>NZ_CP176857.1:330000-420939 GCF_046622605.1 Brevibacillus centrosporus | reverse complement strand
CCATTTGATGACAATAGGTAAAACTTTGGCATGTGCGCCTCCGTCTTTTCCCCTGTCCCAAACCGTACGTGCAAGTTTCCCTGCATACGGCTTTCCATCGAACTGACCCCGACTTATTTAAGGTCGAGAAGGATTAACATGGCAATCAACCCTCAACTAACCACTTTAGCTTTACCTTTTAGTTTCTCCCTATACTTAGATAGCTTCTTCGCCATTTTCGGATTATCAACTTCCGAGGTTCCATGAATCAATTCATGGCATCCGTCATGGACGCTAGCGAGATTGGCTACTTTATTAATTTCGTGCAATGGTAATGTTGGGTCAATGTGATGGCAGTGATAGTCGTTCGGTAAAATATCGAGCTCACATATTTTACATTTCCCTTTATCCCGATTCCAAGCGTACTCTCGATTCATGTAGTATTCAAAGTTGTACTTTCTGAGGTTATGATTTGAAGAACGTGAGTTCTTCTTAGCTAACCTAAAGCTGTTAGGATTGTAGAGCGGAGGTCTATCCAATGGGTTCTTCTTCTTGGACAACTGAGCGTATAAACTCCTGCCTTCCTCTGTATACGGAGTCATGGCTTGGTTGAAGTTTACTGCACGATCTGAGCCAGTCATGAAGAACTTGGTGATTCCCACCCATTTCCCTTCAACTTCGACAGCGTGACATTTGGTTGTGTAACCGGCGTGTCTAGCTGGTCTGTTAGAAAGTTCCTTTGCCGTTTTCACATGGTCGAGGTTCTTACCGCCGTTCTGGTTGTAATACATCGACTTCCATGTGTAGTGACAGGCTTTGAATACTTTGTTGTCAAGGCTTGAGAAAACCTTACTGCAAATCGACTTGTTGTAGTAGAGCGATAAACCGACTATCATCGAGTTTACCTCTTCGATTACGACAGCCTTTTGATATTCGCAGACGGTAGTTTTCAGGCTCTTGATTTTGTCGAGGACTTCCCTGAACTTTTCGTTCAGCTTCTTGGTATTCGGGTAAACCTTGCAGGTTAGTGGGCGTTTTCTTACTTTACCCGTTCTACCTGTAAAGGTTCTTGGCTTTTCGACTTTCAGCCAAAACCCTAGGAATGACATTGCTTTCTCAGTAAGGTCAGTAATGACTGTTTTATCAGGAGAAAGTTGCAGTTTCAGCTTAGCCTCAAAGTATTTATTGAGTGCTTTTAACCGTCTTTCAGCTTCTTCTCTGGATTTGGTCAAGATAACCCAGTCGTCAGCGTATCTCACGAGAAATACAGGTTCGATTCCCTTTTGCCTCATTGCACGTCTGGCGTTCTTTTCGTTGGAATACTGTTCTAGTTGGTAAGGATTTTCGTACCAGCTTGATACAATCCAGTCAAAGTCGTTCAGATATACGTTTGCAAGCAGGGGGCTGATAATCCCACCTTGCGGTGATCCTAGAGTGGATTCTTCAAACACGCCTTCGTTCATTATTCCTGCTTTAAGCATTTTCATGACGAGTGCCAGCACCCTCTTATCAATTACACCCATTTTACTGAGTTTGTTGATGAGGAGTGAGTGGTCGATGTTGTCGAAGTAGCCTTTAATGTCTCCTTCGATTGCGAATCTAAACTCACCAATATTGATGAGACTTGCTATCCTTGCTATGGCGTGATGAGTTGACCGATATGGTCTAAAGCCGTAGCTGTGTGGATAGAATTTCGCTTCGAGGATGGGTTCTAGGACTATCCTGGCGCATTCCTGAATGATTCTGTCCTGCATCGTCGGTATTCCCAACGGTCTCATTTTGTCGGAGTTCCCTTTAGGAATGAGTTTTCTCCTAACTGGTTGGGGGTTGTAGCTTTCGAAGCATGTTTTAATGGTTCGAAGCAACTTTTCCCTCGGCATCTGAAGATAGTCTCTAATGACTTTCTTGTCGATACCTGCCGTCATACTGCCCTTGTTGGACTTAATGTTGTGTATAGCAGTTATGATGGTTTGTTCGTTAGTAATTAACTCATATAATCCAGTGAAGGACTTTCCGTCTTGAGACTGCCTGTATAGGGTGTCGAGTACTGATTTTAGTTCAGTCTCCGACTCGACTTGAGCATTAACCCTCATCTTCTCAGTCCTTCCTATATGTAATAGGAAGAAACTATCCAAGCAGAGATGAGTTAGCGATAGACTTTCGGACTGTACAATCCTCCAGCGTTAACTCAAGTCAAGGTTCTTTTAGTGGCAGTTATCAATCCGACTGCCCCCCTTCGCCATGTAAACGGCTTTCCCGTTCTCGGACTACTACGGGGGCTCTGACTTCCCACAAAACCTCAACGGACTGACATCCTCCGTTAAGTGGGATCTCCCACGTTCCCTGCTTCCTATCCCTATGTTTACTGACTTTTAGGTGCGTACCCTACCCCGGGGAACCTAGACGTGTTTTGAATCCCAGTTGTTCCACGTCTTTACGGATTATTTCAAATCCGCAGTTGTAATACCAACACACAAGATATTACAACGTATCCCATTGCCCCTTTCGGGTGAACTTGCGTTACGAGGCTGCATACGTTCGGATTAACTTCCTCACCATGAGTCGGCTTTTAAGGAGGCCCGCATCACTTTCGCCATATCCTTTCGGACTTAGGTTACTTGGATTACGACTTTACCTAGCTCTCAGACAGCTATTGGTGTCAGCCAATGTCCGCCTGTAGGAGTCTTAGCCCTCATGCCAAGCGTAACTTGTGGATTCGGCATGGCTTCCGCGTTTCACGGAAGATTTCAGAAACAGAGTTCTTGACTTTGACGTGCGAGTATTAGGGTGCACCTAGATACCGTCAAAGTCCGTCGCTTTTCCCTACAGTTGTAGGTTAGGCGAAACGTGGCGCACGTGTATAGCGGAGTTCAGGATCTTTAGTCAAATTTCCGATCAAAATCACTTTGTTCATGATCTTCTCCTCCATAAATGTTCTAGTTGAGGCATGATAGGCATTCGTCTCCTTTTCAACGCAAAAAGCCTGTAGGCATAGGAAAGACGAGTAGTCATTCCAGCCGACAGGCTTTTTTACATGTTTCTATACAAAGCAACACGTGCTTGTAAAAACGACAAAAGGTAAACGATTTTATGCAATGATTATAGCAGGAACAGGAGCAGGTTGGAAGCGGTTTTATCACAGGCCTGACTATTAATTCTTTATCTCTTTCCATAACTCTGCAATTTCTTTTTGCAATGCATGTGTATTTTCCCAAGGATCCGACGAAGGGTGTATTGTTCTGATAATCTACAATCACAATGCACCCCTCCCGACGGATTTTTAAGTATCTTTCCATTGCCTTCGTATCAAATCAAGCGCTTCACCAATTGGATGAACCACTAGGTGCTTTGGTTGGGTAATCGAAATACGGCCGTTTTCAAGGAGCTGATTTAGTACAGAATCCGAAGTAATATCGGGCTTCTTTAAATACATCTCAAAGAGAATGGTTTTCCAATCCTCACTTGATTTACGGATGTAAGCCTCTCCTTGAAAGCGTTTAGAATGGAGGATCGCTAGGAGCTTTTTCTTTCGTTTATCTTCAGAAGAGGTAGTTGTAGTCACCGGTGTTGATGTAGGAGTAACGTACCTCCTTTCACTCCACCGATCCGGATTATAGCCAGCTTTTAGTCGCTGCATTCTAACCTCAAGATCCCTTTTCATCTGCTCAGGTGTGCGTATATCATCTTGAACCGGTGGTGTTGAGTGAGTTCTAACAGGTCTCGCATGATTAACAACTGTAGTTTGGTTGAACCTTACTGTATTCTCCTTAGCTTTCTCTACTTCGATGGCTTTCTTCTCCGCTTCTAAGCGTAGGCGCATCTGTTCCTTTTGAACTCTCTCCGTTTCCATTGCTGCGACAAATGAGATAAACTGCGCATGAAACCCATCCCGAATCCCCGGCTCAGCTTCAGACCAAAACGTCAGCAGCGAAGTATCATCCAAACGAAAGAACAGATCAAAGGGGACTTGAAATGCTTCTACCGGGAGATACCCCCATCCTTTCTCGGGAATGGGAAGATACCTGGCGATGTAACCCATCCGCTTATCAACATTTACATACAAAAGGCTTCGAAATTCAAATGGGTTCAGACGATGTTTTAGGTAGTCATTGAGGTACGGCCCTTCCTTCGCACCGTAAATCTCTTTAAAAGAGTCTTGCCACCACCCATCGTAGGCTGTCTTTCTGGAAAGATGTCCTTCAGCACGGCTGATGGAGAGGTAATGCTGCTGATAAGGACTGAACCATTCAATATCGATAAAGAAGTAGGGAATAAAGCCAGCGGACAGGTACCCAGCTAACCTTTCATTTAACTGTCTGGCATATCGATCATTGCTTCGGATCCCGGTCACATAATCGATTGCAAGTGCTCTTCCATCTGGCAGCTCCATGACGATATCCGGCACTTCTTTCAGAGCTTTCCGGTACGTATAGCCGTCTTTTACTTGTATATTCTGCGGAGCACAAAGACCTTCTAGATACGTTTTGATGATTTGCTTTCCAACACGAAAACGCTGCTCATTTTCACCTTCACGTGAACTGGTGTACTTCGTGTAATTCTCTTTCCCAGGACATCTAGAATTTTCAGGATGACGAAACGAACACGCTTTATCTTTGTTTAACACCATCACGACAGGCTCATCGCAACACTCACAGAACAGCAGGTCTTTACGCTGATGCTTCCGATATCTCTCGTCTAAGATTCGATAGATTTCGTTCCACTCGAATCCCTCTTGCTCAAGCTGCATTCGTTCCAGTTGAATGTTGATTGAGCCATGATACCAATGAGCAACTTCCATGTGTTCTCCCCCGATCGCACTCTCTATGCTTCCAATATATCACATAATACCCATTTAAATAGGAAGAATGGGGCATTTGCTTTGAACCCCACTTGGTTGCTGGCCAGATATTAGAAATGAAAGAGAAAGTCCCCCGATTTTTTCCTAGCGGAGGACTTTTAAAGTGCTGATAGTGGATGATTGTTTTAATATAACTAATTGCTATACTTGACGATCGCTGAGCCCGTAGCCATTAAAGATGCTACGGAGTCTGTTGTATTCTCGATGTGGAATGTCCGGAAAGAAAAAAGCTACCATGCCTTGCGAATCAGATTCCACTACATAAGGAATTCCACACTCACGTACTTCATGTAATTTCAGTGCAGCTACATCCCACGCAACAAGATATTGAAAGGTCTTCTGCATAACGGCCTCCAAGTTTTTCTTTCAATATATCAAGTCCTAGTGGGACAAAAAAAGACACTTCGTTTTACTTGATCAAGAACTGAATGAGCGGATCAATTAGTAAACGGAAATCCTTAATTGATATGCCATGGCCGTTAATCCAGTTTTTCATCTTCGTTATCTGTAATATCTTGCGTTCCGCCTCCAAAAGACCATCCGTTACTTTCTACAAACTCGATGAACTTATCCAAAAATTCATCATGTGATTCCGTATCCTTTATCTCTACTACACCATTTACTTGAATGAGTTTAGACATGGAGTTTCCCCTCTCCATTCGATTTTCTTCCTTTCAATATACATAAGAGATCTACACCTATTCAAGAGAGTGGTAATTCAACCATTAGTTTCAAACAAAAGAGAATACTCCTCCTGATACAATAAAAAGAATGAGGTGATCCGTTATGTTCATTGCTCCAATGCTACTAGACAAGGTGGAGCAACCCTTTATTGACGATGCTTACTTGTGGGAACCTAAAATTGATGGACATAGGCTCGAACTTGTTCATATGAATGGACTGACTAAACTGTATACCCGCCATCACACGGATTGTACTTCGCAATATCCTGAACTTGTCTCACTAACATTCGATCGGGATGTTATTTTGGATGGTGAGGTTTGCTGTGTAAATCCTGCGAGTGGGAAGGTTGACTTTGAGCTCATCATGGAGAGATTCCATACCAGTCCATCCAAAGTACTTGCAACTGCTAAACGGAACCCAATTCAATTCGTCGTTTGGGATATTTTGTACTTTGGAGAAGATCTTCGGAACGTACCGCTTATCGAACGCAAAAAAGTACTCGATGCTGCGGTATCGAATAGTCCTCATCTGGTAAAAATCCCACACTTCGAAGCGGACGGTGTCTCGCTGTTTGAAGCTGTTAAACAACAGGGCCTGGAGGGATGCGTAGCCAAGACAAAAAACAGTCTTTACTACAGTGCCAGGAGGCCAGAATGGAAGAAACTAATCAATTATACAGAGGCAACTTGTTACATCTCGGGTTATAAAAAAGACAAGTTTGGATGGCTTGTGTCTATGCCCAACTCGTCTGGTGGATTGCGCCCTGTTGGAGTGGTCGAGCTTGGGGTTCCATCAGCTCATCGAAAAGCTTTCTACTCAGTTGCACAAGGCATACGAACCGATGAAACCAAGGATACAGTTTATATCGATCCACAGATACGAATCAAAGTAAGATTTCGAAACTGGACTTCCCGCGGTATGTTACGAACTCCGAGCTTCGTGGATTTCGTTTGGGATAATCCTACTGAGCAACAAAAAAAGTCTGGGTAAATCCCAGACATTTACATACTGACGATCATTGAATTACTACTTTCTTCCCTTTTATACCTGGTAAAGGGTAAACCCTTGGCCAATATCCTACTTTCAATTCATCCGACCCTGAAGAAACTTCTTAGCGATCCGTAACGAAGCGGAAGCATGGTGTTGTACCCAATCCTCCACTTTCATCCCGCTCCCTTTTGCAATATTACGTGCGTATGATTTCGGTGTTTTCCTTACCTCACGATAACCGTATAGATTCAATCCTTCAGGAACTTTTCCAAGAATAAAGGGTTTCCCTTGGAAATCAAAAAAGTCTTCCTCTTGGCGAATGGAGATATCCAATACTGACCCGTCAAGTTCAATCCAAGCATGTAAACCACCATGAACGGGGGGCAATATTTGTACCTTTAGAGATCGGTACTCCTCACGTAACAAGTGAATATAGTACCCCTGAACATACGAGAGGTTGTTTTCTGTTCCAAGCTCGTGATAAAGCAACAACATATAAAGAAGAGTCGAAAGGTAGATACATTGTCCACCTTTGCTTTCCCATGAGATCAGTTCATCTTTCACCACTTGGTCTATGTCATCGAAATCTCCATAGGTTACGGCCTTATAGAGAGTTTCCATGTAAATAATGCTTGCGTAAAACATTGGGTGATTGGCAATGTGCGCCGGGATGTCTTTCCCTTTAAATGACTCGGGGGTTGCCTTACGATAGTCATAACCGGTGATCCAGCGATCGAGGAACGTTTCGACTATCTTGTCTTTTGTGCGATCGTTGTCTTCACTATGCATCACAAACTCCAACCTGGTTCACCCCGCTTCTTTAGGTCACAATATATCCTATCATTGTGGCCGGGAATGATTGTAATTAAACATCACATTACAAATCTTTAAACGATTATATCATCTCCACAGCTAGCAACGAAATGGAGCCTTAAACCAGAGTTAAGTTAATTAAAAGTGTAGTGTATGATCGACCTCTCTAGTTGGTTCTTTCTTTTTGGATGGAGCATCTTGGGTAAAGGAGTGATCATAGGTTTCAATCTTTGTAATGCGGACTGTACGTTCAGGCTCATATTGTAATAATGCCAGATTCCATCCTTCAGAATTTTGAACACTCTCGTAGACAATCCCATGTATCCCACTTAGCGCGCAACATTGTGCCAGGAAGTTAGGGAAAATGTATTCTTTTGTGAGAGGGTTCCCAGTAAGAGCCGGAATAGAAACCAAGTCGCTCAGATTACCATCTCTCCGGATGTCTAATACCCTGATTGTCTTTAGAAGCTGGAACGTGGCAACCTCAGCTGCTTCTCCACTCTTCACATGCGTTTCCGCTAAACATGTTTTAATGGAGTCACCAAGATAGAGCACTGGAACACCAATAGGGTTATATCTCCCATGAACTGGAATTCCTTCAGGAGGGGCCCATAGTTCTGAATCGATAAATGGAACATGACGTTGAATCAAATTCCGTTTCCTAGAACGAGAAAACGTCTGAAGTTGATCAAGCACCATAATTCCATCCATTTTGCTTGAACGGATCGTTTTCAGTATTTTTTTACCTACTTCGTGTTCCATTCCAAGCATCGGGTACCGCATGAGGTGCTTAATAAACCTTTGGGCTTCTATTGTCGAAATCCCAAAGGTTTCAATCATAAATTGTGCTACCTCATATTCCTCAAGTTCCTCTCCAAACCATCGATCTACTTCATATTTAGTGGTGTAAGGTGAATCCAAATCAAGCTCATTTCCACAGGTGCATCGTATTCTTTCGGAAATTACCTCCCATAACTCGTCAGGAACACCATATTCATCTTGAAGCTGATAAACTGTTTTGAGAGTTAGGGAATCACCATATCGCTGTGTATAACTTATTGGTCCTGAGTCACAGTATTCACATTCTCCGATACCTTCAGACACAAATTCAGCTAACTCTGAAGCTATTGTTATTGCCAAATCTTTTCGTACATACAATGCATCTCCAAGCTCTAGGGTCTCTTGGCAAGCGGGACACTTCAAATCCTCAATGATGCCCCCCCATTCTTCTTCCTCGATCCCATTGTCCAAAAGAACATTCCAGACGTACGAAAAGCCATCTGGTTGGCTTGAAAGCCATTGTTGGTAGCAGTCCAACCACTCTACTAGGCAGTGCTCACAACCATCAAAATCATGAAACAAGCTCTTTTTACTCATTACACAACACCTCTATGTATATGCTATACCATTCAGATTACCAAAACATTTCTGACGAAAAAACTCACCAACCAAAGCGCTCGGTTGGTGAGTTCAAGATCGCATTTGCGATCCTATTATACTATGTTTAAACAGTTCCTAAATAGTCTTAGGGCAATCGCATGTTCCTTTATTCCTATAAATGTTTGGTTCCTACGAAGCTTCATGGTTCCTTTCCGCCAACATACCAACTTGTAGGTTAACCTCTCTCTTCGGTTGCGGATCCAACTCGAAAGGTATGAAGGATGAAATAAAGCCATTCGTTCCATCTCTTTCCCCTTTTCTCTTGGATTCAGCATTTACCCCCAGTTCCCCATTATTGTTCTCACCTGCAACAAGAACATGAAGATCACTGAATAACCATGACTGGTGCCCACCAGCTAATATCCGGTTGATCTTTGGTACACGCTCAATGAGTACTGGGCTTTCCAAGTGATACCTCCCAGATTGTGTACCCATGCAGCCACACAGGCCCGCTCCAAACATATATACGCTGCCATACTCATCGAGCATGACGACATGCTGATACCCGCATTGAACATCGTGAATGGGACTCTGTAACGAGAGTGTTTTGCAAACGTGCTCCCTGAGAAATAGTCCTGACACGTGCACGTTCCCATGGATGTCCAACGCTACTATCTTATTTGCAGATGCTTCAATTTTCATGATGGGAGCAGGGTAAGGTATTGGCATAGGGGTATCGATCCAGTTATTCTGGATGCCAAACAATTCACCATACTCATTCCTTCCCCATCCATAGCATTGGCCACTTTCATCTACCGCAGCGAAGGTTTCAGTTGTAGTTGCGATATCCTTTACAGTCCGGGTGAAGGGAAGCTTTGTAGGGCCTAGCGTAAGCAGCTCATTGTCACTTTCTACCCCAAGAGCATAGAAGCGATTCTCCCCCCAGCAATAGACCTCCCCTGAAACCGACAAGGCAATATCAGAATGATAGCCCGCTTTAATCTTTCGGATCGGTTCAGGGAAATCCGTAATAACCATCGGAATTCCATTAGGGATATCCTTATCTACACGTGAACCAAGTCGTCCACGATCCCTTCGTCCAATCCCATGGACTGTGCCATCATTTTGGAGATAGAATGTTGTTTCCTGGCAATTCGTAATCTGATTGACGTTAGACACAGATACCGGCGAATATCCAGACAAGTAAGAGTTTCTATCACCTGCCCCCAGACATCCGTTCTTATTGTATCCATTGGCTATCGCAGTCCCGTCCTTAAGAATGATATAAGTACCGTAAGATCCTACTAATACGTTACAGATTTGTTCTCCTACACTTTTAACCAACTGAATCATCCTATTCTACCTCCTTAGTAATAAATAAAGCCGCAATCGGAAATTATTCCGCTGCGGCTTTCATTTTTTTCTCTTTCAATTACGTCCTTCGAATTGTACCGAATGGTATTCTTGAGTAACAAGTTTACAAGCACCATGTACTCGTTCGTTTAATAATCGATTTGTTGAATGATATCCGTGTTGTAAATGACCAGCTCCGTCTCTCCAGATGCATACTTCACTGCTACCGCGTCATAACCTTGGCGCATTACGTCATCCAGCCAGATCTGGTTATCAAGTGGGCCATCATCACATTCTTGAAAATCCATGTACATGATTCTTACCTCGTCCACGAACACACGGAGTAGATGGTCCCCAAATAATTGAGCAACCTCTCTTGAGGAGCTCAAATAAACCCCATCGCCAAGCAGCCCTTTGGACGGTCGAAACGAGTACTTCAGGATCTGGTTGAACGATTCTTCCGATGTTCCATGGTACCAACGCGCCATGATATCCCCCTTTTCTGCTTCATTATGCATGTGTTGCTTTAATGCCTCCTTCGGGTAACAAAAAAAGGCCATGTCAGCTCACACGAAATAAACATGTGCAGCCAACTGGCCTATCCCTTTTTCTCCGAAATCGTTCGGATTTACGATACTTTTAACAAACGAAAATAGAAAGAAACTTCTATTCCTTATTATACCATATCCTACTTTTTTGAAAAGGAATGAACATTCGGGGTCCTTACTATCTCTGACAAGATGCCTACGTAGCAACTAACCTACCGTCAGTATCAAACACCCAAGATAAGGTAATGCCATCCTCAGTGTGAATGTTGATATACTTACCGCGACCTTGATCAAAGATATGAATCGCATCTCCATAGGATACATGTATGTCCTCTTGGAGTAAGAAGGAACATTCACCTCTCCTATCACTACACTGATCCAGTACAAGCATCAGGATATCATCATCCACATCTACAGGTACATGGTATCGCAACTTTGAAAATGCCTGCGATCGAATCTGATCCACAATATCACCCCAGTAACAAGTCTCCTGTTACCAGTATGGTCATGAGCATTACTAGTAATACGATTCATGTCACAGCCAAATTTACATAGGATCAACATGCGATCACTTAGACACAAAAGCAATGGGTATAATGCTGAAATTTGATTAGCTTGATTCAACTTGAACTAGTGATTGTCTGTTTAGTCTTTAATTATAGTTGCTTTTCTAATAGCTGCTTGTATCAAAAGAGGTATCCATGCAATTTCTTTACATGATTCACCCCAAACTGGATTTTCCCAATCGTAGTTTTTTATTAACCGTACTTTGAATTCACCTGTCGGAGAAAACTCCGGGTAATATCCCACATCTACGATGAAATCCTTGTCCACTTCAGCTTGGAACAAATCTTCTTTAAGATTATCTAGCTGCTCAACCAATGGTACTTTAGGGTTTATGTGCACGAGGTCATTAAATGTGATTCTAGCGTTTGGCACATTCATTTCTTCGAACATAACATATCTCCAATTTTGTATATTTTTATGAGATAATTATTTAAAAGGAAGTCAGGTTGGAGGCGCAATGGATCAAGAAGATCACTTAAAATCAGAATCGTTTGGGTGTATCGGGTGCTTAGGAATTATAGTTGCCGAAGTATTTTTGATATTCTTCTCGTTAATAATGGCAGCATTTGCAGCAGATTCTCCAAAAAGCACTGATAGGGACATTTACCAGGTATTTCTACTGTTCTTTGGAGGGCCGAATTTACTCGGCGTATTAATTTACATGCTTTACAAACGAAAGCAGAAAAACAAGCGTTCCCGGTAGGACGACACGGCGTAGCCGTTAATAGTATGGCACAGCCCCATATACAGCTGATTAACCCGTGGATGGCTGTGTCACACGGCTATCGGCTATGCCTGCTATTAGAAGGCGCGGGGCTCCTTGCGCAGCCGGGAGGCTCCTACTGGCTTTCCAGTACAGAACAAAGGATTTGAACATAATACTTCCATTTTTCTTTGAGCCATACCCCAAAACGAAAATGGGGGTGGCTCTTTTCGTTTCTCCCCACGCATCGAGTGATATTGGATAATAATTCCACCAAACACTATGGTACACTATTCATAGAAACGTTGCTACTGGAGGCACAGAATGTCTAATAAAGATAAGATTCTATCTTCCTTGCTACATGCTAAACTATGTGACGATTGCTTATCGATCACTTCTAATGTAGTACCAAGACAAACAGTCTACTCTATTTGCCGATCGCTCAGCGAGTCGTCAGTAATCGCTCGGGTTCGTAGCAATTGTGATCAATGCGGCAAATCAAAAACGACGAATCAGTTACTCGATGAAAATGAATTAATTACAGATGAAGAGAATCATTCACTAAATATAGATTCATCAGAACCTTCATGGTATTGGGAAGGAAACGTTCAAAGCAAAGTAGTACATCATCTCGTCATAAATGGTTTCACGATTCGGAGCGTTGCCGATACAGCTACTCGTACAGCTGGAAAAGACATCGTAGCTATAAAGGACAGTACTGAATTATGGATTAGCGTTAAGGGTTTTCCTGAGAAAAGCAAACACATCCAAGCTCGTCACTGGTTTTCCGGAGCAATCTTTGATCTCATTCTGTACCACGGCGAGAACCCTAACGTACAACTTGGCATAGCGCTCCCTGATGGTTTCTCCACTTATGGAAACTTGGCCCCACGCATCAGATGGTTAAAGGATTCCATGCCTTTTCAAATCTTTTGGGTAAATGAAACAGGTGCAGTCCGTGTGGAATAAGCACCACTGTTATTCACTCTGATAATCATGGCCTCGATGTAAGCTTTAAATAAGATTCATACCACGCCTTGTATTGTATAATGATAGAATCAGCCATTAAATGAGGGTGACCTATGGATAAGAAGACTCATTCAGCTACCATTGCCAATGCTTCTTCAACACTTATCAACACGAGCAGCAATGTTGTCATTGACATTGGAAATGCTTTGCGGTTATTAACCGATTTGATAGAGAACGAAGAATGGCATAACGCCTTGGCATGGGTGAATAAAATCCATGTTGATTCAATTCACAATGCAGAGTACAAGGGAACCTATTTATGGGCAAAAGCAAAATGCTTCGACTTCTTAGGTGAACAAGAGGGTATAGAGCTCATGTACCTTCAAAGTATAGATCTTTTACAAAATTCCGATGATCCATTTCCACTCATTCGATCACTGGTATCCTTGAGTTCCTATTACTGCTACAGTGGGCAAGCCAAGAAGGCAAGACCGCTCTTGGATAAAGCATATCAACTAGTAACCCAACATGACATTAGTGGAAACACTCGGATCTCAGTTTTGTACGCAACTGGGATCATGCATGGCCGTCTCCATCAGCACACGGTTGCACTAGACTATTTTTATGAAATTGAAGGCCTCATCAAACAAGGACGTACATTCACGAATAACGGCTCCTATCAGATGGCAATCGGCTACTCATCCATTTACACCAAGCAATTTGCAAATGCGGAAAATCACTATCTATTGGCACATTCAATTTTTGTTGCTTCAAATGATTTCGCCCGAGTCGGTATGTGCTGCAAGTATTTGGGTATCGTCTATCGGGAGCTGAATCGATTTTACCTTGCTGACTTCTATCTGAAGCAAGCATTGGATATCTTCTTTTCACACAACATGCTGGATCATTATTATCAGGCTAAAGTAGATCAAGCAATTCTATTAATGCGAACCAATAAAGATGCAGAAGCGAAGAAAATATGCCTTGAACTCCTTGATTATCGAAAAGACGATGTTCGTGCTGAAGTAAACTACCTTTTGAGTAAGATCTACTATAATGAGAAACAGATAGAAGAATCGATGATTCATCTTGAAAAGGCGCTCCCCTTCTTCCAGAATAACGATCACCGTTGGCTTACTGAGGCAATTTCATACAGGCAAATTCTTCAATAATAACGTATGAGGAGTAATCATTTTGAAATCCATGAATACTGTTCCCAGTCTCTATAAACAGCTTCTTCGTGAGCGTCTGCCAGAACTAGATAACTTCGATATAGATGAGGTTAGTAACACCCTTGAAACGATGAAGAAACATGAGGCTCTTTTGCAAGCTCTGCCCGAAAATACCTTTGCGTCCCTTGTTGAATATATCCATCACAAACGTGATATCGCCAACGAATCGCTGATTGTAGGAAAGATCATCACCAATTTGCTTGTCACCATAGCACTCGCTTTCACCCTCACCAGCGTGATGTATGGGAATCCCGGGAGTACTTTTACGATCGGCATGTTCTTATCTCTCGGCACATGTTTACCACTTCTCCTATGGATCCTCTCATATAACCGATTAAAGAAATTGATACACTGGTCAGAGCTGGGGAAGATGGTACAAAATGAGAGGAAATTAAATGCAGACAGGTAACACATAATATTAAATTATTGCGCTCGGTTCAGTCTCCATCTTCCGGTCAGGCACGCCAATTGAGGTTCACAAAAGAAAAAAGCGGGGGCTTATGCCCCCGCTCTTCTGTTTCACTCGAAGATTAATCGTCCTGCTTTAAAACGCAATAAAATAAACAAGCCCACCGACACCGACAACAATAATTCCTACTACGGTCCAAATTAACAAAGCTGCTCCATTCACTCCAGCTGAATACATATACTCATCTCCTCTCAAATTAACCATTGGATCAGCAATACTGATCAAATGGTATCAACCGATATCCTTTATCCAAAAGATACACGATGAAAATATCCTCAGGTAAATACTCATGCTTGTACTTCAAACTCACATCCTCCAAGGCTTGTTCCATGGATTCATATTCGGATTCAAATCCTTTATACCGGTCATCCCGTATGATTACTTGTAATTTTCTAGTTCTTCCCCAAAGATACGGGGAAACTCGAACGTACACCTTGGAATCCTGTCCTCCGGTATCCTTACTTAGAAGAATCGTAGACATTTCCATAGAACCCTCCGTATCTTTGAGTGATGAAGCAGGGTGCTTGTTAAGAAAAGCACCATATCTAATGGCCGGTTCCCCGGCATTTACCACTGATCAAGGGGAAGCAAAGGTTTCGCGATGGAAATCATCCCTTCTTCAGCCCAATCCTCTGACCCGAGTAGCCGAGCATATATAGCCCCTTTTTCAAATCCATCATTTCCATGACAAACCTTGAGCTCCTTGGCGCGATTCTCAGAATTGCCGCTCACGAACGTAGCCACATAGTATTCCGCATGGCAATCATCAGAATCGAAGTGAAGCGATACAACTGAATCTTGGCCATACTGGTCTTGCAGGAATTGTTCAAGGAAGCCTTCATATAGCCCAACATTATGTTCAGTAACGTCGCTCTCTTGCTGATCATTAACACTTGGGGAGAGATCTTTAATCGTTTCCGGGATAATCGTTTCGGTCAGATAATACTCCAAGCCCCTCGCTACGCTTGAGAGGTGTTCTTCTGACCGGATGGTTTCGGTGTAATTTTCACCAATGTATGACTTAAGAAATTCGTATAATTTACTCATGAAAATCCTCCTTATTTTTGTGCTTGAACATAAGAAAACAACGCAATTACGGTTGCGCTGCTTTCGCTCGAATTACTTCCTTTCTGAATCGTTCGAGCATGTTAATGTGAGCGACTTCCTTCTCCTCGCCCACCATTCCAGTGATCGAACGAATTTCTCCTAAATCAAACTTCCTCGCCTCCTCTTCAATCGAGGATAAGCGCCGGTTGTCACGGAATAAGGTGAAGAAACGAAACCCTTCTTGTGCCATTTCTTTCAGCGCCAGGCCAGTGAGCTTGATTCCGTTTAAAAGAACGAAAAAACGCTCTTCTTTTCGGACCAGCTCTCCTCTTCCTGAGCCGATGAAAGACCCAATCGAAAAGATATCTGTGTTCTGAATAACAGCCTCTTCTACATGGATTACTTGGTTTCTTTCGAGATGGCGCTTCGTATTTTCATAATCCATAAAGCGGTCAGATGTTATAGTGTCATCATCATATCCCCGGCCATCTGTTCCGTAAGAAACAGTGACCAAGTAGATTTTACCCGGTGAAATGGAGGGCGGATTGCTGCAATATTTCTTCGCCTCATCTTGAAGTAATTGCCGCTTTTGTTCACGTTCTTCCTTCAAAAATTCTCGAAGTAATTCAGGGACATGGCTGCGAATTTTTCGTGAGCCAGTACCCCGAATCTTGGCAATCGGTTTAGTTGAGTACAGATCAAAACTAGTTACCTGGATATCAACGTCGTCGCCAATTATTTGATAATCATAAGAGTTAATACGTTCGATTTTTAAATTAGACATAACCAGCCTCCAATCACTGAGTTGCATGAAAAAAGATGCTGTTTGTATGCAGCATCTTTAAATAATCCCAGTTTGTTTTTCTCTTATTTAGTAATTATTGCTTTCTAGTTTATTCAGAGGCTCAAAGACTAAATTGAAGTCATATTTTGTTTACTCACCTGTCCCAAGCATCTGTCTTTCATATTCTAAAATCTGTTCCCATGTAAGCCATTCAGGTTTACTTTTTTCATCGAAGCTATTGTAAATAGATTTCATTTGTTCAATATGAATTTTTTCATCTTCACCAGAAAGACGAGATTTATTTCTGTTTCCATATCCAAGGTAATAATCGCAGTCGCTTCTCAATCTATCTAACATCATGTAGTTAAATCTGTTTGGAGATTCTTCGTACTTGGTCTTAAACACTACAGTTAAATCACTTCTGATAGGTGAACAAGGTTCTCCAGCAAAATCATTCCCACAACTACATAGTTCTGGTACTCCCCCACCAAGCGTTATATCTTTCCATAGCGAACCAGTTTCAATGCACTTATAAACAGGTCTGTCCCAGTCATCAAGTCCAATATATTCCATTGTCCTTACGTTTGAGCTGTTTTCCATTTTTACATCCTCCTATATAAATGAAACTCACATTTTATTTACTCTTTCATTGCAACACAAGTGGAAACAGTCCTTGCGAAAAGAGCCTTGTTTTTTTGATCGACTTTGCAGGCCTAGTTATTGGATCCCCTCCTCGTAAATTACATCAACCACCCGAAAAAATTCTGAGAAAATAAAAAATCGACCAGTGGTAGACAGAGGGAAAGAACCATCTGCCGACCAACTGGTCGATTCTAGTTAATCCGAGAACTCTCGGGTAAGTTTGAACACATGAAAAATGAAAAATGGAACTAAATTGATTAATTCCATAATATCACATTTACACCCGAGAGGAAAGAATGGAAATGAAACGAAAAATTATCCTATTCCAAATTCTTCGTATCTCAAGAGAATATATCCAGAAGTCGTCGAATCCAGCTGAGCTTGCCTGGACTATCATCGGCGTCTTGGTCCGTATCCTCAAGATAGATATCGTTATAGGCAGGAAGCGTTGGTGCTAACCACACCTCACCTGTACCTTTGAAGGTTTGTAGCAAGCCTTCCCCGCTTGTGAAAGAACCAATTAATGACTTGGATGACTTCTGAATAGTAAATTCTACTTTTCCTTTTCGAAGGAGAGCAAAGCTGCCGTCAACTTGAAGAGTTTCACCGTTTAACACTTCTTTCTTGATTTCGATTTCAGGAACAGGTACTTTAACCACTAAGAAACCAGTGCCGGATACTTTAGTCTGAAATAAACCCTCACCACCAATTAAACCAGTGACCAAATTCTTCTGCCTTATGACACTAACGTCCAGTTTTGAGTCACAGCAATAGAATATCCCTTGGTCAACCACGACCTCTTCATTATTGAGCTTTAGAATGATAAAGTGGCCAAAACTGGGCTCCAGATGAATTTCCCCACTCCCCTTATAAACAGGCCGAGTAATTGTTTCGTCAGTTAGCGCACTGGTAAGCATTTTCTTTGCAAGGCCACCAACTCCACCCAACTTAGATTCCATCTCCAATTGGCCCTTCATGAACTGCAACGCGCCTGTCTCAGTTGTAAGCGAGGAATTTTTCATCGTAATACGAACTTGCTTAAGGGTAATCCCACTCTTTTGAGCAAAGTAAAGCGTATCACCAAGAGAAACATCATCAGTCCCGTTCAACTTTTTGTGTTCCAGAATTTCTACTTTAAATTGTTCATTATCAAATCTTGAAATGACATTCACATTTTCCTCGAAAGACAATAAAATCACTCCTGCACATGAATTAAAGGTAGATTATAGGCTGCGACGACTGTCTTGATAAAGGGGATTTCTTTCAATAATTCTTCATCAAAAGCACCATCAAGTGGAACTTCGCTATAATCTACGGCTAAATCAATTCCCCTATCATTTCTTTTGATAAGGCTTCGCTTAATGGGATCGCCTTGGGGTGATTGTTAGCCCGTTTATTGGTCCCTTTCTTCATACGCCCCAGCCATTTTTTCATTGTAATTTCCTCCATGCAAAAACGAATGTTCATTTATGCTAGTGATTCAAAGATGTATGTCAGGTTCTCATTCGTTCCCGTAGAGTAGGCTTTGGTACAAGCTGAAATTTGCATCATCAAAGCAAGCAAATATGATTTCGTCAAAAACAGGTTTTTGTGTTATAAATTCTGCTACAGTCTCAATCGCGATTTTGGCTGCAAGTTCTTTAGGAAATCGGTAGATACCTGTACTAATATTAGGAAAGGCAATGCTCCTTGCTTCGTACTCCGTTGCCAATTGCAACGATTTCACGTAACACGAGCGTAGGAGGTCCTCCTCATTCGATTTTCCCCTATTCCAAACAGGACCTACAGTGTGTATTACATATTTGGCAGATAGATTTCCAGCAGAGGTTATAACTGCGTCGCCTGTCTTGCAGCCACCTTGTTTGCTTACAATTTTTCTGCACTCATTCAGAATTTGAGAGCCCCCAGCACGATGAATTGCACCATCAACACCACCGCCACCTAACAAGCTAGTGTTTGCTGCGTTTACGATACAATCAACACTTAGTGTAGTAATATCCTGTTTAATGACTGAAATTTTCTTTATTATGGTTTCATTTAACAGGAGCGCTTCTGGTTGTTTGACGCCCCGCTCATTTAACCCTTTCATCATGCGACTCAGCCAATTTTTCATGTTAAGTCCTCCGATTGTGCCATTAGTATATTGCAATGGATACGAATGCCCTCTATCAGCATACCTGGTTTGTTAGGATCCGAACCTGTTCCATATATATAGGTCATCTACCATTTCTATTAAATCCCATTTCCATCGTATACCATCGTACCGGGCTCCTCAACCACATTGAATCATTTATAGACATGGTTTCCCCATTTACTTTATCCCGTCTCATATGAGTAACCATAAAAAAACCCTCGGACATGTCCGAGGATTTTAAGGCATCTCTTATGAAACAAACTTAGCCTTACATTCATTACATATGAATCCACTGTCACGGTCGATATCATCTCCCGTATCACATATGCAGCAATTTTCTTCATCCAGTTGAATCTGATTATTCATCATTTATCATTCCTTTCTAGATAGTGACCCTCACTTAAAGATAGCTTTTTGATGAAATCACTCAATCTCTGATGAAGATACAACGGTAAGCGGTCGTGATAATGGGGTAAAACCAATAGCGTCATCAAGGTATCCCGCTCCCCGTAAAAAGCAAGCTTATACCCCCATAACAGATCCCAATCCGATAACCTTACCTGTTTCTTAATGACTCCCGGTACGATATCCGGGTGAAAGCCTTCCTTCAGAAGATAGGTTTTGGCTTCTTCTTTATCCATCCCTTCGATCACATTGAAGAACCAGTTAATCCAGAGTTCTATATTATCCTCACATCTTTGGGTAGCAACCGGCAAAGATACTCTATCCCAGCTGGCCGAACCCCGGCTTCCAACAATCCAATGGGCCATTTCAAGATCATCTGGAGTGATCCCAGTGTGATCTTGTATTTGCTGGGAAAGAAACGAAAGCGGAATCGGATGCATAAGGAGATCTAGCCTCGCTTGTTGAGAGGACCTCTGGAGAAACTTAGCGTCAATGATGCGTTGACTCGGTCTTTCGTCCAAAATCTCCTTGTCTCGATGGCTGAGATACCATTCCACATAAGAGATGGCCTGCTCATTCGTAAAGATTCCGGGGTGACATACAACAAAGGTCAGCTGATTCCAAAACGTAGTTGTGCCTTGCTCATCTTTCCTGATACTTGCCCAATAAACCGGAATGGTTCTGCGCGTATGATTATGGATGATCATCAAATCATGGTACAACTCCCGCTCCGAGCAGCCCTGATCAATTGTTACGTAGAAGACAGGGTGAATTTCCTTGGCAGGATCCGGATTGTGCCTTATACCGCGCTCTACTTCCTCTCTTTTGCCTGTTTGGCACACCACCAAATTTGGTATAGTTGATTCCTTAAGGTTCACCTCATAGTTCTCATTTAATATGAGCGCCCCAAAGTGCTCCACTGGCTCTGGGCGAAGATCTTCTTCGTTTTCTACCCATCCAAACTCCTCATGCCACCGCTTTTTAATGTACGTCATGTCTTCCTCTGTCACCAGTTCTACACCCGCCAGTTGTTGAAAATACAACGTGTTTTTCAGCAGGAAAATGCGGGCTTCGAGAGTGAAGCTTGCAAGCGCCAAATCTGGATATAGCGGTCGACTGTCTTGTACAAGCGGTTGAATGATCGGGGTCCCCTGCTCGAACAGGGAATATTGGTCGATCGAGAACGGATCACGTTGATCAAGCGTCCTTACCCTAGACTTACGAATCGGTAGCCGATAGTTCGCGTCATAATTAATGGCTTTTATGCGTTTCCGAAGTTCCAGGATTGGATCTGCCCATGCTTCACCACGTTGCTGGAAGTACGCTAACATGCCATCGTCCTTCGGAAAGAGACAAATGACGCACCCGTTCCGATTGGATCCGCAGCTGCTTCCCATACCACTTACTTGCATCGGGCACTCTCCGCTATCTTTATACAAGGCATACAGTTCACTAAAACGGCCACCCCACGGAAACTTGGCAAAAAGCATTAAGGTATCCCAAAGCTCATCATCGGTGACGTCCACAATAGGTGTGCACTCATATTTACCAGGTATCATTTTTCGGATTTCTCTTCCTGATCGAGTATCCTTTTTTATCTCGGCTTTTTGGTAAATGAAATCATGGTCATGTTTGTGCTTCTTAATGTTCTTTGCCCGCAAGATGGATTCATCAGATCGTACGGCCAAAAATACGATGACACCGCCGAAGTTCTCCCAATACTTTTGAATAAATCGATTAACCGGTTTTATCTTCCACCGATCGGTACACCATCTGAAGGGAGATTTGGGCGTAGACATCGGAACACCCGCACCGATGACTTTCGGGCCGAATCTCTCTTTTAATTCAGGTAATACGAGATGCGCCTCTACGTTGGATAATCCCTGCTCCTTTGCTGCTTGTCTAATCCGATCTATGCTCGTTTTTACATAGTTCTGCATAATTGGATGCTCCAGTCCGGTATCAGAAGTCAGAAATACCACTTTTCGCATTCGACTTACCGGTGGAATTGTCTGCAACATCAACCAGATAAGAACACACTGTAGGGTAGAGTCCTTTCCGAAACTTGTGGCAACGATCCATGGGTGTTGATGAGAAGGATCCAGGTATGCTTCACGCAGTCTTGCAATAATCGCCAGCATAGATTCAGACAAAGAACCAAGAATAGAAGGAGCGGGGCACTCTTGTCCCCGCTCAATGCTCCTTACCGGTTGACTATCTTCAAATAGGCTCAATTGATTCGCATGCATAGTGATATATAACCTCCCAACTAAAGTTAAGGATGCCACTGACAATCTTACCGCTCTACGTGGCAATACCTTCTGATATTCAGCGTTATCCGTTACCATTGGCGATAAATATGATAGCCATTGGTCTTGCCTAGATACTCAAAGTTCCCTTTTCTGCGCTTGCGAACATAGTATTCGATGCTCGTATCACCTCCAACGGTCACGGAGTCATCGGACCATACTTGTAAGTCATTAACGTCAATCTTTAAAAACGCTGCCAAAGCTTCAAGCTTGTCACCATCATATATTTTCAACGCAGATTCCTCCTATTACGATAACTCCCATGTTCTGAGTGATAGCCGAATGGATCAGCTGCTCAACATGCATACTCACCTTCAACATCCCAAAAGTAGAGGTGCTCCCGTTCCTGAATCAACCCCACAAGGCGATCTCGCTGTTCCTTAACGGATATCGATAGATTGCACAATAAAGGCTCCTTCGATTTAACTGACTCAGGTGTACGGACCATTTGGTAGTCCAGCCCATTTTGTTCCAGTACGGCTTCCACAGTTTCAGACTGCCTGATTTCAATCCAAGAGATAATTGTCATTGTGTGCCCCAAGGTGTATAAAAGGAGGAACCCCCTTTCATACACCAGGAGTTCCCCCTCTCATTCCATATTTGTTTCATGAGCTCCAATTACATCAACATGTGACAGCATCTTCTTGTTGCAGCATAGCTACTGGCAGCAGCGTTTGTGCAGCAAGAGCACCATCGTTGTGGCCTAATTGGTAAGCATTAAAAGCATCCTCATTGCTGAAAGCTTCTCTTGAGTATGCAGAGAATTGATCAAACCCATCCATGAAACCATGGACATACGATAAATCCATCTCCTCTCCGAATATGGAGCGGATGTCTTTTACCGAATGATCCTCCATGGCGAGAATGATTTCACCCAGTGTTTTTGGGGGCTTCATATTGCGGTACATTGCCACGATCGTAATTGGGCACCCACAATTTTTATCGCGATTCCCATAGGAACGCTGAATCAACTGCATCCCCGTTGCTTCTATGGCCGTTTTGATCTCTTCAATTGTAATTCGAATCATGATGTCTTCCTCCAGTCTGAAGCGGTTGAATCCTCTTCGCAATTTCAAAAGTGGCAGCTAATTGAGCTGCCGTAATGGGACCAATCCCATCCATACGCAAGAAGTCCTTCTCGGTCATCGTCATCAGCTGGGTTAGTCCCAATTGAGCAAGGTTGTCACAGACTACACGAGACTTTGGCCCGCGAATAATCGTACCAAGGAGATACTTAAAGGCCGTGCCCCCCGCTCCAAATTCAAATACAAAGTCGGAACTGATGCGGGCAAACGAGGGCATCCCAATGGGCTCCTCTGTACCATCCATCGTTAACTGAAAAACCTTGCTTCCACAAACATGCATCGCTTGATCGGGAATCGACTTGTTCATGTATGCTGTACTCCTTTTCACTTTCCCGTTAGGCGGGAAAGGTAGTTTCCCGCCGTGGGAATGGTGAATAGGTGTTACGATTACAACTGCCTCAATCGATTAAGGGTTTACCTCCCCTATCGTCTTTCTAGGAAAAACAAAAAGACCCGGATGGGGGTATGATGGAATAAACCATCTTCCCGACCCAACCAGGTCATTACTTCTTAACCGAGTATCTCTCGGATGGACTGACTTCAATACAAAAAAAGAAATACCAAAAGTTACTATAGGTTCGATTATACCATTTCTCATTTCATACGTCTTTAGTTTATTGCGAGTTTGCTTTGCGGTATTAGACTTTCAACGGGCAAATCGATAGAGCGATATCTTTGCTAGAGTCATTGTGTGCTGTAAACCTGACTCGCAATGTTCCCCCCAATTCTCTTACCCTCGTTCAACTATCCAGCCATCCTCCCATGAGGTTGGGTGCCGGGTCTGTAGGTAAAGCTTCATCTTATCACCGTACATTCTTTCGTGCCAATGTGGACATGTTTTCATAATCGTATTTGGCAAGAGATATTGCTTGTCCTGCTTTTTTTACATTGAATTCCATGTAATCAACATGGCTTGCGTTAAACATGACAGATGCACCCTTGTTGAATTGAATCGGCTTACCAGTTTTTGAAATGATTATCAGTTTGGTATCGTAACCATTAACGGCTGGGATTTGCCCTCTCACATTTCCACCAGACACTTTTAGAGAAGCATGAAACTGCGAAGCGATACTTTCACCAGCTTGAATATCTTTCATATCATTATGAAGAATGTAAAGAACCCGTGCTTGCTCCCCCCTGTTAAGGGTTCCCAAACCATCGTAGAGAGTTGTATGTACACCATTTGCGAACTTCCCAGACCTTTCAGGAATCCACCCACTATTTACAGCTGTATCTGAGTAATACTGTCTTTCAAGTTTGTATACTTGACGAAGACTCTTCCAAGCATTTACCAACAAAAAAGAAGCTTCTTCTCGGTTCAATACCTTGCCTGGATTGATGACCACGTTATCCAGAATTCCATCCTTTTTCGCCCGATCATAGTAAACCTTCGCCCAATGATTCGCAGGGAGGTTAGAAACTGGCGTTCCTGAACTCAGTCCCTTAGCATTAGCTAAACCAACTACTAAATCTGCCTGTGTAATGGCTTGATCTGGCCTGAAATTGCCATCAGGATACATCCACATAAGACTGTTTTTAATCACGTACTCGATATGGGTCTTATACACATGATTGGTATAATCTTTATCAATCGTTTGGACTGCATATGTCGATTGAGTATAAACACCCTGAACTACTCCTAACGCGATTGTCGCAGCAATGAACCAGCTAAATACTTTTTTACTATTTCCTTTCATGCTTCCTTCCTCCTCTATTTATTGCTAGGTTCATAACCACATTACTGGTCACGATGCGACCACTCCGGTTACTATATGGTTTACTCTCACGTTTTTTACCTTACTTGATTTATTCGTGGGAAAGGTACGTTCATTTTCTCAGCATCTTCATCAGATACCTTCCCCTCTCTTACGCTGATAACTTCCCCGTTCAATAAATGTGCAACAAAGAAGTATTTATCACCCTGATCATCAGAATAATACCACACCATATCTACCATAGACTTAACCCGAGGAGATGTATTTACCTTGTTACCCATTCGGTCCTCTGTTTTGAAAGCTGGCCCGAGTTTTGTGTACTCGATGTAGTTCCGCATTCCAATAAAGGGACGGTCATACTTTGAGGCTTCTTCAATTCCTCGTTTCTCTTCGTAATCCCATGTATACTTAAAAATATCATCTTCATCTTTGATAAAGCGATACTCTTCATAAATTAATGGACGTAAATCTTTGCCGACTATACCCGCTGAAATACTTTTGTACACACAGAAAGACCGTTCATCTCCACTTTTCTGGCGACACTCTGCTAATAATGCACTAAAGGCTTCCGCACGAAGTTCACCATTTTTGTAATTTTCCCAATCCCAGGTTTGATTGGTCGTATCTAGCACCTTCTGGTAGCGACCCTTTGCAATATCTTCTTTGATATCGCTGACATTGCTGATGTTGTTTTGAACGAAATTAATTGGGTTAAAAAGCAGCATTACAGCAACAACTGTTACGTATGGCGGTATTATCTTTTTGATTTCAACCTCATCAACATTTTTGAGGCCACTCATATGCGGGTAGTAGATGTACCCGCTATATCCGAACGCTACAAGTACCAGCAATCCAGTGATCGGAAGTATGTTATTCCAATATGCCACGGTTAATCCAATACCGAGAAAAGGATAGACTAGAGCAAACAGGTTGTTCGCCATTATTAGAATTGGTGTTATCGGTTCCATTTGTAGGGTTCGCTCCTAGTAGCCAAGAAATTGCAAAGTTATTAATATCTTTTCTTGGAAATGATAATTCTCAACATTACAGCTCTCGGTTTTCTTTTCCCATTTTGGTAAGCATCGAAACTGAGTAAATTGATCTCTGAATTCCGTATAGCAGAGGGGCCAGAATCAAAAAAGCACCTACTTATCCGTCGTTACCGATAAGTAGGCGTCATTGCGAGACCAGAATCTTAATGTTGTTTGTCATCAATGGGTAGATATCCTTAAAATTATGAAACATATTTTTGCCGTAAGTTCTGATTTAAATCAATCAATTGCCGTTAACACCGTCCCTTGCATTTGCGGCAAACTAACGCTTCAATTCTAAACGGTAAAAACTAACTTAGGCACTTACAAAGCAACCGCAGCCACCAATATCGAACATATCTATCTGTATGCCTGCCTTTTCGACATCTAAGTTGAAATCCCGAAGCGGGTAAGGCTCATTTGGATATTTCGTAACTTTGATTTCATTCCCCTCTTCGTCCAGATCTTTTACTACAACTGGTGTTTTACTTTGTCGCTTCATGAAGCTGTATTGGGTAAACTCCATACTTACGGAACTAGCAGCTGGATGTATATAAACATCTGGCCGATCTTTCCTTCCATAAAAGTAATCGCGATATGCTGCATCGAGTTCGTCTAGCAGCACCCGTCGAACCTCCTCATCCCAGCCATCTCTTCCATCTGTTTCAATACTCATTATGTATCGGTAGGAAGATACATAGATTTTCATATGATGCTCTTTTACCATGATGTCATGGAACACATCTGGCATCTTCTGTTTTAGGTTACGGAAATGCCCTTGGCCAGCCTTCACGCATCGACCACCGCAGTTGTTATGGGCAAATCCTAGATCGTAAAGAACTGGCTGCTTCATGCTGTATTTTCGCAGAACCTCATCATGGTTAACCGTGTGATCAATCCAAGGCATTTCTACGTTAAACGGTCTCCAATTCTTGATGATTGGCCCTTGCCTGTGAAGCTCCTCGAATCCAATTCCAAAGTACAGAGTTGCCTCGCTAATAAAGTCTTCATCTTTTAAGTAGTGCTTATTTCTCCACCTCTCGATGACTGGCCTTTCCCCTTTCTTCAAGAAATCAGCTGCAACCTTCATCTTTAAGTACTTCGAACACTCTCCAATTCGGCTATTAAACACCAATTTCTTTTCGAACATGAGCTCAATTGGATTTAACCCCATACTGTGGATCAATAGTGGGAGTTGAAGCTTATCAGATCCTTCTTGAATGAATCGATAAAGATCCGGATGTTCCCAAAGAGTATCAGTGAAATATAACACGATGTTATCATCTGGGAACTTTGTCTTTACATAGTCTGCTACTGAAAAACTAGACTTACCTCCTGAATAAAAGATGATATGATTACGTTTTTTCATCATGAAAACCTCCCTTATAGAATCGCATAATAACTTCCTCACGTTTTTGGCCAACAAAAAAAGACCTGGTTAGGACGCAGATGGATACCATCTCGCTGACCTAACAAGGTCTTTACTAGATAATCGAGAATTCTCTCGAATTACAGCCTTTTGAGGCAAAAAAATACGTACAATCCTCTATTAACAATTTCATTATAATAGATTCAGGAACAACTTTCCACTAAAGCCCCAACCAACCGTTTCCAATACTGCTTTTGAAATCCACTTTATAGGAGTGAGATGAAGGTGATTTGTTTGTTTATTGAACCATTAGTTGTAAAAGTAAAAGGTGATCGGTTACTACTGATATCTGAAGAACTTGAGTTGGAGTACCACGGAGGAGAAACTCTCCTTGCATTAGGACAAATAAAAAATCCGGATATTCAATCCGGATTCCAATATATTTTATACGATCCTAACACTTTGAAGTCCTTTACTGCCTGTTACGAACAGTTTATATCTCCCTCAGGGCTATTCCCCTTTTGATGAATAAACGCATTTTTAAATTACCTGAACATGTTCTTTCATTTTCTCATCAATTTCATCTGACATAAATAAGTTGTAGAGCTCAACGGAGGCTTCCTCCAGATCTGATAAAGTTAATCTGGCCACATTGATGTTTTCATTATACCAATTGAAAGAATCATAAGTAAAAATGACAATTTTGTCCTGTTCAAATTCCCCTCCCGAATATGTCACGTAAAAATTACACCCTTCTTTTTTGATAATGGTGTTCTCATTTAAGCGATCAGTGAAGAACCAATTCGTAAAAACATACTCTTCACCTTCGACCATATGAGATACGCTTAATCGAGATAGCTCGACTGGACTCATGTTTTTATCATTCCTAACTGTTTGTTTTCTTTAGGATTCGGCCAGGAAATTTAATCAGTTGCCTTAACGTCTTAGCTGTCGATTTGCCTTTTGTATCATGTCTGGGTCTGTCTGTATATCAAAGCCATTTACTAAGAAGGATTCAATGAGCTGTTTTTGAAAACTGACTGGTGACTGGGCATAATTGAAACGCCTTGGTTATGTCCCGATCGTAGTCAGCTTGATCCACATGTACCCAAAGATGCAACAGTATGTCAGATACTTCTTCCTTCCGCACTGGGTTCACCTTCCTTATTTCACATCAAAGGCAACAACTGAGCCTTGATTGTCTTTGCGAGAAATCGAGATACTCGATAATCCACTGCATTTTTCAGCATCTCAAAGATAGCTGTAAGACTTCCTGAGAAGGTAAAATCGTCCGGTAAGCTAAACAGCCTTGCTGTCTCCCTCACAGTAAGGTAGCGATCCTCAGACGGGTGTATGAATACTTCGTCATGGACATGTGTAATCGTTGGACATTGACCGTTTGCCATTAACCGCTGACAATAGTTTGAGAACTTCTTGTTTGGAGCTCGCAGTTCTTCTGGCACATCAAGAATATTGCCACCTTGGGGTACCCACTTCATCCTTTCCAGTGTTTTTGGAGTCGGATGAAAGTGCATGTCCTGTTGAGGAGCCTGATCTATAGCTTCAAATGCCTGCTTGACTGTCCGATATTCGGATAGGTGAGGCAGCTCTAGTTCTGGAACCGCTCCCTGCAAACCGATAATGAACGCACGCCTGCGCTTTTGTGCGGAACCAAGCTGTGCAGAGTCAATGACTTTGGCCGTAATACCAAAATCCGGGAACATCTCTTTAAACCGCTCCAACATGATTCCTTTCTTCACGGTTAAAAAGTTCTCCACGTTTTCGATAAGAAACGCCTTTGCTTTGCTCCACTTAATAATATTGATCGTCTTTTCGACCAATGGATGCAGGTTAGACTTACTGTCGCGGAAATTAGTGAGGGTATTTAACGCACTAAAAGTGACGCACGGGACTCCCGCTGCAACGAAGTCAACTTCAGGTATTTCTTCTTCTTCAAAACTTAATACATCCCTCATGCTAATGTGATCACCAATATTGCGTTGATAGGTCTGGATGTGGTAATCACGAAGCGCTTTCTTTTCGTAGCGATCGTTTGCAAAAACAATCTTATATCCCCCTTCATCTACAAACCCCTTGTCCATGGATCCACAACCGGAAAATAAGGAGAGCATCTTGATCGCTTTATTCTGGATCGCAGCTGAAATCGTTCCTTTTTTGAAACTCTGTGTGTCGTTTTTCTCTGCTTGGAAAAGATCAAAGATGGACATTTGCTCAAAGTTGACGACCTTAGCAAATTCATTAACAGAGACGGAATACTGCCTTCTTGCAAATAGTTGTTTGGCTTCCTCAAGACAAACGACTTGTCCAGTAGCCTGAACAGCGGACTCCTCTACAACCGAGAACAGAATCTTGCCTTTGCGAATCTCTACTTCAATCTTTTGGTGCTGGGCAAAAAACGTACGTACGTCTTCGCCTTTGATATCGATAACGGGCACCGTTTTGCCAGTCTTCTGAGTGGTCTTGGCCACTTTCTTTTTGGATTCGGCCGTCGGTATTACCCTGATTTGTTTCTTTAGATGATCGATTTCGTACTGAATGGGTTGTCCAATTCCAAACCCAAATTCGCCAAGGTATTTGGCCTCCAAATAGAGTCTTTCCTTGATCTTATATAAACGCTTCATAAATGATGTTTTCATCTTGTTTCCCCATTTCTCCATAAGTTTTAAGGTTGTGTCTCACTGATTGGAAGCTTTCAGTACAAAATCATTGCAGCGGAAAGTTCCGTTCACGAAAATGGCATCTAAATGATGGATCTCCATGGGCAGCTTGCGAAACTCAATCATGATCTCCCTTTTTGTCCTTCGTTTAATCCTGGATGGAATTCTCATTCCGTTCTCCAAAACAAAGTCCACAGGTAATTGGTAATCCCATCCGACCTTTTCCACTGTCCTCCCGGGAGTTACTTCTTTTCTTACAATCCTGATACGAGTCTCAAACTCTTGATTCAATGCCTTCACTCCTTGAACAATTTCTGGATACAGGAAAACCTGTTAGCTTATTGGGGGTTGAGTCCACCAATCAAACTGACAGGTTTTCGGAAAGGTCTATTCTTACTTTCATGATTAACAAGCGAAATCAAATTGCAGCTGCTCTATCATTATTTCAGGGTTTTTCACATTCCCTTGTAGTTGACTATGCAGAGCTTCTGCAAGTGCCTTCCCAACAGGATGCGCTACACCATTTCCCACGAGTCGATACTGCTGGGTCATCTTGATATCTTTTGGGATAACGAATGAGTCAGGCATCCCCATAAGTCGAAGCATTTCGCGTACGGTTATTTTCCGATCCAGAGATGGATGGAGGAATTCACGACCGTCCTTCGCGATATGAGCAACGAGCGTATGGCTTGGCCGATCCCAGTCTAATCTTCTCATTGTGTACCATTGATTCGGATTTGGACGGCTCAATATCTCTCTAATTCGATCAGGAGACGGACTCGTCCAGGTAACAAGGTGATTAGGGACAGTCCCCAAGACACGATCGTTCATAGATACCTCGTCCGGAAGCGGGAGGTCACCTATCGCATTCCGTACCGACGATCTTTGAGCGGTTGGTTTTGGAAACGTAAAGGAATACCCAAGATCAGATCGAATCCCGACTAAGAAAACACGGCTGCGGTAAGAGGGGCAACCAAAGTCAGCTGCATCCAATTCTTCTAAGGTAACTCGATAGCCAATTTCTTCAAAAGCCAATACGAGTTTATCGAGTGTTTTCTTATGACGCTTCTTCAGTCCGCTTACGTTCTCAAAAAGGATCGCTTTTGGCTTCTTGATTCGAATGACATCGAAGTAACGCCAAATGAGACGACCTGCATCTCCCGCTTCTCCCTTGTTGGCTCCGTCCGTAGAAAAATCCGTGCACGGAGGACCACCAAGAAAGACGTCTGCCTCCGGAATAGATTCTATATCCAAGGAGCTGATATCACCAACGACCACATGATCCCCTACGTTGGCTTGATAACACATCGCAGCGGATGGATTTAGTTCATTGGCCCAAATGATATCAAAGTGATCCATGAAGGAAAAATCGAGGAGCCCTCCACCGGAAAATAGGGAGCAAACAGTGAACCTTTTTGGTTGTTGAGACATTGTATAGCCCTCTCTTCTTGTAAAGCTCACAGCTTTACGGAGAGGGCAATCGACGTGGGGTGTATCGGGATACACCCTGCACTTGCGAAGAGGCTTCCACTTAACAGAGATCCGTTAAGGCCCTGCCTCTTGCTGCAACGATTATATCGATAGGTAAGCCTTTGAAGTTATCTCCGGCTTTTCCCCCGATTCGCACCGGACATGAGACTTTCGCACTCATCCGGCGCTCCATCTAACTCAATTAACCGTAACCTCTACTTTGGTGCTTAAGCCCCGACGCTAAAGATAGGCTTTCTATGAGCTTTTGCACGCAGACCGTTGAGGAGCTCCAGTTGGTTCTTACTCAGTTCAAAGCGATTTAAGATTTGTGTTATTTTCCCTTCATCAGACATATGAATTGCTCGATGGATCGCCTCGTGTACTATTAGCAAGTTACAATAGGCATCTGATCCTCCAAATTTCTTCGGCAGGATGTGGTGGCAGTGGACTTCCCCGATTAATAGGGGAACTCCAGTTACCGCACATTTACCACGTTGAGCAATGAATCTGCTAATCCGGTTATCGTTGTACTCAATCGACCGGCCACGTACGAAGCTATTGCGCAAATTATGCAAAGTGTTTTGGTCGATGGTCATCAGGTTGTTGTGAATCAACAAACGCCCCTCGGGTGTGAAGTTAGAGGTTTTTTGGTTGAAATTCATCACAGTCCTGTGCTTCTGAGCGTAGATCGGAACAAGAACCAGCCCGCTTATCTTGTAGAGCTTTGGGCTGTATCCTTTGTAACGCTTCTGCAACGATGCCGGCATGTCTGAGAAGAGAGCTTCCTTCCGCTTATTCCTGAGTCGGTTGAACAGTCGAGGACTAATCAGACGATTTATCTCACCTAAGTCACGGATTATTTGGGTAGCTGCTGCGTAGTAATTCTGTATGCCCATCACAACCGTATTAAAGTTCCATACGGTTTTTGTGGTTGGCTGATGTTGTATCTTGTTGATTTCGGCATTAATTTTCTTAATCGCGTTCACCTTAGCTTTGTCACTCATGCGGCTACGGGCAACAAGTTTCCTCTTGGTCTTGTTATATCTGCGTTGGCGAGCCTTTGAAGTGCCATTCCGCTGATCCCCGACCCAGATTTCGAATCCTAAGAAGTTGGATTTTCTTCGTCTGAGGTTGATGACCCTCGACTTTTCGGGACTAATCTCTAATCCCAGTCTTGACCGCAAGAAGTCTTGAACGGCGATATAGAATCTTCGTGCCTGATCGTAGGAGCGACACAGGATTTTGAAGTCATCTGCGTATCGAATAATGTAGCCTTCCTTGAGCTTAGTTTTCTTTAGCGAACTAAACTTAGCAGATGTCCTATTGTAGGTATGCTTAGTATTGAAGCATTCCCATTGACTGGCTACCCACCAATCGAGCTCATTGAGCACGATGTTCGAAAGCAAGGGAGAAAGAATGCCTCCTTGTGGAGTTCCCTTTTGTGATGAACCCTCGCCTTGAATTTCAGCCTTCAAAAGCTTAGATACGATGCAGATGAGTGATTTGTCCTTAATGCCAAGGCTCCATAGTTGTTTCAGGAGTTTACCATGGTTCACATTATCGAAGAATCCTTTGATGTCGATATCTACGCAGTAGTGAAGCTCGCTTTTATTGATGAGATACTGCATTCTGGCGAGTGCATGGTGCGTGCTCCTGTTAGGCCTAAAACCATAGCTGTGCCCGAAAAATTTGGCTTCGCATATTGGTTCGAGCACCTGTAGGATGCACTGTTGGAAGATTCTATCCCATATTGTAGGGATACCGAGCGGTCTCTGATCTCCATTTGGTTTAGGAATGAAGACCCTGCGTACCGCTTGTGGCCGATAGTTTGCAAACATGGCTTGAACTCTCTGAACGACTTTTTCAGCGTCTAATCCCTTTATGTCATCAATGGTTAATCCGTCGATGCCAGCTGTCGAACTTCCGTGATTCTTCTTAATGTTCCGGTAAGCCAATCTGATATTGTCTTCGTTCTGCGCAAGTTCGGTCAGTTTGTAGAAGTTTTCTCCGTTGAGACTTCGCCGGTACAGGTCGTCAGAGATTCCCTGCGTCCCGTAGTATTCAGCGTGTCTGAGTTTCCTTTTCTTCTCCATAAGACGGTAGTCGCCTCCTTAAAGAAAGCGAGCTAAACCTCTGTTAGTCATACTCGAAGCTCATGGCCGAAAAGAAACTGGGTCACTGGACGGTTAGTCTTATGTTAGACTGGTGGCTATCCCTCCAACTTGATTAGCGTCTTCATCAGTACTGTGCCACCACTTTCACTGCCATAAACCAAGTTATAACTCAGTTAATGTCACTGGGTTTTTCCTTGGACCGCTTCAATGGGTGAGAGCCCTCAGCGTTGGCAGCTTACCGCGTTCCGTATCTCTTATCTGTTCATTTCTGCCCTTAGATGCTTCCTATGAGCCTGTCAAAGACGGCTGGTGCCGATCGTTGCCTGTAACAACGAATGGATTTTCATACCCTAAACTTTTACTCATCCACTTTTGACCCTGCGAACCGCAGTGGCAAGCATTTCTACTTGCGGTACTTATAGACCCGTACAATCGGAAGTTCGTCTACACCTCATGACCGATTATGTCCAAAGGTGAATTCTCATCATAGGCAGTTTTTAGACTCCAAGCACCACTTGATACAACTTTCCCCTCGGAAAGTCTTTCCTCGGCATGATCCGTTAGGGTACCTTCAGCACCTTTTCGGCGGGCTTATAACGTTGGCCACTCCCATGGCTTATCGCTATCCGCTAAGGAGGAGGCCTTTCAAGGCGTTACCCCATCATTCGACCTCTCGGAGATACAGTTCTGCTGACTAAACAGCAGCCTGAATTTTATCCCGGTGCAAGCCTTATATTATGGCTGGCCCAGGCTGTATCAGGAACGCGTCGCACTTAAGGAGTACTCAAGATTCAAGGATTACCTACTACATCATCACTGTGGCATTAGGTAACCTCGATTCCTCCAACCCTTTACTCGGGCAATGTCTGTAACCGTCTAGATCGTCTTCGTTCACGTATCTCTTTTTGTACGGCTAGCCAGGTGCTGTCCCGGTAGCGATCCCTGTCTTCTTCTGCACAGAAGAAATCCATCGACTCGCTGCAATTAGCACTCCCAAATGCTTCGCAATCATAGCAGTAGGAGGTAATAAACCGATGTGCCTCACGAACATCAATCACCCAAAATGACTGGAGTGATGCTCTACCTACAAAAAGAAGTCCATTCCTGTCCGATGTTTGAATCTGTTCTCTCCTAATGGCCAAGACACTGATCGTGTCTTCGCGTACGGATGATTCAAAATCAGGATACAGTTGAATGGACTCCTTTGTACCGTCTACTATTCTTTTGGAAAAGATCGTATTCTTTCGTTTCCCATCCATCGGAATATAGTAGTGCTCATGCACGCTGTGAATGATCTTCTGAAACGTTCCTTTCTTCTTCCCAACACTGTTCGAATGAACAACAATGGGCTTCACTGGTCTTCACCTCCTTACTTGATTAGGTCTTCTCAACGCAAAAACCCGCAGGAAGACATGATGGAATAAACCATCTTGCCGACCTGCGGGTCTATTTCACGTTCTCCGAGGACTCTCGGAATTACATACGACATTCAAAAAAGGAAAAGATAAACAATCATCTTACCCTCTTATCATACCTGTCCTCTTCGGAAATTTAAAGAGGTAACCTACAGATTTTCTTAATCGCACGACGTTAGTGAAGTCCGGATTACTATCCTTTCCCACTTTAGCCTCTTCATTCTCTATTGTCCAAACTGTTAAGCAGCACTATCCTCATCTGATCTGTCTTCTTCGTTTTGAGCTGAGTCACTGATACCTAGCATATATTTCACTGCTTTTTGGGCCTGACTTGATGCCTGAAAGATCAGCTTAGGATCACTCTTTAATTGTCGTAACCATCCACCGATATACGCTGCACTATTTACAATAGTGGAATTGTCGATGCCACATTGGGCGCATAACATCGTTGCTCCAATTTCAGCGACGAGTTCCTCTTTTGAGTAGATCTCACTTCCAAACTTTGTATTGGTAGTGATACCTGAGCGCTTGAGACGGTTCCAATGCCCTGTACTATGGATCTGTTCATGGAAAACAGTACAATAATACTCCTCAAGGTTTTGATAATCTTCCATCGGGGGAACGTTTATCACGTCACGTGAGGGGTAATAGACCGCTCTTCCTGAAGCGAAATGAATAGGGGGACCATCGATATACCCTCGAATGATTTCTTCAGCTTCTGAAATCGGATCGTGCTCATGCAGAACCTCTTCTCTCCTGCTTTCTAGGCCGGTACACTGCGTATTGATCTCATACACATACGATAACTGTTTATACCAAACGTAGCGTTGGTCTTCTCCATCTTCTTCGCAATCACCGGCATCAGTGCCATTCTTAACGCGTGATTTTTTGTAAAATACAACGAGGGAAGCTTTCTCGTCTTTCTTTACTCTTCCGCCCGCTTCTTTCACTTGTAAAAACGTTGCATATTCACCAGGAGGCAAAAGCAGCGTATTAATTCCTTGATAGGGTTTTTGTGTAACCCAGTTAACAGCAGGTGAGTTTGTCCATGGTTTACGCCAAGGAACCACACCCTTTTGCAATTCAGCAATAATTCGATCGGTAACTTTCTTGTAAATGGTATCAGACATAGTAAATGCTCCTTTCATAATAAAAAAGAACCATGACATAATGTCTGGTTCTTTTCATGATTTGTCCGTATTCAGATGTAAGTACTTCCATTGTGTTTCGCATGAGCTTTAATAACCCAAATTCACCAAGATGACCATGTTTCGTCAGAACCTCATTCGTTCCGAAACGAGCGATTTGACGCTTCGTCTTCTTAATAACTCAATTTGTAAAAACAACTTCATCAAGCCTTGATTTCTGTCGACTCTGCAAATGCTTTCTGGCATTTTGAACAAGTCAAATCTGTTTGCTTTCCTGAGAATGTTCGAATCTGGTTATGCTTCGATCCACAAAAGGTTTTTCCGGAGTTCGAGTCTGAGACCACATGTACAACACCAGACTTTGTCTTCACTAATCTAAGAATACTCAAATTACCCACCCCTTCAAGTCCATGATTCCAACAAAAAAAGCCCGTCAACAAGGGAATGACATAGTGAAACGCCATCTCCTAGCCAACAGGCTCATACAACATACCTCCAAAAAAGAAGGAAACAAAGGATCCAATTAGGATCTCGAAATAAAACAAAAAAGAAAATACTACCAACTAATTCTATTCTATCACAAAGAATGAGATTTTGAACAAGATTCTCCCCCGCTTTCATTATTACAAGTTAGGTGAGTGAAATAAAACGCGAACTATCTGTGCGAACATTTGTTTGAAATGGTATAATATAGTGTATAAAGCGACCCATAAAGGGGGAGTTATTTTGGAAAACAAAGAGAAAGACTATCCTACCTGGGAGCTTGGCGGACTGATCAAAAAAGCTGAAGTGATCACCTACATCCTTTCTGTCATTGAAAAAGATCTGCCTGTTACAGGAATGGAAATCGTACGATTGGCTAAAGAAATAAACTGGTCGATAAGTGTAACACATGTATATAAGATCCTAAAAAAACTAGAGATACATGATCCCGATCGTGAGCGTTATCCGATTCTCAGCTCAAGGTGGCTGGATGACGGTTGTAGAGAAAGACTTTATGATATTGTCCCTTCCACCGGCCCTGCCTTTTTACGTCATGCTCATCAGACGATGGTAGATCGTTGTATACAAGTCCAACACTTGATTCGAAACGTTGAGAACCACATACGTCAGGATTCTTCCGTAGGCCCCGCTCCTCTACTTGACTCATTTGAATTGTTGTCTGTCCGCGATCTATACCGATTGAGCATCCTGTCCTACTCACAATCGGGAATGAGCATTAAAAATCAAATCAAAACACAAGTATTAGATTTACGCATTAACAAAGCACATTACCGCTTGCAAGCAGCATGGTTGTCGAGTAATGGATATCAAGATTCCGTTACTGAGAGATTGACGACGGCTGGAGAAGAGCATCTTCTACAACTAAAATCAGACATTTTAGCTCAAATACCTCATGCAAAACAACGCGTGCAAGACCTTTTGGATTACCCGAGTACGTACCAAAGAGCTCGCATGCGTAAACAGTTCCAAGAGACTTTCTCAGGATAGTAGTTGATGGAAGCGATGGAGATCGCCTATACTGAATGTATAGAACTTTTTCCATTTTTTCGCTTTTTATCTGTCCCTTGAGACAGTTTTCTTGATCAGTTGATCAAAACATGTATGGGCCAGGAGGCTCGATGTTCCTTCTTATTTATGAAGGATACGTCTGCCCTCCTGGTCTTTTTTGTTTTTTGTTGTTCTCAAAAGACACAAAAAAATCAAATCGATTGGAGGGAAAACCATGTGTGATGTATGTAAAAACAAATCTGAATCGTGGATTAAAAAACAAGAGAGATCTCTTCCAGCTGCTGAGCAGTCCTTGGAGGAGTTCCGAGAGAAATTTGAAATACGCCAGGCAACCTTATCAATTCTAACTCATGCACAAGAGAGACAAGTGTACCGTAGCTTTTCTTTAGGGCAAATACGAGAAGCAGTCATGAATGGTTATCCCATTCAGAGGAGCTTTCACACTGCTATCCGAGAATGCCGTATCGTTATTATGTTCCGGTACAAAACGGCCCCACGTACCTATCGCCCCATGCATTGCGTTGTCAGATACTTTCAGGATAACCCAAAGCATTGGGAGGTTGTTACGGTCTACGACCCGCGATCACAAGCTTGGAAGTGGGATTCAACGTTCTGTCAACGTGTTTGCTTCTGTAAGGAAGTAAAATGAATTTTTGTCGTGCAATAATTACTTGGATTTGGTATGATACGGTCATGTTACGAAGTGGAGGGAGCCTAACTATGGCAAGAGTTGGAAGGCCCGTTTCAAACAACCCACGATGCATGACCATACCAGAGACTCGTGTTACGAAGGGAGAATACTGGATGGTTCAATTGAAAGCTGCTCAATATGGAATTCCCGTTGCAGATCTCATCCGGGACGCCGTAGATCAATATACAGTAACTACACCCCGGGTTCAGGAATGTATATCTATTCATGAGGGTAACCGCTGCGATGGACAACTTATGCCCACAACCGTTACTCAGGTGGTTGACTTTGACATCGATGATCATACGCACAGCATTAAAGTGTTGGAGGTTCCTGCTCAGGAATGTACTGCTTGTCATTCTGTAAGAGAAGATGTAGAGTTGGGGGCTACAATCGAAGAATGCGTTAGTGATCTCGTTGAGGCGATCATTAACAATCCGAAAATGACTCTCCCTCATTCTGTTACCTACGGAGAGCTCCTTTCCGGAAAAATGTTCTTTCAACGCCCCTCCTAGGAAGCGGCCACATTATTATTTGACTCAAAAAGGTGCAAAACCGGGTTCTTTTAGCCCGTGCTTTGCACCTTTTTACTTGTATAACGTTGATTGCAGATTCTGGTTCTATCTATGCTTTCATTTTCCTAGTAAAAACAGTAAGATGTGAATATATCGTTTTGAAAGGATGAACCAGCTACATGAATAAAACAGATCTAGTAGCACGAGTAGCAGAGACTGCCGAGCTTACAAAAAAAGATGCAGCAAATGCAGTAGACGCGATCCTTGATACAATCGCCCAATCCCTTCAAGCCGGTGAAAAGGTATCTCTGATTGGTTTTGGTAACTTTGAAGTTCGTGAGAGGGCAGCTCGCAAAGGACGTAACCCACAAACGGGAGAAGAGATCGAGATCGCTGCTAGTAAGCTCCCTGCCTTTAAACCAGGAAAAGAATTGAAAGACATCGTAAAATAGTCTTTTAATACATAGAAAAAGCGCCCTTGTTTTTATCTAGAGATAATTGAATAAAACAATGTAAACAAAAGGGTCGGTACATATTACACATGAGTATTATGTACCTAACTTTTGAGGTGCAAAAACAAAAAGTATACACAAAAAGGCGTGTGAACTGACAACAGTTCGAACACGCCTTTTTTTTACAAGGCTCTGTTAAATTTTAATGTTGATTTTTTGGGTAAAAATGAAGGAAGCCCGTCTCTATGAGTTTCCTTAATCTGATACTTTAAAAAAGACCATATTTAGTGAGGTAATACTACCGCTATAATGCCGAAAACCATTGCTACTATAATCCAGAAGGTAAATTTTTTTGAAAATCTCCTATCCCATTTTTTAACAAAGTCATCGGATAAACTTCTATCATCATTTATTGCATCTTTAAATTCTTTCTTGAAATTAAAAGTCTGTATCAGTAATACCATTAATATGATTATCGAGGCTAAACCAAAGACGACTTTTAACCAACCCATAATTATCAATCCTTAACGTATAATTGTGTTCATTATTTTACATTTCCCATCTTAACAATTACTAATCTAATCCAAACTGTTTATTTAGCGGAACAGAACTATACATTGAATTTTGACAGCCGTAAACTGTCATATGTGTCAGTCATTTCAAATACAAATGATGTCGGTAGAAATTCCTTGATATGCTGTTTAGTGCTTTCGTTACTACGACTATCGACAAATAAAAACCAAGCAAGGTAATTGTCGAGATACTTAGAAGCCACACCTTTAAAACGGTCTATCCACTGTTTTAAACGGGAATGGAGACCATTGACATTTTGGATGTGATACAAGCCCTTAATAACGTGTTTACCACCGTCAGATTTAATACGGTAATGTTCTAAACCTTTATCTTTCGCATAGGTTTTGTAGGCCCTCCAAGCATCGGTTACAATCACGTTTTCATTGGATAGTTTAGAACTAATCAAAGCATCAACTTTCGGTTTTACAATACGCCCCATACAGGCAACTTTGGAGACAGTTGCTTTAGTTCGGTCTCTGGCAACGAGAACACAAACCTGTTCGTGGCTGATTCCTCTGTGCTTGGCTTTCCCGCCACGTTTACGAGGTTTACGGTCAGCGATGCCACGTTGTCCTTTTTGAGAGTATAGGAAATAAGTCTCGTCAATTTCAACGATACCTTCAAAATGTTCAACATCCATTTGTTTTAAGGCGTTTAACAGTTTGTGTCTCCAATAAAAAAGTGTAACCCAAGTAACCCCTACGATTTCAGCCGATTTTCGCAGGGAATATCCTTTGAACATACAATCAACGAATGTAATCCATTCGTTGCCTTTTCGAGTACGGTACAAGACAGTGTTGGTTGTATCAGTAAAAGTCTTGATACAACATTTACAGCGATAGCATTGCCGACCATTATATTTTCCGAAACGAACAACGTGTTCCGATGAACAATAAGGACACTCAAATCCTTCCTTAAAGCGAGTTTCTCTCATTTCATTGATTAAACGACCACCAGCGGAGGAAGAAGGTTCAACATAGCGTTTAACCCATTGGTAAACTTGTTCTTTTTTTGTATGTGGTAATTTGTCGATATACTTTAACAAGTTGCTAAACGCTTTGCTCACCTTGACAACCCCCACGAACACTTGTTCTTATGTTGATTATTTCAAGAATTCAGGGAGGTATCTCATTCCTAGTTCGCTGCTTTGCTTCCTATCAGTTCAGCAGCAACCTTTGCCAACTTCTTATCTTTATTGATGTTTCGGACATAATGAGGGTCGTCCCAATATCGATAAATGACTCGTGGCTCGCGCTCAAGGATTAGTGTAGCACGCTGGTAGCCGCTTTGTTGAAAAGAATGGATGATTTCAATTAGATCATTTCGATCCAGTAGTAAAACGCCATTCACCCCTGCTAACGTCTCACAGGAGTCAGTGAACGTTGCTGATGTAATCACGATAGCTTTCTTTGCCTGGTAGTAATTGCGAGCTGTGTATACTTGTTGGACGGCATCGAGGCTCACTGGCAATTCAGGATGGTATCTTTTTGCCTGAATAATATTTCGAATCCCTGTTGAATCCGTAAAGACGATATCTGCCCCGAAATCTCTGCTGTTTCCCGTTTTGTACGCATCTGGATACCCCAGCTCAATTAGAAGTAGGTTTAGGTATTGTTCAAAGTCGGTCCCTTCCATTGTATCGATATCCTCGATTTGAACACTTTTCAAATCGGTGTAATCAATTCCCTTATAGATAGGGACCGCCATTCTCTGTTTCCTCAGGAGATGAATTGAAATCAGGATGACTAGTATAAAAAGTATGCCTAAGCCGAGCGCGATGTATATCAAACTTTTCACTCCCACGTTACTCTATGTCTGTCGTCTTCAAAAATTTATGTATTACTACTAACTTAGCTTCCCTGCAAAGAAATCAACAAAGAGCTTGTTTCTTTCTTTTTCCCATTCCTTTTTGAGTTCCTTACCTGGATATACGTTTTCTACCAGCTCATCCTCAACAACAATAGGAAGATTAGTCGCGTCCACTTCCACTAAGAATGGAGGAATCGTGTAGACGGAAATCTTATCCCGGTATCTTTGTTTGTAAACAACGATTCGATCCCCTTCTTGCTTAACAGCTGTTATATGTGAGAACTCTGGTGCCTCGGTCTTAATAACGACGTATTTTTTATTCTCGTAATCCAAAACGGATTTGCCTTGATCAAATTGCTTCTGTAATTCCACGGGCATACCAGTTATCCCCTTGATGTCGTATCGGATATGTTTGACCGCAGCCTCAGTTTTTTGAAGAAAAGGGATCTCCCCTCCGGAAAACACAAATACTGCGAACGCGACAATGAGTACACCCAACAACGTATATCCAGGAGACTCAATTATTCTTCCTTTTTTCATGGCACTACCTCCTTATCGCCAGTAGCCTCTATAAGACCATTCTTCTTCCTCATCCGATTTGGTTTCTTCTTCTTTTTTTAGCTGAATCTTAAACTGAAAAAAATCATTTAGTTGCTTTGCAATTTTTCGTTCAGCAGACTTTTGATAGGTTCTGACGGTTTCCTTACCTTTAAGGCCCATTTGAGTTGCCACATGTTCTAAAGTATGTACTTCGCCATTGAGCCCCCATCTGGACTCCAACACGAATATTTCCTTCTGTCGAGGTAGTAAGGGAAGTAAGGAATTCGCGATTTGGTGAAAACGTTGATACTCCGCCGAATCTCTATCTTTGACAAGTTTGCTCAAAGGGGCTTGTTTATGTAATTTGGGAACATGATTAGGGCTATACGTTGAATCGATCATGTCGAGAAAGAATATAGCGTCCTCTTTTGAAAGATTGATCATGAAGGTCCCTCCCCTTTCTGATGAAGATTCAGAGTCTGAGTGTTTTATTTCTCTAAACTCCTTCTTCGCTTGCTTCCAACTTCCAAATACTCTTTCAATTTCCTCTAACGTTGGATTTGCTGGATTTTCATTCTGCCACTCCGAATACGACTGGGCTGTTAGCTTGCCTTTGTCTCTTTTGGCCAGGTTTAGGGCAAGACGGCAATCAGCCTCGTGTATTGGGGGTTTTTCCATACGCTGCTTACGGTGCCTTTGAACCCTCTGCACAACATTTAGACGATCGTGTTCCTCTTTACAGTCTGAACATAGCATGAGAAAACCTCGCTTTCTATTCATCCTCAATCGAGCATGGGAACACAAGAATTCAGTTCGGCATACGTCGCAATAAGTGATGCTCACCACCGGTTTATGGGGATCACAAGCTTCATTTAGAGCATCTACAAGGTGATGTAACTCAATACCATTCTGTTGTAAGTGAGATAGGATAGATTGTAGCCTGATGTTCAAGAGTCCTTTCCTCCGTCAATATAATCTGCCCGTTTCAAAGCGGTTGATTTCGTACGCATGTCAATGGCTAATACTCACTCTGAACTTTTCCCATGCTTCCTCTTCAGAATTAGCCCTAACCTCAACGCTTACATCTGGATGCAGTTTATTGGTAAACTCATACGTTTTAGATGTCATAGTTGCGAAAATTATTTTAACCGTCCATAAATCACTCAATATGCCCACACTCCTATTCAATTAAGAAAGGGTTGCCACGCTATTCACTATAGTACTCCTCGCCATGAAGGATTTACCAATTCTTCGAATTACTCTAAATATATATCATTCTATGTAACGACACAAGTTGCGTTAACAAAAAAGATCAATAAATTACACGAGAATAGACAAAAAAACAGTAGCCATGGATGTCAAATCATATCCAAGACTACCGATGAAATAGATATCGAATTCTTTTATCCCATTAATAATGTAGCCAAATTGTACTTTCCACTTAGAGCATGCACCTATGCTTTCGTATTCCTTAAGGGAGTAATTGCCGAAATGCTTACTCAATAGGCCGTCTGACACGAACTGATGAAAGGCTGCTACTTAGGTAGCTTAAATCTGTCGTGACCTATTATAAAGTGGACAACAGCTCCGAAAACTGCGTTCGGAACAGGTCCGCGCGACGCGGATGAATGAGATGGCCCGTCGTCGCTAGGCCCAGCCTAAGGCACGCCTCTTTTGCAGTATTGCCCACGGTTACGATCCGTGCACAAGGAAAGAGGTCTACGACTGCAGATAGAATAGGCTTTCCCCACTCGATCTCCGCATCCAGCGGCGTCCGATTTCTGCCGTTTTCGTCTCGGGGATGAAGTGGGAACACGTTCCACATCGCAGGCAGCTTGGGCAACGTTTCTATCGCACCCCATATGACGGTCGCCGACCGTTCCGACCGATCCCCCTCAATGGCAAATCTGGCTCCTGGGATTTTGCTGGCCAGTCGTCCGCTACGGATGATCCGCTCCGAGGTAAACGGGATGCCAGTTCTCACGCATCCATCCAGACCTGTGGCCTCGCCGATCATCAAGACGTCTGGCTTAAGCCAAAACAGTGCGCGAAAGTATTGAATCAAATTCAGTTGCTTAGCGTCGGATTCCGCATAAAAGTTGACTACGTTCAGAAAATCACGTTTGGTGAGAAGCTTATCGAGGATTGCCTGGATCTTCTGTTCAAAGAAAGCTTCCTCCTCCACTTCCGGATGCAGCCAGGAGTCTCCGTTTAGTGAGTAGCCCTCGCCTTTTGTGCGCACCTGACGTTTTTTCGGAAAATGATTCTTCTCTCCCATGACCATCTCTCCTTTCATATTGAGATTATGCGGGAGAGTATGTTGAAAGTCGAATCGGGAAAGAAGCAATCTCTCCTATCCCGTTCCTATTGGGATCTTCCGATTGCTTCAAATCTCTTCTTGTATCGCCCTTATCATTGGTAATACTTTCGAGTCGCTTATTGATGCTTTTCACCAACTCTCATTCTTCGTAGCAAGGTTGTAACGCATCAATAATTGACGTAAATTTTTGTCAGTGCGTATCGAAGCAACGTCGCTGCTACCGGACGAGTAAATGGCCGATCATGATACGTCCAAGTCGTGACTGCGCGATACATCTCGCTAGTTTTGTTAGCATTGGAGTTGTAGACGGTAATTAATTGATTTACAAAATCGACGACGTCTTGGCGACTGTCCCATATCCATTCGTCGCCGGGAAAAAGGTCGATCGTATAATCCATAAACAGGATTTGATCGGCGATCGTCAGAGGAGGGTCCCCTTTTTCGGCGTAATTGGCAAGATCGTTCCAATACTGTGCGTCCGGTTCATTTATCCATTGGCGAACCATTTTCCTTATTTTTTCATATGCGTCGGAAGGAAATTGTGAAGGCCCTACTTCCTCATCGTTCATGGCATCACGTATTACAGTATAAAGAAATGCGACGGAAGCGGGGATGAGGGTCGTTGCCGTAAACAACGCGGTCGCAAACCCGCCGATTGCCGTCCATTTTTCCCAGTTCCATGACTTTTTTTCCGGGGTTGAGTTCGCTTGTATGGCATGATGGGCTTCTTCGTTATGTTGATCCAAACGATTCAATTCGGAATTGGGCTCTTCACCGGAATAACCGATCGAGGATGAGGAACTTGATCCGCTCTGAACAGCGTCCATCGCTGAGGGGTCACCAAAATCCTGGAGCTCAATCTCTTCCAGCGATTTTCTAAGATCCTTTGCTGCTTCCTCATTTTTGCTGGCAAAGGACTTCTCATCCTCTCGAAGTTCGTCTTCTGATTGTTCTAACTCCTCTTTCCGTTGCTCTTCTTCACCCGGGACATCCGATAGCTCTTTTTCTTTATCTTTCTCCTGTGGCATGTTAGGGCGACCTCCTTCTCAACGATTATCTTTCCAGGTTGTTTCACTGACTTTTGGAATGGCAACGCATTGGGTGATGGACTCGCCGGATGGTTTTTCGATCCGCCTGTAAACGCGATAGCGATCGGCCAATTTCAGCGGGTCTTCAGGTATATCGATCAATGTGGGATGCGCTTTTCCTGCGAGGGTTACTGGATCGGTCCAAGGCCCGATTCCTGAAGGTCCCTTGTTATTGACAAACTCTATAGCGTAACTGAGTCTTGCGCCGTCAATCCATGGTTCGGCTCCTGTCGTTCCGCTCCATTTGTCATCCGCGATTTTCGGAGCTTTGGACGGGGGCTGTGGCGGTTGTTGGGATTTCCATCCATCCAATATTCCCTTCCAAGCTCTCGCGACTTTCAGCCCCTTCTCGAATTTACTGGAATACTCTTTTCGAATATCGTCAATGAGCTTTTGTCGGTTTGCATTTGCTCGGTCTTTGTGCTCGACCGTGTGAGAACCGCTGCAGCAGTCGCCACCTTCTTGGGTGTCCGGGACAAAATGGGTGAGATCGCTATCACGCTTCAAGTTATCTTTAAATGTCCAACCCCAATTATCTACCCAATGGCATTGAGCGATGGTTCCTCCATATCCACTACATTCCTGATGCCTGTTATTGTACCGGTAAACCTCCGTGATTTGGGCAAGTCTATCGGCTAACGTTTTCTCCGTGTAGGATTCGACTCTCTGGATAAATCCTAAGATAGAGCCTCCGTCGGGGAGTTTCCCCCCGGCAATCTGACTTTCCAGCAAAGCGAAGTCAAATAACCAAAGGGATTGGTATTTTATAAACTTGGTGTCATCATGCTGGTCATAATGGGAAGCAAGCTGTGCTTCAAACAGAAGAATCATTTTACGGGCTAGTAGGTAAAGTCCAATCGCGCTGACATACAGATCAAAAACTCCGTCTTTATCCAAGTGATCTTCCAAGCTATACACGGCGTCGTGTAAGTTCTCACCCGCAGGACTCACCACTTTTTGCAAATCATCAAGAAGTTTTTTCAATGGGTCCACATAACTGTCCCCGTTTTTCATAAGTTTAAGCTCGGATAGCGCAATCAAATTCGCCTGAAGCCAATCTGTAAATCGTTTCAGCATTTCAACCGACTTGTTGATTTCCTCTTGGACCATGAAGTCCTCAAGTCGTTTAACTGCGATATCAATCATTTGTTTGACCGCATCGGATTTCGAGTTCTCAGAAGGGAATAGAAAATCAAAGGCTGTGATACCGCCGTCTATGACTGGCCCCCAAGGCATCGGAAGTACCCAAGCCAATGTGGCTGTTATCTGTTCACCTACTTTGATAATGTCAGAGCCACTCGCGGAATAGATGGTCTCGTCTAGCTCAGCGGTTAAATTATTTTTCGCTTTGGGGAAAGACAATCGGGGAGTGCCGCTATTTACATGAACTATGACATGCTTCAACACGAACATAACAACAGCTTGGTTAGTTTCACGGATGTAAACGATAGTACCTGGAGAGATATTGTCATAAGCTTCGCTTATCATTGCTATTTTTGAAGATTGGAATGTTTCGGATGGAAGTAGAGGAAAAGTGGAATCCAAAAGCGATTTCAATTGTTCTTCCAACTGGAGTAGGTTTTTCTGGACATCTGGGTCATACTTTGACAATACTTGACCGGAATCTTGGAGAGAGAATGGGATATTGAGCAATGGAACATAATGGGAGCACCATTCTTCTATTTCCGGTGAGAGCTCGCTCAAGGTAGCTTCGTGCCAAAGTTTCATGAAGTCCCGAGCATACCCGACGGAATCCTTGGTCGAAATGGAAACGATAATGGGTAGCGCTTGAAGATGGATAGGAACCTTAACAAGCACGTTGAATTCCTCCCTGTTTTTGATTGGTTGCAGGTCAATCGCATTTTTGTTTCATTCTATCGCATCACCCTTCTGGCTAAGAGAGATTTCGTACACCTGTAATTTCAACTAGATACACCGTTTTCCTTCTTATGTATTTAAAGTTAATAAAATCCATAACCTGTTTTTTTCTGAAGAAACGAATCTCTGCATATCCATCAAGAAAAGAAAAAAGCCCCCTAGCTGCGATCCGCTAGAGAGCAATTCATCAAAACACCAATTCGAACTGGCCATCTGTTTCCGTTAAGGGTAAATGGAACTCCTCCACTTGAGACACCGAAAACAACTTCTTGATCTGTTGACCCACCAAGGCAGCAGAAAGTTCAACTGCAATCGCCTTTGTTGGAAGTCCGTCCATGCCTTCCCCCAATATCTTGTATCCAAGACTTAAAGGAATGTCGGAAGGTATTTCGAACCAATCTGGCAGGTTCATCATCCTCGCTACCTCCGATACGGAGAAAGGACGCCAGAGGTTTGCTTCTTTATCGTGCTGTAGATAGGAGCATGTCCGCGATATTTTAAAGTACTCTTTGGCGAAGCAAGCGACGCGTGAAGAATCAGGTGTAACCAGAGTCAGCTCCGATTTTGCAAAGCCGGTATGGGCATATTTTGCTGCATGAGCACCCTCGAAGTAAGCCATCGTGGACCCCGCTTTCTCTCTCCACGACATGACGGGCTTTTCATCAAGAAAGTCTGCCACTTTGGGACGCTTTCTCACTTTTGGCAGCTGAGGAATTCGAAATGGAACTCTTTCTCTAAATGCCACACAGTATTTCCTTGGCCGTGAAGCAATCCCACCCATATCATAAGGATTCAATTCAAAAGGTACCCAGTACTTGAACGGCGTTAAGAGTTCCTTTATCATTTCAAATCCTCTAGATTGGTAGTACTCTGGAACATTTTCGAACAAGACCGCCTGACAATTACTTTTTAAAATAATCCGGACGATGTGAACACTGAGAGCATGATCCAAACCTGCCTGCCCTTTTCCTAACTTAGAGAAACGTTGGCATGGAGGTGAAACCACAGCTACGTCTGCCTCAGGAATAAAATCCGGAGACACATGTTCTACTCCTCCCCAAAAGAGAAAGGAGTCAGGAAAATTCGCAGCGTACGTACGAATGGGCATTTCTCCCCACTCATACGCCCCGATACTCTCTGTGAGTTATATTTAATATTGTCATAAAAACTGATCGTAAAATATACATTTTATAATAATATCTCGACACATTTTATACTATAAATCAACACTCGACATTAATTTTATAATTATAATTGTCATTTTGGTTAAATACCCCAAAAGCTGACCAATTTCAGAACAAGTGATTTGGCCAAGCATATTACTAGATATTCATTTCTTCCTTAATTATGCTGTACATTTTGCGGTATTTGCTATGGTTAAAAATGTTATAACTTAATCCCATTTTCGAGTAAACTGCTTTCACTGTGACTTTTTCACCTGCCATGATTAGCTTATCGCGAGCAGTTCTTATTAAAGCCATGATAGATTCATTCTTTTTCTGATCTTGATAAATCTTACTTAATCTTATTTGCTCAGAAATCCACTGGTAAAGCAGAGGGAAATTTTTTCTTATGAATTTGCGGGAGCGACCTAAATATTTGTATATATCTTTGGAATAAATTGGTTCCCCCTTTTCATTCATCAATTTAACATATTCACTTGCCGCATCCACTAGCTTAACTTGTTCTTGCTGTAGATTACTCTCTCTTTGGTCCTGATTAATCTCTTTTGCTGTAACATTTATCCCGTGGTACCTAATGGTGCCTTCACTCAAGTCAAGTGTATGAGCAAGTTCCTTAACAGTCACTCCAACATTATTTTGCACCATTTCATCAATGGATAGCTTTGCTTCCCTGTGTCTCTTTGCCTTTTGTACAACCGATTGTTTTCTTTTTGAAGATTCCTTTATCAAAAGAGCCTTAAATTCTCTCGATGCATAATAGTAATAAAAAGTAACTTGGTCCCAATTAAATAACCTACGCGCAACATTATACATATATTGAGCGTTTCTAGCACAATTTTTTATTTCGTCAAAGTTTTCAACAATTAAATTCCTTTGGGATTTTGGCCTGTAAAATGAAACATAGTGGTCAGATAGCAATTCGTGATAAAGAAGATAGCCAAAAATTTCATTTGCCCTATGAACTCCTAATTTTAGTTCCTCTCTTATTTTTTCTCTAGTTAGACCTAATTCTAAGAAATTTAATACCTCACTTATCACTTGTATTTCATTTGCAATATTTCCCCACTGATTAGTATACCTACTAAACCCGTAACGCATAAAACAACTGGAGCATATCCAGGCTGATGAGTATCTGTGTTTATACTTTAAATGATGTCCATCCCCAGATAATTCTATTATCATTTTTCGTGTACCACCGTCAGAACACCAAGGTGTCAAACAAAAACCAGGTTCCTTCTCTTGTATCTGCGCTTGAAATGATTGAATATAACTAGATTGAACCATAATATTTACGAATCTCTCTACAGATAAATGCTCGGTCCGCAATACATGAAATAGATCAGCAATAAATACCTTTTGAAATCGAGTCCTATCACATACTAATCCAGTAAAGTTTCGTACTTTATCACGAGATAGACTTTTCACAGAACTCCATTTTAACTTTGGTTGTTGTCCTTGAGCTACAAATAACAATTTTATTGCTAATGTTTTTTCCTTTGTTAATCCGTCAATCTCCTTCTCTGTAACCAATTCCGTTGTAGGATGCAATATATATCTCCAATTTTCATACTTTTGCAACTGATCCATAATGAAGACTTCATTATTAACTACCTCTTCATTCTCCGTTTTAAGTGCGGTTTGGCAATAGTAGCACTCACAGAAAGCAAGCGATTTTGATATATAGGGTTGCTCTCTTAAGCAATTATTACACAGGGACTTTAGACTGACATGGTGTATATCACATATTTCAATTTCACGGACTTGCCAAATTAACTTAAAAAAACCTTTTTCTTTTAAGCACTTTGGGCAAAATCTCCGCTTTTCCTTTATGATATGATTTTTCATAAAGTAGTTATAAACTTGGGTTACTGATTCATGATTATTAAAGAACTTCTTGATTAATGGATAAAACGTCATATCTTCAATTTGGCTATTTGATGTACACAACAACTTTGCCAATGTAGAAGCGTTTATAACCTCATGTGGAAAAATATCCAACTTATATCCAAATATATTTTGAACTTTAGATTTCGGTCCAGTGTTAACTAATTTCCATATTTCTAGAAAGCTTATTTCATTTCTAACTGCAATTCGACACAAATATGAGGTCAATGATTCTTCCCACTTGGGTTGCGGTCGAATCGTAAGCATTTCCTCCACATCAAGCACTCCTTATCAATAAGCTTATTAGTTTCGTTGGGTAATATATAAAAACCCTTAAAATGTTTATTTTAAAGGTTCAGATAACACATCCCTCCCTTGCTGAATGTATCCTTTCAGCAAGGGGTTGTCGATTCTATAAATTTCCCTCTACATCCAATTAAATAGCAGTGCAGCCTTACCAGGCTGTTGCTGTTCAATTTCTCTAAAAGCACTCCACAGTCTTCATTCTGGTGAATCTTCTGATTTACGGACACACAAATTGAAGACCCCTGAACTAGAAATGTGAGCAACTACTATACCTTCTCGATCACGCTTATGAATATGTTCTCAATGTCATTTAAGTTCTACATCTTCAATCATGCTGATGAGAGCTGTCGGTTTGGGAAAACCAATCATCGTTTTCCCTTCGCTTTCGTAAACCGTTATTTAGCATGGCAAAAAGTAGCCGACTAATTCGTTTCTACTAAGTACTCTGGCTGCTTCAAATGGATTGCATACTTCAAGAACGCGATAAGGCATTTTGTAGCTCTCGATCCCCTTCTTCAGCAGTTTTGCTGTAAGGTCAAACTGCCAGAGGATGCCGAAATTATGCTCTTTTAGATTTTTCTCGAGCAATGTGATTACTTCATCGATTGATTTGTCAGTTGTCACCGTGTAATGAAAATCCATATCCATCCACCTCAACGATATCATTCACAATGGATGTCAAGGTTACTCCTCTGCACTTTTGATTTCCACCTCAAAGATTCCAAACAATGCTAATGTTTTTTCAAGCACCCTCCGCATCTTTTCAAATTGGCCTTCACTAACTTTTTCTGTCATCGTGATAAATATCTCCCCTCTTGACCCTGTAAATCGAACAAGATCCAGTCTAGAATCTTGCGGGAAAGGATTTTCGTAGCCTAGCCGCATTGTTTGTAACAGTAATTGAATGGCGGTAATTCCTGGGGCTTTGACAGAAGTTAGATTTTGATATTCGATTTGTACGGGAACTGGCTCATTATTCCGAATCAAGTAAATGGTATAATGCTCTGCCGAAGGATTGCTTTCCTCACATGCTACACGAGATGCGTCCTGTACTGAAATATCTTGAATGATCACTTTTACCTCTTCTGTTTCATGGAACCCTTCCAGGCGGTATAGTTCTTACCCACTTATGGAGAGGAACAAGAGCGTTGGATTGTTCTTGACTCGAAAATCATTGGTACGTTTCGCATCGAGCTCGACATAAACTGTTTCCGTCTCCAACTCTGGGAAAGAACTACGTATTTCTTGTAAAACCTCTCCCATAGACCTTCCCATCGGACAAGCTGTTAGCGTAAGCAAGATAATCTTTTTCACAGTTTCACTCAATGTAACTGAGCCTCCTTTTGGCAAACAGGTATTGTAAACCAAAAGGTATGTATATCTTCATTTGATTGAAACCCAACTTTCCCACCATGAAGCTCAACAATTTCCTTTACAATGGCCAATCCAAGACCTGCTCCTCCGGTTTCGCGATTACGGGATGGGTCAATCCGATAGAATCGCTCAAACAAAAATTCTGCATGTTCAGCCGTAATTGGTCTTCCTTGATTGGTTACAAATACCTGATATTGATCCTTCTCCCTCTTCCCTTCCACTCGAATCCATCCAGCGGCATTATGTTCAATTGCGTTTTTTAAAACATTTATCAAAGCTTGTGTAATACCATCCTCAGCTCCTTCAATTTGCTGATCCTGAAGATGACAGGAATAGCTTATCCCTCTATTTTGTAACTCCAGTTCAAAGGTTTTCAAAGCATTTACAATGACCTTTTCCATAGAAAGCGGTGTCAACTTTTTTCCTGACTGCCTCTTGCCTTCCCAAATATTCAACTCGTGGATTTGTTCGACCAAACGGGCGATCCGCATTGTTTCATCGTGTAGAGAAGAATACAGATCGGGGGTTCCTTTCAATATCCCTCCGCTTAGCGCTTCTAGATATCCAATCACATTGGTGAGCGGAGTTCGCAATTCGTGGGCCAGATCGCCAAGCATTTTCGTTCGTAATGCCTCACCGCGTCTCATTTTGTCTACTAAGTATTGAAAGTCGCCTGTCAACTGTCCTACTTCGTCTTGTGTTTTGGAGTGAAGTGGTTCAGGATATCGTCCACTCGCTAACATCCGTGCTGACTTGCTCAGTTGCTTGATCGGATAAAGAACTTTCTTCACGATCGCATAGTGGAGAAAGCCGGAAACACAAATCGCCAGTATGCTTGTTCCCAATAAGTAATAATGCATCGTCTCGCTGAATTCCAATTTCTTTTCCTGATCGATGGCATCCAACTGATTCACGAGATAACATGCAAAGTCTTTTACGGATACGGCCGCAAGCCAGATTGCGATACCCAAGACAAGTGCATTGACGGCGATCATCTTCCAAAGAATGTTAATACGAAACAAACCGATACCCCATTCCTCGAATGGTTTCGATCAATTCACCTTTGCCATCCCATTTCAGCTTCTCTCTAAGCTTGCCGATGTGGACATCGATGGTTCGATCGATAACGACTTTCTCTTGATTCGGGTACAACTCATGAATGAGTTGCTCCCTCGATAGGACCTGGTTGGGATGCTGCATGAGAAAATACAATAGTTTGCACTCATGCTGTGTTAACGAGATCGGTTGACCACGATAATGCACTTCAGCTCGATGAGGTTTTAACGTGATCCCCCGATAAGTGATTTTGCTGCATCGCTGGGCAGTTCTTCGCAATACCGTTTCGACTCTGGTGACGAGTTCTTTCGGACTGAATGGCTTTGTCACATAATCGTCAGCGCCCATCTCCAAGCCTTTGATCCGGTCCTTTTCCTCTACTTTTGCAGTAAGCATGATGATGGGAATATCGGCTTTGAGGTCTTCGCGTATCCAACTGCATACCTGTTCCCCGCTAATCTTGGGAAGCATTAAATCCAGAATGACAAAACAGGGGTCGTATCGCATGAACTTGTTTTGAGCGTCTTCACCGTCCTGGGCTTCCCACACTTCATACCCTTCATTCTCCAGATACACTTTTACCAGCTTTCTGATCTTTTCGTCGTCTTCCACAATGAGAATGGATTTTCCTTTGTTGTTCATCTCTTGCCTCCCCAGATTTAATCAATGGAAGACATCAGTTTATCCATCATTTCTTTATCCATGGGACCTATGATTTTTTCTTGAATGACGCCTTTTGAATCGATAATATAGCTTGTCGGAATGGAAACAACCTGATATGTGTCGGCAACCTTGTTGTCCACATCGAGAACGACAGGGAAGCTGAGACCGAACTCTTTAATAAAGGCGGATACTTTTTCTTTGTTATCGGATTGTGTAAGATTTACCGCAAGAACGGCAATATTATCTTCCTTTTGCTCCTCGTAGAAAGCCTGCATATCCGGCATTTCGGCTCTGCATGGGGGACACCAGGTTGCCCATAGATTGACAATTAGCTTTTTCCCTCTGAAGTCAGATAGTTTCATTTTCGTGCCATCCAGTGTTCGCAGCTCGAAATCCGGAGCTATGTTCCCTTTTTTGATGCCCACTGTGGCTTCTTTCTGTTTTTCTCCTTGCTCGCCCCCTGTGGACATACCAGAGTTTGCCGGCGAATGACTAATATCGTAAATCCCCCATGCAATCAGAGCGAGCATTGCCATTATCGCAAGTATGTTTTTCATTGAACAGTCCCCCTAAAAGGAAAATGGAGTAAATGCGGCAAGCCATGCGCTGATTTTTTGAAATTGACCGGTGAACAACAATAATCCCAACGATAGTAAGATCCAACCATTGATTTTATTAAGTAACGGTAGAAACGCATTGATTTTTTTTACGATGGAAATGGAGTAGGTAACAGCGATTGAAATCATCAGAAAAGGGATGCCCAATCCAAGGGAGTAGATCAGCAGCATAAACATTCCCTGATACATCGTTTGAGAAGCGCCAGCGAGCAGCAATATCGAAGACAATGCTAGTCCAACACAGGGGGTCCAACCCGCCCCAAACGCAATTCCCATTAGAAACGGTCTCCACTTATTTTCTAAGTTGCCTCCGGATACATCCAAACGTTTCTCGGACATCAGCAGACGAATGTTCAAAAATCCGATCATTTGCATTCCGAAGAGAATAATCAGTAACCCGCTAATTTTTTCGATGATGGCTCGATTATCCGTCAAGAGTTGCCCAATCATGCTAGCGGAAGCTCCCATCAGCACAAAAACGATACTGAATCCCGTGATAAATCCGACTGATCGTTGCATGACTACTTTACTGGTCACATACATTCTATTGTCTTTCACACTAGATCCGGTTAAATTCGCCACATATGCCGGAAGCAAAGGAAAAATGCATGGTGAAAAAAAGGATAGAAGCCCAGCAGCAAATGCAAACAGTACCGACATGTTTTCCAATACAATGCCCCCTTCGTATGAGATCAATTTATAGTTGGAATGTTAAGTTTCTTTAAAGTACTTCAATTTTTCCAAAATGAGGTCTGCCAGCAAACAAGAAATGCCAAGCAGCAAATATAGCAGCTGCTCCTTGGAAAGACCTATCATGTATGCCGCTGAATCCTTGAAAAACAGGACAAAAATCTGGCCTATGTTAAACCATAACAACAATTGAATCCATCCATTTCTTCGGGTGTTGTAGGAAATACTGTTATGAATCCACAGATAGCAGACACCAGAAAGAATGGATTGGAGCAGATGATAAAGATCGTTTTCCTCATATAGAACCAGATGCTGGACATGAAAGGTTCCCCATGCCGCCAGCAAACCAATTGAGGTCAGGTAAATAACTTTGTTTAGTGGAATCTGTCGCTTTCTTAGCTGAACCCACACATAAAGTGCCGCTCCCACTCCAGCAAGCACCATCCCTCTGCTTCCACCGGAAAAATAAAGAATGGAAAGCGGATTCTCTACTGCCTTTAAGGGGTGAAAAAGCACATAACTAAATTTCCATAATACGAAGGCAAGCAGAGCCATGCCGCTTACAATTTCTGTGATTGCTTGGATTTGATCTTTATTGTCTTTGCCACGTAGTCGAATAACCAGATATCCTACCAGACCCGACAACACGTAAATGAGGACGCTGGTTTTCACTTGAAATGGACCTAATTGAATTACATCAACCATTTTTTCCCTCCTAACCTGTTCGCAGTATAGGCATCATTTGTAAAGAATGAATAAAGAAAGCCTATTCTTTAGAAAGGATAGGCTTCATGTTCGTGCTAATTCTATATCGGCATTCATTGACTACGATTTTTTTGGACAATGAGAATGTAATGGGATTCGGTAGGATAGTCTCGTGTTATGACTTCAAACCCTTCTTTTTTCATCTGCTCTTCCAATTCATCAGAGGCAATCCGGTGATGTAATGGCGGCCCCTGTTCTGTTGTTTTCTTTCCCCATTCCAAACAGAAGCTGGTGCCACCGGGCATTAACACCCTATGGGTCTCTTGGAGCCCCTTCGCTAATGTTTCAACTTCGTGGAGAACAAGTGATGTAATCACATTTCGCACAGCTTCATTTGGCAAAGGTATGTCTTCGATTATGCCTTCTACATACGTCACATTCTCCAGGCCCTCTCTTTGCACCTTTTCTTGTAATAAAGACAAAATTTGAGGTTCCATGTCTAAAGCATAGACGGTTCCGCTTGTTAAGTGAGCAGTAGGAATCGTGAAAGAACTTTCGTTGAAAATCCAATCTTATTACTTTTGTATCTTTCCCTTCCAGGACATAATTCCACCTTGAAGATTTATCAGGTTGGAATATCCCCTTTTTGCCAAAACACGAGCAGCCTGTTTGCTCCTCATGCCACTCTGGCAATAGAGATATAGGGGTTTGTCTTTTGGAAGGGCATTAATACGTGCTGATAATTGGGAAAGGGGTACATTGACCGCCCCTGGAATGAAGCCATTTTTATATTCATTTGGTTCCCGTACGTCCATAATATATTTAGGGGTACGCTGATCTAGCTCATCTTTAAATTGTTGCGCGCTTATATTCTTTAGTCCCTTTACTGGTGCTAATCTCGAAAACAAAAAATAAGCAATCAAAGCAAACAAGATAATTTGAATAATCGATGTGAAGTCCAAAAAGTCTCCTCCTTAATTCTTTATCTGCTTTTTACCAGAAGTTCAACAGCTTCTGTTACCAGCTTAGAGGTGTCCCCACCTTTGCTTTGTTCCTCCTCTAGGCATTTCACCAAATTAACTGCTACGATGACTGCTATCGCTTTATCTGCAGCACTTCTTACGGCTGATAATTGAGCAACCACATCTTTGCAATCTTTTTGTTCTTCCATCATCCGGAGAATTCCCTTCACTTGGCCCTCTAATCGTCTCAAACGTTTTTTTACATCATCGGTATATTCCATTGTTTCCTTCCTCCATTCGTTCATTTCTTAAGTTATACAGCAATTCCGTTCAACGTTTTGCAAAACCATAGGTTAAATCATGTCCATTTAAATGAACAAGTTTACCTTCGCATGATTCGCATCACCGAGGTAGGCGGCAACACCTGCATATTCAAGGCCGTCAAGCAATTCTTCTTTTTGTAGCCCCAATAAATCCATCGTCATTGTACATGCCACCAATTTAACTCCCTGCTCCTGTGCCAATTCAATTAGTTGGGGTAAGGTCAAAGCATTATGTTTTTTTATAACGTGTTTAATCATTTGTTTCCCCATTCCCCCAAAATTCATTTTGGAAAGGGCTAACTTATCTGCCCCCCGAGGCATCATCCAACCAAACATCTTCTCCAATCGCCCTTTTTTTACATTTACATCTTGATCCTTTCGAAAGGCATTAAGTCCCCAAAACGTTGCAAAAATGGTTACCTCATGATCATAAGCCGCAGCTCCGTTTGCGATAATAAAGGCTGCCATGGCTTTATCATAATCACCGCTAAATAATACGATTGTTGTTTTTTCTTTCATGTTTTCCATTGAAATACCTCTCCCTGTTCGTGGTTGTCATAAATTTTGATTCAATAGTTATTAACATGATTAATCTTATTTTTTACCCATACCCCTATAGGTATACTATCTGTAAGTGACTTGTTTGTCAAGTGCGGCAGTTAGTTTATAGCTGCCACTTAACACCTGGTTTCATATTGAGATGCAGGCAATCATAAATAAAACAGCGTAGGTTAGGATGAAACTAATCTTACGCTGCCTTTTCTATCTATAAATTATTTTCTGTTGTGATTTTAGTATCTGCACATCAACTTTATTTTTGTTCTACGGATCGAAATTGAAGATAAGTTCCTGCTACTAAAGATAATAAGATAATCCCCACAGAAGTCCATTGGGCTGCAGTCCAGTGAAACAAATATCTAGGGGAATCCCCACGAAGCATTTCTAACAAAAATCTCCCAATGTTATAAAAGATATTGTAAGCAAGGAAAAGAAAACCCTGTTTTAATTTCTTCCGAAGCAAAATCATAAGCAAAGCAAAAATGAGTATGTCCATTTGTCCTTCCCATACTTCGGCCGGCCACAGAGGTTGATCTCCGAAAGTAGCTCTGGCATTTGTACCTTCTGGATACAAAATACCAAAATTACTGCCTGTTGGGTCTCCAAAAGCATCCCCATTCATCAGGTTTGCATCACGACCGATACTTTGAGCAAGTATCAGTCCTGGCGCACATAAATCGGCCAGTTCCCAAAATGAAAGACCATGCTTTCTTACATACCATATCCCGACCAAAATGGCACCAACGATTCCTCCCTGAATAGACAGTCCGCCGTGCCATATCGCGATGATCTCTTCAGGGTGTTTGGAATAAAACTCCCACTCGAAGAAGAAAACGGTCCAGAATCTTGAACCAATAATAGCCCCGATCATCATAGGTACAATCAGATTCATCAGATGATCTGCTAAATGTTCTTTCTTTTGCAGTTTTGCTAAGGTGATCGTAACGCCAACACCTAGGATAATCGCTAATACAAACAAAAGACTGTAGGAGCGGATGGGAAAAGAACCTATGTATGTAATATATTGATGCAATACAATCACACTTCTTTCATAAGTTAGTAATTCAAAAGAATCATATCTTGCCTTAGCGGTATATTACTACGAATGTTCTAAGCGGTAAAATCAAATTCTGCAATACTCCATAAATCGATAGTTAATCGAGCAATCGTTTCAAAGAAAACAACGACAGACCAGAAAATGAGCTAACATCCTAGTCTGCCGCTGCCTTATGTCACTACTCAAACATCATACTCTTACATTCTCATTGTTTCAAAGTTCATACCCACTCTTTCCTTTTCGAGTGTGGGAAAATAAGTGTTAGTTTTAATCGGCAGCTCTTGCATCTGCTTTTGTTTGGTGTACAGTACCATGAGGATGTTCAGGAGGCGCATAGATTACATAAACTTTGAGTGGTGTATTGCCCATATTGGTTATATTGTGCCACTTTCCGGCAGGGATCATGATGGCATAATCATCAATTGCCATTTGTTGAAAATCTAATCGCTCCCTGCTGTCACCCATTTGTACAAGCGCTTGACCTTCTTCAATCCTTATGAATTGATCGGTGTTAGGATGGACTTCTAAACCGATGTCATCTCCAACATTAATACTCATTAAGGTTACTTGGAAATGTTTACCTGTCCATAATGCTGTGCGAAATGTATTGTTTTGTTTCGAGGCTTGCTCGATATTTACTACAAATGGTCTTGGTCCATAATCTGTTAATGGAATATTCCCATGACTGGAACTCCAATTATGATAATTTATATGGTAATAATAGGGGTGCCAGTGGTGATGACCCCAATTGTTGGGATTCCAGCTGATTTGCATTGGATAGTACGAATGGTAGGTACAACATGACTCACGATACATATACATTCTCCTCTCATGATTTCGTTGTTTGCCTTTTATCCTTTTTATCCTATGCGGTTGCCTACATGAAGGATTGCAAAATGGTTAATAATAGGCAAATGCCTGTGCTTAGCGCTTCAAAGGAATATGGTTAGGCACTCGCATAAAAAACCAAGCAATCCATCAATCGGATTGCTTGGTTTTTCCTAAATCCTAGTTAAGACCTTTATAAAATTGAGGTCCATATTTTTATCGCTGTCATGGCAATCAATACGACTAAGCCGTAACGAAGCACTTTCACGTTTATTTTGGAACTTATACGAGAGCCGATTGGTGCACCAATTACACTCCCTATGACAGTAAATAAAGTAGGGAACAAGGGAATATGCCCGGCCGTGATTTTACCGAGAACCCCTCCAATTGCAGAAATAAAGACAATCGCTAAGGAAGAAGCGATGGTTACTCTAGTTGGGATTTTAAGCAGTGTCAGCATGATTGGAATTAAAATAAATGCCCCTCCTGCTCCCACGATTCCGGATACGATACCTACTAGAAAGGCAGAAACGACAGCGATGGCCTTATTAAAATGAATCTCATCTTGATTTGTGTCGTGTCTGCCCTTACTCGGTAACAGCATGAGCACAACTGCAATAATTGCCAAGATTCCATAAACGAGGTTAATCGTGTCGCCAGACAAATACTTGGAACTCACACCACCGACAATGCTGCCTATCAAAATACTTGCCCCCATATAAATCACGAGGCTTTTGTGAATGAACGATCCATTTGATAATCGATTTTTCTTTTTATAGGAAAGTACACCAGCCAACGAAGCAAAAAAAACTTGGAACATACTGATCGCAGAAACTTCTTGTGCCGAAAAATCAGCCACACCCAATATCGAGGGTACGAACAATAAAAGCGGATAGTTAATAATGGCTCCGCCAATCCCCAATAAGCCGGAAAAAAACGAACCGATAAGCCCTAGGACCAGCATCACTAGACCAAGGAACAACAATTCCATCATATCCTCCTTATGACTTGTGCCATGCACACCAAACAAAAACTGGATCTATTCGAATCGCGAAAAGATGGATATAATAATGCCAAGTAATTAAATCGGAAAAGGCAGGTATCAATCATGTTATCTTTCTTGAGGAATTTGCTTTCCGAGTTTTGTCCTAAATGCAATCAACCACTGCAAGCTTCACATGCAGACATATGTTGTATAAAAGCTTGCCCCGATGGGCATTTCAAAGAAGAAACCTATTGCCATCTTGGTGTGCGAGTCATTCATTATGACTTGAAATAAGCGAACACCTTATACGTGTTCGCTTATTGTTTGTCCCTTACTGCTTTTTGACGTAGAACGTAAATACACCATTCTCTTCTACATAATGAACGAGCTCATGGTTGGTCTGTTTGACCCACGCCTGAAAATCATTCACAGACCCTTTATCGGTTGAAACAACTTCCATGATTTGTCCTGGTTCCAAATTGTCCAGGGCTTTCTTTGCTTTTACGATCGGCATCGGGCATGCCATTCCTTTTGTGTCCACTGTGATATCTGCTTGCATGTAAATCAACTCCTTCTCCTCTTATTGGTCATGAACAGCACAACGATTAGGGCCAATCTCCATCTCTCGTTGCTCTTCTTCCGACGGATTGATTTTTCCCATATTGGTTTGACGGATCTCTTGGTAAGCATTCGGTTGAGGAGGCAAGTTTTCCGTTACGGTTCTACGGAACTCAGCCTCGTCCGTAATGTTCAAACCCGGATTGTCCTGATACAAGTCTCCCAGTCGAGCGGCTACCTTGCCGCCTTCGCCCAACTCTGTCACTTTTCCGAAGTGGGCCGGAAGCACAATCAGATCGTTGGAGAGTTCCTTAAAGCGTGTATAAAGCGTAGTGCGAAGATCTCCTACCCAATCCTCTGCTTTCCCCGCAAGATCCGGACGTCCAATGGATGTGATAAACAAAATATCTCCGGTAAGCAGGTATTGATCATCCACGATCAAAGACGTGCTTCCGATCGTATGCCCAGGGGAGTATACAGGTTGGATGTTAATTTTCGATTTTCCGACTTCAATTTCTTTCCCATCCTCTAGGGACTCATAAGAAAAGGTCACTTCCGTTGCGTCTTTTGGTGGAAGCCAATAGGTTGCTCCCTCTTTTGCCGCCAGCTGCCTTCCCCCAGAAATGTGGTCGGCATGAAGATGTGTATCGATGGTATGGGCAATTTTCACATTTTTTTCTCTGGCGAATTGCTCAAAAACGTCTGTCATCCTCAAGGTATCAACCACAGCGGCTTCTCCATTTGAGAGTACCATATAGGATAGGCACCCTTTTCCGATTCGCACAAACTGATAGAGCGAACCCCCGTCTTTCAAGTCACCGACCTTCACAGGCTCCAAGTGCTCACTCCAAGCTTTCATTCCACCTTCGAGGTAACTGACATTTGTTCTGCCAGCTTCCACAATCTGTTCGGCGACAAATACAGATGACCCTTCCTTCGCGCAAACCACAAGTAACGGTTTGTTTTCAGGGATCTTATCCAGAGCTGAATCTACGCCATCAATCAGGTCAAAATACGGAATATTGATGATCTCAATGCCCTTGCCTTCAATTTTCCAATCACTAAATTCAGTTTCATTTCGCACGTCAAGAATAAACAGTTCCTTGTGATGGAAGACAATCCGTGCCAGCTCATGTGAAGTCATTTTTGTTAGACCAGTTGTCGCATTCATGAATGTTTCGATCCTCCTATTAGAACGTAAGCGAAATATTGGCGTCTTTTGCAAAATCAAGGAACGTAACCGCGCCTCCCACGTCAATGCCCTCGATAAAGTCTTCCCTTTTCAAATTCATAACGTCCATGGTCATCTGGCAAGCGATGATTTTGACTCCCATTTGCTGGGCCATGTCGACTAACTCAGGTATCGAGGGCACATTGGCATTTTTAAAGCCTTCTGCGAAATGCTCTCTGCCAGCTGGCATCGGCAGCTGTTGATATGCTTGTTTGTGAATCAGATTAAGACCCTCGAACGTAAAGAAGATGGCTACTTCCGCATCTGTTGCAGCAGAGGCCGTTGCGATATTAAATACCTTGTAAGCGTCAAATAATCCACCGTTGCTTGCGATGATTGCTACTTTTGTTGCCATTTGTATACCCTCCATCTTATTTATTGGTTATTTTCGGTGGCGCCTGTCCAACCGGACATACCAGGCAATACATTTTTCACTTTTGTAAAGCCTTTCTCAGCTAAAAGCTGACATGCCATATCACTTCGAGTCCCCGTACGGCAAATCACGTGGATCTCTTCATCCGTATTTAGCTCATTGATGCGTTCCTCTAACTCGCCCAATGGGATCGATTTTGCTCCTGGCACACGTTGGAATGCATATTCTGCTGGTTCGCGGACGTCTAAAATGGTTATCTTCTCATTCGCATTGATCTTTGCTTGCAGCTCATCGTTCGAGATGGTGTGAGGGAATTTATTTTCCTCTTTGGCCTCGCTTGGACTTGCCTTGCGAAGGTAATGCTTTAGTACATCCCCTTCTTCTACGGTTCCCAAGTATTGATGCCCGGTATTTTTGGCCCAACCTTGCATGTCCGCCAGCGAGCCTTTATCTGTAGCCTGTACTTCAATGACCTGACCTGATTGCATTTCCTCAATTGCTTTTTTCGTTTTCACAATCGGCATTGGACATGCCAAGCCTTTGCAATCCAAGGTTTTATCCGCTTTAATGGATGATGGTGAAGTCATGTTTACATACCTCCATAGTTTCTCTTACATGTAGGTTTCCAATGCTGCGTTTCGATTGCAGCTCAAAATCTGGAATTTATAGAACCTTGTTTGAGTGTGAGTTTTAAAATAACCATTCAACTCATTGTCCATAAGTATTTCCAAACTGTTGTGTTAAGATTAGTAATTGAGTTATAAAATACATATACTAGTATAGGTATTTATCTGGCCAAAATTAGGTAATTTCATTGCAAATAGCACTGGAGAAATTTGTACTGTCCCTTGCTTCGACCATGTCGTAGAAACCAATTACCATAAACCCCTTTCTTCTCAGGTACAACATGACGTAATTTCGGCTAACTATACTCTCAGCGACTACAATCACTTTTTTGGCGGTTATTTCATATATATACCTTTGCAAATAGGCATGCGGTATATTGATCGCCCCAATGGTGATTTGTATGAAACATTGTAGTCTCTTGCATCAATGACTACGTTATCCGAAGGGAGATTTTGAAGGGAAGTGATTTCAGGGATTCCCCTCAATAGATAACCTCTGCGGATATAGAAAATCAAAATCAAAAGGAGTACACTCATAGCAGTAGTTTCTATCGTCACTTTCAACCCTCTCTTCCTCTTCCGGAGTTCCATCATTCGGTTATGATCCTCTCTCGACTTCTCCAGGCCACTGCATCATTCCACCCACCATATTAACCACTTTATAACCCTTTTCCGCTAAAAATTCACATGCCTGGCCACTGCGGTTACCACTTCTACATACCACAACCGTCTCCGTGTTCGGGTCAATTTCAACGAGGCGATTCTGGATGGATCCTAATGGGATATGTTTTGCATTTGGGATATGTCCAGATACCCATTCCTCCGGTTCACGCACATCAATGATCACTACCTTTTCCTGACTTTCAAGGCGTTTGTTCAATTCAATCGGCAAGATTGTTTTCACTTCATTGTTCATGTCAATTGCCTCCTTGATCTAGTGGGATCCCTTTTTAATCCAAAACTTGAACACGCCATTCTCTTCTTGCTCTTGAACCATTTCATTTCCTGTTGTTTTCACCCAAGCCGCCATATCATTTCTGGATCCTTTATCCGTCGCATGGACCTCCAAAATCTCTCCTGTCTGGAGCTCGTTGATCGCCTTGTTTGTTTTGACTATCGGCATCGGACAAGCCAGTCCTTTCGCATCTACGATCCTATTGCTTTTCATGATTCATTACCTCCAAGTTAGTGTATGTTAATTATGCCTCTGTCATTATGCAAAGTGATGGACTGCACAGCGATTTGGTCCAATTTCGAGTTCTTGCTGCCGGTCTGGAGTAGCTTCCTCCACGCCTCGGTTAATGGCAACGATTTCCTCAAAGTTTGGAGGGGTCTCAGAATGAGCCGATGCCGCTACCGAGTCAATAAAATCACTTTTGTTTTTGTTTCTCATCAGCTCGTTCTTTTCCCGAATATCACCAAGTGCTGCACCAATATATCCTTCTTGATTCAGTTCATCATCCAGGTTTGCATAGTGGGCGGGCAAAACAATCACATCATCTGCCATTTGAGATACCTTGTCATAGACGGTTTCATACAGATCCTCTGCCCACTCGCGAACTTTGCCCCCAAGATCCGGACGGCCCAATCCTCCTACAAAAATCGTATCACCAGAAAACAGAAGCTTATCATTAACCAGGAAAGAGACGCTTCCCGGTGTATGTCCTGGAGTTTTTACAGCCAACACTTGCATGTCGACTAGTTCAAACTGAATGTGCTCGTGATCTTCCAATGCTTTAAAGTCAAAGACCGCCCCTTCACTTTTCATCAAATAATAAGAAGCGCCAGTAGCATCAGCGAGGACATTCCCGCCCGAGATATGATCGGCATGCAGGTGAGAATCAACGATATGCTTGATCGTGACACCTTCATTTTGAGCGACCTTCTGATACAAATCCGTGAAGCGAGAAGGATCAACAACAAGCGCTTCTTTGCCTGACAGTACCATATAGGATAGGCACCCTTTTCCTACGCGGATAAACTGATACACTTTTACTTGTTGATCTTCGTATACAATTACTTGTTCTAAGTGTTCACTCCATGCCTTCATGCCACCATGCAAATAATGGACATTTTCTCTTCCTGCCTCAACGATTTGCTCGGCCACAAACTTCGAAGAACCTTCCTTCGCACATACCACAAGAAGCTTTTTGCCTACTGGGATTTGTGATAATGCCTGTTCAACCCCATCGATTAAGTCAAAATAAGGAATATTCAAGAGTTCAACGTTTTCCCCTTCGATTTTCCAATTTTGAAAATCGCTTTCGTTTCGTACGTCCAAAATGAATAATTCTTCTTTGTTTTTTAGTGTTTTAGCTACTTGCTCTGCCGTCATTACGTTTAACATGTTGAATTCCTCCTTAATGCGAAGTTGATTAATACATATACACCTATGGGTATATAACTAAGCAAAAAAATCGTTTTATACATATACCCCTATGCGTATTATAGGTATCTGAATTCTATATGTCAATAGTACTCTTTTAGAGTATTTTACCCTCTCCAACATTGGAGAAAGCCATTAATTATTATTGTGGGATTCTTATTGCATGCCCATCTAGGTATACTTGGAAATTTCCCAAGTTCTTTTTTATCCTCGTTAATTAGTCCAAAGATTCCATCATCAACTCTTTGACGTTTTTATTATGTGCACGCACTCTTTTTTCAATATATACTGTTAGTTCCGGGGTGTTTCGCCATAATAAATTTCGACTTTTTTGAAGATCTTTATATAACTGACTAGAAAACACTTTGTTTTGCTCGCGTTTTCTCAGATACTCATCCACGAAACCATAAATGTTCTCTTTCTCCATTAAGACTCGCTTTTCGAATTGGCACCTTTTCATCCTGCTTATGTATGGACAACATCCCCAATTTCGAATGGTATTGACACTAACCTTTAATTGTTCAGCTACCAAATTTACCGTGATTGTAGTTTCCTGATCAAACATCTCTTGTACAACCTGTTTCACTCTATCGATATTTAGTTCTGCATTGTTCCTCTTTGGGCGATTTCTCGTTTGCATCAGTAACTCTTTCATTACTGTTTTATGAAAACGGTAGACCAAAAAATGCCCGTAACTATTCCAACATTCCCATTTACGAATGCTATTTAACGGTATGTTTTTCCTTATTGCGGATATAAAATACTTCAATTGTTTAGCATTTATCTGAATTGTTGTGAATGCTAATCTAATTCTTGACCACCCAGTGGTACATCGCTCATAAAAAAGTTGACCACCTGAGCACCTCTTTCCTGTATCTTGAAGTTGCTGAGACAACAAGATATAGGAGGAAAGGACATGCTTCAGATGGCTAATTATGAGTTTATCAGGAAACAACACATTCTGCTAGGGAAGCCGATTCGGCAAATTTCTCGCGAAACTGGCTATTCCCGTCAAGTCATACGAAAAGCCTTAAAATCAACGGAGATCCCTGTGTACCAGCTGTCGAAACCGAAACCCAAACCAGTCATTGATTCCGTGCAGCCCATCATCCTGGAATGGCTGCGTCAAGATGAACAGGCTCCTCCCAAGCAGCGTCATACTGCCACTCGTATCTACCAGAGACTTGTCGACGAATACGGATTCACCGGCGGTGAATCTACGGTCCGACGTTACGTCAGACAACTACGCGTTTCTCCTCCAAAAGCGTTTGTCCCCCTCGAATTCCCGCCAGGGAAATTTGCTCAATTTGACTGGGGCGAGGTTACTGTTCTTTATCAGGGTATGCAGGTAAAAGTTCAAGTCTTTTGTATGCGTTGTACTTACAGCAGAAAGATTTTCGTCAAAACATTCTTTCATCAAAAGCAAGAAGCTCTCCTTCAAGGGCATGTCGATGCCTTTGAGTTTTTCGGTGCTGTTCCTCAGACCGTTACGTACGACAATCTGACAACTGTCGTAAAGAAGGTGTTGGAAGGTAAAAACCGCGAGGAACAAGAGCGATTTGTCCAGCTCCGTGCTCACTACCTGTTCGAAAGTCATTTCTGTGATCCGGGAAAAGGGCACCAAAAAGGTCAAGTCGAAAATCTCGTAAGGTTCGTCCAAAAGCAGTTCTTTACCCCAGTTCCAAGTGTCTCTTCACTGGAGGAATTAAATCATTTCCTCCTTGAGAAATGTATCTCTTACGAGACAACTACCATTCCGAGATCATCCTTGACCGTTGGAGCAGCGTTTGTGCAAGAGCAGCAGATCATGCTCCCATTGCCTCCACAACCACTGGATTGTTGCCGTGTCGTCTCTGTAAAAAGCAATACCTTGTCTATGATTCACTTTGAGAAAAATGCCTATTCTGTTCCCGTTTCATACGCATCTACCGAGCTTACTTGTAAGGTGTTTGCCGAACGGATCGAGGTATACCATGGAAACAAATTGATTGCTGAGCATGAGAGATGTTTGGAAAGCGGCAAAGAGCTTTTGCAATATGATCACTACCTGGATTTGCTTCTTACTCGACCAGGTGCGGTTTTGTATGCTAGACCTTTGCATCAAGCGGGGTTACCTCCAATTTACCAACAGTTCTTGGACAAGTGCCGTAACCGACCGGGAGGGATGAGGGAGTTTGTTAGACTTCTGCTTCTACATCGTGAATTCGATACTTCTCTCGTCGAGGAAGCACTAGAGGAAGCTTGTCAAAAAGGGATGTTACAATATGATGCCGTAAGGCAATTATTGTTTCAGCGTACGCTTCCGGAACATCGTGTCCCCCAACTTACGTTGGCTGAGGACAGTTCTATTCCGCGTATTCAGGTAAAATCCCCCGACCTAAGCCAGTACAATCGTTTGTTACAGAAAAGGAGTGTGGTTCATTGAGTACGACATTCTTGCTCGAAACCTACGCGAAACGCCTTCGCTTACCCGCCATTAAGCGTGTCTATAAGGAAATTGCCCATGATGCTGCCGAACGACAAATTCCCTACGAGGAGTTCCTCTTGGCCCTCTTGGAACAGGAGGTGCAACAACGAGATGCTAACCAAATCGCAAGTCGTATCAAGCACGCCAAGTTTCCGTCAGTGAAAACGCTCGATCAATATGAATTTTCAGCAGTCCCATCTCTTAATAAGCCCAAGTTGCTTCAACTGGCTCGTTGTGAGTACATCGAGAAGGCGGAAAACATCATGTTTATCGGAAACTCCGGCACCGGAAAAACTCATCTTTCCATTGCACTTGGCAAGGAAGCCTGCCATTACGGCTATTCTGTCCAGTTTTGGACTGCAGCCAAAATATGCAACGAACTTATGGAAGCTCAGTCCCAAAAACGCATCCTCCAGCTAGAGAAACAATGGTTGAAAACAGATTTGATCATTTTAGATGAGGTCGGGTTTGTCCCTCTTAGTCGGACCGGGGCAGAGTTATTATTTCAATTTTGTGCAGCTCGTTATGAAAAAGGGAGTATGATAATCACCAGCAATCTAGAATTTGCCGATTGGACACAAATTTTTAAGGATGAGCAAATGACGTCAGCCCTAGTTGATCGTCTTACCCACCGAGCCCATATCTTTGCGATGAATGGAGATAGTTATCGCTTTAAACAAAGCATTCAAAGATCGTGATCATGAAAAAGTTACCCACCCAACGGGTGGATTCATTTTGTCCTGGTGGTCAATTTTTTGATGAGCACGGTGGTCAACTTTTTGATTGACATTCACAAATTGTTTTCGTTTCATATTCACAAAACTTTATACCCCTTGTGTAAAAATAGGTTATACACCTTTTTAACTTATCTATGGACAATCCGGTCTTTTCTAAAAGAGACGTGAAATTTTCCCCTTCACAAAAGTTCTTTTTCAATAAACCGTAAGCATTTATAAAGTATGTTCGCTCCTCTAATTCCCCACGAGCATTGATTGCATACTCACACCCACATTCTAAACAAGCCAAATAATAAGACAAGATCTGACCATTCTTTTTTCTTTTATATGAAGTGCCAGTTTGCACTAGTTCACCTTCAACACCAAAGTTCACACACCATGGTGCTTGACATGATTGCATCTCTTTTTTTGATTGGGGCGAAGTGAAAACGGAGTCAATAAATGGCTGTGGTAACTCCATATTTAGAAAATCACCAATGTCATATTTATATTTCCAAAGGACATCGAGAGTATAAGAAATATGCAACGTACGTTTTTGCTTTAAAGAGTCTCTCGCGTACTGTAATAGCGTAGGAATTTGACCGAATCCTTGCATATCAGACGTAGCTTGAATTTTATCGAAAATGACTTGTTTATTATTTATTAGATATAGTATGCGAAGAGCAATATCTCGCGGGGAAATTTTATAATTGGAATGATTGAGGAGTTGGTTCCAAGATTGCCACCACCAACTCTGTTGATCCCAATCAACATCACTTTCTCTTGGAGAATCCAAGACTATACATAATTCTAAATCGCAATGAGGACACTTATCATGCACATAAACATCACGGTACTTAATCCGCTTAGCACAATGAGGGCACTTATCATGTAACAGTCTGCGATGAGACATGCATGTATCAATCCCCTTGATTCGCCAAAGCAACCGATGATAAGGTTTATCCTTTAAACAATCCGGACAAAAATGAAGTGTGTCCCGAAGCATGCCTGAGGTGAATCGTGCTCGTTCAATTTCCGTTCCTACTACAAAACTCTGCAATAAATTATAAAGTGTGAGTGACAGCAGTTCACCTGGATCCATACGAATACCCTTTGATAGTTTTTCTATGTTAATAACGTTTAAAGGGCAAAAATCTAATAGTGTGACATCGTCGTTCTGAGCGTAATGATTTCGTTCAGTTTTCAAGTTGTTCCAAAAGGACAAGAAATTCATTCCGTTTGCTTTTGAGATACGTCTTAAAAAACTCGAAAGTGATTCACCATCAAAGGGACGCAAGCGTACCGTAAAAATACTATTATGCATCATATTCACTCCAAAAAAGGATTTATTCTAATAATTAACCTTTTTTGGAACACATATACCATTTTATTAATTTCAGTTATAAGTGATATGGTCTACCGTCGTATCATAAAGTAACGGTAATAAAGTCATTTCTGCCTACCATTGATTACTTAGAATTCCTCTTATGCATAAGTTTTAGTGGGGCAAGGAGCGTTGGGGAATTCTTTTGGCATCAGCACATTGACCAAATGATCAAAGTACCTAAAAAAAGATATATCAAATTCAACAAGCTTATATTTCCATTCGTTAATATCAATTTCTCGCTTTGTTAATGTTTTAAAACTTTGCCCATTCACACTTCCCATTAAATGAGGCCTCTGTTTTCCAAGGCCCTTAAAATGAAACATTCCCCGATGTTTAAGATGGTTGTATGTTTCCCTTATTTGTTGTGTAGTTGGGTTTCCATAGATAAAATCATCCTTGAATTTTCTATGTTTAAACTTTTTTAAAAGAGTTAATTGAAATCTAAGCTCCTGGTATTTACACTCTTCAAGTAGTTTCTCATAGTAACCTTCATCTTCTATCGGAAGAAAATCATTTACAACGTAGAATAACCAAACAACTTGCCATGAGAGATCGATGCAATAATTGTAACAAGCCAATGCGTATAAATAAAAATGAGCTCTTGCGTATGTTTTATGGAAATTATCATTTTCACCGATCATGTGACCAAAGTCCTCGTTTTCGATGTAATATAACGAGGAACGTGCAAAGCAAAAAGTGTGGTATACCTCAGAAATTTTTTGACCGGCTATAACAATATTAGGATCAAAGTTCGCGTTATGGCCATCATGAGGTTGATAGTCGAGCCAATGGTGAACATCATATTTTGGAATATCTCACCAATTTCCCTAATTATACCCCCTTTATCCTTACATTGTTCTTCAAGATGATGGAAGAAACCTGTACAATATCTCACATTTTTAAATTAGTAACAAACGAAGTAAACCCGACCAGAGATACCGGCCGGGTTAAAAATACGTTGAGCTATCAAACCGTTCGTATAATGAGGTCAACCAGTTTTATTGGTTGACCTCGTTTGTTTAAGGAATCGTACCATTATTATCAAAGGAAAGTAGCTACCATTAAGAATATTTAAACAGGTTTGTTAGATAATAGTCATCATATGACTCCACTCATGATAACGCTACCTTTTTCTTGTTTATTACCCTATCTTCCTTACTCAACATTTTTTCAAACTCAGCATCATCCATATCACTGCCAAATGTGATTTGCTTCGCTTTGACCAAAATATCAATCGTAAGGTTGGCCTTTGATAAATCGTTAAACCCTTCGTCTAATACTCCTTGAATTTTAAACGCTTCAATTAACAATGTATGAACCCTCTCCACAATTCCCTTCGTCCATAAATGCAATAGTTGAGGGTATCCTGTTTCCATATTACCTAGGCCAATTGGAGCTGGAAGATCGACTTGTCCCTCGATAGCCGTTAAAAAATTGCAAAACTCCTCGTTACATGTTTCAAATCGAAGTAACTTTCTCAAGCTAAACCTTCTATAGTACTGAAAACTTGATTTCTGCAGTTCTTCTGTATCTGGTGTCCCCACACAGACGATAGAAATCCCAGCCTCATTGGACACATGTTTCAATGCCTCCATACTGTCTGAGGACTTTACATATTTTGTGTTTTTAATGTAACTCATTTCATCAAGAATCAGCATCTCAACTTTTTGGTGTTTTAATAAAGTAAACACCCTCCGCTTTACATCACCAATTCTGGGAACTCCCGTAATTGGTGGAGCTCCTAAAGCCTTAATGATGGTCTGGTAAAATTCCAATATTGTAAAAGGGTTGGGCAACTCCATAAACACCACAGGTTTGATATCATATTCCGTTCCTTCCTCGTCTACATGAATGTACCCTGGATTATGTTCCACGTACTTTTTTAACATCTCGGACTTTCCAACACCCGATTGACCGACAATAAAAAGATGCCGAGGTGCTGATTTCTTTTTACTTCGATGAAACCGGATAGAGTCCAAGGTTGCCCAGATCTCCTCTACCTTTGGATGAAGTACATAAAGATTGATAATACGATTGGCTAATTCTTCACATGGATTCATTGCATTTTTCCCACTTTCTTTTAAAACCGTTTTGAAAGATTTTATTTGTAAAGTAACTACTCTTAAATCACTTTATTTGCCTGCTTCTCTTTTCTGTTCTTGGTACCTGATAAATGCAATTAAATCGCTTTCCATTGGTACATGTTTACCTTCTTTTGTCTCTTTAGGTGATGTTAAGTTGACTTCAAAATTCATCCTCATAGCTGCTGCTCGAGCTTTTCGGCCTTTTTTGTAAAGCTCCTCCGTCCTTTCTCGTAGCCGCATTTTTGCTTCCATAATCATTTGTGTACCTGGTACACGCTTACTTTTTAGTTCAGCTTCTTCACCAAGAATCTCTCTGATTTTCTTGTAAGTGTATAGATTAACATTTTCCAATTGCTCAGCTGATGGCTGCACTGCGAGCACTTCTTCATATTCTGTTGAATCAGGAAGTTGGATATAGATCTTTGATATGTCGTCGATATCGTACTTTACTTTATATCTTTTGGTCGTGCTTATGAGGTTAGATAGTTTATCTGATTTATAAAACACGTTATTTAACCGAATACCATCTCGCGTATACCTCTTTATAATCGTAGGTAATAACTCAATCTTTAATGTTTCTTCTTCGCTATCATCGATAAAATCCGGATAACCAACTTGTTTAAGACCATCGATGTAACGTGTAATCGGCCGATTGGCATCCAGAGGTAAGCCTCTGTGGACATCCATGTGATACTCGTCTGTAATGTACCGTGTCAGCAATTCAATAACATTTCCCAACGTTAATTTTGCATCCTCTTCTGGGTTGTATTCTCCCAGTTGGGTTACATTACTTTTTCTTGTACCATCCCAACCATGGATTATAGATGTATTCAATGTTCCGAAAAGCCTTTCAATTGTTCCTCCATAACGAGGGGTTCTAACGGGACGGTACCTAACATTTGCTTTCAACGTTTCATTAATCATGCGTTTTACAGCTGTACTTTTAAAATCTGGTCCATTATCTAAATGGAAGATCTTTGGAATGCCAAACACGTTCCACTCATTGATTAACCCATACTTAGCCTTAACATTCTTAAACAGGATTCCATGTTGTATCGCTTTTCTTACCACGTTTGCAGAAGGCGGTTCAAATGAAATGTACATGCACCAGACCATTCGACTAAACACATCTATTCCGAGTGTGATCCAAGGTCTTCCAATGACTAAACCACTTTTGTCATCAATAACATCTACATCGAGTTGGGTGTGATCAATTTCGACGATATGTAGAGGGTATAGTGCTTCTTCATTTGAAAAACCTCTTAATACTGGATCGTACTTTTGCGATGCCTTCTTCCCTTCTTGCATTCTCTCTTTGATTTTGGGATCAATCCGATTAATCAATTTATTGATTGTAATATAAGGAGGTGGGTCAATTTCTTCCTTGGCACATTTAATTTCAATGGATCGATAAATAGCAGTTATACTTGGCTTTTTTGTTGTGAGATACTCCTGTTCAATAATAGCTTTAATTATTGAAATATATTTTTCGTCCAAGCGAACTTGTAATACATCCAAGACCCACTGCGGATCCTTTGGATGACAAATTTCCAAAGCTTTGTTATCTTTCCGGTGAATGTAGCCTGTTCCAGCCTTTGTTACTAACCCCTCTTCACCTTTTTGCTCCATTTCTCGTTCGGCTGCCCTATAGGAAGATAGATATCTTTTTATAGTTCTTCCGGAGATTCCGACCTTTTTGGATATTCGATCTACAATATCTTTTTGGGTAATGTCGTAAACCGTTTCATTCTCCAGTAAAAGTTCTCGATGATACTCCATGAATTCGTACACAGCCCTAACATCGCCACTTTTTATATCATCCAATACAACAAGTGGCCTAATAATCTCCATTCGCTCTGAGACTTTTTGTCTTAACGGTTCAGAGTGTGTTTGGCAAAATAAAAGTACACGCTTTGGCAACCGAAAAGTGCAGACTATTTCCGAAAATGAAAAAAGCCTTGCCAGCTAACTAAACAACCCTCTACTCTTCTATTTGCGGAACAGATAGGAGAGGGATGAAAGGAATGCTGGCAATGGCTCAACAACACTATATCAAATACTTACGAGATGTAAAAGATCAATCCATCTCCCATATTGCAGAACAACTTGGTGTTAGCTGGAGAACGGCAAAGAAATATGCAGACTGTTCGGATTGGAACAAAGCAGAGCCTCCTCTTCGAGGAAAATTCCCTATCATGGAAGCTTACCGTGAGCAAGTGGATACCTGGCTTATAGAAGATCAAACCCGCCCCAAAAAACAACGCCATACAGCAAAACGTATCTATGATCGTCTTGTTTCCGAATTTGACTTTGCAGGATCAGACCGCACCGTACGGTACTATGTTGCCAAACGGAAATCAGAACTGCAAATCGAAAAATCGGAGCCTTATGTTCGTTTAGAACATCCAGGGGGAGAAGCCCAGGCGGACTTTGGAACATTTCAAGCAATCATCGGTGGTGAACTGGTGGAGCGGAAAATGCTGATCCTCTCCTACCCCTACAGCAATGCTGCATTTGTCTTTGTTACTCCGAAGGAGAACACCGAGTGTTTCTTGGAAGGGTTACGGCAGTTATTTGAAATGAGTGGTGGAGTACCTAATCGAATTTGGTTTGATAATCTTTCAGCAGCTGTTGTATCTATTGGAACCGATGGAAAGAGAAAACTTACAGACGAATTTCAACGATTTGCTCTCCATTATCGCTTTCAGCCTGTCTTTTGCAACCCAGCTCAAGGGAACGAAAAAGGACATGTTGAGAACAAAGTAGGCTATGCTCGAAGAAATTGGTGTGTCCCATTACCTGTAGCGAATGATTTGGAACAACTACAGAAAATCATCAATCAGCAAGCTCTCGAGGATTTGAGAAGATCCCATTATTCGAAGGGAATCTTACAGCAAGACCTTTGGGAGCAAGAGAAAATCAAACTTCTGAAACTCCCTCTCGTACCTTATGAAGCTTTCCGTTTAGAATCCGTAAAAGCCAATGGATATGGTGAGGTTCTCATTGATCAAAAGACAATAAAGATTCCTTCTATTCGTTCTCACGAACGAGTATGGGTGAAGTATTGGTGGAACAAGGTAGATGTACTGAATGACAGCTATGAAGTGCTGATTACACTGCCAAGAGGGTATATGGATGAATCGGTCCCAGTTGATCTACAAACTCTGTTACAACCGCTTTATAGTAAGCCAAAAGCTCTCGACTACAGTTCTGTCCTTGCTTTCCTTCCCAGTCAAACAAAGGCTTTTCTGCAATCTGTGGAAGGGAAAAGTCGCAAAGCAAGAATCGGCTGGATGATTCGGATGTTAAAAACATATCAAGTTGAAGAGATTGAAAGATGTCTTACTCAAGAAAATCACAATGACGCAAGTCAATTGGAGCATGTCCTGTACCGTTTACGTCATCCAGAAATCATCCCGACACCTATGAAAGACAGTCGTACACCATCTGCTTTCGTTGGATATCAGCCAGATCTAACAAGATATGATCAACTTCAACGGACAGAGGTGCGAAAATGAAGGAAGAATTACGCCAGCTCTGCAAGCAGATGAGATTAGCCCATGTAATGAATACCTATGAACAAGTCCCATTTGAACACCCTACTCAATTCCTTCACGCTGTACTATCAGCGGAACGGAGTTCCCGTGAGCAGGGAAAAATCCGACGATTGTTGCAGAAAGCCAGATTTACACAGATAAAGACCTTTGAAGGGTACTCTTTCGAGTCGATTTCGTTACCTGATAGCGTAACAATTGAGGAGTTGAAGGGAGCATCATTTGTAACACGCAAGGAAAATGCCATATTGCTTGGTCCCGTAGGGACAGGAAAGACACATCTGGCAACGGCAATTGGTGTAGAGGTGTGTAAACAGGGGAAAAACGTGAGGTTTTATCGGGTGGCAGAGTTGGTTTCCATATTGCAAACCAAGTTTCAAGCTGGCAACCTTCCACGATTTCAGAAGGAATTACTGGACACTGATGTATTGATTTTAGATGAGTTAGGCTTTGTTCCGTTTCACAAGGACGGTGCTGATCTGCTTTTTCATCTAATCTCAGAATGTTATGAACGGATCAGTATAATTGTGACCTCGAATTTGGAGTTTAGCCAATGGAATACGGTTTTCGGAGATAACCGCCTCACCGCTGCCTTGATCGACCGTCTTGTACATCACGCTCATATCGTAGCTTTCACAGGGGAGAGCTATCGCCTTCGGCATGCTCTTTCCCACCGTTAAAATTATGAAAATTTAGCCTGGCAAGGCTATGCACAAAATGGTTGCCGAACTCTGCATTTTTTACTTGCCAAATACAGTTCAGAGAGTGAGTCTAAAACTGAGTAAAATTTTTTAATATTTTGCTCGGCCTTTTTTTTAACATTGATTTTCCAGGTATAAATGTAGGGTTACTAATCAAATTTATGTACTCGAACGTTAGAACCTCATTGTCACTTTCTCTTTTAATGATGACATTTGGGGGATCAACAGAAATCACAGTAAACTTTTTTCCGTAAAGTAGTAACTCAGAATTAACTTTCAATTGTTGAAGTTTCATTGGTCACTCTCTCCTCAATCAATATGTTTGAAAATTGATTTATAAAGGGGATATTAGTAACTTCGCTGTACTCGGTTATTCTTTCGTGCAGACTGATGCTAAAAACACCGGTAGCGATCAAGTGATATATGATTGGGAGGATAAACAAGGGGTCAATTCGAAGAGAAAAATCATAGGCTAGATCAACGATTGAGGATTTTCCAAGTTGATTGATCCTTCTTACTAATTCAGGAATCCATAGATCTGCGTTCTTTCGTTTTTTAATGAAGCCTTCTAAAAATTTGATGTTTGTTTGAATTACTTTGGGAAGTACTTTAGGGTAAGTAACCGAGTAATGCCAACCCTGATCCATAGCGTACTTCCTACAAAGAACGTTGCATTTTTCATATGTGGCTGTAGTAACCGCTTCCTTCTCCTTTATTTGGTAAAGCAAAGGAACAAAGCCATTTCTAAATACGAGAACATCAGGGACGTGTGACCATGTTTTTTTGTTTCCCTGCTTGTCCATAAAAGGAACCAAAATGTTAATTGGCTGGACATAGTATCTAATAACGGAAGTATCCAGCTCCAAGATAAAGTAAAATAAATATTCATTCATTGAATGATATTCGACTACCCTATTCATTTTATTACTATGAAAAGAACCGATAATATGTGGCATCTGCCAACTAATCTTATTGTCAACTCTTCTTTTAGGAGCATAAGTTTTGTCCTCTTGTTCCCAATCCCTATCGTTCCAAATCACATTATTCCCCCTGTTTAAAAAGTACGTATTATGACAAAACATAATATATCTATGAATATTTATTATAGTGTATATTGACATTTTCCCCAAAAATGTATTAATCAAACCCAACTACTTGAAATAACTAAAAAGACCTGATATGACAACGATTTGTCATATCAGGTCTTAAAGAGATTTGTCACTTTTACTTATAATATGGTGACAATAATAAGTATAATCAGTGACAACATTAGATATAAATCACACTCTCATACAGGCCCGTATCAACCATTGCTGCACTGCCTGTCCCACCACCAGAAAACACAGATAGGAGACGAAGCTTACGCAGTGAATCGCTGCTGAACGAGGGCTTGATGTACTCCACAATATCGAATGACACTTCTTTGCGGACAATCAGCTTTCCCTGGTAAACCAAAATATTTATTTTGGCCCCAGCTGGAATGATTTGAACGGTTTCATTCGTAATATCAATTACCGGCTCAGGTACCTCCATTCCCTTCCTTGTTCGTTTGCTCACCGTATGCGTTGATTCTGCTTCCTTGCAGCGCTCGATGATGATCACACCAAACTCGGTATGACCAGACACTTTAATGGGATCACCGACGCGAAGCTGCGCTTTCCGAAGAATTGGTCCTTCTCCCCAGAATCTGCTCTCAAGCGAAGGATCATGGATTTCTGGAATAAGTGCTTTCTTTCTTGGTTTGGATTTCTTCATCATGCGAGTATTGCGTACCATCATCAATTCAGCTTCTCTCTTTGTAAGAGCACTCATAATCCGAACACCTCCTTTAAGGAGGCGCAAGTCAACTCTGGTTTTTTTCCAGAGTGGCCAATCTCTTTGCAATCAATTTTGAGAGCAGCTGCTATACTCTCCGTTAAGGCAGGACTAGGAAGCAACACTCCCGATTCCAGTAAATCTATATTACCGATTGATGTTTGGGTTGCTTGGGCAAGCCTTTTCCGACTCATTCCCCTTCCCAAACGATAGTTCTTCAACTTCCTCGCAAACGAAAAATGTTCTTTATTCTTCATCCTTCATTACACCGCCTTGGTCAATTGTTTTACCTATATGGTTCATTAGAGAAGCAAGACAAGTGACACATACCTTCTGCTTGGTGTCACCTGATCCAGATACCAGGAACGCGACAGGATAGCTCATGCAATCGCTGGTACCAACATCACATCTTTGCTCCCTATGGAAAATTTTCACTTGAAGCCTCTGCTTGATATCCACGTTCATCCCTCCATCATGATCCGGTTACACGTAATAGCCGTTCTAATCGGAGAAGCCGTTGTTGCAGCTCCCTATAGTCCGAATACAAGGGATAGCTATCACCATACTCACCGTATAGATGCTCGACGCTTCCATACAGAAATGCTCGCTTCTCATTCGAATTGATGATGGGTACAAATTGCGGAAATCGCTCCAATACGATTGATTCAAACATGGCGTTATACCAGTTTTGAACAGTCCTCAGGTCCACCGCCTCCACATCACTCGGATGGAATACCGTAAATTCGAAGATGAAATTATGGGCGTAGTGGCGATTTCTTCGTAACAGTTTCCAAGCATGTTGTGCTTGAATAAGGGACTGTCGACCAATCACTCGATACAAAAGAATTACCCCGACTTGCTCAAGCATTTCAGCAATGGTCAATTGACTCAACCTCCTATTGGGTGGAGGAAAACAAGAAAGCAAGCACCTTTAACGACGGCGCTTGCTTTTCTAATTAATAGGGAATATTCTTGGTTGGATTTTTCGATGATTAAGAAGCAAATCATCGATTCCTTTCCCCTCCTTCTGGTCCCATGCAGAAAGAAACACTTTCTTTCCTGCATGTACTAACTCTCTTGCTATCCCTTCGATGGCCATACCGATATCTTCGTAATCCTCACCAGTGTTATAATTCTTTTTCTTTTGCACCAAAGCATCCGAGTCCAGATAGATGACACACTCTTCCGCATTAAGAGCCAGAGCACCTTCTACGGCAACTCTCCAATTCCGATAGGTGGGAGTCATCCACGAACGGTTTACTCGTTTCGTTAGGAGTCTCCTTTCCCCCGGATCACACCGTACGTGAGGTAGAGTAGGTAGCCAGCGAGTTACCACCCGTGGATGGCACTTTTCCAACTACCCCTCCCAGAACGGAGCGTGCAAGTTTCCTTTGCACTCCGCTCGCCAGTAATTATCAGTCAGCGATTTTCTTTCCGTGATATTATATTGACCTGAGTGGATTGACAGATGACACTTGTTACATGCCGCAAGTGTTTTTCTGTTCATTGCAATCATTCGTTTCATCCATTCGGGCTTTTCTTTTCTACCGCTTCGAGTTAGGTCTTTCAATTTTCGGATGTGGTGGATCTCAATATTTTCTTTGGAGCCACAAAGTTCACAAGTATTATTGAGAAGTCTCTTCACCAATTGGCTTCTCTTTAAGAAGATACTGCCAGTCAGAGATGTATCCTCAATCCGAATAGCGTCTTGATAACCTAACCTGATGCCTCCAAAGTAAGCTTCTAAAGGTTTCTTTCCTTCTCGCTCGACCGTAACCAATAGCACTTTATACGTTCCATCCTTAGTTTCTCGGTATTTACTGTATTTAGAAAATACCTTATTGACGGTCGTTTTGTGCTTATTGGCCAGTGTGTGAGCAAGTGAAAGCTCCATTATCCGCTTTAAACTCGCAAGTTTGTGTGCGTTATATGCCAAGAGATAGTATTGAGCAAAGCCACGAAACTCGGATTGATACTGACTAATGATGTCATAATCATCATTGATCGTTCGTTCTTTCCGATGTGTAGCCCTGCCTTTTGACATATATTCCTTAGCTTTGTTCTTAATCTTTTCATTTGGAATGCTTAATCCAATTGAGCCATTGATATTACGCTGACCTCGATGATCGTGTTTAGCGTCAGAATGCAGAACATGAATATCATATCCAAGGAATCTGGCTTTCTCATTCCTTGCGTGGGTGATCAAGGTCTTTTCTTCACTCAGCGATAGTTTCAAATTGGTGCTAAGGAATTCGCAAACCTGATGTTTTACCATAGCTGCGTCTTCCTTACTTCCAGATATCCCAATTAACCAGTCGTCGGCATAACGTACATAGTACAATCGCTTGAACTGAGGATCATTAGGGTCCTTGGAAGGCATCCTTTGAAAATTCTTTCTGGTGATTTTGACCATTGACCAGTCCTTTTGCCGCTGGAACTTACGAATTAAGTTCTTGACTGAGACGTATTCTTTGTTCTCAGCACGTTTAACACCAATCGTAAATCTCGGCATTAGCGTGGTTTCAATGAATTGGTCTAAAAGATCCATGTAGATGTTCGAGAGCAAAGGGCTAAGGATACCGCCTTGCGGTGCGCCACTCATAGTAACGTTATATTTCCAATCTTCCATGTACCCGCTTTTCAGTAGGTTCGAAATCAATCGGAGAAAACGATTATCATGAATTTTCTGCCCCATTATCTGGGTGAGAATGTCATGATTAATACTGCCGAAGCAGTCACTGATGTCTCCTTCGATGAACCATTTTACGCTTTTCCAGCCATCTTTAACACGAATAGCTTCAAGAGCGGACTGACAACCACGGTTTTTACGAAACCCATGCGATTTATCGCTGAATTGAGGATCATAGTAGGCGTCAAGGATAAGTCGAATAACTTCTTGTAAAAGCTTATCCGACCACGAAGGCATACCGAGCGGGCGCAACTTCCCATTTTTCTTTGGAATATAGACTCTTCTGACTGGTGTCCACTTGTACGTTTCCGTCTGAAGTTTTTCGACTATATCATCGATCTTTTTTAATGACATTCCATCAACAGTGTCGTCGTTTACTCCTTTAGTCATCGCACCAACGTTAGCGTAAATGTTATGATACGCAATCAGATAGAGTTCCTTATTAAAGAGCATTCGATATACTCTTTCAAGCGGTAGACCTCTTTTCCCTCGATCGCTGATGATATTCAATACTTTTTCGGCAGTCTGCATTTCGCATACCTCCAAGAATTGATATCGTAATTACCTGTTTCCCTTCCCCTACTCAGAATAGAGTCAATGGCACACGTTATAGTCCATTTGTGCAGCATCCATTACAGACCTACATTGGGTACTACGGAAACTCCGTTCCCTTAGGAGTCTCCTCCCTTAGAGAATCCCATGTTCTCCCTGACCGAAACATTAGCGCAACTTAGGTTCTTCACTCATCACCTTGATTGAGTTCATTACTCAACGTCCCACGATCTTGGATTTCCTCAAATGAAAATCTTATTTGAGTATATCGGGGGCAGGGAGTATTTAAGCTGTGTATCCCTGAATGTGAGGTTCCATTACTGGTGATTGAAGTTCAAGCAGTTTAGCCTTAACCATATTGCGCAGAACTTGCAGAGCCATAATATAACAGCTTTCCATCATCCTCTGCTTTACTTCCATGCTCTTGTCCCCTCGCTCTTTCGAGTCCAGGTAAGGAAGTTGTTCTCAAAGCATTTCCAAGAGCTTTGATCCGATCATCGGACAATTCCAGGTCAGAAATGACATGGCGCACATTTTCACCTCATACGGCGTTCCATCCTACTTCACAAGTTGATTAGTTGAGCTGTTCCCTAAACTTCACTAGTTTGTTCCAGACCTTCGACCCTAAGTAACTCCAATCTAATCCATCATGTATTCGCTGATGACATGTCGTATGGACTGATGCGAGATTTGGGATTTTGTTTATTGCTTGTATAGGTAGTTTCGTGTTGATGTGATGAATTTGCACATCAAACGTCGGGAGGGATTCTCCACATACCCTACATTTGCCTCTGTCGCGATTGAAGGCGAAAGGTCTATTGAGGTAATATTCAAAGTTATACAACTCGAGTGCTCTACCTTTAAGTACTCGTTCGCCGATCACCCAAGATTGTTGAAGCCCAAGTAATTCATCCGCTCTGTCCAGTAAGGACTTTCTGGAACTCCTCTTTGCATATAGTTCCCTACCTTTACTAGTAAATGGTGTTTCATCTTGGTTCTTCATCTTTGGCGCTTTGAATACCGCGAATGCAATGTTTGTAATCCCAATCATCATCTCTCTGTATTCAATAGAGGGAATTTTAGTTGTGTACCTGGAATGGACAGATAGAAGGTTTGCAGTCTTATTTGCTGGTACCCATCTCCCGCCTCGTTCCCTTAGCGATTTATAGGCAGCATAGTTTAGACGATTTGCAAACTTAGCTAGTTCCACGTGGACCCAAGTACACATATCGTAGTATTGGATAATACCCCTAATCTTAGAATTAATCTTGTTGACTTCATGTATAGTGTGTTCAATTTCACTACTATACCCGTATCGTATTTTTCTGATTAGCTGGTGTATTTCCTTTACCTTGGGTTGGAGTCTTTCGAGGTTAGGTCTGGTACGAGTAATAGTGCCTTTTCTAGCACTTTTCCTCTTAATCGCTTTAAAGTCGACGCCGACGAATTTGATAGGTTTCGAGCACACGTTGGTAATTAGAGTTTTATCCCTTGATAACGTGAGCTTGAGTTTATCGCCTAGAAATTTATCGATCCTATCCTTCCATTTGACAGCGTTTTTCTTACTGTTAGTGATTAGTACCCAGTCATCGGCATATCTAACGAGAAAGGCTGGTTTGAGGATACCATCATCTCTCAGAGCTCTCAGTCTTGAATTCTGTTGAGAGTAGTGATGTCTGGTCTCCTTCTCTTCCCATTCCCTGATAATCCATTGATCGAAGGTGTCCAAATATGCATTAGCGAGGAGTGGGCTGATAATTCCACCTTGGGGTGTGCCAACGTCATTGGATTGACACTCATGCATTACCCCTGCTTTTAGCATGGCCTTTATGATCATCAGCACCCTTCGGTCTTTGATTCCCATGTGCCATAGTTTCTTTATCAACACAGAGTGATCAACGTTATCAAAGAATTTGCTAATATCACCTTCGACGACCCAATGGTATCCCGTGTCGTGTACAAGATTTGTAATTCTCGCGATAGCCATAGAAGCGTCTCTGTACTTCCTGAACCCATATGAGTGTGCGAAGAACTGTGCCTCTAAAATCGGCTCAATAACCAATCTTACACATTCCTGAATTACCCTATCGACTATAGTTGGTATCCCTAAAGGTCGCTTTTCCGTTTTTCCCGGTTTATCAATGTATTGTCTTTTGACTGGTTTCGGGCAGTAGCGTTTTAGTGATTCTCTAACTAGTTCGATGATATGAGGGTAATCATGCTGTAAGATGTTCTCCTGCATCATTTCGCCGTCGCTTCCTGGTGTGTTACTCCCACGGTTAGCTTTCAGGGTATGGATAGCCTTCGTTATGACCACTTCTGACTGAATAATCTCGAGGAGACCTTTGAAAGAGGGGGATTGCTTTCTCTCTTTAGCTTCCTTTGATTTCCTATACATTTCATCTAACAGTTCTCTTAGCGATTTGTCAGTTAGGTTCGGGTAGTCGAATTCTTGATCCATCGGCATCACCTCCTTTAATGAGGGATTGCCATATGGCTTTAGTCAGGTATGCTCAACGGCTTCCTCGACAAGCTAGCAACTTATCGACTTGTTTATCATAGGACTATGCCCCTTCGCTCCGCAGACGTTACTCTGCTTCAACACTACTACGGGCTGCTGCCCTCCAGATTCGACAGTCATTTCCTACTGTCTAGTGGTATCTGCCCTTTACCCGCATTGACACCCACTTCTGAAGTTCCACTGTTCCTTATACCTTAGCTTTACATGACACCTTAGCTCTCCTCTTTGACCCGCCGACCATCCTTTTGCCCGTGGTTGAAGGACGCAGGACACTGTACCTTTCGGGGGTTCAGTGAAGTAAATGCAAGCAACAATACATTTACCTCGATCGGACCCACTTAATGTGGGCGTGAGACTTCGTATTCATCTCACTGGTTTTTACGAGCCGTACAAACGAGGATTCCTGGTAAGTAAGCATAGTGTCTTTATAGCCCCCCGACTACTTCGCTAGCATCACAGCATCGCTTTTCGCCGATCTTCACCGAGCTTCATACCCCTGTACGGTAAAAGTTACAGAAGCATGTCGGAGTCTTAGGGTAAGATTGTCAACCTTCAATCCTAAGCAGGTACTTCCCCTGCCAATTTAGGTATAAAGTTAGGACATTTACATGTGTCCCCTCGTTTTTGTTGTCTATTACTAGACAGGTTGTACGAGAACGGTGCGCACATTGCTTAAGCCTGGTGTGCAAGAAAAAGGGATATTGAGGATTTCGGCTGCGATATCACCTTTGAGCGGGCCTTCTGTAATGCCGACGCGTTTGACACCTACGGGCGATATCTTCTTTTTCAGAAATGATGTGGGTACGGCGATATGATAACTTGCTTTAACACCTGCTCCCTTTGGGAGGTCTGGCGAAGCAAGCCACAAATACTTGTTAAGTGGTTTAACTTTCACCGTGCCAATCTGCTTTCCATTTGACGAAACAGGAATGTTCGTCGGCTCTGTAATCGTAACCTTATTGAAAGGTTTACCATCCCAATTGAGGGTGAGAACCATCGTTTGATAATCCAGATGGGCCGTTAGCAACTTGTGTTCTTGATTCTTCTCATCAACGCACGTGACTTTCCATCTGGGTTTGTCTACGCGGTGTTGAAAGCCGGTGATTTCCATCTTTTCGTTACGCACCGGGATCAGAAACCCACCGGATCCCTTCATAGTCCAATATGTTTGGTCTTTTTGTTTGGATGTAGCCTCATAAAAGCCTGGAATCCCTTCTAACGTAGGCAACTCCTTTGCTAATGCAGCAGCGACACGAGAAGGTTTCTCGGGGAAACTACGGTACCCTTTTGCAAGGATCGTCTCTGTAGGTAGCTGACGCACCGAGCGGAGATGCTCCAAATGCTCTGGTGATAAATTCGTATGCTTAAGCAGGAGCTGGTTTGCTTTCTTAATCAAATTTATATCTTTCTCCGGCTCTTTTGGCACGATCGGTCGCTGGGGAGTCCTTGGTGTACGAGATGAAGGCTGTGCTTGAATAGCTTCGGCCCCATTATCGTAAACGATAGGTTCATTCATAATTCCACAAATTAATTCAATTGCGGATACATATTTGGTAGAGTCACCTTTAAAATGAGGCCCCCATTGATACTGAATCATAAAATCAATGGAACCCTTCCCTCCGACACCACAGCCGTGGCACTTGAAGAAGTTTCCGCGGGTATTGATATTAAAGGAAGGGGTCGACTCGGTATGAAATGGGCAAATGATCTGAATGTTACTTCCAGTCTTCCTTGGTACCATTAGTATCCTTTCGATGAGATCTAGGATAGGAAGGTACTTTGCATAATTTACGGTTTCATCACTGATTCTTTTCTTAGTCGCTTGCATGGTAATCCCTCCAATTGTAGGTTAAGCAACCGAGCATCCGTACTTCTGCTCATCTAATGGTGGAAAAGCAGTAACCACAATATACTCATTGCTCGTTTGACCAATGATAATCACAATTTGTTGATCGGATGAGTCTCTGCCAAGGATGACGCCTTTACCAGTATCATGTCTCACGATCTGATTGGATTCATCAGACCAGCCAATGCACTTGCCGGTAATGAGGCAGCTGACAATATCCCGCTTGGAATAATAACGACCTTGTTCGTAAAAGTGATCCGAGAGTACAATCGGTTTTTCTGACCCGGGAGCAAGAGAGCTCAAGACATTGCTTAGCCACTCGTTTCGCTTCCGATTCCAATCTCTTGCATTCATAACTAGTCCTCCTTTGGTTTTTTGACAACGCAAAAAGCCCGCAGAGAAGGTAGGGTTAGAATACAAAAAACCTACCAGCCTGCGGGCTGAATCAACATGACCAGATATTTCTGGGGTACAGAACCTTACATCGGTTCATCAAAAAAATAATAGAGAAGTGAATTACACTCCTCTATTATACTAAGTAAGCGTACCGATTGGAACACTTACCCAGCGACCTTTTTTATTCTGCCGTACTAAAGTCATAGACTGCCATCTGTCTTGTTGAGCTAATAATAAGCACTACTCACGCCAAACAGTAGGAGCTAGCCAATGGAGTGGGTGTTTTTCCCACGTTTTACTTAACTGAGAGGTTTTCTTACTTTTCCTTGTTAATCCATCCACTTATTCGTTATTTTCTCCAAATCCCCTTTGAGGGTCATTTCCTCCATCCACAGATTGACCCAATTGCCGAAGACAAAGTCCCCGCGAGGCATTAAAATTCCCATTTGGCTCTTTGTAAACGTTTGGTCAGTCAACGGGGCGTAAAGCCGTTGGTCCTCTTTCGCATACGATTTCGCTTCAATGCTGTCGGTGATCATTACATCAACTTCTCCAGTGGCCACTTTTCCGGGAATCTCCAGAATCTTCTCGAATACGATGATCTGCGCGTTTTTCAAGTTTGCTCTGACAAATTTTTCGTTTGTACCTCCTGGATTTACCCCAATTTTCACGTTTGGCTTGTCGATATCAGCCAAGCTTTTATATTTATCCTTGTCAGCCATTCGAATCAGCGGAGATTTTCCAAAATTGATATACGGACGGGAGAGCTGAGCTTTTTTTGCGCGCTCAAGGGTGCGGGTGATGCCTCCCATGGCAATGTCATACTTGTCTGCCAGCAGATCATCCATCAGTGTGGGCCATGTCGTCTTGACAAAGACTACTTTGACACCCAGATCTTCCGCCAGTTTTTTCGCCATATCGATATCGTGTCCTTCATACTCGCCTGTTGTCGGATTCAAGTATGAAAAAGGTTTGTAATCTCCCGTCGTCCCCACACGGATGTAGCCATTTTTCAGAATCGCATCGAGTCGGGATTCAACTTGCCCATACACTTCTGGACCTTTCTTTGTTTCCGCAGACATGGCATTAGTGCCGGAAACGAGCAAGCCGACAAGCATGATGAAAGACAGCGCAATGGTTAACCAATTATTACCGATGCGTTTCATGATACCAACCCCTTATTGCTTCTTTATTTTTTAAACATTCAGATAGATTCTCTTCTTTTTCTGTAATTCCTTCACAAAAAATCTGAAAAACCTGGTATGTCGCCGAGTAACATTTATGAAAGCCTTAGACCCTCGCCGATCAGATGGTAGCCAAATGTTGAAGAGAACACGATAATAAAGTGTTTCTGTAGTTCTTTATAACAAAACATAAGAACTACATGTAAATCGCATATGTACTTAAATATCAAAAAAGGTCCTGACTGACTCTTTTTACATAGGCTATCAATTTTGTAAGCAAAATATTTCAAAAAGTAAACACAACCTCAGTGGGTTTTCCATACATTTCCTGATATATGATAATATGGGGTACAAATTAGGAGGTGTCTATATGGCGGAGTTTTTTATTCACCCAGATCGTTCAACTCTGCACGGTTCTTTTTCAAAAGAGTTCACTCCAATAGTATCAATCAATTCGGGTGACACTGTTCGCTTTGAGACTATTGACGCCGGGTGGAATGCTGGTCCATTTCAATTCGACGGTGTAAGAGAGAAATTCTGCGAAAGAGATCATCCACAAGACAGCGGCCATGCCTTGATCGGACCAATCTATATTAATGGAGCAAGAGAAGGAAAAACCTTGGCTATTCGTATAAACGATATTAAGACCGGCAATTGGGGCTGGAGTACCGGAGGTGGATTTCCGAATACTATTAACAAAAGATTGGGTCTTCACGAGGGACCAGAGTATGTTTTGATGTGGGAGTTAGATGCTTCTAACAATCTAGGGATTAATAACAAAGGACATAAAATACGGCTCAAGCCCTTCATGGGTATTATGGGCATGCCTCCAAATGAGGAAGGGATACACTCCACTTACCCTCCAAGGTTCTGTGGAGGGAATATTGATTGTAAAGAACTTGTACCTGGCAGTATTTTATACTTACCGATAGCAGTAGAAGGTGGCCTTTTTTCTGTTGGTGACGGTCATGCTGTTCAAGGTGATGGAGAGGTATCCAGTCCAGCTCTCGAATGCCCAATGCAGTTAGTCGATTTAACCTTCACAGTCATTGATCAATGTTTATCGTTCCCAAGAGCAGAAACTCCCCTTAAGAGAATTACCTTTGGATTCCATGAAGATGTACATGAGGCTGCGATGATTGCCTTAGAGGGAATGCTTGATTGGATGCAGGAATTGTATAATTTTGAGCGAAAAGAAGCGTTAAATTTGTCAAGCCTTCTTGTTGATTTGCATATAACGCAGCTAGTCAATGGTGTAAACGGGGTACATGCCTTATTATCCAAAGAGGCCATACTATAGAAAATAAGATAAAAGAATCTTATTAAGCAAAACTGCTTTATTTCTCTAAGACCAACAGTAAGAAATCAAAAAGTAAAAGAGGAATAACCCTATAGCATCCTTGATATGTATTAGTAAGAATACCTAAGAAGGATGTTGCGGATGCTTACCGGAGAACAGTTTGCCCGTTATCTACTGGAGAAAGAAGGATTCAGTCATTATCTCGTGAAACAAGGAAGGTTAAACTCTCAATTTAGATATTCCAAAGGGAAAGTCCCAACCATTTTTCTCCTGAAACAACATCAGGATCACAAGGAAGAATCCCTGTTGGTGGCAGCTCATGAAGTGGGACATGCTCTTGATTTGATCGACAAAGGAAGATATGACAGTGTTCGATATTACTTCTATGGCTATATACTTTCTAATCTAATCACGTTTTTTACTCCAATTTTTTTCCTTCCTGTTCTAATCTTCGGGATAGCAAGTTGCATGGCCTATATTAAAACAGAATCGGCAGCCGATGCACACAAACGGAACTTAGTAAAAAAATATCTACGGGACGCATATCATCAGTACGATGATTCACGGTCGCCAGACGAGGTTGTACAGTTAGCTGAGAACCGATTGAAAACCGATCGGAAGCAAACCTATCGAATCGCGATTTTATATTTTATTGTATTCCCTTTAATCGTTCATACATCCGCTTTTAGCTTCTGGGTTGATCTCGTAATATAAAGAGATTATTTTATAATTTTCCTAAATTAGTCCTTTCCAAAATTACCGGAAAATGGTCCCATCTTCATCATCAAGTCTATAATTCCTCCTTGCTGGTGTCCTGCCCAGTTAGTTTAATAATGAAAATCAACAATTAATGATAACAGAACCATAAAAAAAGAAGCCACTCCTTTAAGGTAAAGGAATGGCTTCTTCATTCATTCAAAACTGGATCTGCATGATTACCAAGAGTGTGTGGATAAGTCCTCGACCGATTAGTATTCGTCAGCTCCACGTGTTGCCACGCTTCCACACCGAACCTATCAACCTCATCGTCTATGAGGGGTCTTACCAGCTTGCGCTGTGGGAAGTCTCATCTTGGAGGGGGCTTCACGCTTAGATGCTTTCAGCGCTTATCCCGTCCGCACATAGCTACCCAGCTGTGCCACTGGCGTGACAACTGGTGCACCAGCGGTGCGTCCATCCCGGTCCTCTCGTACTAAGGACAGCTCTCCTCAAACTTCCTACGCCCGCGACAGATAGGGACCGAACTGTCTCACGACGTTCTGAACCCAGCTCGCGTACCGCTTTAATGGGCGAACAGCCCAACCCTTGGGACCTACTTCAGCCCCAGGATGCGATGAGCCGACATCGAGGTGCCAAACCTCCCCGTCGATGTGGACTCTTGGGGGAGATAAGCCTGTTATCCCCAGGGTAGCTTTTATCCGTTGAGCGATGGCCCTTCCATGCGGAACCACCGGATCACTAAGCCCGACTTTCGTCCCTGCTCGACTTGTAGGTCTCGCAGTCAAGCTCCCTTCTGCCTTTACACTCTACGAATGATTTCCGACCATTCTGAGGGAACCTTTGGGCGCCTCCGTTACCTTTTGGGAGGCGACCGCCCCAGTCAAACTGCCCACCTGGCATGGTCCTCTCGCCCGATAAGGGCGACGAGTTAGAAACTCCGTACATCAAGGGTGGTATCCCACCGACAGCTCCACAGAGGCTGGCGCCCCTGCTTCTCAGCTTCCCACCTATCCTGTACATGATGCACAAAGTTCCAATACCAGGCTACAGTAAAGCTCCATGGGGTCTTTCCGTCTTGTCGCGGGTAACCTGCATCTTCACAGGTATTATGATTTCACCGGGTCTCTTGCCGAGACAGCGCCCAAGTCGTTACGCCTTTCGTGCGGGTCGGAACTTACCCGACAAGGAATTTCGCTACCTTAGGACCGTTATAGTTACGGCCGCCGTTTACTGGGGCTTCGGTTCAAAGCTTCGCTTGCGCTAACCCATCCCCTTAACCTTCCAGCACCGGGCAGGCGTCAGCCCCTATACTTCGCCTTGCGGCTTCGCAGAGACCTGTGTTTTTGCTAAACAGTCGCTTGGGCCTTTTCACTGC
>NZ_CP176857.1:0-325000 GCF_046622605.1 Brevibacillus centrosporus | reverse complement strand
GGTTGCGGGAGCAGGATTTGAACCTGCGACCTTCGGGTTATGAGCCCGACGAGCTACCGAGCTGCTCCATCCCGCGACGATAGTATGGTGGAGGCTGACGGGATCGAACCGCCGACCCTCTGCTTGTAAGGCAGATGCTCTCCCAGCTGAGCTAAGCCTCCATATGGTGACCCGTAGGGGATTCGAACCCCTGGATGACAGCGTGAAAGGCTGCTGTGTTAAACCGCTTCACCAACGGGCCATATGTATTTTGATGGCGGATGGAGTGGGATTTGAACCCACGAGACGAGTTAACCCCGCCTACACGATTTCCAATCGTGCTCCTTCGGCCACTCGGACATCCATCCATGGTGCTCCCGACTGGAATCGAACCTGCGACCTCTTCCTTACCATGGAAACGCTCTACCGACTGAGCTACAGGAGCATCATATGGCTCCTCGGGACGGTCTCGAACCGCCGACCGATCGGTTAACAGCCGATTGTTCTACCAACTGAGCTACCGAGGAACAATCTATAGGTAAGGCTATTCAGCCATGAAAAGGATCATGGTGGAGCTGAACGGGATCGAACCGATGACCTCCTGCTTGCAAGGCAGGCGCTCTCCCAACTGAGCTACAGCCCCATGAATGGTTATTTAAAGTGGTGGGCCTAGGCTGACTCGAACAGCCGACCTCACGCTTATCAGGCGTGCGCTCTAACCAACTGAGCTATAGGCCCGCTTCGCCTCATAGAATCAGAATATTAGCAGAGCATCAAATAAAATGCAATGGTATTATTAGGAATATATACTATACTACTGCTATTCGGACCAAACGTAGCGAATGTTCATTAACATCCTTATTAATTGGAATCTTACGTTTCATCAAAAAAGCTAATCCATTTTGCAAAATTCTAGGTGAATGATAGATGAATAACGGTATGTTTGTGTGTGCTCATGCCCATCTGTTCTGGATTTGCCCGTGGAAAAGCTTGCACAAGCGAATGAGGAGGCATTGGATATGATGTATGGTGTCCCGTTGAAAAGGATGGAGTGGCTGGAATTATCCCCCTTTATCGAACACTACAATTACACCTATAATACAGATTTTCACATCACAGAACCGGGTATTGACCTCAAGGATTCTTCCCGGAAGCATCCGGAATTGCTGGCCGTTGACAAAAAGAGTGGACAGCGGATGGTAATTGAGAAAAAAACGATTGTGGTGCCGAAAGATTATGTCGGCTTCGCTTCCAACAATCAGTTGTTTACCGATGAAATGGTGTTTCAACTGCGTCAAAAGATACCCGGGCTTTTTCAGTCGGAGGGGAATGTGCTGGTGGTGTCATCTCCAATTCCCAGAGATAAAAAGTTGATTGCCGCTTATGCTGAATCAATCGTGGATCAGATCCTGGAGAGGTTCAAACAAATTGTAGCGGGTTCAAAGTTTACGCCAAATGAAGATAACAGCACTGTTTCTTCCGAACTTCCAGTCAAATGGGCATTTGGAAAAAAGCGTATTGATGAAGATACCGGAAGCACACAGCCCTTTTCCGTTCAGTTTGTTGGCGGTACCTATGACCGCTTTCGCACAACGGCTTCGGATGTGCAGTATGTACAAGATGAGGTGAAAAAGCGCATTGAGGAAGCGAACAAAAAATTCGAGGGATATGAAGATTGTATAAAGCTTCTGATGTTCTCGTGCTATTCCCCTTATGTTGATACAGACCGTCATATTCAGGAAGCGGTTTCTGTCATACCGGATTACGGCAGAGTGGACGGAATCTGGCTGGAAGCTCCGGAATGGCTGGATGACGACGATCATTATGAAATGTCGTACCGTGTTTTAGGAGAGAGGTAAAAGGGGTGGGTATTTCTGATTGGCGATGTATGGAGAAATGTGCACGTGAAGACGGCTTTTGGTCGAGACGATGAAAAGGCCAAGCGTATGGTTTTACATGCAATCAACTTCATAACGGAAAAGTTGGAAATGGATATCGGGGGCATCAACCTATCGATTCTGTTTTCGGAAGACTATGCAGGAGATACGGCAGCCGTCCATTTTCAACCGGGACAAAACGGCAACGAGAACGGCATTTTTATCCCCGAGTTTTATCAAAAAGAGCAGGTCAGGGAGAGAAATATCCCCATTATTATCATTAATTGGGGCAAACTGTCTAAATTGAAAACTCCCATGAAAGATACCTTTCTTGTATCTGTCATCGTCCATGAGCTTGTCCATTACTATGATTATTGTGTTACCTATCCGTCCTGCATAGTTGAGCGGTACGGAAAAGTGCTGGAGAATGGGGCGCGAGGAAGCTTGGAAGGCTACATCGGCGGATATTTTCTGTATCGTTCGGAGTTGCGTGCGAAATTCTATCAGGAAACCTATATACTGACAAGTGAGAGAGTTGCATGCACCCTCGCCAATCTGTCAAAAAAAGCAACCAAAATCGAAGCCTCGTACTATTCGTTGGCACATGCAAGGGGGGAACTGCTTTGCTGGAAATCGTTGCTTGAGTCTTCCTTTCTTCCTGACGAGATGGAAATGCAAGCATTTCTCGCCAAGCGCGAGCAAGCGATTTCGCAAGTTGAAACAGGTAGATACGTGAACCTGGCTGAATTATTTGAGCTGGAACCATTTTTTACGTATTGTGATAGCATCAAACTGGAATAGAACGTGAAGTGAAACGAGCAGCGGTAGTCTTGGACGGGAAAACAGTGTCCTCGACTACCGTATTTTCATTGACAGCGGATTTCTGCACAAAACAGGTGTGATCGCAAAAGGAGCGGATATGCGCTCAATGGTGGAACACCAACCTTTTAATTTTGTTTTGCGTATTCATCCGAAATCATTTAGAGGATTACCATTCCCGCGTACATTCAAGACATTCCATCGTTATGGCCTTCCGTTATTTCCTGAAGAAAGCGTCTCCAAAGATGACTTTGGTATACCCATCCGCTCCTTCTACAGCAATCCTGATTTCCTTTTTCCCCTCTATTCGGATTGATACATGTTCCCCTTCGTCAGAGCTTTTCATGGGCTTATAAGTATCGGAAAAAAAGGCTACCTCTTTCCCATTTACCACTTCAAATGCACGGAGCGTAATGTTTTTTTTCGAAGATGATTTCTTCGTCTTGTTATTCGGATCCTGATACACGACAACAATATCTGATTCAAAGCTGCGGTAAGAACCTTCTGGGAAGGAGAAGGCTAATTTCGTGTTCCCTTTAATCACGGCCCCATGAGAAAAATCTGTATCCGCAACATTCAAATCCTTGTCCACCAAGGATAAGAGAACATTCCCTCCCAGTCGCCCCTTGTAGTCTACCAGTCGAAGGTCCCCTTCAGGTTGTTTCGTATTGACTTGGACTTCACGTTTTTGTTGATCATAATTTACCGTTAACCCAAGCCCTTCTCCAATTGTTCTTACAGGCAAATAGGTCACACCATTATAGATAAGCGGGGAGAGGACTCGTCCATTTTGATCTCTCATAGTCAGATAGCTTCCGTCCTTTGTTACTTTCAAGCTTGCATCTTTCACCGCTTGAACCACCTGCTGTGCCGGAGCTGCCGAACCAATTACAACTCCACCTGCGAATACTGATACAATTCCAGCAACAATGATAGCACCTTTTTTTATTGCACTCATGAGATAGCCCTCCGTATTATCGTCATTTTTGCCTCATTACCGGCGATCCTTATATCTACCGGGAACCGTGAATACCCCGAGTTAGAAAGTGAGACACAGTCTCCTCCTTGGTAATTGCCGAACCATTTCTCAGATAAAGTCTACGAAATCATCTTTGTTTGCTGTCTCTTTCAACGATCGCCAAAAGTCCAAAAAGAATAGCAATAGCAATCGAAAAAATACGGGAATCAAATACGCCAAAGAATCCAAGAGAATAAAACAACAGCGCACAAGTTCCGAGAACGATCGTAAGTAGCAGCACTATGTACATCAAGTCCACCCTTGGCACAAATTTATTTCAAAGTTCATAGCTTCAGATCTAAGCAGCCGTGTGTACTTCACACCTCGAAAACAGAGAAAATATTGGGTTTTAGTCCGGAAGTGTACAGATCATCGATTCCCTTGGATGACATTTTGGCGTCCCATATAGCAAGATCAATGCTTACCCCTTCACTCGCAAACGATCGTATCAAGGACCGAATGACCTCTCCCGCTTCCTCTCTTTCATCATCTGTATCTTTGTCTTTCACTGTATGCAATGCGTCTCCATCTACCGCGATAACGACTCTGTTCGGGTTTAATTTCATAGCTCCCTCAACCCCTAAGTACCACTGGGAAAGACCAGGAAAGCTCACAACCGGCTTCCCAATATACTCGCTTGAGATATCCCCCTTTAGTGGACCTTCTGTGACAAAGACAGTACTACAATCGATCGTAGATCCATCTGGTATTCCAGCAGGTGGGTAGGAAACGTGATAGGTAGGTACAGCCTTTGTTCCTTTCCGTCTTCCAGATGATGATAACCAGATATACTTATTCCTCTTCTTCAGTGTCACAGTACCGACGAGTTGACCGGCCACACGGATTGGGATTGTTTCGCTGCCGGTTACTTTTCCTGAGTAAACAAGGCGCTTCTTATAGAGAACAGTAAGAACTTGCTTGTCAGTGATCTCGGCTTGCAAGTGATGTTCCTCGACGGATTTAATTACGGGACTAAGCTTTGGTGATTCCACTCGGAGTTGAAAACCTTGAATGACGCCATATTCATCGCGAACGGGTATGAGGATCCCCGGTGTACCCGCTAGATTCCAATACGTACCGGAGTCATCTCGTTTTACGGATTCATAAAAGCCGGGCACTCCCTCTAAGGTAGTGAACTCTTCTCCAATATCCCTTGCTATTAGGTACGGCCGTTCCGGATAAGAGCGATATTGCCGTAGTGCGATGACACTAGGTGATAACTTGCGTTCATTCAATAAGTGATGGTAATGATCGATGTTAAGTGTCAGCTTATTAACGAGAGACTGATATACCGCTGTAATCAACTGAGGCTCCGCAAGAGGTGAGTCTCGCCTTTCCTCTATCTGAGTGTGCTGTTGAACGGGGCGATCCGATTTCATCTCCGTCCCATCCCGGTACATAACGGTATGCCCCATGAGATAGCAAACATCTTCCACCGCTTCGAGAAAGAATGACTCGTCAAATTTGCCCCACTTGTAATACATATAAAACGAGATACCGCCCTTCCCCCCGGTATCTTCGCAGCTGCCAAAGCACTTAAACCGATTCTTTTCTGGATCTATGCTTAAAGAGGGGGTCTTTTCTCCATGGACAAAGCAGCTAGTAAAATAGGATCGCCCCACTCTTTCCAGTGAAATGCCTAAGGCGCGTGCGAGGTCATACACATTGACGCTCTTTGCATAGTCAATCGTCTCAGCTGTAAGCTGTTTTTGATTCCCTCCCATCTCTATCCCTCCTAAGGTGCGAATTGTGGTTAGCGAATGATTTGAAGCTCCAGCAGCTTTTCGGTGATCTTAAATCGATCCAGAAGTAACGCTGCTTCCCCCATCGTGTTAGGGACTGGTAATTTCAAACGTCGTAACTCTTCTTCCTGCTCTGGTCTCACTGCGTCCTTTTTTTCTATGGCTTCCTTAAGCACCAACTGCTTCATCCAAGTTTCCTTGGCACGTTTCTCGACCAATTCCTCGGCCTTACTCTGTGCATCTCCTAACGTCGGAAACGGATCCAGGTTCATACAGCTAATGGAGTCCTTCTCTTTGGCATAGGCCCAAATATTCCATCCAGGATAATCAATGTCCGCTGAAGGGACCAAACACAAGCTGCCCGCTCCTAAATTAATGCTGTAACCGACCGGGAGCGGATTCCAGTCAAACTTACTTTCCTTTGGAAGCAGATCCACTGTCTCCACTTGTTGAAACTTCTCTTCCAGCGCTGCTTCATACGCTCGCATAATCAACTGCTGCTGGATGATATCAGATGTACTGATCTCAATGTCTTCCTTTACCCGGCCGGACGATTCGTCTTCACTAGTAATCCCTTTAGCACGCTTCACTTCTTCTTGTTCCTTTGTCGTTCCAATAATCGAGAGAAGCGTAACAAGCTGATGACGACTGGTATTCCCCGCAAAATCGATAACTAAGCAGTCCTTCTTGTCAGGAAACAGTCTCATTCCTCTCCCTACTGCTTGAACATAGAGAGAGCGACTTTGTGTGGGACGTACCATCAAAACACATGAGACTTCAGGGCAATCGAAACCTTCTGTTAGTACCATCACATTGGTTACAACCCGGATCTCACCTTTTGCGAAGCGCGCCAGGATATCTCTGCGCTCTTCATCCTTCATGGTACCGTCTACATGATGAGCAGAGATTCCAAAAGCACGGAAGGTTGCAGCCAATTCAATGGCATGTTGGACTGAACAGCAAAAGGCAACGGACAGTCTCCCTTCGCATCGATTCATATATGTTTCAACGACTAACTCGTTAATTTTCGGTGTGTTGAAGTTCTTGGATAGTTGAGCTTCATCAAAATCTCCATAGGATGTCTTAATCTTTGATAAGTCCACGCCTGTATCGACACGCTGCCCTCGAAGGTTTACTAGATACCCTTCCTTAATCAGGTCTAACATGTTGATTTCGAATATGATCTGCTCAAATACGCTGGAGAGTTCTTTCCCATCCGTTCGATCTGGTGTCGCGGTAACCCCTACGATTAATAAATCCGGATTTTTCTCTAAGAAGTAATCAATGACTCTGGTGTATGTTGGGCTTACCGCATGATGGCATTCATCGATGATGATGAGGTGTACGGTCTCTTTAATTTGATCCATGCGGTTCACGAGAGATTGTACAGAACAAGAAATGATCTGCTTCTCAACCTCGTTTTCTTGCCCTTTGATGATGCCTACATCTGCTTCTGGCCAAACTTGCAATAGCTTACTGGCTGCTTGGCGAACTAACTCATCGCGGTGTGCGATAAAGAGCGATTTCTTATTCATCCGTCTTAGGATCTCACTACTGATGATAGTTTTCCCCGCTCCTGTTGCTGCAATGATCAACTGTCTTTTCACTTCGTGCTGCAAGCGGAATACTTCGGATACCGCTTTTTCTTGGTACCACCGCATGGACATAGGGGCTGTCACGTTACATCCTCCTCTACGCCATCTTCATTCCCCTAATAGAAGCCTGTTTGACTACAGTTTTGGAAGAAGAAAGTATGACTAGGAATTGATTTGTGTATGTGGTCGCTGACCTGGAAGATGATTGTACTGTGGCATAGAAATCGTAAAGAAGAAAAGGGTTATGAAAAAAAGCAGGCTGATGGAACCAATGAGCATGTAAACCTTTTTGGTTTGAATGTTCATTTTCATCCATCACTCCTATCGGTTGGCTCCATTTGCTCCCCCACTTGTTTACGCTTTCGAAAAGCAGCAATATAATCGTTGGATTTAATCACCATCTCCGCGTGGCTTTCACGTTGCTGATTCTTCCGAAGCTTCCCGTAGATGACACAGTGCTTATCAACCAGCTGCTCATTGGTGTATGTGAAATAGGGGAAGTGAGCTTGGAAGACAACGAGAGTAAAATCAATGCCATTCACCGGATACAGGTTAATGAAAATCACCTTTTCACGCCGGTTCACATGCTTAACTCTGCCCAGAACGAAATACTCCCCAGTATCGTTATTCTCTGTTACGTACCGGTAGGCAACGTCAGGGGTTATCACCAGCTCGGAAAGCGGCAACTTTACCCGTTTTGGTCCCCGCTTCACGGAGAAGTAAATGTTCGTTAATTCATCCGGTGTGAGTTTGGTCAGGAGCTTTACAATGGACTTCGGAGAGGTACATTTGGTTATTTTCTTGTTGTCTTCTCCTACCTCTTCTTCTTCCGGTTTTTCCTTTTTCTTTGTAGGCTTTTTTTCATTTTCGTCATCAGATAAATACGTTCGATCCGGATCAATTCTCCCGAGATTCAGATCAATAACATACTCATCCTCATCCAATTGAGTAGAGGCCATGATCGTGCGATACTCATTGGCTTTTTCCAGAGCCTCGATTGGGTCTAACTTTTGGAAGAACCCACACTCAGGCTTATGCTGAGAGTCAGCATAACCGGTCGTTTTGAAATGTGGTACAATATCGCTATTTCCGCGATTTACAATTACACTTACCCGGCACTTTTCATCAATGCACTGAACCATACCATGTTCCGCTTGATCATAATCAGCTGCCAAAACGCTCCGTTTCACTTTCGTAGACCATGCCACCTTCACGGACTATCTCCCCTTTCGAACAGCTCGTTGCGGCTTCAACAATTCCCTAACGAGTTCTTCGTCTTCTGACTCCTCAGTACTATGTAGGTCCGTTTTATCTACCGAACTGCCCGCGTGATTAAGAGCGGCCACTTCAGTGGGATTGTTCTCTTCGATGTCGGCAGTGCTATTTTTAGACAGAATGGTAACGGAATGAGCAGCAGTCTTCTTTTCCTTCTTCTGTTTTGCTGCATGTCCAATTCGAAGGAAGAACTGAAGGGTATTTTGGCACATCAAGTACCATCCCATGAAGAAACCTCCAAATACTCCTAGGAGGAAGCCCTTAATCCGCTTCATTTCACGATTGAAACCTAAGCAAACCGCAACCGCCTGTAGGAGGGACATGTCGTGCTTGTGTTGGATATACCACCAGAAGCCCGGAAAAGCGAAGGCTACAAAGAGGAAGGCGACAGAACCCTTGCTTAAGAGTAGAACGACCATCTGAGTGATCGCCACGACAGCTAACAACAAATTCCCGATGACAACCGGCCAACTTTGTTTTTCAACGAAGACCGTATCGTTTGCAGTCGCATGTATCATACGTTCAGTCATACCCCCCTAATGAGAGAACCGTTTGCATCTAGGCGCCAATATCTACGATCGCGCAGGTCTTCTTTGATTTGTGCATCCTGGATCCCCACTCGCAATATCGTGCCAAATTCCGCTGCGGGTACACTCTCCAACCTTTTGATAATTGCATTCATTGGATCTGGCTTGACTCGTTTCTTGGACATGTCATTTGTTCCCCTCTCGTTTTGGTAGTTGATCGGAACCGTGTGACGCCTGAAAAAACAAAAAGGCGAATCCCCTTTCCTTTGGTTAAGGAAAAGGGATTCGCCGGGATGTCCGCCGATCATTATTGAATTCCAGATTATTATAGTACATGAGACTTAGAGTCCGCAACAATTGAATCTATGAATGCAGCTCTAGACTGTATTCATAGATGAGAACAGCTTACAATTTACTTAAAGGTCTTGTATGAATCAGTATCATAGTTCAACTTGATGCCAATTTAACTCTCCGCGCTTTATGCCAAGATCGTCTAAACCGTTTCCTCCAAACAGCATAATATGAAGGGAGGGATTACAGCAGGAAAAAGGGATGCCTTGAAATTATTTAGGCATCCCTTGAAATTTAATGTGGGGTATAATTTTTAATCAGATTGAGACTTTCTGTTAATACAGGTTCAGAATCAGTACTGAAGTATCTTGTTAAGATACTCTGTATAGCTTTTATCAGCTGCCAGTTTAGCATTAAATGAAGTGTCCCAAGCTTTATTTGAAATATCCCAGAATACTTTCTTATTCTGGTCTGTAGGCGTTGCATAAAGCACATACAGTTTGTTTATACTTTCTTTCTCTAATACCAATGCCTTTGAGTATTGAGACATAAAAACGTTCATATTCGATACATTCAGGCCATATTTAGCAGCCTCTTGAGTAATTTTATTTACATCTTTTTGTATTGAGGCATGTATGGGGTTTAAACCCTCTAAAAGGGTCTCGGGTAACAGAATATTGGTAAGATATCTCTCTTGATAATAACTAAGTTCCATGGCACTGTGGCCGATTAATACATGAATATCCCCTATCTGCTCATGAAAGATAGATAATCTTTTGTACATGTCTGCGATTTTTGCATAAACTTTAATTTTGTTCAAATCATTCTCTGTGATGGTCTTTGCTAGGGCCGGTTGCTGTGCGTAAGATATGCCTATGGGAGCCATGAGTAAGATGCTGGAGCAGATAAATACACCAAGAAAATTTCGCAACTTCTGAACCAAATGAATTTCCCCCCTTCAATTACTACTATCCTATTACTAAGACACATTAATCTTTCCTAGTTTACAACGTTTGATACTACACCCGGGTTTTTCACTTGGCATCAGCTATTTAACACCTTTCCCCGTAAGAAAAAAAGCATAAAATGCCATGATCGGCCATTTTATGCTTTATCACTTTTATCGCTTATTTGTAATGAGTTTTGTATCCTTGCCATTCGTACGCATTTCCGAGGATCTCCAATGGTACTTTATAATCGTCCATATTGTGTCCCCTCAATTGCGTCTTGTCATAGATAGGGTATCCCTTATCTACTCCAAACTTGAAGCGAGGCAGGAAGTACACGCTGTAGTTTCCACGCTGCAATCCTGTCCATACATCCCCCATCTTCATTGTATCCACGCCATCCTCACGCGATCCTAATTTCGCAACTTGGATTTGAGGCCCGTGCCATTCCAATCCAACTTTCACGAGATTGAGAGAGTTTCGCAGATCCGTACTCTTCCCGCCTCTTTCTTGCATCCAAGACGTTGCGGAAAGGATAACCGGATATTGATTTGAAAACGGATGCTTATGCCGTGGTTCGAAGATAACATGTGTGAGGATCGTTTCCCCAGCATAGAAAGAGTTGTTCGTACTAGCCTTGTAACGATCTCGGGAATGCTTTTCGACCCACTCAGGCGTGTGAAGCAGGATCCCTTTCGCGTTAGGCTCGTACACTTCAAATTGTGTGTCATCACCCAATACATTGATTGTGAAGCTGTTTTGGATGCTTTCCCTGTCGGTTCCAGGCGTACATTCCTTCGTTGGAGGTGCATCTGGATCATCTGGGTCAGGCTTTTCTTCGCACTTCTCGTAGCTTACATCAAAATCAACTTTGTAAGGTACATCGATCTGGAACGAATCAGCTTTCACAACATAATCCTCTGAATTGAGCTGCATAGCCCAAGTCGTGAGTGTCGGTACGGTCGTTCCATCATAAATATTACTTTGGACACTCAGTTTTGGGTTAAGTGCGAAGTTCTTATCAATTCCTGGTCCCGAAACAGACATCGGTACCGAAGACGGCCACTTCGTCATTGAATTTGTTTTGGAGTTCCAAGTAGAAGGACTCGCTGTAACCACTACATTTTCGTAATCCGGAGCTGGGTACTTCGCTTCAAAGTATGCCTTCTTATCCACGATCGCTTGGGCAATCTCCTGGTCTGCTTGTGCAAAGGCAGAGTTGATCTGATTTTGATCGATCTCTACTTCAATACGAGCTGGTTCCTTCTCCCACGTACCATCCGCAGTACTCACTAGTAAACGATTGTCGGAATCGTAAACCTTTACGTTCATTTTTCCACCCGGAATCTCGCCTCCGGGCTCGCATGACGTACACGGTGGTGGCTCCGATGGCATGTCCTGCCCGATGATAATAGTAACGGTGAAGTTACAACCGTTTGCGTTTGGCCATTGTGGATCATTTACCTTTGCGTTAATGGTATAGCTGCCTTCCTTTAATTGATCTTTCGGACGGAAACCAATATTTTCTGGTACCACGTTTTCCATCGGTGGTGGAGCTGTCCAATCCGCGCTTATCCACGACCCCCCAGATACTTCTAATATCGGGGCTGGGGAATCCCACAGAATGAGCGTAATCTCATCCGGTGCAGATGGATAACTCACTTGAGCACCACTTTTAACAACGGTTTCTTTGAATTCGCCTCCGAACCCTTCTACGATGTGGAGATAAACTGCATCGCAACCACCTGAAGTATCCGTAACCGTTATCGTTAAGTAAATCTCACAATTAAGTAGGGCGGGATAGCGAGAATCAGTTACCTTTGCCTTAATGAAGTACGTGCCTGCTGGCAACGCATTTTTCTGAAACATCTCGTTAGGATTTGATGACTGGTTTGTGAGGGACTGACCCGTTAATTTGTTTGTTGCTGTCCATGTTACTTTCAATCGATTGCTTGTGCTTGGATCGTCGTTCGTCGTGGTTACAGCAATCTTGATGTCGACAGGCTCACTACTTGTAAGTGGATGAGTCATTCCCGTTCCTGGGTTTTCATGACTTTCAGCACCTGTATCCGAAAACCACTTGTTACGAACTGAACTCCAGTAGTGAATATACATGTCATCGCAACCGGCTTCAGATATCGTAATCTCCATGTATTTAATACACGTAATTCCATCACCCTTGATAGTTGCTTTCAGTGTATATGTTGTGGCCGATGAATCGTTGAATCTCTTCGTATATGGGTTACTAGAGCTGGTGTTAGTCCCGTTCTTACCCACAAGCTCCCACTTAACCGAATCAATACCTTTCGTAGTTCCATTACCAGATCCGTTGTCAAAGAGAGCATAGAATTCAACATCATGAGCGGAGCCAGCAGTCATTCGAATTTTGTATGGATCCGATTGGGTACCTGATCCTTCTTTCTTTGCAAAAGCGCCGTCTACCTTAGCTCGCAAATACAAATTATCGCAGTCTAGTGCGTTCGGAGGATCACCCCATACCACTTTAATTGTGTAGCAGATCTCCACGCCTCCTTGGTCCGGATTTGTCCGTGAGACCGTTACCGTATAACCGTCTGGCACTGTAGCCGGATCGTCGTCAAAGGTATACGCAGTTCCATAATCCGCCCCACCCGAACCACCGAGCTTATACTTCATCCTCCAGTACACTTTCACCGATGGCTGACCGTTGTATAGCGCTTTGAATTCGGTGTAGTTCTCTTCTCCTGGTGAAATCGTCAAAATATACGGATTGCTCGGTGTACCAGTACCACTAGAAAAAGTTCTTTGGATACCATCAACCGTTACTGTACCTAATGAGAAACCTTCACAACCGGCGACTGGTGGACTTGTGGCAATGACGATGTTAATAACCCAAGGAGGACAATCCACCTCTTCGTATTCCTTCATCATTTCGTGTTGGTTGTTTCTAATTTTGTACGTTCCCGGTGTTGTAAACCATACTTGATACTTCGTAGGTAGTCCTTTATTGTATGTGGACTTGTAAGTAAAGTTATCGGTTTCATATTGGCCGTATCCACGATCACCTTCTATGATCGGCCACGGATGTACACTTCCATCTGGATAGACAACTTCCCACTCTACTGAATACGGCTGGTTATCGTCTCGTCCTGTATTGTACACAACATGAAAGTCAAATTCGGCAGTCTCAGGGGTGCGATAGATAGTGGTTCCAGATGACAAAAGTTCTCCACCCACATGCATGTTGTAGACTTTCGGACAACTCGCTTGGACTGGGCCTGTCCTCTTTTCAGTAGTCAATGTGACATTGTAGCACCACACCTTACCATTACTTCCTCGATATTCCACCTTAAAGGTCATCGAGTCATCCTCACTGATGCTGGTTGCATAGTCGCTGATTACCAGCCCTGTGCCATTGTACAAAACTGCACTAGCTTTAGCAGGAGCTCCGTCAACGTACCAGCTTGCACCAGATCCAGCATTGGAAGGTTGTATGGTTACCTTCTCTTGCTTGCTATTCATCCATTCAGCGTTAACTTTAACATCTGCAATGGCCGTAGCATGCGGTGTAAGAAGGGAATATTCTGTAGCCTCTGAACTACCTGAATTCAACTTATGCATAATATCCATCTTTTCCGCTTTTGAAGAATCTGATGGTGGACAAGGGATACTTCCTTGTGAGTTTACTTTCAGATAGAACGTCTTACATGACACGGATGATCCAGGTAGAGAATAGGTCACGACTAACGTTTGACCTTGGGCATCCGGAACAGTGAAGCTATATGCAGCAGTATTGCTTGCATTAAAAGCAGGATAGCCTTCAACTTTCCAGTCCCCTTTTGCTCCAGTTCCATTCGCTTCAGCAAAAAACTTTACAGCGTCTCCACTCGTGACAATTTGCGTTTCTCCGGGAGACATAGTTGGAGCTGATGCGTTTGTACCAAAGTGGACATTGATATTGGCGCAAACCGCTGGTGCTGCGCCACCGACTGTAAAAGTAGCGATTGCATCTGTTGCAACACGGATATCACTAGACTCGCGATTGGAGCGTTTCTTTGAGTCTACGATCAGCAGATGTACTTCGTATGTACCCGGTTCATGACCGCCTGCTGGTGGTTTGTATTCTAGCGGTACACCACCATTATTCCAGGTATAAGATGGCTTATCTGCATTAACTGGATCAGGGTAGTACTTCATTTGATCCTTGTACTGAAGATAACCCCTTCCCGTGGTCTTATTTATCACCCAAAGGTTTAATACCTCAATTCCTTTATCGTATTTAGAATAGTCAGTTGCCGATGGGGATATTTTTACAGTTTCATTTGGTTGGTACGTTGTTTTGTCTGTTTTTACTTCTCGGGTCGGTCTTGGCGTCGTAAAGAATTTTGCCTTACGCCTGTACTTTCCGCCACCTGTGTCATATAGGGAGCTATGATCGTAAACTCCCCAACCTCCAGAAGCAATTGCTACTTCTGCGAGGTTTTTCATGTTTCTATGGGTAGATAGCGAACCTTTGTTATAAATTTCATGACCATAAGCGTTTGACCCGCCACCATTTACATAACTTGGATTTCCATTGAACATTGTTGCCCATTCAGCAGCTTCTGAAAGTGTCCCAAAGATATACCCATTGTCAGAATCACTTTCCATCCAAGAGAAATTTAAGGCAGTTCCCTTCTTCTGGTCATCAATTAGCATATCTATTTTGGTTACAGCCATGTTTTTTTGTGTTAGAGATGGTCCTGTAATATCCGACAAGTCATACGAACCATCCACCGGTTTACCCTTGCTGTCTAGCCATCCAACATGAAAATCCAACTCAGATCCATTCAACTCCGCAGCAGGTGCAGGAGTAGCGACGTACGCCACTCCCGTAACAGCTATGCAAATACTTAACAATCCGTTAAGTATTCTTTTCCTTGAGGCATTAATTTTCATTTTCTACCCCGCCAATTTGGAGGTATCAATTTACCTTATCATGTCATTGATCCTCGTCAATTTTGGAAATTCTTTGTATACGTAACTTGCTACAGCTTCACCTTTGCCAGGAATAAATACCATAAACACCATATGTTTAATATCAGGTATCTTGGTCTTTATAGTCATCCCTGCCTTCAGATCAATTCTTGTACCATCCTTTTTAACGATGAGGCCATAGATCCTAAAACCCTTTAAGTTAGGAACTATCCCTGTTAACATTCCGTTATCTACTTTCAAACTGTAGTGAAACTGATCTGCTACCTTTCTACCAGCCGTAATTCCGTTGTACTCAATGTGTAGGAACTTAAATACCTGAGCCCCTTCCGCACGAAGAAACGGACTCTCAGGTGTTTGGCCCCATACTTTCGGAAGAATACCTCTAGAAATCAAGTGCTGGTAGTTGGTAATCCCTGGCCAGATTCCCCCACGATATGGTTTCCATGCGTTGTTCACAATTAGAGCAGCCTCTTCTTTAGTCACAAGACGATTTGGATCGATGGTTATACCCGCGAGAATTCCCTTTTTATGAGCTTTTTCATAAACATCCTTCGCCCAATGTCCTACTGGAAGCTGAGCAACCGGAGCTTTCTCTTTCAGTTGCATGACAGCAACCAAGCTCGTCAAAAGCTGCCCTTGGGTCATTTGAGTGTTAGGCTTGAACGTCCCGTCAGCGTATTTCCACATCACTCGTTTTTCCAGCACGTAATCAATGGCATCTTTATATTGGTGGTTCTGATAATCGGATTTAACACCGACAACAGCTGCCTGTGCATGAGCAGCTGGAGAAAATGTAGATACCGAAATACCCGTTACCAACAAAGAAGCCACCAGCAACGTGTTAACTTGTTTTTTCATTTAAAATGCCTCCTCGTGTTACGTAATTTTTACTTGCATAGACTTCATCCATTTTCCGAAGCAACTTGGCAGCGAAATCGTAATTGAGCGGTGCAACTGTTCCATCCTTAACGCCAACCCACGATTCAATGTCTTGAACAGTTACTACATGCTGACCGGTCTTTTTATTAATCGCGTACATTACGAACTCTGCACCCTCACGCAGCGAGAGCGTCCGCATAGGCTGAATCTTGCATCCACATGGAATCACACCATAAAACTTGGCAGACTCGTAAACTGCCTTATAAGCCGGGTCTTTGACTTCTGGGACATCTACATTTTTGGTGGAAATGTCGCCAAATTGGGTCATAACCATTCGAAGAAAATCACCTTGGAGAGGTTGTTCATACGTCTGGATTTCTTGAGTGATAAGTCCTTCTTGTTTAGCCCAGTCGACGTCCGACATAATAATCTGTTGGGGAGCTGCACTTGTCCGAGATTCATTTACATAGATCCCACCAAAGAAAGCACCAACAATGGAAACTGCTGCCAATCCCCCTACAATGATTTTCCCTTTAAACCTGTGTAAGAAACCTGTCCCTTGTTCGTTACGCTTGCTAGTTAACATCGAGATTCCTCTCTCCTCTTAGTATAATTAAACAACTCTACATATACAATTACTGGTGTACAAATAATGGTTCGAAAAAAATCTGGCCCTTAAAAAAACAAAAGCGGATCAAATCCCCTCTTTCTTTAAAAAGAAAAGGATTTAGATCCGCTGGTATTGCCAGTCAGTCGCATATTCATTTCTTTAAGATGCACTCCTGCATCTCTCTCCCAGCCAACTTGCTGAAAAGTGTGGTTCTCCCACAAACATTGATAGACACGTCGTCATATCAAAAGGAAATGACTTCGCTTTAACTATATCATTCCGATTTGGAAGAATCTACTGTTTTTTCGTGATCTGTTAGTTTAAAAGCGTAGTTCCTGTACACTGATGACCGGAATGAGCTGTCTACCTACTCGCGGGCTTATACCAGGATCATCCACGTAAGCAACCGCAACTAAACATGGCCCTGTCATTACCTTTGGAGGCAGCTCGTAGGTTGTTCCGTTTACTATCAAGGATGCACGAAGGATAGAGCCCGGTCCCATATCGGTAAAGTTGGTCTCTTGAATTAATGCCCCGTTCATGGTCATCGTAAGGTCGTAAGTGTTATGCCACTGTTGAAAGTCAATGTACTTCCAGCCAACAAAGACGTTTGTCTTGGTAATGGATTTAGGGCCAGGCATATAGGCACCCACCCCATTCCAAGTATAGCTTCCATTCTGATTCATACGGGCATGAAATCGCTCCAATGCGGTAGGCTTATCAATCTCAATCACGCCTTGGCGTTTTAACTCTTCAACCAAAGCAAAGGAAGCATGATGGTTCGAGTTGTCAATCAAACGCTCGATCTCCATCTTCTTCCCGGCAGTGACATCGGTATCGATCACCATGACACCCGCAAGAATCAAAACGAAATGTAAAAACAACGCTAGCAAGATCTTAGGCATACGTCGATCTCCTTAGGGATTAGCATCATACGGTAGCGGTTCCATTGTCCCGCGCATTGAAAAAACAAATTTCTTATTGTTTTGGAAAAACGCAACGAGTTTTGGTTTTTCATAGGTAAGAGTGCAAAGAAACTCATCGTTATATGTTAACGCATCATCGCTGATCCCGGTTGTGCGGGAGACCGTTATGTTCATTTTGTTAATATCAAGTCGAAAGTTCTTATTTGCAATTTCATCGGCTAAATAGGTTCGAAGGAGTGGCCCAGTATTGGCTGGAAGTAAGTTTCCCTCTGCTTCTACCTTTTTAACTGCATCTGCTTGCAATTCGCGCAGTTCTTGCTTCATTTGCTCTACCGTATGGACTTGTACAAATCCCGATGAAATCAAAAACATCACGAGAATCGATAATAAAGTCCCGAGATAGTTATTCATGTATTACTCCCCCTTTGGGGTATTGTTGAGGGACATAATCATGTCCCCCACGTATTCAAAAAGCGTAGTAAATGGTCAAAGATTGAAATAGTTTGTGGGTTAACGGACGTAGAGTCTGCTAGGAAAGTGTAGACTCCCATTACAAGGGTAAAAATGCTGATTACGATGATTGCCAAGCCGTCTCTCATAGAAGCATTAACCTCCCAAAAAGGGTATGTACTGGCTTTCTCGATCGTTTCGGAAGAGAAAATCTCCATTGCCTGTTCGTAACCAATTAACAATTTCCGTACTGAAACTTGGTTTAACACGCGTCTCCAAATGAACAAAGTTGACGTGGGGATCGACTTGACTGTAGACCGGCTTTAACGCTCGATTCATAGGATCCGTATGGGAAGCGGTAAAGAACGCACCTATTAAATTATCAAACCCTTCTTGTCTCAGTCGATCAGAATAATACGCAGAGACGGCGGGGTCGAGGTAACCAGCCCCCGCCATCTCTTTGATGACCTGAAGATGAACAGTTCTGACAGCAGCCTGCTCCTCTTCATACACAAATGTAATTGCCGACAGCGTAAAGAGAATTACAAAGGTTAATAGAGAGAGAAGGCTAGATGAGTATTCGGACATTCTATACAGTCTGCTACTGGAAACATAGACAAACGTTCATGTTCAGAGTGTTCCTGCTTCGACGTGCCCCGCCTCGGCCATAGCCTACTACGGTTTGCTATAGCACTCCACAGGCGTAAATTCCCGGCTAGCCACCGGTACATAAACGCGTTCCTGTTATTTAAGAACTACATAGTCACTTGCTCGCTTCAGGTTGATTGCTGCATTCAAGTCTCTATCAATTGATACACCACAGGATTCGCAAACATAAATTCGTTCGGATAACCGGAGTCGTTCTTTCTTATATCCGCAACAAGAACATAACTTACTAGATGGATAAAAGTGATCAACTTCTCGAAGCTCTGCTCCGATCTTTTTGCAAACGTTTAGTAGCTTCATCTTGAAATCATAGAATCCCTGATTGGCAATCGCTTTGCTCAAGTGACGATTTTTCATCATGCCTTTAACATTAAGTTTTTCGATCGTAATAAACGCCGGCTTGGTTTTCGCCAGCTCTCGTACGACATAGGCACGATATGCGGACCTTATGCGGGCAAGTCTCACTTGCAACTTTTGCACTCTGAGCACGTTCTTGGCTATATTGCGGTACGTTCCAGTAGAAGATTCTCCACCTTTCTTTTTAGATTCATATTTCCTCGACAGTGACCGCTGTTGTCGTTTCAATTTTTTCTCTATACGTTTAATGGCGGCAGTCTTGTTGATATTGAAAAATGTTTTTCCACTGGAGACGACCGCAAATTCCTTCAACCCTAAGTCGATACCGATGCCAGTGCCTGTAGGTATTTCGGGTTCTATTTCTTCCTGCTCAATTGTCACACTGACGTAATATCGATCCGCCTTCTGTGTCACGCTTCCGCCCGTTACTCTAGCATCCAGAGGGATGTAGCCGAACTCTTTGATACGTACCCATCCGAGCGTCGGGATTTTGATCCGATGGCGTTCTACAGTCCAGTCTCCAGTATTGTTCTTTGGCGCGTAAAAACCGGTGTTTTGGTCCCGTTTCTTCTTGAAACGAGGGAATCCGCTTTCTCCCTTGAAAAAACGTTTAAATGCCGTTTCTGCATTAACTATGGCTTTCTTACGGGCTTTAGAGGACACATCCTTGATCCACGGATGATCAAGTGAATAATCGTTATTTACCCATTTGTCGAACTCATTTGCATTCTGAAACGATATTCCCTTTTCGTGCCGTCTCATATTCGTCACGATGAACAAGTTGTACAAATAGCGACATACTCCAAATGTCCGATTGATTTTTCGTTTTTGCTCGTACGTCGGTTTGATCTCGGTTTTAAAGGCTTTTAACATGTTGGATCATTCTTAAACTTTTTTGTATTTCCCCACTCCATCGTTGCGACAAAGCACTAGATGGCTGATCGGAGATTAAATCCTGTACCATTTCTTCTCGCGGTGACAAGGATTCGTTGTCTACTTCGATATTCCATCCCACGTGACTCTTATACCTCCTTTATCGATTTGAGTTCAGATTGTTCGAGACAAATCTTGCTTTCCTTGCATCATGCGCTGCTCCTATATCTTTGTAACTGGTTAAGTTTTGAATGGCACCTACCATCACGATTACAAAGATGGATAAAAGGAGCGTACAGAGTAATGCCTTCATTACTTAATGATGTTTACAGAGGAGCTACCTGATTGCATTTCAGGTACATCCGCTGTACCGTTCATGGGATCAGCTGCGATCGTGGAAAATTGAACAGCAGTTTTTTGGCCAAGTTCAGAACCACCTACGGAAACCCCTTCAGCGATTACCCAAACGGTAAAGATTAGACCCAGCACAAGACCAACAAGCTTTCCAAAAGTACTATCAAACATCGTGTATTTCCTCCCTTGAATTGGATGATTAGTTTACTGAGGAACAATGCTCCACATGGTATCCGTTACTTCTTTTTTTAAGCTGGCCCTGTTTGCATCATTAGGATCCCCAGCGATGGAAGGGGTAAGGTCAGTGAACACATAGGTGAGAAACATGAGCATGAAGACACAGATCACTAACTTCCCCAGAGTCGAGTCAAACATCTTTTCCCTCCTTAATGGAACAAGTGATGTGAGCATCACCCCTTTCGAAGCGTGGGGGATTTACCACCCAATTAACTTACCAAGTTCCTGTTTTAAGAATTGATACCAAGGCAAACAGAGAACCCCGATGCAAATCGAAAACGGCCCGAGAATGAACGAGTTAAAGCCGACTTCGAGTTTCTTCAATTCTTTTTGTTCATCCGCTGAGCGAGCCTTTTGAATACCTATCTCGGCCCGTGTGATTTGACTCTCCTTGTTCTCAGGGTTGTTCATGATGTAAAGGAGCGTATTTTTAAACAAGATGGCTTCATCTGTGCCAACTCGGGAAGCAAACTCCTCCATCGCAGCAACCGGATTATGTTTGAACAAATCCACCCGGGGCGTATAGTTCTTTAAGATTCGGGTACCAGCAAGAGAGATCTCCAGCATACGATGGGAAGTTTCCTTGTTCAGGTCACCTAGCCGATTAAAGGCTCGCATGAAGTCATACTGAATGACGGATTCCCGTTTCTTTGCTTTCGATCTGATATGAAGCAGTAGTACACCCACTGCCGCAAATGGCGAGACCATAAAGGTAAACAAAGGGAATGAATTCGTTTTCCGAACCATGACATCAAAGAAAAACTGAAGGATCACGATCAAGGACACCAAGACTCCCACGGCGATCAAGAGCACAAACCATTCCCTCGCAGATAATCCCCAAGGATAATCAGCTAGCTTGACCAATCGCTCAAACTGAGCGTATTTCTTTGACTTACTCAACCCAACCTTTTCAATCTTGCTTCCGACTTGATTCACAGTCTTACGGAGTGTATCCACTCGCTGTTTTTTCGTTGGTTGAGGCTTATCCAGCCTGCTGGTAAACAAATAGGTGATGGCAAGGATAAACAGGGCAATCGGAACGGCCAAGACCGTAATGATTCCGAGACGAATAAGCAGACCTCCATCATCAGTTCCGGAAAGAACCCTAAACGCAAGTGGTGCATTCGAAAAGAAGTCAAGTATGGCATCCATTACAACCGATTCCCCCTCTTCGACCAAATGAGTGCGCCTAGGAAGGAAACGACCAAAATTAGTACGCTGATGGTCAGCATGTTAATCCCCTCTGGCGTTGCGAAGTACATTTGCTTCGCTTCAGTGAGAAATTCCATGTTCAGTTGCATAAGGAAAAATGCCACCACCGTGAGAACGGTCATGATGAGAAATACGACTTTTATGATGGCGTTGCGATCCAAGTCAACCGATTTTGCTGCCCAAAGCGAAATCGAAAGGTTGTTCAGAGCACCTTCAATGCTCTTGTACTCCCCGTTCTTACCACTGATCACGATCGAAACAAAATCGTGCGCCCACCCAAAGTTAAGGATCTCTGCAAATTTGAGAATCGATTTCTCGAATGGTACCGTCGAGTCCGCGATACAAAGGTTGATGTAATTGATCACCGAACGCATTTCTTCCGGGCAACGGTTCCCTAATTCCTTGAAAGCGAGGGTAACCACCCGATCATAGTCAAGGTATGTTTGTGTATAGGCATCAACGAAAGGAAGGAACACCTTCCGGGTGGCCGAAGCCACACTTAGAAATTTCACGTAAACGAGAAGGATCGGTAAAAGAAATCCCACTATTCCACATGCCATTGCTAAGAGGAAGGTCAATGTTACCTTCAGTACATAGATGAATACAAACACACCAAACCCCGTCGAGGTTACGAGAAACGCGTAGGGATCATATTTTGGCTTGTACCCATTGCCGATAACCATGAGCCACATCTCCATCGCATCAAACCACTCGATCTTCCATTCTTTCTGATATCGCTTAATTTTGCGCAAGCTATTTGCCCGGAGCGTATCATACATGGCCTTGGTTCGATTTTCTTTAGACAACCGGGAGCTACCCAGCATCAAGATGAAGAACATGAAGCTCGCAAAGAGTAATGTGATGGTCAGACTAAAGAAAATTGCGCCGAAACTGAAGTTGGAAAGAAAGGACTGGAACATGCTTAGACCTCCCTTTTCAAATCCGTTAGCTTCAGCTCTCGTAATACTTCCAGGTCGGCCGTCCCCTTATTTGTCATGTAGTGGACCATTTGATCAGGCAGCATGTTCCCAGTCCAAGCCAGTTGCTTCTCTACTGGATCGTACTTGGCAAGGACCCGCGCTCGTGGTTCTGGTGGAATATAATCACCACGTTGAGACAGATGGCCTTCCATAATTTCTGGAACGAAGATGGAATAATCGACGCGATTGCCTTTGATGTTCTCTAAGATCCAAAACAAATCGATCCCAGATGCGATATTACGATAAACATCGATGATGTTCGTTTTACGATAGTCATTCACCAAAGTGGCAAACTCACGAACAGCTGCAACAGGATTATCCAGATCAGGTACCCGTAAGTGAATGGTCATCACTGTTTGGTCTGTTCCTCGTCCACAACTAGTTAATGCGTAATGGGCTTCGATCCCCTCCCGTGGCTCCGCAAAAACGATGGTATGTGACCCATTTCGGAACACGTCACGTTGAACCGCGGAGAATCCTTGATCATGAATATCTTGTAGTTCCACTACTGTGCCTTTCCACTTTTTCTGGAACCGCATCTCATGTTCCGTTTCATAAATCGTGATGTTCTCGGTATTGGGATCCTTTAGGACCAATAAGCTGATCTGTCTCGTCGTTTTCCCTACTCCCTGCCCTCCACCAATGCAGATATTTAACCGCCCGTATACAGCTTGCTTGGAGAACTCCCTTGCTCTTTCATCCATTCGGATATCATCCAAGGAGAAGGATGGTGTTACAAATCTTCTCGTTCGAAGTGACCGGCTATAGGAGCGGGGTGGCATGTAGGATTGAATCCGAGTCTCCGTCGACTCGATGAAACCACGAAGAATGGGCTCAGACTTATTGTGTGGCTTCCCGCAGATTTCCTCTAAGCGGGATTGAATGGCTAGCATCTCTGCATCATCCGGAACGTAACCGAAGTAATCCTTCGTTAATCCACTTTCCACATACCTAGCAATTTGACCAGCAGACAGCCAAACGGATTCAATGGTTGGGGATTGGTGGATAATCGCGTCATACACGCCCAATCCATAAATTCGGAATACGATTCCTTCTACAGGGGGAACGTTTGGATAAATCTCATGTTCGTCCCCTAGAACGATGTTCTTCTTCTGTAACACCGTATCCAGGTCAGAGATTAGGTTCTGCTTGGCCACATTATCGTCTTCTTTTTGAATCTTAATGATCCAATCCCGAATCAGACTTTTTTGATTTTCGTCCGTAATCTCATTCATCTCTTTGTAGTAATTGGTTACGAACTCGGTTACCTCTGCTAAAGAAAGCCGACTCATGGTTTGCTACCTCCTCTCACTGTTTCCTTAAAAAGAAGCGATCCAAAGCTTCTTTTTCTTCTGTGATACTTTCACGTCCATTTCCCACTTGTACTCTGCAAATGCCTTCTGCATTTGTTTCGAGGGTTGAAGTAAATCTGTGGTTGTTTGCTTAGGAATGATCCCCCGCTCGTACGGCATCACCCCAAAGATAGGAAGGCCCAGATACTTCTCAATCTCGCTTTTCGAAGCATAATTCGCATCATAATGCGAGATGAGTACTTTTGATTTCAGCTTTTCCAGCACGTTCATATAACGAAGGGTCCGATTTAATGAAAAGCTATCCGGTCGTACAATTACGATGACTTCATTCGATTCCATCATGAGGCGAATCTTTGCATTTTGAGTGAGGACCAACTCTCCCATATCGAAGAAGATCATGTCAAACTCATTACGCACTTTTTCCAGGAACATGACTATCTCGTTAGGGGACCATTGATGCTGGTCTTGTACAGCGGATATCACTTTCAGATTCGGCAACTTTTTATAAGGCACGTGGTACTTCATTTCGATTTCTTCCAAGCTCTTTTTCTGGAACGCTGGCTTGAAGTAATGAAGACGATAGTTTTGAGAGTCGGTTGCTGCCACCAAATCCTTTTTGTCGTCATTAATATCGACCATAAGGAATTCTTTGTCGGGATTCAGCTCTGCAAGAAAAGGCACATGGTATAAAGCCAGCGTCGTTTGTCCCGAGGATCCCGGCCCTGTTAAGGTCACTACATGGCCTTTTCGTCCCTCGTCCCTTTGCGTAGCGCCGAGGAGAATGGACAGCTCATCCATTTCGTCTGGAGCGTTTGGTACAGATTCACCCTTTTTCTGATCCCGCTCTTTTCCGGACAACTGATCGGCCACTTCTTGGAAGGTAAGGTTGGCTCCCAGCAATCGAATCTGTCCTGTCCACTGGATTTCTTTCACCAATTCTCCAATTACGATTTGGAGATGGTAGTAGTCCATTTCAGACTTCGGCAAAATGAACAGGGTTTGATCCCCCTTCGTAAGGTAGCTCATGACTTCAGGAATCCACTTGTAAGCAGATTCGGTTAAGTCCGAATTTAATACCAGAATCATCTTTGGTTCGTATCCCTTCAGCTTTTGAACCAACTGCTCGTAGGAGGTTACATTCATCGGGTCAACTTTCTCAGGCGCTTGGTTCTGAAAAGAAATCGTTTCAGGGAGATATTGTGGTGCTTGTAGCGGGCGAGATGATAATACCAATGCGATCATGGAAACGTCTCCTTTCCGTTAGTGATTTACTTATTAATCGCTGTTGCTTGCGATTGATTACTGGAAGTACCTTGAGGGTTATCAGCAGTGATTACTTTCCCTCTCTTGTCGACCGAGATTTTGTTGGGTTGAGGCATATACACACCAACTTGCACGTCCCCGTACTTGAGTGCTTCCACGAAAATCTTGTACTGCTGATCTGACCAGTTAAATAGCAGTCTGCTTGGAATTGCGGAAGGAGCCCCACGATATGTCTGTTGCAGCCTTCTTTGTGTATCTGAGGAAGTTTCCGGTTTGTTATCGATAAACTCACCAACCGCTTGGGTTGCTTGTGCTGCTGGCGCTTGTAAGCTGAAAATCTCCTCCCCTTGTGAGCCTTTCACACCTGCTACTTGACTCGTAAATAGGAAGTCAGAAGCTGCGCCTGGCGTTTGCTTAAACTCAATCGGTACGCCAAGTTGTTCGATCATTTGCTCTTGTTTCTTAGCCGAGTATCGAACCCATACTTTCACATAGTCCCCTTTACGGATTTCCGTCATCGGGGTGAACTCCGTAATGGGAATCTCGTAACGTGTCTGGTCCAATGTAGGAAGCAACTTCTTACCGTCGATGATTTTCCAGTCCAGAAGCGGTTCCCCGTTTGCAATCGGAACCCATGCCATCTTCCCAATCACTTTGGGCAAATTACTTCCGCTGATCATGCCATCAACGAGGGCAGATTTTTCTACTCGCTTGATCTCCAAGTCTGTTTCTACAATGGGTGTGTATTGATTCAGTACCTTACCAGGTCGGATTGCCAAGATTTCCTCGTAGTTGTTTTGGCGAAACAAACTCTCGGATTTTGTAAACAAGAGATTTGCTGCAACACTGGCACATATTAACGACAAGGCTGCAAGCCCCATCATCTTCTTCTTGTTAACATTCACTCTCATTGCCTCCTTTTGCTTTTAAGCTTTTATGTACATATCGCTGAGATCAGTTTGCTGTTAAATTGTCTTAGAAAAAAATAAAAGCGCACCTCTCAACTACCTAACCATAGGTAGTTGAGAGGTACGCTTGGGATGTCCAGGCGACATTAGTAGTCTTTTTTCCTATAATACGTGACTTTTGTTCAAAATGAATTGTAGCATTTCCAATTCCCGACAGCAAGCAAAAATAACGAAATATTTCCATACCTACTAAACAAACTGAACTGTCGTCGTCTGGATCGTAATTAAAATAACTTCCGTGAGGTGTTTTATTAATGACCGTTAATAAAATGACGTCTATGGCATCTCAAAATATATGGGAACTCATCATTGTAATAATTCAGTTACCAGATACTTTCGTGACGTGAATTTTCTAACTTATCCTACCTCAACGACGGACTTATTCCTATATTTTGCCGCAACACACGTCACAGAAGATACATTCTGTCGCGTGTAATGGATAAGAGGTCAGTCACCTTTACAAAGCAAAGCTTTCCTAAATCACGCATAGCTTAAATAAAGAGTTATTCGATTATTTATCAAAAAATCTTGATATTCCTGTTGCATTTTGGAAAAATGAGGAGTATAGTAACATCATCAAGGAATTTTGATGAAGGGATGCAAATATGAACGAACTACCGATCATCTTAGACCAAATGGGTAGCACCTTTGAGACGTACGAGGCAAAGTTTAAAGCGTTGGCTGATAAGAAAAGACTTCAAATCATGTATGAATTAACACAGCGTGGAAAGGTTTGTGTTTGTGATCTTGCCGATCTAATGGGTATGGCACAATCCAAACTCTCCTATCATCTCAAAATACTTCTTGATGCGAATCTCTTGATAAAAGAAACAGATGCAACGATGAACTACTACGAATTGAATCATAAAGAGGTCAACCATCTGTTATCAGCTGAACTTTGCTGTCTCTTTCGTACAAACAACAACTGTTGCTAAATTTTTTTCATGAATTCATCAATTTTTTTTGATGTTTACATCAAATATATTTGATAAAAGGAGATGTTTCACATGCTGAATAACGACGTAGTTTTCGACCTTATCTATCGCGAGGAGAAAAGAAAGCTTGATCAAGTGACAAGGAAAGGATGGCAGTTTATTAAGCAAGACACTAAAAATTCTCTCCTTCCTTCTATTTCTTGCTGCAAGCTACCTGTAGTGCAAGTCCAGAGCGCTAACTGCACTACTTGCTAAAGGCCACTTAACTATTAAATGGAGCTATTAATTTCCGATCCCCTAGAGAGGAGAAGCTCAATCCATGGTTCAATTTGCAAAAAGGAACGTAGCCCGAATTTACCAGGATATCTTGTACCTTAGCAGCCCTGATTTATCCGGCAGGTTGTCTGGTACAGTAGGGGCCCGGAAGGCAGCCGCCTTTCTGTCCGAATCCTTACTCCAGGCTGGTTTATCACCGGCAGGAGAAAGGGAATACTTTAGTTCGGTCAATGTCCCGGCAGCTCGATTAGTAGGTCCAGCACACTTAAAAATTGGCGATCATGTCTTACAGCATCGAATAGATTTCTCGGAGATGTCTCCCTTTTCTTCAGGAGGTATTTGTAAAGGACCTTTAGTTACTGTCAGAGATGGTGATGATCTCTCCCCCGATCAATTGGCTGGGAAGATTGTGGTGATTCCAGAATTACCTCCCGATTTTGACCTTGGAAGTACCATTCAGTCTGCTGCCGATCTTGGTGTAGCTGCTCTCCTAATCGAATCAGGAGAACCCAATTGGTTTCATAAAACAGTGTTTGGCTCCACCCAAAGCAGAATTCCAGTTATTCGTTTGCGCCGTTCAATCGCAAAGGCTGTAGCAGATCACCCTGGTTTGAAGGTACATCTCGAACTACCTTTAGAAATAAATGTACTTGCTTGCCAGAATGTCATGGGATTTCTTCCAGGAATCAATCAGAATCGCACCTTATTATTATGTGCCCATTACGACCACCTTGGTGATGACCCCGATGGTCTTCGATTCCCCGGAACAATTGATAATGCATCTGGTGTTGCTGTCATACTTGAAGTTGCCAGATTGCTTGCTAAGCGTGAATACGCCCTTCCCTTTAACGTCTTAGTAGCCTTTTTAACTGGTGAAGAATCGGGATTGTGGGGATCAAAGCAGTTTGCCTCGAACCCACCGATGCCATTAACTGCAGTTGTAAATCTTGATTGTTTAGGGTTTGAGACAGAACTTCATGCACTTCGAATCGGTCATCAAGCTTCTGGAGACTGGCTAACCGAACTAGCTTCTAGTGTGATCAAAAATCATGGGGTTGATGTTCGGTGGTTGGCAGGCGGAGATGACTCTGTAGCATTTATTCAAAAAGGAATTCCTACAATTGGGTTGGGTCAGAAACCTACTTTACCTGAGTCGACCAGCATTCACACAGTAAATGACAGCCCAGACAATCTCCATCTGAAACCAATTGAAAAAGGCTATGCGATTGTTTGTGAACTTGTGAATAAACTCGTTGACTCCCCTCACTTCTGGGATCAAGAAAATAAAAACATTTAGGAGGATCGTATGACAAATTTTATTAAAAAACATGTGAATGTCGACTCTGAAAAAGGGCAAGGTTCCTGCTGCGAAATCGAAACTAAGATAGAAGTAACCAGCCAAACAAAGGATGTTGATTCATGTTGTGGATCCACGACGAATGAAAGCACCCCTTCATGTTGCACAACAGAAACGAAAGCAAACAGTTCTTCTTGCTGCGGATAATGGGCACAGGTGGATTTTTCGGTGATAACTATACTTTACTAACTCTGTTCTCTGTTCTGCTAATAACTGCTGAATACAGTGATAAATGATTTTTCAATGTTTATGGGCAGCATATAAGCTGCCCATTTTTCGCTATTTTTAAAGATCCAAGCTTGAGTGAGCAACTTTTTTGACTCCTTTCCTTCTGGTACAATGCATGAGAGGAAGGAGCGCGCAAACATTATGGAAAAAACTTTTTACTACTCTGTCTCCTGGCCAGATATCAGCTATTTAAAAATCGCACTTGAAATCATGGAAGTACCATTCTTAATAGAGCAACCATCTGATCGTCTTCAACTTCCCCCTGGAGAAGTGGCGTTCGTCTTTCCGGATTTGAATGTCCGCGTATATCAAGGTGTCCGCGAGTTATTTGGCAGCCACGGTCAACGTTATCCCAGCTAATATTCTAACTTGCATTCCTTACATGGCAACACTTTACCGTCCACTCTCAAGTTAAATACACTCGTTATTTCATTTGTTTTTTAGGAATAGGCTCTGTTAAATATAAATGTTGATTTTCAAAAAATATTAAAGGGCAGCATTAAATGCTACCCTTTTCAGCTCAAAGTCAATTTTCTATCCAGAACCTTTTGACAACCTTACCATTTTCTTCAGTGAAACTTGCATCTTGTTTCCCACCGTTTTTTATAATTGTTCTTTCAGACGCTAAATTGCTCTGGTCGCATACAACAAGAACTTTATTAATGCCCAATTCTTTAGTTTTTTCCAAAGCTAAGGCTAAAAGCTTGGTGGCATAGCCTTTTCTTCTTTCAGAGGGACGGATACCGTAACCAACATGACCGCCACAATTAAATAGTTTTTCTGAAAGCCCATGTCTGATGTTTACTGCACCGACTACTCTATTATTATCTGTGACTAACCAAAAAGTAGAATCTGGAACCCAATTTTCAGGTAAGTTTTCGCCTTTCTCATTATTCAACAAGAACTGAACCATTCCTTGGAAATCCGACGGGTCTTTACTTATAACCCATGGAACCATGTCTTCTCCACTATCTTTCCATTCCTGATAGAAATCTAAATATTCATTTCTCAAATTTACCGTGGGTTTCACTAATTGGACATTTTCAACCATTGGTTCCTCCCTAACATGATAATTACAACATTTTCCTCTTAATGTATTATACTGAAAATTTGTTCACAAGGGTCAACATAACGTTTCTGCCAATGAAAAGCTTTCGCACTTTTCGTGTGGGACTTAACTTATCTGAGAATTTAAGTCACTGAAAATAATATTATCTATTTTTGGCACATTCATTTGTGTTTGTCGTTTTATCAACACTCTACTTTAACAGAGCCTAGGAATAAGTAAAGGCTGCCACTAATACAAACGGCAAAAGATAATCTAAACCCTGCAGCATGATGACAATGTCAGCTCGTGATAAGCACTTACGAAGTTTTTATGTGTCTCTACTCCATAAGCATCCAAGTCACCACGAAAAAGCCGTTCTAGTGTTTTCAATTTAGCCTCTTCGGCATCACATTGAAAAACCAACATAACATGCTTAATGTAAGCGAGAAAATACTCCTTACTTAGAACACTTCCTCGGTTTACTTTCATAATCTCCACGCTCCTTAGAGAATTTTCTCCATTGCCATCACATCAACAAAATTCCCATCTAAAATGCCCTGGTTCTGAAAAACCCCCACTTCTCGATACCCACTTTTCTTATATAATCCCTGCCCTAGACCATTAAAAGGGAAAGTGAACAATAGAATTTTGTAAAATTGCTGGGATCGAGCAATCTCCTCAAGCTTCTCTAAAAGAACCTTTCCGACGCCTTTTCCTCTATAAGTTCGGTCGATATAAATGGATAAATCCGCAACGCCATCATAAGCGCTTCGTTGAGAGTAGCGATTGAGGGATGCCCATCCAATGATTTCTTCTTCCAAAACTGCGACTAGTACAGCTTATCGCCCCTGATGTTCATCAAACCACCTTTGGATGTAGCTGTAATCCTTCTCTTCAGATTCTAGAGTAGCAATTCGATCTGCAATACCTTGATTGTATATCGCTAAGATAGACTCAAGGTCTTCTTCCCTTGCTTTTCGAATAGAAAGGTTCATAGCAATTCCCCTTTACAATTAATCTGATCACTCGTTAACCAATCCCTGTTAAATTTCTTCACGAAACTTGTTCTACTCCTTTCTCATAAGGAAGATAGCCTAGTATCTTTCTACCTGAGAAATGCCAAGTCCCCCAAAGAATCAACCAAATTCCTGCTGCTACCCAATACGTAATTTCTAACCCAAGAACAGATACCATAAAATAGCCTAGTGTAGGTCCAATAGCTGCCCCTAAATCAGTAATGACAGTAAAGCCCGTCATCACAGCCACTCTTGACGTCCTTTGAGCAACATCCAATGCAATAGCATCCATAACTGTTGTCAGTACGGTCGCCATTAATTGAATCCCCATCAGAACCAATAACCAAAGGCCAAAAGAAATATCCATCGGTACCATGGCAAACAAAAAGGCTGTTATGAATAGTGATGCAACTAACAAAATAAGTCTCTTATTTCCCCCATCTGATAATTTCCCAAACCGAGGAGCAAGAAATGGTTCCCACCCCCATCGTATGGCTTGTAATATCCCTGCCAAAGACGCAGCTCCAATACCAACCCCCATCAGGTTGATATGTGGATTATTAGACTCAATAACATAGCTGAGAATCGAGATAAACATTCCCTGAAAAAGCATCGTTACTACAAGAGAGGTAACAAAAGTAAATAGAACACTTCGGTCCTTCAAAAATAATAGTCGCGACCCAACAGCTGCTATTTCTGAGCCACTGCCTTTCCCGGTGGATTGAATAGTCACAAGGGGTAACAACGGAAGGGCAAGTAGAGCCAGGAACCCTAATATCTTTGCCACAAGCTCCATACCTACGAAATCGGCAAAGATTCCACCAAGAAGCATTCCAAAAAGGCTTCCTAACCGATAAAGTCCATTAAAGGTTCCCATGAGGTGTCCGCGATTTTGTTCCGTGGATGCATCTAAAATTGCAAAGTATGAGCCTAACCTCAACAATGACCAGGCAATCCCCCATATACATCTCATGATCAAAAGGAGCCAAAACGTTGAAAATAGTCCATAAGATGTCGTGGTTATTACGGATAACAAAATAGCGATTAGCAATCCAGTTCGGATGCTCATTTTTCGGTAAATCCATCCAATAAGTGGACCCAATGGAAGTCTGATGAGCCGGTTCACTGATAGCAGGATTCCACCTTCCCACAATGAAGTTAATCCAATCTCCTCCCAATGTGTTGGTAACACAACATATAGCATGGAATCACCAAGTAAACAAATAGCCGTAATATAGGCCATGACCTTTACCTGTCTTGTCTGATCCATTTCGCACTTCATCCTTCTGTGTCTTGCTTATGAAAGAACCCCCATCTGGAAAGACAGGGGACTTTTAATGTAACATGATGCAACTCGGTTCCAATAAAGTGAGTAGTCTTACTTATCCGCAGCAATTGGACGATTTTACTGGCTGTGGCGTGCAGCTTGATGCTATTACCTGTTCGCTTACTTTTTGGGGCTCCACACCGCAACAACTGTTCGATTTTACAGGTGTTGTTGGTGCGCAACAAGACGACTCTTCCTGCAAACCTAACCCGGCATTGCTAATGCTACATACCCCTGTCTCTGGTAGGTGGAGTTCTACTCTCTTCGCAGCGTCCCAATCCCCCACAAGTGCAGCAACAACGGATCTCACTTGCTCGTAACCTGTCGCTAGCAGGAATGTCGGAGCACGCCCGTAACTCTTCATTCCCACGATATAAAAATCCTTCTCAGCCTGACGTAGCTCTGCTTCACCATGTGGTCTAACTGTTCCACAGCTATGAATGTTGGGATCAATAAGATCTGCTAGTGCAGGAACACATTCAATAGCCGGATCAACTTGGTATCTAACTTCTCGCAGGAAGTGAGTATCAGGGCGAGAACCCGTATTTGTGATGATTTCGTTGACGCCCTCCAGTTGGAACGCTTCACCGTTCATCCTTCCCCGAATGACAAGAACGTCACTTTGGTTTGAAATCTCCTGAATTTGAACCGGTGTATATACGGTTAGGCGGCCGTTCTCTACTAAGTTCTTAATGGATGTTCCTAACGCTCCACGTGCTGGCAATTGGTCAGCGTCTCCTCCACCGTACGTTTCCTGAATGCTTTTTTTCCGCAGCGCCCAAACAATTTCTGTAGATGGCACCTCATTTTTCAAACGATTCAATTCGAGAATCGTATTGATAGCAGAATGCCCACTCCCTACGACCAAAACCTTCTTCCCTGCATAGCGATCGCGTTGTTTTCCATATACATCAGGAATTCCGTAGGTGATACGATTAGAGGCCTCACTCTCACCCTTTGCGACAATACCTCCAGATCCAACTGGATTAGGATGTTTCCAAGTTCCGGATGCATCGATGACAGCTCTTGCTTCAAGTGTTTGCTGTTGGCCATTTTGTTCATAGTGAATAACGAAAGGTACTTGATCTCTTCCCTTGGTTTTCATTTTATCGATGTCTTTTTTCCCAACGGAAATGACTTTGCAGTTTACGTGAATGAACGGTGCTAATTCTGGAAGGTCGGCCAGTGGCTGCATATACTTTTCTACGAGATCCTTACCCGTTGGAATGTCATTTGGATCCGGTGCATCCCATCCATGCTTGGAGAGCAGTGTAACAGCAGTTTTGTCCATGTTATATTCCCAAGGTGAAAACATGCGTACATGTCCCCATTCCAGTACACTGGACCCTACTTGACTTCCTGCCTCCAGGATTACAAATGGCTCTCCTCTATTAATCAGCTGTGCTGCAGCTGCTAGCCCGACAGGTCCTCCACCGATAATAGCAACAGGTCGTTTCATCTTTCATCAATCCCCTTTTTAAACAATTGATATTTGCAACTATATCTGTTAAGTAAACTCCTCTAGGTTATAGAGGAGGGGTACAACAATCTGCGCTATTCCTCATTGCTTCGCTAACTAATTGAAGACTTTCCAAAACCTGCTCGTGCTTTTCTGCAGGAATTTGATTAAATACATTCAATATATACGTCTCCATGTAAGCCGCAATTTCCTTGTGTTGCTCTTCCCCTTTTTGCGTTAGCGAGAGAACAACATACCGCCTATCTTTCGAATCGGGCAACCGGTTAACCATCTCCATTTCTACAAGATAATTAACCTGGCGACTAAGCGTACTTGTATCGATGGATAAGATGTCTGAGAGTTCGTTCAAGGAAATGTTTGGCCTCTTTTGGAGCTCATAAAGAATATGACTTTGAACAACTGAGATGCCACAGCATTGCGCCCCATCCTTTTGTAAAACTCCAAAACGCCTTACTAATACCTGAAATATTTCTCTAACGTTAACGTATTGAGCTAACTGTTTCATCTTCATCACCTGAATCCATCTTACATCACAACAATTGATAAATGCAACTATTATTTTGTGAAATTTTCCAATTTCTAAATTGAAGTGCTTCCGTCAATGTCTTTTACAATTATGCACGATTGCTGAGTCTTTGCAGCGGATTCAGATTTATATCGGTAATATGCTCTACATAGGCTTTCGCGCTTTCGCAGATAATCTCCTGATCCGCATAGACTGCACCATATTGCACAAAGTGTGATAAAAAGAACATCCCTGTCAAATTTGCTGTTGCCTGCAACGGTCTTGTTAGTTCACTGATCGTGTAATGATTGGTTCCGCCTGCCTGGTAAGACTTCTCCCTTCCCCCGATAGATATCGCCAAGACCAGTTCTTTACCGTTCAAGGCCTTTCCTCCAGAGCCATAAGCCCAGCCATACATCAACACATCATCCATCCACTTTTTCAGAAGAGGCGGGGTGCTGTACCAGAAGAACGGAAACTGAAATACGATTCGGTCATGGGCCGCCAACAGTTCTTGCTCTCTTTTAACGTTTATGATTTCATCGGGATACTGCTCATAAAGATCATGCACCGTCACTTGCTGCACTTGCTCAAGTTCCTTCTTCCATTTACTATTCACACGAGATCTCTTCATATTCGGATGAGCTATGATAACCAGGATGTTCATGGCTTTTCTCTCCTTATTTCAAATCGGGACCTAGGCCTTCGACGTTCTTCCCTTCAGGTAGCGATCTAAATTTTTCACAACATATTTCGCGTCTGGCCCTACTCCCCTTAGTGTGGCAGAAGCGAAGGATCGCTGACCTTCCAACCCGACAAAATAAAGTCCAGGAACTGAAAGACTTATACCGGCTTTTTGTAACGGTCTCCCTTCGGAGTCAAGTGCACCAATTAAATTGAGATAAGAGTAATTGGGGCGATATCCTGTCGCAAAAATGACCGTGTCCACAGTTTCCTTCGTTCCGTCTGGCCAGACAATACCATCGGGGTAAAAGGAAGTAAACATGTCCCGTTGATCTGGCTTTCCAGCCTCTAGCTTTTGTTTGTAATCCCCTAAATCTGCAACCGAGCTCGGCACAGGTGCCTTTTTACCAAACCGCCAGAATGGGAAAGTATCCAAGCCGAGACCTCTTACCCAATAATGCAAATCCACTCCAAGTATTTTTTGTTTAACAAACTCAACCGGCTGTAGCACTGCTAGTGAGGTATAGCTGTGATCGGCCAACTCGACTGCAATTTGAACAGCTGAATTTCCACGTCCCACAACAACTACTCTTTTCCCCTTATACTTATTTGGATTTCGGTAGGCAGAAGAGTGGAGTACTTCCCCTTGAAAGGCTTCTTGATCTTTAATTTTGGGCGTATACGGGTTATGAAAAGAACCCGTTGCATTAATGATTGCTCGTGCCCTAAAAATGTCGCCTGTCTGGGTATGGATGCTAAAGCTATCTTCGCTTTTCTCCACGGCTGCAACCCGCTGATTCGTCCTAATCGGAAATTCGAATTTTTTGGCATAATCCTGTAAATAACGAATGACTTCATCTCGCTGTGGATGGTCTCTTGTTCCTCTTATTTTCATCCCTGGTAGTGATGACAGACTCGCTGGTGAAAATAGCTTTAGACTGTCGTAATAATGAGGCCAAGAACCAGTAGCCTGATCGCTGGCTTCCAGAATCAAAAAAGAGATTCCCTTCTTTTTCAAATGGTACCCAGAAGCAAGACCAGCCTGCCCTCCCCCGATGACAATTACATCCCAGTGTTTTTCCAAGTTGATCACCTCAAAGTATAATTATTTGCATAATGCAAGTTTTGATAAAGAAAAAACTACCCTTGGGTAGGAGCACAGCACTGTCCTGCTTTTGACATCGCCTCATTCAATAGCTTTACGGAACGAATAACCGTTTCTCTTTCAAAGTCATTCATATGCGAAAATATCTCATTCAGGTAAGCATTCATTTGCTGATCGATCGTCGCTGCCACAAAAGTTCCTTCTGTTGTCAACGATAGTTCAAATACTCTTCTGTCCTCTGGTGTGGGGGTTTTCTTCACTAGATTCATCTTCACTAATGATTGAACTTGTCGGCTAAAAGTTGTTATATCCGTTCCCAATGCCTCTGCAACCTGTTGGATAGACGGCTTATGTTGGCGGTCAATCTCATACAAAATTTGACTTTGGACTACAGAAAGATTCACCCCACCTACTGAACAACAGTTTTTATTTAGGAAACCAAAACGCCGAGTCATTATTTGAATTAAGTCGCGTACATCCTCCACGTCTTTCACCTCATGAATTATTTATACAGCATTAATTTGCAACTTTTTTATCGTTCGTTCCGGTTTGTATGTACTAATCACATTCTGTACAAAAAGTAATGACGACAATAGGGAAATCGACAAAAAAGGATGGTGGAAATAATACCAGCATCCCTTTTATTTTACTATTATATTGTTCCTAATTGATACAACAGAAGGCTATGTCTTGTCGAGGTCCTGAATAAACGAGTTGACATTGCCCAAACAACAGGTTCCTTGTGGGTTATTAACCTCGCAACCACAGCGGTTGGCTTGAACTTGTCCACGAATATGGTCAGTTGGATGTTGATTTTCTTGAACTGCCTGTATTATCCCTTCTCTGGTCCATCCAAAACAGTAGCAAACAGGCACATCCAATGCCTTATCTTTCTGGAATACCGATACTTTGAGCGTAGTTTTGTCTAAGGTATGCATATCGCTAAAATAGACCACATCACAAGACGAGTTTGAGCAAAAAGCGTAAGTAGATTCAGGATATATGGTTCCTAATGCTTTGGGTTTGAGCATCGCTTTGAGAGTAATCATTTGAACACTTCTACCCTTTTGATAACAAGCAGGGCATTGGCATGTTTGCGTCAACCTGTCGGTTGATGTATGACAACAATTATCCATTTTTTATCCTCCTTTATTCACCGAATTTTATGGTTCCAAGATAGTAAATAGCTTGTTGAAAAGAGCCTTAGTATTAAATTAACAACCAACTACATCTAAACATTTATGTCTCAACTTCATCTATAGATGCAACGACACTAATTTGGTTTTGAAACTCATTTTTTAGGTAGCTTTTTGCATCTTCTGTTCCAGTTAACTGTAATATGACAGGTTCCTCTTTGTTTGCAACAATCACTGTAAACGTCAGAAAAGCACAACACTGTCGTTCGAAGCTTATCCACTGAAATGAAAGCTGCAATGTATCATTGTCACTAGAGAATTGAAATTCCAAGCCATCTTCAATCTCAAGCGTTTGAAACCTACGTTTTTCTAGAAGACCCCAATTTTTTTTATATTCTTGAAGCTGTTCCTTATCAAATACTCCTGGGCAACAAGCAACAGGTTTCGTATTCATTTTCAAACCACCTCTTTCGTTACTCATATATTTGTTGTTTTACAACTACAAGTGGCATTCGAACAAGAACTTATCCTGCTCTTACGGTGCCTTTTGAAAACATACAATCCCGTTAATATCACCAAGACAATGACACTAATCCATGCAGGGCTTAAAAAGAACGAAGATACACCGAGAGTAGCTACCCCTCCGATAATAATTGGTAAAGCACAGCATAAACCACAAGCTCCAAGTACTCCGAGTCCTGTTAACCATGCTCCTCTTTTCATTTGCTTTCACCCTCTTTCCAGACTATACTTTGAATCATAAAACTTAAAGCTAACTTTAAGTCAAGAAGAGGGTGAGGAAGTGGCGACCTTTAGCATTGGTCAAATTGCTTCACGAGCTGAATTGAATTCATCCACGATTCGTTATTATGAGTCCATTGGTTTGATGCCTGAACCAGAGAGAATAAATGGACAAAGAAGATATTCTGAAGATGTTTTAGACCGTATTCGTTTTATCAAAACTGCTCAAGCCGCAGGATTTAGCATTCCAGAAATAACGGTACTTCTCGAAGGCTTCGAACCCCACATCTCTCCATCTGATAGATGGAAAGAACTTGCTAAGGAGAAATGTGAGGAGTTGGAAGAGAAGAAAAAACAACTGGATAACATGCTTCAAGTTTTAGAAAATGGCTTGAAATGTAAATGCCTAACTTGGTCGGAATGCTTTGTGAAAATGAATAGCGATGGCACTTGTTGCTAAGGGAGAACGGTATGTTATTGTCAATTTTGATTTTTATTATCGCAGGACTCGCAGAAATTGGTGGGGGATATTTGGTCTGGCTATGGCTTAGGGAATCCAAACCTATTTGGTACGGGGTGGTTGGAAGCATTATTCTTATCTTGTATGGGATTATTCCAACACTCCAGAGTTTCCCGTCATTTGGACGCGTATACGCAGCATATGGGGGCGTATTTGTAGTCCTGGCGGTGTTATGGGGCTGGTGGGTAGATAAGAAGACACCTGACGTATACGATTGGGCAGGAGCAGCCATATGCGTTATTGGTGTGTCAATAATGCTGTGGGCTCCTCGAAGCTAATCTTCATAAGTAACAGCTTATTCAGAGTAAGCATTGGCTCATTTGTAAGGCAGGACTTGTTGGCTTTAATAAAACACGTAAAAAAACGAAGACCGCCACTGACGTGAAGTGACCCCGAAAAGTTAGACAGATTAATTTATTAGGCAGCCTCTAGGGCTTGAATTCGGTATTGCACCGGACTCAGGCCTTTTAATTTTGCCTTAATTCGTTTGGAATTATAGTATTCAATATATTTGGCTAGTTCTGTCTTAAAGTGCTCCACGCTGTGAAATTCTTTTAGATATAGAAGTTCTGATTTCATAATACCAAAGAAATTTTCCATCACTGCATTATCGTAGCAGTTCCCTTTTCGGGACATACTCTGTGTGATGCCTCGCTCATGAAGGGCATGATGATATTGTTTCATTTGGTAGTGCCAGCCCTGATCAGAATGAATCATAAGAGTATGGTCATCTGTCAATTGTTCAAAAGCTTGTTCTAACATGGTTGAAACTAAGGAATAGGTTGGTCTTGAACCGATTGTATAGGTGATAATTTCGCCGTTAAACAAATCCAATATCGGTGAGAAATAGAGCTTTTCACCAAATAATTTAAACTCTGTAATATCTGTTACCCACTTCTCATTTGGTTTTTCAGCTTTGAAGTTACGGTCCAAAATATTTGGAGCAATCGTACCGACTTTTCCTTTATAAGAGCGATATTTTTTCATGCGGACAAGACATTTTAGCCCCAATTCCTTCATGATTCGCTGGACTTTTTTGTGATTGACTATATGCCCACGATTTCGAAGTTCATCACGGATACGACGGTAGCCAAAGCGTCCTTCATGTTCGTCATAAATGGCTTGAATCAACACTTTTAACTCCCCATCCAAATCTGGACGACCAAAGTTTTTCACGCAAAAATAATACGTACTTCTAGGAATATCTGCGAGTTGAAGAAGTGCTTTCACCGGAAATTCATGCCTTAGTTCATAGACTACTTGTGCTTTGTCTTGCCTGGTGATTTTTCCTTGTTTTGAACTAAGGCATTCAACTTTTTTAAATAAGCATTCTCCATACGCAAACGTTCATTTTCCGCCTTCAATGCCTCTAGTGATCCTTCTGCTGGTACTTGATTTTTCATTGAACTGGAGTTTTTCTTTTGCATAGATGGACGCCCCTTCTTCTTTGATTCAAGGGCATCCAATCCTTGCAATTCCAGCTGCTTTTTCCATTGAATCAGCAACGAATGCGAGATGTTAAACCGTGCAGCTGTTTCCCTGATAGACGTCCCTTGACCGTTCATATAATTGAGTACGTCTAGTTTAAACTGAACCGTGTAACCTGTATAGAGTTTCATAAACGCTTCGGTACCGTGGTGCTGGTAATGTTGAACCCATTTAACCACCTCAGATTTAGCAATACCCATTGACGAGCTAATGGAAGCAAAGCTTTCGTTACCGTTTAAATAGCGGAGAACCGCTGTTATTTTATCTTCTGGAGAAAATTTAGCCATAGAAAAAACTGCACCCCCAATCGTTAGATGTGTCTAACAATTGGGGTGCAGTTCAACGATGGCGGTCATTCTTTTAGTAATAGGAGTAATTTCGATAAGTATCACATTATAGACGATATCCTTTTAATAAAGTAGTACCTGTATCTAAAGTGATTTAAGTTCACATATTATCTGGTCGTTCCTATAGAATTTACTTAACAAGTATCCCCTATTTTTCTTCCGAGAACAACTTATATAATACCTGCCTTTGTCCCGGCTTAATGTTGATTTCAGAACGAATATCTTTCACTTTCTCTTCTGCTTCTTGAAGTGATTGACTCAACCCAAGCGTGAGATGTGTACCGGCAGCTACCGTACCCGTTCTTCCACGTCCACCACTGCAGTGGAAGGCAACTTTCTTGCCATTTTTATAGGCTTTTACTACTTCGTCGATCGCTTGTTTAAAAAGTTCTTCCTGATTGTCAGTCCCATTATCGCCAAGTGCGATCTGTAACCATTGAACAGCAGGGTTTGAAAAGGCTGGTTGTTCTGCTTCCCCACGTAGATCTACGACAATCTCTATCCCTTCATTTTTTATCATAGATTCCACATCGCTTGCTCCACCCATGAATATCTTATCTTCCACTAAGGCGTGGTACTTTTTTGGTTCTTACATGCCCCAATTGTGTACGGCATTGCCCTCCAGGTATTTTTCACAATCCAATGCCGCCATGCATCCAGTTCCAGCAGCTGTAATTGCTTGACGATATCGGTGATCTTGAACATCACCACATGCAAACACTCCAGGAATATTGGTTTCGGTTGTACCTGGGGTTACCATGATATATCCAGTCTCGTCCGTTTTTAATTGACCTTGTAGAAAAGCTGTATTTGGACGATGACCGATCGCAATAAAAACGCCATCCGTCTCGATGATTTCTTCGATGCCGGTATCATTATCTTTTACTTTAAGTCCTGTTACTCCTTTTTCATTAGCAATAACTTCAGTCGGAGTAGAGTTCAAACTCCATGTGATCTTCTGATTATTATGTGCCCGGTCTTGCATAATTTTTGATGCCCGCAGTTCATTTCTGCGATGAACGACTTTTACTTCCGTAGCAAATTTTGTTAAGAAATTGGCCTCTTCCATTGCTGAGTCACCGCCACCAACAATGACAACCCTTTTTCCCCTGAAGAAAAAACCATCGCAGGTAGCGCACGTACTTACGCCGCGTCCGATATTTTCCTTCTCACCAGGAATACCAAGCAGCTTTGCGGATGCACCCGTAGAGACGACGAGGGTCTCTGTTTGTATTTCTTCTGTTCCGTCAATGGTTAGTGAGAAAGGCCTTCTCACTAGATCGGCATTTGTTACCCACCCGGTCCGAAATGTTGCTCCAAATCGTTCTGCTTGTTTACGCATGTTTTGCATAAGCTCTGGCCCCATTATTCCATCTGGAAACCCTGGGAAGTTCTCCACTTCTGTTGTGAGTGTCAATTGACCCCCGGGTTCATTCCCTTCAATGACAAGTGGATTCATATTAGCACGTGCAAGATAAATGGCTGCAGTAAGACCAGCAGGACCTGTTCCGAGGACAACAACCTTATGCATTATTTCCCCTCCTGTATTGTTTAGTAAAATACCCCTCATATTTGAGGGGCATCCTGCTTTTACTTTTTCCAAGATCCAAATTCAATCGAGACTGGACCCGTAGGTGGTGCACAGCATAAGGATAAATCCCGTTGTTCGCCAGCAGACTCAAATTCCGAATCCGCGCTCGTATAGAAAATTTCCCACGCGTTTCCGTCCGGATCATATACCCAGACTTTATCCTGCACGGCATAGCAGCAAGTAGTTCCCATCTCATCAATGGTTAACAAACCTGCCTCGCGAAGCCTTTCCCCCATTTTTAACACATCTTCTGTATTGTCTACCTGGAATCCCAAGTGATTGAGCACCCCCTGCTTTTCAAAAGGGCGTACATTCAGTGAAAAATGGAGGGCTGGTGTATCCAACTCAAATTTAGCGTAGTTGTCCTTCACTTTGGTTGGCTCTGTTCCAAAAAAGCCACGATAAAATTTCAAGGAAGCTTCGAGATCGGTACAGTTTACAGCCACGTGCATCCTTTGTATCACGTCTGTCTTCCCCCTACTTGCCTTCAGCAAGGAATTTTTCAATACGTCCTTTTATGGAATCACGAACGGTACGAAAGCTTGCCATAATTTCCTCATCAGTTCCCGTTGCCTTCGCTGGATCATCAAATCCCCAGTGCCATTTCACTACGTTTTTATTAGAAATAACCGGGCAATGCTCATCGGCATGACCGCAAAGAGTGATTACATAGTCCGCACGATTTAATGTCTCAGGGTCGATGACATCAGAAGAATGTCCACTAATATCAACGCCTGCCTCGTTCATTACTTGAACGGCACGGGGATTTAAACCATGAGCTTCTAAGCCAGCACTTTTTACTTCGTATTTGTCGCTGCCCAATGCCTTTAAAAATCCATCCGCAATTTGGCTTCTGCAGGAGTTTCCTGTGCAAAGGAAGTATACAAGAGGTTTTTTATCCATGATTTAGGCTCCTTTTGTTTTGCCGAAATATTTCTTTTGAAACCAAAGGGCTACATTCACTAATGCGATCATGACAGGCACTTCTACCAACGGCCCGATGACAGCCGCAAACGCTGCTCCTGAGTGAATTCCGAATACCCCTACCGCCACCGCAATGGCTAACTCGAAGTTGTTACTCGAAGCTGTAAAAGCAAGTGTTGAGGTCACAGGATAGTTGGCTCCTGCCTTCTTGCCCATCCAGAACGATATTAAGAACATCACAACAAAGTAAATAAGCAGTGGAATGGCGATACGAACTACATCCAAAGGCAGTGCCACAATTACCTCGCCTTTTAGCGAGAACATCACAATAATCGTAAACAGTAATGCAATCAATGTAATCGGGCTAATTTTCGGGATGAATACCTTTTCATACCACTCCCGCCCCTTTGATTTCACCAGCGTATATCGTGTAATCATTCCGGCAATAAAGGGGATCCCTAAATAAATGAACACACTTTTGGCTACCTCTACAATCGTGATGTCCACGACCATCCCTTGTAAACCAAACCAACCTGGCAATACAGTAATAAAAAAATAGGTGTAAATGGAGTAGAACAAGACTTGGAAGATCGAGTTAAAAGCCACGAGACCTGCAGCGTATTCAGTATCACCTTTACAGAGATCATTCCATACAATAACCATCGCAATACACCTAGCCAGGCCGATCATGATCAAACCAACCATGTATTCTGGATATCCTTGTAAAAAGACAATGGCTAAAATAAACATCAAGATTGGCCCAATTATCCAGTTTTGAACGAGGGAGAGTCCTAGTATCTTTCCGTCCCGAAAAACTCGCCCCAATTCTTCATAGCGCACTTTAGCAAGTGGCGGATACATCATCAGAATGAGACCAATCGCTATTGGAATAGATGTAGTACCTACCTGAAACTCATTAAGTACAGACACGAAGTTCGGGAAAAGAAACCCACTCCCGATACCGACGGCCATCGCTACAAAAATCCAAAGAGTTAAGTAGCGATCAAGAAACGATAATCGTTTCCCCACCTTTTCACTCATGTTCGTAAAACTCCTTTCTTAGTCACAGGTTACCAGCAAGCCTTGTTTCTCCAGTTCATCGAATTCCGACGAAAAGTCAGGTAAACGAGTTAAAGAAAAACCAATGTCTTCAAGTTGCTTTCGATTCAAGGAATAAAATACCCATTGCCCTTTTCTTTGCTCTGTAACAAGGTCTACATTTTTCAATCGACTCATGTGCTTTGATATCGATGGCTGAGAAATACCAAAGATCGGCACCAGCTCACATACACAACAATCTCGCATGTTCAATAAAGCAATGATCTTTAAACGTGTTGGGTCGCCTAGTGCTTTTAAGGCATCTGCTAATTTGTTAAATTCCATGCTCGATCTCCTCCCCCTTCGATATTAATATAGCCATATGGCTATTTCAATATTTAGGTTCGTAAAGATTTTGTAAACTACGTCAATTTCATAAGTTATATGCTGAATGGAATTCGAGGTACAACTGCAATCGAAGGAATGAAACGTCATTCTCATAAGACAAACAACTTTTACAGACAGGTAAACAAATATGAGAACAAGAACCTGGATAAGAAATTATAGTAAAGAAGCCGGTTAACCCCTATGGGGTAACCCGGCTTCTTGATCGTTTCGCAGCAATAAAAAAAGCCACAGAGAAACATTCTAAAGAACAGTCGCATGCCGCCTTCTACTAAATTGCCTCACCAGTGACACCCCGATAATAATGAATGTGTCTATCGTCAAAAGTGGATTGACCTGAAAACTCATGGTAATGATGTCTGTCAGGTAATAGAATACGTGGACCAGTCCACCTTCTGTAGTAATGCACATGACCTTCGTCAAATGATGTGGTTCCTTCATAATAATGCGATTTTCGAAACCTGTGGAAGCTATGTTCTTCCAAACATTCGATGACGGTGACGACCAGAAATCGTTGTTTGGATGTAGTAGCTGTGTAGATGACCTGGATGAATGGCAATTCTCACAAAGCTCAATGAATGACTGTGGTTGTCATTCAACTTGAAACGCCTCCTTCGAATTATATAAGCCATCAGTAAGGGACAATCAGCAAGGGATTAATGAGGCAATTAGCACTTTGAGGAAGTTAGGGCCATTTCAAATGAATCTAAGATTTCGAGGAAATGTGAGGCTTCTCTAAAAACATGATCAGCGAGTAAAGGAGGGATTATACTTTTTATTCTGCATTCTTCAATCAGATCACGTGCAGTTTTCTTGAAGTCTCGCAACTGACGCACTGAGACACGACTCTGATCTACAAACTGATCAAGGAGGGGCTGGGTTTGGGATTGTGGTCGCATAGAGTCAAGGTCCTGTGCTTGAAATAATAATTGATCAAAATCATGGCTAAAATCTCTTGCCTGTTCCACTAGTTTTCTTTCAGATGGATCGAGCAAATGGTTAATAAACTTTGCGTGGTCAGCCATAATTCGTAGGAAAAAGACGTTCTCGTTAATAACAGCATCTGGCAGTGGATCAAGGGTTCCGGTGTTAAGTTGTTCTAATCGATTCCTAAAATATGCTGCTTCCCTACTCACGTGATCAACCAACAAGGGAAAATTGTTTCCACCGATTTTGCAACGAATGATTAACCCGAGTACGTGTCGTTTATATGCCCAAATATGAGAAACAGCATTGTAAACAACTTGGTTGAAATCGTAGATCCTCTGTGGATCAATATCAGGAGAAAAGGAGTGAGCTCGGTTCTCAATATCCTCAAAAATGCTATAAAAGCGATCTGCTTCATTAATTAGTTTGGTGTCGTCGCAGTTAAAACCAAGTTTCAAAAAAAGTGAGTGTTCCTTCATAATACGAGACCAAAAGCGAATTTCGTCTAATGACCTTTCAACAAATACGTCTGCCATATAGTACCTCCAATAATCATTTTTGAGTAGTGTATAGTACAAAGCAGCAGGCATAGCTACAGATAGATTTCAATTCTAGACGGTCCCTCTGTCAATTGAACCCGATGTATTTCTATGCGTTTACCCATAACCATGAATAGGTATTCGCCCAAAAATTCAAAAAGGACTGCGCCCATTTTCTGTGGAGAAGTCCTATAATGCAAACCTTACAAAACTCACGATGTCAAATTTTAGATATTTGGCTTTGAAACTCGTCTCATCCCATTTGTGATAAGAAAAAAAGACGATCGAGATATTCCGACCGTCTTAAGTACTGCTTATCTCTGAGTTTTTCAAATAAACGGACGCACATTACTTTTCATTAATATAGTCAATGCATCATTTACGGCTTAAAAAAGCTAAAGGCTTTTCAAAGTCTTCACTGGTTCAATGTGAACATGGACGTTATTAATTTCATGCTCTGATTTTACACGTTCCTCTATTTTTTCAGCCGTCCTTCCTGCTGCACTTCCTTTATTTCACAGTAATGGTCCCCCCAAACATACCCATCCCACAAGTATAGGAATAGACCCCAGGTTTCAGCCCATCCATCATGATGAAATTGTCTTTCTCTGCATCCAGAATATTATTGATCCCAAGCTCCTTTGATACTACTTGTCGTAAACAGCCTGCATCTGCGCCTGTCTTAAAGTTAATCTTTGCAGGTACACCTGCCTTTATTTCTATATTTTGCGGTCCATAACCAGAGGAATCTACATTTATCGTAGCTTCCTGTATCACATCCGGTATTTGCTCCAATGGTGATCCCTGAGCACTGACAGCCTTTGAACTAGCCGTGTTCCCTGGCAAGAATCCCGATTTAAAAACCATGATCATTCCTACTATCGCCACGAATCCAATGACCATTCCTACACTACCGAAAACCGGCCTTTTGCCTTCGGGATATTCTTTTTTTGTGCCCCCTGTTTCCTCTTCGATCAGTTGGAGCAGAACGAACATGACTGCAGCATAGAGGATATTAATAAACCATACCATGGTAGTTGGAATGACGAGCATGACACCCAACATGGCTCCCATCATACCGCCCATAATGCCCGCCAACATTCCGTCCAGTGCCGCCATGAGGCTTACCGGCTTACCCGCCGCGTACCCGGCGATCATACCCGTAATCACAGAAATGATGGTAGACTTCGTCAAGTCATGCTCAAAGTAGATGCCTAATAATACTCCAAGGCAGATGCTCACCATCATTCCAATTGTCATGGCAATCATCATGCCTGCCATACAGGTCAATTTATTGCGGCGCTGATAAACATCAAAAATGATATAAGCAGCTATTATTGCGATAATCATAGCATTCAGTAACGTCATCGTTCGTCCTCCAGGAAGTTCCCGTAAAAAATGTCAACCTATTTAATCAGCGATTGGTTTTGCAGGAGTATCCGTATTTTTGTTGGATCGTAATTCTTTCATCAAATTTTGATTCTGCTCCGACAGCTCGGCCACTTTTTGCTGAAGCTGTTGGAACTGCTCATGAGAAGCACCTTGAGTCCCATGCTTTTTGCAACTGTCTTTGCTAAACATGCCTCGCATGCAGAACAACATCATAACCGGACACGCAAGAATTGAGACAATCTGTAACCAGGTCATATTCCATCCCCCTTTTCGGCTGATGGAACCCATTATAAACAGAAAATGTGATAAAAGTTTGTTGGAACTGGGTTCACTTAGATTTCCTTGTTATTTATCGCTTCAATCGTTACAAAAAGTCTTTTGTAGTGCGTATTTATTCGAGTAACTCTAAATCCTTCCTGCTTCAACTCTTCTATCGTATTTCGATTAAGATGACATCCGTCGCACAGATGTTTCCATAGAGGCGTAGCCCAATCCTGTATGCGCCCTACTAATGGATGATCGAGACGAACATGCTCGAAAAGAAGAATCTTTGCATCTGGTTTGCAAACCCTTTTGATTTCTTGAAAAGCCATTTTAGGATTCGGAATCGTACAAAATACTAAGGTCGCTACAGCCGTATCAAAGCTGTTGTCTGTAAAAGGCATCCTCTCTGCCCCGCAGTCAACTACAAGAATAGGACTGTTAGCTTCCTTCAGCCTTGTCATGGACTTACTTCTCATATATGAGTCAGGCTCGATCGCAATGATTTCTTCAGCGTTCTTATAGTGAGGGAAATTCAATCCGGTACCAGAACCAATTTCAAGTACTTTACCGGTCGCTTTACTCAACAGTAGTTCACGAATTTCCCTCATCCCCCGTTGTTCTAACGGGCTCATCATAATGTCATAGTAATGAGAAAACCATTTAGCCATTTGCTTCTCCACTTCCTTGCTCGAATGGATGAATGCTCCTACAAGCCAAAAACCAGTGCCCTTACTCAGGCACTGGTTGATACCGGACTTACTTTGTTGTCCCGCCGTTTTCTGTTCCGTTGTACGATTCCATGAACTTACTGCAGCTCTTCATCATTTCTTGTCCCTCGGGTGAGTTCATCGCATCCATCATTTTCGTCATGCCATGATTGTCCATCATCTTCATCATATTCGTCATGCCGTTCGTCGTGGTTGTCTGATCCTTATCGGTTTCCGCTGCAAAAGAAACCTGACCTACTGCCAGCAGGGCCATCAAAGAAATCCCCAAGAATACCTTTGTCTTTATTTGCATGACTGATTCCTCCTCTTGTTTAAGGAAATTTGTACTTGCAAGGTCAGTATAGGAAATCAATGTGTTAGAACCTTGTTGAATATTTGATGAAATGATGGAGATCCCTCTTCAATCGTCTTTTTTTCCTCTCTTTTTCGCGATGACATAAAGCACGGATGCAACAAGAATCGGTATGCCAGACCATAAACATATTTTGAAAAAATTATGAAAGTACATTCCTATAGAATCTGGGCCCATCATCCATGTTGCTGACATGGTCAAACATGATAAGCCAATGACGACTAACAGAGAAACAATGAGCCAATCTCCCCATCTCATTCCTCGTCCTCCCCTATGCTGGTCTCGGATGTAGTGGGGAAGGTCAACTCAAAACGGGTCCCTTTCCCTAAGATGCTGGAAACGAGAATGTCCCCTCCCTGCAATTCTACCAAGTCCTTGACAATTGCCAGTCCCAACCCTGTCCCTCCAAATTGACGGGAACGAGATTTTTCCACACGATAAAAACGGTCAAAAATGTACGGCAGTTCTTTTTCTGGAATTCCCATTCCCGTATCTTTCATCGCAATCTTGATTTGAAGATCCTCTTGCCACATCTCTACATAAATACCGCCTTTATCCGTGTAGCGAATCGCATTGTCTAAAAGGTTGATGAAGATCTGTGTCATACGGTTCCCATCACAATAAACGAGTGGAAGCTTGTCTTGTACATTTAATTGTATGTTCAATCCTTTTTCTTTCGCTTGAATGGTAGCTTTTTGAATGGCTCCCTCCATCACTTCCGTAACATCGTTCCATTCCAATTGTAATGAGATTTTCCCTTCATCGATCTTGGAAAGGTCAAACAAATCGCCAATCATTCGCGAAAGCCGGATCGATTCGTCATGGATAATGCTGAGGTATTGGTCTTTCTCTTGCTCTGATTCGTACAACTTGTCTTTCAAGACTTTTGCATATCCTTCTACATACGTGATCGGGGTTCTCAGCTCATGGGAAATATTCGCGAAAAACTCTTTACGAGTGTCACGATAACGCTGTAGATCAAAAGCTAGATCATTAATCGCCTGAGCCAGCGAACCGATTTCATCTGTGGAAGTCAGTTTTACTCGTGTATTCAAGTCTCCCTTTGCTATCTTCCGGGCTGCTTTTTCCATCTGGATCAAAGGATTTGATAATTTCTTCGAGAGGATATAGGTTACACCCACAGCAAGGAAAAATGCCCCCAATCCCGCCAAGGTCAACATTTCTCTAACCTTTTGCAAGGATTGATCAATACCTTCGAGGGAGGACATTACATACACTCCCCCAAGGACACCTCCCTTGCTCACAATCGGCGTTCCGAAAACAAGGTATCGCTTTGCAGTAGCAGATTCTACGTACACCTTTTCAATTGCTTTCCCTTGGGAAAGGGTAGTCGTCTCTTCTACAGGTACACTTTCTCCTTTGATAAGGTCAGGCACTCCGGAAATCGCGATAATTTGTCCGCGGCTGTCCACGATATATAGCTTAACCTGAGAAAAACCAGCCATCATTTCCATCATCGGTATGATATTCGCATTAGGAGCAGTGGCAAGTACATTCGCATAATGAGCGGACAACTGCTCATTTTGGTCTCGTACTTCGTTGAAGTAAAAGCCAGAAAAAATCCGCTCGATCACGAATCCCACCGGCAGAAGCACAATGAGAAACAACAAGATTATCGTCCCGCCTAGTTTGAAAACAATGCGATTCCCAATCATTTTCGGTCATCTATCCCTTGAAATTTATAACCCACACCCCAGACTGTTTGAATGGGATTATAGGATAACCCGGCTTTTCTTACTTTTTCTCGGATGTTTTTCACATGGGTATCGACTGTTCGAATGTCTCCAAAATAATCATGTCCCCAAATATTTTCCAACAAATGATCCCGATTATAAACCCGGCCCGGTTGTTCTGCCAACAAAAGCAGCAGATCAAATTCCTTTGGCGTAAACTCTACCGGCTCACCTTGAACCAACACCTGTCTCTCCTCAGGGGAAATGGACATATCATGGTGAGTAATCGTTTTCCTAACAGTTGTTGGCTCTGATATACTTGCCCTCCTTAGCAGAGCAAAAACCCGTGCGATCAGTTCTTCCGGTTCGAATGGCTTTACGAGATAATCATCCGCGCCAATTTGCAATCCTTTTACTTTATCTTTTGTTTCGTTCCGTGCAGTCAGCATAATAATAGGTGTATCTTTCTTCTCACGTATCTTCGCGCAGACTTCCCAGCCATCCACATCTGGCATCATGAGATCCAAGATAATGAGATCAAAAGACCGTTGATTGAACAACGTGAGAGCCTCATACCCATTTGTCGCTTCTGTCACATCAAACCCGTTTTTCGCAAGATAAATGCGGAGAAGGTTACGCATGTTCCATTCATCATCAACTACCAACACCTGTAGTTTCATCATCATAATCCCTCATCTTCTTTATCTATACTTTCTTCTCCTTACCAAAACGTCAAAAAGTCAGATATGCCCATAAGAACAAAGATTCCACCGGCCAGTCTCTGGACGACAGATCCCCATTTTCTGGACTGTTTCATGATGGAGATTCTGTCTCCCATTACTGATAACAAGAGAAGAATAACCAAAAGTGGAATGGCAGTCCCTATCGCAAATACAGCCGGAAACATCGGACCTAATGAACTGGACAACATCAAAGGCATTGCCAGACCGAAAAACAACCAAAACATCGTGGGACAAAAACCCAGGGAAACTGTTAATCCAAGTAGGAAAGCCTGAGTTGGGCCTTCAACACGTTGTATTATCCGGTCGGTATTTCGAAACAGTGCTTGCGTTTTAAGGAATGGCAGTCCAATAGCCCCAAGCATGAACAACCCGGTCAGAAGAAACATCGGAGCGAGCATTTTTCTCGCCCATTGAAATACAGGAATCGCCTGTGTGGAAAGCTGTTCTCCAAATAGAAATACGATGCCGCCCAATGCAGAGTAAACAATCACTTTCCCCAGTATAAAAAGAAAAAGATTACGGCCCCATATTCCTTTTTCAATCATATTCTTTCCGAATACAGTAAAAGCCGCAACGTTTCCCGATAATTGGCAAGGAGCAAATGCCCCAATGAGGCCAAGTAGAAGTGCACCAATCAACGGTGCCTGTTCCCCCATCACGTAATACAGATTCGAAAAGGGCTGGGTGACCCATGAACTCCATTGGGACAGGTAGGCGTACCAATCCATAATCGTCTTCCTTTCACACCAATTGCGTGCATTTCATGCTACCAACCATTTTACGATACGCTTGTGAGGGAATTGTGAAGGAACCCGTTTAATTCCCGTTCCTTGATACATACTACTTCTGGATCATCTAAAAAGGAGGCCAACCACAATGCCCGTAACCGTCTCGAACACCTATCAACACTGCATTGATGCATGCATGAGATGCCTGCAGGCGTGCGAACAATGTTTGACAGCTTGCTTGCAGGAACCGGATGCACAAAACCGGACCATGTGCATTCAAACCCTTCGCGATTGCATTGATATCTGTGTCCTTTCCGTTCAGTTCATGTCACGTAACAGCCAATACGCAAAGCAGCTATGCGGTGTCTGTGCTACCATCTGCGAAGCGTGTGCCACCCATTGTGAGATGTATAAAGATACTCACTGCCAAGAATGTGCGAAAGCATGCAGAGAATGTGCAGAGCATTGCCGTAAAATGGCAGGATAGATTGAAGTGAGGGGCAAGGATTATTCCTTACCCCTCTTATTCATTAGTTGAATCATTATTTGCTTAATGTTTGGACAAAGGCTTTAACGTTCCCCAAACAACAGGCCCCTTGCGGATTATTCACTTCACAACCACAACGATCAGCTTTCACTTGATCACGGATGAATTCCAAAGGGTCATTGTTTTGTTCGAATGCATGGTTCAATCGCTCCCTCGTCCATCCAAAACAGTAGCAGACAGGTACTTGTAATTGATGATCCTTCTGAAACACAGCCACTTTCAAATCATTCGTTCTGAATGTGTCTATTTCACTGTAATAAACCACGTCACAGCTTGGCGTTGAACAAAAAGAATAATCCAAGTTGGAGTGCAGTATGGAGAGGGCGTTAGGCTTAAGCAATGCTTTCACAGTGATGATAGGAACACGACGACCATTTTCCTGGCAATCCGGGCAACGGTTGACCTTTGAATTCGTTTCTGAAGTAGTCTGACAGCAGTTCCCCATAATCCATTCAACTCCTGTTTCAGAATAGATTGTCTCTTTTATACAAACAAAGGCCGCGAATCAGTTCCGCAGCCTTCTCCCATTCCTACATCAAACGACGTCATAACCTTGGTCTTCGATCGTTTCCTTTACTTTATCCAGAGACACAACAGAATCGTCAAATGTCACCGTCACCTGGTTGTCAGCCAGGGAAACTTTCGCCGACTGTACACCCTCCAGTTTACCCAACGCCCCTTCGATAGAGTTCACGCAGTGATTGCAAGACATTCCTTGTACATTCAGAGTAACTGTATTCATGATCAATCTCTCCCTCTCTTTTAATGAGATTTATAAACACTCAGATTGCATTTGCTGCCGCCCCATCCTGGCTAATTAGATCTTTACCCGTTTCAGACGTAATGCATTCAGTACCACAGAGACAGAACTGAAAGCCATTGCAGCCCCTGCAACCCAAGGTGCCAACAGCCCTAATGCTGCGATTGGAATTCCAACACTATTGTAGAACAGTGCCCAAAACAAGTTTTGTTTAATGTTTTGCATGGTTTTATGACTAAGAGTAATAGCCTGAGGGATGTTGGTAAGCTCCCCTCGCATCAGGGTAACATCGGCTGCCTCCATGGCAATATCAGTACCCGTTCCGATCGCCATTCCTACATCGGCTGTCACCAATGCAGGAGCATCGTTAATCCCGTCACCCACCATTGCCACTTTTTTGCCTTGCTTTTTGAAGGCTTCCACTTCTTTTGCTTTGTCTTCAGGCAGAACTTCAGCGCGAACCTGAGTAATCCCTACCTGCTCGGCGATGGAGCGAGCTGTGCGCTGATTGTCGCCGGTAATCATGACCACCTCAAGACCCAGTCCTTTTAGTTGGGCGATCGCTGCTTTGGAGCTTTCTTTTAATGTGTCAGCAACAGCAACGATTCCGGAAAGCGTCCCGTTACCTGCCACCAGCATTGCCGTTTTTCCTTGATCCTCCAAGTGTTGCATCTGAATTTCCACAGAAGAAGGATCAATGCCGTGATTCAGCATGAGCTTCCTTGTTCCAATCAGAAGTTGTTCACCATTCACTTCCGCCTGCAAGCCATAGCCAAGAATCGCTTCAAAATTCGTCACCGGAGCCAAGGATATGCCTCTCTCTTGTGCTCCTTTTACGATGGCCTGCGCAAGTGGATGCTCAGAGCTTTTCTCAGCAGAGGCAACCAAAGTAAGCAGCTTTTCCTCGGAGTACTCACCAAATGGGAGGATGTCGGTTAAAGAAGGTTCTCCTTTAGTGATGGTCCCTGTTTTGTCCAAAACGACAGTGTTCAGTCTATGAGCTGCCTCCAAATGTTCGCCGCCCTTGAACAGGATGCCCAATTCCGCCCCTTTTCCGGTACCTACCATAACAGAAGTAGGAGTCGCCAATCCTAGAGCACATGGGCACGCTATCACCAGAACCGCAATTGCCGGTTCCAAGGCAGCTGTAAAGTTACCGGGCTCAATGAAGAAGTACCATACAATAAAGGTAAGCACCGAGATTCCTACCACAATAGGAACGAAAATGCTGGATATCTTGTCGGCCATCCGTTGGATCGGGGCTTTCGAGCCCTGGGCTTCTTCGACGACTTTAATAATTTGGGCCAACGCCGTATCTTTTCCAATCTTTGTCGCCTGAATGGTAAGCACGCCATTTTTGTTAATGGTAGCCCCGATTACTGCATCCCCTGCCTTTTTGTCGACCGGTACACTCTCTCCTGTAAGCATAGATTCATCAACAGCGGATGTTCCGTTCATGACTTCTCCATCTACTGGGATTTTCTCGCCTGGTTTGACAAGGATCAGATCCCCTACAATTACTTCTTCAAGAGGGACAACGGTTTCCACGTCGTTTCTGATAACTGTGGCTGTTTTGGCTTGAAGCCCCATCAATTTCTTGATCGCTTCTGACGTACGCCCCTTCGCCAGCGCCTCAAAAAGCTTGCCAAGAATAATTAGCGTAATTAGTACGGCACTCGTCTCGTAATACAATTTATCCGTACGTCCACCGAGAGTAGCAAAGAAACTGTAGAAATACGCAGCTGAAGTACCCAATGCCACAAGCACATCCATATTGGCACTGCCATTTTTTAATGCCTTATAGGCCCCCTTGTAGAAAGGCCATCCAATAATGAATTGGACCGGGGTAGCCAATGCGAATTGAACCCATGGATTCATTAAGAAATGAGGCATGTATATACCAGTCAAGCCAAGGTGTGCCACCATCGTGTAGAGGAGTGGTAACGATAATGCAGCTGCTACGAAGAATCGGGTCTTTTGAATCTTTATTTCCCTTCCGCGATCATCATCCTTTTTGCCTGCTTCTTCATGCAAACGACCACCATACCCCAGATCCTTGATTTTTTCTATCATCTGTCCCGTACTGACTGCACCGGAGTCGTACTGTACGGTCGCTCTTTCCATAGTCAGGTTGACATTTGCATCGATCACGCCAGGCATTTTCTTTAAGCCTTTCTCAATACGCACTGCACATGCCGCACAAGTCATTCCGTTAATATCCAGTTCGGCTTTTTCGGTGGATACTTTGTATCCAAGGTCGTTTACCTTCGCCTGCAAGGCTGTGAAATCCACTTTCGATGGATCATACATGACTGTAGCCTTTTCCATCGCATAATTTACATTGGCTTGCTTGACCCCTTCTATCTTGCCTAATCCTTTCTCAATTCGGATTGCACAGGAAGCACAGGTCATACCCTCGATCTTTAAGGTTGCACTGCTCTCATTCGTCTCTTTTGCAGTAGCTGCGGTGCTCATACAATTTGCCACCTCCATCGATACCAAAATCTCTTGTTGACACCATAATACTATACCCCCCTATAGTATGCAATACCCAAATTTATTACTTACCGCTACTAACCGTCACTGCTTACTTTTTTACTTTCGTCCGCTTTTCTTTCCAGTAACCATATATGTAATAAGCAACTCCACTTCCAACAATTAATGCGGTTAAATACAAAAATTCATCCAATAGACATCATCTCCTGTTTTTTACTGTATCCAATCTACCTTGCTTTATCCGATTGCCTCCTATAAAAGGGAATGAATCCATTGAATGCGTACATGCTATACAAAGACACTAGAAGAATGCATGTACGGAGGATGATGCGCCCGTGAAAATTACGCTATCATGTGTAATCCTAGCCAGTTTAATCGTTATGGGAGCCTGTACCCCTAATGCCAGCCAGCAACAACCGGCACAGGACCATACGAAACATAATCAACCAGCTACAGGAGGCAAAGAAACGACCAACAGCTCTCAAATACAGGCTGTCTGGAAATTTAGCAGTCAAACCCCTAAAAGCAATCAAAGTGAAGAAGTATCCATTCAGATACAGGACAACACAGGAAAACCAATCGAAAAATTTGACATCAATCATGAAAAAGAGATGCATTTGATTGTGGTAAGTAAAGACCTCTCCACTTTTCAACATCTCCATCCAGAGAACAAAGGAAATGGAATGTTTACCGTTACAACCACTTTTCCTGCCGGTGGCAACTACAAACTCATCGCAGATTTTATTCCTAGCGGCGGAGAAGCCAAAACGGAAAGCCAGTGGATTACGGTTTCTGGTCAAGCTCCTTCACCATCTCAACTCCAGCCTGACAAGAATATGACCAAAGTCGTGGAAGGAAAAGAAGTTACATTAGCCTTTGACAAATTGAAGTCCGGACAAGAAGCAACGATGACATTCTCGTTTAAGGACGCAACCAGCAAACAGCCAATTACCAATCTGCAACCCTATTTAGGAGCGGTTGGCCATGTAGTCATCATCAGTTCCGATGTGGAGAAGTATATCCATAATCATCCGTTGGAAGAGAAGGCAACGGGACCTGACGCCAAATTTGGAACGGAGTTTCCCAACTCTGGGATCTATAAGATTTGGGGGCAGTTTCAACAAAACGGAAAAGTATTTATCGTGCCATTTGTAGTTGAGGTTCCTTAGAAGTATCATTTCTGTATAATACGACTCCCCATACTAACAAACGGGGAGTCGCTTGTTTTTTCTTTTACTGTTCCGTTTTTTCTTCAGAAATAGTATTGCCTTTATCAGCAATTTTCCTCCAGTTCAGTCCTTTATCTTTGGAAATATACACGTCCTTATTAAAAGTGGCAAAGGTTATTTGGTTGTCATCGATAGGATTCTGGGAAAGGTACGCGATGGCATCGTCAGAAAAGGTAGGAATTGTAAATTGTTCTCCTTTTTTGTTCGAGATGTCCATTTTTTGCAAATATGCTTGATTTTGATATCCTCCTATAAACAGTTCCCCCTGTTTGTTAAAAAACAATGCGGTTGCCTGTCCATCTGACGCTATTTGTTCAAAACTATTTCCGTAATCCTTCGAAAGATAAACACCATTCGGAGTACCAATCGCCAATACAGACTCTTCAGAAGGATGAACAGCCATAGAGGAAGGCTCCACGTTAACCCCTTTCATTTCACTTTTTGTCCAGGTACCACCTTCGTCTTTTGAGTAATAAAGGCCGGCTGCACTCATTTTGGAATTGGGCTGAGGGTTTATTACGTATATGACATGAGATTGATATCCGACAGCCATATTGTGGAAATCAGTTTCACCTTCAAGACCAAGCATTTTCATCGACTTGCCTTCGTCCGTGCTCTTTACCATTCCGAGTGGATCCTTCAGGTCAGATCCTGGCGCAGGGTGACCACTGGAGTAAAATCCATCATTAACCGGAGAAAAACCCATGTAATCGTGCTTAGCTCCTTCCGGTGTTTCCCAACGACCTTCTCCGTAAGCTTTAAGCCCATCATGTGCTGGAATCAGTATTCGTTTACCGTCCGTTGAAAATCCCAGACCATGAACGTGCTCAAGGTATATGCCTTTATTCCCTTGTGAACCAAAGATCGAAAGGCTCCCTGTTACCACAACTCCTATAATAGTTGCTACTAATCCCCATTTCGCCATTCGTAGGCTTTTGGATAACAGCACACGCCTTTCCCTATCTTCTGCTCTCTTCACATTCTTCAAAGCAAGGATTTGCCGTTTGATCGCTACATACCATGCAAAGAAAAGTACAGTAATTAACGCCATTCCGATTAATGCCAGACCCATTCAAGTTACCCCTTTCAGCAATTTCAAGCTTGTCCAATTGTAACCGGCACTTGTGAAGAATCTATGATGAAAATGAAAAAAGCACCTCATCGCAAGGTGCCCTAGTAGCTATTACTTCATCAATTTATTTACAGTAACAAGGAGTTCATCGATAACTTCATGGTCCCCCTGTTAGACACGATCAATCACACAGCTTTTCATGTGCCCTTCCAAAAGCAGACGCGCCACACCGTTTAGGGCAGACTGAACAGCTGAGATCTGATTCAAAACGTCGTCACAATACGTATCTTTTTCAATCAATCCTTTTATGCCACGAACCTGACCCTCTATCCGATTGAGACGATTCATCAGGTTTTGTTTGGTCTTAGCTGAATGATGGCTGTGTCGAGAGTGTTCCGTTGCACAGCAATTGTCGATTGTGTCTTGTGACATGTGTATCGTTCCTCCTTTTCTTGTTATTTTACACATACCCCTATACCGTATGCAAATCTCCATCTTTTCTACATAATCATGTGATACTCTTTCGTCAGAAATAAAGAAGGAGGTAAGAACATGATTTGTAACCCAAACATAAAGAAGTGGATAGCACTTCCTGCCGTTCTGGCGGGTATTTTGGTGCTCTCAGCTTGCTCCAATAAAAGTCAACCAACTGACCATCAGGGTCACGATATGGGGACCATGACCGAAGCGAAGCCAGTAAGTGATCAGTCAAAACCTATGTCTGCTTCAGGTGATGCTGCAATGGAAGTGCTGACAGGAAATACATTTACGCTTACTGCAAAGGAAAGCATGCTTCACCTTGATAATAACACGATGAAAACGGCGTGGACTTACAACGGAACGGTCCCAGGCCCGCAGCTTCGCGTCAAACAGGGTGAGACAATCAAGGTTGTCTTGAAAAATGAGTTGCCAGAACCTGTGACCATTCACTGGCACGGTGTCCCGGTACCCAATAACATGGATGGAATACCGGGTGTTACCCAAAATGCCGTAAAACCTGGCGAAAGCTTCACCTATCAGTTTAAGGTGGACGTCCCCGGAACGTATTGGTACCACTCGCATCAAAACGGCGTGGTACAGGTCGATAAAGGGTTGTACGGATCTCTTGTAGTGGAACCAAAAGACCAACAGCCTGTTGACAAGGATTATACGCTTGTACTAGATGAATGGATGAAAGATGAGAGCATGGCTGGGATGAGTCACGGCGGAGGCCAATCAGATATGAACATGAGTAACAGTAATAGTGGTAGTAACAGCAATTCCAACGCTAGCCACTCTAATATGAACATGAGTAATTCCAGCAACAGTCACTCCAACATGAACATGGGCAGCTCAGATAAGCCGATGAGTGACGCCGAAATGATGCCGCTTATGTATACGATCTTCTCAGCAAACGGGAAGACTGGATCCGCAATTCAACCGCTGAAAGTAAAAGAAGGGGAGAAAGTGAGAATACGCCTCGTCAATGCTGGCTTCCTCTCCCATAAGCTCAACCTCCAGGGGCATGAGTACAAAATTGTTGCAACGGATGGCCAGCCAATTAATTACCCGCCCCTGGTTAGCGGACAATTGTTGAATATCGCTCCAGGAGAACGTTATGATATTGAATTTGTTGCCAATAAACCTGGAAGTTGGCTGCTGGAAGAGCGAAGCTCCAACCCGGGTGCAAAATCTCTTGCTGTACCAATCATTTACGAAGGTTCTGAAAATGTCGCACCGACATCAGAAACCGGTGACTTGCCATTGGTTGATATCACCAAGTATGGGGAATCATCAAAAAGCATTTTCTCATTGGATGGCAAATATGACATCGAGTATACAATGGATCTGAATACGGAAATGAGCAACGGAGAAATGGCATTTACGATTAATGGCAAAACGTTCCCTAACACGCCTCCTCTCAATGTCAAGGAAGGGGATCTCGTGAAGGTAAAACTGGTGAATAAATCTCCCAAAGATCTTCACCCCATGCATCTACATGGTCACTTCTTCCAAGTCCTAAGTAAAAACGGCAAACCTATATCTGGATCGCCATTAGTGAAGGACACGTTGAACCTTTTACCTGGCGAAGAATATGTAGTTGCATTTAAGGCTGACAACCCAGGGGATTGGATGTTCCATTGTCACGATCTGGGCCATGCATCTCAAGGAATGATGTCCGAAGTGAAATATGAAGGCTTTAAACCCGACTTTACAATTGATCCAACTGTAAACAATATGCCGGAATAAGTGGAATCAGTTTAGGGCAGGAACGATTGTTCCTGCCCTACTCTTTTCTTGCCGGAAATGTGACCGTAACGGTTGTCCCTTTTCCCTCATTACTGTTGATCTGAACTTCTCCCTGATGTGCCTCGACAATCCCCTTTACTATCGTTAATCCGAGCCCTGTACCCCCACTCTCCCGATTACGAGAACGGTCCCCTCGGTAAAATCGCTCAAACACAAATGGCAAATCTTTATGTGAGATACCACGTCCGTTGTCAGTTACGTTCACCTCAATGAAATCTCCTTTATTGATGACGGAAACCATTACTTCTCCGCCCTTGGACGTGTGCTTTAACGAATTGGTTAGCAAATTGGAAACCACTTGGGCCAATCTTTGCTCGTCACCAACTATCCACGAATCCGGGTGTATACTGCTTGTAAGTGAAATTTCCTTCTGTTGAAATACTGCGTTCATGGCATCTACGGTGCTTGCTACTACTTTACTAAGATCTACAGCATCACGGGAGATACTTAGTGCACCGGCTTCCGCCTGAATGACTTGATCGAGATCGCTGACGATCCGGATAAGCCTCAGTACTTCCGAACGGGTTGCCTCCAGATGTTCGGGAGTGGCTTCCCATATCCCATCGATCATTCCTTCCGTTTGGGCTAACAAAGTATTCAGCGGCGTACGCAATTCATGCGCAATATCGGAGGTAAGCCGTTTCCTCAAATCCTCTTGGTTTTGCAAGCTTTGAATAAGCTGGTTAAACGTTTCGACCAGGCTAGACAGCTCGTCCTTTCCACGGGGTACCGCGACCCGAACAGCCAAATTACCTTTCGATACGTCCATCGCTGCATCACTCATCATGACAATCGGCTTGGCAAAACGTTTTGCTGTAAATATGCTTACCAAACATACAATCAAAAGCAGCGCGAGCATCGTCCATTGCATCGCATTGGTATGGGCAATTTGGAAATGTTCCTCCAAAGAAATCATCCCAGAATTATCATATCGGATGCCTATGTATCCGAGTAATTCTCCTTGATCCGTTATCGGTATCATGTCTTCACTGAGATTTGAAAAGGCGGCAGACTTCGCTTCTCCAAACGAACGGATGAATTCTACATCTCGGTCATATAGTGTAATTTGCTGCCCGAGCAGAAGTGAAGCAGCTTCTAGTTTGAGCATAGACCCATTTTCCCATCCGTGTTCCTTTTTGTACTCCTCTTGGAGAAGAGATACAAGATCCTGCTTATGCTTTTGATTTACATCACTTAGATAAAGTGAAAAATGATAGTCCATTTCTTTAAGGGAAAGTATCGTTGAAATGAGAATACCACTGGCGCTGACAGCCATGAATATCAGCGCCAGTCTCATCCAAATGCTCTTCATCTGTTACCCCCGAGTCTTATCATGATTATCGATCCGGTACCCCAAACCGTACACTGTTTTTATATATACAGGTTGTCTTGGATCTTTCTCAATCTTTTGACGTAAGTTCTTAATGTGTGTGTCGATGGTACGATCGCTTCCCTCGAAATCCAATCCCCATACCTCTTCCACAAGTTCTTCTCGTGTCCATGTACGGCCTGGATAACGGAGTAGCGTTGTCAATAAACGATACTCATTCGGAGTCATATCCATCGGCTTTCCTTTCAGGGTTACATTCTTCTCACGTAGAGATACCATCAAGTCCCCTAATTCCACGATATCACTCAGTGACTGGTAATCACCTATCCTACGTAATATGGCTCGAACTCTGGCCACTAACTCACGGGGACTAAACGGTTTTACAAGATAGTCATCGGCACCAATCTCCAATCCAGTGATTCTGTCAGCTTCGCTGCTTTTTGCCGTCAACATTAGGATGGGTATACGAGAAGTTTTACGTATTTCCATACACACGTCTTCTCCAGTCATATCTGGCAACATAAGATCAAGGATAATGAGCTCCAAGGGATATGATGAGGCGATCTCCAATGCTTCTCGGCCGTTCTCAGCGGTCATTACATGGTAACCTTCCTTGCTCAGATAAGACGATAAAATTTCCAGAATCTTAGATTCATCATCAACAATTAGAATCGTAGACACCGCTACTGCACCTCCAGTAAAGATCGAAGAACGGATATCGAAAGCTAACGAGTCATTTCTGATGGTTTTCCCAAGCGCTCTTTGTACGTCAGGAAAGCCATGATAGTAAGCATAACCAAAACTACGATAAAGCTTGTCCACTGAGCAGCTGTCCAATTGAATAAATATCTCGGTGTGTCACCACGTAAAAACTCCAGAATAAATCTCCCCAGCGCATATAAGATTTGATAGGTGGCAAAGATCATTCCCTTTGGTAACCGCTTGTTTTTTATCGCTAGCAAGATTCCGAAAATGACAAAATCCCATTGACCTTCCCAAATTTCAGCTGGCCACAACGGCTGAGAGCCGTAACGTTCATAAGCAATCGTTCCTTCCGGATAGACAATACCGAAATTGCTGCCCGTTGGTGATCCAAACGCATCTCCATTCAAAAAACAGGCAATCCTTCCAACCCCTTGTCCGAAGACAACAGCCGGAGCCAATGTATCAACAAAGTCCCAGAATGACAACTTATGCCGCCATGTGTAGTAAATCGCTGATCCAATCCCTCCAACAATCGCCCCTTGGATGGATAAGCCACCGTTCCAAATTGCTGCCATTTCCAAGGGATGAGCGGAATAATACGACCATTGAAAGAATAAGACCTCCCACAGTCTTGCTCCTATGATAGCGGAAATGACTGCAGTAACAGTAAACGAGGATAAATGATCACGGTATACCGTTTCCCTTGCCAAGTACCTGGCAAGACCGAGTGATAAGAGAATAGCCAGGGCAACGACAAGACCATAGGAACGAACAGGATAATCCCCCAAATAAAATAAGATCACTCTCATAAGTAATTCTCCTTTCTAACAAACTTATAGGTTGCATTCAAATCAAGTATTTTTCATAGAAAAACCTTCACTGTATAGCTGAAAATTGCTTTCACATATCCAATCCAAAACAACCTACAACCTTGTTTCTGACCTTACTTAATGTAAGTATAGAAGTTAAGTTTGTTGAAATTATGGAGAGTACGATTTTAGATGGTCACAAATAGTCGAGAGTTAACTTAAAACATGCAATTATAAAATCCTCTCGTTACAAGTAAAATATCCCCTCTTAAAAGAGGAGATATCATTCGGTTCAATCTATTCTGTATATTGGAAAGGAAAACGTAAGCCCCCGTCACGAATGACAAGGGCTTTCACAAAAACTATCCCATCCGAAAAATTCGAATTTCGGTGATCTAATGGGCAGTCCTTAATATAGCGCTTTTATTTCACAGGCAACTATTACTCAATTTCAAATTTCTCTTCCTGAAGGGTAAACCGAGTTTGTTGTGTTCTAATTACGCAAATAGCTGCCAGGTTGACAGCTCACTTAGTTGATAATTCGCTTTCTATGACCCATTTATGATTTCTCACCATTGCTTCCCCCGTTGTCGGCATGTAATCAACCATATAAACCGTAGTAGGTTGGGCTGAATCAATAGTAGCGGTTACATCGTTCATACCACTTATATGATCCGCCTGTACTATCACTTCGGAGCCTGGTTTGAATGGTTCAGAACCTGCATTTTTAATCTCTTCATGAATAATCCATTTATGATTTTTAACTTTTGGTCCTCCTGTTGTCGGAGTATATGAAATAGAATAGGCTGTTGTATCATAAGCACCTACGACCGTTGCTGTAGCGCCGTTCATTCCTTCCATGTGATCTGATTTAATAATTACTTGCGAACCAACTTTATATGTCGGATTGCTTGCTTCTTTCAATCCTTTCGGAACTTCAGCCGAACCTGAATGATTCAAGTTAGCATGATTCATTCCTTGATTAACATTTTCTTGACTTTGGTTAGGTTGATTACTAGGGGTCCCATTATTTCCACAGCCACTGATAGCAATAATCGAAGCGACACAAATAATAGCTAGCTGTTTTTTCATCTACTAAATACCTCGTTATTGTTGTAATTAATACTAGCATTAAATCCTCCAGGAGTGTTTAAACATACAAATATTGGTTATTGTAATTATGAGATTCCATTTCCCCCAATTTGGACAAGGATAAGAACAAAGGTAATCATTCAGTGTGTCTTAAATACGTTAAGCCTACAACTACTTAATCAATAATGATAATGGGGAAACCAATAAACACAATTGTTTCCTCTCCATTACTACTCAAATGGGTATTCATTTGAATATTCACTTTTTTTCCTTTGCTACTCACAAATCTAGAGAGTTTTCCAGAATATCCCGTAACACTAGCAGATGCCTCTCCCCAAAACCCCTCCACAACAGTCCCGTTAAACTTATTGAGGAGAGAACGGATGAAGGATTTTTGAGTACTTATATCCATTTTTGCAGGGTAAACTCCTTTTAGCGAGACATTAATGACTGGCTGAATACCGGCCTCTCTAAGCAACTCAGTCAATTTTTTGAAGTTCATGTTTAATTGTTGCTCGTCTTTTACTTGTCCAATCATTTCTACTACAATGAATGTTTTATAAAGAATCTGGTTCAAAGAAACCCGCTCTCTTTCTCCTCCCCATACGACCCGAAGCATTTGACCGTCAGAGAGCAGTTTTTGTCCCTGAAATTTTATTAGACGGTCTCTCTGTTTTGTATGAGTGACTTCTTGCAAAGACAGTGAAAAGGTTGTCTCTATTTGTGTCTTCTTGGAGAGCACACTAGCAAGACTTTGGTTTCCTTTTAAAAAATTGCTGTGCTGTAAAGCCATTTTCTCCACCTTGAGTTGAGAATCGGTGTATGATTGGTACAATAAACGGGCGTCCTTTATACCGCCGTCCTCCACTCCATATACGGTTTTGACGACAACAAACGCTCCAAAGAGAATGATAAGACAAAGTATTGCGACAAATAAATTTCTTTCATACTTAATCCCCATATTGATCCCCTCCCTCCATATCAGTATGGTCATATCGACCAACAGATAATCTTACCAATAATGAACTTATGAACCTGTTTATGAAACCATTTTTCCATTTAATCAAGGCATTACTATAATGGAGCCAAAATATACGGCACCTCTTATCAAAAGCCCACATTTCTGAGCCCTTTACTGTTCCCATCATAACAGCTGTAGGCGTAGCGAGACCTACAGCATACAGGCAATCAATTAGAAAACTGTAACCGCACGATTCAGGGCTGGGCTGGTGTAAAGCCAATTGTAACCACTGCGATCCCAATGAACTATAAAATAAGACCGCCTTTTCCCGAGGCGGTCTTATTGTTCGGCATTTTTCAATGTAAGCTAGAAGAACTCTTGTAGGGTTCAAATAACAATGTACATAAATGGACTATAAAGGGCGGATGTCCCTTTACTTATTCCTTCATTTTCAACAAGCGCATGCTATTTAATATCACAATTAATGCTGCCCCGGTATCACTTAAAACGGCAAGCCACAAGGTGAGCCATCCCGGAAAGATGAGAACGAGTGCAGCCAGCTTGACGACAATCGAGAACCAAATGTTTTGTTTAATAATTTGCAGAGCTGTTCGGCTTAATTTTACTGTGTGCGGAAGTTTCTCCAGGTTATCCGCCATTAACACGATATCAGCAGTTTCCATGGCAGTGTCTGTACCTGCTCCCCCCATGGCAATTCCCAAATCTGCCGTCGCCAATGCTGGTGCGTCGTTGATTCCATCTCCAACCATTGCGACTACTTTGCCTTCTTGCTGAAGTTGTTTCACTGCCTTTACTTTCTCTTCTGGAAGCAATTCCGCAAAGTATCTGCTTACACCAGTTTGCTCTGCAACCTTCTTCGCAGTGCCGGTGTTATCTCCGGTCAGCATGACAACCTCGTTCATTCCGGTATCTTTTAATTTGCGAATGGCACTAACAGTAATGTCTCGAATGGAATCGGCAACTGCAATAAGCCCGAAGATTTTCTGGGAGTTACCGATGATGACCAATGTGTTCCCTTCGCTTTGTAACGACTGGATTCGAGGCTTCAAATCTTCGAACGAGATCCCAAGTTCTTCAAATAAGGCAGGTTTTCCAGCGTAATATTTCTCTCCATGAATCGTAGCCGAAGCCCCTTTTCCGACAATGGCTCGGAAATCCTCGGCCGCCATGGCAGAAATATTTTTATCTGCGGTGTATTTCATAATGGCCTGTGCGATTGGATGTTTGGAATGCTCCTCAATTGTACGTGCAATACTCAGCAATTCTTCCTCGCTATCTTGGAGCAAAATGATCTCCGATACCTTAGGTTTTCCTTCAGTTAATGTTCCTGTCTTATCAAACGCGATTGCGTTTATCGCTCCGGCAGTCTCTAAAAAAGTACCGCCTTTAATTAAAACTCCGTTTCTTGCTGCATTTCCAATGGCAGATACAATCGCTACCGGTGTGGAAATGACCAACGCGCAAGGGCAAGCAACCACTAAGAGCTCAAGCCCCTTATAAAGCCATTCTGTCCACGTCCCAAAACCAAGAAGCGGTGGAAAGACAATGACTAGCAATGCAAGAACCAACACAATTGGAGTGTAAATAGCTGCAAACTTATCAACGAATGCTTGGGTCGGAGCTTTTTTCTCCTGTGCTTCTTCCACAAGATGAATAATCCTCGCTATGGCTGTGTCCTCAACAAGCTTGGTTACTGTTATTTCCAGTGATCCGCTCTCATTCACGGTCCCTGCGTAAACGTCATCTCCCACTACTTTATCTACAGGGATTGATTCTCCAGTAATTGGGGCCTGGTTTACACTAGAAGCACCTTTTACAACCTTGCCATCCAGTGGGATTTTTTCACCTGGCTTAACGATAAGAACGTCTCCTACGTTAACCTCTTCAACAGGCGTTCGAGTAAGGGACTCGCCTCTCTTTACCCATGCTTCAGAAGGCGCCACATCCATCAAATTTCGAATGGAATTCCTCGTCTTTTCAATGGATTTGGTCTGCAGCATGTTTCCAAGTGAAAAAAGCCAAACCACTGTTGCCCCTTCGAACCACTCACCGATGAATGCAGCTCCAACCGCCGCAACCGTCATTAACACGTTCATGTCCAACGATCCACTCTTGATTGCGTAAAAAGCGCTGCGAGCTGGTCTGTAACCACCAACTAGAATCGAAAGGGCGTACAAAACAGTGATGACCAATGGGGATGCGTTTGTAAATGACCCTAAGAAACCAAGAGCTAAAAGAACGCCTGAAACTACCGTCAACGAAGTACCTGTTTTATCCGTAGCTGCCTCCTTCTTGGTTTTGCGTTTTGAAACCAGATTTGCCTTGTATCCTGCTTTGGAGACTTCATTCACAATTTCTTCAGTACTAAGCCCTTCTTGAACAATCTGCATTTTGCCTGTTGAGAAGTTTACATTTACTTCTTTGACAGCTGCATTTGACTTCATATGTTTTTCCAGCGTAAGCGCGCATGAGCTGCAATCCATTCCTTCAATCAAAAACACTTGAGCATTTTTTCTTTGATCAAGAACTTCCGCCCGATATCCAATTTTACCTACCTGCTGTTCAACAATATTTAATACAGATAGGTCTTCCACCTCAACCTGCATCTTGGCAGTGCTGTAGTTCACGTTAACGTTTCTAACTCCCTGGATCTTCCCTATTCCTTTTTCAATGGTGACAGCGCATGCCGGACAATCCATACCGTAAATTCGGTACTCCGTTGCATTCGAAGACAATACTGCTCTCGCGTTCTCCTTCGCTTTTGAATTGCATTGATCGTCCGCACAGCAATTAGCCTTCACTTTTGTCTCCAAAATCGGGAGACTCTTTATAAATGTAAAATCAGCTGGTTTGCTGGATGATGTAACTTCACAGCACGAATCGTTTTTCACCTTTTCCTGTTCCGCACTACAGCTATTGTCATTGCAGCAGGCGTCCTTTTTTATTTCTTCTTGCATCATCTCTCACCGCTTTCCAACATTCTGCAATTGATCTCTTTCATTAGGTACTCGGCATCCTTGCCAACTCCGCCAATCAATGCCGAACCTCGTCGATACTGCCATGGCTGGCCAAGAAAATATAAGCCTGAAATGGGGCTGATTCCTCGTTGATGGATCACGTTCCCTTTTTGATCAAGAACTCCGTCTATATCAATCCATGAATAATCACGATAAAATCCTGTAGCCCATACTACATTTTGTACTGTTATTCTGCTTTTATCGGGAAAAACAGCTTCCTTCCCAGAAAATCCGCTTACTTTGGGCATCAGTTTGATTTTTCCTTGCGCTACAAGTGATTTCAGTTCAGGACCTAATCCAAAAATAGGATCTTTTTGTTGCTTAAGCCATTTTCCAAACTTTGTGTCAATGTTAGCATGTAGCATTCCCAGTTTATCGAACCACCAAAATATGCTTTTGGTAAGAAGGTTCAAGGGCATAAATTTTCGTTCTTCACCTAGTGCAAGATAAACTTCTCTCTCTTTGGAAAGCTCAATTGCTATCTGAACCCCGGTGTTCCCTCCTCCTACGACGAGTGCGGCACCGGGACGCAATTCTTTAGGAGAATGATATACAGCGGAATGCATTTGATAAACTTTTTCGGAAACACTACCTGCCATATTCGGGGTAAAAGGTTTCTGAAATGGACCTGTTGCAATTACGACTTGTTTTGCATAGTAGTCACCTTGGCTTGTAAGGACATGAAATACTCCATCTGCGAATTCCATGCCTTGCACTTTTGTCTGTAAATCAATCGGAATTGAAAATCGATTCGCATATGCCTCAAGGTAATCAGCAACATCGTCTTTATTCGGTAACCCATTGGGATCACCAGGAAAAGCTAATCCAGGCAATGAACTATAGGAGCGAGGAGTGAACAGAACTAAGGAGTCATATCGATTCCTCCATACATCCCCCACTCGCTTTTCTGCGTCAACAAGTACGAATGATTTCGATTGCTGCTTCAAAAAGTACCCCATAGCCAGCCCAGACTGACCAGCTCCAATCACCAATATATCAACATTGCGGCCCATGCCAGATCTTCCCCTTGCTAATACATTTAAATACTCATTTGAATATTATAGTAACTTAGCATCATTACCGACGCAAGCGTTTTGTATAGAAATATCTGCCTATTTCTTGGTACAGAGTAGATATTTATAAATCAAGAAGACCTCATCCTTTGATGAAGTCTCCAGGGCAAAGGAACAGGCTGCCAAAGTTGCTCGGCAGCCTGTCACCACGGACCTTAATTATTTTTTACCTTTCGTTCCACCCAAAATTTCAAAAATTACTTCTGCATTTTTCGTGTTATCAATCAAACCAGAGAGCTTTTCTTTCCCAGGGCCAAACGCATATACGTTCACGTCTTCTCCTGTGTGTCCACCGGTTGTCCAGCCTGTAAAGGAACGGGTATTAATAATTGATTCGATCGCATTGTCGATATCCACTTGTTTTTTCGTTTCGGCAGCCTTCTTCACAGATGCGATTTCTTCCGTTGTCAGTTCCAGGTCAATATACTTCTTAAGTGTTTCTTCAACATTTGCACCTTTCGCGATTTCTGCAGAAATGACATCTGGCGTACGTTTCGCTGCTTTAATGGGTGCTACGAGGAAGTTGTATTGATCTTTTGCACCAACAGATAATCCACCTGTGGAGTGGTCAGCAGTAGCTACCACCAACGTGTGTCCGTCCTTCTTCGCGAAATCAATTGCCGCTTTAAATGCCTTTTCAAAATCCTCCATCTCGCTCATTGCGCCAACGATATCATTATCGTGTCCAGCCCAGTCTATCTGGCTTCCTTCCACCATCAAGAAGAAACCATCTTTATCTTTGCTTAGACGATCAATAGCAGCTGTTGTCATATCTTCGAGGGAAGGGGTCGCTTCAGAGCGGTCAATCATTTTGTCCATTCCGCCAGGGGCAAACAATCCGAGAATTTTGTCATTCTTATCTTTCAACAGATCTTGCTTATTTGTTACATAGCTGTAGCCTGCTTTCTTAAATTCTTCCGTTAGGTTTCGATCTTTACGGTCAAAGTTACCCAAACCACCACCCAGCATTACATCAATCTTATGCTGGCCATTGACCATTTCGTCAAAGTAGTCGTTTGCAATTGCGTCCATGTTCTTACGGCTTTCATCATGAGCACCGTAAGCAGCTGGTGTAGCATGTGTAATTTCAGAAGTAGCCACCAAGCCAGTAGACTTGCCCACTTTCTTCGCTCGTTCAAGGACTGTCTCAACTTCCGATTTGTCGTTGTCTACTGCAATCGCATTGTTATAAGTTTTTACACCGGCAGACATTGCAGTGGCTGCGGACGCAGAGTCTGTAATGTTTTGCTTATCATCATCAGCGTAAGTCATTTGGGTTCCGACAAGATATTTGTCGAACTCTGTTAGCTCCTTAGTAGGAGTTGTCGGGTCATCCTTCATATAACGGTATGCTGTTGTATATGCCGGACCCATACCGTCACCGATTAAGAAGATGACATTTTTAATTTGTGCATTATTCTCTTTATTTTCTTCTGCTTTTACAGGACCAAGATTCACTCCATAAAATGCGGCCGTAATAGCTAAAGAAGAGATCACAGCCATGGGTACCAGCTTTTTGGGGAATGTACGTAACATCTTGTACCTCCTAAAGAATGAATTTTCGTATGCTTCATATAAGATTCTAGTATTCGTATATTGAGAAATAGCGATCTGTATGTAAAGAAGTGTAAGGAAACGGTAAAGTAGGGTTAAATAACGACATAATTTCTCATCATCAAATAAATGAGCCCTTGTTCTCCCCACTGGGCAAGAACAGGACCCCTATAGACTTTTCTTATTGGTTTCTCATTATCAGATGTTATCCTTTACTACTAGTATCATCTTCAAATACGTCTTTTGTTGATTTCTTAAACTCCCGAATGGAATCGCCGATTGCCCGGCCGATTTGTGGAAGTTTGCTTGGTCCGAACATGACAAGAGCGATGACAAGTATCAATATCAACCCTGGTATTCCAATGCTCGATAGCATACCTTTCCCTCCTTAAAACTTCACCAGAAAAGCAGTCGCGTACATGATGACAATTCCCACAAACATGCTTGCGACATTCAACCAAGAAATAGAAGGCAACTTCCACTCGTTGCTCTCCTTAAACAAGTGACGAGTGATGACGTAAATCACCTGAATGATTGCCCCAGCCCCGATCCCCAAAAATAGCGTAGCCAGGATCGGAGAAAAGGCAAATCCACCAATCCATGTTCCAAAAATAGCAGGTGCCCCAGCTATCACAGCAAGCGACAAGAAAGTACGCGCCTTGGGTTTCTCATTTAACAACGGTGCCGCAATCCCTATGCCTTCTGTAATATTGTGCAGGGTGAACCCGATGACTAAGAAGGTACCAAGAGCTCCTTTTCCCAACGCAAAAGCTGATCCTATCGCCAACCCTTCCCCCAAGTTATGAAGACCGATCCCACTAGCGAGAAGATATGATGTACGTAAACCTGAATGATTCCCGCATAGCTTTCTATCGTTATATTGGTCAAAAGCAACTAGCCCTAAAAAGCTGAGAAGTGCTCCTAAGAATAATACACTTACCCCTTGATATACAGCCGCTGCTTCACCTGCTATTTCCAATCCTTCCTCAAATGTATCCACCACAAGGAAAACCAATAATCCAATGGTCAATGCCAACATGGCGTGAATGCCTCTACGGGAGAAATTCCTCATAAATGGATACCATAGCAGTCCCAACCCAACAGGTACGACACCGACATACAATCCGATTATGGCGTACTTCGCAAACAACCCCGCAGATGGTACAGGCGTTATCTGCGCGACTGGAACTTCCGTTTCAAAAGCTATGGCATTGGCTGTCATCAATTTAATTCGGTGTGGCTCCCCATATATCCACGGATAAGGGATGTATATCTTCCCTGACTCAAACCTGGCCAATTTATTGGATGGTTGAAAATCAACGTTCCAGATTGCATCATTGACCATCAGCATAGCTATTGTCACATCTTCAGGTCCAACATTTTCTACATCCAGAACAAATCCGTCCTTCACCACTTCTACCCGTTTTATGGACACATTTTCGATTGGTGCTGCCGGATCTTGCTCTACTCCAATACCCAGAGTAAAGAACAGGGACAGAGCCACAATTAATAATCCGGCGGGCAGAAGCGCTGTCAAAAACCATCTGCTGGCCTTTTTTTCTTTTCCATACGATTTCAGGTGGTTCATCGTCTACCCTCCTATTACTTGGCTTCAAAAAATCCCATCCAGCCTAATTCGGAAAATTCGCTTTGATGAGCATGGAACATATAGCGCCCTGGCTCAGGGAACACAATTTCAAGTATTCCTCGTTCCCCTTGAATCTGGGAGATGGTATCCGTGAATATACGCGGATTTGACTCATGTCCATTTGCTGTATAGTGGAAAAAGTTTGCATGCAAGTGAAACGAGTTCAGCAAATCAAATTCGGTCATATTGCTGAGATAAATTCGGATAAGTTCTCCTGCTTTAACCTGGATAGGATGATTGTGAAAGGCAAACGCGTATCCATTGACAGTGTAAATATCGTTTTCGCCATCCAAATCCAGATCAAACCCGTTCATCACCATATTAAGTTCCAGAGCCTTCTCCCTCGGTTTTTTGGGGTCGATTATGAAATTGCCGTACATTCCTTTATGGATGTGGCGTGACAGTGGCATGACGTGGCAGTGATAAACATGTAGGCCATGCGGTTTGCAATCAAATTCATACGTAAAGGTTTCTCCCGGTGCCACCGGCTCCAGCCCATCCATATTCGTCGGATGTATACCGTGAAAGTGAATGTTATGCGGATGACTGGACAAATTCTTGAAAGTGACGCGAATTCTGTCTCCCTCTGTACAACGGATGGTTGGACCAGGGATCCGTCCATTATATACCCACCCTGGAAACATCATCCCTTTGGCCACCTCAACAGATTGCTCCGTTGAGGTGATTTCAAACTCCCTTAACGTCTGCCCGTTGGGTAGAATACTCACCTTTCCGTAATCAAAATCGGTCAGCACCTTTTGTGCCATTTTCAATCCTTCCGTAATCTCGTTTCCCGGGTTGTAGCCGTGTCCCTTGCGAGCATGGTCCATTGTTGTGCTCGTCATTGCACTCACTTGCATACCGGAACCAAAAACCCGTTCGAATGGCGCTAAAACAGTTGCCCCCAATGCGCCCAGAGTACCGAACATCCCCATCTTTAAGATTTGACGCCTATCCACTTTTTTCGACAAGACTATTTCCCCTCCTCAAAAAAGTTTTATTAAATTATAAAAGTTTCCCTGATGCAACATTAAGGATAAAAAAAGGCATGTTTCCTATGTGACATTTTTTTGCACCAGGCAAACATCCTGATCTAATCATATGTCGATTGAGCTTATTTTGTAAACCATTATTATAAAAAGCCCGTCCTTATTTGGACGGGCTTTAGTGATTTATACAACTGCAAGCATCATTGAAAGATATCCAGAAAGAACGAACATAACCCCCATAAAAACACCGAAAAATGGAGACATTTTCTTTTGGAAAGTGAGGAATAACATAACCCCAAACAATAACGCCGCAATTGCAAGCAATAAACTCATGGGAGTCCATGTAAGAGTCAGCTGCGGATTTTTCGTCAAAACACCTTGGTACAGCTGCACAAACAAGGAAGATGGATCAGCCATCTTCAGCGTCTGTGCCACATCGTGGGGCGGTTCCTGTACACTCATGAAACCAGTTGCTGAAAAAACCATCAATACAAGGATACTTTCTGCCCTGGTCCAAGGAATCGGGGTGAAACCAACCTCATTTCGTAACCGCCTTTTCACCAAGAAACCATTGATAACTCCAAAAATGAGGAGTGGTACAATCAGTAAATGTTTGAATAGCAAAGCCTGACCATAGGGTAGGATCCAGGAGTTGTAGTAGTCGGGTGCGATGTAAATTGTGAGAACAAGACCGGCAACGATGGTTACTAAAACACAAATGGCAGCAACAGGATGAAACCACTGTAAGAATCGATCCCAATTTGAATCGCTCTTTGAAAACCATCCCGACAAAAGAAGAATCCCAATCCAGATACTCATTGCCATGAAATGTGCGGTATGTGCGATGAAGCCTCCCCACTCATACAAGGACGCAGCGTGACTCGACCAGCCTAAAGCTATTTCAAGACCTATGGCTACCAAGATTGATATAACCATGAGCTCTGGAGAAGCATTTCTTTGGTAAGCAGCTGTGATCAGACCAAACAATAGAACAGAAAGGACCAGGGTTACAAGCCATCCTTTTCCTACTTCAAACGTGAACAGGATAGAGGTAATGAGATCTGCTAGGGGTATATTGGGATCAGAGATGAAATACAAGATAACCCGTAGTACTGGCATAAAGGATAATAAAGCAATCCCTGTCACTGAAAGAAGGATTACTGATTTCGGCAACATAATCGGGGGCTTACGATCCTCTGGAACTACCTGTAGGATCAAGCCTCCCATAACAATAGAAAAACAAAGATACAATAGGATTTCACTTATAATAAACACGTTACTTTCCCTTCTTCCGAAGGATCAAGCCGATACATACAAGGACTATCACAAAAATGACGATCGCCGCGATCCACAAGATCGTATAGGAATTTGAATTCCCGCTAGAAACTGGCGTTTGGGCAACGCTAGGTTCCGGTGTAACAGTTGGTTCTGGTGTAGCAGGTGTGGTAGTTTGATTTTGGCTTGTAGGCTGCGTTTCTGTCTTATTTCCTTTCACTTGAAAAGAATACTTCCCTTCAATTGGATGACCGTCGGCACCAATTATCTTCCAGTTAACTGTATAGGGCCCGTCTGAGATAGTGCTAGGTACGCTCCCACTCATTACCTGGTTGTTAATCTGTATGGAGTCAACAGGAACCAGCTCGCCATTTTCGTTCATTAAGCTAAAAGAGCTTCCCTTCTCTACTTTGGACTCGAATGTAAGGGTTATCTCATTTACATCCTCTACAGTTTCGCCATCTTTTGGTGTGGATTGTTCCAATCCAGTATGGGCAAACACAACTGATGGAATCATTGTGAAACAAAAAACCATAATAAGAAGAAGCACTTTACCGAGATGAGTAGATCGCCTAACATTCATCATCATTTCCTCCAATACCCTAACATTTAAAGGGCCAGAAATTCACTTTCCACTTTGAACTTGCCAATTATTACCACAATCTAAACACTTACATTTCGTAATCTTTCTCTTCTCCAACATTAACCGAATAACAAATAGAACAAATGAAGCACCTAAACCGATAAGTAGATAAACCATAGGTGATCCTTGCGTCGCTATGGCTATCCAAGCTGCGATTCCAATCATTACAACATATAAAGAACCGTACAGAACACGATTGATGGTATGTGTGATGTCAACTTTCTTTGAAGTGCAACTAGGACACTGTTGCTCTAGTACATTTTCCATGGATATTTACTCCTATCTATATTTATTTCCTAGCTTGGCATGGGAGTTGGTGTAGGTTTACCGTAACCGTCTTTATAGGTGTCATCAATAAAGGTCCGAATTTCTTTTATACTCTTTCCCTCTTTTAACATCTTGGAAGAAGTGAACGCAATCTCCAAACAAGTTCCACACCGTGTTCCATGGTCATCCCAAACAACAGACCCATCCTTCTTTACCTCTTTAATAAAGCAATTTCCGTTATTCTTGTGACCGGCCTCTTCCCCACATCCACAATAACAAGGGATCCATTGTAATAAATCATTGCTCAAACCTGCGATTTGATAAATAAGTTTGATTTGCGGATCACCCTTGTCCAAAAAAGTTGGAAGCACTTTTATGGAGGCCGTTGTTTCTTGAATGTCACTTGGCATGCTACTATGCTGTTGCCGGGAATGCTCATCGGTTGCTACCGGAGCAGCATTTTGAGTTGAACACCCTGTTATTAGGATAGTAGCTATGATACCGATCAACCATGAAAGTGATGATTTCAACGTAATTCTCCTCTCCTGTACATCCTTAATCAAATAATCTTTTAATCATTTTAATAGTACATGAAAACCTTTTTAAGCTCTACAAAGCCATCAAAATGTCACTTTTCCTTTTCACTTTTCATTAGAATGACTATACTAAGAAGACACTGTAAGTATGTAAGAGGTGATTCACGGTGGCTAAAAAAGAAATGGATGATGTCTGCGAGGTTCAATGTTTTGATGATGAGAAAGTGAATAGACTTAAACCTTACGCCGCTGAGTCTGAGGGCGTTGCAAAAATTTTCAAGGCCTTAGCGGATGATACACGCGCCAAGATTGTTCACCTTTTGTCATTAGATGAAGAACTCTGTGTTCACGATATTTCCTCCATTATTGGCAGTTCTATTGCCAATACTTCGCATCATTTGCGACTGCTGCACAATATGGGGCTGACTAAATATCGTAAGGAGGGAAAGATGGTTTTTTACTCCTTAGATGATGATCATGTGCGTCATCTCATCTCAGCAGGCGTGGAACATGCTAAAGAACAAAAATCATTGATTCGCTGACGCAATCGAATTACACAGTTGTATATTACTTTTAAACCGGTACGTCCTAACAAAGGACTACCGGTTTTGTCTTTTCTGAATACTATCCAGGAAGTTGGAGAAATTCAGACAAATAGGAGATGTTTACCTCCTTCAGTTTAATAGCCTGTGATCTTTATTTCGCTGACCTATTTGAAGTACTAATGCATTCGTTTCTTTTGTTCCACATAATTTCTTCACAACTAATAGGTAAACTAATCCTAACGTTACTTAAGTTGTAAATAACCATAGAAAAGGAGTTGATTATTTTGGTATGAAAATTAAAAAATTTGCAGGCATTATATGCTTAACTTCTGCACTTTTAGTTGCAGGATGTACAAGCGCCGTTCCTGAAAAATCCCCCTCTAGAAATCAGCCAACGGGGAGCCAGTTAGAGAATAAGATACCTTGGGTAGCAACAAAAAATACGACGAGAATTAATACAAGCGATCCTTTCGAGGCTGCAGTTATAGTTTCGAAAACCATTTGGACATCGACCAACGATCAATCCCGTCCTGGTGGAGTCGTGCTTGTAAATCCAGATGATTGGCAATCAGCATTGGTTAGTACCGATTTAATCCACTTCCCGAATAACGGTCCTGTTTTGTTTTCTAGGCAAGATCAAATCCCCGATGTTACTATAAATGAGCTTAAACGCTTAAACCCGATTGGATCGCCTCAGAACCAAAACATACAGGTCATTCTTGTGGGGAATTTTGATAAGAACGTGGAAGAGCAAATAAAATCGCTTGAGTTCAAATTTGATCGAATCCAAGGAAAAAACCCAGCGGATTATGCCAAAGCAATTGATGCTTATTACGCGAAAGTTGCGGGATCTGTACCCCAATCCGTAATAATCGGTTCAATGGATAGTCCAGATTTCACGTTACCCGCAACTAACTGGATTGCCCACATGCCGGAACCTTTACTTTATGTAAAGAAAGACGAAATTCCACAAGAAACGAATGATGCCCTGAAGACCAGAAACGGACAAGCAAATATCTACCTATTGGGTCCCGAATTGGTGGTTTCATCAAACGTAGAGCAACAGTTAAAACAATACGGCAAGGTTACAAGGATCTCTGGTAACGATCCATACGAAAATGCCATCGCATTCGCAAAGTTTAAAGATTCTGCAACGCAATTTGGCTGGGGTATCACATCGCCGGGACACAACGTATCCTTTATGGTAATAGGATCACCTGCATTGGCGATCGCACAAACGCCTTTTTCACATATGGGAAAACATGCCCCTTTATTATGGACTGGCCAAGATAAAATGCCATCGCCAGTTATGTCTTACCTAATGTCCATTCAACCAAAATATAAACTGTCCCCCGCAGAGGGGCCTTACAACCATGCCTGGATTACTGGTGACCAAAACACTATGACATCGAATGCGCAAGCAGAAATTGATAGTATGTTGGAAATCACGTCTGAATCAGGTGGTGGACATGGTAACATGGGGGGAATGGATAACAACAAACAAACAGACTCAACCCAAATGCCTGGGATGAAGCACTAATTCGTTGAGGGTCGCTGATTGCTGATTGCAACAGCGATTTTCTTTTTGATACCAGAAAAATAAACATCTTATCCATTCCCTAAAAAGTTAACCCCTGCTGGTTGTTGCATGGCTTATCGACTCGCTTATAGTTAGTAGTCATGACTCAGCGATACATGTTTTAGTCCATAGATAGTTGGATAGAACCCCTTCAATTTATTGGCATGGTTCCATTTCCGTTTATACCCATTTTTCCGTGACATTCAAATATTCATTTGAACATTTGTTTATAATCGTCTATAATCTGAGTTACATTAGGAACAATAATCGTTATAAGGAGGGATTTCATTGGGACTTCATCATGGACATTCCCACGATCACGGACATGGACATAGCCATGGAAAAGGGGCTAACAAAAAGGCACTTCTACTTTCCCTGGTGATTATTACGACGTTTCTTATTATTGAAGTCATCGGAGGATTTCTTACCAACAGCTTAGCGCTTCTTTCTGATGCAGGGCATATGCTGAGTGACTCGTCTGCTCTGTTTCTTAGCTTAGTTGCTATGTATTTTGCAGCAAAACCACCTTCGCCTACCAAAACGTATGGATTTTATCGCACCGAAATCCTTGTAGCACTGCTGAACGGAATCACACTCGTTGTGATATCCATCTTCATTTTCTGGGAAGCGTATCAGCGACTATCTGCCCCACCCGAAGTAGCCAGCCTTTCCATGATGGGGATAGCCTTTATCGGTCTTTTGGCCAATATTGCAGCAGCTTTTGTTTTGATGCGGGGAGATTACAAAAACAATCTGAACATGCGAAGTGCTTTTCTCCACGTTCTCGGTGATATGCTCGGATCTGTCGGGGCAATCGTTGCGGGCTTTCTTATGTGGAAATTTGGTTGGTATATTGCAGATCCGATCATTAGCATTATCGTTGGTATTCTAATCATGTCCAGTGCTTGGCGTGTAACAAAAGAATCCGTAAATGTTCTGATGGAAGGAAGCCCTTCGAATATCGACACCCAGAAAGTAAAAGACGCACTTACCACCATCCCAGGAGTTACTAGCGTCCATGATCTTCATGTTTGGACGGTTACGTCAGGTTTTGATTCGTTGACTGCACATATTCATGTTAAAGATGATCTTCCAAGTTATCCAGTTCTTCAAGAAGCTTTGCACTTGTTAAAGGATAATTTCGGGATTACGCATGCTACTATTCAGATAGAAAATTCCTCGGTCCTACATGGTGAAATGATGTGCCAGGTTGGCCCATCTCATGAGCATGACCACCAGCACGACCATAATAATGATGATCATATGCACCATCAACACAAAAATAACGATGGACACGTTCATTGAGCGAAGACGAAAGCAGTAAAAACCAGATTAAACCCTCCACTGCCTATTAGCACATCAGTGCACCCACTCCCGGTCAATTCCAAACATATCCGGATGTGGGTGCCCCTCATCTTCCACTTGTATCGTGACGTGCCCAATCCGGAATTTTTGTGCAACCTGCCTCTCCAACTCACGTATGATCCCCTGTGCTTTGCCTACTGTCATTCCCCCATCTACCACAATATGTCCGCTCATTGCGTTACGATTGGATGTTAGACTCCAGATATGCAGGTCATGTATGTCTTTGACACCTGAAATGGAACGAATGGTCGCTACTACTTGATCAAAATCAATCCCAACGGGTGTACCTTCCATAAGTACAATGTAAGATTCTTTCAGTACACGCCATGCACTGACCGCCACAATGAGGGCAATGAAAAAACTTAAAATCGGGTCAACAATATACCATTTGGTAAAATACATGATAATCCCTGCGACAATTACACCTGCTGATGCAGCTGCATCCCCTAGTACATGCAGCATCGCACTCTTAATATTGACATTGTCAGCTTGATCACGCATTCCCAAACCGATATATAAATTCACAACCACACCAATTGTCGCGGTAATGAATAATACTGTACTTTCTACTGGTTGGGGATTTAACAATCGCTTATATGCCTCTCCTCCTACAAAAAAAACGATACCAATCAAAGTTAAGCCGTTAAACAAAGCAGCTAGTATGGTTATCCGATGACGCCCAAATGTCATGAGTTTTGATGGCGGTGCCGTCGATGCTCGAATTGCGAAGTATGCCACAATAAGGGCCATTACGTCTGTTAACATGTGAGCTGCATCAGTTAAAAGAGCTAGGCTATTTGCCCATATCCCGCCAATTACTTCGCCTGCTAATACAATAAACCCTAGAATAATTGCCGTTTTCAGCTTGCTTTGTGCAACGTGCACGTGATGACCACCTCCAGTTGAATGGTTGTGGTCATCACCATGTTGGACCTTGTTGTCACGGTGTTTTGATTCTTGTTTGCTCATTTGCATATCCTCCTGCTATTCACCATATAACCAGTTTGTCTTTTAGCAAATTTGTACTTAGTTTTATGCCATTGCACGCTTGATATACGGATGAGGCCATAATTTAGCCCATATGGATCACAGATGCACTTCCGACATACCCTATAGATTCACAATGAAAACACGAGCCTTTCCCCTTATTTTGGGAGAAGGCTCGTATTGGGTTAGCCATTACATTATGGAGCAGAATATAAACAGGTGATGAACAGTATGCTTTCCAACATCGTATTAGGATTTATTCTTCCCTGGATCGCTGGTGGACTTCTCTTCAAAAAAAACCCTAAACTAGTGTTAACAATTGCCCCTTTCGCAGCCGTTATTGCTTTGTCGACCAATGAGTTTGGGGTGTTTCTCGATTTTTGGGATATACTCCCGAAAGAAACAGAGTTTATGAATTGTTTACCACTTGATTTGGGTGTTTATCCGGTACTTGGCTCCCTTTTCATCCACTTCGTTCAAAGAAAGAAACTCTCTACATGGTTAATTCTTTTTCTGTTTAGCTCATTTACAACCGTTTTAGAACTAACCTACGTGCTAATAGGAAAAATCGTTTATCACAATGGCTGGAACATTACCTTGACATTTTTTTCGTATATACTCACCTATACATTAGGGTTATTGTATTATTTTCTCTTAAGAAAACACTCCGTCTTACCGTGAATACCTATTATCTTCATAGCAAAATAACGCTGGCATAGTAGCCAAGTATAAACAAGAGAAACGCTACAGAAACATAAATCCCTCGTAAGGATTTTAGAAACACTTCAAACCATGATACGTACAAGATTGTTCCTGATGCAAGGCCAATCATGAGAGCCAAGAGTCCAACTTCCTTTAGATCGACGAGCGCCCCCAATACAGCACCTATCGCGAATGGAGCGCTTACTAGCAAGACGAGCATCATTACATTTACGGGTCTTACTTTTGCCATGACCAGGGGAACACCCATAGCCAACCCTTCGGGGACATTGTGAAAAAACATGACCATCCCTAATTCCCGTCCAAGGTGTGGCAAATGTATAAAGGTATTGCCCAGTAATAGTCCTGCTGGAAAGTTATGCAGAGCTATACTTGCTCCGATCAGCATCCCGGATCGCATGAATGAGTTATTTTCCTCTTGATGAATATGTTTATGCGAGTGAAAACGACGGTCGAATGTGTATCCAACTAGATACCCGATTACTGCCCCTGCAGCTGCCCACGAGACTCCACCTATTTCCACTGCCTCTGGCAAGAAATCCGTGAATATGAGCCCTATGATTACACCCGTTGACAATGCAATGATGGCTGAGAGCCACATCTGGTTCAGCTTGTTTCCAGCATATGCAAGAAAAGCACCCGCACATAGCCCTAAACTACAAAAAGTCATAATCCCAAGCATGCTTATCCCCCCATGACTGATATATGTATGCGGGGTTGACGACATGCCATTTACGGGAATGGCTTTCCTACATATTAATTCACCCAACATCCCATAATACAGGTAAGTTTCCAGTGGTTGGTGAAGAGATGATATTCTCAAAAGAAGACAACACAAAAGAACTAATTGAAACTATCGATAATTGTAGTCTGATTGAACTGGACGGCTTTCCCCTTTTTTACAAACTCGAGGATAACATCTCCTTTTTGAAACGTCTTTTCTCAGACTGCTCTGATTTCGTTATTCGAGAATTCAAGCTAAACAACAGTGTCAATGCAATTCTTGTTTTTGTGGACGGCCTGATCGATACCAAGGAAGTGAATCAAGTACTACAAACCTTGATGGTCCTGGAAAATGGAGACGATGATATCCATGTAATTGAAAAAGCTTTACTGCCAGTCTCGCAAATTACTAAAGTGAACGAATACAAAAATCTATTGCAGGCAGTTCTCTCTGGCACTACGGGGATACTCGTAGATGGAAATGAGGAAGGCCTAACACTAAGCATCCAAGGAGCGGAAAAACGCTCAGTAAACGAACCAGAAGGCGAAGCGGTCGTGCGCGGTCCCCGAGAAGGTTTTATTGAAAATATTAGGACGAATACCTCGATGCTCCGTCGGAAGCTAAAAACCCCCAGACTGAAAATGAAGTCGTTGGTCGTCGGTAGAGAATCGAGTACCAACATTAATCTGGCTTACTTGGAGGGAATTGCGGATCTGCAAATCGTGGAGGAAGTGTCTCGTCGGATCAGCAACATTGATATGGATGCCATCTTGGAGGGCGGATACATCGAAGAGTTGATCCAGGACAGCACGTACTCGCCGTTTCCCCAGGTCATGTACACAGAACGGCCTGACACCGTAGCGGGAGCACTCTTGGAAGGGCGTGTCGCCATTTTCGTAGACGGAAGTCCGATGGTGTTAATTGTACCTGCTACCTTCTGGATGATGATGCAAGCAAACGAAGATTATTATGAACGATTTCAAATGGCGACATTAGTCCGCTGGTTGCGCTATCTGTTTTTGGTTATCGCGCTGCTCACTCCTGCCTCCTATGTGGCTATCACTACTTTTCATCAACAAATGCTGCCTACCACTCTTTTGCTTAGCATTGCCGCAGCACGAGAGTCCATTCCTTTTCCGGCTATAGTCGAGGCACTTATCATGGAAATATCCTTTGAAGCTTTGCGGGAAGCGGGAATTCGCCTCCCGAAGGCGGTTGGTCAATCGGTCAGTATACTTGGGGCGCTGATTGTTGGCCACGCGGCTGTCCATGCGGGGATCGTCTCTTCACCGATGGTCATTGTCGTTTCCATCACTGGAATCGCCTCGTTTACGATCCCCCACTTTAACGCAGCCATCTCCCTTCGGATGCTTCGCTTTCCCCTGATGATTGCGGCTTCGATTCTTGGAGTATACGGAATCCTGGTTGGTGTCATGGTACTTATCGGACATATGGCAAACCTGCGTTCTTTTGGCATGCCTTATTTATCACCGATTGCACCAATGTCGGTAGGAGATTTCAAAGATATCCTTATTAGAGCTCCCTGGCCAGTGATGGAAAACCGACCGAGCTTTGAAAGGACTCATGATGTTAGGCGAATGGACGATGGTTTTGCCAACCTAGTTCAACAAGGGGGAGGGCAGGACGGAGGGCCGTAAAACAAGCATTTCCTTCGAATAGGAACAATCGTGAAGCATACAGCTCAATGGTCCGAAGTGGGGATGACTTTTGCAATAGTGATTTTATATAAACAGAACCCCACTGCGCTTTTAAAAGAGCAGTGGGGCTGGTAGCGGTTTTATCTTTTTAAGTAATTCATCGGATTTTGGACCTGTCCACCTTTCCTCACTTCAAAATGGACGTGTATCCCAGTCGAATCACCGGTTGATCCCATAATACCAATTGATGTACCTTTGCTAACCTGTTCTCCCTCGCTTACACGCAAAGATTTCATATGTCCATATAAAGTCTGGACACCGTTCCCATGGTCAATAATGACGGCGTTCCCGTAATCTCCGTACCAACCAGCTAAAACTACCTTTCCACTTCCTGTGGCCCGTATGGACCCTGAGCCTGCAATATCTAACCCTTTATGTAGTCTACCCCATCGCTGACCATAACGGCTCGTCAGTACTCCGTTTGCTGGCCAAGTCATATTTCCTGTGGCTGAAGCGACCTTCGTACCCCGTTCTACGATTTTTGCATTAGGTTTCGTAATGGTTTCTTCCTGAATTACTTTGCGTTCTACCGCTTTTCCATTTTCTTTAATAATCTGGTATGTAACCCTTTTCGTGCCCTCTATTCCTGGTTGAATTACCCTTGTTTCGCCTTTCGGTAGTTTATCAGTTGTTCTGGTTTCTAAATTAAAGGGGATTCTCTCGCTTTTCTCAACCTCTTCTGTAACTTCAACTGTTAATAGAGGTTTCGATACCGTAACATTTATTTGCTGACCAATCTGCAATAACGAGTTTTCATTTAAACCTGGATTACTGTCAAGGATATCGGAGAGCTTAACTCCGTATTTATTTGCAATACACCCGAGGCAATCTCCTTCACTGACAGTATGAATAGTTGGGGTCATCAAGCCATTCGAAAAGACTTGTATCAACTCGTCAGTAGAAAGGATCTCAGAAGCAGGGGCCGAGCTTTTCCCCGTTTCAACAGTTTCTTTAAACTTTACCTGCTTTACCTTTGTTTGCTCATCGAGAGAGGCTGCTGTAACATTACTTTTGGAATTTCCGACATATTGCTGCTTAAGCTGCGAGAGTGCCTTATCAATCTCCTCTTGATTAGCTGCATAACCAACTATATTGCCTCCAACTTCAACTTTTACTGCTGATACTTTCAACTCCGTCTCTCTAGAAAGAGCCTCTAAAGCAGCTTCATTGTCATAGCGACCATTAAGCTGTTTTTGTTCCTTAAAAGTAATACGGTCTGCCAATTTTAATTCAATGGCATTACTCTGTTTTCCGCCTTTGTTCAATTTGGTATTTAGCCACTCTTGAATAACCGTAGGGCTGCTTACAACTCCTATTTCTTTCCCGTTCAGTTCCAGCTGATAAACAGTTACCATATGAGAGTTATCAATATGCTCCGCATATGCAACACCCGTTGTTGTAAGCAAGAAAGCTAACCCAACAAACAATTTGACTTTTTTGTTTTTTGAAAAAATGGACTTTACATCTTTTACTTTTTCTCGAAATAGGGCTATCCAATTGGTACCAAACATTTTACTGCCTCCTGGACGTCCTTTGGATTTTGGAATTATCTTTTTCCCGACATATTCGACTTTATCATACAAAAATCGAGTTCGACAAGTAGATGGACTGAAGGATTCATCAAATAGTCATTTAAATGTTATAAGATGTACAACCGTTGCAAACTATATAATGAACAATTGTATTTAATTCGAAGCTGACTCTTAAAGAACTGGTTTCAAATGTTATCTTGAGTTGATTATCGTCAGCTAAGAAAAAAGTAAGCCCTTACTCAAGGTCGGGCTTACTTTTTCTGCAAGGCTATTATAAAAAAACAAATTCATCTATTCGTTATGCGTAGGAATGTAAACCAGCAATTACTAGGTTCACGACCACCAATGTGATCAGAATAATAACGAAGCCAATGACCGACATCCACGCAGACTTTGTACCTACCCAACCACGAGAGAGCCTAAGATGTAGGTACGCGCTGTAAAACAGAAAGACAATCAACGCCCAAACTTCTTTGGGATCCCATCCCCAGAACCGACCCCATGCTTCTTCAGCCCAGATCATAGCGAAAATGAGAGCGCCAAGTGTGAACACTGGGTAACCTATACTAATGGCACGATAACTAATTTCGTCCAATAATTCAGGATCAATCCCTTTAAGCGAAGGTTGCATAACGGCACCTAATCGTTTGCGTAAAAGCAAACGAAGTATTCCGTAGAGCACGACACCAGAGAGAATCGACCAGAACATTGTGTTCAATTTCCGTGCTGAGTCTTTCCCCACCATCCAAGCAGGAGCTTCAAACCATGGGGACATTGGTCCTGGCATTCTTATGGTAGAATTTGCTGGGGCTACTATAGCAGGGAGAACGTACTCCACAGTCTGATTCACCAATTGTCCCGAATTATCCATCACTTTTTGTGGCATTTGAAACATGGTACTTTGATTTAATCGTGAAAAAGTCATATCCATACCGATAAACCCAACGAGCATGAGTACGACTACCAGTACAAACTCTAACCATCTTGTTCCTTTAGTAACAATATCTTGAGGTATTGTTCGAATTAAATACATCAATCCAGCAGCAAAACCGACTGTTAAAATTCCTTCTCCCAAGGCTGCTGTGGTTACGTGAATTTGTAACCAATAGCTTTGTAACGCTGGAATGAGTGGAGTGACTTCATTTGGGAAGACGTAGGCATAGCCCAACATGATCACTCCAAGTGGTAGAACAAATGCCCCAATCACGTTCATTCTATAGATTCTGTAGATGATCAGGTATGCCAAAATAATACAGAAGTCCAGGAAAGCCATGAATTCAAACATGTTACTTGTTGGGCTATGACCACCCGCAATCCATCGGGTAACAATGTATCCTCCCTGAGCGAGAAAGCCAATAAGCTACACTACTATAGCGTTGCTCATGTTGCATCGGATCCCGTCCCGCCCAGTTCCTTCCTGTCAATGCGATGACAAAAGTAATGGACGAGAGCACGTAAAGTACAAAAGCCAAATCCAATAGCCAATCACTTACTTGGATTAGCATCAGTGTTATCCTCCTTGGTCGTGCTTAGATCTAATAATCTGTCTTTATCATCTTTCTGATCTGTATATTAGAGAAGCTATTCAATTGTAAATTCCTAACGCTGCGTTTCACTTTCCATCGGCTGTCTCAATCCATGTGAATGATCAAGGTAATTAACTTTTTCCCCACTACCGAATATTGATAATCCTACAGTTACTGATACAGCAATAATGGCTACACCCAATCCAAGTTTTAAATTAAAGATTGTTTTGTGCATTTCCGTATGCCTCACATTTTCTTTGTGAGTTTTCATAGTCTGTTGTTGGTCGAATTGGCTTCTAGTAACGATAAAAAGAACAAAAAGGATAAAGGCAATTAAAGTAGTTCCTAGTAATGCAAGGCCCATTAATTATTCTCCTCTCTTTTGTCTTTTCATTTATTTTCGAAACTCTTAATGTAAATCTTCAAATAGTATTACACAGGGGGGAGACTCAATACTTTTATCTTTTAGTACATCTTTTCCTCACCGTTAATCATCCCTATTACACATAAACATTCAAACAATCGTTTCATTATTTTAATAATACATTAAAACATGGCCGGACTCTACAGAGACATCAAAATGTCATTTTTCGATCCTATTAGTAACATAGCAACACTGTGTTAACTTTCACGATCCGTTTATGTATATATAATTTGAATAAAATGCTGCTAAAGTAGGGTTCACATAAATGACTGTACTTTTACAAAAAGACTTAAAACTGCTCATTCGCAATCATTCAAATAACCACGCTGGATCTTCCCGCAAAATTGAAGATTGATTTATGGCTCGATACCATGCGGTCTGAGTTTTCCCATTCTTCTGGTAGCTAATTTGATAAATCGTATTCCCTTTACCACTTTTTTCGAAAGGGCTGTCTACATAGCTCACCACTTTAATATTAAGTACTCTGCCTCCCTTCATTGAAATTTTCCCCTTAATTTCCTTTATCTGTTCCTGATTGGCATTAACTGAGCCCCTATAAGCAAAAATCCCTATTGTTATAGGAATTGCTATACATGCGAGCACGATGATCTTTGATTTCGTTTTCATATCCATTTGTAATTTTCCACCCTCCATTTTGGGGTAGTGATAGCTTACCAGACACTTCACTAGGTATTGATTAACAACTAAAGTTCTATAGTCATCATTGACAAATTAACTAAAAATCTGTGCTCTATTCCCATTTCTAGGTGGCCTTCGTACGTTTCTCTCGGAGATTTAAACTTTGACCTTTATATAAGAAGAGATAAGACACAGCTGATGAAAGGGTTGTGTCTTATCTCATGGTTAGGAAACGGACTTTTTCAATAACTTACGTATTAAATGTCATAATCCAAATCGAACCAGCCACGATTGTAAGAACAATTACAATCCCCAAAACAAGAGCTTGAACATTGTAGCGCGGCTTTTCTCCTTCTCTAATGTGCATAAAGAAGTATAGCTGGACAAAGAATTGCAAAATGGCCATAACCATAATTGTGATTACAAGAGCCGTTTTGCCAAGCATTTGATTCATGACAAGCACAAGCGGAATAATGGTCAACACGATCGACAGAATATAGCCGATCACATACGACTTTAGTGAGCCGTGATGTTCTGCATGATTCTCATGATGGGTCATCCTACATCACCCCCAATAGATAGACAACTGTGAAGAGGAAGATCCAAATGACGTCAAGGAAGTGCCAATACAAGCTCAGGTTGGTCACTTTACGACGTGTTACTGGTGTTATGCCGTGGCGTTTCAACTGTATCATGATCGCCACCATCCAGAACAAACCTACCGTAACGTGCAGACCATGCGTCCCAACCAGTGCAAAGAAAGCCGAAAGAAACGCACTTGTTGAAATACTCGCACCTTCCTCTACCATTTTGGCAAACTCTGTGATCTCTAGTCCGATAAAGGCTAGTCCTAATATTGCAGTTACAGCTAGCCACCCAATCAACTCTTTCACTTTCCCTTTATTCATCGCCAGTATAGCCAAACCACTTGTAAAACTACTGGTCAACAAGATAAAGGTCGATGCTATAACGCCGGGCATTTCAAAAAGCTCTTTTCCGGTTGGCCCCCCCGCGTAATTGTGCATCAATACTGCGTAAGTGGCAAACAGTGAACCAAACAAGATGCAGTCTGTTACAAGGAAAATCCAAAATCCGAGTACTTTAAGTTGCTCATGTTCCTCGTGGCCATGCTCATGATCATGAGAATGACCATCGCCATGTTTTTTTACCAGTGTTTGCATCATAAATCCCTCCCCAGTGAGGCTTCCGTGCGTCGCACTTCATCTACCGGTACATAATAATCCGTATCATACTGAAAGGAACGTGCCCACATTGTCATAGCAACACCGATTAACCCAACAACTGCCATCCATACCCATCCAAAGGTAAAGCCAAATCCAGCAATAAACCAGAAGACAGACATGATAAATGGAATCCCAGAGTTTTTCGGCATGTGGATCGGTTCAAGGTGTACTTTCTCTTTCTTAGCAGTGCTATCAGCCATTGCTTCTTTTGTCAGCCACCAGTCATCGGTATCTTTCACTTGTGGAATGACTGCAAAGTTGTAAAACGGTGCCGGAGATGGGATCGACCATTCTAATGTACGTCCGTTCCACGGATCCCCTGTCGTGTCACGCTCGCCATGTTTGATACTGTACGCGATTTGCCATACTTGGAAAATAAAGCCTGCACCCATCAAGAAAGCTCCAATGGTCGATATTAGATTGAGTGGTGCCCATCCCAAGTCCCATCCGTACGTATAGTAACGTCGGGTCATACCCATGAAACCAAGCGCGTATTGCGGCATGAAGCAAACATAAAAACCGATATTCCAGAACCAGAAACCCCATTTACCCAAACGTTCATCCAGCTTGAAGCCGAATATTTTCGGCCACCAATAGTAAATGCCTGCAAGGAAACCAAACACAACCCCACCAATCAGTACTTGGTGAAAGTGGGCAATGAGGAAATAGCTATTGTGATATTGGTAGTCTGCAGGAGCAACTGCTAGCATGACACCCGTAGCTCCCCCGATAAGAAAACATGGAATGAACGCAATCGTCCATAACATTGGTTGTTTGAACGAAATTCGTCCACGGAACATGGTAAACAGCCAATTGAAGATTTTTACCCCGGTCGGAATCGCAATGACCATGGTTGAGATCGCGAAAAATGCAATTACGTTAGCACTTGTCCCCATGGTAAAGAAATGATGTGCCCACGTAAAAAATGCAACAACAGCAATGCTCATCATGGCAATAACCATGGATTTATACCCAAAAATCGCCTTCCTGGAGAACGTTGCAACGATCTCAGAGAAAATACCAAAAGCTGGGACAACTAAAATGTATACTTCTGGATGTCCCCACATCCAAATAAGGTTGATATACATCATCGGATTACCCGCGCCATCCATCGTAAAGAAATGGGCGCCTGCGAATCTGTCGAGGAAAAGCAACGCCAGTGTTACAGTTAGAATAGGGAATGCCAAAATGATCATGATACAGCTTGACAGAACAGACCAGCTGAAAAGAGGCATTTTCATCAATTTCATTCCTGGAGCACGCATTTTAAGAATCGTTACAAGGAAGTTAATCCCTGTGGCCAAACTACCGATACCGGAAATCTGAATGCCCCAAATATAAAAGTTTTGACCAGGTCCAGGACTCAGATCATTTTGTGATAAAGGTGGATACGATAACCACCCTGCATCCGGAGATCCTCCTATAACGAATGACAAGTTAAACAGCATTGCACCGAACATAAATAGCCAGAAACTGACTGCATTCAAAAACGGATAGGCGACGTCACGCGCTCCTATTTGCAATGGAATTACCATGTTGAACAGGGCAAACATCATCGGCATTGCCATAAACAAAATCATGATCGTGCCGTGCGTCGTGAAGATTGCGTTGTAGTGATCAGATTGTAAAAACCCTAAGTCTGGGAACGCTAGCTGTACACGCATCAAAAGAGCGTCCACTCCACCGCGGAACAGCATTAAAAGTGAAGCGATCAGATACATGATCCCAATTTTTTTGTGATCTACAGTAGTTAGCCATTCACGCCATAGCCATCCCCACTTATGGTATTTGGTAAGGACAAAAACGATAGCAACAATCGTTAAGGCAATCGAAACATCCGCACCATAAATTAAAGGGTCACCTGTAACAAAAAACGTTGATGCAAAAGATTTAATGTTTTCCCACATTAGGTGTTCCTCCTTCCTTCCATTTACTGATTCATGTTCATTTCGGTCATGTTGTGTCCAGACATTTGCTGGTCGATCTCGTTTGTTGCTTTATTCGCATTATCGTTTTTCACTTGATCTTCTGGGTCATTGGAATTACTCATAGGCTGTCGGGTTTTCATGTCATGCTTCTTTTTGTCATCGTGACCATGGCTGTATTTCATCACAATTTCATCAAACAGTCCTGTTGGAAATGATGAATACAGCATTATTTCAGAAAGACCAGGCTTTCTAAGCTTCTCGTAATCCTGTTTTGTCATGGCTGGACTATTGTTCTTCACCTGCTGCACCCATTGATCAAATTCGTTCTGGGGCTTGGCAACTACTTTAAACTGCATATGGGCAAAACCTTCTCCAGTAAAGTTAGCACCCTTCCCCTGATATTCGCCCGGTTCATCAGCTTGCATCCATAAGTTCGTAGCCATTCCAGCCATCGCATAAATTTGGCCAGCAAGCTGCGGAACCCAAAAAGAGTTCATAGGACCGTCAGCAGACACTCGGAATTGTACCGGAACCCCTACCGGAATCTCTAAGTAATTGACTGTGGCTATGTTTTGCTCAGGATAAGTAAACATCCACTTCCAGTCCATAGATGTAACTTCGATGGTGATCGGCTTCACTTCTTTATTGGGCGATTCTACCAGTGCATAAATGTCTCGTACTGTGAAGTAACCCAAAATCGCAATGATAATAACGGGAATCCCCCACCATATTACTTCCAACGCCGTGTTGTGCGTCCAATTCGGTCTGTAAGGAGCTTTATTGTCCGCAGTGTCTCGATAGCGATACACAATAAAAGCGGTAAGCGCCAGAACCGGTATAATGATGATGGAGCACAAAATAACTGATATGATAATGAGATTGTACTGCGTTTCTGCCACTGGCCCTTTTGGATTGAGGACAACGTACTCGTTTCCACATCCTGAAAGCATGAGGACGGCTATTGTTGCCAATATCCAAAAGTGGATTTTCTTCAACATCTTTCTTGCACCCATTTCTCCTAACCCCTCCCTCAATCATCAAAAAATTGTCCTAACAATTTTTTAACTTAGTTAAACACCAACTTGCTTCAACAGCTTTTCTAAATGCTATCAGAAAATCTAGAACTGTGTACGTTGGTTCCAGCAGTGTTCATTTTTGTGTCGCTTTTCTGTGACAAAGTATTCACCTAAGCTTCACAGTTTTTCTTAGTTAAGTAATGATTAAATCAGGAGATATTATCTAATGAGTTAATCTGATATTAGAACTAGACTCACCTTGTAACAGTTACCCTTCGCTTCAGAAAAAAAGGCCAACCAGAAGCTTCTGGCTGACCAAATAATATGAAAATCAATTTGATTGTCTGAAACGTCTTCTCTCTCAATTTATCCCACAAACAACTACTGCTTTTTTTCCTAAGGTCAGAAGTAATAGTTGTAAAAAAAATAACTTGCACAGTTTATGTTAACTGATAAACTTTACGACAAAATATATGACTAAAGGTGAAATTACAATTGGACTAAGAATTATGAATAACCAAGCAATCCATTTTCTTCGGGGGGTCCCCTTTAGAAGATACACAATTCCAAAATAAAGTGGCAAAGAAATGGAACCACCTACAACTACGGAAAGTATGAGTAGATTATCCTGTTTCGGAATTTCAAACATAATGAATACAACCCACATTAACAAAAACATGCAGCCAAGTAAGTATAACTTATTCATGATTATATCTCCCCTACCCTCTATTTTTCATTTCCCTTGGTATAGTTAGAAAATAGGGAAGTGGCTCTGTGCCTCTTCCCCTTACTTTTATATCCAGCTAAACTTTATGTTTTCTGATCCATAGACAAATCCTCTTGCTTTTCCTGTCTGTACCAATGATAGAAGACGTATGCAAGCACGAATCCGTATACTAATTCCTGCATTAGATTCATGATAATCCCACCTAGTCTTTGGTCACTGAACGTATCCAGGCTTGGAAACAGTCGCGGAGCCTGAATGTAAGTATCGTATAAGGGATCACCAGCAAAGATAATCAATGCACACGCAGGAGTAATTAGCACTCCGTTAGCAAAGATATAACCAAGTTTTTTTAATCCAGATAGCTGCTGTTTATCCGATAATGGACTAACTATCGGCCACCACATGGCGAATGCTGTAAACACTAGCACCAGATGATAAACCAACATCCATTGAGCATTGTCAGCTATTGCATCGAAAATGAACGGTACATGGTAGAAGGAAAATAAGGTATTGAACATCAAAGCAGCAACCAACGGATTGGTTGAAATCCTCAAAATTGACTTTAATAGCTTCAGTTTGAAGATTTCTTCCAAGATCCATTCAGGTATCGCCAAAAGAACAATCGGCGGCAAAGCGAAATATAAGAGAGACTGCTGTAACATGTGAAGGCTAAACAGATAATGATGTCCATAATAACTAATAGGACTTCCTTGCGCAGCATAGAACAAAATCAGCGCAAAAACAAATAGGTACCTTTGTTTGCTGGATGCTGGAGTAGCATTGGCAAACCGTTTGTGTAGTGGACCCGTTATCAAAAAATATACAACCACCATCAATAGGGTTAAGAGCATCATGTTAGGACTCCATAATTCAGAAAAAGACGCTGTACCCATACTTGATGACATGCCCTGATGTTCATTGCCCATGTATATCCTCCCTTCGTACTGATTCACTCTTAAATATCTACGTTATCAGCGTTAAAATTATCTGACAATAAAGAGTGTAGATGCAGTGAGATCATTCACTTATCCTTCTAACCAAGTACGAAGTGCTCTATTGCCGCCATTTGGGGAGACAACTGTCCATTGCCCGGCAACCTGCTCTTCAATCACATTGTAAATACCATAGTATTCCTTTTCTTTCCAAACTGTTGATGATTGTACTATTGGCAATATTGCGATACTATTCAAACCTTTTTTACCATCTGCAATACCTAATTCCCAAGGTATCCATTTTGATTCGATACTATTCGGTGTAGCGAGTACGATAAATTTCGTACTTGCCATAATTTTTTCCTTAATAGAACTTGCAGTTGTCGCATTAGTAGTTCGTGGAATTTGGTTGGGTAACCAATCAATATGCACGGATCGACCAAACTGAGCTAAAAAACCTATTACTGCTTTTATTAATTCTTGGTCCTCGTGCCAATAGGATAGAAAAACAGGTGTCTTTTTTGTATATTTTTTTGCATGTTCATTTTGAGTGAAAGCTCTTCCTAATGTATTGGAATAATTTCTAATACGGTCAAAAGTTAAATATGACATATAAACACCGCCTTATCAGTGATTGATGTCTATAATGAGCTACTTGGAATATACCTTAATCGATATAGTAAACTCATCATTATCAAATGATAATGAACAACATCGAATAATTTTACGGCATTGTATCATTTAGTCTTGGTGTGAATAAGGACACTTGCTTTACCCAACTCTCTCCTCCCTTAAGCGATACATATAAGATTGCCTTTCTGATTCAAGTAACACTCCGTTGCTAAACCCGTTTTGAGGCTCCTATGATATAAGGTATGAACATTATTACTCTCCTAACATTCCCAATTAGAAATCATCATTCAAACATTCATTTTATTATTAAAGTATATGATTTACCTTAACAATGCAAGTACCCTTCCCCGTATGTTCACGAAGTGTTCAAGTAATTTAATTAGAATATCCACTTTATGTTAATGATGGGGTCGAATCACACATTTCATTGCTACATTAGTATTATCGCTAGTTTTTTCATGTATTTTATGCAATAACAAAATTTGACCTTTCTAATGTCTTTTACTTCATCGATATCTCAAACAAATAGCTATAGTGAGCCATTAATAGCATGAAAATGAGATGCTAAAATATAAAGGTAATCAATCGATCTCATAATAGTGGTTATCATACGACATTTGTTTAGACTGGTTTTTTCTACACTATTAAACAAGGTGAAAGAAGTTGGAGTGAATCTTATGAAGTCTGCTGCTGCTGTTGGCATATGTCTTGTATTTCAAGTTTTTATGGATAACCGCCAAGTAGCAGAATGGAAAGGAGAAAAGCCGTTATCGCGAAAGATTATGCCTTCCGTGTCTCTTTCAAGCTTTGATGAAGAACAGTTGCATCAGTTTTTAGTTAGACAACCATTAAAATAACAAAGAGGAGCCGTATGCGTGTAAAGCAAATTGGCTCCTTCTTTGTTATTTCCTCCTATTCATGCCCTTTATATGATTGACAGTTTCCTCGTCCAGTCTCTTAACGAGCTCAACGAGTAATTGCACAGTTAGATCTAAATCATCTCGACTTACCACAGAGACATGACTATGAATATAGCGTGCAGCTACACTAACTACCATTGAAGGTACACCGTTATGCGCCATATGAAATTTACCCGCATCCGTCCCTCCACCCGGCATAATGTCTGTCTGATAAGGAATATTATGTTCCTTTGCTATATCGATGACAAAGTCACGCAAGTTTAAATGAGGAATCATACTGCTATCATAAAAACCGAGAAGGGGACCTCCTCCTAGTTTAGAATAGCCATCTTTATGACTCATCCCTGGAGTATCACCTGCTACCCCGACGTCCAAAGCAAACGCAATATCCGGAGAAACTTTGTCCACGCTACTATTCAAATTGAAAACTCCTCTATTCATCATGATGAAATGATGTGTCAAGTAGGACTAACACACGAACACGAACACGAACACGAACATGAGCATGAACATGGACACGGAAATCATAATCATGATCATGTTCACGAGGGCCATCATCATCACCATAAAGACGACGGTCAATTACATTAAAAGACTCAGGGACTAGATCCTTTACTCGAATCACCTGGAAATCTGTAGATTATTTACAAATTTGATATTCGTTTCTGAATTAACATAAGCACCACTTAAGTGGTGCTTATGTTATGTAAAGGTGAATACCTGTTTTACGGTTTGCATGGACTTCTTCCACTCTCGATATGTTTTGCTACCCTTCTCGTTTACTGCAGTTGTGCCTCATCTATGGTCTGATTAAATCATCTTATTTAATGCTTCCACTCACGATCAATCCCAAACATCTCTGGATGCGAATGTCCTTCATCTTCAACTTGAATCGTTACGTGTCCAATACGGAATTTTTTAGCTACTTGTGCTTCAAGATCCTTAACAATCCCCTGCGCTTTTTTAACAGTCATACTACCATCCACTACTATGTGTCCGCTCATAGCGTTACGATTCGATGTTAAACTCCATATATGCAGATCATGAATGTCTTTGACTCCAGAAACAGAACGAATTGTCGCTACGACTTGGTCAAAATCGATACCAACCGGCGTGCCTTCCATAAGTACTACATATGTTTCTTTTAAAACTCGCCATGCACTTATCGCTACAATTAGTGCGATAAGGAAGCTTAAAATCGGATCAAGGATATACCATTTTGTAAAATACATAATGATACCAGCAATAATTACTCCTGCTGATGCAGCTGCATCCCCCAATACATGCAACATCGCGCTTTTGATGTTGACGTTATCTGCTTGTTCTCTCATTCCCAAGCCAATGTATAAATTTACTACGACACCAACCGTTGCTGTAATAAAGAGTACAGTACTCTCGACTGGTTGAGGATTAAGCAAACGTTTATATGCCTCGGCCCCAACATAAAAAACAATTCCAATTAACGTTAGACCGTTAAACAGTGCAGCTAATATTGTGATCCGATGTCGACCAAAAGTCATGATTTTTGATGGTGGAGCCGTCGAAGCACGAAGTGCAAAGTAGGCCACAATTAATGCCATTACGTCGGTTAACATGTGAGCAGCATCTGTCAATAGAGCAAGGCTGTTTGCTAACATGCCGCCAATAACTTCACCTGCAAGCACAATGAATCCAAGAATAATTGCTGTTTTTAGCTTTCCCTGCGCAACGTGAACGTGCTGACCACCTCCACTTGAATGAACATGCTTACTTTCATGTTGATGTTGTACTGTTCCTTTGAAAGGACTGCGTTTTTTTTCTTTTGTTATCATACTGATCCTCCTGAACGTAACAATATTCCTTGAGGGTTTTAACAAAGAGTTTGTTATTTAGTTTTTGTAATTCAACTGTGGGTATACAAAAATAAGCAGGAGAAAGTGCATTCAGATATCGTTATGAATTCAAAGTGTACTTTTTAAGCAAATAAAAAAACACGACCTTATTTATCAATAAGGCTCGTGCCTGGTATATAGATCGATTTGATCAGCAATATAGAATGAAAGGGGAGAGTCCGATTCTTTTTTACATAGTTTTCGGTTTTATTATTCCTTGGATTATAGGCGTTAATCTTTTTAAAAAGAATCAAAAAGTGGTCTTAACGATTGCACCATTCGACTCGGTGATTTCTCTAGTGTTCAATGAGATCGGCCTATTCCTGGACTTTTGGGACATACTGCCGAATAAAACAGAGTCATTAAATTGCTTGCCAATTGATTTAGGAATTTATCCTATCTTTGGTTCACTGTTCATACACTATTGTCAAAAGAACTTGCTTCCTCACTGGATCCTTCTGCTGTCATTTAGCCTGTTCACTTCTGGATTAGAATATATCACAGTGTTAACAGGTAGTATTGTTTATCATAATGGTTGGAACATTTTTTGGACATTTATATCGTACGTATTAGCGTACATATTAGGATATTCATACTATGTCCTTTTAAAAAGAAACCTCATCCTCAGATGACACACTATCATTCATACACAAATAAAAGGTTAGAATAATGTCCAGTGGCCCTTATTGCATTTCTTGTTGATAAAACCCGTCCCAGAAATGGAACGGGTTTGTTTTGTTCATATCCCTATCGTTTTAAGTAGTTCATTGGATTTTCTATCTTGCCACCTTTCCTTACTTCAAAATGCACATGCACTCCTGTGGAATCACCAGTTGATCCCATAATTCCAATCGAAGTACCTTTATTAACTCTTTCCCCTTCACTTACGCGTATCGATTTCATATGCCCATATAAGGTTTGGACACCATTTCCGTGGTCAATAATCACAGCGTTTCCATAATCCCCATACCAACCAGCTAAGACTACTTTTCCACTTTCTGTAGCCTGTATGGATCCGGAACCTGCAATATCTAAGCCTTTATGAAGCCTTCCCCATCTCTGACCATAACGACTGGTTAGGACCCCGTTCGCCGGCCATGTCATATTTCCTGAAGAAGAGATTGATACGGTTTTTGTACCCTGTTCTACGATCTTAGTAACAGGTTTTTCTATAGTTTCTTCTTGAATCAAATTACGCTCAATTATCTTTCCATTTTCTTTAATGACCTGGTATGTAGCCCGTTTCATTCCTTCTTTACCCGGTTGAATGACCCTAGTTTGGCCTTTTGGTAATAAACTTGATGTTCTCGTTTCTAACTGATAAGGAACTCGCTCGTTTTGTTCTACCTCTTCCGTAACTTTCACTGTAAGAAGGGGTTGAGATACGGTAATATTTATTTCCTGACCAAGTTGCAACAACGAATTCTCATTAATTTCAGGATTGTTATCAAGAATTTCAGAAAGCTTAACTCCATACTCGTTTGCAATACACCCAAGACAATCCCCTTTACGGACTGTATGAATAATCGGGGTAGCAAGGCCATTTGTAAGGACCTGTAGCAGTTTGTCGGATGATAGTATATCAGGAGCAGGAGCTGTGCTCTGTTGCATACTAACTGTCTCTTTAAACTTCACCTCTTTAACCTCTGACTTTTGGCTATCGATGGAAGCAGCAGCAACTTTGCTTTTGGAGTTTGATACATATCTTTGTTTCAACTGGGCGAGCGCCTTTTGTACTTCTTGTTGGTTAATGGCGTAACCTACTGTGGTCCCTCCAACCTCAACCTTTACTGTGGATACTCTGAGCTCTGTCTCTTTAGAAAGTGCTTCTATAGCTGCGTCATTGTCATAAACACCATTGAAGAGCTTTTGTTCCTGAAACGTAATTTGGTCATCCAGTTTTAATTGACTATAATTCTTAGCTCCACTGTTACGCAAACTCACATCCAGCCACTTTTGAACAACATCAGGGCTGCTTACTGCTCCAATCTCTTTTCCATTTAGCTTCAGCTGATAAACGGTAACCATATGGTTATTATCAATATGATCAACGTAAGCAAAACCTGAGGTTGTCAGCAAGAGAAAGAACCCAACCATCAGTTTGAGTTTTTTGTTTTTTGCAAAAATAGCCAATGTGTGATTCACTTTTTCTCGTAACAGGGCTAGCCACTTGGGTTCATCCATGATCTGCCTCCTGGAAGTCCTTTGAATTATCTTAATTATTTACACTCAACTTATTCGACTTTATCATACAAAAAACGCGCTCGACAAGTGGATTGACTACATGGTTCATCAAATATTCATTTAAATGTAATAGGATATACATCCGTTACAAAAACTATAGAACGAACACAGCATTAAAGGAGAGTGGGACATGAACGGACCAAATTCGTGGGAAGTTGAAACGTATCACGAAGGGAAATGGAGAATTAGTGTAAGACACAATCTTGAGAACGACCGTTTGGATGAAGGCGATTATCCAGAGCCCTCATCCGCATTCTCGGGGTACGGAAAAACGTATCAAGTTTTTATGGATAACCGCCAAGTAGCAGAATGGAAAGGAGAAAAGCCGTTATCGCGAAAGGTTATGCCTTCCGTGTCTCTTTCAAGCTTTGATGAAGAACAGTTGCATCAGTTTTTAGATAGACAACCATTAAAATAACAAAGAGGAGCCGTATGCGTGTAAAGCAAATTGGCTCCTTCTTTGTTATTTCCTCCTATTCATACCCTTTATATGATTGACAGTTTCCTCGTCCAGTCTCTTGACGAGCTCAACGAGTAATTGCACAGTAAGATCTAAATCATCTCGACTTACCACAGAGACATGACTATGAATATAGCGTGCAGCTACACTAACTACCATTGAAGGTACACCGTTATGCGCCATATGAAATTTACCCGCATCCGTCCCTCCACCCGGCATAATGTCTGTCTGATAAGGAATGTTATGTTCCTTTGCTATATCGATAACAAAGTCACGCAAGTTTAAATGAGGAATCATACTGCTATCATAAAAACCAAGGAGGGGTCCTCCTCCTAGTTTAGAATGGCCATCTTTATGACTCATCCCTGGAGTATCACCTGCTACCCCGACGTCCAAAGCAAACGCAATATCCGGAGAAACTTTGTGCGATAAAGTTACCGCCCCCCGAAGGCCCACTTCCTCTTGAACTGTAGCGCCGCAAAAAACGGTATTATCAAGCGTTTCTTGTTGAATTCTTTCCAATACCTTTAAGGCAACATAACATCCAGCTCTGTTATCCCATGCTTTTGCCATGAGCATTTTTGGGTTTTTCAAGACTTCAAAGGGGCATATCGGGACAACAGGATCCCCTACCTCCACGCCAAACCCGTTAGCCTCATCTTTACTTGACGCCCCAATATCTACAAACATATTGCTGATTTCAAGAACATTTTTTCTTTCCTCAATTGAAAGGACATGCGGAGCTTTTGACCCAATTACTCCAGTTAGCTCCCCCTTTCTAGTGAGAATCTTTACTCGTTGGGCTAACATTACATGCCCCCACCATCCACCAAGAGGCTGAATCCGGAGGAAACCATCATTTGTAACATGGGTAACCATAAACGAAACTTCATCCATGTGTGCTGCTAGCAAGATTCTAGGACCTGTATTTCCGTGTTGCCCTACGATACTCCCTAAATTATCCTCAAGGATCTCGGGAGTTAACTGTGTAATCCGATCCTTCATTAGGCTTTGTACGCTCATTTCAAAACCAGGCGGACCAGCCGTTTCGGTTAAGTCCCTCATTAATTGTAAGTCTGTATCCATGGTAATCCCTCCTTTTCGTTAGAATGACCATGCGATGAGGGAGATATGTGAAGCCATTTACAATCCGAGAGTTAATTGTATAAGGCCCAGTTGAGCAACCTCAAATCTGCCATCTCCCCTGCAGAAACACCTCTCCCTGTGTTAGTTGTTTTAATCAATTCAATGTCTAAGCGGTTAGGGTATTTCCCCAAATTATTTAATTGATCGGTACCTCTAGCGGCTGAACATATAAAATCTGTCGTCGGTTCACTAATTGTCCATTCAATATAGCTCACTTGAGCCATCTCTTTTTAATATCACATTTTATATAATCATCCTGTATGTAATGGAGAGGAGTAATCAACATGTTAAAAAGGTGGAACCGTACCTTACATCGTTACGTTGGATTGATCGTTAGTCTATTTTTAGTCATGTGGGCGATAACAGGCTTTCTCCTTCTAAACGTCCCTTGGTATCAGACCCAAGCAACAGACCTAAAAACAGAGATGATCTCTTTACCATCCGATCCTGATGAGTTTACGATTGCCTATGTTGGTGCAAAGTTAGTTGAAACCGGAGAATATTCCTGGGATGAAATCAGATCCATCACGAAATCAGGAGATTCCTTTAAAGTCTATGTGAAAAGAGATCCCATCCTACGACTGACTGTTTTTGCAGATGGACAAATTGACGCTTTAAAACAAGACCCCATATTAGATTTCTTTTATGGGTTACACGTTGGAGAATGGGAAGACTTAAATTTCGTCACATTATTAGAGATTATTTCAGTCTTAACCATTTTGCTTGTCTTATCCGGGCTCATTTATTTCCTACCCAAACGTAGGTTTAAGAAAAAGGAGGCTCCCTAGGTAACCGCACATATACGCTATGCCTTTTTCACTTTAAATCCATACTTACCGCTATGAGATTCCACTCATCCTTTAGATTGAAATCACATTGAAAGGATAAAAAGCTAAAAATAATACCCTGTATCTGCATGTTTACAGAGACAGGGTATTGAAATCTATTTACCTTCTATGAAGAAATTGTCTTCCTGCTTTTGATTTGCCTCGTCCCGCATCTTTTCAGTCTCGAGTACATGATTCAATAATTGACTTCTTATTACTTCTTCGTTACTCATCTTAACCTGGCTAGGTAAGGATGTACTAACTATTGAATCTGACGTCTTTTCCATAGTCCCTCCGTATACCTTTTATAATATTGTTTTATAACCTTAGCTTTTCTATGCAATACCTTCCCCTAATCCTACTCCCTGGAAAGTTAAATACCGAACTCCTCAGGAGTCTCACGAGCAACTTAATTCTCTTGGTCAACCCGAGATATCATGTTAATTTTCTCTTGCATTTCTGTTCGCAAGAATGCTTTCGCTTTTTCGTTTCCAGTAAGCTCTAGCATAATAGGTTTCTCTTCGTTGCATGCAATGACCGTAAACGTTAAAAATGGACAGCATTTTCGTTCCATCCGTACCCATTCATTTACCAGACGCAACGTTTCCGAATCGCCTTGAAATTGATACTGATACCCCTTTTCAATCTCCGAAATGCTAATTCGTCTTGTTTCAAGCTCTTCCCAAATACTTTTGTACTCCTCCCTTTGTGATTTCGTATAGACAGTATGACAACATGCTACCGGTATTTCTTTACTCACTTTGACTCCACCTTTCATTTTGAGCATGAATTGCAGTTACATCCTGTTTTTATGCAAGTCGATCCGTTTGCCTTACGACGATGATAAATAAGGCTCCATACTATAACAAGCACAAGGGCTAAGACCGCAACAATCACCGGATTCAAAAAGAAGGATGATATGCCTAGGGCTGCCGCACCGCCGATCAGCGGTAAAGCGCAGCACAAAGCACACGCGCCCAGTAACCCAATCCCCGCGAGCCAACTCCCTTTCTTCATTTACATCACATTCCTTAACGAGATATAATTAAGCATAAAACTTAAAGTTAACTTTAAGTCAAGGGGTGAAGTTATGTCAGATCTTAGCATTGGGCAGCTTGCTGCAAAAGCAGAATTGAACGCATCGACACTTCGCTACTATGAATCCGTTGGTTTGCTTCCATGTCCTGAACGAAAAAACGGTCAGCGCCGATATGACGAGGGGCTGCTAGACCGTATCCACTTTATTAAAGTAGCTCAGCAGACTGGTTTTAGTATTCAAGAAATAGCTGTTTTACTTGAAGTCTTTGAAGCCGACCATTCACTTTCCGAACGTTGGGAGCTGATGGCGAAGCAAAAACGCTCGGAATTAGAAGATCGGAAGAAACAGATCAATTCCATGATACAGATCTTAGATAACGGGTTAAGGTGCAAATGTCTTACGTGGTCCGAGTGCTTACAGAAGATAGAAAATACGGGTTCGTGTTAGGAAGGGGAAGTGCCAGAAGTGATTTCAAGAGAACAATTAGAAAATAATCAAGTTTGGCTCTATGCTTTCGTACTAATTATTGCCGCTGGTTATGGTTTGTTGTTGCCAGAATCCAGCGAAAGTTTAGATCGTATGATTTCATTTGTGCTTGCCATCTTAATGTATGGAATGTTTGCCCAAATCCCTTTTTTCCGTTTAAAAGAGGCACTAACAAATCGAAAGTTCATCTATGCGCTACTTATTACTAATTACTTAGCCGTACCTATCCTTGTTTTAGGGTTAACACGGTTTCTTCCAACCGACCCAGCAGTACTATTAGGTGTACTTCTTGTTTTGCTTACTCCCTGCATTGACTATGTAATTGTCTTTACACATCTTGGGCGTGGGAACGAGAAGCTCGTTTTGGTCTCAACACCTATACTCTTTGTCACTCAAATGCTTTTTTTGCCCATTTATCTGTGGCTTTTTATAGGCGAGAAAGCAGCAGAGATTGTGAGTGTCGGGCCATTTTTCGAAGCATTTTTAGGTCTCATTGTGGTTCCGCTGGTACTTGCGCTACTTACGCAATGGTGGTCAAGGCGACAACCACAGGGAGAGCGATTGCTTGATGCTACAGCGTGGCTTCCTGTGCCTTTTATGGCGCTAACCCTTTTTGTTGTCGTTGCATCACAAATCTCTAAACTATATACCTCGTTTGATTCTATTATCCAGGTGATTCCTGTCTATGTAGCCTATATGGCCATTACCCCGATTATTGCGCGTATAATTTCTCGTACATTCCGTTTAGATACCAGAGCAGGACGGGCTCTTATCTTTAGTGCGGGTACTCGTAACTCTCTTGTCGTTCTTCCGTTTGCACTTGCGCTACCTGAACCACTAAACGGCGTTGCGTCTACAGTAATTGTAACGCAAACAATTGTAGAATTAATTGGGGAGCTATTCTATATTCGTCTTGTTCCAAAGGTACTGTTAAGAGGGAATGATAAAAATATTTATAAACAAGAATGATTAGTTTTATACATGATTAAGTAAAATACAATTGTTACGATTTTAATATTTATTACATTAATAATTATCTATATTATGAGTAGTGTCAGATGTGAATGCTAATCTAATTCTTGACCACCCAGTGGTACATCGCTCATAAAAAAGTTGACCACCTGAGCACCTCTTTCCTGTATCTTGAAGTTGCTGAGACAACAAGATATAGGAGGAAAGGACATGCTTCAGATGGCTAATTATGAGTTTATCAGGAAACAACACATTCTGCTAGGGAAGCCGATTCGGCAAATTTCTCGCGAAACTGGCTATTCCCGTCAAGTCATACGAAAAGCCTTAAAATCAACGGAGATCCCTGTGTACCAGCTGTCGAAACCGAAACCCAAACCAGTCATTGATTCCGTGCAGCCCATCATCCTGGAATGGCTGCGTCAAGATGAACAGGCTCCTCCCAAGCAGCGTCATACTGCCACTCGTATCTACCAGAGACTTGTCGACGAATACGGATTCACCGGCGGTGAATCTACGGTCCGACGTTACGTCAGACAACTACGCGTTTCTCCTCCAAAAGCGTTTGTCCCCCTCGAATTCCCGCCAGGGAAATTTGCTCAATTTGACTGGGGCGAGGTTACTGTTCTTTATCAGGGTATGCAGGTAAAAGTTCAAGTCTTTTGTATGCGTTGTACTTACAGCAGAAAGATTTTCGTCAAAACATTCTTTCATCAAAAGCAAGAAGCTCTCCTTCAAGGGCATGTCGATGCCTTTGAGTTTTTCGGTGCTGTTCCTCAGACCGTTACGTACGACAATCTGACAACTGTCGTAAAGAAGGTGTTGGAAGGTAAAAACCGCGAGGAACAAGAGCGATTTGTCCAGCTCCGTGCTCACTACCTGTTCGAAAGTCATTTCTGTGATCCGGGAAAAGGGCACCAAAAAGGTCAAGTCGAAAATCTCGTAAGGTTCGTCCAAAAGCAGTTCTTTACCCCAGTTCCAAGTGTCTCTTCACTGGAGGAATTAAATCATTTCCTCCTTGAGAAATGTATCTCTTACGAGACAACTACCATTCCGAGATCATCCTTGACCGTTGGAGCAGCGTTTGTGCAAGAGCAGCAGATCATGCTCCCATTGCCTCCACAACCACTGGATTGTTGCCGTGTCGTCTCTGTAAAAAGCAATACCTTGTCTATGATTCACTTTGAGAAAAATGCCTATTCTGTTCCCGTTTCATACGCATCTACCGAGCTTACTTGTAAGGTGTTTGCCGAACGGATCGAGGTATACCATGGAAACAAATTGATTGCTGAGCATGAGAGATGTTTGGAAAGCGGCAAAGAGCTTTTGCAATATGATCACTACCTGGATTTGCTTCTTACTCGACCAGGTGCGGTTTTGTATGCTAGACCTTTGCATCAAGCGGGGTTACCTCCAATTTACCAACAGTTCTTGGACAAGTGCCGTAACCGACCGGGAGGGATGAGGGAGTTTGTTAGACTTCTGCTTCTACATCGTGAATTCGATACTTCTCTCGTCGAGGAAGCACTAGAGGAAGCTTGTCAAAAAGGGATGTTACAATATGATGCCGTAAGGCAATTATTGTTTCAGCGTACGCTTCCGGAACATCGTGTCCCCCAACTTACGTTGGCTGAGGACAGTTCTATTCCGCGTATTCAGGTAAAATCCCCCGACCTAAGCCAGTACAATCGTTTGTTACAGAAAAGGAGTGTGGTTCATTGAGTACGACATTCTTGCTCGAAACCTACGCGAAACGCCTTCGCTTACCCGCCATTAAGCGTGTCTATAAGGAAATTGCCCATGATGCTGCCGAACGACAAATTCCCTACGAGGAGTTCCTCTTGGCCCTCTTGGAACAGGAGGTGCAACAACGAGATGCTAACCAAATCGCAAGTCGTATCAAGCACGCCAAGTTTCCGTCAGTGAAAACGCTCGATCAATATGAATTTTCAGCAGTCCCATCTCTTAATAAGCCCAAGTTGCTTCAACTGGCTCGTTGTGAGTACATCGAGAAGGCGGAAAACATCATGTTTATCGGAAACTCCGGCACCGGAAAAACTCATCTTTCCATTGCACTTGGCAAGGAAGCCTGCCATTACGGCTATTCTGTCCAGTTTTGGACTGCAGCCAAAATATGCAACGAACTTATGGAAGCTCAGTCCCAAAAACGCATCCTCCAGCTAGAGAAACAATGGTTGAAAACAGATTTGATCATTTTAGATGAGGTCGGGTTTGTCCCTCTTAGTCGGACCGGGGCAGAGTTATTATTTCAATTTTGTGCAGCTCGTTATGAAAAAGGGAGTATGATAATCACCAGCAATCTAGAATTTGCCGATTGGACACAAATTTTTAAGGATGAGCAAATGACGTCAGCCCTAGTTGATCGTCTTACCCACCGAGCCCATATCTTTGCGATGAATGGAGATAGTTATCGCTTTAAACAAAGCATTCAAAGATCGTGATCATGAAAAAGTTACCCACCCAACGGGTGGATTCATTTTGTCCTGGTGGTCAATTTTTTGATGAGCACGGTGGTCAACTTTTTGATTGACATTCACAGTCAGATTTGCTTGAACTACTTCTGAAATGGCGCTGCTTGCAGCGTCAAACTAAATTTTTAAACACTGTAATGCTCCCCGTCTTTCGGGTGAGTCGATGTCATGCACAGAAGTATGTTTATAATTTTCGCTATACTGTGTGAGGAGTTAGTTGATAATTAATAAATTGTTTTCTTTTTGTTTGTACCCGTTATTTGTACTTTTAGTGTGTCCATAAATTTTATGGGCACCGCGAGCTGAAAATTCATGTGGTTCACTGCATAAAGTCCTGTTCAATACCATAAGTACGACTGTCTCTCAAATTGATATTATTCTGCCAGTTAGCGTAACACTCAGCTCTTTCAAAAAGCATGCTTTATGACACATCAGAAAACAATTCATATTTCATATGTCAAATTGTGTATTATTCATAATTGAAATATTTCCTTTTTTCCTCACGTTTTTTGACATGTTTGTACTTAATCAATCGCAATGATGTATTGACTCTGTTGTACACTTGTGTGGGGAAGATCAGGTATGTAGATCGCCACCATTCCAGGCAATGAGATGAATGAACTTCTCTATATCTTTGTATATAATCTGACTCTTCAACCAATAATATCAATATATCTATAAGACCAGGGGGATAATAAAGGTGAACCTTTTAGAGAAGACAAGAAGATTTAATTCGTTATTACAAGCAAACATTGATGGTCGTAGTACATCATATCAAAACCTTGCTCTTAAGTTTTCAGAGTTGATGGGTGCAAGCGTATTTATCGTAAGCAAAGATGGGCAGATTCTGGGGAGCAGTACGGACCAAATCATCGATGGGATTGATCAGATATCAAACATGCTGCCGTCGAGTCTTACTCAGAAGCTCATCGAAGTAGAGCAAAGTTTATCCAATGAACCGGTACAAAGTTCGTACACCATCATTCCGGATGTTCTACGTTCCAATTTTCCGCGGTTGATGACTACAATAATTCCTATTAACGGGGGAGGCACCCGGTTAGGGACATTCATTCTGTTGCGTTTTTACAATGGATTTACCGAAGAAGATCTAGTCCTTGGAGAAATTGCTGCTACTGTGATTGGAATGAAGATGGTAAGACATCGCACAGATGAAATTGAGGCAGAAATACGAGAAAAAACATACGCAAAGATCGCTCTGTCTTCTCTGTCGTATAGTGAGCAATTTGCCATCGAAAAAATCATGGAACATATGGAATCAGCACGGGATCGACTTCTTGTAGCAAGTGACCTTGCTGATAAGGCTGGTATCACCCGCTCTGTAATTGTTAACGCTCTTAGGAAGTTAGCTAGTGCCGGAGTATTAGAGTCTCGCTCACTTGGGATGAAGGGTACTTATATCCGTGTACTAAACTCAAAGTTCTCCACCGAGCTTGCAAAATTAAAAACATCTTCATAATGAAGATACACCTCTCTTCGATTGAAGAGAGGTGTTATTATTTGGGATTACTATATTTGAATTGATAAGGCAATCCAATTCAGTCCTGCCATTTACTCCTAAAATTTTCTGCACGCGTAAGACTGGACCTATACTGTCTCTTCACAGCTTCACTTTTGCTACTTTTTGATATAAGTCGGAAATCTCCCCTCATCGCTGTCGTATATGATTTGTATACTTCCTTTATCAATCCCTCTCTTTTCCAATTCCCGCTCCAGAATACTAATGGTCGCTTCATATTTAGCTAAAGCTTTTTCTTTAGACAATTCGGGATTAACTGTCTTTTCCCGACCATCTTTAAAACTCACAACATATCCAACAGTATCCCAATACCCGATTACTAGCTCATTATCTGATAATGCGCTAAAATCCTGATTTATTCTAATAATCTTACTAAGAAATGCTCTAATTTGATTGAGCATATAATTTATACCTCTCCCATTCTATTTACATAATATAAATTATGTTAAACCAGCTTAAATAGCCTTTTCTCACAATTGGAGCAATATGCTACTTTACCACCTTTGAGTGACAGGGAATCGTACATTTGAGTGTTTTCACGCTCAGATCCATCAAACCCAACATGACACCAAACTGACCCAGAAGCCTGCATTTTGGTGAAGTAGCCTCTATCTGATCCACAATGTGGACACTCTTTGATTAGAGCATTATTTTTCACGAGGACATCCCCTTTTCAAACAAAGTATTATGTTTCAGGGTTCTCGATGATCATATCCTACATACTCTTAACGCAAATCTTCTTTGAATACAATAACTGCCTTACCAGACTTTGAATGCACATTGTAGATTTCATCTTTTAGTACTCTAGATACCGCATATACTGTACCTTTCTGTAATACGCCATCTTTTTCAAAAGTGATAGTGTCGCCTTTTCTAATCGATTTTACAGCCTCATGATCCTTTTGATCTTTTATAATCTCAGAGAACATATGGTGAGCCTCGTCCAAATACATGCGTTTAATCCCCTCTACCTGTTCGTTATTCTTCAATACTTCGTTATACCGAGCAGCATATTGCTCATATGAAAATGAATGATTCAATTTTTCTTTTATAAAAGCTTCAATGTTTCTATAGCTATTATCTTTCCCGTGGATATTTCTATATTCTTTAACAATCTGTAGCCATTGTTCACTTGTTAAATAGATATATTCATCCTCATTAGAGCAGGTCATGTCTGTTTCCAAGATTGCCCCATCTTCAAATAGGAAAACGACTACGCCCTTCTGATAATTTTTCGTCATTAAAGCCAGCTTGCTTCCGTATGCATTCATTCCTGGTGGCCCAAAAGTAAATTCAACAACATCGCCCATGTATGGGTAATGTATTAGATCCTTCCTCTCATCCAATCGTTCTTCTGATGAGACAATTTCCCCGCTATATATATTCCGGTATGTAAACATTCCTGTTCCTCCTTGAATGCTGTGATGACTCCTCGCCCTCTATAGCAAACTGCTTAACTTGTCGCCATGGATAGCTAAGCTCCAATTTGTGAACGCCTCTGATCAGATGAACTAACTTATAATAAAACTCACTGATAATAAAGAACATCTTGCTCATCCAGGAGCGTAAGTTGCTTTAGAAGTTCTTTTCGAAAGAAGGGAATACGAATAAGCTCTGAAGCAAACAACTGCTTTCCTTTGTCGTCCCATACGATAATCGCTTGTTTGCCATGATCGATCTCTAGACAATGTCCATTAAGCTCCTTCATGCTATCGTCTGAAAACTGGATGTCTACATAGACTTCACTTGCTGCTTCAAAATTCACGAAATTTCCTGTACCAATAATGACTCCCATATATCGAATCTCAACCATCTTGTAAGCCTCCTAGTCCGTCTACTCCTCCAAAATTACATAAAACATCGGAGCTTTCCCATCCTTAGACCTCTCATATTCGATGAGCCCCTGCTCATGCAGGGCGTCCCTGGATGTAGAAATGGTGTTATTAGCGATCCCTACAAATGTCCTTATATCATCGCGTGTCACTAAAATCGGATCTTGTCCCTTTTTTTGCTGTTCCATTCGAAAAATATGTAATGATAAGTATAGGCGCAGGGCAGATTTAGGGACGCGAAACAGCTTTTCGATCACGAGCGGGCGCAAAATGATATATTTCATCTGTTCTAAAACCCGCTCCGTAATGTGATAATAGTTGATGTTTTTGCCAACCCGTTTGACATCAATAAACTGTATATCATGCAGCCTTCGAATGGCATGCGTGATTGTATCACTACTTGTTCCAAGCCTTTCCTTGATATCCCCGTAACTGACTCGAAACCAGCCTTCTCCATCCGCTCCGTTTACACAACGATAGTATTGAAGGGCCAAATAGATTAACATAACCGCCTTCTGTTCTTCCAAAAGCTGATCATACACAAAGACATCTATAACAATACGATCATACTGGGTAGAATTGTTGGTGTTGTCCATTTCCTCCTATTACTCCTTCCACGCACTATGAACGATCAAACCTGAAAACGATTATCCTAGAAGATCGATTCCTTTCTCATAGGCCCAGTATACACTATAGCCAATAGCTGCGTAGAAAACGAGAACATCTACCATCCGGTACAAGAATTTCGGGAGCGGGATCCCAATCCATCCTTGCCGAATCGGCCAAAACAGTTGGATCTGACCAACCAAAGCGTCACTGATCAAATGAGAGAGCAACCCTAATAAAGCAGCATGGGCAATAGATGGATTCCCTAACAAAAGAGCCGGGAGAAACAACATGATCCACGAGTGTGTCAGTGTTCGGTGTCCGATTCCCTTTTCCACCAACCACGACAGTGGCCATATCATTTTCCCGGCCTTGCTTCTTGCTTTATCAAGATCTGGTACCAATGCAAACGCAGCTCCCGCTACCATACCTGTCCAAGAGGCATTAGCATAGTAACCGGCCATTGCCCCTAACACGAGATGTGTTTTCCAGGTCATCGCTTAGACACCGACTTCCTTCGATTTGCTTTGAAACTTACGCAGGATCATAGTCATAGCCACCACGTAAACAGCTACAAACCAACCAAAATATTGCATGTTCAATCCGTGAATGACTCCCAACATCATGAGATTTAACAGCAACATCATGACTCCCAGTGCAATCATGTCCTTATAGAAGAAGGAAAGGACCGACAAAAGTGCAAGAACAGAAAACATTATTGTAAATGCCAGGACCATAAAAGACACCTCGTCTCTTTTATCTCATATACAATTACTGGTTTGCTCGTAAGTTCATCTTATCATACAGAAATATCCAATAGCAACCCATTTTTTGTACATCAAATAATAAAAAAGAGCACCCAGCTTTTGTTCCGCTGAGTGCTACCTTGTTTTCTGTTCTTGATATATTTCATATCTGGCTTCGGCTAGGTCAAGAATTCCCATTGTCTGATTGTGGAGTTCAAAGATGTCTCCCTCGTCCCCATCGTCAAACTTGCTTCTCAATACCTCTATTTGGCGCCACTCATCTTCCGTTACAAAGTGGATCGGCAATACGTTCTCATTCTCAATCGCATGGCGCACTTCATTCGGAACCAAATGTAAACCATTATGTACATCGTTCCTGATTTCAGCTTTTGAGAGGACCTTCTTGATTTCCCTCATCCGAGAAATAATATCCTCTTTATCGAGTGACTCATTAATTTGCTGCTTTAGAGAACGAATGCGATCCCACTCATCAGCATTTAAAAAATCGATTGGAACCAATTTACCTCCAATGGGTTCTGTGACAGCTTCGTCAAATAAGGCCGAACGTTTATCGGTACTCGTTATCTTAGCTTTCCTAATAATACTCACCATCTCTTGAAGATAGGACACGTTGATGGATGAGTCTAAACTCTCGTGCAAAAGACGGTCTAATAAGACCAATCGCTGATACTCCGACTGATTCATCACATCGCTGAGTAAATTGACGTTTATCTTCATCCTGTCCACCCCTTCTTCTCCTCATCTTATCATAAGAGAGGAAATGTCAGGAAGAAGCTGGCAAAATAAATAGAGCCCAACTGAAAGATCAGATGAGCTCTATTGCGATCGATTGAGATTACTCTGAATGATCGATCTGTGTGATCCTGCTTTCGAGTTCCTCATCCAAGCAATTATTGTATAGCCATTCGATACTGGCGGATGGATCCTCCTTTTTATATGCCTCAAACATGACATCTAATCCTTTTTGATTACTCGTGGATTTCATTGCAGCGTGAAATTCCTCAATGAACTCCGGTTCGCACCATAGCGTATACGTATTCTCTCGAAGCCACACCTTGTCTTCCTCAGTCTCGATTCGTTGGAGATACTTGGTCGCAAAACGTTTCAATACTTGCTGATAGGTTGCCATCTATAACACCTCTGTTTAACGAAGATTATGACGCTGGGACGGAAAACTGCTGCCTGATTTTATAGTCTTCATACCGTTGTTCCGCTTGATCCAAAATGAACATAATTCGCTCCTGCAGTTCCTTTACTTCCATTTCGTCATTGGATATCTGTTGTCTGGCGCGTAAAGTGACGATCTCTGCCCAATCCCATGTGGAAACAAAGTCGAGTGCACTCTTTTTTCCTGACATTACACAATCCCCCACTCAAACATTTTCGTTATGTAAGAGGAGAAGCGGGTGCTTCTCCTCGCTTACTATTCTTCTTTCCCCATTCGTTTCAGTCTCTCTTGAAACTCCGCATCTGCATCTTTTTTGGCTTTCTCAACGTCACCACTACCAGAGTTCTTATCGAGCCAAGCAGCTCCCAGGTAGCCCCCAATAGCTGAGAGCGTTAGAATCTTACCGATTTCATTTTGTCCGAGATAGTTACTTGCTGCGATCGCAGCAACCCCTCCGAGAATGGTGTTTCCCGTAAATCCAAACCAGTATTTACGAGAACCCTTTCGATAGGGGGTTTGTGCGATATATTTAGCAGCAGCCGTTACGCTACCTAATGCTAAGGGAATTAATACTTGATACCAAACGTCAAAAGTCATAAACATTCCTCCTCTGGTCGGCCATCTCTTGGTGGCATCTATTACACTTGCAAATTTAGTCAGGCATTCTCGCACTCTGTGTATCATTTCAAGATCTATGAAGAGTCCCTAACGTAAAAAAGCCACAGCTTTTCTCCATCAACATTGAAGAAATTACTGTGGCCATATAACAACCTTTCAAATTCAAAACGCAAAAAGGCTCTGCAAGCAGACGAATCCCTCAAAATTAAGGTTCATCATGCTCAACAGAGCCATACAAGTTACGTAGTTAACCTACGAATATGACCAAACAATGGTCATAAACATGCAAAATAAAAAAGAAAGGTATATGTGTATTTTAGGATAGTTCTGAGATAATCTCAAGCAAGATTTGGAAAAAGGAGTCTTTAGATAATCCTCATTAATCATACCAAATTTTATGGGTTTATTTCATCGGTAAATCTCTGTTATTCTGGGTCATGCCAAACAAAACAGCCGAAACTTCCTCTCGAATGGAAGTGCGGGGGATCTTCTTACTTGCAGATGAGAGATCTGCATGGGGTGAATCGCCAATGGGCGTAGGGTTGTTTCCTCAATCCGAATCCGTCAACTAACCTCGTAGGCCAAAAAAAGGAGACGATGTGAATATGAAACGCCTTGGTACGATTACAATCGCGACTTTGGGATTGGGATTTGTTCTGTCCGGCTTTTCTAACACAGCCTCTGCCGCGGCATTACAACCTCAAACCCAATCGTTCCCATATACAGCGCAATACGGATATCAACCAATGATTCAACAACCTATTCAACCGCAATATGCAACGCCAGTTCAGCAACAGCCTGTACAGCAACCAGCAGCTACTCCACAACCTGCAAAGCAAGCACATCAACAAGTTGACGCTTCCTCTGTAATGAAACAAGTAGCTGACCTGGTGAACCAAGAGCGTGCAAAAGCGGGTCTGAAGCCAGTTGAACTCGACGCTTCCTTGAACAAAGTCGCTAAAGCAAAAGCGGCTGATATGTCCAATAACAACTACTTCGACCATACTAACCCTACGTACGGATCTCCATTTGATATGATGAAACAGTTCGGTGTATCTTACATGACCGCTGGGGAAAACATTGCTATGGGTCAACGCACCGCTGATGAAGTTATGAACCAATGGATGAACAGCGAAGGACACCGTCAAAACATCATGAATCCTTCCTTCACCAAAATCGGTGTAAGCTTTGTGAATGGATACTGGGTACAAGAATTCATCGGATAATGAAATTGTTATTGTTATTGTTATTGAAAGCCGAGCCCTCTAGCGAGGGCCCGGTTTCTTGTTTTTCCCAAGAAAGAAGATACTTGCTGAGGAGCGGGCTGCTCCTACTCCAATGCAAATTGTAATTGTTTCTTTAGTATTTACTTATCTAGAGCTGTCATTCCGTATAATTGTACCGCTGGTCACAAATCTCCGTTGCTCGGAACTTTTCTTTTCCTTCACCAATACAGATCTAGGATTCTTAATACGCTTGGTAAACCCTTCTGTTAGTGTATTCGAGCCATTTCCTTCACTTTGAACCTCTCTGGCATGTGCTAATCTTATAACTGGTTCAGTTTATGTCTCCTGAATTCATCTCGATAAAGTGAGTATTTGATTATCCTTCCAAAAAATTCTCTTACATCAGGTTGATCCCAGGAAAATTCTTTCCTGTTATCTAAAATTCCTAAATCGATTCTACCCTTTTGATTTACTAATGATTGATCAATGTCTTTTACAAACTGGATAACCTCATTCCATTTCATTGGCCCCTTATTACTAAGTGCAAGACGTCCATTATGATCAAATTGATACAGATCCTTATCGATTTCTTGAACGAAATCTTGGATTTGATATTGCAATGAATTGTGGCTTTTTTTATAGTCATCGATAGCAACAACTAAATAACCGTGAAGGATCGCAAGACTTACTATTTGGTTGTTTTTCTGACTATCCTCGATTATCATTGATCGATAATCAGCTGTCCAATCAAACCCGGCTGCATTCCCAAAGGAGGTATATCTAACTCCTATATCCCTAACCACCCTCAGCCCCGAAAATGTATGCGCTTTTATCTTATCGGTATCGTCCCATAACAATTCATTCATATTAATGATTAACTTCCAAATATCACTTTTGGCTTTCTTACCAAAATGGTTTCGATAAAAGTTGAGAACTTCCACAGATTCATATGTGCTGTATTCACGTTTGTGGTAGAGAAAAGGTGTATATTCAATAAACTGTACGTCTTTATTTAGAAGTTCCAAGTATGTAGGTAAAACAGATATTTCCTTAAAGGTTTCTTCCATACTATCCCAGGATTGTATAACAAACTCTACCCCGTTGGTAACGATCAAATTATTCGTCTGCAAGATTTCTTCATATTTATGTATTTGGTTAAAGTAATCATCTAACAAAGGTTTACCGGTAGCCTTTGTTTCTACGATCAAAACAGGTATACGCTCTTGTTTATCATTTATTGCGTTAACAATGATGTCAGCTCTTCCTCTTGCTTTTGGATTGTAGTATGACATCGGGACTTCAACATCAATCATTTCCTGAGGCACTTTCATTTCCATGATCAATAGCTGTATGACTTTTTGTCTAACTTCCTCTTCAGGGGTTCTAGGTATGAGTTTTTTTCTAACGGGATCTAGAAAACATGCTTTGCCCTGTCTCATGTAGATTTTGGGTAAGTTGAACTTATCCAGATTAATTTCCACTACGACCACCGCATTCATCAGATTTATGGTTAGTACCAAGGTTGCTTTGTTCGATCGAATTCAAAATGAACTCAGCCTTGTATAAATTCAGTCTATTTCAGCCATACTATTACTGCAAGGTTCCTGATCGAAGTGGGCGCCCTAGAGATGGATGCTTTCCTTGCACAGCTTTACACCAATCCGATGGCTGCGTACGAGCCATACCGGGTACAGAATACATACGCGCAATATCCTGTATTGAGGCTAGGGGAGAGCTACCCTGGCCTATTGGTGTTGATCATAAAGAGATTCCAAACGATGTATATTCACCGTAACAACCGTGGGCGGTATCTGCAATACATAAAGAAGGCAATGCCCACACTCACCTAAGTTACAAGATGGCTGGACATTGCCTCCAAAAATAAATCTACAACAATGGGATCAAACTGCGTTCCTTTCCCCTGTAAAAGCTGCTCTACGGCCTTACCATAATCCAACGAGGGTCGATAATGTCTGGCCGTTGTCATGGCATCATAAGCATCCGCTACCGAAACAATTTTCGCACCTAAAGGAATATCAGCAGAAAAGAGACCCTCAGGATATCCCTTTCCATCCATACGTTCATGATGATACAGGACAGTTTTATCAATCCCCCGCTTATGAAGAGGCGAAATCACTTGTACGATCGAAAAGCCTGTCTCTGTGTGTTTCTTCATAATATCGAATTCCTCTTTTGACAGTTTCCCATCTTTCATAATGATGGCATCAGGTGTGCCAATTTTCCCGATGTCATGAAGTATGCCACCTATATAAACATTGACACATTCCTCTTCGTCTAACCGAAATTGTTTGGCGATTTTCCAAGCATAATAGCCAACGTTAATAGAATGCTGATACGTATAGGAGTCGCGGGCGTTCACACTTGAAACAAGTGAGTGAATCGTTTCGACCATCAGATTCGTAGAAGCACTGCTACAATGTAGCATAGTCGTTAACAGTTTTCGCATGGGTGCCTCCCCCGGCCATGTAATCTTGGTATCCTCTCTCCCCCAGTGCTGCCGGATCTGGATGAATACAATTACACGATTTTCGCGTAGGAGGTTTGGAAAGCAAAAATGACTGCCTGCGTACGGTTTTTAACGTTCATTTTTAATAGGATACTGGATACGTGATTTTTGACCGTCTTATCACTGATACCTAGTTTTTGCGCAATATCTTTATTTTCGTCTCCCTCCAACATTAGATGAAACACGGCTATTTCACGATCTGTTAGAAGACCCCAGTTAAAGGAATCTGCCCGCTTCAAGACAACCGGACTAATAGCTGCTCTTCTATTGGACCGTTGAACGTGTACCGATACTTTCGGGTTACCCATGATCGACTCCACTACCTGATCGATGGTTTCATCATCGTTGTTAGGAGGCAAAATAAAGATATTTACGGCCGATCCTCCGCTCCAATCTTGATCCTTCTTCTCCGCTTGTACTGTATATTCCATCATTTCCACCTCTTCTCATCTATTAGCGAACATACTACGAATGACCCGGGTGACTTTCTGCCCCATATTTTCTTTGGGAACGAATGCCTTTTTATCGATGAATTGGGTTAAGAAACCCTCTGCCACGTCGGATATTTCCTCATCCTCAATTGGCTTGTGCTTCCACTCTAATTCAGCAAAGTAGGTACCCTTATCCGGGAACCTCATGGAAACAGGGACAGATATTTGCTCCCGAAGCGGGTTTTCTTCCTCTGATTCTAAATAGACATAGACCTGATCCTTAATTTCCTTATAGGTGTCGGTATACCGGTTTAAACAAACACTGAACCGATCTCTGTACCGCTTGGTTAAATACTGAACGGAGGGCACAGCAGACCACAAACGACTGTTTGAACAGTCTGTTACTCCTACAATCGCATCCGCTTGCAGCATCCAATGCTCAGCATACCGAGAACGCCAACCGCGACCTATATCCACGATGACAAATGGATGCTGACGCGTATTGCTAATGAAAAGAAGGTTCTCCTCTTCGGAGTATTCGTAAAGCGGGCATTGCGGATCTAACGGGGCCCAACGAATTCCATATTTTTCCCAATGAAGCTGAATCGTCCCCTCTTCTTTTGTTTGTCTCATCCAGCTTTTCCAAACCCGTTCATCTTCGTATTCAGGGATATTCCCTTGTCCAAGGTATTCCATCATTTGAGGGATTCGACCTTGTGTGTATGCCTCCACGACAGCGGTATACGGACCTATTTTGGTTAACACCGTAGCTAATGAGTGGCATACTGTCGAAGCCCCCGATCCTCCTGTCGCATTCAAGCTCCCCACAACGATTAGAACCGGCTTAATGGTTACGCTTTCGTTGAGCCGTACCACCTCTTTAACGACTTTCTCAACAATGACGGGCTCTTTCACTCGCTTATAGATAACTTTTGTCTCTGGAGCTGTGTAAGAAGGATTTGAACTGGGTGCCTCGTTTTTAATCTCATCCATGCCCTCAGATTCTGGTTCCTGTCCGTTATCTTGTTGAGTGGCAGGTGGGTTGGGTGTCCATGAAAAGCCCTTGCTCATGTCGCTGAGGTAATCGACATCCGTGTAATCTAGGCGATTCTCATCCAAAAAATGAAAAGCAAACTTCTGTGGATCTATGGTCTTCTGGTGCCAGATATCATAGACACCCATATGGACCAGTTCCCCCAAAAACCCATCCCCCTCCTTTCTTGGAGGGTGGATAAGGGAAAGGAATATGACGCGGATACGCTTTTGTCGTAGGACTTTCATGATCTGAAGCAAAGCTGCATCACGCTCCTGGGGGAGCTCATTTCTTTCGTCTCCCAGGAGCTTGTCACTCATGACAACAATATCTGGAGAATACTGCTCAACATGCATGAGAAGGAGGCTACGAACATTAATGGAGTCATCCAGGATGGGAGTCATGCCTGAATCCGTAGCTGTTTTCGCTATAAAGTCGTAAAGGCTCTTCGAAGCATTGAGGGCAATTAATACCTTTTTCACCTAAATTCGTCTCCCTTTTGGCGAATCAATAATACTGCTCTAAAAAATAAAAAGAGCGATTCACTTTGCCTATCAGGCAAAGCGGATCGCTCGGTATTTCCGATGCTCGTATGAAATTATGGAAGTTTCAACAAACTACCATCCCATTATAATCCAAAAGGACGATACGTACAAGAACCTGTGAGTAAAAAGTCTTACTATTCTACTTTCAACTTCCTGCCTTCACAAATCCTGCTGCCTCAGCCTCTTCCTCTGTACAAAACATCATTTCAGCTTTGGTCTTCTCATAATAAGGGGAAACGCCCTTAACATGATAGAGTTTTTTCCCTTTGGAGTTAATATTGCCCTTAATGGTTGGATTCGGACATGCTGCCTTTTGATCTGTTGTGGTTTTGGTCACCGAAGATGAAGCTTTTTCCCCTGACTTTTCTTTTTCAAACGGGCTTTTTCCATCTATGAATACGTTACTGGAACTTTTTGCTTCATCCGCGTATATCCCCAGCGCCCATAATCCCTTGTTCCCCTCCCGGCTCTCTTTCTGAAGGCGAACAAATCGATCCTGATATTTCACGTTCGGCGGGATCGTCATGAGTTGAGCATACCCTTCACGAAGAAGAATCGCGTTAAACATGTAGTTCTCGATATCCGCTTCGGTTTTGGGTTCTTGTAAATAGACATATCCAAGGGTACGGCCAAATTTATCGGTCGGTTGAACGTCGACCTCGACAAATACTTTCTTGCCAGTTAATGCTTTCTTTGTATATTCACTTGCTTCCTTTCCATATGGGAAGACTGGTTCTCCAGGCTTCACAGTCTCCGGTGTGTTAACTCCGATGAGTCTAACCTTTTTGGAATCCACCTCTAGGGTGTCTCCGTCACTCACCTTGGTTACAGTCCCCCACCATCCCTGGAGCTGCACCGTTTGCTGCTTTGCTCGATTATCATTCTTTGATGACACTGCCTCTTGGCCCGATTGATTGGATACTGTGTCTTGACTGTTGATTTGGGAAGCGGGGGATACAGCAGACGGTGCAGCACCACAGCCAGTCACGAGTAGAACCAGAATGGTCAATATCGGCAAAATACGTTTCTTCATTGTCTTGATTTCCTTTCGAGTTGACGTCGATATGGCACTGGAAGCGGGGATCCGGTCCCCCCAACCAATTAAGAATAAACCTCGGAATGTATGTAAATATTATCCTCAACAAGGGAGGTGATTCCTCATGCTTACAAACAGTGGAAACAATCGCAATAATGTTTTGGTCCCAGCTGCTAATCAAGTGTTGGATCAGCTTAAGTACGAAATTGCATCTGAGTTTGGTGTAATCCTTGGACCAGATACGACTAGCCGTCAAAACGGTTCAGTTGGTGGAGAGATGACTAAGCGTTTGGTGAGTTTCGCAGAAAGCTCTTTGGGACAACGCCTTCATTAATTCTTGGCTTAAGCCAACTCGGGTATAGCGAAAGAGGTAGCTCTCGTTTCTAACGAGAGCTTGGCCTTTTTGAAGAGTGTTACACTGTTTCCTTCTAATCCCACTCGTAAATCACAACGAATTTCTCGTCGCCATTATCAGCAAACAGCTGCTCCACATCTTTTGTCCAGTGAGATACTTTCAGTGTCTGGACATCTTCTATCCTCAACCCAATCTGGCTTTTAATCATTTCTTCTGTCAGTGGATGACTCACTCGCCAATTTTTTCTGTCATAAATCATATACAGACCGAAATGATCCCGGATCATCACCAAAGCGAATTGTTTCATATTACCACCTCTTTTGATATGCCACTATTTTACCCGTTTCCCTTCACGGTGTCTCGCTGTTTCCTAATGGCCCCTTTTAAATGTCGTACCCATTGTAACAATGAATTGGGAATACATAGGCTACATAATAAGACTTCCCATCTTGGTGACAAAAACCCCTTCAAGAGGCTTTTGGGGCCAAGAAGGGGTTTTACATGGCAAACTTAGAGGTAACCAAAGAATATCAGTTTGAGTCTAGTTAACGTGACTTTGAGAAAGACTTCTTCTCGCAGCTTTAAGATTAATGTCTCTGTTTCTTCGGTTAATCGCATGGCCTGTGCTAGCCTGTTTTATCTTGATGTCATTTACCTTCAATGTAAAGCTTTACCCCGAGTAGAAGAACTATTAACTATTTAGGATATTCCTACAGAATTGTGGAACATCGTCCCCATTGGAAGTTGATACAAACCCTGCCTTCAGAAGAAACCTTTCTAACGTCAGATACTTGTCACGTTCCGTCATCGGATCAAAGTTGGACGATGCGATCACAAAAGAGACATGTAAGACTTTGGCCAGATATTCCATCACCTCTTCAAGTGAGCTGGTACCAAGTCCGTTATTTCGATATCCCTCAAAGATCTCCAAGCTCGTCATCACGGCTACCCGTCCATATACGATTGATGCCATTGGCTCTAAATAATTTGGATGATTGGTTGCATAAAGGAACCGAACAGATCTTAGCGCCCGTAGCAGCTGGGGATGGATTTTCTCAGCCATCTGATACAAATTGGACTCTAACCAATTCTCATCAATCAGATAGATTTGCGCTTTGCCAACTTGCTTTAGTTCCTGGTGAACAGTTCCGTATATTTTTACGTCCAGCTGTTGATACTGCCTTTGATACTGAGAAGCGGCATCGATATGAGAGAAGCCAAATTCCTTTCTTGGATCTAAGCCCTCTTCAGAAAGAAAAGAGAATGTTTCCATGTAATAAAACCTCCACAACTCAATTTGATTACTTAGGCGAAACTTACGGGGACGACCTGCAACCCAGCTTCACGTGCAACTAGATATTGCTCTATGTTGCCAATCAAGCTACGGTTCTTTTCTTTAACAAGCAAAGGTTGATCCAGCTGACCGAATAATTGAACATGGAAGCGGATCGGAGCTAGTTCGCTTTCCTTAACCTGACGCGTTTTCGCTGCCTTGGGCAATGAGATCTCATCAATTGAGACAACCTTTTCCGTTCCGTAAGGCGTAGCGGGGCCCCACATCCCACGAAAGAAAAATTCAACGCTGCTTGGTTCCCATAATCGCCAGCCAGTCAGCTCCTTTACTTGAATCTCGTGCACTGGGATAAATGCTCCATCATCATCAAAGAGAACGGATTCTGAGATGTTTTCACTAATCATCTGTTTACATCGATCCCAGACGTGGTAATTTCCTGTCTCTTTTAATTGAATCAATGCGTAGCGCTTCACAAGTACACCACCATACCCTGAATTCCATTTCATTGAAATACACTGCGAAAAACAAAAAAGAGACAGGCCTACCCAACTGAAATGGGTAAACCTGTCTCGGTATTTCCGCGACCTTTTATTTAACTGTTACTTAGTTTATCACAATTTTGATAGAAAACAATAACCTTTATCGAAATAAAGGAGTTAATTTTGTTCTAAGGATTGGAATTAAAACATACTACTATAATTATCAGAAAGCTTTTATAGAAATAGAAAACTACTATAGACAAGAAGATACTTACTGGTTCTAAGAGCGAAGCCTCTTTTTGAGAAATAAAAGCTAGAAAGAGGCGATGAAAACGCACTGAAAAACTAGAAGCTTATTTTATTTAGCAGATAATTGCTAGAAGAATTTGATTCAAATGGGGATCCATTCAGGATTGTCTCGGATATGGCTCAATCTGTCCACAAAGCAGCCGATATATACGCATAATGCACATATCTAACTAATTTGTTTTAACTTTTGTCTGTTTCCCGAAGCGGGGCTTTCCGATTTAATCCACATTACTCACTTTAATCACATTTACTACCTGTTTCTTTCTAGGTTTTATCTGCTATCGTCGTTAACGAGAATGGAATGTGGCAATCAACAAGGTTATTTTCATGCAGAAATAAGTGAATACCGGATTACCGGTAGCTCTGGGAATGAGTGCTGTAACCGAATACAGCAAATTGAAAATAAATCACAGAAAACACGAATAGCCCTCGTTTTGTAATAAAACAAAAGAGAGCTTAGGATGCCAGGACAGATGGAAAATGACCTTGTAGATATGACTCTAAATTAAACGAGGATGGCACCACGACGATCCGTTCTGCGTTAGGAAGTTTTTCTACTTCTGCCAATAACCAGTCGATGATTTGCGAGTCTGATAAATCCCCGCTTCGAGTATGTATTCCATTTTCAAGGGAGATATACGAATCAACATGTTTCTGAAGGACAAAGGCTTTTTTGCGAACTAGTTCGATCCCCTTCAGCTCTTTCCCCGTATAGTCCCCTCTGTACTCTGCATAATCATATTGGACTGTGCGAAGATATTTACCGGTCAGTTGAGGAGCAGCAGCTGCACATGCTTTTTCAACCATTCGTGGTTGATAGCTGCATATTGCATTTAAGAACTGACTCCAGCGCTGATCGTGATCGTCTGCATCGATCGGGGCAACGAAATCGAGAAGGCCCGTTCGTTTGAGAATGTTCCGGTAGGTGAACTCAGTCACCGATCGAATCGATTTTACCAAATAACCCACGATGTTCTGTGGTAAATTGCGGTGCTTATTAAAATACTGCTTGAGAATTTCCAAGGCAGGGCGGATGATTCGATATCCTTTGCCCTTGAAATAACGAACGAGTTCATTGATTTCATCATCGGTTACGAATTCTCTGATAGAGAGTGCGCTTAAGATCCGCTCAATGAACAGGGCCGTCCGTTTATATACCTTCCTTGGCTTTAAAACTTCCCGATACTCTACACCCTTCTGAGCAGAAAGGATGAAGTCCGGATTAATGGCCAGGGATGCCTTATATTGACCAGAAGCTTTGTGGACTTCTGCTTTTGTAAAAAACGGCGTCTGCATAAACAGCGTGCGAGAAGTCAGTTCATCCAGGACCTTTCGGATCTGATATGGGTGAGCTTTATGGAGAAACTGGTATAGCCCCATAAATTGGACATCCGTATTGCGGTTTGAGAACAATCGTTCTACTGCCTTGTGTTTATTCTCACCCTGTTGAGCTGCAACTGCATAAAATAGCTTTTTACCCGAAAGGGACAGCGAGGTGAAAGCAGCACTAAAAACCACCGGGTGTAGCATGAAGTAACGAGCGGCCTTTGGGCGCTCCGACTTCATCCACGGCAGTTCATTCTCACTTTCTTCTTGGTGGAAGTAATTGATCTTGTAGCTCACAACACCATATTCGTGTTGCTCTTCAAAAATCAGGTGATGTAGCTTGAACTTTTCTAGAGCTTCATAGAATTGAGGGGAAGAGATCGGGTTCTCATAGAGTTCTTCCAAACGTTGATAAATAGCATGCCGAGATACACGATGGATAGAACCATTCGTGTTGCATAGGCTAAAGAGTACCGTTGCTACATACAAATCAGCTTCAGTGACATGGTTCAACTGGCGCTTACGTCCCCCTTCGTTAATCGAAAAGGTCATGCTCTTATCAGCGAATCTCTGTTCGATATTAAATAGAGCTCGCAAAAAGGGTGCGCTCATTGCAACCGGTTTTGTTTTTTGTCCTCGGGTGCCTCTCGCATTTGCCAAAATCAACATTTCTCCCCCCTTCCCTCATTCAAATAAGATCTAAATTTTGGTATAGTATAAAAAAGGCAAACCTTAATTGGACCCGGGGTTCTCATTTTTTCAAAATGAAAACCAGGCTGTCACTATTGAGGCTATTGCTTTGAAAGAGATCGGCTGGTAACCGATTCTCACATGAATTGCGCACATTTTGGTAAGGTGCTGGTAACACCTTATCGCGAGGCTCCCGATGGTAGCGGGAGTCTTTTTATTACAGAAGTCTTTTGGTGGAAGACTTCCTCTTCTGTCTATGACTATATCTTTCCTTTTTTGATCACGCAATATGTCCAAATCGAGACAAAGTATTGTACAAAACAGTATATCCCAGCGGCATTCAGCTGCTGGGATATTGTACTAAAAAGTATATGTTGGGGTGTGGCCCGATTTTTCAAAGTATTGTACTTAAGAGTATATTTTAGGGAGATGACATATTGTACCAAAAAGTATAGGGTGGATGCGGCCTGCTTATAAATCGATATTGTACAAAACAGTATAATTCAAGTTTGGATGCCAGCGAAGTATTGTACTAAAAAGTATATTTGCATGTTCTTCGAATCGAATTTTCCAACCGAAGGTATTGTACTTCTGAGTATATGATGTTGGGAAGGAAGCGAATGAAGATATTGTAGTAAACAGTATATATTTTTAAAAAAGTTAGATAACCCAAACCGATCAATGGTTTTGATTAAAGTAATGTATTGTACTACAAAGTATATAATGAATAACGCCGCAGATGAAACGTATTGTACAAAAGAGTATAAGTGAGGAATGTAATTGGAATTCCCAATAAATATGGTTACTCGGATCCAGGTATTGTACTAAAGAGTATATCTGACATCGTTCTCTAAGGGTGGAGTATATTGTACTAAAGAGTATATGCTGCCAGAAATGTGACCCCCTAAGTATTGTACTTAAAAGTATGTTTTCGGCGAAACACGGTATTGTACCAAACAGTATATAGGTAGCCTTTGGCATAGTCAGAGTGTTGTACTAAACAGTATAAAATTAAGTATAAAAAAATATCGACAATAATCGACATTGTAGAAATGACGTATGATAAATGCTGATGTAATCCTAAAATGCCTTTATCTAGGTAGTTTCCCTTTCATACTGTTTGGCGACTTATGGACAGTTTCCGATACATGGCTATCACCGGTTTGTTATTTTCCTCCCACTCTTTATCGCGGAGCAGTGGGATTCGAAATTCGCCTTCCATTATTGTCATTAGCGCTGATAACTTCTTGTCCTTTTGATAAGGCTTAATATCTAATGCAAGGATAGCTTCGTATTCCCGTTGAATTTCAGAGAGTCTCGACATTTTGCTATGGTCCCCCTAAAAGTATTCACCTGATCTTCTCCTCTGCCTCTCCCTGGAACCTACCTTCAACCTTTTTGCTGCAAGTTAATTCTAGATTCCCGAGCGGCCAATAAATGCTGATAGCCATTACATTGATTAAACTCGCCAAGATCTTAGTTAAATATACTCTAGTTCCCTTTCATATTCATCCGATATTGCAAAGTGAAGATCCAAATACTTACGGATAGGCATCCAACCGGTATTAGGGTTAATAATAGCCAGCTGGAATGCCAAGAAGACATTTGTGACAAGTGACATGGGTTCGGCCAGAATGAGGTAAACGGTCTTTTCGACCTTCAATTTTAAGACCGCATATCGTTTTCCCATGTTCAACAACTGCATGAGTAGTTGATGTTGTTGATTTGAACAAGCCTAGTAACTTCATATTACTATCACTCCTTTTTTCAATTTACAACCGTCTTCTGGATAGGAGCGCGTCTTACTCCACCCAAGCTTTTGTTGACATACCAGATTGGGGGAGAGAAACGTCTACTATTATCTGCTTATCTGCTGTTCTGTTCTTCCGATGGATCCCAATCGCCAAACCACAGACTCATCAAGTAAGCTACTCCTGCTTCCTTATGCTCATGTTTTGGTTCCCATGATTTCATTACAGCACGTAAATGACGCCCCGCTTTCTGAGGGTCGATACGTTCTACACCTGTGAGGGTTCCTGGTGCCTCTCCTTTAAAGAAAATCAACGAAAACAGTTTGTTCCACTTTGTACGGCCTTTTTTAAACTCCTCCGGAATCTCTGACCAGTCTGGCAGTAACGTGGCCATATTCCGCCCCCCAAAGGCAAGCTCAACATCTGTTACTTCAACGGGCACAAATTTCACAGTCATTATATTCTCCTCCCCCTAACTACAATGTTAAAAAATTCAGTAACCATCCTCTTTTATTTCTAACAACTGCTTTTACATCTCATTAATTAAAGCTGCAAGAGAAAATTAAATTTCCTAGTTCAAATTGTATCCGCATGGGATTGAGCCGGTTGACACAATCACATGCGGATAAGCCTTCAGCGTCACGTTGCTGCTTACTGATTGCTCATTTCGTGTACCCTCTCCTTATACTGGGAGGTAGTGAATCACGCTTGATGGTTAATAAATTCAGCAACCTCGTAATCTTCTCCCTCAAAAACTTTCTTGCCGTTTTGATAAACTTCAAACTGTTCTATGTTCCTTCTGATTACTGTAAGATCTCCAAAGCTTCTTGCTTCGTTTTCAATTGACATGATGTCCATATCTGTGATTTTCATGATTTATTTCCCTCATTTCAGCAGAAGATCCCCACCACATGAATGTGCGAGTGTCCTGTTCTGATTTCTGATTTTTAATTTTCCTCAGCTAATAAACCGTATGTTCGTTTGCAAAATTCAAACAGGATATAACCTTCAATTGATGATATCGGAAAGTTAATAGAATTAGATCCTTCAAAGTCTGCATGAACAGCGCGTACGATCCCATCCTTCACGAGAACACCGGTGTTCCTGAACTCTACTAATTCGTCAAATGCCTTTTTAAGTTCGTAGTTTGTGAGCTGCCCAACAATCGATTCCAAAGTTCGTTTCATGTAATCTTCTCCTTATCTTATAGGGTATTTGCTAACCTGTTACCCTCTCTTCTTTTGTTGAGAAATGTAATCCTGAATCAGTCTATTCGGAACCGCTTCTTCTGTACTGACAAAAAACGATCGTGTCCACAAGCTTGGCAAGTGGGAGAGATGGTGGAATTCCTCTCGTAGTATCCGAGATGTCCAACCTTTAATCTTGACCATCACCTCGGCTGGAGAGACATTTGGAGTTGCTCCCAGATAAAGATAAACATGATCAGGGCTCAAGTTGACCTGAATAATTTCCCACAGTTGCTCCTGGCTAACACTCGAAATCAATTCGTGAAAACGAAGTGCAACCTCCTCTAGCAATACTTTTCTACGATACCGAGTACAGAAAACGAAATGATAGCGGATATGATAAACGGCCTGACCATTGGATATGTAAGAGTTTTCCATGTCTTAATTGTATCAGTATGTGTTGTGTACTACAACAAAAGGTTAAAATCAATCCTATCGAATTATTGTACTAGAGAGTATGAACTGAACATACAGACTGCATTTAGGATGTTTTGATGAAGAATTATATATAGTACTAAAGAGTATAAAGTGAATGCTCCCAACCCCTCCCCTCTTAAACCAAAGAGAAAAACTATTGAACTAGAGAGTATAATGATGTCATTGTCGGTGGATTGCTTCTCGCCAAATATTGTACTAAAGAGTATATTCCGCATCCTTGAAAAAACAAAGACCTTAAAAGGAGCGATCCCTTTAAGGCCTAGACATTAATAATAGTGCGTTTTTCCGCAACTCGCTTCTCTTCAATTCGTTCAAGTAGGAGCGGGATATCATGGGCTTTCTCATCAATGACTTTCCCTTCCGTATTGATAATCGTCGCAAACCATTCAGAGGGATAGAGTAACACTTTAGAAGTACCTCTGGGGTATTGATGACGACTTAGGACCTTCACCTCGATCAGCTCTTGGATTGCCTCATTTAGAAGCTGCTTCTTTTTGTATTTGGGGTATTCCTTCTTAATGCCGATGATATCGCATAAATCATCAAATTCGTACTCACAGCGACCGAACTCATTTATTTTACTACTACTGAGCAGCAAGTAAAGGTGATGAGCGGTATCCTTCTGAATATCTTCCAACAGGGCGAGGCTAATGTAGCTCACATAGCCTTCAAGTAGAGACAGCTGAAGCAAGTCAGAGAAAATAACGGCTCGTTTAATGTTCAACGTCTTTTTGGTCTCAGAAGAGATGATCGTCTCGGTCGTATCAGCGGATAGCATATGGAAGCGGGTGGTTACGATTTTCTCATCCTTATGCTTGATGTAGTACCGCATTTCAACGGATAAGTTATAGAGAACTTCCAGGGCGTGCTCAATGTTTTGATAGTTCTTCCCATTAGCAGTGAGGTTCAGAACCTTACATAGCTCATACAGCGTGAAAGTGAATTGTTGATTCTTTCCTTTATCTTCCCAGAGCTTATGAAGGCCAATGAACACCCGGGAATCGAATTTGGAAGCTTTGCCAAGAGGGTTGTAGTATGTAAGAACCCGCTCACCGTTTGCATGCTTTTCGATTGGAATGACTTTGGTATTCTCTTTTGTCTTTCGGGAGCTGGCAAACATGATTGCCCCGGATTCGAGGATTGCTTTGGAAATAGTAACCTCGTTTTTTTGATGGCCCTTTTCCCGCTTCTCCTGTGCCAAGCGAATAATTTTAATGCTGTAATCTAATATCGTTAAGTCATCGATATCCATATCGATAGAGGAATCGCGCTGGCGAACCAGCTCATTCTCTTTTCGAATCAGCTCCGTATAGCTATGTTTCGACTGGATAGCAGATGCAGCTTTCTCAAACACTTCTTGCTTCAAGCTAGCCTTATCTACTTCCGTTGCTGTTTTATCAATGTGGATCAAGTCCTTGGTGTACTTTTCAAGGCTCTTTTGAATTTTGGTTTGCTTGGTAGAAGTAGCCACTTCGATCACACTCCCCCTACCCTTCATTCTGCTTGACTTCTCCTCAGGATTCAAGGATTTTCTGTTCATCAATTTCACCTCTTGTTGTTAGGTGTGCCCTTGTAGAACAAGCGTGAGAAAAAAGAAAAGGGACAATAAACCCCTCTTGTTAGGAGTTTATTGTCCCGGGATGTCCGTGACGGGTACATTCAATTGACTGTCATTATACCATAGGAGAAAACCAATAGGCTAGAATGGAACGTAGATTCGATTCAACCCTATCTGCCTTGTATTAGATAAGGTTTCTTACCTTGGAAGCGGTAATGGAGTTGAATGGTATCAAATTGTACGGTGAAAATATCTGTTTCCGTAGAATGCTCGATAGTAAAAGCATGAGGGTGCAAATCATGGAGAATCGTAAACTGCTTGATCACTTTGCGAAGGGGCTTTGTTGAACGCATATGAAGATACCACATCATAATTACAATTGCTACGCAGACACCAGCGCTTATGAGTATGAAAAAGTAGGATGGGATGATTTGTAATTGATCAAATACTATCGGAATTGACTCCACTTCTTGCTCTCCTTCTCAGAGCCTTTCCTACTATTTCTTTGGAGGAAGGCTATTAAATAATTGGTTCATGTTTTCCTGGATTTGTGGTGCCAGTGTATTCATATCATAGCGGGACAGATCCGTTTTTCCCCGCTGCTGCCAAATAACAAAATACTCCCCTTGGTCATATTTATTAGATAAAATGCGGATCTTGTTCTTGGATAGCTCCTGCTGAGCGAGGTTCAGTTGTTCATGAGCCATTTTCTCTAGTTGATCGAATATGTAGGAGGTTACCGCTGGAATCTTCAAGGGAGCGGTTTGCAGCAGCTCTTCTCTATCCGCATGCATCGCTTGAGTCGTTTTTAACCAGGAGAACCAAGTAAAGATGAGCGTCTGTATGTTTTGATCGCTATCTCCCGACATGTTAAAACCCCTTTATAGTAAGAATATAAGTTAGCTTAACATGTAGTTATCTGGCAAGCTATTCTGTGAAATGAGTTTAACACGAGACAAGCATAAACTCGATAACTTTGAAAAGCAAGGACCTAGTCTTAATTAAAATGCAATCCCTATATCTTGTTGAACGGCAGTGTTTTTATACTCCCATTTCCACTTTGACAGATATGCGAGGGTGTTATTGTCTTTTTTGTACTGTATTAGATCGCTTTTTTGGATTGTAGCAATATTGGCGCTATGATCCCCATAAGAAAAAAGGATGACGACGTATTCAGCAATCGATTGTTCCATAAGCTTCGATAGATTGATTACTCTCGTGATACGCTCCTCCTTACTTTGGTTTTGGATTTTTGTCATATCAGCTTTTATTTGTATGTATGGTTTTCCTGTTGTCATATGGTATTCAAGCGATGCCGTGGCAGCATCGAATGCGATGTCTGACCAAAATGCAAGATTTGTATTCGCGACTCGTAGTGATTTTGTGGAGAGATTGACCGTCTTCTTTTGCTCATCGACTTGGACATCTACTCCCATCTTTTTTAATGCTTCTATGGGAATCATTACTTGCCCGTTAACTACTACTGGTTGAGCTCCTTGATACTTAACACCATGCAATGATAACGAATAGGTTGATGAAGCTGCGCTTACTGTACCAGCAAGTAATAGTGATAATGCAGTTAGAACAAGTACTTTTTTCAACGATAACAACCCCCTTTATTGGATTAACAAGTTAAAAAACAGAGCGATTCATATCTGATCTTAGGTTGCTTTTGGACTACTTTTGCAATGTAAGTAAAGAAATCGGGGGTAGGTAAATATCCCCATCACTTATTATATAATCGAAGTTGTAGCAAGAGTACAAAGAATATATCTTATAGATGAGGGAGTACTATATGGGACGTTTCAATCCTTTTTTGCTACGGTACAAGAAGGAAGAGAATCAGGTAACAGAGCTACTGATCCATGTCTTAGATGAAACAGGTTTAGCTGGGCCTTTTCTTTCCATTCTGCTAGACCAGCCGAATTTAGAAACGCAGAGTTTTACCATGGATACACAGTTACACCGGAACTTCTCAAATGATATTAAATCTGGAATCGTGCTTGGAATCAGCGCTAACGCAGTTCTTAACGAGAGCAACTCTGATCTTATAGATGGTGATCCGGACGGGTATTTCTACTCCTCGTCCAGTGAGTTTATCGTTCTTCTTGAAGTGAAGGTCGGAAGCGCAGAATTGTATAGCGACCAGCTCGATCGACACGCGAATAGAGTACCTGTTACGACGCTTGAGCACAAAAGGTGTAAGTGGGAAGCGGTGGTTACTTTTTTTCAAGAGCAGCTGGGGCGTGAACCAGAGGGCACAAAGAACGGGTACATCATTCAGAATTTCTTGGACTTCTTAAAGAAGCAGGCGCTTGGTTTAGAACCCGACGAGGAGTCATTGTTTTACAGGAGCGGGAGGCATGAGAAAACTGTTCGGATGATTCACGATTATTTGACTGCTCTTAACTATCAACCTGAGTTTTACAACAGGCTAGACCCGTGGGCCATGGAATATAAAAAGAGCGGGAAAAGCCACGCATGCGTGGATCTCAAATTGGAGAGGATGGTATTTAAGTTTCATTACACCGGTCACAAAGAGAAGATGGAAGATAAGATTCGGGATCTGTTCGGTCGTAACTATTCAGGTTCCTATGCAGACATCCGTAGTGAAGCGTGTGTGTACTTAGAAGACATCGCACCTTCAGATCTTGATAAGATCAAAACACTACTTGAAGATACGATCTCTTTAAGGCAGCAGAGGCAAGGTCAGTAATTGTGATTCAACATGCTAAGATTCGAAAGGTGGGATAAACGATGTGTGGCCGTTTTACACTTGCAGTTGACCCTGAGGCTCTCATGGTACGATATCATCTACAGGATATCCCCTTTCCTTTCCAGCAACGGTATAACATCAGCCCCAGTCAGTACATACCGGCCGTTATCTCCAACGATGGAGTAAATCGCGTTGGTTTATTAAAATGGGGCCTGGTACCGTCCTTCTCGAAAGATGACAAAATGGCTTACAAAATGATCAATGCTCGTGCAGAGACCGTAAGCGAAAAGCCGTCCTTTCGGAATTTATTGAAACGGAAGCGGGCAATCGTTCCGGGGAACTCCTTTTTCGAATGGAGGTCGGATGTGAGAGGTAAGCAGCCGATGCGAATCATGATGAAGAATGAGGAGATATTTTCGTTTGCTGCTCTCTACGACACGTGGGTGAATCCAAAAGGAGAGAAACTCCATACGTGTACCATCATTACGACAAGTCCGAATGAACTTGTACTACCGATTCATAATCGGATGCCAGTCATTTTGCGTCCCGAGAATGAAACTGATTGGTTGAACCGAGAAATTGAGGATACAGACTACCTGAAATCTTTCCTGGTTCCCTACGATGAACAAGAGATGAAAGCCTACCCAGTGCATAACATGGTGGGCAATGTACGAAATGATAGTCCTGAATGTATCGCTCCTCTCGCCCAATAACGAGAGGAGCTGTTTTGTGTTTGAATGGAGGTGCACACGTAAGACTGCTCATGATTCTGATGTATACACGTATTTTGATCCCAGCCCCCAATATTCATAATTGTAAAGTTTAGGGTTTTGGATAAGCTGCAAAGATCTTTGAACCCATGTTGTAAGGTTTTCATTTTTTAAAGAGTCGGTTACTCTTTTCAATATAACCGTTAATTGATGAATATCTTGCTCATTCTGAGATCGAACGACATCCCCGACAAAAACGTAAAGGCAACCTAGAAAGAAACGTGTATGCTTGCATTTAGGATCATCTACCAACCCGCATATCATTGGTATGTTAGGAAAATTAATCACGGCCAGTTCCCAGTCCTGTTCAGGGATTCTGGAATCGCTGTACGCCCACGACTTGATATCATCTTGGTTGGGATTCCAAATATGTTGGATATCTCTCCACACGATGACAATCCTCCCTCTCTTTGACCTATCATCCATTTTTGATTAGGATAGGTTTAATTATTTCACTCGCTAAGATATGCAGACCACGCAAGCCAATACCTTTAAAGCCTCGCTCAAAGAAGTCTGATAAAATAACTATCATTCCCCAATCGCCGATCGGGTCCGAAATAAACACTTCGGGTCTGTCTTTGGTAAGACTAATTGTTTTTTCGGGTGGAAATGTTGCATCCATGTAACGTTCAAAGAAATTCTTCTTGGAAGCTTTGTCGCCTATTCCAATAAGGAGCGGGAAGCGGTATGTGGAAATTGCCCTCGTCAGATACTGGGCGCGAGCATCACGTAGTTGCTTGTATTCCTCTTTAAGCCCGCTTTGATCATGAAACGAAAATGCTCTATTATACTGAGATTGCTTAATGTTATGATATGGCCAATGTTTCCCGGTTTGTCCCTCATCCCTTCGCGGGAATGGACGTAAATCGAGAAGGGCCGAACCTACCTTTGCGTTCTTTTTGTATAACCCTGAATGTTCGTATTGTCCTACATTTCGATAGTAGTCTTTAATCAGTTTATAGGCTGTAGGTTCCTTTGGTGAGGTTTGAAACCAATTACCTGTGAAACCATTTTCAACATGAAGCATGATTCTTGCTTGATATTCAAGCATAAGCGATGAGAGCTCTTCGGGTCTCCGAAGACTGCCCCGTATTTGAAGCATTTCCTGATTAAATAGATGGTCTGATTCTTCTCCTATCTCAAAGTAGCCATCTCTCCATGTCGATCCGAAATACGTTTTCGGATTTGACCCAAAAGCCGCACTCCTCGCTTTTATCCCGTACTTTAGTTCATACCCACCGAGCCCTTCTTCATTGCCCATAAAAGCGATCTTTGCGGTAGGATAATGGCCATACCCACAAAATGCGAGCAACTTTTCTTTTTCGTGCTGCTCCAGAAAATACTTTTCCATAGTTTACCTCCCGATAGATATGAGAACATTTTATTACAGCTGGATGCAGGGGAGATAGAGTCTACTTTGATTATCTTCGAATAACACAAAAAGCCTAACCGGCGTCCTGGTCAGGCTTTTTGTGACATCATCCTTTTTAGATTATTTTCTGTACTAGTCTATTCCTCCGTTACTAGAATATGCCTCTTTCCCAAAATGATTATTAACATTTGGGTTATCTATTGATTCGACTCCATTTAATCTCATGGTTAGAGAGGATAATTTTAAAATACGATAATGCTTCAGGGGGATTCCTAAGTCCTCGCCTACTCTTTACTATTTCTTCAATCGGTTTATCATATAGGTAGAAGTTACCAGTCCAAAATCGAAAAAGAGAGGAGTTTACCTATCGATGAAATATACAGAAATGAAAAGCGGTTGTCTTTTCCATGCGTCTAGCAATACAAACCTGCAAAAAATCCATCCATATCCAAGTGGTGCTTATGAAGGGCAATCTCTGGTCTTTGCTTCACGTCTTCCCAATATTGCAGCTACATTCCTTCACGACATCGGAAAGGGCATTACGTGCAACATTGAATCTATAGTAAGTAATGTTCCCATTCTTCATGAGAAATACGTCGGAGCATTTGAAACTAAATATCGGAATGAGCCCGGAGCAATATATATCGTTCCAGCTGCGAATTTTTCATGGGCTCCTGAATCTCAACCAGGAAAACAACGCTGGAATGAGGATTATGTTTCTGCCGTTTCTATTAGTCCTATTGAGAAAATATACATTCCCAATGTTCGCTCGTACATTCTAGATCTTATTGACAAGGGAATGATCGTATTTAAAAAGCATGATAAAGGAATGACACTTGAGCAAAGGTTGGCCGAGATCTTTTCTCCAGGTTCTATTTCTTATCAAAACAATTATGAATTTCTTAGTAACCCGGATCGTATTAAGGCTGAAATTAACGCTAGGCAGCAAATAAGATGAAACAATGTATCTCTAAAAAACTAGAAAAGGCCCCACTTCCTATGTCGGAAGAAGGGTCTTTTCTAGTTGATTTATCCCGTGTAAAAATCGGCATAGTTTTCAACATATCTTGCCAACCAGTTATGGTTCATAATATTTCTCTTTATGCCCGCTTCAAAAAACGTTTGGTTCTCTGGTAACACAATCAGTCCGTGATATCCAGTATTTTTGAAGTGTGATAAGACAGCTGATTGTAAGTTGTTTTTGTGTACAGACGTAATTTTTTTATATAGTGGATTTGCCATGATGCGTCCCATAAACGTAAAGGGTGTGGTTTTCCAAACCGTTCTATCTACGAAGGTATCCTCTACCCATTGATTCATGATATAAATGGTGTCTCCTGAAAGATAAGATGGTGCATCAAAGCGGGTAGTCAATCCTTCTGGATCGAACTCAATTCCGGTTTGTCCATTATGAGGGAAATCGGATACGTCATGGATCTTTATTGTTCTGTTATCAAGATGATCATACAGCACAAGGTGGCCATCTTTTCTTTCAAAGGAAAAATGATACCGTATGGGTGCAGCTCCACTCATGTAGTGCTCACCTTTTATCTCTTCTCCTCTCATCATGAATCCGTCCGAATTCATGGCAGATAACGAAAAGATAGGTGATATTCCAAGCTTTCCATACGAAGAGGATCCGCAACGAGATAATATGAATTTTAACTGCCGTCGGATTACCTCTGCGGTATCAAATGGATAAAAACCACCACTCCGTTCAAGGTGACGTTGAATCTCTTGTTCTAACAATTCGCTAACCTTAGGAATCTGAGAACCGCTTCCTAATACAATAACCCCATCTTCTATTACCCGTATTCTAAGGCCATTACCCGCTTGGCCAACTAACTCAAAATACAATGATTGATTATTAGCTCTATCCCAATATACACCAATCCCTCCGAACATACCGTGTGTTTTCGGGGATCGTTCAATTAGTGACCTAAGAGAAGAATGAAGCGGTCCATCTTCGACTGCAACATTTTCAAAAGTAATACCATGGGTATTTGCTTGGATGATGGATGCAGCTTGTCTCCAGAGATAAACGGACCCTGCCGTGAAGAATCCCATCTTATCATCTACAATAAAGAATTTTGAAATGGCGTCCACTTGATTCGAAGCAAAAGAGACGCGAAAATCTGCCACGATCGAGATAGCGTCCCCTTCTTTGAATGCAGCAAGTATAGTCATTTTGCTTCCCCCTAAATACGTAGACATCATAGTATATCATATGTCTCATTTCGTTAGGCGTTCAACGATTATCTCGAAATAATCGGCAACCGGCATGGACAAAACATTATACGTAAAATGTGCCAAGACAGCTGATACATACCCATAACGAAGAAATAAAATCCCGTACAAGAATCCACCTATGAAGTAGTTAGGAAATAGGGAAAGGGAGGGTCCGTGGCCAAGAGAAAAGAGGGACGAAGTTATAACTAGCCAACCAAATAAAAACCAACGATTATGCTCGATGAAGAGATTGTGATACAGAAAACTTGCTACTTTAACCAAGAAGTATATGTCATTTTTTTCACTATACCGCTTTAACATTATCAAAAGTAAACTATAGGGAAGAAAGCGGTCGGTTATCTCCTCAATAAATGCTGCTGATCCAACACTCAAAGAATACCTTCCACCGAAATGGTTTCATTGGGTACAAATTGAAAACTACCTGGTTGAAGAACATCTTTGCCAAAGAAAACGGGTGAAATAATATATCCGTAAGATGTAACTAAATGCAGTATCCCCGTCAATATACCCAAACCAAGGCCAACCAGAATATTTCGTTTATATAGGTGGATAGTAAATTGATCTCGTAGTGATTTGGAGAGGAAAAGGGGTATAAGACTTAGTGTTATTCCCCAAAAAATCGACTTCATATTTTCTGCTGGAATTCTTAAGTGGAACATGATGTTTATCATAGTTAAGGAAAGCATGAAGACGAGAAAGAATATGCAGAAGTAACAAAAACGGATTATAAGAACCTTATCACTCACCTTTTGCACTGCTATCCCCCCTATATGTCCCGCTTGTACAATGTATGAGAGAATTAGGTTTCCCATCCATATTTCAGTTGAATGGTAATAAAGAAACTTATAAGAATAGCGGTTCGAGTCAACGTACCAGGACCAAATTGAAGAGCTGGGGGGCTATTACTCCCCCTCGAATTGGGTCCATCATGCATTTCCTTTCTTAAATAATCCGAAGAAGCCGACATTGCTGAAAGAGCGCATGTTGGCTTCTTCGGGTAGTCTCTTATCTACTTGATGTCCTTCTGGAGCGGGATGGGGACGTTCTTCAGTAAAACAGGATATAAGTGCTCCTCAGACGTACCTCGAAACAGTGCGATAGACGATTGCCCGACAAGTGTCTCCCCGGTACCCTGATGAAGAAAAGGTTCATCCATCCGCAAGAGCATACAGACAGAAGCGTCGTAAATGTCAGCGAAAATTAGGCGGTTACGAAACGAAGCAAGGATGTTCTCTATTTGGGTACTGGTACACGTGTCCCTAATTAAAGAAAACCGCGGGACGCCCATCGTAAGAAAAACCCCTGTCTTTCGGGCCCTTAAAAGAAAATGAGATCTCCCTTGAAGGTTACTCTCAATCAAGTAACGAGTGGCCTCTCCGATGAGTAAAGAATGATCGGACAGGTTAGAACGGGAAAATATAGCTTGTTCGATTTTACTCATGAGTATGGTTTCGAATAAGAAACGGGCAGGTTCGTTTTCCCATGTCTGGTCGGTATTGATGACCAGGATGCCTCCACTATCAAAATGCTCCATCAGATTTATATAGTTTTGGCCAATCATGAGCCTCCGGAATGCGGTATTGGTACGGAGGAACATACACAGACTGATGACGTTGGATATTTGATCCGCGTACACATCAAATACAACCCACTTGCCCTCGTGTGGATGTCCTGGAGGATAACAAACATACTCACCAGGCTCCCGATCGATAAAATACAAGGGTGTCCCAGTTGCTTGAGACAATCTAATGGCCTTCCATTGATCATTCTGTTTGTACGCATAACAGGATGATAGAAAGGAAAAAACCTTTTGTGATTCCTCAATAAATTCGTCTACCGCAGTTGCTTGATCGGAAGAGCTTGCAGGAGGTTTCCCTTTTTGCTTGATGAGGTAGTGTAGAGTCCTTGTGGCCTCTTTGGCTATATAGGGATCTGCGTATAGTTGGAGCCACTGATCAAGTGTGCATGAAGTTGTATGAAATAGCTCCTGATAAGACAAGGGAGGTGCATTCTTTTGGAATAAGAGATGTTCATTGACGATTGCTTCAATTTCAATCTGATGGGAATGGAGCATCTTCAGTAGCTTGGTATGAAAATACACGTGGTCTTCTGCTAATCGGTTCTCGGTGGTATCGGACGACGAAGAGCCTGTCATCAACGAACACATCGTTCTGGCAGCATCCTCTGCCGATCCATCGAGCGGGTTTAATTGCCATGGGTACGTGCTTGTAATGTCCCAACAAATAGTTTCCTTCCCGGTGTAACCATGGGAACGAATGATATCAGTTGTCTTTTTCATAAGTTCTCTGCTGGGGACGATTAGAGTTAGGCCGGACATCCTACGTAGGTTCTCTTCTCCACGGATATGGGACAAATCTTGGTGCAGGATGGGAAAAAGGAAGTCTTCCCAAATGTTTGAAGTTTCAGAGCCAGCGATGAGGAGCGGGAACCTTCTGTCTTGAGGCTGTAAACGAATCGATGCTGACGATGGCGTGGGAGCGGGAGAAACCCTCTCCCCTAATACGATGGTTCCAGTCGGGTTTGTGGATGAGTTAGCTGGTTGATCGTGGAACACTTCTATGGTTAAGTCGGCCATTAGATATCCCCCATTTCAGTGAATATACCGGGCTTATAGGTATTAAATAAAGAGCGTCGCTGTATAGGCTCCCCCTGCTATTCCAAGCAAGCTGCCTAGAACGGGAGCGAGCTGCAAGTGATAGAGGTAAGGCTGGCGAAATACTTGAATCACTGATATCAAGATAACAATCAAAATGGGAACCAAAAATGCATCGTTGTGATAGAGCGTTTGAAAAATACAGCTGAAAGTAACGATCCCAAATGAACATAGAAACCATATGATATGCTTCATGGTTTATCCCCTCTGTAGGAAAAGTAGAGTATTCCTCTCCGTTACATGAGGTGCGTTCTTAAAGAAGGGAAAGAACGTACCATAATGGAACGGAAAAAAGCGAGAAGAGAGGTTATTCCCCCTCTCCTCCTTGAAAATCATCCGCATTGCCAAATGAAAGTGGAACAGGATGAATGCTTTCTTTCCCGATCCCGAGAATACCCTGTTGAAACCCAAGCGGGCTAAAGAGTCGTTCGTGGCTAATGAACCACACATAGGGATAAAACTCTTTATGTGTATTAGCAAGCTCGTGAATGTGATAGGTTTGGATAAGCTGCTGGATGCATGCATCACTTGGAACCACAAATAGTAACGCAAAGTCTTCATCCATCAATCGTTCTTGGTTTTGAGCGTACTGGGAATAGAGAGGAATCCGCTGTGACAAATACTGGTCGATTTTGGCCATGCTTGATATTCGTTCGATCACAAGAGAAAAGGGGCCGTCCGGTAAAGCAAAGGAAGCGGTACTGGCAACTCGACCGAACGTTGTGAGCTGGCTATGTTCCTCCCAGCTTAATAGAGCATTTGCTTCGATCAGCTGCAATTTAATTTCATTGGTTGCGATCAAGTTGATTGGTAGCTTTGGTGACTTTAAAAAGTCGGAGCTACCCATGCAATGCGTTCCAGGCATGGTAAGTCTTATGTAATCTTTGCCGGTATCCGTCAACGTAATGATACCCGGATATTGCTGTTCAGGATCGCGCTCTCCATTAAACTTTCTTCGTTCGATCAATCCCCATGTTTCCAACATATCTACGCGCTTGTTAATTGTACTGTTGGTCAATGGCTTGCAAGCTCTTCTGATTTGATGCTCGGTTAATGCCTTTGCTACCGCTACCGTCATAAGGATTTGATGGTCGTTCTTGGTGAGGATACCCTTATGCTTCGCCTGCACGGCATATTTGGGCATGGAATACCGATAGCGGGATTCTACTACATTCACTTGCCAAGTTGGCACGTCCCATTTGCTGAAGCTTCCGTCTGCGAATGTAAAGGTAAACGAGGGGGCTACTCGTGCAACCTTCATGGCAGATGTATCCGCTACCCGAAGCCCCTCTCTAGGAGGAGCTTCGGATACATTTTGCGGATTAGGATTGCTGTCTTGCCTTGCGACGGCTAGTGGTGATGAACTTGTTGTATTTGCTGGTCTCATTGAAGGCGTTCTCCTTCCGATTGATCACCTTAATAATGCTTCCGCGCCCCTTCCGATCCGTTTCATTCAGGTACTCAAGTCGAAGGTTAACTGTGTCTCCCGAAGCGGGTGGTTGCAGTCCCGCACGAGGAGTGCATCGAAGGACAACACCGGCATTATGAATACGTACAAAGTAACCTTGTCTGGATTCAATTTCATTTAGAGAAATGTTCAACACTTCTCCTGAGTAGAAGTCTCCAACCTTCAATCGATCTTCAATTCCGCTCCATGGGTCTGGAATCAGTGCTTTCCGAGAAACTTGCAGCAATCGAGTTTCAGAATTGAAACGAGATACCTTCAGCTCGATTTCATCACCTGGTTGAAGATCAATATCATAGGCAGCACGAGGGACAAAGCTATGATCCCAATCTGTTTTGTCCATCCATGCGTTCTGTCCGTAGATATTGAAGTGAAGGATTCCGGTTTCGGCATTCATGCTTCGGAAGCTGCCAAGGATGACTTGATCAACTTCGATCGTTTTCCATAGATTTTCACGAAGGATTTCGAGTGCCTTGATCCGGTTAAGTATGATCAAGTTGTTGGTCTCATCTACTCGCTCCACTAGGAACGGTTCATCATAGCCGACAAAACCAATCAAAGATTCGAATTGGTAATCCTCAAAGTTATCTGCGTAGCAAACACCAAGAGTGTTGTCAGGGAAAGTGACTTCAACTGCCTCAACAGACAGGACCTCGCCATTGATTCTTTTTTGAGCAGTACGGCGGTTGGTGATTAACCCAGTGAGCATCGTTCCTTTGCGCAGGTACTCACGGAATTCTTTTGCTTTCTCCGGGGTAAGACGGAATTGTTCCAAACTCATTCTTCTTCTCCTCCGATTTCATAATGGTTCTGGTATTTTGACTTGTATGTGCATCAGTAATGATTGTTGCTCTCTAAGCTGGTATCGAAAGGACGTCTTACAAATGACTACACACATTTGTAAGGACCCTATCGATTTACTTAATCAGTTTCCGCTACTCGTACAGGCTATGTTGTCTCCAAGAGGTACCTTTACCAATTGAACCAACAACAAGTAAATTATGAGCGCGATCTAATCGAACCTTTTCATCTTGAGATGATTCTTCGCTTCTAAGAGTCCCCATTTCAATTTCAATCCTCTTCCCCTCCTCCGATTCCTCTTCGCCTTCGTGTCTTTTGACTTGCAAGTGCATCTGCCTTGAATGTTTGTAATAGTTGTTCTGTATCAGCAGGTTCAGGGGCAAGTGCAAATGATTCAGCTAAGGTAACTTTGGCGGTAAGTTCTTGCTCACTCAGACGAGGTTTTTCGATTTGAGTAACCTCTGGTTGTTTATTAGAAGCGGGCGTTGGCATTAAGCTGGACAAATCCACATTTGCGAGAGGAGTGGGCATTCTTTCTTGCGAAGCCGCTTCCGTTGGTGGTACCTGTCTGTGTTCAGGTGGTGTCGACATAGGAGTCTCCACCCTTTGTTCTGGTTGTTTACTTACCTCGTCTGTAAGGTGGCGACGATTTGATTCATGTTTGATCACGTTATTGACCACGTACCCTGCTGTGACTCGGCCGGGTTTTTGTGGTCGTGACGAAGAGCTTCGCTCATTTGGAAGAGGTGCTGTTTTCATGGGATCTTGTGGAACCATTTTTTCCCGTTGTTGTCGCATTTCCTGTACGGACATCCGCTTTCGATCAATCTCATGGAGATTGTGCGGGGTGGTTCTTTCCCCTTCCAGTTGGATAGCCTCTGGTTGCGGTTGAACGGAAATCTCTTCTTTCATTTCCTTGGCGTTTTCCTTAGTACGGTAAGGATATCCAATAGGATCAGTGGACGAGACCACATTCTCCTCGTTCCCTTCCTCTGTCAGAGGAACAGGCGGTATCGTAAAATCAAAGGGCTTTCTTTCGGAAGTAGTTTCTTGATGTATTGGCCGGGAAGCGGGAATCGCTTTTTGATTAGGGATAGGTTTTTGTGAGTTTTCCTCTCGCTTTTCCCCTTCTTCACTCATACTCCTCGTTTTCTTCTGAGCAGGGAGCGGGGTATCATCCATGTGATCCTCTTTATTGACGAGGTCTTTCCCTGTCAAGTAATCAGCTGCTTCGTCGTCAATCAACCCGGAAACATATGTTCCTTTTGTAACCGGCCCTTTTTGTGCTTCGATTTGGATCTGATTGATCCATGCTCGTAGAGATGCTGGGTCGGGTTTCTCCTTAGCATCTATGAATTCTTGTTTTGGTACAAAGTCTGCTTTCACTCGTCTTGCAATTTGTTGTTCGTTATCGATATTTAATTGCAGGACCGCTTCAAATGCTTTGCTTTCCGATATCTCATGCGGAGCAAATCGAGGGACTTCTACCAGTTGGTATTTTTCGCTTTGCGACATGCCCGGAGAATCTTGAGTAGCAGCTTGATAGTTTTTTCCCACGGCAACTTGATACACTTTCTTCGTTCCAAAGTACTTGGAGAAATATTCCGCGTCCAAGAGTGGAACGCCCTGATAGACCATTCGATTACGGTGAACACCAATGATCGTTTCCAGGTATGCCTTGGAGAACTTCATCTCCATTTGGGCCATCGTCTGCATACCGATCGTGACAAACCCACCGTATTTCCGGGCATTTGCCGGGAAGTCCGGGTACGTTTGATATGCGTACTTTGGAAACTCGTCAACGATAATGTGATGGCCATGTGGCTGTCCTTTTGAAATATCCCGACGATACACGGCTTGTACCATGGATTGCAGCATGATTTGGGCGAAGTACCCGGAGAGTTTACCCATGACCCCATCCGCGGTGTTGATCAGCAAGATCCCGCCAGTCCTCAAGTGAACATCCAAATCAAGACCACTATCTCCAAACATGACTCGTCTGAAGAACGTATTCGAAGCCATTTGATTGAGGACATTGGTTAATCCGGTTATCTTTTCTGCATAGGTATCTTCAAGTTCGATATCACCAGCGTGAGGACTCTCAGGATCGTAGAGTACAACCTCACCCCTAAAGGTTTTCTTGTAAACGACGATCTTATCGATGAACGTTGTTACCTGTTCAATAATCGAATAGTATGAGAGGTCATCACCTGTGAATTCGTTCTCCCAATTCTTAGGTAGCAATAATCGCAGGGAGCGGGAAGCTTGTTTCACCAACCAGGGATCTCTGTACATTTTCATCAGAGTATCCAGCGTGCAAGCGTTACTGCCGAAGATTTGCTCGTAGGTCAAGTAGGATTTGCCATTGGTTGGTATAAGCGGGTCAGGGTAAGTAGGTCGCTCCGTCCTGATGATACGCTCGATTTCTTCCCTTCCATCGTGGAGCAATTTTAGCAATAGTATGTGATTGTATAAGTGGACGGCCTGCGTGTTTTTGTAGAAATCTTCTTGATCAGGCTGAAGTCCCTCTAGTACAAATACAAACGTAGCTGCGACAGTTTCAGCTGGTCCTCGAAGCGGGTTGTAGCTTTTACTGTGTTTGTTCTCTGGATCCAGATAGAAAACAGCTTCATCGGGTAGGCCATGTGCTTTAGCGAGTTGGTATGACTTTGAACACAAGTCATTACTCGGATCAATAATCGTCATACCTGATAGCCGTTGGGATCGAGTCTCGTAGTCATCCGTTTGAAAGTTGTTAATGTAGGTTACGACATGCTTCATATCCAATCGAATGAGCGGTAAAAGAGCTGCTGCCGATTTACCTGTACCAATAGATCCAACGACAATCGTGTGTGTCGCCCGATCTTTCCCTCGCATGATGGCTTTAATCTTTCCTGCTACATCAGTGTAGATCCCGATACAAATGTCAGCGTAAACGCCGGGACGTTGCATTTCTGCTACTGTTTCGATAGCGTGGTGCCGGAACTCATAGGTTCCGAACCACTCATTCCACCTTTCCGCATGCTCCATTAGCAAACCGCTGAACCACGCTGCAAAGAAGTAGACTGCATAGATTGGGAGGAATAGAATTCCCCAAGTAAACCACACCACATTGTCTTGTAAGAACTTGTCCATGTGCTCGGTCTTACCGAGATACTGGACCATGATTTCGGCGATCCACGGTGTCCACATCACTTTCACTGGGACGGACGCCCATGCAATCCACTTTAGGAATAGAACCATATTTGCGATTGCAAAAATGATGTAGCGGACAACGAGTCTTCTTAGCTGCTTTACCTTTGTGCTGAATAACCATGTACACAGTCCGAGTAGGAGCACGTACAGGAAGGAGAAAAAACCGATTCCCTCCGGATTGAAGTACACAATCGTGAACAGTGTCTTCCAGACTCCGTCGTTCACATTTTGAATGACGGTTGTCTTATCCCACATCTCAGGTGGATACTCCCAGATCACCATGATTTGAAAGACAGTCCCTAGGATGGAGCACAAGGTCAGGAAAGAAAGGAAGATTGTAACGGAGAGCGGGGCTCCTCGTACGAATTTGTCCAGTCTTAGTTTTTTTACCCAGTCATCTACACGTTTTCTGACACGTTGGATCAGTGGAATTTGAGTGGATAGTTTACTCAAAGAGGTCCACCTCTACTCTCTTCCATGCACCTTTGCTCTCTGACCATTTCCACGCATGCTTAAACCCCTTTTGGCTTAGGGTCTGCATATCAATGGAGTATACGTTGTCAAATGTTTGAAGGACCGGAATGTCATCCATCCGCTTTTCAGGAGTACGGTGTACAAGGTAAACGAAGCAGTCGTAATCGGCATTACTCATCGTCTTTGCAAGTGTAGATAGTTCGGCGCAATTGGCTTCCGTCTGACAGGAGCCGGGTTCTGAGTTTATTTGAAAAATCACCTTATGCTTACCTTTTTGATCAGAACTTGAAAGGAAATGAACCTTATCGCAGCGGGGAATTTGATATCCCAACTTCTCACACGCTTCAACGTAATCGTACTGGCCAATAGTTCCCGTAGAATTTGGATCGTAGTAGAAGCGCAAAGAATCAGAGAATAGATCTCGAACCTCTACATCAACTAACTTCGATAAGTTAGAAATCAGCCATCCGCTTGTTACGTCAATAGAGCCTTCCACTACTTCGAGTTTGCCACTCCGGATATATTCACCGAGTATTTCAAAGGCTAGGTTCTTGATATGCCTCCTTCTGGTGATGTTTCTCTCCGTATGGGAAGTGAACAAGATTGCATGTGTCCCTTCCTGGGGATTATCCCGTAGCCATTCAGCGTAATGGAGAAACTTCGCAGTGAGCTTTTTCTGATTCATTGTTCCCATGTCCATTTCCAGATTGACCGTTAAATTGCTTTGGCCAACGGTGATGATCCAATCTGGACGATGAGTGATTCGACCAGAGAGATTGAGGTAAGAAGCAACTCTTTTGGGCTCTTTGAAAGATACATCCAAACCCAGTAGCACATTCTGCCCGTAAAGAGAGCGGAAGGTTTGGATGAACTCTACAATCCAGTTTTGTGTATGGTAGTGATGAGGTAATAGGCGTTCGGAGATAAGGAGCTCTTTGGCTTCGAAATGGTTTCTCTCAATGATCTTGTTATTGGGACCATATCGATTAAAGGGTATTCCTAGATATTCTACCGATTTGCTAACCCCCAGATCTGTGAGGTAATACACATAAACGGGATTGCCGACGATCCCAATTAGGCCCAATCTTTTCCTGCGAATACAGTTTTGGGCCATTAATACTTGCAAGCGGCGATTGATCCTCAAACGATATCTTTGCTCTGAATCATACCCACACAAAACGCAAAGTTGAGGGAGAGTTAAATGCCGATGGTCATATAAAGCTACCAGTATCTCGTTGTCCAGTTCTTCCGTGGCCTTCCTTTTCAAGAGTCCTGCCACGTATTACTCCCCTCCTCTCAGTGTCTGAAAAACAAAAAAACCGAGCAAAAGTACAAGATGTATAGGAATACACCTTCTACCAATGCTCGGGATGTCCGACGCAGCACATTTAATTTTGAGTCAAGCTAAGTACGGGATTACTATAACACGATTTGCACAAAAAAGGAAATACATCCAGCAAAAAAATGAAATTAATCCTTTCCGTTTCGATAGTGCAAGTAAATGTATATTATATCCGGGTTTTACCCATGAAACTGGTGTCTTCTTTTCATAATGGCATTAATTTCATTTGTTGGTTCTTGAAATGCCTAGATGCTAGTAGGATTTTTTTAGTTTTAGCCTTTGAAAATAAAACTGATTTTAACTGTGAAAATGATAAGGATATATCCGTAAACTATAAATTTGATGGATTTTGTTCTCGATCTCGTAGCTTTCCATGGGAGCAGAAGACTTCAAAATCTAGAGTTTTAACTCCAAATACACATTTTTTCATTTTATGATCTGGCTACTCAGAGCAAAAAATTAAGGGGATTTTTCCGAGCGGCAGCTTTAAAACTTCCGTCAAGTGATTTTCAAGTTGTTCCAAGCCACCTATTATCTATTTATAAAAGGGGTATAAATCAATGTACTTCTATATTTTTTAATGCGCTTCAATGTGCCTCAGACTTAATCTGAATTAGTAGAGTCAACGGGCATTATAGTGGATTTTTGAGTGATATTAAATCCGATATCAATTGTGAAATACGTATATCATGCTTAATTGTTGACTCATAGATACCGAAGATTCTCTAGAATGGATTGGAAAGGGAGCCGAAAGATCAAGTGTTTGAAGGTACATAATTATATCTATAAACATATATATAAATATATTTATAATTACCCTTGTTTTCCAGCTCTTCTGATGGTAGTCTATATTTGTGCCTACCAAAATATTCTTCTAAAGGGTGATTTGAATGATTACACTTGAGGATGTTCAATACTACTTGCTCATCGGTCCTGACGGTGGCAATACAAATGTAAAAGCTAGTTACTTGACTCCTAGCGGTGAGATTAAAGATCTTACTATCCCAACTACAATTGCAATCGCCCCCTCCTATGTTAGCGAGCTGGGTAGTTCGAAATCAGTTAACTCTACAGATAATCTCCACATTCTGCTTAAGCCAATTGATACAGATGGGTTTGTGAAAGGTGGTTACTACTTCGTTGGGGCAGCTGCGAAGCTAGCTGAGGATCCAATCGAGCCAACTGAGGGGGTCAGTAAGCACGATTCTCAACTCCACATTATTACCATGCTGACTGCTGAGGCTATTGCTGCACTTGATAATGGATATGAGGGAAAAGTCGCTATTCCTCCGTCAACTGGTCTACCGGTTAAGTTTGTCAAAGATGGGGCTAGACAAGCGTTCTTGAATAGATTGAAGGGATCCTTTGAGATTACTTTCCTGGATGGATTGTACAAAGGAAAAACTATCACTCTCGTACATATCGTTGATGAAGACCGACCTGCAAGTGCATATATTCACGCAGAAGCGACTAAAGCCGGACTGGGACTATCCTTTGATATTAAAAACTATGAGTTGGTAGAAAATGATGTGTCTGAGGATATCAGTGATCCGGAAAAACCGTACATTGTTAGTGATCCTGGTGGGGTTACTTTTGATATCGCTGTTTTCGAGGAAGATGGAATCAACAGCTCTCTTACTACGACCTATACGGAGGTTCCAGAGCAATTTAAGAGTGCGAATCTCGGGCATTTGGTGGGTAGAAAAGTGGGAGGAAACCATGTGGTTGAGGCCCTTCAAGAGAAAGTAAATAAAGCGATCGTACAAGCACATCAGGAACAAGGACTTCCGATTTTTCAGGAAACATTTTTCCGGAACCGAGCTGAATTTATCGACTTGATCTTAAAACCATACACAGATGAGCTAGTGGATGGTGTGAAGAGTCCGAAAATCATTCGTTCGTTCGGAAACGCTGTTAATATCGATCTAACTGACATTGTCGTACCTGCTCTCGATGAATACGGGGAAATCGTTTTCTTCCTGAACATGCTTACTAGACAAAAAGCGAGTACGATTCAAAATAATATGATTACTGGTGGCGGAGTATTGCTGGGATATAAAATCCTTCGAGATCGACAAAAACTGGCTAACGGTGTGAAACTCTATGAATTGCCACCAAAAAAGAAAATTTATATTGCGCCATATATTAATTCTCGTGGGTACCTGATTGAATCCTTCTTGAATCATCCTGATATCGTGGAACAAATTCGTAAACAAAAAGTGGCCCGTTAATATGGTACGAGTAGATTGGAGGGAGTGTAATGACGAAGCCTAAAAAGCCACTTGCTATATTTGAACAAGGTAAGGCTACTCCCCTACTCCCCAATTCGGATGCTGAATGGGTTGATTCGTTTAATCTTCTTTTACAGAAATTAAATGAAGAACAAAACGATCACCCGTTGTTAAGAAGTTTGGGTGCGAAACCTTCAAGAAATTCTTTGGTTCAGATGCTCATTACTATTGGGCTGGATACAGTATTAAATTATCACAATCGTGTATTTATCGATTCGAATAACTTATCCCAGGAGTTCATCGAGTTGCTACATACTCCTGCTGGCCAAAGAGTAGTTTCAAACCTTCTTGCAACGATGGATGGTAAGGGAAACAATCATGTATCGTTTCCTATGGAGACTGCTGCTACGGTTGTTCGTAATGAAACAACGAACATCCCCTTTCAAAATCCACGAATCGAAGAAGTTTCACCAGTAGAAATTCGAAGTGAAAGTCTCATAGAAACGAGTGAATTTACTTCTGTTTCTGAAACACTTTCTGCCGATCACTCTGAAAAGGTGGATGTCAGTACTCCCCCACCGAAAGCAAAGCTTAGCCCATTAGAGCGAGCAAAATTGATGTCAAGGCAATCTACTTTAACCACCTAATCTTCTTTTCTTAATTGTAAGTATTTTGCTTTTGGTTTATGATAGGCGTATACCCTTGATTTTGGTATGCGCACACAAAAGAGGAGCCCTAGGGCTCCTCTTTTAATTTATAATTTTCTTCTTTATAGACAAATGTGGTAACGGGATGGCTAAATTGCAATTTAATATAATTTTCTATAGTGGAATTGTTGTTCTTACGTAGTTCTCTTGTAAAAAACTCCTGCCTCTACGAGAATAAATGAAACTGCGGCGAGCTTAGACTCGAAAATATAGTCTTAGACTTGCCGCTGCTCATTTAAGCTTTCGAACTCCGCTAGTTAAACGAATCTGGTGCCCACGTAGAGATATCTCCTCCAGGAGTAGCAACTATAAGCCATTCTTGACCAGAGTATCCTGGCCCATCTCCTGCTTGCCAACATTCATACTTTTCATGGTATCCATTTACAAAAAGTGTTTTTCCTGATTCGAATTCGATATGTAAATGTGGATATAGGCTACTTAATCTAACTGAAGTTACTTTCTCTCTACGTAACAAAAATACTGATTGATACGCTTCTTCTTCGGAGAAATCTTTCATCTCAGCTTCAGAATTAGGAAAAACTCGTGTTTCTTTAGGGAACACAGCCCATCTTGATTCAATGTTTAACCATAGTTGGTCTGGAGAATGATTTGTGTAATGCTCAAAACGTATTAAAAACGCTCCCGGACCTAGACCAAATTTAACTCCATCTAATTGGCTGCCAACAAATATATGATTTAACACCTTCTCCGAGTATTGTTTATGTTCACTTTCCAACACAGTCACCTCTTTCATACTGGACAAACTACCATACTTACACACCTGGTATCCCTTCTCCTGCAATGATCCATCACTAACGATACTTTGTGTTTTGCCCGAACTAAACTGCCGGATAGCGTAGAAAGGCAGCGGACCTTATGGCTTCCTTAATGTTTGGATTGTTAACCCGTTGTGTAATGACCTATTCAACCACAGAATATATTTCCCAATTCGTTAATTCCACGAGTGATACTTTATTAGAAGAGTCAAGAACCTCTGATGGGATAATATATTGATTTCCTTCTATTTGAATTTCATAATCGCAAGACTGAAATAATTGGGTCTCCGCATCTAAATGATAAATACGAGTTATTTGAACAGAACCATTTCCAACAATAAAAGTGGGATTTTTAATATGATAACGGACACCTCTTTTCAAACGTATTTCATTTGTAATGTTCAATAGCCCACTTGACTCACACTCGTCTGTGAATGTAATTGTTTGAGACTTAATATCATCATAATAGGTTCTTCTAAGACTTTGATTGCGGTAATCTTCTATTGGAGAAAGTAATTGAAGAACAATAGTAAAGACAAGTTCTAAACCAGTAGTAGTAATCTCTATATTGATTGGCGTGCCTTTTTTTGTTTTATATGAGCAAGTCAGAATATTACTGTTAACTTCAAACGCTGTTTTGGAATGAATCGATGCATTACGTAGCGCCTTTAGAATACGAAAAATTTGACTGTGTATTATTTCGTCATCGTTAGACTTCGGTAATTCCTTATACTTTTTTAAATACGATTTTCCTTCTAAGTGTGGAAAGTCCATGTCAACTTTTCCATCAAGAACGCTGAAAAATAGAATAACCACTAAGATATAATTTTCTGAAATACTGGCTCTTCCGTAGGTATCGGCAGACATCTCTGTCATTGATAGAGGATTGTTATCTTCATATATGATTTGCCGAATTTCAGTTTCGTGTACCCGAATATCAGTTTTTTGAAGAAACGATATTGTTTGTTTGATGAATTCAGCGAGCATTATTCTTCCTCCTTCAGAATGAGGGGCTGTTTTATACCCTTATGGGCATATATTAGGATAATTTTACCACACACGCGTATTGTCCTGCCCGTTAGCGTAGCGATACATGATGCGGCCCGAAATCCGTAGAATTGATCCAAGTTGTGCCCATGTGGTTAAAAGTCCCGTATTTTTATGAGTAATGGTTGTTGGCATCAACACTTTCAACCTCGTCTCAGTTGTCGTAAGTGGTTGGCACACGGGCATTTTTATATCACTCCCCTGCCCTCCGGTACTTGGAGATCGGGTAGCAATTACTGTCTTCGAGATGATCTGTGCGTCGGGCTACAGCCCATCGGGCCATCTCATAGTTCTTTTCAGGAATATCAATTGATTGCGGCATCTAACCTCCCCCCTTTTGGAAACGTTCCATTAATTTAAGTGCCATAAACATTTGTTCTAGCCATGAATACACTGGTCTGTTTAGGTGAGTTCTGGTTCTCTACCAAGTTTTTAAGATTCCCTTCTTTTCTTATTAGAATAGTGAAAAAGGAGAGTGATGCAGTCTGATGGACTAACTTTCGAAGTGCGTCAATGTGCCTCAATGTGCATTGTTGTAAAAATACATCGATAAAACGCAATGAATGACTCTGACGGACAAAGTATCGATGTACATCAATTCATAATGATGTACGTTGAAATACTGTTAAAGTAAATCGACTCATCGCCTGGTTTTTTGATGCGCTTTGACGCAAGAGTTATTGATGCGCTTTGAAGTACCTTGTGTCGGATCGAGGGAAATTCAGATTTTTAATATATAGATATATATATGATCATAACATGTATATAAATATAAGTTTTCCTTTGTCGTTGGTAATTGTATTCATCCAGAGTTTAGCTGTGATGGAGTTTGATTGACTGAGTTACGAAGTGGATCGATGCACTTTGACTGACTATCATCGGAAAAATTTAAATGGTTCGGTCAAATTTTCAAAGATCCAATGTGTTAGTAATTATGAAGAGTGCCGCTATAAATGGGGCATCGTAGGTGAAATAAAAGTATATATATAAATATAATTATAATCTGTATATGATCCTATATATTGATTTAGATATTCATTCATAGGTTAACAGAAGCTGTAGATGCTAACACTTTAAGGGTCCTTGGTGAAATTTGTGCGAGATTCCTGGTATTGACGCACTTTGAAGGGCTAGATTTCAAAGTCCATCGGAGTGCGTCAATCTGCGTTGATAGATTTTTGAGTTAATCCTTAAGTTAGAAGGGAGTAGGGGAGTGGTCTGTGTTATGAATTCGGCGAAAATATATGAGTAAAATTAGAAATCTATCAGCGTGCGTCAGTGTCCGTTAAAGTACATCATTGACAAGCGATTCTTAGTATGGAAAAGTATAGTTATATATGTAGTTGAGGAGGGGAAGAGGAGTGAACAATTCACCCTCAACGATGTACTACTATACTCACCAGATTGCCAAGATAGTTGGTACGAGTAACTCAAGTATTCTTAGATGGGCAGAAGTATTAAGTGGTGCAGGTTACCAATTTGAACGAGAAACTGAATCCGGGCAATATAGATTTAAAGAACAAGATATTGATGTGTTTGTTCGATTTAAAACGTATCGCGAACAAGAAAGGCATAGCCTGCCAGTATGTGGAGCGAAAGTTATAGAAGATCTGAAGAACATGCTCGTACCATTAGATGAAGCAGTAACGACAGAAGCTTCCACCACAGTCTCTACCAGTTTGTTAGATGATCTTGTTCGAGATAAAGTTAGGGAAGAGTTAGAACCTCTTCTTATTCATCTGCAAAATATACAAAATAATATGAGCGGAGTGGAAGAGTTAAGATCTCAACTCAAAGCGCTTCCTCAACCTCCATCCCATGATGAGATAAGAAGGATTGCGAGAGAAGAAGAAAAACTACGTGCTCGAATTACGTTCGATGTTAAAGCCAGGTTACGGGAAAAAGCTATCAAAATGTGGAATGAGAAACCGGATTCGGAAAGAATGATTAAAGTAGGTTTCTTTAAGAAAATTGAGAACGAATCATTGAAAAGTGATTTCATAAGAAAATTCATTGGTGAAAACTTTCAGCAAGAATTTGATAGAGAATACGAGGAACTCGGTGACAGAGAGCAATAAAGCTCTCCATACCGAGTTTTTTATTTGGAGTTGATTTTCATGTTCGTTTGCTTCATCAACCGGGGGGCTTCAAGGGGCGTGAACATAAAAAAGAGACCAGGTATTCTGATCTCTGTATAGCGAATCGATTACATATCTATATACTCACGATAGCAGGGACGAGAGCGTAAAAAGTTTTGTGTAAATGGTTAAACTTCCCATTAAGGAGATGATCATCTATGCAAGACAAAAGAGACATGACGATCAAGGAGCTAGCGAAGGATTGCCGCACTATTGAAGACGTGCACGTCATGCTAAAAGATTTGTTCCGTGACACCATCCAGCAGCTGTTTGAAGCAGAAATGGATGACCATTTAGGCTACGCCAAACATAGTGTCGATGGCGATCATTCAGGAAATAGTCGGAATGGGTATAGCAAAAAAAAGCTGAAAACGAAGTTCGGAAATACAGACATTCGTGTACCTCGTGACCGCAACGGTGAATTTGAACCACACGTCGTGAAGAAGCATGAAACAACGGTCAATGGTTTGGAGGAGCAAATCATTGCACTCTACGCCAAAGGCATGTCTACACGAGATATTGAGGACCACATGAAGGATTTGTACGGGATTGACGTTTCTCCTGGCATGGTTAGCAAGGTGACTGACAAGATTATGCCTATGGTGGCGGAATGGCAGTGCCGACCGTTGGATCGGATATACCCTATCGTATTTCTGGACGCAATCCACTTTAAAGTTCGTCAAGAAAGTCGAATTGTCAACAAAGCAGCGTACAGCGTTCTCGGAATCTCAATGTCTGGTCATAAGGACATTTTAGGGATCTGGATCGGTGAGCACGAAAGTGCGAGCTTTTGGCTCAATGTGTGTACAGAGCTGAAAAGTCGCGGTGTAGAAGACATTTTGATTGCCTGCAAGGATGGACTCTCTGGCTTCTCCGAAGCAATCAACGCAGCGTTCCCAAGAACCCAGATTCAATTGTGCGTCATTCACCAGATACGCAACTCAATGAAATATGTACCGTTCAAGGAAGAAAAGGTAGTTTTGGCAGATTTAAAGAAAGTTTATCAAGCCCTTACGTTAGAAGAAGCTGAGACTGCGTTTTCAGCATTCAAAGACAAGTGGGAGAAAAAGTATCCTGTCATAATTCGTTCCTGGGAAAATAACTGGATCGAGTTAACCGCCTATTTTAGCTATCCTCCAGAGATCCGCAAGATGATCTATACGACCAATGTCATCGAGGGTTATCACCGCCAATTAAGGAAGGTCACCAAAACAAAAACGGCGTATCCAACCGACGACGCCCTACGGAAGATCATCTATCTGGCTACCGTAGATGCATCGAAGAAATGGACTATGCCGCTTCGGAGTTGGAAAGAATGTATATCGCAACTTGCCATTCAGTTTGAAGACCGATTGCAAGGGGAGCTGTCCGCCTAATCCAACTGTTGAGTCGGCTTGACATGGAGCCTCTACGGGCATGATCTCTTGCGATTGGGCAATGCCAGTGAAACATGCATCGCACGGCAAACGAGCCTATCATGCCCGCCTCTCCATGTAAAGCCGTTGTCGTAACCATCCGCCTGTTAAAAACCCATTTACACAAAAAAATTTACATTCCCGCAGGGACCGCAGGGGCGTTCTACTAATGGCGTTCTTCCTTGTAATGTCAAAAAAGCAGCTTGTTTGATCGTGGCCTCTTTACTGTTCTCCCTGATATAGGAAAGATCGCATCCCGCTACACTACATAATTCTGTTACAATCAGCCAACAACCTTTGTCACTACCAAAATGATGCTCGTCATAGTAATAGTCAAAGGAAAATGAAGCATTCTTGTTATGAACTTGGTTAATAAACTGATCAATTTTTTGGTCTATCATATTCCAATCTCTAATCAGAGAAATTGCCTTCTCATATTGTCTATCTGACAAAAAAGTTGGACGAACTAAGGTGTGTTTCATACCAAATCACTCCTTGAGATTACCGTGTATGTCTGATCCTAACAAGCTTACCATTGCCTTTACGTCGGTAACCTGGTGGAATTTCCTGTTGCCTTTTCAATAATTCAGCTTCATATCTTTCCCGGTCGATCTTTGATTCTTGGATCCTCCTATAAAGGGCAACAAAAGGGACACCGATGAAGATAAGCGCCATGGTAACAATGAAAATAATGAATGCGGCCACTCCTAGATAACCGCTGAGAATAACGCCAATGGAGCCGAGCGTAAGGATTTTCATTCCAATTTCATGTGGCCATAGTGTCATGTTATCTGGCCAAATACCTGCTTCAATTAATCGCTGACCAAAATAGGAGGATTCAAACCAAGGTATGTATGTAGGAGCTCCGATGCAAAGAGCAATGATGATTGCGACCGCAAGAAATTTGATGAAAGGAGATTCAAAAAATGCGCCCAAAAAAGAGAACATTTCTACCACCAACTTTTCCTTGAATTGTAAATTCATTATACTAGCAAACCAGTAATTGTACAACAAAATTTTCCTTTCCAGAATTCCTTTCCCATGGTAATATGTTATCGACAATCAAATGTAGCCGAGGAAATACCTGGCGTTAGACTTTCTTGAGCAGTGAGCTCAAGAGGGTTTAACGCCTTTTTGCGTTTTCTTAGGTCTACACTTGCTAACTACCGGTGAAAGGAGGTTGAAGGGCTTGGTCAAGAAAGTAAACCTGCTTGTTCTACTTATGATGATAACGGTGCTTTTTGGTCTTAACGGAGTCGCTGATGCAAATATGGGGAATAGCGGTGATATTAGCAAAATCTTAGGAAGTGAATTAGCACCTAATGGCGCAGCGATTGACGACACTAAGATCCAAGGTAATATCGCTGACATTGTTGGCAAGGTAAGAATGGTCGCAATCGGTGTAACTTTCATCATGATGGTTATCACTGGCATCATGTTCAGTACATCTGGGAAAAACGAGCAAAGACGAACAGGAGCGTTCCTTTCCATGATCGGTATTGCAGCTGGTGTTTTTTGTATCATGCAGGCTGCAACACTCGTTGGATGGTTCAGTAACTTGGGGCAATAATGGTCAAAGCCGCTAGTGTATTACACACTAGCGGCTTCCCGTTAGCAAAAGAGGAGTGAATGATTGATAAAATGAAACGTTTTTTGGTAAAAATCTTGTTTTTGTCGACCCTTCTTCTGCTAGTCGGGTGTTCACCATTTAAAAATGAAGGCCCTGCCATGATCCAGTCAGCAGCTACTTCAACCAATGCATTTGTAAAGGTATTGCGGGTGATTGATGGCTCAACCATAGTCGTTGATCAGAATGGGCAAGAACAAATCGTAAAGTACGCCATGATTCAAGCGCCTGAATCAAAAGATAAAATGTATGCTGATCACGCGAGAAAATATAACGAAACACTAATCAGTCAATCCGATGGAAAAGTAAAACTCATCACGGACTTGGCTATTAAAAGCCAATTAAAAAATCCAGGTGTGCTAGTGGCGTATGTAATCTTAACAAACGGCAATGTTGCCAACGAAGAAATGATAAAAAGTGGTCTTGCTAGCGTAACTGAAAAAGTTACAAATGAATTCAAACGAGAAGGGAAGGACATTAGCCAAGTACTCCATTCCCAATTAAAAGTTGTGGAGGCTAAAGCCAAAAAGCAGATGCTTGGAATCTGGAAAAAACCATGATGATCGGGTGATGACGAGTGAAAGTTAACGTTGTTCATGTTGATATAGTTAGCGAAGAAAAAGATGTAATGGGAAGGTTGAGCTGGAGGCAGTTCTATTATTGCGCTGCTGGGTTAGTGATTGCCTACAACGTGGCAAAACCGCTTCTTGTAAACAACCCAACATTCGATACATTCATGCTTCTTTTTATGTTCTTATTCACGCCATTAATTCTGTTGATTTGGGCACTTGGGTTTCTATATTTAGAGACACCTGATATGTATTTCGACCGGTGGCTAATATACTGGCTGATTGGGAAAAAGGAGAATTCAATCTATCTCTACACGAATGAGGACGAGGGGGAGAATTAATGGATGCAAATCCTGTTTTTAGCTATATCGTGCTGATCGTCATGTTGGCATTAATCTATTACTTTTGGGATCGAAACCGAAAGAATGAGCCTCTAAATCCTTTTTATAAGAGAAAGAAAAAGATCGTTGCGTATGATGATGCCGACGATACCGATGACACTGCAAGAGAAAATATGGGAAGGAGCAATGAAAAGAAAAAGCGAGTAAACATAAAAGAATTGCTTGAGGTCGAAGACATTAAGCATGGTTTGATGCGATTAAAGAATGATCGGTTTGTACTCGTAGTGAAATCCGGTGCAGTGAACTATTATCTGAAAAGCCAGGAGGAGCAAGAAGGAATTGATGCTGCATTTGAAGCAGCAATTTCAGCGTATGATGGGCCAGAGATGATCATCTATACACAAAGCCGAAGGGTCGACTATGACGATCATATTGAGTTTCAGTTGAACAACGTAAAAAACAACAGGAATCTAAATGACATACAAAAGTATTACTCATTTAGTGTTTTAAATTTCGTTGACGTATGGCAGTCAAACACGGAAGTCTACGAGAAGCACCGGTACTTTCTGCTGCCATACGATTTAACAAGTAAGGATAAACGGAAGTTTAAAAATGAAGACCAACTCTATCGTAGGATATTTACGATCATGGCCCGACGAGCGAAGCTCCTCATCGACACCATGGGTAGGGCGGGAGTACGAAATGTAACAGTAGCAACGGATCGGATGATTTATGAAATGCTTCACTTCGCCCTTCGAAGAAGTGATGCAAGACATTTCAAACTAGAAGATGCACTGATGCGAGAATCCGACTCCTTATTCGTTACGGCTGATAGGGATGAGCATCAATTGGAATTGGTTGAAAAGATTGCAAAGGAGGTCAGTGCAAGTGCTTAAAAACTTGTTCAAATGGCGAAAAAAAGAAACGATCACAGAAGAAGACGAAATGTATGCTGATGATTTACTCCACCAGAATGAAGAGGAGATTAAAGACTTATTTGCAAACGGGGCTTCTAATCTATGGAGTATTGTTTTACCGGACGGCGCGGATTTAACTGCGAGGGATATTGGATACTTACAAGATAAGATTGGAAAAGAACGTGTACTTCAGCCTTTATACGTAACTCAGGGTGGATGGCCAAGAAAGATCAAAACAGCTGCCTTTCACCAGCTAATCAATGCACCAGACACAGACGTGATGTTTTATCTTCAAAAATCAAAGAGAAAAGACGCGATCAAATCGCTTCAAAAAAAGGCCACGATCCTAAAGTCAAATTTGAGACTTGAAACCAAACGCGGTAATGAAGATCAAGTTTTCGACCTTCAGACGAAAATACACGATACTGAAATGCTTCAGCAAGAAATCGCCATCGGCTTAAACGATCAATTCTTGGTATCTGTAATTGCGAATGTCTATGCAGACAATGAAGATGACTTAGAGGCGTTAACGCAGGACCTCTCAGATAACATGGCCGGGGACGGTTTTAATTTACGTACTACCTACTCCCGAATCAAGATGGGGTATGTATCCGGATTGCCATTGGGACGAAACCAAATCAGGGAGTCCTGGAGGAATCTTGATCGTTATGCAGCAGCATCTGTGTTCCCATTCGCCACGAATGACTTAAAGTACGCTGGCCTTCACTCGATTCCATGGGGAAAGAATAAGATAACGGACAATTATGTGTTCTTTGATAACTTCTCTCGGGCGAATCGAAACTATAATCTCGGTATTTTCGGAGTGAGTGGAGCTGGGAAAAGCTTTGCTGTGAAACTACTCGCTGCAAGAGGCCTTATTGATGATATCGCCACTGTGTTCATCGATCCTGAAGGAGAATACCGGGATATGGTATTGCAATTAGGTGGCGTTTACATTTCGTTGGTCGAAGAGCGATTATCAGAGAAACCGCCTATAACCATCAATCCATGTGCAATGTGGCCAACAGAGATTGAATTAGATGGTGAAGAGGACGATGAACTTGACCATATTGATCATGATAAATGTGAAGTCTACAAAGATGATGAAGGACGTACTTTCATCCGCTTCGTCAATATTAACGAGAAAATGAACGAGATTATTGATTTCTTTGAAATGATCGTGAAAACCAAAATCAAGCCAGGTTTGAATGCGTTCGAACGTGAGTTCCTTGAAGATGCCATAGTTAAAGTTTTTAAGAAGAGGGGATTCAATCAGCATCCTGACTCGCTGTATGAAGATGGCCATATGGATGGCTCTGGCATGATTCACACCGGTAGAGTTCGAAAACAAGAAATAACGATCACGGATATCTACAACCAACTTGAAGGTGACTTCGGTAATCGAGAGGAAGCAAAAGAGCTTCTATCTTCTATTCGCCCATTTCTTCGTTCACGGAAATCCCGCGACTATGAAACAGAAGAAGATGTAAGCATTCGTGGGTCCATGTCTATGTTTGATGGCCAGAGCTATTTCGGGGAAGGCATAACAGCTGCTCTTGAAGATCAGATGCTCGTTGGGTTTGATTTATCCGCACTGGAATCAAACGATCGATTACTTCAGATCGCCTATCATGTGATTTTCAACTGGTGTTGGGAAAAGTTCGTGAAAGGTAACCCGATACGTAAGAAACGTCTGCTTTGTGATGAGGCATGGAAAATGGTTGATAATGAACAGGCTGTAAATTTTTTGGAAAAAGCAGCGCGAAGAGCGCGGAAACGGAATTGCTCCCTTACGATTGCAAGCCAAGACTTTCAGCGTTTGGCCGAAAGCTCTAAAGCACGTGGTGTAGTCTCTAACTGCCATACGGTTTTCTTTATGAAGCAGGATGATCTTGGGCGGGATCTGGTTCGTGATACCTTCCAGTTGACAGAGGGAGAAATCAGTCTAATCAGCGGGGACTTGCCACCTGGTGAAGGAATTCTTCGTGTAGGACAAGAGAGTGTCTGGATGCGTACAGAAGCTAGCCAAGATGAACTTCCGTTCCTAGAATCAAATCTTGCCGTTCAGCAAGCTATGAAGAGATCGGTTTCGTAGGAAGGAGGGTTATGTAATGGAAATAGGGAGCCTCTTAATTGATGCGATTGTTGAGCTAGCTCAGCCTATCCTTGATTTTATTACAAATCATACGGATACGATAATGGAGTTGGTATTCAATTACAATGTTGTTAAGGATCCAATTACGGGACAAGTTATCAGTAGCGGTGTCACATCAAACCTTTACGGGCTATTTACAACAGAAGAATTAAAAACTCTGATTCAACCTGGAGTAAATGGATTGATGAAAATTTGCTCCCTATTACTGCTCTTGGGCTTGATTTACTACGGTGTCCGCTTGTCTAGGCAGGGGGCGAATGAGAGATTACGAAGCGAGAACATGTCCATGCTCTTTACTTTGTTTTTCTCAATGTTCATATTAAATAACATTTGGACCCTATATGACATGATGTTTCTCTTTAATAACATCATAGTTAATACCTTCCGATCGATGGCCTTTAGTAAATTAGGTGGTGCCGATTTCACTTCCGGTGCAGAAGACAGTAGTAGTGCGATTCTAGGGTTGGTATTAAGTATCATCATGGTTGGTCTTTCAGTTTGGGCAAACTTCTTCTACATCATGAGGAAACTGATGATTATTCTATTGATGATAACTGGGCCAGTTTTCATAACCTTGTCAATCTACCCTCAAATGAGACAAGTAACTAGTACATGGGGCAGAGAATTGTTCTCTAATATAATCTCACAAGGGATCCACGCGATGATGCTTTGGATTTTTATTGTGATGTCTAATTCAACAACCGGATGGTTGATTCAAATTGTCTTTCTGGCAACGTTTATTCCAATATCGGAAGCGATCAAAGGTTTGCTTGGGGCTTCAGGAGAAACAGGGAAATTGGCTATGGGCGCCAGTATGTCGGCACTTGCGGGTGCAGCTGCGCTAACAGGTAATATCGCAAACGCAGTGGGATCGAACAACATATCCAGCATGTTAAGTAAATTTGGAGGAGCTTCGAATGCAACAGGTGGTACTGGCCGAGGTGGGGGAGGAAAGTTCGGTTCAGGTTCAGCAGGGTATTCTCCAGCAGAGAGTAGTTATTCTGAATCATCAGCTGGAGCAGGAACACATACGTTGTCTCCACCAGCCCTTACCAACAGTCGTACTATGAACCGCGCATTGAGAGCTGGGAGAGTTCTCGGAAGAATTGGTGCTACAGCCGGTGGGCTTATAGGTGCTACCGCTATGGCACCCCTTGGACCTGCTGGTATGGCATTAGGGGCATCTTTAGGAAGTAATACGTTATCAGCAGCTGGGACAGTAGCGGGTCGAGCTGCTGGGCAAATCGGAGAAACTGTTGCTGGTGCAGCTTCTGAAGTATACAACGGATTTAAGCCTGGAGGTGCAATTACTCAAGCAGGTCAAGGTAGGAGTGGTACAGGCAGAAAAGCTGCACAGGTTGCAACAATGTTTGCATCTCTAGGTAAGGGGGCTGCTAAAGGAATTGGTATTCACGGTGGTTTCGAAAATTCCCTCCGCGGTGTAGCATCTAATGCAGCTGGTGTTGTTTTTGGTGAGAAAGGATATAACAATACTTACGCTGTCGCAGATGCAGCATTGGGCTTCGCAACCAAACCTCGTATGGGGGATCTCAAGTCAAAGTATGATAATAAAGAGCTTCGTGGTATGAGAGTTGTACAGACCAATGATGGCACATATTTAACAGGAAGAGTAGGTAAAGGTAAGGATAGTAAACGAGAGAGAATATCTCGGATTGGAGATTCGAATCCAGCACTCAAAACGGGTGAATCTATTGAAATTGATGCCACCTTTACAAAAGGTGGAAGATTACACATCGATGAGAGCTCGATGAGATTTAAGGACATTTCTGGACAAGTACGTCAGACTAGTGGGAAGAATGGAAAGGACATAAACGATAATGCGTACGCAAGGAGCAAATACACGAAGGTAGAGGCAACAGACTTCTTTAAAGAAAGTTATCCGGAAGTACGCGGGAAACGCTCGCAACGAGATAATCACTCCAAGTGGCTTCAAAAAAATGCGTATGGAGGTAAGAGGTAATGTCGGCCCCGAAATATCAAGGGGGAAGTAATCTTACCACTAAGATTACTCAGAAGGCGTTCAATACCTCCAAAGACATTGCTGGCCGACTAATAGGTATTGCTGGGAGACGCGGTGGATCTGTTGTAAAAAACTTTGGGAAGGAGCTAGCCAAAAAGGCGATTAAAGAACTATTTAAGTTGATCGCCCGGATGATTCTCAAAACCATTATATGGTTTATTGCTACATATGGCTTAGTCGCCTTCCTCGCGATCCTTGTGATCATCATCGTATCCATGTCACTTTACTTGTACATGGACAGTGACGGTGATGGACTAAAAGATCAGAAGGGTATCAAACATTACGAGCAATACGTAGAGCTAGCCAAAACAACGGTCGATCCAAACAAACCGGAACAATTCTTCTTCCGCTCAAATGAGTATATGTTAATGGTAGCAAGTAATATGGCGGAACAGAAAGGTGTCATGTCAGCTACCGCAGCAGCTCAATCAATTATAGAAGCTGTACAACCGACATTTGTCTATGAGCCCGTTGCTGAGTGGGATATGCAAAGAGTCTGTAAGCCAGATGGATCTTGTTCTGCTCCCTATAAAGCAAATGAACGGAAGGTCAAGTTGTTGACCGAAGCTACCAACTATATAGGCACATGGGCATTAGAATACGAAGTAAAACCGGTCCCGATAAGTGAGCAAAATAGTCTTGATCCAAGTTTGCAAATGATTGAAGACCATTCCAGAGATCACAAGGGTTCATGGCATACTGTTAGTTGTGACAAAGATAGCTGTATTGAACAGAAGGATCACAAAGCTTATTTACAACGAAAATACGTCGCAAAACCGGATCTGACCGGACTAACAGATGCATTTGCTGAATTGGAGTTTCAGAAGTTTGATTTTGAACTGTTCCAAGTAATGTACAACGAAGCGGTGGAACAAAATCTAGACATTTACTTCACTAATCTGGAGAACATCGATGGGTATGGAGACGGAATAAGTAGTGGCGATCGAACAGGGGCAGTAGACACAAACATCGTGCAGCGTCCACCTACTCCGGAGATGATAAATGCAGGGGAATGGATGTGGCCTACACCGACAATCACCCACATTACATCGAATTTTGGAAAACGACTGAGAAATGGAACGTTTGAAGGGCATCAGGGCATTGATATTGCTCCCAGTGGTGGAAAAGGATTAGCAGCAGGCCACATGGTTTATGCTCCTAGGGATGGAACGATTATCAAGGCAGGGAAGTCAAATGGTTATGGTATCGCGGTATTTATAAAACACAAGGACGGAATGACTACAGAGCTGGGACACTTGCAATACAATGGGATTTTCGTTAAAGTAGGTGACCATGTTAAGAAGGGAGACCCTGTTGCTACCATTGGTTATGGTAAGGTTGGGGACTCCTCAGGCCCACATCTTCACGTATCTATTGACCTTCCTAATAGTAGGGTTCGAACGAATCCAATTTACTACATTCGTCCACCTAAATAACAGGGTGCAGATTGCACCCTGTTTCTATCTATCCAAATTGGAGGCTGTTTATGAAGAGGAACCGGCCATTAATGATCATCGTTGGAGCAGTGCTTATTCTGACAGTTGGCTATCTCATGTGGGATGGATATACCTCAGGAGATAAACAGGATATAGATCAGAAAGCTCAACAGTACCAAGAAGATTTAAAAAGAATCACAGAACAATCTAAAGTCACGGATGACAAGCAAATTACAGAACGTAACCCCTATGAGCATAAGCACGAAGACGGAGTCACTTTACCTGAGAATGACGTCACGTACATGTTTACAGCTGCAAAGGCAAATGATGTGGAAGGTTTCTACGATTCCTTTACGGCTGATACAATTCTTGCATCTTTTCCGGATCCAAACACGATGAGAACGCAAATGGTGGAATATCTACAAGTGATTACACAAAACGGGAAACTCAAAGATATAGGTATCCTTGAAAAGCGGGTAGTTGATGAGGATCCTGTGAATATGAAGGTAGATGTAACAATCGCGCTATTGTATGACGGAATCAGTCGGAAGCAAATCACCCTTCAAGTACAGAGATTTCAAGATGAGCATGGAGGACAGTCCTGGAAGACAATAACACTTGTGACCAATATCATTGAACAATTAAAAGAGAAATAAATGGGTTGAAAAGGAGTCGAAAAAAAGATGAGTATGGTTACCTTACTGGTTGGTTTATTTGTATCGGTAGCCCTTTTTAATCTACTTATCAGAACAAAAAATTTTTTGTTAAAAGCTGCTGGTATACTGTTGATACTAATCTTTGCTTACTTCTACACGTTGAATGACCATTCTGTTCAGATAGTGAGCACCGAATTTAACCAGTACATATTGTAACGTCACATTGGGACTTCTACTTTCTCCCAATGAATAGTACAATGGTGGTAATTAAATGTGGCTAGGACATCCCTGGCTAAAAGACCAATGCCGTTAGGTTTATGGTTTTTTAGTCAGGGTTTTTTATTTTGTAGAGGAGAGTGGACAATATGAAAATGCTACGGGGAATCTTTGTAGTGGCAATTCTTCTTCAAGGATGTACAAACGAATCAGCGGTATCGGAAGAGCGAAACAAAGTCGTTGATGTTGCAGAAAACGTTCAGCTTATTGACCCAATAGTGAATATAGGATCTGGTGTTGCGAATGCAAACACAATTTCAAAGCAAAAAGCTCAAATTACACAATCAGACGCATCTTCACTCCCGGTAGAGAAATCAGAGAAACCAATCGCTCAAGCAAAACCAGCAGATGCATCACATGACGAACCAATGGAGAATCAAAACACCTTTAAAAAGCAAAATGGTCCTCTTGTGCCCCGCTATCAATACAAGCCTCAAGCAAATGAGGTAAAAGCATCCGATAAAACTATCGCGGAAACATCTGTCTCAGAGAAGACTTTCAAAGAAAGATTAGATGAAATGATCAAATCAAAACAAGTAATGAAAGAAGCAGAAGAAAAGGGATACTCGATCAAACTTGACTCAAAGGGGCAAGTGATCGTAGAGGATGAGCCGATAATTGCAAAAGATCAAAATGGAGCATTCTTTTTCAAAGATCCGAATGAAGAAATTCAGTTACTTAAAACGAATCCCTAAACAAGTCAACGCTTATTTGGCGGTAATAAAGAGGAGGTAAATACAATGCTATTGCTATTAGAAATAATAGGCCAATATAAAGTAGTTATAGGACTTGGGCTTTTACTCAGTTTGGTAATACCGTTTTACTTATTCGTAGATCGTGTTCGAAAACAAGACAGAGCTTTCGCTGCAAGGAAGAATAAGAAAGTACAAGTGAAGAAGAGCAAATCCATTATTGAAGAACTGTCTGAGGAGGAAATGACATCAATTGAGCAGGAGATTGCTGAAAATAATGAGCTGCATAAGATTGACAGCATACGTCAGATGTCCGATCAGGAACTCAGTCAAGCTTATAAGCGAATTAGGGCAAGTCTCCCGAATGTAGATTATCTGATACAAATGAAAAAGATCCCCAAAGAGGAGGGGAAGAGAGTGCGGGATCAACTGGATGTCATGATATCTATATTGTCAGAGAGGCAAAGGTCAAAGGGCCAGGATCAAACGTAACGATTTAGCGTTTGACCCTGGGCTTTTTCTCATTGGAGAACATTGCCATCTGCTTTTGATTTAGATATACTAAATTTAAATCTTCCTTTTGTATGACTTTTTTGATGATTTAAATGTTCACGATCAGCAGATCGGATCAAGGTAAGAGCTTGTTAGCTCGATGATCATTTTGGTCACTTTGTATGCTGATTTAGTCGTGGACAAAACCAAATACAATGAAGCCAGTTACCGCTTTATGTGGGAACTGGCTTTTTTATTTGTGAAATGGGGGATCCATTTTCGAAATGAATTGAGGTTGTAACCTGATCTGTATTACATACTAAATCGAGTTATTGGAGGTAACGGATATTGAAAAAACTACTTACTGTTATTAAAGGTTTACCGCTTTTCATCAAGTTCCCGCAAACTGAAATGTTGATACTTGCATTTGAGCTGCTGATAAGCTATCTATTATTCTGCTTTGGCAGTATGGCTTTAGTCGAGTTAGCGTTACATTTAGGAATTTCAAAAACGTATATAAAAGCGTATTACTTGTTCTTCCAGTTTGTAAGTCCAATCTTAACGGTTATTACTTTTGTAATTGTCGTAGGGACTCTGGTCATCATACTACTGTTCCATTTCAAGAACCGAGTTACATTAACTGACCTGACTAAGTTATGTAGAGAAGCTGCGATCTACAACTGGACAGTAGTGAAGAAATTAGATATTCACCTAGATGGACCAAAGGGATTGAAAGCTCTAAAAAGTATGGATGAGCCTACAAAGCTAAAATATTTCATTACAGAGTTCATTGATACATTAGAGTATTTAAAACAAAACATGGAAACTGATGAGCGGTTCAAAGAGTACTTGTTAGTCACTGGCAGATCTCCAAAGATCAGACCTTACCTATTTGAGAAAGCTGGAATCAAGGTTGAAAAGAGAGGCTCTTGGCTATCCAAGGCAATAGTGGCATTTAGCATTGCCACTGCAAAGAAGACAGGTGTTAAAGATTTCTTTTATCAACTGTCTTCAAACTACAGAAATAGCTATTGCTTCACTTTGACAGTTGAAGAGTTAAAAGCCCTTGACGTCCAAAAGCTCAAGAAAATATTCCGAGTTAAATGAAGGAGCTATCGGAAGGTATCCAAAGTGTAATGCTTGCTTAAGATGGTCAGATGGCCAGGTAAGGTCAGTTCCTATCTTCAAGGAGGATCGGGAGATTACCTTACACCAATGTTGAGTTTGGGTGCAAAAGATATCTTGCTCAGCTTTTCCTTTGATTCTGGATCGATACAAAGTATAGCCTTGTTACTAGCGGTTTCAGTATATAATAATTCCAAATTTCCTATAAAGACGGCTCAGTTTCGGGCCGTCTTTTTGTTATTGCAATCGAGCAATACCGCAAAAGGATCTAGTCTAATCGCCCTTAATACCCTGTATGAAGAAACGTACGTTAACTGTAAATTATATGCAGGGGCAAAAAGAAAAGGCTTGAATTATTGTAGTGAATATTGTGAATTCAGTTGTCAAGTTGCTGTAAAATGATAAATACTTATGATAATAGTTGTAAGTCGAAGGGTGGGTTATTATGAGAAAAGTCCTTGTTTTTATGTTTTTGTTCTTATTTAGTACATCAACGATTGCAGTAGCTAATACTCAAAATGATGTTCAGCCTCTAATTATTGCAGCATTAGACGAGACTCCTGTTTACAGCATGCCAAAAGAAGATCCTAAGAATTTGATAACGACAGTAAAATACGGGACTTGGTTCCCACCGAATTATCAAGTTTCGAATGGTTGGATTACAGTAACTCTCCAAGACGGTACAAAAATATATTTATCAAATAAGCATGTAGCAGCATTTTATCCACACCAAGGAAATTTTCAAGGTCATCAGGTAAACGTAAAAATTGCTTATATGTTTTCCGCACCTTCTAGTAATAGTAACGTAAGGGCCATAATCCCGAACGGAAGTATCGTGTTCTCATTTGGTACAAACGGTGATTTTTATTATATAAGCTACAGCTACAATAATCAGACGAATTTTGGGTTTATCTCGAAAAACGTATTAAAAACCCTTCCGCCCACACAACCTGTAAAACCGATCCCCCCTCCAGTTAATTATAATGAATTCCTGTTATATTCTAACGATGGGCGTACCTATCTCGGGAAATTAAATTCAAACTCGTATGACACTGAGTCTGTTTGTAATCAGTATGGAACCTATGGAAGCAAATACAGTTCTTTTAGTATTTGGAATCAATACGGATGTGTTTGGCAAAATAAAAGTACACGCTTTGGCAACCGAAAAGTGCAGACTATTTCCGAAAATGAAAAAAGCCTTGCCAGCTAACTAAACAACCCTCTACTCTTCTATTTGCGGAACAGATAGGAGAGGGATGAAAGGAATGCTGGCAATGGCTCAACAACACTATATCAAATACTTACGAGATGTAAAAGATCAATCCATCTCCCATATTGCAGAACAACTTGGTGTTAGCTGGAGAACGGCAAAGAAATATGCAGACTGTTCGGATTGGAACAAAGCAGAGCCTCCTCTTCGAGGAAAATTCCCTATCATGGAAGCTTACCGTGAGCAAGTGGATACCTGGCTTATAGAAGATCAAACCCGCCCCAAAAAACAACGCCATACAGCAAAACGTATCTATGATCGTCTTGTTTCCGAATTTGACTTTGCAGGATCAGACCGCACCGTACGGTACTATGTTGCCAAACGGAAATCAGAACTGCAAATCGAAAAATCGGAGCCTTATGTTCGTTTAGAACATCCAGGGGGAGAAGCCCAGGCGGACTTTGGAACATTTCAAGCAATCATCGGTGGTGAACTGGTGGAGCGGAAAATGCTGATCCTCTCCTACCCCTACAGCAATGCTGCATTTGTCTTTGTTACTCCGAAGGAGAACACCGAGTGTTTCTTGGAAGGGTTACGGCAGTTATTTGAAATGAGTGGTGGAGTACCTAATCGAATTTGGTTTGATAATCTTTCAGCAGCTGTTGTATCTATTGGAACCGATGGAAAGAGAAAACTTACAGACGAATTTCAACGATTTGCTCTCCATTATCGCTTTCAGCCTGTCTTTTGCAACCCAGCTCAAGGGAACGAAAAAGGACATGTTGAGAACAAAGTAGGCTATGCTCGAAGAAATTGGTGTGTCCCATTACCTGTAGCGAATGATTTGGAACAACTACAGAAAATCATCAATCAGCAAGCTCTCGAGGATTTGAGAAGATCCCATTATTCGAAGGGAATCTTACAGCAAGACCTTTGGGAGCAAGAGAAAATCAAACTTCTGAAACTCCCTCTCGTACCTTATGAAGCTTTCCGTTTAGAATCCGTAAAAGCCAATGGATATGGTGAGGTTCTCATTGATCAAAAGACAATAAAGATTCCTTCTATTCGTTCTCACGAACGAGTATGGGTGAAGTATTGGTGGAACAAGGTAGATGTACTGAATGACAGCTATGAAGTGCTGATTACACTGCCAAGAGGGTATATGGATGAATCGGTCCCAGTTGATCTACAAACTCTGTTACAACCGCTTTATAGTAAGCCAAAAGCTCTCGACTACAGTTCTGTCCTTGCTTTCCTTCCCAGTCAAACAAAGGCTTTTCTGCAATCTGTGGAAGGGAAAAGTCGCAAAGCAAGAATCGGCTGGATGATTCGGATGTTAAAAACATATCAAGTTGAAGAGATTGAAAGATGTCTTACTCAAGAAAATCACAATGACGCAAGTCAATTGGAGCATGTCCTGTACCGTTTACGTCATCCAGAAATCATCCCGACACCTATGAAAGACAGTCGTACACCATCTGCTTTCGTTGGATATCAGCCAGATCTAACAAGATATGATCAACTTCAACGGACAGAGGTGCGAAAATGAAGGAAGAATTACGCCAGCTCTGCAAGCAGATGAGATTAGCCCATGTAATGAATACCTATGAACAAGTCCCATTTGAACACCCTACTCAATTCCTTCACGCTGTACTATCAGCGGAACGGAGTTCCCGTGAGCAGGGAAAAATCCGACGATTGTTGCAGAAAGCCAGATTTACACAGATAAAGACCTTTGAAGGGTACTCTTTCGAGTCGATTTCGTTACCTGATAGCGTAACAATTGAGGAGTTGAAGGGAGCATCATTTGTAACACGCAAGGAAAATGCCATATTGCTTGGTCCCGTAGGGACAGGAAAGACACATCTGGCAACGGCAATTGGTGTAGAGGTGTGTAAACAGGGGAAAAACGTGAGGTTTTATCGGGTGGCAGAGTTGGTTTCCATATTGCAAACCAAGTTTCAAGCTGGCAACCTTCCACGATTTCAGAAGGAATTACTGGACACTGATGTATTGATTTTAGATGAGTTAGGCTTTGTTCCGTTTCACAAGGACGGTGCTGATCTGCTTTTTCATCTAATCTCAGAATGTTATGAACGGATCAGTATAATTGTGACCTCGAATTTGGAGTTTAGCCAATGGAATACGGTTTTCGGAGATAACCGCCTCACCGCTGCCTTGATCGACCGTCTTGTACATCACGCTCATATCGTAGCTTTCACAGGGGAGAGCTATCGCCTTCGGCATGCTCTTTCCCACCGTTAAAATTATGAAAATTTAGCCTGGCAAGGCTATGCACAAAATGGTTGCCGAACTCTGCATTTTTTACTTGCCAAATACATACGGAACATATGGCAGCGAATATTCCTCTGAAAGTGCTTTTAATCCTTATACCACTACACCTCCAATAATTATTAGTAACGGGAAAGTAATTGGTTACTTAACAGTGAACAGTTTTCTCTCAAACGCGATAAGCCCTTACGGTATTTGTAAATAAATAAGGCTCTGTTAAACAGCGTTGTTGTTTTTATATTGAAGCAGCGGGCAGCATAGGAATAACTTATTTCAGCTTGACTCTATCATGGATGTCAGTGTTTAAAATGAGATGATCTCGAACAGAAAGGGAAGATGCCTGTTATGGATATTACGCCACAAGAAGAAATCATGATTAATGCTCTCCGTGAGGTTGCATTACCTCCTTTATTTGTACTCATACGAATTAGAAATGATATTATAAATGACACTGCAAATGTCGAAGAAGGTCGAAGAGATGACATCGTAAAAACATTAGAAAAATATATCGGCCCACTATGGGAACACTATCATGAGGGGAAAAATTTACAAGCCAAAGAAGAGTGAACCGCTGCATTTGGCGGTTTTCCTTTTGACAGAAATCAAGACTCAAGGATAACAGAGCCATAAATAAAAAAGCCCTCTTTCGCTGATTCCGAAGATGATGTGCACCCCTTAAAGTAGACATTGGAAAAAACCCTACGGTTTACCGATGAAAACTTTAGGGGGTGCATTTTTATGCCAGCAAAGAAAGGCCAAAAGTTTAAACATTATGGTGAAGAGCTAAAGTTGCAGGCGGTTCAGATGAAATTAGATGGTGTTTCCCATCGTGAAATAGCAGAGAGGTTACATATCCATGATGAAGGACGAATTAAGATTTGGATGCGGAAGTATAAGAAACTCGGAGAGTTTGGGCTTCTGGATCAACGTGGACGCCGTAAGGAATACATCGATTCGAACCGATATTTGGAGAAGTTAGAGAGGGAAAATAAGATGCTAAAAAAGTGTTTGGAAATCTGGATGCAGGAGGTGCAGTCCATAAGTATGCAACGATCAAACAAGTAGCGAGTGAGTATACCATTAGTGAACTTTGCAAGCTGTTTAGAGTCTCAAGAAGTGGATACTATGCTTACCTAAAACGACAAGTAACGGATAGGAACAAGCCCGTGAAAGACTTCATCCAGGCAGTGTATAGGAAGTATGACGGAAAATATGGATATAGACAAACCCAACTATTTCTCCTGCAAGATTACGGGGTGTGGGTCAATCATAAGAAGGTACTTCGACTAATGCAAGATATGGGGCTTCGTTCTCGAATTCGCCGCAAATATCGAAGTCATTATGTTTCGTCTGTAGGGAGACGAGTTGCCGAGAATGCCCTACAACGTGATTTCAAAGCGTGTGCACCGAATCAAAAATGGGTAACAGATGTCACACAATATCGTGTTGCGGATACTTGGATCTACTTATCTGCTATTAAGGATTTGTTTAACAACGAGATTGTAGCCTACCACATGGGAGTTCGTAACGACAATGAACTGGTCCTGCGGACCTTTGAGAAAGCTTTTGAAAAGACGAAAGACGTGACTGGACTGATCGTTCACAGCGATCAAGGATTCCAGTACACGTCCTACGCTTACCACGACATGCTGCCAAAGGTTGGCGCCCATATCAGCATGTCTCGGAGAGGCAATTGCTATGATAACGCCTCGATGGAGAGCTTCTTCTCGCATCTCAAAACGGAAGGGCTCTACCCCTATGATATCCGAAGTATAGATGAGGCACAAAGGCGAATTGAGGAATATATTCAATTCTACAACCAAAGTCGACCACAACGAAGATTAAAAAGGCTAACGCCTGTTGAATTCAGGCGTCAGCTGTCGGCCTAGCGGCCGGGGTTTTTCATACTGTCCACCAAATGGGGTCTTGACCAAGAGGGCTTTTGTCTTATTTCCTTAGTTTCACTCAGCATTATAAAAAGAAAGGTTTAAAACTGATGCAGATTAATTAAATTACATGGTAATGTATGAGTAAAAAAGTTATAATCTTGATAGATGATTTTTCCAATAACAAGAGTATTTAAGATAGGGATGGTTTCATTTGAAACAATTTACGATAAAAGAAGCTGCTGCATTAATTGGAGTCACGCCTGGTTACATATATCGTGTATTAAAGTCGGATAAACTGGGGCTACAAAAAGTGTCCGAAAATGACCGTAAGCGAAACACATTGTTGGATGAAGATAAAGTTATGCAGATTAAGCAGCTGTACAGCTCTGCTAACGAAGGATTAAGTTGCGCACAAGCTTCGGCTATTCTGGGTATATCACCAAAGACTCTTTGGCTAAAGGCGAAGAATGGAGAAATCCCTTCCTATACTGTTGTCCAGAAGGGGAGGCCCGTCTACCGATTTGAGCCAGAAGTATTGCACCGCTTTCAGCAAAAGCTCAAAAGTAATGAACCTGAAGTATTATCGACCAAAAATGGTGAATTTCTCTTTCAACCTTGGACGTCCTCTGATCAAAATCAAACGGGTAGGGTTGTAAGGATTGAACAACTCTCAAAAGGGAATTTCTCCGTATGGTTACTTACAGCGGATGGGGAACGGGGACAAATTACAGCCTTTAAAGAAGCAGGTTGGAAGCCGTTAATTACTTTAGAAGATGAACATGTCAGAAGATATAGTAATGGTACGGTCACACTTAGATACCCAATCCCTGAACATATACATGATTATATGTATGACCACTTTGTATACTTGTTCGTTGAATTGGGGCTGCGAAACATTCAGCTAACCTATGAAGAGGATTCAATTGTAATTGAGACTAAAAAATATACCTCTACCGGAAAATGGGAAGACTTACACGTCTTACTTCTTGAACAAGCTATTGTCCGTGGAAGTGGCAGCATCTCTTGGCACAAAGAAAACTTTACAATTGAACCAGACCTTGAGGGCTACTTGGCCAATCTTACTGGTAAGAAGAGACAGATAATAAATGAGGTTATTCAAAATGACCAGATTACAAAACAGGAATTGGTAGAAGTTGGTATCGAGCTTTATTTGAAGAAGAGACATCCGGATAAGTATAAACAACTTGATAAACTTGGTTTGCTAAAAGGGAATGAGTAGGGTAAGTAACTTCCTCTATAGGTGGTGGAAATTATGTATTTGGCCTTCAGCGATGGTTATGCACACCGTCCATCCGGACAAGCGAGTGTTGCTTATCTCATCATCAAAGATGAGAAGGTGGTCTCTGAACATGCGACCAAAATCGGAAAAGCATCTATCCATGAGGCGGAGTACCAAGCCATTCTTACAACCATGCAAAAGCTCATTTCCCTTGGGGTAAGAGAAGCCTGCATTTATTCAGACGACGCATTGGCAGTAAATCAAATAAATGAAGCTTGGCTAACATTAGATGAAAAGTTGAAACCATTACTCGAAGAAGTGTCCCGATTAAAAAGCAATTTTGACACCATCTCGTTTTCGTGGATTCCTGAAGAAGAGAACAGCCGAGTATCATCCCAAAGTAAGAAGTGTTTTACTGTAAAACCTCGGCCGTATACGGGGTATATTGAGCGGACAGGACCATTTCAATTTCTTGTCAAAGGCGATCATGAGTATGTTGTGGATCTAGTGATGTCAACATGTACCTGCCCCGCTTATCGGAACCGATCAACCGTTCCATGTAAGCATATATTGTTTGTCCGTGAACAGGATCCTGCCATGGATTTCGAGATTTTGTAGGGCAGTTGACAAATAGGGAGTTTAGATATTTCATGCCGATAGTTGAAATTATACTCCGAAAGGAAGAACGGAGTAATTACCGGGAAAAGCTCCTGAAGTTTTGGAGCAGCTTCATTATCGTTATCAGTGTCATCGGTGGAGTATGGCTCAAAACCTATTCTGACACTCTGACACCATTGATTCTTTGCAGCTTCATTCTTCCTCTGATAATTTGCTTAACATGGGTATTCCAGCATAATGGTACGACAAAACAGCTAAGGTGGTCACTGGCAGGAATCCCTGTATGCATGGTTCTTACAGTTTCTGGGGCATTAATGTTTTGGTCGATTGAGCCCTATGTGGTATCTTATCCAGGCAAAGTATCACAAGTTGATGAAACGATATTAAAAATGCCTTTTTCCAAGAGCACACACATTTATCAGGTGTCAGCTGGGTCTCAGACCGTGAACAATAAGCTACAGGAGATCTATACTTTGATTCTTGGGGCAGGTAGAGCAGACAGAAGGTACCTTTCCGATTCCCAAGCACAATTAACGAACGAGGTTCTAGATTACACCTCTCAAGAGGCTTCCATCAAGCCGGTTATAGCAGCTTTATCGTATCTTGGGAAAAAGCCTAACTATACGGAAGAGTCGCGCATCATTATGGTGCAAGATCCCAATAAACTTTTCCATAATGGAGACATTCTAATATCGATCGATCAACATCAAATTCGTTCTACTGATGAATTAAAGAACGTATTGATTAACCCTGATCACAAACTTACCTTTCAGATTAAAAGAGATGGTGTCCCACTGACATTCATGATAGGAACTCGGGAGTTTGTACATTTAGCTAATGAAACCAGCCTGCGGATATCCTCACAGATTCGAATAAAGGACCCCTTGCCGATACAATCCGAACAGGCTTCAAGAATTCAAGGGGACTCCAATGGCCTTCCAAAAGCAGTGGAAATTGTCCATCAAAGCTCTAGTGACCTAATCCGTAATAGAACGATTGTAGCAACCGGTAGCATCCAAGCTGATGGAACGATTTCGGCGGTTGGTGGACTTAATTACAAGTTGATTTCGTTATCGAACGTAGATTTTGACATATGTTTCATTCCAGAAGCGAATAAAAGAGAGGTAGAGAGTTATCTATCGTCGGGATTAGTCCCGATGCTCTCTGGAAAAATCGTGTATGTTTCCAGCTTATCTGAAGTGATTTCTTACTTGAGAAATACTTAAACGGAGAGGTTGATCCTATGGTACTTGTAGTGAATTCTCTCAGGAGCATTGACTTCGATAAATTTATGGTGTTCCAGGTAGGACAAGAAATGATTGAACCTGAATTTGAGTCTGCTATAACTGGAAATGGTGCACTCATACGGACGCTGACCATTGAAGTGGATCCAAGACGACAAGCAGAAGCGATTAGAAAAAACATAGTGGGCGCAATTCCGGGCATCCTTCTGAAACAGATTGAGTATATGGAGTCGCTGCCATCGTATCTAGAAGAAAGATGCTATGTGATCATACTTCGAACAGATGAAGAAGAGATTCGGGGACTTGCTTCAGAATGTGACATAAATCTCATTCAAGTAACCCAAGAAGATATATGGGATCTGATTGAAAAATCGACGAAAGACAATAGAATACCGGCACCGCTTCATTGATAAATGGTTACTCTTGCCAGTTATCAGTGCTTTTAGTATAGTATTGGTATAGAATTCTTCTTCTTTCAATTTTCTTAAGGTCTCGTTAATAGACCAGTTTCGTTGAATTTTATTCAACAATCTAGAAATTAGCCTGTTGGCTACCTGATGGAACGATCTTCGTTTCTATAGGTGTGCTGACGGGCTTTTTTGCGTTGTACACCATAACAAGGAGGGATACGAACAGAACCCTAGATTTAATCATGTATGAAACTCGCTGGCCATGCACGAAAGTCATGGTCTTTTGTCATTTCACAAAATGAAGGAGGGAAGGATCAAATCGATCCGCTTAGACATGAAGATGAAATGGTGGGCAGTACTTGTAATTGCTGCAATCTCCTTTTATTTCGGTAATATGACTGCAACCGTAGATGACGGCTCAAGTGAACTCGTTGTTCCTGAGACACCAAATTATACAGTCAAACAAGGAGATACCCTGTCAAAGATTGCTCAAAGGCTAGTTGTTGAGAAAGGAATGGACATTAATGAAGCCATTCAAATTCTCAAAGATGCGAATGAGCAAAAAGGGAATGAAATTCAAGCGATTATTTACCCTGGGCAAGACATCTATATCCCGACCTATCAAAACTAAGGAGCGAAAGATATGAATATGCTTAATACTTTTCAAGGACAACTCACAGCAACTGTTGTACAGAATCACGTTGAATATCACGAGCGTGTTCAATATACAACTCCCCGAGGTCCGGTATGGACGCAGTCGAGAACAGTAAGTGTTTCGGAAGGCAACTACCGACTTGAATTTGTTTTTGACGATGTATTGGACAAGCTCGCGTGGGTAAGAGGAGGAGAATTTGCGAATCCGAGTGACGAAGTGATCGTATATTCCTATCCGTTCAAGGATTACTCCAAGTTCGATATGCGCGGAAGATTAATTTCTTAATCGGTAGGGGCCACTAGAGGGGCCCCTTTCTCATTTTGAATATATAGGAGTAGGTAAACATGCTAGGGACAACTGTAAATTATCGAGAACTTCGAGACTTCTTGTCAACGGATGGGAACGTAGAGTGGGTGTTTATGCCATTCAAGGATAATACTTTCCTCCGCGAACAGTACCAACAAGCAGCTGAGCAAAAAGGATTCATTATTGAAGATGATTGGGATTACTCTCCCGCATTATTAGCCGTTCTACAAAAAGAAGAAGAAGGAATTATTCATGACTGCTCATTTGGTCCAGGACGAAACGAGGGTTACTCAATCGTTATTCGTTTTACTACAGGGCAGGTAGTCAGAATTAAAACCTTCGACAATGACACAATTAATCGTGTGTTCGAGTGGATAACAAAGAAGGCTCAAAATTAAGGAAGATAAGCATAACTCGATGCATGCACTCGTGCTCTTAAGACTTACATTCTCTAACAGGCATGAGGAACACAACTTTCGGGACATCCGGACAATTCGTTGCAGGGTAATAATATCAGATAATAGGAGGTTTTTAGCATGAAAGCACTTGAAGGGATTTGGACTCCGCGTGGACGTGTAATTTGTTATAAATGCCATGGACCAGTTTTCCCAAACAATTCTTATATCGAAGGCTCTGACCGGTGGCTGGAACTCACATCTCCACAGAAGCTAAAAGACGATCATGGAATTACATGTTGTGATAAGTGTGGAGATGATGTTCAGGTGTGGGATCACTTAGCTAAAGAGCATAATCTAGTCAAACGTCTACGTGAGCACGGCATTGATGCAAGCATGTGGCAAACGGGTGGTATGTGCAGTGCAGTAGGCATAAACTTTAAAGGCACTGACCACGTTAGTAATGACAAACTTGCCCACATCTTAGTTACATACGGAGAAGGTTACGTTGATGATAACCTGGTTACCTATCAACTGGGCTGGTATGACAACGATGGTGAATATGTTGAAGATGAGTCTGACTGCTTCGGTACAGAGGATGATGTCTTCGCACGTATTTTCAAAATGAAAGATCAACTAGAGGAGATTGATAACGGCCGAGATAAATTCAAAAAGTAATTTTGAGGCCTAGAGTATAGATAACTGATATTTCGCCTACCGTCAGGGCGTGAAAGTGATGGCTCGTAGTTTTGGGCCGTCACAGGGCCCCTACGTGATAGGAGAGACAATATGACTGAACAATGCATGTCTGTAAACGTTGTAGCCCCTGCGATCGCTAATGATTGGAAGAAGACTGACCGTTGCCAATTGAAAGGTCAAAGAGGAATTTTTGAAATCATCTTTGTTTTAGATGGTAAGTTTCCTACAGTAACGCTGGCAAAGGTAAATAAGGATGGCCTACTGTCAAAGAGACGTTATACAGGCATTTCGATCAAAGAACTGCTTCGCTTGGATGAAAAGCAGCCCTCTGTAGATAATGCGGGTAGAACCGCTTATGAAGTAGCAATGGAGTTAACGAAAAGCGGGTATGTCATGACAGACTTCTGTAGGACTACCTCCGAAACTCTTGCAAAAGTAGTTCAAGTCACAAAGAGTGGTCGCATTCAAGTTCAGGAGTTACGTATTATTGGGGGATTATTGCCGAGATATCACGGTCAAGGTAAAAATAAGGTTCGTGATATTGAGGTGGATATCATCGATTATGCCAACTTGCAGTATAAAGAGGATGCGGAAATTCTTACGTTTATCCCAAAACTCTTCTCAGGTGAATGGAAATTTTGGCATAAACAGAACAAGGTTTTGCGTCATCCGAAACTGACAAAAACCAATTTGCTGGATTAAAGCTAGACAAAGAGGGATCCTTGTGGTCCCTCGTTTTTATTTCAAAAATACCGGCGAACGAACATGAATGAATTAAAAGGGAGCAATATCAATTGGAAAAAGAAATGTCTGTAACTGTTTATACGATACTCTTACTGCTTATTCTGACAGGTGCATGGATTTTTAGAAGGTTGTTTAAAACTCTGCAAACTTATAGAGAAGAATAGAAAACAAATTGAAGAGGGGTAATCATGATGGCAAAAATGAAAGACGAATGGCTGTATGGTGAATATGGTTTACTAGGAGCATACGATGAACAGGGGATAGTAAAATCTGAGGAAATTGAATTTGGGGACGATGTTACTGGGAAGGATCATGAAATAGATCCATTTGAGGAACAAGACGAAGGAAGCAGTTCACAGTACAGCCGAACTTCGATGCAGCAAAAAAGGGTATTTTCCTATCTTGGAGTGCTTGAAAAGGAAGCATCTTTTCCTCTGCTAGTAGGAGTCGGTTTGTATCAAGAAGTAACCGTCGCCAGGTTAAAACATTTCTATCCAAAGATTGAGGCTGATTTGAAAAGGGTCTTTTCAAACCTTACTTTTGGGGGGACCGAATTAAACGATCGGTTCATCCGTACTTTTCTGCGTCTATTTGCGAAAAATGAATACGATCTTTTGGAAGCACAAATAATTCAGAAGCTTGGTACGAAGCCTCTCAATACCCCATATTTACTGACACGTTCATTTGGTAGAGTATGTTTTGGTGCTTATCATAGTGTAGAAACAGTGGTTTACTATCTTGAGGAATTCCGGAAATTATCACTTACAGCAAAACAACTTAAACTACCCGATGAGCTTCAAGATGGTGATGTTCTGTATAATGGGAAGGTAGTTGTAGATCGCGGATTCCATTTTAAATATCAATTTTCAAGCACTCTGGATTTGAATAACCCCTACAGCGCCGGCCCCAGATGTGATCAGATTCGATGGCCCGAGTTTGTTATTGGTAATTCAAGAGGAATCAAAATTGAAAAAATCATATGTAAATGTGTGGATGCTGCTAATGGTCAAACAATGGAAGAGTGGAATGATATTCTCCGGATACTTCGAACAAAATTCTATGCTTCTCACTATGAACGAATTGAGGGGAAAATGGATACTATTGAAGGGATAGGGGGATTATTACAACCTCTGCTCTACAAAAAATATGTTGATTGGTACCGTTCCCATATGAGAGATGTCAAGGAATATTTTCTATCCAAGGACAGATTACAACAGGCGCCTCTTATGCTGTCTGATCTTTCAACAAATATGAGAAGGAAAGTAATAAGAGAAACAAGAGATGCTCTTATCCGTATGTCCGCATGCAATATTGACTCGGATGGCGTCCGGGACGCGAAAAGAGAATACGAAAGATGTGGCATTAAATGGATTGGGAATTATTATGCGCTTCCTGATTTTTCAGGATTTCTTGGAGAACCCATTTTACGCTTCTTAACCGAAGCGTCAATTGAGGATGCGTACTCTATTGACTGGCCCTTATACATAAGGGATTTTAAAAGTCTTGATGATATATTAGAACCCGATATCATCGTTGATTCAAATGAACTGGTTTCAGGAGAATCGTTCACCTTTGAGCAAATAAGTCTGTTTTAGTAAAGTGTTGATAATGCAGGATGCTAAACACCTTTTCTTACCTAGATTTAGCTGTTATAATGCAGCTATGACTAACATTTACCTTTTTTTGTTTTATACAAAGTAGTTTTTTCTCCCGGCTGGGAGATATGATGATAAAGGCCTGTCGGCTTGAGCGAACACCCCAATTTTGGTGTGCCTCATTCCGACTGGCCTTTTTTTGTTGTCAAAAAGGCGAAGGAGAGGGATAGGACATGGCTTTAATCAAAAAGAGAACGGCTAAAAGATCGGATCGAGGTCTTTATTTACAAGATAAGGAGCTCAATCAAACAAGTTTCACTCCAGGCACAAACTATAAATACGTTGTAGATGTCAAAAATCGAAAGATCGTCATTTTGACTTCCTCAGATACGAATGATAACAAAGTTTCGAGAAGAAAACTCAAAAATGAGATGATGAAACCTGTTCTAGATATTCGCGACAAGAATGCCCTGTCTGCCTTTGAGGGGTGCGAATATCTCCAGGTTTCTATTTTTGAGGACAAGGTTGTTGTCGAGGGTTTTGTTGAGGAAAAACAAAGTGTTGTTTCTTCAATTGGTAGAGCGGTTAAAAACGTCTTTTCCTCTAAGAAACAACGCAAGGTCGTAGACATTCGTGACGTACTAAAGGTTAAACAAATTGCGTCTGTTGTCCTTTCAAAAGCAGGGTTAAGTAAAGCAGCCGGTCATGCTTTTGAACAGCTGTCATTTGATCTGTTTGAGAGCATCCCTACTGTAAGTAAAGGACAGCTAGTCAATATCCAATCTGCATTAAAAAACATCCATATCCCGTTACAGATCTCCAGTCTCTTTTCCGCTTCGGGTATTCTGGATTCGGCCTTTGAGGAAGAGGGGTTCGAGATTGCATTTACGCTGGAGAAGGATACAAATGCATCGATCACATACGAACATAATTTCAAGACGAAAGTAACATGTGTGGATATTCGAGACTTTGATTTGAATAACGTAACAAAGTCTCCCGTTATGTTGGCCGGGAGTCCTTGTCAAGGATTCTCCAACTCAAACAGGTACACACATTATTTAGACAATCCTAACAACTTACTCATACGAAAGTTTATCGAAGCAGTGAAAGGTAATGAAAACTGTCAGGTTTTTTGTCTGGAAAATGTACCACAGGTATTATCAGCAGGAAACGGACAGTTTAAAAACGAGATTTACGAGGCTCTATCAGATTTTGAAATTGAATCTGGAGTACTCAATGCAGCCGATTTTGGATCCGCTCAACTCCGGGAGCGAGCTGTGTTTATAGGATCAAAAATTGGACGTATTGAGCTTCCTAAGCCAACAGTTTCACCGGAACAAAGGAAAACTGTCAGACAAGCTTTCGAAGGGCTACATGATGGCATACCCAATCAAGATGATGTATCTGATCCAGAAGAAGTAACGATGCAGCGAATAAAATCGGTCCCACCTGGAGGTAATGTATTCTCGATTCCAGAGGAAATCCGGCCGAAAGGAAAACATAGCAATATGTATCGTAGACTGAAATGGGATGAGCCGTCTATGACGATCGTGAATCCCAGAAAGGCCATGCTCCTTCACCCTGAGGAGGATCGTATCTTATCGGTACGAGAATGCGCACGTCTATTTGATGTTCCAGACACATTCAAGTTCCTGGGGACACTGAATGCGAAGCAGCAAATGATCGCGAATGCAGTTCCGCGGCAATTGGGGAAGTCCATAGCCCAAGTAATCAAGAACGCTATTATCAAATGGAATTTAACTCAACGATTCGAACGAGCACTTGTATAAGTGCTCGTTTTGTTCGTATCGAGCAGCATTGATTAAGCATTATATCTGAATGCTGTTAGTTAATATCATCAATCAGAACTGAATAGCCCCAAGCGGGCGACTCCTACCTTCATGGTACTGGGAGAAGAGACAAATTTAATTATTTGTCCTCCCAGTCTTGGGAGGACGAGGAGGATATCAAGATGGATAAATACTGGTTTAGAACTCGAAAACAGGAAAAGAAATTTTTCAAGAATAACCCAGTCTACAGAACGGGCATTGGTAAAGAACACCGAATTCAGGAAGTGACCAAGGACCATTTATATATCCAGTCACAAAATAGTGAAAAGGTAATCCCGATTCCAAGGAAAGAGATAAGAAAAGCGATTCATTTTACATTTCACGTACGAACGATTACACGGAAAGATCTTGAACGATTTAGCAATTTTAACAGTGCGATGTTTGGTATCATGATACTGGTTTTTCAGGATATTGCTTATCAGTATCAGACTCCTCGTGGGTTACTCCGCCTTACGCTAAAAGGCATTCGGTTCTACTTTTCCGGGTTAGCTAGATCGCCAAAAGACCGCGAGCTCGTGCTAAAAAACGGAGGAGATAGCCTTTGCTTATCGTACTTCCACCTACGTGATATGAACCCGGATCGCTGGGTACCCGACATTCGGAATAAATGCAAAGTCCTTATTGATTCAGGGGCATTTAGTTTATTTAATGCGGAACAAAAGATGAGAAAGAAGCTAGGTATCACTGGAAATGGCATGCAACTATCCTTATTAGATGATTGGGGATATGACCAGGAACAACAACCTAATTTAAAACCAATATTGTGGGAGGAGTACGGCACTTGGGTAAGAACGTATTTGGATATGGGTGTAGTTACTGATTACATTAATCTCGACGTTTTCGGTAACAGCGAGGAAACGAAACGAAATCAGAAGCGGTTGGAGCAGCTTGTGGGAAAAGCGCCAATCCCTGTTTATCACTGGGATGCACCTATCGAAGACTTAGATGAGCTTGTTGAAGAGGGGCACCCCGTAATCGCATTGGGTGGTATTGTTGCTCTACACGGGGAGAATGAAAAAAGAGCATTCTTCCAGAAGGTTTTTGAGCGTCATCCTGGCGTTCGTTATCACTGGTTGGGAGGCAGCAGTAAGCTGTTATTTGAATTTAGCTTCTTCAGCGCTGATAGTACCTCATACCTCATGCCCCGGATTAATGGTGACGGTACCATTATCACTCCATATGGCTTCGACTACAAACCAGAGTGGTCGACCCAAGAGTGCATCGCCTTTAACATAAGAATGTTGTCCTCACTTGAAGAAGCTTATCATCCGGAGTTCCAGTTAGAGATGGCATTTTCCTATCCCGAAGAAGTATCAGGTTATGAGTCTGGCCAATTACAATTAGCGATTTAGATCATATGGTGGAAAATATTGAATAAACTTATTGTATCGGATATACTTAGAGAGTATCATTTTTTTCCATTTTCCTTTTTTCATGCATCTCTACTTGAGGTGCCGTCCATTTTTTCTTACTAGCCAGCTGGCTATCTTCTTATTTCAACTTGAATGAATGTAACCGAAAATTTGACTATGAAACCAATCCATTTTGGATTGGTTTTTTTATTTAGGAGGGATATTTTAGCTGATCTTGAATTAATTAGTATCACTTTGTAACGAACGGACAAAGTTTGGTTATGATGAAAGGATGTGTTCTGGTAATGGAACGTAAAGAGATCAAGTTTTTAACGACAGAGATGGACGTTGTGGTGAAACGAGTGGGAAAGATGATTGCCCAACTTGAATCAGGTGAAATCATTGTGGATCCTGAAGCACAAAGAAAATTGTCCAACTCCCATGCAAAAGATATTGCAGGGTATATACGCAACGCTCTTGAAGGTAAAACACTAGGGGCATACTTCCCGGCAATAACAGCTTCGAGACGTCCTAACGGCATTGATGCTATTATGGATGGCCAACATCGGTTCTTTGGTGCTTGGGAGGCCTTAAAGCAAATTCAAAAAGAAATCAAAGCAGCATCGAAAGCAGAGTCGATCGATGAGGATTTGTTAGCAAAGCTTCAGGAGTTTGAAGAACTCATTATAAATTCTGTGATTCCAATGGTTGTCTATATTGGATTATCCAAGGAGCAAGAGCAACAAGCCTTCCATGATTTTAACCAAAAAGGAAAGAAAGTGAGCAAGGCGCTGGCATTGTCCTTTAATCACAGTGACCCGATGGTTAGTTTGACCCAGAGGGTTTGTGATATGGAAAGTATGAAGGCATACGTGCAGCCGTTGAATGCTGGGACAAAATTGAAACCAGAATATCTCTTTCTCTTCTCTACGGTATATACCGCGATCAATACGTTTTGCGGAAATCCCAAAAACAAAAAGGGGATCGATCAGGAAGCTTTATTCAATGAACTCGAAGACTTCTTTAATATCCTAGCGGATCACCTTCCAGAGGATGTTTCTGGAGGGGACAGTTTGTACAAACACGCCGGGACTTTACCTGGGATTGCGCTGTTTGTCAAACGGATAAAAGAAGCGGAAGGTGTGTCTTGGAGAACGACTTTGAAACATATTCTAGATACTATACCGTTTTCCAATGAAAACCTTCAGTTTGTAAGGCACGGAAGAGCATCGATGAGTGCTGATCAGAAAGTACTCTTCTCAGGTTCTAAGGGAGCGATTTCTGCGGTTGTAAAAACGCTGGAAAGTACAGCTCAGTTGTTGGATAACCAAGGGAATGAAGTCTTCTGGGCGTATTCCACTCTTCAGCAACAAGAGTCGGTGACAATCGTCTCTGAAGAAGAGGCAGTGAAAAAAGCGGAAGAGGCAGCAGAAATTCTGAGTCAGGTACCGGATGAAGATGAAGAAGCGAAAGAAGAGCAAGAGGATCTGTCTGCTTCTGAAAGAGCTGTATTAAAAGCAATTGCAGAGGCAGAGAATAAATCACTCTCGGGATCGTTTACCCAATTGGGTAAGCAACTCAATTTTGCGAGGTCCACCATTACGGAAGCGATTCGGAAGTTAGAATTGAAAGAGAAGATTACCGTTCAAAATGAGAATGACATGAAAGTACTTAAGCTCGCTAATTGATAACACGATGTCATCGATTGATTGACACATGTTTGATTAGTCAGTATAATCACCGTAGAAAAGTGAATGTACGGGCGAAAATATCGGCCGAAGAATCCATTATTTAATGGACTCTTCGGCCTTTTTTCGTTTCCGAAAAAATTGAAGAATGAGGAGGATGTATGTTGAAAGTCAGACAATTACTACATACGTTGTTTTCGCTGCTTTTACTCAGCGCCATATTGTTCCCTGGACAAATGGTTATGGTTCCTTCAGCAAAAGCTGCCATGAAAACGAAGACACAGACTATTACCTATCCTGAACAGACTCAACAGAACCAGTCACAGGTATTGAGCATCCCTAAATTAAAGTCAGTTGTAAATGTGAGTGTGAATACAGGTAATGTGAGCTACACCGTTAATGGAGAAACAGTTACTTTCACGCTATCAAATGGAACACCTTCCAGATCAGTTCAAACCGGCGGAAGTCCAGCGGATAGTAAGCAGGTATCTGATTCAGTTTCCTACTATCACGTAGGGTGTGGATTCGCGTCACATGTATATTCCTCATCAATAGGATACAATTCAGGTGGTTATTCCGGGACTCTTTACCATAGTGGTACCTCTTCAAATAATCACTACTCTACTGGAGAACCCTGCGGGGATTCTACGTGGTATGAAAGGTATCACACCGAAGTATATTCAGGGACAGTCAGCAAGCCCGATACACGGACTTATCAGCACTACTATCAATATACAGTCACGATAGAGTACATCGACAATACCGCTCCAGAAATCACGGTAATGACCCCAGTAGATAATACTGCGAAAGGTATGGCGTATGCGATTGATGTTACGGGTACAATTAAGGACATCGATGGTGGTGATGTCGTAACTGTCCTTTATAAGGTGGATGATGGTCCATCTGCTGAATTGACGCACCTTACAGCAGACGGAAACACCCAATCCATTTCTGGAAAAGTACCTCTTTCCACCTATTCTCGTGGTACACATACCTTAACCTTGTGGGCAGAGGATGACAACGGAGGGATTTCACCGGTTATCTCCCGAGTCATCAAAGTATTAAGCTCAAACACCAATCTGGGCAACTTCACATCTGATTACACTGGTCCTGAAGCGATGAGGCCTTCTTTCAAGAAGGAGACGACAGGATATCTTCTTACAGTTGAACATGAGGTAACTAGTATCCGGGTCACACCAACAACCGAAGAACCTTGGTCCTCAATCAAAGTAAATGGTAATGATGCGACCAGTGGGGCGGAAACTCCGGAGATCCCGCTTATCGTGGGAGTCAATAATGTAAACATGGAAGTAACGGCTGAGGACGGTGTGTCCAAAAAGAACTATCAACTTCGAGTTACCAGGAAGGCAAGCAGTAATGTCAAACTGACAAACGTAATCCTTTCGGAAGGGACATTGTCTCCTGCCTTTAATGTTAACGTATTCGACTATACGGCCTCCGTACCATACGGCACTGAGACGGTCACTGTTACACCAACAACTGAAGACTCTCAAGCCAATATCCTGGTTAACAATGTTGCTGTGGTAAATGGTTCGGCATCAAAGCCTATTCCTTTGGAGGTAGGAGCAAACTCGATTGGGATACGTGTTAAAGCTGCCGATGGGGAGACAACAAATTCTACTCAGATCACAGTGACCCGCCAAGGGAATGCCGATGCTAAACTAAATCAGCTGCAACCATCTACTGGCGGTTTAGAACCCGCATTTTCTCCGGACCATTTCGATTATTCGATGACGGTTCCAAGTAATGTTAATATGATCAAGTTCATACCACTTTCCTCCGATTCAAATGCATCAATTACTCTCAATGGACAATTGGTAATGAACGGTGAAGAGTCTAGGGGGATCTCCTTAGTCGATGGTAAAAACATCATCACGATCATTGTTACGGCCCAAGATGGTACAACGAAACAATATACAGTTGAAGTAAATCGGGAAGTAAGCGCAAATGCATTATTGGCCGACGTTCATTTCACGGATGTCAATGTGCGCCCCGGATTCGATCCTTACGTCCACAATTACACGGGAACAGTACTCACCACTGTTACTTCCACTACGGTTACAGAAAATACTCAAGATCCAAAAGCAACCTTAAGGATAAATGGCAAGAATGTCGAAAATGGTGAGCAGCTTCAGGTGAATCTTAACGTAGGTACGACGCTGGTAGCAGTGACAGTCGTATCGCCTAGGGGAACTGAATCAACCTATACATTTACCATTACAAGGCCGGGAAGTAGCAATGCCTTACTCGCGGATATGTGGGTGTCCTCGGGAACATTAACACCTGCATTCAGTCCAACGACAAACGATTACTCAATAGACGTTTCCAGTGATATCGAGACCATCCAAGTGACAGGGGTAGCTGATGACATCACCTCTAAGGTCAAGATAAAAAACGAAGTTTTCGGAAGCGGTGAAGCTTCAAGGCCCATTCAGCTTGTACCAGGCAAGAACGAGATTCAGATAGAGGTTGTCGCAGGAAATGGCATTACGACAAATACTTATACGATCACTGTGACGAAGCCATTATCAAGCAGCGCAGAATTGAAGAAACTGAGACTATCATATGGTGAAATCTCGCCTGAACTGACAGCTGGTGTATATCAATACTCTGTTGAAGTTCCATTTAGTGTTCCAAGTATTTCTGTAACACCTTCTGCTGAAGAAGGTAGTAAGATTCGAGTTAACGGCAAAGTGGTTCTGAGTGGCGGATCCTCATCAAGTATCCCGCTTGCACCTGGGAGTAACACAATTACAATCGAAGTATCAAGTCCGGATGGCTCAAAAAACAGTACGTATCAGATCGTAGCGAAACGCCAATCAGACAGCTCAGGTTCAAATTCTGGATTTATGGTAAGTCCCATTGATACTCAATTGATTGCGATGTTCTACAACCCCAAAAGGGATCTCGTAACCGGTGAACTGTGGCACAATGGAGTGAAAGAAGCTACTGTTACATCTAGAACGAACACGGTTGTTTTTGGCAGCAATGGCACCGTATCTCGATAAAAAAGGGCGAGAATTATACCGTCAAGATTACTTATAGAACGACTGGAGAAACTGCCCAAGAAACGGTTACAGCCCTCGGATCAGCTGATGTAAAGGCCACACATATATACAACCTAAGAATTGATTCAAATACGGAAACTTCTGCAACGTTAATGTGGGATGCTCCTACTGATCGGACACCGGCAACAGAATATGTTGTAACCATCTACAATATTGATAACGGGAAAAAAGTTCAGTCCGTGCGTGTCAAGGATGAACGATATGTCTTCAAAAAAGTGATTGCTGGGGCCCGCTTCAAGTATGAGGTGCAACGTCTCGATGTGCATCGGAAACCATCAGAGACAGTCGTAATCACCGATTAGAGGACCTGTAGGAATCTATATTTGAGAGTAAAGAGAGGGATCATTATCCCTCTCTTTACTATTTTAGTATTTGATTATGGGGAACCTTGGATTTATAATTTCAGTATCAAATTATTTTCTTATTTCTTTTTTATGGGATTATCCCAGTTTGGAGTCTGCTGACTCACATCTACTTATGGGCCAGTGGGCAATTGTTGCTTAGTTTATTTTTATGTATTAACCGACATTACGTAACATGAAGGGGCTGTCCCAAAAGCAGATAAATTTCTGAGGGGCAGTTCTCTTGTTTTGAAAAATGATGCATGAATTGAAAAAGTGGTTGAGCAGGGGGTTATTGCTGCTCAACCACTTTTCTTTTTTGGTCAATAGCCGATTTCTTGAGCAAATTATGGGCAAGCGAAAGCCACCCGACCTCCAAGCTCACTTTAGGCAAGCCGCGAAGCAGGAAACGCCGGAATCCCCGGTTGTTTTTCATTTGTCCAAACACACTCTCCGGCTCAATCATCCGTCGAACGGAAAGCGAATAGCCTTCTTCACTTTGTAATTTTTCCCGTATCTGTTGCTTAAAGCGTAGGTATCGTAGGCTTACCTTCACTTCACGGTTGCCAACTGCCTTCGTGCAAGACGGTTTGAGAGGACATCCCGCGCAGTTCGTACTGCGGTAATGTCGGTACCGGATTTCAAATCCACTTTCCGTTTTCTCCTTGCTTTCATAACGAAAAAGCAACTTCTGGCCGGCTGCGCACGTCCATGTATCTTCGGTTTCGTCATACTGCCAGTTGTCGATCTTGCTGATGTCTTTCTTCCACGCTTTCGATTTTTCCTTGTGGTAGGTGCTGTATTTCATTAACGCCTCGAGTTGTTCGCTCTCCAAGTACGCATAGTTTTCTTCCCCGCCGTATCCAGCGTCCGCTATCACGGTTCCAGGCAATTTACCTAAAGTGTTTTTTACCTTCTCTAAGTGTGGCTTTAAGCAGCGGGTATCCGTTGGCCGCTGATGAAGACTGTACCCAACGATGAATTGATTCTCGGTTCCGATCTGGACGTTGTATCCGGGTTTGAGTTGGCCGTTGCGCATGTGGTCTTCTTTCATCCGCATGAAGGTGGCGTCGGGGTCGGTCTTACTGAAGCTGTTCCGGTCTTCGAGAATTTCTTGGTGTGTCTCGTACTTTTGAAGGCGAGGAAGCAGGTCTTTACGGATCTGGCGTACCGCTTTTTTCAGAGGCTTGTCCTTTGGCTTCGCTTGCAGCTTTTCTTCCAGTTGTTTGACAGCAGTCTCCAGCTTTTCACTTGTGATCTTCGTTGCTTCGCCAAGTTCGCTCAGGTCTTGGGATCTATGTTCACGGTCTTCTTGTTTTTCCGCTTCGTCAATGGTAGCAAAGAGCGTCTGGACTTTCTCCTGTAGCTTCATTTTCTGTTTGACGACTGCTTTTCCCCAGACAAAGGTGTAGCGATTGGCATTCGCTTCGATTTTTGTCCCGTCGACAAAGTAATGTTCCAGTTTGACGTATTTCTCCTCGGCAAGAAACTGAAGAACGGCAGTGAATACCGTCTCCAGCACCTCTTTCATCCGCTCGGAGCGAAAGCGGTTGATGGTGCGGAAATCCGGGCGTTGTCTTCCCGCAATCCACATGAACATGACGTTTTCACGAACAGCTTTGGCGATTTGACGGGAGGAGTAGATTCGTTGGGTGTAGGCGTAGATGATGACTTTGATGAGCATTTTAGGGTGGTAGCTGTCTCGACCACCGCCGGGGTACGCCGCAGCGAAGATCTTGTCGTCTAGCCGATTTACGGCATCGTTGACGACTCGAACGGAGTGATTTTCAGGGATGTCTTCTTCTAAATCCATTGGCAGGCTGAGTTGGTCCATGCTATATTGAATATACAAAGAAACCTCTCCTTTTCGTGATTTGGTTGGTGGTACTTCCATTTTACCAAAGGATGGTTTCTTTTTGTTTTTCTAGACAGAAAAACAGGGGCTATCCCTCAGCCATTTTCATGGCTTTTGGGACAGCCCCTTTTTTATTTCATTAATGGAAATGAGGGAAGAACAGAGCACTGGGAGCAGCTGGAGTTATTTGATTGGCTCGAAGAAATATATATTGAAGTTGCATAAGGTATCATCTTGCTTGCCTAATGGAGGGGTTACAATGAGAGAATTGATTCTATATTCGTTTCGGTTAAGTGTAGATGGGGATGAACAATTTAGTTCCGGAAAAGGTACAAACCAATTTGAAGCTGAGAATAATGCTATATTAAAAGTGATGCGCGAGAAGGGTGTAAAGTACAATTCTATTTCAGTCCTAGAGGTACTATCGAAAGAAACCACGGATGAGTGGATATAAGCGGAATTACAAGCAGAGAGGGGTCACCCTCTCTTCCATTTTTTTCTTTACTTTTGGAATAATATTGGGTATGATGAACGCATAAATAACTTTCAATTTTCTTTTTGTAACATCGGCGATCTATTTTGCCCTGAGATGATTCGTCTGTTGACGAGATACGAGATATCGGCCTGTTGGCTGCTTTGATTTCAATGGTAACCCTTTATCACAATGCTCAGCATCGTGAAGAGGGTTTATCATTTCATCAAGTAGTCGGCGGGCTTTTTATATTTTTTAGCCTTTGTCGAAAGGATGTGAACGTCATGTTACCATGTGTTGGCCGTGCTTACTTCTGTGGTAAGCCATATAGACGTACCATTGATTTTGAGTCGTAAGTAGGTAGTAAGTGGAGATCTAAATGATTCGGGTGGTAGCGCGTGTGATCCGACTGGATGTGACGTAGCGACATTTTCTTGCGCTTCCCAAAGCGTAGAGACCTATCAGTAATGATAGGCTCCCCTACAAACGTAGGGAAAGAAAATGTCCAGCTCTTGGGCCCCGACTTCTCTTACAGATAACAATCTGTAATTGAGAAGATCCACTTGTTTTCAAGCTGCTCTTCCAAAAAAAGGAAAGGGATGCAAGAAAACAACTCTTATTTGTCTGTACGCTACAGTTCCTCTCATATGAGGGTTGAGCAGTGGACGTGCTTTTCATTCTACAGTACCTGCTTTCGCGAGGTGGGTCGTTGGAACGAATGACATGACAAATGAGATTACTACCGAAGACTGGTCTGGGGTAGTATGTTTTTTTCCGCCATGCTATGAGATGAAGAATGGCAAATTTCAAATCCAGGTTCGAAGATTGCATCGTCTGATGTGATCGAAAGGACTTTGAGATCTGATTTAGTTGCTATTCTTCCTCAAGCGGTGTCACCTGGTGTGCAGGGAGCAGCAGTTCTCATTAGAGAATATGTATTAGCTCCTCTGTTTTACTGGGGAATGAAATAATGCTATCTGATATTGAAGTACCTAAAAAGCAGGTATCCTAAGTGCTATTGCACATTACGGGATAGCTGCTTTTTTTATAGATAAAACGATCGATTACGATGAAGGTGGTCATTATGAAAAACTGGATCAAAAGCAAAATACCATTTAGGGAATCACTATTTGAGTTGTATGCAACAGTTTACTCGCTGGTCATGGTTTCTCTTTTGCTATATGGGATTTTTGGAGATAGTAGTTTTTTAGAGAAAGGGATCTTAGTAGTTGTATTTGTCTTTATGTGTGCGAAGCTTCCGGTCTATTCGACTGTAAAAGAAAAGAAAAAACCAAAAGCAAAAAAGGCATTCTCTCCAGCTATCAAGGAAAATTACTCAGAAGAAATTAAAAAGAAGCCTAGAAGAAGGCGTAAAAAGAAAGCGAAGGACGTCAAAGTTCAAACACAAAATCAAAATAAAAAACCTGTGATCCACAAGGAGGATGTATCTCGTAAGAAACCACAAATCAAATCATCAGAACTTCTCGTTCCTATTGGGGAACTGCAAAGAGTAGGTACTAAAAAGGAGAAGATTCAAGCTACCCCGCTCTCAAACAGTGTAGAGGTACAAATCCCAGTCACTCCAACAGAACCCCAATCACCTGTTGACGTAGGAATTTCTATCCCTACTGAACTCATGTTGATCGATGACATTGATCACGCTCCAGAGCAAGAGGACGATCGGGAAGAAGCTCAGGTTCCAGAGAACATAGATCAAATCGTAGCAGCACTACGCACGAGGGTTTACGAAGAAGATGATCGGGTTGTGAACATCACACACTTGCGAGCGCCAAAAGAAAATTTACCGCCTCTTCCAAAGGGGCCAGGTTTTGAGAGTATCACTAAAAATGCTTCCATTATCGATGCGGTTGTATGTAATGTGCAAAATGGTGTGGCAAGAATGGTAGATTCAGACGGGGAATTCAGGTGGATACGACTGCCTGAGGATATTAACCACAATGACTTGAGGAATAACCATCCAGTAAAGTTAGAGCTTCGGAAGGTAAGCGGTAAGTTCGAAGTTCTCTCAGCATCAATATCATAATCATGAATAAGGGGGATTCCCCCCTTCAAATGGCAGCATTTGATTGGAGTAACATTCAAATGTGGCGATTTGAGAGGGAGAATTAGCTTCTCATCCTGGGACTAGGGGGAATGATCAATCACAAAAGGTAAAGACTACACTTTTCTTTTGACTCATTTACCGTTGTTTTGTTATAGTAGAGTAGGCACCTAAATCTGTTTCCATGAAATGACAAACAAACCTTAATAGGAGAGTGCCAAAGATGATGAAGCACATGGTATATAAAGCACTTATGAATAAACCATTGCTAGAAAAATCCTTGCTTCTTAGGGTGAATGCACGAGATATCACTGTAGAGAACAATTTTGCCGTTGTTGGGGGTACTCCCTTTTTTCTGGATGATATGCAAGTGGGATATTTAGCTGAAGCAATTGATGACTTGTGTGATTTTGACCACTTCGATCAGGTGGATTTGCTAGTGCATTTAAACCTTGATAGCGTCTATTTAATAGAAAGCGTAGATGTTAGAGTAGCATTCCGTTCTATTGAAGGATTTAAGAGAATTGCCAAAAGCATACTCTTTAGATTTAATCCTACTGATACCGTTGAAGTAAAGGTTTCTATGGATCGAGGAGAGGTAAAGGGTTTGATGATCCTGCCCAAAATCAGCATGACGATCGATATGGACGCATGCATGAGTAACATCTTCTTTCTTACTTCTTACCTTCCGACCCAGTTCCAAAGTAATCAGCAGGAGTTTTTCTTGGAAGTAATTGAAGGAGAAATTAGCGGTGTATGCTCATTCATAGGGAAATCAGAACAAGCTTCTTTGGAGGTTGTAATATGAAAATGACACGAATGATTGTCTTGCTGCTGACAATTGTGGTACTAATGTGCTTACAAACATCTGTATTTGCAGAATCAAAGCAAGCGAACAACGAATTGATATACAAAGTATCTGGCCAAAAACCAGGCGAAATGAATTTGGATACAGATACAGCTGATGAGGCAACGATTGACTCGGGTGTAGCCATTGCAGAAGTTGCATCGAAGGCATGCGTAATTATCTTCTTCATCGCATTACTTATTCAGTTGTTCGGGAAAGTAATTCAACATCCTGGCTATACAAAGTGGTCACGGTTACTGATTGGGAGTACAATAGTCGGGTTCGTTATCATTAGAATGGCCCCGGTCATTTTATACGGTATGTGAAGTAAAGAGAAAGGGAAACTTCTAGAGTGAGGTTTCCTTTTTTACTAGGGGGTGAAGTATCCATGAGTGATCAAGAAATTTCAAACGACCTAGTAGAAATCATCAATGAAAGAATGGAATATCTTATGATCAAGCAATTAAACCTTGTTCATAAGATGAACGAGATATTGGAACAAGAAGGATCTGATCAACGTTTTGAAAAAGGAGCAGTTCATCACATATTTAGTCGCAAGCGGGGAATGAGTTTGCGTTTCTTAATATACGCTTGCAAAGCCTTGGGATTTGCTGAGGGTGAATTCTTTCCAGAGTATATTAGCCAATATCTAATTGTTCGAAGTAAAGAAAACCCTCAAAAATTCTTGATTAACATAAAAAAACTCAGAGAGTTTGTTAAGGTTTGCTTGGATAGAGGCCTTTACGAATATTGTAGATTGGTTGTCGATAAGCTCAAGAAGGTAGACAATCCCCCGCTTTCGTTTTTAAAAGACTTGGCGGAAGACTATGAAGGATTAAAGCTAACCAACGAGGCTTTTTATGTGTATGAAACGATAACCAGGCTGATTAATCATCAGTTGGGGGAACATTCATCCGTCTATTTAAAGAAATTCCTGATCCAAAGAGAAATGGGTCTTCAGCAGGCTTTGGAAAGTGCAATTGAACTTGGGGTTTATGTGAAATACATGGATGAGAAGATAAAACAGCAAGCTTACGATAAGCTCATTGCCACCTATTTTACACTTGAGGACTGGGACAAAGTCTATCTGTACTGCGACGAACAAGTAGTAATCACACGTGGGAAGAATAATGAGTTTTACGGAAATGCATTGGTGTATAAGAGCAATGCAGCACGATCAAAACGAGATTATAAACTTGCTCTGGAACTGATTGACTTGTATTCACGGTTGCCTGAAGAACATTTCAAGCAATGGGCAGAAATAAACCGTTTGAATGTTTACATAGAGATGGGAGATACATCCGTTATCCCAATAATGCTTAGCTGGATTAAATCGCACCCCAACAATAGCCCGTCAAATGATCCGGCACAAAAAACGCCCTTTCGCAGTTTAGCAGCTATCTTAACTACATACGTAAAGCAATGTGAGTTGGAAAACATTTCAATCTTCTTGCGGGATTTTGCGGAAGAGATCTCCTTTTTGTGTGCACAGACCAATCCGTTTGACCTAAAATACGCATGTGCATTCATCTTATCCAGGGCGGAGTATTACTTTTTACTAGGTAAAATGTCGCAAGGATTGGATGATGTCATACAAGCGCTGAGCATCAGTATCACTCTTAAATCGGACAAGGATTTCGCGAAATGTGTATGGAAATATAGTATGTACAGTAGCCATGCATCGCCATTGCAGCAAGGGAAATACTCTGAGCTTTGTGCGACCGCTACTAAAATCTTTTGAGGAGGCTTTACATTGAAAAAAGCAGTTTTCACATCTATCGCAGTAGCTGTATTCCTTATCCCGGCATTACTAGTGGCGCCTGCAAGTAGTGATGCGAAAGCACTAAAAGAAACGAAGAAATATAATAGCGAAGGCCCGGGGTGGATCTCACTAAAGAGTGAAGGGCCGGGCTGGTAATAAGTAAATAATGTCATATAATGTCGAAAAAAGAAGAACGGTTGTCACGTTTCCTAAGTCTGGGATTCGTGACAACTCATGATATTATTACTATTGTAGTGGGAATAAAGTTCTACAAATCGATAGTAAGGCTGATATGTAATAGATTATTCTAACGGATTTTGTAGAATCTTGTAATACATAATCAGTTGTACCACGCAATAGAGGTGAAAGGGAATGAGTGAAATCCTTAGTGATCTACAAAAAATGCATGATGTGGAACCGCACCTGATACGGAATTCTCGTATCAGCATTCAGGTGCTGCCTATCGGTAACGATTCGAAATATTGCCTACGTCCTTTTAGTATCCAAACAGAGGAGATGGACCCGATCCCAAACACAATTATGCAAGACAATCTAAAAGGGATCATAAGGGCCCTTACACAGGTAACCCCTCTACCACAGCATAAGGATGAAAACACGATCACTACGTTTGCGTTTGATCAAGAAGGGCGATTGCAATCTTTCGAACACGAAATTATTGCTGGGTTTAAAAACTTAACACAATATCGAAATGTAATGACTAGATTGCTTAAGCAGTTGATTCCTGACGAGTCTGGTATGGTAGAGGTAAAAGTGGGTCCACTCGGAAAGTTGGCGTATTCTGGTACAGCAGATTTCTCTGGATCCATCAAACTAACAAAGTTTCGATTTGCGACTGATTCAGAAGATGACCAGATGGTAATTGAAATGAATAGTTATGTTATGCTCTCATATTTACCAAAGGTAATGAAGCACGGAGTTCGATACCTCGTACACGTTGAAGAAGGAACACTTGGGAGCCCAATTCCTGTTCCAACTATGAGATTATATAAAAACTAAGAAAACGAGCCTTCGCTTAAGGTTCGTCTTTTTCCTAATATCGTGAATTGAGTAAGTTTGTTCCAATTGATTATATTTATCACGTCATGTTAGTATTTTAATTATATAAAGAAAGAAATAGGGCGGGAGATATATGAAAAATGCCAGTTAGCCCTCTTAGTCAAGCTTTTTTTGAGTATTATGATGAATATCTAAGAAAATCCAAATTAAGCGATGAGACGATTCACTACTACATGGCCGAGGGAAAGAAATACATTAAATGGTGCACTGACAATGGATTGAGTCCAACTTCTATAGAAAATATTTCAGAATACGGACGTTATATGAGAGAAAAGTATTCAATATCTGTTATTACAAAGAAAAAGTCAGCAATAAGTACTTTTGAGAAATTCGGGATCGAAATAGGGATATTTAATAATCATCCAGAAGAAAATAGTTACAAAATTAAGCCTTACACTGACAAAGAGATTACATATTTAAAAACGATCATGTTAGCAGCTGGGAAGAATGTTACTCGTTATAGAAATCTACTCGCTTTTGAGTTGGCACTACACGGATTATCACTCAAAGAAATTGTAAGCATTAAGTCTACTCATATCAATTTAGACGAAAACATGATAAACCTAGAAGATCGAGTAGTTCCATTTCATGTTGAAAACGATATCTCAGAGTATTATGAAAAATGGCATGCAAGCAGAAGTGAAGCTGATGGTAAACAACCATACACTTATATTATTACGACGTTACATGACTCTACAAAACCCCTTAGAAATTCCGTATTACTTAAGTCATTTGATTTAATTACAGACCTAGGAAGTCTTGAACTTTCTATTGAACGATTAAACTCAACACATCTTGATATACTCATAAAATCAGGCATTTCAGATCGAGAAATAGTAAAACAAATTGGCCCTCACATTAAGAGACTACCTGAAATGATTACATTTGTAAGATCAATCACTTGAAACAATTTGTAAGTCCCCTTTAGGCAAGAGGAAATACGTGGTATAATCAATATATTAGTGGGTATTAATGGGGCGAATAGATATCAATTTACTTAGTTGTCAGGAGGAGAGCTTGGATGTCAGCTCAAAGGCCTATTCAATATTATTTAACACAATTAGAGGTTGACGTACTTGATAATGGCAGCGGGCAAACAACCATTTTTCGTACCCTGTCAAAAGACGACGTGACAAGTATTAAAGATATTGGCGATGCCCCGTACAAAAAATTTATTAAGCGAGAAAGAAGAGTCATTCAAAAATGTGACCTAGTGGATTATCCGCCATTAGTTGACTTGATAGTCAAAGTAGATGAAGATAGTCTTGCCACAAAATCATTAATGGATGATGAGTGGTTTAATCAATTAGTAGAAAGTGGTCAGGATCAATCTCCTCAACAATTAAATTAAGCGCGGCCATCCCGTGCAGAGAACCTATTTAATAGGTTCTCTGCACGTTTTTAATTTCCAGTAACAAGTAAGAATGGATCGAGGAAAATGAATATATCACAAAGTATAACCAATCTATTGGGATACGAAAAACATAAAGGGCTTTGGAAACTGGTGTACGATCAAACCATTAGTCGAATGAAGAGACTACATCAACAACTCAAAGAGGGGATGCCCCCAAAGTTGACGACAGCGTTGATACAAGTGATAGAAGAGGACATTTTGTTATTAGAGGTACTACGTAAAGACATCAGAGATCATGAATACACTACCACGAAGTTAGAACTCCTAAGAAAGAACCTACAAGTCATACAAAGTACAGCTGCACGAAATAAGTACAAGGTTCGAATTGGTAGACAGGAACTAATGCAGATCCTACATACAGCAGGTGATGATACTGAGGAAGTATTGCATAAGGCAAAGGACTTATTGGGATTTTCATCTGAAAAGGCCGGTGAACTACCAGGAGAGTACACGGATGGTGGACTATACAATACCCTGAACATCGATATGGATGATATGACCGAAAGGCAAAGGGAAACCTTTTTCTCGTGCCTTAATTCTGACGTTCAAAAAGATGTCCGAAATGCCATGCAAGCAATGTGTGGGTTCATTGAGAATTCCGAAATGGATCCTGAATCATCTTTAGGACATTTTGAAAGTTATCTTATTCTCGTAATGATCGAGTTAACCTTAACCGCATTACACGAAGAAGCCTCCTCAGATTGAGGAGGCTTTTCGATTCATCAGGGACTCTAAAGAAAACGTTTAATGTACACAGACATAAGTTTTAATAAAACAATCATCCAAACCGCACTCAATTCAGTTTGTCATCGAGAGAAAAAGAGGGGGGACTCCTCATACTTTCTGTTATTTTTCTCGGTGACTTTGTGCTGTAAGAGAAACTCCTCAAGCCGGTCTAGTGTTGATCCGAATTTTTTTTGCTCCATCTTGGTTTGGTGTCCAACGTTCCGTGCATTCATCATTTTAAAGCCTCCTGGAATAGTAGATGTCAAACTTTATCGGCTACGATTTACCGCAGGATCAATTTCCCATGTGCTAAGCCATTTTGAGTGCCTGCATTCGTTGGATTTTAGAGATAGCCAGTATAACTTGTTTTCGAAACATAATGTACACCTCCGATTAAATTCAAGAACGCGAACAAAAAAACCGTTTGGCACACACACCAAAATGGGTTGGTGTGAAAGCCAAACGGCTCTTTCATTCGCTCTCCGAGTTCTCTCGGATAGATTAGATGCGTCAACCGCGCATAAAAAGGAAAAATGGTTGATCACGAAACCATATTCATGGGCTCAACTGAGCTTGCCCAAATTATACCACAACCTTTTTGCGATTTACAAGCAGCGAATGATAGACATCAGAACTTGGTTAACCATAATAACATTACGTCATATATTTCTTGTATTTTCCTTTCTTTTCATCTGGAAGTGAATAGGGTATAACGAATGTTCCAACACAAGTAAAAGATATACGTGCGCTAGCCATTGCATACGATCGCTTAGGCGTACATTTCGAGAACGGGACGGCATGTGGGTGGAACGGCAACACGTTAAGGGCACCATATGTTATCCAATTGAAAGGCTCTTACGATGCTGCTCTAACGCAGAATAACGATGGCACATTCAGTATCTCCGCAGACTGGAGTATGGGGAAGAATCTCGTTGATGAGATAGGGAAACATAGGGGTAAGCTGCCCAGATGTATGGTGCTGCCATTTTACATATGGAGGCAGAAAGTCAGGGAATGAAGGTAGAAGAAACGTTATTAGAGGGCGGGAAGATCGCTAGTATCAAAGCGAAGAAGTCTCTACCCGCCTTCGGTATCATGCAAGCTTATATTTTAAACAGGGTGGAGGTAGGGAAATTGATCGGGAGGTTGCCATTTCTTAATAGCGCAGTTTCAGGTTTAAGGCTGCATGGCAAGTAAAACTGCAGGCTACTTTGTATCTGTGTATTTTGAAAAGGAGAGAATCACATGTTTAGAAGAATAGGAACAGACTTGGGGCGGATAGGTTAACTGAATCGGTTAAAGTAGAAAAACCATACGGACTACAGCTGAACGAATATAAAAAGGCATCACAGCCAGATTCATAAATACTACCGCTAATAATAAACCCCCGTAAGACGAAATAAGCCCAATTCTTTATAGTTAGTCCGTTTTAAACGCATCACGCACTTGTTTTATAAGTTGTTTGGTAACAATTGATTGCCTAGTTTTGATTCTCGAGAAGTGTGAAAAGGCTACTACTTGGTCATAAAGGTCATTCGAGACTGATTAGACTCGTGCGTACTGGTTAAACGTTGATAGTACCAAAAAAAGTCCTTCCGTTTGAGGAAGGAATGACTGGTAGATATTTGGCTGATGAACTGTTTTCAATATACGCAGAGGTATCGATTTTGCCTTCACAAATTTAAAGAAAATATGAAGTAAAAAGCTTCGACACCTCCAGGTACATCTATGATCAACTAATACAACGTTAGAACGAATAAGCAGTTGACAATTGGTAAAAAAGACCTCTAATATGTGTATAATACAACAAATGTACCATGCACAAAAGAGGTGTTAAGAATGAATCGTGATCAAATTCTGTCGCTTAGAACAACTGTTCAACAGTTCATTCGATTGTTCGGTGTGTTAGAACAAACGGTTACTCCATGCGGATTTTCCATGTCATTATCCCAAGTATTTGCTCTACAGGAGTTAGAGAACCGTTCTATGTCGATTAAAGATCTTGCGGAAGAACTTCGATTGGAACGCAGCTCTGTGAGTCGTTTGGTAGATGGACTGGTAAAAGGGGGATTTGTCTTAAGAGAACTAAACGAACAAAACCGAAGAGAGGTAATCCTTTGTCTAACAGAAAAAGGGGAACGAACTATGAATAGACTGCGAGAACAGTCCATTGAGTTTTATGAGTCAATTTTGAATCATCTATCTGAAACAAGCCAAGAAAAAGTATTAGAAGGATATCAACTGTTTACCGAATCTTTAGTAAAATTAAGGAGGGGAGTACAATAAATCACAATCAACCTCAAATTAACTCTAACTCCAAATTACAAGTAGTTACATCTATTGGCTCCATTATATTATCGTTTATCGCATCATCTCATCATTGGCTTCATATGGCGATAGTATTCTTATTAGGAAGCTCTACAGGGATGATGGCATCCATGTCAACGATTGAATGGGTTAGAAGGTTCATGATTATTGCTACTCTGATAACCACGATGTTCTCCCTTTATCGTCTGGTTAAACATAAACATGTGTCCCCTGTCATGAAGTCAATCACGATTATTTCCGCTGTGATTTCTTTAGGGTTTGTTATTTACACCATCTATAATTTTGGGTGGTAGAGCCCTAACGTTTTTCTAATAACCATGCAGCTAAATGACGAAAATGAATTCGTGAAAAAAATGGTATCGTGCTGGTTGGAAATTAACGAGTGTGACTACTGCACTGAACAGGATCGTTAGTTTATAACAGGCATAAACTCTGAAAATGCTATAGACGCCATGGACGTCTTTTTTATAATACTGGTATGTTTCACGCAACATATTGTTTCTTCTGTGGTGGTTAAAAAAGGGGTGGGGATTATATCCAAAAAAGTTGAAATTCCCCGCCCATGTACTGTATGATCCTACCCGTAAGCTTAATGACGCAATGTCCCGTATCTAGGAGGAGTTATCAATCCTAGGGACGGGCTTTTTCATTGGAATATTTAATTAGGACAAGCATAAGTAAGTAATGTAAGGAACGTCTTACTTTCTGGAAGGAGGGAGCATAATGTTTGAAAAACCATTATTCTCAAAAGTTTCCTCGAAGGGGCAAACTGTTATCCCAGCAGAATTAAGGGATAAGATGAAAATCCAACAGGGTAGCGTCTTACATTTTCAGCAGCTATCCATCAATACGTTCGTGATACGGGTGATGGGGGAAGGGGAGTCCGTAGCTCTCCGTCCAACTACTATTCACGCCAAAATACCCGCTATAGGTCTAAAGAAGACTTTCTAACGGTCTCTTGTCGGTTTCCTTTTTGTGACCTTTGGTATTCCAACGATCTTTTCTTGTTCAGTAAGTTTCCGGGAAAGTAACTCTATATAGGATTCCGAGAACGTCCGTGCTCCGGTGGGGAATGGTATGATTTTTCGATTCATGATTTCTCCGTTCCTCTCTGCTCCATAGTAGTATTAGTCTTCCCTCGGAATTTTGAGTTTATTCAGAAGAGAGGAGTGTTTGAAACATGAGGCTGAATTGGTTCCAACGGGCAATCCAAGATTATCGTCGTGTACCGTTTGAAATTGAAAGTAAGCAAATTGTTCAACTCGATCGATTACAGCATGCCATCAATTATTATAGAAGCAAAGAAGACAACGGCAGCGACACTTATGTGGAAACGGATATTCCGTCGATATGCAGGGTCTTCATTATTACGGGAATCGAGCATGCCATGAAAGTAGGATTTTCATCCTTTACCAAAGCTTTTCGTCATTATATGGACGAGCAGCGGATCCGGACAAACATACAGTATAAGAGCACCTTCGCGTACTTACAATCTGCTGAACAAAGGGCCCTTCAAGATCTATACGCATTAGTCAATGAACACCTCGAAGATGAACACTTGAGTCATTATCAACCACATTACGATATTGTTGTCGATGATGTGGTTTGTTTTTTCATTCAAAATGGGTGTGAAGAGTTTACGCGCATTTCCATTCCGAAAGCATCCTCGATGCTGGACATACGCTCTGTCTAAAGGATGCGGACATTGGACATTGGACACTGTCCATGCGATAAATTTGGTGGAGGGGGCATTTTTATGGTGAAGAGAGTGGGGGAGAGAGGAGTAAGAAAGGAGAGGGCCGATAAGAAAAAGCAGCTGCGACCATGGCTTCCTGGTACTCTTCGTTCTGAAATCAATTCGCTAACAAAATTCTTGGGCTCCCCTTCCCGGGCTGCCATCATGGAGAAGCTATTGAACATAACGGTTACTAATCGCGGATTTATTGATTACATCAAGCCATATATGGTCAGAACGGTGAGCCTGCCGGTAAGCTCTGATGGTGCATACCATTTCACGGTGTTTGCAAATCCAAACGGTAAGAACACCGCTGAAGATCTGTATACTTCGCTAAAGGCCGGTGTAAGCAACCGTGCATCATTTTTTGTGACAAAACAGGTAGCTGAAACGTACCTTCATCCGCTTACCTCTGGATTGGACATCTCATACGATGGTCTGACCACACTTATCATTGATTACGGAATGCGCGAGTTGGTGGACAGGCTGGCACCGGGGTATACATATAAATATATATATACGAAGAAGCATTCCCAAAAATGTGCGAGGCTTTTATCATGAGTGATTAGAAAATGTAAAATTGGGAGCGAGAGAGTTCATGCCAAAAAGCATACTGAAGAATTCGATCATACACTTGCTCAGTCAATTGTCTATTTAAGAATTTCAAAAATCGTATCATACCTGGCTGAGAAGCTGGGCTGTACCGAACAGTCATGGCCCCAAAAATCATTTCGAGGGTCTTACTTTCCAATCTGCCGTTCATACTTCTGTCTTAAATCAGGAAAAGGATAAACGTAATTTCTTAGAACGGATTTGGGAACCGAATAAGAAAAGGCAGCAGCAATCCTAATGAATCCAAGTGTTGCAAGTGAGCTGACCGGGGATGAGACTGTCGACTTTCTAGTCAATTACTTGAAACAAGAGCTACTGGATTATGGGAGATTGACGATCGTTAATACCAGTCCAATCGTAAAAGGCAGCAAAACAAGAAAAGCGGATTTTATCATGGATCAGGTAAATAACGATATTATCTCGGAAATTCTTGAAACTGCTGATCTTATCATTCTCGAATGGGGGAAAAATGGACAGAATTTCGGGGTGCCCTTGATGTCAGCCACTTTACGGAGCCTATTTCTTAAGACCTTTCAAAAGTTATTTGTTTTCGGGTACGGTAAATGAAAAGAATAAAATATACCCAAATCATCCTCATCCGCAATTAAATGAGGATCAATTTTCATTGGTGCATGATCTTATCCCATTTTAGACGACACCTTAATGTGTGGTTCGATCGTAAGTGGTAAAGGAAGTAAAAATGGCAACATACCTAAGGTAAGCACGATCCAGAAATGGATCGTTTTTTTTGATTTATTTATTGAAGAACACCGAGATGCATTAACTGGTGCCCCCTAGCTCTTAACAAAGTCGGTTTTTGGTTTCAACTAGTTAGTGGAATGGGCACATATGTAAGATATAAGCAGTCGGAGTGGTATACATACTTGTGCTGAATCGGTGCTAATCATCCAAGAGGAGCATAAATCATGAAGTTAGCTTACAAAGAGTACAAGTGGCTATTGATTGTATTCCTAATTCCAATTATATTTTTCAGTTACTTTATTTACAGGGATTTCAAAGACGAGCAGTTTCAAAAAGAGTATAAACAATTTATCGCAAAAGATATAATCCCCTCAATTTCTGGACTAAAGCCGTTAGACATGTGGAATTAAATTCTGATCAATTCGACAAAATTCTACTACCTCCATATTTTCTACATACTTTTCAGGTATACTCCTACTGTTTCTATCATACTCTTGAGAAAATTAGGAGTTTACATATGAAAACTAATGGAGCAGTTTTTTCATTGTTGGCATGTTTAATTACGTGGAGTATCTTCCCCATGCCAAACACCTGGGCAAAACAAGAGTCAGCGGCAAGCATTCAAAAACAGTTGGATGATATTCGATCACAAAAAAAGAAAAAAGCACAGTCAGTGAAAAGTATTGACTCTGAACTTGAGAGTATCAACAAACAAGAAAAACAATTAAACCAGGATTTAATGGTCATTGATTTAAAACGCAATGAGATTCAACTTAAAATAGATAAGTTAGAACAGCAAATCGCCTATACAAGAGACGAGATGGTTATGACTCAAGAAGAACTAAATGAAATTTCGTTACGAATGGCAGAGAGGGAATCGATTCTCCGTGCAAGAGTAAAGGCTTTATACGAACAAGGGAATACGACCTATTTGGATTTGCTTTTAGGGTCTAAAAACTTCGGAGAATTTCTAATACGCTTGGAAAGTATTCAAATGATCGTCAATCAAGATAATCAAATCTTGGAGGAGCATCAAAAAGATAAAGACTTGCTTACCAAAAAAGAGATATCGATCAAGAACTCTATGGATTCCGTTAAATTACTTATGGAGGAATCTGAGACATTCAAAATAACACTTGATCAACAATACCAGAAGAGTTTGGTTCTCCAAGCTGCATTGAAAGAAAAACAGGATAAGTTAACGGAAATCAAGGACGAGGAAGAGCAGGCTTTAAAAGAATTAATGGCAGTGGAGGCTAAGAAAATTGCAGAAACAAAGAAGATTAAGCGACCCTCTCCGTCAGCTCCTTCTAAATCAACCATGAAATCATTTAGAGGAGGAGAGCTATTTCTTCCTCTCCCATCTAATAGCTATAGACAGACCTCTGCATTTGGTTTAAGAACTGACCCATTTACTGGAAAGTCAGCAGGTCATAATGGACTTGACCTTGCTGCGCCAAAAGGGACTGCTATATATGCGGCTGAAGATGGTGTAGTTACAATTGCCAGCTATATGGGCGGATATGGTAACGCGATCGTTATTAAACACAACGATGAAATCAGTACTTTATATGCTCATATTCGCGAAGGGGGACTCATGGTTGAGAGCGGACAGGAAGTGAAAAGAGGTCAAAAAATCGCAGAAGTCGGGTCGACCGGGCGTTCAACAGGGAATCATCTGCATTTTACAGTATATAAAAATGATAATGCTGTAGATCCCAATGAATATCTAAATTAAAAATAGCACGACAGGAGAACGGTTATTTGATGAAAGTATTATATTCTTTTTTGTGCCTATTTCTTGTCTGGATGATGACCATTCCTCCAGCAGAAGCGGATATAGAAAACGGTTGGTACATTACCGGCATATCTTATGAGAAACAATTTATAGTTGGTACAGAGTCATTATTTTATGTGGGGGTTGTGGATGCAAAAACTAAAACAGGTCAAATAGGCGCACTTGACAGCACATCTCCAGTAACAGGTGCTGTAGTGTCTGCCGTATTTACGAAAGACCAAGAAAGGAAAGAAGTGTCATTAACCCACGATCAAAACGGCGAATACAAGGGTAGGGTATTACTGTCAGAAAGCGGTGAGTGGAAAGTCAGTATTAAAGCTACTGATGATCACCATGATACACTCCTTTCTACCGCGATAAAGGTTACAGAGCCTGAATCTAATGGGTACACTTTCTTTATTATCTTGTTGGGAATCGCAACAATTGCAGTAGTTATATTTATTTTCAAGGTAAGGCGTTCAAGATAATATGATGCTCATTCATATAGGTGGTCACGATATTGTTTGTGGCCATCTTTTTCTTTTCTTGACTCCATAATTCCTACATATTTTGGCCCTATACTTACCTTACAAGAGTAAATGGCAATTGAAACGGGAGGAAATTGTGGATTGGATTACAAACGTAGAGACAATAGCAGAATGGATACGGTCCTGGGGCCCAGTGGCCATAGCTGTCAGCATATTGCTGAATATACTAATCAGCATTACGGGAGTTTTACCGTCTATCTTTTTATCAGGAGCAAACGCAGTAGTTTTTGGGCTGGAGCGGGGATTTTTTGTTTCACTTGCCGGTGAAGTGATTGGTGCTGCTCTTGCGTTCATGTTATATCGTTGGGGTAGTACGAAAATTATAAAAATACAGAAGTGGAAAGAAAGTAAATGGCTTAGTAAGATTAATAACTCTTCAAGTATGAGACAAATGACAGGTATTGTTCTGTTACGAATCAATCCAATGATACCATCTGGACTTGTCAATTTTGGAACTGCATTAACGAGAATCTCACTCCTTCACTTTATGATTGCGACATTAATTGGGAAGACTCCATCAATGGTATTTGAAACAATCGTAGGACATGATCTGGTTTTTCTCTCGGAAAATAAGTCCCGTCTTATCATCTCCCTTTTATTGGGTTCTCTCGTATTTTTCCTATTCTGGTCAAAACGTAAAAAGGAGGAGGATAAAGTATGAAGAAACTGCTAGTGGTACTGATTATTATCGTTTTGGCTGTTCTAGCTTTTTACAATAATCAATCCAAAAAGGGGACACTAGATCAGATTCCAAAAGTAGGCTTTTCTGCCCCGAATTTTTCTCTGACGGCTTTGGATAAGCAAACATATGGAATTGCAGGGGAACGTGATAAGCCAGTGATTATCAATTTTTGGGCGTCCTGGTGCGGTCCTTGCAGACAAGAAGCACCCGATCTGAAAGCAGTTTACGAAAAGTATCAGGATAAACTGGATTTCTACGCGATTAATATGACATCCAACGATGATCTTGAATCAGCAAAGTTATTTGTGAAAGAATTTGCTTTTCAATTCCCAATCCTCCTAGATGAAAAAGGGACCATTTCCGATCAATATCAAGTAATATCTATCCCCACGACTTACTTTATTGATAGAAATGGGATTATCAAGCATAAAATTATAGGTGCGACCGACCGTGGATCGTTTGAACAATACGTGAAAGAGTTGGTACGCTAATATGTTTATTCGGCTAATTCATCAACTAACGGATGTGGAATGGGTCTCCATGATTTTTTCCGCCCTAATTGGATATCTGGTTATCTCCAGAATGTTAAAAGGGGATCCATCTAGAGAACAGATTACGGATAGTTTGTTTAAAGGTGGATTAATACTCTTGGCTATTTGGAAGCTATCCCCCCTTTTCCTGCAACCTTCTATGCTTACAGACAGCAGTCTGAATTTGTTTTCATTTTTACTCTCTATTGGTACTGAACTAGGATATTATTTAGGTGTCGTAGCAGGGGTAAGTTATGTCATCCTCAAGCTCCGAAAAGGCAAAATACCGAAAGATAAATTTGCTGTAGTTTTCCCATTTGGATTACTTAGTACCTTCACATTATTTTTCCTTATGACTCGAAATATTGGTACCGAAACCGACCTATTCTGGGGTGTTTCGGTAGACCAATCTGTGTACAAATATCACCCTATTGGGGTATATCAACTCATATTTGGGGTGCTTACTGGGGCATTTCTATTTTTGAGAAAAAGAAAAGGAACACCTGTACCCTTTCGTACATTCTTAGTCTGGTTTAGTCTGGGACAAATGGTTTTGACTCTTGTCCAGTTTACCATACCATTCTTTGCAGGGTTTTCGCTCCAACAGATCTTCTATCTTTCTGTTGCTGGACTTTTAATTTTACTGCCGATGTCAAAACTGGAAGGGAAGAGAGTGTCATGAGAGTGATTTTATTTTATATTGGGGATTATCCCGTCGGTTCCTACGGTCTTGTCGTAGCTCTAGCTATCTTGTTGTCCCTCGGTCTTGCAAGGTATTTGGCAAGGGACACTATCTACCGAGAACATATACACCCGTTTACGCTTACAGCAGTCATATCTGCAATTCTCGGTGCAAGATTATGGGAGGTTCTCTTTTTTCAATGGTCGTATTATTCGACCCACCCCCTAGAAATCTTTGCAATTTGGAATGGCGGATTATCCATTCAAGGAGCAATTGTAGGGGGATTAGTGGCAGCGATATATTACGCTTGGTGGAATAAATTGCCGTTTTGGGACTTCGTTGATACATTAGCCCCGGCTGTTGTCTTCGGCCAAGGGATTGGCCGGATTGCTTGCTTCTTAAATGGTGATGCTTTTGGATCGCCAACGGGGAACGGATTTGGTATTGTCTACCCTGAAGGAACAATCGCTTACGAACGGTATGGTTCCCAGCCACTGTGGCCTGCAGAAATTTGGGAAGGTCAATGGGATATTTTGATTTTCGGTTTACTATTAGTTTTAAAAAACAAGCGCTTGCCTAAGGGAATGCTATTCATTACTTACCAATGTTTATATGCATTTGGTAGATTTGCTTTAGAATTTTTACGCGGTGATACCCCGCGATTTTTATTCAATTGGACTGCAGCTCAGTGGACCAGTATTGGGGTAATTGTTATTATGCTCACGATTTTAGCTTACCTAGTTAAACGAGATCGGGGCAGTAAAATTTCCGAAATAAACGCGTAATTAATAGCTAGATCATCGTTGCATTCGAACGACTGAGGGGTGCTACAAATGTCCACGATTCTAATTGTTGATGATGAGCCGCAAATCCTTGAAATCCTTTCATCCTATTTGAGAAAGGAAGGGTACCATGTTATTACGGCAGAAGATGGTAGGCAGGCACTGGAATGTGCGGCCACCTATCCAATTGGCCTTATCATCCTCGATCTAATGTTGCCTGACATGACCGGTGAAAATGTATGCAGGGAAATCCGTAAAACTTCAAGAGTGCCGATCTTGATGCTGACGGCCAAAAGTGGGGAAGCCGACAGAATCACCGGTTTGGAGATCGGGGCAGATGATTATCTTGTAAAACCGTTTAGTCCTCGTGAGCTAGTAGCAAGGGTAAGGGCCATATTGAGGAGAATAGGGGAGTATCAGGTATTGAGCGACCTTATCGGAATTGGTGACCTGAAGATATCATTGCGTGAGAAAAACGTTACAAAGAAGGGGCAAGCGGTAGAAATGACACCCAATGAGTTTCGCATGCTTACCACCTTGGTACGTCACCCTGGCCGAACGTGGTCACGTGAAGAGTTGGTGGAAGAAGTACTTGGAATGGACTTCGCTGGGAGCGACCGAACGATCGACACGCATATTAAAAACTTGCGGCAGAAACTTGAAGACGATCCAAAACAACCAGAGTACATTAAAACAGTGTACGGTTTAGGTTACCGCTTTGACAATCCTGCCAAGAATGGGGGTTAACGTTTGAAAAGCATATGGATGAGACTGGCGCTGGCCTTAATGGCTGTTAGCGCCAGTGGTATTCTGATATCTACGATTCTCTCGATCAAAGAGATGGATTATCATTTTTCTCTCTATGTGAGTGATGTGAATCAACAGCACCAGCAAGATCTCCTCGAAATCCTTCAGAATGAGTATCAAAGGGGACAAGGATGGAACGATCGTACTCTAGTGAAACTTGAATCCGCTTCTCGAGTACTCGGGGTGCAAATTTCTCTGTTTGATCATGAGAGAACACTCATCCGAACGTTTGGGAAAACAGTTAGTTCAGCTTTTTCGAGTAAAGATGACATGATTCCTATTAAGGACAACGAAAAAACGGTAGGGTACATCGACATCCAATATGACAACTCTAATGCAATGTCCTTAGAGGAGCACTTTCAGATAGCCCATACAAATGCAATGCAGTGGACAATGCTTGCTTTGCTTCTTCTGGTCTGTATCGCCAGCATTTTCATCGCTAAGCGAATTGCCAAGCCCATTGTTAATATGAGTGAAGCTGCCCAACAAGTATCAAAAGGGGATCTATCTATAAGAGTAGCTCTTCCTAAGGGTAAAGACGAACTGACAGTTTTGGTGCAAGCATTTAATAATTTGGTTCGGAACTTACAAAGACAGGAGGAGCTAAGGAAACGGTTAACTTCTGATATCGCCCACGAATTGCGAACGCCGTTAAATACGTTACTTGCCCAAACGGAAGGCATGTTGGATGGGATTTGGGAAGCGTCCCCAGACCATCTAGAAGCTACTCGTTCCGAAGTTCTACGGCTCATAAGAATTGTAAGTGATTTGGACCAAGTAATTCAGGCGGAAGCTGGTGCATTGAAATTCTCTAAGGAAGTGACAAACCTTAGTCAAGTAGTAGAAGGCATCGTGGATTCGATGACTGCAGCATTTCAGCTACACGGGATAAATTTAACAAGTCAGCTGAATACCGATGGGTGGATTGTAGGAGATAAACAAAGAATGGCTCAAGTAGTTTCCAATTTGATCACGAATTCGTTGAAACATTCGTCACAGGGTGGCGAAGTTATAGTTTCTGTTGAAAAAAAGGGAAGTTGCGTTGAGGTCAAGGTGAAGGATAATGGAGCCGGAATCTCACCAGAAGATTTGCCTTTTGTTTTCGAACGTTTTTATCGTGGAGATCGTTCACGTAGTAGGGAGAAAGGAGGAACAGGTCTAGGATTGACCATCGTGAAGGGGATTGTGGAGGCTCATCAAGGAAATATCACCATCGAAAGCGGAATAGGTAAGGGAACAATTATAACGCTAACTTTTCCGGCTGTGGAAAACAAATTTTGACTATAGGGGACTACAAAGGGTAAAAGCATTTGTTAACTTGAGATTGTTGAGGGCTCTTGTGAAGTATTTTGCAAATGATCTGTTCCAATTGTGAAAGTCTTGACGCAAGCAGCGACAAGAATGGAGATCATTGCATTGAATGGTGGAAGACATTGAATCCGTTACACGTAGCATCTTTTCGTAATTAATGATCTTGTTAGAAAGAAAAACAATTCTATAGCCCGAATGGGTCATCGTGAGTTTCTTCGATGAAACTAAAAAAACATTACAAATAATATACTTTTACAGATTGTACATTTTCAAACCGCCAAGTAAAAAAGAAACGATATAATCGATCTATTGCAGAGGAAACCTTTCCGGCAAACAGGGGGGATAATCATGGGGAGTCAACTTGATAACATGTCACCAAATGTAGGGTCAGCATCATTTTTGGAACTATGGAGTCCAAATTTGATGCTCTTGACGATTTTTCTTGCAATTTTGTACTTTCTAATAGCAGGTCCGTTACGCAATCGCTTTGCCAATTCTGCTCCTGCAACCACCAAACAAAAGTGCCTTTTTGTTTTTGCATTGATTTTGTTTTATACAGCTGAAGGGAGCCCCATAAGTTATTTCGGTCATCATTACTTATTTAGTCTTCACATGACGCAGCAGTCACTTTTATATTATGCATTGCCACCGGTTACGCTATTAGCAATACCTGATTGGCTCTTGGAAAAAATCTTCCAGCCCAAATTACTCAAATCGATTCTGCGTTTTTCTACCCATCCGATATTAGCATCGTTGGTTTTCAATACGTTATTTTCCTTTTACCATATCCCAATCATCTTTGACAAAGTAGCAGGCAATACCCAATGGATGATGGCATTTCATGTAGTCTTATTACTTTCGGCATTCGCTATGTGGTGGCCGATAGTAAGTCCATTTTCAGATAAGCAGCAACTATCGGGATTAAAAAAGCTTGCCTATATCTTTGCGAACGGAGTGCTTATTACTCCTGCTTGTGCTTTAATAATTTTTGCTGCTAATCCTTTATATCATCAATACAGTCTACATCCTCAACTTTTCACTAACTTGGATCCATTTAGTGACCAGCGTCTAGGAGGTATTATAATGAAGCTAGTACAGGAACTAGTATTCGGTTCTGTGCTTGCTTACGTCTTCTATAACTGGTATAGACAAGAGAAGCAAGAGGATATGTCAATGGAACAGCAAACATAACCACCAGCTGGCTAGTACAGTGAAGATGAGCGTAATTCAGAGTAAAGACAGTTAACCACTCACATTTCTTTTGTCATATACCATCAAAACCCTTGGTAGTACAAGGGTTTTTCATTATACTGAAAATGCTCACGGCTTCAGCTATATCGTGCTACGTCAGCAACTTGTCACCGTGGCTATTCCTTGCGCCCTAAACGTTCTCCTGGCCATTTGCGTTCGTGCAGTTATCCGCCGCGAGTAGGGGAGCCTTCAGCTTCCCCGACAGTCCTTCGTTCGTTTGGGAAGCAGCAGACGCTACCCTTCCTAGTCGGTGAAGTCATGGCGTGGGCAGCAAAGGAACGAGAGGCCGCGAACGAGACGTTCAACATTACTAACGGTGACGTCTCAACTTGAGAACGCTTAAAATGTATAAACTGGGTCTAAAACTTTATTTTCCTTAGTCAGCGAAGAGTAGTTTATGCTTTCGTTTATAAAAGGTCATTACCATGCAGTGAAATTGCTTTGCACTTCTGCTATTAAGTTGGAACTGGCTATGTTCAATGATATAAATTAGTACAGCCACTAACTACAAAAGGGTAGGAACATTCTTTCCTACCCTTTTGTACATTTTTTACTCTGGCATATTATTCACGCTTGGATCGATGGTAAAGTTAGGTTTGAAACCATTGTATTTTACTTCTGTCATCATACCTTTTGAAGCGTGCCCCAGGTCATGACAGTGGAACATCCAGTTTCCCGGATTGTCAGCCTTGAATGCTACGACATATTCCTCCCCTGGTAAAATGTTTAGTGTATCTTTCACTAATGGGGAACCAGAGACAGGCTTACCATCTTTACTCAAGACTTGGAAGAAGTGACCGTGAAGATGCATAGGGTGAATGTCTTCTGATGAATTATTCACCATTTTTACTTTCACCAAGTCTCCTTCTTTAACATTAAGCGGTGGGATGTCCGGGAAAGTCTTACCGTTAATAGTAAAGGACATGTCACCATTGCTCATTTTAGTGTTGAGATCCATCGTATATTCAATGTCGTATTTATCATCTAAAGAGAAGTTACCTTTTGCTGCTTCACCGTATTTTGTGATATCAACCAAAGGCATGTCACCTGAATCTGCTTTTACAGTAGCATTATCTGAACCTTCATAGATAATGGGAATGGCCAGAGATTTTGCACCCGGATTTGAACTGTGTTCGTCCAGAAGCCATTTACCCGGATTATTTGCTACAAATTCGAGGTCGTACCGTTCACCTGGTGCGATATTCAGCAATTGGCCGTTAATGAGAGGTGGGTTGTTAATCGGTTGACCATCGGTCGAAACGATTTTGAAATCATGACCAGGCAAGTGCATCTTGTGTGAGAGATACCCGGCGTTAATCAGACGGATTCTTACCTTTTCCCCTTCTTTTACTCTTAAGGGTTGGATAGCCGCTCCTGTCTTGCCATTTGCAGAAAAGATCGTGTACATCAATGGCATCATTTCAGCATCGCTCATATTACTCATGTCCATAGTAGAGCTGTTGGCAGTGCTGCCATGGTTCTTATTACTCATGTCCATAGTAGAGCTGTTGGCAGTGCTGCCATGGTTCATGTTACTCATGTCCATAGTGGAGCTGTTGGTGGTGCTGCCATGGTTCATGTTACTCATGTCCATATTTGCGTTATCTGCTGTACCACCATTCTTATCACCTCCAGCCCCGCCTCCGTGCATTTCGGCCATGCTGTCGTCTTGCATCCATTCATCCAAAACAAGAGTGTAATCTTTATCGACAGGTTCTGCATCCTTTGCCTCTACGACTAAAGATCCATATAAGCCTTTGTCGACTTGGTTAACACCATCCTGGTGAGAATGGTACCAATAAGTGCCGGGAACATCGACTTTAAATTCATAAGTGAAACTCTCTTTAGGTTTTACAGCATTTTGTGTAATACCTGGAATCCCGTCCATGTTATTCGGAACAGGTAACCCATGCCAGTGAATAGTTACAGGATCCGGTAACTCGTTATTCAAGACGACTTTAATTGTTTCCCCTTGTTTGACACGCAGTTGTGGTCCTGGCACGGTGCCATTATAAGTCCACGCTGTCTTCATAGTTTTGTCATCAAGCATGAGCATGTTTTCTTTTGCGGTTAAATTAAAAGTATTCCCTGTAAGAACTTCTGAAACTGGATCAGCAGAGGCAGACATTTGTTTTGCTTGATCGTTTCCTTCTGAATTCATGGAACCCATTTTCGACATATCATGGCCTTGCATATTATTTTGATTACTATTTGAACAAGCAGACAATACGAGTGCACCTGTTAATAAGACCGGGAGTACAATCCACTTTCTCGTTTGTTTCTTTTTGGTCATTTTGAATCCTCCTTTACAACTTCTAGGTGAAGAATAGCATACGATTGTGAAGAAAAGATGGAGAATGATCTTTTCTATAAATGCAAAGGCTTAGGATGACACTACTTCGCAAAGTTTATATTTAACCAGCCAAGGTCGAAGGTGGGGAAGGACAATAAAGAGTGATTTTATGATTGCGTTTGGTCTCCTATTCGTAACACTTATCGCTGTTTGGTTACTTTATAGATTCGGGTAGCTATACCGGCGTGTGATTTATCACCAACTCCTGCTTTTGTATTATACGCGTAAATCATAAGCACTCCCGTCTGTGTATATGTACATAAGAAGATGGGTAAGAGTATTTTCCACTATGGAATAAAGGGCACAAAAAGCACCTCGAACCGGGTGCTTTTTTAATGAGCGAGCATAACGGCTTTTATGTCGGCTTATGTTTAGTTCTAGCCAAACTGCCTGGACACAGGACATCCTCATTTTCAACACAATTTCTTCACAACCGCGTTCTACAATAGAACAGATTAGATAATGGGAATTGAACTAATTCGAAGTGATTTGAAAGGAGTACGATCCATGGGTCTTACTTTGGTGGGAACAGCTTTGATTACTCTTGTAATTTTTGTATGGTTTATCGTTACAAGAAGGCAAATTGAATCGTTAAAAAATGTGAAAAAACAAGAAGAAAGGGAAAAACGTCAAAAATTGTCCAGAACCCTCGGTTATTTAAAATGGGGGATGATTGCTTCCTTTCTTGTGGTAGTTGCAACGGGAGCACTGGCTCTGTTAGGAAATGCCAAAGAGCAGGGAATTTATCTTGAACATACACATGGGTTGGGTTATTCATCGGACGGTAAACGCATATTAATTCCAGCGCATGATGGACTGAGGGTATATGAAGATGGGCGTTGGAAAACACCGGAGGGTGAAAAACACGATTATATGGGGTTCTCACCTGTAAATGATGGTTTTTATAGCAGCGGCCACCCGGCCCAGGGATCTGAGTTGAACAATCCATTCGGCATTGTAAAAAGTACAGATGAAGGGAAAACAATAAAGTCTCTTGCTTTGGACGGAGAAACAGATTTTCACAACATGGCAGTGGGATATACGTCCCATGTCATTTACGCAATTAATCCCCAGCCTAATTCCAAAATGAGTTCAGCTGGTCTGTATTATTCAAAGGACGAAGGCAAGTCATGGACAAAAAGCGAAATGAACGGAATGACGGAGGAGCCAACAGCAATGGCTGTTCATCCTACGGAACCTTCTATTCTTGCCTTTGGCACTCCAACTGCGGTCTATTTTTCAAATAATTATGGGAACGCATTTGAAAAAGTAACTTCAGCAGGACAAGCTACCGCTTTGTTTTTTACGAACAAAGGCGAACTGTATATCGGTGGATACCAGAACAATGCGTACCTTCGTAAGGTGGATGTCGCAAGTAAAGCGTCAGAGGAACTGAAAATCCCTGAACTTGAGAAAGACGCCGTTGCTTTCTTTGCCCAGAATCCAAGTAATGAGAAAGAAATGGCTTTTGTAACCTTTAAAAATGACGTCTATCTATCAATCGACGAAGGTTCGAAGTGGACGAAAATCGCTGATGAAGGGAAGACTATTTCCAACGACGCTGAGAAAGCAAACTAAAAACAGTAAAGGAGTAAAATGCTCCTTTACTACCGAGTTATCCATTTTAACGCGGTGTGGCAATATACATCTTCATATTCTCTCCATATTGTTTGAGTATGATTACTCTGAAGGAACTTATGAGGGGAGACCGATGTATGAAGAAATTTGTGATTGGAGCCGTTCTTATCCTTTCCTTGGTGGTAAGCGCATGCTCATCGTCCGAAAACAAAAATGATAATATGCAGAACATGGACCACTCTAATATGCAAAATATGGATCATTCCAACATGACCAACAATACACAAAAGAACTAAAATATCGACTCCCCATCATTTCATGTGATGGGGAGTCCTTTTAATCGCCATTTTTGCTCTTAGTCAACAGGCTTTACCCTTTGTGATTTTGAGCCTAATTTCACCATGAAATAGCAGCCCACTAGAAACAAAAATACAATAATCCCTACAATTTCGAAATCAATCTCCGCCCAAGGATTAAAGAAAGTAAACGCTTCGTAAAAGGAGACACCGTATGCTAATACCACGATGACCCAGCCAATCATCCTTGAAGCGAATTGTCCATGTTTGTTTGATTGAGTAATCATACGATATACCACCAATGAATCAATGGTATCAGTGATCATAATGCCTATCATAAAGACAAGCCCCAAAATCAAAGGCATATATGTGTTTGAATTTCCCGCCGCAAGAGCCCAAACAGATGTTTGGCTAACTGTCTCTGCAGCAAGTGCAAACAATGCTCCAACTAAAATAATGAGGAATGGATTTGTGGTTCCCCTGGCTATCTTAGAAATAAGTTTTCCCTTTAACCCGCTTACATGAAATTCCTGCTTTTTGGCCTTTGTTCGAAGCAGATTATAAATATTTAACGTCCCGATAAGAAAAAGCGAAGAGATGGAAACCCAGGTAGCAAATGTGTCAAAGTGCTCTGGGAAGGTAAAGTCCTTGATCAGCATACCCAGAATAACGGCCATACTTGCCACGACCGCCCCATGGCCAAATGAAAATAATGTCCCAACCCAACGGGCAATGCGGCTGCCCATTCTCCAATTGAAACGAGTCTGGCCGTCAATAAAGGCTAAATGATCAGCATCTAGTCCATGGCGAAGTCCTAAAATAAATACAAGAAAAATCAGTGAAAGGTTCTCCAACAATAACTCCTCCTCATGAATAAATATAGCAACACAAAAAACCCCCAACCTTCATTCGATTGGGGCACTTAGTGCACGCGCAAAAATACGAAATATCGCCAAATCAATATTTTCGTTCCGTCCACGTACACCGCTCCTTTCCGCGAAGGCTTTTGGTGTGCAAGTTAGGTAGGTCTCCTGGCTATTGGATCATCGCACTTTATCGTCTTCCCCGAAATATTTCGAGTGACATGATGATAAAGTACTCCTCGATTACAGTGGCGGGACCGCTCGGGATTTACACCCGATTCCCTGTTACCCCTTGTTTTTTAAGGGCACCTAATTTGCTTCATACATATGAAGTTGTATTGTATCTTATTCGAGATGGAGACAAGAATTCCTTTTTCCCTTATTACTGGTAGTCAGTTGTAAACTGATATCAATCACGGAAGGTGAAATTTCCGTGTAAGGATAGTTTGGACACAAATGGGAAAGTTAATTTAAAAAGGGGTTGCTTACGATTGGATGAATTACTATACCTCATTGCATTAGTTGTGGGAAGCGTAGTTGGGTACTATTTATATCGCTATCAAAAAGAAAAACGCGTGAAAGCCAAGGAAAAGTTAAAACCATAAAATAAGCAGTCATAGTAAACATCGAAAAATTTTAGGTATTGCATACCCTACAGGGGTATAGTAATATAAGCGTTATAAAAGGTCTGGATATTCTTGGAGGTGTCGGCCTAATGAACAGCACGACTATGGCAAAAGACGCAAATGAAAACAATGCAAGCTTAAAAATAGAGGGGATGACCTGTGCATCCTGTGCGATCCGAATTGAAAAGGGCTTAGGTAAGTTAGAAGGTGTCAAGCAGGCGAATGTAAATTACGCTATGGAAAAAGCCACCGTAACCTACGATCCGTCCAAAGTAGATCTAACAACGTTACAAGCTAAGGTTAATGATCTGGGTTATAAGGTATCTACCGAAAAAACCGAATTAGATATTACGGGGATGACTTGTGCAGCATGTGCAACACGAATTGAGAAAGGGATTAAGAAGTTACCTGGTGTTATCGATGCTAATGTCAATTTGACAATGGAAAGGGCGACCGTTCATTTCAATCCGGGAGCAATCAGTACTGGCCAAATCATCGAGAAAATTGAGGATTTGGGATACGGTGCCCTACAACCTGAAGAATCAGCAGTTAAGAGTGATGACCGGGGAAAAGAAATAAGAGTACAAAAAACGCGTTTTTTTGTATCCGCAGCATTGTCATTGCCACTTCTCTATACCATGGTAGCTCATCTCGGACTATCGGGTATCTATATGCCCCATTTCTTAATGAATCCATGGGTACAATTTGCCTTGGCTACACCCGTTCAATTTATCATCGGCTGGCCTTTTTATAGGGGGGCCTATAAAGCTTTAAAGAACGGTAGTGCCAATATGGATGTTTTAGTTGCGTTGGGTACATCCGCTGCTTATTTTTACAGTTTCTTCGCTACGCTCGCCGGCAATACGGATAAATTGTACTATGAGACGAGTGCTGTTCTAATCACGTTGATAATCCTCGGTAAACTCTTTGAAGTTCTTGCTAAAGGTCGTACATCAGAAGCTATAAAAAAACTGATGGGTCTCCAAGCGAAAACGGCCACGGTCATTCGTGAGGAAAAGGAAACGGTCATCCCACTTGAAGACGTTGTGGTAGGGGACATCATTCTTGTGAAGCCTGGCGAAAAGATACCGGTAGACGGAGTTGTAAAGAAAGGAACCTCCGCAGTTGATGAATCCATGCTTACAGGTGAGAGTGTCCCGGTCGACAAGAAGGCTGGTGACGCAGTAATTGGAGCTACGATAAACAGGAATGGCAGCTTAATGATTGAGGCAACGAAGATCGGTAAAGATACGGCGTTGGCACAAATCATAAAGGTTGTAGAAGAAGCACAAGGTTCAAAGGCGCCGATACAACGTGTGGCCGACCGGATCTCCAGTATTTTTGTTCCGATCGTTGTAGGGATTTCAGTTCTTACCTTTATCATTTGGTATTTTTTCATGGAACCTGGCAATTTTACAGGTGCACTCGAGCCAGGGATTGCCGTACTTGTGATTGCGTGCCCTTGTGCTCTTGGATTGGCTACTCCAACATCTGTGATGGTTGGTACAGGAAAAGGCGCTGAATTGGGCATCTTGTTTAAGGGCGGAGAACACCTAGAGGCTGCACATAAATTGAACACAATTATCCTTGATAAAACGGGGACGATCACGAAAGGGGAACCATCGTTAACTGATATCGTAGCTGTAGGTAATATTCAAGACCAACAGTTGTTAACTTTGGTAGCTTCTGCTGAAAAAAATTCAGAGCATCCACTAGCACAAGCCATCGTGAAAGGAGCATTAGAGAAAGGTGTATCATTAAAACCTGTACACAACTTTGAAGCCATTCCAGGTTACGGATTGCAGGCAGAAGTGGACGATCAACAACTGTTAATTGGCACAAGGAAGCTCATGCACCGCCATAGCTTAGATACCTCTATGGTTGAAAGCAAAATGCAAGCTTTGGAAGATCAAGGTAAAACCGCAATGCTTATAGCCATTAACAATTCTCTTTCAGGTGTTGTTGCCGTAGCGGATACCATCAAAGAAAGTTCAAAAGAAGCAATCACCCAGTTAAAAGAACTGGGGCTCGAAGTGGTTATGATTACCGGTGATAATCAGCGAACTGCCAACTCCATCGCGAACCAAGTGGGTATTACTCAGGTGCGTGCGGAAGTACTTCCTGAAGACAAAGCTAAAGAAGTTGAAGCGTATAAGCAGCAAGGTAAAAAAGTAGCAATGGTCGGTGATGGGATTAATGACGCTCCTGCACTTGCTACTGCTGATGTAGGGATGGCTATAGGTACTGGAACGGATATTGCGATGGAAGCTGCGGATGTGACTTTAATGCGAGGCGAACTGACGAGCATCGCTCAATCCATTGCACTTAGTCATAAAACCATGCAAAACATTAAACAAAATCTATTTTGGGCATTGTTCTACAATAGTGTCGGTATTCCGGTTGCTGCTGTGGGATTGTTGGCTCCTTGGGTTGCAGGGGCTGCAATGGCATTTAGTTCTGTATCCGTTGTTCTTAATGCGCTACGTCTCAAGCGTGTGAAGATTTGATACGCGTTCCCGGTCTAATGCCGCAGACTGTAATCCAAGATCCAAATTCATTCAAAAAGGAGAGAGAAAAATGTCTATTACATTGAACGTTCAAGGAATGTCATGCAACCACTGCGTGAACTCTATTGAAGGGGCTCTGAATAAACTTGAAGGTGTAAGCTCAGCAAAAGTTTCCCTTGAAGATAACCAGGTTATCGTTACCTTTGATGAATCCATTGTTTCACTTGATAAGGTAAAAGAAACGATTGAAGATCAGGGATACGACGTTGCCTAATATCCTTAATATGAGAAAGGCCGCGGTTTATACCGTAGCCTTTCTTTGAAGTAGTATATTTCAGAAAGTTCAAAAATTGTGGTTGAGTTTGACATGACAAGATGTTGTCAAAAAACTGCTGAATCAGATACATCAAGTCATTTGTGTCCAATATGAGGTCAAAGCGGCAAGGATATAAAAGTAATTACATTGAAGTCTTTATTAAAGCCAGCATCACTAGCAAAATTACATCCCCAAACTGAACCATTTTTTTGTTCAACCTCCCATTGTGACGTGGTGTATTACAGTGAGTTGAACACATTTCTCATCCGATATCTTAAAGTGCCTATATTTCAAAAAAACAACGGATTGCAGAAGTAAAAGAATACGCCGTTGAATTCATTCGTGAACAGATGAAAGAGAACCGCTGTGGCTGTGAAGTAAATAAGCCACAAGGGGCATGTTGCAACGTATCTCATGTGGTTAAGCAATTAGGCAAGTATTGTGGAGGAGGAGTCATTCATGAATCGTGTAACGTTCGCAGTCAGTCCTGAAATTCGGGTAGGTGGATCTGTCTTTTCTCCAAAAGATATGATTGCAATTGGCCAAATTGTCGGTGATGATGCACAAATTGAGCTCACTACCTTTCAGCAATTAATCGTTGAGATGAATGAAGAAAATGCCGTAGAGGCTAAAAATGCATTGCGAGAAAAAGGTTTATGTGTCTATCAAACGGGTTCTGTTGTGAAAAACTTGTCAGTTTGCACTTTTTGCAAAGGAGCAGAAGAAGAAGGGTTATCGGCAGCAAAAAACTTGAACGATACTATAGTTGGCATGTCAGTGCCTTTTACCATGCGAGTAGGCTATACGGGTTGCCCAAATGCCTGTGGTGAACCTCTTGTCAAAGATATCGGAATTGTGAAACGAAAGGATACGTTTGAAATTTACGTTGGTGGCCAAACCAAAACTCTCGAGGCAAAAACGGCGGAATTGTTGATCGATCAGGTAAATGAAGATGATCTGTCTCCAATCGTAAAAAACGTTGTTACTTTGTATCAGGAAAAAGGGAAAAAGAGGGAGAAATTCTCGAAATTTGTGCAAAGATATGGAATCGAGAACATACGAAAAGATTTGGGGTTTTCCTCATAAATGATAATGGGGGAAGCTACCATATCTTCCCCCAATCTATCAATGTTCCTTAGATAGATACTCTTCAAATACCTCAGAAAAAGCTTCAACCGAATTGTAACCTTCTTTCATTGAATTTTCGATTCCTCCAATCTCCAGTAAAATACTGTTTGGGGAGACAGACTGATTGTATTCTCCGTCCCCGCCATCTTCGCCTTTATCAATGATTCCACGGGAAAGGCCTGGGTATTTACTTTCCATGATGGAATGGAGTTCTTCCGCAAACTTTTTGTTTTTGTCACTGTGCTTGCTCGAAGCACCAACTACGAAAAAAATTCTCGCATATCCTTTGCCATTAATCGTAACAGTTGTTTTTTCGCGTGGTTTATCATCTCGATGAAGATCGAAAAAGTACTTTAAATTTTTGTTTTCCTTCTTAGCGGCTTGTATCGCTTTCAGTGACTCTTCGTAAGAATCGACATACGACTTGCCTTGATCAAGTAAGTTTTGATAAAAATCATCGGTGTTTACGGCTGTTCCGATGCCTTTTTCAGAAAGTTTCTCCGCCAATTTCTTTCCGATTAACGTCATGTTTTTGGTTGGATGCTCTACTGATTTCGTTAACTTAGTAGGGGAGGTGACGCTAAGCCAAGATTCTCGATTGTGCGTTTGGTATACAAATACTATCCTTTTGTTCTTATCAATTGAGGATGCTGTAGCCATATTCATACTCGGCTTGTTTGTCACAGGAATGATCTGACTTTCCTCGGTCTTAAATTTCTTTGCTGGTGGTTCTTCGAGTTTTTCCTTTTGCAATTCATTAATCGGATTCTCGGATTTTTGCGGTGTAATTGCAACAATAGTGTCCAAATTGCCTGTAGGTGCTCCTGGTAATTCTTTATTGAGAAGTGTATTTAGCTCTTGGGCATTTACACCTGAACTTAGTTCGAAAAGTTGACTTGCAATTTTTTTATTTGTCTCATCAATTAAGAAGAGGCGTGCTCCATTGATAAACCGGTGTAACAAAGTTGCTTCATTTTGCTGGAACAAGGGGGAGAGATACGAGATGACACTCCCATTGCTTGCAAAAAAAAGAGTAAAGGCCATAAAGAAACCAAACAAAAATGACATGAGATACCAGTATCGTTTAAGACTAAGCATAATTCTCCTCCTTCCTGCTGCTCACTATTAATCTATGCACGGATTGTCAAAAATGACTAGGATATTTGGTATAAAAATAGAGAAAACGGTAGATTAAATTTTCTAAAGATTCGATAAATATATTTGACAAAGAAGTGGCTAATGGTATTAAAATAATACTGTACCCATGCATGGTATATAACCAAATAAGGGGGCATTTTCTAATGATAAAGAGGCTCATTAGGTATAGTCTTTTATTATCCTTATTGATTCTTACCGCTTGTTCCCAATCCACAAATTCACCGCAACCACAAACGAATTCACCAAAGGAATCATCTTCAAACACTAAAAATACAACTCAAGCGTTAACAATTAATGCAAAAACGGAACCATCCAGTTTAAATCCGGCTTTGATCGACAATCAGTCAGCAGGAGATATCGCCAATCAATTGTTTGAAGGTCTAGTACGAGTAGATAAGAATGGCGAAATAGTGCCAGGGGTCGCGGAGAAATGGGATATTTCTGAAGATAAAACGGTTTATACCTTTCATTTAAGACAAGACGCCAAATGGTCGAACGGGGAACCGGTAACCGCAGATGATTTCGTTTACTCATGGGAAAAAGCTTTGCGCCCGGATACGGGAGCTCCCCTTGCAGATAATTTAAGCTTCATAAAGAATGGGAGCAAATACTTGGCTGGAGAATTAAAAGATCCAAGCGCCTTGGGAATGAAAGCGTTAGATCCTCAAACGCTTCAAGTCACTCTAGAGCGACCAACTCCATTTTTCCTCCGTCTCACCTCTTTCTTTTCCGTTTTGCCTATCAACAAAAAAGTGGACGAAAGCAATTCAAGCTGGTCTGGAGAAGCAGCAAGCTTTGTCTCAAACGGTCCTTTCATGATGAAAGAGTGGAAACATGATCAAGAAATTGTCATGGTGCCAAATCCCCAGTACTGGGCTAAGGACGCGGTTAAATTGCAAAGCATTGTTTGGAAAATGGTCAATGATCAAAATACGGAGTATCAGATGTTCCAAACAGGTGAACTGGATATCGCCTTTCCTCCTACCAGCGCTACAGCCAAATTGTTAGCTGAGGGAAAAGCGAAAACAGTCCCTGTGGCCAGGACTGCATACGTTCGCTACAACCATAAGGATAGCCTTTTTGCCAATCAGAAGATAAGAAAAGCGTTTGCCTCCGCGATCGATCGAAAGCTGCTTGTAGAGAAAGTCGTTCAAGGTGGGCAGACTCCGGCGACAGCATTAATTCCTGAAGGTCTATCCAGTGGAAACGGGGACTTCCGGACAAAAGCGGGTACGGATCAGTATACAGGCTATTCCGTAGAAGAAGCTAAGAAATTACTGGAGGAAGGCTTGAAAGAACTAAATCAGACTACCCTACCGAAAGTTACCTTCCTAACAGACAATAACGATCTCCGCAGTAAAATATCTCAGGCTCTCCAAGAAATGTGGAAACGTGACCTGGGTGTCGAGGTGGAAATCAAGAGCATGGAGAGAAAAGTATTTGTACAAAGCGTGAAAGCAGGTGAATATCAGTTTGCCTTATACAGTACCGGGGCTGACTATGACGATTCGTACAATCTGTTTGGACAGTTTACTACGGGAGACGGTTATAACTACAGCAATTACAGCAATTCAGAGTATGATAACTATGTGAAAGCGGCCTTTATGGAAACCGACCCAGCCAAAAGGGCTGAGCATATGATCGAAGCAGAAAAAGTCCTAATGAATGATATGGCTATCAATCCGCTCTATTACGATAAAGTAGTCATATTAGAAAATGAGCGGGTGAAAAACGTATATCGGTTTGCCGTTTCAGCATTGGATTTGAGGGAAGCATTCGTGGAATAGAAGTAGGTGAGGAAGGGGACGAGGATATCGCCCCCTTCCCATCAGTAACTGCAGAGGCGGGATGCAGATGCTTGTATTTATCGTTAGACGATTAACGGGTATTATCCTGACATTATTGATGATCACGACGTTGACGTTTCTGCTCATGCATGCTATCCCAGGCGATCCATTTACGAGCGAGCAGCGTATCCCGGAGGCAGTCCTTAAGAATTTGTATGCTTACTACGGTTTGGACAAACCTCTCTATATTCAATATCTCCAGTACATGAAAGGCATCTTCACGCTTGATTTTGGCCCTTCATTAAAGTCGGAGACGCGGGAAGTAATTGATATCATTTGGGATGGTTTCCCGGTATCAGCAAGGTTGGGGATTCAGGCGATATTGATCGCAGTCATTTTCGGTATCACGTTGGGAATTGTTTCGGCACTGAAGCAAAACGGTCTCATCGATTATCTTTCGATGATCTTGGCAGTAATCGGAATTTCAGTCCCCAGTTTTATATTTGCAACACTACTTATTCACTATTTCGCTGTGACTTGGCGCATATTTCCCGTTGCGAGCTGGGGGAGTTGGGAGCATACGATTTTACCATCCATTGCACTAGCAATGACTCCCTTAGCGTATATCGCTCGACTTATGAGATCTAGCGTCCTTGAAGTATTGGATCAGGACTACTTAAAAACGGCAATCGCCAAAGGGGTCTTCGGCAAAAGATTAATTTTGAAGCACGTGTTGCGTAATGCTATCCTTCCCGTCATTACAGTCTTAGGGCCCATTTCAGCAGGTATCCTCACAGGCAGCTTTGTCATTGAGCAAATTTTTGGCATACCGGGATTGGGAAAATACTTTGTGTCCAGCATTGTAGACCGTGACTATCCGGTTATTCTGGGGACGGCTGTCTTTTTCAGTTCTATCCTCGTATTGCTCGTTTTCATTGTTGATATCGCTTATGGGTTCATTGATCCTCGCATTAGAGTGACAGGGAGGAAAACGTGATGCAGCCAACCATCTCGGACAAACAATTTCAATTTATCGAGCGAAAGGATCAAGCCTTTCGTCAAGAGCCGCTTCTCGGTAAAAATCGGTCATCTTTTCAAGAGGCAAGGGAAAGGCTGCTGAAAAATAGGCTGGCAATCGCCGGCATGATCATCATCGCTTCGCTAATCTTGATGGCAGCAATCGGACCTTATATGGTTCCGTATTCATATTCGGAACAAAGCCTTTTGGATACCGATATGCCGCCTGATCTGCAGCATTGGTTTGGAACTGATGATTTGGGAAGGGATATCTTCGCCCGGACTTGGGTTGGCGCAAGAATCTCGCTGTTCATTGGGATCTCTGCTGCCATAATCGACCTAATGATAGGTGTTATCTACGGAGCAATTGCAGGATATGCCGGCGGCAAAACGGAAGAAGTGATGATGCGATTTGCAGATATGCTATACAGCCTTCCTCATCTTCTGGTAACCATTCTGCTCATGGTTGTTATGAAGCCGGGGTTGCTGACGATCATTCTTGCGATGACTGCAACTGGTTGGATTGGTATGGCCCGTCTGGTTCGAGGTCAAGTCTTGCAACTGAAAGAGATGGAATATATCATCGCAGCGAAAGCTCTCGGTGCCAGCTTCCCACGTATTTTGTTCAAGCATTTGATTCCAAATACGATAGGGCCCATCACAGTAGCGATGACCCTCACCATTCCGGGAGCAATATTCTCTGAGGCAACGCTTAGCTTTTTGGGCTTGGGTGTTCCTGTGCCGTTAGCCAGTTGGGGGACAATGACGTCGGATGGATTGGTAGGCATTTTGACAGGTCAGCCCTGGCGAATTCTCTTTCCAGCTATGTTGATTTCCTTGACAATGTTCGCATTCAACGTATTGGGTGATGGTTTGCGTGACGCATTGGACCCACGTCATCGAAAGTAGGGGATCGTAATGAACAATTTGCTTGAAGTCAATCAGTTGCAAGTAGCTTTTCATACCAAGTACGGAAAAGTACATGCCATCAGAGGTGTATCCTTTCATGTTGGGAGAAAGGAGGTAATAGCTATCGTAGGTGAATCAGGCTGTGGCAAAAGCGCGACAGCTCAAAGTATTCTTGGCCTCTTGCCGAAACGTAATACCGAGACTTCAGGTTCCATACTTATGGAAGGCCAGGATTTATTATCGTCTACTGAGAAACAACTCAAAGAAATTAGAGGATCTAAAATTGGAATGATCTTTCAAGACCCGATGACGTCGTTGAATCCCACCATGACAGTAGGAGATCAAGTGGCTGAGGCTTTTGTCGTCCATCTAGGAATATCAGCAAAAGAAGCCTTTCAAAAGTCGATTGAATTATTACAACTCGTGGGGATTCCAAGTCCGGAAGCGAGAGCAAGACAATATCCCCATCAATTCAGCGGGGGGATGAGACAACGAGTCCTCATAGCAATGGCGTTGGCATTGCAGCCAGATCTGTTAATCGCCGACGAGCCTACGACAGCGTTGGACGTAACGGTACAATCTCAAATTCTTGCCTTGCTGAAGGAATTGCAGATCAGACGGGATATGTCCATATTGCTGATCACACACGACCTAGGTGTTGTGGCAAATATTGCGCAGCGTGTCATCGTGATGTACGCAGGCGAAATTGTAGAAAGTGGATCCGTTGAAGAGATTTTTGCTAGACCCCAGCACCCGTACACGTGGGGGTTATTGGAATCGCTCCCAAGAATGGATGATAAAAAAGGAGGGAAGCTCAGATCAATCACTGGGACTCCTGCGGACTTGCTCAATCCCCCAACCGGGTGCGCATTTGCACCCCGATGTCCGTATACCATGGAGATATGTGAAAATATGAAGCCATATGAATACAGTCTCTCCACTGATCATAAGGCTTCATGTTGGTTACAGGACGAACGAGCACCAAAGGTTACCTGGAACTACGAGAGAGATGCATCGGAACAAAAAACCACTATTTCACCACGTCCTTTTTTCAAAAAACCTTGAATACGCAAGGGGGGTATGCTAACATTCATATTGTATCTAACTTTTTTCTTGTAGCTAAGTAAAGCGTTAAATAATTAGAATATTCGAATTTATTATATCGCATTAGTAAGGGGAGGAGAATGACATATGCAAGCCATTACAATGAGCGTAACGGGCATGTCGTGCCAACATTGTGTAAACGCAATCGAAGGTGCTTTAGGAAAGCTCGACGGCATTCAATCCGCTAAGGTAGAACTCGCTGCCAATCATGTATTTGTCACATATGATGATTCCAAAATCAGTGTTGATACAATCAAAGAGACAATTGAAGAACAAGGATATGATGTAGTATCGGGGTAGTCATTTCATAAGCGAGTAGGCTATCTTACGGACAACAAATAGCCTACTCGGTAAAAAGGAGATACTAGTATTAGTTCGTTATTCATTTGAGGAGGAAAAGAATATGTCAGCAATGGAAGCGAATGTCGGTCAGTCCTGCCATACATCTGAACGTATGAGTCATCATTCTGAGAAGACGAAGCAAAATCTACAGTCCAGATTGAATCGAATTGAAGGTCAAGTGCGTGGTATAAAAGGCATGATTGAAAAGGATGCATACTGCGATGAAGTTCTTAATCAAATTGCTTCTATTCAATCCGCTCTAAATTCAGTTGGTAAAATCCTTCTGGAAGGTCATATGAAATCATGCGTGATTGAACGGATCCAAGAAGGAGATCACGCAGTCATTGACGAGATCTTAACTACGATGAATAAACTCATGAAATAAAGGCTTCGAAATGAAGCTTTTTTTTCATGTTCACGATGAATTGGCTATACCGAAACGTTATTGTTTGAATCATGTACGTGATCATGTGATCGCATCTTCCGGATAAAGCGAAGATATAAGAATACAGCGCGGGCAAAAAGGTCAACTGCGATTGACAACCAAACTCCTGCTATTCCCAACTTGAAGTGGATGGACAAGACATAAACCCCGACAACTCTGACTAGCCACATGCCGATCGCCGTACTGTACATGGGACTTTTGGTGTCACCAGCCCCCTGCAAGGCACCTGCCACAACCAGTCCTATCGCCAGAAACGGCTGAGCGAAAGCGTCAATCCTGAGTGCAGTCGTTACCATTAGAATGACTTCGGCTTGATCAGTAAACCAAGATGCCGCAATGGGGGAGAGGAAGAAAAGCAGAATCCCTACAAACGACATGAATATGACAGCCATACCTGTTGTCAGAATTCCATAACGGTAAGCGTCTTCGCGTCGATTTGCCCCTAAATTTTGCCCTACCAAAGTGGTTGCAGCAACCGCTAACCCATAACCAGGCATATAAGAAAATACCTCAATGTTGCCTGCAATCGTATGGGCAGCATATACATCCGTTCCGATTCGGACAATCAACCCAAAATAAAGCACCTGACCGAACCTCATGATCAACCTTTCGATTGCAGCAGGAAATGAAATTTGTAAAAGAGGTAAAAAGAATTCTCTTGAACCATCATTTCGCCAGGAAAAAGAGAGATTTGATTTCTGGATTTTATGATAAAGGGCAATTGTTCCGACTGCTCTGGCGATGACTGTAGCCCAAGCAGCCCCGGTAATCCCGTATCCGGTAATTCCAAGGAAACCGAAGATCAGCACATAGTCTAGAACGATATGGATCAGGTTGATCCAAATGCCTACTTTCATCGGAGTTTTCGTATCGCCTGCTGCACGCAAAATACTTCCAAATATCATCATTAAAGAAATGAAAATTGAGGGAACTGCTACAATCCGAAAATAGGTAACGCCATCAGCTAAAATACTTCCTTCTGCTCCCATCAATCTCAACAAAGGCGCAGCAAACAAAAAGGTAAGGAGGCCAAATAAAATACCCAAGAGAGCAGAGAGTAAAGTCGATTGTCTCGCGATGGACTTTGCTTTTACCAAATTACCTGCTCCCACATTCTTGGCAATAAGAGCTGAAGTACCAACACCCATCGCTAAAAAAACAGCAAGATAAACGGCTAATATAGCATTTGTTACCCCAACAGCAGTCACTTCGCCAAGGCCGAGCTTAGAAACAAATAAGGTATCTACGAAACCAACGACCGTTTGAAGCATGTTTTCGATCATAGCCGGTACCGCTAACGCCAAAATAACTTTCATTTTCTCTTTATTACTGGTATCACCTACTGATACTAAGTCTGACAAGTCTTTCACTCCCTCATCGGATGTAATTATCTAAAGCCTTATGTAAATCCTCCAGCACTTTCTCTTGATTTCCATGAAGCACCGCGTCAACTACGCAACTCTCAAGGTGGTCTTTGAGGAGCAATTTCGCTGCTTTATCCAATGCTTTTTGTACTGCGGCGATTTGCAGCAAAACCTCTGAACAGTCACGGCCAGCTGCTGTCATTTCCTTGACGGACCTCAAATGCCCTTCGATTCTGGCCAATCGATTTACAATTTGTTTTCGATGTTTGTGTTCATGGTCGTGATGTTCCATAATATCCGAACCCTTCTTGATATATTTGACACCAATCCTAACCCCCCAGGGGGGATGTGTCAAGTCGAATTAACGCGCGAGGACCAGTCTATAATACCGCGTATGGGTATAGCCAGGCATTCATAAACCTTGTTCATTGTTCTATAAAATCACGCAAATCTTTAGCACCTCTCATACAGACGGGTACATGTAGCTAGGGAGAGAAAATAAGTAATTCATATTGATAAATATAGGTCAGTGGGGTATAGTATAAATAAGTTCAGAAAATTGCATATATACTGATTTCTGGACATCTACGTATTAAGAGGGAGGAAGTCAATTGGGCAAAAAAATGTTACTACTGGGTGTGTACGGCATGGAGGTTGTCGAATGCGGAGGAGCTTTAGCAATTAACGTGCAAAACGGGGGAGAATCATACGCTTCCATCATGCTGTCCAGTGAAAAGTCTCGCTCCCAGATTACCCACGCGGCAGAAGTTTTGGGTGTCCATATGCATTTTCCGGGTTTCCAATACGGGTATGTGGATGTGAGTCCAGAGTCAAAGAAAAAACTTGTTCGGATCATTCGGGAAGTGAAGCCGGATATCATCATCACGCAGGATCCCGAGCATTCTTTCCATGACCTGGATCCAGATCGCAGACAAGCCATGGTGTTGATCCTCGAGAGCATCGCGTTAGCAAGCAGAGATTTTGCATTGGATGAAATGCCAGAGCTTGATCCCCACCCCATACCTACGATCTACTACATGACACCGCACCATCCGAACTGCGTCGTTGACATTTCCTCCGTTTGGGAACTAAAGAATCGAGCCATGGATGTACTACATAGTCAAATGGAATTCAGCGGACGTCATTTTGAAGAGTCCATCGAGCAGAAGGCGCTTGAAACTCTCGTCCCGGGGTTCTCGACAATGCCCAATGATTACGAGAAGGGAAGGGCGATGCACAGGGTCCTCGATCAAGCCATTCACGTGTATCACGGGCTAGCGACTCATGGGCATTTCGTCCTGGCGGAAGCATACAAACGAGAAGGTAATTTTCATCTGAAAGAGCTTATTGACTAAAGGAAGGAGGGAGCCCCATGAAGCCGAAACGGAGATCCATCGCAATCTTGCTGATTGCCCTTCTCTGTACCTTCGCGGTCCCCGCCTACAGTGCGGAACCTGTTAAAGAGCTAAAGCTGGGGATTAGCAAGGACGAGAACTGGCTGAATCCATACACGTATGTTACTGGCTCACCAGGGCTTGATCTTGTGAATTTGATTTACGATACGCTGTTCATCCTCGATGAGAGCAACAAACCCGTTCCCTGGTTGGTAAAAGATTTTTCTGTTAGCGATGATGGAAAACAGTACAAGTTGGTCTTGCATGACAATGTCAAATGGCAAGACGGGAAACCTTTGACCTCGGATGATGTGAAATTTACTTACGAGTATCTGGTTGCTCACAATAAATCCCGCTTTACGAAACCTGTAAAAGCAATCAAGAGTATTCAGACCCCCGATGCTGCAACGGTTATCATGGAACTTAACCAACCAGAACCTGACTTTTTCATTCAACCTCTCGCAGATCTGCCAATTCTTCCTAAACATATATGGAGCACGATTTCAAATCCCGATCAAGCCACTGAACATCTTGGAAGTGGTCCTTACCTTCTTGAAGAGTATAAACAAGGACAGTATTACAAATTCAAGTCAAATCCGAACTATTTTAAAGGCATACCGCCCATAGAGAACATGGTTTTACCCATTATTGAAGATCCGACTGCATTGTTCACCGCATTAAAGGCAGGACAGTTGGACGCGGTGAGTCGTTCGGTCTCGCCGGAATTGGCCAAGGAATTTGAGAACAACCCAAATATCAAATTGATGAGAGGGCCAGGCTTTTCCACTACCATGCTTCAGTTCAATTCGGAAAAGTTCCCGCTCACAGATATCAAGGTGCGAGAAGCAATCAGTCTTGCGATTGACCCGCAGTATCTGGTGGATACAGTCCTGCTGGGCTATGGAGCTACTGGAAGCCCTGGTTTTATCCATCCAGATTCCCCGTATTACAATAAGGCCGTAACTCACAAGACAGATCTTGAAAAGGCAAAATCCACTCTTGAACAAGCAGGTTATAAGGATATCGACAACGACGGGATGAGAGAAGCACCCGACGGAAAAAAAGTAGAACTAGTAAACCTGGTATATTCGAATAGCCCAACAAGGATACGAACCGCTGAGATCATTTCTGATTGGTTAAAGAGTATAGGGCTCAATGTCAAAGTGCGGCCGATGGACTCCACTACTGTAGATTCTCTTGTATGGCCAGAATTTGACGTAACAAAAGGGCGAAATTACGATATGGCGATTTGGTCCTGGTCTTCAACCATGCAGTTGTTCCCAGCACGAATAACCGAACTATTCCACTCCAATCTGGAAATCGGGAATACAAACATCGGGGCGTTCAAGAGCAAGGAATTCGACAAACTTGCTGACCAATTGAAGATCACGTTAGAGCCTGAAGAACGCAGCCAGCTTATTAACAAAATGCAAGAGCAAATCGCGGCAGAAAATCCAATCGTGCCCCTTTATTATGAAGAGGTTACCAATGCTTTTAATCCAAGTAAATATGGAGGATGGTTGTTCCAGGACGGAAAAGGAATTATCAACAAGTTGTCATTCATAACGGGTGATGAAACAAAGGAGGCAGTGGCAGCGAATCAACCCGCGCCAGCTGCGACCAGTACTAGCAATCAATCAGAACCGGCAAAATCCACAAGTTCAGGACAAGAAACGCCCAATGTCAATACCGGGAAGGGATCGAATGCCTTAGTAACACTACTCGTAATTTTGGTTGTGATTGCCGGAGGGGGTTACTGGCTAAGACGTACCAAAACTCAGAACAAAGGTAAGAATTTATAAAGGATTCCCCCACAATGAAACCATACGTTCATTGTGGGGGAATTGTATAACTTTGACTCAACATAAAGAGGTGAACCCATGTCACGATTTTTGACCGGCAAGGTAACCCAATATGTATTCGTAATCTTCATTATGCTTACATTGAACTTTCTTCTACCTCGATTAATGCCAGGCAGTCCTCTTGCCTATCTTGCAGGAGAAGATGTAGGTCTCATGTCGGCATCCGAGAAAGAAGCCATATTAGAATCACACGGACTGAACAAATCTCTTTGGGAGCAGTACGTTCTCTATCTGAGAAATATCGCGACAGGTGACTTTGGCTATTCTTATCAACAAAAAATGCCAATCCTCGAGATCATACAGGACCGTTTGCCTTGGACTTTGTTATTGACAGGAGTGAATTTGATCATTTCAACTGTTTTGGGTGTGCTCTTCGGTACGATTTCAGCATGGAAGCGAGGGAGCAATAAGGATATAAGTTTATTGACCGGTTTTATGTTTTTAAGTGCAATGCCTTCTTTTTGGTTGGGCATGATCCTTGTTTCCATTTTCGCTTCGCAATTAAGTCTTTTTCCTATCTACGGTGCAGAGACGGCTTGGAGCAATTTAAAGGGGTTGGACAGAGTCCTGGATATCGCTCACCATCTTGTGTTGCCTTTGACTACTCTCGTGTTAATTTCAGTGACGAACGTTTACATGACCATGCGGTATTCCATGCTGAATGTTCTTGGCGAGGATTACATCATGATGGCACGAGCAAAAGGTGTTAAGGAAAAAATGATCAAGTACCGGCATGCGATGCGAAATGCATTACTTCCGGTAGCTACGGTCTTTATGTTGAGTTTGGGATTTATGTTTGGTGGAGCTACGGTGATCGAAACCGTATTTGCTTACCCAGGTATAGGCAGGCTCATGTTTGAGGCAGTGATAAGTAGGGATTATCCAGTCATTCAAGCCTCTTTCCTTATTATTACGCTGAGCGTAGTAATTGCTAACTTCCTGGCAGACGTGCTTTACCCCGTACTCGATCCAAAGGTGGGAAGAAACAATGGTTAAGGGAAGATGGCAACATTATTGGCATGTATTTCAGTCAAGTCGGCTTGGGTCAATAGGAGCTGGCATCATTCTCTTGTATCTGGTCGTTGCCATCGCGGCCCCGCTTATTGCCCCATTTGATGCGGAGGAACGTGTGGCGCAACCGTTTCTTAAACCGGGAGGGGACTACCTGTTAGGGACGAACGACGTCGGACAAGACATCTTCAGTGAAATGGTTTTCGGTACAAGAGTATCGCTATTGATCGGCATTGTGGCTGCTCTTCTTTCCATTTTAGTTGGATGTCTTGTAGGAATTGTCGCAGGTTATTTTGGTGGCAAGATCGATTCCATCCTGATGAGAATAGTCGACCTAGTCTTGGTTGTTCCATTTTTGCCTCTCATGATCCTGCTCGCTGCTTTTATCGGTCCGAGCTTTTGGAATCTGATCCTCGTGATCAGTATATTAAGTTGGGCATCTCCGGCTCGAGTCGTGCGTTCGCAGGTACTAACCATTAAGACGAAAGGCTTTGTGGAGGCGGCACGCTCAATCGGGAGCAGCGTTCCAACGATATTAATCCGGCACATTTTGCCCGGTGTAGTTCCCATCGCATTATCCCAATTCGTTATGGCAGCGAGCCATGCCATTTTAATCGAGGCTTCTCTTAGTTTTCTGGGATTAGGCGACCCTTTAAACAAGAGTTGGGGAACTATTTTGTACTATGCCCAAGCTAGAAATGCCTTTCTGACAGATGCATGGGTTTGGTGGGTCTTGCCGCCTGGTGTCATGATCACAGCCCTCGTCATTGGGTTCGCATTTACAGGGTATTCGCTGGAGGAAATCTTTAATCCACGCTTGAGAAAGGGGTGACATGGAGTGGATAAAGTATTGGTCGTTGAAAACCTGCACACACACTTTTTTACGGAAAATGGAATCGTGGAAGCTGTCGAAGATGTGAGCTTTCATCTAGAGAAAGGCGAAATGCTTGGGTTGATCGGCGAATCTGGATGCGGGAAGACGACCGTAATTCAATCGATCCTGCGATTGCTGGAATACCCCGGTAAAGTGGTGGGGGGAAAGGCAATCATGAATGGCGTCGATTTATTGCACGCTCCCATGGATCAGATTGAGAAGCTCCGCTGGAAAACGATATCGGTTATTCCCCAGAGCGCAATGAACGCGTTAAACCCCGTAATGACCGTCGGGGATCAGATAGTGGAAGCGATTTTGTTGCATGAAGAAGCTACGAAGGAAGAGGCGATCAAGCGGACCGAATACCTTTTGGAGATTGTCGGGATCCCCAAAGAGCGAAGAAAATCTTATCCCCATGAATTTAGCGGGGGCATGAAACAACGCGTGGCAATTGCAATGGCACTCGCCTGTCAGCCTCAGGTTGTCATCTCAGACGAGTCTACAACCGGACTAGATGTATTGACACAGGCTCAAGTTATCGCAGTGATTAAAGATTTACAGGAAAAAATGGACCTTTCAATTATCCTCATTTCTCATGATTTGCCCATGGTAACGGCCATTTGCGAACGAGTGGCCATCATGTATGCGGGAAAGTTAGTGGAGTGGGCAACCACCGACCAACTGGTGAATAATCCCCAGCATCCGTATTCGCAAGGATTGCTTGCTGCTACACCAGATATTAATAATCTGGACAAAGTGTGTAAGTCGATTCCAGGTACAGTACCTATGCTGATAAACCCACCCAAGGGATGCAGGTTTCAAACGAGATGCCCTTCTGTGATGGACAAATGCAAAGAACAAGTACCCGCAATGAGGAAAGTGCAAGAAGGTCACTACGTATCCTGTTTTTTAGGGGGATCGCTATGACAAATTCCAAAAAGACACAAATTCATGACGAACTAATTACGGTAAAGAGTCTTGTTAAGCGATTTGAAAAGAAGCAGGGTACGATTTTTCGAAAAACAAAATCAACTGTTCATGCTGTTAATCATGTAGACTTCTCTATAAAAAAAGGCGAGATTCTGGGGATTATTGGAGAAAGCGGTTGCGGAAAAACTACGACTGCACGGATGATTATGAGACTGACAAAAGAAACCTCAGGGCAAATTCTTTTTGAGGGACAAGATTTATGTCAGATGGGCGAGAGGGAATTGCGCAGGGTTCGTCCTCAAATGCAAATGATATTTCAAGATCCCTATGACTCATTAAACCCGGGTATGACCATCCTTGAAATTCTGATGGAACCGCTGCATGCTCATAGAGTGGAACTATCTTTTGACGATAAACGAAAACTGGTTATCGAGGCATTAGAACACATAGACATGAAACCAGCCGAAACATTCTTGTATCGGTATCCCCATCAATTGAGTGGTGGTCAGCGCCAACGAATTGCGATTGCTCGTTCCTTGATTTTAAAACCCAAATTTGTTGCCGCTGACGAGCCCACATCCATGCTGGATGTTTCTGTAAGGATGGGGATCCTGCAACTATTAAAATCTCTTAAAGAGGACATGGGTTTGACCATGCTGTTTATCACACATGATCTTTCTACAGCTGCCATCATGTGTGACCGTATTGCTGTCATGTACCGAGGTGATGTTGTTGAAATTGGGCCGACTAACAAGATCATATACAACCCAACACACCCATATACGAAGGCATTGGTCGCGGTTGTCTCCGATCTCAATTACTTTTTGGACCATCGAAGCGAATTGATTTTGGACGGTGAAGTACAAAACGAAGGAGAGCAAGGGGGATGCCCATTTCTCGCTCGTTGTCCACAACAGATGGATAACTGCCGAATCGGCATCCCTAAGCTGGAGCAGATGTCTGCAGATCATTACGTTTCCTGTTTCCATCATCACCCTGAGAGTTTGATGAGTGCCAACAAACAAGCAAACTAGAATTATACAAAAAGAGGCCCTTTGACATTGTCAGAGGGCTTTATTCTTGTCCTGTTTTGCATTCTAGCGACATATTCTGTAAGGAGGAAATATACTCGGGGGTGGTATCTTGAGCTTAACGTATCAAGTCCTGGCATTTGTCGGATTATCTTTCGGTTGGTTTTCGTTTTATTCTTGGAATAGAAAAAGACGAATGGACCACATGCAGATGATGATCATTGGTATGTCAATGGGTATGATGATTGGTTTGATAGCGGGTCTTCTGTTTGGTGTTGTATATAAAGGAGATTTGTTCCTCTCAACAATTTGGGGAATGCTCGTTGGTGGTATCTCCGGAATGATTATTGGAATTCCTTTATCCCTTCTGAGTACAATAGAGGGAACTCTCTCTGGAATTATGGCCGGAATGATGGGAGCCATGCTGGGAGAAATGATTCCAATGGAAAAAATGGAGCCGCTTTTGTTCTTATTTATCATGCTCTATACAGGATGCATTCTAATGCTGTCAAACTTGATTGAGAGAAGCGAGGGAGACACACCAAAGAGAAAGTGGCTATTTACATTGCATCATCCAATTACCCCTCCAGTTCTACTGATTGGAGTGTTCATATGGTTTCAATCGTTGCCATTCTCCATTATGTCTGCAGAAAATGATCAAATGCATAGTCAAAATCATATGAGTCAACCTGTCGTACAAGAAGTGAATATCATCGCATCTGATTTTTCCTATAAGCCTAATCGGATCGTAATGAAAAAAGGTGTCCCAATGAAAGTGAAGTTTCAGAACGTTGGGAGTGTTGAACATGATTTTGAGGTTGTCTCTTCTAGGAATTTTGTCATCAGTTCTGAATCCAATAACCATCATCAACATGGAAACACGGGCAAAGAAAATCCGCATTTGCATGCAAAACCGGGAGAATTGGCTACAAGTGTATGGCAAGCAACGGAAGAAGGTAACTATGAATTTTATTGTACAATTCCCGGACATAAGGAAAGCGGAATGGTGGGGAGGTTGGTCGTATTGTGACTCCCTACTTATTTCCCTTTGCTGCTGTCATGATTGTCGGGAAAGTAGCGTTTGTTGCTGAGGTGAATAATTATTAAGATCAAATGATGAACAGTAACAGCATGATGAATATGATGGGAGATAAAAATATAACAGGATGATGGGTTCCAGGAATTCTGTGAGGGTAGAGATGATGAAGGGCTCCAACCAATTTATGGATTTTTACAGTACGAGAGACGATCAATTAGTTACGTCCAAAGAAAAGGAAAACCGTGTAATATAAAGTTAATCAATTGGCAGTAACATAATGGGATACTGTTGACCTTCCAATAAGAAAACTCATGTTTCAAACAGTCAACCGACAAGTAAACTCAGCCCACTTGATCTGTTGAAAATTCGGTTTCCTCAGGGGGATATTATCTTTGAAGAGTACGAGAAAAATAATCACATGCGGACGATGAGGACCAGCATCCGGCGGGGGGCGGTGCTAGCTATTTATAAAACCTAAGTCGGAGATGAAGAGCAATGGGAAAATGGTTCCCAAAGTTATATGATTCATTGATGAGCCCTTTAGAGCGCCGGGGCATTCAGGGTGTTCGTAAAAATCTAATTCAAAAAGCGCAAGGAAAAGTGCTGGAGATTGGTTCAGGAACAGGATTGAATTTTCCCTTTTATCTCCAGGCAGAACAAGTAGTCGCAATTGAACCTGAACCTTTGATGAGAAAGCAGTCGCTTTTGCGAGCAAATAAATCCCGGGTGCCTATTGAAGTTATATTAACAGGAGCAGAGGAGCTGCCTTTTTTAGACAATTCTTTTGACACGGTGGTCGGAACCTTAGTGCTATGCACAATTCCTGATCCCCAAAAAGCTTTAGAAGAAATCCGAAGAGTTTGCAAACCAAATGGCCAGATGCTTTTATTTGAGCATGTAAAAGTAAATCATCCGGTTCTAGGGCGAATTCAAGATTGGATGACCCCAGTATGGCGACGATTTTGTGATGGATGCCATTTGAATCGAAACACGCTTGAAATAGTCAAGCATACAGGCTTTCATGTGAGGCATATTGAACGGCATTATAAGAATATTTTTGTTGTGATTGAAGCGGTAAATCGTAAGTAAATGAAGCGAATTTGTCAATCGGAGTAGCACATAAAGTTCATTGGCAATGCCGCCTATTTAATAAGGTCTGTAAGAAACTAGAAGGGGAAAGGTGCATGCCTTTCCCTTTCATTCTTTTTATGAAGCCATCATGCGGCAGTGTTCCGCACACTCTCTGCAGACTTTCGCACACTCCTGACAATGGGGATCTTTGTACATTTCGCAATGAGTCGCACATTCTGTGCAGATCGTGGCACAAACGGAACACAACTGCTTTGCGTATTGACTGTTACGTGTCATGAACTGAGAGGAGAGGGCACAAATATCAATGCAGTCACGTAGGGTTTGAATGCACATGGTACGATTCTGCACATCGGGCTCTTGTAGGCAAGCTGTTAGACATTGCTCGCACGCTTGCATGCATTTCATGCAAGCTTCAATACATTGTTGATACGAAGTGGAAATAGTTACAGGCATACATACTCCTCCTTAAAATTGAATCAGGAGTAGTATGGTGTAAGCAATTAGAATTATACCCGTTTATCTTCATAATTCCAACACACAGCTATCGTATGATATTTGTAACTTGAAGTACGTTCAGTTTATCGCAGAGGTTGGAGGAGAAGGAATGGATTGGTATTCGTACTTGTATCAATTTGGCTCATGGATTACTAAGCCATTTTCTGATTTATATTATGGTATGGGAGAACAGGTACCTTTGATTGGGGCGCTCCTTCTCGGGATGATCGGTGCGTTTGCACCTTGTCAACTTTCCGGAAATGTTGCTGCTTTTACCGTGTTTGGAAAAAAAGTTATCAGTGATGGGACATTTGGCAGTAATCTGTTCATGTTCATTTTAGGGAAAGTGCTAGTGTATTCTACCTTGGGCGGTATCGTGTTTATTCTTGGGGAACAACTCTCTACACAGACAATCCCCTTGTTTCAATGGGCAAGAAAACTGTTAGCTCCATTGTTTTTACTGATTGGGCTGTTTATGCTCGGATGGATCCGATTGCCGTTTTTTCAGACACAATCTTTTACACGGAAAATGGAGCAATTTACAAATCGCTTTGAAGGCAGGACCCAGTCGTTTTTGCTTGGATTTACATTTTCCCTGGGTTTTTGTCCAACAATGTTTTGGCTCTTTTTTGGACTTGCCATGCCACTAATGCTTTCCAGTTCATTCGGTCCTTTCATACCTGCTGTTTTTGCGCTGGGGACTGCCCTTCCACTTGCGGTTGTTCTGCTCATACTGGCGGCAGTGAGTGACAGACCATTTATTTTGAAAAAGGCAAGAGAGTTTGGTTCGGTTATTCAAAAAGCTGCTGGTGGAATCTTTATTATTTTGGGGATTTCTGATCTTTTTACGTTTTGGTAAGTTCTCTCCTACTCTAAGTTATCCAAGACAAACAATGAAGGGGATGAGTCTGTCATGAGAAAAATATGGGTTGTTTCTATGCTGGTCCTTTTGATTGCCGCAGGTGTTTATTGGATGAATGTTTCAGAGAATTCAGCAGTGGAAAGTAGCAGTGCACTTCAAATTGTTGGTTCTGAGGCACTGACCCAGATGATTAATGAACAAACCGATATGACGATTGTGGACCTTCGCGAGCCAGAACTATTTGCACAAGGGAGAGTACCCAACGCAATTAATATCCCGTTTGCAGAAATCAAAACGGAATATACGAGTATCCCAAAAGATAAGAAAGTTGTGTTTGTCTGCCATACAGGACGAATGGGGACTGAAAGCGGAAACTTCCTGATAGAGAATGGGTATAGAGATGTTTACAACCTTGATGGCGGGATGGCGAAATGGAAAGGAAAAATTGAGCAATAATTACTACCTGATGGCGACGGTCGAACCGTTGCCGTCTTTTCGTTATCATAGTGGAATGCTCTGTTCGAAACGAAAGACATTTTCTGGATCGTAGTTTTTTTGACTTTTTTCTACTTAGCGATTTTCTCCCCAAAATACATGGTCGGCCAATCATGAATGAGCAGATCGGAATAGTTGCGGTATGCACCTCGGGTGAAGGGTAGCATGGATGTACGAAATTGTTCGACCCATCGAGATAGCCGTACCCGCCGCCAAGAGTCAACCCGGACACGCCGGTTGTCGAGCAGGCCCCTCTTGAAACGGTGAGTCTTGTTTCCACAAGGCTTCATTTAAAAGCAGTACCCGAAACCCCACATCTACACGTGAGTGCAACCAACCTTGTCAATATTTAGTTGCTGTAACTCGCTGATATCGATTACAAGACCACCGTCAACTAGAGAAAACGCTTCATAGCTATGCCCGCCGCCACGCTCATGGAAAGACACCTTATTTTTACGTGCCCATGTAACGGCGCATCCTGCTCACTCATGTAGTAAACAATTACTTTTGGAAATTAGAAATGCGGGTGTTGAAATCGAGCCTTACTTCCTTGTACCCAGATTTTCCCTCCACAATCACACGCCCGGTCAATCCGTATGTCGATAGCACACGAACAACTCCTTTGAGCTCAACTATGATTATCAATGGCAACGGTCGAACTTTTTTATTTTATTGTCGCTTGCCTAGTAATACGCACATAATTTGCCTCCTCACACAAAAAACTATGGGTATAACCGATGGGAGGAAATTATATGAGAAGAATGGCAATACCCGTCGTATCGCTTTTGATCCTGGGAATGTGGGGATGCTCTCCGAATGCGATGCAACAAGCAAAACCGGCCAAAATTGCGGCAGAAAATCAGATGCCCATGCCTATGTCTAAACCGAACCAACAAGCTACTGGGAGTAAGCCAAATACCGAGATTCTCACTACCCTGAAATTAAGACAATTACCAGCCCTTGCGGAGACGGATGCAATCAAGCCTACGGGACATCTACGAGAGTATAAGCTAGAGGCCAAACCAGCGCGCTGGGAGCTTGTTTCCGGTGTACAAACGGATGCCCATACGTTTAACGGGACGGTTCCAGGGCCAACCATTCGTGCGAAAGAAGGAGATACGATTCGTGTAATACTCAAAAATAGTTTGCCAGAAGAAACCTCCATTCATTGGCACGGTCTGCATATTCCCAACAATATGGACGGCGTGCCATCCTTCACTCAGCACGCTGTGAAACCAGGCGAAACATTTACTTACGAGTTTATAGCAAATCATGCGGGAACTTATATGTATCACTCCCATTTCAACAGCATTCCACAGATTGATAAAGGTCTGTACGGTTTGTTAATTATTGATCCTCAGAACAAGGGAGCGTTAAAGCACGATCGTGAATACACCATGCTTTTCGGAGGATGGAACGTACCAAACCAATCAGGCGGACAACAAAAGCAGACCGGGAATGACAAAATGACCGGAATGTCAAAAGGAAAGGCAAACGAGCCGAAACATAAAGGAAATGTCAGAAGCATGATGAACCATGGGGCTCAAAACAAAGATCAGCAGAAAAACCCTCACGCGGGTATGAACATGCCGCCGACCGAATCCTCAAAAGACAACGCGGGCAGCAGCGTGATGGGGATGGATTACAATTACTGGACAATCAATGGCAAGTCATTCCCGGACACGGATCCGATAGAAGTAAAACAGGGAGAAGTGGTACATGTCCGAATGGCCAACATCAGCAATGGAACTCACCCGATGCACCTGCATGGACATGATTTTCGTATCATAGCGAAGGACGGTCATCCACTTGCCAGTCCTTCCATAGTAAACACCGTCACGGTAAATCCAGGGGAAACCTACGACATCGACTTCATTGCCGACAATCCTGGAGAGTGGGTTTTCCATTGTCATGAGCTTCATCACACAACGAACGCTATGGTGGAGCCTGGAGGATTAATGGTCCTCGTAAAATATATCAAGTAGCATCAAGAAAAGCAGCTTTGTTCCCGACTTGAATTAGTCAATATAGGCTGTGAATGAAACGATTATGGTAAGGAAAACAGTGACGAAAAAGTCTTACAACACATACCCCTTTAAACTATCCCGCTCCACAACGGGATAGTTTTTTATATGAAAAGACCACCTGATTGAGTATACAGGAAAGCGTTGGAATCTGGACAAATGCTACTTTTCTACCCCTTCGTTGGACCTGATTTCAAATTTCTACAAAAGCACCAACCATCTTGCTACACAAAACCGTTACAATAGACATGCAACGACGATATTTTCACCCCCGAAAGAGGCCGAGAGACATGAAAAAATTGCTTCCTTTTTTTATCCTATCATTGATTTTGATGTTGTTTCTTCCAGGCGGGAGTTCCGCCAATACCTCTGCCATTCAATTGGGAAGTGATGTACTCTTCAATCAGTTCCATCAAGTAATAGAAGGCAAAAAAGTGGGACTCGTCACCAATCAGACAGGTGTAAACAGCAAGGGAATTAGTACGATTGATTTGTTGAGACGCGACCACTCCTTAACCTTGTCAGCCTTATTCGCCCCCGAGAACGGTTTGGACGGAAAGGGCGAAGACCAAGTGAAAAGTTACACACATCCTGTCTATGGGATCCCGGTTTACAGTATTTCCGGGGTAAACCGGATGCCTACCAAGGAAATGCTCGCTACCATTGATGTAATTCTCGTCGATCTGCAGGATAACGGCTCCCGGACCTCCACTTACATATCCACCCTGCAGTATTGCCTCACAGCAGCGAAGCAGCAAGGCAAACCAGTAATCGTGCTTGATCGTCCTAATCCTGTCGGTGGCAAGATCGTGGATGGACCCGTCTTGGAAAGCCCGTACCGTTCGATCATTGGGGTAGATACCCTACCGCTTGCACATGGCATGACGATTGGCGAGCTGGCGCTGTTTTTCAACCGGAACATCGGTGTGGACTTGACTATTGTTCCAATGCAAGGCTATACCCGCAGCATGGTGTTTCAGGAGACCGGACTTCGCTGGATTCAAAACTCACCACAGCTTCCCGATCTGGCTGCCGTGTTCGGCTACATGGCCACTGGTTTGGGAGAAGGTATCGACCTCAATCAGGCAGACGGCTTCACCTGGATTGGTGGAATTGGAATCCCTTCCTACCAGTACGCAGATTTGTTAAACGCAAGTAAACTGCCTGGAGTGACCTTTTTGCCTGAAAGCAAAGAGACAGCAGGTGGAGTCCGACTGCATATCACAGACCCACGCCGATTTAATCCGGCAAAAACCGGGATCTATGCATTGGCCTATGCCAGACAACTTATCCACTTCCCATTGCCGAAAAGCGACAGAACCGTAGAATTGTTCGATCAGGTGATGGGCACGAACAAGATCGGCCAATATCTGGAGCAAGGAAAGAGTCCCCAAGAAATAGAGGCTACATATAAACAAGCGCTAGCGCAATTCCGCGAGCTTCGCAAGGCATATCTGATTTATGGCGAGCAGCCATTTCAACCAACTCAGCTGATCCATAGTAAGCAGACTCTATCTGTGAAGCCAAATACTGCACCACCTACTGCTTCACCGGCCAGGCCGCAGCCAGGTACGAGTGTGACGAACTCTCAGCCGAAACCGCAGTATCAGTCCGTCCAGCCGCGTCCTGGTACCAAGGCAACCACGCCGGGAACGAGCAAAGTCGCCTATCTGACCTTTGATGACGGGCCATCTCCTGTAACCCCACTGGTACTGGACACGCTAAAACGGTTCAAGGTGAAGGCTACCTTCTTTATCGTTGGCCGAAATGTTCCCGGCCATGAAGCAATCTTGAAGCGGATTGTTTCAGAAGGTCACGCAATTGGTGGCCATACGTACTCCCACGACTACCGCGTTATTTACAAAAGCGTCCAGGGTTTTTTCACGGATTTTGACAAAGGCAATCAGTTGATCGAAAAAGCAACAGGCATCAAGCTGACATTCTTCCGCTTTCCAGGGGGAAGCACCAATACGGTCAGCCTGAAGTATCAAGATCCAACACTCTACACCAAAGAAAAACCGGTCATGCGCGCAATCAAAGAAGAAGCTGCAAGACGTGGTACCATCTTTATTGATTGGAATGTAACCAATGAGGATGCACGAAGCAACCACTATACAGCTGAGGAAGCACTCGCGAACGTGAAGAATCAAGTTAAAAATCAGAAGGAAATCGTCATCCTGATGCATGATGCCAGTACCAAAATGGCGACTGCACAAGCTCTACCGGGAGTGCTACAGTTCTTGAAAGATAAAGGCTATCGTTTTGAAGTAATCAATCATGACCATCCTACATTAGCTGTAGTGAAGTAATGATGAATAAAGCCCGCTCACGGCGAATAATGCCGTAGGGCGGGCTTAGACTGTTTTTCGAATATTTGGGACATTTCTGTCATTAGTAGCGGGGGATTCTGTTAAGGATGCTTGGATTTATACGTAGATGATCATGACCCGTTCTTTCCCGAGCCAATCAGGAACAGATGCATATGGCGAAACCAGCTATATCATGAAAGGCGGTTTACATTATTTCTGAGCAACATCCTTTCATTTATGGTTGACAACAAAGGTTGCCTTTACCTGTTTCAAGAGCAGACTTTAAACTACTGAGAACGCCTGACCAAGCCATTTGATGCCACTTAAATGTCTCTTCCCATTTCTCATCTTCCATAAACCCCGAATGCTCAATGGTAACCGTTGTGGTCTGTTGATCCACTGACGCAAACGTTACTTTCACAATGGTCAGTTCGTTAGCTTGGTTCATGATCTCAGCGAAAGGGTCTGGTCCTTTCCATGTAAATTGTAATTCTTCTTGATCAAGCAGTTTTGTTATTTTGCAACCTTTGGTATTCATTCTAGTAGTGTTACCTGGTTCAAAATATAATTCGAATGGTCCTCCTTCTATTGGATCTATAACTGCTTCAGGGGCAAACCATTCAGAAACTCTGTCAGAAATAGTCCACGCGAACCAAACCAAGTTCAGTGGGGCATGAATCGTGACCCCATTTTTTATGAACCTTTGTGTAGAAGAGGCGGCCATCGCAATCCCTCCATAAGGTATTTTTTACAAAATAAGTATATCATTTGATAGGTTTAGATTGAATCATTCTTTAGAATATTTATAAAGAACCGCTGGTTTTGTGCTATACTTTTCCAAAGGATCGTAAGCATCAAATGGGGGAGAGTCATGATACAAATTAGTTCGATTGAACATTGGTTTCTTCAATTGATTGACATGTATAGGAGAGATCCTCATTCCGTTTATAACACATGGTTTGCCAACGAAAGCCGATTAAAATACTTTCGTTCTATTCGTAAGGGAGTTGCGAAAGTCGTTGATGAAATTAGATCTGGATCTTTTGGGAATGACTTTAAAGGCTCGTCCTTGGAATCCGTATTACATTCCATATGTGAACAAAAGGAAGTATTCCAAGGTGCAAGTCATGCATTTATCTGGAAACCTAAATTACGGATACCGGATATCTATGAAAATGAGGAAAATAAAAAGGCGTTCGGTGCGTTCTTAGATGCATGTTTACGTGGACAGACTGATTCCGCCTTGTTGCAAGAGGTAGATAGGCTTGCCAGTCGCAATATCAAGGGATTAGGTCCAGCAGTTGCCAATATCCTGTACTTTTTGCATCCAACAATCTTTCCTCCCTTCAATACTGCAATGGTCGAAGGTTTCAATTTATTGTTTCAACAGAAAATAAAGCTAGGGTCTTGGGAGTCGTATCTGTACATGCGTCAGATCATTCTTCAGGTGAATAAAAGTTTCAATCGTGATTTATCAAAAGATCTAGGAATGATAGGGGGTCTTCTCTTTGAGGTCGGGACAGGTGAAATTCTCCCTCCTGTATCATCTGGAATCTCAATAAGAATGGATGATGAGAAGATTCGAAAATACCAAGAGAAGCGGTCAAGTTCCGCGAAGTCGACAAAAAAGGAGGAAAATGCACATCAAGAGCAGCAGTTTATGCTTTCTAAATTAGGTGGGGCATTGGGATATGATGTTTGGATCGCCTCAAATGATCATGGTAAAGAATACTGTGGTGAAAAACTGGGGAGGTATTCGTTACATTCTTTTCCTAAGCTTCCCTATCCTCAAGAGGTAATTGATACAGCAAAACTAATCGACGTCATTTGGTTTAAGAAAAACTCGAATGAAATTGAGGCGGTCTTTGAGGTAGAGAGCACAACATCCATCTATTCGGGTATATTGAGAATGTATGATTTATCACTTTCACTTGGAAGGCGACAGTTGTGCTATCTGGTAGCACCTAAAAGCCGTGAAAAAGAAATATTGGCCCAAGTAAGAAGACCGTCCTTTCAAGATATAGCTGATATGGAATTACACTACTTGTTTTTTGAAGAGATCTGTGATCACTGTGAAGCAATGTGCAAGTTTGGAAATGACAAAGGAGTATTACATAAACTGGCAAAAACCTGTTGTTAGACAACTTTCGCCTCATCATAACTACTCTGAATGATTACAGAGTAGTTTTTTTATTTATCTACTGAATGATAAAGTGAAGAACCGGAACAATGAAGACATCTATTAAAGTTTGGAAAAGCCCTCATACATGTGCATGAGAGCAAAAGAAGGGCATTACAGCCGTTGTTTATTAAATCACACGTTTGATTTTAACTACTCTTTTTTCCCAATTCGTATCAAAGAATTTGGAGTAAATCACTCCCGGACTTCCATAGGTATGCAGAACTTTTCCATTACCAGCATAAATGGCAACGTGTGTAATCCGATCTGACGAACTGTTTACGGAAGCTTTCATAAAAATTAGATCGCCTTTCTGTAGATCCTTCATAGAGACGCTTTTCCCTACGGTTGATTGTTGTCGAGAATCACGCGGTAAGGTGATGCCTGCTTCCTTGAAGACTCGTTGGGTAAACGAAGAGCAGTCAAATGTTTTGGTTGTATCCTTGCTGGATCCATACTTATACTTTGTCCCTAGATACTTCTCACCATTGGAAATGATTTTGTCCGCCAAATCGTTGGGAGATACAGTTTGTTCGGACTTGAATGAAGGTGTTGATGACGACTCTTGTTTCGTCACATTCCCACTCAAAATTCTACGTGCACCAACGAACTTATTATCAAATTCAGAAATGTTTTTCAGAACGACTGCATCTTCGGCTTGAGAAGCATAAACAAATTGATTTTTGCCTATGTATACTCCCATATAATTGGGGGATTTCGATCCTTTAGAAGAGAAGAAAACCAAGTCTCCAGCTAACAGGTTTTCTTGAGACACACTGCTGCCGGATTTATACAAATCTGAGATTGAGCTTTTAATCGTAACCCCCGCTTTTTTGTAGACGTAGGTAGCCAATTCAGCAGAGCCAAACTTTGAAGGACCTTTGGCCTTAAATTGATAATCTTTCCCCAGCAGAGATTCTGCAAGTTTCGCAATCTCTTCAGACTTTTGCAAACTTGTCGTATCGGATGCAGCTTGTCCAATTTGACCACCAAATCCTAACAGGGACGTACTCAGTATGACTGCTACTGCTGATTTCTTCATCCAATCTCGTTTCGTCACTTTCTTTTCCTCCTTGTCATCTTGTGGATACCTTTGTGGGGTATGTGGATAGATTACCTTAGGAGGAAACGGTAGGATAAGCCCGTAAAATTTCCCAATCAATCATTTAGTAAGATGGGACTATAAACCAAGCGCATAGAAAGTATTGATGCTAATGGTATTTAGTTCTATAGTACTGATCACAAAATGTCCAATAATCAAAAAGCTTTGGTCAAGAAAAACCATCTTTGGGCTATGCCAATTGATGGTTTTTCACTTCAATAATTGTTTGGGCAGCAAGACATTGTTTCCTTGGTTGTTTGGGGATGGCATTTTGATTCTGGGTCTGTCTTGGGGTCACTTTTGGTAACGATCCATCTTCCCCTTGTAAATTTCATCCAAAGTATTAGTGCTTTCACAATAATGTCTAACCCAATTGCAATCCACACACCCATAAGCCCCCAACCGAGACGAATTCCGAGTAGATAGACAAACAACGTACGAATAACCCACATACCGATTGCAGTGAGATACATGGGGAATTTTGTATTGTTTGCACCTTGAAAGGCACCTGTCAATACCAGGACAAATGCTAAAAACGGTTGGAATAAACCTGATACTTGCAGAGCCACCTTAATTTCATCAAGCACTTTAGCTTCAGTTGTAAAGAAAGTACCTGTCCATCCCCCAAAGAAGAACAAAAATACTCCAAGAATAGTCATAAAGACGACAGATAAATAAGTACAAAGCTTTGCATATTGTTTAGCCTCTTCAAACTTACTTGCACCCACTTTTTGACCCACTAGAATGGTCGCAGCTGTACTAAAACCATACCCGATCATATATGAAAATATCTCTATGTTACCTGCGATCTGATGTGCTGCAAACGTGTTGGTACCTAGCGCAACGATAAATCCGAAGTAAACAACCTGTCCTGCCCGCATCACAAGTCGTTCTCCTGCAGCGGGGCTGCCCATTGTAACCAACTCCCACTGATGTTTCCAATCAATTTTCCAAAACTCTTTCTTGAAAGCAATTGTTTTTGATCTCTTGATGTAAAAGTACAAACCTATAGATCCTAAAATACGAGCGATAACAGTTGCCCACGCAGCCCCGATAATACCTAAAGAGGGAATGAAGGAAAATCCAAAAATGAATACATAGTCCAACAGAGCATGAACAACATTGATTACGATACTTACAATCATCGGGGATTTTGTATCACCGGAACCTCGTAAGATACTACTTAATACGAACATTAATGACATAAAAACGGATGGGATGGCAACAATTCGAAAATAAATGGAACCTGCCTCAAGAACATTTGGAGCAATCCCCATTAACCGAAGGAGAGGTTCTGCAAAAAAAAGAGTGATGAGTCCGAACAAGATACCTAAAAAAATGGCCATGATAATCGCTTGTTGAGCAATATGCTGTGCTTTGTCTTGTTGATTTGCACCTAAAAAGTTGGATATAAAAACATTAGCGGCTACACCAAGTGCCATAAATACTGCAAAATAGATTGCCAATAGCGCATTGGCGATACCTACGGCTGACACTTCTACGAGCCCAATTTTTGAAACAAAATACGTATCGACAAAGCCAAGGGTTGTTTGAAAGAAATTCTCGATTACTGCCGGAATAGCCAGGATTAAGATAATCTTGATTTTTTCCCTTAGATTATTATCTTTGCTAAGTAGACCTTTATGATGTGAAAACTCCATCTAATTATTCAACCACCTTACCCAATAAGATAATGATTAATCCTCTATAGCTATACCCATAAATTCCATTTTAAACCTATCTAACTCAGCCTTGAGTTCACTGCCATTTGCCATTAATTACTTTAGGAATCATAACTTCAATACCCGAAATTCCGAAATCTCCTTGAGATAAGATTGGAAAGCCATCATTTTGTGGAGTGAAAAATTGTATTGACAACATAGGGTAGGGGGCTATACTATTTATTCATCGAGCACCGGTAAATTATGGAATACAGTGGTGTCTTTTTATGACGGCCGTCGCGTGCACCAATGATTATTCACCGGAGTTCGTGAGCAGAGGAGGGACTTTTCATGGGGAATCAAGCGCAAGCGGTTTTTCAACCGGATCCAAGACGGTGGAAAGCATTAGCTTTGTTATGTTTAGCCAATTTTATGGTGATCATGGATACGTCGATCATCGGTGTTGCATTACCGGCGATAAAAGAGGCACTCGGTTACACACAGGCGAGTTTACAATGGGTGTTTAATGCTTATGTCATTTTCTTTGGCGGGTTGCTTTTACTAGGCGGTAGGTTATCGGACCTCTTCGGACAAAGGCGCATGTTCATGTGGGGATTTTCGATCCTCACGCTGGCCTCTTTACTTGCAGGAGTTGCGTGGAACGAAGAGTCGCTAAACGTCGGCCGGGCATTGCAGGGTATCGGTTCTGCATTTATCGCTCCAGCGGCCTTAACGATCGTCATGATGCTGTTTGGCAGCAATCCGAAAGAGCTCGGAAAAGCATTCGGTTTTTGGGGAGCGTCAGCTGCTGCGGGAGGAACTGCAGGGGTATTTCTGGGAGGGGTCATCACCGAGTGGCTTAGCTGGCATTGGACGTTTCTGATCAACATCCCGGTCGGAGTTCTTGTTCTTCTCGTTTCGCCAGCACTTCTCTCCAAAGGAATGGCTCGAAAAGGAAGTGTCGATCTACTAGGAGCACTTTCTGTCACTGCCGCCCTTGTGCTAGCCGTTTATGGTATTGTGACTGCTGAACATAACGGTTGGAGTTCAAACACGACGATCTGGACCCTGATCTTTGCTGCAGTTTTATTCGTTCTGTTCCTTGTTATTCAGGCGCTGAAAAAAGATCCGTTAGTCCCATTGCGAATTTTCTCCGCGCCGAATCTGGCTGCAGGCAACATAGCGTTAATCATGCTCTCGGCCGCATGGATCCCGCTTTGGTTCTTCTTGAATCTATACTTGCAACAGGTCTTACAATTCAATGCTTTTGCAGGTGGACTTGGATTGCTCCCCATGACAATCCTGATTATGGTTTTCATGGTGCTCATCACGGGCAAAATGATCGGGAAGTTTGGAGTAAAGGCGAACATGGTTATAGGTTTGATCGCCCTTGGGGGATCTCTGCTCCTATTCGCTGAAAACACTCCGGTAGATGGAAACTTCGTAGCCAATGTCTTACCCGCTTCCTTGCTGGGGGCTCTTGGCATGTCACTCGCTTATATCCCGGCAACCATGTCCGCGATGTCTGGAGCGAAACCGGAGGAAGCGGGCCTTGCTTCTGGTATCGCCAATACGAGTTACCAGATCGGTTCAGCCATCGGGCTCGCAGCTATGGTCGCTATTGCCGCGGCTACTACTGGATCCCTGACAAGTATGGAGCAAACCGTCGCCCTCAACGAAGGATTTCATCAAGCCTTCTTTTGGTCAGGAATTGTGGCTTTCGTAGGCGCACTTCTGGCACTCGTTTTTATCAAGCCAGCTAGACAAGGAGATACGAACGGGCCTGCTGCTTTGTAAAAATATGATCTCCAGCCAAATGTACTTTGGCTGGAGCCTTTTTCAAAACGTTGCACTAAATAGGGTGTAGGAGTATAAAAATGGGTAAGGGAGAGACGATTGGAATGAGTATGGAATCAGAACAACTGAATGTAAATTCGATCAAAGTATCAGCTTGCTGTTCTCCAGGTGAAGAAATCCGTAAGAGCCATCATTCGGATCACGTAAAAAACGGTTTAATCAGTCGTCTGAATCGGATTGAAGGGCAAGTTCGAGGTATTAAAGGGATGGTTGAGAAAGATGTATATTGTGACGACGTTCTTAATCAAATTGCTTCAGTCCAATCTGCACTGAACAGTGTAGGAAAGCTTCTGCTTGAAAATCACATGAAAAGTTGTGTCATTGAACGTATTCAGGAAGGTGATACGCAAGTACTGACAGAACTTATGATAACAATCAACAAACTGATGAAATAAACTTTGTAAATGGCGTAGTTGCTGCGATTTTTAAAAACAATATAGGGTACTAGGGTATTGTAATTTTCCTGTTGACATTAAATACGGTAGAGGGGTATACTAAATTCGAAGGGGTTGATGGAAATGAATCCCAGTGAACCAACTGAAGAGCGAAACAGCCAACTGAATTTGAAAGAGAAAACAGCAATCCTAATGAGACTAAATCGCATCGAAGGCCAAATTCGCGGTGTGAAAGGTCAGGTGGAACGTAACGAATATTGCGATCACGTGTTAAATCAAATGTCTGCTATACACTACGCACTTAACGCCGTAGGGAGACTTCTTATGGAGAATCACCTGAAAACGCACGTTAGGAGTCGTGTCGAGCAAACAAAAGGAGCACTTCTTGATGAAATGCTCCAAACACTAACCATTTTGATGAAATAAAGGAGAGATTACGATGAAAAAACTTACATTGCAAGTCGAAGGCATGAGCTGCCAGCACTGTGTCATTTCTATTGAAGGTGCACTGAAAGAAATCGGGGCCGCCGGAAAAGTCGATCTCGGAAGCAATACTGTGGATGTGACGTATGACGAGGAGAAAATCACGCTTGAGGCTGTAAAAGAAACCATTGAAGAGCAAGGCTACGACGTCGTGTAATCAACAGTAAAAAAGAAAAGGGGGGCGAATCGTTATGGAATCAACCGCTACAAAAGAAAGCAAACAAATCAACTTACAAATTACAGGCATGACTTGTGCCGCATGTGCGATTCGAATTGAAAAGGGCTTAAACAAAGTGGATGGGGTATCAGCGGCAAATGTCAACTTCGCCATGGAAAAAGCAAGTGTGATTTATGATCCGGCAAAAGTCAGCGTAAGTCGGCTTGAAGAAAGTATCAGTAAGTTGGGGTACGGTACGGCGAAGGAAGTCGTTGATTTTCAACTCGAGGGAATGACATGCGCCGCATGTGCGAACCGGATTGAAAAGGGTTTGAATAAGATTCCCGGTGTTACGAATGCAACTGTGAACTTTGCTATGGAAACCGCGCACGTTGAATATTCACCTAGTGAAGTTTCCATAAGCGATATGCAGAAAAAGGTACAGCAGCTTGGCTATAAAGCCATATTGAAAACGGAAAATGAAGGTGGCAAAGATCATCGCGAGAAAGAAGTGCAGAATCAAAAACGTAAATTGCTCCTTTCAGCGATTCTCTCGTTCCCTCTCTTGTGGAGTATGGTTGGTCACTTTTCCTTCACTTCCTGGATTTATATGCCGGAAATTTTCATGAATCCATGGCTGCAACTGATTCTGGCCACACCGGTTCAATTTTACGTCGGCAGACAGTTTTATGTGGGTGCGTACAAAGCCCTTCGCAATGGCAGCGCAAACATGGACGTGTTGGTTTCACTTGGGACATCAGCGGCATACTTCTACAGCCTATATCTGACGATTGCCTGGTTCATTGGAGATGGCGGGGCTCATCACGGTCCATCACTCTACTATGAGACAAGTGCGGTCCTCATCACACTTGTAATCATGGGCAAGTTGTTCGAGTCGCTCGCAAAAGGACGTTCATCAGAAGCCATCAAATCCTTGATGGGACTGCAAGCGAAAACGGCTTTGGTAGTTCGCGACGGTCAAGAGCTGTCCATTCCAGTAGATGAAGTGATTACAGGGGATATCGTCCTTGTCCGCCCAGGAGACAAAGTACCTGTTGACGGTGAAGTCGTAGAAGGCACTTCAACTGTGGACGAATCCATGCTCACCGGAGAAAGCATTCCTGTAGAAAAGAAAATCGGTGATGCAGTTATCGGGGCAACGATAAACAAAAACGGCATGCTCAAAATCAAAGCGACAAAAGTGGGTAAAGAGACAGCGCTGGCGCAGATCATTAAAGTCGTGGAAGAAGCACAAGGTTCGAAAGCACCGATTCAAAGGGTCGCAGACGTAATTTCCGGCATATTCGTTCCCATCGTTGTCGGTGTAGCAGTGGTAGCTTTCCTGGTCTGGTATTTCTTCGTTACGCCAGGCGATTTTGCTGAGGCGTTAGAAAAAGCAATCGCGATCCTAGTCATCGCATGCCCTTGCGCATTGGGATTGGCAACACCAACCTCCATTATGGCGGGATCCGGACGTGCAGCTGAGCTTGGAATCCTTTTCAAAGGCGGCGAGCATCTGGAACAAACCCACAAAATTGGCGCGATTATTTTGGATAAAACAGGAACAGTCACAAAAGGGAAACCAGAGTTGACGGATATTGTTACCGATGGAGATGAAGCGAACTTCCTCAGACTCGTAGGCGGAGCCGAGAAAAACTCAGAGCACCCACTTGCTGAGGCAATTGTGGCGGGGATCCAGGAGAAAGGCATCTCGCTGCCAAGAACGGAATCGTTTGAAGCAATGCCAGGCTTTGGAATTAAGGCCGTAGTAGAAGGGAAAGAGCTATTAATCGGGACTCGTCGCTTGATGGAGAAGTTCGAAGTAGACGCCAAACCAGCCTATGAGAGAATGTCCCTTCTAGAAGAAGACGGTAAAACGGCCATGTTGGTAGCAATTGATAAGCGCTATGCCGGAATGGTAGCTGTCGCGGACACGATCAAAGAAACCTCAAAGGATGCGGTCAGTCGCTTAAAAGAAATGGGTATCCAGGTCATCATGATCACCGGGGACAACGAGCGGACAGCTAAGGCTATTGCTGCTCAAGTCGGAATTGACCATGTGCTTGCGGAAGTCCTACCCGAAGGCAAAGCGGAAGAAGTTAAAAAACTTCAAGCTCAAGGGAAGAAAGTTGCGATGGTAGGGGATGGAATCAACGATGCACCTGCTCTGGCAACAGCTGATATCGGGATGGCGATCGGTACGGGCACAGACGTAGCCATGGAAGCATCTGATGTAACTCTCATGCGTGGAGACCTTTCGAGCATCCCTGATGCTATCTTTATGAGCCGGAAAACGATGAGCAACATTAAGCAGAATCTGTTCTGGGCACTGGGCTATAACACACTTGGGATTCCCATTGCTGCAATTGGTTTGCTGGCACCTTGGGTTGCAGGGGCTGCAATGGCATTAAGTTCAGTATCCGTAGTTCTCAATGCCCTTCGATTGCAGCGTGTTAAAGTACGATAAGCGTAGAGACTAGTCAAAGTGAAGGCGACCCATATGAACACAAGAGAGGAGAATGATAATGGGTGAAACAACAAAAATCGCCGTTACCCCTGCAATACAAGTAGGAGGAAGTCTTTTTACTTCAGAGCAGCTCGGTAAAATCGGTTCAGTAGTTGGAAACGATGCGAAAATAGAAATGACGCCTTTTAAACAAATTTATATAGAAGTTCCACTGGATAGACGTGAAGCAATTGCCGAAGAGCTCCAACGTTCGGGTCTAGAAGTGTACCCAGCTGGTTTTGTAACAAAAAGCTTGATCGCGTGTAATTTTTGCAAAGGTGCGGAAGAAGCTGGTCTTGAGACGGCAAGAGTGTTAAACAAGGCGATTGCGGGAATTGAAACTCCGACCCCGATTAAAGTAGGGTATGCTGGCTGCGCACTAGGAACAAGTGAGCCCCTGTTAAAAGACATTGGTGTGGTCAAAATGCGGGATACCTTTGATATCTATGTTGGAGGAGAAGCAAAGGGTCTGAAGGCTGGTCTTGCAAAATTGCTTATTTCCGGATTAAAGGAAGCACAGTTGGTACCAGTGATTACGAAGATTATCGAGTATTATAAGGAAAACTCCAAAGGGAAAGAGAAATTCAGCAAGTTTGTCGATCGCATTACATTGGAACATTTGAAACAGATTGCGGGTTAATAACTATACAGATTATGATGTTAGATTAGACGTAACGAGCAATGCAGTAATGTAAGGCACTTGTCATCAACTGAAATATACAACTTTCCGGTCTTCATGACCGGATTTTTTGTTATAGGGGTACCGCCAACAATATGCGGATTTTGTACGCTAAGCCCTAATTGACAGAAAAAACGCCGGTATCCCGTACGCTAAGGATTACCGGCTTCGATTTTTCCCTGAATAAGTGGTAACAATGAGTTTAGGCTGGCATTTCGCTTTTGATCGAATGTGTACTCCCCAAGAAAGTTGATATGTTCCCATCCTAACGGCGAAATGTGGTTTAACAGATTTTCTTGAAGCGATCCCTTTTGCTTCAGAAGTTTCGTTGCTTCTGTAAGATAAACCGTATTCCAGACACTAATTGCATTAATGAGAATATTCAATGCGCTGGCACGCTGGAGTTGATCTTGTAAGGCGCGCTCACGTAATTCTCCACGTTTTCCAAAAAAGAGTGCTCTGGCAAGAGCATTCATTGCCTCGCCTTTATTTAGACCACGCTGTATGCGACGTCGCATCGATTCGCTAGAGATGTAATCCAGAATAAAGATCGTCTTCTCGATCCGTCCCATTTCCCGTAGAGCTGTAGCCAAACTATTTTGTCTTGCATAAGAACCGAGTTTCCCCATGATAAGAGATCCAGAAACTTTTCCTTCACGAATAGAATGCGCCAGGCGTAAAACATCATCATAGTTCTCCTGAATAATCTTCGTATTAATACGACCGCGTAGTAGGTTTTCTATCTTGGGAAACTCGCCTGCCTTATCAAAAGAATATAACCTGGAATCTGACAAATCCCGAAGCCGTGGAGCAAACCGGAATCCGAGCAAATGACTTAAACCAAAGACTTGATCTGTGTAGCCGGCCGTATCCGTATAATGTTCTTCAATAGACAGCTCAGATTCATGATGCAAAAGGCCATCGATGACATGCACCGCGTCACGAGCGTTCGTATTGATTACTTTCGTATAGAACGATGAAAATTGATCGCTGACAAATCGATAAATTGTTGTCCCTTTTCCTGAGCCATAGTGTGGGTTCGCATCAGCATGTAGTGCCGAAACACCTACCTGAACACGCATACCATCTGAAGAAGATGTACTGCCGTCTCCCCAATAAGAAGCTAATGCCAACTTGTGATGAAAGTTTACCAGAGTGGCTTGTGCACGATTCATGGCATCTTCATACATTCTCCATTGAGCTACGTTTGCCATTTGATGATAAGAAATACCTGGAGTAGCCTCAGCCATTTTTGTCAGCCCTATATTTGTTCCCATTGCCATGAGAGTGGCCATCACAATCGTTCTTTCTTCGGCTTTAGGTGGACGACCAGTAGAAGCGTGAACAAACATTTCATCAAATCCAGTCCAGTTGGCCACATCCATAAGCAAATCTGTTAATTTGATACGAGGCAGCATGTCATAAAGAGATAAACTGAATGATCGGGCTTCATCTGGTACGTCTTTCTCCAGTCGATCAACACGGAGTTTTTCTTTTTCAATACTAACTCCTTCCAGCTCATGCAGATGATCTGATACCCATTGCAGACGTTTAGACAAGGCTTCGTATCTCTCCTGAAGATATTCTTCTGACGACAAGCTAACAGCAAGTCTGGTACCGGAGGTACGGGCATCACTCCATTCTTGTTTTGATACCAGGTATTCATCAAAATCCTTATGTTGCTTGCTTCCCACAACGGAAATATCTCCAGAACGAATATGATTACGCAGCTCTGTAAGAGCAGCCATCTCATAATAATGTCGATTGATTAAGCCGTCCTCGTCATACACATGTTTTTGCCAACGATTCGGGATAAAGTCTAATGGTGCTCCATCTGGAACCTTACGTTTCCCTGAATCATTCATTTCACGAATAGTATCTAATGCGTGTAATAATGGTTCGGTTGACTGAGTAGAACGAAATTCTAGTGCTCGTAGAAGAGTAGGTGTATATTTTCGGAGATAAAAGAATCGATTCTCCAATAAATCTAAATAATCATAATCCATTGGCCGCGCCAATTTCTTTGCTTCTTCTACTGAAGCAACTATCTTTTCCCACGGCATAACCGCCTCTAAGGATGCAAATGGATCAAGCCCCTCGTTTCTAGCTCGGATCAGAGCTGCACCTAAATCAGCATAATGTATAACCTTTTCATTGACGGACTTTCCATTTTGTTTTTGTATTTCTTCTTGTGCTTTACGTCCCTTTGATTGCAAGATCATAATCTGCCGGTCATGGATTTCAATCGCTTGATCGATTAAATCTTGACTTACATTCAGAAGGTAGGCGACTAGAATGGCGTATCTTTTTGTCTCGTTAAATCGTCGGAATGAATGTGGCTCGTATCTTGCTCCCAAACGGGCCAATTGTATGAATCGATTAGGATGGATCTTACCCGTGTTTATCGATAATTCAATTCCCCGAATATACTCCAGACGCTCAATCACTTTTAGAAATTGCCTCTGGCGAGGATTGGCCAGGTACCTCCCGAAGCCATGCTAGGAGTGTTTTTCCGTTCTCTACAAATGGATCGATCAGCTTGTCTAATCTCAGCTTTTGCCAAGCAGAAAGGGAATTTGTTAGCTGTTTAAAAATCCTTTCCTCTGCTCGATGACGGGTTTCCCAGACGAGCCTTTCAATTGTTGTCATGGCAGGAAGAATAATTTTTCTTTTTCGTAGTTCGTTTAGGACGGTACGAATCAAATGAGTCGGATTTCCATTCTCCATCGCATGATGTAATAAAAATTGGGATGAACTACGATATTCACGCGAAGAGAAATTGCGATATCCATAGTCCTGACGGATCTCTTCAAGATGTTCACGTCTGGTCGGGTCCCGTTGAGCATACAGAGGATAGACTTCCGGATCAACATCAATTTGCTTGGCTATGTATCGTAAGACAGTCTCAGGAATATCTTTCACATCAGACAATGACCAACCTGGGTACCGAAGAGTACATAACTGAACAGCGAAGCCCAAACGATTATGATTTCTCCGGTGCCTGTTGATGATTTCTATGTCATGTTTTGAAAAGGTATAGTAAGTAGCGAGTTCCCATTCACTCATGTCTGGACGAATCCTCATGAGTTCATTTCTTTCCTCTGGTGTTAGTAGCTCTCTTCCTCTAACCGGCATAAACTGCTCATCCTTTCAGATTATTGCCAAGCTATCTTTTCTACTTCGGATTGCAAATCAGCTTGTGTTGCTTTGACGTAGATCATTGTTGTGTCTAAGCTGTCGTGCCCCATAATTTGCGCTAACCGATGTAATGGGGTGTTGTCGGCCATGACATAGCCGAATCGATGGCGCAAATCGTGAGCACTCAATCCTTCTAAGCGAGCTAATTTCATGTATTTTTGAATGAGATGTCGTAAAGCACGTTCAGTTAAACGATCACCTGTTTTTTCTGAAGGGAATAGATACAGACTATCTGGAGACAAGTCCACCATATACTTTTCCAATATGGCGCGGCAGGTTGCATTCAGCGGTACTTCTCGTTGCTTGTTTCGTTTTCCTGATCGAACCGTAACCTGACCACTTCGTTTTCCAATGATTACATCACCAGGAGCAAGATCACAGATTTCCATAGTTCGAAGCCCCGTATGCAGCATTAAAGTAATGATCGTTTGATCTCGAATCGATCCACTATGTTCCACCGCAGCAATGAGAGCAGCTTCTTCTCTTTCGGTCATCTGCCGTGGGCTTGCCTTTTCTTCTGGTACCAACTTGACCGGCTTAGACGGATCGCGACGAATTAACCCTTGAGCTGAAGCCCACTCAAAAAAGCGTTTCAATGTAATTAACCTACGGTTAATCGTGGCAGGCTTCAGCTTCATTTCCTTTTGCATCACATCGCGGTATCTGGTGATGGTAGGTGTTGCTACATCTTCGATACGAAATGGTATAATTTCTTCAGATGCTTGTTCGCTTTCAAACCACCCGATGAAATGCTTCAGATCCCCACCGTACTCTTTAACTGTTTTTGGTTTCAAATCTTCCTCAGTTTCGAGCATATGTATAAAGTCGGCAATGACTTTTTCACCTTGTTCTGAAATCCCGTTTCCTGTCATCTTGAGAACCTCCAAATTCTTGACTTACCTTAGCGGACATGATAATCTTATCTTAACGGAAACCTTAGCGGACATCAATGATAGAATTTAAATATCCATCATGTCCACTAATATTAATTAGCGGACATTTAGAAAGGAGCTCGTTCACATGGCGGTTAGCAAAGAAGCTGTAATCAAATTGTTTGACCTTCTTCCAGATGATGCAAAGCAATCAGCCTTTGATTATTTGCAATTTTTATCCATTCGCCATACACGACCAGATTGGAAAGAAATTGATAAGATGGATCCGGACACAGAACCTCTCACAGAAGAAGAACTTCGCCAAATGAAAAGTGACGCCGGTTACGTCACGGGGGAGGACGCCAAGCGTGAGTTCGGGCTACAAGTTGATCTACCATAAGGATGCGGTTAAATTTTTAGCTAAGCAAGAAAAAGCCGTTCAGGAACGAATTGTTCTTGGACTACGAGGACTTCTTGAAGTCCCACCTATCGGTGACATTAAGCCAATGAAAGGTTATACAGCTCTCTATCGGCTAAGAGTTGGCACCTACCGCGTCCTTTTTGAAATTGATCACAATGAAATGATCGTATACATACGCGCAATCGATTCACGCGGCGGCATCTACAAATAAATATTTTTTTGACCACCGAGTTAACTAGGTAAACTCGGTTAACACTTTGGTAATACTATGTTATATAGTTAACTCATCGGGAGAGTGATATTGAATGGCTGAAACCACAAAAGGCTTTAAAATGACCGACGACTTAAAAAACAGGATTAATAGCACGATTGAAGCATCCGGAATGACTGATAAAGATTGGATCGAAGCTGTAACCAACCTTTGGGTGATGCAGGATATGAAAAACGGAATGCCGGACTTCCAAAAAGATATTTCGGAGCTAGAACTTCATACCAATCGAATTAATGAATTGGTCATGAACATGATTCAGCGATCCTCGTTTGAAAAAGAAGAGATCCATCGTAAAGCTGAGGAACTGAAAGAATCTAAGAATCTAATGATTGAGGAATGTCAGTTTGAAATCAGCGATTTAAAAAAGCAGCTACAAGCTGCCGCAGAGGAAGTAGATCGATTCAAACAAATGAAAGAAGAAGCTGAGCGTCTTGTACGGCAAATGGAAGAATCCAGTGAAAATAACAAGCTGTTAATCCAGGAATACAAAGAGAAAAACGATACATTGACTGGTCTCGTAAACGATTTTCGTCAAGGATACGAGGAAAGTAAATCTTATAAGGATCAAGTTGACCGGTTAACTCAGCAAATCGCTAAACTCCAAGAGGATCTGAGCAAAGAAAAAGAAGCTATTCAAAGTATGGATGAGATCCAAAAGGAAGTCCTTCGCCAAGCTGAGGAACGTCATAAGGCTGAACTTGAACGTGTTATTGAAAAGAAAGAGGTTGAAAAAGAGCGCGAGCTACTACAGCTCCGTACCGAGTTCCAGGACAAGCTCCAAAAAGCCAACGAAGAATCAACGACAAAAATTCAATCGTTGTATGAACGCATTGAACAGCTCCGCAAGGAACATGAGCAAGAATTGAAGAAACAATCTGAGGCGTATGAGAAGCAAATCGATCAAATGAAGAAACAAAAATAAGGAATAGTGTTTATATGTTGAGCCATCATCAAAAGAAAAAGGATTTGGTGGAAGCTGTAGCAGCGCGCCGTGCGGCTGCGGCCAAACTACGTGAGGCGATTTCGATTATTGACGAAGCCATTCGAAAACTGGCCTATAACAAGAGCAATTCTATTTTGTTTGAACTGAAACAGCTACACGACGGTATTAAGGAAAATGCGGAAATGCTTGAAGATCCGGAGTATGACCCGGATTAATGGAGTCGAGGGAAACGCGGAAAGACGAGATTGGTAAGAAGTAGTAATATGCCGGTAATCCTTAACGTACAGGATACCGGCGTTTTTTTCGTTAATCGGGGCTTAGTGTACAAAATCCGCACTTTGTTGGCGGTACCCCGTATATAACAATGTTGGAACAAAAGCCAATTCCACTATGGGACCCAAGGTATTTGGTTACCATCCGAATTTACCAAGTTATGATTACGATCTCAATAAAGCAAAAGAATTGCTAATTGAAGCAGGCTATCCAAATGGGTTTAAAACTACGATCTGGACGTATGACAAAAAAGAGCGAGTAAATTTAGCTGAAGTTGCCCAGTCTCAGTTGAAGGGAATTGGAATTGATGCTGAAGTGAAAGTGTTAGAATATGGAGCTTTTATAAGTGCAATAGGGAAGGGAGAACAAGACATATTTATAAGCGGCTGGGGGAATGCGACCGGCGACGCAGACTACAACCAGTCTAATATGTTCCATTCAAGTTCACAAGGAGACGCCGGAAATAACTTCTTCTACAGTAATCCGAATGTAGATACGTTGATCGAAGAAGGTCGTAAAGAGACAGACTCCGTCAAGCGTAAAGAAATATACGCAAAAGCGCAGGAGATTGAAATAAAAGATGCGGTATTTATTCCCATCCGGAATGGAGAACAAATTGCAGCATTAAGTAAAAAGGTGAACAATTTCTGGATGAATCCATCCGGCTATTTCATAATTAACGAGGTTTCCATCCTCGAATAGTAAAAAATGAAATAGTAACGGATTAATTGTGGGTATGACGCTCAACGTGAGGGTATGACATGCTCCGTATGTGCGAACCGGATTTGTCGACCGAATCACACTCGATCAATTGAAGCAAATTGTTGAATAACAAGTTGGAAACAATAACTATAGGACTCTATGATGATAACCCGGTCAAATTGTCTGGGTTATATTTTTTAAATTTCGGATCTTTTCGGAACGATTGATGCAACACAATATGGTAATGCATGAACCGCAGGAAACAGTAGAAACACAAAACGAGCTGCGGAGAACGCTTCCTACTGCGTAACAGGTAAGTCAGATTCCTTATCGTTCATGCAAAACGTTGATTTGATGTCCGGCATGAGAAGGTATGCTACAGACCACAACAAGTGCAGAATTAGGTCGATTCTTCAAAGTTTCTTCGTTTTACAGAGATTCCTTTGTTTAAACTCTTGGTAATGAGATTGATGCTTCCCTAACCGTTATCCATTCATGCAATATTGCCAGGTGGCCTTTACTTGGATTGAAGGAATGTACGGTAGTTATCTTAGTAGGGATATCGTTTACCGTGGCCGTTAAATAGCTCACGTACACCTTGATACACCCTAACATTTAAATCTGGAAAGACAAAGGCAACTTCTCCAGCGGAAAGTTGAAGACGATCAGATGGCTGCTCTATTAAAAAAGGTACTTCCATTATTTCAAGTGCAACTTTTGTATATCCGATATCCTGCCAGGAGACAGTGTAGTAAAAGGATTTTTCCATGATGTTTGCGCCCCTCCCATTATTGCATTGTACCAGAATGAAGTGAGGCAAAAAAGTGACCATAAGCAAGCATGATCCTAATAATGGGTTCTGTTTTACCTAAAACAATGATTTAAATTATTTGCAATTACTTACACGAACGGGCAAAAGACAAAAGGTCCCTGATACTTTCAGCCGTTTCATACTCGCTATTGATGGCTTCGCTTCAGTTTTTCCAACTAGGATATACACGTGCAGCTATACTTCACCACGAAGGCTTGGTCCGCAGCTCATAGCGGTATTAATTTTCCATGACGAATATAAATCTCCATCCATCTTCAGCAGATACTAGATACTATCAGAGAATACCAAAATGCATTAAAGAAGGTGTCCCATGACATACTATCATCGAATTAATTACCTAATATAGGAGGTTCGTGCTTTGAACGAAACTCACAACCATAACATTCACCGAAGCACACAAAGCCACGATGGTATAGGCCAGTATGAACATCTACATGGACATCACTTAGAAGATCAAATAAACGTGAAACCCATATGGAGCTTCCAAAATGAGCAACCTATAGCCGGGAGGACGGAACGGCTTTTCATACAATTAAATGATGAAGCAGGAAATAGGATTGACACTTTGCAAGTTAGTCATGAGAAATTATTGCACATGATTGTAGTCAGTAAGGATCTTTCTTATTTCGACCATGTCCATCCCGAATATGAAGGACATGGCCGATTTCATGTAGACATCCAGTTTCCAGATGGTGGAGAATATAAGCTGATAGCAGATTTTGTGATGGAGGATTCTGTTCCTGTACTCACTAGTAAATGGGTAGTGGTAAAAGGAGAGGTAAATACCGAAAAACCATTAAAGGTAGATACTGAGTTAACAAAAGTTGTTAATGATAAATTGATTTCACTTTCATTTGACAAACTGAAGCAGGGTCATGAGGTAACACTAACCTTCACCATCCTCGATTCAAATACGAAGCAGCCGATCATCGATTTGCAGCCCTATCTTGGCGCCATTGGGCACGTAGTCGCATTAAGCGAAGGTGCTCAACATTATCTGAATATACACCCAATTAATGAGACGACAAATGGTCCGGAAGCAAAATTTAAAACAACATTCCCTGCAAGCGGACTGTATAAAGTATGGGGGCAATTTCTGCACCATGGGATTTTATTAACCGTCCCATTTACCATTCAAGTCCCACATTCGCAGCAACATCATGAAGAAACAAGTGGGGAATTACATTGACTTACTCCTAGTAGTGATCTTAAGTTCTTTAGGAGTAATGATTAAATCAAGGACGTTAGGAGTGACTAATAAGACGAACGCGAAAACCCGCCTCTCAATCTTAGTAGGCGGGTTTATGAAGTTTACCAGAAAAATTTTTCTTACGAAATCTTTTAATTTTTTCAATCGTTCATGGAAAAATTCGTTTTCCACCAGGATTTTAACTGAAACTGGTTCATGAAACCATACTGGATCACTGTAAGGGCGATGGCCAACCACATTGCCATACGAATTTGTTCCTGCAGCATCCATGGATACGTTCCCACTACGTAATCCATGTAATCGTTTATCAGCATCCAAGTTGTAACAATACCTATATTTTTGAAATGAACTTTGGATAACAATATCAAACCCTGAATAAATAAGACAACATGTGAAATTTGTAAGCCTAATGAATCAATCGTAACTGGGCTTCCCCAATAATAGGAATCTTGAACAACGATTACAGTCCAAATACCGTACTTTATCAAGCCTGTCCAGGTTATCGCTGTGAATAAGTTATTTTTGTGGAGAGTCGAGTTTCTTAAATAACTAAATAACCAAATCGAAAATAAGGTAGCATAAAACGGGCAATCCCATGTAAACAGCCATAAATACCAAGGGGTTTGACTCAATTGATCTTTATACCAATAGTAACCATAGATTGAACCTAAAATTTCGAAAATTAACACAAGCCACAAAAACGGTCGGAAATAAGGCCCCATCATTCTTAAGCTAAACATCATCAAACATCCCTTCACATGTTTGGTTAACAGCGAGAAAGATTGATCCCGCCATTTTTTAACCTACATTAGTCGCTTTGTTTTAACATTTTAGCAAGGAAATTTGTAGAAACTATGTAGGTAATGAGGAGGGGATTAGTTTCAAACACAGTTGAAGTCAATGGATTACCTTTATGATACAATTCCTGATTCGCCGTTCTTGATTATTGGATTTTTAAGGCAGATATCAAGTATAACCATCAAGCAGAGACCATTTCATTGCCCCAATTCTTTCAACCTTTGTTCCACGGAACTGACCGTTTTTTCTGTAATAATCAATTTGTCTTTTAATTTTTTCACAACTTGGTATGGTGTTTTAAATGATTATAAGGCTAACGGGAATGACTCTCTGTCCCGCATAGTTATATTGAGTTCCATTAATATTGTTCTTGTTTTTATTGCTAAACTTCTTGTTCAACTCATTGTTATAAAATGTAACCCATTTGATTTGATGTACATGATCAGTATGGATTGTCTTAAAAGGCTGACTTTTGTCCCATGACCAATAAATTCGGTAGTCTGAATGATATTTAACCAACGCATACTGATGTGGAAAGGAAAACAGCATGGCCTTAAGGTCATCAACAGAGTAATCAGGTAGGGTTGTTAGAAGGTTAGAAACGAACTGATCTGATACTTCGAATACAACTTTTGTTCTTTCCGCTAAACAATCCGGGCATATGATGATTTCGAACCCTTCCTTCTGTTTTCCGTAATAACTGATTTATCGCACCGCTGACTACATTCTTGACAAACGCCATCAAATTTCTGATGTAACTTCACTATATGATCAGTTATCAACACTATTGTCACTCCCCTGGAATAAACGCATTTCGACAATTCGGCTCAATAACATATATTACCACATCACGAAAGTATTGGAGCCACCCAAAAATTAATGCAGAAATGTAGTTCCTTGGTATAGCATACTTAGAACTGTGCAAATTAACAGTATGCCACCCCAACCTTACCCTCGCTTAAGCGGGGGATTTTTGTTTTTAGTTTCTAGACATAGACAATTGTCGAATAATTAGGCTTAGTCAAATGGGATATCACCCATACAACATCCCAAATGTATACATACGATGGGAACGTATCTAACAAGGAGGGATCATGGTGGATCACAAGCTCAAGTATCATATGGAAAAGGCAAATTTATATGGTATGTTGGCTAACTATTACGAACATATTGATCCAGCAAAACACATTCATTATTACAAGAAGCATTTCTACCATGAGCAAAAAGTGGTTCAATATCACAAAATGAGAAGTAAACATATGGAATCTTCCTATTCCAGTCACATGTGCAACGGTTACTAATTTAATTCTTGTCTTTGAAAAAACCCCTTGTCGAGAAGGGGTTTTTTCGTTTATCAGCCCGGCGTTAAACTCAGCTGTTCTTTTACATAGTACTACACGTGATATAAAGCACTATCATCTTTCATAGATACACAAAAGAAACAGGTGTGATGGTTCCTTAAAGATAGAAAGAGCATAGGTAACATCCATACGGCTCACAACCTAGTACCTTTTCAGATTAAGGTCGTATAAAATATACACCCATAAACAACATTTGCTGACGATACCCTAACACTGAGAATTATTATTGACGAAAATATACGACCATTTTTCTACATTCCTCAGCAAATTCTTGGCAAACCTCTGCACAACGGATACAATGCTTGTCGCCATAACGATTGCATTCAACCGCACACGAGTCACTCACTTGGGAACATAGCGTACAAAGTGTTTTAGTATTTGCACTTCCACGAGTTGTGAACTGAATTGTCAAAAGGCAAAGTTGAGCCAAATCGAGACAAAGTTGAATACATTTTTGGCGACTTGTCGCGTCGGACTGGGCGACACATTCCGAAGCGCAACGTTCGCATTCGAATACACACTTAAGACATGCTTCGATAAAATATTGGTTAACGACGTGCAAATCCTTGACCTCCTGATTAACAAATGGTGAAAACGGGACTTGTTTAAGCCGGACAATAAGATAGGCTTGTTAAAGGGCAAGTGCATTTGACAATATCTTTGCACTAAGGGCAACCTTAATGAAATTAATGTATGCCAGGTGTGGTGGTAATCAATGAGGATGCGGAATGGCTAACCTCAAATTATCATATGTAGCACCCATAAAAACGGTAAAACTGTTTATTATCTTGAAGAAAAATATCTCCAACCTATTCTTCGGTTATAGAAAAACAGAACAGACTCAATTGGGTCTGTGCAAAATTCCCTTGCACTCACATACATATTGGGAGGCAACTTTATCAATTTGGGCTCAAACTTGATGGAACATTAAATAGAGTAAGATTACAAATGTTAAAGAATAAAGGGTCCTGCCATTCGTTTCACGTACCAGAATGTTAGTGTCATCACGTGTTTTGTGATGCTAATCCTATTGACAAATCATGAGGTATGTGAATGAACATACCTCTTAAACGGAGGTACGTTCGCTTTTAGCTGATGTCATACTCTATCCTCTAAAATGATCTTTTGATGTAGGAAACTAATTGCTCCAAATCATCTATATTACTGTTCCGTTTCCTATTAACGAGGTAAATTAACCGCTTTGGTAAAGGTACGTCTGCTATGAATGGAATACTGATCAAAGTACCATTAGCGATTAATTTTTTTGAAATACAGTGTGGAAGAAACCCCACACTCTTATTTTTTTCTAAAAACTTCAAAAGAAGTGATACATGATCCACTTCCAACTGAAAGACATAGTTTTTACCAAAAATTTGATGCACCCACTCGGCAAAAGAGCCGCCCCAGTTCAAGTGAATATATGGGATTGACCGCAGATCTTCGGAAGTCAAAGGAGAATCTGTTAATTGAAACCCCGGAGCTGCAACAAGTTTAAAGGTGTCTTCAATGATAGGTATTGAATCGATTTTTGAGTGATATACGGGGTAGAAAACGATTCCCAAATCGATTAATCCGTCGATCATTTTTCTGATAATAAAGCTTGAGTGTTCAGTTATCGTACGTATCGCAATTTGTGAATTCGATTTTTGAAAAGCATCAATTGCTTCGAAGATGACGTAATCCCATAATGCATGCGTAGTACCAATTACCAATTGGTCATGGAAAGTCTGCTCAAGTTGCAGAACCTTCATTCCTTCTCTTGATAAATCAACGATCCTTTCCGCATAGGGTAAAAAACTCCTCCCGGCAGAAGTCAAGCCTATATTTCGCTTATCGCGTTTAAGCAAATCCTTTCCTATGTGTCTTTCAAGCATTTGAACTCGTGTCGTGATTGTAGATTGAACCACGTTCATCTTCTCAGCTGCACGTGTAAAACTTTTAGAGTTGGCAACGTGTAAAAACGCTTGAAGTTGATCGATATCCATAAATGATTCCTCCCGGTTAGAAAATAATCAAGAAACGACATAATAACCATTGAAAATATTCGTTTTACAAATCGAAAAACCTTTCATAAAATTTAAATAATTCTTACAAAGGAGGGCGCAATGTACGTTTGGAATCAGATGGTCAAAGAATTTACCTGTTTGCGATGTGAAAATGAATACGTTCCAGCTGACTATTTGACAGGTTGTCCTAACTGCTTGGAACAAGGTTATCCGGTAAGTTTGCAGGTGAGGTACGATGAACAAACACCATGGAAAATTAAACAATCCGAAAGAGGAATGTTTCGGTATGTCGACCGACTGCCCTACCGTACTTTTCCAACATTAGGTGAGGGTGGAACACCAATTTTTGAGATAAGAGGATTGGAAAAGGAACTGGGGCTTCCAAGCGTATGGATCAAGAACGAAGGACAAAATCCTACTGGCTCTCATAAAGATCGAATGAGTCCGCTTATAGTTGCACGAGCTGTTGCACTGAAACGTTCTGCAGTGATAGCGGCTTCAAGTGGGAATGCAGGAGCTTCACTGGCTGCTTATTCTGCTGCAGCAGGAATTCACTGTAAGATTGTCACCACCTCACAGATACATGATGCATGGGAGAAAGCCATTAGGATAACCGGAGCTGAAATCATTAAAGTTTCCGATTCCTTAGAAAGATGGGAAATGGTAAGAAAAATGGTTGAGACACAGGACATATATCCGGCAACAAATTACCATCTACCACCAGTTGGAAGCAATCTGTTTGGGGTGCAAGGTTATGTAACTGTCGCTCTGGAAATCGTCGAGCAAATGCGCGGAATACTGCCTACTGCTATTGTAGTTCCTTGTGCGCGTGGTGATCTCATTTGGGGTATATGGGCTGGCCTTAATGAAGCAAAAAGGATGAGGTGGATAGATCGTCTTCCACGTTTATACGCTGTGGAGCCATTTCCGCGATTGATGAAAGTTTTGTCCGGTTGTGATTACCGGGAAGAATTTGAAGGTGATTCAAGTTTGTTGCCCTCGATTGGTGGTAATACAGTGACATATCAATCTCTACAGGCTGTTAAAGCCAGTGGAGGAGCCGCAGTTGTAGTATCCAATGAGGAAGTAGGTAACGCACAAAGTAGTCTTGCAAGAAAAGGAGTTTATGCAGAAGGCTCTTCGGCAGCAACGTATATTGCAGTGTCAAAACTCGTAAAGTCAGGAAAGATTGGAGAACACGATCAGGTTCTTATGATAGTCACAGCGCATGGATATAAAGGAGTTTGAAGTAAGATGCCCCAAGAAGAAAGGTGGGTAGAGCATGAATTTGGCAACGAAAACGCTCATCGGTATCGTGTTGGGAATAATAACAGGATTAGGTTTGAGCCTGTATGCACCAGATGTTTACAATCCGTTGAATAACTACGTTCTTGATCCCATCGGTAGTTTGTTCGTCAAGGCGATTAAGATGATCGTTGTTCCATTAATTTTTACAGCAATTGTTACGAGTATTGCAGGAACAGGGAGTTTGAAAAAATTAGGGCAAATTGGATCAAGAACAATGTCTTTGTTTGTCATAACTACGGTTATTGCCTGTACGATAGGAATTTTGACAACCATGGCAGTAGGCCCAGGATCAAATGTTACCATTCCTGAGAAGGTAGATGTTGCAAGCAACACGCAGTTTACCCCTCAAATACCCACCGTCAAAGACATGATTGTTAACATCATGCCGAGTAACGCGATTGGTGCAATGGCACAAGGGGATCTTTTGCAAGTTCTCACGTTTTCCATATTTTTTGGAGTAGCAATGACGATCTTAGGCGACAGAGTAGCATTACTGAGAACAGTATTGAATCAATTAAATGAATTGATGATGAAACTTGTCGACATTCTCATGAAAGCAATTCCCTTTGCAGCGTTTGCATTGGTAGCGAAGGCAATGGGAACAGCTGGAGTCGATTTGATCGGTGCGATGTTCATGTATGTGATAGCTGTACTTATCGCAATCCTAATCCATGTATTCATCACATTCGGTACCATACTTACTGTTATGTCAAAAAGAAACGCAATTCAGTTCTTGCGTAAAATGACACCTGCGATCGGTACCGCCTTTGCGACAAGCAGTAGCGCTGCCACTCTACCCGTCACAACGAAATGCTGTGAGAACGACTTAGGGATATCTAAGAATGTTAGTTCATTTGTTTTGCCACTAGGCATGACTGTCAATATGAATGGTACTTCCTTGCATCACGGCGTGGCGGCAGTGTTTGTCGCCCAGCTAAGTGGAATTGAACTTGGGCTCTCTGCTTATCTTACAGTCATCTTCATTTCTTTGTTAGCCTCGATTGGAGCTCCAGCCATTCCAGGAGGAGGTTTTGTGTCTCTCTCTATGATTTTCCTTGCTGTTGGTTTGCCAATCGATGGGATCGGGATTGCGATCATCCTTGGCTTATTCCGTCTCGTAGATATGATCTTGACTCCGATTAATGTGCTGGGGGATGCAGTCTGCGCCAGTGTAATCGACAAGAGATTAAATCACGCACATAACGTTAAAGATCAGAGTGCAGTCTCCTAAAGAAGTTATTATTCGTGACTACCATTAAACAGAAGTATCTTGCTTTACATTAAAAGACTCCCCGACTATGAGCGGGGAGTCTTATTCATTAACATCTAAATTTGGAACCTCTTAACGGGGAAAGCCTGTTCGAGGTTTAAATGCGAAGGTGAAGGTAGAAAATGTTAGGTGAATAAGTTTCGGCACGTCGAGTTATTTACTTCAACCAGTATTTCACTTTACCCAATGAGGTGAGTGAGATTTCACAGAAGTAGTTGTCGTTTCCGTAACCGTTTAGCAAATCCAGAGAAAAAATTCGCTCCCCTTCACAATATCCTCACAAGCGTATCGTAGTATATTAAGTGGGAGAATTCTTAAAGCGACATACAACTAAGAAGCATTTCTAAAACGGAAAAGAATCTCTGTTAAGCCCGTTGTTGCGTTTTACCATTTGATTGAAATAAAAAGAGGGATATTGATGAATAAATTACAGGTATTAGTCGTTGATGACGAGTGGAACATGCGGAACCTTCTTCGTATCTATCTTGCAAAAAACGGTTTTGAAGTGACGGAAGCGAAGAATGGTCATGAAGCAGTAGCTCTTTCAGAAAAACAGGTTTTTGATGTCATCATTTTAGATATCATGATGCCTGATCTAAATGGATGGGAAGTGTGCATGAAAATTCGTGAAAAGAAAAATACACCTATAATTATGTTAACTGCCCGTAACGAAACCAAAGATAAGGTTAAGGGACTGCAAATAGGAGCAGATGATTATCTCGTAAAACCATTTGAACCGGAAGAACTGCTTGCTCGAGTATTTGCTCTGCTCAGAAGGGCAAGCATAATGGAAACTACATCAGAGAAAAAGGTCATTTCTCATTATGATTTGTCTATTGAACCTGAAGGTAGACAAGTGCTTGTTCAAGGAAAACCAGTGGAATTTACGCCCAAGGAATTTGACTTGCTTCTATTGTTAGCCGAGCAACCGGGACGTGTATTTGATCGGGATCTTTTGTTGGAGCAAATCTGGGGGCATGATTTTTTGGGGGATATCCGTACAGTCGATACCCACGTTAAGAACATTCGTGAAAAAGTAAGGAAAGCGGGTCTATCGTTCAAGCCGATTCAAACTGTGTGGGGTGTGGGATACAAATTTCAAGGGAAAGTTGAACAATAAAAATGAGTAATCGGATCGTTGTCAAACTTGGCGGTACCATAATTTTGTTGTTTCTTATTGTTTTACTGCCTGTGGGGTTCGTTATTGAGCGGGTATTCTCAGGATTTTACATGAATGAAGCACGTAGTCAAATTGGACAATCATCGTCACACTACGCGCAGGTACTATCTGAAATGATGACCCCAGGTATTTTCCCTATGATTGCAATGATGGCAGATTTTTCTCAGATTAAATTATACATTGTGGATAATCATGGACAAATAATCGTGAACTCCGGAATTACGAATGTCAAAAAAGGGGGGATTGTCCCTGTTGAAGAGATATCTGCCCTCGCTCAAGGAGAAACGATCGAAAAGGTGTCTGTAGAATCCAGTTCAGGAGAGAGATTTCTCGTTTCCGGAACACCAATTGTGAATGAGCAGGGATTCTACGGAGGTGTATACGTAATTACATCCCTAGAAGGCATCGATCAATCATTACAAAAAGTGAGGTCAATGTTATTACTAGCAGGCTTTGGCACCTTTTTCTTGGCTCTAGGCTTTACATATATCATCTCCAAAAAATTATCGAGTCCACTCATTCAAATGGAGAAGGCTGCACGAAAGATAGCGATAGGGGACTTGGACACAAGAGTACGACTAACAACAAGGGATGAGATGGGATCGTTGGCCCATGCAATCAATGATTTAGCTTTTGATTTACAACGCTACCGCGACCAACGAAGGGAGTTTTTCGCCAATATATCTCATGAGCTAAGGACTCCGATCACATATTTGGAAGGGTACTCCAAAGTACTGAAGGAGAGGCTTTACCAATCACCGGAGGAAGCAGAGAAATATCTGGACATCATTCATGAAGAATCGGTTAGGCTCTCTCGAATGATTGGAGATTTATTCGATCTATCCAAAATGGATGAGGGAAAAATTTCATTACAACGAGAATGGATCGATTTGACTGAAGTGCTGGAGGGAGCCATAAACAAAACAAGTATTCAAGCAAAAGAAAAACGATTAGATGTTCACTTTCACATTTACGGAGAGAGTGCACTTGTTTATTATGATGGCAACAAGTTAACACAGGTGTTTATTAATCTGTTAGACAATGCTATCCGTTATACAGATACCGGAAGTATTTCTGTTGATTTATGGTACGAAAAAAAGAAGATCAGAATTACGATAAAGGACACCGGGATGGGTATTCCTGAAATAGAGCTCCCATACATTTTTGACCGTTTTTATCGCGTGGAAAAATCACGATCTCGTCAATATGGTGGTACAGGTTTAGGACTTGCAATCGTTAAAAACCTTGTGGAACTGCAGGGAGGGAATATCCGAGTTACCAGTATCGTAAGTAAAGGTACTTGCTTTGAATTAACCTTTCCTCTTACGGACATGAAAAATATAAAGGAGGAAGACAAATGAGATGGGGTGACTGGCTAATTGTAGCGTTATTGATTGTCACCGGCCTATCTTGTTTGACTATGTCTGCTACGTGGATGATGGACCACGATTCGATGTCCGTTTATCTTCATAACTTCTTAAAGATATGTCTGTGGACGGGTGTACCAGCGTTGATTGTAGCCGTGATATATAAATTTCTGAAAATCAGACAAAAAAAAGACGACTAGAATTTCCTTAACTTCAAAGTTTCTTCAAAGATTCCTCAAGGATTGAACACAACCATTTTCTATACTAATCGTGTAGCAACTAATTAGTATGAAACAGGAGGAATTACTCATGAAAAGAAGCACAAAGTTGATTGCTGGTTTGTCTACACTGGCACTTTTAATAGTTGGTCAGGTCTCTTATGCAGCCGAGACCACTCAGGATAACCCACCAATGATGGATGGCATGTCTAACATGATGAAGATGATGGAAAATCCAGCTATGATGAAAATGATGAATGAAATGAACTCCCCTGAAGGACAAGCAATGATGAAAAACTGTAGCAAATTTATGGAGTCCAATAACCCGCAAGATGAAAATCAATCATCTAATTAATGCATTGTTATACGACCAGTACTAAATAGGAAGTACTGGTCCTTCTTTTATCATGGATTTCACCAAATTTTCATGACAATTCCAGCTTTATACTATGGTTATAGATTAAAGGAGGAAAAAGGGAACGATGACTTGGTTACAGATCGTAGCGTTACTTGCTTGTCCGCTAATGATGTTACTTTGCATGAAGGGAATGTTCTCCAAGAAGGGCTGCCATACAGCACATGGAAAACAAGAGATCGTTTCGGATGATATTCAGCAACTTAAAAATAAAGTAACGGAGCTTTCGGAACAAAATCGAAATTTGATCAATGAAATACAGTCAATCAAGCACGATAAGGTCTGATCTCAATTATCATTCTTTTGCCAACTTCGAAATAATGGGGTTGGTTTTTTTATTGCAATAAATACCCAATATTTGTTATGAATAAATACCCCCAGAAGGTATAATGCTAATTAATAACCAAAAATTGAGGTGAGTTTCTCAGGTGAAAAAACAGTTAGCTATTCTTAGTGTCGCTTCAATTATGATTGTAAGCGGATGCGGAAATAATGCAGCTCCAAATAATCAACCTAATCAAAACCAGGAAACAGTTGATCAAGGAATGAATCACGGGAATATGGATCATGCGAACATGGATCATTCCAGTTCAGGAGCTATTCCAAATGGGTTAAAAGAGGCAAGCAATCCAACATACAAAGTTGGAAGTCAAGTTATTATGAAAACTGACCATATGGAAGGCATGAACGGTGCTACAGCAACAATTGTAGGTGCTTATGATACCACAGCCTATGCTATCTCATATACTCCTACAACAGGCGGACCTAGAGTAACAAATCATAAATGGATCATTCATGAAGAGATTAAAGATGCAGGCGCAGAGCCATATAAACCAGGAGCGGAAGTTATAGTCCAGGCTGAACATATGAAAGGAATGAATGGTGTAACGGCTACGATTGATTCAGCACAACCTACTACGGTTTATATGGTTGATTATATGCCAACCACCGGTGGGGAAATGGTAAAAAATCACAAATGGGTCACAGAAAGCGAGCTATCAACGAAATGAGCTGCCAATAGGGCAGCTATTTTTTTCTCAGTATTATTTAAAGGCTGGTTCAGAAATAGTTTGGGTGTATCCGCAGTTCAATTGGAAGCAACGAAGGGAAGGGCTAAAGTAGTTCGTCAATCTGCTAAAACAAGTACGGAAGGAAATTCTAATGACCGGGGAAGCACACGTAATTACAAAATTTAATTATCCAGGTTAAGAGAATAAGAATAAAACGACAATAAGGAGGTATTCACAACGATCCTATAAGTTCGCCCGATATTATGTAAACTACAGGATGCATTATTCATTTCAGTTCATAAAAGGGCCATTTCATGTTCTGAATTATAATGTCTAAGCCTACATCATCTCTGATGCAGGCTTGTGCCTTTTTCACTATTAGACAAAAATCCGGACGGCTTAATATGAACATATGTAACCCCAATACTGTTAGCATTGGGATGAATAAGACAGGTAATTGGTTTACTGCCCGTTGCGATTGGGAAAAAAACTAATGTATAAAATTATTAATATTGTACAAACTGATAATAAATACGAAATTTGCAGATGTCTTTCCTATGAACCTACGGCTGGTTAAGCCATACTCAATTTGTTAGGACATTTGATTTCGATTTCGTTCGTAACCCGTAATTCGTTAATGGATTATGGGTTTATTTATGTCTTTAACGAAATGGCAGCAATTCGATGGAATACCAGGATTAAAGATCAGCCTTACAAAGCAGGTGAGAGAACAAATAAATTAGGCGAAGAACATTCCTAGTAAGAATGTAGCTCGAAATAATTCTGAAATTAATGGTGACGCGACTCCTGTGCATTTCTTTGGTATAATGAGTATATAAAAAATGTCTAAAGGGAAAAAAGTATGTTAACTGATTGTCATTCCGGCAAAAAGGTCCCTGTCTTATTTCAAAAATTATCTTCAATGGACATCAGTCGATATAAAATAACAAAATCGAACGGTTGGTTGTTTAACTGGCGAGATCCAATTCGAGAAGGTTATGAATTACATGGACTTTTTGCACAAAATGATTTAGACAAAGTTCAGGGAGTTATCGCCTTAAAACCAAATTTCGATCCAGCATATCAGTTAGTTCACGTACAATTAGTAGAAGCTGCTCCGCATAATAAATCAAACTATCCTTCAAGAGGTTATTCTGGTGTTGGACTCCATTTGATTGCTTATGCATGTTATTTAAGTTTTACTTATGAATTAGACGGTTATGTGTATCTTAAATCTAAGTCCAGCATGCTTCCTTATTACGAAAAGATAGGTGCAATTGTACTTCACGGAACGGAAGTTTATTTCAATACCCAGGCTGCTTTAAAGTTAGTACAAACTTATATAAGATTATAGGGGGTGTAAGTATGGCCCACCAAAAACAAGTTATCGTAAAGTCTACAAGTCGAGGATTAAGTGCAACATTCATTAGTACAAGTGAGTATTTCGAGAGAGGTTCTTCAGATGGTGTTTATGCTATCCCAACTGACACAGGAATAAAATACAATGTCAGAGCGATAGATAAATATTGTGCAGAACACAATCTTAAGCCTTCAGAACTGACGAAGGAGCAATTGAAGCAATTCCGAATTAAATCATAAGTATAGAATTAAACCTAGTGTGAGAGCACTGGGTTTTTGTGTGTAGGAGATTGTTTCAAAACCTCGCTGGAGCTGCGATGGCTTTCAGTTCCGTATCTGTGGTCTTGAATACGTTGTTTTTACGACGCTGGAGACCACAACGTGTCTAAGTTGAATATCTAGCCCTAAGAGCTACTCTGTATACAGGGTAGCTTTTTGTGCTTTTTTGCCTAAATGCTACGTAGACTTGTCGAAAAATGGTTGTATAAACAGGTTCGTGGTTCTTTGTTGGTAAGAATAACTGTTGATTAATAGGGCCATACTGGTATGGAGGGAGGGGTTTAATATGGGGATTAAGTACAAAGGAAATGTAAAAAAGTTGTTTATCATAATATTTGGGCTAATCTTTCTTTCCGGAATGTTTGTTGCTGTCAAAACAGTACATGGAGTTGAGGAAGGAGGATTAAAGGACGCCCGTTTTTTGTACCAATTATTCACCGGTTCCCAAGTCAAAGTGGAGAAAATGGCTTTGCAGCACAGCAATTTTTTAAAGGGAAACCAAAGTCTCGCCAATGTCCTCTCCATGAAGGGAAAATTGGAGAAAACCTTTTCTCTTTCGTTGCAAGAACTCACTGATGCACAACAGAGAGAACATCTCATAAAATTTCAGGGACAAAAACAGCTCTCCGATGGTCAAATGCTTCGCCTCGTGTGGGGAGGGGAAAGAGAGAGGGTTACTTCGAACGAGATTATTTATAAAACATTCATTGTAGTTGAAATAATTGGACAAATGAAAGAAGAGCAACAATTAGAAATAAACTTCAAACAACTGTCTGAGTTGCTTAGATCCGCGGGTATTCAGCCAGTCATCAATGTTTCGTTAAAAGGGGTTTACCCTGCAAGAATGGATGTTACAACTCAAAAATCGTTCATCACCTCTCTCCTGAATAAGTTTAACGGGACTGTAGTGGAGGGAATTTGGGGAGAGTCATCTGTTAGTGTTACAGGATATTCTGGGAAACTTTCCAGATTTGTAGGTAGCAAGGGGAAAAAGGTGAATGTTCAAATTAATACCCATATGAGCAGTAATGGAGAAGAAACCATCGTATTTATTGGGTTTCCCATTGTGATTATGGATTGAATAGTTGTCATGTTAGAAAACATGCCGTTCATCTCAAACAAGTGAATTTTCTCGGAACGACCTCGACCAAGCAATAACCTAATCATTTCTCTGTTTAGCATGTAAACACCGTTTAAAATACCCCTGTTAGGAAAATGAAAGCCCAGAATCTCTGAAATATTAAAAAAATGAATGGAATAGAGTGAAGGATGAAGCCGAAAATGGAAAAATATAGTAAGTTACGATCGGTTCATACGCGCTTCAGGGGGCTAAAAGTTTGGGGTACAACCTATTCTGAATGAAGCAGGTTGTACTCCTTGTTCATTATCTTTCAGATGACCATTTTAAAGAGAACCCACTACTCTTCATTTTTACCGTGAGTATGCTTCATTAGATAAAACAGATAGTGGCTCTGCTACAGTGTTGCGTCAATTTGAACGTATTTAATGTTGAGTAATTTAGAAAATTGAAGTTTTAATAGGAAAAAATTAGGGTACTTATATCAAGCAGGGAGTGCAGAGGAAGTTCGGTTAAACAGAATGAACCTTTATACCGCAATATTACTTACACAATGAGGAGAATGTTATTTGAAAAAGGTACTTCTTATGATGCTAGGTATAACAATCCTGATAGGAACTATACCCGTTCAAGCAGCACAACCAGGTTCAAAAGTGCCGGTGCAAAAAATGAGCCCTTGTTACTCGGGAAATGCATCATGGGAGCTTATTTTAGATGATCCGGATCATGCTGTTTTACAAAAGTCAATTGCTGTTGCATCTGACGGTAGGTTTTATTTTGGCACAAGCGGGAGAAAAACAAACGAGTGGGAACCAAGTGCACAGGGTAAAGTATATTCCATTTCTCCTGAGGGAAAAAAGAATTGGTCCCTAACCATTGATTCCCCAGTAGACGGCAAAATTTTTGTTGCGAATGACGGCACGTTATACTTTACGACTTATAGTAAAATCACACAAAAAAATACTCCAACAGGAACAGAAATGACGGTAGTTAGAAAACCGGATATTTATTCAATCGACCAAAATGGCAAAATTAATTGGAAAAAGGAAGCTGATTCAAACATTGCTCCCACCATATTACCGGATATAAACAGTCATATTTATTTCCTTGATCTTGATAACAAGCTATATACAACCGATTCGAATGGTAGTAGGGAAGCTGAAAACAAACTCGAAGAAACCATAGATGAGAACATTTCTTCACAAGGGGTACCGCCAGCAAAACGCAGATTTACAACGCTAAGGAATTATGAGTACAAAAATAGCCGGTTTTCACCACGCTAAGGGTGTAACCGGCTTTTATGCTATCCTTGGTTCAGCGGACGTAATGATTCTAAGGTGGTAACTCCTTTAGGATCAAAGCGATACTCACCAAGAAAGTTGATATGCTCCCATCCCAATGGAGACATATGTTTTAATAAGTCCTCTCGTAAAATTCCTTTACTCCGAAGTATATCCGTAGCTTTTCCTAGATAAACCGTATTCCAGACGCTAATTGCATTGATTAGAATGTTTAAAGCGCTCGCACGCTGCAACTGATCTTGCAAAGCACGCTCTCTCAGCTCTCCGTGTTTTCCAAAGAAAATGGCTCGTGCCAGGGCATTCATTGCTTCTCCTTTATTTAATCCGCGTTGGATACGGCGGCGCATCGATTCGCTTGAGATGTAGTCCATGATAAAAATCGTCTTTTCAATTCGCCCCATCTCTCGAAGTGCTTTGGCGACCTTGTTCTGGCGAGCATAGGAACCAAGCTTACCCATAATAAGTGCGCCAGACACTTTACCTTCCCGAATAGAATGAGCCAGACGTAAAACATCATCATAGTTTTCACGAATGACCTTCATATCAATTTGACCGCGGAGAAGATTCTCCAGTTTCGGGAATTCACTGGGTTTTCCGATCGCATAAAGTTTTGCGTCAGACAAATCGCGAAGACGTGGGGCAAATCGAAAACCAAGCAAATGAGTTAATCCAAAGACCTGATCTGTATAACCGGCTGTATCCGTATAATGTTCCTCAATTGATAAGTCCGATTCATGGTGCAATAGACCGTCAATGACATGTACAGCATCACGAGCGTTTGTATTGATAACTTTCGTATAGAACGATGAAAATTGATCACTGACGAATCGATAAATAGTAGCCCCTCTGCCTGATCCGTAATGTGGGTTAGGATCGGCACTGAGAGATGAAACGCCTACTTGCACACGCATTCCATCTGATGAAGATGTGCTTCCATCACCCCAATAGGACGCTAAAGAACGGCGATGATGAAAATTCACAAGTGTTGCTTGTGCTCTGTTCATTGCATCATCGTACATTCTCCACTGAGCAGCATTGGCCATTTGATGATATGAGATACCGGGCGTTGCATCAGCCATTTTTGTTAAGCCGATATTGGTACCCATAGCCATGAGCGATGCCAGAACAATCGATTTTTCTTCGGATTTAGGTTGACGATTGGTTGAAGCATGAATGAATTGCTCGTCAAACCCAGTCCAACTTGCTACTTCTAAAAGTAGGTCTGTCAGCTTTACCCGTGGCAACATGGCATAAAGAGCAGCGCTATATTGTTTCGCCTCTTCTGGAACATCTTTTTCAAGCCGATTAACATGTAGTCTACCTTTTTCAACGTTTACTCCTTCAAGCGCATCGATGTTGTCACCAATCCACTGTAATCGACGGAGGAGAGACGTAGTTCTTTCCTCTAAGTAGTCTTCTACATTGAGACTCACGGCTAATTTGGTACCGGTTGACTGAGTGGATTTCCATTCGTTTTTTGATACAAGATACTCGTCGAAGTCTTTATGCTGTCTACTTCCGACAATGGAAACATCTCCGGATCTCACATAGTTTCGTAATTCCGTAAGAGCTGCCATCTCATAGTAATGCCGGTTAATAGTCCCATCCTCATCAAACACATGCTTTTGCCATCGGTTCGATACGAAATCTAAAGGAGCATCTTCGGGTACTTTTCGTTTACCAGTATCGTTCATCTCTCGAATAGTATCGAGTGCTCTCATCAACGGTTCAGCTGACTTCGTTGAACGGAACTCCAATGCGCTTAAAAGGGTCGGAGTATATTTACGAAGATAATTAAAGCGACTTTCTAAAAGATCCAAATAGTCATAATCAAGTGGTCGCGATAGTTTCTTGGCTTCTTCTACAGATTCAACGAATTTTTCCCACGGCATGACCGTTTCAAGCATAACAAAAGGATCAATGCCCTCATCCCGTGCATTGATAAGAGCAGCTCCTAAGTCAGCATAATGGATTACTTTTTCATTTACGGCTTTACCGTTTTGTCTCTGGAGTTCCTCTTGTTGCTTCCGGCCTTTTGATTGCAAGGTTAAAATTTGCTTATCGTGGATTTCAAATGCCTGGTCAACCAAATCTTGACTAAGATCCAAAAGGTAAGCCACCATTACTGTATATCGCTTTGCTTCATGGAAGCGCCGAAAGGATTGCGGCTCGTATCGCGCACCCAAACGCGAGAGCTGCCTTAAACGATTGGGGTGGATCGCTTTCGTATCGATATTTAGCTGCAAACTTCGTATGTATTCCAAACGTTCGATAACCTTTAAAAAGGCTTCAGGGGAGAATTGTCCTGTTGTCTCTTTAAGCCAACCAAGAGTTGTTTTTCCGGTACCAATCACAGGTTCGATAAGCTTGTCTAGTTTCTGTTTTTGCGATGAGGTTAGAGCTTCATGGATTTGCCGATAAATCCGTTCTTCGGCACGATGCCGAGCTTCCCATACGACCCTCTCAATCGTCGTAATAGCTGGTAGAATTATTTTTGAACGACGAAGCTCGTCTAATGCCACACGAATTAAATGGACAGCATTCCCGTTTTCTAGTGCCTGCTGAAATAAAAACTTCAACAGCCTACGATAATTGTTCGTTGTAAACGTAGTAAAGCCATATTCGTCACGTATTTCTTTCAGATGATCCCATAGTGTATTCTCCCTTCGGGCATATAAGGAAAAAACTCCTGGCTCAATATCTAGTTGTTTAGCCAAGTATTCAAGCAAGAAGTCAGGTACCTCTTTTATATCAGTTATGCTCCATCCTGGGTAACGGAGTAATGCTAATTGGACAGCAAAACCTAACCGGTTGTAGTCTCGCCGGTGGCGATTAATTATATCCAAATCATGTTGTGAGAAAGTGTAGTAAGTAGCAAGTTCCCATTCACCATTGGGAGGGCTCATCCATTCTAATCGCTGGTCTATTGTAAGGAGCTCTTTTCCGCGCAAGCTACTCGCACCTTTCGTTGATTTTCATATTCCTTTACACGTCGGTAAAAAGTATTTGGCTTTAATTCAAGACGCTTCATTCCTTCCGTTGCGGTAATCAATCCAGATCTCCATTCATCATACACCTGAATAAACTCCGGTGTTATCTCGTACTTACGTCGTCCGAATCTCACTCCGTTATTTTTTGCCACCTCTATTCCCTCGGCCTGCCGTTGCTTATTTTTTTTACGTTCTTGCTCGGCCACATAAGAAAGCAAACTTAAAAATTGATCTTCCATTAGCTTTCCTAGATCGCCCATACTTCGAAATTTCCTACTATCAAATAAAGTCTCATTTTCTAGTACAACAATATCTGCATTTAGCTCTCTTGTAATATACTTCCATTCTCGAATGATCCCATCATAATCTCGACCTAATCGGTCTAGTGCATCAAGATATAGCAAATCCCCTTCGCGGATAATTAAACGCATCGCTTGATACTGTGGACGATTAAAATCCTTACCACTTTGCTTGTCAACGAAAATGTAACGCTCTTCAATACCAAGTTCACGCATTTTTTTAATCTGCCGTTCTGGATTTTGATCCTTGGCAGAAACGCGAGCGTACCCTAGTTTCAAAAAGGTCAACTCCTTTCTATTATCCATGTCAAAAAGTATATCAGTTAGTTGAAATGTTGCGAAATAAAAAAACATACTTTATGACATATAGAATACTACCTGTATTCTAACGTTTCATAAAGTATGCTTTTTGACAGTAGTCACAAAAGGGAACATCCAAATAGACGGTTCACAATTTCCAGAAATAACCTTCTTATTGCATATTCAAATAAGTGTTTGATTATTTTCAGAGTCTGCTTTATGATAATAATCAAACTACAGTTTGATTGATGTTTTTATCTTTGAAACATTATCCTGTTCAACAGAGTGAGGTGGTTATTATAAAAAATCAACTAAATCAATTATTTATTCAAATGTTTATTTGTCTATAAGAATAAGTAATAAATGCATAAACAAATACACAAAGGGATGGAGTAAATCATAATGTCGATCACATTGATTCTTACGGCTATTGCGACTTTCATTGTCACAAATATTGACGATATCTTTGTGCTCATGATCTTTTTTGCGCAGATCGAGAAAGCGCGTCACACACAAGTTGTTCTAGGCCAATACCTGGGATTCGGTCTATTGGTTATTCTGAGCTTGCTAGGCGCTTTCGGCTTTACATTTTTGCCGCCTGAGTGGTCTGGTTTTCTAGGTTTGATACCCATTTTTCTCGGTATACGAATGTTCCTTAAAAAGGAGGAAGAAGATGAGGCGCAAGAAGCACTTGAGAAATTAGGGGATCTAAAAAACCGTGCTTCGAACAACCGTTTTTTTGGGCCATTGACCGGAAAGGTCGCTGCGATTACCTTTGCCAACGGAGGTGATAACTTAGGGATTTATATCCCATATTTCACGGCCCAGGGGAACGCGTCACTTTTATATATCGCGATGGTTTTCCTTTTGATGGTCGCAGTATGGTGTTTCCTAGCTTATCGTCTGGCAAACTTCCCAGCCATCTTAAGAGTTCTGGAGAAATACGGTAATGTTATTGTTCCGCTGGTTTTCATCGCGTTAGGTATTTCGATCATGCTGCATGGTGATTCATTTGAATATCTAATGAGGCTGTTTAGGTAACGCGTTAGCATCTGATTTGATTCCCGAAATTGCTTTAGCGATCGAAATGGGAACGACAATGGAAGATATTGCGCTAACAATTCATGCTCATCCTACGCTTGGGGAGTTATCCGCTGAAGCTGCTGAAGTTGCCCTTGGCCATCCCATTCATATTTAATTGTATTTTGTCTTTGACAATCAAGTAAATCAGGAATAATATAATAATCAAATGAATATTAGAGTGAGGTGTTTTCAAAATGGAACGCGGAGATACATGCGATATCTTTTGTTATGACGAGGCAAAGGTCAATCGTGTCAGGGAACGACTAAGTAAAAATGATATTCATGATATGGCACAAATATTCAAGGTGCTAGCAGACCATACACGTCTCAAGGTTGCCTATGCACTGTGTGATGAGGACGAATTATGCGTTTGCGATGTGGCTAATATAATTGGTTCCACCATGGCTACTGCTTCCCATCATTTACGGCTGCTGCGGAACATGGGGATTGCCAGGTATCGCAAGGAAGGTAAACTTGTTTTTTATTCATTGGAAGATGAGCAACTCAAACAAATGATCAGTTTAGCCATAGAACATCAAAAGGAGGTTGTCGGAGTTGAGTAAAGTAGCAGAACCATTGGAGAGCAAAAACGTTTATCGCGTTGAAGGATTTACATGCGCCAATTGTGCAGGCAAATTTGAGAACAATGTTAAGCAACTTCCGGGAGTTCAAGATGCAAAAGTGAATTTTGGCGCTTCTAAAATTTCCGTTTACGGTGATGCGACGATTGAAGAACTTGAGAAAGCGGGTGCTTTTGAGAATCTTAAAGTCATCCCCGATAAACCTGTACGGGTAGCTAAACAGGAAGTAAAAGAAGACAAAAACGTATTCAACGTTGAGGGATTTACATGCGCGAATTGTGCAGGGAAGTTTGAGAATAATGTTAAGCAACTTCCGGGAGTTCGAGACGCAAAAGTCAATTTTGGCGCTTCTAAAATTGCCGTATATGGTCATGCAACAATTGAAGAACTTGAGAAAGCGGGGGCTTTTGAAAATCTGAAAGTGACCCCGGAAAAACCAGTACGGGAAGCGAAACAAGAGGTCAAAAAAGAAGTAAAAGATCCGTTTTATAAAAAGCACAGCACTTTACTACATGCAACATTATTACTGGTTTTCGGTTATCTTTCCCAGAATATAAATGGGGAAGAAAACCTCATCACTTCCTTGTTATTTGCAGCCTCCATTGTGATTGGAGGATTCTCACTCTTTAAAGTTGGTTTCCAGAATTTAATACGATTTGAATTCGACATGAAGACCCTCATGACAGTGGCTATTATAGGTGCTGCGATCATTGGGGAATGGGCAGAAGGTGCGATTGTTGTCATTCTCTTTGCGATCAGTGAAGCATTAGAACGATTCTCTATGGATAGAGCAAGACAATCCATTCGTTCATTAATGGATATTGCCCCAAAAGAAGCCCTGGTTAGACGGAATGGGCAAGAAATGATGATCCATGTGGATGACATTGCCGTTGGCGATATCATGATTGTAAAACCCGGTCAAAAGATTGCCATGGACGGTGTAGTTGTTAGTGGTTACTCTGCCGTTAATCAGGCAGCGATTACAGGTGAGTCAGTTCCAGTTGGCAAAACAATTGATGATGAGGTTTTTGCAGGAACTTTAAATGAGGAAGGCTTGCTTGAAGTCAAAGTAACGAAGCTGGTAGATGACACCACTATAGCAAAGATTATTCACCTTGTAGAGGAAGCACAGGGAGAACGAGCTCCATCACAAGCCTTTGTCGATAAGTTTGCAAAATATTACACACCGATCATTATGGTCATTGCAGGATTAGTTGCTGTTATTCCCCCACTGTTCTTTGATGGAAGTTGGGCAACGTGGGTTTATCAAGGTTTATCTGTTCTTGTTGTCGGTTGTCCTTGTGCACTGGTTATTTCCACTCCGATTTCCATTGTGTCAGCAATCGGAAATGCAGCAAAAAATGGCGTTCTTGTGAAAGGCGGTATTTACCTAGAAGAAATGGGTGCCTTAAAAGCCATCGCGTTTGATAAAACGGGTACCTTAACAAAAGGCGTACCAGTTGTAACTGATTTCAAGCTGTTGGAAGATACAGTGAATGAAAAAGAATTGTTGTCTATCATCACTGCATTGGAATATCGTTCCCAACATCCCCTTGCATCAGCCATCATGAAGAAAGCGGAACAGGAAAAAATATCGTATTCTGATGTAATGGTAGATGATTTTTCATCTATCACAGGTAAAGGAATTAAGGGAATTGTAAACGGAACAACGTATTATATTGGAAATCCAAAGCTCTTTAAAGAATTACCAACGGTTGATTTCAATAATGAACAAGAGCAACTGGTTAAGTTACTTCAAAACCAAGGTAAAACAGCTATGGTTGTTGGAACTGAAAAATGGATACTCGCGGTTATTGCGGTAGCCGATGAGGTCCGGGAATCCAGTAAGGAAATCATTCAAAAGTTACATCAACTTGGAGTCAAAAAAACCATTATGCTTACCGGCGATAACTTAGGTACCGCAAATGCCATCGGCGAACAAGTTGGAGTATCGGATGTTCAGGCAGAACTGTTGCCACAGGACAAATTAGACTTTATTAAACAGTTGAGATCCGAATACGGCAACGTAGGCATGGTTGGAGACGGTGTTAATGATGCCCCTGCATTAGCGGCTTCTACGGTTGGGATCGCAATGGGAGGAGCCGGTACAGATACAGCACTGGAAACGGCAGACGTTGCATTGATGGGAGACGATTTAAGAAAACTTCCATTCGCTATAAAATTAAGTCGAAAAGCTTTGAATATAATTAAGCAAAACATTACCTTTGCACTAGCCATTAAATTCATTGCGTTGCTGTTAGTCATCCCGGGTTGGTTAACGCTTTGGATTGCCATCCTTTCGGATATGGGGGCAACTCTTCTGGTAGCGTTAAATGGATTACGATTAATGCGAGTGAAAGAGTAAGAGGAAAATCGTAAACAGCACCTTTTCTCACGATGTTTACGATCAAGATCCACTGAAAACACTTCGTAAATTTCATCATGAACGTTAATGCAGCTAGGGGTCATGAACTCCTAGCTTTTGTTTTTGCATGCGCTCTTTTTTAATTTCCATATTATTCTTGACAAACGATGGCCAATAAAATAAATTTATGACTGACAGTCAGTCATAAATTTCAAGGAGAGTGGTAATTATGAGTAGTTATCCTGTTCCCCCGGGTCCCAAGGCTACACCATTAGTAGGAAACTTAGCAGAATTTGGACGTGATCCGCTTGGATTTGTATCGATGTGTGCCAAAGAATATGGTGATGTTGTAAAACTCAGGATTGAGAAAGATCGGGATACCTATTTGATCAACACCCCCAGTCACATTGAGTATGTGTTAGCGAATACAAACCGAATATTCTCGAAAGGATATCACCGGGATCCAGTCATGCGTCTTGTCCTCGGAAACGGGTTAATTACCAGTGAGGGCGAGTTCTGGATGAGACAGCGTCGGCTATCACAACCCGCGTTTCACCACAAGCGAATTGCTGGTTACGCTGACATTATGGTTGAATTTACCAGACGAATGATATCCAGTTGGAAAAATAATGAGGTCCGTAATAGTCATGAAGACATGATGCGTCTTACCATGGAAATCGTTTCTAAAACCTTGTTTCATGTTGACCTTCGTGAAGGGTCAGAAAGCATCAGTCATTCGATCGAAACGCTTATGCAGGAATATAACGTCCAGATGACCAGTGTGTTCAAACGAATTCTAAGTCTGCTGGGTCTTGGGAAATTGCCTACCCCCGGTGATACCCGCCTGCATTCAGCTGTTAAAAAGCTTGACTCGATCATCTATAACATTATCAGGGAAAGAAGAACGATTCCCGGGGATCGAGGAGATCTGCTCTCGATGTTGATAGAAGCACATGATGAGGATGACGGTACACGCATGACAGACAAACAACTTCGGGATGAAGTCATGTCACTGTTTTTGGCAGGCCATGAAACAACTGCCAATACATTGTCTTGGACATGGCACTTCCTTGCACAGCATCCTTACGTCGAACAAAAAGTAATTTCGGAAATTAAACAAGTTCTTGAAGGGAGGTTACCCACTTTTGATGATCTGCCTCGATTAAAATACGTTGAGCAGGTGATAAAAGAAGTTATGAGGCTTCGACCACCTGTTTGGTGGATCTCCCGGGAGGCTAATCAAGATTGTGAGATAGGTGGGTTCCACATTCCTGCTGGATCTGAAATAGGCATGAGCCAGTGGGTTATGCATCATGATCCTCAATATTTTGAGGATCCGTTGACATTTAAGCCAGAGCGGTGGGATGATAATGAAGAAAAGCATCTTCCCAAATACGCATATTTTCCGTTCGGCGGAGGACCTCGGGTATGTATTGGCAACCAGTTCGCCATGATGGAAGCTGTATTGCTTGTTACAACCATTGCACAAAGCTTCCAATTGGAACAGGTTAAGGATCACCCCGTGATTCTAGAGCCCTCCATTACGTTACGACCGAAAGATGGGATTCAAATGATGCTGCGTATGAGGTAATGTCAATGTTAAAGGAGTTTGGGCTTACACATAATGAAACATGATCGTCGCAAAGAAATACTGATAGCTGCACGAGAAGTTTTGGCTGAGAAGGGACTGGAGGCCACTAAAGTTTCTGAAATTGTAAAACGAGCAGGCGTGGCCCAGGGAACCTTTTATTTGTACTTTCCCTCCAAAAACTCCATGATCATTGCTCTCGCACAAGAAATGCTGGAAAGTGTTTTGGTCGCTGTCCGGAGGGAAACGGAGGGGCTTCAGACCTTTGAGGATGTGGTTTCAAAGGGGATTTCAGCCGCCTGCTATCAAATGGGGGAGTATCGTGATGTTTATGCGATCCTAAACAACGGTGGAGGAGTAGTAGAAGACCCATTAGAGTGGGAAAAGTTATTTGAACCATTATATAACTTGATTGAACACGTGCTTTCTCAGTGGCAAAGCGTGGGAGCAGTGGATTCGTTACTAAACCCGAGCTTGGCAGCAAGACTTATCGTGTCGATGGTGGAACAAGCGGTAGAAGATTGTTATATTTATCGTCGCGATATTTCGGTTGAAGACTATATAGTAGATGTCACACATTTCGTGAAAAAAGCGCTGAGAACAAGATAGACAAAAAAGACCGTTTGTGAGACGGTCTTTTTTTGTATTGTCAGTTATGGGGTAGACCTGCTGTCCAAAGAAAGCAGATATTGGATTAGCGCGTCCTGTTCTTCACGGGTAAATCCGGTTGAAGCATCAACCCAGAATTCGTGCCCAATACCTTTTGTATGTGTAAATTGAAGGTCTTTCGAAGCTTGATTGGCAGTGATTACATTCTTTCTCAATTCCTTATCCACCAGCGCCCGTAGGCTGTTAGCCGGGGCGGGTTCGACACCTTTCAGTAGCGTTCCGGCCATTCCCACGTCACGGTTTACATCCGGTCCCACAGCGACTCCGCCATCGTGCAAATAAGGGGCTGACCAGTAAAGGCCGATCAAACTGGGGACTTTGTATCCACCCGGGGATTTGCCGTGCGCGAATCCCATCTCAATCTGTTCCTTGTCTAGATGTTGGGTAGGAACTTGAATGGTACGCGAGCCGGGCGGTACGGGCACGGGCGTGTTCGGTGGATAAAAGACTGGGTCAACAAATATTTTTTCCGTTTTCTTTAACGCTTTCGCACGAGACGGATCCGTTCTGATGACATTTGCTGAGATCACTCGATGATTCGTGTAGGCACTTCCCGCGTGACACGTTATACACCCTGCCCGCTGAAATACGTTTGTGCCCATTTCAACCGTTTCCTTCGATGGGGCTTTTTCTAGTCGTTGAGGTGGTACAAGCGTGTTTTGCCATGCAGCCATGCCGTTAACCTGTTCCGCCACACGATACCCTGGTGAACTAAGATACAACCCATCTGGAGCCATTACTGAAACGTTTGGAAACGTAGGTGGTTTTACCATCTCGTTAACACCGGGAACACCGGGTGTCGGGTCGACAGCAGCAAAAAACTGAGATGGTTTCATCCCGCGTTCGGGAGTAAAACGGTACTTTGGATTGGCTGCGTTTCGTAAAATCGTTCCCAAATACACTTCTTTGTCGATGCCGAACAGGGGACCGCTAATTTCTGACTGTGAGAGGGAATCTGAATTTTGGGCATGAACATTGTTGCTGAACACGCTTAACCCCTTAAATGGGCCTGCAGCTGCAAAACCGCTCCATCCATACGGGTGATCCCCCGATGTAAACGAATCTGGAATCTGACTTGGGTTACTTTTGAGATCGATAGTTGAATCAAAATTGCCAGGAGCCCATTTCAGGAAGGTTGAATCAACCGCATCTTCTAGTACCTTCGGATTAGGTAAAGGAGATTCTTTTCCCTTCGAATCTTTTACAGTCCCATCCAAATTGTTCAAATATTTCTTTAGATCGTCAATTTGGGCATGTGTAAAATACGCTGTGGAATTCGTTGCTAATGCCAAAAGCAAGCCTGCGTTTAAATCCGTATTTGGCACCCCCTCGACAACCATTTTCGTTTTCCGATCCACAGTTGCATGGCAGGCAGCGCAACTGATACCCACTTTGGGTCGTCCTTCTGCATAGCTCACGGGCATACCTAGTGGAGCATACGCTCCTTTTGGAACATCGAGCCCGGTGTCGATCTTTTCTCCTTTCTTAAAGTTTTTTCCGCCGACCGTAACGGTCTGTGCCAACTCCACACGAAGGTTAGTGGTACCCTCCCCCTTTAGTTCCATAATTGCTTTCGCAAAATTGGAGAGAGTGAGCGGACCATTTACAATTCCGAGAATGTCTGTTAGAAACACTTCGTTACCAAACGTTTCTTTGTAAAACGCTTCCCGTCCCAAAGTAAGGAGTTCGTTGGTCACTTCAATTGCACCGTTATCCGACGAGAGGAGTTTGCGGCCTTCGGATGTTTTCTTCAAGTCCTCAGCTTCTTCCCGTGACACAGATCGTCCCCACACATCAAACTGCTGCTGTTTGGTTGACAGCGTTTGTACCTTATCTGTTCCAATCGTCAGGATTTTACTCTGTGGGGGAACATAGCCGTATTCAAACGATCTGTTCAACAAACTCACAGCCCCGATGACTACGATGCCAATCCCCAAGATAAGCAACCATTTACCAGTTTTCAACGGTCATAATCTCCTTTTGTAGATGCAGATACTAACCCATGAATATTATTTGTATTTTTCACTTGAATTGATTCACTCAATTTGTTCAAATATTGGCTTGACTGTTTGATTCACATCGTTTTACAATAACACTCAAATGAGGATTGGAATGTGTGGTGGTTGTATGACACAAGAAGCTTGCGACATTTACTGCTATGATGAGCAAAAAGTTGCCCACGGAAAAGAGTTGCTTGCTACAAACGATGTACGAGGGATGGCGAGGATATTTAAGGCATTGGCAGACGAAACAAGAATGAAAATCGCTTATGCCTTATGCCAGGAAGAAGAGCTTTGTGTGTGTGACGTTGCTAATATTATCGGGTCTACCGTTGCCAATACTTCGCATCATTTGCGGCTGTTAAAAAACAGCGGATTGGCCAGGCACCGAAAAGAGGGGAAATTGATTTTTTATTCTTTGGACGATGATCATGTAAAACAGATGATCCACCTGACTATGGTGCATTACAAGGAGGGAAAAAACCATGGCTGATAGTGCAGCCAAAAAAAGTATTTATCGCGTGCAGGGATTTACTTGCACCAACTGCGCGTCGATATTTGAAAAGAACGTCAAACAGTTGCCACAGGTTCAAGACGCGCAAGTGAACTTTGGTGCATCCAAGGTCACCGTTTATGGTGAAACATCAATCGAAGAACTGGAAAAAGCAGGTTCCTTTGAAGGACTGAAGGTATATCCCGAAAAACAACAGCGGGCAATTGAAAAAGAACCGTTCTGGAAAAAGAAATCAACGATTCTCACCGCAATCTCCGCAGTCCTTTTGGTGGTAGGTTGGTTCCTCGGGGAGCAGTATGGTGAGGGAAGTCTTCCGTCGGTTCTTCTCTATGCGGCATCCGTCCTCATTGGTGGTTATGAGTTATTTATAAAAGGATTAAAAGGGCTTGTCCGCTTTAATTTCAATATGAACACCCTGATGACTGTGGCGATTATTGGCGCAGCGGCAATCGGCGAGTGGGGTGAAGGTGCTACCGTTGTACTCTTGTTTGCCGTCAGTGAAGCACTCGAAACCTTCTCGATGGAAAAAGCCCGACAATCCATCCGTTCCTTGATGGATGTGGCCCCCAAGGAGGCAACCATTCGTCGAGGTACTCAGGAAATCCAGGTACCCGTGGACGATATCCAAGTAGGGGATATCATGATTGTCAAACCGGGACAGAAAATTGCCATGGACGGTACCGTAATCAAAGGAAGATCGGCCGTCAATCAGGCAGCCATTACCGGCGAATCTGTTCCTGTTGAAAAAACAGTTGGGGAAGAAGTATTTGCCGGTACCCTTAATGAAGAGGGAGTACTGGAAGTAGAAATCACGAAACGAGTAGAAGATACCACGATCGCAAAAATTATCCACTTGGTCGAGGAGGCACAAGCAGAGCGCGCTCCATCCCAAGCGTTCGTCGATCGCTTCGCCCAATATTACACTCCAGGAATTATGATTCTGGCCTTGGGTATTGCGCTAGTCCCTCCACTTTTATTTGGCGGGGCGTGGGGAGACTGGATTTATCGCGGATTAGCTCTTCTTGTAGTCGGTTGTCCTTGCGCTCTGGTGATCTCAACTCCGGTATCCATTGTAACGGCTATCGGGAATGCGGCAAAAAACGGCGTACTGATTAAGGGTGGTGTACACCTCGAAGAAGCCGGCGGACTGAAAGTGATTGCTTTTGATAAAACGGGTACGTTAACGAAAGGCGTGCCGGAAGTAACCGACTTCTTGCGTGTTCAAGGTCCGGAAGATAAAGACCTGCTGGCAATATCCGGTGCCATCGAAAAATGGTCGCAACATCCTCTTGCTTCTGCGATCGTCCGCAAAGCAGATAACCATAAAGTTGATTTCGAGGCATGGAAGGCAGACGACTTCCAATCCATTACTGGTAAAGGTGCAAAAGCAACGGTTAATGGACAATTGTATTACATTGGCAGTCCCCGCCTGTTTGAAGAACTTCTGCCCGGCGGAATCGAACAGGGATTACGGGACAAGATCCAAACCCTTCAACACCAAGGCAAAACGGTTATGATCCTGGGTACGGAACAGGAAGTTCAGGCGCTAATCGCCGTTGCTGATGAAGTGCGGGAAAGCAGCAAAGCAGTCATTCGCAAACTACGTGATTTGGGTATCGAGAAGACGGTTATGCTTACAGGCGACAACCGTGCAACAGGGGAAGCAATCGGCAAACAGGTAGACATCCACGAAGTAAAAGCGGAGCTCATGCCGCAGCATAAGTTGGAAGCCATCAAGCAGTTGAAAGAGCACGGAAAAGTAGCGATGGTCGGGGATGGTGTAAACGATGCCCCTGCCCTTGCAACGTCCAACGTAGGTATTGCGATGGGGGGGGCGGGAACAGATACCGCATTGGAAACGGCAGATATTGCCTTAATGGCAGATGATCTGACGAAACTGCCGTTTACGATTAAACTTAGCCGCAGCACGTTGCGGATCATAAAACAGAACATTGTGTTCGCCCTGGGTATAAAAGCCCTCGCGCTGGCATTCATTGTTCCCGGTTGGTTAACCTTATGGATGGCGATCTTCGCAGACTTAGGGGCAACGTTACTTGTTACCTTGAATGGACTTCGGTTGTTACGTGTAAAGGAATAGACAACCTATACCAGGGAGGAGGGCAGGTTGCCATATTTCCCTGGTATATTCCAGTTTAGTGAAGTTTTCTGAAAGATTTCCTTCACCTGCAGAATCAGTGGTAGGAGTAAAAAAACAATGAGGTGTCATATGGTCTATTTTTGGATGATAGTAGCTGTTAGTGTTGATCAAATAGCAAAATTTATTGTGAAAACTTTTATGGAACTTGGGGAAAGCATTCCGCTTATTCAGGATGTATTTCATCTGACATCCCATCGGAATCCCGGAGCTGCTTGGGGGATATTGGCTGGGCAAAGATGGCTCCTTATAACCATTGCCGTGGTAGTGGTCTTAGTAGGATCCTTCTATGCAAAAAAGATCACAAATCGAATCCAGAAGCTCGGACTAGGGCTGTTTCTTGGAGGGGCGCTTGGGAATGTAGTTGACCGGGTCTTATACGGAGAAGTTGTGGACTTTTTTGATTTCCGTATTATCAACTACCCCATTTTTAACACCGCAGATACAGCCATTGTTATCGGGGGAATTGTTCTCGCTCTGGCTAGCTGGAAAGAAGACAAGTTGAATCGAAATACAAGAGGAATTAATTAGGAGGAACAAGATGTCGGGAAGTGTACGTTTATTTGTTCGTTCCGGAATTTTGGCTTTATTATTACTTGCGCTTGCATTCGCAGTATACTCTAGTGTTTTTAAAGAAAAGGGGCCGGAAGTTGGAAAAGCTGCGCCAAATTTTAGCCTAAAACAATTTGACGATAGCACATTTAAAAAGCTCTCCGATTATCGGGGGAAAGCAGTTGTTCTAAATTTTTGGGGATCTTGGTGTGTACCATGTAAAACGGAGATGCCTGCATTAGAGAGACAATATCAGCGATTTAAGGATAAGGGGTTGGTTATCGTTGGAATTAATATCGGAGAATCTCCAATCGTAGTTGAACCATTTGTGCAATCCGTTGGGGTAACGTTTCCGATCTGGTTGGACAGTGAACGAATCGTAACGCAATTATATAGAATTAGCCCGATTCCACACACTTTTTTTATTGATAAAGATGGGATCATCCGTGATACGTATATCGGAGAAATGACCGAGACGATTATGTATAACAAAATACAAAAGATTTTACCATAAAACAGGACAGGTATATTGTAATCATACAAAAATGGTGTACGAGGGGGAAAATCGTGGATAGGTTTATTCATATAGTATGTATTTTCATCGTCTCCCTCTTACAACTAATTTCGCCAATGTCTTTACAAGCTGATCCCTCATCTGCTCAAAGTAAACCAATGATAAGCGGAACAGTTAAGAGAGAAACCATTCCCACTGAAACCAAAAAGGACCAAGTTATACTTGCCGGACGACAGGAAATTTCCCCAGCTATCCTTGCGTTTTTCTTTGCTTTTCTAGTCTTATTGCCTGTTATTAAATTGATAGTCACAATTGTTAAAAACCTTAAGGTAAAGAAGGAGTAAAATTTCATGTTAACGACTAGGTATCAAATTAAACTTTAGTTCCGAATGATAGAGGATTGTACATACTGGAGGGTTTGAAGTGGAATCAAATATAACGTTACTACTTGCGTTCGGGGCGGGCTTGCTGTCTTTTATTTCACCCTGCTGTCTACCCCTATATCCATCTTTCTTATCGTACATCACAGGAATTACAGCCGAAGAGGTAAAAAAAGGGCAGATGGTATTCCGACGTCAGGCCATGTTCCATACCCTGTTTTTTATCATAGGATTCTCTATTATATTTCTTGCGCTTGGGTTATCCACTTCGTTACTCGGTAGCCTGTTTTCGGCTTATCAAGATTTACTAAGGCAAGTTGGCGGAATTGTTTTAGTCTTGTTGGGACTCATAATGGTTGGCCTATTCAAAACGGAAATCTTGATGAAAAGTTGGAAGATCGAGTTAAAAAACCGGCCGTTGGGTTATCTTGGATCAGTGGTTATAGGAATAACCTATGCCGCAGGTTGGACCCCTTGTGTTGGGCCTATTTTATCCGCAATCATTGTCCTTGGGGTAACAAATCCAGAAAACGCTCTATACTATACGCTTGCGTATACACTTGGATTTGCCATCCCGTTTTTCCTTATGACGTTCTTCATAAGCAAAGTAAAAGCCATTGTAAAATACTCAGATCGGCTTATGAAGATAGGGGGAACCATGATGGTTTTATTTGGTGTTCTACTATACACGGATAAAATGACGGATATCACCGTGTTTCTTATTCGTTTGTACGGGGGGTTTACAGGGTTCTAGGAGGGAACTATGTAATCCTACCTTAAATTGCTTTCTTTACTGTACGTGTGGTTATAGTCATTTCGTTGAAACCTTCTGGGAAAATGGCCCGTCATCCTTATCAAGGGGTATTTAATCATAATCTGTCGAGAATGCTTCTGTTAACCGAATCAGTATAGGAACAGTAAACGTAACATAAGTAGCAGCGGGTTAAGATGATCCGCTATTTGGTAGGGAGTAATCTAAATGGATCATACAAATCGTTACTTGCCAGACTTTCAGCAAATTCTTGAAGCCGTTTCGGATGTGTTGAAATTGGAGGCCACACTAGTTAATGATGAGATGGTCCGAATCGCAGGGACTGGCCCATACTGGCATCGCATTGGGGAGAGTGTACACCCTGACTCTGCCTTCGGACATGCGTTAAGGTCTGGATCGCCTGTGCGGTTGGCCGATCCACGTGTTGATGAGTTCTGTCAGGGATGCGGAGCTCGTTTCTCCTGTAACGAGACAGCGCATATTGCAAGCCCGATTCTCGGGGAGAAGCCGATTGGAGTTCTTGGTCTCATTGCCTTTACGGATAATCAGAGGGAGCGACTGATGTACGGTTTGGATGGTTATGTAGGCTTTCTCTCCAAGATTTCCGAACTGATTGCCAGCAAGATGAAAGAGGAGAAAACCATCGGGGCTCTATTGCATACCCAGGGTTACCTGCAGGCTGTTACCGATTCGGTAACGGAAGGATTGGTGGCGGCAGACGAGCAAGGTTCCGTAACTTACCTTAATGGACCCGCGCGACAGCTTCTCCGGCTGACAGCTGGTAAGTTACCATCTGTCATCACAGATTTACCTGGCCTTGACTCTCACGTCCGGGAAGTGCTGGACAATGGGAAGGGATTAACCAATCGTGAGTTCACCGTTGCCACTACTCAGGGCTCTGTTACCGTATTGGGCAATATTCAACCAATTCGGGTGAAAGGTTCCGTGAAGGGTGTCGTAGCCAGCTTACGCGACATCCAAGAGGTGTATGAACTGGTCAATCACATCAACGGAGAACAGCACTTTTACGGTTTTGACCGGATCATTTATCGGAGTTCGGCCATGGCTCGTACGGTCGAACGAGCTAAGCGTGTCGCAGTGAGCCAATCAACGGTCTTAATCCGAGGAGAAAGCGGTACAGGTAAAGAGTTGTTTGCACGGGCGATCCACGATGGAAGTCCGAGGCGGGAAGGACCGTTTATAGCCATTAACTGCGCCGCCATTCCTGAGGAGTTGTTGGAAAGCGAGTTGTTCGGCTACGCAGCCGGGGCGTTTACTGGTGCCCACAAGGGCGGGAAACCGGGCAAGTTTGAGCTGGCGAACCGCGGGACTATCTTCTTGGATGAGATTGGAGACATGTCGTTACGTCTGCAAGCTAAATTGCTGCGCGTAATCCAGGAGTCGGAGGTAACCCGTGTTGGAGACACAAAGAGTACCAGATTAGAGGTGCGTATCATTGCAGCGACCCACCATAATCTGGAGAAGCTTATAGAACGAAAGGAATTCCGTGAAGACTTGTACTTTCGGCTTAATGTGATTCCGATTGAAATTCCGCCTCTTCGTGAACGACCTGAAGACATCCTGTTGCTCGCGGATTACTTTCGTTTGAAAAAGGCTGGATTGATGGACAAACAGACGGTCTCGTTCGACCCGGAGACGGAACAGGTGTTGGTGCAATATCACTGGCCGGGCAACGTTCGCGAATTGGAGAACGTAGTCGAATACGCTATTACTATGTCCTCAGATCCCCTGATTGGGGTAAGCTCTCTGCCAAACAGAGTCTTCGATGCTGTTCCTTCACACAGGACTCCCGACAAAGTATCTGGCTTAATCCCTCTGAAAGACATCGAGCGGAGGGAGATTCAACGGGGGATTAAGTTGTACGGAACTGGTGAGAAGGCCATTATCCGAATCGCGCTTGAACTTGGAATTAGCCGATCCACGGCTTACCGTCGCCTGAACGAATACGGTTTGTTTCCGGGCGTTAACTCATCCCCCGGTACTGTTGTTTCAGATTGAGAGGGCCTCTCAATTTGAGATTCAAATCTGTTGGAATGAGTGATTCATACCCTGGATCTCTTCCTGACTCCTTACTTATTGACGGCAAGAAATTACAGCTTCTGCTGGCTTCTTCCCTAGAGAAACCCAGCTTTACCGGAGGGTACCCATTTGAAAAAAGTATGCGATTTGTTTGGCGTATTTCTTGCTTAATACAAGTTTCATATTCTGTCAGGGAGGGTATGTAACTTGGCATACAATAGGGAAAATCCAGTCCATTTTAATTCGGAAGAACAGTTGTCCATTGTCACAGATCAGGCGGACGACTATGTTCTCGATGACTTTGTAAGGGATATGACCATGGCGGTAGAGCAGTACAATGAAGATGACAAGCTGGTTACCGAAGCTGAACGACTTGTAGGTAAGCTGGTCCGCGGGATATCGTGGCTTCCACCAGAGAAACAGAATCCTAAAGCCGAAATCTACGCTCGTCATACGCTTTTTGTCGACCCAAAGAATAGATTCGAGGTGATGGCACTGGTCTGGCAGCCCGGTCAATGTACACCTCTGCATGATCACGACGGCACATGGGGAGCGGAAGGGGTACTGGTTGGCCGAATCAAAGTGACCAACTTTATTCAGGCTGATGTGATCTCTGGAGATGTCGTGAGACTCGTAAAAACCGGTACAGTGATCGTTAATGCACAGTGCACGGGTCAGCTCTTACCCCCGGCTGACTGCCACATCCTTGAGGCAGTGGGGGATCAAATCGCTATCACTATCCATGTTTATGGAAAGCAGTTACGCAAATTTAGAGTGTTCGAGCCCCTGAAGGAAGAGGGTATCTATGTCACCCGTGATCACTTCGTGGATTACACTGAGGTTTAGCTTGGCCGTCCCTTTCATTACAAGGCAGGGAGTCAATCAAAGAGAGCTTGGGTAATAAATTGACTGTTGCGAAAAAAGCTTAACCTGTATAGTCACATCAGCCTTAGTCCGATATTCAATTAGACTAAGGTTTTTTATTTTCTCTAGAAGTCATTGCGTATTATTTATGATGAAATTGAATAAATACACTCATGCTTTTTCTAAAGTCATGAACGACGAGACTTCCGACTACAAATGCAAAGAATTTATTACTCGCGGAGAATAACCACTCGATTGCTTATGACAGGGCTGTATTTCTTGGGGAAGTCGTCGATTTCCGTTCTTAGTTTCTTGATTCTAGGTAAGATATTTATAGCTACGAAATCCAGTATTCAATTAACTCGTTGAATCCAATTATTATGAAGATGAATCCCGTAACTCGTTGAATGAGGGCTCCCCCTTTTTTTGCGCGTTGCACAAAAGACGAATACTGACCTAAAAGTGATATAACAAGAACGACAAGCAGTAGCGGTACAACTGTACCGATTCCGAAGATTGGCGGCAACAATATCCCAACAGGATTTAAGATCATCGTCGGAGCTAACAGACCAAAGAACAACCAGAACATGGTAGGGCAAAAAGCAAGAGCAACAGCAACCCCCAAACCAAATGGGTAAAAGCCTGTCTCCTGGAGCTGGTTAACTAGTTTTGGTATTAACACTGATACAATTTTGGGGCTTTTTCCCGGAAGATGGATGATGTTAAGCATATATAAACCTACAACTATAAATAAAGGTGCGAGTAACTTATGGGGCCATTCAAACAAGGGATGGGCCTCACTCGATAACCCCTGTCCAAACGTTAGGATGAGGAACCCTAATATCCAGTAAACTGTTATTTTGCCAAAAGCAAAAGCTGCGAATTCAGATTTTGGTATTTTTTTTGTTGTGATATCTTTTTGATTAAGCATAAAGGTCGCTAGATTATTAGAAAATTGGCATGGTTCCAATGCACCAATGATACCCAGGAGGAAAGCGCCGATAAAGGGAAAATTTATGTACATGTCTTGAATAAGGTGCATAAAGTTCCTCCATCATGAACCACTTGTTTGTTACACTATATGTCCTCATGAACAAAATTTTTCCAGATTGTTAAATTGTTAACTGATTCTCAATTGTAATGCCGATAGTCCTTTGCGAAAAGATACCGGCAATTTTTCTGTCAAATAGAGATCTGCGTACAAAATGCGGATGTTGGCGCCGTACACCTACATCATTGTTCCTTCCATACGCTTCATTTGCTCTTCTAAACGCCTACATCTTTCGTTAATGATATCTACCGTTTGTTTAATTTCATTTGTCGTAATCATGTGCTGTCTCATCAGGTCCATCATTCGTCTCATGTCTTCGGGCATCATCATTTCCTGTCGCATCGGCGGCATCGATTGAGATGACGGATAATACCAGGTACTTGGTTGTATATACACCGGCCAATCACTATTTGATTACATGCCCTGATTAAAATCCTAATGTCGGGAATACTAATCCTGATCTGTATGAAGAGGGAGATGAGGGAATTGCACGCTGTTCACCAATCTTGTATCGATGCATGCCTTAAGTGTGCAGTCGAATGCCATCACTGTGCTACCGCATGTGTAGGCGAACCAGACGCACAAAATCGGCAAAAGTGCATTCAAATTTGTTTCGATTGCTCCCAGCTTTGCCTCTTGTCTATTCAGTTCATGGCAAGGGGAAGTAGCTACGCCAAAGCGCTTTGTGAACTCTGCGCCCAAGTTTGCGAAGCATGCGCAGCAGAGTGCGAGAGCTTTAACGACGAACACTGCAAACGCTGCGCCGAGGCTTGCAGGAAATGTGCTGAGGAATGCCGGAAAATGGCGGCGTAATCAGGATTAAGAGAATGGGTCATGGTATGGAAATAAGACCATGACCCATTTTTACACGTATCTCGGCTGTACCCCTAAAAATATGGAAATAATCTCACAAAAGCTGAAATCACAAGGATTTAAGGATGTTCCGAATTTATTTTAGGAATCGGAACTTAGAACTTCGACATGCTATAAAACCCAAACAATCAGGTGAAAAAGCATTGTAATCCTTGATTTTGTTCCGTTACTGACTCTATTGGGAACAGTTTTTTACATTGAATACAAATAAACAAAGTGGAAGCCCTTGATAAATAAGGACTTTCACTTTTCGAGTTAAGATTACAGCATATAGTTGGCTATACATAAAAAAAGCTGTTGTTTTATATGAGGATTAACAAGGTTCCATTGCACCAATTAACCCAAAGCCACTGCCATTTTCTTATTGTTCCAAACATTACTCGGTTGATCAAATGGAGTAAGTCTTTTATTAAAGTCTCTACATATTTTTGCGCTATAAAGGAAAACATTACATATGGGAAATAATCCTTACGGTTGTATGGAGAGTGGATATGGGAAAACCAACAAATTCTGCAATAATCGCTGCATGGGCTGGATTAATTAGCAACATTATTTTAACGGTGATAAAACTTTTTGTTGGCTTGTATTACGGAAGTAAGGTTTTATTGGCGGATGGAATACATAATGCTGGTGACGTGTTTGCCTCTGTTGCTGCGTTTAGTGCCATGAGAATATCCAAAAAACCAGCTGATGAAAAACATCCCTACGGTCACGGCAAAGCTGAAGTGATTGCATCGGGCATCGTTGCAGTCGTACTCGCAGTAGCTGCTATTGTAATCGCTTATCACTCTGTACATACATTGTTTAGCCCTGCTCCGGGAGCAAATGTAATTGCACTGATCGCTGCCTTGGTTTCATTAATTTGGAAACAAATTTTGTTTAAATACACTATAAAAATCGGAAAAGAGCAAAATAGTAAAGGGTTAATTGCTACTGCTTATGACCACCTTGCTGATGTTTATGCCTCTCAAGCAGCGGTTATAGGGATTGGTCTTGGTTATATTGGTGAACTTAAGAATATACCTTTATTAGCATATGGTGACCCGTTTGCAGGCATTGTTGTTTCTCTGATCGTATTAAAACTGGCATACAAAATGGGGAGAGAATCAATTGACACTCTTATGGAGAAAACAGTTGATTCATCGAAGATACAGGAATTTACCGAGTTGATTTTCTCAGTTCCAGAAGTGATGAGAATTGATCGTTTACGAGCTAGAGAACACGGACATTATATTCTTGTGGACGTGCGAGCAAGTGTTTCAGGAGCACTGACCGTTAAGGAAGGTCATGATATTAGTCGGCTAATTAAACAGAGAATAATGGAATATCACAAAGATGTAGATGAGGTACTGGTTCATATAAACCCATGGTATGAAGAAAATGAGTCCACGGAGAAGCAGTAGTCGAATGATTTTCTTACTATCTAGGTCTTCTTTTTGATGGGTATTTAGAAGATCAGTATTAAAATGTAAAACGTAATGATGATTAAGGAGACCATCAATGATTTTTTGCTATCACCATAGCCATGATGGAGTGACTGGATCAAAATGCATCTAATTTCCTCTTACAAAACATCGTAAAGAAGGGAAACTGATGTTCTATTAAAGTTCATTAGAACAAACATTATGGGACTCCATCATGCCCATGGAAGTATTCGCAATGAATCTACCTATGACCGAGGCATCACACCATCTTTTCGGAACTGTGAGAGGGAGATAGTGCAATTCAACCCTGTGGAACCTATAAGACACCGTGTTTTTTCAATAACTGGTAATATCGATAACCGACTAACACTGATAGGAAGTAGGAGAGTGTAGTCCAGTATATATTCCAACCAGTGTGGTAGTGAATTCTTCCGAGAGCAAGCCATATCAACTCAATCCCCGTGAGAAGGCCTGTAAAACCTACCATTAAAAACACAATATTTCTTTTCCTCTCTCTAGCCAGTTTGACAAAAAAACAGCCAATCACTGCGAAACTCCCCAAATCAAATGGTAAGCCTGAGAAGTCTTGTTCCTGACCGAAGGGGTATATATCCCATAAACCAAAATAAAATCCAGCACAATTCATAACGTACGAGATCACGGCTGAAAATGGTGCAATTGTTAGTACAATTATCGGCTCATTTTTATAAAGCCAATAACCAAAAATCCACGGAATAACAAATGCAATCAATATATTCGTAACCATTGAAATTAAGGAACTCCTCTACAATTATTTTGCCAATAGTTCTTTCGTTAAAATTATTATGTTCAAAAGGACGTTTAATTATATCCGGAAGTTTTTAAGTCTGAACATAACCCTTGTACTTGTTATTCCTGGACGGACTTGCTTCTTCCAATCTGGAAGTTTCTCGTGATTCATCATACGATTACGTACACCGGCGGATTCTCCGATATAAAGGAGACGATGCACCTTGAATGTTTCCGGGAGTAAAAGAGTGGATCGGGGGTATGTGTACACTCACATACACAGTAGAGTCCAGATTGATCCGGATTTCTTTTGCTTCTTAATGCCAATAGCCCTGAAAGTCTACCTTGTGAAAACTGGCTTTTTTTGTGTTCAAAACTCCTTAACGTTGTAAATACGCGTTTTGCTGGCGGTACCCCCACAAGAAGCCGAGCAATGGTCGTTCATTCGAGTTCACCAAAAACACAAATCGATAGGAATTCAAGAATGGGCAGCTTCAGCGTTACGTGCAGTGGCAAAGGACGGAAAGATCCTTTGGGAGTACATGATTGATTCGGAGTACGGTATGCCAACAGAAGGAGAGCCTCTAATAGCGAAAGATCACACGATATATTTTGGTACGTACGAAGGTATGATTGCATTGAATCCAGATGGGACAAAAAAATGGGAAGTGGATCTGCAAGATAGCGATTTGTCCTTCTCCAAAAGAATTAGTCTGATGGATAGAAATTTCCTTGCTTTATCAAACGATGAAAAGACAATGTACTTTGTCAGAAATCGTACTACAAAGTTGGAGAATGCAAAAGTATACGCTTTGGAAGCGGAAACTGGAAAAGTAAAATGGATGAAACAAATTGATATTGCCGCTTTGTATAGTGTACTTCCTGATGGAAATTTGCTCTTTACCTTAGATCACAATTTGGGTGGATCTCTCGCCATCATGGATTCGCAGGGCGACATTCTACACATTCAAAACAATACAAGACTCAGGGACAATGCTTATATAAATCTGATTCCGTATCGGATGTTGCCTAATGGGACGGTAATCATGGAGAAAACAGTCTTTCCAGGTGATTATTCCTACAGCAACCATTCTTTAGCTGGATATAGCTGCAGTAAAAGTATGGTTGCGCAATAATATTGAAGAAGAAACGAAAAGGCGATCGGTGTTGGTAGCAACACTGTTGGCAAGAACGTAGTTAAGTAAATGATAATTACCAGTTGCCGCTAAATATATGCAAAGGAGGGACTGGTTTGAAAAAGAGGGTTTTATCAACTCTGTCGGCATCACTTATAGTGGTGTCGTCTTTTTCTTTGCCAGTTAAGATCGGGGGCTATTTTTGTGCACTTTATTAAGCTAATTGTGTCTCAGCGATGCAGATTAAGGAAGCAATTTTGTGTAGTTGTACTGAGGCGTTTTTTATTAAAAGGGGAATACAATCCCCAACCAACTATTCCGAAAAGATAACTTTTCGGAATAGTTGGTGACGGAATTAGAAAAGTATGGTAGAATATTTGGTAAGAACAAACATTCGCAGTCCGCAGGTAACGAATATGGAGGAAAAAGATGAAGACAATCAATCAAGATGTTATCTCGATGATAGTATCAATCTTTTTAGGTTATGCTGCAATTTTTGCCACATTGCTTGGACTTGTGTTTGTTGTATTCACATTAAGGCGTGAGCATTTCAATTTTTCAAGAACGAATGATAGAGATAGATTTAGTGTGGAAATTGTATCGTTTCATACTGTGTATCTTAATTTTGCAGCTGGTATGCTGATCTCATTGTACATGTCTTCAGTAAAGGTTTTTGAAACGGGTTTTTTAGAGTCAGGTACATTTACGATAGATGGCCCTATACGGAGTGTATTTATTTTGTTGATTATAATCAATTTTGGTAATGCTATATTAGGTGCATTTGATTATAGATACCGAATAATCTCCTGGCTTTTATGTGCTACATCCATTGGTGGTTACGTTAACATCGAACGTGCACCCGAAATTCAAGAGCTCACTTTTTTCCTCATTGCTTTACTAATATTGTGCTTAATGCAGGTATGGGCGATGGTTCGACTCAACTTACCTCCATCCTCAGGTGCAAAAGAGAAAAATAAAAGTAAAAAATAGCTTGTCTATTCCCCTTCTCTTATAGATTTTCATTTAAATCATACTAAGTTTAACAATTCCGAAAAACTTCATTTTCGGAATAATTACGAACGTTTGTTCTGATTATAAAGGATGGTGTTTCCCTCTTGAAGAAAAACATCGAACTGGCCATCGAGGAAAAACTTCGCCAAAAGTTGCTGCGCCTCCCTGAATTTGTGATGGACTTCTTTAGAAGCATTGAAGATACAAAACAACTTCAAACTAGGTTTGAGTACGCAAAAGATATCCTCATGTTCTTTGAATTCTTACTCTCCTCCAGTAAGTGCGACCGGGATAACACGATTGCCTTACTCCCTACCGACTTGGACAAATTAGAAGAGAATGATATTCGTGACTTTTTCGATCATCTCAAGTCTTATACCCTTACCTATACTACAAAAAATAAAGTAGTTTCTAAAATAATTACCAACGAAAATAGCAGTAGGTCAAGAAAATTAGCCACATTACGCCAATTTTTTTCTTATTTATTTAAGAAAAAGCTTATTTCCAGGGATGTTACTCCTAATATAGAAATAAGCGTGAAGAAGAAAGCTACCATCAATGACAGACTCACTCCTGATGAAATGACGCGCTTCTTCCAAACGATTATGGATGACATCGAGGTTAAAGGCGAACATCAAATGGCCTATCACGAAAAGCTTCGTATGCGCGATTATATTATGTCTCTTTTGTTGGCGTATACCGGAATACGTGTTAGTGAGCTAATTCAACTAGATGTAGGTGACATCTACCTCCAAAAGGAACAAATAAAAGTTCTGCGTAAAGGTGGGAAAGAAGAATTAATTACACTCCCATCTCGAATTGTTGAAGATATCTCCGATTATATTGAGGCCAGAAAGCAACAAGAAAGCGTCACCAAAGGTCATGAGAACGCATTATTCCTTTCCCTCCAAAAGAAAAGAATAGATGCAAGGACTGTCAGGCAAATGCTTGAAAAATATCGTAAACGTAGCAAGATTGATACGAAAATTACTCCTCACGTTTTCAGGCGTACATTCGGGACCAACCACTATAATACCTATGAGGATATGTATCTAACCGCTCAAGTACTAGGACATTCTTCTGCTGAGACTACTCGTAAGTTTTATGCTGATCCGGACCAAGCTCGTGTGGACTGGTCAATGCAAAAATTTGATTACGAGAAAAAAGATGTACAACCTTCAGGCAAGTATAGCAAATTGGCTGCTAAGTTGGGGATTAGCGTGGATGAATTACTTAAGGAGCTTCAAGACTAATTATCCAACAAAGGTTAATCTCTGATCAAAAAATGGTTGAGAATGTTTCTATTAAACCTGTCAGAACACAAATTTCTACATTCATTCGGGTCTGAATTCTAATAAATAGGTACAGATCCCGTGTTAACCCAGAGAGCAATGAGTCATAAATAGTCTTGTAGATAACGGGTGCAATCATCCGAGGAATGATAAGTGAGTACCAGCCATCATAAAGCTACGAAAGTTAATGGGAAAGATTTAACACTACAAGTAAACCCGTATTTATCGCTTTCCCATATCCTTTCGAATTGATCGGAGTGAGTTAAAGAAAATGAACCACCTTAACAAAACCAGTTCAAGTAGCAAAAGAAAATTCAAGCTACCTTCCCTTCTCGATGCCACTCTAATACTTGCGATACTCTCAGTAGCTGGTTATGTAATAACCTATTTTAGATTATTTACAACGTATAAACATTTTAATATTCCTAGGGAATTTATTGAAGTAACCTTTAATAAAGTAATTGATACAGCCAGTATCTATTATTGGACTGGATTTGCTACAGTTTTCATTGCCTACGTAATTCAAAGATTATGGAGTAAATTAGGTAGCTCTTCAGGGCTTAAGACTATCATGAACCATGCGACACTTCACATTTTTTGTTGGCTGATACTGCTGATTGGCTTTTATGGTTATCTTGATATTAAGCTCTCCATCGTAGGCATCATTGCGATTGTATGCAGCGCATTAATTATTGTGCTAGATGTAAATAAAAAAAGGCTTTCTGAACCCTTCGAAAAGCTTCAAGAATACCTGGGAAATTGGTATTTGGTCATCTTTATTCTTTTATTACTCCCCTTTATCTCTTTTAGTCTCATGTCATACTCACTATTTTTTAATGTAAAGCACATTGAAATCATTGAAAAGAACACTACAATTGAGAAAAAAATAGAGAATAAAACTGAATCGATCAAAATTGTACAAAAGGAAACCAGTGATCAAACAGTTGAAGAGCTTCAAAAGGAACTAAAAGATAATGGATTGATAGTCGATAGAAAAGAAATGAAGATCGTAGTGGGAGAATACGAAAATAAATTCATCGTAAGGATTGCAGAAATAAAGGATTATTACAATGGAATGCCTGTGCTGTCCCACTTCAAACCAGAATTTGAATTAATTCCAAAAGACTCAGAGTATGATCTGAGGATAACAAAATTTGATAAGCCATTAGCGCCCCTTTAAAAAACCCATTAGTAGCAGGTGTAATCCTTTACTGTCAATTGACCATTTTGAGCAATGGGTCATCCTTACATTTTCGGTAAGAAGGCAATACAAACCTTTCCATTCAGCTGCAACCGAGGCAAATGCCTAAGGCTCCCCTGCTACAAATTATACGCTGAACTGGAGTTATGCGAACTTTTAACGATCAGTGACATTAGGTCAGAATGTACGTAGCAACCCGCCCCCACTAATGTCGTATGAAAATGAAGTCTTAGACTGGAGTCGTTGATTTGACGCGGTTTTTAGGAGTAGAGCATCGGCAGATCCTAAGAAATAAGTATTAGACTAAACTTCACTATTATGAAAGGCAGTCTGAAGACTTGGAAAATAAAGTCGTAGACTGCCTCTTGTTATTGAGCTATCGTACCCGTTTAGCTTAATAAAGTAATCAACATTTACTTTCGACTAACGCACCTCTAAACCGACCGTAATAATTACCACTAAGGTTCCACCAATTATATGTAAACAGCGGAGTAATATCAGGGCGAAAACAGTTTCCAATGCCCTTCGGAGACAACTTCGACCGCTCCGTCGATCACTTTGATGGCGGTCTGATCATCAATCGCATACGCTGGACCTTGCATCCCGGCGGCCCATCTCTCTGCATCAGCCATGGTGTTTCTCGGCAGCATCTCGTGATCCAGATGCGGAAATATTGCAAAATCAACCAGTCTTAGCGTTTCATCGCCACCGTTGGGTGGAGTCCACCCAACGAAGAAATTCCCGATGTTAGGTGCCATCACCATGCTCCCGGCACTCAGTCCCACATAGACTAAGTTCAGCGACGGCAAGAGGTCTGCCAGTCCGGACTGCCGCATCCAGTAACACAGATACAAGGGGTCACCGCCATTTACTAGTAGAACGTCAGTCTCCTTGATCATAGGAACCCAAAGCTCTTCATCGATGCTAGGCAACGCGGTGAGCTCCAGAACCCCCATCGACTTCCAGCCCAGCTCACACATCGGTGTGGTGGCTTGTCCGCTAAAGAACTGCCATGCATGGCCCGCACCACCACGTATGGCGTACACCGCAGGTACTTTTCAATAACACCGTGTAATATTTTCACTTGGTCTCTTCCATCTTGACTGGACAGAATGGCGATAAACCGTTCCCTAGTGGTACCTGAATAGGCGTACGGATCAATATCCAGCCCGCAATAGGATGGATAGAAATCAGCATGAGATGCATATGAAAAATTCCCCAGGTAACCATCGCTTACCCCTATATAGGAAACTACGCTATTAACCTCTAATTTAGATAACTGTTTCATGTATCCTCCCTAGCGAAGGCTGCTAGTGCCTTCCTAATTCAGCATGCATTACTCATAGAGTGATTCAATTTTTTCATTCGCAAGAATATCATTCAGAAGATTAAAGCGGAAATTTCGAACGCTGTTCCCCTGACCTCTTAATTCATCGATCATCTGCTGAAGAGTTCTTCCTTTTGAATCATACGAAATGACTTTATTGATTCCTTTTACATGAGATGGGAAAGGTTCTTTATAATGGTACTTTTCTACCTTTTCTTTGATGTCTTTCAACGCATTTCCTGGAACGGTATCCCAACAAACAATCAATAGATTGATTGCTGTATATAACTGCTCGGCAGCTGGGTGCCATTTTCTAGATTGAGAACTCTTCGAACCTGAAAACGTCCCCACAGAGGTTTGGCCACTCGTGGAAGATGCGGATGACAATGGATTAAACATTGGTATCATAGGGAGTTTGAGTAAATCCAAAAAGTGCTCAGCCGCGTGAACTCCGCATAAAAAAGTACTGTATTTATCGGTTCCCTTTTCCTTGTATGAAAAGCAATAGTAACTGCCAGTCAGCTGGTCTCCCGTGCAACTTCTCTTAACTTGGCCATTCAACAGTTTAACGTGAGAAACAGGACTGATGTCGTAAAGTTTTATGAGCTCTTCACGTTTCTTTTCAGTTCTACAGAAAAACATGGTCACCATTCCTTCTATAACTCATTTTATCTATTTGCTCAGTAATGGTCTTTATTCCTAATATGAACCTTCTATACTATCCAATTTACCACAATTATACATTCCGACGTTCGATAAAAGTGGCTCCACTATCGTCTCGGGATTACAAACTAATTTGCATTTCCCATACTTTCTTTTCCCCTACCGGATGTTTATCGACTCGCTTTCGAGATCGGCTGTTCCAACTACCACCATCACTTATCCCTTTCAAGTGAAAGCCACAAGCTTTTAAAGAGCCCCCGGACTCACTCTCTAACGTATAAGTGATGACTCGATGGTACCCCATTTCCTTGGCGATCCTTCGGACAGCTGCATATAACTGACTGCATACGTGCCGATTCCGGTATTGAGTTTTCACGCAGCATCTGGTTATTTCCAAGGTCGTCCCATCGTCTTGATACCGCGATACTGGCCTGCCTGCGATCGCAACTCCAATAACATCATGACCATCCCCAATGGCCAATGAAAACTTGTGGCCCTGTGGAGCTACGTGGTGACGATGATGTTCGTTGATGAAAGCACATGCTTCTTTTAAAGTGATGGGGACCGGAATGGCTTCAAACTTCCGTGCACAGTAAAACTCCCTAGCGTATCGTTCTGCCTCAACTTTAGTGAAGGCACTATCCCAAACGAGCTCAAATCCATCTTCTTCTAAGGGAAAGCGAATTAAAGTCTCACCATCCCCTAATTCTTCGTCTGACATAACTAGGTACATTCCATTTTTAATAAACACCCAATAATACTCCACGATGTGCACGCTCCCAATAAAAATGTAAAAAGAGTACCACTCAAATCGAGAGGTACTCTTTCATGATCAACACCGCAACTCGCATTCTACTTAATACCGTGCAACCATTAAAGACTGCCGGTTAAACAGCGATTGAAGTCCGGCCATCTGCGTTAAAGTAATATCCTCCGGCCATAAGCTCTTCTGCGATGAAGGGATCAGATTTGATATATTCGATTTCCTTGTAACCTAGCTGTTCCAGTTGTCTGGATATACTTCGCACATCATTTTGCACAACAGCCTCAAGCCAAGTAGCAAAACGAATGAGATTGTTCTCTTGCGCCTTGTTGAGCCCATACACCGCTGTATCAGCAGAAACATCCATGGTATTGAAGTGGGAATAGCGGTGCCCAAATGCATTTCTTTCAATCCGAATATCAATGGAGCAATAGTCACTCCACTTCTTAATTTTCTTGAACCAAAGATGCCTCATTTCTTTGTTACCATTCGATAAGCGGGCAATGAGTGAATCTAATTGCCTGAAGGACATTTTGCCGTAAAAGGCCACTCCATCCCCTTGGCAATAACTTAGGCTCCAACTGACTTTCGTTTCCAGGTAACCAGCATCAACCAATTCATCTTGGAACATCTCTGTGATAATGCTCCAATCATACCTATTAGGTTGAATGTTATACCTGTACCATTCTCTCGCATTGTGCTTTGCGGCTTCTGTTGGAAGTTCTTCATATTCATTAACGTTCATCAGTTTCATGATATTCTCTCCTTACCACTCCCTCTCACGACGGGGAGTGGATACTTGCTGCCCCGTCGTTGGGCATGAAAAGGAATATTCCTTCATTACGCTGCGTGATGAGTAGCGCAATAAGCAGTGAGGGCTAAAAGAGCCTCCTCAATTTGTTCTACAGCTTCAACGTCGTCCTCACAGCCTGGACTGGAGAAACGAATCATAATGCAGTCTTCATCTGGATCCAGGTACTCTGTACGTTCAGAGAATGCTTGATAAGCATTGCCATAACGATCTTGATACGTGATTGAAATCATCCCGGGTACCAAACTAATGTGATCCTTTCGCAAGACGAATTCAGCAATGGTCTCGGGGAGAAGGGAGCTGCGTTCCATATGCTCCATCCACTGGGAGAGGCTCGTTACACCTTGGGAAGGTGTAAATGAAACCTTACATTCACATGGATCTGTGACATAGGAATAGCTCCCGTTATCACGGTAATACATAAGGGAGAATTCTGCACCACAACCACTGCATAGCTGCTTCGCTTCGAATGTCCACATCGAGCATCCATCCTTTCTTTCCATTCGTGATTTTCTACAGAATCCGGATCCCTTTTTAAATACATTCGTTCTTTTAGGAACATTCGCAGACAAAAAAAATCGACCAGGTTAGGTTGCATGATGAAAGAAACCATCTGCGACCCAACTGGTCGATTCATAGTGATCCGAGAACTCCCGGAATAAAAGACAAAGTTCATCAAAAAAGGAATCAAAATGCTTGAACACTTATAGTATACCACTTATGTAAAAAAGTGAAAATATGGTTCATTCGCTCAAAAGGCAGTAATTCACTTACTCTGATGCATCCGATGAATTTGAGTAATCCTATTTCTCAAAGTTTTGCTAGTAACATGTCTCTTTCACTACTTCCTTGGTAATACTGGTAGCAGGAGGAGGTTCGATTCTATGAAGAATAAGAAGAAAGTCATTCAATTTCCTTCAAAACCCCAGCTCACTCATTATTCTGAGCTCCTTAGAGCTGAGAGTAAGAGAAACCAACAATTCTATGATGATGTTCTGCGTCGCGCGGAAGAAATAATGAAAAGAACAAAAAAAAGAGACCAAGATCAATAGGATCCTAGGTCTCTTTTGTATATTCTATACAGTTTATTTGCTCGATTTTACAGATAATCCTGCTCTTGCCATGATCTCAGCTGCACGCTTTTCACGTTCTTGGAAGAATTCCAAATTACGTTGTGCTTCTTTCGCAAGGGTTTCCTTGTAGTGAGGCAACTTTATACTATTTGGCTTCAGGGCCGTATTCATGCCTGATCTCTCCCTTCCGGTTCAAAGACGAATCCGTTAACAGCTTGTCCATCAGCAGGCAGTGTGCTTCGACTACTTCATAGATGGACCACAAGTTTATTATACTACGGCCTACGTCTTCTTGGAAGAAAAGATTGGCAGAATCCATATGGAAGTTCACCACATAATTATTGCCCGTTGGCAATTTAATAAAGAAAGAAGCAATCTTACGACTTTGTAAAGGCCCAGCATCAACTTGAGCAAAACAACTTGGTGATTTTACTGCCATGACCGCAGAGTAGCTCTGGTTTGCCTCATCTGTTATGTCGATTGAAAGAGGTGAGTTTCCAGAAGTTCCATCTTCATCTACATAGGTTAGTACATTCTCTTCTAGACGATATAGGGTAAAGGGAGCGATAAAGTTAAGAGATTTGATGTTAAAGAGGTTATTGGATATTCGAGCAATATTACGACTAATGCCCTCAATAATCCCGTATAAATAGTCTGTCCTTTGAAGAAACTTATTGTCTTCTTCTTTGGCTTTCATAAGAGTGCTGGTTAATTCTTCATTGAGCTGCACCAAGCTCTCTAAATAGCTGTCCCTTTCTTTTCGGACATTATGTAGTTCGTCGCTTAAGTGATTGTTTCTTAGCTCCTTATAGAACCACTGAACAACGGCCTGCATATCAATTTGGGTTTTCTGCTTAACAAACGGTTCAAAGAGATTGTATTCGGCTTTCCGTAGTGCTCGAAACGCGACGATATGAAACACGTCTTTTCGATCGAGTTTGGCCATGTTGAGGAAATGCAGAAATGCACTAACTCCATACCAGAGAAAGAATACCGTGAGCCCAACACCAATCTTATGAGTTAACACAAAGTCTTTGATGGTGTCGATCGTCGTAAGAATATACCCTCCGCCAATTACCGTAGCTACCGTGAGTATCCCTTTCGCTTTTGCTGACTTCACTAGAACAGCAACGTTCTTGAAAGGGGCAACCAACAGCTCCAGAACAAATGAGCGAAGATGCTGTTCGTAAAAAGCGGTTCTAACCGTATCGAGAGCGGGGTCAAATCGCTCTGCAATACTGATGAGCAAGCTGTGATAGAGATCCGATTCACGACTTTCCAGGTCCTTATCTTCTACAGGATTCTTTTCCATGCTGTGACCTCCACATCTTTGTACATTAATGGTTTCATGATTAACCGGTTATTTCCTTCTCCTCCTTTAACATTTCTCCGGCCACAAAAAAACGACCAGCTGGAGGCATGACGGAATAAACCCCTCATGCGACCATCTGGTCGAATCATGTTAACCGAATTCGTTCGGTAGACTGGCAAGGTTGCTTTGCCTTCAAAAAGGTACTGCAAAAACAATAACTATGAACACATTTTACCATGGTTACTTTTTCTTGTCATACGATAAGAGGAAACCGCTCTTTGTCTGGAGTAACGAAAAGGCACACTCACAATGAAGTGACGTGTGCCTTTAATAATTAAGCATATTGCGCTGATGTCGCAGCTTCTTCGTCAATGGGAACAAACCCAACTGACAGTTGAAAAGCTTTCGCGATTTTACCAAGCGTCTGTGAATTTGGAAGTTGTTCGCCGTTTTCAATGCGTGCGATTTGAGATTGATGCAAACCAGCTTTTTGTGCTAATTCAGCTTGCGACCAATTCCGCTCCAAACGGTTGGCCACGATGATTTTCGCGATGTGCTCCTTGTACTCCATTAGCTCAAGTTCCTCTTGAGTAAATCGCGAGTCCATTTCTGCTTTCTTATCATTCCATGAGATCTTCTTTCTCATCGAAACACACCCTCTAACATTTTTTACTCATATGCCAAAACGACGCACCCAGTCCCAATAATTACTTTGTGCTTTCGCGATGTCACGAGGTGGTGTTTTATCTGTATCTTTTTGAATCCAATGCAGCATCAGAGCATTTCCTTGCCAAAGAGTCCAAAATATACGGTAGTAATTTTGAGTCTTAATTCTAATCTCCCAAATTGGCGGTTCTGCAACACCAGTCAATTTTCTTCCATCTGGCAATGATAAAGCAGATCCGAAAGTTTGAACTAAGTTGAACATGTGCCGGATTCTCTGGAGTAGGATTCTCTCGTTTTTCTTGTGATCATTGGCACCTAAATCATCGATCCAATCGGCAACAGGACTTCTTTCTGAGGCATCATAATAAAATTCAACATCAAACTGCTTCATTTCCGATTGGCACCATTATAACACTTTTGATATTAAGCAACAACGGCGCCTCCCCCTATATAGAATATACTCTTCCAACTTTTTCAACAGTCGGATACATATAGATCTCTTCAATTAATGGGTCATTATCATACATCAGGATAATATCTGCACCTGGCATTCCGTGATATAAGCTGTCCAAAAGAAGATTCAATTGGATATGATCATCCTTATGGTAATAACAGCGATACAGCTGCTTACCTTTTTTGACATACGGTGGATCCAGAAAAATGGTCGTATGAGGTCTCCAATATTCCTCCTCGATTAGTGTGCAAGCATCCATATTGTGAAGGGTTATTTTATCACCCATCTGGTGGATACGTTTCATCCGTTTCTGCAAGTCGATGGGGTTCCAGCGAGAGAGAAGATCTGCTTTATTCCCATTTCGGCCACCCAAAGGATTCGCACTGTAAATTCCGGAATATGCTAATCGATTCACGAGTAGCATGGACCAGGCTGCCTCTATCATATTGCACGAGAGATAGTCTGATTTGACGATACCTTGTGCATGAAAGTAATCCTTTTGAGACGGATTAGCATGCTGCAAACGATAGTACAGTTCGTCTGGAGCGTGTAAGACTGTCCAGAATAATGCGTATACACCAAAATCAAGATCATTCAGAATCAGGTGCTCGATTACCCCGGAATCCAATAACGCTAGTTCAACGCTTGCTCCACCTGCAAACGGTGATACCAAAGTTTTAGTTGAATTAGATTGGAGTTTGGAAAAAACGTAAGGAATGACTTTACTTTTGCCTCCGGCGTATCGAAGCGGTGAGATCCTCGTGTTAAAGGAAACATGGATCGAGGACGAGGGCATAGGGTTGCTTTCTTTCCTATCCTCTAAGATGAGCGTAAATCGATGCCTGTCCTCTCTATCATTTTCAAAATACGTATAGCCATCACAGAACTGACACCAGAAGCCTTGTTGTAATGGATCAATCTCTGCTTCTTCTGGCTCATGTTCGGACTCACAAAACTGACATATCAACTCAACCACATTACTTCACTCCTACAACGTATGGTAATCAAAACGAAAACTGGGGAGCGGATGCTTCCCCAGTTTGATGAAATGTCATGGTATTGGTCTTATAAGTTCCGTGAATTCACATTGAAATCGACATGTACTGATGCTTATACACGCTATCATTCAGAAGTTCCGAATGGAATACAACGTGAAGTCCCCTCTCCACAGCCCGTTTCGACAGGGGGATATGATAAATATGCCCTCTGCCCGGGCTACTGTATCGAAGAATGGCTGTTCCATCTGTTGAAAGCTACCAATCACGTGCAGCTTCGTTAATGTCGTTGTAGTTGCATTGAGTAAGATCTTCTGGCCGATAAATGCAAAATGTATTATCGCGCCAATCTTTAAAGGTTGGGACACAAAAGCTTGCATCAGAATCGCCATTAACCGTAAGGTAAGCTTTTCTTTTAATGGATGAAAATACGGGGTATAAACGATCATCGGTTCGATAACCTAACTGAGTGTTGTTAAGCAGATCCACTGCTTCTCTTAAAAGAATGCTCATAAGACGTCCCTCCTGGGTTTACGTTATTTGCCGACTTTCAAATGAGCGGGAATACGCTGATCAGTAACAAATTCAACAGCCGACAGTTCGATTGGTTTACCCGCATACATAAATGTATCTTCTGTTCGGTTTTCCCACTTTCTAGGGTTAACAGTTAAGATCTCATCCTTTTTGAAATGCAAACCGCTTCCAGGCTGCACGTAATGTTTCGTGAAACGCACTACAATACACCCGTAATGAGTGCCCGCTATTCGATCGGGCCATAGACTCACTCTTTCGCAAATTTCCTGAACCTGCTTGGCTGTACTTTTCTCGCTTATGATACGAGTAGCGATGTTTTTTTCAGATCTCATCGCTTTTCCCACCAATTCGTAGACCTCACCAGTATCCTGGTTAACGAGACGCGTCTCTTCTTCTCGATATATGGTTGGGAAATCAGTTTGAAATACGAGTACAGCCTGGTCTAGGGTATGTATATTTCGACCTGCGAATGAGTCCCATTGGCCCATTACTGAGTGGTAGTAATCAATCGTACCATCAGCATTTGTTTCAATTGGATTGTCTTCATATGCACGATCGATCGTCCGCTGAGATACCTTATACTCGAAGCTGAAGTACGGCATAAAACATTCCTCCTTGAAATAGAAAAGCTGAGGAGTAGTGATTCCCCAGCATAATGTTTTAACCTCATTTCAATTGTCCGGTTGTTGATTGAACAGGTGTTACACGCTTAATATCGTCTCTCCGCCTCCTTTTCAACAAAAAAAGCCTGTAGGCATAGAAAAGACGGATTGTCCATTCTAGCCTACAGGCTTGTGTCTACATGTCCCGAATTATCGGAATTTCTGAGCAGGAGCTTCTGCTCTAAAAAGGGAAAACAAAAAGTGTGATTATGTGGTTTATTATAGCAGGAAATGTAATGAGCTGGAAGGTAATCAAGCAACATTTTCCTATAGCGTGAACGATTCCATGCCGATAGATTGCCTTCTATCTTGATATGCTATATCAATGTATGGCTTAATCTGTGCGAACTCATGAACGAGATCCATATGAATGTGGACCTCCCTAGGCGCGTTCTTATTCTTCTTTTGATTTCCTTTAAACACGGAATCAACTTGCGATTGCAATTCTGTTGCCTTTTCCTCCGAAAGTAAATGCAAGACATAGGTACCTTTCTTAAATAGAGTTGATGTAAAAAACTTGCGAGTTGTAGATAGATGATCTTCGCTTCTATCCTTAATAATTGTGTAACCGAAACAATCGGTAATGGGTTCATTACGATGAACATCACTGAAGCTTTTCAGGTATTGATCCGTTTCCATGAGGACTTCCAAAACTCTGGGCCGGTTAATAAAATGCGTTAGTATGTAGCTTTCTTTTTTCACATATGTAAATCCCATGTGTTCACAGTAGGCAAGAAATTGCTGTAGTAAAAATTGAGTAAGTTCGTTCCAAGGTTGGTTGGAGGATACTATGTCCTCAAAAAAGGCATGAATCTTTTGCCACGAGACAAAGATAGGAGCCAGGATCACTTCATCTTGTGCAAATTTCTTCTGGTGATCCTTGAGTTGCTGCGTATCGACTTTGCCCCCACCTATTTTAGCTTCAACCAAGAGAGTCACATTATTGAGTTGGATTAATGCATCAGGAATCGTTTCCTTCTCTCTCTGGTTTTTAACTCGCTTATTTTCTTTATTCTTAGATTCGTCACTGATAGCAATAACGCAGCCTATTCCGGATTTGTGCGTGAGTTGTCTGCCAACTTGAATATCATACGATCGCGAAAGCACAGCACCTTGATTCAATTGGTTAATTCCTAAGAATTGATTGATGAATAGCTCGGTAAGCAGGACCTCAGAGTGACGTAATAAGTCAATCAGAGCTTTTGTAGCATTATTTTCCGTCTCAGTATATTTATCAAAGATCGTTAGGTTTTTGATCATCTACATCACCCTTACCCTTCATAGCACTTTACATATGCAACTCATATTTGTTCACTCTGCATGACTCAACTTTAGCGGGTGAATAACTCAAAATTGTAATTTCGAATCCACAATGTCAGTGGGGTTCAACATATACTACGACATATCGTTACTGCTTATCACTTTTTCGATATCGACCATTTGCTTAACTTGATCTACCATTGGTAAGAATCGTTCATTGATGAACAAGGTCTTCTTATAACCAGTAATGAGTCTGCCATCCACTCTTCTAAGAGCAATTACCCCACACAGTTTCGAGCAATAATTAGGATCTTCAAAAAAACCATCCGTATCTCTGACAAATCGCCTAGTAGATCCTTGAATTACGTACTTCTCAGTTCCAAATACCGCCGTAGCGATATCAATATCCTCGTAGTTGTCTGCTTCCATTGCAATTAAATTAATTCTTTGAGGGGAGTTTTCCCATTCAAAGGCACCTATCGCTTTTTTCAGACTTGCCTTCACTTGGGTCTCCGCAACACCGGTGATATTCCTGAACTCCAAATCTCCTGCGATCCCTAAAATAAGATGGGGTAAAATCTGTTTTGATGGATAGAAAGAAAACACTGCTGTGACACCGCTATTGTTAGAGTAAAACAAATTTTCATGATCAACAGCACTCTGAACAGACGATGCAATGAAGTCAGTAAGTGGCTGGACATCTCCTTCATTAAAATCCTCTACAGATTCAGCTCAATAAACTTTCCAACTGGTATACGTTTAAAGTTAGCCGTAAGACGATCTAGCATTTTCCTTTTTCGATTATCTGCTTCACTATCATTTAACCGTTTCATCTGAATAAAACATAATGAATTGGCATGATGTCGCACAAAATCAATTGGGCGAGACGAATAGCACGATGGTTCGTACAGTAAAGTACTTATGGGATCAAAACCAATGAGGTCGGAAGCTAAGTTATGTTCAGCTATGAAATCAAATAATTTACGTCTATTAAGTAGTGCACGATTCATATCCTCCATGCCGTGCTCTGAAATAAGCTGCATCTGGCTCGCTAACCTTACGATCTCCACTTCATCATTTTGAAACTTTGTACTCTTCAAGACTTCCTGTGCAGATTGCTTGTAATTCACAGACATGTTTACACCACCTTTCCAAATCTTTTAGTCTAATAGTACCACGGTGTTCTACTTCATCCATCCTATAGATGTTAAAGCGCATGCTTCTATTCAGAAGACTGTGCACGTTCACCTATAATAGAACCTCAAGGAGTGATGATCTTGAATGAAATCCAAGTAGCAGAAAACTTGGTAATCCCTTATTTAATCCAAACATTTGGATGGCCAAAGGAACTCATATCACCATATGGACGAGTCCCAATTCAAATGGGTTCTACTGTCAAATGGGGAGATATCGTTTGTTACATCTCGGATCATATCGAGAAACGGCCATGGGTATTGATCGAGGTTAAGGCGTCCTCTCAGGATCTCCTCGCTGCCGTAGGCCAGGCTGAGTCTTACGCACTACAAATTCACGCGCCTTATTTTGGAGTGACTGATGGAAACCGATTCGAGTGGTATCAAACCGGTCCATCTCAAGGGAAACACGTTCACTTGGTTGGACAGCCTCCTATACCCTCGAATCAATATTTGAAAAATAACCAACCACCTTTTTCATCAACAGTGAACCACTTGGTGGAACTATTTTTGAATGCTTTGATGCAAGACAACGAGTTCTTTGTCAATACGAAAAAACATGACGTCAAAACCAAAGAACTGTCCCGTACTGTATTTGATTGCTTGGATACGTTAACAAAAGATCAATTAACAGACAGCCTTAACAAGAACCTGGAAACCTACCATGTAAATCGCTTAAAAATCAATGCTGCTATTGATAATGAATTTCTAAAATTCCATAGGACTTTAACTTATATCAAAAATATAAAAAGCAATACGCTGAGTGAGATTCAGCCCTTACTAAGCCCGGAAATGAAGATTAAAGGCGGAAATATCTTTTTCATATCCCAGCTGCTTGCCGCGGCCCACATAGATAAATTCATGGTCATCGACCATCACATTGCCCACGCTCTCAAAGAGTTAGGTCTCACCGATATCGTGTTAAATCCTGATTCCGCGGAATCATACGTCTTGATGAACGATATTTGCGTTAAGCTTTACAACGAGAAAATCAAAGACAAAGTAAAGGATTTCAAGTTCGGAATTGCGGCAGTTCATAATTTCTTGTGGCATTGGATCAACTACTATAAAGTTACCGGCTTATGGGTGAAATAATGGAGATAGATTTAAAACTCCTCATCATACTTTTGTGATGAGGAGTTTGTCACTATATCAATATAGAGATTTCTAGAACGTTCGTTAACCAATGGAGGAGTTTATAACGGCTTCATGACCATCAGCACGAAAACTGCGCTCATCAGCAGCTACACGCCGACTCTAGTGACGCGAAGGGCTCCTTCATCTATATTTTATCGATAGGGCGGGATGACCAGCTTACCAGTATAATCTAAATAGCCATCGAGACCCCAATTGATGGCATACAGACCGTTACGATCCATAAGAGAGCCATATGGACTTTGATAGGTACCAAAATAACGCGGGTTTACAAGATACTCTCCCTTGCGATTGATAAAGCCCTCCCTGCCGTCGTGCAGGCGAACCATGGCAATACCGTTATAAAATCTGCCTATAGCTGAGTATTTCGGTTCGAGAATGACCTCTCCTGTCAGAGTAACAGCACCCGCGTAAGCTGATGCGTCTTCTTCTTCTTTATAAGTGTAGTAGCTGAAAATGCCTTCCTCTACATCCGATGATCCTCCAAAAGGAGTAAATTCGCCTGGCGGGATGATCCATTCGCCTTTTTTATTGATCAATCCTCCTCCAAGCGATTTTCCGTCCGCTTTCCAGCTCGAAGCATAGGCTATTCCATTCTTGAAGGGAACGGTAAAATAATAGATCGGTGCGATGATGTACTCGCCTTTGCTGTTGATAAATCCAATCTGCTTGTCCTTTTCTTGGACGGCGGCCAATCCATCAGAAAATTCTCTCGCCAAGACATACTTAGGGGGGACCAATATGGTTCCTTTCGCATCCATATATCCGTAGTAAGGACCTTGTTTGATGAGGATCGGATCATTGGAATACTGCTGGCGTTCGGGAATGTAGCCTACGTAATCGAAGGTAGGCTGCACGATCCAATTCCCCTTCGTGTCGATGAGTCCCCATTTTTTATTGACAGAAGCAGCTGATCGTCCAAAACGGAAACCATCTATACGTTCAAACTTTGGAGGGATAACTTCCTTCCCTGCCCGGTTGATCACCCCGCTGCTTTCCCCTATCTTAAAGCTTGCAAGCCCTTCGGAGAAACTGGAAATATAGGTGTATTTATAGGGAACAATGAGCTTGCCAGTATGGTCGATCACCCCCCATTTTCTACTGCTCCTTACACGGCCGAGGCCATCTTTGAATTCCTGTATCGTACCGTTTTTTGGCAAGGTAAATCTCGCATGAATCTTGCCGTTACGATCACTCAAAGCCCATTGATCCCCGGTAGGTTTTCTCAGTGGGTACAGCTGCTGGTTTGGTTCGCCTGCTCCTTGTGCGGATACACCAGCAAGGCTAAGACACGCCAGAATCATAGCTAGGGTCGTTACAAAAAATTTCCGCATAGTCGTACATCCTCCAAGTATCTGATGAAATGGATGTCCCAATTATAGAGTAATTTGGAATTTAAACCAAGAAGACATTATTGCTCCACGTTGCCTGCCAAGGATCTGTTCTTTCGCGTGTTGTCGGGGATATGAAAGAGCTCGTCAAAGAGGTGACATGCGACCAAATGCTGGCTCGGGCATGCTCATCCTTAGGTTGGCCCGGCTTCCATTTTGCTCTTTGAGCAGATGTATAAATGCGTTCAGCTGCCGATACTCGATCAGGTTCGAGTTCGAAACTAAAACAACTTTGTTAACGCCACAAATATAAAAGGCCCCCGCTTTTTTCCTAGCTGAGGCCCCAATTAAATCAATATTAATGGATGATTGTTTTAATAAAACTTATGGTCCCGATCGTTGGAAAGTTAAAGCCCCATGACCAACTGCTCATTTTCAATAGGGGCACCAGCTCTTCTATAAAAAATACGTCTCTCTCCGCAATAAACCATACTGGCCATGAAAATTGGTTGCTGGGTCTCTTCATCAACAAAGGTGTCTACCATAAACGGGTTATAGTACCCACGGTTCTTGAGATCTTCCGGACGATCGACATCGGCAGAAATGAAATTCCCAACCGCCACGGCATGTACATTTCGCCTTTTTTCATCACGAGCTCTTTTTTGTCTACTTAAGCTAATTTTCATTTCAACATCCTTTAGCAAAACAGAATCTGCGTATCCTACCACTAATCCGGACTTGTAGTCTTGAATCGAAAAACGTCCCATCATGTTCAGGTTAAGGTACACTTTTACCTTTTGATTCGCCTTTAGGGTGCGATCTTTTACAAAATCCATCATCATCCCGCCTCAACAATAATTAATCCCCCTGAAGACTCAGGGGGAAACGAACATATCATTCTTATTCATTGCTTACTCAAAAGTCTTGATTGTCTGGAATAGTTCAAGTAAGCCTGATTCTTTCCAACCACCATACATTTTTCCATTGTCCAGAATCATCGAAAATCACACGACCATACTGGCTTTTCTTCATGAAAGAGAACAAACTTTGAATCCATGCTCTCGTATGACTCCTCTTCGCTATCAATCGTAATAAACAGAGAAAAATTTGACTGGATATAATCCCTGTTGAAAAATCGAGGTAGGTCAGTAATAGTTAAAAAATCATTTGTAATGCTTTCAACATCAAAGATCCGTATTGCCTCTTGAACGAAATCTTGGAGCATTTCATTCGCGTTCATTTGCTTCTGATTTTTCATGGTTACAGCACCCTTCCCACATCCCTTTCGACAGGGGGATGTGCAAATAGAGCCCCCTGTCAGGACTGATATGAAGTGACTTATGCTGCATTAAATGTGTTCGTCTTTTTAAAGAATGACTCTCTCACAACACTCAGCCGATTGCTTAATTGCTCAAAATGGCAAGTCATCGTCCGAAATGTTAATTGGTTTCCCATTTTCGAATGGATCGAACCCACTACCGGAAGATCCTGAACCAAGATTTTCGCCGTTACTCGAAGTAGGATTGTCCTGTTCTCTTCTACCACCTAAGAACTGAACATTCTCAGCAAGCACCTCAGTAACGAAAACTCGCTTTCCCTCTTTGTTATCATAAGATCTTGTCTGAATCCTTCCTTCAATAGCAGCCTGTCTACCCTTTCGTAGGTAAGATGCACATAGATCTGCAAGCTTCTGCCATGCTACAATATTAATGAAATCAGCTTCTCGTTCACCGGCTTGATTGGTTCGTGGTCGGTTGATTGCAATCGTAAAGGTTGCGACAGCTACA
>NZ_CP176856.1:5380000-6045102 GCF_046622605.1 Brevibacillus centrosporus | reverse complement strand
CCAGAATCCCTCCTTTTGGGCAATCCGAATAATAAAATACGATTCTAGGAAATGAACATGAAAAATTGCAATTATCCGCGTATGTTTGACTCGGTTGTCAACACGGTCATAGGTAGTCGACTGTGGATAAAAAAAGTCGAAAAAAAGGGATTCCACTCGGAGAAGAGAAAAAAAGCAGACGCTTATCCGCACTCTTGTGGGTAACAACATACACACAGGGGGGAATCTGTCCACAAATTTATCCACATGCTGTGGAAAAGCCGATTGACCTATCGGAGTTATTCACGCTTCAAAACAAAAATATGATAACAGATATAAGGCTTGGCATCAATGGTTTTTTCATACTTATCCACAAACACAACCACTGGTGCTAATCACATATTCACATCTCAATATTTTGTGTACAAGCTGTAGATATTCTTGTCGAATTTTGTTTTTGTGGATAAAATGATATCCACAGGTAGAAAGTATGTTGGGAAATAGTCTTGTGGGGATATTTAACTTGGTAAGGAAATTCCACTGTCACTTGACTTTTTAGGCATATCTTTTTATAATGCGAAGGAATGTCTGTAAAGGCGGAGGTGTATACGCAATGAAACCATCTTTCAATCCTAACAACCGTAAGCGCAAAAAGGATCACGGATTCCGTAAGCGCATGAGCACGAAGAATGGCCGTAAAGTTTTGGCTGCTCGTCGTCAAAGAGGAAGAAAAGTTCTTTCCGCATAGGCCACACTTTCCGTGGCCTTTTTTGCTTTCTTAGGTGCCATAGAGGAAAATGCTCTAGGGAACCTTAATTCACTTGCTAAAGTCGGAAAATTCTTTGTTTCGATGAAAGAGGAAGTCCTGCTATTATGTTGAACCTTTTGGAAGGAAAATGATTACCTAGCTACCGAAAGGGTGAAACATTCAAGAGGGCAGGAAGGCCTTTTTGCGAAGAGGACAAAGAGTTTACTGGCTTTTTTTCATGTAGGGGACGGAACGTGTTTCTCTCTTTTTAGAAATTTCTTGTATTCGATCTGTAGAATCGGGAAAAAAGTGAACGAAACAAGGATATACTGGTAGATGCTGTTTGCGTTTTCTACTATAATTATGATGTTAGGGGTTGTTTACCTTGCATCGTTCACACCGGCTCAAAAAAAATGAGCAGTTTCAAGAAGTGTTTCAAAGAGGAAGTTCTGCTGCCAATAAGCAATTTGTCCTGTACACAGCCAAGCAGGAGGGACCAGCTGCTTTTCGTGCCGGAATTTCCGTCAGTAAAAAGATTGGCAACGCCGTTATTCGTAACAGGGTCAAGCGCCTTATTCGCGAAGCAGTCGCGCGTTTGGAAAATAGGATTCCACAAGGACTGGATCTCGTTATCATTGCGCGTCCAGGTGTGGAGGCCATGTCGCTTGAAGCTATTGAACAGTCGCTCCTGCACGTGATGAAGAGAGCGAAGGTGATCAAGCAGGCACCCGTACATAATGGAAGAAAAGGGTGATTCGATGATTGCGAAGGTCATGGTTTGGTTGATTCGTGGGTACCAGCTGTTCATATCCCCGCTGAAGCCTCCTACATGCAGATTCGCGCCTACATGCTCTCACTACGCGATCGAATCGATTCGGAGATTTGGACCGTGGAGGGGAGGATGGCTGGCTCTTCGTCGCATCCTGAAATGCCATCCGTTTCACCCGGGCGGGTTTGATCCAGTCCCGGAAAACCACAAATAATCCATAACCTCATTCGAAGCGGGGAAAAGGAGGATCTTTCCTTGAGTAGACGTACCCTCAGCATCGTTATGCTGACCTTGCTGGTTCTCGTTTTGTCGGGCTGTAACCCTCAGACAGCTGCACCAATCGGCCCTGACGCAACCGGCATCTGGGACAAGTATTTGGTTTACCCCTTGTCCTGGTTGATTAAAGAAAGTGCTTTGATACTTGGCAACAACTACGGTCTGGGTATTCTGGTAGCGACGATCATTATCCGCCTGATTGTTCTTCCTTTGATGGTCAAGCAGATCAAGAGCTCCAAGAAAATGCAGGAGCTTCAACCGGAAATGCAAAAAATCCGTGAGAAGCACAAAAATGATCCGCAAAAGGCACAGCAAGAAACGATGGCGATCTTCCAGAAGAACGGTGTCAATCCTCTTGCAGGATGCTTGCCGATGCTGGTTCAGATGCCAATCCTGATCGCGTTCTACCACGCTATCATCCGGACGTCGGAAATCAAGTCTCAAACCTTCCTGTGGCTGACTCTGGGCGCAAAAGACCCGTACTACATTTTGCCGATCGTGGCAGCTATTACGACGTATTTGCAGTCCAAAATGATGGGACAGGCGAATCAAGGAAATCCACAGATGCAAATGATGCTAGTAATGATGCCGCTGATGATCCTGGCGATCGCGGTCACATTGCCATCCGCACTGTCTCTGTACTGGGTATACGGTAACGTGTTTACCATTGTGCAAACCTATTTCCTGTACCGTGATAAAGGTAGTAAGCTTACTCCTAAGGAGGGAGCCTCCAAGTGAAAAAGGTGGTAGCTACGGCAAAAACGATAGACGATGCTGTGCAGAAAGCTTTACTGGAGTTGGGTGTACCTCGTGAAAAAGCGAGTGTCCGTGTATTGGAAGAACCGAGTCGCGGCCTTTTTGGACTGATCGGAACCAAGGACGCCAAAGTGGAAGTTGAATTTCATTTTGACCCCGTTGCCCAGGGACGTGAATTTCTTCAGGATGTGTTGTCCAACATGAAGGTGGATGCCAAAGTGGAACAACAATCGAATGAAGAAGGCGTACTGTTTGACATCCAGGGATCCAATCTAGGAATCATTATTGGCCGTAGGGGACAAACTCTTGATTCACTGCAGTATCTCGTAAACGTCGTAGCAAACCGTCATGCGGACAAGCACGTTCGCATCACGTTGGATGCAGAAAACTACCGGCTGCGCCGCAGGGAAACCCTGGAGCAGCTCGCGGATCGAGTAGCCAAAAAAGCCCTTTCTACCAGAAGAGATGTCCGTCTGGAGCCGATGTCAGCGGCAGAGCGCAAAGTCATACACGCCTTTTTGCAAAAACGCTCCGATGTCGTGACGTTCAGTGAAGGGGACGAACCCAATCGATATATTGTCATCGCACCGAAGGAAGCCTCTAAGTAGGCTTCCTTTTTTTGTCACGTTTCGAGGCTTTTAGGTCAACTGGTGCTTTTCTCTGTCGTTTTTTGCGGACGTGTAGTAAACTTGTCCACAGTGGATAACCCCAAAAGCTGCGAGATGGTTGGAGTTCACGGAAAAAGACCATACTGTGGATAAGAACTTCGGCAAGCAACCTGGATGGCAGGGTTGCTTTTTCCTGTTGGAGGAGAGGCTACGCGTTCGGATGCACTTTCTTTTGGTATTTTTCGAGGCGATCTGGTAAGCTAGTAAGTTAGTGGCTGACTTGTTTTGATTGGAAAGCTTGAGGTGAACAGCATGAAATTCGATACAATAGCGGCGGTCGCGACACCGATGGGTGAGGGCGGAATTGCCGTGATCCGGGTAAGTGGACCGGAAGCGATCGAAGTTGTGGATAAGATATACAAAGGAAAAAACGAGTTGTCCACTGTGGACACACATACGATTCACTATGGACATTTGCATGATCCACAGACGGGGGGACTCGTAGAGGAAGTGCTCGTTTCCGTAATGAAGGCACCGCGCACGTTTACGCGAGAGGATGTCGTGGAAGTCAATTGCCACGGAGGAATCGTTTCTGTTGAGCGTGTGTTGGATTTGATATTGGAGAACGGCGCCAGATTGGCGGAGCCTGGAGAGTTTACGAAGCGGGCGTTTCTCAACGGACGGGTGGACTTATCCCAGGCGGAAGCCGTGATCGACTTGATTCGAGCAAAGACTGACCGCGCGATGAAGGTTGCATTAAATCAGGTAGAGGGGAAGCTCTCGCGTCTGATTCGCCAGCTGCGTCAAAATCTGATCGAAGCTATGGCGCATATCGAGGTGACTTTGGACTATCCGGAGCACGATGTTGAGGAATTTACGCAAAATTTCTTGCGTGGCAAGTGCGAAGAGGTCAAAGCAGAGATCAAACGGCTTTTGCAGACGGCGAAACAAGGGAAAATCTTGCGTGAGGGACTCTCTACGGCTATTATCGGGCGTCCGAATGTAGGGAAATCCTCGCTTTTGAATAGTCTGGTGCAAGAGGAAAAAGCGATTGTAACGGATGTCGCTGGAACGACGCGTGATGTGATTGAAGAGTATGTCAATGTACGCGGCGTGCCTTTGCGTTTGATCGATACAGCCGGGATTCGTGATACCGAGGATATTGTAGAAAAAATTGGTGTGGAGAAATCCAGACAGTTATTGCAAAAAGCAGACCTCGTGCTGCTTGTTCTCAATTATAATGAACCATTGAGTGCAGATGATTACGCCATCTTTGAGGCGGCGAAAGGCTTTTCTGTCATCGTAATCGTCAACAAGTTTGACTTGCCGCAAAAGATTGATTTAGAAGAAATTAAACGTCATTTCCCGCAGCAGCCGTTGATTATGACATCGGCAAGGCAGGAGACGGGAATCGAGCTTTTGGAGCAGGCGATCAGCGATATCTTCTTCAGTGGCCGCGTCCAGCAGGATGATTTGACGTACGTGAGCAATGCGCGCCATATCCATCTTCTAAGACAGGCAGAACAGGCGATGGACGATGCATTGAGTGGCATAGATGGGCTGATGCCTGTTGATATGATTCAAATCGATATCAAAAAAGCGTGGGAGCTGCTGGGAGAGGTCATCGGGGAGAGTGTCGGTGAAGACTTGATCGACCAGATCTTCTCACAGTTTTGTCTCGGCAAATAGGAAATCCGAGGAGGAGGAAAATAAAGTGAACGCTGTACCTATGTATGAAGCTGACTCGTTTGACGTCATCGTGATTGGGGCTGGTCATGCGGGGTGTGAAGCGGCATTGGCAGCGGCCCGAATGGGTTGTAGTACTTTGCTGTTAACCATCAATTTGGATGCTGTCGCTTTTATGCCATGTAACCCATCCGTTGGCGGTCCTGCGAAAGGGCATGTCGTGCGTGAAATCGATGCGCTGGGCGGAGAAATGGGGCGCAATACGGATAAAACGTACATTCAAATGCGGATGCTGAACACGGGGAAAGGACCTGCTGTACACGCATTGCGCGCGCAAGCAGATAAATTTGCCTACCAGCACGAAATGAAGCATACGATCGAAAATACACCGAATCTGTTGCTGCGTCAGGCCATGGTTGAAGAGCTGATTGTCAACGATGGAGTCTGCGAAGGGGTCGTGACCCAAACAGGTGCGCGTTATAAAGCCAAGTCAGTCGTTTTGACGACGGGTACGTATCTGCGCGGAAAAATCATTCTGGGTGACCTCCAGTATGAGAGCGGTCCGAACAACATGCGTCCTTCCATCCGTTTGGCGCATCATTTAAAAGAGCTCGGCTTTGAGATGACACGTTTCAAAACTGGGACACCACCACGTGTGCATAAAAACAGCATCGATTTTACGAAAATGGAAATCCAGCCTGGCGACGAGATTCCGCGTGCGTTTTCCTATGAAACGACGGAGTTTATCACGGATCAATTGCCTTGCTGGCTGACTTATACTAACGAGCAAACGCATGAGCTGATCAATGGCAACCTGCATCGTGCCCCTATGTACTCGGGGATGATCGAAGGAACAGGACCGCGTTATTGCCCGTCTATCGAGGATAAGGTCGTTCGTTTCAACGACAAGCCGCGCCACCAGATCTTCCTGGAGCCAGAAGGGCGCAATACAGAGGAAATGTACGTGCAAGGCTTGTCTACCAGCTTGCCGGAAGACGTGCAGCTCTCGATGCTTCGCTCGATGACGGGGATGGAAGAAGTTAAAATGATGCGGCCAGGCTATGCGATTGAGTACGATTCGGTGGTGCCTACACAGCTGTGGCCATCTTTAGAAACGAAAGTTTTGCCGGGCCTTTTTACCGCAGGACAAATCAACGGGACATCCGGCTATGAGGAAGCGGCTGGTCAAGGCTTGATGGCGGGAATCAACGCAGCTCGCCGTGTGCAGGACAAACCACCTGTCGTTTTGGGACGTGAAGAAGCTTACATCGGGGTACTGATCGATGATTTGGTCACAAAAGGAACCCACGAGCCATATCGTTTGCTCACATCCCGTGCCGAATATCGGTTGCTTTTGCGCCACGACAATGCGGATCTGCGCTTGACAGACATTGGGTACGAGATCGGTCTGATCAACGAAGATCGCTATAACCGTTTCAATGCGAAGCGGCAGCTGATTGAACAGGAAAAAGAGCGCGTGAACAATACGCGTGTTCGTCCGGATATGGAGCATATTCAAGAAATACTGCGTGTAGCTGGTTCACCTGAACTGACCGAGGTAATCGAGCTCGCACAGCTGCTGCGCCGTCCAGAATTGACCTACAGCCACATCGCTCAAATGATGCCTCCTGCTGAGCCGTTGCCAGAGGACGTAGCCGAGCAGGTAGAAATTCAGATCAAATACGATGGCTACATCAAAAAGTCGCTCCAGCAAGTAGAGCGGATGAAAAAGTTGGAGGAGCGCCGGATTCCGGAAAATCTGGACTACCATCAAATTTCAGGTATGTCAAAAGAAGCGCGTGAAAACATGTCGCGAATCCGTCCATTAAATATCGGTCAAGGTGCGCGGATCGCGGGAGTAACGCCTGCAGATATTTCTGTACTGATGGTATATTTGGAGCAGTACAATCGCGTAGGCGCGGCGGAGTAAGGAGAAAAAGCAAATGACGAATGAGCAGTTCGCTGAGGCGCTGGCCGCTAAAGGCATTGTATTGACGGAGCGTCAAATGACCCAGTTTGATCAGTTTTTCCACCTGCTGGTCGAATGGAATGAAAAAATGAACCTGACAGGTATTACGGAAGAGGGACAGGTATATAACAAGCATTTCTATGATTCCATTACACCGGCGTTCTATTTCCCTTTTGATAAGGCAGTGACTGTAGTGGATATCGGAGGGGGAGCGGGCTTTCCTAGCATCCCTCTCAAGATTTGCTTCCCGCATCTGAAAATGACGATCATCGACTCCTTGAACAAGCGAATGAACTTTTTGCAGCATGTGGCGAGCGAGCTGGGGCTGGAGAATGTGAATCCTGTCCATGGTCGGGCAGAAGAGCGCGGACAGGAGCCAGCACATCGGGAAAAATACGATCTCGTCGTCGCGCGAGCAGTAGCGCGAATGAATTTGTTGTCTGAGTTTTGTTTGCCATTTGCAAAGGTTGGAGGGCATTTTGTCGCTCTCAAAGGCGCTGAGATGACGCTCGAGCTAAATGAAGCGAAGAAGGCGATCAAAACTCTTGGTGGCAAGACGCGTAAGGTAGAAACCTTCCAACTGATGGAGGAAGCTGGCGAGCGGAACATCGTCGTTGTGGAAAAGGTGGAGGCTACGCCAAAGTCTTACCCACGCAAAGCAGGAATCCCTGCGAAGAAACCAATCGTGTAACAAAATTAGGTCGTAGCCTAGGTGCTGCGGCCTTTTTTTATTCGGATTTTTCCATTCAGGTCGAAGCAGAGGAAGTGGTGAGCTACTCCCTCCACAAGGGCATGTCTTTTGCTCTCATCGCATATACATACAAGTAACTTTTTCACTGAGCGATGCCTTTTGAGAGGGTGAACATATATGGAAAATGTCCAAGCTCTCCTTTTTCCACCGGAGCTGCCGACGATCCTGTTGCGATTATTCTTGGCGTTTTTGGCCGGAGCAATCATGGGATGGGAGAGAGAACGGTTTATTAAAGACGTGAGCCGGACAAGAGGAGCTGGATTTCGTACCTATAGCCTAGTTTGCTTTGGCTCCTGTCTGTTTGGGCTTGCTTCGATCTATGGGTTTTCGTCAAGTGGGGTTAATCAGGATCCGGGGAGGGTGGCCGCACAGGTTGTCACGGGAATGGGCTTTTTAGGAGCGGGTGCGATCATCAAATACAATGGGTCTGTCAAAGGGCTTACTACAGCTGCAGGAATGTGGGTAGCGTCGGCCATTGGTCTGATGTTCAGTGCGGGGATGTATATTACAGCCATCGTGGCTGCGTTTTTTGCTTACTTAACACTAGATTTCCACAGATTATTTCCAAAGCTTTTTCACGCCACTAAAGTTTCACATTTTACCGAAGACCATTTAGAGGAGGAAGAAGTGCAGAGCAGGCGCGGAAAGCGTGTTTGCTATGACGATGACCACGACTGATGTTTCACGTGAAACGTTTTTCATTAGCAGGAATTGGGCGAAACTTGCAGAATTACAATTAGAAAAGAAACGTATGTAGGAATGGTCGCAGAACGTATGTAGGACAATAGTTTTTTTGCCATTGCAGAAAAGAGCTTTAAGCGTCTTTTCGTCTAGTGCCGAGGAACCTTTTCATATGGAAAAGGAAGGGCAGGCAGCATTCACCAAGTTACAAGGTCACAGTTATCCCATTACCAGCCTTGGAAAAGGCAGGGAGGTCTATGATCGCATTATTTTTTTATGCAAGCACGAATCTGTCTACCCGATGTATCGAAGCAAGGATCGTTATTCGAGAAAGGGAGAGTAAAGATATCGTGCCTTTTGGATGGAATGTGATTGCTGGAAAGGGAGTTGTCTTTCATGAGCTGGACAAGCAGTCGGTACAAAGGCTACCCAGCTTTGTGTTCCCATCGGACAGGGTGATACCGAAAAGAGGTTAAAGCTCGCTGAAATGGATTTGGTTTCTTTGTTTCAAACAAACAAGAATACACCCAAGGTTTCCGGCAAAAACCAATGATTGGAATGCAATAGCAAGGATGGAACGGGTAGAAGTGGGGGATTTTCTATGGCAGTGAAGGATTCATTTTCTCGAATTTTCGGGTTGACCGACAAAACAGACAACGAGGAAATCAGACAAATACCGGTTGAGGAGATCGTGCCGAATCCTTATCAGCCTCGCACGGTTTTTGATGATGAGAGAATTGATGAGTTGTGTCAAACCATTCGAACTCATGGATTGATTCAGCCGATCGTTGTGCGGGTAAGAGACGGTCAATATGAATTGATTGCGGGAGAACGTCGTTTGCGTGCAACGAAAAAGTTGGGCATGGAACGAATTCCAGCGATCGTAAAAGAGTTCAATGACGCGCAAACTGCATCGATTGCTTTAATTGAAAACTTGCAGCGAGAAGGATTGACTGCTATTGAAGAAGCGGTTGCCTATCAAAAGCTGATCGATCTGCACAGTCTGACGCAGGAGAGTCTGGCGCAGCGGTTGGGAAAAGGACAGTCTACGATTGCCAATAAGCTCCGTTTGCTTCATTTGCCACAAGAAATCCAGGACGCATTGTTGGCCAGGCAGGTAACAGAGCGTCACGCACGTGCGTTGATTCCATTAAAACAAACAGAACTGCAAGTGAAGGTTCTACAGGAAATTCTTGAGCGGGAATGGAACGTGAAGCAAACAGAAGTGAGGGTCAAACAGCTTCTGGAGGCAGAGGAAAATCCGAAAAAGGAAAAAGAAGCGAAGCCAAAATGGAAGGCGTTCTCCAGAGATGCGCGAATTGCGATCAATACTGTTCGCCAATCCATTGATATGGTTTTGCAAACAGGACTTTCCCTTGAGACAGACGAGGAAGATCACGACGAGTTTTATCAGTTTACGATTCGGATTCCTAAAAATAAAGATACAAACAAGTAAATCGAACCCGAATAGAACGGTTTTTACCCCGAGCAAAGAGGGGAGTGAACGGTGGCAAACAAGCCGCCGTTCTTTTTGAACGTGTAGGAATTCATAATCGTAAACGCTTATGAATTCCGGTGCGCATGGCGAAGTGCCTCAGCGTCCGCTTCTGGCATTCCTTCGGTAAAACTTCCCGCTAAAACGCGGTCGCTCCTCCATAAGAAGGCCTCGATAGAGGTTTTCTTATCGTATAAGAACTCATCAGAGGGCGGCACGAGGCATTGACTCGGCATCGGCTTTTGCAACTCGTTCGTTAACACTATTGATAGTGCGCAGTAAAATTCTCCTGGATCAGGCTTCGCTAGGGGTCCTTTTGCCCTGAAACGTTAACGATGTACAGCGTGCAAGGACGGGAATTTACTGCTTTCTCTTTTACAATGTTTCTTGAGTTGAGGTAGGTTCACTACTTTGGCTGAGAAAGGAGTTTGACTATCGTTATATTCGCGAAAGCAGGAAGCCTTTAGCCGAAACGTAGGAGTGGAAAAGCGTTCGCCATTTTTTCGATTATCTGTGTATCACAATGCCACTCTAGACACTGATTTTAAAAGCGAATTGAATGGCGGTAAAATTACCCAAAGGAACGTCTTGAAAACCATTATGCCAGTGTAAAATTAACGGCTGAAGACAGCGCCATTATCATTTGTCGCGGTTGAAAAAAAGAGTGGAAAATCTTTGGTAGAGCAAGGATTTCTAAGGTTTTCATCAACAATGAGTCATGCGTCATCGAATCCCTTAGAAAAACAGGAACATCCGCCTTTGTTTGGATAAAAATAAGGGCAAAATGCCTCAATATGAAAAAAACAGCGTACGGTGACGGGCCAAATCTGGTAACATGGTATGTACTACACAAATCAGGTTTTCTCGAATAAAATTAGCATTTTCTCTTGGAAATAATCTGCTCGGGTGACGGCGATTGGAATGCGCGTACACTCGTTTAAGCGTCCCGGAAAGTTGAGATAGGCAGCTAAGAACCTGTGAGTAACAGGAGACTTTCCTACACGAAAAGAATGAGGTGGAGAAGTTGGGTAAAATCATTGCGGTTGCGAACCAGAAAGGCGGCGTCGGGAAAACGACTACGTCCGTCAATCTAAGCGCTTGTCTGGCCGCATTGGGGAAAAAGGTGCTACTGGTGGACATTGACCCACAGGGGAACGCGACCAGCGGGATCGGAGTCAACAAGGCCGATGTGCGATACTGTATCTATGATGTATTGATCAACGACATTAGCCCGGTAGATGCCACTTTGCCAACGGACATTGAAGGTTTGATGATTATTCCGGCCACCATTCAGCTGGCGGGAGCAGAAATTGAGCTAGTCCCAACGATCTCACGTGAAGTTCGTTTGAAAAAGGCTCTGGAAGTAGTAAAAGACAAATACGATTTTGTGATCATTGATTGTCCGCCTTCCTTGGGGATTTTGACTGTGAATTCCTTGACTGCAGCTGATTCTGTGCTCATTCCGATCCAATGTGAATACTATGCGCTAGAGGGTTTGAGCCAACTGTTAAATACGATTCGCCTGGTTCAAAAGCATCTTAATTCCCAGCTTGCTATCGAAGGTGTCGTTTTGACGATGCTGGATGCGCGTACGAACCTGGGAATTCAAGTGATTGAAGAAGTGAAAAAGTACTTTCAAGAAAAAGTGTACAAAACGATTATTCCCCGTAATGTGCGCTTGAGTGAAGCTCCATCGCACGGACAAGCCATCATTACGTATGATCCACGCTCCAGGGGTGCGGAAGTTTATACTGATCTGGCGAAGGAAGTGGTTGGGGTATGAGTAGAGGTTTGGGAAAAGGGCTGAATGCACTTATTACGTCCAATCTCATCGAGGAAGGGGAACAGGTGAAAGAGGTTTCCGTCAGTGAGATTCGTCCCAATCCATATCAGCCCCGTAAAGAGTTTGAACCGGCCGCTATCGAGGAACTGGCTCAGTCTATTAAAGAACACGGGATCATTCAGCCATTGATCGTACGGAAAAGCATCAAAGGCTTTGAGCTGGTAGCGGGAGAGCGAAGACTGCGCGCTGCCAAGCTCTGTGGTCTGAAGCAAGTGCCTGTTGTAGTGAAAGCTTATACCGATCAACAGCTAATGGAAATTGCTTTGATTGAAAATCTGCAACGGGAGAACCTAAATCCGTTGGAAGAAGCAGAAGCTTACGAAAAGCTGATTGCCCATCATGACTATACACAGGATCAATTGGCGCAGAGGATCGGAAAGAGCAGACCGCATGTGGCAAACATGCTGCGATTGCTGCAGCTGCCTGAGACGATCCGCAAGATGGTATCGACGGCAGAGCTTTCTATGGGACATGCACGTGCGTTGCTGGCAGTAACGAAAGAGCAAGCACAGCAGCAACTGGCCAAGGATGTTGTTGAAAAAGGATTAAGCGTACGGCAGCTGGAAGAGCTGGTGAAACAACTGAATGTTTCACGTGAAACAAAGAAGAAAAAAACCGCGAAGAACGAGCCTGTGTTGGTGGAGATCGAGCAGCGTCTAAGAAGCCTCTTTGGGACCTCGGTTAAGATCAAGAAGGGGACGAAGCGCGGCAAAATTGAAATCGATTTTTACTCGCAGGAAGATTTGCAACGAATCATCGATCTATTGCAATCGGAAAAATAAGTGCAGGAGGTAGTCATGGCGATCATCTATTTGGATAACGCAGCTTCTACCTGGCCGAAACCGCCGGCTGTAAAGGAAATGATGGCTGAAGTCATCGACGATTTTGCTGCAAACCCAGGCAGAGGCGGACATACTTTAGGGATGAAAGCTAGCAAATCCGTGTTTCGCACACGCGTGCAATTATCGCGGTTGTTTGGGATCCAAAACCCAAATAACCTCTTTTTTTATCTGAACGCGACGCAAGCGCTCAATCAGGCTATAAAGGGGTTTCTAAAGCCGGGAGATCATGTGGTGTCTTCGTCTGTGGAGCATAATTCTGTACGACGACCTCTGGAATACATGCGTAAAACAATCGGAGTTGAGATTACGTATGTGGAACCAAGAGATGACCATCAGTTTTACCCGGAGGACTTTGAAAAAGCACTCCAACAGAATACCCGTCTTTTGGCTGTCAGTCACGCTTCCAATTTGACTGGTGTTATCCTGCCGATCGCAGAGCTAGGTGCACTGTCAAAACAGCATGGTGTGGCGTTTTTAGTTGATGCATCGCAGTCAGCTGGTGTACTGCCCATACATGTAGAAGAGATGAACATCGATATGCTTGCATTCCCGGGCCATAAAGGATTGTATGGTCCGCAGGGGACGGGAGCTTTGTACGTTCATAATGACATTGATCTTGAACCGTTGATTCACGGTGGAACAGGAAGCCAATCGGAAGCGATCGATCAGCCTACAACCAGACCGGATCGCTATGAGAGCGGAACGGTTAATACCGTTGGATTAGCTGGATTGCTGGCTGGGGTATCCTACGTCATGGAAAAAGGCGTGGAAAACATACGCGAGCAAGAGTGGGAGCTGACGAAGCAGACGCTTGTGGGCCTGACGCAAATTCAGGGCGTTGAAGTATATGGACCCGGCGTGGAAGTCGAGCGTGTCGGTGTTGTATCCTTTAATATTGATGGAGTAGATGCCTCTGAAGTTTCTTTTATTCTCGATCAACAGTACGGGATTGCGACGAGGTCAGGGTATCATTGCACTCCGCTGGGCCATCAGACAGCGGGAACAGAGCAAAAGGGCGCTGTTCGGGCCAGCTATGGCATTTTCAACACGCAGAAAGACGTAGAAGCGCTTATTCAAGCTGTCAGGGAAATCGCGGCTGCCTTTGTGTAATGCCTTCCGTTGGAGGAGAAAAACGTGATTTTATTAGGGACCCTGGTAAATGCCCTGGCGATCGTGGTTGGGGCATTGTTGGGAAGGCTTTTGACACGAATTCCGGATTCGATTCGAAAAACGGTCATGCAAGGGATTGGATTGGCAGTAGTCCTGCTTGGGATTCAGATGAGTCTTGGGACCGACAACTTTTTGCTCATGATTGTGAGCATTGTAGTAGGATCGATTTTTGGTGAACTGATCGGTATTGAAAAAGCGTTGAATCGGCTGGGCCAATGGTTGGAGAAGAAGGTCGGCGGTGGCAAAGAAGGCGGCATAGCAACAGGGTTTGTTACCGCAACACTTGTCTATTGCATCGGAGCTATGGCTGTTTTGGGAGCAATGGACAGCGGTCTGCGCAATAACCACGATATTTTGTACACAAAGGCGTTATTGGACGGATTCTCAGCTATTATTTTTACATCTACATTAGGAATTGGCGTCCTTTTTTCAGCGGTGCCGGTGTTTATTTATCAAGGTTTGATCGCGCTTTTATCGACCCAAATCTATAATGTGGTAAGTCAGACCATGCTTGATGCCATGCTGGCAGAAATCACGGCTGTCGGAGGGCTGATGATTATCGCCATCGGTATCAATATTTTAGAGATAAAAAAGATCAACGTGGCAAACATGCTTCCCGCATTGGTAATTGCGGCTTTGGGTGTTCCGATTGTAGAATGGCTGTCGAAGTTTTTTTAACGAATAGGAATTTATAAGCGTTTACGTTTATGGATTCCGGAGCGCATGACGAAGTGCCTCAGCGTCCGCTTCTGGCATTACTTCGGTAAAACTTTCCGCTAAAACGCGGTCGCTCCTCCTCGAACAGGCCTCGATAGAGGTTTTCTGAACAGGTGAGAAATGAGACTCTTCCAAATCATGGTTGAGTCTTTTTTGTTGAGTGAAAAAGGGTTGGTATGTGTGAAGGAGCGGAGATTTGGCTGACGAATGAGTGCAGCATTATCAGGGGGGTTCCTAACCCAATCGCACAAAAGGAATGGTAGAATAGCACAAAGAAACTTGGAAACGAAAAAATGTGAGATAGAGTACGAACAGGAAGCAAAGTCAAGAAAGACTGGCTGCGTAGAAAACAGACGCAGAGGGAGAGAATCAGGATGATTGGGTTTGTGGTAAATCCAGTAGCGGGCAATGGCAAAGGGGAAAAAGTATGGAACAGCATAGAACCAATTCTAAGACAGCAGGGAGTCGTCTATCGGGTAAGGAAGACATCCAATGAGGGGGAGGGAAAAACTTTAGTTATCGAGCTGATTGAAAAAGAGGAAGTAAAAATGATAGTTGCTGTTGGCGGCGATGGAACGGTCAGCGAAGTGGTTAACGGAATCTATGAAACGGGAAAAGAGTGTACATTCGGGCATGTGCCAGCGGGATCAGGTAACGATTTTGCACGAGGTCATGGGTTGCCCAAAGATCCCGCACAGGCGATTGAACGAATCCTGTCGAAAACGCGGGAGAAATGCATCGATTTGCTGAAAATCAATGGGCGAGTGGCGGTCAATTCAGTTGGAGCAGGGTTTGACGGGCAGGTGGCAAAAACTACGAACGAGGCAGGATACAAGAAGTGGCTAAACCGGTTACGACTTGGCAAGCTGGCGTATATATGGTCGGTCATCCGCGTATTATGTACCTATTGTCCATGCGATGTTACCTTGCATATAGACGGACAGGTTCATCAAATGAAGAGAATTTGGCTCATAGCGATTGCCAATATTCCCAACTATGGCGGGGGCATGCTGATCTGCCCACAGGCGTTGCCCGATGACGGGGTTGCCGAAATCTGTGTCGTCCAGAACGTCACTCGACTGGGGCTTTTGTTTGCATTTCCTAGGATTTTTACAGGAGCCCATGTGGATCATCCAAACGTTGTTTTTTTGCGTGGCCGGCAGATTACAATAGAGTCTGAGCAGCCTTTGCTGGTGCATGCAGATGGTGAGATGGCAGCGCTGACGCCAATATATGTAGAAATCGAAGCAGGTAGACTACGCATTTGCGGGTAAGAAGCCTATATCAAGGCTTTAAGAATGGAGGAAGTGTTTCATAGGGAGCTTATCGAGGAAGTTCCAGAATGGGGCACTCAGGCACTTCTCCAAATGCAGCAGAAGTGGTCATTTTTTTACACAAAAAAAGAGACTTGTTTCCCAGAGGGGGGAGGAGAACAAGTCTTTCACCTATAGAAATGAGTCAAACGCGGATGGGCAAATCAATCAATGACTTTCAATGCTGCCCAATCGGCTTTCCTCAGAGGCTAACACAACAGCTTTGGACAATCCGGAAGCAATAATTTCTGCCATGCTCATTACAACTGCCAGACGAGTGTTTTGGAGGACAAAATATTCCATGAAGCCTCCTACATTCACAATCCCAGTGATATGAAAGGTTCCTACTGTCGGAAGCTCTTTTTTGACACCGGCACCAGGCTTGAGCGGCCCGTTAATCACGTTGATATTGCCGACATGGCTAAATTGACCGAGACAGGCGTCGACTGCAATGACTGTCGATTTGGGATGCTTGGATTGGATGAGTTCGAGCTTTTCCTTCAGGTTCATCGCGTGGACAGGATCGTCCAAGGTACCGTAGACCCGAAGATGGCGGTGGGCGAGCGGTTCCAGCTTGCTGCCTACCAGCGGCCCCAGCGCATCGCCTGTAGAACGGTCTGTCCCAATACAAACCAGAACAATTTCTTCTTCAAAGGGCTTCAAGCGAATGCGTTGAGCAAGGTGTAGAGCCAGATGTTCATCGGCATTTTCACTTCGATATTCCACTTTAAAAGGTGGTAAGAGATTATCCTTGCGATTATCAAAAGTATTCATGGCTACCCCCACTCTTGCGTTCGTCAATGAAAAGATTTGAAGAGTATTCACAGTATAGTACCGAAGTGGATTTTTTATACCAGCTAATGAGAAGGTTACGTAGGTTTTGAAAAATCAGGGAAAGTGGAAAGAGATTGGTCGAACAGGTACAATAGGAGATGCTTGCCTGATGCCAGCAGGAAAACAAGGTTGGCTGTCAGGACGTAGGGAGGGAGAAAAGTGGGAGGAGAGACAGTACTCATCGCATTTGACTCAACGCAGCAGGCTTTGCGTGCAGAGATGCTGCTGGAGTATGCGGATATCGAGATAGACACAAGACCGACCCCAAAAGAGATAACGGCCGGCTGTGCCCTCTCCATAGAGTTTCCACTGCCAGATTACTCACAGGCTAAAACCATCATGGAGGAACAACAAGTGATCATTCGCGGCTATTTTCGTCAGTTTGCCAATCGCTATCAAGAAATTGACGAGAAAGGGAACAGAAGGGAGCAGGAATAATGGGTGACGGAAAATTTTTTCAGACCCTGTACAATCAAATGTATGAATCGGTAACGAATGCCGACATGTGGATGAGTGTTGGCATGGTTGCTTTAAAAATTGTAGCGATTATCGTGATTTCACGGATTGTTGTGTCCGTTGTGCAGGCAGCGGTCAACAAGGTATTCCAGCATCGAGCCGGCAGCAAGATTCAAATGGATCAACGCCGTGTAGATACGATGCGGGTCTTGGTTAACAATGTTGTGAGATACACGTTGTATTTTTTAGCGATTCTCATGGTCTTGCAGCTGCTGGGAATCGATTTGAAGCCGGTTTTGGTGAGCGCGGGGGTATTGGGGCTCGCAGTCGGCTTTGGGGCACAGAGTCTGGTGCGTGATATCATTACTGGATTCTTTATTATTTTTGAGGATCAGTTTGCGGTAGGAGACGTCGTCACGATCAACAATTTGACGGGAACGGTGCAGGAAATTGGGCTGCGCATCACGCGTGTCCGCAGCTGGACCGGGGAAGTGCATATTTTCCCCAACGGGACGATCACACAGGTGACCAATTTTTCTTTGCAAAATACATTGGCAGTCGTAGATGTCTCGGTGGCGTATGAGGAAGATCTGAAACAGGTGGAGGAAGTGCTGAAGGAAGTTCTGCAGATTGCTAAAACCGAGCTGACGGATATCGTCGCAGAGCCTCAGATACTTGGAGTGCATGCACTTGGCCCTTCGGAAGTAACGATGCGGGTAACGGCCGAGTGTAAGCCAAACACCCATCACGGAGTAAACCGCAATCTGCGTGCGATGATCCGGACAGAATTTACGAAGCGGGGCATTCAGATTCCTTATCCGAAGATTGTAGCGATGCAAGGAAAAGGACAGAGTCAGGGGCAAGCGTAGATAGAAAGGAGACAGAGAAAAAAGATGGAAAGGAAGCAATTTGAACTGGGGGATGTCGTTCAAATGAAAAAGCCGCACCCGTGCGGTACAAACGCCTGGAAGGTGATCCGTATGGGCATGGATATCCGCATCAAGTGCACGGGATGTGACCATAGTGTGATGATTCCTCGCTTGGAGTTTGAACGGAAGCTGAAAAAGATTTTGAGTCGCGCGGGGGAGGATCCGCAGTCCTAGACGCGAAATATGTTTGAACCACGCTGTTGTCTTTTTCTACAATGCCCGTAAACGGTGAGAGGGGAGTCCGGATAGCGAAGTCCAGGAAAGGGCTCTCTGCCGTTATAAACGGGGGGATATGATGAAAAAGGGGACGAGCAGATGGTTGTATGTAGTGGGCATGCTGGTGCTGATGATGTTGGTGGCACAGCCAGCTTTGGGAGCAGAGCGGAACGCTTGGGGGATCAAGGTTACTCCAGCTGATCAATCGGTGGATCTTTCGCCGAATATACGAGTGGAGCTGACGTTTCCCGAAAGAGTTCGCTTGCTGAACAATAAAGAGCTGACCAACCAATCGTGGATGTCGATCATTCAGCTGACGGACAGCAAAAAAAGGAAAGTACCCTATACCGTAAGCTGGAACAAAAATTTGCGTACGGTCACGATCGACCCTGTGGGTAACTTGGAAGCAGGACAGACGTTTAAAGTGACTTTGCCAGTGAAGAAGCTAAAAAATGATCAAGGACAAAGTAATCCAGAGGTCAGCAGCACGTTTTCCATCAAAAAGCCTGTGGATACAATCGCTCCGCGGGCGACCATTTTGCCAGGTCATGGTGCCAAGCAGGTGAAGCTGCAGGAAAAGGTGACGCTGCAATTTGCGGAAGAAGTGACGCTGGTAAGCGGAGAAATTCTCGCGAGCAAAACGGCTGGACCACTGGTGAGAGTAACGGATGAGATGGGAACGAGCGTCGCCCATACGATTACCTGGAATAAAAGCAAGCGAATGCTCACAGTGAAGCCAAAAGGAAAATGGCAGCCGCATCAGACCTATCTGATCGAGCTGGTACCCGGATTGCTGCGGGATACAGCGGGGAATAACAATCCACTGCAACGGTCGATTTTTACGACAGGGGCTAAATAGCAAAAAAGCAAAAAGGGGTGTGCCGAGTGAGGCAGCATCCCTTTTTGCATGTGTACTATCGTGATTTTGACTCCCAGGAAGGATAGTACATCCACTATGACAGTTCATGGCGTATCGATGGTGCGATCGCCTAATATGACAGACTATAGTGTAGAAGACAAGGCTGCCGCCAGCGACAGCTTTTCTTCAGATAGGTCGGATCGCAGCGGGAGTATTAGTTGCAGTCGCAACCAATGATCACGAGAAGGATGAAGAGCACCAAGATCAGCGCGAAGTCGTCGAAACCATTAAAGATACCCACTTGCTAACACCTCCTACCCTAGTTTCAATACACATGCTATGACAAAAGCGGAGGAGAGGTATGGGCGAATGTCACGGGTTCACAGAAAATAAGTTATGCACATTCTATCCACAGAAAATGTGGGCAACTTTGCAGCTTGGACGAGGTAAGAATTACAATTTCGGGGACAAGTAGGTGTGGACAAGTGGTTATCCACAGAACTATCCACAATATCGTCATTTCTCTGGATAAATTGACTGTTGTTAATAAATATTTAAAATATTTTTTATTCAAAAGAAGGGATAAGAGGGAAAAAAAGATAATTACAGTAACTAGTGTTTGGCAATAATAGAAAGACGTAGAAAAGGGGCGATTGAGATTTGAAGAAGCGTACGCTTGCATCAGTCACGGCTCTGGCCATTGCTTTGACCACCGTAGCAGTGCCTTTTATTCCGTACAGCACACCAGCTGTTGCGTTTGCTGCGGAAAAAGCACCTGTCTATCAAACACGCGCGGAAATTCCTGACCAGTACAAATGGAAGCTGGATCATATTTATCCGTCTGTGCAGGATTGGGAAAAGGATGTAGCTAAAGTTGAGGAGTTGGCGAAGGCCTTCACCAAATATCAAGGGAAGCTTAGCACCTCTTCTGCTACCATGCTGAAGGCGTTTGACGACTATATGAGTATGATGCGTCTAAACGACAAAGCTTACGTGTACGCCAATATGTCACTGGATGTAAACTCCGCCAATTCCGAGCTGCAAGTCTTGGCAGACCGAGCTGAAAAGATGTACACACTGGTTTCTGAAAAAACAGCGTGGGTGCAGCCGGAAATCGTGGCGATTCCTGATAATAAAATGAAGCAGCTGCTGGCAGATCCAGCGCTGGCTCCATACAAGCTGTTCCTGGAGGACATGCTCCGCAACAAAGCACATTCGCTCTCCAAAGAAATGGAGGAGCTATTGGCAAAATCATCGCCGCTCAGCAGCTCGCCGACGAATATTTACAGCATGTTGTCCAAAGATGTGAAATTCCCGAAAATCAAAGACGAAAGCGGAAAAGAGGTACAGCTGAACCGTTCCAATTTCGTTTCCTATTTGGAAAGCAAAGATCAACGGGTGCGCAAGGATGCATTCAAAGCGTATTACAGCTCGCTGATTGACTTTCAGGATACATTTGCATCGACTTTGGCGGCGAAGGTAAAAGGGGACAACTTTTACGCAAGCGCACGCAATTACAAGTCTGCTCTGGAAGCAAGTCTGACACCAAACAACATCCCAACCAAGGTGTACGACGAGCTGATTGACACCGTAAATGAAAACCTACCATTGCTGCATCGCTACATCGCTTTGAAAAAGAAAATGCTCGGTGTAAATGAGCTGCACATGTACGATATTTACGTACCGATCGTGCCATCTGAAGATAAGTACATCCCCATCGAAGAAGGGAAAAAGATGGTGCTAAATGGTCTGCAAGCCATGGGAGACGACTATGTGAAGGTACTCTCCGAAGGGCTTGAGGGCGGTTGGGTAGATGTTTACTCGACGGATGACAAACGTACGGGCGCGTATCAATGGGGCGCATACGACACGCATCCGTATGTATTGCTGAACCATCAGGGGACGCTGGACGATGTGTTTACCATTGCTCATGAGATGGGTCATGCTATGCAGTCGTACTACACGAATAAAACGCAGCCGTACGTCTCGTCCAATTACCCTACCTTTACAGCGGAAGTAGCGTCTACGATGAACGAGACCCTGCTGTTCAAGAGCATGTACGCCCAGGCGAAGACCAAGGCAGAGAAAATGTATCTGCTCAATCACTACCTGGAAAACTTCCGTTCGACGCTGTTCCGCCAGACTCAGTTTGCCGAGTTTGAAAAGGCGATCCACGACAAGGAGCAGGCAGGCGAGTCTTTGAACGCGGAGGCAGTGAAAAAGATCTACCTCGATCTCAACAAGAAATACTACGGCAAAGACATGGTATCCGACGATGAAATCGCGATGGAGTGGGCGCGCGTTTCCCACTTCTTCAACTACAACTACTACGTGTACCAATACTCGACCAGCTTTGCAGCATCTCAGGCTCTGGCTAAACAAATCCTGGATGAAGGCAAACCGGCTGTAGACCGGATCAAAAAGAACTTCCTCGAAGCGGGCAGCTCTGCGCCGCCAATCGAAGTGCTGAAGGCGGCAGGTGTCGATATGTCTACATCCAAGCCAATCGAGCAGTCGATGGAGATTTTCGAAGAGACGCTGAACGAATTGGAAAAGCTGGTAAACGAGAAATAAGCTAAGCAAAAGAAAGAGGCTCCCTTTCACCAGAGAGGGAGCCTCTGCCGTGCATATGAATCGAACGGTCAATAAGCGATGCCGACCCGCGAGCGGATGTATTCACCTGAAGAGAGCAAGCTGTACGTAAACGCAGCAGTGTCCGGAACGGAAATCTCGGCTCCATCCACTGGCAAAAAGTCGCGTTCTACTCGGTAGGAGCCAAGCAGCGTACCATCAGGCAAATAGGTAGGACATACGATGGTCCAGTCGAGCTCGGTCTGCGCGAGTAGCGTATAGGCTTTGTGATGCTCCTCGGCAGCGCGAGTCAGCTTGCGTTTGGACTCACTGGACTGGTAGCGCAGCAGTTCCGGGGATGTTCGGCTTTGCAAAATACCGGCTGTTCCGACTGTGATGATTCGTTTCACGCCTTCCTGCTCCATAGCACGAACCAGGTGAGGAATTCCATCGGACAAGGTAGTGCCTCCATCCGTACCAAGCGTGCTGATGACAGCATCTGCGCCTTTGACCGCGCGCTGCACATCCGCAAAGTCCAGGACATTGCCGGGAAGAACCCGCAGATTGTCCCATTGATTTTGATGGTGAACAAGCTTTTCCAAAGTGCGTACCAAAGCCGTGACATGATGACCGTCCTGCAACGCATTGGCGAGAATGTGACCTCCCACGCGGCCAGTAGCACCGAATAGCACTAGATTCAAAACTACACACCTCTTTTCTGGCGAACACAGTACATTCGTTTCTGCCTTCCAGTCTAGCATTTCTTTTTTTGTCCCACCAGTTTGCAGTAGGATAGGGGCAGGAAGTTCCACAAGGATGCAATTGTATTCTCATAGGCAAATCTATATACTTAAAAGGATGTCAGGATGATGATAAGGAGTGTATATAGATGGGTGCATCTTGCGGGATTGTAGGTCTTCCTAACGTAGGGAAGTCCACCCTGTTCAACGCCATTACCCAAGCAGGTGCAGAATCGGCTAACTACCCGTTCTGTACGATTGATCCCAATGTGGGAATTGTGGAGGTTCCAGATCCACGCTTGGCTAAATTGACAGAGATCGTTGTTCCAAACAAAGTGGTTCCAACTGCTTTTGAATTCGTTGACATTGCTGGTCTGGTAAAAGGGGCGAGCAAAGGCGAGGGCTTGGGGAACCAATTCCTGGGGCACATTCGTGAAGTGGACGCAATCGCACATGTGGTTCGCTGCTTCGAGGATGAAAACATTACGCACGTATCTGGCCGTGTAGATCCACTCTCCGATATTGAGACAATCAATCTGGAGCTGATCTTTGCGGACCTCGACTCCGTAGAGCGACGCATTGACCGCATCGGCCGCAAGGTAAAAGCGGGCGATAAGGAAGCGAAGCAAGAGCTGGATGTACTGGAAAAACTGAAGGCTGCTTTTGAAGAAGGCAACTCTGCACGCAGCGTAGAGCTGGATGACGAGGAGCGCAAATGGATTCGTGACCTGCATTTGCTCACCATCAAACCGATGCTGTACGTGTGCAACGTGGCTGAGGATGGCATTCTGGATGCAGACAACAACCCGCACGTTCAAACGGTGCGTAAGCATGCTGCCGACGAGGGTGCGCAGGTGGTAGTCATCAGCGCAAAAGTGGAAGCGGAAATCGCGGAGCTAGAAGGCGAAGATAAAGACATGTTCCTCGAGGAGCTGGGTCTGTCCGAGTCTGGTCTGGACCGTCTGATTCGCGCTGCCTATGAACTGCTGGGTCTGGTGACTTACTTTACTGCGGGTGTGCAGGAAGTTCGTGCATGGACCATTCGCCGCGGCACGAAAGCGCCAGGAGCAGCGGGTGTGATTCATACGGACTTCGAGCGCGGCTTTATCCGCGCAGAGGTAATCGCGTACAACGATCTGGTAGATGCTGGTTCTGTGGCTGCTGCCAGAGAGCGCGGGAAGTACCGTCTTGAAGGGAAAGAGTACGTGGTTGCAGATGGAGATGTTATGCATTTCCGTTTCAACGTTTAGAACTGAATCTTGCTTCGAGAGATTTGCTTTGCTATAATACCATAATGCGAGTATTTATGGAGTGCATGTCTTATGCGTTTCGTTTCAGCACTCGCTCCTTGCCCGATCAGGGCCGCTAAAGTCCATAAGGAGGTGAAAAGGTATGCGTCAATACGAAGTTATGTATGTATTGCGTCCAGACCTTGAAGAAGAGAAAGTGAAATCCAATGTAGCTCGTTACAGCGAGATCGTAACCAACTACGGCGGTGAAATTTCCAAACTTCAAGAAATGGGCAAGCGTCGTCTTGCTTATGAAATCAATAAGTTCCGTGAAGGTTACTACGTTTTGATGAACTTCAAATCGAATGCTGATGCGGTTGCGGAAGCAGAGCGTCTGATGAAAATCAACGACGACGTAATTCGCTTCATGTTCGTTCGTGATGAGAAGTAATCACTGTCGCGGTCAGAGGGGGAACCAAGATGAATAAAGTCATTCTCATCGGCAACCTGACAAAAGATCCTGAACTTCGCTACACGCGTGCGCCACGTTTCGCCTAACCTACAACTGTAGGGAAAAGCGACGGACTTTGACGGTATCTAGGTGCACCCTAATACTCGCACGTCAAAGTCAAGAACTCTGTTTCTGAAATCTTCCGTGAAACGCGGAAGCCATGCCGAATCCACAAGTTACGCTTGGCATGAGGGCTAAGACTCCTACAGGCGGACATTGGCTGACACCAATAGCTGTCTGAGAGCTAGGTAAAGTCGTAATCCAAGTAACCTAAGTCCGAAAGGATATGGCGAAAGTGATGCGGGCCTCCTTAAAAGCCGACTCATGGTGAGGAAGTTAATCCGAACGTATGCAGCCTCGTAACGCAAGTTCACCCGAAAGGGGCAATGGGATACGTTGTAATATCTTGTGTGTTGGTATTACAACTGCGGATTTGAAATAATCCGTAAAGACGTGGAACAACTGGGATTCAAAACACGTCTAGGTTCCCCGGGGTAGGGTACGCACCTAAAAGTCAGTAAACATAGGGATAGGAAGCAGGGAACGTGGGAGATCCCACTTAACGGAGGATGTCAGTCCGTTGAGGTTTTGTGGGAAGTCAGAGCCCCCGTAGTAGTCCGAGAACGGGAAAGCCGTTTACATGGCGAAGGGGGGCAGTCGGATTGATAACTGCCACTAAAAGAACCTTGACTTGAGTTAACGCTGGAGGATTGTACAGTCCGAAAGTCTATCGCTAACTCATCTCTGCTTGGATAGTTTCTTCCTATTACATATAGGAAGGACTGAGAAGATGAGGGTTAATGCTCAAGTCGAGTCGGAGACTGAACTAAAATCAGTACTCGACACCCTATACAGGCAGTCTCAAGACGGAAAGTCCTTCACTGGATTATATGAGTTAATTACTAACGAACAAACCATCATAACTGCTATACACAACATTAAGTCCAACAAGGGCAGTATGACGGCAGGTATCGACAAGAAAGTCATTAGAGACTATCTTCAGATGCCGAGGGAAAAGTTGCTTCGAACCATTAAAACATGCTTCGAAAGCTACAACCCCCAACCAGTTAGGAGAAAACTCATTCCTAAAGGGAACTCCGACAAAATGAGACCGTTGGGAATACCGACGATGCAGGACAGAATCATTCAGGAATGCGCCAGGATAGTCCTAGAACCCATCCTCGAAGCGAAATTCTATCCACACAGCTACGGCTTTAGACCATATCGGTCAACTCATCACGCCATAGCAAGGATAGCAAGTCTCATCAATATTGGTGAGTTTAGATTCGCAATCGAAGGAGACATTAAAGGCTACTTCGACAACATCGACCACTCACTCCTCATCAACAAACTCAGTAAAATGGGTGTAATTGATAAGAGGGTGCTGGCACTCGTCATGAAAATGCTTAAAGCAGGAATAATGAACGAAGGCGTGTTTGAAGAATCCACTCTAGGATCACCGCAAGGTGGGATTATCAGCCCCCTGCTTGCAAACGTATATCTGAACGACTTTGACTGGATTGTATCAAGCTGGTACGAAAATCCTTACCAACTAGAACAGTATTCCAACGAAAAGAACGCCAGACGTGCAATGAGGCAAAAGGGAATCGAACCTGTATTTCTCGTGAGATACGCTGACGACTGGGTTATCTTGACCAAATCCAGAGAAGAAGCTGAAAGACGGTTAAAAGCACTCAATAAATACTTTGAGGCTAAGCTGAAACTGCAACTTTCTCCTGATAAAACAGTCATTACTGACCTTACTGAGAAAGCAATGTCATTCCTAGGGTTTTGGCTGAAAGTCGAAAAGCCAAGAACCTTTACAGGTAGAACGGGTAAAGTAAGAAAACGCCCACTAACCTGCAAGGTTTACCCGAATACCAAGAAGCTGAACGAAAAGTTCAGGGAAGTCCTCGACAAAATCAAGAGCCTGAAAACTACCGTCTGCGAATATCAAAAGGCTGTCGTAATCGAAGAGGTAAACTCGATGATAGTCGGTTTATCGCTCTACTACAACAAGTCGATTTGCAGTAAGGTTTTCTCAAGCCTTGACAACAAAGTATTCAAAGCCTGTCACTACACATGGAAGTCGATGTATTACAACCAGAACGGCGGTAAGAACCTCGACCATGTGAAAACGGCAAAGGAACTTTCTAACAGACCAGCTAGACACGCCGGTTACACAACCAAATGTCACGCTGTCGAAGTTGAAGGGAAATGGGTGGGAATCACCAAGTTCTTCATGACTGGCTCAGATCGTGCAGTAAACTTCAACCAAGCCATGACTCCGTATACAGAGGAAGGCAGGAGTTTATACGCTCAGTTGTCCAAGAAGAAGAACCCATTGGATAGACCTCCGCTCTACAATCCTAACAGCTTTAGGTTAGCTAAGAAGAACTCACGTTCTTCAAATCATAACCTCAGAAAGTACAACTTTGAATACTACATGAATCGAGAGTACGCTTGGAATCGGGATAAAGGGAAATGTAAAATATGTGAGCTCGATATTTTACCGAACGACTATCACTGCCATCACATTGACCCAACATTACCATTGCACGAAATTAATAAAGTAGCCAATCTCGCTAGCGTCCATGACGGATGCCATGAATTGATTCATGGAACCTCGGAAGTTGATAATCCGAAAATGGCGAAGAAGCTATCTAAGTATAGGGAGAAACTAAAAGGTAAAGCTAAAGTGGTTAGTTGAGGGTTGATTGCCATGTTAATCCTTCTCGACCTTAAATAAGTCGGGGTCAGTTCGATGGAAAGCCGTATGCAGGGAAACTTGCACGTACGGTTTGGGACAGGGGAAAAGACGGAGGCGCACATGCCAAAGTTTTACCTATTGTCATCAAATGGCGTTGCCGTTGCTACGTTTACAGTGGCGATCAATCGTCCCCGCACCAACCAAGCGGGCGAGAGAGAAGCCGATTTCATTAATATTGTTGCTTGGCAGAAGCTGGCTGACCTGTGTGCAAGCTATTTGCGCAAGGGCAGACAAGCCGCCATCGAAGGACGCCTTCAAACGCGCTCCTACGACAATAAAGAAGGAAAACGCGTATACGTAACAGAGGTAGTTGCAGAGAACGTTCAATTTTTGGGCGGTCGAGGCAACGAAAACGGAGATAATTCAGGCTACGATCCGGGTCCAGGCTTCGGCGGTGGCAACAAACCATCCGGCGGAGGCCAGAGAAACGACTTTGATCCGTTTGGTGATCCCTTCGCGAGTGCTGGCAAGCCTATCAACATTTCGGATGATGACTTGCCGTTCTAAAGAATCGTATAACTTTCACATTTCCTTAAAAAGGAGGAACTCACATGGCACGCAAAGGACGTCCTAATAAGCGTCGTAAAGTTTGCTTCTTCAAAGTGAACAAAATCAAGCACATCGACTATAAAGATGTTGATCTGCTCAAAAAGTTCATCAGCGAGCGCGGTAAAATCCTGCCTCGTCGTGTAACTGGTACTTCCGCTAAGTACCAACGTGCACTGACGATCGCAATCAAACGCGCACGTCAAGTAGCACTTCTGCCTTACACGGCTGAATAATTTTCACAAGCTATAAAAAGGGGGACACAATTGCGTGGCCCTCTTTTTTCCATATCTTCTTGTACTCCCAAATGAGGTGCTGACATGCCTTCAAAAACCAAGCAATTGGCCGAAAATGCCCTGATGCTGGGTATCGCACTGGTGCAGTTATTCCTCAGTACATACACAGTGCTAGGTGCATTAGTCGGTATTTTGATCCCACTGCCTTTTCTACTCCTAGGTATGAGCAGAACCGTGCCGAACATGGTATGGATTTCCCTCGCGTTTACCTTTCTAGGGTGGATCATGACGGGACCAATCACTGCCTTTGCGGCTCTTGAGTTTGCAGCTTGGGGAGCGGTGATGGGGATTTTTTACAAGAGAAGAGGGACGGCACTCTCCGGAATTACAGCGGGAGCAGTCGCAGTTTTCTTCGGTTTTGTGTTCATGCTGGCCTTCATGGTGTTTGGCATGAATACGAGCTTTGATTCGATGATGCAGCAGGCTGCACTCCTTCGACCGGCATTCGTACCAAAGGAGCAGTACGATCAGTACATGGAGCTGGCGAAGATGCTTCTTCCTGTGAGTCTGGTCATGTTCAGCTTTGGTTCCAGCGCGATTGTGCACTGGCTGGCTCGTTTGGTTGGGAAACGTCTGCGCAGACCGGTACCGGCCCTAAAGCCTATCCGGGAATGGACCTTTCCGAGGTCGTTGCTTTACTACTACTTCATCGCTATGATTGCCATGCTGGTGTTTGGGTCAAGCATTCAGGGGACGTTCTGGGAAAGTGCGATCCTGAACGTAAAAGTCATGCTCGACACCATTTTCACTTTGCAGGGGCTAAGCTTTTGTGTATTCGCAGCCTATTTGTATGGCTGGAAGCGTTTGACTCCAGTGCTTATTGTCTGTCTATTTATTTTTCCCTTTCTAACCACTATACTGAGTCTAGTAGGGATCTTTGATTTGGGAATTCGGTTGCGTGAAAAACTGGAAACAAGAGTGAAGAGGGGCTGAGGAAATGCCCAAGTTCCTGTTAAAGCGTTGGTACGGGATGCATATGGTCCTGGCACTCAGCTTTAGCTTGTTGTTGTTGGGAATTTTGACCCTGCACCATTGGATGTACGGGGCGATCGGCATGGTCTGCTTGATTGGCCTGGTTCTTTATGCCCTCCAGGCTGAGAAAGGGTTCCAGCGCGATTTGCGCCTTTATCTGGCTACGGTCACACATCGTGTGAAGAAGGCAGGAGAAGGTGTCATCCAAGAGATGCCGATCGGGATCCTTTTATACAACGAGGAAAAGGCAATTGAGTGGGTAAACCCGTTCATGACACATATGTCCGGGGATGAGCTTCTGATTGGCAAAAACCTGCAGGAGGTTTTTCCTGGTCTGAATGGAAAGCTGGAGCAAAAGCGGCTGGAATTTACCTACAACGAACGGGTCTACGAGGTGCTGGTCCGATCCGAAGAACGTCTGCTGTATTTTACAGACATTACGGATTTCAAGGAACTGACAGCTCGCTATCACCGTGAAAAGGCTGCACTCGCGATTATCCATCTCGACAATTTGGATGAGATTGGACAAGTGATGGATGACCAGAGCCGGACGCTGCTTTCGACCAGTGTCGCTGGTGTCATCACGGAGTGGGCTACCAAACATGGCATATATCTTCGCCGAATCACGGCTGACAAATTTTTGGCGCTGATGGAACGGGAAGCACTTGATAAATTAGAAGAAACGCGTTTTGACATTTTGGATGTCGTACGGGAAATGACGGCTGACAACAAAATTCCGATCACACTGAGTATCGGGGTTGGGGCAGCTGCGAGTACGTACATCGAATTAGGGCAAATGGCGCAGTCCAGCCTGGATATCGCTTTGGGCCGTGGTGGTGACCAGAGTGCCGTCAAGGTCGGGAACAAGCTTACTTTCTACGGCGGGAAATCCAATGCCGTTGAGAAGCGGACACGCGTACGGGCACGTGTCATCGCCCATGCTTTGCGCGACCTGATCCATGAGGCAGAGCACGTCATCGTCATGGGACACAAGCAGCCGGACATGGACTCCATCGGCGCATCGCTCGGTGTTTTAAAAGCTGTACAGGTGCACAAAAAGGCTGCTTACATCGTCATGGACGAAGGAAACAATTCCGTCGAGCGCCTGATGCGGGAGATCTACGCAAACGAAGAGCTGGCTGAGACGTTCGTAACACCGGAACAAGCCATTCGACTGGTGACTGGTCGGACGCTGCTCGTGGTTGTCGATACGCACCGTCCTTCGCTGGTTATTGAGCCTAAGCTGTTGGGTGAAACCAGCCGGGTTGTCGTGATCGACCATCATCGCCGCTCAGAGGAATTTATTGAGCCCGTTCTGTTGTACTTGGAGCCGTATGCTTCCTCTACATCAGAGCTGGTCACAGAGCTTTTGCAGTACCAAAGCGAGCGCTTGAACATCGACAGTCTGATTGCAACTGCATTGCTTGCGGGAATCGTCGTCGACACCAAGAGCTTTGCCTTCCGTACAGGCTCGCGTACCTTCGAGGCTGCGTCGTTCCTGCGACGTAACGGTGCAGATACAGCAGCTGTCCAGCGTTTGCTGAAGGAAGATGTCAATCAGTACGTCAAGCGTGCTCGAATCATCATGAACACTGAAACATACCGTGACAATATGGCGATCGCTACAGGTGATCCTGCAGAAGAATATACGCAAGTCCAGGTGGCTCAGGCGGCGGAACAGCTGCTGACCTTATCTGGCATTCAGGCATCGTTTGTCGTGGCACAGCGTGCTGACGGTGTGATTCTGATCAGTGGGCGCTCTCTCGGTGACATCAATGTACAGTCCGTCATGGAGCTTTTGGGCGGCGGCGGTCACTTGACAGGAGCAGCGACCCAAATCGAAGGCATTACCATAAAAGAAGCAGTGAAACGCTTGAAAGAAGCGATCGATTCGGTCATGTAGGCCAATATGAGAAGGGGGAAACGATGATGAGAGTCATTTTTCTTCAAGATGTTAAAGGCCAAGGCAAAAAAGGCGAAGTAAAAGATCTCTCCGAAGGTTATGTACGCAACTTCCTGCTGCCGCGCGGGCTGGCTAAGGAAGCGACAGATAGCAACGTGAAAACGCTCGACGCTCAAAAGCGCAGCGAAGAGAAGCGCAAAGAGCAAGAGAAACAGGAAGCCATCGAATTGGGTGAAAAACTCAGCGAGCTGACTGTAAAGGTAAAAGGAAAAGCAGGCGAAGGTGGTCGTCTGTTTGGAGCGATTTCCAGCAAGCAGGTAGCACAAGCGCTGGAAGAACAGTTCAAGATCAAAGTGGACAAGCGCAAACTCGAAATGGATGCGATCCGCGCACTGGGTGTAACGCAAATTAAAGTAAAACTGCACAACGAAGTGACCACATCTCTCAAAGTACACGTGGTCGAAGAATAATGACAGACATGTGGAGGGTGTGACGTGAGCGACCTGTTTTTGGATCGTGTGCCGCCGCAGAACAAGGAAGCAGAACAGTCGGTACTAGGTGCCGTGTTCTTGTCCAAGGAAGCTCTTATCACGGCCATTGAAATTCTCCGCCCGGAGGATTTCTACAAGACAGCGCATCAGCGCATCTTTCAAACGATGGTGGACCTGTACGAAAAAGGCGAACCTGTCGATCTGGTCACAGTGACAGCAGACCTGCAGGACCATAAGCTGCTGGATGAGATAGGTGGCGTTACCTATCTGACGGAAATCGCAAGCTCGGTTCCGACAGCAGCAAACATCGAGTACTACGCAAAGATTGTGGAAGAAAAGTCGCTTCTACGGCGATTGATTCATACAGCAACAAAGATCGCCAATGATGGATACTCACGCGAGGATGAGGTCACGGCAATCATTGCCGACGCGGAGAAGTACATCATGGAGATCGGGCAGAATCGCAATAGCGGTGGTTTTACACCGATCCGTGATGCCTTGATGGAGACGTACGAGCGCATCGAGTTCTTGAGCCAGCGCAAGGGAGATATCACCGGGATATCGACGGGATACACCGACCTGGACAAGATGACAGCTGGCTTGCAGCGAAGCGACTTGATCATCCTCGCTGCCCGTCCTTCCGTAGGGAAAACGGCGTTTGCGTTGAATTTGGCACAGAATGTAGCCGCACGAGCTGGTGAGACCGTCGCCATTTTTTCTCTGGAGATGGGTGCGACCCAGCTCGTTCAACGTATGATCTGTGCCGAGGGGAATCTGGATGCTTCCCGGATGCGTTCGGGGGCATTGGAGGAAGACGATTGGCAGAAGCTGACGATGGCGATCGGGACTCTGGCGAAGGCGCCCATTTACATTGACGATAGTCCTGGGGTGACCGTCATGGATATCCGTGCCAAATGTCGTAGGCTGCAGGCGGAGAAAGGTCTCGGATTGATTCTGATCGACTATTTGCAATTGATTCATGGACGTGGAAAAGGAGATAACCGTCAGCAGGAAGTATCCGAAATTTCCCGTACCTTAAAAGGGATTGCCCGTGAGTTGAACGTTCCTGTAATCGCCCTGTCGCAGCTGAGCCGTGGTGTAGAGCAGCGTCAGGACAAGCGTCCGATGATGTCGGATATTCGTGAGTCCGGTTCGATCGAGCAGGACGCCGATATCGTTGCGTTCCTGTACCGCGACGACTACTACGACAAAGAGACCGAGAATAAGAACGTGATCGAGGTCATCATCGCAAAGCAACGTAACGGCCCTACCGGAACAGTGGAGCTGGCGTTTTTAAAGGAATACAACAAATTCGTCAGTCTGGATAATCGGTTCCGAAATCAGGCAGGATAAAATAGAAACAGAAAAGCCGGAGGGAATTCCGGCTTTTTTCTTTGGGTATTCCGTACTGCCCGATTTCAAAAAAGAGAAGGACAACAAGGGTTTGCATAGCGTATCATAATTACCGAACGTATAATGTTCTTACTATTCAAATGTTCGTATTTTCGTTGACATGCGGGAAATGGTTTAGTACACTTAGATTGTTTCAGGCCCAAAAGGACATGATTATATCAGGAGGTGTTTTTCGATGTCAACTGTCGTTGTCGTCGGAACCCAGTGGGGCGATGAAGGTAAAGGTAAAATTACTGACTATTTGGCTGAAAGCGCAGAAGTAGTGGCTCGTTACCAAGGCGGTAACAATGCAGGCCATACCATTATTTTTGATGGCAACAAATACAAACTGCACTTGATTCCATCTGGAATTTTTTATACAGATAAGACCTGCGTGATCGGTAATGGTATGGTAGTAGACCCAAGAGCGCTGATTAAAGAGCTGGAGTACATCCACAGCTTTGGTTTTACTACAAACAATTTGAAAATCAGTGATCGCGCCCACGTAATCTTGCCTTACCACATCAAACTGGATGGGGTAGAAGAAGATAGCCGTGGTGCAAACAAAATTGGTACGACTCGTAAAGGGATCGGTCCTGCCTATATGGATAAAGCTGCTCGTATCGGTATCCGTATCGCAGACCTGCTAGATCCAGAAGAGTTCAAACGCAAGCTGGAGCGCAACCTGGCTGAAAAGAACAACCTGTTGGAGAAAGTTTACAACACCACAGGGTTTGAATTGAATGAAATTCTGGACGAATACCTGGCTGTAGCTGAGGTTATCCGTCCTTATGTAACCGATACATCTGTAGTTTTGAACGATGCAATCGACCGCGGCAACCGCGTGCTGTTTGAAGGTGCCCAAGGCGTGCTGCTCGATATTGACCAAGGTACTTATCCGTACGTAACGTCTTCCAATCCAATCGCGGGTGGAGTGACGATCGGTTCCGGTGTGGGACCAACCAAAATCAATCAAGTCATCGGGGTAGCGAAAGCGTACACGACTCGTGTAGGGGACGGTCCGTTCCTGACTGAGCTGACTGATGCGATTGGTGATCAAATCCGTGAAGTGGGTGCCGAGTACGGTACGACAACTGGCCGCGCACGCCGTGTAGGCTGGTTTGACAGTGTAGTTGTTCGTCACGCTCGTCGTGTCAGCGGCATCACTGGTCTGGCTATCACGAAGCTGGATACTTTGACTGGCATCGAAACCCTGCGTATTTGCACCGCGTACAAATACAACGGAGAAATTATCGAATCGTTCCCAGCGAACCTGAACCTGCTCGCAAAATGCGAACCAGTATACGAGGAGCTGCCAGGCTGGACAGAAGACATCACAGGTGTTCGCAACCTCAACGATTTGCCAGAAAACGCACGTCACTACATTGAGCGTATCACGCAGCTTACTGGCATTCCGATGTCGATCTTCTCTGTAGGACCAGACCGTGAGCAAACCGTAGTCGTTCGCGGCATTTACGGATAAGCCTTAGTCCCATAGACATAGCGAAAGCTGTCGATTATTCGACAGCTTTTTTTTGTACAAACAAGAATGGATCCCGTATGCGGGCAGCAGAGGAGAGACCTGTGCCCTCTTGCCGGGGGCAGTTTTCGAGTTGGACAAAAGTCCCGATACGAGTTTTTATGTTACGAGAAAATTTATTTCGAGAGGACAGACACGAAACGACACCATCTGGGCATAAAGTAGAGCATAGCAAGGAAATGGAGAGGTGATCGTGATGATGGGTTTTGATCAAAAAGCCATGAAGCTGCTGGGGAAGAACGTACAGGTGAAGATGTTCAATGGCGTCGTCATCAAGGGAACCATGACTCATTTCGATAACGGATACCTGTGCTTCATCACCACATACAAGCAGCAGGATACCGAAAAAACGACGATTCGCAGGCTGGCAATCAAAGAAGTAACTTCCATGCTCGAGGTGTGATAATCGAATGAGCAAAAAGCACTGAGCCACCTACCCTAAGCGGAGCAGGTGGCTTTCTATTGACCTAGGCTGGTTACAAAGTCATATCATGCCGCCGCAGGAAGTAATGATTTGGGTAGCTTCGTCGCCTCTTTCTTCTGGAACGACTGCGGTCAGGAGGACACTTCGATTTAGATCGTCATCTCCCCGGTCAGCCATCCCGCTAGCATCTGGATCTACTGCGGCAAGTACGCTGGCATCCCGGCCGCTGGGAAAATCACCAGCCAGTGTCATGTTGCCCAGGCTCGGTATTTCGCCAGAGATCGGATTCATGATCGATTCGTTCCCATCGCCTGGAAATTGTCCGACTCTGTCGATTTGTATGGTGGAAAAACCAGCTTGTCGAAGAGCATCGGCCGCTTTTCCTGCATCCTCCTCCGTATGAAAACCTGCCAGAATGTTTCTTTCTTTCACGTAAATCACTCTCCTGACTGTCTAAAATATTCCAGTTTCATGTACATATCATGACTCTTGGTCAAGTTTTTTATTCGACAGCAATTTACACTTGATGTTGTCGTTAAATATGTGGTAAAGTCGACATAGTTGGTTTCTTTAGGCAATTTGGCAGATTACTGGAAACAAAATTTTGGGCTATATGTCCTAGTCGGTATATTTAAACAATTCAGGGAATACCGAAAGCAAGGCGAGCTGCTAATGTTTTCAGGAGGGACAAGTTATGCAATGGTCGGAATGGAAGGCCAAGCTGCAGGAACGGTCAGAGCAAATCGTTCAGAATTGCAGACAATTGGCGAAGCGCACGATAGATCAAACAAGCTCATACATTCAAACACATAAGAAACAAACCATTTCTGTCGCGGCAGGGCTGGTACTGACCGTGGCAGCGGGAGCTTCCGCACAGTACTACTATACCAGCAACATCATTTCGGTGTATCACGTTCTGGTAAATGGTCAAGAGATTGGCGTGGTGGACAACCCCGCAGTGGTAAAGAACTGGACGGCAGCCAAGCTGGAGGAAGAGCAGGCAAAGAACGGCCTCTCTATGACGCTTGCTGATTACATCACGTTCCAGGAAGAGCGTAAGTACAAGGCGCCGTTTGATAACGAGTCGACTGTACGCGCACTATCCGACATCGCCGACATCAAGGTTGAGGCGGTTAAGCTGATTGTAGACGGGAAAGTTGTCGGTTATGCGGCGGATCAGAATACAGCTGATCAAGTGCTTGCTCATGTGAAAGAGAAGTTTTCGGGCATCCCAGCACAGGCAGACAAGAAAGTGGCCGTAGCGGCTGCATCGTTAAGCGCACCTGCAAAGAGCAGTCCCATCAAGGAAGTTACGTTTAAGGAGCAGGTAGAGACAGAGAGCGACTCAGTCACGGCCGCGCAGGTTTTGCCGGCGGACAAGCTGGAGGAGCTGCTCGTTAAAGGTACCTTCAAGCAGATGACGCATACAGTCGTTGAAGGAGATTGCATCGGTTGTATCGCTAAAAAGTACGGCATTACGTCAAATGATATCTATGCAAACAACCCTGGCATCACGGAAAATACGTTGCTCCAGCTGGGGCAGCAAATCAACGTGACCGCTATTCGTCCGTTTGTGACGGTACAGGTGAAAGAGGATCTCTCCCAAAAAGAAACGATTGCGTTCTCCACGCAAATCAACAACAACGATAAGCTGCCAAAGGGAGAAACAAAAGTCGTCCAGGAAGGTCGGGACGGCAGCAAGATGGTTCAGTATGAGATCGTGAAAGAAAATGGGCAAGTAGTTGCGAAAAATATCGTCAAGCAGGACGTGATCGCACAGCCTGTTGCGAAAATCGTGGAGCGGGGAACAAAGGTGATTCCATCTCGTGGGACAGGCCGTCTGAGCTGGCCAGCGAGCGGTTATATCAGCAGCGGATTTGGTACGCGCTGGGGCCGTATGCATAAAGGGATCGACATCGCTGGATCTGGTTCTGTTTTGGCTGCCGATAATGGTCGTGTCAAATTTGCTGGATGGGATGGCGACTACGGAAAAGCAGTCATCATCGATCACGGCAATGGCATGGAAACTCTTTATGGCCACATGAGCACAATCAGCGTCAAGGTAGGCGACGTGGTTGCGCAAGGCAAAAAAATCGGAGTAAAAGGATCGACTGGGGATTCTACGGGTGTTCACTTGCATTTTGAGGTTCATCAGAATGGACGAATCCAGAACCCTATGCGTTACTTGAAATAGACAAGCAATATATGGAAATAGAGAAAAGGGGGTCTCCACGCGAGATTACCCTTTTTTTGTGCACGTGAAACAGCTATAGGCAGGGAGTGCTTTCCAGAGGACTTCTTTACGCGCGGGACATGGTGTATTGTAGAGGAATAGATGCTCCTCGAGTGGAATCTTTTTATGAAGAAAAGGAGGGAGCAAGATGGCAAAACTCCTGGTTGTAGACGATGAAAAACCGATTGCAGATATTTTGAAGTTTACGTTTGAAAAGGAAGGCTATCAAGTGGTTTGCGCCTATGATGGTGATGAAGCACTGGTTGTCGTTCAAAATGAAAGGCCCGATCTGATTTTGCTGGATGTGATGCTGCCAGGCAGGGATGGTATGGACGTCTGCCGAGCTGTTCGTCAGTCTCATGATGTACCGATCATCATGCTGACAGCAAAGGACTCGGAGCTGGATAAAGTACTAGGCCTGGAATTGGGTGCGGACGATTACGTCACGAAGCCATTTAGCACGCGCGAGCTGGTGGCACGGGTCAAAGCTCATTTGCGCAGACATCAGCCCAAGAATGAGGAAAAGGACCAGCAGCACCTACTACGTGTGCACGAGCTGGAGATCGACCTGCATTCATACACCGTTGATAAAACGGGTGAGCAGTTGGATTTGACCCATCGGGAGTTCGAGCTTCTGGTCTATTTGGCAAAGCATCAGGGGCAGGTACTGACACGAGAGCATTTGCTTCAGTCTGTATGGGGATTTGATTATTTTGGCGATGTGCGGACTGTCGATGTGACCATTCGTCGTTTACGGGAAAAAATCGAGGATGATCCGAGTCAGCCGAAATACATCATCACCCGTCGGGGCTTGGGCTATACACTGCGTAACCCTGGCATGGGAGGAACGCCTGGATGAGGCGGCTGTTTAAAACGGTTCAATGGAAAATGGTCGTCATTTACATGCTGCTCATTTTGTTGGCGATGCAATTCATTGGAGCTTACTTTGCCAGGGAAGTCGAGAGCTACTACATCAACACGTTTTCCGAGTCGCTAAACGGCCAGGCAAGTCTGCTGGCGAGCCTGTTGGAAGCGGATCTGCGGCCGACAGAAGGAAAGGAACAGAATCCGGAGCAATATCGACAGGATATCGACAACCTGATTAACAACCTGGTAAAGATCAACGGTGCCAACGTACAGGTAATCGACCAAACGGGTACCGTCGTCAGTACGACAGAGGACAAGAGCACGATTGGCCAACGGACGTCACAGCCGGAAGTCACCGTCGCACTGCTGGGGACTCGCAGTGAGTCTATGCGGATCGATCCGCGTACAGGTGCGCGCGTAAAAGTGCTGGTTCTCCCTGTCAAAGGCGATCAGATTGTGTACGGGGCGGTTTATATGGTCGCTTCGATGGAAGGCACGTATACCACGATTCGTAAAATGAACGGGATTTTGGCGACAGGCACGATGTTTGCCCTGATCATCACGGCTGGTCTGGGAGTCGTGCTGGCACGGACCATTACCAAACCGGTGAAGGAAATGACTCGCCAGGCGCGAGCTGTCGCGGACGGAGACTTCAACCGCAATGTGAGGGTATATAGTGGAGATGAGATCGGTCAGCTAGGTATGGCCTTTAACCATATGACCATACGTCTTCAGGAGGCGATCCTGCAGCAGGAGGAAGAGCGGGAAAAGCTCGCCGGTATTTTGAGCAACATGACAGACGGAGTGATCGCTGCCGATCGGAAGGGCAGAATCATTTTGTTCAACCGTGCTGCCGAAGAGATGCTGCAGGTGACCATGACTGAGGTGTTGATCAAAGGAAGGACCCTGTACGACTTGTTAGGGCTGCCTCCTGAGGACGAAATGCCGCTGCATGAGCAGGAAGAGCCTTTGTTTATCGAAATGATGCTGCCCAATCGGGATGAGGTCATCTTGCGTGTGACGTTTACACCGCTGCAGCATGACAGTGGGAAAAAGGGCGGCATCATTGCCGTGGTCGCTGACGTGACGGAGCAGCAACGCTTGGAGCATCAGCGCAGGGAATTCGTTGCGAATGTATCCCATGAGCTGCGAACGCCGCTAACGACGATCAAAAGCTATGTAGAGGCCTTGCTGGATGGCGCGATGGACGAGCCTGATTTGTCCAATCGCTTTTTACGAGTGACCATGTCGGAAACGGAGCGAATGATCCGTCTGGTCAACGATTTGCTGCAGCTGTCCCGTTTTGACTCCCAAGGGGTGCGTTTGCATTGCAAGGAAGCCGATCTCAACCGGTTGCTTCACTATGCAGCGGATCGCTTTTCCATGTTTGGCGAGCAGCAGGAGGTAGAGCTTCATCTGGACGTGCCAGACAAGCTGCCTGCGGTATACATTGATACAGATGCGATCAACCAGGTACTGGACAATTTGCTATCCAATGCGATCAAGTACACTCCCCAAGGGGGCAAAGTGGTCTTGCATGCAAAAGTAAACAATCATCAGAAGCGGGTGCTCATCTCCATTGAAGATACGGGGATCGGGATCCCGAGCCGCGATTTGAAACGCATTTTCGAAAGGTTTTACCGGGTTGATAAAGCGCGCTCACGCGGACAGGGCGGCACGGGTCTGGGACTGGCGATTGCGCGTGAATTGGTGCAAGCGCATGGAGCGGACATCGAGATCACCAGTGAATGGAATGTGGGGACGACGGTAACGTTCTGGGTTCCATTTGCCCAAGGGGGTAAGGCGGTATGAAAAGGTGGCTGAGACGGTGGCTGGAGCCTACCAAGACCGTATTGCTCAATGTGCTGGTGCTGTTGAGCTTTTGCCTGACCGGGTTGTTGTGGAGCAACCAGCCAAAATTTCAGTTTATCGAGCCTGCCCAATACACGGAATCCAAGCCAGTACAGGAAAAGCAGCTGATGCAGCTCGTGACACCGGAGTCCGTCGTATTTCACTATGGGGAAGACAGACATACCAAAGCGGTCGCCACGGATGGGCCGTACAGCATGATCGTAAGGGAAATGTCCAAGTGGATATTCCTCGATTTCACGCCGTATATGTTCTCCAATGACAAATGGGGGGAAATTGCCCGGGAAAAGATTGGGATTGAGGTACGGTTTAGAAGTACGATCCCTTTATCGATAGTCGGTCGCCTGGTTACTTTCCGGGACGAGTACGATAGCCAGATTAAAGGCGTCGATCGTTTGTGGCTGTACTATGAGAAGGATGAGGATCTCGTCTACGCTTTGTTCCTGTCTTCTGAAGAGGGAAAAATGATGCGTGCGCGGACTTCGATCAGCCCGAAGGATTTGCGTGATTCTTATTTGGCGACAGGCAATCAGATGCCCGAGCAGATCATGAAGATTGTAAAGCCGGAGAGAACCTATTCTTCACTGGAAGGGGCGCTTCCGGTATGGAACATGTACTATCTCCCGAAAAATCAGGTGCGCATGCAGCAATTCCGCTACAGCTATGAGACGATCAGCGACGAAAGATTGATCGAAGCGTATTTCCTCGATCCTTCGCTGGTAAGACAGATCATGGAGCGGGACAAGACCGTCATTTTTACGGACGGGAGCCGATCGGTACAGCTGCGTTCCGAGCAGCAGGCGTTTACCTTTACCGACCCTGCCTATCAGCAGAGAGCCCAAGAGCTGTCTGACGAAGAGAAGGTACAGGGTGCCGTGACCTTCATCAACAAGCATCTTGGATGGCTGGATGAGTACCATTTTGAACGTATGAAAAAGAGCTACAACGAGAAGGATCTGATCACGTTCCGCCAATACGTAGGATCCTATCCGCTGATTAGCAACAATGAAAAACCGATTGATACGATCCAGATTACCTCAGAGGCGGGGCAAGTGGTGACACTCAGTCGTTCTCTAATCAACCTGGATAAGTACATTTCCAACAAAGAGTGGAAAGTGATGTCGGGTCCAGAGCTTTACCAAATGATTCGTGACAGGAAGCTCGCGGATACCGACCAGATTTCGAATGCGTATCTGGCCTACCAGACCATATTTGGAGAAGGGTATGTAGACCTGATGCCGGTTTGGGTCGTGGAGATGGCGAATCAGGCAAACCTGTACATTTCCGCAGAAGCCAATCAGGGAGGAGGAAAGGTGCATGGATTGGAGTAGAACCAAGACCATTCTGATCTGGGCCTTTCTTCTCCTCGATTTGTTTCTTGGCTATCAGGTGTATGTGACGAGAATCAGTTTTTGGAATAACCAGGATGTAGCGCAAGGGGACAAATGGGATATGGAGCTGTACCTGAAGCAGCAGAACATCGCTCTCATGACAGAAGTGCCTCAGGATACGCCGGAGATGTCCTATTTGAATGCGGAGTACATCGGGATCAATCCGCTGTCCCTGCAAGACATGCCTGGTCTGACAGCGACGATGGAGAAAATGTCGCTCGCTGCCAAGCTGAACCCACCGCTGCAAATACGCGGACAAATCACGCCAACCGAGCTGCTGCGGCAAATTGGTCCTCGCTTGATGTACAGCGAGCAATATACGGCTGATATGTATCAGTCCAATCAGGGACGACTGCTTTACTGGCAGGTCTATCAGAAGATGCCGGTTTTCGTTGCGCCTCTGGAGGTGTATTTGGAGAACGGCTCGATCCTGGGCTATAGACAGACGTTTTTCCACATACGAAAACAGGAAGGTGGCGGCCGGCAAGTCATCTCAGGCTACACGGCATTGCGTTCGCTGGTGGATAAGCAGATCATTTTGCCAGGAGAACGGATCGAGAGCGTGAGTTTGGGCTATTACGGATCCTATGACGCGGATATTCAGGCCTTGGCACCTGTTTGGCGGGTCATTCACGATGGCAAGCAGCATTTCGTCAATGCGTTTACAGGAGCTTTGGAAAGACCGATGGTGACACAACGGTAGAATGAACGGAATGGAAAGCGAGAGACAGACAGCGAGGGAAGCTACGGGAAGAGGGATGTTGGGTGAGATTCAGTGTACTGGCAAGCGGAAGCACGGGCAACGCCATCTATGTGGCGACTGACCGTGTCTCCGTGCTAATCGATGTAGGGATTACAGGCAAACAAGCCGAAGCGGCGCTGCAGACCATCGGGGTCAATCCGGCTGATCTCAGTGCGATACTCGTGACTCATGAGCACGTCGACCATATTAAAGGGGTCGGTGTCATGGCACGTCGCTATGGCCTGCCGATCTACGCCAACGCCAAGACTTGGGGCGAGCTGGACGGACAGATCGGAACTATCAAGGAAGAGCAGCGTCGCTTGTTTTCTGTTGGGGAAAAGCAAGAATTGGAAGATTTAGGGATTGAATCCTTTGGCATTTCGCATGACGCAGCAGAGCCGATGGGCTTTTGCTTTTACCACGGGGCGAAAAAGCTCAGTGTCGTTACCGATTTGGGCTATGTCAGCGACAAGATCAAGGAGACGATTCGTGGGGCAGACGCGTATGTGTTTGAATCGAATCACGACGTGGAGCTGCTGCGGATGTCGCAGTACCCGTGGAGCATCAAGCGGCGTATTTTGAGCGACGTGGGACACTTGTCCAACGAGTCTGCTGGAGATGCTCTGCTTGACTGTCTGGGCGGGAATGCAGAACGCGTGTACCTGGCGCATTTGAGCAAAGAGAACAACATGATCGATCTGGCGAGACTGACTGTGAAGAACATATTAGAAGAAAAGGGCTTGGTGGTAGGAGACGATGTCCAGCTGCGCGACACCTATCCGGATCGCCCGACGAAGCTCGAGGTCCTATAGGAGCGGTTTGATTTGCATTTGTCGACTATTTACCGCATCTGTCAGCTTGGCGTACGTATCGACGTGAAAGGTGAGCTGCGTGTCCAGCTCGCTCATTTTGTGGGCGATTTCGTCTTTGGTCAGCAGACCCTTGGCGACTAATACCTCGATGACGGCGTGCAGGACAAGCGTGTTGTGGTAGTCTACTTCTTGCAAATCAGCCAGTTTCGCGATGAGATTCACTTCTTTCACGTTCTATCAACCCTTTCAAAAGCTTTTAATCTATCATATCCGGGCCTTCGGTGAAATATTCCGAAGGCCTTTGCAGTTTCCACAACCTTTCCTTATTTCTCACGCGATTTTGCCGAAAACGAAACGTATACTGAGGATGTCAAAAGGAAACCAAGCAAGAATGAGTGACAGTAAACATTCCAAATTGTCCAACCAAGTATAGGAGTGCAAAAAATCTGCCACCCTAGTAACAATAGAGTGAAGGAGAGTGTGAATCATGGGATTTTATGATGATTTGACTCACGTGGAGCGGAAAAATCGACGTGGGCCGGGTGTGGGACGTCTGATCATGACGTCGGTAACCTCTGCGGTGATTGGGGGAATGGTCGTTCTGCTCGCGTTGCCGACTCTCTCCAATGCAGGTTACATCAACATGGTAAAGCCAGGTGCATCGAATGTAATGAGCAACCCGACAGCCAATCTGTTTGCGACCCCTGTTTCTGTAAAGGTAGAAACCGGAACCGTAGACGCCGTGAAGAAAGTGGAAAACGCAGTCGTCGGTGTCATCAACATCGGTCGCACCAGAACAAACTGGATGAATAGCAGCACGCAGGATGTCGAACAGGGCGAAGGTTCCGGCGTCATCTTTGAGAAAAAGGGTGGAAAAGCCCATATCATCACCAACTACCACGTAATCGACCAGGCGCAGAAGTTGGAAATCGCGCTGCCAACTGGAGAAAAAGTAGAAGCGAAGATTCTAGGTGCCGATATGTATGCGGACCTGGCAGTACTGGAGATCGATGGATCAAAAGTGAGCGCCGTAGCAGAGCTGGGCGATTCCTCGACCCTGCAAGTAGGTGAGCCTGCGATCGCGATCGGGAACCCACTGGGTATGAAATTCTCCCGTACCGTAACACAAGGGATTATCAGTTCGTTGGAACGCTCGATGCCAATGGACTTTAACGAAGACGGTCAAGATGATTGGGAATTGGATGTTCTGCAGACAGACGCAGCCATCAACCCTGGTAACAGCGGTGGCGCACTGGTCAATATCCAAGGTCAGGTCATCGGGATCAATACGCTCAAAATCTCTAAAGAAGGTGTCGAAGGACTGGGCTTTGCCCTCCCCATTAACGATGTCAAAGCCATCGTCAGCGAGTTGATGGAAAAAGGTAATTTGGAGCGAGCCTATCTAGGTGTTCAACCGTTCGACTTGACGAATGTGCCTCGTTACAACTGGAAAGAAACGCTGAATCTGCCGAATGAAGTCCAGGCGGGTGTTGTGATCCAGAACGAGGTGGGCAAATTCTCGCCAGCCGGTGAGGCAGGTTTGAAGCAATACGACGTCATCGTCAAACTGGACGATAAGGACATCAATACGGGTGCCCAGCTGCGCAAATTCCTGACGCTGAACAAAAAGCCAGGCGATTCGGTACAAGTGACGTACTACCGTGATGGCTTCAAGAAAACAGCGACTGTGAAACTGACGAAAACGCCTGAGTAAACATGCACTCCGGCAACCTTTGAAAAGCAACACTTGAACGTTCTTACAGGCAATTCCGGGATGCAGTTTGTCCCGTTTGCATATAGGTAGTTCCTAGTTCCCCTCTATCTATTTTTACAATAGATCCCTTCATTGAAAGCGCCGATGAGAGTCGGCGCTCTTTTTTTGCGTTTGCCGACCGCGTTTGTACCGGTGGCTCGTGTCGACTCGCTTGATCGATGGGAGAGTGGCAATTTGTTTTCTCCCCGAACTGGGGTAGAATATAGGACGATAGCATTTACTGGACGGAAAAGGGGAAAGAAGATGGAGAGAAAGCTGGAAAGCATAAAGATAGAGGGAAAAGAGGTCGCGCTACTTGCTGATTTCCCTGTGCGGTTTGCCTGCATGGAGCATTTTGACGAGGAGCTGGATGATTACGTCAACGATTTCGAGGCCGCGCCAGATACACATCGGGCAGAGCTGATCGAGGACGAAACGATGGACAAGCGCTGCCGGGTATGCGGAGCACCCGCGCAGATCGTGCTTTTGAAAGAGAAAGGATTGTAGACACGTGCAGATTTCGATCATTACCGTAGGGAAGCTGAAGGAAAAATATTTGCGAGAGGGCATCGACGAGTATAGCAAACGCCTCTCCGCTTACTGCAAGCTGCAGGTCGTCGAGGTCAGCGACGAAAAGGCACCGGAAGAAATGAGCGCAGCGGAGATGGAGCAGGTCAAACGCAAGGAAGGCGAGCGCATCCTCGCGCAAATCAAACAGGACCAGTATGTCATCGCGCTGGCGATCGAAGGCCAAATGTGGTCGTCCGAAAAGCTGTCGGCCGAGCTGGACAAGCTGGCGCTGCACGGGCGCAGTCAGGTGGCGTTTGTGATTGGCGGATCTTTGGGTCTGGCGGATGCGGTGCTGAAGCGGGCCGATGCGCATCTGTCGTTTTCCAAGATGACGTTTCCGCATCAGCTGGTGCGGTTGGTGCTGCTGGAGCAGGTTTATCGGGCGTTTCGGATTAGTCGGGGGGAACCGTATCATAAGTGACGGATAATTAGTTGAAATTGCTGATGGGATAGTAGGAGTTATAGTGTTTTGATAAAATAGATTCTACGCGATTGTGATGAAAGTTTTAGACATCACAATTCTAGAATTGAGGCAACCATAAAAGTGATAAGTGGTTAGATAACTAGATTGAAGGGAAGGGGAACCGATGAAAACAGAAGTAGAAACACGAAAAGAACTTATAGATGAACAGCTCTTTGTAGAGGGCTGGGACATCAACAATCTTAACCATGATTTAAAAAAGTTTGATATTGTTTTCCCCCGCCGAATGGAGTGACAGAGGCGAACGCTATAAGAAGGTCATAAGTTTAGTGGCTTGTTCTGCTTGGCAGAGACGGGAAACCACTTGCTGTTGTTGAGGCTAAAAAGAAAAGGTATGTGCATCCACACATTATTGAAGATTAATAGAAGAATCTGCATCGTAATCAAAAGCCAAGTTCATTAGTTCATCAGGACGTCCTGGGACTTGAAGTATTAGAGAGTTTTCCGGATACGGTCTCCAAGGTACTCGAAGAGTTTATTCCGAGTCACACAATCCTTAGCTATAGACATTGAATTTCTTAAATCTATTTAATGAGTATATTAGACAAAGAGACCGTAAACAAGCAGAATTTGATTGAACCGCCTTTCACCATATTGCACCCGAGGGGCATTCGCGGATTATTCACCCCTGGCGAGATCAACGAGATATTAGAAATAATAACGAAGGTGGCGTATTAACTTGTTACAAAATAATAAAGAACTTAAGAGTAAAATTGATCAACTATGGATTAAGTTTTGGAGCGGAGGAATATCTAATCCTCTTACAGCCATTGAACAGATAACCTACTTACTCTTCATGAAGCGTCTGGATGATCTTGACATTAAAAGAAAGGCAGAAGCTGATCTCACTGGTGAAGCTTACACCTCAAAATTCGAGGGCAAATGGTTACCGATAGGAATGCATGAGAATGAAGGGAATTATGTTGAAAAGGAGATTCTTCGTTGGAGTCATTTTAGACATCTCCCAGCAGAAGAACGGTTACAACATATTCAATTAAATGTGTTCCCTTTCTTAAAAGCACTGAACGGGGAGGAATCGCCCTTCACTTACCACATGAAGAATGCGGTCTTTATAATCCCGAAGCCAGCTCTCCTAGTAGAAGCAATGTCTATTATTGAGGAAATATTTGAGTTGATTGAGAAGGATGCTATTGAGGGGGGGCAGGCATTTCAGGACATTCAGGGAGATGTCTACGAAATGCTCCTTTCTGAGATTTCCACAGCTGGTAAGAATGGTCAGTTTAGAACCCCGAGGCATATTATTAAGCTAATTGTTGAATTGGTTGGACCGCAATTCGGCGATCGTGTTGCTGATCCTGCCTGTGGTTCAGGGGGGTTCCTTCTAGGTGCTTATCAGTATTTGGTCACCCAGCTTGTGAAAGATTCAAAGGATCTTAAGCTCGATGAAGATGGTTTTCTACGCGGATCAGTAAGTAGTCAACTGACAAAAGAAGAGAGTGATATCCTGAACAACAGCCTGTATGGTTTTGATATTGATGTGACCATGGTACGTTTAGGACTCATGAACCTAATGATGCATGGTGTAGATAATCCAAATATTGATTATAAAGATACCTTAAGTAAAGGATTTACTGAGAGTGACAGCTACCATATTATTATGGCGAATCCCCCATTCACCGGGAGTATTGATAAGGGCGATATTAATGAATCACTACAGTTAAGTACAACAAAAACCGAATTGCTGTTTATAGAGAATATATATAATCTGCTTAAGATGGGTGGAACTGCTGGCGTAATTGTGCCTCAGGGTGTCCTGTTTAGTAGCGGTAAGGCATTCATAGATGCACGTAAAATACTTGTTGAGAAATGCGAGCTTAAAGCAGTTATTACTATGCCGAGCGGTGTATTTAAACCCTATGCTGGGGTAAGTACAGCCATATTGATCTTCACCAAGGGTGGTAATACCAAGAATATCTGGTTCTATAATATGCAGAATGACGGCTACAGTCTTGACGACAAAAGGACAAAACTTGAAGGAAATGGCGATCTACAGGATATTATAAAGCAATTTAAGAAGCGGGATCCGTATAAGGATAAAGATCGCAAAGCAAAGTGCTTCTTTGTACCTAAGCAGGAGATTATCGAAGGGAAATATGATCTTTCTATAAGTAGATATAAGGAAGAGGAGTTTGAAGAGATTGTGTATGAGAAGCCAGAAGCGATCCTTGCTAATCTCAAGGATATGGAGAGAGTGATCAACAAAGAGTTGGCTGAGCTTGAGGGGTTGTTAGGATGAATTATGTTCCTATTAATAATGTCTTAATCGATAAAATTGCTGGCGAATGGGGTTTAAAGCCAAAAGATAACTCCGGTGTAAAAGTTATTCGAACTGCTAATTTCACAAATTTGGGTGTTATCGATTTCTCGAATGTTGTTTTAAGACAGGTTGAGCCTAAGAAGATTAAACGTAAAAAGCTTGTTTCAGGTGATGTAATTATTGAAAAATCAGGAGGTAGTCCAACACAGCCGGTGGGTAGAGTAGTCTATTTTGAGAATCCAGGGGATTCAACCTATTTATGTAATAACTTTGCCACTGTTTTAAGACCAGATAAGTCAATTATTTATCCTAAGTATCTATTCTATGTACTTTTTTATAATCATTTAACAAGGAAAACAATCCCATTCCAAAACAAGACTACTGGAATTATTAACTTAAAATTAGATGACTATCTAAATAGTGTAATCCCACTCCCCTCAATAAATGATCAGATACGCATCGCTACCATTCTTACCCGAGTGGAAGCTCTGATTGCCAAGCGAAAAGAGAGCATTGAAGCATTAGAGGGGCTCTTGAAGAGCACTTTCATGGAGATGTTTGGTGATCCACTAAGAAATGAGAGGGGATGGGAAACTGTTTATATCAAGGATTTATGTAATAAGGTTATAGACTGTCCTCACAACACGCCTAAATACTCAAATATATTTACAGGCTTCTACTGTATTCGATCTTCGGACATTCAAAAAGGATACTTAGAATTTAATTCAACTTTACAGGTTGATGTTGCTACCTTCAAACAACGTAATGTACGACATATTCCGTCCTATAATGATATTGTATTTACAAGAGAAGGGGGTAGATTGGGGAATTCAGCCAGAGTACCACAGAACGTGAATATTTGTCTTGGTCAAAGAATTATGCTATTTAATGTTGACAATAACATTGCAACAAGTGAATTTTTCTGGGCGATGTTAAATTCAAATTCGCTCCAACGTTGTATTAATAATTTAGCAAGCGGGGGAGCAGCACCACGAGTAAATATAAAAGATGTCATAAATATTAAATGTTGTCTCCCTCCTCTCCCACTACAAGAACACTTCGCTAAAATAGTAAAAAAAATAGACTCTCTCAAAGAGAGATTCTCCCAAAGCCTTGCTGAACTTGAAAATTTATACGGTTCACTTAGTCAACGGGCATTTAAGGGAGAAATAGATTTGAGTAAGGTTCCGGTGATCTACGAATGGGAAGTAGAAGAGATTGGAATGACAGGGGTGGATGATATGGGCTTGGAAACTAGAGTAGAGTTTACCGAACAAGATTTAATAGAGTTAGTGAAGAAATATTCCGGACGCATCTTTAGCTTTGAAGAACTTTGGAAAGAAATAGGGACTTTACCTAATAAAAAAATCCCTATGAGAAAAGAAGTCCAAGATCAACTCATAGATTTGCTAGAATCAAGTAATGGAGATTTTGAACAGGTATTTGAAATTCTTTCATCTCAGGTTAGCAGGAGTGACAGTGAAAAACAGATAGCATTCAGAGGTAAATATGAAAATTAAACGAATGAAAATATTAACTCCATTCAGAGGGTTACCTGCAGGCTATGAGGTATTATTTAATACTGAGAAATCGAGAAATTCAACAGGTTTTACACCGATTTGTTTTGTTGGATTAAATGGATCGGGTAAATCTAATGTACTTGAAGTGATGGCCGAAATTTTCTATTACTTAGAGAGTTTTCAAAAGATCTCAAAAAATAAAATGAAGACGTTTAAAAATGATTTTGGGTTTGAAATCGAATACGAATTGCCGAACATATATGTTATGTCCTCTCGGAGTCCATGGGATGAGCTTAACTCGTATTTAAGTGAAACTAAGAGTAATCCTATTATCAAAATTACAAAACAAGCAAATGAATATTCTAAAGTAGCAGTTATTGTCGGTGAAAAGAAATTTACTTTAAAAAATTCTAAAGATGACCGTATTCAGGGACTTTTACCTGCGCGTATTGTTGCATATTCATCAGGGATGAATGAGTTGTTGAGTAATCCATTTATTAAAATAGACTTTAACTACTTCGAAGATTTACAAGATAAAACAATAGTCGATTCTCTAGTCATGAATCGGATGTTCTTCTTAAACTACGATTCTAACAAGTTTATATCTATTTGCAATTTTTTGTTTGATGCAGATGATTATGACATGTCATCCTTTACAGAAGGTAGTAAGGCTACTGACTTTGGTGGTATAGATTTAAGCATGATAAAAAAAGAATTGCAAATTAAAGAACTGCAATATTTTGTGATAACTCTTAAGCTGAGGAAAAGATTGCAGGAAGATGACTTTTTACACTCAGAGTTAAATATCGCACTAGACAATCTAAAAAATTGCGCTACATTTGTAAATGAGTTTAGAAAAGAAACAAAAAGTGATGAGTTATTGGAAATTGAGCTTGTTTATTGGGTTAATAAATCTACAAAGGAAGCTTTTCGTTATTACTTTAAGACAGCCTATGATTTATTTAGAGTATTTTATTTTTTTCAGTTACTTAATACTGAACTAATTAGTCAAGACACTAGAAAAGCTGTAGCATCTGCCAAAGCAGGGACATACGAAAATCTTTCCGATGAATTACCGAAAAATGAAGCAAGCAATCTTGTATTTCGAATTTCAGGTATTACTTTTATAAAACAGAATAATTCACGTTTGCATTATCGAAAGTTATCTGATGGTGAACATCAACTAATGCAGGTTTTTGGTAGTCTTTTACTTATGGACACAAAAGGTTCATTGTTTCTCTTCGATGAACCTGATACCCATTTTAACCCAGATTGGCGTTCGAAATTTGTAAGTATTGCCAATGAATCTATAGATAAAGAACGAGATCAAGAGATAATACTTACAACACATTCTCCCTATATCGTTTCAGATTGTAAAAAAGAGAATGTTTACATTTTCCAGAGGAACTCTGATGGAACGGTGAGCCAACCAAAATCACCGGAAATTAATACTTTTGGTACATCCATAAATATTATTTCTGATATCGTATTTGGTAAAGAAGATACTATATCTGAGCTTTCAAAGAAAAAGATCAATGAAATACGTGAATTGCCTTTAGAAACTTTAGATAATATTCAAGCAGCTAAAGAAGCATCTAGAGTACTTGGAGATTCTGTTGAAAAAGTCTTATTGTTTAAAGATCTCATATCAAAAGAAAGCGAGCTTAAGAAAAATGATTAGGGCATATAAGTATATTGATACTGTACATTCTAAGCTTCATGAATATGTTATTGCCTTTTTTCGAAAAATTGAAATAGATTCAAATGGGTTTAGAGACGAATTATTCGAACCTGATTTTCTCCCAATTGTGAATCGTCATCGGAAAATACTTAAAACAAGATTTAAGATAATATACGAATATGTTGTCAAATTGTCAATCATTGATCGTGAAACGTTCTGTCAAAGAGTCATCGAAAGCAATCAAATTGAAGAAATTTGCCGTGGTGAATACAAACCAACATCCTTTATTGGAACATCATCAGGAATTAATCAGACTCTTAAGGGATTATTCCTGGATCTATACAATCAAGTTCTTGATGGCGATCCTTTTCGGGATAATATAAAATCTACATTAAGAAATCATTTTGATCAGTTTTGTAATGCCAATGTAGACATTACTCGTTGTCCGATTTGCGGAATCGGGGAACTGAAAAATGCCCATGATATAACACGAGATCAGTATGATCATTATCTACCGAAATCAATATACCCCTTTTCTTCTATAAATTTTTATAATTTAGTTCCTTGTTGTAAGGATTGCAACTCTTTCGAGACAAAAGGTGACAAGGATGTTATTGCTCTGTCAAATGGAAGGCTTTTTTTCCCATATGACACTAACCATAAAGGAATTTCGTTAGTTGTAAATGTTAAGCATGATAATCCTGAGATTGAAAATATAATATGGGAACTGATTTTCAGTACTCCTGATAATAAGAATAAAGAAATTGAATCGTGGAAAGAAATTTATTCAATCGAAGGTCGATACCAAGGATTTATTAAAGGACGAATTAAGAAACTATATAATTATTACTTTGGTTTTATTAGGAGTCCGCAAGCGGCTCATCTCGATATTTCTGACAGGAAAAAATTATGTATGTTATCTTTTGAGTTAAATGAGAATCTTGGTCTCGATTTTATTTTTAGACCTACACTAGATGGTTTGCTAGCGGGTTCAAATATTGTACAAGCTGAGGTTGAGGCATTGGAATATGTATAAGAGAAACGGGTATCCAAATGGGGGTTCTTAGATTTCACCTTAGGTGTGATGCGTGAAAGCAAATAAGAGATGAGGCAAAATAGTATGCGCTGCGGCTACTAAAGTTTAGTATTTAGAGTGATACGGTGAGCCTTATCATAAGTGAGTAAATTCTATTCTCCCCAAAGCGTCAAGTCTGTAATGGAGAGTAATGAAATGGGCTGAGTTTGGAATTTTACTAGATGCTCAAAAGTTTTATGGAACCCACTGGGACAAGGCTGAACCCGATGATGGAGGGATGAAAGAATTGATGCAATGGCAATTGGAGGTCGCTACTGGTAATAATGATGATACAGAGTAGCGTTTACGAAACAAAACAGGTAATGCTCATTATAATTTAACCATCCAGAGGATATTGGGAGTAGTGAGACCTCAGAGATCGCTCGTGATCTATCCGTTTTTCCAACCGTAAACGAAATCAAAGACCATGGATGGTACAAATACATCACCCATACCTAAATACAAAACCACTCTACGCACAGAGTGGTTTTTTCTTAGGCCACATTGTTCCCTCTTAGAATCGAACCAGATTTGTAACTGAAGAGATTTACAATGAAGGCGAGTGGTTACGCGCAAGCACACTTTATTTAAGTAAAGAAAATATGCCATTTTCCCTGCTTTGAATGATAAACTCAAAGAATAAGTGTTTTTGGCAAGTAAGAAATGTAGCAAATGGCAATTAAAAATGCACCACTTGCCAACCCCTAAATTATTTGCCGTGTAGTAGCGATTCTTTATACCGATGGCTTTCTCCATTAAAGACGATCAAATGAGAGTGATGAATCAAGCGATCGATTACTGCCTCTGTCAAAATAGGATCTCCAAATATATGATTCCATTGGCCAAACTGTAGATTGGTCGTGATAATAATGCTCTTTCTTTCGTAGCACATGGAGATAATCTGGAAAAGCAATTCTGCTCCCTGTTTGTGTAAGGGAATATACCCCAGCTCGTCGAGTATTAACAGATCTAACTTCTCAATCTGGTTGAAGAATCGGCTCAACGAGCCGGTCTCGTGAGCGTCTAACAGCCGATTGACTAATCCAGCGACAGTGAAGAACTTAATCTTTTTTCCCTGCTTCTGAATGGCATGTAAGCCAATGAGAGTTGATAAGTACGTTTTTCCCGTTCCCACACCGCCATAAAAGATCAAATTTTCTTTCTCCTCTATGAATCCACCATGAAGAATATGGTCCTGCGTGAGACCTTGTCCCATCTGAATATGGCCCCATTCAAATGGCTTTCCTGTTATTCTTGGCAGGGAAGACTGCTTGAAAAGCAGATTGATTTTTCGTTCTTCTCGTTGTTGTAGCTCTCTTTCTAAGATTCTGAGTAAGTACTCTTCATTTGTTTTCGCTTCTATCTCCAGGTAATGTTGCCGAACCCAACTCAACTTGAGACGCTTTGCATATTCCTTTATCAATGCTTCCACTAGTGATGACCTCCCGTTCCTTTAAAAAATTCATTATAATGGGCTAATCCTCTAGTGGCAGTTGGAACGGCAGGAACAAAACCTTTCGGTTGAATGGTATCCCTTTGTCCACGACCATTGATGAGTTGATAATAGATCTGCTTAATAGAATCAACGGATGGGTGGCCATTCTCGGAGGCAAGCTGCAAAGCTTGCGTAGGTATTTTCATATCATCGTCCTTTAGAATGACGGATAGCAGCTGGAGAGCTTCTTGCTTCTCTGGGACTGTACAATTCGAGAGATAGGTTTGCCATTCGATGGGCAATTGTTCATAAAAACTTGTGTATTTAATGGCAGTTGGCCGTTTTGCCATCAATGTCAAATATGGCTGCCAAATCACTGATTTTGGCTCTTTGCCATACAGCCTAGCATGCTGCACAATCAGCTCATATTCTTCCGTTAAAATATCCACTCGATCAAATAAGATCTTTGCCAAAACCGTACATTTGGCAAAACGAGGAGACGTTGAGTAGAGTTTATTTTCGACTCGGATATATCCGTATTTATCAGCTTTTACTCGTTCATATCGGATACAATCAAATTCTTTGGCAGGTAATTGAAGAAGGTGTTCCTTGTCTGCCAAATATAATTCGGAAAGCATCGTTTCTTTTACATAATGAGGTCGCTCCCGATCTTTCTCGGCTTTTTTCCACAGGGTTTCGTTTAGCTGATCAAGACTGTGTATCTGTAGCTCTGGCAGAAGAAAGTTGTTGCGAATGTACTTTACCATCGCCTCCACATGACCTTTTTCATTACCACTACCGGGATTACAAAACTCGTATTCAAAATCATAGTGAAAAACGAAGTTTTGGAATTCCTCTGTCAACTCCCGCTGACCGTTCGGCATGATTCTTTTCACCGCTGGTGATAAGTTATCAAAACGAATCACCTTAGGTACGCCACCTATGTAGTGAAAGATACGTTTTAGCCCCTCCAGAAAACATTCTCGGTTCTGAGACTGAAAAACTTGGAAGTAAAACGTATTGCTATGAGGAAATGAGAGAACGAGAAATGGCAAGGTAACACTTTCCCCCAGATATTTAAATGGTGCTTCTCCGAAATCAACCTGTGCTGATCCAGGTTTCGTCTCCAATGGCAATGCCGCAGCATCACTTGTCTCTACTAACTGGTGTTTTCGTTGAGAAACATATTGTCTGACAGAGCGAGATGATCCTGTAAATTGGTGTTCTTCCACTAATTGTGTATACAAGCGTTGTGCTGTTCTTCGGAACTTCTTTTTCTTTTTCAAGTCCTCTTTGATCCACTGATCAAGAATCGGTTTTACTGGTTCCATGACCCTTGCTTTTCGAATTTGCTTGGGCTTTTCTTGAAGATTGAAATCATCCATTTCTGCATACTTCTGAACCGTCCTCGAATCCCGATTCATTTGTTTTGCAATCTTGCTATAAGCTCGTCCTTTTTTGTTTGCCTCATGCCTGATATAATTAATTTCTGCCACTGCTAACATCTCCTAACTTTATACCTCCCGTCGTCAGTTTGCCCAACTGGGAGTGTATTTTGAGAAGGGGACGTTGGCAAGTGGTTTTTTTAATTTATGCAGCCCCTACGGGTCTGCATAAATTAACTGCCATAACCTACATTTTTAGTCTGCCATAAACATACTTCGTATGTTAACATCTGTGATGTTAGCTCGCTGCAACTCGCTGTACATCTTTTCAATATCCTCTGATGAAAAGCGTATCTGATTGGTAGTCAGCTTGATATAATTGATTTTCCGGTTGATAAACTCTGTAAGTTCAATATCGTACACAATCAGATCATGAGACGCAATTTTTCTTAACTCTGGATCTACACTGAACGTACAACGTCTGGTAAAAGAAATAAGGGAAACGATGTCGTCTTTGTTTGTACCGATCACATTATGTAATGACTCAATGTGACCATAATTTTGGTGAAAAGGATTCAACATTTGGAATTTGTTGTTTACACTCCACTGTTTGTCGTCCCTTCCCCCCTTAATCTCCCCAGCATAGTTTTTCGTCTCAATCACAAAAATCGCATAGGGTGTTAGAAGGACATGATCAATTTGCGAGTACCCTGATTTCCCCCTTGCGTTATGAATGAGTAGATCATGAAGGTGTTTGTACTCTTTCGACATCTGATCTAACTGTATATTGATCTTGTATTCTCCTAGTTCACCCTTTCGGACGGCCTTTCTACTCTGTTCCTTTGCGGGAGATTTCGAACTTTCTGTGGGCGTGTCTCCCTTTTTTCTTTGAAACAGTTTCACGAATGCAGAAAACATTTGTTTACGTCTCCTTTGGAATATGCTTCCTTAATTTTATAATTTTCCAACGAAATGCTGAACCTTTTTAGATACCAGTATAATAACATTTTTACGCTAAAGCCTCTCGAATAACATTGAACGGATAACTCCTTTACCCTTATATCTTTTTTTCAAAATGCGCCCGCTCGTTCCATCCCTAATTCAAATTTGAGCAGTGGCGAGTGGGGCAACAGGGGCGAAACCAGCAAGATGTGTTCTTACTGTATTCTTTATATTCTTTAGTGAGTATTATGAGTGAACCAGAGCAGACTCTTCTTGAACAGCATGTAAATTTAACTATCAATCATGGGTCTTTAGCTTTTTGAAGTGAGAACGAGTAGGGTTTTGCAGTGACTAGACAAACTAGAGTTTACGGTGACAGATCAGTCGAAAGAACTGTATATGGTATAGAGGACCTGTGGCGACAAAAACGGTACAGATTCAAGCACAGCTCTAGGAAAGACTGACCGGATTCGTGAACAATACGGGTTACATAGTGATGGATGTCATGAATAAGGCTGTGGCGGAGTTCTTGCAGAAGTATGGAGGAAAGGAGCCCAAACAGGGCTCTTTTTTTCTGTGTAAGAAAGGGGAACTTTATTGCAGGATGATCAGACAAAAGGAAAAGTCCCACCTCTTTCGAGGTAGGACCTTTCTCTACTTCTTTTGCTCGATTGAGCTTATGAAGTAAGGTTTTTATTACTTGTTAACAACAACAGAGTGCGATACTACTTTGTTTCCATTAGCATCAACGATTTCGTTACCAGCATCTACAACAGCTTTTACTTTAATTTCTTTAGCCAATTCTGCTGTAGAAAGGTCATCTGCCAATGTAATTGTAAATTCTTTATCATTTGCACCTACGCCTACTTGAGCAACAGCAAATGCACCAGTCTCATCCTCTTTAACAGATCCAACCAATACGTCGAGGTCAGCAGCAGTCACATTTGCAGCAACTACAGCTTCACTAAATGTGATTTTGATTGTATTTTTACCAACCAAATCAGCGCTAGCAATAACAGGTTTTACGTTTTCAGTTGCATTTACTGTGGAGTTAGCAGTTTTAATAACGTTTCCTGCCAAGTCTTTTACGTTTTGGATGGTGAAGAGTTGATCTCCGGATGTTTTAACCGCACCATCCTTGAGTGTCAACTTAACAGTTGTGTTATCAGGGCTGAATACTGCTTTTTCGAAAGCAGCTACGCCACCAACAGTGTAATTGTTTACATCGAGGGCTGTAGCTTTGTCAACAGCCTCGCTGTAAATAACTTCAACAGTGTTATTATCAGCGGTTTGGAAGTTCACTGTGTTAACAGTTGGCTTTGTTCCATCCCCAGTAGTAGAGCCTACGGTAAAGGAAATTTCTTTTGCAAGGTTACCGTTACCCAAGCTGTCTTGAACAAGATCAGCTGGAATGTCTACTGTGTAAGTTCCATTTGCTACACCAGTCAGATCAATCTTCACAGCACTTACTGTGGATTTTCCTTCTGGATTGTAAACAGTGAGTTTACCCGCAGTTGACGCGTCAATAGTAGCTGCCGCTTCTACTCCATCTCCATCAACAACAGTACCTACAAGGTCAGCAGCGGTATCGATGAAGCTAGCTACTGCAGCAGATTCATTGAACGAAAGCACCAGATATTTAGTACCCGCAATGTCAACTACTTTGCTTTCAGTAAAAGCAGGTCCAGTGATATCAGCTGTAAATGCAACAGCTTTGGACTGAGTAGCTTGAACATTACCGTTCGTATCAATGATATTTGTTACAGTTACTGTATACACTCCATCGGCAGCAACTGCAGCCGCATTTGCAGCATCCAGATCTACTGTATACACCAAACCAGAAGCGTCAACAGTAGCGTTTCCTGTTTTAGCGTCAGTATCAATAGCGAAAGCTGCTGTTGCGTTGATTGCAAGGCTTCCTGGATTGGATACTTTCTCAGAGTAAGTTACCTTAACTGTGTCGCTATCTACTGCTTGAATAGCTGTTACAGTTGGAGGTACTGTCTCTACAATAGACTTTTTAATTGTTGTTGTGTATGGGTTAGGGCTCAACAGGTTACCAGCCAGATCACTTGCACCGATAACTTCTACTTTGTAGTTAACACCATTCAACACAGCTGGGTTTGTCATTCCAATAGTAAAGCTCTTACCATCAGCAGACAGATTACCGACACTAAAGTTTGCTGTTACATCTTCATTTTTATCATCATAGATGGTTACAGTTCCTTTAGAAGCCAATGTCTCACTAAAAGCAACTTTAGCTGTTACATTGTCAACATAGGATACTTCAGTAACTGTTGGTCTGTCAGAGTCAACAAAGTTCAGTACTTGAGTATATTTAGGTACGTCAGTTACCAAATCTTGTCCTTTGAGTCCACTTACTACCAATGCGTAGGAAGTATCATTTGTCAAAGAGAAGTTAGCTCCGAAGTTAACTGTTACTGTTTTGTTATCAGCAGACTTTTTCAAAGTAACTGTAGAGAAGTCATAACCTGCTCCACCGTTAGCTCCAAGTGGTTTTCCATCAATTGTGTAGTTAGCAGGATTCAAAGCGCCGGTACCAGTATTACCTGGGTTAAATGGAGCTCCGAATTTGATCTCCATAGTCTTAGCGTTAATAGCACTTATCGAGACACTCTAAGAAATGCTATATTATACGGCAGAAAACTCGTAGTTTTTATTTTATTTTGCAAGCAATAAGCTCGATAATTGCAGTAACTATTTAAAAGTAATCCCTATAATCATTCCATATTATCAGCAATTTATTCCTAAACTTACTAGGCTTTTAATCTTATTTATTAAGTTAACAATTGAAGTAAATGCATTCTTTGCTTTTTCCTCACTTACATCCATCCTGCCTTTATGAATTATTTCATTACGTAATTCATAGGCGTCACTGTACCAGGAATTATACTCTTTTCCACCAGCAATATTCTTACCTACAACATCTGTTAAATGTCTCTTAATTAGTTCACTAATTGATGCTTCATTTATCGCATCTAAATAAGGTTTTTTAACTAAATTACTTTTCCCTTTTCCAACATTCAATTCAGTAATATTAAGGCGTTCACAATTCTCTATCAGAAACTCTTTCATAAATACTTCAAAAGCTGTTTCACCCAAAATCACAGAAATATCATAGTTATTCTTAATCATACCTTGATCGAGTGCTTGCATTAATAAATTCTCATAAAGAGCAATGGGTTTACCATTTATTAAAGACTCCATTAGCTGATTCTTTTTTTCAGTTGAAAGCTGTTCCTTTGCATATCCCTTCTTGAAAGGATCATCCCATATTACCGTCTGTTGAAAAGGCGTAAAAGTTGTCATAACATTTTCTATATTAGGATCAATATTACCATCTTCTGAAACCCATATTTCGATTATTTGAGGCTGTCTAATGTCTAGCAATTGTACATCAATCTCATTTGAAACTAATCGATACATATTTAGAAAATAATTTAATACATCATTACTTCGTTCTTTAATCTTTTCTAAATAATCCGCATTTTTCAAAGACGTTCCTGAAGTAATGCTTAGGGCCACTTCAACTAAAGTATACCGACAAGGTTCAATTGTGCCTCCGGAAAAATAATCTTCATCCTCCTTGTACTTCACTTTTAAAGAAATCCATTCATGACCTTGTTTATTCATAGCATTAGCTGTTAGTTCTGTAAATTTACTATTCGTTAACCAGTCGTACTGATTGTCTCGATAAGAAAACAACTTTTCTCCTATTCGACTTTCACATCTAACTAAAGCTATATGTCCATCAAAATTTACATAAAAACCTTCACCACTGTCCAATGGAAGATTATTATGAGTTACATACTTAAATAAACATATTGCCATGCTTTTTCCTCCTAGGTATTTAGACATCCATTTCTCAGGGAAAATTTTACCACAAAATAAAAAAGAATAATCTAAGAGGATTATCAGCATTTTCAAAGACTTAACATAATGCATGTTCTCGGACTCAAAACTATGAAAGCCACCCTTAAGTGGGTGGCAAATTTATTCGCAGCTCACCTTCATGATATCTAGGAAAGGAATTTTCCTTGTTACTCCTTCTTTTTCAACGTGAACGAGTCTCGTACGCGAGTCTAGAACTGTTATCCGTCCACGGACCTTCTCAGCTTCTCCCCAGACCGATAGAGTCCTTTCGTCTCCATCTTCCTTTGCTTCGACCAGCTGATTGCCTAATTCCTCAAGTTCAAACTCATCACGTGTTGGTCGTTTGGGTGTTGTCTTTGCCACGTCATTTTCCCCCTTTGCAGTTTAACCTTTTACAGCTGTGATCTTATCCAAGGAGATCCAATGGCTTTCCTCATCGTTTACCAGCTTGAGCCGTCGCCCGTTTTGGTCTAGCCACTTTACGATACCCCACATGTTGCTGGTAGTACCGAGATCGCCTTTGACCGACTGCCACCAGGTTAGCGTAATAGCATAATCCTCTCGTGCCGAATCTCGGATCAAGTATTGGAACGCCTCCAACTCGTCTTGCTCAATCACAGGCATTGGGACTAGCTTCTCGTCTTCTTTTATCTGCAGATACAGTTCTCTTTGTTCCGGCAATACCCATCGACTTGCAGCAAATACGTTCTCTACTTTGCTCCCCATCTGTCAGGTCCCTTCCTCTCCCATGCTTCCAAGACTACCACTTGATCCGGATTAGAGCGTTGCCACTCGATGTACTCCTCTTTTGCAAGTACCTCTAACACAGTCATGATGCCGCCTCTGCTGCGCCCAGTCTTGATGCACAATTCGTCTACTGTTGGGGTTCTACGTCGACCAGCTGAGTAATTGGCAATGACTCGGAGCACCTTGCGCTCGATGTCAGACAGCACTCCGGATCACCACCGGCTGGATTGCAAGGATGTTTTCGATGTTAAAGACACGTGGAGCTCGCCGGGTAAGACAGTACGCTTTTAATCGGTCACCAGCGATCTCCACCGGTCGCAGGATACGCTGTGATGTATTGCCGTCGCCACCGAGATAGATAATCTGAATATGTTGGTGCTGGGAAATAGCTCGCTGTAGTTCCTTTATCATGTTTTTCGCCTCCGAACAGAACTTATGTTCGTATTATATGCGAACAACTAGCGAACATGCAAATAAAAAAGCCCCACTTTTAGGTGGAGCCCTGATTATTACTCTTGCGATAAGAAGTTAAATTTGTCATTCGAAATGTCAGTTAAATGATAAGGGAAATTGTGCTTTTTCATTATTGGGAGAATTGCTGGGAGGATATTCTGCCCCAAACCAACATCTCTTGGGTCGATATTCGCAATTTCATACTCTATTATCCAGTGACAATCCATTTTGTTTTCCAGGAAACCCGAAGCGATGATATGAAGTTCCTCTTTTACTTCTGTATCAAGCTCTGCCTCAGAAATAATTATTACTTTGATAAAGTTAGATCTCCCGAACTCTTCTTCATCCTCATCAATCCCGATCAAAAACGGAAAATCTTGCAAAACACTTGGACGCTTAAAATCTAAAAAAAGCATGTGGCATACCTTCTCGCCGTTGTAACCCTTTCTAATTAGAAAAAATTCTACATCTCTTAATTTTAGCTCTCGGGTAAGCCTAAGAGTATCCTTCATATATCCTCCTTATTTTTCTGGAACAGTTATAGTTCCTTTATATGGCCAAAATAAAGTCTAGCCACTTTCCACTTCGCAAAGACCAGATTTCATATCCTAATGCTCCTGCAACGATTCCTGCAGCAATATAAAGATCACTTGAATTATAAAGGTTTAGTTTTTTCTTAACAATTTGTTGTTTAGCTTCTTCAAGTTTTTTCTGTTTTTTTGCTCCTTCTTTGTACAGTTTTCCTTCCCGTACTTGCTTAGCTAATTTTTTTGATAGGCAATCATCCAATTTTTGTCCATGGCTCTTAGTTCCATCGCATGACTCTGCAGCTATCTCTTTATTGCCATCGTAAACATGAACATGCCATTTTGCTTCCCCATGAGACGTAGGTGCATCCAATCGAACCCTAATACCTTTTCCTAGGTCCTCCCATTCTCCTGCGCCCATTTTTTGCATTACAGGGTTCTGTACTTCCTTTGCGAACCCAACAGCAGAAAACATACTAAGCAAAACACTCAAAGCTAAGAACAAAGCAAGACTCTTCTTAAACATTAGTTACCTCCTATTTTTTTGCTAATAAATTAAATTAAATTCCATTAATTCAATTTATTAGGAATATGGAGGTATTTTACATGTAAAATTTGGTATTTGTAAACTCTATTATTTTATATGCAACTTATGATAGAATGGTAAATTTAGTAATTTGATGGTATTTTGTGGTAAACGGAAGTGAACGCTTTCTAAATTCATTTGTCCTCCAAACTGAAAGACCCCATCCAGAGTACTCCTCCAGACAGGGCGAGGGATATCACACTTGCTTATTTTCGTCTCCGAGTGTTCGTATAGTCCTCTCACGCATAAACCGATACATTCTTGTAACCAACCAAGCCCATGTTGCCTTCCCACCAATGAGGTGAAATCCATTGCGTATCCTTGCTGGAAGGAATTCAAATCGGTCAATTAGTTCCTGTTCTTTCGTGAACAGATAGGTTTCAATATGCGGATACTTACTCTCTATGTGGGCCATGAATTCGTACACGCGAGGGAAGAAGTCGGCCGCCATGATCATACCAACAAAAAGGAGCAGAGCGAAAAACGCGCCCCACTCCTGAACAAACCATATCATTTGCTCCAGTATCATCTGCAGAAACATCCTTTCGATAGCTTCACTGTTTTATTTTCCTGGTCCCATTCCACCTGCAAGTCGAGTGCTGCAGCCACCTCTCGGGCAGGAGCATACGACACACCGTCCTTGATGGTTTCCGTCAAGTCATGTCCATTGACTGTCACTTGCTTGGTAGCAATATGATAAACAGGTGCTACTCCAAGCGCTTCTGATATGGACCGAACAGGCAAATGGGATACCTTGTCCTGGAGATAGCCTTGCGCTGGCAGACGCACGCCATTGATCACGATAGAGACCTTCTCCACAGGTTTATTCTCAGGTTGTGGATTAACCTTGAGCAGACACTGTACATCTTCTTTGAACTTTTCCCATGCTTGAGTAGCTGTCAGGCCGGTGTATTTACGTGCAAAATCGTCAGCGACAAAGTAGGCCGGGCAGTTCTTTCCGGTAATATCAAAGTGCCTCCACAGGCGATCCACGCCCCATTCGTACCGCTTCAAGATGTCAGTCGCAAGCTCGAGCGTATTCTGGTACATCTTCTTGAAGTCGCCATCTGAGTTGACGCACATCTCGATGCCGATCGTGCAGTTATTCGGGTAAGTGCTCAGTCTATTTAGCGCGTCAGGCTTGTACGATTTCGCGCCGACATGATAGCCCATTTCGTTTTCTGGAAGGCATCGCACGATCTGTTTATTATCAACACAGTAATGAGCGCTTGCTTCCGTTGTCGGGTTGTTGAAGTAATTCCGGTTGGCTGCGGCATTAGCACCCTTGTTCTCGTTGGCAGTCCAATGAATCACAAGCCCTTTGGGGGTGATCCTCGTACCAGGACGAGCTGTTTTGTTGGATATGAGCATATCGATGATCTGCACGTTACTCCTCCCCTTTCTGTTTCATAGATCGATCAGCCTTTGCTTTGATCTCTGAGCTGACAAAATCGATCACTGACTTCGGGACGTACCAGCCAGCTCGATGAGCATTTGCCGTCATACTGTTCCAGGTGTGATAGATTAAACCGAAGGTTACGCCATAGAACAGGAAGCCAGGCGTGCCCATTACCCGATCCAACAGATTAGCGAACGCAGGGAAAGCGATAATGAAAAGTGTCCGTGGGATCCGCCTTAGCCCGTAATCGGATGAGTAGGTTTCGTCTTTCTTTGATGCTGCAATCCCTGTTCCCCAGTCTGCAGCGATAAACAGAAGCATTACAGTCAAGATATCAACACGGTCGGGTCCATATAAATATCGGAACAGCGGAGTTAGTGCCAGCCCAATAGAGGCAGCGATAGCATTTGCTGGTGTCCAGAGATTTTCTAGGCTTTGTAGGAATTTCATCTCCCCTGTTTCCTCCTTTGAAAAATAAAAGAGATCTCGCAGTAATTTGAGGTCATTGTCATCTGCGGATCTCCGCGCTGATCTGGCTTAGTTCCTGCTTTACACGCGAGATCAGTGTAGGGAAGGAGCTGCCGAATGTGGCTTCCAGCGTAAAGCCGCTAGGCTCATATACTTCTTTGACCTCTGTTATCCGGGCATCCAAGGTGACGCCCCAGTCCTTATTGCGGATTGTCACGATGTCGCCCAAGTCGTAGTCCTCGCCATATCTGAACGGCCCTGTCGTCATGATCTGACCTTCTAGGAGCAAATCAGCTTGCATTTCATAAAGCTTCTGCTGTCCGCGATCGTAGAGAGAAGCTGTTTCCGGTAAATCCCTAGCGTCGATGAATACCTCTTTTCGATCCAGCCCGGAGGCTTCCCCCACCTCCACAATATCGCGCAGCTCACCCTCCCCCTGACCGGCCACAATAGCTACATTCCGATAATTGACCTCACTGTCTACAAAATGCTGCGTTTTAATCGATTCAAATTCTGGGCTGAAAATCACAGGAGGGTTAGCCGATTGACCAACCGTTAGGTCTCTGCCATCGTATACTTCAAAAACGTAGTTCCGCAGGGATAAGTCCAGGGCGACACCCCATCCAAGGCCGCTGGCGAGTGACAGCTTCTCAAGCTCGTCAGCGAGAGGTGCGTACCGGGTTTGCCAAGTGATCACGCTGCCCCTGCCCTGTTCTGCCTCGTTTACCATCTGCTCAATTGCCCGTTTAGGATCTTCGGGAGCGATCGCGTTCTCAAGCACATAATGCTTCATGACTGTCTCAGCTGGCGCTCGGATTGAGTCGTAAGCCTGTCCAACCGGAGGAAAAGTGATTCTGCGTGCCAAGACCTCTCCCAATGACTGCCCGACGATCTTCCAGACCTCCCCTTGCTTTCCGCTTTCATCGAGCGTGATTTCTCGATGCTTGATCACGCCAATGTTTTGTGCTCCGCGCCCGAGGATTACCAGGTTATCTTTTTGGAGAGAATCTACATTCCGTTTATGCCGGTTGATGTGGATCTCAAACTCTCCTGGTCGGTGCCACCGGCGAATAAACATCAAAGATTCGTAGTCATCTATTTCCCCCAAGATGGTAAGGTCAGGCGACAGAATTCGGATCGGATTCAAGGCTGCTCACTCCTTTCTAGGAGGGCCACCGCCCTCCCGAGGCATAAAAAAATAACGCTACCTTGCTGCGTTATACGTTCGTGCGCTTTTCCATTGTGGCGTTGTACTCTTCCTGTGTGATCCAGCCCTGCATGAGCGAGTTATCGATCAAGCTTTCCGTGTAATTGTCTGCGGCAAACTGCATAACGGGTTGCTGGTAGACCGGATCCAGTTCCGGCAGCTGCCGGGAGCCGTTGAGATAAACTGCGTTGGAATAGAAGCTGACCATATACGGTTTGAATGTTTGTGCCATCGTGGAACACTCCTTTGATTTTGAATTGTTTATTGCAACATGGAGAGTATGTCCTCCATGAAAGCAAGCTGATCATCGTTCATCCGTTTCACAATGCGTTGAAGATTCGCTATTTCTTCCCGCACACTTTTCATCTGTTCTTCTACGGTAGTAGGCGGGACGTAGTCAGGGTTTAAAATAAACCCTTCCTCATCGCTGTACAGATACTCCATCGGTTTTACTTGTGGAGGGATGTCAGCTATCTCATAGATCTTCGCGTTGGGATCTCCGAAAATCGTGTTATTCCCAATGTAGATACCGCCGGACACGATCTCTGCGATTTCTGTGATCGCCACCACCACGCCGTTTTGAACAACTACTTTCATTCTCTCACCCCCTAGAACAAAGTCTTTTCCATGAAGATTGTTGTCGGCGTGATCGCCGTCCCTACCAGCGTCCCTTGTACATCTATACTGATGTCGCCGTTCTCGTCGTAATAATACCGCCTTCCTACTTCCAATCCAGAAAAGCCGCCGCAAGCCCCGTCTAACGTGACCAGACTCTGTGATCTAGCCACGCCAATCGGCATATTCTTGAAAGCGTCGACGTCCAGCTGCTTCAAATAGGACGTGTATGGCGATCCACTAGAATACGCCAGAAATATTTCGTTCTCTTCCGTCTGGATCAAAGATACGTAAGATAACTGTTGCCCCAAACCAATCTTGAGTGTCCGTTGGAATTTGTAAGGCGAAGGAATGATGTTTGTTGAATCTGGATAGACATTTTTCACAGATATGTCAATCCTGCATTCATTCGGACTTGATTCGTTCGACAGCATGTACGCCCATTTTTCATGACGGTCCTTGAAGTAAAGAACCGCTTTCCGTCCAGCTGGTGCTGGCTGCGTGAACCTGCCCAAATAGTCGATTTTGTTTGTGGCTGGATCAGTTAGTTTGTACACATCGAAATAATATTTATGTGTACCGCTGTTGTTCTCCCATACATCGACGTGAAGGTAATCGTCCCAGAATACAGCTGAATCCCATTGATAGTTATAGTTCACGTTGTAAATTGATCCAGCGCTGTTCAGTGGAGTCATGAATGCAATTGTGACGGCGCCACTCTCGTCGTATGTGATGTTTGCGTATCCAACCACTGGATAGTTATGGGTGCTAGTCGGCTGGTATATTCCCCAGACGGCAACTTTCCCTTCATCGATCACCCGAATAGCACCAGCCCGTCCAGGGCTTCCGGCGATATTGGATGCGACCGCAGAATCTAAAACGTCGGAGTTCTTGTCGTAAGTCACCGTGAACAGGCGAAGTGTCGTGCCGCCCCTGCACACTCCAGCGAAGTAAATTTTGTCTTCCGTTTCCTTCAACTTCGCCATTTTTTCGAACACAGTGATCAGCGATGCGTTCTGTTTGGCACTGCAAGTCACTGCATACCCATTGATCGTGACGACACCCATCAACAGGGCACTTGTGCTTTTTTCATTCAGGAAGACCAAAACTTTCGAAGCAGAAATCTTATGGAAAGTGATGTTCCAATTATAGTACCAAGTCGAAGCTACATCTGTTTTCTTCAAATAAGTTCCGTCCGGCTGCTTCTCCCACAGAATGAATCGTACTGGCGTATTGGCTTCGTCGTAGTTGACATAGCTTTGCAGATACAGCGTATCTGTCAGTTTCAATACCTTCGTCGCTTCAATATTCACCATCCTGACAGACGCGATGACTCCTACGTCCTTCGGATTGTTCAAATTGCTATCAAACGGAAGGTTTGCGATCTTTCCGTTCGGCTTCAGCTGCACGACCTTCTGTGTCTGGATCGCGCTGTCTGCCTGGTACGACATATCCATGACTGCTCCCCCTCCCTAGTAATCTTGCGGAATTACCTCGTTGTTGATGATCCCTGGAATCAGGAGTGTATCAGCTGATATAGACGTTCCGACAAGAACCGCCCCGTCCGTATAGGACAAGTCGCCGAACTCATTACAGTAGTATGTCTGTCCACATGCCAGGTTCAGCCCCTTCAGAACGCCTTTCAACTGGATCGTGACACTTCCAGAAGAAGCATCATGTGTTGCCAACCCGACAGGCATCGACCCCCTTGCTGATATATCGACCATCTTGATATTTTCGCCACCGGTGATGTTATGACAGAAGAACAGATGGAATTTATCTATCCCAAAAGGAACGATGTCAGGTCTGACTTCTGTCGCGTTGTTGATCGTGTAGTCGAACTGTTTGATCAGCTTCACTTCTGGCGTACCGTCAGAACGTCTGTTCAGCTGGAAGAATGCCGCCCTCGTCCCTCTTATAGATCCAGTCGTCGGTACTTCTGCACCCACAAGCAAAAACGTGTTATAGCTGATTTTGGCTAACCTGTGAACTGACATAAAATTGCTATCGCCGTCGTTTACTCCGTAAGGAAGGGGATAGGTAGCGCGACTACCTGCGTCCAACGTCAGCGTCCCTGTTATTTCGTCGTAAGTGACGTACATATAGTAGGCGTAATAGTTTCCGTACGCTTGATGGTAGATACTCTTTAGGATCAGGAATTTATTCTTTGCATAAGGCAAAAGCAAAACTTCTCTTTGTGTGTACCCTGAACTGTTGGATGAACCTAGTTGCTGTCTGCTCTTGACCACCGTTATTTTGTCGGTCGCTGGGTTGTAGTCAAAAACATTCCAGGTCGTGATCAGCGATTCGTTCGTCACAAGCAAGTATCTGTTTTTGGATAGCCTTATGCCTGCTACCCCAGTCTTGACGTTTGCGTCAATTCCAGCTATCGGCGTCGTTGGTACGTCGATAGCGTTGGTAGTTAAATTGAACGAAACGACCGTGTACAAGACTCCTGCATTCCCAGCACCGCGATTGTAAAAAATCATGTACTTGACGATATCGGGAGAAACGGAGACTTTTTCTACCCAGAAGTTATCCTTCCCATAGTTCGTACCCGTTTCAATCGCACGACTAGCAACCAGGCTGATCACTTTCGTCGCCATGTCTACATTGACAACGTAGGCTGACAAAAGTCCATTCGTGAATATCACAAACTTTCCGTTTGGCAGCTTGTCGATAAATAAGTCGTGTGTGTAGCCGTAAGCAGATACGAACGACAGCGCTGTGTTCGTTGGTGTTTTGATCGACCCATCTGCGTTATGTTCAACCAGCAAGACTTCTATTGAAGAGGGCGGCATAACATACGCCAAAAGCGTGAAGGTCTCGTCGATCTTGTACGCTTTAATGGCGTAACTAGGCTCTTTCGTGATAACATCTGAAATTGCTCCTTGTAAAATCGCTTCTCTCTTCGTCTTTCTGACGTACCCCTTCGTCACTTCGCAAACATCGCCCAACTTGACCGCTTCCCCCGGCAACAAGGGAAGTGTCTGCTTGAGGTTTTCGATGTTCATGCTGCTGGCGAACGACGAAAAACCGCTGAATCTATTGAATCCCATTTATTCCATCTCCATTCCTGAAATATAGCAGTTCAGGACGCTTGCGGTATTACACCAAAGATGGACTGTGTCGCCAGCTTCCAGATTTAATACATCGCCATCGATCGCAGGAATCTTCCCGACCACTTCCATGCCGCTTAGAAGTTCGTGTTCAACACCTTTTGCCGTGTTCTTTGGCACAACTGCAAAACTAAATTCAACACTGGCAGCTGATCTGTTGTTTAGCCAGATTCCTCGTATTGTTGTAGCCACTGATACGGTAAAGGTATTCGTTGCAGCTGGATTGCCTGATACGATTCCTTGAAATAATCGTCTTGTTCTCCCTACCATTCCAATCAACTCTCCTTTCCTTTAGCCCCCGAAGTAGAAAGCGATTTTCTTGCTATCTTGATAGGCAACCTCGCTGTATTTTGCTTTTGCCTGACTGTACCATGAGAGCCAATCTGCATTTATTAGGTCTTTCATTGCTACCCAATCCTGCCACATGTCATCGGTCGGAATCGTGATTAGCGAGGATACCAACCCGCACACACTCTGATTTAACCGTTCGTCAGTCACTTGCGACTGTTCGATGAAAGACTTCCCGGCAATCACCCGCACTTGTGCCAGCGATATTTCGTGTACGGTTTGCGTGCGAGTTAAGCCAGGCGGAACTGGTACCGCAGCCGGTACCCCTTGCTTCACCTCTGCTGTGATCACTCTCTCGTTAAAGTCCAAGCGAACAACCACCCGGTCTATGCGGTCGTTTGTTGGATCGGCATTTGCGATCGTCAGGTACTTGGCTCCATTCGCAATTTTGTACATATAGCCCAAGAGAAAAGCGTACCCCTCTTCAACCAAAACCTGCATGTTTGTACCGGTACCAAAGACGCGCAGCCGGTCATCCGTGTGGAATACACCGCTGGTCAAAAACAGATTGAAGTATTCGGCAAACTCAGAGGCGCGGTACTCGCGCTGATCCTCGTCTGTCGAATCGAAAAAACGATAATACTCAGCCATGCCTACACCCCCAAGTAGCGTTGCTTCCAGATGATCTTGACCTTTACGTTCGTGGCCCCATCATCCGTGCTGTACTGAATTTTGTTGTCACCCTTCTTCATTTGCCAGAAGGTAGAGTCCAGATCGATGTAGTGGAAAGCGTTTTGTACGTTCCCGTCCCCATCGTCAATCTCCACACGCTTGTTACCGAAAGCAGTCGTGATGATTAACGTCTCGTTTGCCTTGATCTCCCGATTAACGCGAATGAATTCGCCAGTTGTCAGGTTAGTCACTTTCGGATTCTGGCAAGCTCCGCTGAACTGAATCTCAATCGGTGATTCGACGTCTCCAGCATTCTTGAACACGAGCTTGCTTCCCCGCATGGAGAACATGGTGCCCAGTCGTAAAGGAAACTGCATGCCACCCACAAAGTCGGACATTTCATACTCTCTTGCCTTCTCGTCCAACCAGAACGGTTCTGGACAGATGAGTGTCAGCAGGAACTTTTGAAACGGGCTGTTCTGTCGGTCCGGTAGAGTCGGTGACATATCCGGGATCGCTTGGATCACTTTCACACCACCGTCATACTCATATCGCAACGTGCCAGGACCAAGCTTGGGATTGAGCACCGAAATGAGCTTCTTACGGCGACTTGTTCGCTCTAACAGATCTGTGGCGACGATTGCCCCTTCGATGCTTACAGTTCTAACGTCCAGCAGACTATCAATGAAAGTACGGCCATCTTGAAAGGGTGACTTTTGCATCTGAATGTCTGCGTCAACGGCCCCGGTGCCTTCAAGTTTTGTAACCAGAAAAGGGCGAGTGTTGCCTAAAATGACACTCTCGCCTCTTGTATTTGTAAACGTCAATTTCCGCATTTACATCCCCCATTCCAGTGCCAGTTGGCGAGACACCTGCAAGTTCTTTCTCGCTGTTTCGGCAGGTGTCAAAGGCGTAGGACTATTGAATGTGTTGGTTTGGTTAATGGTTGGTTTCATAAACGTTGCCATTGCCTTGGCAAGAGCATTGTAATCGATCGCCTGGGCACCAACTTTTGGGATATCGTAGTTCGGAATAACCTGGGAACCTCTCGGTAAATGAAGCAATTCCGGACCGTTTTCCCCAACCCATGTAAGCCCGGATTTTGTCACCGTACCGCCAGTTGCTAGCCCAGGTGCTGATCCACCGCCACCCGCACCACTCATACTGGAATCGCCAGTGTTGTTGCCCCCACTTCCAGATGAACCCCCTCCAGAAAGCGCGCCTCTAATCTGGCTGACGAGACCATCGATCCAGCCCTTTAACTGTTTCCACAGCCATGACGTTTTGCTTTTGATTCCGTCCCAGAGGCTAATGACAAAATCCTCACCGGCTTCAATGAAGTCATCTGTAAACTCCTTGATCTCAGTGATCGTATCGTTCATGTAGGTAATGAAGTCGCTTTTGATCTGCTTCATGCCATTAACAACTGCTTCTTTGGCGGCACTAAGACCTTCCGTAAAAAACCATTTGATTTTATCCCACGCTTCAGAAAGAAAGGTCTTGATCGCATTCCAGACAGTAACCGTTGTTGTTTTGATTGCATTCCAAGTCGTTGTCACAAGTGTTTGTATGCCTGCCCAAACCGTGGAGAGGAACGTCCTGATCCCGTTCCATACCGTTTCTGTCAGAGACTTAATTGTCGTCCAAGCCAACGTTACATAGCCTTTGATCGCTTCCAATGCCCCGGAGAAGATGAGCTTGATTCCTTCCCATATTTGAGCAAAAGCTGCCTGCAGGTTTGTCCAAATTAGCTGTGCATCCACGACCAGTTGCGTAAAATTACCCGTGACCAAATCGTAGATCAGTAGGACAGCACCTAAGAATACATTCTTGATAGCTTCCCAAACGCCACTGAAATACAGTTTGACCCCTTCCCAAATCAACATCAGACCATCCTTCATGCTATTGAAAATGGTCATGGCTGCCGTTACAAAAGGAGTAACGATCGCCATGATGGTGGAAACAATCAAGTCCCATCCAGTGTTTGCAGCCTGCTTTACACTATCCCAAAGGGATGACAGGTACGTTTTAATTTCATCCCAATGCTGCTGGATCAATAACGGAATTCCTATAAAAGGTGCGATGACAGCGAGGATTACGACTCCCCATTCCGCAAAAAAGGATTGGAGCCATCCCCAGAATGAGGTAAAAAACTCCTTGATTCCGTCCCAAGCAGAAACCAGCGAAGTGACAATGCCATTCCAGAGATCGATGAAAAATTGGCTGATCGGTTCCCAATTGTCGTATATGAGGTAAACAGCTGCTCCTAATGCTGCAATCGCACCAATGGCTATACCTACTGGACCCGTTAGGATTGCCATTACACCACCTGCGGCTGCAATTGCCCCTGAAACTGCTGAGAAGGCAGTAATGATGGATCCAATGGATGTGACAAGGGATCCAAGCAGCATGAGGACGGGTCCAATAGCTGCCACAATTCCTCCGAAAACGACAATTGCTGTTTGCATTCCGGGGCTTAAATTAGAAAACCATTTTGAAACACTAGCTAGAGCCGCTGATAATTTAGGCATCCATTGTTCCGCCATGTTGAGCAAGACTTTTCCCAAAGGCTCCATGGATTGCTGAATCTCACGGAAGAACTTCGTCATTTTGGTTCCAAAATTATCTTGAATGGCGTTCCCGGCCTTCTTCGTTGCTCCTTCGATTTCCCCTAATTGATCCACTGACGTGTTCATGGCTAGGATTACTTTGCTTCGTACATCCTCCCACTGCGTACCAAAGAGGGCCACACCAGCCTGATTCTGCTTGAGTGGATCCTCCATAGATGCGAGTGCTGCGATGGTTGCCTGGAAGGCTGCATTTGCTTCCGATCCGCCCGATGCGATGGCTTTGCCCATTTGGTCGGCATTCAAACCAATGGCAGCAAACCCTTCAGCTGTGGTTTTGCTGCCATCTTGTGCGCGAATATTGAACTCTTTGACACTGTCCCCGATTTTATCAAGGTTCCAGGCCCCACTCTCAGCTCCTGCGATGAGGATCGCGAGCATTTCGTCTGCGCTTTTTCCCATCGAGGCGAATTGCGGACCGTACTCGCGAAGAGTATCTAGCAGTTCGCCTGAATAGTCGCCGCCCTTTTGGAATCCTACGGTGATCAGATCCATTGCCTTTGATCCATCAATGTTGAAGTTCTTCATCAGCACGCTGGCGGTACGAACAGACTCATTTACATCTGCATCAAATGTCTTTTGAAGGATTATCGCATCTTCTGCAAGGCTTTTGACCTCACCCTCATTTAGACCTTTGATCTGTTGCTTCACTTTGATAATCGCATTGTTTACTTCTTCCAAGCTGTCACCAAAACCAGCGGACCAAACTTCTTTCGCCAATCCCCCTAGTGCTTCTGCCTCTTCTGCAGTGGCTCCTAGGGCAGCCTTTATCTTACTAGCCGATCCCTCCATGTCTGACGCTACCTTACCAGCCATCAGCGAAAGTGATGTAAGTGGCACTGTCAAACCAGTAGACATGGAATCTCCCGCTGATTTCATGCTCTCCCCGGCTGTCTTTAGCTTTTCTCCTGCTTGGCTCAAGGACTGACTCAGTCGTCCCCATATCATAGATTGCTGCTGCAGTTCGCCGTTCACTTGGTTTAGATTCTGCTGCAAGAGTTGATAATCGCGGATCATGTTATTGAGGCGGACTTCCATCTGCTGAGCTTCGCGTGAGTCAGCTCCTCTGGTACGAACCAATTCTTGATACTGGCTGTTGAGTAGTCCGATTTTTTGCCCTTGAAGAGTAAGTTGATTGTTCAACGCATCGGATTCCATTTGTAGACGTGTACCTGCATCTGCAACTTCATCTAATCCTGCTGCAGAACGCTCGAATTGGCTCTGTGCTACTTTCATCTGTCGATCCAGTGCGGCCATGCTACTGTTTAAACCAGCGTCTTCTAGGCCCAACCTGACAACCAGTTCACCGACTTCATTACTTTCTGCCATCTACTCACCTCCTACAGAAAGCCGACTTCATCGATCGCTACCGATTTCTGGGCCTTCTCTTTATTCGCAAAACGAACAATCTCCAAATAAAAAAGGATGTCCATGCCGTCAATCTCTGGCAGTGACCATCCCTTGTTTATTAGGTCCAAATAAATTTCTTTGACAAAATCGAGAGGGTCAAAGTCCTCGTCTACACGTTTGGGGAGGCTGGATCCGTTCCCATCGCATTGGAAGTCTGACCGATTACGCTATTGATGCATCCAACAATGGTTTCAATAATCTTATTTGCAGCGATGCCATCATAAAATTCATCTCGCGTAAATTGGTTTTGGAACAAGTCGACAACGTAATCGACCATCGTATCTAGGGCTGTCTCATCCAACGAGTTCGCATTGAATTTCTTCTGCATTTCAATGGTTTTGCGAAGCGCTCGACCTGAGATGAAATTCAATGAGTATGTCTTATCCTGATTTTCAGCCTTGAGTGTAATTTCCACGTCTATCCCTCCAAATAGAAAAGGCGGCACTTGCTGCCGCCTCTCTGTTATTAAACAATGGCTACGCCGTCATAGACTTTCGTGAACCAGCTTGTGATCACTGCCGGCTTAATCCCCTCATCATCACTATCTACCCGAGCTCGCCATTGGCCATCACTTTCTCGCGGCAAAAATGTTCCGGTGATCGTTGGTGTTTGGAAGGATGGGGAGTCTTCCTTGGTGTTGAATTCCTCTTCCGCCGGTGTGAATTTCCCTTTGAAAAGCCAGTAATATCTGTACTCACCGTTTGATTTTCTGCTCCGAAAGCCAAGAGCTAAGTAAGGTGGGTTGTCATTCTTGCTGTCGATCACGACACCATTTTCATCAATCGTAGATCCAAGAATCACTGATTGAATATCAGAAGGCAGGTCCTTAACGTTGATTTCTACCTCAACACCCCCTAGCGATGTGGCGATTTCAGCTGCTTGGTCATCTGCATACAGCGTTTCGCTGTTCACCTCGGGTGAGATCGTCGCAGTAATAGCTCCTGGAATAGGAACCGGTGTTGCGTACGTTTCTGTTGCTTCGTCGGTCATGAGAGCATAATGGAGCTTGTCCAAACCTACTCGGACACCTTTGCCTTTGCCCATGCTTACTCCTCCTTGTGCGTGCGATACCGCAGCGCTTTATGGTAAATTGCATTCTCTTGCTCGTACAGATCAATGGCGCTTGTTCGGGCAAATCCCAATTCAGTCATGGTGACATTTACTTGTTCCGTTATTGCCGAGGTACTGTCTTTACTCCAGACATCTATTTGAACAGAAATGCCAGCTGCAAATGCTTTGTCATCAGCAAAGTGTGTACTGGCATTATCTAGTTCAAAGAAAGTAATTCGCGGAAACTCCTCTGCTTTGGGCGCTGCGAGTTGATAGATTCGCTCGCCACCCAATAGGGAAATAAGCGCTGCATTCTCCAGCAGCGACATACGCACAGTTGCTTTGATATCCGTATTCATCTGTTTCTCAACCCCTTCCTAAGCTCTTCTGCAAGGATCTGCAGGGCTTCATCCTTCTTTTCTCGGAAGGCTGGCTCGATGAACGGTTGGGCAGATTGATTGGATGTTCCGAATTCGATAAAGTGAGCGCGCCAAGAGACTTTCTTGTTCGGACCGATTAGGACATATTTGAGACCATCCTTTCTTCGAATACCGCTAACAGTTATGTTGTCACGAGTATGGCGATCATAGCTCAAGTTTGAAACGGCTACCTTCTGCCGCATGCTTCCAGCGACTGCTTCGCCGGCCGCCTTCAATGCATTTCTTTCAACCCGTGCAGATCCAGCCTCCAACCTCTGGCGTACAGCTCTCAGGATTTCATCAATACCCGTAAGCTCATGTTCACTATGCATTCAGTGGACCTTCTTTCGCCATGATGTGCGTCCTGGTTCGATTTTCGTAAGGGTCTTCCTGCACGCTCGTAATGTCTAGAACACGCCCTTGGTCAATGATTCGCATATCCGTCCGAATGTCCGTGCGGTAGCGCACCTCATATCTAACAACATTTTCTGCATTTTCAGCACCAGCAGCGAAGAATTCCCGACCATTGAGAGGCTTTTTCCCAGCCCATATGGTTATGAAATCACCCCAGACAACTTTTGCGATTCCCTCGCCATCGGTTTGACTGGTTTTCTGTTGAATGATTATTCGACTATTAAGCTTCGCCGGGTTCATTAGCCGCACCATCGCCAGTAGATTTTACTTCTGTTCCTTTGCCGCGACTCTTCTCAGCTTCACCAATGTAGCCGCGCTCCTGCAGGTATTTTGCTCGATCCGCATCGGCGGTTTCATAGACTGACTCCGCTGCATAGTAGACACTGGTGTTTTTATCGATGAATTCTTGTTTTACCGGGTATTTTTTCATGCGTGCTTCCTCCGTTTCTTAGCTTTTCAGCTGTAATATGAGGCTTTCAAAAGCAAAATTCAGCTTTCCAATCGATACGCCTGGATCACGATTCTCGTAATGAAGTGCCACATACAACATGAGTGCGAGTGTATATCTCTTAGTTGTTTTCGCCGTATCTGGTACACCCGCGTCAGCCAAGTATTCTTCGCCTGCCCCCATAAGAAGAGCGAGGATCCCATCATCCTCACTCCCATCAATACGCAGGTACATTTTCAACTCGGTAACCGTTGGCATGCGTCATGCCCCCGTTCTTGGATTAAACTTCAGGTACCACTTTGGTGACACGGAATGCGGATTTCAGTTTGATTTTATGATCAAACCAGGCAGTCAAAACGAACAGTTCCACGCCTGTTTTGACGTCTTTGTCGCGATCATAGATCATCTGTGGATCGTAGTTGAAATGAGAAAAACGGAAGTCACCTACGACTGGATCAACAGCAGAGTCGCAGAACACAACTGGTTTACCTAAAACCTGCTCCGGCTGCGCGTTGTAAAGAGTGGCATTTCCGTTTGCCAACGTCTCGATGATCTCGGAGTAATCTGCATAGCGCATGATGATCTTTGCGTTTTCGCGGTAGTCCTCGTGCAGATCAGCTATGGCGTTCTTAATTGCCTTGTATTTATCGGTTCCCGTGACTTCTTTGATGCCAGCACCGTAGAAAGACATGCTTTCTTCGCCCGCTTTTGGTGTCTTCGCGAAGGCAACTTTCTTCTCTTTTGCCGCCAAACCACTTTCCAATCCCTGATCTACTGTCTGGACCAGGTTGGTATCTGTGGCTGCAAGGATCGTTTCGGAAAGTGGTACGAACACCTTGAATTTATTGCGACCGAAGGATACGACGTCACCCTCAGCCTTGATTTCTTTCGCTGTTTCCGTGTCTGCAATAAAATCATCGTCATCCAAGGTGAAGGTAATCTTCGGAATCTCTAGGTTGGTGACATTGGTGTATGTCGAAGTATTCCGCAGTGGGTTTTTGACAAATGGCTCATGCAGCAATTCTTTTGTCATGGTCGAAGGGAGAATCTTTTCGCCACCTGTTGAATTGCGATCACCAAGTGCTGCTTTCACGTCAGGAGATACATCGCGGCTACGAATGGTGGCGCGGATCAGCTCGGCCTTTGCTGCTGTAACCTTGGCTTTCGGATCTTCAACGCCATCCAAGTGAGTCCGACTTCGTTCCAGAGAAGCACGGACTTGCTCTTCTTCCTGGTCGTGTTGATCTTTCAAGACATTAAAACGTTCTTGCAGCTCAATCTTCTTCGCCTTGAGAGCTTGGACATCTTCAATCGGGGTGAATGGATCGCCAGCTTTGACGACAATTTGATTTTCCGTGTCTTTCAGTTGATCACCTACAGTTTTCAATGCCATTTTCAATTCGTACAGGTTCATAGTCGTATTCCTCCTAGGTATGTGGTTAGATTTTCTACGTTTTCACGTGATTCTTGGATGAGTTTATGGCGTATTTCTTGCTCGTTTTGGCTATTTTCCGGTTGTTTTTGAGCAATTTTTGCGATGTTTTCAGGTACATTTTGATACCTGGCAAACAATTCAGCGTTCACACTTGCCGCAATTTGTTTGGCTTCGCCTACGACATCACAAAGTCCGTAGTCATAGGCTTCTTGGGCTGTCAGCCATGTTGTCTGATCCATCAGAGTGATCAGATCCTCTTCGCTGATTGCATCGCCTGCTTTATCTAAATAAGACTGCCTGATCGAGACGTTTACTTTATCCAGCATGTCAGCTGCTGCTCTAAGCTCATTGGAATCTCCAGAGGTGTACATCCATGCGTTGTGAATCATGATCATGGCGTTGGAAGGCATGTAAATGGTATCGCCAGCCATCGCAATCACAGAAGAAATAGAGGCCGCCAGCCCATCCACATGCACATTCACTTGTGCTTTGTGTCGCTTCAGCATGTTGTAGATCGCCACACCCTCGAATACATCCCCTCCTGGGGAGTTGATGTACACATTAAGCGTTTTGATTTCGCCCAGCAGATCCAGTTCTTGCTTAAAGCTTTTAGCAGAGTGTGCATAGCCACCACCACCCCAAGAGGCAATCTCAATGTATAGATATAAATCCGCCTCATCTGTCGTTTTGTTCTTGAATTCCCAGTACTTTTTCATGTTCCGTTCACCCCCTTTCTCTGCTTCATGGCTTGCTCGTGGATCGGATAGAGGTCCCCACTCATCCAGAGTGTGTCGCCTCCTGGTTCCGGTGGCATTTCCTCCAAAGCCCTCATCTCGTTTGGCTTCATACCACCAGAGCGAATCATCTTGAAATAGAACTCGCCTCGTGTTTGCATATCTCCACGCAAAAGAGCGTTTAGATTGAACTTGAAATACAGTCCAGCCAAACGCTCTCCATTGGTAAGCAGTTTTCGGTTGAATTCTTGCTCGTACTGACGAACGATGGGTGTCATCGTGTTCGTCAGGTAGTCAATTGACAGCTGCTCCATCGAGTTGTAGCTTACTCCCTCGAAGCTTCCAAGAAAGATTAAAGGCATGTTGTACACCATAGCCACCCGTGACTTGGTGATTTTCTCTACCTCAAACACTTTCGTATCAATGATGCTCCGGGAGATCGACTCGATTTCTACACCACTTTCCTGAATCAGTACACCACCATTGTCCTTGTAGAATTGCTGGAAGTTGTTCAGGATCTCTTCTTTCTTCTCTTTCCCCAGGTGCGTAGCCATTTTCAAAATAAACGATGCCTTAATGGCTGTATCCATTTGCTCCAGGCTGAATTTCCTTATCTCTTGGTCGTAGGCAATCGTATTTGCAAGCACTTTCACTGGTGAAATCCCCTTAAAACCTGCTGTATGAACATGTTTGACGTGGATGATCTCCATGTTGTGGACGTAATACCTGCCGTTATCTCCATTGATCTCATACCATAGCTCCCCTGTACTTTCTTCCAATACAGGCTCTACCCGCGAAGGATCCAAGATATTCAGGGATTCAACCTGGTAGCGACTGTTGTACTTCTTAAGAGCATAGGCATTTCCTTCTGTGTTACGGTAAGCTTCCATGGTTCGAATGAAATCAAAGGAAGTCATGTTTTTGTTGGGAGCATTGGAGATCATGTCCGCGATACGGTTGTTTATGACTCCATATTCCTTGTACATCTTGAGAGGTAAGCTGGCCATCGTGTTGGATAAACGGGTAACGGCCGAGAAAATCGTCTCATTCGTCGCCAAGGTGCCTCCCGTCTGGCCCCAGAAGATTGATCGACCATTCCGAAACCATTTCTCGAAATTGAGGATGCTGTCCTTTCCTCGTAAGACATTCCAGGCGGTAATAATCCTTTGTCCAAGTTTCAATTTGTTTCTCACCTCCTTAGCAGTTCATTGATGGATACGAATTGAATATCACCAGTCGGTTTTGCTGACTCCAGGACCTTCAAAACCTCTGTATGTGCATTCAAAAAGGCCGCGAACCCGTCAATTTTACGGTAGCGACCTTGTTTCGTAGGCATTTTGTTCCGATTTCTATCATCAACCAGCTTCACGTTGTTTAAATACCAACGGAAGAGCCGGTTATTATTAAAGATCACTTTGCCATCCAAGAATCGCTCCTTGGCATCATCCATTGCCGGCCCAAGCGTGAGGTGTCCCTGCCTCACCAACTCTGTTGCGAAGCCATATGCAGTCAGAGATTCTACTAAGCCGAATGCTTTCGCTGGGTCATAGGTGATCAATTCAATGTTGAATCGTTTAGACTGCTCCACAAACCAGTCATAGATGTACTCTTTTTTGACGTAGTCACCCTTTATGATTGTGAGCAGCCCCATCTCTTCATATTCCCGATAGGGGATTTTCTCGTTGTCCATGAACACCTTGGCTTCCGGGATCCAGGAGTGAGAAAGGACAAAAACCTCGCCAGTCTCCGTAATCGGAAATTCCAAGCAGGCGCTGGTGAAATCTTCTGAATCCGACAAGTCGAATCCACCAATACAGGCTTTTCCCTCCAATTGCGCGATGTCGATTTCTTTGTCATTTCGTTTGATCACTTCATAACTTAGAAACGATTCTTCGCCAGATTTGACGAAAATATTGAACCGTTTGGTGATGAAATCGCTCCGTTCTTTGGGAATCTGCTTGGCTGTTTGCCAGTCCCCAATCATTTCCTCCAAATCAATGGAGACACCAAGATTGGGATTCGCCTTTATCCAGTTGCGAGGATCATCCAGATCGTCCTCTTCATCCAACTCTGCGATGTAATAGAAAGAACGCTCATCCTGGTTCGATCCCTCCAGAACATTGGCTGCCTTCTCATAGTATTCAACAAGTGGCCCGTCCAACTGATATCCGGCAGTGGTGATATAGATGAGCAAAGGCTGCTTGCGGGCAGACCTGCTGTTTTTGATGACGTTGATCAGCTTGTAATCCTTGTATTCATGGATTTCATCGAAGATCCCCAAGTGACAATTCAATCCGTCCAACCTTTCGCTGTCGGACGCTTGGGGCTCAATCTTAGAAAGCGTCTTATCGAAATGAATCGCATGGAGCAAAGGTCGGAAGTGCTTATTCAGCAGCTTCGATTTATTCACCATGCTCTTGCACTCATCAAAGATCAGCCTTGCCTGCTTCATAGAGTTCGCCAGCTGGTAAACTCGCGCCCCATTTTCTCCGTCTTTTGATGCTCCATAGAGGGATAACCCGGATACCAATGTGGTCTTTCCGTTCTTTCTGCCGACAAAAATCAGGCATTCACGGAACCGACGTTGACCAGTATCCTTGTGAATCCAGCCATATAGCGATCCCACAATGAAGTGCTGCCAAGGCTGGAGAATCAACAGCCTGAAATCCCCTTGTGAAGGTCGACAGAATTTCTCTATGAACTGAACAGGACGAAATCCCTTTTCTTCATCGAAAATATAAGGAAAATCCTTTGCTCCTTGTCTCTTCAGGTCATTCAAGTGCCGCTGGCAGGCTTGGAAAACCTTTTTGGAGGTAACAATCAGGTGAGATGTAACCCCAATGGCGTACTGAGTGGTTAGGAGATTAGAACTCCTCGAAGTCGTCACCATTGTCGTTCACCGTCCCGGATACCTTCTTGTCAGAGGCTGGCGTCAATTTTAATTCCGCCTGCAGCTTTCTTTGCTGCTCCACGATTTTCAGGATTTTGTCTACTGACTTATTTTCTCGGAACATTTCTTGAGAGCCATTGATAAAAAGCTCAACTACACCGCGCTCTTTTATGTCAGCAAAATGCTGTTGCTTCAACTGTTCGAGCAGCACCATGTTATCCACGATCATAATCGTGTTGTCGTTGAGCTTGCCCTCTTTCTCCAGTTCACCTGAAACGACCTTGAACATTTTCTTTGCTTCGGGATCCTTGATGATCTTTTTCGGCTTATACATGATACCCCCCCTCACATGGAAAATTTGTTTTTGGTGTAAACGAAGGTCCCCCGCCGGTCCCCTTAGATCCTCCTTCTAACTTTGAGGGTAGGGGGGCTATCTGCTGGAACGCTGGACTCAGGACAAACGACTTCAATCACTGCGTCGCACTTACCACAGTAGCCATGAAGCTTAATATGATCATGTGCTGTTCCTTTTGCTAGGACTTCAATGTCAAACAAGCATAGTGGACATTTCAAAATCACCAGACCTCCTCGTTTGCTGTTGCTCTGATCACCCGCAAACCAGACCTCGTTGCTTCTTCCTTCTTGCCACTCCCCTTCTCAGGGTGAAGCTTATTGTGGCAGGAATTGCACACACTCTCCAGATTGTTAGGATCCAAAGCAAGATCAGGTTCATCCTCGAGGTGTTTGATGTGATGCACCAAGTCTGCAGGAACAATGCGATCTCGCTTCAAACATGGCTGACATAAGTAGTGATCTCTTAACAGAACAACAGCCCGACATTTCTGCCAGGCTGCACTCTTATAGAATGGTTTGGTCTGCTTCATCCTTACTTCCTCTTTCGGTTACTCTTCATCTTGTTACTGGTAAGAATACCACGCTGCAGCTCTGCATCCATATTGATTAAGATGCGCAGGTCATTGACAGTGTTTACCTGTATCGTACCACTCTGGTAATCCTTGACCCATTGAGCGATAGCTGCCTGTACAATCTTTCGATACTTTGTTTTCGAATCAATGTGGCTATCTATTAACTCTAACTCGTCCAAATCAGAACATTTGTTTGCTTTTCTCATTGAGACACCCTCGGCTTTCCTGTAAAATGGAAAACGAGATAGCGAGTGTTGACTATGACTGCGGCCGCAGGTATCGCTATCTCAGCCGGGGTTACCCGGGTGCTTAGGAGGACGTTCGCGCGTCCTCCTTTTGCGTTTATATGGGCAGCTTTGCAAACCACTGCTGGTATATCTGCATCGCTATTCTCTTCATCATCATAGGTGGCACTGACATCCCACAAACGTATTGTACGTCAGCTCCCATGAAGTCGTAATCACGAGGGAAGGTCTGTATTCGAATAATATCGGTAGCACTGATGAAATACGGCTCATCATACCGGAAGAACCATGAATTGCTTGCGATAGTATTTGGTACACGTTCGTCGTGAATGATGATCGTATTAAAATTGCTTTCCTTGCCTTCCACACGCTCTGTGATATCACCGAAGCTACAATCAGATGGACGTCTTTGGAGCCACCGTTTAAAAGTTGTTCCATTCTTATCAAGAGGCTTTCCCCTATCCGATCGTATTTCCTTGTAAAGCACAGGCTGTTCCTGAAATTGCAGGGCAAGCTTCGGAAGCTTCAGATCCCACCGATGAGCAATAAAAAAGATGCGCTCCCTCTTTTGGGGCACACCCATCGTCGCGGAGTTGAGAAGAAACAACTGAGCTTTATACCCCAACTCCTCGAATTTTTTCTTAACTAAAGCCACATAGCCTTTTGCCAGGCCAATGACCATTCCCCTTACATTCTCTGCCACGACTACCCGTGGACGAAGCTTCTCCACGACATCCAGAAAGTCGAAAAACAGATCATCAAGCTTTTGCTTGGCCTGCCCTTCCCTAAAGTGATGCTCCTTCCCCCATTTCTTCTCACGCTTGCCTGCTGTTGAGAAAACGCTGCATGGAGGTGAGCCATCCAGGATATCAAGGTCGAACAGTTCTGCTGGAAGTTGATCATCTGGGATTTCCTTAAAGTCCTGTATCGGTATCTCGAATGGGAAACGAGGCTTATGATTCCGCTTGTAGAGAGCCATCATTTGCGGGTCGATTTCAACATTTCCCACCATTTCATATCCTGCCAACTTGTACCCCATGGTCGATCCTCCTCCGCAGGAGAAACATGAGAAAACCTTTCGTCCATTCTTAGGAATACTGGATAGATCAGCCAAGCACCAATCCCATTCACGCTTCATCTTCGTCATGCCTTTCTTCAACAGGGATAGGGTCTTTGGGATTAAATACGAAGCCGCAGCGCGGGCACTGACAATCAAATTTGTCCTCAGCGAAATCATCCAGGTCGAGCTCTTTGTTGGTGAATTCCGTGTCAGCATCGCTCTTGAACGTAAACTGTTCAATCAATTTGTCGGCTTCGTCCGTATCGAATCCAGTTAGCTCGACATCCAGTTCATCCCTCAGTTCTGCAAGTAGTTGGGCAAGCATCTCTTCGTCCCAATCACCGCTGATTTTGTTCAATGCCAGATTGAGCGCTTTTTCTCGGGTGCCATCCAGATTAACGACTGAGACCTCTACCTCTGCAGCATACTGTTCGTTGGAGAGGATTTTGAACCGCTGATGTCCACCAACGAGGTTTCCGGTACGCTCATTCCAGACAAGAGGTTCAACGTAACCAAACTCCTCGAGGGAACGCTTTAGCTTTTCATATTCGGGATCACCAGGTTGCAGATCGACCCTTGGATTATACTCAGCAGCCTTGATCATTGAGACGGGTATTTTCCGTATGTCCATGCTGTTCAGCTCCTTCGTGGCAATAAAGTAAGAATAAAGAATATCGCCAGCCCCAAGTTCGCTGTATCCCTTGAGACAGTTGGGCTGGTGGTAACATTTCCGGTTATATAAAACGACTACTATTCGGGTGAAAATGTATACGTTTTGTAGCACCGCGACAAATCAGGATGACACTTAGAGCGGCAAGGCTTTGGAGCCTGTTGGCTTCTGGCGACCCCCTAATCAGAATTGGGGTCATCGCCTGCCTCCGATATCTCCTGTCTGAAAAGCTGCAGGAGTGCGGTTTCTGCTGATTTGCCGTTGAGCGAGTACAAGGGGTTGATAGCAAGAGCCGTCCTGCCCTCCATCTTGGTACGCCGAAGCACCCGTTGCTCAATGAACACCTTCACGATCTTCCTTGCCTGCTGATACGAGCAATCGGCGATCCGGGCCAGGTCCTTCACTGTAAGAGGAGTGCCCTTCTTGCCACGCTCATTATCGCCTACCAGGAGGTTGGTACCCTCGCCGGCATAAGGTGCGATTTTCAACAAAAAACCAGCCTCAGCGAGTGACAGCTTCCTGAGCCGTCGCTTTGCCTTTTGGCTGGCTTTGATTTTCACAAATTTGACACTACGGCCAACTGGCCGAAATACCTTGACGATCTCGTCTGGACGACGCAGAATCTGTTCTTCATAGAACACTTCACCCGTCCCCGTGTTAACTAACTGCCTCACTACATCTCACCCACCTCCATGAAAAAAAGCACCCTATGGGTGCTTAGTCCCTTATTCTTAATGCGCTTCCTAAATTGAATGCTTCCTTAAAAATACTATCAATCGTGTCTTTGCTAATGTAGTCACCATTCTGTCCATACCTTTCATCCTTCTTAAGGAACATTACTCCGTTGTGAAAAAATTCAGCAATTGATGTCTCCTTCGCCCCCTCATTACCATTTAAGGTTAAACTGATTTGTGAAAAGTAAACTTTCTCTTCCTTATATTCAACCTTTAAAATTTTGTCATAGACACGATATTTGTGCGTTTCCCCATCCATTGAGATTTCAGCTAAATCCTGAATCGGTTCCATAAAATTGGTGAATTCTGAATATACCAGATCGTTAATTGCTTCTTTTGTTCTAAGGCTGTCTTCAAGCGCTTTTTTTCGAACACTGTTGTAGAATTGCTCTCTCCAACTCATAGTATCCCTCCTCTATTCTTGTATTTTTCGACATTAGGAGGTATTTTCCTGTTACTTTTTTCCTAATCCCCCCACTTCTTTCGACAGGGGCCTCCGCTGCGAGCCATCCTTATGCCTGCTGCGGTCACAGGCCATAGGAGGTAGTGCAGCTGGTCTTGTAGGGCCAACAACAAGCATTTTTCCCTGCTTGCCGCTAATGGTCCGTCTGCACACTTTAAGCAGGATTGGCGAAATAGAAAAACCACTCGAATGTTCAAGTGGCTCGTACACATTTTTTCATGATCTCATCATAACAGGATGAACACCCAATTTAGGTACTGGGAAAGACTAGATTCAGTATTATTATCGCCCAATAAATTTTTGATATTTATTTATCTTTCTCTATCTCATTTATTAGAAGATTGACTTCCCTCAAACCATTTTCAATTATTTGTTTTAATGTTCCATCAGTTAATTCATTCCAATAACTAGCTTTCATCTGTTTAGCTTGGATATTTTCCCAGTAATTACGATAGAATATTCCGTTATATCTACTTATATCTAACTCTTCTAAGTCAGTTAACCTTTGTCCGAGTTTTTTCTTTTCTAACATTAGTTTTTGAATTTTTGCTTCCTCAATAAGTACGTAGGATTTGTTTAAATCGTATGATATCGCATCTACAAAAAGTGCATATTTATTTCTAATTCTAACTAAATTAGAGAGTAGCTTAGGATCTACTATTAATTCGAGTCCACTCCAATTAGCATCATCCATTTTTAGATACGGAGCAAGATAGTGTGTATTAGTTTCGAATTTTTCTTTTGGATACTTTTTCATATTTACATCTTCAATTGCGTTAATAAATTTATCTAGTTCTATCTGTACTTTCACTAATGTTGGTAATTGCCCTAAATACTCTTTCTTTTTATCAGCAATTTTTTGAGCATCAATCTGTATTTTTGCAACAATATACGCAACAATTCCGCCTAAGATGCCGCCCGAATAATTTGCTAAAAAACCCAGCCATGAATTTGAATCCCCTACTACACCTGGAGCACTCCACGAAAATAATAAATAATTCAATGCTATTGGCACTGATATCGCCCCAATTACCAATAACACATAATTCCTTCTAATACCTAATTTTATTGATGCAAAACCCAATATCGCTATCCCAAATATAAGATTGAATATTAGTTGAGCTGTGCTTCCCACACGCAATCCTCCCAAATTTTACTATCCAATATTATATCAAATTAATGCTTTATTCCTATGAAATTGATTAATAATCTAGTAGAAAAATAAAAGACGGCTCAAATAACTAGGGCCGCCTTCAGAACAAATGCAATGGTATCAATTGCTCGGTTTTTATGAAAATCGTAGGTGCTTTTCGGTAATCTCAGTTCAAACTCATAAATATGCTTGTCACGCTTTTGTTCAAAGTAGCACTTCTGAACGATCTCTCTTCCCTCTACCTGTAGTGCTCCTACCGCTCTCTCTATTGCCCTACATTTCAGTTCATAATCGCGGATCATACGCGGTCGCTCCTCGCGCAAGATGATTGTATTGCCGACCACGTCCCTTCGGGTTCCACGTCCATCGATGTCCCCACGTGTGCCATTCCCCTCAATGTTGGCCATATCTATTTCAGTGAAGTCATATTGCTCTGGGAAGTATTTTTCAATCGTAAAGATCTCCACTGCAGCTTTCATTGACGGGTAGGCTTTCAATAATTGTCTTGCTTTCTCTTTGTCTTCAGCGGTAACGAACAAATCTAATTGTGCGCTCATCTTCCGTTCCCCCTCGTGGAATGCCCGTGGTATAATTTTCTTGGCGAAAGAAAATGTATGTTTGGGCTCCCGGCTGGGGGTCTTATTTTTATACGGAGGTAAACATGTACACTATCACTTTATTAGATGCGGAACAAAAAGCTAGATTCATGCTTTGGTTTGCAATCGCGTTTGCTGTAATTTTTATTACCATTCATCTCATTAGTAGATATAAGCGATAGTGATAGTCACCATTCGTTTACTCCAGAAATAATAAGTTAATTATTATCTACTAATTACTTGATTAGTCGAAAGTGCTCCACAACAATGATTGTGTGGTCATTTAGTTCTTCTCCGTCCCGTTTCAGATCATCTTCCCATGCAAATATATGATGCTTGCGAAAATCTTCATAGGATGTACAGTATTCTCCCCTTACTGTTTCATCATCAACTTGACCAAATGGAACTTCATATTTTTTTGTTATTTCAATTGTACACATGTACTCGCCCTTTTTACTAAATACCTCTAGTATTTCTCCTACCTCTGTCGCTTCCTCTGGAAGGGCGTCATACCAACGTTTAGGTGTGCAGGTAGCAGTTTTCTTTCCCTCAATAATTTGTTCAACCAAACGTTCATCGTTCTCATCTCGTCCCCAAAATGTCGTTCGTTTCATTCTTTATGCCTCCCAATGTGTTTCGTAGTTTCTTAGATTTCTATAGCCTTACTTTACAATACCTAGTTTCTCTTTTGTTAAGTAGCCAGCAGCGACTCTGGCTTTTCATAAATGTTGCCGATGACTTCACACCTCTTGAAATCCATATCTCCTGGTCCATACCAATCTCCAGCATCAAATACGAAGCACGCCTCTTCTTCTATCCATCTCACAACGTGGTCAAAGATATCTCCGCAGTCGTTAAGTCGAACAATATCCCCCTCATAAATCTCCTTGCCGTTCTTGTCGCGGAGACCCGTGAATTGCATGAGCTCCACTTCGTAAAGGTATTTGGAGGTGCATTCATGCGGTTCATCACAATCAACAAACTCGCTCATAAAGGCTGGTGTCCCTTCGTCTTGCCACCAATTTAGAACCATCGGAAACATCATTTTGCTTCGATCTGGGTCCCATGCCCTAAATCCGATTACTCGACCCGCTTTCATCTCGTTCCCTCCCATAGGCACCGATCCGATCCGTGCCGATCTAATCTGCGATTACTCTCTATCCCAGTCATAGAGTACATTGCTGCACTCAGCGCTAAGCGTTTTGCTCAGCTTCATCAACTCTGATACCTCTTCTTTGGTGAGATCCGGGTATTTAATGGTTAACCCGGTCGAACAGCTCTTTCAGATCCATCCCATCTCACTCCTTATCAAAAGTAATGTTTTGTCAAACTATCTAATTCCCACTCGAATAAGAATATGGTTGGATGTTTCTCCATGTTGTCACTCATAACTGAGTAATTACATGAAGTTTCTTGATTTTGGATAATTAAAGGGCATATAATAAAATCGTGAGGCCATTCCACATAGTCAAGGGGGTGCTTTTATATGGAAAAAACGTTAAATGTTGAAAGATTTTTGATCACTTTCACCGATTTTTATATCAAATGAAACCGGACCGTTAACGAAAAGGGTTTACTTTTGGTAGGGTAAACCGCCAGTTTTCCATTGAAACTTCCTTGATGGTTGACCTCACAAGTCACAAATTATCCACTGGGCGAATCTAGTAGTACCAATTTCTCTTCACTTCCTCTAATGCTGGGGAGTGGCTGACAGCCTTCTCCCCGCCTGAGCTAAGCGAATGCTTACTCTTGTATATTAACTATTGGAGGAAGTTGAAAATGGGAAACTGGAGAAATACTACCAAGATTTACCTTGAGTATCTGCTGTTCATTGTAGGTGTGTACGGCCCGGTGGCATTCACTTGGCTGTATAGTGCCATCTTGACGATGTCACCAGCCTATTTCGGATATGTGGGTACTACGCTGTGCTGGATGGTTTTATACTTCTTTTACAAGAAACTGTAGGCCACTACATAGCGGTGGAGACAACGGAGGGGCGTCATGAACCCCTCTTTTGTTTTTTCTCCTCCTAATACCCCTTATCTATACATGCCCCTTTACTACAGAAATTCAACTAGCACCTTGATACCAAATTACCGCTCTGTTAAGCAACCAAATGATAGACAAGTGCTCCCAGCCCAACTACAGTTGCAATCCCAATCCCGACAACGGTCCAAACAAGAATGACTGCTCCATTAACCCCGGCTGAGTACATATTCCATCGTCCTCCTAGTCCTTTTTTTGTCCCAACTCCGCGTGACATACTTACAAAGAAGGAGTTGAGTACATTGGAAAAATCATTTTATTACGCAGTCCCTTGGGACGAGGTCAGCTACCTTAAGGAGGCACTGACCTCTATGGAAATCCCCTTTGCCATCGAGCAAGGTGACCGGCTGCCGCTAAATCCCGGTGAGGTTGCTTTTGTGTTCCCTGACCTTCATATCCGGATCTATCAAGGTGTTCGGGAGCTATTCGGCGAACACGGTCAACGCTATCCTCAATGAACCAATTGGGCTGGTTCTTGTTGTTCCTCGGGTTTCACCCAAATTTCCTCCGCAGCCATCATCCATGTCCCATCCTGTTCTGCCAACATCGATCGTAAGATGGTTTCTGCTATCGCCTTGGCAGCCGCTGGGGGCACTGCATTCCCGATACGTTCCCTCCATCTGGCATCATTACTACCTACCAGCTCAAAAGGTGTGCCATCATGCAACAATTCAGGGAAACCTTGCAGCATTGCCAACTCAAAAGTGGTAAGAGGCCGGTGCCATGTGCCATCTTCCGCAACGATGATCCACGTTCCCCTCTCGTTATCAGCAGGAATGCGTGGGTCAGCTACTGCTGCGGCTCCAGCATGAATATCACCGCTGCCGATAACAGTCTTGGCAGGCTCGTCCCAACTCTGTACCCCCAGCGTTCCTGATCGAGGCGCACATCCAAGGCGAGGGTCAGCTATGCTTTGTGCTCCCGATTGAATGTCAGGTGTACCAGTCACCGTACTGGCCGTGCCATCCCAGGCAAGAATCTGGCGTTTGTTCGTGTATCCCTTTTCCACACCAAGGCGTGGGTCTGCGATGCAAGGCGCGCCATTGTTAGGGCGAGCAGCTCCAGTGATCGTGTTAGCAGCTTCGTTGTACCGCATGACTCGATAAATTGCTCCGTGTGTTCCGTCTTTGAATTTTGTTCGCGGATCGCTGATCGCAGGTGCACCGCTTCCAAATCGGGTCCCCGTGACGCAGGATGCTGATTCGTCATAACTTTCAACCCGGTAAACCCCTGGATGACGACTACCTCTCTCTTTCAATCGCGGATCAGAGATAGAAACAGGGGCATTCATTATTCGTCCTGCTGAACGAATGGTCTGGGAGTGACTCTCCCAATCCTGCACCCCATAACCGCTTGGATACATGCTCTCAAGTTTCAAGCGTGGATCCGAAATGGCCTGCATGCTGTTACTTCTCCCGAAGCCAGGGGCACCTGTAACGGCTCCGCTTGGCTCATCCCATGCTCCAACACCCATCGCGCCTTTACGCGGCTCATAGGCGATCCTGTAGTTCTTCCAATCAATTTTTTCGAGGTCCCGCCAGTCTCCCCCAGCCGGAATAAGAGCCAACCTCACCCACGTTTTCCATTGAAGATTTGGCAGCTTGTGCATCGCCCCTCCTGCTGGGTCATTCGGTAACGGTAGTGGCCCGATCACTTCGCCGATCGCTCGAACACGTCGGAAAGGCGGTTTGTACACGAAATTAGAAAGCTTCTGAGGATTACGAGCGATCATAAGATAGCGGCGACGATGTTGAGCAAGACCACCGATTTCTCCACAGTTGTGACTTTCATCGTGGCAAACGTAGCCATACTTGTTGAGAAGCTGCTTGATCTCTTTTAGCAGCACGGCTCCTCTCGAGGTAATTCGCGGGACGTTCTCCAAAAGGAAAAGGGCCGGCAAATCATCTTCGAATGCTTCCAGACATAAGCGTAATCCTCTGACTGTCAGCTGATTAAGCGCCTGGTATTTCAATGTTTTGGCTGATTTCTCCGGAAGCAGACCGCTGAACCCTTTGCAGGGCGGGCTTGTAAAAACCATGTCAGGCGATCGACCACCTGCAGCCCTCCAAATATCATCTGGCCCGGCCTCCTGCCAATCATCTGGAGGCTCCTGTCCATGAAAAGCGCGATATTGCTCCTTGCTGAACAAATCCATTCGATATGCAGGGGCTCCTGTGATTCTTTCAAAATCTGCGCAGCCGTCTGGATCAGCATCAATGCCTGCGACTGTCTGGATTTGTCCGACCGCTCCACGCCATTCCTCTTTCGCTTGTTGAAATCCCAACGCGCCCCCGCCAATTCCGCAGAAAAGATGCAGGGAGGTAAAAGTTGTTTTCAATTCGTCCCCCTCCCGTTCCAAGGCTGTCTTGCTCCGCCAACTTTCCAATTGTTCACTTTCGGGTTAACGATCGACTGCTTGATATGCTCGTTGACCTGTCTAGTGATAAATCCACGTTTCCAAGGGTGATCCGATTTAGGTTTTATGGCTGTCATATAATCCCGCCTCTCTTTGGGGGTGAGGAGCAGCATTACGCTGCCCCTGGCTCCTCACCGTTTTGCTTCGCCATATGTTCAGCTACGAGCTTCTTGTATTTCGACCACGCCGCTTGCAGCTTGGTGGAAGAGATATTGATAGATGCAGCAATTTTGATCCAAGTCTCGCCACCGCGTCGGCGGGAGAGCAATGCAGGGAAGTCGTATGTGATCTCTTCGAACACTGGAGCTTGTCCGCTCAGAATGAAGTTCTCTACTGCCTCTTTATCGATGGTGCCCTCTGCCTCTGGAGTTACCGACACGTTCTCACCACTGTCCAAATCTCCAGATTCTTTCGACGTTTCTCCAAACACAGGTAGGGAATCGTCTACCTCCTCGCCCTCGTCATCAAAGATGGCAAACTCGAGGCTATCAGATACACCATTTTCAGCAGGTGCTGCCGGTTCCTGCTCATTGTCCGTAGCTGGTGCGTCATCTTGTGCGACTGGTTTTTCTTCGCTGTCATTTGCTGCCTTTGACTTATCCTTGCCCTTTCTCCACTCGTCCCATTTCAATGCCATCGGAGCGACACGGCTGCGGTACTGGTCGACAAGATCCACGATCTTACCACTCGACATTTCAAGTTCAGAAGCAATTTTCATGTAAGTCTCACCCGCCAGCTTCCGAGAAATGATATTCTGGAAGTCATAAGGCAAATCATCAAATTGTGGAGCAAATCCCTCGCGAATGAAATCATCGATGACGGTACGTTCTGCCTCTTCTTGTTCCTCTTTTGTCGGGATCTTCTCTTTCGGCAGACCCAATTCCGCTTCAAGCTGTTCTCCCTCTGGTTTCACTTCATGAACAATTCCAGTGTCGTCCACTTTGTATCCAATCACAGGCTTATTGGTTTGGGTGTTAATCGCAACGTTATAGTTAACAACCAGCGAATCTAGCGTCGCTTCCGCTCTGCGATCGATCATGCTGCTCAGCGGATCAATCTTGCCCTGCAGATCACTAATGCTCGTTTCCAAAACAATCTCAACGATACCCTTTGGTTTCAGGTTTACTTTCTTCACCAGCGGTTTAAATTCCATGTAGCTCATCTTCCACACTCTCCCTCAGTTTTTATATGTCGAGTACTAACTGATTTTTAGATGGCTTGTTTTTTCGTGTGAGCTTGTCCTTCTCGATCAGACCGCCAGCAATCGGCTCTATTTCGATTCGCGGGTTTACCCGGTCAATTTGAAAATCCTGATACTGGATCAATGCCTGACTGTCATCTTCGTAGATGATCCCTTCTAGAGCATCAGCCCAAGCTTTGTCCGTGTTATGGCAGTCCTTGGACTTGGCGTCGTTCCAGTAGATCCAAACGCGGAGGATTACTTTCCGGCCTACTACCGGCTCCCAATCGTAATCCATTGCCCAATCCACAGCAGCCTCCGACACCCGCTCTTTGTACAGTTGCCCCCATTTACCGAGCGTTGGCCGATTTTGAACGATCGTGTAAAGATGGTTCCATGTAGGCACGACCCAAATATTTTCCATCTGCTTTGTCGTTTTGTTTCGGCGTCTCTTTTCCATCAGCAGAGGGATAATCAACCTACTCATCATGGGATCAAGCGCCTCTCCGTTCATTGCGCTTCCGTTCAAATCGAGCCCACTCATCCTGAAGCTCAGCCAGGGATGCCTCTTCCACAGGCTTACCGCATGCTTCTGTTATTCCAAGTCGCAGTAATTTGCTCAATAAAATTTCTCGCAATAATCTCAAGATGTCTCTCCTCCTTTTCGTTTCACCATGTAAACAAACTGGTTGTCTTTTCGTACAGCTTTGTAATCGGGGTACCTTTTTGCGTATGCAGCCCACCACTCTTTCATAGCAGCAGATCGTTTATTCCTGTCTGTTATTGCTAGCAATTTTGCTGGGATAGGCACCTTGACCGGGATGACTTCAGTCAGTCCGTTTATTTCCTCTGCCATGGAGCATCGTCATCCTCCTCATCGTCTTGGCCACCGTGTACATCCTTGATACTCATCTGGCGTGTTAGATCAACGAACTTGTTGTACTCCTTCAGGAAAGCCAGCTCGACGGTTCCAGTTGGGCCGTTACGTTGTTTCGCGATAATGACCTCGATCACGTTCTTGTTCTCCGACTCCCTGTCGTAATAATCATCCCGGTAGAGGAATGCCACGATGTCCGCATCCTGCTCGATGGAGCCCGATTCTCGAATGTCCGACATCATCGGTCTCTTGTCTTGCCGCTGCTCGACGGACCGGCTCAATTGCGACAATGCGATGATGGGTACGTTCAGTTCTCGAGCAATGCTCTTGAGAGTCCTTGAGATTTCCGAGACTTCTTCCTGTCTGTTGCCCGTCCTGGTCCTAAGGCGTACCAGCTGCAGGTAATCAATCAGGATGGCTCCAAGCCTACCACCGTGTTCGTTCATCAGGCGCATGGCCTTCGCTTTGATGTCACTTACCGTAATGCCTGGGGTATCGTCTATAAAGATCGGTTTCTTGGATAAACTGGCAATGCTGTTTGTAAGTTTCAGCCAATCATCAGCCTGCAGTTTGCCTGTTCTTAATCGTTCTGCCTCGATGTTGCCTTCCGCGCAGATCATACGTTGCAGGAGTTGTTCCGCGCTCATTTCCAGGGAGAAAATAGCGATTGGATCTGTTGTTTCATCTGCTGCCTTCTGCGCGACATTTAATGCAAAAGCTGTTTTTCCTACCGAAGGACGAGCTGCAACGATGATCAAATCAGACCTTTGCAAGCCGCTTGTTATCCGATCCAAGTCTCGGAACCCACTTGGCAAACCTGTTACTTCACCCAGTTCGTTATTCGCGTTTTGCTCGATGCTTTCGTAGACATTGAGCAGCACATCCTTGGTAGGACGAAACCCTTTGCTTTGGGAACTCGCGGCTACTTCTTGGAGCGTCTTTTCCAAGGTCTCCACAGCAACCGCCAGGTCTACCTCTTCCTCGATCAGCCTCGGCAGCCGAAGAGCAGCCAGATAAAGTTTTCGTAGGTTTGCCTTCTCACGAACGATACGGGCATAGTGTTCAACGTTGGCCGCAGTGGGAACTGACCGCGCAATCTCTGTCAAATAGGCGACGCCCCCCACTTCCTCCAACAGCTTGTCGTCCTGTAGTTCCGATGTAACTGTAACAAGGTCAATAGGCCGTCCCTTTTGATTGAGTGTCACCATCGTCTTAAAAATGTGCTGGTGCTGAGTGGAATACATGTCCTCTGGCAAGCAGATAGAGAATGCCAACGGGAAGTAGGTTTGATTCAAAAGCAGCGCTCCGATTACACTCTGTTCAGCCTGCATACTCATCAGGGATGAGCTGAATGCCTCGGTTTCTGTCGCGATGTTATCCAAGCCCCTTCACCCTCCCAGCCAACCAGTCATGATGTCTGTCGTTGATAAGGCCGCGTTCGCTTTCTCCATTCAGCGTAACGGTGACCGAGTTTTCCAAGATGCGATCTGCAATCCGCGTGCCCTGATTACCCATCCAGTGTTCCAACCCTTCTGGTGTCAGGTTGCTGGAGTAGATGATGGGACGCTTCTTGCTTCTCGCATTGATGACGTCCAGCAATTTCTCTGCACGAGAGTCATACGGTACTTCCCCGCCCACATCGTCCAAGAGTAAAACATCGCAGGTGTAGAGGACCTTCAGGAGCCGACGCTCGTACTCGTAATCCTCCACTTTGGTAACCTCTCTGAACCGTTGGAACATGTGATAGGTCGTCATGAATACTGCCGATGCTCTCTGCCCGATCAAGTCCCTGTAGATGCCGGTGAGCAGGTGGGTCTTTCCAAGGCCATTTGTTCCGTTGATGTATATTCCCAAACCCGGACGCTCTTTTTGCCACTCGCTGTATGTATCCGCGAAGTTCTGAGCTATCTTGAGTGCATTCTCTCGCCCAGGGCGCCTGCTGTAGTTCCCAAGCGTTGCTCTTGGGATAAGCTTGTCCCGGCTCGTAAACTCTTGGCATAAGGTTAGCCAGTCACGTCGCTGCTTTTCCGCCTCAAGAGCCTCTCTTGCCTTTGTTTCGCACGGGCAGGTAACAGAGCCCCATCTGATTTGACCAAACATCTCTAAGCGTTTCGGTTCAAGATGTGTACCGCAATGAGGGCACTTCCTAGCAGGCGGCTTAGAAACTTCTACGCTTCTGGTGATACTCTGCCCGTCCTGAGTCAGTACCTGTTGGAGTGACTTCACGGCTTGCACCTCCCTGATTCCTGAGCTTTAGCATCTTCTGACGTGCTTCGTATTCTGTCGTTCTCCTGATAATTCCGTAGGTGTATTCTTCCGGCTTATCGTCATGCTGCATGATGTGAACACTGAGGGCGTATAGGATAATGGCTGCCCGACCGTCCTGATTATCTGCCAGTTTTTTGTTTTGCCAATAGGACAAAATCTTGTCCCATATCTTCTTGGCTTTGCTGGTTGCGATCCGTCCCGTTGCTCTCGTCAGGCGGATGGTGTTGAAGTATTCAGTGAACAGTTTTCTTGGTAAAGTGGATATGGGGTTGACGAGCATTTGCGAGTCAACAAAGGATTCAACATGCTCCAAACTTGCCAACTGCTCACATAAGTCTTTTAATTCTTTTTGTTGTTTATCTGTGGTTAATACTGTAGTTAAAGAGTCGCCCTCAAATTCGCCCTTGTATTCGCCCTTCAATTCGCCCTCATCCTCTTTTGATGTGCCATGAACCCTTGGTGCTATTGGCTTTTCTGGAGGTGCTAATTCGCCCTCGCATTCGCCCTTTAATTCGTCCTTTAATTCGCCCTTTTTGGTGTAAAAATCGAGGTTTTGGAACTGGTCGTAATGCATGATAGTTATCCGAATTCCCCTCTTACGATCCTTGAAAGACTCGATTGAGATGAGCCCCTGCAGCTTCAAATGATCCAATGAACCCCTGATTTGCTTATCCGTCCATCCTGTATCCTTCGACAACTGGAGTGTAGAGGTGATGAGCTGCCCCCGCTTACATCCAGCCGTATCTTTGTAGTTCGCCTGCTCGACCAAGTCGAAAAATAGCAGTTTGTCCCTTTTTGATCGCCAGGATGAACGGGGGAGGACAAAAAACCCCGTTGTCCCGTATTCTGATATGCCCATCCCCTGCCTCCTCTCATGACACTCGTCGATGGCTCACTACCTCCAGAAAGGTCAAGGGGACTTCCCATATGTGGAGCTTTCTTCTCCCCTTGCCTTTCAGCACCGCCCATTCTTCACCGTTGCGCCGAAAGGTTTTTGAGACCTTCCAGCGCATGAATCGAAGCTCGTATTCTTGACCTTTCATGCTTCTCACCCCCACAGTCACGCGGAGCGGAGAGGAACGACCTTTTTCTTCCCCGTCACTTTATGCTCCAGATGCCATTCGGTCGGCAACTTCTTCCGGATCAACCAGTTGTCCGGTTGGAGCTTTGGCAATAAATGCTTCAGGAACTGCTTTTCTTTCAGCTGTAATCCCCGTGTCTTCATCCCGTTTCCCCCTCACGGTTGGTCAAAAAGGTTGAAATCATCTTCATCAGCTTGTCCATCGTTGTCCCCGCCACCCGTTTGTGAAGCGATCTCCAGCTCCATGATTTTTCGCAGCCCAACGACCTCTGTAAGCTTCAACTGGCGAGCTATTTTTCCGGTTTTCTCCTTAATGAATGCCTTCAGATCGTCTTCGGAATAACTCAGCGTTTCGCTCAACCGTCGAATCTCTTCCCACGCGTTTTTCATCTCGACTTCTGGATCAATATGCTTCCCTTCATCAACCTCGATCGTTTTCGTCGGCGTCATATCAATCACTGGTTTGGATTGGTCTGGCTGGTACGTCGGAATGCTGGAGGTGGGCTCGCTCGGCTGCTCATCCTCGCCGATCTCGATGCCGAACTGGAGCTTTAACGCACGCTTGATCGCATGTTTGCGAATCATGTCATCGTAGTAATTGGCCCACATGTTCTTGTTGTTACCTGTCTCCATCGCCTTCGTTTCTTCTTTACCGATCAGGACCAATACAGAAGGGAAGTTTTTACGATGAGCAATGCAGTACGCGCCGACCGTCTTTCCTCGAGTAAATCCGCTGACCTTGTGCTCCACTTCAGCCTTGATCACATCAGCTTGGAAATGGTCGTTTTCTTTCACAACCTCTGCCGTAAAGCCAGCGAAATCCTCACGGCGCCTTGCAATCGCCTGGATGCCCTCCACGCTGATCTGGATGTTGGCTTTGTCTCCGTACTTGATGAAATAAATCTGATTCAAAAACGGATTTAGCTGTGCTGACTGGCACATGTTGATGAACAAGGAAAGTTCGTGCGGTGTCGCACCGCGCGCAATAGTATTGACTAGCGTATCGCGCTCTTCCTTGGTGAAAGCAGGGACCACATTATTTGTAGCCACCTGCGCGATAGCGTTTTGACTCATGAAGCCTTCGCCTCCTGTTTAGCAGTAGTTTCGATTTTCAAAGGGCCAGGCACAACTCGAGAGATGAATACTTGTGATGGAACCCTCGGGATCTCCACAACACTTTCTGCGTTATCGATGAAGACTGGAAAGTGATTACCGGACAGATTCATAAGAGCTGTGGCTACTTCCAAGCCTGCTTTCATCTTTTCAGATAGGGACAGCAACCTGAACGGAACACCGCCGCGCTCTATCTCAAACGTTGGCTTGTAATCATCTGTCGATTTCACATGATCAAACAGGCGGACCGACACTGTGGTAAAGAGATCATTGATTTTCTTCACCATTAGCTCTGCACGCTTTGCTCGGAAGTTTTTTACGCAGCTGATCATGTAGTTGGCATGTGCGAATGCCTTGCTTTGCGTCTTTGCTGCTTCTTCTGCTTCGTTTACTTTTTGGTTCATTTCAGTGATCCGTGCGGCGGCGGCCTTTACTCGCTCGAGCATCGCTATTTCGTCCAGAAAGGGCTTTGGATCAAAGGTTGCTTCGTCCTCTGGCAGCAAGTCCAACTCTGCCTTAAGCTTTTGAATCTCCGTTTTCAGGTTCAGCATCGCCGTTTTCTTTTCGTTGATCTTTACCTGTTGGGCTGCCATCACATTCTCGATGTGAGAGTGTGGAAGTCCCTGCTTGCATGTTGGGCACATATCTGGAACAGGCTGTGTGGCCAGATAGTCGGCCTCACTCTTGAGTTGGCGACCATCGTTCATTTTGCGATCGATCTCCCGCTGAAGAGCTACCCGACGTTGTTTGATACCAGAGGTTGTCATTTGCGTTAGTTCTTCACGAATGTCTGCCATTCGCTCATCGATCTGATTGAAAGCGATAGGGCAAGATTCAATCGTTGCCTTGTCCGCTTCCCCTTGCTCCTGTAAGGTACGGATGCGGGCGCGTAATGCTGTTCCTTCCGCTTCTGATTTCTTGGCCGTCTCGCGCGCGATTTTCTCGATAGCATCCAGTTCACGCTTCTTCAGCTCCGGCTCAAGCATGTCTTTTTCGACGGTAGACAGCTCCGCCAGAACCTCTCCATTCGTTGGTTCCTGGACATACTGGGTAAGCTGCTTGCGCTGCTCCTCCCAATGCTGTGCTGTGAAAAACATAGGATTGAATTGAGAGAGGAATTGTTCCCTGGGTCCAATACTCTTGATGTGTTCCTCGTATTGTTTTGCCTTGATCGGCTCTTCGTTCAGGTGATAGGATGTTTTGCCACCGGCCAATGTTCTCCGGAACAAAGCAGGCTTTTGATCGAAATGAATGAGTGCCTCCACGTATGTTTCAGCTCCCGTGTATGTGGTGGGCAGAGGATCGAGCTTATTGCCCATCGCGTCCGTTCCGTAAAACAGCCAGGAAATCGAATCCGCGATCGTTGACTTTCCTTTTCCGTTGTCACCGTCAATTTTGACCAAGTGACTGCCGATAATCTCTAAGTGACGATGGCCTTTGAATTCATTTATGACCAGCCTTTCAACCATTACTTTCAAGCAAATACCTCCCACTTGTTTTTTGGGGGTCTATCCGCTACGATAAACTTGATTCCCAATCGTGCACCAAGACCGAAGACTCAGCGTTCCCGCGCTGGGTCTCTATTTTTTACAGGACTTTCCACCCATTATGTAGAAATTAAATGTCGGAAGAGCATTAACGTTGGTTCGGAACTCGGATTGGTGCTTAATGGAACTCCACACTTTATCAAGTTGTACTTCACTGATGATGGTATCAATCAAAAGCTCGACAACGGCAAAGCTCAGTTGATGCTATACCTCTTGAGAAAAGCTATTCATGAACAAATCGACGATGGTGATAGACTCGCAATCATAAACATCAAAAATAGTGCTTCTATTATTCGTGATAAAGAAATCGATGAGTTTACTGAGAAGAACCTGATTCTCAATTTAAAAAATTTCATCGAAGCCTGGAACATGGTTTAGTCTTTCTGTCTCTGAAGATCAATTAGCTGATTGATTTCCTCCAATGTGGAAGCTGAGTCGATCTGTGAAGCAATCGTTTGCCAGTCGACTCGGGCTTCCCACTCGTTCTCAAAAACACGTTTCTTGTCTTCTTCGCTTAGAGTTGCAAAATACTCAACATTGGATCTGACCGTTGCTAAGAGACACGGCATGCAGATCGGTTCCCACTCTCCAGACTCACGAGTAACAGCTTTATTCTTTTTACAGAAACGGCACTTACCTAGGTTTTTCAGATTCATCATCCCCTTTGCCGATTCACCTTCGTTTGATAGTCAGAATCAAATTAATTCTCAAACCTTGACCTTCACCAATTGCTTAATCAGCCCATCGCTTCCACCTCCACTCTCTAAGTCACGAGGCTGCCGCGCCCCAACCTCTACGCGGCTGTTGCAGTTCCATGCCTGCGCCACTCTTTCACCTCGTTATGTATGACCTATCTCATCAGTACCGGGCGGTCATCTCCGGCAGACCAGGGGGATTAGCCCCGGTTTCGACTATTTGAACAGACGTCTTGCTTGGTCTCTTACACCTTCTTGGAATTCACCCGGCGCCATCGTTGCTCGCAAATCGATCAGAATTTCCAACTCTTCGATCACATCGCGTACAGTCCAGGCCAACTTGTCCGTTTCGTCATCTAAATCGAAGGCCAAAGGGAGCAAGTGTTGCCGCCGTATCAATTCCGTCTTTTCAACGTGTTCTGGGAAGTCAAGCAGTGGCGCGTTCAAGGTAACCCTCCTCCTGCTTTGACACCGGTATAGGGGTTAACCCGTTCAGAAAATCACGCAGGCGGCATATCTCGTTCCAGTTCTGCAATACGATCGTCTGACCAGGTGACCACCCTATCCCAGCAATAAAATCTGGTGTTGACTCTATCCGAAGCGTGCCATCCGTTTTGTATGTCGCCATTCGTTCAAATTGACCACCCAGCAGTTCATTGGACACGATACCTTTTTCTTTCAATCGATTATCCAGTTTCATGGCTTGTCCTCCTCTGTGGAATTGTGGTATTCTTCCGATATCGAATTTTTTCTAAGCCGTCTGTTCGCTGCAGGCGGTTTTTTCTTTGTAACGAGATGCAATACTCTCTATCATCATTTGTTCACGTGCTTGCTTGATTTCTGCGACCTTGTCTGCGATTGCCCTGTCATACACCGGGTTTATTGTCATCCCCTTACGTTCAGAATGGTCAGCTCTTTCCCTTAATGAGTTGATAATCCACCCCAACTCTTCTTCATCCACCGGTTGCTCACGCTTGATCTTTGCGGCAAGTATCCAACGCTTATCTTTCAGCAAATCCATTGGTGTAAGAGCATCCCGCCTGGCCGTCTCAATCAGAGCAGTATGGATCGTGTCCCGATCCGTTGCAGAAAGGATCTCCAAGGTTTCTGGCCCCAAATATGCAGTCATAGAAGTGTCCCTCCTGTGAATAGAATTTCTTGGCGCTCTCGTCGCATTAACTCTCGTGGATCATTCACAACGATTTCGTGTGCTCTCGCCTCAACTAACCAATTGTGTTGGTGTATCGCAGGATCAATTCCGTATCGCTCATCCATCAAGATATGTACGTCGTCACCAGCCTGGAAAAGGTCCTCGATTTGTTTGCCAAGGTGCGTCAGTATCCGTTCGTCATCCTGAGTGACCGGCTGCCATGGGCGCCTGGTTCTTTCCCACTCAATCACGACTTCGGCCTCCTTGATAACGTCTCGGCATTGTTTGATCAGATTATTGAGTGACACCGTCAGGCTAGCCATCAAACGTGGATCAGTTGGCGGAGGAGCATCACCATACAGATGCTTAATCATTCGGATAGCATAATGATTGCCACAAGCTTGGACAAAATCCTCAGCGTCCTCCCGCATCGGGGTCGCTCGGCCGTTTATTACATCAGAAACCCACCTGGCCGATCGACCGATCTTCTTCCCGAGCGTCTCATACGTCAAATGCTCGCCTGTCCTTTGGTGACGGAAGGCGTATTCGCAAATATCGCTGATCCGAGACCGCGAGTAAATACTTACTGGCGCGTTACTGTTCCTCATCTGTTCTCCTCTTTTCTATTTGGTTTTCTAAGTACAATGAAACTGTGCTCATCTTCCAGACACTCCCTCGGCTGCTCACCGAGGGTTTTTCTTTAACCGAGCTGAGCTATTTTCGTCTCTTGCCGTCTGGCCGGTTATTCTTCCGAAGTGGCATCGGTGCACGCCTAACAGGTGCAAGCATTAACTTGAGGTCTACTGGTCTGTGTTGGGATAAGATTTCTTGAAGCTTTTTGGGATCTGGTTGGTTCATGTGTACCTCCTAGTCACGCAGGTTCCGGCGCTGAATAACACATTTTGTTGTTTTTATCTTCAAAAAAAATTTGTTCAACAGTGGTTTTTAAAACATCAGCAATCTGTTTGGCAGTATTGAGGTCAGGAGTTCTAGCCCCTGTTTCGTACATTCCATATGCACTTGTACTACATCCAATCTGCTCAGCAATATCTTTTTGAAGTAACCCAAGTTGCTTTCTACGTGAAATTAAATTGGTTCTCTTACTCATTTGGCATCACCTCCAAACAACAATATGTGTTATATCTGTCCTTATAATAAACAACGAATTGTTGTTTGTCAATGAAAATACTCCAATTTGTTGTATTCATTTTCACATACTGTTGTATTTGATATACTAAATACAACAATACGTTGTAACGGGTGTGATTTAATATGCCAACGGTTGGCGACAGAATTAGGATTGAACGATCTAAAAGGAAATGGAAGCAAGAAGACTTGGGCAAGAGGATTGGCGTTTCTGGAAGTGCTATTGGTATGTACGAACGTGGGGAACGGAAATTAGACGATGAAACACTCGGAAAGCTGGCTGATGTTTTTGAAGTTAACACTGATTACCTACTAGGTAGATCCAATGATCCCTCATCAACGTACTCAAATGGACAAGTAAACAGAGCCTTTCTAGAGCTCCCTGAAAACACCACTGACGAGGAAAAAGAGTTTCTACAAAAACAACTAGATCTCCAACTAGAAATCTTCCGTAGCCTAAAAAAGAAAGACAAATAAAATAGCCCGTACTTGGGCTTTTCTTTTGAAACAAAAACAGAACATACGTTTGGTTAGGAGCTAATTTCATGTTACATTTCTACTACAAAACCTTTCTTGAAAATAAGGTTGAGGTTTTATACCGATCACATAACATCTTATCTCCGGACCACATTGACATTGACTTAATAGCTGATGTCTTCGGGATCACCATTGTGTCTTTACCAGGCGCAAAAGAAGAAGGTATATGGGATGACTATCGAGCTGCTGTATTCCTAAACGCCAACAAACCTTCTATTGAATCACGTGAAGCTTTCTTCCATGAGCTTAGTCACATCTTACTACACACTGGTAATCAACTTTCTATGAACAGGGGGCTCTTGGAGTTACAGGAAGAACAAGCAAATCATTTTCAACTTTACGCTGCCTTGCCTTTTTACATGATACAGCAGATCCACCTGCCCTCACATGAGGCAGACATCATACATGTTCTCTCCTCAGAGTTCCGGGTTACTCATCAACTTGCTAGAAAGCGCTGGGAACAGATACAACGACGTGTCTTTTCCGGGAAGCAGCAGCTTGAATTTGAAAACGAGCTGAAAAATCGATATCGCAGGGCCGATTCCTCTAATTGGTCAGACGAAACTAAATCTTTGTACGAATTGGCCATACATAGAAAACAACAGAAGGAGCTACACGCAAAATGATTCTAACGATTTATAACCAGTATCAAGACGATCAATCATATCCCATCTGGCTTGTAGTCACCATAGATAAAGACGTTTGGGAAAAAGGAATCGTATACTTTTCAGTTCATCAAGATATTGTACAGAAAGACATGGACGAATTCCCAGAGGAGATCCTTTCCTTCTCCGTTTATCAAGAAGACCTTTTACTTTCCAAAGAGATTTTCGGGAAAGTTGGCATTCAACTATCCCAGATTAAGGCCCGTTCATCTGAACAGGTCTCAAGCCTCCCTGCAGTAAGTCAACTACTGATACGCGTCATCGACCTGGAAGAAATCTTAACCTTATCCAAAGTCACGGTAGCCACAGATTAGAACGTATAGATACGGAGGCACTTCGCATGTTTTACGATACAAGCTAATTGCATGCAAAATTAAACTTTAAAAAGGAGTGTTTCCATTTGATTGCATTATTTGAAGCGATAGAAGAGTTTGTTACCTATCTGAAAATCGAGGTTAATAGAAGCAAAGAAACCTATACAGGGTACCACAAGGATCTTTCGCAGTTTCATCGATTCTACCTAGAACGATGGAAAGTGGAACCTTTTGTCGACGAAATTGAACCATATCATTTGCGGTCGTACCTACGATACGTCGCAGAAGAAAAACACTACAAGACAAACAGCATCATTCGTACCGTGGCCACCTTTCGCTCATTCTTCCGTTTCCTCGAGCGAGAAGAGTACATCAGCAAAAACCCTAGTCTGAAAATCGATGCGCCAAAAAAACCAGAAAGTATCCCTCGCTTTATCACCAAGGAAGAGATCGAGCGGATTTTGTCCGCCATCTCTCAGGACAAAGATCAAGGAAGGCGAGATTACACCTTAATCCAGGCATTGCGCTACACAGGGCTTAGGGTATCCGAGCTAGCTAATTTAAAAATTAATGATGTAAATCTTCATGAGGCCACTATAACCGTATGGCATGGAAAAGGGGACAAATACAGGATCATTCCCCTGCATCCCGAACTTGCTCCGATTTTAAAAGAATACCTGGACAATGTTAGGCCAGATAGCAAAGATCCGCACTTCTTTGTAACCAAGAAAACGGAAACGAAGATTACTACCGGCTACATCCGAGTGATACTGCACAAGGCTACTCAAGAAGCCGGCATTACAAAGAAGGTAACTCCCCATGTCTTACGACATTCATTTGCTACTTCGCTTTACAAGGACCACGGAGTGGATTTGCTACGAATCGGTAAATTACTTGGACATGCTTCCCCTCGGGCAACATCCATCTATACACATACAACGCCTGAGCATCTGCGTGAAGCGTTGGAAAAACTATCATAAAGGGAACAGGAGGTACTGACTGTGGAATCAAACGAACGTGTTGATGTGATTCTTGATTTGTTTCGTGAGGGGCATTCTGCTGAGGAAATTGCTGATCTGCTTGGTTATAAAGGTAAAGGTGGAGTTAGTGGCTATATGCGCCGACACGGCTACCGTTTCGATTGGACATTAAAAAATTATGTGAAGGACCCGCTGATGAAGTCTATCGAATCCTCTTCTTCTTCGGACATCTTGCTTGCAAATGGCAACAACATGAAACAAGCAAAAGTTGTAAATATGCCAGCAGGTTCAGGCAATGTATTACAAGAAAATGGCCAGACAATAGCAAATGATAGCCAGCAAACAGAAGCAAGCCAGGAACTCCAAGAAACCTATAAGAACTTGCAAGAGTCAAATGAGAAATTGGTAGAGTTGAAGATTGTTACGAAAGAGGAAAGGAACAAGGAAGTTTTGCCGATGGATCTGGTGCAAAATCTCAAGGAAATTCTGCAGCATAAAGATCAGTTGCTGATGATGGTGACAGATCAGCCTAAGGAACTGTATATGAAACGTTATAGGGGCCCAGCGGTAACCAAAACGGTACAGATCCAGGCGCAACTATCAGATCGGCTTACGGGATTTGTGAACAATACGGGTTACACGGTAAAGGATGTCATGAATAAGGCCGTGGAGGACTTTTTGAAGAGGTATGGAGGATAAGAGCCCGTTTGGGCTCTTTTTTGTACTAGGAAAGTCGACCTTGGGATTATTACTGAAAGATAAGACAAGAAGAAAGAGCCTACCCCTTTCGAGGTAGACCCATTCTCCACTTCTTTTGCTCTAGTTGAGCTTATGAAGTAACGCTTCGATTACTTTGCAACAGTTACAGAAGTGAATGTTGCAGCAAGGTTATCACCAGCATCAGCTACTTCATAATCATCAGTAGGCTTGATAGTGATAGCTTTTGCATATTCAGTAGCTGTCAATGCATCAGCAAGAGTAATTTTAAACGTTTTGTTTGTTGTATCAGCAGCTACGATAGCTTCTACCGCACCAGCTTCAAGAACATCACCAACATAAACTTTGTAATCAGCAGCATCTCCATCCAGAGTTGCAGGATCAAGTGCTTCTGTAAAGCTCAAAGTGATTGTTGTAAGATCATTCTCAAGTTTAGCAGAAACCAATTGAGGTGCAGTGTTATCTTTGAAGTTAATTACTTGAGTATAAGCATCAGCAGTATTACCTGCGACATCTTTAACTCCTGTGAACTTGAATTCACGATCAGCATCAACATCAAACTTGTTTGCATCAATAGTCAATACTACGTGACGATTGTCGTTGTTAAAGTATGCGGACTTAAATACTTTAACACCGTCAACTGTGTAGTTGTTAACATCGATTGCACTTGCGCCAACATTTTCGTTAAACTCAACTGCAACAGTACCAGCATTTGCTGCATCAGTGTAAACAGCAGTGCCAACTACTTGTGGCTTAGTAGTATCTTGAGCGTTATTCAAAGTTACGTCAAGAACGTATTCCTTGCTGTTACCGTCAGCATCAGCAATTACATCCTTTGGAAGAGTTACTTTGTAAGTACCAGCTTCGATAGTAGTAACAACGTTAGAAAGATCTACTTGAACTTTGTTGTTGTAACGTGGTGTCAGGCTATCAATGTCAGCATCAGCAACTGTTTTCAATACACCACCAGGTGTCAGTACAGTTCCAGTACCTCCAGCATCAACAACATCCTCACTGAAAGTGATTGTTGCAATTTTGCCTGCTACCGATACATTTTGAACTTCTGGAGCAGTTGCATCTGCATTAAATGGTACGTTCTTAGTAACGGCAGTAATAGGATTACCAGCCAAGTCTTCTTGAGCGGCAAATGCATAAGCAGTTACCGAGTCATCAGCCATTGCAGGTACATAGATAGTGTACTTCAGACCAGTTGCATCTACCAATACTTCATAGTTTGCATCCAGGTCAGCTGCCGTAGCCACTGCAGTAAGAGCATTAGTATTCAATGTTCCCAGTGCAGACAGTTTTTCAGAGAAAGTAACTTCAATCAGGTTAGCAGATTTTGCTACAACACTTGTAACTGTAGGAGCTGTTACATCTGCAGATCCCGTTTTGAAAGTAAGTTCATACTTGTTGTTATTCAAGAAGTTACCAGCCAAATCTTTTGCACCAACGATAGTAACTACATACTCTTTACCATCTGTCAGAGCAGCTGTATCTACTGTAACCACTTTTCCAGACAGAGCTGCTGGAGCTGTTACTACTGCACCAGTTTCCTTATCTTTCACAGTTACAGTGCCTTCTGTTTGAAGGAGCTCACTGAAGTTGATAGTCAACTCATCAGCAGCTTTTACATAGTCAGTTGAGGAAACAACTGGTTTAGTTGCATCTTCTACAAAAATGGATTTTGTTTCTTCGTTGAGGACAGATCCATTCTCGCCAAGAATTGTATTTCCAAGAGAAGCAGTTACAGTAATGTAAGTTTTGTTTGTCAGTACATCAGCTGCATCCAAAGTGATTGTTGCAGTTTTCTTGTCAGCAGACAACTTTACAGAAGCACCTGCAGCAAGAGCATTTCCATTAAGTTCATAGTTAGCAGCGTCTGTTGCTGTAATTTCATCAACAGCTGCACCAAACTTAACTTCAACTGTTCTCAGGTCAATAGCACTTACAGACTCAACTTTCAGATCACCAGTTGGAGTGTCGATAGCATCGTTACGAGGATCGTAAGTACCATCAGCAGAACCATCAGCTTTGATGTTGGAGTATACGCCTTCGAACTTGTCAGCTGTCAGGTCTTTTTTAGCACTGTCGAAATCAGTTGCGCTCATGATTTCAGCGATGGAAGCACCTTTACCATCGAAGTCTACATAGATCAGGTTTCCGAAACCAGCAGAACCAATTTCAGTGCTGAATTGATCCAGTGCAGAAGAACTCATACCGCCCAACAGTGTGTTCATGGAATAATATTTGTCTACATTTCCGCCGATGTACAGACCGGATTTTGGTGCAGCAAAAGCAGAAGCTGCCATGCTGGCAAAGACTGTAGCGGAAAGAACAGATAGAGCTACTTTTTTATTCACGTACTACCCCTCCGTAAGTTTGATAGGAAGTTTCTATTTTTTGTAGAGAGTATGTAAGAAACAACGGAAGGAGGTACCTCCCTCCGTTGTTCAACTCTCATGAGCGTTAGACGATGCTAATTACTTAGCTTCGAAAGTAACGTCTGCAGTATCTTCTTGACCTTCTTCGGAACCAGTTACAACCAGTTTACCAGTTTTAGCAGTAGACTTAGCAGAGAATTCGAAGGTTACTTTGTTACCATCGATTGTGCCAGTGTACTCTTTACCGTCGACTGTCAGAACAGCTTCTTCAGCTTCTTCTTTCAGGTCAACTACCAGTTGGTAAGCAGTTACGGAACCGATAGAGAACATGGAACCAGTCACTTTGGAATCAACTGCATCCCAATCGTCGCCAGGTGTACCTGGATCAACATCATCACCCAATTGGCTCAGGAAGTCAGCGATTTCAGTGTCAGTGATGTCTTCTTCGTCGATGTAGTCTTCAGTACCAACTACCAGTACGTAGTCGAAACGGGAACCGTCATCGTCAGTGTCGATCAGGATGAGCAGATCGCCTTCATCTACACCGTCGATACCAGTGATATCATCCCACGCATCGATGAATGCAGTAGAAGATTGAGTGTACAGTTTTTTGCCGCCAGTAGTCGTGATGGTGTTGCCATCAACGTCATCTACTTGTGCAACTGCGATTGTGTCGATGTTGTTTTTGTCCCATTTGGACTCAGGAAGTGTAACGCGTGCATCGATAGAGTTGATAGCACCGTCAACAACTTCAACTACATCGTCAACAACAACTTCATCATCGGAGTTTGTATCGAAAGCGATGAAGTCACCACGTTTGATACCATCATCCAACAGGTTTTCTTTCTCGTCATCCAATTTGAACTCTTTTTGAACAACAGCGCCGGATTCGTCTTTCACGAGAACCACGATGCTATCTTCTCCACCTTTGGAGGAGTAGTTCAATACGTAACCGAATTGAGCGTCTCCACCCAAACCGTCACCTTCAACTACGAAGATTGCATCTACTTCTTCGCCATCTTCATCCAACAGGTAGTAAACTTTCAGATCGTTCTCATCAGCGATGTCTTTGAACTTCGCGATGCCAGCATCTTTCAGTTCAGGACGTTTTGCACTTGTATCCAAAGTACCAGTCATGTCGAAGATTGCAGTGTCGTCAGTTACTTCAGCGTCACCAACAACATCGTCGTCTTCGTCAGCCAGGTCATCCCACTCTTGGCCATCTGCATATTGCAGCTCGTCAGTGTTCAGGATTTTCACTTTGCTTACTTCACCTTTAGTATCCAAAGTTACTTCCAGCAAAGCGAGGCTGTCATCGTTCTTAGGAGACAGGATTTCGAGCAGATCGTCTTCGTTCAGATCTTCGTCGCCGTAGTCTACGCCATCAGCGTTTTCGATGTCATCTTTCTCCAGGGAGATAGACATTTTCTTACCTTTTTCAGTCATAACTACGAAAGCATACTCATCATCAGATGCGCTGTAAACAGCTGCACGAGTAACGATTGCTTTCAGTTTGCGATCGTCTACGCTGTCTTTTGTTTCAACGTGACGGATACGACCGGAAGCATCCAGGTACAGTTTTACATCTTCGCCATCCAAGTCGCCAAGCAGATCCCAGTTTTTGGAATCGATTTCTTTAACGTCTTTGTTAGCGTTGTCGGAGTAGGAAGTACCAGTGCGAGCACGGTAAGTTTTGTCTCCAACAGTCAGACGAACGTCTGTAGCGCTACGAGTAACTACTTTATCTACATTACCTTCAACTACAGTGCGGGTAGCAAATACCAGCAATTTCTCGTCATCGCCATCAGCATAGTACACGCTGTAAACGTCCATTGGTTTCAGGTCAGCCAGTTTAGCTGGTTGGCCATTCAAGAATACCAGGAAGTCTGTACCTTCATCGAGGTCATCCAGATCGCTGAATTTACGGCCATCGAGGTTGTCGATTTTCTTTTTGTCAGCGTCGATTTTCTCGATCACTTCGGAACCATATTTAACACCTTTGTTAGATTGGTCGAAGGATTGATCATCGATAGCGTGAATGTACACGATCTCGTTGTTTTCGTTCAGAACCAACTTCACAGATACAGTGTAATCTTGAGCAACTTTGATGATGTCTTTCAAGCCATCGATTGCATCGAGGCGTTGGAAGTTGTAAGTAACTTCTGCATCTTCGCTGAAACGGTAGGATTTACCGCTGGAATCCAAGGACAATTTCAAATCTTCCAGATCGGATTTGCCCTTCAGACCGTCACCATTAGAGATGGTTTTGCCATTCAGTTGGAAAACGTCAGTGCGGTCCATAACCACTTCTTCGTCTTCGGAACCTTCCATCCATACGATTACGTTTTCTTTGTCATCTTTGATCCACACTTGTACGTGTTGACCAGCGAATTCGTTAGGGTTGATACCGTCTGCTACTTTGTAAGTAGTGTTACCCAGACCAGCATCTTTACCAGCCAAAGTTACTTCGTTGGATTTGATTTTGCCCAAGCCGATAGCTGGAACGTTGGAAACTACTGGCAAGTCATCGGAATCGTTATCGGAATCGTGAGCCCATTCCATGTCACGAACAGTAACGTCCAGGTATTTAGTCAGAAGAGTTTCGTCAGTTACGTTGAAACGGATGTCAGTACCGTATTCAACTTGCTCCATCAGGTCTACGCGAAGAGCGTTGTCCAGCATTTTGAAGATGTCGCCGCGAACTGCTGCATTGTTAGGGTTGTTGATACCTTTTGCAATGTTCAGCTCGGAAGCTTTGGAGATCATGCTGTTTGGCCATACACCTTTAACGGATGGCTCATAACCCAGAGCGCGAACGATCATGGTTACTGCTTCAGCATAAGTAACTTGGTTTTGTGGTTTGAAAGATTTGTCCGGGAAACCTTTAACGATTTCTTCACCGGAAGCTACGTTTACGAAACCAGCAAACCAGTCAGTGGATTTAACATCTGTGTAAGTAGTGTTGAATTGAGCCAGTTTAGCACCTTGCTCAAGTCCGCGAGCGCGAACGATCAAAGTAGCAAACTCAGCGCGAGTGATGGTTTTGTCTACACCGAATTCGCCGTTGCCATAACCTGCTACCAGGCCAAGAGCTTCCAGACGTTTTACGGTTTTCTCCATAGCAGCATCCATTTTAGGAGCTGTAGTTGTGTCCTCTGCTGCGAAAGCCATTGGAGCAACAGTAAGTGCGAGGGCACTAGCCAGTACACTGTTAACGACCTTTTTCATAACCTTGTGTTCTCCTCCTCTAGTATAAACAAATTGTTCTTGGGGAATATTTGTTGTTAATCTATCTTTCTTTTTAAAGCCCGAATCCTGCAAGCGCGTGTCACCTCCTTTCGCAGGACAGCTTCGCTTTTTTGTGTTAAAAATCTCTAGTATATTCAGTATTGTGTAAAATGCAACAATCACTAGTGTAACACAATTGCTAGAATCCGTGAATCTTTTTTACACAATTCCCCGTTTTTCGTGTGACATCCTATTAAACGCCTCAGCTCAGCAAAAGTTGCGGCGCCTGAGAAAAAAAGTTTAAAGATTTTTCCGTGGTCTTATTCACCTGTAATATGTAAGCTGTGACATCGGCCACAACTCGTATTATAGGGTACGCCACTCAACATGTCATCATTGAACCTTTTTCCAATTCCATTCAAAAACTTACAAATCTTGATTAGTTTCCGAGAGCTGTTTCAAAGTTTACGACAGCCAGGTTGTATTGAAGAATGGCTTTTTGGTATTGGTTCTCACGACTGGACAATTCTTCCTCGGCTTGAATGACTTCCAGAGTCGTTGCGAGACCATTTTCAAAGCGCAAATTGGTCAAGCGATAGCTTTCCGCTGCCGAATCCTTCGCTACTTTCTGGTAATCAATGGCTTCTCTAGCTGCATTCAGATTCAAGTAAGCTTGGGATACCTCTTTGGAGATCGCACGTTTTTGCTCATCGATCGCCAATTTGGATTTCTCCTCATTATTTCGTGCTACACGCCCAGGCAACGTCGACAGAGCAGAATACTCCTCAATCAGTTTCACGTTCAATTGAGCCAGTTTGAGCTCTTCATTAGCCTTCGTTACTTCAATACGCTTGGAGAGTGCCTCTTTTTCTGCTTCTTCCATTGTCATTTTGACAGGGGCAACCTGCTTGTTCGAGGATACAACTTTCCATTCCTTTGTGAGGTCAACACCAAGGAAATCATTCAGATCCATACGAGCTACTTCGACTGCGTTTTTCGCACTAGTCAAGTTGGCCTGAGCACCTGCCAGACCCATTTCTGCTTGCAGGACATCTGTTTTGGCTTTCGTACCTACTTTAAATGCAGCGTTTGCTACTTTCAGCTGTGTTTGGGCACGGGACAAACTTTGTTTTTTCAGTTCCAGATCGTCTTGAGCAAAAATCAGATTGTAGTAAGCCTGTTGAGCTCCCAGCTTGATTTTGCTCTCTGTCGCTGTTACTTGCAGAGCATTAAGTTTTTTGGTCATCTCGGCTTGTGCGTTGTTGACATATTTTCCTTTCGCTGCAGCCAGAGATTCAATCATGTCAGATGGCATGTCAGCAGACGATTTGTAGGAAAGCATTTGGTTAATGTCTGCATTTTTGGCATCCAGACGAACTGTTTGCAGCGTCGCGTTGGTTTCGATCGCCTGAGCAATAGCCTTTTCCAATGTCAGCTCTTCTACACCTGCAACCGGAGCAGTGGTAGCTGGTTTTGAAGTCGTATCATTGGTGGTTGTTGCAACTGCGTCTGTTGCTTTCGCTTCACTAGCTGCGTCCGTTTTCACGTCAGTTCCTTCAGCTGCTGGAGCCGTTGTTGTTTCTTTCGCCTGCTCAGTCGCTGTCGTTTGCTCGGTTGTCGTTGTATTTGCATATGCCGTCAAAGTCCCAGCGCCAATCGCCGTAGTCAAAACTGCCGCCAAACTAATGGTCATCCATTTCTTGCTCGAATAAGGGAAATTCACTCGTTTTCCACTCCTTTATCATTGTGTTGATGATAAAACCTTTCACCACTTGAAATATCTCTGTTTGTCCCAAGATCACTATAACACAGAGTATTCCTTCGCACACGAAAAATTAGTGTAATACCACCATTTTCATATCCGGTCAAACGCACTGTATCATGTATAGAAACTTCCCTCCCCGTTAATTCCATTCTTGCTTCCTAGAATAATACGATTGTGTGTCAAAAAAATTTCAGGATTCGCTTACCAATCGTCGGCATGCTATGCTTTTCTTGAGGTGAAAAGACAATGTTGCAGCAATATAAGACTGTAGCCGGTTATGGAGAAGATATGATCGTAATTGAGCGATCCCGATTTATTGGCTACGCACAGCGCGTGACGACCGAAGAGGAAGCTACCGCTTTTATTGCCATGATCAAAAAGAAGCACTGGGACGCTACTCATAACTGCTCGGCCTTCGTCATCGGAGAAAACGATCAGATCCAGCGCTCGAGTGATGATGGCGAGCCAAGTGGGACTGCAGGAAAACCGATCCTCGAGTGCATCAAGAAAAATGGTGTGAAAGACACGGTTGTCGTAGTGACTCGTTACTTCGGTGGAATCAAGCTGGGCGCAGGCGGACTCGTGCGGGCCTATACCGCTGGAACTGTGACTGCTTTGAAGGCGGCCAAGATCGTCGTTCACACGCTCCATCAAAAAATTTCGGTGAATGTCGATTATCATTGGTGGGGCAAGGTGGAAAACGAGCTGCGCCTAACAGACCAACGCGTAGTCGGTACGGACTACACCGATCGGGTCACTGCCCATGTCTTGATCCCGGATGGTCTGCAGGATGATTTCATCGCTGGGATGGTAGACCTGACAAACGGCCAAGCTAAAATCGAACGCGGTGAAAAAGAATATGTCGAGGTTCCGGTAGAGGCTGTAGGTGACGAAGAATAGGCTCAATCGGGCTTGTAAACACACGAAAAAAGCTGAAGAGGCAGATGACCTCTTCAGCTTTTCTTCTATTATATAGTCGGATTGTTACGCGTTCCTGTTTTACTGTTTCGGGAGCTTTTTCAGTTGAACCATGACGCGGACTGTAATGACTGCCATTTCTGCTCGTGTCAGGGGATTCGTTGGTTTAAAACTGTACGTTGGCTTTTTCGCCGTTGGATCATTAGCCGATCCATTCATCAGCTTCGCCTTGGCAACGACCAGGACGGAAGGCGCTGCATAGTAGCCTACGTCTTTTGCATCCGTAAACATTTTGTTTAAGGACAGCTTGGAAGCTTCGAGTGTGCCCAGCTTCAAGTTCATGGCGCGAGCAATCATGATTGCAGCTTCTTCACGAGACAGTGAATCATCTGGACGGAAGTAGCCAGGCTGCTTACCGCGAATGATACCAGCACGGGCTGCTGTCTCGATGTACTTGTATTCGTAATCCCATTGATCTCGGTTTGGACGCACGTCTGTAAATGTTGGCTCTAACGGATCTCGCTCGTTGCTATCGCGATATGGACCAGCATTGATTGGCAATGCTAATGCCTTTACGAGCATCGTCGCGAATTCACCGCGGGACATATCACGGTTTGCACCAAAGGAGCTGCCGCTGTATGCCGGCATTACACCTTTCGCGTACAGAGTTTCAATCGCATCACGAGCATAATCGTGGTTAACTACGTCATCATATGTTTCTCTCGTTTTCATGACCATGTAGAAGCCGAAGCCTGCGAATGGCACTTGTACCGTTTTGCTGCCTGTATTGACTACCCCGCCGATGTTTCTCCATTCGTCACCGTTGTGGTAGTAGATCGTCAAAATGTTGTTGGCCGCATTCACAATGGATGGATCGTATTTGATCGTGAGTGTACCGCGGCGGCTAGGAACCAGGTTATCTTCCCAACGGCTCTTAAAGTCCTCAGCGTCACCTTCATCGTAATACGGGTCACGTCCACCTGGCGCTTCTGTATCCCCTGCATCCACGTAGTACAGTGGGCTTGCGTAGTTAAAGTTGGACTCGAGAACTAATCTGTCTTCCAAATCATCATCTGCGATGTTGACTTGTCCAGTCGTTCGGTCTGCGATACCGAAGTAAAGCGGTACATCTACGAAGATGTCACCATTTGGATCTTTTACTTCTTGACCCGCGCGGTTGTCATCTGGAGAGAGCAGCACCGTTCCAGCTGGGAATTTCAGCTCAAGCTGCTTTTCAAATACGCTGAACGATACTTTCTTGCCTAATACTTCACGGTATTCCGCACCGTTAACCGTGGAGTTGGCATTGTAAATTTGAATCTGGTCGTTGTAGGTACTGTCACCTACTACGACGGAGAACTTTACAGTATTCAGTCCTTTTTTCAATGTTACCGTAGATGTAAACACATAATAAGTTTCTGGGACTGTTTTACCCAAATCATCATCATAGTAGAAGTCGCGATTTGTTGTGTTCGTGACTTTCGCTTCTGTTTTGCCGAATAGAACTTTGTTTGCATTTTCCGCAAACACTTTTACGACTGCACTATTGCTGTTTACGATGATGTATTGATCAGTTTCTTTTGCTTTCACTGGGGAAAGAACTTCCCAGCTGGAGTAATTTTGTTCAATGTTGATGTCGTAACGAATGACGGTACCGTTGTCATCCTCTGCTACGATCGTGTAGACCGTCGTTCCGCCTTTTTTCAAGGTCAGTGGGAACAGACCGAGCTTTTGCTCTTGTTCAGTTGCATCGGTGACTGCATCCTGGATTTCTTCTACCAGGTCACCGTATTGGCTCGAACTCATTTTCCCTTCAAAGCGGGAACGAGAGATGGAATCGATGTTACGGTCATCATAAATTTCTTCCAGATCGTTGTTCAGAGCTGCATCCAATCGAGCATTCACATACTCTTGATTGGTTGTATCCTGATCCCAGTCTCCGCTCTTATAACGGAAGTCGTTAATCCGTTTTCCGTTTTTCTCGATGTACACATGCGTCGCATCGTTTACGGTAAAGCTAAGCTTGCTCAAGAAATTTGCGCCTGTGCGGTACGAAGAATCTGTCGCTTTTTTCGTCAATTCTTCTGTATCGCCGTTGGAGTTGATCTCCAGTTTTACGTCCTCGACGGATGGAGTCTTGGAGGTATTGTAGGAAACGTTGTAGGTGAAGACGGTTTGTGGATCGTCTGTTAGTAACACCTTCAATACGTTGTTTCCTTTTTTGTAGTTCAGTTTGCCTTTCAGGATACGTAATGTACCTTTGCTAGTATCAATATCGGATGGATCGATTGAAAGATCTACATTGTTCAAGGAAACCTTGACATTGGATGCTTTCAACACATAGTTGTACACGCGAACATCCAGGTTTTGAATGTCATTGTCGCTCTTGATTTGGTAACCATCCTCAAAGCTGCGGACCTGCCCTGTGGAATCTACATAGGTAACTTGCGCGTAGGGCGTAATCCGTACATCCAGGGTGTAGTCAGCAGTTGTAGCAGGTGTTCCTGTATAAGAAATGGTCAGCTTTCCTAAACCTTGCGGGAGTTTTTTTAACTTCAGAGTATAGCTATTGCCTGAACCAGTCAGCGTATAATCTGTCGCAGGATCTAGCGAATTTCCATTATAAAGAATATCCAGATTTACTGCTGAAGCAATGTTTTGTGTCTTAATGGCCAAATCCAGCGGTGAAGTCACAATCGTATTTGCACTAATTGGGGAAAGAATTTGAGAAGTCGATACATTGGTGACTGTTTCAATGATTGGCTTCGTGTTGTCCAGATACTTGAATTGATACTCGTAATTGTTGATTGTAATCCAGCCCGAAGGTGAATCAACCAAGCCCGTTGAGCCTTTTTCATAGTACTGATAGCTCAGACTTGCTTTATAGTTTCTACCGTCTACAAGAGTCCCAGCAGGTATTGGTGCTGTAATCGAGTATTCTGTAAAACCACTTTGTGGGTTTCCGATAGGTGTAAAGTTGGACGTTGTTAGTTGAATGGGCGGAATAGAAGTTCCTGCGTTATCCGTAATGGTCAGCTTAAATTGGTCGAATACTTGCTGACCGGTAATGTCAACAAAGCGCAAGAGTGCTGTACCCGTCAGATTCATTGCCGGTGAGGATGCTGCACCTTGAATAATAACTTGTTGATCAGGAACAAGTGCTACCCCATTTAAAAACGCTTTATAAAACTGATCCGCATTTCCAGCAGAAGTAGTGGCTACCAGAAGCTTGCGAACGAAAGTACCGACTTCTTTATCCTGGTTGAACACGCGGATTTCCAGTGTATTTTCTCCCAATAGAGATGGGATGTTCAAACCGAAGGAGCCAGTACGGTTTACGGATGTCTTTACCGTATCACCTGTGCGCAGGTTTTTCACTTCAACAGTATCTGCGTTTAGTGCTTTCCCGTCCATATTCAGTGTCAGTCGATTAACGGACGGAACTGTAATATAGGTAGGATTGGATGTTACATTTGGATCATTAAGTGGTGTATCGTTAATCTTCAGATCGCTTACAAGTGGAGTATTGTTGTACTGAACATAAAATTGATAATGTTCTTTCGTTACATTACCCACTTTTTCATAGAAGGCGATTTGGTTCAGGCCAGGCTTCAGGCCAATTTCGGTAAAGGTGAAGGTACTTCCATTAATTTGTGGTGCTGTATTGCTTAAATCCTGTACAGTCTGTCCATTGTTCGTAATGATTTTAATGCGTAGGTTCGTTCCCGAAACACCACTGCCAAACGTACCGATCAAGGTAATTTTCGAATCACCGTAGACAACTGGACTATAGGCTGTGGTTCCACCCGAAAAGTTCGTAATAGTAATGGGGCTATTTGTAGAATTGTACTCGTAGTAGATAACGTCACTTTCTCCGGTATTGGAAGCGTACAATTGAATCGCATTCAAACCAGGAGAAAGGTCCAGATCAGGCAGAGGGTTCGATGTTCCACCTGCTCCATATACGGTTCGAACTGTCGTTCCATTTACCCTCACTTCTACTGCTTGCGTTTTGTCTATAGACGTTGGAACCGAGTAGTCATATTTAATTCCCGTAACCGTACGACTAGTAACTGGGATAGGATCTGTCGCATATTCACCCTGCCCAGTGTTTTGGAACTTCAATTGACCCGTTCCAGGCGTAGCAGTACTTGGTACATATTGATAGTAGATCTCTGCTGTATCATTCGTTGGGTCGGTCGTTGTTTTTGGTTTAACGGTTACTTTAGTCACTCCACCGCTGCCATTTAAATAAAAGTCAGGCAGTGTAACCGTTTGACCGCTGAAAGTCTGTGCGTTTACAACGGTTGTTCCATCCACCACAACATCGATACCAAGGCCATTTTTGTTGGCATTGTGTACCATCGTAACCCCTGATATTAGTCGAGTCTTTGTCTTAATTGGGTCAGCGAACGTAGTTCCTGTGCCACTGATAACATAACTCGCCGGTGTTGTAGCACTCGCCCAATTCGACCCCAACGCCGCAAACGCAGGAACCGCCGGCAACACACCAGTGACAAGCATCATCATCGTCAGGCACATGGCAAACCAACGACGAAATTGTTGATATGGCTTCTTCATATTTTCACCTCTCCATATTTTCTGATACTCATGCTACAGCCCGTTTTTGATATAAGCCCGGACTCATACTTCTCCCTTACTTTATCGGAAAAACATCGCTTGTACTTAAGGGTTTCCCCCTAAATAATGGCGAAAAAAAAGCCCCTGCATCTGCAGGAGCTCTTCGTCAACCATTCCAACCTATTGTGTTCTTCTCTGCTGCTCCGCCTGCTTCAAGCGAAAGCGGCGATACGCGTTAATCAGCGGGCGGTGGCGGCGGCTTACCAGGCCGACAATCTCGGTCGCCAGATGTGTGACGATGAGCAGGGCTACCATGACGATGATGGTTGTCCACTTGGTGGTCTTTGTAAGCAGGATCGCCATCGTTCCGAAGAAGATGCTGATCGAGTAGATCGTTATCACCGTGCTGCGGTGGGACAGGCCCATGTTCAGCAGGCAGTGATGCAGATGCCCTTTATCCGGGCTGGAAATCGGCTTTTTGTTCACAATGCGGCGCACGATGGCAAAGAACGTGTCCCAGAGCGGAACGCCCAGTACGACAATCGGGATGATGAAAGAAACGAAAAGTGCTTCTTTAAAGCCCATGATCGACAGGGCAGCCATATTGAAGCCTAAAAAGAGTGAACCGGTATCGCCCATGAACAAGCGGGCCGGATGAAAGTTGAAATACAGAAAACCAAGAATGGCTCCGAGGAGCACAAAACAGTAGATCGCGACTTTGTGATCGCCCATGAGCAGGGCCATGATTGCCATCGTTGCCGTAGCAATCGCTGAAACGCCTGCGGACAGACCGTCCAAACCGTCAATCAGATTGACAGCGTTGGTCACCCCGACGATCCAGAACATCGTGATCGGGATCGCAAGCCAGAAGAGCCATCCGCTGCTGAAGTCAATGCTCCCGGTATACGGCAGATTGACGACACCAATTTTCAAACCAAACGGAATGACGACAATCGCTGTGGCCACCAATTGGCCGAGCAGCTTCCACTTTGGCGAGAGCTGGTATTTGTCATCCAGCATCCCCACAATCATCACAATCGTACTACCGATGAAAATCCCCAGCATTTCCCCCATGCTCGAGTATGGTACAAACAAGAAGAACGCAACCAGATAACCCAGGTAAATAGCGAGACCGCCCATTCGCGGCATGATCCGCGTATGTACCTTGCGTTGATTCGGTGCATCTACTGCCCCTACCTTGATAGCGAGCTTCATGACATAGGGTGTTGCGATAAATGATACGATCAGCGAAGTCAGTAATCCGAAGATCAATGTAGACATCGACTGTTCTCCTCTCTACGGGTGCATCTAGGAGCGGCCACTCCATTTTTCTCTCAAGACTGTCAGGACAAACCGCGGAATAGCGAGCTGGCGCTTCCAGCGGGAAGGCTGGGATGCCAGGCGATAAAACCATTCCAGATGCAGTTTCTGCCAGATAGCAGGGGCACGCTTTACTTTCCCGGAAATGACGTCAAAGCTGCCGCCCACTCCCATCATCAGGGAAGCATTCAACTGATCGCGATACTTGACCATCCATTCATCCTGTCTCGGCGCCCCCAACGCCACAAACAAGAGGTGGGGCTTTTTCTCCGCGATATCTTGCACGATTTGTTCTTCTTCGTCTTGTCGGAAATATCCGTCCCGATACCCGACGACGCGCGCGCTCGGATAGCGCTCAGCCAGCTTTTGTGCAGCCAAACTGATGACCTCCGGGTGCGCTCCCAACAAATATACACTCCAACGGCGCCGATCCGCTTCGGCCATCAAAGCCTCCAGCAGCTCGACTCCCGTAACGCGCTCATAAATGGGTTGATTCGTCCATTTGGCGGCGTACACGATACCAATGCCATCTGGAACGACATAGGCTTGTTCCACAATAGCACGAAATCCCCGGTGTTCTCTCGCCAGCATGACGATTTCCGGGTTGGCGGTAACGACATGTGTCTGTTTTCCGCCCTCGATCCTGTCGACCATGTAGTCCACGCTTTCGCGAAAGCCTCGTGTAGAAAACGGTACACCTAATATACTTGCGACCTGTTTGGTCAATGGTTTCACCTTCAATGTATAAGTTGCCCACTAGCCATTTTACCTGAAAAGAAAGGCACATTCAATAAGATCATGAATGTGCCCCTGCTCCTGCAGTCAGTGCGAACATCAGTCCACCCTCAGCTACTACCTTGCCATTTACCAATGCTTTCCCATATCCTTTTCCTACCGTACCGCGCACCCGGGTCAACTCAACCTCCAGCGTTAGCGTATCACCGGGCTTTACTTGGTCCTTGAAGCGGAACTCATCGATCCCAGCGAACAGTCCGATTTTTCCTTGATGTTCCTCTACGCTCAGCATAGCTACTGCGCCGACTTGGGCCAAAGCTTCCACAATTAGGACGCCAGGCATGACGGGATACCCAGGAAAGTGACCTTGAAAAAACGGCTCGTTGATCGTTACATTTTTCACACCGATTGCTTTTTTGCCTTGCTCCAGCTCTACGATCTTGTCCACCAGCAAAAACGGATACCGATGAGGAATGATTTGCTGAATCTGTACAATATCTAGAGGCGCTTTGATTTCCATATTACACCGCTCCATTTCCATTCTTAACTAGACTTGTCCATGCATGAAGACCCGTCTGCGAAGTGAGACTATAAACAACACCCAACTCCGTTCAAGCGGGGCAGGGGTTAAGATAAAGGAGCGCTTCCCAAAGCGGGAAGTGCTCTTTTTCCCCATCATTACGACCGGTTCAACAAACGAAACTTTCCCAGATAGATCGCGCTCGTGATAAACGAAAACGCAATGACAGACCATAGAATGGCTTCGCTGTATTCATAACGAAACATCACCAAAGGGAATACTAGGTAAAATAATACCGTGGTCAGCTTGCCATATGTATTGGCTGGTACCGTCTTTTTGCCCCGCAGGTGATACACGGCTCCTGTTACGATCATCGCGATGTCCCGCGCAAAGAAAAACAAGGCGGCCCACAGACTGATGCGCTCGGTCAAAAACAACGATGCAATCACTGCCATCATCATTAATTTATCCGCAAGAGGATCCATCATGATCCCGAACGTGGTCACCAGCTTATGCTTCCTCGCAATGTACCCATCCAAAATGTCTGTTAACCCCGCCAAAATCAGGATACCCAAAGCAATCTCTACATGATACGGTGCTTCGGAAAAAAAGACGTACAGGTACAAGGGGATGAGAACAATGCGAAAGACCGTAAGCAAATTAGGAAGATTCACGGATATCCCTCCGTAGTCAGATCGTCACTTCCTTTTTCAACCACTCGATCTATTATACTCTGTGGACAATCGCCCCAACAAGTCCCCGCAAAAAACGCGTGCCCAAACCATTCGGTTCAGCCACGCGCTCTTCTATGACACGTTCATTACGTACCGGCAAACAGCAAGTCCCACATATGCTTGTATGTACCGAGATCAAACACTTCAGAAGCTGGCTCGTGCCCTACGACGCCGTAGCCGATCATCAAACCGACGATCAGTGAGAGGAACAGCAGCAGCGGAACCATCACGATCTTGATCAGGACTATGGGCCAGTTCTTGCCTCTTCGTACGCGTTCTTTGGTCTTGATCTCCTGGGCTTCACGCGGGAATGGTTGTCCCTTTCCTCGATCCATGCTCCTCTCTCCCGTCATCATCAGTAAGTTATTATCTGCTTCGAATGGAGTTGGCAATTCCCATCATCTGATCGCTAATGCCAATCGCGCGAGAATTCAGCTGATACGCACGCTGAATGTTCACCAGCTGAGACATTTCTTCCACCATATTTACATTGGATGTCTCCAAAGCACCTTGGCGAAGAGTCGCGATCCCTTCATCGATGGCATTCACATATTTGCTGTCAGGCGCAGCCCCAGACGCCAGTTCTGCGTCATACAAATTTCCGCCTAATGCCTGCAGTTGATCAGGGTTGTCCACTTTCCACAGACCGATCGGCGCATACTCGGTACCATCCGCAGTCAGCATCCCATCCTTGGAGATCTGAATATCGCGTACTGGCTCCGGCAAAACAATCGGAATGCCGCTATTGTCCGTCAACGTATATCCAGAGGCTGTGTGAAGGACATAGCCTCCCTCATCGTCATTGTATTGAATTTTAAAGGAGCCGTCACGTGTAAAACGATTTTGTTCCTCAATGATTGCTCCCGTAGCATCCTTGATCTTTTTCGTAACGAGGAAATATCCGTCGCCCTCAATCATCAAGTCTGTCGGCACATCGGTCTGTTTCATGTTTCCTTGACCCATGTCCAGCTTGATCATTCCCAGGCGTGCCCCGCTGCCTACGCGCAAGCCAGGCGGCGAATTGCGGTTTCCTTCATCGACTTTGGGCTGCTCGTTCATCGAGTCGGAGAGCAGCTCAGAAAAGGAAGCCACCCGACGCTTGTACCCAACCGTATCGAGATTCGACAGGTTGTTCGACGTATTGTCCAGTGCTTGCTGGATCCCGCGCATAGCGGCAGTAGAAATGTTAAGCGACTGCATCTGTGCTACCTCCTATTACCCGTTTACCCGGCCGATTTCGTTCGCCGCTTTTTCCATGGTGCCGTCAATGGTCGTGATGACACGCTGGTTTGCTTCGTAGGCGCGCAATGCGCTCATCATGCTTGTAACCGTCTGCATCGGATCGACGTTTGCCCGTTCAACCCAGCCTTGCTGTGTTCCATATCGTCCAGCGATAGTTGGAACGGTGTACTGTCCGGCCGCAATCGCCGCCTGATCATTTGCTTCGGCTTCGTCCAGCGCCTCGACTCCTCCGTCACCTTCGTATCGGAAAATGTTGGTGCCTTCCCGAACGAGCTTTTGCGGGTCTGTTACCACATTAAGCCCCAGTCTTAAGTTATTCGGCATCGTTACCAGATCATGGGTTACGGGATCTTCGTACTGCAGCTCGCCCAAACGGCTAATCTTCAGTCCTTGTCCAATATTCAGACCAGTCACAGGGTCGTTCACCCGAATGGCCTGACGATCGTTATCCAATACATAGTAGCCATCTGCCGTGACGAGATACCCATCCGAATTCACATTCCAGTTACCGTTTCGCGTATAGCGCACATCCTCTGGCTGTGCAGGCTGTGCCGCATCCTCCAGCTTCGCTACGCTGTAAAACAGTCTCCGCTCGTTTCCGTCCTGATCTGGCTGGAGGTTGTCCAGCAATGCTACGTCAAAAGGATTCCGCGTCTCAGTGATATCCCCCTGCTTGAACAGAGGAAGAGCCTCCGACATGTAAACACCGGAGTTTAGACGTCCGATAACGGCAGCCTGTCCATCCAAATTGGGATAGCCGGCAATATCAGGACCTTCCTGGTCGCGAATACGGGAAATCAATTGTTCTGGAAAAGCACGCATCACACCCATGTCCTGTTTGAACCCTGGAGTGTTGACGTTAGCCAGATTGTTCGCCAGCGATTCCTGCCTGTTCTGCAAGGCCAACATGCCTGATGCAGACGTATACAAGCCTCTGATCACGTAATCTTACCCCCTGAATAATTTCTTATTCCGGTGCGCTGGTACTTTGTCCAGGTAGTCCAGCATCATTCCTGTTCCTTTGGCTACACACATCATCGGCTCGTCCGCAACCAGTACAGGGACCTTCAATTCGTCCGCCAGAATCTGGTCGATACCGTGCAATAATGCGCCGCCACCGGTCAAGAAAACACCCTTATCAATTATATCGGCAGAAAGTTCCGGAGGTGTTCGTTCTAAAACAGATTTTGAGGCTTGTACAATCGCACTAACCGACTCGGCCAGGGCTTCTTGGACTTCGTTCGAGCGAATCGTAATCGTCTGTGGCAGCCCGCTCACCATATCTCTCCCTCGAATGTCCATTTCGTCCTGGCGCGTATCGGAAACGGTCCCAATCTGAACCTTGATGTCTTCAGCCGTGCGTTCTCCAATCAGCAACTTATATTTATTTTTTATGTACCGCATAATAGCCACATCAAATGTATCGCCTGCTATTTTGATGGAGGATGAAGTGACAATGTCGCCCATCGACAGGACAGCGACATCGGTTGTACCTCCACCGATATCCACTACCATATTGCCCGACGGCTGAAAAATGTCCATACCTGCCCCTACTGCAGCCACTTTCGGTTCTTCCTCGATGTATACTTCTCTGGCGCCGCCGCTGCGTTCAGCCGCTTCTCGAATCGCCTTTTGCTCAACCGAAGTAATATTCGTCGGGCAGCAAATCAAGATTCGCGGGCGAGCAAACATGCTTTTTCCGCCAATCTTGGTCAAGAAGTGTTTCAGCATGGCTTCTGTAATTTCAAAATCCGCAATAACTCCTTCTCGCAAAGGTCGGATCGCAACTATGTTCCCTGGGGTACGGCCCACCATTCGGCGCGCTTCGTTGCCCACAGCCAATACTTTTCTGGTTTTGCTGTCAATTGCTACGACAGATGGTTCATCCAGGACAATCCCCTTGCCTTTTACAAAAACCAAGACATTGGCTGTCCCCAAGTCGATCCCGATATCTTTGCCAAACATGAAAGGTCCTCCCTGTTACCAGTTACATTTCTACCTAATATCATAGGCTCTTCTACGTAAGAGGACAAGGAAATTCTTTCTTACACACTCTCCTCCTGTTCTATTCGAACCTTTTTACTGCGCCGTTTGTACTTGATTTTCGTGGCTTCTCCACCCCGCAAATGTCTGATGGCTTTGTGATATTCCAAAATTTCCTTTACCTGGTTTGCCAACTCTGGATTTATCTCAGGCAGCCGCTCAGTCAAGTCCTTGTGCACTGTACTTTTCGAAACACCGAACTCTTTGGCGATCATCCGGACCGTATTTCGCGTCTCCACAATATATCGGCCGATTTTGATGGTTCGCTCTTTGATGTAGTCGTGCACGTCACTCGCCTCCTTGTATCTACATTGTCTGATACAATATATGGGTGCGTAGGGACACATATTCTACGTTTCCAAGCCTGACAAGCCAGCACGGCCCCATCTTTTTTCAACAGTTTGTACACATTGGGCAAAATTGTCCTTTTTCATGCAAAAAAACACCCGTGAAAGGAGAGCCCTTCACAGGTGTTTGGCAAAATGACCGATTATTGGTTTTTTACTTCCGGTTCACCTTGAATCAAGTATTGCTCCGGATTTACTGACTTGTTATCGACGCGAACTTCAAAGTGAACGTGAACGCCCGAATCCTTTTCGTATTCGTTGCGTCCAGCAGAACCGATAACTTGGCCTTGGGTCACTTCATCGCCTGGTTTCACGACAACATTTTCCAAGCTTTGATACACCGTTACCATTTTATCCGCATGTTCCACCTCGATCACTTTTCCGACAAGTGGGTCGTTTTCCACTTTTACGACCTTCCCTGCCAAAGCAGCTACGACATCAAAGCTTTTGCCATCCGTAGACTTCAGATCAATACCTGTGTGCGGGAAGAAAGAGTTGTTGTACTTGACCAACGCTTTTTGCTGATTGTCCTTGGAGGCTTGCTCATCATAGAAGCTCATCCCCAATTCGTACTGCACTTGTTTGCCAACGGGCCATACCAAAGGTTGCGTTGTACCTGCGACAGGTACCGCTTCTTCGCCTTGTGGCTGTTCAGCCGGGGTTTCGGGAGTCGTCACAGCCACGTCTTCCTTAACGTCTGTCAAATTGGAGACGGTGCTGATGATGCTGCCCTGATACCACATCACAAAAGCGAGAATGATTGCTGCGGTGCCGATGTAGATCGCGGGAAATGCCCATTTCTTACCCAAGACTTTTTTCCATGCACTTGCCTTCTTGAAAGGAATCGGTTGATTTTGATTTTTTTGATCTTCCATTATTTTCATCACCTCATCCCTCAGTATCGCCAGAATTTTGGCGTATAAACCTGAGAGAGAAGGGAAAAGTAAAAATTTGCAGAGACGTAACTAAACAGCCACGAATTTCGTAAAGTTTTGCAGGGAGATTCCTTGATAAAAGTACTTTACGATCTCTTCGGCATTCTTTCCGCTTTTCGCCATGCCGTTCGCTCCCCATTGACTCATGCCGACGCCGTGACCGTATCCTTTGGTCGTAATGTACACCTGGCCGCCACGCAGCTCCAAGGTAAAGGAAGAAGAATTCAAATTGAGCTTCTCCCGAAATTCCCGTCCAGAAAACTCTTTGCCGCCAATGCTGATTTTGCCAACCCGGTTTCCTGTCGTTTTTGCCTCGATCTGAAACCAGGCTCCGTTGGTGGATGCCTCCTGTGTCAATTTGACACCCAGACTCTTTTCCAGCTGAGCGGTAGACATCGTTACTGTCTCTTCATATCGCGGCGATTGAATGTCCCAGGGACTCGGTACGCTTTTCAAGTACGGAATCGATTGTTCCCAGTACTCCCCCGAGTTTTCCGTAAAGCCGTTACTGGTAGAGAAAAAGGTCGCGTCGATCGGCTTTCCATCGTAAGTCAATACGACACCTGCTGTTTCCCGGACGGCTTGCAAAATTCGTTGATTTTTCCATTCGTACTGGTCACCCCACCGTTCACGCCGCTGTGCATCATCCATATACACCTGATGCTGTACGGTATCCAGTACCTGGGCTCCCTTTGGCACATCGTCCAGTTTGCCTTCGTTCAACCTGCGAACGATATAAGTCCTGGCTGCCATCGCTTGCGCCTTTAAGGCTTCCAGTTCAAATTCAGCAGGCATCTCCGCTGCTACCACACCGGCGATGTACGTTTCCAGAGGCATCGTTTCCACCACCTTTTTCTCGGTGCGGTAAACTTTCACCGGTAGAGAAGGCCCTGTGCTGGCAGGTTTGTCCGGAACAGACACGGCCACATCCGCAGTCCCTCCCGTCGAGGCCGTTGGTGAAAAGAAGTAGACCAGGGAAGCCGGAATCGCGACGAGCAAGATCGGCAATACGATGAACCACAGGAGTAAGTAACGTTTCATGCGTCAGATCCTCCTCGCTTTGTAGCTAGACACTGTAATATCTATGTCTTTTGCGCAGGCGGTAGAACGCGAGAATGAGAGAGAAGCGAGAAAGAAAAAAGACCCTCTGCTTTCACAGAGAGTCTCGCTTTTTGTCTATGCAAAATTAGGAGAGAAGCTTACCTTCATGGATTCAGATACGCTCACTTCACGAGTCTTGCTTTCCGGAGTGACGCGTTCGACATCAGCGCCCAATGCCAGCAGCTTCTCCGTAAAGTTCACATAGCCGCGGTCGATGTGGTGAAGGGCAGAAACCTCTGTTTCCCCATCAGACACCAGGCCTGCAAGCACGAGTGCTGCACCTGCACGCAGATCCGTTGCAGCGACTTTGCTGCCAGTCAGCTTGGAGCCACCTTCGACGATTGCACTACGGCCTTCGATTTTGATATTGGCATTCATACGGCGAAATTCTTCCACATGCATGAAGCGATTCTCAAAAACAGTTTCCGTCACAATGCTAGTACCCTCGGATACGAGCAAGAGCGCCATCATTTGTGATTGCATATCTGTTGGGAAGCCCGGATACGGCAATGTTTTCAGGTCGACAGCTTTCAGCGCGCCAGTACGACGAACGTGAATTCCGTTTTCCTGCTCATCCACCTCGACACCCATCTCGCGCAACTTCGCCGTTACGGATTTGAGGTGATCGCAAATCGCCCCTTCTACAAACACGTCTCCGCCGGTAATCGCTGCCGCTACCATAAATGTCCCCGCTTCAATGCGGTCCGGGATCACGCAATGAGTGCACCCCGTCATTTTGTCCACGCCTTCAATACGAATCGATCCAGTACCGGCACCGCGGATTTTTGCACCCATCCGATTCAGGAAGTTTGCCAAATCTACGATCTCCGGTTCCTCTGCTGCATTTTCAATCACGGTGGTTCCCTCTGCCAAAGCGGCTGCCATCATGATATTTTCCGTGGCACCTACACTCGCGATGTCCAGGTAGATTTTCGCACCTTTCAATCGTCCCTCTACACTTGCCTCAATGAACCCTTGTCCGATTTCGATTTTGGCTCCCATAGCCTCAAACCCTTTCAGGTGTTGATCGATCGGGCGGGTACCAATGGCACAACCACCTGGAAGAGCGACTCTAGCTCGTCCTTGTCTTGCCAAAAGCGGCCCCATTACCAGGAAGGATGCACGCATTTTGCGAACGAGTTCATAGGATGCTTCCACGCTAGTTAGCTTGGCAGCATTTACCGTCAGCACTTCATGATCATATGTAAGGGAGATTCCCATCGATTTCAAGAGGTCGCATATTGTCCTGACATCGTCAAGCGCCGGTACGTCTGAGATGACGCAAGTCCCTTCTTCGGCCAGGATAGATGCTGCAATAATAGGGAGCACGGCATTTTTGGCGCCAGAGACTTTCACATTCCCCGACAATGCCTTACCACCGCGGACAATAATTTTATCCAATGTGTACCCCTCCGCGTGCTAATATTCCACTGTGATAATTGGTGTTCCTACGGTGATCCACGTTTTTTCAGCATCGCTGTCACGATGGGTTGCCACCTGTAGATTCATTTTTTGTCCGTTTAACGCAATGAACGGTTCCCACATACGGGTATGCCCGGATATGCTCACAACCGTCTCATCCTGCAAACGTTCGAGCTCTGTTGCTTCGAGGGTCCGAAAAATCGACAAAATCCTACCCTCCTGTTGGTCAACACTCATCTTATCATTGTACATTCCGCGAATACAAGTGCTAATTTGCGGAATAAAGTTGGCTTTTTTCAGGGCTTTCGCGAACGTTTCCTGCATCTCTTCCATATATAGTAGCGTTTGAGGACTTCCCGTCAAGTGCAGCACTACATATGTGTCAAAAGAACCATTTTTGGAAACGGCTGACACCTCATAGCGCAATTGGACGCCCTCTTTCTGAGTTTCGGACTGATACACGATCATCTGGTGTTTTCGCGAGATTTCGACATGGGAAAATGGAATCTCTAGTTGCTTTGCCCAACGCTCTGCCAACCTTTTGACTTCGTCCGGACTCTCTACCAGTCCCATCGCGGTACGTGCACGCACCTGAATCGTTTCTCCAGCAGCTCCGGATTCTTCCAAAGCACGCAACAGTTTTGCGGCAACTGGTTTTTCTTCCTTTGCTTGTGCAGGCATCCAGTAGATAGCCCCCAAGATCACAACCATTGCCAGCATAACGAACCCAGACCATTTCCCCATGTTCAATCCCTCTCCCGTTCACATGCATCTCTTTGTACTTCTCATTTTGCACATGAAACTGGGTGGATATACCAGTAAATCGGCTAGAAGTTTGGACTGCTATTGAAACATGTTCCCGAACGCAAGGGACCAGCCCAAATAATCGAGGAAGAAGCGAGATATCTCATACCCTACCACGACTGACAATAAGATTTGCAACAGCTTGGCCTGCGCGCTGTTTGGCTTCTTCACGATCTTCTCAAAGCGAAGCGACTGCAGGGACCACCAAGCAAGACCGATAAATACGATCGTGACGATAATGCTGACAAAGCCGTAAATTTCTTGCGGCACTCTCATTTCCTCCTCTGTTCTCTGTAGAAAAATACGAGTGTAAATACGTAAAAAGGGACAGCCCCGATTCGAGGCTATCCCTCTATTGTACATGAACCGCTACGCTGTTTCGAGTTTCATCGGAAGCTCGGCGGTAGCATATTTCCGAAATCGAATGACGGATTGAAATGCGCCTGGATATAATCGGTCACGAGTCCCGGGAAAGCCCCAAAGAACACGGTTGCGACCGCCATCACGAGAATAAAGGTCCAGATCCCTTTTGGTACGTACAAGGAAGCTTCGCTCGAACCAGGACGCATGTACATCTGCCGTATAATCCCGAAGTAGTAGTAGTACGAAACGACGCTAGTGATGATCATGATCGCGGAGAGCCAGTAGTTTTCCTGTGCGAGAGCGCTCATGAACAGATAGAACTTCCCGAAAAACCCTGCCGTGATCGGAATCCCTGCCAAGGAGAGCAAGAAAATGCTCATCGCGATAGCAAGGCTTGGCGAGCGATGATACAAACCGGCAAAGCCTTTCAAATCCTCAGTTCCTTGCTCGCGGGAGACGACCATGATGACAGCAAAAGCCCCGAAGCTTACGAGCAAATAGCCAAACAGGTAAAAGATCACTTCACTAAAGAACAGCGTGGTAGGCGGGACAAACGGTACAAGCAAATACCCAGCCTGGGCAATACCCGAATACGCCATCATGCGTTTGACATTCGTTTGTCTGAGCGCCATCGTGTTGCCGATAATCATCGATGCTGCCGCCATAAGTCCCAAATAGAGACTTCCGTGGTCGAAGAAGAATCGACTAGAGCCATCTGTCACATTAAAGAACGAGATCAACAGCAGACGGAACAAAAGCGCGAAGCCCGCTGCTTTGGAGACCACCGCCAGGAAGGCCGTGACGGGAGTTGGTGCCCCTTGATACACATCCGGTGCCCACATATGATTCGGAGCCGCAGATATTTTGAAAGCTAGACCAACCGCCAGAAAAGCAAACGAGATGTAGACGAGGAATTGATAGCCCGCCATGCCTGCTTCCGCCAGCTTGGTCGAAATCTCATACACATGCGTCGTTCCGGTCAAACCGTAGACGTATGACATCCCGAACAGCGTAACAGCTGTAGCGATACTGCCCGAGACGACGTACTTGAATGCCGACTCGTTCGATTGTAGCGACTTTTTCCGCAATCCGACCAGCACGTAGGAGGATAGCGACAAAAGCTCCAGACCTACAAACAGTGTGATCAAATCAGCAGAAGATGCCATGACCATCGCACCGAGAAGGCCCGTCAGCAGCAGGTAGTAATACTCACCCGTGTGCTCCACTTCTCTCTGCTTCAGATACGACAGGGACAGCAGCAAGGCAAACGCCGTTCCCGCCAGGAATAGCAGTTTGAATGCATTGCCGTAGTTGTCGATCCGGATCATATCCGCCATATAGCTGTACGGCTTGTCGAGTGTGTTTACATTGACGAAGACAAACACAGCAGCCAGTACAACACCCAACAGGGAAAGCCAGCCGATCACCTGCTTGCCTAGTCGTTTCCCCGCGAACAGGTCCAAGAGGGACAGCACCGTTGCAAAGCCTAGGATAATAAACTCGGGCAGAAGGTAACTCCAGTTATACGAGAAGATATCTTTAACGTCCATGGATTTACCCTCCTATTCCCGTGACAATGGGTACGATCGTTTTCAGAGCTTGCTGCATCGGATTTCCCAGGACAGCCGGGTAAACACCGATCAGGATGATGCAGCCCAGCAGCACCACCATAGGAATGACCTCCATCGGCTGCGCGTCAGCGAGTCCTTCGAAACGTCCCGGGGTTTGGCCAAAGGTCGTACGCAGGATTGCCCGCAGCAGGTAGACTGCCGTCAAGACGATACCAATAGCCCCAATGGCTGCAAGAATCGGCATGCGCCCGAACAATCCCAGGAAGGCGAAAAATTCACTGATAAATCCGGACATCCCTGGCAGACCCAGAGAAGCCATCGCGCCAGCCAGCAAAATTCCGCTGACAAACGGCATGGATTTCGCCAAGCCGCCGAGCTCGTCGATCTGCGAGGTCTGCGTTCGATCCCAAATCACGCCAATCAAGAAGAACAACAGCGCGGAGATAAACCCGTGAGATACCACCTGAAACATCGCTCCCTGAAACCCGATGCTATTCATCGAGGCAAATCCGAGAAGGACGATTCCCATATGGCTGATACTGGAGTAGGCCAGCACCATTTTCAAATCCCTTTGGACGAAAGCCAGAACGGCTCCATACAGGACGTTGATGATCCCCAATACCGCCAGCCAGGTCGAAAACGAATAGGCTTGCTCCGGAAAGAACCCGATGCCCATACGCAGCAATCCGTACGCGCCCATTTTCAGCAGGATCCCCGAGTGAATCATAACGATAGAGGGCGGTGCCTGTACGTGTACCTTCAGCATCCACGTATGGAACGGAAACACGGGAAGCTTGATGGCAAAGGCGATAAACAAGGCTAAGAACAGTCCGTAGCGGAAAGCTGGTGACAGTGCCGCTGCCGCCGGATGCTCAGGTGTAGATAAAATGGTTGCGATTTGTTCGATATTCATCGTACGCAGCACGATAAAGATGACGATGAAGGCGAGCAGCATGATGCCGGAGCCAATCCCGTTGTACAAGAGGAATTTGTTCGCGGCATGCTCACGTTCCCCGTAGCCCCAGATTCCGATCAGGAAGAACGTCGGAACGAGCGTCATCTCAAAGAAAATGAAGAAGAGGAACAGGTTGTCGGCCGCAAACACGCCGAGCATCCCCATCAGCAAAACATGAAACAGGATGAAGTACTCTTTCTGCCTCTTTTTGAGCTGCCAGGAGGCCACTGCCGCGAGTGTAGCAATGATCGCTGTCAGCAAAATCAACGGCATCGAAATCCCGTCTACACCCAGCTCGTAGTTAATATCAAACGTGAATACCGCTCCAGTCTGTGCCAAACCGATCGGAATCGAGATCCAGTCGTGCTTCTCCACAAACTGCAGGGCAGTCGCGTTGTAATTGAAAGAACCAAACATCCACAAAGCCAGGATCAGCGGAAGCAGGGTGCCGTAAATGCCGATCTGCTTAATTGCACCGCCCTGATGATTCGGCACAAAAGCGAGGATAATGATCGCCAGCAGCGGAGAAAACACCAGTGCTGACAGTAGGATATTAGTGACCGAATCCAAAGAGTCCACCTCCCTGCGCCGTCAAGCTGATGGCGACAATCAAGAGCAGCAATCCAAACAGAAGCATCGCCCCGTAGGACTGCATCTGGCCACTCTGCACTCGTGCATGCAGGGCACCGATCCCTTGGGTAATCTTTGCCGTCAGTCCCACCAAGCCATCTATGATGTACTTGTCAAAGGCATTCAAGAAAACGCCAAGCCATCCAAGCGGTCGAACGAACACGTAATGGTAGAGCTCATCCACGTAATACTTGCGATAGGAGAGGCGATAGAGCCATGGCAACGTCTCCGGTATGGAATCTGCAGGAATCGATTTTCGCCCGTACATCAGATAGGCAAGCAAGATACCCAAGAAGGAAATAGCCAGAGCCAAAACTTGCAGCCAAGCCGCAGCATGCTCACTTCCTTCTCCAAACACGCTGGCAATCGTATCGCCCGTTGGTGAAGCAAGCAGCCAATCCGTCAGCAGCGGTGCATACGGCGTATTGACGAACCCAGCCACAATGGCGAGAAAAGCGAGCACCAGCAAAGGACCCGTCATGACGGAAGGTGATTCATGCGCCTCATGCTTGCCACGCGCCTCGCCAGTAAAGGTAAGGAAGTACAGACGGAACATGTAGAAGGCGGTGAAGAAAGCAGCCACGAGTGCCAGCACCAAGAGATCGTATCGGTGCGCCCCGTACACCGCGCCCAAGATCGCTTCCTTCGACCAAAAACCGGCAAATGGGAAGATCCCTGCAATCGCCAGGCAGCCAATCAAGAAAGTGAGTGCGGTAATCGGCATCTTCTTCCACAAACCACCCATTTCAAATACATCCTGCGTATGTACAGCATGGATGACGCTACCCGCTCCTAGGAAGAGCAACGCTTTGAAAAAGGCATGGGTCATCAAGTGAAAGGATCCTGCGACATAACCGGCAGCGCCCGCAACGCCCAGTGCCATCATCATGTAACCCAGCTGACTGACCGTCGAATAGGCGAGAACGCGTTTGATATCCCGCTGCGTCAGACCGATGGAAGCTGCGAAGATAGCGGTAAATCCACCGACGTAAGCTACCACAGTCAATGCTGTCTCCGATGCGATGAATACCGGATAAGTCGCTGCCACGAGGTATACCCCTGCTGCTACCATGGTTGCAGCGTGGATCAGGGCAGATACAGGAGTCGGACCTTCCATCGCGTCAGGCAGCCACGTATGAAGCGGGAATTGCCCCGACTTCCCAACCGCTCCAACGAAGATGAGAATCGCAGCCAGCGTGACCATCCAAGGCTCCAGCCTGCCAAGTGCCACACTTTCAAAAATTTGATCGTACTCAAAGCTTCCAGTCCACCAGAACAAAAGACAGATTCCGATAAACAGACCAAGGTCGCCCACACGTGTAACGATGAACGCCTTTTTTGCCGCTGCCTTTGCTTCCGGCTTGAAGAAATAGTAGCCCACCAACAGGAACGAGCAGACACCCACTAGCTCCCAGAAAATGTATACCTGCAAGAGATTAGGCGAAATCACCAGTCCCAGCATGGAGAAGGTAAACAGAGCAAGATACTGATAAAACACAGGGAAACGATCGTCCCCGTGCATGTAGCCTCTGGAGTAGATCTGGACCAAAAGGCTGACCAGTGTCACGATCACCAGCATCATGGCATTGAGCTGATTGACCTCATAGCCCATGTTGATCACGATATCTCCTACCTGAAGCCAATCGACAACGAATTTATAATCTGCCGCTCCCCCCTGAAATCTCTCCCAGAAGATGAGCGCTGCTATCCCGAACGAAACTGCCGTCAGCACGATGCCGACGAGTGAAGCTCCTTCTTTCAACTGGCGACCAAACGAAACGATCACGATGAAAGCTAGAAGCGGAAACAGAGGGATGAGCCATGCGTAGTGCAGAAGAGTATCCATCTTTGTCCTCCTTTTCTGGTTTCCATCTTATCGTTTCATTTCATCCATTTCGTCTACGTTCACTGTCGCCTTGTTGCGATAGAAGGCAATCAAGATGGCCAATCCCAACGCTACCTCTGCAGCTGCGACTGTCATGCTAAACAACGTGAAGATTTGCCCGGATACGGAAGGGTACAGCCCGTATTTCGAGAATGCGACCAAATTGATGTTCACCGCATTCAGCATCAGCTCGATCGACAACAAAACGACGACTGCATTTCGTTTCGTCAGGGCTCCATACAGACCGACACAAAACAGAATCAAGGCGACTAGCAGATAGGAGGTAATGCTTACCGTCATTCGTTATCCCCCTCCTTCTTTGCCATAATGATCGCTCCGATTAAAGCGACCAGCAGAAGCACGGATACCAGCTCAAACGGAATCACGTACTCGGTGAAGACTACCAGACCAATCTCCTTCGCATTGCTCACTCCAGATGCAGCAGGCGGCGGAGATGCCGGCCAAGCGGTATTTTGAATCCCCCAGAACAACAGGGCGAAAACAAGTGCTACAAACAGCAAGATGAACCTGTTTTTCCACTTGCGTCCGGTTCCCTCATCATAAGCATCGTGCTTGGTGAGCATGATCCCGAAAAGCATCAGAATGGAAATGGCGCCTGAATAGACGAGTACCTGCGCGACTCCCACGAACTCTGCTCCGACGAGAACGAACAAGCCCGCAATACTGATAAAGGTAATACCTAGAGAGATAACCATGTGAACGACTCGGGTAAAGCTGATCATAAAGACAGCTCCGCCAATCGTCAGCAGAGAAAGAATAAAGAAGGCTACGAATTCGCCTGTCATCACTAGTTCTCCTCCCTGACGTTGGTATTGTTGTCATCTAGCCATTTCAAGTTCTTGTACAGCTCATCACGGCTATACGCAGCCAGCTCAAAGTTGTTGGTCATCACAATCGCTTCTGTCGGGCAAACCTCCGTACACAAATCGCAAAGGATACAGAGCTCAAAGTTGATATCGTAGGTGTCGATCAGCTTTCCTTTTTTATCGGGATCTGGATGGGGCTTGCCTGTCAGTTGGATGCATTCTGTCGGACAAATACGTGCGCACTGATTGCAAACAATGCATTTCTCCGGAGAAAAGTGCTGGATGCCGCGAAAACGAGGCGGCATGGGAAAAGGAACATCCGGATAGAAATGCGTTATTTTTTTCTCAGTCAGCTTTTTAAAGGTATATCCCAGGCCTTTGGCCAATCCTAGCATGTGTGTCACCCCTCGGTTTTGAGAACTTCGCCTCGCTCATTTCAATCCTTGGCGAGCCTACGTGCCTTCCATCCATCTAGCTATGTGCCTCTCCCCTTATTAGAACATGCCGTTCTGATAAGAGATGACGACGGCTGTGAGCAGGATGTTGAACAACGCTACGGGCAAGAGCACTTTCCAGGCGAACGACATCAGCTGGTCGACACGCATACGTGGCATGGTGGCCCGCAACCAGAACTGGAAGAATACATAGAGGGAAAACTTCAGCACGAACCAGATAATTCCCGGTATGAAGCTCAGTGCGGGATGGATCGGCAGCCAGCCACCCAAGAACAGAATGGTAATCAACGTCCCCATTCCAAACATGTACACGTACTCCGCCAGCATGAACATCGCAAAGCGGAAGCCGGAATACTCGACGTGGTAACCTGCGACGAGCTCGGACTCTGCTTCGGGCAAGTCAAACGGGGTACGGTTCAGCTCTGCTTGTGCAGCGACAATGAAAACAACGAATCCGATAAACTGCGGAACGATATTCCAGACATCCCGCTGTGCCTCGACAATTTCCCTGAGATTCATGCTGCCCGTCATGAGGACGATACCTACCACGGACATGACCAGCGGAACTTCATAGCTGATCATCTGCGCAGCGGAGCGGAGACCCCCGATCAGCGAATACTTGTTGTTCGAAGCCCAGCCTGCCGTAATTACCCCTAGGACGGTAATCCCGGACAAAGCGATGTAGTACAAAAGCCCAATCCCTAGGTCAGCAAACTGAATACTCTCGGTAAATGGCATCACCGCCAATACAGCAAATGCAGGCGCGTATGCCAGAATAGGAGCTAGCGTAAACAGCGCTTTGTCTGCGTGCAGAGGACGTGTATCTTCTTTCAGCAAAAGCTTGGTCACGTCGGCTACTGTTTGCAATAGTCCCAAAGGACCTACCCTGTTGGGTCCAATCCGAAGCTGCATCCATCCAATGACTTTTCGCTCAAAGTAAATGGCGTAGGTCACAAACCCCAGCAGGACCGCAAGCAAGACTACTGCTGCTACGATAAACCAGATAGTGTTTCCCAATGAGGGTGCTTGCTGCAAGAGTGTACTCATTAACAGTCAACCTCCCCGAGCACGATGTCGATGCTGCCCAGGATGGCGATCATGTTGGCGAGGTTTTCACCCTCCAGCAGTTTGGGCAAGATTTGCAGATTGGTGAATGAAGGGCGTCTGAACTTCAGCCTCCACGGCTTATCCTTGCCCTGGCTTGCGATGTAACAGCCGATTTCTCCACGTGGAGATTCGATTCGCACGTACGTTTCCCCTGCTGGCGGCCGAATGACACGCGGCACTTTTCCGATGATCTCTCCCTCAGCAGGGAATTGATCGAGCGCCTGCTCAAGAATGCGAAGAGATTGTTCGATCTCGGCCATACGCAGGTGGTAGCGCGCCATGCAATCTCCCTCTGTCGCCGTCGGAACATCGAACTCAAAGCGGTCGTAGATGCAATACGGCTCGTCTTTTCGGATGTCCCACTTGATACCGGTTGAACGAAGCATGACACCGGAAAGCGAATAGTCCAGGGCAGTCTTGGAATCGAACTTCCCGATGCCTTTAATCCGGCTGATAAAGATTTCATTTCCCGTCACGAGCTGATGATAGCTCGGGAGTTCTTTTTTCATGTATTGCACGAAATCCTTTGCCTTCTCGATCCAGCCTGGCGGTGCATCCCATTTCACTCCGCCCACTCGCATGTAGTTGAAGGTCATGCGCGCACCGCACAGCTCATTAAACAGGTCGAGAATCATTTCCCGATCACGGAAAGCATACAGGAAAGGTCCCATTGCCCCGATATCGAGCAAATACGTTCCCCACCAGACCAAATGGCTGGCGACACGATTCAGCTCCATCGCAATCAATCGCAGAAATTGAGCTCGCTCAGGAATCTCCAATCCCATCATCGTTTCGACTGCATGACAGAGAACGTAGTTGTTGGTCATCGCTGATACGTAATCCATCCGGTCCGTATAAGGAATGATCTGCGTGTAATTGAGATTCTCCGCCAACTTCTCTGTGCCGCGATGCAGATATCCCATCACAGGAATCGCTTCCCGAATCGTTTCCCCATCGATTTTGACGACGAGGCGGAAAACGCCATGCGTACTGGGATGCTGTGGTCCTACGTTCAACAGCATCTCTTCCGTGCGAATGCCTGTATCCGGCGAGGTTTCTACTTGCGTTGTGAGGATGTTCTGGTTCATTCGTTAAACCTCCTCGTCGTATTGCACATAGTCTTTTCGCAACGGGTAGCCTACCCAGTCGTCCGGCAGCAAAATTCGACGCAAATCCCTATGTCCCGGGAAATGAATACCTAAAAGGTCAAAAGTCTCACGCTCGTTCCAATTCGCTCCCTGCCAAACATTCATGACAGAAGGAACGGAGGACTGCTCTCTGCTCGTTTTGACCTTCACTGCCACACTTTGCCGATTTTTGTAGGAATACAGATGGTAGTAAACCTCCATCCTGTCCTCGTAATCGACACCGTGCAAATCGGACAAATAGTCGAAGCCCAGCTGCTCGTCTTCTTTTAAAAATGGAGCCACTTCATGCCAGCGCTCGTTTGTAATGACGAGGGTCGGCACTTCTTTTGCTAGTTCGTTTATATAAGAGGCTTCCAACACTTCTGCGCCAAACGCCTCTGTCAATCGGGAAATGTATTTGTCCAGGTAAGGCTGGTTTTTGGAAGGAGCTTTTGGTGCTGCATCGGCTCCAGAATCCTCTGCGCCAGTCGCCCCTTTGGCTTTCGCTGCAGCTGCAGCGGCGGCTTTCGCTTTGGCGGCTGCCGCTGCCTTCGCCTTGGCATCCTCTCCACCTGCGTCTGCAGAGTCCCCGCCTGCTTCCCTGGCTGCCTTTGCCTTAGCAGCAGCCGCTGCTGCCGCTTTTGCTTTAGCTGCAGCCGCTGCTTTCGCCTTGGCATCAGCATCTGCTCCTGCTTCACCGGTGTCTACGCCTTGGGCTGCATCCTTGGCTGCCTTTGCTGCTTGGGCCTTTGCCAACGCCTCGGCTGCTGCCGCTTTCTTGGCTGCTGCCTTTTCCTCAGGGGTCATCTCAGATACTGGCTTCGCTGGGGCTGGAGCTGGGGGCGATTCTGGAGCAGTATTCTCGCCTTGCTCTCCCTTTTGCGAAGCTGCTTCCTGGGAAGCTTCCCCCGCCGCTTCCTGTTCTCTTAATTTTCGCAAAGCTTCAGCTTTGGCACGAGCCTCGGCTGCCGCCTGCGCCTTTTCTTCCGGCGTTGGCCTGCGCTTCTCCTCGCTCATTGACTGGTCACCTGCTTCCCAGTCTTCGCCTCATAGCGTATCTTTTCTTGCAGCTTGTTGATGCCATAGATCAGCGCTGCCGGATTCGGTGGGCACCCTGGAATATACACGTCAACCGGAACGACCTGGTCGACCCCTTTTACTACGCTATAAGACCGCACGTATGGTCCTCCAGCCGTCGCACAGGAACCCATGGCGATCACCCATTTCGGCTCCGGCATTTGATCATACAAACGACGCAATAACGGCGCCATTTTCTTCGTTACCGTCCCCGCCACGATCATGACGTCTGACTGGCGTGGAGAAGCACGGAAAATCACACCAAAACGGTCGAGGTCATAACGAGCTCCACCTGTTCCCATCATCTCAATCGCGCAACAGGCGAGACCAAATGTCAATGGCCACAGCGAGTTGCTGCGTACCCAGCCTTTTACCGTCTCCAGCGTCGTAAACATGACGTTGCGATCCAGTTCCTCCTGCAGTTCAGGCGCAATGCTTGTCAGATCTAGTTCCATTCCAGCACCTTCTTTCTCCACGCGTAGATCAAACCTACTACCAACAAGGATATAAAGATGACCATCTCGACTAGGGCAAACAGACCTAGCTGGTTGTAAGCGACGGCCCACGGGTACAGAAAGAGTGTTTCTACGTCAAAAATCACAAACATCAGCGCAAAGATGTAGTACTTCACATTGAAGCGTACCCAACTGTCCCCAACCGGAATGTTACCGCTTTCATAAGTTGTTTGCTTCTCCCGTGTTGGTTTCTTTGGGCGTAACAGCGGACCGATGAAACTGACAGTAGCCACGGGCAATAACACACCAAGGATCAAAAAGATGGCGACAATGACATAATTGTTGGTATAAATGTCATTCACCCACGTTCCCTCCGCTCTGTGCAAGGTATGAATCCTTTACTACGTGCCCTCTGCTGGAGTCGACACTCCTCTCAAAGGGTACTGCCTGCAGTATACGGGTGTAGGTACGGCTGTTGACATCTCTGATACTGGAAGAACTCCTGAATCAAATCGTCCCTTTTTCATGTGCTACAATCTGATCCAGATAGAAAAAAAATACCTTTATCATTATATCAAATCGCCCAATATGTGTCTAACGAAAGCCTCGAAACAAATCCATATATAGGAAAAAACCCAGAGAGATTTCTCTGGGTCCACTCTTCAAACCTTGATGCCCAAAGCAATCGGCTTGTCCGATCACCCTTGTTGGCTTTATTGCACGTTTTTCGAGAACTGCTCTCCGAGGAAATCCTCGTATACACGCTCCCACACAACGGTGAAAGTCATGCTCTCATCTTCTGGAATCTCCAGAATGCCTTCTACTGCTTTTTCCATATATGGCGTCAATTTGATCAAAACCTCAGCCAGCATTTCGTCGTTCGTGTTGAGCATGCTTTTCAGTTCAGCTTTCGAGAGCGTGAAGCTGTTTTCGTCTCTCTCATGAAGCATCATGATCAAGCGGCTAAAGATCGGATGAACCAATGCCTCGAGCTTCACATGTGCCAGAGCCAACGTTTCTGCTTCGTTCAATTGGAACAGATCAGCAGCGTCCGGGAACGGATAAACCGGTACGTCCCAAACATCGCCTTTATCGATGACCAGGCCCCATTTTTCGAAGAGAGCAACCGCTTCTTCCAGAGAAGTCGGATACTCATAGTTGGAACGGCTCAAAAACGCCTTGAAACGCTTCAAGAGGTTCACGTAGCCATTGTAGTCTTCTTCGGATTTGAACTGTTTTTTTACAGGAGCAGTGAATGTGCCTTCCAGAGCTTTAAACTCCTTCAAAGCCGCTTCCATTTCTGCTTTTGTTTCATATTTGGTTGTTACATAGCAAAACGCTTGGAACAATACATTCATCTCATGAGACAGCACGCTAGACCAGCCGTTTGCTGTATAGCTGCTGGGAATTACTACGCCTTCGTTGCTCTGGCGGATATCGCGAATGGTTTGCATCACTACTACTCTCCTTTTTCCCCAATAGCCAATGCCGCTTCATCCCGATGTCATCCTTACAATTACGCTTGTCGGCAGGGCATTAGGTCTATTATACACAGAAACCACAGGCAATTACCAACTGGAAATATCATGCCCCCAAACAGTTCCAGTTCATTCAATCTGTACGAAAAATCCCCGCAACCACATGGCCGCGGGGATCCCAGCTTCTTGCTGCTTACTTCGTTACGTCGAGACGAGCCATCGCACGTTGCAGGGCACGCTCTGCTCTTTGGAAGTCAAGGTCAGGGTACTTTTCGGACAAACGCTTTTCCGCACGGCCTTTTGCAGCCTGCGCACGTTCTACATCGATGTCACCTGGCAATTCAGCCGTTTCAGCGAGGATGGTTACCTTGTCGCCGCGCACTTCCATGAAGCCGCCACTCACTGCCATCTTCACTTCTTTTTCGCCTTCTGTTTTGATCCGAACTGGCGCTGTTTTCAGCGGGCTCACCAGCGGCATGTGATTCGGCAAAATACCGAGATCCCCTACTACACCGCGGGCGATGACCATTTCAGCTTGACCGCTGTAGACAACCCGTTCAGGAGTTACGACTTCAACTGTCATCTTGCTCACTTACTGGTCTCCCCTTTCCAGGGTGTCTTACGCCATGGACTTCGCTTTTTCTACCGCTTCTTCAATCGTACCAACATACAGGAACGCGCCCTCTGGCAGGTGGTCGTGCTTACCTTCGAGGATTTCTTTGAAGCTACGAACTGTATCTTTCAGTGGAACGTATTGACCAGGGTTACCGGTAAATTGCTCGGCAACGTGGAAGGACTGGGACAGGAAACGTTGAATGCGGCGTGCACGCCCAACTACTTGCTTGTCCTCATCGCTCAATTCGTCCATACCCAAGATTGCAATGATATCTTGCAACTCTTTATAACGTTGCAGGATTTTTTGTACGCCACGTGCTACATCGTAGTGTTCTTGACCTACAACGTCCGGGGACAGAGCACGGGAAGTAGATGCGAGTGGGTCTACCGCAGGGAAGATACCCAACTCAGCGATAGAACGCTCCAGGTTAGTCGTAGCGTCCAAGTGAGCAAACGTAGTAGCAGGAGCCGGGTCAGTATAGTCATCCGCTGGTACGTAGATCGCTTGAATAGACGTTACGGAACCTTTTTTCGTGGAAGTAATACGCTCTTGCAGCTGACCCATTTCGGTAGCCAATGTTGGTTGGTAACCTACCGCGGATGGCATACGGCCGAGGAGAGCGGATACTTCAGAACCCGCTTGGGTAAAGCGGAAGATGTTGTCGATAAACAAGAGTACGTCGCGGCCTTCTTCATCACGGAAATATTCCGCCATGGTCAAACCGGTCAGTGCTACACGAAGACGTGCACCAGGTGGTTCGTTCATTTGTCCGAATACCATCGCGGTTTTCGGCAGAACGCCTGCGTCTTTCATCTCGTGGTACAGGTCGTTACCTTCACGGGTACGCTCACCTACACCAGCGAATACGGAAATACCGCCGTGTTCTTGTGCGATGTTGTTGATCAGCTCTTGAATAGTAACGGTTTTACCTACACCCGCACCACCGAACAGACCGATCTTACCACCCTTGATGTAAGGAGCCAACAGGTCAATAACCTTGATTCCTGTTTCAAGGATTTCAACAGTAGTCGCTTGCTCAACGAACTCAGGAGCTTTGCGGTGAATTGGGTCACGACGATCTACTTGACCCATCTCTTGCAGGTCAATCGGTTCGCCGAGTACGTTAAATACGCGTCCGAGAGTTACTGCACCTACTGGAACGGAAATAGCTGCACCAGTATCAACTGCTTCCATACCGCGAACCAAACCGTCGGTAGAAGACATTGCTACGGTACGAACCATGTTATCACCCAGGTGAGTCGCAACCTCAACGGTCAAGTCGATGTCGCGCTCGCCAGCGCTTTGTGCTTTATGTTGAATCTTGATCGCATTGTAAATGGCAGGCAGGTGTCCACGATCGAACTCGATGTCAACAACCGGACCCATTACCTGAACCACGCGTCCATTCGCCATCTTACTTCTTCCCTCCTGTAAAGCTGAATTGGGAGCTATTCGCTGCCATTACGCCTGTGCGTTTGCACCTGCGACGATCTCGGAAATCTCTTGAGTAATGGCTGCCTGACGGGCACGGTTGTAAATCAACGTGTAACGGTTGATCATGTCCGTTGCGTTATCTGTCGCGTTGCCCATTGCAGTCATACGGGAACCTTCTTCGGAAGCCTTCGCTTCCAGAAGCGCACTGTATACCAGTGTCTCCGCATATTTTGGCAGCAGATCGGCCAGTACTTCTTCCGAGGACGGCTCATACTCGTAATTCATTTTGCGGTCGTTTGTGCTCTCGGGAGCCTCCAACGGCAGCAAGCGTTTTACGGTAGGTATTTGCGAAATTGCACTCTGGAACTTGTTGTAGCAGAGGTACAGCTCGTCGATTTGCTCATCCGCGAACATTTGGACTGCCGCGCCTGCAATTTTCTTGATATCGCCAAAGGATGGGCTGGCTGGCAGACCCGTAACCTCTTCCATCACCGAGTAATTACGTTTACGGAAGAAATCGCGACCTTTGCGTCCGATAACAAAAATGCCATACTCATCCTTGGACTTGTGCTTTTCAGCAATGGTATTGACTACAGCGCGAAGCATGTTTGCGTTGTAGCCACCTGCAAGACCACGGTCGGAAGTGATGACGATGTAACCAGTTTTTTTCACAGGACGGGATTGGAGCATTGGATGCTTGGAACCAGTGTTGCCGCTCGCAATGCTAGAAATCACTTCCTGGATTTTGTCAGCGTACGGACGTGCCGCTTCTGCTTTCTCCTGGTTGCGGCGAAGCTTTGCAGCTGCCACCATTTTCATCGCTTTCGTGATTTGGCGCGTATTTTTCGTACTCTTGATACTGCGTCGAATCTCACGTATTCCTTTAGCCACTCGTTTTCACCACCTTGAGGACGCATGGCCGAGCGAGAGCGCCCGGCATGCATCTGATGTCAATCGTTCGCGATTAGCGAGTTACCGAAAAGCCTTTTTTGAACTCTTCGATCGCTGCGTTGAATTCTTTTTCATCTGGAAGCTCTTTCGTAGTCCGGATATGCTCCAACAATTGCGGTTTGTTGGAATCCAGATAGGACAGAAGCTCCTTCTCAAAGCGGCCTACGTCGCCAACTGGAATATCATCCAGGAAACCTTTTGTAGCTGTATAGATAGAAGCAACTTGCTTCTCAACAGGCATTGGATCGAACTGACCTTGTTTCATGATTTCCATCAAGCGCTCACCACGGGTCAGACGAGCTTGGGTTGCTTTGTCCAGATCGGAACCGAACTGAGCGAAAGCAGCGAGCTCACGGTATTGAGCCAACTCAAGCTTGAGTGGACCTGCTACCTTTTTCATCGCCTTGATTTGCGCGGAACCACCTACACGGGATACGGAAAGACCGGTATTCACCGCTGGACGTTGACCTGCGTTGAACAAGTCTGTCTCCAGGAAGATCTGACCGTCCGTGATGGAGATCACGTTGGTTGGAATGTAAGCGGAGATATCGCCTGCTTGTGTTTCGATGAAAGGAAGAGCTGTAATAGAACCGCCACCCAGTTCATCGGACAGTTTCGCAGCGCGCTCCAGCAAACGGGAGTGCAAGTAGAATACGTCACCAGGATAAGCCTCACGACCTGGAGGACGGCGGAGCAACAGGGACATCTCGCGGTATGCAGAAGCCTGTTTGGACAGGTCATCGTATACGCAGAGGACATGTTGTCCTTTGTACATGAAGTATTCACCCATGGTTACGCCAGTGTAAGGAGCCAGGTACAGCATCGGAGCTGGGTCAGAAGCTGTAGCGGATACGATGATGGTGTATTCCAGAGCGCCTGCCTTGCGCAGAGTTTCTACGATGTTAGCAACAGTGGACTGCTTTTGACCGATTGCTACGTAGATACAAATCATGTTTTGACCTTTTTGGTTGATGATCGTGTCGAGCGCCACAGCTGTTTTACCAGTTTGGCGGTCACCAATGATCAACTCGCGCTGTCCACGACCAACCGGGATCATCGCGTCGATCGCTTTGATACCTGTTTGGAGTGGTTCGTGTACGGATTTACGCGCCATAACACCAGGAGCCGGGCTCTCGATTGGGCGGAAACCGTTGTTTGCGATAGGACCTTGACCATCGATTGGTTGACCCAGTGGGTTTACTACGCGGCCGAGCATTCCTTCCCCAACTGGAACTTCCATTACGCGGCCGGTACGTTTTACAGTATCGCCTTCCTTAATGTCGCGGAAAGGTCCCATAATAACGACACCCACGTTGTCTTCTTCCAAGTTGAGTACCATACCCATTACGCCATTTTGGAACTCGAGGAGCTCCCCTTGCATGGCCTTTTCCAAACCGTGAACGCGGGCGATACCGTCACCTACCTGGATGACTGTGCCTACATCCACAACTTCGATTTCAGATTTAAAGTTAGCGATCCGCTCTTTGATGAGGGAGCTAATCTCTTCTGGTCTGATTGCACTCACTTACATTCACCCCATTCATCCAACTTCTTAGTAGAGGTACTGCCAGCTTTACGCTTGATGCGCAAAGGTTTCCAACTTCGTTTTCAGGCTGCCATCATACAGACGGTCACCGATCTTGATCACGATGCCTCCGAGGATTGCTGGGTCTACCACTGCCGTCAAACGCAATTTTTTATTCAAGGTTTGACCGAACTTCTCAGCCAACTCTGCTTGTTCTTCAGATGTGAGCGGTTTCGCGCTCGTCACGATCGCATCCGCGATGCCACGTGCGTCGTTCGCCAGCTTCACAAAGGAACTGTAAATCGCAGCCAGTTCCGCTTCCCGTCCATTTTCAATCAGTACGCGGAGGAAATTAAAACTTTCTTCCCCTACATGACTTTTGAACAGTTCGTCTACCAGCTTGATTTTTGCATCAGCAGCAATGTGCGGATGATGCATGATCTTGCTCAGATCGGCATTCTGCTCGACAGCTTGCACGATCGCACCGAGGTCTGCTTCTACCTGATCGATCTTGCCACGCTCGCTCGCTACATCGAAGAGAGCGCGAGCATAACGTTTTCCTACAGCGCTACTCATAGGCGATCTCCCACTTGAGCGAGAAATTTGTCAACAGTAGACTTTTGCGCAGCTTCGTCCAGTTCTTTCTCGATGATCTTGGAAGCCAAGAGTACGGAAAGGCTAGTCATTTGCTCACGCAGTTCCAGCTTCGCTTTTTCTACTTCACGAGCCAGTTCAGCACTTGCATCAGCTTTCATGCGCTCGGAAGCAGCTTGAGCTTCCGCTACGATTTTGCTAGCTTCATCAGACGCTTGCTTTGCAGCACGGTCGATGATCGCTTTGGATTCAGCGCGTGCTTCATCCAGTACACGACGTTGCTCAGCGAGCAGTGCTTCCGCTTCATTACGGTTGCGCTCAGCCGAGGAGATTTCATTTGCGATATGCTGACGGCGTTTTTCCATCATGCCTACGATCGGGCCCATGGCGAATTTACGAACAGCCAGCAACAACAACAAGAATACAATTGCTTGGGTTAATAGCGTTCCCCATTCCAGGGATACAGCTCCAAAGTCGAGCATTCGTTTCACTCCTTCCTGCGAAAAGAAAGATGTATCTTCACGGATTCATAAAACCGTTTCTTCCAAAAATAGAGGCGGGTAACAAGCGCCCGCCTATCGTTTCCGTTGCTCGCTTACAGACGACCAAAGAGGATGAAACCGATCGCTACAGCGATGATCGGAACTGCCTCTACCAGACCAAGACCCAGGAACATGAGACCCATCAGGTTACCACGCGCTTCAGGTTGGCGAGCTACGCCTTCAATTGTACGAGAGATTACCAGGGAGTTACCGATTGCCGCGCCAAGAGCAGCAAGACCAAATACGATACCGATTGCAAGAGCCAAACCTTCCATTGTTTAAAAACCTCCTTAGTGTTGTAAAAAAGAATGAAATACGGAAATTGCCGATTAATGATCTTCGTTCACTTGCTGCGAGAGGTACACCATTGCAAGCGTCGTGAAAATGAACGCTTGTACGGAACCTACGAATACGGAGTAACCCAGCCAGATAAACAGCGGGATGCTACCGAAGATTCCTACACTCAGCAGGAAGGCGATCAAAACCTCACCCGCAAAGATGTTACCGAATAGACGCAAAGGAAGCGTCAACGGCTTAATGATGAACTCCTCGAGAATGTGAATCGGGTTCAGGAATGTATGTTTCAGCCAACCGCCAAAGCTCTTCTTGATTCCCAGATAGTGAGAGTATAGAAGAACGATGAGTGCCAAAGCGAAGGTAACGCTCGGCGTCGCGGTAGGCGATTTCCACCAACCAATTACCACACCGTGTGCATGCGGATCGGTAGAGTTCAACTCTTCCGTTACTTTTTCCAGCTTTTGTTGTTTCATTTCATCGCTAGTGGAAACAGTCAGCATGTCGATGAAACCTTGGCTTACCTCTTGGCCATGACTATTGTGGTGAGCCGTGTTCACGTTGAACAAAAGTCCCAATTGGTTCCCCAAGAAGATGTACAGGAACAACGTGAGCGCCAAGGAGACAAAACCCGCAGCTTTCTTCGGTGTGATGTAGCTCTTAGTAATACCGGTGACAAAGTCCACAATCCATTCCATCACGTTTTGCGTGCCGCCTGGAGTAGCGGAGGTCAGCTTGCGGGTCATACCGATACACATGAAGAGTACCACCAGAGAGGTTACCAGAATCATGAGAATAGTGGAGATGTCAAATACCATGCCCAACCATTCAAATCGCAGAGAATAATGCATGTATTTCACCCCTTTCTTCCGCGCGAGTAGTTTTTCGCATACATGTAAAAAAGAAATGCAGATATCTATTTAAAGGAGCGATACACAAAAAGGAAACTAAGAGCCTGAAAGAGGAACAACCCTATCAAAACGCCAGCAAGTCCAAATAAATGAGGGAATCGCATCGTCAGGAAGACAGCAAACCCCGCGACGATGAGGCGTTGTAGCATGCCAGTCCCTTTAGGCCGTACACTTGGATCGACAGCCATCTGACCGATACGCCAGGTTTTGCTGAAGAGGACAGTTCCATTCACGAGACTGCAGACCATCCCTAAAAGAAGGCCCTGCAAAAAGAATCGATACGATGGCAACACTGCCCAGAGTATCGCAGCTATCGCCATACAGAAAAAGGCATAGCGAAAAGTGGCTCGCATAGCCAAAGTAAACGTTTGCATGTCCCATCTCCCTAGAGGTACCCGCGAATGATGCGGTAGACGCTGTACACGCCTATACCTAATCCTGCGAGCAATCCAATCATCAAAAACAGCGGATTGGAAGCGAAAAGGCCATCCAGATATTTACCCAGAAATACCCCTGCAATCACACAAATTGCCATATCGACACCAATTAAAGTAACCAGTGTGATGGCTCGCCCTGGATTATCAATTTTCGACACAGGACATTCTCCTTTCAAACATAAGGAGAGGGCAGGTGTCAAGCGCCCCTTTGCCCTCATCCATATTAACGAAAGATTATTCCCTTTGTCAACGTTCGACCCGTTCTGTACACAAAGCGTTCACAATTGAAAACTATTGAAAATACTACAGTTTCTCAATGACCGTCGCTACTCCCTGTCCGCCGCCAATGCAAAGAGTCGCTAACCCATATTTTACCCCTTCACGCTTATGTAATTCGTGAATAAGGGTAACTAAAATTCGAGCGCCGCTTGCACCGATCGGATGCCCCAAAGCAATCGCTCCTCCGTTCACATTTACCTTCTCTGAATCGAAGCCGAGTGCTTTTCCAACGGACAAGGATTGAACAGCAAACGCTTCGTTCGCCTCGATCAGGTCGATGTCGGCAATAGACAAGCCCGCTTTCTTCAATACCTTCTCGGTAGCCGGAACCGGTCCGTAGCCCATAATGCTCGGATCTACACCAGCGCTGGCATTGGCGATGATGCGCGCCAACGGCTTGACGCCAAGCTCGTCAGCCTTTTCTTTAGTCATAATCAAGAGAGCAGCTGCGCCGTCATTGATTCCCGAAGCGTTGCCCGCAGTGACGGAACCGTCTTTTTTAAAGGCTGGCTTCAGTTTGCCCAGCGCTTCTGCGGTAACGCCTGCACGCGGGAATTCATCCACTGCAAATAGGACAGGATCACCTTTTCTCTGCGGAATAGCCACGGGAACGATCTCTTCCTGGAAGCGGCCGGTTTCAATCGCCTTCTGCGCCTTCTGCTGGCTCCATGCGGCAAATTCGTCCTGCTCGTCGCGGCCAATCTCGTATTTGCTGCAAAGATTTTCTGCCGTGATCCCCATGTGATAGTCGTTGAAAGCACACCATAGGCCATCGCGGATCATGGAATCTACTACTTTTTGATCTCCCATGCGATAGCCATTGCGTGCACCTTCCAAAAGGTACGGCGCCTGGCTCATGTTCTCCATGCCACCTGCGAGTACCACTTCAGAATCACCGCTGAGAATCGCCTGTACGGCCAGATGTACTGCTTTCAGACCTGAACCGCACACTTTGTTAATGGTCAGGGAAGGAACTTCATTTGCCAAACCAGCTTGGATGGAAGCTTGACGTGCAGGATTTTGACCCAGACCAGCCTGGAGTACGTTTCCCATGATGACTTCGTCCACAGCTTCCTTGGGTACCCCTGCCCGCTCCAGAGCTGCTTCAAGCACGATTCCTCCCAGTTTTGTAGCGCTTACACCAGACAGCGTGCCTTGAAAGCTCCCTATAGCAGTGCGGACAGCACTCGCAATAACGATTTCTCTTTGACTCATATTCAAACACTCCCCGGAATAATCATGTTAGCCAACTTTCCTATGATTCCATGTTTGTGCTCAGATTCCTGCTTCGACTTGCTTGAATATAAAGCAAATCGTATGTGACCGGAATGCCGTGATCGAAGGCATATGTTCGTTCATAGTAACCGATCATCTCTGCCAAAAGCTTTCTTTGCCCCAGTCCTTTCTCTCTTTCCTGGCTCGCATTTGCCCCTATTGATTTGACCGCATGCAGAAACTCGACGACGGAGGGATAGGATAGCACTGCTTTTCGCGTGGTAGTGCGAATGTCTTCCATACCAGCATCTCTTAGCATGCGCTCCCACTGCTCAGATGAGACAAACGATAAACCGTGACGAACCTCATTCTGCCCTAGACAACGATGCGCATACCCGAACGAAGCATGAAGCTCCTGAAAAGTCGCTGGTCCGAAAGTCGAAAAAATAAGCGGCGCTCCCGGGCGAAGCAGCTTTGCCATGCCCCTTAAAGTCTTTGCCGGATGTGCGAGCCATTGAAAGCAGGCACCGGACACGATCAGATCGTACGTCTCAGGGGGCTGCTCCCAGACCCATTCTTCGATATCAGCATGCAGAAACTCGCAAGTCATGCCTTCAGCCTGGAGGTTATGCTCTGCCTGCTCCAGCATTCCTCGTGCGATGTCCATCGACTGATAGGCGGACTCGGCAAAATGTCTGCGGAGCATCCGTGTGAGGCCCGCTGTGCCGCATCCAACCTCCAATAGCCTCGCGACTCGATCCGGTTCTACCGCCGCGCATGTGAGCTTTTGCAGCTGGCCTGCCATCTCCTTTTGAACAAGCGCGTAGCGATCATAGCTACTCGCCTTTTGGCTGAACCGGCTTTTAAGCCTTGCCTTCTCCATCACTCTCCACCATCCTCTGCACAGCAAGTGTTACGATTTCCGGATAAAAAATGGGCGGTGCATGTCCACTGTCCTCTATTGGCAACAGCTCCGCTTGAGGTAGGCTCTGTGCCAATTCCACTCCTGCTTCAAATGGCCAGATCGCATCGTTTTTTCCATGTATGATCGTCACCGGTACGTCCAAAGAGCCGCATAGCTGGCCGCAGTCCTCTTCTCGCAAGTAGACGAGTCCCGCCAAAAGCGCTTCAGTGGACCATTGGTTTACCCGCGATTCCAGAAACGTGTCCTTCTTCTCTCTTCTCTCCTTTTCGGTAGCAATACTCTCGAAAAAATCTCCCCGCACACGCTCTCTATTTTCAATCAGTTCGCGCTCCATTCTCAGCAGCGAAGCCACGGGCCATCCTTTGCTCCGTTCTTCTTTCGGTCGAACAAATCTGCTCCCTGTACTGATCAGAACCATGCCATGGAGAGGTGCGTTTGCGGCGAGACGCTGGGCGAGCATGCCTCCCATCGACCATCCAATCACGAACAGCCTTCCGCTGCCGATCGCTCTTACTTCCTTTTCAATCACTGCCATAAAATCTTTTGGATGCATCGCACGTGTGAAGTCGGGTGTGACGTGATGACAGGTAGGAAATCGCGCCTGAATCGGGTGCCAAAGGTCGTTGGACATCCCCCAGCCCGTCAGCCACAGTAAGACGGTTTGGATTGCCATTTACCCGATCCCTCCTTCCAGATCGGCCCGGATACTCTGCAGTTGGTCTGCTGCCCATTCCAGCTCTGCCCAGGTATGTGTCGCCATCACAGTGAGACGGATCCGCGAAGTCCCCGCTGGCACAGTAGGCGGACGAATCGCGACGGCAGCGATCCCCATTTCCTCCAGCTTGCGGCTGTAGCGAAGTGTTTTTTCGTTATCGCCGATGATCAACGGGATGATGGGAGTATCTCCCTCCCCTACGGAAAAGCCGTACGAGGCCAGCCGTTCGCGGAGCCATTTCGCCTTTGCCTGCAGACTTTTTCGCCTCTCTGCGTCCTTCATCACAATGGTCAATGCTGTTAGCACGGAAGCAATCACCGCCGGCGGCAGGGCTGTCGAATAGATGAGCGGTCGAGATTTGGTAGCAAGATACCGAACCACGCTATGATCAGCGCAAATATAGCCTCCGTATGCCCCAAACGCTTTGCTGAACGTCCCCATGATCACATCGATCTCCCTGTGCAGCCCTAGGGCGTGACAGAGCCCTTCTCCACGCTCTCCAAGCACACCTCCTGCATGAGCCTCGTCTACCATCAGCAATGCCCCATAGCGAGCCCGCAAGCCAACCAGATCGGGTAGCAAAGCTGTATCACCATCCATCGAAAAGACCGTGTCTGTCACGATCAGTTTTCTGCGAGCTCCCTTGTGCTTCTCCAGCAAATACGCCAGATGCTCGGGATCATTGTGACGATAGCGGTAATGCTCGGCACGGCTTTGGACAATTCCATCCACGATGCTGGCATGATTGAGGCGATCACTGAATACGGCATCTCCCCGGCCGACCAAAGCGGAGATGACGCCCGTATTCGCCTGATAGCCGCTCGCGAACACCAAAGCGGCTTCACGCTCTTTCCACGCTGCCAGTCGCTGCTCCAGCTCGGTATATAAGGCGCAGCTGCCTGTAACGAGACGGGAAGCAGTCGCTCCCGTCCCCCACAGCTCGATCGCCTCCATCGCTGCCGCTTTCAACCGCGCATCATGGGCAAGTCCCAGATAATTGTTGGACGATAGATTCAACAGCGTTTTGCCTGCAACCCGGATCCATGCACCTCGATCTCCCAGCACAGCATCCACGCTGCGTATTTGCCTAGTCAGCGCCTGTTTTTCCAATCGCTCATAATCTTCATCCAGCCAAGCGTATCGATCTAGCATTTCGAACACCTTCCTAAAGCGCACACAGCTCGATTTCAAACCCCAGATCCTCGATCATCTGATGGTCCGTCGCAATTTCCTGCCCTGGAGTCGTCAAATAATCCCCTACAAATAACGAATTGGCTGCATACAGCGCAATAGGTTGAAGGGACCGCAGGTTGACTTCTCTTCCTCCTGCCACACGAATTTCTTTGGTGGGACAAAGAAAGCGGAACAAGGCGAGCACCTTGAGTGCTTTTCTAGCAGGTGTCCGTCCATAAGCTTCGAGGGGGGTCCCCGGGATTGCATTTAAAAAATTGACAGGAATCGAGTCGGCATCCAGCTCTCTTAATGCCTGCGCCATCTCCACGATTTCCTCTTCGCTCTCTCCCATCCCGATAATGACACCGGAGCACGGGGACATCCCTGCTTTTTTCACCGTATCGACGGTTTCTACCCGCTGATCGTACGTATGCGTAGTCGTAATGTCCCCGTAATGGGAACGGCTCGTATTGAGATTGTGGTTGTAGCGATGCACACCTGCGGCCTGTAATCGCGTGGCCTGCTCTTCGCTCAGAATCCCCAGACAAGCACAAATCTTCAGGGGCATCGTTTCGCGAATTTCCTCTACCGCCTCGATGACCTGCGCCAGCTCTTTTTCCGTCGGTCCTCGTCCGGAAGCCACGATGCAATACGTCCCTGCTTTGCGGTTCAGCGCTTCTCTGGCACCTGCCAGCAGCGTTTCCTTGTCCAGCAGCGTGTATTTCGCTACAGGAGCGTTAGATACGATCGATTGTGAGCAGTATCCACAATCCTCCGGGCATAGACCGCTTTTGGCGTTTAGAATCATATTCAGCTTTACCTTTTTGCCAAAAAAATGACGCCTGACCTGGAAAGCCGCGTGCAGCAGCGGCAATAGCTCGTCGTCCTGTGCCTGCAGCACGTGAAGCGCTTCCTCGCGTGTCAGCATTTCGTTATGTATCGCTTTCTTTGCGTAGCTCATCCAATCGATCATCGTGTCCCCTCTTCTCCCAGAATATGAGCGGCAATGGCCCCCAAATTTACATGCTGGCGTATGGCCGCAATCAGGTCCGGACGAGAGAGCGGCTTCCTCAATCTCGGAAGGCTTCCCCACACCTTGACTTGCCCATAGCATTCAATCATGCTCGCGTTGCTCGCCTTACTGGCGTCGTCGGCAAGATCTGCATCTGCCTCGTTTAGCAGGACACCAGCGACAGGCACGCCTTTTTCCCGGGCATACCAGACTGACAGCAGCGTATGATTGATGGTTCCTAGGCCATCTCTTGCTACCAGCAACAGCGGGAGCCCAAGCTTCCTCGCTAGATCGATCATCATTTCCGTCTCAGTGAGGGGAACAGCGAGTCCCCCCGCTCCCTCTACCAGCAAAAATCGATGTCTTTTCTTCAGAAGCTCACCTCCCTGCAGGACTTGCTCCATCGTAAGCTCATGGTTTGCAGCTCTAGCTGCCAGCAGTGGAGTGAGTGGCTGTGGAAAGACGAGAGGAGCGATCTCGTCAGGCAGATCTGCAACCCCGGAGAAAGTATGAAGAAAGGCTGCATCGCTTCCGTCCTCATGCGCTAGGGCTCCGGACATCACGGGCTTCCAGACGCCGATTTCCAATCCATCCTCGCGCAAAGCAGCTGCCAGGCCAGCCGTGACAATCGTTTTCCCTACCCCTGTATCGGTACCGGCGATGAATAAGCCGGCACATCTCTGTTCGTTCATACCGATCCCTCCTTTGTCGCCGAGGTTGCCTCCTTGATCGACGCCTCGAGAATGCGGACCATGTCACGCAGCTCCTCACAGGTAGAAGCGAGCGGAGGAATGAACACGATCACGTTGCCCAATGGACGCGTCAACAGTCCTTTTTCCCGGGCCAGCTTGCAGACGCGAACTCCAATGCGCTCGTTCCAGTGAAACGGCTCCTTTGTCTCCTTATCCCGCACGAGCTCAATGCCTGCCATCATCCCTTTTTGGCGGATGTCCCCCACATGGGCCTCTTCTGCCATAGGGAGCAGCAGCTCGGCGAGATATTTTGCCTTTTGTACGGTACCCTCTACGAGCCGCCCCTCCTCCATCAAGCGCAGATTAGCCAAGGCGACTGCACATCCCAACGGATTGCCCGTAAACGAATGCCCGTGGAAGAACGTTTTTTGCTCCTCGTAGTCGGCATAAAAAGCCGCATACACTTTTTCTTTGACCACTGTAGCTGCTACCGGCAGATAGCCACCAGTCAGCCCTTTTGCCACAGCCATGATGTCTGGCGTTACCCCATCATGCTCGCAAGCAAACATCTTCCCCGTACGGCCAAAGCCAGTCGCTACTTCGTCGGCAATGAGCAGCACATCGTACGCCTGGAGCATTTCCGCGATCTGCCGTAAGCAGCCATCCGGCATGATGATCATCCCGCTCGCGCCCTGCACCACCGGCTCCACAATCATGGCGGCGATTTCCGTCCCTTTTTCCTGCAGCAGCTGCTCCAGTCTGTCGAGTGTGTTCTTTACCGCAGCCTCATCGCCGCCATCCCGGTATGGATACGGGTATGGAATCACATGAGGCGAAAATAGCAATGGCTTGTAGATCTGATGATAGAGCGGAATTGCCCCTACACTCGTAGCACCGATCGTATCTCCGTGATAGGCATTGCTCATGGTGATAAAAGACTTCTTCTCGTGCATCCCACGGTTTTGCCAATACTGGAAAGCCATTTTCAAGGAGATTTCCACAGCGGTAGCCCCATTGTCTGAGTAAAATACTTTGGTCAAGCCTTCCGGCGCGAGGCGTACCAGCTCCTCTGCCAGCAATATCGACGGCACATTCGCCATACCAAGCAACGTTGAATGCGCGACCTGATCGAGCTGCTCTATGATGGCTTGATTCAGCTCCGGGACGTTGTGGCCGTGCACATTCAACCACACAGACGAAAAGCCATCGTAGTATTCCTTTCCATGCACATCAAACAGCTTGATTCCTTTTCCTCTGGCAATGATGAGGGGCTCGTCTTCTATGTAGTCTTTCATCTGCGTAAATGGATGCCACAGATACTGCTTGTTCTTGGCGGCCAGCTCCTCAGGTGAATATAGCAACTTGATGACCTCCTTCGTTAACATTTATTTGTTAACTTGTATTTTAATTTGGTTAACATATTTTCGCAAAGCCTTTTTCCTTCGTTTGGCAACAAAAAAAGGACCTTGTCGCTCCCTGAGGAGAAACTAGGTCCTTTTTTGGGGTATTTCCTGCTTATTTCGTTTGCTGCAAAATCCGGTACAGAGCCACGACACACACTGCACGGGTCGTTGCCTTGTTCGGCTGGAATTTGTTGCTGACCGGATCCATCAGACCGAGCCCGACCATGTTGTTGATCGAGGAAGCTGCCCACGTAGGCCATGTTCCCTTATCCCCAACGGTTTTAGTGGCTCCCTTTTTATTTACGAGACGATCGAGAATCACGGCTGCTTCCGCACGCGTCACCGGCTGGTCTGGACGGAAGGTATTATCTCCGTATCCCTTCACCAAGCCTTTGGATACAGCAACCTGCACAGCTCCTTGTGCATAGGAAGGCACTTTATCCTTGAAGCTTAGCTTTGGCGCAGACGGCAGCTGCCAATTAAACGTACGCGCGAGCAAAGCGACAAACTGCGCACGGGTCAGAGAAGCCTCCGGACCGAATGTGGTGTCGGTCAAGCCCTTCACATAGCCTTGATCTGCCATGTACGTGATTTCGTTTTTAGCAGGGTGGTTGGTAATGTCAGTGAACGCTGGTCCCACATTATCCAGATAGTACGGCACGTACTTCCCGTAGGAATTGACTTCGTAGACCCATTGTCCTTGTGCATTTCTCGTACCCAGCAACGGATCGAGCGTATTGTTGGTCTCGTTCACATACAGAAGTCCAACGCCTTTCCCCGCAATCCAATTTTTCGGCACGAGTGTCAGCTGAATCGGAGAGGTAGAGATGCGATCTTCTTCTCCAGCCTTCAGCTCACCCGGCTGAATCGTAAAGGAGTAGTCTGCCGGCACGTAGCCTGGAAGCGGCTGTGAAACGATCGGCTCCACATCGATCTTCGCGGTTTCCAGGAACGATGCTGTGTTTACAAAGGAATGCTGCAAGTCGAGCTCCGCTCCGAGAGACATGCTTCCCGGCAGCTCAGGTACGATCACCGAATCACTCGGTTGACCCGTTTGGTTCGGCAAGAGGAGAGATGCCTCGTCGAAGTACAGGGTACCTTGATCGTGCGTAATTCCGTCGTTTGCCTGGTCGACGACGTAAATGCTTCTCAGCTTCAGCGGATAGGCGGCATTGCTCGGGAAGTAGCCTTTCACTTGCTTCCAGCCCGACCAGTCGATTTCTTTTGCCAGATCCACGTACACAGTCTTGCCGTTTGCATCGATGACTTCTGCACGCAGCCAGTGTCTGCTGCTGTCGCCATTGACCCACAGTCCCAATCCAAGTGGCTTGCCTGGGATCGTCACTGGATTTGCACCAAGGACGCCGTAAGCGATTCTCATGCTGCTTGCTGGCGCTCCCGAGAAGTTGTAGACCAGTTTCGCTGCTTTTTTCGTACGGAACACAGGATCGGTGACAGCACCGAAGGAACCAGCAGAGCTGATGCTCGCAGGGTTAGCAGCGTGGTACATGCCCACTTGGTTGTCAAATGTCAGCCAAGGCTGCTCGAATTGACCGATCGCAAACGGAATCGTTGTAGAAACCCCATCATAGGTCACAGTGAGCTTGCCGTTGCCTGGCAGATCTCCAGCTGTCAGCTGCAGCTTGTCGTTCACCGTAGCGATCGAAGAGTCTACACTTGTCTGCACACTAAGCGGAGTCGCCTGAACAAGCGCTCCCTTTTTCGTCTTGATTTTGATGTCGAGCGTCAAGGTTTGGCCAGGAGCGATCGTCACCGGATTTGGCGAAACCACAATCTGCTGGACCTCGCTGCCAGAAACGACGTGAATTTCTTTATTTTGCGTCACATTGCCCAAACGCCCTTGCAGGGTGATTTGACCCGAACGGGCTGGAGTAAAGCGTGTACCGTCTACTGTCCCTACATCCGAGCCACCGCTTACGTCCCATGCGACATTAGACGAATTGATCGCGTATGGCTGGTAGTGCGTGTCGTATCCTTTTGACGCGGTCATCGAAACCGTTTGTCCGATCAGAACATCGGAAGGCACATCGATTGTAAAGCCGCGCAAGTCGCCTTTTGGGGCAGTGTTATACACAGCAAGGCCTGTTGGTACTCTTCGCTCGACTCCGCCGCTCGGCACGTTGGAAAGGTTCGCCTGCGTCTCACCCAGCATTCGGGTAGCCAAAGTCGTGGAACCACCGCCGTCAAAGTTCACTGCGCGATAGGAGCCCAGCTCTGCCATGATTTTTGCCAGCTCGTCCAGATAAACCCCTTTGCTCGCATCGATGGTGACCATGTACATTGTTTTGCCGTCTTGGGAGATACCGACAGCTGTACGAGAATTGATCGAGGTAATGGATTTATCTGCCTGGAAGGAGGTGAGCGCTTTTCCCTGGTTAACCAGAAGCACGTTTCCTCCTACCGCATCCAGCAGATCGATGTCTTGAGGTGTTGTTTGATATTGTACCTGCGCTTTCGCACCGACAGGGAAATTTTGTTTCAGGAAAGCCGCAGCCTCGCCATGTCCCCAAAGGACATAGCCGTTGTAAGGTATGTATACGCCAGGTTGATTGACTCGGATTTCTTTGGCGACATCGTCGACGAACAAAATTTCTACGACGTCTTTGTAGCCGGAAATGGCCCCGAGGCTCGTCTTACCAAAAGACGGGGTGTACAGATTCAGCTGGTTTTGATGGCTTTTGCGGCCTTCGCTGGGATTGTACTCTTCTTTGTTGACCCCTTGGATCGAGTAGGTAGCTCCACTTGGTGCAGTTACCTTTCCGCCAAATCCAAATTTTTCGATGATTGCGGTCTTGTCGCCCGTCAATCCGAGGCTGTACCAGTAAGAGATCAGCCCCATCGAGGAAACCAGCTCGCCGTCCTTTTGCACGATTCCGAAAGGTGCGCCGCGTTTGGACATGTTGAAAAAGTCCGCATTGATCGCTGCGATCGCTCCCGTTTCCCGCGCCATCTGGGTTACGGTTTGCCTCTCAGTCAGCTTGCCTTTCGTGCCGTAGACCGGCTTTACTTCCACGTACTGATTGTTCAGATCCACCTTGGTCACCATGACCGTAACCAATTGATCTGCAAAAGATTTTGTGTATTTGAGTAAAGTGGTCCCTTCGCCAATCGGCGTTTGCCACATCATCTGCAATGAACTTGTCTCCGCTCTCGCTTGTGCCACATTGGTCGCAAGCGGCACAAACGGAACAAAAGCTCCCCAGGCTACTGTCGCAGCCGTGAGCAGCGTAACCGCCTTCCGCGCTCTCATGTTGGTGACTCCTCTCCGTTTTCCGATCTTTTTTATGTCTGTGGTTCAGGTACAAAAACCCAACTAGAATTTAGACGCTCCATGGTAGTTGATAGTTTCGCCTTGTCGCTAGATTCTCTATTAGAAAAATATAACAAATAGTTAGTCGACAATTTTGCGGAAAGAAAACCCGTCCGGCTATACCAACAGCACCGGACGGGACTTCAAAGAAAATCAGTATGTGCAGACCTAGATGATTAATGACCAGAATGGAACGGCTCCGGACGCTCCTCGCGCAATCCGAAATGATGAAGAATAGCCTCTACAATCCGACGAGAAGCTTCCCCATCCCCGTACGGATTGGCAGCATGCGCCATAGCATCATACGCTGCTTGGTTTGTCAGCAGCTCTTTTGCCATCGCATACACCTGCGCTTCATCGGTACCAGCCAGCTTGAGTGTGCCTGCTGCAATCCCTTCTGGACGCTCTGTCGTATCACGCAGCACGAGAACAGGAACTCCCAGAGAAGGTGCTTCCTCCTGTACCCCACCGGAGTCAGTCAGAATCAAATGCGCGCGTCTCGCAAAGTTGTGGAAATCAAAGGCATCGAGCGGCTCGATCAAATGAATGCGCTCATGTCTGCCCAGAAGCTCGTGGGCCACTTCCTGTACGGCCGGGTTGAGATGCACAGGGTAGACTACCGCAATCTCTGGATGCTCGTCCACCATTCTTCTCACGGCACGGAAAATCTGGCGCATCGGTTCACCCAGATTTTCGCGACGGTGAGCGGTCATCAGCACCATTTTGTGATTGGAAACCAGGTCGAGCACAGGATGTGTATAATCTTCACGCACCGTTGTCTTCAGCGCATCAATCGCTGTATTACCAGTGATGTAGATGGTCTCTTCCTTTTTGTTTTCCCGGCGCAGATTGTCGGCGGAGCCGTCGGTTGGGGTAAAGTGCAGGTCTGCCATGACGCCTGTCAGCTGACGGTTCATCTCTTCCGGGAATGGCGAATACTTGTCCCACGTACGCAGGCCCGCTTCGACGTGGCCAATCGCAACCTGGTTGTAGAACGCTGCCAAGCTCGCTACAAAAGTCGTTGTCGTATCCCCATGGACCAGCACGATGTCAGGTTTTACTTCCTTGATCGCTTTGTCCAAGCTCTCCAGCGCACGGGTAGTGACTCCTACCAGTGTCTGCCGGTCTTTCATGATGTTCAAGTCAATGTCCGGTTTGATATCGAAAATCTCCAGCACCTGGTCCAGCATTTGGCGATGCTGCGCAGTCACGCAAACAACGGATTCAATCTGTTCGCTGTGCTTGTTCAATTCGTGCACGAGCGGAGCCATTTTGATCGCTTCCGGACGTGTACCAAATACCGTCATTACTTTACATGTTTTCATCGGTTTCCCTCTCCCGCTACTTTGTGCCGTACAGACGGTCTCCCGCATCTCCCAAGCCTGGCACGATATATCCATGATCGTTCAAATATTCATCAATCGCGGCTACGAAAATATCTACATCCGGATGCTCGTCCTGCACCATTTTAATACCTTCTGGCGCAGCGATGAGGCACATCAGCTTCATATTCTTCGCACCGCGCTTTTTCAGTGCAGTAATCGCTGCAACGGCAGAACCGCCTGTTGCCAGCATCGGATCAATCACGATCAATTCACGCTCAGCTACGTCAGAAGGCAGCTTGACGTAGTACTCAATTGGCTGCAAGGTTTCCGGATCACGATACAACCCAACATGGCCTACCTTGGCTGCAGGAATCAGCTTCAACAGACCGTCAACCATACCGAGACCAGCGCGCAAAATCGGTACGAGACCCACTTTTTTCCCTGCAATCACGTTGGATTTACAAGTAGCCACAGGCGTATCAATCGTGGTTTCCTCCAACGGCATATCACGGGTAATTTCATACCCCATCAGTGTCGCTACTTCGTCCACCAACTCGCGAAATTCCTTGGTCCCCGTATTCTTGTCACGGATATAAGTTACTTTATGCTGAATCAGCGGATGGTCAAACACATATACACGGCTCATGAACGTTCCTCCGTTTCCCTATCAATACATCCTTCTCATAATAGCGAAGGAGTGTCCCGCCGTCAATTTGCCCAATCTTCGAAAAAGCCGGTCTCCAGGCTGCGCTCCACCCTACGGAGAATCCGATCTCCAGACTCCGCTCCACCCTACGTCCCGCTGAGGGTAGGACTGCACGCTGCGCAATGAGTCGCGGGGGAGCGTAAAAGTGGTAGCCGCTACGCAGAGTATTCACGGTTACGCTCCTTTTGCCCGCGCCTCATCGCTCCGCCTGGAGTCCGGCTTCTTGGCGTTTTTGTTTGTAGTACTTCGAAGCTTAGGAAACAAACCATTCATTACTCTTCACGGGTAAACCATCAAAGCCTTTTCTCCCCCGATAAGAAGAACATTTCCAAGCGGAGCGAGTTGTGGAGCCCAACCGAGCGGAGCAGCCATTGGCGGGCAACAGAAACGCAACCTGCAAACACGGCGCAGCGGCTACCACTTTTGCGTTTCCCCGCCAATGGGTGCGGAGCGGACAGCCCCAACTCTCAGCAGGGCGCAACATTGAGCGCAGCTTGGAAATGTTCTTCCCCACTTTTGCGTTTCCCCGCCAGTGGATGCGAGCGGGCAGTCCTTCCCCTCAGCAGGGCGCAGCATTGAGCGCAGCTTGGAAATGTTCTTCTCCTACGAAAAAAGCAGACCCCATTCGGAGTCTGCCTTCCTATTCAACGCACGAAGCTTAGATTTCCAAGCCTTCGTACATTGGGTAGCGTTGGCACAGAGCAGCTACGCGCTGGCGAGCTTCTTCGTGTTTCGCTGCGTCTTCTGGATTTTTCAAAGTGAGCGCGATGATCGCTGCTACTTCTTTCATTGCTTCTTCATCAAAGCCACGGCTGGTAACCGCTGGCGTACCCATACGAACACCGCTTGTTACAAATGGGCTCTCGGAATCGTAAGGGATCGTGTTTTTGTTGGTTGTGATGCTGACTTCATCCAACAGATGCTCAGCCACTTTACCAGTCAAGCCGACCTTGCTTACATCCACCAGAACCAAGTGGTTATCGGTACCGCCGGATACGAGCGTCAACCCTTCTGCAGTCAAAGCTTCTGCAAATGCTTTTGCATTGCTTACAATGCGAGCTGCGTAATCTTTGAAGTCTGCTTGCAGAGCTTCACCAAAAGCAACTGCTTTTGCAGCGATTACGTGCATCAAAGGTCCACCTTGTACGCCTGGGAATACGGATTTGTCGATTGCTTTTGCAAACTCTTCTTTGCAAAGAATCAGACCACCGCGAGGACCGCGCAAGGTTTTGTGGGTAGTAGAAGTAACGAAATGAGCGTATGGCACTGGGTTTGGATGCAGACCTGCTGCTACCAGACCTGCGATGTGAGCCATGTCTACCATGAAGTATGCGCCCACTTCATCCGCGATTTCGCGGAACTTAGCGAAGTCGATGGTACGTGGGTACGCACTCGCGCCCGCTACGATCAATTTTGGCTTGTGCTCGAGAGCTTTCGCACGAACGTCTTCATAATTGATGGTGTGGGATTCTTGATCTACTCCGTATTCTACGAAATTGTAGAGCGTACCGGAGAAGTTTACAGGGCTACCATGCGTCAAGTGACCACCATGGGACAGGTTCATACCAAGTACAGTATCGCCTGGCTTCAGGATGGTGAAGTATACAGCCATGTTTGCTTGAGCGCCGGAGTGAGGTTGAACGTTGGCATGTTCTGCCCCAAACAGTTCCTTCACACGATCGCGCGCAATATTTTCAGCAATATCCACGTATTCGCAGCCACCGTAGTAGCGACGGCCTGGATATCCTTCTGCGTATTTGTTTGTCAGAACGGTTCCCATTGCTTCCATTACAGCACGGCTAACGAAGTTCTCGGATGCGATCAGCTCAATCTTGTCGCGTTGTCTTCCCAGTTCCAACTGGATGGCTTCCAATACTTGTGGGTCTTGCTGGCGCAAATGATCTAGCATGATATATTCTCTCCTCCTTGAACATGAGCTTGTCTCACGTTCTTTTTAGGTACAGCTCTCCGTAGTTGGTGCTTTTTCATACACGGCACGGGCGCCGCCGATCAGCTTCGGACGAGTCCGCGCTGCCGTAACATGTGCTTCCCCGATGACGCGAATTGTTGGCCGCACCGGAACCGCTACATGCTTCAAATGCATGCCAATAAGCGTATCGCCGATGTCGATCCCGGCATGTGCCGAGATATGCTCGACGACGGCAGCATCCTTCATCTGGGTGTAAGCATGCGCTGCCATGGAACCGCCTGCTGTAGGAACGGGGACGACCGATACCTCATCCCATCCGAATCGCTCCAACACTTCGCGCTCCACGACCAACGCCCTGTTCAAATGTTCACAACATTGAAAAGCCACGGCAAACCCGCTCAGGTCTTGTACAGCACGAATACCGCGATAAAGAGCAGCTGCCACTTCCTTGCTTCCCGCCTTGCCGATGTGCTTGCCCAGCACTTCACTGGTACTGCATCCGATGACGAGCAGCTGTCCTGGCTTCAGCTCAGACAGATGGACAACTTCCTTTACAACCTCAATGACCTGTTTTTCAATGGCGACCAGATCCACTTACTTCACTCCCGTGTGTTTCGCTTCGATCTCCGAGATTTTCTCCACACGTCGCTCGTGACGTCCACCCTGGAAGTCCGTATCCAACCAGATCTTCACGATATCGAGTGCCAAACCAGGACCGATGACACGTTCACCCATGGCCAGGACATTCGTGTTGTTGTGCTCACGAGTTGCCCGTGCCGAGAAGGTATCGTGCACCAGCGCGCAGCGAATCCCCGGCACTTTGTTCGCAGCAATCGACATGCCAATGCCAGTACCGCATACCAAAATACCACGGTCGAACTCGCCTGCCGCTACTTTTTCCGCTACAGGAAGCGCATAGTCAGGATAGTCTACCGAATCGGCGCAGGAGACCCCGAAGTCTTCGGTCTCCACATTCAAGGATGCAAGCAGCGTCTTGATCTCCTCTTTGAGCTTGTATCCACCATGATCAGCAGCAATTGCTACTTTCATCTTGTCATCCCTCGCTTGTACTTGATCTCGTTCATTATACATCATAATCCCACAAGTAAAAAGTGAACATTTCAATCCACGTTAGAGAAAATGTTCGTACTCTAATGCGAAACAAGGTACTGACAAGGGGCCAACACCTCATTCTTAGCGCGATTCACGAAAACGCTCTTGAAGCAACCTTATCGATAGCCTGTCCAGCGCCTCCTCGATTTCCTCTGCACTTCTGCGATAATCCTCCATAGACCCACCAAACGGATCTGCAATATCGCCAAAGCCTTCTACTCCTACATATTCACGCAAGGTATGCACCTTGTTTGCTGCAGCTGGATAGTACATCAAAATCGCCTGCTTGTGATTGGCTGTCATCGTCAAAATCAGATCGGACCACTCGATCAGCTCTGCATCCAGTCTGCTTGACGAATGGTTGTGCTCAATCCCACGCTCTTTCAGCACTTTACTGGCGTGAGGAGAGGCCGCTTGCCCGTCATAGGCTGCCACCCCTGCTGAGCGCACCTCAAAATCCTGCCCAGCCGTTTTGGCTCGGAAAATCGCTTCTGCCATGGGACTTCGGCAGGTATTGCCTGTGCAGACAAACAATATCCGTTTCACGTATCTCGCCTCCTTCTGCCTGCGCCATCCTGCTATAACATAAATTTTAACCCAAAACAGAACAAAATAAGTCCACCTACTAATTCGCTGTAATCCCCCAACCATCCTCCCACGCTTCTGCCGAGAAGTAATCCGAAGTAGGACATCGCACCGCCCATGATGCCGAAAAGCGTGATGGCGAGCAGCCTGTTCACTTCGATCAATCCGAAAGAGAAGCCGACTGTGAGGGCATCCAGGCTCACACTGAAGGCGAAAAGGATCAAGCCAAACCCTTTGGTCCGCAGCACGCTTTTTTGATCGCTATTCACAAATCCGTTCCATAACATATGCAAGCCAATCACCATCAGAACACCGCCTCCCATAAAAACGGCGATATCCCCAACCAAATCAGACAAATACGCCCCAACGAATATCCCTACAATCGGCATACCTATATGAAAAAGCCCTATGGTGATACTGACTTTTATTATCTCCCGAAGCCGAATCCCTACCATTCCTACTCCGATTCCCAAAGAAAATGCGTCCATACTCAAGGCAAATGCGATCATGAGCAAGGTCAGAAATTGCCCCCACTGAAACAAGACCTGGTCCAACTGGCCTCCCCCTCCTCGTCTCTTCAACCTATGCGGACAAGAAGGAGTTTAGACAAGGCATTTTACGCCTGCTCGATTCGACCGCCAGCTGCCTTTTCCAGACGATTCATGACAGCCATGCCAAGGCCCTCTCGGGAAAACGTTTCGCCTACAATGAACTGCACGTGGTGGGCATCAAAATCGCGCAGGACGGCATACAGCTGATGGGCAACCTCTCCCAAATCAGAACGCGATCCAACGGACAGCACGACATCAGCGTCAGGATGTGCACGCCACGCCTCAAAAGTCTCCTCCGTTGCCAGCACACCTGTTTTTCGCCCATGCTGCTTCGCTTCCCGCAGCATAGCGGCCATCTTGTCCCACACTCGCTTTGCTTCTCCTGCCACCAGCCACATTTCGCCTTCCGGTGCGTAGTGGGTATATTTCATGCCAGGCGCACGCGGAGTCTCCGTAGCTCCCGCCTGAAAAGATGGGTCCAGTGCGACAGGTCCAATCACGGCTTCCATCTCTTCACGGGTAATGCCTCCCGGACGAAGAATCACAGGAGGCTCCACCGTTACATCAATGACTGTGGACTCCAATCCCACTCCCGTTGCTCCCCCGTCCACGATACCCGCTACACGGCCATCCAAATCGGCAAGAACATGGGCCGCTGTCGTGGGACTCGGACGCCCGGATCGATTGGCACTTGGTGCAGCGATGGGAACTCCTGCTTCAGCAATCAAAGCCAGTGCAATGGGATGATCAGGCATCCGTACTCCGACGGAATCAAGACCCGCCGTGACGAGCGAGGCGACCTCATCTGTCCGTGGCAAAATAATGGTCAACGGACCGGGCCAAAAGGCATCCATCAACTTCTCCGCCTTTTCCGGTATTTCCGACGCCACGGTGGATAACTGCTCCTTTTTTGCAATATGCACAATCAGTGGATTATCACTGGGCCTTCCTTTGGCTGCAAATATTTTCTCCACAGCTTCGTTGGACAATGCATTGGCTCCCAGACCATAAACGGTTTCAGTCGGAAACGCGACGACCGCACGATCCCGCAGCAAACGTGCTGCATCCACAATCTGTGTACAACTCTGTATTTTCTCCACAGCATTTTCCACAATATTATCCACAGTCCAAACTTTGGTGACTACCTTTTGCTCCATGATAAAAATATCCTTTCTCTAGCACGTTTCGTATTCATAAGTGCCTTAAGTATAGATGTGCTGATTAAAGTTTTCAACAGCCTGTGGGTAACTTGTTGATAACTTTAATCAGCACAGTGGAAAAAACATTGTTACCGATTTTTAACCGAGTGTTGCTAAGGAATGTAGTAGGATAAGAGTATCAACACCATTCCAAACCGTCCCTTCTTGAAAGGATCGTGACATTCTCATGAAATCATTCAAATCCATGGCAGCAAGCCTGCTCGGTTCAGCTGTCCTGCTCAGCGCTGTCGTTTCACCAGCAATAGCTGCTACTCCAGTGCCAGTCAAGCCTGCTGTACCGGTAAGCAGCCCGCAAGTAAAAGGAGTCGTGATTACCTCCAAAACCATTCAACAAAAGACAGCCGAGTACGAAGCCAACATCACGATCCCTGTCATCAGCGGGCTGAACGATAAAGCGTATGAAGCAAAGCTGAATGCTGATTTGCTCAAACAAGCTCAGGATGCATTGAAGGAACGACAAATCATGAGCAAGCAAGACGCAATCGACGCTAAGAAATACGGCTATCCGATGCGTCCCCATGCTGTGGATATATCCTATAAGGTTCACTCTGTCGGCAAGCTCGTCGCATTCTCTGTGCAAACGTATCTGTACACAGGTGGCGCACACGGTATGACCGATGTTACCTACTACAATATCGCCAACCTGGACAAAGCCCAGAACCTGCAGCTCGCTGACCTGTTCCAGCCTGGCATCAATTATCACTATGTCCTGAACAATCTGATCAAGCAACAAATTCAGGCGGATCCTGAAAAAGCCGAGCTCTACAGCTTCGAAACCGTTGCCGATAACCAGCCTTATTCCTTTGAGAACGGAAATCTGGTCATTCATTTCACTCAATACGAAATCGCCGCCTATGCAGCGGGAATGCCTGCTTTCGCGATCCCACCGCACAGCTACCTGAATTTGCTTCGATCCGATGTGAAAGCCTTGCTGCAATAACGCCTACCCCCATCATCAAACGAGAGAACGACACCTGCGCCCACTGCCAGGTGTCGTTTTTTCTTTGTTTAGGAGAACAGCTTCTCCAGCCGATCCCAGAGAAAGAATCTTACCTCGATTTCAGGTGCAGGAGCCACAGCTGGTTGTTCCGTCTCTGTCTGAGCTTCTACGCTGCCTGCCACGGATTCATCTGTGCTGGCAGATACGACTTGACTCTCTTGCCCACGTTCAGGCTCACGGTCAGCTTGGCGCTCTCCATACACATCCTCTAAACGCAGCTGGCGCCACTCCTGCCATTCATCCCGTGTTCGGCCTGTAGCCGTATCCACTGCTGTAGCAGCTACACTCGCTTGCGTTTCAAGTGCTGCATCGGTCTCATCCGCAACAGACTCCTGCTCTGTATCCGCTGGAGCTGCTTGTACACCATCCCCGTTGGACATATCGATAAAGCAGAGCGGCGGGAACAAGACACACCACCAGTTTTGCCCTTTCGCCTCACCGATTTGTACGCGCAGCGCCTCATAATCGCCTGCCGGGTACACATAGGAACCATACAGCTTGGTAGGAAAAGGGACTTGTCCAAAATCGACGACAGCTTTATAGCTAAAACCGCGGTCATGAATCGTTTGGTCGACCACTTGCTGCATCACAGGCAGATTCGCTCTCACGACTTTCTCTGCATCCTTGAAATCCTTGATATCTGTTGCCCATGTATCCATTTGAGCGATCAGCGCATCACGCACTTCCCGCTTTAACCACTGATCTTGAAAGGAATCGCTGTTGGCAATAATCCGCAAGCGAATGGATTCTTGAGGGATCGGCCCGTTATCCACAACATTTGCCGAAGTAAGCTGTCCCTCCCAGCTCATCATTAACATGAGTACACAAAACGCCATCCATAGTGTCCGTTTCATATCGAACAGCTCCCTCTTGTACTGTGCTAGTCACGCTCTTTTTCTCTATAGCACCAGTATGGGCAGAAGGTTCTGAATTCAAACGGCAGATCGAAAATATTCTGAACGAATCGGAAAGAAAAAGGCGAGCAAACGAGTCGCTATCGTCTTACGCCGATGACTACCCGCTCTATGCCCGCCAAATCAGGTACAACATGCACTTCATCAATAACGCCGGATGCCTTCATCAGATCCGCAACATCACGTGCCTGATGAATACCCACCTCATAGGCAACCAGTGCTTTTTTCTTTAAAAGAGCTGGCAGTGCCTCGCACAAACGTCGATAGCAGTCCAGTCCATCTGTTCCACCATCCAAAGCCAAGCGTGGCTCGTGCTCGAGTACTTCCGCATCCAGCTCATCAACATCTGCACTTGGAATATACGGCGGATTGGATACGAGGATATCTACCTGCTCCCCGGCAGCGAGCAACGGCTGCACCAGATCCCCTTGCAAAAAGCGAACGGCAGCTCCTAGACGCTCCGCATTTTCCTTGGCGATCACAGTCGCGTCCAAAGACAAATCCACGGTCGTGACCTTCCAGCTAGGCCGCTCGCAGGCAAGTGTAATGCAAATGGCACCACTGCCTGTACCGATATCTGCTACAGTCAAAACGTCAGCCTCGTCCCCCTGCCACAGCTTGGCCGCATGCAGGAGCACCTGCTCCACCAAGATTTCCGTTTCCGGGCGAGGAATCAGCACACCAGGACGCACATGAAACAGCCGACCAAAAAACTCCTGCGAGCCAAACATATACTGCAAAGGCTCGTGCTGGGCACGCCGCAAAAGCAGCTCATCCAGCTTCTCTATCGCCCCTGGAGGAATCGGATCCATCATCGCAATCAGGAAACGGGTACGGTCCCAGTCCAAGCAATGGCGAATCAGCAGCTCTGCCTCAAACACCGGATCAGTTGCCCCATGCTCACGCAAAAAGGAAGAAGCCCGTGTCAGGGCTTCTCGAATCGTCGTGACAGTAGACCAATCAAGCTGTGTTTGCATGGCTTTTCAACAGCTCCGTCTGTTCGTGCATGATCAGGTTGTCGATCACTTCATCCAACTCGCCTTCGAGAACCGATTCCAAACGATGCAGCGTCAAGCCGATACGGTGGTCGGTTACACGGCTTTGTGGATAATTGTACGTACGGATACGCTCGCTTCGGTCACCAGTACCCACCAGGCTCTTGCGGTTGGCATCTACTTCAGCATTTTGCTGCTGCATATAAAAATCGTACAGGCGAGCACGCAATACGCGCAATGCTTTATCTTTGTTAGAGTGCTGCGACTTTTCATCCTGACAGGAAACCATGATCCCTGTAGGAAGGTGAGTCACACGAACGGCAGACTTGGTGGTATTAACGCTCTGTCCACCTGCACCACTGGAACAGAAGGTGTCGATACGGATATCTTTGTCGTTTACTTCTATTTCGACTTCTTCTGCTTCCGGGAGTACCAGAACAGTCGCCGTAGAGGTATGGATGCGCCCGCCGGACTCTGTAGCCGGAATACGCTGTACGCGATGCGCTCCGCTTTCGAACTTCATTTTGCTGTAAGCGCCGCGACCGCTGAGCGAGAAGACGATTTCCTTGTATCCACCAATATCGGTAGGGCTTGCCTCCAATACTTCGATCTTGAAGCCGTTGCGCTCGGCAAAACGAGTGTACATACGGAACAGTACCGCTGCAAACAAGGCAGCCTCGTCTCCGCCTGCTGCACCACGCACCTCGACGATGACGTTCTTTTCATCGTTCGGATCTTTCGGCAGCAACAGGATTTTCAAGCGATCTTCCAGCTTTTCTTTACGCGAAGCCAGCTCACTGATTTCGAGCTTGACCATTTCGCGCATTTCATCGTCCAGTTTTTCCTCCAACATGGCCTTGGCATCTTCCATCTGGGATACAACTGATTTATATTCACGGTAAGTCGTCACGGTTTCTTCCAGGGAAGACTGCTCCTTGGACAATTCACGCAAGCGTTTTGTGTCACTAATGACGTCGGGGTCACAAAGGAGATTGGTCACTTCTTCAAAACGCTCTTCAACAGCAGATAAGCGTGTAAACACTGTACTTCACCCCAATCGTAAAAAATACGAAGATCAATCATAACAGATAAATTATAGGAGGAAACCGGAAATAAGTCAAAGCGCATTATTTTACTGGAAAAAGGCTTCCAGTCGTGCAAAAACAGGCCCGGCAATGCCGAGCCCTCCATTCAGTCTCGCTATGTCAGCGATGAAAACCTTCATTTGAGGTGATGTGGAAATCATAGCGAGGAATTTTCTGCTTCAGTGCATCGATGACCTGCTTCTCAATGTTTCGAGCTTGACTTGCCGTCACGTTGTGCACGAGATCAAGAGTAACATATGCGTTTCCGCCGTTTAGTGTGATACGCGCATTTTCCACGCCAGGAATGGACTTCGCCATCGTCTCCATATTGTTCAGATCAACCTGATACCCACGGGTCTGATTATGTCCAATGATCAGGTTCGGATTTTGGTTTCTCCCCATCAATCCATCACGGTCTTCCGTAGGAGTAGCCGCACGATGGAGAACATCACCGCTTTGTTCCCCTTTTATGGTCGTATTGTGTTGACGATCGAGATTTTGCGTTCCATAGCCCTTCTCCTGCGTCATCGTCCGGTTGCATCCGACAGTCAGCAAAGAGGCGAGAGCCGCCACGCAAAGCACCGCCATCGAGCTTTTCCAAAAAGGCAAGCATCGCATGAAAAAGCCACCTCCTGTTTTGCCTTAGTCTGCACATCACATCGAATGCTCATGCACGGCCAAAAGAGAGGTGGCGTTGACTTAAAATCCCGGCGGGTGGTAGTAGTGACGACGGCAAACACTGCTGTACGTATCATTGCCAGCGATCTCGATCGTCTCTCCGGCATACACCGGTTTTCCATTTTTAAATTTGAGAATGTGCGTTGCCTTTTTATTGCAGTAGACACAGACGGTCTTGATTTCTTCCACCTTGTCTGCCTCACAGAGCAATGCAGCACTTCCTGGGAACAGTTCGTTTTTAAAGTTTTTCAGCAAGCCGTAGACAATTACAGGGATACCCAGCTTGTCCACAATCGCAACGAGCTGATCGACATGGTGCTTACCGATAAATTGTGCTTCATCGACCAGCACACAGTGGGGCTTCAGCTCCTCTGCCGCCACAATTTCATACAGGTCGGTTTCATCCGTTATCGGATAAGCTTCCCGGCTAATCCCTACACGAGACGCCACTTTTCCGACGCCAAAGCGATCGTCTACCGCTGGCGTAAACACCATCACTTTTTTACCAGATTGCTCGTAATTGTGAGCGACAGTCAAAAGCTGAATCGATTTGGAAGCATTCATTGCTCCGTAACGAAAGTAAAGTTGTGCCACGATTCTATCTCCCTTTATCAAGAAGTCATTACTCCGTCTTTGTCAGATGCCGGTCCCTTGCCTCCTGAAACGAGGTCAGGGCGAGCTTCCTTCTTTGCGCATGGTCTACGCACGGCGGCGGATAGTCCAGACCGATGACGCATCCTGTTTGCTCCTGTAAATGCAGCGGCATTTCCCACGGTTTATGGATATATTGTAGAGGTACATGCTGCAGCACGGGAAGATATTTTTTTACGAAGGCTCCATCCGGATCAAATTTCTCCCCTTGGGAAACTGGGTTGAAAATGCGGAAATACGGCTGTGGATCTGTCCCGGTAGAGGCGCTCCATTGCCATCCACCGATATTTGCCGCGTCATCGCAATCGATTAGCTTCCTGGAAAAATACGCCATCCCCACTCGCCAATCAACCAGCAAATGCTTCTTCCCCAAAATGCGAAGGCTTCCATTGCTCCCCGAGCGGTTTCTTTCGACCGAATTGCTCTACAACAGGTGCCTTCTCACTAAATAACTCTGTGATCCCGTCCCAGGCTGGTAACTTTTCAGCCATTGGGTAGAGTCTGTCTTTCGGAAGCGTCTGCCACACTCTCCGAAACGGCGTAAAGACGGCATACGCCTTTCCCTGCTTGTTCATAATTTCCCCTGGCTCATGCAACACCAGATCTTTGCACGCCTGAACAAATACTCCTTTTGAACGGAGGGCCATCTCCACCTGCTCATCACGGCTTCGTGCAAAAGGAGAGTAGTCCCGGTTGTAAAACAGCTTGTCCGCCCCGGTCTCCTGAATCAGCTGTTCGAGCACCTGCAAAGGCTCCCCGTGACGAATGATTAAACGGCTGCCCACATGCTCCAAATTTTTCCCCAGAGCACTCACGGCCGACAAAAAGGCATGCAGGCGCCGATCTCCCACCGTCTCCGAGCGGCAAAAACGATCCTCGAGAATACATACGGGAACGATGTCCTCGCCCGTTTGCACTGCTTTATGTAGCGCTGCATGATCATGCAGGCGCAAATCACGCCGAAACCAGACGATGGCTGTCATCAAATGACCTCCTGCTTTGTTTCGCTGTCTATGCCCTATTCGAAATATTCCTAAGAAAAAACAAAACCAGGCAGATTGCTCTACCTGGTTGCTCCAATCCTTTCCAATTAGGAAAGATTGTATTTGCGTTTGAAACGGTCTACACGGCCGCCAGCATCCACGAATTTTTGTTTACCGGTGAAGAAAGGATGGCAGTTGGAGCAGATCTCCACTTTCAGCGCTTGCTTCACAGAACCGGATTCAAATTCGTTACCGCATGCACATGTTACTTTCACAGTGTTGTACTGTGGATGAATACCTTGTTTCATCTAAATGCACCTCTTTCCGCCCTGAATCGTTTGCCGAAACAGAGTTATATAAACACAGTAAAAATAGTAGCATGTCAACGTCGCAAATGCAACAGGTTGCCCGCTTAGGCCATGTTTTTCCTGCGGCGCAATTGCTCCGGTGGGATGTGTGTAAACGACCCGATTACAACGTCTGGCAGCTCTTCCTGATAAATCTCGATGGCTTGCTTCATGCCAAACACCTCACCCTGAGCCTTCGGAATCATGGCCAAATAGCTCTCTGGATCAATATTTAGATTGCGCATCTGAATCAATTTGATTCCGGTTCGGCGGATGAAGTTAATCATTGCTTCCATTTCTTCTTCACGGTCGAAAACACCTGGGAAGCACAAGTAATTGATGGACGTATAGACACCCTTGGATGCCGCATATTCGGCGGAACGCGCGACATTCTCCAGTGTGTAGTTGCGCGGGCGATAGTAAGCGTTGTAATGCTCGTCAATCGCACTGATGATGCTGACACGCATAAGGTCCAGACCCGCGTCCACAATTCCTTTGATGTGGTCGGTCAGCCCTGCGTTGGTGTTGATGTTGATGTAGCCCATGTCTGTTTGCTCCCGCACACGGCGCATCGCAGGAACAATGATGGAAGCCATCGTGGACGGCTCCCCTTCACAGCCTTGTCCAAAGCTGATGATGCTCTCCGGCGTTTGCAAGTGATGCAGCATGACCTCTACCAGCTCTTCCTCTGTCGGCTTGAAGTTCATCCGCGTCTGAGGGGACGGAAATCCGCTGTCTTCGGGCTGCTCGGAAATACAGCCGTAGCAGCCGGCATTACAGGTATAAGAGACAGGCAAGCTGCCTTCCCAACGATGGAAGAAGTTGTTGGAAGCCGTCAAGCATTCGTACTCCAACGCACAATGGGACAGATGGTTCAAGATCCGATTTTGCGGAAATTGCTCCAGCGTTTTTTCTACGCGCTGACGCAGCTCGTCCATCGGAAAGTTGAGCGGATCCCATTTATAGATGTCATCACTCGATCTGCCCGCTACCCAGAAGCTGCCATCTTTCCACACAACTGCGGAATAGCCAAAGAGTGGCAGCTTGCTGTCCTTGTTTGATTTCACATACCCAGGGAGCAGCAGCCGTGTAATTCCTTGAGGAACAAGTGCTCCCACCGCCGTGCAACCGTCCAGCTTCACCATTTCACCCGTCTTTGGATCCATCCCGATCGGAACGGTATCTGGCAGGCTGACCAAGGTCGCGCCTTCTGGCAGTGGAATCAGCTCTTCCTCCAGGATTTCTGTCAATATATCACCGTTACGTGCCACCGAAAGCAATCCCGGGTGGTCGTAGACATTACCTTTTTCATCTGCGTACACTAAATACATGGGAAAATCGCCTCGCTTCTTTGCTTTGCCCATTGTAACGCATAGAAAAAGTAAAGTAAATTGCAGGAGTTTACCTGCCCAGATATGGCAGTGGATTGATCGGCACATCGTCCTGCCTGACCTCAAAATGCAAATGATATCCCGTCGAGTCTCCCGTATGCCCCATGTACCCGAGCATTTCACCTGCATCTACCGATTGTCCAGGCGCCACGATAATGCTGCGCATATGGGCATAAAAGGTTTGCAGCCCGTCTCCGTGGTCAAGCACCACCATCCTGCCGTAGCCCGAACGGTTCGCCCCTGCCTCTACTACAACTCCTGATTTTGCCGCATAGATCGGAGCCTTGGCTTCGCTTTGATTCCACAGGTCCACTCCTTTATGCGCCTTTCCCCATCGCACTCCAAACCCGCTGGTGATCGTCGCCTCTTTCACCGGCCATTCCATGCGCTCCCTGATTCGCCCGATCACCTGTCGACTGGCTGCCTGTGACGTATTCCTCTTTTGCTGGAGGTCTTCTGCTTGCAAAGACGGCTCACCCACAATCGGGACATACACAACCTGTCCCACATATAGGTTGTCCGACAGCCACCTAAGCAGCGGATTGCGGTCTATCAACAATTCCCGGCTGACGCGATAACGACTGGCTATGTAGTTGAGCGTTTCCCCTCGTTTTACGATATGCTTCACCTCGTCTTTGCTAATGATGAGCTTCATTCCGACACTGACGAAATTGGGATTATTGATTTTGTTCATTTCTACCAGTCTTCTTAAAGTAAGACCGTAGCGCTGGGCAATACCCGAGAGCGTATCTCCCTGATTGACGGCATATACCATGACATTACTTTTGGATGAAGCATCTGATTTAGCCAAGCCTGCATACGGATTGAACGCTTGAAACAAAGCTTGTTCCACGACCGTTCTTTTGGCTTCGTCCAGACTCTCGATCGGAGCTGGCATCTGCTCGAATGGCACAGAAAACTCCTCCTTCGTTCAAATTCTATTTCCTACCGTATGCGTGCCTGGACAAAAAAATGACGGTGAGTCATGAAGAACTCACCGTCGTATTAGCTGCTTTTCCGCGTCCTTGCTTGGATTCAAGCGTTTGCAAAAATTCATCGTTGGTTTTCGTATCCGCGAGCTTTTTGATAAACGAATCAACAAACTCGTTTGTCTCGTTCATGTTCTTGCGGATCATCCACAACTTGTCCAGCTCTTCCTTGGATAGCAGCAGCTCTTCACGCCGTGTACCGGAACGACGAATGTCGATCGCCGGGAAAATACGACGCTCTGCCAGCTTCCTGTCCAAATGAAGCTCCATGTTTCCTGTTCCTTTAAATTCCTCGTAAATGACATCGTCCATCCGCGAACCGGTTTCTACCAGCGCAGTCGCCAGGATCGTCAGGCTGCCGCCTTCCTCAATGTTGCGTGCCGAACCGAAGAAGCGCTTGGGACGATGAAAAGCTGCCGGATCAATACCACCGGAAAGCGTCCTGCCGCTTGGAGGAATAACCAGGTTGTAGGCCCGAGCCAAACGCGTGATGGAATCAAGCAAAATGACAACGTCCTTTTTATGCTCGACCAGACGTTTTGCACGTTCCAATACCAGCTCAGCCACTTTGATATGATTTTCAGGCAATTCGTCAAAAGTAGACGCTACGACTTCACCTTTGACGGAGCGCTGCATGTCTGTTACTTCTTCGGGACGCTCATCGATGAGCAGCACAAACAAATGAATATCAGGGCGACTCTCCGTGATGCTATTAGCGATTTCCTTTAGCAGCATGGTTTTCCCTGCTTTTGGTGGAGCCACGATAAGTCCACGCTGACCCAATCCAACAGGGGAGAGGAGGTCCATCAGGCGGGTGGAAACACGCTCAGGTGAGGTTTCCAGGACAAGCTTGGTTTGAGGATACAACGGCGTCAAAGCGGGGAAATGCAAACGCTCTGCAGCTGTTTCGGGGTCTTCTCCATTGACTGCTTCTACTTGCAAGAGGCCGAAATATCGTTCGTTCTCTTTCGGCGGTCGCGCCTTACCCGATACTACGTCTCCCATCCGCAGATCAAAGCGTCTGATCTGCGATTGGGAGATGTAGATGTCCTCGGAGCTAGGGAGATAGTTGATCGGGCGCAGGAAGCCATACCCTTCCGGCAGGATATCCAGCACGCCCTCCATAAACATGAGACCGTCTTTCTCCGCTCTGGCACGCAATATAGCGAAGATCAATTCCTTCTTCTTTAACTGCGAATAGTAAGGAATGTGATACTCTTTGGCCAGCTTGTAGAGATCGGTCAGCTTCTTTTCTTCTAGTTCAGAAATTAACATACATCCACCACTCTTTATTTACTCTTTCTACTCATTGGAGCATCTATTACAGCGTCGGCTTTCTTTCCAAACGATGGTTGCCTTCGATAAAACGGACGGTTCCCGTTTTTGCACGCATAACCACCGAATTCGTCGTTGCCCGGGTACCTTGGAATCGCACGCCCTTCAGCAGCTCCCCATCGGTAACACCAGTTGCTGCAAAAATGGCGTCGTCACCTTTCACCAAGTCGTTCATGAAAAGAACTTGATGCGGGTTCTGCAGGCCCATTTTCATACAGCGCTCGATTTCCTCCTGGCTTTGCGGCAACAGCTTTCCTTGGATTTCTCCGCCCAAGCATTTCAGAGCGACAGCAGCCAGCACTCCCTCAGGCGCACCACCGGAACCGAACATGATATCTACGACTGTATCAGGGAAAGCTGTATTGATCGCAGCAGCCACATCCCCGTCTGAAATAAGGCGGATGCGGGCACCTGCCTCGCGGATTTCGTGAATAATCTGTTGATGGCGTTCCCGGTCGAGCACGATCGCTACCAAATCGCTGATATCTTTCCCCTGTGCTTGGGCAACAGCTTTCAGGTTGTCGCGAATCGGTGCATTGATATCAATTTTGCCTACTGCTTTTGGTCCTACTGCTATTTTCTCCATGTACATATCAGGAGCATGCAGCAGATTGCCGCGGTCCGCAATGGCAATAACAGAAATAGCCCCCCACGTACCTTTTGCGAGGATATTGGTTCCCTCCAGCGGATCAACGGCCACATCGACAGCAGGAGCTACACCCTGACCCAAACGCTCCCCAATGTAGAGCATCGGCGCTTCGTCCATTTCCCCTTCACCGATGACGACGATTCCGTCCATCGGTACCTTTTCAAACTCTTTTCTCATGGCCGTTGTTGCTGCATCGTCAGCCTCATCTTTTTTACCGAGTCCCATCCAACTAGCGGATGCCAATGCTGCTGCCTCGGTCACACGTACCAGTTCAAGTGTTAAGCTGCGTTCCATTCTGGAAGACTCCTCTCCTGGTTGATCTATTTAGCGTTGATGATTTTCCGAGCGATGCAAGCCTACTCTTTGTACATCGGCTCCTAGTGTTTGCAACTTGCCTACCAAATTTTCATATCCACGATCAATATGTTCCAATCCTTCCAGCTCGGTTACGCCATTCGTCGCAAGGCCAGCGATGAACAAAGCAGCTCCCGCCCGCAGATCAGAGGCAACTACCTTAGCACCGTTCAGGCTGCTTCCACCTTCTATCACGGCGGATCTGCCCTCTACCTTCAAATTTGCCCCCATGCGTCTCAGCTCGTCAACATGACGAAAACGGGAGCTGTAAATGTTGTCGGTGACGATGCTGGAGCCTTTTGCCATCGTCAAAAGGGTCGTGATCGGCTGTTGCAGATCTGTCGGGAATCCTGGATAAGGACTTGTTTTCACATCAATGGAACGGTAGCCCTTTTGGCCGATCACTTGAATGCAATCGTCCATTTCCACTACTTCCGCTCCTATTTCACGCAGCTTGGCTGTCACGGACTCCAAATGCTTGGGGATGACATTCTCCACCAGAACATTGCCGTTTGTCGCAGCGGCTGCAATCATATACGTACCTGCTTCGATCCGGTCAGGGATGATCGTATGGCGACAGCCACGCAGGAATTCTACACCCTGAATGCGGATCATGTCAGTCCCGGCACCTTTGATATTGGCTCCCATGTTGTTCAACAGGGTAGCTACATCGACAATCTCCGGCTCACGGGCTGCATTTTCAATAATGGTCACGCCGTCTGCTTTGGCAGCAGCGAGCATGATGTTAATAGTAGCGCCGACACTGACAAGGTCAAGGTAGATCCTCGCGCCTTGGAGTCGGCCATTTTTTGCTTTGATCGTCATGACGCCGTTCTTGTTTTCCACTTGGGCGCCCATCGCTTCAAAGCCTTTGATATGCAAATCAACCGGACGCGGACCCAGATCACAGCCACCCGGCAAGCCTACTTGTGCCTCTCCAAACTTGGCCAGCAAAGCGCCCCACAAATAGTAGGAAGCTCGCAGTTTTTTGATGCGACCGTTGGGCATCAGCATGAGCTTCATCGCCCGACCGTCTACTTCCATCCAGTCTTCTTCAAACAATACATCGGCTCCCATTTCCTGCAGGAGCTCAAAATAAATGTCCACGTCCTGAATACGGGGCAAGTTTTCGATGACGACTGGCCCATCTGCCAGAAGCGCTGCCGGAATCAAGGCTACCGCGCTGTTTTTTGCTCCGCTGATGGTTACCGTCCCCGCGAGCGGTTTCCCACCATTGATGATTAGCTTATCCATGCTCTGCTCTCCTCAGGCGTAATCGGGAAAGAAGCACCTTCCCCAGTGGAAAAGGTGCTCGAAACTGTAACGTTCGATCTTATTTTTGCATGCTTGCCCAGTCAGCGAGGAATTTTTCCAGACCGCTGTCTGTCAGTGGGTGGCCAATGATTTGTTTAAATACTTTTGCTGGGATGGTAGCGAAATGCGCTCCGCGTTTTGCCGCTTCCGTCACATGAACAGGGTGGCGAACCGACGCTGCGATGATTTCTGTTTCAATCCCATGTACGGAGAAAATCTCAGCGATATCGTCAATCAGCGTCATGCCGTCCTGACCAATATCGTCCAGACGTCCCAGGAACGGAGAAACGTAGCTCGCTCCTGCACGTGCAGCCAACAGTGCCTGGTTCGCGGAAAATACCAGTGTCACATTGGTTTTGATTTTCTTTTTCGCGAAGTACTTCGCTGCCTTCAAGCCTTCTGCCGTCATCGGGATTTTGATCACGATATTCTTCGACAGGGAAGCCAGCTTTTCGCCTTCTTCTATCATGCCCTTCGCATCTGTGCTGATGACCTCAGCACTGATCGGACCATCTACAATGTCGATAATTTCTTTCAACGTATCGATGAAATCTCTGCCTTCCTTGGCAACCAGGGAAGGGTTGGTGGTTACGCCTGCAAGTACGCCCCACTCGTGAATCTCACGAATTTCATCAACGTTTGCTGTATCTATCAGAAAACGCATGGTTATCCTCCTTGGTTACGCGCGGTTGCTACTGCCGAACAAGCGCATTTTTCCTTTAACTACTTCCTTGATCGCGTCGCGAGCAGGGCCCAGATATTTGCGCGGGTCAATCTCGTTCGGTTTGGCAGCGAGCACCTTGCGTACCGTTTCGGTGCATGCTACTTGAGACTCTGTGTTCACATTGATTTTACCAACGCCCAGGCTGATGGATTTCACAATCGCTTCATCCGGAACGCCAGAACCACCGTGCAGTACGATTGGTGCGCCGATGTTGCTTGCTACTTTTTCAATGATGTCGTAGCGGATTTTCGGAACGCCTTTGTACATGCCGTGAGCAGTACCTACAGCGATCGCTACATAGTCTACTTTGGTCTCTTCCCAGAAGCGGATTGCTTCCTCAGGATTTGCCAGAGTAGCGTCTTCCTCATCCACAGACAGGTCGTCTTCTACCCCGCCGATAGTGCCGAGCTCGCCTTCTACAGAAACGCCTACAGCGTGAGCAGCCTCGACAACTTGTTTGGTCAGGCGGAGATTGTCTTCAAAAGAGTGGTGGGAACCATCAAACATAACAGAAGAGAATCCTGCACGAATGCACTTCATAACCATGTCAAAGTTGCTACCGTGGTCAAGGTGCAATGCAACGGGGACACCGGCACGCTCCGCCGCCACTTTTGCGATGGCTACGGTGTAATCAATGCCCATGTATTTAAGAGCCCCCTCAGACACACCGAAAATCACAGGCGATTTTTCTTCCATCGCTGCTTCGGTAATTGCTTGAGTGAACTCCAGGTTGTTCAGGTTGAATTGTCCGACGGCGTATTTATGCTTTTTGACGTCTTCGGTAAAAGCGGTCATAGGTACGAGTGGCATTTTCGTAAATCCTCCTCTAGCAAACTTCAATACTGTGGCTTATTATACCACAGTCACTCTCCTGTTAACAGGTACGCATGTCTGGGATACAACCGGGACTAACATGCTAATTGCTGATGTACCGCCATGCGCAATTCGTCGATATCAAACGGCTTGGTAAAGTGCGTCAATGCACCCAGCTGGGTCGCTTCCTTTATCATGTCCAACTCACCGTACGCAGTCATCATAATGACCTTAATATCTTGGTTGATTTTTTTGATGTGCTTCAAAATCTCGATTCCATCCATACCCGGAATCTTCATATCGAGAATTACCAGATCAGGAGACTCCTTTTCTACAATCTCCAGCGCCATTTTTCCGTTAGCTGCCTGAAATGTCTTGTAACCTTCCTTACCCAATACTTCGTATAACAAGATGCGGATTCCGTACTGATCGTCGACTACCAATACTTTCTTATCATGCTTGTCCAACATCTGATTATTCCCCCCCTGACCTATGCCTTTTCCTTAACGACATTAGTTCGCCTAAATTTAGGAAACTCCTTCCTGAATCTCGTTGAAATTTTCCTGCCCTCGAGCTATCGAGTATAATAGGAATACTATTTTTCCCACTTAGTGAGGAGCCGAGAACAAAATGGACGCTGTTTTGCTGATATGCCTTTTGACATTTATAATCCATACCACAGAGACATTGTCCTACGCCGTGCGCTTTGCTGGCGTACAGTCGGGGAGACTCGCCGTAGCTCTGTCACTCGTCGGAATTATTTTGCTGCTGTCTCGTACATCCAATCTGATTCAGGGCCCTTTTACCGGAGGGTTGATTGACGAAGCGGCTCTCACCCATACCGATCCAAGTCTCAAGCTGCACCTGATCGTCGCCGCCGCTTCTCTTGGGACTTGTTTCTCGATACTGCTTTTTCCCACTGCCGCCCAGCTATCCAAACGGGTGATTGCCCGGCTGGAGCTCGCTGGCTCCATTCCCCAAATGCTTCGCACGGCCGTTACCATCGACAGTTTGCGGAGCGTACGGCATCACGTCAGGGTCCCGACTTTGAATGTCCTCGCACGCTTTCGGATCAAGGGAGTTCCCAACCGGCTGTTACTTCTCAATTGCCTGGGAACAGGCATTTACACGAGCAGCATCCTGTCTGTTTTATACGCTACATTGCTCGTACCCGACTACAAAGCGACCGTCCTGATGTCCTCTGGCCTGATCAACGGGTTCGCCACCATTTTCATGACGATTCTGGTCGATCCGCAGGTAGCCCTCATGACGGAAAAAGCCATGCAAGGCAAGTCCTCGCTGGAGTCCATTCGCGATATGTACATGTGGCTGATGATTAGTCGTTTTTTTGGAACCTTGCTTGCTCAGGTCCTGCTGATTCCTGCTGCTTACTGGGTAGCCTGGATCACTCCGCTTTTTCATTAAATAAATATGCTTTTCCAGCAAAAAGCACCTGCGATTTTTCCTTCGCAGGTGCTTTTTTATCGAAAACGATTATTTTTGGTTGGTCAGCGCAGCTTTGACAAAGTCACGGAACAATGGCTGCGGACGATTTGGACGGGACGTAAACTCTGGGTGGAACTGCGTAGCTACGAACCAAGGATGCTCAGGAACTTCCACGATTTCAACCAGTCTTCCATCCGGCGTCGTACCTGCGAAACGCAGACCCAATTCGGCCAGTTGAGGACGGTATTCGTTGTTCACTTCATAGCGGTGGCGATGGCGCTCATATACCACCGTGCTGCCGTATGCCTGCTCGGTCAAGCTGCCTTCTTCAACCTTCGTTGGACCTACACCCAAACGCATGGTGCCGCCTTTGTCCTCGATTTCTTTTTGCTCTGGCAAGAGATCGATAACTGGATATGGCGTTTCCGGATTGATTTCGGAGCTGTTGGCCAGATCCATGCCAGCAACGTGACGGGCAAATTCAATAACGGCGATCTGCATACCCAGGCAAATTCCCAGGAATGGTACTTTATTTTCACGAGCGTAGCGCGTCGCGATGATTTTTCCTTCGATACCACGATCACCGAAACCGCCTGGTACGAGGACACCATCTACATCACCCAGCAATTCGCTGACGTTTTGCAAGGTGACTTCTTCTGCACTTACCCATTTGATGTCGATTTTGGAGTCAATGGCATATCCGCCATGATAAAGCGCCTCTGCAACAGACAGATAAGCGTCGTGCAGCTCCACATATTTACCAACAATCGCGATGCGAGTAGTTTTGGACAGGTTCTTGATTTTGCCTACGAGCTGTTTCCACTCCGTCATATCTGCTTCCTGACAAGTCAAGCCGAGATGGCGGCAAACGTAATCGTCGAGGCCTTGTGCCTGCAATTGCAATGGCACCTCATACAGCGTTTCTGCATCGATACATTCCACAACTGCGTTTTTATCGATATCACAGAACAGAGCCAGCTTGTCTTTCATTTCCTGGGTCATCGGTTGCTCGGTACGTGTAACGATGACGGTTGGCTGGATCCCCAGGCTGCGCAGCTCTTTTACACTGTGTTGGGTTGGCTTTGTTTTCATTTCACCTGCTGCCTTGATGTAAGGAACAAGTGTTACGTGAATGTACATGACATTCTCGCGGCCAATATCGCTTTTGATTTGACGGATTGCTTCCAGGAAAGGCAAGCTCTCGATGTCGCCCACGGTTCCGCCGATCTCCGTGATGACCACGTCCGCTCCTGTTTCACGACCGGCACGGAATACGCGCTCTTTAATCTCGTTGGTGATGTGTGGGATAACCTGCACGGTTCCACCCAGATAGTCGCCACGGCGCTCTTTGGCGATTACGGAAGAGTAAATTTTACCGGTCGTTACATTGGAGTTGGAGCTCAGGTTGATGTCGATAAAGCGCTCGTAGTGCCCCAGGTCCAGGTCGGTTTCTGCTCCGTCATCCGTAACGAATACTTCCCCGTGCTGATATGGACTCATGGTACCCGGGTCCACGTTAATGTATGGGTCAAACTTCTGGATGGTAACCTTCAGTCCCCTATTCTTCAGGAGTCGGCCCAGAGACGCCGCTGTAATCCCTTTTCCCAACGAGGATACGACCCCGCCTGTCACAAAAATATACTTCGTCATCGTTTACGTCCCCTCTTTCCCTAATCCTCAAGATGATGATAAATCGTATGAAGACGGCTCCAAAAAAAAGAAAAAACAAAAGCGAGTCCTATCCCGTTTAGCAGTGGGGTAGGGGCACTTTTGTTTTATAGTTTCCCATATTTGATCCTTCTTCATGTGAAGCCCAAGGAGTATTTTATCTGTCCCTCAGACGGAAGTCAAGGACTTATAATTTCTCGTCTTCTTCCTCTTCAACGTCGTCTTCCAATTCCTCATCTTCTGCTTCCTCGCCCTCGAACAGCTCTTCTTCTTCATCGAGCTCTTCTTCGTCGATTTCAGCATCAATTTCCTCTTCTTCGATCTCTGCATCTTCGTCCACGAAGTCTTCTTCGTCTTCAAAGATAACCACATCGTCTTCCTCGAATTCTTCGACGATGTCGTCTTCGGTATCGTAGTCGTCGAAATCGTCGTCGAGGATGACTTTTTTCTTCTTGGTTCCGCCGCCCTCTTGTGTTTCTTCGACAGTGTCGGTAGGGTACCAGCGTTTCAGACCCCAGATATTGTCACCGAGGCAAACGAAACGGCCGTCAATATTAATTTCTGTGTATACTTGAGCGATGATCGCCATGAGCTGTTCCTTCGTCATCTTGCGAACGGCAACCAGTTCATCCATCAGCTCGCGGAAGTTGTAAGTTCGATTGGTTTGACGCAAAATTTCATAGGCAATGTCAACCAATGCCATCTCACTCAGTTTCTCGGAATCAACATGAGCAAATAATTGACTCACTCAGGGCACGTCCTTTCCATTGAAAACTATGGGATACCATACGGCCGTCACTTCGATGTGAGGCGCGGCTTTGTATAGGTAAATCTACAATCATGTCGGATTCTTCGATTGTACAACATACGAAGGCTAACATACAGTATTCCTTATTTTAGACGAAAATGCAAGGCTTTCAAACAGGCCGGCAAATATATTATTCGCCCCCGTTTTCCCCTGGCAAAACCGGGCTGTTTTCGCCTGGTAATGACAAAGCAGATCAAAGGAGAAAGCAAAAGCGGCCAGTGATCATCACCAGCCGCTCTTTCTTGCAGAAAAAAGCCTTCTTACATGTTTCTGCGGTATTGTCCCCCTACTTCATACAGGGCCGCACTGATTTGCCCCAGAGAAGCTACCTTGACCGTTTCCATCAGCTCTTCGAAAATGTTACCTCCAGAAGTCGCGACCTCCTGCAAGCGACGCAGAGCCGCTCCAGATTGCTCGCGATGCTTTTCCTGGAAGGCACGCAGATTCAAGATTTGCTGTACCTTTTCTTCTTCTGTCGCACGAGCCAGCTCGATCTCGTAGTCTTCCTCTGACGAGTTTGGATTGATAAAGGTGTTGACCCCGATAATTGGCAGTTCACCCGTATGTTTTTTCATTTCGTAGTACATCGACTCATCCTGAATTTTGCCCCGTTGGTACTGAGTCTCCATCGCTCCGAGAACACCGCCACGCGAGCTGATCCGCTCAAACTCCTGCATAACGGCTTCCTCGACCAGATCAGTGAGCTCGTCGATGATGAAAGCACCCTGCAACGGGTTTTCGTTTTTCGCGAGGCCCAGCTCCTTGTTGATGATCATCTGAATAGCCATCGCGCGTCGCACCGAGTTTTCTGTCGGTGTCGTGATAGCTTCGTCGTAAGCATTCGTGTGCAAGGAGTTGCAGTTGTCATAAATTGCAACCAGCGCCTGCAAGGTTGTACGGATATCGTTGAAGTCCATCTCCTGCGCGTGCAAGGAACGGCCTGACGTCTGGATGTGGTATTTCAGCTTCTGGCTGCGGTCATTTGCGCTATAGCGGTTTTTCATAACAGTTGCCCAGATGCGTCGTGCCACCCGTCCAATCACGGTATACTCGGGGTCGAGTCCATTGGAGAAGAAGAACGACAGATTCGGTGCAAAATCATCGATGTTCATGCCGCGGCTCAAATAGTACTCGACGTACGTAAAGCCGTTGGCCAGCGTGAATGCCAATTGGGTAATCGGGTTCGCCCCAGCTTCTGCAATATGGTAGCCCGAAATCGACACGGAATAGTAATTCCGCACCTTTTTATCAATGAAATACTGCTGGATATCGCCCATCATCCGCAGGGCGAACTCCGTAGAGAAGATGCAGGTGTTTTGACCCTGGTCTTCCTTCAAAATGTCAGCCTGTACGGTACCTCGGACCGTGGAGAGCGTGTACGCCTTGATTTGCTCGCTCTCTTCAGCAGTTGGCTGACGTCCTTCGCGCTGCACGAAAGCTTCCATTTGCTGGTCGATAGCCGTGTTCATAAACATCGCCAAAATCATCGGTGCAGGACCATTGATCGTCATCGACACAGAAGTGCTTGGCGCACACAGGTCAAAGCCGGCATACAGCTTTTTCATGTCATCCAGCGTACAAATGCTCACACCGCTCGTTCCGATCTTGCCGTAGATATCCGGACGGTAATCCGGGTCTTCTCCGTAAAGAGTAACCGAGTCAAAAGCGGTACTGAGCCGTTTCGCCTCGTCATTTTGCGAAAGGAAGTGGAAACGTCTGTTGGTCCGCTCTGGTGTCCCTTCTCCCGCAAATTGGCGCTTTGGATCTTCTCCTTCTCGCTTGAATGGAAAGACGCCAGCCGTGTACGGAAACTCTCCTGGTACATTTTCTTTCAGGGACCATTTCAAGATTTCGCCCCAATCCTCGTACTCAGGGACGGCCACCTTGGAGATACGCGTACCGGACAGCGATTCACTGAACAGCTTCGTCACAAGCTCCTTGTCGCGGATTTTGGTCACGAACTGATCCTGCTTATAGGCAGCTTTGAGCTTTGGCCATTGCGCGAGAATTCGTTTGCACTCTGGATGCAGCTTCTCCTCGAACAGCTCAATCTGTTTATCCAAGACAGCTGCTACCTCTTGTGCCGAAGCTTCCCCTGAAGATAGGAGCGTCTCTTTCGCCCCCTGCAGCTGGAACAGCTTACGTGCGATGGCGGATTGCTCATCCGTGTATTGGCGGTATTTCCTAACGGTATTGGCGATGTCTTGCAAGTAGTTGATCCGCTCTGTCGGAATCAACGAAGTTTTATGAATTTTAACAGGAGTCGTATCCAATCCCTCAACCGACCAGTCTACTCCTGTCTTTTCTACGATTTTGTGCATCAGTGCCGCAAACAGGACGTTTGTACCCGGATCGTTAAACTGACTGGCGATTGTTCCGTACACTGGCACTTTTTCATCCGGCAGCTCGAACAGCTGGTGGTTGCGGCGATATTGCTTTCGCACCTCACGCAGGGCATCCTCGGAGCCTTTTCGCTCGAACTTGTTGATGGCGATCACGTCCGCGAAATCGAGCATATCGATTTTTTCCAGCTGCGATGGTGCACCGAACTCACTGGTCATGACGTACATGGATACGTCGCACACATCCGTAACCTGCGCGTCGCCCTGACCGATCCCACTCGTCTCCACGATAATCAAGTCAAAATGGGCAGCCCTTGCCACGCGGATCGCATCCTCCAGCGCCGCAGACAGCTCCATGCCCGATTTGCGGGTAGCCAAGCTTCGCATGTACACACGAGGTGTGTTGTTGGCATTCATACGGATGCGGTCGCCTAATAGCGCTCCACCCGATTTTTGCTTGGATGGATCGACAGATAAAATCGCAACGGTCTTGTCCGTATACGTTCGAATAAAGCGTCGAACCAATTCATCTGTCAGCGAGCTTTTCCCTGCTCCCCCTGTACCGGTAATCCCCAGCACCGGGATCATCTCCTGCGGCTCTGGTACGCTGTTTTTGATTGGCTCTACCCACTCCGGCTGGTCAACGGCATATTCCGCTACAGAAATGAGTCGGGCCACGGCTTTATGATTTTGATCGCGAAGCGCTTGTACTTCATCGCTCAGCTGCTTGACCGTCGGAAAATCGGACTGCCGGATCATGTCATTGATCATCCCCTGCAATCCGAAGTTGCGGCCATCATCTGGCGAATAGATTTTACAGACTCCGTACTCTTCCAACTCCCGAATCTCGCGTGGAACGATCACGCCGCCCCCGCCCCCAAAAACGCGGATATGCTCAGCTCCTCGTTCTTTCAACAAATCAATCATGTACTTGAAATATTCCACATGACCGCCCTGATAGGAGCTGATGGCAATCCCTTGCACATCCTCCTGAATCGCTGCGGTAACTATATCATCAACAGAACGGTTGTGACCCAAATGGATGACTTCCACCCCTGAAGACTGCAAAATACGGCGCATGATGTTGATCGAGGCATCGTGACCATCGTACAAGCTGGCGGCGGTCACAAAACGAACTTTGTTTTGCGGACGAAAAACTTCTGTTTCCATCGTTCCACTCTCCCCGAGATTCAGTTTTAGTCGGAGACACTGATTTCGCGCAGCAACAATGCTATCTGCTTTTCGGTGAACTCCTCTAGCGTATAGTGCTTGTGCAGAGCCCAGCGACGGAATACCCACATCTCGCCCAGAACCATGATGTTATCCGCCATGAGCTTGACGTGTTTTTCATCCAGACGCAGGGAGCCGTCATTAATTCCTTTGTGAATGATCTCTACGAAAACTTGTGCAATCGCTTCTTCACGTCCTAATACAAAGCGAAGCGTTTCTTTTGGCAGTGACTTTGCTTCCTGATAAATGAGCAAAACACGGTCGCTCATCTGGTCCATCACACGGATAAAGCTCTTTAGTGCGAGGGTCAAGATTTTCAAACCAGACCCGTTAAAGTTGATCGCTTCGCGCAGACGAGTCTCCATCTCCGCATGGATCGCATCACATACGAGGTACAGCACGTCCTCTTTGGATTCAATGTACTCGTACAAGGTACCAATACTAAAACCAGAAGCGCGTGCAATCTCTCTAGTCGTCGTTTTATGAAAGCCTTTATGAATGAACAAGTTGACCGCTGCTTCAACGATTTGTTCGCGGCGCTTCTCAATGAGCTTAGGATCCTTAACCAATGAAGGAATCGTTTTTCTTTTCTCGGACATGACCGATCCACCTTTTCCACCGACTGAGCGTTTGGTCAGACATTTCAAAAAAGTCAAGTCAAAAAACACTCGTCTTTCGTATCTTATCGCAACCATTATACGCGAGTAAGACGAAGAAAGCCAAATCTTTCTTTTCCCAACCTACAGAAAGCGGACAGAAGCGAGAAGAATTGGCGGGAGCAGGTGAGACCTGCCCCCATGCACTCTTTTATGGTAATCGGTTATCTGATCAGCGCCTAGACTTTAGGGCTCGCCTATTCTTTCAATAAATAGTTGCTGATAACGACTCGCTGAATTTCGTTCGTTCCTTCATAGATCTGCGTGATCTTCGCATCGCGCATGAAACGCTCTACCGGATACTCACGCGTGTAGCCATACCCACCGAATACTTGAACCGCTTCGGTCGTTACCTCCATAGCTGTATCGCCCGCGAATACTTTGGACATGGCGGATGCTTTTCCATACGGCAGTCCTTGATCTTCCAGCCATGCTGCTTGGTAGGTGAGCAAACGAGATGCCTCGATCTTGGTCGCCATATCTGCCAGCTTGAACTGAATTGCTTGCAAGGAAGCGATCGGCTTGCCGAATTGATTGCGTTCTTTTGCATAATTGCGGGCCTGCTCGTATGCACCCTGCGCGATACCCAACGCTTGTGCGGCAATCCCGTTGCGTCCGCCATCGAGTGTCATCATGGCAATCTTGAAGCCCTCGCCCTCTTTGCCCAGCATGTTTTCAGCCGGAACGCGGACATCCTCGAAGTTGACCGCGAGTGTTGGCGAGGAACGAATCCCCAGCTTCTTCTCTTTTTTGCCCATCGTGAAGCCGTCCATGCCTTTTTCCACGATAAAGGCGGTAATGCCCTTGTGCTTAAGCTGTGGCTCCGTAACCGCAAACACGATGTAAATTTCGGCTTCACCGGCATTCGTGATGAAGATTTTGCTGCCGTTCAAAATATAGTGGTCGCCATCGCGGACAGCCGTGGTGCGCATACCTGCCGAGTCCGAGCCCGAGCCCGGTTCTGTCAGGCAATACGCGCCCATTTTCTTGCCTTCTGCCAGCGGACGCAAAAATTTCTGTTTTTGCTCTTCTGTACCGAATTTGTAGAGCGGCCAGCTCGCCAAGGATACTTGTGCAGACAACGTCACGCCGATGGATGCGTCCACACGGGACAACTCTTCCACCGCGATCACATAGCTCAGGTAGTCGGCTCCTGCTCCACCGTATTGCTCAGGCCACGGGATTCCCGTCAAGCCCAGCTCAGCCATCTGCTCAAAAATCGAGCGGTCAAAGCGTTCTTCCTCGTCGCGTTCCGCTGCCGAAGGAGCCACCTGGTTTTCGGCAAAGTCACGTATCATTTTTCGCAGCATCTCATGTTCTTCCGTTAATTGGAAATTCATTCCCACCACTCCCCCGTGTGCTTTTCGGTCAGCCCGGACATCGAACGCGTCGACGGACATCCTCGTTATTTAGTCAGCAAGCAAATGCTTGGCGATCACAATGCGTTGAATTTCGTTGGTGCCCTCGTAAATCTGCGTGACTTTTGCATCTCGGAAGAGTCGCTCTACCGGATATTCACGCGTGTAACCGTATCCACCGAAGATTTGCACGGCCTCTATCGCGAGCTCCATCGCCGTATCGGTTGCGAAGCGTTTTGCCATAGATGCTTCCAAGCCGCATGCTTTGCCTTGACTGCGCAGAGACGCCGCCTGATATACCAGAAGCTTTGCTGCTTCCGCCTTGGTCGCCATGTCAGCCAGCTTGAAAGCAACTGCCTGCTGCTTGCCGATGGACTGCCCAAACTGCTTGCGTTCTTTCGCGTACTCCGTTGCATATTGCACGGCTGCTTCCGCTATCCCCAATGCTTGCGCGGCAATTCCGATTCGCCCTGTATCAAGGTTGGCCATCGCGATGGTGAAGCCCTCTCCTTCCTGACCAAGCAAATTCTCGGCAGGGACGCGAGCGTTGTCAAATACCAGCTCAGTCGTATAGGAGCCGTGCAGCCCCATTTTCTTTTCCTTTTTGCCGACGGTAAATCCTGGAGTATCTTTTTCCACAATAAATGCGGAAATTCCTCTCGTTCCTTTCGACGGATCCGTAACCGCAAATGTGATGTACGTATCCGCTTCGCCGCCGTTGGTAATGAAGACTTTGTTACCATTTAAGATGTACGCGTCGCCCTGGCGAACAGCGGAGGTACGGATACTGCTCGCATCGGAGCCCGCATGCGGCTCAGTCAATGCAAACGCTCCCAGATACTTGCCTGCTGCAAGCTTGGTGACGTATTTGTGTTTCTGCTCATCGTTTCCGAAATAAAGAATCGGGTTGGTGCCTACCGATGTATGAACGGATAAGATAACGCCTACTGTCGCACTTACCTTGGATATCTCATGAATCGCGGTAATGTACGAGAGAAAATCCGCACCGGCTCCGCCCCATTCCTCCGCGATCGGGATCCCCATCAGCCCCATTTCGCCCATCTTTTGCAAAATGTGGCGCGGAAACTGATCCGTCTCCTCCATGACCGGAACAAAGGGTGCGATTTCTTTTTGCGCAAAATCGCGAACCATTCGCCGCATCATCTCATGCTCTTCCTTCATTCGAAGATCCATGTCTAGTCCTGCCTTTCTGCCTCAATCATCTGTCAGTTGTAAACGTAGAACCCACGACCGGATTTCTTGCCGAGCCATCCTGCCTTGACGTATTTGCGGAGAAGCGGGCATGGACGGTATTTCGAATCGCCGAACCCTTCATGCAGCACTTCCATGATATAGAGACATGTGTCCAGCCCGATAAAATCAGCCAGCGTCAGCGGCCCCATCGGATGATTCATGCCCAGCTTCATCACTTCATCGATTGCCTCTGGGGTAGCTACCCCTTCGTATACGCAATAGATCGCTTCATTGATCATCGGCATCAGCACGCGATTGGAAACGAAGCCAGGGAAGTCATTGACGCTGACCGGCACTTTTTTCATTTGCTTGGAGAGGTCTTCTGTCAGCTGGTAGACCTCGTCTGCCGTTTGCAGGCCGCGAATGATTTCGACCAGCTTCATCACAGGGACCGGGTTCATGAAGTGCATCCCGATGACTCTCTCCGGACGCTTCGTTACTGCAGCGATCTCAGTGATGGGCAGCGAAGAAGTGTTGCTCGCCAAAATCGTATGCGGAGGGCAAACCTCATCCAGTTTGGAGAAGATTTGTGTTTTGACGGCCATGTTCTCCGTAACGGCTTCGATCACAAAGTCCGCGTCCTTCGCATCTGCCAAATCGGTCGACAGGATAAGACGGGACAGTACCGCCTGCTTTTCCTCTTCACTGATGGAGCCTTTCTCCACGTTGCGCGTCAGGTTTTTCGTAATAGCCGCAAGCCCGCGCTCGACGAACTCCTGCTTGATGTCGTTTAAGTAAACGCGGAAGCCTGCCTGTGCCGATACTTGGGCGATACCGCTCCCCATTTGTCCTGCTCCGATAACCATGATGGTTTGTACGTTCATGTGAAGTGCCTCCCTATTCCACTTTAATCAGGACCGCATCACCTTGTGCGGCTCCGCTGCAAATCGCTGCTATGCCAAGGCCACCGCCTCGTCTTTTCAATTCGTAAGCAAGATGCATGATGATGCGCGCACCACTCGCTCCAATCGGATGACCGAGTGCAATCGCTCCACCGTTGACGTTTACCTTTTCTTCATCCCAGCCGACGATTTTGCCGCTCGTCAGGGTAACCGCTGCGAAAGCTTCGTTTACTTCAAACAGATCGATGTCTTCTAAAGCCACTCCGGTCTTTTTCAACAGCTTTTGGATAGCGAGGCCCGGGGTGGTCGCGATGTACGGCGCCTCCGCTCCTACCTCAGCGTGACCCAAAATGGTTGCAAGCGGCTTGATTCCAAGCTCAGCTGCCTTCGCATCCGACATGAGAACCATCGCCGCAGCGCCGTCGTTGATTCCCGGCGCATTTCCTGCTGTAATGGTGCCGTCCTTTTTATATACAGGCGGAAGCTTCGCCAAGCCTTCGAACGTTGTATCTGGTCGAGGTCCTTCGTCTTTACTGATAACGAGAGGATCTCCTTTTCGTTGCGGAATGCTGACAGCTACAATCTCATCGGCGTAGAGTCCATTTTCCATTGCTCGAGATGCACGCTGCTGGCTGCGCAATGCCCACTGATCCTGAGCTTCCCGCGTAATGTCGTATTCATCGGCCACATTGCTGCCATGAACCGCCATCGGAACTTGGTCAAACGGACAAGTGAGACCGTCGTACATCATCAGATCACGAACCGTTGCATCACCCATGCGCATTCCGTACCGGGCATCTGGAAGGGCATACGGAGCATTGCTCATGCTCTCCATGCCTCCAGCTACGATGATCTCTCCGTCCCCTGCGCGAATGATCTGATCTCCCATTGTGACAGCACGCATCCCGGAAGCACAGACCTTGTTGATGGTTTCACTCGCAACGTCCCACGGCAATCCCGCTTTGCGCGCTGCCTGACGAGAAGGAACCTGACCCGCTCCAGCCTGTACGACCATCCCCATGATGACTTCATCCACTTGCTCGCCAGATACACCAGAGCGTTCCAATGCCTCTTTGATAACGATTGCCCCTAGTTCAACAGCAGACAAAGGTTTTAATGCTCCGCCAAACTTTCCAAAAGGGGTTCTTGCCGCTCCGACAATCACTGTTTTCATCGCACGATCCCTCCACTTCGTTTTATATGACCGAGCGTTCGCTCATTTCTTATATACTCATTTTGCCGTTTGGTGCCACAATAGTCAATGTATTTAGAAAGAAAAAAGCTGCCTGCACTGACAGCAGCACAGCTTTTCTCCCTTGAGGCTTGCGGATTTAGATAGCGTCTGCCAGGATCTCCGCTACGTCACGCGTTTTTACCTCGTCTTCTTTTTCTTTCGTTTTCACACCGTCGTTCATCATCGTCAGGCAATACGGGCACGCACTCGCGATGGCCGTCGGATTGACTTCCAGCGCCTGCTCGGTGCGCGTCACGTTCACGCGGGAGCCTTCATGCTCTTCCATCCACATCAAGCCGCCACCCGCGCCGCAGCACATGCTGTCGCAGCCACTGCGCTTCATTTCGAGCACTTCTACGCCAGGAATAGCTTCCAGGATGACGCGCGGTTTGTCGTAAATCTCGTTGTAACGACCCAAATAGCAGGAATCGTGATACGTAATACGCTCGTTTACTTCCTTGGTCGGTTTTAGACGGCCCTCTTTTACCCACTGAGCCAACAGCTCGGAATGGTGGTAGACTTCTGCCTGCAGGCCAAACTCTGGATACTCGTTTTTAAACGTATTGAAAGCATGCGGATCGCAGGTCACAATCTTCTTTACTTCATACCCTTCAAACAGTGCGATGTTTTCCTGAGCCAGCTGCTGGAACAGAAACTCGTTTCCGATGCGGCGCGCGGTATCGCCAGAGTTTTTCTCCTCGTTTCCGAGAACGGCGAACTTCACACCTGCTTCGTGCATCAGTTTGACAAAGGCTTGCGAGATTTTTTGGCTGCGCAGGTCGAACGATCCCATCGAGCCTACCCAGAACAGGTACTCGAATTCCTCTACTTGCTTGACGGTCGGAACCTCGTACTCTCCATTCAAGCCCTCGATCCATTTCATCCGGTCTTTGCGATTGATCCCCCACGGATTGCCTTGACGCTCGATGTTGTTCAAAGCGCGCTGGGCTTCCGCTGGCATGCTGCCTTCAGTCATGACGAGGTAACGGCGCATGTCGATAATTTTTTCCACGTGCTCGTTCATCACCGGGCATTGGTCTTCACAGTTGCGACAGGTCGTACAAGCCCACAGCTCCTGCTCCGTGATGACATCTCCAATCAGGTTCTTTTCGTAGACTGTTGCAGCTGCAGCGCCTTCAGCGGTCGCAGCTACTTCGGATGCATGCATCGCGATTTGGTTCGCTTGGGTATTGGCAAATGCAAAGCTTGGCATCCAAGGCGTACGGGATGTGACCGCCGCCCCTTTTTCCGTCAGATGGTCGCGCATTTTTGTAATCAGGTCCATCGGGGACAGCATTTTACCGGTTCCCGATGCTGGACACATATTCGTACAACGTCCGCACTCCACACAGGCGTACAGGTCGATCAGTTGTGTTTGGGTAAAGTCCTCGATCTTGCCGACACCGAAAACTTCCTGGGTCTCGTCTTCAAAATTGATGCTCGAAAGCTTTCCTGGCGGGTCCAGCTTTTTAAACCAGACGTTCACCGGAGCAAACAGCAAGTGTGCGTGTTTGGACTGCGGCACGTAAACTGCAAAGCCGAGCAAAATGATCAGATGCGCCCACCAGAAAATGTAGAACAGGACGGCACTAGCTGTCGTTCCCACCCCGATCGCAGAGAAGAGACTGGCGAGAACCGAAGAAATCGGAGCAAAACCAGAAGGCTCATGACCAAGCCAGATCTGCTCAAATGCGAGTGAGAGCAGAACCGAAGCCATCAGGGAGGAAATCAGCAGCAGCACAATCCCTGATTTGAAGCCGCGTTTCAGGCGTTTCAGCTTTTCGATGTATCGGCGGTAAAAAGCGTAGCCAACTGCAGCCAAAATCAGGAACGTCGTGATCTCCTGCATCAGGCTGAAGTACTTGTGAGCGCTGCCAAACGGAAGCTCAAAGCCCTTCGACAGCCCTTTGATCACCAGCTCGATCGCACCGAATTGCAAAATGATAAAGCCGTAGAACATGACTACGTGCATAACGCCGCTCTTTTTGTCCTTCAAGAGCTTCTTATGAAAAATGACGTTGTCCAGCAGCAGATTGATGCGTGCGCCAAAGTCATCTTTCACTTCCGGCTTTTTACCCAGCTTGATGAACAAATACCGGCTGTACACAACATGTCCGGCCAAGTAAAGTCCATAAGCAAGCACCAGGAAAAAGGCAATCAGATTAATAAGTGCCAGCATGATTCTACTCCTCCTCCAATGATCGAGTTATCTATTTGTTTTATTTTATCAGAATCACCTCAGAAAATGAATGACTATTCAGTCTCTAGCATTCTTTTTCTGAAGAATAAAACAAAACTGAGCGGTCGCTCAATGATGATTATGCTATGATCTTACCACACTTATCGTCGGTCAACCATACTAAAAAGTGGGCCTTCGTAAACTTGGCTCGGTCAAGCCTTTGGGAAGGACCCATACTCATCTGAAAAAGAAAAACAGTCGCCTGGACGTGCCAGACGACTGCTTTTTCAGGTGCAATCTCTTACTTCCCGGATACTTCTTTTGAAGCAGCATCCGATTCTACCGTTTTCTTCTGCTTTTGCTCTTTTTGCTCACTGCGCACATCAGCCAAGGATTTGACCTTCGTCGCCTTGATACGCTTGTTACGTGGCAGATCGGTAGGCTCCAGGTTGTCTGCCTCATCCTGCATAAGCGCCGCGATCCCGACCGCTTTTCCTTTGGCTGCCTGGCAGTATTCGCAGTTTTCTTCGTCGTGCTCATGATATTGCTTTGGTTCTGGATAGGAGGTAATGACACCCTCGAAGTTGCGCAGAACGACTTTATCGGATGCCTGCGAGATAATGTAGTTCGGGCTCACCGGGATTTTACCTCCGCCGTGTGGAGCATCGACTACGAAGGTTGGTACAGCGTAGCCAGAGGTATGGCCACGCAGGTGTTCAATGATCTCGATACCTTTGCTGACAGGTGCGCGGAAGTGGCCGATCCCCTCCGACAGGTCGCATTGATAGATATAGTATGGACGGACGCGGATTTTCACCAGATCCTGCATCAGTTTTTTCATCGTATTGGGGCAATCGTTGATACCAGCCAGAATAACAGCTTGGTTCCCCAGCGGCACACCTGCGTTCGCTAGCATCTCACAGGCCTGTTTTGCTTCCGGTGTAATTTCTTTTGGATGGTTAAAGTGTGTGTTGAGCCAAACTGGGTGATACTTTTTCAGGATATTGCACAGGTTTTCGGTGATGCGTTGTGGGAATACCACAGGCGCACGTGTACCGATACGGATGATTTCCACGTGCTCGATTTCACGCAGGCTGCTGATGATGTATTCGAGTACACGGTCGTTGATCAAGAGACCGTCTCCACCGGACAAAAGAACGTCACGGATTTCTGGAGTACGACGAATATAGTCAATACAAGCATCCAGCTGTTTCTTTGGCACGCCCATTCCGATCTGGCCGGAGAAGCGGCGACGAGTACAGTAACGGCAGTACATCGAGCATTGGTTGGTTACCAGAAACAGGACGCGGTCTGGATAGCGGTGAGTCAGACCAGGAACAGGAGAATCCTCGTCTTCGTGAAGCGGGTCTTCCATGTCGTATTTGGTGCGGACCATTTCCGAGGAAAGCGGAACGGACTGCATGCGTACAGGATCGCTCGGATCATCTGGATCCATCAGGCTGGCGTAGTAAGGAGTGATGTTCAATGGGATGGTCTGGGTGGAAATACGTACGCCTTCTTCTTCTTCAGGAGTCAGATTGACTACCAGCTTGAGGTCATCTACGGTTTTAATGGTGTGGGTCAGCTGCCACATCCAGTCATTCCACTGTTCGTCGGTAACGTCTTTCCAGAGCTCAATATCGCGCCAATTGCGCTTCGTTGCTACTGTCATGGTTTGTTACATCCCCTCTCGTCAATAGTGAAGCAATTGTCATTCACTCGTTGAACAAGAGATGCAAGGGTCGTGCCAATCAAATCAAAAAATTTAGAAAATAAGGAATAGAGCGGTTTGTCGGCCTCCGCTGTGCTTTGCGCTCCTGCTTCCCCTCGATTAGTGTGCCGAAATTTCGGCAGTTAATTGAGAGGGTTTGCCCGTTGATTCAGCTTGTATTGCAGGGTCTGCCGCGGAATTCCTAGCAGCTTGGCTGCTCGAAGGACGTTTCCCTCCGTCGTTTTCATGGCATCCTGAATTACGTGCTCCTCTATCTCCTTCAATAGATCCGGGAGAGTTCTGCCTGCTCCGGGCTGCAGCAGATTTGTCGGGACGGCCTGCTCCGCCTCGCTTTGTCCCAACGGCCGCTCCAGCAAGTGCGGCGGCAAATGCTCCATGTCAATCGTAGTACCTTCGACCATGTTCATCGCTGCCTCTACGACATGCTCCAATTCCCGCACGTTTCCTGGCCACGAATAGGAACGAAACAAACGATCCACCTCGCTGCTGAAAGCCCGTACGTTCATGCCAAACTGCTGATTGAATTTCTCGAGAAAATGGTTCGACAATAGATGGATATCTTCCCTGCGATTTCGCAGCGGTGGCAGCTCAAACGATACCACGTTGATGCGATAGTACAAGTCCGTACGCATCAACCCTTGCTGAACAAGCTTTTGCGGAGGCTCGTTGACGGCTGCGATCACACGAACGTCGACTTTGCTTTGCTGACTGCCGCCAATCCTGCGAATCTGCCCATCCTGCAATACCCGAAGCAGCTTTGCCTGTAAATCCAGCGGCATGCTGTTCAGCTCATCCAAAAACAATGTCCCTCCATCTGCTAGCTCAAACAGACCCGGTCTGTCATCTGCCCCCGTGAAGCTCCCTTTCGTCGTACCGAATAACAGGCTTTCCAATAACGACGAAGGGAGCGCCGCACAGTTTTGCGCAATAAAGGGCTTGCTGCTGCGTGACGACGCTTGGTGAATCGACTGGACGAACAATTCCTTACCAGTACCCGTCTCTCCGTAAATCAACACGGGCGAGGAAGTACGAGCGGCCCTGCGAGCACGATCTTTCACCAGATCCATCAGCTCGCTACAGGTCAAAATATCATCAAAGTGAAAGGAGAGCCCATCCTTTTGGTTCTTGGTTCGCTTGGGCTTGCTGATCTTCGCCTGCAAATCGACCAGTCGCTCCGACAATTCTTTCAGCTTTCCGATATCCTTGGCTACTTCGACTGCTCCAACCAGCCTTTTGCCAACGCGCACAGGCAAGGTCGTATTGATCGTTTCCACCCTGACGCCTTTCCAGTTTTTATAGACCTGCGGCTGATTATAGATCGATTCGCCGCTGTCTATGACCCGGAGCAAGGTACTGGATTCACGATCCAGCGAAGGAAATACCTCTAATAACGGCTTTCCCAGCACCTCCTCCGAGGTGAGGCCATCGAGCTTGGAGGCTACGTGATTGTAAAAAATCGTGATTCCGTTTGCGTCTACCACGTGTATTCCTTCATCAATCGCTCCCAGAATTGCCTGCAACATCTCTACTGTATCTGACAAAGGCATCCGCGTACTCACTCCTTTAAGCCCATGCTGCCAAAAAATCATCACAATGCCGAATATTCGGCACATTTCATTTATAGTGATCGAGAGCGCAGCCTGTGTATTTGCACCGCAAGTATGCCCGTGTATATTAGGTGTCCCAGCACCCAAATCAAAAAAGCCATCCATGATAAATCCGCGCCGCTGAGAAAACTGAATGGGAAAAATAGAAGGGCAAAGGCCAGCATCCAGTACAGGCAGAATTTGATCTCCCTCCCTTTGCCGGACCGAGGATAGACGAATACCCACACACAGGCGATCGCCACACTAATGAGTAGATGGATCAACAGCTCCACGACAGACGGGAGGTTTTCCATGCCGGGAACATACCCAACATCGATCAGCACCGAGAATGTCCGCGTACCAAACAGTCCATCACCCAAAGCTAAAAATCCTGCAAGAACGAGACCAGCTAAGAGTCCGTTACTCACTACGAACATCAAGCAAACCTCCTTTTCTTCCTGAAGGAGTACTTCCATTGTACGTGTAGAAAACCGCCCTTGCCAAGGACGGCTTATTTTTATTGAATTTGTATCGTCAGCTCGTGTTCACCGGCATATTGCTCGTTCATCCACAACTGATAAGCCAATTCCACGCGTGCAGGCATCTGCTGTTCGTAGCGAATCCGCAGCCTGTTGGTATGCGTTTCCATGGCGAATGGACCATACGGACTTTGATAGCTGGCATGGGTGCTGGCACCTTTTTCAAACTGCTGGCGCGTAGAAACCCCGCCCTGCCGAACAAGCGTGATGGATTGCTCCGTCAGCTTGAGAGTCGTGCTGACTTCTCCCGCTCCTTCTACCTGCTCTTTATAGGTCAAATACCAGGCCCCGATCTTTTGTACGCATTTTCCTTCATAGGTATGAGTCGTCTCCTCCCATTCACCATCGACCCGGTGTTTGGCAGTCAATTCGATTTTCACGTCTTGCATAATCGCTTCCACACTCCACTTTTTCTTCCTGTCCACCATCGTTTACATCCGTTCATTTTACCCTTCAACTCTCTTCGCTTGCAACAGCAGCCTGAGTGGAAGCTTCTGCGAGCATGGACCGCATCGTGATGGCGATACCGACAGCAGCCAGCAGCAGCAGTCCTGCCAAGACCAAATATCCCGCACCCGCCCCAGTATAATCAATCATCGTGGTAAAGCCACCAATCAGCACCAAGCGCATCATCATGCCGACGGAATTGAAAAAGCTCATGACCCGCCCCATAAAGTGCTTCGGAACGATGGTCATATAGAGGGACTGTCTGATCAGCCGCACCGAAGCGTTACACCAGCCGTACACCATATAGGAAGCAACCAGCGCCCATCCGTACGGCAATGAGACCATCGCTACAATCACGATAGCGAATAGCAGCGTGTTGCCGACAATCGCCGAGAGCTGCCCCATTTTCGCTACGAGAAGAGATACGAGGATACCCGCTGCTACGGCCCCAATCGCATAGGCCATTTCACCAAGGGAAAAGATCGAGACATCCGCCTTCAGCGTCTGGCTCACATAGACCGGCTTTAACAGATTGCTCGCCATGATTGCGATGAAGGGCATCATTGCGGAAATGCCAAAGACCATAAACCCTCGTTTCTCCCGTATGTACCGCCAGCTTTGCCCGAGCTGTCCCAGCCAGTTTACTCCTTGGTTTGCTTTTGCCTCGCCCTCTAGCGTGAAAGTGTACTTCATGGTGGACAAAAGTCCAAAGGCAAACAGATACGTCAAGGCGTTAAAGAGGATTACGATATGCAATCCGTACGAGTTTAACAAGAATCCGGCAACCCCGCCTGCAAGAACAGATGCCGTCTGTCCTTCAATCTCAAGCAGGCTATTGATGCTATTGTAATGCCTTGGTTCAAAGCCCTCCTGAACCAGCGCAGATTGAGCCGGGTAATGAATTTGATACATAAAAGTCGTCACGAGATAAATGGCGATCAGCATCCACTCCGCGTACGAGCCGAAAAATCCCCAAATAGCCAAGGCTCCTAGCACACTAGAGCCGATCAGGTTCTCCACCAGCAGCATTTTTTTGCGGGAGAAACGATCGATCAATGTACCGATGTACGGGCCAATAAAGAACATGAGCACCGCAGAAGTGAACATCGTGCTGCCCAACAGCTGGGCGGATCCAGTCTTTTCTACCAGGTACCATGCAATCCCGATCATCGTCATGCCTTGACCAAACCCGGAAAACAAGTTGGAGAAAAACAGTTTGCGAAAATCTACGTTCGCGAATACCTCTTTCATCGGATACAACTCCCCGTCACAGCTTCTCGAGATCATCGTACCTTTATAATTATATTTTGTAAACAAAAATGTTTATAAATATTCTGCAATCGAAAATGGAAACAAAAACGCCCCCGGAGTAGGTATCCGGAGACGTATATTGATCGTCTGTTATTTTACAAAGCTCAGCAGCAGCTCGCGCACGATTTTGGATGCAACGATTTGCGTCATTTCACTGTGGTCGTATACAGGCGCTACCTCTACCAGGTCGCAGCCGATTACGTTTGCCCCGTTGTTTGCCATGAAATGAATCGTGTCCAATAGCTCGCGGGAAGTGATGCCGCCTGCTTCTGTCGTACCTGTACCTGGCGCGTGAGCCGGATCGAGTACATCGATGTCGATCGTCAGGTAAATCGGGCGGTTGCCGATCGTTGGCAGCACCTTTTTTACTGGCTCCAGCACATCGAATTTTGTCAGGTGCATGTTTTCCTTCGCCCACTCGAACTCTTCACGCATACCGCTGCGAATACCGAACGAGTACACGTTTTTTCCACCGATCAGGTTGCACACCTTTTTGATCGGAGTGGAGTGGGAGTACTGATAGCCCTCGTAGTTGTCACGCAGGTCTGTGTGCGCGTCAAAGTGGAAAACGACCATATCCTTGTACTTTTCATAAACCGCTTGGAAAACGGGCCAGGAAACCAAGTGCTCCCCGCCCAATCCGAGTGGGAACTTGCCGTCTTCCAGGACCTTCGCCACGAAATTGCGGATCATGTCCAGACTGCCTTCCACGTTCCCGAAAGGAAGCGGAATATCGCCTGCATCAAAGTACTTGATGTCTTCCAGAAGTCTGTCGAGGTACGGGCTGTACTCTTCCAGACCGATGGATACTTCACGGATACGGGCAGGGCCGAAACGGGAGCCTGGACGGAAGCTAACCGTCCAGTCCATTGGCATTCCGTAAATAACCGCTTGGCTCTCTTCGTAGTTTCCGTGGCTACGGATGAAGACATTGCCAGAGTATGCTTCGTCAAATCGCATGCTTCGTCGTCCTCCTCCGATTAGTCGCGTGTCAGCTCAGCCACGAAGTTTGGCAGCTTGAAGACAGCGTGGTGAAGGTCTGCATTGTAGTATTTAGTGCCAACATCTTTGATTTTCGCCGGATCTACTTCCAATGGATCATGCTGCTTGGAAGCGATCGTGAAGCTCCACAGACCGGATGGATAGGTCGGGATGCTGCAAGTATAGAGACGGGTTACCGGGAAGATCGATTTCAGGTCTTTGAATACGCGCTTGATCAGCTCGCGGTTGAACCAAGGAGATTCTGTTTGAGCAACCATGATACCATCTGGTTTCAGTGCATCATGGATACCTTGGTAGAAGCCTTTTTCGAACAAGCCTACAGCTGGTCCTACTGGCTCCGTGGAGTCAACCATGATCACATCGTATTCGCCTTTGTGGTCATGAATGTGCTTGATACCGTCGATTACTTGCACGTCCACGCGGGAGTTGCCCGTCAGCGCGCTTGCGATCTCAGGGAAATATTTTTTGCAGGACTCAATTACGCCACCGTCGATTTCAGCCAAAACCGCTTTTTCCACGGATGGATGCTTCACGATTTCGCGGATCGCTCCGCCGTCTCCGCCGCCTACAACCAGAACTTTTTTCGGGTTCGGGTGCGTGTTCAGCGCTACGTGAGTAATCATCTCATGGTAAACAAACTCATCGACATCGGTGGTCATAACCATGCCGTCGAGCACCAACATGCGTCCAAATTGCTTGGTAGTAATCACATCGATTTGTTGAAACTCGGTTTTTTCACTGTATAGGGTGTCTGTAATTTTCGTTGTAATCCCGTGATTTTCCGTTTGTTTCTCGGTGTACCACAATTCCATGTTCATGGTTATGTAACCTCCTTCAAGTAACCGCATGTATTTTGAAGGCTTGACGATCGCAAGCCTTTTGGTGCAACCTTAGCATCCAAGGAAAATGGTCAGGCTTTCACTCTTTGGTTCGAGTTGCGCTGGTACTATCAGCCATTCGCATAGTACAAGAAAATTATAGTGGCTGTCCTTCAAAATGCAAGGTTTTTTTGGGCAGGCTTCCTTTCATTGGCTTAGCAAGTTTATCCAACGATTTGCTGACCCATACTAGGAATAACTTGTGTCTTAGTATGCCCCGATTCTTACAAACCATCGGGAGAAAGGAGGAAAGACACATGGAAGTCATTCGGGAAGCCCCTCTGCTTCGCTATTTTCGCTGGGCCAAGAAATTCGTAAAATTTGTCATACTCAGCCTATTGTGCGTGTCTTTTGCCATTTTGCTCCTGATTCTTTACCTGCGTTCTCAGCCCTTGCCAGAGACATTTGTCAAACAGACGACGACGATTTACGCCTCCAATGGTGATGTGCTCGATACCATGCACCGAGGGGAAAACCGTATTGTCGTACCGATCAATGAAATCTCACCTGCTCTCGTAGACGCAACTATCGCGATCGAGGACCGGACGTTCCGTGAGCATTACGGCTTCGACTGGAAACGGCTGGCGAAAGCTGCCTACGTAGACGTCATTAACATGGACATGCGCCAAGGAGCGAGCACCATTACGCAGCAGCTAGCGCGAAATCTGTATTTAAGCCTGGACAAAACGTGGGAACGGAAGATCAAGGAAGCCTTGCTCGCTATCCAGTTGGAGCTAAATTACAACAAGGATGAGATCCTAGGCATGTACATGAACCAGATTTACTACGGTCACTCTGCCTATGGCGCTCAAGCTGCCGCCCAGACGTATTTTGGAAAGGATGCAAAAGACCTGACTTTGGCGGAGAGCGCCATGCTCGCCGGGATTCCAAAGGGACCTTCTTACTATTCTCCTTTCGTCGATTTTGAAAAGGCAAAGTCGCGGCAAAAGCTGATTTTGGATGCGATGGAACGGGACGAAATGATTACGCCGAAGCAAGCGGAGCAGGCATTTGCTGAGAAGATTAAGCTAAAAGAGCGTTCAGCGAGCAGCATCGTAGAGCAAGCTCCCTATTTTCGCGACTATATCGCCAATTTGGTAAAAAACAAGTACGGCATTGATGAAGAGCTGTTTATTCATGGGGGCTTGAAGATTCATACGACGCTCGACCCTGTGATGCAGAAAAAGGCAGAGGATATTGTCGCTGCTGTTTTGCCGAAGGATAATCCCAATCTGCAAGTAGCCCTGGTTGCGATGGACCCGAGCACAGGCTACATCAAAGCGATGGTAGGCGGTCGGGATTACAAGCAAACACAGTACAACCGCGTGCTTGGAAAGCGCCAGCCCGGTTCCTCTTTCAAGCCGATCATGTATTTGGCAGCGTTACAAAACGGCTATACCCCATTGACCATGATGAAGAGTGAGCCAACTGTCTTTACTTACGACAAAAACAAGCAGTACATCCCCAGCAACTTCGGGGGAAAATATGCGAATGCCATGATCAACATGCGGGAAGCCATCAAGACCTCTGACAACATTTACGCAGTCAAGACAATCGATTTTCTCAGTCCTCAAAAGGTAGTGGATCAAGCCAATCGGTTGGGGATCGCGAGTACCCTGCAGGCCGTTCCTTCCCTTGCATTGGGAACCTCGCCTGTCTCACCTCTGGAGCTGAATACAGCATATGCTGCGATTGCCAACAAAGGGGAAGCAGTCAAGCCTATCGCCATTACCTCCATCGAGGATAATCAGGGAAATATCCTGGTCGAGGAAAAAACGGAAAAGACACCTGCAGCCGATCCGGTAGCTGCATCTCTACTGACAAATTTGATGCAGAGTGTATTTGAACGTGGCGGCACTGGCTTTCGTGTCGTCAATGAACTCAATCGTCCCGTAGCAGGAAAAACAGGCTCTACAGACTACGATGCTTGGCTGGCCGGATTTACTCCGCAGCTGGTATCGACCGTCTGGATCGGCTACGACAAAAACCAAAAGGTCGATGATGTAAAGGAAGGGTACTTGTCCAAGAAAATCTGGGCGCAGTTTATGGAAAGCGCCCTAAAGGATCAGCCCCCTGCTCTGTTTGATATGCCTGCCGGAGTTGTTTCCGTCTATATTGACCCGCATTCCGGAAAGCTGGCTACGGAAAATTGTCCGAATCCACAGCTGTTTTATTTCGCAAGCGGAACTGAGCCTCAAGATTATTGCACAGACCATCTACCAGCGAACCAACAGCCAACACCGCTTCATCCGCCTGATCCTTCCTCGTTCTGGCAAAGGATGGGCAGCTGGTGGAAGCCAGAGCCATAAATGGACATAGAAAAAAGGACGTGGCTTACCTCCACGTCCTTTTTTTCTATCCACTCAGCATTTCCTAACGGAGGGACTGATCCTCTCCGCCAGCGATGACCCCATCTCCATCTGTGAACACGTGGTCATTAATAACGCTGATCATGCCAGCTTGATCCAGCTGATCGAGCACCTCAAACAAGCTTTCCCGTTTTCCCGCAGGTAGCTTGCGAATAAAATTGTTGATTTCCTGCGGAGACGCGTGCGTACGGAAATGGACGCCGCCGTGCTTAACAAAATGATCGTCGGCTGTTTCCTGTGTGCGTATCTCTTCACTCATCGGGTAACGCCCCTTCCGTCGTCAGACTTAAGTAGTCATGCCTCAGTAGTGTTCCGCTCCAGAAGGAAAGCATGAGCTGAAAATAAAGCCTGATACGAAAAGGTCCAAAAAAACCCATTTATATGACAAACAGGGAAAGAGTGACGGCTCTTTCCCTGTTTGATGACCTAGTGTACATGTACACAGATATGAAAATAAGTTTACCTCACTACCAAACTGGTAACAATTGATTTCACAATTTGTTCACAGACCGTTCACGTTTTTTAATGGAAGTAAGGTTCCTTTTACGGTTTAGGACAAAGCTTCCTTCAACTCGTTAGTGGAATTCTCGAACATGGTCGCGTTATTTTCAACCAAAAGCTTTTTCAAAGCAGCCTTTTCTGTTGCACCAAGATCAGACAGCATAATCCGTCTTTTCATGGAATAATCCATACGGTTCACGTGGTCTGCCAAAATTTTATAGCCACGACGTGCTTCCCGATCCACTTCCATGTAGCAAGCAGTAGCCCCTGCATAATAAGGCCCCGCTTCGTTGCGGTCTACGGTAACCCACACGAGCCAATATGGTTTTCCATTTGGGACTTCTTCTTTATTCGTCGTCCACTTGATCCCTTTTTCGACTGCGCTCTTTGCATGCAGAGCGCCCATATCGATATAGGCTTCGTCCCCATCGATAATGACAGAAGAAACAGCATTCAGATCAAGTACCCCTTGACCGTACCCGCCATGCACATCGGTTTTGCCGCTCATGATGGTAAAGCCGCCTTTTTTATTATCAAAAATATCCATTTACACACCCTCCAGACATCATTCTCCTTTCTTTATTCTACTCGGAAACACATAGCGACGCAATTTGACTGTGTGCCCAGCTATTCGTCCGTCGACTCCTTTTCTTCAGCCTGTTGGCTGCGCGGGCGTCTTACCTTATCAAATATCCACAGAATGAAGGTCACGAGCAAAGAGGTATGCAACGCCATTAACAGCTCAATAATCCACATGCCTCCTGACAAAAGCCCACCAGAAGGGATGATGACGAAGTAGTACAAAAAGCTGGAGCAAAACGAGGTTAAAAGCGTCGCCCATATCCGAAAACCGTAAACGATTCGAATATAAGCCGCCAAAAACAGAGCAAGAAACGGGCCTAATAGCTGCCACGCGTAAACAAAGGGTCCAAGAAATAACCAAACGAGTACATTTTCCATTTATCTGATCCTTTCCTACTCACGAATCTGCTCTACCCAGCCTATTCCATTGCCCTGTTTCTTCATCCTGTTCGGAGTCTTCAGATGAGAAGCGTTGAATATTGAGATTGGCATTCTCCAGCTCCACCGAAGGATCTGCTTGAAAATGCAGCTCTTCTCCGTCTTTTACATGCACTACCACAATGGTCCCGTGATATTCAATCGTGAGATCGTCCCTCACTTCTTTTTTCTTCGGTGAAAGGGTAATTGTTCTTCCAGATTTGGTAAACGTCACTTCCGGAAATGCGCCATCCGAACGGGAAATAATATAGGTTAGATAGCTTGGACTCTTGACGGAGGATTTTCGAAGCCCGGGCTGAGTCGCATCATTTCCCTGCAGCAATTGGGATACTTGTGTGATGACCTCCGGAATGGTTGGCAGCTTCGCATGCTCCCCTTTTACGTAATACTTTTTCTTCATATCCTTTTGCGCGTAACTCGCACTTAGGTACGGAACCGTCCCGTCACCCATTCCTTTATCGTAATAGGGCGCCCACTCTTGATGGTAATGATCGAAGAAATAGCCGAGCAATGTAGGCTCCCCCTGACCTACGATGGCGTATTGTGGGACGTTGATCGTCTTGGTATCCCACTTGTCGTGAAGCTTACCTGCCTGTTTGACAAGCGGGGAGTAAGGCAAGCGGATGGCTTTGTCCTGCAAAAATTCCTCGTAGCTGTAGGGCTCGTCTTTGTCCTTTTTTATGAATCCCACAGTCTGAAAGTACTTCTTGGATGGCAACAGCTCATATACGGCAGGCGCATACTCGGAAATAATCTTCCCCGTTTCCTCGTCCATCCAAGGAATGGAGAAGTTGTAGCCATATCGAATGGCCTGATACGCTCTAGGAGCCCCCAAAAAAGGTGTGCCCATATAGATAATGCGGCTCACTTTAGATTGGTAGGAGACATTGGCCAGGAGCGTCTCGCGAACGAGCAATCCTCCCATACTGTGCGCGACCAGCTGAACCTGTCTGGCACCCGATCTCTGTAGGGCGGTATCAATCTTTTGCTTGAGTGCCGCTGCATTTTTCGTGCTGCTATATCGCCAATCATAGGGCATCGCAAAAAGGGTCTGAAACTTTTTGTACCCCATCTTTTCCAGCTGCTTCACCATGCTGTAATACTGCTCCGTCGTATCGCGGACAGGACCTATAGGTGAATGGGACAAGTACTCAATGGCGGAAAAGCCTTCATCAGCGCGCTCTGGGAAAATGCTGATTCCTTTTGTTCGTGGCTGAACATCTACACTGTTAGGGCGAATCGGCTCCAGAGAAAGCAGTCTACGGTGCCTGGGGTCATTTATTCCAATGAGGCTGTCTCCCAGGCCCAGCCAAATTTCCGATATTTCCCCACCTTCGTCTACTTCCAGCCTGGAGCCGCCAATCCCTGGGATCAAAATGACCGGGTTGGGGTTGGTTTCGACGTGGAGCTTGTACGTATTCGGAGCAAATCCAGACCGTGAGCTTGCTGCGACCTTGGCAATGTATTGCCCTGGGCTTGCCTGAAAAACGATTTGCTCGCTTGCGTTTTTCGGCTTTTCCGATTTGGCGAGCACCTTTCCTGACGGGTCCTGCAGGTAAAGGTCGATATCCATTCCCGCGGGGATCTCCTTTACATCGAGGATCACCGTAGATGCCAGTGTTACCCCAAATTGATAGAAATCAACATCTACCAGGCTGTGGAGATTTGCCTGGAGAGTCTCATCGAAATCAGTAGCGAGAACATGCGGTTCTTTCACCGAATTGTTGGGCTCGTATTCATCCAGCTTGCCATCGCCCTGCTCTGTCAAAAAATCAGCCTGCAATCGATAGTAGAAATCTTTGTGGAAGGAGCCATTGCTTCCTTTGACCATGACGTAGTACCACTCTGCCCTTTCAACAGCAATTCCGTCGACAGCCTCGTCCTCAGTCCCCTCCTTTTCCGAATGCCCCAGCTCCCGATTCTTCTCGTCAAAAACGTATAAATTGTAGTCTTGGCCCAGCGGAATATCACGGAGAGAGAAGCTCATCAGGCCGCTCTTTACAGCTTGGATTTTCCACATATCCACATCGCCTGATTTCCCGATCTTCCCGTGGGCATTTTTCGCATCGAAAAGCCAGTCAGCTTTTCCCACAACATCGTTGGGCTCCATCTCGAATGTGGCTGCTCTGCTACGCAAAACCGCTTCCCTCGGCTTTTTTCCTTTCGTGAAATCAGCATAAAAGTCATCCGCCAGCCGCTGCACCTCGGTTTGCTTTCTGTTTGCCTTCTCGAATGTGCCCAGCTCGGTTTCGCCCTGCTCAGCTACCTCAATCAGGTCCAGCGCGCCTTCTTTTTTCTCCGCCTCTCGATCCCAGGGAGCTTCTCTTACATCGAGCTGAGCTGATGCCGAACGAACAGAATCCGACAATGGAACCTGCCAGCGAAGCTCAGGCTTTTTGGTTCCGTCTCGTATCCATTCTATGGTCAAGGCTCCTTGGTCATCGAATGGTTGAACCGCAATGGAAAAGCGTTTTTCGTCTTTTATCACGTAAGAGACCTCTTGGCTCTCCTGTTTGATCACGACCTCGATCTCATCTTTTGTCGGCTGCAGCAATGCCTGCACCCTAATCTCGCCATCTTCTGCCCAAGCCCAAGCCTCTTTTACGAGAGATTGCCGTTCCAATCCCCATCCCGGCTGGGTGAAGCTGCTGCAGATCAGTGTCAGCATCCAACAAACTATAACGATGCGTTTCGCCGTTTTCCACATAAAAATCCCCCCTTTGTCTCTTCCTTCAAGGTAGAAAAAGACAGAGAGGGGCTGCAAATAAATTTACTGCGTAGTATGGTTGCGGATTCCTTGTCGTTCCCATGCATTCGCAATGATCCGGAAGGGAACACGATAGTCGCTGAGATCATGCCCTTGACCACTGCTTTTCACCGGGTACCCAAATCCTTTTTGCACACCAAAGCGGAACTGAACCGTGTAGTAAACGGCATAGGAGGCATCCTTTTGAAACCCTCGCTGCTTATCCCCCATCAGCGGAATGTCTACACCGACCTCACGTAAACCCAGCTTGGAAGCCGAGTACGTACTGCCCCTCCAGAGCTGCGGTGAGGCTGAAACGAGGGACTGTGAGGATTGCAAAAGCGTTTGTCTCCTCCCTATTTCTGAGATCCAGGCTTGCGCAGAAACAACGTCTGGATACTTGCCGCTGACCGGATGCCGATGACGCGCCTGCAGCTCCACTTGGGACAAGATACGCTCTCCTGCGTAAAAATCGTTTGGAAGGCTGTTCGGATAACGATCCCGTGCGTGGTATTCCATCCATTCAGCTGTATGACGCAGCGTGCCAGTGGCATTTGGCTCAAACACCTCGAAGGGCCGTTCCCCACCTTTTACTGTAATGGTGTATGTTCCTGCCATGTTTTTGGCATCGTTTTTAGGTTCACATACGTCTTCGCCGTCATCATTTGTCGTGCAGCTGTCGTACGTCAGGCTGAACTGGATATTATACGCCATGGAGATGACAAAGCCGTTGATCTGCGCCTTGTATTTCACCGACTGCAGCTCCTCACGCCACGTCGTTTGGGTCGGTACAATCGTCCCCGTGTAGATATAGTCTCCACCGGTAGATGCACTGTTTACCTGCCACTGCTGGGGTGTTCCGGGACCTGTTATTTTCAGATCGAGCTTTTCGGGACTGTATACGGCCATACTTTTGGCATCCGCGATCCATTCCGGCTGTGCTGTGACCGATACGTTTTGAATCCCCTCTCCGCTTACGGCTTGCTCAAGCTGGGCTTTGTACGCCGCGATTTTCGCATTGATTTCCTGCTGTGTACGCAAAAAGCCTTCATTAATTTTTGTTTGGTCAATGCTGACACGAATGGTCGCAGGCTCGCGCTCCCAAACGCCGTCTACCTGAACGGCAAGCTTCTGTAGCTGGCGGTCGTCACTGTCGTAAATCTCCAAACCGATTTCACCACCATCAAAATTCCCCCCTCCACCCGGCGGATTTGGCAGCTCTGACCCGTTTATTTTCACTGGCCACTGCGCACGATTGTCCGTCCAAATCGTCTCATCCGAAGGTTTGTTTTTGTACGGATTGATGTTGGCGATAAAGTTTTCCCCTTGCTGTGGATACTGTGTGGGTATCGTGATGGTCCGAATCTCACCTGATTTGAAGTTATCCACATCTAACACCGTCTCTTGTGGAGAGCTTTCCCAGCGCACAGCCAGCTTGGTATCGTGCATGAGCTGCCCCGCGTTTTTCACTTGAAACGTAATCGTACTTGCCGTCCCCGCTGCCTGTGGTGATTTGGGAGAGATCGCAAAGCTGCTTTTGATAATCAATAGATTCTCCCCAGCAGGTGCGCTTTGGCCTATCTGAATAAAAAAGTGACCGTCACAAGCAGTAGAGGAACCATCCTCGTCGTAAAACTGAACCAGATACAAGCCTTCCAGCATTTCACTGGTATTATCGTCTCGCGGAAGACGCAGCCAATGCTCCTCACGCGGGTTCGTATCTCCTGGCAAGGAATGCTCGTCTCGTTTGAACTCCCAAGTCTCTGAGACAGGGTCAAACCACTGCACAACCATCTTGGTGTCTTCACCGGTACGCAGCTTTAGATCGTACCCATCATCAGGAAGTTCTGCCGATTCAAACTGTACGACTTCGCCCCTCTCGATGGGCCGTATCCATTTTTGGTCACCCCTGCTGTTTTCTAAACCAAGCCGCAGCCCGTAGCATCGTCTCGATGAGATTACCGTAAACACAAATTCACGAATGCACCCTGTTTCCGATTGAAACACGAGCTTCATCGGCTCCCCGACCTCAAAATCATCCGGGAGAAGAACATCCTGCTTTTCATCGGCTGAAAGCTTTGACCCTAGGGCTACCTTTTTCTCGCTATATACCAGATACCAACTACCTGCTGTACTTGCGGAAACTTTGATTTGCGTGTCGTATCCATCTGCGGCAGGTACGAAATCCTCTACGTAGATCGAGTCAAGATCCATCCTCGTAAAGCTCTCTCCTCCCGGTGGATACAGGGACGGAGGAGTGCCGTACCTTTTGAATTTGATTTTGTTCTGCTCGGTAATCGAACACGCCGCATCTCGCACCTTGATCGTAATCACCCAACTGCACTCCGGCCTGTCCTTCCATAGAGTTTGACTGAAATTAAGCTTCACTTGATAGGTCTTCCCTCGTTCCAAAAGGACATCGTGGGAGTCGCTGCCATCTCCAAATGGGAGTTTCAGCTTGGCAGAGTTGTAGACTCCCCACCGATCCCTTCCTCCCACTTCATCGTAGGAGCCTGGCAGTGTCTCCACGGAGCCGTTGGGCCTGGTCACATCCCATTTTACTTCCGCTGGCCCTGTCTCCCCATGAGCATCCGTATACTTCGCCTGCAGAATGACTTCCTCGCCTGGCGTCACTTCCATTGTTGAGCCGCTCGTTTTCACACTGCCTTGAATGGAGATGATCGGGCATCGGTCCACACCTTCCTCGCCGTTTGACACCACGAATATCTTTTGCCAGCACTCGGTTCCATCGTCACTCTCATAGGAAATCGTGAATGTGCCTGCGGCGGAAGCGTACGTAATTCCTATTTTGCGATTATTCCCTGTCCCGCTTTGCATCACGTCTCCGTTGTACTTGAATGTCCCTGGTTTTGTAGCAGTCGCTACAATCCTCGTGTCGTCTTTGACTGAAAGGGAGTCTCCGCCGCTCGGGACACCTGTCAGTTCCTTATCACTATTTTCCTGCTCCAGCCTCAAATCCATCGCAACGCGTTTGCAGGATGCTGGCGGGTCTGTACCTGGATCGGGGTCAGTGGGAACCTCCCCCACCGTAAATTGATACGTGTACGGCGTTGATACGCTCATACTCGGTGAACCTTGCCGGGAACGATGATGCCTGTCTGTGATCGTGAGAGAAACCTCGTAGAGACCTGCCTCGGTAGGCTTATATTGGTAGTTTTTGAGCCAGGAAAACGGATTGGGGCTGCTGGATTCGTTCACTGGCGGAAGGTAACCGCTCTGGTCAGCGATTACTTCATTGCTCACAAACTGGGTATAGCCTTTTCCAGTTGTCTTGTTGATAACTGACAGATTCCAAATGAAAATGCCACGGTCATAGTAAGAATAGTCCGTGGCATTTGCCGAAATGGTCACCTGATCGTTGACCTGATATTTTGTTTTGTCTGTCTTGACGCCCCCTGTTGGAGGAGAAGTCGTCCGGAAGTGTCCTACTGAAATATACCCATTTCCGTAGGGCTCCAGGTTATCGCCGATCGTGTAGCCAGCGCCGCCTGAGGCTGTGGCTAGTTCTGCTAGGTTGTAGGCTTGGTATCTATCCATGCTAGGATTAGTAATGTTTGAAACCGTTTTACTGTATACGTTAGCACTACCACCTAAAATGTAGTTTGCATTTCCTTTGAACTTTTGAATCCAGTACAATGTTTCATCGAAGTCTTTATTTACGTCTTGTGGTGAAGGGGAGTAGACATAGTACCAGCCTCTGTCTGCTTTTTCGTGAAGATCTGCAAACCCTAGTACATGCTGAGAGTCCCTTGTACCATTGATTTCAACAACTGAGTCAGTTGCACCTAGATTTGCTGTTATTCCTTGTATGAGTACTTCATCAAACCCATTTGGTGGGCCTATTCTTTTATTAGCGTCGACCGTTCCTAAATCAATCCCTCTATTCACAGGCGAAGATGCAAACGAAGCGTCTAGTGGGGAAAGGAAGTTGATTAAAGTTAGGCATATGCAAAACACAAAAAGCAAATACTTCCTGTGCTTCAAACTTCACACCCCTTATTAGTTTGTTAATGAAAATTGTTTGTTTTTCAATTCTCTTTTAATTTCAGGTACAAGATAATTAAATATTCCAGCATCTGATGAATCATAATTGTTCCTTATTGATAAGACCATAATAGGCTTTACTTCTGTTAATTTAACTTTCAGGCTTTCCCCATTTAAAAATCCTAATCTCCCATTGTCGACCGTAACGAAACTTACACGAATAGTAAAATTACTGTCGCCTTTTGGCACCTTCCCTATTATTTGACCATTCGTTACTTTTAGACTCCGCTCAAACTCCTCAGCCCACTTCGCCCCCATCTCCAACTGCCACTTATCCTTCCATAGATAAGCCAGAATCTTCGCCGCATCCCCGCGTGACACCGGCAGATCTTCTCGGAATTTTGGCTGTCCTGCTGGGGCGGGGTCCATCCAGCCCCATGTGATAAGTGCGCCTGTATGGGTGTAGCCCTTCATTTTCACACCGCGATAGGGCTTCCATGCGTTAAAGACGAGCTGAGCCGCTTCTTCTTTGGTCAATAGCTTATTGGGATCGATTTTCACATCAGCGAGAATGCCTGCCTTTTGTGCCCGTTCGTACGTTCCTTTTGCCCAGTGTCCTACAGGAAGCTCTGGCACCGGTGCCGTCTCTTTCACGCCTCGAATCGCGACGAGACTAGCTACAAACTGTGATTGGACGATCTGTTTGTCGGGGTAAAAGCGGCCGTCAGGATATTTCCAGATGTATCCCTTTTGCAAGCCGAGAAGGATCGATTCTTTGGCTGGGTGTGCAGCAAAATCCGACATGGTCTGCAAAGGCTGAGCGGCTGCAGCTGGATATACCCCCCACGTGCCTCCCCATAGCGTTTGCCCAATCGTAATCCCGACCATCATCAGGCTTGTCCCCAAACCTTTCCACAGTATCTTCATCGGCCATCCCCCTTATCTACTACCAATATTTTACTTATTTATTCATTTTCCAGAAAGAGGATCATTGAGATTTTTTTGAAAAAAACTTCGGAGAACCTTTTCGGTCACATCGCCCTCCAGTTTTTCGATAGCTTGTTCCCCTTTTACGATAAACACGGTGGGCGTTGCTTCTGCACCTAACCCCAAAGCAGCTTCCAAATCCTCCTGGTCACGGATATCCAGACGTTCCACAGTATGGTGTGGATAATCGGCGAGAACAGCCTCAAGCGTCGGTCTGAAAGTCTGACAATATCCACAAGTATCGCTGTACACATACACAATCTTTTCCTCATAGGCGCTGACTGGCCCCAAATTCCATGCGAGCAACACAGCAATCAGCAGACTAGCACCTCCTGCCATCCACAGCCATTTTGTTCGCAAGCCTCTCATCCATATCACTCTCCCTCTATTTCTGGTGATCTCAGTAACGGACTTCTTATGGAGTTTTCAAGGAACGTTTGCCATTCATTATGCAATGGCGTATTGAGACAAAAAAAAGCAGACCTCGCTGGAAGTCTGCTGATTGGAAGCACAGGCTTGTATAGATAGTGCTAGGGCATCATCTTGTTTCTGTTAAAAGCAGCTTCAAAAAGCTTGGCATTATGCTGGATGCAAGCGAGGGCGCTCGCTTCGGCAAACGAAAAAAATCCGGTGCCTCTCGTTTCTACGTTTGCCTCCAACGCCGTCTGTCTATTCATTCGCCCCCAGTAAAAGACGAGATAGCTTACCGGATATGGGTAGGCATAGGGGATAGGCATCGGAGCATGAATCATTAGCTTCTCGTAACCGATCAGCTCTGCCTGTCCAAACGTCGCTCCTGTTTCCTCCCACAATTCCCTTCGCATCGCATCAAATGCCGTTTCTCCTAACTCCACATGTCCTCCAGGCAGATCCCATCCGCGGCTGTTCAAATTTGTCAGCAGGATGCGATCTCCGTGAATTAAGAGGATAGAAAAAGACGCATCCTCTACTTTTGCAAGTTTAGATCGTGCGCCCTACGATTCTCTATTTTTCTATTCGTTCGCCAAATCTTAGTTCAGCCTGCTGTCGTCGTCTTCTGTCATCATGGCTCGCAATTCTTCCACAAACGCCTGACCCTTTTGGATTTCCTCCTCGGTGTAGCGCTGCTTGCTTTTGAAGGTAAAGATCTTCGCTTTCATCTCTTCATACGGCAGATCATTAAAATACAGAATGGTAGAAACAAGCTCCAAAAAGCGGGAGTTCTCTTCGTTCATCCGGCGAATGACTCGCTCGCCGCTTCCGAAGTCTACCTCATGAAAACGCAAAAAATCCCTGCCGGTCTCGTTCAACGTATAGCGATACATATGGATCGCACCCTTGCTCTCCATTTGCTCGTCCAAGAGACCCATGTTGCACAGCTCATCTACCCGCAGAGTCAGCTCTTCGGAATATGGGCCGTACATGTGAAACTCGTAGCGTTCATCGAAATCCATTTGCAAATGTTTTCCTATGTACACCATTTTTTGCAGCTTTTTTCGCCCACTCACTTCGCCTACGATCTCGATCAAGCGTATGATTTTGGCGTGACGATTAAGCATCTTCCATCACTCCCAGACGTTCTCGAATCTTCCAGGACACATCCCCCGGCAATGCCATGACTTTATCTAAAGGAAAGTACAATTTGTAATCAAACCGGCGCTTTCCGCTGATCGCCTGGACAATCTCAGACTTCTGCGAAAGCTCGACAAGCTCTCCTGTCGGCATTTGCAGCATGATCGGGATACGCTCTTCTTCTTCACCGGCACGGTAAAAATCATACGGAAGATCGGAGGTGGTGTCTACCTCCAAATAATACATTGGATCAATCCCCGCCTTTTGGAACTCTTCCTTCAGCTCTGCCAGCAAGCGGAAATCTCTAGGGTTATATTCGACGTATTTGTAAAGATTCCTGTCCAAAAAACGCCCGCATAAATCTTTCAAAATCGGATCGGCCTCGCCTCTCCACACCTGCATGTAGAAAAGAATAATCGATTCGTCGAGAGCCAAATAATCTTTCAGCTCTACCTTGTCCTGTAAAAAAGGAAGCAGCATGACAGGCTCCTGCGCAAACGAATATCCCTGTGAAAACAGCAGCTTGGCACGCTGGAATATTTTTCGCAGAACGACTTCAGCGCTGCGCGTCACCGGATGAAAATACACCTGCCAGTACATTTGGTAGCGAGACATGATATAGTCCTCGACGGCGTGCATCCCGCTGAATTTGAAAACAATCCCATCCTCTTGCGGACGCATGACTCGCAAAATTCGTTCAATCTCAAAATTGCCGTAATTGACCCCGGTATAGTACGCATCTCGCAGCAGGTAGTCCATCCGGTCGGCGTCCAATTGGCTGGAAATCAGGCTGACGATGAGCTTGTTATCGTAGGTTTTGTTGATGACCTCTGCCAGTTTTTTGGGGAAGTCCTCGTCAAAGCGGCGCAAGATCTGATTAATCTGTGTATCTCCCAAAAGGATCGCACGGGTCCAATCCTCATGATGATAGCGAAATACCTTTTCAAAGGAATGGGAAAACGGCCCGTGACCCACATCGTGCAAGAGTCCGGCACACAGGCAGAGCAGCCTCTCTTCATAGGTAAGCTGAATGCGCTCTTTAAACGTATCCAAAATCCTGCGCATCAGCTCGTACACGCCAAGGGAATGATTAAACCGGCTGTGCTCTCCGCCGTGAAAGGTAAAATAACTGGTGCCCAGTTGCTTGATCCGGCGCAGCCGCTGGAATTCTGCAGAATTGATCAAATCCCATATGAACTTGTCCCGCACGTGGACGTATCGGTGCACTGGGTCTTTGAATACCTTTTCTTCATGGAGAAGTTGTGGCTGTTGCATCCTGGACACTCCCTTCCTGGTTCTCTCGTAGTTGCCCCTATCATATCACAGCCCTTTCCTGGGAGAAAACGCTGCGTGCCTATTTTACTCGGTTATTCGGACAAAAAGGAAGAAGCACTCGAGCGAGCACTTCTTCCATCCTTCCAGCTTGCCAAAACTTAATTCATTTCCGCCTCAGGCCCATACAAATCAGGGCGTTTGGCTGCTTTTTTTGCCAGCTTTTTCATTTTACGCTGGGTCAAAACGGTGTAAAACGAAGGAACGACAATCAGTGTCAGCATCGTCGAGAACAGCAAGCCCGAAATAATCGTCACAGCCAGGGGCTTGAACAGGACATCGCCTGAGATCGCGAGTGGCATCAAGCCTGCTACAGCTGTCATCGACGTTAACAGAATCGGACGCAGACGCGCCTCTCCTGCATGAATAACAGCCTGCTTCAGCTCTACTCCTGCGTGTCTTGCCTCTTCGATGAATTCGATAAACACGATTCCGTTTCGCACAACGATTCCGGAGAGAGAAATCACTCCCATCATCGTCATGAATCCGAGTGGGGTCTGGGTAATGAACAGCCCGATCAAGCTGCCCGCCACTGCTAGATATACCGTACTCATGACCAGCACCGGGATGGTAAGCGAGTAAAACTGCATGGCAATCAGAATCAAAATCAGGAAGACGACGAGAATGGACAGTTTGCCCATATCGATGAAGATGTCCGTCTGCTCTGATGTCTCTCCGCCTACTTCAAAGCGGTAGCCTTCTGGCCATGAAATTCCATTCAGCTTTGGCGCAAGCTCCGTCATCACATCGGTTGCCGTGCGATCCTTCAAGTCGCTGGAAATCGTCACAGCGCGGGACAAATCACGATGCGGGATGGCCTGCGTGCTAAATGTCGGTTTGACCTCTGCCAGCTGGGAAAGCGGGATCTGCTCTCCTCTCGCATTGGCAATACTGAGCCGTTGGAACAGAAGCGCCGGCTCTTCCTGATCTTTTTGCAGGAACAGCTTGATATCGATCAGGTCTGTGCCGGAATCAAATTCACTGACCGTTATCCCCTCGCTGACAAGGCGCAGCGTTTGGGACAGATCTGTGTAGTTGACCAGCTTTTGCTCCATCAGCTCTTTGTTGACCACGAACTCGAGGGTATAGCGCTCGACGCCAAAGTTATCCTGCACATCGTAGGTTCCCTGTGCATTCGCTACGACATCTTTCACCTGGGCGGAAAGAGAGCGCAGCGTTTCGATGTCTTCTCCATAAATCCGAATCACAACAGGCTTCCCAACTGGCGGCCCTGCCTCCAGCTGCGTCGGCAATATCGTCGCTTCCGGGTACAGCTTCTTAAACTCCTCGGTCCAAGGCTCAATCATGTCTTCTATCTTTACCTTTTTTTCATCAAAACGGACCACCAGCTGCCCTACCGTTATGCCGCTTCCTGCTGCCGTGTCCCCTCCGAACATTTTCGGCGCGCTGCCACCTGCATACGAAGCAACAGATTCGATCGCGGGCTGCTTGCTGATCCAATCGGAAACACCTCGAACAACCCGATCTGTTTCATAAATACTGCTTCCTACTGGTACCCGAATATTGACCAAAAACTCAGGGCGGTCGTCATTTGGAAACAGCTGCACGGGCGTCAGTGGAATCAATCCGTAGGCTGCGGTCCCGATCAAAACGCCGATCATTCCCGCCATCAGCGGTCGACGCAAAATTTTAGGCATCAGCTTATTGGCGTACCACTTCGTCAGCTGGTTCAACTGCTTGCCGAGCAGACCTGCCGGCTTCCGATAGCCCTCTGCACTCGTTTTCCTCCGCTGCTCATACCATTGACGGAAGATCGGAATAATCGTGAGCGACATAATCATCGATGCCAGCATGGTCAAAGAAATGATAGCTGGTACTGGGCGAATGAACTGCCCGGCATTCCCGCTTAAAAACATGAGCGGTGCAAAGGAAGCGATCGTAGCAAGCGTAGCAGTAACAATGGAAATCGAAACTTCATTCGCACCATTGACTGCAGCTCTCAGTGGCTTCTCGCCCAAGACGGACAAGCGGCGCTCGATATTGTCGTTGACTACCACAGCATCGTCTACCAGAATCCCCAGTACGATAATCAAAGAGACGATCGAAATCATATTGAGGGAAATCCCCAAGGATGGCAGGAACAACAAGCCCACTGCCAACGAGATCGGGATGGCCAATGCCACAACAAAAGAGGTAATCAAGTTCAAACCAAGTGTACATACGAGCAAAACGGCGATAATCGCAATCCACATTTCCCGGGTAAGATCGGAGAAAAGCTCATCGACCCTCTCGTTTTGACTGTAGATGGAATGCGTCTGCGCCCATACAGGAAGCGACTTTTCGAGCGTCACCATCATTTCGTCCACACGCTTCTGCAAGGAGGGAACATCACTTCCCGTCTCCGCATTGACACTGACCGACAGCGAAGGCTTGCCATTGTAATAAGACATCGACTTGATGCTCTCCGTCGTCATTTTTACCGTGCCGATATCCTTCATATAAATGGGATAGCCCTCTGACGTGCGGCTGATGATCACTTGATTGAGTTCATCCACATTTTCTGTTTCCGCCAGCTTCAGCTGGTAGGTGCGCTTGTCAGTCGTGAGGTCGCCCAATGGAATTTTCTCATTTTCCTTTTTGACCGCCATCATCACCTGAGCCCATGTAAGTCCGTACTGGCTCAGCTTTTGCGTATCGACCTCGATGTGCACCTCTTGCTCTGGCAAGCCCTCGACAGTCACATCGGCAACATTCGGGATCGTACGCAGCTGTTCTTTCCACGATTTCATCATGTCGCGCAAGCTGTAGAGCTGCTCCGTTGTGTCCGCCGTTACCGCAAGAGTTTGAACAAAGGTTCGGTTTAAATCGTCATTAATAATGGGCTGCTTCGCGTCCGCAGGCAAATCTGCTTCGGCATCCTTTACCTTTTTCCGCAGCTCATCCCATTTTTGCTTCGGGTCCACACCGCTTTTCGTCTCCACAATGATCGAGGATACGCCCAAGCTCGATGTTGAAGATATATAGTTAAGCCCTTGCAGCTCGTTGATTTTTTCTTCCAGCTTTTTCGTAACGGTCTGCTCTACTTTTTCTGGAGAAGCTCCCGGGTAGATCGTCGTGACGGTCGCCATGTTGATGATAATGTCCGGCGACTCCTGCTTCGGCAGCTGAAAGAAGCTGAGAAAGCCGACAAGCACGATCATTACGAAAAACAAAAGCGTAATTTTGCGCTTGCGTACGATGTACTCGATCACGGTTTTGTACCTCCAGCAGCTTCGATCGGATCTTGGTCAAACAAGCGATCCACACCTTTGACGATCAGCTCATCTCCCACTTTCAGACCACTGCGAATCTCCAGGCGATCATCGGTCAGCTGACCTATGGTTACGGCTGTTTTGACCGCTTTTCCACCTACATTTACGAAGACATGTGCATCGTTTTGCCCTCTGCTCAGGACAGCTTCGACCGGAACGTAAATTCCTTCCTGCCCCTTCATCGTCTTGGTCGCCTTTACTACCTGCCCTGCAAACCAATCGTGCTGCGGGTTGGCCAGCTGAACCTCGACTCCGATGGTTCCTGTACTCTGGTTCGTTGCAGGGAAGATTTTAGTCACCTTCGCATCGCGCTTTTGTCCATACAGATCAAGGGACAGTGTCTCCCCTACCTTCCACGAGGAAATCTCCCGGTCAGGCACAGGCAGCACGACTTTCAGCGTGTCGATGTTTCCCACCTGATAGACAGGAGTCCCTGGGCTGACCAGCGTTCCTGTGGAAGATAGCTTCGCCAGGATTGTCCCGCTGATCGGAGCGCGCAGCTGTGCTTTTGCCAGGGTAGAAGCCGCTACTTCTTTGGCGACTACAGCCTGATTGTAGGTCGCCTTGGACAGCTCCTTATCCTCCGCTCGCGCCCCTTGAGTTACAAGTGAGTACGACTGCTGTGCATTTTGCAGATCTTTTTCTGCCAGCGTCAGGGCGTTCTGTGCGTTTTCGAATTCGCTTTTGGAAATGGCCTTTTCCTGATAAAGCTGTTCGATCCGTTTAAAATCGTCCTGCATCTTTTGGTAGCCGGTCTTTGCCTTTTCGACGAGCAAACGTGCCTGAACAACTTCTTGCTCACGTGCCCCGTTGTTCACTTTGCTCAAACTGGCCGCTGACTGCTGCAGGGCGGCATTGGAGGACGCTACCTGCAGGGAGTAATCCTGCGAATTGACACGTGCCAGAACGTCGCCAGCTTTTACGTTGTCTCCTTCATTCCGGTTCAGCTCGATAACGCGTCCCCCTACCTCAAAGGAGACCACTGCCTCCTCCAGCGGCAGCAATGTGCCGGAGGTTTCCGACACAAAATTGGCTTGCTCCTGCTTTACCCGTTCCAACACGACTTGCTTTACTTCTTTTACCGGCGCTGCTGCCTGCTCTTGCTCACTGCAGGCTGATGTGGCCAATATACTGATTACTATTGCAGAAACGAGCCATCTCTTTTTCATGACATCCTCCGCTCCTATGTAGCTAACTTGGTTAGTTCTGTTTATCCGTAATCCCATTGATCAAAATGTCACATGCGTTCTCGACCAGCTGCTCTTCATCCAGATCGAGTGCAAGATTGATGCGATGCTTTGCCATAAAGGCGTAGAAAAAGGTCGAGACAAACATGAGCGCTGCCGTAAAGGAATCCTTCTTCGGCAAATGTCCCTGGTCCTGAAACTGCTGGAGCTTGCTGCACAGCACTTCGACGGCTGTTACGGGAACGCTGCTGAACAGCTTGATGACCTCTGGGTGATTATCCGCCTCGATCATGCAGATCATGAGGATTTCCTTGCGCTCGACCAGCATGCCGTAATAGCCATGCGCATATCTTCTGAGCATCTCGCGGAGCTCGGAATACTCCCCGTGCAGATGGTTCTCCAGCTGCTGACGAATATTCAAAATCCCTTTTAAAAGCTCCTCGAGGATCGTTTCCTTGTTTTTGAAGTGCCGAAAGATCGTTACCTCGTTGACTCCTGCGAGCTCGGATATTTTGCGCGTCGTCGCACCCTTGTACCCCTTTTTCGCCATAAGCTGGCTGGCTGCTGCCAAAATGCGCTCGCGGGTCTCCTGCTCTTCGCCTTTCCCTCCCTGTGGCGGTTCTATATGCGGTTGATCCATCTCGATCCTCCCTATCTATGCAAGTACTCACTAACATTTCAAATTTTACCAACGCCATTATATCCCGCAAGCAAATGCATGTAAATACTTGCATGCGCTTTCACCAAAATTTCACAAAGTCTTCCATTTCGCAGCCGTTTGTTCCTAGAGAAAAAGCCTGAATATCTCAGGCTTCTCCACGCTTTGTATGCTCTTTTACACGGGAGCTGCTGTCCTGACGGAACTCTCCGCTGTATTCCACCAGATCAATTTCGCAGCCAGGGCCGATCTCGATGTTAGTTCCGCGCACAATCTTGGCCCGTGTATACTCCAAGTAAATCTCGTCACCCTCCACTGTATCGACAGACAGCGTGTTGTTGAAGAATTGCTTCATCAGCTTGTTTAACGTGCTGATCCCAGCCTTGCGCACCTCGATATGCTCTCCTCCAATCTCCCTCGCTTCACTACTGCCGTGCAAATGGATGGAGACGTGTCCTGCATTCAACAAACCTCCGACCGTAAATGCTCCTTTTGCTTTGAACACCTCAGCCTCACAGTCACCTGTAGCCTTTAAAAAGCCGTTGAGCAAAATCTCCTCGCCAGATACACTGCCATGCACTTTCACACTGCCATCCACACGTAGCTGGGTGAATGTCATGTCGCCGTTTACGTCCAGCTGTCCGTAAACCTCCATATTTTCGAAATGAGCAGCCCCGCGAATATTGGCGTTGCCCTCGATTTTTCCGCGGCTCGCATGCACATCCCCATCTACATTCACGTGACCTGCACAATGCAGATCCAGACACTCGACATTCCCTTTGATCTTGCCAAAGCCATGTACAGCAACTTCTCCATACACGCCACCAGCTGCATTTACCGTTCCGTGAATCACCAAGTCTGGTCGATTATCCTGATTCATCATGACCTACCTCCTTCTATTATTTCAGCTTCGTTTTCAGCTCTTCCAAACAACTGGACACATTCAATCTGCTGACAACTTTCACGCTCTGATCGAAATACAGCTCAGACGCATTCGAAGCCAAGGCAAACGCAGAGATCCCCATTTTCCGGATAAAGATCAGCTCGCACGGCTTGCCCTGAAATTTTGGGTAATGGCTCTCCAGAACTTGCAGCAAGCCTTTTCCTTCCTCCAAGCTCATCTCTCCCATCACGAGCAGGCGCTCCACGATGTACGCATACAGAAAGTGCTGAAACGGATACGACTCTGCACTCCCGAAATGCTGCGTAAATAAATCCACGGTTGCTTTTGAAACAATGTTCTGTGCGATAAGTTCCTCTGGCTTGAGCATCGATCCGGTGAGGTTGGGGGAAAACATGTCTGCCAGCTCATCCAAGGAAAGGTCATCCTTCATGTGAATGATCTTGTCGATCCTGGCCATGATCTTTTCCTTTGGAAAAAACGTCTCCTGCCCCGTAAAGGTAGAGCGGCGAATAAACCAGTCCTCAGGGATCAGATTTTTTCTTTTCCACCTGTACAGCTGACCGTACGAAATACCGGTAAGCTCCAATAGCTCCTTTTTCGAGATATAGTCACGATCCATGTAAAGCACCTCCAAAAACAATGTAACATAACACTGTTACGTTAATCAACCAAAAAAAAGAGACTGCGCTCGAATCGCTGTCTCTCATCCCTCGTTCTATTCAAATTCCGCCTGGATCAAGCGCTTCATATCCACTGGCAGCGGTGCTACGCAATGGACTTTCTCGCTTGTTAACGGGTGCTGGAAGCTCAACGACGATGCATGCAGGGCCTGTCTGCGTAACAATCCCCTCGCTCCTCCGTACATCGCATCTCCCGCCAGCGGATGACCGATATGCTCGAAATGAACGCGAATTTGATGAGTGCGCCCCGTCTCCAGCCAGACACGCGCCATTGTCATGTAAGAAGAACGACGGATCACCTCATAATGAGTAATCGCCTCGTCTCCACCTGCTGCCACTCTCCGTTTCGTCGGGTGCTTCGGATCTCGACCGATCGGTGCCTCAATCGTGCCTCGCTCATCTGACAGAACGCCGCTTACGACCGCTACATACTCCCGATGAATGCCGCCCTCTCGCAATAGACGATCCGCCAGCTGATGACCGTAGCTGCTTTTGGCAAGCAGGATCACGCCTGACGTGTCTTTATCCAAGCGGTGAACCGAGTGGACATTCGCACTCTCTCCTCTGGCTGCAAATAGCTCAGCCAACGCGTCGACGAGCGTCCCCTCCTGCTCCTGTTTGACCGGATGCACGGTCATCCCCGCCGGCTTGTTGGCTATGAGCAAGTGATCGTCCTCATACAACAGCTCAATAGGCAATGCCACAGAGGGCAGCGCATCCTTGTTTTCCCGGAGAGTAGAGCGTGCTGTCCGAGTCTGGCTGGAAGCTTCGGGCTGTCCTTGTGTTTCCTGCGTTTTTTCCGGCTGCCGATCCACGATTCGGATCGCGACTTGATCCCCTGCTTTTACCAGTCGCTGTAAAAACGGCTGCTTGCGATTAAGCTGGATCCCTTTGCTTCTCGTCAGCCGCTGCATCATCCGCCCTGACACGTTCAGCTTTTGCCGAACGATCTGCTCTACATTCATTCCCGCGTCTTCATCCGTGACGGTGTATTCAATCCAGTCTTTGCGGCTCACTTCAAATCCCTCTGTTCCTGCTTTTTTTCCTATTGTAGCAAAAATGGCAGCTGGACATGCCTTTTTCTCACCCTGAGCCTTATCGATAGATTTGTACGTCATGCAGCACCTGCTGAAAGTCGGCTACCGCTTTTCGTTGTCCCATCTCCAGCATTTGGGTCACATACCCTTCGTCAGCTAAAAATTCGCACCCGAGCAAACGACCCGCAAAAAAGGTATGCAAGCATTGTTTCCAACCCAATCGAATCATAGCTCATTCCCCCACTTCAACTTATTAAACTAATTTGTATAATAAGTATATGGTTGAACTTGGTATTTTGCAAACATTTTTGTTTATAAAGTTACGAAATTTTTTCAAACTCCAGGGCGAATCTATTCCGAAACGTAACAAAGCCACCATGCTGCTCAGCATGATGGCTTGATTGTCCTGCGATTCCAGACGTTTTCCTCAGCCTTTCAAATTTTCCGGGTTCAGTCCTTGTAGCTCTGGCAAAACGAACAGACCGTCTTTTCGGATCAGTACGTCGTCAAACCAGATCTCTCCGCCCCCGTACTCTGGACGCTGGATGTTGACCATGTCCCAGTGAATTTGGCTGCGGTTGCCGTTATCCGCATTTTCATACGCACGACCGGGTGTGAAATGGAAGCTGCCCGCAATTTTTTCATCAAACAAAATATCGTTCATCGGATGCAAAATGTATGGGTGCACACCGATCGCAAACTCACCGATATAGCGCGCTCCCTCATCGGTATCAAAGATTTGGTTCAGCTTTTCGGTATTGTTGGAAGTCGCTTCTACGATCTTTCCATTCGCAAAAGTCAACCGAACATTTTCAAATTTGGTCCCCATATAGCTGGTCGCCGTATTGAATGTGATCGTTCCATTTACGGAATCACGCACAGGTGCTGTGAAAATCTCACCGTCCGGGATGTTGCGAAGTCCCGAGCAGATCACATTCGGGATGTCCTTGATGGAAAAGCTCAGATCCGTACCCTGTCCAACCAGGCGGACTTTATCTGTGCGGTCCATCAGGTCCTTCAGTGGCAGGAATGCCTCGTGCATCTTCTTGTAGTCAACCGAGCAGACATCGAAGTAAAAGTCCTCGAAGGCTTCCGTGGACATGTTTGCGCTTTGGGCCATGGCGGCAGTCGGATAGTTGAGAAGAGTCCAGCGCACGTTCGAAACCAGGAAATCATTCAGTTCCTGCATGACCTTTTGATGCGCGCGGCGGCGCTCTACCGGCACGTCAGCCATCTCGCTGTCATTTACCGGGCCATTGATGACGATGTACGTATCCAAATCCTTGTACATCGGCTCCTCCCACTTCACCAGATGAGCAGCTCGCTCCTCGCTTGCCCCCATCATCAATTCACGCTGAATCGTTGGGTCGATGATGCGCACAAACGGATACGCTCCTTTGGCATACGCTTGTTTGACCAGCTCTTTTGCCAGCGCATGACCTTCGCCCCGTACCTCAATCAAAAGACTTTCCTTTTCTCCCAGCTGGACGGAGTGACTCAACAGGTTTTCAGCCAGCTTTACCAATCGGTTATCTAACATACGCTCTCCCCCTCACGATCAAAATTCATTAATAAAATATATTTTACCGAATGGCCAGACTTTTTTCAATTATGTCCCCGATTTGTTCGACCGCTGCAGGCAAATCCGTCGTGTCGATATGATGCTCCAGCTTTTCTACGTACTCGCTCTGCTTGTTTTGGTAACGCGGATCGTAATAGGAAACCAGAAGTGTAGCAATCGCCGTCCGATAGTCTCTCTCAGCTATCGCCTGCCGCAAGAGCGCAGCCTGTTCAGTAGGAATTCTCCTCGCAATGGATGTGTACGCCTTCTCTATCTTTTCTACAAAATCAGGACGCCAGGAAAACGGAATCACGTACTCGTCGTAAATTCGCTGGACGCGGACCTCCAATGGAGCCGTCAGCTGAATATGAATGGCCTGCTTTTTCGCCTCCATCAAAAAGGAAGGTACGATGGCGTTCCCGATTCGTTTGCTTTCCGCCTCCATGACAAAGAAGGAAGTATCGCGGTTTTCATGCAGCGTCTCAAACAATCTCGCATCAAACATTTTCTGATTAGCCGGCTTGCCTTTGCCGATATGCCCAAATACCGATCCGCGATGCCCTGCCATACGCTCCAGATCCAGGACTGGATAGCCCTTTTCCTCCAGCTTTCGAAGCAGTTCTGTTTTCCCCACTCCCGTCATACCGTGTAGCAAGAAGACAGGGACTTGCAGCTCGTATGGCGTGATCGTTTCCAGAACGTGCTGACGGTAGGAACGGTACCCACCCTGCAGCCGGCGAACCCGCAGACCGGAAAACGTGGCAAAGGTCGCCATCGCCCTGCTGCGCATTCCTCCTCGCCAGCAAAAAATCGTAGGGGGCTCTCCCCATTCTTCTTCCCGCTGACGAATCGCCTGCATAATCGCTTCCATTTTGGGAGATACGATCTGCATACCCAACCATTGGGCTGCCTGCTGCCCTTCCCGTTTGTACGTCGTGCCTACCCGCGCACGTTCTTCATCACTGAACAGGGGGATATTTACAGCACCCGGGATGGTTTCCCGCGCAAACTCGCCTGGAGAACGAACATCTACCAGATTCGAATAGCCTTTCACCAATAATTCCTCAACGGTTATCTCTTGCAATGTATGTCACCCTAACTTCTGTTATGCTAGATTTATCCACTTGTTTTTTCTAGTATTCTATTATTATACCTCGTAAATCAGGAGGCCATAACATGTCTGAAAAAGTGAAATTGACATCCTTTACTACCAAAGGCGGTTGTGGGTGCAAAATTAGCCCCGATGCCTTGTCGGCGGTTTTGAAAAACCTGCCTGCTCCTGCCGCCCGTGATCCACGCCTGCTAGTCGGTGTAGAAACGTCAGATGACGCCGGCGTCTTTCAGCTAAATGACGATTTGGCTATTGTCCAAACACTCGACTTTTTTACTCCGATTGTGGACGATCCGTACTGGTTTGGGAAAATTGCAGCAGCGAATGCGATCAGTGATGTTTTTGCCATGGGCGGAAAGCCGATTACCGTATTGAACATCGTTGGTTTCCCTATAACCAAGCTGGACCCTTCGATCTTGACGGAAATTTTGCGCGGCGCTGCGGAAAAGGTAGCAGAGGCCGGAGCTGTGCTTGTCGGCGGACATTCTATCGATGATCCCGAGCCGAAATTTGGCTTGTCTGTGACCGGGACCGTTCATCCCTCCCGCGTGCTGACCAATGCCGGGGCAAAACCAGGTGACGTGCTCATCCTGACAAAGCCGATCGGTGTCGGCATACAGACAACCGCGATCAAACGTGATGCTCTGTCTCCTGAACAAACGGAGTTGGTAATGAACGTAATGGCTACCTTGAACAAATATGCAGCGGAATGCATGGAGAGCTTCCCGGTACATGCCTGCACAGATGTCACCGGCTTTGGACTCCTGGGTCACGCTCTGGAGATGGCGGAGGGCAGCCAGGCAGGCATCCGCATTTACGCAGACGAGGTTCCTGTACTTCCTGGGACACGTGAACTTGCGGGGCAAGGCATCATCCCGGGTGGAAGCAAGTCCAATTTCCGCTGGGTCGCTGACCGGGTGCAGTTCCCCGAGGGTATGGAGGAGCTCGACCGCCTGATCCTGTGTGACGCTGTGACCTCTGGCGGCTTGCTGATCAGTGTGCCTGCAACGGACGGAATTCGTCTATTGGAGGAGCTGCATGCTCGTGGAATCGAATGGGCACAGATCGTAGGAGAGGTTGTTTCGGAACATCCGGGAACCATTCGGGTTATTTCGAATCCTTTGTAAAATTCTCCTTGCATCCCCACCCAGGTTTGCAGTATTCTAGTCAACAAGAGTTGATCTAACGAAAAATTTTGAAGGACGGGAGTGTTGGTTCATGGTCGTTTCTGTAGTTGTCTTCGCATAGGTGGGCCTCTGATAAGGGGCGCTGCCTCTCATCAACCATCTATAGCAAGAAACTGCAGGATGCCGGAACCGCTTCCGTCTTTTTCCCGATAGGATGCTAGGAGTCCCTTCTCTTTTTCGAGTCAAATGCTCTGGTTTGCTCTCGAATGAAAGGGGGTTTTTCTCTCCTTCTCCACATATCGATAGTCAAAGCGCAAGCGAGTGAGCACAGTCTCTCCCGTTTGCGCTTTTTCGCGTGCAAAGGCTCCTGCAGACAGAGAATCAGATTGGAATGGAGGATTTTTTGTCATGGTGTGGCGCACTTGGGATTTGAACCTCAAAGTCCGACTCGTCGGCGAACTCATTACACATACGTTTTTCTGGATGTACTTTCCGTTTATGGCCCTGTACTTCAGCGATTCATTCGGAAAAGACATCGCAGGCATCATGCTGATGGTTCCTCCGCTCTTGGGCATGATGTCCAACCTGTTTGGGGGCTATTTGGCAGATAAAGTAGGGCGCAAACCGACCATGCTGCTTTCTCTCTGTACATCGTCGGTGATGTTTGCCATTTTTGCCTTTTCCAGCTCCCCTGTTGTCGACTATCTTGCCTTCATCGGCATTGGGATTGCCAGCTCTCTTTATTGGCCAGCCAGCTCCGCGATGGTGGCGGACCTGACGACTGAGGAGGACCGCCGTGTTGTCTTTGCTACGTTTTACACTGCGATGAACATGGGTGTTGTAGCAGGTCCCGTCCTCGGCTCCTTCTTCTTTGTGAATTACCGCTTTGAACTGCTGCTCATCTGTACGATCGTCGAGCTGATTTTCGCCGCTTCGATTTTCTTTCTCATCAAGGAGACTCTGCCCGCTACAGTTCGTGCAGAGCGCTCCAAGGAACGCTTCTCCATTACCCAACAATTCAAAGGCTACGCTGTCATTTTCCGGGACAAAGTGTTTGCCCTCTACATTGGTGCTGGCGTTTTGGTAGCAATTGCCTTTATGCAGCTGGACATGTACATGGCACTGTATGTGAAAGAGCACGTTCACGATCAGCGGTTGATGTGGTGGGGAGACTGGACGTTTACGGTTGGTGGAACCAGTGCCTTTGGTTGGCTGATGGGACTGAACGGCTTGCTCGTGGTCTTGTTTACTCTCCCGGTCACAAAGTGGTTCCAGCATTGGAGCGACCGCAACAGCTTGGTGATCTCGTCTGTTTTGTACGGGTTTGGCATGTTCCTGATGGCTTTTACCACGAACATCTGGCTGCTCTTTGGCTGTATGGTCATTCTGACGCTGGGAGAGCTGATCCGCACCCCAGTCGCTCAGAGCTTTATCAGTAAGTACTCTCCGGAGGATGCGCGCGGACAGTACATGGGAGCGTCCTCCTTGCAGTTTTCCATCGGTCGTTTCATTGCCCCCATGTCTATCTCGATTTCGCAATGGCTGTCGCCTGTTGGGGTGTTTGGCATCATTCTGGCTCTCACGCTGATCAGCGCGTATCTGTATATTCCTTTGTTCCGCATGATCCCGGAAGATGGGCATGATTCGGCTCACTCCTAATACGCAAGATTCTGGTCGCCTCTGCTCGTCAGTGGCGGCTTTTTTATGGATCAGCGCCTCCCCCTCCATAATCGTACTAGCCTTCAAAAACTAGCATATAGTGAGTAGTAGAAGGATGGGTCACGTCAGGAGGGTTTTTGCCATGAATCAGCCGAGCGCTTACGCTACATTCAAGACAAAGGGAGAGTTCGTTTACCGGACATCTGCCTATATTCAGTGGGGTACGTCATCTGAATCACTGGGAAGCTGTCTCTTGCTCAATCCGGGCTCGTCCACCTTGTACCGGGAAAGACCTGCGCCGCATCACGCCACGATGGGCGAAACCACTCTGGACCCAACCATGCGCCAGTTGGTCAAGCTGACCGAAGGAATCTACTCTGCGAAGACAGCGCAAGGCACATTAAACGGCAGGCTGCACATCTACAACCTCTTTTCTTTGCAGCATCCGACTGCCAAGGAAGCGATCGGTCTGCTGGAAGATCTTTTGCAGAAAGGTGAAACAGCTCTCGATGAACACATTACCCGTTCCCATGAGTTGGTCAAGCATCCGTGGATGCTGCTCGGGTGGGGATGCATGGCGAAGACTTCGCGTGCCATTACGTCGCTAAAGGAGCGCTGGCTGCAGGAAATTGCTGCTGCAGGCGTCCCGACCTTTGGCAAGCCATGCGCGACGGGGAAAAACTACTACCACCCGTGCCCGCAGCTTCATGCGATGAGAGAGCTAATATTGCGGGACTTGATTGCTTTGCATGAGCAGGTTTGTGGAACGGTTCGCAGATAATTTGCTGGGAAGCTGTTTCGTTTAAAAACAGTGTCGGTAAGTGCTTCGATGTTTTCCGATTGAGATCGCTCGGAGCTTAGCGGCTGGGGCGGAAAAAGGCGAAAACACTACAGTAGTAGGGCCACCTGCAGGGAGGTCATTCCTGTTCGGCTCCATTTCAAAATCGGAACCCGCGTCCAAAGTGGTTGTCTCTACGATGTTATTCAGAGGTGGACGCTAAAGACAGGTTCCGTTTTTTCCATTCCTCCTGGGCTGTGTCCCTAATACCTCCGCTTTTTTCACCTTTTTCCGGGGAAGCTGGCGTGCGTGCATGGAGCATCTTTAAACCAGAAAGCTCTGACCGAAAAGCATGTTTCCAAGCGGAGCGACTGTGGAGTCTTACCCAGCGGAGCCATGAAGACCGAGGCAAAGAATCGCTACCCTTGAATCAGCGGCGCAGCGGACGGTCTTCACTTCCTCGCTAACATAGACTTGCGCGCAGCTCTAAAAGGCTTTCCCCACACCAATCACATTCTAATTGCTTTAGTTTTTATATCTTTTTCCCACGCCAGAAAAGCATGTTTTCAAGCGGAGCGACTGTGGAGTCCTACTCAGCGGAGCCATGAAGACCGAGGTAAAGAATCGCTACCCATGTATCAGCGGCGCAGCGACTCCCCTTTTGGCGATTCCCTCGGGATCATGGCGTAGCGGACCGTCTTCACTTCCCCGTGGGCGTAGCCTGGAGCGCAGCTTGGAAACAGGCTTTTCCCCCCTTTTGGCGATTCCCTCGGGATCATGGCGTAGCGGACCGTCTTCACTTCCCCGTGGACGTAGCCTGGAGCGCAGCTTGGAAACAGGCTTTTCCCCACGAAAGCCGCGCTCACAAACAAGCAAAGAGCCCGCCCTCCATTCAGGAGAACAGGCTCTTTACTGTATCTATATGCGAAAAAGCTTTATGGCATTTCGCTTCCTTCGTAATACTCTTCCCGGTCAAACTTGCCGCGCATCCATTTGTATGTGTCATCGTAAATGCTGCGTACGACCGGGTCGGTGCTGGTTGCGGATTGAATCAATGTCTTGGAGCCGTAGTAGTAGGCGTGGACGTTGTTTTTGTCCATGCCTAGCTTGTGAGCGGCCACGAGCTGGTTGTAATAGGTCTGGTAGAACTTCGGATCGCGGTACATCCGCTCGTCTCCCTCGATCTCTACGCCCATCCCGTACTTACTGACGGTGTCCAGCACACCCTCGATGCGATCCAGCTGAACGGGCTTGTCGCTGTAATAGTTTGGCTGCAGGAAGGCGTAATCGAAGTACAGCGACTTCCACTCCTGCACACCTGGTGCGCCGTAATACGGGATCCAGTAGAAGCGCAGCGCCTCGTCATGGACCATGCTCGCCATGCTGCGGATCAAATCACGTTCCTTGGGAGCACCATCCTCGATCAGCTCATGGAACCAGTAGATCCCTTCCAGCTTCAGATAAGGGTATTCCGCCTTGTTCCATCGCTTTAACAGCTCTTGGAAATACCATTCCAATGCCTGCTTGCGATTCTCGTAAGCTTGCTCCTCGCCGATGCCTGCCGGATTAAAGGACAGTGACGGCTTATTGTCGGCAAGTTTGCCAAAGTTGGTCTGGCTCATCGCCGGGTACGGCAAGGCCAAGACGACATTTTCCTGGGTTGGTGTGGTATACAGGGTGCCCCTCAGGCGGTTGTACTCCCGCATCGCGCTATTCAAGGCATCCAGCTGGCGGTTCGTCCCAAACAGGTCATTTAGGTACCCTTGCCAGCCTACCTTGGTGGCAGCCATGTCCTGATAAGGCAAAAAGAGAACCGTATCGAACATTTGGTCACGCATATAACCGTCACTGGTGCGATAGCCGACCATTGGCAGGAAGTCGTCTTTCGTCCAGTTTCCTCGATCACCATAAGCTCCAGAATACGCCAAAAGCATATTCTCGACGCGGTTTCCGGCCTTTTTGTCCTCCATCATCTGCGTCGGACTTGGCGGTGGCAGCAGCACAGCTCCACCTTCCCATGAGCTGCTCTCGTTTGCCCATACTTCGAGCTGTCTCGCAAAGGCAAACACTTTTACCGGGAAGGACACGCGAACGTAGCGCGCCTCAATATCCGGGAGCGTCACACTCAACGTGCGTACGACCTGCTTGTCTTCGGACGCAGGGACATCATGAACGACTTTTCCTGCATACGACCAGGCTTTTCCATCTCGTGATACTTCGACGTCCATCGATTCCGGCATGGTGATGCCCGAAGACTTTTGTTGCCTGAACGTCAGTGCGACTCTTTCCAAAGGCTTATCCTGCGAAAGGGCTACCGTCACCTTCCGACCGAACTGCCGATTGAACCCGGTCCACTCTTCAGACGGTGTTACCAGTCCACCTACCGGACCGGGATATTGCTTCTCCACGGTTTGAAAATAGGAATCGGGAGGTCCAAACGTCTTTACAGAAGTAAAGCTGCCGGGAGCCACGTTGACCGAATCGTCCTGTTCAGCTGCCTCTCCCGCCTCTTCGTTCTCTGCAGGCTGCGACTCATCCACAGTCGCTGCTGCTTCGCGAGTCGAATCGTCCTTCTGTTCATCCGGTTGTTCAGGCTGTGGCGCATTGGCAATCTCGACAGGAATGGTTTTCGTCTTGTAGCCCATGGTGACGCTCACATTCCCTTTGCCCGGTGTCGGCCCGGCAACAAAGGTTCCATCTGGCAGAATGCTCCCCAGCTCTGGTCGATCAAATGCGTAGATCGGCGTAAACGGAAGCTTTTCTCCGTTGGCACTCGCTACCTTTACGCGCTCACTCGTACCCGCCATCAAGCTCAGACTTGCGGTATTCAAAGTAAAATCCGCTTGCTCGGCCTGCTGAAAACGCGCATTTAACACGCGCTCCGCAATCACGGCTGCTTCGGCACGCGTCACATTTCCCAGTGGGTTGAAGTTGCCACCTGCGCCTTGCATCCAGCGCTGGTTCGTCACTTCGGCGATGGCCTCTTTTGCATAGTCCGCCATATCCTGTTCATCACTGTACGAGACCTCAGTGGTACTCACTGCTTTCGCAACCTGACTTGCCTCCATCAGCCGGGAGAGCAATACGGCCAGCTCTTGTCTGGTCAGTGGGTCAGCGGCTCCCACCGTGTTGTTATTTCTCCCGTTCATGACCCCCAAGTCGGACAGGCCGTAGATATACGGCGCATAGGGACTGTCCGCTGGTACGTCTTCAAAGATCGCATCATCCGTTGACTCTGGCTGCAATCCCACTACTTTACTCAACAAAACAGCGATATCTTGACGGGTAATCTTGTTCTGGGGATGAAAGAGCCCATCTCCTTGACCACCGATCAATTGAAGCGATGCTAACCGGTTGATCGCGTCCTTGGCATAGCTGTTGCCCAAATCGGTGAATGCGACAGCTTGATCCTGCCCAGATTCTACAGCCGTACTGGTCGTATCAGGCACAGCTCCCGCCACCTGCGCCGCAGTAACCGCAAGCGAAAGCGCCAGACAAGCGGCAGCGATTCGACTCCCCATTCGTTTCTTGCTCATTTTCTCTCCTCCAATTACCCCTTCTCTTTTTTCCTATTCGGCAGGGGGAACCATTGACGGACGAGGCGGTTTTGGTCCAAAAAACTGATAGTAATCTACCTTCATGTTTCCGTTGTAGAGCTTCCGCTTCTTGCTCGCCTTGCGTCCAAAATGCTCTTCAAACAATTCGTCTGACGTGATGACGTAAAAAGACCAGGTATCCAGCGCTGCAAAGGTTTTGCCCATTTCCCCGTACATGCGGCTCACTTGCTTCCATTCGCCCAGACGCTCCCCGTAAGGCGGGTTGCAGATCAGATAGCCATACTTTTTCTTGGTTCGGATATCGCGTACGTCCATGCGCTGGAAGTGAATCAGATCGTCTACGCCAGCTTCCAAAGCGTTTGTACGCGCGATCTTCAAAATCTCCTCATCTACGTCCGTACCGATAATCTCCAGCTTCTGATCGTAGCGAGCCAAGTCATGGGTCTCCGCCCGTGCCTCTCTCCATGCTGATTTCGGGATGGCAGGCCAGCTCTCGGAAACAAATTCCCGGTTCATACCTGGCGCGATGTTTTGTCCGATCAAAGCAGCTTCAATCGGAATGGTGCCCGAACCGCAAAACGGGTCCATAAACACCCGATCCGGCTTCCAGCGGGACAGCATGATCAACGCCGCAGCCATCGTCTCCTTGAGTGGTGCCGTACCAATCAGCTCGCGGTAGCCGCGCTTATGTAATCCGGGCCCCGAGGTATCGATGGTCAGCGTGGCCACATCCTTGAGCAGAGCGACCTCAATCTTGTACAGCGGTCCATTTTCCTCGAACCAATCGCGCTTGTACGTCTTTTTCAGACTTTCCACGACTGCCTTCTTCACGATCGCCTGACAGTCAGGCACACTGAACAACGTAGACTTTACCGACTTCCCCTCCACGGGAAACGTACCATCTTCCGTGATCCAATCCGCCCATGGCAACGCCTTGGTTTTCTCAAACAGTTCATCAAACGTCGTCGCTTGGAACTCCCCTATCTTTAGACGCACCCGGTCGGCAGTTCGTAACCATAAATTTGTACGAGCTATCGCAGAAATTTCTGCGGTGAAGGTTACCTTGCCATTTTCCACCTGCACATCCGTGTAGCCAAGTGCTTTTACCTCTTCTGCTACCACAGATTCCAATCCAAATGTCGCCGTAGCGATCAATTCCACTTTTTGCATTCCACTTTTCTCCTGTTCATGCCTTCGCTAATGGGCTTATCCCTTATACTATATTACCCGATTTGGGTATGGGGTTGGTAATCTTGTCCGTATGTAAGAAAACTGCCACTTTTCCGGCCCTCTCTCGGCGGCATGATCTGGGAAATGACGGGAAAACCTATTTAGATCGAACCGTACTTTTCAAAAGGAGGCTGCTATGCCTGAATTACCCGAGATGGAGACCTATCGCAGACTGCTCCAACAAATCAATGGATTGACGATTACAGATACCCACGTAGAAAGAGAAAAGACCATCAACACCCCTCCTGAACGCTTTGCCCAGATCGTAGTCGGGAACAAAATAACCCTCGTCGACCGTCGCGGCAAGCATATCCTGTTTCATCTGGAAAACAATTATGTCCTGCTGCTCCATTTGATGCTGGGCGGCTTTCTCTATCTCGGAACGACAGAGGACAGACTGGAACGCACTGCGCAGGTGACTCTTTCCTTTGGCAGCCGAATTCTTTACTTTCACGGCTTGCGGCTGGGGTACCTGCATCTTTTAACCACGGCTCAAATCGATGAACGACTCTCCGAGCTGGGTCCCGAACCACTTGCCCCTACCTTTACACTCTCTCATTTCTCTTCGCTGCTGTCAGGAAAACGAGGCATACTCAAGACGACTCTTGTCGACCAGCATTGGCTCGCCGGTATCGGCAACTGCTACTCGGACGAGATCTGCTTTCATGCCGGTATCTTGCCTACCCGTCGCATTCCCGACCTCACTTCGGAAGAGGTCGCGCAGCTCTTTCGCTCCATGCAGGCTGTTTTGAAAGAAGCCCTGCAATTTGGCGGATACATGGATACTCCGCTTTACCGAGGGGACGGACTCACCGGAGGCTTTGACGACCGTTGCCGGGTATACGACAGAGGAGGAGAACCCTGCCCACGCTGCAAACATGCAATCGTCGGCGACAAGCTCTCCTCCCGCAAAGTCTTTTATTGCTCGCATTGCCAGAACTAGCAACTAGCAAAGGCTTATCTACTCAGCTAATTTTGCTACGGTCTCTAGCATTTTCATCTTTTTCACCATGTATACCTGTTCCGTACCCGATGGCCCGAAGCCAGCTTCCTGCAGGATGTGCAAGAGCTGCTCCTGAGAAGCAGGCAGGTTAAAGGTTGAACGGCGGCATTCCAGCTCACAAGGAGCGTACATTTCTGTCAAAGCTACCCGCAAGATGGTATCTGCATCCGCATGATCTGGCTGAGCGACACAATGGCGAAGGGCGATGGCAGTGACTTTCCCAGCATCGCTTGCTACCCGCTTGTACATGGCGTAGCCAACCTCCTGACCCTCTGCGTCCTCGACAATCAACGCTTCTCCATCTCGCATGCTCTGCCATTGATTTTGCCAGGGAGCATCGGACTGATAGAAAGGCAACTGTGCTGCCTCCTGCGCAAGAACGCGGCGAACGCGATAGCCTGCGTTTTCTTGTATGCCGAAAGGATTTTCGGAAAGAGCATCCGTCCGCTGCCAGAAAATCAATCTGTCCACCACGTCGTATCCAAGCTGTTCATACAAAGCGATCGCTTTCTCGTTTTGACTGATGGCTTCCAGTGTGGCATCATGTACCCCTGCTTCTTCGTACAGCTTAAAGGTAGCTTCCATCAGCTGGCGCCCCAGTCCCTTGCGGCGGTAGGCTGTTGCGACTCCGGTACCGCCATTCCACGCGATTTTTCGGCCGTTGATTGTTCTCAGACCACTTGCCACTAAGCCCACCGGCTCTTGATCTTCAAAGGCAACAACCGACAGACTGAGCACATAGCCCTCCGCCCCTAGGCGCTGCACCAGCATCTCCTCGGTCATGGCAACCGGGAAAAAATAGCCTTCAAAGCCTCTGTTCCACGCTTTTGTTACTTCAGCAAACGTACAGTCACTCATTCGCTTGATGGAGATCATGGAATCACCTTCCAATCCTTTAGTAAAATTATTTTAATCAATAAAAACTAAAAATTCAATCATTTTTACTCGACAAAACCCCCATCTGTCCCTCTACCAGCTGGCATGATAAGATGAATAAAAGTTTGTTTCCCGGAGGTTTCCATGCGCAAACCACTCACGGTAGGCTCGTTGATCGCTGGGCGCACTGTTCCCAGCGCTCCGACTCCTCAACTGGTACATACTCCGCCCCCTGCACGCCCTCGTCAGGAAGCAAGGCGATCAGCTGCTCCGAGGTCAAGCACGAATCCCTTCGTGCACGTGACGCAGCGTGGGCAGAGGTTTTCTGTCCGGATGGCTCCTGGGCAATCGCTCCTGTCTGCCGCCCTCTCACAAGGGCAAGCACTCTCGTACAAATGTCTGCAAGGGCATTGCGGCAAATGCTGCGTACAGGTGACCACAGGAAGCTCGTCCTTAACCAAACCAAACGCCCGCGAACAGGAGAAGCTGGGCAGAAAGCTCGCCCAAGGGTATCGCCTTGCATGCCAAAGCAGCTTTTCATCCACGCTACAGAGGCAATAAGAAAATCCTCTATCGAGGCCAGATCAAGGATGAACGACGAATCTAATACATTCTCACAGTAAAATAGAGGTGGCTACTCCATGAAACCAAATCGAATCTTGTTGTTCGCAGGGGGAAACCTCGGACAATGGGCGATTCGCTATATTCGACAGGAGGATTGGCTGGTTGGGGTTGACCGTGGGGCTTTATTTCTCATCCAGCACGGTTTGTCTCCTCGCCTGTCTATCGGTGACTTTGACTCTGTAAGTGTCGAGGAACGAGCAAAAATCGAGCAGCATAGCGGGTACGTCTCCGCCTGCGACCCTGTCATGAAGGACTTGACTGACACAGAAATGGCGCTCACCTGGGCACTGGAGCAGCAGCCAGCCGAAATCGTACTGCTAGGGGCTTTGGGCTCCCGGTTTGACCATACCCTGGCCAATGTTCATTTGCTGCAGAAAGCCTTGCTTGCCCGGATCGATTGCAAAATCGTGGACGAGACCAATGAGATTCACCTGATCGATCGCGAACTCACTGTCGAGCGTGACCATTTCGCGCATGTCTCCCTGCTTCCTTTCAGCCCGGAGGTGACCGGGGTTACCCTTTGCGGCTTTCAATATCCGCTCAAGGACGCCACTCTCCGGATTGGCGATACGCTTGGCATCAGCAATGTGCTGACCGCTGATACGGGAACGATTACGGTGAAATCCGGGCTGCTGCTCGCTATCAAAAGCAAGGATTGACTCCCTAGCAAACACGCAAAAAGGATCGCCTGTCTAACCATTGACGGCGATCCTTTTTTTCTTTTCAAATACCGTTTACTCTTCCGGTTCAAGCGGCAGCTGCCAATCAATTTCTGCAATGCCTTTGGATCGCAGAAACGCGTTTGCCCGCGAAAAAGGACGGCTGCCAAAGAAGCCTCGATTGGCAGAAAACGGGCTGGGATGCGGCGATTGAATGATGAAATGCTTGCGGGAATCGATGAACGCGGCTTTTTCCTGGGCATGCTTGCCCCACAGAATGAACACCATGGGCGTTTCCCGTTCGTTCAGATGAGTAATGATCTGATCCGTAAACGTCTCCCACCCCAAGCCTTTGTGTGAATTGGGAGTACCGCTGCGTACAGTAAGCACGGTATTGAGCATCATCACACCTTGCTTTGCCCAGTGCGTCAGGTAGCCATGCTGCGGGATCGTGCAGTTCAGATCGCTCTGCAGCTCCTTGTAAATGTTTTGCAGGGAAGGCGGCGGCTTGATTCCCGGCTTGACGGAAAAGCTCAGCCCATGTGCTTGTCCCGGTCCGTGATACGGGTCTTGTCCTAAGATAACGACCTTGGTGTTCTCGTAGCCCGTCAAATGAAGGGCTGTAAAGATGCTGTACATATCGGGATAAACCGTTTGCGTTTGATACTCTTCCTTGAGCAACTGTCTCAGCTTCAAATAATAGGGCTTTTCAAACTCATCTGCCAGTACCGTGCCCCAGTCATTTTGCAAAATCGCCATGAATTTCTCACCTGTCCGAAAGTTTTCTTCTACTCTATCATAACGGCAGCCAATACGAGAGAAAAGATACGGAACAATTCCACTGGCGTCTTTTCACGGCTATTCAGAGCTTTCTACCTAGGACTACTCCCTTTTCGCCCATTTTTTCGATTTTTCTAGTCTTTGTTTCCTAGTACCCTTGCTTGATAGCTGATCTTGTCGATTTTTGCCATAATATTTTTTGGGAAGATTTAGATACAGAAAGGGAAGAGGTTTACAACATGAAATGGGATATCAAATCGTTTGTCGGGGGCATAGTCGTGGGCTCGGTTTTGTTCTCCGGGATCGCCATCGCAGCACCAGCTTTTCCAGATGCCACCGAGGGAACAAAAACACCGTTCACCTACTATTTTGAAGGAGTACCCAAATCGCCATCGAGCGACGTGCAAGGCATTATGTACAAAAATTCAGTATACGTTCCGATCCGCTTTGTTGCGGAAAATCTGAACAAGCCCGTGATTTATGATGCAAAATCGAAATCCATCTTTATCGGTAAGCTGCCCGTAGCCAAAATGTACTCCAAAATGGAGGCAGTCGAGCTGGTTAAAAAGAAATTCGCCAACAGCCTTACGCCAACCCATGTAGTCGAATACGATCACGACGACGAAAAAGGCCATTATGTTATTCAAGTTTATCAAACGGTCGTGAACAACTTCCAATCTGGGGACAGCTATACGAGCACTTATGGCTGGTTTGTGGTGAATCCGAATAGCGGAGAAATCAAATCCTTGCTTTAAAGTATCAAGAACAGCAGCCTTAGGGAGGCTGCTGTTCCTTTTTTATATGAGATTACGCAGTTCCTGCAGAGGAAAATGACAAGAGACAAAATGGCCATCTGCCTGCTGCTGCAGCGATGGTGCCGACTGACGGCACATGTCCTGCACATATGGACAGCGCGTGTGAAAATGGCAGCCTGACGGCGGATTGGCTGGATTCGGCAAATCTCCTTGCAAGACGATCCGCTCTTTGCGCTGTGTCGGGTCCGGAATCGGAACAGCCGATAGCAGTGCTTCCGTATAGGGATGCATAGGTCTTTCGAACAACTCGTCCCGTTCAGCCAGTTCGACGATTTTGCCCAGATACATGACGGCAATCCGATCGCTGATGTGCTTGACTGCAGGAAGTCCATGCGAGATAAAAATGTAGGTTAGCTGAAGCTCTTTTTGCAGCTTTTTCAACAGATTCAAGATTTGTGACTGAATAGATACGTCGAGGGCCGATACGGCTTCGTCGCAGACGATCAGGCTTGGATGCAGAGCGAGCGCCCGTGCGATGCCGATACGCTGTCGTTGCCCGCCGCTGAATTCATGGGGATGACGGCTCAAGTGATGGGCATCCAGTCCGACCAGCCGCAGCAGCTCCACGACTTTCTCCCGGATCTCCCTTCCACGCCCCAAACCGTGTACCCGAAGTGGTTCCGCCACGATATCCTCTACCCGCATCCGCGGATTTAAGGAAGAATAAGGGTCCTGAAAGATCATCTGCATGTTCCGCCGGATCGCCTTCTCTTCTCCTTTATCGAGTCCTGTCAGGTGCTTGCCCTCGAACCAGATTTCCCCTTCCGTAGGCTCCAGCAGCTGAAGAATCATCTGTCCTGTCGTTGATTTACCGCAGCCTGACTCCCCCACAATCCCCAGAGTTTCTCCTCGGTACACCGTAAAGTCAACGCCGTCAACAGCCCGCACATGGCCCATTTTATTGGAAAACATGCCTTGCTTGTACGGAAAGTGTTTTTTCAGCCCTTTCACCTCTAGCAACTTATCTTGCGTCTGATTCATGGTGCATTCCCTCCTTACGCATATAAGCACCGTGCCAGATGGTCTGGAGCCACCTCGACAAGCGACGGCTTCTTGGATTGGCACTGCTCGGTTGCCAGTGGACAGCGGGGGTGAAACGCGCAGCCCCCTGGCATTTCCAGCGGATTCGGAACGGCTCCTGGAATGGATTCCAGCTCTTCCCGCTGTTCGTCGAGCTTGGGCAAGGAGCCAAGCAAACCTTTTGTGTATGGGTGCTTGGGGCTTGCGAACAGCTCAAATACGTTTGCCTGCTCCACCACCTCGCCTGCGTACATGACGACGACTCGATCAGCCATCTCGGCTACGACACCGAGGTCATGCGTAATCAAGATCACACCCGTATCATATTCATCATTCAATTTTTTCAAAAGTTCCAAAATTTGCGCCTGAATGGTTACGTCGAGGGCAGTCGTCGGCTCGTCCGCAATTAATAGAGCTGGATTGCAAGCCAAAGCCATCGCAATCATCACGCGCTGACGCATCCCTCCGGAAAGCTGATGCGGGAAATAATCAACAACTTTATCCGCTCTCGGAATTCCGACTGTCTCCAGCATTTCTATACTTCGCCCGCGCGCCTGCGGCTTGTCCATGTTTTGGTGAAGACGAAACACTTCACCCAGCTGGTTTCCTACCGTGAAGACCGGATTGAGCGAGGTCATTGGCTCCTGGAAGATCATCGACAATTTGTTGCCGCGAAGCTTGCGGAGCTCTTTTTTGTTCAACGCAAGCAAGTTTTGACCTTCCAGCAAGATTTCCCCGCCCACCACTTGTCCTGGCGGAGCCACCAGACCCATGATCGAAAGGGAGGTCACGCTTTTGCCGCAGCCCGATTCTCCGACGATAGCCAGCGTTTCACCTTTGGCAACAGAAAAGGAGATTCCATTCACAGAAGGAACCACTCCATCTTCCGTTTTAAAGTGTGTATGCAGGTTCCTTACTTCCAGCAATTTCGTTTCCATTTGACCACCCCCTACTTTCTCGCCTTCATCCGTGGATCCAGAATATCGCGCAGCCAGTCCCCGAGGAACATGATGCCGAGCACCGTAATCGTGATAGCAATTCCCGGAAAAGTAGCGACCCACCAGCTGGTAGCCAGGTACTGCCTGCCGTCGCTAAGCATACCACCCCACGATACCGTCGGCGGCTGAATGCCCAATCCAAGGAAGCTCAGCGACGCTTCTGCAATGATCGTTGTGGCTACGCTCAATGTAGAAACCACGATAAAAGAAGAGATAACGTTAGGCAGGATATGCGTCAGGATAATTCGTTGATTGCTGGCTCCGACGGTTCGAGCCGCTTTGACGTAGTCTCGCTCTTTTACCCCCAATACCTCACTGCGAATGATCCGCGCATACTTTACCCAGTTGGTAAATCCCAGCACGAGGATCAGCGTCACCAAGCTTGGGCCCAAGACAGCTAGAATAACCAGCATGAACAATATATTAGGAATTGCCAGAAACGCATCGACCGTTCGCATAATAATACTGTCGATCCACCCTCCGTAATAACCGGAGACCAGCCCTAGTATGACGCCGATCGTCCCTGCCAATATGACGGCACAGATTCCGACCATGAGCGATACCTGCGAACCGTAAATGATCCGGCTCAAGACGTCTCTACCCAGGTTGTCCGTTCCCAATGGATGTACCGAGGATCCACCCTCCATCCACATGGGCGGCTTCAGGCGTTTGGCCGCCTGCGTTTTCGCTGGGTCATGCGGAGCGATCGCACCCGCAAAGATGGACATGAACACGACGGCAATGACGATAAGAAATCCGATTGTACCCGTCTTGCTTTTAAACAGCATGCGAGTCAATCGTTTAAACTGTCCGGTATGCTGTACCGGTTTGCCTATGCTCTGTAGTTGCGGCGTTTGTGTTTCCAAGGATGCAGACACACGGCTCACCTCCGTTTAGTTGTACTTGATACGCGGATCCAGGACGCGATAGAGAATGTCTGCCAGCAGGTTGCTGAAGATGACAAGGATTGCCACGACAAACACGGCTGCCTGCACGATCGCCATATCCCGGGTATTGACCGCCTGAATGATCAACTGACCCATTCCCGGCCAAGAGAAGATGGTCTCGGTAATCAGCGTACCTCCGATCAGTGTAGAGGTTTGCAAGGCCATGATCGTCACGACGGGAATCATCGAGTTTCGCAAGGCATGCTTGTACACGACAATCGATTCCAGCAAGCCTTTGCTGCGAGCCGTGCGAATGTAATCCTGGTTCAGAATTTCCAGCATGCTGGAGCGTATCAGGCGGGTCATCTCTGCTGCAATGCCAGTCCCCAAGGTGAAGGCAGGCAGGATTAAATGCGCCAATGTGCCTCGGCCAGATACCGGCAAAGCCTTTAGCTCCACCGCAAATAACAGGATGAGCATGATCCCTAGCCAAAAATGCGGCATTGCCTTTCCTAAAACGGAGCTTCCGGAAAAGAGGACATCGAGGAATGAATTGCGCTTCGTTGCAGAGAGAATGCCTAGAGGAACGGAGATGACAGTTGCCACAAGCATAGCGGCAATCGCCAGTTCAAACGTAGCGGGAAGTCTCTCCATTACAATCGGTAGTGCAGGCATGTCGTAACGGAATGAGTTTCCAAAATCACCCTGGAACAGGTGTCCGATAAACGTGAAGTACTGTATATACAATGGCTGATCCAATCCAAGAGCGGCAATCAAGATCCTCCGGTCCTCGTCCGTAGCCGTATCAGACAACATCAGAGAAACCGGGTCGCCGGTACAGTACACGAGCACGAACACAATGATAGAGATCAAAAACAGGACGGGAATGATCTGGAGCAAGGATTTCAGCAAGTACTGCCTCATGGTGTCACCTCCGCAAGAGTTTTTGGATACAGGAGGAGGTCTCAGCTTGAAGAGACCTCCTCCCGGGTACTTTCCTGGTTTCCCTTTTACTTCTTGGTGACCTCATCTGCAAAAAGCATCTCATCCAAACGAGGCTCGAAATTCACTTTGTCGCTTACCCCGTAGTTTGCATTCATTTGGTACATGTAGATTTGAGGGCGTTCTTCCGCAATAATTTCCTGTACCTTTACATACTGCTTTGCACGCTCATCCAGATTCATGTTCTTTTCGGCTTCCTTCAGCAGCTTATCGACCTCTGGGTTGCTATAGTCAGACTCGCCTTTCGCACGCTCGGTCGTCAGACGGTCGAACGCCAAGGAAGCATCAAACATGGAGTTCGCGTAGGAAATCATAAACACTTCACCAAATTTTTTCGCTTTGTACGTGTCGTTGAATTTGCTCCATTCCAACAGATCCAGCTTGGCGCGAATGCCCACTTCTGCCAGCATCGCCTGAATCAGCTCGGCAGTCTCCTTGTCCTTCAGATAGCGGCCGCTTGTTGCGCTGAAAGAAATGTCCACACCATTCGGGTAGCCTGCTTCAGCGAGGAGCTGCTTCGCACGTTCCGGGTCATAGAGTGATTTGCCATACAGCTCTGGGTCAGCCCCAAAGTTTCCTGCGGTCACGCGCGTACGCGTAGGAGTTCCGCCACCTGCCAGAATGTTGTCCACAATTGCTTTTTCATCAATGGCGAGGTCAATCGCTTCCCGCACTTTTGGATTTTCTGTCACGGTTCCCGGTGTTGTACGCAAGGATAGCTGCATGACCCGCTGCGTCGGTCCCGTGACCGCATGTGTGCCTTCATTGCTCTCGATCCGCTCCATGTCACTCGGTGGAATGTTCACCGCGATGTCTACCCCGCCAGTCATCAGCTCCGCCACACGAGTCGCATCCTCAGGTATCGCTCTGAAAACTAGCTTGTCCCATTTAGGCTTGTCGCCGAAATACTGATCGTTTTTCACCAGGATCAAGCGATCGTCACGCTTCCATTCCTGGAATTTGTATGGCCCTGTGCCAACCGGATTTTTGAGGAATTCATCCCAGCCCTTTTCCTTGATGTATTTAGACGGCAGCATACTTGAGCCGAGGCGGGAGAGCCGGTTTAACAGCACGGGCTCCGATTCGTTGGTGATAATTTCAACCGTATGCGGGTCAATGATTTTCACTTCTTTAATTTGCTTGTAGTTGCCGTATTCCAACAGCTTCTGATCCTTGGCGATCCGCTCCAGGGTAAATTTCACGTCTTCTGCCGTGAATGGATCTCCATTGTGGAAGGTTACACCTTCGCGCAGCTTGAAGCGCCAAGTCTTGTCGTTGACGATTTCCCAGGAAGTCGCCAGATCAGGCTGAACCTTTTGATTCTTATCCTTCTTAACCAGATAGTTGAACATGTTTACATGAACCGCTTCTGTTGATGTGTTGTTGTGGTCGTGAATGTCGAAGCTGACAATGTCACTGCCGCTGGCAAATGTCAGGACTTTTTCACCTGTATCGTTCGCTGCAGGAGCAGTGGTTCCTTGGGCTGCTTGCTCCTGTTTTGGTGCCGTTGTAGTCGATGATTGACTGCTGCAGCCGACGATTGCGGTAGACAGCGCCAAAATGGCGGCAAGCCCGAATCCAGCTAGACGTTTTTTCATGTGTACGCCCCCTATTCTTTATTCGCTCTGTTTTCTCTTTTACTCACAACTCCACCATTCTTTTATTGGCCCAGGTAGTTCAGGGCTAGTGCGGAAAGCATAGCGATTCCGACAGGCAGGGCATCCTCATCGATATCGAACATCGGATGATGCAGAGGATACTGCGTTTGCTTCTCCGGATTGCCCACACCTAAGCGGAAAAACACACCGGGCACATGCTCTGTATAGTACGAGAAATCCTCGCCGCCCATAGAAGGCGTTACCATCTGGTACTTCCCGTGACCGAGCACTTGATCAGAGGTGACGAGCAACCGATCAACCATTTGATCGTCATTGACGATGGATGGGTAGCCAAAATGGTAGTCAAATTCGTAGGAAGCTCCCAGTGCCATCGTCACTCCTTTGACTACCGCTTCAATCTTGCCCGGCATCTGCTCTCGCAAGGCTGGATTCAGTGTCCGCACGGTTCCCAAGAGCTCTACATCTGGGGCGATGACGTTGCTCGCGCTGCCCCCTTGAATTTGGCCGATGGTAATGACGACGGGATCAAGCGGATTCACCTGACGGCTGGCGATGTGCTGCAAGGCGGAAAGCACTTCTGCCGTCACCGCAACAGAATCGATCGCTTGATGTGGATGTGCAGCATGGCCCCCTCGCCCGATGATATTGATGCGAATTCGGTCGGCAGCTGCACAGCTAACTCCTCGAACTGCTGAGATCTGACCAGTCGGCAATCCAGGGAAAACGTGAAGTCCCGCCATCGCCTCGATGTTGTACGCGGACAACAGCCCATCCTTGATCATTTCACTCGCCCCGCCAAGCCCTTCTTCCGCCGGCTGGAAAACGAACGCGATATTGCCTTTTTCAGGTCTCGCCTGCTGCGAAAGAAACTGGGCTGCCCCCATCAGGATGCTGGTATGCGCATCGTGTCCACATGCGTGCATCTTGCCCGGTACGGTGGAACGGTAGGCCGATTCCTTTTGATCCTGAATGGGCAATGCGTCCATATCCGCGCGAAGCCCGATCGTAGGTCCAGGCTGACTGCCGCGCAATAAACCGACGACTCCCGTCCGCCCAATGCCTCGCCGCACTTCAAGCCCTAGGCCTTCGAGGTGTTTAGCCACGCGTTCCGATGTGCGCACTTCCTCGAAACCGAGTTCGGGAGTTTGGTGAAAATCCCGTCGCCACGTGATCACTTCCTCCTTTAGCGAGCTTGCCTTCGCTAAAATCTCGGAGCTTCGGTACAAAACGGGGATAGTGTCCATATTCTTTAAGCCTCCTTGGCGAACTCTTCAAATATGGCAGCCATGTGCTTGATGCCTTGAATATAGTCTTCGATGATGACATTTTCGTTTGGCGCATGATTGTTGGAAGCAAAATTGCCTACTCCCACTGACACCGCTGGGATTCCGAGATTTTGACAGAGTATGTACATGGGCCCTGTACCCGGTGACATCGGCATGATTGTTGGCTCCATTCCGTAGATGTCTTTGACGGTATTCACCACTGCACGGGTTAATGGATTGTTAAGCGGGGTGCGGGCAGGATGCTCCAGAGTGAAGCCTTCCATCTCGATATCGGAGAACCCATGCTCGTCTAAGTGCGCTCTCAGCAAGCTGAAGATTTCATGCGGATCTTGGTCAGGCACCAGTCGGAAATCCAGCTTGACCCTCGCTTCTGCTGGCAGCACTGTTTTGGAGCCAGTGCCCGTATAGCCGGAAACCAGTCCGCAAACGGTGCATGTCGGCTGGAAAATCAGCTTTTCCTTCAAAGGAATTCCTGACAGGTCAAGCAGGAAGGATTTCAGCCCCAGCTTTTCTAGCGTACTTTCCTCGTTGTAGATCATTTGCTCGAGCATCGCGGCATCGTCATCGCTTAATGTCGCTACCTTGTCGTAAAATCCTTTAATTTGAATCTTTTCATCCGGTGTCTTCAATGTATTCAGTGCCCATAGCAATCTCCAGGCAGGGTTTTCGATAATCGCCGCATTGGCGGAATGAAGGTCAGTGTTTGCACCTCGACAAACCAGTTCCACGTAGCACATGCCTTTAACACCTAGACTTACCTGCGGGCGTCCATCCGCATTTTTATAACCAAACTCCCAGATACATCCATCAGCCTGGATCATATCGTGATATCTTTCCACAAACTCTTCCAGGTGAACGCTGCCGATCTCTTCTTCCCCTTCTACGATGAACTTCACACGCGTAGGCAGCTTCCCCCTTACTTGTGTATAGGCATGGACAGCGGCTAGGCGCGCCATGAGATTTCCTTTGTTGTCAGCCACACCACGAGCGTACATGCGACCATCGCGAATTTCTGCTCCAAAAGGAGGAGACTCCCACAAATCGAGTGGATCTTCCGGCTGCACATCATAGTGGTTGTAAAAGGACAAGGTTTTCTCGCTCTCTCCAGGAAACTCGCCGTACACGACTGGATAGCCGGACGTTTCTAGTTGCTTTGACTCCCCGCCGATCTGGGTGATAAATTGCTCTACCATGTTTGCCGTTTCTTTCATGCCACGATTTTGCGCAGCGACACTCGGTTGTTGGCAAATCTGCTGAAGCCAGCGAATGTACATCTCCCTATTCTGCTCAATGAATGAAAACACGTCCTGCACAGAAGTCAGCTCCTTTTACAGAAATATTCGCTAATTGTTCAGAAAAACTATAAAATAATTAGATTTTGGTGTCAACTTTAAATATTCTAAATTTTAAAAAGATTATTTTTAGTAGTTTTGCAGGTTTTGTTGAAATAATGCAGAACACTTAAAATTTAATTAAGAGAAAAATTCAGAAAACATTCTTTAAATTCAAGTTCGAAATGGGGAATTTGACGATGGAAAGACAGGTAGATGGTCTCGTAGAAGAACTGTATCCCTCTCTCCAGGAATGGCGGCGTGATTTCCACAAGTACGCCGAATCAGGATGGGTGGAATTTCGCACGGCCAGCATGGTGGCCAGCAAGCTTGCTTCATGGGGCTTTGAGGTGAAAGCTGGGCGGGAAGTCATTGCTGAGGATGCCCGGATGGGTGTGCCTCCCCTTGCATTTCTTAAAGCCCAGGAACAACGGGCCCTCTCACAGGGAGCTGTCGCAGAGTGGATCCCGCTCTTGTCGGGTGGCTTTACGGGTGTAGTCGGGATTCTGGACTCTGGCAGACCTGGCCCTACGGTGGCCTTTCGCGTAGATATGGATGCCCTCGATCTACAAGAATCCCATGCCCTGGATCACGCTCCAGCTGCAGGAGAGTTCGTTTCCATCAACGACAAAATGATGCATGCTTGCGGCCATGACGCACATACCTCAATTGGGTTGGGACTTGCCTACGTCCTGAGTCAAAGCAAAGAAGAGCTCCACGGCCGTGTAAAGCTCATCTTTCAACCCGCTGAGGAAGGGGTTCGCGGCGCAAAAGCCATGGTGGAAGCTGGCGTTGCCAATGATGTTGACTTCTTGTTCGCCTGCCATGTAGGTACTGGAGTCCCCCTGCGAGAAGTCGTCTGTGGAACGCATGGTTATCTGGCCACTACCAAAATGGATGTAGTCTACACCGGTATCGCCTCGCATGCCGGCGGTAATCCGGAAGAAGGGAGAAACGCTCTGCTTGCTGCAGCGTCAGCCGTCATGAATTTGCACTCCATCACCCGTCATAGCGGCGGCAACTCCAGGATCAACGTTGGGGTGCTGGAAGCAGGGAGCGGCCGAAACATCATTCCGAACCATGCCTCGTTCAAGCTGGAAACCCGAGGCGACACTAGTGAAGTGAACGAGTATATCCTCTCCCGCGCCATTGACATCATCCACGGTTCGGCAAAGATGTACGGGGTTGAGTCCCAAATCGATATCGTTGGCAAAGCAGGCAGCAGCGACCCAAGTCCGGAGCTGCTCCCCTACATCCGGGCGCAGGCAAGCAAAGTGAAGGATGTCGCTTCGATCGTGGATACGACATCAGCGGGCGGCTCAGAAGATGCCACGTATTTGATGGAGCGCGTAAAGCAACTCGGTGGTCTCGCATCCTATCTCGTGTTTGGAACCACGCTTGCAGCCGGACATCATAATGAAAAATTCGATATCGACGAAGAGGTCATGAAAATTGCGGTGAAAACACTGGCTCTCTGCGCGTTGCATACGCACGAATTACCTCTGTCTAAAGTGAATTCCTAACAAACCTTATACACAAAAACAGGAGGAATGCGATTATGTCGGGACTGCTCCATTATTTGAAAGAGAATCAGGATCATATCTTGGCCGATGTGGAACGCGTCGTCAAAGCTGAGTCCCCTACGCAAGACAAACAAGCCGTCGACCGCTGCGGTGAAGTGTTTCAATCCCTGTTCGCTGAGCATCTTGGCCTTACCGCCGAAGTCATTCCGATGGATACGACCGGGAACCATCTGCGTTTTACCTATGGGGACGGAGACAGTCAAATTCTTATTCTCGGCCATATGGACACCGTCTGGGACATCGGGAGACTCTCTTATCGGGTCGAAGGCAACAAAGCATACGGCCCCGGTATCCTGGACATGAAAAGCGGGATCATCCAGGCGATTTGGGCTGTGAAGGCATGCAAAGATCTCGGAGTCGCCCTGCAGAAAAAAGTCGTTTTCCTTTGCACCAGTGACGAGGAAACAGGCAGTGACAGCTCGCGCGCATACATCGAGCAGGAAGCCAGAAAAAGTGAAGTTGTATTGGTCGTTGAACCTGCTGTAGCAAATTCGGGAGCCTTAAAAACTTCCCGCAAAGGTGTCGGCCACTTTACTATGAGCATCAAGGGCAAAGCCTCCCACGCCGGCAACCACCATGAGGAGGGCATCAGCGCAGTAGAAGAAATGGCCCACCAGATCTTGTTTTTGCAGGGCTTGACTGACTACAGCAAAGGAACAACCATCAATGTCGGCATAGCAAGCGGCGGGAATCGCACCAACGTAGTGGCAGAAAGTGCCCTTCTCGATATCGACGTGCGCATCAACCGGCTGTCAGAGGCCGAGAGAATAAGCGATCTCATCACTCAAGCCACTCCTTTTCTCGAAGGAACTACTCTGCAGATTACGGGGAATGTAAACCGCCCTCCCATGGAGCGCACGGCCCAGACGGAAAAGCTGTTCCACCTCGCAACGGAATGCGGCAATGAACTGGAAATGACCCTCACCGAAGCGCATGTCGGCGGCGGAAGCGACGGAAATTTTACGGCCGCCCTGGGAGTACCCACGCTCGATGGCTTAGGCGCTATGGGTGATGGCCCCCATGCCGAATACGAGCACATCCTGATCGACCAGCTTCCCGTGCGAGCTGCATTGCTTGCCAGCTTGATGACCCGATTGTAAATGTAAGCTGGGTGAGAAATAGGCTACATAAGGAACTCTTTTCTGCACAAAAATAGAGCTGATTGTTCAGCTCTACTCTGTCTATCTGCCAGCTTTGTTCGAGCAAAGCTGGCTTTCCTATTCCAATCCGTACTTCTCCAGCTTCCGATAAAGAGTGGACAAACTGATTTTCAGCTCGTTGGCGATGGCTGCCTTATCCTGAGCAAAATAGCTGTCTGCATAGTATCGCTGCAGCACGGAGCGCTCGTAGTCGGCCAGCATTTGCTCCAGGCTAAGGGACGGTCTATCCGTTTGTACCCCTTCTCGAACCGTTTGCAGGTAATCCGGTAGATTCTCATCCCCGATCACCTCACCTTCCGCCATGTTGACCATATATTCCACGGCATTTTCAAGCTGCCGAATGTTACCCGGCCAGTCGTAGGCAATAAGCTGCTGTGACAGACAGGAGTCGAGCTGACAGCGCCCTTTTTGCAGGAGTGTCGAGTACCGGTACAAAAAATGATGAAGGTAGAGCGGTATATCCTGTCTACGCTCTCGCAGCGGCTTCAAGCGGAGGGGAATGACATTGAGCCGGTAGTACAAGTCTTCCCGGAACGTCCCTTCCCGTACCATTTTCTCCAGGTCCCGATGTGTCGCCGCAATCACTCTTACATCGATACCGATCGTTTTTATCCCGCCCACGCGATCGACTGTTTTTTCCTGCAGCACCCGGAGCAGCTTGGGCTGAAGAGACAAAGGAATGTCCCCGACCTCGTCGAGAAAGATCGTTCCTCGATGGGCCAGCTCAAACTTCCCGGGCTTGCCCTCTCTCCTCGAGCCTGTAAATGCTCCCCCTTCATAACCGAACAACTCACTCTCCAGCAAGGTTTCCGGGATCGCCGCACAGTTGATGGCGACAAAGGGATACCGGCTCCTCTGTCCCTCGCTGTGAATCGCTCTAGCCAACAGCTCTTTGCCGGTCCCGCTTTCCCCGCGAATCAACACCGTTGAGATGCTGTTCGTTACTTTTTTCGCTTTGGCTATCACATCCCGCAAACCCGTTTCTGCCCCAATCAGCTGTGCGAAATAAACAGGAGGTGCAGAGGCTTCCGGAACTTCCTCCTGGATGTGGCAGCTCTTTTCCCGCTCGGCGTCCAGCTCCAGCAGCTTGTGCTCGATTAAAGAGCTGATATGCTGCAAAAACGGCGTCCACTTTTCCGAGTGATGCAGCATTTTTTCCTTTTGTTCGGGTGAGAAGCCGATGATCCCGATGACTCCAACTGTCTTTTCCCGCTTGTGCACAGGAAAACCGATCGTGGCCAGCTCCCGGCATTGCTGTAAAAACTTGCAGTTCATACACTGCGACTCGTTTTTTTTCATATCAAAAATCATACCCGGCTGCCCGGTCTGCAAAATCATCCGAAAGAACGATCCTTCCGGTGCAGGCAGCCCAATGAGTTCCTGGTAGTAGCCGGTCCCGCTCACACGGATGCCCTGTTCATCCAAAATGGTGACATCCAGTCCCAGCACCTTGGAAATATTGTCTGCGTATGATTGTATGAAATCCGCTATGCGGGAAAATTCGGTCATGATCGGCCCTCCTGCATTCCGTTCCTATTCCCTACTGATGTGCAGCGGCAGCTGTCAATAAAGGAGAAAGTGCTTGCTCAAGATCTCCGATAATATCCTTTGCATCTTCTAACCCCGTAGAGAGCCGAATCAGGCCGTCCGTGATGTTGAACTTGGCTCTCTCCTCTGGAGGAATGGAAAAATGCGTCATGGAAGCCGGATGCTGCACCAAAGTTTCCGGGTCTCCTAAACTAAACGATATCATAGCGAGGCGCAGGGCGTTAATGAAAGATTTGGCTGCCTCATATCCCCCTTTGACCTCAAAGGAAACAATCCCTCCCATGCCCGCCATTTGCCGCTTCGCCAATTCATGCTGTGGATGGGAAGCCAGTCCCGGGTAATATACGCGGCTGATAGCAGGATGCTTCTCCAAAAACTGCGCTACTGCCTCCGCATTTTGGACGTGCTGTCTGACTCGCAGGCCCAATGTTTTCAAGCCACGCAGGATCAGAAAGGCATCCCAGGCATTCAAGTTTTGCCCCAAATCACCCATGATGTGCTTGCGCATGAATTGGATATGCTCTTGTTTGCCCACAATAAATCCGGCAATCACGTCTCCATGTCCATTCAAATATTTCGTGGCACTGTGCACGACGACATCTGCTCCGAGCTCCAGTGGTCTTTGCAAATAGGGAGTCATAAACGTATTATCCACAATGACTGTGATCCCACGCTCATGGGCGATCCGGGACAATTCCGTGATATCCAAAACGGTCAGGCAGGGGTTCGATGGCGTCTCGAGGTACAGTACCTTGGTTTGGGGCAAAAAGGCCTTTTTCACTGCCGCAAGATTGGTGCAATCGACAAAATCAGCTTGAATACCGTAGCGAGGGGCCAACATCGTGAGAAACTTGTGGCTTCCTCCATAGACGTCTCGCGTACACACGACATGGTCGCCTTGCTGGAGAAAAGCGAGCAAAGACGCGGAAATGGCCGCCATACCGCTGCTGACGCCCAAAGCTGCTTCTCCATTTTCCAATGCAGCAATCTTTTCCTCCAATGTCTGGATCGTTGGGTTTCCATAGCGTCCGTAGTACGTGCCTTCCCTTTGCCCGGCAACACATGCCGCTGCCGCATCCGCGTCAGGAAATGCGTAGGCCACAGCCGGAACGACCGCCGACACCACAGCTCCTGTCTTTTGGCAAGGCGTTTGTGCTGTATGAATGATGGCGGTATCCAATCCCCACTTGTTCGTCATGATTCGTCTCTCCTTTATTCTCTGGTAAAGCATTGATATAGCAAGGACTGTGCCAAAGGCAAAAAGCGCATGAAATAAGCATTCCTACTTTTTACTTCCTTGCCATTTTCGCAAGGATGCAAAGATCAATGAATAAGCAATGAAAAAAAGCCGTCAGTTCAACCAACGACTTTTCTCACATCTGCATTTTCGTTTTGCAAAAAAGGAAACAGCCCGTTACACGATGATGCCTCCACCGCTCTTCCGGTACTTCAGAATGCCTTCCGCAGCTCGGTAAGAGAGAGCACCCATCGTTCCTGTAGGGTTGTAACCGCTATTGTGGGCGAATGAGGACGCACCCACTACAAACACATTTTCGGCATCCCACATTTGCAGGTAGTTGTTAACAGCTGATGTATCCGGCGAAGCTCCCATAATTACGCCACCTGTGTTGTGCGTGGATTGGTAAGGGGTGATATCGTACGGTCCCAGCTTTTTATTAATCTCAATTTTTTCGGTGGCTCCCATTTCCTTGACAATTTCACCGCACTTATCCGCACAATACGCGGCAAGCTGCCGATCCTGTTCTTCGAAATCGTACGTGATGCGTATGAGCGGATCGCCAAATACGTCTTTGTAAGTCGGGTCCAAATCCAGGAAGTGGTGTCGAAACGGCATCGAAGCTCCTTGCGCCCCCACCGAGAGGAACCGGTTCGCATACTTGAGAGACGCTGCCTTGAAATCTTTCCCCCAGCTTGGTGTACCTTCTGGAACCTTGTTGTTTGCGATGGGGCGCAGTCCCAGCTGCGAAAGACTGATATTTGCTCCATGAATGAAGTTCAGATCTTTGTGATCGAAGTTGTCCCCGTTATAATCGTCGAGACACATAGCGAGAGAGCCTGCGCCCGCATACAGATTGAACTCTTTATCGTCAAAGAAGCCGACTGCTCCCCCACGGATGACCTGGTAAGCGTAATTCTTTCCTATGACACCTTTGCCCGTCGCAGGATCATAGGGACGCCCCAGCTTGGACATGAGCAGCAGTCTCGCGTTGTTGAAGACATAGCTGGTCAACACAACGATATCCGCTGGCTGCTCGAGTTCTTCCCCCGTGGTTACATCCGTGTACATGACACCTGTCGCTTTTTTTCCATTATGTAAAATGCGCCGAACATGAGAGTGGGTACGAATTTCGAATTTCCCTGTCTTTTTCGCAATCGGAATGACGGTTACGACTGGATCTGCCTTGGCTCCGTATTCACAGCCAAAGCGCTCGCAGTAACCGCAGTACTGACAAGCAGCCCTCGAGACTCCATCCGGATTGGTGTACGCTTCCGAAAGATTCGCCGATGGCATCATATATGGATGCAGGTTCTTTTTTTTGGTCGCTTCCTGAAACATTTTAATGCTGGGCGTCATTTTCATTGGCGGCGTTGGATACGGCTGTGAGCGCTTGCCACCCAGAGGATTTTCCTCACCAGAAATGCCCGCCATCCGCTCAAATTTGTCGAAGTACGGCTCCAGTTGGTCGTACGTAATACCCCAGTCCTGTATCGTCATGCCGTCCGGAATTTTCTTTTCTCCATAACGCTCAATGGTTTTACTGCGGATCTCAAAATCATAGGGCAGGAAACGGAAGGTCTGCCCATTCCAGTGAACACCTGAGCCGCCCAAGCCAGTCCCTAGCAAAAAGGATCCGTACGAACGCATTGGAAGTGCCCGCACACTGGTTTTGCTGCGGAACGTGATGGTTTCTTTGGACAAGTCCTGCATCATTTCGTAGCGCATCGCATAGCGCAGCTCATCGTGTACCATGAAGTAATCTTCTGTTTTTCTTTCTTTTCCTCGTTCCAGACCGACGACAGTCAAGCCCTGCTTAGTCAGCTCAGATGCGATAATTCCTCCGCCCCAGCCAACTCCTACGATGACCACGTCGACTTTCGGCAATTTTTTGGCCATATTGGTTTGTCCCCCTTAATGTTGATGATCCCGCAAGCTCAAAGGGGCCATCTTCACAAACTCGTCCTTCTCGATAACTTGGGTATAAGCCATTTGATTACCTGGGTAATTCCTCATTTTCCAGCCATCCATGTTTTTGTTGCCGCCGTAAAGAGGGTCTGAGTAGATGCCCTCCAGCGTACTCGCACGAAGCATTTTGAAAAACGCACTGGCAGAAATCGTGGTCAATTTGACCTCATCGGATTCAAATGCCTTCAATACGGCATCCTGTTGCTCCGGAGTGAGCTCATAAAACCGTTTCTTCTGCGTGCTGTTGCTATAATTGTTCATTTCTTGAATACCAATTTCGAAGATCTCCCGCCGCTTCAGCCTGCCTTGGTAGCCTTGCGTCACTTCCCCGGGATAAAAAGGACCCTGCATGTAATCGCGTGCGTTAAAGCCCCAATCTCCTGCCAGCTGATGGTCGATAAAGTATGCTGCTCCAAGCGCCTTTGCCCCAGGTCCACTATCGTCCTCGGGGAATATTCGCTCGCAGGCTGCATCGACTACCTTGAACTGCTCGGGAGTGAAGAACATCAATGCCTGATTGAAATCGGCTGCCGGAGCAGGTGTTGCTCCAGGAACTTGCGGTGCCGGTGCTTGCTGTCTGTTGAGAAGGCTGCCTGCTACGCCCCCTACAACCAGTCCACCGAGTACAAGCCCGGAGTTTTTCAGAAAGTTCCTCCGTGATACTGGTTGTTCACTTCCGTTGTTTGATTGTGCCAACACTTCCACCTCCTGATGTCTCTATTCACCTGTTTGTGCATTTTTTCGACAAACTAAACAAGCTCTGCCTACATTTTTTCCAATAACCTCCTCAAATACTCAGAGAATCGACAGCGCAGGATAAAAGTATGTAGAAAGCAACTTTGGAGGGATCGAACATGAATCGAATTGGGAAATGGATGGGGACTGGATTGGGTCTGGTGCTTCTGTTGACCGCTTGTAACAATCAGGCTGCACCACAGCCACAGCCGGCACGGACGCAGAATCATGCAGCACCTGGCGATATCGTCATACCCAGCGTAGACAGAGAGAAGAAAGTGACCACCAACTCACTCGGGACTACCTCTAACGGAATGGGCACCAATGTCTACAGCAGCATCGGAAGCTCCCACCTCCACAGCGACGGGCCTTCTACAAAGCTCGAGGCACAATTGAATGCAGCTGGCGTTCATGGCATTCAAGCATTGGTTCTCAAGGACGCAGTCGTCATTTGCCCAGCGACAGTAAGAAGCCAATCGGTCAATCAGATGGATCCGATGCAAACGCATCTTCTCAGCAATTTCACTGGCAGCTCGGCACGCGGAAATGAACATACGACACCCGGAACGGCAGGTACTTTGGGCCGAAGCGATCTCAACACGACTCTTTCACAAGCCCGGGCACAAATTCACAAGCTGTACGGCAAAAAAACGCGTGTACTGACTGTCACTTCCAAACCGGGAATCGATGCATTCGAGCAGGTAAAAAAGCACCTTCGTGAAACCGGGCAGGATGCCAACGCCCCAGCGATTAACAAACTCATGCGTGAAGCGAAACAATAAAAAAGCAAACAAAAAAGGGACAAGCATTTGGCTTGTCCCTTTACTTTGCAAGAAACGACCTGATTTCTTTCACGGTTTCCTCTGGATGTGACACCATCAAGAGATGCAGCGCCCCTGGGATGGAGTGAATCTTTGCTTGTCTTACAGCCTGTTGATAAAAAACGACTGCCGCCCGGTGAAATGCCCGCTGTTCATCGTCAGGCAAAAATCGCTCATCTGCGAGAAGCACCAGAACCGGACAAGTGATCGAGCGGAAGAGCGTGTCTTTATCAAACGCAGCGTAGTCGCTAAAATAGCCGATAAATGCCTCTCGCGGCAAACGGTACCCCAGCTTGCCATCTTCTTTTCCCTCCAGCTCGGATGTCATCCAGCCTGTTGGCAGCTTCCCCTCTCCATAGCGATCCGCAAATTGCCGCTCTGCCTCCTCCACACTGGAAAACCGCGCTAATGACAAGCGTTGCACGACCTGATCCAGCTGGAAGCCAGGCACTTCTCCCAGCCGGTAATAGCCTCCGTCCAGCAGGATGAGTCTGGAGATGCGCTCCGGTCGCTGAGCGGCCAGCATCTGCGCAGGCACACTGGAAAACGAGGAAGCTACCACTGTTACCTGATCAAGTGATTCTGCATCCAGCAATCCAATCAAATCGTCTACGATGGCATCAAAAGAAAAGGTCGACTGTTCCACAGAATGTCCGTGTCCCCGCAGATCGACCGCTACGATGCGGAAATGGGCAGCCAAATCAGGGATAATCCCGGCAAACAGCATTTTCGTATTGCGGATGGCATGAAGCAGCAGCAGCGTGGGCGCATGTTTATGCCCAGCAAGTCCGTACTCCATGACAAATCCGTCTCTTTCCACCGTTTTGATCGACGTAAATACAGACCGGTCCATGAATGTTCCCCCCGCTACTCTTCGAACTTCATTCGCTCCAGCTTGGTGTGCTTCACTTTCACCAGATACAGCAGATAGATGAAGCCCACAAATGTCCACATCAAACCGAGAATCATCGACTTGATATCCAGATTGACCCATAAAAAGCCAATAAACGTGGCTCCGATTAACGGCGAGAGAAGATAGCTCCACCACTGGGTCACCCGCAAGCGCTTTTGCCTCCATACATAATGAGCAATGACGCTGAGATTGACAAAGCTAAAGGCGATCAATGCCCCGAAGTTAATAAATGATGTAGCCGTGAGCAAGTCCAAAAACAGCGCCCCCGTCATCAGCAGGCCGACCAACAAAACATTGTACAACGGTGTTTTCAAGCGGGGGTGAATATAGCCAAACCACTTTCTCGGCAGGTAGCCGTCCCGTCCCATCGCGTACAGCAAACGTGTAACACTGGTGACGGAAACAAGCCCGGATGCCAATGTAGACGACAAGGCAGCTGCCAAAAAGACGAGCTGAAAAATCGTTCCCCCGATCGAAAGGGCGATTTCTGCTGACGCTGCTTCCGGGTCAGAAAAGACCGAAGCATCTGGAAACAGCGACTGTGAAAAATAGGATGCTGTGATAAACAGCGCTCCACCACATAAAGCGACGAGGAAAATACCTCGGGGGATAGTTTTCTTCGCATCGATCGTTTCCTCCGTCAGTGTCGTCACCGCATCAAACCCGAGGAAAGAGAAGCAAAGGATCGATGCCCCCGAAAGCAGCGCCGCAAACGATAAATCCGGCGAAAAAAACGGGCGCACCGTAAACACCTGCTCGATTCCGCCTCCCCCCATCAAGCCGCGAATCGCCAATCCCGCAAAAACAACCACAACCGATATTTGAAACAATACCAGAAAGGAATTCACCGATGCTGTCACGGTGACCCGAAATACGTTCAACAAGGTTATGAGAAGAATAAAGCCAACAATCCACCAATGTGTCGGGACATCAGGAAAAACAGATGACAGGTACACACCGGTTAAGAGCGCGTTGATCATCGGTAAAAACAAATAGTCCAGCAAAGAGGCCCATCCCACCAAAAATCCAGCATAGGGATGAATCGTCTCCTGCGTATACGTGTAAGCGGTCCCTGCGGAAGGAAAGACGCGCACCATTTTCCCGTAGCTTGCGGCTGTAAACAAGATCGCGAGCAGGGTAACGGCATACGCTGCCGGGACATGTCCTCCCGTCTCTTGTGCTACAATGCCAAACGTATCAAAAACAGCCATTGGCGCCATATATCCAAGACCGATCACCACGATATGCCATAATTTCAAACTGCGCTGAAGCTCCGTTGTTCCGTTCACTACCTGTCCCCCTTTTATTCACAATATGAATAATTATACCTATTATGAACTGAATATCCACTAAAACCACTTCGTCATGCGCTTCAGATGCATCCGTGTAAATGCCGCTCCATTCCTCTACGTAAGAAAACCTCTATCGAGGCCAATTCAAGGAGGAGCGACCGCGTTTTAGCTGTAAGTTTCCATGCGCTCCGGAATTCATAAGCCTAAAGCTTATAAATTCCTATACGTTAAAAAAACGCTGTTGGCACAGTTCCCCATACCAGCAGCGTCTCTCTATTGCCGTTGCATTTTCCCGTTACGCCTTTGGCAGTTCAAACGAGCTCTTCAGCGATACGATGCGGTTAAACACGAGCTTGTCACCGTTTGTATCCTTTGAATCCACGTTGAAATAGCCATGGCGGAAGAATTGATATTTGTCTTGCGGTTTTGTTTCCTTCATGTTTGGTTCTACGAAACCTTTCAGCACCTCGAGGGAATTCGGATTGATGTTATCCAGGAACGTCCCCTCGTTCTCCTCTTCATCGAGAATCAAAGGCTCGTACAAACGGAATTCAGCCGGAACCGCTTGCGTAGCTTCCACCCAATGGATGGTTCCTTTGACCTTGCGTCCGGTAAAGCCGCTTCCGCTCTTCGTTTCCGGGTCATAGGTGCAATGGATCTCGATCACGTTGCCATCTGCATCCTTGATTACGTCATTGCACTTAATGAAATACGCGTTTTTCAGGCGCACTTCGTTTCCAGGGTACAGGCGAAAATACTTGTTTGGCGGGTTCTCCATGAAATCGTCTTGCTCGATGTAGATTTCGCGGGAAAACGGAATTTGACGGTTGCCCATTTCTTCGTTTTCCGGATTGATTTCTGCCTCCAGCATTTCCACTTGGCCCTCTGGGTAGTTGGTGATGACGACCTTCAACGGGTTCAAGACAGCCATCGTGCGTGGCGCTTTGAGCTTCAAGTCTTCCCGGATGAAGTGCTCGAGCATTTTTTCATCGACGGTACTGTTGCTGCGGGCTACCCCTACTTCGCGAGCGAACGCACGAATCGCCTCAGGTGTGTAGCCGCGGCGGCGGAATCCTGCAATGGTAGGCATGCGCGGATCGTCCCAGCCATCTACAATATTTTCGTCCACGAGCTGCTTCAGCTTCCGCTTGCTCATGACGGTATTGGTCAAATTCAGACGAGCGAACTCATACTGACGCGGCACATGCTCCATTTCGCACTCCGCCACTACCCAATCGTACAGAGGGCGGTGGTCTTCAAACTCCAGGGAACAGAGCGAGTGTGTCACTCCTTCGATGGCATCCTCCAGTGGATGAGCAAAGTCATACATCGGATAGATGCACCATTTATCCCCTGTGTTGTGGTGGGAGGCATGGGAAATGCGGTAGAGAACCGGGTCGCGCATGTTGAAGTTTGGAGAAGCCATGTCGATCTTGGCACGAAGAACTTTTTCCCCGTCCTTGAACTCACCGTTGCGCATCCGTGCAAACAGGTCGAGGTTTTCCTCCACAGAACGATTGCGGAAAGGACTATCCACGCCTGGCTCCGTCAATGTCCCACGGTACTTGCGCATGTCCTCTGGCGACAGATCATCCACGTACGCTTTTCCCTTTTTGATAAGGAGAACGGCACGATTGTACATTTCCTCAAAGTAATCAGAAGCGAAGAACAGCCCGTCCCAATCGAAGCCCAGCCACTTCACGTCTTCCTTGATCGCATTGACGTATTCGGTATCTTCCTTAACCGGATTCGTGTCGTCAAAACGCAAGTGTGCTTTCCCGGAAAACTCGTGAGCCAATTCAAAGTTCAGGATGATTGCTTTCGCATGTCCAATATGAAGATACCCGTTCGGTTCTGGAGGAAATCGGGTAATGACTTCTTTTACTTTGCCTTCCTGCAAGTCATCAATCACAATATTTCGGATAAAGTTAGATGACGCTACCTTGTTTTCCAATGAAATCAACCTTTCACTTCACCTTTACATTCCATAATACTGATTCTCCTTCCATAGTTCAACAAAATCGGGCCGTGTGACCGGCCCGATGTCAAACACTCGCGCAGTTATGCTCTTGATGGAGGCCGGTAATAGAGCTGAATCACAGAATCTACAGGCATATGATGATTCAGAATGGCGTTCAGCTTGTTCCTGTGCTCGGGACGTATCAGATGTAACAACGGTTGATCCACATGATTGAAATGCTCGAACGCTCCCGCTGCAATCTCATCCCATTGTCGATAGTAGCGCAGCAGATCGTCTGGCATCACTCTCGAACGATCCGTGCCTTCCTCCGGTAAACAGTCAAAGGGTTCATCCAAGTTCAACGTTCCGTAATCGTCTGTCAGTTCTTCTCCTGGATGAATGTCACGTGCAGCCAGCTCCATATCGTACATCGTCGCTACACATGTCGCGTGGAAGCTGTGGTTCACGTATCGAGCTTTATCCCAGCACAGGATGTACTTTCCGAACTGATTTTTAAACGAATATTTCTGCACGTCCTGTTTTCGTAATGGATCCAGTGTTTCCACGAATGTCGGATCCAATACCTGATCCAGATCATCCATCGCCCACACGATTGTCCCTTTGGGAATGAATTTGGTCGCAAACACGCCATACCCGATTTGATCATTGATATAGCGCAACTCGGTATCGGGATGCATCATGGTGCAGTCACTCCTTGGCGAAGCTGCCTTTTTCTTATCATAAGCAGTTCGGTCAATGGAGGTGTACGATTGACTGTGAAAAAACCGAGGGAAATACCTGCCATTAGATTGGACTAGCTAGCCAGCTCACGTTCTTGCACAAGAAAAGCCGCCTGAGACATCCCACAGGCGGCTTTTCCTTTTTATACTTTTACACAAACTCAAGCATGCGATCCGGATGGTTCGTGCAAATCTGTACGTCTGGATGCCACGACATCACTGTACGGATGTGCTCAGGATCATCCAAGGTCCATGCAACCACCTTATACCCTTTTTCAATCGCTTCCACTGCCAGTTCTTTAGTCAAATACGGATAGCCCATGGAAAGGATATTCGCTCCCGCTTCCTGCAGCTGCTCCAGCATCAGAACGGGACGGCCTCCTACGATCAGACCAGTTACCACGGTTTCATCCAGCGTACGCACATGACGAATCAGCTCGTGGTCAAAAGACGTGATGTAGACCTCTTGCTTCATATCATGCTGCTCCAAGAGAGCCAATACCTTCTCGGCAATCCCCGGATACATGTCGCTCGTCGCTTTCAGCTCGATGTTCAGCGTGCAGCGACCTTTGACAGCTTGCAGTACCTCATCCAGCGTCGGGATGCGCTCTCCTGTGAACCTTTCGTCCAGCCAGCTGCCTGCATCCAGCTCGCGCAGCTGTTGCAGCGTGTGATCCTTTACAAGACCCTTGCCATTTGTCGTGCGTCCGAGCGTAAAGTCGTGGATGAGCACAGGAACTCCGTCGCTGGATAGCTGCACGTCAATCTCCATTGCAAAAATCGCTGGCTCTGCCAATGCGAGGCGTACAGCCGCCATCGTATTTTCCGGCGCCTTGCCTGACCAACCGCGGTGTGCCATGCAAATGTTCATGTTGCTCACTCCCCAAACCTATTTATTTTTTCAGCAGCTTTTGTCCTTTTTCCGTCGCTTTTTGGATGGCTTCGTCTACGCTAGCCTGACCCAAAACGGCACGCTGGATCTCGGTCATGATGACTTCCTGCAGTTCTTTATAGCCAGGTACCATCGGACGTGGAGAAGCGTATTCCAGCTGCTTTACTGCCACTTGGAAGTTCGGCTCTTTTTCATAGGCCTTCTTCATATCTTCGGACTCGACTGCTTCGGTCGTTACAGGCATGTAGCCGGATTCCAGAGAGAACGGAATCGTTTGCTTCGTATCTGTCATCCACTGCATGAATTCCCAGGAAGCTTTTTTCTCTTCATCGCTGGATTTAGCCAGCATGACCAGGTTCGCTCCGCCTGTTGGTGCACCAAAGTTTTTGTTCGCTGGCAGGAAAGCTGTTCCCAAATCAAATTTGGCATTTTCTTTCAAAGAGCGCAAGTCCCCTGTCGAAGTGAAAATCATGCCGACTTGTTGATTGAGGAAATCCTGTTTGGCAACATCCCATGCGTTGTACTTCTCACCTGGAGGTGCCTTCATGACACCTTCCTTCAACATCCCTGTCCAGAATTCCAGCGGCGCTTTACCCGCTTCTGTGTTGATCGCCAGCTCTTTGTTGTCGTCCGTCAGGATTTTACCGCCACTTTGGAATACAAGCGCTTCGTAGAACCAGATGTCAATTGGAGTAGAGAAGCCGTAGGTAGCTGTCTTGTCTCCTTCTTTTTTCGTCATAGCCTGAGAGAATTGACGCAGCTCCTCCCATGTTTTCGGTCCATTCGGGTCGAGTCCTGCTGCCTTCAGCATGTCGCGGTTCAGGTACAAGAGCGGAGTCGAGCGGTTGAAAGGAATGGCGTACAGTTTGTCTTTCCAGTAGGAGTTCCCCAGAAGTCCAGGAATGTACTTCTTCTCCGCTCCGTTCGCGTATGGTCCCAGATCCTCCAGCACTTTCGCATCCGCGAATGCACCGATCGAGCCTACCTCTACCATGGTCACATCAGGCTGGTTCCCGGCAGATACAGAGGCCAGTACCTTGGAATGGTTTTCATAGTAGCTTCCTTGGTACGCGGGCTTTACCACAATATCTTTATGCGAGGCGTTGAAGTCCTTGACCATCTTTTCGATGTATTCCCCGTTTTTGCCGCCGAGCGCATACCAGAAGTCGATTTCCACCGGTTTGCCTGCACTCGCAGTCTGTCCTTGCGGCGCTGTGCTTCCACCCGATTGCGTATTCGTGCCTGCCGCTTCCTTGCTGCTTCCACACCCTGCCAGAACTGCTGTCACGCTAAGTACACACGCCAACATGGATACCTGTAACTTTTTCACGAATAGATCCTCCTTTTAATGGATACCGCTTATTTGGACTGATAGACAAACGCGCTGATAATGTGCCGCTGTGCGAAGAAAAAGACGACGAGGATGGGCAGGACGAGAATCATGTTGCCTGCCATGATGACGTTCCACTGCTTGCCGCCTTCCGCTGCCTTCAGCATCGAGATCCCGATCGGCAGCGTACGCACACTATCACTGTTCGTCATGATCAGAGGCCAGAAGTAATCATTCCAGTGGTAGATAAAGCTGAACAATCCAAAGGTGACAAGCACCGGCTTTGCCATCGGAACCATGATGGTCCACATGATTTTCCATTCCGATGCACTGTCGAGACGTGCAGCCTCGATGACTTCATCAGGTACCTGCATGAAGGCTTGGCGCAAGAGAAATATCCCAAATGCGCTGGCGCCAAACGGGAGAATCAGCGACCACAAAGTGTTGACCAGCCCCCAGTGGCTCATCTCCACGTAGACCGGCAAAAAGATAACCTGCGAAGGAATCATTAAGGCAATCAGACTCAGACCAAACAGCAGGTTGCGTCCCGGAAAACGATACCGGGCAAAGGCATAGGCAGCGGGCACCGCAATCAGAAACTGCAGAATCAAGATGCCGCCAGCCACCAAAATGCTGTTCATGACGTAGGTGACGAACGGTCCGGAGCTCCAAGCGATACGGAAGTTCTCGAATTGCCAGGACTCGGGCCACCATGTCGGTGGAAACTGATAGACCTCCGGCATGGTTTTAAAGGCAGTCAAGAACATCCACAGAAACGGGAAGACAAAGACGAGTCCGACAGCTGCCAGCAGCACCCACTCTACCGTTTTCCATGCGGTTCTTCCTACTTGCAACATGAGCGAGTCTCCTTTCTGGTTGAATGTCTTACCGATAATGAACTCTTTTCTCCATCAAGCGGAAGTGCAGCCAAGTCAAGAAGCCTACCATGGCGAGCAGGATGACTGACGCGGCAGAGGCAGCACCGCCGTTGTAAAAGTCCATGCCTTGTTCATAGATGTAAAAGACGAGCATGTTGGTGCTGTTGACCGGCCCACCCTGCGTCATGATGTAAATCGTGTCGAACACCTGAAAGGACGAGACCGTATTGATGACGAGCAAGAAAAACATCGTTGGTGAAAGCATCGGAATGGTAATGCGTGTCAGCGTCCGCCACCAGGGAGAGTGGTCTAGGTCCGCCGCTTCGTAGATATCTTTCGGGATACTTTGCATCCCAGCGATGAAGACCAGCGTGTTGTACCCCACACCCTTCCAAATGCTGACCAGGATCAGGGAGACCATCGCGCTCTTCGTGTCTGACAGCCACGAGTACCCGGGCAATCCCACCATCTCCAGGATGGCGTTCAACAGACCGTACTGCGGGTCCATGAGCCACATCCACAGCATCGCGATGGAGACGAGTGACACGATGTGCGGGCTAAAGACAGCTGCCTGGACAATCCCGAATACTTTTGCCTTCCGATTGAGCCAGAGCGCCAGCATAAAGGACAGGAGGATCCCCAAGCCAACCGTGACGACGGTATAGATGAGCGTATTGCCCAATACCTGCCAAAAATCTTCCTCCGCCATCAACGCCGTAAAGTTACCGAGCCCAACCCACTCCATCTCTTCCAGGTTCAGCAAGGACCAGTCAAAAAAGGACAAGTAAATCACATAGCCGATGGGAAAGAAGAAGAAGAGGGCAAAAAACAGCATAGCAGGAGCGACATACAGGTATGGTCGAAGCCGCTCCATCCAATCGATGGGGACTTCCGCTGCTTGATTACTCGTTCCGGAAAGCTCTGGTGCAGCTACCGCTTTGTGCATCAGACCATCCCTCCAGCCAATGCATGCTGACCCACTCGCCCAACGCCTTTCCCTATCCGTTTCCCGGTTGCCCGATCAAACTCGTAAATGTTAGCGGCATCTACAACCACTTGTACGTGGGTACCCATTTGGATCGAAATTTCCGTATCGACTTTGACGACGATGCGTCCTTTTTCCGTTTCCACGTGGCAAAGTGACTCCGCTCCCAGGATTTCACGCGAGATCACCGTTCCTCGCAAAACGCGCTGCTCGATCGATGAGGCAGGTGCTGCAGACTCGGCAAGCAGCTGCGCCTTCTCTGGGCGGAATCCCCATACTACCGCACTGTTTTCCTCATCTTTCACAATGTTCATCGCCGGAGAGCCAATAAACTGGGCGACAAACAGGTTGTCCGGTTCCTGATACAGCTCCAGTGGTGCTGCCACCTGCATGATATTGCCTTCACTCATGACGACAATCTGATCGCCCATCGTCATCGCTTCCACCTGATCATGCGTCACGTAAATGAACGTGCTGCCCAGCTGCTTATGCAGACTCGTCAGCTCTACCCGCATCTGGTTGCGCAGCTTCGCGTCCAGGTTGGAAAGCGGTTCGTCCATCAAAAACACTTTTGGCTTCTTCACCATTGCCCGCGCCAATGCCACGCGCTGACGCTGACCGCCAGAGAGCTGGGACGGTTTGCGTTTGAGGTACTGGGTCAAGCCGACGATCTCCGCAATTTCCTCTACGAGAACTTGGCATTCTTTTTTCGAGGTGCCACGATTTCGCAATCCGTAGGCAATGTTGTCGTAGACGTTCATCGTTGGGTACAGGGCGTAGTTTTGAAACACCATCGCTACGTCCCTTTTTCCCGGCGGCAGCTGATTGACCGTTTGATCCCCGATCAAGATCTCGCCGCCTGTTGCGCTCTCCAACCCGGCGATCATCCGCAGCGTCGTAGATTTCCCGCATCCCGAAGGTCCTACCAGAACCGTAAACGATCCATCGGGAATCAGGAGATTAATCCCTTTTACGACCTGTTGATTGGCGAATGATTTGGTTACTTGATTTAACACCACTCGTGCCATCTGGATCAGATCCCTCCTTGCATTTTTACAGTCAGCATCTCACCAACAAAGGCTTCAAAATCAACGAAGCGGTAATCCGGAACGGCATGCTGCCACTCTTCTGGTCCATACCATTCCAGCACGACTGCCTGTACGTTTGCTCCCACAGCGGCCAGTACATCGAAACGGCTGTCGCCAATCATCATGGCCTGCTCCGGGCGTCTCCCCAGCTCAGCTAGCGCCTTTTGGACAGGCTCAGCAGAAGGCTTGCCCTGGGAGACATCGTCTACGGTGACAATCGACGCAAACAGATGGTCAATTCCGGCCAGCTCCAGCCCGGCCAGCGCAAATTCGCGCTGCTTGTTGGTGACAATCGCCAGTTCATAGCCTGCCGCCAGCAGCTTCTCCAAGCCTTCGCGCACAAACGGAAAGAGCTTCACATGCTGCTCGTGATTTTCCCGGACATAGGCGAAATAGTCATCGAGCACTTCTTTTTTGTCCGGCATACCCGCTGCCTCTGCTACGGCTGCGAGAAAGTCGTCAAACGATTCCCCAAAGCGTCCGAGCAGCTCCTCCCGGCTAAAATGACCGGGTGCGTATTTTTCTGCTGTATGGGCAACGGCATCGATCACGGCGTCTCGACTGTCCAAGAGTGTCCCGTCGAGATCAAACAACAGGGCGTGAATCATGTACAAAATTCTCCTTCCACAATGAGGGGCTACCTACGGAGACAGCTGTCGCACCATGCTGTAGTACACGCTCCATCTGCTCTCGCTTGCGGATCAGGCCACCTGCAATAATCGGGGTATCCAGCATGCTTCTGTATTCTTCGAGAAATTCTGGCAATAGACCCGGCATCAGCTCTACAGCGTCAGGCTGTGTTTCCTGAATGGATTGAAGCCCGGACTTCAGCGCATCGCTGTCTACCAGAAAATGTCGCTGTATCGTCAGCAGACCTTGTTTTTTTGCCAGCTTGATCAAGGTATTCCTCGTCGTTACGATTCCATCTGGCTTAACATAATGGGAAAGAAAGGCGATTCCTTCCCGGTCGTAGCTGATTCCGCCGACACGCTCCAAATGGATAAACACGGGAATGTCGCGGCTTTTGAAAAAATCGACGTAACCTTTGATCACCCCGATGTTTCCGATGGAGAGAACGACTGCACTCAGATTTGCCTCTGCGGCTTTTTCCAGGTACTTCGCTTCCTTCACCGAAGCAATCAGCTTGTAGTGATCGAGTCTTGCGAGGAATTCCGTTGCATTCATTTGTTTGTCCTCCTTTGCGCATAGCAAAAAACCCTGCGAAACAACAATGCCAAAGAACTCTCGAGGAAAGTGCTTGGGTGTTGCTGTCGGGGGTTTCTCCATGGCTCCAACCGAGGGAATCTGTTCACTTGTCACTTAGAATGGTACTCCAGCAGCGTTAAGGTAACGTGAAGGACATGTTAAAAAAGGGAAAAGGAAATGTGAATTGACAGAATGAGTGAACCACTCTTATCATAATCTATATTCAAATAATCAAATATTCAAAGATAAGAAGGGTTCTATCATGAAGTGGACAGGAAGATTCGAAGGCTATTCGATGCAGTCGTTTCGAAAGGATTGTGTTTCTGGTTTCATCGTAGCTGTTATCGCGCTGCCACTCGGAATGGCGTTTGCGATCGCCTCTGGAGTCAAACCGGAGTATGGCATTTACACCACCATTGTCGCGGGCATTTTGATTTCCCTGTTCGGAGGGTCGCGCTTTCAGATCGGCGGTCCCACTGGAGCGTTTATCCCCATTTTATTTGCCATCGTCATGCAATACGGGTATGAAAATCTGCTGATAGCCGGACTCATGGCAGGGATCCTGCTTGTCATCATGGGGGTGCTCAGGCTCGGCGCTTTGATCAAGTACATTCCTCGGCCGGTGACTGTCGGGTTTACCGCAGGAATTGCTGTCATCATTTTCAGTGGGCAAATCGTACACTTTCTGGGCCTTCGCGACATTCAGAAGCATGAGGACTTCCTCTCCAATATGAAGGAGATCGTGCTTCATCTTTCCACTCTCAACCTGTACAGCATCACGACAGCGTGCATTTGCTTCGCTCTCATCCTGTTGACGCCGCGGATTTTCCCAAAAGTCCCTGGTTCCCTCATCGGCTTGGTTATCTCCACTCTCGTAGCTGTGCTATTATTTGAAGAGAACGTCGCCACGATCGGTTCAACATTTGGAGCTTTTCCCGGCACACTGCCTTCTTTTCATTTTCCCGAAATCACACTCGAACGCATCCAGACCTTGTTGAATCCTGCGCTGGTCATCGCTCTGTTGGGAGCTGTCGAGTCTTTGCTGTCTGCAGTAGTGGCTGACGGCATGTCCAACCAAAGGCATAACAGCAATCGGGAGTTGATCGGTCAGGGGATCGCGAATATCATCACGCCCCTGTTCGGCGGCATTCCGGCTACAGGAGCCATCGCCCGTACAGCTACCAATATCAGAAGCGGCGCTGCCTCTCCTCTGTCCGGTGTGATTCACGGGTTCATCGTCTTGCTGATACTGGTCTTATTTGCTCCCTATGCCTCACACATTCCGCTGGCAAGCATGGCACCTATCCTGATGCTGGTGGCATGGAACATGAGCGAGCGCAGGGAATTTCTTCGTATACTCAAAACCAAGACCAGCGATTCCATCGTCCTTTTGATTACATTTCTTCTTACCGTATTTACCGATTTAACCCTTGCTGTTGAAGTTGGGCTGGTTCTAGCCATTCTCCTTTTCGTCAAACGGATGAGCGGATCGCTGATGATTGCCAAAGCACTGCCAGATCCAGACAGCAAACACCAGAAGGTCATGCCTCACATGGTTTCAGCCGTGCACGACTGCCCGCAAATCAGCATCTTCACGATTGAGGGCCCCCTGTTCTTCGGGGATGCGAGCCTGCTTGAAAAGTCTATTCTCAGCAAAGCTACGTCTTCGTCCGGTATCCTGCTTCTGCGTATGGGAGGAGTTCCTTTTCTGGACACCACGGGGGAGGCAAGTCTAGCGAGCATTGTCCGGCACTTTCACTTGCAAGGCGGAACGGTGCTTTTTTCCGGCTTGCGGGATCAACCCAAAGCTCTTTTGAAACGCACTGGCCTCTACGAAAGAATCGGGGCGAAGAACGATTTCGCGCACACCGGAGAGGCCATCGACAGTGCCCTGACCAGACTGAATCATGCAAAATGCCTGGGCTGTCAGCATTTTGTCTTTCGTGAGTGTTCCGCACTATCCGATCAGGGAAACATCAGGCAGACTGCAGCTGCCCAGAACCGGGAGCTGCCTGCGGATTCTTAAAGATGGAGGATTCTTTCATTGAATTTAGAACTGCAACAGTTTAAAGCTGATTTTTTTAAAGCCTTGGGTCATCCGTTGCGCATTCGCATTTTGGAGCTCTTGTCCGAGGGAGACAAAAATGTAAACGAGCTTCAAACCCTGATTGGCAGTGAGGGGTCAGCCGTCTCCCAGCAGCTCGCCGTCCTGCGAAGCAAAAACATCGTGCACGGAACAAAAGACGGCAACAAAGTGACCTACTCCCTGCGTGACCCGATGATTATAGAGCTCTTGTCAGTGGCCCGCCAAATTTTTAACAACCACCTGATTGATGCCATTTCGATGCTAGACCGTTTCAACGAAGATTAGCGAAGTCCCCACACCATAGAAAAAGCCCAGGACCCTATCAAATGTCCTGGGCTTTTTCCCCTTTTTCACTACACGCTAATGACGGCATCCAGAGCGATCAAGGCTTCTGCTTCAATGGCCTTGGCCAAAGTTTCCGTATGCGGATTGTAATCCTGCAGCAGGTCAGCATCAGCAAAACCGTCGATGGCCAAAATAGATCCGGCTTTCATCCCGCGCAAGGCTGCGATGACAAACAGCGCGGAGTTCTCCATCTCAACAGCCAGTACTCCGGCTTTTTGATAGAGCTTGTGCGGGAATTCCAGTACACCGTTGTAGAAAACGTCCAGCGTCAACGTGATGCCTTCTGCGATGTGGAGACCGGAATTGCTAGACTTTGCTGCTTCGACCAGCGCCCCTGCCACTTGGCGATTTGCGATTGCCGGAAATCCTGGAGGCACGAGCTGGCTGGTCAGTCCATCCTGGCGAACAGCTGCCGTGCTGATGACGAGGCTGCCCGGTTGGATCTCCTGTTGATAGGAGCCAGCCGTGCCCACGCGGATGATGACTTCTACTCCGCCTTTTGCCAATTCCTCAAAGCAGACTGCCGCCCCTGGCGAACCGACGCCATGGCTGACAATCGCCACCTCAACGCCCTTCCATTCCCCTGCGTAGCTATGATACTCCCGGTTTTCCGCCAGCTGGCGGTGATTGCCCAGCTTGGACGCGATCAAAGCCGCACGCTTCGGATCCCCACACACAATGACGCGCTTTGGCAGCTCGGCGGGATTTATCTTCAGATTCGTCAGCATCTTAATCAAACTCCTTTTTCTCCCACTCGTCTTCCGGAATCGGCAACGCTTCTCCGGAGAACCGCTCTTCTAAAAAAGGATCCCCATTTATATGAAAGCCGTTTTGCTCCCAGAAGCCAGGTTTGTTTTCATCGATAAATTCAAAGCCGCGCAGCCACTTCACACTCTTCCAGAAATACAGATGCGGCACGACTAGACGCAGCGGCCAGCCATGCTTGTCCGTCAGAGGCTCTCCGTCCAACGAATGCGCCAACAGGACATCCTCGCGATCCAAATCGCTGAGAGGCAGGTTGGTCGTATATCCTTGGTCGCCATGCAGCATGACGTAAGAGCTTTTCGGCGTCACTCCGATCGCCTGCATGAAATCACGGAAGCGAACCCCAGTAAAGGCATTGTCAAAACGGGACCAACGCGTCACGCAGTGAATATCGCGGGTAACTGTCGACTGCGGCATATCCATGATCTGTTGATAAGTCAAGGTCACTTCCCGATCGACCTCTCCAAATACGCGAAGTGTCCACTCGTTCATGTCGTAGACAGGCACTTCACCTTCATGGAGAATCGGAAAACGCTCCGTCAGCACTTGCCCAGGCGGGAGACGCTTTGCCAATGCCGGATCGACTGTCGGCACCTTCATTCGTTTGATACGTTCTGCCTTGTTCATCACGCACTCCTCCTTTTGTTTTTCTCGTTGTGATCAGCGAGAGCTTTGCCCCCTGCCCCCTGCCTGACTTTTCTCTTTGACAAAGAACATCGCAATAATCGTCAATACGTAAGGCAGCATAGAGGTAAACTGTGTCGGAAGGGAAAGGCCTTGCAGACGGATACTGAGAGCATCCATCAAGCCGAACAGGAAGCTGGACGCCAGAATTCCGAGGGGATGAGATTGACCCATCATCATCGCTACCAAGGCGATAAATCCACGACCCGCAGTCATTCCTTCCGTAAACATCGTCACCTGCCCCAAAGACAGCTGCGCCCCTGCGACTCCGCAGAGAATTCCGCACATCGTGATCGCCAGCACCTGCAGCCCTGTCACTTTGAGACCGAGACTGCGAGCGGCTACCGGACTCAGACCGACAGCAAGCACACGAAAACCGGTGACGGTCCGGTAAAAGAACAGATACAGCACAATCGCCGCGATAAAGGCGAGGTAAACCAGCGGTGAATGTCCGGAGAATATGTCCCCTAGCACCGGAATGTCTTTGATCACTGGAATGTCCAGCTTGGGCAGTCCCGCCATCTCTTTATCGTAAAACGCGCCCTTCACTCCGAAGATTGCTCGCAGCGCGAACGTCGTCAAGCCGAGTGCCAAAAAGTTGATCGCTACCCCCACGACGATTTCGTTTGCCCGAAGTCCAATCGTCATATAGGCGAATAATAGGGAGAACAGCACACAAACCAATGCTGCAAACAGGATGGCTAAAAACAAACTCCCCGTAAAGTGATTGCCCACGATCGCCGAAAAGGCACCGACCAGGACCAGCCCTTCCAGCCCTACGTTAAAAATACCTACACGCGCGCACAGCGCTCCACCCAATGCCGCCAGCAGGATCGGCGTAACCATCCGAATGGTCGAACTGATGAGGGACCAATCAAGCAGCTCCATGTGATTCTCCCCCTTTTGCCTTGCGTTTTTTCCACCAGTCATAGCTGAACTTGGCAGAAATGAATAGAATCAGCACGGCCTGGATGACGCTCGCCAGCTCCAGCGGAACCTCCGTATTTCGTTCGACCCCCATCGCTCCGGTCTGGAACGCAGCCAGCAGAATCGATGTGAAAATAATGCCGATCGGATGGGAATTCGCGAGCAGCGTCGCCATCATGCCCGTCCAGGCAAAGTTCGGAACGGTCAGCGCCCCATCTACAAAGCGATAGTGCGATCCAAAGACTTCTACCGTTCCGGCCAACCCAGCCAAACCGCCGCTGGCAAACATCCCTGTCAGCATGACCTTGATCTGGTTAATCCCCCCGTACCGGGCAAACAACGGATTTTGACCCAGCATTTTGACCTCATAGCCAAACGGCGTGAACCGAATCACCCAGAACAATAGGAGAGCAGCCGCTATCGCAAAGAAAAAGCCTGCGTGCACGCTCATCCCGGAGAACAGCTTGGGAAGCCATGAGCTTTTATCCAGCATCAATGTCTGCGCAAGAGCCGCCGAGCCTGTCCGATCCTGAAACGGTTCGGTCACCAGGTAGCTGGCGAAAAGCACGGCAATATAGTTGAACAAAAGCGTCGAAATGAGCAGCGGAATGCGGAACCTCGCCTCCATAAATCCGGCCAAAAGCGACCACGCCCCGCCCACTGCAATCCCTACGATGAGTCCTGCCAGCATTTTCACGATTCCTGGGGCTGGCAAATAGATCGCGACGAGTGTCGCACTGATGGCACCAAGCACCATCTGTCCCTCTGCTCCCAGGTTAAACACGCCTGCGCGGAAGGCCAAAGCGAGCCCGAGCGCAATCAGCATGATCGGTGTCGCACGTGCCAGCGTGGAAGTGAAGAAATAAAAGCTGCCAAAGGCCCCCTTCCACATTTCCTGATACGTCCCGATGACCGATTCGCCTACCGCCGCAATCACGATCGCTCCGGTCAAAAGCCCGATCATGACGGCGAGTATCGGCTGAACCAATGACTTACACAGCTCTCTGATCGCTGCCATGAACGTTTCCTCCTGCCATCAACACGCTGATTTTTTCTTCTGTTGCTTCCGATCGTGCCAGCTCTCCCGCGATCCGCCCTTTGTACATCACCAAAATGCGGTCTGACAACGCGAGAATTTCGGACAGCTCAGACGAGACGAGCAAGATGCCGTCTCCGCTGTTTCTCTTTTCGATAAGCGCTTGATGAATGTATTCCATCGCGCCAATATCCACGCCGCGAGTCGGTTCAGCTGCAACCAGCAAGGGGGTTTCCTGCCCCAGCTCTCTTGCGACGATCAGCTTTTGCAAATTCCCGCCAGAAAGATTGCCCGCCAGCTCTTGCAGCTGCCTGGAGCCGGTTTTTATCGCAAAGCGGTCTACCCATCCGCGAACCACCTGGCGGAACGCATCGCGCAGGATGACGCCGCGCCGGTAGTAATCAGGCTTGCGCTGATAGCCCATCAACGCGTTTTCCTCGACACTTTCCTGCTTCGCGGTTCCCCACATATAGCGGTCTTCTGGAATGTGCGCCAGCCCTGCCTGACGGATCGACTCTACGGACTTATTGGTCACATCGGCACCCGCCAAATGGATCTTCCCTGCCTGCACAGGCCGCAATCCACTGATCACTTGCAGCAGCTCAGACTGTCCGTTGCCGGATACACCTGCGATTCCTACGATTTCACCGTGATGAACGGCGAAGCTCACGTTATCCAGCAGGGTTTGCTTCTCTCGCACAGTCACTTGATCTACATGCAGCAGTCGTTTTCCCTCCAAAGGGATGCGCTGGCTCAGCTCTTCCAGCTCTCTGCCTACCATCAGCCTCGCCAGATCGTCGACATTCGTCTCGTGCCGGGAAACGGTCCCGGTCACACGGCCTCCGCGAAGTACGGTAATACGATCGGATACCTCCATAACCTCCTGCAGCTTATGGGTAATCAGAATGACGCTTTTTCCGCCTGCCGCCAAATTCCGAATCGTCTGCAGCAGGTCTTTTACCTCCAACGGTGTCAATACAGCCGTTGGTTCGTCGAGCACGATGATATCCGCCCCCTGATACAGCACCTTGAGAATCTCGACTCTTTGCTGTTCACCGACCGAGCAGGTGGAGACCCGTGCCTGTGGGTTGATCGGAATGCGGTATTGCTCGCTTAAAGCACTTACTTTCTCCACAGCTTCCTTGCGTCGGAAAAAACCTGCCTGCTTGGGCTCGTAGCCAATCACGATATTTTCCGCCACACTAAACTCTCCAAAGAGCATGAAGTGCTGGTGTACCATGCCAATCCCGTTTCGTATCGCGTCGTTGGGACCGCGAAAGGATACCGGTTTCCCGTTGAGAAGGATCTCCCCTGCCGTTGGCTGCTCCATCCCGTACAGCATCCGCATGAGCGTGGTTTTCCCGGCGCCATTTTCCCCGACGATCGCATGCACCTCGCCCGCCTCCAAGGTGAGCGACACTTGATCGTTGGCCGTAAATTCTCCGTACTTCTTGGTCATCTGCTTCATTTCCAAACGATGTGTCATTCCTGCTCCTCCTCCTCTTGATGCAGCCGAAATACACAAGCGACCGACTACACAGCTGTAGTCGGTCACCTAAATGCACGAATGCTGCCAGCTATTCGAACGAGTCAGGAACTTTTCGCGTACCTGCTACGATCTCGTCATTGATAGCCTTCACTTTGTCGATTACTTCCTGGCCGATGAAAGCGTTCAGCGGCGTTTTGCTTTCGTGGGTCACATAGGTTACGCCCACGCCTTTTTCTTTCAATCCGTAGGTCACTACGCCTGGCTTGAAGCTGCCTTCAACGAAAGACTTCACGGTCTCGTAAGCTGCCGCATCTGTACCTTTCAACTGGGACAAAACGATGTGCTCAGGGTCAATCGTGGTACGGTCAACGTCCTGTCCGGAAGTGAAGAAGCCTTTTTCTTTCGCTGCTTCAAAAACACCTAGATCCCCTACAGCTGCAGCGCCGTTAATGAAGTCAGCGCCTTTGGACGCCTGGAGCAAAGCAAGCTCTTTCGCTTTTGCCGGGTCAGAGAAGCTGCCCACGTAGTTTACGAGGAATTCTGCATTTGGGTTGGTCGCTTTCATCCCTTCCTGGAAACCGCCTGTCCATTTTTTCAGAAGAGGAATATCCATAGCGACAACCATTCCCACTTTGTTTGTTTTCGTTGCCAGTCCAGCCGCTGCTCCCATCAGGTAAGCCGCTTCCTGCTCGCGGAAGGTAACGCTGCGTACGTTTGGCAAATCAACAACGGTATCGATGATCGCGAAGTTTTTATCCGGATTTTCGGCAGCTACTTTTTTCAAGGCATCTTCAGATTCAAACGAAGACGTGATAATCAAATCGTAGTTTTCAGCCACAGCTACGCGCAGGTTTTCTTCAATCGCGCCATGGTCAGTGGATTCGATGCTTTTTACTTCTGCACCAAACTCTTCGCCTGCTTTCTTAGCGCCTTCGTCCATTTGCTGGAAGAACGGGTTCACCCCGATTTTCTCTGGCAGGATCAGGGCAATGCGTTTTTTCGCTGCTCCCTCTTGTCCCGCTGCTTGTCCTTCTGCTTTATCTGCTGGAGCGCTGCTGCCTCCTGCCGAGCATCCTGCTGCCAAAACGGCGAATGTGGTCAAAGCCAACAATAATTTCTTCATGGTGTTCCCCTCTCTACCTGGAGCGTTTATATTCGTTCTTATCTGTCCACTTATGTAATGTACGGTTTTTACGCCAAAAAATCAACAATAATTACGTACATTTCATTAATAATTACAGTTAATGTTCGTAAATAAGATAAAAACGTTTAGAAGTACAAAAAAACTCTTCCCTTGAGGAAGAGTTTGCGTCCTGAACGGTCCTCTTCCTCATCTTCCAAGACATTTACCTGTCTTGTAGGAATTGGCACCAGTCTGTACAAGGTACAGTGGTTGCCGGGCTTCATCGGGCCAGTCCCTCCGCCGCTCTAGATAAGGCAGTAAATCTATAGGATTATAGTCAGATATATTCTAGCAGAATTTTTCAAAAGTGCAATGATTATTGCAAATCTTTTTACTGCTTGTGAAATGTCTGCTGGAGCCGATGCGACAAAGTGTTGAGCTCACCCAGCTCTTCGGTGATTTCCCGTACCCTTTGATGCTGATTCTCTGCGGTGGCAAACAGCTCCTCCAGATTGGCTACCGACTCTTCGGTGACTGCGGTGATCGTCGACATTTCCATCGCTACTTCACTCGAGCGCAGCTTGACCCGGTCCATGCTGGAACGCACATGCTCTGCAGCTGCCAGGAAGTGAACCATTCCTGCCCGCACGGCTTCAATCGATTCAACCGTTTTAACTGCTAGCTCTTTTCCTTTAGATACAGAGGTTTCCCCGTTTCCAATATGGAGGACCGCATTCTCGCTTTCCTGATGGAGCGACTTCAAAATCTCCGTGATTTCCTGTGTGGCCGTCGCACTTTGTTCGGCCAGCTTCCGCACTTCATCTGCGACTACAGCAAAGCCTCTGCCATGCTCTCCTGCACGGGCAGATTCGATCGCCGCATTCAGTGCCAACAGGTTGGTTTGCGTCGCGATCTGGTTAATGGCCCCTACGATTTCCTCAACTTTATTGGCCTGACGATTGAGCTGATGAATAGTTGAGGCGGCCACATTTACAGCCTCCACGATCTGATCCATCTGCTTGGACAGCTCATTCATCATGCTCACACTTTCCGTCAGCCGCAGATTGTTCTGGTCAGACTCTGCCTTCATAGCATTCGTCTGCGTCGTGACACCCACGATTTCCTGGTCGATCGACTGGACTTCCTCCTCGATCTTCACCGTCGAATGAGCCTGCGACTCCATACCCGTTGCAACCTCTTTAAAGGCGAGCATCATGTCATCCGTATTGCGTTTGGTTCCTTCTGCATGCACATGTACGTGCTCCGTCGTGCGATCCAGCTGCTCGGTCATCACTTCGATGTGTTCGAGCATTTCTTTCAAACGCTGTTCTTTCTCTTCTGCTTCCTTTCGGGCAGCGTTCGCTCTCTGCAGCGATGCTTGTCCAGCCAGACACAGGTACGTCACAGCTGCCATCATCATCAAGATAGCAACAATCCGTACAGCGAGGTTGATCTCGGTATAATCACCGGTAAAAATCTGATAGGTGCCTGTGTAGAAGCCCACGAGCGTGGCGATGATCTGCGTAATCCCAGCAAACACCACCAGCTTCCAGTCCAGATAAGCAGCCAAAAAGCCCATTACGATAAAGGCGAGAAAGGCAACTTCCTGCTCTGAGCTAAAGTGATCAAATGAAATAGCATAAAACATGAGTCCAATCGCGACGAGATAACGGATAACCGTGCTGTTCCTACGAATGAAATAATAGGGCGATACGATCAGGGTCACCAGCAAACCTAACGAACTGACCATCCAGAAATTTACGTTTTCCTGGAAGGCGATCAGTCCGGCCATCCATAAATGATTCCACAAAACAAAGATCATAAAGCCTTCTTTGTTCGTCAAGGTATTCCGTATTAACTGAATCATCAATGTCCCTCCTTACTTTTCGATTGGTATTTCCCCTCCATTATAGATGGTGGATTGTTCCAGTGGATGTGAAATAAATGCGAACGCTAGAAACCACTTTCCCCCTATCCGAATAGGCTGTTATGACAGATACCTATATGAGAGAAGAAAGGACTAAAAAAAGTGGATTTGAACCGTCTTCCCGTTACCGTTTTGACGCGCACCATCACGCGACCGGGTACATCCATCTACTACCCGCAGCTGACCGGTCTTGCCAATCAGCAGGCCGAAACACAAATTAACCGAGCCTTACTGCAAACCGTCCAAGGCCTGATTCACGAACAGCAAAGAGTACAGGTCCAAGGAAACACCCAGATGCAGGGCAGCTACGAGATCAAAAATAACCAGCGCGGCATCTTCAGTGCAACGATGAACAACTACGCCTACACCCCGCAAATGGCACATGGGATGACCTTCCTCGGATCCGTCTCGGCAGATGTCGACACCGGAAAGCTGTATGCCTTGCGGGACCTCTTCAAACCGGGCAGTGACTATATTAAAGTCCTGTCCACCATGATCAAAGCCCAAATCAAGCAGAGACAAATCCCGACGCTGAGCGATTTTACAACGATCAAGCCCGACCAGGACTTTTATCTCGCGGACAAAACCTTGGTCATCTATTTTCAGCTTTACGAAATCACGCCGTACTATGTCGGATTCCCCATGTTTCCCATCTCCGTGTACGATTTGGAGCCGATCATCAAAGAGGATGGGCCACTTAGTATTTTGGCAGCGAGTTAGGAAAGAATCGAAACGAAGGCGAGCTGATGCGCTGGAAAACAGTCGTCAGCTTTCTTTATGGCAGAACTGTGGACGAGTGAGGCTTATCCTACTACTCAATAAACAAATAAGTATTTACTTATATGATTGGAACTGTTACTATGTAAAATGTACATATTTACTTAAGCAAGTGTATGGATTATCGGACCCGCTTTTATGGAGGAAGGATACTCATGCAATATTACGGACATAAAATCAGCAAAACTGCCAGAGTTTTCAGCAAAAAACTCAATAACGTACTCTCCCCTATGGGGCTCTACAGCTCCCAGTGGGGAATCCTCATGTGCCTGCACTATCGGAGTACGTTGACGCAGGTACAGATCAGCAATTACCTGGACGTAGAAGCCCCAACGATTACTAGGACGTTGACTCGCCTGGAGGAAATGGGCTGGGTCATTCGTGCAGAAGGGGAAGACAAACGGGAGCGTTACGTATCCCTCTCCCCCCAAGCCCAAGCCAAGTTCCCCGAGTGGCTCGATGCCGCCATTCAGTTGGAGAAGGCTGCCCTGCGCGACATTCCCGAGGAAGATTTAGCTACGTTTAACCGCATCCTGCAAAAAATGAACGACAATCTCAACAATCTGCAGCTTGCTGAATCCGAATCGGAACAGGATTCTGCGATCTCTTAAAGCAACAAGGCTTCCATTCCTGAGTGATGTTCATGCAGGAGGGGAAGCCTTGTTCATTTGAAAATGCTGTTTGCTATTGCATGCGCTTGATCATGTTGCGCGCCATCCATACCCCGGCAGCACCTGCTTGCGCCAGACCGCGTGTAATACCCGCACCGTCCCCGCCGCAGAACAAGCCTTGAATTTCGGTTTCGAATTCCTCCGTAAGCTTTGGACGAGCCGAGTAGAATTTCGCTTCTACCCCATAGAACAAGGTGTGCTCAGAGGCGATCCCCGGAGTCACTTTATCCAGCGCCTCGACCATTTCAACCAAGCTCTTCATCGTATTGTACGGGAGCACCAACCCGAGGTCACCCGGTACAGCCTCCTTCAGGGTCGGTTCCAGGAAGCCTTCGCGAATGCGGGATTCTGTCGAGCGGCGACCGCGCATAATATCGCCAAACTTTTGGACGATCACGCCGCCGTTGGACAGGTCATTTGCCCGCTTGCAGATTTCCCGAGCGTATTCGTTTGGTTTATCAAAGGGCTCCGTAAAGGTGTGGGACACCAAGAGAGCAAAGTTGGTGTTGGTCGAGCCGAGAGCCGGGTCTTTGTACGAATGTCCATTGGCCGCCATCACTCCGCTGTGGTTCTCTACCACGACGTGCCCCGATGGATTGCTGCAGAACGTTCGGACACGTGTGCCTACGGACGTATTGAAAATAAATTTCCCTTCGTACAAATGCTCGTTGATTTCGCGCATCACGACGTCAGAGGTCTCGACGCGCACCCCAACGTCCACCTGATTGTTGTACATTTTCAAACGGCGCTTTTTCAGGATGCTCGTCAGCCAAGCCGAGCCATCTCGTCCAGGTCCAATCACGACAAAATCGCTTTCGAACTCCTCCCCGTTTTTCAGGACGACCCCTTTTACCTGATGCCCCGTTTCTGCCTTGACCGTAATAATGTCTTCTACTTCCGTCTTAAACATCATGTCGATCCGGTCCTTCAGGAATTCAAAAATTGATTGCAAAATTTGCAGGTTTTGCTCGGTTCCCAAGTGACGCACCTGAGCGCGCAAAAGCTTCAATCCCGCTGCATAGCCGCGTTGCTCGATGCTTTTGATCGTTTCAGTCGTCGGATCGGTAATCATCTCTGTCGCTCCGTGCTCCAGGTTGATCGAGTCTACGTATTGAATCAGGTTCAGGACAGTGGAAGGACTCAGGTAATCGGTCATCCAACCGCCGAACTCTGTCGTAATATTAAATTTCCCATCGCTGTAGGCACCGGCTCCACCGAACCCACTCGTAATCGAACAGGCTGGCAAGCATCCGGAAAAATCCTTTTTCCCTGCAGGCGGCGGACAGAGCTTGATTTTTTCCTCCAAAATGGGGCAGCGTCTGCTGTAGATGTCATGCCCTTTGTCGATCAGCAAGACCTTGGCTTTTGGCCATTTGCGAGTCATCTCATAACAGGTAAAAATCCCTGCTGGACCTGCTCCTACCACGATCACATCATACTTCTTCATGTTCGTTTCCCCCTTGTGAGCATGCAAAAAATTCCCGGCCGACGAATAGGGTATGTCAAGAACAACCCCATTCGTAGCCGGGAATTTACGGTTCCCTGTAGAGACCCTCAAACCATATTTCTGAGGATATACGAATTGTTAGATTCATCAAAACCAGTTATGTGCTATCAACAATTTGTATCATAACGGCTACTGTGAATCATGTCAATAAGAGTACGCCCATTTATTCGTGTTTACAAAAAATTAGCATCCATTAGGCACAAAAAATCACGATAAAAGACCTAAAATCCGAACATTAATTCCGAACGTTCGTTTTTTCTTGCAAATCATTCTCCACCGTTCGGCAGGAAACTACAGAAAAAGAAGGAATAGGTAGAAATTTACCACTCATATAGTCATTACAAGCTGATAAAAAGGGTGAGGCTAAGCACATGCGGGATTATCGCTATTATCAGTCTCTGTTTTCCGGAATTCCGAAGCCTTTTGCCTTCATCGATCTGGATATGCTGGAGGAAAATGCCCAGCAAGTGCGACTTCAGAGCAACGGAAAGCAGATCCGGATCGCGAGCAAATCGATACGCAGCGTCGCCATTCTCCAGCATCTTTTGCAATTGGACGAGTGCTTTACCGGGCTCATGTGCTACTCGGGACCGGAAGTGCTCCATTTGTGCGCCCACGGCATGGACCAACTGCTGCTGGGCTATCCGATTTGGGAAAAGAGCTGGCTGGAAGCGATTGCGGGCGAGGTAAAAAACGGCCGCAGCATTACACTGATGATCGACTCTCTCTCGCATGTGGAGCATGTAGAACAGCTCGCCCGCCGCACGGGGGTTCGTCTGCCTGTCTGCCTGGATGTGGACATGTCTTCGGATCTTTTTGGTCTGCACTTTGGCGTCTGGCGCTCCCCGATTCGTTCCCTCGAGGCTGCCCGAGATGTCGTACGCCGCATAGCCGCCTCCGATCATCTGTACCTGGACGGCATCATGGGCTATGAAGCGCAGATTGCAGGTGTCGGTGATCGATATCCTCGCCGCTTTTTCAAAAATACTGTCATCCGCCTCTTGAAGCAGCATTCCGTACGGGAAATAGCCGAGCGCCGTGCGATGCTGGCAAGCGAGCTTCAAAAGCTGGGGCTATCACCCCGCTTTGTGAATGGAGGCGGCACCGGAAGCCTGCACCTGACTGGGAAGGAAGAGGCGGTCACCGAACTGACTGCCGGCTCCGGTTTTTATTCGCCCGCTTTGTTTGATTACTATCAGGACTTCCGATTTCATCCCGCAGCCGGGTTTGCTTTGGAAATTGTTCGTCAGCCTGCCGCAAGCATCTACACCTGCGCAGGCGGTGGCTACATCGCCTCTGGTGCAGCAGGAAAAGACAGACTCCCCCTTCCCTACCTGCCCCAAAAGGTAAAGCTGCTTCCCAACGAAGGGGCGGGCGAGGTCCAGACTCCGATTCTCTACCGGGGAACGGAAACCTTGCAGCTGGGGGATCCAGTATTCTTTCGCCACGCGAAGGCAGGAGAGCTATGCGAACGCTTTTCACGACTGTACTGCGTGTCAGGCGGAAAGATCGTTCGAGAAGTCACTACGTACAGGGGGGACGGTTTGTGCACACTGTAAAGCTCGATACCAAGCGCTGGTCAAACTGGGCCGGCAACGTCAAGAGTCAGCCTCTGCAAGTCGCTGTACCAGACTCATTGGAGGATGTCGTGTCCATCGTCCGCGACTGCAATAGGCGTGGTCGGCTCGGGTCACTCCTTTACCCCCATCGCCCAAACGGACGACTGCCTGCTTTCGCTTGATCGTCTCACAGGTCTGTACGCGGTGGATCCTGCGGAACGTACCGTTGAAGTCTCCCTACTCCGATACCGCCCAGGTCAAATTCATGGATGAAACGACAGAGCTCACCCAGGTGAACCAAGACGATATCTGGCTCAGCCCTGCTTATGGGCGTGACAGTGCCCACATCGCCGTTCATATGTACAAAGGAATGCCCTATCAGCCCTATTTTCAAAGGATAGAGGCCATCCCCCACCTCGAATATTTTCTCGCCCTTCGCACTCATATGGATCCCGATGGCCTTTTCCTCAATCCGTACTTGTCCGAGCTTTTTGGTGTTCCCGTGCGTACATAGCTCGCATCACTTTTGTTGATATACGCAAAAAATTCTGATAGATTGAAAATAATAGGGATTGAAAAACATTCGAAGCATTCTTCGAGTTAAATCAGAGGGGGAAATACGTTGGTACAGTCGATTGACCGAGCGATGAGCATCATTTCGGTTCTGGTCTCTGACGATAGCAAGGCGCATTGGTCGATTTCGGAGATAGCGGACCAGACTGCTCTCCCTCTCAGCACCGTTCATCGTTTGATCAGCACCATGATGCAGCATGGACTGATCATGCAGGTTCCTGAGACCAAGCAGTACAAGCTCGGCTACACCTGGATGGAGATCGGGCTGGGCCTTGTGGACAAAATCGATACACGTGCAGTTGCCCGCTCGGTAATGGAGAAGCTGGCTGCTGAAGTGCAGGAAACCGTGTATTTGAGCTTTCCGCACGGTACGAGCTCGATCGTCCTTGAACGGGTTGAGAGTCCTACCAGTGTACGGATTATTGACAACCTGGGAGAGCGAATTCCGCTGCACATCGGTGCGCCCAACAAAACCATTCTGGCCAACATGGATCCTGCAGACGCAATGGACATGGTGGAAGAGCTCATCGCAGAGCCGGAAGCGCAGCAGGAGCTCCTGAAGCGGCTGCCAGCTATCAAGCAAAATGGCTATGCCATCAGCTACGGTGAAAAAACGGAGGGCACGGCCTCCATCGCAGTACCGATCATCGGCTACAACCACCAGGTCGTCGGCGCACTCAGCATCGGCGTACCCAGCTACCGAATCAACGAGGACCGCTTAGCTTTTCTGATTGAAAAGGCAAAGCAAGCAGCAAGCGACATTCAGCATCGAATCGGCGGTCTCGCCTAATTTTTTTATCCACGATACGGAAACTCATTTCACATAATGGAAAACGGAGGCATCTCACATGGGCAAATGGCAAACGAAGGAACAGTTGGTCGATCTATTGTGCAATCTCGTCAGTATCCCGAGCATCACCGGTTCTCCCGCAGAAAAACAGGTACCTGGTTATCTCGTGGAACAGCTGAGCAGCCTTCCCTATTTTCAAGCCCATCCCGACCACGTACGTGCCAACCCGACGGAAGATGATCGTCATTTCGTAACGGCACTCGTCAAAAAAGAAGGCATCAGGGACACCGTCATCCTCGTCAGCCATTTCGACGTCGTCGATGTAGAGGATTACGGGGAATGGCGCAAGCATGCGTTTGATCCAAAGGCGCTCACTCCGCTGTTTCATGCGAATGCCACGGATATGCCAGCTGCAGTACAGGAAGATCTGAATTCGGGAAACTGGCTGTTCGGTCGCGGAACAATGGACATGAAATGCGGTCTTGCTCTGCACATGTCGATGATCGAGCGGGCATGCGAAGGGGAATTTGACGGAAACATCCTGCTTTTGACAGTGCCAGACGAAGAGGTCAACTCTGTCGGTATGCGCGCTGCTGTTCCAGCCCTGCTCGCCCTCGCGGAGGAATTTGATCTGAACTACAAGACCGTGCTGAACTCCGAGCCGATGTTCACCCGTTTTCCTGGCGATCACAACAAGTATTTGTACACGGGCTCCATCGGAAAGGTACTCCCCGGCTTTCTTTGCTACGGGAAAGAAACGCACGTCGGTGAGCCTTTTGCTGGTCTCAACGGGAACCTCATGGCTTCCCAGATCACCTGCGCGCTCGAGCTGAACACGTCATTTTGCGAGGTAGTCGAAGGGGAAATCTCTCCTCCCCCTACCAATCTGATTCAGAAGGACCTGAAAAAAGAGTACTCGGTGCAAATACCGCACCGTGCCGTCACTTTGTTTAATCTGTTTTTGCTGGAGAAAAAGATGGAGGACATCGTAGAGCCTCTGCTGCAAACCGCGAGGCAGGTAGCAGATCAAATCAGCCAATCCTATGCTCGACAAGCGAGCCTATTTGCCAAGACAGCGCCATTTACCCCGCGGGATCTTTCCATTCGTGTCATGAGCTATGAGGAGCTTCACGCCTACGCGGTCAAGACCTATGGAGAAGAGCGCTTGAGCCAGCTTCAAGCGGAGGCCGTGGCAAATCGCGGCGACAAGGACGACCGGGACATGACCATCGAGCTCGTCGATCAGCTGGCGATCTTGTGCAAGGAGTTGTCACCGATGATCATCTTGTTTTTCGCTCCCCCATTCTACCCAGCGGTCAGCTCGCGTCGTCACCCGCTCATCCAGCGCACGACTGCGGAAATGGAAGCCTATGCAGCGGAACAGCACCAGGTCACACTGCTTCAGCAAAACTACTTCGGCGGTATTTCCGATTTGAGCTACGCAGGCTTGCAATATCCAGCTGCCTCCATGCAACCGCTTGTCGCAAACATGCCGCTGTGGGATCAAGGCTACTCGATTCCCTTGCAGGCGCTGGAAGCCTTTGATGTCCCTGTCATGAACCTCGGCCCGGTCGGACGCGATGCCCATCAGTGGACCGAGCGTCTGGATGTAGATTATGCATTCGATACACTTCGCGACATGCTGCCGCGTTGCATTCACTCTCTGTTGAAATAGCGACTGGGGTATAATGGGGGAAAACCGTCTACGAGGAGGGCTATCGCTATGCAATTTGAGGCCAAGGAAAATGGATTTGTGACCCATTTGTCTTATGGAGACCTGCATGTATCCGGCGACGAGCAATACGGCTTTCGTCCCTACCAGCTCATGGTATCGTCTATCGCCGTATGCAGCAGCGGCGTTCTGCGCAAAGTTCTGGATAAAATGAGAATGCCGTGCAGTGACATGAAGGTGACAGCCGAGGTCGTGCGAAACGAAGAAAAGGCGAATCGAATTGAAAAAATTCACCTTCACTTCATAATCAGCGGAGAAAATCTTCAAGAGGAAAAAGTAAAAAAGGCGATTGAAACCTCTCATAAAAATTGTCCGATGGTTCAATCGGTTCGGGATAGTATCGTAATCACGGATTCGTTTGAACTCTTATCCTAGAAAGAAACCCGCTTCAGGTGCATGGGGACTGCCCCCCTGCTCTGAAGCGGGTTTTCGTTGTCTTCAGGCCACTTGCTGCTTCACAGCCTGCTTTTTCTCTTTGCTCTCGGGAATGACTACGTTGAGGATTACAGTAGCCAAAGCCCCTACGGTGATCCCAGAGGAAAGAATGTAGTTCACGAAATCAGGCACACCGTTCAGCGCCTCTTTCGGCAGCACGGTTACCGCGATGGTGCAGAGGATCGGCAATCCGATGACCATCATGTTGGGTCGTCGATCGAAATGTGCTGAATCACTTTAATCCCGTTGGCGACAATCTCTACACAAACGATACCGAAGATACCGTTAATAACTGGCTCAGGAATGCAAGTAATCGCCGTCGACAGCTTCGGCACCAGGCCGAGCGCCACCAGAATGATGCCACCTGCCATGATTGCCATGCGGCTGCCTACACCTGTTACCGCGATCAAACCCGCATTCGATGAATACCCGGTCGTAGGCGTACCTCCGAACAAGGCCCCAATAAAGCAGCCAATCCCTTCCCCTACTGCTGCACGATTCAAACGTTTTTCCGTCAATTCACTATCTGTAACCGTCGTACTACAAACCAGGTACCAGTCGTTTCGATCATGATGATCATGTAAACAAACAGCATAGTCAGTACGGCGCTGAGATCAAACACAGGAGCGCCATAAGGGAAGAACTTCGGCAACGATAGCCAGCTTGCCTCTTTTACCGGGCTGAAGTCTACCGTACCAAAATACGCAGCGGTGATTGTTCCGACTGCAATCGCGATCAGGACAGACACGAGGCGGAAAAAGGTGCCTGCCACTTTTGCTCTTGTTCCCAGCAGCATACAAGTCATCAGCACACCCGCAGAAACAGCAGCAATGAATACGTTGGTCCAAATAGCGCCAGGTGCGTGATAGATATTGCCCATTCCAATCGGCATGAGGGCGATACCTACGATGATAATAACCGTTCCTCCAACGAGCGGTGGAATAAACTTACGCACAGCTTTGGCAAACCATTTCAGCGGAAAGCCCATCAGCGCCATCAGCAAAGCACCCGGAATCAAGCTCCCGATCATCGCGTTCAAGCCGAGCTTGCCACCGATCGCAGCCAAAGCTCCAATCGGTACATAGGAAGGGCCTTGCACAACAGGCAAGCGCAGACCAAATCCAGTCTGAATCAACGTTCCAATTCCCGTTGCCAGAAAACACATTTGAATGAAAAAGGATGTACTCGAAGCGTCCATGGCCAGCACATGCTGCATGCCGAACAAAAAGGCGTGAAGCTGGGTACAGCCTAAGCTAGCTTACAAAGTCCATCGCACAGCAAAAAGACCCGCTCTCCTTGCAGCAACGGCAATGAAGTGCACCCCTTAGAATAGACATTGGAAAAACCCCTAGGGAAATCCGATGTAATTCTAGGGGGTGTATTTTTATGGCAATGAAAGGTCAGAAGTATAAGTCGTATCCTGAATCCATGAAAATGGAGGCGATTCGTTTACATCTCGAGGAAAAGTGGACTTATCGGCAGATCACCGAGCACTTTGGTATTCAAGATAAAGACCGCGTAAAGAAATGGATGAAAAAGTATAAACAACTTGGAGAGTTTGGCTTTCTCGATCAGCGAGGTCGACGCCAGGCGTATATCGACCAGGATCGATATGTTCAACAATTGAGGCGGGAGAATCACATGCTAAAAAAGTGTTGGGAAATTTGGATGCGGGAGGTGCAGCACAGAAGTACTCCATCATAAAAGCAGCAGTTGGCGAGTACAGCGTCACGGAACTTTGCAAGCTGTTTGGCGTTTCAAGAAGTGGATACTATGCGTATGTAAAGCGACAGAATGTTGATCGAGACAGACCGGTGAGAGATCTCATCCAGAGTGTGTATACGAAGTATGATGGGAAATATGGATATCGACAAATCCAATTGTTTTTGCTGCACGATCATGGAGTGTGGATCAATCATAAGAAGGTTCTGCGTTTGATGCAAGAAATGGGACTCCGTTCTCGAATTCGTCGCAAGCATCGTAATCATTATGCTTCATCTGAAGGAGGACGAGTTGCTGAGAATGTACTGCAGCGTGATTTCAGAGCACAGGCTCCCAATCAAAAGTGGGTAACCGATATCACGCAGTACCGTGTGAAAGATACTTGGCTGTACGTATCGGCCATTAAAGATTTATTCAATAACGAGATCGTGGCTTATCACATGGACGTTAAAAATGACAGACAACTCGTCCTTCAAACCTTTACGAAAGCCTTTGAAAAGACGAAAGACGTGACTGGACTGATCGTTCATAGCGACCAAGGATGCCAGTACACGTCCTACGATTACCACGACATGCTGCCTACGGTTGGCGCCCAAATCAGCATGTCGAGGAGAGGCAATTGTTACGATAATGCCTCTATGGAGAGCTTCTTCTCGCATCTCAAAACGGAAGGACTCTACCCTTATGATATCCGAAATCTGGATGAGGCACAAAGACGAATTGAAGAATATATCCAATTTTATAACGAAAGTCGACCGCAACGAAAACTGAAAAAGCTGACGCCGGTAGAGTACCGACGCCAGCTTACTGCCTAGGGCTTTTTTCAATGTCCACTAAATGGGGTCTTGACCACAATGGATGAGTGGGTCTTCTATTCGCTGGCCTAAAAAATCGGGGACAGTAGCCTCGTCAGTGATTCCTGAATTCGCGAACGCAACGGGCGGTTCATGTACTCCTCAATCGTCAGTTCCCGGCAATCGGCCATATCGGCGATAAACAGTGCCTCCAGCTTTTCCGCCATCCGCGTGTCATACAGGTAGGCATTTGTCTCAAAGTTCAGCTTGAAGCTGCGAATATCGATATTGGCTGTACCGACCGATGAAATTTGGGTGTCCACTACCATAGTTTTCGCATGCATAAAGCCCTTTTCATACAGGTAGCAGCGCACACCACTTTTCAACAGCTCCCCCAGATAGGAATGAGTCGCCCAAAAAACCATCAGATGATCCGGCTTTCCCGGTACCATCACACGGACATCGACACCTGACATCACCGCCATTTTTAGCGCAGTCAAAATACTTTCATCCGGTATGAAATAAGGGGTTTGCAAGTAAATCGTCTGTCGTGCCTTGTAGATCATTTTCAGGTTCGCATGCAGGATTTGATGCTTTTCCGAATTGGGGCCACTGGACACGATCTGCACGCCAATCCCATCTGCTGGCCCGTGCGTCTCCGGGAAATATGTGATCGCCTCTGCCATGCGCTTGGGAGAAGACAGGTTCCAGTCGAGGAAAAAGCGCGCTTGCAGCATGTACACCGCTTTTCCCTCGATCCGCAAATGCGTGTCTCGCCAATACCCCAGCTTTTTCTTGCCTACGTACTCGTCTCCGATGTTGAAGCCACCCAAATATCCGACCTTCCCGTCAACGATCGTCAGCTTTCTATGGTTGCGAAAGTTCACCCGGAAATTGATGAAGGAAAACGATGCTGGGAAAAACGGGACCGCTTCTCCACCAGCTGCCAGCAAAGGCTTGAAAAACCGAGACGGAATTCCTGCTGATCCTACTGCGTCATACAGGAGCCGGACTTGCACGCCTTCCGATGCCTTTTTGACGAGGATGTTTATCAGCTCGCTGCCCAGCTCATCGTTGCGAATCGTATAGTACAGCAAATGGATATGCTCCTGCGCTTTTTCAATCTGTCCGAACATGTCGGCAAACAGGCTGTTTCCTTCCAGAAACACCTTAATCGCATTATCTTGCGTATAATACGCCCCATCACTGACCACATTCATGTAAATCATGTCGCGATGCCGCTCCATCGCAGGGTCATTCACTTCCATTTTCCCGTTTTCCAGCAAGTACTTCTGCTTATCAACAGCTGTCCGGAAGTGAGAAAACTCCCCCTCCTTCAGACGATACAGCTTCTTTTTGCTCAGCTTTTGACCGAATATCAAATAAACGATAAAACCGATTCCTGGTAAAAACAGCAGCACCATCAACCACGCCCAGGTAGCTGCGATATTGCGCCGCTCCATAAAGATCAGGACAGCGGCCAACATGACATTGCCGATCGAGATGACCGCGACGATTTGTTCGAGCAACAGCATTACCCCACATCCACCTTCATGATTCTCCCATTTTACACCATTTCCATCCAAGTTTCATCTCTGCCTGCCAGCGCACGAGCAGCAAGCCCATAACCTCAGCCGAGGTCGAGTCGTTGGATGAACTTCTTGGCGATTGGCGAGGACTGCTTTCCCTTACGCATCGCCCAGCCATAGTAGATAGGCTTCTCGTCAGGTCGATCCAGCTCTATCGCGATGATATCCTGGCTGCCTGTAGACACATGCTTGGAAAAGGAATAGTGCAGGCTGACGGTTACTCCTATCGCCGATAAGACCGCATTTTGTATCGCCTGCACATTATTCGAAGTAAACAGGATATCGAATTGCCCATAGTTTGCCTCCAGACTCTGGATGTGCGCACGGATCTGGTAGTAAATGCATCGGCCCCGGAATCGTCGCGATGCGCAGCTCGCCGCTCACGATACTGCTATAGGCGGTTGCCTCAGCCCTACCTTTAACAGGATTTTCCTGCGCCTTGGAAATGATCACTTTTCCCTCCGGAGTGGGCATGGCGCCCTTTCCCCGTGAACGAGTAAAGATGACAAGCCCCAGCTCCGCTTCCAGTATGGATATGGCTTGGCTGACAGCTTCGAAATACGAGGACGTCGAGGCTTTAGTGGATAAAGCTGTAGCCACTTTCGGTCGAATTGATGTCATGTTCAACAATGCAGGAATCGGTCGCCTAACGCCTGTCCCTGATTTGGAATGGAGCCATTACCACGCTGTCATCAACGTCAATCAGCATGGGGTCGCTCATGGCATTATGGACGCCGGCAAAAAAATGCGGGAGCTTGGCATCAAAGGTGTGATTATCAACACGGCTTCCGTTTTCGGGTTCTTGGCTTCTCCAGGTACTTTTGCTTATCACGCCACAAAAGGTGCCGTGATCATGATGACAAAATCAGCTGCTCTGGAGCTGGCTGCTTACGGCATTCGTGTGGTAGGGGTCGCACCTGGTGCAGTGGATACGCATATTATTCAAGGCTACAAGGATTCCGGTATGCTTGACTCAATGAAAACGAAAGTCATGGGCAACAAATTGACTCAGCCCGAGCAAATCGCGGACTCGATTTATCTGCTGTCTCTTCCGGAAGCAAGCGCAATCAACGGCAGCGTGGTCATGGTCGACGAAGGCTACGCTTCGTTTAAGTAAAACTTTCTTGCTTTTTCTACATGGAATAGCCCCTCTCTAAACGGGAGGGGCTTTCGTTTTGCCTGCTGCTCTGTCCTTCGTTTATACCAGGTCCAGCAGCTGACCTTTTTTCATGATCAGACGATCGTCCAAATACACGTCTGGTTCTTTGACGACACAATCGATATGAACACCCGCGACGATGGTTCCACCAAAGGTGTTGTTGCTGCCAAATGCTACGTGAATCGTCCCGTAGACTTTTTCGTCCTCCAAAACGACTCCGGTAATGCGAGCCTTGTCATTGGTGCCGATCCCGAATTCACCCAGCATGCGCCCGTCCTGCTCGCCCAAAATCTGCAGCAGCCTCTCGCCGGCAGCTCCTTCTGTAGAAGTGATACGGCCATTTTCCACTGTCAGCAGCGCCGGACTGTCCACTTTTCCGATACCGGAAATGGAGCCGTCGACCACAATCTGGCCATGCGCCGATCCCTCAACAGGTGCGATGTAGGCTTCCCCGGAAGGAAGATTGCCTGATTCGCCTGGATTCACATACATACCCGTACTTGGAACACCGGGCCGGCTCGCGATGGAGAACTGCAAGCTTTTGCCTTCTTTTTCAATTCGTACGGTACTTGCTGCACTGAGCATTTCCGTTACTTTCTCCGTCAAGCTCTTCACTTGAGTATAGTCAGCAGAGATGGCCCCTTCTAAAAACATATCCTCTGTAATGCCAGGCATGGTCGCGAGTCGTGTCCCTTTGGCAGCAGCCTCTTTGCGCGCCTTGGTATGTGTCAACGAATGCTCTGTTACACAGACAACTACATCTGCGTTTTTCATCGCTTCTGCTACGATTGCCGGCGGTTCCTGTCCGCTTTTCTCGCGCTCCTGCATCACCATCAGGACGGACTCGGCTCCCAGTTCTCTGCCAGCCTCCCACAGGGCTTGCCCCAGCTCGCGTTTTACGTCGTCGGCGACAACTAGAAAAGATTCGCCCGGTTTCAAAGCCATGCAGCTCGTCAGGATTCCCTTGCTGTTCTCAATCAGCTTCATGTTTGTCCCATCCCTTTCGACTTGATCCTCAAATCTATTATGCCTCTTAAAAACGGGGGGCACAAATAGAAAAGGAAACCGCTGGGGTCTCCTCGTAATGCTATTTATGAAAATAATCTTTAATCGACTGAATCAAACCTGTCGATTTTGCTTTTGATTTTTCAGTACCTGCGGCTATTTCACCCTGCCCCTGTAGGATTTCTTTCAGGATGGCGGTGTGATCGTCTGAAAAGGAGACTCTCTCAGCTGGAAGGATCTTTTTCGTTGGGCGATAGACTGCAACACTGAATTCAGTCCCGTTCGTCGTTATACCTTTACGCTCTTGATCTACTACTTCCATCGCTTCCACCTCCATCAAGATTTTGACTATAGGATACCATAAGTTTCCATAACTTGTCCATGTAGACGATATGCTGTACGGCCACTGCCGCAGCCTTGAAGTGGGCTTCCGTTTCCATAGTAATCATTTCTTTGCTAGGCAGCATAATTACGTACCCAAATCGAAAATTAGGACCTTGATTACGTATAAACCCTATAGCCTCCATGTCATTTGCAGGAAATAACTCCCGTACGTTCCCTTTTAAATAGGGATTATCTGGCATACCCAAGATTTCATCAACCATTTTCATATCAAGTTCTGTAAGTCCAAAATGCCGGCCAAGACTAACAACCATGATGTTCCCTTCTAAATTGGTCACTAAAAACGATGCCCTCACAAACCGATGATCTAACCCTGGGAAGATACTCATGGCTTGCATCCCAATCCTTCTCATTAAATGATCAACTGTATTCGTAATTTCGATTTCTTGGACGCCTGGTTTTTCTATGACTTCCATTGCAGCAGAGATTTCCTCCGTATAAAGCATGATCTCAGGTGCAGGGGAAGATTTTTCTATCTGTTTACGATCTTTTGCAATCAGCAAGGGGATATAGCTAACAACCGCCAAATAAATCATAATACAAATAGCACTAAACAATAGCTTGATGAAATTATTAGCATCTTGATAGGATTCCAGTAAGTTTGCCATGGATACAAAAGGAAGAATGATCGTACTGTATACTTCCTTTAACTCACCAACTAAACTCCCGATGACAAGTAGCACCCCAGCCACAAACACCCCGTATAATTTTTCTCTTAACAATGTGAATGTTTTTTGAATCATCAGACAAAAATCCCCCTACCCGATCCAACTATTCCTTTATTTTACAGGAAAGAACTGAAAGGTGTAGAGGGTTTGACTATTTTATTTTTTTCCTTGCTGCTCTCTATTTGAAGGTAAATCAGGCTTATAGGAACGACTCATTTGATAAACTGATACTTCAACTGTATCTCCTACTTTGAACTCTCTTAGAAGTCTGACTTCAGGCTTCTTTTCGTTTCGACTACTCTTTCGTTTCCTACCAAACATATCCACCTCTCCTCTCCCTAGTAGCGTTGACTGTTTTCAGAACATTTATACGGGAGTGAAGACAAAGAAGATAATAATAACCACTTCAATTACTAGAGCACCAGCTTGACCCCGCTCGCCTTTTGCTCCAGCATTTTGCTCAAAATAGTCCCGATATGAGCGCCTGCCTCGATGGGCGATGTCCCCTGACGATGGACGTTGGAAATGACAGTGCGTTCCGATTCCACCATGCCTTTGCGCGGGCGATAGCACATGTAGGCGCTCATCGAGTGGGCCGTCACCAGACCAGGGCGCTCTCCAATGAGAAGCACCAGCACTTCCGGCTGTAGCAGTTCTCCGATGTGATCCATGCTCGCGACACGTCCTCCTTTGACGAAAAACGGTGTGCCACAGCTCAATCCATAGCTGGTTAACGAGTCCAGCAAAGCTGGCAGGACATCTCGCAGATTGGCATCAACGGCGCTGGCACTCAGCCCATCGGAGACGACAATTTGCACCTGCGGCTTCTTTTGGCAGCGCTCCAGGAGCAGCCGCACCCCTTCTTCGTTGAGGATTCGTCCCATATCCGGCCGCTTCAAGTAATTCTCGGTATTGTCGTACTGCGTCTCCACGGTAAACAGGGAAAACTCGTCGAGCAGCGACTGCTGCACTTCGCCATACACAGCATCGACCGCCGCTGCATGGTCACGCCGGAGCTGAAGCATGGTCCGGGTCAAGGGACGGACACCCGTACGCCACACACCGATCCGGGCAGGCGTGCTGTCCAAGAGCTCCTGCATGCCTTCCTGCCATTTCGGATTCGGGACATTCGCCCCTCGCTCCTCTTCAACTACGTGGACAGGAGACTCGGAACAATCGAATGCTCCCAAAGCTTCCGCCGAACCGTTCCTCGCCCTTTCACTCAGCTTTTTCTGCAGCTCTGCCACGACCTTGTCGACCAAATATTCCAGCTGCTGCTCCATCAACCGAACACCTCCTAGGTTACATAAAAATCGTTGGATCTCCGGCGATCGCCGTCAGCTTGCCATGTTCCATGATCCCCATCTTCTCCAGCCACTTCTCAAACGCCGGGGCTGGACGCAAACCGAGCACCTCCCGGAAAGCGGCGATATCATGAAAGCTCGTTGATTGATAATTGAGCATGACATCATCCGCCATAGCTACTCCGATGACAAAATTTACTCCTGCAGCCGAGAGCAGGATGCCCAAATTGTCCATATCGTTCTGATCGACCTTCATATGGTTGGTGTAGCACACGTCACAGCCCATCGGCAGACCGTGGAGCTTGCCCATAAAGTGATCCTCCAGCCCTGCCCGGATGACTTGTCTGCTGTCGTACAAATATTCAGGGCCAATAAAACCCACGACCGTATTGACGATGAAAGGCTGATATTTGCGGGCAAGCCCATAGCAGCGGGCTTCCATCGTCAGCTGGTCGATGCCGAAGTGAGCCTCAGAGGACAGCTCAGAGCCCTGCCCCGTCTCGAAGTACCAAATATTCGGACCTGTAGAAGTGCCTTCCTTTCGCATCAGCTCATCGGCCTCATCCAGAAGGTCAACATCGATCCCGAATGCCTGGTTGCCCGCTTCGCTTCCCGCAAGGCTCTGGAAAATCAGATCAGCTGGCGCGCCTTGGCGGATGGCACGCATTTGGGTAGAGACATGGGCGAGCACACAATTTTGGGTGGGGATCTCCCACTTGTTTATCACTTCTTTCGTCATCAGCAAGATGTCTTTTACGCTATCGGACGTATCGATGACCGGGTTGACCCCGATGACGGCATCGCCAATCCCGTAGCTGAGCCCTTCGTACAGGGCAGCCTTGATGCCTTGGATGCTGTCGGAGGGATGGTTGGGCTGAACACGTGATGCCAGCACTCCTTGCTGTCCGATCGCTGTGTTGCAGTGCGTAATGTTCCGTATTTTTGCCGCAGCCGTGATCAGGTCGAGATTGCTCATCAGCTTGGTTGTGGCCGCGATCATTTCGCTGGACAGCCCCCGGCTGATTCGCCGAATCTCACTCTCTCCCGCCTGATGGCTCAGTAAGTACTCACGAAGCTCTGACACGCTCCAGTTCTTGATTTCGTTGTAGATCTTCTCGCTGATGCCAGCCTCAATCACGCGCGAGACCTCGTCCTCCTCTGGCGGCAGCAGCGGATGGTTGCGGATATCCGCCAACGTCAGATCGGCCAGCACCTGTTTGGCTGCTACACGCTCACGTGAGTCCTCGGCGGCTATACCCGCCAGCTGATCCCCCGATTTATCCTCGTTCGCCTTGGCGAAGATTTCTTTGAGGTCGCGGAATTGATAGGTCTGCCCGAGTACCGTTGTTTTCGTGATCATCTCGTCCCCCCCTTTATCGAAGTGTGTTCATCAAAGGCTAGCGTTTTGACGACGACCGGGATAATCGTGCCGGATATAGGTTCGCCCAAGTCGATGTAGTCGCCGTACTCGACGCGTACCTGATCGATGCAAATGATGTGCGGCTTTCCCTTGCATCGCAGCTCCAAAGCTTGCCCGAGCGCTTTTGCCATATCCGACTCACAGAGGACAACCATGGTCGGACTGTCAGCAAACTGATGACGGTATGGAAGCGTCAGCTCGTCTGCGATCCGTTGAAGCTGCTGATAGGAACAATAGCGGATGCCAGATAAGGAAAGGGCAAACGGGATCTCTGTCGTTCTCTCAAACAAACGCTGACCCATGTCGTACACAGCCGCTACCTCTGAATGCAGCCTGCTGGAATCATGCAAATGCTCAGCTGTCAGCTCCAGCTTGAGAATCGGGATATTGCGGATCGGCAAAAGCTCAGGCTTGATATGTACCGTAGAACCGCTGATCTCTGTACTCTGCATGCCTGCACCAATCACAGTCGCTCTGACAGTCTGTTCCGGGTCGATCCATCGCAGTGGGTAAGTCCCCTTTTTCCTCTCCTGCTGCAAAGCATACCCAAGCATGGGTCCAAAATCTCCGTATTCGCTGACCTGGGCCATCGTATGAACAGGCCGATCCGTCATCAACTGGCCCACCCCTCCTGATACGGACAACTCCTCGACGGGTATCCTTTCTCGCAGTTGATGACCAAGGACCAGCAGCCCAGACTCTTGCCTGTCTCGTCCCGTTACATAGTCCAGCATATCCCGCACCATTTCCCCGGCAATTTCCCCGATCTCCTCCACTGTGAGCTGTATACCGGGCTGGACTTGCAGCTTCTTAGCCATCAGCCAAGACTTGATATTGGGTGACACGTACTGAACCATACCTCGTTTATCCAGCCGTATCAGGCGCCCTCCTACGTGAAAGGTGACGGTAGCGATGGCTTTTCCCCGGTAAAAATAAGCTGCGTTCGCAGTGCCCCCTCCTATATCCACATTCACAACTGTTCCTTGGATGGACAGAGACCGTTTTTGCGCACCGGCTCCCTTCCCGGCAAGCACGCCTTCCAGGTCTGCACCCGCTGTCGCCACGACGAAGTCACCCGATCGCTCTGCTAACAGATGCACAATCTGCTCCGCGTTTTTCTTGCTAGCTGTCTCTCCCGTGATAATGACCGCTCCTGATTTAATGGCGGAGAGGCTGATCTTTGCCCTCTCGTACTCCGCTGCCAGAATAGCACCGATTCCTTCTGCGTCTATTTCGTCAGCGCCGATAAGAGGGGTGGGATGAACGGCACTGGCATAGAGCAGCTGACGCTCCACAATCTGATAACGGGGCAGGGAAAACGTACTGGACATTCGCCCCAGGCGCAGACGGCTGACGATCATTTTTGTCGTGCTGGTTCCCACGTCGATGCCAACGCTTTGGATCCATTGCTCATCCATACAAAACCTCCTCTGACCCTTGACCTAAAAAGCGCCTGAACAGTCGGTATGTTGCTGCCGAACTCGTTCAAGCGCCTTTGCTCGCATCCTATTCACTTCACTTGGCTCCATGATCGATGAGCTGCTCTTTGGACAAGATTTCCTCTGCCAGCCTGGCAAGCGGCATGCGCCGTTGCATGCTTGCTTGCTGCAGCCATTTATACGCGGCCTCTTCCTCGAGCGACATGGTGCTCATCAGCTTGCCTTTTGCCTTTTCGATGATTTTCCGATCCTCGATTTTTTGCTTGAGCGTGTGAACATCCTGTTTGAGCGAAGCTACCCTCACCCTTTGGCTCAATGCAATTTCTACAGCCGGTATCAGGTCTTCCTCCGTGATGGGCTTCACCAGATAGGCGGTCACCCCAGCCTTGCACGCATCCTGAACCAGTTCCCTCTGGCTGTAGGCAGTCAAAAGCAGGATCGAGCTGTCGGAAAAGCCGCGGATGATGCCACTCGCTTTGATCCCGTTCAAAACAGGCATCTTCACATCCATAATGATCAGATCAGGCTTGTGACGGTGAGCGAGAGAGACAGCTTCCTCCCCATTTTTCGCTTCAGCCACTACCAGGTACCCTTCTTTTTCGAGCATCTCCCGCAAATCCATGCGAATGATGGGTTCATCATCCACTACCATAATCTTCGGCTGTGTCATCGTCACCCTCCTTTGGGACTGGATACAGGATCGTCACCTCGGTACCCTCTCCCGTATTGCGAAAATGTATCGTGCCTTCCAGGTCTTCCTTGACCAAAGTATCCACGATTTTCAGTCCCAAATGCCCTTTCTGCTGCACCGTCTCTCCGCCCGCCAGTCCCACTCCGTCGTCTGTGACCGACAGGCTGATAAAATCATCCTTGGTCACGAGTGTCAGCGTGATTCTCCCTTCCTGCCGATCACGAAACCCGTGAATCATGCAGTTTTGGACGAGCTCGGTGACAATCAGGGCAAAAGAAGTCGCTTTATCTGACGGCAGATAGACGGATTCTCCCTTCACGACGACTTGTATGGCCTGTTCGGAGGGCCGCATGGAGGAGACGATCATTTTCGATACTTTGGTCAAAATCTCCTGGAAATCGATCTGTGCCAGTCCGTCCTGCGCCAGGTATTCATGTATGATCGCGATGCTGTTGATCCGGTTGATGCTTTCCCTGTACACCTTTTCAAGCTCGCTGGCGGACGAGCGCCTCATTTGCAAACGCAAGAGACTCGAAATCGTCTGCAGATTGTTTTTGACGCGGTGGTGAATTTCTTTAATGACAGCCGACTTGATCATCAGCTGCTTTTCCTTTTCCCGTATGTCGGAAATATCCCGCAGCAGGATGATTCCCCCGATAATGTCGGGCTTGCGTACAGCCGAGACAGCTTTCATCAGCAGAAAATGCTTCCCTCTCGACAGCTCCTCCTGAATGTACCCACCATGCCGTACAAAGTTTTCCGGGGAAACTCGCCAAGAAAAAATACGCTCGATGCTCTCGCCTTTTGCTGGCTCCTCCAAACCGATCAAGGAAAGCAGCTTCTCGGCACGGCTGTTGGCATAGGTGATGATCCCGCTCTGGTCAAACAGAATCATCCCCTCATGCATCAGCGATGAAATCGGCATGTCTGGAACGGCAAACTGGATCAGTGTCTCACTTAGCTGCTCCGTCGTTTCCTTGAGCATTTCTACATTTCGTTCCTGCTCGACCTGTTTGGAAATATCCTGTTCCGTAATGAGAGTGCCGATCGTTTCCCCCTTGCCATTGGTAATCGGCACGACACTTTGCCGCATGACGAACTGCTCCTGGGAAACGCCACGCGATCCAATCACTGCCTTGCCCGTCGTCAGACAATACATGACCGCAGGCTCGTTCACCGCCGTCGCCAGCTGCCCTACGACGGAGCCGCTGTAGAGGGACCGTGCCGTCTTCGGTGACGCCTGCGCGATCACCAGTGCGGTGCTTTTATCCTTCGCCAGGCAATCGATGAACATGTCTGCTTGGGACAAATCCGCAAAGATCTGGAGCTTGGAAGCCAAATCCGCAATGATCGGGATATCTTCCTCTCGTATGGAGGTAGCCTGTCTACAAAGTTCCCATACCTTTCGCATACGTACCTCTTTTCACCAGCTCGCTTTTTATTATCTTAATTTTCCCACAATAAACCCCGAGAGAAAAGAGCACTATTTACTCCTATGGGCTTGTAAAAAAACCTCTATCGAGGCCACCTCAAGGAGGAGCGAACGCGTTTTAGCGGAAAGTTTTCATGCGCTCCAGAATTCATAAGCATTACGCTTATAAATTCTTACACGTTAAAAAAGCTTTCAGCTCACCTACTCCATCCCCTGTACGCGAGGAAGTAGGAAAGATCAGCCCGTCCCCCAACGCCTGCCGCAAGCAAGCCTCTGCCCTCTTTAGATCCGCAGCCGGATGATCCGTTTTGGTAATGACGCCGATGCAGGGCTGGGCGAATCCAAGAGAAAAACCAGGCGGAAAGGCATTGCGCTCACGAGTAGCGTCCTGCACCATGACGATCAGGCTCGCTTCCAAAGCAGTGGCCATCAGCGTTCGATAAAACATCGGGTTTTCGCTGTACTCTCCCGGCGTATCGATCAGCCAGTCCCGGTATTCCAGCGCTTGTGTCTTTCTGGCTGGCTGCTCGTCGTTGAACAGCGCTTGTGCCAGCGTCGACTTTCCCGCTTCGATCGCTCCAATCACCATCACCCTTTTTCTCATGACTTGGTCACCAGCGCCGGAGTAAATTTCAGCTTTTGACTGAGCACTGTATTGACAGCCTCTACTGCCATCTCGACTGCCGAGACATCGCCGACTACGATTAGCGAGCCTGTAAAGCGGTCGAGAAAGCCCAGCTCCACACTGGCAGCCTTCGTCGCAATATCTGCCGCAATAATAGCGGTCTCGGTGGGAGTTAGCGTCAAAATTCCGATCGCCCCCGCCTCTTTGATACCGAGCTTGGTATAAAGCATTTCATCCGGATTGGCGATCACGTGCGCCAGCGTGACCTGTTTTCCCGGCACGAATTCCTGTATGACCCGCGAACGCTCCTGCTCCATGCTAATCTGCACCTCCCGAGGCTCCATGTACCTCATACGAGTCGACGATCCCTACAATCACCGCATCGATCGGGACGTTCTGGTTTGAAAACAGGATGCGTGCCGGCGTACCTCGCGAGACGATGACCTGCTCGCCTATCCCCGCGCCAATTCGATCCGCTGCGATAACGGTCTGCCCGGCATCTGTGCCGCGCCAATCGATAGGCTGAACGACCATCAGCTTCAGATTCTCCATGCCAGCTTCCTTCTGGGTCGCCCACACACTCCCTATGACCTTGCCCAAAAACATGTGCAGCTCACCCTCTCCCTATGTAGCTGACGGTTATTCCTCTCTCTCGCATGCTATCTTGCGCCAACGGGGAGACAATCGCTCCCTGCTTCACATGCAGCGTCGTATGGCGAAGCTGCGGCTGTGAGCAGATCCAGTCGGCGGTCAGCAGCTTGCCGGAAAATACAGCTTCCGTCTCGTCCAAAGCGGTCGCGGTCGGCTTGGCAGCCTGCTCCCCTTCCTTTGGCAGCTGCGACCTCAGCTTGGAGACGACACGCTCTGCCAAACGTTTCTGTGGGGCAAACTCGATACCCAGCTCTGTCAGCTCTTGCACATGGCGCTGGAATAGCCTTTCATACGCAGGTGGCAATGTCAAAGCCTGTAAGGTACGCCGATCTGCACGCTTGATACCGGGCACATCCGATCCCGCAATCACGAATTTCCCCGTAACCAGTGCAGCAAAAACGATTTCTGCCTTGATCGTGCCTTTGAGCCCTGCTGCGATACGTGCAGCATTGTCGAGATCCAGCTCCGGAATGACGATACCGTCGTAATCTTTCGGCACTTCCAGAGGAGCGGGGGCGAACTCATCCGCCGTCAAGATTTTTCCCGCTCCTCCACATTCGATTTTGTGCATGCCCAGCCAGGAGGACGTCTCGCCATCCAGGAACAAAAGGTCGTGGCAAACTCCGTTGTTCTTCAAATGGATAAAATGATCAAGAAAGGCTACGTGCGCCTGGCTGTCGCAAAAAACATACAGCACGCGGCGAGCTTGCTTGACCTTTTCCTGCTGCAGCGATTGCAGAATTTCTTTGGTAATGGATGCGACCATCTCTCGGACGTCCACCAAGTCTCACCTCCGATACCCCGGGTAAAGCTGACCGTTTTTTCCGATGACTTTTACCCGATCACCTGTCTTCAGATTGGCAGCATTGCCTTCATCCAAATCTACGTGGAAATCAAGCGCAAATCGCGGACTGACGCGAACAACGACATCCGGATATAAAATCGGGCGATCCGTCTGCGTCTCCAGAATGAGCGTATCCCCATCCTTTACTTGAAAAAGCCGCGCTTCGTCCTCCGACATATGAACGTGTCTTTTGGCTACGATCACACCTTTCGTCAGCACAACGGTTCCCTTTGCTGTTACCAGCACCATTCCGGGAGTGCCTTCAATATCACCAGACATTCTCACAGGCGCGTGAACACCCAGAGCAAAACCATCTGTACGGGAAATCTCTACCTGCGTCGCACCACGGGCTGGCCCCAGAATGCGGACCCCGTGGATGCTTCCTTTTGGACCGACCAGCGTCACGGTCTCCTGGCTGGCAAACTGGCCTGGCTGCGACAGCTCGCGCATCGGGGTCAGCTGATGTCCTTCCCCGAAAAGCCTCGCTACATCCTCCGGCGATAAGTGCACATGACGATTGGATACGCCGATGGGAATCTCCGAGATAGCCTTGGCAGCTTGATCGGTGGAAGGCTGCTGTTTTTCTTCAAATGCACTCACTTGTATCCCTCTTCCCTTCAAGTAATCTGCCGCTGCGGGGGTTATTTTGTCCCCTCTCCCCAGATAAAAGGGGTTCGGTATTCCTGTTTTATGCATGGCTCTGAGGGATGCTTCCGTGATGACTGCCATACGGGACTATCCTTCGAGCTTTGGCAAAATCAATTCAATATCTCCATGCGGGCGTGGAATCACGTGTACGGATATGAGCTCTCCCACTTTTTCGGCAGCAGCGGCACCTGCGTCCGTGGAAGCTTTGACAGCGCCTACATCTCCGCGAACCATGACAGTCACCAGACCGCCACCTACGTGGACTTTTCCGATCAGCTTCACATTTGCGGCCTTTACCATGGCGTCAGCCGCTTCCACTGCTCCTACCAGTCCTTTTGTTTCCACCATTCCCAATGCGGACATTTCTCCTGCCATTTCCATTCCTCCTTACATGTATAGACAAATTTGTGGTGGTTTAAGACGTCATTTCCGTCAAGACAGACTTGATGATGGTTTTGATCTCTTCGCGGCTAAGGCCAATGCCCCACTCCGTTCCCTCGACGAGCGTTTGCGGCTTAGGTTCTGCTGCCGCCGTTTTTTGCATCTCCCGGATACCAAACGCAACTCTCTTGATATTCATCAGATGCTCGGGACCGATGTTGTCCGACGTAATGTTGTTGCCAAAAGATCCACAGCCCAGCGTCAAGGACGGCTGAATCCCGGTTGTCGCGCCGATACCACCAAACGTCGTTCCTGTATTCACGGTGATTCGCGATGCGGGCATCGCAAGGCCGTACGCGGCAATGACGGCGTCGTCCTGCGAATGAATCCCTGCGGTGTGACCGAGTCCTCCCAGGGTAAGCAGTTCATGGCAACGGGCAAAGCCCTCCTGCTGATCATGAACCGTGTACATTGCGAGGATCGGGGCAAGCTTTTCGATCGACAGTGGATAGGCTTTTCCTACATTCTTCTCTTCTGCTATCAGCACAGTTGTCTCCTGGGGAATCAGGATACCCGCCATTTGGGCGATAGCTTCGGGAGATCGACCCACGATCTTGGGATTAAGGGAGCCATTGACCATGAGGAGAGCTGCTATCTTTTCCCGCTCCAAATCGTTCAGGAAGTAGGCACCTTCCCGTTTCAATGCTGCGAGGAACGGACGCTTGATCGACTCCTCGATAACCAAGGCCTGCTCAGACGCGCATATCGTTCCGTAATCAAACGATTTGCTCTGGACAATTCGCTTGGCCGTGGCAGGCAGGTCCGCACTGTGATGTATGTAGACCGGCACATTTCCCGGCCCTACTCCATAAGCAGGCTTCCCCGAGCTGTACGCTGCCTTGACCATCGCAGAGCCGCCCGTGGCGAGTATCAGGTCAGTCAGCTTATGGACCATCAGCTCATGCGTAGCGGATAGAGTGGGCTTGCTGATACAGCGGATCAAGCCCGCAGGGGCACCTGCTTGCACAGCCGCCTCATCCATGACCTTGGCAGCCGCAAGCGTACAGGCAGCAGCAGCCGGGTGCGGGGAAAAGACGATGGCATTCCGTGCTTTGAGAGCGATCAGCGATTTGAAAATAACAGTAGATGTCGGGTTCGTCGAAGGAATGATTCCGGCTACGACCCCGACAGGCTCAGCTACTTCCCAAACTTTATTTCCCTCATCTTTTCGAATGAGGCCAACTGTACGTGCATTTTTGATCCACTCGTACACACTCTCTGCGGCGAATTGGTTTTTGATTTGTTTGTCCCGGACGTTACCAAAGCCGGTTTCCTCAACGGCCAGTACCGCCAGCCTTTCTGCAGCATCTACACCTGCCCGCGACATCGCTGCCACGATCGCATCGATCTGCTCCTGGCTGTACGCAGCGAGCTTTTTTTGCGCGTCATTTGCCTGCGTCAGATTATTACGCACTTCCTGTATCGCGTACAAATCCGCATCCAACGTCATGTTTCTAACTCACCTCCCCCTTCCGGCACTTCTTCCGGGAGAGATACCGACTCTTCCTGGTTCTTTGCCTGACTGATGAGGTTTTTCACCATTTTCGGCACATTCTCGTCAGGGCGTGGGATGACATGAGAATGCAGCAATCTTCCCACACGCCTTGCTGCATCCGCTCCTGCATCAACGGCGGCCTGCACGGACGACACATCCCCGATCACGTAGACCGTCACGATCCCTGCATCCGCGCCTTCGTAGGTGACGACCTTCACATTTGCAGCTTTGGCAGCAGCGTCGGCGGCAGCGATCAGCGCGGGCAGCCCCAAGGTTTCAATCATGCCAAGTGCGTACGCATGCGCTCGCATCTTCCCATTTCCCCCTTTCCAAAGGGATACTCCCTACGTTATAGCTTGACCGGTGCGGCAGCTATGCTTCTCACCGCATCAGCGAAGGCGTCAGCAGCTGCCCGGCAAGCGGACTGGCTTCCGGAGAGCAGCGCTCCCCCGAAGTTCGTCTCTGTCGGCGGTCCAAAGAATTGCTTGATCTGCACATCCGCCGCTTTCAGTGCAGCATCGATCCCGTACACGGCTTCGAGTGGAGGCGCGATCAAATACGCGAGCGGCTCTCCCTCCGGAACACCCGCTACCTGCGAGAGATAGCTGCCGCTGCGAGAGACGACATGGGCGTAATAGGCATGTGTGCCCTCGTCATTCAAGGAATAAAAACAGGCTCCACTCTCCATAAAGGCGATAGCCGCATCCAGTCCGCTCTGCACCTCTGATGGAGTGGCCCCCCCGATGATTCCGATGAACTCGCCGGACAACGGACCTGACGCGTGACCTGAGCCCGCATAAAACGATTTGGCGTACACGACCTCCACGGCTGCCTTTTTCGTCGCTTCATCGATCGCGGTGTAGCCCACATCATCGATGGTTGAGGTTAACAGCCCTAGACTTCGGATACGGGCGGGCAAATTCAGCTTTTCGGCAAATTGTGAGTCGACATTCGGTATCGTCCGAACAGCCAATGGTGTTGCCCGAATGGGTTTTTCCATCTGCGTCACTCCCCTCCGTCCAATCCTTGCTCGAAAACGCCAAAAAAGGCGCCAAAACGTAAGGAATTCTCCTCATGTTCATGGCACCTTTGCCTTTTGTTTATTCACTTGTTGAAAGCGTTGACTTGCTTCAGATCGAAACTGGTTCTTTTTTACAGTATGACAAGACCCCTTCAAAAATGCAAGAAGCCCTTCCACATTATTTTCTTTTTTCGGTCATTTGACGGACACAAGCCCGGGTTACCTTTGTTGTGTAGCCGAGATGGACAATCCGGCTCACCACTTACAACAACCCATTTTAGGAGGAATAAGAAATGAAAATGAAAAACATGGCAATGGCAGTAATGGCACTCGCAGTATCCGCAATGGCAGGCTCTGCTTTCGCAGCAGAGGTACCAAGCAAGCCTGTGAGCAGCACGAATACGGTGAAAGCTCAACTCGTCACTATGCCTGCCCTTTCCCTGGAACAACTGGCGAAGGAAAAAGGTATCTCCGTCGAACAGCTGATCGCTCAGTTGAAAAAAGAAGGCACGCTTGCTTTGAAGACCATTTCCCTGAAAGCAGCCGACGCGAAAGGGAATGAAAACAAAACGGCAATGCTGCGAGTCTTCAGAATCGAAGACATGGCGAAGGAGCAAGGCATCTCTGTAGAAGAGCTTATCGCGAATCTGCAAAAAGAAGGCAAGCTGATGCAAGCTGCTACACTCGTACCTGCTACTCCTGTTCAAAAATAACAACCCGTTGTGAGCTTGCGTCCTCTCAATTAACCAAAAGCCTCTGACCGCTTTGGCCAGGGGCTTTCTCTCTTGCACGACCTAACTGATTTTACAAAGTCAAACCACCATCGATCGTAACGATAGAGCCTGTCATATAGCTCGATCCAGGCGATGCGAGGAATGCGACCACGTTTGCCACTTCGTCCGCCTCCGCCATGCGGCCAATGCGCGGAAATTGAATCTCAGGCACATGGCCGGTTTCTTCGATGTCTTTTTGCAAGCCCACTACCAGACTCGTCGTCACCCCGCCAGGGCAATCGGCATTGATCCGCACGCCCGTTTTTGCGTATTCGATCGCTGCCGATTTGGTCAGTCCTACGACTGCATGCTTGCTCGCGGAATAAGCTGACATGCTGTGCTCGCTTTTCAGTCCGGCTGTCGATGCCGTGTTGATAATGGAGCCCGCGCCTTGCTTGACCATGACCGGAAGCACGTATTTCAAGCCGAGAAATACCCCTTTCACATTCACGGACATGACTCGTTCGAATTCAGCCTCTTCTACATCCTCCAAAAGGCTTGGCTTTTGGATAATCCCGGCGTTGTTGAAGAACACATCGATGCTGCCGAATGCCTCCAAAGCTTTGAATAGATGGGCTTCATCCAAGCACATGCCGTGTTTGATGCGCTTTACAAATCATGTCAAACCATGCAACCGCTCTTCTTGCTATCATAAGTGCAAGCAAACGAGCAGCGACTTGATAGAAATGAGGTAAATCAGCAGTGAAACGAGTTCTAGTCATTGAAGACGAAATGCCGATTGCCCGGCTGGTCCAGGTGTATCTGGAACGGGCTGGTTACGAAGTACATTGGAGCGCAGGGGATGAAAATACGGTACATACATTTGTGACTTGGAAGCCGGAATTGGTGCTGCTCGATCTGATGCTGCCCGATCAAGACGGCTTGGACATCCTCGAGCGTATCCGGCAATACGGGAGCTGCCCGGTCATTATTTTGACCGCCAAGGGCTCTGTTCCCGACAAATTGCAGGGGTTAAGTCTCGGTGCCGACGATTATATCGCCAAGCCGTTTGATCCAGAAGAAGTCGTCGCACGTGTTCAGGCTGTCCTGCGCCGCTCCACCTATATCGCAGAAGCCGATATGATCCGGCTCGGCAGCCTGACGATCGACTTCAGTGCACAGCTGGCTTCCTTGGGGAAAGAACCCGTTTCCCTGATGCCCCGCGACTGGCAGCTCCTCGCGTTTCTCGCCCGGCACCCGAATCAATGCTTTAGCCGGGATCAATTGCTCGACCAAGTGTGGGGAATGGATTTTGAAGGAGGGGATCGATCTGTGGATACAGCGATAAAACGAGTTCGCAAAGCGCTGCGCCTCTGGTCGGAAACAGAGGGTGAGATCAGCACCATTCGAGGAATGGGGTACAGCTTGCGTGTTTACTAAATGGCGATTCTCCCAAAAGTCACCCGCCTCCTCTGTCCCTCTGCTGCGTTACTGGACGTGGCGCTATGCCATGATTCTCTTGATCATGCTGTTTGGCATCGGCCTGTTCGGCATCTATTGGATTCGGGAAAATACGATGGAGCAGCAATTCGAAATTCTCGAAGCGAGGACCTATCTACTTGCCGATTCTTACGCGAAGGCAGCCCAAGTCGTTCCAATGGAAAAGTTGAAGGCTACGCTCACGGTTTCACCTACCACATTAACGACCAAATCCATTGAAACGGCGGCTGCCGCCAGCAGCCCAGCGCCAGCGGATTCCACTGAACCCAAGACAAGCGCGTACAGAGCTGCTCTCACATTGAAGGTCATGCCCGCCATTCCGCTCAATCATGTCGTGCAAATTTACGATGAATCCAACAAGCAAGTGATCAGTTCAACAAACCGTGTAGTCGACACGAAAATCAGTACATTGCCGGCACCTGTCACTCCTGCCCCAAACCCCAAGGAAACGCGGGAAGTACTCACAACACAGGACGGAACCTGGCTGCGTGTCGGCGTTCCTTACTACCAGCAGCAAGCAGTAGGCGGTGTCTATTATGTGAGCACCCGGCTCAATACCGACCTGGTCCAAACCTATATTGTGATTATGTGTTCCATCGGCGTGATCACCCTGTGCGGCTGGGCGATCGTCTACGTCCTCTCCCGCTCCCTGACTCTCCCTCTGCGTCAGCTGGCTGTAGCGGCACAGCAAGTATCAGACGGCAATTACCGTCCCGAGCTGCCGGATGCGACCAGTATCAAAGAATCGGAGATCAGTCAGCTTGTTCACTCCTTTGACGACATGACCCAAAGGCTTGGACAGCTTGAGCGTATGCGGACCGATCTTCTTGCTGGCGTATCCCATGAGCTGCGGACACCCGTCACCTCGATTCGCGGCATGATTCAGGCGGTCAAGGACGGAGTGGTCACGGGGAGAGAAGCAGACGAATTCATGCAAATCAGCATGGACGAAGCCAAGCGCTTGCAGACCATGGTAAATGATTTGCTGGATTTCACCTCCATGGAAGCAGGAGCGATGTTGTCTGAATCCGTTCGAATCGCTCTTTATCAGGCAATCCAGCAAATCGTGGCACAGCTGCAAACAGTCCCCGCCTTCTCCACTATCGAGATTCAGATTCACAGCTCGTCAGAGGATATGGAGTGGATCGGAGACCCTGCTCATCTCAAGCAAATTCTGCTTAACCTCCTCACCAACAGCGCATCGGCGGGGGCAAGTACCATCGATATCAGCCTGAGTCCGCGAGATGACCACATCCAGCTGATGGTAACGGATAACGGCAAAGGAATTCCGCAAGACGAGATTCCTTTTATCTTCGAACGCTATTACCGGGGAGACAGCAAACGCAAGAAAAAGCATGGACTGGGACTGGGATTGACGATTTCACGCATGCTTGCCCAATCCTATGGGGGAAACGTAGAACTGATAACTACTTCACCTACAGGCACATCCTTTTGCCTCACACTCTTCAACCGCAGAAATTAGCAAAAAGGAAGCTGCACGTATCGCTCGTGCTGCTTCCTTTTTTTCGTTTTCCCTTATGCATGAGTGCCCTCTGGCAAATAATGACGAATGAGGTCCATAAAAATATCCAACGCCTTGGTGGGAAACTCGTTTGTTTTCGTGAGCAAGGAAAAGCTCCTGGTAACAGGCGTGCCCGGGTATTTGAGTGTGCGAAGCGTCCCTAGCTGTCTCTCTTTGCGGAAGGTCCAGTACGACAAGAGACTGATGCCGAGACCCGCTTCCACCGATTCCTTGATGACTTGTGTGCTGCCAAATTCCATTCTTCTGGACGGTGATATCTGCAGCTGACGAAACATTTTCTCAGCAGCCTCACGCGTGCCCGAGCCTTCTTCCCGAACAATCCACGCTTCCGCCTCCAGATCGGCAAGTGTCACTTGCTCCTTTTGCGCAAGTCGATGCTGCGGAGAAACAATCATGTACATCCGGTCGTCCGCAAAAGCTTCGATGCACATCTTGTCGTCCACGTACTCGCCTTCAACGATGCCGACATCCAGCTGGCGATTGGCTACCTGCTCCGCGATGACGGTGGAATTATGAATGGTGATCGTCGGCGTAATCGCAGGATAGTGCTCACGCATCCGTGCAACAACATGGGGCAAAACGTATTCCCCATAGGTATAGCTCGAACCGATGGTCAAACGTCCACTCGGCGTATTCATCAAATCGTCCACCAGATTTTGCATGCGCGTATGAAGACCCAGGATTTCACGGGCATGATGGTAGACGATCTCGCCAGCTTTATTGAGACGGACGTATTTGTTGCTGCGCTCGAGCAGCTTGGTTCCGATCGTTTTCTCCAGCGATTGAATGTATTGACTGACCGCCGGCTGGGTCATGTGCAGCTCTGCCGCGGCCCGGGAAAAATTTTGTCGGTCTGCCACTGTGACGAAGACTCGTAATTGCTGATCCATGATAAACCTCCACGAATCGATTTTCTTTCTATTATACTTATTTACTTATCATAACCATGCATATGATTTATTTTTCTTATGATCATTCTTGCCTTATGCTGAGGATGGAATCGCCGAAAAAAGGAGAGAGTCCCAATGACTACCCATACAAAAGAACACGTCTCCATGGATAGCAGCATGGGGGCAGCCAAATCGAGGTCAAAATTCTCTGCCCGGACGCTGTGGTTGGGCGGTGTCGCTTTTACCTTTTTGGTTGCCTTGCTCGGCTATGGATTGTCTAAAATACCTGGCTTCGATCGAGTAGGTCCTCTGGCTTGTGCCATTCTCATCGCCGTAGCGTACCGTCAGGTTTGGGGTTACCCGGAAAGCATCCGCTCCGGTATTCAATTTTCCGCCAAACGCCTGCTGCGTCTTGCCATTATCTTGTACGGATTAAAGCTTAATATCGATGTCGTGCTCCATCAAGGCCTTGGTCTTCTAGTTTACGATGCCGGCGTTATCGCCTTTGCTATCTTGCTCACCATGCTTTTGGCAAAATGGCTGAAAGCCGAGCCTTCTCTGTCCCTCATGCTCGGAGTAGGCACGGGCGTGTGCGGAGCTGCTGCAATCGCTGCCGTGTCTCCGATCATTCAGGCCAAAGAAGAAGATACCGCGATTGGCGTAGGCATTATTGCTCTGGTAGGAACCGTCTTCTCCGTTCTTTACACGGTAGTGCGCCCCTACTTGCCGCTCACGCCTGTAGAATACGGGATGTGGTCGGGGATCAGTCTCCATGAGATTGCACATGTCGCACTGGCCGCCGCTCCTGCCGGGCAGGATGGACTCGCGATGGGCCTGCTGGCAAAGCTTGGCCGTGTATTGCTGCTCGTCCCCCTCTGTTTTATCCTGATGTACTGGATGAAACGGACAGGAAAAGTACAAAGCGGGACCAAAATCGAGTTCCCTTGGTTTCTCATCGGGTTTCTCGTCATGAGTGTGCTTGGCAGCTACGTGCTCGGTTCGATCATCCCTGTCTCCGAGAGCTTTCAAACAGGCATCGCCAACGTAACCACATTTGTTCTGACGATGGCGATGGTCGGCCTCGGACTAAACGTCAATCTGCGAGCTCTGCGCACGAAAGCCGCTAGACCACTGATCGCGATGTCCATCACGTCTGTACTGCTTTCTGTGCTTTCTTTTTTCCTCATCTAGTCGTCATTTTGAATAATTTTGAATAAAGGAATCGCCAAAAGATCGCCGGGCACGCACGCTCGGCGAATTTTTTTGGATTAAGACATCCACTCTTCTCGTATGATGGTAGCGGTCTGATTTGCTAGAAAGGAGGGGCCGTTACATGTCCACACGTCTTCTAAAGAAACGCCCCCATATCTTGTTGATCATCGTCGATGAAGAGCGCTTTCCTCCTGTCTATGAAGGTGCTGCGATCAAAGCTTGGAGCCAGAATCAGCTGCAGGCGCACCGTTTTTTGCGCAGCCACGGGCTGGAATTCTGCAACCACTACGTCTCTGCCACAGCCTGCTGTCCCAGCCGGGCCACCTTATTCACAGGCCAGTACCCTTCTCTGCACGGTGTCACACAAACCAGTGGTGCAGCAAAGCGACCCGCTGACAGTGATATGTTTTGGCTGGATCCAAATACCGTTCCGACTCTAGGCGAATACTTTCGTGCGGCAGGCTACCGCACCTTCTACAATGGGAAATGGCATTTTTCCAACGCGGACATTCACATACCAGGCACACACCAATCTGTCCCCAGCTATCAGCGCGGAACCGGCATTCCCGATCCTGAGCTGGTGCAGCTGTATCTGCAGGCAGATCGTCTTGAAGGTTACGGCTTTTCGGGCTGGGTCGGTCCCGAGCCCGCAGGAGCTGCTCCCCACGATTCAGGCTCCTCTGCCGCGCACGGCATCAATGGCCGGGATGTCGTTTACAGTACCGACGTCATTTCCCTGCTCCACCAGCTTGAGCAGGAGCAGCTGCAGCAATCCCCTTCTGGGGAATTCGAGCCTTGGCTGATCGTCGCTTCCTTTGTGAATCCACACGATATCACGCTATTTGGGGACTTTACCCAAGTCATGCCGATCTTCCGCTTTCACGTCGACGATTCTGTTCCGGATGTAGAGCCGCCGCCTACCCAGCGAGAAACGCTTCGGACCAAGCCTCGCTGCCAGGCCAGCTATCGGGACGTGTTTCCCCAGGCTTTTCAGCCCATCTCGGATAACGCTCTCTACCGCCGGCTCTACTATCAACTGCAAAAAAATGCGGACCAGCAAGTCATGCGAATCCTTCAAGCATTGGCGCAGTCGACTTTTTACCGGGAAACCATCGTCGTCTTCACTTCCGATCATGGCGACTTGCTCGGGGCACATGGAAACTTGCACCAAAAATTTTACTGCGCCTACGAGGAAGCCCTACACGTTCCGTTCATCGTCCATAATCCGCTCCTGTTCCCCAGCCCGCAAACCACCAGGCAGCTCAGCTGTCACGTCGACCTTCTCCCTACGCTGTTGGGGCTGATCGGTGCCGATCCGACAACGCTGCTGGCCGAGCTGGAAAAGACACATTCGGAAGTCCGACCGCCAGTTGGCCGTAATCTATCTGGGCTGATTCTAGGTACGGGCACATCAGAGCGGTTAGAAGAACCTCTATATTTCATGACAGAAGACGACGTGACAAAGGGACAGCATCAGATCAGTCTGTTGGGTCAGCCTTACCATTCCGTCATTCCTCCGAACCAGATCGAGACGGTCATCGCAACCGTTCGCTATAACCAAAAGAAAACGATCTGGAAATACTCTCGCTACTATAGCGACCGTTTGGAACGGGATGGGTGCACCTCTGCTGATGAAGATTACGAGCTGTACAATCTGACGGATGACCCGCTGGAGAGCTTCAATCTGGCTTCTCCTGTCTACGCTACTCCCCAGACGGAGCCCGTTCGTCAATGGATGGCGCAATTGTTACAGGAACAACGCGCTCAAAAACGTTTGACTCCGCAAACCTATGGAATACGAAGATGAATCCATGAAAAAAAGCCCCTTGCTCATAAGGGGCTTTGCTGTGGATCTGTCGCGTCTATTCGCCTTCCACCAGCAGCTTTTCCAATGCAACGATCGCTTCCTTCTCGTCCACGCCATCTGCGATCAAAGTAATTTCTTCGCCTTTTCCAATAGCCGCCGCCATGATCCCCATGATGCTTTTGCCATTGACGTTCTTTTCCTTTTTCACGAGCTTAATCTCGCTTGAAAAGGATGTCGCGACTTTCACAAAAGTAGCTGCGGGTCTAGCATGCAAGCCTTGGGATAGCTGCACGACAACATTCTTCTGTTCCATCTGGTTGCACCTCCTTAGTTGTCCAATTGATGAAAAGTACGTCGGACAAACTCCTCCACCTGCTGGGACGAGCTCATCGAAAGAATGGTAGTAGTATGTTTTGCCGCTTCTTCCTTACTCATGCGGCCAAGCTGCCCACGTGCAGGCAAAATACTGACGGCACTCATGCTGAATTCGTCTAATCCCATTCCCAGCAAGATCGGAATCGCGATTGGATCCCCGGCCATTTCCCCGCACATGCCTACCCATTTTCCTTTTTCATGAGCAGCCTTGATCACTAGGTGAATCAATCGCAGAACCGCTGGATGATACGGCTGGTACAGATAAGCAACCCGTTCATTCATACGGTCTGCTGCCATCGTATACTGAATCAGATCATTGGTTCCAATACTAAAGAAATCCACTTCGTTCGCGAACTGATCCGCCATCATGGCTGCTGCAGGTATTTCAATCATGATTCCCACTTCGATCTGTTCGGAGACAGCGATGCCCTTCTCCAGCAGCCCGCGCTTTTCTTCCTCCAGGATGCTCTTCGCCTCGCGGAACTCCTCGAGGGTCGCAATCATCGGAAACATGATTTTCAAATTGCCCGATACGCTTGCACGCAGCAAGGCACGCAGCTGAGTCCTGAACAGCTCCTGATTGTCCAGGCAGAGCCGAATCGCTCGAAACCCTAGGAACGGATTCAATTCCTCAGGCATATCGAGATAGGAAAGCTGCTTATCTCCACCGATATCAAGCGTACGGATGACTACAGGTTTGCCTTCCATTTGCGCAAGCACCTGCTGGTACGCGAGATACTGCTCCTCTTCTGTAGGGAAATTCTCTCGTCCCATATAGAGGAACTCGGTGCGGAAAAGCCCCACTCCTTCTGCCCCATTCGCGAGAACACCTGCCAGATCCTGCGGGCTGCCGATGTTCGCGGCAAGCTCCACATGCTGTTGGTCGGTCGTCACTGTTTTTTGGTGGACCAGCTTGAGCAGTTCCGCTTTTTCCTGGTCGTATTCCTTCTGCTTGCGCTGATAAAAGGCAATCTCCTCGTCCGTTGGATCGAGAATGACAATACCCTCGTGACCATCTACAATGGCTGTGGAAGAAGCAGCTGTGAGTCGGGTGATTTCTCTCGTACCAACGACTGCGGGAATTTCCAGAGAACGCGCCATAATCGCCGAATGAGACGTACGTCCACCGATGTCGGTCACAAATCCCTTCACATAACGTCGGTCTAGCTGGGCTGTATCCGAGGGCGTTAAATCCTCTGCCACCACGATGACCTCTTCTGTCAAATGTGCAGGAGTCGCGAACTCGACACCCAACAGGTAGGAGAGGACGCGTTTGGTCACATCCCGAATATCAGCAGCCCGCTCTCGCATGTATTCGTTGTCCATTTGCTCAAACAACTGGATGAATCCTTGGGAAACTTCATCCAAGGCGCTCTCTGCATTGACGCGATCCGATTCGATTTTCCCCTGAATCGTATCCACCAGCTCCGGGTCCTCCAACACGAGGAGATGCGCCTTGAAAATGTCTGCCTTGTCTGCCCCCATCTCTTTTTCCACATGCGAGGCAATCCCTTCCAAGTCCGCTTTGGCCTTTGCCAGCGCATCCTGAAAACGTTGGACTTCTGCCTGTGGATCTTCGATGGACAGCGTTGTAATCGCGAGCTTTGGATTGGCAAGCAAAAACACCTTTCCTATCGCAATCCCTGCGGAAGCTTTGACACCTACGATTTTATGAGACATCCCTACTCCTCCTTTCCTAGTTTGAGATGATTCGGTCTTGGAGCGAGCGTGCATGCTTCATTACGATGGCCCCTAGTAGACTTTCCTCGGAAATGCCTGTATAGCTTTGCATCGCGTGCGCAAAGCCGTTCTGCTTACGATCCGATTGAATCTGCATCGCTTCTGGGTCCTCTGGGTAGTCAAACAACAAAGCTGCCGCAATCGCCAATCCCAGATACTCTGCGGAAATGCCGCGCTCTACACATTGCGTCGCTGGCCCTACCAGGCGATCATTGGGCGACAGCTTGCGAATTGGTGATCGGGCTACCCGTGTGACATGGTCAGCAAGCATCCGATTGGAATACCTTCCCAGAATCTTTTCTACATACGCTTCGTGTGTTTCCTTCTCGAAGTGATATTTTTTCTGAAGCAGCTCCCCGGTCTCCTGGAGCGCTCCCCGGATTGCCTGCTGAATCTCTTGATCCTGCAGGGCTTCGTCAATCGTTCCATATCCGTACAGATAGCCTAAATACGCGATAACGGCATGCCCGGTATTTACAGTAAACAGCTTGCGTTCGATATACGGAGCCAAATCGAATACATAGGTGACTCCTTCAATAGCAGGCACCTCACCCTTGATCTGCGACTGATCTACTACCCATTCGAAAAATGGCTCAACCGTCACAAGCAGTTTGTCCGCATGCTTTTGCAAGGGAACAATCCGGTCTACAGCTGCATTTGGAAAGGCGACCCATTCATCTGCCCTGCTTTGATCTTCTGGACTCATAAGGCCATAGACGTAGCCTTTCAGCTGCTGGCTGCCGCCGATCATGTTTTCGCAGGCGATCACATTTAATGCACGCGCCTCTCCCGCAAGCCTTTTGGAGATGCCTTCTGCGATCGCACCTGCGATATGCGGCAAAATAGATGGACCCACAGCAGTCGTAACCAAATCTGCCTGAGCAATCGTTTGGGCGACGGTCTCGATATCTTTGCCCAAAATAGCACGCACGCCTGTTACTTGTGAGAGTGGCGCTCCCTCCGTTGCAAGCTGCACCTCATACGACTGACGAAGGTTCAGCTCGTCAACCAGCTCTTGATTGACGTCGACAAACACTACCTCATAGCCAGCCTGATTCAACAGCTGGCCAATGAACCCACGCCCGATATTCCCTGCTCCAAAATGAACTGCGATCATCTATCTTCACTCCCCTTCTGCAAACAGGGCAATGATTTCTTCCGGCGTTTTTGCTTGAACCGCTCGAGTGACATTTTCCTCCTCCGAGCAAATCACCGCAATATTGGAGAGAACCTCCAGATGCTCGTCGCCGATGGCTGCAATCCCGATCAGCAAATAAGCTGTATTGCCTTCCCCAAAATCGACGCCATCTGGAACCTGCACAATGGAAATGCCCGTAGACAGGATCTCTTGCTTCGCTTCATTCGTGCCATGAGGAATGGCTACTCCACTACCGATATAAGTCGTCGCAAGCGCTTCTCTTTCCTGCATTTTATCGATGTAAGCCGCGCTGACATGTCCTCCCTTTACCAACAATTCTCCTGCCAGACGGATGCCTTCTTCTTTGCTCGCTACCTTTGCGTTCATCATGATTTTTTCTGCTGTCAGTACGTTGCTCATTTTACTCTCTCCAATCCTGTCTTTTTCAGGCAGTAGCTGTACAGCCTGCCTGCTATCTCTTCCGTGATGCGCTGTCCTTCTCCTGATTCCATCAACCTCTGCGCTTCTTCCTCAATCAGCATCGAGCTGATCTCACTCAGCACTTCCAGCCCTTCTCGCGGCGTGCCATTGGGACTTAGCAGCATGAGCAGGATGCGAGCGGACATGTTTTCCTCGTCCATCGACCTCAAGGAGACAGGCTCCTCAAGCAGATGAACGGTGAACGACACCTTTGCGACGGCATCGCTTTTGGCGTGAAACAAAGCCATGGAGGTACCGGGTATCCCCAGACCGCCAAGCTTTTCTCGGGCCAGCAAGTGGGCCACAACCGTATGCACCTCGTGAACGCTGCCGCTTTTCTCCAGTTCGCCCACGATCGCGCTCAGCATCTGTTCCATCGTTTTCGCGCGGTTATTCCAGGTCCGCACCAGCATCCCATCCACCAATTCGGTGGCATACCGGGTATATTGACTCAACATCTTCAATTGCTGACTGGCCTGATCTGCTACAAGCGGCCGCTCTGTCCCTTCCCAGTTTGCTTTGCGCGATTGCCCCGCATTCAGCAAGTAATACTTGATCTTTTGAATGTCTTCTTGCGGCAGCAGCGGACTGACTACCACATATTCCATCGGACTTGCTGGCAACGGGATGGTGGAAATGATCAGGTCATATTCACTCTCGGGAACACGACCAAGCTCAAACAAGGACAGATTCTGCAGGCTGACGATCTCCGGAATTTCCCGGCGAATCCGCGTTGCCAAAATCTTGGACGACCCGATGCCGCTGGAGCATACGACAAGCGCCCGATATCGCTGCTGCTCCTGCTTTGTCCTCTCCAATGCGGCACCCAAATGCATCACCAGATAGCCGACTTCCTCTTCCGGCACGTGCAGGTCGGGGAATATTCTCTCCGCCGCCTCCTTGGCAACCGCGAACAATTCGGGATAATTCTGCTTGATCTGCTCCAGGATAGGGTTTCTGATTTCCATCTTTCGTTTTAACCGATAATGAGCCGGCTCCAGATGTGTCAAAAGCCCATGGAACAAAGAAGTATCCCCCCGAAGAGGGATTCCCAACCGCTCCTCGCAAAGCTGAATCAGCTGCTGGGTGGCCACGAACAGTTCCGCATTTTCCGGCCACAGCGACTCATCCTGAGAATTCCTCAGCTTGGCTCCGCGCAGATGCATCGTGATGTAGCCGACCTCGGCGGCAGGAATCTCCATATCGAACGTCTGCTTCAGCCTCTCCATGATGGTTTGTGCAGCCTCGTATTCGGAGGTTCCCATCAGCTCGTTTAGCGTTAGCTCGTCGAAATGAATGTTTTCACCTTTTTCGACCCTCTCCACAGCCAAAGCCAGATGGGTAACCAGACCGATGTACGCACTATCTGCAAGCGAGTACGGCAGCTCCTCTTCCAAATGACTCAGTGCATTTTCCACTTTGATCAGCTTTTCCCGGTCAATCAGGCCCAAAAGACGCTCTGAGATCGAATCGACATCCCGCAGGTTCTTGTTCTGAATGTTATCCCGAATGATCTCGATGACTTGATGGTCGTCCAAATGATCCGATAGCAGCCGGCTGATGGCACGACGCTTGGAGGATTCGGAACCGTTCAGTTCAACGCCATAGCCCCTTTTCCGCAACAGGCTAAGCTCGTACTGAGACAGCATCAGCTCTAGATCGTCCAGATCGTGACTGATGGTTGCCGTCGTCACCTTCAAGTCCAACGCCAGCGAAATCAGCTTCACTGGCTCCGTCGCCTCCAGAAGCGCACACAAAATCAAGACCTTTCTCTCCTGCGGCGTGTACTCCGTCGTTGTCTGGTGCAGGATATTGATGCGCAGCGACTGCTTCTCTTCCTGCGTCCCCACTACCTCGACTCCTGCGCCCGCCTTTCGTACCAGTTTCAATCCATGCTGTTCAAAAAAGGCTGCAAGCACATCCAATTCCCGATGAATGGTGCGTGCACTGACTCCTATCTGCTCGGCGACAGCCCCTACAGTCAGGCTATCCTTCTGTTCTTGCAGCAAAATCTCGATGATGGCTCGTTGACGTGAAGATACCCGCAAGGTTCCACTTCCCTTCGCAGAAAAGAGGGAAAACGCTAGCTCGCACTAGCGTTGGTTCCCTTTAGCTCAGACGTTTGACCAAATTGTCGTATTCCGGGCTGTTCAAAAAGTTATCAATCGAAATATGTTCCGCTTCAGGTGCCTTTGCAACCGCGCGCTCCGTCAGCGATTTATGGGTAATAACAATGTCTGCATCCGCAGGAATGTCGTTGATCGCGGTATTGATTACCGTGATTTCCTCCAGCCCGGCAGCTTTAAATTTCTTCCGCAGGGCCGCAGCTCCCATCGCGCTCGACCCCATACCGGCATCGCATGAGAAGACTACTTTTTTCACATCAGATGCTGCGATTTGAGCTGTAGTTGCAGTTGCAGCTACTTCTTCGGTTTCTACTGCTTGCTGTTTTTTGCCTTTCAGCTCTTGCATCTTCTCTGTCGCTTTCGCCAATTCCTCGTCCTCATTTTTGCTGCTCATTTTCAGCAATGCCGAGGCAATCACAAAAGAGACGACGGTCGCCACAATCACACCTGCCCATACAGGGAGCAATCCTCCGCGTGGGGCCATTGCAGAGAGAGCGAAGATACTACCTGGAGATGGTGGCGCTACCAATCCTGCACCCAGCAGAGTAAAGGTGAACACGCCAGCCATACCGCCGCCAATTACCGCCAAAATCAAGCGTGGGTTCATCAAAATGTACGGGAAGTAAATCTCATGAATCCCACCAAAGAAGTGGATAATCACAGCGCCAGGAGCAGATTGCTTCGCATTGCCCCGACCCACCAGCCAGTACGCGAGCAGGATACCCAGTCCTGGACCAGGGTTGGTCTCCAACAAGAAGAAGATGGATTTACCGACTTTTGACGCTTCATCCAGCCCGATTGGACTTAGAATACCGTGGTTAATGGCGTTATTTAAGAACAATATTTTCGCAGGTTCAATGAAAATGCTTGCAAGCGGCAACAGTCCTGCATTCACGATTACTTGCACGCCAGCAGCGAGCGCTTTGCTCAGACCTTCTACGACAGGACCGATCGCGAGGAAAGCGAGCAGCGTCAGCAGCGCCCCAAGAATCCCTGCAGAGAAGTTGTTGACCAGCATTTCAAATCCGGACTTAATCTTTCCTTCCAGCGACTGGTCCACTTTTTTCATGACCCAACCGCCGATCGGACCCATAATCATGGCTCCCATAAACATCGGGATGTCTGTACCGACGATGACACCCATTGTTGCAATTGCCCCGACGACACCGCCTCGGACATCGTGAATCATTTTACCGCCTGTATACCCGATCAGCAGCGGCAGGAGATACTTGATCGTCGGATCGACCAATTTTGCCAGACTTTCATTTGGTAACCAGCCCGTCGGAATAAAGAGCGCAGTAATCAGACCCCACGCGATAAATGCTCCAATGTTCGGCATGACCATCGCGCTCAAAAAGCGGCCAAATTTTTGTACCGAGACTCGCAATCCACCTGAACCCTGATTGTTTGTGGCTACTTTCCCCATACAGGACCCTCCTTTACCTGAATCTATTTGTTCATGACAGAATTAAAAAGTATGTTTGCTTGCTTCAAATATAAAGCGTTTACATCTGCGCCACAACAAAATCAAAAGGCTATGTTGTCTCGATTAATGTTGACAAAAGTTAATTGAAAAAATCAAAGGCTGTCCCATTCAAGTGAAGAAATGAATAAAAAAAAACGCGGGAAGTTGAAGTGCGCCCGCGTCCTTAGGTTAAGTGGTCGGTGAAGCTGTGGTGGAGAAGGAGGAAAAGGGATGGCTCACGTCGTTTATACTTTCTGATTCAGTAAAAAAGACCCCCGCTTTAGCGGAGGCCCTGCCTGTCATCATCTTTTCAATTAACGCTGTCTGTCACTGCGTGGGCGAGAATCTCCTGTACGTGGACGGGATTCACCGGAACGAGGGCGGAACTCGCCGCTGCGTGGGCGGGATTCTCCCGTACGTGGGCGTTGCGGTCTCTTCGCACCATAACCACCGGAAGTACCTTTTCCTTTTGGAGGGAACTTCTTCTTGCTGACACGAAGCGGTGCTTCTTCTGTGAGGCGAACTGGCGTCAGATCCGGTTCCTTAGTCAAGAGCTTCAGGGCTGCGGACACGAGTGTTACGGAATCAACGTCCTCCAGCAGCTGTTCAGCCAATGTTTTGTAGGCTTGCAGATTTTCTCTGCCTGCTGCCTCCAGCATTTTCTCCACAGCCATGCGTTGTTGACCTTCCATTGCCTCAGACATCGATGGAACAGAACGACGCTCCATGCGACGGTTTGTTGCACGCTCGATCAGACGCAGATGGTCGATTTCACGAGGAGAAACGAAGGTGATCGCAAGGCCTGTTTTCCCTGCGCGACCCGTTCTGCCGATACGGTGAACATAGCTTTCGGAGTCTTGCGGAATATCGAAGTTGAATACGTGGGTAACCCCGCTGATATCCAAACCACGAGCAGCAACGTCTGTTGCTACCAGTACTTCGATGGTGCCTTCTTTAAATTTGCGCAGCACGCTGTCGCGCTTCGCTTGGTTCAAGTCGCCGTGAATTCCTTCTGCTCCGTAGCCACGCTTGGTCAAAGCCTCGGAGAGCTCATCCACTCTGCGCTTGGTGCGACCAAAGATAATCGCCAGCTCAGGGGAATGGATATCGAGCAGACGGCAGAGCACGTCAAATTTTTGCTTCTCCGCTACTTCCATATATTGCTGCTCAATGTTTGGAACAGTTACTTCTTTCGGCTTTACGGAAATGAGGGTAGGATCCGTCATGAATTGCTGCGCGATTTCTTGAATCGCACGTGGCATTGTCGCCGAGAACAACAGCGTTTGACGGTTTTCTGGCACTTCCTTCAGAATTTCCTTGATGTCATCGATGAAGCCCATGTTCAGCATTTCATCTGCTTCGTCCAATACAACAATTTCGATTGCATCCAGGCGAATTGTTCTTCTTCTCATGTGATCCATGAAACGGCCTGGTGTAGCTACGATGATTTGTGGACGTTTTTTCAATGCCTTGATCTGACGAGTGATGTCTTGACCACCGTAGATCGGCAAAGCTGTGATCTTCTTGAATTGAGCGATCTTGTTGATTTCCTCAGCTACTTGCACAGCCAGTTCACGAGTTGGTGTCAGTACCACACCTTGGATATTGCCGTTTTCTTCATCCAATCTTTCGACCAACGGAATACCAAACGCGGCTGTTTTCCCGGTACCAGTCTGGGCTTGCCCGATCAAATCCCGTCCTTGCAGAGCAACCGGAACGGTTTGATCCTGAATGGCTGTAGCTTCTTCAAATCCCATATTGCTCAACGCTCTAACGATAGAGTGATGTAAACCAAAATCAAAAAAAGTACTCAATGCTTTTCAGTCTCCTTTTTCAAAAACCTTCTTCTATAAATATCTCACTAAAAAAGGGCACTATTCCTTACGATCCGGAACATGCCCTCTTATCCCCGATTGTACAAAAGCACCCCACAAAGAACATAGCTGTAATCGTAACACGGATCTTATGAAATTGCAAATAGCAGACTGCCTTTTCAAGACTAGCCAAATTCAACCAAACCCATCACTTCAGCACATAATCAGCCAGGACACTTTGCACCTCAAATATGTTTAGGTTTTTGTTAAACTGGCGTTGAATCGGCATTTGGCTACCCGAGATGTATATCGTAAGTTCGGCATCCAGGTCAAAGCTGCCCGCTGTCTCCACACTGAAATGCGTAATGCTTTTGTAGGGAATGGAATGATACTCCACCTTTTTCCCTGTAAGTCCCTGTTTGTCGATCAGGATCAATCGTTTGTCCGTAAACAGAAAAAGATCCCTGATCAGTTTGTAGGCCTTTTCGATTCGTTCATTTCTCCCAAGCAGATGCCCAAACTCGTTCTGCGCCTCTGCAACGCTGACTTCCGACGCATTTCCCATCAACCCATCAAACAAACCCATTCTTCTCGCCCTCCGTCCCTGTCACATTCGCCATATGTATATGGATTAAATTACCACCCTTTGCATGAAAAAGAAAAGAGACTAGCCGCCTAGATTTCAGGCGGCTGCACAAAAACTTACCAATATTGCTGGGGGTATCCCTGGGCAGATGGATACATTCCCTGCGTTTGTCCGTAGGGAGGCTGCATCATCTGTGGCTGCATCATCTGTGGCTGCGGTTGCTGATAAGGTTGCTGATAAGGTAGCTGGTAGCCGTATACTTGCGGCTGTGGCTGCATCTGACCTTGTATGTGCCCCTGGTGGCAATTCACGGGTGGTCCAATGAAAGTCGATGTCTGGATCGGCGACACTGTCTCCCTCCATTGCCCTTCGTTCAGACAGTACGTATGAGCCATGACGTCGCTTGGCGTTAAACGCAATATATCCGAGCCCAAGATTACCTCAGGGATCGGAGCATTAAAGATGGCGATCAGGTGCGTATTGTCTGCTGTCGCCATCTCCCAGTGCCACCATCCTTGCGGGATGTTCGTCACTTGACCAGGCATGATGTGGTAAGTAGATACTTCATTCGTAAACGGATTGATGAACGAGACATTCGCCGCGCCTGACACACAATACACGAGCTCCGCGGCATTTTGATGGTAGTGCGGCTCTACCACGTTTCCCTGACTCAGAAAGATATCTAGAAGGGAGACATTGTCCAATGAATTGAGCGTTTGTGTAGATAGCACATTAATGTAGTTTTGCCCATCCTTCGTAAAGAGCCTGTTGCGATTGACATCATCGAAGTATTGGATAGAAGGCGATTTATAATCAAGATAAAGCGTCATTCTTGCTTCAGCCCCACTTCACTGCAAATTTCCCTACTCCATATCCGTATGATATCGGCTGACAGGACGTTCGCCCATTTGCCCAGTTGGCTCTCACCCGTTTCCCTCCCCAATCAAAAAAGCTGAAGGCCATGATGCGCCCTCAGCTTCTCTACCATCTTCATTTGACTTAGCTCAGTCCTACTATGTTGCCATCCACGTCGACATAGAGCGATTCCGCTGCAGGCTTCTTCGGCAAACCAGGCATCGTAACCAGACTTCCCGTGAGTGCCACAATGAAACCAGCCCCTGCCGAGATGCGGATTTCACTGACGGAGATGGTGAAATCCGTAGGAGCACCCAGTACATCCGCCCGATCCGTAAAAGAGTACGGTGTCTTTGCCATGCAGACAGGGAAATGCGTGAGACCCATTTCCTCGATTTTTTGCAAGGTCTTGAGTGCAGACGGCGAAAAAACGACGTCCGAGCCTCGATAGATTTCTTTTACGACCGTTTCCATCTTTTTCCTGGTCGTTTGGTTTTCCTCATAAAGAAAACGGAAGGTCGATGGCTGTTCAGCTGCACGAGCCACTTTTTCAGCCAGCTCGATTCCACCTTTGCTGCCCTCAGCCCAAACATCTGAGAGTGCCGCTTCCACGCCCAGCTGTTGGCAGAAGGCCACCACTGCATCTATTTCTTCTTGCGTGTCTGTCGTGAAATGATTGATAGCCACCACGGTAGGCACTCCGAATTTTTTCAGGTTCTCGATATGACGGCGAACGTTGGCAAACCCACGCTCCAGCGCTTCCAAATTAGCTACAGACAGGTCAGATACTTTCACTCCGCCGTTGTATTTCAAGGCCCTCACGGTGATCACGACGACAGCTGCTGCAGGGGTCAGTCCGGCCTTTTTGCACTTGATATCAAAAAACTTCTCTGCTCCCAGGTCTGCACCGAAGCCCGCCTCTGTCACCACGTAATCCGCCAGCTTGAGTGCCGTTTTCGTTGCGATGACACTGCTGCAGCCATGCGCAATATTGGCAAAAGGCCCACCATGAACCAAAACGGGTGTTCCTTCGATAGTTTGCACGAGATTTGGTTTGATAGCTTCCTTCAAAAGCACGCACATTGCTTCTACGGCATGAATTTCTTCGGCACGCACCGGCTCATCATCAAAGTCGTAGCCAATGATGATCTGGTTCAGACGCTCCCGCAAATCTGCCAGATTTTCGCTCAAGCACAAAATGGCCATGATTTCGGAGGCTGTGGTAATCATGAATCCATCTTCCCGTACCATACCGTTTCCATCGCCTACACCGACCACGATATTTCGCAATGCGCGGTCGTTCATGTCCATCGCCCGTTTCCATACGATTTTCTTTGGATTCAGGCGACGCGGATTTCCTTGGAATATATGATTATCGATCATGGCAGCCAACAGATTGTGGGCGGAAGTGATCGCGTGGATATCCCCCGTAAAGTGAAGGTTAATTTCGTCTGCTGGGAGAATCTGCGCCTGACCGCCTCCGGTGGCTCCCCCCTTGATTCCCATACATGGACCGAGAGAAGGCTCCCGCAGTGCAGCGATGGTTTTCTTCCCCAAAGCGTTTAGCGATTGGGACAACCCGATCGTCGTGAGCGTTTTTCCTGCTCCCGCCGGGTTGGGATTCATTGCTGTCACGAGAATCAGTTTACCGTCTGGACGATCCTTTACCTTTTCCCATAGTTCATCCGATAATTTGGCCTTAAACTTTCCGTACAGTTCCAGATCCTGCTCTTCGATACCTGCTGCTTTGGCAATCTCGACAATCGGCTTCATTCCGTGCCTCCCTGCAATCGGTAAATTCGTTGTTTCATGACCAACTTCTACATTCCACATTCTAGTCGCTTCTCCTGTCCCCCGAGCTGCTTTTGTCGTGGAAAAAGGAAAAAACCCGCACTCTGTAGGTTACACAGAATACAGGCTTAGTAGATCAACGAAATTACGCTCCGAAGATTTTCCCAGGATTGAGGATTCCCCTTGGGTCAAGCGCTTGCTTCAGCGACTGCATGACATCGAGTGCTTCGCCATGCTCAATGCGCTGGTACTTCGCTTTTCCGACACCGACACCATGCTCACCCGTGCACGTTCCCCCTCGACTCAGGGCGTATTCTACGAGATGTGCGTTCAAGGCTTCTGCTCGGGCAATTTCGTCTGGGTTGTTCAAATCGATCATCAGGATGACATGGTAGTTGCCGTCCCCTACATGGCCTAAGATCGCACCGTCCAAATCCGAACGGTCTATCGCCTCTCTGGCATCGACGACCGCTCCCGCCAGCTCGGAAAAGGGCAGGCAAACGTCTGTCACCATCATTTTCTTGCCAGGAGACTTGTGAATAAACGCATACGCCATGTTGTGCCGCACATCCCACAGCTGGGCACGTGCCTTGGAATCTGTCTCAAACAGAAACTCCGTGCAGCCATGCTCACCAGCAATGCTTTGAGCGAAATCGATATCGTGTGCAAGCCCTTGCTCACTCCCGTGAAATTCGATGAACAGCGTAGGGTATTCTGGATAGCTTGTCTCTTTGTATGCATTGACCTGACGGATCGAGCGTTCATCAACCAGCTCAATCCTCGCCACCGGCACACCCGCAGAAAGAATATCAACCACGGTATCTACTGCATTCTGGACGGTCGGGAAGCAAGCACGTGACGCCATCGTCGCCTCCGGAATCCCGTACACGCGCAAGGTCAATTCCGTGAAGGCACCGAGCGTTCCCTCCGAGCCGACAAACAGCCCGGTCAAATGGTAGCCCGATGAGGACTTTGCGGTCATGCTGCCTGTGTGGATGATTCGCCCATCTGCCAGCACGACTTCCAGATCGCGCACTTGATCGCGCATGACGCCATAGCGTACCGATGTCGTACCACTCGCATTGGTGGCAGCCATCCCCCCTACAGTTGCATCAGCTCCAGGATCGACAGAGAAGAACAGCCCGTGCTTTTTCAATTCCTTGTTAAGCTGAGTCCTCGTCACTCCCGGCTGTACGCGAACCAGGAAATCCTGCGGCCGTACCTCCAAAATTTGATTCATCATCGAGAAGTCCAAGCTGATCCCACCCTGATACGGGATAGCATGGCCCTCCAGACTGCTCCCCAGCCCAAATGGTGTGACTGCTATATGCTGCTCGTTTGCCAGCTTCATGATCTCACTTACCTCTTGGGCGCTTTGCGGAAACACCACGACATCCGGCAGGTGCGGTGTATGGTACGATTCATCATGACTGTGGTGCTCAAGTACCGTCGGGTTCGTCGTGACTCGCTCGCTGCCCAGCCACTCTTTTAATTGTTGGACGTAATCCACGGTAATGCCTCCTCCCTTTACTTACTCAAGTTGACTAGCCACAAGCTGATTTCCGGTACATAGGTGATGAGCATCAAATCGACACACAAGAGAACCAGGAACGGTATGGCTGCCCGCTCAATCGCCGAGTTGGACAGCTTCGCGATATTTCCGGCTACCAAAAGGTTCAGTCCCACCGGTGGCGTCAGCATCCCAATCGCGGAGTTGACGACCATGATGACCCCGAACAGAACTGGATCAATCCCCAAAGCATTCGTAATCGGCAACAGAATAGGCGTCATCAGGATGATGGTCACCGCTGTTTCCATAAACGTACCCAAAATGAGTAGCAAAACGTTGATGATCAACAGCGTAATAAAGGCGCTATCAGTAATCCCCAGCATGAATTGGGCAATTTCCTGAGGAATATTTTCCCTGGTCATGATAAATCCAAATGCATTGGCTGTCGCGATAATCAGCATGATGACCGCTGTCATAGTAGCGGAGCTTGAAAAAATTTCACCCAAGTCTTTCCATTTGATTTCCCGGTAGACGAACAAGCCTACCACCAGACCGTATACAACGGCTACTACTGCCGCTTCTGTGGAGGTAAAAATCCCACCGTAAATACCGCCCAAAATAATAACCGGCATCAGAATAGCCAAAATTGCCTCTTTAAAAGCCTTCCAAACATCGGAGAGCGAATGCTTTTCCCCACCGCCCCAGCCGTTTTTCTTACTAACCCAAAATGCATACGCGATCAAAGAAAACGCTACGAGAATCCCCGGTCCAATACCGGCAATAAACAAATCGTTAATAGAAGTGCTTGCTGCAACTCCGTACAATACCATCGGAACGCTAGGTGGAATCATAACACCGATCGTACCGCCCGCTGCGTGCAGAGCAGCCGAGAAACGGACGTCATATCCTTTTTTGACCATGTGCGGGATGAGAATGCCCCCTACTGCTGCCGTGGTCGCAGCCGAGGAACCGGATATCGCTGCAAAAAAGGTACAACCCATAACCGCTACAATCGCTAATCCTCCCGGCAAAGTACCAACGAGCGTGTTCGCAAACTTGATCAGGCGCGCAGAAATCCCGCCTGTCTCCATCAGCTTACCTGCCAGCAGGAAGAACGGAACGGCCATCAACGGGAAAGAGTCGGTCCCGTTGAACATTTTTTGAATGACGACCAGCAAAGGGATATTTCCCTCAACCATAAAGGCCACAACTACCGAAAGCCCTAACGCGACGGCAATCGGCACATTAATGATCAGGAGAACCAATAGTGTTAAAAAGAGAACAGTCCCCACAATCGATTCACTCCTTCCCCGTGATGTCTTTCCAAGTGACATGGAGTACGTTCATGATGAGCAGTACACCGCTGATCGGAATCACCATGTAGACGTAGCCCATGGGAACGAGCAGAGTGGGAGATGTCTGTGTCATGCTTCGCGCGGCCAGAGCATATCCCTGTTGAACCATGACCACAAAAAAGAAAATGCTGAGCAGCGCCGCGATACTCAAAACGATCTTATTCATCAACGGCGACAAAAACTTCTGAATATACTCGGTACCGATATGGGCTTTGAGGGCCATTGCATAGGCTGAGCCGAGGAAAGTAATCCAGATCAGCAAATAGCGCGCCAGCTCCTCTGTCCACGCGAGCGGCTGATCAAGGAAGAACCGAAAGAGTACCTGGAGAAAAACAGCCACGATCAGAACGGACAGCATGAGAATGACGACGAAGCGAGTCAATTGATTGAGTTTGGTAATAACAGTGCCCACAACGGTTTCTCCTTTCGCAGGGAAAACGGAGGAGAAGAGCAGCCTATGCTGCCCGTCTCCCTTCTGCCTTTACTTCGTATTCATAATCTCATCAACCAGTTCTTTGCCGAACTGACCGGAAAACTTGTCATAGACTGGCTTCATCGCATCACGGAACGCTTGCTTGTCTACATCCTCCGTGATGGTCACGCCTTTCGATTTGATATCCTTGATCGCTTCCTCTTCCATCTTGATCATCAGCTCGCGCTCGTATTGACCCGCTTTTGTTGCCTCTTCGGAAATCAGCTGCTGCACATCTGCAGGGAGCTTATCCCACACTGGCTTACTAAAAAGGATTAATGCAGCGGAGTACACATGACCAGTCAAAGACATATGCGTTTGCTTGGAATCGTACAGCTTGTACGTTTGTGCGACGATGGCTGGGTTTTCCTGAGCATCTACAACCCCTTGCTGCAGAGCAGTCAGTGCTTCCGTCCATGCCATTGGCGTCGGTTTCGCTCCCAAAGCTTCAAAGGCTGCCAGGTGAATCGGATTTTCCTGCGTGCGAATCTTCATGCCTTGGATATCGGCAGGAGTCTTGATGTCTTTTGTTCCATTTGTGATGTGGCGGAAACCGTTTTCAGCCCATGCCAGACCAACCAGGTTTGCACTGCTCAAGTCTTTCAGAATGTCCTGTCCCACTTTTCCGTCCAGAACCTTGTAAGCTTGGTCCCGGCTTTCAAACAGGAACGGCAGATCGAGCACGCCCAGCTTCGAATAGAAGTTGGTTACAGGTGCCGTAGACGTAATGGACATATCTGCTGTCCCAAGCGTAAGCGCTTCCGTCAATTCGCGTTCCGCACCTAGCTGGCTCAGCGGATACACTTCGATTTTCACTTTTCCGTTGGAGCGCTTCTCCACATCTTCCGCCATCTTTTTCAGAGCCAGGTTATACGGGTGATCTTCTGTCAAAGAGTGACCTGCTTTAAAGACAAACGTTTGGCCATCACTTTTCGGCGCTTCCGTCGTTGCTGCTTGACCGCCGTTGTTTTGTCCGGAAGGCTGAGCAGCTTGACCGCCTCCGCCCCCTCCGCATGCTGTCAGCAGCATCGAAACAGACAGCATGCCCGATAATAGAAAACCCCATTTTTTTCGCAACATCTCTCTAATTCCCCCTGATTCTCTACTCTATTTTTATTACATTGAATTCATTTAATAATATGAAAATTTTATCGATTTGGCTAGATGCCTCTTCCGCCGTCTACATTCATCACTTCACCTGTCACGATCTTGGACAGATCAGAAGCCAGATACAGAGCGGCTTGCGCAATATCCTCCGGTTGGATCAAAGTTCCGAGCGGCACACTGCTGATAAAAATATCCTTTTTGCCCGCTTCGACTTCCGCCTCGTCCCCATTGATGAATTTGCCGAGCATCGGCGTCTCTGCCGGACCTGGGTTAATGACATTTACTCGAATCTTGTACGGAGCCAGCTCGATAGCCAGCGCTTTGCTCAGCATGATCGCCGCCCCTTTGGACGCGCAGTACGCATTCAGCCCTGGACGCGCGCGGATGCCAGCAATCGAGGCGATGTTGATGATGCTTCCTTTATTGCCCGCTTTCATATGGGGAACTGCATGTCTGGTAGTCAGGAAGATCGATTTCGTGTTCACGTTCAAGGTCCGATCCCACTGCTCCAGACTCAGCTCCTCGATCGGGGTAAACGCTTGCGGTACACCCGCGCAGTTGACCAGTACATCCACAGAGCCAAATGTTGAAACGGCCTCCTGAATCATCGCTGCCACGCTCTGATCATCGGATACATCTGTTTGAACAGGCAGAGCCTTTCCTTCTGGCAGCTCCTGCGCGACCTTCTCTGCTGCTTCTTTGTTCAAGTCAGCAAGTACTACGCTCGCTCCCTGTTCGGCAAACAGCGTAGCAATCGCTTTTCCCATGCCCGATGCGGCACCAGTTACCACTGCGGTTTTTCCTGCCAATAGTTGTCCGTTCATAGATTGATAACCACCATCCTCTCTTCTGTCATTTCCTCGACTGCATAGCGAGGACCTTCCTTGCCCAAACCGCTGTTTTTCACACCGCCATACGGCATGACGTCGTTGCGATAAGTAGAAACGTCATTGATCACGACTCCGCCATACTCCAGGACGCGGGCAGCTTTCATCGCAATGTTCAAGTCGCGGGTAAAAATGCCTGCCTGCAGGCCGTATTCAGAGTCGTTGGCTTGTGCAAATGCATCGTCGAGGTCATTGTACGGAATGATCGTTACAACAGGAGCAAACACTTCTCGGCAGACGACTTTCATTTCTGGCTTGGTGTCCACCAGAACCGCTGGATAGAACAAGGCGCCTTCCCGCTTCACTGGCAAGAGTGATGTCGCTCCCTCGCTGATTGCTTCGTTTACCCATTCCTCTGTGCGAATTGCCTCTTTTTCACTGATCATTGGACCTACATCCGTGTCCGGGTCTTCCGGATTCCCGACTTTCAGCTGCTTTACCTCAGCGATGTACAGCTCGGAAAACTCCTGGAAGACAGACTCGTGCACGTAAATGCGCTGAACGGCGATGCAAGCCTGCCCTGCATTGTGGAAGCTTCTCACCGCTGTTTGACGGGCTGCAAGCTCCAGATCGGCATCCAGATGAACGATGTTTGGAGAGTTGTTCCCCAGCTCCAGCGCTACTGGACGCATACCGCTGCGCTCTTTAATATGGCGGCCAACCTCGCCTGATCCGGTAAAGGTGTACATCGCGATCCGCTCTTCGTCGAGCAGCCACTCTCCTACCTGACTGCCCGCTCCGGTCACGATGTTGATGTAGCCTTTAGGCAATCCAGCCTCTTCCAATACCTCGAGCAGCAGGAATGTGGCAATCGGCGTCACGGTAGCCGGTTTGACGACCAAAGTGTTTCCTGCAGCGATAGCAGGAGCGATCTTATGCGTGCTAAGCAAGAGCGGGTAGTTGAACGGGGTAATCGCACCGATTACGCCCTTTGGTACGCGGATCGTAAAGCCCAGACGGTTTTCTGAGCCTTCTGTCGCCTGCAAAGGAATCATTTCGCCGTGAATCTTTTTCGCTTCCTCCGCAGACAAGCGCAAGGTATTGATGGTGCGATCCAGCTCGTTCATGGCGTCCTTGCGCGTTTTGCCGACCTCCCGGATCAGGGAAAGCTCCATCTCGTCGCGGCGAGCCTCCATCAGCTCAGAGGCCTTCAGCAAAATTTTGTATCGCTGGAAAGGAGTCAGGCTGTCCTGCTTGAAGGTTTTCGAGGCCTTCTCGACAGCGTCCGACACGTGATGCTGTTCTGCTTTCGCGATCTGCGCGATGCACTCGCCTGTATATTTGTGGTAGACAGGAATGTAGCTGTCTGTTTTTACCCATTCGCCACCAATGTAGAGATCATATGATTTCGTTTCCATTCTCCCGTTGCCTCCCTCTATTTCTATTTGGTTGCCTGGTAGATTTGACGAACGATTTCGTCGCCCAGCTCTCTGGTGGTAGCTTTGCCGCCCAGATCGGGAGTCAGCACTTTTCCATCTACGAGAACTTGTTCGATCGCGTTCATGATGACCGAGCTGATCTCTGGCAGATCGAGATGATCCATCATCATGCTGAGGCTCCAGATTTGCGCGATCGGATTGGCTATCCCTTTTCCTGCAATATCAGGTGCAGAGCCATGAATAGGTTCAAACATGGACGGGAATTTACGCTCCGGATTGATGTTGGCAGATGGGGCCAGTCCCAGACCACCGACGATGGCAGCTCCGAGGTCTGTTAGGATGTCTCCAAACAAATTACTCGCCACGACGACATCGAACTCTTCCGGACGCGTGATAAAGTAAGCGGCCAGCGCGTCGATATGGTAGAGATTCGTAGTAATGCCAGGGTGCTCCTGGTTCACTTCTTTTACGATCTCATCCCAGAACGGCATGGAGTGGTTGATACCATTGGACTTGGTCGCGGCAGTCAGTCTCTTCTTCGGACGCTTTTCTGCCAGCGAATAGGCATATTTCAAAATTCGCTCTGTGCCGTAGCGGGTAAACACATTGTTTTGCACAGCCAGCTCATAAGGTGTGCCCTGATGCATCCGCCCTCCCATGTTGGAGTACTCGCCTTCGGTATTTTCCCGTACGACTACGAAATCAAGGTCGGCATGGTTTTTGTAGCGAAGCGGGCTCTCCAGACCTTTCAGCAGCTTTACTGGACGCAGATTGACATATTGCTGAAAGGCGCGTCGGATTGGCAGGATCAGTTCCCATACGGAAATATGGTCAGGAACCCCAGGTGCTCCAACTGCACCAAGCAAAATCAGATCATAGTCTTTTAATGTATCCAGTCCATTATCAGGCATCATTTTGCCATGCTTGAGGTAATAGTTGCAGTTCCAATCCATCACATCATTGGCAAAGCGAACGCCACCATGGCTTTCTTCAATTGCCTTCAAAACCTTTAATCCTTCGTCCATCACTTCGGGACCGATCCCGTCTCCCGGTATCACCGCGATTGAATAATGAAGCAATCGACTCCCCCCTCGAAAAAGATCTAAATTTTTTGACGATACAAACAATAGCTATTGCATGTTTAATGCCAACTGCTTTTACAGGGATCTCTTTTCGTAAAACGCTTTCATGACAGGGATAGAAATTTGTCGAAGAATAGAGGGTTCACCTTAAAGCAACAAAATGCTGCAACATAACGTTGCAACACTTTGCTCATTGGATATTGTACTGTTTCATCTTTCGCCATAGTGTCGTTCGGTCCATCCCCAATACTTTAGCCGCCAGCGTTTTATTGTGTTTCGACTGCTGCAAGACGGCGATGATCTTGGCCGCCTCCGGGTCGATATGACCGCTTCGTGATGTTCCTGGGCCGCTAGCAGGTCTTGCCACTTTTCTCGCGTACAAAAACTCGACACTCTCCGCGGTGATTCGTCCGTCCCTGGCCATGAGCACGCTTCTCTCTACCACGTTGCGCAGCTCACGCACATTCCCCGGCCATGTGTGGCCTTGGAGAATTCGATAGACCTCGTCATCAATTCGCTCAATTTTTTGCTCATGATGTTCATTGACCTCTTGCACCATGCTTTTTACCAGCTCCGGTATATCCGTCAAGCGGTCGCGCAAAGGCGGGACATCGAGCTTGAGCATGTTGATGCGGTAGTACAGGTCTGCGCGGAAATGCTCCCTTTCAATCTCTTCTGCCAGGTCGCGGTTCGTCGCAGCTACAATACGCACATCGACAGGAATAATCCTTTCCCCACCTACGCGTCTCACCCGACGCTCCTGCAACACTCTGAGCAGCAGCACTTGGATGCGCAGCGGCATCTCTCCGATTTCATCCAAAAAAAGCGTCCCGCCGTGGGCCAGCTCAAAGAGACCAGGCTTTCCTCCCTTTTTCGCTCCTGTAAATGCACCTTCCTCATAACCAAACAGCTCGCTCTCCAGCAGGCTCTCCGGCAGAGCCGCACAGTTAACCGCTAAAAACGGTCCCATTGCCCGTGTGCTTTCCAGATGAATTCCTTGAGCGAACAGCTCCTTGCCCGTTCCTGATTCCCCTGTGATCAGCACGGTAGCATTTGTCCGGGCAAACATCGCTGCCTGTTCTTTTGTATAGAGAATCTCCGGTGAGGAGCCGATGATGCTCTCCAGTCGATAGCGGGCTTCCAGTCCATTCTCATGCAGCTTTTTGCGCAGCGACATCTCCATCTTCTGTATGTCGATGATTTCCTTGAAATTGGAGACCGCTCCGACGATCTGGTCCTTTACGATGACGGGAATCCGGTTGATGACAATGGATCGATCGAGAACCGTTGCTACATCGCCCAGCTCCTGTCGACCCGTCTTTAAGACACGTAGCATATCAGAGTGGGGAATGTAATCCGTGATTGGCTTACCCAGGACGTCGCCATTTAGCCCTAGCAGCAGCTTGGCATGCTCGTTCACCAGCGTGATATGACTGTGCCGATCAACAGCGATGACGGCATCATGTGCAGAATTGACGACAGCCTCCATCAGATGCTTTTCTCGCAGTCGATCTCGGGTGTAGGTGATCAACGATTCCGCCTGCTGCACGGCACGGCGCAATGTGGCAATCGATGGCTCTACCAGATGCCATTCCCCGGTTGGCGGCTTCTGTGGCAGCATATTTTTGCTCCACTTGGGGCTAAGGTAATGCGTCTGCTCCTGGTCCTCCTGCCATTCCTCTTGCAGCTGAAATAAAAGCTTTGCCTCCCCTGATAGCTTCTGCTCAAGGTCGTACTCTTTCTCCAGCCAATACTTCTCTTTCCGGGAGCCGCAAACGACAACGGCTGGCTTTCGCTCTTCCTTTTCGCACAGCCGCTCCCATACTTTTCTTATGTCATTCAAATCGATCGAGAGGCAAACGACCGGCAACGAGTAGGATTCCAGCTCTTCTCGATACGGCTCGGTTGTGATGACGACGAAAGGATTCAACATTTGGTCAATGATCGACTTGATCGAATAAAAGTACCCAATCGGATGATGACTACTTTCTAGCAAGGCAGCTATTTTTCTCTCCAGCTCTTTGTCCAGCCTGTACAAGGCAATCATAGTTCCTCCTGATTCATCTGCGCCAAGATACGGTAGTCCGCCATTTTTCGATACAGGGTATTTCTCCCGATCTGGAGCAGTTTCGCTGCCTGGCTGACATTTCCTCCGCACTTTTTCAACGCCGTTTTGATCGCCTCGCACTCCATCTCTCGCAGTGACAGTGCAGTCCCTTGGGCAGCAGGAAAACTTTCTTCCTCGACTCCCTCTAGTTGGATATGCTCGCAGTCGATTTCGTCGTCCTCTGTCAGGAATGCCGCTTGAATCAGTACACCTTGCAGCTCGCGCACATTCCCAGGCCAGGAATAGGACTTGAGCATGGCCTGTGCCTGCTTTGTTAGCGTGATCTGACGGTCTGGAGCGATTTGACTGATCTGATGCGCAGCCAGCTGCAGGATATCGCTGCGTTTTCGCAGTGGCGGCAAAGAAACGACTACCCCTTTGAGTCGGTAATACAAGTCCGCACGAAAGCGGCCAGCCTTGACCTCATCCGGCAGATGCCTGTGCGTCGCTGCAACCACTCTCGCATGAACGGGCCGAGCCTGGTTGCTTCCAACCGGAGTCACTACCTTTTCCTGCAGAACGCGGAGCAAGGCAGCCTGTGCCCGCAGCGACATGTCCCCGATCTCATCCAGAAAGATCGTTCCTTTTCTGGCGGCTTCAAACTTGCCGATCCGCCCCTCCCGTTGAGCTCCGGTAAAAGAGCCGCCTTCATAACCAAACAATTCACTCTCGATCAAATTTTCCGATATCGCACTGCAGTTCACCGCTACGAAAGGTTCCTGCGCACGTGGTCCTGTTTGATGGATCATCTGGGCAAACAGTTCTTTTCCCGTCCCGCTCTCCCCTAAAATCATCACAGGGAAGTCGACCTGGGCAGCCTTTTGTGCGAGAGCCTTTGCTTGAAGAAAAAGCGGGCAGGAGCCAACCAGACGCGGAAATGGCTTAAGCAGGGGAGTCGGAGCCGCCGCAGGCCAGATGCGGCGCCGTTTGTCTTGAACGGTCCGTGCGCCTCGCTCCAGGTCGGGGTCCAGTTGTTTGCCGAGCATATCTGATCCGAGCAGCTGCTTTGCCCTCCGGTTTATACCCACGACGCGCTCATCGCGATCAAGCCCGATAAGCGGCAGCCAAGGCTCCCAATCGTTGTGCTCAGGAGTATCCGGCAGCGACATGACTCGCTCCGCCTCCGCAAACAAAAGGCGGTTTTGCAAGGCTTCGGCAATCATGCAGACAATCGTTAAGGCAAAGGTATGCGTGTATTCCTTTCTTGTACTGATATCGATTACACCCAACAGCTCGCCCGAAGGTGAAAAAACCGGGGACGATGAGCACGTCAGGAAGTGGTTCTCACGAAAATAATGCTGTTCTCCAAAAATCTGTATCGGCTGCTGGGCAATCAGGGCTGTGCCAATCGCATTGGTCCCCTTGTTGCTCTCCTGCCAGTTCGCGCCGATCTGCAGCTGCACCTTTTGCGCATGATCGGCAAAGACAGGGTCTCCTACCGTATGAATAATGTTTCCGTTGCGATCGGACAGAAGCGCAATGTGCTCCGTCGAATGCAGGAAGGGAGACAATTTGTTAAAAAGGGGCAGGCTCTCTCGAATCAGAGGGTGATTTTCCTGAATGATTTCTTTGATTCGATTGGTGGAAATGATTTGATCATTCGCCTTCTGCGTGGCTACGAGGTTCGATTCCTGACAGCGCTTCCATGACTGCTGGACAATCGTTGACAACACTCTTCCCTCCCTCAAAATCATTCCCCCTCATTATACCATGACTTGGCAATCTGTTAGCTGTTCCGTTATGGAACACTCCCTGTTCCAACCCGGTCCACTTGCTGCTCGAAAAAACACTGAAAACGCTGTCAAATCAAGGCCTAAGCAGTTGGTACGGGTATTGCTATTAAGAAAGCGTGTAAATACTTACAAGAGATATGAGGAGGCGTTCGCATGATCTATGCTCAGCCCGGCCAAGCCGGTTCAAAGGTGACGTTCAAAAAACGCTACGAGAACTACATTGGAGGCAATTGGGTACCGCCAGTGAAAGGGGAGTACTTTGAAAACGTAACGCCGGTCACTGGCAAAGCGTTTTGCGAGGTAGCTCGTTCCACGGCTGAAGATATCGAACTGGCACTGGATGCCGCACATGAGGCGAAAGCTGCATGGGGACGCACTTCTGTTGCACAACGCTCGAACATTCTGTTGAAGATAGCGGATCGGATGGAAGCAAACCTGGAGCTTTTGGCGACAGCCGAGACATGGGAAAACGGAAAGCCTGTGCGTGAAACACTCGCTGCCGACATCCCACTTGCAATCGACCACTTTCGCTACTTTGCCGGCGCTATTCGCGCTCAGGAAAGCACCCTCGGCGAAATCGACAACGATACAGTCGCTTATCATTTCCATGAGCCACTGGGCGTCGTCGGACAGATCATTCCGTGGAACTTCCCGCTGCTGATGGCTACGTGGAAGCTCGCTCCAGCTCTGGCAGCAGGAAACTGCGTCGTGTTGAAGCCAGCTGAACAAACACCTGCATCGATCATGGTACTGATGGAGCTGATCGGAGACCTGCTGCCTCCTGGCGTGGTCAACGTCGTGAACGGCTTTGGTCTCGAAGCCGGTAAACCATTGGCTTCCAGCAACCGCATTGCGAAAATCGCGTTTACAGGTGAAACGACTACAGGTCGTTTGATCATGCAATACGCTTCTCAAAATATTATTCCGGTTACACTTGAGCTGGGCGGAAAATCGCCAAACATCTTCTTCTCGGATGTATTTGCGAAAGACGATGCGTTCTTTAACAAAGCGATCGAAGGCTTTGTGATGTTTGCGCTCAACCAAGGCGAAGTGTGCACATGCCCATCTCGCGCTTTGATTCACGAGAGCATTTACGAGCCGTTTATGGAGCGTGCCTTGCAGCGCGTAGCGAGCATCAAGCAAGGCAACCCACTCGATACCGATACCATGATCGGTGCCCAGGCTTCTCTGGAGCAGGTAGAGAAGATCCTCTCCTATCTGGACATCGGTAAACAGGAAGCCGCAGATTGCCTGATTGGCGGCAGCCGCGCTCAGCTGGAAGGCGATCTGGCAGACGGCTATTACATTCAACCGACTGTCTTTAAAGGCCACAACAAAATGCGCATCTTCCAGGAAGAGATCTTTGGTCCAGTCGTTTCCGTGACAACCTTCAAAGATACCGAAGAAGCACTCTCGATTGCCAACGACACCCTGTACGGCTTGGGCTCTGGCGTTTGGACCCGCGATGTAAACACAGCTTACCGCATGGGTCGTGAAATTCAGGCAGGTCGCGTATGGACCAACTGCTACCACGCCTACCCGGCTCACGCTGCATTTGGCGGCTACAAAATGTCCGGCATCGGCCGCGAGACTCACAAAATGATGCTCGGCCATTACCAACAAACCAAAAACCTGCTCGTCAGCTACAGCGATCAGGCTCTGGGCTTCTTTTGATCCATGAGCCAACCGGAGAAAGTACTCGCTACCGACGCAGCCCTAGAGCTAATCGAACGGCTTCGCGCCAAACACGGCGATCTGATGTTTCACCAGTCAGGGGGCTGCTGCGATGGCAGCTCACCCATGTGCTACCCACTGGGCGAGTTCCTCATCGGTGAGCAGGATGTGCTGCTGGGTGAGATCGGCGGCTGCCCGTTCTATATGGGAAAAGCTCAGTACGAGTATTGGAAGCATACGCAGCTCATCATCGATGTGGTGAGCGGACGCGGCGGCATGTTTTCCCTCGAAGGACCGGAGGGAGTGCGATTCTTGACACGTTCTCGCGTATTTCCCGACTCGGAATAATTAGAAAACTTGGCTCCGCCAAGCTTTGCGGTGGAGCCTTAGTTGCACTTATACTGGCTAAGAATCTTATAAATTCTTACTGTATAAAAGACAAGACCGTACCCGCCTGAAAAAAGGCTGGCACGGTCTTTTTCTGTTACCGCTGTCGTGTAGGTTTTTTGGCTCCTGCCGGCTTGCGCCCCATTGGTTTGGGACCTGTAGGTGGTTTCGCTCGCTTGCTGTCAGGGCGGCGTCCTGCTTGGCTAGAGCTGTTTTTCGAATGCGAGCGGTCTGGGCGATTGCCAGGACCCCTATGGTCTTGGCGAGTGCCAGGACCCCTATGGTCTTGGCGAGCCCCTGAACGACCCGGTTTGCCGCCAGCCCCAGTTCGCTCCACTCTCTCACTGCTCTTTGGCTTTCTATCGAAGCGGTCATCCTGGCGCTCGTTGCGCTGCTGTTTCTGATCGAAACTGCCCTGCCTTCCTTCACCGCTTTTCGGCTTGTGATCGATGCTTCCTCGTTTCCGTTCCCCACTCTTTGGCTTGCGCTCAAAGCGTTCCTGGTTTCGTTCGCGTCCGCTATCCCGTGCCGCTCGACCAGACGAGCTTTTCTGACTGGCAGAAACCTGTCCGCGTCCATGCTCTTGTTTGGACCCGCGCTTTTTTCCTTCACTACGCTGTTCGATAGCCCCTGGGGTTTCTCGGCCTTGCCTCTCCAGCTTCAAGCCAATCCCTTTTTCAATCATCTCCAAATACGGTCGATCCTTCGGTGTCACCAAAGTAAAGGCAATTCCCCGTTCCCCCGCTCGACCCGTACGGCCAATCCGATGGATATAGCTGTCCACGTCTTCCGGGATATCGTAGTTAAATACATGGGTGACACCTTCCACGTCCAGACCGCGGGCAGCCACATCTGTCGCGACGAGAAACTGTATACGAGACTCACGAAACCGCTTCATGACCGCTTCCCGCTTCGCTTGTGACAAATCTCCATGCAATTCGTCTGACATGTAGTCAAAGCCTTGCAAGGCCGCATTCAGCGTGCTGGCTCGACGCTTTGTCCGGCAGAAGATCACGGCGAGAAATGGCCGGTGTTCATCAATCAGGCTGCGCAGCGTGGATTGCTTAGCACGATCTGTCGTTTCCACTACGATTTGCTTGATATCATCCAGCGTGATACGTTTTCCTTGTACGCGAATATCCTCTGGCTGACGCATAAAACGATTGGCCAGTGAGCGCACTTGGTCAGGCATCGTAGCAGAGAACAGCATGGTTTGACGATCCCATGGTGTCTTTCCGATGATCTCTTCTACTTCCGGCAAAAAGCCCATGTGCAGCATCTGATCAGCTTCATCGAGTACGAGTGTCGACACCGTCGATAAATCAATCGTTCCTCTGCGCATATGATCCAACAGACGCCCAGGTGTCGCTATGACGATCTGCTTTTTACCCGCAAGCTTTCTCATCTGGCGTTCGACGTCTTGTCCGCCGTAAACAGCTAGGACATGGATTTCATCAAGCTTCGCTGTCAGCTTCTGCACTTCTGCTGTAATCTGCAGAGCCAGCTCCCGCGTAGGTGTGAGGATCAACGACTGTACGTGCGTAGCCTCCGGATCAGCCTGCTCCAGTATCGGCAGGACAAATGCCAGCGTTTTCCCAGTCCCAGTCTGTGCCTGTGAGATCACATCTCTGCCAGTCAGGGCGACAGGAATGGTTTTTTCCTGTATCGGGGTCGGTTCGGTAATGCCATTTTCCTTTAATGCCTCAAGGAGTTCCTTGCGTATTCCTACTGCCGTAAAATCAGCCAGTGTAGCCATCTCCATTCTTGATTCCGATCGACTGTCTGCCTTATTTCGTGCACACAGCCATTCCGATAAAATAACGAACACCTTCTCGAGGCTTCTCAAACGTCACGCCTCGCTGGTAGTAAATCTCGACGTGGGAAAAACGGACAAACAGCTCTTCAAACTCCTCGGGGGTCAGCTGATGGACGTGAAACGGCTCGCTCGTCTTTTGGCCTCTTCCCCTGCCAAAAGGACTGGATAGCACCAGTATTCCGCCAGGCTTTAGCATGCGATACAAGTTGTCCATAAACAATCGGTCGTCCGCGACATGCTCGATCGTTTCAAAGCTGAGTATCGTATCAAATTGTCCCAATTGCTCAGGCAAGCTAGGATCTAGGGCATCGCCCTTCTGGTACGTGATCTTTTGGTGATTGTACTCGCGATTGGCGTAGAGAAGCGTCTCTTCATCGTTATCTACCGCGACCAGCTCTACCAGCTCGCGTTTCCTGTCCTTGGCGACCATATGCGCTCCATACCCTGTGCCGCACGCGATATCCAGCACTCGACCTTTGATATAAGGCGTGGCAAAGTAGTAACGGGCGATGTGCTCCAGCAGCATACCGTTCGTAGGCTTCATCAATTTGGGGATGATGCGCTCCCCTGTCCACTCTAGCAAAGCGATCACCGTTTTCCTGGTATTCTTCCCCCCATCTTACCTTATTTCAAGGGAGAGAGGAAACTTGTGTGAAAATACACCCCGAAAAGTCATTTCCGACATGTTAAGAAAAATGTAAGAGTTTTCTATGCTGTTTTGTTCGAACTGCCCGGTAAGATAGAACTAGAAAGAGATACGAGGTGGGACTTATCATGACGAATTACAATGTCCTTGTCGTTGATGACGAACGAGAAATCAGGGACGCGATCGAGATTTACCTCCAGAACGAATCCATCACGGTCTACAAGGCTGGGGACGGTTTGGAAGCTTTGGATGTCCTGACAGAACAGGAAATTCACCTCATCATTCTGGACATCATGATGCCCAGGATGGACGGCATTACCGCCACCTTTAAAATCCGACAAGAGAAAAACATTCCCATCATCATGCTTTCCGCAAAGTCAGAGGATACCGACAAAATACTGGGATTGAACGTCGGAGCGGATGATTACGTCACGAAGCCGTTTCATCCTCTTGAGCTGGTGGCGCGTGTGAAATCGCAGCTTCGTCGCTACACCAATCTGGGCAACTACAAATCGGCAGAAGATGAGATTCAAGTGCGGGGGCTGACCCTGAACAAAACCACGAAAACCGTCACGGTAGACGACAATGACGTTCGGCTGACCGCAACGGAGTACAAAATTCTTGAGCTGCTGATGGAAAACAAAGGACGGGTGTTCTCCATCGAGGAAATCTACGAGCGCGTCTGGAGGGAACCGTATCTGAACGCCGAAAACACGGTAGCCGTCCACGTCCGACGTATTCGGGAGAAAATCGAAATCAACCCGAAGGAACCGAAATATTTAAAGGTGGTATGGGGAATTGGATACAAAATCGAAAAATAAGAGTTATTCGCTGCTGGCCACTCTCGCCTTGTTGGTGACAACGACGCTGTCCTTTCTGACGGTCGCCGATCTCTATGACAAGCGCGAGTACCTGCAAGAGGATTACTATTTTGACAGCTACAACTTCTTCGATCAGCTAAATACCGAGGTGGACCTGATTCGTAGCGTTCATGTCGAGTATGTCGGTTACGAGCAGAAAAAGCCGATGGAGAAAATCGATGCGGATACACTAGAGCAATTCACTCATGAGCGCGACCAGTCCTTACAAGATGAAAAACAAGCCATTGTCGATCAATACAATGACGTAATTCAACAGGCGCAGCAAGCAGGCAAACCTGAGGAAGTCGCCAAGCTTACGACTGAAAGAGACAGTAAAATCTCTGAAAAATACAAAGAGGTTCAGGGAGATTGGGATAAAAGAGTCAGCCAGTTCGTAAAAGACAAGGATCAAGAATACGAGGAGCGCAAAAACAGCCTCGCCTTTCGCGACAGCTCTTTTAAATATTACGTAGTGGATGGAAAAAGAAGCAAGGTCTACACCAACCTTGGATACGAGCCTTCTGATGCTGTCCTGCAGAGAGACGCTCTCTACTCCTTCCAGTTCCCGAAAAACTCGCACTCGAGAACAAACATGTTCGCTGATCTCAATCGCTCATTTCAGTTGAATCAGTGGAAAGGCGTCATCTACGTTCCCAAATCACCTGAAGGGTACAGCCAAATTCACGCAGATGCTACCTATTACAATTCAGTCCGAGAACGTCTCATGCTCGAATACGCTCTTCTGACGGCTACTCTCCTGATCAGCGGAGTATTGCTCTGGTACACCTACACCCGGAAAGCCACGCAGCTGCCGGTTATCCAGAAGAGCTTGGCTTTCATGCGCCGGATCCCACTGGACATCCGACTTGTCCTGTTGTTTCCACTCATCCTGATTTACTTTGCCGTGGCATTTGGTTCGACTTTCTTTTCGTTTCCGATCGGCTTCGACCAATTCTTTACCCTGACCGTTATGCTGCCTCTCACAGCCATCTTCCTGCTGTATATCATGGAAGCCTGGATCATGTACAATGACGGCGAGCAATTGCGTCAGCAATGGAGTAGAAGCTTGCTTTCCCGCCAGCGCTCCCTGCTGAAAGAAAGCTACTCGAACCGCAGTGTTTTCTTCAAGGTAGCATTGATCTTCACGCTGACTGTCGGTCTGGGAATGAGCATAGCTCTAGGCTTGTTCGCCATTGTCGACCGAGCGGAAGAACTGTTGATTCTCGTATTCCTGTACGGCATGTTCTATGTACTTTGCGTCCTGCCTTACATTTTCCGCCGGATCGGGCTTATGAACAGACTCCTGCTCGGCGCTTCACAAATGGCTGCCGGTGATCTGAAGGCAACGATCGTAGAAAAGCCGCGTGGAAAGCTGGCAGACCTGGCACATTCCCTTAACAACATCAGGCAGGGTCTACAGCACTCGGTAGAAAGCCAGATGAAAAGCGAAAGACTCAAATCAGAGCTGATCACCAACGTTTCTCATGATTTGAAAACACCACTCACGTCGATCATCAACTATGTCGATTTGCTCAAACGGGATAACCTGACCCAGGATGACATCAAAAACTATGTGGATGTCCTCGAGCGCAAAACCAACCGCTTGAAGGTGCTGATCGATGACCTGTTCGAGGCAGCAAAAACAGCGAGTGGTTCTGTGGAGCTGAACATCGAGCAAGTCAATGTCTCCGCTCTGCTCAATCAAGCCATCGCCGAATTCAGCGACAAGATCGACGAGTCTACACTGACTTTCCGGGTCAATATCGAGCAGCCCAAAATCATGGCACCCCTCGACGGCAAAAAGACTTGGCGGGTCTTTGAGAACCTGATCGGAAATGCCCTGAAATACTCCATGCCAAATACACGTGTGCATGTCCACTTGACGGAGACACAGAATGAAGTCGTTCTGACGATCAAAAACGTCTCCGCCTACGAAATTGATTTTGCGGCAGATGAATTGTTCGAACGCTTCAAACGGGCAGACCAATCACGCAATACGGAAGGCTCTGGCCTCGGTCTTGCAATCGCCAAAAGCATCGTCGAACTGCAGGGCGGCAAGCTCGCCATTGATATTGACGGCGATTATTTCAAAGTGATCGTTCTCTTCCGCCGATAGATGAAAGGACAGTCAAAAGCCAATCACCTCCCTTAGGTGATCGGCTTTTCTCTCGTCTCTCAGCTTGTGAGCTACCCAGCAAAGTCTCTTTCAAACAACTGCTGAATTTTCGCGGCAACATCCTGTTCGTCTGTACCGTCCACTTCAAACGTAATCTCATCTCCCGTCTTCACAGCAAGTGCCATGACACTGAGAATGCTCTTACCGTTTGCCTCTTTTCCGTTATACAGGATTTTGACCGTCGATTGATGCTGATTGAGCAGATGGACCAGAACGGATGCTGGGCGTGCATGGAGCCCCCCACTCACGGTTACTTCCACGGTGATCCGAATCATTGGCTCCCTCCCTTCGCCTGTCGACCTCAAAACATTTACGAACGACGCACACGACTCCATCCTCATCGTTTCCTAGCAGCTTAACCCCATGCCACTGCTTTATGACACTGGCTTGAAAAACTGAGGCAGGTAATCCTTGTGTGCCTCCAGCATTTCATCCAGAATCTGCTTGGCGATTGCATCAGAAGGTACCAACGGGTTGATGGTCATCGCGAGCAGAGCCTGGTGGTAGTCTCCTGTTACAGCCGCTTCAGCCGCGACTCTTTCGAACGATTTGATTTGCTGCACCAAACCGCGTACAGGCACAGGCAAATCCCCAACTGCCAGTGGAATCGGTCCTTCTTTTGTGATCACGCAGTTGACTTCCACCGCAGAATCGTCCGGAATACTTGCGATGGCACCGTTGTTTCGCACATTGACTGGCTGAATATCTCGCTTGTCATTGTAAATCGAGTGAATCAGATTGCATGCGGCCTCGCTGTAATAGGCTCCTCCCCGCTTTTCCAGCTGTGGCGGCTTGATGGACAAGTCCGGGTCTTTGTACAGCTCAAACAGCTCTTCCTCTACCTTTTTCACGACTTCCGCTCGCGTTCCTGACTTTTGCGACTCCTCCAGCTCATGCTCGAGCATCGTGCGGGTCTGGTAGTAATAGCGATGGTATGGGCAAGGCAAGATCCCAAGGGCCTTGATAAAATCTTTGTCCCAGCCCAGATCCAGTATATTTTTCATCGTGATGCTTGATTGATCACCGGAAAGCTTTTCGATGAGCTTTGCTGTCACATTTTCTCCGTCCAGGAACACACCCAGACCAAAAACCATGTGATTGAGCCCCGCAAAATCAATGTGCACGCGTGACTGATCGACGCCCAGGACAGAAGCCACGCCCATTTTCATTCCAATAGGAACATTGCACAGTCCGATGACCTTTTTTCGATTGGTATAGCGCAGCACCGCTTCGGTCACCATGCCCGCCGGATTGGTAAAGTTGATCAGCCAGGCATCGGGGCATAGCTCCTCCATATCCCGGCAAATGTCCATGATGACGGGAATCGTGCGCAGACCTTTGAACAATCCGCCCGGACCATTGGTTTCTTGTCCGATAACACCGTATTTCAGCGGAATTTTTTCGTCCTTTACCCGTGCATCCAGTAAACCGACGCGAATCTGCGTGGTGACGAAATCAGCGCCCTCCAAGGCTTTTCTCCGATCCAATGTCAGATGGATCTGGATCGGCACGCCTGCCTTTTCCACCATGCGCTTCGCCAAAGCACCCACGATTTGCAGCTTCTTTTCCCCAGCTGGAACGTCTACCAGCCACAATTCCCTCACAGGCAGCTCATCGTACCGTTTAATAAAGCCCTCCACCAGCTCCGGGGTATAGCTCGATCCCCCGCCGATGGTTACGATCTTGATTCCACTCACACTCCCGCCCCCTTGCTCTCGTGAATATGGCCGTACATCTCTACGAATTCACTGGCCAGATCCTTGATCGTCATGGCATTCATCACGTGGTCCTGCGCGTGAATCAACAGCATGCTAAGCTCTGTCTTTTCACCCGAGACTTCTTTCTGGATAAAGGCGGTTTGGTTTTGATGGGCTTTGCTGAGCTCCTCTCCTGCCTCGGCCAGGGCATTTTTTGCCCCAGCAATATCCTTGTTCTTTGCAAGCGCGATTGCTTCCATGGCGAGACTCCTCGCGTTGCCACCGTGCAAAATCAATTGGAAAATCATTTCTGTATGATCCACAGTCCATCTCCACCTATCCGATTTCGTTAAAGGTCACGAGCTGTACCCTCTTTTGCTTGATGTATTCCTTTACCTCTGGCGCGGTCAGGATCTGCAGTTCCCGAGTGCGCTGCCTTGCGTAGGAGCTGCCCGTAAGCAGCTCCTCATCCACATAGGCGGGGTGACTCATGATTTCTGCACTCGAGCTGCCTGATAAACCATCTATAATGCCAATCAACGACTCGACGCTCACATCATCTCCGTAAAAACGCGCCGAGAAGCTTTCTGTTGTGCGCACCTTTGGAGTGTGCTCTCCTCTCTCTGTCTCAAAAGCCCACGGGTATCGCACGGGAAGACTGTGGCGCTCAGCCAGACGCAGAACGATTGGCAAAATAGCTTCGCGAGCATGAACATGGTGATGGCTGTCAATGTGAGTAGGCCTTCGTCCCATGCGGAAAAACCGTTCCAGCTGCGCCGTAAACTCTCGCTCCACCTCTTCGGGCGACACATCTTCCAAAGGAGCCTGGCCCCTGCGGAACTTGCCGCTGCTATCCGTAAGTGTCGGTACATGGGACTCCAAGGGCGCTCCGCACGTGAGCACCAGGTGAATACCCATGCCAAGCTTCGGATTTTCTGCTGCCAGTCGAAAAGCATGCTCCACACCGGGCATGTTCATCATCGTCGTGGCAGAAGTAACGATTCCTTCGACATGTGCCTCTACAATGCCTAGGTTGACGCCTTTTGAATACCCGAAATCGTCTGCATTCACAATCAGCTTCATAGCAGATCCTTTCCCCTTGCAAAATTACAGAGCAACTGTTTTATTTTCGGATTGCGACGCTTGCTCTTCTGCCAGCTTTTGTTTATCCCACAGCCTGAAGAACGGATAGTAGATTAATAAAGATACGACGAAGTTAACCAGCTGTAGTACTGCGCCGGATATTTTTCCGCCCGTCGCCAAGTAGCCACTGATGATCGGCGGTGTTGTCCACGGAACAGCGACTCCACTCGGCCTGGCCACCCATCCAAGCTCCATCGCTAAATAAGTGACGATGACCAGAGCAATCGGTGCCAAAATAAACGGGATAATCAGCAGCGGGTTCATGACGATCGGCATCCCGAAGGTCACAGGCTCGTTAATGTTGAAAAGTCCCGGACCGATGGACAGTCTGCCGATGTTCTTCATCTGCTCGCTTCGGGCTCGAAGGATCATGAGAACTACCAACGCGAGGGTCGCGCCTGAGCCTCCTGCGTAAATCCAGAGATCAAAAAATTGCTTCGTGATGACGTTTGGCAATTCGCCAGTCGGGTCTGCCTGGAACACAGCACGATTTTGGTCCATCAGCGAGAGCCAGATCGGGTCCATGACACCACCGACGATAGCCGCTCCGTGCAAGCCAAGCGACCACAGCACCTGCACCAGCAATACGGCAATGATTGCACCGAACATGCTGCTTCCCAGTGCGTTCAGCGGACCGACCAAAAGATCCGAAACGATGTTGTGGATGCTTTGGAACGATGTATTTTCAATGAGGATGCGCAGCAGCCATACGACCAGAATGACGATAGAGGCGGGAATCAGCGCGACGAACGAGCGGGCTACTGCTGGCGGCACACCGTCCGGCATCGTGATGACGATTTTCTTTTGGATGATCTTGCGGTAAATTTCAGTGGACAACAGAGCGAGAATCATGGCGACGAACAAGCCTTTACTACCCATCAGTGCCACAGGAATGACACCGCCTACTTCTACTGCGGTACTCGCTCCTTCTGGGGTAAACATCGTGTTGTACGGTGTGGCAAGCAAGAAAGCCGCCACTGAGATTGCTCCTGCTGACAATGGGTCGACCTTATACTTTTCAGCCAGCCGGTAGGCGACGCCAAAGCCGACAATCAACGCCATGATGTCAAAGGTAGCGTTCACGGGGTACAGCAGCTTGGTCAGCCATTTGTCACCGAAAATACCTGCCATAAAATCGCCGTAGCCTGGGATCGGAATGAAGCCGATGATGAGGAAAAGAGACCCGATAATGAGCAAAGGCATAGTTAAAATGATGCCGTCACGAATCGCCTGCAAATGCTTTTGTTCCGCAATCCGACCAGCTACCGGCATGACGCGGTTCTCCAAAAAAGAAATAAATCCCGCCATACGCACCCTCCTCTATTTTTTAAGACGAAGCGCAAACTCCAGCACATTATTCCCATTCAACGTGCCATAGTCAACCGTGCTGATGACATCCACAGGAATCCCTCTAGCCTCTCCCTCTTTTTTCATTTCCGTAAGCTTGTAGCGAACCTGAGGTCCCAAAAGGAGTACGTCGGCCTGATCAATATGTCTACTGACTTCGTCTGCAGATACCGCCCAGATTTTGGCTTCGAGCCCTTTGTCATTGGCTGCCTGCTCCATCTTCTTCACCAACAAGCTGGTAGACATCCCTGCGTTGCAACACAGCAAAATATTCAAATCCCATTCCTCCCTTCACCTTGATGCCCCTATGTAAAAGCAAGCATCATGCCAAAACACCAAGTATTGTATACGCTTTCATTTCAAGCCTTGTCGTTAGCTGAATCTTACGCCGGGCTACAGGATCGCTGCAAAAAGTGTTTTCGTGAAAACACCTTTGTGTTTCGATTTTTGCTGCGTTACAAACAAAAAATAAAACACTAATCACACTAGTGTTTTATTGTGTAAAAAGAAATTCATGATAAAACACACGTCGTCTTCACGAATGCTGATCTCATATTGATCCTCTATCAGTTGCAGCTCGTGACGAACGATGCTGTACAATCTCCTGTTTTCTGCGAGAAAGCTCTCTTTTTCAGCGTAGTCCACAGTAGGAAGCCCTGCCTTCAGTCGATCGATCAAGCAGCAGACATGCAAATAGGCACCAATCCGGGTATCAAATACGAGTACGTTGTGCAAGCGCTCCTCCATTCGCCCCATACATGCCCTCACATCTCCAAGTACACGCCGACTGTCTACCATGGTTAAATGCTCGCCAAGTGTCTCCACCATTTTCATAAACGCTTCCTCGAGGTCGATCATCTGCTGGATATCCTGCAATGCCTCCCCGTTCAGCACATCGTCCATCCCGTAGCAGCGCAGGTCTTTGTCCAACATGTAGTTACTCACGATGCAGAGTACCTTTCGCTCATTCTTGATCTGCTTTAGCTGGTTGCGTGCCTGCGCTTTGTCGATCAGCTGAAGTGGAATGATTTCCACTAGCTGGTTGTCGTAACGCAAACGGTTCTCCAGCATCCTTTTCAGAAACAACGCACTTCCTTCACCAGACAGGCATGCCGCTACAATCGCTAGAGCCGGAGCAAGCTCTTGGGCAGGCTCCTGTTTGGGCTGCTCCTCGTTCTGTAATACCGTGAGGCTGCTCAAACTGCTGACATCGCGATAAACGTCCTCCAGCGTGTGCCCCAGCATCGCTTTACGTGTGGCTTCGATCACGTGGGGTGTGCTGACCATGGGAATGACCTTTACCGGGATGCCGACTTCCTTTTCAATGATTTCCCCAAAGCCGAGCAGTGAGCCCATATCCACCAGCAGCAAAAGGCCAGCCGCACTCCCGACCTCCCTGGCGAGCTTGATCGCTTGCTCCAGCACTTTCATGTACTCTTCTTCTAGCGGCAGGTCAATCGCCTTGGCGTAATCGGTGACCAGCAGTCGATTTGTCACATCGACCATCGCGGTCGCACCACCGCTGCCATGAGTGATAACCAGCACACCGACCGTTTCCCGCTCCTGCTGCAGACTCTCGTCATCCAGCACAAAGAACATCGTGAGGTAGCCCGCCTCGTCAATAGGCAGGTCCATCAGGATCGCTTCCTCAATCATGCGTACACATTCCAGCGCCACTGCAAACTCCTTTTTGTATTTGATACGGACGCTGTTGATATGCGGATTGATGATTTGCTTGCCGTGAGCGAGACGTTCCTTGGAGGTCTGAATATGGAGCGCCAGACCGAAAATCACTTTTTGGCTCAAAATCTTGCCAAGCCTGGCTTCAGCATAGCGGACGATCTCCTCCACGAGATTGACGATGATCGGATCAATAATGCGCGACATGTCCTCTTTATTGATGCGCTTGTTGACCCCTTTGATGAACCGGGTGAAGTAGTTCTCGATGTCAAATTCCAGTTCTTCCTCACTGACTCCCTGATTGCGCAGCTCCTGAATTTTTTGCTCGATCTTTTCATAGACGCTGTTCGCTGTATCCTCCGTCTCCCGCTCGATCGAAATGCTGTCCTGTGTCGGCTGTACAACGAAGCTCTTGTGTTCCTTCCCCACCAGCTCCTCCAGCGCCGCTTTACGCTCTTTTGCGAGCAGCAACCCTTGCTTTACGTGGTGCGGCAAATCCTGGACCGACACCTGCAGCTGCTTTTTCTTCAAAGAAATAAAATCGGCGTAAGCGCTGGCGCACGTAAGCTGAATATCTGTTTTCAGCTGGCCGATGTTGTTCGGGCAGTGATAAGACAAAAAGGCGTGGATGGCACTCGCTGATATTTGAATCTCGCGCCCTAAGCGAAAGGCCTCCTCTCGAAAAATATTGATCAAAATACCAAACCGCTCCTCCATACCCCGCTCGACGAGGGAAGGCAGCTTGATTACCATGGGGATGCGTCGAATAAACGTTTTGAGCAGGCTCGACTCTGGATTTTCCGTCGTTGCCGAAATGATCTGCACCTGTGCGGTTCGCTCGACCTCCGTCTCTCCTACCCGGCGAAAGGTTCCTTTGTCCATAAAGGTGAAAAAGATCTCTTGTCCTTCTGCGGGCAGCCGATGAACCTCATCGAGAAACAGAATGCCGCCATCGGCTTTCTCCACCAGTCCTCTCCGGTCGTTTTCCGCGCCGGTATACGCTCCCTTTTTCACTCCAAACAGCTGGCTGTACAAGAGCTGCGGGTTGTTTGCGTAATCAGCACAGTTGAAAACAACGAATGGCGCGTCTTTGTCCAATCGTCCAATATCGATGGAAAACTCATGGATCAGACCGGCAAATCCGGACTTGCCGACCCCCGTCTCGCCCAGAATCAGGCAATGCATTCCTCGTGGCGGATACAACACTGCTGCCTTTGCCTGCTCGATAGGCGTCAGCAGGCTTTTATTTCCCTTTGCCAGCCTGTCCAGCGCGGTTTCTGTATTGTACAAAGTTTCACTCGTTTGCTTGGCAAAAAACAGCGTAGGCCTGCCGTCTGCTTTTTCGATCTTGCCTGCCTTCCACAGCTTGTTCAAATCGCTGCTCACGTTGGCACGACTAAGCCCGAGCATCTCAGCCAATTCACTGGCACTGATTTTCTTACCATGGCCAAAATCCAAAAATTTCTGATAAATTAAATCCAAACGCTTCACGCTATCACCTGCCGTTGCGTAGATGGCACGATCGCCTCATTTCGAATTCATTTCAACACGAAAGAAAGAAAACCTCCCTTACCTGACAATATGAAGATAGAGCATAGGCAATTCCAGCGAAAAAACCAGCTAGCCTCACAAGCAGGCAGCTGGTTTGAAATGAATCCTTATACATTTACTTGTTGAATAGCTTGTCTCATTCCCAAGGTATTTGCCGTCAGTACCGTTGTAGCTTCGTGCACATGCTGCATCATACCCAGCTGTTTATTTGACATAGACTGAATTTGCTGCGTCTGACCGGACACTTCGCTCGCGATATGGGCAATACTGCTGAATTGAGCGACGACTTCCTCAGAGCCTGCCGATAGCTGCTCTGTTGTAGCCGATACCTCCATTATCTGCTCGCTAACCAGGCCAAATGCTTTTACGGCATGCAAAATCGACTGTTCTGCATCCTGTGACAGCTGGACTCCTGCCGCAACTTCCTGGGCGACCACTTCCATCTCTTCGCTAATCGAAGCCGATTGTATCCCAATATGACTAAGCAAATCCGTAATTTGCAAGACCGTCTTCGCGGAGGCGTCGGCCAGCTTGCTGACTTCTTTGGCTACTACCGAGAAGCCCTGTCCATGCTCCCCAGCTCGCGCCGCTTCAATCGTCGCATTGAGTGCAAGAATCTTCGTTTGATCCGTAAAGCTCCGAATCGATTGCAGCGCTTTCTCGATCTCATCTGTATTGCCCTTCATTTCCCTGGCCAGATGCAGTGTTTGCTCGGCCGAGGTAGCGATCCCACGGATTTGGTGGTTCATGCGTTTCATGGCATCGTCACCCGAACGCGCCATTTCGAGAGCTTCGACGGAAGCCGAGGATACCGTCGAAGAGGATTCAGCGATCCGCGTAATGCCCAAAGCGATTTCCTCCATTGCCATGACGCTGTCCTCGGCACTCTTTTTCTGGGTGTTTGCCCCTTCGTAAATCGTCCTCACCGTTTCACTCATGCTTTTGCCCATCTCCAGCATCCGGTTGGCACTGGTTGCAAACTCTCCAGAGGATGTCACTAGTTGATCCGACGTTTGTTCCATATTCATGACCAGTCCACGTACCCTCGCATGCACATTTTCAGACATGATCAGCATGGCCTTGTAAACGCTTCCGATCTCGTCCACCGAACGAACGGGATTCTCACGCAAAATATCATGCGCTGCTGCCAAATCGCCTGTAGCCATTTTTTCTGCGCTCAGCTTCACGATGTGCAAGGGTCGCAGTGCCTTTTGGATAAACCAGACAATGACCCCGATCGCTGCCACCATAATCGCCAGGATGAGGGCATAAAAGGGCAAGCTCTTCTTCATGACATTTGCCGCCAGCTGCTCAAACACAGCCGCATCTGTATCGATGCCCAGAGCGCCGATCACTGTTCCGCTCGCATCCTTTACGGGTACATACGCGGATAAATAGGAGCCGTACTCCGGATTATCAATCACCGGAGAGCTTGCCTGTTTGCCCGCCATGACTTCCTGGACTGCATCTGGAGGCATATCCGTTATTTCGTCGATGGGAGACGCATCCGGATCGTTTGGCGGTCTTCCATCGATCATGATATGCGGAACCTGATTCTCAGCAAAGCGTACAAAATAAACATAACGCGCGCCAATCTGCGTACGGAAAACGTCAAGCTCGTGGCGCAGCGACCAATACAGATCCGTTTCTTCTGGCTGCTTCAGAAACTCGGCATATTGCCCCGGCTTCATCCCGGTCGCGTAGCTTTCTGCGATGCGAATGTTGTAGTTATTGATCCCCTCTTCGACCGCAGATTTGGTCTGTACCATCTGGATCGCCAAATTGCCCGCCGCAATAAGAAGAAGGACCAGTATAATTACGAACAAAATGCGGACAATCAGATGCTTTTTCATGAACATGGCCATGGATGAGCTTCTCCTCCGTGAAATATTGTTGCAATGACTCGATTTTACACGATTTCTGTCGACAGCGATATTCCGAATATTACTTGCACCTGTGACAATTCTGAAAATAAAGCTTGATTGAGCTTTATTAGGAAACAAATGCAGATAAGGCTTCCCCCTCAATGGTACGGTATAATAGATCTATCTAAACGACAGGAGAACAACCTACCATGATGGTTTTCATCTTGTTTACCCTATGGGCTCTCGGTCTTCTCGTCCTGTTTACAGACCCACGGCGCACTTCAATCCGCTGGGCAAGCGCTACGGCATTTGTCGGGGCAGGAGGCTTTTTCTCGGCAGTCATCGATGAGATGATTCTGCCTCATTGGGTAGACGTTTTCGCTCTCCACCCCCAGTGGCAGAGTGCCCTGGTATGGCTGAGCAGAAGCTCTTCCTTTCTCACACAGACCGGACTTCCTTTTACTTTTTTGCTGTTTGCCATACATTCTTTTGAGGCATTCTCTGTCAAAATCAAAGGAATCCTTCAATACGCTGCTCTGATTCCGCCTCTGATCATGCTGGCGATTACACCGATTTATCCAGTGCTGACGTTCAACTACTGGATCATGGTGGCATGGGTGATTCCGTACTATTTGCTTGCCTGTATCTTGCTCGTGCTGCAATACCGTCAGGAAAAAGACCCGTCGGTAAAGAAAAACAGCTTTTTCACCAACATTCTGATCATCATCCCGCTCTTTTTCGTCTTTCTTTTCATTTACGTCATGCGGATTCAGAATGATTATGAGGCGTGGCGCTACAACACGCTCGTGGTCATCGTTCAATTCGTTCTGATTGTTGCCATCAGTTTGAAATACGGCTTCCTCGGTGTCCGCCTTCGCGTAGAAAAAAGACGTCTGGACAGCACCCTGCGAGCACTGACCTCCGGGGCGCAGATCATCAACCATACGATCAAAAATGAGGTAGGCAAGATTTCGCTGTACGCAGACCGCATCGAATCGTACGCCGATGACACCAACCAGCCTGGCTTGAAGGAAGATGCGGCCGTCCTGATTCAGTCATCCCAGCACATCCTGGATATGATGAACCGCATTCAAGGCCAGCTCTCCGACATCGTCCTGCAAGAGAAGACCGTACAGCCAAGTCAAATCATCCTGCAGGTCGTCCAAACACTCGAACCCTATGCAATCAAACAGCAGGTAGAAGTCGTGACCGAGCTGGATGAGACTCTGAGAGTGAGCTGCGATCCGGTGCAGCTGCGAGAAATCTTGACCAATCTGTGCATGAATGCTTTAGAGGCGATGAAATCAGGGGGCACTTTGCACTTGCAGCTGTTCCTGTCCAAAAAACACCTTGTCGCTGCCATTACTGATACAGGCACAGGCATTTCCAAAGAAAATCTGCCACATGTGCTGGATCCTTTCTTCTCTACGAAAAAGACCAGCCAAAACTTTGGTCTGGGCTTGTCCTATTGCTACAACGTCATGCAAAAGCACCAAGGAACGCTGGAAATAACCAGTGAGCTAGGGAAGGGAACAACGGTGTTTCTCTTATTTCCGAAAAAACGTGTAGAAGGGGGGAACTGGTAACTCATGGAGACGATTCGCGTATTTCTCGTAGAAGACGATCCGATCTGGCGCAAAGGATTAGTCGACTTTTTGAGCAGGGATCAGGAGCTGCAGGTCATTGGCGAAGCTGGCACCAAAGAGGACGCGATCCAGCAGTTTTCGGCTGCGGACACTGACGTCGTCCTGATGGATATCAATCTCACGGAAAACAACCTGGACGGCATCGAGACGGCCCTCGCTCTGCTCCAGCTCGCACCTGACTGTAAAATCATCATGCTGACTTCGCTAACCGCCGAGGATGTGATCGTCGAGTCCTTTTCCGCAGGAGCCGTCAACTACATCAGCAAGTCCAGCTTCAAGGAAATTCCGGACGCGATCCGCGCTGCTCATCTGCGGCAATCGGCTATTCATCCAACGGCGGCGGCAGCTTTGCGCAACGAATTTTTACGGATGAAAAATGAGGAGAACCAAAAGCTGCTCTCCCCCGCTGAAAAGGAAATTTTGCAGCTTATCCATCAGGGACATACCCAAACCCAAATCGAGCAAGCGCTGCATATCACCAAACGGACCATCAAGAACCACATCAACCGCATCCTCAAAAAAATGGGCGTGAAAACCAGCAAGGAAGCCGCCGCCAAAGCCAACCAGAAAAAGCTGTTCTAGCAAGCTTTGGCGCGATTTCCGCTCCCTTTGGCTGCTCGTCCCAGTAGGCACTAAGACCAGGTACCAATGAAAGTTGGTACTTTTTTTACACCCCCCGCTCTTTACAATGAAAGCTAACAGATACGCAATTATTTATTGTAAAGGTGTGGTCTACATGTTTCTCATTCATGCCTTCCTGAAAGCTGTTCTGCTGCTTTGGTTCCGACCTCGCGTCCAGGGCATGCACAAAATCGATCTTTCCCAGCCATCGATCATCATACCCAATCACGTCTCTCTCATGGATGCTGTGCTCCTGTCGTTTTGTCTGCCAAAGGGAGCGACCTTCGTCGTCAATACGGATATCGCCAAAAAATTTGCCTTCTTCTTGCGCTTTCGCAAGCACATTGCAGTCGATCCGCTCAATCCGTATTCGATTCGCCACATGCTGCGCGTCATTCGCAGCGGCGAAACGCTGGTCATTTTCCCGGAAGGCCGCATCACCACCACGGGCGGCTTGATGAAAATTTACAGCGGCGTCGGCTATCTCGCCCTGCGGACTGGCGCTACCGTCTACCCTGTCGCCATCAATGGCCTGGAACGCTCGGTTTTCTCGTACTTGAAAGGAAAGCTGCGCCTCCTCTGGTTCCCGGATGTCACGATCGCAGTCGGTACACCGTTCACCATCGAGCGCAAGGAAACACTGTCTATGCGTGAACAAAAAGCATCCGCCAGCGATTTGATTTTACGCACCCTGCAAAACGAGCTGTTCCAAAGCCGATTGAAGCAAAACGTCAATCTGTTTGATGAAGTGCTGGAGGCAGCCCGCGTCAATGGCTCCAAGCTGGAAATCGCCAAGGACTTGGGAGCTGCGATCAACTACCGCACACTTTTGATCGGCAGCTATCTGCTAGGTGACAAACTGAAGGCGCAGTTGTTTGGAAAACCAGTCGTAGGCGTATTTCTACCGAACTCTGTTGGTCATCTGATTACTTTGCTGTCGCTGTTTCGCATCGGCAAAACACCCGCGATCCTGAACTTTTCTCTGGGGGCCCGCTCCTTGCTGGAATGCTGCGAAACAGGGCATATCGATACGATCCTAACATCGCGTGTCTTCATCGAAAAAGGAAAGCTGGAGCACGTGATTGCCGGGCTGGAAGAAAAAATGAACATCGTGTATCTGGAAGACCTGAAAGCCTCGGCTACTGCTTTTGACAAAGTCTCTGCCCTGATCCGCTTTGTGACCAAGCAAAAAGCACAGGCGCTCGAAAACGAACTGATTCTCTTTACCTCCGGCAGTGAAAGCAAACCAAAAGGCGTGGTCCTGACACATTCCAACCTGTACGCCAACATCCAGCAGGTAACCAGCGTCATCGACATCACGTCACGCGACAAGTTTTTCAATGCCCTGCCGATGTTTCACAGCTTTGGACTGACAGCTGGCACGCTCTTGCCCGTCGTAAAAGGCATCCCGGTCTTTTTGTACCCCAGTCCGCTGCATTACAAAGCAATTTCGGAGCTGGTGTACGATCAGAATGCGACGATCCTGTTTGGGACCTCGACCTTCATGGCTGGCTACGGACGGATGGCTCACCCGTACAACTTCTACTCGCTGCGCTACGTATTTGCAGGCGCTGAAAAGCTGAAGGACGACGTGCGCAAGCTATGGATGGAGAAGTTCGGGGTACGCATCTTTGAAGGCTACGGCGCGACTGAGACGGCTCCTATCCTGTCTCTGAACACACCACTGGCAAACAAACCGGGAAGTGTAGGGCGTCTGATGCCGGGAATGTCGTACCGCCTGGACCCGGTCGAAGGGATCGAGGCAGGCGGACAGCTTTTGGTCAAAGGACCGAACGTCATGAAAGGCTACATGATTCACGGGAAAGGCTTTTTGCCCGCAGAGGAATGGTATCAAACGGGGGATTTGGTCGAAGCCGATCGGGATGGCTTTTTGACCATCAAATCTCGCCTGAAGCGCTTTGCCAAAATCGGAGGCGAAATGGTATCGCTCAATCTCGTCGAAGAGCTGGCGATGGAATGCTTTGGCCACTCCGGGTTTGCCGCTATCTCGATCAATGACCAGCGCAAAGGGGAGCGCATCCTGCTGTACACTACGGATGAAACAGTACAGCTAAACCAATTGCGCACCTATCTGACCGAAAAGCAATACTCGCCGCTGCTCATACCCGGCGCCGTCAAAGGGATTTCTGCACTCCCGCTCTTGGGCAGTGGAAAAACAGATTACGTCAGTCTGAAACAGCTGGCGGAAAGCGAGAGGGAAAAATGGTGAAGCTGCGATTACAACCTTTGCAAGCCTTGTATTTTACTCAATTCCTATCTGCCTTTGCCGACAACATGATTTTGTTTGTAATCGCCAACCTGCTGCGGGAGAACGGCTTTTCTCCCGCCATGCTCGCACTCGTATCCATTTCCTTTTTTCTTCCGTACATCCTTCTCGCTCCACTCGTTGGTCCTTTCGCCGACAAGCATCCCAAATCGTTTGTGCTCGTCATCGGCAACCTGATCAAAGCGCTCGGTGTCATTCTTCTCTTTGTCATCGATCACTCGAGCATTCTGCTGCTGATGCTGAGCTATTTTATCGTAGGGGTCGGCGCTGTCGTGTACTCCCCTGCCAAATACGGGATTTTGCCGGAGCTGACGAGCAACGAGCAAGAGCTGTTCCGGGCCAACGCCCGCATCGAAGGCTACACGATCATCGCCATTTTGCTTGGGATCGGAGGAGGCGGAGCTGTCGCTTCCATGACCGCTCCCCTCATCTCCTCGGCCATTTGCCTGTTGCTCTATCTGCTTTCGCTAGCCATGACCTTCTTTATCCCGCGTATGGCGGGTAACGCTTCGATTCGCTACGGTACCGAAGCGCGACGCTTCATTGCAGATTTTGCCGTGCTGATGAAGCGCCCTGATACGCGGTTTTCCCTGGTGGGAACCGGCTCGTTCTGGATGAGTTCCGCCGTGCTGCGAGTCGCGCTGATTGCCTGGATTCCTGTCGCACTGGGAATCGACCCGCAAAGCTTTTCCGTATCCCTTATTCTCGCGACCACGTCGATTGGAATTATCGTCGGAGCGTTTTTGGCTCCCAAGCTGATCCCGTTGAAGAAATTCACGCGATCACTGAACTACGGCTTCGGGATGCTCCTGATCATCGTCCTGTTCCCTTGGATTCATGTCACCGCTGTCGCCATCTGTTTCCTGCTGCTCGTCGGCTTCATGGGTGGTGCCTTTATCATTCCTATGAATACCATTCTGCAGGAGGAAGGAAAGACACTCGTTGGCTCCGGCAAGACGATCGCGATTCAAAATCTGGTAGAAAACATGCTGATGGCCGTGGGCTCCGGCATTTACTACCTGATCGTCTATCTGGGTGTTTCCATCTCAGGTGCAATCGTTGGGCAGGGCTTGCTGCTGCTGGTGTTTCTTCTCTACCTGGCAGGTCAACGAAAGAAATTGGTTGGCTAGCCCAAGGTCTTCTCTTAGAAAACTTGGCTGCGCCAAGCCTTTTGCACCCAAAGGGTACAGGTCTCCGCCTTAGTTGCACTTATACTGGAGAAGAATCTTATAAATTCTACTGTACAAGCAAAAACCGCGTCCCTCAGTTGGAGGACGCGGTATTCTGGTGTTCTCGTGCTTTATTTTTGCGGTACGGCAGCTGCTTCTGGTGCCGGTGCAGCTACTTTCACGGCCTCGTTCAGCAGGTGATAGAATTCGCCTTTCGTTTTTACGTTGGCAAATTTGCTTGCGTCTACCTTTGCCTTCGCTGAAAGCTCGGCGATTTCTTCCTTGGTCACCGCATCTTTGATGTTGATCGATGCGATGTTGGTGTACTTGCCATCCTCGGTTTTCGGTACGCTCAGGATGCCTGCGTTGATCAACGCTACAACATCGGCACGCTCAGGTGCGGTCGTATCCACTCCAATGATCTTCCAATTGTTTTGGACGGTCGGCTCGTACACGCCTTTTTTCACTTCTTTCAGGTAGGCGATGGCACGGTTGCGGATGGTACCTTGTGTTTCCCCAAAAGCACTCTCTGCCTTGGAAGACCAGAGCTGCTCAAACTTGCGGCCTTCCAGCGCTCCGCCCTTTGCCTGCAGAGCTTCCATGCGGTACGCATTCATACCCAGCTTCAAAACATCCTCTGGCTTGATCGGTGTCTCGTCCATTTTGCGCAGGTTGGTGATTCGGCTGCCGTACGGCTTGGACAGATCGATCTCGTATTTCACGTTGCCGAAGAAGTCGTTTGTGCTGTATTTGGAAGCGCGGCGTTTGCTGTCAAAGCTTACGGTCACATCTCCTGGACGAGTCGTATTGAAGTAGCCGACTGCCCACTCCATATAGTCCTTCAGGTCTTTACCTGTTACTTTGTATACCGTGATCTCACCGCCAGCGTACTGGTAGTTGTAGGCGATGTCCTTTTTCTTGATCGGACCGATGTCGAGCTTGGCTTTGTCGTTGTCGATCTGGTGCGCGACCACGTCCGCCTTGCTGTAGTAGAGCATGACTTCATGGAAGAAATCAGACAAAGGCGTCTCTTGAATCTGCACGGTCGGGATGCCTTCGATCTCGTTTTTCTCTACCATGTTCATGCCTTTGAGCTCTGCTACGACGATGTTTGCATCGGCACGTGCAAATTCGTGGAACGGCTGCAGTTTGGCTTCGAGTCCAGGATCAGAAACGGCAGGAGTTCCGTCTGCTCCTTTTACAGGTACTGCAGTCGCTTCCTTGCTTTTCAGCACGACCTTGCCGTCTTTCTTTTCAAAGGACAAGTCGATGCGGGAGAGATGGGTGCCGTATTTGTCTGGTTCGGTGATGAGCACGCCATTGATCTCTTCTTTTTTCACCAGCTTGTGCATGTGACCAGCGAAAATGGCGGTCAGCTCAGGTACTTCGTTGGCGATGTCTGCTACACCGGTTCCCGGAATGCCGTTTTCATTTTCGATCCCCATGTGCATGAGACCGATCATGACGTCTACTTTGCCTTTCAGCTCTTTTACTGCCTTTTTGGTTTCTTCGACCGGATTTTTCACAACGAGTCCGTCCAGGTGATCGGTTCCCTTTTCAAAGTCAGAGATCATCGGCGTATCCATGCCGATCACACCGATTTTGATCCCGTCACGCTCGACGATTGTGTACGCTGGCAGGAAGCGCTCGCCGTTTTCTTTATAGATGTTTCCTGCGAGCACAGGACCCTTGTATTGGCTGCTGATCTTGTCCAAAATATCGAGCCCGAAGTTGAACTCGTGGTTTCCGAACGCCCATGCGTCGTAGCCCATTTCGTTCATCGCTACCATCATCGGAGACTCTGGCTGGTCGTTGAACAGCTCTGCGGAGTTGTCTTGAATGGAGTCACCTGCATCCAGCAATACCGTGTTCGGATTCTCTTTGCGAATCTCTTTGATCATCGTAAAGAGCTGTGTCAGACTGCCGTTTGGATTTGGACCATCCAGCGCATAATCCCACGGCATGAATCTACCATGGATGTCAGATGTGCCGAGCAGTGTGATTTTTGTTTCCGCTGCTGCTGGCGCTGGCGTTGCTGCTGCCTGTGCTGGTACCGACGCGCCTACGAACGCGCTGCCCATCAGCACAGTCGACATTGCCAGACCCAGCAACGTCTTCCCTACTTTGGTTCCCCTTTTGTACATGTCGTCCCCTCAGTTTCTTTTTTATATTTATTTGGTTTATTTTAACTATAGCAGTCTATTTATTCAGACACGAACCATTTATTTCCTAATCCTATGAAAAACAACAAAAAAACCATGACTTTTGAAGGTCACGGTTTTTCAGCTGCGTACGTTTGCAGGCAATCTAGAAAGAGATGCCCATACTTATCGAATTTCGACTCCCCTACTCCTTTTACTTTCAGCATGGCAGCCTTGTCCGTTGGGCAGAGACTGCTCATTTCTTTGAGCGTGCTGTCGTGGAAAATGACGTATGGCGGCACGCCCTCACGCTGGGAAATTTCTTTGCGTACTTGGCGCAGACGCTCGAACAAGTCGTCATCCTCTTCCTGCTGCACAGGTCGGATCGCGATCTTTTGCCAGACTCGTTCTTCGCCTTTTAGCACGGGCAGCGCTTTCTCGCCCAGCTTAACGATCGGGTACTGGCTTTCTGTGACCTGCAAATATCCTTCCGCGATCAGGATTTGAATCAAATCCATAATCTCTTTTTCCTTGTATTCTTTCATCAGGCCATAGGTCGGCAGCTGGTCAAAGCCGAGCTGTGTGACCTTCTTGTTTTTTGAAGCCTTGAGCACCTGCGCTACCAAGGCAGCACCGAAGCGTTCCCGCATTCTTTTCACGCAGGAAAAGATCTTCTGCGCCTCCAGCGTGATGTCGGCAAGCTCTGTATCATCCGTGCAGTTCGCGCATTGACCGCAGGCTGGCGCGTCGTTTTCGCCAAAGTATTGAACGATGTATTGCTGCAAGCATCGCGGTGTCCGGCAATAGTCGATCATGGCGTACAGCTTTTTATATTCATGCTCTTTGCGCTCGTCAGTCAGCTGATTCTGCTCGATGAAAAAGGTCTGGGTCTGAATGTCCTGCGGCTGGAACAATAGGATACACTCACTCTTCTCCCCGTCACGGCCAGCGCGGCCAGCCTCTTGGTAGTACGCTTCGAGATTTTTCGGCATGTTGTAGTGAATCACATACCGCACGTTGGATTTGTCGATCCCCATCCCAAACGCATTGGTGGCGACCATCGTCCGCACATCGTCAAACAGGAAAGCCTCCTGATTTTGTGCCCGCTCTTCCTCTGACAGTCCCGCATGATATTTCGTAACCGCGAAGCCGCGTTTGCTCAAATCAGCATGGAGCGCGTCTACGTCTTTTCTCGTCGCCGCATAGATGATGCCCGCTTGCTGGCTGTTTGCCCGCAGGTAATCGGTAATAAAGGTGCGGCGGTTCTCCCCCTTGCGCACGGACATGATCAGATTGTCTCTGCCAAAGCCCGTGATAAAGGTGCGCTCGTCAACCAAAGTAAGCTGGCGGCGAATGTCCTCGGTGACTTCAGGTGTTGCCGTAGCCGTCAAGGCAGCGACGACAGGGCGCTCGGGCAGTGTGCGTAGGAACCGGGCGATCTCCAGATAGCTCGGGCGGAAATCATGGCCCCACTGGGATACACAGTGAGCCTCGTCTACCGCTACAAAGGAAATCGGCACATCGCGGATCAGTGCCTGGAACGATTCGGACTCTAGACGCTCCGGGGCGATATAGAGCAGCTTGTACCCCCCACTTGCTGCCAGTCTCAGCCTTTCCCGCACTTCACTCGCTTCTAGTGAGCTATTGATCTGCGTAGCAGGGATGCCCATGCTGACCAGTACATCCACCTGATCTTTCATCAAAGAAATTAACGGGGAGATGACGATCGTCACACCGTCAAACAGCATCGCCGGAACCTGGTAGCAGATCGATTTCCCGCCGCCGGTCGGCATGATTCCCAAGGTGTCGTGGCCACTCAACAAACTCTCAATCATTTTCTTTTGCCCTTCCCGAAACGAGGGATAGCCAAAGTATTTTTGCAAGACTTCTAGCGCTTTATCAAACAAAGAGAATTCACCTTCTCTTCCCAAGTGTTTATCCAAAGGATTCTTTTAGTGTACTTGCAGCCTTTGAGACAAAACAAGGGGAAGAGTTGGATTTGATGAAAAACGAATCGCGTTTCTTTATAACGATTCCTCTTGTGTGACTCTTTTCGGATACCGATGTTGAAAAATGGACCGAAATCCTAGGAAGATCCCGTAACCAATCATGCCTCCTGCTGTATTCAGCAAAAGATCATCGACATCAAAGGTCCCGATGCTGGCCAGCAATTGTGTCCCCTCCATACATAGGCTGAAGAGAAAGGCTAGGATCGTTACGGTCACTAGAGAGCGATTTTTCTCCTTTTGCAGAATAGGGAGCAGGAACCCAAAAGGAAGAAAAGCGATAACGTTGCCTATGAAATTCACGTTACTGTGCATATTTCCCCCTGCTAGCAAATTGTCCATATACTTCATGATTTCATGAAACGGGATAAGGTTTCCTCTGTTCGCCAGGCTTTCCCAGATGAGCTGCGGCTGCGAGAGGCTGTGAGCAATCGAGGGGAACACCTTGGCCGCATTCATCCAGCTAAATTTAAAGAGGATTACTTTTATCACCAGTATCAAATACAGGGCAAAGGCGACAGAAAAGGTAGCTCGCAGCAAGAGATTGATCCCTTTTTTCATCTGTAGGAAAACCCCTTTTCCAGCAGCTTCTTTGTTTCCGTAAACCGTCCTACCTCCGTGTCCGTTCCCATCACAACTGAAATCAATCTGCGGCCTTCCCGTTTAGCCGTACCTGTAAAGCAGTAGCCCGCTTCGTCTGTAAAGCCGGTTTTCAGTCCATCCATACCTGACACTCGCAAGGACTCGTTCTGGGAGAGCAGCATCAGATTGGTGTTCGTTACCTTTTCCCCAGTAGAGTTAAGCTGCACCTGCGGATCCGAGGTCAATTCCACGATTTCGGGGAAATCATTGACCAGTCGATACGCCAGACGACCGACGTCTTTTGCTGTCATTTGGTTTTGTCCGTAGCTGTAAACCAGTCCTGTCGCATTCACGAACTGGGAAGATTTCAGTCCGAGCTCCTGCGCTTTCTGGTTCATGAGCGCGGCAAAGTTCGTTGTGCTGCCTGCTAGGTACTCACCGATGGCAACCGCCGCATTATTGGCAGAGCCTACAGCCATCGCCTCGTATAGATCTCGCAGCGGGTATACCTCCCCTGCCCGAAGACTCACTCTGGCCCCTTCTGCTGTTGCCGCATTTTCCGATACCTCCACGCTGTCTTCCCATGTGACCCGTTTATCCCGGATGGCCTCCAGCAGGATGTATTCTGTCATCATTTTCGACATGCTCGCTACAGGATATGGCGTATCCCCATCCTGCTCGTACAGGACATCTCCGGTCTCGGCATCCACCAAAACAGCAGCCCTCGCATCGAGCGTGAAGAACGCTCGATCCAAGCCGCCTAGAAAGCTCTCCTCCTCTTCTCCAGCTTGTATCCACGTCCATATGCCTGCAATACCTGCTATCAGCATGAGCAGCAGCAACCTTCTGCCCTTTTTCCGTTTCATGCAAAAAGCCTCCCTTTCCAGTGTACGAGCAACGTTTCTTCTACACCGCAAGGATAGGCCTTTCGATTTAAAAAACTCAAAATCGTTTCTAAAGAAAGGGTAAAGAGATTATGAAGCTTGCATACTGGAGAGTGGAAGCCATACCGTAAACGTCGTCCATTCTGCTGTACTCGTCACTGAAATCTGACCGTGATGCAGATCGATGATGCTCTTGGCAATCGCCAGTCCCAGACCAGAGCCTCCGGTTTCCTTGGAACGCGAGGCTTCGACCCTATAGAATCGCTCAAATAGATTGGGCAGGGCCTCAGCAGGAATCGGCGTGCCGTTGTTTCCGACCGAAAAGGAAATGCCATCCGGTACACGAAACAGGCGAACGGCGATCATCGTACCGTCTCGACCGTATTTGATGGCGTTGGAAATCAGGTTCTCCAGCACACGTACCAGCTTGTCCGTATCTCCCCACATTTCTACCTTTTCATCCGGTGTTTCCACTTGCAGCTGCAGGCCCGCTTCATGCGCTGCGATTCGAAAGCCTACGGCAACCTGTTCGACCAGCTCCACCAGGTCAAACTGCGTCCGGTTCAAATAGGCGCCGCGGTTGCGCACTTTCGTATACTCAAACAAATCGTTCACCAGTACATTCATCTGCTTGGCTTTTTCATAGGCGATATGAGTGTACTGTCTAATCTGATTTTCATCCTGGTACTTTCCTTGCTCAATCAATCCCAGATAGCCGATGATCGAGGTCAGAGGCGTACGAAGATCATGAGAGACGTTCGTGACGAGCTCGTCCTTTGACTGCTCGAGCCTGCGTTCCTCCTCCATCGCATCGGTCGTGCTTTTGACGAGGGCGTGAATACTGTCCACGACATTCCCCAAGCTCCCCGCGGGCCTGATCGAGATCTGATGATCGTAATTGCCCTTTGCAATGTAGTGAAGCTCCTCGATGATCTGGTTCATTTGTCTTTGTTCCTTGTATTTCCGGATGCGAACCAGCGTCCATGCCGCAAACAGTCCTGTCGACAACAGCAGAATCGGGATTTTAAACGTGTCAAAGCCATAGGTATTGCGGAACTTCCACACAAAGTTTTTGATCTCGGGTATCCGATACAGATAGTTGTTGGCGAAATAGGACAGCGCCTGAAATACAGCAAACAGGATGAGCAAGCCAAGCATGATTTCGAGCAAAATCCGCAGGAAGTCTCGGACGTTAAGCTTCAATTTTATAGCCTACCCCCCATACGGTCTGGATCACCTTTTCTCCGTTGGTCGCCTTCTCCAGCTTTTCTCGCAGGTTGCTGATATGGACCATCACGGTTTTGTAGGACACGTAGTTATCCATTTTCCAGCAGCGGTCGAAGATTTCTTCGGAGCTGAATACGCGGTTTGGGTGACTCGCCAGCAAAAAGAGGATGGAGAATTCCAGCGCTGTCAGCTTGATAGGTACGCCATCCTTGGTCTGCGCCACATGGCTCTGCTTGTCGATGATCAACGGGCCTACCTCGATCACGTTGTCATGCTTTTGTTTGGCATGGCTATAGTTGGCGCGTCGCAGCAGCGATTTGACCCTGGCGATGACCTCCAGCGGATTGAACGGCTTGGCTACGTAATCGTCGGCGCCTGTCATGAGCCCCATGATCTTGTCCATGTCGTTCGTCTTCGCACTTGCCATCAGGATGGGGATCTGCGAGTTTTTCCGCACGCGTTTGGTGACTTCCAAGCCATCGAGCTGCGGCATCATGACGTCCAGAATGACCAGGTGAAACTCCTTTTGGGCGAGCTTGTCCATTGCCTCCATTCCGTCAAACGCCTTTTCGATCTCATAGCCCTCGTTACCTAGATATATAGCAAGCAGGTCCACGATTTCTTTGTCATCATCTACGATCAAGATTCTCATAGCCTACCCTCCTGTTTTTCCGATAAATGTAAGTTCACTATAGCAGAGAAAGGTAAAGAAATCCTAAAGATGGGGGAAGAAAACATTTGATTTCAAGGTTCGGTGGTGGAGCGGTGGAAAAAGGAGAAAACGCTCCGTTAGTAGGGCCACTTCTTACGGGGTCATCCCTGGACGGCTCCATTGCAAAAGCGGAACCCCGCGTCCAAAGTGGTACTTCTGGGATGTTGATTCAGAGGTGGACGCTAAAGACAGGTTCCGCCTTTTCCATTACGCCTTGGCTGTGTCCCTAATGCCTTCGCTTATTCCTCCTTTTTCCTGGAGCTTCCTGCAAAATTAAATGATTTCTTTTTGAGAGATCATCCCAAAATACATTTTTTCAATTTGCGACCCACACCACAGAAATTCATCATCACAGCATCTATAATGAAAGACAAAGACGTGAGAGGATGAAGTAAAATGAGTAAGAAGAAAAAAGCAGTATCTGTCGGTGGCATTTTTTTGGTGGGAGTGCTTGCCGGCTCCGCTCTTATGTATAACAATTCTGTCTATCATTCGGTTAGTGCTGCCTTCGGACAGGGAGCAGCAAAAAATAGTGTCGCTCAAGCTGGCGGAGACTTAAGTGGATCAGATTTAGAAGCGGCATTGCAGGCTGTGCAAAATTCGCGCGCCAATGCACTAGAAGATCAATTGAGAGAACAATTGAAAGCAGTCCAAGACAGAAATGCGACGATCGCTGAATTAAATAAATTGCTTACGAAGCTTAATGTCGCTTTGAAAAATGTGGAAAAGAACGGTGCCTCTCCAGACCAGCCTATTGAAATAAGCGACGAAGTTCTGGACTCGTTAAAAGGAAATGAGATAGAAGTACGTGGTGATTTGACCGTAAGTGAGCTACAAAGGCTGATCGAGAGTGTCAAGGATTCCATCGATGAACAATCCAATGAGCAACAGATGGATATGATTAAGCTGCAAGAGCTGACCAATAAGCGTAATGAAGCTTTTGATACCATGACTGATTTGATTAAGAAAATGCAAGATTCGAGAGGCACTATTATTGGCAATATGAGATAAAGGACGAAACGTAAATGCCAGTTACGGATGTATTTCAATTCTTGCGCGAGCACCCATTGCTGCGAGGAGTGCCAGATTCCGAGTTGGAAATCGTGGCTCGGTTAATTGAACCTATCTATATCAGCGATGGAGAGTCGCTTCTTATCGAAGGAGATGCGAGCACAGATTGCTTCTTTATCCATACAGGCAGTGTGCAGGTATCCTCACGAAATCTGGTAGGCAATACACTCCTGCTCGCAGAGCTAGGACCGGGTAGCCTAGTCGGGGAAATGGGATTGCTTCAGCATGAACGCAGATCTGCGTCCGTAACCGCCTTCCATGATGTGATTGCCCTGCGCTTGGAGCGGCAATCTTTTGAGCTTCTTGCGAAAGTAAGCCCCCTATTCCATGAAAGCTTGCTGTACACCGTTCGTATCCGGATGCTTCATAGAAAGCTTCGAAAAGCTTCCATATGGTCGGTGATCCCTGATGCGGAGCTGCGTGGTCTTGCCGAGGTGATCACGACGCGCAAGGTTGCAAAGGGTGAGACCATTCTAGAAATGGGAGCGTGCGCGGATCAATTCTTTATGGTGAGTAGTGGACGATTCGAAGCGCGCAGAAAGGACCGAAAGAAAAGCCTTCTTCTGGAAGGGGATTTTTTTGGAGAAGAGCTGCTGCTGGCAGATCTCCCGTCAGAGTACACCCTAACGGCTTTAGAAGATAGTGAGCTAATGGTTCTGGGCAAGGAAGAGTTTCTCTCTATTCTTGGCTGCTATGCCCCCATTCTTAAGCAATTTTGCGAGATCATTCGTATCCGTCACCCCCATGCTCTTCCAAAGCTAGCCAACGAGCTTCACACAGAGCAGCAACTGGCTGTAGATACTGCTGCCGCTTTCGTGCCGAAAGCTAGAGAGCGCTGGATAGATAGTCTTCTCTGGCTGGGCGGGGGCTTTCTTGTGCTGTCCCTATTGGCATTATTTTTAAATAACCATATCCTGCACGTCGTAACGTTGTTGGCAGGAGGACTTGTTGGTCCTGTTACCTTTGTTGCATATATGAGGGATCATCAGCTTTTGGGAATTAAACAGACGCAAGTAAGCCTATTATTCGCAGCCTCCGGCATATTCGCTGTTCCAGTAGCTTTTTTATTGGAGCGCGTATGGTTCATGAATAACGCTGTAAGCACGATAGATTATTCGCAGCTTGGTGCTCCTTTGGCTATCTCTCTCATTGAGGAAGGGGCCAAGCTCGTCATTTGCTTTCTGATTGCTCGACCGAAGCGTATGCCATTTTTAATGGACGCGCTTGTATTTGGAGCAGCAGCAGGCATGGGGTTTGCAGCAATCGAAAGCATGCTGTACGGCTGGTCACACTTGGAGCAAGCCTCTTCACTGGGGATGCTCTCCATGCTTTGGATCCGGGCGCTACTATCTCCCTTTGGTCACGGGGCATGGACCGCTATAGCAGCAGCTGGGGTATGGCTGATCGTATCTGCATTGCGTCCGAGGACGCGAAAAAGTGACAAGCGAGCCTGGAAGGTCTTTGGGGCGGCCTTGCTCGTTTTGATTGTCATCACCCTCCATGCACTTTGGGACTTTCAATTCGGGAGCAGCATGGTCACTGTCGGGGTGATGGTCGCCATTGGCTGTATGGATGTCGTTTTGTTATTTATCCTCATTCGCGCTGGTCGCAAGGAAGAGCTACATAGCTTTACAACCATGAATCCATACGTGCAGGAGCAATTGCGGCATCATGTCCCGGAGGATACCGCAACAGGTGAGCTTTACTGTGGAAGCTGTGGCAGTGCCTCTCCTCGAAGCGCGAGATATTGTGCGCGCTGCGGGCATGCTTTGAGAATCTGATACCGTTCTGCGTAGAGCATGAAAAAGCCGCCAGCATTTTCGCTGGCGGCCTTCTTTTTCTATGCATTTGTCTGTTTTTCCGCGTCTATTCTTTTGGATGAATCATTTGCTCAGGACGTACTACTTGATCAAACTGCTCTTCCGTCAGCAGCTTGCTCTTGATGGCCGCCTCTTTTAGGGTGAGGCCTTCTTTATGGGCGAGCTTTGCGACAGAGGCGGCATTTTCGTAGCCGATATGCGGATTGAGAGCTGTGACGAGCATCAGGGAGTTGCTCAGGTTTTTCTCGATGACGGGCTGATTCGGCTCGATCCCGACAGCGCAGTGGTCGTTAAAGGAATGCAGCGCATCTGCTAAAAGCCTGGCAGATTGCAGAAAGTTGTAGACGATGACCGGCTTGAAGACGTTTAGCTCAAAATTGCCTTGGCTTGCAGCAAAGCCAATCGCTGCATCATTGCCCATGACCTGGCAGACGACCATCGTCATCGCCTCGCTTTGGGTCGGGTTCACTTTCCCGGGCATGATCGAGCTTCCCGGTTCGTTGGCCGGAATCGTGATCTCTCCGATACCGCAACGTGGTCCACTCGCCAGCCATCTGACGTCGTTGGCGATCTTCATCAGGTCAGCTGCCAGCGCCTTCAACGCCCCATGCGCATGCACGATCTCATCGTGGCTGGTCAAAGCGTGAAACTTGTTTTCGGCCGTGACAAACCGCTTGTTTGTCACGCGGCTGATTTCCTCGGCGACCATCTCCCCAAAGCGTGGGTGCGCGTTGATCCCCGTTCCGACTGCGGTTCCTCCAATCGCCAGCTCTCGCATGTACTCGTTGCTCTCTTTGATCATTTTTTCGCATTTCGCCAGCATCCGCACCCATCCGCTGATCTCTTGCCCCAGAGTCAGTGGAGTCGCATCCTGCAGGTGAGTCCGACCAATTTTGATGATGTCCATATACGCTTCGCTCTTTTTTAGGAGCGTTTCCTTAAGCACCGCTATCGCTGGCAAAACGAGGTCCTCGATGACGGCTACGCTCGCCATATGCATCGCGGTAGGGAAGGTGTCGTTGGAGCTTTGCGACTTGTTGACATCGTCATTAGCATGGATGCGTGCAGCGCTTCCCTTTTGCTCCAACAGCTGGTTGCCCCGATGCGCGATCACTTCGTTCACATTCATATTCGACTGTGTTCCGCTGCCGGTTTGCCACACCACGAGGGGAAAATGCTCGTCCCAGCTTCCTCCGATGACTTCATCTGCTGCCTTGATGATGGCATCTGCCTTTTCCGGTTCCAGCTTGCCCAGCTTCTGGTTTACTGCAGCCGCACTCTTCTTCAAAATGGCAAACATTCGGATGAGCTCGATCGGCATTTTTTCTCCACCGATCTTGAAGTTCTGAAAACTGCGCTGTGTCTGCGCACCCCACAATTTATCTGCTGGAACCTGTATTTCGCCGATGGTGTCCTTCTCGATTCTGTATTCCATCTCTCATCCTCCTTTTATCATCCATTACCCAGCTTTATGATGCCCAGCTTTTGGCTATGCAATAGTGACAGACGAATACGAAATTACCTGAAACTTCCTGAAGAACGAAATCTATTTCTGAAAAACTTCTAAAAAAGAAGCCACTCATCGCGGCTCTGTGCTCGTCCGCTCTGACATGGCTTCTTTGCTGTTCTTTTCTCTGATCCCTAATTGCTACCGACTTTCTACTTCTACAGAAATCACATGATCTACCGTTTTCAACGAACTATAGATATCGGTCGTGTACGTGTCCTCGGATGAAATAATCATCATCTCCAGCTTTTGCTGGCCATTGTCCACATCCTTCACTTTGACCCGCTTGACCTGTAAATTCAGATGCTTGATCTGCTTGAATACATCATCTAAGTTCCCCATGCCATCAACGACGATCTTGATCGACAAATCCCGCTGACGCAGGGAGCGCGGACCCACCCATCTAAGCAGCAGCGGAAACAAATTAATGGCCAAAATGATCAGGATCGCGGCAGTCGTCGCTTCGAAATAAAATCCCGCTCCCACCGCAATGCCGAGTCCAGATGCAGCCCAAACCATGGAAGCCGTGGTCAAGCCAGAAATGACGTCATTGCTTCTACGCAAGATCACGCCGGCACCTAGAAAACCGACCCCACTGACAATTTGCGCAGCCAAGCGCAGCGGATCCATGTTGGTGTGACCAGGCAAGGAAAATCGATGCACCGATTCAATGGAAACAATCGTGATCAGACAACTGGCTACGGAGATAACCATGCTTGTTTTTACACCAAGCGGTTTGTGCTTCAGCTGCCTGTCCATCCCGATAATCAGTCCTAGTAAAAGCGCAATCCCCAGCTTCATTAAAAAATCGTATGTCATCCATTTCTCCCCCGTTCCATTCACGTCATGTCAGCTTTCCTACCATAGACTAATATAGAAAGTATATACGCTCCCCCTAGAAAATAGGAGTAAAATTTTTTAGATGTTCACACCTATTGTAAACGCGAGCTTTGTTGTCCATGCAAAAAGCGGAAAATCCTTGGAGCAAGGACCTTCCGCTATCTCTTAACCTGTATGAGCTTGTTGCGAATCATGCTGATTGATCAATCGTCTTTGCAAGCCCAGCAAACGGCCAAACAGGAAAACGGCACCTGCCGCCAGACCCGTAATCAGCCCGATCCAATACCCAAACGCTTGCAGCGATGTGTACTGCGCAAGTGCAAAGCCCAGCGGCAATCCAATCACCCAATACGATACGAGCGCTACGATAAAGGTGATCGTCACGTCCTTGTAGCCACGCAGAATTCCTTGAATCGGAGCCGCGATCGCATCCGAAATCAAAAACAAAATCGAGTACATCAGGAAATGCTGGGTCAAGCGGAGCACTTCCTCGTCCGTTGTGTAAAAGCCTGCTACTTGTTCATTAAACGCTAACAGCCCTACTCCAAACAGCAGTGCCAGTACAACGGCGACACTAATACCCAGATAGCTGTACTGCCGCGCATCGCGATAGCGGCGTGCCCCCACTTCGAAGCCGACCAAAATCGTCATCGCCATCGAAATGCTCATGGGCACCATGTAAATGAAAGAGGCAAAGTTCAATGCTGCCTGGTGAGCTGCAATCGTAATAGTGCTGTACTCACTCATGAACAAGGTTACTGCAGCGAAAATGCTCACCTCAAAGAAGATCGAGAAGCCAATCGGCAGGCCCAGCTTCAACAGCTCTTTCCAGGCTTGCAGGGAAACCGCGTAAAATTTCCCGAGCAATCCGTATTCCACAAATGGATGGACACGTTTTACAACAAACAGGCTAATCAGCAAAATGCACCAGTATGTGATAGCAGAAGCATAGCCTGCCCCGACTCCGCCCAGCCGAGGAAAACCCAAATTCCCGAAGATGAGAACATAGTTCAGAAAGATGTTAATCGGCAAGGAGAACAGAGTGATAAACATCGTAACGCGCGTTTCCCCGAGTGCGTCAATAAAGCAGCGAATGACTGTGTAGAGAAACAACGGGATGATCCCGATCGCTATGGCATGCAGAAAATCGATTGCGATCTCGCGTACACTCGGCTCCAAATCCATCAAATCCAGAATCGGATTGAGCACCAAGGCACCTACGATAATAACCGCGATACCAATCGCGATCGCCACGTAAAACGCTTGAACCACAGTAAAAGGAACACGGTCCCTCCGATTTGCCCCGACCATTTGAGCCACCATCGGAGTGACAGCGAGCAGAATCCCCGTCAATCCGGACTGCACAGGAGCCCATAAGCTAGCCCCGATCGCCACACCCGCCAAATCGATTGGACTGGCGTGCCCGGACATGATTGTATCGAAAAACGTCATAGAAAAAAGAGCTAGCTGCGAAATTAAAATCGGCAGCAGCACGACAAGAAATTGTCGCCATTTTCCTTTGATCGAGAAGGTTTCGTTCATTTTCAGTTGTTCCTCGCTCTGTATGATTTTGTAAATACATAAAATAATATTATAGCAAAAGGAAAGAGAGAAAGTAATGAAAAAAAGAGGCGCCCAACTGGTGATAAAATCCACCCTTTGGACACCCAATATTCTTTACATCAAAAGCAGTGGCACGACTTTACCCGCATTTACATCAATCAAGCCGATATCCGTGATCTTCAGTGCTGGACTGACTGGCAAAGAATGCGTGCTGATCGACATAATGGGGTTGTAGTGCTGATAGCCGAGCGACTCCATAGCACGGCGCAGCTGCTCGACTTCCTTCGCCGTTTTTTCCAGCGGCTCCTCGGTCAGGATTCCCCCAACTGGCAAATGAAGGCTGGCTATGACCTCCCCATTCTCGACCACGTAAAAACCGCCCTGGTTGCGAATGACTTCGTTCGCCGCCACCATCATGTCATGTGGATTGTGACCGACTACCAACAGGTTGTGATTATCGTGGGAATAACTCGTCGCTACTGCTCCGCGTTTGATCGTATCGCCGCTGATCAAGCCGTAGCCGCGGTTGCCGTTTTTCCCATACCGTTCAAATACGGCAATCAGCCCATAAGGACTCTCCTGCCAGCATAGCTCGCCGTCTTTGACTTCGACAATCCCGCGATGGTCTTCGGTAAAGGTGGAGCCGTTTTGCACGAGCATCACACGGCAAGGATAACGGTTGTCTGGCGCATCCGCCTGCACTGTAAAATCGGCTTCGTTCAATGGGGACAGTTGAATGCTCGAGTAAAAATGGTCAGGGAACTGACGGGGCTGTTCCGCTTGTACGTACGCTTCCTTTGCGTCATACGCCTTTTTTCCGTTTTTGTAGACTTGATCAATCGCAAGCTCACGCAGGTCAGACACCAGCAGGAAATCCGCAATCTTTCCTGGTGCGATCGCACCGCGGTCATGCATGTTCATTCTTTTGGCCGGCGTATAGGTGCTCGCATAAATCGCACGCTCTGGCTCCATGCCCATCGCCATTGCCTTTTTCACGATGTGGTTGAGATGGCCTCGCTTGTACAAGGAATCGGTCATGACATCATCCGTCACAAAGCAGAAATGCTCGGAAACATCCTGCTTGATCAAATACTCCATGACTTCCTCGGTCATTGACTTCTCCTGAATCTCGAGGAACATTCCGGCAGCGATCCGCGCCTCCATTCCTTCCGGTGTTTGATGCGTGTGGTCGGAATCGACTCCCGCGAAGAGCATCTGGTGCAAATCCAGATCGAGCAGCTTCGGAACATGACCCTCGATCACGAGATGCGGATACTCTTTGCGAATGTGCCTTAGGATCTGATTCGTTTTGCATTCCGGGTCGGAAATGACATCCACGTAGTTCATAATCTCGCCCAGGCAAATGATCTCCTCGGAGCGCAGCAATTCATCGATATCTGCGATCTCAACGGAGCCGCCCGTCGTCTCCATCGAGGTAGCTGGAACCGAGCTTGGGATCGCGTACTTCATGTCCACGACGCAGTCACGGCTCACGCGAATCATTTCCTTGATCCCTTCGATGCCAAATACGTTTGCCATCTCATGCGGCTCAGGTACAATCGTCGTCACCCCGTTTTGAATCAGAGCGAAGGAGAACGTCTCTGGCGTCACCATCGTGCTCTCGATATGCAGATGAATATCGACCAGGCCCGGAATCAGATAACGCCCTCCACCGGCGAGCACTTCGCCCGGTTCAAACGTCCCTGTACCTTGTTTTCCGATATAAAGAAACCTTCCGTCCAGAACGGCTACGTTTCCCTCGGTAAATTTTTTGAAATAGCTATTGTAGACGCGAACGTCCTGAATCAGCAAATCAACTTTCATGAAAAACGCCTCCTGTTGTTAATCCACCAGCACCATTTTGTCTTTGGGGAACAGCAGATTGACCTTTTGGCCGCTCCTGTACGGGGTCTCCATTTCTTGATTCACCGTGAAATCGCCCAGATCCGTCTCCACGACATATTGATAGCTGCGTCCCAGGAACGTACTGACTTTGACGCTTCCCCTCAAACGGTTCATCGCTTGATCCTGTGTCTCTTCCGTCGTCACCATCAGGTCATCAGGGCGAAGCGCGCATTTTTTGCCCGACGGATTCGCGGTGCCCGGATGATTGGCTGCAAGAAACGAGTGATCGCCTACGCGCAGGCTGATTTCTCCGTTTTGATTCGTGCGTTCGGCAAACGCAATGAAGTTGGTGAAGCCGATAAAGCGTGCAATGAATTCTGTTTTTGGGTATTTAAAAATCGTTGCCGGATCGTCCAGCTGCTCGATGACTCCTTTGTTCATGATCGCCACCTGATCGGAAATGGAGAAGCACTCCTCCTGATCGTGGGATACGTAAACCGTCGTGATGCCCAGCTCCTGCTGGATGCGGCGGATTTCGACCCGCATGTTGATGCGCAGGTTTGCATCCAGGTTGGAAAGTGGCTCGTCAAACAGCAGCAGGTCCGGCTGGATAACCAGCGCACGGGCAATCGCTACCCGCTGCCTTTGCCCACCGGAAAGCTCTTTCGGATGACGCTTTTCAAAGCCGTTCAGGCTGACGACATCCAGAATGTCCATGACGCGCTTTTTCACTTCGGTTTCGTTTACTTTTCGCAGGCGAAGACCGAATGCTACGTTGTCAAAAACGGACAGGTGCGGGAACAGCGCGTAGCTTTGAAATACGAACCCGAAATTGCGCCTGTTGACCGGAACGCGCGTGTAGTCTTTTCCATCAAACAGAAACTTGCCGTCCTTCGCTTCGAGGAATCCCGCGATCAGACGCAGCGTCGTAGTCTTCCCGCAGCCGCTCGGTCCCAGCAAGGAAATGAGCTGACCTTTTTCGATGTTCAGATTGAAATTTTGCAAAATGTACTGATTGTCGTAGGCAACCGATACGTTTTCCAGCGTGAGCAATGCCATGGTTTGATGCCTCCGTTATCGTTTAGTAAAGGCAGAAAGCCCCATAAGACGTTCGATGATGAACATGAGAATGGCCGTCACGATCATGAGCAGCACGGAAATAGCAGCAATCGTCGGGTCAAAGTTGTTTTCCACGTACGTCAGCATCTGGATCGGCAGCGTGCTTACCCCAGGACCTGTCATAAAGACGGAAATATCTACGTTATTGAACGACTCCAGAAAGGCGATCAGGATCGCAGCAATAATCCCGGAGCGAATGTTCGGCAGCACAACTTTAAAGAACGTTCCCAGGCGTCCTGCTCCCAGACTCAGCGCCGCTTCCTCGACGGCAAAATCAAAGTTGGACAAGCTCGAAGCCACGACTCGGATAATGAACGGCAGCATGACGACGGTGTGTCCCACCAAGAGCCCTGCGTAAATCGGCAAATCGTACACAACGATGACGTATTTGAGCATCGCAAAGCCCATGACAATGCCCGGAATGAGAACAGGCGAAATGAAGACCGCATTGAGCGCTGCTTTGCCCTTGAACTGAAAGCGACTCAGCGCATAGGCTGCGGGAATCCCCAAGATCAATGCAAGCAGATTGCCGATCAACGAGACAAACATGGACGTCTTGAACGTCGTCATGAACATCTCTACTTTGAAAATATTTTCGTACCAGCGCCAGGAAAAGCCCTCTGGCGGAAATTTCAAAACCGTCCCCGGTTCAAATGACGTAAAGGAAATGATGATGAGCGGCCCCAGCAAAAACAGAAACACCAGAAGCGTAAACAGGGCCAACCCGCGATTTTTCTCCTGCATAGCTTCTACCCCTTCGGATTTAATTTCGTCGCCAGTTTGTTCATCAGGAAAATCACCACAAAGGTAATGACAATCATGATCGTGGCAATGACGGATGCCATGTACCAGTCATTTAGCGTAATAGCATTTTGATAGAGAAACGTGGAGATGACCCGCTGCTTCCCACCCAGCAAAGCCGGTGTCGTATAAGCGGTCAAGCTGCCTACGAATACAAGAATGCTTCCGATGATGAGTCCTGGTACACTGAGCGGCACGATGACCTTGCGAAACGCCGTAAACTTGGACGCTCCCAGGCTTTCGGCAGCTTTGATCAGGTCCGGATCGATGTTTTCCATGACCCCTACCAGCGTGATAATGATCAAAGGCAGGAACAGATGGATCAAGCCGATCATCATCGCGGTAGGCGTGTACAATATTTCCAACGGCTTTTCGATCAGCCCTATCGAGATCAGGGAGCTGTTCAAAAGCCCTTTTTTTCCGAGAATAATCATCCAGCTAAACGAGCGTACAACCGAGCTCGTCAGCAAAGGAAAAATTGCCAAGGCCAAGAGAATGCCTTTTTTGCGAGCACCCAGCTTGGAGATGTAATAGGCAGCCGGGAAGCCTAACAGGATGCAAACAATCGTGGTTACGAGACTTACCTGCAAGGTAGTCAGCAGGATCTTGATAAAATACGGATCGGTCAGAAACTTGAGATAGCCTTCAACGGTAAAGCTTCCTTCATGAAAGAAGGTGGACGCAATCGTCATCACGATCGGAATGATCATGAACAGCGTCAAAAACAGAACGCCTGGCAGCAATAACAGATAAAGACCCTTTTTCTTCATGCATTAACTCCTGTTCCCGGAATCGTCAGGCTTTCAGGGCGCGGATAAAGCGTTCAAAAAACGCTTCGGCATCCACGGCCAGGCAGACGTTCACGTTGGGTTCTTTCCCCCAGCGATTCTGGAAATCGCACACGGTTTGTCCATCACACAGCTCACTTCTCGTTTCCACATCTACGTAAAGCTTCTGGGTCGTCACGAGATTGCGGTTCAGTGCCACTCCTACAGCAAGCGGGTCATGCATGGCGCAGGCTCTCACGCCATTGCGCTCAAAATAGCGTTCCAGGTAATCGGATGTGCTCTGTTTTACGTAACGGGCAATCGATGTATCTCCCAGCTCGCGAATATGGTCTTCGTTCAGCAAAACTTTTCTTGTCACATCGAGACCGACCATCGTCAGCTCTGGGAAGCCTGCGTGCAGTACGACCTTTGCTGCTTCCGGATCGACGTACATGTTGTACTCTGCTGTTGGTGTGACATTCCCGTGTTCGCGAACGACACCGCCCATAAAAATGACTTCCTTCACATGGTGCACGAGCTCCGGACATTTCCGTACGGCCAGTGCGAGGTTGGTCAAAGGACCTGTCATGACCAAGGTCACTTCCCCCGACTGCGCAAGCACATTTTCGATGATAAAATCAGGCGCAAAGCCCTTCGTCGGCTGCGTCACGACTGTTGCCTCGCGCAAAGCTCCTCCAAGACCGTCTTCCCCGTGTACCCGATGCTCGAAAAACACTGTCCGCAATAATGGCTGGGAAGCTCCCGGCACGAGAGGAATCTGCTCTCCCACTTGAAGCAGATCGAGAATCTTGCACGTATTTTCCGTCGCCTTTCCAAGCGACACGTTACCGTTCACCGTTGTGATTCCGATCAGATCCATTTCCCCGCTTTTGACAGCGAGAATAATCCCCAATGCATCATCAATGCCGGTATCCACATCCAGAATGATCTTGTGCTTCATGAGCGAGCCTCCTGCTTTTTCTCGAAAGAAAGATCAAGGGCATAAACGAGATTGCTTCGCCTATACCCTTGTCGCTTTCCAAACGGTTTACTGGGTGATTTCGCGGTTCCAACGATCAATCCATGCTTTGGAATGCTCGTTCACGAATTTCATGTCCAGCTTGTGCAGTTTGTTGATGGTTTCTTCCCCGTACGTTACGCCTTTTGCTTCCTCGTCGGTCAGCTTCACGCCTGTGTTTACAGGAGAATCCACTTTTGCTTTTGCTGTTTTTTCTTGAACGTCCTTGCTCAGCTGCCAGTTGATGAAGTCTTCAGCGAGCTCTTTGTTTTTGCTGCCTTTTACGATGTTCACCGTATTCATGACTGCGTAGCCGCCCTCTTCTGGGGTCACGAATTTCGCTTCCGGAACAGCAGCCTGGATGTCTTTGAAGTACATTTCCATGATTGGTCCTGCCGCGATTTCTTCTTGGCTGAACATGTTTACATACTCAGAGGTCTTGTCGTAGTATTTCACGACGCCCTTGTTTGCTTCTTTCATTTTCGCGAAAGCTTGGTCTTCATTGAATTCTTTGCTGCCTGCCACTTGGGAAGCGGCAACCAGAATCATTGGGCCTGTAGTGGAAGTGATGTTTGGCAGCGTCAGCTTGCCTGCTACCTCAGGACTCCACAGGTCTTTCCAGCTTTTTATTTCCGTTTTGATTACGTTTGGATTGTAAGCAATCCCAAATTGTCCAATGGTGTAAGCCGGGCCGTAGTCTTCACCCAGCGGTGCTTTAGTGATGTCGTAGATCTCACTTAAGTTTGGAATACGGCTGCGGTCGATCTTTTCAAACGCACCACTTTCGATTCCTTGCTGCGCATAGTAGTCAGAGAGGTAGATCAGATCCACATCAGAGCTGCCTTGGCGAATTTTGTTCAGACGCTCAGCGTTGTTCCCGATTTCCAGCACGATTTTGACGTTGTGTTCTTTTTCAAATGGTTCATATACTTCTTTGCGGAAAAAGTCTTCAGAAAAGCCCCAGGTAGAAATCACCAGCTTTTGCGGTTCTCCTTTTGCCGCTCCGCCAGCTGCATTGTCTTTTGGCTGCTCGCTGCTGCCGCAGCCTGCCAGCGCCATGGAAATCATCGAAAAGGAAAGAACCCCTGTTAACCACTTTTTCATCGTTATATTCCTCCATATTTTCGTCTTCTATTGAATTGATTGTTTCCATTGGCCTTATGGGTCTATGCGCCATCACACCTTTAAAAGGAATTATCTGGTAGAAAAAGAAAAGAAAAGTGCCCTTGATTAGAACGTAGCATTCTAAACAAGAGCACTTTTCTTCGTAAACAAAGAGTAGCGACACCCGTTTTCCGTTGTCATCGGTCTTCCCCTCAGATAGATCCAAAGGGAAAATCCGAACGACTTCGTTAGGTATTCGATTGTGGTTCAGCCAAAATCACATTGGTGATCGCGATCTGCGTAGCCGCGTCGTAATCCCTCAAAACTGCTTCCATGTCGAGATTCATCTCTTCTTCCAAACGCTCTCGCAGCTTCTTTTTATAGAGCAGCGACATTCGGAAATCGACCTCGAGCTTCAGAGCAGGCGCCTCCCCTTCCAATGCAGCTGAACGCGGTGAGCGCCGATGCTTCGCATAGAAGGTGACGATATTATTTTCGATAGTTACTCTCAGTAAAGTTGTCCCAAATCCGAACAACTCCTTGGCTATCTCGTTGTAGATGGCAGACAGCCTTTTTCTGCTTTCGTTTGTGTCCTGTAAAGTCATGACATCACCTACGAGAGTAAGTATCAAGGTTATTGATTTTTTCTCATTATACATATGATAAACGTCATTATCAAGTAATCATTCGTATTTTGATCGATTTACCAAAATTCAGAATGCGAGAAAGTTGTCGAATAACATTTGACATGCATAAAAATGCGAGATATAATCCTACTATCCAAATGAGAATTGCACCTTATTAAACTTCATATCTCAATCTCTTATAAAGAGAGGCGGAGGGACTGGCCCTATGAAGCCTCGGCAACCTATCTCCTATTAGATATGGTGCCAAATCCAGCGGGAGAATTTCCGGAAGATAAGAGAGGCATGAGTAACTGACTAACTCTGACAGTTTACGACAACCTCTTCTTTCGGGAAGAGGTTTTTCTTTTACCCTCATGGTTTTATTTTTCAAAACATACACACTCAATAGAAAAAAGGGGAGAAATTCATCATGAAAAAGACGGGAATTTTGCTTAGCACACTACTGCTCGCAGCATCCTTGCTGACTGCTTGCGGCGCAAAACAAGAAGCTGCACCAGCAGCAAATGGCGCAGCTGCCGAACAAACAAAAGTGAAAGTCGGTGTAACTGCCGGTCCTCACGAAGAAATCCTAAACAAAGTAAAAGAGGTCGCAAAAGCTCAAGGCCTGGAAGTTGAAGTCGTCGTATTCAATGACTACGTACAGCCAAACCAAGCTCTCGATAAAGGTAATCTGGATGCAAACAGCTTCCAAACCATTCCGTTCCTTGACAAATTCAATGTAGACCACAAAACTAAAATTGTCGAAATTGGCAAAACAGTAACTTTCCCAATGGGTCTCTACTCCACCAAGCACAAGAAAGTGGAAGAAGTCGCTGAAGGCGGTGTAGTGGGCATCCAAAACGATCCAACAAACCGTGCTCGTGCACTGTTGCTGTACCAAGCAGCCGGTCTGATCAAACTAAAAGATGGCGTAGGCAATAACGCAACTCCATTGGATATCATCGAGAACCCGAAAAAATTGGAATTTAAAGAACTTGAAGCTGCTTTCCTGGCACGCTCCCTGAACAACGTAGAATTGGCGAGCATCAACACCAACTTTGCTATGGAAGCTGGCTACAGTCCAAAAAAGGATTCCATCTTCTCTGAAACATCCGATTCTCCATACGTAAACGTCTTGGCTGCAAACGAAGCAAACAAAGATAACCCTGCACTGAAAAAACTGGTTGAGATTTATCGTTCGGAAGAAGTGAAAAAGTTCATCGACGAACATTTTGAAGGAGCTGTGCTCCCATCCTGGTAAGCACTAAATATCGAACAACAAGGAGACTGGAGAGATGATACAGCTAACCGACATCCATAAGTCGTATACAGTAGGAAACAAGCAGGTTCAAGCCTTGAAGGGCGTCACCTTGAACGTGGAGAAAGGACAGATTTTCGGCGTGATCGGCTTCAGCGGAGCAGGGAAAAGCACCCTGCTTCGTACGATCAACCTGCTCGAGAAGCCGACCAGCGGCTCCGTCGTCGTCAACGGTCAAAATATGCTCTCGTTGAAAGAAAAGGATTTGCGCAATGCCCGCAAAAAGATCGGGATCATCTTTCAGCACTTTAACCTCTTATCCTCTTATAACGTCTTTGACAACGTAGCCGAGATTTTGCGAATGAACCGGGTACCAAAGGATGTAATCAAGAAGAAGGTAGAAGATCTATTGCGATTGGTTGGGCTTGAAGACAAAGCAAACTCCTATCCTTCCCAGCTGTCGGGTGGTCAAAAGCAGCGCGTTGGGATCGCTCGCGCCCTGGCGACGGATCCGGAGATTCTTTTGTGCGACGAAGCTACCTCTGCCCTCGACCCGCAGACGACCGAATCGATTCTCGAGCTTCTTCTGGACATTAACCGGAAATTCAATCTGACCATCGTGCTGATTACGCACGAAATGCAGGTCATCAAAAAAATCTGCGACAACGTAGCGATCATGGAAAACGGTGTGGTCATCGAACAAGGCTCTGTTCTCGATATTTTCAGCAATCCACAGCAGCAAACCACCAAGAATTTCATCAAGACCATTTTTGATGACAATGTACCAAGCGAGATTGTAGACAACATCAAGCAGAGTGGCCCTGCCGCCAAGATCCTTCGCGTGGCTTTCCGCGGCGATGCTGCACTCGATCCTGTCCTCGGTACTTTGTCGGCTCGTTTTCCGGTCAGCACCAACCTGCTGTACGGATCGATTACTTCCATAAAAGGAACGGCACTGGGCATCCTGCTCCTGCACATTTCCGGTGAGGAAAAAGATGTAGAGGCAGGCATCCAGTTTCTACGCGATTCTGTCTATAACGTAGATATCGTGTCTCGAGAGGGGGGAAGCAACTAATGGAACGTTTGGCAGAAATGATCCCGGTTTTTGGACAGTCTTTGCAGGAGACGATCATCATGGTCGGCTTCTCCCTGGTCATCGCGACATTGGTGGGGATTCCTTTGGGGATTCTGCTCGTGATCACGCAAGGCAATCATTTGTTTCCGAACAAATGGATTTACCACACCTTAAATACCATTATTAACGTTGTACGCTCCCTCCCCTTCATCATCCTGATGGTCGCGATCATTCCGTTCACGGAGCTGATCGTCGGCACTTCCATCGGAATCGAGGGGGCGATCGTTCCCCTAATCGTGTACACGGCGCCGTATATCTCTCGCTTGATGGAGACAGCCCTACACGATGTAGATCGCGGCGTAATCGAAGCTTACCAGGCGATGGGCGCATCTCGCACGCAGATTATTTTCCGCATCATGCTTCGTGAAGCACGTCCGGGTATCGTCCTTTGCTTGACGATCGCCACGATTGGTTTGATCGGAGCAACTGCGATGGCAGGTGCAGTCGGTGCAGGCGGCTTGGGTGACCTGGCACTTCGCTACGGCTACCAATCCTGGGACATCGAAGTGATGGTCATTACCGTGGTGATCCTCGTCGTCCTGGTTCAGCTGATTCAATCTCTAGGCAACTGGGCTGCGAGAAAACTGAAAAAGAGTTCCTAATTCATCGAACCTCTAACTGTCATACGGTTAGGGGTTCTTGTATGATCGTAATAGAGACGAACATTGAAACGGAGGCATTCAAAAATGAACGGCATCCCCCATACGCTTTTAGAGGATCTGAAAAAAATCACGGCAGACGACCGTGCAACCACTAATGAAACCATGCTCGAGCAGCACAGCAAGGACGAGTCCCATCATACACCGGTACTCCCTGACGTCGTTGTTTTTCCGACTACGAAAGAAGAGGTATCGGCCATTTTGAGATACGCCAATGAACACCGTATTCCCGTTGTTCCTTTTGGGGTGGGCTCCAGTCTGGAAGGACATTGCATCCCGCTTAAAGGCGGTATCTCCATCGATTTTCAGCAGATGAACCAAATCATTGAGGTGCGTCCCGATGACTTTCTCGTGCGCGTACAGCCAGGTGTGACACGCACACAGCTCAATGCCGCTTTGAAAAAGCACGGACTCTTTTTCCCCGTAGATCCAGGTGCAGATGCGACTATCGGCGGCATGACAGCTACGAATGCAAGCGGCACGACCAGCGTACGATACGGCATCATGCGCAGCCAAGTCCGTGACCTCGAAGTCGTAATGGCTGACGGCTCCATCATTCATACAGGCGGCCTTTCCGCCAAATCCTCCTCCGGCTACCATCTCACCGGTTTGTTTGTCGGTTCGGAGGGTACGCTGGGCGCATTCACGGAAATCACCCTCAAGGTGTACGGCATTCCTGAAACGGTCATCGCTGGTCGTGCGACGTTCCCTACGATTAAACAGGCTGTCGATGGGGCAATGTCCTTGCTGGCAGCCGGAATTGCCATTGCCCGTGTCGAGCTGGTGGACAGCACCTCGATCCGCCAAGTGAATCTGCATAGCGAAACGGAATATTTGGAGCAGCCTACCCTGTTCCTCGAATTTCACGGCAATGAGGCTGGACTGACGCACGATGTCTCCTTTGCCCAAGAGCTGCTCGAAGAAAATGGCTCTATCGACTTTTTGGTTGAAACAGATTCCAAAAAAAGGGCAAAACTATGGGAAGCGCGCCATAATCTCGCCTACGCCTTCAAGCACGGCTTCCCCGGTAAAGAAATGATGCTTACGGATGTATGCACCCCCCTATCCGAACTGACAGGAGCGGTCGTCTATGCTCGCGAGGTCATCGATCAAAGCGGACTGGCTGGCGGTGTTTTAGGTCACGTGGGCGATGGTAACTTCCACACCACGCTGATGTTCAACAAGCAGGATCCAGCCGAAGTACAGCTGGCCGAGGAGGTCAATGCCAAAATCGTCGAATACGCCCTGCAAAAAGGCGGTACCTGCACAGGCGAGCACGGCATTGGCATCGGGAAGAAAAAGTACCTGCAAAAAGAGCATGCGGACACGCTTCCCTGGATGAAGCTGATCAAGCAGCAGTTCGATCCCCACAACATCCTGAATCCGGGCAAAATCCTGGATTAACTGCGTCTGACGCGTCCGTTTACCATATTGTTCACGGAATGTTTGGTGGTAATCCGGGACATATTCGTGTACACTTATGTCTATAGGGTCATATCTAAGAGAGGGGCTACTACAAACACATGAAAAAACTGCTCATGCTTTTGGTTGCCGTAACACTCGTTTTCGCATCTGGCGGATTCATTGATCATGCGGACGCAAAAGGCTACAAATCCGGGAAAAAATCCTTTAATTCCAATACGGCTCCAACGAACACGCAAACACCTACAAAAGGTGATTCCAACTTAAACAGCACGACGACGAATAAAGGCACGACAACTCCTGCAAGCACACCTTCCACTGCAGCTCCAAGCAAAAGCGGCGGCTTCATGAAAGGTCTTCTGGTTGGTGGACTGGCCGGTATGCTGTTCGGTGGACTGTTTGGCAATATGGGTGCACTGGGTGCCATCTTCGGCTTCCTGATCAACATGCTGGCGATCGTTGCCTTGATCGTCCTGATCCGCAAAGTATTCGTTTACTTTAAGACGCAACGCCAGAAGAAACAGGAAATGAACGCATGGAAAAGATAAAGTTTGATGAGCAAGTCCTGATCAACGCCATCTGCCTGCATGTGGCGAGCAAGAAGCAGATTCAGCCGCAAGAGGTCGAGGTTGAACTGATGTGGGACGAGGAGTACGGCTTCTCCGCCGAGGTCTATACCATGGGTAGGAAGCAGGTTTTCATCGAGATCAACCTGATCGAAGCCATCCGCTACTATCTGGAGACACAGCTTCAGCGCAATCCCTTTTCTGCCGGGATCGAGCTGGTGCTGGACGACGAAGAAGGCATTCTCGCCTACGTAACCTATCAGGGCTAAAGGGCTCCTACCAGTTTCAAGGAAAGCCAATCCGTTAACGGGTTGGCTTTTTCTGTTGTCCACTCCCAAGAGGAATGGCCACATTGGGTTTTGCCATCACACAGTGGATGACCTCTTCCCACAGCAGGTGTATGCACACCAAGTCACGGGCAGGGTGGGCCTTAAAATAAAGAAGACCACCCTCAAGCTGTGGTTGAGAGTGGTCTTGTATTTCGGTTCTGCTGCTTATTTCAGGTCGGCCAAAATTTCATCCGCCATGTTAGCGGTAGACACCAGTCCGCCTCCGGAGAGGTACCAGTAGTTCGCATCGAGATATATGATTTGACCGTTTTTATATGCTTTTGTGTTTTTGATCAAGTCATTTTCTATCGTTTTTTGTGCTGGAGTCGCTGCATCTTTGTTTGTAGCAACTGCCGTAGTGCGGTCAACGACAAACAGATAATCTGGATCTTTCTCTACAACATATTCGAACGAAACGCTTTGACCATGCGTGGATACTTCGATGTTTTTATCTACAGCTGCAAAGCCAAACACGTCATGCAAAATACCGAAACGGGAGCCTGGGCCGTATGCGCTGAGTTTTCCTTCGTTTGCAAGTACGATCAGTGCATTTTTGCCGCTGGCAGTTGCTTTTTCATTCAGTTTTTTGATGGACTCGTTGATTTTCGCCAATTCTTCATCTACTTGTGCTTCTTTCCCAAAGATCGTACCCAATGTTTTCATGTTCTCCGTAAAGGAATCCATGTATTTGGATGTATCTACGCCCAGGAAGATCGTTGGTGCGATTTTATTCAATTCCTCGTAAGCTTCTTGCTGACGACCGGAGATGAAGATCACATCCGGCTTCATGGCATTGATTTTTTCGAAGTCTGGCTCCTTCAAGCTACCTACGTTGGTATACTTCGCGTCTTTGAACTTTTCCAGGTACGGAGGAACATTGGCTTGTGCAACCCCTGTTACTTCAATGCCCAATTTATCCAATGAGTCCAGAACACCATAGTCAAATGCAACAACGGTTTTCGGATTTTTCTTCAGCTTTGCTTCGCCCAGTTTATGTTTGATTGTGACTTCTTCATTCGATGCCTCAGGAGCCTTTGCATTCTGAGCAGGTGCTGGTGCTGGTGCTGCACTATTTGATCCGCATGCTGCTGTAAATACTGCCAGCAGAACTGCCATAAACATCATGATCCATTTCTTGTTCACTTCTATCACCTCTACGTAAGATTGGGTTTATATAAAATTACTGATGGACAAACCATCATAATAATTTTAATGAAAGAAAAAGATTCTCATTCTCAAGTGTAAGAAAAACAAAATCAGGCATAGTACACGCAGATTTTGTTTTCGTCGATGTCTTGGATCTGAATATCCATGTCATAGACATCTTTCAAGGTCTGGGCGCTGATGATTTCCTCTGTCGTCCCTTCCTTTACGACCTTGCCGTCTTTTAGTGCAACGATGTAGTCGGAATAGCATGAAGCGAAATTGATATCGTGGATGACAATAACGACGGTTTTCCCCATCTCGTTTACGAGACGTCGCAGCACTTTCATGATCTGCACGGAATGCTTCATATCCAGGTTGTTCAATGGCTCATCGAGGAGAATGTACTCTGTATTCTGCGCGACGACCATCGCGATATAGGCACGCTGTCTTTGTCCGCCACTCAGCTGATCCAAATACTTGTGCTGAATGTCCTCGAGCTCCATATAGCGGATTGCTTCATCTACATACCGCCAATCTTCCTTGGTCAGGTTGCCCTGCGAATACGGAAAGCGGCCAAAGCTGACCAGCTCGCGAATCGTCAAGCGGATGGTTATGTGATTGGTCTGCTTCAGGATCGAAATCTTCTTGGCCAGATCGTTGCTCTTGCATTGGCTGATTTCGGTTCCCTCCAAAAGTATCTCTCCCTGATCCTTCGACAGCAGACGACTGATCATGGACAGCAGGGTGCTTTTCCCCGCGCCATTTGGCCCGATGAATGACGTGATTTTCCCTTTGGCGATCTTCAGCGAAACGTTTTCCACGACATTTTTGCTTCCATACTGTTTCGAGACATTCCGGACTTCTACCATGATTTATTCTCCTTTAACAGAAGATAGATGAAGTAAACCCCACCGATGAAGTTGATGATGACGCTCAAGGTTGTGGAGAACGTAAACACGCGCTCTACAATTAACAAGCCGCCTACCAGCGCAATGATGCTGATCAGCACCGAGCCAGCTATCAAGTACTTGTGCTGGTACGTTTTCATTACCTGATGCCCAAGATTGGCTACCAATAGGCCTAAAAAGGTGATAGGACCCACGAGCGCAGTCGCGATCGATACCAGAATCGCAATGATGATCAAAAACCGCTTAATCACAAAATCGTAGGGGACACCCAGATTGATGGCCTGGTCTCTTCCCAGCGACAGTACGTCCAAATACTTTATGTACTTCTTGAAGTACAGCGTCACGCCAATCAAGAGAACTACGCTGATGATCAGCAAATCACTGTTCACATTATTAAAGCTGGCGAACATTTTATCCTGAACCACTTGGAATTCATTCGGATCAATCAGCACCTGCATAAACGTGGACAGGCTGTTGAACAAGGTCCCGAAGATGAGCCCAATCAGCAGCAGAAAGTAAATGTTTTGCCCTTCTCTTTTAAAGAGCCATTTGTACAGCAGCCCTGCAAAGAGTACCATCAACCCCGCTGAAAGCAAAAAGTTGATATTTTTGTTCATCAACGTCATATGGGTCGATCCAAAGACAAAGATGACAAAGGTCTGGATGAACAAATACAGCGAATCCAATCCGATGATGCTCGGGGTAAGGATACGGTTGTTCGTGATGGTCTGGAATACCATCGTGGAAAAGGCGATGATGCCGCCCGTCAATACGATGGCCAAAATCTTTTTAAACCTGCGTGGAAGAACGTAATCCCAGTTTCCTCCTGCATCGATGGACATAAAAATGGCTATTAGCACGATGGCGATGATCGCCAAAACCCATATCTTCGCTTTCATCGGTCATACGCCTTTCTTCTCATAAGTAGGAAAATGAAGATCCCGCTACCGATTACTCCCACCATCAATCCGATGGATATTTCGTAAGGGAAGATGATCAGGCGTCCCAATATGTCGCAGACCAGTACGAATACGGCACCTAAGAGAGCAGTGTGGGCCAAGCTTTTTTTCAGGTTATCCCCCAGGTACAACGTCACAATGTTAGGGATAATCAAGCCTAAAAACGGAATCGTCCCGACCGTCAGAATCACGACGGAGGTCACCATAGCTACAATACAAAGCCCGATATTGACTACCTGCTTATAGTTCAGACCCAAGTTGATGGCGAATTCCTCACCCATGCCTGCAATCGTGAACTTGTTGGCAAACAGGTACGCGATGATGACGAGCGGAATACTGACATACAGCAGTTCGTAGCTGCCTTTCAAAACCGAGGAAAAATCCCCATGCAGCCACGCAGACATATTTTGAATAAGGTCGTACTTGTAGGCGAAGAACGTCGTGATGGAACCGATGATATTCCCAAACATCAAACCAACCAATGGAATGAAAATCGAATCCTTGTACTTGACCTTATCGAGAATCTTCATAAAAACAAACGTACCCAGCAAAGCAAACACGAAAGCTACCAGCATCTTCAGCAGTGGGCTCGCGTCTGTGAACAGCATCATCGAGACCAAGATACCGAATCGGACAGAATCCTCCGTACCGGCCGTGGTAGGCGATACGAATTTGTTCCTCGTCAGCTGCTGCATGATCAAACCTACGATACTCATGCTGACACCAGCGATGATGATACTGATCAAACGTGGGACTCTACTGATCCACATTACCTGCGTCTTTTCTTCCGCGAGATCGAACAGCTCCAGCGGAGAAATGTCCTTCACACCAATAAACAAGGAAGCTATCGACAGCAGGATGAGTGCTATAACTAAATATCTCTTCTTCATCGCGTTCCCTACTTTTCCCCAGTAAAGATATTCATTCTCAGTAATAAAGAGATTCATTCTCAATTGCATCTCATTTGCTATATTAGCATTTCTTTATTGCTGATTAAAGAACTTTTTTGTTAGTCGGCTAATATATTTTTTGAATTGTCGCCGAAAAGTCATGATTGAAAGGATGAGTGTTATTGCGTTAACTATTTTGACTCGGATTTTAGTACCTATCCTGTCTGGGGCAGGCACGATCACAGCGAGAGATTTGTCCAACCAGAAGAAGTGGAAAAAAAGGAAATGAACGATCTCATCGAGCTGCACTTTTTTCTGAGAAAAGTGCGTGGGAAACTGGCAGGACACCTGGATGTGGGGGGCGACAAGTGAAGATGGACATCCATTCGCCTGCACACAACAAAGAGCCGCTACCTTCAACGAGGTAACGGCACTTGTTCCTGCTCTATCAGACTTTTTTGCTCCCAGATCCGACTGCGCCAGCGGAAAAACATCACGACTCCTCGTATCCATTCGTCCACAGCTACAGCCAGCCACACACCTGCCAACCCGAGATTGGCCTGAAACGCCAGGACATACCCGAGGGGCAGACTCACACCCACCATCGAGATCAATCCCATATAGACGGGAAATTTGGCATCACCGGCTGCGCGCAAGGAGCTGATCAAAATGATGTTGAATACCCGTCCGCTCTCCAGGAAAATGCTCAGCAAAATCACCTGTGTACTGATTCTGATCACGTCCGGATCTTTTGTGAACAGTCCCATGATCGGCTCCCGAAACAAGATGACGAGCAGATTGATGATCAGCGTACAGATTAATCCCCAACGCAGGCTTTTCCAGACCTGCCCGTACGCCTCATCATTCCTGCCTGCCCCCACCAATCTACCCGTGATAATCGCTGTCCCCATTCCAATCGCGACACTAAACAAGTAAATCAGCATCGAAATGTTCGATACATACTGTCTGGACGCAAGAGCCGCAGCTCCGAGAAAAGTCACGTAGTACAAAAAGATGGACTGACAGCCGTTGTACGTAATTTGTTCAAATGCCGCGGGAATTCCGACTCGGCAAATTTTACGGACGTAGGATTTGTTGATTTGGATGTAATCCTGAAAAGTGACTTTACAATCGACCAACCGGTAGTACGCCCAGAAAAAGACGAGCAGCCCTACACCTCGGCTCAAGACGGTAGAAATCGCCGCCCCCTCTACCCCGAGCTCTGGAAAACCCAGGTTTCCAAAAATCAGCAGATAGTTCCCTCCGACGTGCACGATGTTAATTCCCAAAGAGATCAGCATGCTTTCTCGCGTAAACCCGTACGTGCGAATCAAACTCGCCAGCGTATTGATCAAGGCCTGTAGAAACAAACCTCCCCCAACGATCGCTATGTACGACTTTGCCAATGACAGGATCTCGCCTTGCAGATTCATCGCCACGAGCAGCGTGTTTCCGAACAGCAAAAAACAAACGCTGATCAGAATCCCTATCGCCAAATTTAAGGTGACGGCGATCGCGCCAATTTTTGCTGCCTCCTGAAGCTTCCGTGATCCAATGTACTGCGAAACGACTATGGAAGCGCCATGTCCAATGACCTCTAATACGAGAATGGCAATGAAGACGAACTGGTTGGCTGCACCTACGGCGGATACAGCCTCATCGGAAACGCCGCTAAGCATGAAGGTATCAGTAATCCCGATCAAGGTAAACAATAGCAGCTCCAAAAAAATGGGCCAGGTTAAAGAGAAGAGTCGCAGGCCCTTTGCTTCACTGGCCATCAACGAAACGGGTTCAGTCTGGGTGTCCATGGTGTCACCTTTCTTTGGCATTGGTAGCGCCATTTTACACCGATTGCTGCACCGATTGTAGCGTTTTGGCTGTTTCTTTACATGAAATTTATCTATCCTTGACGTATATTCCCTATATTCTGGGCAGATTATCCTATAATTATCTTGCGACGTTTTTCCTACCAATGGTATTGTTAAAGGGATATCCCCCCACTACTTGGCTGGACGCACTTCAGGAGGATTTATGGCACGGATACTTATTGCTGATGACTCCATCGTCGTTCGAGAATACCTGAAAGTTACGCTGGAACGAGCGGGTCATCAGATCGTCGCAGAAGCAACCAGAGGAACCGAAGCGTTTCAAAAGTACATTGCCTACAAGCCAGACCTAGTGACCATGGACATCAACATGCCAGAGATGAATGGAATCGAAACCGTCAAAATGATTATCAATCGATTCCCCGATGCAAAAATTATCATGGTGAGCTCCCACGGCCTAAAGCCGCTTGTTTTTGAAGCAGTCTCTGCCGGTGCCACACATTACATTATCAAGCCCATCAACGAGGAGAAGCTTCTGGTCACCATCGAAAATGCCCTAATCTAAACGATCAACGAAAAACGTTCCACCCTCCAAGAACGCGATGCACTGGAGGGCTTTTTTACGTGGGCTGCAAAGTGCTTTCGGCTTCTGTGAGCGGGATTCGGAAGTGAAAGCGAGTCCCATTCCCTTTTCGGGTATTCACTTCCACTGTTCCTCCAAGCCGCTCGACCTCCCGCTTTACGATTGATAGACCAACGCCTCTGCCGGACCATTCCGTGACATGATCTTTGCTCGTGCTAATATCCTCGATAAACAGCGTATTGAGCCAGTCCTGATCGCTCCGTAAATCCACCCACCCTTTTTCCTGTCCCAATAATTTGAGTCGGTCCATGTCCACACCTTTGCCGTCATCTGAAATGATCATGTGCATGAAGTCATTCTCGCGCTTGACCTGGCAGCGGATCGTTCCCCACCGCTCCTTGTTTTGCCTCAAACGTTCTTCCTCTTGTTCGATGCCATGATCCAAGGCATTGCTGAATACGTGGATCAAGCTGCTGATAAAACGTCCAAAACGTTTCGGATCCACCCAAATATCATCAGCCTCGATCTGCAACGGGTAGACTCGCTTCTCCAGCCTCTCAGATGCCTTCGCTACGTATTCGCCATACCGGGACATCAGCTCAGTGATCGGACGATCGTGGAGCTGGGCAAACTCCTGGCGCAAGTGGCCATGTCCCTCCTCCTGCAAAAGCGACGACAGCTGGTCAGAGAATGCACTCCACCTCTCCGCAGAAAAGGAGATCGTTTGCTCATTTACCTGCAAAATGTCCTTCCCCAGCTGCTGCTTCATGAGATCCATATCTTGCCCGATCGCTGCACAAATGGAGTCGATCCCGTTTTGAATCTCGCTTTCCATGACTTTATCTTCTTCCACCTGCTTGGACATTTCGGACAATCTGGATTCCATGTCATGTATCTTTCGCGGTGTATGAATCAAATAAAATTGGCTAAAATCTCCCTTGAACTGATGGAGGCGGCTGATGATCTGATACATTTTTTCCGCAGGTGCACCTGCTTCCCTCCAGATTGCTTTCCACTCATTCGCAACGAAGGAGGTAAAGCCTTTCAAAACGGATTGAAAGAGTTCAAGACTGATTGCGACGGTGACAGACATCTTCATCCGCTGCCATTCTTGCTCCATTTTATTCTCCAGCGCCCGCTGTTCGCTTCGATCCGTCAAAATGAGCATCAAGCCACCGGAAAACTCCCCCCGGCCCTCGTCAATCTGCTTGCATTCCAGCTTCAATGGCAGTTGATTGACGGTGATCTCTGTTGGAAACAGACTGAGATACAGCTCTCTTTGTGCTTGATTTTCCAGCTGAAAATACTTGTTCAGTAAGGATTGGATAAAGCCCTGGTCCTCCTTGCTTTGCGGGTACAACAGCTCGGCTACAGAAAGTCCTGCCAGCTCCTTGTCAAAAATCCGCACGCACTCCCGGCTGTACTCGGAGTGAACCCGCAGGTCTTTGCCGAATGAAAGGAAACCCTGTCCCGCATTGTTTAGCAGGTTTTTATTGGCACGCAGCAACGACTCGATCTCATCTGTTCGCTCACCCACCATTTTCTCCAGGGAATGATTCCACTGCTCCAGCTGATGGTACAGGCGGGCGTTTTCAATGAAGGTCGCAATTTGCGAGAACAGCAACCGCAAAAGCTCGGTGCGTCCCTCGTTGAATACATGGGTCGACTCGTTGTTTTCGAGATAAACCACCCCGACCATTTTTCCTTGCTGCCATAACGGCGCACAGAGAATGGACTTGGGCATGTTTTTGGAGATGTACGGATCCTTGAAAAAGATCGCCTCCACATACGCCTCATGCAAGACAAGCATTTCCTCTGTTCGCATCACGTAGTTGACGGTCGCGACGGACAAAAGAGTGCCCTGCTCATAGGGAATCGACTGCAAAATCTCCATGTCCTCGTCGATACTGCCTGCCGCCTCGATGAACCACTCACTGTCCTTTTTCAGGATGATGAATCCTCGCTGGGCACCAGCGTTGCTCATAACCGTCCGCAGCATCGTCGTCAGCAGCCTGTCCAGCTTGATTTCACTCGCGATGGTTTGCGACGCCTTGATAACGGTCATGAAATCTACCATATCCGGGGTATTGCCTGCCACAGCCATATTCGTCATAGCCTGATGACTGCCCGTGCTCTCCAGATAATATTGGTACTTCACTTCCAGATCTCTAGCTTTGGCTGCGGCTCCCCATTGCATATAGGCAAAATGCGCTTCCGTCATGTAAATCCTCGCAACCGTGTTCATGCCCATTTGCAAAAAGTGTTTCGCAGCCAGCTCGTAGGCCAGTGCTTCGTTTTGCAGGAATCCACTCTTCTTCGCCGCCTGAATGGACTGCTCGTAGAAAGGCGTCGCTGCCTCGGGCTTGCCATTTACACGTACCCACTCCGCATACATCAACAAGTATTTGTGCTGGAAGTTATCTGCACAGTTGGCGGCCCACTTCTTCATTTTTTTCAAATTCGCTTTGATCTTTTTGCCATACTTTTGCTTGTCCGACCAGCTAGCCTGCGGATAAAGGCCAGTCAGTGCCAAAGCCTGTATAAAGACGTGCTCGCTGACCAGCAGCTGACCGCTGACCGTCTCGATCCACTGCTCAGCCTCGGTAGACATCCGCGCAGCTTCCTGGTAGTTGCCGTAGAGCAGATGCACCATCGATTTGTAGTAGTGGTACATGTAGCGCTTATAGTTGGTACCCTCCGTCCGTAGAGCTTGGACGTACACCTCTTCATCAAAGTCTCCTGCGCAAAAAGTCGTCTGGTCAACGTCCTCCCAGTGGGTCAAGCTGTGGAGCGCCTGCTTGAGCAGCAAGAGTCGGTCATCGTGATCGACTACCTTGAGCTGACGGATCAAATCTTCATACTGATCGATCTGTTGATGCAATTCTTCGATCGGCGAACCGCAGAAAAGCATCGCCTCCAGCAAACCGTGCGCACTGTAGGCGACGTAGATATTCCCGCCGCTTTCCAGCCCGTGCTGGATCGCCTTTTTCAAGAGAGGAATGTTCGTCTTGGCATGATCCCGCCAATGGTTGATCATGATGGCGAACGCCCCGTACGCTTTGGACATGGCGATCGGGTCATGGAAGCTGTCGGCTACACTGCACGCGAGCAGCCCGTAGTCATATCCTTCCTGGTACTTCCCAAACTGAGTGGCTTGCACGATCCCATATCCGGTATACCCGTTGGCCGAGGCTACATCATTTCCGTGTACGAGTGAAAGATGCAGCACCCGCAAAATAGTCAGGGCAAACCAGTTCAAGTCGACAAAGTAAGAGGAGGGACCCGCATAGCTGATCATGGTCATTGCCATCCGATAGTTTTCGTCCGGTACGTCAGGCATGTAGAGCAGCTCATCTGCTTTGCGGCCTTTGAGATTTTTCTTGATATGCCACATCTCTTTTAAAATGTCCAGCTTGCCTGGCTTTGCTGGAATGTGGACTCCCAACAGCTTCAGCGCCTGACTGGCAAGCTCGACAACCAGAGGGAACTTCGCCAGGGTAGTATACATGTGCACCTGAATTTGCAAGATCCGCACCTGCTCAGCATTGGTCTTTGCATACTCTTTCACGAGCGCAAACAAAGACTCCGCTGTCTCAAAGTTGTTGCACAAATACTCGGCTTCCGCCCGCATGGTGTACAGCTCGACCATGAGCTGGCGATTGGCTTCCCAGCCCTCCTCGCGAAGCACCTCTGTTCCATGTCGAAAAAAACGCAGCGCAGCATCAAAGGCAGTGGATAGCTTGGCTCGTTGGCCCGCCAGCAGATGACAGCGCGCGACTTGCACGCGCTCGGCCTGTTCATCGATGAGTTCTGCTCCCTCGTACATATGATTGCAGATCTCAAACAAAAGGGATGATTCGTAGGAGTTGCTCAGCTCTCTCATCATTCTTCCCAGCTTGAGATGGACCATTTTACGCTCTACCTCGGACAAAAGCGAGTACGCTGCTTGCTGAATACGGTCATGCAAAAAGGTAAAATGAATCTTGTTGTGAGCAGCCGCATCCTCCTCTTCTAGCGCTGTATAAGCTAAATAGCCGTCTCCCTCCAGCGGGTACAGCAGCCCTTCCTCGACAGCTGGCCATATATGGCGAATCGTTTCAGACTCCTTTAGATTTCGTGCCTTGGCTACCATGTGCAGATAAAAGTGATTGCCGAGGCAGGCCGCGTGCGCGAGAAGCTTTTGGGTCAGCATCGGCAGCAATCTCATCCGTTCGACCAGGAAATCGGCGACATTTTCTGCCGTTTCCAGCTTTTCGATCTCCTCTAGATTCCACGCCCATTTGCCCATATCCGGGACGTATGTCATCAGGCCCTTCTCATACAAAGATTTGATGAACTGACGGGTAAAAAACGGATTCCCCGCAGTCTTCTTGTGAACGATTTGTGCCAAGGCTTGTGTTGCTTGCGGCTCCACTTGAATGGAATCAGCCAGCAGATGCGATACTTCTCCGACCTCGAGCGGATGCAAGGAGAATTGGCGGAGGATACGACTCTGACTTCCCATCTCGATTAGCGCACTCAACAGCGGATTCAGCTGACCCTGCTCCTGTTCGCGATAGGAGCATAGCAATAAAAAGTGACTGACCTGCAGATCACTGATCATTTCTTGAATCAAAAACAGCGAGGAAGGATCCGCCCATTGCAGATCGTCCAGAAACAAAACCAGTGGATGCTCAGGCTTGGCCCAGATACGTACAAAGCGCTGCATCACCATTTGAAAGCGATTCTTTGCCTCTGCAGCAGGAAGCTCCGGCACGGACGGCTGCTTGCCAATGATCATCTCCAGCTGCGGGATGACATCGACGATTACCTGCCCCATCCCCTGCAATGCCTCCGCAATCGTCTCCCTCCACATGTGCAGTTCTCGTTCGTTGCCTGCCAGGATCTGGCGTATCAGGTCTTGAAAGGCGAGCAATATCCCCGAATACGGAGCGCTTTGCTTGAATTGATCAAACTTCCCTGAGATGAAGCGGCCTTTTCCTTGAAGAAAGGTTTTCTGTGCCTCACGCACCAGCGCGGACTTTCCTACCCCTGCACTGCCATTTAACATGACCAGACGCGTAGCACCGTTGCTGATCTGTTCAAAGGACTCGGTCAACAGGGCAAGTTCCGGCTCCCGACCGTAGAGCTTCTCCGAAATATGCAGTTTGTCCGCACGATCCTGCATACCCAGCGAAAAATCAGAAATATACCCAGCCGTCTGCAGCTGTGATAAACATTGCTGCAAATCCGCGATGAGTCCTGCGCTGCTCAAATAGCGATCTTCTACATTTTTGGAAAGGCATTTCAATACGAGATCAGATAAAACCGGGGAAATCGATGGATGTGTCTGGTTAGGGGGGACGGGCTTTCGAGCCATATGCGCATGCACCAGCTCCAGTGCATCCGTCGCAAGAAACGGCGGCTTGCCCGTCAGCATCTCATAGAGTGTGATCCCAAACGAATAGTAATCCGAACGATAATCGACCGTCCGGTTCATTCGCCCCGTCTGTTCTGGAGATATGTATCGCAAATTTCCCTGCCATTCTTTTGGGTTCATGGCACTTTGATACTCTTGATAGAGCCTTGTAGACAAGCCGAAATTGATCAGCTTCACTTCCAGCGTATCCGGGTAAACCAATATGTTCATCGGGTTGATATCTTTATGAAGGACCCGTTTCTCATGAATTGTCTTCATGCATTGGGCAATCCCCAAAGCGATGGTCAGAATCTCCATCGTCGAAAATTGTCGTGTTTTCAGCAAGCTCGAGAGCGGCAAGCCACCGTGATCCTCCGTAATCAGCAAGGTCTCTCTATCATTGTGTACGAGCTCTACGAGGGTTTCGACCGCATCGGATTGAATGGACTCCAGCACTCGATATTCATGCTTTAGCTTCCATATCGAATCATTGCGAGGGATCCCCTTTTGTTGCGTCTTAATGATCACTGGCAAATTGTCCACGATCCTGAATGCGCGGTAGATACCCATATTTACATGATTTGAGATGAATTCTTTAATCCTGTATCCAGGAATCGATAACTTGCCGCTCATTCTTTTTTCACTCCATTTTGGTAGGCCTTTTGTCTTACCGTATTGTTCGTTGCTTTGGAATCATCTATATTTAAACTATATTCTGACACAAAACACCATCTATCGAAATAATATTCGGGAGGATTGTCATGTCAAATTTAAGTCGTACGGTAGGAAATCCCCATAATGGGGAAAGCGTAACCTTTTTAAAGACTACGGAAGAAACAAATGGAGAGTATCTTTTATTCCGCACAGACCTTCCACCCAATGTTGGAATCTTCTTACACTATCATACCGAACTTGTAGAAACCTTTGAAGGTGTTACGGGGAAATTAGACCTAACAGTCGACGGAAAAACGATCACTTTGCAAAAAGGAGAGAAAGCTGTCGCTCCCCTGCACAAGAATCACTGCTTTAATAATAACACGAATGAATTGGTCAGCTTTAACGTAGAAATTCGTCCTGCTGGCAACTTTGAGGCCTTTGTACGCTGCGGATACGGTCTGGATACAGACGGAAAAAGCTTCTACATGCCATTTTTGAAGCAATACCTCCCCAAGAACATCCTGCTTTTGGGCACTCTCTTTGAAATGGGAGCATTCTATGTCCCCTATCTGCCTCTCTTTCTGCAAAAAGGAATCTTTGGTTTGTTGGCTAAGCTCTCTACGTGGACGGGTGCGGCAAAAACGTTGGAAAAGTACTATATTCCGACAAAGGAAAAGCAGCGTATCTCGTAATACCCGGACTTTTCTTCTCATGAAAAGGGCACCCTGCCCATTAATTCGCAGCAGGATGCCACACGAAAGCTCCTATCTTCCTTCCCTTTACATCAGCGCAACTTCACCAATACATGTTAACGGTCTTTTTCTTTCCTATCATGCATCTGAAGCCATAGTCATCCCGACCTGCCTCGTATTTTGCAAGCGCAGGTCGGGTAAGCTGACTACTCTGCGACTGCCCCATCATCGCTAGCTGGCTTTTCATCCGAAGCAGTAGTATCGGATTGATTCTGCTGCCATTCCAGCATGAGCTTGAATGCAGGAACGAATTCTACCTGCTGAGTCGGTTCTGGACGAGGCTGCTCGGCAACCTCTCCACCGCCCTGCGCTTCAGGAGAAACAGGCACCGAAGCAGGCATCCATAGAAAGAAGCCGCTTGCTGCCCCTACTGCAATGACAATGGCCACACTCAGGAGCGCCGTCGATTTGCGTTGAAACAGCTTCATGAAGGGACTGGATGTTTCCCTTCGTACCTCCTCGACGAGCTTGCGGAAATCTGCATGCCGTACCGTTTGCCAACGCTTCTTCCATTCCTTGTCGCGCAATCTCCTGCCTTTGTTTTCGAGCAGTAGGCCTTTGAGAGCATGTCGATAGCCAGGTGAAATGTATTTGCCTGTGAAAAACATTCGCTGTGTCATGCTCCATTGAACAAAGGAATACAGGAGCTCTTCCTCTCCGTTTTCTCCGACAAACCGCAGCATATCAGCAAAGGAAAAAGTATCCTGTCCATGGGAATCCGCCTGATAAAACACCAGTGCTACCAATGGGAAGCTATCTTGCTTCACAGGACACTCCAACAAATGGACGATCAACTGCTGCAAAGCAGAGATCTGGCTTTCATCCCACTGCCGAAAGAAATCCTCTGGCGCAGGAACATCCCGATTTCCAGCTAAGGATGCCATATGATGAATGTGTGCGAGCTTTTCTCTGCTTTCCAGATCGAGCTCCCCTATAAACGTCTGCGGCTTTTCCTCCAGCAAAGTGATGATCTTGCCAAAATCGCCCCACGCCATTTCCCCCAGCATGAGTTGTTTGAGCAGGGCTTTATCCAGCTCGTCCAGCAGCTCATCCGCATAGCTGCTCATTGCGTCCTGACGCTCAAAGTAATCGTGAATCGCTAGCGCTGCTTGCAGCTTCTCACTTTCACGGGCAAACAGTTCAAGCACTTTTTCTCGGGTAGCCGTCATAAAAAACGGATTTCGCAGGGCCAGTGGCGCCACTTGGGCCCAGAGGTTGATTTCCTGCAAAACCTGGGCAAGCGTAGAGAAGGAAGCCAGCCGCTCCTTCAGATAGTCTTCAAACAATGGCTTTACGACCTGCTTGTAGCCAAGAACGGATCGCATCAGAAAGCCAAAGAGCTCGGGATAACCCGACAGCTCCTGATAGACCTTTGCTACAAAAGCGTTTTGTCGTGTCGCCTTTCCCTTTAGCAGCACGTTCATCAAATACGTGACAAGCTCTGTGGAAATGCGGTCGTTTGGTATGGCGCAAAATGCCTTGAGTATCTGCTGGATGGTCTCGGCAGCAGGAAGCCCCTGGTCCTTCAGCGCAGTGTTTTCCAGCCGAAAGAGCACCTCGCGCAGCTCGCGTAAACGAGCTCTGTTCTCCAAGGCAGGCTGACCCAAGTATTGCTGAAGTACCTGCCAAACGCCCGCCGGATTTTGCTCGTAGCGCTCCAGGCGCCCTTTTTCCACTTCATACAAAGCGCAAAGCTCATAGTAGGTAGCCAGTCTCAGCAGGAATGACGTATCCGCCCCCTCCAGCACTTCCTCGCAAAAGGCATGAAAGTCGGCAAGTACACGTGGCTCGTCCAGATGCTCCCAAGCAAAGTCTAGGTAGGCGTGCGCTCCCTCCTGCCAATCCAGCTGCAAAATTCGCTGCTGAGCCAGATCAAAGATGTAGTCCTTTTCTGTGATGCCGGTCCCTACCCGGATGCTCCCTTTTTCCACGAACATGACGTGAATATGCTTCTTGCTCTGCGGTTCATGGCTGTACGTGAGAAAACCAAAATGCCTGCGCATCTCATAAGGCAGGCAGCTATACAAAATTTCCAGCAGCTGTCGGGCGTCTGCTGCAGCTGCCCCGACCTCTCCATCTAGGCTGATGTAGACCTTTCTTTTGGTGGAGAGCGACGTCATCACCGCATACAGGAGCTGCTTGAAAATCCGTTCATCGATGCCTATGCGGCTGAGCCATTGCTTGCGATCGGGGGTTGTCTCTGCCTGAAAGGGAAGCTCGCTGATCACCGGCAGTTCTTTGCCTGTGGAGTGATCATGATCCTGTACAAAGGCTCGCAAGCCAAACAGCCTTGCTGGTTCTTTGATAAATTCGTCCCGACGATCGGCAGGGATGACGTAATTGTGGCTGAAGAAGGTGTTTCGTTGACCGGTAAAATCCGCGCCCACGAAGACGCTTCTCCCAATTACCAGCTCGCCTGACTCCGTTCGAAAGGAGACGAGCGCCTCCGGATAGAGCGCCAAATCGCTTTCTCCACGCTCTTGCAAGGCACGAGGCGCATCGTAGGCGCAAAACGGATGAAGCGTTTTTTTAATGAATGCGTTGTCCAACGCTGCCGATTTGGCAACGGTATCGTAGCCTTCGTTAGAACGGAATATCCCCTGTCGCCCGCGGGTGTAGTATTGCTGCAAAATGGGCTGACGGCTCACTACCGCTCCCTCCCTTCGATGTAATCCAGCTGATGCATGAGCCAGATAAACGGCTCATCGACCCGGATCGGAGTCACGACTCCGCTCACCTTTTGATTAACCGGGTTACTTCCCAGCGCAGATACAGCGAAATAGGCCGTATTGGTAAAGTAGACTTCCAATGCATCCTTGAACGGTCGATCCACCTTTTCGATGAAGCGGCTGATCTCCCCGTTGATGTTTTCGAATTCCGTCATGTTCAAGTACTCTTCATGGACGAAATTGCGGAATACGTTGCTGTTGGACTTGATGTACTCACCATCGTCCTCCTTGATCAGGTGCAGCATATCGCTCTTGGTCAGGACGACCGCTGTCGGGATATCCGTCTGGCTCTGCTCCTGATAGCCGATGAAGTTCTCAAACAGTGTAATGACGACCTCGCGCGGCTCATCATAGCGGGCTGTGAATTCCCCTGGCTCATCTCCTGCACGCAGCATGACTCTGTCGCGAATCGTCCTGATCTGCAGCGGATCGACGAGGAACAGGATACCGGAAGAGTTTTTGACGTGTGCGGCGTACAGCTCCAAATACTCACGATCAACCATGCCCTCGCCCGCGACATCAAAAAAGACAAGGATGAGCGGCGCCTTTTCTTTGTCCTTAAAAATGAATTGGAAGATAAACGGCTCCTGTCGCTTCTCCTTTTGGGTAGAATCAAGGAGCTGTCCTCTTTCAAACAGAGGCGCTTCGTAATTTTCCCGGAACTTGCGGCTGATTTGGGCATTGAGCGGCATGCAAGCCGCATCGAAGTGATTCGCAGTCGTATTTTGCAGCGTGTGGATCAGCGAGGTCATGTATACTGACTTGCCGACCTGCGACGCTCCCACGATCGAGATGATGTTGCTCGGTGCCTTCCCCGCCGTGATCGGCAGCTCGTTGTGGCATTTCGGGCACAGCCTGCGCTTGGAAACGACCCCATAGCGGTCAGTTACGCCGACAAGGATGTTATCGACATACAGGTGGCTCTCTTCCGGGATGGTATCCGGATCGATGATCGCCTCCAGCTCGTCGATGGCATCCAGTCCAAATTTGTCCCGATAGCGGTTTAATAGCTCGTCCTCCTGCAGCGCGTAATCCTCGTCGTCCAGGCGGTGATGGGCAGCGCGAAATACGACCTGATCAGGCGCGTATTTGGCAAAGCAGTATGGGCAAACGATATCGTAAAAAGGCAAGCGCTCCGGTGCCGGCTGTTTCTTTTCAAACATGCTTTTCAAAAAGGTCAGCATGACGGTCCCCTCCTATTCGGGAATCAGCTCGTACAATTCCCCGTATTTTTTTCCGTCCGTAAAAAAGAGGCGGATGACATCCTTTTTTCTGACTTCAATTTCTGGCAGCAAATTCTCACCCGGCTGTATATCTCGGATAAAGGCATACTGCGTACCATCATCCTTGCTTACAGGAGTCGAGCCTTCCTTTTTGACGTAGCAAAGCACGTCCTTTGAGACAGGAATCTCTGAAAAAATGCGGATCTGCAAGGACTGATAGGCGCTAAACCAGCTTCGCCCCCGCTTGAACGAGTACCATATCTTTGCCTTTCCCGTGCGAACGTGGACGATGTGCGCCTCTCCTGGTGGGATGAGCATGACGGGCTTGCCCTGCTCCAAGCGGCACGGGAAAATGCGGTACGTATACCGCCCGATTCCCTCGCTTTTTCCCCGAAGGCCTTTATGGGCCTTGTATTCCTCTCGCGTGTACAGCTTAAGCTCGGTATCGCTGATCTGGCTTACGTCAAACGGTTCCCCATACGAAGAACGATGAACGTAAACACAGGGAACCTCATCCGCCCAATGCCAGTTGATCACGTATTCATTGCCTTGCAGCTGACAGACGACATCCTTGATGGAGAGCTGTGTAGTCTCTTCCCATTTGATCATCACTCATCATGCTCCTACTCTACAGATCAAAGCGCTTGCTGGTACGATTTCCCGACTCCAGCAGCCTTGCTGACGAACGTTTTCCCTGATCCATTCCGTTTTTGAACGAAGTCTGCCCTCCGCTCGCTGAAGCCGGAATAAAAGCGGTGAACAACGTCATCACGACAGCCAGCAAAGCGCAGGCGAGCATACGTACCGTCGTGTCCAGCCACTGCGCCGAAGTCAGTCCCGACTCCAGCAGCAAACCTGCGAGAATACCCGCTACCGCTCCCCCAATCGTGAAGCTTTTTGCGAGATGACGGTTGTCAAAAATCAGGCCCAGCGACAATCCGAGCAGGCCCCCGATGATCAGCATGCCAATAACGCGAATGATTGCAAAAAACGTGCTGTCAGCTGTTGCGCCTGTGCGTTCCGAGACAAAATTCCGGTCCTGGCGGCTCATGTCGTAGATTTGTCCAAAAATACCTGTTAGCTCTTCCGCATGGTCCACATTAAAATACGTACCGCCCGTCTCCTCGGAAATACGTTTCAGCAGGTAGGTTCCATCGGCATCCACCTGACTCATGCCCACTGTGTGAATATGCATGCCTGCTTGCTTGTAAGGCTCCATCACCTTTTGCAGATCGACGTTGCTGTAGCCATCCGACATGAGCACCACTGTGCTGTTCGGATTCAGCTGCCCCGCAGACTGCAGCTGATCCAGAGCGGCTTGCAGGGCCTCGTCGATTTGTGTCCCTCCGCTAGGTCCGGGATAGTTCTTCAACTTGGCGATGACGGTGTCCTTGACGTTTTGATCCTTTAGCAAAACAAGTGGCTGCAGCACTTCTGCCCGGCTATTAAATGTGATCACACCGACTTGCATATCACTGTCCATTTTCCCGACAACATCAGCAGCCGCTTGGAACAACTGATTGTTCGGGTCTGTCTGCTTCATGCTATCGGACGTATCCAGCAGCATGACGATATTGTCCGTACTGCTCGAGCGCTGATAGGAAAAGCCGTAAAGCAGCTGCAAAAGCATGGCAGCAACCCCTACCATGACCAAGGTGCTTGGCACCAGCATCCTCCACGATGCGCCTGCATAACGCTGCTTCCAGCCATGTCCGTTTAGACGAGGGGAGATCATTTCCGCCACCAGGCACATCAGCCCTACGAACAAAGCGAACTGTCCGAAATACAAGCCCATCAAAAGCCATTGCGGAAGCTCTGCGGACAGCTGGGACAAGATGACTTCTCCCACGACAAAGCCAATCGCACCCCCGATCAGGCTGCACACGATCATCAGCAGGCTCAGCTTTCTTTGACTCATGACAATTCCTCCTTTCCTTGGCGGTGAAAGACGTATCCGTTATCCATGTAGGAAGAATGGTATTTCTTGTTGTTTCGGTAATACATCAAGTCATCCAGGCCAAATCCACCCATCAGATTCATTTTTTCTATACCGCTCTTCCCGGCTTCGTGAATGCAGCCTTGCTTGTAGGTTCTCGTCGCTTCCGTCTCCCGCAGCACGTACTGTACGAAGTCGTTTTGAAGGTCGGCAAACCAGTATTTCTCTTCGTACCGATGCTTTTGCAGGAAATGAAAGACTTCTACATGCACGGCTGCCCGCTCTTCGAGGACGAGAGATAAGTCTTGGAACAAGTCCTCCCTCGTCAGGACTGTCCGGTTGTCGTAGGCAGCCGCTACATTCGCTCTCGCCAGCAGCTCTGCCTCAAAGGACAACGCAAACGGCGAGCGAGTCAAAATCTCTGTTCGGCAAAAAGCACAAAGGCGTTCAAGCAATCCCGATATTCCGTGCGTAAAGAGCAGCGCGCCGCTGCCAATATAACGGTTGTCCAGATAAAACCCTTGGCCGCGCTGGGATTCCTGCGATCGGATCGTCTCTGTGACGACTGACTCGTAGTACTCGTCCATGTTCTTGCCCAGGTAGTCTGCTGCTTCCTTGACGCTTTTTTGGGCAATCGCTCTCAGCTGCTTTTGCAGCTCCTCCAGCTGCGCTACCTGCTCGCCGATTCGTTTATGGAGCTGCTTGGCTTGCTGCTCGTAGCCCAACAGGACCTGCAGCACAAGCTCCCATTCCAGGATCTCCGCCTTTTTGTTATATACCTTTGCGAACAGATGGCGGACAAAGGTGCGGACGCGCTCTTTATCCCTCGTGAAGAATCCCCCTACACGAAGCTCCTGCTGATCCACCCGCTCTTGGCAGATGTCGTCCAGCTCGGCTTTTGTCAGCTCCAGCTGTCTTTGCGTTTCCTTGATTCCTGTTCGCAGCTCATCGAGCAGATTCGCCCCAATCGCTGTTTCCGAAGTGAGCTGATACGCCGCATACAGTCCGTATCGTTCATCCTCGATAATTTCCTGCGAAATCAGCTGTGCGAGTGACGACTTTTCCAGCAAGCCGTCCAGATTGCGGCGAGCCAGCTGAACGTAATGGTGCTCAAAAAAGGACTGACTATTGCCATCAAACAAGGCCAGCTCTGCCTCCCGCAGATTCATGCCAGACAGCTCACTGTAGCTGACTCCCGAGGTCATGAGCCCGTTCATTTCCGTCAAAATGTCCTGGTCAGGAAAGGCTGCGCTTACGATCCGCTGCACATCATGCGCGGTTAAACCCAGCTTTTCACGGGCTTTTGTCTTCGGCAGACTGTCACCCTCCTGCAGACGCTCCCAGTAGCGGTCGAATACGGCAGCCAGTACAGTCAGCGCGATCGCGTGGGTAGGACGCTTTACCTTGGAGAGTCCAGCTGACGCAAAGGTGGCTTGCCCGCTATCGACAGTAATACTGCGAATAAACTGCAGCTTGTTGTAGCCTTCGCTGTTCTCATCTACGGCCGTCTCCGCCTCTTTGTTGTTCAGCAGTACCAGATTGCTGATCAGCTCATCGTTCTCCGCAAGCCCACCGTCCAGAAACAGACCATGCTCAGTCTTGTCACTGAGCAGGTAGGTGAGTGAAAACAGCGGTGCTTGTGCATGCAGGGCAGGCAGCTTGATTCCATCCTCGGTGACCATCAGATTGGCCCCGTAGCGATAGTCGCTTCGTTGGAATTGATCGACCTCTTCCAAAAACTGAACCCCGAGTGCCGAGGAGAAGCCAAAGCCGTCGCCGCCGCTTTTTTCCTGCAGCAGTACATACAGATCCGCCGAAACGTTTTTGAACATCTCCTGCAAATAGCTTTTGAGTAGCATCGTCAATTCCGGCAGCAGGATGTTTGCCGGATCATCCGAGCGGGTCACTACAGCAATGTTCACCTGTTGAAACGAAGCAAACAGCTTGCCCATCTCTGCGACGCGGATGCTGACCTGCTTCATGAACTTGTTGACGTCCATGATGAGCGATTCATCCTTCATGAACCGCTCAAAGAGGGAGGCACGCATCGTCTGTCTGTTTGCATCCAGTTTTGGCAGCTGGCAGCCGAAAACCTGGGGATGCTCCCAAGTCTCCTCATTGTAGGCGTGGACGTAGAGAACGCCTTGGCTGTTTTGCCACTTTTGCTCATTGATCTCACAGACGGACTGCAGAGCCTGCCTGCTTTTGTCTCCGATAAAGAGGAACAGCACGGGATTTTGAATGCTTCGCTGTCCGTGTCCGCGATCCAGTTGTCCTTCCAAATCCGTAACGTATTCGGTTGCGAATTGCTCCATCAAATCCTTCATGCCTATCCCCCGCCAATCCGTCATTCTTTATTGCAGCGTTTTGCGCATATCATTTACCTTTGCCCACACTTTTTTGTAAAAGCGGTACAGCTCTTCGCCGTTTACGAACTCATCGCGATCGTACTCCAGGTCATTTTTGGTACCCTGGAAGGCGGCTGCGATCTCGTCGAGGCTGCTGATCAGAGCTGCTGTATCCTCAGAGGCTGTCATCGCATCGCTGCGTCTCGTCGCTTTGCGGTTGAGCAAGGCCATCTTTTTCGAATCGAGGGCACGGAATTGCTCGTAGAGAGCGTACTCCACATGCTTGTTCACCTTCATGAGATTGAGGAACGGATCCCATGCCTCTTCTTCCTCATCCTTGTCGTAGACGTAGAGCGCACCTTTTTTGTAGATCGTACCGGTGTACAGCGCCTCGATGAAGCGTGTCACAAGCTCTTCTTCTCCTTGGATCGCGCCCATCAATTGGTCCAGCTCCGCGATCTTCTGCTCGATCTCTTCGTATTTACGCACTTCCTCTTGCATCAAACGGATCAGCTCCGGATAGCGAATCAGATTTTCCTTTGCCATGTCCTCGTTGATGCTGCCAAAAATATCGCGCGTAAATTCGCGCTCCAGACCTTCCTTCATGAAGCCTTTCAGCTCTAGAAGAAGTCGCTTCATTTCACCTGGATTGAGCTTTGCGCTGTCTTTTGGCAGCTGCTGTGCCTCCAAATACGACGCGATGCTGAAAGGTTTGGTAATGATGCACTCGTAGCGGCTGCTCGTTTTGCTGTCGCTGCCTTTCTCCCGGATGCTGCCGAAGCCTTGCGCCCGATCGAACAGAGAGCGGACACCTGCATTGTACGCTTTGATCCGATTGTTTTCGTACGTATCTCCCCACGATTTCTCAGGGATAGGGGACGGCAGGTACGCCCAGTTGTTTTTCTCGGTCTGCACGAGGTGGCGACCAATCCCTTCTCGTTCCAGAATGGTGCGCTCATAGCTTTCCTCGTACACCTTCAGCGGCGTATAGACAAACAGGGGAATCCCGTTCTTGGTGTTCAGCCAGAAGATGCGGTTTTTGACTTCGCTCTCTTTGACCGTAAAGCGAGACCCGCTGATCGCTGTATCCTGATAGTTTTTGATCCCTTTGAGAATCGCCGGTGCTTTCAATGGCACCGAGACGAAGCCCCAGGAAGGGAAGTGCATGTTGCCGAGGTTGTTGCTCAGATGGAAGACAGGGATCGCCTCGTCATCCAGCTTGCTCGCAATCTTGCGCTCTACGATACGATCCAGCGTCTCGTCCTGACCGTACTTGATCACCAGGAAATCCTCCATGGACTTGGTGATCAGCTCCCCGAATTTCTCCGACAGGAAGTCTGAGATTGAGCTGACAATATCCAGCTCCTGCTCCTTGACCCATTGGTCGGAGCGCTCCAGCAGCTCGCTTGTGAAATCGCGGATCAGGTCGTCGGCATCCTTTTGCTCCAAAATATTTCCGATGACCTTGGCGATGTCCGGTACGTTCACGATGTTCCAGTAGTACGTTTTGTTGCCGGTGCGATCGCTCTCCTCGCCGCCGCCTATCAGGATGTCGCCGTTCTTTTCAAAGATCTGATTGAGCGTATTTAGCACTTCCGTAAACACGCTGTAGATGCGGTTGTTTTCCGCATTGAGCAAACGGTGGAGCTCTTCGTAAAACTCGATCATCTGCTCCAGCTTTTCCTGGTCAGCCAAGAGCTGGTATTCGTTAATCTTTGCATCGATGTAGATGTTTTTCTTTTTCTCTTTGGAAATGAAGGCACTGCGAGCGTCACCCAGCTTTTCCTGGGCTGTCTCGCGCGCTCCCTCGATCTCACGCGGGAAGCTTTCCAGATTCGCTTTCAGGCTCTCTACGTAAGACAGAATCATCTTCATCAGGCAGAAGCCTTTGTCCGATTGAATCAGACGTGATGCGTAGAAGGGACCTTGCTCGGGATGCAGGAACACCCGCTTAATCATGTCTCCGAAGACTGCGATCAGCTCACCTGGCAGCTGCTTTTTTGACTTGATGTACTGCTCTCTCGCCTTGGCCAGATAGCCTTGCTCCAGCTCGTGGTCGACGCTCACGACCTGCTGGCTGATGACGTTGCTGTAGTTCATTCGCTCGCTGTTTTCATAGCCTGGCAACGGCTCTGGTACGCGCTCCTCAAACTTGCGAGAGATCGAGTCGATATCGATGCCGAGCTTGCGTGCAAACTTCTCCGCGTCCTCTTGTGTAGGCGCTACAGTGAACATCTTCTCCATCTTTTTAAACAGGCGATACGCCAAGTAGGTCGTCATTTCCTCGATCGGCAGCACCGCAGAGGAAGCACCGATGACATTGTACTGGTAGTTGGCCGCGTACGCCTTTGGCATCTGGTTGATATTCGTACGGATGTTGCTGATATAGTCATGGATCGCAAACTCTTCGCCGGAGCGCTTTTCCTCACTCGCCATGAAGTTCGTGATATTCTCTGCTGTCACGTTCATGCAGTAATCGTAGGCGTTTTCCAGCGCTTTGCCTTCCAGATTGGTGGCTGAAATCAGGTGGCACAGGTTGAACGGCGGCATCGGCGATTGTACGTTTAGCACGCTGCCGTACTGCTGACGGAAGCGCTCGCCCCGCTCGTCTGCGTTCATCCAGTAATCCAGTTCCTTCAGCGCTGCATAGCCGTTTTTCATGATGTAGTCGCGCGTATGGGAGCTGAGGCTTTTGTTGGACAGATTGACGTCAGGCGTAAACAGATAGCCCAGCGTATTGACCTTATCCACTCCTGCGCTGCCGAAGTCGCGTTCCAGAATCCCGCGAACAATGTAGGCGATGTCGAGGAAGCAGCCGCTTCCCGTACCACCGGAAATCCCGCTCAGCAGGAAAACTGTCAGCTTCTTGTTAGTGCCTTCGCACAGCATTTTGATCTTTTTCTCGATGGTCTGCACGACCTGAGTGATTTTTGTAAACAGGAGCAAACGACCTGCCTGTCGCACACCGGATGCCCCGCTGATCCCATCCGTGATCGTCAGCTCTGGAGAAAGCCACTCCGTGATGTACGGCTCGAGAATACTGCGGTTTTGCAGCACGCCCCCGATCTCGGGATTGGAAAGCAGGACAAACTCGGTAACTGGGTCGAGCCCGATGCCCTTGTACTTCTTGTTGCGGTCATGCTCGTTGGTCTCAAATGCGATAAACTCGATGTTGTCCGGCTTTTCCTTGCGTTTCTTGGAAAGATGGTCCACCGGGAGTTTGAAGCGTCGGTTCACTTGATATTTCAGGCGCAAAAGCGCGTCGATGCCTGTCCCACCCAACCCAATCACGAGCATCGGATTGTCGATGGTGTCTACCCGAATCTTGTCGCTGACGATTCCTCCTCCAAGCGATACGTCCAACTGCTGAATATGCTCTCTTACTACTGCTTTCATATGGGATCCACTCCTAGACGATGTAGTCTACAAAAACGGACTTATTGACACTGGTCATTGAAATCTTGATGCGATCGTTTTTCTTCAGTTCCTTGCCCTGGCTCATGTCGAGGACGCGTCCAGCCTTCTCAATTCGACAGCTGGAACGGTTCTCGATGATCAGCGTATCGTTTTTGCCTGGCAACAGAATGACTTTGTCCGTCTCCTGAAACTCCGGCGCCAGCTGAAGCAGCTGATGGAGACGGACCTTGCCTTTGAAGCTGCTGAGCTTTTTGTACTGCGGGTTGGACTTGTCGCCCGTATCCTCATCCACGATCTCGATTGCTACTTGCCCAGCAAAGCCTTTGTTCGCTTTGCGATAGATGGAGAGGGCGTACAGAGCTCCTGCTGCCACGATCAGGAGAATGACTGCTCCACCTGCAACCAACAGCCACGGGAACGGCTTCTCATCTGCATCTGCTCCCGTCGTCGGCTGCCCGGAAGTAGTACCTGCTCCTGCCGTCGAAGAGGCATCGACGAGAAGAGGCGGTGTCTCCCGATAAAAACTAGCGTCCTCCGCTTTGATTTTCAATTCGTACGCGTGGTCAGCAGGAATCGTAAAGCTTCCTTCAAAGCCGCTGCCCGTGTTGGTCAAAGGCTCTTCGCTTGTTTTCTGATCGGTTTTGTCCGTGATGATCAAAGTCCCTTTCATCTGCTTGTACAAATCGGGACTGTTTACTTTTTGTCCATTGCTCACCAAAGCTGCTTTTACAGGTACCACGTCGCCCGCTTGGAAGGTCTGGTTCTTGAGCGGCTCCATCTCCAGCTGCAGGTCGTAATTGTAAATCATGTTGATGTCGATCTTTTCCTTGGGCACCCCTTTTACCTGAAGCGACCAATCGCCCTGTTGGGGTTTTACCAGCTTGAGCATCGTATACGCGCTCGAACGGGAGAGGCGAACATCGTTAGACGGAATCGCCACTTCCTTGCCCGCCGGATCGAACAATTTCAACTCAACCGATTTTTGCGACATGATGGAGATGTTTGCTTCCAGCACATTTGCATTCGGAATGTTGATCGGCACTTCCTGGATTTGACCGTTGGAAGTGAAGCTTTTTATCGGCACGACCTTTAGCTTGAGATGGTTGGCAAAGATTTCGCTTAAAATGGCAGGCAGCTTGTCCGCCGTGCTCGTTTCAAAAAACTTCCCCTTCGTCTGCGTCGCGATCTGCTGCAGGGTCGTCCGGTTCAGCTGTCCATCCGCATTCAGACCAATCGTATAGATCGGATAGCCTTTGCTCTGTGCAGCCTTTACCGCATCCTGCAGCCTTTTGTCCGACTGGGCCGCAGATCCGCCTGCCGCTTCGTTCAGGTAGTTGTTTCCGTCAGCGAGAAGTACGATGATCGGCGCGTTTGCCGGATCATGACCCGCATCGAGAATTTTCACGGCTTCGGTGACACCGACAGATATATCCGTGTAGGCTCCCTTTTGCAGGCTGTCGATGAACGATTTGATGTCGTTCTTGTCTTGCTCGGAATTCACCTCGATCAGTGCCTTTTCACGTTCGATCTTGTCGGTATAGGAGATGATTCCAATTTTGTTCTTCTCGATCGACGTCATGTCCACGAACATTTTCATCGCTTCGTTGCTTACCTTGTTTTTATCGCTTTGGGTCATGGAGTTGCTGACGTCCACGACTAGCACGGCATCCATGTTGCTTGCGCTGGTTTGTGCAAAACTCATTTGTGTCCCCGTCAGGGCGAAGACCAGCAGCAGTGCTGTACAAACGACGTATCGACACAACACGCTGAAACGTATCATTCTTTAGAACCTCCGCTGTACACAGTATTTGCGAACTATTGCAAAAAAAGGTAGACTATGACACTATTACCACTATTTTCAGAGGTAGCAGTAGCCAAAAAGACATGTATGATTGCCTCTATCACGTAATACGATACAACCCGTTTCTTTGTTACAGATTTCGACACTATCAATTTTTAGGAGAGAAATTATGGTATCCTACTTCCTTCTCGCTGCAGCTTTTGTCCTACTTGCCGTGCGCTTTACCAAGCTGCTTCGGTTGAAGCGGCGTAATCTCTCAGCCAGAGAAATCGATCAGCATTTGCACGCCTTGCTGAATGAAAAGAGGGAACGCCCATGAGGAAAAAAATCGGGGTCCTGTTCCGGAAAACGCAAAAAACAGCCTACACCTTTGAACGCCTGAAAGCGTGCAAGCACTGCCATACCTATCACGTTTTGTGGGACACGCACTGTGAGGAGTGCGGGCGTGAATACCAGCCCATTCGCAAGCTGTCTGCCTCGGTTACCCGCCGTTATGTGCAGACGCGCTTTTTACTCATGGTCCTGTTCGTCTGTCTGGCTATCCTCTGTGCCAAATCCCTCTCGCAGATTTTGATTGCAGGCGGTGTAGGGATCTTGCTGTTTGCCCTTTTTTACTGGATGCAAAAAAAATACGGCTCCTATGAAAGAGACGCTCAGTTTCTACCTTTCCTTTCGCAAGAGCAGGACGCGATCAAGAAATCGCTCGTGCATCATCTCGAGGAGATCGGTGCGGATGTGAAAGCCGAGCGCTATAAGGAAGCGTACGAAAAGATACGTGAGATCGGGCATTTCATCCACTCGGATACGATCAAAATCCGCAAGATCATGTTTCTCAACCACTTTATCCTGCGCAAGGACATGGAGCTGGAGCTGGAGACGGTCACCCCCTCCACCTATGACAAGGATTTCGTCGAGTATTTGCGCGAGGTGATCAAGGTCCAGCCGTCTCTCGTCAAAAAGTCGGTACTCGACTACGCCAGACGCTACAAGGCCTATATCCTTTTGCAGGAAAACGGCGAGCAGCTGATGGGACAAATCGCAGGGGCAGCTCTTCGCATGAGGCCGTACATCGATCAGTATCAGGACCTGATCATCGAGTTCATCGACTTCATCCCACGCGATCGTTTTCTGCGTCTCGCCAAATTGGTGCACACCCATCGCCACGAAGGCTGGGAGCTGCTGTATGCGGCAACGAAAAGGCGCGTAGATGCACAGTTCGCTTTTGACCCCGACTTTGCCGGTATCTCGTAAAGGAGCGCGAAGCCATATGATTTCCTCCTATCAAAAATCGCTTTGGTCTCGCAATCTGATGCTGGCACTCGTCGTGGTTGCCATAATCGGCGTCGCGCTGAAAATCGGGTGGAGCCTGCAAAAGATCAAGCTGTATGATCAGGCGCTGGCTTACTACGAAGCCAAGGATCTGGTTAAAGCAGAAGAAACCTTCGCAAAAGCAAATGAACATGCAGGCATCGAGTACGGGGATGAGGCGTGGACTACTCAGATGTCGGGTCTGACGGACATTCGAGAGGAGCTGGAATCCCTCTCCAGGCAGGCTCAGCCTGCTATCAAGGACAACCGGGAAGAAGAGGTTCTCCAAGCCTATCGCAGCTATCAATCCTTCAAACGAGAGGTAGAAGGGCGACAGGAAGCACAGGCCGCTACCTTTTTTCAGACGATCTCTACTCGGCTTGGCCTGGAAAAGGGCTGGAGTGCGTACTACCAGCAAGCAATCCAAAAAGCGAAAGCTCAAATGCAGTCCTTGCAGGTCAGCGATCAGCAAGCCTTGATCCATACGCTCGTCCTCGTTCCTGATGAATATTTCGGAGGCACGGAAAAGAAGGCGCAAGAGCTCGAAACACTCTTCCGCCGCTATGAAACGGCCAAGCTTCAAGAACGGGCGGATTCGCTCTCGTTTCTGGATGTCATCACGCAAACCGCCAAGAGCATCGAGCTGTACAGACAGGAGGGAATATCCTCCGATTGGCTCCAAAAGCAGCTCGAGCGCTATGCCAAAGGCGAAATTGGGCGAGTCATCAGGCAAAACGACCTGCCGGGCTTTGTCGCCATGGCAAAGGCGTACCGGCAAATCCAAAATGTGCTGCCGGATAAATCGGAGGTCTTAGCGACGATCGAGTCCCATTTGCAGAGTCTGATCGAGCAAGCGGAGAATTACGCCAAGCAGCATAAATTCACGAAGGCGACAGACCTGTACCAGGAGCTCAGCGGTTTATTGGACACCTCCTCACTGCTGACTGGAGTGGACGAGCTTTGGACGCAGTTTGATCCCTCTCGTCTCCTGCAGCAAAAATACCCGGATCAAGCGTTCGATCCGGTTTTTACAGGCAGCGACCACTGGGGTGCGAAGACCTATGCGATCGGCGTCGATCAGAAGGAGCGCCGCATCTATTTTGCAGCAAAGCCCACCGAGAACGAGGCTCCCGTATCCTTCGATCTAGCCTTGGACATCGATACAGACTTTACCTTTACGCTCTCCAAGCTGGAGGATGATCGCGATAGCCCCGTCCTCCTCGTTCAGTCAGTAGGGAAGGAGCGCGCTTACGTATATACAGGTCTCGTTCCGCAGCTATCCAAAAACAGTTTCGATACGCGATTCGTCATCGAAGCAGATGACTTGACCGTAGAAGATGCGGCGCGGGTCATTGTGAAGAATGCTGTAGGACCGGGTGAAAACGAGTTGGCTTCGTTTGAATTCGGCAGAAAAGGCTTGGAGTATGTAGAAAAGCTCGAGGATCTTCAGCCGGAATCCGAAGAGCCAGCTGATCCTGCCGTGCCCTCTGCGACTGAGGAAGAAGGGGACTCTCAAAGCGGGCAAGGCACCCCAGAGCTTCCAGGCGCGCCATCAGTAGAGGTGCCTCACACTCCATCTGCAGGGCATTCAGTAGACGTTTATGCCGGTCCTGGCAAGGAATACAAAGTCATTGGCCAAGTCTCTCTGGACAGTTCCATCCAGGTCGTTACCGATCTGAATGGCTGGTACCAAATCCAGTTTGACGGCAAGGAAGGCTGGATTGAGACGCCGAAAACAGCGAACTAGCCCTGCCAAAAACGAAAAGCTTCAGTAGCAGGAAGGCACCCCTTTCCTTCCTACTGAAGCTTGTATTTTATAATGGCCTCGCTCTTCGTCAGGATATCGAGATGGTTGGCCTCTACCACGTATTTCTCCCCTTGCAGGGCAAAGACGCTATCCATCATCACGTTCCCGTCTCCCATATCGCTGTGGATCGCACCCACGACACGTCCGTCGACCCATTTTACCGGGGAGAGGGGAGGCACCGTTTTGAGGTACTGAACGGTATTTTGGCCAATTCCGGCAACGAGCGTGACAGGAATGCCCCTGGCGGGAATGATGTGCATCTGTTCATTTAATTCATCCAGCACTCTGTTTTTGACGAGCAAGGAGTCGTACGGGACGAACATCTCGATTCCGTCCCTTCTCTCCAGCAAATAGTCCCCGTACGCGCGGGCAGGCACGAGATCGAGCAGACTGGGGAAATTGCGGTGAATCGCCTCGATCTTGTTGCGGGGCAGCCCACGCTCCAAATACGCCAGATACACCGTCATGTACAGCTCCACTACGTTCTTTGTCGGGGCAACGGATTGCGGCAGCTTTCCACCAGCCCAGTAGCAATAGCTGACCGGAGATCCCGCATTCGGCGTAGCTAAAATAATCATCTGTGCGACATCGTTTTGATACGCATCGCTTTGTACGTAGGCACGCCCCACAAGTCCGCCCATGCTATGGCAAATCAAATGGACCATGTCAAATCCCGTTTCCTGCTTTGCCCAAGCGATCGTCTGCATGAGGTACTCGGCCGTATAGGCGATAGGCTGTCTCCAGTCGTAAAAAGCGATGAACAGCTCTTTCCCCATACGATAGCCCATGCTCTCCAAGAGCTGCATCATCGGCTCGTAGGCTGTTTTCGCCAAACCAAAATTCCAATCCCCTGTTCCGGGCACAATCTGATCACTCATGGAACCAAACAAGCCAGGAACAAAAACAATCGGCATCTTTTGCGTGTGGAGGTAGACCACGTTTCCCTTCCTCTCTTTGCTGCGTGGAAAAATCGCTATGTCTTTGCCTATTCCGGTTTGGCTTGGATGGTTCCGAGCTATTCGGATCGCGAGTGCGAATCTATGAAAATGATACAATTGTCCCCTCTTTCTATCGAAACAAAGCGCTATAATAAACGTCTAACGTTACAGAATCCCTATACGGTTTGAAACGTTTCCTTTTGGATGAAAAACATTACTTGTCGGAGGATTGGCAAAATGAAGTTGCGCAAGTGGTTTACGCTTTTGCTCATGTTCGTCCTGTGCATACCCGCGATAGGCCTATCCGTGCAGGCACAATCAACACCCGAGATCAGCATTTACTTAGACGGACAGCAGGTCAAAAGTGACGTCGCTCCGTACATACTTCCCAAAGTAAACGTCACAATGGTGCCCCTGCGGGTAATCAGCGAAAGTCTGGGCGCCGAAGTTTACTGGGATCAAAACAAGCAAACCGCAACGATCTTAAAAGATGACACCGTTCTGTCCATGACGGTCAACCAAGCATACGCGCTGGTCAACGATGGAAGCGTACCGCTGGATGCTTCCGCACAAAACAAACAAGGCCGCGTCATGGTCCCCCTCCGCTTTGTTTCCGAGCAGCTTGGCCTCAAAGTCAGCTGGGAGCAGTCGACGCGAACCATTACCTTGCGCACGGACACAATCGACATCGATGCACCTGCCAATGAGGAGATCGACATCCCCATAACTGATCAAGAAATCGATCCTGTTCCGGTCCCTGTTCCGACTACACCTGTCGATACGGGAGGCTCCATGCGCGGTGTTTGGATCTCCACGGTTTTCAATCTCGACTGGCCGTCCACCGGCTCTTACAACAATCAAACCAAACAGCAGCAGGAGTACGTCCAGCTGCTCGATGAACTGCAAGGCATGGGCATGAACACCGTATTTGTGCAGGTACGCCCTTCAGCAGATGCGCTGTATCCGTCCTCCCTCGTTCCTTGGTCAAAAGTTTTGACGGGTACACAAGGCAAAAATCCGGGATACGACCCGCTCGCTTTCATGATTGAGGAAACACATAGACGCGGCATGGAGTTCCACGCCTGGTTCAACCCGTTCCGAGCCAATACAGACGCCAAGACGGATCAGCTCGCCGCCAATCATGTCGTGAAGCAGCATCCAGACTGGATCGTCAATTCCAGCAGCAAGCTGTACATCAATCCAGGGATTCCGCAGGCGCGTCAGCAGATCATCAGAGAAATCATGGAAGTGGTCTCGCGCTACGACATCGATGGTGTCCACCTGGATGACTACTTCTATCCATCCAACGGCACCTTTAACGACGATGCTACCTATAAAACCTACAACAGTAAAAAAATCGCGAACAAAGCCGACTGGCGCCGCGACAACATCAACCAGTTTGTCCAGCAGCTGAACGCATCGATCAAAAGCGCGAAGCCAGGTGTACAGTTCGGTATCAGTCCGTTTGGTGTTTGGCGGAACATAGCCGTCGATCCAACCGGTTCCGATACAAAAGCGGGTGTCACCGCGTACGACAACATGTATGCAGACGTGCGGACTTGGATCAAACAAGGCTGGCTGGACTACGTGACTCCGCAAATTTACTGGAGTATGTCCTTTGCACCAGCTCAATACGACAAGCTCGTCACCTGGTGGTCCGACGAGGTACGCGGTACGAACGTGAAGCTCTACATCGGTCACTCTCCTTACAAGCTGGGAACCGCCGAGGCTGGCTGGCAAAATGCACAGGAAATCATCAACCAGCTCGATTACAACGCTCTTCATCCAGAAGTGAAGGGCAGCATCTTCTTCAGTGCCAAAGACTTGCGGAAAAACCCGCTCGGTCTGATACAGGCGCTCAGCAGCTACTACAGCCGCTAGGTTAGATAGCAGCAAAAACCCCCGAGCAGGAGCAGCGCATAATCGCTGTCAGGTTCGGGGGTTTCCTATTGGCATCTTCCATGCTGTATTCAGCTATATTTGGGGGGAATCCGGCTTTGCCTGGTAGTGGAAATTCGGCGATTCCATCCGGTTATCGTAGGAGCTGTGAAAAATGTGCGTAGCTGCAGGTGAAATCGGTGGAATCAGCCACGTCCAATCCCCTGTAACCGCGCGCTCCTTTTTCTTTTCCCGCTCTTCAAACCGCTGGAATTGCTGGCTCGCCGTGTGGTGATCGACAATAGACACGCCTTGCTCCCTAAAAGAATGCAGCACCGCTACGTTCAGCTCGATCAGCGCTTTATCCCTCCAGAGTGTTGATTCGCGGCTAGTGTCCAGATTCAGGAGATCGGCTACTTTCGGCAGCAGGTTGTAGCGCTGCTCGTCCGCGAAGTTTCTCGCTCCGATTTCCGTTCCCATGTACCAGCCGTTGAACGGCGCCGACAGATAATTGATGCCCCCAATTTCCATGCGCATGTCCGCGACAATGGGGACCCCGTACCACTTCAACTGCAAATCAGCAATTGATGCGTGCTCGGGATGCACGATCGGGACCTCGATCACCAGCTCTCGCGGAATTTCAAAAAACTGTGGACGGTTGTCCCCCAGCTGAAGGACCAGCGGCAGGATGTCGAAGTGAGTGCCTTCTCCCTGCCAGCCCAGGCTCTCGCATAGTCGGGTCAGCGCAAGCGACGCCGGATCGCCCAGCACGCCGTATTCCGTCTCATAGCCAGCATACCGGATCAACTGGTGATTCCAAATACGCAGCTGCGGCTGGCCCTCGCGATGAGGCGCAAATACGGTAATGGTCGGACGTATCTTCCCGCCGTTTGTCGCGTACTCGATATGATGAAACAAGGCTTTGGCCATCTGTTCCTCGGTTTTGACCTCGCGTGCATTAAATACATGCAGCGTTTCCCAAAAAAATCGTCCGATGCAGCGATTGCTGTTTCGCCATGCCATTTTTGCTCCATGGCGCAGCTCCTCGGCTGTATGCTCATACGTTCCATGTGCCGCGATCGATTCGCGCACTTCCTGCAGGCGTTTTTCCAGCTCTTGCGGTGTTTTCTCCAGCTCGCCGTAGCACGTGTGGATGAAGCGCTCAGCGGCCGCTAACAGTTCTCGATGTTCCATAGTGCCCTCTTTTCACGCTCGTGTTGTCCCCATTATAGTTTTTTACCGGGCTCATTACCAATCTCCTAGCACATACGTCACAGATCTGTTAGAAACCCCGTTACGCAGCATTATTTTGGTGCTTCCGCCCGCCGCAGCTACCGCACCACTGGGACAAAATACATCCAGATCGCCACCAGCACAATCAAAGAACCCGAGATCACAAACCACATCGCTACTCCCAATACCTCTGCCAGCCCAGATACGCCCATCAGGCAAGCGATCACGACGAAAGCGATATAGCCGGAAGTCGGCAAAAGGCCCGATCAACGCCTGCGGCAAAAAGCCCGCCATGGATGCCTACTCGATAAGGGAAAGTGTGTCAATTGGAAGTCACGACCTTATTTGGACATAGTAGTGACATAATCCATGGTTATCCTACATATTGAGGTGTTTTTTTATGAAGCTGTTAATTATTGAAGATGACCATCATCTGTCGGATACGATCAAGGAAACGGCACAATCCCTGTTTGAAACGACGCAGGCCTTTGACGGCGAGGAAGGCTTGTTTTTAGCTGCACAAAACATATTTGATGTCATCATTCTGGACATCATGCTGCCCCATTTGAACGGCTATGAGGTGCTCGAACAGCTCCGCGCGCAGCACGTAACGACTCCCGTCATCATGCTTACCGCCAAGGACGGGATTGATGACAAAATCCACGGCTTCAAAAAAGGAGCCGACGATTATTTGGTGAAGCCGTTTCACCGGGAGGAGCTCCTTCTGCGTCTCGAAGCTCTCGTACGTCGCAGAGTCGGTGATTTTAACGACCAGACGCTGCGCTTTTTGGACCTACAAATCAACACGAAAAACTATCAGGTCAGCATCGGCGACGAAGTACTCAAATTGAGCGGGAAACAATACGACCTGCTGGAATACCTGCTCAACAACCGCAATACCATCCTGACCAAGGAGCAGATTTTTGATCGCATCTGGGGCTTTGACTCCGATACGTCCACGTCAGTCGTCGAGGTGTACGCCAGCAACCTCCGCAAAAACCTGAAGAAGTACGGCTACGACAAGTACATCAAGACATTTCGCGGACTCGGGTACATGCTGACGGAATCCGGTGATGGCGATGAGTGAGAATAAAATCATTACCCGGCAGAAAATGACCTTCGTGATCTACAATTTCATCGCCTTCACCCTGATCTTTTCCATATTCGGTCTGATCATTTTCAGCCAGATGAAGCTGACGCTGTACTCCAAGACGGATGTGGACCTTTTTTCGTTCAAAAGAAACATCGAGCAGCAGGGTTTGCCTCCGCTGCAAAAGCGAACCTACGGCCCACCTGATGAAAGACAGCGCGGTCCCATGCCGTTCATGCCTAATCCGCGCATCACGATTCTTACCTGGAATCAAAACGGTGAATTAATCAACACGGAAGGCAACATCGGATATTACGGAGATATTTTCTCAGATCTGGCTTTGGTGCCGAGTGATCCGCCAACGACCATTGTCATCGATGGACAATACCACTTTCGATCACTGACGCTGCCTGATCCCAATCCACAGGACGAGATTGCCACCATTCAGCTTTTAGTCAACGTCGATGGGGAGCAGAACGTCATTCACAATTTTCAAACCATCCTGATCATCTGTTCCGTTCTTTTCATTCTGTTGTCGTTGGCAGCGAGCTTTATTTTGTCCCGCCAGACAATGAAACCCATCATACGCTCGTGGAACAAGCAGGTCGAATTTGTGGAAAACGCTTCGCACGAGCTGCGCACGCCGTTGACGATTATTCAAAACAAGGTTGAGCTTTTGCTCACGACACCTTATGAAAAGATCATGGACAGGTTCGAGTCAATCGCTCTGGTTCTCTCCGAAACACGCCGTTTATCCAAGCTCACGACTGATCTACTGACTTTGGCGAGAGCCGACTCCAGCGAGACACAGCTGGTCAAGCAACCCCTTGAGCTCGATCCTTTTGTCCAGGAGGTTTGTGAGCCGTACATCGAGCTGGCGCAGTCGCAATCCAAGCATCTATGGGTCGAGGCACAATCTGGCGCGACCCTTCAAGCGGATAAGAGCAGAATCCATCAGCTCCTGGTGATTCTTTTGGACAACGCGATCAAATACACAGGAAAAAACGACAGCATCCTCGTCAAAACCAGCTCAGACGACCACTTTGTCCACTGTGAAATCAGCGATACGGGGATTGGCATCAGCGAGGAAGGACTGCAGCAAATTTTTGACCGATTTTATCGCGAGGACAAAGCACGCTCCCGGGAAAAAGGAGGCGCCGGACTCGGGCTCTCCATCGCTCAGTGGATCGTGAACAGTCACCACGGGACGATCAAGGCCCTTCACAACCAGCCAAAAGGAACGATCATTCGAATCAAGCTGCCAAAGTAACGCTATACAAAACGACCTGCCTCAACCGTCGCGACGATGGCGGATGGCAGGTCGTTTTTTCTTGTCCGGGCGTTTTAAGCTTTCTTTAAGTTTTAGTAAATATACTGTGAATCAAGCAAGAGACAGCCTGACATAAAGGAGTGTGAGCAGCGATGCACAAATCGGAACAGCCTGCATTCAAGGGGCGTGTAGAGCTCAAGCATGAGATTTCCAAGATGGATTGCTTCCTTCTTCGACATAATCTTCAGCACATGATGAAGCCTGATCCCCATGCGAATGAAAACGGAAGGTACGTAATCCGCAGCGTTTACTTCGACAATCTCGATGACAAGATCATGACGCAAAAGAAAGAGGGCTTCTATCGCCGCGACAAATATCGGGTAAGGCTGTATGACTACAATACCGAGCTTTTGCATCTGGAGAAAAAGTCCAAGGTCGACAACCTGTGCCAGAAAACAAAATGCAGAATCACCGCCGAGGAATACGAACGCATGCGGCACGGGGATATCGAATGGATGCACGCCGACCCCCGCGACCTGATCCGGGAGCTTTACGTGCAGATGACCCTGTATCAGCTAAAACCCGTTACCATCGTCGATTACGAACGTGAGGTCTTCATCTATGAGCATGGGAATGTTCGCGTGACCTTTGACAGCTCGATCAAAACCAGCTTCCGGAACAATGATCTGCTGAATCCAGACGTGATCATGATCGATACACTCGAACCAAACATGGTCGTGCTGGAAGTGAAATACGACGAATACCTGCCCGATATTATCCGGAAAATGCTGCAGGTGACGGACCGCCGTAAAAGCGCTTTTTCCAAATACCAGATCAGCAGAATGTTTGGATAACAACTACTTAGGAGGATCAGAAAGATGAACACCAATACCATCAACTTTAGCGACATTTTCAAGTCGAGCTTTCTTGAGAATACGACCAGCTTTTCCGTCGTCGACTCCCTGATTTCGCTCGCAGCGGCTTTTGCCGTCGGACTCTTTATCTACGTTGTTTACAAAAAGACCTTTGCAGGTGTGATGTACTCGCATACATTCAGCATCTCCCTCATCGTCATGACGATGGCTACGGCCCTGATTATTATGGGTGTCTCTTCCAACGTCCTGTTATCTCTCGGGATGGTCGGTGCACTGTCGATTGTTCGTTTCCGTACGCCGATTAAAGACCCGATGGACATCGTCTACATTTTCTGGGCCGTTGCTTCCGGTATCCTGTGCGGCGCTGGCTTCATCCCGCTGGTCATTATCGGTGCCATCCTGATCGGCTTGGTTCTCTTGTTCTTCATCAACCGTCTGACCGTCGAAAATCCGTTCCTGCTGATCGTACGCTACAACGATCCTGCTATCGAAACTTCGCTAGCGCACATCGTGTCTGCCCAAGCCATCAAGCACTCTGTCAAATCGAAATCCGTAACACCTGGCAACGATCTGGAGATGATTTACGAGATTCGCGTTAAGAAAAACGACACGGGGTTTGTGAATAAAATCTCGAGCATGGAAGGTGTGCAGTCGGCCATGATGCTCAGCTACGACGGCAATTTCACTGCATAGAAAAGGTTCCCAGAAAGCGAGCATGGATCTTTCCTCTATGCTCGCCTTTTTTCTAGGGAAACGAAAGGAGTACTATGGCATGAAAAACAAGTACATTGTGGCCTCCGTCGCTTTTATGCTGGTCATTTTCATCGTCGTCATGGGCGTGCTTCCCAAGCTCGGTGTCACCATCAACGGGCAGGGGCAAACGTACGCGACCGATGTATTTGACCAAAGCAAAGTGACGACTGTCGATATCACAGTCGATGAGGCGGATTTTAAAAAAATGCTGGAAAGTCCACTGGATGAAGAGATGTACTCCGCCGATGTCGTCATCAACGGCGAGAAGGTAGAAAATGTAGGCTTTCGGACAAAAGGGAACCTGACCTTGCGTTCCGTGGCGCAAATGGAAGACTCTGATCGTTACAGCTGGAAGATTGATTTTGACAAGTACGTGGATGAACAAAATTTGCACGGCTTAAAAAAGCTGAATCTCAACAATAACTACTCGGATCCATCACAAATGAGGGAGTATTTGGCGTACTCCTTGATGAAAAAGATGGGGGTCCCCACTCCGAATTTTTCGTACATGTACGTCACGATTAACGGCAAGGAATGGGGCTTGTACCTCGGTGTGGAAGCGATTGAGGAGACATTCCTGCAGCAAAACTTCGAAAATGCCCGGGGCGATTTGTACAAGCCGGATGGAACCGGCAGTGACCTGAAGTGGATCAGCGACGACATCTCCGATTATTCTGGGATGAATCTGAAAACCAACAAGGACACGAAAGACCAGTCCGAGCTGATCGAAATGCTCGATGCCATCAATCACGGCGGCGACATTGAGAAGTACTTGGATGTGGACGAGATGCTCCGCTACTTCGCTGTAAATACAGCCGTGGTCAATCTGGACCATTATCAGGGCAACCTAAAGCACAACTACTACCTGTATGAAGAAAACGGCGTCTTCTCCATCTTGCCGTGGGACTACAACATGTCGTTTGGCGGCTTCGGAGTCGGCGGTATGGGGGGCGGAGGTGGAGGCAGACCAGGGGAAGCTGGGCAGCAAAACAACGCAGGCAAGCAGGCAGAAAATAAAGCAAATGCTCAGCAAGCTGCTAACCCGAACGCCAACCAAGCCGCCGCTAACAAAGCGGGGAACGGGCAAAACAACATGCAGAGAGGACAATTTCCTGGCGGTGGCGGCGGAATGGCAGATATGGCTGCCAATTTTATGAGTGAGGATAACATCAATTTCAGCATCACGACGCCTGTCTCCGGTACCACGCTGGAAGACCGTCCACTGCTGAATGCCCTCTTGTCTAACGATGAATATCGGGCGAAGTATAACGAGTATTTGCAAGAGATCGCTACCGACTACTTTACGGAAGAATACATGGGGACGATGACCGCAGACATCGCCAACCTGATTACACCGTACGTTGAAAAAGATCCGACCAAATTTTATACGACCGAGCAATTTAAAGAGAGTGTGTCGGGTGAAAAAAGCTTGGTGCAGTTCGCGGTGAAACGTGCAGCCTCCATTTTGGCACAGCTGTCCGGGGAGCTGGTAGTAGAAGCCAATACCACGGGCGGAATGGGCGGCCCCGGAGAGATGCCTCAAATGGGTGACGGACAGAACCAGGGAAATTGGCAACCACCTCAGATGGGCGATGGGCAGAACCCTGGCAACATGCAACCGCCTCAGATGGGCAACGGGCAAAACCGTGGCGAACGCCCACCTATGGGGGCTGGTGGTACCGGTGGCAAAGCTGCGGCCAACCAAGGTTACTCGATGACTACCATCATGGAAATATCGAGCTTCATCGTCATCCTCCTAGTAGGGATCGTCTACGCGTTCTTTTACAAACGCAGGAGATCGTAGACATAGTAAAGCCCGAGCGCTTCTGCCTCGGGCTCTTACTTTATACCTGCTCCTGCTCCGTCAAGCTTCTTCTTTTGCAGCTATTTCTTCTTCCTGCCAAAAAGCAAAGCCCCGACAGTCCCCACCAGCAAGACTACCAAAATAACAGGCACGAACGGAAAACCTGCGCCCTCCTCCTGTACTGCGGGATCTGTCTGCCCGTGATTCGCATGATTGGCATGATCGTTATCCGCTGTCTGACTCGCTGCTTGCTGTGCCTGCTCTGTCGATTTTGTGAATTGAATGAGCTGAAGCTGCTTTTCCTGACTGCCGTCGCTGCTCACCATCCACGATTCCTCTATGGTTCTCCCTTCCCATTCGGTAGGGTCCACAGGTGCCTGTACAATTTTCGGGTGCGCCGTGATCTTGTATGGCTGGTCAGCGATTTTCACGATATACGACTTCGTGCTATTCCCAGCCGCATCCTTTTCCTCCAGAGAGGTCACCTTGTCCACTTTTCCCACTGGTCCCTGGGAGAAGCCTGCCTGCTCGTAGAGTGTTTTTCCTCGATGCTCATAGACAAACTGGGCAAATGCCTCTCGAGTCACTTCGTCCTTTGCTTTCTCTACTTGAACCTTCCCTTGGAGATAGGCTAGGTTTACGTCCTCGTAGGTCGCATTCCCATCCAGGGAGGAAACGAGTCCTTTTGCAACAGCTGCCTGTGCGATTTCCTCATGCTTTGCTTCTTTTCCTGCCAATTTGAAAAAAGAGCCTGCCCAATAAGCGAGATCGGCGCGCGTCAGTTTTTCCTTTGGCGAGAACAAGGCTGTCCCGTGATCAGCCGCGATGACTCCCAGGCCGCTCAGGTAGACGATCTGTGCTTTCGCCTCCGAATATTGCAGGTCTTCGTATAGATTTTGCTCGTTGGTGATATGCGCCAGCGCATTCGTAGGCATGATCAGCGCGAGCAGCATGCACAGTAATAACAGACTTCTTTTCATTCGTTCTTTTGTCCCCTTCCTGCTGAAGTTCGTTACGGTTTTTGTAAAAGCAGTGCTCCGCTGGACTGCTGTACATGAATGTCTTTCTGGACTCCCGGCAAAAGCTGCAGCTGCTCGGTCGGGATCCGGAATCCTTTTAGCTCCTCAATGAGCGTACCCGGCATGAGAAAGCCGTTGAAAAATCCCGCTTCATACGTCAACGTGGCGACTCCGTCCTGCGCTTTCAACACCTGACCAATCAAAATGACGTGCAGGCTGGGCTTTTGAAAGACGGTGTAGATATGATCGGATCGGAAAAAGTATTTCAGCTGGCTTCGTTCATTCAGCCATGTTTCCGGCAGCTTGTAGCCATGGCCCTCCTGTGCAGACATCGCCCATTCCCTTGTGTGCTGCTCGGTCAGCGAGCGGTCCTCCTCCAGGAAAGCCATAAGCTTGGGCTCAACCTCTGACATCCAGTCGATATCCAGATAGTTGGCAAGCTGATCGAGCGGCAGCTCTGGGTTGTCAGCCAAAAAAGCTCCTCTCGCCGCCAAATTCTCCTGGATGACAGCCAGCAGTTTTTCGTGGCCAGCAAGCGTTTCTTTCGTGGTCACGAGCTGCTTGTACTCCAGGTAAAGCTGATCCAAATCACGCATGTACGCGTCGAGGCTGCGTTCAATCAGCCACTGACTTCCCATGACATCGGCTGGCGAGCTCTCCTGCAGCAGCAGCGAAAGCCATGTATCGAGCCCCATTTCGCTGTAAAATTGCAGCTTGTCCACCGCGACCTGCCGATTGCCTTCGTACTGCGATTTCATCTTCTCGATCCGAGGAGTCAGCTCGCTGATTTGCTGTTTGGTATTGGCTACTTCCTGCTTGAGCTTTGCCGTGGTGCTCTCATCGTTCACCGTAACCAAAAAATCAGCGAAGGCTCCCGTCAAATGCGCGTAAACCGTCGATGCCACTGACAAGGCCAACACAGCGAAGAGTGTCAGAATGGCTCTTTTACGCATGATCGATCTGCTTCCTCGTCGAAACATAGCTGGCAGCCAGCCCGACCAGCGAACCTGCAACCACGACGGCCACCATGGTGAGATAGACCCCATTCATCGAGAACTGAAGGGCAAATGGGAACTGCAGCTGCAAGGGAACCAGCAAGCCCGTGAAAAAGAAATAGACGACAATTGCAGCCAAAAGACTCCCGATCAGTCCGATCAGCCAACCCTCGAACAAGAATTGGCCTCTCACCTGTGCCGGCTTCGCACCGATTAACATCCGAACGCGGATTTCCCGCCTCCGCTGATAGAGGGCGAGACTCATGGCGATGAAGACCATGCCAAACGCCAAAATGACGAACAACGCGAGCAGCAGTATCCCATACTGATTGATTTGCTCCGACCATTTCAGGATCGTCTCTGCAAATTGCTGCGGGTAAACGACCTTGATGATCTCCTTCATGCCTCCCAGCTGTTCTGCAAACAGCCCCATCTGCGACTTGTCCGCAAGCTCCAGCCGAATCGCATCCGGTATGTCACTTTCCTGAAATGAAAGCAGCAAATGCTCTCGGCCCGTAAAGAAAAAGGAGAGGCGTTCGAGCATCTGCTCCTTGGTCTCGACCTCTGCCGTTTTCACATAGCTGTTGTTCTGCAGGATCTTCGCGACTGCCTCCGTATCCACGGACGGATCGAGGTAGACCTTCATCGTTACCTGCGATTCCAGATAGTGCATGAGGTCGCCGACGCCCAAACGCAAGAGCAGCAAAATGCCGCAGAATGCCATCGCCACAAAAATCAAGAGCGCCGCTGACGTGGCCGCCCCCAGATTTCGCATGATCCCTTCCCTTGCATCCCTGAGCATGTACATGACTCTTTGATTATTCATGTTCACGTACCTGTCCATTTTCCATCACCCATGTCTTCGCGGGAAATTGTTCGATGAGCGTATCCGAATGCGTCACGATCAGCATCGCCGTCTGTTCCTCTTCATGCAGTTCTTTCAACAGCCTCATAACATCCAGCGCTGTCTCGTTATCCAGATTTCCTGTTGGCTCATCTGCCAAAAGCAAGCTGGGGCGATTCAGCAAAGTGCGGACGATCGCGACCCGCTGCTGTTCTCCACCTGAAAGCTGCTTGGGGAAGCAATCCTTTAGCCCCTTCAAGCCCACTCTCTCCAAGAGACGACTGGCCTCAGGCTTGATCTGCTCCCACGTCTTTCCCATGACTTCGCCTGCCAAAGCCACGTTTCCTTAACGGTCTTACGCTCCAACAGCTCGAAGGATTGAAAAATGATGCCCATCTGCCTGCGCAGCTCGTATTTGGGGATTTGTGTGATCGGAGCCCCGTTGATCTCGATCTGACCGGAGAAATCCTCGATATCCCGATAGAGCAGCTTTAGCAGCGTACTTTTCCCTGACCCCGATCTCCCCTGTAAAAATGCAAATTCTCCAGCCCCCAGATGAAACTGGAGGTTCTGGAGAATTGCTTGTTGCCCGTAGAGCTTGGAGACGTCCTGCAAACGAATCATCAGACCTTGCCTTCCGCAAGCCATGGCAGAAATCCGTCCAAAAAGCGCTCTGTCGCAGGCATGAAGTAAGAGCCGAAATGAAAGTCGGGGTCAAGCGTTGTCACGATCCACGTACCTTTGGAGCTCACTTTGTCTACGTAGAGCACAGCGCCGTCATCTTCTGTGGAAACGAGAATGTCTGCACCTTCTGGCGGCCAGTATACCCCGTGCTGATGCCAGGTTGCATCCTCCAGCGTGATGTAGTTTTTGAACAGATCGTATTCCGGGTTCTTCAGCACAAGGCCGCTCTTCGCGTCCTTCTCCAGCCACCACCAGAAATTCGTGGGACGCAGCTCCCAGTTTTGTCCCGGGATCCACTCTTTTGGCTGCGGGCCGAAAGCCACGACGATTCCGCCGTTGTCAGCAAACGCCTGAATCTTCTCTTTGTTTTTCATGATCAAGCCCATATGCAGCTGGGAAGGAACCAGCAGGGCGTCAAATTCGTCCAGCGACGTCTTCTCCAAGTCTGGCAGGTAGATCACTTTTTCAAAGTAACGATGGTATTTCGGCTCGTGTATGCTCCGGTAATGCTGGGAGCTTCCCCCGTATAAGACCGCTATTTTCCTCATACCTGCACACCTCTTTCTTGAAGCTGGCTGTACTCGTCACGGACCCACTGAGTAAGCTGGAACGCGATTCGTCCTGTAGATTTGACAGGAGAATTGTAGCCAAACAAATCCCCGCCTGCGTGCACCAGGATCGTTCCGTTTGTGCTGTGACGGTCAATATAAGTGATCGGCTCACCGCCCGGCAGGTTCAGCAATACCTCGGCACCCTCCGGAAGCGGGTGATGACCTCTGGCAAAGAAACCGGCCACCCCTTTGTTGTAGGTCATATCTTCCGTTTTGACCCCTTCAAAAATAGGGTGCGGCTTCGTGATGGAAACATCGTAATCGTTGTGGTTGCGAATCGTTTTGGGCACGAAGCTGGAGCCGCCCGGCAGCCAATCCAGGAACAGATTGCCCCCGAAGACCAGCACCTTTCTCATGTCGAGGAACTCGCGAATCTTTTCCTTGTGGCGATACAGGAACTCCTGGTCGATTAGTCCGGTAATCACCAGGCATTTGTAAGAGGACAGGTCATGATCCGGCAAATCGTAAATATCAATAAAGTCCATCAAGTCTTGAAAATTCGGGTCGCTCAGGCGCGCTTCACCAAAACAGCAGCCGGAATCGAGCATCAGAAAGTCATTCGTCTTCTGCTTCACAATGGGCCTCCTCTGTCGTGTCTTTTCTATGGTTTCCCTTCTTTAGCCACTCGGGTTTTCTCTTCTCGCATTAAAAGGAATCCAGCTCCAGCAGTGCCGAGATAAAGCCTTGCGTGAATGGATGCTGCGGCTGTTCGGTAATATCTTCGGGAGTTCCCGTCTCGACGACTTTTCCCTGATCCAAGACGAGCAGCCGATCGCAAAATCCACGGGTCAAAGCGAGATCGTGGGTAACAAACAAATAGGCGATGCCGTGACGCTCACTCAGCTCTTTCATGAGCTGCAAAAGATCAAGGCGCAGCGATGTATCGAGCATGGAGGTCGGCTCGTCAGCCACAATCAGCTTCGGGCAAGTAATGAAGGCTCTGGCCAGTCCGACCCTTTGGCGTTCACCGCCTGACAGCTCATGCGGATAGCGCTGCATGTAACGATCCGGCGAGAGGGATACCTCTGCCAAAGCCTCCCGGACGGCATGCCGCCTTTGCTCGGGATCTTTCGCATACAGCTTTTGAATCACGAGCGGCTCGGCCACCAGCTGTTCGATGGTCATGCGCGGCGACAGTGATTCGTATGGATCCTGATAGATCATTTGGATCGAAGAAGTTGCCTGTTTGCGCTCCTTTGCGCTCATACGCTGCAAATCTTTGCCCTGATAGATCAGCTGACCGCTATCCGACGTCTCCAAGCCAGCGATGATTCGCCCGATCGTGCTTTTGCCCGCTCCGCTCGCGCCTACCAGCCCTACGGTTTCGTTCGGCTTGATCGAGAGGCTGAACCGTCCAGCACCGTCATTTTGTATTTGTTCGATCCTTTGATCGCATAGGTTTTTCGTAAGGCTCGCACCTGCAGCAGGTCTTCCTGCCACAGATTCTCTGCTGCTTTCGCGTTTGCGCTCATCAGTCCATGCCCTCCGTCCGATTATCGTTGCTTTAGCCGTGGAATCGAGTCGATCAGGCGTCTCGTATACGGGTGCGTAGAATGGTGCGCCACCGTAAGCGTCTGTCCTTGATCCACAATCTTGCCCTGATTCATAATCACGACACGATCTGCCAGGCTGAGAACAACAGGAAGGTCATGTGAAATGAAGATCATGGACAAATTCAGGCGCTGCTGCAGATCTTTCAGCAGCTTAATGATTTCCACCTGTACTTTTACATCCAAGCCGGTCGTCGGTTCATCCGCGATGACCAGTTCCGGTTCGTTGATCAGGGCCATGGCGATGACGGCGCGTTGACGCATCCCTCCGCTCAATTCATGGGGAAAAGCAGCGCCCCAGCGCGGAGTCAGACCGACCTGCATCAGCACTTGATCGATTCTCTCCTGGATCTCTTGCTTGCCAGCCTTGCGATGGGAAAGGATGGCTTCAGCCAGCTGCTCGCGTACACTCATGACCGGGTTGAGCGCATTCATCGCCGCTTGGGGAATGAGCGCAATCCGATTCCCGCGAATCTGCCTCATCTTCACCGGAGACAGACGGGACAGATCGCGGTCTGCGAAATGTATCCCCATCTGCTCTACCATGGCAGGAGGCTTCAATAGCTGCATAACTGCCGCAGCGACGGTCGATTTTCCACTTCCCGATTCCCCGACCAGCCCCAGCACCTCTCCTTTTTTGATCACAAAGCTGACGTCATCCACAGCAGTCATGGTGCTGTTTTCTTTCGGATAACGGACAAACAGGCTCTCTACCGCAAGCAAATCAGCAGTAGACGTGCCCGGTAAGGCAGCTTTCACGGCAGATTTGGCACCCTTCAGGGAAGCCGCCTGGTAGGCACGCAAGCGAGGATTTACCCGCTCCTCCAAGCAATAGCCGATGAAGGAGAAGGCCAGTACCGTAATCACGATGCACAGCCCCGGTGGAATGACCCACCACATCCAGGCTTCTGTCAAAAATGCACTGCGCGAGTTGGCGTAGAACAGCATACTTCCCCAGCTCTTGGACAAGGGATCCCCCATACCGAGAAAGCTGAGCGACGATTCCATCATGATGGAGACATTCACAGCCTGCACGAATTGCGGAATCACGAGAGGCAGCATGCTCGGGAATATGTGCTTCCACAAAATGTAGAAGTGCCCGGCGCCCATCGACTGTGCAGCCAGGACAGCTCCCCTACTGCGCAGGGACAGCGTCTGCGCCCGAATCTTACGCGCTTTTCCTGCCCACATGACGAGGGTAATGACCATCACCTGCGTAATCAGACTCGGACCCATGTAAACCCCGATCACGATCATCAAAGGCAAAAACGGCAGCGTGAGACAAATGTCTACGATTCGCATCAGGAGTGAATCGACCCAGCCACCTGAGTAACCGGATACAAGGCCAATCGCCGTTCCGATCAGAGTCGCGAGCAACGCGGCGGCTATCCCGATCGTAAGCGATGTACGCGCCCCGACGACCAGCTCTGCCATGATGTCCTGCCCCATGTCGTTTGTTCCTAGCCAATGCTCTGCTCCAGGCGGTTGGAAAGGCATCCCTGTCTGTTTTTCTGCGTCGTGCGTCACAACATACGGTCCGATCAAAGCGAGCAGGAACACGATGACCAGCATGAGGACACCTGTCCAGCCAATCCATTTGGCACCCTTGCTTATCATGCTGTCTCCTCCTCTATTTGCTTGCTGGAACTGACCTTCCGCGACCACGCACGTGAACGGGAACGTGGGTCAAACAACGGGTACGTCACATCTGCGAGCAAATTGGCCGCAATCACTCCTAACGTAATAATGAGAAAGACGCCCTGCATCATCGGATAGTCCCGTGCGATCACACTCTCATACAGCAGCCGACCGATCCCGGGGTACGAGAAAACCGACTCTACTACCACAGCACCACTCACGAGAATGCCGAGACTCATCGTGATATGGGTGTAAACCGGCAGCAAAGCATTGCGCAAAGCGTGGTTAAAAATCAAACTCCGCTTGCTGGCACCCTTGGACTCCGCCATGTATACGTAATCCTGGCCCAATGTTTCCAGCATGGATGAGCGCGTGAGCAAAAAGTTCCCGCCCACTGTCGAAAGCGTAATCGTAATAACCGGAAGGATCATATGGGTAATGATCTCGCCCACATATTCGGCGGTACCACCGGTAAAAGCGAGGGGCACCGCACCAAAGGACGGCAGCCACCCCAGATTGACCGAGAAGATCGCGATGAGCAGCATGCCGATCCAAAATCCCGGAATCGATTCTACTGTCAGCATTGCAGATAAAAAGAACAAGTCACGTCGCTTCCCGCGATTCCAGGCAGCGTAGGCACCGATTACGATGCCGATCACTGCACTGATAATCAGCGAGGGGGCGACCAACAGAACGGTCCACGGCAATCGGTCCGCCAACACCTCTGTCACTGGTTTTCCGTATTTGATCGAGCTCCCCAGATCGAAGTGGAAAACTCCTGTCATAAAATCTGCGTATTGCTCCCACACGGATCGGTCGAGACCCAGCTCATGAAGGGCCCGCTGACGCTGTTCCGGGGTCAATTCGTTAATCGTGGTCTCCCCGAAAAAGAATTCCAGTGGGTCCCCCGGCGCCAATCTGGGGAGCGCAAAATTGATCGACAGGGCAACTGCCAAAACAAGCACGTATTGAATTAGCTTTTTCCCGAAGGTGGAGGAGAACCATGAACCGTCCATTTATTGACTCTCCTTTGTTTTACTGTTCGGCTTTCGCTTTTTTCGCACCATCCGGCAGCAGCGAGTATTTATTGATGACACCGTAGCCTTTTGATTCCACCCACTGATCGTAACGATCGGAGCGATATGCGAATTTTTCTTCTGGATAGAACAGCGCGACGCTGGTCGGCTGCTTATTGAACAATTCCTGCATGGCAAAGCCGATTTCCTTGCGTTTGTCTATGCTGGTTTCTGCCATCCATTGCTTTTGCAGCGCATCCATTTCAGGATATGGAATGGTTTTGTTCCACAGATAAGAAGAACGGTGAGACATCACGAACTGATCTGGGTCGGCTACGCCGTGTGCACCGATGTTGCTGATTACGAGATCAAAGTCACGAGTTTGACCTACGGTTGCCATCGTTCCGGAATCCAGAACTTCAACGGTTACCTTGACTCCTACTTTGGCATATTGGTCTTTCAGCATTTCCGCTGCACGAATCCAGGAAGGCTCAGTAGAAGGAACTTTCAGCGAGAAAGCAAGCGGCTTGCCATCTGGCATTTCTCTCACGCCGTCATTATTGGCATCTACGAATTTCAGGCCGTCCATGACCGATTTTGCCTTTTCTGCATCGTATGGCGTGCTCAGGTTCGGGTTGGTCCATGGCGAGTCAGGATGCGGATATCCTTTCAAACCAGCTCTCCCTTTTCCGAGCATCACTGTATCCAAGATCGCTTGGCGGTCTACTGCAAGAGACATGGCGTTACGGAACTCAGGTGTATTGAATGGCGCTTTGTCATAATTCAGTTTCAGCTCGATGATGGAAAGTGGGGAAGTTTCTGCTACTTTCATGTTTGGTGCGTTGGTAAAGGAAGCTTCCAGCTCTGGCGGCAGCGGTCTAGCAGAAATATCGATCTCGCCGGAGCGCAGCGCGTTAAAGATCGCGGTAGGGTCCTTGATCACAGGCATGACCAGGGTGTCTACCAAAGGAGTGCCTTTGAAATAGTCTTTGTTCGCTTCAAACTTGTAGTATTGATCTGCTTTGTACTCCACGAGCTTGTATGGTCCAGTACCTACTGGCAGGTCCGTAAATTTGCGTGGGTTTTCTACCTTTTCCCAAATGTGCTTCGGCAGGATTGGCAGGTCAGCAAACGTGATTCTTTCCAAAGACGGGCAAGCGTACGCGCAAGTAAAACGAACGGTAGATGGGTCATCCAGCTCGATTTTCTCAATGTGCGGCACTTCGCTTACGTGGTGGGTGTGGCGGTTAGCCGGTCCATCGCGGTAGTATTCGTACGTAAACTTCACATCTTCCGCAGTAAAAGGGGTACCATCGTGCCATTTGACTCCATCGCGGATTTTAACCACCCAGGTCACATCATCCAGCTGCTTGGCGGATTCAGCGAGCCAAGGCTCTGGTTTATCGACATAAGGTGATGGCGAGAACAATTTATCGAAAACGAGTTCAGTCAAATAATCGATGTTGCCTGTGTAGATGTTGATTGGGCCTGCATCACTTGGCAGACCGATTTTCAATTCGGAAACCGTTTTGGCTGCAGGCTCTGCTGCTGTGCCTTGAGCGCCTTGTGCTTGATCCTGGCTTGGCGCCGGTTGGCTCTGGTTGGATTGGCAGCCCAGCACAAACATCGATAGCAGTAAAAGATAAGTAAGCATAAGTCCAAAAGACTTGCGAGTAAACAAACCGATAACCTCCCTAATTATTTGTAATGTTCTTTCTAGGAACCTAAGAAATGCGCTTTACAATCAACAGCTCGTCTACAGATAACGCCAAAGCACGTTCAGACAGCTCCAGCTTCAGTCGATCAAAATCTTCTTCGTCCTGTTCTGTCATTGCGTTTTCTCAGCCCTTTTTCAAATATTCGTAGAAAGCGGACGGCAGGAAATCTTGGCGCAAAGCAGCTTCTACTGCTTTGCCATCCGCTGTGGAGATGACATACGCATAGGATTGCGGACGATAGGGATCGTGCTGGGCTACCGGATACTCAACGTTCACGGTATAAACGCCGCGGGTCAATGCACGAGTCACAAACTCGAAGACGTCACGAAACCCTGGGCCAGCATGACCAGACATGATCGAGATGTCCTTGCGATTTGGCACTTCCTCCCCGTACAGCTCAGCGAAGGCTGCCTGCAGCGTGCGATACCCAACGGCAACCGCCATCAGCGCTACGCTCCCGTGATATTTTTTTACATCGGAATAGCTGATTTCCAGTACTTCCTTCCGATCCCTAATGCAGATGACAGACATGAATGGAACCCCCTTAGAAGTTGACACGCAACGGTGCTCTCAAAAACTAGATTCATCTTAATTTAACTGATAATGAATATCAATCCCACACAAAATGAGCAAAGGCTAATAAATCCTTTTTACACGAGCGTTTGCATGCTCAAATAATATTTTTGAATCTATCTATTCAATTTTTAAATAGCATAAATACTTCCAAAACCGTGGTATATCAAGGGTTTTGACCACCTAATATCTTACAAAAAGCAAAAGACCCTCCACGTCGAAGGGTCTTGAATGGGGCTTTACACGTCCTATACAGAACGCAAATAACGCTCCACATTTTGGCAGAAAATACGATCTTCCTGCGTGAGCTTGGCATTTTTGCGGAACACGAAGCCGTTCTGTCTCTTGATTTGAATAGAAGAGATCGGTTTGTATACCAGCTCTCCCCGCCTGATTTCCTCTTTGACCGCTCCATGCGGAAGAAAAGCGATCCCATGGTGCGATTTCACTGCCTGCTTGATCATTTCAAAGTTGCTCATCTGCAGGAAACGCGCCTTTACCTGCCTGCTTTCCAGATGCTCCATCACGTACTGCTGCAAATACTCGCTCTTTGGCAGGAGCACCGTTTCGTTTTGCAGATCCCGGGCGTACAGCAGTCTGCGGTTTGCGCAGGAATGATCAGCGGGAAGCACGAGCAGCAGCTCTTCTTCAAAGAGGACGGAGGTCTCAAAATTTTTGCGGATGTAGTCATCCTCTGGGTAGATGGGCATCAGCGCATACTGCGTCCTGCCCTCTTGAAAGCAACGAATCAAATCACTATAGCAATACGAGTTAATCTCCAGCGGTCTTTGCGGTGAAATGGTATGAAATTGATTGAGAATATCGGAGAAGTAATACCCGGCAATGTAGTTGCTCACATAGACAGACAAAACCTGCTCCTGCTGCGAGACCCTCTTTAGCTGAATAGAAGCTTCATCGACCAGATTGGTAATTTGCTTGGCGTACTGCAGCAAGACCTCTCCCTGCTTCGTCAGCTCGACCTGCTTTCCCGAACGGAAAAAAAGCTGCGAAGAAAACTGCTGCTCCAGCTGCTGGATATGGTGACTGATGGTCGGCTGTGAGCAGTACAATCGCTTTGCTGCCTCCGTAAAGGAGCTGCACTCCGCAAGAACGATGAAGGTCTCCATTTTTTCCAATGTGTTCATCCCAAAATTCCACCTCACTAAAGGAGCGCAAGAAGGTAATATTTTACTGAAAATGATAATTGTTATCAATTATAATTTTACTTGATAAAGACTTTGGTGTCCATGCTCAAATGTTCTACCCTTTCGCATACAAAAAGTGGCCCCTGCTTTCGGGACCACTCTACTTGCTTTTCTTCTATTTCCAAGGGATCAGCTTGCGCTCCAGCCATTGCAAAACGCGATTAAACGTTAGGCCGAGCAAGGATAAAATCAATACCCCTACCATCAGCTTGGTCGTAATCATGAGGTTTCCATAGTGCAAAACCATCGCACCGATCCCTTCCTGCGCAGCTACCATCTCGGCAGACACCAGGAGCAGCAGGGACGTACCTGCAGACAGCTTCAGACCGGCAAAAATCATCGGCAGAGAGGCTGGCAGGATGACCTTGCGAATGACATTCAGATGATTGGAGCCAAACGTCACAGCTGCCTTGATCAGCATCGGATCTACGTTCTTCACGCCGGAAAAGGTGTTGATGACTACCGGGAAAAAGACCCCCAGCGCGATAATCGCGATCTTTGGCATTTCACCGATCCCCATCCACAGGATGATCAACGGCAGCAAAGCGATTTTCGGAATCGGGTAGATCGAATAAACGATCGGCGACGCAATCGCATCGGTCCAGCGGGAGAACCCGAGAATGAGCCCCACGAGGACACCCAGAGCCGCACCGATCGCATAGCCAACCCCGATCCGGTAAAGACTTGCGATCAAGTCTTTATACAGCTCACCACTTGCGATCATATCCCAGCCTGCCAGCAAAATGGCAGTAGGTGCCGGCAAAAACAGGGGTGGTACGATTTCCAGTCGACAAATAATCTCCCAGACTACGAGCAGGCAGACAATCCCTAGGACGGCTGCGTAGCTTGGGATTTTTGTCTCCAAAAAGGCGACACGGTTGGTTATGATTTGACGTTGTTCAGACATCATTTTACCCCTCCCTCGATGCTTCTTGGGCATCGTGGCGAATGAGCTGCCAGATCTGATCGGCATACTGCTCGAATTGCGCGCGGTACTGCTCTTGATCCCGCCCGATCTTCGGCATGTCAATCTGAATGATGCTCTTGATCTGACCCGGATGTCTCGACAGGACAATGACCCGATCCGCCAAATAAACGGCTTCCTGAATGTTATGCGTCACGTAGAGCGTGCTCAGCTTGGTACGATTCCAGATGGTCAGGAGCTCTTCCTGCATGATCGTACGCGTTTGCGCATCCAGCGCGGAAAAAGGCTCGTCCATCAGCAAGAGGTCAGGCTCAATCGCCAGTGCACGGGCAATCCCGGCACGCTGTCTCATCCCACCGGACAGCTGCTTCGGATAGGCATTTTCAAAACCGCTGAGGCCGACCATCTCGATGTATTGCTTCCCTTTTTCCTGCTGCTCCTGCTTGCTGGCTCCCGCTTCCTCCAGCCCGAAGATTACATTTTCATAAACGCTCCGCCAAGGAAACAACGCGATTTCCTGAAATACGATCCCCAAGCTCGGCTTCTTGCCATTGGTTCCTTCGAAGTATACCGTTCCGCTCGTCGGCGACATCAGACCGCCTACGATGTTCAGCAGCGTGGACTTCCCACAGCCGCTCGGTCCGACCAGAACCACGAACTCTTCTTTTTCAATAGAAAAATTGATATTCGTAAGGGCAGTGACTTCTCTTTTTTTCGAGTCTACAAACGTTTTATCGACGTTTTCAACAACGATCCTCATTGCATTCACTTCCCTAGCTTCTGCACAGCTTCTTCAAGCAATTGGGTGTTCACGATCTCGGTCGTGTCGATTGCTTTGTCGATCAGCTTTTCTTTTGCATACCAATCTACCTGTGTCTTGATGTCGGATTCCAGCAGTTTTCCATCACGGTCGATGTAAGGCAGACCTTTTTTGATCATGTCCGGCTCTTGGTCGGTGTACTTCGCGATAATGCCGACTACCTCATCGTAGTTGGCACCTGGTACGATTTTTCCGTCCTTTTGAGTCAAAACAGCGTCGTAGTAGTAACGAGTTGCTTTTGCGTAGGCTTTCAGGAAGCGCTCAGCTGCATCCTTGTTTTCAGCCAGCTTCGGAGAGAAGAAAATACCGGAAGTCTGGTAGTCCATCTCGTCGCCTACTTGTGCGATGACTTTTCCGTAGCCTTCTTCTACTACCGTAGAGATATTTGGTTCGTTCAGCAAAATCGCGTCGACTTGTTTGCTTTTCAGCGCTTCCATCAGACCTTTGATGCTGTTCAGTGGTACGAGCTGTACATCGCTTAAGGTTAAACCGTGATTTTCCAACAGTCTTCCTGCCATGTAGTGGTAGGTAGAACCTGTTTGGGTGATTCCGATCTTTTTGCCCTTTAGCTCTTCAATGCTTTTAAGAGGTGAATCGCTAGGGAACAACAAAGCCGAGGATGAGTAGCCCTTCTGCTCTCTTCCTTTATCTGCAACGATGAGCAGCTTCTGTCCGCCTGCAACCATGTTGTAAAGGCTGGCTGTAATTCCTGTTGCGCCTACATCCACGCTGCCTGCAGCCGTTGCCACTGCGATCGGCTGAGCAGCCTCAAACCATTTCGCTTGCGCATCGATGTTCTCTTCTTTAAAGAAGCCTTTTTCAATCCCGATAAAAAGCGGCGCCGAGCTGGTCAGCTTCAACATCCCAATATCAACCTTTACAGCTTCAGCTGCTTGCCCTGCCTGCTGCCCTGTTGCTTGATCCCCTTCCGACTTACCACAGCCCACGATTGTCAAGGACAGTGCCAATGCTGCACCTAGCAGTATTCTTGCTGACTTTTTCACAGTACATTACCCTCCATTTTGTTTGTAGTTGTTCCTATCTAATTTCAATTATATTTCGACAAAGTAACATAAAAAAGTGTATAGATCAATGTTTCCATCGCAATAAATGCTCGTCTCCTTCCTGTAATATCCTCGTCATGTATACAATCTGACCTGTGTGATAGGAATAGTGGGAAGTTGTATGGTAAAGAAGTTCCATAATTGTCTTCTGATAGGAGGCGATCCCTGCCCCTGGCGGATAAGCAATCGTGACTTCTCTATGGAAGTCCTCCTCCGTTAATTTCTCGATCACCTGGCGCGACTGTGCACGTACGTCAAAAAGGCGCTCGCGCAGCTGTGCCGATGTATAGCTCCCCATAGCCAAAAATTCCGCAGAGCGCTCACGAACAAAGGGCTTGCTCCCGATGCCGCTCACTACGTTCTGATATTCGTTTCCCGCCAAATGCAGACACAAATTTCCGATGCTGTTGGTGCTCTCCCTTCCCTTTTTCCAGATCTGCTCATGAGAAAGCCGATCCAGCGCTATATGGATCCGATCCAGCTCCGTATCGAGCAGCTGCAAGGTTTGCTTGTAAAACAAATGCATGTTCGTTCCCCTTCTCTCTATGTTTATTCATGTGAAATTTCTATTCATCTTACCATTACTTTCTAGCAATCACGAATGCTTCAGAAGGCCCTTAGAGCGTTGGCGTTGACATTGATAATGATTATCAATAATATTGTTTTAAGAATAAGGAATCCGGTAAGAAAGGAAATCCATTATGGCACAACAGCAACAGATTCATCCATTCTTGCAGAACACGATCGTAGAAATCAAAGAATCGGGCAAACGCACTTACTCACCCGAATGCCCACGCTGCGATGACATCGTCCAGAGCCATACTCTCCTGTACTGTACAAAAGGAAAGGGAGAGGTGGTCATCGACGGCTCCTCCTCCAAATTTGCCCGCAAATCGTTGCTGTTGCTTCCTCCACAGATCGGCTATGAATTCACGCATTCCTCTTCCCACGGGATCGAAATGCACGCTCTTTCCTTTGACCTCTATCGCCTCTCTGTTTCCGAGGATCATCGCAGAGTTTACGAACGTGAGCTTTCCTTTCCTCTACATGGAGTGATTGAAAAGACCGGTTCCCGGGTGCAGTACCTGCTCCGTCAATTTTCCGGCCAATCGGCTCCCCCGAAAAGAAGCCAGTCGTTGTATCAGCTGGATGAATTGTACGAGCTGCTTGAATTGGTTTTGCTGGAGAATCCTGATGAGGACCTGCCAGCTGCGCCGCTGTCCGATGCGCCAGAGCAATGGCTGCCACTTACCGTTCAATACATGCAGGAGCATTACGACCGCGACATCACCGTAGAAAAGCTGGGAGAGCTGGCAGGGATGCATCCTGCTTACTATTCGCATTTGTTCAAGCAGAAAATGAACAAGACTCCCTATGAATTCCTCACGAATCTACGAATGAACAAAGCAAAGGAAATGCTGCTCGTCTCTGATAAAAAGGTCAAAGATGTTGCACGCGAAGTCGGCTATATCGATGAATTCTATTTCAGTCGCCGTTTTAAAACCTCCAGTGGCTATGCGCCCACTACCTACTCCAAGCAGCTTCCTGCCAAGATGATTTCGCTCTCGTTCCCCTACACGGAGCATCTGCTGACCCTGGGAGTCGTTCCTTGTGCCGCTCAAACGCACAAATACTTTCCCGCCGCCGTCAAAAGCTTGATGCTTCCCTTTCATGCCTCAGACCCTTGGGAGATCAGCAGGCAAGCGTTTTTAAAGCTGGACCCGGACCTGATTTTGTGCAAGGATAACGTCTCTGTGAAAGCGCGCGAAAACCTGGGTGACATCGCTCCCATTGTTACCATACCGTGGACCACCATGGATGTTTTTGGCCACTTGCAGATGATCGCCGGCATCGTGAACAAGCAGGAAGCTGCTCAGGAATGGATCGATCAGTACGAGAAAAAGGCCGAGAAAGCGCATCAGCTCGTGGCCGACCACATCGGCGACAAGCGTACCGTTGCCATTTGCGTCCTGCGGGAAACGGGCTGGCGAATGTACGGAGCACGCAATATCGGACATGTGTTTTACCGTTCCCTGCAAATGCTGCCCCCTGCGCGAATGCAAGCAGAGATGCAGAAGCATAACAACGGAAAGATGCTCACATGGGTTGCCATCTCGATCGATGAGCTGGATCAGTACGAATCGGACTATTTGTTCATGGTCGTACCATCGCGTGAGGAAGCGGAAAAGCAATGGAAGCTTTTGCAATCGAATGCAGCCTGGCAGCGTCATCCTGCTGTCATCGCCAATCGCTATTGCTTTCTCGAATGGGATCAATGGAAGGTTTATGCTCCCTACTCACTGGAGCGCCAATTGGACATGGCAGTCGATCTCCTCACGTCGCCGACAAACAATGTCAGTCTATAAGTATGCCATCCTGCCGAAACGTTTAGAAAAGTCCAAGGAGAAAAATCTTCATTTATGACATGTACGACCGCCGTCTTGGTTTTTACAATAGTTCCAAGAGATAATGATTCTCATTCTAATCCACAAGGACCGCGCATATGAAAGGAACCGTCTTTTCCACCGTATTCCTACTCGCCGTCGCCGCTCTGCTGATGTCCATGTTTCTGGCCATCTCTTACGGCGCGAAAGAGATTACGCTCTCGACCGTATGGACCACGCTGATCAACTACGATCCGTCTGACACCAGCCACCAAATCATTCACGAGCTGCGTCTGCCTCGTGTGCTTGGTGCTGCCCTGATCGGTGCCGCATTCGGAGTGGCTGGAGCACTGATGCAAGGTGTGACCCGCAATCCTCTCGCAGACGCAGGCATTTTGGGCGTCAATGCAGGAGCGACTTTTGTCGTAGCACTCAGCTTTGCCTTTTTTCCCAACCTGCCCTACTCCTGGCTGATGGTTGTCTCGTTTCTTGGCGCTGTAATGAGCACGGTGTTTATCTTTTTGCTCGGGTCGTCCACACCGGGCGGACTGACCCCTTTGCGCCTGACCGTCGCGGGTTCCGTCGTAGCCGCCCTGCTCCACTCGCTCAGCTCGGGGATCGCGATCTATTTTGAGCTGAGTCAGGACCTGGCCTTCTGGTATGCAGGTGGGCTGGCAGGGATCAAGTGGATGCATCTGCAGTGGTTAACTCCCGTGATCCTCTTGACGCTTCTGTGGACTCCGCTTCTAGGGCGCTCGATTTCTGCCATGGCCCTGGGAAACGATGTTGCGAGCAATCTGGGCATCAAGACCAAGCGGGTACAAGTCATCGCCATCATCGTGTCAGTAATTCTGGCGGGTGTCTCCGTATCGGCAGTCGGGTCCATCGGCTTTGTCGGACTCGTCATCCCTCATATGGCACGCAAGCTGGTGGGTGTGGATTACCGTTTGATCGTTCCACTCTCCGCAGTCATGGGGGCCGTCCTGCTTGTACTCGCTGATCTGGGTGCACGGATGGTCAATCCACCGAAGGAGCTTGCCATCAGTGTCATGGTAGCGATGGTCGGCGTTCCCTTTTTCCTCTATCTTGCGCGTCGGGAAAGGGGGAGCTACTAAATGAACCAGCAAGAAATCGCTTGGAAAAAACGAGTCATGCACGTAGGGATCTGGCTGATTTTGATCTGCGTTTGCGTCATTTTGTACAGCCTGCATACGGGTTCGATCCGTCTCTCCCCTTATGAGGTGCTTCGGACGCTGGTGGGTTTAGGCAGTGAGGACGATTCCCTGGTGTTGTTCGAGTATCGTCTGCCGCGAATCGTGATCACGATATTGGCTGGGATGGGGCTCGGTATTTCAGGTGCCATCCTCCAGGGGCTCTATCGGAATTCGCTTGCCGATCCCGGTGTGCTGGGACTTCATGCGGGTGCCGCTTTTGGGTTGGTCGTGTTCGTCAGCCTCTTCCGTTCCCTGGAAGGGATGATTTCGCTCGTCTTGCCCTTGTTCACGTTCGCAGGTGCCGTCTTGGTCGCTGTGCTGATCGTGCTGCTCGCGTACGACCGCCATAAAGGGGTGCTTCCCATCCGTCTGATTCTCGTCGGGATTGCGCTCGCTGCCGGTTTCAGCGCCATTACTTTGTTCCTCTCGCTGCGGTTGGACGAAGGAACGTACGCTTTTGCCGCCAGATGGCTTGCCGGTAATGTCTGGGGAAGAGAATGGGCAAACGTCCTCGCCCTTTTGCCGTGGATTGTCCTTCTCGTCCCTTACGCATGGCTCCAATCCAAGGTTTTGGACGCTTTGCTGCTCGGAGATGAAGTGGCGACCGGCATCGGGGCACCTGTACAGCGTAAACGTTTCTTATTGTTGGGTACTGCCGTAGCGCTCGCGAGCGTATGCGTCTCGATGGCAGGCGGCGTTGGCTTTATCGGACTTGCCGCCCCTCATCTCGCGCGTAGACTGGTTGGACCCCTGCACCAGTACATGCTTCCGATTGCCGGGATGATCGGTGTGGTTATTCTTGTGGCAGCAGACACGATCGGACGCTCAATCTTCCAGCCCAATGCGATTCCTGCCGGCGTCGTCGTCGCAGCAGTCGGCGCCCCGTATTTTCTATATTTGTTGGCAAAAACAAAATAATTTTGGATAGGTAGAGGATAAACGATGAAAAAATTGATGATTACCGCCATGAGCATTCTGTCCCTGCTCACCGTAGCCGCTTGCGGCCAATCTGCTCCCCAGCAAAGTGCACCTGCACAAAATGCTTCCGCTGCCAGTGCACAAGCTACAACGGAAACCCCAAAATCAGGAGCTGACCAAAAAATCGCTTCGATGTCCATTCACTTGACCAACAACCTGCTGGCATTGGGCATTACACCTGTTGGTTCTGTCATCGGCGGAGACGTCAAAGCCTTTTTGCCTCACGTAGCTGACCGCCTCAAGGATACAAAGCCGCTTGGAGTCGTGACCGATCCCGACATGGAAGCCGTGCTCGCCTTAAAACCTGACGTCATTTACCTGGATGAAGCTTACTCTGGAAAAGACGTAGCCAAATTTGAAAAGATCGCTCCAACCCATGTTTTCAACCTAGATGAGGGGACATGGAGAGATACGCTGAAGAAGACCGGGGCGCTCGTTAAACGCGAAGCAGAGGCGGAGAAGTTCATTGCCGACTACGAAGAGCAGACCAAGCGCGTAAAAGGACTCATTCACGACAAGCTCGGCGACGGAGCAAAGGTCATGGCCATCCGTGTAACCGCCAAGGAGCTGCGCGTTTTTGGCATGAAGCGCCCGATGGGACCGATCCTGTTTGAAGATCTCGGCTTGCAGCCTGCCAATGGCGTAGAAAAAATCGACAAAGCCTACGAGGTCATTTCTCAGGAAGTCTTGCCAGACTTTGATGCAGATGCGATTTTCGTGGTAGTCAACGCTGGTGACGAAGCCAAAAAGGTGTACGATCAGCTGCAGGCCAATCCACTCTGGCAAGGCCTGACAGCCGTGAAAAAGAATCAGATCTACACCATTGGCGCACAGCCTTGGCTGGATTACTCAGCGATTGGAAACAAGATGGCGATGGATGAAGCGGAAGCTTTCTTTAAAAAATAATCCCCCTATAGGAAAAGCCTTGCCTCTCACGTGCTGTGTGAGGGCAAGGCTTTTTTAGATTCGAGACTAGTACCAGCTTTTAAAATGCAACACCTTATCTATCCCTTGTACCGTATCCCTCGAGTAAGACCCGGAAAATCATCTCACTCCATTCGGCATCCTCAATGGTCTTGTTCTTCGGAATCTGGATCGATTGAAAAAGCAGGCTTGCCACCAGACTGCTCGGAATATCTTGGCGGATCGATCCCGCTTCTTTGCAAGCGTCGATTACCTCTGTCAGCACACGGGTCAACGTATGGTGCTGCTGTCGCAAGGTGACGAGATCTTTTTTGACGCTCGGGGAAGACTCGCCGTTCACGAATGGTGCAAACAGCAAGATCTGATGAAGATGTGCGTATTTCATAAACGAGTCGAAGATCCTTCTCAGCTTTTCCAGAGGTTCAGAAATGCGGTCAAGTCCCTCGTATTCCGCCATGATCGTATCCATTAGATGAACCATCAAGGAAGCGATCAGCTCGTCCTTGTTGGAAAAATATTCGTAAATGGTGCTTCGACTCACGTTGAGTTGATCGGATACCAGTTTGAAATGAAAGCCTGCATAGCCCTTTTCGACCAGAATTTTCCCTGTCACCGCATACAGCTCATTGATGTTCATTTTTTGTTTGGCCATCATCAACGCCCTCTTTACCCACTTTTCCGATGCACGGTTCTGACATTCGAATATGACCAGTGTACACTAGAAAACTTGGCTTAGCCAAGCTTTTGGGCTAAGCCTTAGTTGCACTTGTACTGGTTAAGAACCCTTGGTTCTTACTGTGCTAGAAAACTTGGCTTAGCCAAGCTTTTGGGCTAAGCCTTAGTTGCACTTGTACTGGGTAAGAACCCTTGGTTCTTACTGTGCTAGAAAACTTGGCTTAGCCAAGCTTTTGGGCTAAGCCTTAGTTGCACTTGTACTGGTTAAGAACCCTTGGTTCTTACTGTGCTAGAAAACTTGGCTTAGCCAAGCTTTTGGGCTAAGCCAAGCCTATCCATTACTTATTATCTGACTATTCATTCTTCAACATGTATGATAAGCTGATAAGTATAAAAATACCAATCGAGAAGGTGGATCCGTGAAAGTCTCACTCTTTATCACCTGTTTGAGCGATGCCCTCTATCCACGTGTAGGGGAGGCCATGGTTCGCATTCTAGCTCGCTACGGCATAGAGGTCCATTTTCCGGAAGCACAGACCTGTTGTGGTCAGCCCGCATTTAACAGCGGGTATTGGGACGAAGCGAGGACATCCGCCCAGACCTTGATCCAAGCTTTTGCCGACAGTGACTACGTCATTTCTCCCTCCGGCTCCTGTACAGGCATGATTCATCATTACTACCCAAAGCTGTTTGAAAATGACCCCCAGCTGCTCGCGAAAGCCAATGCGCTTCGGGAAAAGACGTACGAATTTACCCAATTTCTCGTAATCGTCCTGGGGATTACCGATCTTGGCGCTGTCTTCCCGCACAAGGTCACTTACCATCCTTCCTGCCATGGAAGCCGACTGCTCGGAATCAAGCAAGAGCCTTTGCAGCTGATGGAACAGGTAAAGGGTCTGGATCTGGTTCCGCTGCCTTTCGCTGAGGATTGCTGCGGCTTCGGCGGTACCTTCGCAGTGAAAATGAGTGATATCAGCGGGGCGATGGTCACGGAAAAAGCGGACCACGTTCTCGAGACGGAAGCAGAAGTATTGGTCGGGCTGGATCTCGGCTGTCTGATGAACATCTCCGGCAATCTGCGCTTCCGGGGAAAGCCTGTGCGGGTGATGCATCTGGCAGAGCTGCTGTACGAAGGGATGATGGCGAATGAGCACCAGTAAAGGGGTATCTGTCACGGAACGGGCCAAAGTGGCGCTAAACGATGAATTTTTGCGAAATGCCGTAAAGTACACCACAGAGAAGCTGCGGGACGGCAAAAGACAAGCATCGAGCGAGCAGGGAAACTGGGAGGAATGGCGTGAGCGTGGGCGGCAAATCCGGTTGCATACCATCGCCCATCTGGACTACTACCTGAACCAGTTCATCGAAAATGCGAAAGCCAATGGCGTACAGGTCCATTTCGCTGCCACCGCCGCCGAGGCTGCCAGCATCACACTCGGGATCGCACAAAAACGCCAGGCACGTACCGTCGTCAAATCCAAATCCATGGTTTCCGAGGAAGTCCATATTAACGAAACGCTGGAAAAAGAGGGCATGGAATCGATTGAAACCGATTTGGGTGAATACATCATCCAGCTGGCACACGAAATGCCTTCTCATATCATCATTCCCGCCATCCATAAAAACCGGGAGCAAATCGCAGAGCTCTTGTCCAAGGAAGCAGGGGAGACATTACCTCCCGACACCACCATCCTCGCCGGTTTTGTCCGCAAAAAGCTGCGCGAGAAGTTCCTCGAGGCCGACATCGGCATGACCGGCTGCAACTTTGCGATCGCAGAGAGCGGCTCCATCGTCCTGTTTGAAAACGAAGGAAATGCGCGCATGGTCAGTACGGTCCCGAAGACTCAAATCACTTTGATGGGGATGGAGCGCATTATCCCGACGTGGGACGATCTCGAGGTCATGGCGACTTTGCTCCCTCGCTCGGCAACCGGCCAGAAGCTGACCGTCTATATGTCCGGGATCAGCGGCCCCAGACGGGAAGCAGATAGCGACGGTCCCGAAGAAATGCACATCATCATCGTCGACAACGGGCGCTCCTTGCAGCTGGGCGATCCCGATTTTCAGGAGCTGTTGAACTGCATCCGCTGCGGTGCCTGCCTCAACGCTTGCCCGGTATACCGGCAGATCGGCGGACACTCCTACGGCGGGCCATACAGCGGGCCGATCGGAGCGGTACTCAAGCCGGCCCTGCAAAAAAACGTCGCGGAGTGGGATGACATCGCCAACGCCTCCAGCCTGTGCGGTGCCTGCTATGAGGCGTGTCCTGTGAAAATTCCTCTCCACGATATGCTCGTGTACCTGCGTAATCGCAAAGTAAAAGAGGGACATAAAGCAGCCGAGGAAAGCATCGGCATGAAGGGCTATGCGTATATCATGGCCAATCCGAAGCGTCTGCGCCGTGTACTCAGACTCGGCCGAGTAGGGCAGAAGCTGCTGCTGACAGACAATGTGATCAAAGCAAAAATCGGTCCGTTGAAGGGCTGGAATCAATACCGTCATACACCCGGACTGCCTGCCCAATCGTTCCGCGAGCAATGGCACTCGCTCGATCAGGAGCTGCAACAGACTCGCAGGGAAATGGACGAGACGATCAAGGCACGGCTGGAAAAGGAACGCACCCAGCGTGGAAAAGGGGGCTCGCACTCATGAGCGAACAACAGCAAGCTTTCATCCAAATGATCTCCAACCGCTTGGGACGCCCGATGCCTACAGAAAAGCCGCCGCATCCTTTCAAAGGTGCACCTGCCTTCTGGAAAAAGTACGAGCTGGATCTCGAGCAGCGCATCGAGCTATTCCGTGACAACTGGGCAAAGGCAGGGGGTCACTCCCATCGCTTCAGCACGATGGCACAGGTCAAGCAGTTCATCGTCGATCATGCACAGTCGCTGAAAGCCCGTCAAATCCTGCAGCAAAACCAGCCGGAGCTTTTGGCCCTGCGCCTCAAAGAGCAGCTTCCCACCTGCCAAGTAGCGACGTGGAGTCCTGGCAATCGGGACGAGCTGATCTCGCAGGCAGCCAGTGCCGATATCGGAATCGCGCTGGTGGATCAAGCAGTCGCACATACGGGCAGCATCGTCGTCACGTCCTCTGGCAACACGGGTCGATCCGTTAGCCTCCTCCCTACTGTTTTTATCGCGATCATTCCCGTCGAGCGATTGAAGACACGACTGGGTGAAGCCTTAGCCACCTTTGACGGACGGCCACGCAAGCAATTTCCCGCAGGTATTCACTTCATCTCCGGTCCCAGCCGTTCTGCGGATATCGAGAACGATCTGACTATCGGCGTTCACGGACCTGGTGTCGTCTTTGCCCTGCTGATCGGATAAAGGCCACTTTGTCCCCACCTCCCTGCCTGGCTTTGTATGCTACAATGTTGCTATTCAAAAGGAATGTACAGGAGTGTCGAGATGGACCTTTCAAAGCTGGCCAAGAAAAATCATTACGAGCATATCATCGAGCAAATCAAAGAGCTCATTCTCAGCGGAGGGCTTGCACCCGGGGATAAGCTTCCCTCTACCAAGGACCTCTCGGAACAGTTCGGTGTAGGACGTTCAACAACGCGAGAAGCCTTGAGTGCCTTGAAAGCCATGGGGCTCATCGATATTCGCCAGGGTGGCAACTGCACGGTCAAGAGCACTTCCCTCCCGTCCCCGACACTGCTTCCAGACCTTCAGCCCTTGCTCGCCAACAAACAAACCATTCTGGAGCTTCTGGAAGTGCGAAAATCTCTGGAGGTTTCCAATGCAGCCATCGCTGCCGTCAAACGCGACGAACAGGACTTGCTCCTGCTCGAGCAGATTTTGACAGAAATGTCCCAGCATATGGGCAACGAAGAGGTTGGCGAAAGTACGGATCTGCGCTTTCATTCTACGCTCGCACGCTCTACCCACAACTCGATTATGGTTCAGCTGTTTGAAACGATCGCATCCCATCTGGAGCTGGTGATCCGGGAAACACGCAGGGTAGAAATTTATGCGAACCAGGCTGTCTCCCAGCAGTTTTACGAGGAGCACCGGGCTATTTTTCAGGCTTTGAAAGATCAGGATGCCCATTTGGCGCAGGCTCGCATGAAGGATCATCTGCAGCATGTCGAAGGAATCTTACTCCGCTATCTACAAGCGTAATCACAACGTTATACGCGGCTGTCCGCTCCTGCGGATGGCCTTTTTGCATATCTGCGTGCTTGTTTTTCGTTCAACAACACTTTATCCTTTTCAACAATAAGTATCGTGAACGGCGGTGATGAGATGCTTCACCTAAAAAAAGCTGGGCTCGGCGTGCTGGCAGGACTTTTGCTGCTGTTCCTCATGGGCATGACGGTTCCCAGCGAAGTCCAGCAGGACAAAGTCATCCGTATTGCAGGTGACAACAACTTCCCCCCTTTTGAATACTTCGGCTCGTCCGGCGTCTTCAGCGGATTTAACGTCGACATCATGAACGCCATCTCCATCGAAACCGGCATGCGAATTGAATTTGTTCCTCTGCCCTGGAACGAAGCTCTCGAAGCGCTGCGCGACGGACAGGTCGATGCCATACAAGGCATGAAATACAGTCCGGCTCGTGACAAGGTGTACGATTTCTCCAACCCTTACTTCTTAAGCTCGCAGGGAATCTTTGTCCGCAAAGAAAACATGCACATCTTTGAGCTCGGCGATCTGAACGGTCGAAAGGTGTCCATCCAAAAAGGGGACATCGCCATCGACCAGCTGCGGGATCATCGCCTCATCCAGTTTATCGAGACAGACAGCCAGGAAGAAGCCGTACAGCTGCTCCTGGACGGACAAGTAGATGCATTCGTAGGAAATCGCATCACGGGTCAATACTTTCTGCAGAGAAACAACCAGCAAGGCCAAATCAAAATCGTAGGCGATCCGATCAATCCCACCGACTATGGTGTGGCTGTCCTCCCGAAGAACGCGCAGCTTTTGACTGAGATCAACAAGGCGATATCCAAAATCAAGCAAAATGGCACGTACGACAAAATCGAGCGCAAATGGTTTGGCGAATACATCATGCCCAGCACGCTGAATATGGAGCGCCTGCGCCTTTATCTCGAGTGGGGCTCTGGCATCGGCCTTCTGATCGTCATGGGAATCCTATGGTGGAACCGCATGCTCAAAAAGGAAGTCAAAAGGCGTACGGCTCAAATTCATACCATCAACCGCCAATTGGAAGAAAAGATGACGCTCCTCGAGGAAAACGTGCAGTTTCAGCAGCAGCTGCTCAATAGCACATACAGCTTTTATGTGACGTTGAACCACTCGGGCAAAATTTTTTTGATGAACAGCAAAGCTGTGCATTTCCTGCAAGTGAAGCATCCTCTTATCGGCATGCCGATGAACGGAACGATTCTTGCAGAGTTTATTCCTGAAAGCCAGGTAGACGATGTGCTGCGAGAGGGCAGTACGTATCTGGAGCAAGAGATCATCTGGGAGCAGCAAGTAGACGGGCAGGCCAAACAGCTGGTGATCCGGTATAATATTTTCCCTATTTTCAACAAAGCAAAGGAAATCACAGGCGTCATCATCAACTTCCAGGATGTGACCAAGCAAAAGGATATGGATAAAAAGCTGGAGAGCGAGCACAGACTGCGTTCATTGGGACAGCTCATTTTAGGCATCGCCCACGAGATTCGCAATCCGCTTACATCCATCCTCACGTATACGCAGCTTTTGCCAACCAAGTTTGACAACCCGAAATTCCGTGATTTCTTCGCCCAGCAAGTGCCCAACGAGATTCTGCGGCTCAACGATCTGGTGAACGACCTGTTGGAGTATGCACGTCCCAAGCCGCCAAACCCGTCTCGCTTCCGTGCGGATGAACTTATGGAGGCAGTGCTTGCTTTGTGCAGCCAAAAAATCAAAGAAAAAAACATTCGCGTAACCACGAGCTTACCGTCTGAGCTGTGCATCGTAGCTGACGTCAATCAGACCAAGCAGATCTGGATCAACATTGTGCTCAACGCCATTGAATCCATGGACGAGCAAGGAAAGCTGGACATTCGCGGCTATTCCGAAGGGCAAATGGGAGTCATCGAAGTAGCAGATAACGGCCACGGCATGTCTCCCGAGGATAAATACCGCATTTTCGAGCCATTTTTCAGTACCAAGGCAAACGGGGTAGGACTCGGGCTGTCGATCACCTACCAATTGCTCAAAGAGAACGGCGGCACCATCGACCTGACCAGTCACCTCGGTCACGGGACTACCATGATCATTCGCTTGCCTATGCCACAGGATGAAAGAGAAGGGGGTGGCTCTTATGCACCATCTATTCGTTATTGATGATGAACCAGCGATCTGTCAGTCACTTGAGTTTGCCCTCGAGGAAAAGTATCACGTCAACACGTTTACCGATCCAGAAGCAGCTCTCGCGTATCTGCAGCAAGTCGAAGTAGCGCTGGTCCTGTTAGACTTAAAAATCGGTGCTCATGACGGGACCGAAGTGCTCAAGGAAATCAAGCGCCTATCCCCAGACACTGTCGTGATTATGATGACCGCCTTTGGAAGCATCTCTTCCTCCGTAGAGGCTATGCGGCACGGTGCGTTTTACTATTTGACCAAGCCCCTGATGATGGACGAGCTGGACATTCTGCTCTCCAAAGCGGAAGAGTTCTACCAGCTGCAAACGCGCGTCAAATGGCTAAGCGAAGAGCTCGACAAGCTATCCGACAACTCCGGTCTGATCGGAAGCAGCAAAGCCATGCAGCAGACGCTTGACTTGATCGACAAGGTCAAAGACATCGATTCCAGCGTCTTGATCAACGGCGAAAGCGGCACGGGCAAAGAAATTGTCGCCCGCGCGATTCACTACCAGGGGCGACGCAGAAACAAGCGGTTTCAGGCGGTTAACTGCGCTGCCATCCCCGATAATTTGCTGGAATCAGAGCTGTTCGGCTATGAAAAGGGAGCCTTTACAGGAGCTATGCAAAGCAAACCGGGACAATTCGCGCTGGCAGACGGCGGAACGATCTTTCTCGATGAGATTGGCGAAATGGACATGTCCCTGCAAAGCAAGCTGCTGCGTGTCGTCCAGGAGCGAACCGTAACTCCTCTGGGGGGACTGGAAGAGAGAGCGATCAATGTGCGGATCATCGCCGCGACCAATCGGGACCTGTGGAAGGAAGTAAAGGCGAACCGGTTTCGCGAGGATTTGTACTACCGGCTCAACGTCATCCCGATCCAGCTCGCACCGCTGCGTGATCGAGAAGGGGACGTCCCGTTGCTCGTGCACTATTTCATCAAGAAAATCAGCGAGCGCATGGGCAAACCGATCGACGGCATCTCGCAGGAGGCGCTCCAGGCGCTGGAGAGCTACGATTTTCCCGGCAACATCCGAGAGCTGCAAAACATCGTGGAACGCGCGATTGCCCTCACCAGCTCGCCATTGATCGAAAAACGGGATTTGCCAAAGGATCTGCACAGCACGCAGCCCAAGCAAGTCACGGGCAAGCAAAAACTGATCCCCATCTACGTAGGGGAAACCCTCGAGCAGATCGAGAAAAAGGCTATTCTGCACACCTTGGCCCACCTGGAGGGAAATCGCCGAAAAACCGCCCAAATGCTGGACATGGGTGAACGAACGCTGCGGGATAAACTCAAAAAATATCAAGAAGAGCAAGACGACGAATAGGCAAAGCGGCAGAAATCGCCGGCGGCAAAATCCGCAGGGCGGCAATTTCTGCCGCTTTTTTGTGTTTTCTGAATTTGGCAGGTTCGACTCATTTCGCTTTGCAAATGGCTTCACACAGCGTTCTTTCTTCCTTCGTTGTACCTTTTTGTCGAGCTTTGTATCTTTGGCACGATTTTTGAATATAGCTAGTATTCGAAATTACTAAAAAGAATTCATAGGGGGTACACATCAATGAAAGGATTTCGTAAAGGATTGTTTTCTCTCTGTGCGCTATTGATTTCCGGTGCGCTCATCGCTGGCTGCGGTTCCAAACCTGCCGAACAACCAGCTGCATCAGGTAATGGCGGTACAGCCGCAGCAGCACCTACGGATGAAGTGCTGCAAAAAATCAAGGACACCAAGACCTTGTTGGTGGGAACCGACGCCACTTTCCAGCCATTTGAATACAAAAATGCGCAGAACGAATACGAGGGCTTCGACATCGAGCTGGTGAAGGCTGTTGCCGCTGAACTGGGAGCTGAGAAAGTAGAATTCGTAGACACCGACTTCAAAGGTCTGATCCCAGGACTGCAAGGCAAGAAGTTCGACATGATCGTATCCGCTATGTACATCACGGATGAGCGCAAGCAGACGATCGACTTCTCCCAGCCTTATTACCCAGGCGGTTTGACGATCATGGTGAAAAACGAAAATGACACCATCAAAGGTGCGGAGGACTTGAAGGGCAAAAAAGTAGCGGTCCAGATCGGTACCAAGTCTGCCAAGTTCCTGAAAGAGAAGTACCCGGAAGTGAAGCTCGTCGAAGTAGAGAAAAACGTAGAGATGTTCCTCGAGCTGGAAAGCAACCGCGTAGACGCAGTCGTAACGGGAATGCCTGCAGCCAAGGTTTACGCGAAGCAAAGCCAAAAGGTCAAAGTCCTCGATGTAGAGCTGACGCAAGAATACTACGGCTACGGCGTTCGCAAGGAAAACAAGGAATTTGTCGTGGCTCTCGATAAAGCTCTGAAAACGTTGAAAGAAAACGGCAAGCAAGACGAAATCGTAAAAAAATGGTTTGGTGAATAACGACAACATCAGGAGGTGCACCAATGGCGCTTGATTTCATGGTGATTTTTGAAGACAACAACTTAATTGCGCTTCTGGAAGGGCTATGGGTTACGGTTTCGATGACTTTCATGGCACTGATTCTAAGTGCGGTTCTGGGACTGATCATTGGTCTTGGAAGGATGTCCAAGCAAAAATGGATATCTGTACTCTGCTCCTGGTATCTGGCATGGTTTCGCGGAACACCGCTGTTGGTGCAGCTCATGATTCTCTACTACGGCTTGGCGATTGGCATGCAAGTGGATTTGAGTGCTTCTGTAGCAGGGGTACTCGGATTGGGGATGTACAGCGCAGCCTACGTATCGGAAATCGTGCGCGGAGCGATTCAATCCATCGACAAAGGACAGATGGAGGCAGGGCGTTCCCTCGGGATGAGCCATGGCATGACGATGCTGAAGGTTATTTTGCCGCAAGCCGTGCGCCGCATGCTGCCACCGCTGTGTAACGAGTTTATCGCGTTGACCAAGAACTCTTCCCTTTTGTCCGTCATTACGGTATCTGAATTGATGCGCGCAGGCAATCTGATCGTATCGAACAATTTCCGTTACTTTGAGATTTACATCGGCATTGCCGTTCTGTATTTCCTCGTCAACTACTCCATCTCCGTCATCATCGGTCGACTGGAGCGCAAATTGAGTGTAGAGGGGGCGCGTGCCTAATGATCTCGGTGAAACGAATCCATAAATCTTACGGAAAGCTGCATGTTCTAAAGGATGTCAGCCTCAACGTGGAGCAGGGCGAGGTCGTCGTAATGATTGGACCTAGCGGCTCCGGCAAAAGCACCTTGCTCCGCTGCATGAACTACCTGGAACAAATTCAAGAGGGCTCCATCGAAATTGAAGGAAAGCCGATCGGATTGATCCAAAAGAACGGAAAGCTCGTGGAAATGCCGCAGAAGGAGCTGGACAAAGTCCGCTCCGAAGTGGGGATGGTGTTTCAAAACTTTAATCTTTTCCCCCACGTGAGCGTATTGGAAAACGTCATGATGGCGCCGATGACCGTGAAAAAAACCAAGCGCGAGGAAGCAGAAAAGCTGGCTCGCGAGCTGCTGCGCAAGGTTGGACTAGCCGAAAAGGCAGACATGTATCCCGACCAACTCTCCGGCGGACAAAAGCAGCGTGTAGCCATCGCCCGCGCTTTGGCGATGAAGCCAAAGGTCATGCTGTTTGACGAGCCTACCTCTGCGCTCGACCCCGAATTGGTGGGAGAAGTGCTGACCGTCATGAAGCAGCTGGCTGCCGAAGGAATGACGATGGTGGTCGTTACGCACGAGATGGGCTTTGCCCGTGAAGTGGCAGACCGCGTCGTCGTCATGGATGGCGGGACACTGATTGAGGACGGGACACCGGAAAAAATCTTCACTGCGCCCGATCAGCCTCGCACCCAAGCCTTCCTGAGCAAAGTATTATCTCATTAATAGAAGGAGGACATCCCATGTTTTCATATCTGACGCAGCCTCCCTTTCGATTTACCCAAGGAAAAGGCGATCCGTACGTAACTCGTCTGTCCGAGTGGGTCGAGCAGTCCTATCAGCCCGGCGAAGCCTATGATTTTGCCATTATCGGGGTGCCGCTCTCGAAGAGCTCGATCAGCTTTTCCGGCGCGCATGCCCATCCGCTGCAATTCCGTCAGCTGTTAAGCTCCTTTACGACCTATAATTTCGACGAGGATGTGGAGCTCGCGTCCTTGCGTGCCGTTGACTTGGGCGATGTGGCCATGCATGTGACGGATATTGCCTGCTGTCAGCAAAACATCGAGTCAGCCTTGCAGGAAGTTACGTCCAATGTCTCCGCGCTCCCAATCATCGTAGGCGGTGACCACTCGATTACCTATCGAGCAATCACAGGAATCAAGCGAGCCAAGCCGCAGCGAATCGGCCTCATCCAGTTTGACGCTCATCTGGATGTGCGGGACACGAACTACGGCGGCACCTCCAATGGAACTCCGATGCGCAGCCTGATGGAGTCTGAGGTGATCCGCGGAGAAGATATCGTCACGATCGGTCTGCGCAGCTTCGCGAACTCCCGTGAGTACCGACAGTATGCGGAAGGCAAAGGGATGACACTGATTACAGCCAATCAAGTCAGACAGCGCGGCATCGAAGCCGTCGTCATAGAAGCCCTTCGCTACCTGGAGGCAAAATGTGATGCTATCTATATTACCTTCGATGTCGACGTCATGGATCAGTCGACAGTACCTGGTGTTCCTGCCATCGGACCAGCTGGCCTGTCCTCTGTCGATTTGCTTTTTGCTGCCCATACAGTCGGCAAATCGTCCAAGGTCATTGCCATGGATATGGTGTGCGTCGATCCTACCAAGGATGTAAGGGACATGACTTCCCGAGTAGCACTGCACCTATTCTTGCATTTTGCAACCGGGTATCACCAGCGAAAATAGACTGTTAGCTCTACCTTTGGCCATCGTATATGCGATGGCTTTTCTATTAGACTCTTCTTGGTTTTTCCAGCCAGCAAGACCCATATCAAATTTTTCACAAAAACTATTGCAAACTTCGAAAGAAAGGAGTAAGTTCTTTGTAATTGATAATGATTTTTATTCTCGGTATATAAGCAATCATTTATATGCTACGTTAAGGGGATGTTTTTCAGATGAGTAGTAAGAAATGGGTTTATCCTTTAAGTGCAGTTGTGTTGGGCTCTTCTTTGATGCTGTCCGCGTGCGGAAACGCCGAAACAGCGAAAACAGAGACAAAACCGGAAGCCGCTCAACCAGCACAGCCAGCTGCTAGCAATACTACGGCTCCCGCTGCAACGAATGCACCCGATTTGAAAGCTTCTATTGACCATTATCAAAAATGGGTGATCGAACAGACAGATCTGCTGGTAAAAGCAACAGAGGAATTCACCAACGCCGTAAAAGCAGGCGATATGGAAAAAGCAAAGCAACTGTACGCTCCAGCGCGTGCTTACTATGAAAAAATCGAACCGATCGCAGAATCTCTCGGCGACTTTGACCCTTGGATCGATGCCCGCGAAGGCGATGTACCGGATAACGAATGGCGCGGCTATCACAAGCTGGAAAAAGCACTGTGGGAAACAAAATCCGTTGCCGATCAAGGCCCAGTCGCGGATCAGCTGCTTCAGGACGTCAAACAGCTGCGCGTGAAAGTAGAGAGCGTAGAAATCGACGTAAAAATGCTCGTGACCGGTGCTGTTGAGCTGCTCAACGAAGTATCTACCAGCAAAGTAACAGGGGAAGAGGAACGCTACTCCCGTACGGATATGTACGATTTCGCAGCAAACGTAGAAGGCGCAAACGAAATCTTCAAAGTGCTGAAATCCTCCGTAGAAGCGAAGGACTCCGCTCTGGCAACAGAGATTGAAACTCGCTTCAAAGCGCTTGACGATGAAATTGCTCCTCATCGTAAAGGCGACGGTTTCGTCCTCTATAACGAAATCAAAGAAGATCAGGTGAAAAAGCTCAGTCAAGCATTGGATGCATTGGCAGAACCTCTTTCCAAAATGGGAACAATCGTAGGAGGCTAACCGAATGGATACCAAACGTCTCGAAGACATTGCGAACAAGAAAATGACACGTCGGGACGCTCTGAAGCTTGCAGGAGTCGGAGGGATCGGACTCTTGGTAGGTTCTGGCGGCATGGGAGCGATCATGCAGCCGAAATCTACCCCTACGAATACAGCTACCTCCACAGGTACGGGTGCTGTAAATGGGATCGTTCCCTTTTACGGAAAGTTTCAATCCGGAATCATTACACCTATGCAGGACTTTATCTGCATGGGTGCTTTTGATTTAACGGCTACCGATATAGCTGACGTACGCAAGCTGTTCCAGAGCTGGACCGCAGCATCCGCACGTATGACAGAAGGAAAAGGGGTAGGAGACGAAAGCGACAACCCTCACCTTCCACCAGAAGATACAGGAGAGAGTATTGGTCTTGACCCGATGCGCATGACCATTACCTTTGGACTTGGCGCTTCTTTCTTTGATAACCGTTTTGGCTTGTCGAGCAAACGACCGGCTCCTTTGGTCGATTTGCCTCACTTTAACAGCGACGATATACGCAAAGAATGGGAAGGCGGAGACATCGTCGTCCAGGTCTGTGCCAATGATCCGCAGGTCGCCTTTCACGCCATCCGCAACCTGGCGCGGATCGCCCGTGGAAAAGCAGTGCTTCGCTGGGTGCAGGATGGCTTCCAGCGGACGAATGCATCAGACCCGGCAGGCTCTACTCCTCGCAATCTGATGGGCTTCAAGGACGGCTCGAACAACCCGAAGGTAAGCGACCCCGCAGCGGCAGACGAAATCGTATGGGCACAGTCCTCTGACGATCCGTCCTGGATGGCTGGCGGCTCTTACATGGTCATGAGAAGAATCCGCATGCGCATTGAGATCTGGGACCGCTCCTCGCTCGATGATCAGGAGAGCACCTTTGGCCGACACCGCCAATCTGGTGCGCCGCTGGGCAAAACTGGAGAGTTCGACGATTTGGAGCTGCACCGCAAAGACAGCGATGGGAATCTCATCGTCCCTTCCACTTCTCATGTCGCGCTGGCCAATATGGAAGGCAAAGTTAAAATTTTGCGGCGTGGCTATTCGTACTCGAGCGGAATGGATCCAAAAACGGGCCAGCTCGATGCCGGACTGTTGTTCGTATGCTTCAACCGCGATCCACGCAAGCAATTCATACCGATGCAGCAGAAGCTGGCAGCCGCAGACCAGCTCAATGAATACATCACACACGTCGGCAGCGGCCTGTTTGCCTGTCTCCCCGGTGCGAGCGAAGGCGGATACATCGGAGACACGTTATTTTAATTTCCCATCAAGGATGGAGTGAACACCTTGAAACGCTATATGTTTATTGTTTGCATGTCCTTGCTGCTCTTCGCGTCGGGTCTCTCCGTCGTTCAGGCAGCACCGCTGCAGGCCGACCAATTGAAGCAGATGATTGCCTTCTCCAGTGATGCCCTAATCAGCAGCGGGGACCAAAACTGGGACGAAGCCAAAAAGGCAGTGGCCAGTATGAAGACTCTCTGGGCTGCCAATGACGAAAGCTCCACGGAAGCCGAGTCGCTCACAGCTGCCCTGACAGAAGCGGATCAGGCTCTTGCGAAGGTCGAAGCTGATCCACAAGCTGCAAAAGCAGCGATCTCCAAGCTCGCGAAAGCAGCAGACCGCTACGTCACATCCAAGGAAGATTCGGGTCAGCCCAAGGAAAAGGCCCACAAGCAGATTGGCGCTCTTCTCCCGCTTTTGCAGGACAGTATGAGAGCTGTAGCTGCTGGTGACGGTGCCGCTGCCAAGAATGCCTACAACAGCTTCGTGAATGGCTGGTACAAAGCGGAAAACCTGGTACGGGCGGAAAATCCTCAGGTATACGGCGATATGGAAGTCAAAATCAGCGGTGCACGGATTGCACTGAATACCGAACCACCTGACCCAGCCAAAAGCAAGGAAAAGCTGCAGGACCTGGTCACAGCCGTCGAGAACTACCTCGCCGGTAAAACAGTCGTAAGCGCCACACTGGCCTCCGGAGACCAGCCGTCCATCTCCTCCCTATTGGAGCTCTTGGACTCCGTTTCTGCCGATATCCAGAATCAGCAGGCAGAAAGCGCAGCCAACAAGATGGATACCTTTATCTCCACTTGGCCGTCTGTGGAAGGCGTCGTCATGACGAAATCGCCTGCAACCTACAGCAGTATCGAGACGAAGATGGTATCCGTTCCGACACTGATTCTGTCCAGCCCTCCCAACTGGGAAAAGGCAGCTGCGTATATCGCAGAGATGAAGACCGAGCTTCAGCCATTTGCGGATTCCTCTTCCTATACCGCTTGGGATGCAGGACTGATTTTGTTCCGCGAAGGTTTAGAGGCCATTTTGATCATCGTGTCTCTGCTGACGTTCCTGAACCGATCCGGCAATGAAGACAAACGCAAATGGATCTGGTCTGGTGCCGCAGTAGGCATTATTGGATCGGCTCTCCTCGCCATAGCACTAAGCATTGTCTTTTCCAACCTGTCTACAGGCAGCTCTCGGGAGACGATCGAAGGCATTACCGGTATTATCGCTGTGCTGTTCATGCTGACTATCGGAGCTTGGCTGCACAAGAAGTCCAATCTGCAAGCGTGGAGCCGTTTTGTGGAAAAAACGATTGGCGAGTCGCTCGCAAAAGGCACGCTGTGGTCGCTCAGCTTTACGGCCTTTCTCGCGGTCATTCGTGAAGGGGCGGAGACGATTATCTTTTACATGGGGATGGCGGCTACGATCCGCATGACCGACCTTTTCATCGGGATCGGTGGTGCTCTCGTCGTACTTGCAATCATTGCTTTTGCCATCATCAAGCTGAGCGCTCGCATTCCGATTCGTCCGTTTTTCCTGATCGCGAGCCTTTTGCTCTACTACATGGCGTTCAAATTTATCGGTGCGAGTATTCATGCCCTGCAGGTGACGGGCAGCCTGGCTGCTCACAGCTCCGACTACCTGCTCGACGCTCCATCGCTCGGCATCTATGCAAACTGGGAAACGACGATCCCGCAACTGATCGTGTTGGTCGTCGTCCTGATCAACTTCCTGCGCCACACGCGAAAACGGACAGTCAAGCCACTGCCGCAAATCAACTGATCAGCAAAGTCGCACAAAAAACCGCAGTCTGGGATTAGCATGCTCCCGGGACTGCGGTTATTCCTTTTCGCTTTAGGCGCAAGAGGCGATGAGGGAAAGCCGCCTGACAAAAAGACAGCTTCTCGTTGGCGCGTTCGAGAACTTGTGAATTCAATCCCTGCCTTCCTCGTCCGAACAATTGGATTCCACCAAAATCCCGCTGTTTGCAATATTCCAGATCAGTCTCTCAAAATTCTGACAAGTATTTGCTTAGGAGGCTACGATTCTTTTCACTGGATTTTCCGTAAATAATCGGATACCCATTCGCCTATGTCTGTCACGGGCTCTACCCCATATTCCCGGCGATACACTGCAGCAAAATGCTCGTAATGCTTGACGATTTTTCCGGTCTGTCTGTTATTCGCATAAATTTGCAGTAAAACCTGATTCATCTCTTCGTTTAAGGGATAGATCGCCAAAAAAGCATCGACCCGTTCCTCTGCTCTTTGCCAGTCTCTATTCGTCAGATCCTGCTCAACCAAATACTGTACGAGTCGGGTATACTGCTTGGTAAATCGCTCTTCTAAAGCAGTTTTCCAGAAGTAATCCTTTCCATCCAACAGTGGCCCTTGGTACATCTGGCACAGCTTCTCTGCCAAATCTGTTGGCAACGGATCCTTCGTCGCAGCCGTATAGTGCTGGATAAAGGCCCAAACATCATAGGAATGGTCGCGCCGCTCTAGCATATACCCCTCACCTGTTTTAATGATGTCCATGCCCAGCTCTTGCTCTTTCAGGATCTTTTTCAATCGGTAGACTGTAGTATGCAGATTATTCGTCGCCCGATCCTCTTTCATTTCTCCCCACAGCACATCCATCAGCTGCCATTTGCTGATATCTCTTCCAGGGTGACAGAGCAAATACGCAAACAGCTCCTCTGTCTTTTTCGTCCGCCACCGAATGATTTCTCCCGCTGGATTACGCACTTCCCATCCGCCAAAGCATTGGATGGACATCTTATTCCCGGATTTGCTGTCTTTCTCGCGCATTCCGAGCTCTTCCACCAGCCTTTTCGTCACCTTTTCGATCGCCATCGGTGCCACAGGCTTTAAGAGGTAGTGAAAAGCGTGCACATCGAAGGCATCCAAGGCATAATCCTTGTAGGCAGTAGTAAAGACAACTTTGGTGTGTGAAGATTGCTCATTAATTCTTCTTGCCAGCTCCAGCCCGTTCATCCGCGGCATTTCCACATCTAGAAAAGCCACATCTACCTGAAGCTCTTCCAGCACAGCCAATGCCTCATGAGGATTCGTAAAAGCACCGACAATCGTATAATGCTCATCTTGTCCGATAATGTACTTCATCAGGTCCAGGATCGGCTTTTCATCCTCTACTATCATGGCGCGAAACAAATGATGCACTCCTCTCACTAGCTCCACCTACTTCCATCTTCATCCGAATTGGCACAGTTAGGCATACACGGGTCCCCCGTCCTGCTTTCGACTCGATCTGCAAGTCAGCACCTGGTAGCGTCTGCAAACGTTTCTGTATATTCCGTATTCCGATTCCGCCACGCTGCTGCCCACCTGATGAATCCCACTCCATACCGACTCCATCATCCTCGATCGTTGCCTTCAGACATTCATTTTCCAGCCCTATTTTCAGTGACACACAACCATGCCCTTCTTTCTCAAACAAACCATGACGGATAGCATTTTCCACAAATGGCTGAATGCAGAGCGTCGGTATGAGCAAGCTCGTACACGATTCCTCCACCTCGCAAATGAAATCGAAGCCGTCATCGAAGCGGGCTTTTTCGATCTCGACGTACGCTTCCACCAGCTCCAGCTCCCGGTACAAAGGGACGTACTGCGTATTTCGATCCATCTCCAAAATAAAGCGCAGATACTGACTGAGCATGGATAACAGATACGCTGCCTTTTTTCCATCTGTATAGCAGAAGGAGACGACGCTGCTGAGCGCATTGTACAAAAAATGGGGCTTGATCTGTGCTTGATGAAAAGCGTATTCGCTTTGGATGGCTTCGTGAATAGACGACTTCATCGCGATCAATATCTGAATCCTGGCGATGAGAGTTTCGGCATCAAACGGCTTGGTCACGTAGTCATTGGCACCTGCTCTGTAACCGAGCACGATATCATGCGGGGTATCCTTCACGGTTGCAAATAAGATCGGCAAATCAATAATCGAATACTGCTCCCGCAAGCTCCTGCATAGTTCTATCCCTGACACCTCTGGCATCATTACATCCAGAATCACTAAGTCTACCTGTGGATGCTCCTTCAGCTTGAGGAGCGCCTCTTGAGCAGAGAAAGCTGTGATGACGTTGTAGTTGTAGCGTTTTAAAATATTTAAGAGAACCTGTATATTGGCGGCCTCATCGTCAACGATCAGAACGGTGGGCGAGGACTGATGCAAAATATCGAGAGAGAGCCTTTCCTCTGTAAAGGGCTGCTGACTCGTAGAGGTCGCAGCTATCTCCTGCTGCGAGATTGACTCTTCTGCTTTTGGCAGTGTGAACATCATGCGTGTTCCCCTGCCTACCTCGGACCAGTCTACCTGTATGCTTCCCCCCATCTGCTCGATTAGCTTTCGGCTTATGTACAGCCCTACGCCCATGCTCGTATAGCCATCCTCCGCCACAGCCGTCTCCCTTTGGTCAAAAGCCGTGAAAATAGATTCGAGTCTATCACTCGCAATCCCGGTGCCGGTATCCTCTACGTAGAGGTGGATTTGCTTCCCCACCCTTCTTTCCTTAACGGTAATGGCCCCCTCTTTGGTATGCTTGATAGCATTATGGAGAAGATTGTACATGACCTGCCTCAGTCGATTTTCATCCGCCGTTACGATGACATGGGACCCGACCCGATTGACCAGCCGCACGGATTTCCCCGCGAGCTCAAACTGCAGCACATCAAAAACCATTTGGGTCACCACACGAACATCTACCTTTTTTGCATGCAGACGCAGCCCTCCATGCTTCAGACGTGTAACGTCGATCAAATCGTGTATTAGCATGGACAGCTTGATCGAGGTATCCTTGATCAGACCAACGTTTTGCTGCTGCTCCAGGGACAGTGGGTGGCTCTCATCCTCCAGCAAATAGGCTGCAATATTCTGGATGCCGTGCAACGGAGTTTTCATTTCGTGCGAGGTATACGTCAGGAACTCGTCCTTGAGCTGATTGGCAACAAACAGCTGATGGGTCAGTAGCTCTGTCTGTTCAAAGGCACCCGTAAATCGAACCGCCAATAGCAGATTCAAGCAGGTCAGAAAGCCAATCACTGCTGTTTTACCCACCAAATCAGAGGGCACGATATTTTCTGAGTACAGGATTCCATCCGTCAAAAAGATAAGCAGGAACACGCTTGCAGCGATAAACCAGATCATTTCCTTTCTCTTAGCCGGGTCCCTCATGCTACGGTTGTACAAGACGAATAAACGCCCCAATAAGTACAAAAGCAAGATTTCCATATAAACCAGGTAGATGTATTCATATTCGCTATGAACCGGGTACGGGAGGACAAAGATCGCTGCTATGTATATGAGTATGGGGATCATCGTCATTAGCAGCTTCTTGATGGACATGATGCGATGATCAAAAGAATGCAAGAATAGCATCAGGATAATGGCACTGAGATAGACGCTCAGGTCTTGCATTTTATATGCGAAATCAAAGGGGATTTGCGGAAAAAATCGCAGCAGCACCTTTTCCCCGTAAACCATCTGCCCCATTAAAAGTGTCAGGATGTATACACCGCTGTACAAATAAGACTTCTCTTTTGTCCGCAGAAAGTAAAAGCTGAGATGATAGAATCCAAGAATGACGAGGATGATGATAGCAGCAAGATCAGTGCCCATTTGAATACTGTTCAGACGGGCTATATCTTCCGGTAACCCAAATTGAATCGAGTTAACGATGCCTCCCGTGATATACATGAAGTTGGAGACTTGAATTACGATTTCGATTTCCTTGGTACGGGCGTAGAAAAAAGTCGCGTATGGCGTATTTCCAGGAGTGTGCTCATCCAATACCGGTGCAGGATGCCCACTCTCGCCTGCTTTTTCTCCATTGATGAATAGCTGGTGGGACATACGGATGTTGCGGGTTTTTATGGCAAACATCTCGTTTGCTTCTGGCACGATGACTTTTAATCGAAACGTCCCGAAGCCCTTCCTGTTCATTCCACTGCCATCGGCTTGCTTTCCTTTCCAGGTCTGAGGAACGGTTAAATACTCCTCCTGGCTCGCGTGATTCCACTGACGAAAATCCTCCGGTCGCAAAAGCTCACCCTCGTAGAACTCCCACTCCCCGTCCAGATTGGCCAGGCCCTGCTCATGAAAGGACCATGCCGATAAATCCAGCACGCCCTGCTTTGCCAGAGGGGATTTTTGTAATGGTACAGTCTTGATATAGATAGCAAAAAACGTTACGAGAGAAAGCAATAAGATCCCTGCGATCCCGATAAGCCTGATGTAGTTTGCCCGCTTCACTGTCGCTTCTCCTTCCATCGGCATCTGATCTTCCTCATCCTATCACCTTGCCCTCACAAGTATCTCACAACACAGAGTTCCTGCATTCCTCCAAGATCGTATCACTTCAGGGAGATTACAGGTACAAAAAACAGCCCACATGGACGAATCCAAGGGACTGTTTGTAAAAACCAAATAACCTGCATCCTTTATTTATGAGGAAACAGCGGAAGCTCTTGCAGGAACAGAATATCCGTGCGCGCCGCCGCATCGCCTTCAGCCAGAATAGCTGCTCGCGCCACGACCTCGCCGCCTGCTTGTACCACCAAGTCTTCGATGGCTTTCAGCGATTTGCCCGTGCTGATTACATCGTCGATAATGGCGACTCGCTTCCCTTTGATCTCGCGGGCATCCGCCCCATCCAGACACAGAACTTGTTTTGTCTGCGTGGTGATGGAGAACACTTCGTTGACCAACGGCTGATCCATGTAGGGTTTGATGCTTTTCCGTGCTACATAGTACTTCTTCAGGTTGAGCAAGCGTGCTATTTCATAGACGAGCGGGATTCCTTTTGCTTCTGCCGTAATCAGTACATCAACCTCGGGGAGCTTTTCTACCAACAGAGGGGCCGCCGCCGCTACGATCTGGGCATCACCGAGAATGACGAAGCTCGCGATGCTCAAATCTTCCGCTACCGGCAGAATCGGCAGCTCACGGGTGACTCCCGCTACTTCCAGCTTATAGGTTTTCTCCATGTTACACCCTCCTACATTCCAAATAGACTAATCAACGCTCTCATCAGCAGGCCAGCAAGCATGCCGAAGAACGGGTCTGAAATCGCTGTAACAACCATCGTCATCCCGCCTACCAGTCCGGAAGAAGCGTCTGCGCCAGTCAAAGCAGCTGTCGCGTTCCCTGGAACCGTTACGATCGCACCCAGAACGAACAAGAAGCCGGAAATCGATTCACTCGGGATATAACGGCCGATTTTGGGCAGCAAGCCTGCAAACAGAATCGCAGCCATCAGCACCATCATCAAGACACCGGAAGCAACCGGATGCGGCGCACCTGAGGTAGCCGAAATGATCGCCTCTACTGGGGCACCGCCAAACAATGCAGATACCATGTCCGCCACGCTGCTGATGACGCTGAGCGTATCGATGTTTACATCCGTCTTGGCAATTTCTCCATTAATTTGTCCAAAGGCAATATTCGCCCCGATATTGAGGCATACCATCGCCATTGCTCCACGCAGGATTGCAGGAGAGAACGTCAACTTCTGCAGCTTCAGGCGATCATTGGCTACCGGTTGGATCGCACTGCCTTGTTTCAGAATCAAAGAGACCACGCTGGACAAAATGACGGAAACCGTAACGGTGTAAACCAAATCCTTCGTCAAAAAATACGTCAAAAGTCCGGTTGCCATCGACGTGGCGCCGACTGCCATATTATTTCGAGCCATGTCCCAGGATACACGAGCCAGCATGATTCCTACACCTGCCATCATGCCGTTCGTAATGACCGGACCGATAAAGTCGACAATTCTCTCTAAAAAGCCGAACAGACCAATAATCGTCATGATGATACCGCCCACAAAAATCATGGAGAGCCGTTCCTTCATACTCTTACCGATCGTTCCCGCAAGCGTAATCGTTTCAGCCTGGTAGGAAACGACGGCTACTGATCCTGTGACAGCGTTCCCTGCGGCACCGACCAAGAAAGCCAATGCAGTAGGAACGGATGCAAAGCCGAGAGACAGAGCCAGCAGCCCTTGCGGCAAACCGTTCAGTACCACGCTAAGCGCCGCGATAATATCCTTCCATTCCATTTTCTTTTCCCCTTTTCCAATCGAGCGATTATACAAAAAAATTCTCACGGGTTAAGTTATCATAATATCCGATCTATTTCAATTGAAATTTCTATTATTTTTCGTGTTTTAGCTAAATTATAGCATAATCAGTTGGATAACTTTCGTTTATAAATGTTATTTGCGAACGTTTCCCCTTCATGAGCGAAGCATTATACGTGCCAATATACTCGTTCTTTATAAAAATTTCTCACGCACGATCGTAAGAATCCTTTCCATCCAACTTGTCCACGCAAAAAAGCATGTGCAGGATCATACGATCTCACACATGCTTTCACTTTGGTTACGCTTCTTTTGGCAGTACAATTCCGCGATAGAGCTGAACAGTAATCCCATAGTAGACAGCGTAGATGAGCGCGAAAATCAGCGTCGGTATCCATAACTGGACGTAAGGCTCAAGCAGAATAACTGAGAACATTTTCATACCTACACATACATGCAAAAGTCCCATCAAGGCCGGGAAAATAAATACGAGGAACAGCTCCTTGTAAATCGAGCCGACCAGCCAGGACTTGCGTACCCCGATCTTGCGCAGCATCTGATACCGCCCGCGATCCCGAGTCGCTCCGGAAAGAATTTTGAACATCAGGCAGCTCGCCATCATGGCGAGAAACGCAATCCCGAGGAAGAAGCCCATGAACATCGTTCCGCTCGTAAATGCGTACAGACTCTCGTACATCCCATATTTGGTCATGAGAGTGCCATCTTCCTCGGAGGAGGACAGCAGCCCGATCTGACGCTGCTGCATGGCTTTTAACTGTGGCTTGTACTTTAGAAAATCATCGACCTTCGCGAGCAGCAGTGTATGCTCATTGCCTTTCATCGCAGCGAAGGTCGACTGGTCTACGATTTGTATCTGTCTATCTCCAAGCATCGAGTAACTGGAGATGAACTCATTTCGGATGGCCTGCTCCCACTGTTCTGGAATCGGCTCGCTATCCTTCCCACTGGTGGAGGAAATACCGGCAGGCAGCTGTGCAGAGACGCGAATCGGCTGACTATCCCGACGGTACTCCGTCATGCTGTTGCTTGAGATGAGCGGCGGATGTGCGAGCAAATCCTCTTTGACATAGGAAATGGCGTTGTCGTCTATTTTATAGCGGTACGTGAGCTGTTCCTCCACCGACATGGTTTTCAGCGCCTCCGTATCTTCTAGAGCGGGATCCTGCAGCGTGACATCGTAGACGCGAGCGACGTTTGCGATCAGGGCGACATTGTTTTGGAATGCCAGTCCACCTGCCATGGCGCCTACCCCGAGGGCGATCAGCATCGCAACGGTTGCCAGCACCTTTGTCAGGTTGTTGACGCGAAAATGCAGCTGAGCGAGCGTAAAGGCATTGAGCTTTTGATCGTTCAGCTTTTGATTTTGCTTGAGCAGCTTCATGAAAGCAGGCAACAAGGCAATGAACAACAGGTACGTTCCTACTGTGGTCGCTACAGCGCCGACCAGCAGTCCGAGTGCCAGCAGCTCCTTCATGTGAATCAGCGCGTAATAGCCCACTGCCACGAGAGCGAGCCCAAACACGGCTGCCAGTACCGTCCCGACTCCGATCGTTTTTACACGGTCATGCTGCTGCTCGGAACGAATGAGGTCCAGCTCGGTAGCTCGCGCCAGGCGAACCGCATTTACTGTAGAGGTGATCAAAAACAGCACTGTGAAAAATCCACCTGTCATCAGCAAAGCTGGTGTGTAGAATGGCTGGTAGCCCTCCGCTGAAATATCCAGCTGATCCATCAGCAGCGATCCGATCCCACCGGCAAGCCCGATGCCTGCCAAGCTTCCCACGATCAGTGAAAGGATCCCCATAGCCAGCGTTTCCAAAAACAGAATTTGGCTTATCTTCCCCCGTTTCGCTCCCAAAACCCGATACATCCCCAGCTCTTTTCTTCTGAGCGAAAGCAAAAAGGAATTGGCGTAAAAAATGTAAAAGATCGTGATGAACGCCAGTAGGAATGCCCCCACATTAAACACTAGCTGAATCGAGCTTATAATAGAGTTTTCTTTGGTAAACTCGCTGTTGAGCGCAAGGGTCTGAAACATGTAAAAAACCGAGATGGAGATGACCAGCCCGATAAGCAGGACCAGGTAGTCCTTCAACATTTTGCGCATGCTCGATAGCGATAGCTTCAGTAACATCGTTCGTACCTCCTAGTCCATTTCCTGAGATGCACCTAGCTCGGCGAGTACATCCAGAATTTGTTTAAAAAAGGAGGAGCGGTCTTCCGTGCGATGGATTTCTTTGTACAGGCTGCCATCCTGAATAAACAAAATGCGCTGGCAATAGCTCGCACTAAAGGCATCATGTGTCACCATCAGGATTGATACGTGGTGGTTTTCGTTCAAATCGCTCATCGCCGCAAGCAAGCTTTTCGCGTTTTTGGAGTCGAGTGCACCTGTCGGCTCATCTGCCAGCAAAATCGCCGGTTCATGCACGAGTGCACGAGCCGCCGCTGCTCTTTGTTTTTGTCCCCCGGATACCTGCACAGGATACTTCGTCAAAAGCTCCTCAATCCCCAGCGTTTTCGCGACCCTTTTCACCTGCTCCCGAATTTGCGGTGAAGGAATACCTTGCAGGGAAAGTGGCAGTGCAATATTTTCGTAGATCGTCAAATTCTCCAGCAAATTAAAATCCTGAAAGATAAAACCAAGGCGCTGCGATCGGAAATCTGCCAGCTGATTCTGATTCATTTTCGTGATGTCGGTTCCGGCGATTTCAATTACGCCTTCGCTCGGGCGATCCAGTGTCGAAATGACATTCAGCAGCGTGGTCTTTCCGGACCCAGATGGACCCATGATGCCAACGAACTCGCCCTCCTGAATATTCAGCGTAACTCCCTTTAGTGCATGGGATTGGCTTTCTCCCTTTGCCCCGTATATTTTTTGGACCTGTTTCACTTCTAGGACAGATGTGTTCATCAATCATGCTCCCCTCTTCTCTTTTTCGTACATACCGTTCTGGTGTGTGGCAACGGTTCTAACTGTACCGATTTTCCAGGGAGGGAGCCATTGATCTATCTAACAGTTACCTTACTCTTTTGTAAGAAACCTACAAGAAAAAAGGCACGGAATGAACCATTCCCCGCCTGAAGACCATGCTATTCAGATATTTGATCAGGGTATTGCTTGATCACTCCGTCCGAGAGAACGTCCGCCACCTGCCAAATGTGGTCGATTCCTTTATCAAACGCAGTAAAATCTGCATCCCAATCATTATTGAGTCGGGCATCCAGGATATCTGTAACCAGCTGCAGGTGCGTATGCAGCATGTCTCGCAAAACATTCAGAGACCAATTGGCATTGAGACCACTGAGGAGGTTGGCGATGTCATCGGCGTTCTGGTACCACTCCGTATTGTGCGATTTCAACTCCACCTGATTATTGCTTTTGGCTGCATCCAGAATCTTTCCGATGAGAAGGACATGTTCACTTAGCAGCTGCGCCAGCTGATTCCCGGAGTCCTCGCCATAAAAGGGCTTGATTGCATTGCCAATATCCACCTGATTTTGCAGAAGCCTTTCCAGCAGCTTGTTTTGATCCGGGAGTCCATCGATGGAGCTGGCGATGTAGCTTCTTGTCCAAGCCACCTGATCCGTCCATAGCTTCCGCATCTCATCATGCAGCACTGCACTGTCTGCTTTTAGGAAATCCTCCTGCTGGATGTGTCCACTATTCTCCTTAGCCTCCACAACAGCTGGAGAACTGAGCAATCCCTGACAGAGAAGCAGGAGTATCGCTCTTTGGAAATTTCTTTTCAACAGTCATCCTCCTCTTTCATGAATGAAGGTCCCTCATCTATTCTTAACCGAAACTGGACTTCCATTCTTAGCCAGATAAATCGTCTTCAGAAACCGCTTTTGATTTTCCATCTCATTTCGGCATTGATTCATCACCTATTTTGAATTGTTACGATAAATTTTCGATTATACAATACTTCAAAGCAAACCATCGCACGAGCAGCAAGTATATAAAGAGAGAGAATAAAAACAAGAGGAAGAAGATGAGAGGAATGGCAGCTCTGCAAGAAGAAATTCATTTGGATTCCATGAAAGTCGCACAGGAATACGTCAATGAAGTCTACGAGACCATTCAGACGCGTAATCCAGGCGAGCAAGAGTTTCACCAAGCTGTGAAAGAAATTTTCGATTCTCTGGTCCCCGTATTCGCCAAGCATCCCAAGTACATGAACAACGGCATTCTGGAGAGAATCAGCGAGCCTGAGCGTATTATCACCTTCCGTGTTCCATGGGTAGATGACTTTGGCAAAGTACGAGTAAATCGCGGGTTTCGTGTACAGTTCAGCAGTGCAATTGGTCCGTACAAAGGGGGCATTCGCTTCCACCCTTCCGTCAATGCCAGTATCATCAAATTTCTAGGCTTTGAGCAAATCTTTAAAAACGCCTTGACTGGCCAGCCCATCGGCGGCGGAAAGGGGGGCTCTGACTTCGATCCAAAAGGGAAGTCGGACGGGGAAGTCATGCGCTTTACTCAAAGCTTCATGACAGAGCTATGTAAATATATCGGTCCGGATACTGATGTTCCTGCAGGAGATATTGGCGTAGGCGCACGCGAAATTGGCTACATGTTCGGACAGTACAAACGCATTCGCGGCGGCTTTGAAGCAGGCGTCCTGACGGGAAAAGGACTGGGCTATGGGGGAAGTCTAGCCCGTACCGAAGCAACCGGTTACGGCGTCGTGTACTTTGTTGAGGAAATGCTGAAAGATCAGGGAGAGAGCATGAAAGGCCGCACGGTTGTCGTATCCGGGTCTGGCAACGTCTCGATCTACGCGATGGAGAAAGCCATGCAGCTGGGCGCAAGTGTGGTGGCATGCAGCGACTCCAATGGCTACATCTACGACAAAAACGGAATTAATCTGGAGACGGTGAAACGTCTAAAAGAAGTAGAGCGAAAACGAATCTCCGATTATGTCAAAGAGCACCCGCAAGCGGAGTATCGAGAAGGCTGCTCCGGCATTTGGGAGATTCCTTGCGATGTCGCACTGCCGTGTGCTACCCAAAACGAGATCGACGCGAATTCTGCTCGCATTCTCGTGAAAAATGGAGTGCGTGCAATTGGCGAGGGGGCCAACATGCCTTCCACCCTCGAAGCCATCGAAGTATTCCTGCAAAGCGGTGTTCTTTTTGGCCCTGCGAAAGCTGCCAATGCGGGCGGGGTTTCCGTATCAGCACTGGAAATGGCTCAAAACAGCATGCGACTGGCGTGGACATTTGAAGAAGTGGATGCCAAGCTGCACGAAATCATGATCAATATTTATCGAACCAGCATGAAAGCAGCCGCGGAGTACGGTCACCCAGGCAATCTCGTCGTCGGTGCCAATATCGCCGGCTTCATCAAAGTGGCGGACGCCATGATGGTCCAGGGTTTGGTGTAACCCCATACGATCGACATCGGCATAAATAAAGCAAGGACAGCTCACAGCGGCTGTCCTTGCTCTTTTTTCAGGCAATGATTTTCGTCTTCTTGGCGTTCTCCGTAGATTTTTTGATCAGACCACTGAGCGGACGCTTCAGCACGAGAGCGACAAACAGGCAAAGTCCGATGAAGCCGAGCAGAAAGAGAATGTCCCGTATCGCCGTCTGCCAGAGGATTCCCCCCACACCTTCACGCAGCAGGCTGATCGCATACGTAAACGGCATAAACGGATTCAAAGCCTGGAAGAAGGCCGGTGTCATGCTGATGGGAAACGTCCCGCCTGAACTGGAGAACTGAAACACCATGAAAATGATGGCGAGACCCTTCCCCACGTTGCCAAAGACGGACAAAAGCGTGTACGTAATGGTGACAAATACCGCGCTGACCAGCATGGCGAACAATACGAACGGCAGCTTATCCGCGACATAGGCTTCTAGCAAGTAGATATCCCCTAGCGTAATGAATAGCGCCTGAAACATCCCGATCGTCAAAAATGTCGCCAGCCTTCCCAGATAAAGCTGATACGGCTTGTATCGCTCACCCGGATTGTCTGCCTCCGCCTTCAGTAAAGAAATCAGCAAGGTCGCCCCCACCCATAAGGAGAGGACTCCGTAAAAGGGAGACATGGCAGAGCCGTAGTTGGGGATCGGATATTTGCGATTCTCCTGGATTTGCACAGGGCTTGCCAAAAAGTCGCTTTCCGCCTGGATGTCCCCGCGCAAGAGCTTGGCGAGAGCAGCAAACTGATTGTTCCCTTCAAACTCTCGAAGCTTATCGGCTGCCTCGGAAACCGCTCGCTCTAGCGCAGGAAGATCCTCGCGCACCAGAGCGGCAACTCGATGTACGCCTGATTCGAGCTGCGGCAGCTGGTTTCGTACAAAATCAGACAGTCTTCTGAGCTCATTTTCTGCTTTAGGCAGGTCATTTTGGATGAAGCTGGCTGCTGCATCCAGCCTCTTCCCGATTTCCGGGAGACTGCTTTTCAGCAGGGGTCCAACGGTCGTTACGATTCTGTCCAGTTGATCCACTTTGGCTGCGAGACCCTGCGACAGCTCATGGACCTTAGCCCGAATCTGCGGCATTTGCTCCTGTATCCGTTTCAGCTCTGCCTGACCAAATTCCAGACCAGCCCGTGCATCCTTTAAAATCGCGGCAAGATCCGGCAATCGCTCCTTTGCTTCCTGCAAACGGTCCGCTGCCGTACCTGTAAGCTCCCGCAGTTTTTCGATCCCCGCAGAGATTCGCGGAACGATCTGTGCGTCATAGTTGTCGAGTATGGCGCCCAAGACATCGCTTGTCCCGAGAGCATGCTGTCGCAGCTGCTCGATTGTCTCCCGAAGAGGCTTCTTTCCTTCCTCCAGTGCTTTCGCGACAACACCAAGCAGTTCTACCTGTCTGTTCAGCTTTCCAAGAGCAGCCTGCAGACGGTCTATCTGTGCCTGCAGCGGCTGACCAGGCAAGTAAGCGTTGAGGCGCTCCAGCAAAGAGGCGGTATGCGTGAGCACCCGTGCGACGGTGGTCAACCTAGTCTGTACTGCTTTCACCTCGTCTGCGGTCGGCCAGCGATCTGGATTCGTATCGAGCAAACGATCTGTCAGCAGAGCGGCCGCATCCGCAGCCTGCTGTGCAAATTCGAGGTTCTGCTTAACGACAGGTGCGATAGACTCCCACGCTCCATCATGCGCTGTCAGAAACTCGTTCATCTGATCGGCAAAAGCCGCACCCTTATCCGCTATGTCTCCGATACGTGGCAACGCATCCTGTGCCGCGGTCACGACATCCAATGCCTTGTTCGTTTTTTCGAGAGCCAGATTGACCGTCTCTTCTACCTGATGAAACCGCTGATCCAGCTCCTGCACGCGATCAGCCGCCTGATGAATCTGCGGAAGCTTGTCCTGTACGGTGAGAATCTGCGAGATCGCCTCATTGATTTTCGGCCAGTTCTGCTGGATTTTGAGCAAGTACGAAGCAGCTTGATTGATCTCGGGAATTTTTTCCTCCAGTGCAGGTATGACTTGCGCCTTTTCATGAATCTCAGGCAGCTTCTTTTCCAGCTCAAGCACCTTTTGACCCGCAGCCTCGATTTGCGGGAGATTCTTCTCGAGAGCAAAGATACCCTGTTCGATCTTACGGATTGTCGGCAGCTGTGCCTCGACCTCGATACCGATTTCCTTTAGTTTTTTCAATAACGCCCCGCTGACAGCCTCCGTGAAATTTCCGTTGATTTCCTTCGCGATCGCAGAGACCCCTGATGAGGTAATCTTGGGAGCGACTGCGTTCACTTTTTCGTTCACGGTGTAGATAACAGTAGGCCTATCAAGCCTTCCCTCCGCAATACCGGTTATCTTGGCGGAAAAGTCTTTTGGTATGAGGATGCTGGCATAGTACACCCCCGTATCTACTCCTTTTTCTGCCTCCGCTTCATCGACAAAGGTCCATCCCAGCTTTTGATTGTGCTGCAAGCTTTTGAGCAGCTCTTCTCCGATATTGATGGATTGTCCAGCTACGGTTGCACCCTCATCCTGGCTGGTGACTGCGACCTTGACACCTTGTGTATTCGCATAGGGATCCCACACCGAGCGGATATTGACCCAATCGTAGAGACATGGGAGCAGCGCAATGGCAACGATGAGAAAAACGCCCGTCGGCACCTTGAAAATGTTCAGCCAATCGGTCTTGTAAATCTGCCAAATCGAACGCATAACGTACCACCTAGTAAAAGAGATAAGGAACCCTGATTCTTCCAAGAAGATTACCATAAAAGCAAAGGAACGAGAATCCTAGTTGTAGTATGTGTTTTTTACGAAAAATAAGCGGCCAGGATTCCCCCAGCCGCTTTTGTCTTACTCATCCGGTGTGTATCGCCTGCGGATGAAACCAGATTTTATCGAAGTCGAGCCACCCGGAAGCATTGATGGAGACTCCTCGCACTGCTTCGTGGTAAGATGCGCTGCTCTTTTTGTAGACGAGATAGAGGACCGAATGGGTCTGCCTCATTAGGGATTCCAGATCGTCGAGCAGCTCCTGGCGCTTTGCGGCCACGGATTCACGAAACAAGGCTTCCGAAAGCTGGTGGACACGCTCGGCTGTATCGGGCTCATAGGCGGCAAGAAAGTAGTTTTTTTGCAGGTACATTTCCAGCTCACAGACCTCGTCACCCGTAAATACGTTCCCGAACAGCCGGCAGTCATACTGCCCCCAATCTTCGTAATCCCTCAATTCTTCCAACGGCTTCACATCGAGCTGGCTTTGGATGCCAAACGACTGCAGCCGCGCATGAATCCATTTCGCATCCTCCTGGTGATAGCTGTTGGACGCAATGCGGAAGACTTCTCCCTGATAGCCGCTCTCTTTCAGCCATTCCTGGATCTGTTCCAGACTCGCTGCATCTTCGCTCTCCTCCAGCCTCACCGCTTGCTGCGGGCGAAACCCTTTAGCTGGGAAAACGAGATCTCCACCCAAATCGGCGATCATTAGTTTCCGATCAATGATATGCTGCAAGGCCCGCCGAAAAGCCGGGTGATTGTGAGGACCCTGTTTCCATTGGTTAAAAACCAGCATCGTACAGCAAGCAAACAGCATTTCCGCATCCTGCCACCCACAATCCTCGCTGAGCTGTGCTGCCAGCTCCCCTTGGTTGGGGTCGCTATAGGAAGTGAATACGGAGGTCCAATCCGGCTCTTTCAATCGGCCAGGCTCCACAGTAGGCAGGATCAGTACCTCGACCCGATCCAGCTGCGGCCTGCCGCGAAAATGGGCGGGAAACGCCTCCAGCACACAAATCCCTTCCTGCATCCTCGCCACCTGAAACGGTCCTGTTCCCACCGGATGTCTCGCAAATTCCGATTCGCTTTTGAGCACGACTTCCTGAGGGACAATACTGGCAGGAACCGTAGACAAAAAGCGCAAAAACAACGAGTTTGCCTGCTTCAACTGAATGTGCACGGTCTTGTGGTCGAGCGCGCGCACCTGCACGATGTCGCGAAACATCCAGCTCGATTCGAACCGCTCCGGGCGCAATCGAACGCGATCCAAAGAAAAGACAACGTCCTGTGCAGTCAGCTCCCTCCCATGGTGAAAAGGAATGCTTTTTTTCAAATGGAACGTCCAGCTTTGTCCATCGGCGCTCTCCTCCCAGGAGTGGGCGATGCTCGGCTTGATCATCCGTGTTTCCTGATCGTATTCCACTAACGTATTAAAAATCTGCCCACCCATATGGGCATCGAATGTATAAAAGGACAAGGCAGGATCAAGCGTGACGATCTTGCGGTAAACGGGGAAGCGCAGTGTATCCTCCAGGCGATCGGAGACCATTTGCGTCGAGAAGCCCATTCCATCCGACAGCCAATCCATCAGACGATTCTTGACTGAGCTCTGCCCAAATCGGTTCATCAGCTCCATCGCCTCGCTTACATCGCCTTGCTCCATCCTGGTCTTCACTTCCTTCAGCAAAAGCTCTTCTGCATCGGCCAGAAGCGTCACGACCGAGGTATTTCCCCGCCCACGCCCTGCGCGCCACTCGATCCACCCCAGCTCACTTAGCTTGCGGATGATGATTTTCGTGTAGCGAGGAGTACAGTGCCATATGCCAGAGAGCTTTTCGATAGTGACAGGGAAAGGCACATGAGCTTCTCTGTCCGGAAAAGAGGAACGAAGCTCTAAAAAATGCAGAACTGGCAACATACGAACCCTCATTTCATGGAAAAAAGGTGAACGATCTCCCTCAAATCATACCCTTTTTCTCTTGTTCAAGATAGATATACTCAAAGGTACAAAGACCATACCTGAGGGGGAGACACAAATGAATGGCATTTGGCAAAAGCTCCGGACGATGGCTCACTTTCATCCCGTCGCGTGGGGCGTAATTATCGGAACCTTCCTGTCACGTACAGGCTTTTTTATGACCATACCATTCCTGGGCATCTACTTGGGAAAGGGAAAAGGAATTGATCCAGCCACCGTAGGGGCAATTCTGGCAGCGAGTTTTTTGGTCGGGACACTTTGCAGCTTCGTCGGTGGAGCTTTATCGGATCGACTGGGACGTTACCCTGTGATGATCGCCTCTATGGCAGCCTGGAGCCTCACCTTGCTAGGCTTTGCCTATGCGAATGAGACGTGGCAGTTCTTTCTGATGAGCTCGCTAAATGGACTATGCCGGAGCATCTTCGAACCGACAGCGCGAGCTCTCCTGGCAGATGTTACCCCTCCCGAAAGACGTACAGACGCTTTTCAGGCCCGGTATTTTGCCATCAACATCGGCGGTGCCATCGGTCCTCTTCTCGGCCTGAAGCTGGGTGCGGGCAGTACGTCCTCACTCGTACCGTTTTACATCAGTGCTGCTATCTTTGCCTTTTATGCGATCGCGCTGGTCGTCTTGATGCTATTGTTCCGCCAAGGGCTGCAGGAAAAGTCGAAGGCCACACCTATGCAGGAAATGGTCCGGGTCGTTTTCAGCGATAAAGTGTTTCTCTACTTTCTTTTGGGAAACGTCTTTCTCGCCGGCGCGTATTCCCATCTCGATACGACGCTTTCCCAATACATCGGCCATGATCGGATTGAAGCCTATTCGTTTTTATTTATCATCAATACGCTCTCTGTCGTGATTCTGCAATATCCGCTGGCCAAGCTGATGAAACGCTATTCTTCCCTGACGTCCCTGAAGGCAGGATGTCTGCTGTTCGGACTGGGTCTGCTCGGATTCGGAGTGTTTGAGAACCTGGTGCTGCTCGCTTTCTCGATGGTCGTATTTACTGCCGGAGAGATTCTGAGCTTTGTGATTGGCGATGTGCTGATCGGAGAGATCGCTCCCAGCCATTTGCGCGGAACCTATTATGGGGCAAGCGGGTTTGCCTTCATCGGGCAGAGCGCCAGTGCCTGGTTCGGAGGAATTTTGCTCCACTCATTAGGCTTCGGGCAAGGCCCACTTATCTTCGCGATTCTCATGCTGTTGACCTTTATCGCCTATCCGTTTTTCCATCGCGGACAGCAGCTGTGGGAGCTGCGCCTCGGTCAGTCCCGTACGAATCAGGCAAGCTGCAGTATAGAGCTGACGAAAAGCTAAATCGATCCCATTCATCCAAAGGGAGTGTTACTCATGGCAGTCATTCAACAATTTCAAGCTCTGCATCAAGCAAACGAACTGCTGTTTCTCGGAAATGCCTGGGATGTTCCCTCTGCACGCGCCTTGGAAAAGGGTGGATTTCGAGCAATCGGTACGACAAGCTGGGGAATTGCACACTCTCTTGGCTATTGCGTTGGGGAAATATCGATTTTGACCTGCATCTAGCCGTCATCAAGCGAATCGTCGAGCAAGTAAGCATACCCGTTTCCGCTGATCTCGAGTCTAGTTACGGGGAAGATGCTGCGACGATCATCGAGCATGTATTGCGTACAGCAGAAACAGGAGTCGCTGGCATCAATCTGGAGGATTCACTCAAGAGAAGCACTGGCATGCGTGACATAGCCCAGCATGGCGAACTGCTGGGCCAGATCAGGACGGCGCTCGACCACAACGGTTTTGCCGATTTCTATATCAATGCACGGATCGATACCTATTTTCAGAAAGAAGCTCCGCTGCAGGAAACGATTGAGCGGGCAAAGGTGTATGTAGAGTGCGGCGCGAGTGGAATCTTCGTTCCAGGGGTAAAGCAGGAAACAGACATCCGCACGATTGCTGCCCAAGTAGCCGCACCGCTTAATGTCCTCTCGCTGCCAGGTCTTACGGATGGCAAGCTGCTTGGGGAGTGGGGCATAAAAAGACTGAGCTTTGGCAATTTCCTGTATGATAAAACGGTCGCATTCCTGGAAAGCAGTGCCGGGCAGTTGTACCAATCCACAGACACCTCTTCGTTGTTTCAATCATAGCCTGCAAGCTTCTGATTTCCTGAAAAAAGCTTCCCTGCTATTTCTCGTGGGAAGCTTTGCTCTTTTGGCGGCTAGCAGGCTGCTTGGTTACTGCGCTACCTGCTTAAAATAGCGATAAACCCGCTCCAGCTTCTCCTGATGCCGACCCTTTGAGCTCTCCATATTGCCAAACTCAAAAAACTTCACTTTTTTCATTCCTACAAATTGAAACAGGGCTCTCTTCATCAACACTTTATGTGCATTATTGAGCCAAAGGAGCGGGTAATGCGTAGGGCCCTTCATCGTGGATATGCAGACAACCGACTTTCCCGTAAGCAACCCCTCCGGAAACAGTCCCTTTTTATCGCGGTAAGCAAACTCCGATGCAAACATCTGATCGATGTACCCGAGAAGCATGGCAGGCGGGCGTCCCCACCAGATCGGATACACCAGTACGATCTTATCTGCCCACGTAATCTGATTCCGATATCGCTCCAGCCGGGGATCACTATGCATATCCCGCCTGCGCTTCTGTTCATGGAAGACGAGAACGGGATCAAAGCCTTCCTCGTAGAGATCGAGTACCTGCACCTCCTGGATCAGGGGGTTTTCCTCGCTCCCCTGCACGACCTTTTGCAAAAAAGCAAAGCTAAGACTCTGATGGTTCGGATGAGTATAGATCACGAGCAGTTTCATCTCAACACCTCGTTAGTTATCATTTGATAACAAAAAGGTAGCACGCAACAAATATAGTTGTCAAATGATAATTGTTAAATGACAACTAATTTGTTATCGTAACGATAAGAGGTGATCTCTTTATGGACAAAACGGCTTTCTTTCAAAAATTCGTAGCCTTCACTACAGCGGTCCACCAAGTAAAGCACGATTTGACCAAGGATTTGAAACCCGCCGACATTACCCCTGTCCAATACAGCATCTTGGAGTATATAGCTGTCCAGCAGCCCGTCACCCTCAGTGAGATCAGCGACTGCCAGCATATGTCCATGCCCAATACGAGCCGCGAAATCCGCAAGCTGACGGAAAAAGGCCTGTGCGAAAAAACGGCGGTCGCCGAGGATCAGCGCAAGCAATCCATACGCCTGACCCCAGAGGGCAAAGCCATGATGGACGAAGCCTTTGCACGAATTGAGGCGCGTTTTCTCCATCGGCTTCAGGGAGCTTCCGATGAAGAGCTGAAAACGATAGAGCAAGCTTTGGACGTACTGCAAGCCAAAGTTTTTCATACCGAGTAGCGATGGCCTCACTCAAGAAGAAGCGCTCGCTGTTTATGCTCTGTCTCTTTGCTCTCCTGCTACTCCTGTTCTTTTTTCCTGCTTGGACTCCTGAAATCAGAGACGAAAACGGGGAGGCTCTGCCGAACAGTGTCGCTGCCTTGGAGGAAATCACACTCGGTGGAATCAAGCAGACGATTTTGATTCGCGGTACGGATCGTGCAAACCCCATCATACTCTTCCTGCATGGCGGACCCGGCTACCCGCAAATTGCCTACGCCCGGAAATACCAACAGGAGCTGGAGAAGGATTTTATCGTCGTGAACTGGGATCAGCGTGGTTCCGGAAAATCGTATCACTGGGGCATGTCCGATAACGAACTGAAGGTCGATACACTCATCGAGGATACAGCAGAGCTCACGAGATATTTAAAGCACAGATTCAGCCAACCCAAAATCTTTATCGTCGGACACTCCTGGGGAAGCCTCCTGGCGACAAAGACGGTACAAAAATACCCTGACCTCTTTTACGCCTATATCGGTGTCGGGCAAGTGGCAAACTCTCCCTTGGGCGAGCTGGCATCGTACCATTTTGTACGGGAAGAGGCCGAAAGACATCATAATGAGCAGGCGATGAAAGAGCTCGACTCCATCGGTCCCCCTCCCTATAAAAATCCTCGGAAAGACGCAACTCTGGAACGAAAATGGGTCACTGCTTTCGGTGGAGCAGAGAGGATGACCAATACCTATCAGGATTTGATCAACGGAGTCTTATTTGCACCTGAGTACACCTGGCTCGATGGGGTCCGTCTTGCTTTGGGAGACGCCTATTCCCGAAACGCAATTCTCCCGCAAACTCAATATACGAACCTAGCGGAGTCGATACCTGTTTGGAGCGTTCCCGTCTATTTCGTGATGGGACGGTACGATTACATGACTCCCTCTTCTGTCGCGTACAGCTATTACGAAAAGCTGACTGCACCCGAAAAACATTTCATATGGTTTGAAGAATCCGCGCACTTTCCCCATTTTGAAGAAGAGAAAAAGTTTCATGAAGTCATGCTGGAGGCAAAAAAGCACATTCTTGCTGGCAGCTAATATCGATCCAATCACAAAAAAGGGAACTGCTCTCATGCAGCTCCCTTTCTTCGTCTCTCTTAGATAAATCCGCCGTTTACACGTAGAGTCTGTCCAGTGACCCATTGCGACTCGGGGCTTGCCAGAAACAGAACCACGCGTGAGATGTCTTCGGGCTCACCGATTCTGCCCATCGCATTCATGCTGCCAATCCGCTGCGCTTCCTCTTCTGTTTTCTCAGCGGTAAACAGCTCTGTGTTCACAGGTCCTGGGGAAACCGCATTGATTGTAATGCCTTTTGGTCCAAATTCTTTAGCCAGCTGGCGCGTAATCTGTTCGACGGCTCCTTTGGTCGCAGCGTACGCACTGTACCCAGGAAACATCTGCCCTGCGACAGAAGTAGAGAAGTTGATGATTCGCCCCTGCTCGTTCATATGGAGGGCAGCCTGCTGGCAAGCGAAGTAGGTCCCTTTGACGTTGATGGCGAACTGCTTGTCAAAATCAGCCTCTGTCATGCTTGTGATTGGCTTCGTCATCATAATGCCTGCATTGTTGACGAGAATATCTACCTGGCCGTACGTCTCCAGCGTCTTTTGGAACAAGCTTTCCACCTGCGCAACCTGGCTGATGTCCGCCTGAATCGCAGTCGCCTCTCCACCCTGTTCCCTGATTTCAGCTACGACTTCCTCCGCTTTTCCAGAACTGGCAGCGTAGTTCACGACTACCTTCGCCCCTTGTCCAGCAAGCTCTATCGCTATTTTCTTCCCGATCCCTCGCGATGCTCCCGTTACCAAAGCAACTTTACCGACCAGCTTTTTCTCCATGACGTATCCCACCTGTTTTCTAAAATGGTGAATCGTACACATCGTCTCTTCATATCCCGCTTGCTCCGTTTAGGTGGCATGCCGATCAACTTGCTTGTATTATAGTGGCCCAACTCAACAACTGTCAAATGACAGATTTAGTTTTTTGTCATTTGAATGGGTTTGCATACAAAAAAACCTCTCTGCGCCGTGATCAGAAAGGTTTTTGCCTATATGCTATACGAGCCCTCTCAAGAGCAGCTCCCAGACTAATTGAAAGTCACCTTCTTCCTCGTCCGCCAGCCAATGCTGGGCATGAGCGGGATGATGAAACCTCGACGTTGCGAGGAAAATGGCTCTTGCTATCGTTTCCGGGTTACCCGGTTTCAATTCCTTCGATTGAATCCCTTGCTCGACGATCCCGGCAATCTGCTGGACCAAATGCTCGGCGTGCTCTTTGACCATCTCTACCGATCCCTCGGTTTCAGAAGCGTACATGGCAAACATTTCAGCGTCTGTCGTGAAGTACTCTTTTTTCGAGTTTCGCAGAGTGGTTAGCCACCGATACAATCGTTCTGTCGCGCTCCCTTGCGTCTCGCTTGCAATTTCCTCTAACGGGGCGCTGATACAGCCTTGGAGCCATCTTTGTGTGACAGCCTCACGCAAAGCAGCCTTGCTCGGAAAGTGTCGATATAACGTACCGTGACTGACCTGCAGCACTTTGGCAATGTCGACAACCGAGGTCTTGTCCGGTCCAAAACGCCTGAGCACTTGTTCTGCCGCGTCCAATATCATTTCCTTTGTTAATGGCAAATCATGACTCATCGGAACGTCCATCCCCCTTTATCTCTCTTTCATCATACCTTACTTTCGACAAAAGTAGAAAATCAAATGCTTGTCTTACCCTCACTCCCTCCGCTATATTTTGAATATACAGCTTCTTCCAAAAACATTTATCCGATAGGAGATTCTGATGAGTATCACTTCGACCATCCCTTCTCTTGCCACCCCGCTGCAAACACAGACACGCATCACCAAGCCATCACCCAATCTGGACCCGCACGACGAATGGTACCAGATCGAGCTTACGTCCACAGATGCGATCGAAATCCACATCAACAATCTGACTCATCCCGCCTCCTGCATCACGGTCTACGACAATTTCGGCACCCAGTGCGGGCAAGCGATGTGGACGCCAGGTTCGCCGCTCATTCTACCGTTCTTCCCCGAGAACGATGGGGTCTATTTTATTCGGCTCACCGAGGGTCCCGATACAGATCCCGATCACGTCTACCAGCTGTTCGTCGACAAGTACACCCGTTTTTCCGGAACGATGATCAACGCATCACCGCTGTCCGCCCAAAACGGGCCCTATCTCCTCGGACCCGACGATGTGGTCATTCCGCCCGGCCAAAGCCTGACAGTGGAAGCGGGAGCGACCATCAACGTCCGCGGTTCGAGCAGAATCGTCGTACAGGACTCAGGGGCGCTCTATCTTTGCGGCGAAGCGACCAACCCGATCACGATCATTGGAGCGATCGGCGACCCTGCCAAACACACGTGGAATCAGCTCGCAGCATCGCCGCAGGCATTGACCGTCCTCTCGCATCTCATCGTCCAGTACGACAACGATGAAAATGGGGCAGAATTTCTGACTACGCCCACTTCCTTTTTAGCCCTAGCTTCCTCCCTGCGAGAATTCACTGCCACAACGGAAGAGGCCACACTCTGCAAAAGGGCAAGCATCGTCCCTCCTGCTGCTCGTCTGGAATACATCAAATCTTGGTTTAAGCAGGCGAGCCCTTATCACTTTAGCTTCTTCGGAGAACTCTTGCCGATTGAGCTCTATTTTGGAAATGACGTCACGACCTTTGCAGACTGGGAAATAGAAAGTCTCCGTGTCAGCCATGAACGCTTTGAACAAGGTCACACCAACTATTGGGACTTCGTCAACGGCAACTTTACCACCGATCTCGTTGAGGCAGCCCACCTGTTTGCCAACAAGGAGAGCAGCCCTGAGCCCCGCATCCAGCGCATGATTGACTTCCTCACCATCTGCCAGAACTGGCGCCAGACGCACGGCTGCTTCAAATGGTACGATCTCATCAATCCTTTTCACAAAGCAGGAGACGAATTTGAAAAAACATTTGAGGAATTGGCTCCCGTCTTTTGGCGGGCACACAATACGTCCATCGTATATTGGGACAAGCTCGCTCGCGAATTAGGGATTTGGAAAAGGGAAAATGTGCTGGAGCAGCAGTTCATCAATTCCGTCATTATCCGGGTTCATTTCGCTGGGGATTTGCCTTTTGCCATCCCTGGCTATGGAAACAACATCCCCCCGATCGGATTTGTCGGCATCTCCATCAATCACGGTCCACTGAGCTATCCCAAGGTCTACCCGATCCCCGTCCCCGAGCACGATGTGAACTACGGCACGCTCTCGGTCGCGAATTACTTGAAGTTTTTCTTTGACACCCTGCTTAACAAAAAGACCAACTCCATTTACACCTGGTGGATTCCCTCCCAAGCGGACCAGGAATTATACGCCTTGCTTCAGGAAAAAGGGATCTCGGTCGATTCACCGCCAGAGGATTGGGATCGCGAATTCATCCAGCCTTCCCAAAAAACACTGGAAGAAATTCAGCACTACTACCTGTCGGTGCGGCCATAACCGCCAAAAGACCCGAACGCCTGCGACAGCTCTCCGCGGCATTCGGGTCTTACTCTTACTGATCGAACTTCAATTTGGACAAAGCATCTTTTAAAGCCGAGTTGATGCCCTCTGACTCCTCCTGATCTTGCCCTTTCAAAAACTTGGCGACCTCTTTTTTCGAGACCTTGCCGCCCTTTTCCTTATCCCGGCGCTCCTGGAAGGTAGTGAGCTTCTCCCGGTGTCCGCACACACACACGAAGGTCTGTTTATCGCCTTGCCCGTGAAGCTCCAGCCTTTTGTGGCATTTTGGACATCTGGCATTCGTTTGCTTGGAAAGACCTTTCCGATAGCCGCATTCCCGGTCCTGACAAACGAGCATTTTGCCCCGCTTGCCGTTTACCTCGAGCAGAAACTTGTTGCATTCCGGGCAGCGGGTTCGCGTCAGGTTGTCATGTCGGAACGTCTGCTCGCTGTTCTTGATCTCTTGGACCACCGATTTCGCGTAGGTTTTCATTTCTCCGATGAAAGCCTGCTTGCTCAGTCCTCCTTTTGCGATCGCCCCCAGCTTTTGCTCCCACTGAGCTGTAAGCGTAGGCGACTGCATTTCATCCGGAACAAGCTCGAGCAGCTGTTTTCCTTTTGCCGTCACGAAAATATGCTTGCCGCGCTTCTCGAACAGGAAGCTGTTAAACAGCTTTTCGATCACGTCTGCACGCGTCGCAACCGTGCCGAGGCCACCCGTTTCCCCAATCGTTTTGATCAAATCCTTGCTTTCACCCGCCATGTACTTCGCGGGATTTTCCATCGCAGAGAGCAGGGTCGCTTCCGTAAAAGGCTCAGGCGGCTTCGTCTCTCCCTTGGTTTGGGTGATGCTGCTGATTTTTAGACGGTCGCCTTTTGCGATCGATGGCAAAAGCTGCTCTTTGACTCCATCTCGGCTGTCCTCGTCTTCAACATCGTGGTCGTACACTTCTCGCCAGCCTTTCGCGAGCACCGTCTTTCCTCTGGCTAGGAAGAGCTCTGTGCCCAGCTTCGCCTGGATTGTCGTTTGCTCGTATTCAAAGGCCGGGTACAGAACAGCCAGGAAGCGCTTGACGACGAGGTCCAAAATCTTCCGTTCCTTGTCGCTCAGATCACTCAGGAGAACAGATTGCTCCGTCGGGATAATCGCATGGTGATCCGAGACCTTGCTGTCATCGACAAACGCTTTGTTTCCTTTGATGGGCGCTCTCAGCAGCTTCGCGGCAAACGGAGCGTACGGCTTCATCTGTACCGCTTTGACCCGATCCGGCAGCGTCTCTACGATATCGGCAGACAGATAGCGCGAGTCCGTCCGCGGATAGGTGACGACTTTATGATGCTCGTACAGCCCCTGCATGATCGAGAGCGTTTCCTTGGCCGAGTAGCCGAAGATCTTGTTGGCATCCCGTTGCAGCTCCGTTAGATCGTATAGCTGCGGCGCAAAGGTCTTTTTGTGTGCCTTGGTGATCTCGACGACTTCCGCGACGGTCTCTTTTTTGAGCGACGCCAGCAGCTGGTCCGCTTTTTCCTTGGAAAACGTTTTGACATCCTTCGTCTGCTGCTCCTGCCACTGGAGCTGAATCGGTCCCTGTGCCAATGCACTCAAGCCGTAAAAGGGCTTCGGTGTGAACTGACGAATCTCTTCCTCCCGTCTGGCCACAATCGCCAGGGTCGGCGTCTGCACACGCCCGCAGGAAAGCTGCGCATTGTGCTTGCAGGTCAAGGCACGGGTCGCATTGATCCCGACCAGCCAGTCTGCCTCTGCACGTGCTGCTGCGGAAGCAAACAGATTGTCGTATGCCTTGCCGTCCTTTAGATTGCGAAATCCATCCCGAATCGCTTTGTCCGTCACGGATGAGATCCAGAGACGCTTGATCGGCTTGTTCACGTGGGCCAGCTCGATGATCCAGCGAGCGACCAGCTCTCCCTCGCGCCCTGCGTATTTCTATGATTTTGTACATTAATTTATTGTACAATATTCGAATTATAATAAGTGCGGAAAGCGTTGATATATATAGGTATTTTAATTTTTATAATCTATTCAAAATGCTCATAAATCTCTTTATGAAGTATAATAGAAGTATAGAGTATCTACCATAAGTCGAACATCAACTAAACGTACATTATTCTCACTGGGAGGACAGTATATGGGGACTAATGTTATTTATTTGGGTGCTTCAAAGGACATTAAATTTTGTATGGTTCCTGTATGGATTGATTATGCCTTCTTTCGAACGACAGGGGAAATTAAGCAGAAGCATATCGCGTTGATTGGATTGAAGGACATGACAATGGATGTGGAGGTTATACATCCAATTAGCGATTTCATCATGGAAAATTGGAAATATAGAGAATTCAATACCCAACGAAAACATGCGAACAACACCGTAAAATTCCTCAATTACCTTTTAGAGAACAAGAGGAAATTGAATATACTTACCCTTTGGGATTTGAGTATTTCTCATGGAACTCAATACCTGAACTCGCTGTCCTTTGACGGGGTAAGCAGAGATACAGTAAAAGACGCAGAAAGAACATTAACATTCTTCTACCTGTGGTTAGTAAAAACTGGATGTATCTCTTCAATTTCAAAAGATACGTTTCAAAAGAAAGAGGGACAATTTTGTTCTTATTATGAATCACCCTTTAAACCCATATACCCATCCAAAAAACCAAGAGAAATTGAACATACACTACCACACAGTTATATACCTCTTCTATTGGAGGTAGCGATAATTGTGGCAAAACCTATTGCGTTAGGAATTTACTTTCAGATATTTGGGGGGCTTCGTGTTTCGGAAGTGGTGAACTTAAAGAGAACACAAGTCGCTCATGGAATGCGCAAAGGAGACTTCATACTGAAACTGCAAAACCAAAACTTTCGTGCTGATCTAAAAGAGCACCCCTCTGTAAAAAAAGTTAGAACTCAACAAGTCCTTCAAATAAATGACTGGGGACTCAGCTTGTTTAGTGATCACATTCAGCTATACCAGCCCATGGATGGTAGTAATGCGCTGTTCATCAATAGAGATGGACTCCCCTTATCGGGAAGAAGTTATAGACAGTACTTCGAGAAAGTAAAGAGGACCTTTATTAAATTATTGGAGCAAAAAGGAGATAGTGAACAGAAACTATTGGCACATCATCTTAAATATATCAAATGGTCTACTCACATAGGACGCGGTACATTTACGAATATGGTCGCGGAAAATGTGGAGAATCCATATGAAATCGCCCATCTCCGTGGGGACTCTAATATTAATTCAGCTCTAACCTATATGGTATCAACTAACCGTATTCATAAAAAGATTGAGAGTAAGTTTTCTCAATTGCATGAAGGTTACATCCCGAAATTAATAGATAATAATTTGGAGGACTAGTATGGAGAAATCAAATACACTAAGTCCACAAGAAGCAGCCAAAAGGTTAGGGTATAGTAGTGCAAGTGTTGTTTGGAACATGGTTATTAAATCGGGGAAATTCCCAAATGCCTTTAAGGATGACAAGAATCGTTGGCGAATACCTTTTTCTGATATTGAGAACTTTGAAAGGGAAAGGGAAAAATCAAAGAAACGGGTTATATACACCAGCCAATCTTCCTTTGATGAAATTAGAAAATATACAGAATCAATCCCCTTAAAAAAGGACCTCAATGAAACGGTAAAATTGTACATAGAATATTGTCTCTTACAAACAAATAACATGCGAGGCTCCAATCGTTACAAGAGAGACGCAATTTTATATTTCCAAAGATTTTATAAGCGCCTGGTAACTAGCATTGATAAAGAAGTTTATCTGCTCACAGATACCGAGATTAGTGAATTACTTGATGAGCACTCCCCATTTGCTAAAAAAGAAAAGTTATGGTTTACACGTTTTTTAAGATATTCCTATGAAAGAAAGAACATTCAAGATAGGGAAGATTATGTGATCTATCATAGGAATCGCAAAAAGGATATCAAAGACATATATTCCCCACAAGAATTTCATTCGCTTTATGAACACTGTAAAGATGTAATAATCAATATTCCGCACGCATTGGAAGATAGTTATTACGCAAATATGTGGGTATACACCATCTTGCTGCTGACCGATTTTATTCGGGGTCAGGATTTGATAGCCCACACTCCCAATATCAATCTAGAAGAACTTAATATTCCTTCTTTAGATTGGTTTGTAGAAAACACCTTATCTGAAACCCAAAGTCAACTCGTTATCCGGCAGTTATATCTTCACTATAGACACAAAAGAAGCAGTAAAACAGATGAATTGCTTACATTTATAGTTGCGCCCGATCTTGCTTACCCTTTGTCTAACGCACTAGTTATTTCTGAATTTCATAGAAGAATGGAAGGGAGAAACTCTCTTTTAGATACGTTTTATCAGGGCGTATACAATAAAATAACAACTCACGCTAAAATTCGGCATAAGAGGTTCTTAAAGTCTTGCCCATCATTAAGTGAATTCAAATTCAGTAGTAGAAAAATGAACCGTACAATATCTACTTACTTATTTTTCTCAATTACTGAAGGCGATGCATATGATTCGGAACTTGCCCTCCATCTCACTCAAACAGCTAGGAGCCACAAGTCACCAGACACAACTAGTATGTACATACAATCAACCAATAAAGATGGAAGTATTAACCGTGTATCCTACAATTTATTTAGACGTGGGCATTTTGGTTGGTTATTTAACTACTTGATTTTGTATGCCTCTCAGAACAAACAACTCAATTCAACATTAGAGGAACGAACTAAACTGATAGAAAAAATTCGCCAAGAGGTTTCACCTTCGAATCTAGAAAGCGTCGCTAAGTTCATTGACAATTATCTTACTTCTACACCTATTCAAAATAACTCATCAGTACAAAACTTACTAAGTGGTATTTACGAAAAACGGCGTTCTGCAGTATCTAAACTGGCTGATTTTCTACAGATGAGCTTAAAGACATCCTAGGTAAACTTGCATGTGGTGAAATGCCATCGAAGAATGAACACGCTCAATGCCTAGTGTATCCTAACTGTCCATACCCTAGATTAAATAACTGTTATTCCTGTGAGTACATTCTTCCCCGAAATTTATTATTGATCCAATTAAAGGAGGATTTTGATAGATTAATTGATAATATTCAGTCCACTGACAATGAATTTATGATTCGAAAGGAAACAAAATTTCTTCTGCATACTCTCCTGGTGTGGAAAGAAGCGAGAATTGCCTATGGAGAAGATTATGTGAGGGCTTATCTTTCGCCTACAAGCACGTGGAACAAGCTGGAAGTGATTGCTCATAAACTCCAGCTCGAAGAATATTAGGAGAGGGTTAAATGGAAATCAGGTCAGTGATAGGGGCATTTTCAGATGATGTTGTTATTGAACGAAAACAGACAGTTTACTTTAATACATTTGATTCAACTGAATATGAGGAGCTATTCCAAAAATTAGCCAAAAATAGTTATATCCTGAATGGCAATTTTAGTGACAGTCAATGGTCACTTAGTGAAGGTATCTCAGACTACCCGATAGTTATTTCGTTTGATTTAGACCTGTACCCAAATTTGAACAAAGCTCTGAGAGCCTATACAGTAGTGAGAATCATTTCAGGGAGAAATCCCTTAACCGTATATAATGAACTAGCTACACTAAAAGAAATCATCTTTGAATCTAACGGTTTTCAAGATATCAGGAAATTTGAGACGTTTTTAATTCGTTGTTGTAATAACTTTGTGTACAAAGGTTATAGGGTTGCCAAGGATACAGAAAGATTCCTTTCCTTCTACGAGGTAAAAAACAAACAACATATAATAGACATTTGTAAAAAAGTAGGCTCCTATTCAGGAACCAATAGAGATTTACCGCCATTTGAGGACATCATGATTTTTGATGATGTGTTGAATGACTACTTTCAGTCTTATCCAACGGAGCAAACTATTGAGTATTTACCTATCTTGATGTGGTGGTTAATAACCAATATTCTTCCGTTGCGTCCATCAGAATTTTTGATGTTGGGAAAGGATTGTGTCCAGTATCGTGAACACCAAAACTTTAAATATGGGATAAAAGTACCTCGAATAAAGCAAAGATCCGACACGCCCGAATTTATTACAAAGTATGATTTTGTAGAAATTGATGAGAGAACCTACAATCTCATTAATCAATCAATAAAAAAGATAGAGTTATTAGGGATTGACTCTCCTTATTTATTTCCAATCCAATTGCTTACTCATTTCAGAATCCAAAAAAGAGATAAAAAGAATAACCGAGTAAACAGAAGAGATTTTGATTTCTTGAAGAAAGAGTTTTATGAAAATGTGGTTGAGAAACTCTACGGTCATTACGGACTTGAACGAGTCAAATCAGGTGACACCAGACATTTCGCTATTATAAACATGTGTCTGCAAGGGTTCAACATGCTCTCCATCGCACGAATGTGAATGTCAATCAAAAAGTTGACCACCGTGCTCATCAAAAAATTGACCACCATGGCAAAAATCAATCCACCCTACGGGTGGGTAACTTTTTCATGATCACGATCTTTGGATGCTTTGCTTAAAGCGATAGCTGTCCCCATTCATGGCAAAGATATGGGCACGATGTGTAAGCCTATCAACTAAAGCTGCTGTCATTTGTTCATCTTTAAAAATTTGCGTCCAATCCGCAAATTCAAGGTTACTGGTGATGATGATGCTCCCTTTTTCATAGCGAGCTGCACAAAATTGAAATAATAATTCCGCCCCTGTTTTGCTTAGGGGAACAAATCCGACTTCATCTAGAATGATCAAATCGGTTTTGAGCCATTGTTTCTCCAACTGAAGGATTCGCTTTTGGGACTGGGCTTCCATGAGCTCGTTGCATATTTTCGCAGCTGTCCAAAATTGTACGGAATAACCATGGTGACAAGCCTCCTTCCCAAGAGCAATCGAGAGATGTGTCTTACCCGTACCGGAGTTTCCGATAAACATGATGTTTTCTGCCTTCTCGATGTAATCACAACGAGCAAGTTGTAACAATTTCGGTTTATTAAGAGACGGAATCATAGAAAATTCATATTGATCGAGTGTTTTCGTTGAAGGGAATTTGGCATGCTTGATCCGACTGGCGATTTGATTTGCATCCCTTTGCTGCACTTCTTGTTCCAAAAGAGCGAGAAGGAATTCCTCATAAGGGACTTGTCGTTCGGCAGCATCATTGGCCATTTCCTTATAGAAACGTTTAATAGCCGGTAATCGAAGCCGTTTAGCATAGGTTTCAAGCAAGAAAGTTGTACTCAATGCACCACACACCTCTTTTGTAACAGACGATTGTATTGGTTAAGATCGGGAGTTTTTACTTGAATACGCGGAACAGAACTATCTTCAGTCAACGAGAGTTGAGGCATACGATGCTCTGGTAACGTACGATGAAACAACAATTGCCTTACGGCATCATACTGAAACATCCCCTTTTGGCAAGCTTCCTCTAATGATTCCTCCACAAGAATAGTATCGAATTCACGATGTAATAACAGGAGTCGAACAAACTCCTTCATTCCACCTGGTCGATGGCGGCACTTGTCTAAGAACTGTTGGTAAATTGGGGGTAGCCCCGCCTGATGCAAAGGTCTGGCATACAAAACGGCACCTGGTCGAGTCAGAAGCAAATCCAGGTAGTGATCGTATTGCAAAAGCTCTTTGCCACTTTCTAAGCATCTCTCATGCTGAGCAATCAATTTGCTACCATGGTACACTTCAATCCGTTCGGCAAACACCTTGCAAGTAAGCTCGGTAGATGCGTGTGAAACAGGAACAGAATAGGCATTTTTCTCAAAGTGAAGCATAGACAAGGTATTGCTTTTCACAGACACGATACGGCAACAATCCAGTGGTTGTGGAGGCAAGGGGAGCATAACGTGCTGCTCTTGTACAAAGGCTTCTCCAACGGTTAAAGATGACCTAGGAACGGTAGTTGTCTCGTAAGAGATACATTTCTCAAGAAGGAAATGATTTAATTCCTCTAGAGAAGAGACACTTGGAACCGGGGTAAAAAACTGCTTTTGGATGAACTTTACGAGATTTTCTACTTGGCCTTTTTGATGCCCTTTTCCCGGATCGCAGAAATGACTTTCGAACAGGTAGTGAGAACGAAGCTGGACAAATCGCTCCTGTTCCTCGCGGTTCTTACCTTCCAGCACCTTCTTTACGGCTGTTGTCAGATTGTCGTACGTAACAGTCTGAGGAACAGCACCGAAAAATTCAAAGGCATCGACATGTCCTTGAAGAAGAGCTTCTTGCTTTTGATGAAAGAAAGTTTTGACAAAAATCTTTCTGCTGAAGGTGCAACGCATACAAAAGACTTGAACTTTTACCTGCTTACCCTGTAAAAGAACAGTAACCTCGCCCCAGTCAAATTGGGCAAATTTCCCTGGCGGGAAGTCGAGGGGGACGAACGCTTTTGGAAGAGAAACGCGTAGTTGTCTGACGTAACGTCGAACTGTAGATTCACCACCGGTGAATCCGTATTCGTCGACAAGTCTCTGATAGATACGGGTGGCAGTATGACGCTGCTTAGGGGGAGCCTGTTCATCTTGACGAAGCCATTCCATGATGATGGGTTGCACAGAATCAATGACTGGTTTCGGTTTTGGTTGCGAAAGCTGGTATACAGGGATCTCCGTTGATTTCAAGGCTTTTCGTATGACTTGACGGGAATATCCGGTTTCGCGAGAAATTTGCCGAATCGGCTTCCCTAGCAGAATGTGTTGTTTCCTGATAAACTCATAATTAGCCATCTGAAGCATTTCCTTTCCTCCTATACCTTGATGTCTCAGCAACTTCAAGATACAGGAAAGAGGAGCTCAGGTGGTCAACTTTTTTATGAGCGATGTACCACTAGGTGGTCAAGAATTAGATTAGCATTCACACACGAATGGCTGGACATGAAGAAATAGATAGTCAGTATGGTTATTACGCACATGCGGAGCATTTCGCTCAATCCTACGTCTATCGATTAGCGCAAAAAAAACTAGAACATTCAAAAAGCCAAAGTATTAGTGGCAGTATTATAGGTTGGAAGAGATACGTGTACGACAAAGGGAAAGCCATTTCCGTTACCGATAGGGAAAATATTGTTGGGCGAATTCAATATGGAACTTGTATAGAAAACCAAGATGTGTTCCCTAACAACTGTATTGAGTTCTGTGAATATTGTCCGAATTTCATTTTTAATCCAGTCATCAATGAACGGGAACAAGCACTTCAATGGTTAGCAGATTCATCGAAGGTTTTAGAAGTTAAAATTCGTGAATCAATCGAATTAATGAAAGAGATTTCAACGAGTCTAGCTAACTCATTAAGAAATGCAAATAATGACGTCTTAAAAACAACTTCAAGGCAGTTATTATCCTATATGGATTTAAAGGCAACCATTGACTCTAAGCTAATGGAGGAATTGGCACATGGGCAAAAAAAGCAACGGTAATACAAGAGGAAAACCACAAGAGTGGACTGATGAGCAGCTTAAAGAACTAGCTTTAGAAGTGAAATATAAAAACAAGGGTATAAAGTTGACCCCCTCGCTTCTTCAAAAGGAAACGAACGTCGGTAGAAATACTTGGAGCCGTCGAATGAAGGACTTTATTGATGAACTAAACCAACCTGCCATGAGGTCTCACAACCTCGAGGACAATGATACAGTGTACCTACCAAGTATAGATCTCATCTTCCAAAAGCATGGTAAAGACAAACAGGCTTTAAAAAATGAATTGTTTAATATTGAACTTACAATTCTTAAACAACATAATGAGTTGAGGGAATATAAAGAAAAGGACAGACTCTATCAGGAGTCGTCAAAAACAATTCAAGCATTAAAAGAAGAAGTAATGAAGTATAAAATGAAAGCGAAGACTTATGAAGATTTATATAAGAAAATTGTGGCGTCTAGTTCCTTTCCGCACCTTTATAATGATTCCCCCATACTAAACGAACATGGAGTAAAGACCAACTTAATCCGGTTCAATAGGGATAGCAATAAAGATGTTCACTTTAATAAACTGGATTCACATTTCCCAGGTGTTTCCAAATGCGAACTTATCAATGAGGAGACCATGCAAAAGGAACAAAAACAAAAAGAGAATATGAATAAGTTACTTGGCGAATTTGAGATTTGAGATTTCTCTCGAGGGTGTTTATGGAAATTTAAAAGTGCAGACTTTGGCACTATACTTATACAATCGTGGCTTTAAGGGGTACTAGATTCCATTCCATATGTGAATCTTGGGGACGTACAAGGTAAAAATATAATAATTGGCTGGGGAGGAACCTTGCTGTTCCTCCCCAGCCAATTTTTTCTGTTAAACAACGCAATAACTTGCGGACAAGGTCAATTACTGGACATAGTGCAGCATCAGGAACAGTATCCTTAACGCAGGAAAATTGACCTTTTTTACGGAAAAAATAGTGTTTTACGTCACTTCGTTGGTGGGACCCCTGAATGAGCTAAATTCAACAAATTTATTAATTATAGAATCGCGGGTATTTAGTCGTGAGCTTTTCCGCATGGCTCATTATTATTTTTTTAGTCACGTCATTTCCATGTCCTTGTATAAATACATTCTCATCGGGCCAAAAAGAAACGATAAAACTAGAGTCGTCATGAAGTTGGAAACGCAAAAAATATTTTTCACTCCTAAACATTGAAGTTTTGTAAATGTCTTTAAATGGAACATATTCTAAATTCAGAAATTCATCAATGAATTTTTTCGTAGCTTCTTCTGGAAATTCGACTGAAGGGGAGTTTTCAATAGGGTACTCGATAGTGATCTTCTTTATTTTTCCGGATATATCGAAAATGTCCCCAATTTTTTTTGCATAGGGATTTTCCAATGCTTCGTACAAATCATCACCTACGAAGATCCGAAATTTTTCTGTATATCCTTTTACTTGATAGATGGGGGTTCCAATCTCTGCCCATGTTGCATCTCCATGTTTCCTTTTGTAACCTAGGCAAACATTCCCGTTCATTTTAAACAATACTTCTCCGATTTTCTTGCCACGTTCTAACCCTTTCGTATCTGATTCATAGTTCTTCAAATATTTGATGTTATTCCACATCAATTCAGGATCATACTCATCGACTAATAAGCCGCATTCACCAGTAAATTCATTGTATTTTGATAGTTCTTCCTGCGTTACAGCATGGTGGTAGGAATTAAAAGAGTTGCTATCCATCAAGAAGATTAGTATTAGGGGAATTAACATGAGTTTCATAAGGTCACCTCCATATACTGCTGATCTTTAGATGATACTAACTTCTCTATTGTTACATCTTTATTTACGTTCGCGAATTTATATTAAAAATCCGAATGGAATTATTCCCAATCGGATTTTCATTTAATCAATCTACCAATTTATATTTTTTTACCACCTGCTCTTTTAATCTTTTAAAATGCTCTACATTTCCACCAAAGTAATCGACCTCATTTAAATCTTTATAGTCGAAACTTCTCTTCACACTTTTGCCATTTCCCTGTACTTTATTATAGTATTTCCCTTGATACATGCCAGCAATCGCGTAACCCTTTTTGTTTTTAACTGGTTTTAAAAACAATGTGTAGGTTTCCTTCTCGTCCATAAGATTATATCCATCGATAGTTACAAAAACGTCATTTTCATCTAAATAGGCTGGCTCGTACACAACGATTTGATCCTTTTTATTTAGATCGCCTTTAAATACTTTTTTGATTTCGACTAGCGAATCTGATCGGAAAAGTCTTCCTTCTGTTATATTCGGATAAACGGTTTCACGATCTCCAGTAAAAGTTGCCTGAACAATTATTGGAGCATCCTTTTCAAGATCATTCAAATCATCATACTTTATAATCTCACCAGGGTAAGAAATTATTTTTTCCTCTTTACTAGCTTCAGCAGTTAAATCATTTGTTGATAAAACGATAAATCCAATAGCTAGGACTAATATAGTAGTAACCATCGGGATTTTATTCTTAATCATAATTATCGCCACCTTTAATACTTAAATTGTAAGTTGCTAATATCTAGAGAAGTTGGACTTGTAATTGTTGATTTTCCGCCTACCATTACAGAATCGACACCGACAGGTTGGTGAACTAAAGCATAAGCATGACCTATTTCATGTACGATGGTCTTGTGTCTGTTTGTTTGGTTATAACCTTTCAGATCCATATTATCTGGAAATAAAAATACCGCCGCAGTGTCCCATCTACTCTGATAGCGTGTCTTTTCACAAGTAGGTGTTCTAGACCAGTCGCAAGGAATCATAATTCCCGGTAACCCATCATACGTGCCATCATCTTGTGTATTGAGAATTATTAGTTCTGCTTCATCAGCCCAATCAACTTCTTGGAAGTCAAAGTCGACTCCTGGGATAGAAGAATAATCAGAAAATGCATCCTCAATATAATCTCCAAATTCGTTCCAAGCATCTGGTGTTACATAATACTTCAAGTTCTCTGTTACACTCAGAACTTTGTATCCTCCTCCACTATAAAATGCGTCACTATTTCTTAGTTCTCCAGCTGCAACTGCTATCGTACTTAAAGATAGAGTCAATGCGAGAAATGTACCAATAACAAAACGCCTTTTAAATCCCATAAAAAACCCTCCTTTTACATTTTTTACTATAATATCTCAATTCCATCAATAAAACTGTCGATTTATATCGAGTATACAGAACTATACATATGATATTTTCGACATGCGCTTACGGAAAACGCAAGGTAAACTCTTAGCACGAGCCATCCTCTTTGGCAAGTAAAGAGAGTTACGACATTGGGCGTTAAAAGATCGCTCCAACGCGCCAGTGCCCTAAACATTCTAATTAACGTTAACAGTGTTTGAAATACAGTGTTTCTGGCAAAAGCAGGGGCATCAAAAAGTGAGTGGTACGTTACGTGAAGTGCTTCTCCATCATATTTCCCCACTCGGATGGAACACATCTATTTCTTGGGCGAGTACAAGTTTAACCTAAATCAGCTAGGGGACCTACAGTCATTACGGCCACTTCGTATGTAAAACAGAAAGCCGGTATTCCTTAACAAAGGAAAAACCGGCTCTTTCACTATCGTGGGTCTGACGTCGTTTCGGTGGTGGGACCCTGGTATGAGTAATTAATCCGCGATGCAAAGCTTCACTCGATATGTAATCTAGAACAAATATGGTCCTTTCGAAACGTCCCATTTTACGCAACGCTGTGGCTAGTCGGTTTTGACGTGCAAAGGAACCGAGGTTCCGCATGATAAGTAAGGCGGACACTGTTCTGTTCCGGATGGAATGGGCCAAGCGTAGCACGTTATCATAATTTTCTTTAATGATCTTTGTATTGATTTGCCCGCGCAACTGGTTATCCAGCTTTTGCAAGTCGTTCCCTTTTCCAATAGTATATAGTTTGGAATCGGCCGATCACGCAGCTGTGGAGCAAAACGAAAGCCCAACAGGTGCGTCAAACCAAAAAACTTGATCCGTGTAACCTGCTGTATTAGTATAGAATTCCTCGATCATCAGATCTGTCTCATTATGTAAGCGTCCGTCAATGATGTGATCAGCATCACGTGAGTTCTTACTTAATTACCCCTGGAGTAAACGCTGGAGAACTGAACCCTTATGAATCGGTAAATCGTTGCTCATTTACCTGAGCAGTTATAAGGACTGGCATTAGCATGTAGGGCCACAACGTCAACTTGTACACGCATCCCGTCCAAGGAGGACGCGATTCCGTCTCCCCAGTAAGACAACAGTGCTAACTTATGATGGATATTGGCGAGTACATCCTGAACTTATTATTGCATCCTCGTAAAGCCGCCATTATGCAGCGTTGGTCATTTGATGATACGAAATACCTTTTGTGAAAAAACATGAGAAATATCTCAAAATGGCTGACACAACGACTTAGGGAAGTTCCGACTATAATTTGAAATCGGAATGTGGTGACTCTGGAGGATATAAACCCGGAACGTCAACTTGAAGACAGGCTGTGAGTTAAGGTTTTGTTCAAGTACTCATTATTTTAGGTACTTCTTCAAGTGTATTACCAATTTCTTTAAACGTTTGCCCCTGGCACCATTGGAATTTACATTAATTGCCAAAACAGTTCTTTCGCCCCTTTTTAATCACCAAATATTATAATATCATTCAAATGTAGTAAAAAAGAGGAGGGATCTTGATGTTGAAGAAACTTGTCCCATTCTTCTTGTCAGTCATAATTTCTTTAACTGGTGCTTCTGCATTTGCAGAATCTCCGAACTTTGGTGAAAATGGTGTCGCCGTAAAAGAAAATCCACCTGCCATTGAAGACATCGTACCAGAAGGATATGACTATGTTCAGTTGACAGATGAGGAAATCCAAAAGAACGCGAAAACCAAAAAAACTTATGACGAATTAAAGAAGCTTGAAAACCAAAAAACAAAAGTTGAAAAAATTGAGATCTTCCGGATATTCCCGAAAGATGGATCAAAACAGACAAGCCCCCTATATGATTCAGCTGCCGAATTTAGCACTGCTGCTACCTGTGATTATGGTAGTGGATATGATCACACAGCCCATGTGACAACTTCAAGCCAATACGATAACTACGCCGTGAGACAGTACTTAGATGCCTTTATGAACGTTTACAATGCTCCTCCTGGTAACGTTGGAAGCTTGTATAAATCCACTTCACTTACCACCTGGTGGACACGATCATCTACCGCCTACACAGTTAAAAACGCAAGAATAATTCTCGACATTTTCGGTACTAACTATTGCGGTAATTCTGTAAATATAAATACAGGAGCACCAAGCAACCCGTGGACACCTACTTGGAAAGACAATTCTACATCAAATTCATGGACATGGGCTACATCAACTGTTTCGGTAGAACCGGTGTACATCAATTCCCCAAGCTATATTCAACAAGTGGTTCTGTCCGATATCTACAAAAACGGAAGCAAAGTAAAAACAGACCAAAAAACAACAATCGATCCTTCAGGAATATAAGGATGGGGCATTTTGCCCCTTTTTTTATTTGATGTTGAGAAATAAAATTATAAGAAAAGGCGGTGACACCTTGAATAAAAAATGGCGGTACATTATCCTAATCGCAATTATTGTACTATTCGTTCTCATCTATAACTCTTTTGGAAAAGGAATCAAATTAACGGGTTCGTCAGAACATTGGACGGCGACCTTCAGCGCCCATGTAATAGACGAACGTTTACAGGTAAATGACTTGGAATTATCCTATCGAAAAGATGATATACCTATCTTGATTGAATCCATAGATGCACAATTATCAGGACAATTAGATCTACATAAGCAAATAACCTATCCCAACGCTTATAAATATGACAAAAAAATTTACACCATATCGTTTTCCCCTTCAATTGAGAAGAATCCACTACTGGATAATTTAAAGAATATGTTTGAGAACTCATCTGTCACTATCAATTGGAGTGACAAAAATGGAAAATTCTATTCGGAACGTATTGAGTTACAAACACAATGACTTCTTCAAAACTCCTATTTACGGTTTACAGGAATAGGAACATCAGCTGTACATGCAAACAGGGGTAGTACCAGTGCTGGTACTACCCCTGTTGATAGACTTTTCTTACTTTTCGTTGCTCCCGAATACGGGACGACCAATCGTATGAGGCGTCTGCCCTGATCCCCAAATAAAAATCGGAACTTCCCAAAATCGTTTTGGTTTCAGTGTTCGCGGTAATTACCATGCATTTTCATGCATTTGCGTTGCACTACGCTGATATTGTGCCAAAATTAGGGGCGAACAACAAAACTTAACTGGCTTTCCGGGGTCTGAAGGATAATCCATTTTATGTAAACAAGCGTCTGAATGTCCAAATTCGGGCGTTTTTCGCCGTTTTCAGCGATTAGCACAAAACAAGCAACCATCATTTGTCCGTCAGTGGTGGACAAACCGGCTTGCACACTAAATTTTACGAACTCATTGTAGCTCCAGAATGCTCCTCTTTGCGTAAGTTGAGAAACGGAGCTGTCCGCGCTAGTTGATTACGCAAAAGGCAAGGAGCAAAACATGATTAGCTTCCCCCAAATAGAGTTAAAGTTAAGGAAAGCTAGGGCCAGGATCGGCTAGTTGCCTCTGGACAGAAGCAGGCAAGCGATCCACGCTATAGCCGCGCACAACCAGGTCAAGCAGAGCAGAAGACATAGCCTGCCGTACGTAAGCAGTCAGATGAGCAATGCGCTCACGCTTGGTAGTACGGAGACAAGTCATGAGCGTCTGCTTGAGAATGAGCCAAGTATGAGTGGCAACTTCCTTCGCAGAGAGAGGATCCAGAGAGGCAGAAGCCCAACAAGATACAGTATCACGGTAAAGATCGCCAAGGTAGAGAGGGAGCGAAGCAGAGTAGGGCGCGATCAGATCCGCAGCAGAGCCAGGCAGAACAATGCCAACAGGCACAGCCCCACCCATCGCCACTTTAATGACAACTAGATGCTCTGGCTAAAGAAAGAAAAGAATATGATTCTCTCCGAATTATTCCCGATGGGGGACAAGATTGCTACAACAATTTTGCCAGAGATTGAGGAAACTGAACGGTTTGACCACCCCAATAGCGTTTCTTAATTGTACATAAAAGCCTTATTATGAATCATTTATGTACAAATATTTATTTAAGTGCATTTTTAATTGTGTTGTCTAACCTTAGATAAATAAAGGAGTGGGATAAATTTATTGTAGTGTACATAATTAATTTATAGAGATAAACCTGGATCTGTCGCGATGACGATCTCTTTCACGTCGTTTCGCCTCATTTGCTGTTTCACGCTGTGGAACTGCTTGTTGCTTTCCTTGATCACTACCAGCTTCAGTGGAGAAGGCATGATCGGCAAATCTTCTATTTTCCAGGAGCTGTAATGCTGCCCATACACCTCTGGATCAGCCAGAGTGACGAGATGCCCCAAGGCCCACGTCACGATATATTTATCGCCTTCCAAATAACCGTTTCCTTTTTTCTGACACTGCAGCACGCGCGCAATGTCCCGTCCTACAGAAGGCTTTTCAGCCAGCACCAGTGTTTTGCTCATGTCCAACACCCTTTCCCACCAACTCATAACCAATAGTACCACACTAACTAGAAATTGCTCGGGAGTGGGTAGAAGGGGATATGAGAGCATCAACGCTTTGTGCAAAAACAATTAGAACAATCAGAAGGATCTAAAATATGGAGCATAGCGGTTTTAACGGATGGATGAGATACGTGGACGACAGAGGTAAAACAGTTTCTGTTACCTAAAGAGATGATGTTGTTGTTGGGCAAATTCATTGTGGAACCTGTATAGAAAACCGGGTTGTGTTCCCTAACAACTGTATTAGGTTCTGTGAAAATTGTCCGAATTTCATTTTTAATCCTGCCATCAATGAACGGGAACAAGCAATCCAATGGTTAGCAGATTCATCGAAGTTTTAAAAGTGAAAATTCGTGAGTCCATCGAATTATTGAAAGAGATTTCAACGAGTCTGGCTAACTCATTAAGAAATGCAAATAATGATGTCTTAAAAACTTCAAGACAGTTATTATCCTATATGGATATAAAGGCAACCATTGACTTTAAGCTAATGGAGGAATCTGCATATGATCAAAAAAGCACCCGTTATACAAGAGGAAAACCACAAGAGTGGACTGATGAGCTGCTTAAAGAACTAACCTTAGAAGTGAAACATAAAAAAGAATAGTATAAAATTGACCCCTTCCCTTCTCCAAAAGGAAACTGAAGTCGGTAGAAATACTTAGAGTCGTCGAATGAAAGACTTTATTGACGAACTAAATCAACCTGTCATGAGATCTCATGAGCTTCGGGATAAAAATACAGTTTACCTTCCAAGTAAAGAGCTAATCCGCCAAAAGCACGGCAAAGACAAACAGGCTTTAAAAAACGAATTGCTGAATATGGAACTTACATTTCTTAAACAGTATAACGAGTTGAGGGAATATAAAGAAAAGGACAGACACTATCAGGAGTCATCAAAAAACAATTCAAGCGTTAAGAGAGAGTCTGTAAAATATTTTGTGTAAACTCTCAACCTCTAAACTACAATTAGGAGTAGAAAGGTTGGGAGATTTTTATGATGTCAAAAGAGCAGATCAAGCAGTGGATCAAAGAGAAAAACATGAAGTCAGTGGACGACGTACAGTCAGCGTTAAAGGATCTATTCGCAGACACGATCCAAGAAATGCTGGAAGCTGAAATCGAGTCCTCTCTTGGATACGCCAAGCATGACATGAAAAACAAGCGGACAACCAACAGCCGCAATGGGTATAGCAAGAAAACCGTCCGTTCTGAGTACGGGGATGTTGACATCCAAGTCCCTCGAGATCGAGAGGGTGATTTTGAGCCGAACATTGTAAAGAAACATCAATCCAATGTTACAGGGATCGAAGATCAAATTCTCGCCCTCTATGCCAAAGGCGTATCCACACGCGATATCCAAGACCATTTGCAACAGCTCTATGGCATCGAAGTCTCACCAACGCTCATATCCAATGTAACGAATAAGATTGTACCGATGATCAAAGAGTGGCAAAATCGCCCCTTGCAAGCGGTTTATGCTGTTGTTTTCCTTGACGCCATTCACTTTAAGGTAAAACAGGACGGAGCTATCGTCAATAAAGCCGCCTATATGGTAATTGGCATTGACCTTGACGGCCATAAAGATGTGCTCGGGATCTGGATTGGGGAGAATGAATCAGCAAAATTTTGGCTGCATGTACTCAATGAACTGAAAAATCGTGGAGTCCAGGATATTCTCATTACTAGCGTCGATAACCTTCGAGGCTTTACAGAAGCCATTTCAGCATGTTATCCGAAGACGGAGATTCAGAAATGTGTCATCCATCAAATCCGAAACTCCATCAAGTATGTTTCCTATAAGGATCTAAAAAAGATTACGTCCGAACTGAAACCCATCTATAAGGCTCCAACGGAGCAAGCTGCACTGGAAGAACTGGAGCAATTTGAACAAGCCTGGGGCAGTAAATATCCCTTGATGGTTCGTTCCTGGCGGAATAACTGGGATGAGATTGCGACTTTCTTTAAATATCCTCCAGAGATTCGAAAGCTGATCTATACAACCAACGTCATCGAGAGTTATCATCGACAGCTCCGAAAAGTGACAAAGGGAAAAGCCATGTTTCCCACAGACGATGCCCTTCTGAAGATGCTATATCTCGTGACCATGGATGTTCTGCGAAAGTGGACGGGACGCGTCCAGAACTGGGGGCAGATTCTCTTGCAGCTATCCGTTTTCTTTGAAGATCGAGTACAGCCGTACATTCGCTAACAAATGAAAGGCTTCATCCCCGAAGGGATTATCTTTCTCTCCACCAATGCGTCAAGGGTTCGCTTCGCCTTACGCCCTTGACTCTATTGGCTTCGAAAAAGAGGTCCCAATTAGGGGGATGAAACCTTTTCATATATCGGTTGATTGAGTTTACACAAAAATCTTGACAGACCCTTAAGAGATGAAGTAGTAAAGTATAAAAAGAAAGCACTACAAAAGTCAATTTTTTCAGAACAACAAAACGTATCAAAGATAAACGAGCCTCTTGTATCACTTCTAAGGCTCGTTTCGCATTTAGGAAGACCTTATTTGTCCCCCAAAATGATTTGACTTTTCCAAAGACAATCCATTGCAACAGTCTCACATAGAGAGGCCTATTATATTCACTTGTTTTATAAACCATGTGATCCTCTAATCTATGAAGAATTCATATGATCTTTGACACTATTCAGGGTATTACTGGATGCCCTTTCTAATAACGTCGAAAGTCGAGATATAACAGCCCCCTCGTCAGTTCCTTTTTGAAAAGGGAACTGGTTGTTTCTTGTTTTTATTCCTAATATTGTAAATTTTTACAAATATGATAGAATTAGGTTGTATAAAGTAAAAATTTGGAAAAGGGGTTGTGAAGAAGTGAAACGAGTTACACTTGGATTGTTTGCTGCTTTATTATCGCTTAGTGCTTCTAGTGCTGCGATCGCTCAAACTAAAAATGTAGATGAGGTTATTCCTATGTCTGATCCTGATGATCCTTATGGTTCTTTAGGATGGAGATGGCCAACAACCCTTTATACTATTACTGGAGATTATGGTGAAAGCCGCTCGGATGGACGACATAAAGGGATCGATATTGGAGTAAAACTTAAACCAGTCTATGCAGTTGCTGATGGTGAGGTAGTTGCGGTAGGAGAATATACTTCTGCTCCTATTAAATATGTAACAATCAAACATGATGATGAGGATCCAAATGGTAATAACCTCATTACTCGGTATCTTCATGTAAATGATTACTATGTTAGTAAGTATGAAAATGTTAGTAGAGGCGAAGAAATCGCAGAATCAGGTAATACAGGGGCGCCTGGAGAGGAAGAGGACAGAGGATATCACCTACACTTTGATGTAAACAATGAAAATACTAAAACTCCGTCCTACTCAGATACAATTAATCCAGAATTTTTTTGGCCAAATGTATTGAATTTTGCTACATTAACAGCTGAAAGTGATCATGATCATTTCGATAAAAACATTGATAATCCTGAGTATTACATCGATCAGATTTTGATAGACCATGTTGGCCAAGATAAGTTCTACGAGTGGATGAACAATAATGAGCCAGACGACAGAACATTGACTAATTTTAAAAAGCACTTTAATGTAACGGACAAGGATATTAAAAAAATTGACAAAGAGGCAAAAGAAAAAGCAAAGGAGAAGAACAAAAAGAAAAAATTGAAAAACAAATAATTGATCTGAGGGGGTAAATCACCCTTATATGATATAACGTTCGGTATACGACGTTGATTTTGTCTACAACGACATCAAATTATACCACTACGATTCTAAGTCCTTGATTTTACCAGTACGCAATACCAAAGGCATAGGATGCTGCTGGTGTCTGAAGACCTCCTTACATGGCCAACGACTATACTAATAAGGAATCCCCTTCAGGGAAAGCAGGCAGGGCGAGCTACTGCCTGTTCACATGAAGGGGATTTTTCAGTCGTGCTGGGAAAAGAACTATTCTTCTTCCCCTTTTTCTTTATTATCCGTAACCGCCTTGGCAGTTTAAGTCTAATGCCTCTCCCTTTTCCGTGATGCTTCACATACGGAATGTCGACGTCGTTAGGTTCTTTGCCCAGTGTTGGTGCACATTGCGAATATCGGGCTTGTGTGATCAGTTTGTCATCCAATTGGTTGAAATCTGGAAGGTCGTGTTGTACAGTTATTTGATTTGCAAAGTTATATATTTTACAGGACTATTAGAGGTATCAAAGGTTATCTTAAATAAATAGTCACTCACAGAATACTCCAAAATGAAAGTGTTATCACCAGTATCATCTTGTATCTCCCGTGAAGGGATTCCCAGGATTCCCTTAATTTCATCAGGTGATCCGGTAAGACCGACAGTCTTTGGGTCAGCATTCATAAGTACAACTTTACTAGTTTCTTTTACCTGATCAATTGAATCAGCATAATCCTCAAATTCTAGACTAAAACCATCATAATAAAAAGTAAATCCATATTCAGAGTTCCCCGAGCGAATTGGATCCCCATATTTATCTAATACCTCTTTTTTCGTTGCTCCTAAATTGATTGAGATACCTTCTAATTCACCATTTTTCACCTTATCCAAAATACTAGATTTAACAGGAGTGGTTAAGCTATCTTCCGAGTTTATCGTGCAGCCAAATAACACCGCTACACATAACATACCCATAAAAAAAATGATCCTGTACTTTCTAATCAATGTAATCACCCTTTCCATTCTAGGGATGATTTTACCATTTTTTGGTCAATTTTCAATTAAATAACTTAAATAGGGATTTTAGAACCATATTTAGCGACTGAGTAGCCATCTCAATATCCCCTCGTATGCTTGTACTTTGGTAAAATACACCCATCCGCCAAATGTACAAATTCCCTGCATAAAATTGGAATTACATGGCTGAATTTTTATCCCCATTCAGGGACTCCAAATGTTTTCTAATTATATCTGTAAGAAATATTTAATTGCTGTATCTAAATTATAGAGAGGAGGAGAGAACACTGAAGGAAAATGAAATGATACCCGGCATGACGCTGTTAAACGAAACAATGGACTCGTCATTCGAACATCTAATGCAAGCACATCTTTACAAAGTGTATAGGCTATGTTACTGGTTAGTCAAAGATCGAACAGCTGCAGAGGATATTACACAAGAAGTGTTTTTGAGGGCATACAAGCATCTCTCAACTTTTCGAGGAGACAGCCGAATAGAGACCTGGTTATATCGAATTGCTGTAAATGAGTCTAAACGATACGTACGTTCATGGTTGTTTCGTAACATATTCTATTTCGCTCAGCCAGTGGACAAAGGAATTATTGATACTGAATCGCAAGTTATCCGAAAAGACGAACTTGCTAATTTAGCTTTACTAATTGATAAACTCCCTTTTCGACATAGGCAGATACTCATCCTCCATTATTATGAAGAGTTGAGTATTGAGACCATTAGTGAAATTCTCGGTATTTCGACAGGAGCTGTATATACACGATTGCATCGGGCGCGCGAACAAATAAAAACCTTGATAAGTAAGGAGGGAGAAATATGGATGTAGAGGACATGTTACGAAAACTTGGAAAGACTAGTCAACTGAATTTCGAAAATGACAGGGTACATGTTAAGGAGGTAGAAGAAAGAATCAATTTACGGATTAAACGTAAGGGGTCAAAATTGTTTAAGTTACCCATTCCTGCGATAGTCACTTTACTTGCTATCACCATCATAATACCAAGTTGGATGGGTTGGAATATCAGCCAGCAAAAAGGTATGAATTCTGTAACAATGCATTCCAACCTATCAATTGAAAATAATGATGCAGTTAATAACATTATCAAGATACTGCACGAATATTCTGATATAGAAGTTAATGATATAAGTAATTCTCAACTTACGAATGTTTTCTTGAGTGTAGAGAAAGTCGTTCAATTGAAGACGAACAAAGGACAAATTGATGTAGCCATATTCCCGGAAAGTGTTGATGTAGAGAGTGTAAAATTGGTTGAGGATTTTAGTGTGCCTGGGAATGTAACTTATACCTTTACAGGATTGGATATAAAGGAAGAATCTACACCACTGAAAGCTTCCGGGCCAAATTATCTGTTTAAGAAGAATCATACGTTATTCCTTACAAACAACAGTGCAATAGTAAAAAAACTGCATGATGTATATTATTTGATCGAAGTTCATGATGAAATATTTCATAGCTTCGGTCTCAATAAAGACGATTATCAGTATTATCGTCCACAAAATAACTCAAAACAAGAATTCGTTGAATCCGAAAATAATTTAGAAAAGCTTTCCTTAGAATCAATGAAAATCATTAGAAGTAAACTGAAGAAGGGGGACTTAATGCCAGCGATTTTTGTCAACAAAGTGGGAACAGAAGCAATTGTAATTTACAAGTCTTCAGATAAAACAAATCATATGTATAAATTTACATTTGAATCAACTAGTGAAAAGTGGATACTTAAAGATAATTTAAGCGTTCAGGGGGGAATGTAAATTATTTTGTGTAAATGGGTTTTTAAGAAATGAATAGCTACATCAAAGGCTTTACATGGAGGGGCGGGCATGATAGGCTGGTTCGCCGTGCGATGCATGTCTTTACAAGAATCGCCCGATCGCAAGATCTCATGCCCGCAGAGGCTCCATGTCAAGCCGGCTCAACAGTTGGATTAGGCGGACAGCTCCGCTTGCAATCGGTCTCCAAAATGGATGGCAAGCTGCGATATACATTCTTTCCAACTCCTGACTGGCATAGTCCACTTCTTCGAAGCCTCAATAGTTGCAAGATAGATGATCTTTCGTAGGGCATCGTCAGATGGATAGGCAGTTTTCGTTTTTGTTACCTTGCGGAGTTGACGGTGATATCCCTCAATAACATTCGTGGTGTAGATCATCTTGCGAATCTCTGGAGGATAGTTAAAATAAGCGGTCAACTCAATCCAGTTATTTTCCCAGGAACGTATAATAATAGGATACTTCTTCTCCCATCTGTCTTTAAAAGTAGAGAAGGCAACCTCGGCTTCTTCTAATGTAAGAGCTTGATAGACTTTCTTTAAGTCTGCCAAGACTAGCTTTTCTTCTTTGAAGGGGACATATTTCATGGAATTCCGTATCTGGTGGATGACGCATAGCTGAATCTGAGTTCTCGGGAATGCAGCATGAATTGCCTCTGAAAACCCTGAAAGTCCGTCCTTACAAGCAATCAGGATATCTTCTACCCCGCGACTTTTCAACTCCGTACACACATTTAGCCAAAAGCTAGCACTCTCGTGCTCACCAATCCATATACCCAAAATGTCCTTATGTCCAGACATGGTAATACCTAGAACGCTGTATGCTGCTTTATTGATGATCCGATTATCTTGGCGAACTTTAAAGTGGATAGCATCAAGAAATACAATGGGGTAAACGCGGTCAAGCGGTCTGCATTGCCATTCCGCTACCATTGGCATGATCTTATCCGTTACTTTACTGACCATCGCCGCTGACACCTCGATCCCATATAAATCCTTCATGTGCTCCTCGATGTCTCGCGTAGACATTCCTTTCGCATAGAGAGCAATGATTTGCTCTTCTAAACCATTTACGGTAGTCTCGTGTTTTTTCACAATATGAGGTTCAAATTCGCCGTTGCGATCACGAGGCACACGAAGTTCGGTGTTGCCAAACTTCGTTTTCACCGTCTTTTTGCTGTAGCCATTTCGACTATTGCCAGTATGGTCGCCGTCGGAACTATGCTTGTTGTAGCCTAAGTGATCATCCATTTCAGCTTCAAACAACTGCTGGATTGTGTCACGAAACAGGTCCTTCAGCATCACATGGACATCCTCGATGGTGCGGCAATCCTTTGCTAATTCTTTGATCGTAAGATCCCTTTTGTCTTGCATAAATGATCATCTCCTTAATGGCAAGTTTAACCATTTACACAAAACTTTTTACGCTCTCGTTCAGGGGGTAAAAAGCATTCCCACAAATTAGTGGAATACCTCCTTGAAAAACTCTCGTCATATCAGATCCTTTTCCTGCTTGATTTAAATAGAAAAAATACAGTCGGGTTCTCCCAACTGTATTTTTTTTGCACACAGATTGACAAAATGCTACTTGTCAATATTCTCTTTAACAAACTCTTTAAGCTTCTTTAGCTTGAGTTTTTCTACTTTTTTCCCTTTCTTTTCAGCACTTTTATCTAATTCCCATTTCCCCTTGGAAGCCGGTTTGAACCAGTAAATATGATTCTCACCAGTATCCCCCTCTTTAAAGGTAACAAATGCATCAGATCCATCATTCTTGATAAAAATACCAGGTTGGAAATCACCAGCTTTGATATCTTTCATGGCTGTTTTAAATATAGCCTTTTTAAGGGAGAGAACCGTTTTCTGATCGATTCCCTCCTGTTCTGTTGGTATAGCATGAATGCTATGGTATGTATAATCTGAAAGATTAACACCAAAACTATCAGTCGAATCTTCATAAGTATCGAACAATTTATCTTTGACCGATTTGTCTACATATTCCTTCCATGCTTTTTCTTCTTTTGTTTTAGCAACAAACTTATCAGTGCTTGCTTCAGTATGTCCTGATCCATTAAATACTACTAGCAATGCTAGTACACTTGTTATCATAATTCCTTTTACTTTCATAATTCCTTTTACTTTCATTATTTACACCCTCCGATTTCTCAATAGATTAAATGCCAGGATGTGTTTCTCCATCATAGTCCTCATCGGAATCTATCTCTTCACCATCTTCATAGAGATAACCATAAACAGACAAGTCCCACGTTATACTATCGCCTTCACGATCACTTCTGAAACTTAATGTAACAGGACTGGATCCTTCACGAGATTCATCAGAATCTATTACTTCTCCATCTCTTGTAAAAACGGAGTAGTTTTCAAGTGCTTGCGATCCAGTATTCGAACCTGATGAAGATACCTTCCCTGTGCCTTTTGCATAATAATATGAGGCGTAGTCAGTAAAAGTAACTGTTGCGTAAGCACTTACACTTGACCATGCAAAAGCCGGAGTAGCATAAGCAATTAATGCTGTAGCAACAAAAACCGGAATACCTAGTTTTTTAAGTAATGTCTTCTTCAAGTTGATTCCTCCCATATTAAGATTCTTACAAATATTACAATAAACTACATATTTTTACATGTAAATAAATTACAATTATATTTATTAGCTCTACACAGTTAAACTTGCTTAATCAGGACACAAGACTATTAACAAATCGCAGCAGTCGTTGAATATAGATATGACCATTCAGGGCATCTATAATCTTTTCAGATAATAGATGCCCTGAATGGTCAAACAAAAAGTGAAAGTGATCTTGCGAAGAGTCAGTGAGTCGTTTCGTCTTGTCGAGCGCCCAAGCTGAGAGCAACTTTCTCGGAAGGGCAGGTGAAATTTTAGCGCTTCTAAATTGCACATAAAGGAGCTTATAATCTATCATTTATGTACACCAATTAATTATGTGCATTTTGAACAGTGTTGTCTAACCTTAGAAAAATTCAGGTATAGGATAATTTTTTGTAGTGCACATTATTAATTTATAGGGATATAGCTGCATCTGTCGCGATGACGATCTCTTTCACGTCGTTTCGCCTCATTTGCTGCTTCACGCTGTGGAACTGCTTGTTGCTTTCCTTGATCACTACCAGCTTCAGTGGAGAAGGCATGATCGGCAAATCTTCTATTTTCCAGGAGCTGTATTGCTGTCCATACACCTCTGGATCAGCCAGAGTGACGAGATGCCCCAAAGCCCACGTCACGATATATTTATCGCCTTCCAAATAGCCGTTTCCTTTTTTCTGACACTGCAGCACGCGCGCAATGTCTCGTCCTACAGAAGGCTTTTCAGCCAGCACCAGTGTTTTGCTCATGTCCAACACCCTTTCCCACCAACTCATAACCAATAGTACCAAAAATACATGGGAAAGGTTAAAAACAACGAAAAAACGCAGTCCCTGGTGAGAGACTACGTTTTCGGCTTCCGTTTTCGATTGGCCATGCTGATTGTCTTGCGCGCCGTAGAAAACAGGATCGGCGTTTGGTTGATTCTATTCCGAAGCACATCTCGAAAGACAAACGCGGCTACCTGATTGAAATTGTTGAACAGGTCGGAAAGATCATCGTTGAAAAACTGGATGACTTGCGCCTTGAATACGGGGTACACGGCCGTAAAGCTGATGGATGCGCGCACTACTGCGAAGTTGAACAGACGATTCGTTCGGAACGCGGTTTGGTAGAGTGCCACAATTTCACGAGGGGTCAATGCTCGTGTGATGGGCTGTACGCGATTCCCCTCGCTGGTGACAACTCTCACCTGTATCCGTAAGTTTCCGATTTGTTTGGTCGCTATGATCAGCGTTGCGAGCGCCCGTGCTTTTTGCATGCCTTGAACACGTATCGTGATGAGAAAGTCCCCACCTGCCAGTTGACGCAGTGGCTCTACTTGAACCAACGGGTCATTGCCGATCGAGAATTTGATTTCGTTAAAGTACGTAAATTCAGGCGGCGATAAACGGATTTGAGCTCTTCTGCGATGATTCGCCATGTGTTACCTACCTCTTTCTCAGACAACTTCTTGTGTTGTTCTATCCTATTGAGAGAAAGACAGGTTTGTAACTGTACATGCCTACCGACAACGCCCTTTTTCTGACAAGCACGCGATTGCCTCGTGCAAAATCACTCGAGATTCAGCTGAAGCTTACGCGTATTTTGATCCCTTCCAGTCCAGTCGCTGCGCCAAACGTGCTGCAAAAAACTTTCTTCCCATAAAATGTAATTTTTCTAATTGACAGATTGGATCTTCCCGCTTACTGTTTGTTGTACATACAAAATAGAAATTCATCAAGCCTACCCCACGTGGAGGAAAGAAGATGACCCAACCTATGAATCAAAAGCCTGAAAAAGACGAGGCTTTTCTGCAAGACTGCCTGTACTTTACCACCAACCGTCTGAGTCGGGCGATTACGCGTATGGCCGACGAGGCGTTTGCCACCACCGGATTAGCACCAGCTTACGGGTATCTCATTCGTCTCGTGATTGGTTCCCCGGGCATTACCCAAAAGGAGCTTTCTGAAAAGCTGTCTATTACGCCTTCCACGCTGACTCGTTTCGTCGATAAGCTTGAGACCAAACATCTCGTGGAGCGTAAAGTTCACGGAAAGACCGTCATGGTATATCCGACCGAAAAGGGCATCGAGCTTGGACCGACGCTTCGCCAGGCTTCCAAAAGGCTGAAGCAGAACTACGAGGAGATCCTTGGAAAAGAACTCAGCGATCAGCTAACGGAGTACTTGACGTCGTCCAGCAAGCAGCTGGAAAAATAACCAGCTGTTATGCCTTCAACAAATTTGTATGTACAAACAAAATAATAAAGCGTGGGGTGTATGTATGGATTCTCTCAATGCGCAAAACGGCTTCAAGCCAAAATCCCGCTTGTACTACGGCTGGATCATTGTCCTCTTGACCTTCGTCACTCTTCTGGTCTCTGCCGGGATTCGCTCGCTGCCGAGTATTTTGCTCGTCCCCTTCCAGGATGAGTTTGGCTGGAGCAGAGGCAGCATCTCCAGCGTTCTCTCGATGGGGATCTTTCTGTACGGCTTGGTAGGGCCCTTCTCTGCTGCTTTGCTTTTGCGCTTCGGCGTTCGCAAGGTCGTCGTCTTATCCCTTGCCGTGCTGGCCATCAGCTTGGCCGCTACTCCCTTCATGACCGCTCTGTGGCAATTCCAGCTGTTATGGGGCCTCGTCTCCGGTCTTGCAACGGGAATGATGGCAAACGTACTGGGGGTAACGGTCAGCAATCTATGGTTCGTCAAAAGCAAAGGGCTGGTCGTAGGCCTGCTAACTGCTAGTGCCGCTACCGGTCAGCTGATCTTTTTGCCGCTGATGGCAAAGCTGACGACCGACCTGGGCTGGAGATATGCCATCTTTACGGCTGTTGCCGTCCTGATTCTCGTCTTGGTAATTGTCGCGGTCTGGATGCGGAACCATCCATCCGATGTAGACGCTGCTCCTTATGGAACCGATGAAGTCGTCCCTCCTACACCTTTTACCGGGAATATCTTTCTGGCCCCGCTGCAAAATTTGCGCTATGCGATGAAGAATTCGACCTTTTGGCTGCTCTCGGGAACCTTCTTCTTCTGCGGTTTTTCCACCAATGGCCTTATCGGTACTCATCTTATCGCCGCCTGTGGAGATTTTGGTCTACCGGAAGTAACCGCTGCTGGCTTGCTCGCCATGATGGGCTTGTTCGATCTCGTCGGCACAACGATCTCTGGCTGGTTGTCCGATCGTTTTGACAACCGCTGGCTGCTTTTCTGGTACTACGGACTGCGCGGCTTGTCCTTGCTGTTCCTGCCGTATGCGCTCGATTCCACGCCTACGATGCTCATCATCTTCTCGGTATTTTACGGCTTGGACTGGATCGCGACAGTACCGCCGACTGCCAAGCTCTCCAGCCAAGTATTTGGCAAAGAGAGGTCTGGAATGATCTTTGGCTGGATCGTCGTTGCCCATCAGGTAGGGGCTTCTGCCGCCGCCTATGGAGCGGGTGTCATGCGCGACTGGCTCGGTACGTACTCCCAAGCCTTTATGATCGCGGGCTTTGTCTGCTTCTTCGCTTCGCTCATGGCAGTCAAGATCAAGAAGCAAGTAAATGCCAAAACGGCTGCTGCTATTTAATCATAAGCTTACACACAAAAAACGGTGCCTTGCGAAACGCTCGCGTTGGCACCGTTTTTATATGAAGAATGACCTCTTTCATGCCCTCTTTCGATCAGCTATCCTGTTTCTGCTCCGCTTCCCATTCGGCGACTTCCTCACGTACTCGCGGCGCCACCTCTGTTCCCAGCAGGTGAATGGCATTCATGACATCCTCATGTGGCATCGTGCCTACAGGTACGTGCAGCATAAAACGGGTAATGCCGACCTTTTTTCGCAGATGAATGATTTTTTGCGCGACCGTCTCCGGATCACCTACGTACAAAGCACCTTCAAAGCTGCGTGCCGCATCAAAGGTGGCTCGATCGTAATGTCCCCAGCCACGCTCTTTACCAAGAACATTCATCGCTTGCTGGGTGGATGGAAAGAACTTGTCCGCTGCCGTCTCGTTATCCTTTGCAATAAACCCATGGGAGTGAGAAGCGACAGTGAGCTTGGACGGGTCATGACCGGCCTGCGCTGCCGCCCTCTTGTACAGATCCACGATTGGGGCGAATTGGACTGGACGCCCCCCGATAATCGCGAGAACAAACGGCAATCCCAACAGCCCCGCGCGAATGGCTGACTGGGCATTTCCTCCGCTGCCGATCCAGACCGGCAAAGGATTTTGGACTGGTCGCGGATAGACACCGAGATTGTGAATCGCAGGCCGATGACCGCCTCTCCAGGTCACCTTCTCGGACTGGCGAATTTTCAACAGCAGCTCCAGTTTTTCATCGAACAGCTCGTCGTAATCGTTCAGGTCGTACCCGAACAGGGGAAAGGACTCAATAAAAGACCCCCGACCAGCCATGATCTCCGCGCGCCCATTTGAAAGTGCGTCCAGCGTTGCAAAATCTTGAAACACACGAACGGGATCAGCAGATGACAGCACAGTCACTGCACTCGTAAGTCGGATCCGCTTGGTCTGAGGGGCAGCTGCTGCCAGCACAACCGCTGGAGAAGACGCCGCATAATCCTTGCGATGATGCTCCCCTACCCCAAAGACATCCAGTCCGACCTGATCCGCAAGAACGATCTCCTCCACGACATCGCGCAAACGCTGCGCATGGCTTATCACGACACCGGTCTTGGGGTCCGGTGTTGTTTCTACAAAAGTACTTAGCCCGATTTCCACTCGCGATTCCTCCTTTTCCATAGCTTGCTCTGGTTGATTTCAGAGCAATCGCATCTGTACCATCGCAATATCTCTATTTTGAGACATTATCATCTTAATTTCAAGATGTTTTATCCCGATGCCTCGTATGCCAATGATCGAATAAAGGATTTCCTGATCGTCCTGTTGTTTGTCAGCGTGCTCCAGTTTTTACGCTGGTTGAAGTCAAGGACGATGGCAAAGGAATGGATCAAGATACGATGCTTCACCGTGAAAGGGAAAAGCGGGATTGGGGTAGCAAATACGCACCGGCGTTTGACCCAGCTGTACGGTCAGGGCCTTTCCATTGCAAGCAGGCCGGATGAAGGATGAGCAGTAAAAAGTCCCTAACACGAAACCGTTAGGGACTTTTGCTTTGCTTGCTTTTCCATCACCCGAATTGCCAAACACTATGGCTCAGGTTGCCATAGCGATAACTGCGATGCAACATTTTCGCCTCACGCTCCTGATCGGCTGCACCCATCGCGTAAAAAATCGGGACAAAATGCTCGCTGCCATAAGGAGGCACAGCATACTGAGACGCTGGTGCCAATGCTCGGTAGTCAAACAGGGAATCTACATCCCAAGCCTTCAAACGACCTTCCAGCCACTCATCGAACGCCAGTGCCCAGTCGTCTGCCTGCCCGTTATCTTCCGCCCACTTCAACGCCCGCAGGTTATGGACAGTCCCCCCGCTGCCAATAATGAGAATGTCCTGTTCTCTGAGCGCTGCCAGAGCTTTCCCGATCTGGTACTGCTCTTTCGGAGCTAACTTCGAATTGACCGACATCGATATCACAGGTACATCCGCATTTGGGTATAGCAATCGCAATACGACCCATGCCCCATGGTCCAATCCGCGGCTAGTATCTACCGAAAAGGAGATTCCCTGCTTTTCAAATAGGCCTATAATTTCATGGGTGATGTCTTTCTGTCCCTTTGCCGGGTATTGAATGCGGTACAGTTCTTCGGAAAAGCCTCCAAAATCGTAAATCGTGCTGAATTCCTCTACGTCGCTTACTTGCTGCGTTTGCGACTCCCAGTGAGCGGAGAAAAGAACGATGGCTTTTGGTCTTGGCAGGGATTTTCCCAGCTCATTGATAAATTGGGTGTAATCGTTGTTTTCCAGAGCGATCATGGGCGCCCCATGCGCGATAAAAAAGGACGGAAACATGGAAATCCTCTCCTTTGTCATTGGTTCTCACTTGGTCAGTGATGCGAGCAGCCACTGCTGAAAATCGTGCAGGTTTTGGATCGAAACGGCATGCCCATCCTGATAGGATTTAAACGTAACACTTGCACCAAGTCCTTGATAATACTCATGATTCGCGACCCCCCACTCGTACGGCAGCACCTGGTCCATCTCTCCGTGGGAGATAAATAAGCTCATGTGGTCGACCGATTTCTTCCCATACTCTTCTTTTACAAATCCCGGAATGTACCCGCTGAGTGCGACAATTCCTTTGATGCGATCGCCCAGTGTCAGACCCAGTGTCAGGGACAAAATCGCACCTTGACTGAAGCCGAGCAGGTACAGCTGGCTTTGCTCCACTGGATACTGCTCTGTCGCATACTCGATAAAGCTGGTCAGCTTGCCGATGGCGTGATCAAAAACCTCGCGATGCGGCTTCCCATAGCCCTGAATCGTAAAAAACGCATAACCCGGCGGCTGCGGCAAATGCCCTCGAATGCTGAAAATGAAGAACTGCTCCTCCATCCCACGAACCAAGGACAGCATGTTTTGCTCATTACTCCCGATGCCATGCATCATGAAAAGGGCTGGGTATTTTTTGTTCGGATCTATTGTCTTCGGACGCTGCAGCTCATAAATCATGGGCGCATTCATCTGTCCATCATCCCTTCCCCAAATACGATGTATAGAGCGACACTTATTTTTAAATAGAGATATTACATTCATATCAGACAACATTGGGGCAAAAAATAAAAAACGACGCTGTAGCATGTTTCCTGATAAGAATATTATTCATCTATAAGATAACAACGATTGCTGTAGATTGTCAAATTTATTTTTGCTAATATAGGATTAAGTTTTTTATCAGGAAACATTTGAGGTGGACCATTTGGATATAGGATCAAAAATCCGTGCCATACGTAATCGAAAGAAAATCACCATCGCACAAATGTGCGAAGGAACAGGACTTTCCAAAGGATTTATCAGCAACGTCGAAAACAATAACACGTCGCCTTCCATACAGACGCTGCAGACCATCTCCAGCTTTCTCCGCGTTCCGCTTCCGTATTTACTGCTGGAAAAGGAACAGCATATGCGCGTCGTTCGCAAAGCGGAGCGTTCCTTTTCTACCCACAACAACCTGAAAATCGAGCATGTCACCTCTAAAGGCGGACTGCGCATGATGCTGGTGGAGTTCCCTCCTGGCGCTTCGATGGGCGAGGCCAATGCCCATGAGGGAGAGGAATGCCATCTGGTGCTGGAAGGAAAGGTGCTTGCCGAACAAGGGGAAGACTCGATGATTCTGGAGGAAGGCGACTCCTTCAGCTGGAACGCCAGTGTGCCGCACTTTGTGAAAAATATCGGGGATGAGAAAGCTGTTGTTTTGATCTCGGTTTATTCGGATACGGGATTGCATGACGTATTCTAGTTCTCGATCCGTGTACAAAAAAGGAGTGACCGCAAATAGGGCCACTCCTTTTTATTATCAGGCTTGCTTTAAGGTCCGCTTCAAGAACTCTCTCGTGCGCTCTTGCTTCGGCTGATTGAAAATTTGCTCCGGACTTCCTTCTTCTGCGATGACGCCTTTGTCCATAAACACCACACGATCGGATACTTCCCGGGCGAATTCCATTTCGTGCGTTACCACCAGCATCGTCAGACCAGAACCCGCCAGCTCCTTCATGACCTTCAGGACTTCTCCCACCATTTCCGGATCGAGAGCCGATGTCGGTTCATCAAAGAGCATCACATCCGGCTCCATGGAAAGTGCTCGGGCGATAGCCACGCGCTGCTTTTGACCGCCTGACAGCTGCTTTGGCATGGCATTCACGTACTTGTCCATTCCGACGACCTTCAAGTACTTCATGGCTACCTTTTCAGCTTCTTCCTTGGAGCGCTTCAGCACCTTGATCTGCCCGACTACGCAATTGCCGAGAACATTGTGGTTATTGAACAAATTAAACTGCTGAAAAACCATCCCTAGCTTTTGCCGATAAGCAAAAATATCGTGATTGTCGTCCAGGATATTCTCCCCGTGGTAAATTATTTTTCCGCCGCTTGGCTTCTCCAATAGATTAATGCAGCGCAGAAGTGTCGACTTGCCGGACCCCGAGGAACCAATGATGGTGACCACTTCTCCTTTTTTGACGGAGAAATGAATGTCCTTTAGGACCTCGTGATTCCCGTAGGATTTTTTTAGTTGCTGGATATCAATGATCGTTTCCATGTCTGTGCCCTCCTTCCTCGGTTATTTCTTGCCTGCTGTCTCTAACCCCACCATTGTATAGCTGTCAGGCCCGTCCAATTTTCTTTCGATGTAACGCAAAATTTGGGTCACGATCAGCGTCATGATAAAGTAAATGACGCATGCGACAAAGAACGATTCAAAATAGCGGAAGTTGTTTCCGGCGATCGACTTGGTTGTAAAATACAATTCTGAAACAGAAATCACGTTCAATACGGAAGTATCCTTGATATTGATGACAAACTGATTGCCCGTTGCCGGCAGGATATTGCGAATTACCTGAGGCAAGACGACATTCCACATCGTTTGCACATGATTCATCCCAATGGCTTGTGCCGCTTCGAACTGACCTTTATCAACGGAAATGATACCGCCGCGAACGATCTCAGCCATATACGCTCCTGTATTAATCGAAACGACAAAGATCGCCGCAAAAATCCGGTCCATATCGAAACCGAATGCCAAGGCAGAGCCGTAATAAATGACCATCGCCTGAACGATCATCGGCGTTCCACGGAAAAATTCAATATAAATAGAGAGAATGGCATTAACCAGTTTGAGAACCGCGCGTTTAGGGCCGCGTTCTGGCACAGGGATCGTACGGATGACCCCAACCAGGAGACCAATGATGGCCCCTACAATCGTACCGAGCAAGGCGACGAGAAGGGTCATCCCCGCTCCGCGCAGGAACATCGGCCAGTTATCGGAGACGATTTTTACAATCCACTCAAAGCTCATCTTACTCCTCCATTTCTTGATTAGAAAACTCGGCTACACTGCGCCCTTACATGTTGGACCTATCCCGTGATAAAACCGACTGCGGATCGTGCAGCCGGTTTTTGGGGAGTCGAGCTATTTTGCTGCTGGTTGATTCTTGATTGCCGCATCCATGATGCTCGTGCGCTCTTCCTCGGAGATGCCTTTCAAAATCTCGTTGATTTTGCCAGTCAGCTCGCTGCCTTTTTGTACCCCTACGGCAATCGCTGTATCGTCTTCGGATGTTTTAAATCCATCTTTAAACTCAACCATGGCAAAGTTAGGGTTTGCTGAGGAAGCACTAACTGCCTCTGGGCGCTCGGAAACGTAACCGTCAATCATACCGGATTCCAGTGCCACGCGCATTGCCGGGAAGTTGTCCATCGCAGGCTCTTGAGCGACACCCTCAATTTGATTGATTACAGAGTAGTGGAAGGTGTTCAATTGAGCCGTTACCTTCGCCCCTTTGAAATCCTGGATAGAGGTAGCTCCCTCGTATTTTCCGCCTTTTTTCACAACCATAACCAGATTGGATTTATAGTAGTTGTCCGAGAAGTCGATGGTTTGTTTACGCTCGGCTGTTGGAGACATACCCGCGATGATCGCATCGATCTTGCCGGAGGTCAGCGCTGGCACCAGACCATCCCATTCCGTTTTCACGATCACTAATTCTTTGCCCAAGCCTTTTGCAATCTTTTTCGCGATTTCTACATCGTAGCCGCCTGCATATTCGGCGTTGCCGTCAATTTTCACGCCACCATTGGCATCGTCCATTTGCGTCCAGTTAAAAGGAGCGTAGCCGGCTTCCAAGCCAACTTTGAATGTATTGTCGGATGCTGCTGGTGCGGCTGCCGGACTGCTCGTCGTGCTCGAACCACATCCTGCTAAAGCTACCATTGCGGATAGAAACACTGCCAAAAATGTAGACTGTTTTTTCATGATGATTACCCCTCTTTAAAAATTTTTGTATTTTTACAAAGCAAAAAGCGACCTGAGATTGTCTCAGGCCGCGTGAAATGCGCAGTTACCCAAAAACCTCTCTTTACCCAAATGAGATAGCACAACTCAATAAATCGGGACAATTTATTGAGACAGTCCTGCAGCTCTTAACTGCAGACCCAGCAAGTAATACCGAGCGTATTACAAGCTTCGGCGACATTTCCTTCTCCCTAGCATCACAGCGTCTCAAGCTCCGCTAAGGACTGTTAAATATCGCGCCTCTACCTCACTGATTTAAGTGAGGTCTTATTTAATTATGTTGAAAGTGTACAATGATGTGTTTCTTGTGTCAACCTGACTTATGATGAAAGTAAATGGAAATGATCCTTTCTCTCCCTAAGAATTACTTGCTCATACTAAGTATTACTTCGTATGGTACGGCCCTGAAAAGCTTCACGTCCACGACTCGATGTCTTCATCATCAATGTCATCATCGGGAATTCGTTTTTCAGGTTTCTTCCATAATGCAGCTTCCTTTATTGGAGGTGCTTCCTCTGATCGCTTGCTATTTGAATGATTCGCAATCAAAAACTCATTTTGGCGTTCTGCTGGAATATGGTTTTGTAAATTTCGAATCCCATTCGCAACCACTTCATTTTCTATGAGATAGCGAATGGAATCCATCAAATTCGTTTGGGAATTGATCCACTCTACGATTAGAGGAGATTCGTTCTTTTTTGTTTTAATACTAATATTATCCCCTGGCTTTTTAGGCTTTTTCATGGCGCACTCCTAAACGGCTTGTCTGGCTCTTTCCTTTAGTGCCTCGTAAATCTTCCCCCGCACAAAGGCATCCAATCCTTTCGCGTTCATCGTCACTGCGTACTGAGGCGGAATATATAAAAGCTTGATTTCTCTCTCCTCGCACAGTTCCTTAAGCATCGGATGAAGAATGGAACGCATGAGAATACTTCCCCCACCATACACACAAATCACGTCGATTTCGTTTCTCGCCTTTGTCAGTTGCTTTCTCATATGGGTAATGATTTGTTTGGCCTGTCCTTCGAGCGGCCTTCGCAAGGTCTTAATCGCCTTGGAATGGTATTTATGGTTCGGATTTTTTATGACGTCACTAAAGAATTGTCTCGGACTGTCTGGCAAATGAATCAGTCGATTGAATTCATCTAAGGCTTCTTCAATGGCATAACCCGCTCCGTGATTGCTTCCATGCACAAATTGCCGCAGAAGCTTATTCCCTTCCGTGATCGGATATTCCGTTGAACCATCTCCGATATCTGTATGCAAAATCCGTTTGTCTTTAAAATAGCTGCCGTTGAAGTTTTCGGGTAACGCATAGGCTTGGGCGAACTCGTTGAAAATATCACCCTCCCTCCAATTCCCTTCTTCGTCTTTCTGAAGGGCAAAGGTTACAGGCGTCGCTTCAGGGACTACTTTTGTAAAGTCGAATACAACTTTGACAGTCACCCGTAGTTTTCCCAAGTGAACGGTAACATTGTGAGGCCCCGTCATAAATCTTCTTTCAAACCTGGCTGATGCTTCGTCTGTATGCTGGGTAATCGGGAGCGCAGTCGCCATATCCACCAATACGTCGATATTTTCAGGAATGCCCTTGTCTTCTTCAAATACTTTCTGAACAGCGACTGACGCAATCTGCCCCAATGTATTTACGATGGGCAAATCCACATCATATTTGTAATCAATCCCAACCTGCATGGTGTCCAGTAACTCACCACTATCTAACGCGAACTTGCCAATGTAATACATTCCTGGTCGTGCTGAAGGTGAATCAATGGTGACAATCAGTTGATCCTGGAGGTTTTTCACAATGCTTTCCGGAGCCTGTTCTTCACTCCAAGGAAGTCCATCTACTGCACAATTCACATTCGGTTGCTGGATCAGCCTTCCGTCAACGAAAATGTCATGCTCGCTATTCCCATTGTCGTTCCCTACATAAAAGTGAAATTGCATACGTAATTCCTCCTCTTGAGTAGTTTCCATTGGCGTTACGTTGATTTCCTTTTTAGCATTACCAGGCAATACCGAGTGGCATATAGCAACACATTCTATTACGGAACCTTGGATACCACTGTAGGTTGATCATTCTAGCGGAATCTTTCGTTATCCTGCCGCCCTTCCTAGAAAAGAAACTATCGACCTATCGTCGATAAAATCGGCATTTTTCCAGTAAAAAAGGCATGGACCATTCTCCATGCCCAACGACGGAGAATGTTGCATAGGTCAGTAGTTTTTCGTAAATAGTATTTCTGTTACATAAAATGACTACTTCGTGCGGAACGGGTTGCCTATGAAAAAAGACCAAATCGCAAGTATATTCCTTCTTCAAATGATCAAGACTAGCTAGTAATTACTTCTTAATTAAAATTATTATTATTTTCATTGACAAACAGAAGAATATGAGTGATAATGGTTATCAAGTTAGAATTATTACATTTAATAATAATTCTCTACAACAAATATTTAGGAGGAATTTCAGAATGTCTCTCATCGGAAAACAAGTACTGCCTTTCAAAGCACAAGCTTACAAAAACGGTGAATTCGTAGAAGTTACAGATGCAAACTTCAAAGGTCAATGGAGCGTTGTTTGCTTCTACCCAGCAGACTTCACTTTCGTTTGCCCAACTGAACTGGAAGATCTCCAAAACCAATACGAAACATTGAAATCTATGGGAGCTGAAGTATACTCCGTTTCCACAGATACTCACTTCACTCATAAAGCATGGCATGACACTTCCGAGACTATCGGCAAAATCACTTACACCATGATCGGTGACCCAACTCACACCATCTCCCGCAACTTCGATGTATTGATCGAAGAAGATGGACTGGCTGATCGCGGTACTTTCATCATCGACCCAGACGGTGTTGTACAAGCTCTGGAAATCAACGCTGGCGGTATCGGTCGCGATGCAAGCGTAGTTGTCAGCAAACTGAAAGCAGCTCAATATGTTCGCAGCAATCCAGGTGAAGTTTGCCCAGCAAAATGGCAAGAAGGTGCTGCTACCCTGAAACCTAGCCTGGATCTCGTTGGTAAGATCTAAGGAGTGGTATAAATGATACTGGACGCAGAAATTAAAGCACAATTGGAGCAGTACCTTCAGCTGTTAGAAGGCGACGTACTGCTGAAATATAGTGCGGGCTCCGATAGCGTATCGCGTGACATGCTGGCTCTCCTCGATGAGCTGGCCACCATGTCTACGCGAATCAAGCTTGAAGAAACAACCATGCAGCGTACACCAAGCTTCAGTGTAAATCGCATCGGCGAAGACACCGGGGTAACTTTCGCAGGCGTACCATTGGGACATGAATTCACTTCTTTGGTATTGGCTCTGCTGCAAGTCAGCGGAAGACCGCCAAAGGTTGATCAGAAGCTGATCGATCAAGTGAAGGGCATCCAGGGCGAGTACCATTTTGAAACGTACGTAAGCCTGAGCTGCCACAATTGTCCTGATGTTGTACAAGCCCTGAACGTGATGAGCGTTCTCAATCCTGGCATTACCCATACCATGATTGACGGTGCTGCGTTCAAAGAAGAAGTAGAAAGTAAAGACATCATGGCTGTTCCAACTGTTCTCCTGAATGGAGAAGCCTTTGGCAGCGGCCGTATGACTCTGGAAGAAATCCTGTCCAAGCTGGGCAATGCTCCCGATGCTTCCGCTTTTGCGGACAAAGAGCCTTTCGATGTGCTCGTTGTCGGCGGCGGCCCAGCTGGGGCAAGTGCTGCAATCTACGCAGCGCGCAAAGGCATTCGTACCGGCATTGTGGCTGAGCGCTTCGGCGGTCAGATCATGGACACCATGGGTATTGAAAACTTTATCAGTGTGACGTACACCGAGGGTCCTAAACTCGCAGCAAGCCTGGAAGAGCATGTCAAAGAGTACAATGTCGATGTAATGAACCTCCAGCGTGCAAAACGTTTGGAAAAGAAAGACTTGATCGAAATCGAACTGGAAAACGGTGCTGTCCTCAAGAGCAAAACGGTGATCCTTTCGACTGGTGCTCGCTGGCGCAATGTAGGTGTTCCTGGTGAAGCCGAGTTCAAGAACAAAGGCGTAGCTTATTGCCCACACTGCGACGGTCCTCTCTTCGCTGGAAAACGCGTTGCCGTAATTGGCGGCGGAAACTCCGGTATCGAAGCAGCGATTGATCTCGCTGGTATTGTGAAGCATGTTACCGTTCTCGAATTCGCAGCTGAGCTGAAAGCCGACTCTGTTCTGCAAGAGCGTCTTTACAGCCTGCCAAACGTAACGGTGATCAAGAACGCGCAAACCAAGGAAATTACCGGTACCGACAAGGTAAATGGTATTTCCTACATGGATCGCGAGACAGAAACCGTTCACCACGTTGAGCTCGAAGGCGTATTTGTTCAGATCGGTCTTGTACCAAACACGGATTGGCTGGGCGATGAGATTGAGCGCACTCGCATGGGCGAGATCGTCGTCGACAAGCATGGTGCTACCACCATCCCTGGCGTATTTGCTGCAGGTGACTGCACGAATAGCCCGTACAAACAGATCATTATTTCGATGGGATCGGGTGCGACCGCAGCATTGGGTGCATTTGATTATCTGATTCGAAATTAATTAGAAAATTTGGCTTCGCCATTAGAACAGCGAAAGCCGCTTTGTCCTCCGTCATGGAGCAAAGCGGCTTTCTTTTTGCTACGATTCGACTGCTTCCTGAGCGGACACATTTTGCAGATGAGCAAACTGGCTGTGATACATTTCGAAATAAAAGCCCTTTTTCTGCAAAAGCTCCTCATGGGTACCCGACTCGATGATTTCCCCCAGGTGAATGACCAAGATCAGATCCGCATTTTCTATGGTTTTCAAACGGTGAGCGATGACAAAGCTTGTTCTCCCCTCCGTTAAGCGGTTGAGTCCCTTTTGAATCTCGATCTCTGTACTGGTATCGATGCTCGAGGTGGCCTCATCCAGAATCAAGATGTCGGAATCGGCAAAGATAGCTCTCGCGATGGCGAGTAATTGGCGCTGTCCCTGACTTAAGTTGGCTCCACCCGATGTTATGCGCGTCAGGTAGCCATCAGGCAGATGCTTGATATATTGGTGCGCCGAAGCCATTTTGGCTGCTGCGATGACTTCCTCATCCGTTGCTTCTAAACGTCCGTAACGAATGTTCTCCATGATCGTACCGGAAAACAGGAACGTATCCTGAAGCACGACACCGATTTTTTTCCGCAGTCCGCTAAGCTGATAATCGCGAATATCGCGGCCGTCCACTTTTAGCTCGCCAGCTGTTACATCATAGAACCTCATCAAGAGATTAATGATGGTCGTCTTTCCGGAACCAGTGGGCCCCACAAGAGCGACCTTCTGTCCTGGCTTCACCGCGAAATGGATGTCCTTTAGGATCGGTTTTCCCTTCTCATAGCCGAAGTGAACGTGAGAGAATTCCACATCGCCTCGAAAAGACTCCACTACGATGGCATCCATTTTATCAACCATATCCGGTGTCTCGTCCATGACCTCAAATACGCGCTCCGCTCCAGCAATGGCCGATTGAAACATATTAAACAGATTGGAGAGCTGGTTGATGGGTCGAAAGAATTGCCTCGAGTAGGTCACAAAGGCAGCAATAATCCCAACGGTAGCCATCCCCTTCACCGTCAGGACTGCTCCGACCAGAATCACTAGACCAAGTCCAAGATTGTTGATGAAATTGTTCACAGGACCAAGGAATCCTGAGACCGTATCAGCCGCCATCGCCGAATGACGCAATCGTTCATTGACGCCTGAAAATTCCCTGTCAAACTTCTCCTCTTTGCCGAAAAGTGTGATCACTTCGTTACCCGAAATCGACTCCTCGATAAATCCGTTCAGCACTCCCAGATCCCTTTGTCTCTTCTTAAAGTGCTTGCTGCTGTACGTGATCAGCTTTTTCGAGGCTAGCATCATGATGGGGATCACGAGCAGGGTCACGATGGCAAGGAGCCAATTGAGCGAAAACATCGCAATCGCCACTCCCACCACCATCAATACCGATGAAAATATTTGAACAACACTCTGACTAAGGGCATTATTTAAGCTATCAATGTCATTCGTTACCCTGCTCATCAGATCGCCATGCGCACGGCTGTCAAAGAAGCGCAGGGATAAGGTCTGAAATTTATCAAATAAATCCTGGCGCAAATTTCGAATCGTTTGCAGCGATACGCGAACCATCATAAACGTTTGCAGCCAAGTAAATACCACGGTTGCGATGTAGACAAGCGCAAGTAAAGCTAGAAGTCTGATCGTTCCTGCGATGTCCCTCGGTATGATGTATTCGTCCATGATTATTCCGATCAGATAGGGACCGAGGATCCCTAGCAGAGTAGAGATGATGACAAAAAAAATTGAAGCTACCAATTGTGCTTTTTGCTTCTCCATGTACAGCCAAATCCGTTTGATGGTTCCCTTCCGATCCTTTGCTTTTACCACTGGTCCACTAAAGCCCATCGGTCCCCTCGCCCGGTTCATGATGTTGGGATTAGACGCTGACGAAGGCTTGCTCATGAGTACGTAACCTCCCTTCCGCTTTGCGAAGTGTAAATATCGCGGTATACCTTGCTCGTCGCAAGCAATGTCTCGTGTGTCCCGCTCGCTTCCAGCCTTCCATCCTCCATGACCAGGATCTGATCCGCATCGATGATAGAGGATATTTTGGAGGAAATGATAAATACGGTCGAATCGGTGTAAGCCTCCCGCAGCGCCTGTTGGACAGCTGCTTCAGACAAGGCATCGATCGCCGAGGTCGAATCATCCAGAATCAAGATTTTTGGTTCCCGGATAAAAGCCCGTGCCATGGACAGCCTTTGCTTTTGCCCGCCGGATACATTCGTTGCGCCTTGCAAAAGCTGATGCCCGAATCTTCCGTCAAATCTATCAATGAATTCCGATGCCGCGGCTGCCTGTGCGGCATGCTCCATGTCATCCGTTGTAGCTTCTTCTTTCCCAAAACGCAAATTATCCTCAATCGATCCTGAAAACAGAGTCGCCTTCTGCGGGACAAATCCAATCGCGGTACGGAGCTTCTCCAACGGCATATCCTTGACGTCGATCCCATCGATGAGGACATGCCCTGCATCCGGATCATACAGACGGGGAATCAGCTTGACGAGCGTTGATTTCCCACAACCGGTAGACCCAATAATCCCGATTTTTTGACCAGCCTTAGCCTGAAAGGAGATGTCCTTTAGTACGTATTCTCCATTTTTGCTATAGCTGAAATCCACATTTCGAAACTCCACTTCTCCGCGTAGTTCTGGTCCGGCGATCGGCTGTTCCCGCTCTGTTATGTCGATTTCTGTATCAAACACCTGCACAATCCGTTCTGCGGACGAAAACGAGCGTGCAATCTGCATGAGGACATTGCTGCTGCTCACAAGTCCGTTCAACATAATGTTTAAGTAGTTGATAAAGGCTAAAATAACCCCGATCTGAAGCGTCCCTTCACTTACTTTGATCACACCCATCCATAGACCTGCCACGATTCCGATATTGACGATGAACATCATGAGAGGCATCAGGGTGACAATCAGCTTTTCGGCTGTCATGTTCCGTTTCATCAACCAATCATTGGCGGTTTGAAAATGGCTCTGCTCATAATCATGGCGATCAAAAGCCTTGATCACCCGAATCCCTGCCAGCATTTCCTGAAGCTTGGTATTCACCTGGTCCATCGCCTTCTGCACGTGGGAGAACAGCTGTCCTGACCTGACCGTAAAGAAATAGATTAGAGCGATCAGAATAGGGATCGCCACCAGCAACACCGGAAACAGCTCTCGTGCCGTAAGCCAAACGATCACGACCGACCCGATAAACAGCAGAGGTCCCCGTACAAAGACACGCAAGGTCATGATGACAGCCTGCTGCAGGGTCGCAATATCATTGGTTAGTATGGTAATTAATTTGCCAGTCCCAAAGGTATCTGTATTTTGATTGGAAAATTGCTCTGTCTTCTTGAACACATCCTGCCGAATATCGGTAGCAAAATTAACAGCTGCTTTTGCGGCATAAATCGAGCTCCCTGCCCCTCCAATCAATCCGATAATCGCACTGATCAGCATAAACACCCCGAGCTTGATCACATACCCGTTATCTTGATTGGCAATCCCGATATCGATCATCTCCTGCATGATCGTCGGCTGCAGCAGATCCATCGCTACCTCAATACACATCAAAAACGGCCCTACTATGGCAAATAACGCGTATGGCTTGAGATATCGCAACAGCTTTCTCATCGCATTCATGATACTTCCCCTTATTGATCCCTGTGGTTTTTTAAGCGATTGGTCATTTCATCGATTAACGAAATCAGCTCCTCGACACGTTCCGGGTTGCCACGTATTTGTCTCATCGTTCGTTTAAGCTGTGTTTCCCATCCCTCCAGCGCCGCTCTCAGCCGTAGCGATTCCTCGGAATTCCTCCAGACCATGCGTTCCTTCCACTCGACCCAGAAGTCCCCCTCCCCCTGGTTCGCGAATTCCATCAGCCTCTCATTGCCTTTTTCGCTGAGGAAATACACTTTTTTATCTGCACCTGATTCCAGTTCAATCATGTGTTGATCCAGCATTTCCTGAAGAGCAGGATAAATCGTCCCGGCACTTGCCGAATACGCCCCATCAGATCGTTCCTCCAGCTCCTTCATGATCTGGTAGCCATGCATGGATTCCTCTTTCAGCAAATGCAGGATGGCCAATTGGACAAACCCTCTCCGACGTCTCATTTTCATCCTCCTCCGTTATATCGAAAATAATAATCGATATATCGATTATTTTCAAACGCAACACGATTAGCATGTGCCATACAAATAAAAAAGACTTGCCCCTTGAGGCAAATCTGGTTGATGTATAAAAGATAAACGGCCTTCGTCCCGACTGATGGGGGCGAAAGCCGTTTATCTCATCTTCAATATGTTCGTTCTACTTGACGAGGGCAAGCTCTCTGGTAAGACCAAGCGTGCGCCCTGTTGAAGTATGAATTTCTTCGATCAGCTCTGGGTGTTCCATGAGAGACACGCCATAGGTAGGAATCATTTCTTTGATTTTTGGTTCCCACGATTTGATTTGCTGCGGGAAGCATTTGGTGATTACTTCGAGCATAACGTGTACGGCCGTAGAAGCACCCGGAGATGCACCAAGCAATGCTGCAATCGAGCCATCAGCCGCTGTAATGACCTCTGTACCGAATTGAAGCGTTCCTTTTCCGCCTGCTTCTGTATCCTTGATAACCTGTACGCGCTGACCAGCTACGACCAAATCCCAATCCTCGCTTTTCGCATCAGGGATAAACTCGCGCAGCTCTTCCATACGTTGTTCTTTGGAGAGCATCACTTGCTGAATCAGGTACTTGGTCAAAGACATTTCTTTTGCACCTGCTGCCAACATGGTCAATACGTTATCCGGTTTTACGGAAGTGACCAAATCGAGCATGGAACCCGTTTTGAGGAACTTTGGCGAGAAGCCGGCAAACGGTCCAAACAGCAGCGATTTTTTGTTGTCGATATAACGGGTGTCCAGATGCGGAACAGACATTGGCGGCGCGCCAACTTTTGCTTTCCCGTATACCTTTGCGTGGTGCTGTTCAACGATTTCCTGGTTCTTACAGACCATAAATAGACCGCTTACAGGGAATCCACCAATATGTCTGCCTTCAGGAATACCGGACTTTTGCAGGAGATGCAGGCTTCCACCTCCGCCTCCGATAAAGACGAATTTTGCTGTATGGCGCTCTACGCTGCCAGTATTCACATTTTTCACTTTCAATTCCCACGAACCGTCGCTCGTGCGTTTAATATCATCCACACTGTGTCCGTAGTTGATTTTCACGTTCTTCGTTTGCAGATGTTCAAACAGCATGCGTGTTAAAGCGCCAAAGTTGACATCTGTACCCGAGTCAATTTTTGTTGCTGCAATCGGCTCGTTCGAGGTACGACCTTGCATGACGAGAGGGAGCCACTCTTTCAGCTTTTCAGGGTCATCGGAAAATTCCATACCTTGGAACAAAGGGTTTTTAGACATCGCTTCAAAACGTTTCTTTAAAAACTCTACATTTTTTTGACCTTGAACCAGGCTCATATGCGGCAGTGGCATGATGAAGTCCTCTGGATTCTTGATCAATTTGCTATTTACAAGATAAGACCAAAACTGTTTAGAGAGTTGGAACTGTTCATTAATATTGATTGCTTTCTTAATATCTATCGATCCGTCTGGCTTTTCGCTTGTGTAGTTCAGCTCGCACAGAGCAGCATGCCCTGTTCCCGCATTATTCCATTCGTTAGAACTTTCCTCTCCTGCCTTTGCAAGCTTCTCAAACACTGTAATTTCCCAATCTGGTACTAATTCTTTCAGCAGTGACCCTAAAGTCGCACTCATGATTCCGGCACCAATTAAGATTACGTCTGTTTTACTCATTTTAACCGTCCTAACTAGTATAATTTGAAGAAATGTTGCAGGCGCTCCTGCTTTATGCTCCACAGCAAGCCAGGGTGAGACACCGTCACACCCCTTGTTATAGATCAATTATAACCTTATTCATATTGTATCACTATTAGTTATAGAATAAAATGTTTGTCATTATATACTATTTAAATACAAGAAAATCATATATCGTGTCTTGATTCTCTTGTATTTATAAGGAAAAAGCTGTATTTGCGCGATAATTTAACAGAATCTTCACAAAGCCTAGATTTCATTTTGTTGATGATTTAAGCTTATTGTAGAAATTTTGTTTTATTTTTCCACTTATTTTAGAGATGAAAGCGAGGTGTCTTTCCTTGAATACTATCATTGTCATACTCGTCCTCTTCTCAAGTTTGACGGCGGCAGTGACGGTCGCATTTGTAGTCAAAACCTTAGGGGCTAATAAGAAACGCTATTCGCAGCGCAAAACGATCCTCGAGCAAGGGACGTCCGCACAAGCGGTGATTAACTCGATCCAGCAAACCAAAGCACAAATGGATGATCAGCCAGAAGTCTTGCTCGATCTAACCGTCTCGATGCCGGATGGCAAGGTTATTTCTACTGTGGCAAAAACCTTTATTCCCATCATAAATGTCCCTACTTTTCAAAAAGGCAACGTCATTGAAGTAAAGGTGATGACCATAGACAATGAGCAAAAATTCGAAGTAGTGGGTTCTTATCTCCCTTGATCAGAAAAGAGTAGCACCCGCTAGAAGCCAAAGCATTAGGCAGCATCTGAACATGGCTCGGGGATATCGTCCTGGTATCCTCGCTCCCTTGCCGCGTCCATCATGCGTATATTCCTAACGGCTAGGACGACAGAAACTCGGCCACGCTGACTATCCGCACCTCATATTCAGCACCGATGCTTTTTAGCTGTTCCCCGGTTTTCGCGGCACCAGGCTCAAGTCCTTTATACACGAGTAAGGGAGCCGCCTCTAAATATGCCTTCGCTTGTGAAAAATCGCACGAGAACATTTTCTTGATGAACAGCAGCGTTTTTTTCTTATCGCTGCCCTCACCTGTCAGAAACACTTTGTAGTACTCGTACGGTTCATCTCCGCTCGTATCCCATTCCTCAAAGCCCCGCGGTACTAATACACTATGAAGAAACTCCTCAAGATTGCCATAGGCAACGGAAAAATCCCATGTGCCCATCCCGTGCGCTGCCGTATAAATGACCGTATCTCCTCTGGAAAGATCGATGCAGTAAGGGTCGCCTTCGTCTGAAGCAATCACCACATAACTGCTCGGCCAGTCCACAATATCCTCGTGGGTTACTGGATTGTAGTTGTATCCCCATTGCCCCTTCAGAAGGCCCTTTGCCCCGTAAATCTCCAAATTGGTATATTCGTCCGTACTCCAGGTCACCGACTCTGGGACATAATGCTTCAGGAAGTACACGTAGTCATCAGGCAGGCTCCATTTGTTCGTAACCTCATGTACTGCTTGATCGTCCGCTAAGGTCCCGAGATTGATTGGATACTTCGCGTAAAATTCGGGATCTTGTTCGCGCTTAGCCGTTACAACCTCTTGCATTTTCTTTATGACCGCGTCCATGTCCGTAAATTTATCTGCCAAAGCTCCACCCCTTGTCATTAGCAGATTCATAAGCTTATTCTTGTTTATGGCAGACTAAAAATGTAGGTTATGGCAGTTAATTTATGCAGACCCGTAGGGGCTGCATAAATTAAAAAAACCACTTGCCAACGTCCCCTTCTCAAAATACACTCCCAGTTGGGCAAACTGACGACGGGAGGTATAAAGTTAGGAGATGTTAGCAGTGGCAGAAATTAATTATATCAGGCATGAGGCAAACAAAAAAGGACGAGCTTATAGCAAGATTGCAAAACAAATGAATCGGGATTCGAGGACGGTTCAGAAGTATGCAGAAATGGATGATTTCAATCTTCAAGAAAAGCCCAAGCAAATTCGAAAAGCAAGGGTCATGGAACCAGTAAAACCGATTCTTGATCAGTGGATCAAAGAGGACTTGAAAAAGAAAAAGAAGTTCCGAAGAACAGCACAACGCTTGTATACACAATTAGTGGAAGAACACCAATTTACAGGATCATCTCGCTCTGTCAGACAATATGTTTCTCAACGAAAACACCAGTTAGTAGAGACAAGTGATGCTGCGGCATTGCCATTGGAGACGAAACCTGGATCAGCACAGGTTGATTTCGGAGAAGCACCATTTAAATATCTGGGGGAAAGTGTTACCTTGCCATTTCTCGTTCTCTCATTTCCTCATAGCAATACGTTTTACTTCCAAGTTTTTCAGTCTCAGAACCGAGAATGTTTTCTGGAGGGGCTAAAACGTATCTTTCACTACATAGGTGGCGTACCTAAGGTGATTCGTTTTGATAACTTATCACCAGCGGTGAAAAGAATCATGCCGAACGGTCAGCGGGAGTTGACAGAGGAATTCCAAAACTTCGTTTTTCACTATGATTTTGAATACGAGTTTTGTAATCCCGGTAGTGGTAATGAAAAAGGTCATGTGGAGGCGATGGTAAAGTACATTCGCAACAACTTTCTTCTGCCAGAGCTACAGATACACAGTCTTGATCAGCTAAACGAAACCCTGTGGAAAAAAGCCGAGAAAGATCGGGAGCGACCTCATTATGTAAAAGAAACGATGCTTTCCGAATTATATTTGGCAGACAAGGAACACCTTCTTCAATTACCTGCCAAAGAATTTGATTGTATCCGATATGAACGAGTAAAAGCTGATAAATACGGATATATCCGAGTCGAAAATAAACTCTACTCAACGTCTCCTCGTTTTGCCAAATGTACGGTTTTGGCAAAGATCTTATTTGATCGAGTGGATATTTTAACGGAAGAATATGAGCTGATTGTGCAGCATGCTAGGCTGTATGGCAAAGAGCCAAAATCAGTGATTTGGCAGCCATATTTGACATTGATGGCAAAACGGCCAACTGCCATTAAATACACAAGTTTTTATGAACAATTGCCCATCGAATGGCAAACCTATCTCTCGAATTGTACAGTCCCAGAGAAGCAAGAAGCTCTCCAGCTGCTATCCGTCATTCTAAAGGACGATGATATGAAAATACCTACGCAAGCTTTGCAGCTTGCCTCCGAGAATGGCCACCCATCCGTTGATTCTATTAAGCAGATCTATTATCAACTCATCAATGGTCGTGGACAAAGGGATACCATTCAACCGAAAGGTTTTGTTCCTGCCGTTCCAACTGCCACTAGAGGATTAGCCCATTATAATGAATTTTTTAAAGGAACGGGAGGTCATCACTAGTGGAAGCATTGATAAAGGAATATGCAAAGCGTCTCAAGTTGAGTTGGGTTCGGCAACATTACCTGGAGATAGAAGCGAAAACAAATGAAGAGTACTTACTCAGAATCTTAGAAAGAGAGCTACAACAACGAGAAGAACGAAAAATCAATCTGCTTTTCAAGCAGTCTTCCCTGCCAAGAATAACAGGAAAGCCATTTGAATGGGGCCATATTCAGATGGGACAAGGTCTCACGCAGGACCATATTCTTCATGGTGGATTCATAGAGGAGAAAGAAAATTTGATCTTTTATGGCGGTGTGGGAACGGGAAAAACGTACTTATCAACTCTCATTGGCTTACATGCCATTCAGAAGCAGGGAAAAAAGATTAAGTTCTTCACTGTCGCTGGATTAGTCAATCGGCTGTTAGACGCTCACGAGACCGGCTCGTTGAGCCGATTCTTCAACCAGATTGAGAAGTTAGATCTGTTAATACTCGACGAGCTGGGGTATATTCCCTTACACAAACAGGGAGCAGAATTGCTTTTCCAGATTATCTCCATGTGCTACGAAAGAAAGAGCATTATTATCACGACCAATCTACAGTTTGGCCAATGGAATCATATATTTGGAGATCCTATTTTGACAGAGGCAGTAATCGATCGCTTGATTCATCACTCTCATTTGATCGTCTTTAATGGAGAAAGCCATCGGTATAAAGAATCGCTACTACACGGCAAATAATTTAGGGGTTGGCAAGTGGTGCATTTTTAATTGCCATTTGCTACATTTCTTACTTGCCAAAAACATACGAAGTAAGCATATAGCGGGTTTAAAAGAAGGAGCAAAAGTTGCCGGGAATACGAAATGTGCAACTTGTGGGAAGGCTGTATCTGAGAAAGTTCAATCTTATTGTTTATCGAACGAGAGAAGATTTAAGGGAAATGTGTACTGTTTTGAACATCAAAAAGACACATAGTTGGGTTACCAAAATTGATAAGAGGGGGACGGAAATTGAGTACGATCAGTGAGTCTTTAGTACGCTCCTGTCTCTATAATTGGTTAGGATACGGAAAGTTGAATAGTCACGTATGGATTGTCGGTGTTGAAGAGGGAGTCCTTGAGATCAATTCTGGTAAACAAACACTTGAGTCCAGTTTATCCATTCGCTCAACCTTCCCCCTAGCAATGGACTTTAGGGAGGTATGGGAAGATCGTTTTGGAATTCGTCCAATTAAAGGATCCTCCCCGTGGAATTTTTCTGCACGCTTTTTGTTGGAGTTAAAGAATCGTCCAGCGACTGATGCAGACGTTAGCTCCTTCGTTCAAAATGAACTTGGTAGAGTGAACAGTGATCATTTTCTGTGTGAGTTTTTACCGCTTCCGAAACCTGGAAGATTAAACATGACAGGGTATGAAAGGGTTTGGACTAACCATCAATCTTATTGGGAAGAAGTATCCGGTCCTAGGATTCGACTCATCGAAAAAACATTACTGGAGTACCCAGAAGTCAAATTGTTAATAACCTACGATTGGCACTTTTCATCCAGAGTGTTAGAGCTGTTCCCAAGTGAACAATTACAACAATGGAAAGACGGGAAGTTTAACCTATATCGAATCAATCTTAACGAAAAGCGGAATATTATTTTATTGTCGACACCATTTTGGGGACAAGGTCAAATGTCGAAGGCAGACGTACCCATTGCAGTGAAGTACATTCAAGAGTATTTATCAGTGTTAGAGTCTTAGAAGTTGTATCATTTTTTACTAACCTGCAATTGGTAGCAAAAAGGGTTGTTGACAGTTGATTGTCCACATAATGTTGATAATAACTTTAGCAGGACTGTGGATAACTGTTTATGTGGAATCAAAAACGTATCATATCAGAAAATGAACAGTTAATATACATTTAGATAGAATCCTTGCATCCTTTTCGATGTAGGGATATTTTCATTTTCAGACACTGAAAGGATGAGTAAGTCATGTTGTTTCCGAATCTGCCAACCAAAACGGCGGGTGGCAAAGTCTTTTGGGACACCCTGGACAGGAGGAACGGGTGGAAGCTTCAGCGGAACATGTTCACCGGACACTTCCGCATCCTCGATCCCGACGACGTCAGACAGGCGTGGGGAACGGACGAGGGCGAGATGTGGCCTTCGTTCCGCAACTTCGCCGGAGCAAGGAGCGAGTGAAAGAATCCCGATGGCTAACGAAGGCTTTCGGGATTTTTGCATTTCAGGAGGTGTCTTACGATGGACCTGATTCAGCAGTTCGAACAGTACCTTGTCGAGAACGGGATCGCGTCGAAAACGATTGAATCCTACGTTGGCGACGTGAAGGGGTTTTGTGTGTTCCTGGAGGGGATGGGCGTGGAGCAGCCGACTGATCTGAAACGCTTCTACGTTTCCAGCTACAAAAGCCACCTGATGGAGAACAAGTACGCGGTGGCAACCATCAACAAAAAAATCAATTCGCTACAGGCGTTCAACCTGTTCCTGATCGACCGCAAGCTGACCACAGAACAGGTTGTCACGCTGCGGAAAGACAGGATCAAGGTGGCCGCTGGCAGCGAGGGTGAAGTGGAGGTGTTCTCCGAGCAGGAGGTGAACCAGTTGCTGTTCTTCGTCCAGGACAGAAGCAAAGTCAGCCTGCGTAACCACCTGATCGTTTGGCTGCTACTGTACACAGGCGTTCGCGTTAGTGAGTTGTGTGGCATTCAGCTCAATGATCTGGACTACCTCACCAACACGTTACGGGTAACAGGCAAGGGCGGCAAGTACAGAGAAATTCCACTTCGTCCAGATCTGGTGGATCTAATCAAAGAGTACATCCGGTCCGAACGGCAGGAGAACAAGCACAAGGACAGCTCCTACCTCCTTCTCAGTCAACGAGCGGAGAAGATGCACAAGGACGCGGTCAACACGTTGCTGGAAGGATTGGAGAAGCAGCTCGGCTACAAGCAGCTGTACCCGCATAAGTTTCGCCACACTTTTTGTTCCCGACTACTCAAGAAAGGTGTGCCGCTCACCACCGTCTCAAAGCTTGCAGGCCACGCTCACATTCAGACGACGGCCCACTACTACATCAACACCAGCAGGCAGGATAAGGAGCAGGCTGTAGCCTTGCTGTAAAACGGAATAGGAGGAGAGTGTCATGAGTTCAGTACAGGAAAAATACGAGGAGTTTGTCAACAAGGAGGATACCTTGATACGAAGTGTACGAATCTGCGAGCAAGCCATGTCCCTTTTGAAGGATGAGCTCGTCTACAAACAAAGAGGGGAAACCTGTCAGGCAACGGTTCGGGACATCTGTGAATGGATTCAACAGCGGGAAGAAAAGCTGCGGAGGGAGATCTTTTCGGTGCGGTGGGAAATGACCGTACTAGCCTGCCAATTCCCCAGTGCAAAAAAACAAGCGGAAGAAAGTCCACTGTGACTTACTTCCGCTTTTCTTCTTCCCACGTAAATACAGTTTTCATCAATGCTAAAACAAGTGCCTGATCCGTAACAGGACGTTCAGAGAGCATGACAACAATTTGCCCAAGAGGGGTGTGAGGATCAAGCGGATCAATGGAGTGCAGGAGCTGCTCCAAGGAAGTCCCTAAGCTACGGGCAATTTTCAGCAGCGTTTCGAGGGTAAGGTTCTTCTCTCCCCGCTCAATTTGACCAATGTAGTTGGTGTGCAGTCCAGACCGCTCGCTGAGCTGTTCTTGGCTGAGTCCCTGCTCCAGACGGAGACTGCGGATGCGTTCGCCTAATATTTTCGCAAGTTGTTTTGTACTCTCTTCCATTTGGTCCCACCTCTAGTCAAGCGTACTAGAGGGAAAAAATCATTTACACACACTATAAATAGTAATTGACTGTTAAATCACATCTATAACATAATGTAGGAAGATTCTACTAAATTCGGTCGAATTTCTTATGATCCGGCAGTCATGCGTGAGAAGAATAGATAGGCTGTAAGAAAGGATTGAACTACCATGAATTCTGTACGAAGCGAAGATAGTACTACCGTTCAAAATACCTCAAAACAAAGCAGTGCACCAAAAAGCATACCGATCTGGAAAAGGATTTTTAGGGGAGTACGAACCATCATCTTTTCCGTTGCTTCTCTCGTCTTTCTCATGATGGCTCTTTCATGGATCGGAATAGACGTGATGACTCCCCTTGATCGGGCATTTTCACAGTTTTCGGCACAACAAAAATACGTTGACCTTGTAAAAGAGGGGACCTTTTCGGCCCGACCAAATCAAAAAATTGGAGACGCGTTTGACAAGTTCTTTGGCTCACCAAAGTGGTCAGCGTTTGACTCAGATACCGGACAGAAGATCGTCGAGTTTACAGGGGATATGACTTATCAAGGACAACCAGTGAAAGCGAGAATGCAATTTGTCGTCACTCCTGAAACGGGTTCTTTTGAGATCCATACGATTGGTTTCAACGACATTCCACAGAACAAGCTCATGCAGGCGGCTTTGATGGCAAAAGTGTTTGAGGGAAAAGAAATCGAAACGTCTGAACAGACGACCACTGACTCTGAGGTAGCTTCGGATCAGCAGACTGTAACGACTGAAGTTCAGTCGGAAACGAATGCAGCGGATACTTCTGACCAACAAGCGGCAGCTCCAAGTCCCTCAGAAAGTACCTCCGCTGAAACAGTCGTTGAGGGGTTAGCCGTTGCCTTTCCAGAGGGGAAAGTAGTCCTTTTTGTAAATGACCAAGAGCAAGAATACCCAGTATCGAGTGATGTGAGAGTAACCGAAGGTGGTTCGCTAAGTGAATGGACAAATCTTCAGGCCAACCAACTGCTACAAGTGACCATCCAAAATGGGATCGTAGTAGCCATTGACATCATGTAACTACATTACGGCAACGGAAAAGCCTACCACCGGAGGTCGGCTACTTCTTTTCTGGATGAACAAATCTTTCCACAAGGAGATGCACAAGATGTTTGTATTCTTCCTCCTCCTATCATTTCTTTGTGTACTAGCTATTCTGGTTGGTTTGATAAAGCCAAGCTTGGTTGTAAGATGGGGGAAAACAAGAACGAGGGGCAGCGTACTGCTTCAATATGGATTGACCGCAATCTTGTTCTTTGTTCTGTTTGTGTTTTTCGTTCCTGAAACATCCCAAGATCATCAATCAATCACGACCAATCAACCCTTACAAAATCAAAAAGCTGTGAACCCAAAAAGTCTGGAACCAATAAACAAACCAAGTAGCGAAGTTGCTCCCCAAAAGCAGAAGGAAGTAAAAGAAGAACCTATACTGGAAGAAATACAGTATTTGGATAAGGATGTTGACATACTCATCAATGAATTCGGTCAACCCATCAATAAATACATGTATGAGGGAGGCAGAGTATACGAATTCGCAGGAATAGAACATTTCAGTTTCTTCTTAGATGAGCGAAATCGTGTCTCCAAGGTATCTGTAAAAAACCCGAATAGCAGCATCTTCGGCGTGAGAATCAATATGAAACAAAGCGACATCAGGAATAAGTTAACGACTTTCATTCAAGAAGGCAAAGATGAAGAATCAGGCTCGTGGATTTCAGACTACTTGGTAAACGATCAATATCTGATTTCCTTTTATTCAGATGAACCCAACTCTTCTGTTCGTGCCGCATTACTATCAACGGATTTAGAAAGTATTTTGGCGGAACAGGCGAAAAACTTAGCATCTCAAACGCTGGATGAAGAAGGAAGTGCCGAACAATCCAAAACAAAGATTGTTGGCAAATGGAAAAGTGTGGTCACAGGTTCCACTCTTCGATTCGATGACAAGCAAATTTATAATTCCTCTACCATCGACAGTTCAGGAAACTACCGGATTGAGTACGAGATTCTTCCAGAAAATAAGCTTCGAATCAAAGAGTTTTTTCCGAATAACTTTCAACCAAAGTACGATTCCGTTCAGGATTATTACTTTTATAACAACGGGAAGATTCTCCAAATCGTTTATTCAAGCAGAGATTACGCTGTTGAGGTCTACTATAAAGTAGGCGATCATTGATAAACCAGTTGAGCACAATTACTACCAATCAATAAAAATGATAAGAGGCACTTTTTCCCATGAAGAGACGGGAAAAGTGCCTTTTTCTATGAGGAGGACTTGAACGATGAGAACGATTAAAACGATTCAGGATGTACGCTTGATTCGCGCAGCGCAGGTGTTTTCCGACACACTCACGTCGTACCTGGAAGAAGAATTTCTCGGTCTGAAAGAAGCGTTTGACTTCGACGGTCTGGACGAGGAGTTTTCCCTGGATCACTACGGCTTCATGGTCGTGCTGGAGCAAGGAGACAACCTTCGGGATCTGTCCGTGGTCGGTTTGGACAGGGAAACAGGTGGGCTCTTTCGTAGCCTGCCGGAGTTTGTCGACAAGGTGGATCGTCAGGGAGAGTGCTGGTACAAGGTGGTTGTCATTTACACCAACGAGTACGCCATGTCCTTTGTCATTCCTGAGAGCACTGTAGGAGACGATGAAGAACTGAAAACTTTTTTGGAGGCGCATGTGGAATGAAAACGATCAAAGAAGCAGCAAAACGGGTAAACATCGTCCGGTTACAAATGGTACGGGAATCAAGTCTTCTGTACCCACAGCGCCGCATTCGGATGGCGAAGGATGCCGTAGGGCTGTTCCAGGCGTTTTTGCAAGAATCGGATCGGGAGCAATTTTTTCTGATTTGTCTGAATGTTAAGAATGAACCGACCGCGATTCACACCGTCTCCATAGGATCGCTGGACAGTTCGATCGTTCATCCCCGTGAAACATTCAAGGCAGCTGTCCTGGCGAATGCCAGTTCCATCATTGTCGCCCACAACCATCCATCGGGTGACCCCACTCCCTCTCAACCAGACCTAGAAGTGACAAAGAGGCTCCAAGAGGCTGGGGAGTTGCTGGGCATCCCCGTTTTGGATCACATCATCGTGGGTACGGAGGGTGCATACGTGAGCCTGAAAGAAGGAGGGTACATGTAAGGATGGAAACGCGGAAGTTGTTTTCTTCGGATCGGTACGTGACACGCGGAGTCCATGAAGTGGTTCCGTTTGAGCTGCAGCTCCTTCTGTGGAGCATCCTTGAGAAACGACAAGTACGGGGAGAGCAATTGGACTACCTGCAGGTGTTTGAACTTTCGGCAGAGTGGGTCGATGGTGAGCCGGTACAGAAGGTCGTGAATCGGCAGGAGCAGCCTTTCCAACAGGAGGTATTTTACGTGGATCACATCGAGAATCTGGCAATCGGAGTCACGGTTTGGATCATCGATTCGGGGGAGTACAGCACAGCTATACTTCCTGAAGAGTACTAGGGGGTGAAGACGTGATCATCATCAAAATCATTATCTCCATCCTTCAGATCCTGTTGGGAGCGAAACGATAAAAAATGTAAGGGTAAGGGGGATCTACTATGAATCCGCTTTTGAAAGAACTAATCTGGATCATTGCGAAACTGGTTTTGGCAGGCATGAGTCGGGAGCAGGCCATAGCCAAAGTAGCGAAAGAGCATGGACTGAACCAAGAAGAGCTTCGTTCAAAACTGCTGTAGGTTGCCGATCAGGTCACGATGTAGATTCAAGGGCAGACGTGGTTTGCCCTATTTTTTTTTTTGCTTTCACACACAGAGAAACATTTTGATAAAAGTCGACGTGCACGACGACGCGGTTGTCGATTAGAAAACAATTATGGAGGGATCAAGATGTTTGAACGACGCAGACGCAATTTGGATTTGACAGGTACAAAAGGGCAGTCCAGGAGAGAGGAATCTTCGCATGGGATCAACTGGGAAGCCGAGAAACAGAAAAGGGGTGAAGGTGAAAGTCCGTACGGTGAGGACGTAGGGATTGAATCGGGATGGGAAGAGACTGAGGACGAACCATCCGAAGAAAATCTCAAACAGCACCCGCCAATAGGCCGCTCTAGACTGGCCTTTTCAGAACGGCCAAACGTGAAAAAAGCGATTTCCGGTCAGTCCGAACCATCCTACCCTGGACTGCAAAAGAAGCCGGATTTTTACGAGCAGCATAAGAAGCTAACCATCTACCTGGACAGAGAGCTGACACAAACGATGGAAAGCTTGAAAAAGGAACGATACATTTCGAGCTACAGTTGGTTGGTTTCAGAGGCAATCCTTTTCTACCTTCAGGAGAAGGGAAAGAATAGATGAAGGAATGACCCAATGTTGCATCCCTAAAATAAGGGATGCAACACCAATTGTTAGAAAAAAGGATTGATAGGCGAAAAGGTATATGTTAGAATTTATGAACAGTTGAATACCTCGATTACGGAAGCCTCTGTCAGTCGTGCCCTCTGGGAGGGCCAGGTCAAATAGCGCCTAACTCGACAAGCTAACTCAAGTCAATCAGCCGGACAGTAACCGCGTGTGAAGTCCGTACTAGACGCCATGTAACAAGAGGAGTTTTTTCAGAGCCGTTGTGCTCGCAGGCTTATTTAAGTCTGTATGAAAAGATTCTTGTTGTTGTAGGGCGTCTTTTTTGTGTTCCGAACAGGCGTCCGAAGAATCGGGGCTGTGAAAGCAGTGTTCAACTGAAACCCAAAACAGAGGGGAGCGGTTGAATGTCACCAATTTTGCCTCGCGCCCCGACCTAAGTACCATGCCGGGGACGCAAAAACCCCTGTTCTCCCAAGGGTTCGCGACGATCGACCCTAGAGACCCTGCAAAAACGTAGAGTCGTAGAGGTGGGTCTACTGTCCACAAGACAAGATCTTTAAAGGTTCTTTCCCGTACTAGATTTCGCCGCTTCTGGCGCGGAGTTCGGGCCTTTGTTTGAGGGTAAGAGGAGTTATCCGTACTCTGTGTTGATGGTGGCGGACGTGTAAGGCGGCTCGGGGAATGATCGGTTTGATTCCTACGTGTTGCGTTGAAATGAAAACGAAAAAGGTAAAGGAGATCGTACACATGGAAAATTTGATGAATGTTGAACTTGAGATGGAAATGCAAGATATGGAAGACGCTGTTGAGGATTTTGAACCCCAGGACGATTTAGAAGTTGATGATTCGATCGACGATGATCAAGACATCGACCTGTCCGAATTTACGCCATCTGTTTGCAATCAGCAGGGAAGAACAGTCGCTAAAGCAGGGGCTATGTCGATTGTGTCTTCAAAAAACGGGACAAGAGTCGCGCTAAGCCAAGATGTAATGGAACACCTCCATCATCCAGATTCCGTTCAGATTGGTTTTTCAGATCATCAGATCGCGATTGCTGAGCATCTTGGTGACCACTACACGTCTTATTCATTTAGCCAGAGTGGTACAAAGAGCATCATCTATCGCAAAGAATTGGTCAAACAGATTACGGAACGATATGGGCTGGATTTTCGCAATCGAACGTCCATCACACTCTCTGAAGTGAAATATGTGGGGAATGGTAGTAGCACGATTGCGTTCATTCAAGTGGATAAGCGGTAAACACCTCTTTGCTCATGAATGTTAACCGTCATATGAAGCCTGTTCAACGAAGCATGTGAATTCGAGAGAGCCTGCTATGGGCTTTCTCGAAAATAAAAGAAGGATGGATGGAGGACTAATAGATGAATTTTGATCACTTACCCGCACAAAAGAACCGTTTGAGGAGTCAAACCGTTGACCCGACGAAAATCGACTTGGATTTGGATTTAACTGAGCTGGAAGATGCTACTACCGATGATGACGACATTTATCTGGACTTAGATGAGGACGAAACGGAGACATCCCTTGAACCATCAAAAGCAGTAGTCGACCCGGTGGTGGAATTAGTGACTTCTGACCAGACCGGCCAGCATCTAAATAAGAAAAAGAAGCAGGGAAACTGGAAGCCTTCGACTACTGAGTACCGCTACAAACAGTTTGTGGGACGTGGGACTGACCTATTCATCCTGAAAAAGGACGATAGCGGCAAATGGGTGGAAGAATTTCTTGCGGATCTGGTGTATATCAAGGAAATTCAGGAGAACATCGACGAGCAGACGTTTCAGTTCATGCTGCAGTATTGGTATCGATACAAATGGCATGAATTGACGGTAAAACGATCCCAGCTTCAATTAAACGAACTGACGAAGTTACTTGATCACGGTATCGACGTACCCAATTACAAGGCAGGTCAGGTCGCTAAATTTCTTTCCTTGCAAGAAAAAGATGCGCCAATAAAACAGGTTCACCACAAGCTGGGATGGGCTGATCATAACGGGGCCCTGACGTATAAACACCAAGAAATTATCGGTTCCAATTTGCCGTATTCCTCTACCTATGTTGGAAACCTATTACTACAAAACGGAACATTCGAGGGTTGGAAGCAAGTGGTTTTGCACGAGGTGCTGGGACACATACCCCTGGAATTTGCGTTAACATGCGGGTTTGCTTCTCCCGTAGTTGCTCTCATTGCTCGATTCATTGACCTGGAGGTACTCCTTTTCCATGCTTATGGGGATACTTCACAGGGAAAGACGACGGCAGGACGGGTTTTTGTGTCTCCCTTTGGCCTTCCATCTAAACGGGAAGGTGGTCTCATTCTTCAATGGTACGGTACCAAAAACGGCTTGGTGTCTCAGATCGCGGAGAAGCATGGTATTCCAATCGTTTTGGATGAAGCATCCATGAACCGGATCAAGGATTTTACGGATGTACTATACTTGCTCGCCGAAGGGCGTGAGAAGGCCCGGATGACCAAAGAAATTGAAGAACGCAAACGTGCTTCATGGAGTGGTTTCTTTTTCTCGACAGCGGAACATTCTTTGCAACAAAAATCCAACCAGAACAGTGGACTTATGGTTCGCTTGCAGGAGAAGGGAAACGTCGCGTGGACTCGTTCAGCCGAGAATGCAAACAAGATAAAAGAGGGTCTCCTCCAGCACTATGGTCATGCAGGGCCGATCTTTGTTCAATTCCTACTCACCAAAGGCAAAGCTGTCATCCTAGACGTTTGGAAAAAGTGGGCGAAGATCTGCTATAGCAAGATGGAGCATAAAGATGGTCTATCTGATCGCATGGCTGACAAATTTGCGCTTATCTTGGCTACAGCTGAATTGATGAACGAATGCTTTGATTTCTCAGTAAGCATTGACGGTATCCTGGAATTTTTGCTGGAGATGGATCAGGAGAATATCGAAGGACGTGATCTTGGGGAACGAACGTACCAGTACCTAAAGCAAATGGTTATTCAATACCAGTCCCACTTTATCATGGATGGTGTACCAGCTAGTAGAGATTGCTGGGGAACCATTACCCGTAAGTTGGGAAAAGGGGTCGAGGTGACATTCATGAAAGAGTCGTTTAAAAAACTCATACATGAAGGCGGGTTTGACGACAGCTCCGTAGTGCTCGGTAAGTTGAAAGCAAAGGGCTATTTGGATCACGAGGCAAATAAGCTGACCAGAAAACGGAAGCTCGATCCGGACAAACCGCGTCTAGATGTCCATATTCTTATGTTTGATGATTCCTTACTTGAAATGTTGAAAAAGGAGCCGCTTCCTTCTTCATTCGTTACCAGCAAGACGAAATCGGTTCGTAATCGGCCATTAGATGATCGGGATGATTACGAAGAAGCAATTCTGCCGGATTTGGACTGACCGCCACCGTTTAGGGTCGAGCCCCAGTCCCCTGAACCGCCTGAGGACGTGCGATTATGATGGCTTCCAAGTGTTTCGTGGCACTGACCCACCCGACCCAGCGTTGGGTGGATGCCATTGACAAGGAAGTTCGAAAACGCAGCCTCTTGGTTTGGCAAGATACCGAACCTGTACCAATCCTTCGTGACAAGCGAAACCGCATCGTGGGAATGGTTTCCTTCGGAAAAGGGCTGGTTGGAAAAGAGCATTCACCTTCAATCAGACACACAAAAAATGTATGTATTTCTCAAAAAAATGATTGGGTCCACTGGGTCGCTGGGCGGCTTTTCTTGACACGCAAGGCTTTTGCCGTGACCTAGTCTGGTACAGACGATGGGTCTTGTCCCACAAAAACGTCTTGAAAAAATTTACAGTTAGATATTATTCCTATGAAGGATCTAAAAGGGAGAGTGGAGTTATGTACCTGTTTACTGACATTATTAAAAAGTTTCTAAAGCACATGAAAGCCATTGAGCGGAGCCCTGAAACAATTAGCGGCTACACGAAGGATCTCATGGCATTCAATCGTTTCTTAGAAAAGAGGTACAACGGAGCGGTTTACACCACGGAGATTCTCGTGGGAGATCTGGAGTCGTTCCTGGAACAGTTACAAAAACAGGGCCAAGCACCTGCCAGCCGTTCCCGGAGGTTGTACACACTCCGTTCTTTCTTTGCCTACGCCTATAAAAAGGAGTTTGTGAAGCGGAACATTGCCCTTTCCGTAGATCCACCTAAGTTACAGCAAAAGGAGCGGATCTACCTGTCTGAGGATGAGGTGATGGAATTGGTTGATGCGATTGATCATCCACTGATTCAGATCGTTGTCTTGACCTTGTACTATACGGGGCTACGTATTTCTGAATGCCTGAACCTGACCCTGTACACAGTTGATTTGGATAAACAACTGATTCATGTCGTGGGTGGAAAAGGTAATAAGGATAGGATGGTTCCCATTTCCGACAAGCTGCTTCCTGTCCTGGTTGATTATGTTCAGCATCACCGTCCGAAGGTCGCCTCCACTTACTTCTTTGCCACAGGCAAAACAGGGATGCTTTCGCCGGTGTACGTAAACAGGGTGCTTGGTGAAACCATTGAAAAACTTGGTTGGAAAAAGAAGGTGACTGCACACATCCTGCGTCACAGCTTTGCCAGCCAACTGGTGAAAAAGGAAGTCAATCTGGTCAAAATTCAGAAGCTGCTTGGGCATTCATCCTTGAAAGTGACCAGTATTTACACCCATAGCAATATGGAAGAACTGAGCGAAGCCGTTAATGTCTTGTAGTTGGGCCAACGTAGCGGGACGAGCGAGTCCCGCTTCTTTTCTAATCGAATTTCGATCACTATATAATTAAGGAAAGGATGCGGTTGAAATGGCTTTGCTAGAGGATAAAAAACCTGTGTACGACGAACGAGTGAATGCAATCTTGCGGGGGTTAGCGGAGGGAAAATCCAGGGACGAACTTGCTATCGAATTCGCGCACAAAAACTACAAGTCACTAGACCAGTACATGAGACGGAAATACTTTATGTGGGATCGGGTGAAACAAACGTACGTTCCCGAGTTTAGTCGTTTGGACAAGGAGTCAGTCCAATCTGGTCCCGCTCCGTCGGCTAAAGTAGCCAATGTCCTTTCATTCTTTGAGAAGGAAGAAGCTGACCCAAGAGTGATTGCGAAGCAGTTAGGCTTTTCTGACCATCGGGAATTGGCTGACTACATGAAGGGGAAAGGCTACGAGTGGTCATCTGAGAAGAAAAACTACATCCGAAAGTTCGGTCTAGTCGACAAGAAAAGCGACTCTGCCTCCGACGAGGAAAAGCTTGTGGTACTGCCAGACCCAATCAAACCACAAGTGGACTCAGTCGGTTATGTCAATGAGATAGAGGCGACGGACTTGATGCGTTTTCTTCCACTTCTTGAGGTGTTAGAGAAAAACAAAGACAAGCTCTACGGACTCATTCTGCCGGGACTGGAAGAAGGTAAGGTTCCACGTTACATGGTTCCAGGGAACCTCATTACAAAGTCCGTTCACATGCCTCACACGTTGGACTATCTTGTGAGGGAGTACGCGAGAGAGAAAAACATCAGCCAGCGGGACATCTTCCAAGTGGCTCTAATCGACTTCTTCCGGCAGTATGGGTACGAGAGGGAGATCGACACGCTGCTTGGGGAAAGGTGAAACGTACGGGAAGCCACAGCTCTGTTCAGAAACACGCAGGGTTGTGGCTTCTTTTTTTTCGTGACAAAGCGTGGAGGAAACAAAGAGTGGGGTTTGCTCTGCAACAAACTAGCAACATCGGTTTTCTGGACAAAGACAACGAGCAAACCCCTTGAGTTGCTTGGGGAGAGCGCCCTTTCTACTGAAAATGGAATGGAAAACGATCTTCTGGAAACGGTTGTTTCCACTTTCTCCTGGTTTCCTTTCTTTTGCAACTTGATGGTTCCATTCTCTCCTGATCTACAAATGGTTGTGCAACACGTTTGGCGGAATCCTTGAGCCGCTTGAGATTTGTTTCAGAAAATTATGACAAAATTTCTGGTTGGGGTTGTGCTATTAACCCTAATGAGGTAAAAGTAGTTTTCAATAACGAACTTGATAAGAGTTCCGCTGAAAAATCTACTAACTACACTGCAACGGTTACAGGTGGTTTGACTGTTACTGGAGCTAAACTGCAAGCTGACAAAAAATCTGTTGTACTCAAATTGAGCGGTACTTTGGCTGTTGGTAACACTTACAAGGTGGCGGTTGCTAACGTTCTTGATTCCAACTTCACTAAAGTAACAGATTTTGCAAGTGACACTTTGGTGTTTACTGATAGTAAAGCTCCAACTCTGGTAGATGTTAAATTTGATGGTACCGCTGCTGTATTGACTTTTGATGAGCCTGTTAAAAACACTATGGTTGTCAAAGTTGATGGCGTAGTAGTAAATGATGCTGATGCTGGTACTGCTGCTCCGAATGTAACACCTGGAACTCTTCTTGGTGATTACACTGCAACTACAGCTGCACTGCCTGCTTCCGCTAAAACAGCTGGTGTTCACACCGTAACTGTCTATGATGCTGAAGACGTACTTGCAACTGGTGCTAACAAAACATCTGTTCAAACAAAAACTTACACTGTAACAACTGATACGACAGCACCAGCTGTTTCTAGTGTAACTGCAATTTCCAAAGATAAGTTTGTAGTTAAATTCAGTGAGAAATTGAAGGGTAACCCTGCTAACTTGGGAGCGTTGTTGGCATCTGGAGACCTCGTAGTTAAAAAAGGTTCTTACACATTCACATCTGCTCGTTTTGATAGCACTAACCAAGATGCAGCTGATGTTTCCGGAACAACTTATATCATTGATTTGAATGATTCCGATGCAAGCAACCCTGTGTTTCCAACTGGTGAAACTTCTGTAACTCTTAGCGTTACTGTTAAGGGATATAAAGATGAAGCAGATCTTTATGGTCCAGAATTCAACGGTAATGTAACACTCACAGGAGATGCTACAAAACCTTATGTTCTTTCTAAGAACACTAACAGCGTTGCGGGTGCTGTATTGAGCATTAAGTTCAGTGAAGCACTGGCAGGCACTTTTGATCAATCCAAAGTGGTTGTTAAGAAAGACGGTGTAGTTGTTCCTTTGGCTGCAACACCACTTTCCTTGAATGCTGCTGATACTTCTAACAAAACTCTTGATGTCACTCTTGCTGCTGCAGCGACTACAGGCTCTTATTCTGTAGAGTTGGGCGCAGGTGCTGTACAAGATCTTGACGGAAATAAAAACGATGCGCTCTCTACTACAGTTGACAATGCAGCAGCAGAGGTTGCTCTTCCTTTGGTAGCTCAAACAACTCCTGGTACTGTAGCAGCTGGTGAAGTTGGTATGGATGGCACTGAATACAATGTCATCACTATTAACTATGGTGAAGCAATGGAAGATAGCGCTGTAGCTCTTTCCAACTACAAACTGGATGGTGCATCGTTCCCAGCAGGTACAACAGTTGCTTTCTATGGTAGCAAACAAGTAGTCAAGATTACATTGCCTGCTAACCATTTCGCAATCGATACTGCTGCTAAAATGTCCGTAAGCCGCAACATTAAGTCCGTTGCTGGTAAAGTAGTTGAAGCAAGTGCTACTACTAAAGCAGAAAACGAAGTTATGGTTAGCTTTGCTGACAACATCGTTCCTGAACTGACTTCAGCGAATTTTGTTTTGGCTGCTCCAGCTGACACTACAACTGACACAATCAAATTGACTTTCAATGAAGGCCTAGCCGCAATTTCTGCTAACGAAGCAAGTCTCATTGATGACCTCGTTGTAAAAGTTGGTGGAAACAAAGTTGCTGTAAATGGAAATACTGCAGTTATCGCGGGTGAGAACGAGATCGTGTTTACTGTAGCAACTCCAATCAACCTGAGCCAAGGTGCAACTGTAGATGTCGTTGCTAAAGGTTCTAGCAATGCAGCATTGGCAATTACTGACGATTCCGCACTGCTGAACAGCGTAAAAGCTGTATCTGGTGTAACTGTTACTAAGTAATCGAAACGTTACTTCATAAGCTTTTAGAGCGAACGAAGTAGAGAAGAACCCCATACGCAGAAATGAAGTGCACCCCTTAGAATAGACATTGGAAAAACCCCTAGGGAAATCCGATGTAATTCTAGGGGGTGTATTTTTATGGCAATGAAAGGTCAGAAGTATAAGTCGTATCCTGAATCCATGAAAATGGAGGCGATTCGTTTACATCTCGAGGAAAAGTGGACTTATCGGCAGATCACCGAGCACTTTGGTATTCAAGATAAAGACCGCGTAAAGAAATGGATGAAAAAGTATAAACAACTTGGAGAGTTTGGCTTTCTCGATCAGCGAGGTCGACGCCAGGCGTATATCGACCAGGATCGATATGTTCAACAATTGAGGCGGGAGAATCACATGCTAAAAAAGTGTTGGGAAATTTGGATGCGGGAGGTGCAGCACAGAAGTACTCCATCATAAAAGCAGCAGTTGGCGAGTACAGCGTCACGGAACTTTGCAAGCTGTTTGGCGTTTCAAGAAGTGGATACTATGCGTATGTAAAGCGACAGAATGTTGATCGAGACAGACCGGTGAGAGATCTCATCCAGAGTGTGTATACGAAGTATGATGGGAAATATGGATATCGACAAATCCAATTGTTTTTGCTGCACGATCATGGAGTGTGGATCAATCATAAGAAGGTTCTGCGTTTGATGCAAGAAATGGGACTCCGTTCTCGAATTCGTCGCAAGCATCGTAATCATTATGCTTCATCTGAAGGAGGACGAGTTGCTGAGAATGTACTGCAGCGTGATTTCAGAGCACAGGCTCCCAATCAAAAGTGGGTAACCGATATCACGCAGTACCGTGTGAAAGATACTTGGCTGTACGTATCGGCCATTAAAGATTTATTCAATAACGAGATCGTGGCTTATCACATGGACGTTAAAAATGACAGACAACTCGTCCTTCAAACCTTTACGAAAGCCTTTGAAAAGACGAAAGACGTGACTGGACTGATCGTTCATAGCGACCAAGGATGCCAGTACACGTCCTACGATTACCACGACATGCTGCCTACGGTTGGCGCCCAAATCAGCATGTCGAGGAGAGGCAATTGTTACGATAATGCCTCTATGGAGAGCTTCTTCTCGCATCTCAAAACGGAAGGACTCTACCCTTATGATATCCGAAATCTGGATGAGGCACAAAGACGAATTGAAGAATATATCCAATTTTATAACGAAAGTCGGCCGCAACGAAAACTGAAAAAGCTGACGCCGGTAGAGTACCGACGCCAGCATACTGCCTAGGGCTTTTTTCAATGTCCACTAAATGGGGTCTTGACCAGAAATGTGTGTGGGGTCTTTTTCAAACTGTCTTATCAAATTGACAGGTGAAAGCCCTGTCCATGCCAACAGCCTTTAGCCATGTGCCTAATCCTCCTGCATCCAGTGAGGCTCTACCGTAGTCGAAGGGGTGAAGTCAGGTGAAGACGTACTCGAAAGAGGCGGGGCTCCATAAAAGGTGACTATGGTTAGGCGACGAACCCATGTTGAGGGGTTAGAATGTGAACAAGGCTGTTAAAATGCTAACAGTTCGGTCTTGTTTCCTGCATCTGCGATGATGCAGCGGCAACCGGCATAATTTCGGCTGTTAAACCGGTTGAACTTTCTAATGAGCAGTGGGAACCTACGGTCATCAAAAAGAGGGATAGATGGGACGGAACGTTTGAAGTTTCATGTGGGGAGACGGGGTAGCGTCAGAGATCCAGGTGAAATGGCGGCGGGTTCGTAGTAGTGTGGATGGCTTGCCGTTTGAACCCGTAGTGGCAACACAGGCGGGGAGGAGAAAACGGGCCGGAGCGAAGGAACCCAGTCAGCGAGTATAGTAAAACTTAAATAGTAACTTCTGAGAGCATACTAATATGACCTGCAACATCGTGATCTACTATGTTGCAGGAAATTTTTTGCCATTCTTGGTGGTAAAAAAGACCTACATAAGAATATTTAGGTTGATACTATAGTACTTGTTGATGGAACGCCGTGTGCGCTGAAAGGCGCCCGCACGGTGTAGGCCTGACCGAAAACCACTTGCTGATGTGGTTAGGCAGGAATAGCAAGGATGGAGGAGGTTCTACACCTCCTGCGATTCAATCAGCTACATTTGGTTCCACTTATAATGGACAAACGATTACAAATAAGACCTATAATAACGTGACAATTACTGCAGGTACTTTCACCTTGAAAAACACCCGTGTAAAAGGTAACCTGACGATTAGTGCTTCTAGCAATGTTACTCTGGATAGCGTTGTAGTTGACGGAGCAACCATCTTTAATTAATCTGGCTTGAATTAATCACAGTCATGGCTGTTAATCTTTGATTAACAGCCTCTCCCCAACTACAATTTGGAAAAGAGGTTCTTAATTGTGAAAACAGCTAAAAAAATAGTAGGACTGTCCTTACTGTCAGCAGTTGCCTTTAGCACGTTACTGACCCCTGCGTTCGCAGTAGGACCAGAAATTACGATTGCAGGCGGTTCTACCCTGAGTCGCGGCCTTACAATCTTAGCACCAACTGTGCTGAATGTGCAAGGTGGCGTAAATTTACCAGGAAACATTGTTGTAAAAGATGTTTTAACTATCAATCCAGATCCAATTGCCAAGACTAGCGCGTTTACCGGTGCCAACTTCCAACTGTCTCCTACGAGTGCTGGAACTGTCATTAACCTAGGTGGCGTTACCAATGGTGGAATCACTGTGGGAAATGGAAATGTAACACAGATTAATGGGGTACAGCCTTCTTCGCATGTGACATTGGGAACAGGAGTAACAACAACGCCAGTACTTACTGGTCCAGATGGATTCACACTAATCTACCCTGTGGTCGTGCAAGATTCAGCTAACGTTGACATTGATTTTGAAGGTTTGGATAATGTTTTAGCTGGTCAAGAGACTGAGTTTCAGGTTACCGCAACGGCAACGAACATCCCTCAAGATAAACAGTATCGCTACAAAGCAACGCGTACAACTGATGCTGGTGTACCAGTAGCTAATCAGGAGATTAGTTATCAAGTTGGTGGCACGTGGCTTACCTTCACTACTGATTCTGATGGAGTAGCTTACTTCGGCCCATCACAGGGCTTTAAAACGCAAGCTATCGGTCTACAGAATGGCATCACCACTAATTTTAAATCAACAATCGCGAATGCCGGCGACTACACCCTGTCTGTTGGGTTGGTGAATGTTAGCGATGATGAATTGGTAGACGACGCAGGTAGCTTTGATTTCACTGTAGATGCCCCTGAATAAAATTACGAAACGTTACTTCATAAGCTTGTAGAAGCGAAAGAAGTGGAGATTACCCCCAAGTGACATTGGGAAATCTCTAACTATCTTGTTGAATTGATTGGTGTAAATCCAATCCTTGAGAACAGCCGAACACTCATGTGCCTAATCCTCCTGCACACGGATGAGTCCTTACCCGATTCGGCGTGTGAAGTCAGGTGAAGTCGTACTTGCTGGAAGCAAGGCGGGGCTCCTTAAAAGTTGGCTATGGTCAGGAGACGAATCCATGTAGACCCAATACGAGATAACTGTCGCTAGGAAGTAAGAGCTAGGGGCTTGACGACAGTCGATGTACGCGAGATCGTACAGACGAAGCAGGAACAATTCAGGCTGTTAAACCTGTTTTTCTCGTATTGTATAGTGGGGACCTAAGGTCAGCAAAAGAAGGGATAGACAAGGTGGAACGTTTGAAGTCTTATCAGAAGAGGTGGGGTAGCACCAGTGAGGCTGATAAGATGGCGGCGGGTTCGTAGTAGTGAGGATGGCTTGCCGTTTGAACCCGTAGTGGTAACACAGGCGGGGAGGAGAAAACGGGCCGGAGCGAAGGAACCCAGTCAGCGGATAAGAAGGATACGAGAACTTACAATGGGCGTTGTTAAGTTTTCCTCATCTTCTACAATTGAAAACCAACTACCAGGATTGCGGAAAAGAAACAGGGCTGCAGTCCTGTTTGTGTTTTTAATTTCCTTCTTGTACGTTGATGGAACGCCGTGTGCGATGAAAGTCGCCCGCACGGTGTAGGCTCGAAAGAAAGCCCTCTGAAAAGAAGGGGATAAGTCGAGAATAGCAACCAAGTCCCAATTGTTCAAGATTTGATTTCAGCCCAGCTTGCGTCCGTGGATGATGGAGAATTCACCGTAGACGCAATTCATGCATTTCGTGATGATGGCGGTGACCCGCTTGAGTTGACAGCTGTTTCGGATGATGCATCGGTCGCAACCGTTCGCATCCAGGGAACAGATCTCGTTATAACACCAGTAACAGCCGGGATCGCGAACATGACGTTAACGGCAGATGATCAGAAAGGCGGAACCGCTTCTCAGATGTTTACCGTGACAGTAACGAACACAACACCGGCTAATGCAGCGATAACTGATCCTGGGCATAACTGGTTTACAGAGTTAGAAGTTACGTTTGACGAGCCTTTAGATGATGAGACCACAGCGATAATCAACATGAATGACCTGATTGAAAATGCACGAGTCGATTTTTATTATCCTGTAAATGATACGACAGACACGATCGAGGTTAAGTCAATCAGATGGGATCTCTCCAATCGTAATCGTCCAATATTACATCTTGAGACTGAACAGAGAGCACTTGGTCAAGGCTATTTCGAATTGGAGATGACTTTTGTTCCGAATCAAGTGAAGGATTTGTCTGGTGATGTAACCAGCAAAGCGACAGGTGTTGTTCATTAATAGGACAAATACTTCTGCTGCGTACAAGGTAACGGAAAAAGAGCATACCTCAAAAAAAGGTGTGCTCTTTTTTGCTGGAATTAGAACAAATTAGACTTATCATATCTCTGGAACTCTATATGATGAAAACGGGAACGGCTCTTCCAACACCGGTCATTTTCTACTACGGGGTGAACCTGTTATTGCTAAAGGCACGGTGACAGACGTTGTTATATACGATAATGGATCATTTTCATTTACGTATAATCCTGCTGACCATGGGCCAGAAAACAAGAATTGGCAAGATAAATTTTTGATTTTTATAAATGGACTAGCGACCTCTTCATTTTGGACTGAAGGTTTTGTACAAAAAGTGAAAACACACTTGAAGATTTAGGTACAATGAACTATCATGAATATGCCCATTGTATATTTCTAAAGCCTTTTATTCGTTGATGGAACGCCGTGTGCGATGAAAGTCGCCTGCACGGTGTAGGCTCGTTATAGAATCGGAAGGTTTAAGACGAGAATAGCGTACCAAATGGAGTTAGTGCACCTACTGTTGTTCAGCAGAAGGTAGGTAGCATATCAGTTGCAAGTGTGAAGATCACAGATACAGATTATAATACACAAGGCGTGACGAAGTATCGCGTTTATGCAAAAATTGGTGCGCCTGCAACGGAAGCAGACCCGTACCAAGAAGTTACTGCACCTGGTTCGTATGGTATCGATTTGTCTGCGTTGTCCATCTATCCGGCCAATGCAGATCCAGTCCATTTTTTAGTGGTTGCTTTCGATGCTGATGGAAGAAAATCCACACCAACTGTAGACGACCGTTCATCGGTAAGTTGGGATATGGAAGGACCTAATCAACCAACCGGTCTTACCCTGGTTGACAATGGTGATGGCACCATGAAGTATTTGTGGAGTGACCAAAGTACCGATGATGATCTTGATCATTTTGTAGTCTACTTCAACAAGGGTGCAGAAGCTACGCCAACAAACGGTGCGATAATGACAGGACCGTATTTAAAAAATTATAAAGGAAATAACCTGCTTTCTGGTAATAATTATATTCTTGATAGACTAGGTGCACAGAATGGCGATGTGATCCATGTTACTGTTTATGCTGTGGATCAATACGGCAATCAATCAGAGCCTGCAAAAGCTAGTGAGACGTTCTCGGGTAAGGTTTTAGCTAACTAGTGAATCTAGAACCCTTTAGGAGAAATCCTAAGGGTCTTTTTCTTTGATCAATTATTGATTCGGTGCCTGTCATCAATCAAAGTTTGGCTCAAGGGTCTGTCTCGGATTGAGGCAGGCCCTTTCTCTTATTGCTTGAACTAACTGCATAACGCTCCAGAAACTCGCTGAAAAAGGATTCCACTCAACAGAGGCCACTCCGCTTTCTATTTCCTGTGGGAAACCCGTCCATTTTCTACTCGATTCTATTTATAAAAACTGCAGTTAATGATTCTTTTTGCCTAATCTGTTAGTCCTGTTAAGCCGATACGCAGGATATAGAAATCATTCCCATTGTTGTAAAATGACGATTCGTATCACAAAATACCAGTTGGAGGGAAACATGAGATCAGTACGTAGTTATATTTTTGCACTTGTCCTAATTCTGAATACTATGGTTTGCCAAAATGTTATTGCTTCTGAAACGAATGATGTTGTCTCGTCAGATGCCGTAACAGAGAAGGAGCTAACGGGACTAAAAGCTAATATAACTAGGCTGACTGTATCCGAGTGAGAAACTGCTTCCCTAATGATAACCGCAACCTATAAAGACAAAACGACAGAGGATGTTACTAGTAAGGTGACCTGGACAAGTAGCAAGAAAGACGTCGCCACTGTCGAGAAAGATACTATAAGTGCAAAGAAGGCCGGTTCTACCACTATGAAAGCAACATAATTGAACGAACAGATTGATGAGTTAAAAAAAGAGAATGAAGAGCTAAAAGAAGAGAATGAAGAGCTAAAAGAAGAGCTTGAAAAGGCAGCGGATGGCACACTTATTGATGATTTAAAGGAGCAAATTTCTGAAAAGGAACAGGAGATTGAACGGCTTAAAAAGCAGTTGGAGAATAGTGGTGAAGAACTTTCTTGGGACACCTATGAAACGAAGCATATGACGATCAATCTTGCTTCAGATATAGCAAAAAAGTACGAGTACATTCCAAAAGAAGGGGAAGAAATACTTAAAACGCATGAGAAATATTTTGGTACGAATTCTTTGGGGAATAACAAAATAACATTATGGATTCATGGCACCGGAGGGTTCTGGGATCTTTTGAACAGTGGCTATTATGCACACTGGCTAAAAGCAATAAAGATTAGTACAGCTGTAGCAGAGGAGAATTGGTCAGCAGGTGACTTGCGGTTCGTATTTGCTCACGAAATGGCACATGCGTACCAGATTCATAAGTGGGAGAAAATAAACAGTGCAGCGCATTCCTGGCTTATCGAAGGACAAGCTGACTTCGTCGCCAAAAAGCTCCTTGGATTTAAGCAATATGAGTATGAAAAGGCAGGCAATGCTCGTGATCTTAAATTTTATATTGATGAAACAAAACAAAGACAATCATGGGGGCCAACTAATTGGGGAGAATACGATAAATTGTCTGACTTGAATTTAAATCGAGATAATTATTTTGCTTTTGAAGCGATGGTTTTCTTCCTTGATCAAAACTATGGTGGAGAAAAGTATAATAAGCTGCTGGAACGAGTTAATGCAGGTGATGATTATGATACGGCATTCTTGAGAGTATACGGTAAATCATCTGAAACGTTGATGGCGGAATATAAAAAATACTTTAAAATTGATCAATTAAGTATGAGATCATCTAAAATACTAAAGCAGGAGTACTTCCCCAGCAGCGTTGAAGAATTCAATCTTGATGGACATCTCCCTCACTAATTAGGTATCTTTCGATTTGCCCTTAGTCTTTTATCGGACTAAGGGATTTTTTTGAACTGTGCCCATACAAAAAGCCAGCTGAGGAGGTCAGCTGGCAATCAAATTAAATCCCCAAAATATTTGATTCGGCATGATTAGTTTAGCAATACAGTACTATTGTGTAAATGCTCAATACTTGTCCAGAATGTACCATTTATCGATTGATTATTCAATACCTTCTAACAGGCAGAGTATAGTAAGGTTCAATTTACATTTTGTGAGTAAGAGTGTTCATATTTTTGTGTACAAATCATATTTATCCAAAGATAACCGTAACAAACCAAAAATCAAATATATATTATTTTCCTGATATCATCCCCATACCTGAAAGGAGGTAGAAAGATCAGTAGACTTCACTCCTACGTTTACAGAACAAATACACAAACGTATACATCTACGTTTCGTGTTCGTAGTTGAAAACGAAACATCCGAGTAGGAGTGGACAAAATGAGAGAAGACATGAGAACTGTTTTTGCAAGAGTGGCAGCGGAACACCAAGCAGAAAAGGCAGCAATGGAGCAGAGCAGAGCCAATCCGAGCAAAAGGAGGCTTCACCAGAGAAAGGAATTGTAGTACCCACCAAGGCGGTAGAGGAAAATGGACAAGAGAGAAAGAATCTTGCACCGAATCTGAAACCGACTGAACTGACTTCACCGAAGAGAGTCTAGCCACTTCCAAAAAACAAACTACAAGGAACCGCCGAACCCTATGTCCTAACAGATGTAGGGATTTTTTCATATAAGAAGCTGAGAAGGAGTTGTTTTGCACGCTTTATCATAATCTGCCAACCAAGACATTAGGATATAGTTATTTCTGGCCCTTCTGGGTAGGAAAAGAGGCTTGACGGTTGGCGTACGTTTTCCGGCGGTGCAGAACACATCACCTTGCCCAATGTTGGCGATCTGTCAGATCCGTATCTGATCAAATTCACAGTTATAATTAACTTTAGTTAGGTCCTTATATATTGCATTCTTTGGTAAACTATTCAGGTAAAAATGATAGGAGGAGAAATACAAATTTAATCTATTTCCATGATGTTAAACATGTCTATGCATTCAATGTGATACAATTTGGGTAATTTTGATCAATTATATGAAACTTTTAGACTACTATTCTTAAGGAGAATACTTATGAAAAAATTAGTGACCCGAGTTATTCTCACGATGCTGCTGATCCAGCTTCCACTTTCCTTGATGGTTGGACATGGGTATGCTGAAATGCTAACCCCCATAAAGCCATCAGCAGATGCAAACTGGGATAAATCGCAAAAATGGGAGTATGAACCAGAAAACTATGTTGGATATAATGCTGACCCTGAAATTGGAGCAGAAAAGGCAGTGATTCAATTTGAATTGCCTCCCAATCTTCAAGCCATACGTAAGGCAGTATTAAAGTACAACGTAACCGGCTCCGGTTACTCTGATACCGAGATCCCTTACGTTTCCTATTATGGACTTACAGATCATACTTGGGGTCCAAATTTTCCTCAACTTCCTCCCGAACCTTTAAATAATAATCCGATCAATATTCAGGTAGGTTGGAATGAGTGGGATGTCACCTCATATGTAGCAAGTCAGTTAGCTGATAAAAAGGTATCGTTTGCTTTGCTTGGACGTCAAACAGGTAATTGGTCAGAATTCCGATTCGCTTCAGATAATGATCCTAATCCAGCAAATCGACCCCAATTGGTGATAGACTCAGGCTATCCGAACTCATTAAAGCCGAATGCAACGAGTATCTCATTTGCCGAAGATACGCAATCTCCTGCAGATATTGTGATTACCCCCGATTCATCTGACAATACCCCAGTTACGCATTTTAAGATAACTGGAATTGCTGGCGGGCAGCTGTTTAAACATGACGGTGTTACCGAGATTCGCAACGATGAATTTATCACGCTTACCGAGGGATCGGATGGAGTAAAATTCACTCCATTTCCAGACCTGAATAATGAATTTGATTCGGTTGAGTTCTCTGTGCAGGCCGCACAGGACGCAGGCGGCACAGGGCTGAGTACGAATAAGACGAAACCCTATATGCTAGTGTATCGGGTAAATGATAAGCCGACAGCGAACAACGACACATGGACTTCTGTTGCCGAGAATACACCAAGCGTATCGATTCCGGTCTCGCATCTACTTAGCAATGACTCGAAGGGTCCCTCGAATGAGTGGAACCAAACGCTGACGGTCAATCTGGTTGAAAACAGTGAGGTTGGTGGCACGGCAATTATCTCCAACAACAACGTGATATTTACACCTACTACAAACTTCCGTGGGCCAGCCAGCTTTGGGTACAAGGTGGTAGACAATGGTTATACGTATAACTCCCTTGATCCCCAAACATCTAACGAGGCTACCGTCTCCTTTATGATTGACCCGAGGGCTGACAAACCCATTATCAGCTTTCCTAATGATACGAATGAGGATACGATCACACCAAACGGCATCGTGATCACCCCGGGAAGTGGTGGTGCAACGACCAATTACTTTAAAATCAGCGGGATTACAGGGGGCACGTTGTACAAAAGCAACGGTTTAACACCGATTTTGGAAAATGAATTCATCACCGTTTCGGAAGGGCTGGCTGGCTTAAAGTTCAAGCCGAATGCGGATGCGAATGGAACTACTGGCTTTTCATTCATGGTGCAAGGAGCGCCATTAGCGGACGGTGCGAAGCTGAGCGATCCGGAAACCGCAACCATTATTGTTAAAGAAGTAAACGATGCACCAACGGCGTTAAACGCAACGCTCCCTTCTATTGCAGAGGATTCCGGACCAACATCGATCGCTGACTCTTCCCTGAGAGCGTTCGTTTCATCCGGCGTGACAAACGAAAGCAATCAGACACTGACGATTACACCTGTGGAGGGAAGCGCTACAGGGGGAACAGTCACAATCGACGGCGATACGAATCAGATTGTCTTTACTCCATATCCCAACTTTAATGGTACGGCTACATTCCGTTATCAGGTAAAGGACAATGGAACAACCGAGGGTAGTCCTGATCCGAAAACAGCGGAAGCGACTGCTTCAATCGTGGTCACACCGGTGGCGGATACCCCAGATGGGACGAGCACGATTACGGAGGAAGACACCCGGACTACAGAAGGGCTGGTTATCAAACGGAATCCAGCGGACGGAACAGAAGTCACTCATTATAAAATCTCGGCAATTACCAACGGAACCTTATATAAAAACGATGGGACTACTCCCATCCACAACGGTGACTTTATCACTGTGGATGAGGGGGAAGCAGGTCTGAAGTTCACCCCGGCAAAAGATGCGAATGGTAAAACTCCAACAAATAATGAATTTTATTTCAATGTACAAGCAGCTCTAGATGGAGCAGGATCCGGGCTGAGTGAAGCGTTGATTTTGGGGTTGGACGTGATTCCTGTAAATGACGATCCAGATGCAGTTGACGATGTATTACCTGAGGTAGCAGAAAACTCTGGTGAGCATGCGATTCCAATTGCCGATCTTCTGGCAAATGATACTCCAGGACCAGCGAATGAGAGCAGCCAGCAACTGACGATAAAGGATGTCAGCAATCCAAGCGGTGGAGCAGTACGGATGCAGGATGAATATGTATATTTTGAGCCTACACTTAACTTCAATGGTACGGCGAGCTTTCAATATACAGTAGAGGATGATGGTACGACAGGTGAGACACCCTATCCATTGACCGATCAGGCTACGGTTACCATCCCGGTGCTTTCAGTCGCGAATCAGCCAGTGGTAACGGGAGCACAGACAACTGAGGATACACAAAGCAGTTCCGGCCTTGTCATTACTCCGAATTTAGCAGATAGCGATGTGACCCATTTCAAGATCACAGGAATCACAGGCGGGGAGCTGTTTAAGGATAATGGAGCAACATTGATTCAGAATGGTGACTTTATTACTGTAACGGAGGGTTTAGCTGGATTAAAGTTCACCCCTGCCTCGAATGCAAATAGTAAAGCGAATGATACTTTCACCTTCGATGTACAAGCTTCACTGGATAATAGTGGAACTGGGTTAAGTAACGCGGCAAAAGCAACGATTACCGTAACAGAAGTCAACGACACGCCAGTAGCTGCAGGCGAAGACCTTTCTTCAGTGAATGAAAACTCTGGCGAACAGGTCATTCCTTTTGCTGATCTGGTTCAGAATGACGTAGCAGGGCCTGCAAATGAAAATAATCAGACCTTAACTGTGAAGTCAGTTGGTAATTCCATCGGCGGGACAGTCCGTATTCAAGATACAGATGTGCTCTTTACTCCGGATAACCATTTTGTTGGAACGGCAAGCTTCGAATATACCATCGAAGACAATGGCCTGACAAACGGCATGGCTGATCCCAAAACGGATACAGCGACAGCAACGATGCCGGTTCTTGACTTATCTAGTAATGCTAATCTGAGGAACTTGACCATCAGTGCTGGCGATCTCACTTTTGACCCCAACACCACCGATTACACGCTAGAGGTCGGTAGCTCGGTAACCAAGGTGGATTTGACTGCCATTGTAGATGATAGCACGGCAAGGTTGGTGATCAACGGAAATGCGGTAGATAGCGGCAATACGGCGCAAGTAGCGTTACGTGTTGGAAAAAACACGAGCACCATTATAGTTACTGCACAAGATGGAACGACAAAGACCTATACTCTCACAGTGAATCGGAAACAACCTCCTGTAATTCCGACACCACCTACGAGCGGAGGGGGCAATGATCAGGGAATTGTCGAAGATCAGCTCGACTTGAATAAGGATGCTTCCGGGGACATAGCCAATTCGACGGATGGATCGGCTGTCCTGGATGTGGTGGACAACGTCTTTGAGAAACTGAAAATAGTGACCGAATCCAAGGAAGTCTCAACCGCTGATAAATTGAAGGTTCTCTCCAACACAGTTACAGACGTACTAGGACCGCTGATGGATAAAATGAACGAGGGATTGGTAAGTAGTGACGATGCCGTCGATAGCACGAGGGAGCTACTCACTGAATATGTGAATGAAATTATCCACGAGGTTTCCGCATCGGATGATGACTTGCTTCAGCAAAGTACAGAGCTTCTCGCGGATTTTGCCAGCACGGTTATCTCCAAGCTGGACAAGGACGATCTCAACAAGTTGAAAGAGGAGTATACCGAATCGGTAACAACACTAATAGATAAGTCAAATCAAGTGGAAGTGGATACAGGTGATACGATAAGTGATCTGGATGACAAAATCGCACGTGTGAACCGTCTCATTACCAGTATTACTCGCAACCTGGGGGATGCAGCAGATAAATTCTCGTTTTCCAAACGGATCGTCCTAACGATCTTGGAAGAACAGAAAAACAAACTGAGAGCAAAAAGCGAAGCTACCATCACTGTAAAATTACCCAAGGAAGTCGTCAATCAATTGGTGTACAAGCAATTTATCGTTGTGGTAAGAAACCAGCAGGAAAACAGCATGGAGCTGACAGATGAAGTATTGGCGAAATTGAAGAATAAGAATGTCGAGCTATCGGTGGAAGAAAATAAGTCTGTTAAAATACCTGATTCGTTTGGTGATCATAGTGGCGCATACCATTTTACTATCTTGGCAGACGACAAGGAGTTCACTCAGTTTGGCAAGTCAAACCTGCATGTGACCATCGCCTATAAGGAAAAAGCTCGCGACTTGGTTGCCTACTACTATGATGCAAAGAAGAAGAGCTGGAAGCAGCTGACCGATTCAAGAGGCAAGGTAGTTGTCGTGAGCAAATCCAAAGGACTTGCCTCCTTTGATACGACGCGGGTAACGACTTTCATGGTCGCAGAGGCACCTTTACGGAGTTTGAAGGTCACGCCCAAAACGGTGAAGCTGCTGCCAGATGAAAGCTCTCACTTAAATGTAGAGGCGACGTTGAGCAATGGAAAGAAAGTAGATGTGACCTCTGAGGAAGCAGGAACCACTTATAAATCCAGCAATGAGAAAGCTGTAAAGGTAACTGAGGAAGGAGTGCTAGCCGTCGCAGAGGATGCCAAATCTGGAGATAAGGCATCAATCACTGTCTCGAACGGAAATAAGAAAGTAACAGTAAAGGTTACTGTAGTTACGCTTTCGTCTATCTCCGCATCGGCAAGTAGACGGACAGTCTTCGCGGGAGACAAAATAGCGGTGAAGGTAAAGGGCTTATTAACGGATCGGAGTTCTATAGACCTGACCAAAGATAAAGACACGGTCTATATTCTTGAGGATAACGGGTATGCAAATGTTAATGGGGATGGATTACTGGTGATTAGTAAGGAAGCACCGAAGGGTACGATTATCAAGCTGATGGTACAGAACTCAGATCTTACGGATGAGTTAGAGATCACAGTAAAATAGCTGAAAAAACAGTCCGAAGCTTTTTCGTGTAAACTGCATCTCCAATTGTTAGGTGTGTCTAACAATTGGGGTACGGTTCAACTAAACATTCAGCGTTACATAAAGAATGGAGCCAGCTGCCGGTTATCGGTAGCTGGCTTTTTCTGAAGAAATTATCTGAATAATCATTTCGTTCATTTTGTTTCTCTTAAATATTTTTGCCGTTGATGGAACGCCGTGTGCGATGAAAGTCGCCCGCATAATGTAGGCCAGTACGAAAACTATGGCAATTTCTCAAATCATTCCTGCTAATAATTTTCCTTAGTCCACTTCATCGGTGTATTACGGTAGCGAGGTGGATGATTTTCCGTAGGGCATCTCGGGATGGGTAGGCTGTTTTTGTCTTTGTAATGCATGATCTGCTCCCTCCAAGGTAAGAGCTTGATAGACCTTCTATTAATCTGTTAGGACACCTTTTCTTTCATACACCTCCACCCTCTCGCAACACGCTTGCACAAAAGCCTCAAACAGCCTCAAGTACTCACCATGGCGATCAATCATCATTTCAGGATGCCACTGAACAGCAACGACGAAACGCTCGCCGGGTGCCTCGATGCCTTCCACCAATCCATCCGGAGCGGTCATAGTAACCTTTAGACCTTGTCCCAGCTTGTTCACTGCCTGATGGTTAAAGCTGTTTACCCAAAGCTCCTGCGTCTGAAAAATAGCTTCGAGTCGTGAGCCTGGCAGGACTCCTGCAGGATGCGTGGGGTGGTATTTGGGAGCGTGCTTTAATGTGTGCGGCATTCCCTCTGGGCGTTCCAATTGCAAGTCCTGGTAAAGCGTACCGCCCATCGCTACATTCAGCAGCTGACTGCCGCGGCAAATTCCGAGCACGGGTAGATTGGTTTCATTCAGAACCTTTTTGATGAGCGCGATCTCGTGCTTGTCGCGCTTGGGATCAATCTCTCCCAGACCGGGTCTCGGCAGCTCGCCGTAATAGGTGGGCTCGATATCGGAGCCGCCACTGAACAATACGCCGTTAAGAACAGACAAGAGGGGATGCAGCGTCTCCGGGGAGTCTGTCACCGGCAAGATGAAAGGAACACCTCCACTTCGTTCAATGGCTTTGACGTAATCATCGGCGAGCACCTGCCATTCCTGGCCAGGTAAACCGAGGCCGCTCTTGGTTCCTACGCTGTCATCAATCGTGTAGTTGGCACAAATACCAATCAAGGGCTTCATTTCTCTTTCCTCCTAACCTATGGATCAGTCTGTCAGCATGCAATCATCAAGCTATGTATTTGCTTTTGCAGAAGTAATATTACGAATATTGTAACACACGGGCATTCCACGATAGACACCATTCGTGAGGCAAAAAAGGACGGCTATATAATAAGGAAGGTACTCGTATGGTGAAAATGTTTAACCATGTTTACGTGGGAGGTGGGCCATTCTCTATTTTTTTTCTAAAGTAAATCAAACACTTTCCTAGTACACTGGAGAATAGCAGACAAACACGCGTGTCTTCTATAACGGGTACGAAAACCAGAGAAGAAAAAGGGGAGAGTGAGAACAATCGTCGCGAAACTAGGCTTTAAACCATTACTGCTCGCTCTGGCTGTATGCAGCTTGTCCGCTCAAACGGGATTGACACCTGTATATGCGGCTTCAACGGATATGGATACGCCTTCACCTTCACACGAGGCCGCGGGTGTTCCCACAAGCGAAACCGGAGAATATATCGTCAAGCTCCGTGAAGGGTCGGCAAAACAGACAACGAAGCTCCGCTCGATGACGAAAGGAGCCGTCTACACGGAACAAACCGACCAGCACATGCTCATTCGCTTAGATGGCAGGACGGATGCGGAAGTTTTGAATTCCTTGGCGGCTGATCCGCAGGTCGAGTACATCGAGCCGAACATGCGCATGTATGCTACTTCCACGATCGACGATACATACTATTCAGAACAATGGGGTTTGGGGCAGATTCAGGCACCAGAGGCATGGGAGGAAGTCACGGGAGATGCGCAAGTCACGGTGGCTGTCATCGATACGGGCGTAGACTACAGTCATCCGGATTTGAAGGGCAGAGTGAATACGGCGAATGACTATGACTACGTGAATAAAGACAAGGATGCAAAAGATGACGAAGGGCATGGAACGCATGTAGCCGGGATCATTGCAGCCCAGCTGAACGCACAGGGAATAGCAGGAGTAGCCGGAAACAGCTCGGTAAAAATTCTCCCCTTAAAGGTGTTGGACGAGGAGGGGGAAGGAGACCTCTATGATGTAGCGAGCGCCATTATGGATGCAGCAGATTTAGGAGCCGATGTGATCAACCTGAGCCTAGGCGCAGAGCTTGGGGATAATCAGAAAAAGGCACCGCAAACGCTGGTGGACGCTATTACATACGCGATGAAAAAAGGGGCCTTGGTCGTGGCAGCAGCTGGCAACGAGAGCTCCAACGCCGACCGCTTCGTTCCTGCATCCATCGCGGGAGTGGTTACGGTGAGCGCGATTGATTCGGACAGGACGCTTGCTGACTTCTCGAATTATGGCTCCAGTGTAGATATTGCAGCTCCAGGGGTGGATATAATCAGCACTTATCCTGGAGGAAGGTACGTACACGCGAGCGGGACTTCTCAAGCGACACCGTTTGTATCCGGGGTTGCAGCACTACTCAAGACAAAGGAACCCGACTTGACCGTAAAAGAGCTTACAGATCGTCTGCTAGCGACCGCTACGGACTTAGGAAAGACTGGGCGAGATTCGTTATACGGATATGGTCTGGTTAATGCCTATCGGGCCGTACAGGCGGATTCTTCTGATTCAGAGCTGCCTGAAGAACCGGTCAGTGTAAAAAGCGTGAAGGCAGATAGAAGCAAGCTGTCCTTGTCCCCAAATCATACGGGGACCATCACGCTGACAGCCACGATGACAGACGGTACTAAGGCTGCTGTAGATGCCAAAGACGTCGAATGGAAAACAAACAATACAAAGATTGCTGTTGTAGAAAATGGAGTGGTGACCGCAACAGGGACAGGAAAGACGAGCATTACCGCTGCCTATCAGGGGAAAACCGTCTCCATTCCCGTAGAAATTGTCCTCACGAAGCTTGCAGCATCCAAAACATCACTTACGATGAAGCCGGACGGCGAGGCGACGGTGCAGCTGACAGCGACGTATGGAGACAAAACTCAAACAGTGCTCTCACCGGATGAAATCGAGTGGACAACGCAGGATAAGGATATTGCAGTTGTTCAGGATGGTTTGATTACGGCCAAAAACATTGGCAGCACCTACATTGTAGCGTCATATGCAGGCAAGAGCGTGAAAATACGGGTAAGTGTCAGCATAACCAAGCTAGTCGCCAGTGCGAGTAAGCTGCTTTTAAAGCCAGATGAATCGGCTCCCGTCGAGATTACCGCTTTCTATGGGGAGGACCAGGAAGCAGTCACATCCGAAGTAGAATGGAAGACTACCGATGCGCGTGTGGCTGTCTACAAGGATGGGGAGATCGTTGCAAAAGGCTTTGGATCAACCACGATCACGGCATCCTACAGAGGAAAATCTGTAAGGATCAGCATTGATACTCGGCTTAAGCAGCTGCAGGCAGATGAGACACGACTGTCCCTGCAGGTGAATCAAACTGTTACCCCTGTGCTGAAAGCGACCTATAGCGATGGCTCGAGCGAGCAAATAGAGGACGGAATCTCTTGGACCTCCTCGAATGAGAAAGTAGCAGCCGTAGCGAAGAGCGGGGAAATCACTACAAAAGCAAAGGGCACCGCAACGATCACGGCCCAATACGGAGGAAAATCAGTTCGAATTTCCCTCACAGTAAAAGAATAGAGCCAAAGGAAGCATAAAAAACCGCCAGACAGCGAATAGTCTGGCGGTTGTCCTATCTTTTAAAGAAAATGGGAAGAGAGTAAAAAATGGCCAGCTGAGGAGGTCAGCTGGCGATATGTATCCCCAAGAAATTCATTTATCATCATTATTTTAACAATAGAGAGCATTTATGTAAACCTCATGCTTATATGGTAAATAATACATGATTACTGAATGTGAAATATCCCATAAGCACTGCCTGTCATTCCTTGACATCACCTATGCTTACGGGTATCCTTACAAATATTACCCATCGGTCGGATGCGAGTGCAGAGGGACGTCCCTGCTATGCAAATGAACAGGCTTTCATGAGTCAGAATGCCAACTTTTCAAGGTTGCAAAAGGTTGGCACTGTGCTATAGTGAATGACGAACAGAACTCTATATAGAGGTAGAGAAAAGTTGGGAGAGACGTTATGTTATCCTTCTTGAAAAATTTACTCGGGAATACTCCCACATCCGAAGAAGTCAGACAGCAGATTCAGGAAGAGTCTATCCTGCCCGCTACTGCTGAACACTCACAGCAAGGGAAGCAATCTGCACCGGCAGGCGTCGTGACATCCCTTTCTTTGCATCCCTCGTGGGAAGATAAGCTTAGTTCACAGGAGAAATATGCGCTCTCTTTTATGGCGCAAGAGCTGGAGCCTTTGGCAGAGGGAAGTATTTCGCTCGCGGGTACCTCACTTGTTCCCCATGATGCAGGGGTTGAAGTGACAGCATTTATCCGCAATAGCTCTGATCGTCCGATGACTTTGAATGAAATGACGCTCGTTGTATTATTTGGAGATCAACAGTTGTTTACGCGCCAGAAATTTGACTTGGCTGAAATAGGTGAGATTCCGCCGCGATCTGCAAGACCGTGGTCATTTGTATTTGAAAGGGAGCATTTTCTGCAAGTGGATGTCCTGCTTGTAAACTGGAAAATTGCTTTCGAAATGGCACAGAAAAAGATGGTTTTGCCACAGCAGCTGGAGCTGGAAGAGTCATGGATCAAAGCATTGTCGGATGAACAGAAAAACTCTCTTATTGAACTAGCCAAACGTCTTCCTTCCATTAAAGAAGGGGAAGTTAATATTCAGAGCATGCAGATTCGTACGGAGGAATCAGGCGCCCTGAATGTCATGCTTTTGATCCGTAATGGCTCTAGTCAATCGCTATCCTTTGAAAAATTGCCATTGGTACTGTATGATGCCACCGGTGAAAAAGTAGCGGAAGGTTTGTTTGAGCTTGGTAGCCTGACGGTTCATGCAAGTACGAGTAAACCATGGCTTTTTATCTTTCCGCCAGAAAGTATTCAGAAGCAAGATGCTGATTTTTCACGTTGGAAAGTCAGCGTACCACAAAGCTAAGGAAAGACTAAGTTTGGCAAGGTGCGATTTGCTCGGGTTCAATCCAAAGGTTATGATATTATTGTAGAGTTTCGGTCGCGTCCGGACGTGTGAGGAGGTAACACATGTTTTCATTCTTAAAGAACTGGTTTGGGAAAGACGAAAGTCAATTGAAGAAAGAGCTTCAGGAAGAGGCAGCCATTGATTTTCACGAATTGAGCGATTCTGAAGCAGATGTGGAGAAAGAGGTAGCTTCGAATGCAGCTCCAGTAGTTACGAAGGTGCATACGGAGCTTTCGCTGCACCCAGTATGGGAGCAAGAGCTGGATGCTGAGAAAAAATATACGCTCCGCTTCCTGCAAGCTGAGTTGCCGGATATGGTAAAAGGGATGATCAGCGTAACGGGTTTCAGTATGATTCCTGGCCCGAATGGATTGACGGTGACCATGTTCTTCCGCAACTCATTGGATCATCCTGTTCGGTTCAAAAATATCCGCATGGCGATTTATTTGGACGACAAGCCGTTTGCTCGTATGAGGGTAGACTTGTCTGAAATGGGAGCTATTCCGCCACGTTCCAGCCGCCCTTGGGAGATGTTATTCCCGGAAGAGACATTCTTGCATGATAACTTCTCGTTCAAGCGCTGGAAGGTGGTAATGAAGGCGGGGAGAAGCTCGCATGTTTGGCCGAAACAGTTGGAGCTGGATCCAGAGATGGAAAAACGCATGACAGAGCGACAAAAAGATCGGCTGGAAGCATTGACCCATTCATTGCCGCCTATTCCTGCTGACACCGTTCAAGTAACTGGCTTTGATATTACACTGGCGAACGACGGCAGATTGATTGCAGGCATGCTGTTCCGCAACGGCATGAGAGAAATGTATAACCCGGAAAAAATTCAGCTAACCATCTCTGATCAAGATGGAGATGTGGTAGCGAAGGGTTCCGTGGACGCAAGCACGGTCAAAGTAAAGCCTGGCCACAGCCGTCCGTGGATTATCGTATTCCCGCCGAATGCCGTAAAAAAACCAAATGCGAACCTGCGCAGATGGGTGCTGGAAGTAAAGTAGCACGAGTAAAGTTCATTCTGCAGCAGGGCTTGGGAGGTTGACATATGAGTTGGTTATTGGAAAATTGGTTTGGATCAAAGGAAAGTCTGGAGCAAGTGCGAGAGGATATTCACGAGCATTTGCATAAAGAATTTTATTTGGGTATCTCCGGGATTGATAATCCTGAGCAGTCCTCCACCCGCATTCCATCTACTGAGCTGGAATTGGTCATGAATGGCCCATGGGACAACAGGCTGGAAGAAACGGAAGCAGAGCTGCTGCAATATATTCACGACGAGCTGCCAGCCGTGGTGCGTGACGAGGTTGGAGTTGTTCCTTTCTTTACACAAGTAACAGATGATGGCTATCTGGTACTGACCTATATTCGCAACGCTACAAACAGGAGCGTCTTGCTGCAAAAGCTGCCTTTGACGCTGATTACGAATGAAGGCGAAGTCGTCGCGAAGAAGACCTTTGACTTGATTCCAGCAGGTCCAATTGGCGATTTGACCAGCCGTCCTTTTGAATTCCTGTTTCGCTGGGACGAATTCAGCAAGCTTCCAGAGCAGGAAGTTCCTCTGACGTTGACTTATCAAAAACCTGCTGCGCCAAAAGCAGTGGAAGAGATGACTCAAGGTCTGACGAAGGAAGAGAACGAGAAGTACTTGAAGCAGGCAAAGGAACATTCACCGCTTGCAGCCGGCCAGGTTGACCTGCAGGTGCTCGATATCACGAAAGGCGAAGAGGACGGTCTTCGAGTGATTGTAGCGTTCCGCAACGGTTTGGAAAAACGTCTGGAATTCACGGAAGTGCCGATCATCGTCAACGATGAGGAAGGCAACAACGTGGCTCGTATCCAGTACACCTTGGCAAACATGAAGGTAGAGGCGAATAGCAACCGCGTGTGGGCATTCGATATTCCTTCGACGTCTATCAAACAAGACGATTATGATGTGAGCAAGCTGACAGCCGTCATCCCAAAAGCACGTCAAAGTAAAAAGCAGCCAGCTGTTAATCCGACAGTGGAGAACAATAAAGGTTTATTGCAATAATGGAAAGACCCTTTTTGCCCACGGTGAAAAGGGTTTTTCTACTAGGTGAACATTCCAAATATTGGATATTCGAACTTGCATGTCTCCCTTTCGTTCCGCTATGCTTAGAAAAGAAGTAGAATACCTGAATTCCTTTTAGACTGCACCTTCGGCAGGGGAGAGAAGGAAGGACTGTTTTTCATGAGGAAATGGACACGAGCAGCATTTGCGCTCGCGATAGGCTTCACGATGACGCTGGTTGATGTGAAGCCGATGGTTGCTTTCGCTGATTCCAATGATCGCTACTACGATAACCAGCAGCATCTCACCCAGATTCGAGCAGACAAGGCATGGCAAACAGTGAACAGCAATACAGCAATTACTATTGCGGTACTGGATACTGGTGCAGACTACAATCATCCGGATCTGAAAGGGAATTTGTTACCGGGCATCAATCTTGTGAACGCTGGACGTTCCGCACAGGACGACAACGGGCATGGTACGGAAGTCACTGGCGTACTCGCTGCCAAGGGGAACAACAGCATCGGTGTTTCTGGTGTCTTGTGGAACGCGAAAGTTTTGCCGATTAAAGTATTGGACAGCAGGGCAGTTGCTGATTTGGATGTCGTAGCGAGGGGCATCAATACTGCGCTGGACCGAGGAGCCAAGGTAATCCTCATGTCGGTGAGCAGCATGTCCTATTCCAAAGCGCTGACCAATGCCGTTAACCGTGCAGAGGCGAGCGGGGCTGTACTGATTGCAGCGAGTGGAAACGAGGGGAACCGCGTTGCTTATCCGGCTGCTTATCCAACTGTGATAGCTGTAGGGGGAGTAAAAAGCAACAACGAGCCTATCTACGAGTCGAACTCAGGGCCAGAGCTGAATTTGATGGCACCGGGCCTAAACGTTTACACGACCAAGCTTGGCAGCACGTACGGTTCTTTTAGCGGCACGTCTGCTGCTGCACCTCAAGTGGCTGGCGCTGCGGCTTTGATCATGGCCCGTTATCCCAAGCTAAGGCCTATCGATGTGAGGCAGCTGCTTTATCAAACGGCGACCAATCTGGGCGAAAGCGGATGGGACAAGCGGACGGGCTACGGATTGCTCAACGTAGAAAAAGCAGTAACCTCAGCAATGTCCCAGGACTTTTTAGAACCAAACAACGTATTGTCGCGTGCCAAGGCATTTCCGATCGAACAGCAAATACGTGGAAATCTTGGTCCGAACGACACCACCGACTGGTTTAAAATGGACGTTCCGTACGATGGAAGAGTCAGCTTTACGGCATCGGTGAATTCGACTGTATCTTCCCCGATGGCGGCTACCTTTTATTCAGAAAATCGGACGCCGGTCACACACTACATCGGAAACGGCGACACGATTACCGTTTCGGCAAAAGCGGGACGCATGGACATCAGGCTCGTGCGAAATGGGGGCGTAAATGCCTTTTCCTACGTGCTGACCAGTAGATTCAGCATCAATCCGGACCGTAATGAGCGCAATGACACCAGCGGAACGGCCAGACCGCTTGTAGGCAACCAGATCAGTGTGAACGGAAGCTTCCACACCGAGGGAGATCAAGATTGGTTCTCCTATTATGTCCGTGAGTATGGGCATCTGGATGTGACCGTGACACCAGACAACAAGCGTATGGATCCGGTACTTGCGATTGGCAAGCAGGGCCAGGGAAATAGCACGACATGGGATCCGCTGTATGATAACGGTGATCGTGACGACCCAGCGGAGCATGCATCCAAAGAGGTATCTCCTGGTAAGTACCTCCTCCGTGTAAGTGAGTATGAACAAAATGCAGTGAATGGCGAATACAGGCTGGACTTGAGCTTTACGCCTGTGAAAAAAGATGTAAACGAGCCGAATGACGCGTATCGTCAGGCATCCTATCTGGCGGGTGGTACCGTCATGACAGGGACGCTGCCGACCACTACCGATTCTGACTGGTTCCAATTTACTGTCGGTTCAGAGTCGTACGTCTATGTACGCGCTCCCTTTATTCCGGTCTCATCCGGCGTGAGAATCGCCTTGTACAGTGCAAATAATTTCAATTATGCATTGGCCTCCACGAATGAAGTGGCAGAGCTTTCCGATCAGGGCAAGGATATTTTCGGACTGCGTTTGCAGCCTGGCAAGTATTATATTCGTCTGAACAGTGGCGTTCCGTTCAAATACGATGCTTACCGTTTAACCGTGAACCAGCAGGTGCTGGTCGGTGGGTATCGAGACATTTCCAGCCACTGGGCCCGTTCTGAGATCGTCCGCCTGAGCAATCGTGGGATAGTCAAAGGCTTTGCAGACGCGACGTTCAAGCCAAATCAGGCTGTGACACGGGCACAGTTTGCGACGATGCTGATTTCGGCCATGCGTTCGGATGGGTTGCCAGTAGCTTCCTCTTATACGGGCAAAACGACCTTCCGTGATCTGCCGAAAAAGCACTGGGCGTATAACAACATGGGTATCGCTTATCAGGTAGGAATCATGAAAGGCTATCCGAACAAGCAGATGAAGCCCGATCAGCCGATAACCCGTGCAGAGATGGCTTCCATGATTGCACGTGCGCACAATGTACTGCTGTACAAACGCAGCACGTCCAGCTATCGGGATGTACCGACCAGTCACTGGGCTTCCCCAGCCATTGAGGCATTGACTTCACGCAATTGGTTAAACGGTTATGGTTCCACGTTCAAGCCACAGGGTATTGCCACTCGGGCAGAGGTTGTGGTATTGATTACAAAAGCTTATAAATTTTAACCGCAAAATCTGGGGAGGATAAAAAGGATGAAACCAGTCACAAAAGGCCTGCTCGCAGCTGCGATTGGGGGAACAGTAATATTTGCCTCTCAGGCGATGGCAGATGGCGTGGGAGGCGTACCCGGTTCTGTAGACGATCCTGTGGTTACCAAAAGCTACGTCGACCAGCAAATTCAGGCAGCCGGCGGTGGAGGCAGTACGCTGACAGTCGTTGAGGTAAATCCTGGACAGACGCTGTACGGCTTTGAAGGCACAGAATTTATTGTTCGCACAGGAAAAGTACAAGCTGTAGCGGGCAACAATGGAGATGGTCTGACTGACCTGACAGCGGGTGTAGACCTTCGCGGTGGAGCTGTGGTCGGTACGAATCACCTGCTTCTGATTGCCCGTTCTGACAACCGCGGATTGCGTCTCGCACCTGGTTACGATGGGATTTCTCACGTGATGGTTCGAGGGAAATATACACTCCGATAAAAGTCTATTGACACCATAGAGAAAAACAATTATTCTATAATCCGTAATGGATACTCTTATCCAGAGCAGGCGGAGGGACTGGCCCTATGAAGCCCGGCAACCGACGAAAGAGCGGTGCTAACCAGCAGAACGGACATCTGTTCTGGCCGATAAGAGGATGAAGGAAGCATAAAGCGCTCAAACCTTTTCCTCCGACTTGTTGGAAAAGGTTTTTTTATTGCGTTTACGTCGATAAAATCCTGACTCGGCTACCACACTATTTGTATGAGGTCAAAGGAGGTATTTTCTCATGGCTTTGCAAAAAGGTCGTCGTCTGTTCACATCTGAATCCGTAACCGAAGGACATCCGGATAAAATTTGTGACCAAATTTCCGATTCCATCTTGGATGCGATCCTGTCCAAGGATCCAAACGCTCGTGTCGCTTGCGAAACATCCGTAACAACAGGTCTCGTACTGGTTGCTGGTGAAATCACCACAAATACCTACGTAGACATTCAAAAGCTGGTTCGCGAAACCATTCGCGGCATTGGCTACGATCGTGCGAAATTTGGTTTTGACGCTGATACTTGCGGTGTAATTACTGCAATCGGCGAACAGTCTGCTGACATTGCTCTTGGTGTTGACCAAGCTCTGGAAGCACGTGAAGGTCAAATGTCCGACGCTGAAATCGAAGCAATCGGTGCTGGTGACCAAGGTCTGATGTTCGGATTTGCTTGCAACGAGACACCTGAACTGATGCCACTGCCAATCAGCATGGCTCACCAACTGGCTCGCCGTCTGACAGAAGTACGTAAAAACGATACCCTGTCTTACCTGCGTCCAGATGGAAAAACGCAAGTAACGGTTGAATACGACGGTGACAAACCAGTTCGTATCGACACCATCGTTATTTCTACTCAACACGCTCCTGAGACCACTTTGGAGCAAATCAAGAAAGACCTCGTAGAGCACGTAATCAAGCCTGTTGTTCCTGCTGAATTGCTGGACGCGGATACTAAATACTTCATCAACCCAACTGGCCGTTTCGTAATTGGCGGACCACAAGGGGATGCTGGTTTGACTGGCCGCAAAATCATCGTAGATACCTACGGCGGTTATGCACGTCATGGCGGCGGTGCGTTCTCCGGTAAAGATCCAACAAAAGTGGACCGTTCCGGCGCATATGCTGCTCGTTATGTAGCGAAAAACATCGTAGCTGCAGGTCTGGCTGATAAATGCGAAGTTCAAGTGGCTTATGCCATTGGGGTAGCACAGCCTGTATCGATCGCAGTCGATACTTTTGGCACAGGAACCGTTTCCGAAGAAGATTTGGTAAAATTGGTTCGTAAACATTTTGACCTGCGTCCTGCTGGTATCATTAAGCAACTGGACCTGCGTCGTCCGATTTACAAACAAACTGCAGCGTATGGTCACTTCGGCCGCAACGACCTGAATGTTCCTTGGGAGCAAACAGACAAAGCAGATGCACTGAAGCAAGATGCTGCTGCACTCGTGAAATAAGAAGGAACAGACGAAAGAGCCTAGTTTATCCGCTAGGCTCTTTTTTTGTGTGGTAAAAATTTGCTCTGATTTCTAAGGCTTATTGCGGTCAAATTTTCTACTCCGCAAGCGAGCCGTCCATTTATTGGGGAGCCGATTACAAAGGATTTTGTAGGACTATGTCGAATCATCTTATGAGGGAAGTAAAGGGGGAGTATTGGCTGAATAAAGGCTCTTCCTTTTTTGCAGATAAACATTTTGACCGAAAACGTGACCGTTGGAATCATGGGCGAGGGATCGAAAGAAAAAAATGTGCCTGAAGTGCAACCTTTTCCCCATGTTGATACGTCTATAAGCATAAGCGTAGCCAAGAGTGCTGAGCCAAACGTCATGCCCTAAAAAAAAGCAACAACAAAACCGAAACAATAGTATAGAGATTTTGGTAGTTGTATGGACGAAAGCAGACCTCCATCAGCTGTTCACGAAAGCGAAATACTTGTTTGAAGGAGAGCAATCATGAACAAGGCGATTGACATTAGCGTGCTCGATGGAGTTATTAAACGAACGATTGAAACGGTAGAAACAAGCAAAACCCAAATATTTGATATAGCCGAAAACGCAAGACAGCAAGGGAATTCGTTAAAGCTCGATTTGCATGAGCTGCGTCAGGAAATTTCAAAAGTCATTCAAAAGGTAGATGCGCTGGAGCTGGCGTATCGCAAATCACGCAACCGACTTGCCCTGGTTAGCCGCAACTTTCAGATGTACACGGAGGAAGACATCCGGATTGCCTATGAAGAAGCGAGCCGTATCCAGGTCGAGCTATCGATTTATCGGGAGCGGGAAAACAACCTGAAGCGTAGACGCAATGATTTGGAACGTCAGCTGCGCACGCTGGAAGAGACCATCGATCGTGCGGAAAAGCTGGTGTCCCAGATGGGAGTGGTTTTGGGTTACCTCACTGGTGATCTGAGCAAGATCGGAGAAGCGTTGGAATCAGCTAAGCAGCATCAATTGATGGGGTTGAAAGTCATCCAGGCTCAGGAGGAAGAACGCAAGCGGGTAGCGCGTGAAATCCATGATGGTCCTGCACAGTCGATGGCGAATGTAGTGCTGCGCTCGGAGATCGTTGAAAAAATGTTAAAGAACGAACGGATTCTGGAAGCACAGATGGAGTTGCATGAGCTGAAAGAAATGGTTCGGATGAGCTTGGCCGATGTGAGAAGAATCATTTTCGACCTGCGCCCAATGGCATTGGATGATCTAGGCCTGGTACCAACACTGCAGAAATACATACAAACTTGCGAAGAGCGTATCGAGTCTTCCATTGATCTGGTAGTATTTGGTGTGGAGCCTCCACTTCGCAGCTCGGTGAAAGCCGCGATTTTCCGTTTGGTTCAGGAATGTCTGAACAATGTGGAAAAGCATGCGCGAGCAAACACGGTTCAAGTGAAGCTTGAATTTGTTCAGGAGTCCTTGAGTCTTGTAGTAAAGGACGACGGTGTCGGTTTTGATCTGGAGAAGCGATTGGCAAACGGCGGCTCGTTCGGTTTGCTGGGCATGAGAGAGCGCGTTCAGCTGCTGGAAGGCTCTGTTGAAATGCAATCGGCGCCAGGTGAAGGAACGAAGGTTATTTTTCAAATACCGCTTAAAATGTGAAAAAATATAGAACTTACACAGGGGGATGAGTCATGGATAAGAGACAGCAAGAGCTCCGTATCGTGATTGTGGACGACCATCAATTGTTCCGCGAAGGCGTGAAGCGTATTTTAGAAATGGAAAACGATTTTAAGGTTGTCGGTGAAGGAGCAGACGGTGGAGAGGCTGCCCTGCTGGCAGAAGAGCATAAGCCAGACGTATTGCTGATGGACATCAACATGCCGAATATCAACGGGGTTTCCGCAGCGGAGAATGTGATTTCGGTAAGTCCAAATACGCGTGTGATCATGCTCTCGATTCATGATGACGAAGGCTATGTATATCGCACGCTTCGCTCGGGAGCTTCTGGCTACCTGTTGAAAGAAATGGGGACGAGCGACCTCGTAGACGCTGTGCGCGTTGTAGCAAGCGGTGGAGCTTATATCCATCCAAAAGTAACGGGCAAGCTGATCGAGGAATTCCGTCGCTTGAGTGAACAGGAAGGGGCGGCAGAACGCAGCTTCTCCCTGGATGACTCGCAGATGATCGATCCAAAAGTGATCGAGTCTTTGACACGCCGCGAGCGTGAAGTGCTGCAGCTGATGGCAGAAGGCAAAAGCAACCGGGCTATCGGGGAGTTTTTGTTCATCAGTGAGAAAACGGTAAAGAATCACGTCAGCAGCATCTTGCAAAAGCTGAATGTGCAAGACCGTACGCAGGCAGTGGTTATCTCCATTAAAAACGGTTGGGTGAAACTGTAGCGAAAAAAGGCTGTCCGGCATACCTTGTTAGTGGAGGAGGTATGACCGTGATGGAAGAACTTCTACTGTGGCTGTTAGCGGCATATGGCTGCTCCTCTTTGCTTGTGCTTTTGGCTGACAAATGGGCGAGAAGCATGAAAAGGGATGCAGAAATCCCGCAGCAGCACTATAAAGTATTGGTACGGGATTCCGAGCAAGTGCTGGAGAGAGTGATTCGACGCTTGCTGTTTCGTTCCTATTGGAGTGGCAAGCCTATCCGCATATCCTTGATTGACGCTGGATCATCAGATCATACTAGACGTATGGTCAGCATCTATGAGCGCTACCCATACCTCTTTCGGTTATTGGAAGAGGGACAGGAGGAGCAGAATCAGCCAGACATCGTCATTGATTTGCGACAGGAATCCAGTACGTGAAAAAATGGAACAAAAAGCACTGCTCACGGGCGGTGCTTTTTTCGTACAAAAATATTTGCCGACGCTCCCTGTCTTTTTGCACACTGAGGGCAAATGAGTTCGATTCGGGAGGGAAGCTGTGTGCGCGAGTATTTGCTCTACATCAAGACAGGAGCGGAAAAGATGCTGTCTGCACAAGCCTATGTGACGCCCTGCTTTGCCGTAGATCAGTCGTTTTGGCAAGAGCGGGAGGGGTGTCAGCTGCATGTCATCGGCAAGAGTCCGTCACTAGCTCTGGCTTTTTCGTTGCGGGAGATTGTCAACGCACGCCTGAAGGAGCAGTACGGGACTTCCCATCCGATGAGCGAGGAAGGACTTGCCGAATTGCGGGAGCTGGCCGTACAGCAAGTGCGGGAGACAGCTGTCCTTTACGGGCGTGACATGGCGGGAGTGGAATCTCCAGGACCTGAATGGTTTACATGGGAGACGGGGGATTGGTCGGTCTCGGTAACCCCGGAGATAGTGGGAGACGATGGGCAGAAGCTGAAGCTGCGCTTGGCGACTGCGACAATTCAAAAGGTCCTCGACGGCCGTGCCTTGCTGTGGGAGGAGACTGAGACGCTGCTATTGAAGAGAGAGGCTCCTATTCACGACTTGACTGCCGTTTTGCAAAGGATGGTTTTGTCTGAGCGAGCACAGTGGCGGCCAGGAATACGTTTCGCGATTAAAAAGAGCTGGTGGAAGCATCGGCTGGAAATGAGCTGCGAAAGGTGCGGGAGCAGGGCTAAGGATATTGAATACACCGTATGTCATTCCTGCGGGCAGGGCTGCGCCTATTGTACGGTTTGCCTGGGGATGGGCCGAAGCAAGTGCTGCACACCGTACTTGCTAGTTCCCGCGACGAGGGAGGCAGCCAGTGACGAGCGTGAAGCAGGGCGGAAGACAGCAAGGCTGCACTGGTCGGGTAGCTTTTCCCGCGATCAGGCGGTAGCTGCAGAACAGGCAAGAAGATACGTGGCCAATCCCCGCCCCGGTTTGTCGCAGTTTCTTATTTGGGCTGTTTGTGGAGCGGGCAAGACTGAGCTTCTTTTTCCATCGATCGAAGTGGCGTTATCGACGGGAGGCAGGGTTCTGATCGCAACTCCCCGCAAGGATGTGGTTCTAGAGCTTGCTCCGCGCTTGCAGCGGGTCTTTCCTGATGCTCGTGTCATTGCTGTCCATGGATCCAGTCAGGAAAAGTGGGAGGAAGCGGATATTACGATTGCGACCACACATCAGGTCATGCGCTATTATCAACGCTTTCCGCTCGTGGTACTCGATGAGGTGGATGCTTTTCCCTACCATAACAATCCAATGCTGGAGAGGGCGGTAGCCAGAGCGGTAAAGCCCGAAGGAAAGCTGCTTTTTTTGAGCGCCACTCCCCCGCAATACCTCCAAAAAAGACTGGTTGCCGAAAGAAAAGGGAAGCTCGTTTTAAAAAGGGCTAAACTCCCGCTCCTGCGGTCCTCTACCCATGTACTGCTGCCTGGGCGCTATCATGGTTCTGCGCTCCCGGTCCCGCGCATCGAGACCATCCCAGGCTTGTACAAGCGCATGCGGGCAAACAGGCCTATCTCCTCCCTGCTTCAAATCGTACGAAGCACGCTCGCGGAGGGGAGGCAGCTGTTCTTGTTTGTTCCGCGGATTGACGATGTGGAGCGTGTCCTTGCCTATTTGACGACTTTCTTTCCGGACTTGGCCTCCCAAATGGCAGGTGTGCATGCTGCCGATCCACAGCGTGACGAGAAGGTCCGCTCTTTCCGGGAAAAACGTTACCGTCTCATGGTAACAACCACGATTTTGGAGAGAGGCGTCACGATCCCGCGAAGTGATGTTGTGGTACTGGGAGCAGAGGCTCCTGTTTTTGACGAAGCGTCCCTGGTGCAAATTGCGGGACGAGTAGGACGGTCCAGCGATGATCCTACGGGTGTAGTGCTGTTTCTGCAGGCTGAGAGCGCTGCCTCTCCAAAAGCGGCAGTCAAGCAGATCAAGCGTATGAACCAGCTTGCGAAGCTGCAAGGGGCACAGGAGGAAAGAGCATGAGAAACGATACTTGCCTAGGCTGTGGCGGCCACTTAAACGAGCGAGTAAAAGAGTCAGCTGTTCGCAGTCTGGCGGGTCAGCTAGCCAGTCGAACTCGCTACCCGGTCATGTATCGTTTGGTAGCTGGCATGGCGCTATGTGGAATCTGCATGAATCAGCTGCCCGTAATGTTTGGACCAAGCTGTCTGCAATGTGGACGGGAAGGAAGCCAATTGTGTTCGGATTGTCATAATATCACGGCAGAAACACTTCAAAGCAACCGCAGTTTGCTCCGATATAATGAATGGGGAAAAAATTTGCTGAGCACGTTTAAATATCGTGGCGAGGAACGATTGGCTGATTTTTTTGCCAAGCTGCTAACGATTGCGTTTTATCGTTATTACGAAGCGATCGCGTTTGATTGCATCACGACAGTCCCTCTTCATGCCCAACGTTTGCAGGAGAGAGGCTTCAATCAGGTTGATCTCCTGGCAAAGCGCCTGAGTGCCGATCTAGGAATCCCTGTTCGCTCGCTTCTGGTCCGTACAAAAATGACCGCCCAGCTAAGCAAGCAGGCAGGCCGTACCGCTCGTGTAGAAAGCATGGAGGGTGCGTTTTCGTGGGCGGGTGAGCGTGTCCAAAAGAACGTGTCTGGTTCATACCGCGTTCTTTTGCTAGATGATATTTACACGACAGGATCTACATTGCGTTCATGTGCAAAAACAATCCTTGCACACGCAGGTCCCCATGGCAGCATTTATTCCCTGACGATCTATCGATAGCCAGTCTGTGAAAACTGGAGTATCATTAGAAAATACATCAAGTTGAACGGAAAATTTATGGAAGGAATGTAGGGGGTGGCATTATGTCTTTGGGCAAACTTGCCAATTGTTCGCGTTGTGATGCACTTTTTGTACAAGCTGTCCGCGATATTTGTCCGAAGTGCTATCAGCAGGTGGAACAGGAGTATGAGCTGTGTGCGCGGTTTTTGCGCAAACGGGAAAATCGAGGCTCTAACATTTACCAGGTGAGTGAAGTAACTGGCGTCAGTGTGAAGCAAATCACGAAATTTATTAAAGAAGGCCGTATATCCATTGCTGGCAACCCGCATCTCGGATATCCATGCGAGCGTTGCGATTCTTTGATACACACCGGTAATCTTTGTGATTCATGCATTGATAGTTTGAAGCATGATATCACGCAGGATTTGGAAGTCATGAGACGTCTTGATGAGGAGAAAAATCCAGGGAATTCGACAGCGGCCTATCGAGGAAAGAGGAATACTGACGAATAGTTTTGTAACAAAAAAACTAATCGGGCGCAGCGAAATTGCCGATGATACTACTAAGAAGTATCATCGGTTTTTTACATCATTCATGTCCGGTGGTTTGAGAGGATGGTTTTCACATGCGGATTAATGAGCCCAATCGTATCGGTATGATCAATGCCTATAACAAGACTGGTAACTCCCAGGTAGGTAAATCCGGCAAGATCCCGATGGGGAAAGATGAAGTGAACATTTCAACCGAGGCGTTGGAAATGCTGAAGCAGCTGGAAGATCCAGATTCGCCGCAGCGTCGGGAAAAAGTAGATCAACTGAAAAAGCAGGTAGAAGAGGGAACGTATCGCGTGCCGAGTGAAAAAATCGCAGAGAAATTCCTTTCCTTCTGGCAAAAGAACAAATAGGCTCTCCAGGGAAGACGAGGGAGAATTCAACGATGACGAAAATGGAAATGCTCTACGAGCTGCTCGACAACTTGATCCAGTTGCACAAGGCCTTGTACACCTTGGCTACGCACAAGAAAGATGTGCTAGTTAAAGGAAATGTGAATGAGCTTGTGGCGATAACGAGCCAAGAGCAAAAGCTGATCAAGGGAATTACAGCAGCAGAAACAGCCCGTCTGAATGTAGTAAGAGAGCTGACAACCGAAAAAGGCTTTACGCTGCAGGAAGGCACACTGGCTGAATTGATCAAGTTGACGACCAGTGCGGAAGAGAAAACGCGACTGACCGTCTGTCGCAACGAACTAAGCCGGATTGTTTACGAACTGCGTGATGCGAATGAACTGAATCAGCAGTTGCTAAAGCAATCCCTTTCTTTTGTAAACATGACGCTCGACCTGATCACCGATACACCGGAGGACGATTTCATATACGGCAATCCTGCCTCCGAAGGCTATCGTCAGGCGAATCGAACTTTTTTTAATAAAAAAGCGTAAAGAGGTGTCAATATGCGCTCTACCTTTCATGGTATAGAAGTTAGTAAGCGCGGTTTGTTCGCACAGCAATCCGCCTTAAATACAACGGGCCACAACATTGCGAATGCAAATACAGAGGGCTATAGCCGCCAGCGTGTAAACATGCAGGCGACGACGGGGCTTCCGTATGTGGGCATGTTTCAAACGATCGAGCCAGGCTTACTTGGTACAGGGGTACAGGCAGACAGCATTCAGCGCCTGCGCGAGGAGTTCCTGGATATTCAGTATCGCAATGAATACAAGCGTCAAGGCTATTGGGATGCACGAACGGAAACACTGGAAAAAGTCGAGGGCATCATGAACGAGCCTTCTGATACCGGCCTGCAAAAGGTCATGGACCAGATGTGGCAGGCATGGCAGGATTTGGCGAAAGACCCGACTGATACATCTGCTCGTGCGGTTGTTCGCGAGCGAAGCAAAGCGGTAGCGGATACGTTTAATACCACTTACAAGCACCTGCAGGAAGTCCAAACCGATCTGGACAATGTGGTAAATGTGAAGGCGATGGAGATCAATTCGATCGGTCAGCAGCTTGCCAGCCTGAACAATCAGATTTCCAATGTGGTTCCGCATGGGTATCAGCCCAATGATTTGTACGATCAGCGGGATGTTCTCTTGGACAAGCTCTCCAAGCTGGTGGACATCAAGGCGACGCAGTCTACGGCTGGCATGGTGAACGTCACGATTGAAGGACGGGATTTTGTAACAGGAATCACGTCTCAGCCTTTTGCTGCGGTACAAAACCCGCTTACCGGCGTGAGCGATTTGACATTGGGTGGCGCTGCATTTACGCCGACTTCGGGATATATGGCAGGCACGCTGGAATCCCGCGACCAGATTGTTCCTAACATTTTGAAGCGCCTCGACGTTTTGGCAGTGAACCTGACAAAAGAGATTAACGACATCCACCGTGCAGGTGTGAGTTTGTCGGATATAAATAATGGTACGGTGCAAGACTTGCCGTTCTTCGTAGACACGACCGCGCTTGCAGGGAACGCAGCGACCAAGGATTATCCAAAAGGCGCCCTTAACATCACCATCAACCCTGAAATCACAAAGAGCCTGGACGCCATTGCAGCAGCGAAACCGGAAGCAACCTCTACTCCTGTTGGTAACAACGAGACAGCACTGGCAATATCTTCCATCAAATTCAAAGTACTGGCTGCAGGTACAGGTCCAAACGACTTGGCGGAAAGCTCAACTCTGGATAACTACTATCGTTATACGATCAGCCAATTGGGTGTAGATGCCCAGGAAGCGACGCGAAATCAAGCAAACTCGGAGATGCTTGTCGGAACGGTAGACAACCAGCGCCAATCCGTATCTGGAGTCTCCATCGATGACGAGATGGCGGAAATGGTCAAATACCAGCACGCATACAGCGCCTCTGCGCGTGTCATGACGAGTATGGACGAAATCTTGGACAAAGTCATCAACGGCATGGGCCGTGTGGGTCTCTAATAGGAGGGGTTAGTAGTGGCGGTACGCGTAACGCAAAATATGTTGAACAGCAACATGCTGCGTAATTTGCATAAGTCGATGGGGACTATGGACAAGCTGCAGCAGCAGCTTTCGTCGGGCAGCAAAATCAACAAGCCTTCTGATGACCCCGTTATTGCCGCTCGTGGTATGTTCTATCGCTCCTCTTTGATGGAGAATGATCAGTATAAGCGCAATGTCGACGAGGCACAGTCCTGGATGGATATGACGGATACGACGATGGATGAGATGGGTAGTATTATGAAGCGGGTGAAGGAGATCCTCGTCTATTCCGGCGATGGTGCCGTTTCCCCTGATGATCTAAAAGCAATGGGATCAGAAGTAGAAGAGCTGAAAAAGCATATGGGCACATTGGCGAATCAGCAAATCAACGGGAAATATATTTTTGCAGGTACGGATACAAATAAACCCCCTTACGATGCAACAGCAAAAGCTGGTGCTGGGGACTTCGTCAGCACAAATAGCTCTCCCATTAATTTGGAAGTGAGTCAAGGTGTGTTTGTAACGTCAAACGTGAATGCGCAAAATATCTTCAACTACCCGGATAATGCCAATAATATGTTCACAGTGCTGAACAATATTATTGGGGCACTGAGCAGCGGAAACTCGGCCACCCAATTCCAAACAGCAATGGATGACCAGTATAACAAGCTTCTGTCTGAGCGGGCATCTTTAGGGGCCAACGTAAATCGTGTTGAACTGATTGCAGAACGTTTGGATTCCCAAGAAGTAAACATTACGGGTCTGATGTCCAAGAACGAAGACGCCGATATGGCGAAAGTCATGACAGATTTGAAAACACAGGAAAGCGTGCACTCTGCTGCATTAGGCTCGGGCGCACGTATTATTCAGCCTACATTGTTGGACTTTCTGCGCTAGGCTGTCGGGAGGAAGGTAAGCCATGAATATCCCGAAAATCCAAATGCAAAGCACGTTTGCTCAGCTAGGGTTAAATATCAACAAGCCTGTTCAAGAAATCAAGCAACCGCAAGCTGAGATGAACTTGAAGCAAGTACCTGCGACGTTGAATATCGAGCAAGCACGTATCGTACTGCAAATAGATTCTAGCCAAGCTCGAGCGAATATAGGTATCATGACTTCCATGCAGTTTACAGATAGCCTAGCTTCTTATGGTAAGCAGAAAGCACTTCAAGCGATTGCGGAAAAGAGTCAAGAGGGCGATCGCCTGATGCGTATCTATACAAAAGAAAATGCTATTGCAAATATTGGTAGAGAAAAAGGACTACGGGCACTAGAGGGGGGCTATACGCCCCCCGCGGCTTCGGAGGATGAAGGTGTAGATATAAGTGCAGAGCTCAAACCTGTCGTGATAAACGTGCAGCGAAATGGTATGAGTATGGACCCGGTTACGAAACCGCCTGAGTTGTCTTATACACCAGGCAAGGTCGAGCCATATATGATACAATACAATAGTCTGAAAATAGATGTGGTAGGCGGTCAACTGGATCAAATGATGTAAGCGAGGGGAAAACATGAGCGCAAGTCAACAAGTGGAATTGGGCAAGCTATTTTTTGAAGATGGCATCCCGGGGTTTTCCCATTTGCAGTTTTTTCAATTGATGCAGGAAGAGGAGAGTCCCTTTTTTCTGATTCAGTCGACGGAAGAGAAGGATGTGGGTTTTTGGGTCATTGATCCATTCTCCTTTTTTTCTGAGTACAAGTTTGAGCTGTCAGAGGTAGCAAAAGAAGCCTTACGAGTGGAAGATCAGTCGCAGATAGCGGTTTTTACAATCATAACGATTCGCGAAAACAACCTGGCAACAGTCAATTTAAAGGCTCCAATCGTAGTGAATCTGTCCAATCGGATGGGGCGCCAGGTGATCTTGCAGGAGGATACATATTCCATACGTCAGCCGTTGTTTGAACAACAAGCTGGTGATCGAAAGTAGGTGGTGCTCAAGTGTTGGTCCTTTCCCGAAAGAAGAACGAATCGATCATGATTGGGGACACCATTGAAATCAAAATTATCTCTGTTGAAGGAGATCAAGTGCGGATAGGCATTGATGCTCCACGTAATTTGGATGTGTATCGGAAGGAAATATACGATGCGATTCAGGAAGAGAATCTCCAGGCGATGCAGAGCCAGGGGAATTGGGCAGCTTTAAAACAGTTGATTCAAACCAAAAAGGAGTCAAAAGATGGTCAATAGATCATCTTTTTTGTTTTTTTGCAGAAAAAAGTAGAAAAAGCACTAAACACCCAAATCCTGTGAGCCGATAATATTAGTGTAGGGACAAAGTCACAAGCGCGCGATTGTGATTGGTCTCAATTATATGTAGCAGTCACAGGGACGTGACTGTCGACAACTCAAGGAGGAACTTTACATGATTATCCAACACAATATGTCTGCTATGAACACTCATCGTCAACTGGGTGCAAACGGTGCAAACCTGGCTAAAAACGTAGAAAAACTGTCTTCCGGCTACCGCATTAACCGTGCGGCTGACGATGCTGCAGGTCTTTCCATCTCTGAGCGTATGCGCGCACAAATCCGTGGTATGGAACAAGCTTCCCGTAACTCCCAAGACGGAATCTCCTTGATCCAAACTGCTGAAGGTGCTCTGCAAACTGTAAACAACATGCTGGTTCGCATTAAAGAATTGGCAACCCAATCAGCAAACGGAACTTACGATTCCACGAATGACCGCGCTCGTCTGCAAGAAGAATTGACTGAGCTGACGAAAGAGGTTACAAACATCAAGGATACTACGAAATTCAACGGTATTTCCTTGCTTGCTAACAATGCTGGTTCGATCGCGATCCAAATCGGTCAAGAAGCTGGTCAAAAATTGACTTTGGATGCTACTAAGTTCTCTTTGGGTGGCGTATCCACTGCTCTGGAAGCATGGAGCATTGGTTCCGCTGGCGGAGCATCCAATGTATTGGCTAGTATCGACGATGTTATCAATCTGGTGAGTGCAGCGCGTTCTTACCTTGGTGCGAACCAAAACCGTTTGGAAAACACAATCAACAACCTGAATATCACTTCTGAAAACCTGACTGCTGCTGAATCCCGTATCCGCGACGTAGATATGGCGAAAGAGCAAATGCAGTTCACGAAGAACAACATCCTTACACAAGCTTCTCAAGCAATGTTGGCGCAAGCTAACCAGTTGCCACAAGGCGTACTGCAACTGCTTCGTTAATTTACATCAGAAAAAACATAGACTTCTGTCAAACAGAGGTCTATGTTTTTTGTTTTTTCATTAAGAAAATCAGTGGGGATCATTTCCTTTAATCAAGATGAAGGGTTTTTCCGATAAAGAATATAGAAGGACAAAAGCAGGGGGTATTCTACATGCGCTTAACAATTTTAAATCAGGAATTTTCATTAGATAGCCAAAAAATATCAGCAATCGATACAATCGAACTCATTCGTGAGAAAACAAAAAACTCCACACTGATTTTTAGTCATTTACGAATAGACGGAGTCGATGTATTTCATGAACATATTGAATACCTTACCGCAAATTTGGCTGAGATTGTACATATAGAAGTGATCATGGTGAAGGTTGAAGAATTAATTACGGACATGCTGGAGTCTGCTCATCAATATGTTCAAGGAGCCATTCCAGCTATAAAAGCTTTATCAGACGAGTTTTACAAAAGTGGATCTGATCAGGTGTGGGTAAAGCTAGAGCAATTAGTAGAGGGGATCCAGTTTTGCCAAGAGACATCTCAGTTTATAAAACAACAAAATGCAAAAGAATCCCATTCACAATATGAAGTTTTGCTAGACTTCACGAACGAAGTGGAAGTCCTTATGGAGGCCGTGCAACAACAAGATGCCATCCTTATAGGGGATATCTTGCAGTATGAAATCTTGCCTAAGTTTGAGCAAGTTTCAGCGGGTTTGCCACAAATTAATGCTAATGAGGTCGTTAGTAATGATCTTAATTGATAACATCTCATTTTTGAAAAAGAAATATCCAGAGGTTTGGCAAACAGTAAATGAACACCAAGAGAATCTGGATTTAGAGAATATCAGAGTAGAGATGGCGAAAAATGGGTTGCCTACCCTTATGGTTCAAACAGGTTCTATATCGAATTTTTTGCATAGCAAATATGACCCGGTTAGTGAAGCAGAGAAAGTCATTGCACAGTTTCAAAATATTGATAGTGAGAAACATGTGGTTTTCTATGGAGTGGGACTGGGTTACCATATTGAAGCTTTTATTCAGCAGCATCCTTCCACTTCTTTTAGTATCTATGAACCGAATGTTACTATTTTTACTCAGTATGCCAGTCACAGACAGATCAATAAAATAGCAAATAATAATTTAAAAAATATATACATGGGTATAGATTCGGACGTGCTCACGAAGAATCTTAAGCATCTTATTGATCATGTGAAAGCAGAAATGGTTATGATTGTCCTCCCTACTTACGAAAGGATCTTTAGCGAGCAAACCAAGTATTTTATTGAAGAATTCCGTGATAAGGTATTTTTGAAACGTGCAACCATTAGCGCTAATTTAAGCTTTGCCAAGCGCCTAACAGTAAACAGCATTATGAACATGCCGACAGCCATCCGAACGCCCAATCTACTTCATGAGAAACCGAGTGAGTTCTGTGGGAAGCCCGCTATTTTGGTCTCGGCAGGACCATCGTTGGATGTAGAAATAGAAAATTTGCGATATATAAAAGAGAATGGTCTAGCCTATATTTTTTCAGTTGGTACGTCAATCAATACGTTAATTGAGAATGGTATTGAACCTGATGCTGCGTTTACCTATGATGGCAGTGTGGAAAATCAAATGGTCTTTGAAAAGGTAATAGAGCGAGATTTAAAATCAATTCCTTTAGTTTTTGGAAGTATCGTAGGCCATGAGTTAATCCCCAAATATCCAGGACCGCTGTTGAATTTTGTTGTTGCTCGTGACTATCTTACCCCTCTTTATTTGAAACGCGAAGATGGGAAGAGTATAGATTTTGTTGATAGTTCAAAATCAATTGCCATTATCACTTTGCAGATACTTTACAAGTTAGGGTGCGATCCAGTTGTTTTGGTAGGGCAAAACTTAGCTTATTTGGGTGACAGCTGGTATTCAAAAAATATTACCTATGTTGGAAAAGTTGATGAAAAACAAAGGAAGGAGGCTATTGTTGTAAAAGATGTCGAAGGAAAAGACGTCTATACGAACAGAGGTCTTGATATGTTCCGGAAAGAAATGGAACATTATGTGAATATGTACTCTGACTTGGAGGTAATTAATACCACTAAAGGCGGAGCGCATATCGAAGGCACTACCTATGTGTCGTTAGACAAAGTGATCGCAGAAAAACTAACTGAACGAAATATCGTAAACAAAGATTGGATAAATAAACACGAAGTGAAATACGATTTACCCCATTTTCAAGAAAAAGCGAAATGGATGAATGAGCTTCAAACCAAACTTGATAATGTTTACCGTACTTTTCATTTATTGTTAGCAGACATGGAATTTGCATTGAAACGTAAAAATGCAAAGGAACTTGAGCGGTTATTCAATAAGTTCGATAAGGCATTTGATAAGCTGCAGGCTAATCATTTTTTTGTACTATTGATCCAGAGTATGAATATAACGGAATTTGAGTTTCTTATGAATACGTTTAAGGAATTGCGGTTTTCAAAAGACCCATTTGAGAAGGCGGAAAGAGTTACAGGGGAATTCCGCTCCTATTTGGACAATTGCCGGGTGGATATAGATAATGTGAAAGATATGCTTGCAGCCATGCATAAAGAAATGGAAGAATACGCTATGTGCGTGAAATAAGTGGGAGTAGCCATGAAATATAAAGGGAAAAAGATACTCGTAACCGGCGCAGATGGTTTTATTGGGTCACATCTGACGGAGGAGCTAGTGAACCGAGGGTACGATGTGAAAGCCTTCGTGTATTACAATTCGTTTAATTCCTGGGGGTGGCTGGACCATTTGCCCAAAGATGTATTGAAGCAAAGTGAGATTTTTTCAGGGGATATTCGTGATCCATATGGTGTGAAAACGGCCATGCAGGGTTGCGATGCCGTATTGCACTTGGCTGCCTTAATCGCGATTCCTTACTCGTACCACTCACCGGATACATACGTGGACACAAACATAAAAGGAACGCTCAATGTTTTGCAGGCAGCACGAGAGCTTGGCGTGGAAAAGGTGGTGCATACATCTACTAGTGAAGTATATGGCACGGCCAAATTTGTGCCTATTACAGAAGAGCATCCCTTGCAGGGGCAATCTCCTTACTCAGCGAGCAAGATCGGTGCCGATCAGCTAGCATACTCTTTCTACAGCTCATTTAACATGCCTGTTTCGATTATCCGACCGTTCAATACCTATGGTCCTCGGCAATCAGCGAGAGCTGTCATACCGACAATTATTTCTCAAATTGCTAGCGGTCAAAGAAGCATTAAGCTGGGCTCTATACACCCAACACGGGACTTTAACTATGTAAAAGACACTGTTAGCGGTTTTATTTCCATCCTGGAATCGGAGCATTCGAATGGGGAGGTCATCAATATTGGGAGCAATTTTGAGGTTTCTATTGGAGAAACAGCTCATTTGATAGCCGGGCTCATGGATATGGAAATAGACATCGTTACCGATGATATCCGATTGCGGCCAGAAAAAAGCGAAGTCGAGCGCCTTTGGGCGGACAACTCAAAAGCAAAACGAATTTTGGGTTGGGAACCAGCTTACGGCGGAGGTGACGGCTTTAAAAAGGGGTTACGGGAAACTATTGAATGGTTCTCAGACAGACAAAACTTGGCACAGTATAAGGCGGGGATCTATAACCTATGACACAGTCACATCTTCCCGAGACGATCGTTGGTATCCTTCAAGAACTGAAATCAAGTGAGAAGGAATTCCTTGCATTACATGAGCCTAGTTTTCAAATGAATGAATGGAATTACGTAAAGGAATGCCTAGATACAGGTTGGGTATCTTCTGTCGGGAAGTATGTGGATCAGTTTGAAAGCATGCTTCAGGAGTATACAGGTGCGAAGCGGGCCGTTGCTGTTGTAAATGGGACGGCTGCGTTGCATATTTCTCTGCTGCTGGTGGGTGTTCAGGCAAATGACGAGGTTCTCATACCATCACTCACGTTTATTGCAACAGCAAATGCGGTTTCGTATTGTGGAGCGATTCCACACTTTGTGGACAGTCAGGAAAGAACTTTGGGCCTAGACTCGGGAAAACTCTCCTCTTATTTGGAGGAAATAGCTGTCGTACGGCCAGAGGGGTGCTTCAACAAACATACGGGAAGACGCATAAAGGCAGTCGTCCCTATGCACACCTTTGGGCATCCGATTGAATTGGATACCTTACTAGAGGTATGTGAGAGATATCAGATCGAGCTTGTCGAAGATGCAGCTGAGTCTTTGGGGTCCTATTATAAAGGAAAGCATACAGGAAACTGGGGAAAAGTATCAGCACTTAGCTTTAATGGCAACAAAATTATTACCACGGGTGGCGGAGGAGCCATTTTGACAAATGATCAGAAACTGGGTGAAATGGCAAAACACCTGACAACTACTGCAAAAATCAAGCACCAATGGGCTTTTATTCATGATCAAGTGGGTTACAACTATCGGTTGCCAAATATAAATGCAGCACTTGGTTGTGCACAAATGGAGTCACTCTCTTTTTTTGTTGAACAGAAGCGCCGCCTGGCTGAAAGATACAAAGATGTCTTTGCCAAAATACCGGGAGTCACTTTTTTTACCGAACCTCCGTTTGCAAAAAGTAACTACTGGTTGAATGCCATTTTACTCGACGAGGCAATGACGTGTTACAGAGACGAACTCCTCGAGGTTTCAAATAAAGCTGGGGTAATGACCCGCCCAGTATGGAGTCTTTTGCACGAACTCCCTATGTATAAGCAATGTCCTAAAATGGACTTGTCAGTTGCTTTAAGCTTGGAAAAAAGAATTGTAAATATCCCAAGCAGTTCCTTTTTGGGGGAGAGATCATGCTAAAACGAAAAATCTGTATTGTAACAGGGACCCGTGCTGAATATGGGTTACTCTATTGGTTATTAAAAGAAGTGGAAAGTGATCAAAATTTACAGCTGCAGCTGGTTGTTACCGGCTCCCACCTCTCCCCTGAATTTGGAATGACGTACGAGCAGATTGAGAAAGACGGATTTACCATTAATGAAAGAATAGAGATGCTTCTTTCAAGTGATACGCCTGTTGGAGTAACAAAGTCATTGGGGTTGGCTACTATCGGATTTGCGGAAGCATTTGATCGGCTCAAACCGGACATTCTGGTTGTTCTGGGAGACCGATATGAGATATTGGCAGCAGCGCAAGCCGCTATGATAGCCCGTATCCCAATCGCGCATATATCAGGGGGAGAGACAACTGAAGGTGTTATAGATGAAGCTATTCGACATTCAGTGACAAAAATGTCTCATTTTCATTTTGTGGGCGCGGAAGAGTATCGAAGAAGAGTCATTCAGTTGGGGGAATCGCCGGATCGTGTTTTTAATTTCGGTGATATTGGGTTAGATAATATCAACAGACTGAATTTTATGAGCAAGTCAGATTTTGAAGAGAGCATAGGATTTCAATTAGGCGAGACAAATTTTCTAGTCACATACCATCCTGTGTCTCTTAGCTCCGAAAATCCTCAGCTTGCAGTAGAAGCCCTTTTTTCTGCCTTAGACAAATTCAGGGATGCGAGGGTTATTATAACAAAACCGAATGCAGACCCTGGCAGTAGAGGGATTCTGGAAATGATTGACCAGTATGCAGCCAGTCAACCAAGCAGGGTCTACGCTTGTACATCACTGGGACAAATTAGGTATCTGAGTGCAATGAGATTATCCGATGTAGTCATTGGGAATTCTTCCAGTGGTATTGTTGAGGCTCCAGCACTAGGGAAACCTACCGTAAATATTGGGAAAAGACAAAGTGGGCGATTAAAGGCTAGTTCGATCATAGATACCGGAGAAACTTGTGAAGAGATTTATAATGCTATTAATATGGCATGTTCGTTAGAATTTCAAAAGGTTGCTGCATGTACGACTTCAGTATACGGAGTTGGAAACACTTCGAAGCTAATTAAGGATTTTTTTAGCTCGGTTGATTTAGATAATATCTTAATGAAAAAATTCTATGATTTGTAAGGAATAGGTGAGGGGATGGAAAAGGAATTTCGGATAGGTGGAGAGTTCGATCTTACATGGGAACACTATCTTTCAAAGCCAACTAGCCAGGAACCATTACCTTATATTAATAATGATCACTATTTGTTTGTCGATACGGGACGATCAGCTTTGCTACTAGCCTTACTGAGAATTCGATCCTTAGGGGGAAAAGCTGAGGCTTGGCTCCCAGTCTACTGCTGTGAATCTGTCATTCTACCATTTAGGCAACTAGGATTTGAATTGCATTTTTATTCTACGGGTGAGGATCTTCAATCTCCAAGCTATCTGCCAGAAAAACTGGATGGACAAACCTTTCTTTTTATAAACTATTTTGGAATCAAAAATGAGGGAATTATTAATTGGTTAAATGACATAAATGGAAGGGATTCCTGTTTTATTATTGAGGACAATGTGCAGGCTGGTTTTAGCAATAATGTAGGGAATACTGGCGATTTCGTGATCTATAGTTATCGAAAGGTATTACCACAACCGGACGGTGCCGTTTTGGCGTACCGTGGCGAACCGGCTAGTTTTGTACTGGAAGAGCCATGTGAAGAGTTTATTTCCTCAAAGGTAATGGGAAAATTGATTCGGGCAGCTAATGGAGATGCTCACTCTTTTCTCCCATTATTAAATGAAGCAGAATCTATAATTGACGACAGAATTATTCCTCGCCAAATGTCAGCTTTTTCCCGATATCTATTCAACAGAACAAATTTTAAAGGAATAAAGGAAAAGCGGCGAGAGAATTGGCTATATATAAAGGATTTAATGGAGCAAGAATGCGGAAAAATAGGTTCCTTTAGTCAACTATTTGATAATCTCTCTGAAGACGAAGTTCCTCTCGGCTTTCCCATCCAGATACATAGGAATCGCGATGAATTAAGAAATTATCTCATAACACAAAACGTATTTTGCCCCATACATTGGCCAATAGCGGATGAGAGATTAGAACTTGAAGTGGGCAAAGCAGACAACAAATTAAGTTCCATGCTTTTAACCATCCCGATAGATCAGCGAGTGTCCAAACGGGATATTGAATATTGTGTTGATAGACTAGCTCAATTTTTAAGGAGATCGATCTGAATGGAAAGACAGAGGACATTTATTATTGCGGAGGCAGGAGTAAATCATAATGGCTCGGTAGAGATGGCAAAGCAATTGATTTTAACTGCAGCAAAGGCAGGAGCAGATGCGGTAAAATTCCAGACCTTCAAATCAGAAAAGGTTATTAGTAAATATGCTGAAAAGGCAGACTATCAAAAGCAAACTACCCAAAATGACGAATCGCAACTGGAGATGGTAAAGAAGCTTGAATTGAGCGAGGCAGACCATCAGGAATTAAAAAGATACTGCGAAGATTGCAACATTCAATTTTTATCAACCCCATTTGATTTAGAAAGTGTTGATTTACTAGTTGATAAAATGAATGTTCCTCTCCTGAAAATTCCATCGGGTGAAATAACGAATGCCCCCTTACTGCTAAAAATAGCTAAAACAAGGCTCCCTGTTATTTTATCTACTGGGATGTCTACTTTGGGGGAGGTTGAACAGGCACTTGGAGTTCTTGCTTACGGGTACACTCAAGTTGATATTCCTGGCTCGATTCAGGAGTTTCGCGAAACATTCCTAAGTGAAGCAGGACAACTAGTACTTAATAAAAAAGTGAGATTATTGCATTGCACCACAGAGTATCCAACACCATATGAGGATGTTAATTTACATGCAATGGACACTTTATCTCACGCATTTGGCTTACCAGTTGGGCTTTCAGACCACACAGAGGGAATAACAATCCCGATAGCGGCAGTGGCACGAGGCGCAAAGATTATAGAAAAGCACTTTACGCTAGACAAGGATTTACCTGGTCCTGATCACAAGGCTTCTCTCAATCCTGATGAGTTGTTTACCATGATACAAGGAATTAGACAAGTTGAAATGGCTTTGGGATCATCTGTGAAGTCACCAGCTCCTTCTGAAGTAAAGAATATAGCTATAGCAAGGAAGAGCTTGGTTGCTGCGTGCGAGATACGATGTGGGGAAATTTTTACGATAGATAACATAACTGCTAAACGCCCGGGAAAGGGAATTTCACCCATGTATTATTGGAGTCTATTGGGGAAAAAAGCAGATCGGAATTACAAGGAAGATGAGAGCATAGATGCAAATTGGATATGAGCAAGCTCTAAAAATCTATAAACAATTAAAGAACACAGAAAAATGTCCTTCCCACCATCCTTTCTACCTTCTGATTGATGCTAAGAGAAATCCGGAACTAAAACCTATCTTCTTCGTGTATGAAAAAAATGGTGAGGTCTTCTTTAACTCGTTTCATATGTCGAGGGTACCGGATTCTGATTACTTTGACCTGCAATCTCCATATGGTTACGGTGGTCCCATTGCAACTACTGAGGATGAAGCTTTTCTGGAGCGAGCTTGGCTGGAATACGAAAAGTGGTGCAGGACAAACGGTGTTCTTGCCGAGTTTGTTCGTTTCCATCCGATTTTAGAAAACTGGCGTTATTATGGAGGAGAAGTGATTCAGGATCGTTCCACAGTTTGGGTAGACCTGAACAAAGAAGATATGATGCTCGGCTATCAATCACGCGTAAGGAACATGATACGTAAAGCAAAAAAGAACGATCTCCATATAGAGTGGACTGACGCAACAGAATTCTTTCGTTGGTTTCCCAAATTGTATCAAGACCTTATGGTATCGATCGGGGCTGACGACTTCTATCTATTTTCAAATGAGTATTATGATTCTTGGAAGTCTGTGTTTGGAGCATCTTATTGTTTATGCAAGCTAAATGATGAAGTCATAGGTGCTTCTATCTTTTTCGATAATGAATTTATTATGGAATATCATTTATCGGCTTCAAATGAAGTTGCGAAAAAATTGGCCGGAACAACTTTAATGATTCATGAAGCTGCTTTACGTGCAAAAGAGCGTGGGTGCCAAAGATTGCATTTAGGCGGCGGAACAAATAGTAACCCGGATAACGCACTCTTGTACTTTAAAGCTGGATTTTCTGATAAAAAGGCTGATTTCCGAATTGGAAAATGTATTCATATGCCTGAAGAATACCGAAGTTTAAAAAATAAGTGGGAACAAAAAACAGGACTTACTTCAAATCGAGTACTGTTTTATCGATAGGAGGAAAATTATGAGTTGGGATGGGGTATGGGAAAAAATATTTCAAGAACAGGAATGGGGCAAGTATCCTGGTGAGGATTTAATTCGGTTCATTGCTAGGAATTTTTATAGCACTCCGAATAGGAGCGAAATAAAACTCCTGGAGGTAGGGTGTGGTCCCGGGGCAAATCTTTGGTATGCCGCAAGAGAGGGTTTTACCGTTTATGGAGTAGACGGTTCGGCAACTGCCATAAATAGAGCTTCAAACAGACTAGAACGTGAATGTCCAGGTTGGTCGGGAGAGTTAGTGGTGGGAGACATTCTTCAGCTTCCCTTTCCAGATGATTTTTTTGATGCAGTTATCGACAGTGAAGCGGTTTATTGCAATTCTTTCAGGCATTCTCAAGAGATATACAATGAAATGGCCCGAGTAACGAAAAAGGGTGGCAAACTATTCTCCAGGACATTTGCGACGGGTAGCTGGGGAGATCAAACTGGAGAAAAAGTTGAGCATAACTCGTATCTTGTCAATGAGGGGCCACTTGCGGGAAAAGGAGTTAGTAGGTTTACAGACTACAAAGAAATACATGAGTTAATTCAGCGCTTTGAAATTAGTGAAATTCAATTAATTACTCGAAAGTATATGGCAATTGATCGTGAAGTAAAAGAATGGGTTATTACTGGCGAAAAGAGATAAAGTACGACAGTTTATCATAAAGGTGTGAGACATCGATGAAAGATTGGAAAAGTATTATGATTGGTCCCGAGGCTCCCATTCTACAGGTAATCGAAATTATAGATACCGGAGCCAGGCAATTGGCTTTGATCGTCGATGAGAATCAACGTTTGCTGGGAACCGTTACCGATGGGGATATTCGCAGGGGGCTTCTAAAAGGTAAGCTTCTTAGTGAGCCAGTGTCACTGGTTATGAATACTTATCCAACTGTAGCGTCTCCATTTGATACACGTGAAAATATATTGGCCTTGATGAAAGTAAGGCAGTTGCACCAAATACCTGTCGTAGATGAGGAGGGGCGAGTTATTCATGTAGAAATGCTGAATGATTTACTACGCCCCAAAAGAAAAGAAAATGCAGTTGTATTGATGGCGGGTGGGTTAGGGACCCGATTGCGCCCATTGACCCAAGAATGTCCAAAGCCCCTATTAAATGTGGGAAATAAACCACTATTGGAAACGATTCTGCTCAATTTTATAGAATATGGCTTCTATCGCTTTTACATCTCTGTAAATTATAAAGCCGATATGATTAAAGAACACTTTGGGGATGGATCCAGATGGAATGTACAGATAGAGTACATTAATGAAGAGAAAAGCTTGGGAACAGCAGGAGCTCTTAGTTTATTACCTGAGCCACCTTCACTTCCATTTTTTGTAATGAACGGAGACTTGCTCACAAAGGTGAATTTTGAACAATTACTGGATTTTCATATAGCACACCAAGCAAGTGGGACGATGTGTGTGCGAGACTATGATTACCAGGTCCCTTACGGGGTGGTGAAAGTAGACAAGCAGCGGTTAATAGGTATTGAAGAAAAGCCGGTTCAGCGATTTTTTGTGAATTCTGGAATTTACGTCTTGGATCCGGATGTAGTTGGCTTGATTCCATATAACAGTATTTTTGACATGCCAAGCCTGTTTGACGTGTTAATGAAACAGAATAAAGAGACAATCGCCTTTCCAATCAGGGAGTATTGGCTGGATATCGGACGTATCTCAGATTTCGAACGAGCAAATATAGAGTTCGAGGAGGTCTTTGGATGATACAAGGGAGTACGGTTCTAGCCATTATTCCTGCTCGAGGTGGGTCAAAGGGAGTTCCACGAAAGAATATCAAGCTTCTTGCCAGTAAGCCTTTGATTGCGTGGACGATTGATGAGGCGAAAAAATCGACATATATAGACCGCCTAATTGTCTCCACGGATGATAAGGAGATAGCATCCATTTCTGCCCAGTATGGATGTGAAGTTCCGTTTATGCGTCCACCTGAATTAGCAAAGGATGATACTCCAGGAATTGAGCCTATTTTGCATGCGATGAAGCTACTAGGTGCCTACGATTACGTAGTATTACTACAGCCAACTTCTCCACTTCGCACAGTGGAGGATATAGATGGATGTATCGAAAAGTGTATGGCAACATCGGCAAAGGCTTGTGTATCGGTCACAGTTTCTGATAAAACACCATATTGGATGTATCATTTGTTAGCGGATAATACCATGAAACCGTTGATTGAGTCTGATGGACGGATCAATAGAAGGCAGGATGCACCGGATGTATACGTGCTGAATGGAGCGGTATACGTCGCACAAGCAGATTGGTTATACAAAAGCCGATCATTTGTAGAGAGGGATACAATTGGATACCCAATGCCAAAAGAACGCTCCCTTGATATTGACACAAAAATGGATTTTCTGGTAATTGAGGAACTTCTTAAATCAAAAATAGTAACCTAGTAAATTCCCGAACAAATTATTCCGATACATCTACTATAGGGATAATTTAGGGAGGGTATGACGTGAGTATCGGTGGGAATAGTTCGATTGGCCCAAGCATCTCAGGATATTCGGAAAAAGTGCTAACAGGTTCAACAACTAGAGATACGGGCGGGTCAAGTGAGTTTGTACCAGTTGATCCAGCTACCAAAAAAGAAAATCGCAAAGATATTGAAAAAGAATTGGAGAATCTTAATAAGTTTCTACAGCCAAGCAGTACGCATCTTAAGTTCACATTACATGAGAAACTAAACGAATACTACGTACAAGTGCTGGATGGGAATGATCAAGTCGTTCGAGAGATTCCGTCTAAAAAAATAATGGATATGGTTGCAAATATGCATGAAGCGCTAGGAATTTTATTCGATGAGAAGAGATAGGAGGTAGTCATTATGGGAATTCGTATTAGTGGTATGGCATCCGGGATGGATACTGAAAAAATAGTTAAAGATTTAATGAAGACACAGCGTGAACCCTTGAATCGTTTAACTCGACAAAAGTATGTGAATGAATGGAAGCGGGATGCCTATCGTGATTTAAACACGGTTCTGGCTGATTTGCAGACTTCGATTAACAGCATCCGATATGCAGCAAATTTCAGTAAAAAAATAGCTACATCGGAAAATGATGCGATTGTGTCTGCAAAAGCTACTGGCTCTCCAAAGTCATCTTCCTATGCGATTGAAGTGACACAATTGGCAAAGGCTGAAATGCCTGCAGCAGTTGCACTTTCCATCGATCCTAGCATCACGAGTTCCGGCCAAGAAATAGGTTCTGCTTTTAAATTTACTATTGAGGGTACAACGATTAATGTAGCAGCTGACGATACGATCGATAAAGTGATTCAATCCATCAACGGAGCGGGAATAGGTGTTGAAGCTCAATATGTCGATAATAAGCTGGTGATTAAATCGGCAGCGAATGCGTCATCGGGAGCTATTCTGGGAGATAATAAATTCTCTGTACAGGTGGTTGCTGGGTCCGGAGACGGTAGTAAATTAGGTATGACTACAACTCCGATTGATTCGAGCGAGCGTACGGCAGGTCAATCAGCGATTGTGAAAATCAATGGTGTGACACAGACTGTTACTAGTAACACAGTAAAATATGATGGCATGGAATTTACCATTAAACAAACTAACCAAAATAATCCTATTTTGGTTAGTACTAGAGCGGACGAGGACGCAACCTTTAATTCTATCAAGGGATTTATAGATAAATACAATGCTGCAATTGAAGTTATTAACAAAAAAATATCTGAACCAAAATATAAAGGATATAAACCTCTGTTAGATGAGGAAAAGGAAGCACTTGGCGAAAAAACCGCTGAGAAAATGGACGGTATGGCCAAAAGTGGAATATTGCTCCGAGATCCGATTTTAACAAGTGCATTGAATGAAATGCGCCGTTCGATTAGCACGAAACTGTCTGGCACAGGTGTGAATGCTTCCTTTGATACCCTTTCGGAAATTGGAATTGGAGGAGCTCCAGCAGGAAAAAATGCCTATCTAGAAAACGGGAAGCTTTATATTGATGAAACAAAATTGCGGGATGCTATTACGAACAATGGTGATGATGTCATCAAATTGTTTACCAATTTTAGTTCTAGCACTGATAAGACTGTGAAATATAACGAGAGTGGAATCGCAGATCGTTTGTTTAATAATCTATCAAAAGCAATTAAGGATGTCACGAAGGAAGCGGGTAGCGCTACTTCTGTTTATGACGATAGCTATCTTTCACGGGAAATTACGAGGAATGATGAGGATATTGCGGTTTGGGAAGATCGATTGAAAGTAATCGAGGACAGATACTATAAGCAGTTCGCGGCAATGGAAAGTGCCATGTCAAAAGCGCAGTCTCAGGGACAATGGTTCGCAAACATGCTGGGGCAACAATAACAGGGAGAGATGCAGATGTTACAAAATGCTGCTCAGACATACCAAAATAATCAGGTAACAACGGCTTCTCCTGCTGAATTAACTCTTATGCTTTATAATGGTGCTTTAAAATTTATTAAGCAGGCAAAAGTTTGCATGGAAGAAAAAAATGTGAGTCAGGCACACGAGTGCTGTTTGAAGGTACAAAATATCTTGTACGAATTAATGTCTACTCTGAATAACGAGTATGAAATTTCTAAGGAATTACAGAAATTGTACGATTATCTGTTACATCGAATGATCGAAGCTAATATACAAAAAGATACAGATATTTTAAACGAGGTAGAAGGATTTTTTATAGAATTTCGGGACACGTGGAAGCAAGCCATGATCCTCGTGAAAAAGCAAGGGTGAGGTTGCAAATGAATCGGATGGATGAGCTTGCAGACGAATTACTTCAGTTAACCCTTCAAATTCAGGAACAACTTCTTACAGAAGATTCAGACCCGAATGAGTGGTTGAATTTCTTAGATAAGCGTGATATTGTGATGTCGCAAATTGATCAGTTAATGGCAGAGGGTTTGACCTTATCGGATTCGCAGAAACAGGTACTACAAAATGGGTATCAACTGAACCAAAAGATTTTACCGCTCATGGATGCTCGTCTACAAAAATTACAAGGTAAAATGGCTGTGCTTCAAAAAAGTAAGATGGCGGTTAGTACGTACAATGATGTTGATACAGGTCCTAATGGATATGGTGCCTTTTTTGATCGCAGAAAATAATGAAACGGCCGGAAGCCTCGGCCGTTTCATTCGTTATTAGAATAGGTCTTTTATGATGGAGGTCTTCATGGAAACAATTATCGTTTTTAAAGGCAGTAGTCAATATGATGTTCTCCGATATTTTGCCAATGACTTAGCTCGTGCTTTTGGGAAGTTCAATTATGAAGTGGAAATAATCGATCTTAATCAAGACCATTGGGATGAAAAACTTATATCTATTTTGGGATCAAAGAAGGTAGCTTTTTTCGTGGGATTAAATGGAGTTGGGATACAGATGGATCTGAATGGTGAATCCTTGTTTACAAACATGAAAACGCCTTTCGTTGCCTATCTAGTTGATCATCCTATGTATCATATCAACCGATTGGAAAGCGCAATGCATAACAACGTAATTGTCTCATGTATGGATGTTGAACATATCAATTATTTAAGACATATGGGTGCTGAATTTGCTAGGGCGTTTACGACACTGTTTATCCCACATGGTTCTTACGTCAATAAAAATGATCTCATTTCGGCAAAGCAGTCTGCGGATCGACCGATCGATATTCTATTTGCCGGAAGTTATATTGATCCAGACGAGATCCGTTCGAAATGGAAAAATTCATCGTCTAGTATCTTAGGAAAAGTGGCAGATGCTATTGCGGAAGAGGCATTGGAGTCGGAATGCGTACCTATTCACGAAATTACAAAAAAGATACTAGTGGATAAAGGGATTCTTTTGTCAGATTCCCTTCACTTAGAATTTTGGCATTTATTGATGAGTGTGGATAGTTATGTAAGAAATAAGATTAGAAGAGACATTATTGAGCACTTACATACCCTTGAATACAGAGTCGATATTTTTGGAAACGGATGGGATCAATTGAATTTAGCATCACGAGCTAATTTTCTAATCAATAATAATATGAGCTTTTTAGGGATTCAAAAGAAAATGAAAGAGGCAAAAATGACATTAAATATTACACCAACCATTCATGCTGGTGGCCATGAGCGAATCTTTACCTCTATGCTAATGGGGAGCGTAGCGCTCTCGACGAACAATCGCTACCTACGCACAAATTTCAAACACGGTGAAAGTATTCTTTTATTTAGTAGCAAAAATATGAATGAGCTTTCCCGTGTTCTTGAGGAGCATCTCAAGAACACAGAAAAATTGAATATAATCGCGCAAAATGGCAAAGAGATTGCTAGTGGTGAACATACATGGGAAAATCGAGCACTTGAAATAATCGAGTCCGTTAGAATGTATACTTTATTGCAAAAAACGAAAGAGACTAGAATGCAACAGAAATAAGTAGATTAGTTAGAATTCAATCCCTTTTTGGCCGTTCTTAATAATGGAATACCATGAGTGTAATCTAAGTAATAATCTTGAACTGGACTTTCGATGGTCATGGGGGTCAACTTGAAAATAGTCGATTTTTCAAATTGTTTTTCGCCCATAACGAAATCAAATAATGCTAAAAAATCTGCCCCCAGACCGTGAGTTGTAGACTTGAAAATGTGACCATCTATACCGGCTTCCGATATCTCGTGATAATGGCAATGGGGAAGGACATTGCAGAAAGCTCGTTTCAGCGTGTGGGGGATTAATGTATCATTTGTTCCATGGAAGCAATACACCTCACAGGTTGTATTTATGAGTGTATATAGATTGGGAAGGTAAAGAAGTGTTTCATCCATCTCGATCTGCGAAGCCAAGTATTCAAAGGATACTCCAAGCAAAATATTTCCTACAGTATAATTTGTGTATCTCTTGCCTTTTAAAAACAGAGGAAACAGCCAAGAAGAATTGTCGATTAATAAGGTGAAGAGGTTGGGTGCAAATACATTGCACAAATAGCTTAGGTAGGCACCGTGGGAGTGACCATAAGCAATGATTTTATTCGAATTAAATGGGAATGTAAATTATTTTGTGTAAATGGGTTTTTAAGAAATGAATAGCTACATCAAAGGCTTTACATGGAGGGGCGGGCATGATAGGCTGGTTCGCCGTGCGATGCATGTCTTTACAAGAATCGCCCGATCGCAAGATCTCATGCCCGCAGAGGCTCCATGTCAAGCCGGCTCAACAGTTGGATTAGGCGGACAGCTCCGCTTGCAATCGGTCTCCAAAATGGATGGCAAGCTGCGATATACATTCTTTCCAACTCCTGACTGGCATAGTCCACTTCTTCGAAGCCTCAATAGTTGCAAGATAGATGATCTTTCGTAGGGCATCGTCAGATGGATAGGCAGTTTTCGTTTTTGTTACCTTGCGGAGTTGACGGTGATATCCCTCAATAACATTCGTGGTGTAGATCATCTTGCGAATCTCTGGAGGATAGTTAAAATAAGCGGTCAACTCAATCCAGTTATTTTCCCAGGAACGTATAATAATAGGATACTTCTTCTCCCATCTGTCTTTAAAAGTAGAGAAGGCAACCTCGGCTTCTTCTAATGTAAGAGCTTGATAGACTTTCTTTAAGTCTGCCAAGACTAGCTTTTCTTCTTTGAAGGGGACATATTTCATGGAATTCCGTATCTGGTGGATGACGCATAGCTGAATCTGAGTTCTCGGGAATGCAGCATGAATTGCCTCTGAAAACCCTGAAAGTCCGTCCTTACAAGCAATCAGGATATCTTCTACCCCGCGACTTTTCAACTCCGTACACACATTTAGCCAAAAGCTAGCACTCTCGTGCTCACCAATCCATATACCCAAAATGTCCTTATGTCCAGACATGGTAATACCTAGAACGCTGTATGCTGCTTTATTGATGATCCGATTATCTTGGCGAACTTTAAAGTGGATAGCATCAAGAAATACAATGGGGTAAACGCGGTCAAGCGGTCTGCATTGCCATTCCGCTACCATTGGCATGATCTTATCCGTTACTTTACTGACCATCGCCGCTGACACCTCGATCCCATATAAATCCTTCATGTGCTCCTCGATGTCTCGCGTAGACATTCCTTTCGCATAGAGAGCAATGATTTGCTCTTCTAAACCATTTACGGTAGTCTCGTGTTTTTTCACAATATGAGGTTCAAATTCGCCGTTGCGATCACGAGGCACACGAAGTTCGGTGTTGCCAAACTTCGTTTTCACCGTCTTTTTGCTGTAGCCATTTCGACTATTGCCAGTATGGTCGCCGTCGGAACTATGCTTGTTGTAGCCTAAGTGATCATCCATTTCAGCTTCAAACAACTGCTGGATTGTGTCACGAAACAGGTCCTTCAGCATCACATGGACATCCTCGATGGTGCGGCAATCCTTTGCTAATTCTTTGATCGTAAGATCCCTTTTGTCTTGCATAAATGATCATCTCCTTAATGGCAAGTTTAACCATTTACACAAAACTTTTTACGCTCTCAATTAAATTGATAGCCATTATCCTGAAGTATTTTAACGACATAGCATACAGCCGTAATATTATCTAGTGCCTGCATGATACCCATGTCATTAAAATTACTGATGCTTTCCTCCAGCATCTCATCTACCAATATTCGCGAGTTGTAGTTCTTTCCCACGCTCGTAAACGCAGAAAAATCAAGACCATTCCTAAAAATAGAGTTCAGTTCAGCAGGAGTTACAATATTTTGTAGTTGGCTGTATAGAGAACCTTTATTTAAGTTTTGAGAGGCCTGCATGAATTCATGTCCGAAATAATCACATTGTACAGTAACAAGATCATATTTGTCTGCGAAAGTTTGGCGCATTTTTGCGTACACCTTTGAGTTGGCATTTCCACCAAATCCGGCGATTAGCAATAAAATTCCAGTATCTTCAGTAACGCCTAGGTCTGGTTCGGAAAAATATACGTTAAAGGTCCTTTCACTATTATTGTTGTAAATATTAGGGTGAGCAGACCAATTTATATGATAATCTTTTGCCAACGTAATCGCTCCTTATGAAATGAAATAAAAAAGAGACCAGCTTCAAGCTGGTCTAATTGGGTCAAGCTTTGATATCCAGAACCTTACCCAAAGTTGGATGACTCGCCTGCGCCTGAACATTTTGCGTCGTATTCGCGAGGCCTTCGAGCAGAATAGATGCTTGAGCCTGCGTAGTATCCTGCACTTGTTTCATAACACTAACATTCACCGCTTGTTGCAATTGTACAGCATTCATGGTGGTTCACCTCTGCGCTAGATTTGCCTTTCACCATTTATATCGACATTTCCTGTATTTTCCGTTACAGTCCAGATACGATATCTGTGCCTTGTGAAAACTACCATCTGCTATACTATACCCATCTCGCCCAAACACTAGGAAGGTGACACCATTGTCCACAAAACGCCGCTCGCTGCTCCTGATCGGGGCCGTCCTGCTCATCTTCGTCCACGCGGTCTACCTGAACGGCAGCCTCGCTGATTTGATAAATCCGACCGCGATCGAGCTGGTCGCGCTCTCGGTGATCATTTCGTTTGCGATCAAGCGCAAGCATCTGGATCTGAAAAAAATTATAAATCTGCTCATCCACGGCCGTGAGAGCAACGTCGAGGAGACCATCAAGCGCTTCTACTATTACGCGCTCGTCCAGAAAGAACAGGGATATATCGCGCTCGAAAAGGAGCTCCAGCAAGAAAAAGACTCGTTCGTTCAGCGCGGCAGCCTGCTCGCGATCGAGGGTGTTCCAGAGGACGAGCTGCGGCTGATTCTGGAAAACGAGCTGAAAGGGGAGCAGTACCGCTACCAGCAGTCTGCGGGTTTTTTCCGGCTCATCAGCTTGCTGGCGCCCGGGATGGGGCTGGTTGGTACCTTGCTTGGGATGACAGGCGTTCTGAAGTCCCTCTCCGACTTTAGCGTGACCGGACACAGTCTGAGCGCGGCCGTGGTTGCGACCTTGTACGGAGCACTTCTGGCCAACCTGCTGGCTCTGCCATGCTACTACCGCATGATGGATATCTATGACCGGGAAATGTTTGAAAAGCGCCTGTTTATTGAAGGCTGTGTCGGCTTGCAGCGGATGGAGACGCCGCGCTTGCTGTTCGAAAAATTGAATTCGTTCCTGCCAGGTGACCAGAAGCTGGTGCTGATCAAAGAGGCGGGCAGTACGAAAGGAACGATTGAAAGGCAGGATCGCTATGCATAATGATCGGCTGTACGATGAAAAGGAGCTGGAGAAAAGCTGGCTGCTCAGCTACAGCGATCTGATTACTCTCTTGTTTGTCATCGTGGTGATTATTGCCGCATCCCAGGCTAACAACATCCAATCGCAGCGTGAAGAGGCGCGAAAGGAAAGCGTGGAGCAGCAGGCGACCCTCAAGCAGGTGCATGAGAGCCTGGATCTCTTGAATCTGCAAAAACTGGAGCTGCAGCGGGAAGTGCATCAGCTGGAAGCGCAGAAAAAGTCGCTGACGGGCACAGAACAAGACAACGCAGATGTTGCTTTGGCAGTGAAGCCCCCACCCCCCATTGGGTCGCAGGATAAAGACGCTGCTGAGCGCGATATGGAGACAGTCCGAACGCAGCTTTCCTCCGCATTGGCAGAACTGAATCTCGATTTCGAAGAGACAGAAGAGGGATTGCGCATCCGTCTGCCCGTAAGCATTTTGTTTACGAGCGGATCCTCTGAGCTGAAGGACCAAGGAAAGCAGGTGGTGGGGACAGTCGCTGGGGTATTGCAGCGTTTTGGCAACCGGGTGAGAATCGAGGGCTATACGGATGATACACCGATTGCCCGTAGTGCCTACCAAACCAACTGGGAGCTTTCCACAGGACGCGCTATTGCAGTAATGCGGGAAATGGTTGATGCGTACAGTTTGCCGTCCACCCGATTTACCGTGGCGGGGCTGGGAGAATCCAAGCCATTGGTGGATAATTCGAACGAGGAGAACCGCGCTCGCAATCGCAGAGTAGAGATTATCATTTTAGCGGAAAAAGAATAATTCATATTTTTCTGCAAATATATTGGATTTTGAGAAGGATTCCTGTGTATCAGATAGAAGTATATCTGACAGGAATCTTTCTTTTTTTCTGACCATTTTCCGTTCGATCTAGGTGCCGCACTCTCGCAAAATCGCGCCTTGCGACCGGAAAATAGTTATGCCCAGCTTGTGCACAACCGCATGTGGATAATGTGGACAACTCTGTGGAGAACGCAAAAAACACGTTATTTGGTTGTGGATAATGTTGGGGAAAAGCTGTACACACAGAGATAGAATCAAGGGGGTTTTACAGTTGAAGATCGGGAAAAAGTGGTTGGCAACACTTGCGTTGACCGTTGGGGTGGGACTTTTGGTCTCAGCATGTGGATCGGGTGGTCAGCAAGCATCAGGTGGTTCTGCAGCGTCAGGAGGGGACAGCAAAGTATATGTGGTAGGTACGGACGCTGCTTATCCGCCATTTGAAAAAATGGAAGCGGACAAAATCACCGGTTTTGACATTGATGTTATTCAAGCAGTTGCAGATGCAGGTGGCTTCAAGATCGAAGTGAAGAACACCGGTTGGGATCCTTTGTTTGATGGCATTGACAAAGGGAATGTCGATTTGGGCATCTCCGCAGTGACGATTACAGATGAGCGTAAACAAAAATATGATTTCTCGGAACCCTACTTTGATGCAAACCAGCTGATTCTTTTACCGGAGGATACGACGGTTACCAAGCTGGCTGATCTGAAAGGGAAGAAGATCGGGGTACAATCGGCGACGACAGGCGAGCAGGTCGTGAAAAAAGCCTTTGGCGATACGTATGAAGGAATTAAAGGCTTCGACGATACGCCATCCGCTGTGGACGATTTCTTTGTGGGCCGTGTAGATGCGGTTGTGGCTGACAATGCCGTTCTGCAGGATTATGCGAAAAAAGTGAAAGACAAAAAGTTCAAGCTGATCAAGGACGATTCGTTCGAGGTCGAACACTATGGCATCATGGTGAAAAAAGGCAATGCAGACCTGCTGAACAAAATCAACCAAGGTCTGAAAACAATTAAAGAAAACGGAAAGCTGAAAGAAATCAACGAAAAGTACTTCGGTCAGTAATGGCTGAGAATAGCCCCGGGGCGGGTGCGTCTATTGGCGTACCCGTTCCTTGTGCTCGGATGACTTTTTGGAAGGTGGAATGGGTTTGGATTGGAGCGTAGTCTATGATTATCGGGAATTATTTATACGTGGTGTATGGAATACAGTACTTCTGACGACGGTTGCGGTCATTTGCGGGACGATCCTGGGCTTGTTCATCGGTTTGGGAAAGATGTCGGATAAGATTTACTTGAAAGCACCGGCCGCCATTTATGTAGAGCTGTTTCGCGGCACGCCTTTATTTCTTCAGATTCTCTTGATCCACACGGCTGTGATTCCAGGCATTTGGGGACTGTTTTTTCCTGAAGCGAAAGTACCGGAAGCTCTCTTTTCCGGTTTTGTAGCCCTGACCTTGAACGCAGCGGCTTATATCGCGGAGATCTTTCGAGCGGGGATTCAATCGATTGATCCGGGTCAAATGGAAGCCGCGCGATCGCTGGGAATGACAAAGGGAATGGCCATGCGGTTAATTACCATTCCCCAAGCATTTTTACGCATGCTGCCTGCGCTCGGAAATGAGTTTATAGCGTTGCTGAAGGATTCTTCCTTGCTCGCTATCATTTCGACACCAGAACTCGGCTATGCCGCTTTCAACATCGCCAAAAACACCTTCGAGCGCTTCCCGCCGTATCTCACCTCAGGGGCAATCTATCTGGTGCTCACCTTGTTCCTCTCCCGCGTTGTCGTGAGAGGACTGGAGAAAAAATATACTCCTAAATAAAGGGAATGACTGTCGTCGTTTTGGGTAAACTAGGAACGAACGCTGCAGGATACTTATCCTAATTTTTTGCAAAAGAAAGGGTTGTGCTGTTTCATGCAAGGCAAAGTAAAATGGTTTAACGCAGAAAAAGGTTTCGGTTTCATCGAGCGGGAGGGTGGCGATGATGTATTCGTCCACTTCTCAGCTATCCAATCAGACGGTTTTCGTAGTCTGGAAGAGGGCCAAGCTGTAGAGTTTGATATTGTGGAAGGCGATCGAGGTCCACAAGCAGCTAACGTGGTCAAATTGTAGAAAAACACATGAAATCCCCCTGGCCCAAAGTTGGGTCCAGGGGGATTAGTATATCAGCTGATCATTTTATGAATATGTAGCTGGCGGTGCTGTCGCAAATCGAGGAATTCCTCTCCGCGACGCACCAGAGGACGCATGGGCTCATCGGTATGAATCATAATAATTTCGACGTCATCCCCGTTGCTCAAGACGGCCTTGGAGCCGACGTACAACAGGACGATGTAATGAATAAAACGGGAAACAATTAAAGGGTTCAGCTTGCCCGTGCAGGCTTGTTCCCATAAGATATGAGCGGCTTCGAAAGGTGAAGTGCCTCTGCGATAGACGCGGTCGGTACAGATGGCATCAAAAACATCTGCGACACTGATGATTTGACATTCAAAGGGAAGCGAGTCATTGCTTCGAGCTTGCGGGTAACCGGTGCCATCCAGACGCTCGTGATGCAATAACGCACACAGAGCCATCAGCTCGCTGGCATCTTCCATGGATTGCAGCAGCTTGTATCCGTATTTTGTGTGCTGCTTCATGATCGCGTATTCTGCATCAGACAGACGTCCTGGCTTGTTCAGCAGTTCATCGGGAATCATCATTTTTCCGACATCGTGCAAAAGACCGCTTTGCCCCAGAAAGTAAATATCCTGCTCCGATCTCCCTAACAGCTTTCCTATGAGGGCAGCTACGATGCCGACATTCAAAGAATGGCGATACGTATAGTTATCCGTTCCTTCTTTTAAGTAAATGAAGCGGAGAAAACCCCAGCGCTGCAATACTTGATCGAGCAAAGGGTAAAAAGCATCGTTGAAATGCTTCAAGGGCGGGACTGTGCCCGAGGCGATTTGTTGGAACAATCTTTTTGTGTGCTGCACGGCCTGCATGTATTGGCGTGCTGCTTGGACTTCACTCCAATGCAAAACAGGGAGAGGCATCTCGGGCTCCGAACCGTGATCCGAGATGTGGATGTTTTGGACTTGATGGGCTTCTAGCAGCCGTATGTCACTCTGATGCAGTACTGCTCCAGCGGGCAGGAGCAGCAGGCCGTACTCATTGTTAACGTCTTGTGCAAGTGTTGCTCCGATAAGAGAATGGGAAGGTTTCACCTCTGCCATGAGGATTCCTCCTGTGCGATATACGACCGCGAAATATGATGAGTAGAGTGACTACTAGGGTATTATATCATAGGGAACATAGTAAGTATTGGTAAAATTCTGTCGATTGTTAACGTAATGTAAATATTTAGTATCATTTTTTGATGGGAAACAGGAGGATTATTTACATGGACGGCGAATATTCTTAACTAGACGGAAGGAGGTTGGAACCATGAAATTTAACATTCGTGGAGAAAACATTCAAGTCACCGCAGCACTTCGAGAGTATGTGGAAAAGAAAGTCGGCCGTCTCGAAAAATATTTTGAAACACCACAGCCTACCGATGTCCATGTAACGATGAGAGTACATCGAGGAGAAGGCACGATCGAGGTAACCATCCCGCTCGGCGGGGTAATTATCCGGGCAGAGGAAACGCACGAGGATATGTATGCTGCTATCGATCTTGTGGTAGAAAAGCTGGAACGCCAGATTCGCAAGCACAAAACGAAGCTGATGAGACAACTGAGGGTGGATACTATTAGCAAGCAACCTCAGCGTGAAAATCAGCAAGTTGCAGTAGCGCTTGCCGAAGACAGCGAGGAAGAAGACGTGGACATTAACATCGTCCGCACGAAAAGATTCGATTTCAAACCGATGGATGCTCATGAAGCAGTGATGCAAATGGATATGCTGGGGCACAGCTTTTTCGTCTTCCAGAATAGCGACACGAACGATGTGAGCGTGGTGTATCGCCGAAATGACGGCCGATACGGTTTGATTGAACCGAAATAACGAAACTTTATCTCAAATCACTCGTATAAGACTAGGGAGTTGCTATTGGCAACTCCCTTTACTTGTGTATATGTGAAACAATTTGTTAAAATAGATTTTTAGAGAGAGTTGAATTTCGGAGAATCGGTATTCCTGCTTCAGGGATACGTTGAGCACTCCTATAAATAGGCGGTTCGGTCTGTTTAGGGAGCATATGGAAGGGGTGTCCTCATGTTAGGACTCGTTAAAAAGATTTTTGGCGATAGCAATGAGCGCGAAGTCAAAAAAATGTTTAAGCGCGTAGAATCCATCAATGCGCTGGAACCAAGCATAGCGGCACTCTCTGACGAGCAGCTGCGTGAAAAGACAGTGGAATTTAAGGCGCGCCTGCAAAACGGAGAGGATCTGGACAAGATTTTGAACGAAGCGTTTGCCGTCGTTCGGGAAGCATCCAAACGGGTTCTCGGCATGAGGCACTTTGACGTTCAGCTGATCGGTGGTATGGTCCTGCAAGAAGGACGCATCTCCGAGATGAAGACCGGTGAAGGGAAAACGCTGGTAGCAACACTGGCTACCTATCTCAATGCCCTGCTGGGAAAAGGTGTTCACGTTGTAACCGTCAACGAATACTTGGCAGAACGTGACTCGTCCATCATGGGCCAGTTGTACAACTTTTTGGGACTCACCGTTGGTCTGAACAAAAATGGACTGGATGCCGAAGAAAAACGGGCAGCCTACGCGTGCGATATTACTTACGGTACCAACAATGAATTCGGCTTTGACTACCTGCGTGACAACATGGTGCTGTACAAAGAACAGATGGTACAACGTCCGCTGTTCTACGCCATCATCGACGAAGTGGACAGCATCCTGATCGACGAAGCGCGTACGCCGCTGATCATTTCTGGTTCTGCGAATCGTTCGACAGAGCTGTACTACATTTGCTCGCACTTCGTCAAACGCATGGAGCAAGACAAAGACTTTACGATTGATGAAAAGCTGAAAATCGTTTCCTTGACAGATGATGGTGTCAGCAAGGTCGAGCAAGCTTTCAATATCGAAAACCTGTATGACACCGCGCACATGACGCTGAACCATCACATCACTGCGGCTTTGAAAGCACAAGTGCTGTTCAAGCGCGACGTAGACTACGTGGTTCAGGAAGGCGAAGTTGTGATCGTTGACGAGTTCACAGGTCGTCTGATGGTGGGACGTCGTTACAGCGATGGTCTGCACCAAGCGATTGAAGCCAAGGAAGGTCTGCGCGTTCAAAGCGAGAGCATGACGCTCGCGACCATTACCCTGCAAAACTACTTCCGTATGTATCAAAAGCTGTCCGGTATGACCGGTACGGCGAAAACGGAAGAAGAAGAATTCAAGAAGATTTACGGGCTCGATGTTGTTGTGATCCCAACGAACAAACCAGTAGCGCGTATCGACCTGCCAGACCTGGTGTTTAAAACAGAGGCAGCCAAGTATCGCGCGGTTGTGAACGACATCGTAGAGCGCCATAAAAAAGGCCAGCCGATTCTGGTCGGTACCATTTCCATTGAAAACTCTGAGCGTCTGTCTCAGATGCTGAAGCAAAAAGGTGTTCCGCACAACGTCTTGAACGCCAAGCAGCATGCTCGCGAGGCAGAGATCGTAGCACGTGCCGGTCAATACGGTGCAGTTACCATCGCAACCAACATGGCAGGTCGTGGTACGGACATTCAGCTGGGCGAAGGTGTAGCTGATTTGGGCGGCTTGCACATCATCGGTACGGAGCGTCACGAGAGCCGTCGTATTGATAATCAGCTGCGCGGTCGTGCCGGCCGTCAAGGGGACCCGGGTTCGTCCCAATTTTTCCTGTCGATGCAGGATGAGCTGATGCGTCGCTTTGGTGCCGACAATATCATGAACATGATGGACCGCTTGGGTATGGAAGAAGACATGCCGATCGAGAGCCGTCTCGTTACACGCGCTGTCGAATCTGCTCAAAAACGGGTAGAGGGCTCCAACTTCGATGCTCGTAAAGGCGTCCTGCAGTACGACGACGTCATGAACCAGCAGCGTTTGGTGATCTACAAGCAGCGCCGCGACATTTTGGAGCAGGAAAACCTGAGCGAGATCGCACTTGGCATGCTGAACAGCGTCCTTGCACGCAATGTTGAGCTGCATTGTCCAAAAGACGAGGTACCAGAGGATTGGGACCTGCAAGCTCTGGCGGATGCAGCCAACAATACCTTCCTGCATGATGAAACGATTACCGCAAAAATGCTGAAAGGCAAAGAAGCGGAAGAAATCATGGAACTGCTGAAAAACGAAGTATCCAAGCAATACGCACAGCGTGAAGCGGAGATTGGCGATATGATTCGCGAGTTTGAAAAAGTGGTCATCCTGCGTGCGGTCGACAGCAAATGGATGGATCACATCGATGCGATGGATCAGCTGCGTCAAGGGATTCACTTGCGCGCGTACGGTCAAAACGATCCATTGCGCGAGTACCAATTCGAGGGCTACGAAATGTTCCAATCCATGGTGGCTGCTGTGGAGGAAGAAGTGGCTATGTATATCATGAAGGCAGAAGTCAGCCAAAACCTGGAGCGCCAGGATGTCATTCGCGGGCAAGGCATGGATCCAAGCCAGCTCCAAACCTCTGGACCATCCGAGCGTCCTGACGATGAGACTTCCGGTGATGCCGATCCGAAAAACCGTGCGCAGCGCCGTGCACAGGAGCAGGAGCGCCGCCGCAGCAACAAGCGCAATCAATAATGGCCCAAACGCCAAAGCATCCCTTCCAAACAGCGAAAGCTGCGGAAGGGATGTTTTTTTCTGCTTCAATCCCTCCTGCATAGACAGCGTTCGTCCCGATCCTGTGTTCCTCGTCGGCATCGGCACGTCGATTTGTCTAACACTGGAAAAAGCCATCGAACGATTCTAGTGGAAAAGATTTGTAAAAACCATAGAATCATAGGTACAACACTTTTTTCCAAATACACGATGACGGGGGAATGAACAATGAAGGCGTCAGTCAACGTGATGGGCATACAAGCAGTAAGCATCCTGGAGCGAATTGCCGGTACATTAAAAGCGGTGCTGCGTGTAGGAAAAGAAAATAGATCGGTACAAATCATCAGTGAAAAAGAGGAGCAATCCTACAAAAAGCCAATCGAGGTGTTTACGGCAAGGGACGCAGTCTTTGCTGAAGAAAGAGTCGTTTCAGAAATTCCGCAGACGCTCTGGATGAACGCCTTTGTGGTTGATCCCAAGGTACTCACAGACAAAGGAAAAACCGGGCAACCAATAGAAGTGAATAACGAATACAAAAAAGTGAATAAACATACATCCGGTAAAAAACGAGCGACAACATCGCGAGGCGGCCATTTAACACTGGTGAAGGCAAAACAGGTGGGGACACCCTCCAGAGAAATCCGAGATCTCCGCTCCTCGCCATCACCACCGGCTCGCTGAGTGGCTAAAAACAGAAAAACCAATCACCTTCCCCCTATCTGGCACTGAAGTCAGGTTGCGGATCTGGCAAATTACGATACAATAAACATAGCTTACAGAAGAGAAGGTGATTCGCAACATGGCATTAATCGATATTGCGGACATCAAACAAGAGATGTCCAGTATGGCTAAGCGTTTAGCAGATATCAGGGGGTCTCTTTGACCTCCCAGTAAAAGAGGCGCGTATCGGGGAACTGGAAGAGCGCATGCTGGCACCAGATTTCTGGGATGACAACGATGCAGCGCAGAAAACGATCAGTGAACTGAACGCCGTAAGAAGTCTCGTGGAGACGATGGGCAAGCTGGATTCCCAGTACGAGGACCTGCAGCTGATGCTCGAGCTGGTCATTGAAGAAGGGGATCAGTCCCTCATCCAGGATTTGTACGACAGCACCCAAGAGCTGAGGAAAGCTTTTGAGAGCTTTGAGCTGGAACTGTTGCTGAGCGATCAGTACGATAAGAACAATGCAATCCTGGAGCTGCACCCTGGCGCGGGTGGAACGGAATCTCAGGATTGGGCATCCATGCTCCTGCGCATGTATACACGCTGGGGCGATGCCAAAGGCTTCAAGGTGGAAACCCTGGACTATCTTCCAGGGGACGAAGCGGGTGTCAAAAGCGTCACGCTTTTGATCAAAGGACATAATGCTTACGGGTATTTGAAATCAGAAAAAGGGGTTCATCGACTCGTACGCATTTCGCCATTCGACGCATCCGGACGTCGGCATACTTCCTTTGTGTCCTGCAACGTTCTTCCAGAAATTGAAGACGATAATGCAATCGACATTCGCTCGGAGGACCTCAAGATCGATACGTATCGTTCCAGTGGTGCCGGCGGTCAGCACATCAATACGACCGACTCCGCAGTCCGGATCACCCACTTGCCATCGGGTATCGTCGTGACGTGTCAAACAGAGCGTTCGCAGATCAAAAACCGTGAGCGTGCGATGAAAATGCTGACAGCACGATTGTTTGAGCGCAAACGGGAAGAGCAGGAAAAAACGATGGCAGCCATTCAGGGTGAGCAAAAAGACATCGCATGGGGCAGCCAGATCCGTTCCTATGTCTTCCACCCGTACAGCCTGGTCAAGGACCACCGCACCAACGTAGAGGTAGGCAACGTGCAAGCGGTCATGGACGGGGAGATTGACGTTTTCATCGACGGTTACTTGAGATCTCAAATTAAACAGTAATCAAAGGGTAAAGCGGCGAGGGTGCAACCTGCCGCTTTTTTTATGGCCACGCACCTGTACCTGTATCCCATGGTAGGCAGCAGGTTGTGACAGTGGTAAAATTCGAAATAAACAGACGAACACTGGAGAGGAGAGCACGCATGATCAAAAAAGCAGAGCATGTAGCCATCATCGTTACAGATATGGACAAGTCAATTGCATTTTACCAGGAGATGTTTGGCTATCAGGTACGTCTGAGGGGAGAGGGAGCCACTCGTGAGATGGCTTTTTTGTTTCACGAAAACCAGCCAAGCTTTGAGATTGAGCTGATTCGCGACCTGCAGCCAATGGCCGATTACGCAGCAGTAGGGATTGTTAATCACCTGGCATTTACAGTTGATAATATCGACGAAGCCATCGCCTACTATCGGGAGAGAGGCATCACGTTTAAAACAGAGGGGCCAACCCCTTCCCTGGATGGAGGCAGAATAATTCTCTTTGATGGACCGGAAGGCGAATTGCTGCAATTTGTAGAGCCGGGCAAGGACCGAAAGCGATAAAAGGTTTACCATCTCATCGGCAAAGTGGTAATTTGATTAAAGGAATGAATGCATACCCAAACAAAGGAGCGATTCTCATGTTGTATGTAGCGTTTTTACCGATTATCAATCAAGAACTGAATGCAAAAGTAAGACCTGCCCACCTGGAATACCTCAACGACTTGTACAAGCAGGATAAGGTTTTTATGGCAGGTCCTTTCACAGATAAAGAGGGAGGCCTCGTCATTTACAAGGCGTCTTCCCTGGAGGAAGCACGGAAGCTGGCAGAAGCAGATCCCGTAGTTGCAGAAGGAGCGCGTACTTTGGAGCTGCGTGAATGGAGCCCACTGGAGCTGCCGCTGACGTAATTTAAGGAATGAGTTTGGGATCTATGAGGCATACTTAGCGAAGAATTATCTAGAAAAGGAGGAAACAGCCCATGAAACGTTCATCACTGTTTGTGGTTGCGGCTGTACTCGTATTCTCGCTAAGTGCCTGTGGCGGAGGAAACACTGCACAACCGCCGGCCAACCAGCCTTCTACCGAAACACCGTCCACGACTGCTCCATCGGGTAGCTACGATGCAGCAACTGCGGAAGCCTTGTTCAAAAATACTTGTGCAGGCTGCCACGGTCAAACTCTGGAAGGTGCTGTAGGTCCGAATCTCCAAAAAGTTGGCGGGCAGCTGAGCAAAGATCAGATTTTGGAAATTTTGAATAACGGTAAAGGCGCCATGCCCCCTGGTTTGGTAAAGGGTGCCGATGCAGAAACACTGGCAGCGTGGCTGGCAGATAAGAAATAAGCAGGTTCGATCCAAGGAAGCGTCCGAGCATATCGGGCGCTTTTTCAACGTATAGGAATTTATAAGCTTTAGGCTTATGAATTCCGGAGCGCATGAAAACTTTCCGCTAAAACGCGGTCGCTCCTTCTTGAATTGGCCTCGATAGAGGTTTTCTTACGTTCTTCCGGTTTTTAGGGTTGTATTCTCCGTGAATTTTTATTATTATTCATGTATAAAAATACAGAAAATTCAGCGGAGAAGGGGAGAGATCTATGATTCGGGTCGGGATTGTTGGGGCTACCGGTTACGGTGGAGCGGAATTGATTCGCTTGCTGGCGGGACACCCTCATGTGCAAATAGCCAACTTGTATTCAAGCTCAGCCGAAGGAGAGTCGTTGGAAAAAACGTTTCCGCACGTGAGCGGACTGGGGCTGCCGAAATTGGCGCCAATCGATGCTCAGAGCATGAGCAAGGATAACGATGTCATCTTCCTGGCAACTCCAGCGGGTGTAAGTGCAGATCTTTCTCCGCAATTGATGAAGCTCGGTGGTACAAAGGTCATCGACTTGTCGGGGGATTTCCGACTGGAGTGCGCCGATGCCTACCGGAACTGGTACAAGAAAGAGCCCGCCCCAGCAGAGTGGGTGGAAAAAGCGGTGTACGGCTTGACGGAGTGGAACTACGAGCAAGTGGCAGGAGCATCGCTCGTCGCCAATCCTGGCTGCTATCCGACTGCTACCTTGCTGGCTTTGATCCCCCTGATGCAAAAAGGATGGGTGAAGCCGGACAGCTGGATCGTCGACGCGAAATCCGGTGTATCGGGAGCGGGACGCGGCTTGTCTATGGGGGTCCACTACAGTGAAATCAATGAGAGCATTCATGCCTATAAGGTTGCGAAGCATCAGCATACACCTGAAATTGAGCAGGAGCTGGCAAAACAATCGGGTATAGCATCACTCGTGCAATTTACTCCCCACTTGGTTCCGATGACCCGCGGGATTCTGGTAACGGCATATGGTCAGCTGGAAACAAAAGTGACACAGGCGCAGGCTCAAGAGCTTTTCGAAGCCACTTATGCGGATAAGCCTTTTGTACGCGTACGCCCGGCAGGATCCCATCCCCATACCAAAGAAGTGCTGGGCTCCAACTACTGCGATATCTCGGTGCATGTAGACGAACGTACGGGTCGCGTCATTGTCCTGTCTGTCATTGACAACATGGTCAAAGGGGCAGCAGGTCAAGCGCTCCAAAACATGAACGTCATGTTCCAAATTCCAGAGAAAGCTGGACTGCCGCTCGTGCCGGTATTCCCGTAAAGAGGAGGAAAGAGGATGGAGGGAATTATCGTCATCAAATGCGGCGGCTCGACGATGGAGCAGCTGCCGGATACCTTCTTTCAAGCCATTGCCAAGCTGCAAGGCGAGGGGAAACCAATCGTCATCGTTCACGGCGGCGGACCGGCTATCAACGGGATGCTGGATAAGGTGCAAATCACACCGCAGTTTGTCGATGGATTGCGCGTGACCTGCGAGGATACCTTGCGCGTGGTGGAAATGGTGCTGTGCGGGAGCATTAACAAAGCGCTGGTGCGGCGACTGACGCAAGCAGGGGCAAAGGCTTGGGGAGCGAGCGGGATCGACGGTCAGACCTTGATCGCGGAAAAGACGACCAAGCCACTCGGATGGGTAGGCGAGGTCAAGCAAGCGGATACAACCATTCCTCTGGCGATCCTCGGTCAAGGCTATGTTCCGGTCATCGCGCCTCTGTCTGTGAGCGCAGATGGCTCCGATGCCTTTAATGTGAATGCAGATATTGCAGCAGGAGCCATCGCGGCTTCGTTGTCGGCCGAGAAGCTGGTCATGGTAACAGATGTTCCAGGTATTCTGCGACCGTTGCCAGATGGCAGCAAGGAGCTTGTACAGGAAACGAGCGCAGGCGAGATCCATCAGATGATCGCAGATGACGTGATTACTGGCGGAATGATTCCGAAGGTTCAGGCTGCTCTGGATGCTTTGAGCCAAGGCGTCAATCAGGTCGTTATTTGCCGGGGAACGGCTGAGGACCTATTGGCAGTCAGCGCAGGAGAAGCAGTCGGAACCACAGTGCGGATGAACGTGATTCAACCACAATAGGAGGGGATTTTCTATGAGTACGGTTACAGCACCCATGCATCTTATGAATAACTATGCACGATGGCCGATTAGTCTGGTGAAAGGACAAGGCAATCAGGTCTGGGACGATCAAGGAAAGGAATATCTCGATTTTACTTCCGGTATCGCCGTAACTTCCTTGGGCCATGTTCCACCAAAGGTAACGGCCAAGCTGCATGAACAGCTCGATACGCTGTGGCATTGCTCCAATCTGGTTCATGTTCCCCAGCAAGGCGTTCTCGCAGAAAAGCTGAGCCGCCTGTCCGGTCTGGACCAAGCCTTTTTCTGCAACAGCGGTGCCGAGGCAAACGAAGGACTGATCAAGCTGGCTCGCCGCTACGCACAAAAAGTAAAAGGGACAGGACGCTACGAAATCATTACGTTTGAACAGTCCTTCCATGGGCGTACGCTGGCTACGCTCACAGCGACAGGGCAAGAGAAAGTAAAAGACGGCTTCGCTCCTCTCCCACAAGGTTTTGTCACTGTACCATACAACGATCTGGATGCAGTCAAGGCCGCTATCACAGATCAAACATGCGCGATCATGCTGGAGCTGGTTCAAGGAGAAGGAGGCGTGCATCCAGCAGAAGAAGCGTGGGTCAAAGCCCTTCGCGAGCTGTGCGATACGCATGGACTGCTCCTGTTGGTAGATGAGATTCAGACCGGTATTGGACGCACGGGCACGTGGTTTGCCTTCCAGCAGTATAATGTGAAGCCAGATGCCATTTCGCTGGCAAAAGGTCTTGGCAGTGGATTCCCGATCGGTGCAGTAGTAGCGACGAAAGAAGTGGCAGAAGCCTTTGCCCCAGGTACACATGGCACCACCTTTGGGGGCAACCCACTCGCGACGACAGCAGGAATCGCTACACTGGATACGATGGAAGAAGAAAACATATTGGAGAAAGTGGCGAAAATCAACAGCCTGATCATTCAGGAGCTGGAGCAGCTCAAAGCGCAGTATCCAGATAAAGTGGCAACCGTTCGCGGAAAAGGACTTCTTCTCGGTGTAGAGCTGTCGATTCCTGCAGCCAATGCCGTGAACTACGCCAGGGAGCAAAAGGGAGTGATTCTCCTGATGGCAGGCCCGAATGTAGTTCGTCTGCTGCCATCCTTTATTACGACCGAGGCAGAAATCAAGCAAGCGGTTGCTGCACTGAGCGAGGCTCTGGCGCAGTCCTAAAACAAATATTGTGTGCATTGGAAAAATGCAACGGGTGAGAAAGGACAAAAAACTCGTTGCATTTTTATAATTACAAATGTATATTAATACAAAGAGTTGCATAAATTTTCGTTAGATGTGCCCTTTGGAGAGGAGTGGCTTTCATAGATGAGCAGAGAGAAAAAAGAAATTGGTATCGGTTATCTCACGCTTGAGAGCGGGGAAGTATTCACAGGAACGTTGTACGGAGCGCCTATCACAGGTTTTGGCGAAGTGGTTTTTCATACAGGAATGACAGGATACCAGGAAGTGATGACTGATCCCTCCTTTGCAGGGCAGATCGTTACATTCACATACCCATTGATCGGAAATTACGGCATTAACGAAAGAGACTACGAAGCCGCACAGCCTGCCCTGACAGGAATGATCGTGAGTGAGCTTTGTCTGGAGCCGAGTCACTACGAATCGACCAAGACGCTGGCTGAAGCTGCAGAGGATTTCGGATTCCCGATCCTGGCTGGAATCGATACAAGGACGATCACCAAGCGCGTACGCCAAAACGGTCCGGTATTTGGCGTGATGTCCGACCATCCGCTAGCGGTGGAGGAAGTCGTCGCGATGCGTTACAAGCATGCGAAAAAGTCGCTGGTCGCAAACGTATCCAGCCAGCAGGTCGAGCGTCACCCCGGAGCTGGGGAGCACGTCGTACTGGTCGATCTTGGCATGAAGCAATCCATTTTGGATTCCCTGCTGGAGATGGGCTGCCGCGTGACTGTAGTGCCATTTGACACGAATTTTGCTCAGATTAAAGCGCTGCAGCCAGACGGCCTGATGTTCTCCAATGGCCCTGGCGACCCGGAGCATTTGCTCGCGTATTGCAGTGAGTGGCGCAAGGCCGTCGAGCAATACCCAACCTTGGGAATTTGCTTGGGGCATCAGGTCCTGGCGCTCATGTATGGCGGCAAGACCGAGAAGCTCGCTTACGGCCACCGTGGTAGCAACCATCCGGTGAAAGAGCTTATGACCGGAAAAGTCTATCTGACTTCCCAAAATCACGGATACGTGGTCAAAGAAGAAGCGCTGGATAAGCGATACCTGGCTGTTTCGTATCGCAACGTCAACGATGGCTCAGTCGAAGGACTTCGTCATCTCAGCCTGCCCGTTTTCACTGTGCAATTCCATCCGGAGGCTCATCCCGGACCTAGTGATACATCTCACATTTTCCACCAATTCTTGCAGTCGATGCGCGTAGTAGGAGCGAAGAATTATGCCTAAATTGTCCCACATCCATAAAGTGCTGGTTATTGGTTCTGGCCCGATCGTCATCGGTCAGGCAGCAGAATTTGACTATGCGGGCGCACAGGCCTGCCTCTCTCTGAAAGAAGCGGGCGTGCAAGTCGTCCTGGTGAATAATAATCCAGCTACGATCATGACAGATGAACAAGTAGCTGACAAAGTATATTTGGAGCCGCTCACGGTGGAATCCGTGACAGCGATCATCGCGAAGGAGCGTCCAGACGGCCTGCTGCCGACCCTGGGCGGTCAAACCGGTCTCAACCTGGCTGTTTCCTTGTCAGAAGCGGGTGTCCTCGAAAAGTACAGCGTAGAACTGCTGGGTACACCGCTGGCTGCCATTCAAAACGGGGAAGACCGTGAGCTGTTCAAACAACTGATGCAACAAATCGGCGAGCCGGTACCGGAAAGCGACACCGTTGAATCCGTGGATGCGGCTATTGCTTTTGCAAATTCCATCGGCTATCCCGTTATCGTGCGTCCTGCCTATACATTGGGCGGAGCAGGTGGAGGGATCGCGGAGGATGAAGCTACTCTGCGCAAAGTAGCGGCTGGCGGTATCGCGGCTAGCCCGATCGGCCAAGTGCTGATCGAGCGCAGCGTAAAAGGCTGGAAAGAAATCGAATACGAGGTCATGCGGGATGCCAATGACACCTGCATCATCGTTTGTAATATGGAAAACCTCGACCCAGTGGGGATTCATACAGGTGACAGTATCGTCGTAGCCCCCTCCCAGACGCTGACAGATCGCCAGTACCAAATGCTGCGCAGCGTTTCGACCAAGGTTATTCGTTCCTTGGGCGTTGTCGGTGGCTGTAACATTCAGTTCGCTCTGGATCCAAAATCGGATCGCTATGTACTGATCGAAGTAAATCCGCGGGTGAGCCGTTCCAGTGCGCTCGCATCCAAAGCGACGGGTTATCCGATCGCCCGTATCGCTGCAAAGCTGGCTTTGGGCTTTGGTCTGGATGAAGTGCTGAACCCGATTACGGGCTACACATATGCAAGCTTCGAGCCAGCGCTGGACTACATCGTCGTAAAAATCCCGCGCTTCCCGTTTGATAAATTCCCGCTGGCTGACCGCAAGCTGGGTACACAGATGAAGGCGACCGGGGAAGTCATGTCGATCGCACGCAATCTGGAGGCAGGGCTCTTAAAAGCAGTACGTTCCTTGGAGCAAGGCTGCACGCATCTGTCCCGTCCGGAGATGACGACCTGGTCAAAAGAAGAGCTGTCTCGTTCTCTGCAGGAAGCGACAGACATTCGCCTGTTCGTATTCGCGGAAGCCATTCGCAAGGGCTTCACCGAGCAAGAGCTTCACAGCTTGACCGGGGTTGATCCATTCTTCCTGCGCAGCCTTCGCAAAATCATCGATCTGGAAATCGAGCTGGCTTGCTGCGAGGGCACCGAGCTGCCTGAGCAATTGCTCTTGGAAGCGAAGCGCCGCGGATTTGCGGATGAGACGATCGCGTCTTTGGCCGGACGCACGTCGGTTGAAATCAAAGGGATGCGCGATCAGGCAGGCATTGCCCCGACCTACAAAATCGTAGATACATGCGCAGCCGAGTTCGATGCGCAAACGCCGTACTATTATTCCGACTGGCAAGGCGTAGATGAAGTGGCTACCTTGGAAGGCCGCAAAGTCATGGTGCTCGGCTCTGGTCCCATCCGGATCGGACAAGGAATTGAGTTTGACTACTGCTCCGTGCACGCAGCCAAATCATTGCAAAAGAACGGGATCGCTGCTGTTGTCGTAAACAACAACCCGGAAACAGTAAGTACGGACTATGAAACAGCGGACCACTTGTACTTTGAACCACTCCATGTGGAAGACGTCCTGCATATCGCAGAGCGCGAGCAGGTAGAAGGCGTGATGGTGCAGTTCGGTGGCCAAACAGCAATCAATCTCGCAGCCAAGCTGGAAAAAGCCGGTCTGAAAGTGATGGGAACGTCCCTGTCGGCTATCGAGCGTGCGGAAGACCGCGAGCTGTTCTATGAAATGCTGCGCAAGCTGGACATTCCGCACATCCCGGGGAAAGGCGTTTCCTCGCTGGAGGACGCAACCGCGATCGCAGAAGAAATCGGGTTCCCTGTCCTGATGCGCCCGTCTTACGTAATCGGCGGTCAAGGGATGGTTGTCGTTCACGACCTCACTGAGCTTGCGGCGACGATCAACGGCTGGTTGAATCATCCTGACAGCAAGACGTTCTTCCCGCTGCTGGTGGACAAATACGTTCCGGGCAGCGAAGCAGAAGTGGATGCCGTTTGCGACGGCGAAAGCGTCATTATCCCAGGAATCTTCCAGCATGTTGAAAAAGCCGGAATTCACTCCGGCGATAGCGTGGCTCTGTTCCCGGCTCCTGGCTTGTCAGATGAGATCAAGCAGAAGATCGCGAGCTATACCGAGGCAATCGCGAAAGAAATGGGAGCGGTTGGCTTGATCAACATCCAGTTTGTGATCGATGGAAGCACGGTTTACGTGCTGGAAGTGAATCCGCGTGCCTCCCGTACGGTTCCAATTACGAGCAAGGTAACAGGAATCCCGATGGTTCAACTGGCTGTTCAAGCACAACTGGGTGAGAAATTGGCGAATATGGGATACAGTACAGGACTCTTGCCGGATATTCCTTTCGCGGTCGTTAAAGCTCCCGTGTTCTCAACGGTAAAGCTGAACGGCGTAGACCCTGTCCTAGGTCCAGAAATGAAATCGACAGGCGAAGTGCTCGGCCTCGGGCGCTCCTTTGAGGAAGCGGCTGGCAAGGCATTCGCATTCAAAGATCATTTTTATGGTGACTGGAAAGCAGGCCATCTGGTGATTGCGTCCTTAAAAGACTCCGACAAGCAGGCAGATATCAGCAAAACGCTAGCACAGCTTCAATCAGAGGGGGGCGTGCTGGCAGCGACAGCCGGAACAGCAGCATGGCTGCAAGAGACCGGAGTAACAGTCAGTCATGTCATCGAAAATGAGGCAAAACTGAACGAACTGCTGCAAAAAGACAAAGCAGCCTTTGCCCTGATCACAGCGACGATCGGAAATCGTCATGGCCGTACCGGATTCGCCCTGCGTGGTCGTCTGGTGCAGCACGGTGTACCGCTGTTCTCAGCAGTCGAAACCTTTGATTTGTACGTGAAATCCATTCTTGAGAAAAGAGGTGGCTCGCATGCAGCCAGTGAAGATATTGGAACACTTTCCAAACTTGCCGCTCAGCAAGCATAAAGGAAAGGACCTGCTCAGAATCGACGAGTTTAACGGGGAAGAACTGATGGAGCTGCTGCATCTGGCCGCTCACATCAAGCAACTGCAAAAGCTGGGACAGCCGTTCCAGCCGCTGCAGGGCAAGACCTTGGGAATGATTTTTGACAAGGCTTCTACCCGTACCCGCGTATCCTTCGAAGTAGGGATGTATCAGCTGGGGGGCATGGGTATGTTCCTGAGCGGAAAAGAACTGCAGTTGGGACGCGGTGAGCCGATCAGCGATACAGCGAAAGTGCTATCCCGCTATGTAGATGCGATCATGATCCGCACGTTCTCCCACTCCTATGTAGAAGAGCTGGCAGAGCATGCATCCATCCCGATCATCAACGGGCTGACCGATCTGTACCACCCTTGCCAGGCCTTGGCTGACATGCTCACGATCTGGGAGCATAAAGGCAAGCTGAAGGGAATCAAGCTGGCGTATGTCGGCGATGGCAACAACGTAGCAAATTCACTGGTTCTGGCAGCGGTCCTCTTGGGAATGGACGTGCGCGTAGCGACCCCGGTCGGCTATGAAATGGACGCCGCAATCGTTCAAAAAGCGACAGAATATGCGAAACAAAGCGGCGGAAACATGACTGTGACGTATGACCCAGCGGAAGCGGTTGCAGGAGCGGATGCGGTGTATACCGACGTTTGGACCAGCATGGGCTTTGAAGCAGAGAATGAAGTCAGATTGAAAGCCTTCGCGAACTACCAAGTCAACGAACAGCTGGTTGCACAGGCAGATCCGAGCTATTTGTTCCTGCATTGCTTGCCTGCTCACCGCGGGGAAGAAGTGACTGCCGGCGTGATTGACGGAGCTCGCTCCTTCATTTTCGATCAGGCAGAAAATCGCCTCCATGCACAAAAAGCGATTCTTGCCGCGCTAGTGTGAGGAAAGGGCTAATTCAAAAGAACTATTTATAGATAAAATCTAGTAAACTATGAATATTTGATTGCCGAAATTTGTCACTTATGTGTAAAATATAGGTATGAAAGTCGCGAAGAAGTACGGACTGTATTTGGTCGCTTGGTCCGTATGGAGCCAGTAGCGAATCCGCCCTTTTCTCGTAAGAAAAGGAAAGATGCGCAGGGGCTGTAAATGGTCGCTTGGCCCCTGGGTTATGACCAGTAGCGAAGCCAGCTTTCTCCACTATTTTAAAGGGGGGGAAATATATATGAAAAAATGGGTCGCAGCAATCTTGATGGTGGTTGCTATCGTAGCAGCTACATCTGCTAACTACAACATCGGGTAATATTGGATGAAATAAAAACACCGCTTGTAAGAAAAGTGGTGTTTTTTCTTCAATACTGGAGGTTTGTGATATGCTGCTGGATGTTATTTGCTTGTCCTTTATTGTAGCGCTCATCAGAGGTGGTAGGATTAGAGAATTCCCTAAATTCAGACGACTATCATTCCTCGTTGTCAGCATTTGCTTGCAAATTTGCTCAGCCCTCTATCCTCCTGCAGGCGGGGTACTAATTTCGATTGCATACTTATTTATTTTGATGTTCCTTGTCTTCAACCGTCAATATGAGGATATACGCATTTTCATGATGGGATGGTTTTTAAATGCCCTTGCCATTTGGACCAATCATGGTAAAATGCCGATTGATTTAGAACAGGCGAAAAAGCTTCCCTATGATTTGACTCCTGTCATTAACGGTACCAACTTCAAACACAACATTTTGAGTGAGACTACCAATCTGCCTTTTTTAACGGATGTAATCTACATGCCATCTATAATCCCTCGAGTCATCAGTATTGGTGATATATTTATCATGTTAGGTGCTTTCCTACTAGTTCAACGATTTATGAATAAGCCAATCTCGCTATTACAACTCCGAGAAGGAAAAAGCTATGCGACTAAAAGTTGAGATCAGCTCGAAAATAAAAGGAATAGTAGTGCCAATTGGTTTTCCAATTGCAGCCATTCTTATTTTTGCTTCACTTGTCCCAGAATGGGAGCCTCGTGAGCACTGGGGGGTATTATTCGCCTATACCTTGCTCACGATTTTTTCCACGTTTGCTCCAATCAGGACGCTAAACACGATCCTTACTTTGAATAATGCCGTTATTTTTTCCGGGATCTTACTATTTGGGGCGTGGGTAGGCGTTTGGTCAGCTGTAGTTGAAACTCTAATTTTGGCTTTCCTTATTAAGTTTAACCCGGTAAAGGCTCTTGCGAATATTGGTCAATTAGTAATCACAATTTGGGCTGTAGACTATTTGAAAAATGTACTCGATTACTTTGCCTTTTCCCCGATGATCTCGGATTTGATCATGGCTGGAGCTTATTGGTTCATTAACATTGTCCTTTGCGCGTTGGGAATCTCGTATTTTTTCCAAACAAGCTGGTTCGCCACTGTCAAAAATATGGCGAAAGGGACAACCCTTACATATTTGCTATTGATGGTAATGGCAGGGATTGGATCTCGACTTGTGGAGAGTTACGGAATCTACACGGTTATTCCTATGACGGCTGCTTTTACGACCATGAGCTTTGTCTTCCATCAATACTACGACAGCCTCAACAAGCTCCATCAAAAAGTAGAGGAAGTTAAGTCGTTTAACCACCGTTTCCTGACGACGATGGCAGCTTCTATTGATGCGCGTGACCGCTATACAAGCGGACACTCCTTGAGAGTCGCCCATTGGGGTAGAGAAATCGCCAGGAAAATAGGGATGTCATCCGAAAAAGTCGAGGAAATATATGTAGGCGGCATTTTGCATGATATCGGGAAGATAGGTATTGAAGATGAAATTCTGAATAAAAAGGGCAGATTGACGCCTGAGGAATACGACAGAATCAAACAGCATACCGTCATCGGGTACGAGATCATTTTACAGGCGGGAATGTTCAAGGAGCTGCTTCCGGCGATTCGTTCTCACCATGAACGAATTGATGGTAAGGGCTATCCGGATGGGCTCGTCGGTGATGAAATTCCGTTGATGGCGAAAATATTGGCGATTTCTGATGCGTTTGACGCGATGGTTGCTGATCGACCATATCGAAAAGGCCTGCCTGTTGAGGAAGCGCTAAATGAAATCAGGCGTGGATCGGGCACTCAGTTTGATGAGATATTGGCAGTTCATTTCATCGAGATTGTAGAAAGACTGCCGCGGGAAGAATTGGAGAGCATTATCAGCCAAGAAACCCAAAGCCAAAAACAGTTACAGGAGGCGATCCATTAACGATGCCTTTTCTGTAGCTGTTTTTGTTTTTGGGAGGCTCATACGTTGTTCGCTTGCATCACGAATCAATAGCAGACATACTGGTAGGGAATGGAAATATCGTTGAGGTGATAGAGAAATGATTCCTACCTATCAAGATGCGGATATGATGGTAAAGCTTTACGAGCAGTATGAATCAGAGCGGCTCAGGAAAGCAAGAGCGTGGTTTATAGCTGTTCTAGGGCAGAAGGAAGAAATAGCACCCGAAGTATTTTGGGAGAAGTATCCACGAACAGGTGAAGAATTCTCGCAGTTTACGACGCTCTACGGTTTTTTTGAAATGGTTGGTGTTTTGCATAAAAACGGTCTTATACATCCTGATCTCTTGTTTGATATGTGGTATATCAATGGGTTTTACAGTCGGATGTATCCGGTCATCGCCTCGTGGAGAGCGGAGGGGGACATCCATATCGCAGAGAACTTCGAGCGCCTGGCGTTAGCTGAGCTGGAATGGATTCGCAAGCATAAAGGTGCAGAGTTTGTCCCGCAGGTATCGTATACAAAGCATGAATAATAGAGCATAAAACAGCCGGACAAGTGATCCTGTACGGGGAGGATTCTATTTTCCTATCCCGTACACAAGAAGCTATGGCAACACCAAAACCTTGGTGCAGCTTGGCTTTCTCACAGGTCCGGCTACTTTGTTTCTGTCTTCCTAAAATTGCACGGGGAAAAAGTAGAGGACAAATAAGAAAAGTGGTTGTATTTTTATTAGTTCGTTTGTATAATTACTCACATGAATAAATCTTCGGAACAGGGAGAGAGAACGATGGCAAAAGATAAAATTGTGTTGGCCTACTCGGGCGGCTTAGATACATCCGTAGCAATTAAGTGGCTTCAAGAAACATACAACTTCGATGTAATTGCGGTAGCACTGGATGTAGGGGAAGGGAAAGACCTGGATTTCGTACAGAAAAAAGCGCTGCAAGTCGGTGCGCTGAAATCCATCGTCGTAGATGCGAAGGAAGCATTTGCAGAAGAGTTCGTATTGCCTGCATTGAAAGCAAACGCGATGTACGAAGGAAAATATCCGCTGGTGTCTGCGCTGTCCCGTTACCTGATTTCGCGCGTACTGGTAGAGATCGCAGAAAAAGAAGGCGCTGTAGCTGTTGCTCACGGCTGCACAGGGAAAGGAAACGACCAAGTACGTTTTGACGTATCCTTCACAGCGTTGAACCCAGATATCAAAATCGTAGCTCCCGTGCGTGAGTGGGGCTGGACTCGCGACGAAGAAATCGAATATGCGAAAAAGAACAATATTCCAATCCCGATCGACCTGGATAATCCATACAGCATCGACCAAAACCTGTGGGGCAGAAGCTGCGAGTGCGGCGTACTGGAAGATCCATGGGCTGCTCCTCCAGAAGGTGCGTATGATCTGACAAAATCCATTGCAGATGCACCAGACGAAGCAGAGGAAATCGAAATCACTTTCGTACAAGGGAAGCCAACTGCACTGAACGGTGAAGAGCTGCCATTGTCCGAGCTGATTCTGAAGCTGAACAAAATCGCTGGCAACCACGGTGTGGGCCGTATCGACCACGTAGAAAACCGCTTGGTCGGTATCAAATCCCGTGAAGTATACGAAACACCTGCAGCAACTACATTGATCCTGGCTCACCGTGAGCTCGAGTTCCTGACTCAGCCTCGCGAGGTAGCATCGTTCAAACCAATCGTGGAGCAAAAGCTGGCACAGGTGATCTACGAGGGTCTCTGGTACTCGCCAATCCGCAATGCAGTTCAAGCGTTCATCGAAGAAACACAAAAACACGTAACAGGTATCGTACGTGTGAAACTGCACAAAGGTCATGCGATCGTAGTGGGCCGCAAATCCGCTTCCTCGCTGTACAGCCATGAGCTGGCTACCTACAATGCAGGTGACCAATTTGACCACAAAGCAGCGCTCGGCTTCATCAAGCTGTGGGGTCTGCCAACCAAGGTATACGCACAAGTAAACGAAGGTGTCTTGCATGAGAACATGAATACAGACATCAAGATCTTGGACGAAAAGGATGCGATCAAGCAATGAAACTCTGGGGAGGACGCTTCACGAAGCCGACGAATCAGCTCGTAGAAGAGTATACTGCTTCTATCTCTTTCGACCAGAAGATGTGGCGTCAGGACATCGTCGGTAGCCTAGCACATGTCGCTATGCTGGGGAAGTGCGGTATCCTGCCGATGGAGGAAGTACGACAAATCATTGCTGGTCTGAAAAAAGTAAAAGAAAAGATCGAGCATGGGCAAGCCCCGTTCCTCGTTGCTCATGAAGATGTTCATATGAATATCGAAAAGATGCTGATTGAGGAAATCGGTCCGGTGGGGGGGAAACTCCACACCGGCCGCAGCCGCAACGACCAGGTTGCACTCGATATGCACCTGTTCCTCCGGGAAAAGCTGATGGAGATTATCCAGCTGGCAATGTATCTGCAGGAAGCGATGATCGAGCAGGCGAACCAGCATCTGGACACCGTAATGCCAGGATACACTCATCTGCAGCGTGCGCAACCGGTTCTCTTCGGCTACCATCTGATGGCGTACGTATCCATGCTGCAACGTGATATCGAGCGGATGACAGAGACCTGGAAGCGGGTAAATGTGCTGCCACTCGGAGCAGGTGCATTGGCTGGGACTACATTCCCGATCGACCGCGCCTTTGTAGCAGAGCTGCTGCAATTTGACGGTATCTATCAAAATAGCATGGACGCAGTCAGCGATCGCGATTTCATCGTCGAGTTTTTGGCAGATGCTTCTCTCTTGATGGCGCATCTCTCTCGTTTGTGCGAAGAGCTCGTGATCTGGAGCAGCCAGGAGTTTTCCTTTGTCGAGCTGGATGATGCCTTCTGCACAGGCTCCAGCATCATGCCGCAAAAGAAAAACCCGGATGTTGCGGAGCTGGTACGCGGAAAAACAGGTCGCGTGTACGGCAATCTCGTTGGTCTGTTGACCGTTCTCAAAGGCTTGCCGATGGCGTACAACAAAGATATGCAGGAAGACAAGGAAGGCATGTTTGATACCGTTACTACAATCCACGGTGCACTTGCTCTCCTGACGCCTATGATTCAAACCATGCAGGTGAGAACCGAGCGTATGCGTCAGGCAGTGACCAATGACTTCTCGAACGCCACAGACTTGGCAGACTACCTCGTACGCAAGGATATGCCTTTCCGTCAAGCGCATGAAGTCGTAGGCAGAGCAGTTCTGTACTGCATTGAGCAGCAAAAGTATTTGCTGGATCTGTCTGTGGAAGAGTTCCAAAGCTTTTCCGAAGTGATCGGCGAAGACGTATACGAGGCGCTTGCGGTTGAGACGGTTGTCAATGCGCGCAATGTCTTGGGTGGTACGGCTCGCAATCAAGTGGAACAACAGATCGAATGGTATCGCAGCAAGCTGGTTGATACCCATGCATGGGTGGACACGAACAGCCAAAAGGTTATGATCGAGGCGTTGATTGACATCGGTGCACCGGTGCAGCGCGCTTTGTAAAAGAAAAAAGCGGATGGGCGATGAGCCTGTCCGCTTTTTCATTTGCCGAAAGGGGGCATCACTCCTTTCCCGTCCGATAGCGGTTCAGCTGCGGGAGATCTGGATAGCAACATTCTCTTTACCCTGCGCCACAAGCTGACACTGGCTTTCTCTGGGATTGTGTTAATTGCCTTTATTGCATGTACCATTTTGTTCAAATGGGACGTCAACGAAATGGCCGGAATCTTTATTGCGATTGGTGTAGGCTTGATCAACAAAATGAGCCTCGTTTATGGTGCGTTGATCGTGGGGATGGCCCGCTCGATCACGGTCATTTTGGAGGATGGAAAGTTCCTGGATACCATCGTGTATGGACTTGCTACCCTCTTGGAGTCGCTTTCACCGATGGCAGGAGCAGTAGGAATGTTCCTGGGAAGCGCTGCCTTGCACTTCCTGATCTCGTCAGGCTCAGGGGAAGCCGTCATGCTGATGCCGCTCCTCGCGCCGCTGTCCGACCTCATGAACATCACGCGTCAGGTTGCCGTAGAAGCGCTGATGCTGGGAGAAGGCGTGGTCAATTGTATCAATCCGACCTCAGGGGTGTTGATGAGCATTCTCGCCATCAGCGGAATCTCTTATGGCAAATGGCTGAGGTTTATGCTCCCGTTGACTGCGATATGGACGGTTTTGTCGATTGTTTTCGTCATGATCGGTGTTGCGATCAACTGGGGACCCTATTAAGAAACAACAAGAAAGCCGAACTCCTCATGGGGAGTCCGGCTTTTTTCGCGTGTATCGCTCCATCGTGAATGGGTCACGAAAGAGGTTTTCTGCATGCTGGGTTTCTTTAAAGCGACATGCGCAGGATTTCCGCCACATCTTCGCTGGTCAGCTTCTTGAAGCTTCCGATTGGGCCAAATGGCGTTGCTTTTTCCGCCATCACTTGCAGCTTGTCATCGCCGATTTGGTAGTCAGCGAGGCGAGTAGGAGCGCCGATACGTGCAAAGAAGGCTTCTACGGCAGCAATTCCTTCGAGAGCGACTTCCTCATCCGATTTGCCTGTTGGATCGACATTCCATACTTCAACGGCAAAGCGAGTGAAGCGGGCCACATTTTCACGATAAACGTAGCGCATCCAATTCGGGAAGATGATCGCCAGTCCGCCGCCATGCGGGATGTCGTAAATAGCACTGACGGCATGCTCGATAGAATGGGTCGCCCAATCCGTCTCAACACCAACAGGCAGGGTTCCGTTCAGGGCCATTGTTCCGCAATACAGGATGTTGGCACGCGCGTCGTAGTCCTCTGGGTTTTCCAGTACACGCTCTGCATTTTCAATCACGGTTTTCAGGATCGATTCGGCAAAGCGTGTCTGCAAAGGAATTTCCGGTGTATGACTAAAGTATTGTTCAAACACATGTGACATGATATCGCTGATTCCGTAAATCGTCTGATCGCGGGGAACCGTGAATGTATTTTCGGGATCGAGAATGGAGAACGTCGGGAAGGTGGTCGTGCCTCCGTGCTTTTCTTGCGTCTCCCAGTTGGTCACTACGCTGCCGCGGTTCATTTCAGAGCCGGTAGCTGCGAGAGTCAGCACCGTTCCCAGCGGCAAAGCTGCCTGTGGCTGTGCAACTCGCGAGTAGAAGTCCCAAACATCTCCCTCATAGGGAACACCCACTGCTACTGCTTTGGCTGCGTCAATGACGCTTCCGCCGCCTACTGCGAGAATCCAGTCAACGCCTTCTTGACGGCAAATCTCGATTCCTTTCTTTACCGTACTCAGTCGAGGATTTGGTTCTACACCAGGCAGTTCAAGCACGCGACAACCTGCATCCTGCAATAGGGAAACGGTTTTGTCATACAAACCGGAGCGCTTGATGCTACCGCCACCGTAAACAATCAGGACAGTGGACCCAAGCTGTTTGGCCTTTTCTTGCAAGAGGGAAAGCTGACCCTTCCCGAAAATAAGCTCTGTTGGATTGTGATAAACAAAGTTGTTCATCGTGCATGGCTCCTTTCTAAATCAAACTTCTTTTATTGTATCCCACGGATCGGAAAGCAGGCTAGGCTGCGATGTGCGAATTAAAACGGTTTCGACAAGAAATGAGAGATTTAGTGGATACCATACACGAAACAGGGTGGTATAATAGGTACGATGGAAATTTCCGCTGTTTTTGTCGATACGCAGGATAGAGCGGCAGTGGATGGCAGAAGGTTTGGGTTTTCGTCGAAATTTAAAAGATCAAGAGATAGATGGATCTGACATTGTAGGATGTGATGGGCATGATCGAGATGTTTGACGTATGGAAAACGTACCCCAACGGCACAAATGCGCTCAAGGGTGTAAACATTCGTATTGAAAAAGGTGAATTTGTGTATGTCGTGGGTCCCAGTGGTGCAGGGAAATCCACGTTTATCAAATTGATGTACCGCGAAGAAAAGCCTTCAAAAGGCCAGATTTTTCTGGGCGGCTTCAACGTAAGCCGGATCAAGGAAAGACAGATTCCGCTGGTACGCCGCAGCATTGGCGTCGTATTTCAAGATTTCAAACTGTTGCCGACACTCACGGTATTTGAAAATGTGGCATTTGCCATGGAAGTTATCGAAAGCAATCCGAAGCAGATCAAGCCTCGCGTGATGGATGTGCTGGGCTTGGTGAAGCTGAAGCACAAAGCGAAAATGCTTCCAAACGAGCTCTCCGGTGGGGAGCAGCAGCGCGTCGCCCTGGCACGTGCGCTGGTCAACAGCCCTGGGATTATCATTGCCGATGAGCCGACCGGTAACCTGGACCCTGAGACATCGTGGGAGATCATGAAGCTGTTTGAAGAAATCAACCAGCGCGGCACGACGGTCGTCATGGCAACGCATAACCGAGAAATTGTAAACACCATGAGAAAGCGCGTTATCGCGATTGAAGCGGGACAAATTGCCCGTGACGAGCAGAGAGGGGAATACGGTTATGAAGATTAGAACGCTGGGACGCCATGTCCGTGAAGGGGTAAAAAACCTCGGTCGGAACGGCTGGATGTCGTTCGCTTCAATCAGTGCCGTTACCATTACTCTTTTCATTCTGGGAGTTTTCCTCGTCCTAGCGATGAACGTCAACTACTTTGCTCAATCGGTGGAAAAACAAGTAGAAATCCGTGTATTCCTCGATGTTTTGGCAACGAAGGATAACGTCACACAGGTCGAGCAGAACATCAAGACGATCGACAAGGTGGAGTCGGTCACGTTTATCCCGAAAGATGAAGGATTGAAGCAATTTAAAGAAAGCCTCGGGGAAAAGGCTTATTTGTTTGAAGGACTGGAAAAGGACAATCCTTTGCCGGATACCTTTGTCGTAAAAACCAAGGATCCAAAGGACACATCCGTAGTTGCAGCGCAGATCAAAAAGCTGCAGTACGTGAAGAACCTCAATTATGGGGAAGGAACGGTTGAAAAGCTGTTCGCCTGGACGGGAGCGATCCGCAATGTCGGGATTGCCTTTATCATCGGGCTTGGGTTTACCGCGATGTTCCTGATCGCCAATACGATCAAGCTGACGATTGTCGCTCGTCGCCGCGAGATTGAGATCATGAAGCTGGTTGGGGCGACGAACTGGTTTATTCGCTGGCCTTTCTTTGTAGAAGGGCTCCTCATGGGAGTTCTGGGTGCTTTGATTCCTACGGCCATGCTGACGGTTGGCTACTACTATTTGCTGGATGCGATTCAGTCAAGCTTTGAGGCTGCCCAACTGTTCAAACTGTTGCCACTGTTCCCGCTGGTTTATGAAGTGGCACTTGCTCTGATTGCGATTGGCGCATTTATTGGCATCTGGGGCAGCTTGGTGTCGGTTCGCCGATTCTTGCGGGTTTAATTCAGGAGAATGTGGGAGGAGTATCATGAGGAAAAAGATTATATTGGCACTCTTGATAACCGGTCTGGTAGCCGGATCTGCAATCCCGACAAATGTGAGCTGGGCAGCAAGCAAGGCATCTTTGGATAAGATCAATCGGGAACTCAAAGAGATTCAAGCCAAGAAAAAGAGTCAGCAGCAACAGGTGAAGCAGGTAGAGGCGAAGATTAACGCCGTGCAAAAAGAGCAGAAAGACCTGCAAACCGAGCTGATGCAGATCGATTTGCGTCGAAACGAGACGCAGAAAAAGCTGGACAAGCTCGAGACGCAAATGGATGAAACAAAGGAAAAGGCAGCCGAGGCGCAGGACAAGCTCGATGAAGCAAAGGATCGCGTCGCCAAGCGGGAGACCCTTTTGAAAACACGTGTGAAGTCCATGTATGAACGCGGAAATGTGTCCTATCTCGACGTACTGCTGGGTTCTTCTGATTTCGGGGATTTTCTCACTCGAATGGAAGGCCTGCAAATGATCCTGGAGCAGGACACACGCATTCTGGAAGACAACATACGTGATAAACAGACGATCGAAACGAAAAAGCAAGAAATTGACCATCAGCTGACTGTGTACGTAGATATGTTTGATCAGGCGGAAAGCCTCAAAGCCGAATTGGACAAGCAGTACAAGCAGTACAAGCAAAGTCTCGTGGTCAAAGCGGAATTGAAGAAAAAAGAAGATGCGCTGGAAGAAGATCTGGAGCAATACGGACAGCAGCTGCTCGCTTTGACCAAGCAGGAATCGGCCAAATACGCAGAACGTGTCCGCGCAATGAGTACAAGCTCCAGTGGGTATAAGGGCGGAAAGCTCGGTCTGCCAGTCGCGGACGGCAGTTTCCGCTTCAGCTCCGGCTTCGGGATGCGTACCGACCCGTTTACAGGGCGCTCAGCTGGGCATAATGGTGTTGATATGGCAGCGCCAAAAGGTACCACGATTATGGCTGCAGCAGCAGGGGTAGTTATCTTTGCAGGCTATTCCAATGGCTTCGGAAATACGGTCATGATCAAGCACAACTCAGAAATTACCACTCTCTATGGGCACATTAGGGAGGGCGGAATTAAGGTTTCTGTGGGACAATCAGTAGAGAGAGGGCAAAAGATTGCTGAGGTCGGTTCTACTGGTCGTTCAACTGGTAACCACGTACACTTTACGGTCTATAAGAACGACGTTGCTGTCAATCCGATGCCGTATCTCAAGTAAGAGAAGATCCGGTCTCGCAAATATCGCTAGCGGAAATGGCATACACTAGCAGCATATCTTTTTGCCGGTAGCACAAAGGATGGTGACGCAAAGTGAAATGGAAGGGACGTACCGTATTTGCGCTTGTGCTCGTCTCGATGGTGGCCAGCAGCTTTTTGACCATGTCGATGATGAAAACATCGGCAAATGCCAACGCGAGTCAAAGTGGGTCGCTCACAGCATCAAGCAGCACCCTATTACCTAGCAGTACAGAGTATCCGCAGGAGTTTAGAAAGCTGTACGAAGCATACTCTGCGATCAAGAAGGACTACATCCAGAATGTCACCACGGACCAGCTGGTAGAGGGTGCGATCGGCGGCATGGTGGGCTCTCTGGAAGATCCGTACAGTGACTACATGGACCCACAGTCGGCGGAAGAGTTTACATCGACCCTGCATTCGACATTCCAAGGGATTGGGACAGAAGTGACGCTGCAAAACGGCAGAGTAACGGTGGTATCTCCGTTCAAGGACTCGCCAGCGGAGCGTGCCGGGCTGCGTCCCAACGACCAGATCATCAGTGTAAACGGTGAATCGTTGGAAGGGCTGGACTTGCATGAGGCCGTGACCAAAATTCGTGGACCTAAAGGGACGAAGGCTGTCCTGAAAGTCGTGCGTGCAGGCGTGGCAGAACCGTTGAACATTGTCTGCGTACGGGACGATATTCCGATCGAAACGGTCAACAGTCAAATCATTGACAAGAACGGCGTAAAAGTTGGTGTGATCGCCATCACCCAATTCTCTACAGATACTGCGAAGCATTTCAAAGAGCAATTGGCGAGCCTGGAGAAACAGGGCATCGGTGGTTTGGTCATCGACGTGCGTGGCAACCCGGGCGGTTATTTGCTTGCAGTGAAAGAAATCGGAGAAGTGCTCGTTCCGAAAAAGGGCTTGATCGTCCAAATCGAATACGGAGCACACGGCCAACAAAAAGAAGAGTATCGCTCGACGACCGACGCAGCGAAGCCATATCCGATCTCGCTTCTGATCAACGGCGGCAGCGCCAGCGCTTCTGAGATTTTGGCAGGTGCTCTGCGCGATAGCGGCAATTACAAGCTGGTCGGTGAGAAGAGCTTCGGGAAAGGTACTGTCCAAAGCACCATGGAAATGACGGACAAGAGCCAGCTGAAGCTCACGATCGCGAAGTGGCTGACACCGAAGGGCGATTGGATTCACAAAAAAGGAATCGAGCCTGACTTCAAGGTCACGCAGCCTGCTTACTTCAACGCCACTCAGCTTCCAGCAGACAAGGACCTGGCTCGCGACATGGCAGGAAATGATGTGAAAAACCTGCAGCTGATTCTCACAGGATTGAATTTGTCTCCGGGTCGGGATGATGGATACTTCGACGAGAAAACAGAGCAGGCGGTCAAGCAGTTCCAGACCGCGCACAAGCTGCCGACGACGGGAAAAGTGGATGCAGCAACTCGCACACAGCTGGAAGACAGCTTGCGTGAGACCATGCGCAAACCAGAAAACGATTTGCAGCTGCAAAAAGCGCTGGAGGTCGTCAGTCAGCCAAAATAATCCAACCCTTTGAGGCAGGGAATTCCCTGACATTCGTAGAAATGGTTAACCACGGTAAATCACATGCCGTGGTTTTTCTTTTTCCTCTTGAGGTGGTGAGACAATTGGCGATACAGGCAGACATGCTCTCCATTGTGTACGGATTGGCTGCCATTTTTCTCAATCCGATTCTTTATTTGTTCCTGATATTTATTTATCTGCACTATCGACGGCAGATGAATCTGGAAAGACAACTGTTCGCAGTACGTATTCAATCGCCTATGCTCCAGACGATTCGTTCGGTAGGGATGGGAATCACGGCGGGCTTGTTGATTTCCGTGCTTGCGGGCGCTCTTGGAGTCGTCGTGCAGGTTCAGGATTTGTGGTTGCTATGGGGATTGGCGATCGTGATGGCGCTGATCCGTTTACGTTTTCTCTGCTTCGCGTATGCGGCAGGCTTGCTTACGCTTTTAAACGGCATTGCGCAAATCATCCATGTTGGAAATACGGTACCGGTAATTGGCCCCTTGTGGGAGATGCTTGGACAGGCAAAACCGCTTCCTCTGCTGGCATTGGTCGCGATCATGCACTTGATGGAAGCCATGCTCGTTCGTTGGAATGGCGGTCGGGATGCTTCGCCACTCTTCGTAGAAGGGAAGCGTGGTCGAATTGTCGGCGCGTACCTGCTGCATTCCTTTTGGCTGACTCCGCTGGTCATGTTTGTTCAAATGGATAACGGATCGATAAGCGGATCGATCTTTCCAGGCTGGCCGCTATTTTGGCCGGAAGCGTCCACGTTTGGCTTGATGCTTTTGCCGACAGTGACTGGGTTTTCCGATATGACGCAATCCATGACGCCCAGACAGAAGTCTTCACAAATCGCAAAGCAGCTAGCTCTTTACTCCGTCATTTTACTAGGGCTCTCCGCACTTGCCATCTGGTTGCCTCCTTTGATGCTCTTGGCTGCCTTGTTTGCCATTGTTGGGCATGAGGCGTTGTTCTACATCAGTCAGGTGCAGGAGAGAAAGCGCACCCCGTACTTTATCCAATCCTCGCGAGGGATCAAGGTCATGGGAGTCATCCCTGATACTCCTGCAGAGGAGATTGGTATCGTACCTGGGGAGATTATCGTGAAAGTGAATGGGATCAACGTTCGCAATAAGGAAGATCTCTACCCGGCCCTGCAGGCGAATTCGGCCTTCTGCAAAATGGAGGTTCTGACGCATGATGGCGAGCTGAAATTTGTGCAGTGCGCCGTTTATGCTGGCAATCACCATCAGCTGGGCATCATCGTCGTGCCGGATGCCCGCACGAGTGTTTACGTAGATCTAAAGCGCGCAAGTGTTGTAGAGCTGATCAAGCAGCGGCTGGAAAAGCTGCATATAGGTGCATAGAGGAAAAAGCGGGAGTGACGATTACGTCGCTCCCGCTTTTGTGTACTGGGAACTACCTGGGAACAAACGTAACGTGGTAAAATTTGGTTAATTGGAAAGAGAGTGAGAGTGATTCCTTTGAAGATAGCGGTTGTCCTGGTGTGTTTCTCATTACTTTTGGGAAATATCCAGACGCAAATAAAACAAGATTCAGATAAAAATGGGAACTGCGTGAACAAATTGTCTGAGTACGATGGCTTTATCATGTGGGACAGCCTAGAGTACGGAAAAAGCTATCATTCAGAAACGAACGGATTAATTCGCGATCTTAAAGTGGGGGAAGTAAGATTTACGATGGCAGGAATGGTTTGCCTAGGGTACCAAATGAAGAACGGAGATGCAACGCTCGCACCAATAGGCACTCCTATTTATCGTGTAAAGGGTTATTCCGAGAAATTCAGATTACTTGTAGGCGATGATTTGTATGAAGTAAGGCATAATCCTGATGCGTATTCGCTCGGAGACTTATTTGATATCAAAGGAAAAGTTTTTAAAGTTACTTTGGAAACTGATGAAGAGAATCCGATCATAAAGGATTTTACAGATGACGCTTCAAAGCAGTTCATGGAGGAGCTACTCAAACTAAAATACGTTGGATTTCAACAAGTATATAATTCAAGGGGTGGTCTTAGCGGAGAAAAGTATTTTATTAGAATATACCTTCAGGATCGTTCCAGTGTACTGATTTCTTATTGGATAGATGAGAACGTTCTGACTCCAGGAGTGTATGGCAATGAAGTCACTCAAAATATCGTAAGGAGTCAGATAGATTCACTCCCGTAAGGACTAAACGAGTAGAAGCTGAATGCATGAAATCTTCAATAGAATTTTTTTTGCGGAATAGCACGTTTATTCAGAAACAAAAACCGCGATCGTGCGTCTCAACCTTAGAGGAAAAAAGAGGGAGTGAATGTTGATCGTGGGAATGCTTCGTAAACCTGCCCTGTGTGTACTTACCAGTGCGCTAGCGGCTGTCAGTCTTTATACTTCACCGATGATGCCGACACCTTATGCAAAAGCAGAAAATCTTGCGCCAAGTACGCTTGCAGCTGCTGCAGCTGTACCTGTTCCAGTTGAAGTGGCCAAAGGCGTCCAGCAGCTTGTACGGCTGATTCCGGAATTATCCCAACGCATTGTGTCATTCGGTGGAGATGTCGATGGGCCTGGAGTAAGCGGTGTTCAAGTCATATTTGCAGCAACGGCAGCAGATAAAGAAACGTCCACGGATCGAGCTATATTTGATCCAACGACAGGGAAGTTGCTGAATCTGAATCTGCAGTCGAAAGCAGCACAAAAGCCCGTCGCCATGACTGATGAGCAGGCAAGAACCAAGGCATCCGCATTTGTAGCAGGCTTGCAAGCAGGCGGCAGCGCATACCAGCCAAAAGAAATTACCCGTGAGTCCTCGCTCACGACAGTCCGACTGGTGAGGACCGTAAACAACGTGGTCTTAGATGACGCCTATGACGCTTTCGTTTCCTTCGATGCTGCAGGCAGAATCATTTCCTTTCGGATGTTTGATGGCAGGCTTTATGAAAAAATAAGCTTGAGCGCTCTCCCTTCCGCCAATCGTGTCATATCCGCTCAGCAAGCCGTGGAAAAGTACAAGGAAAGCCATCCATTGGAGCTCATCTATTTACTCCCTAGCCAATACAGTTTGGGCAACCCAGTTCAAGCCAAACTGACCTACGTAGTCAAAGATGGCGTCATCACACAGTCGCATACGGGCAGTGCGCTGGATGCCTTTACGGGTAAACGATTGGGCAATCCGTCTCCTGCTCAGCTGCAGCCTGTGAAAACGATTGCGGTGAACGGAACAGGAGAAAAGTGGGTGGCTCAGTCAGAGGCGCAAGCGAAAGACATCGTGCGGAAACTGCTGCGCGTGGAGCCTGAGAAGCTGCCTTTGGCAACCTACACGGAAGCATACGGCGATGGGCAGGAGCGGCGCCTGTATATTTGGGGACATTTTGCAGAGGGAACGGCCGATCAGGACAAGAGGTTTCAAATGGGGCAAATCCCTGCGGGTGTAAAAGCGAATGAACGCCTGCATGTTCTCGTGGAGACAGACGCTACAACGGGCCAGCTGCTTCGACTCGAGATGAGCGATGGCACCAGTGTCAGCGCGAAGACAGATAAAGCAAGGGACTGGAGCGCAGCGGAAGCGACACTGAAACGCCTCCTGCCTACAGGAACCAGCCAGGTACGTGTGCGAGATGTGGGGAATGACCAATCCACGCTGATCACCGCCGATCTGATGATCAATGGACTCCCCGTCTATCAAGCCGACCAGATTGTAGAGGATGGCATGTATTCGCTGCGCGTGGATTCCGCTACGGGAAAAGTGATTCAGATTCAAATGAACAGGCCAACAGAAATCATCGCCCCTGCCCGAACAAAGGCACTGATGGAGCAAGGGGCCGTCGAACGCTTGCTGAAGGCGTACCCGCTGGAGCTCACGTATATTCACCAGACGGATTTGCAGTCAGGGGCCATTTCGTGGAAGCTGGGATACGACCTTTCTTTCCGCCAGACGAGAGCGCATTGCTTCTGTGGGGTAGAGAGCAAGGTTGATCTCACTGTTCATCTGGATGCAGTGACAGGGCAGGTCATCGTAAAAGAATAGAGAACAAAAAATCCGCGCTCATCCTGAGGGAAGAGGGCGGATTTTGTTTGGTTTAAACGGCTTTCGCTTCGTAGCCGGTAATTTGACTGAGGGACACTTTCTTTCCATCCTCCAGCACGAATTCGACCAGTCCGTTTTTCATGCTGACGGCTTGGATCACACCATTTAGGCTGTTTGTAGAAGTGCTTCCGTCAGTGTTGGTTTGAGGATCATTGTAAGTAATGGTGTAACCAATCATCTGGGCGTACTGCAGGGAATTGCTCATTGCCTGGTTATCCGGCTTGACGCTCATCCCCACGATCTCATCCAGCTTCACAGTATTGCCGTTGTCCAGCGTGAATAGGGCCGTGCCATCCTTCATGCTAAAGCCTGTGATCACGGCATTTTTGACTTCGTCGACGGTAGTGACATCGTCTGTTGTAGCCGGGTTTCCATCTTTGTCGACCTGCGTGGTCGCTTTATAGGAGATGGTATTGCCGATCATATCCATGTATTTCAGGCTGCTGTCCAGTGCATTTCCGGTCATGCCCTGCGACTCCAGCCCCTTAATGTCTGCCAGCGGGATCGGGTTCGATTCGTTCTCGAGACGGAAGTAGATCTTGCCATTGTCCATATAGACAGCTTGGATGACGCCTTCTTTGGTTTCTGTAGAGGTATCACCGGTAATTTCATCAGCGGTGGTCAGTTCATAGGTAGCCGTTCTACCGACCAGAGACTCGTATTTTTCCAAGGTGAGCATGCTGTTGTTGGATTGTTCCATCAAGCTTGCCATCCGTGTCATTTTTTCCACCATGGTCATCATGCTCGTCTGTTGAATAAACTGTGAGTTATCCATTGGAGACATGGGATCCTGGTTTTTCAGCTGCTCCAGCAGAAGCTTCATGAACGCATTGTTATCGAGCTCCGTGGAGAATTCCTTTTTTCCTTTATAACTGAGGTGGGAAGGCACCATTGAGCTATTGCTTACTGTAGTGTTATCAGACATGTCGAGACTCCCTTCCTGTACGGGTCTTTCCGTGCGGGCATGTTCTTCCACTATCAGTATCGGAAAAAGGGTGCGACGGGTAAAGACAAACATTTGTTCGAATTTCGGCTTATTTTTGTACGTATTGTGTTATAATGGAAATAGATAACCTTTTTGTAATGAGGAGATGAACGAGGGAATGGAGCGTTTTGAATTGGTATCGGAGTATCAGCCGTCCGGTGATCAGCCGACTGCCATAGCTGAACTGGTGGCTGGTATTCAGGCAGGCAAGAGGCACCAGACCCTCTTGGGTGCGACAGGTACGGGAAAGACCTTTACGGCAGCCCAGGTGATTGCTCAGGTGAACAAGCCGACGTTGGTCATGGCGCATAACAAGACGCTGGCGGCACAGTTGTGTGCAGAGTTCAAGGAGTTTTTTCCGAACAATGCCGTTGAATATTTCGTCAGCTACTACGATTACTATCAGCCAGAAGCATACATTCCCCAATCGGATACGTTTATTGAAAAAGACTCCAGCATCAACGACGAGATCGACAAGCTGCGCCACTCGGCGACCAGCGCTTTGTTCGAGCGTCGGGATGTCATCATTGTCGCTTCTGTTTCGTGCATTTACGGCTTGGGTTCTCCTGAGGAATATCGGGAGCTGCTCTTGTCCTTGCGCGTCGGAATGGAAAAGGGCCGTGACGAGATCCTGCATCGACTGGTCGACATCCAATACAACCGCAATGACATCAATTTCATCCGCGGTACATTTCGGGTTCGCGGAGACGTCGTTGAGATATTCCCGGCCTCACAGAGCGAGCAGGCCATTCGCGTAGAGTTTTTCGGAGATGAAATCGAGCGGATCACAGCCATCGATGTACTGACCGGAGAGATCCTGGGCCAGCGTGATCATGTCGCGATTTTTCCAGCGTCCCACTATGTGACGCGGGAAGAAAAAATGAAGCTCGCTGTACAGAGCATCGAGGCGGAGCTGGAAAAGCGTTTGGCCGAGCTGCGCGAAGCAGGAAAGCTCCTCGAAGCCCAGCGGCTGGAGCAGCGCACGCGCTACGACGTGGAAATGATGCTCGAGATGGGCTTCTGCTCTGGGATCGAAAACTACTCCCGCCATTTGACGGGCTTACCGGAGGGGCATGCGCCGTATACCCTCATTGATTATTTTCCGGATGATTTCCTCCTCATGATGGATGAGTCTCACATGACCTTGCCGCAGGTTAGGGCGATGTACAACGGAGACCGTGCGCGCAAAGAAGTGCTGGTCGAGCACGGCTTTCGTCTGCCTTCCGCCAAGGACAACCGACCGCTCACCTTTGCGGAGTTCGAAGCCAAGATCAAGCAGGCCGTTTACATTTCCGCTACACCTGGTCCGTATGAAATGGAGCATTGCTCGGAATTTGTACAGCAAGTGATTCGGCCGACCGGTCTGGTCGACCCAACGATCTCGGTGCGTCCGATCAAAGGCCAGATTGACGACCTCATCGGAGAGATTCAGGCGACGATTGCCAAAGACGAGCGCGTACTGGTGACGACTCTTACGAAAAAGATGTCGGAGGACTTGACGGACTACTTGAAAGAAGTGGGGATCAAGGTACGCTACCTCCACTCCGATATTAAAACGATCGAACGGATGCAGATTTTACGTTCGCTGCGCTTGGGTGAATTCGATGTTCTGGTCGGGATCAATCTGCTGCGGGAAGGTTTGGACCTCCCCGAGGTATCCTTGGTGGCGATTCTCGATGCTGACAAGGAAGGCTTCCTGCGCAACGAACGTTCCCTGATTCAGACGATTGGCCGTGCTGCGCGAAACGCGGAAGGACGCGTGATCATGTACGCGGACAAAATGACGGACTCGATGACCGCCGCTATCCGGGAGACAGAGCGCAGACGTTCCATCCAGGAGGCGTACAATGAAGAGCATGGCATTACGCCGCAAACGGTGAAGAAGGCTGTTCGCGACGTGATTGAAGCGACCAAGGTGGCAGAAGAAAAAGCGGATTACCTGCCACACGAAGAATTCAAGAAGATGCCTAAGAAAGACCGCCTAACGGTGATTGCACGTATGGAAGAAGAAATGAAAGAAGCGGCCCGCAACCTCATGTTCGAACGCGCGGCGGAATTGCGCGACTTGGTACTTGAGCTGAAGGCCGAACTCTAAGGAGAGATTTTTTTCATGCCATTGGAACATATTGTGGTAAAGGGTGCACGTGCCCATAACCTGAAAAATATTGATGTGGTGATCCCGAGGGATAAATTCGTTGTATTGACGGGTTTGTCCGGCTCGGGGAAGTCTTCTCTTGCCTTTGATACGATTTATGCGGAGGGTCAACGCCGCTACGTTGAGTCCCTCTCTGCCTATGCCCGTCAATTTCTCGGGCAGATGGACAAGCCGGATGTCGACTCGATCGAGGGCCTCTCGCCAGCGATTTCCATCGACCAGAAAACGACCAGCCGCAACCCGCGTTCCACAGTAGGAACGGTTACGGAGATTTACGACTACCTGCGTCTTCTGTATGCCCGTGTAGGGAGAGCTGTCTGTCCGGATCACGGTATCGAGATTCAGTCCCAAACCGTCGAGCAGATGGTGGATCGCGTGATGGAATATCCGGAGCGTACGCGCATGCAAATCCTGGCCCCTATGGTGCAAGGGAGAAAAGGCGAGCACGTAAAGCTGCTGGAAGACATCCGCAAGCAAGGCTTTGTTCGCGTGCGCGTAAATGGAGAGATTCGCGATCTTTCGGAAGATATTAAGCTGGAAAAAAATAAAAAACACAACATCGAAGTAGTAGTGGATAGGATCGTCGTCAAACCTGATGTGCAGTCCCGGCTGGCTGACTCGCTGGAAACGGCATTGCGCCTGGCGGATGGCAAAGTCATCGTCGACGTAATGGAGCAGGAGGAACTGCTTTTCAGTGAAAAGCACGCTTGCCCGGTCTGCGGTTTTTCCATCGGGGATCTCGAGCCGCGCATCTTCTCGTTTAACAGTCCGTTCGGCGCATGCTCGGAGTGTGACGGTTTGGGTGTGAAGCTGGAGGTGGACCCGGACATGGTCGTTCCAGATGCGACCAAGACCCTGCATGACGGCGCGATCGGGGCGTGGGAGCCGAAGTCCTCCACGTACTATCAGCAATTGCTGGAGTCGGCTTGCCGTCACTTCGGCATTCGCATGGACCTGCCCTATGAAGAGCTGCCAGCTGAGCAGAGACAGATTTTGATGTACGGCAGTATGGGAGAAAAGATTGAATTCCGCTATGAAAACGAATTTGGTCAAGTGCGTGAAGCAGTCGTACCTTATGAAGGGGTCATCCCAAATCTGCAGCGCCGCCATCTGGAAACCAGCTCGGATTACATCCGCGAGCAAATTGAAGGATTTATGAGCCAAAAGCCATGTCCAGTCTGCAAAGGACAGCGTTTGCGCCAGGAAAGCCTCGCGGTAAAAGTCGGGGAACGGAGCATTTCGGAGCTGACGACTCTGTCGATCATGGATGCCCATCAATTTGTGGATGGCCTGGAGTTGAGCGAAAGAGAAACGAAGATTGCCAACCTGATCGTGAAAGAGATCAAGGCGCGTCTCAACTTCCTGATCGATGTCGGTCTGGATTATTTGACCTTAAGTCGGGCAGCCGGAACCCTTTCAGGTGGGGAAGCGCAGCGGATTCGTTTGGCGACGCAGATTGGCTCCAGTTTAATGGGAGTTCTCTATATTTTGGACGAACCGAGTATTGGCTTGCACCAGCGGGATAATGCGCGACTGATCAAAACGCTGGAGCATATGACCAAGCTGGGCAATACGCTGATCGTTGTGGAGCATGACGAAGATACAATGATGGCTTGTGACTACATCATCGATATCGGTCCAGGAGCGGGAATTCACGGCGGTCAGGTGATCGCGGCAGGCACTCCCGATGAAGTGATGAAGAATCCCGATTCACTTACGGGCGCTTATTTGAGCGGACGCAAGTTTATCCCGGTGCCGATGGAGCGCCGCAAGCCTTCTGACAAATGGATCAAGATCGAGGGAGCCAAAGAAAACAACCTCAAGGGTGTCAATGCGAAGATTCCGCTGGGGATGTTCGTAGCCGTAACAGGAGTCTCTGGCTCTGGAAAAAGTACGCTGATCAACGAGATTTTGCAAAAGACACTGGCACGTGATCTGAACGGGGCCAAGGTCAAGCCAGGGGAGCATCGGCGCATCGTCGGACTGGAGCATCTAGACAAAGTAGTCGATATCGATCAGTCGCCGATCGGACGTACCCCTCGTTCCAACCCGGCTACGTACACAGGTGTATTCGACGATATTCGCGATCTGTTTGCTTCTACCAATGAGGCGAAGGTGCGCGGCTACAAAAAGGGCCGCTTCAGCTTCAACGTCAAAGGCGGGCGCTGCGAAGCGTGCAGCGGGGACGGGATCATCAAGATCGAGATGCACTTTTTGCCTGATGTGTACGTACCATGCGAGGTATGTCACGGTAAGCGGTATAACCGGGAAACACTCGATGTGAAATACAAAGGCAAGAGCATCGCTGACGTGCTGGAAATGACGATTGAGGATGCTGTGGAGTTTTTCCGCAATCTGCCGAAAATCGAGCGCAAGCTGCAAACCATCGTGGATGTAGGCTTGGGGTACATGAAGCTGGGGCAGCCGGCGACTACCCTATCCGGTGGGGAGGCACAGCGCGTCAAGCTGGCTTCTGAGCTCTATCGCCGCAGCACAGGACGCACGATGTACATTCTCGATGAGCCGACGACAGGTTTGCATACGGATGATATTGACCGGCTGTTGAAGGTCCTGCAGCGACTCGTGGAGAACGGGGATACGGTGCTCGTGATTGAACACAATCTCGATGTCATCAAAACGGTCGATTATATCATTGACCTGGGACCAGAGGGCGGTACCCGTGGTGGAGATATCGTCGGTACGGGTACACCTGAAGAGGTATCCGAGCTTACAGGCTCGTACACCGGAAAGTATCTGCGACCGATCCTCGAGAGAGACCGTTCCCGAACAGCGGCAAGAATGGAACAATTGGTCTCCAAATAAAATAATAAGAAGAGAAAGAGGGGCGAACTCGAGTGACTGGGACCGCCCCTTTTTCTGTCAGGGAATGATGAGCTTCTCTGGGCTTCGCGGAAGGGAGCAGCAAATGGATTATCGCAAGGCTTGTTTGGATCGTTTGCCACAAGGATTAGTCGAAGTAGCACGAAGTCACTTTGACGGACAGGACCCTGCTCACGACTGGCAGCACAATCTTCGGGTAATGGCGATGTGTGAGCGCATCGGTAGAGAAGAAGGCGCGGATCTGATGATTCTCGGCTTGGGGGCGCTCCTGCACGACGTCGGACGGGCGGAGGAGCGACGGACAGGGGAGTGTCATGCGCAAATCAGTGCCCGGTCAGCAGAAGTCCTTTTGCGTGAAGAAGGGCTCTCTGACAGCATTATCACGCGTGTGCAGGCTGTCATTCTCGCGCATCGCTTTCGCAAGGACCGTCCACCTGTTACGATTGAAGAGAAGGTCTTGTTTGACGCAGACAAGCTCGATTCCATCGGGGCCATTGGAGTAGCGCGTGCTTTTGCCTACTCAGGCGTATTGGGTCAAGTGATTCAATCGGACCAAGAGGAACAGCATACCCCTTTAAAAGAGTATGAGTGGAAGCTTCAGCGCATCAAAGACAGGCTGTATACGCAAACGGCACGGGATATCGCCTTGGAGAGGCACCGATTTATGACGATGTTTTTTGAACAGTGGAAAGAAGAAGTGCAAGGCAACCGATAATACAAACAGAACAAAATTTGACGGGGAAGGGGAGCTGAGCATGTTTCGTTGGGTTATCAAGCTGCTTTTAAACGGAGGCGCCCTGCTTTTGATTGGCAACTGGTTTCAATCCATCCAAATTAACAGCTACGGGGTTGCAGTCTTGGCTGCATTGATTTTGGGTATCGTCAACTCGATTATTCGCCCGATCCTGACTTTTTTCACCATGCCATTAACGATCTTGACACTGGGTCTTTTCTGGTTTGTGATCAATGCGTTGACGTTTTCGTTGACGGCTTACTTCATCAATGGTTTCGAAGTAGGGCCATGGCCTGACAATATCGGTATTGTCATCATTGCGGCTGCACTCATGAGTGTGTTTGGGTGGCTGATTGATTGGGTAGTCAGCAAAACGAAGAAGTAGCTGGCGGAAACAAACAAAAAACCCGTGTCTCTCGCGTAGAGTGGACACGGGTTATCTTATGTAACCAGCTGCCGGAACTATTTGTCGTTAGCTTGGGCGTTCTCTTCTCGTAGATGAGGCGGAATAGGCTCGTAGAGAACCCCAACCTTTAGCACACCAATCAAGTTTAATGATGATAATAGAGCAAAAAAACTACCAAGAATCACCTGAAATTTTTTCACTGACAATCACCCTCTCAAATTGTTTTTTCCAAACGTGCAAGTAGTCGGAATGAACTCGGCATGAGAAGAACAGATTGTAAGAGAATCGCAAATGTGTAGGTCATGGAGAGCTGATAGGTATATCCTACCAAAATGATCGAAATTGTGCAACCTATTAGAATCATTATTAGGATCATAAGTCTATTTCTTTGCTGGATGGCAGGTTTATCTGGTGCATAGGTATGGGCAGCAGGTGCGTGTCGATAGTTGACCCCGAACGAAAGTCCCGAGACGGCAAGAATAAACAACTGGGCGTACGGTGCTGACAAGAGGGGGAAATGCTTAATAAGGAAGCCTCCTGCCAGCATGAGCACCAGCGTGGCAAGAAGGCAGGTCCATGGGCTGCGCAAATGCACACCGCCTGTGATCGTTCGGAAAAAGTAAAAGAAAGCAAAGAAAAAAATAACCTCTTTGAATAGATTGAGAAAAAAGGAGCCCAAGCATATGGCAACTAGACCGACGAGATTGAAAAGGAAAATTTCAATACCATGAGCAAGCGTGCCAACGGAATAGGGCATTTCCTCTGTTTTTAAACGCTGTGCGAGACGCATCGATACTTTTTCCAACCCTGTCATGCTTTGGCCTCCCTATATATCTCATCAACTATCGAGCTAGAAAGGAAATTCGAAAACGGGTGACGCCATCCTCTGAGCGCACATGGATTTTGCCGCCGTAACGATCGGTAACAGTTTTGACGATAACGAGGCCGAGTCCGCCATCCCCGTCTTTTTTGGTGGTATAGCCTGATTGGAAGATAGCAGAAAGCTTGTCCTTGGGAATGGTAGGCCCGCTATTTTCAATCATCAGGTATTGCTCATTTTCTGAGTGGCCCCATTCTACACGGATAAAACGATTCTCCTCCAATTCGTAAGAGGTTGCTCGAATGGCGTTATCAAAGAGATTTCCCAATACCTTGATGAGGTCGTAAGTCTTGATTTGCGAGAATTGATTCACTGTTGTGATGTTCATCGAAAGAGAGATGCGTTCGGCGTAACATACCTCCATTTTAGACTGCAATAGGGAAGAGACCGCCGGATTCTTGATGTTCTCCAATGCTTGCGAGCTTGTATCCATTTTCTTTTCGCCAGACACGGTTTCTTGTAGCAGCTGTTCTACATACTCTTTCGCCAAATCCACGTATCCCTTCTTAAGAAAGCCATTAATAGCCGTGTAATGGTTTAAACAATCATGCTTGATGGACCGAATGGCTGTCATCAAATCATGGATACTGCTTAAATAGGGGGTGCCCGTTTCTTCTTCTACACGATTGATCGTTAGGTTCAGATAAATGCGGAACAAGATTACGATGATAATAAAAAGGGCCAAAATCAAGATTTGGATGATCATTTGGGACTTGAGCGAATACATGATCATAGAGCTAGTATTGTTATCACGCAAAATAAAGGACGTGTTCAAAAACAGAATCAAAAGAAATTCAATACTGCCGACTAGGACTAGCAAAAAGAGATAACGATTGTATCGATTTTGCGGCAATAAACGTGTAATGTCGAATTTGGAGATCCGCAAACAAAGGGCTAGCAGAGCGAAATTTCCTAGATAGAACGATCGGATTGTGATCGTTTGTATCGTTGTCGAGAGCATTTGTTCAAAATAGATTTGCTGACTGTTGTAAATCATAATGACCAACGATTCTGACAGGATCATAGCGCAAATAGCAGCCATACCCATAAACACTGATTTCAATATGTTGTAACGATAAAGAAACAAGAAAAAAAGAACGTAAACCAAATACATGAGCAATACCTTTGGTTGATAAGAAACCTCTAGATAAGAGAGAAGTTCCCCTGGAATCGAAACGATGATGGCAAACGACAAAGCTGCTTTCCATTTTTCAAAGACCGAGTGATTGAATAATGCCAAAGCGATCGTGAGCAGCAAGAAGGCTTCTGGTATGTCTACAAGTATAAATCGAAGTATGAAATCCAAAGTTTTGCCTCCCCTCAGTCCGAAATTCGGAGCGCGAATGATGTCAAATTAACTGTAACCTATGTAGTGCCTGCTACCAATACATTTTCTATCTTAAAAAATAACGAGAAAAATGTAAATGATACGACAATTTATGCCGATAAGAGGGCGGGGGTCAAAGGTTGTCGCGGCTAGGGAGCTTTCGTTACAATAGAAGCAAACAAACGGGACGGAAAATCCCAAGCTAGGGGGAATCTCATGAGAAAGACAAATGTTAGCCATCTCGCTGAACATTTCAATATGGCTGTATTAAGCGGCGAGGAAGGCTTGGGAAGAGAAATTACCGTAACCGACCTGAGCAGACCCGGCTTGCAGCTTGCAGGCTACTATTCTTACTACGCAGATGAGCGAATTCAACTCTTTGGTTTGACAGAGATCAATTTCTTTCAAACGTTAAATCGCGAGAAACGATTAGAGAGAATGACCTTTCTCATGCAAGGAAAGACGCCATGCTTTTGCGTGACGCGCAATCAACCGGTACCGGAGGAAATGATAGAGGTTTCAAATACATATGGTGTACCCGTCCTCCAGTCTCCGCTAGCTACCACTACACTCGTGGGGAAAATGACGAACTTCCTGGAGAACCGTCTGGCTCCGACTACGACGATCCACGGCGTTCTGACAGACATTTACGGTGTCGGAGTGCTGATTATGGGATCCAGTGGTATCGGGAAAAGTGAAGCGGCTTTGGAGCTGGTCAAGCGTGGACATCGCTTGGTCGCTGATGACGCGGTAGAGATCAGACAGACACAGGCAGGTCAATTAAGCGGGAGCGCGCCTGAACTGATCCAGCATCTGCTCGAAATCCGTGGAGTAGGCATTATTAACGTCATGACCATGTTCGGGGCAGGTGCGGTGCGCAATGTGAAGAACATCGAGATGGTCGTACAGCTCGAGCTTTGGGAGCCTCAAAAAATGTATGAGCGACTGGGATTAGATGAGGAAACACTGAAGATCATGGATACGGATATTCCGATTATTACGGTACCTGTTCGTCCTGGCCGAAATTTGGCGGTCATTATCGAGGTGGCGGCGATGAATTTCCGTTTGAAACGGATGGGGTATAATGCGGCGGTTCACTTCTCGCGTAAACAGTCGGATGCCATCCTGGAAGATTCCGATTTGTAGAGGGATGAAGGAGAGCAGCTCATGAGAAAGACGACACGTTATCCCGTTCATGGCGCCAATCCGTTGTGGCAGCTGTATCGGACGGTGAGCTTTTGGAAAGTCATGAAAAACTTTATCGTGATCCAGTTGGCGAGGTATACCCCTTTTTTATCATGGAAGAATTGGCTGTACCGCACCTTTCTGCGGATGGAGGTCGGCCCGCAAAGTGCTGTGGCCTTGATGGTCATGATGGACATCATGTTCCCCGAGCTGATTAAAATCGGCCGTAACTGCGTGATCGGGTACAATACGACGATTCTCGCCCATGAATATTTGGTGGAAGAGTACCGACTGGGTGAGGTTCGCATTGAGGACGGCGTTTTGGTTGGAGCCAATTCGACGATCCTGCCAGGGGTGACGATCGGCAAAGGAGCGATCGTGGCAGCTGGGACCGTTGTACACAAGGATGTGCCGCCGGGAGCTTTTGTCGGAGGAAATCCCATGCAGGTGATCCGGAATGGAAATGCGACTGGCGATGAACAGGAGTAAGAATAAAGCGAAATAAGAATGATAAAGGGAGGTGACTGTGTTGTAGGCAGAGCCTCCCTTTATTTGGTCATTTATCATTTGTGTATAATTTTCCAACTATTCTTATCTATGTTGACCATGTGGGCGGAACGTGGTACTCTTCTTCATAACACTTTAACTTACTACCATATTAGCAGAGTAAAGCGTAATCGATGGAGGGAAGTACGATGGCAAAGCCGTTGGGATTTGAAAAGCCGCTAGGGATGAGGGACATTTTGCCTGATTCATTGGCAAAACAACGGCATTTGGAGCGGTCGTTGCGCCAATGCATTGAACGTTGGGGATATGAAGAAATCTCCACGCCGTCCCTGGAGTATTACGATACTGTAGGAGCTGCCAGTGCGACGTTGACAGACCGAATGTTTCGCCTTTTGGATAAACAGGGACATACCGTGGTGTTGCGGCCGGATATGACGGCGCCGATCGCCCGCGTGGTTTCCTCCTTATATAAAGATGTTCCGTTGCCGCTCCGCCTGTTTTATCAGGCAAATGTCTTCCGCGCACAGGAAAAGGAAGCGGGACGGAATGCGGAATTTTTTCAGACTGGGATCGAATTGATCGGGGATGCTTCTGTGGATGCGGATGCCGAAGCGATTGCTCTTGCGGTATTTTGTTTGCGAGCTGTTGGCGTGGAGACTTTCCGTATTGCGATTGGACATGTGGACTTCGTCGATGGCCTGCTGGAGGAATGGTTCGAGGATGAATCGATCCGCAACCAGTTCCGTCAATACCTGGTGGAACGTGACTTCGTTGGATTCCGTCAGCTGCTTTCTACACTCGATATTGATCCTGCGGCAAAGGAGCGGCTGGAAGCTCTGCTGAGACTTCGCGGGGGCAAAGGGAAAATCGACGAGGCACGCTCGCTCACGGAAAACGGTAAAGCGAGACGTGCAGTGGAGACGATCGCATCTTTGTGGGAAGCGTTGGAGGCTTATGGCGTAACTGATGACTTACTGCTGGATTTCAACCTGATCATCAACTTGAATTATTACACGGGCGTTGTTTTCGAAGGGTATGCAGCTGACCTTGGCTCTCCGCTCTTGGGGGGAGGACGGTACGATCATCTGCTGGCGCAGTTTGGGCGCCCGGCGCACGCAACAGGCTTTGCGATTAAGATGGACCGGCTGCTGTTGGTAACACCTGTCATGGATGGTCCGCCTGTTACACGCATTCTTTTGTGCTATACAGAGGACCAGCGGACAGAGGCTTTGGCTGAGGCGCAATTGCTTCGGGAAGACGGACTCATCGTCGTGACAAGACTCGTGACAAATCAGGCAGAGGCTGCGACATTCCAGGGAGAAGCGTACAGCAAGGTCATTTGCTTGACGAAACAGGAGGAATAGGAAATGAGTTTTTCCGATAGCTCACAAAAATTGACGATCGCCATGCCAAAGGGGCGAATCTTTGAAGAGGCTGTCCACTTTTTGCAGCAGGCTGGCTTGCAGGTGACGGCAGAGCTTCAAGATTCTCGCAAGCTGGTGATACCTGTTGAAAATGCACGGCTGGAATTCATTTTGGCAAAACCTACGGATGTACCTACCTATGTCGAATACGGGGTGGCTGATGTTGGTGTGGTAGGGAAGGACGTACTGTTGGAAGAAGAACGGGATGTGTACGAGCTGCTCGACCTGCAGATCGGCTACTGCCGGATGATGGTAGCGGGCATGCCAGACTGGAAGCCGACCGACGCACCACGTGTAGCGACGAAATATCCGAAGATCGCCTCTCGTTATTTCCGCGAGCAGGGTCAGCAGGTGGAGGTTATCAAGCTGAATGGTTCCGTGGAGCTAGCGCCGATGATTGGGCTGGCGGACCGGATCGTCGATATCGTTTCGACAGGACGTACGTTAAAAGAAAACGGGCTCGTGGAGCTTGAGCATATTTGCGAGATCACGACGAGGTTGATTGCCAATCGGGCAAGCTACCGGATGAAGAGTGAAGCGGTGGATGATATTGCGAGCAAGTTCTTGGAAGTCATTCCGAAAAGATCGTAGAGAGAATGGGAGAGGTGAAATAACGATGCGCATTCTGTCAGCAAACCAATTTGATGGGAAACGCTCCGTAGATTCAGGTACCAAAGAGCAGCAGGAAGCAGTCAAAGCCATTCTTTCGGATGTGCGCCAGCGTGGAGATGAGGCCCTGCGTGATTATACCGAGCGCTTTGATCGTGTGCGTTTGGAGCAATTTCGAGTAAGCGAGGAGGAGTTTGCCGAAGCAGCTTCGCAAGTCTCCCCAGAGGTACGAGCTGCTCTGGAAGAAGCGGCGGAGAACATCAGGGATTTTCATCAAAGACAAGTGCGTCAATCGTGGTTCTCCACCAAGGAAAGCGGGACGTTGCTCGGGCAGATTATCCGTCCTTTGAAGCGTGCAGGTCTGTACGTGCCAGGGGGAACGGCTGCTTACCCGTCCAGTGTCCTGATGAATGCGATTCCGGCAAAAATTGCGGGAGTACCGGAAGTCGTGATTACGACACCACCTGGACGTGATGGCAAGATCAATCCAGCGATCCTCGTAGCTGCACAGATCGCCGGAGTAAAAGAGATTTATAAAGTGGGCGGTGCACAAGCGATTGCGGCTCTTACTTACGGAACCGAGCAAATCAAAGCAGTGGATAAGATTGTCGGTCCTGGAAACATTTTCGTGGCATTGGCGAAGCGGGAAGTGTTCGGACTGGTGAGCATCGATATGGTAGCGGGACCGAGCGAGATCGCTGTACTGGCTGATGAGACCGCCAACCCGCGTTACATAGCGGCTGACTTACTTTCGCAGGCAGAGCACGATCCGATGTCCGCAGCGATTCTCGTCACCACCTCCCAGGCAGTAGCGGAGTCCGTGGCACAGGAAGTGGAAAGACAGCTGGCAGAGCTGCCGCGCAAAGAGATTGCCGAAGCGGCGATTCGAGATTTCGGCGCGATTTTGGTCGTCAATGATCTGGAAGAAGGCTTTGCGGCAATCAACCGCATTGCTCCTGAGCATTTGGAAATCATGATTGCGGATCCATTTGAGCATCTGGGGAAAGTGGAAAACGCAGGGGCAATCTTCCTCGGGCCGTACAGCTCGGAGCCGGTAGGCGATTACTTTGCGGGAACGAACCACGTCATTCCGACCAACGGGACTGCCCGTTTCTCGTCTCCATTATCGGTGGATGATTTCATTAAAAAATCGAGTGTGGTTTCCTACAGCAAGCAAGACTTGCGTGAGAATGGACATAAAATTGTGGCGCTGGCCGAGCAGGAAGGTTTGGCGGCACACGGAAGAGCGATTACCGAACGGCTACGTGATTTTGATCGTGAAGAGCAGGAGCGTGACAGCAAATGAGTGAAATGCAGAAGCGAGCAGCACAGATTGAACGCAACACCAATGAGACGCAAATTGCCCTTTCCTTCGGGGTAGACGGAGCGGGAGAGAGCAAGCAGGATTCTGGCGTCCCTTTCCTCGACCATATGCTGGATCTGTTTACCAAGCACGGACATTTTGACCTGACCGTCAAGGCAAAAGGCGACATTGAAATCGACTATCACCATACGGTAGAAGACATCGGTATTTGTCTGGGGCATTCCTTGCGGGAAGCGTTAGGTGACAAAAAAGGCATCAAGCGCTACGGAAATGCATTTGTACCGATGGATGATGCACTGGCTCAGGTCGTCATCGACATCAGCAATCGGCCGCATCTGGAGTATCGGGCGACCTATCCGACAAACGTAGTCGGGCAATTTCCTACGGAGCTGGTACATGAGTTTTTGTGGAAATTTGCTTTGGAGGCCAGAATCAATCTTCACGTCATCCTGCACTACGGGCACAATACCCACCACATGATAGAAGCGATCTTCAAAGCACTTGGCCGCGCGCTGGATGAAGCGACGACGATTGACCCACGCGTAAAAGGGATTCCGTCTACCAAAGGGGTTTTGTAAACATGATCGGCATCATCGACTATGGCATGGGCAATCTGTATAGCTTGAGCAAAGCTTTGGAACGACTTGGTTACTCGTATGATTTCGTCTCCCAAGGGGAGCGTTTGAACGATTACAGCGGATTGATCATCCCGGGGGTCGGGGCGTTTGGCGATGCGATCGCGAACATTCGCGAGCTGGGGCTGGAGCAGCCGATTCACGACTACGCTGCAACAGGGCGTCCGATCCTGGGCATCTGCCTCGGGATGCAGCTCTTGTTTGGGAAAAGCACGGAGCACGGCGAGCATATCGGACTTGGGCTGCTTAGCGGGGAAGCGATCCGCTTTGTCGGGGACTACAAGATCCCGCATATGGGCTGGAATCAACTGCAGCTCACACAGGATCACTGGCTTTTGGAAGGTGTAAAGACGGGCGACTACGTCTATTTTGTGCACTCCTATCACGTGCGGGTGGGGCATCCGGAAGAGCTGCTGGCAACGAGTGACTACTATCAGGATGTCACTGCGATTGTAGGGAGAGGCAACGTGTACGGCATGCAGTTCCATCCGGAGAAGAGCGGGGAGACAGGAATGCAGCTGCTGCGCAACTTTGCCGTACAGTGTGAGGGGGTATTGGCGTGAGTTTCATCATTTATCCGGCGATTGATATTCGCGGAGGAAAATGCGTCCGATTGTTTCAGGGTGACTACGCACAGGAGACGGTCTACGCGGATTCCCCGCTGGAAATGGCAAAACGGTGGGTAGAGCAAGGGGCTTCCTGGGTACATCTGGTCGATCTGGATGGTGCAAAAGAGGGCAAGCCTGCAAACGCAGAGATCATTAAGGAAATAGCGCGTACGATTTCGGTCCCGGTTCAGGTAGGCGGTGGGATTCGCACGGAGCAGCAGATTGCTGATTATTTGGAAGCGGGTGTAGCCAGAGTCATCGTAGGGACTGCAGCGATTGAAGACGAGCCGTTTACCCAGCGCATTTTGCAAGCCTACGGGGACAAGATCGCGATTGGTCTGGATTGTCGCAATGGCATGGTTGCCACGCGCGGCTGGCTGAATACGACGGATGTATCTGCGATCGATTTGGCAAAACGTTTGGTATCGTACGGAGCGGAGACGTTCATTTATACAGACATTGCACGTGATGGCACGCTGACTGGTCCCAATGTCGAGGAAATCGCGGGGCTGGCTGTTGCGACAGGCAAGTCCGTGATCGCTTCCGGTGGGGTAAGCAACCTCGAGGATCTGCTGACACTCTCGACGCATGAGAAGGATGGCGTTTCTGGCGCTATCGTGGGAAAAGCGCTGTACACAGACGCATTCACCTTGGATGAAGCGCTGAATCGCATGAGGGAGAGTGTGTAACCATGTTGGCGAAACGAATCATTCCCTGCCTGGATGTGAAGGATGGCCGGGTGGTAAAAGGCGTTCAGTTTGTCGGTCTGCGTGATGCTGGGGATCCGGTAGAGCTTGCTAAAAAGTACAGTGAGGAGCGGGCGGATGAGCTCGTTTTTCTCGATATATCTGCTTCCCACGAAGGACGTAAAACGATGGTTGACGTCATCGAGCGTACGGCTGCCAACATCACGATTCCTTTTACAGTCGGGGGAGGCATCAATAGCGTCGAGGACATGAAGCGCATTTTGCGGGCAGGTGCGGACAAGATTTCCCTCAATACAGCGGCAGTCCTGCGTCCAGAGCTGATCGGCGAGGGAGCGACTGTATTCGGTTCGCAATGCATCGTCGTGGCAATCGATGCCCGAAACGTGGGAGGCGACCGCTGG
>NZ_CP176856.1:5277500-5375000 GCF_046622605.1 Brevibacillus centrosporus | reverse complement strand
GCCTGCCCGGTGCTGGAAGGTTAAGGGGATGGGTTAGCGCAAGCGAAGCTTTGAACCGAAGCCCCAGTAAACGGCGGCCGTAACTATAACGGTCCTAAGGTAGCGAAATTCCTTGTCGGGTAAGTTCCGACCCGCACGAAAGGCGTAACGACTTGGGCGCTGTCTCGGCAAGAGACCCGGTGAAATCATAATACCTGTGAAGATGCAGGTTACCCGCGACAAGACGGAAAGACCCCATGGAGCTTTACTGTAGCCTGGTATTGGAACTTTGTGCATCATGTACAGGATAGGTGGGAAGCTGAGAAGCAGGGGCGCCAGCCTCTGTGGAGCTGTCGGTGGGATACCACCCTTGATGTACGGAGTTTCTAACTCGTCGCCCTTATCGGGCGAGAGGACCATGCCAGGTGGGCAGTTTGACTGGGGCGGTCGCCTCCCAAAAGGTAACGGAGGCGCCCAAAGGTTCCCTCAGAATGGTCGGAAATCATTCGTAGAGTGTAAAGGCAGAAGGGAGCTTGACTGCGAGACCTACAAGTCGAGCAGGGACGAAAGTCGGGCTTAGTGATCCGGTGGTTCCGCATGGAAGGGCCATCGCTCAACGGATAAAAGCTACCCTGGGGATAACAGGCTTATCTCCCCCAAGAGTCCACATCGACGGGGAGGTTTGGCACCTCGATGTCGGCTCATCGCATCCTGGGGCTGAAGTAGGTCCCAAGGGTTGGGCTGTTCGCCCATTAAAGCGGTACGCGAGCTGGGTTCAGAACGTCGTGAGACAGTTCGGTCCCTATCTGTCGCGGGCGTAGGAAGTTTGAGGAGAGCTGTCCTTAGTACGAGAGGACCGGGATGGACGCACCGCTGGTGCACCAGTTGTCACGCCAGTGGCACAGCTGGGTAGCTATGTGCGGACGGGATAAGCGCTGAAAGCATCTAAGCGTGAAGCCCCCTCCAAGATGAGACTTCCCACAGCGCAAGCTGGTAAGACCCCTCATAGACGATGAGGTTGATAGGTTCGGTGTGGAAGCGTGGTAACACGTGGAGCTGACGAATACTAATCGGTCGAGGACTTATCCACACATCTTAGCAAACATGCGTATTCAGTTTTGAAGGAATGACAGTAGTCAATATCCTTTTCCACGGAGCTGTGGTGAAGTTGGAGTTCACGCCGGTCTGTCACACCGGAGGTCGCGGGTTCGAGTCCCGTCAGCTCCGCCATTTCTAAAGTAGTTGCGGGCCTCTCACCCGTAAACGGGTTCACCCAAGAAGGTGAACAGAGACGAATACACGGGTACTGCAGATCTGGCTTGCCTTAGTCGTTTAATCGACGTAGTGGCGACAGTTGAAGCGAGTCCCGTCAGCTCCGCCATTTCTAAATGGCATAAAAACGGAATATAAGTATGGCTCGGTAGCTCAGTCGGTAGAGCAGAGGACTGAAAATCCTCGTGTCGGCGGTTCGATTCCGTCCCGAGCCACCATGTACGAGCCATTAGCTCAGTTGGTAGAGCATCTGACTTTTAATCAGAGGGTCGAAGGTTCGAGTCCTTCATGGCTCACCAGTTTTTACCTTAAATTGAATAAAGAAAATGTTACCACATGCGGACGTAGCTCAATTGGTAGAGCGTCGCCTTGCCAAGGCGAAGGTCGAGGGTTCGAGACCCTTCGTCCGCTCCATTCTTGTCTGTAAACACCACTGGCTCCATAGCAAGTGGTGTTTTCCTGCTTTTAGGCACAAAAACACTTACAAGACGAGTCAGCTTGTAGGGCGCGAGCGCATCTGGTACGATACTTGGAGTGCTTCTCCTACGATGTTGGAGGTTCTATGAAACATAACAAGAGTATTTTGAAGAAAACAACCGTCGTTGACTTTAAGCAAGATGCCGCTTTTTTTGTGGATCGTGGCACGCGCTTTTTAAATCGGTATGACTATGAAAAAGCATTGCGTTCCTTTCGCCGAGCGATTGAGCTTGAGCCTGCCAACGCTGAGTGCCATTGCCATCTGGCCAGCGCACTCGCTGAGACAGGACAGTTTGAAGCCTCAAATGATGTTCTCTATGAGGTGATAGAAAAATGGGATACGTCCATGTCGGAAGTATACTTCTACATGGCTAACAACTACGCCAATCTGGAAGATTATCAGATGGCGGAAGAAATGGCGGTTCGCTACCTCCAGGAGGATGGCAACGGACCATACCGTGAGGATGCAGAGGAGCTTTTAGACTACATCTATTTTGAGCTAGATATGCCGCCGCGTCATTTTCAACCGAGCGAGAACGAAGACGTCTACAGCAAGCACGAGCGTGCACGTCGCAGTCTGGAAGAAGGCCGCTTTTTGGAAGCACTGGACACCTTAAAAGAAATCGTGGATAATGACCCGTCCTTTCTCCCAGCCTGGAACAATTTGTCGCTCGCTTATTATTACGTAGGGGATTTTCAGCAGTCCATGAAGACGATCGAAAAGACATTGGAAATGGAGCAAGGCAACCTCCATGCCCTGTGCAATTTGGCGGTGCTGCTTTCCCATCACAATCATACGACCGAATTGATTGCGCTGATGGACATGCTGAAAAAGGTTGTGCCCTTCCATCCGGAAAACACGTATAAGCTGGCAACTACCATGGGGGTTCTCGGACAGCACGAAGAGGCGTACTTCCACTACCAGCGTATCCTGAAGGCAGGCCGTCCACATGAAGCGTGTACGTATCATTACGCTGCGATCTCTGCCTATTTGAGCGGACGAAAAGACCAAGCGCTGCGCTGGTGGCAAAAAGCAAAGCAAATGGATCCGGAAGCCGGTGTCGCCGATCAATACATTCAGATGGTAAAAAGCGAGCAAGAAGGGGAAACTATAAAACCGATCCCGTATCAATACAACCCGACACAGCGGGAAGTCTCGTGGGAGCAAGCCACGTTTAACGGCGTTGAAGATTTCAAGACCGATCCCATGATTCGCGCTTCGCTGCTGTGGGCGCTGCAGCATGGCAGAGATGAAGTGAAGTTTGCCGTACTGCAGACATTGTCAATGATTGGTGATGACGAAGCGGAAACAGCGGTTCGCCAGTTTTACCACTCGACCGACAACGAGCAGCTTCAGAAGCTGGCTCTGCTGGCTTTGGCGGATATGGGAGCTGCAATGCCACAGGATGCTCCAAACCCAGTAGAAAAGGCAGATGCAAGCCTACAGGATGTGGAGAGTGTAGAAGAGGGAATTCGCCTCTACTTGTTCGAGGAAGGTCAGGAAGCTGCCGGGAATTGGTGCCTCCAGTTCTGGGCGGAGCATCAGAAGTACGCTGTCAATCATGTACAAGTGCGGAAATCAATCGCATGGGTCGCTGCATTAGAATATGTATACGGAGCGGTGAGTCATCAGAAGAAATCGCAAGCCTATCTTGCTGAAAAGTACGGGGTTTCTATTTCTACGGTAGCGAAGTGCGTCAAAGTGTTGTCGAAGCTTGATTTTAAATAGATTCTTACATTATAATAAGTATAAATAAGAAACAAGAAATGAGCAAAGACAAACCTGCTTGACGAAGGAGGCATCCTATATGAGTGACCAAAAAATTTATGATGTAATTATCGCCGGTGCTGGCCCTGCCGGTATGACGGCTGCTGTATACACTTCTCGCGCGAATATGAGCACCCTGATGCTGGAGCGCGGTATCCCTGGTGGCCAAATGGCGAACACAGAAGAGATCGAGAACTACCCAGGCTTCTCCTCTATTCTCGGTCCGGATCTTTCGACCAAAATGTTCGAGCACGCCCAACAGTTCGGTGCGGAATACGCATACGGAGAAATCAAGGAAATCCGTGACGAAGCACCGTACAAACGGGTTGTTACAGGAGATAAAGAATACTTGGCTAAATCCGTAATCATCGCGACAGGCGCTGAGCATCGTCTGTTGGGTGCTCCGGGTGAAAAAGAGCTGTCTGGCCGCGGCGTATCGTATTGCGCAGTGTGTGACGGTGCTTTCTTCCGCAACAAAGAGCTGGTTGTTGTAGGGGGCGGTGACTCTGCAGTTGAAGAAGCGGTGTTCCTGACTCGCTTTGCTACCAAAGTGACCATTATCCACCGACGTGACCAATTCCGTGCGCAAAAGATCCTGCAAAAACGCGCGTTCGAAAATGAAAAAATCGAAGTCATCTGGGATACACAGGTGAAAGAAATTCGTGGAGAAGGCAAAGTGCAATCCGTTTTGCTGGAAAACTTGAAAACAGGTGAGCAAAGTGAATTCGCTACGGATGGCGTATTCATTTATGTAGGGATGGATCCACTGACGGAAAGCGTACGTCCGCTGGGAATTACAAACGATGCTGGCTACGTCTTGACCGATGAAAAAATGAACACCAAAGTAAAAGGCGTATTTGCAGCAGGGGACGTTCGTGAAAAATTGCTGCGCCAAGTTGTGACAGCTACAGGCGACGGTTCCATTGCCGCTCAATCGGCTCAACACTACGTGGAAGAACTGAATGAAGCATTAAAGGAACAAAATGTCACAATCTCTTAACCTGGTTGTAACATAGGTGAAATAATTGGGAGTTATGATTAGGTCAATGAATTGACCCCCTTATCTATATAAACAATTGTTGCGTGGCTGGTACTCAGTCGCGCATCTTTTTTGTCTATAAGGGCTTGTTCCCTTGTTGGGAAAAGCGGGGAAACTCCCAAAAAGGTGCGAATGGGCCGGTCAATATGGTATGCTATTGTCAGAATCGTAGGAGGCGAGTTGCGTGACAGAATTGGGAAACGATAAGGCCATTAATCTGCTGATCATTACGGGAATGTCAGGTGCAGGAAAAACGGTTGCGGTACAAAGCTTGGAGGACCTGGGCTACTTTTGCGTAGACAACCTACCGCCAGTACTGATTCCTAAATTCGCTGAACTGGTCAAACAGTCCGGTGGAAGTATTGAGCGGGTTGCGTTGGTAATCGATTTGCGTGGGCGGGAGTTCTTTGAGAGCTTGTCAGTCACGATCGAAAGCCTGAACCAGATGAGCGGACTTTCGTACCATATTCTCTACCTCGATGCGAGTGATACCACGCTGGTGTCCAGATACAAGGAAACACGTCGTCGCCACCCGTTGTCGCCAAACGGTTCGCCATTGGAAGGAATTCATGCTGAACGACGCCTGCTGCAGGAAATGAAGGGCTGGGCGCATCAGATTATTGATACAAGTCAAATGAAACCTGCCCAGCTGCGGGAAAAAATCATTAACCAATACGGTCAGCAAGGTTCACCGCTTACGATCAACGTACTCTCGTTCGGGTTTAAATACGGCACACCGATCGATGCCGACTTGATGTTTGATGTGCGGTTTTTACCGAACCCGCACTATGTAGAAGACCTTCGTCCTAAAACCGGTTGTGATCCGGAAGTGGCGGAATACGTGATGAAGCACAAAGAAACACAAGAGTTTATCGAGAAGCTGGTCGACTTTTTGTCCTACACACTGCCGCATTATCAGCGCGAAGGAAAAAGTCAGCTGGTGATTGGGATTGGCTGTACGGGAGGGAAGCACCGTTCCGTAGCGATTGCGGAGCATCTGGGTGAGACCTTTGGCAAAGATTTTACCGTACGGGTTAGTCATCGAGACATGGAAAAGAACAAGTGAGCATAGGATGGCAGGAAGATAAAGGGGATCGTTCCCGTTAAAAGCCAGGCCATGTGTTTGTGTGCAATAGGGATAATGAGGTGACATATGCCTACTAAGGGAATGGGGAGGCTGCAGGCAAGGCAGTTGCGTCTTGTCGTAATCGGCGGAGGTACGGGTCTGTCCGTTTTGTTACGAGGGCTGAAGCACGAGCCTGTGCATATAACTGCAATTGTGACAGTAGCCGATGATGGGGGAAGCTCTGGTCGATTGCGCGAGGAAATGGATATGCTCCCGCCAGGAGATATTCGAAACGTTTTGACGGCTCTAGCTGATACGGAACCATTGATGGAAAAAGTGATGCAGTATCGTTTTTCCGCAGGCACGGGTTTAGCAGGGCATAATTTGGGAAATCTATTACTTGCAGCGATGAACGAGATTACGGGAGACTTCGTTACAGCTGTGAAAACATTGAGCGGAGTTCTGGCGGTTCGAGGGGATGTTTTACCCGCGTCGACACAGTCGATTCGTCTCGTCGCGGAAATGACAGACGGGTCGTACGTGGTAGGAGAGTCGCAGATTCCACTGACTGGAAAGGAAATCAAACGAGTCTTTCTCGACCCGGAGGATGCAGTTCCCCTGGCAGATGCTCTGTCAGCGATCGCTGAAGCAGATGCGATCCTGATTGGGCCGGGAAGCTTGTACACGAGTATCCTGCCCAATTTGCTGGTTCGAGGATTGTTTGACGCTATCAAAAGCTCGACGGCTCCGAAGATTTACATCTGCAACGTGATGACACAGCCTGGGGAGACGGATGGGTTTACCGCTTCCAAGCACGTCAACGTCATGTATGAGCACGTCGATGGACCATTTTTAGATACGATTATTGTTAATTCAGCAGAGCTGCCAGCCTATGTATTGGAAAAGTATGCGGAAAAGGGAGCAGCTCCTGTCCCATGTGATCTGAAAAAGCTGCGACAGCTAGGGCTACAGGTCGTCGCCAAGCCGCTGGTCACATTTGAGGACGGCTATCTGCGACACGATGCACTGGCAGTAAGTAAACAAGTGGTTGCACTCGTCAAGCGCAGGCGAAAGGTGCTGAAGATAGAGAAGGAGTGAGGGTCAATGTCATTCGCCGCGCAGACCAAAAAAGAATTAACGATGCAGGAGGGTGCTGACTGTTGCAGCAAAGCGGAGCTGTCTGCCTTGATTCGCATGAACGGCAGCCTTCAGTTCGGCGCAGGACGGTTCGTACTCGATGTCACAACGGAAAACGCGGCGATTGCGAGACGGATTTACACCTTGATCAAAAGGCTGTTCCAGATTCACGCCGAGCTATTAGTCCGGAAAAAAATGCGCTTGAAGAAGAACAATGTGTACATCGTAAGGATACCCAATAAGGCTAACGAAATTTTGCAGGATTTGGGCATCATGGATTCGAGCCTCTCGTTTCTCTCGGGTGTAGCGCCAGATATTGTGAAGAAATCATGCTGCCGCGCAGCGTATTTGCGCGGCGCTTTTCTGGCAGGGGGTTCCGTCAATCACCCGGAGGCGTCCAGCTATCATTTGGAGATTTTTACGGCTTATCAGGATTTTTGTGAGGCATTGACCAAGATCGCCAATCGGTATAAACTAAATGCCAAGTGCATCGAGCGGAAAAAAGGGTATGTTCTCTACATTAAAGAAGGCGAAAAGATTACGGAGTTCTTGAGTTTGATTGGAGCTCACCAGGCACTTCTCTATTTCGAGGACGTACGAATCGTCAAGGATATGCGCAACTCGGTGAATCGCTTGCATAACTGCGAGATAGCCAATATTAACAAGACGGTCAATGCAGCGACGCAGCAACTGGAGAATATTCAGCTCATCGATCAGGAAATGGGCTTGGAGAATTTGCCAAAACGCCTGCGAGAGGTAGCGGAGCTGAGGATGGCTCATCCCGATATTAATTTAAAGGAATTGGGTGAGATGCTGCCTAGCGGAGTTGTCAGCAAATCGGGAGTCAATCACCGCCTGCGAAAAATTAACGAAATCGCTGACAAATTACGAGAAAAACAAAATATTTCGATGTAGATGCATGATATACTAAAGGATAATAGTCTCTAGAGAAGGAGGTCCATTCATGGTTCAACAGCAGGTAGTGGTCCAATTGAAAACCGGTTTGCAGGCACGCCCGGCAGCCTTTTTCGTGCAGGAGGCCAACCGTTTTGCTTCGGAAGTGTTCGTAGAAAAGGAAAATAAGAAAGTGAACGCGAAAAGCATCATGGGTATCATGAGCCTCGCGATCAGTTCGGGTACGGAAATCACCATTTTGGCAGAAGGGCCGGATGCCTCCCAGGCAGTAACGAGTCTTGCCAAGCTAGTAAGCAAAGAAGAATAGTAGAAGAGCAGAGGACACTTTCCACTTGGGAGGTGTCTTTTTTTGGATGGAGCGGATTTAGCGGTTTTTGCGTCATTTTTTGCCTCGTTGGGACATGCTAATCCATGTGAAAAACTCAACAAGGGGGAACGAAAATGACCAATCGCGATACATGCCAAGACAGCTGCAACGAAGGCCGCGACTCCTATGACATGGATATTGACCGCATGATTAACGAAGGCTTGGGTGGAGGGCTAGTCACCGATCAGAATGGATTGATCGAGGAGACGAGTGTCGACACAATGACCGGTGCTACTGCAGCCAAGCAAGCGCTAGAATAACTACGGGGAAGTCATGATCAGGAGGGAAGCAGAATGGATTTGACACGTGCGCAGGAGATTGTCCACTCCAACGAAAAAATCGTGGTGCACTACAAGGGAGATTCCGTATGGATTGACGAGCTGGACGAGTCAACGCAAACGGCTCGCATCCATACCGAACGAAATCCTGCCAGCAGCTTGAGAGTACAAGTAGGTCAGCTGGAGGAAAAACGAGATCTGTGACCATTAGACAAACCGGGCGTTCAGTGGAGAAAAAATCCGATGCGCTCGGTTTTTTTCGCTTCTATCAGCCTGCCAGTGATTTGACAATGAAAATTCTTGTCAAATATACTTTTAAGTAAGGAGATACATAGGGAGGGGATTTGCATGTTTGTACAGGTTCGCAAAACGGTTGAAACAGAAGGGAATGCCGACAAAGTAGTCGCTCGATTCAGTGGTGAGGGACTAGTCGAGAAACAGGAAGGCTTCATTGATTCAACCGTTCCCGTAAAAAAGGTCAGTCGTGGAGACGAAGAGGTCATGGTGATCGCCCGCTGGGAGTCAGAGGCTCACTGGAAGCAATGGAAGAAGAGTGACGCTCATATCGCTGGACACAAAGCGAATCTCGGAAAGCCGAAGCCTGAATATATCGTAAGTTCGGAAGCTGCCCTCTATGAGGTGAAGTCTGTGAAAAAGGCGGCAAGCGAATCATGACCGCAAAAGGGATTGCGATCCTCTCAGACGTGCACAGCAACGTATTTGCTCTGGATGCAGTGCTGGCAGATCTGGATAAGAGAGAGATTGACATGATCGTAAACCTGGGAGATGTGCTATTTGGTCCGATATGTCCTCTGGAGACGGCGGAGAGACTCATGGCCAAGCAGAATGTCATTTCTATCATGGGAAATTGCGATCGGATTTTGTTGGAGGAGCAAAGCGAGTCTTTGACGTTTCAGCAGGTGAAGCCATTGCTTACCGATGCGCACCTGGAATGGATCCGTACGTTTCGGAAGACTTGGGTCTACGAAGACATCTTCTTTTGCCACGGAACGCCTTTTTCAGATGATACGTATCTGCTGGAGGAGGTCACGGAAAACGGAGCAGCCAACAGAGAGCTTCAAGCGGTTGCGGAGCAGCTCAAGCACCTCGAGCAACGCGTCATTGTCTGTGGGCATACGCATCTGCCAAAGAGCGTGCAGCTGCCAGATGGCAAGCTTGTCATGAATCCGGGCAGTGTCGGTTTTCCCGCCTATTACGAGGAAGAGCCGCATCCACACGCGATGGAGTCCTTGTCGCCACATGCGAAATACGCGATATTGTGGCGAACCACGCATGGCTGGAGGGCGGAGCAAATCATGGTTCCCTATGATTGGGAGCAGGCAAGCCGAATTGCAGAAGAAAAGGGCAGACCGGATTACAGCTACGCCATACGTACGGGATACGCCTACATACCGTAACCCATAAGAAAAACACCCAGCCACTTAAAGTGCACCCCTTAGAATGGACATTGAGAAAAGACCTCTCGATGAAACTACTCATTCTAGGGGGTGCTTTTCGTAATGGGGACAAAGGAAAAGAAGTAGGAAACGTACAGTGCGGAGTTAAAGCAAAGGGCTATTGAGATGAGATTGAAGGGAATGACGAAGGCAGCAGTGGCGAAGGAATTAGGGATCAAAGATATTGGACGACTCAAGGTATGGATGCGTAAATACAAACAGCAAGGCGAGTTTGGTTTGGTAGACACACGTGTAACGCAGTACCGGGTCCGTGATACATGGTTATATCTATCAGCGATCAAGGACTTGTGCTTCAAACCTTCTCCAAGGCATTTGAAAAGGAAAAGGACGTGACTGGACTGATCGTTCACAGCGATCAGGGTTTCCAGTACACGTCCTACGATTACCACGACATGCTGCCAAAGGTTGGCGCCCAAATCAGCATGTCTCGCCGAGGCAATTGTTATGACAATGCCTCAATGGAGAGCTTCTTCTCGCATCACAAGACAGAAGCGCTCTATCCATATGATATTCGACCTGTTGAGGAAGCACATAGGCGAATACATCCATTTTTACAACAACAGCCGACCACAAAGAAAGTTAAACAAGCTGACCCCGGTACAGTACCGGAGCCAGCTTGTTGGGTAGGGCTTTTCTTAGCTGTCTATGATTTGGGGTCTTGACAAACTCGGGGCGGGTGTTTTTTCATTCCGAAAGCTTATTTTTTCGAAGAAGGCTCGGAAGTGATCACTTTATCGATCAGTCCGTATTCAACCGCATCAGCAGCACTGAGGAAGTTGTCGCGATCTGTATCCTTCTGAATGCGCTCCAGAGGCTGGCCGGTACGCTCAGCAAGGATTTGATTCAAGTGGTCACGCATTTTCAAAATACGTTTTGCAGCGATTTCGATGTCGCTCGCTTGACCTTGCGCGCCACCCAAAGGTTGGTGGATCATCACTTCGCTGTTCGGAAGCGCAAAACGTTTGCCTTTTTCACCGGCTGCCAGCAAGAAGGCACCCATCGAAGCTGCCATACCGATACAAATCGTGGAGACAGCAGGCTTGATGAAGTTCATCGTATCGTAAATGGCCATACCGGCTGTAATGGAACCGCCAGGGCTATTGATGTACAGAGAAATATCTTTGTCTGGATCTTCTGCCTGAAGGAACAACAACTGGGCCACCACAATGTTCGCTACCGTATCGTTAATGGGGGTTCCCAGAAAGATGATGCGGTCCTTGAGCAGGCGGGAATAAATATCATAAGCACGTTCACCGCGGTTGGTCTGTTCAATGACAGTAGGGATCAAATTCATGTGCATCTAGTCTTCCTCCTCTCTTTGTAAGAATATCATACACAAAAGGTCAATGAAGGTCAAACACTTAACTGCAAGCCCTCACTACCATGTTTGCCAACTTGCCTACCCTTAAACCTATTGAGCAAAGAAAACATTTATTCTTCGTCTTCTACCTCGCTTAATTCCACTGCAAGACGCAGCTTCGCCGTCATCTTTTTCCCGTGAATGATCGTGTATTCGTCAATTTGTTTGGCCTGCAGCTGGTTGATGGCCTCCGCCAGGGACTGCTCGTCCTGATAGGGCTGGATGGTCAGCAGGCATTCTTCGTCGCTTGCTTCCTGGAAGATCAAGAAATAACGTTCTTCTGCCATAAGTACCTCACGTTTATAAGTTACCCACAGTTTTATCCACAGCTTGTGCACAAAAACATTTGTTCGCGGGATATTTTTTTAAATCAAGAAAAATTTGACTGGGTAAATGTTTGTTATTGTCTATAGTGTGGGCATGAATGAGGATTCTTCTGCATAGGAAAAGAGTGGTAGAAAAAAGGATTCCGTAAAACAAGCGTCGAAGTTACAAATTTGGAATTTATTTCATTAACAATTGAGGGGTGTTTACCATGCTTCGCAAGCTTTCGGCATTTTTCCTGACAGCAGCGCTCTTGACTGGCAGTGTAGCAGCAACGGCTGCCTTTGCCCAGTCGGCTCCGGTCCAACAGCAAAAAATCAAGGTCAACCTGAACGGAAAGGAGCTTGCTTTCCCGCAGGACATCGTTACGGAAAATGGTGTAGCTTACGTGAACTCCAGCACGCTGGCAATTGCTTTGGGTGGTTCGGCAGCTTGGGATACGATGAGCAAATCGCTTCTGGTTGCAAAGGACAACAAGTACGCGCTGCGCATGTACCAAAATAGCACGTTTGCTTATAAAAACGGTAAGGAAACCAGAGTCCCGTATGCACCGCGTGTAACGACGGGTGCGGTTCTGGTTCCGCTCGTATTCATTGCACAGGAGCTGGGAGCAAAAGTCAGCTACGATGCGAAAAAGCTTACCTACAACCTGACGATCGAAATCAAATCATAGTCAGCGAAAGCTTCTGGAGGAATCCTCCGTTGTAGTCGTCTCCGAGCTTCCCTATAATAGAGACAAAGCACGTGCAACGGAGAGGAGCACCAGACATGCAAGGAAGCACGATTGCCAGCGTAGTCATGATCATTGTTTTTGTGGCAGTGGCCATTTACGTGATGTGCAAAGCGTATTCCCATAAATACAAAGAATAGAAAGTATTTTCCAAATGAAGCCGTTTCCTTATCAGGAAGCGGCTGTTTCTATTTAAATATATTATCATCGTTCATATGGAATAGAAAAATTGTTATTTTAGTTGCAAATTTTCTAATTTATTTTACAATGTAGTAGTAGTTCATAGTTTGTTCGTAAATAAAGAGGGGGATGTTTGCTATGAAAAAACAGAAGACACTGTCAATTCTCGCAGCTACGTTTGCGTTGGGTTCACTCTTGGCTGGCTGTGGTGGAGGTCAAAGTGCTGCTCCACAACAAAGCGGCACATCGGAGCAAAGCAACAGCGGCGGTGCAAGTGCAGGCGGCGCATTGGAAAAGCTGGTAATCGGCGTCGTAGGGCCAATGTCGGGCCAATATTCTGACTATGGCAGCACGGCAAAAGCTGGTGCAGAGTACGCACTGAAAGAGAAAGCGGAAGCCTTCAAGAAACTGGGCTTCGACGTGCAGCTTTCCGCTCAAGACGACCAGGCTGACCCGAAACAAGGGGTAGCGGTAGCACAAATGCTGATTTCCAACCCAGACGTAGTAGGGGTAGTTGGACATGCGACTACCGGTGCTTCCATTACGGCCGCTGCTCAATACGATCAAGAAAAGCTGGTAATGGTTTCTCCTTCGGCAACAGGCTCCGACCTGACCGAGCAAGGCAAAAAGATCGTACACCGCATTTGCGCGCGTGACGACCAACAAGGATCCAAAGCAGCGATCTACGCAAAAAATCAGCTGAATATTAAAACAGCTTATCTAATGCATGACAAGCAAGCATACGGCCAAGGTCTGGCAGAAGAAGTGAAAAAGCAATTTGAGAAAGACGGCGTTCAAATCCTGGGCTTCGAAGGCGTAACAGCTGGTGAAAAAGACTACAGCGCAGTGATCAACCAAATCGTTGCGGCAAACCCAGAGATGGTATACTTCGGAGGCTACTACTCCGATGCAGGAATCATCGTGAAGCAAGCGCGTGAAAAAGGCTTTAAAGGGATCTTCATGGGTGGAGACGGCTACGACTCTGCAGACCTGGTGAAAATCGCAGGTGCTGACAACGCGAACAACGTTGTCTTTACTTCCACGGTTGGCGATGTAGGCGCTACAGAAGACGGCAAGAAGTGGATCTCCGACTTCGAAAGCTCGACTGGCAACAAAGTAGGGATCTTTACTTCCTTTGGCTATGACTCCATGGGTGTTATGCTGAATGGTCTGGAAGAAGCGATCAAAGCAAACGGCGGCAAAAAACCTTCCCGTGAGCAAGTGCTGGAAGCTGTTCACAAAACAAAAGACTACAAAGGTAAATTCGTAAACGTAACCTTCGACGATAAAGGCGACAACACATTTGCATCCGTATACGTGTACAAATACGAGAACGGCCAAAAAGTATTTATCGGCGAAGCAAAATAACGACTTAGGTGCGAAAGACGTTTTGGGACATACTACGTTTGGCATGACAACCTTAAGCCCCAGCAAAGGAAGGGAATCGAATGTCAAACAATCGCAACACCCAAAACGGCGGCAACCAAGGTCACAGCGGTAAGAATCAAAAGAGCCAGAACCAAAAGTCTGAGCGAGACCGCAACCTGAACAAGCAGGATCCGCAGTAAAGCAGCAAAGGAAATGCCCACCCGTTGAGCTGAGTGCTCGAGGGTGGGCATTTTCTGTAAGTGGGGCCAATGCAGTGGCCAAACGCTTAAAGGCCCTGTTTGTTCGGCAGGCGTTTTTCAGGGTGATTGTACCCTTGATGCTGCTTGTTCTTGAGGTCTTTGGCTTGCGCTTCGTGGATTTTGGCCACGAACTCACTCGTACTCATTTTCGTAAAATCCATGGATTGCACACCTCCCATTGCCCTAAGGAATCGTACCCTGTTAGGATGACCCAATGTCATCGTCGACAATCGGCAGGGTGATTTTTACGACGGTTCCCTGATTTTTTTTGCTGGTGATTTGGAAGGTGCCATTGTGATCCTTGATGATTTTGTTACTGATCATCAGGCCAAGACCCGTTCCCTTATCTTTGGTCGTGAAAAACGGCTCGCCCAGCTTGGACAATAATTCCTCGGGTACCCCACAACCGTTGTCAGCCAGTCTGACCAAGACGTGGCGATTTGGCAGCAATCGGGTGGAGATACGGATTTCCCCCTGCCCATGATTCGCAATGGCCTCGATCGAGTTCTTTATAATGTTGATAAATACTTGCTTCAGCTGATTTTCTTCACCAGCGATAGGAGGGCATTTGCCAAAGGAGGTCTGGAACCGAATATTTTTCAGGTTGGCCTCCGAGGCGAGCAGTGCCAGCAGGTTTTGCATCAGGACGACGAGGGAAATCGGCTTGATCTGCAGATTCTGCGGTTTGGACAAGATCAGCAGCTCACTGACAATGAGATTGATTCGCTCGAGCTCGGATAGCATGATGTCGGCGTACAGCTTGTTGTCCTGCAGAGTCGGGTACAGCAGCTGAATGAAGCCCTTTAGAGAAGTCAAAGGATTGCGGATCTCATGGGCGATTCCTGCCGCCAGCTCTCCGATGATGGATAGCTTTTCTGCTTTGCGCAAAAGCTCTTCATTGTTCCGGCGCTCGGTAATATCGCGGGATACCAAGATGAAGCCGTCGCATTCATTTTCCTTGGTCATGATCGGAACACCTTTGGATTCTAAGACGATCCACTTGCCGTTCTCGCATTGATAGCGGAATTCGTACGTTCCTGCTTTTTGATAGTGGATCAACTGGTTGAAATGCTTGATGAAAAGATTGCGGTCATCGGGATGTACGTGCTCCAGCGTCACTTGTGACATGAGCTTGTGGCGCCCCAGCACACGTTCATGAGAGGGCGACAGGTACAGGATTTCTCCCTGTTTATCGGTAATCATGATAAAATCGTCGGTGTGCTCGAGGATGATCCTGTTTTTCTCTTCGCTTCGGAGCAGGGCGGCCTCGGAATACTTTCGTTCCGTTACGTTGCGTGCGACGAACATGATGTTTTCCACCTGTCCTTGATCATCGAGGATGGGGAAGCCACGTGTGTCAAACACAATGGGTGAACCGTCTCTGCTTAGGGAGCGAACTTCAAACTGGACTTGCTGCTTGGTTGCCATGATTTGCTGGTGGCAAGCTCGCATAAGAGGCATGTCGTCAGGGTGAACGAGCAGCAATCGACTTGAGGACTGGAACTCCATGTGCGAATATCCGAGGTGCTGCTCGACAGATGGTGAGATATAAATGCGTTCCATGGCGGGATTAAAAATCGTAATAATGTCTTGGGTATGATCGATCAACAGGCGATATTTGGTCTCGCTCTGCTTCAAGGCTTCTTCGACTTTTTTGCGGTCCGAAATATCGCGAGCGGTGCAAGCAGAACCGATAATGGTCCCATGCTCGTCGAAAATGGGTACAATCGTCAGGTTCACATCCATCAGGGATCCGTCTTTGCGCTGGCGAACGGTTTCGAAATTGGTGATTTGTACCCCCATTGTGCGTACAGCGTCAAAGAGCTGATGGGCTTCCACCTTCAGATCCTCCGGGATAAAACAATAGGGTGTTTCCTTTAGCTCGTCCATTGTCCATCCGTAATTGTGTTCAAAAGCTTGATTGATTAAGATGAGCGTGTTGTCCATATCACTGAATGAAATCGCATCCGTCGTGTAGTGAAAAAAGGCACGAAGGAGCTGATCGGAAAGCCGTTGCGTGGATAATTGCTTTTTGGATCTCTTCCTTTTCCATGAAAAGGAGGAAGTGAGCTTGTCCATTGTTGGTTCCCTGCCTTGTCAGTGGGATGGTGTAATGCACTGTGATGGATGATGTCGTAACTATTCGCTTTGAAGATGCCTTTTTCCTATCGCTGAGGACGGAATTATCGAGAGTGATTTGAAATTCACGAGATTGGCTTAAATGAGTGACATCCTGCAGCGTAGAAATCAGGTATAATGAAGAGAAAAAGAAAGACAGGGGGGATTGTGGATGACAACGGGTTTTCTTGTAGTGGTGGTCATTATATTCGTTCTAATTATCGGAAGCACCCTCTGGGTCACGAATAAAGCTTACTCCCGCAAGTCGGAGCGGATCGATCCGTTACCGGGTAAAGAGGGTATTCAGAAGGAATTGGATCAATAGCTTTCACATATAGAAGCCTGCGGCCGCTGCTGCAGGCTTTTTCCATAGCAACTTTTACAGCAAGGCCCGCATCGAGCTAGTCAGCTGGAAGGCGAGTCGTCCGATTTCCTCCGGCGTCTCGCGAAACTCGCGCAAAGTCCACTCTGTTAGCAAGACGTGAAGGGTAGAGGAAAGGGAGCGTTGGGCATAGTAATCCAGTCCTTCCAGAGGAAAAGGCTTCTTTGCCTCAGGGTCAGGCTGGACGAGCTCAGAAATGACATATTCCAGGCTGCGAAAGATGATTTGCCTGATTTTCCGGTCTCGGTTGTTAATGTTGGTTACAAGGGAGATAGGCGCATGCTCCTTCCACATGCGAAACAGCGAGATAAACATATTTTCGTCCAGTACATTGGGTTCATCCACTTTTAGCCAGAACTCCGCATAAAGCTGGCATAAATAGTCAAACAAAATATCGTCTTTATCTTGGTAATTGCGATAAAAGGTCTGTCTCGCCAGACCAGCCTTGCGCGCAATTTCGGTAATGGAGAGCTGGGAATAAGGGGTGCTTTCCATTAACTGGAGCAGTGCTAGGATGATCCATTCTCTTGATTGCTGAGATCGAGTGGGCTGGGTAACCATGGTAGAGTGACAAATCCTTTCGTTTGTCTATTTTCCCTCTGATTTGCGTGAAATCATTTGAAAACGAGAGAAATCTATATTAGTGTTACAATTGTAACATTTGATCTGCTGCATGCGCATCGGGAGAACAGAGAAGGGGGCAGGGATATCGGGAAAGGATGTTCTATTTTTTTTATGTCTTTTTAACTGATAATGATACTCATTTTTAACAAAGGATGCTAGGGGGAAAAGATTCATGTTTACCAGAGCTTTCACAAAAGGAAGAATCACAGCGATGCTGCTCGTCTTATTATCGTTGCTCGTATCCGCGTGCGGGAGTCAGACAACGGCTCCAGCTCCAGCCGCAACACAAGCACCTGCAGCCAAGGAAAGTCCAGCGCCAGCCGCAGAAGAGGCGAGAACGATCACGCATGCCATGGGAGAAACCAAGATTACAGGGACACCACAGCGGATTGTCGTGTTGACCACACAGGGGACGGAGAGCTTGCTCGCATTGGGAATCAAGCCGGTAGGGGCCGTCAAATCGTGGATCGGTGACCCGTGGTACGATCACATCAAGGATCAAATGGGCAAAGTGGAAGTAGTAGGGGATGAAACGCAGCCGAACATGGAGCTGATCGCAAGCCTGAAGCCGGATCTGATCCTCGGTACGAAGGTACGCCAAGAGAAAATCTACACGCAGCTTTCGTCCATCGCTCCAACCGTATTTACCGAAAATCTCGGTGACAGCATGATCGAGAACTTTGAGCTGTACACACAGGCACTGAACAAGGAAGCAGAAGGAAAGGCCGTACTCGACGCTTTCAACAAAACGATCGAGGAAGCGAAAACAAAGCTCGGCGATAAAACAAAAATGCAGGTATCCATGGCTCGCTTCCAGCCTGGCAAAGTACGAGCATACCTCAAAAACAATTTCGCGGGCGTCATTCTGGATAAGATCGGTTTTGCAAGACCGGAAGCACAAAACAAGGATGAGTTCACGCAAGACATTGCGAAAGAGCAGATCAACCTGTTGGATGGGGATGTTTTCTTCTACTTTACTTCCGATCGTGAAGGCGATGACGGAGCGACCAAAACAGCAAAGGAATGGCTCAGCGATCCGCTCGCGCAAAACATGAAGGTGGTTAAGACAGGACGCGCTTACCTGGTGAACGAAGCGATCTGGAACTCTTCGGGAGGCATTCTGGCTGCTGAACTGATGGTAAAAGACGTGGAGAGGATCTTCGGGGAAATCAAATAGACAAGGGGAAGGAAAACAAAAGAAGACTGGAATCATCCAGTCTTCTCATTACTTCAATGGTACGCCTGAAGGGAATCGAACCCCCGCACATGGTTCCGGAGACCATTGCTCTATCCACTGAGCTACAGGCGTATGGTATGGAAAAGTGATACTTACCCATTATAAGACATCTTCTGAGCCAAATGCAAACAAAAAACCTGCTTTTGGTTCAATTTTTTCGTGAGGGTGAACTCATTCAAGGGAAAAGGGAAGGGGCAGCCGCGCCGTGACGTTGCCCCTTTAGTTTTTGCGTTTTACGTGATCTTACTTCGAAAAGTGTGCCACGATCTCATCGAGCAGCAGGTTGGCGGAGAGGATACCACCGCCTGTATTCCAGATGACTTCGTTGACTTGGAAGACTTGATTGTTTTTTACAACGCTCAGGTTTTTCCAAAGAGGATCATTGACCCATTCGTCACGGTAAGTCGCAGCCGCTTTGTCGTCGTAGTCGGAGACCCAGTAGAACAGGACATCGCCATCGGCTTCAGCCATTTGTTCTTTTGCGATGACTTGCATGAATTCATCTTTATCCTGAGAAGCGGGACGTGCAAAGCCGAGCTGGTTGAACAGCACGCCTGCAAACGTGTCTTTCATGTAGAGGCGGACCTTTCCTGGCAAGAAGCGGACGATCGATACCTTCGTCTTTGTCTCTTCACCCAGTTTGGTTTTCGCTTCCTCTACTCTTTGGTCAAAGCTGGCCAGAAGCTTATCACCCTCTGCCTTTTTGTTTACCGTTTCCGCATAAAGCTTGAAGTTGATCTTCCAGCTTCCGGACAGGTCCTCGGCAAACACGGTCGGTGCGATGGAGGAAAGCTGGGAGTAGATTTTTTCCTGACGTACTTTGTTGCCGATGATCAGATCCGGCTTCAGACTGGCGATCAGCTCGATATTGGGCTGGGTTTCCTCGCCAAGATCGGTGACACCTTGCATTTGCTCTTTAATATGGTCATACCAGGGCTCGCCTTGCCAGGACTTGACTGCTCCTACGGGCTTGACGCCGAGACTGAGAAGGGCTTCTGTCCCTTCGTTGGTGAGGATCACAACGCGCTGGGGATCTCCTTTGAGCTCGGTTTCCCCCATCGCATGTTTAATCTTCCTCACTTCCGAGCGGGTATCGCTAGGAGCGGGAGTTGAAGCGGGTGATGCTGTCGCTGGCTGACTATTTGCGGCATTCTGACCGCCTGCAGCATTTTGACTACCTGAGCCGCAGCCTGTGACAAACAGCATCAAAGACAAGCCGAGGGAGCATAAAACCTGAAAGACTGGCTTACGAGGAGTAAGCATGATGGAGGACCTCCTGATAGTGATATTCATTATCGTTTATACAAGTCATACTGTATAATTAAGGAAAAGGGATGTCAACGATTTTTTGATAACAATAATCAATCTCATTGACGAGCTGGAAATAGACAGCTTACAATGAGAGGAAATTGCCTGGGAAGAAAGTAGGGAACAGCCGTGAAATTTCTTTTGCACAGCCGCGTTCAAAAGTCGGTTGTTCTAGTTGTAGGAATCGTCTTGCTGGGTTTAGCGATGGTTGCCAGTGTCCTGTACGGTATCCAAAACTTTCGCATTGCGACTGCGATTGAAGCGTATACCAGCTTTACCGGGAGCAATGAGCAGCTCATCATTTTGCATACAAGGGTTCCAAGAGCGATCGCAGCAGCCTTTGTAGGAGGGAGCTTGGCATTGGCAGGAGTCCTTTTGCAGGCTTTGACCCGCAATCCACTCGCTTCTCCTTCTGTTTTTGGGATCAACTCGGGAGCGGCCCTGCTGATTGTCGTTGCCTTGTTTGTGTTCGGAGGTGTGTTTACCTTTACGCAGATGATGTGGGTCGGATTTTTAGGTGCAGCCTTGACTGCCTTGATCGTCTACATACTTGGTTCTGCAGGTAGAGGAGGGATGTCCCCCGTAAAGGTGACACTCTCTGGCGCGGCAGTCGCTGCGTTTGCGTCTTCTTTGACCTCGCTGTTTATGCTCATTGACGATAAGACGATGGAAGAAGCACTCTACTGGCTGGTAGGTTCCGTGTCAGGCAGAGATTTGCGCCACGCCCAGATGATTATTCCGTATCTTGTGACTGGATGGATCCTTTCCATTTTTCTGGCTGGCTCTTTAAATCTGATGGCCCTCGGCGATGATGTCGCGAAGAGCCTCGGACAAAAAATTGTCTGGGTGAAAGCTTGTATCGTGATCGTCGTCGTCCTTCTCGCAGGGGGGGCGGTTGCGCTCACGGGTCCCATCGGCTTTGTCGGGATCGTAATTCCGCATATCTGCCGCTATCTGGTCGGGATAGACCATCGCTGGGTGATTCCTTACAGTGTGGTCATGGGAGGCATGTTTCTCGTCTTGGCGGATCTGGTATCCCGTTTTCTGCTGATGCCGGAGGAAGTACCAGTAGGAGTGGCTACGGCTGTCATCGGCGTGCCGTTTGTCATCGCCATCGTTAGGAGGAGGGCGCATGAATAAATTTGCGGTCGTTCGCAGTCAAAAGCCTTTGCTTTCGTTTCAGATTCACGTTCGTTCTTTTGTGATTATCGGCATGCTCATTAGCCTGCTTGCTGTGGCGATTGTGGCAAGTATCGGGCTGGGGAGCATTCGCATCCCAGTGTCGGAAGTACTGAAATCGCTAGTCGGGATGGGGGACAGCACCTTCCAGCTGGTCGTCGTGAATTTGCGTCTGCCTCGCATTCTGGTATCGGTCATGGTCGGTGCCGCGCTGGCTGTTTCTGGAGCCATTTTGCAGGCGCTCGTCCGCAATCCTCTGGCTTCACCTGACTTGATCGGGACGACAAATGGAGCAACTGCTGCTGCGGTTGCGTTTATCGCTTTTTCCAATGGGACTTACAGCATTCATTGGCTGCCCCTGGTAGCTTTGATCGGCGGCTTTTTCGCAGCTTCGCTGACTTATGTGACAGCTTGGAAGCGGGGGCTGTCGCCGTTTCGCTTTGCCTTGATCGGTGTCTCCATTTCGGCGGCAATGGGAGCGTTGTCCGTTTACTTTATGATCTCAGGTCCGCTGTATCTGACTTCCCAAGCGCTTGGCTGGATGTCGGGAACGGTTTATGGAACCTCGTGGGATCATGTTTTCACCCTTCTGCCATGGGTATTCGGCTTTTTGCTGGTGACGATCATCCAGTCGCGTACGCTTAATGTACAGGAGCTGGGAGATGATATTGCCAAAAGCGTAGGGGTGCAGGTAGAAAGGAAGCGTTTGATCCTCATCGCGGTAAGTGTGGCCCTGGCAGCTGCTGCCGTAGGGATTGCCGGAGGAATCGGCTTCGTGGGCCTGATGGCACCTCATATGGCACGCAAGCTGGTAGGCTCGTCCTACGGTGCCCTGCTGCCGACCTCTGCGCTATTGGGTGGACTCTTTGTCCTGTTGGCGGACTTGGCAGCGCGGACGCTCTTTGTGCCTTTGGATGTGCCCGCTGGTGTTTTTACGGCTGCTGTGGGTGCCCCTTTCTTTATGTACTTGTTATATAGAAGCAAAAGAGAATAAACGCAAATCCTCCAGAAAAGTGGCCTTGATCGATGGGCCACTTTTTTCCGCTAGGTATTCATTTATTGGCAGGAAAATTGCAAGGGAGAACGAATATAATGACAATAGAGACGAGAGACGAAAAGCAGCTAGAGGAAGTGCCGGAAAGAGGAAAGGGGCGATTTCTTCATGAACATGGGACTGGGATTGTTTCAAGAACAGACGCTGAAGCTAGTGATGACGCCGGAGCTGCGTCAGGCGATTACCATATTGCAGTATTCTGCCGTCGATCTGATTTCCTATTTGCAGGAGCAGGCCATCGAAAATCCAGTCTTCGATCTGGAAGCACCGCGAGAAGTGGCCTCAGCCAAGGCGGAAAAGCCGACGCCGGAAATTGACTGGAAGGAAATCGTAGGGAATCGGGCGTCAGGCGAGTACACTGCAACCAAAAATGAAAGCACTTACAATCCGCTTGATTTTGTCCAGCAAGGCTCGGATAGCCTGTATGAGCACCTGGAACGCCAGCTCGGGTATGTAAAAGGCTTTACTCCGCTGCAAAAGAAAATGGCTTTGTTCTTGATCGGAAATCTGGATGAAAAGGGATACTTGGAGGTCACGCTCGAGGAAGCGAGCGCCAAGCTGGGAGCGGATCTTTTGGAGATCGAAGACGTGCTGTCGATCCTGCAGCACTTTGATCCGGTTGGAGTCGCGGCGCGAAGCTTGGAGGAATGCTTGCTGCTGCAGCTGGAACACCTGGCCCTCGATGATGAAAAGATCGTCCAGGTGGTGAAGTTCCACTTGCAGGATTTGGCGGATAATCGCTACCAGCGCATTGCCGATAAGGTCGGGTGCACCCCTTTGGACGTGCAGGCAATGGCGGATCTGGTGCGAACATTGAATCCGCGTCCGGGTGCAGCGTACTCTCATGCCGATACACGCTATGTGATCCCGGATGTAGCCGTCGAAAAGGTAGGAAACGAGTATGTGGTACTGGTCAATGACATTGCGACACCTCGCCTGAAAATCAACAGCTTTTATGAAAAAATGCTGAATCAGCAAAAGAGCCAGGAGGAAGCCAAGCAATTCATTCACGAAAAGCTGAATGCGGCGATGTGGCTGGCGAAAAGCTTGGAGCAGCGCAGGCTGACACTCATGCGCGTGACCCAGGCGATCGTGGAAATGCAGCAGGACTTTTTTGATCGCGGGATCGATTTCTTAAAGCCGATGACGCAAAAGGAAATCGCGGAAAGGGTCAATCTGCACGAGTCGACCATCAGCCGGGCGACGAGCAATAAATACGTGCAAACGCCAAGGGGAATATTTGAACTGAAGTACTTCTTTACCTCTGCGCTCTCTACTTCGAGCGGGGAAGCGACCTCATCAGAGAGTGTGAAGCGGAGAATCAAGGCCTTGATCGAGCAGGAAGACCGGAAGGCACCGCTGTCCGATCAAAAGCTGGGAGAAATGCTGCAGACAGAGGGAATCGAGATTTCTCGCCGAACGGTTGCCAAATACCGGGAAGAAATGATGATTCCGTCGTCCGCAAAAAGAAAGAGGTTTTAACGTTTGGTACAAGAACGAGTGATGGACATAGTCCTCTATGGAAGAAACAGATGCCACCTGTGCGACGAGGTGGAGCTCTTGATCCGCACCTTGGCAAAGGAGTTCCCGCTTCGTCTGCAGGTGGTTGATATTGAGAGTGATCCAGTGCTGCACGAAGAGATGATGCTGGTCATTCCTGTAGTGGCGATCGACGGGGAGATTGTTTTCCGTTCCGTGACGCATGTCGTGACATTTCAGGAGCTGCATCAGGAACTGACGCGCAGGACCAGCAAGTAAAAGGTCTCCCCACGTTAAGTGGGCTTGGGGAGGTCTTGCAAGTTTTTAGGAGATGTGCTACATTCGTGTTGTAGCGAGATTTCTTTTTTTTTTGCTCCATGTGGGACATAAAATGTATATAGAGGGACAAAAAATGTCCCGTAATATGAATAGCCCATCCACACACACAAGGAAGAAGGTTTATGCGCCGATTACTTGAGTTGCAACAAAAGCTTTTGCCCGACCTGATTCCCATCTTGCGCGACCGATACATGCTGCTGCGTTCGATCTATCACCTGCAGCCGATTGGCAGAAGGGGCCTGGCTCAGGAAATGGGTACGACCGAGCGGATCCTGCGAGCAGAAGTGGATCTTTTAAAAGAAACAGGACTGCTCCACGTGACCGCAGCGGGTATGAGTCTCAGTGAAGAAGGCATGCAGGTGTTGGATGAGATGGAGCCGATGGTAGGCGAATTGTTCGGTCTGACAGATCTTGCTGAAGGCTTGCAGCGAAAGCTGGGGATCGCGGAAGTCATCGTCGTCTCAGGCAATGCCGATCAGTCGCCCTGGGTGAAGGAAGAGCTGGGACGCGTGGGAGCTCGCGTACTCAAGCAGGTCATTTCTGAGGGAGATATCGTCGCAGTTACAGGTGGTTCCTCCATAGCCAGTGTAGCGAAGCATTTATCGCCATCCGCTGCTTTCCGCTCCGTCCAGTTTGTACCGGCTCGCGGTGGCCTGGGGGAGCGAGTAGAGCTGCAGGCGAATACGCTTGCCTCTGCGATGGCGGCAAAGACGGGGGCTTCCTACCGACTGCTTCACGTGCCTGACCGACTCCATCCAGAAGCGCTGCAGACACTGCTCAAGGAGCCGCAGGTACAAGACGTCCTTTCGCTCCTGGGAGAGGCGCGCATCGTCTTGCATGGGATCGGTGACGCGATGACGATGGCGAAACGGAGGAACTACTCCGAAGATGAGCTACATGAGCTGGAGGCTGCTGGAGCGGTTTCAGAGGCGTTTGGGTATTACTTTGATGAGGCGGGAGTGACGGTCCAGCGCATGCCGACCATCGGATTGCAGCTGGAGGAGGTTCACGAAGCGGAGAAAGTGCTATCCATTGCGGGTGGCGAAAGCAAGGCAAAAGCGATTCTTTCCTTTGCCAAACAGTCATGTCAGAATGTACTTATCACAGATGAAGGGGCTGCGAGGTCTCTGTTGTCTACATGACTGTATAAAAGGAAGGAAGTTGATTGAAATGCCTATGGCAGCGATGCTCCCGATTTTCTCGCTGATCGCAGGTATCGTGCTCAGCTTGACGATTGGTTTTCCGCTCGCGCTGGGGATTGTTTTCGCGATCTTGGTCACACTGGTTAGTGTAGTGAAGCTTGGCTATTCATGGAAAGCACAATTTGCCTTTGGATGGGAAGGCGTCAAACAGACAAAGCCTGTTCTGATGATCCTGTTTCTGGTCGGGCTGCTGATTCCGCTGTTGATGATGGGAGGTACGATTCCCGCAATCATCTACTACGGGCTTTCCATCGTCAATGTTGACTACCTGCTGGTCCTAGCTTTTCTCATGACTGCGGCCGTGAGCTATTTGCTCGGGACGTCTGTGGGAACACTGAGTACCGTCGGCTTATCGCTCATGGGGATCGCGCATGCTGCTGACATTTCACAGGGGATGGTCGCAGGCGCATTAATCTCTGGAGCGATGGTTGGTGAGCGTTTCTCGCCCATCTCCAGCAGCCGCTTGCTGGTATTGTCCAACGTAGGAATGACAGAAGAGCAGGATAGACAGACGCGACGCCCTGCATGGCTGACCGTAGGTATTTGTGTGGTACTGTACCTGGTGCTCGATCTGTTTCGGTCACAGGCTGGCTCGAGCAATACCATTCAGATGTACCAGGAGCTTCTCCTGCGTCATTATTCCATCAGCTGGCTGCTCATGCTGCCGCTGATTGTGCTGATTGCTTCCTTTGCCTTTCGAGTAAAAGCGATAGTCGCCCTGCTTTACGGAATTGTTGCCAGTGCCATTATGGTGTTTGTGACGGCGACTCCTGACGCTAAGACGTTTGCAGGCTCCATGCTTTACGGCTACGAGCTGCACTCAGGCACGTCACTCGATGAGCTGGTACATGGTGGCGGCATGATGTCGATCATCAGCGTACTGATCCTAATCATTCTCGCAGGATTTTTGAACGGAATTTTGAACAGGGCCAATCTCTTGACCCCCATTGTCGATAAGATGATGGGATCGACGAAAAAGAGCACGGTTCTGGTAGCGAAGGCAGCAGCCTTATCGCTGTTGGTCGTCATCATTAGCTGTAATCAGACGATCCCGATCCTCGTGCTCGGATCTACATTACTTCACCGCTTCTCGCAGTGGAACGACGGACGAGTGTTTTTAGGGAAAACGATGATGGACACGACGCTAGTTATGCCTGTTCTGATTCCTTGGAATGGGCTGGCGATGGTGATTTCAATCGCCTTGGGTGTATCTACGGTAGAAACGCTGCCGTACCTGTTCTTTTCCTTGCTGTTGCCGATTGTAACGATTGTTGCCTCCCGAAATTTCAACACGGAGGGGGGCTCAATAGCCAATAAAAAAGCGATATAACTAGTGGGAGGTATTCCTTATGGTAAAGGTTGGTATTAACGGTTTTGGACGCATTGGTCGCAACGTGTTTCGTGCAGCGCTGAACAATCCAGATGTGGAAATCGTGGCAGTCAATGACCTGACTGATGCACAGACATTGGCACATCTGCTCAAATACGATACGGTTCATGGCGTGCTTGATCTGGATGTAGAAGCAGGCGAAAACTCGCTGATCGTAGGCGGAAAAGAAATCAAGGTTCTCGCTGAACGTGATCCAGCTCAGCTCAAATGGGCGAACTACGGCGTAGAGATCGTGGTAGAATCCACAGGTCGTTTCACCAAACGCGAAGATGCAGCGAAGCACCTGGAAGGCGGAGCGAAAAAAGTCATCATTTCCGCACCTGCTACCAATGAAGACATCACAGTGGTTATGGGCGTAAACGAAGACAAATACGATCCAGCACAGCACACCGTGATTTCCAACGCATCCTGCACTACGAACTGCCTGGCACCTTTTGCGAAAGTCCTGAACGACAAATTCGGTATCGTGCGCGGCTTGATGACAACCGTCCACTCCTATACCAACGACCAGCAAATTCTCGACCTGCCGCACAAAGATCTGCGCCGTGCGCGTGCAGCAGCAGAGAATATCATCCCTACCTCCACAGGAGCAGCAAAAGCAGTGGCACTCGTACTGCCTGAGCTAAAAGGCAAGCTGAACGGCTTCGCAATGCGCGTACCAACTCCTAACGTATCTGTCGTGGATCTGGTAGCTGAACTGAAAGCAGATGTGACGGTTGATGAACTGAACCAGGCGTTGAAGGAAGCAGCAGAGGGACCACTCAAAGGCATCCTTGGCTATTCCGAAGCACCGCTCGTATCCTCCGACTACAATGGGAACCCAGCATCCTCGACAATCGATGCCTTGTCGACTATGGTCCTAGAAGGAAACATGGTCAAAGTAGTATCTTGGTACGATAATGAATGGGGTTACTCAAATCGTGTTGTAGACTTGTGTCATTTTGTTGCGCAGCGCGGCTTCTAACAGATAAAATAAAGCTGTTGTGGAAAAAAGGGAGAGCAATCTCCCTTTTCCCATATCTGTTTTACGAATAAAAAGCCAATGATTTGGGAGGATCGTTCATGAACAAGAAATCTATCCGCGATGTTGAACTGGCAGGCAAGCGTGTATTCTGCCGCGTCGACTTCAACGTGCCAATGCAGGACGGGATTATCACCGATGATACACGCATCCGTGCTGCCGTGCCGACCATTCAATTCCTGGTGGAAGCAGGGGCAAAAGTAATCCTGGCAAGCCATTTTGGCCGTCCTAAAGGGCAAGTAGTGGAAGAGATGCGTCTGACCCCGGTCGCTGCCCATCTGTCTACTCTTTTAGGGAAAGACGTAAAGAAGCTGGATGACTCCATCGGAGCAGAAGTGGAAGCAGCTGTTCAGCAAATGGAAGCAGGAGACGTCATTCTGTTGGAAAACGTACGCTTCCACGCAGGGGAAGAAAAGAACGATCCGGACATTGCAAAAAGCTTTGCAGCGCTTGCTGATCTGTTTGTAAACGACGCGTTTGGTACCGCACACCGCGCCCATGCTTCTACAGCAGGGATCGCTAATTACATACCGGCTGTAGCAGGCCTATTGATGGAAAAGGAAATCCGCTTTATGGGTGGAGCTCTTTCTCGTCCAGAGCGTCCGTTTACGGCGATTGTCGGCGGAGCAAAGGTGAAAGATAAAATTGCTGTCATCGAAAATCTGTTGACCAAGGTCGATCATTTGATTATCGGCGGCGGCATGGCGAATACGTTTTTGAAAGCACAGGGCTATGGAATCGGTGCTTCTTTGTGTGAAGACGATAAGCTGGATCTGGCACGTACGCTGATGGCACAGGCAAAAGAACGCAATGTGTCTTTGCTCATGCCAGTAGATGTGGTTGTCGCTGACCGTTTTGCAGCCGATGCGGAGAAGCAGACGGTGAGTATCGATGCGATTCCAGATGGGTGGATGGCACTCGACATCGGCCCGAAAACCGTAGAGCAGTACCACAAAGTGATTGTGGACTCGAAAACGGTCGTATGGAATGGACCGATGGGCGTGTTTGAAATGGACGCATTTGCCCAAGGTACGATCGGTGTAGCGAAGGCGATGTCGGAATGCTCGGGTACGACTATCATCGGTGGCGGGGACTCGGTAGCCGCTGTTGAAAAAGCAGGCGTAGCGGAACAAATGACACATATTTCTACGGGCGGCGGAGCTTCCCTGGAATTCATGGAAGGAAAAGAACTGCCAGGAGTTGCGGTGCTCGCCGATCACGAATAGGGGGAGTTTTCTTGAGAACACCAATTATCGCGGGGAACTGGAAGATGTTCAAAACGATCGCGGAAGCTACTGCCTTTGCGCAGGAAGCCAAAGCGGGGACAACAAAGGCTGGCGTCGAAAAAGTCGTTTGCGCTCCTTTTACAGCGCTTCCGGCATTGGGCCAGATTTTCGCAGGTACGGATATTGCGCTGGGTGCACAAAACATGCACTTTGAAGAGCAGGGAGCCTATACCGGAGAGATCAGCCCGGGCATGCTAAAGGAAATTGGCGTGAAATATGTCATCCTCGGCCATTCGGAGCGCCGCCAGTATTTTCAAGAAACGGATGAGACCGTGAATAAAAAGGTGCATGCTGCCCTGAAGCATGATTTGGTGCCAATCGTATGCGTAGGCGAGAGTCTGGAGCAGCGGGAAGCGGGCGAGACAGCGAACGTCGTGCGTACGCAGACAGAGGGAGCGTTGGCTGGACTTACGGCTGCACAGCTTGCGAATGTCGTGATCGCGTACGAGCCGATCTGGGCGATTGGGACAGGCAAATCTTCTACAGCTGAGGATGCCAACGAAACGATCGCGATCATTCGCCAGACGATTGCCGAGCGCTTTGGGCAGGAAACAGCGGAGCAAATTCGCATTCAGTACGGCGGCAGTGTGAAACCGGAGAATATCGCCAGCTACATGGCTCAGCCGGATATCGACGGAGCGTTGGTCGGTGGAGCGAGCCTGGTTGCAGAAAGTTATTTGCAGCTCGTAAACGAAGCTTGCTTGTAAACGGAGCTTGCTCGTAAACGGAGCTCAGCAATAGGAGGAGAAACGAGATGGCAAACCGGCCGAAACCGGTTGCGCTGCTGATTGTAGATGGCTTTGCCCTGCGTGATGAGACGTACGGCAACGCAGTAGCGCAAGCGAAGAAACCGAATTTTGACCGTTATTGGAATCACTATCCCCATGCCACCCTGGAAGCGAGCGGGCTCGCAGTTGGGCTGCCAGAAGGTCAGATGGGTAACTCGGAAGTGGGTCACCTCAACATCGGAGCAGGGCGTGTCGTGTATCAGGACCTGACTCGTATCACCAAGTCCATCCGCGAAGGCGAGTTTTTTGAAAACGAAACCTTGCTGGATGCGTTCCGCCATGTAAAAGAGAACAATAAGCAGCTGCACCTGTTTGGCCTCTTGTCCGACGGGGGCGTACACAGCCATATTGCCCACTTGTTTGCGATCCTCGAAATGGCGAAGAAACAAAACTTCGAGAAAGTGTATATCCATGGCTTCCTCGACGGCCGTGACGTATCCCCTGACAGCGCCGTGGGATACATCGAAGATTTGCAAGCCAAGATTGCAGAAATCGGTGTAGGAAAAATTGCAACCGTACAAGGACGATACTACGCGATGGACCGCGACAAGCGCTGGGAACGGATCGAAAAGGCGTACCGTGCGATGGTGTACGCGGATGCACCGCATTATCAGGATCCGATCAAAGCCGTAAAGGAATCGTACGAGAAGTCTATTATGGATGAATTCGTCATGCCAACCGCGATTGTGGATGAGCAGGGAGCGCCAGTCGCTACGATTCAAGACGGGGATGCCATCATCTTCTACAACTTCCGTCCAGACCGTGCGATTCAAATCTCGCAGGCTTTCACGAACGAGGATTTCCGCGGTTTTGACCGGGGAGAAAAGCGCCCGCGCAATCTTTACTTCGTTTGCCTGACGCACTTTTCCGAGTCAGTCGATGGATATGTAGCCTACAAGCCGTCCAATTTGGACAACACGCTCGGCGAGGTACTTTCCCAGCAAGGACTGAAGCAGCTGCGCATTGCAGAAACGGAAAAGTACCCGCACGTAACGTTCTTCTTTAGCGGAGGACGTGAGCAGGAATTCCCGGGAGAGACCCGTATTCTCATCCCGTCTCCGAAAGTGGCGACCTACGATTTGCAGCCGGAAATGAGTGCGATTGAGCTGACAGATGCAGTAGTTGCCGAGATCGACGCAGACAATTTTGACGCGATCATCCTCAACTTCGCCAACTGCGACATGGTGGGACACTCCGGCCTCATGGAGCCGACCATCAAGGCGGTAGAAACGGTAGATGCTTGCCTGGGACGTGTCGTAGAAGCGATTACGGCAAAGGGCGGAGTGGCAGTCATCACAGCAGATCATGGAAACGCTGACCTGATGCTGGACCCAGCTGGACGCCCGATTACTTCTCACAGCACATACCCTGTACCGGTCATTGTGACCAAAGAAGGTGTGACGCTGCGCGATGACGGTATTTTGGCTGATTTGTCGCCAACCTTGCTGGCTCTTCTCGGTATTCCACAACCTACAGAAATGTCAGGCAAATCGTTACTTGCAAAATAGCTCGCTCTGGCACAAACTGAAGTGGTGCCGAATGCAAGTCTATAAATAATGGTGGGGAGACCCGCTCGAAAACAAAGGAGATGGATGAGTAATGGCGATGATTACAGACATTTACGCACGCGAGATTATGGATTCCCGCGGTAACCCAACTGTGGAAGTCGAAGTGTATCTGGAAGACGGTTCGATGGGCCGCGCTGCTGTTCCGTCGGGCGCTTCTACGGGTGCTTATGAAGCGGTTGAACTGCGTGATGGCGACAAATCCCGCTACCTGGGTAAAGGCGTGCTGAAAGCTGTAGAGAACGTAAACGAAATCATCGCACCTGAGCTGATCGGTATGGACGCGCTGGATCAAGTAGGCGTAGACATGGCGATGCTGCAGCTCGATGGTACTCACAACAAAGGCAAGCTGGGTGCAAATGCGATCCTGGGCGTGTCCATGGCAGTAGCTCGTGCAGCAGCAGATTCCTTGGGTCTGCCACTGTACAACTACCTGGGCGGCTTCAACGCAAGAACACTGCCAGTACCTATGATGAACATCCTGAACGGTGGTAAGCACGCAGACAACACCGTTGATATTCAAGAATTCATGGTTATGCCTGTCGGGGCAGAATCCTTTAAAGAAGCACTGCGCACAGGCGCGGAAATTTTCCACTCCCTGAAAAAAGTGCTGTCCGAAAAAGGTTTGAGCACAGCAGTAGGGGATGAAGGCGGCTTCGCACCGAACCTGAAATCCAACGAAGAAGCGATCACAACCATTTTGGCTGCGATCCAGGCTGCTGGCTACGAGCCAGGTAAAGATGTGTTCCTCGCGCTCGACGTAGCGGCTACTGAAATGTACAAAGATGGCAAATACCACTTCGAAGGCGAAGGCGTTGTGAAAACAACGGAAGAAATGATCGCGTTCTACGAAGATCTGGTAAGCAAATACCCAATCATCTCGATCGAAGACGGTTTGTCCGAAGACGACTGGGATGGCTGGAAAGCGCTGACTGACAAGCTGGGCAGCAAAGTGCAGCTCGTTGGGGACGACCTGTTCGTAACAAACACGGAGCGTCTGGCACGTGGTATCGAAACCGCGACAGGAAACTCTATCCTGGTGAAAGTAAACCAAATCGGTACGCTGACAGAGACCTTCGAAGCGATCGAAATGGCGAAGCGCGCAGGCTACACAGCGGTTATTTCCCACCGCTCCGGTGAAACCGAAGACTCCACCATCTCTGATATCGCTGTAGCGACAAATGCTGGGCAAATCAAGACAGGTGCACCTTCCCGTACAGACCGTGTAGCGAAGTACAACCAATTGCTCCGTATCGAGGACGAGTTGGGCGATACTTCCCGCTTTGGCGGCCGTGCTGCTTTCTACAACCTGAAGAAGTAGTATCGAATCGCATAGGAAGATAAGGGCTGTTTCCACCTGTAAAAGGTGTGGGAGCAGCCCTTTTTTACGTTGCTTATCGAGCTATCGCCGAGGCGGGCATGGTTTGGCTTGGATCTCGATCTGTGCTATCGCCTCTTCGATGAGTTCTGTACAGACAACCAGCTCGTCTAGCAAGAGCAGGGTGGTCGTGAAATCAAACAGCAGCTCACTGTCCGCAAAAACAAAAATCGAGGCACAAAGCTCGAGCACAGTGCGAACGACGCCTGCTGGAACGCCGTGACCATTTACAGGTAGTACCGTCCGGCGAATCGGTGGAAGCACTCGTATAGACAGAGCTTTGGCACGGTCGGCGGAGAAGGGATCCAAACAGCTTACGTAGATGTCACGCCCGGAGCAGACGGCCTTTTGCAGAATGCAAGTGTATTTTTTCGGTACGGCTATCTGGTATCGCTGCCAGCAGCTGGAGAGTATCCAGTCGTACACTTTAGGCGCACGTATACATATTTCCTGTAAGGAGCCTTGGAAGTCAGGAGGGGACGTCGGCGTCGGATTTTGTTGGTTTCCTTTGATAGACTTTGTTGGCTTCATTACGCACACTCCCTTCCGCTGGCAGAAAACCGATGATACTTCATTGTATGGAGATGGGGCGGAGTGTGCCTATATCTCTTTCGCCTGTGCATGCAAAAAGCAAAAAAAAAACTGACCCGCACGGATAGGGTCAGTTTTTGCTTTGTACAGGAAGACAACGAAGGCTCCGCGAAAAGGCTTGGCGGAACCAAGTTTTCTAATCAGGAAAGCAGCGCAGTTTTTTTCTCCAGCACGGCGGCAGCCAGTCGGCTTTTGCTGTACGGAATGCACATCGGCGTGCCATACAGAGGATCGAGTGTGATCTGGCAATCCATATCGAATACGGTACGCACGAGGTCAGTTGTCAGTACGTCATCAGGCGAGCCTTCTGCCACGACTGTGGTATTGTGGACCGCGACGATGTGGTGAGCGTAGCGGCAAGCCAGATTCAGATCATGCAAGACCATCACGATGGTACGCTGCTCGGTCTCGTTCAACTCAAACAGCAGGTCCAGAATCTCGATTTGGTGAGACATATCGAGATAGGTAGTCGGCTCATCCAGCAGGATGGTTTCCGTTCCTTGCGCCAGCGTCATCGCGATCCAAGCGCGTTGGCGTTGACCGCCGGAGAGAGAGTCGACCGGGCGATTGGCGAGGGCAGTCAGCTGCGTCGCTTCCAGCGCTCGATTCACCATTTTCTCATCTTCCTCGGACCATTGCTGAAGCCAGTTTTGGTAAGGATAGCGTCCTTGCTTCACCAGCTGGAGAACAGTCAAACCTTCCGGAGCGGTAGGACCTTGGGGCAGGATAGCCAGTCGTTTCGCAACTTCCTTGGTCGAGCGCTTGGCGATGGATTCCCCTTCGAGCAGGATGGCTCCTTCCTTTGGCTTGAGCAGGCGAGCCAGGGAACGAAGCAGAGTAGACTTCCCGCTTCCGTTACTCCCGATAAAGACGGTGATTTTTCCACGGGGGATATTCAAATCCAGTGTCTCAATGATGTTGCGATCTCCATAGGACAAAGTGAGCTGACGGGTTTCCAGAGCTTGCATAATCATTCGTCTCCTTCCACTAGCGATTTCGATTTTTGTAAAGCAGGTAAATGAAGAACGGGGCGCCCACTGCTGAGGTGAAAACGCCGACCGGTATGTCGAGCGGTGAAAAAGCGACGCGTCCGATGAGATCGGCAATCAAGAGAATCAAGGATCCGATAAAAGCCGAAAGCGGCAAGGCTCCACCAAAAGAGGGGCCAATCAGCTGCTTGGCGATGTGGGGCGCGAGCAGTGCGACGAAGCTGATGTCTCCGCCTACAGAAACAGCTGTACCAGTCAATGCGGCACAGATGATCAGGAGGAGAAAGCGATCCAGCTGCAGGAAGCTTCCCAAGCTGGTAGCAATATCGTCTCCGAGCTGTTGAATGTTCACTCTTCTCGCGAGCAAGGCAGCTGCCACGATCAAGATCACAACCCACGGCAGGATCATCAGCACATCATTCCAGTCCACACCGTAGATACTGCCTGTCAGCCAGAGCAAGGCTTTGTTTTGCAAAAGAAACGGGCTGAACATGATCAAGAGCGTCACGACCGCGCCTGCAGCGATCTTTATCCCTACCCCGATTAACACGAGTCGCAGCGGGGTCACGCCTTTTTTCCAAGCGAGCGCATAAAGGAGAATCGTAGTCGCCATGGCTCCGAGAAAGGACGTAGGTGGCAGCCACTTGATACTGACGTTTTCAAAGAGGAGCAGAAACGCCACAGCCGCCACGGATGCCCCGCTGGAAATGCCGAGAATGTCTGGAGCAGCCAGCGGATTTCGCACGATCCCTTGCATGATCGCACCGGCAGCAGCTAAAGCGGCACCGACGAGAATGGCGATAATGATCCGTGGCATGCGGAACTGCTGAACGATTAGCGCATCTTGCTCGGCACCGAAGCCAAGCAAGGCTTTGACGACGTCGAGAGGGCGAATGTACATTTCACCTATTCCCAGACTGACGATAGCAGCTACAATGGTCAGCAGAATCGCCAGGGTTGTGTAGACCACGGTTTTCTTATGTAGATGAATGGATGTCTTGCCAATGCGGAGAGGCAGGTATTGTTTCATCCTTTTTCCAGCCCCTTTCGTGCGACATAGATGAAGAACGGGATGCCGATAAGGGCTGTCATTACACCAATCGGTACTTCAGCAGGCATCGCGATAAAGCGAGCGGCGATGTCTGAGACTAGCAGCAGGATCGAGCCGAGCAAACCGCTGTACAACATTCCCCATGCCGTGCTGATCCCGACAAAGTACCGGGCGAGATGAGGAGTGACCAGGCCGACAAAGCCGATTGGGCCAGCCACAGCTACAGCGCAACCAGACAAAAGCACGATGACCACACCGGTGAGAATTTTGACGAGCAGCGTTCGTTGCCCCAAGCCTTTTGCGACATCATCCCCCATTAATAGCGTTTGAATTGGGCGAGCTAGCAGGAAGGCAGCAATCCATGCGAGCAGCATGTAAGGAAACACGGTGGCCAAATATTCGAGCTTTCTGCCACCGATGGAGCCTGCGAGCCAGAAGAGGACCTCGTCGGTAGCCTTTTCATTTAATACCATCATGCCGTGTCGAATAGATCCGGCCAGGGCAGTAATTGCAGCACCCGCGAGCACGAGCTTGACTGGTGTCAAACCATCTCGTCCCAGGGAGCCTAATATATACACGATAAGGCCTGCTACGGCTGCACCAAGGAAGGAGATCCAAGTAAACTCGGTCAGGGAGCTGATGCCAAAGAAGGTGACGGCGAACACGACGAAAACGGAAGCGCCTGCATTGAGACCGAACAGCTCCACATCTGCTACAGGATTTCGCGTCAGCGATTGCAGCAGCATACCTGCCACGCCGAGACAAAAGCCGACGGTGAGACCGTTTAGCACACGCGGGACACGGACCTCTTTGATAACGATGTGCTCGTTTGTGCCGTTGAAGTGTGTGTACGCATCGATAGCCGTCTGCCAGCTCGTATCGATTACGCCGAAAACGAGACTGGCATAGCTGAGATAAGCAAGAAAAAGAAGGGCGATAATGACTCCCAAAATCTTACGAAAATTGCTGGATAATAAAGCATTCATGGCAGTTACATCCTTTTATTTAGCAGTCTGCTTTCATTAGAGTGAATTTCGTAACAAGGTTAAGTTTAGATGGAGGTGGGAGATGTGTCAATGATGTTGATAGTCATTATCAATTTCTTGTTGACTTCTTTTGGGCTTGCCTGTAGGATAATCATTGTTATTGAAGGTAATTCTCAATCTCATTGTGAACTTTTAGAGAAGGAAGGGGTCCTTTCATCATGTTTTCTCGTACATATCGGACCGCAGGCGGCAAGGCATTTTTTGCTGTCCTGATGGCGATGCTGTTGATCGTAACTGGTTGCGGCGGAGGTCAACAAGCGGCTGAACAAAAGCCAGCCGAACAAAAGCCAGCTGAACAAGCGGTAGGCAGCAATAGCAACACTGGTAGCGCGGATCAATCTTACACAGTCAAACACGTCATGGGCGAAACGACTATTAAAGGTACGCCACAACGCGTTGTTATGCTGACTACGCAAGGGGTGGAAACACTTCTGGCCCTTGGTGTAAAACCTGTCGGTGCTGTAGGTTCCTTTACTGATCCAACGCAGTTCTACGATTTTGTAAAACCGCAATTGGAAGGTGTAAAAGTAGTTGGTTCTGAGTCTCAACCAAACCTGGAAGCCATCGCGGCTCTGAAGCCAGACCTGATTCTGGGTATGAAATTCCGCCAAGAGAAAATTTATCAGCAATTGAGTGCAATCGCACCAACTGTTTTCGTAGATGAGCCACGCGGTGACTGGAAAGCAAACTTCTCCCTGTTCGCTGAAGCGGTAAACAAAAAAGCAGAAGGCGAGAAAGTCATCGCTGACTGGAACAAGCGTGTAGAAGATTTCAAAGCTAAAGCAGGCGACAAGCTGAAAACACAAGTTTCCGTAGTACGTTTCATGCCAGGTAAAGTTCGCATTTACTACAACGATACCTTCACTGGCGCTATCTTCAAAGATCTCGGACTTGCTCGTCCAGCCTCCCAAAACAAGGAAGAGTTCGCAGCAGAAGTAACAAAAGAGCGCATTCCTGAGATGGACGGCGACATCATGTTCTACTTCACTTACGAAACAGGTAAAGGCGAAGCTTCCAAGCTGGAGCAAGAGTGGACAAATGATTCTCTCTGGAAAAACCTGAACGTAGTAAAAGCGGGTAAAGCATTCAAAGTGGATGACACCATCTGGAACACTTCCGGCGGTGTAATCGCAGCGAACAAAGTACTGGATGAGCTGGAAGGCTACATCATCGGTAAATAAGGTTTTCGCTAACAGAAAGACGATTGGAGTGCATGGGCTCCGGTCGTCTTTTTTCGTTCCAAAAAAAGCACACATAAGCTCTTGGGGAGCTCGTGTGTGCTTCGTTGCTTCTAGGGGAAGTTATCCAGCCATGTTGTTGATCGTTCCTCGTGGATAAAAGACATTGACATGATCGATGTACAGCTTGTTGGCATTGCTTCCGTCGTAGATGCCGGAGAAGACGATCTTCAGCTCGTAGTTGTCGTTGACCTTGTAGGTGTAGATGGTTTGCCCACCGACATTGGCGGTGCTTTGCGGTTTGCCCAACGTTTTCACGACGTCTGCAAGAGGGATGTACTGCAGCTGATAGTTATAGGAGCGGATGTCGACGATCTGCATTCCTTTATTGAAGCCAAAGACTAAACCACGGTCACGATACGTATTGTAGGTGATTCCATTAACGGTCGAGACGATATCCGGTTTGCCCCACTCTTTTTCAACCGTATCGAAAACATCCTTTTCTACGCGGAACTCGCTTCCGAGCGTTTTTCCGTCTTTAGCAAGATCGCGCAGGTTTTGCAGCAGCTCTGTCGGGTTCATATCCGCCATCAGATTGTGATTGCCTTGCGGATAGTAGACACTGTAGCGAACGAGCACCATCTGGTTGTTGTTTGCTGCCGATGGCTCAAACGCGAATTTGACCTGGTACTTGTCTGTTACATCGTAGGTGTAAATCTGCTGTCCGGCGAATTCTCCGACACGATTGGGTTTGCCCCATTTTTTCTCGATAACGGCGAGGGTCAGCTGCTTGATTCGCGGGTCGAACGAACGGATTTCAACGATTTGCATGCCTTTGTTGTAGCCGATCTCCACGCCGTGTTTTTCATAGGTGGCGTACGTGAGCCCATTTGCATAGACAGAGCGGTCTGGCGCCCCCCATGCCTTTTCTACATCGTCAAAAACAGTAGTCTCCACGGTGTAGGTCGAGTTGATGACGGCTCCCTTTTCCGCCCTCTTGCGGATGGTATTGAGCAATTCCTCGCCTTGAGGAGTTGCAGGAGCAGTCGGAGTAGGGGTTACGACACCGTTTTGTGAGCTCGGTACTGGATTCGGCACAGAAGGAGTAGGGCTTGCGCCATTAGAGATGCCGGGCAATGTCGCTGGCTGGTTGGTTTGGATGAGTGTGGTCCCCATCCAGAAAGTAGCTGCGAGTACGGAGCAAATCGCCAATCCTTTTCCGAAATAGCCGAAGCGTCGAGGGTGTACAGTTTGTTCCATGTTGAGTGCCTCCTTGGATCGAATCGTCGAAACGATCTTTTGTTTTGAGTCGTGTGACATCTGGATATCAGGTAGTTTGCGCAGTTCTTCCATCAGTTGCTCGTCAGTTTTAGATGACATTTCCGATCAGCTCCTTTCCTGCCAGCTCCAGCTTGTCTCTGACTGCTTTCATGGCCCGGTGCAAAGTGACATTGACCTTGTTTTCCGACCATTGCAGGATTTCCGCTGTTTCTTTGGCAGACAGACCCTTGATGCCCCGGAGGATGAGTACCTCTCGATAAGCGGGCTTTACTTGCTGGATCGCTCGGTAAAGCGCTTGTTGTTCTTCCTGTAGATCCAGCTGTTCCTCCGGCGTCTTTTCATCGGAAGCCAGATGAGAGAGCCACATGTCGGGCAGCCAACTGCGCAGACGCTTTTTTCTGGCGTGATCGATGGCCGTATGTCGAGCGATCGTCAGGAGCCATGTCTTGGGCTGCGATCTCCCTTGAAACGAGTCAACGGAGCCGAGAGCCTTGAGGAAAACATCCTGTACTAAGTCATCTACGTCTCTACTGCCCGTGTAGTAAACGAGAAACTTGTAAATATCATCGCCATAGCGCAGAAACCATTGCTCAATCAAGTCGTTTTTGTCCATAGCGGAACCACCTTTGCTCTTTCTCCTTGTAATTTGACGTATCGGGCATGATTTCATTACAGTTCACGAAAAAAAACTGCCGAGATGCCCGGCAGTTGGTGGAGAAAGAGTTATTAGGAACGTAAAAATGCTTCACGGGTAAACCAGAGACGGTAGCTGACGAGACTGATGAGAACGGCAGAAATAGCCGCAGAAGAGGAGAAAGTGAGCATGATCAGAATTTGATAGCGGACAGCCTCGATCGGACTGGCGCCGGCCACGATCATGCCGGTCATCATGCCAGGCAGCTGAACGAGACCGATCGTTTTCATGGTATCAAAGGTAGGAATCATACTCGCCTTGACTGCGCGCTTCAAAACGCCCTGGATCGCTTGACGAGGAGTAGCGCCAAGGCTTAGCAGGGCTTCGATTTCTCCGCGGGCACTCTCGGTTTCCCGATTCATATGATTCAAGTAAAGTCCGCAGACAACCATGGAGCTGCCGATGATCATTCCGCTCATGGGAATCAAGTATTGCGGGGTAGGAGTAACCAGCTTGAATGTGACTAGTAGCCCCATCGTAATGATTTCGGTGATGAGCAGGGAAAAGGCGATTCGCCAGAAGATTCCGGGGAGCTGGGCACCGCGGCTAGCGGCATTCTTCGCAGCGACAGTCACCATCATGACAATCAGGATCACAATAAACCAGATGCTGTTGGAGTGGAAAACAAATTGAAGAACGTAGCCGATCAAAAGGAGCTGCACCGTTGAGCGAATTGTTCCGATAGCGATTTCCTTTTCCAGACCGAGCTTCTGCCAGACAGACAGCAAAAGAGCGATGAGGACAAAGACAAACGCGAACCACAAGGAAAAGGAAGAATAGGTCATGCTTGTACCTCCGTGGCTGCCATTGCCGATGAAGTCGGGTGATTCAGAAAATCGCGTGCGGCGGCTGATTGCGGAGACCGAAAAAAGGATTGGCTTGAGGAATCCTCCTCGAGCTGTCCGTTTGCCATAAACCAGATCCGGTTGCATGCTGTCCTCGCTTCTTCGAGATCATGCGTGATCCAGAGCAGAGTCGTGCCTGCACGTGTATGCAGATCGATCAGGAGGCGTTCTGCAGCTTGTTTGCTGATCATATCGAGTGAGGATGTGACTTCATCTAATAAGAGCACCTGAGGCCGCAAGAGAAGGCTGCGGATGAGAGCGAGACGCTGCTTTTCACCACCTGAGAGCTTAGCTGCTGATTTGTCCCAGTCCAGATGTTCCAAAGCCAGCTGCTCCATGTAGTCTTTCGCCAGCTTTTCGTCAAAAGGGCGCTGATGGAGCACGCTTGTGATACGTAGATTATCTCCGACCGTTCCAGGCAGCATCACGGGCTGCTGGGCGACATAGCTCATTGTCATCCGCCACGCCTCAGGCTGCCATAGACTAAGATCTTTATTTTGGAGACGGATGCTGCCTTGACTGGCTTGATCCAGGCGTCCCAAAATACGGAGCAGCGTGCTTTTGCCTTGCCCCGATTTGCCGAGGATGCCGACGATTTCAGGTTCGGTGACGCTTGCGGAGAAATGGCGAAACAGCCATGCATCTGCGAGAGTAGCGTGCTGCTTTCCTAGATTTTCGATTTCTAGTTGGGGCTTCATGTTCGGCTGCTCACTTCCTTATATAATGGCGAAAACACCGAAGAGGACGAGTCTCCGGTGTTCTTTAATCGGGCCATCTATGTACTTATTTGTGTTCAGACAGCCATTGGGCAACAGCTTGAATCTCTGGATTCTTTTTCAGCAATCCTGGAGGCATGCCGCCTTTTCCTTCTTTAATGATTTTCTGGATGTCTTCAGCGCTGTGAGTTGCACCAACCTTAGTCAAGTTTGGTCCAACGATCCCTTCCAGGTTTTGACCGTGACAGGAAGAGCAGTTTTGTTTAAAAATAGCAGCAGCGTCAATGTTAGCAGTAGGTGCTCCACCTGGGCCTGCAGCTTCTTCCCCATGTTTTGGTGGGAAAATAATCGATCCTACAAGTGCAATGAGAAAAACTAGAAACAAGATACCAAACGAAGTAAAAAAGGCCTTCGCGGAATCAATTACGTCGTTTTGATTCATGTCTTTTTTGTTGGACCCAGCCATCTGACAAAGACCTCCCAAGGCAAGTAATAAAGGTTCAACTGCAATTTTACGGCAAAATCTTGACAGTTGCAAGGCGACTAAAAAACCGACAAAGAAAGTACACAATTTCCAAATAATCTCTACTTCACTATTCGTTCCTTCTATATATTATTGCCCTGCATACAACGTAACAATTCTGGTAGAAGTTCACTAATTCTGTAGGCACAGCCAGCTTGATGCTAGCTATGAATTGTGATAAAGTAGACGTATTGGTTTTTTACCGCCTTGGAAATACGTTTTGAGGTGAATGAAGATGGCATTGGCTGCGAAAATCTTACTTGTGATTGCAAGTATTGGCTTAATTATCGTCGTATTGTTACAATCTGGTAAAAGTGCCGGCCTTTCGGGAGCGATTGGTGGCGGTGCTGAGCAACTCATGGGCAAACAAAAAGCTCGTGGGATTGACGCACTTTTGGGCAAGCTGACCGTTGTATTTGCGGTAGCTTTCATGATTTTTGCGATTTTGCTCGGTTATTTCTTGAAAACAGGGGCGTAATAGACGAATGGCCAAAAGGCAGCAAGTGCGACTTGCTGCCTTTTTCTCTATTCCGATTGCGATGCGTGTAACCGGTGAATACTACATAGTAATGAGTGAAAAGGAAGCTCGGTGATCAACCAAGCGAAAAAGGAGGTTTGTGAATGAAGGATCAAGATATTCTTGCGTTCATGCGGGAGCAGGCATACCACCCGATGACCGTAAAGGAGTTGGAAGAAGCTTTTGGGATTCAGGATTCCGCAACGTTTAAAGAACTGGTGAAAACGCTCAATGGACTGGAAGCGAGCGGCGAGGTCATCAGGACGAGGGCGAATCGCTACGGCGTTCCAGAGAAAATGAATCTGGTGCGTGGGCGTTTGCAGAGTCACCCGAAAGGCTTTGGCTTTGTCATTCCGGAGACACCGGAGATGGAAGACGTCTATGTCCATGCGAATGATATGAATGGCGCTTTGCACGGCGATACCGTATTCGTTCGAGTAGAGAAGGAGCCAGGGGGCAACCGGCTGGAAGGACGCATCATTCGCGTCGTAGAGCGGGGCATCAAGCAAGTCGTGGGGACGTTTAAGGATGAGCAGCATTACGCGTTTGTCATCCCGGATGAAAAGCGGATCGGCAAGGACGTGTTCATTCCGAAAAATGCGTACAACGGAGCCGTAGATGGCCACAAAGTCGTGGTCAACATCGTGCGTTATCCGGAAGGCAGAGTGAATCCGGAGGGAGAAGTCGTAGAGATTTTGGGTCACAAAAACGACCCAGGCGTCGATATTCTCTCGATCATCCGCAAGTTTAACCTGCCAGAGGCATTTCCCGAGGATGTATTGTCCGAAGCAGAGGCTGCGCCTAGTGAAATCTCCGAAGAAGAGATTAAAGGACGCCGCGACCTGCGCGACCGTATGATGGTCACGATCGACGGTGCAGACGCCAAAGACCTCGACGATGCCGTGTCCCTCGAGACGCTGCCGAATGGCAACGTGCGTCTGGGAGTTCATATCGCGGATGTGAGCTATTACGTACAGGAAAAATCGGCATTAGATAATGAAGCGTATCGCCGCGGAACCAGCGTTTACCTGGTCGACCGAGTGATTCCGATGATTCCGCACCGTTTGTCCAACGGAATTTGCAGCTTGAATCCAAAGGTCGATCGACTGACAATCTCCTGCGACATGGAGATGGACAAAGAGGCGAAGGTCGTGAAGTACGACATTTTCCTCAGCGTTATTCGCACCAACGAGCGGATGACGTATGCGGACGTACGCAGCATCCTGCAGGACAAGGATGAAGCGCTCATCGAGAAGTACAGCGAGCTCGTCCCGATGTTTCAGGAGATGGAGAAGTTGGCACGCAAACGTCGCGAGCAGCGGATGCAGCGCGGTGCTATCGACTTTGACTTCCGTGAAGCAAAAATTTACGTGAACGAAGAGGGGACACCGACGGACATCGGGTTCCGCACCCGTTCCATTGCCGAGCAAATCATCGAAGAGTTCATGCTTGCCGCCAACGAAACAGTAGCCGAGCATTTCCACTGGATGAAGCAGCCTTTCATGTATCGGGTCCACGAAGATCCGAATGCCGAGAAGCTGATGGCTTTCATGGAGTTCATCACCAACTTTGGCTACTCTATTCGTGGAAAAGGTAACTCGGTACATCCGAGAGCCCTGCAGCAGCTGTTGGAAGAGGTCAAAGGAAAGCCGGAAGAAATCATTATCAGCACCGTGATGCTGCGTTCGATGAAGCAAGCGCGTTATGACGCGGAAAGCCTCGGGCACTATGGTCTTTCCACGGAGTTCTACACGCACTTCACTTCGCCGATCCGCCGTTATCCCGACCTGATCGTTCACCGTCGCATTCGTGACTGGATCGAATCTGGAGAGCAGCTGTCAGAAAAACGCATGGCGTATTGGACAGAGCACATGCCGTTAATCGCGGAGCATGCTTCTCAGCGCGAGCGTTTGGCTGTAGATGCCGAGCGGGAAACGGACGATCTGAAAAAAGCGGAGTTCATGAAGGAGCGTGTCGGAGAAGAGTTCGAGGGCGTTATCTCCAGTGTCACCTCGTTCGGGATCTTCGTCGAGCTGCCGAATACGATCGAAGGCTTGGTTCACGTCAGCTTTTTGACAGACGATTACTACCACTACCACGAGAAAATGTACGCTCTGGTCGGGGAGCGGACGGGCAAGCAGTTCCGCATCGGCGATCTGGTACAGGTCCGCGTGGCAAGTGTCAATGTAGATGAGCGGACCATCGATTTTGAAATCGTGGGTATGACCAAGGCTGCAGGCTTCCGCGGAAGTCGTGAACGTACGCCGAAGGTCATCGACGGACGCGGTGGAGAGCATCGTGGCGGTGCCCGTGGTGGCAAGCAGGACCGTTCTCGCTCAGATCGACCGGAACGTCAAAAGGATAAGGATAAGCCGCATCCAGCTGCCATCCGCCAAAAGTACAAAGAGCGCAGGAAGAATGAAGGACCCAAAACATCTTCCCGACGCGGTGGACAACGCAGTACCTCAACTGCAAGTGAAGATGTGGTCGCTATCGGAACTGGAGAGGGAACAGATACGCCAACCCAACGTCAAAAAGGGTTCTGGGAGGATCTCGTTCGCTCCAAGAAGAAGAACCGGAAAAACGTGACGCAAACAGCGAAGCGGAAACGCCGTTAAACAGTTGTGTAATGGCCGTTTATGCGGCATTTGCCGGGTAGATGGCTTGCCACACTGGTTAAAATTTGCTAGACTTACTGGTACGAAACGCAGGAAAATCGCAAGTGAGGTGATCTCCATGTCAAAAGACAAAGCCGGGACCAAAACAGTTGCCCAAAATCGAAAAGCACGCCACGACTACCACATCGAGCAAGTATTTGAAGCGGGTATCGAGCTGACCGGAACGGAGATCAAATCCGTGCGAGCTGCCCGCGTCCAGCTCAAGGACAGCTTCGCCCGTGTGCAAAACGGCGAGCTGATGCTGTACAACGTGCACATCAGCCCGTACGAGCAGGGCAACCGCTTTAACCATGAGCCGGAGCGTACCCGCAGACTGCTGATGAGACGCTTGGAAATCCTCAAGCTCAACGGCCTGATCCGCGAGAGAGGCTACTCGCTCGTACCGCTCAGCATTTATTTGAAGGGCGGCTGGGCAAAAGTCGAACTAGCGCTGGTCAAAGGGAAGAAGAACTACGACAAGCGCGAGGATCTCAAGAAGAAGGACGCTGCGCGCGAAGTGGAACGTGCCTTGCGTGAGCGGCAGAAGGCGTAGGCTGGTATAGCTGCACTTCGTTACAAACCGCCACCCGCACAATGGCGGGAATGTACACGACTATAGTGGTGGCAAAGAAAGTTTGACTTTCCAAGTCTGGTTCTCGATGGCATGGCTGGCAGGAATCAACGTTGAGTTTTGCTTGGCCAATGTGCTATAGTTAAGGAGCAGTAAACAGTACACTGTTAAACACAGTCTAGGTGCGGAACATGCTGGTTGTCTCTTCACCTAGACTTTTTGTCACCTCTTATCCTGGGGGCGTTCTGGATTCGACGGGGATGGTAGAGCATGAGAAGCGAGCCGGGGGGTTGCGGACCTCGTCATCAACGCAAACGCCATTTAACTGGCAACAAACAACTTTCTCTCGCTGCTTAATAACCAGTGAGGCGCTACCACTCCATCGCCCATGTGGCGTGACTAGCGCTCAACTTTAGTGGGATACGCCGGAGGTCTCCGTCTGGGGCCAAAGGAAGAAGATCAATCAGGCTAGGTGCCAGGTCAGCGCGTCACTCCGCGAATCTGTCACCGAATTCTAAATGAGTGACTGCGCTCGGAGATGCTCATGTATCGCTGTTTTCGGACGGGGGTTCGAATCCCCCCGCCTCCACCAATACATAAAGTTAAAACCACCTGATGAGGGTGGTTTTTTTACTTTTTAGATATCGCGGTTTTGCTTGAAAACGGAAAGCTAGATAAGCTCATTTAAAAAATGATCGGTACATCATATACAAAAAATAAGGTGCACCGATAAGCGAAATGAGAATACCAGAGGGAATCTCCATCGGAGCCATTAGAGTTCGGCCGATGGTATCCGCTGCTACAAGGAGTAGAGCACCAAGCAATGCGGAGAGAACTATCGATCTTCGCGTATGATGACCAATCATCATACGAACGGCATGAGGGGCAATTAGGCCAAGGAAACCAATCGTCCCAACACATGCGACGGCGCCAGCCGCAAGCAGCACACCTATTGTCATAGCGGCAAGTCTAGTTCTGCGAACGGGCAGTCCAAGACCGATGGCACTCTCGTCTGTAAGTGCCAACAAGTTGAATCGTCGGCCAAGGATACAGGCAAACGGCAACAGCGCAACAAGAAACACCATAATGATGACAACCTGGTTCCAGCTCCGTCCGTAGGTGGACCCTGTAAGCCATACATAAGCAGTACTTCCCCATAAGGAGCCGGGGATAATCAAAGCTTGAATACCTGCCGAAGCAAGTGCTGATACAGCAATTCCAAGCAAAATAAGCACAGACGGATTCAATTGCTTAAAATAAGGACAGCCTTTTTCGCTGCACTGGAAACGTACTGTTGTCTCTGGATTTCTGAAGCGGAACTCATTGAGTGAATACCTGTACAACACGGTCGACAAGCACTTTGGAGGAAATCGGAACGCCAAATCCATGTGCTGGCATCAAGCATGTGTGCCCGTTTTTCTTTGTCGAAATTTAATCCGTTCCAAACGGTGTTGTCCATTAGTTGATACTCGAACGCGTTATCCGTATTTTCCACAATGTAAATGAAATTCGTATTTGATATGGTAGGAAGTGCTTCAACGGTAGCATCGGTAAAGCCGTACTTTTCGAACTTGCTAGATTTCCAGTCACTTTTCAGCCCAATTCGGTCCAAAGTTTGTACAACAAGCGAGGTATCTGTAAACAGTCTGAGTGCTGCAGCGTTCTGTACAGTAAAAGTTTGCGTAAGCACATAGTGTGATCCTTCTTTTCCAGCCTTGGATACCTTTTCTTTCGCATCAGCATAATGCTGTTCGAGCTCGCTTAGCACTTGCTTTGCTTTGTCTGTTTTGTCGACGGCTGCAGCAGTGGATTCAAAAAATTGAAGGATGAGCCGAGTACTCAGCTTACAAAGAGTAAAAACTTACAAGCATACATAAAGTCCAATGAATCCATCCCTTCCCCAAGAGGTGATTCAAACCGAAGAAGGTGCAGGTCTAAGCAGAGCTTCTTTTTGCATCGCCATAGAGCGGTGGTTTTCTTTTTTTATAGACGAAGGGCGCTCTTTTGGAGATAACATTTTATGCGGAACAGGTTTTGCAGTAATTCCATACTTGAATGAAACAGTTACGAAATTCTAGAATGAAGGAATGGACTTTCTTGAAGCTCAGCAATCTTAGTAGTTTCTTAGGTGCCCTAGCAGTAGGAAAGGGGAGGAGTACAAATTGGACGGATATGTCTTCTTGGTAAAGGGAGTAGAGTATAGGGTTTTTCGGGCGAAGGTTCAAGATAGTGAATTAAGCGAGGTTCACGCGGAGCTTGTCGAAGAAGGCACCGTTCTTTCCTCAGAATGTGGTTGCCGATGAGTCAGCAGAAGAATTTGAAGAAGCTTCTGGAAGCGGAGAACAAAGACAGCCTTATAGACATCATTCTTTCACTTGCAGCTGATGACGAATCGGTAGAACAGAGGATCAAGCTTCTTCAAAAATCCAAAACGGCAGGGAATAAACGGGTGGTTGAGTGTAGGAAACTCATTCGTTCGTACAGGAGCGATTACGCTGACAAGGATGGATTTATTAACTGGCGAAATGTTTCTGGTGCCGTTAAAGGTGCTGAAATCGTTGCAGAAAAGGCGAGGGAAGTTGCAAAGGAAGGCGACTGGATTGGGGCTGTGAGAATCGAACTGTGCATCTTGGAAGAAATGGTGGATATGCTTCAGGTATCGGATGATTCGGGGGGAACGGTTGGTTTTGTCATTGAAGAAAGTTTGGAGCGAATGCATGATTTGACGCTGGTGAGTGATTGCATCCCTCAGAAAGAACTGCAGGCTGCGTTCCAATTGCTATTGGATGAATCAAAACAATTCCGCTTTGCTGGATGGCCGGATTTACAGCTGGCCTTAATAGAAAATGCCTCTTACTTGGCAGCCGACAATGCTCTGCGAAAAAAATGGGATGAGCATGTTTTACGAATGAGCAATGAACACAGGGGAAGCAGTTGGAGCGAACATTATTTCGCTGAACAGTTAGCAAAGATGCGGTACCAGCACATAAAAACAAGAGAGGGTGAGGAACTTGCAAAGGAGTATCTATACCAACAACTCCACTTTTCGGAAATTAGGAAGATTGCCATAGAAAATGCGTTAAACAGCGGTAACTACAAGGAGGTCATAAAGTTAGCAGAGGAAGGAGAAGAACGAGATCAAGCAAACGGCCTGAGAGGTCTGGTTAACCAATGGAAACAATACCGCTTGGAAGCCTATCAGCGTTCTGGAGAGATCGATAAGCTTCGCAAACTTGGAGAAGAGCTCGTGTTGGACGGGGATTACTCGTGCTATCAAAAGGTCAAGGACACTTATCAGAGAGCAGAATGGCCTCCTGTATATAAGAGCTTAATGCAAAGGCTCGGGGAAAAGGGCGAAGGGTACAGTGATATCTATCCGCAGATTCTTTTGGAGGAGCATGATGCAGAGCTGCTTCTGGAGTATGTCACGAAGAAGCCGAACAGGATTGAAGAGTATTATCTTTACTTGAAGGAGCAATTTCCAGAGCAAGTAAAGGATTTGCTTCGAGCGTACATTGTAGAAAAGGCAGACCAATCAAGTACAAGGAAGCAATATTGGAATGTATGCCGAATTATAAGACTGCTGGAGAAAGTTGGAGGTAAAGAGGAGGCGGTAGACATTGCACACGTACTGTTTGCCAAATACCTCAATAGGCCAGCCTTTAGAGATGAATTAATGAAGCTAAAATACGGAATGCAATAAAAATATTAACTGGAAACGGGCACCTACGCTCGCTCGCTGCTCGATAACCAAGGGAGGTGCTACCACTCCATCGCCCATGTGTGTGACTAGCTGATGAAGGTAGTTCTTCAATAAAATTATAAATATTTCTATTTTTCTGAGGTTAATGAGATGGCCCCAAACATTTTATGGTATCCTGAATTGTAATGGATGCCATATATATGGGGTGCATAAGAATGAATGGCCATGCGACAGAAAAAGAACGGATGATATTTGATCATACGGGGAATAGGATCAAGACAGAAGATCGAGAGATTCGAATTCTTGCTAGGTATGAGGAACCGCTGGTTGTCGTATTAGGAAATGTGCTTAGTAGTGATGAATGCGATGAGCTCATCGAACATTCCAGAGAACGATTGCAGCGCTCAAAAACGGGTGAAGATCGTACGGTCAATTCCATTCGAACAAGTAGTGGAGTCTTCTGCGAGCAGACGGAGACGATTACAAGAATCGAGAAGCGAATCTCTCAAATCATGAACATTCCTATTGAGCATGGTGATGGTTTGCAAGTTCTGCGTTATACCCCTGGCCAAGAATATCAACCTCATTACGATTTCTTTGCAAAAACGAGTCGAGCTAGCAGCAATAATCGAATTAGCACACTCGTGATGTATTTAAATGATGTAGAGGAAGGTGGAGAAACGGTATTCCCTATGCTTCATTTTTCTGTCTCGCCTGTCAAAGGAATGGCTGTGTACTTTGAATATTTTTACAGAAATGATGAATTAAATGAGTCCACTTTGCATGCAGGGACACAAGTAATCAAAGGGGAAAAGTGGGTTGCAACGATGTGGATGAGAAGACAAAGCTTCCGTGTCTCCTAGATGACAATTTACGAAGTTTGAAAAGCAAATGGATAGGAAGGTCGTTTGGAATACGAGTACTTCTTTTTCCGTGGCATCTAGAGCTGCACAGACACGATGAGATGCTAAGATCGGACGGAGATTCGATCCCCGCCACTAACCATACTTAAGACGAGCACCCTTTTTGGGTGCTTTTTTATGCATGAGTGGTGATAGGCGGAAGATGGACTACCTCTCTTTTTCCACCTTTAACCGTATCTTTACCTCTTTATAAGATGGATAGGGGAGCACGCTGGGGACTTGAATAAGAATCAGGCGAGTATCTCCACTGACATCTGCTCCCACTCTTAGTAAGCCAGGTGCATCTCCTTCGCAAACCACAAACTCTCGAGGCTCCACCAATCTTGTTTCGTTAAAGGAACACCAAGTGGATGAGCCGTCGATCACGAGTCCAGCGATCGAATATCCTTCTGGTACCATCATCTCGAACGCCTGTCCGGCAGAAATCGTGACATCCCACATTTTTGCGTCTGCTACCAATTGAACGGGAGAGCTGCCACCCACCATCGATTTGAGGGTGCAGCCATCTTTTTGTACCACGGGAAAGTCCTGCTCCAGATAGTCGGCATAAGTTGGGGTAGCGTAATTAGCCTCACCCAGAAACGGCTCAAACCAAATTTGAAAGCCGGATGTCCCTTTTTCATATTTTTCGGAGTGCTGTACGCCGCTGCCGGTTTGCATGACTTGTAAGCTGCCAGCTTTGAGAGAGCGTTTTGTCCCGAGGGTATCTTGATGCTGAATGTTTCCTTCTAATAGATAAGAGATGATTTCAAAACCGCGATGTGGGTGCGGCGGGAGATAGGCATCTTCCTTTGCCTGAAACCATGCCCAGTAAAAGAGAGTTCCTACGCGTTCCACCGCGGAGCCTTCTCCTGGAAAACCGATGGGCTTTTGCTCGACAAGTCTGCCTTCGTCAAATTGGCCAGATACTTGTTGATCGATGGGGTAAATACGGATTGACATGCGATCACCCTTTCTTACAAGGAATCATCCTTAGTTTACCATTATCAGTACGATATTTACCTGATCGCAAGGAAAATGTTCACGTATACCTGAGAATGGAGCATAGTGGAATTCCTCTGTAAATCACAATCTGACTTCCTTGTCAATCAATCTCAGGGCTTACGCATGATCAGCCGGCGGCCCTTTGATATCCATTTCTTCTCAGTGCTACACTTTTTCCAGAACAGTTCTCGGGAGCAAGGAACAAAATACAAAGTACCCACCCATAAGGAGTAATGAAAACATGAGTAAGAATGGTCTGATCGGTGTCGTTCTGATTGCAGTGGGCGTATGGCTAGGGGTATCCGCGCTGAGCTCAGGAAATGTCTTTGCTTGGAATCTGCCTTTCACCGAAACAAAGGAAGTCAACCTCGAACAATCTTTTGATGCGAGCAACATAAAAGAGGTAGTCGTGGATGTTTCCAGCACGGACGTACGTGTTGTCCGGGGAAGCTCCGAGAAAATCGAAGTACGGCTTCAAGGCGAAGCAAGCCCAAAGATTGCTGATCAATATCGCTTGACGGGCAAAAATAATGGAAGCAGGCTTCAGATTGGTTTGGAAAAGCAGGAAGGGTTTCGAATGTTTCGTTACGAGAGCGTGGACTTGACCGTCGAACTGCCAGAGAAACAATGGGATGAGTTAAAAGTAGGAGTAGGCAGTGGAGATATCACGGTAGAAGATGTGGAAGGAAAAAGCATTAATCTATCGGCGAGAAGTGGCGATGTAAATCTGGAAGCAAGCAATGCGTCGACGATTGTGCTTAGTACGAACTCTGGTGATATACAGGCAGAAGGCTTTCACGCAGATACGTTGAAATTTCATTCGGATAGCGGAGACGTCTCTCTAAAAGAGGGAGAAGCCATTTTGGAAGGCGAAGCAGAATCAGGGGACATTCAGATCGAATTTGCAGAGCTTTTGCATGATGTCGATGTTTCCGCCAGTAGCGGTGATGTGAATATCAAGCTGGAGCAGGAGCCAAAATCGTTAACGGTCGATTATAGAGGGGGTTCGGGAACGGGTCATGTCCGGTGGGATGGCTTCCAGGAGACGGATCGTGCAGAGGATGGGGAAATGATAAAAGGGACGTTTGGCAGCGGTAAAACCATGCTTAAAGTTTCTACGGGCTCTGGAGATTTCACGCTAGACTAGCAAAATGAGCGAAGCGGCAAGCGATAGTAGGGGAAAAAGCGACACACATAGATGTCGCTTTTTTCTATGATAGAAAAATAGATGACGATGATACGCATGAGAAATCAAGAGCAGCCCTCGGGTCCTGCTCTTTTTTTAGCGCTGCGCGGTAAGAGGTTGCGCGATCCGTGGCTACATGTCGAAATAGCGCGAAAACAGGCTAAACAGGTCATGAATCCTATTAAACCTATTTAACCAATTAAAAAATAGGAGAAACCCGCGATATCAGGCTTGGCATACAGCTTGCAATTAGTCCGATATGCAAACAGCATTCAGCCCAATGAAAACAGAAAGAGGTGGACTGGCAACTGGAACAGGTAGAGAAGGAAGAGACAAAAGGAGAACGTGTCGGGGCGCAAATAGAGGAATTAGCCAGCGACTTGATCCGTTTTGAAAGCACGAATGCAGAGCGTGTAAATCTGTGCGCTGATTTTTGCAGCGAATGGTTGAAAAGTAGAGGGCTGCAAGTCGAGGTTTGGGAAAACCACGGGTTGAAAAGCGTGGTGGCAACCGTAGGCGAAGGAGAGCAAACAATCATATTGAATGGGCATCTGGATGTCGTGCCGGGGCAACCGCAGCTGTTTCATCCGCGCCAGGAGCAAGGCAAGCTGTACGGGCGTGGCAGCTACGACATGCTCGGAGCCGTAGCTGCGATGATGGTGCTGATGACAGACTTGGTAGAGGAACCGCCAGCTTGCAAAGTCATTTTGGCGCTCGTACCCGATGAAGAGACAGGCGGGCAGTACGGAAGCGGTTTTCTGGTGCAGCAAGGGATCGTCGGGGATTTCGTCATCTGTGGAGAACCTACCAATCTCAAATTGGGCATCCACGCCAAAGGCATTTTGCAGCTGACGGTCGATGTCAAAGGGACCGCGGCGCATGGCAGCCGGCCTTGGCTGGGGAAAAATGCGATCCTCGAGGCGCTGGAAAACTACAAGTCGATCGTGTCGCTGGATGTCTTTCAGCAAAGCTCCGACTATTTCAAGCAGCCCTCTGTCAATCTCGCCTTGATCCAGGCTGGCAAGGTGTTTAACCAGGTTCCTGATCTGTGCTCGCTGGGCATTGACATACGTTATTTGCCGGGCCAAAGACCAGAGGAAATTCTGGAGAAAATCCGCCAGATCAATCCGGAAGCCGAGATCACGATCCGGTACCAAGGACTGCCTGTCGAGACCAGAAGTGATGATATATTTGTCAGAAAATTGCATGAAATAGCCAACGAGCATTCCGGGAATCAATCCATCTTCTTCGGTCAGGATGGAGCGGCGGATACCCGCTATTATGCCGAAAAGGACATACCAGCCATTGAGTTTGGACCGACTGGCGCCAATCATCACGGGCCAGGTGAGTACGTAGAAATCGAGTCTTTGTACGTTTACAAAAGCATTCTCAAGCAATTTGTTCACCAACTAACAAGCAAAGGATGAGAAAGATGAAATTCCAAGACAAAGTTGTCGTTGTAACAGGTGCGGGTTCAGGAAACGGCCGTGCCATCGCCCTGCATTTTCTACGCGAAGGGGCAAAGGTCGTCATCGCGGACATCAACGTGGAGGGTGCCAATCAGACGGTAGAGCTATCGCAAAAGCCGGAGCAAACACTGGTCGTCAAAACGAACGTGACGAAAAAAGCAGACGTCGAAAACATGATCGCCCAGACGGTCAGCCATTTCGGAGGGCTCGACATCCTGGTCAACAACGCGGGGATCGTGAAATTCTCGACGTTTCTGGAAATTGAAGAGGACGAATGGGATCTCGTCCACGACGTGAACCTGAAAGCGCCGTTCCTGTGTGCACAAGCGGCGGCGAAGGAAATGATCAAAGCCAAAACGCGCGGCCGAATTATTAACATTACCTCGGTAGAGGCACACCGCATCGTATCCAGCAGCGGGCACTGCCAGCCGCATTACAACTCGTCCAAAGGCGGTCTGAACCTGCTGAGCAAAGCCATCGCTTTGGAGCTGGCCCCGCATGGAATCACCGTCAACAGTGTCGCGCCAGGTGTGGTAGAGACGCCTTTCACAGCAAAAGGTCTGGAAAATCCGGAGATCAAAAAGTGGATCCTCGAGCGAGTACCAGTCGGACGCATCGCTACGCCGGACGATATCGCCAATGCCGTGGCATTCCTCGCCATGCCGGAGTCGGAGTACGTGACAGGCACGACTCTGTTTGTCGATGGTGGCTGGACGATCTACTAAAGCGAGCGGGAAGGGGATTTGGGCATGACTAGACTGAATATTGCGCAACTGGAAGAGCTGGTAAATCAGGGTGAGATCGATACGATGATCATCGCGGGCGTCGATATGCAAGGAAAGCTCTTTGGCAAGCGTGTGCCAGCGGGCTTTTTCCTCGAGGACGCCAAAGATGGAATCCATACATGCGCTCTGAATTTGTCCTGGGACGTCAACCTGAATTTCGGGGGATACAAGTTCTGCAACTGGGATACAGGCATGCACGACATGAAAACGATTCCGGATCTGTCGACGCTGCGCCCATATCCGTGGCAGTCGAAAACGGCCTTTGTCCTGGCTGATCTGCAAAACAAGGATGGCTCGGACGTTCCGATCGCTCCCCGAAATATGCTGAAACGGCAGATTGCCAAGGCACGGGAAAAAGGCTTCGTCCCACAAGCTGCTTCTGAGATCGAGTTCTATCTGTTCCGTGAGACGCCTTCGTCGATCCGGGAGAAAAACTACGCGAATCTGCAGCCGATGTTTGATTATCCGATCGACTACTCTCTTTACCGTTTGACTGTAGATAACTGGTTCCTCAGCCAGCTGACGCGCAACCTGGAGGCGGTTGGAGTGCCGATTGAAGCGCTCAAAGGCGAGTGGGGGAACGGGCAGATCGAGCTGAATGTCCGTTACGCCGAGGCACTGGAGATGGCAGACCGCACGGCTATCTACAAAAACGGCATCAAGGAGATTGCGGCACTGAACAACCTCATGGCGACCTTCATGGCCAAGCAGGACTCGAACGATTCGGGGAGCAGCGGGCACACGCATATCAGCCTGTGGGATCTGGAGGGGAAGACCAACCAATTTTACGATCCAGCGGGCGAGTACGGTCTGTCTGAGACGGGGCGTTATTTCCTCGGCGGCATGATGGAGCTGGCTCCTGAGCTCATGCTGATGTATGCGCCTTATGTGAATTCGTACAAGCGCCTTAGCGACTTTGGCTCTGGTGCGCCGAATACCGTCAGCTGGGGAATCGACAACCGAAGCTCATCGTTCCGTTACGACGGCAAAGGCAAGTCCAGTCGCTTTGAAAATCGTGTCCCAGGTGCAGACGCCAATCACTATCTGGTACTGACTGCGATGCTGGCTTCCGGGATGTACGGCATCGAAAACAAGATCGACATTCCGCGTCCGGTCGTAGGAAACGCAGCGGAACAGCCGATTCCTAGGCTGCCCACCAACCTGTTCGATGCGATCCGCAACTTCGAGTCGAGCGAGCGGGTAAGAGCGCTGCTGGGTGAAGAGGTGTTTGAACACTATCTGCACGCGGCGAAAAATGAGCTGCGGGACTTCTTGTCGGCGGTAACAGACTGGGAGCGCAAGAAATACTTCGAATTTATCTAGGAGGGCGAATGCACAGATGAGCAGCATTCCATTGATCGTTTGGAATCACAACTGGATTAACGGGGAGCAGGTCACCTCCACAGAAACGGTTTCGGTCCTGAACCCGGCAACGGGAGAGCTTCTCGGCGAGGTGCCAAGCCTCTCGGAGGACCAGGTAAAAGCGGCTGTTGATGCGGCGAGTGCGGCGCTTCCTGCATGGGCTGGACTGACAGCAAAGCAGAGGGGCGATTACTTGCTAGCATGGGGAGAGCGCATTTTGCAGAACGTGCCAGAGCTGGCTCTGCTGCTGTCCCAGGAGCAAGGAAAAGCGTTGAAGGAAGCGACAGGTGAAATCAGAGGATCGGTCGAGATCTTGCGCTGGTACGCAGAAGAAGCCAAGCGAGCCTATGGGGAAATCATCCCTGCCTCCAATCCGGGACAGCAGCTCATGGTCTTCCGTGAGCCTGTAGGGGTCGTTGGACTGATTACGCCGATGAACTTCCCGGCAGCTACATTGATGCGCAAAGTGGCTCCAGCTCTCGCGGCGGGGTGCACCGCGATTTTGAAGCCGGCGAGTACGACATCGCTGATCGCGGTAGCGCTGTTTCAGCATTTGATGGAGATCGGATTGCCAAAAGGAGTAGCCAACCTGGTAACAGGCAGCTCTTCCGTCATCGGAGGCGTGCTGATGAAGGACTCGCGCGTACGCAAGATTTCCTTTACTGGCTCGACGGAAGTAGGCAAACGTCTGATGGGGCAAGCGGCACAAACGGTGAAGAAGCTCGGGCTGGAGCTCGGCGGCAACTCCCCGGCCATCGTCTTTCCTGATGCGGATCTGGACAAGGCAGCGAGAGATATCGTCGACAACAAGTTCGAGAACTGCGGACAGGTGTGCAACGGAATCAATTTGATCTACGTTCACGAGGATGTGCATGCGCAGCTGGTGGACAAGATCGTCGAGCATGTCAAACGGCTGAAGGTCGATTACGGCACTCTGCCAGATACGGACATCGGGCCATTGATTGATCAGGGAGCGGTTCGCAAAGTGGAGGCGCTGGTTGACGATGCAGTGGCAAAAGGAGCGAAAGTCCTGCTCGGCGGCAGCAGACTGGTGGAGGGCAAATTCAGCCAGGGCAGCTTCTTTGCCCCTACTGTTCTCGATCAGGTAACAGCGGATATGAACATCACCCATGAGGAAATCTTCGGTCCGGTAGCGCCAATCCTCACATTCAAAGACGAGGAAGAGGTACTGGAGCGTGCCAACAACACGCCGTATGGTCTGGCAGCCTATTTCTATACGAAGGATGCGGCTCGTGTCTATCGCCTTATTCAGAAGCTGGAGACCGGAAACATCGGTGTGAACGGAACCTCGCTCGCTTATGTACAGGCTCCTTTTGGTGGCGTGAAAGAGAGCGGCATCGGCAGAGAAGGCGGACGCCATGGCTTGGATGAGTATCTGGAAAGCAAATACGTCGCCTGGACGCTGTAGCGTTAGACTCTGACCAAACGAAAACGAGCGGGTTTTGTGCCCGCTCTTTGACTCTTTTTACTCTAGAAAGACAAGGTGGGACATCCAAATGGAAAATCCAGCAGCGACCGAGATTGTCGGTACCCAATCCGAAGCAGGACATACGGCGGAGAGCTTTGGCTACAAGCAAGAGCTGCATCGGGGACTGACGTTGAAGGATTTGATTATTTACGGCTTGATCACCATGCTGCCGATTGCACCGATTGAAGTCTACGGACTGGTGGCACAGGCGAGCATGGGCATGGTGCCATTCGTTTACATGATCGGGATCGTGGCTATGGTGTTTACTGCGCTCAGCTACAATACGATGAGCAAAGAGTTCCCGATTTCCGGCTCCGTCTACTCCTATGTCCAAAGGGGCTTGAACCCTCATGTAGGATTTGTCACTGGCTGGCTGATCATGATTGACTACATTATGTGCCCGGCGCTCTTAACAGGCTTTGCGGCATTATGGCTCAACCCCATTATTCCATCTGTACCGAATTATCTCATTATTCTGGTATTTACGATCATCAATACAGCCATTATCGCGCGCGGCATCACCCTCACCGCTATTGCCAACCGCATTTTCCTCGTGATGGAGCTGGTGATTCTCGCGCTGTTTATTATTCTTGCAGTAAAATACGTCTTTATCGATGGTCATGGTGCAGGAGGATTCTCGATGGCTCCCTTGTTTCAGGCGGACAAAATCGACCTGGGCTTCCTGGCGACAGCCACTTCGATTGCAGTTCTCGGGTTCCTCGGCTTTGATGTCATCAGCACCTTGTCGGAAGAGGTGAAAAACCCGGTGAAAACTGTGGGCAGAGCGACCGTCTCCTCCCTGCTGATCATCGGACTGCTCTTTATTGCCCAGACTTATGTGGCTGCACTGGCGCATCCAGACTATGAGAACCTCGACCCGGATATGGCGATGTTCGATATCGCCAGAGAGATCGGGGGAGACTGGCTGTACTACACCTTCATCATCGTCGGGGTGCTGGCGGTAGGGATTGCCAACGCGCTTGCCATCCAATCGGCGATCTCCCGCATTATTTATTCGATGAGCCGGGACAAGCTGCTTCCGTTTTCCGGTGTGCTGGGAAAAATTCATCCGCGCTACAAGACGCCTTTTAACGCGACAGTTTTCGTAGGCTTGGTTACGTTGGTCGTCGGGGTCACGGTGTCGATTGAGTCGATCGTTCAGCTGCTGAACTTCGGGGCACTGACGTCCTTCTTGCTCTTGAATATTACGGTTTTCGTCTACTTCCTGGTGAAAAAACGGAAAAGAGGCTTGCGTGCTTACTTGAAGTACGGACTGTTGCCAGCTCTTGGGTTTTCCATCATCGCGTTCGTTTGGTCGGGCTTTGACAGCCGGACATTTATGGTCGGCTTTGTCTGGATGTTCATCGGCATCATCCTGGGAGCGATCAAGTCGAAGGGCTACAAGGAAGTACCGCCAACACTCAAGGATGTATAATTGTGTTAATTGTGCTATAAATAAAATAATTTAAGTCGCTGCGCAAGACTGCTGCGGGGAAGGCACTTCATATAGAAAGCTATATGAAGTGTTTTTCTCATTTCCATACAAGTACCTATCCATAATCGGCTGGAAAGAGGTGATTCCCATTTCGAGCATAAAAGTAGCCGTCATCGCTGGAGCAGAGCGAACCAGTCAACGAATGTGTGAACAGCTGGAAGGGCTTTGGGGGGCGTATTTGTCCTTTTCCTATCACTCGGCTCGCAGTTGGGAAGAGAGCATGGCAGAGGATGTCGACCTGATCCTGGTTAGCTCGCACGCGATGTTTTCCCGGTATTCCCATATTCTGATGAACAGCAAAACCCATGTGCAGCTCATTCGCCGCACCTTGTCCCTCTCTGGATGGGAAAAAATCCAAAGCCTGCCGAACGGCAATTACCTCGTCGTCAATGACGAGCGAGACTCTGCTGTTGAGACGATCGCACTCATCTACGAGCTGGGCCTGCGTCACGTCAATCTGCTGCCCAGCTACCCGGAGCTCACCGAGCAGCCGGCTGCACATACAGCCATCACACCTGGAGAGCTGGCCTATGTGCCCGCGGGAGTAGATCAAGTGATTGACGTGGGAGAGCGCGTGGTAGATATCAGCACGATGGTTGAAATGCTGACTCGCTTTAACCTGTTGAATCATTCGACAACGCAAATTCTAAATGAGTACGCCACACGAATCGTCTCACTCAGCCAAGGTCTGCGTGCAACGATGCAAGGACTCATGAGCACCAAAAACTTGTTTGAAGAGACATTAAATCTGGTGCAGGATGGGGTCGTGACGTATGACGGAGAAGGCATGATCACGTTCATGAACAAAACGGCAGAGGAGATTCTGAATCTGTCTCTTCACCAGGTGGCCAAGCGCAGCATTCATGAGGTCTGGGAGGAGCTGCAGCTCGACGATTCCTTCCTGGATGAAAATGTGCGAAATCAGCTGATTACGATCCGCAGTCAAAACATCATCGTGAACAATAGGAAGATCGCGGGCAGGGAGAACACGGTAGAGGGCGTCATTACGTTCAAGATCGCCAAAGAGGTGGAAGAGCTCGAGCTGAAGCTGAGGAGCCAGCTCAGGCAAAACGGCCATATCGCGCGCTTCCATTTCTCCGATATCGTGACCAATTCGCCTAGCATGAGGCGGGTCGTGGATCGTGCGCAGCGCATGGCGCAAAACGATCTGAGCATCTTGATCCTTGGCGAAAATGGGACGGGCAAGGAGCTGTTCGCGCACTCTCTCCACAATGCATCTCTGCGGGCAAAATTTCCTTTTGTCGCCGTGAACTGCAGTGCGCTGCCGGAAAGCCTGCTGGAAACGGAGCTGTTCGGGTACGAGGGCGGCGCATTTACAGGTGCGAAAAAAGAAGGGAAGCCTGGCTTGTTTGAGCAGGCCCACATGGGGACGATCTTTCTCGACGAGATCGGGGATATTTCCCCTCATTTGCAGACGAGACTTTTGCGTGTCGTACAACAAAAAGAGATTATCAAGGTCGGCGGGACCAGAGTGCTGCCAGTCAATGTGCGTGTCATTGCGGCAACGAACCGCAATCTGTACAAGATGATCAAGGAAGAGAAGTTTCGCGAGGATTTGTACTACCGACTGAAGGTTCTGCAAATCGAAGTGCCGCCGCTGCGGGAACGCAAAGAGGATATTGCCTATTTGGTCGAGCACTTTTGGAAAAGAAAAGGCATGAGCTATCCTTTGCCCGAGAACTTCATGGCAGCCGCTGCGCACTACCACTGGCCAGGAAATGTCCGGGAACTGGAAAATGCTATTGAATATATGGCAATCATGAACGAGAGTGAACTGGAGATTCAGGACCTTCCCTTTTCGTTCAAAGAGGAGGAAAGGATGGCTGTATCCTCCTACCCGATACCACCTGCGCATGTAGAGGCTCTTCCGCAGCAGGACAACCTTCTCCCTGCGGAATGTGTGGAACGGGACATGGAGCAGTTTGTGCTGGAGCTGATTTTGGAGGCGAAGATAACGGGACTGCATACGGGGCGGAAAAACATCAGCATTCTGGCGCGAAAAAAAGGGGTGATTCTGGCAGAGAGCAGCATCCGCAAGCTGGTCGACCGTTTGAGAGAGAAAGAACTGGTTCATGTGCAAATCGGACGAGCTGGCTGCCAGGTGACGGCGAAGGGGTATGAGTATTTGAAAAGCAAAGAATAAATATTGAAATAACCATATGGCTATATTAGAATGTTTTTGAGGAGAGGAGGATGACGATGGAATTTAACAAACTGGCAGATGTCCTAAAGGCGCTAGGGGACCCCACCCGCTTGAAAATCGTGGCTTTGCTGAACATGCGCGATTGCTGCGTATGCGAGCTGGTACCGATCTTCGGGATTTCGCAGCCGTCTATTTCCAAGCATATGAGCCGCCTGAAAAATGTGGACCTCGTTACGGAAAAGCGGAGAGGGCAATGGGTGTTCTACTCCCTGAACCGGCAGCAGTTTGAGGACATCGGCTATTCGCTGCAGCGATTGCCAGATTTCTCCTCTGAATTCGACGAGTTAGAAAAGCAGGGACTGCTCGTCACATGCGAATAGGAAAGGGGAGTGAGTCATGGGCAAACAGGTAGGAAAAAGGTTATCGTTTCTGGACCGCTATTTGACGCTATGGATATTCGTAGCGATGGTGGTCGGGATCGGAAGCAGCTTTCTGTTTCCAGGCTTGGTATATTCCTTGCAGTCTTTTCAGGTGGGGACGACATCCATCCCTATTGCCATTGGACTAATCCTCATGATGTATCCACCTTTGGCAAAGGTACGCTATGAAGAGCTGGGGCGGGTGTTTCGGGATGGGAAGATCCTGGGGCTCTCCCTGATTCAGAACTGGGTGATCGGTCCTGTCCTGATGTTTGTCTTGGCGATCGTTTTCCTCCAAGGCTACCCGGAGTACATGGTGGGCCTGATCATGATCGGCTTGGCCCGCTGTATCGCGATGGTAATCGTCTGGAACGATCTGTGCAAGGGCGATACGGAATATGCGGCAGGTCTGGTTGCATTTAACTCGATTTTCCAAGTGCTGTTTTACTCGATCTACACTTATTTTTTCATTACGGTACTGCCCGGCTGGTTTGGCTTGCAGGGGATGGTCGTGGATATAACCATCTCGGAGGTGGCGAAAAGCGTTCTGATCTACCTGGGGATTCCTTTTCTGGCCGGAATGCTGACCCGTTATTCACTCGTGAAGGCAAAAGGGCGAGAGTGGTACGAAAAAGTATTCATCCCGAAAATCAGTCCTGTTACGTTGATCGCGCTGCTGTTTACGATTATCGTGATGTTTTCCTTGAAAGGCGAAGTCATCGTGGCGCTGCCTCTGGATGTCTTTCGTATCGCGATTCCTTTGCTTATCTACTTTGTGGTGATGTTTGCCATCTCGTTTTTCATGGGCAAAAAGGCAGGAGCCAGCTATCCTGTGAGCTCTACGCTGGCATTTACAGCTGCGAGCAATAACTTTGAGCTTGCAATAGCCGTTGCGGTTGGCGTCTTCGGTATTCATTCGGGAGCTGCCTTCGCTGCGGTGATTGGGCCGTTAGTTGAGGTACCCGTCATGATCGCCCTCGTGAATGTGGCGCTGTGGCTGCAAAAGAAATACTTTAGCAATACAAAAGGAGCATAGACATGGACAACAAACCTCTCGTGTATTTCCTTTGTACAGGGAACTCCTGCAGAAGCCAAATGGCAGAAGGCTTTTTGCGAGCAATGGGCAGTGAGCAATACGAAGTCAAGAGTGCAGGTCTGGAGGCGCACGGACTGAACCCCCGTGCAGTTCAGGTGATGAAGGAAGCGGGCGTAGATATCAGCGGCCACTCTTCTGATGTCATAGATGCCGGGACTCTCCAGAACGCGGATTACGTGATTACGCTTTGCGGCCACGCGGATGAGCATTGCCCTGTAATTTTGAATCCAAATGTGGTGAAATGGCACTGGGGTTTTGAGGATCCGGCTAAAGCAACAGGAACCGAAGAAGAGATCATGGCAAGCTTCCGCCGCGTCCGTGATACCATCCAAGCGCGCATCGAAGCCTTTGTAAAAGAGGGCAGATAGAAGATGGGCAGTATTTTCTTTGGATAATAGTTGCATTTATCAATTACTGTGCTGTAAGATGGTTTCAGGTGATGAAGATGAAACCAGTAGCTACATTTGTAAATATACGAGAAACCTTTCAGGTTCTGGTGCGACGCTTCGGCCTTTTACAAAAGGATGGCGCCCAATGCTGCGGGATCTCGGTCGTCCATAGTCATATCCTGTATGAGCTGCAAAAAAGACCGAACATCGCCCTGAATGAACTTGCCGACCTCTTATCGATGGATACCAGTACGCTCAGCCGCCAGGTTCATCATCTCGTGGAAACGGGTATGGTAAACCGATTGCCAGATCCAAAAGACAGAAGATACGTGGTGCTTTCGTTAACGGCGCAGGGAGAAGAGCAGCACGCCCAGATCGCAGCCTATATGGAAAGCTATTTTGCCAATGTATTTGAGCAAATACCGGCGGAAAAGCATGAGCAAGTATTGGAGAGCCTTCTTCTTATGAACGAAGCGATGAAGAAGAGCGCGGATTGTTGTACGCCTCCTCTATAACGGATAGAGGAGTTTCCTTACGGCATATAGTTGCAAATATCAATTATTTAAAAAGGAGACTGATAGAAAATGAAACTACCTGTTGCGATTATCGGTGGAGGTCCAGTCGGTTTTGCTGCAGCCGCCCAGCTTTTGGAGCGAGGAGAGTCTTTTGTTCTTTTCGAGGCAGGAAGCGAGGTCGGTGCGAGTGTGTTGGAATGGGGGCATGTTCGTATGTTCTCGCCTTGGGAATACAATATGGATGCATCAGCCGTACGACTGCTTTCCACGCATAAATGGGAGGCTCCACATGGAAGTGACATCCCGACTGGTCGGGAGCTCATCGAAAAGTATCTGCAACCACTTGCCGTCCTTCCAGAGATTGCTCCTTTCATTCACGTAAATAGTCAGGTGATCGCAGTCGGGAAAAAAGATTTGGATAAGATGAAATCAAAAGGCAGGGAGCAGGCACCGTTCGTCGTACGCTATAAACAGGATGGTCAGATTCGGCAGATCGAAGCTAGAGCGGTAATCGACGCTTCCGGTACATGGAAGCAGCCCAATCCGCTTGGAGCGGGTGGCGCTTTTGCTGTAGGCGAGGCAGAAGCAGCTGATCGGATCACTTACGGTATTCCCGATGTCTATGGCAAACAGCGCCATCGCTATGCCGGAAAAAGGGTTCTCGTCGTAGGAAGCGGTCATTCGGCGATCAATACGCTTCTTGACTTGAATCGATTGAAGGAAGAAGTGCCAACGACTCAGATCATGTGGCTGTTGCGGAAGAAAGACATTCGCGAGGCGTACGGAGGAGGGGAGGCAGACCAGCTGCAGGCACGCGGCGCTTTGGGAACAGCGATTCAAAGCCTGGTGGAGAGCGGGCGAGTGAACGTACATACCCCTGCCTACATCCAAGAAGTTTCAACAAAGAACGATACTCTCGTCGTAACGGGGATGTGGAACGGCGCTCCCATGCGGCTGGATGGCATCGACGAAATCATCACCAATACCGGTTCAAGACCTGATACCCAGTTTTTACGGGAGGTCAGATTTCAGCTGGACGCGGCTATCGAGTGTGTGCCAGCCTTGGCAGAGCTGATCGATCCGAACATTCATAGCTGCGGAACAGTGAGACCGCATGGAGAAAGAGAGCTTCGCCAGCCGGAAAAAGATTTTTACATCGTGGGCATGAAGAGCTACGGACGTGCGCCAACGTTTCTGCTGGCAACCGGCTATGAGCAAGTAAGATCTGTAGTGGCAGCTTTGACAGGTGATTGGGAAGCAGCAAAAAGAGTCGAGCTTTCCTTGCCGGAGACGGGAGTTTGCAGTGCAGGAGGACCACTGGTTGATCCTGCTGCAGGTACCACTTGCTGTGCTCCTGCACCGATAAAGACGTCTCGTTGCTGCGGATAGCACGAAAAAACATTGCTGGATGAAGGAGTGGCCGAAATGGACGTAACGATACGTCTAGCAAGAGAAGCAGATCTAGCAAGGATCCTAACGATTTACAACCAGGGAATCGCAGATCGGATTGCTACACTCGAGGTCGAGGAAAAGGACGACGCCTACATCCAGGCATGGTTTGGCGACCATCAAGGGCGATACCAGGTGCTGGTAGCCTGCGTACAACAGGAAGTGGTCGGATGGGCGTCCCTCAACCGTTACTCAGCACGCAGCGCCTATGATGGCGTCGCAGACCTGTCCATTTACATCGAACGCTCCTACCGGGGAAAAGGAGTCGGCAGTGCCTTGCTGGAAAAGCTGGAGAAGGCCGCTCGCTCCGAGCGATTTTACAAGATCGTGTTATTTACGTTTCCGGTTAACGGCTTGGGGCAGGGACTCTATCGGAAAAGCGGATATCGCGAGGTAGGCGTCTTTCAAAACCAGGGCATTCTGGATGGGAATTTTGTAGACGTGATGGCGATGGAAAAGCTGCTCTAGGAATCGGGAGAGCCGATCCGCGACACGCTAAAAAGTGCAGGGGGTGCGATACCAGCTCCCTGCACTTTTTCTTTTCTCTTTTTACAAATGAACAATTTCAATCCGGGGGTCAAACTCGCGCAAGTACTCGACGACCAGCTTTCTGTGACAGTGATGCGGTTTTTCCTCACTGCACAAAAAGCAGGGGACACGATCGCCCAGCCATTCGTTCATTTTCGTTTCGACTTTGCGCTCCTGCAGCAAATCTGTAAAGGTCTTTTCGAATTCTCCCCACGGAATCTCTTTAGACTTGATCGCCTTTAGCAGCTCTTCGGTAGGTGCTAGGGAAAGCTCATGAATGTATTCGATGTTGAGCAGCTCCAATATGTAGGACAGGTCTTCCTTCTTGGCAAATCCGGCGAGCTGAGACGTATTTTGCAGGCGTGTGTCAATGACGAGATCTACTTTATGCTCTTGCAGGGCAGTGGCAAAGGTGCGAAGTGATTTTTTTGAAAATCCGATTGTGGTCAGTAGCATGCAGCTCTCCCTTTCTGGATTGTGGCTTGTCTTTCTATTGTAATACAAAAATTCTGTCAATAAACACGTCGTTGCTTCTGCTATCCAAAAATAGGCGTTTGGTGCAGTCACCTCTGATAGGCGATGCGACATACACCTATGGTATAAACCGCGATGGGTATTTGTTTAGGTGGGTTACCCGTTCGTTCATGCTGGAGGTGGAAAACGTGGATGAGTTTAAAAATGAGCTAAAAAAATTTAAGGTGGATAAATTCAAAGGTGGAGAAGTCAAACCTTGGGATCAAGGAAACGACAAAGATGCGATGATGGTTCGAGGAAGGTGTGGAGGAGGCTGCGGGCGCTGTGGGGGCTGCGGAGGTTGTGGCCGCTGTCATAGTTGTTCGTGCAGCTGTTCCTGCAGTTGCTCGTGCAGTTGTTTCTGCAGCTGCTTCTTCCCGTGCTTCTTTAACTGCTTCCGATAATCCTTCCAAACGATTTTCAAGAAAGCCTCTGAAAAGGTGGAAGAACATCTGCAGAGGCTTTTTCCTATGTGCGGATCTGGCATGACGGACAAAGCGTCGTACATAAGATTACGTGAAAGCGTTCGATCAAAAGAACAGGAACGGCTTACGGTTAGGAGGAGCGACATGAAAAAATTGACCCCTTCTATGCGCCTGAAAGTGAAACGGGATACGTTTTTTCTACCTGACCCAGAAGGCAGCGTGTATTTTCGCAACAATGTAGGCTCCTTTCGCATGGAAGGAAGCATGATAGACCGGTGGGTGGAACAGCTGTTGCCGATGTTCAATGGCGAACACACGCTGGAAGAGCTCACGGATGGTCTGCCAGATGAGTACCGGGATCGGGTCATGGACATCGCCGACAGCCTGTTTCAAAACGGGTTCGTCCAGGATGTCAGCCTGGATCGAAGCCATTCTTTGACGGACAAGATCCTCGAACGGTTTGGATCCCAGATTGAATTTCTAAGTCATGTAGCTGATTCGGGTGCCTACCGCTTCTCGTGCTATCGACAGTCGAAGGTAGCGGCAGTAGGTGCTGGTCCCATCCTGGCCTCTCTCGCTGCAGCTCTTCTGGATTCGGGCTTGTCCCATTTTCATGTTTTGCTGACGGATTCGATGGAAACCGATGAGCAGCGGTTTGAGGAGCTGGTTGCCTTTGCACGGAAAACGGACCCGGATGCAGCTATCGAAGTGCGCAGGGTAGAGCAGCTGGGTGTAGAAGCTTGGCGGGAGGCAGTGCAGTCCTTTGAAGCGATCTTGTACGTGTCGCAGACCGGGAGCTTGGAAGAGCTGCAAATGATCCAAGCCGCCTGCCAAGAGGAGAAGAAAGCCTTTTTGCCGGCTATTTGTCTGGAGCAGGCAGGTCTTGCAGGTCCGCTGGTGACACCAGGCTCCAATGGCAGCTGGCAGTCGGCGTGGAGGCGGCTGCATCAAGAGGCCATCAAAAAGGACCCGAATCATCACTGCTTTTCCGTTACGGCTGGTGCCATGCTAGCCAACGTAATCGCATTTGAATGGTTTAAGACTGCTACCGAGGTAGTGGATTCGGAGCTGAAGGAGAAAGTCTTTCTGTTAAACCTGGAGACGTTGGAAGGCAGCTGGCACTCTTTTCTGCCCCATCCCGCTAAGACAGGTAAACCGCAGCTGAACTGGACAGAGCAGGTGGAGGTGCTACTCGAGCAAAAGGACGAAAAGCCGGCAGCGTCAAAAGGGCTGATGTCCTACTTTAGTGAGCTGACTTCGCCAGAGACGGGCGTTTTTCATCTGTGGGAAGAGGGGGAATCGATACAGCTGCCGTTGTCCCAATGTCTCTTGCAGGTGGCAAATCCTTTGTCCAATGGGCCAGCCGAGCTGTTGCCTGAGAAGGTTTGTTCAGGCATGACCCACGAAGAGGCGCGCAAGGAAGCGGGACTCGCAGGAATCGAAGCCTACGTTTCGCAATGGATTGCGGAAGCGGTGCCAGGCGAGAAGATCGGTATAGGAGCGGGAGAAACGGTCGAAGAGGCATTGGCACGAGCGATACAGCATTGCCTGTCAAAAGAATGGGAGGCTCTGCTGGAGACGGAAAATTCCGTGGTCAGACAGATTCAGCTCGGGGAGATAGAGGATGCACATTGTCAGTTCTACATGAAAGCCCTGACGACGCTAAGAGATCAGCCCAAGGTGGGCCAAGGAGCGTTTGTGCACGGCTTTCCCGTCGTATGGGTGGGGATACGGGAGGGATGGTTTGGCAGTGTTGGCTTGAATGTTACGTTTGCTCTGCGAAAAGCCTTGCAAGCTGCGCTTCTGCAGGTGCAGAACGACTGGGGGCAATTGCCTGCGACTGCCTCTCGCGTCCTTTGGGAAGAGCAAGAGCCCGAGCTGTACAAAATTCCGGCGTGCGCTGAGGATGACCAGCAGGAGGTTCTCAGGTCTGCCCTGCAAACGCTGCAGCAGCATGGAAAAAGGCTCGTTTGGTGCGATGCAGCCGTGGAGCCCTTTTTGAAAGAAGAGCTGGCCGGTGTATGTGGTGTCATGCTGCGGGAGGAGGAGGTCTGATGAGCGCTGTAGTGGTAGTTGTCGGAGCGGGCCAGCTGGCAGATCTCGTCTGCAAGGAGCTGGCTGTTCATTACGTTGTCGTGCGCCAGCCAGATTGGAAGTCCCCTTTGCCCCTGGAGGCAGATTTGGCGCTGCAGCTGCACGATGGCTGGCAGCCTTTCTCTCACCTGGAGGCAGAGGAGGGAGCGAGGTCTTATGGGATTCCCTGGCTGCGTGGTTTTGTCTCTTTTGGAGAAGGAATCATTGGGCCGCTGGTGCACCCAGGTATGACCGGTTGTTCACAGTGCGCGGACATGCGAATGCTCATGGGGGGACGAGACAGAAAAGAAATGTGGGAGCTGCATCAGCGTGTTCGGGATCGCGGCAGTATTGCGAAAGACGCTTGGGCATCACGCAGCGGTCTTCTGCATATGTCGTATCTGATCGCAGCGGAGACGAAGCGAGTGCTGCAGGGTGAGCAGGCTCACACGGAAGGGCATATGTACCTGATCCATCTGAAAACGCTCAAGACTTCTCGCCACTTTTTCCTGCCAGATCCATCGTGCAAGGTGTGCGGGATGCTCCCGGAAGATTCCCCTGAGGCAGCACGAATCGTTTTGCAGCCGAGTCCGAAGCTTGGGCTAAACACCTATCGCTGCCGCACTCTGGATGACCTGAAAAAGGGACTGAGGAGGGACTATCTGGACTACCGGACAGGCTTTTTGAACGGGAAAATTCGCGACCTCGTGTCTCCGTTTGCAGACGTGAGCGTCAACCTGCCTTTGTTCCAAGGAGACGAAGGGACCGCTGGACGAACACACTCCTACGCAGAAAGCGAAATGACCGCGATTTTGGAAGGCTTGGAGAGATACTGCGGCATGGCGCCGCGTGGCAAACGGACAGTCATCCGCGACACCTACCGCAATCTCAGGGGCCAAGCGCTTGATCCGACAACAGTAGGGCTGCATACAAAGGAACAGTATGAGCAGCCAGGATATCCGTTTACTCCCTTTGACCCGGATCGTTCTATGAACTGGGTGTGGGGCTATTCCTTTATACAGGAGCGGCCGATCCTGGTGCCGGAGCTGCTGGCCTATTACAGTCTCGGCTTCGGGGAAGGTTTTGCTTTTGAGACCTCCAATGGGTGCGCGCTCGGCGGGAGCCTGGAGGAGTCGATTTTCTACGGCATTCTGGAAGTGGTGGAGCGGGATTCCTTTCTGATGACCTGGTATGCCAATCTGGGGCTGCCCCGATTGGATCCATACTCTGCACCGGACCAGGAGCTGCGTTTCATGCTTGATCGTCTGCAGGCGGTGGCAGGCTATGAGGTTCATTTATTTAATGCCACGATGGAAAACGGGATTCCCAGTGTCTGGACGCTGGCGAAAAATACGAGGAAGGAGGGGCTCAATGTCATTTGCGCGGGGGGTGCCCATCCTGATCCGATTCGTGCGGTGAAAAGCTCGATCTATGAAGCGGCCGCGATGGTGCTTACCTTAAATGATAAATTCCAAGCGAATCGGGATACGTACCTGCAAATGCTGCACGACCCTGCCAAGGTGCGAAAGATGGACGATCACTCGATGCTGTATGCGTTGCCAGAAGCGGAAGAGCGCCTGCACTTTTTGCTGAATGACGAGCGGCCTCTGCGGACGTTTGCCGAAGAATTCAAGCAGCCAGCGAGGCATGCGGATTTGACCGAGGATGTAAAGGATATGCTCCAGAGGTTCCAGCAGCTCAAGCAGGATGTGATCGTGGTCGATCAGACGACACCGGAAATTTTGCGAAACGGCCTGCATTGTGTAAAGGTACTGATTCCGGGGATGCTGCCGATGACATTTGGACACCATCTGACACGTTTATCCGGGCTGGATCGGGTGCTGCGCGTTCCCATGGAATTGGGGTATACGGCAGAGCCGCTCACCTATGAAAAGCTGAATCCACATCCGCATCCGTTTCCATAAGCCCTGTCGAGGAGGGAGCTGGATGAGTCTCGAGGCATTCTTGCACGAACTGCATGCTGGATTGGAGCGCACAAAAGCTGGCGACTATGAAATCGATTGGGAAGACGCACCGCTTCCCTATAAGCTGTATCGGGGGCTGCCTGTCGTAGCGCTGTCCGCAGATGTTCCGCTGACGCTGGATGAGCCTGTGCATCAACCTCGTGCCAGACCGGAACTGCGAGAATTTGGACATTTTCTCTGGTACGTCTATGGCCTTACCCAGCTCAGCCAATCGCCACTTGCCCAGGGGGGAACAATGCAGTCAGCCCGAAGATTCGTTCCCTCGGGCGGTGGCTTGTATCCGAGTGAGCTTTACGTGTATCTAAAGGTAGCGGGGGCACCCAGCGGAATCTACCATTACGATGCAGCCCACCATCGACTCGTGCTGCTTCGGTCTGGCGAATTCGACACGTACGTGGCTCGTGCTTTAGGCCATCGCTGCAATCTATCCAAGACCTTCGCTACTGTCTTTGTTTCGACGATGTATGGGAAGAACTTTTTTAAATACCAGAACTTTTCCTACCGTCTGCAAGGTCTGGATGCAGGGGCCGTCATCGGGCAATTGCTGGAGGTGGGCAAACGCTTTGACTACGAGGCGGGCGTGTGCTTTCAGTTTCTGGATCGGGCTGTCCATCATTTGCTTGGGGTGTCTGAGCAGGAAGAGGCTGTGTACGCAATCATATCTCTGTATGCGGAGGGGGGAGCGGCTTGGCTGGCGGATGGGAATTCAAAAGTCGAACGGATCACTGCTGATGACATGTGCAGGGAGCTGCCCGCCATCGAGCACGAACACTTCGTCCGGTCAAGCAGAGTAAAGGAGCACTCGCTGCTCATACGCATGAATGAGTCGGCGCAGTATGAATCTACGGAGCAATTTCGCTGCTTGAGGGGAGGAGAGGCCACGGATGAAGAGGGAGCGATACGGCTGCTCCCTCAGACAAAGCGGTTGGAGTACGACCTCGCTGCGGGGAGTAGGCAACGGTATTCGCCGGAGCAGGATTTTATTTTGGGCAAAGTCACGACAGAACAGCTAGCTGCCTTGCTGCAAGAGGCGACCGCTGCTCTGCGGTACCGAAATGACCTGGATGAGCAAGAGGATGGTGCGTTCTCGCGTCTGCTTTTGTACAGCTGCCTATTCAATATCGAAGCAGTCGAGGATGGGGCTTACTGCTACGATGCCAAGCGTCACGGCCTGTACGCTGTGCGTTCGGGTGATCATCGGCTTTGGCTGCAGTATGCGATGGCGATAGACAATGTCAATCTGATGCAGGTGCCAATCTGTATACACGTAGCGGGGAATAACGATCATCTCATCTCGACATTGGGCTATCGAGGCTACCGTATTCAACAAATGGAGGCAGGTATGCTGGTTCAGCGAGTGCTTCTGACAGCAGCAGCGCTCGGTCTGGGAGGGCATCCGCTGCTGGGCTATGATGTAAATGTGTGTGATGAGCTATACGGGCTGGGACCAGAGGGGAAAACGAGCCTGATTCAAATCCCGGTTGGCCCTTATCGCCATCGTCCACGGCTGCAGGGAGGCATGCACGCTTAATAAACAAAAGGAACAAAGAGGCATCGATAAAGCTGGCCAAGTAGGCAGCTTTTTTTATAGCAGCTTGTTTTTCCTGCCAAGCTTTCTCATTTGGGGTAGCCAGTTTGGGTATAAAAGAAGCCTTTCAGAATATGATGTCGTCTAGGCATTGTAAGCTGGAGATAGGAAGGGCAAGTGGAGGGGGAAGGGATGAGGAACATAACGACGCTTCTCGTCATGCTGCTGGCGAGCAGGTACGACGGCTGCAAACAGGCAAGCATCCCTGACTCGATCCCTCCCCTTCCTTTCCCGGAGCGCATTCGGCTGGTAGAGCAATTTTCCCGCATCGATGATTTTGATTCTGGAGAAGAGCCTGACGAAACACAACTGAAGAAGCTGCAGCGTCATTCCAGCCGGAAAGATTATCGCCGTGTGCTTCTCCAGTTTTTTGTCCGGGAATTAGGTCACGAAATTGCATTTTTTCAAACCATCGTGCAGCAGGAGCAGTATCGCCACCTATTAGTGGTGACAACCGATGAATGGCTGTACAGCGTATCGTTGAAGCAATGTCCAGAGTACAAGGGAATTTGGACGGTTGATATATATGGCGCGTGCTTGCTGGTGGATGAGGTCCTAAAGCATTTGGGAAACGAGCACCCATAGATTGATCAGCGCCACAAACATCAAAAAAGTAACATAGTTAAAATAGAGGGAGTTCGTATAGACATTAATGCCGCTCGTCATCGCTTCAAAGAGCTCCGGACTGATTTCGCGGCTATATTTTTTCTCCATTTTTTCCAGGAGCATCGGTTTATACGTGGTGAATTCCTGATAAGTATGGAAGCTTCCATAGAGGAGAAAGACAATCGAGAGGATGGCTATCAGCATTTTGCTAGATTTGGACAGGATGCGGTGTCTTAGCCACCGGTACCAATCCCGTGCAAAGAAAAGGAGGAATCCAGCGAGAGGAACCTCATGTAATTCTCGTTCACCTAGCAGGATTTCGCTTTGCAAAAGGGGAAAAGGGGATGAATGATCAAGGCCCAGAAAGGAGTCCTCTCCCCATGAATCCAAAAACAAAAATCCGCAAAGCGCTCACAGACTCCCTCCAAAAGCGCAAACCGCTTATTGGTGTCGCGACTGGCTCTGGTTTTTCTGCCAAGCAGGCTGTGGCGGGCGGTGCGGACTTGCTGCTCGTGCTGCACGCGAGTCTGTTTCGCAATGCCGGCGTGTCCTCACTGGGTTCCCTGATGCCTTTTGCCAACAGCAATGAGATGGTGATGCAAGTGGGAACACGGGAAGTGCTGCCTCATGCAGGGGAGGTACCTGTCGTTTTTGGCGTGTGCGCGACCGATCCTACGATCCATCGTCCCGTGCTGATCGACCAGATTATGGGGGCTGGCTTTCAAGGGGTCAATAACTTTCCTTCCGTGGGACTGATCGATGGTACCGTAGGAGCCATGCTGGAGGAAGAAGGCTTCGGTTTTCAGCAGGAAGTGGATTTTTTGGCGGAGTGTGCACAGCGGGGATTGTTCACCATCGGATTTGTTTTTACGGAAGAGCAGGCCCGGGCGATGGCGAAAGCGGATGTCGATGTCATCTGCGCTCACTTCGGGTGGACGATTGGCGGGGGGACGGGGATCAAGCACGGGATGAGCATTCCAGAAGCGGTAGATTTGGCAAATCGCATTTTCCGCGCTGCCAAAGAGGTCAATTCTGAAGCTCTGCACATGGTATACGGAGGCCCGATCGTCTCCCCCGAGCATGCCAGTCATTTTTATCTGGAGACGAGTGCAGTCGGTGTCATTGGCGGATCGACCTTTGAAAGAATCCCTACAGAGGAGCGGATCAAGGGCGTCATCGGGGAGTTTAAAAGAGTCGGGGTCCTGGCAGAGGAAAATCGCTATCTCAAAAAGGAATTGATGAAAAAGATGCGCTTCGACGAGATCGTGGGACAAAGTCGGGCGATGCAGGAAATATACGAGATCATCAGCAAGGTAGCCGGTAAAAACGTCAATGTCCTGGTACAAGGAGAGAGCGGAACCGGAAAAGAGCTGATCGTGCGCTCTATTCATTACAACAGCGACCGCTACAAGCATGCCTTTATTAAAGTCAATTGCGCTTCACTGCCTGAGCAGCTGCTGGAGAGTGAGCTGTTCGGTCACGAGAAAGGTTCGTTTACAGGAGCGCTCCAGCAGCGCATCGGTCGTTTCGAGCTAGCTCATCAAGGCACGCTGTTCCTGGATGAGATCGGGGAAATGAGTCTGGTCACGCAAGCCAAGCTGTTGCGAGCGATCCAATACCGCGAGTTTGAACGGGTGGGCGGAAGCAAGACGATCAAGGTCGATACGAGAATCGTCTGTGCAACAAACCGGGATTTGTGGAAAGCGGTACAGGAAGGCAGGTTTCGCGAAGACCTGTTCTACCGTCTAAATGTCATCTCCATACAAACTGTACCGCTTCGGGAGCTAAAAGAAGACATTCCCCTGATGGTGAGTCACTTCCTGAAAAAGATCAACGAGAAATTCCAAGGGGACGTCAGTGGGGTGACCGCACCCGCTTTGGATGCTCTGCTGGCTTATGATTGGCCGGGCAATGTCCGTGAGCTGGAGCATGTTTTGGAGCGTGCGGCTGTCTTGTGTGAGGGAGATCGGATCGGGATTGCGGATCTGCCAGCGTATATTCAGCAAGCTGCACCTGTCTCGGGTGAAGCTGTTGGCCAGGGAGATTTTGCAGACAAGCCTTTGCAGTCCGTGGAAAAGGAATGGATTCTCGAGACGCTGCGCAAACAGGCCTGGAATCGAACAAAAACAGCGGAAGCCCTGGGCTTTACCCGCCGAACGCTGTTTAACAAAATGAAAAAATACGGTATTAAGCCCATTCCCAAATAAAAGAGCGCTCCGTTCTTTTGCTTGGGAATTTTTTTCTCACGTTGAGTAAGTGATTGGGAAAAATCTTTCTCACATCAATGACTAATAGGCACAAAATACGGGACAACGCGGTTGGCATGGGAGTTGCTTTCGATATTCATGGGACACCAATCCATGGGAAGGGGAAAGTGGCAGATGGGACAACAAGTCACACCGACAGTCGTGCTGCTTGGCACATTGGATACAAAGGGAATCGAGTATGGATACATTCGAGAGCGCTTACATGAGAATGGTGTGAACGTGATCCTGATGGATGCGGGCGTGTTGGGCGAGCCGGCCGTTCAACCGGACATCACGAAAGAAGAAGTCGCCAAGGCAGCGGGGTACGACCTGCACGAGCTGCTGGAGGCAAAAGACCGCGGCGCCGCAATCAAGGCGATGGCTGCGGGAGCGGCGAGCATCGTGGGGCAGCTGTATACAGAAAAAAGGCTGCAAGGAATTCTGGGACTCGGCGGTTCAGGTGGTACGGCGCTGATCACGCAGGCAATGCGTGCGCTGCCGATCGGTGTTCCCAAGCTGATGGTCTCTACGATGGCCTCTGGTGATACGCGTCCTTATGTGGGGGAAGTCGATATCACGATGATGTATTCCGTTGTGGATATTGCAGGCATCAATCAATTCTCGGCGCAGATTTTGTCCAACGCAGCAGGAGCGATTGCGGGAATGGCCAAAGCTCCTGCTCCTAATCTGACAGGCGGGAAAGCGTTGGTTGCCGCGACGATGTTTGGGGTAACGACACCAGCTGTCGAGGAAGCACGCAACCATTTGGAGGAGCGCGGTTACGAAATTCTGGTTTTCCATGCGACAGGAACGGGCGGGCAGTCCATGGAGGCACTCATGCGAGACGGCTTCATCAGCGGTGTGCTCGATTTGACCACGACCGAGCTGGCAGATGATCTGGTAGGTGGCGTGCTGTCTGCCGGTCCGCATCGTTTGGAAGCAGCGGGAGAGCTGGGGATTCCGCAAGTCGTGTCGCTAGGTGCGCTCGATATGGTGAACTTCGGGCCGAAAGATACCGTTCCAAAAGCGTTCCATGACAGACTGCTGTACGAGCACAACCCGACCGTGACCTTGATGCGTACGACCCCGGAGGAATGTGCAGAGCTGGGGCGCCGTATCGCACTCAAGCTGAATCAGGCGAAGGGACCTGTGTCGCTATTCGTTCCCTTGCGCGGGGTATCCATTATTGCGAAGGAAGGCCAGTTGTTCTACGATCCAGTCGCTGACAAGGCGCTGATATCAGCACTGTACGAGCACCTGGACACGAGAGTAGTTGAGCTGGTCGAAATGGATACTGATATCAACGATCCCGCGTTTGCTCGTGCGATGGCAGAACGTCTGCATGAGCTGTTCCAAGCCTCTGTGGCGAGGCAGTAAGCTGGATCTTTCATCTGGGTAATGACAAAAGGAGGACCTATCAATCATGATGACACGCGAACAGGCGCTGAACGTATTGCGAAAAGAGATCGAAGAAGGACGGCCGATTATCGGCGCGGGAGCAGGAACGGGACTGTCGGCAAAGTCGGCTGAAGCGGGCGGCGCAGACCTCATTATCATTTACAACTCGGGGCGGTACCGGATGGCGGGACGCGGTTCGTTGGCGGGCCTCTTGCCTTATGGGGATGCCAATCAGATCGTCGTGGAAATGGCAGGAGAAGTGCTGCCTGTCGTCCAAAAAACGCCGGTTCTCGCAGGGGTGTGCGGGACTGACCCGTTCCGTCTAATGCCTGTTTTCCTCAAACAGCTGAAGGAGATGGGCTTTACAGGCGTACAGAACTTCCCGACGGTCGGGCTGTTCGATGGCAATTTCCGCGCGAATCTGGAAGAGACAGGTATGGGCTACGATCTGGAAGTGAATATGATCCGTCACGCACATGAGCTCGGCTTGCTGACAGCGCCTTATGTATTCGATGAGGAACAGGCGAGAGGGATGGCGGAGGCGGGAGCGGATATTCTCGTACCGCATGTGGGCTTGACCACTTCCGGCACGATCGGGGCAAAAACGGCACTGACACTCGACGAAGCTGTCGAGCGCGTACAGATGATGCATGATGCTGCGAAGGAAATCAATCCAGACATCATCGTGCTGTGCCATGGCGGACCCATCGCGGAGCCGGACGATGCGGCTTATGTACTGGAGAGAACGACTGGCGTGGTCGGGTTTTTCGGGGCGTCGAGCATGGAACGGCTGCCTACTGAAGTAGCCATTTCTACGAATATGCGCAAATTCAAATCAATCGGACACGGAGGGGAATAATGTGAAACAAATCCATCCAAACGATGTTTCTACCCATTCCTTCGACTGGGGCATGATCAAGTGGATGATCACGCCTGACCAGACGGAAGGGGCAAAAGTCACCTTCGGGGAGGTCATTCTGCTGCCTGAACAAGGACATGACCGGCACAATCACCCGGATGCAGAAGAAATTCTGTACGTCCTGTCCGGGGAAGGGCAGCAAATGATCGGAGATGAAGAGCCTTTCTCCGTGAAGGCGGGGGATGTCATCTATATTCCTCAGGCTGTATTCCACTCGACGTATAACACCGGGTGGGAGCCGCTGCGTCTCTTGGCTTTCTACAATCCGGGAGGGGCGGAAAAAGGCTTGACCACGCTGCCGGATTTCAAAGAGGTACCTGCTGGGCAATTCCAGAGATTCACTCGCCCATAAGCAAGAAACATCATCAGCAAGGGAGCTGTCCCGAAAGCCATGATTGCTGGCCACGGGATAGCTTTTTTCTTGTAAGAATACCACTTAATCCATTCGTAAAAACGAATAAATATGCATATATCAGATTTTTCTTGAATATCAGAAAAAATATAAGTATAATTTAAAAATAGAAACTGTTTCCGATATTCGGAAAAGTATAGAAAATCTATCCGATAGTCCATAGACAGGGGGATAGCAGGATGATTGAGGTTAAGCATCTTGTGAAGTCATTTGGTTCCTTGACTGTACTGAAGGGCGTTACGCTGACCGTACAGGAAAAAGAAGTAGTTGTTTTGCTCGGTGCCAGCGGTTCAGGGAAGAGCACCTTGCTTAGATGCCTGAATTTTCTGGAGGTCTATGACGAGGGCGAAGTGTGGGTCGGCGGCACTCAGATTGATCCGTACAAATCCAATTTGAATCAGTTTCGAGCGGAAGTCGGCATGGTGTTCCAGCATTTCAACCTCTTTCCGCACAAGACTGTTTTGGAAAACGTCATCGAGGCTCCCATCCATGTCAAACGAATGAACGTAGCTGAAGCGAAAGAGCTGGCTTACGAACTGCTGAAAAAGGTAAATATGCAGGATAAAGCGGACGTGTATCCAGATATGCTCTCCGGTGGACAGAAGCAGCGAGTGGCTATCGCCAGAGCGCTTGCGATGAAGCCGAAAATCATGCTGTTTGACGAGCCTACATCCGCGCTCGACCCCGAACTGGTAGGGGAAGTGCTGCAGGTCATGAAACAGCTGGCAAAGGAAGGCATGACGATGATCGTCGTGACCCACGAAATGGGATTTGCCCGTGAGGTGGCCGATCGTGCTGTCTTCATGGACAACGGTCAGATTCTGGAGCAGGGACCGCCTAATACCTTCTTTGAAAATCCGCAAAACGAACGGACAAAGCAATTCCTGGGAAGCATCCGCTAAAGATAAATAAACGATACTGGGGGAAATAAAAATGAAAAAGGCAAAATGGACAGGCATTCTGTTGTCGACTGTATTGATGAGCTCCCTTCTTCTGGCTGCGTGTGGTTCGCAAGAGTCAGGCAGTGCTCCAGCAGCAGGCGGGCAAGCTGACTCTGGCAAAAAGGACTTCACCTATGCGATGAGCGGCGTGTACAAGCCGTTTAGCTTCAAGGAAAACGGAAATCTCACAGGCTTTGACGTAGAAATTGGACAAGCTCTGGCAGAGAAAATGGGCATGAATGCCGTACCGATCACGAATCCGTTTGAGACAATTATTCAAGGACTCGACTCGAAAAAATACGATTCTATCATCGGGAGCTTGACGGTGACGGAGGAACGCCAAAAAGCCGTATCCTTCACCAATGCTTACTATCGTTCCGGTTCGCAAATTTTCGTACAAGAGGGCAATACCACGATCAAATCCAAAGAAGATTTGAAAGGGAAAAAGATCGGGGTAGTGAAAGCCTCCAACTATCTGGATTGGGCGAAAAAGCTCACCGATGAGGACAAAATCACCACCTATGACAGCGATATTACAGCGCTGCTCGATCTCCCAACCGGTCGCTTGGATGCCGTGATTACGGACCAGGTGGTAGGTCTGCGCTTCATCAAAGAGGGCGGCGGTAAAGTGATGGATGTGGGCGAACCACTCAGCTTTGATGAACAGGCGATCGCAGTACGCAAAGGGGATCAGGAATCCGTAGATCGAATCAACAAGGCGCTGGATGAGATCATCAAAGACGGCACGTATGAGAAAATCAGCCAAAAATGGTTTGGTCGCAACATCTTGCAGAAGCAATAAGGCGGGTTACGGGGTGTCCAGGCTGGACGCCCCCATTTTTCAGCTACATGCGAGGAGTGATCTTACGTGATTCTCGACATTCTTCTATCCAGTTATCCCCTCTTTCTAAAAGCGTCATGGCTCACGCTCAAGCTGACGGCGGTTGCGCTCTTGCTCGGCTGTGGAGTGGGCCTCATCATAGCGTTTTTCCGGATTTCCAGCTCCAAGGTGCTGAACTACATCGCGCATATTTACATCACGGTCATTCGCGGCACACCGCTGATCGTGCAGATTGCCATTCTTTATTTTGGGATATCCAATCTGGTGACGCTCTCCCAATTTTGGGCAGGGGCGATTGCCTTGGCCGTTCATAATGGCGCCTATATTGCCGAAATATTCCGTGGGGCGATCCAGTCGATTGACCGCGGGCAAATGGAGGCTTCAAGATCTCTCGGGATGTCTTATCCGCTCGCGATGAGACGCATCGTATTGCCACAGGCGTTCCGACGCGCAATTCCTTCCTTGGGAAACCAGTTCATTATCGGGTTGAAGGACTCGTCTCTGGTGGCATACGTAGGAATGCAGGATCTATGGGGAACGGGTCTGAGCGAAGCGGCCTCAAACTATCGCCAGCTTGAAACCTACATGGTAGTAGGCTTGTATTACCTGGTCATGATTACGATCTTCACTTACTTTGTGAACAGGCTGGAAGGGCGACTGGCTACCGGGCGCGCTCCGAAAAAGCAAGCCAAGGATAACAGTGTGGCTGCGTAACCAGCGCATGGCCAAAGAGGGCGGGAGACTATGGTTCAATCAATCGAGCGGACGATGAAAATTATCCGGGTGCTGATTTCAGACGAGAAACAAGCTTGGCCAATATCAGATTTGGCAAGCGCTACCGGATTGCCTATCAGTACGCTTCACCGGTTTCTCGATTCGATGATTCAGTACGGTCTGGTAGAGCAGGAGCCAGTCACCAAGCATTACAAGGCAGGCTACACGTGGATGGAAATCGGCTTTACCCTGCATAACCGAATCAATTTTCGCTATGTGGCAAGGCCGATTATGGAGGAGCTCGCTCAAGAAGTGGAGGAGAGCATCTTCTTGAGCGTACCAGCTGGGTATGATTCCATTCCGATCGAAAAGGTAGAGAGCCCGTTGAAGATTCGCATTGACGAGAATATGGGCGAGAGGATCCCCCTGACCATCGGTGCCCCGAATAAGGCGATTCTCGCTCATTGGAAGCCAGGGGAAGTCAGGAAGGTTGTTGCGGCTCAGCTCGCTCCTGCCCTTCAGCAGCCGTTCCTTGATCAATTGGCGCATGTCAAAGAGACAGGCTATGCGATTAGCTACGGGGAGAAAACGGAAGGGACGGTAGCGGTAGCGGCCCCCATCTTCAGCTACGGAAATCAGATTGTGGCAGCACTGTCGATCAATGCCCCCAGCTTTCGCGTGACAGAAGATCGCATGTCTTTTTTGATTGAGAGAGTCAAACAAAAAGCCGCGACGGTCTCTGCGAAAATCGGCGGAGTCTAGCAAACGGATCTTTTGGAATGAAAAAATCCCCATCACCCGACTAGGGTATGGGGATTTACTCTTGGTAAGGAAAGATGATCGAAAATTTTGTGCCGACATTAGGTTTACTGTTCACGGTCACGGTACCACCGATTGTGTGGATGACATGATAGGAATACGTCAGGCCAAGTCCGGTTCCACTCGACTTTGTAGAAAAATAAATGGACCCCAAACGCTTCATCTGGCCCTCATCCATTCCTACTCCGTTATCCTTGATGATGAGAATCGCTTTGCCTTCCTCAACAACCAGCGATAGGAACACTCTCCCTTTCCTGACGTTCGTGCAGGCTTCAATCGCATTTTTGATAAAGTTCACGAGCACCTGCTTGATCTCATCCGGGTTGGCCATGATGATGACGGAAATATCAGGCGTGCGCACTTCCAATTCGACATTGTGCAAAATCGCAAAAGGGGACATCACAGCTCGCATGACCTTTAAAAGCTCTACGACGTTAACCTGCTCATGTCGGTTTGTCAAAGGCTTGGAAATAGCCAGATACTCCGAGAGAATCATTTCCGTCCGCTGGATTTCGTCCATGCAGATGTTCATATACTGGGCGCTTTTCGTGAAGTCATGCGGATTCTCCTGCATCAAACGCAAAAAGCCCTTTACTGCCGTAAGCGGGTTTCGCACCTCATGAGCGAGCGAGGCTGCGACATGACTCATCGTCTCGATTTTTTCATTTTGCGCATGCTTGATAAAGATCTCCTTGTCCGATACGGATGTACTGAACAAGGACATCAGAATCCAGATACCGAGTATGTTTGGCAAGGGGATGACCAGCAGGTGATACGTCAAGTGTTTAACAAAATAGTGGGGGAGGTAGAAGTAGGTAAGAGTTAAGGCGATGATGGAAAACAATACGCCCGCCAATATTGTGAAAAACGTTTTTCGGTGAGTAGCTTTGTAGGTTCTGTACATGAGGAGGGACACCGAAAAGGAGAAGACGGAAATGACCAAGGCGATAAACAAGCCATCGCCGCCCAGGTAGAGACGATAAAGGACGAATTCGCCCAGCAAAATCAAGCCTGTCTGGACACCGCCATAAACAAGCGCGAAAAACATGATGACGTAGCGAACGTCAAAGATGACTCCTTCTACTACGCTTGACGAAAACGTCATGGCGAGGAATAAACTGATCGAACTCGTAACCAGGATGAAGGACTGGCTAAAATTTCTCATTTTATCCCGGTAGTAGATATTGAACAGGACAAAAGGGATCAGGACAAAAAACATTTGAAGAATGACTTCTTTTAATAGGCTCATCGTGCATCTCCACCGCAGACTGGCTCTGAATCTCCACCGTTATTTCGACATGGTATACGACAATCCCTCCCAAGATTCGAGTATCAAATTTGTCACAATAAAGAATCATCTCCTAAAAAAGTCCTAGTTGACAGGTGGGCAATGGATTGATTATAGTCTGTATATATTCAAGAAACGTTTTGAAAATAATAACTACTCTTATCCAGAGAAGGCTGAGGGAATGGCCCTATGAAGCCCGGCAACCTAGCACGTGAGATCTATTGTCTCCCGCGCCAAGGTGCTAACTCCACCAGGTAGAGATACCTGATAGATAAGAGGCGGAATATCGTGCTGACGATTTTAGCCTCTTTCTGGTGGAAAGAGGCTTTTCTAATGGGCAAAAACTAGACCTTTCTGCGATGAGCTCACAAAAAAGGGGGAACATCCATGAAAAAGAAATTTGGTCTGCTTGTGACTCTTGCATTGACAGCATCGCTCGCCCTGACAGCGTGCGGAAACGGTGGAGGGGCAGCTGCTCCGAACGGCGCAAACGGCGCTTCCGGCGAGAAAGCAAAGAAAATCGCATTAATTATGCGCCAAAATGTAGGAACGTTCTCGGCGCAGTACATCAACGGAGTGAAAAAAGAAGTGGAGAAAAACGGCGGAGAGCTGACTGTTTTCAATGCAGACACCGATCTGGCGAAAATGGCTTCCAACCTGGATGCAGCGGTAAACCAGCACTTTGACGGAATTCTGATCGACCACGGTACGGCAGAAGCCCTGCAGCAAGGCACCCAAAAGGCAGTAGACAAGAAGATCCCGGTCGTACTCTTTGACACCGATATCAAAATCGCAGGGGTTCCAACCGTTGCCCAGGACGACCAAAAGCTGGCTGACCTGAGCCTCGAGAAGCTGGCTGCGGACAACGGCAACAAAGGAAACATCGTAAAAATCTGGGTAGCTGGCTTTGCGCCAATGGAAAAACGCCAAATCACCTATGATGCGTTCCTGAAGAAATATCCAGACATCAAGGAAGTAGCGGCTTTCGGTTCGGCTACCAACAATACTGCTTTGGATACACAATCTCAAATGGAAGCGATCCTGAAGAAATATCCAAACAAAGGCGACATCACAGCGGTATGGGCAGCATGGGATGAGTTCGGAAAAGGTGCTACGCGTGCGATTCAGCAAGCAGGACGCACCGAGATTAAAGTATACTCCATCGACCTGAGTGACGAAGACCTGCAAATGATCCAAGAGCCAAATTCTCCTTGGACAGCAACAGCTGCGGTAGACCCATCCAACATCGGTCGCATCCAGGCTGAAACAGTGTTCAAAAAGATCAAAGGCGAGGAAGTACCAGACAACGTAAATCTGAACCCAGTGCTCGTACAACAATCGGACCTGCCAAAAGACAAAAAAGTAACGATGGCTGATCTTTCCCAATACGTGCAAGAGTGGGGCAAATAAGATTGTATAGATGAAAGGATTGGCTATTCCCGTTGAACCTCTCAACGGGAATCTTCCTTATTTATAGAAAAAATGGATGGATTTCTTAGCCAGTAAAAGCGCAACTAGGGGGTGGATAGATTGTCTACTTTACACATGCAAGGCATCGAGAAGCAGTTCTCCGGAGTGCCTGCGCTGCGAACCGTTGATTTTGAAGTGAAGGCAGGAGAGGTTCACGCGCTGCTCGGAGCGAACGGAGCGGGAAAAAGCACGCTGATGAAAATTCTCACGGGTGCCTACCAGGCAGATGGTGGATCCATTTCGATTGACGGTCAAGCGGTCCAGATACAATCCCCGCAGGATGCCAAGGCGCTGGGAATTCAATGTGTCTATCAGGAAGTCGATACGGCTTTGGTGCCGTATTTGAGTGTAGCGGAAAACATATTGCTGGATCAGCTCGTCCAGGACAAAGGCTCGAGCTTCGTAAGCTGGCAGCGTTTATACGCTCAGTCCGAAGAGCTGCTCCGTGGATTCGGATTCTCCATTCCCGTTCAAATGACAGTAGAAGAATGCTCGCTATCGGAAAAGCAGCTCATTCTCATCGCACGGGCGACTGTGCAAAAGGCCAAGTTTGTCATTTTCGATGAACCGACTGCTCCCCTGAGCACAAAGGAAAGTGAGCGGCTGTTTCACATTATCGCCCAGCTGAAAAAGGCAGGCGTCGGTATTATCTACATTTCTCACCGTCTTCCGGAAATCTTTGAAATTTGTGATCGCATCACCATCATGCGTGACGGTCAGCACGTGATTACGACGGAAACACAGGCGACCAATATGGATGAGGTCATCAGCCACATGCTCGGAAAAAGCTTTGCGGAGGAGTTCCCGAAAGCTGTTGTCGAGATTGGGGAGCCGATCTTTGAAGTCATCGGTGCCAGGGGCGGAAAGGTTCGCCATGCCGATCTGACTGTACGCGAGGGAGAGATCGTCGGAGTCGTCGGCCTCGTGGGTGCCGGGAAAACCGAGCTTGCCCGCTTGCTGTTCGGAGCGGACGCGGCAGAAGCGGGAGAGATCAAGCTCAAAGGAACACAGCTGCGTATCCGTACACCAAAAGACGCCGTGGATGCGGGGATCGTTCTCGTGCCGGAGGAAAGGCGAAAAGAAGGCATCTTCGTAGAGGAATCGGTAAAGAGCAACCTGTCAGTGGCAACGATCTCCAAGTGGTCTCCGTTCGGCTTTATCCGCAGCGGATTGGAAGTGGGTCTGGCGAAGGAGCTGGTGCAGCGCCTGGGTGTGAAGACAGCGGATATTAGCCAGCTGGTTGGATTTCTCAGCGGGGGAAACCAGCAGAAGGTCGCGATCGGCAAATGGCTGGAGACGGACGCCAGCATCTTCATGTTCGATGAGCCGACCAAGGGCGTTGACATTGGAGCAAAAAGCGATATTTACCGGCTGATCGGGAACCTGGCTGAGCAGAAAAAAGGCGTTCTCTACTTCTCCTGCGAGTTCCAGGAGGTTATCGGGATCGCGGATCGAGTTCTCATCATGTTTGAGGGCCAGATCGTAAAGGAACTGAGTCGCGATCAAGCGACACAAGAATTGATCATGTATTATGCTAGCGGAGGTGAGTAGTGTGGAAGGCAAGAAATTCAGTCTCTTTGATTTTGTATACAAATACGGGACGGTAGCGGTGATCGTCATCGTCATGCTGGTGTTCAGCCTGACCAACCCGTATTTCTTTACCTATGACAACATTACCGACATCCTGCGGTCCATCTCGATTGTGACCTTTGTTGCTATCGGTGTGACTTTTTCCCTGATTGTGGGTGGATTTGATCTCTCTGTAGGCTCGACGGTGTCCTTGACGACTGTCGTCGCGGCCTCCATGATGGTCTGGCATGAGCAAGGTCCTTTGGTTACCCTGCTTGCACCTATCGTCCTGAGCCTTCTCGTCGGACTGATCAATGCACTGCTGGTCGTAAAAATCCGCATTCCGGATTTGCTGGCTACACTGGCAATGCTCTACATTGTAAACGGGATTCATATGACCTATTCCAAAGGCTACTCCATCTATGCGAACATGCCGATGGAGGATGGCTCAGTCGCGCCTGGTAAATTCCAGGAATGGTTCCTTTGGCTGGGACAAGGGGAGATCGCTTCTGTTCCTGTGCCTGTTATCTTGACCTTCCTGCTCGTAGTCGTCACGCATATTTACTTGACCTACACACGTCAGGGACGGATGCTGTACATGACGGGTGGAAACCTGGAGGCAGCACGTCTCTCCGGTATTCCGGTTGATCGCTATCGCACGCTAGCTTACGTCTTGTCTGCGCTTTTCGCGGGTCTCGGCGGGATGCTCCTCGCTGCGCGCATCGGTACCGGTCAGGTCAGCAGCGGCGGCTCGATGCTGATGGACGCGGTAGCGGCGGCTTTCGTAGGCTTCTCTGTTTTCGGTGCCGGGAAACCGAACGTCTTTGGTACTTTTGTAGGCGCGATCCTGATCGGGGTGCTGTTGAACGGAATGACGATGCTCAACCTGCCTTACTACGCCTACGATATTGTCAAAGGGGTCGTATTGGCGCTGGCTTTGGCTGTGACGTACTATCAGCTGCGCCGGAAGAGAAAGGCTTAGGAATGCAGCTACCTGGCTTGAGACTGCGGGACTCTTCTCATGGAAGGGTTCCGCTCTTTTGCACCCATTCGCGCCCACATCCCCGGGAGAGGTTTTTTTACGCTCCTCCTGAGATATAATGAAGCGAACGATTTTGTCGAAGGGACGGTATGGGAATGGCCAGAAGAGAAATCCAAGTCAAGCGAATGCTGCAGTATTTTGTGGAGGCAACGGTAGAGCTGATCGAAGAAGAAGGCATCGAAAATGTAAGTGCGCGCAAAATCGGCGAGCGTGCGGGCTATACCAGCTCGACGATCTACAACTATTTTGATGAGCTGTCACATTTGATCTACTTTGCGTCTATGCGTTTTGTAAAGGAATATTTGCAAGAGCTTCCGGAATATCTGGAGCGTGGGAATACGTACGTAGAGAAGTACATCTCGAGCTGGGAGTGTTTTTGCAAGCATTCTTTTGAAAAACCGCAAATTTACCATGCCCTCTATATCGCCGATTTGGGGAAGAAGACGGACGAGATGGTCAATCATTATTTCTCCATCTATTCGAGTGATCTGATCGGCTTCACGGACGAAATCAAGCAGATGCTCTACGATCCAGACCTGACCTCGCGCAGCAAAGCATTATTGGAGCTGGCACAAAAGGAGCAGGACATCGAGGCCGCAACGATTGAAGAGGTAAATGAGATGTGCGTCCTGATCTGGGAAGGGATGATCACGACTGTTTTGAACAAAAGACGGGACATGAAGCCGGAAGAGGCCGCAGAAAAAACGATGAGGTACATCCGCAATATGATGAGTCCTTTGCAAGAGGGGCAAGCAAGGTAAGTATTTTCACTTGACCCTCGTTTTTCAGGGGCTCATAATAGATTTATACCAAAATATGAACGCGTTCATAAATTGAACTTAGTAACGAAGATGCTTGATAAGGGTGGGAGAGGCGTGACAACCAGAGAAAAGCATAATGGGTTAATCGATTGCGACGTGCATCCGGTCTTGAGCGATTTTAACGAATTGGTCCCGTATCTTGATGAATCCATTCAGCAGTACATGAACATCGGCAAGTTTGCCAAGGGAGCTCTGAGCAAGCAAAACAGCGGCTCCTTCAAATTCCCGGCTTCGGCCTACGCGAATCCGCTTCCTGTTCCATTGCGGGCAGATGCGTTTCCGCCGAACGGTGACATTCCCGGGAGCGATCCTGCATTCCTGGCGAGTGATTTGCTCGATCGTTGCCAGACGGATTATGCGATTTTAAACATTGGGCATGGAACGATGTCTGCCTTTCACAATGTGGAGGTCGCTGCCAAGTACACGTCTGCCGCCAATGATTGGCTCTATGACAAATGGGTGAAAAGCGATCCGCGTTACCGAATGACGATGGAGATTACGCCGCTTGATCCAGCGCTTGCTGTACAGGAAATCGAACGGATCGGGAAGCGCCCCGAAATTGTAGGGATTAACATGCATTGTGTGAATATTCCGTTAGGCAAACGCCATTATTGGCCCATCTACGAGATCGCCGAAGCGTATAATCTGCCCATCGTGCTGCATCCTGATACGGAGGGAACCGGGGAATATGCTGCCAGCTTTGGGGTAGGGCCTGCTTCGACTTATATGGAGTGGCATACTTCTCTTGGACTGATCGGACAGCGCAACGTGATCAGTCTGGTGTGTGAGGGTGTCTTCGAGCGGTTCCCCAATCTGAAAGTAAACTTCATCGAGTACGGCTTCTCCTGGATCGCACCTACGATGTGGCGCATGGATAAAAACTGGAAGGCGCTGCGCCATGAAGTGCCATGGGTCAAAATGCTCCCGAGCGAGTATATCCGCAGAAACATCCGCTTTGGCACACAGCCGATTGAAGAGCCTGCTCGCCCGAAGGATTTGGTTGAACTGATTCAAATGATTGATGCCGAGCACATGCTGCTGTTCTGCAGTGATTACCCGCACTGGGACGGAGACGAGCTGGACCGCGCCTTCCTCCATTTTCCCAAAGAGCTGCGGCATAAAGTATTTTACGAAAATCCGCTGGCATCATTTCGCCTACAACCTTAGAAAAGGAGCACGAGCATCATGAGATCACAGGAAAAACATCGTCTCATCTTGTGTTCCGCAGAGGAGCTGCGGGAGGGAGAACGCAGGCTTTTTGAGGTAGACGGAGTCGAGATCGGCCTGATCCGGGCGGAAGGAACCTGCTATGCCTTTCGCAACAGCTGTCCTCATCAAGGTGTACCGATGCTGTATGGATCGGTCGTAGGGACGATGCTGCCATCCGAGCCACAGGAGTACGTGTATGGGCTCCACAATGAAATCATTCGCTGCCCGCTGCATGGATGGGAGTTCAACCTGAAAACAGGCAAAGCGCTTTTTTCCCCTCAGGTTTCCATCAAGATGTACGACGCAAAAGAAGAGGACAACGAGATCGTACTGTATCTGGACCGAGAGCCACAGCAGATCGTTCAAAAGCAGTTCGCCTGTGCGTTGTGAGAGATGATTTGAAAAACTGTACTTGACGTAAGGAAATAAAAGGATTACGATCTAATTCGTATTATTCGCATCGGAAAACCTAGTTATTCTAGGGAGGTCAACATGAAGAAATCGTACGTATCCCTATTCCTGTCGCTCGTAGTTGCACTTATGGTAGCTGGTTGCGGAGGCGGACAGGGACAAGCTCCGCAAGCAGGTGGAGAAGCGAATGCAGGGAATGCTGGCGCAGGGCAAGTGGAAAAGCTGAAGGTCGGTATCATGTCCGGTCCTGAAGAAGACATCTGGAAAGTGGTAAAGGAAGTAGCGGCCAAGGATAGCCTGGATCTAGAGCTCATCGTATTCAGTGACTACGTACAGCCGAACAAGGTACTGGAAGATGGACAGTTGGATGCAAATGCGTTCCAGCACGTGCCGTACCTGGAGGAATTCAATGCCGGTCAAGGCACGCATATCGTGAAGCTGGCTGACACGATCAACTATCCGATCGGGATGTACTCCAAAAAAGTCAAAGACGTATCGGAATTGAAGGAAGGCGATCTCGTCGGTTTGCCGAACGATCCGACGAACGGAGCGAGAGCGCTGATTCTATTTGAACAAGCAGGTCTGATCAAGCTGAAGGAAGGCGTCGGCGTAAAAGCGACTGTTCGCGATATCGTTGACAATCCGAAGAAGCTGGAGTTCAAGGAAATGGACGCGGCCTTCCTGACCAAAGCGCTGGACGACTTGGCTGCTGCAGTCATCAACAGCAACTTTGCCATCGAAAGCGGTCTGGTTCCGACCAAAGATGCGATTTTCATGGAGCCAAAGGATTCTCCGTGGGTGAACATCATTGCGGTACGGGAGGCGGACAAAGACAAGCCTGTTTTCCAAAAGCTTGTGAAAGCCTTCCATTCGGATGAAGTGAAAAAGCTGGTGACAGAAAAATACGGAGATTCGATGGTTACGGCTTGGTAATCGAGTGAATCTAACCATTCTTTGATGAAAAGGTCTTCTTCCTGTATGGGAGGGGACCCTTTTCTTTAGACATAAAGGCACGGAAAAGGAAGGGGAAAACGAATTGAATCGCACATATGATGTCATTGTCTTGGGAGCAGGCTCGATGGGGATGGCGGCAGGCGCTTTTTTGGCGAAGCAAAATGCCAGGGTATTGCTGATAGATGCTTTTGATCCACCACATGCCAATGGCAGCCACCATGGGGATACGCGGATGATTCGCCATGCTTACGGGGAAGGCAAGAAATACGTTCCGATGGTGCTGCGTGCACAAAAGCTGTGGGAAGAGCTGGAGGCAGAGACAGGCAAGCATCTGTTTGAGCGTACAGGTGTACTGGGGCTCGCCAATATCGGTTCTGCCTTTTTGGAAGAAGAGATCATCAGTGCTAAGCAGTTTGATTTGCCATTGGAGATCTTGATGGCGGAGGAAGTGAGAAAGCGCTGGCCGGGTATCACCGTGTCTGATGAGATTATGGGCGCATTTGAGCCGAGCTCGGGTATCCTTTACAGCGAGGAATGCATCCGGGCGTATCGGCAAGTCGCTACCCAGCATGGCGCAGATTTGCTCACGAATACTCCCGCCAAATCGATCACCTATCATGCAGATGGGGTCACCGTTCACACTGAAAAGGGAGATTATCATGCCGACAAGCTGATAGTAACAGGAGGATCTTGGACCAGTTCCTTGCTGAAAGATTTGGAGCTTCCACTGCAGCCGTTCCGCAAGACGGTGGTATGGTACGAAGCGGACGAGGCTATGTATGGGCTCGGGAAGTTCCCCTCGTATTTTATGGACCTGCCGAATGACCGCTTCTACGGCTTTCCAAGCATTCAAGGTTCCGGCTTGAAGATCGGCAGTCATGATGCAGGCAGGTATATCGATCCTGATCGAGTGAATCGCCTTTTTGGCAGCGAACCGGATGATGACGGTGATCTAGGTACGGTCGCGCAAAGGTTCTTTCCGGGTGTTACCAACAACCGGGTGCGTGGGCAAGTGTGTCTGGTTACTTGGACGCCGGATCACGACTTTATTATCGACCGCCATCCCAACCATGACCACGTGCTGATCGTTTCGGCTTGCTCCGCGCACGGATTCAAATTTGCCAGTGTCGTAGGTGAGATTTCCGCACAGCTGACTTTGCAAGGGAAGACGGATTTTGACCTCACACCGTTTGCACTGAGTCGGTTTGTGAGATGAGAAGAAGTGTTTGTCGGAAATAGGATATAATGTGGATAATTCTACGGTGTAGGGGGATATCTTCATGTCCATTCAAAATGAAATGGATCTTATCTGTCTAAAACGAGTTGGCAAGATTGTGGCAGAGGCGAGAGAAGCGATGCTGATGGCAGTCAGGCCGGGCGTATCCACGAAGGAATTAGATGAGATCGGGAAAGCAGTGCTAACAAAGTACGGTGCACATTCAGCCCCGAGGAGAGAGTACGACTTTCCGGGCTACACGTGCATCAGTGTCAACCATGTCGTCGCTCACGGGATCCCCGATGACTACCGGCTTAAAGAAGGCGACATGATCAACATCGATGTGTCTGCCGAGCTGGATGGGTACTACGCAGACACAGGGGCTACCACCGTCGTCGGAAACGGTGATAAAAAACGGCAAGCACTGTGCAAATGTGCGGAGGATTCGCTGTACAAAGCGCTCGCTTCCGCAAGAGCAGGCTCAAAGCTGAGTCAGATCGGGCGAGTTGTCCATAATGAAGCGCGGCAGAAGGGATTTACCGTCGTAAAAAATCTGACAGGACACGGAATCGGAAAAAGGCTGCATGAGGAACCGACGCATATCCTGAATTACTATGACAAGTGGGATAAACGTCTGCTGACAGAGGGCTTGGTCATTGCAGTGGAAACGTTTATATCAACCGGTGCCGAGTACGTTCAGGAAGGTCGGGATGGTTGGGCGCTGATCACGCCGGACAAGAGCTTGGTGGCTCAGTTCGAGCATACGGTGGTCGTGACAAATGGGCAGCCGATTATTCTAACCGCATAGCTCGTAAATGAGAGTGGACTCCACAGCGAAGGAGTCCTTTTTTTTGTCTCAGCCGTCGCTTCTCTTGGCTACAGGTGTATCAGTATCCGTACAGTTGTGCGGACCCACTAACAAATGTGTGTGCAGCCAGTGCTCCTTTGCAAAAGCAAGCTGGGGCTTTTTCGTGATTCGTAATGACTGGCATATGTGTTGCAAATAAAAAGGAGCGAAGAACAAAAAGGAGGAGCTCCCATGCACAATCCCAATCAGAAGCTAAAAGACGAGATCGAGCGTATCAGGCAAGGCGGGGATGCCAAATATCATCAAAATCTCGAAGCTCAAGATAAAATGTTCGTTCGTAAAAGACTGGAGCTGCTGTTTGATGCAGATTCCATCGTAGAGGACGGTTTGTTCGCCAATGCACAGGCACCTGATCTTCCGGCAGATGCCACCGTGACTGGAATGGCGACGATTGACGGTAGACCCGTTTGTTTCATGGCCTCCGACTCGACAGTGAAAGCTGGCTCCTTTGGCAGACGGACTGTGGAAAAACAGATTCGTATTCAGGAAAAGGCGATGGAGCTGAATGTTCCGATTTTGTACCTGATCGACTCCGCAGGCGGGCGCATCACGGACCAGATCGAGATGTTTCCCGGACGCAGACACGGAGGCAGACTGTTTTACAACCAGGTGCAGCTATCGGGGATCGTTCCTCAAATCTGCATTCTGTTCGGTCCGTCACCGGCGGGTTCAGCTTATATTCCTGCTTTTTGCGACCTGACTATCATGGTGGAGAAAAATGCGAGTGCTTATCTGGGATCTCCGCGGATGGTGGAGATGGCGATTGGCGAGAAGACGACGATGGAAAACATGGGCGGCGCGCGCATGCACTGCAGCGTGAGCGGACTCGGGGACGTACTCGTGCAATCCGAGGAAGAGGCGATCGCCGCATGCAAGCGATACCTTAGCTACATGCCGCAAAGCTGGAGGGAGAAGCCACCCGTGACCGAGAGACGCGAGCCAGTCGCAGGGCGGCCACTGGCAGAAATCGTTCCGGAAAACCAAAATGTTCCCTTTGATATGAAGGAGCTGATCATGCAGATTATCGATCAGGACACGTGGTTTGAAGTGAAGAAGCTGTGGGCGCAGGAAATCATCACCGGACTGGCGCGAATGGGCGGCAAGGCAGTCGGCATCGTCGCGAACCAGTCCAAGGTAAAGGGTGGCACACTATTCGTCGACTCTGCGGACAAAGGCGCCAGATTCATCTGGCTTTGCAACGCCTTTCAAATACCACTGCTTTTCTTAAGCGATGTACCCGGCTTCATGATCGGCTCGCAGGTAGAGCGGCAAGGAATCATTCGCCATGGAGCCAAGATGCTGTCTGCTGTCTCGGAAGCGACCGTGCCCAAGCTGTCCGTTATCGTACGCAAATGCTACGGGGCGGGCCTCTACGCGATGGCAGGTCCAGCTTTCGGAACGGATGCGACGATTGCTTTGCCCAGTGCTTCCATCGCCGTCATGGGACCTGAGGCCGCGATCAATGCCGTTTACTACAACAAAATCATGAGTCTTCCCGAAGCAGAGCGAGCGGATTTCATTGCCCAAAAACGCCAGGAGTACGCAGAGGATATCGACATTTACCGTCTGGGCTCAGAGCTGGTCATCGACGATATCATCCCGTACGAGAGGCTGAGATCCGACGTCATCGCGCGGTTCAAGCTTTACCAAAACAAGCAGCCCGTCGTCTATCCAAAACGCAATGCTATTCATCCGGTGTAGGAGGTACTGGTTATGGACAAGGAAGCTGTCTTGTATGAGGTCAGGGATACGATCGCAAAAATCACGTTGAATCTGCCTGAGATGCGCAATCCATTGACGACACGCCTGACCTGCGAACTGATCACCGCTATCGAAGCAGCGGATCAGGATGAGCAGGTAAAAGCAATCATTCTTACGGGGAATGGGCCGGCCTTTTGCGCTGGGGGAGATATGAACGAGTTCAAGGAGAATTTCAGCAAAAGCGTTCCACAGCTCTACTTCGAAGGAAAGGAAGGCACGCGCTTGTTTGAGCTTGGGGCTGCCATTCGTACGCCGCTGATTGCCTCGGTTCATGGAGCTGCCTTGGGGGGGGGTTGTGGTTTGGTCGCGATGTCCCACCTCGCGATTGCGTCTGATCAGGCGAAGTTCGGGACGACCGAGCTGCGACTCGGTCTTGTTCCCTTTGTCATTTTGCCATGGATTCGCAGAGCGGTCGGAGAAAGAAGGGCGATGGAGATGATGCTCACAGCAGACATCATCTCCGCGCAAAAGGCGTATGAGTACGGGCTGATTCACCACATGACCGCACCGGAGCAGCTGGAGGAAGAGACATGGAAGCTGGCCAGGCTGGTTGCGTCCTACAGTCCGTTGGCGGTGAAGCTCGGGATAGAGGCGTTTCGCACGACGGAACAGACCGATTTGCTCACATCCATGGCTCAGCTGTGCACTCTGCGACTCGTTGCTTTTGCCAGTCATGATTTGCGTGAAGGTGCCACGGCCTTTTTAGAAAAGCGAGCACCGGTTTGGGAGGGGAAATAAATGAGAACGATACGGATCGGTGCTGCCCAAGGCTTCTACGGGGATTCCATCCTGCCCGCTGTAGCGAGCGTTCAGCGGGGAAGCCTCGACTATTTGTGCTTCGACTGTCTGGCAGAGCTGACGCTGGCAATCCTGCAAAAGGACCGCAAGAAGGATTCTTCCAAAGGGTATACGCGTGACATCACTTCCTCCATGCCAGCTTTGCTGCCGTACATGAAGGAAAAGGGCTTCAAGCTCCTGACGAATGCAGGCGGCACGAACCCGCTTGGCGCGCAGCAGGAAGTCCTGCGAATGATTCAGGAGCTGGGAATCACAGGCTTGAAGGTAGCGGTGGTGACCGGAGATGACATTTTACCGCGGCTGCCCGAATTTCGCGAGAAGGGAATTTCGCTCTCTCATATGGAGGATGGACGGTCGATTGACGACGTTTTGCCGCGAATCAGCTTTGCCAATGCGTACCTGGGGGCATGGCCCATTGTAGAGGCACTGCGGCAAGGAGCGGATATCGTCATTACGGGACGGACGACGGATTCGGCGCAATTCCTCGCTCCGCTGATCTATGAATTCGGCTGGAAAAAGGACGAGTGGGACGCGCTCGCCCAGGGAATTCTCATGGGGCATCTGATGGAATGCTCCGGGCAGGTGACAGGAGGCAATTTCAGCGGCGACTGGCAGTCAGTGGAGGAGATGGATCGGCTCGGATTCCCGATCGCCGAAGTGGAGCAGAGCGGTAGCTTTGTCATTACCAAAGCAGAGGGAACCGGCGGACTTGTCTCTATCGAAACGGTAAAAGAGCAGATGCTGTACGAAATCCACAATCCGGCTGCCTATATGACGCCGGATGTAGTGCTGGATATGACACAGGTCGTGCTGGAGGAGTCCGGCAGGCATCGCGTCCGCGTCCGGGGCGCAAAGGGAAAGCCCAGCCCGGATACGCTCAAAGTTGTTATGGGGTATCCAAATGGCTATGTTGGTCAGGCGATGGTCGGCTATTCCTGGCCGAATGCGCTGGAAAAGGCAAAAGCAGCTGATCGGATCGTGCGGAAGCAGCTAGAGCGCTTGGGCTGGCAGTATGAGGAGGTGCAGACTGAATTTCTAGGCTACAACTCTCTGCACGGGCCACTCTCGACTCTTCCGGAGGAAAAGCTCAACGAGGTGTATTTGCGGATGGCGGTTCGTACCCCGCAGAAAGAGGCTGCCGCCAAGTTTCCCAGATTGTTTCCTCCTTTGGCGCTGAGCGGTCCGCCGACGATGAGCGGAATCGGTGGGATGACTGCGCCGCGTGAGCTTTTTGGGATGTGGTCCTGTCTTGTTCCGCGAGAAGTAGTGGAGAGCAGAGTCGAGGTCAGCTTGGTGGAGGTGGAGTAGTACATGGGAAACGTACAATTGCGCGAAGTAGCCTTTGCACGTTCGGGAGATAAGGGAAACACAGTAAACATCGGGTTGTTCGCAGCCCGCCCGGAGTGGTACGAGGTGTTTGTGAGGGAAGTGACGCCAGAGCGGGTCAAAGAACACTTTCGAGGATTGGTAGAAGGAGAGGTAGAATGTTATTTGATGCCCAATATTCACGCGATGAACTTTGTCTTGCGGGGGGCATTGGCTGGTGGAGGCTCTACTTCTATCCGAATGGACAATTTGGGCAAATGCTTTGGGTCCAATCTTTTGCGCATGGAAATTGAAGCAGACGAAGCTTGACCTAGGATGACGAAGGATTTATATCGTGGATCGAAAGAAGGATATGATCATAACCGGTGGCGAAAATGTATATCCAGAAGAAGGAAAGCAGCGCTCGTAGAAGTCGAATAAGCGAGTAATTACTGCATAGGGGAGGAATCAGAATGAGCAAAATTGTGGCGAGTATGGCGGGAAATGTGTGGAAGGTATTGGTGCAGCCGGGAGACGCTGTAGTAGAGGGGCAGGATGTTGTGATCCTGGAGTCCATGAAAATGGAGATTCCGATAGCAGCTGAGAGCAGCGGTACCGTCAAAGAAGTGAAGGTGAGCGAAGCTGATTTCGTCAACGAAGGGGACGTTCTCGTAGAATTGGCGTGAGTGGACCGCAATCGAATAGAGAAGCAAAAGAAAAACAAGCTGCGAGCTTCTGCCAGCTTGTTTTTTTTCATAGAATGGCCTTAATGATAGTCGAGCAGCATTCCATGGCTTTCAAAGACCCCGTCTACTTCATCGTGCATTGCAAGCATGCCGTCTGGAGTGTCCATTGGGGAAGCTATGGATGCCCCCAGTACAATCGAGGAAATAGCGGCAGCAAGAGCTCCTGCGATTACTAATTCTTTCATGAATCGGTTCCTCCTTATGAAAGGCTGTCTGCATATTGTCGATTCTCTTACTATAGATAGTATGTGGTTTTTGACTCCGATACTAGACTTAATTTGCGGGAAAAGCCCTTCGTTTTTTACGCTTATCCAAAGTGGGAGATCACTGCTTATAATAGAGAGGGAATGCTTCTATCAAGCTGCGACTAGCTCCCTTGCACCTTGATCAAGAGAATGGAGGGAGAGTTTTATGGATAAGGCCAGTATTTTATTGGTTGAAGATGAGAAGAAGATTAGCAGATTTCTGCAGCTAGAGCTGGAATATGAGGGTTACGAGGTGCTTTGTGCGGAGGATGGGGTGAGCGGGCTTGAGCTTTATGCCAGCAAAAAATGGGACGTCGTACTGCTGGATGTCATGATCCCCAGGCTCAATGGCATGGAAGTGCTTCGGCGCATACGTGCTTCGGACAGTATCACACCAGTCATTCTGTTAACGGCGAGAGACTCGCTGCCTGACAAAGTAAGCGGTCTGGATTTGGGGGCTAACGACTACATCACAAAGCCTTTTGCCATTGAAGAGCTGCTGGCGAGGCTTCGCGTCTGCATGCGGATGGCGAACCATCTCAAGCAGGAGACAGAAAACGAGACCGTTACACTGGGGGACCTCTGCGTAGATGAACGCATGCGCTCGGTTACACGGGGTGGCAATCCAATTGAGCTGACTCCACGTGAGTTTGATTTGATCGTCTATATGGTCAGGAACGCCAACCAGGTGTTGAACCGGGAGCAAATTTTGACGAACGTTTGGGGGTACGACTATTACGGCGACACGAACATCGTTGACGTGTACATCCGTTATTTGCGCAAGAAACTGGATGATCACCTGCATGCTCCACTTATCCATACGGTGCGGGGTATCGGGTATTCGATCAAGGGGTAGAAGCTGATGAATATCCGGAACAAGATCCAGGTTTTTTCCTTGGTTTGGCTGGTGCTGATTTTATGTATTACCAACGTCTCGATCTACTGGCTGTTTTATAAGCAAATGACGGATCAGGAAATCGGGAGGCTCCAGCAACAGGCGCAAAACATAGCGCAAACGCTGCATGCCACAGTCAATCAGGTCGATCCGGCAGATTTTCTGCAGGCCTATTTGACGCCAATCGGTATGATCAGAGTCGTGAATGCAGATGGACACGCAGTCCTTACAGCTGCCAAGGATGTCAAATTTGGCGGTTTGAAGCCCGCGTACAGCGATGCTGAGGTATACCGTTTGGAGGAGAAAGATGGGGTGCTATATGCAATCGCACAAGTCCCGGTGATTTGGAAGGATGGGACAGTCGTTTCGCTTGAAATGACGAACAGCTTGGCTGGCACTCAGGAAACCATGAGTATGCTGTTGGTAGTGCTCGTGTTGGCTTCGTTGTTTGTGTTATTG
>NZ_CP176856.1:4715000-5270000 GCF_046622605.1 Brevibacillus centrosporus | reverse complement strand
GGAGTAGAATCATGAAATTTTGGAAAGGACAAAGAAAACGATTCTGGGGAAAAATGCTGGGTGTGACTGGAGCACTGGCCCTGCTTTTGAGCAGTTCCGTAATGGAGGCTACGGCATACGCCAATACACAACCAGCATCCTCCGTTGTTCGCTATACGGGAGAGCCAAGCAAAGCTGTTTCCATGGTTTATACGACTAAGCCTGAGCTCGCTTTGACTTTTAATGGATTAGGTGACGAGAAAAAGCTGACGCAGCTTTTAAACGATCTGGATACATACAACATCAAGGCGACGTTTTTTCTGCCGGGAGCGCAAGTAGCCAAACAGCCGCAGTTAGCCAAGCAAATCCTGGCGAGAGGTCACGAGATTGAGAATAATGCGGTACATGGACATGATCTGGCGAATCTAAGCTACGAACAGATTTATCAGCAGATAAAGGAGAGCAAGGAGCTGATCCTCAAGCATACAGGTGTTACGCCGAAATATGCTCGGACATGGCTTGGTACGTACACGGACGATATTCGTCTGGCAGCGGCGCACAACGGTCAAGAAGCTGTCATCGGTTACAGTCTGTTCTTGCATAACTGGCACGATGAAACGGAAGAGCAAAAGAACAAATACGTGCGCAAGTATATGAATCGTGGCGGAATTATTGCCTTGGATATCGATGAAAACATTCATTTGTCAGTATCCATTCCACTGATCGCCAAGGCTGCTGCCGAAGCAGGGTACCAGTTTGTGCCCCTCCAGACGCTTCTGGCTCATGGTCAGGAGAAATTACCCTTGGAAAAGATCGAAGGCTACGATGCAGCCAAGATCAACCCCTACTACACCAATGCTATGGCCAAAGTGGTGAAAAGAGTGGAAACCGATGAGAAAAAGGTAGCCATTACGATCGATGATTGGGGTAGCGATGCGACAGTAACAAACATCCTCCGCATCCTAGAAAAGTACCAGGTCAAGTCCACCTTTTTTCTGCGGGCAGACGGCACAGCTAAAAATCCGAACCTGGCTCGAGCCATTCTAGAAGCAGGGCATGAAGTAGCGAATCACACATACTCCCATCCCAATAACACCCATATTACGCCGGAACAGCTTCAGCAGGAGATCGTCAAGGCACATCAGGTCATTACAGAAGCCATTCAGCAAAAGCCCACGATGTATTTCAGACCTCCGGCAGGAGCAGTCAACGATGACGTGGTCAAAGCCATTGCGGCGACGGGCTACGAGACCATTGCCCTATTCGATGTGATTCCCTCGGATCACGACAAGAGCAAGAGTGCGGATGACATTGTGAATGCCGTTCTCGAGAAGACAAAAAACGGCAGCATTGTTTTACTGCACATGCTGGATGATATTCAAACTGTCGAAGCTCTACCGAGAATAATAGAAGGTTTGCAAGCAAAGGGATACTCGCTGGTAACCATGACGGAGCTGGTAGAGGAGTCCGAGCAAGGGAAATAAGAGAGACTATCTGTTGATGGATAGCAAAAAGGGAGAAAAGGCATGACCAGAGGAAGAAGCGCCGGCTTCATGCTGCGTGTACGTGAAGGATTCGTGATGGGCATGGTGCTTATGCTCGTATCGGGTTGCTCCATGTTTGTAAACAAAGATGAATCGGTTGACAACTTGAAGGGGAAAACGGACGCAGAACAAAGCATTACCCGCTACACGGGAGAAAAAAGCAAAGCGATTTCTTACGTGTACACAGCTAGAAAAGAATTGGCTTTAACGTTTAATGGCATGGGCGATGAAAAAACCATGAAACGTTTGCTGGATCAGTTGGATGCAAGCCAGATCAAAGCGACCTTCTTTCTACCGGGCATGCGGGTCGCCGAAGAGCCGAAAATCGCAAAAGACATCTTGGCTCGTGGACATGAGATCGAAAACAATACGCTCAACCAACTAGACACGAGCAAGCTCAGCTACGAACAGATTTATCGCGAAATACAGCTGAGTAATGAAGTGATCAAAAGAGAGACAGGGATTGTTCCACGCTACGTTCGCACCAAGTCTGGAGATTTTACAGATGAAGTCCGTTTGGCGGCCGCTCATTTGGGAATGGACGCCGTTGTCAGCTACAATATTAACCCGAAGGACCGGGACTTGAGCAGGGATGCTAAAACGATCGGCGATTACATCACACGATACATATCAAGAGGTGGAATCATCTCGTTAAATACAGACATTAACCCGGAAGTGATTCCCGCGATTCCACTGATTGCTCAAGCAGCCGAGGAGATTGGCTACAAGTTTACGACGCTCAGTGAATTAATCAAAAACGGCGGTGAACGAAAGCCGCTGGAAAAAATCCCAGGCTACGATGCTGCCAAAGTGAACATGAACTATCAGAATGCCCAGTACAAGCTGGTCTATAAATCGGACACAAACAATAAGCAGGTCGCGCTTACCTTTGATGACTGGGGAAGCGATAAGACGGTTACAAAAATCTTGGATATTTTAGCAGAGCATGATGTAAAAGCGACCTTTTTCCTGAGGGCAAAAGGGGTAGAAAATAACCCGAATCTGGCACGAGCCATGGTCGAGGGCGGTCATGATGTCGCAAACCATTCCTACAGTCACCCGGTGGTAACGACGTTGAAGCCGGAGGACCTGCAAAAGGACATCGTGAAAGCCCATCAGGTCATTACGGAGTCGATCCAGCAGCAGCCTGTCATGCTGTTCAGACCGCCGACGGGTGTCGTGGACGATCAAACCGGGAAAGTGATTGCAGCGACTGGCTACAAAGTGATTGCGATGTATGATGTCACTACGCTCGATTGGGATTCCAAAAACAGTGCGAAGGATATTGTAAACGGTGTTCTTACCCAGACGCAAAATGGCAGTGTGATTCTGCTGCACATGCTCGATGATATCCATACGATTGAAGCTTTGCCAGTCGTGCTGGAGAGCTTGAAGAGCAAGGGCTACACATTTGTAAAAATGGCTGAGATGGTGAAATAGACAGAGGAGCTGCCGGAAGAATTCGGCAGCTTCTTCTCGTGTGGCAGCCGGACAAAATTAATTGCTTTGCGATCTTGCTGTCATACTTGGAAAGTCTATATCACGTAAAAGCTCTGTGCTACAGTTATGAAAATCTGGAATGCAGAGGAGACGTGGAAGGCCTATGCACATGGTAATTGAGCCAAAAATTTTATACTTTGGAAGCGCAGTTGTATTGATCACTACAAGGAATGAAACGGGTACAGCAAATGTAGCGCCGATGTCCTCGGCTTGGTGGCTAGGCCGATCGTGCATGCTCGGGATGAGCAGCCAGTCACAGACCGTGCAAAATTTGATGAGAGAAAAAGAATGTGTGCTCAATCTTCCGTCAGTAGATATGGTGCCGGCAATCGAAAGACTTACTTTGTTAACAGGAAGAAATCCGGTTCCGGAAAAGAAAGCTGCACGGGGATACCAATTCGAGGCAGATAAGCTCGGTGTCGCGGATCTATCTTCATTGCCGTCAGAGGTCGTGCAAGCGCCTAGAGTAAAGGAATGTCCCGTTCAAATGGAGGCTAGGCTGGTAAAGCTGCATCCGATGGAGGAGCCGAGCTCGCTGGTGGCCATGGAAGTTTACATTGAAAAAGTTCATATTCAGCCAGGTCTTCTCATGGATGGTCACCCGAATTACATTGATCCGGCAAAATGGAAACCGCTGCTCATGAATTTCTGCCAGTACTTTGGCTTGGGAGAGCAGCTTTCGGACTCCAGATTAGCACCGGTTTTCGGTCCGCCTAAAAGGGCAGGGCAAAGTGAGACATGCTGATTGATTGAATAGAAAGCAACCCTGACCCGCGATGACTAGTAATCCCGTCAAAACGGGTTTTCTTTTTTCTAAGGAAAACTTGCAGAAGTGGTTATGTTTGTTTATCCTAACAATAAGAATATACGTTCGCAAGATTAAAGGGGGCAGCAAACGATGAACAGATGCGGCTGGGTAAACGAGGATCCTTTGTATATCGACTACCATGATCACGAATGGGGAGTACCCGTTTATGACGACCGGCTCCTATTTGAGTATCTCAATCTCGAGGGAGCACAGGCAGGACTAAGCTGGTATACGATCCTGAAAAAAAGGGAGAATTATCGGAAGGCATTTGATAACTTCGAGCCTGAAAAAATCATTCACTACGATGAGAACAAGATAGAAGAGCTGCTAAATAATGAAGGGATTGTGCGAAACAGATTGAAGGTCAGGGCTGTTGTGACCAACGCAAAGGCCTTTTTCCGCGTTGTAGAGGAATTCGGCTCCTTTCGAGAATATATCTGGTCTTTTGTAGGGGGAAAGCCGATTCAGAACCATTTTACAGCTATGTCTCAGGTACCAGCCACTACTGACGTGAGCGACAAACTGAGCAAGGATTTGAAGAAGCGAGGATTCACCTTCGTGGGTTCTACGATCTGCTATGCCTTTATGCAGGCAGTAGGCATGGTTAATGACCATATCACAGCTTGTGATTGCTATTCAAAAGTAAACAAGTGACATCTTTCAGACAAATATTGGTTACAAATCGTTTACAATTCTAGGCTGGCGATTGTTTTGATCCCCTCAAACGCATTACAATTTACGAATATGTACAGTTGCATCATGTTTGTTTGAGGAGGAGACTGTGTCAATCGCCAAAAAAATTGTATGTGCATTCTCTCTAATTTTCGTCATGTTCGCAGCAGTTGGCAGCTATCAGTACGTAGTTTCCTTACAGCAAAGTGAGACCACCACGATCATGGAAGCCAAAACGCTACGTTCAGCTCTTATGGCTGAGGAAATGAAGATGTCCGTCATTCAGGTTCAACAATGGTTGACTGATATTAGCGCCACACGGGGACAAAATGGGATGGATGATGGTCTGGACGAAGCATCCAGATACGCAGCAATGTTCCGGAAGTCTGCTGAGGAAATGAAGCAGGTTAATCCTGAGGATCAGGAGCGTCTGCAAAAGATAATAGTGGCTTTCGATGATTTCTATGCCGTCGGTCAAAAAATGGCACATGTCTTTATCGACCTAGGTCACGAGAAGGGCAATCAGCTAATGGATGACTTTGATGCCCAGGCAGAAAAGGTCAACAGTGAAGTAGATGCTTATCTCCAGGAAAAGGTGCAGCAAATAACAGATTCTGTAAGCTCCATTCAAGACTCCATCGAGCTTTCCAATCGATTGATGCTTATGTTTTTCCTGGTCGTTCTGGTGGTGAGCAGCGTTGTTGCGTATGTACTGAGCCGCTCCATCATCAAGCCGCTTCGCTTGTTGAACCAGAAGGCGTTAGTAATCGCAGATGGCAAGCTGGATCAGCCGGTAGTGATCCAATCCAGAGATGAAGTGGGTCAACTAGGGACTGCTTTTGAAAAAATGCGTACGAATCTGAATGTGCTCATTCAGGAAGTAAAGAAAACCGCTGACGAGGTGGCCGCTTCCTCAGAGGAACTGACTGTAGGTGCAGAGCGTACCGCTGAATCATCGCGGCAGATTGTCAGCTCAGTAAAGGAGATCGCTGATGGCGCAGAAAGGCAGCAGCACGGCTCGAACCAAAGTGCTCGCAGCATGGAAGAAGTCAATGCAGGGATTCATATGGTGGCTACGTCATCATCTGCGGTAGCGGAGCTGTCGCTTACGATGTCAGAGCTCGCCAAGCTGGGAGATGACACTGTCTCGCGAGTAGCTGCGCAAATGGAGCAGATCAACAACCAGACGGAGCAGACAAACGAGATCATTCGAACACTGGATGCCCATTCTACCCAGATTGTGGATATTTTGCGGGTCATGGAAGCCATTACGGGACAGACACAAATCCTCGCACTCAATGCAGCGATTGAAGCTGCACGGGCAGGAGAGCAAGGGAAGGGCTTTGCCATCGTAGCAGAGGAAGTCCGAAAGCTGGCTGGACAGTCCCAAGAGTCGGCGGCACGAATCGCCCACTTAATAGAAGAGATCCGTACCTACATGGCGACTGCCGTTTCTGCAATGAGTGAAAGCAGCAGGGAAACCGCGTCTGGCATGCAGGTAGCCAGTGAAGCGAGCGATATTTTTACAACCATCCGCAATAGCATCATCGAGGTAACGGATCAAGTGCAGGAAGTTTCCGCATCTGCGGAGCAAATGGCAGCCAATACGCAGCAAGTCAGTGAAGCGGTCATCCTTATGAAAGAGATTGCGAACCAGGCGCTGGCGTACGCAAAAACCACAGTCAACTCGGTAGATGAGCAGCTGCTATCGTGTGAGGATGTAGCCAGCTCTGCGGACAAGCTGAATCGGGAGGCACTCCGACTGCAAGCGCTGGTCAGCAAGTTTGACGTGTAAAGAACCCAAAAGAAAGAGCCACATCTTCCGTGAGTCAGGGGCAGGACAAGCCCTGTAACAGAAGATGTGGCTCTTTTTCATTCTTGCAACTAAGCGGTTTTTTGCATGTCACTCGCTTCGCTGAGCGAGAGGTTTTTCGTTTCAGGAGCCCAGGCGATGGAGACCAGCGTACCGACCACCAAAACCCCCGTCAACGCGAGCATGGTCGGGTGAATCCCAAAACTGTCGATTCCGATCGGCAACAAGAAGGTACCGATGGCGGAACCAAATCGGCTGAAGGAAGTCGCGAGTCCTACGCCGCTGGAGCGAACTTCTGTAGGGAAGCTTTCGGCAGGAAATACTCCCACGAGGTTACTTACTGCCGACATGATCAAAGTAAAGATAGCAAAGACGAGAATCATCAGTGTGGTAGCGCCTTCAGGCAAGACTGTCAGCAGGAACAGGGTGACTGCCAGGATGATGAAAGAACTGATCAGGAAGCCGCGACGGGAATACTTGATCGTGCACCAAATGCCAAGAAGGGCACCCACGACCAGCAAACCGTTCAACAGCAAATCCGTACCGAAGTTTTCGCTGAGACCCATCGATTCCAAAATCGCAGGCAAGAACGTATAGATCGCAAAATAAGGGATGACCAAGCAAACAAAAAACAGGCAGTTGAACACAGTACGCTTGCGCATGTCCTTGCTGAAAAGTTGGGCAAAGCTTCCCTGCGTTTTTTTGACAGGTGTTTCATCATCCAGCACGATGTTTGGTCCAAGATACTTTTTCACGATGTTGCGTGCTTCATCAATGCGTCCTTTGTTAATCAGCCAGCGTGGAGATTCCGGTGTACCCATACGCAGTAGCAGAATAACGACAGCAGGAATGGCGGAAGAAGCGAGCATATAGCGCCACGCATCAGGTCCAATGCTGAGCAGATAAGTACCGATCAAGGTCGATGCTACATACCCAAAGGTCCAAATCACGCTAAAGGAACCGAGTAGAACGCCGCGGTGCTTTTTAGGGGAAAATTCAGCCAGCATGGTATGTCCAACACTATAGTCGCCACCCATACCGATCCCGATCAAGATGCGCAAGAGTAATAGCTGTGCCGGAGTATCGGCAAAAAATTGCAGGAAAGAAGCTAACGTAATCAAGATAAAGCTGAAAACGAAGATCTTTTGCCGTCCAATAAAGTCGGAAATATAGCCGAGAATGAGACTGCCAAGGAAGAGACCGATCAAGGCAGAACTGCCGATCAGACCAGTCCAGAGAGGGTCGAGATTCATTTGAGGCTTGATGAGAGTGAAAGCGATTCCAATAATACCTAAAACATAACCGTCAGTGAAGTGGGCACCGAACGTAAGCGCTGCCATCTTGATGTGAAACTTGCTCAGTGGAGCGTCGTCCATTTTAATCATTTGGCTACTGTTCACATGAATTCCCCCTTGTAAAAAAACTATAAAACTACGGTTCGCCTAAGTAGGGGTTGGGCGAAGAGTACATCGAAAGGATGACTGGAAGTAAAAAGAATGTTCATAATGTGAACTGTTTATTCGCGATGTGAAACTAAGGTGATTATATGTGCTCATGTCGAGAATTGTCAATCATTTTTCAAAGGTTTGTTTTCCTCGGCCAAAATGAGGGGAAATCCACATCTCTTTTAGGATGTTCAAGAATGGAGGAATCATGAAAAATAGGAAAAGCCTGACGCGTTAGGGCGCATCAGGCTTCCGTGGCGGCCATTAGCAGGGCCGTTTTTTTTTTTGGAGCTTACTGCAAATGCTCGGCAATATCGCGAGCAGCTGCGAACAAATACTTCGTACAGGCCAAGACTTTTTCTTCCGTAAATCGAAAATTCGGTCCGCACACGCTGATAAAGGCCACGAGAACATGGCGTTTGTCGTAGATCGGGGCAGAAATGCCGTTTTCATTTACATCCAGCTCACCAATCACGGTAGCATACCCAAGTTTTTTGACCCTTTCGATCTCTTCTCGCAGAAGCTTAGGGTCCGTGATTGTATCAGGAGTCATACTTTCTAATGGCTGCTCGAGGAAAAAGTTGAGCTCATCTTCAGAAAAGGTACTAAGAAGGACTTTGCCGTTCGATGTACAGTGCAGCGGCAAAAAGGCGTTCACATAGTGAGCAACGCGTACACTGTTGGCCGGATCGATTTGGTCGATCGTAAGGGTACCGAGGTGCTTGGGGACGCTGAGCAGGACAGTCTCCTGTGTTTCTTCGCGCAGCTGCTCCATGCTTTTTCGGGCCCGGCGGATGAGTGAGCCGTATTGCGGGGCCTGGGCAGCAAGGCGGTTGGCAGCATAGCCGAGCAAGTAACCCTTCGTCAGAGGGTCACGTTCAATAAAACCATGATTTTCAAGTGTTCCAATCAGTCGCCACACAGTCGTGCGGTTCATTCCTGACTTTTCAGCCAAATCTACGATGGAAATAGGATCTTTGCTTTCTCCTACTAACTGGAGAAGCTGCAGAGCTCGATCGACTGCTTGAACAGATGAGTTTTCCTGTTTCATGCGCACGTTAACACTCCATTAATTTTTTCCAATGTAGATCATTATAGCGTAGATTTTTGCTTGAAAGCTATTCGTTTATATATCTAAGTGCTAGAAGGGCGGGAAAACGAGCGGTGGAGCACTCCCTTCCAGAAAAAAATGTTTGTTTGACAATTCCGAGGAGAGCGAATTATAATCTGGTCATGTTCATATAATGAACTTGTTGTTCGCATTGTGAATTAAGATCAAAGCTGTGGCATCTGCAGATAGCTGCCTATTCGCCTTTACGGAGGCACGAGCTAGTGTAGGGCTGGCTGGTAGGAGGTTGCTTTGTCTGCAGATGATCGACAGTCTCCATGTTCAGTAGGGGGGGCAACCAGACTGTACCCCTTTTGGAGGAGATGGTTGAAGATGAGAAAAGAACAGGACTCGTTTGGCACATTGGAAATACCGCAGGATGCACTTTACGGCATCCAGACCGTGAGAGCGTTGCAAAATCTATCGTTCTCCGGCAAAAGCCTGCGTCAGTATCCCGCGTATATTGCGTCACTGGCAATGGTCAAAAAGGCGGCAGCACGGGCGAACGAGAGAGCAGAAGTGATCGAGACATCCGTTCTTCAAGCGATTGAACAGGCTTGTGACGAGCTGATCGCAGGCAAGCATCTCGAACATTTTCCTGTCGATATTCTGCATGGCGGCGGTGGTATCGGAACGAACATGAACGTCAACGAAGCCATTTCCAACCTGGCTAATGAGCAAGCGGGAATGCCGCGTGGGACCTATGCTCCTGTGCATCCGGTCGATCACGTGAATGCCTCCCAATCGACCTCAGATGCTTGTCATACGGCGATACGCATGGCGATTGTACAGGAGTATGCAGGACTTGATGACCTGCTAGCCCGGATGCAGGAGACTTGGGAAAAGCTGGTGCAGCGTTTGATGCCGATCACCACGATTGCACGAACCTGCCTGCAGGATGGCATGCGCGTACAACTAGGTGAAACGTTCAGTGGCTACGCGGCGGTATGGAAGAGACGACATCGCTCCTTGAAACAAGCAGTCCAAGAGCTTCTCGCGGTGAATCTGGGGGGAACGGTGATTGGTTCTGGCATCGGTGCTCCTAGTGCCTATCGTGAAGCGGTTCTCGCTGAGCTGTGTCACCTATCTGGCATGCGGCTACAGCATCGGGAAAACTTGTTTGATGCGGCACAAAACTTGGATGATCTGGCGCAGGTTTCGGCTCAGCTTTCCTTGCTCTCTACTTGCTTGCTTAAAATCGCGAAAGATTTACGTTTGCTGTCCTCAGGTCCGGAAGCAGGCTTTGCTGAAATTTCGCTTCCAGCCGTACAGGCGGGGTCTTCATTTTTCCCCGGAAAAATCAATCCGGTCGTGCCTGAGAGTTTGATCCAAAGCTGTTTTCAGGTTTTGGGGTGTGACCGGGTTGTCCAGGCGACGCTGGAGCATGGGGAGCTCGATTTGAACGTGTTTGAAGGCGCAGCAGGAGCCAATATTTTGGATGCGCTTTACATGCTGAAAAACGCGCTTGTCCTGTTCCACGAGAAATGCCTCGCAGGTATCGAAGCCAACGAAGAGAGATGCGAGGAATTAGCCAATACCTTCATTCCGCTTGTCGTGGATTTGAAGGAGAAGCATGGCTACAGCTTTGTTTCCAAACTGATCAAGGAAAAAGGACGGGAAGGGGTCAAAAGCTTTTCCCGAGATGGAGGTCTTAACGATGAATCAAACAAATGATCGAGCAATTTTTGAAGGAATCGACCAGCCAAAGCTGGAGTGGGCGAAAGAATGGCTGCTGTCCACGAAAAAGCTCTACATCAACGGACAATGGGTCGATAGCGCAGGCGATGAAATCATCACTTCTACCAACCCGGCGAATGGCCTGATTAACGGTTCGTTTCAGGTTGCAGCTCCAGAGGACGTAGATCGTGCAGTAGCAGCGGCTCGTGCGGCTTTTGACGATGAAAACGGAGCATGGCGTCAAGTGACACGCAAGGAGCGTGCAAAAATTCTGCGGAAGATCAGCGCTCTTTTACTGGAGCATCAGGCAGAAATCGCTACGCTGGAGACATTGGACAACGGAAAGCTGTACACCGAGTCCTACAAGGATGACGTGCAGGAAGCCTCCGATGTATTTGAATACTACGCTGGCTGGACGGACAAGTACTACGGGGAAAACAATCCGGTTGAGGGCAACTTCCTGAGCGTAACCACGCGTGACCCGATCGGGGTATGTGCGCAGATCGTTCCTTTCAACTTCCCGATCGACATGGCGGCATGGAAGCTCGCTCCAGCACTCGCGATGGGAAATACCATCATCCTGAAGCCGTCCGAGGAAACGTCATTCTCTGCCATCCGCTTGTTTGAAATCATTCATGAAGCAAATATCCTGCCTCCAGGCGTAATCAACCTCGTTCTGGGTGCGGGCAGCGTCGGTTCCCACATGAGCCGCCATATGAACGTAGACAAAGTGACTTTTACAGGGAGCACGGCGGTCGGAAAACAACTGGTGCGCGACTCTGCGGACTCCAATTTGAAGCCGGTGTCACTCGAGCTGGGCGGAAAGTCTCCGAACATCCTATTCAGCGATGCACCGAACCTGGACGCTGCCATTGAACGTTCTTTTTACGGACTGTTCACGCATAAAGCGGAGAAATGCTCGTCCCCAACCCGTTTGTTCGTCCAACGTGACATCTATGACCAAGTAGTAAATCGTTTGGCAGAAATGGCGAACGGCTACAAGCTGGGTGATCCTTTTGATCCAACAACGGATCAAGGAGCGCAAGTCTCCAAAAAACAATTGGAGCGTATCCTCGGCTACATCGAGAGCGGAAAAGAGCAAGGCGCACGTGTGGCGGCAGGTGGCGAACGCGATCTGACAGGCGACAATGCTAACGGCTACTTCATCCGTCCCACCATTTTTGCGGATGTTCACAACAAAATGAAGATCGCCCAAGAAGAGATTTTTGGACCCGTTCTTTGCGTCATTCCGTTTGATACCGAAGAAGAAGTGGTTGAGATGGCGAACGACACGATATACGGATTGGCTGCAGGTCTGTGGACAGGTGATATGTCCCGCGCACATCGCGTGGCGAACAAGCTGCAAGCCGGTCAAGTCTTCGTGAATCGCTACGGCTGCTATGATGTAGCAAGTCCATTCGGTGGCTGGAAGCAAAGCGGCTGGGGCAAAGAGTTTGCGATCCACTCCTTGGCTTCCTATACAAAAGCGAAAGCGATCTGGTTTGCCTACTAAAGCCTTTTCATAGATACATGATGATCCACCCGTGCAACGCTACTACGAGAACAGTCCGCGAAAGAGGGAATAGACATGAAAATGAAAGCAGCTGTGATGACAGGAGTCGGACAACCGCTTGCGATTCAGGAAGTAACACTCGATGCACCAAAGGCAAATGAAGTATTGGTACGTGTGGCAGCAACAGGTGTATGCCACAGCGATCTGAATGCACTGGATGATGAGACTACTCCGTTCCCAACGATCCTGGGGCATGAAGGGGCAGGGGTTGTGGAAGCGGTAGGCCCGAATGTAACCAAGGTGAAGCCTGGGGACAAAGTAGCGCTGAGCTGGGTACCTTACTGCGGTACGTGCGAATTTTGCGTGACAGGAGCGGTTCATCTTTGCGAATCCGCTTTTGGACCCATGTTTGAGGGAACCTTGCTGGATGGAACGACCCGCCTGAGCAAAGACGGTGAAAAGATTTACCACAATTCCTTGCTGTCTACCTTTGCAGAATATACCGTTGTTCCCGAAATGTCCTGCGTGAAGCTGCCGGATGAAATGCCGCTCGCACAAGCATCCTTGATCGGTTGCGGCGTAGCGACAGGATATGGCGCAGCCGTGCACGCGGCAGGTGTTACACCGGGCAGCACCGTGGCTGTTTTCGGAATCGGCGGCGTGGGTGTCAATGCTATTCAGGGAGCGCGTATCGCAGGTGCCTCTAAAATCATTGCATGCGACATGAAGCCGGCAAATCTGGAGATCGCCAAGAAGTTTGGCGCGACGCACACGATTAACGTAGGGGAAGAAAATGCAGAAGAGCGTCTGAAAGAGCTGACAGATGGCTTTGGTGTCCACTTTGCGATCGATTGCACAGGAAATACGAATGCGACGCAAAGCGCTTGGAAAGGGACACGCAAAGGCGGCACAGTCGTTGTTATCGGTGCCTTCCATCCAGCAAAAGAAATCACGCTGCCAGCTGGCGGCTTCCATCGTGTCGGGAAAGTGCTGAAAGGCAGCTTCTACGGAAACACCCAGCCATTCCGCGACTTCCCGGCCATCGCGAAGCTGTATTTGGACGGTAAGTTTAATCTCGATGATCTGGTATTGGGCCGCATCCAGCTGGACGAGATCAACAAAGCGTTTGATTCCTTCCATGACGCGTGCTGCATCAACGTAGGGAGAACCGTCATCGAGTTCCCAGAAAAATAAACGAACGAAAAGCTCCTCCTGCTCCCCGCTTAACGGGTGGGGCAGGAGGCTTTTTGGTGCGCCCAGCATGGGCGATAGCTCTAGGGTGTAAGTCCCGAACGGGGGTTGGCTGTACCAACCGTTAGCCCAAGGCAAGGGTGTCCACCGCGAGGTGGAATCTGAAGGAAGCCGGCGGCAAAGTCCCGACCTGAGGTACACGAACCCAATTTGAGGCTGTTGTATTCGGGTGAGTCTGCCAAACAAGACGAAGCCCCATACAGCCAAGGAATACAGCAGTAAACTTGGGCAGGTACATGGGATGAAAGTTATCGCTCTTACCTGGGGAGGTCTGCATGAAGTGCCTTCAAATGTTGGTAACCGTCTTCGTAAGGAGACGCTGAACATGCAGAAGTCAGCAGAAGCCATAGTACCCAAGTAAAGGACGCTTGAACGGGGAAGGGCTGAACATTAAGTCAACACATCCGCTAATCACTTTCGTGATAATACTGTGAAGCAGAATTCTGTAAGGAACTACTCTTGGAGAAAATGGGTGAAGCCCTGAGGGTACAAGAGAGGGCTGAGTATTGTCCGGCAAGACTAGAAGGATGCGTGCGGAGGAAGGGTATCGTCATGGAGCTGTTGGAGAAAGTCCTGTCACGAGAAAATCTATTAGTGGCACTCGAAAGAGTGGAAAGAAACAAAGGATCGGCGGGAATCGACGGTGTTTCAACCGAACAACTGCGCGATTATATCCGTGAACACTGGTTGACCACTAAAAAGCAGATTATGAAAGGGACCTACAAACCTTCCCCTGTCCGCAGAGTCGAAATCCCGAAATCTGACGGAGGAGTAAGGTTATTAGGTATTCCTACCGTGATAGATCGCTTTATTCAACAAGCCATCCTCCAAGTTCTTACTCCTATATTTGACCCCCACTTCTCAGAATCCAGTTTCGGATTCCGACCGAACCGTGGTGCGCATGACGCCATGAGACAAGCACAATTTTATATTTCCGAAGGATATCGCTTTGTCGTGGATATGGACTTAGAGAAATTCTTCGACCGGGTTAATCACGATATTTTAATGAGTCGGGTTGCTCGAAAAGTAAAAGATAAAGCTTTGTTGAAACTTGTTCGCGCATATCTACAAGCAGGCATCATGGTCAATGGCATCTGCCTTTCGGCAGTAGAGGGCACACCACAAGGTGGTCCACTTAGTCCGTTATTGGCGAACATCTTGCTCGACGATTTGGATAAAGAACTGGAAAAGAGGGGACATCGCTTTTGTCGATACGCAGACGATAGCAATATCTACGTGAGAACAAAGCGGGCGGGAGAACGGGTAAAAGAAAGTATCCAAAGCTACTTGGAGAAGGTACTTAAGCTTAAAGTAAATGAGCAGAAGAGCGCAGTGGATCGACCTTGGAAGCGTAAGTTCCTCGGTTTCGGTTTCACTAATGCAAAACAAGCAAGGATTCGGCTTCATCCAAAATCACTTCTGAAGTTGAAAGAGAAAATCCGCTTCATCACTAATCCGGTATGGAGCATCTCTATGGATGAAAGGATTCGGAAGCTAAACCAGTACCTCATGGGTTGGATCGGATATTTTGCCCTTGCGGATGCAAAGAAAATCCTTCAATCTATCGACGAATGGATACGACGTAGACTTCGACTTTGCTTGTGGTCTCAGTGGAAGCGAGTACGAACCCGATATCGAGAACTTCGCTCTCTGGGTTTATCGCACGTCCAAGCAATAGAAATTGCAAACACCAGAAAGGGTGCATGGCGTACCACAAAGACTCCTCAAATGCACAAAGCCCTCGGAGTTGCATATTGGCAACAACAAGGGCTGAAAAGCTTATTACAACGATATTCTGTCATTCGTCAAGCTTGATGAACCGCCGTATACCGAACGGTACGTACGGTGGTGTGAGAGGACGGGAGTTAGTCGCTCCCTCCTACTCGATTACGATCCGGTAGGGGAGAGACCGACCTGTACCTTTGGGTGCGAAGGCTTTGCGAGCCAAGGCTTCTACTAAGAAGAGAAGAGGAGAGAGGACATGATGAGAACGGAGCATGATGGATTGGGTGAGATGCAAATACCGGACGAGCTCTATTACGGAATCCAAACGATGCGCAGTTTACAGCTATCCCCTGTATCACATCGGACGATTGGCGCGGATGCGTTCACGCTCGTGAAATACCTCGCGGCGATTAAAAAGGCAGCAGCACTGGCAAACTGCCAGATTGGATCGATGGAAGAGCGGGTCAGTGGAGCGATTTGTCAGGCAGCAGAGGAAGTCATGCAAGGCAAATGGACGGCCTTCTTCGTCGTGGACATGTTCCAAGGCGGGGGCGGAATCGCGACGCATATGAATGTAAACGAAGTGATTGCCAACCGCGCCAACGAGCTTCTGACAGGAGAAAGGGGCTACTCGATGGTGCATCCCAATACGCATGTAAATATGGGGCAATCCACCAACGACGTGCTGCCCAGTGCCATGAAGCTGTCGCTCTACGAGAAGGCTGAGGCATTGATCACACAGGTGGAAAGCTTGCGTGAGGCATGGCTGACAAAGGCAAAGGAATACGCAGATGTGGTCAAGCTGGGGAGAACCTGCTTGCAGGATGCGCTGCCGGTGACGCTGGGGCAGGAGTTTGGCGGATACGCCTCGATGCTGGATCGGCAAATCAAGTATCTGCGCGAGGTGCAAACGGAATGCCTGCAGCTTCCGCTCGGTGCGACAGCAGTGGGGACAGGAGTAGGGCTCTTGCCGGGATTTTTGCCTGCGTGCTATCGCCATTTACAGGAGATCACAGGCTGGGAGCTTCACTCTGAAGATAATCTTTTTGACGGATTGCAGTATGCGGATGTCTATCTGAGGATATCTGCTGTTCTGAAAAGCTTGGCGACCGGGATTTCAAAAATGTCGCGTGACTTGCGAGTCATGTCTTCGGGTCCAAACGGTGGGCTGAACGAAATCGAGCTGCCGTCTGTACAACCAGGCTCCTCAATCATGCCCGGAAAAGTCAATCCCATCCTGCCTGAGCTGATGATTCAAGTCAGCTATCAGGTATGTGGAAACGATTATGCCGTGACGATGGCAGCAGAAGGCGGCGAGCTCGATCTCAACGTATGGGAGTCGCTCATTGTCAAATGTCTGTTCGAATCGTTTACACTTCTTATAGAGTCGATCCCGCTGTTTGCCAATAAATGCGTGAGCGGTATCCGCGCCAACCGGGATGTATGCCACGCCCACGCTGAAACGTCCACAGCCGTCGCCGCCGTTATTGCTACGATCTTTGGCTACGAGACCGGAAGCGACGTAGCCAAACAAGCAATTCGCGAGCAGAAGACGGTAAAGCAGGTCGTCGTAGAAAGGGGACTGCTCACCGCGCAGGAAGCAGAGTGGCTGCTGGATCCGGTAAATTTGACGGATCCCAAGCGGTTGGACGATGTGCTGGTGAGAATCAGGCAGAAGTGAAGAAGGAAGAAGGGGGGCTGTCTTGGCAGGGCAGCTTCTTTTTTTACATCGCCAATGACAATAAAGAAAGCTCAGCTCGGGAAGAGATAAGCTTTACCTTTTCCTGGGATCGGGCGGCAAAGGAATGCTTTGCGGAAAGCGGAACAGGTTGGTTGGATCATAGTCTTTTTTGACGGCCTGAAGCCGCTATCAGCGGGAGTCACGATGCGCCCGGTCAGTTGTGTTTTCTCCAAAATGCACGCTTCTTTCGCAGTTGAGCTTGGGTGACTACCTAGATCTCCTTCACAAACAAAACCCGATCATTCCCGCTGCCATCGTAGTGGGAAGTGACGGAGATTCCCTCGACGGTTTTATCTCCTTGTTTAATGGCAAATCCCATGCTCGTATGAAAAGCGATAGAGGTTTTATTGACAGGAGAAGTAATGCAGCGCACGGTATGGCAGCCTTTTTCTTTCACCGTTTCAAAAAAGTGCTGATAAAGCTTTTTGCCGAGCCCGTCTTTTCGTTTCTCCGGATGCACCCCAACAAAATGAATGTAGGCTTCGCCTGGAGAGGCTTGAGACAAAAAGCCGATCAGAAATGCTGCCATTTCTCCGTTTTCTTCTACAATAAAGCTTGTCGGCTGAAAATGCTCAAAAAACAACCGTGGCAGCAAATGAGCCATCTGTCGGCCACCCCACCACTCATTCACGACGGCGGTTACGCTCCTGTAATCCTGCACGTGAACATTACGAATTTGCAACATACAGACCTCCCATTCATAGGGTGACTCCCTAATCCTTCTTCTCTATCATTCGGGATAGCAAGTCTTCTATTCTCTGTAAATGCTGATTGGTTTTCTTTAGTAGATAATAGATGTTAATGACGGAGACGATGACAATAATCGCAAAAAAAGCGAAGTTGATATCCACGAATCACTCACCACAATTTTTATTATTTGGAAAAACATTCATCCTATAAGGATTATACCACGGACAGAGAGGGCCATACGCATAGAATAGCTACACAATGAAAAAGGATTCAAGAGTCATGACGAAGAGGAGAGCATCGATGTCCGATTTTGCGCATTTTCAGAGAAAACAAAGAATAATAAAAAAATACAGAATTAATCATATGCAAACAAAAACCAAAGCTGTATAATCAAAGATATAAAAACAAACAGGTGCAAACAAAACAGTCATGTCCGTTTTGTTCGACCGCAGAGGGCTCGTTTCCAACAGGAATAGGAGGACGTTTATGTCAGATTACGTTCTTGAATTGAGAGGAATCACGAAAACGTTTCCAGGCGTAAAGGCGCTGGATCAAGTGCATTTTCAGCTAAAGCCAGGTGAAATCCACGCGCTCATGGGTGAGAACGGAGCTGGCAAATCCACGTTCATCAAGATCATTACGGGTGTACATCTCCCGGACGAAGGCGAAATCTTTGTAAACGGGCAGAAAACGGAAATCAAAAATCCAAAGGACGCCCAACGCTTGGGAATTGCCGCGATTTATCAGCATGTGACTTGTTTTCCAGACCTGAGCGTTACGGAAAACATCTTTATGGGACATGAGAAGATCACCAAACGCACAAAGCGGATCCTATGGGGCGACATGCACGCAGAAGCGAAAAAGCTGCTGCAGGAGCTGGGGGCAAGCTTTGATCCGAGAACGAAGATGGGGGCGCTCAGCGTTGCCCAGCAACAAATCGTCGAAATTGCGAAAGCGCTTTCAATGGATGCGCGCATCATCATCATGGATGAGCCGACAGCAGCGCTTACGGCAAGAGAGAGTGAAGAGCTGTACAAGATCGCGGAAAAGCTGCGCGATAATGGGGCATCGATCATCTTTATTTCGCACCGCTTTGAAGACATGTACCGATTGGCGAGCAAAGTGACTGTGTTCCGCGACGCCAAATATATCGGCTCCTGGGGCATTTCCGAAATTTCAAACGAGGACCTGATCGTAGCCATGGTCGGACGGGAAATTACACAGCTGTTCCCCAAAAAGGCAGCAAAGGTCGGGGAAGAATTGCTCCGCGTAGAAGGTCTTGGCAAAACAGGCTTTTTTGCAGACGTATCCTTTTCGGTGCATCGAGGCGAAATTGTCGGCTTGACCGGGTTGGTAGGGGCAGGGAGAACCGAGGTGTGCCAAGCCGTCTTTGGAATTACCTCGTTCGATACGGGCCAGGTGTACTTAAAAGGCAAAGCGATTAAAGTCAAAAACCCGCTGCAAGCGATGGAGCTCGGGATCGGGTACTTGCCCGAGGACAGGCAAAAGCAAGGACTGGTCCTGGAGTGGGGAATCGAGCGCAACATTACCCTGTCAGCACTCGGCAAGCTGTCGCGCAAGGGCTGGATTCAGGAGAAAAGGGAAGCGGAGCTGGCACACGCTCTCGCGGAAAAAGTCCAGGTAAAAGCCCGCAGCATCTTTGATCTCGCCAGCTCCTTATCCGGTGGGAACCAGCAAAAGGTCGTCGTCGCCAAGCTGTTGACCGCCGATCTGGATATCATCATTCTGGATGAGCCTACGAAGGGTGTAGACGTCGGGGCGAAGTCTGCGATCTATGAAATCATTAGTGACCTAGCTTCACAGGGGTATGGCGTCATTATGATTTCATCGGAGATGCCTGAGGTGATCGGCATGAGCGATCGTGTCGTCGTTATGCGAGAAGGCAGAGTGACAGCCAGCTTGGACGGTGCAACGGTGACACAGGAGGCCATCCTGGAGGCAGCCATGGTAAACAGCGCCATTCCAGAAGCGGCGACGGCACACAGCAGTGCGTCAGAGACGCTCAGCACGTAAGGGACAAGGAAAAAGGTGGTGAAAGAAGTGCCAGAATATTCGCTGCAAAAGACTTCCGCAGGTGCCAGCATCGCCAAGTTTCGGGAGCTGGGCTTGCTCGTATTCATTTTGCTTTTGTGCGTAGGGGTACAGCTGCGCAACCCCAGCTTTTTGACGCTGGAAAATATTAACGACATGGTCACGAATACGGCCATTCTGAGCATTTTGGCAGTCGGCATGATGCTGGTCATCGTGACGAGAGGGATTGACCTGTCGATCGGGGCGACGCTCGCTTTGTCCGGAATGATTTCTGCCATGACCGTGAGCGCTTATCCGGATACGCATCCTTTGCTCGCCATTTTGCTCGGGACAGCAGTCGGTATCGTCAGCGGGATGATCATCGGCCTTCTCGTCTCCAAGGCAGGTATACTTCCCATCATCGCCACTCTCGGTATGATGAACGCATTTCGCGGCATGACGTTCATGGTCAGCGGCGGCAAATGGGTCAGCGCGCACCAGATGCCGGATTCCTTCAAAGCGATTGCGACCAGCTCCATTTTCGGGCTCAATACCCTCATCGTGATCGCGATCGTCATTTACCTCATCTTTTTCTACTTCATTACATACACCAGGACAGGCAGACAGATTTACGCAGTGGGCAGCAACCCGGATTCGGCGAAAATCAGTGGGATCAACAACGATAAAATTTTGTGGCTCGTGTACACGATCATGGGTGGATTGTCTGGACTCGCGGGTGTTTTGTGGGTATCCAAATTTGCTTCCGCACAAGGTGACACAGCTTCGGGCTACGAGCTGAGCGTCATTGCGGCATGTGTGCTCGGGGGAGTCAGCATCGCAGGGGGCTCCGGAAAAATCTCGGGCATCATTTTGGGCTCGATTCTACTGGGGATTTTGAACAACGCCTTGCCGCTGATCAACGTCTCGCCATTCTGGCAAATGGGCATTCAGGGCTCGATTATCCTCATCGCAGTCGTTATCAATGCACTGGTCAAACGAGGCGTCGATCAGAGCAACCTGATGAGGAGGAGAATTTAGCGATGGAAAAGAGAGTCATCATCGGGAAAAAGGAGTTCTCGTGGAAAACCTTTTTTCTGCAGTGGGAATGGATGCTCGTCCTCATCTTTATTCTGGTGAATGTGATCAACGCCAATCTCTCTCCCTACTATTTGAACGCTGACAGTCTGCGGGATGCGACGATGACCTTCCTCGACAAGGCGTTTATCGTCCTGCCGATGGTTTTTATCATCATTCTCGGAGACATCGATATTTCTGTCGCGTCCATCGTAGCGCTGTCATCTGTCGTGATGGCTGATCTATACACAATGGGGGTTCCGATGGAGCTGGCAGTCGTCATCTGTTTGGCAGTAGGGACCTTGTGCGGGTACGTCAACGGTCTCTTGATCACCCGATTCAAGGAGCTTTCAGCAGTTATCGTGACCTTGGCGACCATGATCAATTATCGGGGGATCGCGTACATTCTGCTGGAAGACCAGGCTGCCGGCAAGTTCCCGGAATGGTTCAAGTTCCTCGGATGGGGATATGTGGGATCTGTTCCGTTTATCCTGATTGTTTTTGCGGTTTTTGCTGTGATTTTTGGGCTTTTGCTGCACAAAACCACATTTGGCAGACGCGTTTATGCGATGGGGAGCAATTTGACAGCCAGTCAATTTTCCGGAATACAGGTGGACAAAATCAAAATTCTCGTCTTTACGCTTGCAGGTCTCATGTCAGCAGTCACGGCGCTGTTCCTCACTTCGCGGATGGGCAGCACCCGGCCGAATATCGCGACGGGCTACGAGCTGGACGTGATTGCGATGGTCGTTCTGGGCGGAATCAGTACATCAGGCGGAAAAGGAAGAATGATCGGCGCGATTCTCGCCATTTTCCTGATTGGTTTCCTGCGTTACGGTCTGGGGCTTGTCAACGTACCCGCACAGATGCTGCTCGTCATTATCGGACTTTTGCTGATTCTGGCCGTCATGGTGCCAAATCTGAAAGGGTATTTGCGAAAATGGGTCAAAATCTGATTTTCCAATAAGCAGTCCATCAATCAGAAAAAAGTGGAGGTACGAGATGATACAGAGCTTATGGAATCGCGAACAGGCAGCACAATGCCAAAACGGACTGGAGGAGCTGGTCTATCGCTCGAATCTGATCGGTACGGATCGGCGGGTGTGCAACTGGGGCGGAGGAAATACCTCCTCAAAGACAAAAATCACGGACTTTCGCGGCCGAGAGATTGACGTGATGTGGGTAAAGGGCAGCGGCTCGGACCTCGCTACGATGAAAGCGGGCAATTTCACGGGATTGCGGCTCGAGGATGTCCAGCCGCTTCTGGAACGGGAGGAAATGTCCGATGAGGAAATGGTTGCCTATCTGTCGCATTGCATGGTAGACAGCAAGCATCCGCGCGCATCCATCGAAACACTCCTGCATGCCTTTCTGCCGTTTCCCCATGTGGATCATACTCACCCGGACGCGATCATCAGCATTTGCTGCGCGGACAACGGGAAGGAAGTGGCGCGTTCGATTTTCGGAGACCGTTTTGTCTGGGTTCCTTATGTGCGTCCCGGCTTTACCCTGTCCAAAATGATCGCAAAAGGCGTACAGGAAAACCCACAGGCAGAGCTGGTGCTGATGGAAAAGCACGGGCTGGTGACGTGGGGAGATACGTCTGAGGCATGCTACGAGAAAACGATTGCGATCATTCAGGAAGCGGAAGCGTACATCGAATCGAAGGTAAATGAAGCGTCCGTATTCGGTGGACAGCGCTTTGAAACCATTCCGGAAGAAGAACGAAAGCAAATCCTGGCACAAGTGATGCCTGTCATTCGCGGGGCTGTCAGTGATACGAAACGGATGCTCCTGACTTACGACGACGGGGAAAATGTGCTCCAGTTTGTCAACAGCCGTGATGCCCGAGAGCTGTCGCAGGTCGGTGCTGCCTGCCCCGATCATCTGGTGCACACGAAAATGGTTCCGCTGTACGTAGAGTGGGATCCCGCATCCAGAGACGTAGAGGGGTTGAAGCAAAGCCTGCTTTCGGGGATCGCTCGCTTCAAGGAAGAATATACAAGCTATTTTGAACGAAACAAAAATGAGGGAGACCAGATGTCGGAAGCGGCACCACGTGTCATCCTCATCCCGGGTGTCGGCATGGTGAATACCGGGAAAAGCTGGTCCAATGCACAGGTAAGCGGCGCTCTCTACCATCGTGCGATCGCGGTCATGCGCGGAGCGACAGCCTTGGGCAGCTTTGTCTCCTTGAGTGAAAACGAATCGTTCAACGTGGAGTATTGGCCGCTGGAGCTCTATAAGCTGTCTTTGGCTCCGGCAGAGGCAGAGTTTTCCCGCAAAGTGGTGTTCGTCACGGGGGGAGCGGGCGGAATCGGAAGCGAGACGTGCCGTCGCTTCGTAGCAGAAGGTGCCCACGTCGTATTGGCAGACTTGAACCTCGAAGGAGCAGAAAAGGTCGCACAGGAAATCAACGAGCGTTTTGGTGAAGGTCGTGCCAGTGCGGTGAAAATGGACGTTACGAGCGAAGCAGACGTGCAAGCGGCTCTGGCACAGGCGGCACTCGCCTATGGCGGGGTGGATACAGTCGTGAACAATGCGGGCCTCGCAACCTCCAGTCCCTTTGATGAAACAACACTAAAGGAATGGAATCTGAATATCGCCGTACTTGGGACCGGATACTTCCTCGTGGCTCGCGAAGCGTTCAAGCAGATGAAAGCACAGGCCATCGGCGGCAATATGGTGTTCGTCGGCTCGAAAAACTCCGTCTACGCAGGGAAGAACGTAACGGCTTACAGCTCGGCAAAAGCGCTGGAAGTTCACCTCGCTCGCTGCATCGCAGCAGAGGGGGGAGAGCACGGCATTCGCGTCAACACGATTTTGCCGGATGCGATTTTGCAAGGCTCGGCGATCTGGAATTCCAGCTGGCGAAATGAGCGTGCCGCGGCCTACGGAATCGAGCCTGATCAGTTGGAAGACTACTACCGCAAGCGCACGACGCTGCTCGTGAACATTTATCCGAGAGATATCGCGGAGGGCATTCTCTTTTTCGCCTCCTCCAAATCGGAGAAGACAACGGGCTGCATGCTGACCATTGACGGCGGCGTACCTGCCGCGTTTACACGATAAGCACGGAATAGGGGGAACGAAGATGATTCGTAAAGCGTTTGTCATGCATGTATTCGGGGATTGCCACGAGGAATACAAGCGCCGCCACGACGAAATCTGGCCGGAGATGATCGAGATGCTCAAAGAGTATGGGGCGCATGATTACTCGATCTTTCTCGACCCGGCCAATAGCCGTCTGTTTGCCTACCTGGTGATTGAGGATGAAGAGCGCTGGAGCGAGACGGCGGAAACGGAAATCTGCCAGAAGTGGTGGGCGTATATGAAAGATGTCATGGAAACGAACGAAGACAATAGCCCTGTCTCTCTCGAACTGAAGGAAGTCTTTTACTTAAAGTAGGCGCTAGTAGAGGGAGGTGCATGGAGTGGGAAGCCATATTGCCGTAGATATTGGGGCTTCGAGCGGGCGGCTGGTCTTGGGAACCGTTTTGGACGGGCGAATCCATTTGCAAGAGATTCATCGGTTCCAAAACGGCTTTGAAGAAGTGGAGGGGCACTGCTACTGGAACATCGACTATTTATTCCAGGAAGTCATGACAGGGCTGCAAAAGGTGAAACAGCAGGGCATCACAGCATGTACGCTGGGCATCGATACGTGGGCGGTTGACTACGTACTGCTGAATGGGGAAGGTCAGCGACTGCATGAGATCTATGCGTATCGCGACGAGCGGACGAAGCATGCCATCGAAAAGGTGACGCGACAGCTGTCAGCCGAAGCTATCTATGAAAAAACGGGCATTCAGTTTCAGCCCTTCAATACCTTGTTCCAGCTGGCGGTGCACGATTCCGTACAGCTGAAGCAAGCCGACCAGATTCTTCTGGTGCCGGATTACTTGTACTTTTTGCTTACGGGAAAACGAATCAACGAAGTGACAAACGCCTCGACGACGCAGCTGCTGCATCTGCAGACTCGTGAGTACGATGAGGATCTTCTGAAGCTGCTGGGTCTGGACCGCTCCCAATTTGCGGAGCTGGTCCAGCCAGGCACATCACTAGGCAGGGTCCAGTCAAAATGGCATGAAGCATACGACTTGCCTGACTGCGAAGTAATCTGCGTCGCTACCCATGACACGGCGTCAGCGGTGCTTGGTGTTCCGGCGGATCCCGCCAAGTCATTTGCCTACCTCAGCAGCGGAACCTGGTCGCTGATGGGAGTGGAGCTGGACAGCCCGATCCACAGCGCAGAGGCACGCGAACGCAATTTTACGAACGAGTGGGGCGCCTTCCATACGTATCGCTTTTTGAAAAACATCATGGGAATGTGGCTCATCCAAGAGGTCCATCGCCATTATGAGGGGGCCATTTCGTTTGGTGGATTCGTCGAGCTGGCGAAAGAGGAGCCGGCTTTTACGACCTTCATCGATTTTACAGACGCCCGTTTTCTGAATCCGCGCAGCATGGTCGGCGAAATCCAGAGCTACTGCCGGGAAACGGGGCAGCTCGTTCCGCAGACACCGGGAGAAATTGCCCGCTGTATCTACGACAATCTGGCGATCCTGTATGCTTTGTGCGTCGAGGAAATGGAAGCGATTACGGGGCGCGCCATCGAGGTCATCCACATCGTGGGCGGCGGGTCCAGCAACCAGCTGCTCTGCCAGCTGACGGCGAACGTCTCCGGCAAAAAGGTAACGGCTGGGCCGACGGAATCGACGGCGCTAGGCAATCTTGCTGTACAGATGATCGCCACGGGTGAAGTGAGCGATATTCACGAGGCGCGAAGCTTGATCCGCCATACATTTGCGAGCGCGATTTACGAACCGGAGGAGGCTTGCCATCGAGCGGAATGGATCGAGGAATTCAAACGAGTGACAACCGGCGAAAGGAAAGGAGTGACAAGTGTGAGCACAGGACTAGAAGCGAGCTATCAAGAGGCGAAAAAGCTGTACGAAAAGCACGGGATCGATGTGGAGGCTGTTCTGGAGAAGCTTTCCGCGATCAAGGTGTCCATGCACTGCTGGCAAGGCGATGACGTTCGCGGCTTTCTTAACCGCGATCAGGAGCTGACGGGAGGAATCGCTGTCACGGGGAATTATCCGGGAGCTGCGCGGACGCCAGAGGAGCTGCGCCAGGACTTGGAGAAGGCGTTTTCGCTTATTCCCGGCAAGCATAAAGTCAATCTGCACGCCATTTACGCCGATACGGACGAGCAGGTGGAGATCGACAAGCTGGCTCCCAAGCATTTTGAAAAGTGGGTCAACTGGGCCAAGGAGCAAGGGCTAGGCTTGGACTTTAATCCGACCTGCTTCTCTCATGAAAAATCCGCGGATGGCTTTACGCTGAGCCATCCAGACCCGCAAATCCGCCAATTTTGGATCGATCACTGCAAGGCATCTCGGAAAATCGGCGCGTACTTTGGCGAGCAGCTCGGGCAAACCTGCGTGACGAATGTATGGATTCCAGACGGCTACAAGGACATTCCCGTAGATCGGATGGCTCCACGCCAGCGTTTGAAGGACGCTCTCGATGAAATCTTCCGCGAAGAGCACAATCCTGCCCACAATCTGGATGCGGTAGAGAGCAAGGTGTTCGGGATCGGGTCTGAGAGCTACGTGGTCGGCTCCCATGAATTTTACATGGGCTATGGGCTGCAAAATGGTAAAATTATCTGCCTCGACGCCGGGCATTTCCACCCGACCGAGACGATCTCGGGCAAGCTCTCGTCACTCGCGCTCTTTTCCCAGGGCATTCTGCTGCACGTCAGCCGTCCGGTTCGTTGGGACAGCGATCACGTCGTCATCATGGATGATGAGCTTTTGGACATCGCTCGGGAGCTGGTGCGGCACGATTTGCTTGGCATGACTCACATCGGTCTGGACTTTTTTGACGGCAGCATCAACCGGATTGCGGCTTGGGTGATCGGGATGCGCAATACGCAAAAGGCGCTTCTGCGTGCCATGCTGGAGCCGACGGATTACCTGCGTCAGGTCGAGCTTGCAGGCGATTACACGACGCGGCTCGCGCTCATGGAGGAATTTAAAACCTATCCGTTCGGAGTTGTATGGGATATGTTTTGTGCGCGACAGGGGGTTCCTGTGCGTGAGGAGTGGCTGACAGAGGTAAAGCAGTACGAGCAGGAAGTGCTCTCTTTGCGCGGCGGTCAGCATAAAGCCGCCATTTCGTCTTGAAATCTGTTTACGCAATGCAGCACGGTCTACCAGGATCGTGCTGTTTTTGTTGGAGGGGAATCGTGCTAAAATAAAGGTTCCACACTCTGGATTCGGAGGGAACCTTGTGAAGAAAAAGCCGGTAAATGCGATGGAGGTTGCGAGAGTTGCTAAAGTCTCTCAATCTACTGTTTCGCGTGTTTTCACCCCCGGGTCAAACGTATCGGAAAAAACCAAGCGAAAGGTGCTGGAGGTAGCGAAGGAGCTCGGCTATCGCCCAAATGCGCTCGCACGCGGTTTGATCATGAACAAGACCAACATCGTCGGTTTGGCGATGCGTGATATGGAAAACCCGTTCTACCATGAAGTGCTGGGCAAATTCACCAAAGGTCTGCGTGATAAAGGGTATCACGTTTTGTTTGTGTACACGGAAAATGATGAGATCCAGCAGGAGGAAATCACGCAATTCCTGGAATACAGCGTCGAGGGTGTGATCGTAACAGATGCGTATTTGTCCTCTAAAGTTGTGACTCAATTGCATGAGAACAACATCCCTGTGATTCTGTTCAATCGCTACAGCAAAGATGTCCCGTGCTATTCCGTCAGCTGCGACAACTACGCGGCTGCCCGGCAGATCGCGAGCTATTTGTACGAGCAGGGCTATCGGAAAATGGCGTATATCACAGGCAGAACCAATACCTCGACCAGTCAGGATCGGCAACGGGGCTTTTGCGAGTTTTTGCAGGAGAAGGGAATAGAACCGATGATAGAAGAGGGGGACTACACTTACGAGAAAGCCTATGACGCTGCGATTCGGCTGTTGAAGAGAAGAGAGGTGCCAGACGTCATTTTCGGGGCCAATGATATTACAGCACTAGGTGCAATGGATGCTGCAGGGGCAATGGGGCTATCCGTTCCGAATGACATCGCGGTCGTCGGATTTGACAACATCAAAATGGCATCCTGGCCTTCTCACGAGCTGACGACATGGGAGCAGCCTGTTGACGAGATGATTGAGTTGACCATCGATACACTTCTGAACGAAATGAAAATAGAAGTGGTAGAACCCGTGTCAAAGCTCGTTTCCGGGCACTTGATCGAGCGCGGGACGACTCGGAAAAAAATTTAAGCCGTTGACAAATGTAAGCGGTTATCTTTACAATTTGGGCATAGATTAAAAATGCTCTGAAATTTTTCTCACTCCAAAATGCATACGTATGCATAAAAGAGTGAGAAAAAATTTCTGAAAACTGCATACGTATGCAAAAAACAGGAGGGAACGAACATGGCAAGATTTTTGAAACAAGGAAAAGCGAAGGACGAAATCGCACAAAACGACGCGCAGGTAGCGGAAACCGTACGCCAAACGATTCAAAAAATCGAGCAGGAAGGTGATGCAGCCGTACGGGAGCTTTCTGCCAAATTCGATAAATGGAGTCCCGAGCAGTTCCGCCTGACTGAAGAGCAAATCGCGGAAATCATCAGCGGTGTACCGGAGCAGACCATCGATGATATCAAATTTGCACAGAGCAACGTACGCCGTTTTGCAGAGGAACAGCGCAAATCCATGCTCGACATCGAAGTGGAGACCTTGCCAGGAGTGATTCTGGGTCACAAAAACATCCCGGTCGATAGTGTAGGCTGCTATATCCCGGGCGGACGCTATCCGATGGTCGCTTCGGCACACATGAGCGTACTGACCGCAAAGGTAGCTGGTGTCAAACGCGTCATCGCTTGCACACCTCCCATCAACGGAGAAATTCCAGCAGCTACGGTAGCTGCGATGCATATGGCAGGAGCAGATGAGATCTACATTCTCGGCGGCATTCAGGCGATGGCCGCAATGGCAGTCGGTACCGAAACAATCAAGCCGGTCGATATGCTCGTGGGACCAGGAAATGCTTTTGTAGCGGAAGCGAAGCGCCAGCTGTATGGCCGTGTGGGGATCGACCTATTTGCAGGGCCTACGGAAACATTGGTTGTTGCAGACGAAACAGCAGATGCCGAAATGATCGCGACCGATATTCTCGGCCAAGGCGAGCACGGACCGACATCTCCAGGTGCTTTGATCACGACCTCGGAAAAGCTGGCCGAAGAGACGATCAAAGAAATCGAGCGTCAGCTTACCGTGCTTCCGACAGCAGATGTAGCAAGTGTTTCCTGGCGTGATTACGGTCAAATCATCCTGGTAGAGGATGAGCAGGAAGCGCTGGTTGAGGCAAATCGTCTCGCATTTGAGCACGTGGAAATTTTGACGAAGGACCCTGATTTCTTCCTGAACAACATGACCAACTACGGCTGCCTGTTCCTCGGCCCGGAGACCAACGTAGCTTACGGCGATAAAGTCATCGGAACCAACCATACCCTGCCAACCAAAGGCGCGGCTCGTTACACAGGCGGACTGTGGGTCGGGAAATTCCTGAAAACGGTCACCTACCAAAAAGTAAGCGAAGAAGCGAGTGCCTACATCGGAGAATACGCAGCGCGTCTGTGCCAGCTGGAAAACTTCGCAGGACATGCCGAGCAGGCGTTGCTCCGTGTGCGCCGCTACGGAAAGAAGTAAGTGGGATGTTGTCTTGCAAGGAAGGGGAGCGAGCACCGCGACAGCTAGGCTCCTCTCCTCCGAGCGAGGCTCCAGGCAGCAAGTAATAACGCAGAAGATGGGAAGTGATTCGGATGATTAGTATGATTGGTTTGATTGGAGGCTTGGCCCTTCTCATCATTTTGACTATGAGAGGCATGAACTTGTTAATTGTTGCTCCGTTCTCTGCTTTGTTTGTCGCTGTATGTAATGGACTGCCACTTTTCCCGCAGCTGGCTGCTGAAGGCGAAGCGAACTTCGTGGCCAATTACATGAGCGGTTTTACAGGATTTATTACATCGTGGTATTTAATGTTTCTCATTGGCGCAATTTTTGGAAAGCTGATGGAAGATAGCGGAGCTGCGGACAGTGTATCCAAATGGATCGTTGAAAAAATTGGCATGAAAAACGCAGCGCTTGCGATCGTCATTGCCTGCGCGGTTTTGACATATGGCGGCGTGAGCTTGTTCGTCGTTGCCTTTTCCGTTTATCCGATGGCCATCAGCTTGTTTAGAGAGGCGAATTTGCCAAGACGCTTTATCCCTGCGGCTCTTGGCTTTGGCTCCACGACTTTTACGATGACTTCGGCTGGTTCACCTGAAATTCAAAACTGGATTCCGATTCCATATTTGCACACGACACCGTATGCAGGCTGGGAAGTAAGCTTGGTCGTTGCTGTTTTCATGATGATTTTCGGTTACTGGTGGTTAAAACGGATGATTATGAAAGCGGTTCAAAAAGGGGAGCGCTTCGTTTCGCGGGAAACGGACAATAGGGATGTGAGAGAAAATTTACCTAATCCTATCGTGAGTATGATTCCGCTCCTGGTCGTTCTGGTCATCTCGTTTGTGTTCCACAATTCATTGGCACAATCAGCCTTGATTCTCGCTTTGCTGGGTGGAGTAATTGCTACCTACTTGCTCCATCGAAAGTACTTTATCAATTTCTGGCACGCCGTATCAGAAGGCACGATGGGGGCTTTGATTGCCATTGCGAACACTGCAGCTGTCGTTGGTTTTGGTGGAGTAGCCAAGGCGACTCCTGCTTTTGCGAGTGCAGTAGACATGATGACGAGTATCCCTGGCAGTCCGCTGATAGGAAGTGCAGTGGCTGTATGTATCATTGCAGGTCTCACAGGGTCAGCCTCTGGCGGACAGACAATTGCGCTGCCATTGCTTGCTCCACACTATATGGATATGGGGGTCAATCCTGAAGCGTTGCACCGGGTTGTCGCGATCTCGTCAGGGTCCCTTGACTCTCTGCCGCATGGTGGGTATGTCGTTACGACCATTCGAGCCATTGCAGGAGAGACACATAAAGATGCATATCCGGCTTTTGGTGCGATGACTGTGATAGTTCCGATTTTTGGAGTCATTCTAGCTGTTGCCTTGTTCTCGCTCGGGATGTAAGAAAGGCAGTCGAAAGGGGATTAGCGGAGATGACATACTTTCAAGAGCTGAAAGGAAAGAAGGTCCTCATCACGGGAGGCAGCAAAGGTATTGGAAAGGACGCTGCTCTCGCCTTTGCCAAACTAGGTGCAAAAGTCATGATCACCGGACGTAATGCAGCAGATTTGGAAGCTGCCGTACAAGAATTGCGCGAGTTCCAAGCAGAATCTTACTTTTTGTCCGCAGATATGCAGGATGTGCAGAGTATTTACCAGATGGTCGATGACACGATTGCCACACTCGGTGGACTCGATGTACTGGTCAACAATGCGGGAATCAACATCGCCAAGCCTGCCTTTGACGTCACGGAAGAGGATTGGGATCGCGTGCTGGATACCAATCTGAAAGGCACATTCTTCTGCTCGCAGCGCTCCGGGAAGCATATGGCGGAAAACGGTGGGGGACGCATCATTAACATGGTGTCGCAAATGGCCTTTGTCGGGTATATCAAACGTTCTGCGTATTGTTCAAGCAAAGGCGGTGCCGTGCAGCTGACGAAAGCGTTGGCAGTGGAGTGGGCTTCCTATGGGGTAAAGGTCAACGCGGTTGCACCGACCTTTGTCGAGACGGATCTGACCAAGAAAATGTTCGAGGACCGGGAATTTTACCAGGATGTTTTGCGGAGAATTCCGTTAGGACAGCTCGCTCAAGTATCGGATATTACCGGGGCTGTTCTGTTCCTCGCCTCCGACATGGCAAACTTCATCACGGGCGAAACCATCAAGGTGGATGGAGGGTGGACAGCGATATGAGGAAGCCAGTGGAAAGCTTGGCGATCATCGGAGCAGGTACGATGGGGCACTCGATCGCTTTGTCCGCTGCGATGGCAGGCTTGCACGTAAAGGTCTGGGGAACGAGTCTGCAGGATATTCAGCGCGGCAAGGAAGGTGTAGCCGAAAAGCTAGGGATTCTCGTTGAATACGGGGTCGTGTCTGCAGAGGAGAAGGCTGCGGTGCAAGAACGAATTTGCTTCACCACATCTCTGTCGGAATGCGTCCAGGGGGCGAGCTTTGTCATCGAGGGTATCCCGGAAAATCTGGAGATGAAGCAAAAGATGTTCCAGGAGCTGGAGGCGCTGTGCTCCCCGGACACGATCCTGGCGAGCAACACATCAGGATTGAGTCCTACAGCTATTGCGAGCCAGATCGAGTACCCCGAGCGGACGCTGGTCACGCACTTTTGGAATCCCGGACATCTCATTCCGCTTGTCGAAGTCATCCGCGGAGAAAAGACAGCAGATACCGCTGTAGAGCGAGCGATGGTGCTGCTCGAAGCGATGGACAAGAAGCCGATCCTCGTCAAAAAGGACATTCTCGGATCAGTGGGGAACCGCCTGCAGTACGCGCTTTTCCGGGAAGCCCAGTACATCTATGAGCAAGGGGCTGCCTCGATCGAGGATATTGATAAGGCTGTTCGCTACAGCATCGGACGCCGCTTGCCCGTCACAGGTCCCTTTATGACAGCCGATATGGGAGGTCTGGATGTGTTCGATGCCATCTCCAGCTACTTGTTCCCGGATCTGGGGACACAGCAGGAGTCTCTTTCGACCATGAGAAGTCTTGTAGATGCAGGCAGCTACGGGCAGAAAAACGGACAGGGCTTTTACGAGTGGTCGCCAGAGCAGTCGCAAAGGATGAACAAGGCCCGCGAACGAGAGCTGATCGAGTGGCTGAAAAAAGATCGGCAAACGGATTGAAGAAAATTGTCCACAAGCTATACACAGATAAATCCTAATTACAAACAGTTTATACACAGAAAAAATAAGGGGACTGTGGATAAGTGGAAAAATAACGGCACGGCACGCTCTTCCATTTGGGAGGGCGTGTTTTTTCTATTTTTTAGTAGAAAGATCTTGAACAATGGAATTTTGTATGAGATACTTGTACCATAAAAGAGAACAAACGTTCCTGTTTTCGCGTTCATCACGTAAAACACATAGATGGTTACAGGGAGGAATCCATATGGCAACACGAGCATGTATGAGCAAAGAGGAACTGCGCGAGCACGTATGTGAGGGCTGCCCGGCTACAGGTTGGGGGAGAAAGACGCATTGCCAGGTGCACGACAAGCATGTGGGGAAAGTCGAAGCTTGCCCGGAATGGGACAAGTTCGCAGAGGGACAGCAGACTTCGGGGCAGCAGCGCCCTCTGCGAAATTCTGCCCCAAAAGTGGAGCCAGCCCTTGAAGTGGTGCAGCGGACGGAAGAGGAGATCCGCGACTACAATTACATGCAGCTGGAGGTTAGCCGCATTCAGCGTTTTTTACGCGAGGCAGGGGAAGGGATGGTCGCTCAATACGGGCTGGACTTTGCCATGCCGAAAGCGATCGGGGGATTCGGGGACAAGACGCATGCCGAAGTCGCGCGTCGAGAGCGCAAGTGGAAAAGGCTGCAGAGCCTCCAGGACAAAATCGCCAGAATCGATGAAGCGGTAGAGACGATTCCTGATGAGCAAGAGAGGCTGATTCTGGAGGCCCTGCTGGATGGAGACAAGAATAATCAGATCGCAAAGGAAATCGGGGTTTCCCGTCAGCGTTACTACGAAATCAAGAGAAGCGCTGTCACGAAGATGGCGTGGGCCATGTACGGCGGAGTGGCCCAGCAAATTCGCTCCTGCTAGTAACGCTGCCCCCCTGTAGGAGCCATGCTATAATTTCCGAACAATCTGGGGCTGGACCCTTCTCGGATCGCGGCGCAGGTCGTGAGTGGGGTCGGCTTTCTCGGGGCAGGGATGATTTTCATGCAGCGTCAGACAGTCAAAGGACTGACGACAGCTGCGGAATCTGGGCGACTGCCGGGATGGGAATGGCCATCGGTGCTGGGCTGTACACGCTCGGAATTGGAACGACCATACTCGTTGCAAAGATACGCAGGCGTGCGGGCTGTCGAGGTACAGTAAGCGAATAGCAAACGGAAAAGAAAAAGACGATCGAAAGAAACGCTGTCAAAGCGATTTCTCTCAGAGCGTCTTCTTCTTTTTAAACTCCGCGATGTTCTGCTGTTTGACGAAAGCGACGAAGGTTTCGAAGGTTTCAACTCGAGAGCGAAGGGCTTTCCAAGCAGGAGGGCAGACAAATCTTTACAGAACTTTACACTCCCGTTCATTTTCCCTATTGGAAAGTGAGGTGGTTTATACTTAAGCCAAGCGAAAGAAAGAAACACAAACAAAGACTTCAGAAAGAGCCTCCTCAGCCATAAAGTGCACCCCTTAGAATGGACATTGAGAAAAGACCTCTCAATGACGATACTCGTTCTAGGGGGTGCTTTTCGTAATGGGGACAAAGGGAAAAGAAGTAGGAAACGTACAGTGCGGAGTTAAAGCAAAGGGCTATTGAGATGAGATTGAAGGGAATGACGAAGGCGGCAGTGGCGAAGGAATTAGGGATCAAAGATATTGGACGACTCAAGGTATGGATGCGTAAATACAAACAGCAAGGCGAGTTTGGTTTGGTAGACACACGAGGACGCCGCAAGCAGTACGTCGATCAGGAACGCTATATTAAGCGGTTGGAGTTGGAGAACGCTGTCCTAAAGAGGCGATTTTGGCAACCACAAGTAAAACATATCCAGAAAGTACATCTCGAAGTCAAACGCAGACATTAACAATTCCAAATTTAAAATTGGTTTCTAGTGTTACTGCATGGCAAAGTGGGAGTACCTGGTATCACAATTACTTGGGCACCGTAACCAAACCATTCAACAGATACGAGGACGTATGCCTATTACTATCAATACACCGTAATAGTTAATTACGAGGATAATAGATTACGATCAATCGCTCTAACATCCCCTGCCGATAATCTTTCATTAGGACGTCGTACGATCGATTCTGTGCCAGTAAATCTACGTGGGGAAGTGCAGGAGATGCTCAATGCTGACAGCGCTTAGCAGGATGCGCCACTGGAGCTTTATTATTTGGAGCTTCATCACTATGGAAAAGTAAATAATTCACCAACGACCCTCGGGACATCCCGGGGGTATTTCTTTTCACCGAAATCCACATTCTTCAACCTGCACTGAAAAGACTTATTAACAACTTATCCATTGACCCCAAGGGGGTGAGGAGGGAGATGAGCACATGAAGTTTCTAGAAATCTTCGAGCATGCAGCATCCCCGTCACATGGGTGGGCAGCGACAGCGGGAACGATCACTGCCCCTATCTTTCATTATTTGTATGGACCTGGGCGAACGGATATTTTGGTGGTTCTCCTGTTTTGTATTGCCCTTGACTGGGTGACGGGGATCCAAGCAGCCAAAAAACAGGACCAGACCTATTCTTCCGAGTACGGACTGAGCCGCATACCGCGAACGCTATTTTTCCTGGCTCTGCCTGCTCTGGCGAACCTCTTGGACCGGGTGATGGCAACGCCGGGGTTTCTTTTTTATGGGGTGACCTTTGGGCTGATTTATCACACATGGAACAGCCTGACCGCCAATGCGGCACGCGCAGGATGGCCCGTACCCAAGGCGATCGCCAATCTGGTAGAGTCCGAGATGAAAGCAAAAACCGAACGCGCGATGAAGCAGAGAGAAGGAGAATGAATGCTGCAGATCACGGAGATGCTTTTGACCAACAAGATGGCAAGACCCGGAATCATCATTACGCCGAAAGCGCTGGTCATCCATTGGACGGCGAACGAAAGCAAAGGAGCAGATGCACGAGCCAACCGCAGCTACTTCAACCAGTCGACGACGGAGGCGAGCGCCCATTACATTGTGGATGACACGGAAATCATCCGGTGCCTTCCGGAAAACGAGATGGGCTATCATGTGGGGGCTAAATCGTACAAGCCGGAAGCGGTAAAGCAGCTAAGTGCGTACCCCAATAACTGCACGATTGGTACGGGAGCAGCAGAGGCATGGAATCGTTTCAAACAAGATATCCACAGCTTACTAACAAGTAATCCACAAAAACCACAGGGTTATGTGGATTACTGTAACATACAGGTGGCACTTCCAGCTAAGGGGATTTTGCGTGCTGGTGTCTCCTATTTACCTGTCCGGATGGTTGCAGAGGCGGTTGGGGGAGTAGTGGGATGGGAAGCTGACACGAAAAGGGTGACGGTGAACGGGCAGCTGCTGGATGTTTCTATCGAAAACGGGATCGCTTACGCCGCAGCCAGAAAGCTTGCTGAAGTCTTGAACCGGGAAGTTTCCTGGGAGTCGGCCAGCAGAACTGTTACTTTAGTACCGAAATCGCCAAATACCGGCTAAAACGAAAAAATGCCATCCACAAACTATCCACAGCTGTATTGCTTGATACCCACAGATAATTCAGACTTATTCACAATTTTCTCAAATGCCTGTGAATAACTAACCCCGCCCTGTTTCCTATGCCATTTGATCTGGCAGGAAAACGATAGAAGCGGGGGTTTTTTCTTATTCTTCGATCACGTTGCAGTGAATATCTGCGCCTAGCACACCGCAGGTTCCGTCCTTGTCCACGAGGTAGGTGGAGATGGTGACACACGGTCGCTTGGTGATAGCGGAAATGTAGGGGGCGGAGATATAAAAACCATCTTGTAGTGCGCCGGTGAACCACTGGCGTCTTTTGGCATTGAGTATGCCAGCCGGTGGCAGCGAGTGCAGGAAATCCCCATCCGCATTGTTGAGCCATATGGCCTCCAGTGCAGCCGTTTCGCTCATCCATGCCTGAAAAATCTCCTGTAGCGCATCTGGGGAGGAGCACAGGAGGTCTTCCCGGCTCGCCCACGCCTCCATCTGGCTTTTCCATTGGGCGAAGGTGTCGATCGTAAATTGTGGATTGTCGATAATCTCTGCAGGATCGCTGTGCTGCTTGACTACTACGGAAAACTCATCGGAGATATCCGTGAGATGTTTACTCGCTTCGAGCAGCTGTCTGACGATGTTGTTTTGACTGGCAGAAATACTCTGTACATCGGAAGCCAGCTGAGTGCTTTCCTTTGATTTGTTCAGGAGATGCGACAGCTGCCCGGTCATGTTTTGCACAGTCTCGACCTGCTTGAGGCAAGAAGTCTCATTCTCGGAAATAATTTGTTCGAGGACATCGAAACGGCCTTGAACCTGGCCTAGAAAACGATGGCTGTCCCCCAGCTCCTGCTTGTTTGCTGCGATTAGGCTTCGATTTTTGTCCAGGACAGTGAGGACTTCTCGGGAGGTACTCTGGATGTTGTGGAGGAGGGGATCGATGTCGAGGAGATTGCGCCTGCCTTGGTCAGCCAGCTCTTTGATCCTGTCTGCGACGATGGCAAAGCTGCGTCCAGTAGCGTCAGCGTGAGAGGCTTCAATCGAGGCGTTCATAGCCAGTGTACTAGTCTCTTCCACCATCGTTTTCAGCAGCTTTTGGATTTCCGCGATGTGTTTCATTTTCTCGAGCAGAAAGTGAATGGATTGGGTCGTACGCATCGTATTTTCGAACAGGCTGGTAAACGTTTCACTGGTGTGATCCAGTGCTTTTGTGGCATGGCGCAGGTCTTCTTCCAGAGAGGCGTTCGTCTCGCGCATGGTCTTCGCTTGTGCAGAGGTATCTTCAGCGCGGTGCTGAACCGTTTGCAGGAAGTGGGTCAAGGTCTCTACACCGTCTAGAGCTTCTGTCTGATTGCGCAAAATGCTCTCACTCATCGTCAGTACATTGCCCGAAGCCCTCTCGATTCTTCCGGATTCGTTGTAGATGCGCTCTACGATGGATTCTAGCCTGTCTGTCGCCACTACAATATCGTCGGTCAAGAGCTGATTTTCTGCAGCGGTCTCATTGGCGGAAGGATTTTTGTACGCGTTGACGATTTTCAGTAATAACCCCACATGACTCATTCCCCTCTGTAAATACACGTTATGTTTATGTTATATAATCTTACATTAATGTCTGGTTTTTTTACAAGTTCTCTTTCGTAAAAAAAGAAACCGCCAAATCAGGCAGATTCATGTCAGGTATTCTTACTTTTCATGGCGAATCTCTTGGGAGGACCAGCCTAAGTGCTTGACACGGTAACGGCTGAGGAAGGAGGGCACTCGAAAATATTGTTGGGAAAGCGTCCGCAGTGCAGGGGCTGCTCTTTCCAACTGTAGGTGGTCAGGCCGGGGCGCGTTGCGAGTATACGCGTGCCTCTTTTTGTTTGCCCATTTTCTCCATGCAGCGGGCGAGAGCAGAATAAGCGTGGAAGCTGCCAACACCAGGCCATGCTCCCCGCATGCGTCGAGCCCGTATCGACCACGATGATCTCGTCTACGATGGGAAGCACGCTTTGCAGAGCCAGCGAAATTTGCTCCGCTTCATTTTTGGCAATCATGCACAGAGAGATTAAGGGAGCTGTCATCAACCTCTCACCGTTCCTTCCGTGGTTATCCTTATGAAATGCCGGGATACATATTGCAAGGCAAGTGGAAATAGGATGGTAGTAATGTTTTGGGGGGAGGGAGCGGTCTGCATGTTCACGATCAGCTTGTGCATGATCGTTCGTGACGAGGAGGGGACTTTGGTTCATGTTTGACCTGAAGGAGCAGCAAGATTTTGACTACGACGCCGTCTCCATGCCCTATCACCTCACATTGGATGAGGAGGGAAAGCCCGTTCAGTACTTGCGCAGAAATCGGCTTGTGTGAAGAGCTTGCCGCTTTCAATGGCATGGGCTTTCCATGAGTATTTGGCGGCCATGGGCGATCCGAAGAAAGCGCGGATTCATCATGAGTTGGCCAAAATGTACAATCCCAAGCATCCGAGCGTGGTGTACAACGAAGCCTACTTTACAGCGCGTGCGCAAGCGCAATGATTAAGTCGCAGGGGTTTGGTGGCTAAAACTTACTTTGAGAAATGGAGGGGTGGAGGGATGTCGCTATCCAATATTCCAGATATTACTCCTAACATTACACTGAAGCGAGAAGACGTCATTCATCTGTTGTTGGCCTCGATCGCCATGGAAGAAATCAGTTTGTCCCATATTATGAACGCAGAGGGTGAAAGAATTCAGCATTTTTTGGAAAAGGACGATGTTAGTCTGGAAGATCTCCTTCGGGTAAACCAAAGCGTGGAACGGATGCTGCGGAGTATCGTCAGCAAGCAAATCCTTTCGCAATTCAAGCTCGACAATATTTTGGAGCTGGAAAGCCAAGTCAGGGAAAGTGAGCGACAAAAGGGCGGCGATGAAGGCGATGGCGATGACGTCGATAATGACGATGGCGACAACTAAGCAAGCGGAGCAGCTCCACAAAGAAGTACAAAAATGGCTCCGCAATGGAGGAGAGGAAGGGCAGCAAGATCGCTTTTGGAGAATGTTCGAGGCCGAACACGCGGCAGAGAATGCATTGACAGCCTTGATGAAAGGTTTTACCCAGCAAATAAAGAAAGGGCAGTTCCCGCCAGAAGGGACTCCTCTGTTTTTCCACTGGCTTGAATCGGTACAGCGTTGCTTGGAAGCCATCGCTGCGTTGCATGGGGTCTCTCTTAACCGGCTTACGAGGCTGCTGCCTCGTCTGCTGGTCAGGAGCAAGGGCGGGCGATACGCAAACATTTCCCCCACTGTAGAGGAGAGATATGGCAAGGCAGTGGCAGCGGCGGACTCTTTTTCCGAGGGAGTGCTTTTACTGTGTTTACAAGCCGCTCAGTATGTAGAACTAGAAGCACTGGAGAAGTGGAAAGCTGGAATGCAGAATGTGCTGGAGGAGATCTTTCGGATACGGAGACAAAAGGGGGAGTTGCTTCAAATGCTGTTGTCTCCGGAAGAGAGCCAAAGGGGAGACTCGTCCCATGAGGAAGAGGATCTTTTGCGAATGATACAACAAACGTGGAAACCTTCGCATGCTTCCCTGCGCCCCCCTTCGGACATTCAGACGGCAATCCCTTTAAAAGAAGGAGAGGAGGGCGGGAGCAATTCTGAACAGACAAAGGTAAGAGTCCATATGGAGCCTCTACAACCTTCTTTTGGAAAGCCGTGGTTACATGAGAGTGTGTGGGGCGGATGGAAGCAAAAGTCGCGAACAGATCGGGAAGTAAGAAAGTGGGATGAGTAGCAAAGAGCGTTTGCGTTTGATCATACATGAAGATGAGGGGAAAACCTCAGGCGCATAGGCGTGGGAAACCCGTTTCTGATTGTGGAAAATGAGGAGGTCTTCAAGGGAGGGGAGGGCTGTCTTCGTGATCGCCTTCCTTTTTCATTCCTAAAACTGGGAGAGAAAAGGAGAAAACAGGAAAAATGCCCACAACTCAAAAGATTTGGATAATAAACAAGCAGGATATAGTATAATGTTTGCAAATATTATGCGTGTACATGCGAAGTGGGGACAGGTGGCAGATGAATGAACTGAGTACATATTTGGATGAGCATGAAACAGCAATCGTGGAGACGTTTCGAGAACAAGTAGTAGCTTCCGAACACGATCAGTTTAAAGGCTTTATTCATCTCAACGGACAGGCCATGTACAGAATGGTGGTCGGGTATTTTCGCGAGCAAATTACGCATGAGGATATTAAACAGCTAGCGTTTAAAGTTGCCAACGAGCGCAATCAGGCGGACATCAATATCGGGGATTTTGTTTACAATGTCTGCCTAGGACGAAGCCTGATCCTGGAGCTGCTGCAGAAGGGATCCTTTGAACCGTCTATTCTGGTACCCGCAATCGTCAAGATTAACGAGTGCTTTGATGTTTTTCTGGTACACGCCGTATCGAAATATACGGAGCTAAAAAACAACGACTTGGCGGAAAAGAAGCTGTTTATCGAGCGCTCTCACAAAGACCGCCTTACGATTTTGGGACAAATGGCTTCCAGCTTTGTCCATGAGTTCCGGAATCCGCTGACCTCCATTATCGGGTTTTCCAAGCTCCTGAAAGAGGACCATCCGAATCTTCCGTACGTCGACATCATCGTGAATGAGCTGTATCAGCTGAATTATCGGGTCTCGCAATTTTTGCTGGTCTCGAAAAAAGGGGTCATCACACGAAAGAGCGAGGTATTCAATATTCAGCAGCTCTTTGAAGAAATCCTGGCGTTTTTGTACCCGAATATCGTAGACGTCAATGCAGATATTCAGTGCTGGATTGACTCGGAGTGCGAGCTGACCGGCTACCGTGATGAGATCAAGCAGGTCTTCATCAACATCATTTCCAATGCATTGGATGCCCTCTACCGCAAGTCAGGCCAAAAAGTAGTGGGCATACGTGTCTCACAAGTCAGCGGCATCACCCAAATCTCCATCTCGAACAACGGAATCCCGATTCCCCCTGACCTGCTTTCTGTTATTTTCGAGCCGTTTTTTACGACGAAGGAGCTTGGGACAGGGATTGGGCTGTACGTCTGCAAGGAGATCATCGAGCGGCACGCAGGAACCATTACCTGCGAGTCCTCTGAAAAAAACACCACGTTTACGATGCAGTTCCAGCCCGCCATGGGGCGCATGCACGAAAAAAAGGCCCTCGAGTGAGAGGCCTTTTTTCTGTAAAGCTTAAGTTCGTTATTGCAGTCTTTCCCTCCGGATTTTCCCCATGCTTGCCCACGCACGCTCCAGTCGCTTGACCAGCTGAACCAGCAGGACGGAAAAGAGAGCGCTGCACACAAAAATTCCAAGCAGGTACAGAAGAGAGTACCAGGTATTCTGAAAGATCCAGGATACTTCGCCAAAGACCTGATAGAAAAAGTCTTTGAACAAAATGAGGAAGGCCGAGTGAAACAGGAAGATAAAGTAGGTGAGGCCCTTTCGAAATTTGATATGCAGATGGTCGACCAGCTCCAGGAAAAAGACCATGAGCACAAGGAAAGAAAGAAGTGTTGCAAAAACAAATGTCAGATGAACAGCCACAAAAAGCTTGTTTGAGAAGACAAAATAGATCGCAGCCGCAGTAGAAACACCGGTCACCACCATGAGGATGGAGCGGTTGTTCCGTAAAAACGTGAGGATCCACTCCCGATACCAGTAGAGCAGATGCCCCATATACAGGGTAAAGATCCAGGTAGGAAGCATATGGCGTGTGGTCAAGCCCAGCCAGCCCTGGTGCAGGTAATGGATGTAGACGTACTGCACAGCGAGCAAGATCCAGATGACGTAAAGAATGTTGCGCTTGGTAATGACATTTCGTAAAAAGTAGGCAACTACATAGTACTGGCAAATCATGAACACGAAGTAAAGATGGTCTCCTGTTTTGCCCAGGACAATGTTGGCGATATCACCCGCGGTGTGAGGCATCCCATTTTTCAGCAAGTAATGGTAGAGCACCCCGGATACGAGAAACGGGATGAAGATGTAGATCAGCTTGCCTGTGAAAAACTCGCGAAACGAGGGCTGCTTCTTATCAAACGAGTAGGCAGTCAGATAGCCGGTTGCGATCGTCAAAAGGACGGTGCCGTATCGACTGATCTGATTTAAGGCGACTACCCAAAAAGGATCGTTAAAGTAAAGCACGGAGGCCGTAAAGTGGCCGACTACCACCAAGAAGCTGGAAACCAACTGAATGTAAAACAAGGACTTCAAGATTTTCGAATCCGTATACATGGCATTCTCCATTTATTTTTGTCGACTTGCGATCGCTCAAACAATAAACTCCGAATGGCTGACACTGCGGATATCCGACGTATCCCTATACGATAAAAAATGTTTCTTAGAATTATATTTGATTTTACTTGTATGGAAGCATGTAAACATTAGACGGTTTACCTGTACATGGAAGTTGCAAAAGAAACAAAGAAAAAAGCCACACCCGTTTTGTGTGACTTTGCTCCTTTACCCTCTATGCTTTTTCAGCCGTTCCATTTCTTCGCTGACCACAAACGCCAAGTCGTCGTTTCCAAAGAGGGACAGAACCCCGAGCAGGGTGGTATCGGGGATTTCCTCCGCTTCTTCTTTGGGGACGGTATTCTCCATCATCTGTGCTAGCAAAGGGTTTGAGGCCTGATCGGGATAGGCACGACGATAGATTTCCTGTGCATCCAGACCGTGGTTGACACACCACTGAGCGAACACGAGAATCATCATTCCCTCGTCTCGCTGGTAGGCTTGAATCACTTGTTCTTCCATCTCTTTTCGGTTCATGGGCATACTCCTCTAACAAACGTACGTCATGAGTTTATTGTAGGCCCGCTAGGCAAAAAAGAGAAGGCACAATTAGGAGTGGCGCTTGCTATGATTTGTTAAAACGGGGAGCATTTTCGTATCCTTCACCATTTGTGACTGACAGAATGGGCAGCTGGGGCTTTCGTCAAAGGAAAAGTTATCTCTCATCCAGCACGTACAGCCATCATTGCTGCACATCCACACATCTGTTTCCTCTTCTTCGACCGGAACGATTGCTTTTTTAGAGAAATACAAATGAACTCCTCCTTTGCAGGGGACTTTTACCTCTATTAATGTGTGATGGAATGCCCGCGAATATACCAAGATTTTCTGGCCTATTGCAATTTTGTACGATACAGAAAAATCATAGTTTCCCATAGACATAACGGGAAGTTTTCTGGAAATTTATCGGGAGAGAAAAAGGCAGTGGATGCAAGCCCACTGCCTTTGGCTGCTATTCAGGTATGAGAATCTGGCCAGCTGCTTCTCTGCTGGAGATAGCCAGCAAAATGGTCTTGGAGAGCGTATCGGGGTGATACGGTTTGATGAGATACCCGTTTGCTCCCCATTCAAAGGCTTTTTTCTTTTCCTCGAGCGCGCTGGAGATGATGATCGGAATGGCTTGCACCTCGGGGTTGTCTCTCATGCCCTTAATGACCTTCCAGCCGTCCTCCCCATCTGCTAGTAACAGATCCAGCACGATGGCGTCAGGGCGAATCTGCTCGATCGCCTGCAGGGCAGGAGTGGCCTTGGAGAAAGGATAGACCGTAAAGCCTGAGCCCACCAATTCGTCACGTAACAGCTCCAGCAGGTTCGCGTCATCTTCAATGAGTACGATCCGTCTATTTGGGTGTAGCGGTATCGATTGGAAAGGGGGAGAGAGGCGGTTTTGATCCGCTGACCCAGGACTGCCAGACAACGGCAGCTTGACGGTAAACGTACTGCCAGTCCCTTCCTCCGAGACCACAGTGACTTCACCTTGATGGACGCGCACGATTTCCAGGACGATGGATAGACCCAGGCCAGTCCCACCGATTTCGCGGCGATCCGAGTTATCGACTCGATAAAATTTGGTAAACAGATGCGGGATCGACTCGGCAGGGATTCCCAGCCCTTCGTCCTGAACATCCAGGGCCAGCCTGTTTCCTTCCCGTCGGCAAATGACACGGATCTGACCGCCTTGCGGAGAGTACTTGACGGCATTGCCGATCAGGTTCATCAGCATCTGGTGCAGCTTGCTTTTATCGCCGCGAATCGCGGTATGCTCGGTCAACAGCTCCAAGTGGAACGTGTGCCGCGTGGACTGTACGCAGTACAAGGCGAAAACCTCACGGATCAGCTGATCGATCGCGAATTGCTCTTCCTCATAGGATTGTCGCCCCGATTCCATCCGCTGCAGATCGAGAAAATCATTGATCAGGGCTGTCAACCGTTTCGCTTCCTGATAGATCGCGGTCATGTAGCGCTGCTGGCGCTCCGGCTTCAGCTCTTTGTTCAGCAGCAGCTCGGCAAATCCGAGTACACTGGCGAGCGGAGTCCGCAGCTCATGGCTAACTGTACTGACGAACTCCGACTTCATCTGGTCGATTTCGTATTCCTTGGTAATATCTCGGTAGACGAGCAGGGTCCCCCATTTTTTCTGATCGCGGAACAAATGCTCTGCATACAGCTGGATGTACCGGACGTGCGGATGAGTAAGCTCGATGAGATGGGTTGCGAATCCGCCTGTGCCATCTTCAGATAGCGCTGTTTTCACGAAAGCGACGAGCTCTTGGTGATCGCATATGAGGCCGTCCATGTGACGGAAGTATCCGGAAAGCTCCAACGGCTGACCTGCAGGACACTGATCAAACTGCAGAAGCTCGCGGAAAGTACGGTTTACCTGTACCGTTACACCATTGTTGTCCACGAGCTGAACGCCCTCTTGGATGGTATCGAGCATATCTTGCGTGATCTGGCGCTGCTTTTCCGTCTCCTCGTGCATGGCAAGCTTGTCCAAAGACAACGAGATCTGCTTGGAAAGTCCCATGGCCATTTGCTGCTCCTGAGGGGAGAGAGAACGGCCGATGCGAGAGACGACGATACAGGCGACGAGCTCTTGATCGGCATGCAGCACGGGCAGATACAGCTCGTAGGTCTGCGAATAGGCTTCCTGGTAGCCTCGTTCGGCATCTGTGCTTTCTCGTACAAGCACGTAGGGCTCCCGGGTTTCCTGTACGCGAACGAGCGGGCCGTGATCAAGTCCCCGTAAAAACTGATCCACTCCCAGCTCCGAAACACCAAAGCTGGAGACGTCTTGATCGGTGTTCATCAGGACGATGACACCTTTGTCCGCATCCATCACCTCGACGATGTTCCGGATAATGCTTTGCAGCAGCTCCTGCTTGTCCAGTGTATTGGCAAGCGACTGAATCAGCCGGTTTCTCTTTTGCAGGTAGCGCTCGTTGTCCTCCATCTTGGCGAGTGCTTCCTGCAGCTCCTCCTGCTGCATCATCAGCTCATCCTGCTGGGCTTGCAGCTCTTCATTTTGTGCCATCAAGGTTTCTTCCTTGACCTGGATTTGCCGGATTAAATAGTCGAGAGAGCGGGCGAGATTTCCGATTTCGTCGACGCGGTGCAGGTCTTGGAAATGGGGAAGCTCCCCGCGGGAAAAGCGATCTGCCTCTACAGAAAGACGTTCGAGAGGGGCGCCGATATCGCGGGTGGTTCGTCTCGTTACCCAGATGGAGAAGATGAGGACGACCACGATGTAGAGGACGAACCATTGGCTTTGGCTGATCACATTGGCGAACAGCGTGCGGTTTTCTTGCAGCAGCAGCTGCTCGTTCTGCTTTTTGTAGTTGGCAGCATAGCTCATCAGGTTATTTACTTCCTGATTCACGCCACTCGACGAAAACGCACGGAGCGCTTCGTAATCTCCTGCTTTTGCGTACCCAGATGCCAGCGGAAAGATGTTCGTGAAAAAGTTGCTCTGAAACGACTCGATCGAGGAGACAACGACCTGCTCCTGTGAGGTGAGCGGCAGCTTTTTATAGGCGGCGATCGCCTGCTCCAGCTTTTGCTTTTCCACGAACAATTGGTTGTATTCATTCGGATTCAAAAAGGCGTAATAGCCGCGCGCACGAAAAAAGATCTGGTTCGTGTGTTCGACGATCTGTTCCACGAGCACTCGCTTTTCCATGGAAGCTTTGAGTGTCGTCTGATATTGAGAGAAGGCGGAGTCGTTCATGTACAGCACGATGGCTGCCCCGGCAACCAGAAGCGACAGAAGCGTAAGCATCATGGCAGTGAAGCGGCGGGTGATGCTTTTTTTCAAGATCTGTCTGATTTCGCTCATGAAAGCATGTCCTCCACCACCCGCACCAGCTCCATCGGGCTAAACGGCTTGGGGATGAAGGCGTCCGCGCCTGCTGCACGCATTTTTTCCCGCTCGGCATGCTGGCTTTTCGCGGAGAGGATCATGATTTTGCAGCTGCCTTTCTCCGGAATCTGTTTGATGTGGAGCAAGACCTCGTAGCCCGTCAGCTTGGGCATCATGTAATCCAAAATGATCAGGTCGTAGTGGCTTTGCTCGATCCTTTGCAAGGCTTCCTCTCCATCACAGGCGATGTCCAGCTGATGGCCCTCGTCCTCCAGCGTATCGCCGATCAGCATGCGCAGGACAGGCTCGTCTTCCGCAAGTAATATATGCGCCATAAGATCTTCACTCCAACTTGTTCTTCTAAACCATTCGTTTGACCAGCCGCTTGATCCGTGCTTCCAACTCTTTAGGACTGAAAGGCTTGGTCATGTAATCATCTGCTCCCAGCTGCAGAGCCCGGACAATATCATGTTCCTCGGTCCTGCCCGTCAGCATGATGACGGTATAGTGCTTGCTATTGGGCAAAGCGCGAATTCGCTGCAGCACTTCCAGACCGTCCATCATCGGCATGATGCCATCCAGGATGACGAGATAAGGCTCGGGTCCCCGGTGCCAATCTCCCTGGAAAAAGACTTCGCCGTCTCGGAACTCTTGAATATCGGCATGGATCCAGCCCTCAAAGCCGGCCTTCACGGATTCGGTCAGCATCGTGCGAATCATCGGATCGTCATCGATGATGGCCACCTTGAGCTTGATTTGTGGAGCGGCGTCTGTTTCGGAGAGAACAGCTTCCTCGATGCGGCAGCGCCCCAAGCTTTTTGCTTTATATAAAGAAGTATCGGCAACCTCCAGCCAATAAGGAAACGGTTTTTCCGCATCTGTTATTTGTACGACGCCTGCGGAGAAGCTCAAGGAAAAGGGACCGCTGGCGGATTCAAAGGTCAGGGTGCAAAACTCGTCAAGCATCTGCTGCATGCGCAGCTTCGCCTCTGCTACCGCCGTTTGCGGCATCAGGAGAATGAATTCCTCGCCGCCATAGCGAAACAGGATGTCGTTCTTGGCTGCACTGCTTTGGATAAAGGAAGCGAAGCGGCTTAGGACGTCATCCCCGACCAGATGCCCGTATGTATCGTTCACTTTTTTGAAATGGTCGATGTCTAAAAAAGAGAGCGACAAAGGAGCATCGGCGCGCATCGCATCACCCAGCAGCCGCTGGTAGGTATCCAGCAGGGAATTGCGATTGTAAGCGCCGGTCAGCTCATCCAGAAACAAGATCCGGTTTACCCAGCGCTTGCGGTATAATTGACGTTCCAGACGCACGGCCAGCTCCTCCATATCGAGTGGCTTGGACATGACATCGTCGGCACCCATGCGGTAGGCACGCAGTCGGGTTTCGCGCTCACTGTTCACGCTGATGACCGTCGTCGGGACAAATTGTTTTCGGATCTTTTCGCCGAGTGTTTGCATGATTTGAAAGCCGCCTGTTTCGGGGATGTTGAGATCGACAATGAGACAGTCGGGATTCATGTCGTGAAAATAGTCCAAAGCTTTATGCGGATGTACGGTAGCGATGACGGACCAGTTGCGCTTCTCCAAATATTCTTTTACATACATCAATAAGGTGACATCATCATCTAATATCAACACGAGAGGCTGGCTTTCGTAGCAGTTTTCCCGTGAATGGTTCGGATTGTCCAATAGCAGGTCTTGTTCCGTGCGCTGTTCATAGCATAAAGTGATCAGCGCTAGCAAAAATTCACGCCACTCAGCAGGTTGCCACTTTTTGGGCGGCATCGCTTCCAGCTTGTCCAGAAGCGTCTGGGACAGCTGGGACAAATCGGTGAGTCCAATTGTTCCTGAGGTTCCTTTTAAGGAATGCAGAAACCGGTATAATTCTTCATGGGGGAGTGGTCCGTTATGATCGAACCACGCCTCCAGCTGCCTGTGAATCTGGGTCATGAGTGCTTCTCGATACTTCATCATGCCGTACGATCCCCCTGTAGTCTGGTGAACCCAAGCAGTCAGGGTAGACTGCTTGGCCAATTGTTTCCACGTTTATGATTTGGTATGGTACATCTAGCGAGTGAAAAATGTGCCGTTACTGGAGAGTTAATCCCGTGCAGGGGGAGAAGGTCAGGAAGAGGGAATTGGGACACAGGTGCGAAAAGCGTTATTGACGGCTAAACCCTTCTTCTTTCAAGTAGTTCTCTGCTTCCACATACGATTCAAAGGAAGCTTCCAGGTTCAAGCCATGGTAGACGTTCCACAGTGAGTCTTCCTGCTGGAGCTGCAAGGTGTTGTTTTGCTTGTCGATCCACGTTTCCTCCAGCTCCTGCTTGCCAGCGTTTGCTTGTGGAGCGACTGGACGAGCGTGAGACAGCATTTCGATGGAAGCTTCAATGATGGTTCGCAGCTCCTCTGCCGAGAAATCGCGAATGTTGACCAGGCCTTTGTCATCTTTGCGATAGCCTTTCAAGAACGCACCATATACGAAGCCGTTGCCATTCGGATGGAGATGGTACACGACTGTTTTTTTCTCTTGCAAACTGCCTTCATAATGAAAGTTCACCCGCTTCAGAGAGACATCATTGCGTGTCAGCTGCGGGAAAGATTCAATAATCGCCAGTTTTTCTTCAAAAGTAAGCATGGATTCCTCCGATGAGATAGTTTTGTTTGTCGATTATATCATAGCTTATGGAAAGAACGAAAAAGATCGTGGATTGTCGAAAAAGGAGAAGAAATGATGAACGGAAAAAATCGCAAAGACATCGGAGCAGGTCTCGAGGTCGATATTGTATTGAAGCAGGATCAACGCACAGGGAAGCGTACGCGGGGAATCGTCAAAGATATATTGACCAATTCCGGCACACATCCGCACGGCATCAAGGTACGACTCACAGATGGTCAGGTCGGCAGGGTGCAGGAGATCTATCCCAAGCGCTAGGGAAGGACAGGAGAAGAGCCGAATGGGTGTGAAAATCGAAGACATTCGTATCGATTACGAGTCCTTGTGCCTGATCCAGGAGCGGCAGGATACATTCATTGAAACCAACGGGACGGCGAAAACCACGAGGCAGATCGAGTCGGATGCAGAGCTGGAGCAGCTTCTGGACAACAGCTTTGGGCTTGCCAAAGAAAAGTAGGGCATAGAAAAACGGGCAAAGCCACAGGGGGCAGCCCGTTTTTTATCTTCCATCATTATTCTGTCTAGCGGTAAGAGTCGTGACTTGGCACGAGTACGTCTTCTTCTGAAGGGCGCACGATAATGAACGGATGCAGATTGCTCAAACCGTGCAAGCAGGTGTTGTGATGAGCGACGATTTGCTCTCCGCGCAGGGCGGCATTGTCCGATGTCGAGTGTCCGTCTTTGACCAGAGTGACGTCGTAGCCGAGTGTCGTGGCTTTGCGGCAGGCGCTGTCGATGCAATACTCGGTTTTGCAGCCGGTGATCACCAGGTGGGTGACCCCGAGTTCCTGCAGCTGCTCGTGCAAGTCAGTGCCATGAAAGGAATCCGTCGCGCGTTTCCAGACGACCGGCTCATTCGGGAGAGGGGAGAGGGACGGATGAATGGCAAATGCCTCTTCGCCAAGTCCATCTCGCACATCTTCATCCTGTACAAACAAAACAGGGATCGAGCGTGTACGCGCTTGCTCGATCAGAGCTTGAATGGTGTGGACCAACGAGTCTTTTGCAAATACGGAATCGTTGCTGGTGCCCTCGATGATTCCGACCTGGGCATCGATAACGAGCAGAGCTGTCTTGTGGTTCATGAACATCCTCCTAGGTGGAGGGGGAGATTAGCGGTGCAGCTCCCCCTCTTGCGTGTTTTTCAATTCGATAGCTGTATGAGTATTCCGAAGATTGCTTGTGTTCATATTCGCCAACTCCTTTCTTCATATATACGAAACAAAGCTGCAGAAATGTGGCAAGCAGCCAGCCTGCAAAAGAAGTATAGCATGAAGATACTGGAAGCTATAGACAAAAAAAGACCAGCTCTCGACCTTTACGGCGTACGAGCTGGTCTTTCTTGAACGTATAGGAATTTATAAGCGTAAGGCTTATGAATTCCGGAGCGCATGACGAAGTGCCTCAGCGTCCGCTTCTGGCATTCCTTCGGTAAAACTTTCCGCTAAAACGCGGTCGCTCCTCCTCGAACTGGCCTCGATAGAGGTTTTCTTATGTTTGGGCAAAGTCTATGACTCAATTTCCTCTTTCGGTACAAACTGAAAGATATCGTGTGACTCAAAGGAATCGATCAACCGGGAAAGCCAATGGTAGTACTCCAGCCCATTCTCGATGCGCTCGATGCTGAGTTTGACACGTTCTTTGTCTTCATCCGAGAGACCTTCTGCTTCGAGGAGAGCATTCAGCTCCTGCAGTGACTTTTTCAGGCTCATGCCGTTTTGCTCGCAAGCGTGTCTCCATTTTACTGAGAAGAGATCGATGAAGTTCTGGTACCAGTCCAGATTGACTTCATAATGATCCTTTCTCGTTCCTTTTTTCCATATCTTTTCTACCATATTTAAGTCCATTAACGTACGAACGCCGGTACTCATGCTGGTCTTGCTCATTCCGAGCGCTTCACCCATTTCATCGAGCGTCATGGACTTGTCCTGAAACAGCAACGTGCCATACAACAGTCCTGTCGACATGGTAATACCGTACAAATCCATGTTCCGAGCAAGTGTCTCGATCACGCGTTCCTGGGCTTTTTCAAGGATTCTTTCCTGTTTGGTATCCATTTTGAAAAAAGCAGCTCCTCTGGTGTTTCAATTGTAACCTGTTTAAGATTGTACGTTTCTAACTGGGAAAAGTAAATGGAGATATTGTACAGTATATACGAGTTATTCTGCGAATACGGTAAGAAAAGTACGTAAAGTTTTTTCTGAACGCTAAAAATGCCCGATTATCGGTCCTCACCCAATTTGAGGGAAAAATGAAGCCCCGATACAATTGTAAGGGTAGTGATCGTCCGGAATACGGGCAGAAAGTTGGAGGTGACCATATGCCCAAGATTACTGTAGAAAACTTGACGAAGATCTTTGGACGCCAGCCAGGGCGCGCGTTACCTCTCGTAAAGCAGGGAAAGACCAAAGGGGAAATATTGAAAGAAACCGGTCTGACTCTCGGGGTAAATCAAGCGAGCTTTGAAGTGCATGCGGGTGAGATTTTTGTCATCATGGGGCTCTCGGGTAGCGGGAAGTCCACCTTGGTCCGGTTGTTGAACCGCTTGATCGAACCAACGGAGGGCAAAATTCTGATTGACGGTGTAGACATCGTCAGTATGAATGCAGAGCAGCTTCAGCAAGTCAGACGTAAAAAGCTAGGAATGGTCTTTCAGAAATTCGCATTGTTTCCGCACAGAACGGTGCTGGAAAATGCGGCTTACGGTTTGGAAATCCAAAATATGCCGAAGAGCGAGCGGGAACAAAGAGCCAAAGAGTCGCTCACGCTCGTTGGACTCGGCGGCTGGGAGCAGAGCTATCCCGACCAGCTGTCCGGGGGGATGCAGCAGCGTGTGGGGCTGGCACGGGCACTGGCCAATGATCCTGATGTGCTGTTGATGGACGAGGCATTCAGCGCACTCGATCCACTCATTCGCAAAGACATGCAGGATGAGCTGCTGGAATTGCAGAGCTCGATGCAGCGAACCATCATCTTTATTACGCATGATCTGGATGAAGCACTGAAAATCGGGGATCGCATTGCACTAATGAAGGATGGAGCGATCGTACAAATTGGTACGCCGGAAGAAATCATGACGAATCCAGCCAATGAGTACGTAGAGCGCTTCGTGGAAGATGTGGATCGCTCGAAAGTCCTGTCGGCTGAGCATGTCATGAAGCGGGCGGAGACGATTACACTGGATCGCGGACCGAGTGTCGCCTTGCAGCTGATGCGGGACCGAGGCGTATCCAGCTTGTATGTCGTCGATCGGAAAAAGACGCTGCTCGGGGTACTCACAGCCGATGCCGTTAACGATGCGAAGATGCACGGCAAAACGCTCGAAGAAGTCATGCGCAGAGACGTGCCAAAGGTGGGGCCGCAGACATTGCTAAACGAGCTGTTTGACCTCGTGGCGTTCTCCGATATCCCCGTCTCCGTGATCGGTGAGCATGATCGTTTGCTGGGGATCATCGTAAAAGGAGCCGTATTGGGCGGCCTGGCAGGGAAAGTCAATCAGGAAAGTACACTGCCGACTGAAGAAGAAGGGCAGGTGAAAGTATAATGAGTCAACTATTTCCAAAGCTGCCTCTCGACGAGTGGATTGAGGTCATCGTCGACGGGCTGGACGAAAATTTGGGGTTTGTGTTTGACCTGATATCCGCAGCCATCGGAGGGACAGTCGATCTGTTCAATGCGATCCTGACAGGACTGCCGTTTTGGCTTGTCATTATCCTGTTTGTGCTGATGGCCTATCGGGCAGGAAGATGGACGATGGCTCTTTTTACCTTCATTGGCTTATTGCTGATTCAAAACCTGGGTTACTGGGAGCACTCGATGGAAACACTTGCGCTGGTGTTGACCGCCGCTTTGATATCCGTCGTCATCGGGATTCCGATGGGGATCTGGTGCGCGAAAAACGAATCGGTGCAGAAAGTCGTCACGCCGTTGCTCGACTTCATGCAGACGATGCCGGCCTTTGTGTATTTGATTCCCGCCATCTTTTTCTTCGGGCTGGGGAAGGTACCAGGTGTGATCGCTTCGGTGATCTTTGCGATGCCGCCGACTATCCGCCTGACCAATCTGGGGATTCGCCAAGTCCCTGCTGATTTGATTGAGGCTTCCGATGCTTTCGGATCGACCTACTGGCAAAAACTGACGAAAGTACAGCTGCCGATTGCGAAAACGACGATGATGGCAGGGATCAACCAGAGCATCATGCTGGCACTATCCATGGTCGTGATCGCTTCCATGATTGGAGCGAAAGGATTGGGTGCGGATGTATACCGCGCCGTGACGCAGATCAATATCGGGCAAGGCTTTGAGGCAGGTCTCGCGATTGTGATCATGGCGATATTGCTGGATCGCATCACGCAAGGGGTAGGAAAGAGAAAAAACGCGTAGGAGGGGTTTTTATGAAAAAGGTAACCATGATCAAAGGATTGGCAGTCGCATTGGGGATGAGCATGTTTCTAGCGGGATGCGGAAGCAGTAACACACCGCAGGAGGGCAGCCAGCCGCCAGCAGGAAATACGGAATCGGCTCAAGGCAGTGTCGGTGAGCAAGTCGATCACAAAATTATCGGGATTGACCCAGGTGCCGGTTTGATGAAAGCAACGGAAAAAGCGATAAAAGACTACGACCTGCAAGGATGGGAGCTGGTTGAGGGCTCGAGCGCAGCCATGACAGCAGAACTGACACAGGCGTACAAGGATAAGAAGCCAATTATCGTGACGGGATGGACACCGCACTGGATGTTCTCCAAATTCGAGATGAAGTACCTCGAGGACCCAAAAGGCGCTTACGGCAAGGATGAGCAAATTCACACCATCGTCCGTAAAGGTCTGAAAGAGGCTCAACCGAGCGCGTATGCTTTCCTGGACAAGTTCGAGTGGAAGCCAGAGGATATGGAAAAGGTCATGCTCGACATCGCGGACGGGAAAAAGCCGGAGGAAGCTGCGGCGCAGTGGGTGAAAAACAACGAGGAAACCGTCAACAAATGGGTTGAGGGCATCCAGCCTGCTGAAGGCAAAAAGCTGACACTCGCCTATGTGGCATGGGATTCCGAGATTGCCAGCACGAACGTCGTGAAAGCCGTTTTGGAGCAAAAGCTGAAGTATCAGGTAGAGCTGAGCCAAGTGGAGGCAGGCCCAATGTGGGTAGGTGTATCCAATGGTGACGTGGATGGTATGGTAGCAGCTTGGCTGCCGACGACACATGAAGACTACTTTAAGAAATTGGGCGAAAATGTAGAGGATCTCGGTCCAAACCTGAACGGTACCAAGCTGGGGCTGGCAGTTCCAACCTACATGAACGTAAACTCCATCGAAGATCTGAAGAAGTAAGCCAGTAAAGTCAATCCAACCTCTAGTAATGAAGCCTCGGCTCGAACTTGTTTCGGGACCGAGGCTTCTTTTTGCGCAACGAAAAAAGCCGTGTCCACCGCTTGCAATAGCAGGGACAGACGGCTTACTCGTGCATGGCGGCTAACGGCTTTCACGCACAGGCGGCCAAGCATTTCGTGGACCCAATGAGCCGGGGATAGGCGCAAAGACGCGTAGAACAAGATTGAAATTTCCTGCCGGAGTAGGCAGCCAGTTCGCATGTGGATCCCGGGGAGGTGACTTTTGCAGCACGATGTCGAGAGAGCCGTCCGGACCTAGCTTCAAGGTGCCGTTGTTGCTGCGTACCGAGGCGCGGCCAGCTTCTGTTTTTGCTAGAAACAGCTCGTTGTCGTAGACGTTGATTGACCAAAAGGCTGTCGTCTTGGGGAGCTGGTCACGGTCAAAATGCAGCGTATACGATTTCTCGCCCGCAAGTAGCCGGTTTTGTCCGTCCGTATAGGCACGAAAGTAGGCTTCCTCTTCTGGAACGTTGGCACCGATACCGGAGTAGGCAATGAAGGCGCGTGCGAGAAATTGATCACCGTATGTGCCGATAGGGGAAAAAGAGCCCCAGCCGTTTCGGACAGTCGTGTAAGGAAGAAAGCCGTTTTCCACGACAGATGGACCGTCCTGCAAAGCGCGCAGCAGCCCAGTACGGCTCGCTGGATCGATCCGAGCGGGATCAAACCCATTTTGTACATCGATTCCTGCCAGAACAAACTGATTCAGCAGAACAAAGTCACAGGCAGGGGGTGGATTTTTGCGAATCATATCCGTCATCACCTGAAAAAAAGACAGGGAAGTCAGCACATCCTTCGGGACTTCGGGGGTAGCTTCGTTTACGCCCGAGGCTTTCCCCTGCTGCAGCGGCTTGATGTGAATCTGCCGTTCAAAGGCGGTAGCTTGCGGCAAGTCGTCAGCGCCCTTCACTTCCACGCGCCCCAAGAGCCAGACGGTATTGGTCGGCGCGTAGATTTTATGGATGCCTGCAGGCAGTGGTCCTCTCCAATCGGGGCCGACGATGACACTTTGCCTGGCCTGCTGCTTCGTAGCGCGATTGGATTCATTGTGAAAGGTATTTGTATAGGCATCCAGCATTTGTACCGTATAGTAGCGGTTTTGCGGATTATCCGGTACCTGGAGGAGGACAGGGGTGCGGGACAAATCCAGCCAAGCGTTCAGATAAAGCGTATCCGAGTTTGGCGTAACGATGGTCCGAAAGCTGGGCGTCGCTACGGCATCCATGTAGACGAACTGGTTTAGCGGGGCCAGCTGGTTTGTCATCTCTCCCATCGTTTTGGCAACGAGGACGAGGGGATAGCCGTAGATGTAGGCTTGGAGCCCTAGCGCATACGCGAAATTTTCCCGTGATTGCACGAGCTGCTGGGTTCGGCTATCCGTTTTTTTCGGGTCCCAGGCAGCGAGCACGCGGGGAGCAGGCTGGATTGTGAATGCAATGAGCGACAAGAGGCAGAAAGTCAGCAGGCTGAAGCGGATGTATCTCTTCATAAAAAAGCAGTCCCCCCTCGAAAGACGGAAAATGATGGTCCACCCGTATTCTTCGCGGAGGAGGGGCTTTTATGCACATAGCGGCGGCTAGGAGAGTGTCACGGAAACAGTGAGCCTGCGAGCGAGATGCAGAGGGTGAGTGTAACCGTACTCAGCAGCGTGGACACAAGCACGGCTTGGGCAGCGAATTCCGGTTCGTTGTTGTACTCCAGTGCCAGGGCTGCACTATTGCGAGAAGTGGGGATGGCGCTGGCAATGAAGAGAGCTTGTGCCGTAATGCCATCGAGTCCGAGGAGCGTAATCACCCCATACGCAACGATGGGAGAGACAATCAAACGCAAGAAGCTGCTCGCCACAACCAGCCACGTATTCTTTTTCAGAGCTACAGAAGCGATTTGCGCGCCGATGCTGACCAGTGCGATGGCGAGCATGCCATTGGCTGCCTGCTTGGCTGGTACCCACAAAAAGTCAGGGACAGAAAGCTGTAGAAGATTGCACAGCAGGCCAAGAATGATCGCATACAAAACGGGAAGCCGAAAAAAGTGACGAATCGAGCCGAGCAAGCCCTTTGTGGCAGCACTTGCTTTTAGCAGTCCAAAGGTAAAGGTCACCAAAATCTCAAATACGACGACAACAATCTGAATGGACATAGCGAGTGGATCGTGGCGAAAAGCGAGATCGTTTACAGGGATTCCGATATTTCCGTTGTTGGTGAGAACGACGCTGTTCGAGAAGCTGGCGGAAAATCCTTTGGAAAAGCGAAACAGCCTGCTGATGCCTTCTGTGAGGATCAGCAGCAAGACAAACTGAAGCAGCAAAAAACCAATCACCTGCAAAAGCAGGGCAAAAGACAGCTTCGCTTCATAGATTTTCACGAAAGCGATCGCCGGGACAAAAAAATAAAGAATGAGCTTGGACAAAGTATTCATATCCAAACGAAAAGCGCGATGAAGGATGGCGCCGATCCCGATCAGTACGACGATAGGGGCAATGATCTGGCCGGAGGTAGTGAGAAAGACAGACATGGTATTCCTCGTTTCTTCAAAATAGAATTCAGATGATTGGAAAGAATTGTACTCCTCGGGTAATAGAAAGGGAAGGCTGTTTTTCTCGGCAAGGGGGAAAAAAGCGAGCATGATGTCGAATGTGGGAAGAATAGGATGTAAAAGGACAAGGAGATGGAGGTAGCCGTGGAACATCATTTGGATTTGTTTTTGATGAAATACGGATATGTAGGGATCTTTTTTGCCTTGGCGCTAGGTGTCTTGGGGGTGCCCATCCCGGACGAGGTGTTGATGACCTACGCGGGGTATGCCGTTTCCCGTGGGGTTCTGCAGATGCCGTACACGCTCCTAAGCGCTTTTTTAGGTGCGTCAGCAGGCATTTCCATCAGCTATGCTATTGGATTGAAATGGGGACTGCCGCTGCTGATCAAGGTAGGTCCTTATTTGCACATTTCGCCGAAACGAATCGAGTCCACGCAGAAGCTGTTTGCCCGCTACGGGTCGTACTTGCTGCTGATTGGCTATTTCTTGCCGGGTGTCCGACACATTACCGCTTATTTGGCAGGGATCGCTTCCATGGAATTTCGGCGCTTTGCCGGATTTGCTTACGCGGGTGCATTGATCTGGAGTCTGACCTTTTTGCTATTGGGAAGGACTCTGGAGCGGGAGTGGTTCAAGGTAGTTGTCTACATTCGCCACTACGGCTTGACCTTTTTGTTGATTGCCGCTGCGCTCGGTCTGGCTACTTATCTGATCGTGAAATGGCGGCAAAACATAAAAGCGGGTTGAAAGAAAAAAGGACAGGAATGGAAAAAATAAGTCTTTACAAACCGTCGGTCGGTTTGTAAAATGACAACATAAAGAACGAATCGAGGAGTGAGTGTCCGTCATGATTCAAACCTTATTTTGGATTTTCGTTGATCTGATTCCCTTTTTTGTCGCCTTTCAAGTAGAACCGCCTGCGCTTGGGCTTACGATCGGCTTTGTGCTCTCCGTTTTGATCTACCTGTTTCAAAAGAAGAAATTCGGGGAAGTCACAACGATCATCCGAATCAAAGTCTATTACTTTTTCTTTGGCATCTGGGTTGCCCTGCTGCTTCCATCGTTTCATCTGTTCGACTTCACACAGCTGTTCATGTACGGGATTTTGACACTGGCATCCGCCATTTCTCTCGTTATCAAAAAGCCTTTTACCCTCCAGTACGCCAAAAAGGTAGTACCGGAAGCATTTACAACACATCGCCTGTTCTACCTCTCCAACTTTTGGCTGACGTTTATCTGGGCGGTTGCCTTCGCCTTATCCTTGATCTGCTCGGCTTTGTATGCGATGAGAATCATCTCGGGGGAGGCAGGCGTCACGCTGGTGCACGTGTGGAATATGATCGGCTTGGCAGCTACGATTTTGGTACGTCCGATCGTCAAACGCTTTTTCTTGAATAGGCAAGGATAACGAGAGAGCTGATGAAAAAAGCTCTTCCTTTTTCGGAAATCAATAAACCGCCAGTCGGTATGCAAAGAAAGGCAGGGAGCTTCATTGGAAAAGAAAAAGCCCAAAAAACAGAAGGTCATCCTACTGGCAGTTCTCATGGTGGTCGCGATCGTCGTCGGCTACTACGGCTATCAAGGGTATTTCTACGTAAAAACAGAGGATGCGATGGTAACAGGTGACATCTATAAAATAGCTCCCAAAGTCGCTGGAAAGCTCAAAAGCGTCCGGATCGACGAGGGGAGCGAGGTACAAAGCGGCCAAATCATTGCGGAGCAGGAGCAGGTGAATGCCACGAGCAGCGTGCAGCTGGAAAACACGGCTATCCGTTCGCCGATCACCGGGGTCATTTTGCAGCGAGCGGCCAAAGAAGGAGAAGTGGTCGGAGCAGGCAATACTGTTGCGCTGGTCGTCGATAAACACCAGCTGTACGTGCAGGCGAATGTGGAAGAGACTGATGCCGGCTACATTGCGCTCGGGCAAAAGGTAGAAATCGAGCTGGATATGTACCCGGGACGTACGTTCACGGGGACGGTCACGAAAATCGGGGAAGCGACGCAATCCACGTTTTCCTTGCTGCCGCCCACCAATGCCGGGGGGAATTTCACCAAGGTGACGCAGCGCATTCCGATCAAGATCGCTTTTACGGAAGGACCGTATGATTTTCAGCCTGGCTTGAATGCAAAAGTCAAGATTCACGTGAGATAAGGATGTGAGGGAATGAGTCGAGAGGAAAACTTTTGGCCTGGCGTGCTGGCCATTGTGCTGGGAACCTTCATGGCTGTCCTGGATACGAGCATCGTCAACGTCGCCATTCCCGAGATGATGCATGTGTTTGGGGTTTCGACCGAGGACATTCAGTGGGTAGTGACCAGCTACACGCTGACGATGGCTGCTGTCATTCCACTCGCAGGCTTCGTAGGAGTCCGCTTTGGGATCAAAAAAAGCTATTTGGTCAGTCTCTTGTTGTTCACGGTCGGTTCGCTTCTTTGCGGTTTGGCGTGGAGCAATGGCAGTATGATCGCTGCTAGGATCGTTCAGGCAGCAGGTGGCGGGCTGATGATGACAATCGGCCAGTCGATGATTCAGCTCGTCGTCCCACGGGAGAAGATGGGGCCAGCGATGGGGGTCTTCGGGATCTCGGTGTTTGTCGCTCCCGCTGTAGGTCCGACGTTGAGCGGTTACTTTGTGCAGCATATGGATTGGCGGTTCATTTTTACAGTCAATATTCCGTTTGGGATCATCGCGATGCTGTTAGTCTGGCGCTTTTTGCGAGAAGGGGAAGTAAAAAAGAATCACCCCTTTGATCTGCCTGGCTTTGTATGGTCGGCAGCCGCACTCGTCAGTCTTTTGCTCGCCGTTACGAAAGGCGAAAAGGAGGGCTGGGACTCCTTTTACATCGTGTCTCTGCTGCTCACGGCTTTGATCTGCGGCACCTTGTTCGTCATCCGTGAGCTGTCGACAGAACATCCGCTGGTCGACGTCCGTCTGCTCGCCAATCGCAATTTTACGCTCGGACTTTTGGTGAACAGCATGATCATGGTCGGCAATTTCGGAGTCATTTACTTGCTGCCGATCTACTCGGAAAACATGCTCGGCAAGACGGCGATGGATACAGGGCTGCTCATGCTGCCTCAAGCGCTTGCTTCGGGTATCGTCACGCCGATCAGCGGAATGCTGGCAGCTCGGGTGGGCTTGAAGCCGTTTATTGTGACGGGTCTGATCTTTTGCCTGGGATCTGGTTTTCTGATCTCCCGAATCGATCTGGACACGGACGTGAGCACGCTCCAGTGGCTGCTCGCCCTGCGCGGAGTAGGGCTGGGGATGTGCCTCATGACCTCGATGCAGATTCCGCTCCTAGCAGTTGGAGACCCGGCGCGTGTTCCGGCAGCGTCTGTCATTACGAACATCTCCCGTCAGATCGCGACCTCGATCGGGATCGCGGGCCTCATCAGTCTGTTTACTCATCGCAGTGTCGAGCATGCAGTCCACGCCAGCGAGCAGGTGACAGCGACACAGCCTCCGGTGATGACCGCTTTGGAGCAGTGGCAGCAAATGTATGTGGCAAAAGGGCTTTCCCTGCAGGAAGCCGCCGCATCCGCCCTGCAGCTCATGGGGCAGCTGGTGAAAAAATATGCGGCCATACAGGCATTGCAGGACAGCTTGCTCGTAGCAGCATGGATTTTAGTTGTGGCTTTTCTCGTTATGTTGGTTGCAGGGGAAAACAAGGAAGCGCTGCAGGGTACAAAGGAACAACCATCCCAGTCAGCGATGCTGGAGTAATAACAGGAAGGAAGGGTGTAACCTGATGAAGAGAAAAGCATGGGGAAGTGCAGTAGCAGGGATTGCTTTGCTCGTCGTGTTGACAGGATGTGGGCAGGTGCAGCCGGTTGCGCTGACAGCCGCTGCGAGCGCTGGCCAGCCATCCGTGCAAACCAAGGAATCCGTTCATACGTATACGGGCAAAGTGGAGGGGATCGAGGAAGTAACGATCTACGCCAAGTCGTCCGGAAGAGTAGCGAAAGTATTCCGCGATGTTGGCGATGCCATCGATGCAGGAACTCCGCTGGTTGGCCTGGAGCAGGAAGAGCTCGCGGCCAGCTTGCAGATGGCAAAAGCCGATCTGGCTTTGGCGAAATCGAAGTGGGAGGAAGCGAAAAAGGGCACGCGCAAGGAGGAGGTGCTTTACGCGGAAGCGGGCTGGCGTCAGGCGCAGCAGAAGTACATGGATGTAAAGAACGGCAAACGCCCGGAAGAGCTTACCCAGCTGGAGGCTGCTTTTCAGTCCGCGAAAACGAGCAAGGAGCTGGCTGCTGCGAAAAAAGAGCGAATTCAGGCGCTTTATAAGCAAGGCGCTGTCGCCAAGCAAGCGTGGGAAGACGCGGAGTCTGCCTACTCTACGGCCGATGCGCAGTTTTTGCGCAGCCAGGAAGATCTGGCGATGGCGAAGCAGGGGGCGACACAGCCAACCTTGCAGGCTCTGGAAGCAAACGTGGAGCAGATGAAGGCCATGTACGACAAGGCGAAAAACGGCGCAACTTCTGAGCAGATCGCCCAATTTGCCGCCGGGGTGGAAAAGGCGCAGGCAGTGGTCGACAACGCCGAGTACCAGCTAAAAAACGCGACGATCCAAAGCCCGATCAAAGGCTATGTGAGCACCAAAAACATCCATGCAGGCGAGATGATCAGCCCGAGCACGCAAGCGATGACGGTCGTCAATACAGAAAAGGTCTACGTCGTGATCGGTGTAACAGAGGCAGAGCTCGGAAACTTCGCAGTAGGAAAGGAAGTCGGCGTGGCGGTCGATGCCTTGGGCAAAAGCTTTCGCGGCAGTGTAGAGCGGATCAGTCCCAAAGCAGACCCGGGTACCGATACGTTTACGGTCAAAATCATGATCGACAACAAAGAAGGCACCCTGCGCTCCGGTATGACCGGGGTTGTCAGCCTGTAAATGGGTACGTTTCTAGGAGAAAACAAGGAACCTCCCTGCTGAAGTGCTGGAAGGTTCCTTTTATTTTAGTGACCCCGTATGGCGAGAGAGTCCTTAACCATACGCACAAACTCGAGCTGCTGCTCTCCAGACGCATTTGTTTCAGCCAGCTCGATTACATCACGCAAGGATCCGTCCTTTGCCCAGTAGCTTTCGTGAAGAATTTCTGCATACTCGGCCACTGCAGCCAGAAATTGCAGCTCGCCGGACAGCTTCGCCTGAATTTGCAGCGGCTGGCTTGTTTCCTCTACTCTTTGGGTCGCAGCATTGTGATAGCGTATTCGTACATCGCCGAGCTTGCCGGCTGATTCGTTTTTCACTTTCACTTCGTAGAGGGCCGTTACCGTATGGCCAGCTCCTACTTCGCCTGCATCTGTCTGGTCGTTGCGGAAGTCTTCGTCACGGACGTCCCGATTTTCATAGCCGATCAGCCGGTAACGATCCACGGTCTTCGGGTCGAATTCGACCTGAATTTTGACATCTCGGGCGATGGTTTGCAGGGTCCCTGTCAAAGCTTCCATAAAGACACGACGTGCTTCGGAAAACGAATCGATGTAGGCGTACTGGCCTTCTCCTTTGTCCGCGAGCTGTTCCATCAGCGTGTCATTGTAATTGCCCATGCCAAAGCCAAATGTGCTGAGGTGGATCTCCTTGCGTGCGTAATCCTCGATGGAGCGGAGGATGCCATGTGCGCTAGTCTCCCCGACATTGGCTACGCCGTCCGAGCAGAGGATGACCCGATGGATGGCACCGCGCTCGAATGCGCGCTCTGCCATTTCGAAGCCTAGCTGCAAGCCTTCTTCGGCATTGGTGGAGCCTTCGGGCTGAAGCTCGTCGATGGCTGACAGGATTGTCCGTCTGTTTTCAGCGGAGGTAGGATCGAGGATGACGCGTCCTGTTGAACCGTACACGACAATGCCCACCGTATCCGTGGGCTGGAGCTGCTCGACCAAGACTCGCAAGCTCTTTTTGACCAGCTCCAGGCGATTTTCCCGATCCATGGAACCAGAGACATCGATGACAAATACGAGATGAGCCGGTTTCCGATTCTCCGGGGCGATTTCTTTCCCTTTTATCCCGATTCGCACGAGCTGATAGCCCGACCCAAAGGGAGAGGGGCCGCCATCGACTTGAATGCCAAAGGTTTTACCAGCTGGCGCGGGATAGCTGGCAGGAAAATAGTTGATAAACTCCTCTGCCCGGACTGCCTCAGCAGGTGGAAGCGAGCCTTCCTGAATATAACTGCGGGTAATGGTGTAGGAGCCGGTATCGACATCTGCAGCAAAAGTGGAAAGATTGTCCTCATCGGTGGAGATAAACGGATTGGTGCCGTAATTTTTAAAGTACATGGCATCTGTGCCAGGTGGCGATGGCAACGGTCTTTTCAAAGCCATGGAATCTCGTGGCGCGGCAGCCTGACTTGCGGTGCTCTTCGGCTGGGACGAGAGCTCTCTTTCCGATTTCCCCGCTTGTGCAGACGAAGCAGGCTGCTGCGCGCTTTGCCCACTTGGGCTGCAGCCGACCAGAAGTGCAATCAAAGCAGTGGCAGTACCAGCCTTCTGTAATGTTTTCATCTCTATAGACCCCCTTTGTCTATCGGACGTGGGAAAAAAAGGAATGTTACAGGGGCGGCAACCGAATAATAAAGTTGTTGTAGATGGCAGCAAAGTTAAGCTCACCGGATTTATTACGAAAAAACACAGCAAAGCTGCCGCGATGATGACCGGCAGCTTTGCTACGCTAACAAGCAGGATAACGACAGTAAGGAAGCGAAATCGATTGAGCCACAATTTTCATAATTTAGATCTTGGAAGGAGAAGAGAAATGGCAGAGATTCTTTTGTTCCACCACTCATTGGGACTAACAAAGGGTATTAATGATTTCGCCGACAAAATCAGAGGGGCAGGTCACACTGTTCATGTTCCTGACCTTTTCGACGGTCATTTGTTTACCACGATCGAGGATGGCATGGCCTATGTCAATGAGATCGGCTTCGAAGAGATAACAGAGCGAGGTATACGTGTGGCCAGTGAGTTTCCGCGTGAGATCATCTACGCGGGGTTTTCGCTCGGTGTGGTTGCAGCTCAGAAGCTCGCTCAGACTCGTGAAGGCGCTCGTGGTGCATTGTTGTTTTACTCTTGCGTTCCGACCTCGATGTTCGGATCTACCTGGCCGGCGGAACTGCCGGTGCAAATTCATGGCATGGACGCTGATCCCTACTTCGTTGATGAGGGTGACATTGAGGCGGCACGCGAGCTCGTGGCTACAGCCGATCATGCCGAACTCTTTTTGTACCCAGGAAATCAGCATTTCTTCGCAGATAGCAGTTTGCCGTCGTATGACGCCAACGCAACGACCCTGCTGTTGCAGCGTGTACTTAAATTCCTCCAGCATTTGGATAACTGAGCGTTTGCTTAGGAACAGTCACATTCATGCGAGTGCCAGCTACGCTAGCGGGTTCGAAAGTTCAATGAGGCAGTCTATATCTTTATTATTCATTTTAGATCCGTGGATTGCTTCATTCTAACGTTGAGTCTAAAACTAATTTTCAAATACCTAGTGATTTAGAAGACCGAGACTCCGTGTACGATAAGGGGTTCCGGTCTATTACTTTATGATCATTGAACAGTAGGAGGGGATTCTTGTGAAAGCATTCAGCTATTTTTGCTCGACTCGTATCGAAATGGGGAGTGGAAAAACAAAAGAATTGCCGGCACTTCTGCAATCACGAGGAATAGGCAAATCTGTATTTCTGGTAAGTGATCCCGGCGTCATACGCGCAGGATTGGTGGGGCCGATCCAGTCAGCGCTTGCAGAAGCGGGCTTTTCGGTGACGCTGTTTGATGCGCTGAGTCAAAACCCACGGGATATTGAATGCCTGGAAGGGGCGGCTCTGTTCCGTGAGGCTGCTGCCGAGGTAGTCGTCGCAGTCGGTGGAGGAAGCGCGATGGATACGGGCAAGACCATCGCTCTTTGCGGACCAAACGGAGGGGCACCTGCGGATTATGCGGACGGCCGCTTGCCGTATACGAATATTGCGCCCATTGTATGTATACCGACTACTGCGGGGACAGGCTCGGAAGTGACGCGCTCGGCTGTTATTACAGAATCGACTACACATCGGAAAATGACGTTGAAGCATGCCGCTCTGCGTCCTACGCTGGCTGTCTTGGACCCGGTCCTGACTTACAGCGTACCGCCAGCGGTTACAGCGGCAACGGGGGTCGATGCTTTGGTGCACGCCATCGAAGGGTACACCTGCAAGGTGACCAATCCCATCTCGCAGGCTTTCGGAGCGAAGGCGATGCAAACGATTGTACGGGCGCTGCCAGCGGCGTACGCCAACGGTCAAGATGAAGAGGCACGCCATGCGATGCTGGAAGGAAGCCTGATGGCAGGTCTGTGCTTCGGGTCAGCGGATGTGGCAGCTGTCCATTGTCTGGCGGAGGCGTTAGGCGGCTTGTACGATACTCCGCATGGCGTTGCCAACTCGGTGTTTCTGCCATACGTCCTCAAGTTCAACGCAGCTGATAACAAGCCAATGCATGCAGCTTTGGCTCGCTACATGGGCTTTGCCAGCGATGCGGATACTGAAGACCAAGCGATTGACAAGCTGATCGGAGGAATAACGGAGCTGACACAGAGCCTGCAAATACCGAGACTCAAGGATTTGCCAGGTGTACGGGAAGAGGATTTCCCGCGAATCGTAGAGCTGTCGATGAAGAACGGTTCGACGCCGAGCAATGTCCGCACGATCACCGCCGAGGATTATCTGGCTATATTACAGGAAGCGTACCGCGCGTAAGAAACAAGGAAAAACCGCAAGCCTCGTCACACTTCCCGTGTGACCAAGCTCGCGGTCTTTTTCTTGTCCCTATCTGCCCCTCAGCGATTCTGAATGGTGACCATCTTTTCAAAAGTCTTCGTAAACGTTTCCAATTCATTCGGCTCCAGCGCCCCAATAATTTTTTCGAGCACTTTTCCGTAGTTTTCAATATCCTTCGTCAGGACACTTTTCCCGCGATCTGTGATGGAAACGAGCACATTGCGACGATCATTTTGTCCATACACGCGAGAGACAAAGCCACCGTCAACCAAGCGATTGATCATCGTGGAGATGGTGCTCGGGCGCACACCCAGCTTTTGTGCCAATTGTGTGATTTTGCAAGGCTGTTCTTCCGATATGAGTGTAAGCAAATAAAATTGCGGTCTCGTCAAATCGCCGCCGAACTGTTTTTGCATTTCTATCGTAATTTCTCGTTGCATCTTATTCATCGCTGCGCGAATCCGAAAGGCGTACTTCAGTAGATCATTCATCACGAACATCACCCTTCTTTATTATAACAAATCGCTTATGAGTTGTAGGGCATAGAAAAAAGCATTTTGTCCCCAAAGGATAGAGGAGCAAAATGCTTTTGTTTGCGTGTATCTATGAAAATACTCAATGACCAGACGGTGCCGAAATGCCGACCCGTTCCATTAAGGACCTGCTTTCGGCGTTCAATCCTTCGATCGAAACGTGCTTGCCGAGCTGCTGGTATTTCGCGACGACCTTGGAGACAGCTGTCACAGCGGAATGATCCCAGATGTGAGATCGACTCAGGTTGATGATGATGTGCTCCGGATCTGCCTGATAGTCGAACTGCTCGATAAAGTGGGTCATGGTGCCGAAAAACAGTTGACCGGAGATGACATATACTTTGATTCCATCCTCGTTCAGCTCTTCTGTAGATTTCAGGCGAGCCATTTTCCAGCCAAAGATAACAGCACTCAGAACCACTCCGGCGATTACGCCTTTTGCCAAGTCATGCGTAGCGACGACGATCGCGACTGTGACAAGCATGACGAGCGAATCGCTGACAGGGATCTTGCGCAGATTTTTCATCGATTGCCAGTCGAACGTGCCAATAGAGACCATCACCATGACACCGACCAGTGCGGCCATCGGAATCTGCTGTACGATATCGCCTAAGACCATGATCAAAAACAGGAGGAAAACACCAGCTACAAGGGTAGACAAGCGTCCGCGCCCGCCGGATTTGACGTTGATGACGGATTGCCCAATCATGGCGCAGCCAGCCATTCCCCCGAAAAAGCCGTTGATGAGGTTGGCGATGCCTTGTCCTTTGACTTCGCGGTTTTTATCGCTGCGCGTATCCGTCATTTCATCGAGAATCGAAGCAGTCATCAGTGATTCGAGAATGCCCACGAGCGCCAGAGGAAACGAGTAGGGCAGGATGATCAGCAGCGTTTCGAGATTCAATGGGACGACAGGAATATGGAACATCGGCAAGCTGCGCGTAATCTGCCCCATATCTCCGACCGTACGCAGATCCAGTCCGCCAAAGATCGTTATAGCCGTCATCACGATAATGGCTACCAATGCGGGAGGAACAGCCTTGGTAAAGCGGGGGAGAATGTAGATGATCGCGAGCGTCCCTAGTACCATCGCGTACATCACCCAGGAGGCCCCCACAAAATGCGGCAATTGCGCCAGAAAGATCAGGATTGCCAATGCATTGACAAATCCGATCACAACGGAATGGGGAACAAAAGTCATGAACCTTCCGATCCTGAGCATGCCCAGAAGGAACTGGATGACCCCTGTCAGCAAAGTGGCTGCAAGCAGGTACTCCAAACCGTGCTCTTTTACGAGGCTGACCATCAGTAAAGCCATGGCACCAGTCGCTGCCGAAATCATTCCGGGTCTTCCGCCAGCGAAGGCAATCGTCACAGCAATGCAGAAGGAAGCGTACAGTCCGACCATAGGGTCCACACCGGCAATAATCGAGAAGGCAATCGCTTCAGGAATCAGAGCCAGGGCCACGGTCATTCCAGCCAGTACGTCACCGCGTACATTGGAGAACCAATCCATTTTCAGTTGTTGAATGTTCAAATTGTTACCTCGCTTTGTCTTGGTTTTCTTGACTTTCCCCTTGCAGAAAAGTCGGGGCCGTTGAGTACAGTTCCCCATTATACAAAACGAGCTATCATTTATCCAGAATAAATTCATTTACATCGCGAACATCCATTCGTAAAATTGAATCAAAGAAGGTGACGTCGATGAAAATGAAAAAAAGCATGGCTGAGATTTTGGAGCATTTCCGCCAGGATGAACGATTCCTCGCGAATATCGCGCACTGGAGAACGATACCTGCGCGTGACGCCAAAACGGTTTCGTTTCCGAGTCAGCTGGACGCACGAATCCGCGAAGCTCTCGAAAAGCGAGGGATTCCTTCCTTATATACCCACCAGGAAACATCCTTTCGCCATGTGCGCGAAGGAAAAAGCATCGTAGCGGTGACTCCGACGGCTTCAGGAAAAAGCATGTGCTACCACCTGCCGATTCTGCAGACGCTGTCAGAGGATTCGCAGGCACGAGCGCTTTACCTGTTTCCGACCAAAGCATTGGCACAGGATCAAAAGAGCGAGCTGCACGAGCTGATCACCGAGATGGGATTGTCCATCAAATCGGAGACGTACGATGGAGACACGCCGGCGAATATCCGCCAAATGGTGCGCAAGGCAGGCAATATCGTCATTACCAACCCGGATATGCTGCATTCCGCGATCCTGCCGCATCACACCAAGTGGGTATCCTTTTTTGAGCATCTCAAATACGTAGTGATTGATGAGCTGCATACATACCGCGGCGTTTTTGGTAGTCACGTCGCCAACGTCATTCGCAGGCTAAAGCGCATCTGTGCCTTTTACGGCAGCTACCCCCAATTTATCTGCACGTCAGCGACGATTGCCAATCCCAAAGAGCTGGCAGAGCAGCTGACGGAAGAGAAAATGGAGCTGGTGGACAACAACGGTGCGCCTGCAGGAATCAAGCATTTTCTGTTCTACAATCCGCCGGTGGTAAATCGGCAGCTGAATATCCGGCGCAGCGCCACTCTCGAAGCCAGGGACATTACCGAGCAGTTTCTGGTCAACGGCATTCAGACGATCCTGTTTGCCCGCAGCCGCGTCCGCGTAGAGATTTTGCTGACGTATTTGCAAGAGCTGATCAAACGCAAACTGGGTCCGAAGACCATCCAGGGCTATCGCGGCGGGTATTTGCCCAGTCAGCGTCGGGAGATCGAGCGGGGCTTGCGCAACGGGGACATCATGGGTGTCGTCAGCACGAATGCACTGGAGCTGGGGGTAGACATCGGCCAGCTGCAGGCATGCGTCATTACGGGTTACCCAGGTTCGGTCGCCAGCACGTGGCAGCAGGCGGGACGGGCAGGCAGAAGGCAGGGGGAATCCGTTGTTGTGATGGTCGGCAGCTCTACGCCGCTCGATCAGTACGTTATCGCTCACCCGGAGTACTTTTTTGACCGCAGCCCTGAGACCGCTCGGATCAATCCAGACAATCTGATCATTCTCGTCGACCACCTGAAATGTGCGGCCTATGAGCTGCCGTTTCGTGAGGGCGAAACGTTCGGGAGTGCAGAGATTGTGGAAATTCTGGAGTTTTTGACCGAGGAGCAGGTGCTGCACCATTCCAAAGGCAAATGGTTCTGGATGAATGACTCGTTCCCGGCACACAACATCAGTTTGCGGTCGGCTTCCCAGGAAAACGTGGTGATCATTGATATCACCGAGCGCGGCAATGAACGGGTAATCGGGGAAATGGACCGTTTCAGCTCGATGACGCTGCTCCACGAGGAAGCGATCTACTTGCATCAAGGGACGCAGTACCAGGTAGAAAAGCTCGATTACGAGGAAAAGAAAGCGTATGTGCGGGAGGTATCCGTCGATTACTACACAGATGCCAATCTGGCCGTACAGCTGAAGGTCCTGGAGCAGGATCAATACCGCCGGGAGGGACAACGCGCCTTTGCCTACGGGGAAGTATCCGTCCACGCGATGGCGACGATCTTCAAGAAGATCAAGTTTGAAACGCATGAAAACATCGGTTCCGGACCGATCCATCTGCCGGAGGAGGAGCTGCACACGAATGCCGCGTGGATTGGCTTTTCCGACACGCTTTTGGAGGAGATCGGGACAGAGGACGTGGAGCGGGGGCTGGTCGGCTTGGCACATGTATTGCAGCACGTGGCACCGCTGTTCGTCATGTGCGACCCGATGGATTTGCATGTCATCCCGCAGCGCAAAGCCGTGCATTCCCAGGAGCCGACGATCTTTCTGTACGACCGATACCCCGGTGGAATTGGGCTTTCCGAGCAAGTGTACAAAGAAATGGAGACGATTCTGGCACAAGCGGAGCGTATGATCGTATCGTGTCCGTGCGAATCTGGTTGCCCCTCCTGCGTAGGAGCCACTGACGATGGCAGCAAGGAGCTGGCGATGACGCTGCTTCGTGTAGCCCAGGGAGGTAGCGCGTATGTCTCTTAAATCCAAGCTGCAGCGGATGAAGGGGCATCTCTCTCTGGAGAGCGACAAAAGCAAGGAAGCGGAGCAAGAGAAACCAGAGCTGTCAAAGGAAGCGGAAGCGGTCAGCGGAGCCGAGTCGGTCGAATCACAGCAGACTTCGGAGGAAGCCCTGCCCCAGCAGGCATCCGTGCTTTCCGATGCAGCTCCTGAACCCGAGATTCCGTATGCGGAACGGTGGAAAAGCATGCAAGCTGCTCCCTTCCTCTGGGAGGATGAGCATGTCATGATCCGCGAAGTCCGCTATCCACTACGTCAACAGCATGGAAGGTACAGCTTTGCTCAGCTGCACGAGACAATCGCAGCCTGGGAAGCGTCCGGCAAGCAGCATCCGTTGTCTGCAGCGGGGCGGCGGGCGGAGGATCTGCTGTTTTTTGACACGGAAACGACTGGGCTGTCAGGGGGAGCGGGAAATACCGTTTTTCTGCTAGGCTACAGCCGAATAGAGGGAGAGGACGTCGTTGTACGACAGCACTTTTTGCCCGCACCGCACGCGGAAGTGACGCTGTACCATTCCTTTTTGGAGCAGGCGAAGCAGTCGTCCCACCTGGTTACCTTTAATGGCAAATCGTTCGACTGGCCGCAGGTGCGTACCCGGCACACGCTCATTCGGGATCAGGTACAAGCATTGCCTGTCTTCGGTCATTTGGATTTGCTTCACGGTGCGCGAAGATTGTGGAGGGGCGAGCTGGAATCTTGCCGTCTGGCGATCATCGAGCAGGAAAAGCTGGGTGTCTATCGAGAGGACGATTTGCCGGGGTATTTGGCGCCCGTCCGCTATTTTGACTTTCTTCATTCCAAGGACCCGGACGTCGTGGAAGGCGTGCTGCGGCATAACGAAATCGATGTGCTTTCGCTAATGACGCTGTACATCCACGTCTCCTCGTTGCTCTTGGAGCACCAACGGGAAGAAGTATCGCAGGAAGAGCGATACGAAATTGCCCGCTGGTACGAAGCGCTGGGAGACAGGGAAACGGCTATGCAGGCGTATTTGACTGTCGCGCACAGCAGCCACCCTTGGAGTGTCCGCGCGAAGCTGGCTGCCGGCCATCTGTACAAAAAACAAAAGGATTGGCAGAGTGCCCTGCAGATCTGGGAATCGTGCATGCAGTCGAACGGGTTTATCCCGGAAGAAGTCTACATCGAGGCGGCAAAGGTGTATGAGCATCAGCTGGGAGACTGGGAGAAGGCTCTGCATTACACAAGACTCGCCTATGAGCAGTGGAAAAAGCGGGGGAGCCTGCTGCGTAATCGCTCGAAGGCAGAGGGGCTTGCCTTTCAGAAGCGGCTGGACAGACTGGAGGCAAAAGGGAACGCCCCTGACGGACCTTCCCTTTTTTCCCTGTATGAGCATGAAGAGTAAAAGAAACATAGCGTATCGAGAACCACCCAGGCTGCCTGTTTTCGTCATTCATGCGACGGAGAGGCAGCCTGTTTTTGTACTTGGCCATTTTCGTGGCAGCTTTTTGGATGTAGTCGCTTCAGCCAAGTACATATTTCGCCCGGTACTCATGTGCCAGCATCGACATGAGGATCGAGTCGTGATAAGCGTGTTGGTAGTAGAGGGCTTGCCGCTGAATGCCTTCTCGCTGGAAGCCTATCTTCTCGTACGCATGGATCGCGCGTTCGTTGTACGCAAAGACATTCAGTTCGATCCGATGCAGATTGAGAATGCCAAAGCCGTAATCCAGCATGAGCAGCATGGCTTCGCTCCCCAAGCCTTTTCCTTGATGCTCGTGCTGCTCGATAGCAATGCGGATAAACGCGTTTCGGTTAAACGTATCGATCGCGCCAATCTGGATATCCCCGATCACTTGGTCGTCGTCACGCATTGCGATGAGCAGAAGCACACTGGACGAATCCTGTGCCTTGCTTTCGATGTACTGCTGGATTTGCTCTCGCGTATAGTGCTTTTGCGTACCTGTCAGGCGGCGTCCCTCGTGATTGTACAAGGAACGAAAATACCAATCCGTATCCTCCAAACCGATGGGACGTAAATAGACGCGCTTCCCCTCCAAAAAGCGAACAGGCGGCGGTGCTGCTTCATGACATGTCATCGTATAATCTTCCTTTCCGTGTGCTGCTATTCTCTAGGATAACGCAGAGCCGCTGTCAGGAATAGGTAGAGTTTGAATGGAATGAAACAAGCCAGAAATCTTTTTGAAAGGCAAGGAATTAGACCTAGGTAGCTTCCTCATTTTGTGATCCGGGATGTTACTCGTCTATTCGGGTGAATGCTCTCCTGCATATACACATAGAGTCATCCAAATTTAACAAGAAAGAGGGCGACAGCATGTATTATCCAAGTTCCAATTGGTCGTCATCCCAATCCTCGTCTTACAACCAATCCGCGTATTACCCTTCCTCGTATTCCCCATCGCAAAGGCATGGGACTCCACCACCAGAATCAAGTTATGGGTACGGAAGAAATCGCAGGTGGCGGTGTCCAGATCATTGCAGGAATTGTCCACCGGAGTGCTGTCGGCGTCGCAGATAGGAATCTGTGATTCCCGTTCATCGAAGGAAAGCACGTAATAGACTGACCCAAAAAAAGACAGCAGCAGCCATGGACAAAAAAATGTCCTGGACTGCTGCTGTTTTATTGAGCACAAAACCTCTGATCAGGACGAAGTAACGAAGACGCACGAGCGCATTTTGAACCGCAGATGAAGCAATAAAAATGCTCGAAACAAAATGGGCGAATTTCTCGTATAAACGATATACGAAAAAGAGATAAGGGGAGAGCAAGTGCAAATGCAAATGAAAACAATATCCTTACTGCTGACAGTGGTCTGTCTCCTCGCTGCCTGCGGGCAAAAGGAGCAGGCAGGCGGCGAGAGCACGCCAGCGTTTCCCGAATTAACCGATCCCTATCGAGCGGAAAAGGCCATCGAAAATGGGGATGTCGTGAATTTGCATAGCCGAATAGCCAACTGGGAGCGATGGGAGCAGTTCATGAAAAATGTCGCTCAACAAACGCCTGATCAGGTGCGGATCACGAGCTACACGATTGAAGGCGATCCGACTTTCGAAGAGCTGGTGTACGACGGAAAGAAAGTGGTTTTTACCTATGATGATTCGATGGACAAATATGGCGGAAAGGACAAAGGGCGCCAAACGACGACCTGTGAAGGAATCGCCATCGCGAGCAAAAGCAAGGGAAAGAACGAATACATATTAAAGGGCTGCGACAAAGAATTCGGTCAATATTTTGAGCTGTCGAACTAAAGGTTTTCGCCAGATAGGCTACCCGCCACAGACAGGACAGAGTAGAGGCGTTTGACACCTTCCACGATTTTTTCCTCCGATAAGTTGCCATATCCCAAGATGATCTTGTCTACGTGTCTGCCAGGGCATATCGCGTGCTCCTCCACCGGATAGACGCGGACACCGGCAACTTGCAGTTTTTCCAATAACGCAGGAGTAAAAGGAATATCGGCAAAGGCCGCAACGATGTGCAAGCCGGCAGATGCGCCTAGAATCCGCATATCCGTCGTTCCAAGGAAGGCTTGTTCCAGTGCCCTGCACAGTGCCTGCCTGCGCTTTCGGTACAACTTTTTCACCCGGCTGATGTACTTTTCCAGATGGCCTTCCTCGATAAACATAGCTAGAGCCAGCTGATCGAGCGCAGGTGTATGCAGGTCGGAGTACCATTTGGCGTCCCGGTAGCGTTCGACCAGGTCCGGTGGCAGTACGAGGTAGCCAAGCCTGAGCCCGGGAGAAAGGATTTTGCTGAAGGATCCGATGTAAATGACACGCTCCTCGGCGAGTCCTTGGAGCGAACCGATCGGGGCAGAGTCGTAGCGAAATTCGCTGTCGTAGTCATCCTCTACGATGTAGCAATCAGTCAGGCGAGCGTAGCGGATCAGCTGCAGCCTGCGTTGGATGGGCAATGTCCCGCCGAGTGGAAACTGGTGGGAAGGTGTGAGGAAAACAAAGCTTGGTGCTGACTCTTCGCGGGATGGCAGCTGCTCTGTCATGAGTCCGTACTCATCTGTGGAAACAGGACGAAGCACCGCCCCTGTCGCTTTGAAAATGGTTTGAATGTCTTGGGTGATCGGGTCCTCGATTACGGCGCTCTTGCCTTGGCCGAGCAGGACTTTGGCAATAAGCGTGAGGGCTTGGGTGGCACCAGACGTGACGATGATTTGCTCAGGCTTGCACTGGACGCCACGCGTTCGATACAAGTAACGGCTGACGACCTGTCGCAGCTCGAGGCGGCCTTCAGGACGTCCGTAGCCATAGGCGGATAGGGGAGCCTCCTGGCATGCGCGTTGGACCATTTTTCCCCAAGTCTGCCGGGGGAAATGTGTCAAATCAGGGACGCCTGAGCGAAAGTCGATGATCGACAAGGACTCTGCCTTGTTTTCTCCCGAGGAAATAGGCGGGGTTTCTTTGCGTGCGTGCTGCTCCAAATAGATTCCGGCAGAAACGAAGTACCCGGAACCTTTCCTGCTCTCCATATAGCCTTCCGCGAAGAGCTGCTCATACGCTTCGATGACAACATTGCGGGAAATGCCCAGATCCTCTGCCATTTTACGCGTTGACGGTAGCTTGTCTTGCGCCTTCCTGTCCCCGCGAAGAATCTGTCCGCGCAATTCTGTATACAGCTGTCGGGTCAAAGGTATCGGCTTGTCCCGATCAATCGTTATCCACGTCAAGACGAGAGAGACCTCCTTGCAAACTGGACCTATGAAAATCACAGCAAACTGGATCTAATCGTCTTCAGCTTACCATGGTAGGTTGATAGAGAGAAGTTCAATTCGCTTGAGGGGAAGAGAGCTGGATGACGAGAGACGAGCAAATAACGGCAGAGGTGCTGCGAACGATAGCCAGGGACGAAGAAATCAAGGAAACGGTACTGCGATCCCGTATGCTTTACCCGCTGCTGCTTGCGGCAGCAAAGCGTTATGTGACTGGAGAGTATCGGGCGGATGCACTAGGGATTGCTAAAGGCCTGGAAGAAAAGGGTTACCGGCTATCGGTGGAATACATCGGGGAAAACACGAGTAATGCAGCTGCATGCGAGCAGGCAAAAGGTGAGTTTTTGACTGTAATCGAGGAGGCGGCCATACTTCGGAAACCGACTGGCATATCCTTTGATTTGTCGCACGTGGGGCTGTTGGTAAGTAAAGAGCTGGCTTGCTTCCATGTAGAGGAGATGGCAGCAGCAGCGAAGAGGAATCACCAGTACTTGATGATCAGCATGGAAGAATCGACGAAAACGGAAGCGATTCTCTCCACCTATGAACAGTTGGCACAGCGCCACGCGAATATTGGGATTACGATACAGGCACATCTGCATCGCTCCGTGGAGGATCTCAAGCGCGCGCTGGTACTTCCGGGGAAAATCCGTCTGGTGAAGGGCGCTTTCAAGGAGCCTCAGAACCTGGCATTCGGGCGATCGGCTGAGCTGAACGAGCATTATTTGCAGCTTGCCAAGCTGTGTGTGGAGGCTGGTCATGACTGTGCAATCGCTACTCACGATCAGGAGATTATCGATGAGCTTCAGAAGAGAGAGTATCTGAAGCTGCCTCAGGTGGAGCTGGAGCTGCTGTATGGCGTGCGGCCAGAGCTGGCACTGAGCATGCGAAAAGCGGGCGTACCGGTGCGGCTGTACCTTCCTTATGGAAAGGAGTGGTATCTCTATTTATGCCACCGGCTCGCGGAGTATCCGCCGAACGTACACAAAGCGATCGCAGACATGCTTGATCCAGTAAGAACCACCCGTCTAGGGTACGAAGGATAGGTGGGCATGAGACCAAAAAGCCTCCGCACGGCAGACAGGCGAATGCGGAGGCTTTTTTTAGGCAAGTGTAGCTTTTTCACGCAACAATCCGTCTATACAGGTATGACATTACATGCCCGTTTATATGGTTTTGCGAGTTAAGGAAGAGTTGCCATCACTGGGCTGGGATAGCGGCGTTCCGGTCCGCATCAAAAAGAGGAGCAAAAGCGAGCAGGGAATCTGGATGCCACAGCGAACTTCACTCAGGGCAGTCTTGCTCGTCCGAAAGCAGAAGCTTCGCAGATTGGAACGGGTACCAGACAGCAGGAGGCAGCAAAAGAGAAGCCGGTAAAAGCGAAAAAACAGATAAGCCCACTCATCATAAGAAAAGCAGCCCATGCACATATGCATTCAGGCTGTTTTTTTACTCCAATAGGCTTTCTTTTGATCTAGGACAATCCATTATTCCGGCTGGTTGCGTGTCTGGCTACCGATGAGGAAAGGAGAGGAGATGCCCTCGTACACCAGATGCATACTCATTCCCAGAGCAGCATGGCTGAGATTGTGGCAATGATCCATCCACAGACCAGGATTATCGGCGCGAAAAGCGACGATGTAGGTCTCTCCTGGAGCCACATTCAACGTATCGGTCCACCAGGGGCTGCCAGTAGTTGGTTTGCCATTTTGACTGAGCACGAGCATGTGATGGCCGTGCAGATGCATCGGGTGGTCCATGAAGCTGCGGTTTACGAAAGTCATTTTGACGAGATCGCCTTCTTTCACATGCAGCATGGGCGTATTCGGAAAGACACGGCCATTTATCGTCCAAAGCCCATCCAGACGCCCGTTATAAAAACCGAACTGAACGTCAAAAACGAGCTGAAAGTCCCGATCGTATGTGGTTTGAAGCGTGAAAGGCAGCGGCAGAGGACGCCCATAGCTGGCAGGGTCAAAATAAGGCAGGCCGGGGAGAGGAGCAGGTGCTTCTCCCGAGCCATGTGGGCTGAGTAAGAGGCCGTTGTCATTATCTGTTTTCGATGGAGAAAGAAAAACAGGATGATCCGGCATCGTGAAAATGACGTCATATCTCCCGCCTGCTGCGAGAAGCAGCTGCTGATTTGCGATCAGATTCGGCTCATGCACGTCATTTCCGTCAATGGCTGCAACCTGAAACGATGCTCCCTGCAGTCGGAAGGTAGCTGGAAAGCTGTCCGCATTAATGAGCCGCAGGCGGACAGAGGTTCCCGGAGCAGCTGTCTTTGTCGTGCTTCCCGTTATGCCGCTCAGTGTAATTCTTTCTCCAGATCCAAGCTTGTGATGGACGAGTGCAAGATCAAGCTGGGGTGAGGGGGCTGGATTTGGCGTTGTGGCAGGCTCGATGATCAGTGCGCCCAGCAATCCCTTTTTTACTTGAACGGCGGATTGCTGGTGGGAATGGTACCAGTACGTTCCGGTTTGCTCTGCGACAAAGCGGTACACATGCGTTTCGCCGGGAAGCACGGCGTCCTGAGTGGCACCTGCGACTCCATCTTCTGCATTCGGCACATTCAAACCGTGCCAGTGGAGGGTGACACCTGCATCGATGTCCTTGTTCTTCAGCACGACTTCGACCAATTCACCTTGCTTCATGCGCAGCTCGGGTCCGGGATATTGGCCATTGTAGGTCCATGCCTCGATGGTTTTTCCAGAGGGAAGCTTGCGCATCGTTTTTTGGGCGGTCAACGTAAACTGGCGATCAGGTACCCCCGTTCGAGGACCCGTCAGCTCCGTCACAGAGACGGATGGGCCAGAAAAGGCAGGAGAGTGCTGGCCATGAACGAGGGCCATGCTCATTTGATCGGGCAGCCTGCTCGCATGCATCGCCTGACTGAACCAGGTAAGCGAACCGCCGGACAGCAGCAGGAGAACGAATACGCCGCGGAGGAATCGAATGACGAAACCCGATCGAGTAAGCGTTCCAGAGTGTCCAAAGCGCTGCTGCTGCCACGATTGCCAAATCCAAAAAGCGGAGGAGCCAGCGATCAGGCACCCCCAGAAAATCAAAAGCAGGTCCCATTGCAGTGTGACTGCGGGAATGAAAAATTGCAGAATAGCGGCGAGGATGGCGCCAAGGGCAAACGTGTAAACAGGTACGATCATCTCGGGTGCTGTTGCTTTATGCCGCCTGATCTTCTCCATTTCCCCGCTGGTCCTAGTATTGTCCGATGTGATGGCAAAGGGAGTGACAATCTGTCCGTGCGTCGCCAGCCGCCAGAGACGTGGTACCGTGACAAAGGCTGTCACGACCGCTGGCAAGAAAATGAGGGGGAGAAAACCGAGCAGCTTGTCTTTTATGTACATCCATCCAAATGATTCATAAAGCATGCAGGTCGTTCCCCATTGAGCGAGTGCTACAAGCAGCGCTGCACCGATCCAAAGCAGGTTCCAGCGGGCACTCTTCGCCGTTGCATACCCCGCAGGTCGAAAGACGAGGCTGCCGATCCGAAGCGCCGGGAGCAGCGTCAAGAGCAAAAGAATCAAATAAAGGCCTTGATCGAACCCGGCAAGTGCTTGAAAATCCGGCATGCGTATTTCCTCCTGATTATAAGTTCACGTTCTATCATAAAGAGGAAGCGGGAAGACCCAAACGTACTGAGGCATGATTTTGCCTCCGTCTCAGGTCTGACTCGTTCTGTGGTCTGACTCGCGTAATGGAGCCATATGATATGTGTCGGAGCTTCATTTGACAACACTCCACTCAGCAGGAGGTAGCTGGTCTTGGAAACCTTTAAACGATTGAAGTTGTACTTTTGGCCCTATAAGCGCTATTTCTGTATTTCGATTCTGTCGTTGTTTATCGTGACGGCCGTCACCGTGATCTACCCGCTTATTTTGAAGTACACGATCGACGAGGTCTTTACCCGTAGGCAGTACGCACTCGTACCTTATCTGGCGATCGGCTTCGTTTTGCTGATGGGAATCAAAGGGGTCGCGGTGTACTACCATCAATATTTCGGTGACTTGTTCGGTGTATCGACCGTGTATGAGCTGCGCAACGAATTGTATCGGAAGCTGCAATACCTCCCTTTTCGCTACTACGACAATGCAAAAACAGGAGATCTGATGTCTCGGCTGGCGGGGGATGTAGAGGTCTTCCGGTTCTTTTTGTCGTTTGGCTCAGCCCAGTTCCTGAACTTCTTACTGCTCACGGGCTTTGGCTTTGCCATCATGCTGTATCTGCATCCGTCCTTGGCGGTGGTTACGCTGTGCGCTATGCCGTTTGTCGGGTTTACTGCCTATCGCTTTGACAAACGGGTTCATGTCGCCTTCAAGCATATCCGGGAAGCTTTTGCCTCCCTGACGACAAAGGTCCAGGAAAATATCAGCGGGATGAATACGGTAAAGGCACTATCACGCGAAAACTTCGAGATCAATAGGTTTACGGACAAAAATCTGAATTATAAGGAAAATCACATCTCGACGGCCCGGATCTGGGGGACCTTTTTTCCATTGATGGAGCTGTTCGGCAATCTATGTGTGGTGGCTTTGCTGGTGTTTGGCGGGTGGCTGGTCATTCACGATCAAATGAAGCTAGGTGAACTGGTCGCTTTCTTCAGTCTGGTCTGGTTCATTATCGGCCCGTTGATGCAGCTTGGCTTTATTCTCAACTCGTATTCACAGTCGAAAGCGGCAGGGGAGCGCTTGCTGCAGGTTCTAGACGAGGAAGATGATCGTCGCCATGTGCCAGCAGCCGCAAGCCATGAAGAGGAGCTTCCAATAAAGGGGCATGTGCAGTTCATCGATGTCGGCCTCGCCTACAACGAAGCCAATGAGCATGCACTGCAGTCGATCAGCTTTCAAGCGCCGCCGGGAAAAATCATCGGGTTGATCGGCGCGACCGGATCGGGAAAAACGAGTGTGACTCAGCTGATTTCCCGTTTTTACGAACCGACAGCGGGAACCATCCTCATCGATGGAAAAAGCAGCGAGAGCTATTCACCCCAGCATTTGAGGCGGAATATGGGAGTCGTCTTTCAGGAATCGTTTCTTTTTTCCTGTTCCATTTACGACAACATCGCCTACGGACGGCCAGATGCGAGCAGGGAGGAGGTCATCCAGGCAGCTGCTTACGCGCAGGCACACGATTTTATCAGGGAGCTTCCAGATGGCTATGACACGCTTCTAGGTGAGCGGGGGCTGGGCTTGTCCGGTGGGCAAAAACAGCGAATCGCCATTGCCCGGGCTTTTTTGGTCAAGCCGAGCATCCTGATTCTCGACGATGCGACTTCTGCCGTGGACATGGAGACGGAATACCGGATCCAGCAGTCACTGCGAGAGGTAATGGTAGGCAGAACGACCTTTATCATCGCTCATCGAATCTCGTCATTGAAGCACGCAGATGAGATTCTCGTGATGGAGCTTGGACGGGTGATCGAGCGGGGGACTCATGAACAGCTGATAGCTTTCCCTGCAGGAGCTTATCGACGCATTTACGACATACAGTTCCAGGATCGGGATCAAGAGGCGCAGCAGGTGGAGGGGAGCCGGATATGAAAAGCAGGCAAAAACACGATCGCTTTCAATACTCCGTCGAGAACGTGATCGACAAGCCGTACAACTGGACACAAATGACCAGATTGATGGGCTACATGAAGCCGTATCTGGGCAAATGGCTTCCTTTTGCCATCCTTTCTCTGGCGGTAGTGACCTTGGTTCGGCTAGGGGTACCGTTTCTGATCAGTATCGCGATCGATGAGGCGATCCAGAAAAAGAATCTGATGGATCTGTTCGAGGTAGCGGGCATGATCATGGGACTGTATGTATTGGGATGGATGGAGAGTGCCCTGCGGATTCGCTGGACGAATCAATTGGGGCATTCCGTCATCTACGACTTGCGCCAAGAGCTGTTTACCCATATCCAAAGACTGTCCCATCGCTTTTTTGACAAGCGCTCGGCAGGCTCCATTCTGGTCCGCATCACCAACGACATCAATTCGCTTCAGGATTTGTTTACGAATGGCGTCGTCAATATCTTCATTGATATCGTGATGCTGATCGGCATTCTCGTCATGCTGTTCGTGCTGAGCCCAACGCTGACCTTTGGGATCATGATTGTTTTGCCGCTCATGTTCCTCATCTCCATTCAGCTGCGCAAGAAGATTCGCTTGGCATGGCAGACCGTGCGTCTCAAGCAATCCAAGATCAACTCCCATTTGAATGAGAGCATTCAGGGCATCCGCGTCACGCAGTCCTTTACCCAGGAGCAGGAGAATCTGGCTTTTTTCGAGCGGATGAACATGGACAACTTTGAAGCCTGGCGGACAGCCACACAGCGAAGTGCAACCTTTCGTCCCATCGTGGATATGGCAGGTGCCATCGGTACAGCGATCTTGATTTGGCTTGGAGCCACGCTCATTCAGGCGGATACGATCTCGATTGGCGTGTTCGTTGCCTTCGCTTATTATTTGGGCAACTTCTGGGAGCCGATTTCCCGCTTGGGGCAGGTGTACAACCAACTTTTGATGGCGATGGCGTCGTCAGAGCGAATCTTTGAATTTCTCGATGAGAAGCCTTCTGTGCCCGAACAGCAGGAGGCAGTGGAGCTGACCGATATTCAGGGAAGCATTGTTTTGGAGGATGTCCAGTTTTCCTACGACGGGCAGCGAGATGTTCTGCACCACATTGATTTAAAGATCAAGGCAGGCGAAACGATCGCACTCGTGGGGCATACGGGATCAGGCAAGACGTCCATCGTCAATTTGATTTGTCGATTTTACGATCCTACAGGCGGCAGAGTGAAAATAGACGGAGTTGACCTTACGCAAGTCCGATTGGAGACTCTTCGTTCGCAAGTCAGCATCGTTTTGCAGGATACCTTCATTTTTTCAGGGTCAATCATGGACAATATCCGCTTTGGAAGGCCGGACGCGACGGATGAGGAAGTCATCCAGGCAGCTTGTGCGATCGGCGCCGACTTTTTTATTAGTCGGCTGCCCAATGGCTACCACACAGAGGTTGAAGAGAGAGGGAATGTGCTCTCGCAGGGAGAGCGGCAGCTGCTATCCTTCGCTCGGGCCCTGCTCGCCAATCCGAAGATACTGATTCTCGACGAAGCAACCGCAAGTATTGATACAGAGACGGAAGTAAAGGTGCAGCAGGCACTGAAGCGGTTGCTCAAGGGCCGGACAGCGATCGTCATCGCTCACCGGCTTTCCACCATCCGGGAGGTGGATACGATCGTCGTGCTCGACCACGGAACGATCATCGAGCAGGGCAATCACACCAGCTTGATGGACAGACGTGGTGTGTACTACGATCTCGTCCTCTCGCAATTTCGGGTGTTGGGTACTTGAGCGGGATGGGATAACAAAAGGGGCATTGCCAGTTGGATGGCAGCGCCCCTTTTTTCTTTACCTCCTGGAGTGACGATTGTTGCGATGCCGCTTTCTCCAGTTTCTCTGGGAGGCGGGATTATCGTTTGCTTCGTCACCCTCCTCTTCCTGATTCTCTACTTCTTCTTCGCCCTGTTGTTCATCCACGATGTCACCGATGTCACGAATGGCGGAGAGAGGAAGTCTGCGCACTTCATTCCCGTTGACCAAAACAGCTTCTTTTTCGCCTACTCCTGCCAATATGCCGTCGACCTGATCTTCGTTACCACGATTGAATCGGACGGGGGACCACAGCAAGCTCGCGAGTATGGACGAGAAGTTTTTGCCATCGAAATAATGGACTTCCTCGTCGGTGCCATCCGTGCTTGGAGAGTTGTCCGCAGATTCTTCCTCATCGTATGGAGTAAAACCTTGGATTCCGTTCTTCGTGTAGTAAACGATCCCATCGCGACCGTTATACAGAACCAGGTGGTCTTTTTGGTCTGCAAGCAAGATTCCGGTTCTGGAATCGGCTTCTCCGCGACTTACGGCTACGAAACGACCTACGAGCGATTCCTCTTTTTTCTTTTTTGCCACTTGTATCCCTTCCTCACTGTCTTTCGCTTGAAGTAGTCAAATGAAAGGAACCGACTTTTTCATTTGCTATCGCTACTATATGCGTGAGAGTGAGACAAGGTATAAGCAGATGACGCAGGGATTTGTCCCATTTTGTGAAACAGCCCTGCTCTGCCTTTTTTTGCTGTCGGACAAAAAATCGGGTAGGAGTACAAGCAATCCGTTTCTGGTCCTCATATACAAGATATTACAAAGGACGGAGGAGGTGGACCCATGACGCCAGGAGAAAAAGATTCCCAGAAGGAATTCGATTTACAGCATTTGCAACGGATCTATCAACGCCTGGATAAATTCGAGGAACGAATTGACAAGCTTGAAGGAAAAGTAACAGTTGCCACGAAATGGCTGGAACGTATAGAACACCGCTTGGAACGGATGGAGGAAGTGCGCGCAGAGCTCGTGCAGGCATTAACGAAATTGCAAACGGAAATAGCAATGAAATCAGGGATAACAGATAAAGAGAAAGATATCATCATGCAGCTGTTGAACAACGAGAAGACGGACAAAGACAATCTAGCACAGATCATCGAAGGAGATAAAGGAAGAAAGCAAGAGCGTTTTCTGCAAATATGGGCAGTCCTGGGCCCCGTGATCGCCTCCGTTCTTACCTCTTTTTTTACGCGTTGGTTCATGTGAGGGCGGAGGTTTCGCGTTTAAAATAGATGAAATGTGGAAAACCTGTGTAAACACGTTCCATTTTTCTACCGCAACTCCTGTCTATACTGGAGGATAAGTAAAAGAAAGAGAGGATTTCTACGTGAAGAAGTTTGATGTTTCCATTCTTTCGGCGTCTATCCTGTTGGCAGGACTTGTCGTATTGGGTGTTTATCAGGCAGGTCAAAAGGATCTCGACCCAGCTGTCGTCAAAGCGGGGGATACGGAGATCACGCAATATCAATTGTATGATGAAATGAAAAATCTGTACGGAAAACAGATGGCAAATGAGCTTGTTGCCCAATCTCTGATCAAGCAGGAAGCGAAACAGCAAAATATATCCGTTTCAAAGGAAGATATAGATAAAGAAGTAAATGCGATGAAACAGCAGATCGGATCCGACCAAGCCTTCCAGGAGTACCTGAGCGGGATGGGGATGGATGAGAAGACCTTGCGCAGTAAAATGGAAGTGCTGCTAACTCGCGACAAATTGTTGGACAAGGCGTTTCCTGTAACGGACGAGCAAATCCAGCAGTACTATGAAGCGAACAAAGCGCAAATGGGCTCGCCTGCTCCTGCATTGGATAAAGTCCACGATCAGATCAAATCGATGCTGTCTGAGAACAATCGCAGTGAAAACTACAGCAAATGGATGGAAACGATCGAAAAAACCCACAAAGTAGAATGGTATGATCCTAGCTTTGTAGAAAATGCAGCAGATGCAAGTGTTCCTGCCACGCCATAAAGCAAGATCGCCTATACGATACGAAAAGACCTGTGTCGCCTAAAATGCGGCATGGGTCTTTTTGTGCTTCCCCTGCGACTATCCGTTTATAAGCAGACGCAATAGGAAAAACTGGTTGTCATGATTTGGCAGCGAGCGAGAGGATACCCGTATGGAGCAAACCAAAATCAATGGCAGTCTCGATGAGAACATCTCCATCGTCCAAAGCATGCTGGGAGATAGTGATGATCTGGTCATTCGCCAATTTCAGTTTGGGAGCGAGCGGAGCTTTCATGCAGCTCTTTTTTATATCGATGGAATGGTAGACACCGCCTCTATCCAAAACTTTCTTTTGGAAACATTGATGATCGATCTGCCTAAAACGATGCTCTCCTGGGAGCTCGACAGGTCGGATGGTGTTTTGCACTTTCTGAAAGAGTCCGTTATGACCGTGGGGGACATCCAGGAGGTATGCGATGTCAACTCTCTGTTTACGTTTCTTTTATCCGGCTACTGTGTTTTTTTGCTAGATGGTTATGACGAAGGCTTTGCAGTTGGGATGATAGGCTGGGAAGAACGAAGTGTGACAGAGCCCTCCGGAGAGACGGTGATTCGCGGTCCACGAGAAGGCTTTACCGAGAATTTGCGGACAAATACGTCGTTAATCCGACGCAGAATCAAGGACCCGCGCCTGTGGATTGAAATTCGCCGCATTGGGAATGTGACGCATACGGATGTGGCAATCGCCTATATCAAAGGAATCGCCAATGACAAGGTCGTTGAAGAAGTACGAAGGCGGCTTGACCGAATCTGTATCGATAGTATCCTAGAGACCGGTTATATTGAAGAGTTGATCCAGGACGAAACCTTTACACCCTTTCCGACTATGAACAATACGGAGCGTCCCGACGTGGCGACTGCGGAGCTGGTTGAAGGCAGAGTGATAATCCTGGTGGACGGCACGCCTTTTGTGCTGGTAGCACCAGCTCTGTTCGTCGGTTTTTTTCAGGCTGCAGAGGATTACTACCAGCGGGCAGACATTAGCACGCTGCTTCGTGGGCTGCGGTATGTCAGCTTTTTTATCGCGCTATTGGGCCCGTCGTTATACATCGCGATTACGACCTTTCATCAGGAGATGCTGCCCACGCAGCTATTAATCAGCTTGGCGGCACAGCGCGAAGGTGTTCCCTTTCCTGCGTTTTTCGAAGCGCTGCTGATGGAAGTGACCTTCGAAATTTTGCGGGAGGCAGGCGTGCGGATGCCAAAAGCTATTGGGCAGGCCGTGTCCATTGTAGGAACCCTGGTGATCGGGACGGCCGCTGTAGATGCGGGAATCGTGTCTGCTGCCATGGTCATCGTAGTTTCGATTACGGCGATTGCCAGCTTTGTCTTGCCAGCTTTCAATATGTCCATCGCCGTGCGGATGCTGCGTTTTCCGTTGATGGCTCTGGCGGCGTCCTTCGGTATTTTTGGCGTAATCGTCGGATTACTGCTCTTGGTTTTGCATTTGTGCAGCCTGCGATCCTTTGGGGTCCCTTACATGAGTCCATTGGCACCGCTAAACATTCAAGATCAAAAGGATACGCTGCTGCGATTGCCGCATTGGGCATTACGGACACGTCCCCATCTCATTTCGCAGAACAATATAGTCCGTGCCCAAAACAAACCGACACGCAAGCCAAAGCGTAGGGGTAATCAGTAGCCACTGGACATATCGACAGCAAAGGGGAGTGCAGATGAAGAAACGGCGACTGATTATCATCATGCTACTGATGACTATCGTTCTGACTGGCTGCTGGAATCGGCGTGAACTGAACGAGCTTGCGATTGCTGTCGGCTTTGGCGTAGACAAAGATGGGGAGCAATATCGGTTTTCTGTGCAGGTGGTCGATCCAGGTGAAGTGGCGGCAAACAAGGGCGGTACAAGTGGCCGTACGCCAGTCACGATGTATCATATGTCTGCGCCCACGATCTTTGAGGCTCTGCGGAAGATGACGACGGTATCGCCTCGGAAAATATACAATTCGCACCTGCGCATTTTGGTCATTGGCGAAGCAGTGGCGAAGGATGGACTCGGAGAGGTTCTTGATTTCGTATCGCGCGATCAGGAAATGCGAACGGATTTTTACATCGTCGTTGCCAAAGAAGGGCATACGGCTGAGGAGGCGCTGAAAATCTTGACGCCGATTGAGAAAATCCCTGCCAACAATCTGTTCCATTCCTTGGCTGCATCGGCGAAAGCTTGGGCACCGAGTACGACTGTTACGCTGGACCAACTGATCGCTGATCTGGTTAGCGAGGGCAAACAGCCTGTTCTGACTGGTCTTCGAATCAACGGCAATGCTCAGATCGGACAAACTAATGCCAATCTGGAAAAAATAGACAACGCCGCAACCCTGCAATACACAGGGCTGGCAGTGTTCAAGGAAGACAAATTGATTGGCTGGCTGAACCAGAATGACAGCATTGGCTACAACTTTATTCTGAACAACATCAAAAGCACGGTCGGCGATCTGGCATGCCCCGGTGGCGGAAAAATGGTGATCGAAGTGATTCGATCAGATACCAAAGTGAAAGGCTTTGTGGAGAAAGGAAAACCACGTATCGAGGCAAACGTGGGAGAGATGGCATGTCATCTCGATCTGACCAAGACCAACAGCATCGCAGAGATTGAAAAGATTGCCTCCAAGAGAGTCCAAGACTTGATGAATCAAACCGTGTCTAAAGTGCAAAAGCAGTACAAGGTAGACATCTTTGGATTTGGAGAAGCTGTCCACCGGGCAAATGCTACCGCTTGGAAGGCCTGGAAAAAGGATTGGGACGCTCAATTTGCCAAGCTTCCGGTAGATTGCAAGGTTGAAGTGAAAATACGCCGTTTGGGTACGGTCAGCAATTCGTTCTTGCAGGAAATGAACAAGGAATAAAGGGGCCGGGTCTATGTGGGCAATATCAGGTATTCTTTCCGTCGTAGCTTTGATTGCATGGCTGGAAATACCGTCGTTGCTCAAAAAAGGTTACAGGCGGGAAGTTCGGGCGTTTTTGATTCTGCTTCTGCTGGCTGCTGTGTTGAGCATAGCCAAATGCTTGCAGATCGATATGCCAAACCCGATCGATTGGCTGCTCAAGCTGTTCTCTCCTTTGTACAAAATGGTTGAACAGCTGCTATAGACCTAAGTCAGCTCGACGGTCGAGCCTTCACAGGAAGGAAACGGATGCGCATGTTGGAAGAAGGCAAAATCAGCTCGCGACAATTGACCATTATGACTGTACTCTACATTCTCGGGAGTGCTGTTTTGATCATGCCAGGGCCGTTAGCAACTGTCGCCAAACGGGACGCATGGATAGCAGCGATTCTTGCGATGGTCATTGGCCTGCTGAGTATAGCACTGATACATGCGCTGGGACGGCGCTTTCCAGGGCTGACCCTGATGGCTTACACGGAGCTGCTGCTGGGAAAATGGCTGGGGAAAGGCGTCATGCTTCTCTTCATCCTGGCGTTTCCTTATTTGATAGCCAGTCTGACCCTGAATAATATCGGGGACTTCCTTACGACGCAGATGATGCCGGAAACGCCGATCGAAGCGATCTATGTCGTTGTCATGATCGTCGTCGTGGCAGGGGCGAGACTTGGCTTGGAGACGATGGCGCGCTCAAGTGAGATCTTTTTTCCGTGGGTGCTCCTGTTATTTGGCATTCTCGTTTTGTTTGTCGTGCCGAATGCCAAGCTGGAAAATATCCTGCCTGTCCTGGAAAACGGAGTGGGGCCAGTCATCCGGGCTGCTCTGCCATTTGCTGGATTTCCCTTCATGGAAGGGGTGACTGTCCTGATGATCTATCCAATGGTCAACCGACCAGAGAATAACGGAAAATCTCTCATCACCGGAATGGTGGTTGGCGGACTTGCATTAATCATCACGACAGCGCTTTGTCTCCTTGTGCTAGGCTACGATCAAACAGCGAGACTGACATTCCCCAGCTACGGTCTGGCGAAAAAAATAAGCGTGGGGCAGTTTTTGGAGCGAATCGAAGTGATGCTCGCTATCATTTGGATGATCACGATCGTATTTCGGCTGACCTTTCTCTTCTATGTGTCTGCGATTGGGCTGGCACATGTGTTTGGTCTGCGGGAGTATCGATTTCTCCTGCTGCCACTTTCGATGTGCAATATTGTGTTTGCGCTTGTTCTCATCCCGACTACCTCCACTTTATATGAGCTGATTCCGGTCTGGGGGACGTACGCACCCTTCTTCGGGATTCTCTTTCCCCTATTTTTGCTGATCATAGCAGGGTTCCGCAAAAAAATCGTGCAGTAGAATGGACAGAAGTGGGAATACTGTAGAAACCAAATGAGGGAGGCAGATGAGCGTGGACGGTTTATTGATCAAGCTGCTCGTAAGTCCGGTGTTGGTAGTATTGGCGGATGCGCTGTTTCCGGAAGTGAATTATTTATCTCTTTATTACTCAATTGGCGTAGGCTTTGTATTGGCACTCGCGGGTTATTGGCTGGAGAGAATCATCCTGCGGCCAGGAACATTATGGTTGACGACAGCGCTTGATATGATTGCAGGCTTTGTGATTACGTACGTCAGCGCGTTTATCTTGCCCGCTGCGATTCAGATCACGCCGATGGGAGCAGGCTTCGTGGCGATCTTTTATGGAGTTGCGGAGTATTTGCAGCATGGCTGGCTTATTCAGACAGGGAGAATATCCGAATACGAATAGCCTTACATTGATGACGCGCACTCTCTTTTGAGGTGCGCGTTTTTGGTTGGCTTTGACAGCAGGGGTAGCCCGAGCTATTCTACTGAAAGAAGAGAGTAAACCTGATTGATGGGTGAGGGGGAAATCATGAGGGCGATTCTATTGGGAGTGGTTGGATCGCTTTTTTTCGCGACGACCTTTGTATTGAACAGAGCGATGGAGCTATCCGGCGGCAGCTGGCTTTACAGTGCGTCCCTGCGCTACTTGTTTATGGTGCCGTTTCTTTTGGTAATTGTCGGCATGCGGCGAGGGCTGCAGCCACTTTGGGAGGAAATGAAAGCAAACCCCTGGCAATGGGGGGTGTGGAGCTTTGTCGGATTCGGTTTGTTCTATGCACCGCTATGTTTCGCGGCGATTTATAGTCCAGGCTGGCTGATTGCCGGGACATGGCAGGTGACGATCATCGCGGGTTCCTTGCTCGTTCCGCTGTTTGGGCAGAAAATCCCCTACAAGGGGCTGCTCATGTCCCTGCTGATCTTGGCAGGGGTTGGTCTGATGCAATTGCACGTGGCAGCATCCGTCGGAATGAAGGAAGTGCTGCTCGGGATAGGTCCGATTGTGGTTGCTGCCTTTGCTTACCCTTTGGGAAACCGAAAGATGATGGCGATGACAAAAGGGCGGATCGACGCCTACCAGAGGGTGCTGGGAATGACGCTTGCCAGTCTTCCGTTTTGGGTGCTGCTCGCGATTATTGGCTTTGTGACGGAAGGGGCGCCCAGCAGTGGACAAACACTGCAATCCTTGCTCGTAGCTCTTTCCTCCGGGATCGTGGCGACAGTGCTCTTTTTCCAAGCGACGGATCTGGCAAAGGGAAACGCCCAGCAGCTGGCTGTCGTCGAGGCTACGCAAGCGGGAGAAGTCGTCTTTGCCGTCATGCTTGAAATGATGCTCCTGAGCGCGCCGCTGCCAGGGCTGTGGTCCAATGTAGGGATGCTGCTGGTCATCTTCGGGATGGTACTACATAGCTACGTGTCGAGCTTACCCCAGCCGAAGAAAACGAGCTTGTTCTAAAGCAGGGAGGGGCTCACCTCATTCGTTTGGAGACGATGGCCTCTATCCATCTCCAAGGTAAGAGATTCTTTGCAGCGATGGTGAGTCCGACACCCTTTCCTACCGGGTAGCGCAGTCTTGGCTTTTGCGTGGTGGCGGCATGTACGATCGTTTTTACGACCTCATCTGGCTCGGGAGCGTTCTCCATGATATGGGAGACGGCAGCACGCAGCTTTTGCATTTGCTCGAGATAGGGAGAGGCCGAGGAATGAGGCTCCTTCGTGCTCGATTGAATCCCCTTTTCCCAGATGGAAGTCCGGTATGATCCAGGCTCGATCAGAACGACGTTCACACCAAAAGGCAGCATCTCAAGGCGCAGGGATTCGCTGAAGCCTTCCACAGCGTGCTTCGAGGCAGCGTAGGGAGCAAGCCCTGGAAAGCCGAAGCGCCCACTGATACTGCTGAGGTTGATGATGCGGCCGCTTTTGTGCTGACGCATGTGTGGGAGGACAGCATGTGTGACATCGATGAGACCGAACACGTTGACGTCAAATTGCTTGCGCCACTCTTGAAGAGAGAGTTCCTCAACGAAGCCGCCGCAGGCATATCCAGCATTATTGAGGAGTAAATCGATTCTCCCGTAGCGGCTAACGATGGAAGAAATAGTTGCTGCGATCTGCTCTGAATCTGTAACATCCAGAGGCATGACTTCCATATGTTCCGTTGCTATATGTACTTTTGCCATTTTGTCAAGTGCTCCTCGGTTTCCGATGTCTCGAATGGAAGCAATTACTTGGTAGCCAGCCTTGACTAATGCACAGGAAGCGTGCATGCCAAACCCGCTAGAGGCACCTGTAACCAGTGCCACAGGCCTATTTTGCATATTTTTCTCCTTTTTCCTACCAATTTAGGTCTGTATTAACACGAAAGTTCACAAATTTGTTCATAAATTTGTTAACAAAATGATAACAAACTGCCTTTAGATTAAGGAAAATTTATGTATACTTAAATGGTTACCACGCGCGGGTAGAGGTCTGCTATCCCTAACTCTATTTGTTTGTTTCTGGAATGGTTGCTAATACTTTTCGTAAATGGGTATCATATTTGGGGAAAGTAGTTGAGGCCATCCTCACAAGTGAAAGAGTGCGATAAACTTCTAGTTGCAAGCGTGGCTAGAACGTTACCAACACGAAGAAAGAGGGGTTCATGGGTATGAAGGGTTGGCAACAGTTTTGGCGTCAGCTTTCGCTATTTGGTCTGCTGGCGCTGGCATTAACCGGTTGTGGCAAAGATGAGCTCTCCACGCTCAAGCCTTCCGGTCCGGTTGCAGCGATGCAGTTTGACTTGATGAAGCTGTCCTCCGCTATCATGATCGGCGTTTTTATTGTCGTTATGCTGATCTTTACGTACGTCCTTATTCGATACCGTAAGCGTCCGGGACAGCAAGGAATTCCGAAACAGGTGGAAGGCAATCATGCACTTGAAATTCTTTGGACAGTAATTCCATTCCTGCTTCTGATTGTAATGGCAATCCCGACCGTTACAACTGGTTTCGAGCTTCACAAGGAGTATTCAAAAGAAGAAGCGCTTCAAGTGAAAGTGACAGCACACCAATTCTGGTGGGAATTTGAGTATCCAGACCTTGGTGTAGCAACTGCGCAGGATTTGGTTCTGCCAGTCGGCAAAAAAGTTCAATTCCATGTAACGTCAGCAGATGTTATGCACGCATTCTGGATTCCGGCATTGGGCGGTAAAATCGATACCAACCCGGGCCAAGAAAACAAAATCTGGCTGCAAGCTGACAAAACAGGCACTTTCTACGGAAAATGCGCGGAGCTCTGTGGAGCGTCCCATGCCTTGATGGACTTCAAGGTAGAAGTAATGGATCAAGCTGCGTTTGACAGCTGGGCAAATGGCATGAAGGGCGTTCAAGCCGCTGAACCAGTTGCTGCTACTGCTGCAAGTGCTGCTCAAGGTCAAGAAATCTTCAACAAGAGCTGTTTGGGATGCCATGCTGTTGCCGGTAAAGGCGGCAAAATGGGTCCAAACCTGACGAACTTTGCAGATCGTGAACGCGTAGCAGGGATTCTTGCTCACACGCCTGAAAACGTAGCAGAGTGGCTGAAAGATCCTCAAAAGGTCAAGCCAGGCAACAACATGCCTAACTTGAACCTGGATGATGCGCAAACGAAGGCGCTCGTCGATTATCTGCAAACACTTAGCGTGAAGTAAGATTCATACAAGATATTACCCGTCATAGGCAGTGACGCTTAAAAGGAGGTAAACCTGTGTCTGCACATGATTCTCACGCACCAAATCGCTCAGGGCTGTGGGATTGGCTCACGACAGTGGACCATAAGAAAATCGCGATCCTGTATCTGATTGCTGGTGGGATTTTCTTCCTGGCTGGCGGTTTTGAAGCCCTGCTGATTCGCTTGCAGCTGATGTATCCGGAGTCTTCTGTGGTAGGTGCCAAGACGTTTAACGAATTGATCACCATGCACGGTACCACGATGATCTTCCTCGCAGCAATGCCGATCATCTTTGCTCTGATGAATGCAGTTGTTCCTCTTCAAATCGGTGCCCGCGACGTTGCGTTCCCGTTCGTGAACTCTCTTGGCTTCTGGCTCTTCTTCTTCGGGGGAGTGCTGCTGAATACAAGCTGGTTCTTGGGTGGCGCACCTGACGCTGGTTGGACATCTTATACAACTTTGGCTTTGAACCAATATAGTGGCCACGGAGTAGACTTCTACGTATTGGGTCTGCAGATCGCCGGTATCGGTACACTGATTGGTGGTATCAACTTCCTGGTTACCATTATCAACATGCGTGCTCCAGGTATGACGTTCATGCGTATGCCGATGTTTACCTGGTCTGCTTTCGTTACATCCGGTCTGATCCTGTTCGCATTCCCTGCGATTACCGTGGGTCTGGTTCTGTTGATGTTTGACCGCTTGTTCGGAGGTAACTTCTTCAATCCGGATGCGGGTGGTAACGTTGTCATTTGGGAACATCTCTTCTGGATCTTCGGTCACCCCGAAGTATACATTTTGATTCTTCCTGCATTTGGTGTGATCTCTGAAGTTATTTCTACCTTTGCAAGAAAACGCCTGTTCGGTTACAGCTCCATGGTATTTGCAACGGCGCTGATCGGCTTCCTCGGCTTCATGGTGTGGGCTCACCACATGTTCACAACAGGTCTGGGTGCAATCGCGAACACATTGTTTGGTCTGGCAACCATGTTGATTGCCGTACCGACAGGGATTAAAATCTTTAACTGGCTGTTGACGATGTGGGGCGGTCAAATTCGTTTCACATCAGCAAATCTGTGGGCAGTAGGCTTCATTCCAACCTTTACAATTGGTGGTATGACAGGGGTTATGCTTGCTATTCCGCCAGCTGACTACCAATACCATGACAGCTACTTCGTAGTTGCTCACTTCCACTACGTTATCGTAGGGGGTCTCGTGTTCGGGCTCTTCTCGGGTCTGCACTACTGGTGGCCAAAAATGTTCGGAAAAATGCTCAATGAAACTTTGGGGAAATGGAACTTCTGGACGTTCTTCATCGGTTTCCATTTGACATTCTTCCCGCAGCACTTCTTGGGTCTGATGGGGATGCCGCGTCGTGTCTTCACTTACCTTAAAGATCAAAACCTCGATATGGGTAACATGATCAGTACCATTGGTGCCTTCGGTATGACGATTGGTACAATCCTATTCCTCGTGAACATCTTCGTGACGGCAGCAAGCTCCAAACGCGCACCTGCAGATCCATGGGATGGACGTACACTGGAATGGTCGATTCCTTCGCCTCCACCGGAGTACAACTTCGCTCAAACTCCACTGGTTCGTGGTCTGGATGCTTTCTGGATCGAAAAAGTGGCGGGCAACAAAGGTATGACACCTGCAGAACCGCTTGGCGATATTCATATGCCATCACCGTCGTTCTTGCCGTTCTTGATGTCTGTTGGTCTGTTCATCGCGGGATATGGTTTCATGTACCACAACTACGTGGTAGTGGTAATCGGCTTGCTGGTGACATTCGCCTGCATGTTTACACGCTCGGTAAAAGACGATCCTGGTTATCATATTCATGAGGACGAAATCGAGGATAAGGGGGTTAAGGCTTAAATGGCTACACATCACGCAAATGCAGTTTTGCCTGACGAACCGGAAAAAGCCACCCTTGAGGGCAAGAATAAACTTCTTGGCTTCTGGCTCTTCCTTGGTGGGGAGACTGTTCTCTTCGGTTCCTTGTTTGCTACATTCATTGCCCTGCGCGATCAGGCAAATGGCGGTCCGACTTCGCAAGAGCTGTTCGACATGCCACTGGTTGCAGCAGCGACACTGCTTCTGTTGACGAGTTCCATGACAGCTGTAATGGCGACGCTTGCTCTGCACAAGAAAAATCTGAAGCAGATTCAAGTTTGGCTGACCATTACCGTTATTCTCGGTCTCGGATTCTTGGGCTTGGAGATTTATGAGTTCATGCATTACGTGCACGAAGGACATAAGATCTCGACGAGTGCGTTTGGCTCCGCGTTCTATACACTCGTAGGATTCCACGGAGGCCACGTAGCTTTCGGTATTCTCTGGATCATCCTTCTGCAAGTATCGGCAACGAAAAAAGGTCTGACGGTAGTAACCGCTCCAAAGTTCTACCTGGCCTCCCTGTACTGGCACTTTATTGACGTAGTATGGGTGTTCATCTTTACCGTGGTATATCTCATGGGTATGATCGGTGGAAAGGTGGGATAAACAATGGGAGCACATACAGAAGAAGTGCGTAAGCCTAAAGTGAAGCACGATAGTCCAAAACGACATCTCGTTGCATTCATCGGTTCTCTAGTATTGACGGCACTTGCGTTTATCGCCGTTGCCTTCGAAGTAATTCCGGTAGGGTTTACCGTACCATTCATTGTGGTTCTGGCTTTTGTTCAAGCCCTTTTCCAGCTCTTCGTCTGGATGCACATGGACCAAAAAGGTCATGAGTTTGCACGGATCAGCATCTTCGCAGGACTGTTCGTTATCCTGCTGGCGATCATCGTATTCGTGTTCTGGGTTTGGATTTAAAAGGAAAAAGAGAGTGGACATTCGTGTCTGCTCTCTTTTTTTCTTCTGTCGAATAACATAACTGTGGTGGGGAGAAGCAGGTTTCCGATCTGCGCTCCAGGCTGCACCCTGCGAAGGAGTCTAGACTGTCCGCTCCGCAACGATTCACGGGAAAGCGGTAAAGTCGTAGCCGCTTCGTAGCGAACACAGAGGTACCGCTTCTTGCTCCCGTGAATTCATTGCTCCGCTAAGCTGGGTTCCGCAGTCGCTCCGCCTGGAAACCTGCTTCTCCAGCGAGCTTTTGTGGTTTCTAGCTGCTTGTTTCTACAGTTAGTCAAAGGAGAAAATACTTATTGACCCCATCGTTCATGATTCGAAGGTCGTTCTAATTTAGGATGAATGAGCCAAAACTGGCCGAGGAAAAAGGAGAAAAAAACGGAGGTATTAGGGACACAGCCGAGGAGGAGTGGAAAAAGGGGAACCCGCACTTAGCGTCCACTTCTGAGAAGCTTCCATGAGATGACCACTTTGGACGCGGGTTCCTCTTTTGGAAAGGAGCCGTCCAGGGATGACCCCTGAGCAGGTGGCCCTACTACTGTAGTGTTTTCTCCTTTTTCCGCTCCTCCACTACAGTTCGAACAAATAAATAAACGTTTTCATAATGAACAGAAGCTTTTCCCCATACAGTGTGGAGAGAAGCTTTTTCCATTTGTCGAACGATGTAATTTGGCAATAGGAAAATGCTTGCGCCGATTCTGAAGTATTTATATAATAAAAACTATAACGTGCGTTAAAATAACGTTATATTAATTACACGTCACATGTTTAGACAATTTCTAATAGGAAAGCAGGGATCATGATGGTAAAATTGGTGGCTGTTTATCGTAAACCGGAGGATGTCGAGGCATTTGACAAGCATTATTATGAAGTTCATGCCCCGCTGGCAGAAAAAATGCCAGGCCTGATCAAGATGGAAGTAAACAAAATTTACGGCACACCAATGGGCGAAAGCGACCTGCATCTGATCGCAAACATGTACTTTGAATCCAAAGAAGCTTTGTTGGAAGCGTTGTCATCTCCAGAAGGACGCGCTGCTGGTAAGGACCTGCGTGGCTTTGCAGGGTCAGTCGTAACGATGCACTTTGCAGAAGTGGTGTAAGCTATGCGCCAAACGATTGATGAAAGCAAGCTTCACCAAGAGAGATACAACGAGATATGTGAAAAGCTAACGCAAGATAAATATGCACAGTTCCTTGGAATTCGGTTGATCGAACTGGGAGAGGGAACGGCGACTGCCGAATTGACGGTGGAGGAGCATATGCTGAATGCCCATGGAACCGCCCATGGAGCAGTGATCTTCTCGCTGGCAGACTTCGTTTTTGCAGCTGCCTGTAATTCCTACGGAAAAACGTCCGTGGCCCTTTCGATGAACATCGGCTTTTTGGCAGCAGGCTTTAAAGGGAACCGCCTCGTTGCCACGGCCACCGAGGAAAAGAAAAACAACCGTACAGCGTGGTATCGCATTCGCGTAGAAAGCGACAGCGAGCTGATCGCGACATTGGATGCGCTAGCTTACCGCAAGAACGATTACTTCGTATCGATTGAGGATCACGAGGCAAAATAACCCCAGCAAAAGGATGCCCGAAGCTGATGCGAAAGGCTCCTTTCCCTGTTTTACGCGATACGAGGAAAAAAGGAGACGCAGCAATGTCAGAGCATATCCGCAATCGGTTTAATGACTATCTGGGGATCGAGGTTATTCATCGAGATGAAGAGGGCTGCAAGGTTGCTCTGAAAATACGCCCAGAGCTGTTCAATAGTATTGATGGAGTCGTTCATGGCGGTGTTACTTCCACACTGGCGGACGTTGCGATGGGGCATGGTGCCGCACCTCACGTCGATGGCGTTCAGCAATGCGTAACAGTAGAAAGCAAGATTCAGTATTTGTACCCTGCACGCGGAGAGCTTTTGGAAGCAGAGTCCCGTGTGCTGAAGAGCGGCAAGACCTTGATCATCATGGAAGCGCGCGTGACCTGTGACGGCAAGCTTGTCGCAGTGGCAACGGGTACCTACGCACGAGTTAAACAGGCATAATTTTTTGCAAATGGGCGAGGAGGACAATATGAATCAGGAAGCTGTGCGATTCGAACGAGACGGGCATATCGGCGTCATCACACTCAATCGTCCTGATGAGCTGAACGCACTCAATTATGATACGCTGGATCGCTTGGGTGAAATCATCGAAGAGATTCGGTTGGACTCCAAAGAAGTACGCGTCGTTTTGGTAAAAGCCGAGGGTCGCGCTTTTTGTGCAGGTGCAGACCTGAAAGAGCGTCGTACCTTGACAGAGCAGCAGGTTCGCCGCAACGTTCGCAAAATCAGAGATGTGTTTACAGCACTGGAAAGACTGCCGCAGCCGACCATAGCCCTGATCAACGGCTTTGCTTTTGGTGGAGGCTTTGAGCTGGCACTGGCCTGTGATTTCCGCTATGCAGTGGCTGAAGCCAAAATGGGTCTGACCGAAGTAAGCTTGGGAATCATCCCGGGAGCAGGAGGAACGCAGCGACTGTCTCGGCTGATTGGACCTTCCAAGGCGAAGGAGCTGATTTTGACGGCTCGCCGCATTACGGCTGCCGATGCCCTCGAACTTGGTTTTGTAAGCGGTCTCGCAAATGATACGACACAGCTGTACGAGCTGGGTGTAAGGCTGGCGCAAGAGATCCTGGCCAATGCACCACTCGCTGTCTATCAAGCCAAGCTGGCGATTGATCGCGGCTCCAGTGTCGATTTGCAGACGGGTCTGGATGTAGAAACGATGTGTTATGAAGGGATTATTCCGACGAAAGACCGGGTAGAAGCGCTTGAAGCGTTCCGCGAAAAACGCAAACCGGTGTTTAAAGGCGAATAACAACCAGAAAATAACAACAGGAATGTTGAGAAATGAGGGAGCGGTATGATTTTTAACGTGGAAATGGAAACGCTGCCAAGAGAGAAAATGGCAGAACTGCAATTGAAACGTCTGCAAGAAACCGTAAAACGTGTCTATGAACGAGTCCCTTTTCATCAAAATGCATTTGACGAAGCTGGTGTAAAACCAGAAGACATCCAGACCCTTGATGATATCCAGAAGCTTCCGTTTATGAAGAAAAAAGATTTGCGCGAGAATTATCCTTTCAATCTGTTTGCTGTCGATATGAAAGAAGTTTCTCGTATCCATGGCTCTTCCGGAACGAAAGGGAAGCCAACCGTTGTAGGCTACACCAAAAATGACATTGAAAACTGGTCAGAAATCGTGGCACGTGCGATCTGTAGCGCGGGCGGTGAGCCAGGCGATATCTTCCATAATGCGTACGGCTACGGCCTGTTCACTGGCGGTCTGGGGCTGCACTATGGCATCGAACGCATGGGCGCAGCCGTGGTTCCGATTTCTGGAGGGAACACCCCTCGTCAAATTACCTTGATCGAAGACTTCCAGCCGCGTGGACTTGCAGCTACTCCTTCGTACGTTCTCAACATCGTGGAAGAAATGAAAAAGCAAGGTATGAACCCACGCGAGACAAGTCTCAAATACGGCATTTTCGGTGCGGAGCCATGGTCCGAAGAAATGCGTGAACAGCTGGAAGAGGCACTCGACATTAAAGCGGTAGACATTTACGGATTGAGCGAAGTAATGGGGCCAGGCGTATCGATCGAGTGCCACGAAGCACAGGATGGCTTGCACATCGCAGAAGACCATTTCTTGGCGGAAATCGTAGATCCAAACACAGGAGAAGTGCTGCCATACGGACAAGAAGGTGAGCTCGTCTTTACCTCTTTGACAAAAGAAGCCTTCCCAGTGATTCGCTATCGTACAGGTGACATTGCTTCCCTGAATCCAGCTCCATGTAAATGCGGTCGTACTACGCTTCGCATGTCCCGCATCAAAGGACGCGTCGATGATATGCTCATCATCCGCGGTGTCAATGTATTCCCGACTGAGATTGAAGCGGTACTGCTGACTTTCAAACAACTGGCTCCTCATTATCAAGTCGTCATTGAGCGTGACGGAGCGCTTGATCGTTTTGAAGTTCACTGTGAATTGACACCTGAGTACATGAGCGAGATCGGCAGTATCGACAGCCCTGATCTTGTTCCCCTGAAGAAAGCAATTGGACATGATATCAAGTGTTCGCTGGGTGTAACGGTCGTGCTGCGTCTCTTGCCACCAAACTCTCTCGTGAGAAGCGAAAGCAAAGCGATGCGCATCGTAGACAACCGGAACAAAGCGTAAGTTTCCTTTGATCAACGGTTTGGCGAAGGAAAGGGAGGATGAGCCAAGTGTCTTATGAATACATCACCGTTGCTCGTGAGGATGGGGTTGGCATTGTTACGCTCAATCGACCGAAAATTCTCAATGCGTTGAACTTGAAGCTGATCGACGAGCTGGTCACAGAACTTACGAACCTAGACAAGGATTCTGAGATTCGGACGATTTTGCTCACGGGTAACGAAAAAGCCTTCGCAGCGGGTGCAGACATCAATGAAATGGCAGAGGCATCCGCCATTGAAATCATGAAACGGGACCAATTTGCCGTCTGGGACCGCATTTCGCTCATCTCCAAGCCGATTATCGGTGCAGTGAGTGGCTTTGCGCTCGGTGGTGGCTGCGAGCTCATGATGAACTGCGACATCGTGATTGCTTCGGAGACAGCGGTCATCGGTCAACCGGAAATCAAGCTTGGTGTCATGCCAGGTGCTGGTGGGACGCAGCGTCTAGTTCGGGCGGTTGGACTGCGAAAAGCCATGGAGATGCTGCTCACGGGAGATCCGATTACGGCGAAGGAGGCCTTGCAATACGGGCTGGTCAATCGCGTGGTTCCTGTCGAGGTCTACTACCAGGAAGCGCTCAAGCTGGCCAAGCAGATTGCTGGGCAGCCCCCACTCGCGGTGCAGGTCATCAAAAAAGCTGCGCACAAAGCCTCTGATTTGCCGCTTCAGGAAGGCATGGATTACGAAAGAAACGGCTTTTACCTGCTCCTCGCAAGTGAGGATCGGCAAGAAGGCATGCAGGCGTTTTTGGAAAAGCGCAAACCCCGTTTTACGGGAAACTAGGAGGCGGCCATGTACGAGACGATTCTATGCGAGGTATCGGAAGGCGTTGCAGTCGTTACTCTGAATCGACCGGATAAATTCAATGCTTTTACCGAGCGGATGAACAAGGAAATCACGGATGCGCTCAAGCAAGCGCAGAAGGATGAAAGCGTGCGCTGCATCCTTCTGACAGGCGCAGGTCGTGCTTTCAATGCAGGGCAGGATCTGGGCGATGTAGCCGGTGGCGGCGAAGTCGACTTCGGAGGATTTTTACGCGATCGCTACAACCCGATGATTCTCCAATTTCAAAAAACAGAGAAGCCGATTGTCGCAGCTGTCAACGGCGTGGCAGCAGGCGCGGGTATGAGTGTAGCGCTGGCGTGTGACATCCGCCTGGCTTCCGAGAAGGCTTCGTTCGTAAATGCCTTTGTCAATATCGGACTGGTACCGGATTCAGGAGGCTGCTACTTCCTGCCGCGTATCGTTGGACTCGGCAAAGCACTGGAGCTGGCGATGACAGGAGAAAAGGTTTCAGCAGCAGAAGCGCTGCGGATCGGAATGGTCAATCAGGTATATCCTGCAGATACGTTCCAAGAGGAAGCGCTGGCGTATGCTCGCAAGCTTGCAACTCTGCCCACCCGAGCGATCGGCCTGATCAAACGGACGATGAACAAAGGTCTGGATATGAGCTTGGAGGAGACACTCAATTACGAAGCGTATGCCCAAGGGATTGCAGGCAGCACAGAGGATCACAAAGAAGGGGTAACGGCCTTCATGGAAAAACGCGCACCGCGCTTTACAGGCAGATAGGTGCTAGGAGGTTGAGTAGAGTGGAGAGAAAGACAGTAGGCGTTATCGGGGCAGGGACGATGGGGGCAGGGATTGCTCTCGTTTGCGCCCGCCGGGAACATGGAGTGTTGCTACTGGACGCGAACCAGACTGTCTTGGAAAAAGCGAAGAGCTATCTCATTTCGATTTTGTCCAAGGATGTGGAAAAAGGAAAGATCAGCGAGCAGCAAAAACAAGAGACGTTGGAGCGTGTTCAATTCGTATCCGACATAGAAAAACTGGCGCCAGCTGATATCGTGATCGAGGCCGTACCAGAGAGACTCGATCTGAAAAAGAACATTTTTGGTGATCTTACCCGGATATGCAGAAGCGATGCCCTGCTTTTGACCAATACCTCTTCCATTTCCATCACGGAAATTGCAGGAGGACTGACTCATCCCGAACGAATTCTCGGATTCCACTTTTTCAATCCGGCGCCGGTGATGCCTCTGATCGAGGTGATCCGCGGGAAAAAGTCCAGCGAGGAAAATGTCCAGGCGGCTTATCAATTTGCCGTGGATTTGGGAAAAGTTCCTGTACTCGTGACGGACACCCCTGGATTTATCGTGAATCGCGTCGCGCGACCTTATTATAATGAAGCCCTGCGCATTCTCGGGGATAACGTAGCCAATGTGGAGCAAATTGACCGGATCATGAAGCAGGCAGGCGGTTTCAAAATGGGACCGTTCGAGCTGCAGGACATGATCGGAATCGATATCAATTTTGCGACGACCCAGTCCGTCTATACGGATTTCTTCCACGAAGGACGATTCAAGCCCAGCCGCATTCAGCAACGCATGGTTCAATCAGGCAGCTTGGGCAGAAAAACGGGGGATGGCTTCTATGACTACAGCAAATAAGACAGTTTTGCTCACGGGGGACAGCCCTCTTTATGCAGAGCTGCATCAAATAATGACAGACAGCGGCTATCGCGTTGTGACCCTTGCAGAAGGGGCAGCAGAGCCAGAATCCATTTTTCTGGCAGTAGAAGTAAACAATTTGGACCTGACAGCGAAACAGGAGCAGCTATGCGAGCTCGATCGCATGCTTTCGCCGTCCGTACCGATCCTTACGACTTCGCTGGCGATTACGGCCACAGAAGCAGCGTCCTGGACACAGTCTCCTGAGCGCATCTGCGGCTTTGGGACCTTGGTGCCTTTGGCAGAGCGCGCTTTGTTTGAAGTGGCTCCTGCGCTGCAAACAGAGTCAGATGTACTTGAGGTTGTCCAATCGTTCTTTCACTCGCTCGGCAAAGAGGTTGAGATCGTAGAAGATGAGGTCGGCCTGGTTTTCCCACGCATTTTGACACTGATTATAAATGAAGCAGCTTTCACAGTAATGGAGAAGGCTGCGACTCCAGAAGACATCGACACTGCGATGAAAAAGGGAACGAACTATCCGTACGGGCCGCTGGAATGGGCAGATCGCATCGGGCTGGATGAGATTTACGCTATCTCCCGTGGTTTGCATCGCGATTTGTCGGAGGAGCGCTATCGCACAGCTCCTTTGCTGCGCAAGCTGGTATTGGCAAAACGCTATGGTGTGCGCAGCGGTATCGGGTTTTACAGCTATCGAGAAGCCGGTGGAGGTGAAGGGTAATGCCAGCAAACAATGACGTATTTGTAGCGGCAGCAGTACGTACACCGATTGGCAAGCTGGGTGGCAGCTTGAAAAATACCCCGATCGACGATCTGACTGCACATGTCTTGAACGGGGCACTCAGCCAGGCTGGACAGTCAGGAGAAGCCGTCGATGGCGTAATTATGGGGAATGTCATCTCGGCAGGTCCCTTCATAAACATTGCCCGTGTCGGCTTGCTCAAGGCAGGATTGCCGGAGAGCGTACCAGGACTGACCGTAAACCGGGTATGTGCCTCTGGACTAGAAGCAGTCAATCTCGCAGCGCAGTCCATCCAGGCTGGACACAGCAGCGTCATGCTGGCTGGCGGCGTGGAGAACCTGACGCGCTCCCCGTACATCATGGAGAAATTTGAACAGCCATATCAACGCGGTGGCCAGACCCTGATCGAGTCCTTTGGCGGTCCGCGTTCAGCACCCATTTCTCTCTACGGCGAACTGACGATGGGGGATACTGCGGAAAACGTGGCCGAGCAATTCGGGATCAGCCGCGAGGATCAGGATCTTTTTGCCGCTGAGAGCCAGCGTCGTGCAATAGCGGCGATCGATGCCGGGCTGTTTCGCGAGGAAATTGTCCCTGTGACCCTGCGTGGCAAAAAAGGGGAAGAGACGATTTTTGACACGGACGAGTTCCCGCGCCGTGATTCCAGTGTGGAGTCACTCGCCAAGCTGAAACCGGCATTCCGTAAAAATGGCAGCGTCACCGCAGGAAATTCTTCCGGAATCAACGATGGTGCGGCTGCTTTGCTGCTCATGAACCAGGAAAAGCTGAAAGAGTCCGGTTTGGTACCATTGGGTCGAATCGTTCACTTTGTGAGTGCCGGTGTAGATCCGCGCATTATGGGCATCGGACCTGTCGCAGCCATCCGCAAGCTGCTGTCGGAAGTAAATATGACGGTTGATCAAATCGATCTGTTTGAGCTGAATGAAGCCTTTGCTTCCCAATCGCTGGCTTGCATGCGCGAGCTGGGTCTGCCTGCTGACCGAACCAACGTAAACGGGGGAGCCATTGCATTGGGACATCCACTAGGCTGCAGCGGCGCTCGTCTGGCGGGAACCATCCTGTATGAGCTGCGCCGTCGCAAAGGACGTTACGGGGTTGTTTCCCTGTGCATTGGCGGAGGTCAAGGACTGGCGACTTTGGTAGAAGCGCTATAGAGCTGTATAGGAGAAAACCTAGGACAGGATGGAGGAACCATAGATGAATACACCTGTAATTATCGATGCTGTACGGACACCGATTGGCCGCATTGGGGGAGCCCTCAAAGACGTGCGCCCGGACGATCTCGGAGCACATGTAATCAGCAAGCTATTGGAGCGTAACGCTATTGATTCTGCATCGATTGACGACGTCATTTTCGGCTGCGCCAATCAGGCGGGAGAGGACAACCGCAACGTAGCGCGTATGTCTCTGCTGCTGGCTGGCGTGCCAGTGGAAGTACCGGGTGTCACAGTAAACCGACTGTGCGGTTCCGGACTGGAAGCAGTCAACCAGAGTGCATTTGCGATCAAAGCAGGGGCAGGCAAGGTCTACATCGCGGGAGGCACAGAGAGCATGACTCGCTCCCCGCTGGTAATGATGAAGCCGAGCACTGCTTTTCAACGCGGCAATCAGCAATTGGTCGATACGACACTGGGCTGGCGTCTGGTAAACGATAAGATGAAAGAAATGTATCCGCCGATCAGCTTGGGTGAAACGGCTGAGAAGGTTGCTGAGCAATACGGAATCAGCCGTGAAGATCAGGATGCGTTTGCGCTGCGCAGCCAGCAAAACTATGCGAAAGCACTGGAGCAAGGCAAATGGGAAGCGGAGATCGTTCCCGTGGAAATCCGTGGACGCAAAGGCGATGTCACTGTGTTTGAGCGCGATGAGCATGCGCGTCCAGAGACGACCATCGAGCAGCTGCAAAAGCTGAAACCAGCTTTTCAGGCAGATGGTACCGTAACGGCTGGTAACTCCAGCGGACTTAATGACGGGGCCTGCGCGATGCTGATCATGGATCAGGAAGCTGCCCTGGAAGCTGGCTTGAAGCCGCGTGCACGTATCGTAGCTTCTGCCGTTGCAGGGGTTGATCCGTCCGTGATGGGAATCGGACCTGTGCCAGCTACTCGCAAGGCGCTGAAGCAGGCCGGGCTGACGATTGATCAGATCGATCTGTTTGAATTTAACGAAGCCTTTGCCGCTCAGGCAGTCGCTAGTGTACGTGAGCTTGGCGTGAATCCTGAGCTGGTAAACGTAAACGGCGGCGCGATTGCACTGGGGCACCCACTCGGCGCAAGCGGTGCGCGTATTCTTACCACCCTGCTGTATGAGATGGAGCGCCGCGATGCTCGCTACGGCTTAGCTGCGATGTGCATTGGTGTGGGCCAAGGGATCGCGACGATTATCGAGCGCGTGTAAGGATCGACCGGACAGGAGGTTGCTGCTTTGAAAAAGGAACTGCAGCCAGGGACGACAGCGGAATTCACTGTGACGGTCACAGAAGAAATGTTCCCTGTCTTTGACGGCGAAGTCATTCATCCCGTGTTGTCGACGGTCAGCATGATTTACTACATGGAGAAAGCGGGGCGCTACGTCCTGCTTCCCCATTTGGAAGAGCATGAGGAAGGCTCCGGCTTTGGCATCGAGGTCAAGCATGTCGGACCAGCTGTGGCAGGGCAAAAGGTTACCTTTCGCGCCGTTTGCGTGGAGGTGACGGAGAAGCGGGTTGTCTGCGAGGTAACGGCAGACACCTCCTGCAACTGCGTCGGAGTAGGACTGTTTACACAAGCGATTTTCAACAAGGAAGACATGCATCGTCGATTCCAGAAACTTCAAGCGGAAATCGACGAAAAAAATAACCAGAATTGATTGACTCTTCGTAAACGTTTTAATATAATGACGTGAGAAAAGCGTTATATAATTATTTCGTTATATAACCTGGATCGATTCACGCATATGCAAAGAATGTGATACAATTTCTCATCAGTGAGTGATGAATCGATCTGGGGGTAGAAGAAAAGTGAAGCCACAATCCATGCTGTTTACGATTTATGGGGAATACGTCCGCCATTACGGCAGTGAAATCTGGATCGGCAGTTTGACCAAACTCATGGGAGAGTTCGGTTTATCAGAGCCAGCTGTTCGCGCCGCGATATCTCGGATGCTTCGCCAGGGCTGGTTGGAGTCACGGAAGGTAGGAAATCGCAGCTTTTATTCCGTATCCGAACGCGGCAAGAAACGGCTGGAGGAGGCGGCAGCGAGGATCTACAAAGTAGAATCGAGCGCTTGGGACGGCAAGTGGTGCATGGTCAGCTACAACATTCCCGAAGAGCGCAGGGCACTGCGCGATCAACTGCGCAAGGAGCTTGGCTATATGGGCTTTGGCATGCTGACGACGAGCACATGGATCAGCCCGAACAATCTGCGCGAAGCGATTCAGGAGCTGACAGAGACCCAAGAGATTACCGAGTACGTGGAACTGTTTGCCGCTGAGCATGTTGGCTGGAGCGATCCCAAACAGCTGGTGCAGAAATGCTGGAATATCGATGAGATCAATGCGAAGTACAAAGAGTTCATCGACAGCTACCAAGCCGAATACGATGAGCTGGAAGAGAGAATTCGCCAAAAGAAGGAAGTTCCTGATAGCCTGTGCTTTGTGAACAAAACGAAGCTGGTCCATCAGTATCGCAAATTTTTGTTTATCGACCCTGATTTGCCACAGGAATTACTGCCAGAGCTATGGTTAGGCAAAGAAGCGGACAAGCTGTTCCAAAACTACTATCAGTTGTTAAATCCCGGGGCCGTTCGTTTCTTTGAGACCGTGTATGAAGCTGCGCCAGTATAAACAAGGCACAAGCTGTACACTAGAAACGCCCTAGTAGATGCTAGGGCGTTTCTAATTATTTGCTAGATTTCCATATTATAAAATGTAAGCGTTTCATATGGGTGATTGTAGAAAGTTTGAATTTTGAGGGGGTACATCACGACTATGACGGAGCTTTTGCAGTACGTCGCAAACGGTTTGGTTAGTGGCGGCATCTACGCCATCGTCGCTGTAGGTTTTATCACGATCTACAACGTCAGCAAAGTGATCAATCTGGCACAGGGAGAATTTTTGATGCTGGGAGGGATGGTCACCGTTGCTATGATCGGCATGAATGTCCCGTACGCTCTGGCGGCTTTTCTGGCGATCCTCATCGTCACATTGATCGGGGTGCTGATGCAGAAATATGTAATCGCTTACGTGAAAAAGGCAAGCCCGATCAGCTTGATCATTTTGACCATCGGGATATCCACCCTGATCCGCGGTTTGGCGAGCTTGATCTGGGGCAAGGATGCGTACTCTCTCGATCCGATTACCAGCAACCAGCCGCTTTCACTCGGGGGCGTCAATATCGCCCAGCAAAGCGTATGGATTCTCGCGGCTGTACTGATTGTGCTGTTCCTGCTGTGGTACTTGATGGACAAGACCATGCTCGGGAAAAAGATCAACGCCTGTTCGGTCAATCCGATGGCGGCTCGTCTGATGGGGATCAGCCCCGCGAAAATGAGCATGCTCGCCTTTGGGATCAGCGGGGCGACAGGAGCCATTGCCGGTATAGTAATTGCACCGCTCAGCGTAACCTCGTATGACATCGGCGTGCTGCTCGGAATCAAAGGCTTCTCTGCTGCTATTCTCGGAGGGCTGGGAAATCCACTCGGTGCAGCGGTAGCCGCTTTTATTCTCGGAATCGTCGAATCGCTCGGGGCAGGCTACATCAGCTCCGGTATGAAAGACGCCATAGCTTTTCTGGTGCTGATCGTGATGCTTTTGGTCAAGCCGTCCGGCATCTTTGGAGAACGTAGCGTAGGGAAAGGAGGGCTATGATGAAACAACTGACGAAGAAGTGGGGAAAAAGCTTAGGGATTTACTTGGCACTCATGATCATTTTTCCGTTTGTCATGCCGGATGAGTATTACCGCTCGGTTGGAATCATCATCGGTTTGCAAGCCATCGTCGCCATCGGACTTTGCCTGGTAATGGGACTTGCGGGCCAAATCTCGCTCGGACAAGCTTCCTTCTGGGGAATCGGTGCCTACACGTCGGCGGTTCTGACGACCAAGTTCGGGTTGACCCCGCTGGTAGGCTTGGTAGCCTCTGCGATTGTTCCAGCAGTGTTTGCCTTCATCCTGGGCAGGGCGATTGCCGGCTTGCAGGGGTACTACCTGGCGATGGCGACCCTCGCTTTCGGCTACATTGTCCAGATCGGTATACAAGAGTGGGAGCCGGTCACGGGCGGAGCAAGCGGCATGATCAGCATTCCGCAGGTTCCCTTTTTCGGAGGCAGCGAGCTTTCAATGTACTACCTGATCTGGGGAATCGTTACCTGCGTGCTGCTCTTCTCGCTGAATCTGATGCATTCCCGCATCGGACGGGCGTTCCGGGCGATTCATAAAAGCGAGGTTGCCGCTACTTCCATGGGTATCGATGTACGAAAATTCAAGCTGAATGCTTTCGTCGTCAGCGGTATGTTTGCCGGGATCTCCGGCGGTCTGTACGCGCACTACATGGGAATTCTCGATCCGCAGCCATTTGGCATGCATGAATCCATCAAGTTTTTGACGATGGTGGTCATCGGCGGTATGACGAGCATCTGGGGGGCGTTGATCGGAACCTTGGTCATCGGCTTCATCAGTGAAGGACTCGTGATGCTGAGCGAGGTAGTTCCAGGCTTGCAAGGGGACGTCGATACGATTGTGTTCGGGGGCATTTTGGTGCTGATCGTGATGTTCATGCCGGAGGGTCTGGTGCCGCGGATCCGCTCCCTGAATGAAAAAGCGCAGGCCAAAAAAGCCGCTGCCAATGCAGAACAGCGGGTGGAAAGGAAGGCTGCCATATGACGACACTGCTGACTGTACAAGACCTTTCTCGAGATTTCGGCGGAGTACGCGCTGTGAATCACGTCGATTTTGAGGTGAAGCAGGGAGAGATTCTGGCTCTGATTGGTCCAAACGGCGCAGGGAAGAGTACGGTTCTCAACATGGTGTCAGGTGTCATCCCACCGTCTGAGGGAGAAATTCGTTTTGCCAATCAGCTAATGACCCGCGTACCTGGATATGAATACGCCAAATTGGGAATTACGAGAACCTTCCAAAACCTGCAGACCTTTGACGATATGACGGTCCTGGAAAACGTGATGGTAGGAATGCACACCAAGACGCATTCGAGTTTGTTTTCTTGCGGAATGAGCTTGACGACTGCTAGACGGGAAGAGCGGACGATGCAGGAGCGGGCGCATACGTGGCTGGAAAAGGTAGGGCTCTCTTCGCTGGCCTCCTCGCATGCGGGCAGCTTGCCGTACGGGAAGCTTCGTCTGATGGAAATCGCCCGTGCGATGGTAGCGGAGCCGAAGCTGCTGCTGCTCGATGAACCGGCAGCCGGTCTCAATCATACCGAGACGGCAGAGATGAGCCGCATGTTCCAGGAGATTCGTGAAAATGGAACGGCAATTCTTCTCGTCGAGCACGACATGGACATGATTATGACCATCGCTGATCGCATCGTCGTTTTGGATCAGGGCAGCAAAATTGCGGAAGGAACCCCGCGTGAAATCCAGGAAAATCCGCGTGTGATTGCAGCATATCTCGGAACAGAAGAACAGGTAGAGAGTCGGGGGTGAAGAGATGGGAAAAGCGATACTGCAAGTGAGCAACATGAAGGCGCGATATGGACCCGTCGAAGTCCTGCACGGGATCGACCTGCAAGTAAACGAAGGTGAAATCGTATCGCTCCTCGGCTCAAATGGAGCGGGCAAAACGACACTGCTGAACTGTATCTGCGGACTGCACGATGCCAAAGAGGGAAGCGTACAATTCCGCGAGCAGGACATTACCCGCGTGCAGGCCGAGCTGGTTGTGGCGAGGGGAATGGCGCATGTGCCTGAGCGCAGACAGATATTCTCCACATTGACCGTCGAAGACAATCTGTGGCTGGGCGCCTCTCATCGAATGCCCAAGACAAGCAAGCGAGACATCGCCAAAGAAATGGAGACGGTGTACGAGCGTTTTCCGATCTTGGCGGAGCGCAAATGGCAGCTGGGAGGGACGTTGTCGGGAGGTCAGCAGCAAATGCTGGCAATTGGCAGAGCGCTGCTTTCCAGGCCGAAGCTGCTGCTGTTGGACGAGCCTTCCCTAGGTCTTGCACCGCTCATCGCCAAAGAAATTTTGACGATCGTGCAGGAGATTCGCTCCCAGTGGGGGACAACAGTTCTTTTGGTCGAGCAAAATGCCCGTGCTGCATTGGCGATTTCCGATCGAGCGTACGTGCTCTCTACGGGAGTCGTCATGCTGGAAGGCACAGCTGAGAAAATCAGCAACGATCCGCGTGTGCAATCAGCCTATCTGGGACATGCCCATGATGCGGTTGGACAATAGAAAAAGAAAAATGATAGGGGGATTATTCATGAAAAAAAATCAATCGAGGAAGTGGCTCTTTCCAATCGCACTCGCTTCCATGGTCTTGCTCAGCGCTTGTGGTGGCGGTGCAAAGCCGGCAGCAGAAGCAGGTGCAGCAGGCGGCAAAGAACCGATTAAGCTGGGTGCCGTGTTCTCATTGACGGGTCCAAACAGCCCGCTCGGTGTACCTGAGAAGCAGGCAGTAGAGATGCTGGTGAAAGAAATTAACGGCGCAGGCGGTGTAGATGGCCGTCCGGTCGAGGTCGTTTTTGAAGATGACAAATCCGACAATACAGAAGCGGTAAAAGCAGTCAAGAAGCTGGTTTCCAAGGAAAAAGTCGTGGCTTTGCTCGGTTCCTCGGGCAGCGGTCCTTCCCTGGGAATGGCGGAATTTTCCCAAGCGGAAAAAATTCCTCTGATCTCGATGGCAGCGGCTGATCAGATGACTAATCCGGTTCGTGCAGGCATCTTCAAAACCCCACACACGGACGTGCACGGAACGAAGCGCATCTATAAATACTTGAAAGAAAAAGGCATTACCAAAATCGCTTTGCTCAACGACAGCAACCCATACGGCAGCGGTTGGACTCAGCAGCTGCAAAAATACGCGCCTGAGTATGGAATCACGATCGTAGCCGAAGAAAAATACGGAACCAAAGATCCGTCCATGAGCTCCCAGCTGACGAAGATCAAAGGAACGGATGCACAAGCACTGATCGTGGCGGGAACGAATCCAGGACCTGCGACGATTGTAAAAGAAGCAAAGCAGCTGAACCTGAGCATTCCGATCATCAGCTCCCACGGTTCTGCTAACAGCAAATTCCTCGAGCTCGTCGGCGATGCTGGCGAAGGTGTCCTGATGGTAGCGGGCAAGCTGCTTGTTTCTGACCAAATCGCAGCGGACGATCCGCAGGCAGCCATCGTGAAAAAATTCGTAGACGGGTACAAGGCAGCTTACAATGTAGAGCCAGACGGTTTTGCAGGCTATGGCTACGACGGCTTGAACCTGATGGTCGAAGGACTGAAGCAGGCAGGCGGCGATGCGTCCAAGCTGAATGAGGTCCTGGAGAAAGTGAAGTACGTCGGGGTAACCGGTGAATTCGTGTTCTCTGCAGAAGATCACAACGGCCTCACGGAGGACAGCATGATCATGGTCGAAGTCAAGGATGGAAAATTTCAGATTCTGAAATAAAGAACGATAAGGCTGAAGGGTAAGACGGCTGTTCTTTCCGCAACGGACAGATGCGGGAAGAACGGCTGTTTTTGTCCACGCCTTCCTATCACATTCGCAGGAGGAATGAATATGTCCCTGTTAAATAGCATGCTGATGGCAGCTCCGATTTTGCAAAAAGCGTTCTTGTTCGATTGCATGGTAGGGGTAACGGACAGGGAGAAATTTTTGGCGTACTATCCCACATCAGATCTGAATCTAGGGATCAAGGTTGGAGATCAGCTCCGAGCGGGGAGTATCAATGCGACGGCGGTAGCAGAGAATCGCAGAGTCGTGCGTAAGATTGGAAAAGAGGTGTACGGGATTCCCTATATTGCGGTAGGGTATCCAATCGTTGAAAACGGCCAGGTGGTCGGTTGCTTGGCCACTGGCGTGACGACAGACCGAGAAGACCAGCTGCGCGCACTGGCTGAAAACTTGACGGGGGCGCTCGAAAATATTGCGGTGCACACAGAAAGTCTGGCAAAAGAGGCGAACGATTTGGCACAAGCAAGTCATATCTTGTCCGATACTGCCGTAACGATGGAAAAGAAGATTGCCGAAACCTCCCAAATCAATCAACTCATTCGCGACATCTCGACTCGCTCCAACGTGCTGGGGTTGAATGCGGTGCTGGAAGCAGCACGGGCAGGAGCAGCAGGAAGGGGTTTTTCCGTCGTGGCGGAAGAGATCCGTAGGCTTTCCCAGACGACTTCAACGTCGGCCAAGAGCATTTTTCGCATATTGGATGAAATGAACGAGCTTGTAGGTACCGTCACTGGTGAAATGGAGAAAACGATGAATCACAGCCTGCAGCAGTCCACTCGTATTCAAGAGCTGGATGCAGTCATGCAGCAGCTGCGGAAAATGGCGGAGCAACTGAGGGAAACCGCAATGTCTACAGGGAGAATGGAATAATTCGTCTGGCTTGAAAACGATTACACCTATTGCAGAATCGTATGACGTTATGTTATTATAACGTTATAAAAACGTATTATAAATTATATGCCATAGACAAGCGATGAACGTAAAGGAGGTCTTCACCATGAATACACAGTTGGAACATTCAGATCTGACAGAAGATGCCAAAATGGAAGCGTTTTTAGCGAAAATTGACCGCGGTGAAAAAATCGAAGCGGACGACTGGATGCCTGACGATTACCGTAACCAATTGATCAAACTGATTTCCATGCACGGCATCAGCGAGATCATGGGGGCATTGCCAGAAAAGGAATGGGTACCGAAAGCTCCCACCCTGCGCCGCAAGCTGGCGATCATGGCAAAGGTACAGGATGAGATGGGACACGGACAGCTGCTCTTGCGTGTCGCTGAGGACTTGATTGCTCCACTGGGTAAAACGCGTGAGGACATCATGCAAGATCTGTTCGCTGGCCGCTTGAAATTTCATAATGTGTTTCACATGGAAGCGCCTACATGGGCGGACGCGGGTGTAATCGGATGGCTCGTTGACGGAGCGGCGATCATTACGCAATCCATGTCGCTGGATACTTCCTACGCACCTTATGCACGTGCCCTGCACCGGATCTGTGCGGAGGAGAAATTCCATGCACAGCACGGGGAGAGTATCGTACTGGAGCTGGCGGAGGGTACAGAAGAGCAGCGCCAAATGCTGCAGGAATCGATCACTCGCTGGTGGCCATCCCTGTTGATGTTCTTCGGACCGCCTGAGAACGGCAACATCACCAGTAACCAAGCGTCGAACATGCGCTACAAAATCCGTTCGCAAACCAACGAGGAGCTGCGTCAAATCTTCCTGAAGAAGTATTTGCCACGCATCTTCCACCTTGGCTTTACCGTTCCGGATGAAACGATCTACTTTGATGAAGCAGAGGATAAATGGATTTACCAGCAGCCAGATTGGGAAGAATTCAAGCAGATTGTCAAAGGAAAAGGCCCACGTTCTGCCCACCGACTGCACTTGCGTGAAATGTCCTATGAAGAAACCAAATGGGTGCGCGATGCGATTCTGTCGTATGGCCGCCAGGTAGGGTAGGTGAGTGCGATGAGTAACCAAACCAACAACGAGAACTTTGTCATCTATGAAGTGTTTAGCCAAAAAACGGTAAGCGCCTCATTTGTACACCAATTTAGTCTCTTGGCACCAAATGCGGAAGTCGCGCTTTCCATGGCACGGGAAAACTTCTTGCGCCGCGAGCCTTGTTTTAACCTGTGGGTGGTCAAACGAGACGACATCCACGGACTGCCGCCAGAGGAGCGTCCTTTCCTGGAGCGTCTTGACAACAAGAGCTATCGGGAAACAAAAGGCTACGGCGATTTGCAAGGCAGATGGCGCCGTCATAAAGATGAGTACGAGGCACAGCACAACACCAAAAGTGGCAGCTAAGAAGGAGGAACATGATCATGGGCGAACTTCTACAGGTAGAAACTGCACAAGAAGCTTTGAAAAATCAGGAGTATACGCAAGCCTTGGTTGATCTTCTCTTCCAGCTTGCCGATGACGATTTTATTTTGGCTTACCGTGGGTCGGAATGGCTCGGCCTTGCACCGCATATTGAAGAAGATGTAGCGTTTTCCTCCATGGCTCAGGATATGATGGGACACGCGGTTATGTACTACGAAATGCTCGAGGAGCTCGGTGTAGGCAAAGCTGACGACCTGGCGCAGCTTCGCGAGGCATCTGCTTTCCGCAACGCCATTCTAGTCGAGCGCCAAAACGGTGCTGGCGGGTACAACGACGATCCGCATTACGACTGGGCTTACGCAATCGTGCGCAGCTATGTATACGGCTTGCACAAAAAGGTTCGCCTGGAATCGCTGCTCAAGTCCTCTTATGCTCCACTCACGCTGATCAGCCGCAAAATGCTGACGGAGCATCGCTACCACCTGATGCACTGGCAAGTATGGCTGAAGCAGCTGGCAAACAGCACACCGGATGCTCGCGCACGTCTGGAAGCAGCGATCGCAAAAGTATGGAGCGACGCAGGAGAGCTGAGCGATCTCGGTCCGAATGCAGCTTCGATCACGGGCTTTGGTCTGATTGAAGCGGAAGCAACTCTTCGCGAGGTTTGGCTCAAAGAAACCCAAGCTATTTTTGAAGCGGCGAATCTGAGCTGGCCGGGTGAGCCGGGAGCAGCTAAGGAGCGTGGCCGCGCCGGGGAGCACACCGCTGATCTGATACAAGCATTGGCTACTCTGTCCGAGGTATATCGCATCGATCCGGCAGCAAGCTGGTAAGAAAACGCGAGCGAGGACGATGGCAATAAAAAGGAGTGATCTGCATGGCGCAAGTAAATGAGCACGTTCATGAACATCAAGAGGCGACATGCTGGGAGCTGCTGCAGGAAGTGAAAGATCCAGAGATCCCAGTGATTAGCATGGTGGAAATGGGCATGATTCACAAGGTGAAGGTAGAATCCGGCGTCGCTTACGTAGAAGTTCTGCCTACCTTTGTCGGCTGTCCCGCTCTGGAAATTATGAAGAAGAACATCTCAGAGAAACTGGTGGAAGGGGAAGGGATTAACGAAGTACAGGTGCGTTTTGTCTACGACCCTGCCTGGACTTCCGATCGGATCGCCTTGGATGCCCGAGATAAATTGAAGAGCTTCGGCATCGCCCCGCCACCTGTTGGCTTTCAGCCCGGAGATACATGGGAAGTGACCTGTCCTTACTGTGATTCTCCGTATACAACGATTGAAAACTTGTTTGGACCCGCAGCCTGCCGCAGTATTTTGTATTGCAAGCACTGCAAAAATCCGTTTGAGGCTCTAAAACCAATCTATTAAGGGAATTGAGAGGAGCGAGTGTCATGGGAGAGAGCAAGCAAATGTATATCAATGGGGAATGGGTATCTGCTGAAAGCGGAGAATTCCTTCAGATCATCAACCCAGCAACAGGAGAATCCGTCGGGTCCGTTTCATTTGGGGACGGCCGCGAAGCCAAAAAGGCAATCGATGCAGCACATGAGGCATTTGGCACTTGGTCTCGCCTGACAGCACGTGAACGCTCCAAGTATCTGTACAACTTGTCTGAGCTCGTAAAAAGCCACCGCGATGAGCTGGCTGGTCTTATCTCCGCTGAGATGGGAAAACCGCTCGGTGAAGCCAAAGGGGAAGTGCTCGGCGCAGCTGACAACTTCGTCTGGTATGCTGAGGAAGCGAAGCGCGTATACGGCGAAACCATCCCATCTTCGGTAGCGAACAAACGCATCATGGTTCTGCGCCAGCCTGTCGGTGTGGTGGGTGCCATTACTCCTTGGAACTTCCCGGTGAACATGGTAGCGCGTAAAATCGCTCCAGCGCTTGCGGCAGGCTGCACAGTCGTACTGAAGCCAGCTGAAAGCACACCATTGTCTGCCATCCGCTTGTTTGAGCTGATCGAGCAAGCTGGCTTTCCAAAAGGTGTCGTAAACCTCGTCATCGGAAAACCGGAAGCAATCGGCGATGAGTTCATCAACAATCCGAAGCTCAGCAAAATCGGCTTCACTGGATCGACTCGCGTAGGGAAGCTCCTGATGGAAGGTGCAGCGAAGCAAGTGAAGCGCGTGAGCATGGAGCTTGGTGGTCATGCCCCGTTCATCGTATTTGCTGATGCGGATCTGGATGCAGCGGTAAAAGGTCTGTTTGAGAGCAAATTCCGCAACTCCGGTCAAATGTGCATTTGCACCAACCGTCTGTACGTGCATGCCGATGTAGCAGATGCCTTCACAGAGAAGCTGGTTGAGCGTCTGAAAAAGGCAAAGGTAGGCGACGGTCGTCAAAAAGAAACCGAAATCGGTCCACTCGTCAACGAACGTGCACTGAACAAGGTTCTGGAGCACATCGAAGACGCAAAAGGCAAAGGCGGTCAGATCGTATTCGGTGGAGCACGCATGACCGAGGGCGATTATGCAAAAGGCTTCTACTGCGAGCCAACTGTCATCACAGACGTAACCGATGAAATGAAAATCTCCTACGAAGAAACCTTTGGTCCGGTAGTGCCGATCGTTCGCTTTACCGATGAAGCAGAAGTGGTAAAACAGGCAAACGATACGCGCTATGGACTGGCAGCTTACGTGTACACGCGCGATAATTCCCGCTGCTTCCGTATGGCTGAGCTGCTGGAGTACGGCATCGTCGGCATCAACGACGGCTCGCCAACACAAACGCAAGCACCATTCGGCGGCTTTAAAGAGAGCGGAATCGGTCGTGAAGGCGGACACTTCGGAATGGATGAGTATTTGGAAACGAAGTTCGTATCTTTCGGAGTGTAATAAACGAAATACAAGAAAGGGGCAATCCCAGAGTAGCTGGTCTACTCGGGATTGCCCTTCTTTGTCGGTTATGAGAACTCTTTAACAAAAACACTCAGGCTCCGTGCTACCATTTCCCTCTATAGTTCGCAGGGGGTGAGGGCGGTTGAAGGCGATCAGGGCTTGTGTGGCATGACTGAGGACCGCGCCAGCTCTGGTAGTAGCTGCGACAAGCACGGCCTCCACGATTTCCTCTGGCGTACCTCCTAATTCCTTATACCTTTGAACATGCGTATCGATGCAATAGGGGCAACCCGTGACATGCGCAACGGCGACGGCTATAAGCTCCTTAGTCTTTAACGGAATCGCTCCCGTGGACGTATAGACCTCTTGTTCAAATGCCAAAAAGGATGAAGAAGCATGAGGGGCAAGCTGCACCAGCTCAGGAATCTTTTTCAGGTCATCTTGGTGGTAATAGTGACTCATTAGAAATACCTCCTTATCGAGTGTGAACTTCTAGCATGATCATTGTATCGATGTGAAAAGGAGGTTTCCGTGATAAAGTCACAGAGGCGATGTATAAGAAAGTAATTTGTTGGAGTCGGTTACAGCTATTCTTCCTCGCTGCACGATAATGGCGCCATCATGCACAAAATCTCTCAACAGTCGACTAACTACTTCACGGGCTGTGCCGAGTTCAATGGCCATTTGCTCGTGCGTAGTCTCAATCCATTCTGAGGGAGTTCGCAGCTCGTTTTGACGCAAGATGAGATAAGTCGCGATACGCTCACGGACGGAGCCAAAAGCAACCTGCTCAAGTAAGCTAGATACATGTGTAAACCTGTCCATGAACTGTCTGTAAACATACTGTCTAACCGGTTTGTAATCATTCATCCATTCTCTGAAAGACTCAACGGGAAAAAGCAGCACCTCGGTATCTGTCTCAATTTCTACGGAGGCTTCGTACTCCATTTCTCCCAAAATGCTTGCCATCATGAGCACACAGCATTCTCCCGACCGAACGCGATAGAGTGTCACTTCTCTTCCAGAAGAACCGATTTTATAGATTCGAATACAGCCTGACAGGATAAAGATTGCATGCGTCAAATAATGCCCTTTCGTTATGGGATGCAGGGTGGAGGGAGATACACGAACGGTTTCCGCCAGTGACCAATCCGTGGGAGAGAGTGACGAGAAGCAGGGGAAATAGCGAATGGCATCATTCACTTTCAGAGGATCCATCATAACCGCCCCTAAATGATCGTTTTGTCCAATTATAGTTTATCATAGGGAAGAGGTGTTCCTATCGGTCTTGAAGTTATTGCCACAGCTCGTCCTAGGTATTTGTCAACACTTTGTTCATTTTTAGTCGAGAAAGTACTTGGGTTCAACGGTATAATGGAGAATGTATAGAGGGACCCTTTCTAGTATGAAGGGAGGATATTCATGGATAATCAGCAGCACCTGCATGGTTTGCCATCAGGAGCAGGCGGCGCGACCTTTTCCGACTTATGGAGTCCGGATGTCATGTTGCTGACCTTGCTCTTTGCGGTTGCCTATTTTTTATTGACGGGTCCGTTTCGCCAAAAGTTTGCCCATGCCAAACCGGCATCAACGAGACAAAAAATCTTGTTTGTATTTGCGTTGATTCTGTTTTATGCGGCACAAGGGAGTCCCATCAGTTATTACGGCCATCATTACCTGTTTAGTCTTCACATGCTACAGCAATCGATTCTTTATTTTGCATTGCCACCGCTTGTTTTGTTGGCCATTCCAGAGTGGCTCCTGGCGAGGGTTTTTCAGCCGAAGGTCATGCGGACTATACTTAACCTCGTGACGCACCCGTTGGTGGCTGCCCTGTTGTTCAATACACTGTTCTCTTTCTACCATGTTCCATTCATTTTTGACGCTGCGTCCCAGAACCATGAATGGATGTCCGTCTACCATATTGTGCTGCTGCTAGCTGCCTTTGCGATGTGGTGGCCGATTGTCAGCCCGCTTTCCGATAGTAAAAAGCAACTGGCGGGATTGAAAAAGCTCACGTACATCTTCGCCAATGGCGTATTGATCACGCCAGCCTGTGCGCTGATTATTTTCGCAGAGAACCCGCTGTATACTACGTACATGCAGGCACCTCAACTGTTTGAAAGCCTGACGACCTTCAGTGATCAGCGACTGGGCGGAATCATCATGAAGCTTGTCCAAGAGCTTGTTTACGGATCTGTGCTTGCCTACGTCTTCTACAACTGGTATAAACAGGAGAAGCAGGACGATCTTCCTATGGAACAGCAGTCTGCCTCCCTTATAATGAAATCGCCTGCTGCAGAAGATGGCAGCGTTTGAAAAAGAGACGTAATTACGTGAATGAGGTGTAGAAATGTCCATCTTGTTGCCTACGATAAGTACATCGTTTATCGTCATTAGCGGCATCCTGGTTGCTTTTGGCTGGTACGCGGTTGCGAAGCGACAAATTGAGAAGCATATGAAAATCATGAAGTGGGCCGCCATCTGTGCGACGATCTTCTTCATTACTTACGTATCCCGTACAGCCTTTGTAGGGAACACGCATTTCGGTGGACCGGATAGTCTCAAGCCGATCTATCAAACCTTCCTGATCTTCCATATTACCCTGGCAACGGTAGGGGGAGTGATGGGATTGATTACGCTGCGATTCGCGTACAAAAATGAGATTGCAAAGCATAGAAAGATCGGTCCGTGGACGTCGATTATTTGGTTTGTTACAGCCATTACAGGTGCTACCGTCTACACACTGCTTTACTTGATTTACCCGGGTGGGGAGACGGCTGGCGTGCTTGACGTTATCTTTGGAAGGTAATGGAAGTACACCCGGCAAGTTGACTTGCTTTACGGGCATTGGCTACAATGAAAGTTAGTTTGTCTATTGCAAATTCGGATGTTCAGATAGATTCAGACAGGAGGTACAAACTGTGGATCAGCGAGTAACGATGCAAGATTCGCTTGAAGCTGATACTGTCTTGCAGGCGCAATCGGTACAACAGGCAACATGGCGCGACTACTTAGAACTGACAAAGCCTGGTATTACCATGTCCAACCTGATGACCACTTTTTCTGCTCTGTGGTTGGCATCATTCGGTTTTCCAGACTGGAAACTGGCGATCCTCACCATGCTTGGCACCGCTTTGGTGATCATGTCTGGTGCGGCGTTAAACAACTTTTATGATCGCGAACTCGATTTGAAAATGAAGCGTACCAAAACCCGGGCGGTTGCTACCGGGCGCATTTCCCCTCGGAATGCATTACTGGTAGGGATTGGCTTATTGCTCGCGGGTCTGGCTGTTCTCGCAGTCTTCGCGAACCCGTTGGCAGCGGTTTGGGGATTGATCGGACATATTTTTTACGTGCTGATCTATACACCGCTCAAACGTGTTACAACGTTGAATACGGTCATTGGCGGTATTTCCGGTGCAGCTCCGCCCGTTATCGGTTGGGTAGCGGTTACGAACAGTATGGATCCCGCTGCATGGCTGCTGTTCCTGATCATGTTCTTGTGGCAGCCGCCGCATTTCTTGGCGCTGGCTATGCTGAAAACCGAAGAGTATCGCGCAGGGAATTTGCCGATGCTGCCAGTAGTGAAAGGCTTTGCAGAAACCAAGCGTCAAATGGTGCTGTGGGGCTCTGTCCTGTTCCCAGCGTCTCTTCTGCTCTTCATTCACGGAAGCGTAGGCTACGTTTATTTGATCGTCATGGGAATTATGGGCATCGTGTACATGGTGCTTCTGTTCCAAGGCTTCCGTGCCAAGGATGATTTGGCGTGGGCACGCAAGCTTTTCGGCTACTCCATTCTGTATTTGACTGTCTTTTGTGCAGCCATCGTCATCAGCACCATGGTGCACTATTATTGACACATATCACTCACGAAATGTTCACGGAACATCCCTTGCTTAGCAGGGGATGTTTCATTAATGTAAGAGAGGACAAACGCAAGAGGTCTTACGCACGACAGACCTCCATCCTCACAGGAAACAGGGTGTATTCACTATGGAAAAATGGCTGAAGCCTCTCGCCGTTCTTGCTACTCTCGTCATGTTTATCGTCATGGTAGCCGGGTCGCTTGTAACCAAGACGGATTCCGGTCTGGGATGCGGAAATGACTGGCCACTTTGCAACGGCAAATGGGTCCCGGAGTATACGTTAGCTTCGATCATTGAATATACGCATCGCCTGATTACGGGTATTGCCGGCATCATCGTGCTGCTTTTCTCGGTCATGTGCTGGCGCTTTTATCGGGGCAATCAAGAGGTTCGCAATCTAGCCCTGTTCGGTATATTTTTTATTGTACTGGAGTCCATTCTCGGTGCTTCTGCCGTGATTTGGCCGCAGTCCTCAGCAGTTCTTGCACTCCATTTTGGTTTCTCTTTGCTGGCGTTTACCGGCGTGTTTCTGCTGACAGGCTTTGTCTTGCAGCGGGATCGGATGGAGGGCATGGTACAAGCCGAGGCTCCGAAAGGATTTCGCAATTGGATCTGGGGCGTAACGATTTACGCGTACGGGGTTGTCTATCTCGGCGCTTATGTACGGCATACGGGCTCCAGTATGGCATGTAGCGACTGGCCGTTGTGCCAGGGCAAGCTGATTCCAGAGCTGTCGGGACAGACGGGTATCCACTTTGCGCACAGGCTGGGAGCGATGCTGCTCTTGATCCTGATGCTGATCAACCTGATCTACGCAGTAAAGCACTTTAAAGAAACGCGCCGTGATTTGTACGGAGCTAGCGTTATCGCTTTCGTGCTTGTCGTCCTCCAGGTGTTCAGCGGTGGTTTCGTTGTCTTGTTCCAGCTGCATCTGTACGCGACGCTTCTGCACTCGATGATCATTACGATTTTGTTCGGCGTCATCTGCTACATGTGTCTGCAGTCGCTGAAATCACCGCGCTTGAAGATACCAAGAAAGAAACAGTAGGGAAAATAGAAGTCACGAAAGAAGCCGCTTGCCTCGTTAACAGGTAAGCGGCTTTGTATTTTCGTTCAGCGATTGTCTGTGTACTCAAGGCGGATGATGCGAACATTTTCCTGATGAGACTCCTGTGTGGTAGGAGAGAAGAAGGCGTGTTCTTTTTCCAGGGTGGAAAGCGCGGCTTCGTCATTTGCGATGACAGCCTGCGTCAATCTTTCCAAATGATCCGCTGACAGATGAACGCGGCGCTTCATCTCCGCCACGTCATCTGTCGCTTGCCCGTGACCGGGAATGAGAAGAGAAATGCAATGCTCGCCGATGATCCGCGAGGCGAGCTCTATTGTCCTTTTATAAGCTTTGGCACTGTCGTAAATAAACGGCAGCTCAAAATCGGAAAGATAGTCGCCAGCTACGAAGACACCGATCGAATCGATAACGGTGAATAGGCCATCTGCAGAATGACCGGGTGCCAGGTAGAAGTGCAAGGTCGTGGAACCGAGCGTGACCTGCTGGTATTCCTCCGTGATGACGATGTCCAGTGTGGGAAATTCGATCGGATAGTCGCGCTTCAAATAATAGGTCGCATCAAATTCGTGAATCAGCTGCAGCTTGTAATCCTTTTTGGGATGGTGCTGCAAACCGTAGCTGCCAATCGTTTTGGCATCAGGAAAAGCGCGGTAGCCAATGATGTGGTCGAAGTCTCCGTGAGTAAACAGCAGGTATAGCTCTTTGTCACCGCGAATCGATTGCACGAAGCTTTGTATTTCTTGGATTTCACCGGGGAGCCAGTTTGGGTCGATGACGATTATCCCCTCATCCAACGAGATGACGGTTGTTGTTGTCTGGAACAGGGCGCTTTGAAAAACAGTGACACGATCATTGGTGTATTGAATCATGGGAAAAGGAGCTCCTTTCCGGGATCAAAAAGATAAAGGCGATTGCTCTGGGGGTGTGGATGACGGAAAAATTCCATCACAAGGCGGAAGTTCTCTGCATTTGCGACAGGTTGTGCTTGAATGGGTTTCGCGGTCTTTGGGTCTAGTTCCTGCTTGGTTTTCCATGGGCTCGTTTCCCAAGTTACTTCGAAGTGGAGTAAATTTCAACCGCGCACCTCGCTGTCTTTTGTTACAATAAAAAAAGCAAACACATGATCGTGACGAGAGGATGAAGGGCATGCGCATTTTACATACAGCGGACTGGCATTTCGGGCGTCAGCTGGAAGGCAGGGACCGCCGGATCGAGCAAGCTGCATTTGTGGACGAGCTGTGCCAGATTGCGGATGACAAAAGCGTGGATCTAGTGCTGATCGCGGGAGATGTGTACGATTCCGTAAACCCTCCTGCCTGGGCGGAAGAGCTGTTTTACGAAGCGCTGGAACGTTTGTCTGCGGAAGGCACTAGGGGAGTGGTCGTCATCGCGGGCAATCACGATCAGCCTGAGCGAGTGAGAGCGGCTGCGCCATTGGCTACGAAGCACGGGATTGTCCTGCTGGGTCTGCCAAAGGAATCGCCGCTGACACCTGAGGAGACCGTAGAGGGGCGCGTGCGGATCGTCGATGGCGGTCCGTCTTGGCTGGAGCTTGCGGTGCCGGGATGCGAGCATCACGCAGTCGTGCTGGCTTTGCCATACCCATCGGAGTCCCGCTTGAAGGAGCTTTTGTCCGAGAGCTTCTCCCAAGAGCAGATGCAGCTCGCTTTTTCCGAGCGGATCGGGCAGCTACTTACGGAGCTTTCCCGCCATTTTCGTGACGATACGGTTAACCTGGTCACGAGCCATCTATTTGTCATGGGCGGACTGGAGACGGATTCGGAGCGACCTATTCAAATTGGGGGAGCGATGACCGTATCGCCGATGGCTTTCCCTGAGAAAGCAGATTACGTGGCGCTGGGACATTTGCACAGGCTGCAGAAGCTGCGGGAAAAACCACTCGTGCGTTACAGCGGGTCTCCTTTATCCTACAGCTTTTCTGAGGCAGGACAGAGCAAAGCTGTCGTCTTGGTCGAGGTAGTACCGGGCAGTGAGGTGCAGGAGGAAATTATTTATTTGACCAGCGGTCGTCCATTGGCACGCTGGAAAGCGACTGAAGGAATCTCTCAGGTAGAGCAGTGGCTCGCGGAGGGCAGAGATGCGGGGGCGTGGATCGATCTGGAGCTGCATGTATCTGACGTGATTGACCCGGCAGAATTTCAGCGTCTGCGCAAATTAAGCGATGATTTCCTCAAAATTCAGCGGGTCGTTGTGAGGGAAGACCGCCAGGATGAAGAGACTGAGAGGGTGGAGCTGGCTGAGCTGACGCCGGAGCAGCTTTTCCGCCGCTTTTATGAAAGAAAACGGGGAGCACAGCCAGATGAGCGTCTGGTGGCGATGTTTGAGCGGCTGCTTGCGGAAACCGGTGGAGAGGAGGAAGCGCAGTGAGGCCAATACGATTAAAGCTTTCTGGAATGCACAGTTATCGGGAATTGCAGGAGGTAGATTTCGAAATCCTGTGCCAGGCCGGACTGTTCGGGATATTCGGTCCGACGGGAAGCGGAAAGTCTACGATTCTGGACGCGATTACGCTCGCTTTATACGGACAGGTCGTGCGTCTGGGGGGAGGAAACCACCCGAAGGAAGTTCTCAATCAGCTGGAGCAGCGCGTCTTTGTCTCCTTTACCTTTGAGCTGGGAAAGGGTGAGGACCGCAAGCAGTACACGGTAGAGCGGGAATTTGGGCTGGACAAAAAGGGAAACAAGCGCCAACCGGAAGTGCGCTTGATCCAATCGAGAGCACTGACAGGTGAACCGGATGTCGTCCTCGAGTCCAAAGCGACAGCGGCTACAGCAGCGGTTGAGGAGCTGATCGGGCTGACACTGCAAGACTTTACGCGTGCGGTCGTCTTGCCGCAGGGGCAGTTTTCCCGCTTTTTGACGCTGAAAGGCAGCGAGCGCAACGAGATGCTCCAAAGGATGTTCCGCCTGCATATTTACGGTGAAAAACTGAGCGATCGCGTTCGTCATGCGCTGGAGCAGGCAAAGGAGCAGCTGCACCGTTTGCAGCTCGAGGTCGCAGCTCTGGGCGACGCAGGATATGACGCGCTGGAGGCAGCCAGACAGACATGGACGGATGCAGCAGAAAAAGAACAGGAATTCCATTCGCAAAAGCGGGAGATGGCCGAAAAGCTCAAGTCGCTGGAGCAGATTTACCGATGGCAGCAGGAGCTGGATACTGTACGCAAGCAGCTGGAGCAGTACACCGCGAGGCAGCCTGAAATCGACACGAAGAAAACGCAAATTCGCGGGTGGGAGTCCAGTATTCGGGTATGGCCGCATGTGCAGCAGTGGGAAAGATTGGATCAGGAGTGGCTCGCGACAGGACAAGCAGTCGAGCGAAGCCGCGAGGAGCAGGACAGCGTCCGCGTACTGGCGGAAGCAGCTGAGCTGGAGTACCAGAAGGCACAGGCATCTCTTTTGGCTCAGGAGCCTGACTTGACGCTGCAAAAGAGCAGACTAGCCCAAGCGGAAGAATGGGAGGCAGAGCTCGCGGCGATCCGGGCAGAATGGACAGGTCTGGAGCGGGAACGAGGCGAGATGATCGCTGCGCTAAACCAGACGGAGGAGCAGCTGGCTCGGGACGAGGAAGCGCTCCAAAATTGGGAGCAGGAGTGGAAGCGGCTGGACGAGCAGATGAAAGAGGCTGTAGTTACTCCAGAATGGCGCGATCAGGTGACAGCGGCGAGAGAAGCCAGACAGCAGTGGGAGCGAGAGACTTCCAAGCGCCAGGAGCTTCTGGACGAGGCGACTGCCGCCGAACGACAGCTTCAGGAAGCGATGCAAAAAGCACAGCACCATCGCACGGCATGGGAAGCAAGTGCACAAAAGCTCGAGCAGGCCAAGATGCGATGGAATTCGCCGGATTCCCAGCCGACGATGACTGATGGCGAATGGGAGCAGGCAAGAAGTATCCTGAACGAAATGAAGCAGGTTGGACGGCAGTGGCGTGAGCTAGTCCAGCAAAAAACAGACTGGAAGGATAAATGGGAGCGAATAAAGGCAGAGCAGCAGCTCGCTGAAGCCCGTTGGAGCGCCCTGCAAGCCGAGAGTGAGGCAAAAGAGGGGCAGGTGCTAAGGCAGCAGGAGAGCTTCCAGCGGCTGCGCGACTCGTTGGAGAGCTGGCAGCAGGAGAACATGGCTCGTTATTTGCGCGAGCGTCTGGCGGACGGCGATGAATGTCCGGTATGCGGATCCACACACCACAAGAGCGGGGAAACAGACCATACGGGGCAGGAAGATGCACGCTCGGAAGGCGATGAGCTGCGTGCTCGCGTGAAAGCAGCGGAAGAGGCGTGGCGCGAAGCAGAACGCTTGGCTCGGGCGGCCAAGGAAGCACTGCTTACAGCCCATGTAGAGCAGAAAGCGTTTGAAGAGCGGCTTACCACTTTGAAAAGCGAGTGGGATACGTTGGCTGCACGCGAGGAAGCACTGCAAAAAGAGTGCCGTGAAAACGGGGAAGCCTGGGCTGCGGTGGACTCTTTTGAAGATTTGCTGCGTGTGTACCAGTACGAGGAAAAAGAGCTTCTGGCAAAGCAGGCTGAGCGGGAACGATTGAAAGAAGAGCGGGAAAAGCTTGCCCTAGAGATCGAGGTACTGCGTGAGGAAGAGGCAGGACAAAAAGGCCTGCTTGCAAGAAGCGCGGTGATTGTAGAGCAACTGGAAAAATCGATCGCAGACGGAAAAAGCCGTCTGCAGGTCGCGGAAGAAAAGGTAAGGTATGCGGCGGAAGAGCTGGATGCCAAACGCAAAGACCTGCTGATCGAGGAAATCGAGCGCCACTTCGAGGAAATCGGCAGACGTGACCGGAAAATGGCAAGCCTGCAGAGTGTTCGCGCCGAAAAAGAGCAGCTGCGAGTGACGCTTGCAGCACAGTGCGATTCGGCGAAAGCGCGCCGCAGTGAATGCAAGGCGCGGGAGGCGGCAGCGGCAGAAAAGCTTGCCGACCGCAAAAAGCTGTGGGAGCAAAAGCATGTGCAGTGGCTGGAGCGAACTGGAGGACAGCCTGCACGCGAGCGTCTGCAAATGGTCGAAGAGACGCTCACAAAGCTGCGTCAGGCAGTTGCCACGGCAGAAGAGAAACGGAAAGAGACTGCTGCCGTTCGAGAAAATGTCCAAAACAATTTGTTGAAGCATACAGAGGCATATGCAGTCCTGACTCGACAAAGATCTGAAGCATACGAGGCGATGCAGCAGGCTCTCCGGGAAAACAGCATGGAATCCGCCGAGCAGGTGCGAAAGCTGTATGCGCAGCGCGATCAGCTGCAGGAGGCTGCTTCCGCAGTGGAAGCCTTTGAGCGGGCACGTGATCAGCAGCGCTATGACGAGGAGCGGCTCGTACAGTCTTTGGCTGGCCGCTCGGTATCCAGTGAGGAGTTTTTGCTCGCCAAACAGGAGTGGGAGGCATGGGAGCAGACCTTCCTCGAGGTTCAGAAGCAGGTTGCCGTAGCGAGGGAACAGGTAGACCGAATGGAGAGCAATCACGAAAAATGGTTGCTGCTGCAGGTACAGCTGGGAGAGCAGCAGGATGAGCAGAGCCGTCTGGAAGAGCTGAAAAAGCTGTTTGAAGCAAAAGCGTTTGTCCAGTTTATCGCTGAGGAGAAGCTGGCTTCGATCGCTCGGGATGCTTCTTATCACCTGAAGCGGATGACCGCCAATCGCTACGCGCTGGAAATCGGGGATGAAGGCGAGTTTGTGCTGCGAGATGAAGCAGCAGGAGGAATGCGCCGCCCTGTAAGCACGTTGTCAGGCGGAGAAACATTCCTGACCTCCCTATCACTGGCGCTGGCTCTCTCGATGGAAATTCAAATGCGGGGTGGACGTCTGGAGTTCTTCTTTCTGGACGAGGGCTTCGGTACTCTCGACCCTGAACTGCTGGAAGTAGTGATGGATGCATTGGAGCGTCTGCGCATGGACGACTTTACGATAGGGGTAATCAGTCACGTCCCGGAAATTCGCGTCCGGATGCCGCGTAGGCTGGTCGTCACTCCAGCGGAACCGATGGGAGCGGGAAGCAAGATTCATCTGGAAATGGAATAGCGAGGAGAGAGTGAAATGGCCGTTCAATTTGTGCTGGGGCGGGCAGGGACCGGGAAAACAACAGCGATTCACCAGCAGATCCGCGAGCATCTCTCAGCTAATCCGCTGGGAACGCCGATGATTTTGCTCGTTCCTGAGCAAGCCAGCTTTCAAGAAGAATACGCTTTGGCGACATTGCCCGGCTTAAATGGGGTTATGGGTACACAGGTACTCAGCTTTGGCAGGCTGGGGCATCGCTTGCTGCAGGAGCTGGGTGATTTGACGCTGGTTCCTGTAGACGATCTCGGCAAGCACATGGTATTGCGCATGCTGCTGGAGCGGTACAAGGATGAGCTGCAAATGTTCGCCCGGTCTGCTTTGCAGCCAGGCTTTGCCTCGCAGCTCGGCCGTCTGATCAGCGAGTTTAAATCGTATGGCGTGACACTTGCCCACTCGGAGAATTTGGAGTGGGGCAGTGCAAATTTAAATCAAAAGCTCCATGATCTTCGGCTGATCATGACAGCATACGAGGACTATTTGGCAGAGGGGTATTGCGATGCCGACGATATCCTGAATCGTGTAGCCACCATGATTCCCGACTCTGCCTACATCAAGAGCGCGGAGATATACATCGACGGATTTACGGGCTTCACGAACCAGGAGCTGCGCGTGATCGAACAGCTGATGCGCCATGCGAAAAAGGTAACGATCGCTCTCACCCTGGAGCCTTCAGAACGCCATTCCTCCGTGGATGAGCTGGGATTGTTTCATCCGACCTTGCGAACCTACCAAGCGCTTGAGCTGATCGCGCGGGAAGCAGGAGTCCGGATTGAGCAGCCGCTGCTGCAGAACGATTTGATTCGCTTTAAAAATAGCCCTTGGCTGCAGCATATCGAGCAGGTTTATTTTCAATGGGGAGATCCTGGAGCTGCTCCTGAGCCCAAGCGTGATAACGAGGTGGCGCTCCTGTCTGCCGCCAACAGGCGTTCTGAGGTGGAGGCTGTTGCGCTGCACATCTTGAAGCTTGCCCGGGAGGATGGGTACCGCTGGAAGGACATGGCCATTCTTTTGCGGGAGATCGGGACGTATGCGGATGAGATCAGCACGATCTTTACCGATTACGGCATTCCGCACTTTCTGGACCAAAAGAGAGGGGTGCTGCATCATCCTTTGGTGGAGCTTGTTCGTTCCGCACTCGAGGTCATCGTGACCAAATGGCGTTACGATGCAGTCTTCCGCTGTCTGAAGACTGATTTGTTTGCGCTGGATATTCTGGATGACAACGCGACACGAAAAGAAGTCGATCAATTGGAAAACTACGTGCTGGCACACGGGGTCTACGGCTCGCAGTGGGCGGACGATTCCGACTGGCACTTCCGCGGGGCAGCAGGGGCTCAGGAGGACGCAGCAGCAGATGCTTTGCGACGCAAGTACAGTGCACCGCTGCTTGCTTTTGAAAAAGAAATGAAGCAGGCGATGGGGATCAACGTACGGGCTATGACGACGGCCTTGTACAATCTGCTAGTTTCGCTCGATGTCCCTGGCAAGCTGGAGCGCTGGCAGAGAAATGCGGAAGAATCAGGAGATCTGGATACGGCACAGGTGCATGGTCAGCTGTGGACTGGCCTCATTGAGCTAATGGATCAGATCGTGGAGGTTATGGGCGAGGAAGTCATGGACGTCACGACGTACGCACGCGTGCTGGACACGGGGCTGGAGACAATAGAGCTTGGCTTGGTTCCACCTGCACTGGACCAGGTGCTGATAGGTTCGATGGAGCGCTCGAGACAGCCGGACGTCAAAGCGTTGTTTGTACTCGGGGTCAATGAGGGTGTCATACCGCTGCGACCAAAAGAAGAAGGCATTCTCGATGAAGCCGAGCGGGAAAGGCTGGCCGAGATGGGGATCGAGCTGGCTCCCAGTGCCAAGCAGCGCTTGATGGCAGAGCCTTATTTGCTCTATCAGGCGATGACGCGGCCTTCTGAGCGTCTGATGCTCAGCTGTGCTTTGGCAGATCATGAAGGAGCGGCTCTCCTGCCTTCCTCGGTCTTTTCACGGGTAAAGGAAGTGCTGCCAGCGGTCTCGCACCAATTTTTCCATAACGAGCCGACAGGAGAAGCAAAGACAGATGCCTTTTTGCTAGGAAGCCCGCGACGTGTGTTTCACCATCTATTGACGCTTTTGCGCGTCATGAAAAAGACTGGAGAGCTGCCGGTATTCTGGTGGGAGGTCTACGATTGGTTTCTGCACTCTTCCCGCGATGAGGCGAGAGAAAAATGGCTCCTGTCCGGTTTGCGTTACTCGAACCTGCCTGCCGAGCTGAAACAGGAGACAAGCTTTGGCTTGTACGGTACAGAACTGAAAATGAGCGTGTCACGTCTGGAGCGTTTCCAAGCCTGTCCTTTCTCGCATTTTTCCTCGCACGGCTTGCGGCTGTCCGAGCGTATGCTGTACAAGCTGGAGCGCTTCGATGTAGGGGAGCTTTTCCACGCCTCGATGAAACGGGCGGTGGAGAAGATGAACGAAGACAGTCTGGAATGGGGCAAGCTGACGGAATCAAACAGCATGCAGCTGGCGAGCGACGTCGTCGAAGAGCTGGTTCCCGCTACACGCAGCAGTATTTTGACGCGGACGGCGCGCTATCGCTACCTGTCAGGAAAATTAAAGCGAGCGGTAGGCAGGGCGATCTACGTCCTTGGCGAGCATGCCAAGCGCAGCCGATTTGCTCCCGTTGGGCTGGAGGTTGCTTTCGGACCGAATGGGGACCTGCCTGGTCTGAGACTCAAGCTGGATAACGGCGTGGACCTGCAATTGATTGGACGAATAGACCGGGTAGATCAATCGTTGGATGGGGACGTGCCGTATTTGCGGGTCATCGACTACAAATCCAGCCCCAAGCAGCTTCAGCTCTCGGATGTTTGGAACGGCCTCAACCTGCAGCTGTTGGTCTACCTCGATGTCGTGGTAGCGAATGCAGAGGAATGGCTGGGAAAACAGGCAGAAATGGGAGGGGTCTTCTACTATCAGGTAGCAGATCCGTTCGTGACAGCGAAACGGCTCCTGTCTTCCGATGAAGCGGCACGGGAGCGAGCCAAGCGCCTCCGCATGAAGGGCTTGATGCTGGCTGATCCCGAGCTGGCACGAATGATGGACGCTCATGTAGAGCAAGGGCCATCAGAGCTTTTGCCTTTTGAGATAAAAAAGGATGGGACGCTCTCTTCCCGCTCTTCCGTTGCGACAGCAGAACAATTTCAGTCGCTGACGACCTATGTGCGTGACACTGTGAAGGAAATCAGTACACGAATGACCAATGGGGCGATTCACATCGACCCATACTCCAACGGGACGATGACAGCTTGTGACTATTGTGCATACAAACCAGTCTGTCAGTTCGATGGAGAAACGGGCGGCAACTCTCATCGTCAATTGACGAAATGGAACAACAAGCAGGTGTGGAGCATGCTTGAACAACAACAGCTGTCAGGAGAGGACGGGATGAGCCTATGACGACACAACAGCCGGCACAGGCAAAGCCGGAGCAATGGACAGATGAGCAGTGGCAGGCGATCATCAAACGTGGGAACAACGTGCTGGTCGCCGCGGCTGCAGGCTCCGGTAAAACTTCCGTACTAGTGGAACGGATCATCCGCCGCATCATGGATGAGACAGAGCCGATTGGCGTCGACCAGCTGCTTGTCGTGACGTTTACGAACGCAGCTGCCGCTGAGATGCGTCATCGGATCGGCGACGCCTTGCGCAAGGCACTGAAGGAAGATCCTCATTCCGCTCATTTGCGTCGTCAGCTGGCTTTGCTTCAACGTGCGACGATCACCACCTTGCATTCTTTTTGTTTGGGGATTTTGCGGCAGTATTACTATTTGATCGATCTCGATCCGGATTTTCGCATTGCGGATCAGATGGAAGGGGAGCTTCTGCGGCAGGATGTCCTCGAAGAGCAGCTGGAGAGCTGGTATGAGGACGACGCCGACTTCCACGCACTGGCAGATGTCATGCTGGATGGGCAGGATGATCAGATTCTAGCAAACCTTCTTCTGCGTCTGTACGAGTTTTCGCGCAGTCATCCAGAGCCAGCGCAGTGGCTGCAGTCTGCGGCTGACATGTTCGCGGAGGCAGGACGGAAGGGAATTGACGGGCTGATGTGGGCGCGGAGTGTCTTGCGTTCGCTGGAGCTCGAGCTTGCAGGGCTAGCCGGCAAGCTGCAGCGTGCGGCTGCGCTCGCATCCTCGCCAGAAGGTCCTGTCGCTTACTTGCCGTTACTGGAGGCAGAAGCAGAGGCGCTCAAGCGCGCGCACGAAGCGTGCCGAGCTGGCTGGGAAGCAGCGCGGCAGGCAGTCAGCCTCGTCACCTTTGCCAAATTGCCGCCAGTGAAGGCCGCTGATACGAGCAAAGAAGTCAAAGAACAGGTGCAAGATCTGCGCAATAGTGTGAAGAAGTCTTTGGGCGATTTGGAGGAGCAGTACTTCTCCATGACAGCCGATCAGTATATAGCGGATTTGCATGTCATCGCACCCCATATGAATACGCTTGCCCGCCTGGTGACGGCATTTGCTGATGCATTCCAGCTGGAGAAGCGTTCACGGTCTATTGTGGACTTTGGCGATCTCGAGCATCTGGCCTTGCGCGTGCTCACGGAGAAGCAGGAGGACGGCACTATCGCACCGTCGCAGGTCTCCTTGCAGCTGCGCGAGCAATTTGCCGAGGTCCTCGTTGACGAATATCAGGATATTAACCTGGTGCAGGAGACCTTGCTGCAGATGGTATCCCGCGATGTGGAGACCAATGGTACTGCCAACCGTTTTATGGTAGGAGACGTGAAGCAGAGTATTTACCGATTCCGGCTGGCAGAGCCAAAGCTTTTCTTGGGAAAATATCTGACCTATCAAAAGGACGGCGAATCTTCCGAGCTGGCTGGTGATGAAGAGCTGATAGGTTTGCGAATCGACCTGGCTGCCAACTTCCGAAGCAGACGAGAAGTGGTGGATACCGTCAATTTCCTGTTCCGCCAGATCATGTCGCCGGGAGTCGGGGAGATTGATTACGATACGTCTGCAGAGCTGATCAATCGGGCGAGCTATCCAGATGTGGAGGAAGGGCGGCTGCAGGCAGAAGTTCTTCTCATCGACAGGAAAAGCGATCAGACAGAACCAGAGGCTGCATCTATATCAGAGGGAAGCGAGGAGTCTGAAGGAGCCAGCATCCCGGATAACGCCATAGAAAATGCAGAAGAGGCGAGTGTAGCCCAGCTGGAAGCACGCCTGATCGCAAAACGGATACGGAGTTGGATGGAGCCTGGAGAGGGTGAGGCGCCGCTGCTCGTTTTTGATAAGAAGGCAGGGGGGCTTCGGCCGCTTGCGTACCGGGATATTGTGATTCTCCTGCGTGCCACCTCCGGCTGGGGGGAAACGATGCAGGAGGAACTGCGTGAGGCGGGAATTCCCGTCTACGCCGAACAGACCGCGGGTTATTTTGCTGCAACAGAGGTCGAGACGATGCTCTCCTTGCTGCGAGTGATCGACAATCCCCTTCAGGATATTCCGTTGGCGGCGGTCCTTCGATCTCCCATTGTTGGCTTAAAAGAGGAAAATCTCGCGCAGATTCGGATTCGTTATACGACGGGTCCCTTCCATCAAGCTGTCGTCCAGTACGCAGATGAACAAGCGGCAGATGAGGGCTGGGAAAAAAGGCTGCGCTACTTCTTTACGCGACTGAAGCATTGGCGTACGCAGGCTCGGCGCGGTGCACTATCAGAGCTTCTGTCTGTCCTGTATCGGGAGACAGGCTATCTGGATTACGTGGCTGCCCTGGAAAATGGACAGCAGCGCGTAGCCAACCTGCGTGCCTTGTACGATCGTGCCCGTCAGTACGAAGCAGGCTCCTACAGAGGATTGTTCCGTTTCCTGCGCTTTGTCGATCGGATGCAGGAAGCGGGCAATGATCTGGGAGAAGCGCGGACGATCGGGGAAAACGAAGACGTCGTGCGCATCATGACGATCCATAAAAGTAAAGGGCTGGAGTTCCCTGTCGTATTCGTTGCAGGGATGGGCAAGCAGTTCAATACGATGGATCTCAAAAGCCAATTTTTGCTGCACAAGGATCTGGGCTTTGGACCGATGGCTTTCGAGCCACAGCTGCAGCTGCGTTATCCGAGCCTTGCAGCGCTAGGGATTCGCCAGCAGCTTCGACGTGACATGCTCGCAGAAGAAATGCGCGTCCTTTACGTGGCGTTGACCCGTGCCCGTGAAAAGCTGATCTTGCTAGGCTCTTCCAAGGATCTGGTGAAAAGTATAACGGAATGGGGAAGACAAGGGGACGAAGAGCGGCTTAGCGACGAGGATCTGATACAGGCAAAAGGCTACCTCGATTGGGTCGGCAGAGCCCTTTTGCGCCATCCGGCAGCTGACTCGCTTCGTTCGTATCCACAAGATCGGGGAACGGGAGAGAAGATTCAGGTACGATCGATCCCGGACGAATCGGAGTGGTCCTTTCACTTTTATTTGGCTGATGACTTAAGAGAGCAAGCACAGACAGCAGAAGACGAGGCTGCTCTGTGGGAGCGTATGAGCCGGCGAGAGGAGATTCATGATCGTCCGGTTGACGCCACGAAGCGAGAGCTGATCGAGCGCAGACTGAGCTGGAGCGATCCTCATCCGGTAGCTCCGCGTGTAGCAGCGAAATGGAGTGTCAGTGAGCTGAAGCGACACGCACGAACAGGAAAGAGCGGTACTCCGATCGTCTTGCCATCGATCACGGAAAAGCCGAAGTTTTTGTCGGAGCAAAAGTCGCATCGATTAAGTGGCGCTGAAAAAGGAACGATCACGCACTTGCTCATGCAGCATCTTGATCTGAGACGTCCACTCGATGAGGCAGATGTCAGGGAACAGCTGGCTGAACTGGCTGCAAGGCGTTTCTTGACCGAGGAACAGCTGGGAGCGGTGGATGTGGGCCAGATTGCACGCTTCTTTGCCGATCCGCTGGGACAGATGATGAAGCAGGCCAAAGTAGTCTATCGCGAGTTGCCGTTCACGATGACGATCCCGGCCAATGAAGTGGAGCCCGAGCTGGGAGAGCACACGCAGGAGCAGGTGATTGTCCAAGGCGTTATCGACTGCCTGCTGGAGGACCATGATGGTCGATTGATCCTCATCGACTTCAAGACAGACTGGATCGCCAAAGAACCGTCCCCTGCCGTTATCGAGGAGCTCACGAAAAGGTACGAGGGCCAGCTCAAGCTCTATGTCAGAGCGATTCGACAAATCACAAGGACAGAGCAGGAAATCGACAGCTATTTGTACCTGCTCGCCGGTGGTTTTGCGATTCGCGTGTAAGGATGCATAAATTCCCCTGATTCGGCTCACACTTCAACTGTTTTTCTTCTTGGAAAAATAGGCAAGCGCGGCCATTATTGGGGGTACTCTACGATGTCTTTGAGTCAGCAATTATTGAGGAAAAAAAAGGCCGAGACGCTGCTGGAACAGTCAGTGAGCAAAGAAGGCGCCTTGAAAAAATCGCTCAGCGCCTTTGATTTGACGATGCTGGGGATTGGAGCGATTGTCGGGACGGGCATTTTTGTTTTGACCGGTGTGGCTGCGGCCGAGCATGCAGGACCTGCTCTGGTGCTCTCTTTTGTCCTCTCTGCCCTCGCTTGTGTCTTTGCGGCCTTGTGCTATGCAGAGTTCGCCTCTACTGTACCTGTATCCGGCAGTGCGTACACATATAGCTACACGGCTTTTGGAGAGCTGGTAGCCTGGATGATTGGCTGGGACCTGATTTTGGAGTATGGCGTGGCGGCAGCGGCGGTAGCCAGCGGATGGTCCGGGTATGCACAAGGGCTTTTGACTGGTTTTGGCATTCATTTGCCGACCTCGATTACCAGCGCGTTTGATGCCTCCAAAGGAACCGTCATCGACTTGCCGGCGGTGGTCATCATTTTTGTCATAGCCATGCTGCTGATGAAAGGAACGCGGGAATCCGCCCGATTTAACTCCCTCATGGTCATCATCAAGGTGGTCGTCATCCTGCTGTTTCTGGCTGTCGGGATTGGCTATGTCAAACCTGAGAACTGGAGTCCGTTTATGCCGTTTGGCTTTTCCGGGGTAGCAACAGGAGCGGCTACCGTGTTTTTTGCCTTTATTGGTTTTGATGCTGTATCGACTGCGGCAGAAGAAGTCCGCAATCCCCAGCGAGATATGCCGATCGGGATTATTGCATCGCTATTGATTTGCACGGTTCTCTACATCGCGGTTTCCCTGACGCTGACAGGAATCGTCCCCTACGAGATGCTGAACGTCAAAAATCCGGTGGCATTTGCCCTGTCTTACGTTCAGCAGGATTGGGTGGCAGGCTTTATTTCGCTGGGAGCAATCGTCGGGATCACTACGGTGCTGCTCGTGATGATGTACGGACAAGCACGGCTGTTCTTTGCGATGAGCCGGGATGGCCTCTTGCCAGAGGTGTTCTCACAAGTGCATGAACAGACACAGGTTCCCCGCAAAAGCACCTTGATTGTCGGCATACTGGTCGCGATTTTCAGCGGCCTGCTCCCGCTAAATAAGCTGGCAGAGCTGACGAATATCGGGACGCTATTCGCCTTTATTCTCGTGTCCATCGGGGTGGTTGTCCTGCGCAGTACCAATCCGGATTTGCGGCGCTCTTTCCGTGTCCCGCTCGTCCCCGTGGTTCCGATTTTGGCCGTGATATTTTGCGGGTATTTGGTTTATAGCTTGCCGCTGATAACGAAGCTCGGATTTATCGGCTGGCTTGTTGTTGGCTTTTTCGTTTATTTTCTTTACGGACGCAGACACAGTCATTTGCATAAGGAAGCCACCAAAAATCGATGAAGATGTAAGGAAGGCATGTGTCTACAGGAGCATGCCTTCTTCGTATCTGCCAAAAAGATCCATTTCGTGGTAGAGTGAAGAGAAGGAAAATGATGAGGAGAACGGGCCATGAAGCGAAAACGAGCAGATCGTCCAGGCTGGAGACGAGTCAGACGTCTAGGTTACCAGGAGAAATGGGTAGAAGCGCTATCCTTTACCGGCTATGCCGTTCGCTTGACACTGGAGGAGGTCACTGATCCTGCCTATATGTGGGTCGGAGCAAAACGTCTATGTGTCGGGGATAGAGGCTATGTGTACCTGCAGTATTTTCCTCATGGAAAGGCGTATGCTGTGACCAAGATGCTGGACGAATTGGGAAACGTGGTGCAGTGGTACATAGATATTTGCAAGGCACATGGCAAGGATCAGAATGGTCATTTGTGGTACGACGATCTTTATTTGGATATTGTAGTGTTACCGGATGGCAGCGTGCACTTGCTCGATCAGGACGAACTGGATGAGGCGATGGAAAAAGGAATTATCAGCAAGTCGGAGCATCGCTTTGCTTGCGAGACAGCAGATGAGCTGTTGCAGAAAATTTTGGCTGGGGATCGGGATGTTTTTGACTTTCCGAATTTCTTTGCTTAAAATGATGAAGAGTTTGGGGATTCTTAAAAAAGGGAGGGGCAGGTTATGACAATGATCACATGGATTAGCCAGCCCGATACCTTTTGCTGAAAGAACGAGAGCGACATTTGCTTTCGTTCTTTTTTTCGTATAGCAAGAATAGACCATCACAGGAGGGGGAGCAGCATGCGTTACAAGCGAGTCTTGGTGAAATTGAGCGGAGGGGCTGTAGCGGGCGACAACGGCTTTGGCTTTGATCCTGAGCAGCTGGAGAACATTGCAGGGGAGATTTTGGCTCTTCTGGACATGGGAGTAGAGGTCGCCATTGTCATCGGAGGGGGCAACATTTTCCGTGGGAATATGGCGGATCAGTGGGGAATCGAGCGCGTTGAAGCAGATAACATCGGTACGCTCGCGACAGTCATCAATAGTTTGATGCTCCGCGGTGTGCTCAAGGCGAGAGTGAACCGGGAAGTCCGTGTCATGACGGCCGTTCCGATCAATGCCGTAGCCGAGCCGTACATTCGTCTGCGCGCAGTACACCATCTGGAAAAGGGCTACGTGGTGATCTTTGCGGGGGGCAATGGTCAGCCGTACGTGACCACAGATTATCCAGCTGTCCAACGAGCGCTGGAGGTCGAAGCAGATGCTATCTTAGTCGCCAAGCATGGCGTGGACGGTGTTTTTACGGCAGATCCGCGAAAGGATGCAGAAGCGAAGCAGTACCAGGCCCTCTCCTGTGACGAGGTTATTCGCAAGGACTTGAAGGTTATGGATCAGTCAGCCATGATTTTGGCACGCGATCACGGTTTGCCTTTGCATGTGTTCAATTTCGATCAGCCTGGTGCGATGGCAAGAATTTGCCAGGGAGAGCAGATTGGGACGTATATCGCGCGGGACGTGGAGGCTGTTTTGAAATAGGGGTTACGGAAAAGGCGAGGAGCTCTCTCATGGCGAGAGAGCTCTTCCTGTTTAGGACACATTTTCCTCCGTGGTCAGCGAACGCCTGGCGTAGGCAACCAGTATCATCGCTGCACCGAGGATCGCGCAAAGTGTATACATCGTGGAATAAGAGGAGAGATCTGCCACGGGGCCCATGACGATACCTCCTAGCGATATACCCAGATCAGCCATCGCAATGAACAAGCCGATCTGGGTAGGACGATCTTCCTTCGGCAACACAAAGCTTAAATAGGTTGTCAGCGTTGGATAGAGAAGAGCTTGAGCCACTCCCATTAAAACGGCGCCGGCATAAAGCAAAGCAGCTCCCGCCACTGCAGCCAGACTGACGCAAAGCGAAGCTATGGCTAGCAGCAGCATGGTGCTCATTGTAAAAAACGAATGCCATTTTCCATCTGAAGGAATTTTTTTCATCAGTCCAAAGCGTGTTGCCACAACAACCGCTGCCTGCAACATCAAATAGATAGCCGCGCTTCCACTGTTCAACTGTGCAGCATACAGCGGAATAAAGGCAGTTACGGCTCCGAAGATCACGGACGCGCTCAGCATGAGAACGCTGCATTTGAACAAATGCGGGTTTTTTACCAATTGGCTGACGGATTGCAGCATTGCAGTCCCTTGATTTGGCTGCTGGGACACGTCTTTTGCATCATCCGGGCGCCTGTCCATTTCTGCCGTATAGCCTACTACCCCCGTTAACACAGCAATCGCGATCATACATACAGCAAACATGTTCATCTGACTTGCCTGCAAAATGCCTATGGCGAGCAAAGGGCCGATCAAGCCCGGCAGGTAGGAGCACAAGGAATACATGGAAATGCCTTGCGAGCGATTCTTGTCGGGGAGGGCGTCAATAATGCCTAGCTGCAGCGCCATCGAAAAAAAGGCTGTGCAAACCCCCTGCAGCACGCGAGCGACGAAGTATCCGCCAAGATCCGTAAACGCATACATGACGAGTGCAGCCCCATTTACCACCAAGATCATGCGCAGCACCTTGATCGGCCCGTGACGCTGAATCAGCCCGCCTGCCCAGGGACGGAAAAGCATGGTGGTAAACAGGTAGGCGCCCATAATGATCCCTATCGTCGTATTGGACGCACCCAGCGCTTCGCCTTTCAAAGGAATCAAGACATGTAAAATCGAATTGCCGCTAAAATAAAGCAGCGTCAGCAAATACAGCCGCAGAAACGGCCAGGCGAAAGCTCCTTTCACAGCATGTACTCCTTCCTTGTCATTGGATCCAAACTCATACCATAATCTTCCTCAGCAATTCCTTTGCGTAGGGGGACTGAACATCACCCAAACGCTCGACATTTGATCCAGGTGTGCTTGCTTGCATTCCGCTGTACCGCTTCGATATTTTGCTTGACTGCGTCCGCGTTAAAAGGAGTTCCATCGTGGAAGGAGACGCCTTGCCGTAAATGGAAGGTGTACACCTTGCCGTCATCAGAGATGTCCCAGGATTCCGCCAATAGCGGCTTGATACCGTCTTTGGTGTTCTCGACTAACGATTCGTATACATTGCCTTGCGCAGGCATCGATCCCGGATACAAATGAGGATTCATGTCGTTTATATCCTTAGCTGTTGCATACACGAGCTCGTGAACTTGATCCGACGGGGTTGCGATATCACTCTCGCTGCACCCACTCAGTAAAACAAGGGCGAAAAAGGCTACAAACAGTCTGCGTACGGTTGAATTGCTCATAGTAAAATACCTCCACAAAAAAGAATCATTACGATTTACTTATTTCCAATTTATCGTAATGATTCCTATTATCATTGTCAATTAAAATTATAATTTCTAGCATCTCTCCAGCTAACGGTATCCAGATGTTTATCCACAAGTGGGGCAGACGCTGTGCGGAAAAGGGGAAGGGCTAGAAAGCATTTGCCACAAAAGAAAATAGTTTACGCAAGAGCGCCGTGAAGCATATAATCAAAACAAAAGTGAGTAATCACTCGCATGAAGTGAGCCTGCCTGTTCTTTCGTGAGACCAACTGGCCAGTTTGTCCAATCCAATAGGTGGCCGGTCAAAATTTACATGTAAAAATAGAGTGAGTACTCACATTCATAATGATGAGGTGGTTTTATGAGACGGATTCATCCTTACCTGCTAACGGCAGGGCTGGTATTCACACTTGCACTTTCAGGATGTACAGGATTTTCTCAGGAAAAGGCTGCTCTATCCGGCACGATCGAAGCAGATGAATGGCCGATCGTAGCGGAAGTAGGCGGGCTGGTAACAGAAGTTAAGGTAGAGGAGGGAACGCGTGTCAAAGCAGGACAGGAGCTGGCTGTAATCGACGAGCGAAGCTACCAGATCAGTGTCTCCGAGGCGAAGGCAGCGCTCGAACAAGCAACGGCACGTCTGGAGGAAGCAAAAGCGGGCAGCCGGGATTCGTCGATTCAAAAAGGAGTGGCAGCTGTTCAACAGGCGGATGCGAACATCAGGACTGCGCAGGCGCGCCAAAAACAGGCAGAAGCAGGGATACGCAGAGCAAAGGAGCAGCAGGCACAGGCACAGTCGCAGCTGGCAGGCGCCAAGCACACGCTTTCCTACCAACAGAATCGGCTAGCGGAGACCACGGCGCTCTTCAAGCAGGGTGCGGTTTCCCAAAAGGACTGGGAGGCCCAGCAGGAGGCCGTCAGTCAGGCGCAGACACAGGTAGACCAGTACGAGGCGCAGGTCGCAGCAGCACAGGCACAGTATGCGTCCGCCCAAGGAGAAGCTGCAGCCGCCAACGCGCAGACCGGAACAGCACAAGCACAGCAGGCAGGGGCTGTAGCGGATTTGGATCTGCTCAAAGAGGGCAGTACGGATTACACCATACGTGCGCTGTTGGCCGCCCAGCAGCAGGCGCAGGCCAAGCTGGACCAGGCGACTCTTCTGCTGGAAAAGACACGGATTACCGCTCCTGCAGATGGGATACTGCTGCGCTCCTCGATTGAGCAAGGCGAGGTTGCCAAAACGGGTGCAAACCTGTTCACACTGATGAAAGCCGACCAGCTCAAGCTCAAGGTATATATCCCGGAAGCGCAGCTCAACCTCGTGCAGCAAGGACAAAGCGTGGGGATTGGGGTCGATGCCTATCCCGGTGAGACCTTTGCGGGGAAGGTCTCACTGATATCCGAGAAGGCTGAGTTTACCCCCAAAAATGTGCAAACCCCTGATGAGCGTACAAAGCTCGTCTTTGCCGTCACGATTCAGATCACGGAAGGGCTGGACAAATTGAAGCCAGGCATGCCTGCCGATGTGATCTTGTCGGGAGCGTCGGAGGAGGGAAAATGATGAATGCCGCTATTTCCTGCAACGAGCTGACGAAGCGCTTTGGTGATCGCGTCGCTGTGAACAGTCTGACGTTGAGCGTGCCAAAAGGTTCCATCTACGGCTTCCTAGGTCCAAACGGCTCAGGCAAGTCGACGACGATTCGCATGCTGTGCGGGCTTTTGGTGCCTACCTCTGGAAGTGGCACGGTGCTTGGATTGGATGTCATGACGCAGAGTGAGGAGATCAAGCAGCGGATCGGCTACATGTCACAGAAGTTCAGCCTCTATGAGGATTTGACTGTCGAGGAAAATCTCGATTTTTACGCAGGTGTCTATCAGTTGAATGCAGCAGAGCGCAAGCAGCGCAAGGCAGAGCTCATCGAGATGGCCGGGCTGACTGGCCGGGAAAAGCAGATCGCAGGCTCCTTGTCTGGGGGCTGGAAGCAAAGGCTGGCTCTCTCCTGCGCTCTCTTGCACAAGCCTGAGCTATTGATTCTCGATGAGCCGACTGCGGGGGTTGATCCCGTATCCCGGCGAATCTTTTGGGACGTGATCCACGAGCTGGCTCGGCAAGGCATTACCGTGCTGGTCACCACGCACTACATGGACGAGGCGCAGACGTGCGACTGGATCGGCTTTATCTTTTTCGGCAACCTGCTGGCCCAAGGTACCCCACAGGAGCTGATTGAGAGGATGGATGCAAACAACCTGGAGGACGTCTTTATCGATTTGGTCAAGCAGGAGGAAGCCCGGCTTGCACAGGCTCGAGCAGGGGAGGGAGGCCGATGAAGCGCTTTGTCTTTGGACGCTACTGGTCGGTGGTGAAAAAGGAAGTCATCCAGATCAAGCGGGACCGCCCGAGCCTAGGGATCGCTTTGGTGATGCCGCTCATGATGCTGTTTTTGTTTGGCTATGCTGTCAATACGGACGTAAACGATATCAAGATGGTGGTGTGGGATCAAAACGCGACAGCCTACAGCCGCGAGCTGATCGATCAGTTCACGAATACACGCGTGTTTGAAGTATCTGCCCATGCGAGTGGCTACCGAGCGATCGAGTCGATGCTCGACGACGGCAGTGCCAGTGTCGCCCTGGTGATTCCTCCTGACTATGCACGTAAACGGGATCGAAACGAACCAGCCAACATCCAGATGCTCATCGATGGCTCCGATCCAAACATCGCTCGTACGGCTACCTCCAATGCCCAGCTGATCGTGCAAAATCGCTCGGTTACCATGCAGGAGTCACGTATGCAAAAGCAGGGCATGAGCGAGCTGGAGCCGCCGCTGACACTGGATTCACGGGTCTTGTTCAATCCGAATATGGAGAGCATCGTCTTTAACATCCCCGGACTGATTGGCCTCATCATGCAGAACGTGACGATGATCCTGACCGCCTTTTCCCTCGTGCGTGAAAAGGAACGCGGGACGATGGAGCAGCTGATCGTCACCCCGATCCGCCCGCTCGAGCTGATGCTTGGGAAAATTACGCCCTACGTCGGGATTGGTCTCTTTTCGTTTTGCCTCGTGCTTTTGGTAGGGACGTACTGGTTTGGCGTACCGGTCAAAGGCAGCATCTCCCTGTTGGTCAGCCTTTCGATATTGTTCCTGCTCACGACGCTGACACTCGGGATTTTTATTTCGACGATTGCCAAAACGCAGCTGCAAGCGATGCAGATCGCCTTTGCCTTCATCCTGCCGAGCGTGCTGTTGTCAGGCTTCATGTTCCCGCGCGAATCCATGCCGCTCGTGATACAATGGTTGGGTGGTCTTGTCCCGTTGACCTATTTTTTAGAGATTTTGCGGGGAATCTTTTTAAAAGCGGTGGATTTGACGGCGCTTTGGAAGGACGCGCTGGGGATGGGGATCTTTTTTCTCCTGATCTTGACGGTGTCCATGCTTCGTTTCCGCAAAAAGATTGAATAGAGGAGCGTATGGAAAAAGATGAACAAGCCATCCTTGGAAGAGGGCCTGTTGCAATTCGTAGAGGAATTAAAAGATGAGAGCGAGATGACGGAAAAGCAGAGAAGCATTCTGCGCGCGTCCATCAAGCTGTTTGCCGAAAAAGGATTCCATGCCAGCTCTACGGCGGAAATCGCGAAGGAAGCCGGAGTAGCAGAGGGCACGATATTTCGGCATTACAAATCCAAGAAGGATATTTTACTTGCAGTCGTGGCCCCCGTGCTGGTCAAATTCGCAGGGCCGTTTATTTTAAAGGACGTGCGGGAAATCTTTCGCGAGCAGGCGAAGAAGCCATTTGCGCAAATCGCCCAGGAGCTGTATCGCAACCGTCTGGATTTGATCGTGAGCAACGAAAGAACGATTCGCATCTTGCTGCAGGAAGCTTTTTTTCACGACGAGATCCGGGAAGCGTTGATCGCGACTGTATTTGCGGAAATAAAAGACACGGTGCAAAAGCTGATTGAAGCCAAAATCATAGCAAAGGAACTGCGCCCACTGCCATCTGAAGTCGTTTTTCGTGCGCTGTTGTCCTCGATGCTTGGGTTGATCCTGTTTCGCCAAGTGCTGGACAAAGACGATTTCCAGAAGCATAGCGACGAGGAGCAGATTGATTTCACCGTCGATATTTTGATGAACGGAATCGGTTATCGGGAACCATAGTTTTGCCGTGAATAAAAATTTTATTGATAAGTGAATCATGATGGGCCCATTTTGGCTATGGAAAAGCTGGCGGGGAATGGTATAATTGCAAACAACTTTTTGCTGTTCATCATGGAGGAGAGAGTAGATCATGCAACGTTTATCAGAGAGAGAATGGCAGGCGTATACGGAGAAATACAAGAATCGTGCACGCATGCTCATATCATGCCCGGACAGACCCGGAATCGTAGCGGCGATTTCCCATTTCCTGTTCCAGCAGGGGGCAAACATCGTACAGTCAGACCAATACACAACCGATCCGGAATCCGGCCGCTTTTTCATGCGGATTGAATTTGAGCTGAGCAACCTGGAAGAGCGCTGCGAGGTGATCAAGGCTGCGTTTAGTCCGATTGCAAAAAACTTCGAGATGGAATTTTCCTTGGTGCAGGCAAGCAAGCGCAAAAAGGTAGCGATCTTTGTCTCCAAGGAAGATCACTGCTTGCTTGAGCTTTTGTGGCGCTGGAATTCGGGCGAGCTGTACGCAGACATCTCGGTCGTGATCAGCAATCACCCGGACATGAGAGAAACCGTAGAGTCCTTTGGTATCCCTTACCACTGTATCCCTGTTACCAAAGAGAACAAGCCGGAAGCAGAAATAGCCCAAATCGCCGCAGCCGAAGGGGCAGACCTCATCGTGCTGGCTCGCTACATGCAGATCCTCTCGCCGCGTTTTTTGGAAGACTACGCGATGCGCATCATCAACATTCACCACTCGTTCCTGCCTGCCTTTGTGGGGGCAAAGCCTTATGAGCAGGCTTATCGCCGCGGTGTAAAGCTGATCGGAGCCACAGCTCATTACGTAACCGAAGAGCTGGATGCAGGTCCGATCATCGAGCAGGACGTACAGCGAGTCACTCATCAGGAAGATGTGGAAACCCTCAAGCAGCTGGGACGTCAGGTGGAGCGCACCGTGCTCGCTCGTGCAGTGGGCTGGCATCTGGAAGACCGCGTGCTGGTTTATGGCAACAAGACGATTGTGTTTCCGTAAAGAATCATGCTGGCAAAAACAAAGGCCCATCCGTTTCGGATTGGGCTCTTTTTCTTTTTGCCGCCGGCTTTACGACTCAGAGCTTTGAAAGAGGTTGGTAGCTTCTCAACGCTTATAAACCAGTTGCTTCTATAGCTGATAGAGGAGGGGCGGTGAAAAGTCCAGTACTGTCTCCACAAAACGAGCGACAACCGGGCGCTGCCTGCTCGCATCCATGCGCAGGCACAAATAGAGAGGGCGCTTGATATCGATCCCGGGAACGGTGACCTGTCCCACTTCGCCGCGGCTAATCAGCTCACGGACAGCTAGCTCGGGGGCGAGCATGGTACCGTAGCCAGCGCGAACGGATTGGATCGATTCAAACAGACCGTGGTATTGCAGACCGATTTGCGGTGGCTGGACTTGATGCTCGCGGCAGAGCGAAAACAGCTTTTCTCGAGTGGAGCTGCCCGGCTCACGCAGCAAAAAAGGCTCTTGAACGAGCTCCTCCAGTGAAATCTCTCGACCGGCAAATGGGTGGGTGGGAGGGACGATGAACCAGAATCGGACGTCCATCAGGTGGATGCGCTGGATGGGGAGATCATTCCACACTTCATTTGTAATGATGGCGAGATCGGCTTCGCAGCGCAGCAACCGTTCGATGGATTTCTGTGAGTTGCCGGTACGAATGTCCACTTCCACCTGGGGATGCTTCTGCTTGAAGCTCGCGAGCCACTGGGGAACCAAGTAGTGAGACGGAAGGAAAGTGGAGGTGAGGCGCAGCCGCCCTTTTGTGCCTTCCTTCATTTCTGCGAGATGCGACTCGATTTCCTTTTCCCAATCATAGAGGCGGCTCGCTTGCTCATAGAGAAAGCGGCCTTCCTCTGTCAAGGATATGCCTCGTCCATCAGGAGCGACCAAAGGAATATCCAGCTCGTTTTCCAGCTTGCGAATCTGTGCGCTCACGGCAGGCTGGCTGATGGAGAGAGCATCGGCAGCAGCTGTGACACTGCCTCTTCGCGCTACTTCTACGAAGATCCGAAGGGCATGCAGGTTCATAATCATTCTCCATTCATCACGTTTGCTTATGAATTCGTCAGTAAGATGTATTGGAAATGAGGAAGACTCCTCTGTACTGTATAGCATAGAAGCGTTATCGCGCAAAGGAGAAAAAACAGGAGTGAGATAGCGTTATCGCGCAAAGGAGAAAATCATGAGAGAGATAAAGGGGAAGACACAGGTCATCGCGGTTGCTTTGGTAACCGCCTTTTGCTTGTTGGGGGACTCCATGCTGTACATCGTCTTGCCGATCTATTGGCAGGAGGCCGGGCTATCCTCACTATGGGAGGTCGGGATTCTGCTCTCCGTCAATCGGCTGGTTCGCGTACCGCTGGGGCCATTGGTAGGGAAGTGGTACGAGCGCTCAGGGGGAAGAGTCGGGCTGATCGCAGCCGTCTTCCTTGCGTTCGTCACCACGATGTCGTATGGGCTGCATGGATTTTGGCTGTGGCTGGTGATGCGCAGTGTTTGGGGGATTGCGTGGACCTTTCTGCGGTTGGGAGCGTACTCCCTGATCGTATCTGTGTCGGAGGAAGACAATCGCGGACAGTTAATGGGCTTGTACAATGGCTTGTACAGATTGGGCAGTCTGGGCGGAATGATCGCAGGGGCGTTTCTGGCATCGATCTACGGCTTGGCGACGACAGCTGTGGTATTGGGATTCTTTTCATTGCCTGCACTGGTTCTGGTTTTTCGCTACATACGTCCCTCCTTTTCGAAGCGACACGTATATACAGACGCTGCTGCGATATCCGAGAGCTTTTGGAAGCAGCGAAGTGTCTGGTCAGTCATGGCGACAGCACTCGTCGTCGCGATGGTGTATCAGGGGATGTTCGCCTCCGCGCTGAGCCGGCTTATTGAGCTTCGGCAGTCTGTCTTTGAGTTCGGGGGACTGGTGCTGGGAGCCGCAGTCATGGCAAGTCTGGTTCAAGGAATGCGTTGGGGATGGGAGCCGTGGGCAGCTCCGTGGTCTGGCAAGCTATCTGATCGTTATGGGAGGAAGCGAATCTTTGCTTGTGCACTTCTCGCAGCAGCTCTGTTTTTCGGTTTGCTACAAACGCCAGTTGTCTTTCCATTCTGGGTCTGCTTTCTGCTGGGGATCCAATTGACGGCAACTGTATTGACTACGGTCATGGATGCGTTGGCAGCAGATGAGGCGGCCAGACAGGCAAACAGTACGGCACTGATGACCGTGTACTCGGTCGTGACGGATATAGGAGCTGCACTTGGGCCGCTGCTTGCCTTTTGGCTGGACGGTCGTCTGGGACTGGAGTCCATGTTCGGGGGGATCGCCCTTATCTTGCTGGCTCTGGCGATCTGGTGGGGGTATCAGCAGTCTCGTATTTGGAAGCGAAATGCGCTTTGATTTTTGTCAGAACATGTGCAATCGCCTCTTCTTTGTCAGGTCCGTGCAAAATCATGTGGTTGGAGTGTTCATACCAGCTGATTTCCGCAGAGGCGGCTTCGTTCACAGTGGAAGCCAGGATTTCTGCACTCACGGCGTGTACCGTATCGTCGTGGCGAGCTTGCAAAAGCACGTAGGGAGTGGTGATCTTCGGCAGCAGCGGCTTGGTCTCAGATAAAAGGCGACGGAACTGGACCATGCTGCTCAAGGGAATTCTGCCGATACCGTGTATGTAGCGGCGGGAATGTGTAGGGAAGTCCTCACGCAAGTAGTGGAGGGCTTCTTTTACGTCCCAGTATTTATATGGCGTATTGAGGGTGATGAGCAGCTCCACCGGATAGTTGGTGGTCAGGTGGAAAGCGAGCAGCCCTCCCATCGAAAAGCCGATAACGACAATCGAATCAGCACGCATGCGCAGCCGCTTGTAAGCTTCATCTGCAGAGCGCAGCCAGTCGTGACGAGTGCTTTTCGCCATTTGGCGACGTGTGGTTCCGTGTCCTTCTAGAGTGGGACATTCCACCTGGTAGCCTTCTTCGCGCAGTCGCATCGCCAGGGGGAGAATGTCGTTAATGTCTCCAGCAAAGCCATGAATGAGGAGACAACCGACCGTTTCGTTCATTTCGTATCGCCTCTCCAATCGCGTAAAAGTAGTGTGCCTCCGTATTATATACCGCGAGCAGTCCAGAAGCGACTTCACGGGTGTCTAAGCGCAAAAATTGTAAAAAAAGACCCCGCGCATCTGCGCCAAGGTCAAAGAATGAATGTGGTTATGATGCGGTTGCTGCTTACAGCCCGATCGTTTTCAGATCAGGGGAGACAATCAGCTGAGGCTGGGTGCACGCCTGAATGTCTTCAGCCGTGTAGCCTTCTGCCACTTCCACGAGGACGAGGCCCTCAGGTGTGACATCGAGTACAGCACGGTCGGTGATAATGCGGTTCACGACCTTTTTCCCTGTGAGAGGGAGTGCGCACTCATTCAAGATTTTGGTTTCACCATGCTTGTTCACGTGGTCCATGATGACGACGATTTTCTTCGCGCCGTGCACCAGATCCATCGCGCCGCCCATGCCTTTTACCATTTTGCCGGGAATCATCCAGTTCGCCAGGTCGCCCTGAGCAGATACTTCCATCGCGCCAAGGATAGCGAGATCGATGTGTCCACCGCGGATCATCGCAAACGATTCTGCACTAGAGAAGTAAGCGGCACCTGGAATGGCAGTAACGGTTTCTTTTCCGGCATTGATCAGATCTGGATCGAGTTCTGCTTCTGTCGGATACGGCCCGATTCCGAGCAGGCCATTTTCCGATTGCAGCACAACCGTTTTGCCTTCGGGGATGTAGTTGGCTACCAGTGTAGGCATCCCGATCCCCAGGTTTACGTAAAAGCCATCCTCGACTTCCTGAGCAGCACGAGTGGCGATTTGTTCACGAGTCAGCGACATATCAGTGTCCTCCTTATGAATGGCGTTCGTTTCCGCAAAAGTTAGGAGCGGACGGTACGGCGCTCAATTCGTTTTTCGAAAGATGGCGCCTGGATAATACGTTGCACATAGACGCTTGGTGTATGAACTTGGTTAGGGTCGAGCTCGCCTGTTTCCACGATTTCTTCTACTTCGACGATCGTGATTTTTCCGGCAGCCGCCATCATTGGGTTGAAGTTTTGAGCCGTTTTGCGGAACACGAGGTTGCCCATTTTGTCGGCCTTCCACGCTTTGATCAGCGCGAAATCTCCCGTGATGCCTTCCTCCAGCAAATACTCCTTGCCACCAAATACGCGTGTCTCACGGCCTTCTGCAATCGGGGTACCTACGCCTGCCGGAGTGTAGAAAGCAGGAATGCCAGCGCCGCCAGCACGTACACGCTCAGCCAGTGTACCTTGAGGAGTCAGTTCAACCTCCAGCTCGCCGGAGAGGAATTGACGCTCGAATTCCTTGTTTTCCCCAACGTAAGAGGAAATCATTTTTTTGATTTGCTTTTCGCGCAGCAGAAGCCCAAGTCCCCAGTCGTCGACTCCACAGTTGTTGGACACGACAGTGAGGTTGCCCACTCCCTTGTCACGCAAGGCGATGATCAGATTTTCAGGAATCCCTACGAGTCCGAATCCGCCTACCAAAAGAGTTGCTCCATCATGGATATCTGCCACGATGTCTGTGTAAGAGGTGAAAATTTTAGCCATGTCGATCACTCCTATCGTGAAAAAATGACGTTAATAATGGATAGGTAAGCGCTAACAATCCATAGCGCAACAATGTAAGTAGATTGCTCTTTTCTATCATACAGGATTCGAGTTACAAAAAAGTGACGAAACGAATAGATACGAAAAAAATTAGCATAAATGGGGAGTGGGGATGAGTTAATAAAAAAATATAAAAAATAACTGAAAAGTGATACAACTGCGAACTATTTCTGTAAAATATATTTTGCCAATTATGATTCTTATATGGTAGAAACGTGGCGAAATATGCGTGCTTTGCGGGAGTGTAAAGTATGAAAAAATGGATCTGCTTTTCATTAGTGGCGCTGCTTTTGACAGGCTGCGAAAAACTGGACAGCGAAATCGCTCAGTTGAAGAAAAACGAGGAAGAGACCGTGATCAAGGTGAAAACGGTCAACGCCTATACAGTGGAACCGAATCAGGATGCCCTCACGACGGAGGTATCGGGTGTCGTCTCTCCGCGGCAGGAGCTGACTCTGTCCTTTGGGACATCAGGCAGAATCGCACAAATCCTGGTTCAAAAAGGAGCTGTGGTCAAGGCAGGGCAGACATTGGCTACGTTGGACACAGCCGCATTGCAGCAAGGGATAAATGCGGCACAAGGACAGGTGGCGAGTGCCAACATCCGCCGCAGTAAAGCTGCGCAAGGCCCGGAAGCCCATGAGCTGCAGACGCAGAGGCTGCAGGTGGAAAAGGCAAAGCAAACGGCTGCAAAAGCAGAGCAGGAGCATGCGCAAGCCCAAGCGCTGTATGCGGGCGGAGCGATCTCCAAAGACGAGCTGGACAGGCTTGCTTTGGCGGATCGGCAGGCGAAGCTGGATCTGCAGGAAGAGGAGGTCGCGTACGGCAAGCTGCTCAAAGGGGCGGATCGACTCGATGTAGAGGAGGCCAATGCACAGGTGCAGCAGGCAAACGTCGAGCTTTCCCGCGCCAAGCAGGAAGCAGCCGATGCCGTACTGAAGGCCCCGTTCTCAGGGATCGTGGCTGCGATTCCCCAAGCGCAGTCGGAACAGACGGGTCCCGGAAGCGAGGTCATCCGATTGGTGGATACCTCTTCCTGGCTGATCAAACTGCAGGTGGAAAGTGAGCAAATCAGCAGCTGGCAGCCAGGCGCGGCAATCACTGTAAAAGCGCAGGATGGGACGGAAGCGGAAGGGAAGGTAACCTTCGTCTCGCCTGTGATGGATCAATCGCTGGGCTCCTATCCGGTAGAAGTAACCGTGGCAGGAAGCGAGGTCAACTGGAAGGGCGGCATGACGGTCACCTGTCAGTACGCGCGGGAAGGCAAAGAGGCGGCTCTCGTGCCTGTGAGCAGTGTCGGGATTAGTGAAGAGGAAAACTACGTGTTGAAAATCCAGGACAATACGGTTAAAAAGACACCAGTGAAGCTAGGGGCTATCCACGGAACGTTCTACGAAGTGCTGGAAGGTCTGGAAGCAGGAGACCAGGTCGTCGGATCCGGTCTGTCCTATTTAGTAGATGGCGAGGCGGTGAAGGTGGCTGATGAGTAACCGGTCGTTTGTCTCTATTGTTCCTGCCTTGGCACGTCTTCTCGCCGTCGCTTGCTGCCTGCTTGGGGTAGGAGCATTCCTGCGGATGGACGTAACCACTTTTCCCGAACGCCCTGTGCCGGTGTACACGATCCATTTGGCAGCACCCGGGCTGACATCCGAGAAAATCGATGAAAAGGTGACGCGTCCCATAGAAGAATCCGTTCGTGCAGTAGGGGATGCGCTTACGATCACAGCAGAGTCCCGTCCCGGCGCTTCATCGGTGACCGTAGAGACGTCGGAGAAGCTTGGATCGGATTACAAAGAACGCCTGGAAAAGAGGCTGGGAGAAGTAGCGAAGCAGCTTCCTGTCACGGAGTGGAGCATCAGTCAGGACAACCTGGCAGACAATCGCGTCGGGTTTTACGTGCTGCATGGCAACGATGTCCAAACCTTGTCTGATATTGCGCGCTATACCGTCTATGAAAATTTGATTCGGCTGCCCGGTGTTGCGCGGGTAGAGATCGATGACCGCTCGGCGAAGCAGCAGGTAGACTTGATTTTTCGTCCCTCCATGCTGCTAGCCTATGGGCTGACGCCAAAAGATGTGCTGGATCAGCTGCCCGGAGACGTAGTCAACGAGCAAGTGGGAAGCGTCGGTCAAAACAAGGACCAATCTGCCTTTTACTGGACAAGCATGTCGGAAGGTCCACAGGGGCTGGGTAAACAGCTGATCGCTACAGACCGGGGATACGTCACGTTGAAGACGCTGGCAGATATTCGCGATCTACGAGGCAGCAAAGGGGACGAGGTTAGTGTGTATCGCGGTTCGCCTGCGATCGGCATCACCTTGCTGGCTGCTGACGTGGGGCAGGTGCCCTCCATCCGGGAGCAGGCAGCGGATGTGATTGAGTCTCTCAACAAAGCGGCAGGTGACAAATACAGGATCGACCTATTTGACGATTATGCACAGCCCTTGTCAGGTGCGATTAATCAGCTGACATTACTCGCAGTGGCTGCGGCAATCGCATGCGCTCTGTTTCTCTATCTCGCTCACAAGCGAATGGCTGTGTCCCTCTTGTTGCTGTTCTCGGTTGTCATGGCAACCGGATTCACGCTTGGAGGGATGTGGCTTTCGGGAGTCCCACTGAGCTATTCCACCGTGGGGCCAGTCGCCATTTTTGCTCTTCTGTTCACGGGGGCGGGCTCGGCATTGCTTCACCGAATGCACTGCCAAAAAGCAGATTCCTTTCTCGGCGGCTTGCGGATCGCCGGGAAGCTGATGAAGCCGCTTCTGTTGGCGATTGTCGTATGGACGTCGTGCTGGATGGGCTTGATGATGACTGACATTCTCGAGGGAACGGACAGAATCGTGCTGGATAATGCCTGGCCAGTGCTTGTTCTCGGAACGGGTGGGTTGATTCTCGTCTACGGTTTTCTTACACCGGTTTTGGCAGGACTATGGCTGACTCATCCCGTGGCAAAGGAAAGCCCGCGCTCCCGTCTTCGTCTGTCAGGGAAAGCGGCAGGTTATGTACTCGCACGCTGGGAACGCTTGGTCAAGCAGGGGTTTCTCCCTTATGGACTCACACTCGTTGTATCCATTTTTGTGGTCGTGATGCTCCATTCCTTTGTGCTGGTGGACGATTACGGGGAGCTTGCGACCAACGGGAAGGACCTGTCCCTGGAAATGGTACAGGGCAGCAGTATCGATGAAGCCATGCGCGCATCCCAAATCGCCGAGGAGCGTCTCCGCAGCTTGGCAGAAGTCCGTGATCTTTATACAGTTGCCTCCAAAGAACGTTTGTCGATTCATCTAAAGCTGGCAGACAAGTACGACTGGACGATGGAGAGAACGGATTTGGAGAAAGAGCTGGATAAGCGGCTCCGGGATATTCCGGGAACGGACCCATTCGCGTTTGTGGCGAGCGAAGATGTGAAGACGCGTTTGGAGTTTACGGTAAAAGGTCCTTCCTTGCTGACTGCACAGGCGATCGCACAGGAGGTTCTGACGCAGCTGGAAAAATACACGGCTCGCGATGAGGATGGACAAGAGATCATTACCGACGAAAGAATCGGAACTGGCACGGCCAAAACAATTATTGAAATTCGTCCAAAACCAGACATGCTGGCACGCTATCAGGTGTCTGAGGCGGAAATCAAACACCAGCTGGAGAGCTATCTGGGCGAAAAATCGGCGGGCAGCGTGTTCTGGAATGAGCAAAGTGTACCCGTTGTCGTGCGCTTTCCGGACAACTGGATGGAATATCCGGAGCAGGTGAAGAATATTTTGATCCGCACTCCGGAAGGCAAGGTGCATTTGGGAGACCTCGTTTCGTGGAAGCTTGGGAAAGAGCCTCCTACTTATCAGCGAGAAGATGGCCTGTACGTGTTTACCGTTAGCAGTGCAGTTCGGGATGCAGGACGGATCGATTCGCTCGCGTATGTGCTTCCACTACGGATGCAAAAGACGATGATTATTCCCGAGGGGTATTCCGTTCTGAATGCGGATGAGCTGAAAAAGCTGAAAGAAGAGCAGTCGGACAAGGCCGACTGGGGTGGGCGTGTTCTTGCTGTAATCGCCGTGATTACCGCTGTGCTTTTGGCGAGTCTACTTTTGCAGAGAAGGACCCGTGACGGCATTTTCGCTTTGGCGCTGCTTCCGGTATTGGCGGGCGGTGTCATGCTGGGGCTCCTCGTAATGGATCGACCGATGAATGGTATGGCCTTCTACGGGATGACAGGAGCAATCGCTTTGCTCGTACAGCAAGCGCTAGTGCTGTTGGAGGATCTGTACGCGGCCCGGGCTGAGGAATCCACGATCAAGGATGCGGTTCAGGCCGGGACAGCACGTGTTTTTGCCAGCCAAGCAGCCGTGTTTGGCGCCGTCGCACTGGCATCGGTGCCATTGACTTTCGGGTGGGTGGGCGAGATCGATCCGTTTGCCTCTTTTGCCAGCACCTTGTTTTTTGGTACGCTGCTCGCGGCATTTGCTGTCATCGCTCTTTTGCCAGCCATGTACTATGCCGCCGAGTGGAAGCAAGCCACCAAGGTCGAAATCACACTCCCGATCGTACTGCAGCGCATTTACGTCTGGTGGGAAAATGATCGAATCCGCAAGCAAGACGCTAAGGAACGCAAGCAATGGCTCAAGCAAAGAAGGGAAGAGCAGCGTAAGCGCCGGATGGACAACGATGCTCCTGTGAAGAAGGATTTGACTCATCAGGACTTTTTGCCTTTGTCTGCGCCATCCAATGATTTGAACCGGTAGTGGATTAACAACAACCGCAGAGAACCTCTTAGGGCTGCCAGAACAAATGGCAGCCTTCTTTGTACAGATAGATAGCCCCCACATGGCCCAAACTCAGGTAAGATAGAGAGACCAGAAAAGAAACGGGGAGGGACATCCGTGCACAGATACAGGAAGCTCATTGACTTTACACTGTTGGCCGCGATCCTGATCGGGCTCTTCATATCCTCATCTACGCCCTACTACAAACAAGACATCCGTGGAACACTGTCGAAAGTGGTGGACAAGAATGGCTTGGCAGAGCAGATGGCAGACTGGTCGGTGGACTATGCAGGGAAGGAAATCAGCGTCGAGGAAAAAGGAGTGGCTGGATTTATCGAGTTCTTCTTGCGCAAAGCCACCCATTTCTCTGTCTTCGCGGTTCTTGCCCTCGTTTTTTACCGGGTGCTGCGCTACCGTCTCTCCTTTGCGGTTGCCTTGCCCTGGAGCGCTCTGCTGAGCCTTCTGGTGGCAGTCCTCGACGAGTGGCATCAAACGTTTACCCCAGATCGAACAGGGATGGTCGGAGATGTTTTGCTAGATGCTTCCGGATCAGCCAGTATGCTGCTAGTGGTAACTATTGTTCACTTGTATTCCAGAAAAACCATGTCATAATAGATATGGTGTCAGGACTCTCAAAGAGGCACACTCTCCTATGGGCAACGCAGAAAGAATAGGCTTTTCAGTATTTGAATTTCTCTGTTATACTAGGAGAATGAGGCTTCGGGTTGAGGTTCTCACCATTTTTCGGAAATGATAAAAGGAGTGCAAACTGGATGGCAGTACAAGTGGGAAGCATCATCGAGGGAAAAGTGACAGCGATTAAACCGTTTGGGATGTTCGTAGCAGTCAGCGAAACCGAGCAGGGGCTGGTCCACATTTCCCAAGTAGCAAACGGTTTTGTAAAGGATATCAATGATCACTTTACCGTTGGAGCACAAGTAAAGGTTAAAGTTCTCTCCATTGATGATGCAGGCAAAATCTCGCTTTCGGTTCGCGCCGCACTCCCAGCGCCTGAGCGTCCGGAACGTGAAGAGCGCCGTGGTGGTGGATATCGTGGGGGAGACCGCGGAGGAAATGCAAAACGCGATACGGGAGCATCCTTCGAGGACAAACTCAAAAAATGGATGAAGCATAGCGAAGAGAACCTTGCGACGATCAACAAAAAGAACGCAAAACGCGGCTACTAAGCCTTGCTATAACGGAACGCGAAAGGACGGGATCCACATCCCGTCCTTTTTCTTTTTCACCTACCCAATGGATGGGGCCTCGGCTCCCAACGTACCCTCCACCGGATTCCCCTCCCGTCTCCAGTATTCCATTCCCCCGATCATTTCCTTGACCCGAAATCCAAGAGCGGCGAGCTTGGCTGCTCCTTTGGTCGCGCCGTTGCAGGCCGGGCTCCAGCAGTAAACAACGAGGAGCTTATCGGGGTCGAGCGCGGCAGTGGACGCTTCGCAGATGGTCGGATGGGGAAGTGACAGAGCACCTGGGATATGCGCTTCCAGAAAAGCTTTTTCACTGCGTACATCGACGAGCAGAAAGTCGGTGACACCATTTTGCAGGTCGCTCCACACATCAGAGACATCCGTTTCCACGGACAGCTTGGAAAGAAAATGATGGGCGGCTTGCTGGGGCAGAGCAGCAGGACTTTGCAGAACGAGTGACATCAATGATTCCTCCTTGTGAATGGGATGCGTTTAGCGTAGCATGGGATGTATCATCACAGTTATCTATACTAATTGATTCATATCATTACTAATTTCTATGGGAGGTTGTCATATGGAGCTGGTTTATCTGCACACCTTTCGCGAAATAGCCAGATGGGGCAGCTTTACCCGGGCCGCGGAAGAGCTCGGCTATGCGCAGCCAACCGTGACCGCACAGATGCAAAAGCTGGAGCACTCCTATGGAGCGCCTTTATTTGAGCGATTTGGCCGCAAGCTGAGGTTGACACAGGCTGGAGAAGTTTTGCTGCCATACGCGCAAGAATTGATTCGTCTGTATGGGGAATCTAAGGAGGTCGTGAGTCGGCAGCTGAGTGGACCTGTCCGCATCGGAACCATTGATACGTTGGCGGCTTTTTTCCTACCGCCTCACCTGCAGCGTTTTCGGCAAGCAATCCCTGCGGTCGATCTCGTCCTGCAGACAGGGAGTGAAGCTGCCATTTTACAGCAAATCAAGGAAGGGCTCGTGGATATAGGCTTTATCTACGATCGGCTCTGTTCAGACGACGAGCTGGTGGTAAAAGTAATACGCCAGGAGGAGCTGGTGATGATCATGCCGCCCGATCATTTGCTGGCTACTCGTTCAGCGCTCACTGTGCAAGACTTGCAGGACATGTCTTTGATCGTGACCGAAGAAGGCTGTACATATCGGGGTATGCTGCTGTCTTTGCTGCAGGACGTTGGAGTAAGCTATCGCATCGCCTGTCAGTTCAGCAATCCGGAAGCGATCAAGCAGTGTGTGCAATGCGGTCTTGGGGTAGCCCTTCTGCCGCGGATGGCCGTGGAAAAGGAGATCAGGGAAGGGGGAGTTGTGGCTGTTCCGTTTCAAACGGGCAGGCAGCCCTTTTTCATTCAACTGGTCTATCACAAAAGGAAATGGCTTTCGCAGGCGATGGAGCAATGGATAAACAGCATCGCGGGCGAGGGAGGAGAAATCAGATGAAAATGACACAGGACAAGTCAGTTGTCGAAGGCGTTCGACTCTACACCGTAAGCTATTACAGCGAGGGGCTGCTCGTCAAGGCGGCATTGGCCGTGCCAGAAACGTATGCAGAGACTGGCCCTGCTCTGCCCGCTCTGCTTTACTGCCGTGGCGGAATACGGGGCGTCGGAAAGGTCAGACCGGAGAGAATCAGTCAAATGGCACAGTTTGGCTATGTCGTGCTCGCTCCTCATTATCGTGGCAATGAAGGCGGGGAGGGACGCGATGAATTCGGTGGGGCAGATCGTCACGATGTGTTTGCTGCCTACGAGCTTTTGCGCGAGATGCCGGGCGTAGACCCTGCGCGCATTAGCGTATACGGCTTTTCGCGCGGTGGCATCATGGCTCTGATGGCTGCAATGGAATGTAAGGAGATGCTCTCCTGCGTTGTGTGGGGCGGGGTCAGTGATCTCTTTTTAACCTATGAAGAGCGAGTAGACCTGCGCCGCATGCTCCGCCGCACAGTGGGACATCCACGTAAGCAGGAGGAAGCTTATCGGGACCGCACGCCGCTGTACCGCATCTCGGAGATTGCATGTCCGGTTTTGATTATTCATGGGGAAGACGACGAAAACGTAGGAGTCGAGCATGCGCACAGGCTAGCCCATGCCCTAGAGGAAGTGGGGAAGCCGTATGAAATGTGGCTGGAGGAAGGGGCCAGCCACTTGTTTCAAGGAGCGGTTCTCGAGTCGTATACGCGCCGCATGTTTGCCTGGCTGGATGAACAGGGAAAGCGGCGCGTAGAACCGTCACGGCTGCAAGAGAAGCATTAAGAGAAAGAAGGCGTGCGCGGCAAGGAAACGATGATTTCCGTGCCTGCACCAAGCTTGCTGTTTACCTGCATCTCGCCTCCATGGTTTTCAACCATGCGGCGAGAGATCGGCAGACCGAGTCCAGTTCCGTCCTCCTTCAAGGAAAAGAACGGGTCAAAAATGCGGACGAGGTATTCCGGAGAAATGCCATCACCGGTATCTCGAACGTGGATATGCACATATTTTTCGTCCAGGCGGCCTTCTACTGTGAGAATGCCGCCTTCTTTCATGGCTTCGATGCTGTTTTTCATCAGATTGAGGAAGATCTGCTTCAGCTGCTCGACATCGACGTGTAGCCTTGTTTCTGGATCGCAGACGCAGACGATTTCAATGCCGTGCAGGATCGCCTCCGCGTTCATCAGCGGCAAGATGGAGTGGAAGACCTCCGCAATCCTGACCTCACGATAATTCGGCAGAGAAGGCTTGGAGAGCATCAACAGCTCAGTGACAATCTGGTTGACCCTCTCAATTTCCTGCAAGATGAGAGGCAAGTAATACCTTTCTTTCTCCTCCTTGGACAGCTGCTGCTGCAATAGCTGGATAAAGCCGTAGATGACCGTCAAAGGATTGCGAATCTCGTGGGCTGCACCGGCTGCCAGCTGTCCGACCATCGCCAGCTTTTCCGATTGATTGAGATACTCCTGGACCTGCTCCTGCTCGGTGATGTCCAAAAGAGCGACCATCCAGCCGGTCTCCGTATCCTGCAGATGATTGTGCAAAGGAATATAGGAAACGAGGGCTGTGAAGGGGGTACCGTCTTTTTTCAGCAACGTCATTTTCCGGTTTACAAACCAAGGCGTATGCGAATCATTTTCCCACACAGCCTTTGCATCCTTGGTGAGCGGGAGCCCGGTTTCATCCAGCTTGACCAGTTCCCGTGCAAGCAGGTTCACGTGAATGTCAGCGGATATGGGGCGGGTAATGATACCGACAGGGAGCGAATTGAGGATTTGCTCCCGCAGATTTCGCTCCTCGATCAATACCTGTCTTTGCGCCTGGTCTTGGGCAAACAAGGTGGCGATATTGCTGGACATTTTATTGAATTCCTCAGCTAGCTCGAAAAATTCGTCCTGATGCTTGTAAATGATCTGTTGCCCGAACGTCCCTCTGGATACTTCGCGCACCTGCTGCATCAAGGACTGGATAGGACGCAGAAGCTGGTTTCGAAAGTAGAAGGTGCAGAACAGACCAAACAGCATCGAAGCGACAGATACGGAATAGGTCAGGATGAGGGAGACGCGGATGCTTTCATTTGTGCGTTGGAACTCTTTGTTAGTCGTGTATTCCAGCTGATTTAAGGAAAAAGAAAGGTCCCGCTCGAGCTTGTCGAGCAATGGCTGGACTTCGTTGGAAAGAACGTAGCTGACAGCAGGGACATTGTCGGCTTTCAGAAGTGGATTGATTTTGTTTAAGAACAGAAAATCCAGCTTCGAAATCGAATCGATAACGGAAAAGAACTCGACAGTTTCCTTCGTCTGCGGCACGGCGGCAAAGCGGGAGGTGTCAATGAGATGCGTGTAGTAGCTGTCCAGATAGGATTGATCCCGCGTGAGTGTATAGGTTTTCAGCGCGAAGGTCTTTGTGTAGATCTGGTTTTTGACTTCCAGCAGGGCGCTCGTTTGCGGCAGGAGATGCTGGGTTAAATACATCTCGTCTGAAGTGACCTTTGTCATTTGATAGCTGAACAGACTGGTTACACAGCCGATCAAAAGCATCATGACGAGGTAGCTGAGCATCATTTTCTTCTGGAAGCCCAGATTGGAAAATACAGACATAAGGGTTAACCTCCATACGAAACCGGGCGCTGAAGAAACTTCTCCAGCTCCCGATTGAATTCTTCACGAATCTTTTGTGGAACCATTGGCCCAAACGGACTGAATTGATTGACGCCCTCTCCCAAGCCGTACATCACAGTTCCCCTAGGCAGCTTGTTTTGCATAGCAGCCTCCATGATCATACGATAGCATTGGCGCACATCCTGCATCATTGCGATGAGTACGTAATCCGGGGCGATATAACGCTGGTCGGCAATATAGCCGATCGTGTAGACCTTGGCGCGCTGTGCTTCCGTGATGACATCGAGGTTGAAGCTGTCTCCCGTTGTGTAAATCACATCGACGCCCTGGGCAATCATTTTCTGCGTCATCTTGATTGCACTAGGAGAATCGTTGAAGTCAGGAACCTTCCCTACGAAGACCGAACTGTTCGCAGAGACCTTTTTCACGCCTTCGCGAAACCCCTGGACTTGCGCGTATTCAGGCGTCTTGTCCACCATGATGTAGCCGACCTTGCCTGTCTTGGACATCTTGGCTGCCAAGAATCCAACCATGTAACCGGCAGGCTTCATATCGTAGCGAATCGTTGTTTGATTCCGATTGGGTGCATCTCCATTAAAGGAAACAAAGTGCGTTTTCGGGTAGGATCGTGCGACTTGATTGAATGGCTCGGAAAAAATGACGCCATGCCCGAGAACGAACTGGTAGTCGTTGGATGCAAATTTGATGGCAGCTGACTTGATTTGCTCAGGCTTGAGATTATTGGCAACTTCCAGAGTGAAGCCGAACTTTTTCTGAAGCTCCGTCATGCTCTCCAGTGCGCTGCTGTTCCATCCTTGATCATAGGTAGGACCTTCGAGAAGCAAAGCGACCCGCAGCTTTTCTGCTGAGTAGCCACGCTCGTTGAGAACGCGCAGATGATTCATACTGATCAAAAACTGGCTCGTAATGAGCAAAAGCATCCCGATGACCAAGCCAGCAAACAAGGCAGGGAATGGCTGTATTTTGGGCATGAGAAGCGCCTCCAGATCATGGCAAAAGTAATTCTGTGTGTAAATGGCAAATAAACAATCTTCTCTTTATATCGGGGAAAATCCTTCTGGGAAAAAGAGTGAAGTGGAATCATGCAGCGTGGGAGAATGGAAAAGGGCAGGCGGGACAATGATAAAGGGGAATACCAACCTAGGCAGGGAAAGGAAGGGAGTTAACATGAACATGGAAAACGATCTGGTGGAAATGCCGCAAACGGAAATACCGGATGAAGTAAGACAGGTGGAACTTCCAGAGATTGGCGAAACGACTCCGCATCCCAAACCGGAAAGCCCGCTTGCTGGAAACGAATCGACTGGACATACCGAAAGCGGAAGTGCAGGAGAAAACGACCGCCCCATCGGTTTTGTATCTCCTTAGTTCGAGAAAAAAGGGGATTGAACAACTTAATTTTGAGATTTTTTTATGTGTTCGACAATTACAAGGTGAATTCGACAAAAGAAGTCATTATCTCTCGTGGACAACCGCTTCTAATTCTGCAAAATTATAAAGTAGACGTGAGTTAGTGAAGCGAGGGGATTGGGACATCATGGCCCGAGTACTGATTGTAGACGATGCTGCCTTTACGAGACGTATGCTGACCGATATGGTAGGTGCCAAGCACGAGATCTGCGGGGAAGCCTGCAACGGCTTGGAGGCAATCGAAAAATACAAGCTCCTGAAGCCGGACATTGTGACGATGGATATTACGATGCCGGAAATGCACGGGATCGACGCGATGGAAGAGATTCTGGATTACGATGGAAATGCCAAAGTGCTGATTTGTTCTGCGCTCGGTCACCGTCAAAAAGTGCTCGAAGCCATGAAAAAGGGCGCGAGAGATTTTGTCGTGAAGCCATTCCAGAAAGAACAGATTTTAGACGCGATCACACGGATCCTGCAATGATGAAAGAGAATGACCGCCCATCCTCCAGGGGACAGGCGGTCTTATTGCTCTGTTCGGAGCTAGAGGTTGATACTGACTCCGACGCCGGCAGCCAATGCTCGTTCGTATACCGATTTCGCAACGGCTGTATCGAGATAGGCAATACCGACTGATTTGTACAACGTGATCTCATCCGCATGATCGCGTCCAGCCTTTTTGCCGGCAACGATCTCCCCCAGCTCGGCGTGAAGCTGATCAAAGCTCCATTCCCCTCTGCTGACAGGGATGAGCAGATCACCTGCTTCGTGTAGGCAGCCTTCCTCGGTATCCACGACGACTTTGCTGCTTCGGGTCAGTGTGGTCAGATCGACCTCCTGCATATGCGGCAGGAAGGCACCGATCGCGTTGATGTGCGCGCCTGGCCGGAGGTTGTCACCGTCAAAGAGGGGAGCTGTCGCTTTCGTGCTGCAGATGATGATATCTGCTTGTGCGACGGCTTCGTTTGCATCCTCCACGATCTTGATCGTTCCGTTCCAATTCGGATCGTGGGCGAGGAGCGTCTCCTTCAATTCTTCCGCTTTCCCCTTTGTGCGATTGTACAGAAGAATTTCCGTTAACGCGCGCACATCCATGACAGCTTGGACCTGTCCCAGAGCTTGTGCGCCGCACCCAAGGACGGCACAGCTTGTGGCATCCTCTTTGGCGAGGTATTTGGTCGCTACACCACTGCTGGCACCCGTTCTCATTACCGTAAGCAGGCTGGCGTCCATCATCGCCACATGCTGTCCGGTTTTCGCCTCCGACAGGAGAATGACGCTTTGGAGAGCCTTGATTCCATGGACATGGTTCTCAGGAAAAATGCTGATGACCTTCACTGCGACATAATCGTCCGCCTCCAGGTAAGAGGGCATGTACAGGCTGGTTGCGCCGTATTTGGGGTGATCGATGGCTGTGCGGACAGGGGTTACCACACGTCCTTCTATATGATCACGAAATACCTTTTCCACGTCTTGCAGACAATCTTTCATAGTATAGATGCGTGAAATATCTTCCCGGGTCAAAACCAGCATGTGATCCTTCCTCTCTTTCATAAGGGGAATTTCCCCTGTTGATTCCAATCCATCCTAAAAAGCCCACATATGCCCTCGCAGGACTATTCGACAGAAAGACGTGCTGCGCCTCCCAAGCAATGGTCAAGTCCATACCAGATAACAAGCGAGCGCAGAGACAGCGGGTGTCAAAATTGAAGTGTCACTTCAATTACATGAGATAAAAAAAGTCTCCCGAAGAGCGCTGTTTAGGAAAATTATAAAGTGTAACAAGGATTGTAGCAACCGCAAAAACAGAGATGCGGCGTTCTGCCAATTCCGTTGCTGGGACGGGCGAATCCTTTGCACCTTTGACTGGCAAAAGGTATGATAGAGATATCCTGCCTATTACGAGGTAACGTAAATGGATACAAACATGGGAAAGCTCATCAAGTCTTTACGTGTCGGCAAAAGGAAAACACTCAAGCAAATATCTGAAAAAACAGAACTCTCCATAAGCTTTTTGTCACAGGTGGAGCGGGGGAAATCCTCGATCACGCTGGAATCACTAAAGAAAATTTCAGAAGCGCTGGATGTCAGTCCGAGCTATTTTTTCGCGGATGCACCTGCCCAATCGAAAACCAAGCTGAGAAGGGGAGGCCATACGTCTGTCCACAACCACCCCTCTCCTTTTATTTACGAGGATCTGTCCGGCGATCTCGAAAATCCTGCGATGGAGCCGATTCTGGTCACACTCAAGCCTCATGATGAGAAGGGGACCCCATTTGTGCACAAAGGTCAGGAGTTCGTGTACGTTCTCGAAGGGGTACTCACCTTGCTGCTAGGGGAAGAGGAGCACGATCTGTACCCGGGAGACAGCATTCACATGGATTCTTCTACCCCCCACAATTGGTTCAATCGCACTCGGGAGATCGTTCGCTTTCTCTGTGTGAATTCGATGCGCACGTCATGAGAGGCTCGTACGCCCCTTGCTATTATCTATCGTATCTGAGGTGGAATTCTTGTCTCTTCAACCGAATTATTTTCAACAGTATCAGAACGCTGATATCGATGAATTAGCCGATGTGATTGGAGAGCTGCTGCAAAATCCGATAACGATCGAGGACGCTGATCACAAACTCATTGCGTACAGCTCGCATGGAGAAAGCACGGATCAGGCGCGCTGGTCGACGATCATGGGGCGCAGGGTTCCGGAGAAAGTACTGACGCGTCTTTGGAAAGACGGTGTTTTCCAGGCGCTGCTGACGCAGGACGATCCGGTACATGTACCGGCAAAGGATGAAATCGGTCTGGGAAAGCGGGTGGCCATCGCAATCCGCCGCAGTAGTGATGTACTGGGCTACATTTGGGCGCAGGAAGTGAACCGGCCGATTACAGAAGGTGACGATGAAATCCTGCGTCAGGCTGCTCGCGCGGCTGTGTCGAGGCTGATGCAGCGGCAGGGGAAGCGCAAAGCGGAGGAACAGCGGAGAAAAGAGTTTTTGTGGGAGCTTCTGCTTGGCAATCATACGAGTGAAGTCGCGATCAGGCAAAAAGCAGACAGCTTGCAGATGCAGCTGCCTGCTTCTTACCTGATTTGTGTGGTCGAGGCAGCGGGTGCGTCGAGGCTCGATCAGTATTTGTACCCGCTGATGATGCGCGACAAGCTGTACTGGGTCGTTGACGGTTCACAAATCATCCTGCTGATCGGTCTCACGGAGGCTGGCGCCAAAAAGGATCAGAGCGACGTGCTGATCCGCAAAGTGAGGCAATTTTTATCCGACTCGCTGGAAAAGCTGGAGGCGCACGTCAGCGAGGGACAGGTCACGGCTGGATATGGTCTTTCGTACACGGCGTACACGGACATCGTGAAAAGCTATCGGGAAGCCCTGCATGCGGTAAAGGTGAAAAAGCTTTTTCCGCGTGAGACGGACAGCATTCACGGGTATCACGAGCTCGGAATCTATCGCTACCTGCTGCAGGTAAAGCAGTGGGAAGAGGAGCAGGGCTACCGCAACGAGCGTATCGAGCAGCTCAAGCTGTACGACAGGGACAACCAGACGGCCATGCTGGAGACACTGGAGACGTTTTTGGACGCAGCAGGCAAAGTCAATGTGACGGCGCAGCGCCTGCATGTGCATATCAACACATTGAGCTATCGACTTCGCCGGATCGAAGAGATCATCCGAGTGGATCTGGAGAACATGAATCAGCGTGCTGCGCTCTATCTGGAGCTGAAAATGGAGAAGTTAAATAGCGAACGGTAGTTCGTTTGTGAATTTTCACAAACAAGAGGACGACAAGATTAAAGGAATCCCCAAGGAAATGGACGCAAAAAACGCTGTACAATGATACCAATCTCACCAAATCGGCGTTTCCAAGGAGGACTACCTATCATGATCGTCGGAATTGCGAAGGAAATTAAAAACAACGAAAATCGCGTAGCCATCACCCCAGCTGGTGTAGCAGCGCTTGTACAAAACGGACACAGCGTACTCGTAGAAAACAACGCAGGTCTGGGCAGCGGCTTCACAAATGAAGACTATGCGGCACAAGGCGCCAAAATCGTTGACACGGCTGCAGAAGTTTGGGCTGCCGAGATGGTCATGAAAGTAAAAGAGCCACTACCATCTGAGTACGGTCATTTCCGCGAAGGCCAAATCCTGTTCACGTATCTGCACCTGGCTCCAGAGCCTGAGCTGACTCGTGCGCTGATGGAGAAAAAAGTGATTGCGATCGCTTACGAAACCATTCAGCTCGACAATGGTGCATTGCCGCTTCTGATGCCAATGTCTGAAGTAGCAGGCCGCATGTCCGTACAAATCGGTGCGCAATTCCTCGAAAAACAATACGGCGGTAAAGGCGTATTGCTCGGTGGCGTACCTGGCGTTCCAAAAGGCGAAGTAGTAGTAATCGGCGGCGGTATCGTAGGTACGAATGCAGCGAAAATGGCGCTCGGACTGGGTGCAAACGTGACGATCCTCGACGTAAACGCTGATCGCCTGCGTCAACTCGACGACCTGTTCCAAGGCCGCGTGCAAACACTGATCTCTAACTCCTTCAACATCGCAAACGCTGTGAAAAAAGCTGACCTTTTGGTAGGGGCGGTTCTGATCCCTGGTGCTCGTGCTCCTCGTCTCGTAACCGAAGAGATGGTAAAAGACATGACTCCAGGCTCCGTAATCGTAGACGTAGCGATCGACCAAGGTGGTTCCATCGAAACGATCGACCGCATCACGACTCATGACAACCCAACGTATGAAAAACACGGCGTGATTCACTACGCAGTAGCAAACATGCCAGGTGCGGTTGCTCGCACTTCCACACTGGCTCTGACCAACGTAACCGTACCTTATGCGGTTCAACTGGCAAACAAAGGCTACGCGCAAGCGATCCGCGACAACAAAGCACTGGCAAAGGGCGTAAACGTCATCGACGGAAAAGTAAGCTACAAAGCAGTAGCGGACGCTCATAACCTGCCGTATGCTTCTGTTGAAGAAGTACTGCTCGTGAAAAACTAAGCTGCCAATCTAAGTCATATAAGCCAACAGCCTGCCCTTGAAGAACGAGGGCGGGCTGTTTTTACGTGACTGGTCATTTGGGCAGAAGATCATCCGGGTAAAACCAATTTTGCTTCAACTTGCCTGAGTCACTCAGGTACAAGTGAACCGTTACTCCGTCGAGGGCTTCTGCTGATAGTTTGTTTTCGTGATTTTTGGCAAACTGCTTCCACGCTTCCACATCCTTTTTGTATAGAGCTTCTTCAAAGTTAAATAAGTCTGCCCCGCGTTCAATCCCTTTTAAAAACGTGCCTCTTACCTGTTCTATTACCTCTTTTTCTGCTACGCGCTTGATTTCCTCGTTAGAGATTTCCCCCATTACTTCCCGTACAAAAGCTTTCATGTAGATATGGACATGAAAAGTAGGCTTGACGCCTTTCTGAACAGGGTGAACATCGAGTCGCACATTTTTAATCCGGAGCGTTGCTTTAGGTTTCCCTTTATCCCGTATGATGACACCGGCAAATTCTGTGTGCGGATTCATCCAGCGCAGACCGAGCAAATCCGTATTGGGGAAGAAGCCCTCCCATTTCCCGCGATGAATGGCATGGATCCCGTCTACCGAGAGCCGGGAAACAAACTTGTTATTTTCCTTCCAGGATCGCTCGTATATCGTAATGTTCGGCAAGGCGATCGTACTGCTAGGGTTCCAGAAGCGCTCGATAAATTTGAAGTATTGGATGGGCTCTATAAAAGAGCGTTGCTTATAGACCTCCTCGGGCTGGTGCAGCAGGGAAATCAAAGGAGAAAAGCCTGTCAAGGCATGGTTGCTGAGGACATCCTGGAGAGGCTCCCGCGTCCCAAATACCCATTTCGTATAGCGCACCAGACCGTATCGATTCAAAATATCATAGGAAGGCAGGATGTTTCTTTTCAACAGCCGCTCGTGATAGATAATAGAGGAAATGAAGCCTGCAAACATCGGCACCTGGGAGTTCTTTTGCAGGTTGTCCAGTGCGTTTTGCAGCGTTTCCCCTCGGCCGATCGAGACTACGGCAGGAGGAGAGACTCCCGTCGCTGCCCCCTCTTGCTTGGCGACACTGGCCAGATCGGATGATTGGGCGTAGATGACGTATTCGTTGTCGACGAAATCGATCCCAAAGGCTGACAGGTAAATCATATCTTGAATGGACTTCTGATCCCAGCAGCCGCTAAGTAGGGTGAGCAAGCAGGTGAGAAGGACGCTGGTGATCCATTTGCTTCTCAATTGACATCCCTTCCTTTTTTGGAGCTTCGCTGAAAGATGCTGATGAGCGGTCGGAACAAAACGAGAAACAGGGTAGACAGAAAGTTGGAAGACTTCAGGAGCAAGTAGGGCCTGCCGATAGAGGTCAGCGTGGAAAGATAGTAAATGATCATGATTATGCTGACGACAAACCCGTATGTGCCAACGACTGCGGATAGCAAAAAGACAAAAAAACGGGCTACGGTCACAGCGCCGCTCAACGATTGGTTGATCAATGTAAAGGAGGCGACGACCGTAAGCGACCCGATGAAGAGCATCGAGGGCGACGTAAAGCCGGCTCGGATCGACGCATCCCCGATAATCAAGGCCCCAACGAGAGCCAAAGTCTGTCCGACAGTCTTCGGTAGTCTGGCTCCGGCTTCCCGTAAAAACTCAAAGATGAACAGTACGCCCAGCAATTCCATCGGCGCTGAAAAAGGCAGACCTTTTCGCCCTTGGGTAATCGTCGCCAGCAGCTGAAAAGGAAACTCCTCGATGTTGTAAGCGGACAAGGCAATCCAAAAGCCGGGCAGAAAAACAGAGATCCAAATGCCGCCGAGGCGCAGGATGCGTTCTAGCCATACATACCCGACCGGATATTGATCATCCTCAGGCGACTTGATGAGTTCAAGCAAAGTAACAGGGGCAATGATGGCAACGGGTGACCCATCGACCAAGACCACGGCTTTCCCCTCCATCAACATGAAGACTACAAAATCAGGGCGGCCGGAGTAGTCGACAAGAGGAAAGAGGGAGTAGGCCTGATCGCTGAGCTTTTGTTCCAAAATGGCACTGTTAATGACTTTTTTCGAACTGGAGCTAATCAGGCGGTCGCGGATTGTCTCTACGATGTCCGGTGGAGTTCCGTCCCTCATGTAGAGGAGTGCCACTTCCGATCGGGAACGAGTGCCGAGCGTCAAAAACTCACAGGCAAGAGAGAGTGTCCGCAGTCGTTTTCGGATGAGTGCGATGTTTGAGGAAAGGTCCTCGATAAAGCCATCGCGTGGTCCTTTGATAGACACCTCTGTATTTGCGTCTTCGGTCGAGCGTTGGGGACGGCTGGAGATATCCCAGGCAAAAGGAGGCAATTCACCTAGAAAAAGCAGCAGAACCCCGGCAAATAAACGATCTACCCATATATCCACATCACTGCTGAGAAAAGAAATGGGGAGCGCGCGCAGATCACCTTCCGACAAGCGGCTGTCGAGCTGCGGAATGACAACCTCCTGCATGTGATGAAGATCGACAAGTCCCTGGCAGTACACGAGGAGCATGGGTTGATTTTCTGCGGTTATGAAGCGAGTAATTATGACATCGCCACAGTGAGAAAACAGTCTCTCCAGGTGTTCCTCACGCGTCATGGTCAGCATTCCCCTCTCTTTTGCGATTCCACAAGGCAATGCCAGCGATTACGAGTGTAATAAGTACAGTGATGAGAAAGAAGAGAGGGTAGTACACTTTGGTTAAAAAAGTAACGAATTGCATGTCGCTAAAGGGGAGGCTGGTAAAGATAATCATGCTGATTCCTAATAGGACCAGCACGATGGCTCGAGCTTTAGGTGTATGTACCTCCAAAATCTCTGTCAGCAGCATCAGGCAGAGTGAAATGCGGACGAAGGAGCCCGACAGCCACTGAAAAATCGCAAAAAATTCCATGTTCTCGATGTCTTTGCCAATCGAGAGCAGACGCCATTGTTCAAAGGCAGGGAAGCGCTGCCGTGATGATTCGATTGGACCAAACTCAGCGATGGCTCCGGTAAGTGGGCTCAGCGTAAGGATAATGACGATGGTGATCATCGTGACGTAATGGCCGAGTCGCAGCGGATTCCTCACGTGGTGCTGCAGCAAAAGAAGAAGGATTAGCTCAGAGAATCCTCCACCCGCATAGAGCATCCCATGCAGAATCGGGATAAAGCCGTCTTGAAAGACAGGCAGCAGCAAAGTGTAATCTTTTTTTGCCACGTTGCCGAAAGCAACGAAAAAGCCCAGCATTGCCACGAAAGGCAGCAGGATGGATGCAGTAATGCCTAGCGGCGCGATTCCTCCAAAGGCAGCGAGGATACAGATGCCCATTAAGACGAGAGCGGTAAACCACTCTGGAGTCCGTGGCAAATAATTAACCGTTGTCCACGTTTGCGTATCGATAAGATGTACGAGTGCCATCCCGTAAAGACAAATCAATAGGGGAATGAGAATGAGGTAGCTGACGAACTTTCCACTCGTACGTCTAAGCCAATGATGCAAGGAGTGCTGGTGAAGACGTGTGTTTATGAAGGCGAGGATGCATGCCCACGCAGCAAAGGGAATGGAGGCGAGCAGGACACTCAGCCACGAATCACGTTTGGCAGCGCTGAGCATAAGCGGAATGACAGTGACGTGGTTGGTGATTCCAATCGTCAGCATCATCGTCATGATCGCCTGGTTGATTCCGATTTTCCCATCGACTCTCATATCGTTTCTTCTACACCTCCATAATGGGGGTACTGCTAGGATTTGCCTGCCCACTTGGAAATATGTATCACGGATAAAGGTTACCCCCCCTATGAAAATGTGGTATTCTACTATGAGGAAAAAACGGAGCGAGGAGTGCTACAACGATGTATCAGCTTATACGCCAGTATCTGTTTCAGCAGGACCCTGAAGAAATTCATGAAAAGACGATTCACGCCCTGAAGCTGGCAGAGGAATCCGCTCCAGGTAAAGCGCTCTTGAAAATGATCTATCAGCTGCGAGACAAACGACTGGAAACCAATCTGTGGGGACTGAAATTTCCCAACCCTGTTGGTCTGGCAGCAGGCTTTGACAAAAATGCAGAAGTCTATCACGCTCTCGGAGCACTTGGCTTCGGCTTTGTGGAGGTAGGAACCATTACCCCGCAGGGACAGCCGGGCAATCCAAGACCGAGGCTGTTCCGTCTGCCGGAGCATCAGGCTGTCATCAACCGAATGGGCTTTAACAATCATGGTGCCTACCATGCCTCTCAGCATTTGGTCGACTTCGCTTACTCAGATGTTCCGATCGGCATTAACATAGGGAAGAATAAGGTCACACCGAATGAAGAAGCTGCGAGTGACTACAGCAAATGCATGGACATGCTCTACGCGTACGGCCATTACTTCGTCATCAACATCAGCTCGCCGAATACACCGAATCTGCGCGACCTGCAGGAAACGGAAAGCTTGCGTGTGCTCGTGCGTGCCGTTCGGGAAAAGGCGGCGGAGCTGGAAGCGAGAGGCGTAAAGAAAAAGCCGGTGCTGTTGAAAGTGGCGCCCGATATGTCGGATGAGCAAATGCACGACGTCGTAAATGCCGCGGTCGAAGAGGGGATTTCCGGCATCATCGCGACGAATACGACGCTGTCTCGTGAAGCGGTTATCAACCATCCGAATGCGGAGGAAGCAGGCGGCTTGAGTGGAAGACCGTTGACCGAGCGTTCTACGGCCTGGGTGAAGCAGATCTATCAGGAAATCGGAGACAAAGTACCGATCATTGGCGTTGGCGGCATTTACAACGGGGAAGATGCCTACAACAAGATTCGCGCCGGCGCAAGCCTCGTGCAGGTGTATACCGGGATGATTTATCAAGGGCCTGGCATCGCCAAGCAAATCAATAAGCAGCTGCTGAAGCTGATGGCGCGAGATGGATTTACGCATATCAGTGAAGTGGTCGGGGTAGATGCTAAATAAATGTCTTTCTTTTACAAGGCAATCGGTGGTCCTCTCATAGGGGGCGCCGTTTTTTTTGTTCAGATACCTAACCAGTAGTCGTACAATATGGCAGGAGTCGACTCTGTGGGTGCGAGGGCTTTAGCCAGGTGATCGAATCCATTGCCAATAGTTCTCTTTTTCAGTCACTTGCAGTATAATGTTGGTGGACATCTTGGTCATGTCCAGGAATGGAATTTCATATTGTCGGCATGAGGTGCCTGTATGTGCAAACACACATACGGGGTAACAGGGAATCGGGTGAAAGTCCCGAGCGGTCCCGCCACTGTAACCAAGGAGTTCTCTTCGATTAGAATCCACTCATAGAATGATGGGGAAGGACGAAGAGAGCAAGGATCTGGAAGCCAGGAGACCTACCTTACAGCCACACCCAGAAACCTTCGCGGAAAGGAGAGGTGAATACGAGGCAATAGGACTGCCAGGTCAGTCTATTGTTTTGTGTACGCGGATCTCGTCCACTTTGGGGATGAGTTTTTTTTTGCCAAAAAAGGATTGGAAAAAGGAGGGAAGTGTCATCATGAAACGTTCCAGGTTGGTTTCAAGCTGCTTGCTGATTGCTGGATTTATTCTTTACTTCATGTTCAATGAACCGCAGACCGGACACGCGATGCACATTATGGAGGGGTATTTGCCACTGTCTTGGGCCTTATTCTGGTGGGTCGTATTCCTGCCGTTTTTCATTTTCGGTTTGCGTTCGATCAATCGAATTGTAAAAGAGCATCCACAGATGAAGCTTTTGCTGGGGGTATCCGGAGCGTTTGCGTTTGTGCTGTCCGCACTGAAAATCCCGTCGGTGACGGGAAGCAGCTCTCATCCGACAGGAACAGGGCTTGGCGCCATCTTGTTCGGACCTTTGGCAATGACTGTGCTGGGCAGTATGGTTTTGCTGTTCCAAGCTTTGCTGCTGGCTCATGGTGGCTTGACGACACTGGGAGCAAATGCAGTCTCGATGGCGGTTGTGGGACCGATGGTGGCCTACGGAATCTATCGGCTGATCGCACGCAGCGGCAAGCAGCGTCTTGCCGTATTTGCAGCGGCGGCTTTGGCTGATTTGTCTACCTATGTAGTGACTTCGATTCAGCTTGCACTGGCGTTTCCTGCTGAATCGGGCGGTGTACTCGCTTCGTTTGCCAAGTTCGCAGGCATTTTTGCTGTGACTCAGGTGCCGCTTGCGATTAGTGAAGGCTTGCTTACCGTGCTTGTATGGAACTGGCTGCAAGCGTACAACGCAAAAGAGCTCGTGCAATTACGCTTATTGAAACGGGAGGAATCACTGTGAAAAAAGGGATGAACTGGTTGCTGCTCCTCGGAGTAGTGGTATTGGCGGTGCTGCCGCTTCTGTTCATTAAAGATTCCGAGTTTGGGGGAGCGGACGGAGCAGCCGAAGAGGCGATCAAGGAAATCGCTCCAAACTATGAGCCGTGGTTCCAGCCGTTTATTGAACCGCCTGGAGGAGAAACGGAGAGCCTTTTGTTCGCGGTACAAGCTGCATTGGGGGCGGGGGTCGTTGGCTATGCAGTCGGTGTCTTTAAAGGGCGCACAGAAAAAGGAAAGAAATGAACTGGCAGCAGCTTGATACCTTGTCCTACCAAAACAGGCTGAGGGATCTATCGCCTGAGCATAAGCTCCTGTTCGGGGGCGTGCTGCTTCTCCTTGTATTGACGGGACATGCACTGGTTCAGCTACTGGTCTTTCTGTGGATGGGCGTGTGGGTCATCGGTTATGCCCGCATCCCCGTGAAGGCCCATCTCCTGTTTCTGATCCTTCCGCTCTCTTTTTTTATCGCGGGTCTGCCTGCCATCCTGTTCGATCTGACGCAAAACAGGACAGGGGCTCCACCGGCAGACGCCGTGCTATCGTGGGAGGTTGGCTCCTATGCAATCTATGTGGGGCAAGCGTCTGTCAGTCGGGCTTTGGAGCTGTTCTATCGGGTTTTGGGCAGTCTCGCCTGTTTTTCGTTTTTGCTTTTCACGGTTCCTTTCGCGGAAATTTTGCAGGTCTTCCGCCGAATCGGTATGCCGGAGCTGGTTACGGATCTGCTGATGATCATGTATCGGTTTATTTTTGCCCTGCTGGACGCTTCCTTTCAGCTGTGGGTAGCGCAGCGGTCCCGTGGTGGGCACAGAGGATTTCGGGCGCTGCTGCGTGATGTCGGGATGGTGGCTACTCAGCTTTTTGTGAGGGCGATGAGAAAATACCAGTCTCTGTCCATGGGAATGGTAGCGAGAGGCTATTCTGACAGCTTCCACGTACAAAGCCTGCGCATACACACACGCTCGCCGCGCTACGAATGGGAGTCTATTCTCGGGTGCATCGCATTGGTGCTGCTAGAGTGTCTGACGGGAGGTTGGCGGTTTTGACATCTTGGTTATTGGAGTTTTCCAATCTGCAATACACCTATCCAGGTGGCCAGAAGCCGGTGCTGAACGGGGTGAGCTTTGGGATTCCGGCCGGGAAAAAATGCGCGCTGCTCGGACGAAACGGCTGTGGGAAATCCACGTTGTTTCTGCACGCAAACGGCATTCTTCAGCCCCAGCAAGGGCAACTATTCTGGAAGGGCACTCCGTTTGTGTACAAACGGTCCTTTTTGCAGGAAATGACGCAAAAGGTAGGGCTGGTTTTTCAAGACCCAGAGCATCAGCTGATTGCGAGCACCGTCACAGAGGACATTTCCTACGGCTTGTTTAATCGGAAGCTGCCCCTTGAGGTGATTCGGGAAAAGGTCGCGGGGGTGCTCGAGTCATTCGGATTGACCGAGCTTGCCGATGTTCCCATTCATCACTTGAGTCTGGGGCAAAAACGCCGACTCGCTTTGGCGGGAGTGATGGTCCTGGAGCCGGAGCTGCTGCTGCTCGATGAACCGACAGCCTATCTCGACCGCTATCAAACGAAAAACCTCTTGCGCGAGCTGGATCAGATCCACAGAAGTGGTACGACGGTGTTGATGGCTACGCACGATATGGATATCGCTTTTGAATGGGCGGAATGGATTTGTGTGATGGATGGGGGCAGGCTCGTTTTTGCGGGAGAGCCGCAGGAGGTCTTGTCCCAAAAAGAGCTGCTGGAAAGCCTGAATCTCGGAATTCCCTTGGTCGCCGAAGTATGGGAGCTATTGCCCGCGTACTTGAAAAACGAGCTGGGAGCGGGAATCCCGCAATCCGTAGAGGAATTGAAAAGAAGACTGGAAGCCAAGCAGGAGGTCGCCTCAGTATAGAGGGCCTCCTGCTTTTTGATTGTCCGCGACCGTTTCAAAGCAGTGAACCAAAAAGATATGCTGCTTCCAGAAAGTTCAACCACATGACGGTGAGATCATATCGGCCGACTGTGGTGTGGGTTATGGTACTGTAATACCGAGAATCAAAAGCTATAAAGGCTTCTAACGATGAAAGCGGTTCTCCATTTTTTCTAGTAATGAAAATAGGAAAGCACGTAGAAATAGTAAAGGCTAGCTCAGGAAAAGGGAGAAAACAGCGAGGGCATTAGGGACACAGCCCAGGCGGAATGGAAAAAACGGAACCTGCTTTTAGCGTCCACTTCTGAACATGCCTCTCTGAAACGACCACTTTGGACGCGAGTTCCGTTTTTGGAATGGAGCCGAACAGGGATGACCCCCATGCAAGTGTCCCTACTAACGGAGCGTTTTCTCCCTTTTCCGCCACTCCACCACAGCTTCATAAAACAGAGTATCCGTTCTGGAGATTAATACGAGATCCCCAGCTCCTTCAGCTTCCGATAAAAAGTAGTTCGCCCCATCCCCAGCTTGGAAGCGAGCATGGTCTTATCCCCATAATATTTATCGATGTACTTGGTCATGATGACGCGTTCCGCCGCGATCAAGCTCTCCCGATAGCTTTCGTGCAGGTCAAACTCCAGCTTCTGGTCGCTCCCCCCAAGATCTGTAGAGCGGTCCTCCATGCACTCACAGATGATCTCTCGACAGGTCTCATAATCCTGTACCTTCTGTGGCTCGCACAGGATAGAGAAGCGCTCCAAAATATTGTAAAGCTCGCGAATGTTCCCCGGATAGGTATACTTCTGCAGCTCTGCACACAACTTCTCGATGCAGGGCTCGATGTGATGATAGAGCTCCATGTTTTGATAGCGCAAAAACTGCTTGGTCAAAAGCGGGATATCGTCCAATCGATCGCGCAGCGGGGGAATTCGGAGCTTCAAAACGTTCAGCCGATAGTAGAGATCCGCCCGAAATTTCCCAGCTTTTACGAGAGGGAGCAGGTCCTCATTGGTAGCAGCGACGACCCGGATGTTAATCGGGATGACCTTGTACCCACCGACACGGACCACTTCCTTTTCCTGCAGAACGCGCAGCAGCCGGGCTTGAAAATGCAAGGAAATCGAGTTGATTTCATCGAGGAATACAGTCCCATTATGCGCGATCTCAAAAAGTCCCTTTTTCCCGTTTTTAGAAGCACCCGTGAATGCTCCATCCTCGTAGCCAAACAGCTGACTTTCCAAGAGGGTCTCTGGCAGGGCCGCACAATTGATGGCGACGAAGGGCTGTGGTTTTCGGTCGCTGTGGTTGTGAATGCTCTGGGCAAGCAGCTCCTTTCCTGTTCCGGTTTCTCCGATGATCAGGATCGTAGAGTCGCTCAACGAGAACCTTTTTGCGCGCTCCAGGGTTTGTCTCATGATAGGTGTGGCACTGATGATATCGGCAAAATGCGCTCTGGCTACCTGGCCCTTGGCTTCATTCTCGAGCCGGTACTTTTGCTCGATATTTTGGATGTGTGTCATGTCTTGAAAGGTGAGGACGTTGCCGATTTTGACTTCCTTTTGATAGATACCGCTTTTCGTCGTATTCAGCCGGGTTTGCTTGAATTTGATGATCTTGTCCTGAAATTCTTCCTCAGAGGCAAGCTCCTGCAGGGAAAGGGGAGAGACAGCGTCGGTTAAATCCTTGCCTACTAGATTTTCAGCAGGGAGCTGGAGGAGCTGGCGGGCGGAGTCATTGACGATCGTGATCTCGTCGCGACTATCCGTTGCGATGATCCCGTCACGTACGGAATTGATGATGGCCAGGAAGGCTTGATTGCGTTTTTCCTCTTCCCGTTTGAAATGGATGATTTCCAAAGCGCGCTCGATGGACTCGACTATGCTGTTCTCGGTGTAGATCAGCGTTCCGTGCATGCCGTATTGTTTGGCGTATCGGACAGCCAGTCCTGTGCCAATCACGGAGCCTTCTTTTTCGGAAAAATCCCTTATTTTGAGCTGCAGCTCTGGCGGAGTGGTGTAGTTGATATATTCCAGCTTGATATTCAAAAGATCCTGCAGGGTAGAGAAGTCATAGCGCAAATCCGCAAGCTCTGCCATCGCGATCGCGATCCGGTGCGAATAAGGAATGGCTTGGTTGACGGCAGCCAGGATATCGGAGGGCGTCAAATGCAGGTGAATGATCGGGATGCTGGTTTTGCCTACGAGCAGGGCTTCGATAAAGCGGCCGGTGATGATGATGTCAGTGTCGATCTTTTCGATCAAAGACAGGATGGAAGGCACTAAGCCTGGGGTATCGGCCTGATTGATTTCCAACAACTGCAAATGAACATTCAATTTGTGGGCGAGCTTCGCAGTGACACGCTTGGCGAGGTTAATAAAGTCTCCTTGTCCCACTATGGCGATCTTGGTTGTCATGCTGTTCCCTCCTGGTAGGAGATATGGCATTTGCAAATGTCTAATTGTACCTATTTTAGTACGTTTGTATCAAATATGGAACGGATCTGTCGCACTTATAAGAGAGTAAATAATATTTTCTGAATATTTAGGCCGCTGGCATGTTAGTTGCATTCCTCGATTCTAGCAAACGAAAGGGGGAGCTTATCTTGTTTACGGTAAAACCAAGAGTACAAGGGGTAACGAAAGAGGTTCTCGATCTTTATGAAACGGTCAGTCCATCGACGATCGGACATTTCACCGATTTTGGATTTCTGAATGGACTTACTCCACTGTTTCGCCCTATCCATTTGGTGGGCAATGCCGTGACGGTGCGAATTCCGCATATGGATGCGACAGCCATTCGGCATGCGCTGGATCTGGTAGAGCCGGGAGATGTCCTCGTGATCGATATGTCCGGTGACGAGAAGCGCGCATGCTGGGGGGAGTTTATGACGTATGCCGCGATGACCAAAAAAGTGGCGGGAGCCATCATCGCAGGGTGCGTAACAGATGTCCGCCCGATTATGGAATTAGGCTTCCCGGTCTTTTCGCTCGGGGTAAGTGCACTCACGACCCGTTCATTGGGAATTGAGGGAGAGGTCAATACGACGGTAAGTATTTGCGGGGTGGCCGTTCATCCGGGTGATTTGATCGTTGCCGATGACGATGGGGTATTTGTCGTCGGTCCCGAAAAGGCAAAAGAGTACGGCGAGCGGGCATTGGAAAAGCAGCAGAAGGAAGTGCAGATGCGAACAGAGCGAGGGTACGACAATCTTTTTACCTCACGAACAGCACGGACGTAAGCGCCATTCAAGATAAAAGGGGGAGATCTGGAGATGAAACAAAAGCGGTTTGGAAAATGGGCTGCACCTCTCGTATTGGCTGTCTCGCTATTGGTATCCGCCTGCGGCACGAGCGAAACATCCTCAGTCGGAGCGGAGGTAGAAGCGAAGGATTTGGTAGTAGGGCTGACGGGAGATCCGGTGAGTCTGGATCCGCATAATGCGACCGACACGATTTCCAGTCTGATTAACTATCAAATTCTGGATACGTTAGTGGCCTTCAACGACAAGATGGAGATCGTGCCCCGCCTGGCTGAGAGCTGGACGGTGTCAGAGGACGGGAAAACCTGGACGTTCAAGCTCAGACAGGGTGTTACCTTCCAGGACGGGACTCCTTTCAATGCCGAAGCGGTAAAAACGAACTTCGAACGACTAGCGGATAAAAGCAAGAAGCTGAGTCGGCGGGTTCTGATCGGCCAATTCATCGACAAAATCACGACCAATGGTGATTACGAGGTCGTCTTTCAGCTGAATACCCCGCAAGGACCTTTCTTAAATAACTTGGCAGTGACAGCAAGCGGAATCCTCAGTCCGAAATCGATCAAAGAAAACGAACAAGGAATCGCGAAAAACCCGGTAGGAACCGGCCCGTTCACTTTCAAGGAGTGGACGCCAGGAAACCAGGTGGTGCTGGAAGCAAACCAGCAGTATTGGGGCGGAAAGCCAGGAGTGAAATCCGTCACCTTTAAACCGGTTCCGGAAAATGCGGCACGCGTCATTATGCTGGAAACCGGCGAAGCTGACGTGATTGAGAAAGTGCCCGCTTCGGAATTCGAGCGGCTGAAGTCCAATGACGAGGTACAGGTCATATCCAGACCGACCAACCGGGTGCTGTACATCGGGATCAATACGACCGTGGCTCCTTTTGACCAGGTAAAGGTACGTCAGGCTCTGAACTACGCGATTGACCGCGAGACATTGGTCAACAAGCTCTACGAAGGCCGAGTGAAGCTGGCAACAGCGTCCGTGGCTGCCCAAACGTTTGGCTACAGTGATGTCGGTGCCTATGCGTATGACGTGGAGAAGGCCAAGCAGCTGCTGCAGGAAGCGGGCGTCAAGGAAGGGACCAAGCTCCGATTAATTCTGGCTGCAAACGTGATTCAGGACCGTCCGGCTGCCGAGTTCGTTCAAAACAGCTTGCAAAAAGTAGGCTTTGACGCAGAGCTGAAGATTCTCGAGTTGGGGTCCTATCTGGAAACGCTGAAGGATCCATCGACATATGAACTGTTTGTCCGCGGTGCGGCTGCTTCGACTGGAGATGCGGATTCCGTGCTGAGCGACGGTCTGTTGTCCACGAGTGCCACCAACTACTCGCATTACGCCAATCCAAAGGTCGATGAATGGATCAAAGCGGGTTCGGCCCAGACAAAGCCGGAGGAACGCCAAAAATCGTACGCTGAAGCGCTCAAGCTGATCAAGGAAGAAGCGCCGTGGATTTCCCTTCACGAGGATGTGGGGTATGTCGGCATACGGAAAAACGTAGAGGGCGTCGAGGTTCAGCCTACGTACATCTGGGACTTGCGCAAAGTGGTGAAAAAATAAGAGGAGAGTGAGCATTCATGTCCTTTCAAATCGTGATGGCCCAGCTGGGCTCGACGGATGACAAGCAGGTCAATCTGGAGAAGGCAGAAAAGGCGTTGAAAGAAGCGAAAGAGGTATACGGGGCAGATATGGTGGTCTTCCCCGAGGCGTATATGAGCTACTTCATCGTGGGTACGCCGCGAGAGGTGAAGCTAAACGACGCCGAGGCGATTGACGGACCTTTTGTAAACGCGATGTGCGAGCTGGCGCACAAGTACAGCGTGTGGATCGTCTTTGGCATGAGAGAGCGATCAGAAGACCCGGAGGATGACAGGGTGTATAACTCTGTCGTCCTGGCTGATTCGACGGGGAAGGTGGTCAGTACGTATCGGAAAACGCATTTGTACGATGCCTTCGGAGCAAAGGAGTCGTCCTCAATCAAGCCGGGGGACGCCTTGTTTCAGCCAGTGGAAACGCCTTTTGGCAAACTCGGCCTCTTGGTCTGCTACGAGCTGCGCTTTCCGGAAATTTCCCGCTATCAAGCCTTGCATGGCGCAGATATCCTGATCGTTCCTTCGGGTTGGGTGAAGGGACCAGTCAAGGAAAGGCATTGGGAGAGCCTGGTCACTGTGCGGGCATTGGAAAATACGGCGTATGTCGTCGCGTGCAATCAGGTAAACGAGCATTATATCGGGCAAAGTCTCGTCGTTGATCCGATGGGCGTAGTGCTGGCTCGCGGAGTGGAAACGGAAGGGCTGATCCCTTGTCGCGTCGATCTGGAAAGGGTGCAGGAGGTACGTGCGAAGCTGCCTTCCCATTTGCACCGTCAGCCGGAATTGTACGTCTGACGCACGGCTTGCTGTAAGAAGACCGAATCGAGAGAAAAGGAGGCGTCGAGTTGCTGGGCTATATCGCAAAACGTCTGCTGCAAATGATTCCAACCTTGATCGGTGTATCGATCCTCTGTTTTATCATCATTCATTCGGTGCCTGGTGATCCAGCCAATTTGATTGCAGGGGTGGATGCGACAGCGGAAGAGATCCAGATCGTAAAGGAACGCCTGGGGCTCGACCGCCCTTTGTATGAACAGTACGGAAGCTACGTGATGGGGCTGCTCCAAGGGGATATGGGCAAATCGCTGCGCTCGGATCGACCTGTAGCAGAAGAACTATTGACTCGTTTTCCCAGCACGATCATGCTGACGATGCTTTCTGTCGTCGTCATGGTCCTCGTCGGCCTTTTCGCAGGAATCATGTCTGCGATCAGGCCGAACAGCATGCGGGATAATGCGACGATGATGGTTTCTTTGTTCGGGATATCGATGCCGGTATTCTGGTCAGGAATCATGCTGATTCTGGTGTTTTCCTATTACCTGCAATGGTTGCCCTCGGGCGGCAGCACGCAGTTCAAGCATTACATCCTTCCGGCAATCGCGCTGGGCTTGTCTTCCTCCGCCGTTTTAGCGCGTTTGACTCGCTCCAGTATTCTGGAGGTCATTCATCAGGACTTTATTCGAACGGCACGTGCCAAAGGCGTCAGGGAAAAGCTGATCATCTACAAGCACACCTTGAAAAATGCGCTGATTCCCATCATCACGATTGTGGGTCTGGAGTTCGGACACCTGTTGGGTGGAGCTGTTTTGACAGAGACGGTATTTTCGATGAACGGAATCGGCCGCTACATCATCCAATCGATTCAGTTTCGGGATTATCCAGCCATACAAGGAAGCATTTTGTTCGTCGCTGCGATCTTCGTCATCGTGAACCTCGTAGTCGACTTATGCTATGGCGCGGTAGATCCACGGATTCGATACGATTAGAAGGAGGCAAAAGCGATGAGCGATACGGATGTCAGTGTACAGGTAGCTACCCAAGCAGCAGAAGTGTCCTATCAGCGGCGTTCGCCATGGGCCTCCATGCTGCGCCGATTTCGAAAAAACAAACGAGCACTCGTCGGTTTTTGGATGGTCGTGGTCTTTGTCGGGATTGCCGTTTTTGCACAAGCGATTGCCCCTTACGACCCGATCGAGCAAAACATGGACGTGATCCTGCAGCCTCCTTCCGCCGACCATCTTTTTGGGACGGATGAATACGGTCGTGACATTTTGTCGCGGATTATTTATGGCTCGCAAATCTCGTTGATGATCGGGATTGTCGGCGTGTTGATTTCCGTCGTCATTGGCGTAGGGCTGGGAACGGTCTCCGGCTATTTTGGCGGTCGGACAGATATGTTCATCATGCGAATCATGGATATTTTCATGGCGTTCCCCAGCTTTCTTCTGGCGCTGGCTATCGTAAGCGTACTCGGACCGGGCATGGTGAATGTCATGATCGCCATCGGGATATTCTCGGTACCGACCTTCGCGCGGATTTCCCGCAGTGCGGTCATCTCGGTAAAGAACAAGGAGTTCATCGAAGCGGCCAAATCCATGGGAGCGAGCCATGCGAGAGTGATCTTTAAGCACGTGCTGCCAAATAGCGTGGCACCGATCATCGTCTTGTCTACCATGCGGATTGCAACCGCGATTCTTACAGCCTCGGGTCTCAGCTTTCTCGGAATGGGGGCACAGCCGCCGACACCCGAATGGGGAGCCATGCTCAGCACAGGTCGAGAGTATTTGCGAACAGCACCTCACGTGAGCACGATACCTGGATTGGCGATTATGTTCATGGTGCTCGCTTTCAATATGCTGGGAGACGGTCTGCGCGATGCGCTGGATCCGAAGATGAAGCTGTGAGGAGGGGGGATCAGCATTGGAGCGCAAACTGCTAGAGATCAAAGGTCTGAAGACGTACTTTTATACGGATGAAGGGGTAGTGGCTGCAGTCGATGGCGTGGACATCAGTATTCGCGCGGGAGAGACGGTAGGGATCGTGGGCGAGTCTGGCTCCGGTAAAAGCGTAACCTCCTTAACAGCGATGCGATTGACGCCGGGTAAGGTAGTGGAAGGTTCGATTACGTTTGACGGGAAAGAAATCCTGGGCTTGTCGGAAGAAGAGATGAGAGAGATTCGGGGAAACGAGATGGCCATGATTTTTCAAGAGCCGATGACTTCTCTGAACCCCGTATTTACGATAGGAGATCAGATCGGGGAAGCGGTCCGTATCCACCGGAACTACAGCAAAGCACAGGCACGAGCGCGGGCTGTGGAAATGCTCAAGCTGGTAGGGATTCCGCGGGCGGAGCAAATCGTCGACGAATACCCGCATCGTTTGTCAGGCGGGATGAGGCAGCGGGTAATGATTGCCATGGCGATGGCATGCGATCCCAAGCTGTTGATCGCAGATGAGCCTACAACGGCTTTGGATGTAACGATCCAGGCGCAAATCCTCGATTTGATGAGTGAACTGAAAGCCTCGAAGGGAACCGCGATTCTGCTCATTACACACGATCTGGGTGTCGTCGCGGAGATGTGTGACCGGGTGGTGGTCATGTACGACGGGAGAGTGGTGGAGGAGAGCGATGTCGTCACGCTGTTCACCCATCCGCGTCATCCGTACACGCAAGGTCTGATGAAGTCCATGCCTACGCTCGACTCAGAGGAGAAGCGGCTTTACTCCATCAAAGGAAGTGTCCCTGCCCAAGGAAGCCTGCGAATCGGGTGCAGCTTTGCTCCCCGTTGCGAGCACGCGATGGCCATTTGTCGGGAGCAGTCTCCTCCTCTGCAAGAGATCGAGCTGGGCCATTTTAGCCGTTGCTTTCTGCATACATCAGCGGAGGGGAGGACAGGGCATGAACCAGCCGTTCATTGAAGTGAAGAATCTAAAAAAGTACTTCCCGATTAAAAAGGGCGTTTTCAGCCGTACTGCCGGGCATGTAAAGGCGGTAGACGGTGTCGATTTTTCTATTTACAAAGGGGAGACCCTCGGGTTGGTCGGAGAAAGCGGCTGCGGCAAATCAACGACGGGGAGATTGCTTCTGCAGCTTCTAGCGCCGACAGAAGGCGAGGTCAGATACGAGGGGAAAAACCTGGTAGGGATGAATGCTTCTGAGCTGCGGAAAATGCGCAGGGATATGCAGATGGTTTTTCAGGACCCGTACGCCTCCCTCGATCCTCGGCTGACCGTAGGCGATATTATTGCCGAGCCGTTGGAGATTCATCAGATGGCGAGGGGAAAGGAAAAGGACCGCCGGATCGACGAGCTGTTGAATGTCGTAGGCCTTAGCAGCTACCATGCGAAGCGGTACAGCCACGAATTCAGCGGAGGCCAACGCCAAAGGATCGGGATCGCCCGTGCGCTGGCACTCAACCCCAAGCTGATTGTGGCAGATGAACCGGTCTCTGCATTGGACGTATCCATCCAGTCGCAGGTCATCAATCTGATGCAGGATCTACAGGAGCAGTTTGACTTGACCTATTTGTTCATCGCGCACGATCTCAGCGTCGTGAAGCACATCAGCAACCGGATCGGTGTGATGTATCTGGGGAGGATTGTGGAGCTGGCAGACAAACGCGAGCTGTTTGATTCCCCGCAGCATCCCTATACGCAGGCATTGCTATCGGCAGTGCCCACTCCCAATCCGTTAGCCAAGAAAGAGCGGATCGTTCTTCGCGGAGATGTGCCAAGCCCGGCTAATCCACCTGAGGGGTGCACGTTTCATCCGCGCTGCCCGGCAGTCATGGATAGATGCAAAACCGTGAAGCCAGTGTTTCAAAATCGGGACGGCCGCTTTGTCGCCTGTCACTTGTATGAATAGCAATAGGGGGGAGATCTATCATGGCTGTGGCAACGAATCGAATGAAAGAAATGAGCTGGACGACGTTTCTGGAGCGTAAAAAGCAAACAGACTTGGTCATCATCCCAACAGGAGCTTGTGAGGTGTACGGCCCGCATTTGCCGATGGGCTCGGATATGCTTGTCGCCACGAAGCTTGCAGAGCTCGTCGCTGAGCGCGTGCACGCAATCATCGGACCCTCTTTGGAGGTAGGAGATTCTTCTGCGCTCGATGACTTTCCAGGGACGATTACGATTACACCAGATAGCTTCAAAGGCTATCTGAAAGATGTGGTAGACAGCCTGGTCAAATGGGGCTTTACTAACTTCCTGTTTATCAACGGGCATGCAGGGAATGTGGCGATGGTGAATCACGTCTCCCAAACGCTGAGGGAACGCCCACAGCTGCGATGCGCGCAGATTGACTGCTGGCGATTTATCAAGGCACAGGATCAAGGGATCGTAGAGTCGGGAGAAGTCGCGCACGGCCACGCCGGGGAAGCGGGAACGTCCGTCCTGCTTTACCTGTATCCGGAGCTAGTCGATCTGGTGCAGGCGGTAGATGAAGTGCCGAAGCAGAAGGATTCGTTCCCCGATGTGATCAAATACGCCCGGTACGGTACAAAGACAGAATTAGGGACGATTGGCTATCCCAGTCTGGCGAGTCGTGAAAAGGGAGAGGCGCTGATTCAGAGGTCAGTCGATCGCATTTCTCTTTTCTTGCATGAAACGTGGAATGTCTCTTACAAATGATGAGTGGAAAACAGAGAGCAGCCGTTTCTCGGGAACGAAACCGAGAGACGGCTACTCTATTTAATAAACGGATTATCCGCATATGGCCCCAGAATAGCCACCCGCAAGAGCTGCGTAGCCATGTATTTGGACGTGTACGGCATGTTCTTTTCAGACAGAAAGACCTTGTACAGCTTGGCATTCTGCGAAATATGCTCAAACAGGTAGACAAATTTGTCATGCGGCTGTTCGCTGTGAATGTCAAACGTCTCTTGCTTGGAATAGGAGAGGTTCATACTCTCCACGAGATCCAGCAGGATTTCCTGTGAGCTTTGCTCCAGCAGATCGAGTTTGTCGCGATAGTGCAGGTAAAAGGTGGCGCGATTTTGCGTCGCTCTTTTTGCAATGTCCTGAACGGTAATCTTTTCATAGCCTTGCTCATGAATCAATTCCACCAGCGCATCTCGGAGCATTTGCCGAGTACGCATCACGCATTTCGTCGACACAAACCTGCGATGTGACGATAAAACAACGGAATGCAGAGACGTGTTGGTTGCCCGAAAGTAGCCGATTGCTTTAATTATATGAACAAATGCAGGTATTTCTAGTCCGAACACCATTGCCAACATGGAGATGTCCGAGTGGAATAAAGTCACGGATATCAACCTCAACGGCTGCGTGATCGGGATGATGTACGTGTTTTCGGAAATGCAAAAAGCGGGCGGCGGCTCTATCATGGCCGGGACCAGTCCGTATACGGCAGCCAAAGGTGCCCTGCGCGTCCTGTCCAAATCGGCTGCCGTCGATGGAGGAAGGAGGCGCGATTCCGTATTATCAAGCGCACACCCAGCTCCCTTATTTCGGTGAGCCGGAAGATATTGCGTATGGAGCCCTCTATTTGGCGTCCGACGAATCTCGCTTTATGACGGGTGCAGAGCTGGTGATCGATGGCGGCTGGACTGCCCTGTAAATAAAACGGATAGAACCGTTCCAGTTGAAAAAAGCCAATCCTTCCGATGTGGAAAGGATTGGCTATCTGTATACGTTCGAGTAAAGCAGTGTTTTTCTTCATGAGAAACCTCCCTTCCCTATATCTTCCAATATGGACAGTATAGGAGGAAGTGGAATCGAAGGGCAACCAATGCTTACGTATTTCATGTTGCTACAGGGAGATATTTTTGTGGATGAATTTCTTTTCATTTCTACTTAAAGAGGCTTCCCAGAAAATAAACCGGTACGTTTTTCTTGAGTACGTGGATGCTCCGCATATTTGATCCCATTGTTTCGTACCGCAATTCGCACAGCGATATCTTCGGCGGTGTACCTGAACCATCAAGGTGTTGTTGTTTATGTAGTCTTGATAGGTATACACTCTCCTCTCATCCTTATGAAACTTTTGACACCCGCATGAATAGCATTGCGAGGGAGGGATAATACGTGGAACGGAGTGCTCCATGACAAGTCATCTCCTCAGAATGGTACATATGATTTGTGAAATAAGTGCAATTGTTATATTAATATCGTTAGTATAGCGCGGTAAAGTGTTAAATGTTTGAAAAGGTAAGCACTTTTGAAATATCCCCACTTGATACAAAAAAAGAAGCCAACTCTTCCATGGGAGAAGAGATTGGCTTTTTCCAATTGGAAAATTCTATATAGATGGAGGATATAACGGTGGATTATCATGAAACGAATTGTATAAAAAACAAGAGATCCTAGTGCAGGATCCCGTTGGTTGAAAATTGGTAATTTGCTTGCCATTAATCTAAACTTTAATAGCTAATGCGACCCATTTTACTTCCAGATGAATCGCATTTCGGGCATTTTGTACTGAAGATTCCTTGGTCAGCGCATGTGCCGCAGAAGAATGTTTTACATTCAGAGCATTTGTATATTGAAATCTCTTCTTCATTGCAACCACAATTCATGCAAATGGAAAATTTTTTACATTATCTTACCTCCCCAAGGGAATAAATGAAAAGTACATGCTTGCTTCAATATCATTATTCGAGTTGATGTAAAATATCCCCGAGAAAGAGGTGTAAGAGTCGTCATCATCGAGGATGGAAATGTCGTGGAGAGCTGCAAGCTTGAAGCTCATCACAGATTCACAATCATTACCCAGGATGATAAGCTACTCGAGACCGAAGAGACCAAACGTAAACGATACCGCAAAGCCTAATAAAGAGCCTGACTGAAAAGCAAAGGGCGTCAGAATGTTCACCCAATACGGGTGTGTTCTGGCGCTCTTTTTATTTTGCCTGAGAGGTGGAAAAGCCATGGCGAAGATCCGGGACATGCTGAAGTTCAAGAAAAAGAAAAAGAACGATCCAATCAGCTTTGAGGAGCATCTGGAGCGTGCCAAAGAGCGTCAACGCAAGCAGCCACCTGACAAGCCGGCCGAAGTGCTGTCAATCGAGCAGCTGCGCAGACTGATGGGCGATACAGGGTCAAGGCAGTTTTGAAGGACAAGGGTAACAGACGTAAATAAACGCGCTGGGGAGGGGTTCTCATGCACGATCTGTTGAAGAGCTACAAAGAGATCAAAAAGGCACTGAAACGCATGCAAAGCGAACTGAAGGATTCTGTCGATGCTATCCGAGTGGTTCGTCTGGAAGAGGCAAAAAGGATAACAGGAAGAGAAAAGGCTGTCTGTAACGGGGATGAAAATAAAACCGAGCGCCAGATCATAGGTGAAATGGTTGGTGACACGGAATTCGTAATAGAATGGCTGGAGACAGGGCGTTGTCCAGGGAATAAAAGGGGGATCGAACGGCGAGCTGCATATGAAAGGAAGAAATTGATGGACCCAGTGCGCATGCAAGGATTCGTCTCGCGGAGCACCGCAGGGAGCCCTTGTAACCTGACTGATTGGCAGAGGTTTCAACTGGCAGACGCTTTGTCCTGCCTCACGGATCGCGAGCGGGAATGCTACGTGCTTACGCATGGCGAGGGATTCTCCTTCGAGGATACAGCTCGCCTGCTGCAGATCACGAAGAGCAGCGTGCAGACTTTAGTCACCCGCGCGCAGTCAAAAATTTCAGAGCGAGTTACAAACAGCCTATTCTTCGTTGGATAGGTTGTTTTCTTTTTACAATTAAAGGGAATGGGACAAGGTGAGATTGAACTGTAAAAGGAGTGGGAAAATGGAGCCGATTCTTGACCTCATGGTGGGAGGCATTTTTAAATTTATATTATGGGTGCTAGTGCCGTTGCTTTTAATGACTGTAATTTTCGGTAAAGTTCTATTCCGGCTACCCAAGCCGATTAGAGCAATCATTTATCTTGGTGCGGGATATGGTTGCTGGTTTCTTTATGCTCAATATGCAATATAACGGAGGACTTTATGGGATTAGATCTACGAGTAAATGAGCCTTGGTCTACAACAGGGGCTTGGCAATTGGCTGTCTTTGCAATATTACTCTGTGCGGTCTTTACAATCATTTATACGGTCGTGCCAAGATTTCTAAGAGGAATTTGTAACGCAGCTGCCATGTTAGGTGGAATATACCTTTTCGCGAAATGGATTAGCTGAGACACCTTGAATTTGTCATACGAAAGCCCACTATATGTGAAAGGACTTTTTCTTTCGCGAACCCCTCCATTATCGCCTCGGAAACGGGGCGAGAATAATTTTAGGCAGGAATATACAGACAAACGTCAAAGTATACTAATGCCAAGAAACTAAGGAACGGGATGTAAGTAATGGAAAAGTTAAAGGACGCTGATGTACGAGAGGTCCTTCTCGAAAAATTACAAGTGAAACATGGGGAAGAACCAGACACACTTATAATTAACGAGATGGGAGTCTGCCTTGGGCAATCACGAGTTGATATTGCGGTGGTTAATGGAGTAATTCATGGATATGAAATAAAGAGTGAGAGTGATACCTTAAGTAGACTGCCGACCCAGATGCTTGATTACAACAAGGTCTTTGATAAAGTCACAATTGTCACTGCCGATGATTACTTGGAAAAGGTAAAAGAGATGATTCCTGACTGGTGGGGTATCATCGTCGTTACGAACAAAAAAGGGCAGGCAAGAATGAAGTATGCCAAAAGGGGAAGGAAAAATCCTTCGCAAGACCCTTATTCTCTTGTGCAATTACTCTGGCGTGATGAAGTATTGACTCTCTTAAAAGAAAAGGGCCTGCATCAAGGAATATTGAGCAAGCCCAAAAATGTGTTATATGAGAGACTAGTGGAGAAAATCCCTATGGTTGAATTGAAGCAACTGGTGAACCAGACGTTGAAGAGCCGTGAAGGTTGGCGAGTTCGTGAATAACAAAAGTAAGGTGATGATTAACTGTTGCACGACGCCAAGTTTCATGACTGCCTGTACCTACACCGTTTTGTTGATGCGCACAATCAAAAATATACTGATCCCCATAAGAGTATCCTGCACCGCTATAGCCGGGATGTGCGACAACATCCTGTGCTAATGAAATATATTGCTGGAATCCACCAGGACCTCTAGTTGTAGCCCCTCTAAAAATTAGATACTTGTCACGGACGGTGTAGCGAATAGTGGCAGCTACTTGCATGATTGAAGGGTCGAATTCTCCATATGTGGGATTGCTAATTGTATAATCACCAAATGTGGGAATCCTGCCCAAACCATTTTTGAATTTAATAATTAGTTCGTATACGTTCCATTCAACTCGTTCAATTCCCATTAAGGTATTCGGCTTCATCCGTAGAATTGCTGGCATCGAAGTGCCGATGATACTAAAGGTGCGCCATTGGGTTAAATGCGGAAATTGAATGATGTTTAGTATCAACTGAGAATAAGCTGTTGAGGAAGTATCTCCCCCCATAAAGTCGTGATCAAGTACTATATCAACGTCTTTAGGGGTTAAGTCCATGAACGTTAATAATCCGTCAATATGGGAAGTGAGGGTATTTAAATCGTTCAAGTCACTTCGCTTTACGCGCAGGCAAAAGCCCCGACCATAATGATTAGTAACGTTTTTTAACGCGTCAAAAAAAGGGTCGTAGTGTTCAAGGTTAGCGACGGGAATTGCTTTTGTTCCATAGCTTTCAATGTCATCAATGACGTATTCCAAAAAGTGTTGACCATTACTCATTGAAAGTTGTTCATCAACCTCTAATTGTATACAATCGATAAAAACTGGAGTGGGGAAATTCCAAGCCTGAGTTACGTCCTTTCCAATTCCATTTAATTGTGCTCCTAGTTTTGAAGTCCGATCTTCATCCTCGCCATAGGATATTGGTGGGATTTCTAATAAAGGTGTCATGTTTTGTTTAAGTGGTTGGGCAAGAAATTCCAGAGCCTTTTGCTCACCTCTCTTCCACTTCAGAACAGGTACATAGTGTTTGTAGTCAAACATGGCAATTTCAACCTCCTACGAATAATGTGAATCATACTATTCGTTCTCTTATTTGGTATATTTATCCTGTTGGTTGTCGGAAAATGTCGGTCGAAAGTTGTAGGAAAGAAGTCCTTTCTGCCGGAATTACTGGCAGGAGGAGATCATATGCTTGAAATTAATCAATGGGATTTAGTGGCCGGAATCTTTAATGGCATGTTCCTATTTGGAAAAGCTTTTGTTTCAGCGATGCCTTGGTATGGTTGGGTGATTTTTGGCGTAGGTGCATTAGCGAAATATGTCGACAAAAAGCTTAAGATTTTAGATAGGGTTCTTACAAAAGCATTCTCATTGTGAACTGACCCCTGTCAAGTAGACAGGAAATAAAAAAGAAACTCTAAGCAACCTGAGTTCGGAATTCATACGGACTCAGGTTGTTTAATTTTTGCTGAAAACGCTCACGGTTGTAGAAATGGATGTAACGTTTGGCTTCACGTTTCACTTCGTCAACTGTACGGAACGTACAGCGGTTAAAGCACTCGGATTTAAAATGACTAAAGAAGTTCTCCATACTCGCATTATCCCAGCAGTTTCCCTTTCGGGACATACTGACTGTTTATGGCAGACTAAAAATGTAGGTTATGGCAGTTAATTTATGCAGACCCGTAGGGGCTGCATAAATTAAAAAAACCACTTGCCAACGTCCCCTTCTCAAAATACACTCCCAGTTGGGCAAACTGACGACGGGAGGTATAAAGTTAGGAGATGTTAGCAGTGGCAGAAATTAATTATATCAGGCATGAGGCAAACAAAAAAGGACGAGCTTATAGCAAGATTGCAAAACAAATGAATCGGGATTCGAGGACGGTTCAGAAGTATGCAGAAATGGATGATTTCAATCTTCAAGAAAAGCCCAAGCAAATTCGAAAAGCAAGGGTCATGGAACCAGTAAAACCGATTCTTGATCAGTGGATCAAAGAGGACTTGAAAAAGAAAAAGAAGTTCCGAAGAACAGCACAACGCTTGTATACACAATTAGTGGAAGAACACCAATTTACAGGATCATCTCGCTCTGTCAGACAATATGTTTCTCAACGAAAACACCAGTTAGTAGAGACAAGTGATGCTGCGGCATTGCCATTGGAGACGAAACCTGGATCAGCACAGGTTGATTTCGGAGAAGCACCATTTAAATATCTGGGGGAAAGTGTTACCTTGCCATTTCTCGTTCTCTCATTTCCTCATAGCAATACGTTTTACTTCCAAGTTTTTCAGTCTCAGAACCGAGAATGTTTTCTGGAGGGGCTAAAACGTATCTTTCACTACATAGGTGGCGTACCTAAGGTGATTCGTTTTGATAACTTATCACCAGCGGTGAAAAGAATCATGCCGAACGGTCAGCGGGAGTTGACAGAGGAATTCCAAAACTTCGTTTTTCACTATGATTTTGAATACGAGTTTTGTAATCCCGGTAGTGGTAATGAAAAAGGTCATGTGGAGGCGATGGTAAAGTACATTCGCAACAACTTTCTTCTGCCAGAGCTACAGATACACAGTCTTGATCAGCTAAACGAAACCCTGTGGAAAAAAGCCGAGAAAGATCGGGAGCGACCTCATTATGTAAAAGAAACGATGCTTTCCGAATTATATTTGGCAGACAAGGAACACCTTCTTCAATTACCTGCCAAAGAATTTGATTGTATCCGATATGAACGAGTAAAAGCTGATAAATACGGATATATCCGAGTCGAAAATAAACTCTACTCAACGTCTCCTCGTTTTGCCAAATGTACGGTTTTGGCAAAGATCTTATTTGATCGAGTGGATATTTTAACGGAAGAATATGAGCTGATTGTGCAGCATGCTAGGCTGTATGGCAAAGAGCCAAAATCAGTGATTTGGCAGCCATATTTGACATTGATGGCAAAACGGCCAACTGCCATTAAATACACAAGTTTTTATGAACAATTGCCCATCGAATGGCAAACCTATCTCTCGAATTGTACAGTCCCAGAGAAGCAAGAAGCTCTCCAGCTGCTATCCGTCATTCTAAAGGACGATGATATGAAAATACCTACGCAAGCTTTGCAGCTTGCCTCCGAGAATGGCCACCCATCCGTTGATTCTATTAAGCAGATCTATTATCAACTCATCAATGGTCGTGGACAAAGGGATACCATTCAACCGAAAGGTTTTGTTCCTGCCGTTCCAACTGCCACTAGAGGATTAGCCCATTATAATGAATTTTTTAAAGGAACGGGAGGTCATCACTAGTGGAAGCATTGATAAAGGAATATGCAAAGCGTCTCAAGTTGAGTTGGGTTCGGCAACATTACCTGGAGATAGAAGCGAAAACAAATGAAGAGTACTTACTCAGAATCTTAGAAAGAGAGCTACAACAACGAGAAGAACGAAAAATCAATCTGCTTTTCAAGCAGTCTTCCCTGCCAAGAATAACAGGAAAGCCATTTGAATGGGGCCATATTCAGATGGGACAAGGTCTCACGCAGGACCATATTCTTCATGGTGGATTCATAGAGGAGAAAGAAAATTTGATCTTTTATGGCGGTGTGGGAACGGGAAAAACGTACTTATCAACTCTCATTGGCTTACATGCCATTCAGAAGCAGGGAAAAAAGATTAAGTTCTTCACTGTCGCTGGATTAGTCAATCGGCTGTTAGACGCTCACGAGACCGGCTCGTTGAGCCGATTCTTCAACCAGATTGAGAAGTTAGATCTGTTAATACTCGACGAGCTGGGGTATATTCCCTTACACAAACAGGGAGCAGAATTGCTTTTCCAGATTATCTCCATGTGCTACGAAAGAAAGAGCATTATTATCACGACCAATCTACAGTTTGGCCAATGGAATCATATATTTGGAGATCCTATTTTGACAGAGGCAGTAATCGATCGCTTGATTCATCACTCTCATTTGATCGTCTTTAATGGAGAAAGCCATCGGTATAAAGAATCGCTACTACACGGCAAATAATTTAGGGGTTGGCAAGTGGTGCATTTTTAATTGCCATTTGCTACATTTCTTACTTGCCAAAAACAACATACTGACTACCATCTTGTATTTCTTAATCAGGTTGTTATATGGACGGGATGTGTATTGGAATCCTTGATCACTATGAAGGGGGAATGTAAATTTTTTTGTGTAAATGGGTTTTTAACAGGCGGATGGTTACGACAACGGCTTTACATGGAGAGGCAGGCATGATAGGCTCGTTTGCCATGCGATGCATAGGCAAGTTAACGACATACCTTCATTGCACGTACCAAGTGAAGGTATCAGCGCGTGACAGGTTTCTTTTGATATTTAGTGCCACTCGAGACTACGAATCTCATCACAGGGTTGTTGGGAATAAACGACCCACCTTGTAGGGTTGCTACGAAGGTGGGTGTGGGGTTCGTTACTCCGTCTACGGCTCACTCTTCAGGGATTCAATCCAATCCGCATGACAGGAATCACACAAAAGTTCGTCGCGATCCTGTTTACCTTGGAAAAACGTGATTTGGCGGACGCTGTCTGTTTCTTGTTCACAGTAAAAACAGCGATATTTCACCAATTCAATCCCTCCTCGAATCGTTTCAAGAGTAACGATAGATATCTTCTCCATCTATATTGTTGCGTAATACATAAGGGTAATATTTGGTGGGTAACGCTTCCATTGCTCAACTACGAAGAAGTTCCTAAGCGCTATGAGGATGGAACGTGTAGAGCTACAGCAAAAGCATCATATGAATTATTATAAAAAACTTGGCCAGGCCCAGGTTTGATTTGTTGCTAACTTCCTTTCCTTTCGTGGAAATTCAAACCCCCCTCTAAGGAAGTGGGTCTTAGAGGGGGGAAGCCCTTAACTCAAGCGTGAACGAGCTCGGGGGTTTGTAAATGAAGTGGCGGTGGCACTAACCATCCTTTTTCCTTATTGATTCTTAGAAGTCTACCACCAAACTGAGCTTTTGCCGTGTGGAATTGACCAAACATCATCCCGATATCTTCTCGGATGGCTTGCCCCATGATTTGGCTACACGTTATCAAGCCAGCTGCAATATCTCTGGAAACACCGGCTGCAATTTCTGGGTCATTGAACCGGGCGCCAACCGGTATGCTCTCTAGGTTCGCGACAGGGCGTTCAGGTGGGGATGGAGGTAATCCAACGCTGTTAACCTTCAGAAGATCCTCTACCTGACGGATTTCCTGCCTCATACTTTGGGTAAGGTCTTCCAAAAAGTTTTTCAAGTCCTTATCACCAGTATGGTTGATGAACGTCTGATAACCCACAAGCAGTCCTTTTGTGGTAGTGAGATAACTCCATATACCAAAGACTTCGCCATAGTGCATGGGTTCATTTTGAGGATTGCCACTTAAAATTCCCATTAACGACCTCCCAGAAATCATTAGTGTTGTAAGGTCCATAAGTTCTCCTTGCTTTTCATTTTGACCTATCTATCATTGTTCGTCGGGAGAAGAGAATTTAGTAAGGGAATTTCAAGCAACGTTTTCGTAAAAAAGTCAAGCGAGGGGCAAAAAAAGAAGCCAACTCTTCCATGGGAGAAGAGATTGGCTTTTTCCAATTGGAAAATTCTATATAGATGGAGGATGGAAACTTACTTCAGAACTGCCGCCGGCTAGAAGAAACCGGATGATACTGCTTGCTTCTTACAGGTCGTAGTACAGCTCGTATTCTTTCGGATTCACGGTGCGCTCCACTTGTTGGATTTCTCCGCGCTTCAGAGAGATCCAGCCTTCGATCAGTTCTTTCGTGAATACGCCGCCTTCCAAGAGGAACTCGTGGTCAGCTTCCAGAGCGAGCAATGCTTCTTCCAGAGAGCCTGGGGCGCTCTTGATTTCGTGCTTCTCAGCATCGGACAGGTCGTAGATGTTTTTATCCATAGGACCAAAGCCCATTTCGCGTGGGTCGAGCTTGCGCTTGATTCCGTCCAGACCAGCCATCAGCATGGCAGCGAATGCCAGGTAAGGGTTAGCAGTAGAGTCAGGCGTACGGAACTCGATACGGGATGCTTTTGGTGTAACAGCAGCTACCGGGATGCGGACTGCAGCAGAACGGTTACCTTTGGAGAAGACCAGATTTACTGGAGCTTCATAGCCAGGAACCAGACGTTTGAAAGAGTTGGTGCTTGGGTTGGTCAAAGCGATCAGGGCAGGTGCGTGGTGCAGAATGCCTCCGATGTAGTGCAGAGCAGTTTCGCTCAGGTTTGCGTAACCACCTTGCTCGTAGAAGAGAGGGGTGTCGCCGTTAAACAAGCTTTGGTGAACGTGCATGCCGGAACCGTTGTCGCCAACGATTGGCTTTGGCATGAAAGTAGCCGTTTTGCCATGTTTGGCAGCTACGTTGCGCACGATGTATTTGAACAGCAAGAGATTGTCAGCAGTACGAGTCAAAGTGTCGAAGCGGAAGTTGATCTCGCCTTGACCAGCAGTAGCTACTTCATGGTGATGACGCTCAACATACATACCCGCTTGGGTCATCAGGGTGCACATTTCGTTGCGGATGTCTGCTTGCGTATCTGTAGGCTGTACAGGGAAGTAACCGCCTTTGTTGCGCACTTTGTAGCCGAGGTTTTGTCCTTCTTTCCCTGTGTTCCAGAAGGCTTCCTCCGAATCGATATGGAAGAAGGAGCCGGATGGACCGGAATCATAGCGTACGGAGTCAAACAGGAAGAACTCGGACTCAGGACCAAAGTAAGCCGCTGTAGCTACACCCAGTTGTTGCAGATAAGCTTCTGCTTTCAGCGCGATGCCGCGTGGGTCGCGATCGTATGGAGTATAGTCAGGGTTTACGATGTTACATACGATGTTCAGCGTTTTCGCTTCTACGAAAGGATCGATGAAGGCAGTTGCCGGATCAGGCATCGCCACCATGTCGCTCTCTTCGATGGATTTGTAGCCAGTCAAGCTGGAGCCGTCGAAAGCAACACCGTTGCGGAAAGTTCCTTCGTCAACTGCGTAGGCAGGGACGGTGACGTGATGCTGGCGGCCGAGCATGTCGACGATGCGGAAGTCAACGTATTCGACTTTTTCAGTGTCAATGGTGGACAAGACAGATTTCATATCCAAGAGAAAACACTCCATTCACGAATTATTTTTATTTGAAGAAAAGTAAAGTTCGTTTTTTAATGTTATTTTATATTTGGAATTATACCGACTACCGACATCGTTCGTCAAGAGGTTTTCTAACGTTTTGTGTTAGAATTTCTAACATTATATTGCGGGGTTCAGAAAAGAGTTCCGTTTTTGTAGAATATAGACGAACTGTTTGATTAATAGTGGAGGGGATAGCGAATGAAAGTACTGGTCTTGGGCGCAGGTGGAATCGGGGGCTATTTCGGAGGAAGACTGGCAGAAAAAGGAGTAGATGTAACCTTTCTCGTTCGGGAGCGTAGATACAAGCAACTTGCGGAAAACGGACTTCGCCTCCAGAGCATCCATGGAGATTTCCATCTGGAGCGGCCGCAGTTAATGAAGTCCGGTGAGGAAGGTGGACCGTTTGATGTAGTCTTGTTATCCAACAAAGCCTATCACCTCGAAGAAAGCATCAACGACATCGCTCCTTACATCGGAGAGAAGACCGTAGTGATCCCGCTCCTGAACGGAATAGCCCACATGGAACTGTTGTGGGAGCGCTTTGGCCGCGAGCGTGTACTGGGTGGCTTGTGCTTTATTGAAACGACTTTGAATGCGGATGGCGATGTCGTGCAGACGAGCGCAACCCACGAAACCGTCTTTGGGGAGTGGGAGGGTGGACTGAGCGAGCGTGTGGAGCAAATCGCGGAGGCGTTCAGTGGCATCAACGGTTCCATGCGGGCCAGTACCAACATCCAGCGCGACGCCTGGCAGAAATATTTGTTCATTACGACGATGTCCGGCATCACGACCTTGATGAATTCCGCTGTCGGTCCGATCCGCGATTCCTTATATGGAATGGAATTGACGCGCCAGCTGGCAGAGGAATGTGCCGCGGTCATTCGTGCGCTGGAAGCTCCGATCCGTCCAGACATCGTCGACAAGCAGATGGAGACGTTCCAAAAGCAGGGAGCTGCCATGAAGTCATCTATGCTCCGGGATATGGAGAAAGGCTTGGCGGTCGAAGGGGATCATTTGCAAGGCTATCTTTTGGAGCATGCAGAAAAACGGGGCTTGTCCACACCTCTGCTGAAGGTTGTTTACAATAATTTGAAGGTATATGAACAGAAGCGGAGTGCAGGCAAATAAGGTATAATAAGTGGGCATGACGTCATTTGAAAAATTAGGAGGGGTATAGATGGAAGTCATCAAGATTTCCCCCCGCGGATATTGCTACGGTGTCGTAGATGCCATGGTCTTGGCACTTCGGACAGCGCAAAACTTTGACCTTCCACGCCCGATTCACATTCTGGGTATGATCGTTCACAATGCTCATGTTGTGGAGGCGTTTGAAAAACAAGGAATCAAGACCTTGGATGGAGAGGACCGGCTCGCTCTGCTCGATCAGGTGAACGAGGGTACTATCATTTTTACGGCACACGGTGTTTCACCGGAGGTACGCAAAAAAGCGCGCGACAAGGGACTGACTGTCGTGGACGCGACTTGCCCGGACGTGACGAAAACACATGATCTGATACGTGAGAAAGTGGCAGACGGCTATCATGTCCTATACATTGGGAAAAAAGGACATCCCGAGCCAGAGGGAGCGATCGGCATCGCACCGGAAAAGGTTCACTTGGTGCAAAAGCTGGAGGATCTGGACGCCTTGGAGGTACCCACTGACAAGGTCATCGTGACCAACCAGACGACGATGAGTCAATGGGACGTGAAGCATCTCATGGATGCGATCGTCAAACGTTTTCCTCGCGTAGAGGTGCACAACGAAATTTGCCTGGCCACGCAGGTGCGCCAAGAAGCTGTCGCGGAGCAGGTAGGAGAAGCGCAGCTGTGCATCGTGGTCGGGGATCCGCGAAGCAACAACTCGAACCGCCTCGCGCAAGTGTCCGAGGAAATTGCCAGCGTGCCTTCCTATCGCATTGCGGATCTTTCGGAGCTGGATGTCGAGTGGTTGAAAGGCAAGCAGCGCGTAGCCGTTACTTCGGGAGCTTCCACACCTACGCCATTGACCAAGGAAGTCATTGCGTATTTAGAGCAGTTTGATGAAAGCAATCCGGAAACATGGGAGAAGAAACGTACCGTTAACATGGCGAAAATATTGCCGGCGGTGAAATAGGGGAGCGAAATGTCAGAATCTCTTTCTGGAAGATTTCTGGGTGGCGCTGGAGGCAGATACGTCAGCTTCTGCGCCCTCTACCTCTTTATTTACTACGGGTTCGGGGCGTTTTCTCCGCTCATTACCCAGTATTACAAATCCATTCATCTAACGGGTACCCAAATCGGCATGATTAGCGCGGTTGCACCTGTCGTTTCTATTGTTGCCCAGCCGATGTGGGGGATGATTTGTGACCGCTTCCAAATACGGAAGGCGGTTCTTTTGGGTACTCTCCTTGCTTCTGGCTTGGTGGGGCTTTTATTCACCGCTGTATCCACTTATGCTTTTGTCTTTCTTTTGTACATCCTGCTTTCCTTTTTTCAAAGTGCTATTATTCCGGTCTCGGACAGCTTGACCTTAAATTATACGAAAAAGCATCAGCTTCAATTTGGTGACATTCGGATGTGGGGAGCTGTTGGCTTCGCTCTTGCAGCTTTTGTTACCGGCCTTTTCGTGGAGCGGTGGGGGCCCTCTGTTCTGTTTATCTCGTATTGTCTGGCGCTGATCACGGCGTTTTTGTTTTTGATGCGTTTGCCGGGAGAAGTGACCGAATCTTCCCGCTTTACAGTCAGCATTTTTAAAGGCATGAAGCAGCTGCTGCGCATTCCACGGTTTTCGCTCTTCCTGCTGGCGTCTTTTTGCATGTTTGGTGCGGTCAATGCGAATAACATCTGGTTTTCTCTGTACTACCAGGAGATCGGTGGGACGGTGGCGGGTGTAGGCCTGGCTTTCCTGCTGTTTGCGGGGAGTGAAGCTCCGTTCATGAAGCTGGCGGGCTACTTTGTCCGAAGGTGGGGGATTGAAACGACCCTGCTGGGGGCTGCGATCTTTTCCGCCATTCGCTGGTTCTGGTACAGCTCGGCTCCCAGTACGACGGCTGTTCTGTTGATCTTTTTTATTCAAGGTGTTTCGGTGGGCTTCTACCTGGCGACAGCGGCGCAATTCGTGAGAGAAAACACGCCCGCTTCCCTACAGGTAACAGCACTCGCCGTTTTTTTCTCTGTGGGAAGCGGTTTGGGAACGATGCTCTGTAATCTCTTGGCGGGGTGGATCAAGGACGAGTTTTCCACGCTGGCCATCTACCTGTTTTTCGGAGTGGTGACCACGCTTGGCATCCTTCCGCTCCTCGTGATTCGCTTTGGTCCATGGAAACGGGTAGAGCAAGACGAAGGCGTGAGTGCTACTCAATGATCAGCTTGCCTTGATAGCCGGTCTCTGGATAGCCGGGGGAGTCGGACACAAAGGAATACTCCCCTTTTTTCTCCGCAGAAAATTGAAGCATGGTAGACTGAGTGGGCTTAAGCTCGGTCGAGGTGACATTGAGATCGCGGATCGCGAGGTTATGCGGGCGTGTGTCGGTGTTGACGATCATCAAAGAGACATGCTCTCCCTCTCGCACGGCGATCTGATTGGGTAAGAAGCCGGCACTGGAGATCGTCACGGTTTGTGTACGCTGTGCTGCTGCATAGGAAGTATGTAGTCGATATTCATGGTGTGTCCCGAGTAGCAAGATCGTCACCGCCAAAGCGATGAGGGGGTAACGCAACTGCCGGAACCGCAGACGAGACATAGTACTTCAGCTCCTTTTGCGGGCTATATTCCAGGGTGAATTATCTATTATCCTGTCCTCGTAAGGTTTTGGATAAACAGGAAAAAAGCGCCGGTGCACTTTTGCCTTGTCAGAGGGAACGGGAAATAAAGAATAGAAAGTATAAAGAGAGTATATTGAAGTAATCCGCTTTTTATAGTAGGATTACTTTACTTTCTTTTTTACACAATATTCTCTGTTTTTACCCCGACGACAAAGGAGAAGAGGGCTATGAAGTACGGCTTTTGGTTACCGATTTTTGGTGGATGGCTCCGAAATGTAGAAGATGAAAAAATGCCGCCGACGTTTGAATACGCCAAGACGGTCATTCAAGCGGCAGAGCGATGGGGATACGATACGACTCTGATTGCGGAACTATACTTGAACGATATAAAAGGACCCGAGGCGGACTCGCTGGAAGCCTGGTCGACTGCTGCGGCATTGGCTGCAGTTACGGAAAAAATCGAAATCATGACAGCGGTACGCCCTGGATTTCACAATCCGGCAGTCGCTGCAAAAATGGCAGCAAACATCGATCGCATCAGCAATGGACGCTTCACTTTGAACGTCGTATCTGCATGGTGGGAAGAGGAAGCCCGTCAATACGGTGGCATTTTCACCGAGCACGATGAGCGCTATGAACGCACCATGGAATTCCTCGATGTGCTAAAAGGGCTGTGGACGGAGGAAACCTTCAGCTACCACGGCAAGTTCTACGATATTCAGGATGCCAAACTGGCGCCGAAGCCGGTTCAGCGCCCAAATCCGATCCTGTACGCAGGTGGAGAAAGCGAGCGCGGCAAGCAGGTCATTTCCGCTACATGCGACGCGTATGTGATGCATGGCGGGACTACGGAAGAAGTCGAACGCAAGATTCAAGACATGAAAGCGCGCCGCGAGCAGACGGACAAAGCGCCGTTCTCTTCTTTTGGGATGGCCGCCTACGTCATTTGCCGTCCGACCGAGGAAGAAGCGATGGAAGAGCTGGCACGTATCACGGATGTTAAAGAAAACAGCGGCTATGCAGGCTACCAGGACTTCATCAACAAGTCGCAGCTTGAGCAGCAGATTCAATTGCGTGATTATTCGGTATCGAACCGCGGCTTGCGTCCAAACCTGGTTGGTACACCACAGCAAATCGCTGAACGCATTTTGGCGTATGAAAAAGCGGGTGTAGACCTGCTGCTGCTCCAGTTCTCTCCACAGCTGGAAGAGATGGAGCGCTTCTCCAAAGAAGTCATGCCAGTAGTTGAAAGCTTGCGTGCCGAGGCAGCAGCTACTTTATCCTAGTCCATCCCGCCAGACGGGCAGTGAAACAGAAAAGAGGAGAAACGAACGATGAAAAAGATCTACGTCATCCATGAAAACAGCGAATGGACCGTTCATTTGACCAAGCGTCTGCAAGAGCTGGGATTGCCTTATGAGGAATGGCATCTGGACGAAGGCTCCGTTGATTTGACGGCAGAACCGCCAACTGGTGTGTTTTACAGCCGGATGAGTGCTTCGTCACATACACGCGACCACCGCTATGCACCTGAGTTGACCTCTGCTGTTTTGAACTGGCTGGAAAGCAATGGCCGCAAAGTGTTTAATGGGACGAGCGCTCTTCGTCTGGAAGTGAGCAAAGTTGCCCAATACCTCGCTTTGACAGGTCATGGAATCCGCACCCCTCGCACAATCGCGACGGTAGGCAAAGAGCAGCTGCTGAAAGCGGCAAAAGCATTTGAAGGACAATCCTTCATTACAAAGCACAATCGCGCCGGAAAAGGACTTGGCGTGCAGCTGTTCCACTCCCTGCAAGGGCTGGAGTCTTACGTGAACGGGCCGACCTTTGATGAGCCGGTGGATGGTATCACCCTCATTCAGGAATACATTTCTGCACCGCAGCCATTTATTACTCGCTGTGAGTTTGTAGGCGGGAAGTTCGTGTACGCTGTGCAAGTCGATACCTCCGAAGGCTTCGAGCTTTGCCCGGCGGACGCTTGCCAGATCGGGGACCTGTTCTGCCCAGTAGGAGAAGAGGTGCCGACCAAGCCGAAATTCCAGATCGTGAAAGACTTCCAGGATCCGATCATCGAGAAATATGAGAGCTTCCTGGCTGCGAATGGCATTCAGGTAGCAGGGATCGAGTTCATCCGCAACCAATCAGGCGAGATCTTTACGTATGACATCAACACCAACACCAACTACAATTCGGACGCAGAGGCTGCTGCTGGAATCTACGGCATGCTAGAGGTAGCCAAATTCCTGGGGCGCGAGCTGGCGAGTGTAGAGGAAGCGGAAAAGGTCGAGGCGTAAAAAATTAGCGATACAACCAAAGTCCCCTGAAAAACAGGGGGCTTTCTTTATGGCGTGAACCTAGATCACAAATAGTACATTGTCACACATAGTAATATGTGATAAATTGAACCCAGAGGTGAACATGATGGGGGAAAGCAGTATCAGCAGTGACATGATACGCGGACATCTCGATGCGATCATTTTACGCGTGTTGTCCGAAGGGGATAATTACGGCTACGAAATCATCAAGGCGATCGCCAAAAACAGCGATGGTCAGTACGAGCTGAAGGAGCCGTCGCTCTATACCAGCTTGAAGCGGCTGGAAGCCCAAAAGCTGATCTCCTCCTACTGGGGGGACGAGACGCAGGGAGGCAGGCGCAAATACTACAGGCTCACTGGGGAGGGCGCAGAGGCCTATGAAAAAGCCCTGGCTGCCTGGAAAGTAGCCAGGGCGTTGATCGATCAACTCATGGAAAGGCAGGAGTGAGTACATATGGACAAAATACAGCAGCATGTGGACCGCCTGTTTCGTACCTATAAAGGAAGCAAGCAAGCTCAAGAGCTCAAGCAGGAGATTTTGAGCAATCTCCAGGCGCGGGTCGCTGATATGACGATGAGTGGAGTGAGCAGGGAAGCGGCGATAAGCAGCGCCATTGCCAATATCCCTTCTATTGCTCATCTGCTAGATGAAAAGCCGCGTGTTTTTCTGTATCGATTTTGGGTGGAGTGGGTTCAGCGAGTGCTCCTGTTTACTCTAATTGCATGGATCGTGACCATGCCGTTTCGGTTTGTAGGCAATGGGACGGGCAGCAACACGCTGCTTATGTTCATCGCCCTTGGAATCGGGATCGTATATGGGGGACTCCTGCTGCTCAAACGATACGATAGGAAAACAGGAGGGATGAACGTACAGGCGGCTTTGCGACTAAGAAAAATCGGTTGGCTGCTCTGGGTGCTTTTGATGGGGGTATCGCTGTTTTACACGACAGCTCTGCACTTTGGCAGCAATCTGTGGTTTTCTCGACCCATCCACATTTCGGGACCGTATCAATTTGCCAATGTCGCAATCGATTACTTGAAGCCTTTCGTCACCCTCTTGATTCCGCTTGCTCTTCACATGGTGCCAAAGCTGTTGATGAAATACGAAGTGGGGGAAGCGGATGGCTGCACGGAATAAAGTCATTGTGGCACTCGCGATGGTAGGCGTTCTGCTGCTCGTCTACATCCAAGGCGTGCTCATACCAAACAAGCTGGAAAGAGAGCGCCGCTACGAGCTAGAACAGCAAAGCCCGCTGACTCATGATGTCAGCACCATTCTGCCCTACAAGAGCCAGTACATGGGGGACGCGTCCAATCTGACGAACCTCTATGCACACCTTCCGCTCAACGGGGTAAAAAGAACGTTTCAGCTGTATCCAGATGATTTGACGCTGGAGATCAACTATTTGGAGAAGGCCGCTGATGTCGGGGAGGAGCAGGTGAGCTCTGCGTTGCTCTACAACTCGATCGCTGCCTTTGCGTTGATCGATAATCTGCAGACGATTCGCTACCGTTTTCCTGATGCGATCTATCAGTTAACACGCGGGGATGTGAATCAGCTCCTTCACGTAGATCTTGCAGCAGACCTCTTGGAACAGCAAACGTGGAAAAAAGAAGTGCAGGGACGAATTAAAGAATGGACGAAGGAGAGCTCTCGCTTTTGGCAGTGAGGGCTCTTATTGCTTTCATTCACGACAGGGATTTACTTTTATCGATAAAAATATTTTGAAAAAGGAATCCTAGACAGTGTATAATGAATTTAGAAAATTCTAACCAATCTATGTGCAGGTAAGAAAGGGAGGATTTATTTGGATCAGCAGACCGCAATGATGAAGAAGCTGTCGGAGGTAGATGGGGTTGCAGGCGATGAATACGCCGTACGCGAGGTCATGAATCAATATTTGGAGGGAATCTCGGAGGAAATCGTGACCGATCATTTAGGCAGCGTGCTCGGGGTAAAAAAAGGGGTGGAAAACGGGCCGAAAATTCTCCTTGCCGGTCACATGGACGAAGTAGGCTTTATGGTTTCCAGGATTACCAAGCAGGGCTTCCTCAAATTTCAACAGCTGGGGGGCTGGTGGCCGCATACACTGCTTTCCCAACGCGTAAAGATTCGGACGAAAAATGGCGATGTCGTGGGTATTATCGGTTCAAAGCCACCTCATATTCTCACACCGGAGGAAAGGGAAAAAGTAGTACCGCTCAAGGACTTGTATATCGATATTGGCGCGAAAGACAAGGAAGAAGCGGAGGAAATGGGTGTTCTGCCGGGTGATAGCATCGTGCCTTGCTCGGAATTTTTCACCATGGGAAAAGGAGATTTGTGGGTAGGAAAAGCCATCGACAACCGCATCGGGTGCGCGTTGGCCATTGAAGTGCTGGCTGATTTGCAGGACAAAGCGCATCCGAATGTGATCTATGCCGGGGCAACCGTCCAGGAAGAAGTCGGCTTGCGGGGAGCAGCGACGATGGCGAATCTGGTGGAGCCCGACATTGCCTTTGCCTTGGATGTAGGAGTCGCTTACGATACACCGGGGCTGGAGAGCCATGAAGGCCCGAGGGTGGGAGAAGGTCCGACTGTGGTGCTGCTCGACTCCTCCATGGTATCCCATGTCGGCTTGAGACGCTTAGTTGTAGAAACTGCCAAAGAAATCGGCGTTCCGCTGCAATTTGAAATATCGATGGGCGGAGGTACGGACGCAGGAAAATTTCATGTAAACGGGAAGGGGTGCCCATCCCTAGCGATTGGGTTTGCTACCCGTTACATTCACTCGCATCAGGCTGTCGCTTCCCGTTCCGATTTTATGGCTGCGAAAAAACTGCTGCTGGCGGTTATTGAAAAGCTGGACTGGGAAACCGTACGGAAGCTGCAAACGAAGGGGTAATTTCTGATGAATCGGAAGGTTATTCCAGTACCCGAAGCCGACTTTGACTCTCTTGTCACCCTGATTGGAAATGCCTACCCTGGTCTGAAGCTAAATACGGCGGACAGCATCCGGAGCTTTAAAGAAAGAATGCTAAAAACGTTGGCAGACGACTCTGGCTCGCGTATTTACGGCGTGTATGAAGAAGAGCAATTGTTGGGCACCATGCGCCTTTATGATTTTCAAATGAATCTGTTTGGGGTGTCGCTGCTCGCCGGAGGAGTCGGCATGGTGGCAGTAGACATGCTGCATAAAAAAGAAAAGGTAGCAAAGGACCTCGTCGAATCCTATCTCCGCCATTATTTGGACAAGGGGGCAGCGATGGCGCTCCTGTATCCGTTTCGCACCGACTTTTACAAAAAGATGGGCTTTGGCATGGGGACAAAAATGAGCAAGTATCGTATTCCCCCGGGTAATTTCCCGAAAGGCGCGGGGAAGGCCCATTTGTTCTTTGCCAAACCGGACGATAGTGGGGAGATCGCGGCTTGCTATCAGCGCTTTATGCGCACGGTAAACGGTCTTATAGAAAGATCGCGGGAGGAGCTCTCCCGGCTGGTGGAGCATCCAGATCACAGGACCGTCTGCTTTCGGAAGGACGGCAAGGTTCTGGGGTATATGGTGTACACATTCAAAAACATCAACGTAGAAAACATCATGCAAAACGATTTGATCATCAAGGAATGGGTATACGAGACACCAGAAGCGCTGCAGGAAATGTGCAGCTTTCTGCACTCGCAATCCGATCAAATCAATCGCGTCGTCTTTTACACGCAGGACGAATACTTTCACTTTTTGTTTGATGATCCCCGCAATGAGACTTATCGAGTCCTGCCTCATGTTTATTTGGAAAGCAATACGCAAGGTGTCGGGGTCATGTATCGGATCTTATCCGTCAAGCGATTCTTTCAACAGGTTGCCCATCACTGCTTCGGGGGCCAGACACTGACGCTTGCGCTTACGGTCAGGGATACGTTTTTGCGGGAGAATGACGGCAGTCTGACGATTCGCTTTGAGGAGGGCTATCCGGTTATCACGGATGACGCTGCAGGCGATGTTGTGATGGAGGTGGATATCGCCGAGCTGTCGTCCCTGGTTATGGGAGCCGTTACTTTGAAAGGACTGCTCAAGCATGGTCTGGTGACGCTCTCGGACATGGCTTATGCGGATCAGCTGCATCAGCTGTTCCTCACCTCGGAAAAACCGATGTGCATGACGGCGTTTTAGAAGCGGGCAGGAGAAGAAAAAAGCACCGGATTCTTCATGAATCTGGTGCTTTTCTATGACGCTGCGTGTTAAAAGAACAGCTGCAAAATACTGTAGATGATCGCTGAGATCACAGCAGAGATCGGGAGGGTGATGAACCAGGTAATGACAATCCGTTTGGCGATTCCCCAGTTGACTCCCTTTAATCGCTTGGCTGCACCGACTCCCATGATCGCGGATGATATGACATGCGTGGAGCTTACCGGCAGGCCCAGCTGCGTAAACGTAAAGATGATGGAAGAAGAGGTAATGTCGGCTGTTGCTCCGTTAATGGGCTCGATTTTGGTGATTTTGCCGCCTACCGTTTTAATAATCCTCCAGCCGCCTACGGAGGTGCCCAGCCCCATGGAGATGGCACAGATGAGCTGAACCCAAAAGGGGATCGTATTCGCATCCGATTGAATATCGGCGGCTACCAGTGCAAAGACGATGATGCCCATCGCCTTTTGTGCGTCGTTTGTTCCGTGTGTGAAAGATTGGAGGGCAGCTGTGAGGATCTGAAAGTAACGGAAGCGTCGGTTGACCTTGGATGGAGGCGTCGGAATTTTACGGAACAGGAAGTAAAAGATATTCATAAGCAAGTAGCCACCAAGTAATGCGATGACCGGGGATAGAATGAGTGCCTCGAAGATTTCTCGAAAACCGCTCCAATTGATCGTGCTTCCACCCGCCGATATGAAAACGGCTCCGACAACAGAACCGATGAGCGCATGAGAGGAGCTGCTGGGAATCCCGTACCACCAGGTGACGAGATTCCAAAAGATCGAGGCCAGCAAAGCAGCGATTACGATCAGTACGCCGTATTCCAGCTTGGCTGGATCAGCGATTTTGCCCCCGATCGTCTTAGCGACACCTGTGAAGGCTAGCGCACCGATGAAGTTCATGACAGCTGCCATGACGATGGCGATGCGGGGTGGCAGCGCCTTGGTAGATACGGTCGTCGCAATCGCATTCGCCGTGTCATGAAAGCCGTTGATAAAGTCAAAGGAAACGGCTAACACAACGACGGCGACGATGAAGGGAAGGCTCGTGTGCATGGGCAGTGTCTCCTTGGATTTATGTATTGCTCATGATGACTGTCTCCATCGCGTCAGCGACGTCTTCACAGTGGTCCATGACTCCTTCCAGCACCTCGTAGATCTCTTTGAGCTGGATGATGTGAATGGGATCTGTAGAGGAATGGAAAAGCTCGCGAATGCTCCGGCGTACCAGCTCGTCTCCCGTACTTTCCAGATCGTTGATGCGGATGATGTACTCCCGCATCTCCGACAGCTTCTGATGACGCAGCAGATCCATGGCAAGCAAAATTTGCTGGGAAGAGTCTTCAATGATTTGTCCGAATTTCACCATCGTTTCGTCCGGCTCCATGATGTCGTACATGTACAGGCGGGACGAGCAGGTCTCCAATCCGTCCAGCACATCGTCGAGACGAACGGCCAGCTCCATGACATCTTCGCGTTCAATTGCGGTAATAAACGTTTTGTTGATTCGGATGATGATCTCGTGAATCAGCTTGTCTCCTTTGGATTCGTAATCCTTCATGGTCTCGGAAAAGGTCTTCAGCGTCTCCATGGACGAGATCTTATATTCATTGAAATAAACGGCTGATTCATGTACATTCTTGGCGATTTCATATAGGTCTTCCAGCAAGGCATCTGTCTTGGTAAAAAGCATGGCAAACCTCCGCTTATAAATCCAACTAGGAGTATTTTGTTTGGAGGAGGTGCGGATTATTCACCAGACAGACGTTTAGAAGAAAAAGATCGACCATGCCATGTAGAGGGCAACCGCCCACATGATGATGGCAGACACCTTGTTCAGGACACCCAGCAGCCTTCCGGAAGGATCCAAACGACCTGCCATGCGCCCGGCAAGACACAGGCTGCAGAACCAGAGGCACGAAACCATTATGCACGCGAGCGTAAATCCCCATTTATCCGCTCCGCTGTAAGAAAGAGAGCTGGTACCGATGACGCCGATTGTATCGAGGATCGCATGAGGGTTGAGCAGCGATACGGATGCGGCGAACATCACCTGGCGTTTGGGAGAAAAGCGCTTAGCCTCCCTGGAATCCACAGCGGGGCGAGTGCGCCATGTCAAATAGCCCATGTACAGCAAAAAGCATACCCCGACGATATAAAGAACCATTTTCAGCCATGCCACGCCCAGCACAACGAGCGAGACGCCAAATACGGCGAGTAAAATCAAAAGGGAATCACAGACAGCGGCAGTGACCACGACAGGCAGGGCGCGCCACAGCGAGGGCTGCATCGCTCCTTGATTGAACACAAATACATTTTGAGCGCCAAGCGGCAAAATAAGTCCGAACGAAAGGACCAGTCCATGCAAAATCGCTTCCAACACGTGATGTTCCTCCTTGATTCAATTCGCTTCGTTCATTATGAAGGGGTCAAAGGAAAATGTCTTCAGCCAATTGGTTTACTCTTAGGCCAACCAATTTTGTACAATGGGGAAAAGGAAGGGGAGGAACAGCGTGCTGACGATGGATTGGAAGCCGGACAAAGCCGTAGACATCCCGATCTATTTGCAGATTGTGGCTTATATGAAAGGGAAAATCGCTTCAGGCGACTGGCCTGTTCACAGTAAATTACCGACGCAAAGAGCGCTCGCTTTGGCATTTGAAGTCAATCGCAGTACCGTTGTGACCGCGCTGGAGGAGCTGAAGGCAGAGGGATTGATTGAGTCGACTGTGGGCAGCGGGACGAGGGTGAGCAACAATACATGGTCGCTCCTAAAGCCTACGCCTCCTCCTGACTGGCTAGGCTACGTCAAGGCCAGCAGCCACCCGTCCAATACTCCGACGATTCAGGACATCAATCGATATGAGCCAGATCCAAGCTACATCCGCCTGGGTACAGGGGAGCTTTCCCCTCAGCTGCTGCCAATGGCGCAAATGGAAGAGATCCTGGCGGGGATGCGAGGGGAAATGGCACAGCTCGGCTATGCAGAGCCAAAAGGGCTTTTGCCGCTGCGTCAGGAAATCAGCAAGTATTTGCGAACGCGGGGGATAGAGGCATCGCCAGCGTCGATCCTCGTGGTCTCAGGTGCGCTGCAGGCCCTGCAATTACTCTCGCAAGGAATCCTGCAGCAAGGCTCCACGATTCTGGTGGAACAGCCATCGTATTTGTACTCGCTTCCGCTGTTTCAGTCTTCCGGCATGCGACTGGTGGGGGTACAGATGGACCAAGAGGGGATTCGAGGGGACGCATTGGCCAAACAAAAGCATAACCACCATGCGGCGCTGCTTTACACGATTCCGACTTATCACAATCCTACGGGGATACTCATGACACAGCGCAGGAGAGAGGAAGTTCTGGCTGCCTGTATTCGGGAGCGCTTGCCGATTTTGGAGGACGATGTGTACGGGGAGCTGTGGTTCGATGAGCCGGGTCCGCTCCCGCTGAAATCGATGGATTCCAACGGTCAGGTGCTTTATTTGGGCAGCTTGTCCAAAACGCTCAGTCCGGGGCTTCGGATCGGCTGGATCGTCGGGCCAGAACCTGTCATTGAGCGCTTGGCAGATGTAAAAATGCAAACCGATTACGGGGCGAGCAGCCTGTCCGCTTGGGTAGCAGCCAAATGGCTATCTTCAGGGAAATACGCAGCGCATATGACGGCTATACGCCAAGCCCTGCGAGGCAGGAGAGATCATGTTCTCGAACTTTTGAATCGGTGGTTCTCCGAGCTGGCTGACTGGCAAGTTCCGACAGGGGGATTTTATATTTGGCTGCGCCTGCGCCGTCCCGGTTCGATGCGCGCGCTGTTCAACAAAGCACTCGCAGCAGGGCTACTGCTCAACCCAGGCTATGTATACGATCAGTCCGACAGCCACCATTTGCGCCTATCTTACGCGTATGCAGATGAGGATCAGCTGGAACGGGCCTTGTTAATATTGGCGCGTTTGCTGCAAGAGTAAGCAAGGGGCATCCAGCTTCGGATGCCCCTTGACTTACCATGCCTCTGCTTTTGATCAATGATACGGAAACTGTGTAGAGTAACCGCTAAACTGCTGATAAGCCTGCTGCAGCTTTTGCTGCTCGGCTGCTTCCAGCTTGTACCAGCCCTTGCGGAACATAAGCTCGTAGGTTTCCCGCGCACTCTGATGCGTTTCATTCAAGATCTGCAGGAAATCCTGGTGCAGCTGCTGGTGACTCGCTTCCCACGCGGCAATATTTAGGCCGTCCGCCAAATATTTGCACGTAGCAAGACAATCGTTGAGATAGTCCCGGTCATTCATCTGCGGACCTTTTACCTGTGGCAGCTGCCCTGACTGCGGATTGGCGATCTGGTTTTGATTTGGCATCCGGATTCCTCCCTTATTGCATTTGGGGTTGCTGCTGCTGGGATTGGGTCTGTGGGATGGTCGACATGATCGTGGCGTTGTTGTTTTGCAAATGGGTCAGCAATTTTTGGTAGTGCATCTGGTGCATGCGTCCCACTTTGTCCAGGCATTGCTTGGCTTCTGGGTCCGTTGCCATCTGGGCAAAGGCATGCAGCTTTTTAAAGGCATCCAGCTCCCATGACAAGGCGTCCTTTATATAGCTCATGTCCTTTGTCGTAATGACTTGTGGCGGCTCGGGAATCGGAACTTGCTTCAAAGGCGCGGAAGACATGATGGTTTGCATCAGACTTCTCCTTTCATGTGGGGGATACACGTTTAGGATGATCAAGAGTCGCGGAAGTAACCGCTGTGGATTACAGGCAAAAAAAGACCCGGCATTTTTCAGGCCGGATCGAAAGGATTCCTTTTATACACTGGCAAATTCCAGACCCGCAATCTTCAGGTCAATGCTTGCTGGTGCGATGTTGAGGCAGTAGCTGGCTTCATTGTACAAGGCTTGCTGGATGTCTTTGGCTAAAGCGGGGATGTCTGTTCCATAAGAGAGCTTTAGTGAAAGAGTCACTTGCAGGCGAGGCAAATCCTCAAAGGTGTACTCTGTCTTTTGAATGTGGTGGACTTCCTTAAAATACGTGCAGGTGCCTTCGACAATCTTGCGCAGAACCTGTGGGTGAATGACGATGCGACCACCTGTAAAAGGGGGATGCACCACGGTCGTTTCCCCGATGACTTCTTTTTTGGAAGAAAAAATTTGTTGAGCAGAAGCGACAAGACGCTGCAAGAAATCTTTTTCCACCTCAACGCGAGGGATGGGGATCACGTGCTTGCCCATCGTTTCCCGCACGTAACGGGCAGCCTCGATCTCTTGCGGAGGCTTGATGGACTCAATCGGAATATATTCGATGGGCGAAGTCAATTCCAGGGCTTCCACGATCCGTTCAATCATTCGGCGCGAAGTACCGAGGATGAGAATGCGATTGGGCAGGAGCTGCTGCAGCATGCGGCGAACGTCAGTAGCATGCTCCTCGTAATGGAAAATAGCCCGTTTCACTGCCTGGATTTTGGTCTTTTCGTATTTGGCGGAGGTCCCGGCCACCTTGCGACCTTGGTAAATAAGGATTCCGTCGTCAATGATGGCATCGATGTTCATTCGGTGAGCCAGCTCCAGAGCGCTGGAGCTTTTCCCTGTTCCGCTAGTTCCGTACAAGGCGTAGATTTCCATGGGATACCTCCTTCGTAGATGCAGTCCTGTCCTCCTAGTATACATGACGGGCTGGTCTGCAAAAAGCTATCGGTATTCGGCACCCATTTCCCGTGAACGTTCAGAAGCGCGGAGGATGGCGGAAGTAACAGCTTCCTGGAAGCGATACGATTCCAGCACTTCCATTCCAGCTTGGGTCGTCCCGCCAGGACTGGTTACTTTTTTGCGCAGGATAGCGGGATCTTCACGGGTGTCCATCAGCATGTGAGCTGCACCAAGCACCGTTTGCAGCGTCAGCTGACGAGCCATTTCACGATCCAGACCCGCTGTCGCGCCAGCGCCCATCATCGCCTCTACGAGGTAGTAGACATAAGCAGGGCCGCTGCCGGATAGTCCTGTGACGATATCCAGCTCTTCTTCTGCGACGGAATAGACGGTACCGATCGCCTCAAAGAGATGGGTGGCGAGCTGAAGCTGTTCTTCTGTGACGGAATGGTTGGCCGCGATCCCCGTTGCAGACAAGCCGACTGCCGAGGAAGTATTGGGCATGGTTCGAATGATTGGGCAGTTGACGCCGAGCCATTCTCCGATCAGGGTGGTGGAGACGCCTGCGATGACGGAGATCACCAATTGACCTTCGTGGACGGCGCCGCGCAGTTCTTTGAGTGCTTCACCCGAATCTTTCGGTTTCATCGCCAGAATCAAGATGTCCGATGCGGAGATGACTTCAAATTTATCATGTGTCGTGTTCACGCCATATGTCCCGGCGAGGTGATCCAGCCGCTCGGAGTTGCTCCGATTGGTCACATAGATGCGGTCAGAGGAGAGGAGCCCTTTTTTCAAGATACCGGACAGCATGGCCTCCACAATAGAGCCCGCGCCGAGAAAGCCAATCCGTCCTTCAATGGAACATGCTGCTTGTGTATTCATGGTTGATTCCCTCCTGTTGGACTAGCGGATCTGTCCGGTTCCACGTACGACGTATTTATACGAGGTCAAAGCAGGCAGGCCCATGGGACCACGAGCATGCAGCTTCTGGGTGCTGATGCCGATTTCTGCCCCAAACCCAAATTCACCACCATCAGTAAAGCGAGTCGAAGCATTGTGATAGACAGTAGTCGCGTCGACAGCCGCCAAAAAGCGCGACATAGATTCACTGTCCTCGGTGATGATGGCCTCGGAATGTCCGGTGCTGTGGCGGGCGATGTGCTCCAGAGCGTCCGTCAAGCTGTCGACCGTACGCACGGCCATGATGAGAGAAGAGTATTCCGTATCCCAATCCTGTTCGACTGCTTCTTTTAGCTCAGAAGCCAGCTCTGCATGTGCGGCTCTCGTCTGATCGCAGGCACGCAATTCTACGCCAGCTGCGAGCAGCTTTTGGAGCAGCGCCTTTTGCTCGGCAAGGGGCCAGTTCCGATGCAGAAGCAGGGTCTCAGCGGCATTGCATACAGCTGGACGAGTCGTTTTGGCGTTGATCACGATCGCTTCTGCCATGTCGTACACAGCGTTGTAATCGACGAAGATGTGGCAGTTGCCGATGCCCGTTTCGAGTACAGGAACGCTGGATTTCTGCAGGACACGCTGGATAAGTCCAGCTCCTCCGCGAGGGATGATGACATCAATCAGACCGGTTGCTGTACACAAGATATCGACGGAAGCATGCTCTTCGTAAGGGAGGTATTGAACCGCCTCGAGGGGCAGATCACTTGCGGCCAAGGCTGTGCGAATGCTGGCGGTCAGAGCCAGGTTGCTCTGAACAGCGCTGTAGCTGCCGCGAAGTACAATACTGTTTCCTGTTTTCAAAGCAATGGCAGCTGCATCGATCGTGACATTGGGACGAGCTTCGTAGACCATTCCGATGACGCCGAGAGGAACGCGGATTTGCTCCATGACGAGACCGTTTGGACGGGTCCAGCGATCCATGAGCTGACCGACTGGGTCGTCGAGCTTTATCAGCTGATGCAGCCCGCTGGCCAATTCCCCAATCCGTGCAGGTGTCAGGCGCAGGCGATCGAGGTAAGACTCAGGCTGACCATCGGCCACAGCTTTGGCGATGTCTTTTTCGTTTGCGGTGAGGATAGCGGACTGATCCGCCAGAAGCTGCTCTGCGATCAGGGAGAGAGCGTTGTCTTTTTCTGCGCGGCTCAGCATGGCCATTTGTCGAGAGGCCTGCTTTGCCAGTGATATTTGTTCCAGCACTTTTGTTTTCAAGCTTTCCATGGTTTCCCCAGCTCCTTTATTTTTTTCTTTCTGTATTACGCCTGGATCCAGCCAGGTCTCTCGTGTGTTTTCTTCAGATTGTCTCCGTCCATTGATCGCGGTGGATTACAGTACCGCTGCGTCGCGGTGAGCCGGCAGGCGATAAGTAATCGAGCAGCTCTTCTGCAGCAAAACGGCTGACCCCGCGACCGATTAAGGAACCGTCGCAGTACACCTCGATGACCTCGTTTTGTTCAAAGTCCCCAGCGACATCCCGCACACCGGCTAGGAGCAGGCTGCTTCTTTTTTTCAAAACGGCTTCCGCTGCGCCGCTGTCGATGGTGATTGAACCGCGGATCGGGGAGTGAAGAGCAATCCATTGCTTGCGCGTTGGCAAACCGCTGGCCGCTGGTGCTTCCGGGGAGTAACTGACATAGGTTCCGTTGCCCCCTCCATGGAGTACCTCGAGCAGATCGGAGGGTTGATTCAATTTTCCGATAAAGCTTGGGATCCCCAAGCCTTGTGCAGTCCTTGCGGCGATCAGCTTGGAGCGCATGCCGCCTGTTCCGAGCTGGGAGGCTCCGCCCGCGAGTGCTTCGACTTCCTCTGTCACTTCCGACAGCCAGGAAATGCGTTTGGCATCGGGATTGCATCGCGGATCCTTGTCATACAACCCGTCTGTGTCTGTGAGGATCAGATAGAGGTCGGCGTGAACGAGTCCAGCCACCAATGCGCCTAGCATATCGTTGTCCCCAAAGGTCAGCTCGGCTACGGAAACCGTGTCATTCTCGTTGATGATCGGCAGGATGTTTTTATCCAGCAGAAGCGACAGTGTTTGAAAAGCGTGCTGATAACGCTCGCGATGAGAAAAGTCGCTCCGGGTCAGGAGGATTTGTGCCACGCTGAAGCGGTGAGCAGCAAACATTTGGGTATAGGTTTGCATCAACAGACTTTGCCCGATGGCTGCAGCCGCTTGCTTGGCAGCGAGGGTACGGGGTCGTTGCTGATAGCCGAGACTTTGGTATCCGCTGGCGACAGCGCCCGAAGAGACCAGCACCACTTGATGTCCCGCTTCCCGAAGCGCACTCACAGCCGAAACGAGCAGTGTCATCTTGTTTCGATCGACACCGCCTTCTGTAGCTGCCAGAGAGCTGCTTCCCACTTTTACGACCAACCGCATTTTGCCCTTTTTCATTTCTCGTTCCTCCTGATTCGCAGACATTCATCGTTACAAAATAAAAAAGCCCTTTCGTCTCTTTGATAAGGACGAAAGGGCATAGACCTCCGCGGTACCACCTTACTTGACGTTACAGGCGTGGATGCATGCTCCAGCCATTGAACGTCCGGCTTTCTTTCTTTGATAACAGGTGAAAGAAACCTGTCCAGGTCGTCCCTGGATGCTCTGGGGTGGGTTCAAACCGATTCATGCGCGAAACCTCTCAGCCGGTGGATTTCACTCTCTGGACCTGAAGGGCGGTTTTACTGTTCCCCGTCATTGCCGATCACTATGTGCTTATTAATTTAATATTATTCGCTTGTTGCTACGGAAATGTCAAGGGGATTATTGAAATTGTTCACTGCCATATGCACCGACTCTGGATTTGATCTCGTAGCGCTTTGTTTTCTCGTCGCGAACCAACTGGTAGCGCAGGATGCGATCCGTCGCAAAGGCCGCAGGAGCCACATCCTCGATCGTGACTCGCAGCACGCCGTTCGTCTTTTCGACCGTCGTATTGCGGACAGAGATCAGGACGGGATAATCGGTTTTCGGGATCGCTACGTAGACTTTGTCTTTGGCGAGCTTGGTGGACATGTTATCATACATCGCTTCCGCAAGTGGCTTGCTCCAGAACTTGGAGAAATAGCCGACGATTTTGTCTTTGCTGTCAAAGCGTTTCGGCAGCTCCCGGTACGTGATGCCGTCTTCGTGAACAGCCTTTCCCTTGGCGTTGTCTGCGGCTGCGTAATAGACTTCCTCGAGTGCATGCTCGGCGCGATTCAAAAACAGAACGACATCCATTTTGTTGTCACCCAGCTTTTGAATGGCGGATTGCTTGGGGGGCTTGCTCTGTGTTTTTGCCTTTTCCTCTTTGGAAGGCGAGGAGCATCCGACGAGAAGGCAAAGACACGAAAGAAGGTATATCCATTTTTTCCAGCTGTTCATAGGTGCATCCCCTTTTGTAACTGGCTTTTCCTTTAGCGTGCGTGCGATTGCCCAGGGATAGACGTGTAAACATTTTCCGCATCCAATAAGCGAAGCCGCTGCCTGATCGGGACAGGAAAAAAGGAAAGAGGATAGGGGTTGTCTCTGCGTGCGATTATGTCTATCATGAAGAGAGTTGTGCAGACCGAAATAATTGAGGTGGAAATATATGTTTGGATTTGGAAAAAAGGCAAAAAAGCCGGATGGAATTGATATCTTGATCATCAAGGCGGATGAAGCAAAAAATCGCAATATTTACCAGGTTGCATTTCCCAGCATTGTAGCGAACGACGTGCTCTCCATGCTGCAAAAATTGGAAAAATCAAAAGTGAACAAACCGGAGCTGTTGGGAGAGATTGGCGGTTTCCGCATCATTACGCATCTGGAAGCACTGACCAGCTTTGACGTTTTAGACGATGCCGACATTGAAGCACATCCTGTGCAAATCCAAGATTTTGCCAACACGCTGCTTCGTAGATTGGAAGCGTTGGATGAAAATGGAAGCATCGGCGACTCCGACGATCTCGCCTTTATTATGGGGGAGTTGACGATGCTGCGTGATGGCAGCTTTGTCCCGCAAACGTAGGAGAAGAACAGATTTAAGCTGAGCCAAATGAGCTGTCGGGAGATACCGGCGGCTCTTTTTCATAACGCCCAATGGTCCTGCTACCATCGATCCGCCCGCAACCTTTCCTAGCTTTTGACCGTATAGTTAGAGGAATGCATGGAAGCATAAGGAAAAAGTCGATAAGCAGCCAAAGCTACAAAGGAGGGACAGGATGATTCAACTGCGAGGTGTGACGAAAAGCTACAACGGAACGATCAAAGCGGTCGATCAATTGAATTTGGACGTCCCAAAAGGAGAGATTTTTGGCTTTCTGGGGCCAAATGGAGCTGGAAAAACGACGACAATCAAAATGGTGACGGGGATCATTCGGCCGGATGCCGGTGAGATCACGATCAATGGCAAAAATATCGCGACAGATACCTTGGAGGCCAAACGGCAATTTGGCTATGTGCCCGACAGTCCAGATCTGTTTTTACGGTTAAAAGGGCTGGAGTACCTCAGCTTCATGGCGGATATTTACGAAGTGCCGCAGCAGCTCCGAAAAGAACGGATTCAACAGCTGGCCAAGCGCTTCGACATGTCGGATGCGCTAGGTGATACGATCCAAAGCTTCTCGCATGGCATGCGGCAAAAAATCATGATCATGGGTGTGCTGGTTCATCATCCGGAGGTCTGGATTTTGGATGAACCGCTGACAGGGCTGGATCCCAAGTCGTCCTTTACGTTAAAAGAAATGATGCGTGAACATGCGGATAGTGGGAGAACGGTCTTCTTTTCTACGCACGTTTTGGAGGTAGCGGAGAAGCTGTGCGACCGGGTCGCCATTATCAACAAAGGGAAGATTTTGTTCTGTGGAACGTTTCCAGAAATGCAGCAACATTTTCAGTCCAATCATTCTTTGGAAAGCTTGTTCCTGGAGTTGACCAAACATGAATAAAGTTCTGCTTCTCACCAAAATCATGCTGAAAAACGCGGGTTCCTCTTTGGGGTCCAAAAAGGGAAGCGGATGGAAGACCCTCCTGATCCTTCTGGCGATCGGGGTCGGCCTGATTCCGTTAATGGCGGCTTTGGTCGTCTTTGTAGCAGGTCTGTATGATGGATTGGCGCAGATCGGCCAGGAGGGGGCATTGCTCGGACTCGGCATAGCGGGCACCTCGCTTGCCATATTTCTGCTGGGCATTGTTTATGTCTTGAGCGTCTTTTACTTTTCACAGGATGTGGAGCATTTTCTACCAATGCCGATAGCTCCTGGAGAAATTCTCGGTGCGAAGTTTCTGGTCGCCCTCCTTTACGAGTATTTGACAGCGCTCACGATGATCGCACCTATCTTCATCACCTATGGAGTAAAAAGCGGCGGAGGCTTTCTCTACTATCTTTTCGCGCTGCTCGTATTCGTGGCGCTGCCAGTCATTCCGCTCACGCTTGCCATTTTGCTTGTCATGGTATTCATGCGCTATACGAATATCGGCAAATACAAGGATCGCTTTCGTTTGCTGGGCGGGCTCATCGCCATAGCGGGGGGACTCGGGTTTCAGGCTTTCGTTCAGCGTCAGACCAGTGGCACAGATAGCAGCGTCGAGCAGCTCCAGCAAATGATCGCAGCGGGAGAGCAAGGTCTATTGGGGATCGTGACAAAGCTTTTTCCAGCTAGTAAGCTGGGGGCACTCGCTATTCTGGAGAGCAGCACCTGGAGCGGCTTCGCTAATCTTCTCGGCTTTTTCGCCATAGCCGTCGCTGGACTGCTCTTGTTTTTATGGGTGGGAAATCGCCTGTATTTCTCGGGTGTGATGGGTATCAGCGAGTCAAGGGCAAAACGCAAGAAAATCGATGAAGCGACGTTTCAAAAAGGGATCAGACCTAGACCGATGTGGCTGGCGTATGCGGATAAAGAATGGAAAGTTCTCTGGCGGACACCCGCATTTTTCATGAACTGTGCTCTGTCCAGCATTTTCTTTCCGCTATTCGGTTTAGTCCCTTTGCTCAGCCGTCAAGACAGTGCGGAACTTCTGGCATCACTGAGTGGTTGGCTGCAAGGCGGGCATATGGGGGGAATCAGCTTGGTCGTCGCTTTTTCGGCCTTTGTCGTAATGGCCAGCACGAATAGCACCTCGATCACGGCTATCACGCGGGAAGGGCAAGGCATCTTTCTGAGCAAAACCTTGCCGATTCCAGCCGGGCAGCTGCTCGTAGCCAAACTGATTCCGGGAACGCTGCTCAGTGTGATTAGCATGGCGCTCCTGGTGGCAGAGGCGGCGTGGTTTATCCAGCTGCCTTCGCTTTTTATCATTCTGGCTGTGGTCGTAGGTATTCCCGGTATCCTGTTTGTCAACTTGCTGGGGCTGATCCTCGATATGCAAATGCCCAAGCTGGAGTGGGGCTCTGAGCAGGAAGCGGTCAAGCAAAACCTAAATCCGCTATTCTCCATGCTGATGGGGATGGTGACTGCAGCGCTTTGCATCGTGCTGGCCTTTTCGCTAGAAGCGTCCTTGCTTCAAATGGGCGTGGGACTTTTCGTCCTTTTCGTGCTGGCGGATCTCTTTCTGTTCCGGCTTTTGCTGAGAAAGGGTCCATCCTGGCTGGAAAAAATGGAGGGGTAAAAAAGACAGGTAGCTTGTAAGAAGCCGCTCTTCGCAACGAAGGGCGGTTTTTTGTACAGTAAGAATTTATAAGATTCTTAGCCAGTATAAGTGCAACTATGGCTCCACCGCAAAGCTTGGCGGAGCCAAGTTTTCTATTTTGCGAAAGGCTAAAACACAGGCTCTTTCCTTCCGATACAAAATAGGGGTGCAGGGTGAAAAAGGATCTGTGAAGAAAGAAATTAAGGATGGATTTGGAAGTTCATATTTGGCAGAATGAAGTGAATAGACTAAAAGGGAGCCAAATAAGAGGTCACTAGGGGAAGGAGTTAACCGCGGATATGAGAAAACATATCGTCATTGGAATTCTCATGGTTGTGCTACTGGCACAGAGTATGTTTGTAGGCAATGCGTCAGCGGCAACGGTGTTCACCGACATCAACGGCCACTGGGCGAAATCGTCTATCCAGGAGTTAGCGAGCATAGGCATCGTGAAAGGGAACGCGAAGCAGCTGTTTTACCCCAATAGCCCCATCTCGCGTGGCGAGGCTATCGCGATGATGAATCGGGTTTACGAGTATGTCTACGGCCCGATCGCAAAGCCGGCTCGCAAACCCAACATCGATTACCGGTATCATCCGCGCTGGGAAATCGAGCAGCTGCTGACCAACATGAGTGCACAGCTGCAGATTGAGAGGGGAATAACCGGCGATTACGATCCAGGAGACAGAATGCTGTATTATCTGTACCTCTCCTCTCAGGGACAGCTGATCAAAAAGCCGGAGAAGCAAAGCCAAGATTGGTGGCTCTCTGCTTCCGCACTCCAGCAGCCAATGTCTCGGGAAGAAGCGAGCGTCATTCTCTTCCACATGCTTACACCGCAAATTTACCGGTCTGCCAACATCCGTCCGCAGGATGCAGCTTCATTCTTCACCAGCTACTATGAATGGAAGCAGGACAGCTACTACCGGGATACATACTCACCTTATGCCACAGCGATTCGCGGCTTCAACCTGTTCGCGTCACCAACGGCGTTTCAGCCAGAGAAAGCCCTGACGCGCGCAGAGTATGCGGTCGTCATGAAGCGCCTGCTCGACTATTACAAAACGCAGGCACTGCTTCAATTTGAGGCAAAAGGCAACCCGCAGCAGAAAGTGGCGACAACCTTCTTGCGGGCAGCAAATCTCGCCTTTGAAACCAAAAATCAGGCAAAGCTGCTCAAATTCTACACGCCCGCCGCACTCACTAGCATGGGTAAGCTGCAGCGAGTACCTGCGATCGAGGAGCTCGTCAATGTGTCCGTCAGATCTGATGACACGGACGCAAGAAAGCTTTGGCTAACAGCAGAGTACAAATACGGCTTGAACGGAAGCTATCAGGTCGAGTATCGACTGGATCCGGATCCGACGAGTACGTACGGTAGAAAAATAGCAGCAGTTGGAGCTGTTCAAAAGTAACGAGGGAGGGCATCCGCCAAGCGGGTGTCCTTTTTTCCGCGTCCACATAATTGCAAATGACAGAATTTTCGATTACAATAAAAATGAACAATGGTTCAGTCGTGGGTGAGCAAGCCTCTACAGGCAGAAAGGGTATGTCTAGAGAGGAATGTTCTTTTTTACTCTCCCTTACTGAATGAGTATTCATTCAATTGAATACATGAGACTCTGCTGACAGGAATATCTATGGAAAGGGAGAAGTTATAAGAATACTCTGCCTGTCTGAAAATTGGGTATATGCAGAAGCACTATTTTTTGTATGGAGGAGGATATGGAGATGGAACGCAAAATTCGCAAGGCGGCCGTTTTGGGTTCTGGCGTGATGGGAGCAGGCATTGCAGCGCACCTAGCCAACGTCGGGATTCCTACTTATTTGCTGGACATTGTACCGCGTGAATTGACGGCTGATGAGAGTAAAAAGGGGCTGGCACTGACAGACCCGGTTGTGAAAAACCGCATCGCCCAATCTGGCAAGGATCGGCTTTTGAAGGATAAACCGACCCCGTTCTACGATAAAAAGAGTCTCGATCTGATTACAGTAGGAAACTTCGAAGACCATCTGCCGCTCTTAGCCGAGGTGGATTGGATCATTGAAGTCGTGGTAGAAAACCTGGAAGTGAAGAAAAGTGTGTTCGCTCAGGTGGAAGCCCATCGCAAGCCAGGCACGATTATCACCTCCAATACGTCTGGAGTCTCCATCAATGAGATGGCAGCAGGCAGATCGGACGATTTTCGCAAGCACTTTTGCGGTACCCATTTCTTCAATCCGCCCCGCTATCTGAAGCTTTTGGAAATCATTCCGGGCGATGAGACAGACCCAGCCGTTGTGGATTTCCTGATGAGCTTTGGTGAGCGCGTTCTCGGAAAAGGGACCGTACTGTGTAAAGATACCCCCAATTTCATCGCCAATCGCATCGGTACATACGGGCTTCAAGTCTCGATTCACGAGCTCGTTCGCCTGGGCTTGGGCGTTGATGAGGTGGATGCTCTCACCGGCCCTGTGATTGGACGTCCGAAGAGCGCGACCTTCCGTACCTTGGATGTCGTCGGACTCGACACCTATGTGCATGTGGCAAACAATGTGAAGAACAAAAGCAGCGACGAGCAAGAAAGGGCAGTATTTGAAGTACCGCCGTTCGTCTTGCAAATGGTGGAGAAGCGCTGGATCGGTCAAAAAGCGGGCCAAGGCTTTTTCAAGCAAGTCAAGTCTGCGCAGGGCAAAGAAATTCAGGCGCTGGACATCCAATCGCTGGAGTATCGGCCCAGTGTCAAGCCGAAGTTCCCATCCCTCGATGCGGCGAAAACAGCCAAATCGCTGCCGGATAAGCTGAAGACGCTGGCGTACGGCAAGGACAAAGGCAGTGAATTCGTCTGGAACGTATTCAAAAAGGTCTTGCTGTACTCCGCAGAAAAAGCACATGAAATCGCAGATGACATCGTGGCAGTCGACCAAGCGATGAAATGGGGTTTTGGCTGGGAGTTGGGACCGTTTGAAACGTGGGATGCGATCGGGGTAGAGAAATCGGTCGCCCGCATGAGAGAAGAAGGCGAGCAGATTCCGGCTCTCGTAGAAGAGCTGCTTGCGAGCGGCAAAACTTCCTTCTATCAAAAGAACGAGGGACGACTGGCAGCGTTCTTTGTTGGAGGCGTTTACAAAGATATCCCGCAGAAAAAAGAAGTCATTGACCTCGCGGCGCTGAAGGAGCAGGGCAAGCTCATTCGGAAAAATGCCGGGGCTGCGCTGGTGGATTTGGGAGACGGCGTGGCTTGCCTGGAATTCACCTCTCCGAACAATGCGCTTGGCATGGATGTTTTGCAAATGGCACATATCGCAGCAGAAGAAGTGCAGAAAAACTTCCTCGGCCTCGTCATCGCGAACCAAGGGAAAAACTTCTGCGTCGGGATGAATCTGGCGATGGCTCTGATGGAAGCACAGGACGAAAACTGGCTGGAGCTTGATATGCTGGTAACCAATTTCCACAAGGCAGCTCGCTCTCTGCGCTACATGCACCGTCCTGTAGTAGCCGCTCCCTATGCGATGACCTTGGGCGGCGGTGTAGAAGTGGTCTATCTGGCAGACAGAGTGCAGGCATCTGCGGAGACCTACCTCGGTTTGGTAGAGGTAGGAGTAGGGCTCTTGCCAGGAGGCGGCGGAACGAAGGAGATGCTGTTCCGCGCCATGGAAAACGTACCAGAGGGTGGCAGCATAGCAGTGGATTCGTTCCCGTTTGTCGCAAAAGCATTTGAAACCATTGCGATGGCAAAAGTATCGACCAGCGGCCAGGATGCGATCAACCTGGGCTATTTGCGACCAACGGATCGAATCAGCATCAATCCGGATCATCTGCTGTACGACGCCAAGCAGCTCGTGCTCGAGATGGATCGCGAAGGCTATACACCACCATCCCCACGCAAGATTCGCGTCATCGGGGAAACGGGCTACGCGACCCTTCGTCAGAACATTTACGCCATGAAAAAGAGTGGATATCTGTCCGACCACGATGAGTTGATCCTGAGCAAGATCGCGTATGTCATGTCTGGAGGCAGCTTGCCTGCGGGTACAGAAGTGACGGAGGACTATATTTTGGGGCTGGAAAAGCAGGCGTTTTTGGAATTGATCAAAACGCAAAAATCCCAGCAGCGGATGCAGCACATGCTGACCAAAAACAAACCTTTGCGCAACTAATCCCGGATAGGGCAGGTAGTTTGATAAGGCTGAAGGAGGCAAAATACGATGCGAGAAGCAGTGATCGTTGCAGGTGCCCGCACTGCCATTGGCAGAGCAAAGCGGGGCAGCTTAAAGGACGTACATCCGGTAGATATGGGGGGAGCGGTCATCAGCGACTTGCTGCGCCGCGTTCCCCAGGTGAAGGCGGAGGATATCGAGGACGTCATCATGGGAACGGCTACACCGGAAGCAGAGCTAGGCATGAATATGGCGCGTCTCGTCAGTCTACGCGCAGGTCTGCCGACAAGTGTACCGGGTATTACCATCAACCGGTTTTGCTCATCCGGGTTGCAAAGTATTGCCTATGCCGCCCAGCAGATCATTTCCGGCGGTGCAGATATACTGGTGGCTGGTGGGATCGAAAGCATGAGTCTGATCCCGATGGTCGGGCACAAGGTCGCCCTCAATCCTACGTTGGTGGAGATGATGCCGGAAGCATACATGGGTATGGGCCATACGGCTGAGGAAGTAGCCAAACGGTACAACGTAACCAGAGAAGATCAGGATGCTTTTTCGGTGGTCAGCCATCAGCGAGCAGCGGCGGCGATTGCTTCTGGCAAGTTCCAGGAGGAGATCGTCCCGCTTACCGTTAAGCAGCATTCCTTTGATGCAGCAGGCAACCTGCAAATAAAAGAAAGCGTATTTCAGATCGACGAAGGTCCTCGCCCGGATACGTCCGTGGAAGCGCTGGCGAAGCTGAAGCCAGTGTTTCACGTCCAAGGGTCCGTAACGGCAGGAAACTCTTCGCAAACGAGTGACGGAGCTGCCGCGGTGCTGGTCATGTCCGCCGAGAAGGCTGAAGAGCTGGGAGCTTCGCCGATTGCCAAGTTCCGCTCCTTCACAGTAGGGGGAGTGGACCCTGACGTGATGGGAATTGGCCCGATCGTGGCGATCCCGAAAGCCCTGAAAATGGCTGGCCTTCGCCTCGAGGATATCGATCTCTTTGAACTGAACGAAGCGTTTGCTTCTCAGGCTGTAGCAGTCATTCGCGAGCTGGGGCTGGATCCGGAGAAGGTCAATGTCAATGGAGGGGCAATCGCTCTGGGTCATCCGATGGGGTGCACGGGAACGAAGCTGACGATCTCCATCTTGAACGAACTGAAGCGTCGGGGCGGCAAATACGGTGTCGTCACCATGTGTGTCGGCGGCGGTATGGGTGCGGCAGGCGTTTTCGAAATGCTGTAAATGATTCAATTACCCTAACATTTCATAAAGGAGCGGGGTTGCAAATGGCAGATACAAAAGAATTGATCCGTGGTGGAAGCTTTCTGATTGATGCAGGTTCGGCAGATGATGTGTTTGTTCCAGAAGAGTATACCGAAGAGCAAAAGATGATCGCCAAGACGACTGAGGACTTCATCCACAACGAAGTGCGCCCGCATCTAGAAGAGCTGGAGAACCACCATTTTGATATCTCTGTACGTCTGTTGAAGGAAGCAGGAGAGCTGGGACTTTTAGCGGGCGATGTGCCTGAGAAATACGAGGGGCTCGGACTGGATAAAGTGAGCACCGCACTGGTGACGGAGAAGTTCGCGCTGGCTCGTGGATTTGCACTCAGCTATGGGGCGCACGTCGGAATTGGTTCTTTGCCGATCGTTTACTTCGGGAATGACGATCAAAAGCGGCGCTATCTGCCAGACCTCGCTTCTGGTGCTCGCATCGCTGCGTATTGCCTGACAGAGCCAGGCTCCGGCTCGGACGCTCTGGGGGCAAAAACGACGGCGACTCTGTCGGCTGACGGCACGCATTACCTTCTCAACGGTGAGAAGCAGTGGATTACGAATGCAGGCTTCGCGGACGTGTTCATCGTGTATGCGAAAGTCGATGGGGAGAAATTTACTGCCTTTATCGTAGAGCGGACATTCCCGGGTGTTTCCTTTGGTGCCGAAGAAAAGAAAATGGGAATCAAGAGCTCCTCGACCCGCACGGTTATTTTGCAAGACGTAGCCGTTCCAGTGGAAAACGTGCTGGGTGAAGTAGGCAGAGGTCATGTCATCGCTTTTAACATCTTGAACGTAGGACGCTACAAGCTGGCGGTCGGTGCAGTTGGTTCGGCGAAGCATGCTTTGAGCATCGCGACGAGCTATGCAAAAGATCGCAAGCAGTTCAAGACTCCGATCGCCAACTTTACCTTGATCAAAAACAAGCTGGCGAACATGGCGCTGAAAACCTATGCGGCGGAAAGCTCCGTATACCGCACTGTAGGGATGTTCGACACCGCTTTGAGCCGGTTGGGGGAAAAGGTAGACGAAGGCCAGGAAGTAGCGAAGGCGATCGCTGATTATGCGATTGAGTGCTCTATCAACAAAGTGTTCGCTACAGAGGTGCTGGACTACTGCGTGGATGAGGGCGTCCAGATCCACGGTGGATACGGCTTCATGTCCGAGTATGAAATTGAAAACATGTATCGCGATTCCCGGATTAACCGCATTTTCGAAGGAACCAATGAAATCAACCGCCTGCTGATCCCAGATACGCTGGTGAAAAAGGCGATGAAGGGCGAGCTGCCACTGCTGCAAGCGGCGGCGACTCTGCAGCAGGAGCTGATGAGCTATTATCCGCAGGAAATCGAGGATGCGCCATTGGCTGCCGAGAAGCACCTGCTCGATATGACGCGCAAAATCATCCTGATGGTGGCAGGCTCTGCGCTGATGAAGTACCAGCAAGCGATCTCCAAAGAGCAGGAGCTGCTGGCATTCGCGGCAGACATGCTGATCGAGCTGTACGCAATGGACAGCGTCGTGAAGCGTACGGAAAAAGCAATTGCAGCGGGCGGGCTGGAAAACGAACAGCAAAAGCTGGATCTGACTGTCGGGTATGTACAGGAGGCGTTTGATCGCGTAGAGGCTTGGGCAAAAGAAGCACTTGCCGCTATGGAAGAAGGAGACGACCTGCGTCTGCGACTGTCTATTTTGAAAAAGCTGACACGACGTACACCAGTCAATACTGTACATCTGAAACGGGAGATTGCGGACCGCGTCATTGAAGCGGGCGGTTACGTCCTGTAGGCAGATGTAGTTGTGCAAAAGGAGCGGGGGACTATTCCCTCGCTCCTTCTTTAATTATTTTTGTTTGCGCTTTTGCTTGACCTTAGCCAGGCCGCCATTTTCGATCGAGACGTTGACGATCACTGATTCCAGGGATGCGGGCGTGAGTGGCAGGCGGTCTTGAACGGCGTATCGCTTCCATACCTGTGGATTCTTCCGGTAGAGGGTATGACCGAGCTGCAGCGTGTCGATGTTTTGCTTCAGCCCTTTCTCAAAAAGGCTTTTGATGTCCGTCGCGATCGTTTTTTCCACTTCTCTAGCGATTTCTTCCACAGGTCCGGTTTGGCCGAGCTGGGAAATGAATCCCGTGTAGGAGACCTGAACGGTGAACGTCGGAACACCGCCATGGAAGATCGGGGCGATGGTCACCTGTGGCTTGGTTAGGAGCGTATTGGCGAGGAGCTTGTTATTTTTTTTGACGCTGATAAGGGTACGAGTGATATCTGGGTTGACCCAGCGTGCGGCGAGAAGCTCCTTTCGGGACCAGCAGGCGGACAGCTTTTGATTTTGCATGATACAGGCGCCGTTGCCTACGAGCTTGACCGTTGAATTATTTCCCTGCGTCCAGCGTGATCTGTCCAGCGCAAGAGTCGGGAGATAGAGTGTCCGATTTTTTTCTTTGTAGTAAGAAATAAAGCGATACAGTTTGATGGGCTGATTCACGGAGTTTTGCTCAAAAATGTCCCCTGGATCGGTTAATTGCGAGTAGAGGACGGAAATGTGAAAAAGCGGTTTGGCATGGAAAAGCTCATCCATCGCTTCGTGTGTAGAGTAGGCCCACAGGGTGTAGCGAAACTCGTAGTAGCGGTCCATTTCATCCAAGACTTGATCCACCAGACCATGGCGGATCGCCTCCTCCGTAAACACGAGTGCCCTCATATGGCTCCAGGTCAAGCGTTGCTGGGAGGAGGGGTAAATCTGAAATACGGCAGTCAAAAAATTCTCTCCCTCTCCCTTGACGGTAGCCACTGTTTCCGGTGTTTGCTGACCGCCTGCCTCCATTTTGGCGATATTGGTAAAGCTGAGGATTTGGGCGTGGACGACGACTTTGTTGTTTACATAGTCCACGCCGAGCGCATTGATGTAATTCATCGTCTCGATTTCCCGCGCATTCCAGCAGCCGCCCATAAGAAACGATGATAGCAATAGGACAATGACCAGGCGCAGGGGAAGCATGCCTATTCCTGCACCTCGTTTCGAGCAGGATCATCCAGCATTTGGGGGCGGCTTTCTACCTTGCGCCAAGGCGTACGAAATAGCATCCGAAGCAGGTCGGACCAGTAGGTTGGGGTGATCGGGCTCAAATAATACAAGCCAAAGGAACGCTTGTTCACGAAGTACAGAACAGTCCCCAAAAGAGCCATCATGTAGCCAAACATGCCGAGCAGCGAACAAATAAGCAGAATGATGATCCGCAAGATGCTGATCGAACCAACGACATGCTGGTTCGTCAGGGTAAAAGTAGCCATGACGGAGAGAGCGACGATCACTAGGCTTCCCGATGAAGTCAGTCCTGCAGAAATCGCTGCCTGACCGACAATGAGTCCACCGACAACAGAGAGTGTTTGCCCGATCGCAAGCGGCAGGCGCAGCCCTGCTTCTTTAAACAGATCAAACAAGAGCACCATCAGCAGTACTTCCAGAGCAGCTGGCAGAGGAACGCCTTGGCGCGACATGATGATCGTCGCGATGAGCGTATAGGGGAGCTGGTCGTGGTGGTAGGTGACGAGCGCTACCCAGAAGCCAGGCAAGAACAAGGCCATGACTACGCTCACCATGCGAATGATGCGAACAAATACGACCGTAAATACGGAGGTATTCGTATCCTCTGCGGCGTTCAGCAGCATGGAGAAGTTGACGGGCCCGACCAGCGCACTGGGAGAGCCGTCGATTAACAAGGCAAACCGGCCCTTGAGCAAGGCCGTGCATACGTAATCCGGTCTGCCTGTGTACTGGTATTCCGGCAAAAGCGTAAAAGGGGTGCTTGACAGCTGTTCCTCCGCTTGAAGCCCGCTGATAATTCCTTTGCTGTGCAGCGAGTCGATCTTGTCTTTGATTTCCTCTAAGAGCAGTGGGTCGATTTGATCCTTGAGATATAAAAGTCCGACACAGGTATGCGTATGGGTACCGATGATATACGGAACATACTTCAGCTGATACGTCTTCAAACGCTTGCGGATCAAGGCGAGATTGGTGCTGACTTCTTCCGTAAAGCCGTCGCGCGGACCGCGTATGGATACGTCGGAATTCGGTTCCTCAGGCTCGCGTTTGGGGGCATTGCCGGTCTCAATATAGTAGACAGCTTGGAGATTCTCAAAGAACAAAAGCAAATTTCCCGAGAAGACCTGTCTGACGATCAAGTCAATATTGGTAGGAGAAGTGAGCTTGGTCATGAAAAACAGATGGTGCTCCTCGAGATCCTCGGCTGTCTGGATAGGTATCGTTGAAAATAGCTCTGTCAGTTGTGGCATGAGGTATTCGCTGATGTTATCCAGATCGCATAGACAGCTGGCATAAAGGAGGTGCAGGCGAATATCGGGTGCCGAGGGCAGGAGGACATCTTCTTCGATGACAACATCGTAGCAGTCATCAAACAAATCTTTGAATGCAAAAAGGGAGAGCTCGTCTATATCTGTGGGATCCTTTTGTCCTGAAACAGCTGGAGAGAGACCTTTCACCTTTTGAAACCTAGGATTCTTCATGATGTTTCCTCCTGTGAGCGAGGGCTGTCAGAAAAGCGAGCACGATGGAAAGAAACAAGGCGATCATGAATAGAGAGGGCAGAAAATAAGAAGAAAGCAGACGATAAAACAGGATGTCACTCAACGGAAGCACAGAAATAACCGTAGAGAGGCTGAACAGGCCGAAGAGCCACCATTTGCGTCGTGTACCTAGGGGTATCATGAGTAATTCGACAATCAGGTAGTGAAAGAGCGATACACGGATAAACGCACCGCTGAACCACTGGAAAATACTGAGGAAATCCAAATGCTCGATATACAGTCCGATATTGGCTAGTCGCCACTCTTCGTATGCGGGATAGCGCAGTTTCGCAGCCTCCATGGGGCCGAACTCCACAATGGCGCCAATGGTTGGACCCAGTGTTAGCCCGATCATCGTAACCCCGAGCAGAATCATCTGCAGATAAGAAATCTTGGTCTTCAAATGGTGCTGCAGAAGAAGGAATAAAATCATTTCAGCAAAGCCGCCTCCCGCGTAGAGCATGCCTTGTGACACCGGAGAGAAGCCATTTTCCATGATCGGCAAAAGGAAGCTGTAATCTTTGTGCTGGAAATTGGTGGTCATGACGAAAAAGCCCAAAACGACCACTACCGGCAGAAGGATGCTGGACATCATGGCAATGGACCGAATGCCCAGCAAGGCGTTCACTAGACAGAGGCTCGCAAAAATAATGGAGTGGACAAAAATGGGCGTCTCCGGAGCAAACGACAGGCTAATCCACGTTACCGTATCCTCCATCGTCACGGTGGCATTCAAAAAGCAATAGAGCGAGAGCAAGAGAGCAATCGGCACGTACACGACGGATCCAAATCGGTCCTTTATCCAACGTAGAAGGTGATCCTTCTGCGTTTTTTGATAGACAAAATAGAGGATTCCGATCCAGAGCAGATAAAGCGCACCTGACAGAAGGACAGAAATCCACGCGTCCCTTTTGGCTACATCTAGCATCATAGGGATGACGATGACATGATTCATAAGACCGTTTGAGAGCATGAGGATGACGACCACTTGTGCGAAAGAAAAACCGTTTTTCATAATTCTCCTAGGTACCTGTTCATTTCCCTGACAGTATTTGCTTTGTCAAGAAAACTATGCAATATCTGCTGGAGGAGAGCACAGGCGGAATGCATATTATTGGGAAAAAACACCCACGATAACGAGAGCAAATCCAAATATCGCGAGGATCGTGGATACATGAGTCTGAAAGGATGGCTGGGCAGAAAACGGGCATTGGCTATGTTGGGAAAACGTCCAATCACGGGCTCCATCCAACCGATCTCTGACCGATTGGATGAGAATATTGCCATGCTCCAAACGATTTTTACGTTGACTCCAGATTTGATCATACGCACATTTGAGAGTAATTTCGCCGAGGGGCGAGTGGCGCTAGTATACTTGTCAGGTCTAGTCGACAAAAATTCCATCAACAATAACATGCTTCGCCCTCTACTGAATCCGACGTCAAACGCAGATACGAGCATTGTGGATTTACTTTCCGTAGGTGCGATATCAAATGCCTACGATATGGAAACAGTGGAAGCTGAGATTTTGCAGGGGAGCAGCGTTCTGCTGATCGAGGGGCGGACCGAAGCCTGTGTGGTAGAGACGCATGGTTGGCCTCAGCGGGCAGTAGAAGACCCGCAGATGGAGGCGTCGCTAAAAGGGGCACACCAAGGTTTTGTTGAGACGGACATACAAAATATCGCCCTGATACGACGCTATCTCCCGAATCGGGAGCTGAAGATCAAGCAGCTCCGCGTGGGGGAGCGGGGGAAAACGAAGTTATCTATCATGTACATGGAAGACATCGCCAGCCCGGATGTTCTGAAGGAAATGGAGGATCGTATCAAGCTGCTGAACATCGATGCAGTCATCAATACAGGAGAACTGGCAGAGTTGATTGAGGACAACCCTTTTTCTCCTTTTCCGCAGCTTGTTACCACAGAGAGACCAGACTCCGTGGCGTCCCATTTGCTGCAAGGGCGAATTGCCGTTGTCGTTGACCGTTCCCCGAGTGTTTTAGTTGGTCCCGCCACTTTTGCCTCGTTTTTTCAAACGGTGGACGATTACAGTACAAGATGGCCAGTGGCAACCTTTATACGCTTGCTGCGGTATTTGGCCTTTCTGGTTGCTACTTTCTTGCCTGCTGTTTATATCGCTCTTGTTTCGTTCAACTACGAGGTCATACCTATTGATTTGATTTTGTCTGTGGGAGAGTCTAGAGAGCGTGTGCCTTTTCCGCCACTATTGGAGGCGATGCTGATGGAGCTGACACTGGAAATGCTCAGAGAAGCGGGAGTACGGCTGCCGGCACCCATTGGCCAGACAGTCGGAATTGTCGGCGGTATCGTCATTGGTCAAGCAGTCGTTCAAGCAGGGGTCGTCAGCAATATCATGGTGATCGTTGTGGCGTTTACTGCGATCGCCTCGTTTATCATCCCGAACTATGATATGGCATCGGCATTGCGCTTGCTTCGCTTCGTGATGATGGGGCTAGCGGGTATGTTTGGGATTGTAGGAATTGTGATCGGCTTGATGACGATGATGGGACATATGATTTCACTGGAGTCTTTGGGTGTTCCTTATGGTAGTCCCCTGGCACCCACTCGTTACTCCGATTGGAAGGATCTGTTTGTCAGAGTGCCGCTTTGGAATATGAAAAACAGGCCGGTTAGCGCCAGAGCTCGCCAATTGAAGCGGCAGGGAGAGAATCGTCCCGAGGGGGATGGTAAATGAAAAAGTATGCGTATAACGAAATCACCGTCATGCAGTATATCTTTTTGATACATGGGGCGCAGGTAGGAATCGGAGTTTTAACTCTGCCGAGGGATCTAGCGAATATCGTCGGAACCGATGGGTGGATGTCTATCATGCTTGGCTGGGCTGTGTCCGTGATGGTCAGTTTAATCCTGACCAAAGCGATGAGCAGATATCCGGAAATGACGATTATCGAGATTCTACAGCTGCTGTTAGGGAAATGGCTGGGAAAAGCAGTAGTCTTTTTGATCGTCCTGTACTGTATTCTCGCCTCTATGACTGTTTTTACTTATGCCGTCTCTCTGATTAATAATTGGCTGCTTCCTCAGACCCCAGCGTATATTGCGGTGCTGCTGTTCATTATACCGGCGCATCAAGTGATTCAAAGCGGCGTGCGCGTGCTTGGACGTTACTCCGAATTAGTCTTTTACTTTACCTTGTGGATGCCGCTTGTCCTATTGACGATGTGGAGAAATATGCACTGGCTTCACTTGCTGCCCGTTTTGAGAGAGGGCTGGGCACCCATTTTTCAAGGGGTCCCATCAACGATCCTGTCTTTTGTCGGCTTTGAGCTGTCTTTCTTTTTGTATCCTTTTTTGCAAAAAAAGCAGTATGCTGCCCTGGGGATCGTGACGGCAAATACTTTGTCCATGCTGGTGTATTTGTCAGTAACCCTCTTTTGCTTCGGGTTTTACAGCCCTGATGAAATCACTCAGTTCACCTGGCCTACTCTCGGTTTATGGAAGATCGTTGAATTTCGATTCCTCGAGCGGGTCGATATCCTTTTCCTAGCATCGTACATGTTTATCCTATCCACGACGGGTTTGCCGTACATGCTGTTCACTGTGTTTACCACCTCACAATTACTCGGAAAACAAGACCACAGAAAGCATCTCTATATCTTTTTGTTCCTCATCATCGTAGTTAGCTTTATTTATATGCCATCGTTCAGTGATATGCAGAAGCTGGTTAAGCTGTGGGGCAAGGTCGGCTTGGTGGTCGCGTATGCCTTCCCGGTAGTTCTAGCGGCTGCCGTGATGTTTATACGAAAAAAGCCTAAGGAGCAGGAAGCATGAGGAAGGTCCTGAACATTGGATTGGCGCTCCTTCTGTTACTTTCCTTGCCAGGATGTATGGATCGAATTGATCTGGAGGATGCTACGCTGACTTTGATGATTGGTTTGGATATGAATGAAAAGAACGAGCTATTGTTTTACGCCTCCAGTCCGGTTTTCAGCAGGGAGGCACAGGTGAAGTCGGAAGAAAACGGTGTCAAAGCCCACTCGTTAAGGGAATCTCGGCAGCGGTTTGACGAAATGGTTTCCGGGGTGACCCTCTCGGGAAAAGTACAGTTGTTTGTCGTTGGCAGACGCCTTTTGCAAACGACGGATTGGTTTCAGCTCATGGATGTGGTCTATCGAGATGCTCGATTTAGTGTAAATGCCCGAATGATTGCCTATGACGGACCCGTACATGAACTGTTTCACATGCAGACAAAAGCGAAACCGCGAGTCGCTCTGCATTTGTTAAAGCTGGTAGATACCGCCAACCGCAGGAATATTACGGTGAAAACAAGTGTGCAGGAGCTTCATCGCCAAATTTACGAAAAAGGACTCACTCCAAGCATTACAAAGCTGAACAAGGTAAAAGAGGTACAGGTGGAAGGAACGGCATTATTGACGGAGAAAGGGGGATTTGCCACCGCTTTAACGGGCAGGGAGACTGCTTTTCTGCAGATGCTCCTGCAAGGGAAGAGAGGTGAAATCTCGATTAGCCTTCCTTATCCAGATTCTGATGGAGCAGAGAAGACCATTCAAAGACGCATCAGCTTCTTCGTCAAAGGATTATCGAAGAAGGTCAAAACCAGCTTTGTAGATGGCAGATTCCATTTTAATGTGGATATGAAATTAAGAGTATCGATCTCTGAGCGGATTTTCCCTTTTGATATGGACGAGGATTATAAAAAGATGGGAACAGTGTTGGAAAAAGAAATTCAGTCAGAGTATCAGGATCTGCTCCTCAAGTGTCAGAAACTGAAAATTGACCCCTTCGGCTTTGGACTGCATGCCCGCGCCTATGAGTATGACGAGTGGAAAAAAGTCCAGAATGAATGGACGCAGGCTTTTTCCCAGGCCAAGGTCAACATTGTCACGCACGTAGATATCAAAGGTAATGGAAACATCAAATAAGCATGAAAAAATCACCCCGGTCAAATGACAACGGGGTGATTTCCCTTTTTCTTAATAGATCGCTTCCCAGCCAGCTGGAGTCACGAACAGGCGGATGGCCTTGATTTTGCGATCGTCCATCAGGGTGAAGTAGTGACGGAAGTTTGGCGGAACGGAGATGAGATCACCTGGCGAAAGCTCAACGTCGAAGTATCGTCCGTCCTTCCCTTTGATCGCGAAGATGCCGTGACCGTCTACGCAGAAGCGGCACTCGTCGTCCGTATGATGGTGCTCGCCTTTAAATTTGACCAGAAGCTCGTCGAGATTAGGGGTCAAATCAGACAGGACGATGATGTCAGCAGTCAGGTAGCCGCGGCGCTCGCTGATTGCGTCGATCTGCGGCTTGAAGGTATCGAGGATTTCCTGTTTCTCTTCGTCAGTCGGGCTGTAGTTGTCGCGGTGCTTCGGATCCAGATTATCCAGTGCCCATTTTTCATAGATGATTTCTTGCGTATTCAGGAAGGAGATGACTTCCTCTGGAGCGCTGATGCGATCGTTGTTGTCGTGGAAACGAATTTGTGCCATTTTTAATTCCTCCTTAATTATTGGGGGTATGGGACACGACTGCTTGTCGCAGCTGCAGCAAGCGGGCGTGGTACTCAAACAAGAATTCAAAGGCTTCCAGATGGCGTTTGGCTTCAAAGTCATTGCCGCCCCATGCGTATATGCCATGGTTGCGAATCAGGACGCCGGGTACATCAGGAGTGATGACCTTCTCGATAGCAGCAGCAAGGGTCGGAATATCAGCAAAGTTCTCAACAATCGGAACAGTGATGCTCGCATTTTCCTCCCATATGCCGAGACCTTTGATCAGCTCCTGGCCCTGGATGGAGAAAGCACGCTGTCCAAAGTACAGCTCGGAAATCAGGTTGTTCCACACCGTATGAACGTGGAAGCAGGCACCTGCTTGTGGAAACTTCTTGTACACAACCGCGTGGATCAATGTCTCAGCGGAAGGCTTGAGTGAGGTCTCATCGACTGGTCGGGAATCGCTGTCCACGATCAAGTAGTCTTCCGGGGAGAGCTTGGTTTTGTCCTTGCCGCTGGCTGTTACGGCAAATTGCAGCGGGTCATTGGCAACCTTGATGGAAAGGTTGCCGCTCGTGCCCGGGAACCAGTCCCGGCGAGCAAATGTCAGCTTGGCGTCGTCCAAACGGCGAAAAGCGTCCAAGCGTTGTTCAAAAGTAGCAGACATGTTTCAGCTGACCTCCTGTTGATGTTTCAAATCTTGTAGTATGGCAATCACATCATGGAATGTGGCAAACGTGCGGTGTGGCAGATTCAGCTCCTCCGCCCTCTGGGCGAGGAACGAACGGGCAATTACAAAGTCGGCGATCTTGGCGCCAGCCAAATCGGTGATTGAATCCCCGATCACCACGCGGTAGTAGTCGGCAGGATCGTAGCGGCGAATGATCGTCGTTTTGCACATGCCACATCCATTGGAGCAGTGATCGTCACAGGAGTGCGGCCAGGTGATCGTGATCTTGTCGCCGGAAAAATCACTTCCGTTGCAATAGATCGGTACATCCTTCAGATCAAACGGAGCGAGGATCGGATCGACGAAGAAGTCGATGCCGCCGCTGGTCACCAGCCATTCGATGCCCTCTTCGCGGCAAAAGCGGACGAAATCCGCAAAGCCAGGGCGAATCGATGCTTGGCTGACGATGAAGTCAATAATTTCCTCGCGCAGAGAGGAGGGGAGCAGCTGGAACAGCTTTCCGACCCCTTCCTGCACGCTGATTTTTTGCGAAAGGATTTGTTCGGTCAAGGCTTCCCACTCGGGTGGAGCAAACTTGCGGGCAATCGCCACGATGTTGTCTTTTTCCGTGATGGTTCCGTCAAAATCGCAGAAGAGAACGAGCTTTTTACTCATCGTCCGCCACCCCACTTTTCGAGCGCGACAGCCAGCTCAGAGGAACCCTCGGCCGCTTCCTGCAGCGTTTTACCAGCGGTCACTGCCAGGGTGGCGGCAACAAAAGCTTTTGCCCCTGCAGTCGCACCATCTGGGTGACCGTGAATTCCGCCACCTGCATTGACGATCTGATCGAGACCAAAGTCAGCGAATAGCTGCGGCACGAGTCCCGGATGAATACCGGCAGATGGGACTGGGAACGAACGACGGATGCCTTCGAGAGGTGCCGTCAAGTTTTCAGCCAGCTGCAGCGCCTCTGTCTTGTTCAGCGCAACGTTTCCGTATGGAGATGGGAAGAGCACTAGGTCAGCGCCAGCAATCCGCATCAGCTTCCCGAGCAAAAGCGGAGTCGCAATCCCGTAATCCGGCGATGGATAGTAAGCACCAGCCAAAGCTGGATGCGCCATGATCGGAACGTGTACATCTGGATCAGCTGCCAGGCGGTGCAAAGCGTCGAAGCCAAAAGCCAGGACATTGAACAGGAGGCAGTCGGCTCCAGCGTCAATGGCGCGCTTAGCTTTTTCATTCAGCTCGTTTACCGGACCTGTCAGGTTGGCCGCGTAGAGCACAGGCTTGCCGATTTCTGCTTCCGTTTCGATCGCGATCTGTTTAAACGCCTTGATTCTCTCCAGGAACGGAGCGCGTTCATCCGCAAAGAAAATTTCGTCATCTTTGACCAGATCTACGCCGCCCAATGCTTGTGCGCGAAACTGGGTTTTCAGATCATCAAAAGGCAGTCCCAGGCAGGACTTGAAAATGCTCATCAAGAGCGGACGGTTGTGGGCGTCCAGGCGATTGCGCAGCCCGTCAATGCCGTATTTTGGACCAGGGAACGTTCCCAAAAATGACTCAGGAAAGCCGACATCGACCAGCTTAATCTTGCCATCCATGGAGAGCTTCCCAAAAATGCCTGTCAACAAGGAAGGAATGTCGTTGGTAAAGTTGCGAGTCGGATAGCTGACGGTAATCAGGCCGCGCGTTTCTCCGTTCTCCAAGGTTTCCAGCGGAGCTGCGCTTACTGCTTCGCCCAGATATGGCTTTAGCTCGGCTTGTTTGGCCGCAGGCAATTCCGTCCAGGAACCGACAGTCATACCGACTGCGATCGATTCTGCTTTTTTGTTCAAGTCTTTGGCTTGTGTCAAATAGGTGACGAGGATACGGTGCTCACTCATTGCTAGGACTAATCCTCCTTAAAAACGGTGATGTGAGAAAATAAAAAGAGCCTCCCCAGCGATCAGGGAGGCGGTTGTCGACTATCAGAACGTCTTCGTCTCCTCTCATCTCTCGGGTTCGTAGTCGAGGCAAAGGAAAACAATATCCTAAATCTCGACTCTTATCCGTTGGAATTAGCACCGTTTCGCTTTCTAGTAAACATAGAATAGCGCCGGTTGCCGGGCATCATAGGGCCAGTCCCTCAGCCAGCTCGCGATAAGAGTTATGAGGTTACACGCTAGAACAGCATGTGCGATAGCTTTATGATAAGGCGATCAGATGCGGTAGTCAAATTATTTTTTGCCGAGTTTGCATATCGGATATAGGTATTTTGAAAGCGGGATGAAACTTTTTCCAACGAAATGCGTGGTAAGTAACGAAAGGGTGTGGAAGGGTTGGGAAAGTAGGCTTGGAGGACGTGTACGGCCTGCACGTAAACGATATATATCGCTATCTTTTCCGGCTGACACGGGATGCGAGGCAGGCAGAGGATTTGACGCAGGATACTTTTTTCCGTGCCTTTTCGTCACTGGACGAATTTCGCTCGGAAAAAGTAAGGCCGTGGCTGTTTAAAGTAGCGTATCACGTCTTTGTAGATTGGCATCGCAAGCAGGTCAAGCGGCCGCTTTACTTTGTTGAGCAAATGCCGGAACAAATGGATCAGTCGGCAGTCGATCCGGCAGATTCGCTGGTAAACAAGGAAATGTGGGAGGTTGCCCATCTCTTTTTGGAGCGGTTACCGGAAAAGCAGAAGCAGGCAATCTTGCTGTCTGCCATGCAGTTTTCCTATGCCGAAATTGCCGAGGTGCTGGGAATCGATACGACCGATGTGAAGCGTTCGCTGTTCCGTGGGCGGCAAAAGATGCGCAGGATGTGGAGGGATGAGGTCGATGACGAACAAATTCGATGAAGATAGTAGAGAACGAATGCTGCTGGCCTATTTGCGAGGAGAACTCGATGAGCAAGACGTACGGAATCTTCGTAATGAGGTGACAGATGACGAGGAATATGCGGAGCGGCTCGAACACCTTCTGTTGGGAGTGCCGGACAAAGGACAAGAGACGCCTGCCCCCTTTTCCCTAACAGAAAAACAGCAGCGGGCTATTCTTACCCGGGGAAAGTGGAAAATGCGTTTTACCAACTCTGCTTTTACGTTTGTCATCTTTTTCCTGATAGGGGCGCTCTTGCTCCTGGTCAATGGCTGGGTCGGAATGTGGGTGTATAAAGATCAATTCAAGGTCACAGAAGACATCATCAATTTTACCCAGCCAGGAGTCAGCACGGGTAGCAGCGGTTCTCAGGTTGGGTTGCTCTATGGTCAGATTCAGATGGAGCTGCGTGAACAAGTAGGGGCTGAACAGCAAAATGTTGGTTATGTGGAGAGTACAAACTTCTTGTGGAGCGTCCGAGCGGAGCCGAAATGGGCAAATGGAGTCAGGGAAACGAAGCTGTTTTTCCGCTATCCGACTGATGAGGCGATGACAAGAGAGGAAACGGCATACCTGCGCACTCCAGCCTGGAATACGATGAAAAAGCTGCACGAGGGAACGGTGAGTCAGTTGGCCATTTCCTTTGATCGCCCGATGACGTACGTGGATTATATCAAGCTGATTTCTAAGCATATACCCGAGTACAATGTGGATACGCTTTGGTTCGCGGTAGATACAGGCGTCGAGGCAAACGAACGTGAGCAGGACGGAAATCTCTTGCTCTCGGCCGGGGATGTTTGGGGGTATGCCGAGAGCAGGCTGGATTACGGCAATGCTCCCATTCAGGTGAATGGAGAGGGAGACCGACGAGCAGCAGCGTATCTTGCGGAGATGAAGTATCTATCCGAGCATGGGCGTTTGGCGCGTGAGATCGGCCGGGGAATCCTTTCTCACAGTGATCCGAAAGTGGAAGAGCGCTATGCCTATCTCAAGGAAAAAGGGGTTCGGATTTACGGGGCAGTCGTAACCGGACCAACGAAAGAATTGCTTAAGCTTGAGGCAGAGAAAGCGATAACCGCTGCATTTCTCGGGAAAGTGGATTGGTGGAATTGGGAACGGCCTGCTGCATCGGGGACACAGCTTAACTGGTGAAGGCTGGAAGCATATTTTGCTGAAAAAGGGTGTTGACAGCATCAGGTAGAGGAATGTATGATTCAAACTAAATTCAAAACTGCATACGTTGGATACCTTATCCAGAGAAGGTGGAGGGACTGGCCCGATGATACCCGGCAACCGACACGACGCTTTTCAGACGTTCGAGACGACTGATGCATAGGCGACGTGCACGGTGCTAATTCCTGCAGAAACAAAAGTAGTCTGGAAGATAAGGGGGACAAGGGCACGTTTCTCTATACGTGACGATCGCGACCTCTTTTCTTCGGGAAAAGAGGTCTTTTTGTTCAGTAAGAATTTATAAGATTCTTAGCCAGTATAAGTGCAACTATGGCTCCACCGCAAAGCTTGGCGGAGCCAAGCTTTCTAATATGACATCGCTTGGACCAGCCTACTGGAAATAGACAAAAATCGGCAAAGGGGAGACAGGAATCATGGCATACCGTGCATTGACAGAACAGGAAGCAGTGGAGTACGTGAAAGCATTGCCAGGGCTTTTTACCGAGGGAGCTACGCTAGTCAGCAGTGAGATTGGTGACGGCAACCTCAATCTGGTGTTTGACATTCGAGAGGAAGCGACAGGAAAAAGCGTGATCGTGAAGCAAGCTCTTCCTTATGCTCGCGTGGTAGGGGAGTCCTGGCCACTGACGGTAGACCGTGCGCGCATCGAGAGCGAGGCACTCCGTCTCCAGCACAAATACGTACCGGATCTCGTACCGGAAGTGTATCACTTTGACCAAGAGCTGGCGTTGACCGTCATGGAAAACGTGGGTGACCATATCATCATGCGCAAAGGCTTGATCGAGGGCAATCGCTATCCGCTGTTCGCCAAGCAGATTGGGAAATTCCTCGCGCACACGCTATTCTACACCTCTGATTTGGGGGCCAGCCCGTACGATAAAAAAGCGCTCGTCGGAACATTCTTGAATCCGGAATTGTGCAAAATTACGGAAGATCTGGTGTTTACTGATCCTTATGAAAATGCGCCAACGAACGACTTCAATCCTTTGATTCAAAAGGAAGTCGAAGCAATCTGGGAAAACAAGCCGCTCAAGCTGGAAATCGCAAAGCTGAAATTTGACTTCCTCACTCGAGCAGAAGCGCTGCTGCACGGAGACCTGCATACCGGCAGCATCTTCATCACACCGACCAGCATGAAAGCGATCGACCCTGAGTTTGCTTACTACGGACCGATCGGCTTTGACATCGGTGCAGTCATTGCCAACCTGCTGCTCAACTACGCAGGTCAGCACGGATTGCAAAAAGACCAAGGAGAACGCGAATCTTATCGCGAATACTTGCTTACAACGGTGGAGGATGTCTGGAATGAATTCGTCTCCCAGTTTGTGCAGCTTTGGCACAAGCAGGCAAAAGAGCGCAGCGCACATGTGGAAGGCCTGTGGCAAAGCTATGTGAACCGTCTGATCCAGGATACCGCAGGCTTTGCAGGCTGCAAAATTTTGCGCCGCGTGATCGGATTGGCTGGTGTCGCTGACTTGAACAGCATCGAGGACGTTCAAGTTCGTGCCGAAGCAGAGCGCTTGGCACTCGCTATCGGGGAAGCACTGATCCTCGGACGCCACAATCTGGAGGAGTCCACGGACATTACGGACCTCGTCCGCACCGTAACAGCAAGATTTTATCAGGAGGCAACGACCGTATGACAACAAGTACACAACTCGCGCCAGTCAAATGGGAGGATGATGCTCTCGTCCTGCTCGACCAGACGCGATTGCCTGTAGAAACCGTTTATTTGACACTGACTACTGCAGAAGAAGTATGGGCATCCATTCGCCACCTGCAGGTACGCGGAGCGCCTGCGATCGGCATGGCTGCAGCTTATGGACTGTACCTTGGTGTTCGGGGCAGCGAAGCGGCTACGAGCGAAGCGTTTGCCAAGGATTTGTTGGCAACGGCAGAATATTTGGGAACGTCTCGCCCGACTGCGGTCAACCTGTTTTGGGCACTTGACCGCATCAAGGCGCGGATCCAGCAAGAAGGCGACAAGGCGACCCACGAGCTGAAGGCGGCGGTTCTCGATGAGGCACTGGCGATCCAGCGCGAAGATGCGGAAGTATGCCGGACGATCGGTGAGCATTTGCTGACCTTGCTGCATGATGGCATGGGCATTCTCACACACTGCAATCCTGGTGCGCTGGCAACAGCTGCATACGGAACGGCGACTGCGCCATTCTATTTGGCAAAAGAGCGCGGATGGGATCTGAAAGTATACGCGGATGAGACTCGCCCGGTTCTCCAAGGTGCTCGTCTCACGGCATTCGAGCTGCAGCAGGCAGGAATCGATGTCACGCTGATCTGCGACAACATGGCGGCGATGGTAATGGCACAAGGAAAAGTGGAAGCCGTTATCGTCGGAACTGACCGTGTGGCGGCGAACGGGGACGTGGCAAACAAGATCGGGACCTATGGCGTTGCTGTTTTGGCGAAAGCGCATGGCATTCCGTTTTACGTGGCAGCCCCACTTTCCTCGGTAGATCTGGAAACCGCAACAGGTGCGGATATTCCGATCGAGGAGCGTCCAGCCGAAGAAATTACCCACGGCTTGGGCAAACAGGTAGCTCCGGACAACATCAAAGTGTACAATCCGGCATTTGATGTGACGCCGGCCGAATACATTACGGCAATCGTGACCGAAACCGGCATATTCAAGCCGCAGGAAATCGGCAACAGCAAAAAATAGCTTCAATAGAGAGACACCTACTTCCATGCATGGAGGTAGGTGTTTTTGTTGCAAAGGAGTAGCGAAGCTCGGTTTGCGAATAGATTAAGGAAGTGATTGACATTGCGGATATCTGTATTATAGTAGTATCAAAGATTAAATCCGATTAATTACATATGATTAATTTGATTAAAGATAAAGATACAAATAGCAAACATACAGGGGGAAGACAGGGATGAAAAAGTTGCTACAGCCAGTAGTTGCCGTACTTGTTTCTTTAACAGTAATGGTGAGCGGATGCTCCTCTTCCGGGGAAACAGCCAAGCCAGCTTCAACCGATCAAAAGCCAGCGGAGGAAAAATCCAGCGCCAAAATGGTCAGCATCGGTGTTTTTAATCCGCCCATCTCTTTTAATCCCCTGATCAGCTCCCGGGACTTGTCTTCGGCAGAGCTGGGTACTTTGCTATTTGAACCCTTGATCAATCGGATCGAGCCACTGCAATTTTTGCCGCAGCTTGCCGAGTCCTTTGATACGACAGATAAGCAAACCTATACGGTCAAGCTGAATCCGAATGCCAAGTGGACGGATGGCACTGCTGTTACGACGGAGGACGTGGCTTATACACTTGCGCTGATCGCCAACCCGAAGGTCGAGTCTACGCTTGGCTCATCGATTGCTTTTCTAGAGGGAGTCGGACCAGACGGGAAGCTGCCAGAGGGGCAGACGGAAATATCGGGCTTGAAGATCGTCGATGCGCAAACCTTTGAGCTGCGTGCCAAAAACCCAACGGATCCGAACATGATCAAGGAGCAGTTCGGTATGAAGTTCAAGGCACTGCCCAAGCACGTTCTCAAGGATGTGAAGCCTGAGGAGCTGGTGAAGCATCCCTTTATGCAAAAACCGAACGTAACCAACGGAGCCTTCACACTCGTGAAATATGAAAAGGATCAGTACGTCGAATTCGCAGCCAACAAAGCGTATTACCGCGGCGCTCCTAAGCTGGACAAAATTTTCGTGAAGATCATGCCGGGAACAAACCTGGTTGCCCAGCTGCAAAGCGGAGAGATCGATATGAACTACGGACTCGGCATCGGTAATGTGCCGGATCAGGACTATGAGCTGCTGGGGAAAAATGAGAATCTTCGTACAAAGCTGGAGCCGCAGGTAGGGATTCAGGCAATGATGTTGAATACAAAAACCATTGAAAATGGAAAGGTACGCCAGGCCATCGCTCATGCCATCAACCGTCAGTTGATCGTGGATAACCTGATGAAGGGCAACGCGGAGATCTTCGATGGTCTGTACCCGTCACTGAGCGCCTACCAAAATAAAAGCCTGCAGCCGATCCCGTTCGATACGGGAAAGGCAAAGAGCTTGCTGCAAGAGGCAGGCTGGGATAGCAATAGAGAGCTTACCTTTGTCGTCCCAACAGGCAACCAGATCCGGGAGCAGTCCGCTCAGATCATCGCCGAAAATTTGAAGGCGGTAGGGATCAAAGCGAAAATTACGAAGTACGATTTCGCGACCGTCAGCCAGAAGCTGCGCAAGCATGAGTTTGACCTGGCATTATCGGGCTTGTACATGAATATTGACCCGGATTCGTCTGCTTATTACCACAGCGAGGGCCTCAGCAACTCTTCTGCCTACGTCAACCCGGAAGTAGACATACTGCTGGAGCAAGGAAAAGCAGAGGCGGATGAAAAACGCAGAAAAGAAATCTACGATCAAGTCCAGGCAATCGTACAGCAGGATGTTCCGCTTCTGACGCTCTATTACAACCCGGCGTTGGTCGCGATCAATAAACGCGTTATCAAAGGAGAGCCACGTCTTTTCGGAACCACTTATGATGTGCAGGAGTGGGACGTGAAAGAATAGGAGAAGAGGGGAGCGGATCAATATGGCAGCAACGGTGAAAAAACAGATGAGTGTACGTACGCAGTGGAAAGGAAAGCTTCAGTTTGAGGCGACAGGACCGAGCGGGCATCCCCTGCTGATGGATTCCAGTGTGGCGCTGGGAGGAGAGGGGGCGGGCAACAGCCCGTTGGAGCTGATCCTCGTTGGCTTGACCGGATGCATGGGAATCGGTGTGACCAAGCTGCTGGAAAAAATGAGACAGTCACCCGAGGCGATCGAAATCGTGGCAGACGGCGCGCGAGGAGAGGAAGTTCCCCACGCCATCACGGAAGTTCACCTCACCTTCCATGTGACGGGAGAGGTAGCGCCTTCCCGGATCTGGCAGGCGGTGAAGCTGGAAGCCGAGCAATATTGCCCGGTGGCTGCTTCCTTGAAAGCAGCGATCATCCCGCATGTCTTTATTAATGGAAGTGAAATTCCGGAGCCGCAAAGCACGGAGCAAGAGGAACTGCCAGAGGCATAAGTGACAGATGAATAAGAGGCGGCTATCGTAGACTTGTAGATAAAGTCTGAGATAGCCGCTGTTTTATTGCCCGTCGCCGCGGTACTGACCGTAGCTCTTTACTTGCGGAATGTCAGGTTTTTCTTGTCATAGGAGTCTTTATCATATGCACACGCAGAATCTTGCCAAACGAATGGCCCTGTCCCATAATCGAGCGTAAGAACAAAAGACAGAATCGACCGAATAAAGAGACGGGCTAGGAGGGGAAGCATATGCGACGAATTCGTATGACAGAGGATGCAGTGCTCAGACAACTGGAATTGGCAGATGCTGAGGAGATGTTTTGGCTGACAGATACCAATCGTCCCTATTTACGGGAATGGCTGCCATGGCTGGATTATACGAAGCGCGTCGAGGATACGGCGCAGTTTATCCAGATGACGATCAACCAGCACAACAACAATCAAGGAACACACTATGGCATCTGGTACAAAGGACGCTTGGCGGGGACGTTGGGTGTTCATAATATCGACTGGATCAATAAAAAGACAACGCTTGGCTACTGGCTGGGTGCACAATTCCAAGGAAACGGCTTAATGACGACGGCAGTTGCCGCTTATACGGATCAGCTCGTTTTCACCTCGTGGGGTCTGGAAAAAATCACGATCATGGCCGCTACCGAAAATTACAAAAGCAGATCCATTCCAGAAAGGCTAGGGTTTCAGCTGGAGGGCGTTCTGCGTAGAAACGAGTATTTGTACGATCATTTCGTCGATCATGCGGTCTACAGCTTACTGCGCTCTGAATGGAAGAATCTTGCCCAGGAAAAAAGCTAGATTGACAAGGAAAATTCAGTAAATTACGATGGAGAAAGGAAGAGGGGTTGCCGTAAAAGCAGCCCCCTTTTTTCTACGTGTAGGAATTTATAAGCGTAATGCTTATGAATTCTGGAGCGCATGGAAACTTTCCGCTAAAACGCGGTCGCTCCTCCTTGAACAGGCCTCGATAGAGGTTTTCTTACGTAGCGGAAAAGAGGCAATCGATGCAGAGGTTGCTTGCGAGAAGAGGTGAAAGACGTGCGGACACTGCGGCAATTATCTTGGTTTTTTAAGGCTCATTGGAAGCGATATGCATTTGGTATCGCCTTTTTGTTTCTCATTGACATTCTTGTTCTCCTGCCGCCGCGATTAATCGGAAATACGGTGGACTCCATTCGGAACAGTACGTTGACGGGCACTGAATTGACGAAAACAGTCTTCATCTTATTGGGACTGGGCGTCCTACTGTACGGGATGCGCTACATGTGGCGGTATCTTTTGAATGGCGGGGCGTTAATCTTGGAAAAGACATTGCGGGAGAGGCTCTTCTCACATCTGACCCGAATGACGCCTTCTTTTTACAACCGAAAGCGGAGCGGTGACCTGATGGCAGTAGCCACCAACGACATACCCAATATTGAACAGACTGCGAGTACTGGCGTGCTGACGCTGGTAGATTCGCTGTTTATGACGCTTTTGACACTCGTTGTGATGCTGACCGCCATCGACTGGAAGCTCACGCTGGCAGCCTTGATTCCGATGCCTTTTTTGGCTTGGTCGACTGCTTATTACGGCAGGCTTTTGCATGAGCGCTTTTACTTGGCGCAGGAAGCATTTGGCGAAATGAATGACCACGTCCAGCAGGCAGTTTCCGGAGTACGGGTACTGCGTGCCTTTGTTCAGGAGAAAGCGGACGTGGAAGCCTATCGCCGTGTGAGCGAAAAAACGCTGGAACGAAACGTGAGCGTCTCGAGGATCGACGCCTTGTTCGAGCCAACCATCGCCATCATAATTGGCTTCAGCTTTTTGATCGGGCTGGGCTATGGAACGTATCTCGTCATTACCAGTGCCATTTCCCTCGGTGACCTAGTAGCGTTTAATTTGTACCTAGGGCTTTTGATCTGGCCGATGTTTGCCTTTGGCTGGCTGGTCAATGTGCTTCAGCGTGGGGGAGCATCCATGAAGCGTCTGTCGGAGCTGTTCGTGGAGGAGCCTGATGTCGCGGAGCAAGAGCACCCGGTTACCTCGGTAGTGTCCAATACCGTCGAGGCGCGCCATTTTTCCTTTACCTACCCAGGGACGGATAAACCAGCACTGCGTGACGTGACCTTTACGCTTCGAGAAGGAGAGACACTCGGCATTGTCGGACGCACAGGCAGCGGGAAATCAACGCTTTGCCGCTCGCTCCTGCATCAATATCAGATGGAGGCAGGCTCGCTTTTCATCGGCGGAGTGCCGATTGAGTCCATGTCGTTAACTGCCCTGCGGGAGAAGATCGGCTATGTTCCACAGGAGCACTTGCTCTTTTCGCGCAGTATCGCGGCAAACGTGGCGTTTGGCAAACCAGGGGCTACCAAAGAGGAGCTGTTGAATGCGCTGAAGCTGGCAGAGATGGGAAGCGACCTGTTGCAGTTCAGGGACGGCGTGGAAACGATGGTCGGGGAAAAGGGAGTGACGCTATCTGGCGGGCAAAAACAGCGGATCTCTATTGCCAGAGCTTTGCTATTGAATGCAGATATTTTGATTTTGGATGATTCCCTGTCGGCAGTCGATGCGCGAACAGAAGAAAGCATCCTGCGTCACTTGCGTCAGGAGAGAGCCGGTAAAACAACCATCATCACGGCGCACAGACTCTCAGCGGTTCAGCATGCCCAACTCATTCTCGTGCTGGACGAGGGGAAAATCATCGAAAGAGGTACCCACGAAGAGCTGATGCAAATTAACGGCTGGTATGCAGAGCAGTTCAGACGTCAGCAGATGGAGCAGGATGTCGCCGGTTAGGGACAGGGAGGAGAGCCGTTCATGAGCGGGCAAAAGGTAGGGAAACGGCTGGTTGATTTTGCGAAACCGTTTCGGAAACAGATTTTCGGTGCGCTGCTTTTGCTCTTGCTTGGCACCAGTGCAGAGCTGGCGGGCCCATTTTTGGCGAAGGTGCTGATCGACAATCACATTCTCGCGATACAAAAGCCTTGGTATGAATACGGAGAGCTTCCCCAGGCCGCTGCGAATGTAGCGGTTTCGGTGGACGGCAAGTACTACGTACGGCAGGATTTGCTCCAAGAGGCAGGTGTGAGCCCACAAGCTACACAGGCGAAACCGGTGAGCATACTGGCGGAAGGAACCACCTATTATCTCGTACATGGGGCTGTGAACCCCAATGCGGAGAAGAAGATGACAGCTTTACCTGCAGAAAATGGGCGTGAACGAGTAGAAGTAGTCACAAACGATGGAACAGAAGGAACGGGCACGACTTTGACAGGGGTTCGTCTGACATCTGAGGAAGTAAAGTCGATGTATCAAAGCGAGTTTTCGCCGATTATTTGGCTGTCTGTAAGCTACGGCGTGCTCATTTTGCTCTCGGCCGGGTTTAACTACGTTCAGATTTTAGCGCTGCAAACGATCGCCCAGCGCATCATTCAGCAGATGCGGATGAAGCTGTTCATCCATTTGCAAAAGCTGCCGGTTTCCTTTTTTGACAAGACGCCGGTAGGTTCGCTCGTCTCCCGTGTCAGCAATGATACCGAGGCGATTCGCGAGCTGTACGTCAGCGTGCTGGCTACCTTTGTACAAAACGGCATCTACTTGATCGGGATTCTCGTGGCGCTTTACATTTTGCAGCCCGAGCTTGCCTTGATCAGCTTTTTGACCGTTCCTGTGCTGGTGGTGCTTGTCATGGTCTACCACAAATACAGCTCCCGCTATTATGCGATTATCCGTGCAAGGCTCAGTGACATGAATGCGACGATTAACGAGATGATCCAGAATATGGCGATTGTTCAAGCGTTCCGACGGGAAAAAGGCGTCCAGCAGGAGTTTGCGGATGTGAACGAAGAGTATTTCAAGGTGAAGCTGAAGGAGAACAACATCGAGTCGCTGCTGCTCAGACCTGCCGTCGATCTGATTTGGAAGGTAACACTGACACTGATCGTCTGGTATTACGGATCGACCTCTTTCCACAGCGCCATTTCCTTTGGGGCCTTATTCGCTTTCGTCGATTACATGGGACGTTTCTTCGAGCCAATCAATATGATCATGAACCGGCTCTCGCAGCTACAGCAAGCCACGATCTCGGCAAAACGTGTATTCGACATCCTCGATACGGAGCAGGAGATACAAAAAGGTACACCCAATCAGCCCATTGAACGGCCAAAGGGAGAAGTCGTCTTTGATCAAGTATCGTTTGCCTACACAGGGGACGAATACGTGCTGAAGAACGTCTCGTTCACGGCGAAGCCTGGGCAGACGATTGCTTTGGTTGGCCATACGGGCTCGGGGAAAAGCTCGTTGATGAACCTGCTGCTCGGTTTTTATGCCGTCACGAATGGCAAGATTTTGATCGATGGCAAGGACATGAGCGAGATTGATACGCAGGCATTGCGACAGCATGTGGGACTGGTGCTGCAGGACCCGTTTTTATTTACGGGCAGCATCGGCTTTAATATTCGCATGTACAACGAGGCCATCACAGACGAGGTCGTCCGAAATGCTGCAGAGGCTGTGCGGGCCGACGAGTTTATCCGCCAGCTTCCGGGCGGGTATGACGAGCCAGTGGTAGAACGAGGCATGACCCTCTCGGCAGGTCAGCGTCAGCTCATCTCCTTTGCTCGGGCCTTGGCAGCGGATCCAGCCATTTTGATCCTGGATGAGGCGACTGCGAGCATCGACAGCGAGACTGAGTCGGCGATTCAGGAGGCCTTGCATGTCCTGTCGCGCGGACGTACGACTTTTATCATCGCCCATCGCTTGTCGACGATCCAGCATGCGGATCAGATCCTGGTGCTGTCTCGAGGAGAGGTCGTTGAGCGGGGAACGCATGAAGAACTGATGGCACAGGATGGCTTGTATCAAAAAATGTACCAGCTACAGCTGGGCCATGCATCCGTTACAATGAAGGGATAGGGAACGGAGAGCGATTACAGATAGAGAGGAGATCAACACCGATGTCAGCCTCGCGATACACCTTTTGGGTGTTGATTTTAGTGGTAGCGATTGCTGGATTGAGCCAGGGATTATCGATTCCACTACTGGCAGTATTGCTAGAACAACAGGGCATCTCTTCCCTGGTAAACGGGCTCAATGCAGCAGCCCTGTATATCGGGATGGTTTTGATTTCGCCATTTATGGAGATTCCGCTACGAAAGCTTGGCTATCGTACAACGATTATTTGTGGTCTGGTCTTGGTGACCATAGCGACTGCGCTGATCCCGCTTTTTTCTCACTTGGCGGTTTGGTTTGTGCTTCGTTTTCTGATGGGGGTAGGCGACTCTGCCTTGCACTACTCCAGCCAAATGTGGGTTACGAAAATATCTTCCCCAGAAACCCGTGGACGCGATCTCTCCGCTTATGGATTGGCGTACGGGGTAGGCTTCAGCGCAGGGCCTCTGGGCTTGAATCTGCTGCCGCTTGGACTGTGGGTGCCGTTTGGAATGCTGCTCATCTTGTACGCGGTAGGTTTTTTCCTGCTCGCACGGATGAAAAACGATTATCCGGAAGTGATTGTCCAGACGGAAAAGAAGGAAAACAAGTATGCAACCGTATTGCGAATCGGCTGGCTGGCCTTGATTCCATCCTTTTTATACGGGTTTATGGAGACATCCCTGAACGGCAGCTTTCCGGTTTACGCATTGCGCACGGGTATTTCCCTCGAGTGGGTATCGATTATCCTTCCATCCTTTGTCGTGGGAAGTATCTTGCTACAAATGCCGTTGGGGACGCTGAGCGATCGACTGGGGCGCAAACGAGTCATGACCGTCTGTGCCATCATCGGGGGAATTGCCTTTTTCCTGTTCCCGTTGTCGGGCGAAAACGTATGGTTCATGATGCTGCTGCTCGCCATCGCGGGAGCGGCAGTCGGGTCCTTTTATTCACTGGGTCTGGCTTTTGCCGCTGACATTTTGCCGGCTTCCATGGTACCGACTGCAGGGATCATCGCAGCGATCAACTTTGGCACAGCAAGCATCCTCGCTCCCAACGTAAATGGTGTCTTGATGGAATGGTGGGAGCCGTGGACGATATTCTGGCTGATGGGAGCTTCTTTGCTGGTGTTTGCTGCTGCTTGTCTGGCGGCCCGCAGAGGCACAGCACAGAAGCAGCAGGTTCCATTGCCGCTGGAAAAGTAAAGGAACACGCAAGAGGGTGTCTTTCTCCGGGAGGAAGGCGCCTTTTTTTGTAGAAAAGCTCGTCCTATTGCAAAAAAATAGCAGAAAAAAGGGGAAGAAAGAATAAACGGGCACAGGGGTGGGAAGCGTAAGAATAGGAATAGTAAGATCGCAAAGTTTGGAAGGGGTTGACCCGATGCTTACTCCGTCTGTTTTTAAGCGGGGTCTCGTTTGGATCTTGTTTTTCGTGATCAGTCTGGTGCTTATTCCGTTCTTTTCCGATGACAGCCCGACGCCGCCCGCTCCTGCTGCCACTAAAGTAACGGTGCAATAGACAAGGCAAAAAACTCTCCCGATGCTTGGGGGAGTTTTTTGTTGGGGCCAAGTTTTCTAGGCATGAAATCGGCACATAGTAAAGGAGAACATATCCGGATGGACGGTGGGAGGCAATCCAATGGGAACCCTGCACCAGTATTTAGAGAAGAGCGCCAAAAAATCGCCAGAGATCGAAGCCATTGTTTCGGCTTCCTGCACGTTTACGTATAAGGAGCTGGATGAACGCACCAATCAGTTAGCAGCCTTTATGGTGGCCGCAGGTGTAAAAAAAGGAGATTTGGTCGGGATTCTGTGCAAGAACGATCATCCGTATCCGACGATCTTGCTTGCGATCATGAAAATCGGTGCGGTAGCGATCCCGTTGAACTGGCGGTTGACCGGCTTTGAGCTGGCGGGCATTTTGCAAATCGCGAAGCCCAAGCTCATGTTTTACGATCAAGACTTTGAAGAAGCCGTCGCATTGATCCGTGAGCAAGGGTTAGTCGAAAGGCTGGTCATAACGGGAAATGGACTGGAAATGGCCAATGAATATGCTGAAATCTTCACGAGAGAGTCAATGGAGCCTTTGCCGAAGGTAGCTATGACAGAGGATGATCTCGCCGTCATTTTGTTCACATCGGGGACAACAGGGACGCCAAAAGGATGCATGATCTCTCACGGCTGCTACGATACGTATTTGAGCAGGAGTCGTGCGCGAACAGAGCATGCCCGTTTTTTGGCGGTGCATCCACTGTTTCATATGAGCAGCACGGATTCTGTAGGGAGGCCGTTCCTCGATGTGCAGGTGAAGATTCTGGACCCCGAAACGGGGGAAGAAGTGCCGGCAGGACAGGTAGGGGAAGTGGCGATCAAAAGTCCCTATCTTTTCAAAGGCTATTTGCATAACCCGGAAGCGACAGCCAAAGTGCTGATCGATGGCTGGTATCACATGGGGGATGCAGGAAAATTGGATGAGGGCTTTTTGTACATTTCCGGGCGCTATAAGGAAATGATCCTGGTCGGTGGGGACAACGTATATCCGATCGAAGTCGAGGATTTGATCGACCATATTCCGGATGTCATGGAAGTGGCTGTAGTAGGAGTCGCTCATGAAACGTTGGGAGAGGTCCCGCGCGCCTATGTGGTCAAAAAGCAGGGAAGCCCTTTGACGGAAGAGGAGATCGTGGAGGCGTGCCGCCAGAGGTTGGCAGCTTATAAAATCCCTGAGGTCGTTTTTGTGAGCAGCTTGCCGGTCAATGGCCTCGGGAAGGTAATGAAGCACTTGCTAAAACAGTAGCGAAAAAAGAAGAGCCTGTCCGAAATGATATGCGTCCAATCGGAACAGGCTATTTTTCTTTTGGTAGGACCTTTTATCTGGATACAAAGTTTTGCGTGTAGAAGGGCTGTGTCCCCTTGTAGGAGACGCCGACTCCTAGCTGCTTGAAATGAGGATTCAGCAAATTTTGACGATGGCCGGCAGAGTTCATCCAGCCCATATGGACTTCGATGCCGTCCAGTTGTCCGTATGCGATGTTCTCCCCGGCGTAGCCAAACGAAATGCCTGCACGCTTCAGTCGATCAAATGGACTACCGGTCTTGGGGGACACATGATTGAAATAGTTGTTCTGTACCATATCCAGGCTGTGAGCACGAGCGACTGCTGCCACGCTTTCGTCCCAAGTAAGCAACGGCAGATTCGCCCTGGATCTGGCGATGTTAAGTAAGTCGAAATTTTCCCTTTCAACGGCGCGTGCTGCTTGCTTGCGCTGCTCGTCCGTCAATACAGGCTGAGCAGGGAGAGCCTTGTACGCAATCGGATACATCAACTCCATGGCAATGGTGGAGAAATGCTCCGGGGTAGAGATTCGTACACCTGCGACCTTATTGCCTCCCAGTTGATCGATCGAAAAGGTCACGATTTGATTGTTTTGCGCATAGGAAGGATGGCTGATTGTGTTGTTGTTGATTTTCAGGGTAGGGGTAATATCCAACGAGCTTGTTGGGGCACCCCATGCCTTTTGCAAAGCATCTGTGCCCGTTCCGATGCCGATCCCTTTGAGATTGACCTAAAGGCCGTTGGAGAACAATGTCACGACCTTGTCTTTTTGCATTCCTACTTGGATATAGTGACGAAGATCTTTATTGTAGATCCACCATTCGACTCCGGTCGTACTTGGATCTTTGCGGACGGGATTCCCCAGAATCTTCGCAACCTGAGCGCTGCTCATCCCCAGCTGGATACCGTAGACGCTCATCGTACTGGCAACAGCAGTTGCGACGGGCGCTGCAGTCACAGCATGGACTGGCAGCAGAGAGCCGAATAGAGCGATAGAAAGGCTCACGGCGAGGATACTGGACGTACGTAATTTGCGCATCATGCTCCCTCCTCGAGTTGGCATTGCCATGGAGGTAATTGTAGGCGGTCAACGTACCGTCCGACAATAGGGAGAAAGATTGGTTTGTCCAGCCGTTATATAAGACCCTAGCCCCTTTCACATACGGCGTTCCCGGATTACGAAGGTTTTGGCCAGCAGGTCGTGCCAGCCTTGCTTCCGTTGGTTCCAGCCCACCCACATATACCCGAGTGAAAAGGGAAGAGACGAAAGAAATTTGCCGATGACCTCACGCAGGAAAACCTGCCCAAGTCCCAGATTCCCTCTTGTCTGGCGAGCGTTGATCACCCGAATGCCTAGGATGACTTTGCCCAGCGTCTGGCCACTCCACCAGGTCAACAGAATCATATACAGGAGATCGATGATGATTTCGGTCAGGTCAATCATGGAAAAAAAGGCGTCGGATACACCAAAGGCCCTGCGGAGCGGATTGAAGACCAGCATGTTGAGTCCCACAAGGAAAAGGGAGTCCAGCAGAGTAGCCGCCACCCGAATCCAAAAACCCGCATAGTCATGGACGATAGGAGATTCCGTCTGATGATCGGTCTGTGAGATCACAACGGGTTGATAGTCAAACGATGTTTCCTTCATGACAGAGCACCTCCCTTTACTTGTGTGTATACAGTCTGTGCACGCTTGAAAGCTTAAGGCATGAATTGATACAGCAGCTTGGGAGAGCCGTTTCGCTCCAGCACGCGTGTTAATCCCAGCGGATCTGGATTGGACCAGTACTGCTTCATGCTCAGCAGCAGCTTGCTGATCGACAGCTGGTCGGTATAACGAACCACCATAGCTTCGGGCGAGCCAGAGAGCGATAACGCATAGCGGGTAGCTTCCTCCAGATCACCAAATTGGTCAATGAGACCCAGCCTTTTTGCCTGTTCGCCGGAATAGACGCGTCCATCTGCGATTTCCAGGACGCGTTGACGGGAGAGGTTGCGTCCCTTGACAATCACGTCCACGAACTTGTTGTAGCTTTCGTTGACCAGTGTCTGAAAGATTTGCCGCTCGGGGTCCGTGAGCGGACGGGAAGGACTTCCGATGTCCTTGAAACGACCGCTTTTGATGGCAAACTGATGTACACCGAGCTTTTTGGCTGCGTCACTGTAGTTGAAGAGGTTGAAAATAACACCGAGACTTCCGGTCAGAGTATTGGGATTGGCAAAAATGCTGTCACCGGTTGTAGCCAAATAATAGCCCCCGGAGGCTGCAGTCGATCCCATGCTTACCACGACAGGAATATGGCGCAATTGCTTAAGATGCAAGATGCGAGTATGCAGCTCATCGGTCGCGACGACTTCTCCGCCGGGACTATCGATTCGCAGCACCAGAGCTTTGACGTTTTCGTCTTCTTCTACACGCCGCAGCTGCTCGGAAAGAAGCTCGCTCATGGACGGCATCCCGGTCGCGTTTTGTTCGCCTGAGATGACACCGTTCACAAACAGCTGGACGATTTTGTCCGTACCCGACCCGGATACGATATTTTCATCCCAGGAAAAGCCCGGACTTTCCGCCAATTCATCGTACGCTCCCGACACGAATTCCACACAGAGTCCTGCTGCAAATACAACTAGGACAATCAGTAGGGCCACCCATTTTTTTCGTTGCATGAAAACCACCTCGTTCTTTAGCATGAGCAGCAAACGGACGAGTTACGCATCAGAAGCCAGTTGGAAAAAATGGGATTGACGAAGGGAAGATACTAAATTAGAATAATTATAAAATTATTTCCTTTAGGCAAAAAAATTCGCCTAGGTAAAGATAGGGATAATCATTATCAATTAGGATGCTGTTGCCTTCGGGCAGCAGCTTCCACTGTTTTTACGGGGGAAATAAGTCTGATTCTCTTTCTCAACAACGAATGCCCGAAATGGAAAAGACGATAGAAAAAAAGGGAGATGAGCCGCATGCTGCAAAAGACGGCAATGATCGTGTCAGGTGCAGGACTGTTAGTCAGCTGGCTGTATGGAGAGATAGGAGGGCTGGACACTTCCTGGTTGGCCGTGTTTCTGTGCGGGCTTCCGATTGCCTGGGCAGCGCTAAAAGAGCTGTTTATCAAAAAGACGATCAATAGCGATGTGCTGGTGACGATCGCGATCGTCGCTGCTGTAGCCATCGGTGAAATTTTTGCTGCTGGAGAAGTGGCACTGATCATGATGCTGGGGATGTGGCTGGAAAATCGGACGGTGGCAAAGGCAGCCTCTGCGCTGGAAGAGATGGTGCAGATGGCTCCGCAAACAGCGAGAATCAAACGGCAGGATGAATGGGTAGAGGTGGTGCTGGAACAGGTTGCTCGCGGTGATTTGATCCTAGTGAAGCCAGGGGAGAAGGTCCCTGTAGATGGGATTGTGGCGAGCGGTCAGGCTGCTGTCAATCAGGCAGCACTTACAGGAGAATCGCTGCCGGTCGAAAAACGATTGGGCGACGAAGTATTCATGGGTACGATCAATACAAATGGTTCGATCGAAGTAGTGGCGCAGCGGGTCGGGGAGGAAACCGCGTTTGCCAAAGTGACGCGACTGGTAGTAGAAGCGATGGAGCGTAAAGCGCCTGTACAGCGTTTGCTGGATAAATGGGCAGCGTGGATCGTGCCGAGCAGTCTCGCACTTGCTGCTTTGATGTTCTTCCTTACCGGAGATATGGTTCGGGCTGTGACGATTCTGATCGTCTTTTGCCCGTGTGCGCTCGTGCTTGCCACGCCTACGGCTATCATGGCTGGGATCGGCAGCGCCGCCAAGCACGGCATTTTGATCAAAAGTGGGGTAGCACTGGAACAGATCGGTTTGGTCAACGCCCTGTTGCTCGACAAGACCGGGACTCTCACGGAAGGCAAACTCCAAGTCACAGGTGTCGCTCGGCTGCGCAGCGTAAGACAAGAGGACGTCCTGCGCGTAGCTGCTGCACTGGAGCGTCATTCCGAGCATCCTTTGGCACAAGCCATCGTTGCTGCCGGCGAGGCACAGCGTTTGGAGCTGCCTGAGGTAGAATCGTTTCTGGTGCATCCGGGTAATGGCGTTTCCGGACGTATCGAAGGCAAGGAAGTGCTCGTAGGGAACCGGCGCTTCTTTGCGGAAATGGGTGTTTCCACCGATGAGCTGCGACAGCTGCAGGAAGAGCAGGAAAAAACGGGCCAAACCGCCGTTTTCGTAGCGAGCGAAAGCAAGCTGGTCGGGATGGTGTCGTTGGCAGACCGAGTTCGCGTAGAGTCGCGTGAAACGGTGGGGCTGCTTCGCCTGCACGGAGTTGGGGAAATCGCCATGCTGACCGGCGATAACCAGGGAGCAGCCACGCATATTGCCCGCCAAGCCGGGGTAACCACTGTTTTCGCCGAGCAATTCCCCGAAGCCAAGTATCAGCGCGTGGAGGAATATCGGAAGCAGGGGCTGATCGTCGGGATGGTCGGGGACGGCATTAACGATGCACCCGCATTGACATCTGCCCACGTCGGCATCGCCATGGGGGCAGGGGGGACGCAGATCGCAGCCGAAGCGGCGGATATCGTCATCATGACCGATGATATTTCCAAGGTGGCGGATGCCGTAAAGCTGGGGCGCAAAACACTACAGGTCATTCGGGAAAACCTGATTGTTTCCAGCACGATCAATCTGGCGGCGGTCGGACTCGCGATGCTCGGGATATTGGGGCCGGTCGGAGGGGCATTCGTGCACAATGCAACCTCTGTGCTGGTCGTGCTCAACTCAGCTCGCCTGCTGCATTATCTATCGACTCAGAACAAACAAAAGCGGACGACACCGCCAGCGCACAGCTCCTGCGAATCGTGCACATGTGCAAAAGGGTTCTGCGATCTAGGGACGTCCAAAGGCTGATCCAAGCTGCTTTTGCCAAAAGGAAGAGGACCGGACACCGTTTATGGGCTGCCCGGTCTTTTTCGCAAGAGGGCATGTTCGAAATTCATGCAATTTTTCTACTATTAAGGTAAACTATAAGAACGAGCAATAGTGAATAGACGGATATAGGGGGTCCAGACGTGATCATTCAAGTAACGGATCTGAAAAAAAACTACGGGGACTTACAGGTCCTAAAGGGCATTACGACACAGGTCGCTGAGCGAGAAGTAGTCTGTGTCATCGGGCCTTCCGGATCGGGGAAGAGCACGTTTTTGCGCTGTCTCAACCAGCTGGAGGCATCGACAAGTGGCCGAATCGTCATCAATGGCCACGATTTGAATGACCCCAAGGTAGATATCAATAAAGTGCGGGAAGATGTGGGAATGGTTTTTCAGCGCTTCAATCTGTTCCCTCATAAGACCGTTCTGGAAAACGTCATGCTCGCGCCAGTCAAGGTACGGAAAGTCCCTCAGGAGCAGGCACGTGAGCGCGGACTTGCGCTGCTGAATAAAGTAGGGCTAAAAGACAAAGCTGACGTCTACCCGGACAAACTGTCAGGCGGGCAAATGCAGCGCGTGGCAATCGCAAGGGCCTTGGCAATGAATCCAAAAGTCATGCTGTTCGACGAGCCGACCTCTGCCCTCGATCCGGAATTGGTCGGAGAGGTACTGGCGGTCATGAAGGATCTTGCCAAGGAAGGAATGACCATGATCGTCGTGACGCATGAAATGGGCTTCGCACGAGAGGTGGGCGACCGCGTCATCTTTATGGATCAGGGAATTATTATGGCAGAAGGCAAGCCAAAGGAAATTTTCGATGACACGCAAAACGAGCGCCTGCGTTCGTTCTTAGGAAAGGTCCTGGTGAAATGACCGGCAGCTGTTAGGAAAACAGAAGGCACCAGACGCCTCGTTATCGAGTGTGGTCAAGACCCCATTTAGTGGACATTGAAAAAAGCCCTAGGCAGTATGCTGGCGTCGGTACTCTACCGGCGTCAGCTTTTTCAGTTTTCGTTGCGGCCGACTTTCGTTATAAAATTGGATATATTCTTCAATTCGTCTTTGTGCCTCATCCAGATTTCGGATATCATAAGGGTAGAGTCCTTCCGTTTTGAGATGCGAGAAGAAGCTCTCCATAGAGGCATTATCGTAACAATTGCCTCTCCTCGACATGCTGATTTGGGCGCCAACCGTAGGCAGCATGTCGTGGTAATCGTAGGACGTGTACTGGCATCCTTGGTCGCTATGAACGATCAGTCCAGTCACGTCTTTCGTCTTTTCAAAGGCTTTCGTAAAGGTTTGAAGGACGAGTTGTCTGTCATTTTTAACGTCCATGTGATAAGCCACGATCTCGTTATTGAATAAATCTTTAATGGCCGATACGTACAGCCAAGTATCTTTCACACGGTACTGCGTGATATCGGTTACCCACTTTTGATTGGGAGCCTGTGCTCTGAAATCACGCTGCAGTACATTCTCAGCAACTCGTCCTCCTTCAGATGAAGCATAATGATTACGATGCTTGCGACGAATTCGAGAACGGAGTCCCATTTCTTGCATCAAACGCAGAACCTTCTTATGATTGATCCACACTCCATGATCGTGCAGCAAAAACAATTGGATTTGTCGATATCCATATTTCCCATCATACTTCGTATACACACTCTGGATGAGATCTCTCACCGGTCTGTCTCGATCAACATTCTGTCGCTTTACATACGCATAGTATCCACTTCTTGAAACGCCAAACAGCTTGCAAAGTTCCGTGACGCTGTACTCGCCAACTGCTGCTTTTATGATGGAGTACTTCTGTGCTGCACCTCCCGCATCCAAATTTCCCAACACTTTTTTAGCATGTGATTCTCCCGCCTCAATTGTTGAACATATCGATCCTGGTCGATATACGCCTGGCGTCGACCTCGCTGATCGAGAAAGCCAAACTCTCCAAGTTGTTTATACTTTTTCATCCATTTCTTTACGCGGTCTTTATCTTGAATACCAAAGTGCTCGGTGATCTGCCGATAAGTCCACTTTTCCTCGAGATGTAAACGAATCGCCTCCATTTTCATGGATTCAGGATACGACTTATACTTCTGACCTTTCATTGCCATAAAAATACACCCCCTAGAATTACATCGGATTTCCCTAGGGGTTTTTCCAATGTCTATTCTAAGGGGTGCACTTCAGTGAGCGCTGGTGCTTTTCTACTGACTAGGCGTCGTGCTCATTTGGCTGCATCCAGCAGCTGGCTGACGGTGACAAACCGATATCCCTGTGAGCGCAAATCCGTAATGAGCTCTTGCAGGGCTGCTACAGTCTGACGCTGGTTCAGGCCGCCGTCATGAAAGAGGATAATATCGCCAGGGGAGACGTTGCTCTTTACACTTTTCGCGATGACAGAAGCGGTTCGGGCAAGGGACCAATCCCGTGGGTCAACGGACCAGTGAATGATATCGTAGCCGCTGGACTGGACAGCGTTCATCACGTCATGCGTCATGACACCTCCAGGAGGTCGGTAGTACTGCGCAAGAATGCCTGTCGTCCTCAAGATCGAGCGCTCACCGTGCCTGATGTCTTCGTAGACCTCATGCTCGGTCAGCTTGTTCAGATCCAAATGATGGTAGCCGTGATTCCCGATCTCGTGTCCAGCTTTGTAAATCCATTGCATGACCCGAGGATGCTTATCCACCTGAGAGCCTAGCACAAAAAAGGTAGCACGTATGTTGTTCTGATGGAGCACTTCCAGGATTTTCGGCGTGTACTTCGCATCAGGGCCGTCATCAAACGTAAGCGCAACGACCTTTTTCTGCGTGTGTATCCGGTGGATCGGTTCGTAAAACGGAGTAGAAGCGCCCGCCCAGACAGGCATGATGCCCCAGCCAAGAAGGCAGGCGACGAGACAAACGTAGATCGCGCGATGGCGCATGACGATCGCCTCCTTCGTTCAGATATGGCTTTAGGTTCACCCCCTGCAGGGAAAACATGCTGCCAAAAGAAAACAGCGTCCAGCAGGGGGAGGGGATATGGTAGAATGAGTTGACCGTACATAGGAGAGGAGAGAATTCGGTGGAACTCCGCGGTATTTTACATGGACTCACCCACGAGTATCACGGGAAGGACAAGCCTGTTGACTACTATTTGCAAATTGGCGAGGAGCGCATGCCATTGAACGAATGGCTGGGTAGCGAGCTGTCGATTACATTTTTAGGCGAAAAGAACTGCATCGCCTGTGGCCGAAAAACCAACAAGACCTTTAACAGCGGGTATTGCTACCCCTGTTTCACCAAACTGCCGGAAAATGACCTGTGCATCGTCAAACCGCACGAATGTCATTTTGACTTGGGGACCTGCCGGGATGAAAGCTTCGGCGAAACGTACTGCATGATTCCCCATTTGGTCTATCTGGCGGTTTCCAGCGATATGAAGGTGGGCTTGACCCGCAAGCACAACCAGCTGAAGCGCTGGGTGGATCAGGGGGCGATCCGGGCGATTCCGATTGCGGAAGTACCTACACGCCGCATGGCAGGACAGCTGGAGTTTCATCTCAGCCAATACTTGCCGGACAAGACCAACTGGCGAAAAATGCTCAAGGGCGACGTCAAGGAGATCGACCTGCTCGCGATGCGTGACGAGGTATACAGCCATTTCCCTGACGAGTTCAAGCCTTTCCAGTATCGCGAGGACGAATGGGTGGATATCACTTATCCGATTTTGGAATCGTTGGACAAAATCAATTCCAAAACATTGGACAAAGAAGAGAAGCTCGGTGGCCGCCTGATTGGCGTCAAAGCACAGTACCTGATTTTTGACAACGGTGTGTTTCAAACGCGCAAGCACGCAGGCTATCAGGTAGAGATTACAGCAACTCCCTCTGCATAAAGTCACGCAAACTCCTCACACTGAAAAGCAACAGCAGGGAGGAGAGAAGGCCATGAGGGATGAACATATCGAATATACAGAGCCATTGACCGGAACACTCGCCGAGGCAGTAGAAAGAGAGGACGCCACCCAGCTGGGAGTCCCTTTTTCGCCCCTCGCCCAGACGTGGCAGGTCAATCCAGCGGACGAGGACTCCGATCAGGCTCAGCAGTAGGAAAGCGGCAAAACGACAGGCATAGCAACTAGGGAAACGGCAGCCAGAGAGTAAGGATGGCTGTCGTTTTTTGTGCGAATAAAAGGGATGAGTGGCTTACGTTTTCCAATGGGTGGCTGCACAGGTGGCAGGCGCAATGGTATGCTAGCGATAAAGAGCTTCATACAAGCAATCCACACAAATGACCGAGGTGAATCTTCATGGCGATAAAAGCCTATCTGTACAACAAATGCGACACCTGCCGCAAAGCGAAGAAATGGCTGCAGGATGAAGGTGTAGGGTTCGAGGAAATTCCGATCGTGGATGCGCCGCCGTCGAAAGAAGAGCTGCGCCGTATCTGGAAAGCGAGCGGACTGGATTTGCGGAAATTGTTCAACGTGAGCGGAGTGCAATACCGTGAACTGGGGCTAAAAGACAAGCTGCCAACCATGTCAGATGAAGAAATGCTCGAGCTGCTGGCGTCCAACGGCAAGCTGATCAAGCGCCCGCTGATTACAAACGATGAGACAGTGACACTTGGCTTTAAGGCAGAAGAACTGGAAAAAGCGTGGGGAGGCAAATAACTATGCGTCAGCCCTCCAAACGCCTTGCTTATCTATCTGCGGCTATTTTCTCAGAAATGGCTGCACGCAAACGGGAAGTGGCCCAAAAGAGAAAGGTCTACGATTTAAGCATCGGAAGTCCCGATCAGCAGCCGGAGTCCCACTTGCTGGAAACGCTGGTGGAAGCGGTTCAGCAGCCAGGCGCGTTTGGCTATGCACTGAGTGAGGGAACGGCTGCGTTTCGCGAGGAGGTGGCTCGCTGGTACCAATTCCGTTTTGAGGTGGAGCTGGATCCGCAAACAGAGGTCCACTCTCTGATGGGCTCCCAGGACGGCTTGGCCCACTTTGCTCTGGCTTGGTCAGACCCAGGAGATCTGGTGCTGGTACCCGATCCAGGCTACCCCATCTATGAGGGCAGCGTTCATTTAGCGGGCGCTGTTCCGTACCCCATGCCCCTTCGAGGGGAAAACGGCTTCCTTCCCGACCTGAATGCCATTCCGGCAGATGTGGCGAAGCAGGCGAAGTTCATGATCCTGAACTATCCGAACAATCCAGTGTCTGCTGTAGCGACCCTCTCCTTCTTTGAAGAGGTAGTAGCTTTTGCGAAGCGTCATGACATCATCGTCGTACACGATCTGGCGTATTCCGAGATGGCGTTTGACGGATACAAGCCGCCGAGCTTTTTGCAGGCTTCGGGTGCCAAAGAGGTAGGAATCGAGTTTAACTCCTTTTCCAAAAGCTTTAATATGGCAGGCTGCCGGATTGCGTACGTCGTAGGAAATGCGGATATCATCAAGCCGCTCGCAGTCGTGAAGTCCAATGTCGATTACGGTGTCTTTTTACCCGTTCAGCAAATGGCGGTAGAAGCATTGCGCGCGGACCGAAAATCGGGTGGTGCGAATGCCGTGGGACCGATCTATCAGGAGCGCCGGGATGTGCTGCTGTCTGCTTTAGCCGAGGCAGGCTGGCAGATTGAGCCGCCGAAAGCGACCATGTTCGTCTGGGCAAAAGTACCCGATGGCTGGACCTCGAGGGAATTTGCTTTTGCCCTTCTGGAAGAGACGGGAGTCGTCGTGATTCCCGGGAGTGCATTCGGTGTGGAAGGTGAAGGGTATGTTCGTATTGCCCTGGTACAGACACCGGACGTATTGAAGCAAGCAGCCGAATCCATTCGCCAGTCAGGAATATTAACGAGCAGGCAGAACCGGAAATCGCCTGTGCACGAATAAATTCCTGATTTTATGGGAAATAACAAATGAGTACACGACCGATATTTTCAAGGGGAGAAACGGGCCTTACACCTTGTGAAAAAACGTCTGTTCAGAATTTTGAGGAATGAAGAGGAATCCTCGAATGTTCGTCAAATATGTATGTGGTATGGACAGTACCTGATAGGAGGATACGTAAACGATGGAATTCCCGAAAGATCTACGTTACAGTGAAGAGCATGAGTGGGTACGTGTAGAAGGAAACAAAGCTTATATTGGCATTTCTGCTTTTGCTCAGGCAGAGCTGGGTGACATCGTATTCGTCGAGCTGCCAGAAGTAGGCGCGACGATTCAACAAGATGAACCATTTGGCAGTGTAGAATCCGTCAAAACGGTTTCCGAGCTGTACGCTCCAGTGAGCGGTAAAGTTGTAGAAGTAAACGGTGAATTGGAAGATGCGCCAGAGCTGGTCAACTCCTCGCCTTATGAAAAAGCCTGGATGATCGTCGTAGAGCTGTCTGATGCGGCTGAGCTGGAAAAACTGCTGACTGCTGACAAATACGAAGCAATGGTAAAAGAATAAGCAAATAGGATAAAAGCCGGGCGATGCATGATCGCTCGGCTTTTTCTATGTGACATTACGACAGCTTGAACACGCGAACGGCATTGTTCATTTCTTCTGCCATCGTGGCTAGCATGGTTGCCGCTGCGGATATTTCCTGCATGGAGGCGTTTTGCTCCTCTGCGGCGGCAGCGACATTTTGAGAATTGGCGGCAGAACGTTCGGAAATAGCAGAGATGTGATCGATGGCCGCAATAATCGTTTCCATCTGTTCACTGATTTGTTTCATTTCCGTGCCGAGGCCATCTGTACGGGCAAACAATTGTTTCGTCGAGCTGGTGATTTGGTGAAAGGCGGATCGGGTTGATTGGACAAAGCTCATTCCTTGATCCAAAATCGAGCTGCTATGCTGCATTCCGGCAATCGCTGTCTCCGTATCCCGCTGGATGTCGGAAACGATTCTGCTCACCTTCTCGGCAGCGGTACTGGATTGTTCAGCCAGCTTTCGTACTTCATCGGCTACTACCGCAAACCCTCGTCCTTGTTCTCCTGCGCGAGCGGCTTCGATGGCAGCGTTTAAAGCCAGGAGATTGGTTTGCGCAGCGATGGTAGTGATCAGGGAAATCATTTCTCCGATTTCTTGGGAGCGATGCCCCAGCGTGTTGACCATGGCAGAGGTTTGCTCCATTTGCGAATGGATGGCCGTCATTTGCTCCACGGCGGAAATGGCCATTTGGTTGCCTTCCGCAGCCTGCTTGTTGGCCTCTGAGGTAGAGGCACTGACGATTTCGATTCCTTTTTCCATCTGCGAAATCAGCTTGGCGATCTGGGTGACGACGTGGTTGCCTCTGTTCGTTGCATCGACCTGCTGCTCGGTTCCATGAGCGATTTCCTGTACGCTCTGGGCGATCTGCTCCGTTGCATGGCTCGTTTGCTCCGCACTGGCCATCAGCTGCTCGGAGGTAGCTGCTACTTGCTGTGAGCTGTAGGAGACACGCTCCAGCGTTTCCCGCAATGTGGCTGTCATCGCATTGAAGCGTTCGCCCATTCGTCCGATTTCATCAGCTGTCTGAATCTCCATGGATGCCGTGAAATCACCCTGCGCCAGCGAAATGGACAGTTGGTTGGCTTTGTCGACTTGTTTAGCTAAGCTTTTGCTGAAAAGATGAATAATCAGGATCAGAAGAGCAAGACCAATGAAGCTGACTGCTAGAAGCTTGAAGAAAAGCGACCGCAGTGGTGCCTGGAGTTCGTCTTCGGGCATGACGAGGGCAACCGTCCAATTGGTTTTCGGGATTTTTTGATAATAGATGCGATTGGCTCCATTTTGGTCCTGAAAAGTAGAGGTACCTTCTGCTTGCCCCATTAATAAGGAGCTGATTTCCACCAGCGAAGGGTTGTCATCCGCTGTAATCTTTTGGTTCAACAGCTTTTCTGCATGGGGGTGGGCGAGGTATTGGCCTGTTTGATCAAGCATAAACGACCACCCGGTATTCCCGACTTTCATTTCCGAAACGAATTTCTGCATATCACTAAGTTCGATATCATCGGTTACGACTCCGAGGAGCTTCTTGTCTGGTGAGTAAAAAGGTGCAACAACAGTGAGCATGGAGGTTTTGGCTAAGTCATCGTAGTAGGGAAGGGAAAAGTCCGTGACCTGCTTGGTGGTAGAACCCAATTGGTACCAAGGCTGGTTGGGGTAGTTGTACGAAGCCTCGCTATACTCTTCGGTTAATTTGACTGTGCCGTTATCCTCCAGGGTGCCGTAGGAGGAAACGTATTGCTTGTTTGGATCAAAACGGTAAGGCGCAAAGAAGATACCCATCCCTAAAGACGTTTGATTGATAGGGACAGACTTTTTGAGCAAAGCTTGCATCGATTGGGTGTCGGATGCGGGAGGGAGCATTTCCATAACGCGCGCCGTGCTTTCTGTTACTTTGCTATGCGCCTCCAGTTGCCTTTCTACATTACTGCTGACCATGTCTAGCTGGTAGTTCATTTTACTGGAGATTTCTGAGTTCAGCAGGGTTACGGAAAACCAGTAGGACAATGCCATGACGACCAACAAGGTGACCAGGATGACGGGAAGCATGATGCTGAGGGTACGCGAGCGAATACTGGTAAACCGGAACATGAGTAAGGCTCCTTTCCTGATGTGGATGCCAGTATATTTCCCCGCTCCCGATTCGATCAAACCTGAATATATGCTTTAGGCAGAGCAGGGAATAATTTCAAACTAGTCAGAAAACGTTGGTCAATAAGACGCGAATCAGGTACAATAGGGGAACCATTACATTTGCCATCAATCGATTGGTATCTTTTGCGGGTAGAGAGATCTGCCGTGAGTAAGCTACAATTGCTGATACAGACAGAGTGTCGTCCAAACGAAGCATAGTTTGGCGAAGAAGGAGGGAGACTATATGAGTTATTGTTGTGGTGCCGGAATGGTAGGATCGGTTGGGTCTGTCCGTCATTATAAAACGTTGGTGCATAACGTCCCCATCATGTTTTGTCCTGTATGTGACAGAATTGAAGTTCATCCCGCTATTGAGGGCGAGTATGAAATTCTAGTAGAATATGCTCAGGGAGATCAGGCTCCTGAGGTGGACTTTGCTGATTTCGTAAGTGTTGACAATACTACTGAGTTGTTTGAGAATTGTACCATGACGGATGAAGCAGCGAGCTTCGCCGATGTTCTTAAACAGCAAATCGATATTTCGCTGGATCTTTTGGGCGTCGCCAAAGAATTGAAGGATGAGGAATGGCGTGAAGCCCTGATGATCCGTCTGAGAAGGTTAAGCGAGCGGCTGAAGCAGTACAATAAGAGAAAGCAAATGTCGCAGAAAAGCGCGTGACCGTAAGTTGACTTGGGAGGCAGTGTGAATGTTTCATTTGAAAGGCGTTCATCACATCGCATTGAATTGCAGCGATGTCGTGAAGGTAGCTCATTTTTTTAAAGACATTTTGGAAGTTCCGATCCCAGAAGAGAATATCGTGGAAGGAGCACCTGTCTACTTTCAAATTGGCACATACACACGGATTGGTCTCCATCCATATAGCGGTGGGGAAGGCAAAGGCGGAGTGGGGCAAGTCGACCACATCGCTTTTTCCGTAACGAGCCGCGCCGAATTGGACTATCTGGTTGACAAACTGGAAGCGGAGAATATTTGCTATCGGGGTCCCATCACTCGCCCGACGAGCTTTAATCTCTATTTTGAGAGTCCAGATGGACATCATCTGGAAGTGCGACTGGATAAGGACGAATTTGACGAATAGCATCCGAATACAAGAGCTCCTGCCCAAATGGGTAGGGGCTTTTCTATTGATTTTCTATTGATTCGACGGCATGTCGAGAAAAAGAGGCTCTCGCTGACAGGACACGACAGTCGTTCCCATCCCTCGTCAAAGGATTCGACCAAGCCATCCGCGAACCCATTTGGAGTGAGAGGAGTGGGCGAGCATGGTCGGAATCAGTGGGGTGCTGATGGAAGTGGCAGAACGTTTGCAAAAGAAGGCTCATGTACGGCTGTTGACAGCAGGATGGGACAAACGGATCGGCATTGTGGCAGTGGATACCCGGCTCCGGTGGCAGATGACTTTTGTCAAAGGAAGCGCTTCTTGCGGGGAGTGGAAAGAGGACGTGCCCGCCGACCTGATCTTGCATGGAAATGAGAAGGAAATCCATATGCTGCTGGCGGGAGATGCTCTGCAATACGCCAGTGTCAGGCAGCGCGTAAGATTTGTAGGAACGTTGCGGGATCAATTAAAGCTGGATGCGATCTTGCGCCTTACCAGCAAATGATCGCAGGCTGTTGTGTTATAATAGAAAAAATATAGAGAATTCGAGGAGGAACGACGTATGTCCACGACGATTTCTTTGAAGCAGGCAGTGACGGCACGTGTGTCATCTATTGACGAAACATTCCGCCATTTGCACAGCAATCCTGAGATTAGCTGGAAAGAAGTGCAGACCACGCAGTATCTGGCAGAGCGGATGCGCAGACTCGGACTGCGTGTAACGACGTTTGAGGATTGTACGGGCTTGGTTGCGGAATGGGGGGAAGGAAGTCCAGTTGTGGGCTTGCGGACCGATATTGACGCGCTCTGGCAGGAAGTGGACGGGGAGTGGAGAGCCAACCATTCCTGTGGACATGACGCGCATATGACGCTGATCGTGGAAGCAGTCGAGTCGTTGATCGCTTCGGGATATAACCCCCCGGGGACGTTGAAAATTTTGTTCCAGCCTGCGGAGGAGAAAGGGACTGGCGCCCTCAAGCTGGTGGAAAAAGGTGTCGTAGATGATGTGGACTATTTGTACGGCGTGCATCTTCGCCCGATCCAGGAGATGAAGGGCGGCTACGCGGGTCCTGCGATCTACAATGGCGCCGCAACGTTTTTATATGGAGAAATTACAGGTGTATCTGCTCACGGCGCGAGACCGCATTTGGGAATCAATGCGATCGAGGTAGCCAGCGCGATCATAACAGGAGTCAGTCAGGTACATACAGATCCACGAGTGCCGGCGACCGTGAAAATGACAATGCTCCAGGCAGGTGGAGAGAGCTACAACATCATCCCGGACAAAGCGCGATTTGCGCTCGATTTGCGCGCTCAAACCAATCAAGTCATGGACGATTTGCTTACCCGTGTGCGCCAAGTGATTGATGGAGCCGCCGCTACTTTTGGGGCGACGATCGAGGTGCAGCAAGGCTCTCGCATGGTGGCAGCCGAAGTAAACGATGAGGCGAAAAAGCTGATGGAGGAAGCGATCATCGATGTGCTTGGCGAGGATAAGCTGGAAGAAGCGCCTGTCAGTCCGGGGGCAGAAGACTTCCATTTCTACACCGTAGAACGCCCTCAAATCAAGGCGACGATGCTCGCATTCGGCTGCGACTTGAAGCCGGGCCTGCATCATCCGCATATGGAATTTGACCAGACGGCATTGGTAAAAGGGGTCGAGATCCTCTCGAATGTCGTGATCAGGACTTTTGCTAAAGGGAAGTAAAGAGAGAAAAAAAAGAAGCCTCGTACCGATTCAGGTACTGGGCTTTTTCAGCGCCGATTTCGGTATTCTTTCGCCGCTTTCATTTGTGGTATGTTTGCGTTAGGGAATTGGATAAAAACAAGGTGGTGGAAAGGAATGAACAGAGTAACGCAGCAGTTCGCTTTCTCGAAACGAAATCCCGATTTGCCGATCATGGGAGCAGCCTATGCCAAGACTGATCCTGATATTATGCCATTCGCTTATGGATTTCCCGCACCACAGGCTTTTCCGATCGCTGCTTTTCAGGAAGCATCTCAATCCGCCTTATTATTAGAAGGAACAAGAGCCCTGCAATATACCGGAGGACCAGGGCAAAAGCGGGTACAAGCCTGGATCGCCCAGCGCTCCCCGCTGCGCGGCATCAAGCCAGAAGAGGATCAACTCATCGTGACAACCGGCTCCATGCAGGCGATCGATATGGTGACTCGCGTACTGACGGACGAAGGAGATGAGGTGTGGGTAGAGTCGCCTTCCTTCTTCGGGACGATCCGCTCCTTTATCACAAATGGATTGAATATTCGGTCGTTTCCGATTGATGAGGATGGTCTGTGTGTGGATGAGCTGGAGGCAGCCTTGCAAAAAGCAGAACAGACAGGCGGTAAAATGCCCAAGCTGCTCTACATCATGCCCAATTATCAAAATCCCTCAGGAGCTACCTTGTCTTTTGCTCGGCGTGAAAAGCTGGCGAGACTGGCGCTGCGCTACAACTTCTACATACTGGAGGATGACGCGTATGTCGATCTGAGCTTTTCGGGCGAATACCTTCCTTCCGTCTACAGCTTCGCGCCAAAGAGGGTTGTCTACATTAGCACCTTCTCGAAAATCATTGCTCCTGGCGTGCGCATGGGCTGGGCAATCGCCGACAGCCAAGTGATCGAAAGGATGAAGCTGTTCAAGTCGGATGGGTATACGAGCGTATTTGTCCAGGAGGTAGTGGGGCAAATGCTGCAGAAGATGGATTACACCGCTCACATGAATCGGATCAACGAGATGTACCGAAGCCGCAGAGATGTCATGGTAACCGAGCTGTGTCGCGTTTTTGGGGATCAGATTGACTTTCAAGTTCCAGATGGCGGCTTTTTCTTGTGGGTGCGTTTTCCGGAAGGGGTCAATACGACGGAGATGCTGACACACGCATTGGAATGTGGAGTCAGCTTCTTGGATGGACAAAACTTTTATCTCGAAGGAGTGGACGGTACCCGATTTGCTCGGCTGTGCTATACGTACTGTGATGAGGAGTCCATTAAAAAGGGTGTGGCAGCCCTGCATGAGGCATGGAGAAGAAGTCACTCTCTCCGATAATCAGGGGAAGAGAAGTCTGAAACAGGGAAATGCAAAAAAATGGGCAAGTAAATGGGCAAGTAAATGAAGCTTATGTGAACAAGAACCCGATGCCTTGCTGGTATCGGGTTTTTTGTGTACCATTAATTCACTGCCGAGCTAGTGTGGAAAACTGGGGGGACAAGGGAAAACTAGCGGGAGAAGTGGTATTCACACATTCTCCATAAGAGATTATAAAATTATGTAGCTTATTTGATTAAATGTGATATACTAATTACAAATTGAGCGACAATAATTAAACTTATTTCGAGTCACTCTCGAGGTGAGCGACCGTATTAACGGATAGAATGACCGAAGTCGAAGGTTAGTCATCATAATGGATATACATTTGGGAAGGAGATCGTTCACACATGGAAACCAACACCGTTCATAAGCTTACTGACATTTTGGGAGCTGCAAAGGTCTATAATAACCTGCCAGTTGCGAAGCTCGTAGAAATGGCGGTTAAGCGTGGCGAAGGGATTTTGACCGACAAGGGGGCGCTTAATGCGCTAACAGGCAAGTTTACAGGCCGTTCGCCGAAGGACAAATTTGTGGTGGACGAAGCTTCCGTACACGATAAAATCAACTGGGGTCCGGTTAACCAACCAATTTCCTCTGAGAAATTTCTTCGTCTGCAGCAAGATGTGCTCGAGTACCTGCAAGGAAAAGAGCTGTTTGTGTTTGACGGTTTTGCCGGTGCGGATACGACTTACCGCCTGCCGATCCGCGTAGTGAACGAATACGCGTGGCACAATCTGTTTGCTCGTCAGCTGTTCATTCGTCCGTCCGATGAAGAACTGGCGAACCATGAAGCTGAGTTCACCGTAGTGTATGCACCAAACTTCAAAGCGAACCCGGCTGTTCACGGAACAAACTCCGAAACGTTCATCGTGCTGAGCTTTGAACACAAAACCGTTTTGATCGGTGGTACCGAGTACGCTGGGGAAATGAAGAAGTCGATTTTCAGCGTAATGAACTACATGCTGCCTGAGCGCAATGTACTGTCCATGCACTGCTCTGCAAACGTAGGCAAAGATGGCGACGTTGCCCTGTTCTTCGGTCTGTCCGGTACTGGGAAAACGACTCTGTCCGCTGACCCGAACCGCTTCCTGATCGGTGACGACGAGCATGGCTGGTCTGACAACGGCGTTTTCAACATCGAAGGCGGTTGCTACGCAAAATGCATCAACCTCTCTGCAGAGGGTGAGCCGCAAATCTGGAACGCGATTCAATTCGGTACCGTTCTGGAAAACGTAGATATCGACAGCGAGACACACAAAGCGAATTACGACAGTGCAAAATATACGGAAAACACCCGTGCAGCTTACCCTGTTGAAATGATTAACGGAGCAGTGATCCCTGGTGTGGGAGCACAGCCAAACGTAATCGTGTTCCTGACAGCGGACTCTTTCGGGGTATTGCCTCCGATCTCCAAGCTGACGAAAGAGCAAGCGATGTATCACTTCCTGTCTGGCTACACCAGCAAAATGGCAGGTACAGAGCGCGGTGTAACAGCTCCACAAACCGAGTTCTCGACATGCTTCGGATCTCCATTCCTGCCGCTGCACCCAGTGGTATATGCGGAAATGCTCGGCAAGAAAATCGACGAGCGCGACGTACAAGTATACCTGGTGAACACAGGCTGGACGGGTGGACCAGTGGGCGTAGGAAGCCGTATGAAGCTGTCCTATACTCGCGCTATGGTTACAGCAGCACTGAACGGCGATCTGGAAAAAGTGGAGTACGTAGCAGACGCTACCTTTGGTGTTCAAGTACCAACCACTTGCCCGAACGTACCAGCAGAAGTACTGCAGCCACGCAATACGTGGGAGAGTAAAGAAGACTACGATAAACAGGCAGCTGATCTGGCTTCCCGTTTCATTGAGAACTTCCAAAAGAAATTCCCGAACGCAACGGATATCGCACAAGCAGGTCCTAAAGCGTAATCAAATAACGCAACAAGCAAAAACGGTTAGACGCGAGGTCTAGCCGTTTTTGTGTTGGGGAGTATGGAGCTATTGGTCTTTCATCTCCAAAATAACAGGGCAGTGATCGCTGCCCAGGATCGCGGTGTCAATTCTGGCGTCGATGAGAGAGGGCGCCAGTCTTTCCGAGGCGAGGAAATAGTCGATGCGCCAACCGATATTTCGCTCCCGGACATTCCCCATATAGGACCACCAGGAATAGGCGTCTGCCTGCTCTGGGTAGAAGTAGCGGAAGGTGTCGAGAAAACCGGATTCGAGCAGCTGCGTCATCTTGCCGCGCTCCTCAGGAGTGAAGCCAGAGTTGTTGCGATTGGATTTCGCATTCTTCAGGTCGATTTCCTGGTGCGCGACATTGAGATCGCCGCAGACGATCACGGGCTTTTGGGTGTCGAGCTGCATCAGATAGTGACGGAAACGATCTTCCCACTCCAATCGGTAATCCAGGCGGGAAAGGTCGCGCTTGGCATTGGGTGTGTATACATTGACGAGGAAGAACGAATCAAACTCCAGTGTAATGACACGTCCCTCAGGCTCGTGATTTTCTTCCAGACCATAACGGACGGACAGTGGCTTGACCTTTGTAAAGATAGCCGTACCGGAGTAGCCTTTTTTGATAGCGTAATTCCAGTACTGCTCGTACTCTTCGCCGCATTCAGCTGTAAATTGTCCTTCTTGCAGCTTTGTTTCCTGGATACAGAAAATATCCGCATTTATTTGGGAGAAATACGCTTGGAAGCCTTTGTTTACGCAAGCGCGTAATCCGTTTACATTCCACGATACCAGTCTCATAGTCGCTTTGTTCTCCTTACTACGGTTTGGGCAGATGCCGTTTCTACTATCCTAACACAGGGAGGAGCGGTTATGAGAAAGGAAAAAACCCTCTGCAAAATAGAGGGTTCATGGCAATTGGCGGTCACGTATGGGGAGGAATCGAGGCCAGTTCCTTCATGCGATTGGCAACAGCTTCTGTCAATTCTTGTGTCAGCTCGGGGATCGAGGTCTTCAGGAAGGCGTTCACCATCGGAGCCTTCACACCTTTTGCGGTAATGTCTAGAAAACCCGTCATTTTCGTTCGATTCGGACTCAGCGCCTGTGCCTGGAAGTAGCCATCACCGGCAAAGTTTTCGTTCAAGCCGATGAGGGTAAACCTGACTAGAGTGGGCTGGATCCAATCTGTAATATCGACCTGCAGCTGAATTTTTTTCTTCATGATGCCGATATCTCCCGAAAAGGTCCAGGTGGATTGACGGGCATGGATGATCTCATGGCTGATGTAGCCGGACACGAGCGGAATCCAGTTGTCCATGACACTAACAAACTCCCAGATCGTGGAGATAGAAAGGTCCAGCTCGATCTCATGCAATCCTTGAGGCAAGGTTCCTCACTCCTTTCTCGCGTGGTGGTTCATCCTGTTATATGTATTGTGGCAAGCAGCGAGATATATCGGGAATTTTTAACAAGCCACTTGGATAAGGCTCCGTCATGGGAATATAAGCAGAGGGACCCGTCATTTTCCAAACGATGAAACAGGATGATCAGGCTGTTCGGGTATCACACACGAGCGGTGAGGGAAAGATGTTCCAGTAGCAGGTGGAGGGGCGGAGCATTGTCGCCAATTTCCGACTTTTTAAATATAATGATTTAAAAATTACAGATATGTTTCATTCCTTGATTTATAATTATTCTTATTATAAGATGAGTATTGAGAATGGATTGAGAATCAACCAACTCACTTCTGACGTTTATGGAGGGAATTCAGATGACAGCTGTACCGCATTTGCAAATAAAAAACCTTCGCGCCAAGATCGAGGATAAAGAAATCCTCAAAGGCATGAATTTGGAAATTAAGGGCGGCGAAGTCCATGCGATCATGGGCCCGAACGGAACTGGTAAATCTACTTTGGCATCTACGCTGATGGGTCACCCTAAATACGAGGTAACCGAAGGCGAAGTCATTATCAACGGCGAAGACTTGCTGGAAATGGCAGTTGACGAGCGTGCACGTGCTGGACTGTTTTTGGCGATGCAATATCCATCCGAAATCAGCGGTGTGACCAACTCCGACTTCCTGCGTTCTGCAATCAACGCACGTCGCGGTGAAGGCAACGAAATCTCCCTGATGAAGTTCATCCGTGAGATGGACAAGAAAATGAGCACGCTGGAAATGGACGATTCCTTCTCTCATCGTTACCTGAACGAAGGCTTCTCCGGTGGGGAGAAAAAACGCAACGAAATTCTGCAAATGATGCTCCTCGAACCTACTTTCTGTATCCTTGATGAGATCGACTCTGGTCTCGACATCGATGCATTGAAGATTGTAGCGAACGGCGTAAACGAAATGCGCTCCGCTGATCGCGGATTCTTGATCATCACGCACTATCAGCGTTTGCTGAACTATGTGAAGCCTGACTTCGTACACGTCATGATGCAGGGTCGTATCGTGAAGTCCGGTGGTCCTGAGCTGGCTGAACGCCTGGAGGCAGAAGGCTACGACTGGATCAAGGAAGAGCTCGGCATCGAGGATGAAACCGTAAACGCCAACGTGTAGGAAGAAGGAGGCAGCAGTGAAATGAGTGTGGATGTACAGCTCCGCTTCGACTCCGAAGCGATCACCGAGTACTCCAAAGCCAATCAGGAGCCTGCCTGGTTCCTGGAAAAGCGCCTTGCCGGCTTAAAAGCGGCAGGAGAGCTGCAACTGCCCGCTTTGGAGAAAACGAAAATTGATAAATGGAATACCACTGAGTTTGACCCGTTTCAAACGGCTGCCAAAGCGGCAGCAGCAAGCGAGCTTAGTGAATTGGTTAAAGCCCAAATCGATGTAGACAGCGTAAAAAACCTGTTGGTGCAAAAAAATGCATCCTCTGTTTTTGAAGCAGTCTCTGAGGAATTGAAGAGCAAAGGAGTCATCTTTACCTCTTTTGCCAAAGCTTTGGTCGAGCACAGCGATTTGGTACAAAAATACGTAGGAACAGTCGTTTCTTTCGACGAGCACAAGCTGACAGCTCTGCACACAGCAGTAGTGAACGGCGGCGTGTTTATCTACGTTCCTAAAAATGTGGAAGTAGAAGTGCCGCTGCAAGCAGTGTTTGAGGTGGCTGGCGACCATGCGCTTTTGTCCCCGCACGTATTGATCGTAGCGGAAGCGAACAGCAAAGTGATCTACGTGGATACATTCGTATCTGGCGAAGGCACGAGCATGGTAGCGAACAGCATCGTAGAAGTATACGTAGGCGCAGGTGCATCCGTGCAGGTAGCTTCTGTACGTTCCCTGTCCACAGACGTGCACGACTACAGCTTCCGTCGTGCGACTGTTGATCGCGACGGTAAAATGGAATGGATCCTGGGCGAGATGAACGACGGCAACACCGTTGCGAACAACACCACCATCCTCAAAGGTACCGGCTCTACGGCCGAAACCAAATCCATCTCTGTTGGAACAGGCTCCCAACGACAAAACCTGACTTCCCAAGTACAGCACATCGGTACGCATTCCGAGTCTGATATGGTCAGCAAGGCTGTTATGACAGGTGAAGCAGTCAGCATTTTGAACGGTATCACCAAAATCGAAAAAGGCGCTGAAAAAGCAAACGGTGTACAGGCAGAGAACATCCTGATGCTGAGCGAAAAATCTCGTGGAGACGCCAACCCGATTCTTTTGATCGATGAGGATGACGTAAAAGCGGGTCACGCAGCTTCAGTAGGACGCTTCAGCGAAGAGTCTCTCTACTACCTGATGTCTCGCGGGATTACCCGTCAAAATGCAGAACGTCTGATCATTCTCGGCTTCCTCGATCCGGTTGTCGCTGAAATTCCGGTTGAAGAAGTGAGAAACAGACTTCGCCAAGCGCTCGAAAGGAAGTTAGGCTAATGAACGCCAAGGAGCTTCGGAAATATTTTCCTATCCTTCATCAAGAGATAAACGGGCATCCGCTCGTGTATCTCGACAATGGAGCGACTTCCCAAAAGCCGATTCCGGTAATGGAAGCGATGGATAAATACTACAAGGCGTACAACTCCAACGTTCACCGTGGCGTACACACTCTGGGCAACATGGCGACAGACGCGTATGAAGGAGCGCGCGAGAAGGTTCGCGCGTTCATAAACGCTCGGGAAGCAGCCGAGGTGGTATTTACCCGCGGAACGACGTCGGCGATTAATACCGTAGCGTACGGCTATGCTCGCGCGGTTCTGAAGCCAGGCGATGAGATTGTGACCACGATCGTGGAGCACCATGCCAATTTCATTCCATGGCAACAAGCAGCCAAGGCGACCGGAGCTACCTTTAAGTTCATTCCGCTGCAGGAAGACGGAACCGTAACCCTGGACGCAGTGAGAGAAACGGTTACGGACAACACCAAACTCGTCGCGATTCACCATATTTCCAACGTACTCGGGGATACTACACCGATCAAGGAAATTGCGAAAATCGCGCATGAGCACGGCGCACTTTTGCTGGTGGATGGGGCGCAGGGAGCTCCTCACAAAAAAATCAACGTCCAAGACCTGGATTGCGATTTTTATGCGTTTTCCGCTCACAAAATGGCAGGTCCGACTGGTATCGGCGTGCTGTACGGCAAACGTAAAGTGCTGGAGCGAGTCGAGCCGATGGAATTCGGCGGCGAGATGATCGACTTCGTGGAGCTGTATGATTCCACGTGGAAGGAGCTGCCTTGGAAGTTTGAAGGCGGTACTCCCATCATCGCGGGCGCTATCGGACTTGGTGCAGCGATCGACTTTTTGAACGAAATCGGTATGGACAACATCGAACGCCATGAAAAGCAACTCGTGAAATATGCGATGGAGCAAATGCGTGAGATCGAAGGCTTAACGATTTACGGCCCGCAGCAGGACCGCAGCAGTTTAATAACATTCAATCTGGATACGGTACATCCGCATGACCTGGCGACGGTACTCGATAGCTATGGAATCGCAGTCCGTGCCGGACATCACTGCGCGCAGCCGCTGATGCGCTGGTTGAATTGCACAGCTACCGCACGGGCAAGCTTCTACGTGTACAATACAGAGGAAGAAGTAGATGTACTGGTAGAAGGATTGAAGAAGACGAAGGAGTATTTCGGCAATGTCTTCTCTTGATGATTTATACCGCCGCGTGATTATGGATCACTACCAGAAGCCCCGCAACCGCGGGAAGCTGGAGGAATCCGACGGACTCATTGTCAATTTGAATAACCCGACCTGTGGCGACAGCATCTCGCTCTCCTTGAAAGTTGCGGAGGGCAAGGTGGTGGACGCGAAATTCATGGGCGAGGGCTGCTCGATCAGCATGTCCTCCGCATCCATGATGACGGATGCCGTAAAAGGAAAGCCTGTAGAAGAAGCGCTTGAGCTGGCTCACAAGTTTTCCGATTTGATGCAGGGCAAGGAGATCGACGATTCGATCGATCTTGGGGACATCGAGGCACTGTCTGGTGTCGCGAAGTTCCCTGCCCGCATCAAATGTGCGACTCTCGCTTGGAAGGCGCTGGAGCAAGGCATCAAACAGGCCGAGCAGGAATAGCTTTTCAGCATATGAAAATAAAGGAGTGAGCAACGATGGCTAAAAAAGCCCCTGAAATACAGGATTACCAGTACGGTTTTCACGATAAGGACGTTTCCGTATTCCGTACGAAAAAGGGTCTGACACGCGAAATCGTCGAAGAAATTTCGCGTATCAAGGACGAGCCAGCATGGATGCTGGAGTTCCGTTTGAAGGCTCTGGATATTTTCAACAGCCTCCCAATGCCAAAATGGGGCGGCGATCTGGATTCCCTCGACTTTGACAGCATCACCTACTATGTGAAGCCGTCCGAAAAACAAGGTCGCAGCTGGGATGAAGTACCAGAAGAAATCAAAGCGACTTTTGATAAGCTGGGGATTCCTGAGGCGGAGCAAAAGTTCCTCGCGGGTGTATCCGCTCAGTACGAGTCTGAGGTTGTTTACCACAACATGCAGGAAGACCTCGAAAAACTGGGCGTTCTTTTCTGTGATATGGACTCTGCCGTGAAGCTGTATCCAGACATCGTGAAGGAGTACTTCGCGACCGTTATCCCAACAGCAGACAACAAGTTTGCTGCTCTGAACTCGGCTGTATGGTCCGGTGGCTCCTTCATTTACGTACCAAAAGGCGTAAAAGTAGAGACTCCGCTGCAGGCTTACTTCCGCATCAACTCCGAGAACATGGGTCAGTTCGAGCGTACCCTGATCATCGCGGATGAAGATTCCTTCGTTCACTATGTAGAAGGCTGTACAGCTCCGATCTACAGCACGGACTCCTTGCACTCCGCGGTTGTAGAAATCATCGTAAAAGAGCGCGCACGCTGCCGCTACACCACGATCCAAAACTGGTCCAACAACGTATACAACCTCGTTACCAAACGTGCGGTTGCTTACGCGGATGCGAACATGGAATGGATCGACGGCAACATCGGTTCCAAGCTGACGATGAAATATCCAGCGGTTATCATGAAAGGACCTCGCGCAAAAGGTACTGTTCTTTCCATCGCGGTAGCAGGAAAAGGACAACACCAGGACGCAGGTGCGAAAATGATTCACCTGGCTCCGGATTGCACATCGACCATCATTTCCAAATCCATCTCCCGTGATGGCGGTAAAGTAACCTATCGCGGCCTGTCGCAGTTTGGACGCAAGTCGGAAGGCTCCAAGTCCAACATCAAATGCGACACGCTGATTCTCGATAAGCTGTCCACGTCCGACACGATCCCGTACAACGAGATCATGAACGACAACATCACGCTCGAGCACGAAGCGACTGTTTCCAAAGTATCCGAGGATCAGCTGTTCTACCTGATGAGCCGCGGCCTTTCCGAAGCAGAAGCAACCGAGATGATCGTTATGGGCTTCATCGAGCCGTTCACCAAAGAACTGCCGATGGAGTATGCGGTTGAGATGAACCGTTTGATCAAATTCGAAATGGAAGGCAGCATCGGTTAACCCTTGCGCCACAAGGGTTTCCGGGCTTCGTAACATGTAAATACGTGTCTGTAGTGACTTTGACGCTCCCATGCCCAAGTCGCTCGGACACGTATTTTTTATTTTTTATTGCACGCAAGTAAAGCCCTCCTGCGGATTTTTTGTCCGAGAGGGCTTGTTTAATGAGGCAGGTCATATTTTACTTCAGAATAGTTGTGAATCATGAGCTCTTGATGTGTGATTTTCCTAGTTCGTTTATCGATGACTCTTCGCCATATTTCATTCTCTCGGAAGTTCTTTCCTTCGATATGATGAAATTGATGATTTTTTTCTTCCAAATGGTAGGAATACGGTAATTCGCTCTCGCAAAATACAATGCCTTTTAGATTGAGATAACAACAATCCCTCTATATATCCTTTTCACGCTGTAGGCTTGCCAATTAAATGCCAAAAGGAAAAGGTCTCCCCTGGCTTGATGACAATACCGTTCATGGATTGTAGAGCAATCCTCAAGTTGGTTATTTTGTTTTCCTGCAGCTTCGGATCAGAGGCTCCTAATTTTCGCCTTAAAAGAGATTGATGACGTTTGATCACATGTGGAAGCTGGTCAACGGAGCGCTCTTTTGCAAAATTCACGAAAAAATTGCTGCTCGTTCTCTTTACGCGAAGCTGAAGGACTCTAAGTTTATATACCAAAGGTAATTTAACGAGGATTTGTTTTATCATTGAGCTGGTCACCTATCAATAATGGAGTTTTTGAGGGCGAATGAGCTTTGTTGATAGTCTCGGAGTTCTCGCTAAGGTAGATGAGCATGTATTTTTCTAGTATTTGTTTTGGGAGAGATATTCGGTGAAGGAAAAATACCTTCAGCAAATTTGTTAATGCTTTTTGGATAACCGCGTATTAACATATGTAAATTTCCTTGAACAGTCGTAACAGACAGCAAAGGTGGAAAGGAGGAGAGATGTTGGAGAGTGCTCAACTAAACAAGGAGATTTACCAGATGCGAAAAGACGAGCTTCGTGGAGGCGTTATCTCCGCTGAACAGTTTACACAAATATATGAAGAGTATTTTGACCGGGTGTACAAGTATATCTACTACCGGGTTCAAAATCAGTATGAGGCAGAGGATATTTGCAGCCAAGTGTTTGAGGCAGTCATTTCCAAGTACGATCATTTCTCAGAGGAAAAAGCCAAATTCGATGTGTGGCTCTTTGCGATTGTACGAAATGCCGTGACGGATTACTTTCGCAGAAAGAAAAAGAGATTTCATTTTTCGCTGGATTCCATTACCGATTTGATTCTGCCGAAACCGTCCCCCGAAGAGCTGGCCATCCGGGACGATGCTCATCAGGCCTTGTTCCATGCCTTGGCAAAGCTGCGGGACAAAGAACGCAATATCCTCGCATTGAAATTTGCCGCCAGCCTGAAAAACGCAGAAATCGCTGAGCTAATAGGGGTTAGCGAGTCCAACATTGGTGTCGTCGTCTACAGGAGTTTAAAAAAGCTACAGAAAATCTTGGAGACAGGTAGGTTCAAGGATGAGTAAAAAACACAATTGGGAAGATTGCCGAGATGCCGTTGATCTGCTTAAGAAGAGTGAGATCGAGCGCACTTTAGCAAAGGAGCGAATTTACAAACGTCTGCTGCAAAAAATCGAGGCGGGAGAAGTTCAGCCTCAAGACTTGAAAAAGGATGGGATGACGATGATGAAAAGAAAATGGAAAACGGCTACAGCCGCTGCTGTTGCACTCATGCTCATTGGCGGAGCGCTTTCAACGACCTCTTACGCGCAAGGGATGATTCAATCCATTCTGGCCCGTTTTCAGGTGGGGAATATGGAAATCAGGCAAGTGGACAAGGAACGGCCAGCAGTGGAAAGCCATGAGTCTGTCGATCAGGAAAAAGCAGCTGAATCCCGTGAAGTGAAGCTGCCCGCACAGCCTAAGCTGTCGCTGGAAGAAGCACGTACGACCATTGGCATCAATTTCCCGGCGCCAGCCTGGATGGCTGATTTTGCATACGTCAACACCGTGATCCATGGAAAAAGCATGGTAGAGGTTCAGTACTCACAAGGCGAGAAAAGCGTGAACTTCCTGATTTCGCAGGGAGGAGAAAACGGCATCGAAACCACCGGCCAAGTAAAAACAGAAGTACTCGCAGGAAAGAAAGTCTACTATGCGAACGGGATTGTGATTTGGGAGGATGAGGACTTCACCGTCGAGATGTACGCCCAAGAGGATTTTGACACCGCAACACTCGAAAAAATCATCAAAAGCTTCGCGGTCGGCAAGCCTTTGACGCAGCAACAAGTCGATCACGCCAAAGCCAATCTGGACAGCGTGATCCAAACAGAAAGATCAAGGCAGGCGGCTCCGGCAGCTCCAGCTAGAGACGAGCGCAAACAGTAGAGCTCCCAAACGGAAGAAGTGCCCCAAAAAGAAGCTTTTTCCCCAAAAAAATAGACAAATCAAAGGTTGCCAACTCGATGGCAACCTTATTTTGTTCCACCATTCACTAAAAGTACGTAAGGTACAATCAGCTCGCAGGAGAAGACTGTTTCCAGGCGGAGCGACTGTGGAGTCCCACCCGAGGCAAAAGAATCGCCACCCTTGATTCACTGCGCAGCGGCGCGACTTTGGCGATTCCCTCGGAAGCATGGCGCAGCGGCCAGCAACCACCCCCAGTAGGACGCAGCCTGGAGCGCAGAATGGAAACAGGCTTCTCCACCCCGACTGCCCAGCCAGCCCTGACTTGCTTGAAAAAGGGGCTGATCCCTGTCCTACGAAAGGGGGTCAGTCCCAAGCCATGAGGGTTGTTTTTTATTCTCATGCACGACGCCTCCCACAGCGGCGGATAGGGTTGTAGGAAAAAAAGAAGCGGCTATAATTAGATGAAAACGATTCTCAACAAAGGCTGGATCGAGAACGAGTGGGGGTGAGAGAGAATGAAGCCCCTTCATCGAATCGATTTTTCTGCAGGTTACCTCCTTGATTTGATCGTACTCGGGCTGGGTATCGGGTGCACGCTGTTAGGCTATACGACATCGGCTTCCTTGTCCGTGAAAGAAAGCGAGCAGGACAGCGTCGCTTCGTTCCTCGCATCCATTCAGGGGGTGGGCTCATTCCTTGGCCCTATACTTGGGACGTACCTGTATACCTTGCACGTCGTGGTGCCCTATGGGATGTGTGTCGTCCTGCTTGCATGGACTCTGCCATTTGTGTATCGCAAGAAAAAGGAGATCGCCAGCAGCGCGCTCTGAAAGATGGGGACAAAGATAGGCAATGCCCGGCTCTTTCTTTGCAGATTTTCGCTTATACTGTAGATAAAGCTGATGCAGGGCAGGGAGTCACATATGATAGTAGTGAAGCAGTTGTTGGACCACGGCGAGCGGGCTTTTGGCAGCCGGGGGAATCTGTATCAATCAGAGGAAGCGGACGTTTTGATTGCCGTTTATCCGCCCACCCAAAAACGAGGATGGTGGACGTACGTCACACTTGAGCTGCACCGGACAGGTGCCTGCGAGTGTCTCATGTACTCTTACCGCTTTGAGCGCGAGATGATCACCTTGCTGGCCCGCGTAGCCAATCAGGTCATCGAAAAATGGGTGCAAGAGCGCAGGCGCCTTACGCCGGGAGATGCCTTTTTTCTGGGAAGCTCGATTCAGGAGTCTTCCCATTTGGACTTTGTGATCACGACACCAGCTGATTTTGAAGAGGATGGCTTTGACTATTATACGAACGGCGTAGAAGTCATCCCTTTCCTGATGCTGCATGCCATCGCATCATCGGAGGCGTCGTTTGCGATGCAGCACGGATTGGATGCATTGGAGGACTTGTTTATACGTACCGGTGTCGATTCCCTGGACTTCAAGCGTAACCCAGCCATATGAGAAGGGAGCGAGCGGGATGAAAACAGTTCGAATGAGAGTGACCGTAGTTGTCGAGCATCAAGGACAAATCCTGTTGATTCGGGAAAAATCAGGTGGTGCAGTCGGGTATAGTCTCCCGGGTGGAAATATTGAGTTTCTGGAAGCGCTGCCAGATGCGACCCGAAGAGAAGTATGGGAAGAGACCGGCTTGAAGGTGGAGATGGATCGCCTGCTCTGGGTGGACGAACGCATCGATCGGGCAGGAGATGGAAAACATACGATCGGGATCGCTGTCTTGGCAAAAGTTGTGGGAACTGAGACGGCTCCTATACCAGGGGGGGTTGAAGGCGAACAGATCGAGTGGGCGGGCTGGGTATCGCTTACGGATTGGAAAACGCTACCCCAGTATCACATTACCAGACAGGAGGATGTCCTAAAAGCACTCGAAGGTGATCATTACAAGCCGGCATACATCGGAAACATGCTCGACAAAGAACAGTCATGATGAGGGAGCAGCCATGAGCCAGGACTTCATGCAATCAGTATGGAAGCAGGCGCCAGAGCTGGCAGGGCATCTATGCTATTTAGCTTTTGCCGGAAGCCGCAGCTACGGCACAAGTACAGCCGGCAGCGATATCGACCTGCGAGGAATTGCTTTTGCGCCGGTGGAAGCGGTCTTTGGGCTGCAGACGTATGAGCAGACCATTTTGGCAGACCCCGATCTGGTCGTCTACGCACTGAACAAATATATACGCCTTGCAGTAAAGGGAAACCCGAATATCGTGGAGATGCTCTATGTGGAGCCAAAGAATATCGTGTACGCAACCGAGGCGGGAGAGGAGCTGCGAGCCCATCGGGAGCTGTTTCTCTCCAAGCGGTTGTATCACTCGTACGGCGGCTATGCCATCCGAAATCTGCGCAAGCTGGCGAGCGAAAAAGAAGCGTACGACGCGAAAAATGCTCATCACCTGATCCGTCTGCTGCAGATGGGACGAGAGCTGCTGGAGACGGAAGAGCTGCTCGTATCGCGGCCAAACGCGCAGGAGCTTGTAGCGATTAAACAAGGGAAATGGCCAGCAGCCGAATTGCTCGCCTATGCGGAGAAGCTGTTCGCCCAGATGACGATTGCGCATGAGAGCTCCAGCCTGCCGGAAGCGGTAGATGCAGAAGCCGTTCAACAGCTGGCGATTCGTCTAAATCAGGCATTTTACTCGAAAACACGGCAATAAAAAGCAACACCGACCGCAAAAAAAGTGGTTGGTGTTTTTCGTTACGCCTTTTGCCGCACAGATGCCGTCCGTCCCTTGGCCACAGATGCGACTACGATCACGCAGGCTAGCACGGCACCGAGCGTAACAGACTCAGCGAGCAGGAAGTACGAGGCGAAGATGGTGAGAAACGGCTGAAGATACTGAGTCTGGCCGACTCTTGCCACCCCACCGATTGCCAGCCCATGGTACCAGGCGAAGAAGCCGAGAAATTGGCTGATGACACTGACGTAGCTAAAACCGATCCACGCTGTCAACGAGGCGTTCTGGAGCTGGGAGAGGAGCGGGCCTGCGATGGGGATGACGAGAAAAGGGAAGGAGAAGACCAGGGACCAGCTAATGACCTGCCAGCCGCCCATCGTACGTGCGAGCTGTCCCCCTACTGCGTAACCGATTGCCGCGGAAATAACAGCGGCAAGCAGCGACAAATCTGCCCATTGCAGCGCCCCGAATCCTGAGCTTGCCGCGTACACAAGAATGGCGAGACAGGCAACACCGCTAGAGAGCCAGTACATGCGAGCAGGGCGCTCCCCGGAGAAAAAGGCCGCAGCACCAGCAGTCGCGAGCGGCAGGAGCGCGATGATGATGGCACCGTGAGTGGCAGGAACCCGCTGCATCGCCCAAGCAGAGAAATAGGGAAAGCCGATCACCACACCTCCTGCGACGAGAAGCAGCTGCCTTGTTTCCTTCCAGGTCGGAGTGGGAACGCGTCTGATGAGCAAAACAATCGCTGCCAGGATCGCAGCGACCAAAGCGCGTCCCAGTCCGGCCGTCATGGGTGTCAGAGCGGTTAGGGCCACTTTTGTTGCAGGCAGGGTCAGGCTAAAGCTGCAAACCCCCAATAGTCCGTAGAGCATCCCCGCTTTTTCATTGGATATTCCCTGCGCTATCGAGGCAGGAGGAGTGATCTGTTTTTCTTTCATGGATACGTCCACTTTCATTGAAATCGCCTTCCTTTGTTTGGCTAAAGCTGGTTTTCCCCATCGTAAGGCGAGTGGCGAAGATTGAGTAGAGCCAATTGGCAGGAGGTCTGGTAGGCCAATTTGTCGAACGTCAAAGTACGAGAATTTATCTTGGAATGGAGGATGGCGACAATGGAGTGGCAGCCAGACAAGCAAGCAGATACCCCTGTCTACCAACAGATTGCCAAGTGGCTGGAGCAGCAAATCATTCTAGGTGATTTGCCGCCTGGCACTTCCTTGCCAGCAGAAAGGTCGCTGGCTCAGCGTTTGGGTGTAAACAGAGGAACGGTATCAGCGGCATACGAAGAGCTGCGCTCAGCTGGATTACTGCAATCCTGGCAAGGAAGCGGGACATGGGTCAGCCGGCATTTGTGGGGGGTGCAGCGGGTGCCGAACTGGCACAAATATACGAACGGGGGCGCATTTTTACCTGCGTATCCTCTCGTCAAAAGAATCCAAGAGGCATGCTACGATTCGTCGATCATCAATTTGGCAAGGGCCGAGCTGGCGACGTCGCAGATTCCCTCTCTCGACACGCAGGAGCTGCAGCGACTCTCCCAATCCCATTTTGAGCTGGGGTACTCGCACCCAAAAGGGGATCCGGGCTTGCGTGAAGTCCTTTCCGAGCACCTCAGATCGCAGTATGGGATCACAGCGTCTCCGGAAGAGATCCTCGTCACATCGGGAGCCCAGCAAGCCCTGCATCTCATCTCGCTTTGCCTGCTGAGCCCGGGTGATGCGGTGGCAATGGAGGGACCGTCCTATTCGTATTCCTTGGCTTTGTTTACGTCGGCAGGTCTGAGGCTGTACCGGATCGCGATGGATGAGGAAGGAATCCTCGTGGACGACATCCGTCACCTGCATCGCGAGCACAAGCTGCGTATGGTTTTTGTCAATCCGACCTACCACAATCCGACGGGAACGGTGCTCAGTGACCAGCGGAGGAGGCAGCTTCTCGACATTTGCATGGAGCTGCGCATTCCACTCGTCGAGGATGACGCTTACGGAGCTCTAACGCTAAAGGACAGCAAAAGACCGCCACTCCCGATCAAAGCGATCGATCCCAGTGGAACGGTCTTGTACGTCAATAGCGTTTCAAAAACAGTCGCACCTGGATTGCGGATTGGCTGGCTAGTCGGGCCCAGATCTGTGGTAGAAAGACTAGCGGATGCCAAGCAGCAGATGGATTTTGGCACGAGCAGCATATCCCAGCAGCTGGCGAGGATCTTTTTGGAAAGCGGCAAATGGCGCGAGCAGATGGAAAGGCTCCCAGCCTATCTCTACCAACAGCGACAAGCGATGCTGGATGCTTTGAACGCCTGTCTGACTGACGATGCCGAGTGGCGCGTCCCGGAAGGCAGCTATCATGTATGGTGTCGTCTGCGCGAGCCTCGAGACGAGCGTGTATTGCTGGATGCCGCTATTCGCGAGGGAATCGTCTTTACGCCCGGTACAGTGTATGGCGCAGAAGTCGGATGGATGCGTTTGACCTATTCATGGGAAGAGCCGGATGTGATTCGGGAAGGAATGGTTCGACTGCAGAGAGCTATTCACAAGACTCGCTAGGAAAGCTGAGACTATAACAAGCTGTGTTTGACCGATACTAGAGAGAATCGGTATTGGGCGAGATGAGGTGAACACATGGGCTTTTCCTTGGTGATTGGTTATTTAGAGTCGCTGACATCCTACTATTTGGGTCTGCTCCTTCTTGTGACGGGACTGATCTTGCGTTTTCGCTATTATGTGGCGTATCAGAACAGACTGCTGACGCGCGATGCAAAATATGCAAAATTCGGCAGCTACACGCTGTTTATTTTGTGTGTAATCGTTCTGATTACCCATTATATTATTATTTGAACTGACCAATCCGCCTGATAAAGACTTCAACGCTGACATGGACTTCCGCGTCCTTGAAATTTTGATCCCAATTCTTTTCATGGGTCTTCCAATACGCGTACTGATGTCTGCGGAGCTCCTCGCCGAACCCAAAAATATCTGTCTGGTAAGTCTTCTGCATCTTTTGGATGAACGACTCCGCTTTTCTTTGGACAATCTTGTTCATCTGGATTTCTTTTTTTCGCAGCTTTTCGATCGTCGGCTTGTTTTTTAACCCGTCCTCAGCCAAATTGCCTTCCCCTCTGATCCGTACCGTAAATACGGGTTTTCCGTTTCTGATTTCCGTATGGATTTGGGACCGGACTGCCTTTACCTCCATCGTCGTAAATCCAGGGATGCCACCTTCGGGATTTTGCAAAATGACCTCGTCGCCTGCAGAAAAGGTGCCGTTGATCCAGCGAAGGGATTTGACCTCTTGATCCGAAAGCCACCCGATTAATTTATCCCCCTTCATGATAGCACCGCCAGCCATTTTCACTTCGTGCGGTTCGATGGTGATCCTCGGCAAAACGCTGTTGCTGCCGCTGTGAAAATTGGTAGAAAACTGGCCGATGGAGACCGTGTTGGGAAGGCGTGCTGTTTTGGATTCCCCTTCCTCTGTCAGCTTGCTGATGTACTGTCCGGAAACAGGCATTAATCTCGGTTTTACAGCCAAAGCGCTTTTTCCCATCCCTTTTGCGATGACCAGCTTAATTTTTCTTCGGGATTCATGGTCGCGAAAGAATAGATCGAGCGCATGACTGATCCCGTCCTTTGCCATTTCTTCGCCGATGATAATGATCTGCAGATGCTCGTAGTACGGCTGCCTGGCGACGCGTGTTGCCATAAGCCGAATGCACTCAAAAATAGAAGGTCCCGTAGATGTCGCATTCCAGATGGGAGAAATATTGGTGCTGCTTATACGGCTAGACAGGGCACGCGCCTCTGTGAACTGTGCTGAATACTCGTAATAAGAGCGTTTCCCCTTCTCGGGAAGGTTTTTATCGATGGCAATCGCCATGACAAACAGACGCTCTTGGATCTCGACGCGATCCCAGCAGCCGCTCAAGAGCAAGGGAAGAACAGCACTAAGAAGCAGGAGGGCACGGCGTTTCATGCTGATTTCCTCCTTTTTTTCCATTTGTACACGAGGACGAGCCAAATAGGCACGACAGCGATCAGGGAAACGCCCAGCCAGCTTGCCCATTTACTCCATTTATCCACCTCCAAAATATTGCGGGGCAGGACCGCGATCAGAAAGACGAGAGGAATCATGTACAAGGCGATGACGCGATGCTCCTGAAGCCCCAGCATTTGTGAAGCAATGAGACTGGCGCAGTAGTGGAACATCACGATGGTCGTGACCGAAAAGGGAATCCAGACCATCATCATGATCGAGTCCAAGCGTTCGATAAACGCGCCGGGAACTTCGATGTTTTTAATGATCGCAAGCGTCGGGTATTCGACCAAGGTTACCTCTGATTTTCCCAGGACGGCTATACACAAAATCGTAACGATGACGTACAGAATCATCGTAGCACCGATGGAAATCAATGCGGCTCGCTGTGCGCCTCTTGGCTGCTCCATGAACGGCTGGATGAACAGCAGGATCTCAAATCCCATAAAGGAAAAAAAGGTTGAAGGCAACGCGTGCATGAGTGGTTGAATCCCATCTCCGAGAACAGGCAGGATTCTCCCAAAATCCGTATCGCGGATCGTCTGGGTCAAGACGAGCAGAAGTAACAGAAGGGCGAGGGGCTGGATGAACTCGTTAAAGCGGGCGATCGCATTGACGCCGTGCAAGACCAGATAAGAACTGATGGTAAGCATGCCAATAATGATGACCTCAACAGGAGTCAGGTCCAGCAGGAACAGCTTGGTCACATCGGCAGAGATGCGTACCACTGTCCCGACAAACATCAGAAAATAGAGCAGAAAAGCAAGCAGGACGATCGTTCCTAACATTTTCCCGATCAGCGTCGGAGCATAGTGAATGATGCTTTTGCCAGGGAAGCGATTTCCGAGATAGGCCATGATCGACACAGCTACCATGGCCAGAAAGCCTGCTGCAAAGATGACGATCCAGCTGTCGACACCAGCTTTGGCCCCAACGGTTTCTGGCAAGGTCAATATTCCCACGCCTACCATAGCGGCAAACAGCTGGACAACGATTTGCGAGGTCGTTAATCGATCCTTTATCACGCTTACCACCCTTTCTTGCGTTTTTGGGTGTTCATTCGTTTTTGATCCAAGGGATGGAGGATTTCAGGACGATTTTTCATATAGATCAGCGGGGCACGAACGAGCAGGTCCTTCCAGTCGCTGAACCGATACGGTGTAATGGGCGCAAAATAGTTGATCCCGAAAGATTTGAGAGAGACCAAATGAGCCAGTATTGCCATCAAGCCGAGCAGCAGCCCGAACATACCCAGGCTGCCGGACAAGATCATCAACGGAAAACGCAGCAAACGCAAGGCGATGGCCCCATTGTACGCAGGGACCAAAAAGGAAGAAATAGCCGTGATGGCAACGACAATGACGAGCACGGGACTGACGATCCCAGCCTCTACAGCCGATTGACCGATGACGAGACCACCGACGATCCCAATCGTTTGTCCCATGACCTTGGGCAGACGCAACCCGGCCTCGCGCAGCATCTCGAGCGTTGCCTCCATGAAGAGTGCCTCCAGAAAGGCAGGAAAAGGCACCTCCGACCTGCCGGCAGAAATACTCAAGGCTAATTGCGTGGGAATCATTCCGGGATGATAAGAGATGAGGGCAATGTACAAGGAAGGCAACGTCAAAGCGATCGCAGCACCTGCTACCCGAATAATGCGAATGGCAGTGCCGATCATCCAACGCTCGTAATAGTCGTCCGGAGACTGAAACAGCATGGAAAACGTTACGGGAACGATCAGTACGGAAGAATTGCCATCCACCATGATGGCAATGCGGCCCTCCAGCATGGCAAACAGAACATTGGAGGGTCTCTCCGTATACTGTGCTTGCGGAAAGGGAGAGTACCAGCTGTCTTCGATCCATTGTTCAATCGTCCCGCTGTCCAGCACCTTGTCCAAATCAACGGTAGACAACCGCGTACGTACTTCGTCGAGAATGTTTGGATTGACGATGCCATCCACATAGAGCATCGCCACCTTCGTATTTGTCCGCCTACCTAACTCCTGAATCGTGACCTTTAATTCGGGATCCGGGTATCTGCGTCTAATTAACGATACATTCGTGCGCAAGGATTCCACAAAGCTGTCACGCGGTCCACGCAGAGCGCTTTCGTTTTCCGATTCCTGAATGCTTCTTTCCTCCAGGCCGCTGCCGATCGCAAAATAAGCTTCCTGGTCACAGTCTCGAACGATCAGGAGATTGCCGTTTAAAATTTCACTGACGGCTTCGTCTGCGGTAGAGATCGGCGAGAACGGCACTTCCACGTAGTCCTGGCGCAGTTTTTCCAGAATGTGGTCCTGAATGTAGTGGGAATCAACCAAGCTATCCAAAAAGCAGAGGGTAAAGGATTCGCCTGCGATATGGACCATGCTGATCTGAAAGTCGGAGCTATCGCTGAAGCGGGAAGTCACTTCCGATACCCAATCCATGGTAATACCTCCTGAAGAAGGAATATACGTATTGTTAGACAAACCGATCACATTATGCAGAAAACCGGAATGTTGCGAGCAAAAAAACAGCTGTCACGGGCAGTTGCAAAACAGAGCGAAAGGAGTATAATGAGAATATGTTTCGCTAGGTAAACATTTTTGGTTAGAGCAAATCTCTATATTTTTTTCATTAAAAGTTGCCCTTGTGCAAAAAAAATGGACTAAGCCATAAAAGGTGGGTGGAAATCATGTTAACTGGATCAAAAGCAGCAAAAGAAAGCAGTTGGAGAAGAGAGGCGTCGCAGCCGTCTCTGCCTGAGGTTCATCGATCGATGAAGGTACCGCAAAAAGGCTCTTGGATTCGCAAATTCCTCGCGTTTGCAGGACCTGGCTACCTCGTAGCGGTCGGCTATATGGATCCAGGTAACTGGGCCACTGACATCGCTGGGGGTTCACTGTTTGGTTACTCTTTGCTGTCAGTGATCATGCTGTCCAATCTCATGGCCATTCTGCTGCAGGCGCTGGCTGGAAAGCTGGGGATTGTGACAGGAAGAGACTTGGCACAGGCTTGCCGGGATCATTACAGCAAACCTGTCGCAATGGGCTTGTGGGTACTGTGTGAGCTTGCGATCGCAGCCTGCGATTTGGCAGAGGTCATCGGTGCAGCCATCGCTTTGAATTTATTATTTGGCATCCCTCTTCTCTACGGTGTCTTAATTACAGCGTTGGACGTTCTGGTCGTTCTTTTCTTGCAGAACAAAGGGTTTCGCTATATCGAGTCGATCGTCATCGCGTTGATCGTGACGATCGGGGCATGCTTCGCTTTTGAGATGTTCTGGTCACAGCCTGAGGTAAAAGAGATTTTGGGCGGCTTTATTCCTACCGCCGAAATTGTGAAAAATCCGGAAATGCTCTACATTGCCATCGGGATTTTGGGCGCGACGGTTATGCCACATAACCTGTACCTGCACTCTTCCATCGTACAGACCCGGCAATACGAGCAGACTACGCTAGGCAAACGGGAAGCGATCAAATACGCGACCGCAGACTCCACGATTGCTCTCATTTTCGCCCTTGGCATTAACGCAGCGATCCTGATCCTGTCTGCGGCGACGTTCCACCGAGCAGGAATGACAGAAGTAGCGGAGATCGGCGATGCTTATCACCTGTTGGCACCTTTGCTGGGGACCACTTTAGGCAGTATTCTTTTTGGGGTCGCTTTGCTAGCGGCGGGAATGAACTCGACGCTGACAGGAACGCTGGCAGGCCAGATCGTCATGGAAGGCTTCCTGAACCTGCGCATCACGCCTTGGCTCAGAAGGCTGATTACGCGTATGATCGCCATTATCCCCGCTGTGATCGTGACAGCTCTGTACGGCGAAAGCGGCACAACGCAGCTGCTGATCCTCAGCCAGGTCATCCTGTCGCTCCAGCTGTCCTTTGCCGTCGTTCCACTGGTGAAATTTACGAACGACAAAAAGAAAATGGGCGAATTCGTGAATGCCCCCTGGCTGAAAGTCCTGTCCTGGATCGTCGCGATCATTATCATGGTGCTGAATGCTTATCTTCTGTACCAGACTTTGTTTGGCTAAAGAGTAAGAAGAGTTGTTCCCAGTGTGGAATGACTCTTTTTCTTTTCGGCAGGAAACGGTGACTTTACGGAAGGGGCTCAAAGAGATACGATCAGAGGAGTGTTTTGTATTTGGAAAATTGGGAATTTTATGTGACAGGGACAGGAGGCTGAGATACATGGAACAGGAGAAATGGGGTATTGTCGGAATTGGAACATTAGGAGGCGCGATTTTAAAGCAGCTGAGTAACGGGAAGCGATTCATCGACTTCTATCATCCGAATGCCGAGAAGGCTGCAGGGATTGCACAGGCCAATCCCGGGCACCAGAGCCTCACAGTAGAAGAGCTGGACAGTCTCGACTTCCTGATTCTGGCGCTGCCTGCTGATCGGCTGGTGCCATTCGTACAGAGCCTGCTCGACTCCGGTTTGTCGCTGACGACAGTGACCTTGCTCAACTTGGCAACGGTGGTAAAAACAGCTGAACTGAATCGTCAGTTCCCACAGCTTCGTTTTCTGGGGATGAAATTCATGGGGCATGCCGTGGATTTGCGCGAGCGTGGCAACGGTCTGTTTATTACGGAGCCGAATGAGCGGTTCGCGTCCGCGCAGGAGCGCGCCATCCGCTTTTTTGAGCAAATCGGTCAAGTCATCGTCGATAAGGAAGACGTGGTAGAGGAAGTAAATTCGCTCGCTACGCGTATCGCAGTCAAAGCGGCGTTTGAGCTGGAGCAGGCGATCCGTGAAGGAGGATGCCGCCAGGAGTACGCTTCCCGTGCGCTCGTTTCCGTCGCACCTGAGGTCATGCGTGCCTACGCTAGCGATACGATGGGCCATTTTGCTCGCAAGATCGTCGAGCAGCTGCTGCAGGAACAGCAGGAGAGCTGATAGAAAAAAAGCTTTGCCGGAGGTCTCAGCATGAACGGTCGCTAGGGACTTCGGCTATTTTTTTTGTTGAAGGAAAGGCTGATTTTTCCAAATTATACTTACATGCGCAACCTTTTTTCTTCTGGTTCGTATGAAAAATAGATGCATTTATGGAAAGGGGTGGCAAATGTGGGGGTGCTTGAAACCATCTACATCGTCTGCCTGATCTGTGGGGTTCTTTACGCACTTTTCGCCTTGATCTTTGGTCATACGGGAGCGGATTGGATGGGGCATGGTCATGCTCATCTGCCCGTGTTTCAGCCAATCTTGCTTGTTAGCGGTGCTACAGCATTTGGCGCAGCCGGGTACCTGCTCACTCGCTTCACGTCCCTATCTACGCTGATGGTGCTCGGAGCAGCGGTTATCCTCGGTGCTGGACTGGCAGTTGCCGCCTATTTTCTGTGGGTTGAGCCGATGAGTCGAGCAGAAAGCTCCACCGGTTATGCCATGAGCCAGCTGGGAGGGAAAATAGGCGAGGTCAGTACGACGATTCCTGTCAACGGATTGGGTGAGGTACTGGTGACAATGGTCAGTGGAACGACCTTTCACATGGCAGCCAGTCTGGACGGCATCCCGATTAAGCAAGGCACGCGGGTCGTTGTGGTGGAAGTGCGCGACCATGTTCTATACGTCACTCCTTTCCCGCATGAAGCTTCAGAAAAAGAGGAGGAATAATCGATGTCACTACTAGGGCTAGAACCGGGGATTTTGACGACTGTATTGATCGTCATCGTTGTATTCGTCGTACTGGGTATCGCCTTCTGGGCGAGATACAAGACAGTAGGTGCCGATGAAGCCATGATCGTAACGGGGAGCTATCTCGGCTCGAAAAATGTGCTAAGCGACGACTCCGGCCGCAAAATGAAGATCGTTCGGGGCGGTGGCGCCTTTATCTTGCCGATTTTTCAGCAAGCAAACTTCTTGAGTCTCTTGTCTCACAAGCTGGATGTTTCGACGCCAGAAGTGTATACCGAGCAGGGAGTTCCTGTCATGGCAGACGGTGTAGCGATTATTAAGGTGGGCGGATCGATTGACGACATCGCTACAGCGGCAGAGCAGTTCATGGGGAAAACGGATGAAGCGTTGAAATCCGAAGCCCAGGAGGTGCTGGAAGGCTATCTGCGGGCGATCCTCGGCAGTATGACCGTAGAAGAGATCTACAAGAACCGAGAGCGCTTCGCCCAAGAGGTGCAGTCGGTAGCGACCAAAGACCTGAAGAAAATGGGTCTGTCCGTGGTGAGTTTCACGATCAAGGATGTCAGGGACAAAAACGGTTACCTGGCTGCCCTCGGGATCCCGCAGATCGCAGCCGTCAAGCGAGATGCGACGATCTCCCAGGCCGATGCGGATAAAGAGGCGCGGATCAAGCAGGCGCAGGCAGAGGAAGAAGCACGCAAAGCGGAGCTGTTGAAGGAAACGAACATCGCGGAAGCCGAAAAGGAAAAAGAGCTGAAGGTGGCTGCCTTCAAGCAGGAGCAGGACAAGGCAAAAGCAAGCGCGGACCAAGCCTACAAGCTGCAGGAGGCGGTAGCCAAGCAGCAAGTAACGGAAGAGGAAATGAAGGTCGATCTGGTTCGCAAGCAGAAAGAGATCGAGCTGGAAGAGAAAGAAATCCTGCGCCGCGAGCGGCAATACGACGCGGAAGTGAAAAAGAAAGCGGATGCGGATCGTTACTCTGTGGAGCAAGCGGCGGAAGCAGAAAAGGCGAAGAAGCTGCGTGAAGCTGATGCCCTCAAATACCGGATCGAAGCAGAAGCCAAAGCGATGGCCGAGCAAAAGAGACTGGAAGGTCTGGCGATCGCGGAGGCGGAAAAAGCAAAAGGTACCGCAGAAGCAGAGGTCACTCGTCTGAAGCTGGAAGCGGAAGCGGAAGGGAAAGAAAAGCTGGCAGAAGCATTCGAAAAATTCGGTCACGCAGCGGTGCTCGATATTATTTCCAAGATGCTGCCTGAGCTGGCCGAGAAGATCGCCGAGCCGATGAAAGCCATCGACAAGGTGACCATCGTCGACGCAGGCGGAGGACAGGGAGATGGCGTCAATCGACTGAGTGGAAATGTAACCAAGCTGATGGCCCAACTGCCAGAGATGCTGAAAGACGTCTCCGGACTCGATATGAACAAGATGATTGCGGGCTTTATGCAAAAAGGAGGAACGGTGCCGGTACCTGCAGCAAGTGAGGCTGCAGCCACGGCTGTGCCCAAAGTGGAAGAACAGGCTGCCGTGCGGACGACTCCTGCTGCAGCGGATGCCCCAAAATAACGAAGACACCAAAGCCCCTTCGAGTTGGAAGGGGCTTTTTTTGGCGTCTAGTCGTCCCCGTGTTCGCCTTGTCCTACCTTTTTTGCCTTACCGTATAGGCGCATCATTTCTGACACCGTGACGAACTGGTACCCTCGCTTGTGCAGCTCCGGCAAAATTTCCCGGAGAGCCTGAACGGTTTGCTTGCGATCTCCGCCATAATCGTGGAAAAGGACGATATCTCCATTGCGGGCGTTGTTCAAGACCTTGTTGACAATTTTTTGTACACCTGGGTCACTCCAGTCCCGCGTATCCTGGTGCCATGACCACATGACGACGAGAAAACCGGCTTTTTTTGCGGTGTTGACGGCGGCATCGCTGTAGTAGCCACCGGGTGGTCGAAACAGCTGAGGACGGATACCGGTACTCTGAAAGATCGTTTCCTGTGTTTTTTCCATCTCCGCTTGTAGACGCTCCGAAGAGATTCGGCGTACATCTGGATGGCTGTAGGTGTGATTTGCCAATTCATGCTGTTCCGAAGCCAGCTGGCGTACGACCTCAGGAAAAGCCTTTGCCCGGGAGCCAACGACAAAGAAAGTCCCCTTCGCGTTGTATTGCTTGAGCAGCTCCGCGATCTGCAGCGTATATTCAGGATCTGGCCCGTCATCAAAGGTAAGCGCCATCACCTTCGTATTTGTGGGAACTTCCCAGACAATTTCGCCCCGGGTTTCGTAGTATTCGCGATCATGCTGGTTGCGGGCGAGGGCAGAGCCGTTCATGGAAGGGACAAGCAGAGCAAGCCCTACGAACAGTGCGACAGCCTGTTTTTTCATCGGATCACCTCTTGGTATGAAAAGTATCTTTACTATGCGCCAAGCATGAATGATTATGTAGGATAGCGAGTGTCCTTCGTAAAAAGACACTTGTACTTTTTAGATGGATACTTTAATCTAATATCAGATTTGCCATACAGAGGATTGGACGAAGAGATAGGCAGATGGAGGAGAAAACATGAAGGTTGCAAAGTTCGGCGGTACTTCACTTGCGAATGCAGAGCAAATAAAAAAAGTGTGCAAAATCATAAGAGCGGACCAAGAGCGGCGTGTGGTGGTGGTCTCTGCTCCGGGCAAGCGTTTCAAGGAAGATACAAAAGTTACAGATTTATTGATACAGTACGCGGAGCGCTTTTTGGCAGCAGGGGAAGCACCAAAGGAGAAACAGGCGATTTTTGCGCGTTACCAGGAGATCGTGAAGGAGCTGCAGCTATCGGCTGGAGTAGGGGGGCAGATCGAAGCGGAGCTGGATGCAGTCCTCTCCAATCAGAAAAACCTGTCAGCGGAGCGGTTTATGGATGCTGTCAAGGCAGCAGGTGAGGATACATGCGCGAAGGTTGTTGCTCACTATTTGCGCAGCCTGGGCGAGGATGCTCACTATGTGAATCCACTGGATGCAGGGCTACTCGTAACAGATGAGGTGGGAAACGCACACGTACTGCCGGAGGCGTACGAAAAGCTGGCTGCACTCGGGGCGGACAGAGGAATCACCATCTTCCCAGGATTCTTCGGCTTTACCAAATCAGGGGATCTGGTGACTTTCTCACGTGGGGGTTCTGACATTACCGGTTCGATCCTGGCCGCAGCGGTCAAAGCGGATGTTTATGAGAACTTCACGGATGTCGATTCGGTCTATGTAGTGAACCCGAATCTGGTCGCTCATCCGGTGGAAGTGAAGGAAATTACATACCGCGAGATGAGGGAGCTTTCTTACTCCGGCTTCGGTGTGTTCCATGAGGAAGCGCTGATCCCTGCTTATCAGGCCAACATCCCGGTATGCATCAAAAATACGAACAATCCTTCAGCACCAGGAACGATGATTGTCAGTGAGCCTCCGGTATCCACCAAACGGGTGTCAGGGATTGCGAGCGATAGCGGATTTTGCAGCATCTATGTCAGCAAGTATTTGATGAACAGGGAAATAGGCTTTGGACGCAAGCTTCTGCAGATTCTAGAGGAAGAGGGCCTCTCCTATGAGCATAGCCCGTCTGGAATTGACAACATTTCGGTCATTCTGCGCGAGCGCGATTTGACTGTCGAGAAAGAAGAGCGCATCGTAGAGCGGATTTCGCGTGAGCTGCGGGTAGACGATGTGTCCGTCACGCATGGTCTTGCTCTGGTGATGATCGTGGGAGAAGGCATGAGGCAGTCGGTAGGTACGACTGCACGTGCTGCTGCCGCGCTGGCACAAGCGAAGATCAACCTGGAGATGATCAACCAGGGTTCTTCCGAGGTCAGCATGATGTTCGGGGTCAAGGCTGTGGAAGCAGATCGGGCTGTCATCGCTTTGTATCAGGAGTTTTTCTGCAACGAGGAAGAAAACCAGCCTGTACTCGCGAATCACGTATCTTCCGTGAGCGTGTAGTCGCGCGGCTCAAAGGTCTGGTCCACCCATTGGTAAACGCTCCACTCGGGCTGGCCAGAAGCGAGGCTGACGATCCAGTAGCTAAGCGACGGATAATGCCAGCCGGTGCGATCGCGCTGGGAAGGGATCGGCGGCGAGTGAGGATGGGTATGGATGACTCCCAGCCATTGGACATTTGCCTTGCGGATGGCGGAGATGGCACCGAGGAAGGCAGCTCCATCCCACGAGAAAGTGTGCATACTCGATGTGGAAGTAGGCATGGGGATGTGGCCGGTAATGATGGAAGCACGACCTGTCAGCAAAGCCGAATATTCGTACGGGAACGCCTCTTGAGCTTCGCTCAGGAGGCGTTTGTGTACTTTTCGGGTCATGGATAATTTGTTATCCTTAAACGCAAAGGGCTCGCCTAACCAATCAGGGGACATAAGGCGCCTCCGTTTCATTCGGATTTGAAATATTTGGACCTGGAGGTTTCAGGGGAATGAGCACCATACATATTGGCGTTTGTGGCTGGGGTGATCATTACGACTTGTATACCCAAGGAGTGAGGAACCGCGACAAACTCTCTGTCTATGCGGGCCACTTTCCCATCGTGGAGGTGGACAGCTCCTTTTACGCCATTTTACCACAACGAAATTATGAGACGTGGGTCCGGGAAACGCCGGATCGTTTTGGCTTTATCGTCAAACCGTTTCAAGCCATGACAGGCCATCAGCGAGGGAGCGCGCCTGTAGACAGGCGAGAGGTTTTTCGGCAATTTGAGGAAAGCATCCAGCCATTGGTAGAGGCAGGAAAGCTCAAGGCGCTGCTGTTTCAATTTCCCCCGTGGTTTGATTGCACGCGGGAAAATGTCCAGTACGCACAGGCGTGCAGGCAGGCGCTGTCCGCGTATCCATTTGCCGTGGAATTTCGTCATCGCAGCTGGTTTCAGGAGAAATTCCGCGAGCGTACACTGGATTTTCTGAGGAAGATCGAGGCGACACATGTGCTGTGTGACGAACCGCAGGCAGGCGACGGCTCTGTGCCGATCGTCGTGGGAGTTGCTCATCCAAGGCTTGCGCTGGTACGCTTTCATGGCCGTAACCATGCCGGCTGGCGCGATCCGGGAGAAGGGCAAAAATGGCGAGATGTCCGCTATCTGTATCGATATTCGGAGGAGGAGCTGGCTGAGTGGGTTCCCCGCATTCGACAGATTGAGACCGAAGCGGATGAAGTATGTATTTTGTTTAACAATAACTCAGGAGGGGATGCCGTCCACAATGCCAAGCAGTTTGCGGACATGCTGGGGGTACAAGCCAGCGGGCTGAATCCTCGCCAAATGGAGTTGTTCTAGAAGAGAAAGAAGGGTATTACATGCTTGTTGCTATAGCAATCTTATTCCTATTCATCGGCGTGGCGGCAGGCGTCGTCGGCAGTATTGCGGGCTTGGGCGGAGGAATCTTTTTCGTTCCGGCTCTTCTGTTCTTTGCCAATGCGTACATGCCAGGCTCCATGACGCCTCAGGTCGCAGCGGCGACATCGCTCATCGTCATTGCTGTCACGGCATTATCTTCGTCGATTTCTTATCTGAAGCAGAAAAAGGTCGACGTCCAAAGTGCACTTCTCTTCTTTATTGGGAGTGCGCCGGGTGCTATTGTAGGTGTCTACCTTAATAAATTACTACCATTAGAAGGATTTACGCTCCTCTTCGGTTTGTTTCAATTGCTGATGTTCGTGCTGATGATGGTGAAAGACAAACTCAAGCCTCGCAGCATCAACTGGGAAATCAAACGCCATTTCATCGATCACGAGGGAAATGAATACGAATACGGATACAGCCGTTGGATGGCGATCCTGATTGCCTTTTTCGTCGGGATTACCTCCTCATTGTTCGGTGTGGGTGGAGGCGTTCTGATGGTGCCAGCGATGATGATTCTGTTTCGCTTTCCTCCGCACATCGCGACGGCCACCTCTATGCTGGTTATTTTCTTTTCGGCAGTGATCGGTTCCATCACCAATGTGCTGCATCACAATATCGACTGGCTGTACGCCGCTATGCTGGCGCCAGGTGCCTGGGCAGGAGGAAAGCTCGGGGCTTATGTCGCCAGCAAGATGAAAGGGCGGACCATCGTGCTGGTCTTGCGCGTATTGATTCTGGGCATAGCCATACAAATGATTGGGGAATCCATTCTCAGCTAAGCTCGTAGAGAGGGAGGGGATGGCCTTGGCAGACACCTGTACCTTGCACATGCTGCACACCAACGATCTTCACAGTCATTTTGCGCCTATGCCGCGAATTGCTACCTGCTTTCGTACCTATCGACAGCAATGGGAGCAAGGGGGAGAGCGTGTGCTGGCTGTGGACATCGGTGACCATATGGACCGCATGGATATGAAGTCAGAGGCAAGCTACGGAAAAGTAAATGTCGACGTCATGAATCAAACCGGCTATTCATACGCGACGATCGGCAACAACGAAGGAATCACTCTTCCCAAAGAGAAGCTCGATGAAATGTATAAACAAGCCGCATTTCAGGTAATTGTTGGGAATCTTCTGGATCCAGCAAGTCACAGGACTCCGCAGTGGGCTGTCCCCTACGCGATTCATGAATGGCAGGATCTGCGTGTAGCCTTGCTCGGCGTGACGATTCCCTTTACGTCTTCCTATAACAGTATGGGGTGGGAGATCCATGAGCCAATTGGTCTCTTGCAGCGGCAGCTAGAGGACTTAAGAGATCAGGCAGATGTCTTTGTACTCCTGTCTCATTTGGGGTATCCGACCGATTGCCGTTTGGCAGCAGAGCTAGACGGACTGGATGTGATTTTGGGGGCACACACTCATCATATGCTGCCCCGCGGAGAGCGAGTTGGCCGTACGCTGATCGCACAGACAGGCAAATTCGGACAGCAGATCGGTCATGTGCGTCTGGTGTGGGACAAAGCCTCCAAAAAGGTGACAGAGATCGAAGCTGAGCTGTTCGCATCAGATGACTTTTTACCGGATGAAGCCCTTGCCGCATTTTTGCAGGAGCAGGATAGAGAGGCAGAAAAGGTTCTTTTGCGCCCCGTAGCACAATTACAGCACGATTTGCGGGCAGAGTGGATGGAGGAGACAGCGTTTGGTTCTTTTTTGGCTGCCAGTGTGCGTTCTTGGACGGGAGCAGAAATCGGCTTGGCGAATGGCGGATTGCTGCTCAGCGATTTGCACCGCGGCAGCGTGTCCTTTGTTGATTTGCTGCACAGCTTGCCGCATCCGATCAACGCTTGTGCTGTCACGCTGACAGGTGCCCAGCTGCTGCGGGTTTTGGAGCAGGCGATACAGCCGGAGACGATTCATCGAGAGCTACGTGGCTGTGGCTTTCGCGGGAAAGTGGAGGGCTGGATGGGCGTCGATGGGCTGCGCATACGGTACGTAGAGGGAGAAACCCCGCGGATTCTGGAAATACAGGTCAATGACAAGCCGTTGCTGCTGGATCAAGAATACCGCGTAGGAACGGTCGATATGTTCATGTACAATCGCCTGTTTCCTGACCTTCTCCAGGGAAGTCACATCGAGTTTTTCCTACCGCAAATGCTGCGGGAGGTCGTCGCCCAAACAGTGCTCGATCCCGTCCTGATTCAGCAATCGTTTACTCCTCGCTGGGAACGCGTCACGATTTCCTGATTTTTGGGAACAGCCCTCCTGACAAATTTGGGGCATGCTACACGAGTAGGGGGGAGAGGGACCATGCGGTTTATCGACGAGGTATACGAGCTCTACAAAGGGCATTTTAATGGAGCAGAAGAGGACATTACCGCCATTGTCGTCGGAATCCTGGATGAACAGTCTCGCGAGGACTTGCTCGATCTCATCGATGAGATGGATGGAGAGGAGCTTTTTCACATGCTTGCGACCTACATGATCGAGGTCATGAAGCGCAAAGTAGCGATGGAGGAGGAGCACTCTCCTTCGACGATGGCGCACTGACTTGTGCAAACACACATTTCTTTTTCCTGTCATAGGATGGTAACGCTACGAGGCAGGAAAGATGAAGGAGGGTTGCGCGATGGTCGAGGTAGTGCCAATTCATTTTCCGGAAGGGACAGCAATTGCTGTCACAGTCCGTTTGCCAAAGACGACATTGTTGGCTGTCACGACAGACAATGGATATATCATGTGTGGGGCTCTTGATGTAGGGCTTTTAAATGAACGGCTTGCCAGCCGAGAGATTTTAGCCGGGCGGGCTGTCGGGGTCAAAACGATTCAGGAGCTGTTGGATGCGCCTCTGGAATCCGTGACGACCACAGCCGAAAATCAGGGAATATCCGCTGGGATGATCGGGCGAGAAGCTGTCGCTCGCATGTTCTAAGCAACTGCCTGATGAAATCAAAAAGCAGGAAGCGCCTTTGCCGGGATGACGAGGGTGCTTCTTTGTTTTGGGGTAATAAAAAATTAGCATGTAGAATCTAGTCGAATCACGCTATAATAGGGTTACCCTGAGGAAAGGCGAATGTTGGAAATGAGACTGAAATCCATTCAAAAATGCCAGCCCGGTGATACGCTTGCTCGTTCCATCTACGCGGAAAACGGAACGGTTCTCGTTGGGACGGGTGTTGAACTTACCCAGCGAATGCTGGATCGGCTTAAGGCCAAGAACATCTCTAGTCTCTACATTCAGGATAAGCGCACAGACGATATCATTGTGGAGACCGTCATTTCCGAGCCTACTCGTAGAGCGGCGATGTCGATCATTCACGACACGTTTCGAGCCGTTCATGAATTTCCCCAAAAATGGCATCAGATTTTTTCAGACAAAGCTTTTGGCCGTGAATTGCGCCAGGTAATGGCGGCAGTCGCTGATGAACTGAATGCATCTCGCTCAGCCATGAACCTTTTGGCCGATGCGTGCGCTTTCGACAATTATATTTTTACTCACTCCTTCAACGTCGCCTTGTACAGTACCGCACTTGCCCTGAAGACGGAATGCACCGAAAAGGAAGTGCTGGAAGTCAGTATTGGCGGCATGCTCCATGATATAGGTAAGATCCTTGTCCCGGATGAAATCTTGAAAAAGCCAGGCCATTTGACGTCGGAAGAATTTGAATTGATGAAGAAGCACACGGAGTACGGCTTTGAAATGCTGCGACGCCAGGATGACATTCCTCTGCTGGTTGCTCACTGTGCGTTTCAGCATCATGAACGCTGGGATGGCTCCGGTTATCCGCGCAAGCTGAAAAAGGACGAGATCCATCCGTTCGGGCGCTTGATGGCGGTGACAGATGTTTTCGATGCCCTGACCTCCCACCGGGTATACCGTCCGGGGATGCTTCCACATGAGGCGATGGAGATCCTCTTCTCAGGCTCTGGCCGACTGTTTGATCAGAAGTATGTAGAGGCATTGCGAGATACGATCGCTCTGTATCCATTAGGTCTCAGTGTCACATTGAATACCGGTGAAACGGGTGTGATTGTCGATTCCAACAAAGGAATGCCGAGCCGGCCTGTGATTCGGATTCTGGTTGACGAAAACGGCGAGGAACTGACGCAGCCGTACGAGTGCGATCTGTCCAAAAAACTGGCGCTGATGATTGTGGCGTGTGATGAGCTTGTCTAGTTCCTGTGCAGGAAAAGCTACAGCCATTCCTTTCGTTTAAAAATCAGAAACATGGTCAGTCCGATTACAGCCATGATGCCCAGCACGACAAAGTAGCCGTAATGGGAGTGCAGCTCGGGCATATTGTCGAAGTTCATGCCGTAGATCCCAGTCACGATGGTCAAGGGCATGAAAATGGTCGTCAGCGCTGTAAACACGCGCATGATGTCGTTTGCACGTCCGGCGAGCGCCGACTGATACGCTTCTCGCAAGTTCCCGATCAGCTCGCGAAAGGTCTCAAAGCTTTCTACGATTTTGGCAGCATCCTCTAGAATATCTCCAAAGTACTTCCGCATGGTTGGTCGAATCAGCGGAAGTTCTTTTTTGTGCAGCGCATCGATCAAATCACGCTGCGGCACCAGCATTTTGCGCGCATACAAAATTTCGCTGCGCAGCCCGATAATCTGATCGAGGTGTGACTTCCGCGTGTTCATCAGGATTTGTTCTTCCAGGTTTTCGATCAAGTCTTCGATTTTTTCGATCACGTCAAAGTAACGGTCGACGATCTGATCCACCAAATAATAGAGAAACGTATCCGGACGGTTGATTTCTTTCTCACGCAGCAGGGTCATCATGGTCGAAAATTCAGGAGCTTCCTGCTTCGTGACGGTAATAATGGCATGGGTGCCAAGAAAGACGTTGATTTCACGCAGGAAAATATCTTGGTTGTGAAACGCAATCCCGTTGATGACCAGAAAGTAATGGTCATCGTAGAGCTGCAGCTTGGGGCGCTGCTCTTCTTCGTCTATGCAGTCTTCTACGGCGAGATGATGCAGGCCGAACAATGGCTGCAGCACATCCAGATCAAACGGGGTAGCATCGATCCAGTAAAACCCGTTGACTGGAGGCGCTGCGGCTTCTTCTACATCGTCAATCTCCGTGATCAATCCGTTTTGTATGAGTCGAACTTTCATCATCGTCTTCGATTCTCCTGCAGGTAGAATGGGTAGAAATCATCCGTGGCCAAATGTGGGTGAGAATCAGCGAATAAGCGCTCTTGAGTGCTTGTCGACTGGGAGGCTTTGGTGCTAGTGGCTTTTCTTTTGGCGTATCCATCTAAAGATCGCCCCTTTCCATCGCTCTCCCCACAAAGGTATGACTATCAACTTGTCAGTTTTCCACTTTGCTTATAGCCGCCAAAAGGGCGATTTTGTCCGATGGGTACACGTGCTGTCCTCCTTCGGCTTTGCGTGCGGCATGGAGCATCGCTTTTGCCACATCTGCTGCCTGCACGGGACGATACGTGCGAAATGGCCCGATCAAAAGCGGCGTGAGCAGTGGTGCCAACCGCGCTGCGAACGATTCTGCCAGGCGGTGCTCACGACGATCTCCGAGCAAAAGAGAAGGGCGGAAAATATGCAAAGCAGGCAGAGAAAGCTGCTTCAGATCATGCTCTAGCTCCCCTTTGACCCGGTTGTAGAAAAAAGCGGAGCTGCTATCCGCACCCATGGCGGTGATGACGAGGAACTGACGAGCGCCAGATGCTAGGGAGAGTCGGGCGATTTCCAAGGGGTAGGTGTGATCAACCAACCGGAAGGCTTCCCGGCTGCCTGCAGTTTTTATCGTGGTTCCCAGACAGCAAAAAACATCGGACTTGGGTAGCCACTCCTGGCATTCCCCCAAGATCGAAAAGGAGATCGTCCTGGATGTAAGTCGAGGATGCTCAACATCGAGAGCACGTCTGCCAAAGGAGACGATTTCCGTATAGCTGTCATCCTGGAGCAAAAGCTGCAGCAGGGCACTGCCGACCAGGCCGCTTGCGCCGAACAGTACGGCTCGTTTCATGGAATAGTGTTCCTCACTTTCCGATTTTCATCTAGTTGATTTTACCATATCTCCCCGCGCTCGTGGTCTGAGTCAGAAGCATCATCCTTGTCCGCACCCTATTGACAGAGTGAGCGAGAGCAGAAGAAAATAGAGGAAGTAAGCGCTTTCAAATAATTCCGAATCGCAAGTCAGATGGAGGGGAATTGGATGACGCGTACACGCAAGGTAGTGTGGGAACCCACATTGGAGCAGCGTGGGAAGAGCAATCTCTGGCGCTTTATGGAGCAGGAGCAGATCCCGGATTACGAGACGCTGCTGCGACGCTCCGAGGAGGACGTCAGCTGGTTTTGGGATGCCTTTATTCGTTTTGCAGGAATTGAATTTGCGAGACCGTACCGCAGGATCGTGGATGGATCGAAAGGGTTGCCGTGGCCAGAGTGGTTCGTCGATGGAAAGATTAATCTGGTGCATAATTTCTTGGATAAATGGGCGGAAGACGATCGTACCGCAAAACGACCTGCCTTGCTCTGGGAGGGAGAGGCGGAGGAAGAGCGTCGGTTTACATTTGCAGAGCTGCAGAGAGAAGTAAACCGTTTCGCCAACACGATGAACAGCTTGGGTGTTGCGAGAGGGGATCGAGTCGCGATTTACATGCCGATGATCCCGGAGACGGTCATCGCTCTTTATGGAATCTACAAGGCAGGAGCGATCGCGGTCCCGCTATTCTCCGGATTTGGTCCAGAGGCAGTTGCTGTGCGGCTGCGGGACGTAGAGGCCAAAGCGGTTGTGACAGCCGATGGCTTTTACCGGGGCGGACAGCAGGTTCTGCTCAAGCACGTACTGGACAAGGCGCTGGACTCATCCCCTAGTGTAAAGAGCGTTCTCGTAGCCGAGCGGCTGGGGGAAAAGGCGCTGCTCGTGCCTGGTCGCGATTGGCTATGGAGTGATCGGATGGCACAAGCGTCCGATCAGTATGAAACGGTAGAAACGGACGCAGAGGAGCCGTGCATGGTGAGCTATTCCTCGGGGACGACGGGAAGCCCGAAAGGAATCGTCCACGTGCACGGGGGAATCGCTGTCAAAACGGCCGAGGTCGGCATGTTCATCTACGACACACAACCTGATGATATTTTTACCATGGTGACGGATTTTGGCTGGATGATGGGTCAGCTCCCCCTGTTCTCCGCCCACAGTGTAGCAGCTCCGTTTTTGATCTACGAGGGAAGTCCGATGCATCCTCATCCGGGCCGTCTGTACGAGATCATCGATAAGTACAAGGTAAGTGTGTTCGGAGCTCCTGCAACGGCGCTTCGTCTGCTGAAGACCTACGCGGAAGCCTTTCGGGGAAAGGCAGACCTCTCGTCCTTGCGCATTTTAGGGCATACAGGAGAGCCGATCGACGAGGAGACGTGGTCGTGGTATTTGGCCTGGACCAATGGAAGGGCACCGATCATCAACGGCAGTGGCGGAACAGAGGTATTTGCCGAAATATTGTCGTCCGTTTGCGTTGCGCCGCAGAAGGCGACCTGCCTGGGAGCGACTCCTGCTGTGGGGGCCAAAGTCGTCGACGAGCTCGGCAATCCGGTCCCAGCAGGCAAATCGGGCTATCTCGTTTTCACCGTGCCGCAGCCGGCGCAGACACGAGGCTTCTGGAAAAATCGCCAGCGCTACCTCGATACGTATTTTCCTCTGGGAGAGCAGATGTGGTGGCAGGGAGACATGGTCACAGTCGATGAAGACGGCTTTTGGTTCCATCTGGGACGGGCGGACGACGTCATCAAGGTATCAGGGAGAAGAACGGGACCGGGAGAGCTGGAGGATGTCGTGAATCAGCACCCGGGAGTGCTGGAAGCGGCAGCGATTGGGGTTCCTCATTCGGTGAAAGGAGAGGCGATCGTGCTGTTTGTGGTCATGAAGCCGGGAGCTTCTCTCGATGCGAGCGCGCTGAAAGGACATGTATCCAGCACTCTTGGCAAGCCGTATGAACCGGTAGAGATTTACGCAGTTTCCGATCTCCCAAAAACCCGCACGCAAAAAATAATGCGCAGGCTCATCAAGCAGCGTTTCCTGGGGGAGAAGCTCGGGGATACATCGAGCTTGATGAATCCGGCGGCGCTTGAGAGCCTGCCTGTGCGAACAAAAATTGATTCCTGAATCATGAGTTTGATGGACAAAAATAGCAGCTCTGCCGCCTTTGCTGGGAAAGCATAGCGGGCAGGGCTTTTTTCATACAAATAGCATGGATGAGATGGAAACCTGCAAAAGTGAAACGAAGTCTTTTCAAAGCCAAGTTTTCTAATGTTATTTTTATATCCTAGTGATATAGTGGGGATATAAGCGATCCGATGCGAAAAAGAAATGGGGTAGGAGAGGGAATGGCCATGAAAACATATGTGGATCAGCCAAACGGAGTGTTTCCCTCCGTCTGTTCACTGGATTGTCCCGATCAGTGCGGACTTTTGGTGCACAAGCAGGACGGCAAAATTGTAAAAGTAGAGGGTGACCCTAATCATCCCGTAACACAGGGGAGCATTTGCAACAAAGTACGCAACATGGCGGAGCGAATCTACGATACGAAACGGCTAACACAGCCACTGAAGCGGGTGGGCGCAAAAGGAGAGGGCAAATTCGAGCCAATCACCTGGGAAGAAGCCATCCAGACGATCACCTCTCACTGGAAGCAGCTGATCCGTGAGCATGGACCAGAAAGCATTTTGCCATACAGCTTCTACGGCAACATGGGCAGGCTGAATGCGGAGACGATGGATTATCGACTCTTTCATCGCATGGGTGCCAGTCTATTGGACCGAGCGATTTGCAACGCGGCAGGCGGCGTCGGCTACAACTACACGATGGGGGCAAACTACGGCACCGATCCGGAAGAAACGGTGCACACCAAGCTGTTTCTGATGTGGGGGATCAATGCGGTCAGCACGAATATGCACCAGGTGATGCTGGCAGAAAAAGCACGGAAGAACGGTGCGAAGATCGTCGTCATTGATGTCCACAAAAATCAGACGGGTCGCTGGGCTGACTGGTTCATCCCGATTTTGCCCGGAACAGATACAGCTTTGGCTCTCGGACTCATGCACATCCTCTTTGCCGAAAATATGGTCAATGAGGAGTTCATGGAGAAGTATACGGTGGGGCACGAGGAGCTTCGGGAGCACGTCAAGCAGTACGATCCGCAGACAGTTTCGAGCATTACAGGAGTTCCAGCAGACGATATTTACCGTCTGGCGCGTATGTACGGGCAGACCTCTGGGTCCTTGGTGAGGATCGGAAACGGTCTTCAGCACCATGACAACGGGGGCATGTGCGTGAGAACGATCGCCTGTTTGCCTGCTCTGACCGGACAGTGGCTCGTGCAGGGCGGCGGAGCGATGAAAGGTAACAAAGGATTTTTGGAACACAACAAGCAGGCGCTTCAACGACCGGATCTGTTAGCAAACAAAAAGACGCGCAGAGTCAACATGAATGTGATCGGCAGTGCTCTTTTGGAGCTGGACCCACCGATCCGCTCGATGTTCGTCTACGGCTGCAATCCTGCATTGGTGGCCCCGGAAGGAAACAAGGTCAAAAAGGGGCTGCTGCGAGAAGATTTGTTTACTGTCGTCCACGATCTGTTTTTGACGGAGACAGCTGCCTATGCCGACATCGTCCTGCCTGCTACCTCCGCTTTTGAGAACACGGACTTTTACACGTCCTATTGGCATCACTACATGCAGCTGCAAAAACCGGTGATTGCCCCTTATGGAGAAAGCAAATCGAACGTGGAAGTTTTCCGCCTGCTGGCAAAAGGAATGGGCTACGAGGACGAGATGTTCGATGACTCCGAGGAGGAACTGATCCGACAGGCGCTGGACTATCCGGCGAATCCGTTCCTGGGCTCGATCACGTACGAGGATCTGGTCGAAAAAAACTACAGAAAAGCAGCCGTCACTCCCAACTTTATCGAAAAGCTTCCGACTCCAAGCGGCAAGATCGAGCTGTACTCCAAGCAGCTAGAGAAGCTAGGGTACCCTGCACTGCCTACGTATACGCCGATTCCTGTGGAAAGTGACCTTCCGTTTTTGTACGTGCCGGGGCCCAATCACAATTTCCTCAATTCGACGTTTTCCAATAATGCCAAGCACGTCAAGCTGGAGAAATTTCCGCGACTGTTCATGAATACGGCAGATGCCGAGGCTTCTGGCATCGCCGATGGAGATTTGGTGCGGGTATGGAATGACCGAGGTGAGTGCGAGCTGACTGTATCGGTAGGGGAAACGGTCCTGACGGGTGTGGTAGTAAGTCAGGGACTGTGGGCGGATCAACCAGGTGCCAAGCACCATGTAAATGCGCTGACCCCGGATCGCATCGCAGACATGGGAGGCGGAGCCACTTTCTTCTCCGGGCGTGTAAACGTGGAGAAGCTTGCTAGATAGAGAGGAAATACCTGCGTATTGCAAACGAAAAGCTTCGTGGGCCTGCTGGCTGCGCGAAGCTTTTTGCATCCAAGCACATCTTCTAGCAAAGTCGTCACTAGCCTTTTTTGAAATCGCGCATACTAGAATTAGAAGCGAAAAGGAAAGGTGGTCTTCACATGTGGACAAGCAATCTGCTAGGTATTGTGACAAGTATGATCGTAGGTTTGGGGGTAAACGGGGCAGGAGCAGATGTTCCACCGCCGGCGGCCAGTCAGATCACACCTGCGCCTGCTGTTTATGAGGAACTGAAAATAGCGAGACAGGATGTCACAGGAGATGGACGGCCGGATCTGGTGACGCTTTTGGGAAAACGCTTTGCTGCCGACAGCCCGTATTACGACAAACTCAAGGTCATGGTGCAGGATCCTGTCGCGAGGAAGGTTTCCTTTTTTCATACGACGTATGGCGGCTACCAGCCCGAGATGTCCTTCTGCGATTTCACCGGTAACAAGACCAAGCAAATCTGGATTCAGGCGCCTACAGGAGGCAGCGGTGGCACTTCGGACTTTTATTTGTTCAGTGACAAGGACAACAACCCCGCAGTTCTGCCAGTCCCCCAGCCCTTGACGATTACAGGGGCCTATCAGGATGGCTATAAAGTTCCGATAACTATTAAAGAGACGAATCAAACGACTGTCCTCGATTTGAGCGACCGCAAAGATATTTATGAAGAGAACGGGGTGTACAAGAACGGCAAGCTCGTCCAGCCAACTGAGGTGATGCCGAATACGTTCAGTGTACTTAAGCCCGTGGAGGTGCGTGACGGAACCTGCGAGCTTCTGGGAGAACAGCGTGTGAGCGGGGTAGCCAATGCAGATACGATCGCCTATGTTCAGTCCAGATGGAAATGGGAGAACAATGGCTGGAAGCTGCTGAGCGCACAGGTGAAAAAGGCAGAGCGATAATTTGGGAGCAGGGCTGTGCCTGTTCGACAGGAGCAGGACAGCCCTGATTTGTACAAGCCTGATGGAAATTTTGAGATCGTTTACGAAATTGTCAAATAGGGTATAAAGATATAAGCCAAACGATATACCCAGATGGAAAAAATTATAGTATATTACAATGAGCGTAAGCTGAGAACTCAGCCAGAAAAGGAGTCCACCGAATGAGTACATGCCCGATTTCCAGTTTGTTTGGACTAAAAGGAAAATCGAAAAAAGCTTCTTTTTTTCAGGAGATAAAGGAACATGGAGAAGTGCATATCGATGCGGGGTCTCAATTGGCGAAGCAGTTGTCCCTCATCCATTTGACAGAGCATGACCTGGCTGTCGCGAAGGCACTTCAGCCTCTGATCATTCAAAATATTGATAAAATAGTCGGCTATTTTTATGAAAATATAGAGCAAGAGCAGCTTCTCATGACGATCGTGGAGAAGTACAGCAGTATCGATCGCCTCAAACAGACATTGAACCGCCATATCCAGGAGATGTTTAGCGGCAAGATCGACAAAGAATATTACGAGCAGCGCAGTCGGATTGCCATCATGCACATGCGCATTGGTCTCGAGCCCAAATGGTACATGTGTGCCTTTCAGAACCTGCTGATCTCCATCCTCGACCTCTTGAACGAAAGCATAGTGGACAAAGCGGAGTGTGTGCAAGCTGTTAAAGTCGTTACCAAAATACTCAGCATCGAGCAACAGATTGTTCTGGAAGAATACGAGAACGAGCATGCAAGGGCGCGGAGCCTGGAGCAGGAGAAAAAGGATGAGCTGCGTGCGATCCTGGCCAACTCTGCCCATGAGCTGGCAGCTGTTTCCGAAGAGAACAGTGCTTCTGTCCAGCAGCTGACCGAGCAATCCCGCGAGGTTCTTCGTTTCGCAGAAAACGGGACAAGCTTCTCGAATAAAGCGCATCAGCTGTCTCAGGAAGGCAAGGAGAAGCTGGAGAAGCAGAAGGAGCAAATGGAGCTGATTCAGGGCAGTGCCAAACAGATCGCGGAAGAAATGAGCACTCTGGAAGAAAACTCGGAAAAAATTCGCGGTATCGTCAACGTGGTGACGGCCATTGCTGAGCAGACCAACCTGCTCGCGTTGAATGCGGCGATCGAAGCGGCACGCGCAGGTGAACAGGGCAGAGGCTTTGCCGTTGTAGCCGACGAAGTGCGCAAGCTGGCGGAGCAGACGAAGCAATCCGTGTTTGGCGTGCGCGAGCTGATTGAAAAGACAAATCAGCAGACTGGCGTGCTCGCGATGGTCTTTAGCGAGATACAGACTCTCGTTCAATCCAGTACGACCATGACCAGCGAGACATATGCATTCTTCGAAGGGATCATGAGCGCGGTCATGGAAGGCAAGCAGCAGAGTACGCAAATCCAGAAAGAGCTGGAAAACTTCTTCCGCGTCATGGAGGACATGAACCAGGCGGTAGCGCAGGTGGCCAGCTCGGCAGATGAGCTGTCGGAAATTACGGAAAGTCTGTAAGATTAATAGGAATATCGCGTTTTAAAGTAAGCACATCCCGAAGCAAGGAGGGATGTGCTTTTTGTTTAGCGGATTTGCAAAGGGTATAAATGCCTGGTCAAGCTGTCGGAATTGCATGTTGACTCCCATGATTTTTGTGCTAAAATGAAAAACATTAATCTTCATAAGTTTACTCGGAATTATAAAGTGGGGGTCGAAAATGGTAGGACAAATGATATTCACGGGGCTTTTATGCGGAGCGTTGCTTGGTTTTGTGATGCAGCGAGGTCGCTTCTGTCTGACTGGTGGTTTTCGCGATATGTTTTTGGCAAAGGACTACCGGATGTTTTACGCGCTGCTGATAGCGATCGCGATCCAAAGCATTGGTGTATTTGCTCTGATTCAAATGGGCCTTATTCAGTTTAAATCGGGTTCGTTTGCCTGGCTGGGTACGATAATCGGTTCCTTCGTTTTCGGGATCGGAATTGTGCTTGCCGGTGGTTGTGCTACAGGGACTTGGTATCGAGCAGGGGAGGGCTTGATCGGCAGCTGGATCGCGCTTTTCGCCTATATGCTGATGAGTGCCGTCATGAAGAGCGGCGTGCTGGTTCCCGTAAACGAAGCCTTCAAAGGGTACACGGTGCCAACGAACTCCATCCCTGCTACTTTCGGCACGTCGGTATGGCCGTTTATCCTGATCCTGACGGCGATCACGCTCTATCTGGTCGTCAAGCATCTGCGCAAACCAAAGGTAGCGATTCCTGCCTTGCGTGCAAAACGCACGGGTCTTGCTCATCTGTTGTTTGAAAAACGTTGGCATCCTTTTGTGACGGCTATTTTGGTAGGCTTGATCGCCATGCTGGCATGGCCGCTCAGTGAGGCAACAGGCCGCATGTCCGGTCTGGGGATTACGACGCCATCGGCCAATATCCTGCAGTACATCGTAACAGGAGACAGCGAGAAGTACATCAACTGGGGCGTATTCCTGGTGCTGGGCATCCTGATCGGGTCCTTTATTGCCGCGAAAGCAAGCAGGGAGTTCCGCTTCCGTGCACCTGATGCGAAGACGACCATCTCCAGCTTCTCCGGCGGGATCCTGATGGGCTTTGGGGCGAGTCTCGCTGGTGGCTGCTCGATCGGTAACGGTCTCGTCATGACGGCGATGATGACCTGGCAAGGCTGGGTTTCCTTGTCCTTTATCATTTTGGGTACGTGGACGGCTTCGTATTTTGTCTATGTACGTCCTCGTCTTCAAGCTAAAAAACAGCACAGCGCAAGTGTCACTGTCGCTTAGGAGGAATAGAAATGCAGCACAAACTCGAAGTTCTTGGCATGGTTTGCCCTTTCCCGTTGATTGAGGCTAAAGAAAAGCTGGAGACGCTTCCTAGCGGTGATGAGCTCGTCATCGATTTTGATTGCACACAGGCGACGGAAAGCATTCCGCGCTGGGCAGCGGAAGCGGGCCACACGATTACGAATTACGAGCAGCTCGACGATGCTTCCTGGACAATCACGGTGAAAAAGAAATAGCTGCAAGCATACGAAACTCCCCTTTCTCTGGGTACCACGGAACGGTTCACGCGCTCTGTTGGTCACACCCAGCGAGAGGGGAGTTTTTTAGTCATAGCAGGAAAAAAAGGATCATATGTTAAATTATACTAATACTTGATTATTTGTACTGTTGGCAATCGCACAAGGGTGGCGTATAGGCGTTGATCGAAACGACCGGAGTCTCCCCTTGATTTCGGATGGCGTGTATCACTCCTGGGGCTACATAACAGAAGTCACCAGCATGAACGGTAACGGATTTCTCCGGACGAACACCGCGTCCTTCCTCGTCCAGTGAATAGATGACATTGGTGAGGTCGCCAGCGAGAATCCATTCCCACCCAAAGGAATGACCGTGATTATGGGCTGCTGACTCCTTGTCTGGAGGCAGTACGATGAGAACGATTTCGACGTGTTCCGTGGCGAGCAGGACCTTCCGTCCATAGGGCAGATCTTCAGGCTCGGGAACATAGGGAGAGATTGTTTCGAGGCTAATCGGCAAAGATTCCAAGGCAGCTCTGAGCTCGGCTGGAGTTGGACAAGTCAGAGAACCGAAAGCTTTTTCTAATAGGGCGTGAATCATGGGGCAACCTCCCAGAAGCATTGATCTTGTTCATCACCAGAATATGAAAAGTAGAGGGGAACGGTGAGGACGTCTGCAGGTGGACGAACGTGTTTTTTGTATGAGCAGCTTGGTCGCTTCAAGTGGAAGAGCGGCCCTTTTCGCATGAAAACCCGGCAATATATGTTATCTAGCAAATGAAGCAATGGAGGATTTTGAGATGAAGGTAAGAACAAGTCTGCTCATTAACAGCCTGCTTGTATGGACGATCATGGGCGCAACGGTCCCTTGGGCATCGGCGGCAGGAGCGCCAGTGTCTGCGCCTGCGCCAGCACCTTCTGCCGTGACGGATATTCCGGGTGTCATCGCGCGGGTATCAGCTAGTGTTGTTGCGATTGTCGGCAAGCCGGAAGTGAAAGGGAACAACCGAGACAACCGTTTTAACCTGGCGCATGGGACGGGGATCGTCGTCAAAGCAGACGGCTGGATTTTGACCAATGCCCATGTCGTCAAAGAAATGGACAACCTGACCGTCATTACCGTTGATGGCAAGCAATATGCCGGAACCGTTACAAATATGGACGAGGAGAGCGATCTGGCGCTGGTAAAAATCGCAGCAACGGGTCTATCACCTGCCAAGTTTGCTGCGAACTATTCGATAAAAGTCGGAGAGACTGTCGTGGCAATCGGCACCCCGATCTCTGTCTCGCTGCGCAATTCGGCGTCAGCGGGAATCATCAGCGGCGTCGATCGCTCTGTCAGCTCCACGTACCGCTTAATTCAGACGGATGCTTCTATCAATCCGGGGAACAGTGGAGGACCACTGGTCAATCTCAAAGGAGAGGTAGTAGGAATCAACTCGCTGAAGTTCGTTTCCATCGGGATCGACAATTTGAGCTTTGCGATACCGGCTGACACCGCTCAGTATGTCATGCATCACTTTTTTACGTACGGAAAGGTAAACCGGCCCTATTGGGGGGCGGAGCTGGAGGAAAGCTGGGCAGCGGTTGTCGGACTGCCAACGAAGGAGCCGCTTCGGATCATTCGGATAGAGCCTGGTTCACCTGCTGAAAAGGCAGGGTTTCAATCAGGAGATGTCATTTATTCCGTGAACCAGGCGTCGTTTACGACTCTCGTGGAGTTCAACGAGCTTTTGAAGCGCTATTTGCCGGGACAAACCGTGGAAATCATGGTGCAATCGGGCGGCGATCTGATTAAACGCAAAGTGACGTTTGGGAAACAACCGTAGAGAGCAAAGGATGGGGGAAAATCGGATGATCCAGAGGAAGTGGCAAGTGTTTTGTGTGACAGCGATGTTATCGGCAGCACTGATGACCAACCAGTCCGTGCTGGCAGCAGAGTCGTCTGCCCAGCGCGTGGAAGTAAAGCTAAAATTGAATACAGCCCAGGCAAAAGTAAACGGTCAGGATATGGCGATTGAGCAGCCTTATTTGTCCCAGGATACGACAATGATTCCGTTGAGTCTTTTGACGTCAGCATTCGGGGTAGGCTTGCAATACGACAGTCAGAATCAAATGATCGAGCTTTCGTACAACGGCAAGGTCATCAAGCTTTCCGCAGGCAGCAAGCAGGCCTGGGTCAACAGCTCGCCTGTTACCCTGACAGCGTCTCCTGAGGTGAAAAGTGGGAAGACCATGGTGCCGCTGACCCTGCTGACGCAGGTTATGGGCCTGCAAGCCATCGTGGATGCAAAGACGAAGGATGTTAGCATCGTCGGGAACAAGCAAGAGGAGATTGCTGCGGCAGGCGTCTCTCTGGACAGCGATCTTGGCAAGACGATGATCGGTGACAGCTATTACGGCTGGAGCATGAAATATCCAACCGGCTTGGTTAAGGATTCGCAAAGCTTCCAAGGGGACTATATCAGCTTCTCGGATGCCAAGAGCACATACGAAATGTACATCCACATCGTAGACGAGCAGCCAGAGAATCTATCGGGTGCAGGGCTGCTGAGCCGGTTGGTAGATTCGTCTGACTACACGGTGTTGTCAAAAGGCTTTGTCAATGATCCCAAACAGCCGTATGCACGGTTGATTTCCAAAGATTCGGGTGGCTGGGTCTATGAGGAACGTGCTTATCAAAGCAGGGACCGCATTTTCTATGTGACTCTGGTCATCTACGACGAGGCGGACTTCCGCAATCCTGCCAAATACAGCGTCTACAAGGACTTGCTGGACAGCTTTACTTTGTCCTATCCAAAAGGAAGCTCTACGGTGAAGGATCTATCCACGGTAGAAGGCAACTTCCGCTGGTACACTCAAGAGGACATGGGGCTGAAGCTCAAGGTTCCGGCAAATTGGCAGAATTCCTACAACCAGGCATTTACGCAATTTTCCAGTGCAGACGGCAGGCAATGGATAAAGGTCAAGATCACCTCCAAGGAGGAAGGATTGACGCTAGAGGATTGGGCAAAAAGGCATGAGCAGATGTATCGGGACCAAATCAATGAAAGCTATTTAAAAGTGGATTCTGCGCCAACAAGCACGATGGTTGCAGGCGTACCTGCCATCGAGCAGAAATTCAGCTCCTCGGATGGCGCCTTCTGGTATTTGGAGCATGACTTCTTTTTCTTCAAAGGCAAATACAAGGTATATGTAGAGATCGCGTATGATCCGGAGGCAACCGAACAGGAGAAAAAAGAACTGGTCCAAACGATCAAGCAATCGCTGACAGTTAATCAGAGTGCAATGAATCCGGCAATGGGAGAAATAGCGGATGATGATCTGGTTGACCAGGATCAGATGGCGACGATCAAGTTTGCCGAGCAGAAGTTCTCCATTAGCATCCCGGAGCACTGGAAGGAAATTCGTGGAGAGGGAATCACGAAGACCTACGAGTTCCTCGGAGGAAATGCAATGATTCTCGCTGGACCCGGCAAGGCTGAGACGGTGCGCAAGGAAGTCGAGCAGTCGATCAAAGAAAACTCCTCCAACTATGCATACCTCATCAAGGAAAACAAGCCGATCGCCATGGCAGGGGCGAATGGATACAAGCTATATGTAGTAGGCAATAATGACGGAGCGCGTTTTGAGAAAACGATCTATCTTCTGGAAAAAGGAAAAAATATGTACATGATTGCTTTTACGGTTTCAGAATGGGTCAAAACGAAAGCGCTCGAGCAGCGGTTTCAAAAGATCATCGACTCGATCCAGTTTACAGATGGGAAGTAGAAGCATAGGGCATGAAAGCGCGGGGGGGCTGCCAAGCTCTCCCGCGTTTTTTGCTTTCAGAAGACGAGGACTCGCTGCTATGATAAGCATACGGTACCAGGTGCCGGGCAGGACGATTTGGGGAAGCGCCCCCGTTCGTATGCGAAGTGATAAGGGAAGTTCGAGTTTGGACTTTGGAAGTCGAGGAGGCATGTGCATGTCAACGGCCATAATCAGTGTACGCACCCGCTAGGGCGGGGGCGTGTGAGCTAAACCGCCTGGAGGGAGCAGGAGGTTTGGACAAATGAATATTTCGATGAAAACGTATTTGTATGTCAATGCGCTATCCACGCTTGGGTCACGTATGGACCTGATCGCATGCAGTGCGTTGATCTTTACTTTTGATAATGGGGCATTTTGGCTGGCTGCCTTCTTTGTGGCGCGTCAGATTGGAGGGATTCTGTTTAGCCCGCTGGCAGGCATATTGGCTGACCGAGTGGATCGGAGACGAGCGATGATCGTAAGCGACCTCGGAGCAGGATTGTCGGTCATCCTGATGGTCGTGTTTCCTGTTCCTCTCGTAGTCATCGCCGCCGCCTTTTTGAAAGGCATGCTGTATACCTTGTTTCACATCAGCTTTCAGGCATCTCTGCCGCAGATGTTTGAAAAGGAAGACCTCGTCCGGGTCAATGGATGGACAGTCCGCTTGGAATCTGTAGTAGGAATTGTCGGGTTTGCACTCGGTGGATTCTTGACAGATCACTTAGGCTACGCGTTTGTCATCGCGTGCGATGCAGCGACGTTTCTGTTCTCCGCAGCGATCCTGACCCGGATGCGGTGGGACAGTCGCTCGGGAGCAGAAGAATCAGCGAAAACAACAAATGCAACGGACGCGACCGGGCATACACAGGAGCCAAGAAGCCTGCGCGCCATGCTAGTGTACCTGTCGAAGCAGCCACTCTTTCTGGTCATCAGTCTGCTTGCCTTATTCGAATCGATCAGCACGGCGGCACATAATTTCGGTCTGCCCGCTCTTGCCAATCAGTTTGCCTCGGGTCATGCAGTCTTGCACGGCATGATGTGGTCAGCGATGAGCGTGGGAGCTGCCGCAGGTGCGTTTGGGGCAGCCCGCTGGAGAGGGAATTTGCTCCGAGGTCTGCTGGCGAGCTCTTCTCTGCTGTCGCTTGTCATCACGGCGGCCTTTGCAGGGAAGAGCATGTGGCTGGTGCTGGCGCTGCTGGTTTTGGCAGGGCTGTTGGCAGGAGCATCGCAAGTGTACGAGAGCACGCTGCTTCAACAGGCAGATAATCGTATTCGTGGCAGGGTGATGGGCGTCCAGGGTCTTTTGAGCCGGGTAGGGTTTTTTATCGGGTTTATGGCGGCACCGGCTCTGGCATCCTCGCTGGGATTATTGGGTATGGTAATGGCCGCACAGCTGGTGTATCTTGCCGGAGTGGTCGGGCTTGGCTGGTTTTGCTTGCGGAAAGGGTAGTCTTTTTTCCTGTCACAGACCATAGGATGTACCAATTGGGAGGTGACGGGCGTGAGGATGTTTCGACCCCGTCGGCGTTGGAAGAACCCGCTTTCCAAAACGAAGGCGTTTTTTATCGCACTGGTCATTTTTTTGGTGATGACGATACAAACGCTGGTCTTCCTGGAAAAACGGCTGGAGCCGACGCTCTTGATTCTGGCATCGCAAAAGACAGAGCAGTTGGCCAAAGAAGCAATAACAGACGCAGTAACTAAGCGGATATCCCAACAAGGCGTCGACTTTAACCAAATTGTCCAGATTGAAAAAGACAACGAGGGACAGATTCAGGCGTATCAATTCAACTTTAAGGAATATGCGCGGATCGTCGGGGAAACGACCTCGCGGATTCAGAACAAGCTCCAGGAGTTTGAAGCAGAGAAGGTAGACCGTTCGATCCCGCTCGGCTTGGCAACTGGCAACAGCTTTCTGGCGAACATGGGTCCAGACCTGCCTGTCACCTTTATGCCGATTGGGTCGGTCAAAACCAAGCTGGAGACAGAGCTGAAGGAAGCGGGCATCAATATGGTGCTGGCTACCGTATATATTTTCGTAGAGGTAGATTTGCGAATCGTCATTCCGTTTGCCACCGACGAGCAAACGGTCACGACAAAAATTCCGATCACCCACTCGCTGATCGTCGGCGATGTGCCGCAGTATTTGTACAACAGCCCAGAAGGAAAGCCGGACGTGCCGAGAGCGCAAACTCCGGATGAGCCGGACCAGCCATAAGGGAGCAGAACAAAAACAGCGACAACCCGGCAGAATCTGTCCGGTGCTGTCGCTGTTTTCTTTTTTATTTTATGGGAAGCCACGCGGAGCAATCATCCGCTAATTCCTGCATCTGCTGTACAAGCATGCTAGCATGGTACCCGTCACATACGGCGTGATGCATTTGAATGGCGAGCGGCAGCAAGATGCTGTCGGCCTGCCTGAAGTATTTTCCAATCGTAAAGATAGGAGAAAGGTAGGTTGCCTCATTGTAGATGTTCAGGTTAAAGCCAGTGAAGCTGACCCATGGTATGCAGGAGATGGGAAACGTGTTCGCAGGCTCGTTTGGCTTGGGAGTAAATTTCTTGATCCCGCCGCATTCCTCCAGGTCTGCGAGAACGTGTTGGTGGAACTGGGAAAAGTCTTTGTGATAATCTGTCCAGATACTGCTGAACGATTTGTCATCTTCGTGGAAAATGGTATAGCTGGGAGACATGCTCTCCCAATACCCTACCCTTCCATCCATATCATAGCCCATACGGAACTCGACGTGACGGTTTACGACCGTCGTGAGCATGTGAATGAGCGCCGGGTAAAGCTTGAATCCATTGTGCTTGAGCATGGGAAGCAGCTTTGTGATGTCCAGGTTGGCCGTCATGATAAGGGTGTTCCAAAAACACGTTTCCCGTTACTATGATAGAAAGCCAGTGAAACGGACGAGGAGGAACCAATGAGCCACCAACTTGAAAAAGGCATTATTTTTGATATGGATAACACCTTATTGAAATCGAACATTAACTTTGCGGAGATGAAGCGGGCAATCTATCAGCTGCTGCTCATGCACGGCTGCTGCGGGCCCGAGCTGGACCTGCAGAATCATACGGCTTCGCAGCTGATCGAGATCGGCAGGCAGTCTTCCCTCATGACGCAAGAGCTGGAGGACGAGATGTGGTCAGCAGTCACAGCCGTGGAAAAGGATGGAATGCATGGGGCTGTACTGGAGGAGCAGGCGCGAGAAGTGCTGGACGAGCTCCGCGATCGGTACCAGCTCTACATTCTGACGAACAACGCTTATGCCGCCGCACAAGAAGCGCTGGTGGAAACAGGGATTTCTGATTATTTCACAGAGATTGTTGCCCGGGAACAGATGACACAGCTAAAGCCATCTCCGTCCGGCGTTCACTATATTTTGCGCCAGCAGCCGCAATGGCCGCTCGAGGCATGGGTGATGATCGGCGATTCCTGGATCGATGGAAAAGCTGCGCAGGATGCGGGGATCCGTTTTTTATCCTACCAGGGAAAGCTGGGTGAAATGGAGCAGCGGGGGGTAAAACCGGTGGCGACGGTCAAAAGCCTGCGAGAGCTGTTAAACCATTTCTAGTTAATCCTAGCGGAAAATATACTTTTTACACAGAAAGGCTTCGGTCTTGTCCGAAAGTGTGTTATACTTGACGCAACTGAATACCAGCCTTCAGGGTAGGGTGCAATTCCCGACCGGCGGTAATGACGAACGCACGTCTGAGCCCGCGACTCGCTGTCTGCTTTTTGGGGCAGCGACTGACTTGGTGCAAATCCAAGGCCGACGGTACAGTCCGGATGGGAGAAGGTATTTGGAATAGCCTCGCAGCTGTTTTTTCGCAAAAAAACGGTTCCGATGAGGCTTTTTTCTCGATGCCCTGAGACGAAAACTCACGGGCATTTTTATTTGTACAAAAGGAGGGAAGAAGGGTCCTGTAGCACAACATAATGGAATACGAAGCAATCTTCAGGGGAGGGTGTAATTCCCGACCGGCGGTAAAGCCCGCGACTCGCTGACTTGTATGAAAGCGACTGATCTGGTGAAAATCCAGAGCCGACGGTACAGTCCGGATGGGAGAAGATGCGAAGTGCTCTCCTTCGTTTGTTTTTTGAAAAACGAACGCAGGAAGGCTTCTTTCCCTATGCCCTGAAACGAATGTTTCGAGGGCTTTTTGTTTTGTGAAGACTGGCTGGAATCTACAAAAAAGAGGAGAGAGTAATGGGACAAGACGAACGCTTCATGGCAATGGCGCTGGAGCTGGCGCGATCGGCAAAAGGGCAGACAAGTCCCAATCCGCTGGTAGGAGCGGTCATCGTGCAGGACGGACAAATCGTTGGCATGGGCGCTCATCTGAAGGCAGGGGAGCCTCATGCGGAGGTGCATGCCCTGCGAATGGCGGGGGAGAAGGCAAAAGGGGCAACCTTGTATGTGACGCTGGAGCCTTGCAGTCATCACGGGAAAACACCGCCTTGCGCAGAAGCAGTCGTGGCAGCAGGGATATCGCGGGTAGTCGTAGCCGTGCTCGATCCGAACCCGTTGGTTGCGGGAAAAGGAATTCGTCTGCTGCGGGACGCAGGTGTGGAAGTCACCGTTGGGGTTTGCGAGACAGAAGCGACTGTGCTAAATGAAGTCTTTTTTCATTACATCCGAACCAGGCAGCCATTTGTAACCGTCAAGACAGCGAGTACACTGGATGGAAAAATGGCGACGGCGACGGGACACAGCCGTTGGATAACGGGGGAAGCGGCCCGCAGTGAGGTGCATGAGCTGCGCAGAACCCATGACGCTATTTTGGTCGGGGTGGGAACGATATTGGCGGATGACCCGGAACTGACGGCACGCGTTGGCGGTGAGAGGTACGGACGTCAGCCTGTGCGCATCATTCTCGACAGCGAGCTGCGTACACCTTTGACGGCGCGCGTCGTAGCTGACCATTTGGCACCGACTTGGATCTTTACCACGCCGGCGGCACCCGCGGAAAAACGGATGGAGCTCGAGACAAAAGGGCTAACGGTGATCGTGCTGGATGCTCCGCTCCAGGTGACAGATGTCCTAAGAGAGCTAGGAGAGAGGGGGATCACCTCGCTTTTGGTCGAAGGCGGCGCAGAAGTAAATGGCTCGTTTTTGCAAGCGATGGCGATCCAAAAGATCATCAGCTACATTTCCTTGAAGCTGGTGGGAGGCTCGCTTTCCCCTACGTCGTACGGAGGGGTAGGCTTTGCGACGATGGATAAAGCCGTTACGCTGACGAACACCTCCATCGAGCAGGTGAGTGAGCAGGATATTCGGATCGTCGGTTACCCTCAGTGGGAGCCGCACGAATAACGCAAAGGGGAGGGAGCCCATGTTTACGGGATTGGTAGAAGAAGTGGGCGTGCTGGGAGCTATGACTGGCAGCGCTGAGGCGAGCCAGCTCGTCATTTCTGCAGAGCGCGTGCTCGAAGGCGTACAAATAGGAGACAGCATCGCCGTCAACGGCATTTGTCTCACCGTCACCTCCTATACGGCTCGTCATTTCACCGTGGATGTCATGCCTGAGACCTTGAACAAGACGAGCCTGCGCAAGCTGAGACAGGGACATCGAGTCAATCTGGAGAGAGCGATGCGGCTGGGTGATCGCTTTGGCGGACACATCGTTTCGGGGCACGTCGATGGGACGGGAACGATTCTGTCTCGGCAGGCTCATGCCAATGCTGTCTTGTTTCGGATTGAAGCGGGTCCGAGCCTTTTAAAATACATCATTCCGCGTGGCTCCATATGTATCGATGGCATCAGCCTGACGGTGGTAGATGTGGACGAGAACAGCTTTTCCGTCTCGATCATTCCCCACACGCTGGCAGAGACGAGCCTGCAGGATCGCCGCGCAGGAGATCAGGTAAATTTGGAGACAGATGTCATCGGCAAGTACGTGGAACGCCTCTTGGGAGGACACGTGCAGCAGGACAAAAAGGAGCCGTCGCGTCTGAGTCTGGCCTTTTTGCAGGAAAATGGATTTGCCTAAACGAGGAGGGAAAACGATGTTTGACACGATAGAAGCAGCGCTCAAAGACTTGCGCCAAGGCAAAGCCGTGATTGTGGTAGACGACGAGGACCGTGAAAACGAGGGCGATTTTGTCTGCCTGGCAGAGAAAGCGACACCGGAAATGATCAATTTCATGGTTACGCACGGACGTGGTCTGGTCTGCGTCCCTGTGACAGAGGAGCGGGCAGCCCAACTGGGATTAAAGCCGATGGTCGAGTCCAATACCGACAAGCAGGGTACCGCATTTACGGTGTCCATCGATGAACGAAGCACCCATACAGGCATTTCGGCACATGAGCGTTCGCAGACGGTGCTGGCCATGCTGGAGGAGCATCGGACAGCGGAGGATTTCCGACGTCCGGGACATATTTTCCCGTTGATCGCCAAGCCGGGTGGTGTGCTGCGCAGAGCGGGACACACCGAAGCGGCTGTAGACCTGGCGCATTTGGCTGGAGCGGCACCAGCAGGTGTGATCTGCGAAATCATGAACGAAGATGGGTCCATGGCGCGTCTGCCTCAGCTGGAGGAGATTGCACGTCGTTTCGACCTCAAGCTGATCACGATTGCCGAGCTGATTCGCTACCGGATGGGCAAGGAAAAACTGGTGAAGAAAGAGATCGAGGTCAAGCTGCCTACTGCCTATGGCGATTTCCGCATCGCGGCCTTTACGAATGAGCTGGATGGAAAGGAGCATGTAGCATTGATCAAGGGCGAGATCGACCCGGATGAGGTGACGCTGGTTCGCGTTCATTCGGAATGCCTGACGGGGGATGTGTTTGGCTCACAGCGCTGCGATTGCGGACCACAGCTGCATGCGGCACTCGAACAGATCGAAGCGGAAGGCCGGGGCGTGCTCCTGTACATGCGCCAGGAGGGACGCGGTATCGGTCTGATCAACAAGCTGAGAGCGTATAAGCTGCAGGAGGAAGGCTTGGATACTGTGGAAGCCAACGAAAAGCTCGGCTTTGCCGCCGATCTGCGCGATTACGGGATCGGAGCGCAAATTTTGCGCGATCTGGGCGTTCATCGCATGCGCCTGTTGACGAATAATCCGCGGAAAATTCGCGGTCTGGATGGCTACGGATTGCAGGTGGAGGAACGGGTTCCGATCCAGATGCCAGAGCATCCGCACAATCAGAAGTACCTTGCTACCAAACAAGAGAAGCTGGGCCACCTGCTTCAACTACATCGATAGGGAGTGGAAGAGACATGAAAACATTTGAAGGACATCTAGTAGGAACCGGATTGCGCGTAGGGGTAGTAGCTGGACGCTTTAACGAATTGATCGTCAGCAAGCTCGTGGGTGGAGCCTTGGACGCATTGAAGCGCCACGGAGTTGCGGAAGACAGCGTGGATGTCGCTTGGGTACCTGGAGCATTTGAAATCCCGCTCATCGCCAAAAAAATGGCAGAGTCTGGTCGCTATGATGCAGTAATCACGCTGGGTGCTGTGATCCGCGGGGCAACACCGCACTTTGACTACGTGTGCAACGAGACAGCCAAAGGGGTGGCTTCCCTCTCGCTTTCTACAGGCATTCCGGTCATCTTCGGCGTCCTCACGGTAGATTCGATCGAGCAGGCGATCGAACGCGCTGGAACAAAAGCAGGCAACAAAGGCTGGGAGGCTGCAGCAGCGGCAATCGAGATGGCGAATCTGGGCAAGCAGTTTGCCTAAACACCAGCTGGGAAGAGAAGGGGGCGCCAAGTGCGCCTCTTTTTTTGTGCAGGATAAAATCCCCAGGAGAGGGTAAAGTAAGAAGGATTTTCCTGTAAAGGCTGGGGATCCCATGGTGAAGCCAACAGATTGGTGGAGGAAACACGCAGACAAGGTGCTCTCTTCACATGATGGAGACCGCCTTTCTCAAAGTGATTATGGCAGCAGGATCACTCCCGCTATGATCAAAGAGCGTCTGGAACAGGTAGATGATCTCAGCAGCTTTTCCTTGACGATAAATGGTGAGCCTATTCACGCTTTTTTTCTGGACACGATGGTAGATACGGCTGAGCTGTACGAAACGATTTTTTTGCCCCTTCAAAGAGCGGACGGCAGAAATCCACTCGATGTCCTCCCGTTTGCGCAGCCACATGAATCCGATGACGTTTCTGCCCTGTTGAACAATTTGCTTCGCGGACATACGGTTCTGTTCTTTCTGGACCGCCCGCTCATCCTGCAAGTCAATACCTTCCACGTCGAGCACCGATCTATCTCCAAGTCCGAAAATGAATCTACAGTGCTGGGTCCGCAAGATTCGTTTGTGGAAATGCTGGAAATCAATATTTCCTTGCTGCGGCGCAGGATCGCCTCTCCGAAGCTGAAGGTCGTAGCGTACACGAAAGGGACGGAGACACATAACCGGATTGCTGTGATTTATATGGAGGACATCGCCAATGCGGAAAATGTGGAGCGGGTGAAGAGGCGTATCGACAATGTGGAGTACCAAGGCTTTGTCGGTATGCCCGTCTTGAAGCAGATGCTGGAGGACAAGCCGTATTCGCCGTTCCCGCAGTTCGGGTTGTCGAATCGGCCGGACAATGCGACAGCAGCCTTATTAGACGGACGAATCCTCATTCTCCTGAACGGGAGCCCGGACGCAGCGATATGTCCCACTTCCTTTCTGGAGATGTTCAGCAGCCCGGAAGACTTTTACAACCGCTGGTCAACCGCCAGCTTACTGCGAATCATTCGTTTTTTTGGTTTGTTCATCACGATTTTGCTGACCTCGAGCTACGTATCTGTCCTGACCTACCACCCCGAAATGCTGCCGCCCGCCCTGCTCACGATCCTTTCTGAGTCCCGAAGCCGGGTGCCGTTTCCTCCGGTAGTCGAGGTCATGATCATTGAATTGATTATCGAAATCCTGCGTGAAGCCGGAATCCGAATGCCGACGAAAATCGGACAGACCATCGGTATCGTAGGTGGTATCGTGATCGGGACAGCGTCCGTTCAAGCAGGTCTTGCCAGTAATATTTTGATCGTGCTTGTCTCCGTTTCTGCCCTGCTCTCCTTCGTTCCGCCCAACTTCCTCATGAGCAACGCGATTCGGCTCGTGCGATACGCTTTTATCCTCATTGCAGGTGTACTCGGCATGTACGGCCAAATGCTGATGCTTGCGTTTCTGTTTGCTCATTTGCTGGAGCTGACTTCACTCGGGACGCCATACATGACAGCAGGAGTACCGCGAAAATGGACCGACCTGATGAATGGCTTGATACGCATGCCTATGAAATATATTGTCTATCGAAGCAGGTTGTCTCGTTCAAAGCGCGAAAAAGTGAGGCCGATTGGCGAGGAGTAGGTTAGATGGATAAAGGACAGATTCATAACCTAGGCCCGTACCATGTGATTGGCCTGGTCTTGAATACGTGCATTGGGGTCAACTTGCTTTCCCTGACCAATTCAGTCAGCAAAATGGGCTACAACCAATGGTGGATGCCTCTCGTTTTGGGGATCATCGTCTCTCTGACGCTATTTCCGATGGTGGCCCTGTGCAAGCGATACCCGGACGATACACTTTATCGCATCAACCAAAAGCTATTGGGCAAGTGGCTGGGAGGCTGCGTCAATATTTTGGTGATCATCTATGCCATCCTGAATGTGACGGCGATTCATTCCGGCTATATCCGGCTGATCCAGACGTCGATGCTGACCGGGCAGACGGTAACCTTGCCGTTGCTCGGGCTGACTCTGGTGATGCTCTACATCACAAACGGAGGGATCAAGCTGGTAGCTCGCTTCTGCATGCTTACCTTCTTTTTTACCGCCTGGACCATTTACTACCTGCAATGGGGGTTCCAAAAGGGTGGATACATGCACATCTTCCCTTTGTTCAACACAAATCTTCCCGACTTTCTCGATGCGCTGGTGCGTTCCTTCCCCAGCATGTTTGGCTATGAGCTCTTGCTCTTCTACTACCCGCATGTAGCAAACAAGCAGAAGGTTTTGCGCCATGCGCTCATTGGCGTATGGCTCGTCGTTCTCATTTATACGTTGATTCTGTTTACCAGCGTGGCGTACTTCTCGACATGGGAGATGGAGCATTTAATCTATCCGATTTTGAATCTTTTTAAGGCAGTGGAGCTATCCTTCTTGGAGCGGATCGAAAATTTGGGGATCGGTCTGTGGGTTTTTCTCATTCTAAGCACGAGTACGGCCTACTTATGGGCAGCGCGAAAAGGGTTTGAGGATTTTGCCGGATACAAGAAGGCATGGCATCTGTTGCTGCCCGCGATCCTGTCCTACTTCATTATCCGCGGTCCGCTCACGATGGAAACCCAGAAATTCCTATACGACAAAATCACCCTGTACATGGGAGTCGTGGTCATTTTATGGCCGCTTCTCTTGCTGGCGATTCATTCGCTCCGCGGCCAAAATGGAGGGAAGGAGGCATGAGGAGACGTGTCCTTTTCTTGATGCTGATTTTGGCGGCAGCGATCGCTCTTGTTGGATGTGCACCGCAGTTTGAGCGTCCTTCTCTGGAGGATATGGCCATGATCGGGGTCATCGGCTTTGATTTTACGGGCAATACGGAAGAGGTCAAAGTGAGTGTTTCGATTCCGATACCGTCCAGTAAGGAAAGGGAAGTGACGCAAAGCTACACGGCTGTATCCGAGGTGGCGAGCGAAGCGTTAGTGGGCTTGTCCACGATGGCAGAGCGGTCCATGTCTTTGTCACAGCTGCGGGTAATATTGATCAGTGAGGAATATGCCCGAAAAGTTGGCATTAGCAAAGTCATTCTGGATTTGTACCGGAATCCTATTGTGGGGGAAAACGTTTTTGTAGCGATCGCCAAAGGACGGGCAGAGGACGTCATTAAGGCAAACTACCAGCACAAGCCCGAGCTGAATACGTATTTGAACTATTTGCTGCGGCCCCGCGTCGAAACGGCTTTTTCCTCGTTCACCACGATCAAGGACTTCGTCTTTATGCTGACCTGTGACTGCGGGGATCCAAACATGCCTTATTTGATGAAGAAAGCGGATGATGTGATTGTTTCGAAAGTAGCCCTCTTTCACAGGGACAAAATGATCGGCTTTCTTTCGCAGCGGGAAGGCAAGCTCGTGCAGGCGATGCTAGGGAAGAGAAGGCTTCCGAGAATGAGCTTTCACTTTCCGACCAGGACAGGCTCGAGTACGCATTCGGTCAATCGGATCGAGTCCACTGCAGAACAAAAAAGCGAGCAAGTCATATTGGATTTTGTCTGGGCAAAGGGCAGGGTGAAAAGCAACGGGAGTCAGACGAACCCGATGGTCCACATCAAGCTGGAGATGCGGGCAACGATTGTGGGTTATACGGGAAATGATTCCTTGGACAATAAGGCTCAGTTTGAGGCGTTGAGAAGGGAAATTGAAGGGCAGATCAAGAAGGAAACAGTCGCGATGCTGATTCGGTTTCAAAAGGCAGGCGTCGATCCGGCTCAGCTGGAGGAGAGCTTTCGCCAAAAGTACCGTGGAAAGTGGGATCGTACGGTTGGCTTGAAATTCTATGAGAAGGCTGGATTTGACGTCGATGTGAGCATGGAGATTATCGCGTTCGGAACGATGAATTGAGCTTGTGGCAGGCGAAAACAGCACTATCTGGCGAAGGAGCGGCGCGAAGGGGCTTTTTGTCCAATAAAAAGAAGCGGTCGAAAACCGCTTCATACATGCCTTGTTCCGCAGCTTTTTCGTTTATCGCTTCCTGCTTTGGCGTTCCCAGCGCCGCAGGTAAGGGTACGGATCAAATGCCCAATCCGGTCCTCCTGTCTCGCGGTACATGCCATAGTGCAGATGAGGGGGAAACTTGCCGGCAGTCCCCGGCTTCCCGTAGCCAGAGCTTCCGACGTAGCCCAGCACCTGTCCAGGCTCTACGATGTCTCCAGGCTTCAGTCCCTTTTTAAAGGAAGAGAGGTGAGCGAAATAGTGGTAGACGTTACCCATGTCGCGCATGCCAATCCGCCATCCGCCATAACGGTTCCAGCCGATCACCTCGATGACGCCGTAAGCCGTGCTCAGTACGGGAGTTCCGTAGGAGGCAAAAATATCCGTGCCTTCATGAATTCGTCGGCCGCCCCATCCACGTGCGTCGCCCCAGGTGTCGCGATAGCTGTAGGAATAGCGTGGAGGAATCGGAAAACGCCGATCGTCCAGATGAAGATGCTGGTACTTCGCATAGACCTGGGCAAATTGCTTGATTGTTTTCACGGAGCGGTCTCGCTGGTAGTAGTTCCAGAGGGCGATCGGCCAGTCTTCGGCAGAGATGCCATACCCCGACAAGTAGTGAACGACGGAAGTCAGCACGTCCAGATCGTTGCTGCGATCTGCGATTCCATCTCCATCGCCGTCCATTCCCAAACCGCTAAAGTAGCGGATGGAGATGGGGTTGGTGTCCTCCAGATCCGGATTCCACAGCCCGCACCAGCGTTCAGAGGGAATATCAAAAGCAGTCATGCGTGTGGAAGGCTCTTCGTTCTTCTGCTTCTTTTTCCGTATCTGCATCGCCCGCTCGTATTGATCCATGGCAGCCAAATAAGTCCAGGGAACGCCGTATAACGTTTCCATCCGCTGAAATAGCTGCAGACGCTCCTTTAAAATCGGCTCGTCATTAGAGGCGGATGGAGCTGCGCCAGCGACTGATTCCAGTGGGAGAATAATAGCTGCCATGCACAAGCTGATCTGAATGATTAGGCGGAAAACTCTCATCATGCCGTCTCCCTCCAGCCCAGGTAGTCTCCGTTGTAGTTTTTGCCTGTAGAGATGGTTTATCCAAGATACTTTCTGGAAGATTTGCGGTATGATGCTAGAAAAGGCCAAGCTGCAAAAATCAGGAGGCAAAAACATGAAGCTTGTCATTCGGGCCGACGCGCCGCTGATGCTGCAGGGGCTGATCGAGCCTCTGAAGCGTCTCGGGATATGGTCGGACCAAAAGCACCCAGAAGGCATAGCTGTCGGGAAAAGGCTGCAGGAACAGGCGCAAAAGCGGAGAGCCGAATGCCCGGATGCAGCGTGGGATGAGGCGCAGTGGGCTGCAGAGGAAGCTGCCCTTCTAAAGATCGTGGCACATGGTCCGTCCGATCAGCATATGGCCAGCTGGTTTCTCCAACGGCTGCTGGTGCCTGCGGACATGCCGCTTTCTGTTCTGGAGCTGTTGACGGGCTGGGTGATCCGGGAAAAAGAGCAGTGGCGCAGCGAGTCGATATCCTTGCACGCTATTCTGTGGCTCAAGGAAATAGGAGCAAAGCCAATGCCCCAGCTGCATGGAACGCTGCTGCGCATAGAGCGCGGGGATGATTTGGCGGTGCTGGTGATGGACGAAGAGACTGCTGGGGAAAAGGAAATCCCCACTCTTTGGGAGCAGCGAGATCACTCGGTGGAGCATGTGGATGAAGGCATGCTGATCATGCAAGTCAATCTGGATGACAGCAGTCCGGAATGGTTGGCTTACGTGCTGGAGCAGTGCATGCGAGCTGGCGCAAATGACGTGCATTTTTTACCGGTGACGATGAAAAAAAGCCGCCCGGGAACCCTGCTGCAGGTGATGTGCTACCAGAGTGCAGCAGAGGCCATAAAGACGATCCTTTTTTCAGAAACGACGACCTTTGGGATTCGCACGTTTCCCGTTGCCTGTCACCGTTTGGCACGCCGTTTTGCCACGGCCCAGACGCAGTGGGGGGAAGTGCAGGTCAAACTTGGCTATCATCGCGGAAAACGGGTCCAGGTAGCGCCGGAGTACGCGGTATGCGCCCAGCTCGCCGAAGCCGCCCAGGTGCCTCTCAAGCAGGTGTACCAGGAAGCGATCAGGCTTGCTGTCGAAAAAGTGTTGTGAATTTCCTGTAAAGGAGCAGGAGCGAGCGGACCGTCTAAAGAATTGAAAGTAGAGGGATTTTTTTCCTTTATTTTGATTCTCAAGGAGGCTGTGAGATGAGCAAAAAAGTGTTGATTGTCACAGGAGATGCAGTAGAGGCGTTGGAGGTTTTTTATCCGTATTACCGTTGTCTGGAAGAAGGCTTTGAAACCGTCATTGCTGCTCCTAACGTAAAAACGCTGCATACGGTCCTGCACGATTTTGAAGCTCACAGCGAGACCTATACGGAAAAGCCGGCGTACCAGCTAGCGGCCCATGCTTCTTTTGCCGAGATCAACCCGGAAGCTTTCGATGCCTTGATCATCCCGGGGGGACGCGCGCCTGAGCATATTCGCCTCAACGAGCATCTGAAGCCGATTGTGGCGCACTTCTTTGAAGCCAACAAGCCGGTTGCCGCTATCTGCCACGGCGCTCAGGTCCTGACGATTGTTCGCGAGTACATCGCGGGCAAAGAAATGACAGCGTATCAAGCGTGCAGACCGGATGTAGAAGCATGCGGAGCCATTTATCAAACCGAGACGCTGCACGTGGACGGCAACCTGGTTTCTGGACATGCGTGGCCGGATTTGCCTGGCTTCATGCGCGAGTTTTTGAAGCTGCTTCGTTAATCGGAAAAGGAAGAACCTCCCGAGCGATTGTCTTCGGGAGGTTTTTGTTTTGAGCCGCTACAAATGTCCGACGAGGAGACGCAGGACGTTGGGCTGGTCAGGGAGATCGCGGGTGCCTGCGCCGTACCCGATGGATTCAACTGTCATGGACGGAAGATCGCCAAACTCGTGTACAAGGGCAGCGGCAACTCCTGCGCCTGTGGGAGTCGTCAGCTCTTTTTGGATGGCGGTGCTGCGCAAGGGAATGCCGACGAGCATCTCCATGGTGGCAGGGGCTGGTACAGGATAAAGCCCGTGATCGCAGCGGACATAGCCATTTCCTGTCGGTACATGCCCCGAGTAAATCAGATCAATGCCGAGCTCCTCCAAGCCGAGAGCGATTCCCACTACGTCCACGATCGAGTCCAGTGCGCCAACCTCGTGAAAATGAACCGTTTCTACGGGGACACTATGAATTTTGGCCTCCGCCACGGCGATTTTTTCAAAGATAGCCAGTGCGCGTGCTGTCACGCGGGGAGCCAGATCGGCGGCCTCGATCATTTCCACGATCTCTTTGTAGCCGCGGTGATGATGGTGGTCGTGCTGACCTAAGACCTTTAAGGTTTTCAACGGCTGAACGGCAGGGACATTTTCATCGATGACATCCAGCTTGAGCGCACTCACGCCCGTTTTCACTACCTTTTTCCACTCGAGTCGAAAGTCTCCGAGAGAAAGCTTCCGCAGCTCACCTTCGATTCGGTCGCGATCCGCTCCGGCATCGACCAGTGCGGCGAGGAGCATGTCCCCGCTAATTCCCGAGAAGCAGTCCAAATACGCGATACGCAACAACAATCACTCCTTTTCAAGCATCCGTTTCATCTTGTATCATAAAGGGAAAGTATGTTCGTCTTGCATCTATCTTTCGACCAAATTGTATCATTGGATGCCAAGGATTTCCATGAAAGGAGTGAAGGAGGGCGCCTATGCTGTCTTTTATACATACAGCGGACGTCCATTTGGATGCACCGCTTCACACGTTAACCGATTTGTTTGAGCAAAGACAGGACGATTTTCGCAAGACGATGCGGGGGATTCGCGACCTCGTGCTGGACAGACAGGTGGACTTCTGGCTGATTGCGGGGGATTTGTTGGAATACCACGGTGGACGCAGGTCGACAGCGCTGTTTTTACGCGATTTGTTCGCCAGTATTTCCCCGGTTCCCGTGTGCATTGCCCCAGGAAATCACGATCCGTGGCGGGCAGACTCGTTTTATCAGACCCTGGAGTGGCCGGGGAATGTGCATTGGTTTACGCCGGAGTGGGGCGCGTATGAATTTCCGGAAAAGTCCTGCGTCGTGTACGGATGGGGCTTTCCTCAGCCTCACTTCTTCGAGTCGCCGCTCGCGACCTTTCCAGGAAAGCTGGGCGGCTATCAGCACCACCTGATGGTTCTGCACGCTAGCATTTTAAGCAAGGAAACAGAGGAGCATCATCCCTACGCTCCCGTCGTGTTGCAGGAGCTGGCGGATACCGGTATGGACTATGCAGCACTTGGTCATATCCACAAGGCTGCGCAGTTTTTGCATCCGACGAAAAAGTCTGTCTTTGCCGCCTATCCGGGCTCCCCGGAAGCGCTGAATACCAAGGAGCAGGGGGAACGCTGTGTTCTGTACGGGGAGATCGATGCTACTGGGAAAGTCGTACTCGAGTCGGTTCCTGTGGGGCAGCGCCAAATGCGGCGACGGGAAATCAGCCTCGAAGGTACAGAAACGATGGAGCAGCTGATCGAACTTCTGGAGCAGAAGCTTGCTTCTGAGCGATCCGAGGACATGCTGTACGTGACACTGACAGGGGAGCGCGCCGCTCACTTCGTCCCTTCTACAGCAGTCCTCTCGCAGAGGTTCTCCCGTTTTTTCCAAATCGATGTCACCGATCAAACGTGGCCGGATGTCGATGCGGACAAGCTGATGGCGGAGGCAGGCATCTGGGGAAAATGGTTAGCCAAGCTGGCCCTTCGCGAGCAGCAGGCAACGGATGAGGGAGAGCGGGAAATCATCCGTCTGGCGCGCCGGGAGGCCCTGACGCGGATCGGAGGGAGCATGCGATGAGGATCGAGGAAATTCAGCTGAAAGGCTTCGGTAAATGGCAGGACGAGGTTTTTCGCTTTGCGCCTGGCATCAATGTTTTCGCGGCACCCAATGAATCAGGCAAATCCACCCTTTTGCAAGGAATTTTTGCTGCTTTGTACGGATTGAAGCGCGACTATGTAAAAAGTGCAAGGTATTTGCCGGAGTACGAAAAATATTTGCCGTGGCATCAGGGCGAGTACGAGACAATCATTACTTATGAGCTGGCAGGTAAGTCCTATCGCCTTCATCGCATTTTGCGCAAGGAACGGGAGCAGGCGCGCATTTTTCTCGACCCGGAATGGACGGAACTGACGGATATTTACATGGAGGATCGGCGCCGAGAGCGTGATTTCGTGGAAAAGCACACAGGACTGACGCGCAGCCTTTTCACCGATATTACGTGGATCAGGCGGGAGCCTTTGACTGCAGCTGAACATCTGGTACCTGCGTTGTCGAGCAGCGAAGAGTCCAATCCAGAGGTGCATCTCATGCTGGCAGGGCTAGAGCGGGATTTGAGTGCGATCGGAAAAAAGGAACGTGCTGAAAATACGTTGCTTGGGAAAGCCGGGGCGCTTGTAGCCCAAAAAGAAGTGGAGCTGGCTGGGGCGGAGTCTTCATGGGGGATTATTCGACAATTGACCCAGCAGATCGCTGAATGGGAAGCGGAGAGGATGGAGCTCGAGCAGCAGCGCACCCGAGTCTTGCAACGGCAGCATCGTATAAAAATGCAGGAAGAGGCGTGGAATGAGAGGTGGCAGAAAAGCTACTCCACACCTGCATCGGCTAGTGACTGGCAATGGTGGGAGCGCACAGGTGCTTCTCAGGAAGAAAGGCAGATTCATGAGGAGGCGCAGGCAGCTTTGGCTGGTTTGAGCCACTTGCAAGTGAGCGAGATCACAGAGACCACGGAGATGGACCAGACAGTGGATCAGGAACGGCTGTTGGTTGATTACGAAAAAGGAGTCAGTCTGCGCAAGCGCTGGGAAGAGGGAAATTTACAGCTGGCGAGGCTGGCTGCTACTACCATTACGGCGGGATCCCGGCGTCAAGCCAGAGGCGACCTTCCATCGAAAGCTGCTCGCCAGTCAGCTTGGCTATGGGGAGGAAGCGGTCTGCTTGCCGTTTTAGGCATAGCGGCGGCGGCAGCGGATCAAACTGGACTTTGCATCGCGCTCCTCCTCTTGATGGCAGCAGTGGCAGGGGTGGCATGGAGGAAGGGCCGCTCGAGGGGGATCGAACAGAAACGGAACCAGGAGATCTTTGCACAGGCAGAGGAACTGCAAAGCTTGCAGGAGGAGCTAAGAAGGCTGGAGAATGAGCTTCGCGAGCTGGTTCTTGCTTGGGATGCTCCGGATTGGGAATCCTTTGCGGCAAAAAGAGAGGAGCTTTTGAACAGACAAAGATCGTTCGAGTCCAATCAGTTGAAAGCTCAGCTATCGCGCAAGGGTGCAGAAGCGCAAATCATGAATCGCTGGGGAGAACAATTGCGAGAGCTTCTCGAGCAGGAGCAGCGTGTGCGATTACGAGAATACGAGCATTTTCGCGCAGAGGAACAGCGGATCGAGGAGCGCATGCAGCATGTGCGAGAGCAGATGGCGCGGGCCAATGGAGAAATGGCAGCTCATGACACTGTGCCTGTTGCGAAAGCCAGAGGGGAATACGAGGAAGCCGTAGCGGGATTGCGGCAGCTGCAGCGAAAGCGCGAAGCTCTGCAGACAGCGCGCGAAGCTTTGCAAGAGGCGCTGGCAGAATGGAATCGGGATATCTCGCCTGGCATCAACCAGGAGGCGTCAAATGTGCTGACCCAAATTACAGGCGGCGCGTATCGAGATGTCCGAATGGATCCTCACGAAGGCTTTTCCATCCGAGTGCTGGAGCCATCCCGGCAGATGGTGCTTGAGCAGGAGCAATGCTCGACAGGCACACAGGATCAGCTTTACCTGGCCCAAAGATTATCGCTGGCCCATCAGGTGAGTCAACAGACGGAGCCGCTGCCCCTCTTTTTTGACGATCACTTCGTTCATTACGATGACGAGAGACTGCGCAAGGCTTTGGCTTATATCCACGAGCTGTCTGCGGAGCACCAGATCTTCCTGTTTACGTGTCAAGAAAGGGAGCTGCACATTTTGGAGCGGCTGCTACGTTTTTCTGATCGACATTTCGTGCATACTCTCGGATAGGAAAATAGGTTGCAATCCCAGAAAACCTAGTTCTATAATGAAGGTTGACCAAGTCACAGAGGAGTGAGCCTATGACGCAACGAAAACCGGATTGGCTCAAGATTAACCTAGTATCTGGATCCGAACTAGCCAGTTTTAAGGAACTCAAGCAAACGATGCGCAGCAAGACGCTGCACACTGTTTGTGAAGAAGCGAAATGCCCCAACATTCATGAGTGCTGGGCAAGTGGAACAGCTACTTTCATGATTTTGGGTGATATATGCACCCGTGCCTGTCGTTTCTGTGCCGTAAAAACGGGACTGCCGACCGAGCTGGATCTGGCTGAGCCAGAACGCGTGGCGGAAGCAGCTGAGCAAATGCGGCTGCGACACGTCGTCGTCACCTCGGTTGCACGTGACGATTTGGCGGATGGAGGCGCGCAGATATTTGCAGAGACGATCAAAGCGATTCGTCGTCGGCTGCCTTTTGCTTCTGTAGAAGTCTTGATCCCTGACTTTATGGGCAACTGGGACGCATTAAAAGTCGTCATGGATGCTCGCCCGGATGTATTGAATCACAATATCGAGTCCGTTCGCCGCCTGTCTGACCGGGTTCGTGCCCGTGCCAAATACGACCGGACACTGGCTTTGCTGAAAAAGGCAAAGGAGCTGCAGCCAACCATTCCGACGAAGTCCAGCCTGATGATCGGGGTGGGTGAGACCATCGAGGAAGTTTTGGAAACGATGGATGATTTGCGCGCGGTCGACGTGAACATCATGACGATCGGCCAATATCTGCAGCCGACCAAAAAGCATTTGGCTGTACAAAATTATTACCATCCAGACGAGTTCGCTCGCCTGAAAGAAGAGGGGATGGCGCGTGGCTTTAGCCATGTGGAGTCCGGACCATTGGTTCGCAGCTCGTACCATGCTCACGAACAAGCGAACTCGGCGAAAGAAACCATCGCCCAGGCACTATAACGAAACGATTGAAAACACCCTCCTGCGATCATCATGATTACAGGAGGGTGTTCTTATTGAAACGACCAGATCAGCGAAAGTTACCGACTGGTTGTACCCATTTTGTTTGTGTGAGTACCGTTCATATGACCTTTAGTACCTGTGCTCTTCGCACGTACTTGCTCAGAGTCCGTTGTTCCACCCATACGCTTGATCAAGGTATCGATGCTGGTAGTGTCCTCTGTACGTGCGTTGTGGAGATTGCTGGAACGTGCGGCTACACGAGCAATTTCCTGAATGTCATTCTGGTTGTCTGTCACGTACACCTTGTAGTAACGCGGGGATACGGACAAAGCGTTCATACGCGCTTGGTTTTTGGCGGTTTTCGCGTCGCTGCCATTGGTGTGCAGTCCAACGAAGATTTCCTCATCGGTGACGAGAACGGTTGAGCGTTGAACGCCAGGGCAGCTCGTCGTGACATTACCGACTGCCTGAGCCAAGGCATCACGATCGACATAGACGTTGTGGTTTACGCCTGCCGTGCGCATGTGCTGTCGATCCGTCTGAACGTAGCCCATTCGAGGCATGCCTGTCTGCATAACGCCAGCTCCAGCACGATTCCAGGCATGTTTTTGGTAAATGGAATGATTCATTCCATTCGTCGTGCCTGTCATGGTGCCGTTGTTGACACCTCGCACCCCTGCCGTACCTGTGGCGCTGTTCAAGCCAACATTCCCATCAGGAAATGCGGTATAGGCATTGTAGTTGTGCGTGCCGGCAGTGTTCCCAGGATACATTCCCGTTCCTGTTCCGTTGTAGCTACGGGTGTGGATACCGTCAAAACCACGCGTTGTCACGCCGTCGTAACTGCGGCTGTGATAACCATCGATGTCACGTGCACGCATGCCGTCATAGCTGCGCGTATGCACACCGTCAAAATTGGTCACGTGAGGTGCTGCTTGGTTCGTGGTCGTACGGTTTGGTGTCGTGTAGTTAGGCGCGGCGTTGTTTGCACATGCAGTGGCCAACAGAGCGATACTTGCGATAGCTGGATACAACCATGTCTTTTTCAATGGAAACACCCCCTACACGATAGAATGTCCAGGACACAGCCGCTGTTTTCGTGGGAATATTATCTCTTGCTGCATGAAATATGGTAAGATGGACAAAAGTATACGTGTGTAAGGAGGAAGCGGACTTGATTCGCACGCAAGCCGGTACTTATGAAGTCATGGAAGAAAATCGCGATGGCTGGAATCCGGAAGCCTTCAAGGAGCGCTATAGCGACATCCTAGACAAATACGACTACATCGTAGGGGACTGGGGCTACGGGCAGCTTCGTCTACGGGGATTTTATACAGACCTCAACCGTAAAGTGCCGTTCGAGCAGCGAATCGCCGCTTTAGATGAGTATCTGCATGAATTCTGCAACTTTGGATGCCCTTATTTTGTATTGCGCAAAGTCAAATCGTTCCTCGGAACGGAGGACAGCGGGGCCAGCCAAGACGATACAGCATACGATTTAATCATCGACATTCGCCAGGATAGCAATCGGGAAGACAACGGGAATTCCATTGCAGAACGAAAGGAACGCCGCCGATTCCACCCGCGTCAAAACAAGCAAGAGAAACCGGAACGTAATAACGGAACTCCGCGAAATGATCGAGGCGACAAGCCCAAGTTTTCCAAGGATAAGTCAGATAAAAACAGCAGGGACCAAGGGAAAGACCGTCGTCCCAATCAAATGAGGCCTAACCGAGAGCGCGATAAGGTGCCTACGGGATTGAATCATCGAAATGAAAATCCCAAGTAAAATCATCGTGACGGATGACAAAAACGAGCCCAAGATGTATGGGCTCGTTTTCTTTACCTGCATAATGCGGGAAATAAAAAAGGGCATTCTATCGAAGGAGAGAGAATGCCCTTTTCCTCATCAACATATAGGAGAGATGCTGCTTTTAGTAGCCAAAGCCTCCACCAAAGCCTCCACCGTAACCTCCACCGTAACCTCCACCGTAACCTCCGCCGTACGGATAATAGGGGTAAGGATATGGATAGTAGTAAGGATAAGGGTATGGGTATGGGGGATAAGGGTATGGTTGTGGAACGATAATAACCTCAGGGCGTCGTCTTCCACCGAAAAAGACAGGATTAGCCTGGTCTTCAGGAATCATTTGATATCCCAGTTCAGGCGAGTAATTCTGTTGTTGGTCATATTGATTTGGTTGCATCTTGCGAATGGCACTCCTCTCATTGTCTGTATGTGCAGTAGCAGTATACGAGACATTCGCCTGTGTGGAGCATTGTCCGTCTGGAAATGGGCATACGTCCAAAAGGGGAGGAATAAAAAAAGGAAAGGCACTTGTAAAATGTACCCTTTGTAAAGGACACTTTTAAAAAGTCTAGGCAGCTCTCAGTAGATGATCCCTGTATTGAACGGGGGTCATCTTTTTTAAATTCCATTGGTATCTATAGTGATTGTAGTACGTCATGTAATGCTTAATTTCACGTTTTAATTCTTCAAGACTCGTACATTTCTTAATCGAGGCTTCGTCTTTAAAATGACCAAAAAAGGACTCCTGAGGGGCGTTATCCCAACAATTCCCTCGTCTTGACATCGATTGGCACAATGTAAGTTTCTTCACCAATTTCTGAAAGTCAGGGTGAGTATAATGCGTTCCCTGGTCGGAGTGGATCATGGCATCTTTTGCCCTCTTAAAGTTTCGATTCTTTTTTAATTTGAGAAGGGTATCCGTAGCTAAGTCCATGGTGATACGGTCTGACACATGGTAGGCCAAGATCTCATTGGTCGAACCATCTTTTATCGTGGATAGATAGGCTTTTTGACCTTTGCCGTAATATAGATAGGTGATATCCGTTAAAAGCACTTTCCCAGGAATATTTTGTTTGAATTTTCGGTTTAAAAGGTTGGGTACAACTCGGTGCTCCTGTGTGGCTTTCATCATTCGTCTATATGGATTTGCCTTTCGAATGGGACAAATGATGGCAAATTTCTTCATAATCCTCCGAATACGCTTCAAATTGAAGACAACTTGAAATTGACCCGCCAAGGTCATTTTAATTTGACGAGCCCCTTTCTTACGCCCTTTAAAATGGAAGGCTTTTAAGATGATCTCTTTTGCAATTTCATCCTTCTGGTCTTTTTTCTTTCTCTGTTCCTGCGACTTAGCCGAGAAATAATTATAATAACCGCTACGAGACACACTTGCTACTTCACAAAGATAACGCACCATATGTTTAAGCTGGTACTTTTCAATGACGGAACGGATAAGCATATATTTCTGGTCAGGAGGCAGGACTACGGGCTTTCCTTCAGCCCCCTTTCTGCTATACGAATCTTTTTTAACAGTTCATTTTCGGCTTTTAATAAGTTGTTTTGAGCCTCTAAACGAGCGTACTTTTCCTCTAGAGTCAGTTCCTTTTCACGAGGGCGTCCAGTGTTTTCGGTTCTACTGTCATGCAACCCAAGCAACCCGTTTTCGCGGTATGCGTTAAGCCATCTATCTGCAGATGACTTCACTCTCTGTGGTCCAATTACATCCACATCAAACCCATATTCCTCAAAGATCTGTCTTGGAAATTTTCCTTTTTCGTATTCAACAATAAAAATACGCTTAAATTCATCGGTATAAGTAATTGACTTCGCACTTACTGATTTGATGTGAGAATTTCGCTTTAGTTGGTTCATCTCTTTTTCCGTAAATATCTTCTTGCTCATACTTTCCCCAGCCCCGATTTTTTTCTTAATTATACAGAAAAGTACCCTATAGGTAGACTTTTTTAACGTGTCTACTCTATAGGGTACATTTTACTTGTAGCCCTTCCTTTTTTAACGTGTAGGAATGAATAAGCGTTTACGTTTAGGTTTTCTTACGATCCGTCAATTAAATGACGGTTTCCAAAAACATTTTTAATTCTTCGGCTTCCTGCTCATTGAGATTGAAAGCAAACTCGAGATAGCCTTCTTCCTCCAGGTCGTCCTTGCCGATAATGGCAGAGCGGCCATTTTGAATGTTGATCACGAGCTTTTTGCCGTAAAAACGGTCTGTGGTGGTAATCGCCAAGTCAAAGCGAGTGGCCTCCGCCGTAAAGCTGACAAAGCGAGTCTTGGTATCTTCGGACTCGTCATACAGATAAAACAAATCAGCCATGTGTTTCCCTCTACTTCCATAAGAGATTAGGTTTGTGTTCTACATTGTGCAAGGCACGGACGAAGCGGATCGTTTTGGTTTGGGCGCGCATGACGAGAGAGTGAGTCTCGACCATGTCATCACCCAGATAGCGAACGCCTTGCAGCAGTTCCCCATCCGATACACCGGTTGCCGCAAAAATGGCATCCTCGCCTTTTACCATATCATTCAAAGTAAGCAGCTGCTCTGGATCGGCCAGCCCCATTTTGATGCAGCGTTCCCGTTCTGCATCGTTTTGCGGTTTGAGCTGTGCCTGCATGTCGCCGCCTAGACATTTGATTGCCGCAGCGCTGATGACTCCCTCTGGTGCACCGCCGATGCCAAGAAACAGATCGATCCCGGTATGCGGCAAGCAAGCGGCGATGGCAGCCCCGACGTCTCCATCCCCAAAGAGCTTGACGCGGGCACCTTTGTCCCGGACAGCATCGATGATGTGCTGATGGCGCTCACGTTCCTGAACGATTACAGTCACGTCCGAAATCCGCTTGTTGTTTGCTTCAGCTACGACCTCAATCATTTTATCCACCGGATCAAAAAGGCTGATCTTGCCAGCCGCACGTTTTCCGACAGCCATTTTCATCATGTACATGTCTGGAGCGTGCAGCAGGGTACCCCGATCGCCGACAGCAATAACGGACATAGCGTTGTTATGGCCCTTGGCAACGATGGTGGTTCCCTCCAATGGATCGACAGCGATGTCTACTTCTGGCCCACCTGCGTCCGGATTTCCCAGCTTTTCTCCGATGTAGAGCATAGGGGCTTCGTCTAGCTCACCTTCACCGATGACGACGGTTCCCCGCATGTTGATCGTGTCAAACATGGCGCGCATGGCGCTAGTTGCTGCTCCATCTGCCTCGTTCTTTTTTCCTCGTCCCATCCAGTGAGAGGAGGCGAGAGCAGCCATCTCCGTTACACGCACAATTTCTAGTGCCAGTTCGCGTTCCATTGTTGTGTGTTCCTCCCTTATGCCGGTAAAAATTCACCACACCATTGTAACATAAAGTACAAGCTGTCGCGTTCGCCCGTACAAATTTGGTATACTGTTGAAGGAAAAGAGGTGAAACCCGTGAACAATTCCTATTTGCAGGAAGGGGAATTGGTGCTTCTCGTCCTGGTGCTGACTTTTGTGTTTACGATATACTACGCAAAGCGCAAAGCAAAAAAGCGAAAGTAAGGAGAATTACTCATGTACGATGTGAATACGAAACGAATTGACCAAGTTTTAGCATATATGTCTTCGATGCTTGATTTGCTGGACAAGCTGAAGGAACGAGGAGCAGAAGCGGTGTTGGCGGACGAAGTGGCTGTAGCAGCGATGGAGCGGGCCCTGCACTTGTCTATCGAGGGAGTCGTTGACGTGGGGAATGCGTTGATTGACGGCTTTATCATGCGTGATCCAGGCAGCTATAGTGATATTGTAGAAATCTTGCGTGACGAGCAGGTCATTTCGGGAGAGCAGGCTAAGGTCCTGACGCAAGTGACCGAGTTCCGCAAGTATTTGGTCAATGAATATACAAACGTGCCTGCAGCAGAGATGTTTGCACTGGTTGCAGAGGCAAGTCCTGCGCTGCGTCAGTTTGATCCGGCTGTTCGTGCCTTTTTGGATAAAGAACTTTTTTAGAAAAATGGCATCAGCGGATTTTTTATACAAAACACTTTCATTAGTTTACTAAAGCGACCTGATCCGCTACAATAGGGAGAAAGGGCGGTGAATACGTATGACAAATGAAGGAACGTCCACCCGTGACCAAATTCTTCACATGCTCAAGGTAAAAGGCTCTTTGTCGGTTAGCGACATGGCGGTTGAGCTGGGAATTACGGAAATGGCAGTAAGACGCCATCTGAATACCCTCGAGAGGGACAACTTGATCAAGTCATCGCTTGTCCGTCAAGCGATGGGGCGTCCAACGAATGTATATTCCTTGTCGCAGGAGGCAGACGAACTGTTTCCGCGCAATTATTCTCATTTGACGTTAGACTTTTTGCAGGATCTGAAAGATATGGACGGCATCGGGAAAGTGGAAATGCTGTTTCGACGCCGGGAAAACCGTCTGGAGGAAAACTACCGCACTCATATGCAGGGAGACCTGGAGGAGCGCGTAGCGAAGCTTGCAGAGCTGCAGAACGACAAGGGCTACATGGTAGAGTGGGAAAAGGATGAGCAAGGACAGGGCTACCGGATTCAGGAGTTTAACTGTCCGATCTCGCAGGTTGCGCGTGAGTTCAATCAGGCCTGCAACTGTGAGCTTTCCTTGTTCCGGCGCGTGCTGAATGCCAACGTGGAGCAAACCTCCTGTATGGCAAAAGGCGGAGAGAAATGCGTGTTTGAAATCAAGGAAGGCCGCTGACGGTAAAATGGCCGATAGAAAATCCACTCCACGGCGAGTGGTTTTTTGTTTGAAAGAGAGGATGTAGAAAAAGGAGGCCGGGAAATCATGACAGCTTACAAAGGCTACTTGCTGGATCTGGACGGTACGATATTTCGAGGGGGAGAAGCCATCCCCGGTGCGGCAGCGTTTATTTCCTATCTGAAAGAGCAGGGCATCCCGTACCTGTATCTGACCAACAATTCTTCAGCGTCACAGGTCCATGTGGCGGAGCGGCTTTGCGGGATGGGGATTGAGGCAAAGCCTGAGGATGTTTATACCTCCAGCATGGCAGCCGCAACCTATTTACGGGAGCAGGCGCCTGCAGGTGCGAAGGTGTACATGATCGGGGAAGCCGGTCTGGAAGAGCAGCTGACAGAGGCCGGATTTATCCTGTCCGAAGAGACACCGCAATATGTCGTAGTAGGGATTGATCGAGCCTTTACCTATGAAAAGCTGGCAATCGCGACTCGCGCGGTGCGCGCCGGTGCCGTTTTGCTTGCGACCAATGCGGATGCTGCTTTGCCAACAGACAAAGGGCTTTTCCCGGGAAACGGCTCACTCGTAGCGGCTGTATCGGTAGCATCCGCTACTGCACCGATCGTGATCGGAAAACCACAGCCGATTATCGTGAAATACGCGTTGGAACGACTGGGCACCTGTGCCGAAGAAACATTGATCGTGGGGGACAACCTGTACACGGATATTGAAGCGGGAGAAAGCAGTGGGCTGGATAGCCTACTGGTACTCACGGGGTATTCGACGCGAGAGGAAGCAGACCGTCATCCCGCACGTCCCACCTATATCGCAAAAGACCTCAGCGAATGGCAAAGAACGCTGATTCGCTAATCCTCTAAGCATTCCTCCTGTTGCTTTTGGCGATGGGCGATCCGGCTGGAAGCAGCGGCAGCGATCGCCCCGACCAAATCATCCAAAAAAGTATGTACACCATTATTCTTATCGTTCAGATATGCCAGCTTACCGTGTTTCAGCTTGTCTACATAGCCAAAATTGGTAAAGCCGATGCTCCCGTACAGATTGACGATGGCAAGCGCCAGCACTTCATCCACGCCATACAGGGGCTCGTCCGTTTCGATAATCGATTGCAGCGGTGGAAGCAGCTTTTTTTGTTCGGCGAGCATATCCAGCTGAATTCCGGTTAGGAGGGCATTTTGCACCTCTCGCTTTTTCAAAACGGCTTTTACACTCTCGAGGCACATCTCCAGCGTCAGATTCGGGACGTAGTTGATCTGCAAAAAATGGACAATCTCTGCGATGTCATCCAGACTGACACCGCGTTTGGCCAACAAATCGATGACGACCTCCAGGCACGAGTTGCTATTCAGCGGATGCTCACTCATACGTTTTCTCCTCCTCCGTTAACCACGCGAATAGTATCTGCAAGGAAATAGGCACCTATCCCGATTCACCCACATACTATGCGCCATAAGGTTTTGGCGAAGTGATGCAAGGAGGGTGAAATCGATGGAAGAAAAAGAGCTGCTGGAAGAAGAATACGGCTTTTCCCTGCAAGAAGCTCACGCCAAAGGCGCAAATACGGTGCTGAAAACGGATAAGGGCGTGTTTTACCTGTTTGAAGCACCTGCAGGCTACAAATACAAAAGCAAATTTATCGATCGCGTCCGCAAGCATTTGAGCGAGCAGCAGCAGGACTTTGGCGTGCTCAAGCTGGTCAAGACAAAGGGCGGTCAAGGCCATATTGTCGCAGAAGATCAGCTGTACTACCTGTATCGGGGCGTACGGGAGCGGGCTCCAGAGGACATTTATTTTGCAAGCGGCGAGTCCCTGGCAAAATTTCATCTGGCTACCAGCACCTTTAAAGGTGACAAACTCTTTATTCCTTACAGCTCGCTAGGCAACTGGCCAAGCATGTGGAGAAGAAAGCTACGCCATTACAATGAATATCGCGATGAGCTAGACGAAGTGGATGGTGAGCTGACCTCCATGGATGAGCTCTTGTTGACGAGTTACACGTATGTGCACCAGCTCGGGGAAATCGCTGTTCAGTATCTACTCGCATCTGGCTACGATAAAGTGGTAAAAGAAACGGCTGCCTTTGGCAAAGTTGCCTACCAAAATTTTGATCAAGGGTATATGCTATGGAATGAGAAGGATGCGCGTCTGGTTGCCGGAGAGTGGAACTGGGTGCTCGACATGCGTGCTCGCGACATCGGTCAATGGATCAAAGCTGAAACGAAACGCAATGGATGGCAGGAAGACAAAATAGCCAGCTTCCTCGCAGGCTACAATCACGTTTCTCCCTTGCTGCCCGAAGAGTATGCGGTGATTTACGGACTCATGCTGTACCCGGGGAGATTTCTCAGATTGGTGGAGTCCTATCAGGAGCTTCCCTTTGAAGAGAAGGAGCAAGTAAACGGCGAACAGTGGCGATCGCAGCTGGAAGACGAGCTGGCGAGCATGGAAGAGGCACTCCGTCGGTATCCACATCTTGTCGCACAGCAGTATGGCGCGTCCATTCCACAAATTGATTGGTTGTGGAGGCCGGAAGATGAAGAAGCCCAAGGTGTTAGTGACGAGACAAGTAGCGAATGAAGCTGTTTCTTTGCTGGAAACCGCAGCGGATGTAGAGGTATGGAAGCAGGATGAGCCGATCCCGCGTGAGCTTTTGCTGGAAAAGATCGAGAGCTCAGACGGGATTCTGGCCATGCTGACGGAGCGAATTGATGAGGAGCTGCTGGCTCGGGCACAGCGTCTGCGCGTGGTGGCAAACATGGCAGTCGGCTATGACAACATCGACCTGGCTGCCTGCAAAAAGCGGGACATATGGGTAACAAACACACCGGATGTACTGACCGAAGCGACAGCGGATTTAGCGTTTGCTCTGATGATGGCGACCGGACGGAGGCTGATGGAAGCGAACCGTTTTCTTCTGAATGGGGAATGGAAGTCGTGGAGTCCGTCTCTTTTGGCTGGTCAAAATGTATATGGGGCGACTTTAGGGATCATTGGGATGGGCAGGATCGGGGAAGCCGTAGCTCGTCGGGCAAAAGGCTTTGGCATGCGCATTCTCTATCACAACCGGAGCCAAAAGCAGCAAGCAGAAGCAGAAACGGGTGCCGAGCTCGTCAGTCTGGAGGCGCTATTGCGCGAATCCGATTACGTCGTCCTATTGACTCCTTTGACAGCCGAAACCCGTCTTCTGATGGGAGAAAAGCAATTTTCCTGGATGAAGCCTACGTCCGTTTTCATCAATGTATCACGGGGTGGAACGGTGGATGAAACAGCCCTTTATCAGGCGTTGGTAAAGAAACAAATCTGGGCGGCAGGCCTGGATGTCTTCCAGCAGGAGCCGGTCCCTCTGGACCATCCGCTGCTCACTCTGCCGAATGTTGTCGCATTGCCGCATATCGGCAGTGCCACGGAGCAAACCCGCGCCGAAATGGCGAGGCTGGCAGCAGCGAATATCGTGGCCGTACTGGGTGGCCAAAGGCCGTTGACGCCGTTATGAGCACCATTCTTTATGTCGTAGCAGGACTTGTGCTGCTAGGAATCATCGGGATGGTAGCTGTGGCCTTCTACGTGACATGGAAGCTGACACATCCCGCACGAGGGCCGCTCGATATGCTGCCAGAGGACTTTGGCATTCAGGAAACGCAAGCGATTACCTTTCCCAGCAGGGAATCCGCCATCAATCTGGCAGGATGGTATTTTTCCGCGGAACGCAATGGGTACCAGTCGCGAAGCCGTACGCTGATTTTTGCCCATGGATACAGCCAAAACCGTCAGGAACCGCATCTACCCGCGCTGTCTCTGGCAGCTAAGCTTCTGGCAGAGGGCTATGATGTCCTGATGTTTGATTTTCGCAATGCGGGCGAATCCAGTCCGTCTCTGACAACGATTGGGCTGCGGGAGCAAAAGGACTTGCTTGGAGCGATAGATTATGCGCGTGCGCGGTGCCCTAAGCATACTTTGGGAATCATCGGGTTTTCCATGGGGGCAGCGACTGCGCTTTTAGCAGGGGGAGCTGACGAGCGTATTTCGGTGATCGTTGCAGACTCGCCATTTTACTCGCTGCGAGAGTATTTGCAGGAAAATTTGCCGCAATGGACGGGCCTGCCTCGCTATCCCTTCAACTGGCTGATTTTGACCATTTGCCCGATCCTCTTGGGGGCAAACCCGCGGGAAGTCAAACCGTATAGGGCAGTGAAACAGGCGAAGAAGCCCATCTTTTTTATTCATGGGACGGGAGATTCCACTGTGCCCGCCGTCAATAGTGAAAAGCTTCGTGAGCTTGCGGTCCATCCCAAGTCTTCCCTCTGGCTCGTGCCGCGAGCAGGGCATGTGCGCAGCTACGCGATGGCCTCGGAGGAATACGCCAGTCGGGTGATCGGGTTTCTGGAGGATGCCATGAAGCCATGAAGAAGAGAAAGCCATGAAAAAAAGCAGCTACGCCATTTCTTCCGTAGCTGCTTTCATGTCGGTACTCTGATTAGAATACTTGTTGTACTTCCTTGATGCCTGGGATTTCTTCTACCAGAGCACGCTCGATACCTGCTTTCAGGGTGATCGTAGACGAAGGGCAGCTACCGCATGCACCCATCAGACGCAGCTTCACAATACCATCTTCTACATCAACGAGCTGTACGTCACCACCGTCGCGTTGCAGGTAAGGACGCAGTTTATCGAGAACTTCTTGCACTTGATCTAACAATTCCATCGTGTATCACTCCTTTCCAGCCTTCTTCTTTATTATAAACGCCAAGCGATGAGAAATCCATGGCTTACGTGCCCTGTTGACACTTTCCATCAGAAGGTGCAAGCGATGTGTAGCTTGCATGGACTTTTTGTATAAGCTGCATGTTATAATGAAACCGCAAGTACTTCAACATAAGGAGTAAGATTTACGTGAATGTATTTGGCAACATTAAGGAATTGATTGGGAACACGCCCATCGTAGAAATTACACAGTTTGATCTTCCAGAGAAAGTCCGCTTGTTTGCCAAGCTGGAATACTTTAATCCAGGTGGCAGCGTCAAAGACCGATTGGGCATGGAGCTGATCCGCGCCGCAGAGGAAAACGGTCAGTTGAAGCCAGGTGGCACGATTATTGAACCAACGGCAGGGAATACAGGGATCGGTGTCGCATTGGCCGCTGTAGGAACAGGTTATAAAGTTATTTTTTGCGTACCTGCCAAGTTTTCCGAGGAAAAGCAGGAATTGATGCGTGCGCTCGGAGCGGAAGTCGTGAACACACCGACAGAGCAAGGAATCAAAGGGGCAATTGCCAAAGCACAAGAGCTTGCTGCATCCATCCCAGGTGCGTTTGTCCCTCAGCAGTTCGCCAACCCGGCAAACCCGGAAGCCCATTACAAGACGACAGGTCCGGAAATTTGGAAACAAATGGACGGGAATGTGAATATCTTCGTAGCGGGTGCTGGCTCTGGTGGTACATTCATGGGAGTTGCTCGCTATCTGAAGGAACAAGATTCCTCCATCAAAACGGTCATTGTCGAGCCAGAAGGTTCCATTCTGAATGGTGGAGAATCAGGACCGCATAAAACAGAAGGGATTGGCATGGAGTTCTTGCCTCCATTTATGGACACAAGCTATTTCGACGCCATCCATACCATCCTGGATGTCGAAGCTTTCGATCTGGTAAAGGAATTGGCAGCCAAAGAAGGAATGCTTGTAGGAAGCTCGGCTGGAGCAGCCATGGCAGCAGCATTGCGTGAAGCCAAGGAAGCGGCGCCAGGAACAAACATCGTCGTTCTGTTTGCAGACAGCAGTGAGCGTTATCTCAGCAAACAAATTTATCAGGGGGGTATCTAACATGCGTATCAAAACAAGATTGATCCACGGTGGTATTGAGGGAGATCCGGCAACAGGGGCCGTATCCGTTCCGATTTATCAAGTCAGCACCTATAAGCAGGAAGCCATCGGCAAACACAAAGGATACGAATACTCCCGTACAGGCAACCCAACTCGTCACGCGCTGGAAACGTACATCGCTGAGCTCGAGGGCGGCGCACGCGGTTTTGCATTTGGCTCGGGTATGGCAGCGTTGTCTACGATTCTTTCCTTGTTCAATAAAGGGGATCATTTGGTTGTAGGTGACGATGTATACGGCGGTACGTATCGCGTCATTACTCGTGTATTTTCCCGTCTCGGACTAGAAGCCACGTATGTCGATACAAACGACCTGCAGGCTGTGGAGGCTGCCGTACGCCCCGAAACGAAGGCTATTATTATGGAAACTCCGACTAATCCGCTCTTAAAAGTTAATGATATTAGCGCGCTGTCCAGCATTGCCAAAGCAAAAGGATTGCTGCTGGTTGTTGATAATACCTTCATGACGCCATACTGGCAAAACCCGCTCGATCTGGGCGCAGACATCGTGTTCCACAGCGCAACGAAATACCTCGGTGGACATAGTGACGTGGTGGCAGGACTTGTGGTAGCGAAAGATGCGCAGCTTGGCGAAGATCTGCATTTCGTACAAAACGCTATTGGTGGCGTACTGGGTCCACAAGACTCGTGGCTGCTTCTGCGTGGGATGAAAACACTGGGCGTTCGTATGGAGGAGCATGAGCAAAATGCGCGTACGCTCGCCAAATGGTTGGCAGAACGCAGCGACATCGAACGTGTACTCTACCCTGGGCTTTCCAGCCATCCTGGTCATGAGCTCATTCAAAAACAGGCACGCGGCTTCGGCGGTATGATTTCATTTGACGTAGGCAGTGCTGAACGTGCTGATCAAGTATTATCCAAAGTGAAGCTCTACACACTGGCAGAATCCCTGGGTGCAGTCGAGAGTCTGATCAGCGTGCCTGCAAGAATGACCCATGCTTCCATTCCAGTAGAGCGTCGTGCTGAGCTGGGCATAACCGAGGGCTTGATCCGTATTTCTGTCGGCATTGAGGATGTAGAAGACCTGATCGAGGATCTGGAACAAGCACTCTCTTAATTGCTGTAGAGCGTGCGTTGAGGGAGGCCGTGAGCATGAGTGTAGAAATCAAAGTGTTTGGGACGGAGCAATTGTGCGCGAGCTGCGTTAACCTTCCGTCCGCCAAAGAAACAGCTGACTGGTTGCAAGCAGCGCTCTCCCGTAAATATGGAGGCGAAAGCATTCGCATCACATATAGCGACTTTCAACAGCCTCAGACAGAGGATGACAATATCTGGGCAGGGCGGATTATTGAGGAAGATTTATGGTATCCGCTTGTCGTAATTTCCGGGGAAATTGTCGGGGAAGGCAATCCGAAGCTGAAGGACATTCATGCCAAGCTGGAAAGCATGGGCCTCAAGCCTTTGGCAACGGCAACGGAAAGCGAAGCCTAAGAAAAGATGAGAAGAGACGGTCTCAAGGGATACCTTGGACCGTCTTTTTGGTGCGCCCAGCATGGGCGATAGCTCTAGGGTGTAAGTCCCGAACGGGGGTTGGCTGTACCAACCGTTAGCCCAAGGCAAGGGTGTCCACCGCGAGGTGGAATCTGAAGGAAGCCGGCGGCAAAGTCCCGACCTGAGGTACACGAACCCAATTTGAGGCTGTTGTATTCGGGTGAGTCTGCCAAACAAGACGAAGCCCCATACAGCCAAGGAATACAGCAGTAAACTTGGGCAGGTACATGGGATGAAAGTTATCGCTCTTACCTGGGGAGGTCTGCATGAAGTGCCTTCAAATGTTGGTAACCGTCTTCGTAAGGAGACGCTGAACATGCAGAAGTCAGCAGAAGCCATAGTACCCAAGTAAAGGACGCTTGAACGGGGAAGGGCTGAACATTAAGTCAACACATCCGCTAATCACTTTCGTGATAATACTGTGAAGCAGAATTCTGTAAGGAACTACTCTTGGAGAAAATGGGTGAAGCCCTGAGGGTACAAGAGAGGGCTGAGTATTGTCCGGCAAGACTAGAAGGATGCGTGCGGAGGAAGGGTATCGTCATGGAGCTGTTGGAGAAAGTCCTGTCACGAGAAAATCTATTAGTGGCACTCGAAAGAGTGGAAAGAAACAAAGGATCGGCGGGAATCGACGGTGTTTCAACCGAACAACTGCGCGATTATATCCGTGAACACTGGTTGACCACTAAAAAGCAGATTATGAAAGGGACCTACAAACCTTCCCCTGTCCGCAGAGTCGAAATCCCGAAATCTGACGGAGGAGTAAGGTTATTAGGTATTCCTACCGTGATAGATCGCTTTATTCAACAAGCCATCCTCCAAGTTCTTACTCCTATATTTGACCCCCACTTCTCAGAATCCAGTTTCGGATTCCGACCGAACCGTGGTGCGCATGACGCCATGAGACAAGCACAATTTTATATTTCCGAAGGATATCGCTTTGTCGTGGATATGGACTTAGAGAAATTCTTCGACCGGGTTAATCACGATATTTTAATGAGTCGGGTTGCTCGAAAAGTAAAAGATAAAGCTTTGTTGAAACTTGTTCGCGCATATCTACAAGCAGGCATCATGGTCAATGGCATCTGCCTTTCGGCAGTAGAGGGCACACCACAAGGTGGTCCACTTAGTCCGTTATTGGCGAACATCTTGCTCGACGATTTGGATAAAGAACTGGAAAAGAGGGGACATCGCTTTTGTCGATACGCAGACGATAGCAATATCTACGTGAGAACAAAGCGGGCGGGAGAACGGGTAAAAGAAAGTATCCAAAGCTACTTGGAGAAGGTACTTAAGCTTAAAGTAAATGAGCAGAAGAGCGCAGTGGATCGACCTTGGAAGCGTAAGTTCCTCGGTTTCGGTTTCACTAATGCAAAACAAGCAAGGATTCGGCTTCATCCAAAATCACTTCTGAAGTTGAAAGAGAAAATCCGCTTCATCACTAATCCGGTATGGAGCATCTCTATGGATGAAAGGATTCGGAAGCTAAACCAGTACCTCATGGGTTGGATCGGATATTTTGCCCTTGCGGATGCAAAGAAAATCCTTCAATCTATCGACGAATGGATACGACGTAGACTTCGACTTTGCTTGTGGTCTCAGTGGAAGCGAGTACGAACCCGATATCGAGAACTTCGCTCTCTGGGTTTATCGCACGTCCAAGCAATAGAAATTGCAAACACCAGAAAGGGTGCATGGCGTACCACAAAGACTCCTCAAATGCACAAAGCCCTCGGAGTTGCATATTGGCAACAACAAGGGCTGAAAAGCTTATTACAACGATATTCTGTCATTCGTCAAGCTTGATGAACCGCCGTATACCGAACGGTACGTACGGTGGTGTGAGAGGACGGGAGTTAGTCGCTCCCTCCTACTCGATTTTTACCGTCGGAACGTGTACACGAGACCGGTCCCTTTGGGTGCATACACTTGGCAGATTTCATGAGAGGGCTTCTTACCAGTTTGTCATTTGTTCGTTTCTGTTTTGTAACGCTAAGTGGCCCGTTTCGTCCTATAGTTGTGAATGTAGCCCGTTACATTCTTGCTGCTTGCTGGAGTGATTGGAGGATTTGGACTGGCAGCCTCTCATACAAAAATCGCGCATGCGGAAGCGAAAATAGGGGAGCCTTTCGCAGCAGCAGCAGAATTGCAGCTGGGTAAGAACGTATATGTCCTCGACCAACAGACAGCAGACGTAACAGGCGACCAGGCAGCAGATACAGTGTTTCTGGTAGGAACAAAAGAAAAACAGGATGATATCTACGCTTCCGCGATGACGTTGGTGGTTCAGGATGGGAAAACCAAAGCTTACAGCAAGGCCGATTTGGGCGATCTGGGAGGATACGAAGGGGAGCTGACACTCGTTGATTTCACAGGAGATCATGTAGCGGATGCTTTTGTTAAAACAGCGACAGGCGGTAGCGGAGGCATCTACAATCACGTTGTCGCCACGTTTGCGGGCAAGACCTCGCAGGTGCTCTTTGGAGAGGCGGAAAACGAAGGCATTCGTTATGAAGGGAAGTTCGTAGACGGCTTCAAGATCGAAGGTACCGGGACGCATCTGGACAAACCTCTTACTTTTGATGTCAGCGCCAATAAAGCGCTGTACACAGCAGCCAAGCTGTATGATCAAGCAGGCAAGCTCGTTGTGAAAGCAGACGAGGACCTGTCCGTCTATTCCTACCCGTTCAGCTCGCTTGCTCCTGTCGACATGGATGGGAATGGGACGTATGAGCTGGTAGGCGAGCAGCGTGTTGTCGGGATGAACAATGCAGATACGGTATCAAACATCCATTCCGTCTGGGGCCTCGGTAGCGATGGCAAATGGAATCCATGGGAAGTAGAGTATTCCACCTTCCTGATCAAGCATCCTGGTGAAGCGATTCAGACGCAAATCGGGAAATAAGAAAATGAATCAGCCCTCGCTCAAAGGAATCGGAGCGGGGCTTCCTTTTGGTTTCGCGAGCACCGTTCTATCGTGGATCACAGGCTCATATACTGCATGGTGGTGCAAGCAATCCAAAAGGAGGACGAGCGGATGGAAGAGCATCTGGCCCGTTATTACGAGCTGAAAGAGTTGCAGAAGCAGGTGGAGGAAGAACTAAGCAGCTTGCGCAGCAAGCTGATGGAAAGCTGCCAAAACACAGATACGCTGGAGGAAGGCGCCTATAAATTGACTGTATCCTATCAGGATCGTCGGGATTATAGCGATGAGCGGTTGTTCAATTCGTTGCCTGACCCCTCCCTTTGGCGCTTAATGTCGAAAGCCGATAGCGGGAAAATCAACAGCTTGCTGAAGCTGGGCGTCATTCACGAAGGGGTGCTTGCGGGTACGTATGAGCTGAAAAAGGTGCCGGTGCTGCGAGTGCAAAAGCGCTGATTGCATGCACGAAAGGAAACAGACAAAAAAGAAAACCTGTTGGACTTTGGGTCAACAGGTTTTTTGGCGTTATCGCAGCTGCATGGAGAAGTGCTTTGGGCAGCTTCCGTATGCGGCGGATGAAAACGCGTTTTTTTATCCCATATGCTTTTTGTACATCCACAGTTGACCGCTTTTGATGACGCGAGCCATTTGTCCCACGAGCGAGACTTTCCCCATGCTTGCAAAGCCTTCTTTTTTCCCGAGGGAACCGAGGAAGCCTTTGTGTTTGAGCGCAGGGAGAGAAGCTGGATACTCTTCACCCTTGATGTCTTTTTTCAGCATCAGGGCGATCTGTTCGCCTTGCAATTCAGCTGTCTGAGCGCTCGGTGCGATGATGGTGCTCGCACAGTCGCCCACTACATACACATTTGGATGGGATGGAATTTGATGATACTGATTCAATTTGGCGCGTCCAATGTTGTCTGTTTCGATCGGGAGTGAGCGCACGATTCGGTTAGCTTGGATACCAGCGGTCCATACGATGACGTCGCTCTCGACTGGTTGGTTGTGGTTGTAAACAACGCCAGGCTCGACGCCAGTCACGCTGGCCATGGAGACGAGCTGTACCTCATGCTCGATAAACCATTGGGAAGCATATTCCTGCAGCTTTTTCGGGAATGGACTGAGAATGCTTTGTCCGCGGTCGATGATACGTACATTCAGGTCAGGACGGCTTTCGCGCAGCTCTGCCGCCATTTCAACACCGCTCAATCCTCCACCTACGACAGTAACCGTACCATATGGATTGACGTTATTTATCGCGGAATAAGTGCTGCGTGTTGCTCCCATGGATTGAATGGAGCACGTATACTGTTCTGCACCAGGGATATCGTGGTAACGGTCCTCACAGCCCAAACCAATTACGAGCCAGTCGTAGGAAATGGTGTCCCCGTTGGTAAAATTCACTACCTGCTCGTCCATATCCAAGTCGGATATTTCCCCATATTTGATCGTCAGGCGAGGATCATTGGGAAAAGTGACGCGCAAGTGAGATTCCGGTGTTGTCCCTGCAGCCAGAGCGTAGTACTCTGTCTTTAGACCGTGGAAAGGCATACGGTCCACGAGGGTAATAAACACGTCATCTGGTAAATCAGGGGACAGGACTCGCTCGATAATACGAAGACCCCCGTATCCTCCACCAAGGATCACAAGTCGTTTCATAGAAGGTCTAGTCCTTTCTTCTGTCCGTTTTAATACAGCACCCATTCTATTTTTAGTCTCTTTCGCTAAAAATGCAAGCAGAATCTTTTTCCCGTTTTCTCCGCTGGATTTTTACAGCAGACGCGGTACAATAAAGGACGTGACGATGTCGATTGATTGTATCGGTAGGTGAAGTAAGATGAAGCCTTTAGTAGAATTTTGTGCCAGCAACGTTTCCTCCTATACCCAATCCGTTCTGGATGCACTCGAGAACGATCCTGATCTGGATGTAGATGTTTTGGAATACGGCTGTCTGGGTTATTGCGGAGAGTGCTATATGTTGCCCTTTGCCCTTGTCAATGGAAAACTTGTGCAGGCCGAAACAGCAGATGAACTTTTGACCAAGATAAAGAATAAGATACGCGAGGATGAAGAAGACTTTCCTTATTAAGATGTCTTAATAGAAAGAAGCTGATGCCGCAGAATCGAGCATCAGCTTCTTTATTTTCATCCGATTAGTGTTCTTTCACGACGTTGTAGAAGGTGTCGCGTTCCAGTGCGCGTTTGCCAGCACCTTTTACCAGCCAGACCAATTCATCAACAGTCAGGGCTTGTTGTGTCAGTGCACCTGCAGCATGGCTGATGCGCTCTTCAACGAGGGTACCGTGTACGTCGGACATCCCCATGGTGAGAGACAGCTGGGTCAGCTGCGTACCGATGTTGATGAAGTACGCTTTGATGTGCGGGAAGTTATCCAGCATCAAACGGCTGATCGCCATCGTTTTCAGGTCGTCAATCGCAGAGTTGCGGCGTTTGATGCCCGCGCTTGCTTTGATCGGCTGTACAGCGAGTGGGATAAATACCATGAATCCGTTAGTTTCGTCCTGCAGCTCGCGCAGACGCAGCATGTGAATGACGCGCTCCTCCAAAGTCTCGATAGAGCCGTAGAGCATGGTAGAGTGTGTTTTCAGTCCAAGCTGGTGAGCTGTCCGGTGAACCTGCAGGTACATGTCGGTGCTCGCTTTTTCTGGGCTCATTTTCATACGATAGCGTTCAGTCAGGATCTCAGCACCGCCGCCAGTCAAGCTTTCCAGACCAGCGTTCATCAGCTCTTTCAAAACGCCTTCGATGGACAGGCCGGAGATGCGGGAGAAGAACTCGATTTCAGCGCCTGTATACGATTTGAGCGTAACATTCGGGTACGCTTTTTTCAGTGTGCGCAGCGTGTCGATGTAGTATTCGAAAGGCATGTGCTGATTGTGCCCACCTACGATGTGGAACTCACGAATGCCTGGGTGGAAGCGTGTTTCGACGTAGTGCAGGAGCTCCTCCGTATTCATGGTGTACGCGCCGTCTTGATCCTTGTCGCGGCGGAAACCACAGAATTTGCAGTGCGCTTCACAGACGTTAGTCGGATTAATGTACATATTTTGTACAAAATACACATTGTCGCCATTCTTACGTTGATTCACCAGATTGGCAAGCTGTCCAATCGTCAGCAAATCGTGGGAATTGAAGAGGGTAACACCGTCTTCCAAGGTAAGGCGTTCGCCATGCTGTACTTTTTCAGCGATGCCTGCGAGCGATTTGTCTTGGATGGCAATGGTTTCAAGCGCCATTCCAAACACGTCCTTTCATGATTCATAATATGGGAATTTTAAAGAGGTTCGTCCAGCTTCTCCCAATCTGGTACGTTCATGGGGAAGAGAGAAATCTCTGATGTAGGAGGATGTCTAACCCTTTGTAGCAGTAGGCGAGCCATCCGCTTCGAGTGTTGCATATCGGACAACAAGGCATCTATATTATAAACCTCTTGAAGAGAGGGAACAATAACATAAGTTCACCAAGTGTTAGCTGTAAAAATCTAACAATTATCGGCAAAATATTGCCCCGAAATAGGAGATAGTGGGAAATTTTGTTTGCGAATTCCTAGGTAATCTTGTAAAATATAGGTAGATAGCCTGATCTACTTTTAGGAGGAGCTTCAAATGCGGGACGTTTTGCTCGAAAAAATCGAACTCCTTCGACAGCGTATGGTAAGTATGGGGTTAGAGTTTGGGTTGGATCATCCAGAAGTCCTAGAATACAGTATACAAATTGATCAACTACACAACGAACTGAACCAAATAGATCATAGTCTGTCTAAGGTAGGCACAAGTAAAAAACCGTATCGATTTTATCTTCTGGAAAACAAAGCATTTTTCGCATAAGAAGGGGAAACCCTTCTTTTCTTCATTAATAAGTGGGTTTCTCAGAATGGGCTCTCGAAGTGCAGGGGAACCTTGTAGAGGAAGCTCCTTTTTATGTATACTATAGATACGCAAGAATATTGCCATTGCCTGTAGAAGGAGGAAAGAGGCATGATTACATTGACAGAGCAAGCCAGCCTGAAGGTAAAAGAAATGCTGGCAGCAGAAAATAACCCGGATCTGTTCCTACGCGTGGGAGTCAGACCAGGTGGTTGCAGTGGCTTCACCTACGGCATGGGCTGGGATCAGGAAATGAAAGAAGGCGACGAGACCTTCGAGCAGCACGGCGTAAAAATTGTTGTCGATAAAGACAGCTATCTATACATTAAAGGCACCGAAATTGACTACAAGGAATCCATGATGGGCGGCGGTTTTTCCATCGTGAATCCGAATGCGGTGGCTTCCTGTGGCTGTGGGTCGTCCTTCAAGACGGCACTGGCCGAAGGAAAAGCGGAGAAGTGCGACGACTAAGGAAATAACGAAGTATAATCAAACCTTTGTGGCTTACATCAGCTGCAAAGGTTTTTTCTTTTGGAGGTTAATTTCCATCTCTTGTATCTGTCTGCCGTGTTTCCACGTATTTACATCTGGCTGGATCTGGGACGGCCGCCCGGATGGCGAATACGCATCAAGGAGTGAAAGACTGTGGATGCACAGCAGTTACAAATACATAGAGGGTTGCGTTGGCTGTTGCTTGGTTCCATGGCGATCGGTGTTCTCAGTGACTACCTGTTCTATGGAAAGGCGTTTGGCATCTCCTATCCATTGTTTGTGTTTGGGTTGTACGCCTTGTTTTTTTTGCAAGCCAAACAGCAAAGCCAATTGACCTTTTCGCGAGATCAGCTGTTTGCATGGCTGCTCACAGTACCAATCGTTCTTCTCGCGCTGACTTTTTTTCTATACGACAATACGCTATTCCGACTATTGAATTTCCTGGCTGTCCCATTTTTGTTCGTGGCGCAAACGATGCTGCTCACCAAACGGCACAGACAGAGCTGGTACTCACTGGGTTTTGCAGGTGAGATGATGGAGACCGTGCTGCTGTATACCCTCAAGTACACCATGATTCCCTTTGCCTTTCTCCGCCACTGGCTTAAAAGTCGAGTGGACCGAAAGAAATACGGAGTAGCAGTGAGGATACTGGCTGGAATCGGTATCTCGCTTCCCATTCTACTAGTCGTTCTCACACTGCTCACACAGGCAGACGGTGTTTTCGGACACCTTCTAGCAAAAATACCGAGCCTCTTGTTTGACTGGGATTCTGCAGAGGCGCTATACCGCCTGTTCAGGATTGGTCTGGTCGCCCTTCTGATTTTTGGTTACTTCTATGCCGTCATTGGTCCAAAGCCGCAAGAAGTAGCTGACAAGCTACTGGAGAGATCGGAAGAAAAAAGGATTGCGTGGGACGGGGTTATCCTCGTCACGATCCTGACGATCATCAATGTGGTCTATGTCTCGTTTACGATCATTCAGATTTCCTATTTGTTTGGGGGAGCACAAGCGGTCTTGCCGGAGGATATGACGTATGCAGAATACGCGAAAAAAGGATTTCAAGAGCTGGTGATGGTGACGATCATCAACTTCATTCTGCTGGTCAGCTTCATGCATCTCGTATCGAGAGCGCAGCCCGTTATCTATAAATTCGTGCAGGCCATGCTTAGCCTGTTGACTATCTGTACGAGCTTTATGCTGTTTTCGGCTTACTTCCGGTTGTCGCTTTATGAAGAGGCCTATGGTTACACGCAGACGCGATTTTTGGCGCATGCCTTCATGATCTTTTTGTTTGTGCTGTTCGTGATCGCTTTCCTGAAAATCTGGCGAAACGATTTTTCGTTGCTCAAATACTGCGGGATAGCGGGAATTGCTGCATATGTCGTACTGAATTACATCCAGATAGATGCGGTGATAGCCCAAAACAACATCCAACGCTACTACGAGACAGGGAGAATCGATGTCGCGTATTTGATGGAGCTGTCCGATGACGCGATTCCGCTCATCGCCACACTGCGAGAGGATAAAGGGATAGGGGATAGAATCCAGCACTATCTTCAGGAAAAGAGGGACAATTTGCAGAAAGAGCGCAGCTGGCAGTCCTTTACGATCGCCAGATATGTCGCGAAAACGCATTTGCAGAAGGAATAGAGAGGACATTCCAGGAGCATACGCGAATAGGACGAGGATGGCGAGCATAAAAGGAAAGAGCAGCATGATCTCTCCCCAACCATCAAGCAATAGAAGGGAGCAGGACTACCGATATGACTGGAGCTGCCATCGTGCTTCTTCTCAGTATTGCGGCAGGGGGGATGGTGTTTGTTTACCATACCCTGTATGTCCAGACGACGCCTGTCCATCTCTCTCATCCACGTATGCCACCCTCCATTTTTATTCACATTACTGACCTGCACGGGCGTACCCGCTTTCTGAATGGTACCTTGCATCGCTTGGTCAATCGCTGGCGGCCCGACATGATTTTCGTCACCGGAGACTTGACGCAAAACCGCGATCAGCTCGCGAACGTGATGAGGGAAATCGCAAAGCTTGTGCCGAAGGATGGAATTTTCTTCGTTCCAGGCAATTACGAGCGTGAAGAGATGCGTGGGTTTCAAAAGAGGAATTACACCGGAGCGGATTACGCGGCCAGCAAAAAGCAATGGCAGACGTGCATGAAGGTCTTGGAAAATCAGGATAGCATCGTGAGAATCGGAGACACGCGGATGCGGATATATGGCTTCGATAACTCAACCTACGGCTTTGAGCAATACCATACAGAAGTCTCGGATGAGCAGGCGGATTGCACGGTGCTGCTCGCTCATTCTCCCAGCATTATTTCGTATATTCGGGCGAATGGCGTCCATGCGGATTTGCTGCTCACAGGGCACACGCATGGGGGGCAAATCAGACTGCTCGGGAAAACGCTGGGGCCGTACAGGCACTTTCATGTTGGGATCAAGAAGGATTATCGGGTCGGATTGTTTGCGATTAGCCGAGGGCTGGGAACGTCCCGCATTCCTTTGCGTTTCTGCTGCTTTCCAGAAATCACGGTGTATTTGATCAATCATCCGCCCCGCAAAAAATAGCCCTCCTCGCTGCCGTAAACAGCTTCGAAGGCGTTCTTCTTTTTGGATGGGGAACTAGATCAAAATTTGGTGAGGAGGCATCTCTAGCGGCAAGATCAGTTGCTAGAAGGTACTGCCTGTGGTGGAGCGCTATGATGCATGAAGGAGCCGAGCGCGAACAAGGCGCGAATCGAGAAACCTTCTCTGGCTCTGACTGCCTAATAACGGTCACCAGGCGACCTACTATGAACAAAATTTGAAGCGATAACGATATGGATAGGTGTTCCAATATCTGGTATTAAAAAATCTACTACATAAGGCATGGACTTCACTAAGCTAACTTTTTAGTCTAAAAGATATTGGAGAATATACAGATTTTAACAAAATTCCAATTTGAAGAAAAATAAAAAAGGATGGTATAAAAAATGGACTATGAAATACAAATAGCAACCTTGGAAGATAAAGAAACACTCCGCAATCTGTTGCAATTCTACATCTATGATTTTTCAGAATTTATGGATTTGCACTTTGAAGAGAATGGTAAGTATAGTGATTATCCAATAGATGAATATTGGACAACAGACCCCAATTATCCGTATTTAATTCGGTTAAATGGAAAGATTGTTGGGGTTGCCCTGGTCAAATTAAAAAATAGGAACAGTGATGTTTATTTTTCAATTGCTGAATTTTTTATTGCTAAAAAGTATCGCAGGGTAGGATTAGGGAAACTGGTTGCTAAAGATATTTTTGATTTGCATAAGGGGCAATGGGAAGTTTATCAAATTGATAACAATAAGCCTGCTCAACACTTTTGGAAAAAGGTAATAGAGGAATATACAGACGGAAAATTTACCGAACGAATAGAAGAAGGAAGAAGAACGCAAGTATTCGCAAGTCATGACCAAAGTTTATAAAAAGTGATTGTCGGGAGTGTCCAAAACAGGGCTGATTTTTGTACTCGCGGCAATTTTAGGTTGATTTTTTGGGCACGAATTCTGTACAAGAAGCAGGAAAAAATGCGAGGCAGACCTAAAAAAATCTATCAGATTCAGCTGGACAGCGAGGGAGAAGGAAGCGGGCAGCGAAGTTAGCCAATTCGTCACGATTCAGTCACGATTCGGTCACAGACTTCCAGATTTTGGACGACTTTCTTTCAGTAAAATGGAAGTGTAGAACAAGAAGAAAGAAGGGGTCATGATGACGAAGAAGTGGGGATTGCTAGTTTCCGCTGTTGCCTTTTCAGCGATGCTGTTGACAGCTTGTGGCGGCGAGAGCAAGGATCAGGCGGCGAGCGGTACACCAAGCGCTGCGGCTCCAGCTGCGACGACAGGTACGGCGATCAATATTGAAGCGAGCAACTGGAAATTCAATCAGGATACATTTGAAGTGAAAGCGGGAGAGGAATTCACCGTGAACTTCAAGTCTGCTGAAGGCTTCCACGGGATCGGCATCGAAGGCACAGATTTTGAGCTTCAAAAAGAAGGCAGCAAGACACTGAAAATCGATAAAGCTGGCGAGTACACCATTTTCTGCAACGTGATTTGCGGTCCAGACCATGGCAAAATGGTAGCCAAACTTGTCGTAAAATAAACCAGCCCACCAAACACTTTGGCCTGCTTCGCGAGTCAGAGTGTTTTCTCATTTTCCACAGGGGCATACTATCTTGCGTACCATTCAAACATCAGGAGGTGTCGCAAGAGAGATGGCAAAGCACAACAACAAGCGACCGACAGAGGCATCAGCAGGCTCCCGCAGCACGCCGCCGAAAACGGGAGAAAATACGGGCCACAACCTTCGCAAGGAAAACAAGTAGCAGGGGAAAAAAAGAAAAGCGCGGAACCAAGATCATCTCTTGATTCTGCGCTTTTTGCATGGAAGTCAAGCCCGTTTGTTGCGCATGGCATAAACCAGCTTGGGTGTGCCCGATGTACCTTCCACGAACTTGCGGTACTGCTCGGTTTCCATACCGTAGATCGCGAGCTTTCCTGCGGGATCGTAGTGAACGCCCCAGCCGTACTTTTTGGGAAGCATGGAAGCGCGCATGCAAGGATGGCTTTTCGAAAACAGCTCGGCCCGGATTCGGTCTGCGTCCTTGGCGATCGTCTCTTCGGGGTATTCCTTATGGCGGATATGTACCTCATAGATCAGATCATCTATGGTGTAGCGATAGGGATCGATAGACAAAAGCTCGTACTGCAGGACGTGAATGGACGGCTTTGCATTCGGCTTTGTGGTCGGTACGACTCCAGTCGTTACGGGACAATCCTGTGCCACTTGCACGAAAGTATCTATAATCAATCGCATCTTCATCACCTGCTTACTAGCATAGCGAGAGGTGAAGTGGTATGCAAGATTTGGAAAAAGGACAATGGATTAATAGCCAGTGGATTGCAGGAATGCTGCCACAGCGACGTTGTACGTATAGGCGGACACGATGGTTTTCGTAGTGCTTTTCAGCCATTCCTCTTCCTCGTCAGCGAGCTAAAGCCAACGTTTTTTGTCCACCGAGGTAAGAGCGGTAAGCTTCGCGATATTGCTCCTCAGCGGATTGATGGCTCGATTTCATTTTCTCCCATGCTTCTTTGGCCTCGTTTACTTTTTCATTCGAGGCTTTGACCTCTTGCTCCGCTTTCTTTTGAGCCAGTGTGTAGAGAAGCTCGGCTTTTTGTGCCACTTTTATAAAAAAACTTTGCATAACGAAATACATATTTTGCCTTTGTATGGGAATGGTAAAGGAGTAAGGCAGGAATGCTCAGACGCAGCTTCCACAGGCTCCGCTCCCAACAGCAGGGCCGAGTTCGATGGATAGGAGATGGTGGCCCTGGATAAAAATCGATATTACATCACTTTGCAAAGCGGTACGACTGTTGCAGAGATTCGGAGTGAAAAAGGCTCTTCGACGTATGACTTTGAGATTGAGGCAACCGATGTGGAAGTCGGGATGCTGCGTGATCTGATGAATAACTGCGTGCATGGGGACTTCATGATGTGGATGCACGGGCATACGCTCTGGTCTGACATGCCGGACCGCGACAACGATGAATACGATGACAACCTGCGAGCGATTTACCAAATCATTTATCAGCATGGAACGTCGAAAACAAAGCAGGATTTGGAGCAGATGGGGTTGGTCAAGCTTTTGGGTCTGGATCGAAACGAATTGCGCCCTTTTTAACGGCAGTCACGGAAAAATTACTACATTTTTCCATATTTCTTCAACAATCGTGCCACAATCGATGGACAAACTTTCGGAGGAGAGCGGAGATGGATTAGACCCGTTTTCCTCTCAGGTCGAGCGACGATTGTACAGACTGGAAAAGGAGTGGACAGCATGAAGCAATGGAAAACAGGATGGATGGCTACGGCTCTGGTCGTGGGCTTGGCAATGCCGGGAAGTGTCCTGGCGGCGCAGCAGCCGCTTGTCCAGGCAAACAGTGTAACTTTGGCGCATGGTGATCATGGAAAAGGCCAGGTCAAAATGCGATACGGCATGCATATGGGTGCCCATCAAAGGATGTACATGACGCTACTGGCGGAGAAGTACACGCCAAACAGTGTAGGGGAATGGCAGTCCGTGATGAAAGAACGGGAGCGACTGCTAGAGCAGCTCCGGTCAGCTCGTGAAACTGCAAGCGAGGAAAAAAGCAAAATGAGAGACCAGCTGAGAGAGAAGGTCAAAAGCGGGGAGATTAGCAGCGAACAGATGGAGCAGCAGTACAAGGAGTGGAAGGAAAAAAATCGCGGTACCGTGCCGTCTGGTGAAAAGGAAAACAGAGAGGCGCAGCGCGAGAAATTCAAGCAGGTCCACGAGGAATTCGATGCTGCCATTGCTTCGGGTGATGCAGCAAAAATCAAAGCCGCTTTGCCCAAGCTGCTAGAGCAAATGAAGGCGAAAAACGACCGTCTCGCAAAACGGCTGGCAGAAAAACAAAAATAACGCAGCAAAAACAAGGACGTGTCACTGGTGCGCGTCCTTTTGTGCGTTTAGCCGATCTGGTGTCCACTCTTGCACAATCACCATTTCACCCGCATGGCATTGTGGACACCAGCCGGTATGAAGGCATTGATTTTTTTGGCGGTCGGGGTAGCCATTATCCATCTTTGCGTCATCGATTTCCCGATAAGGACTGTAGTCACCGTAAAAGTCGTATAGCCGTCCTGCATCATCCAAGCGATTTCCACACCGGGAGCACGCTTGCTTCAAGGCAACCAAACCATTGCAAACCGGGCAGAGATGGTCCATGAGATCCTCCTCGAAAAGAAGATTGGGCTCTTCCTACTGTGCGCGGGAAGCAGGGGGAGTATGCAAGCGTTCCAATCCCATACAGCAAAAAAGCGCGGAGGCTTACTCCCGCGCTCATTCTAGGCAAGACCTAGGATTTAAAATTGTCCATGCTGGAGGAATGACCAGGCTGCAGCTTTGCATCTGGGAAAATGTAGCCGACAGCGTTGTTGACAGCAGTGGGCGCTTCGCCAAAACCAACAGCGATCAGCTTGACCTTGCCTGGATAGGTGGCGATGTCGCCTGCGGCATAAACGCCGGGAATGTTCGATTCCATGCGGCTGTTGACCACAATGGACCCTTTTTCCAGTGCCAAGCCCCAGTTTTTGATCGGACCGAGTGAAGAGCTAAAACCAAAGTTGACAATGACAGCATCAACCTCGATGTCCAGCTCTTGCTTGGTCGTGCAGTTGGTCAGGGTGAGACGCTCGATGGCTTCTTCGCCGTGCAGCGCGGTCACTTCGTAGGGGGTTGTTACGTTGACACTCGAGGACATCAAGATGTCAACGCTATGCTCGTGCGCTCGAAACTTGTCTCTCCGATGAATGAGGTGCACTTCTTTTGCGATGGGTTCGAGCATCAAAGACCAATCCAGGGCGGAATCGCCCCCGCCGATGACGGCAACGCGCTGGCCTTTGAAGGAGTTCAGGTCGGTAACAAAATAGTGCAGGTTTGATTTCTCGTATTTGCTGGCATCCGGATGCTCCAGCTTGCGAGGCTCGAAGGCTCCTACACCGGCTGTGATGATCACGGCCCGAGAGTAGTGCATGCCTTTATCGGTGGTAATCACAAAGATTTCGTCTGCATTTTTCGCAACATTCTCGACCTTTTCTTCCAAACATATCTTTTGCTGGAAACGAGCAATCTGATCCTTCAGATTATTGATCAGATCCTGAGCCAAAACCTTGGGCAGACCGGCCACATCGTATATGTGTTTTTCAGGATAAAGGGCAGCTAATTGACCGCCAAGCTGCGGCATGCTCTCAATGAGCTTTACGCTTACCTGGCGCATACCACCGTAAAAAGCTGTGAACAATCCGGCCGGGCCGCCTCCAATGATCGTGATGTCGTAGATATGCTCATCCCTTTGCAGAAAATTCAATCCCAAGCACCTCCGGAATTAATCAAAATCCAGCGCATCCATCATTATAGAAATACTTCTTTTATACGAAAATAATGTTCCTGGAGGGAAAAATAAAAAGGAGGAGCGCGTTAGAGCTAGTCCAAAGATGGAATTGGGAAAGATGGGTAAAAAAACCTTGCCAAACCAAGCATCACTGGATATGATGAGGGTAACTGTAAAGAAATTGACACATTTTTTCTAGCTTTGTGCAATTTTTCACAGGTTGGAATTGAAGGCTACCCAGAGCAACCATTCCGAGCCGACAACACATCCGAGATTGGGGCATCCTATTTCGTAACAAACCACGTGAAATTTGGCACAAACATCCTTTAGTTACCATTATCCTGATGAATGGAAGGGATATTCATGAGTACACCTAAAATCCTCATTCTCGGCGCCGGATACGGAGGCCTGCTCACCACGCTGCAGCTGCAGAAAAAGCTGAACTATAACGAAGCGGAAGTCACCTTGGTCAACAAGCACAACTACCATTACATCACGACCTGGCTCCATGAGCCTGCCGCTGGTACCGCCTCTGCTGATCATGCCCGCGTCGATTTGGATAGGATCATCAACAAAGAGAAAGTGAATTTTGTTAAAGGAACCGTAAAATCGATTCAGTCTGAGGAGCAGACCGTCACACTGGAGAGCGGCGAGATCCTCGATTATGACTACCTCGTCATCGGGCTGGGCAGTGAGCCGGAAACGTTCGGCATCGAGGGCCTGAAGGAGTACGCTTTCAGCATTCGCAGCATCAACGCGGTCCGCAACATTCGGGAGCATATTCAGTACATGTTCTCAAAATTCAAGCAGGAGCCTGACCGCACGGATTACGTCACGTTCGTAGTGGGCGGCGCTGGCTTTACCGGAATCGAGTTTTGCGGAGAGCTGGGGGATCGTCTGCCTGAGCTGTGCGAGGAATTCGACGTTGACCCGAGTAAAGTGAAGGTATATTGCATTGAAGCGGCACCGACCGCTCTGCCTGGCTTTGACCCTGAGCTGGTCAACTACGCGATGGACGTTCTGGGCAAAAAAGGAATCGAATTCAAAATCGCCACGCCGATCAAGCAATGTACGCCAGATGGTGTTCTGCTGGCAACGGGAGAAGAGATCAAAGCGAAAACGGTCGTCTGGGCAGCTGGCGTGAGAGGAAACAGCATCGTCGAACAGGCTGGCTTTGAAGTGATGCGTGGACGCGTAAAAGTAGATGAATACTTGCGTGCGCCTGGCCATGAAAACGTATTTGTCGTAGGTGACTGCGCGCTGATCTTTAACGAGGAAGGACGCCCGTATCCGCCGACAGCCCAAATCGCGGTTCAAGAAGGCGAAACGCTCGGAGAGAACCTCGTCGCAATCATTCGAGGAGAAGTAACACACAAGTTTACCCCGCACCTGCAAGGAACGCTGGCTTCTCTTGGCAAAGGGGAAGGCATCGGTCAGGTCGGATCAAAAAAATTATTCGGCAGCACGGCAGCCATGATGAAAAAGGCAAGCGATTTGCGCTACCTGTACAAAATCGGTGGCGTCGGTCTCGCCCTGAAAAAGGTGAAGCTGTAGCATGCGTCATGCAAGTATTCAGGTCAGAGGCTTGATGACCAAAGAAGAGATGGACCGTTACAATGCCATGATGGAAGTGGGAGCTTACCTGGAGGAACAGGGGCGCCATGATCTCGCTTGGCATGTACAGCACGAGGTAGACATACTGATCCTGCCCGCCATTGAGCGCCTAAAGGAAAAAGGACGAGAGCGGGATCGGGAAAACCTTCGCTATATGATCGACAACGGACTGCTGGACGACGATGACGAGTAAGAGAGAGTGCCCTCCGGTATGCGCCGGGGGGCTTTTCCTTTGCCAGAAATGGTATACTCAAAGCACAGCATCGGACGAGAAGGGAAGCGATACACGTGCGTGAAGGAAAAGTGTGGCTGGGGGCCTGCGGGATCGTCATTCGCGGGGAAGAAGCCCTCGTTGTCAAAAAGGCTTACAGTGGTTTGAAAGGGCAGTGGTCCTTTCCTGCAGGATTTGTACAAGAAGGAGAGACGGTAGACGAGGCAGCCGTTCGCGAAGTCTTGGAGGAGACAGGTGTGGAAGCCGTCGTGCGACAGGTGGCAGGGATTCGCTCTGGTGTCATTAAAGGCTCGATCAGTGATAATATGGTCGTCTTCTGGATGGACTATGTAAGCGGCGAGCCGCGTCCACAGGAGGGGGAAATCGCCGAGACTTGCTTCAAGCCCATCCGTGAACTCTTGACGGATCCGCTGTCATCTACCTACTTAAAAATCATTCTACCTGGCTATGCAAAAAGAGAGAGCGGGATGCCAGGGCAGACATACGATATCGATCCAGTCTTTCAGTACACATCCTATAAAATATTCAAGTAATGGTGCGATTGAAGAAGCTAGACCGTGATGTTTCCGCTTACATCACGGTTTTTTCTGTTTTTTCACACAATAACTGAATTGTGCAGACGGCGTTTTTTCTGTTAAAGTTAGATACATCAAAATTATCAGAAAATACATGCAATTATTTCCAACGCATGTAAGATAGGAAAGGGGAGCTCACCATGAGACATAAACAAGAACAATGCCCGTACTGCAATGGACAAGGGTATTTCCAACTGCTCCTGGGCGGATCGGAAAATTGTCCGAACTGTGAAGGGTCTGGAACCCATCATCAAGAGGAACCTGTTTCTGCAGCGAATAAGTAAACGAGCATACGTACAAAAGCCGGGCGCGAGAGCGTGCCGGCTTTTTTTGCGAGTCCGCCTTGTTGTCAAATATTGACCAGTCCATCTGGTTTAGGCTACACTAAAATACGATAATAGCCATCTTTGCACCCAATTGGTGGATGTGCGGGAGAGGCAGGAGGCGTAAGATCGATGAGTTTGCTTCAGTTTGTAGTATCCATTGTTCTTTTTACCGTGCTGGGCTTTGGCATCGGATTTATTTTAAACATGATTTTGAAAACAACGTGGTTCCCCGTGGTCATTGCATTGGGGGTGCTTGTAGGTGCCCTGGTTTATCAAAAAGTAGTTCCAGGCATCTGGGATGCGGTCATTTTAGGATGTGGCATGGCAGGGACGGTAGCATCGGGATGGACGATTCACACCCTGCGTAAAAAAGGATACCGGATGTTTTAATAACAGTCTGAGGGTGCTCCCATTTGGGCGGGCATCCTTTTTTTGTGTGGGGAAAATCGGACGCAATATACTGAATTTTTCATAAACCATCCAAAATTTGTGTATACTTTCCTTCTCTTCGGGACATGACTAGAACCGAGAGGAGGTTTACCAGAAATGAATGGGAAGCTGTCAATCAGTTTCATCGCTCTGTTCATCATGGTTCTGACGGGATTTGCGAGCGATGGGTATGGCTATAACGCAGTTGGAGATCGCAGCATCCAAACTGCATTTGGAATTAGAGAAACGAAAGATGGGCAGCGGGTCGTCAAAAAACGCACGGTCTCCGCTAGCTCCCTCACTCAAGTCATTGATAAATCGGACGCACTCCTGGATCAGTTTCCGAAAGTACGCGTCGTAGCGACAGGCTATTACGCCGGATTTGAGTCGACAGGCAAGAATCCGTCTCATCCTTCTTACGGCATCACTTATTCAGGCGTGAAAGTACGAAGAGACGATTACTCAACAATTGCTGCTGACCTTCGTATCTTTCCGATTGGGACGGTGCTGTACATTCCGGGCTACGGCTATGGTGTAGTAGCGGACAAAGGTGGAGCAATCCGCGGACACAAGATTGACCTGTATTTTGAAACCAAGCAGGACGTGTTCAAGCAATGGGGCAAAAAATCAGTGGACGTCTATATCGTCAGACGAGGTGATGGCAAGCTGACAGAAGCCTTTCTCAACAGCCTGAACCAAAAAGGAATCGCGGCAATGGCGGAAGTCGTAAATTAACACAAAAAAGTGAATAGCATAAGCAAAACAAAGATGCTGCGTAGGCAGCATGAAAGAAAAAATGAAAAAACGTTCAGGCCAAAATCAGGTCTGAACGTTTTTGTGTTAGGGGTGAATCAGGCTTACGAGCTTATCCAGGCCGTCGAGAATGCGGGGAGAGGGACGGCAGTACAGTCCTTCTTCAAGCAAATGGACCTGGTGCTTGCGGATCGCCGTCATTTCCTGCCATTCGGGACGCTCGGTGATCATCGCGGGTTTGATGCGTTTGAGCTCAATCCCGCACCAGACGACACAGATATGATCTGGATCGCGCTCGGCTACCATCTCGCGTGTCGCTTTGACATTTGCTACCGGATAGTCACGGAAGACATTTATGGCGCCGGCGATTTCACTCACATCCGTAAGCCAGTTTTCCTCACCTGGCGTGTAGATTGGATTGGGCCACCACTCCCAGTAGAGCTTGGGGCGGTGAGAATATTGAGACGCTCGATGTCGGATGGTTTCCACTCTTTCGTCAAAAAGAGTGGCGAGCTGATCCGCCTGCTTATGCATGTCTGTCGCTTCTCCGACCAGTCGGATGTCTGCTGCTATCTCGTTGATACGCGATGGGTTCAGGACGATGTGGGGAATGCCGCGCGACTGCAGGGCATCCACGTTCGCTTCCATGCCGGGTACGCTCAGAGAAGCAACGACCAAATCAGGCTTCAATGCCGCTACCCGATCCATGTCGATGGTCAGGTCCGGCCCCACCTTGGGCAAGTGCTGCCACTCCAGGGGCCAGTCCGAATGATCGTCCAGCCCCACGACCTGTTCACCTAGACCCAGATAATAGAGGATTTCCGTATTGCTCGGACAGATGGAAACAATTCGCATGCAAAGTCCCCCCTTTGGGTATGCCTTAGAAGAACGGATGCACCAAAAGCGCAATCATGATGCCCAGCCAACCGCCGATGAGCACTTCGATCGGTTGATGACCGAGGAGCTCCTTCAGCTTTTTGGCCTTTTCCTGATTCGGACGCACCTTGAGTGATTTCATGCCTTCCAGGAGATGATTAAACTCATCCACGAGCTTGTTCAGCACCACAGCCTGCATCCCGGCATGACGGCGGACACCGGCCGCATCGAACATGACGATCACACCAAGAATGGCGGAGATAGCAAACATGTTGCTGGAAAAGCCTTCACGCAGACCCACTGCCGTGGAGAGAGCGGTTACAGCTGAAGAATGGGAACTAGGCATGCCGCCTGTGCTCAACATCAGCGACCATTGCCATGTTTTGGTAGCGAAATAATTGAGGGGAATTTTGATGAATTGGGCGATTCCTATGGCAAGCAGCGCAGCCCATAAGGGGAAGTTTTCTAAAATATCCGCCACGGAAAATCCATTCCTTTCTACGTACGCTTCTTTCGTATATTGTAACAGAAGGGCGAGGTCTCCATCCGTGAAGTTTTCGTATGGATGTAACGGAATGCCAATCTGTGATACCATTAGTAAAGCAGCTGATGAAAAAAATTTGTCAGGCAGCTCTACATACAGTGTTTTGGAAGCGTTTCACGAGGTTTTCTTTTTGCAACGGTGAAACGGAAGGTGTGAACATCCATGCGGTATCCCGGACAGTATCTGCAGTTCATTGAGAAATTCAATGAAGGTGAGTACTACGAATGCCATGATCTCCTCGAAGAGATCTGGATGGAAAACAAATCCGACAAGTTCCTGCAAGGGCTCTTGCAAATGGCAGTCGGCCTGTATCATCGGGAATACGGCAATATCAAAGGCGCTCGCTGGATGTTTGGCAACGCTCGAAAGTACCTGAACCGTTACGGCCCTGTTCATTGGGGACTGGATGTGGCAGGTGTGATCGGGTACATAGAAGCCTGCGAGAGTGCCCTGCCTGATCTTGACGTGATTCCTCCTGGAGAAGCCAAAGCCATGGTTTTTCCGTCTTTGCGTTTGTGTATCGACACATCGTAATTGGGCCTTCGAATATCAAGGCGTTGAAAACTACAAATGTGCACATAATTGTATCCTATCACAGGGAAAGAGGGAAGAGTATATGGAAGTGACCGTAGAAAAACGGATTGCGCTAGTTCATGTAGAGTGTGACGAACTGATTGTTCCACTGTGGAAAGGGGAAGAGCTGGCGCAGGTGTACCCTGAGCTGGAGCAAGCTTTTTCGGGCAGCTTGAGCGCTTTGCAAAAGGAAAAGGAAATCAGCGGCGATGCAAAAGCTATCGCGGTTATTCATAGCATGGGTAAACTGGCAGCGAAAAAGCTGATTGTCGTGGGCATGGGCGCACCAGAGAAGTTTGATTTTGTAGCGGCTCGCAGTGCATGGGGACGTGCTGCCAAAACCGTTTTGGGAAAAGGAAAAGAAAAAACGGTCGCGATCGATTTGCCTACGACCGACAAGCTCGCCGCAGATCGTTTGGCTCAGGCGGTGACAGAAGCGTTTGGGCTTGCTGAATATCACTATGAGGGCTATCGCCAAAAAGCCAAGCGCGAGGCTGATCCTGTCGCTGCTGTGCGGGTGATGACAGCGGAAGACGCTGAACAGCTGGTAGCCGCTGGCGTTCATTTGGGTCGAGCGCTGGTGTCGGGTACGAATCTGGCCCGCACACTGGTAAACGAGCCTGCCAACTATTTGACGCCGCGAGCATTAAAGGACGCAGCCGTAGAAGTGGCAAACCGTTACGGCATGACAGTCGAAGTCCTGGAGCAGTCCAAGCTGGAGGAACTCGGCATGGGTGGGGTTTTGTCCGTTGCAAAAGGCAGCGAGCTTGAGCCGTACGTTATCGCAGTAAAATACCAGGGAAGAGAGACCTGGGATGATGTCATCGGTCTGATCGGAAAAGGGGTCACCTTTGACACAGGTGGGATCTCCATCAAGCCGGTAGCTGGTATGGAAGACATGAAATCCGACATGGGTGGAGCCGCAGCGATGATCGGTACCCTCGAAGCGCTGGGCCAAATCAAGCCGAAAGTAAACGTGCTGGCTGTCATCGGTACGGTAGAAAACATGCCATCGGGTACGGCTTTCCGTCCAGGGGATGTCATCACGACCATGAGCGGAAAAACCGTGGAAATCATTACGACGGATGCAGAAGGCCGCCTCGTACTGGCGGATTGCATCACCTACGCGAAGCAGCAAGGTGTAACCTGCCTGATCGATGCAGCTACGTTGACAGGCGGTATCGTGGTGGCATTGGGTCACTACTGCTCCGGGGCGATGACAAATGACAAAGCCCTCATGGCAGAGCTGCTGGAAGCGGCAGATGTAGCAGGCGAGCGCTTGTGGCAGCTGCCGACATTTGAAGAGTACCGGGAGCTGAACAAGAGCCGTTTTGCCGACCTGAAAAACTCGGGCGGACGCTATGGACACGGCATCATCGGCGGTGTTTTCCTGCAGGAGTTTGTAGAAGATACGCCATGGGTGCATCTGGATATCGCAGGAACGGCTTACAATGCCAATACCGGCGACATGCAGCCGCATGGAGGTACCGGTGTCATGACTCGGACCATCGTTCAATTTGTATCGAATCGCAGCCAATCCTAATTCCTAAAGGAGTGTTGAAATATGGTACAAAATCCTAGTAACGAAGTTCGCAAACAGCTGCTGGAGGAAGCCAAAACGATTGCCGTCGTCGGGCTTTCCAACAAGCCAGATCGCACCAGCTACATGATCGCAGATGCGATGCAGCACGCAGGCTACAAAATCATCCCGGTCAACCCTGTAATCGCAGGTGAAACGGTGTTGGGTGAGCGGGCCTTGGCGAGCCTGGCAGAAATAGAGGAGCCTGTCGATATCGTCAACGTCTTCCGAAAAAGCGAGGATGTCCTGCCAGTAGCAGAAGATACGAAAAAAATGAAGAGCAAACCAAAAGTATTCTGGATGCAGCAAGGGATCTCCAATGACGAGGCAGCTGCCCTGATGAGCGCGGATGGAATTGCTGTGGTCAACGACATGTGCATCAAAGTCGATCACGCACTGCTGCGTGTAGGGAAATAAGCAAGCGGCAAAAGGAACAAGAGAACCCTCGCAGGATCGCGGGGGTTTTTGTGCAGGCAAGCTGATGGGTCTTTGCCAGCAGGAAGTGTGCAAACCCTCTTGCAGACTTGTGAAGGATATGGTAAGAAGGGAAGCAGAGAACAATACTGACAGTGAGGAGTTGGGCTTATATGTTTTTCAATCAAGCGACGAATACGCAGCGAGACCGCATCCCGCCCAATCAAAAACAAACGACCGGATTCCCTGTACTACACTATGGAGAAGTGCCGGAGTACACGGATCTTTCCACACAGTGGAGCTTTCGTATTTTTGGATTGGTCGAAGAGGAAGTGACGCTTTCCTACGAGCAGATGATGGCTCTTCCAAAAGGCGGCACGACGAACGATATTCACTGCGTTACGGGCTGGAGCAAGCTCGACAACGAGTGGGAAGGGATTCCGGTAGAAGAAGTGCTGAAGCTGGTAAAAGTAAAGCCGGAAGCGAAGTACGTCATGCTGCACGCAGAGGAAGGCTGGACAGCCAATGTGCCGCTCAAGGACTTCATGACCCCTGGAAACCTGTTTGCCAACAAACATAACGGACAAGAGCTGACCCCGGATCACGGCTGGCCGCTGCGCTTTGTCATCCCCCACCTGTACTTCTGGAAGAGTGCTAAATGGGTGCGCGGAATTGAGTTTTTGGAGAAAGATAAGCAGGGCTTCTGGGAGAAGAACGGGTATAACATGTATGGAGATCCCTGGAAAGAGCAGCGTTTCGCTTGGGATTAAGGGCAGGAGAAAGAGGCGGGAAACCGCCTCTTTTTTGTTGGCAGTGCTTTTATGTCACCGAGAGCATGGCGTTCAAATCTTGCGCTACTGTAATGTCCGGGTCGAAGTTTTTCTATCGGAAACGGCAAAATCTCTGACTTTTGGACAGTCCAATTCTATACAGACACAAGATCACTGCAAAGACACTTGGTATCTCAACCATAACGCTTACTGAAATGATGACAAAGGAGAAGCCAATCGGTGACGTTTGAGCTGCAAGTAATCTAGTCTTGCTTTCCATCAATCAAGCTTTATGGCTACCTCTGATTAATCCTCACCTGGATGGATCTTTAATAAACATCATAGGTGTTCTTTAAAACGAACAAAAGGCTGATTAGGAGTGTAGAAGATGCGAAGGAAGCTGCTAACAGTTTGCACGATGCTCTGGGAAGATTTGATTATAAGAGTAGGTACCTGATCAAAAGAATCCAGCATGTGCCTCTAAAAGAGTAGCCTTCGCTTGCAGAGAAAGGGAAGAGGGAGTTTTCTGATGACTTTTCCAAAAGTATTTTGAAGGGAATTTGGCAGGTACAGAAAAGGAGCATTCATTACGAGTGTTCCTATCCAAATGTTATTATTACCTGAATCGAAATAATAGAAGGATACATGGAAAAAGGAACGTTCTGAATATCGAAGGGGCGTATCTGAAAAAGGTAGAAATTAATATTGCAGGGGACGATAACTACATCTCTATCGGGGCAAATTCTAGAGTATCGAATGTGAAAATTGACATGAAAGGCTCAGGGCATTGTTTAGAGATAGGTGAAAGTTGCATCTTAGCGGCTGGAAGCTTCTGGTTCCAAACACGAGATTGTACAATAATTGTCGGGAGTCAAACAACATTTGAAGAAGCAAATGTCTCTGCACTTGAGCCAAAAGCAAAAGTTCAAATAGGGAAGGATTGCATGTTCTCTTATGACGTTCATATCCGAAACGGGGATTCCCATTCTATTCTGGATGTGGAATCAAACAAACGAATTAACTTGGGTCGGGGATATTTATATTGGAGATCACGTCTGGCTAGGAGCGCATGTGAATGTTCTGAAAGGAGTCACGATCGGTGAAAATAGCGTTATAGGAATACGTTCTCTGGTTACAAGTGACATACCGAGTCATTGCGTTGCTGCAGGTTTGCCGGCAAAAATAAAGCGCAGCAACACTTATTGGACAAGGGAATTAATAGAAGAGGAGGAACGACCCGTTTCTTCTTAGACTTACGTAAAACCCGCCATATTTCTGGCGGGTTTCGCATGTTCACTCCTTTACTTTGCCATGCTTGTAGTGACTGGATCAGAAGCGGTGATACACTCCAGAGGAATACATCTAGCGTATGAAAAATGAACTTTTGCTAGCCCTTTCTTGCATATTCCTGCCTATATTCGCGCGGCGACATCCCAAAGCTTTTGGCGAACACCTTTGCAAAGTACTTGGTATCCGCGTACCCGATTCGCTCACATATTTCGTACTGCTTGAGCTCAGGGTTTTTCAACAGCTCGCAAGCCTTTTTCATGCGGAGCTGGGTGAGGTAATTGACAAAGGTTTCTCCGGTCACTGTCTTAAATACATTCCCGAAGTAATGAGGGGTGAGATGAATTTCTTCTGCTGTTTCCCTGAGCGAGAGGGGCTTTCCCAAATGCGTTTTCATGTAGGAAATCGCCCGCTCTACAATCGCTTCGTGATAGGTTTTGGGGCCGTCCGAAGCTGGCTCATTGAAGAGCAAGCTGTCCACGATCGAGAAAAGCTCGTCGGTGTCAATCGGCTTAGTTACGTATCCCTTGGCTTGGTATCGCAAGGCGGTACGCGCGTAGGTAAACTCCTCATACGCACTGATGAGTATGACGTTGATTTCTGGATTGCTTTCATAAAGCCGCTGCAAAAGCTCCAGACCGTCCATATCTGGCATGCGAATATCGGTCAGGACGATATCGAGATGGGTCCGTTCCAGCCACTGCAAAGCTTCTGTACCGCTGCCTGCTGTTCCGACTACCTCGATGTTGCGCTCCTTCCACTCGTCCATAGAGCGTAAACTGTCAGAGACCATCCATTCGTCATCCACGATCAGTAGCTTGGTCATCGCTAGTCCTCCTCGGCAGTTTAATGGTGACACGCATGCCTTGCTCGGGAACGCTGTGCACAGAAAGTCCATACGTGGCTCCAAAATGGAGACGGATACGCGATTGAACATTATAGAGCCCCACTTTTTGCTTGAATTGAGTGAGCTCCTGCGAGTGATGCTCGAGGTTGTGGCGCATTTCTTCCAGCTTGCTTTTTTCAAGTCCCACACCGTTATCCTTTACTTGCAGGTAAACGGCATCGTGTTCGAGCCACCCTTTGATTTCAATGCGTCCACTGACGTCCTGTTTGGGGATAGGGTCCAAGCCGTGCAGAATCGCGTTTTCCACGACTGGCTGGAGCACCCATTTTACGGTGTAGAGGCTCTGAATCTCTTCGTCCATTTCAATCTCGTACTCTATCGGTCTTCGAGAACGAAATTGGTGCAGCTCCAAATAGCATCTGACGTACTCTAATTCCTTCCAGATCGGAATCATCTCATCGAACGTGCTGATGGATAACCGCATCAGCTTCCCTAGAAGAACGATCATTTTGCTGATCTGCGGTTCCTTGTGCTTGCGGGCCAGACTGTTGATAGACTCTAGCGTGTTATAGAGGAAATGAGGTTTAATCTGCGACTGTAGGGCGGTCAGCTCGGCTCGCCGCTTCTGGCTTTGCTCCTCATGGACGAGCTGGATCAGTTCCTTGATTTTCCCCACCATTTGATTAAAGCCTCGCCCTAGCTGGCCGATTTCATCTTTTCGTCGTAACGTAAACAGATGATGAAAGTCGCCTTGACCCACTTTTATCATCAAGCTCTGCAGATGGCGGATTGGGTCGGACATTCGATGGGACAAATAAAACGAGGCTAACAGGCAAAAGACGATACTGGGAAGAAGAATCCAATAGGTGAAATTGCGAATGCGGTAGATGGGCTCGTACAGAGTGGATTCCCGGAAGTAACCGATCAGGGTCCAGTCCGTTTCCTCGTTCAAAAGCGCGACAGTTCGGTAAAGGTTGCCGGATCGATCTGTGATACGCTTGACTTGATCTAAGTTTTGCATGTCTTGGGTAGGAAAAAGATCGGTATCTTGCGGGTACAATACGTCACCACTTTTACTGGTGATCAGCATGCCGGATTCGATTCCGCCATGGGCATTTTTGGAGAAGTAGCTGCTTTCAAACAGGCTGTCTAAAATACTTCTCTTAAAGTCGATGATCAGAACCCCTTTTGCTTTCAGATCCTTGCTGTATAAGCGTTGGACATAGGAAAAGACGGGCTCTTCCTCTTGGCTGGTGCTGTAAGGTCGATCATGCAAGCGGGTAATGGTAGGCTCACTAGAGAGCTGGGAGAGCTTGGGCATCCATTCAAATTGGTAGAAGCTGCTCTGGTCGCGATTGAGGGAATAGCCGTAGGAGTAGACAAACCCGTGGTCGCTGACAAGGGTTATTCCTACGTTTTCAGGCCGGATCAAGTGAATGCTGGAGAAAGCCTGATCGAGCGGGAGAAAGGAGAGCAGGTACGCGTCGTAATCCTTGTTCTTTAAGAAATCAGAGACAGAGGAGCTTAGGAAGGAGATTTCCCCCATCCGCTTTAAGTCGTTGAAATAAAAGGCAAGGGTTCTCGAATTTTGTTCCAACACGGAGGAGGCATCCTGATCCAATTTGGTGACCAGCAGCTCGGAGACATTTTTATAGGTCAGGAGCCCGGATAACGTCAAAGGAACGATAGACAACAGTAGAAAATAAACAAACAGCTTGAAAAAAATCGAGTGTACAAATGGTACGACGGACGACCTTTCTTCCTGCAAATCCACTTTTTGTCCCCCTTTTTCCCACTGTTTGTTCCGTTGTTTAAATATTACAAATCATATAAATTTTAAGTCAAGACGGGCCGTCGAAAATAACACCGAAGAAAAAGGGGGCTGATTCCATGATCAAAGGCAAACTCAAGAAATTTTTGGCCTTCGCGACACTCGCATCCATGGTCATAGCCGGATGTTCTTCTCCAACCGGATCAGGAGACTCCAATGCCGCGAGTGCGCAAAAAGAACCGACAGCAGCTAGCAAAGCAGACGGAAATTCATTAAGTCTTTTTATCCCGAACTATTACAACAATACGGAAAAACTGCAATGGGAAAGCGTAATCAAAAAGTTTGAAGAAATGAACCCCGCCGTCAAAGTTACGCTGACAAACGGGGACGTGAACACAGAGTCAGGAAAGCTAACCACGATGCTGCAATCCGGCGTGACTCCGCCTGATGCGATCTTGATGAATGCTGGCCCAGGACGCGTGCGAATCCTGTCAGAGGTGGGATTGATCAAGCAGCTCGATGATTGGTATACACAGAACAACTGGAAGGAAAAGCTTCAGTCATTTGCCTACCAGATGGCTACGGTAACCGACGGCATTTATGAATTGCCTCACACCGTAGACGCGATACAGGTTTACTACAACAAAGACATTTTCGTAAAGTATGGCATCCAAGTCCCGCAGACGGGAGAGGAATTTGTTGCAGCGATGAACACGCTGAAGGCCAACGGAGTTACACCACTCAATACGGGTGCTCGGACCGCGTTTACCGTAGGGGGCTTGTACTCGAATCTTCTGCAGGCGGCTGCAGGCAGAGATGCCGTAGAAGCTCTGCTGTACGGTGAAAAGAAATGGACCGATCCCGAGTTTGTCAAATCGGGCGAAATGCTGGCTGACTGGGCGAAGCAGGAGTATATCGGAAAAGAGTCCATGTCTCTGAATTCCTCCGATCTCCAGCTAAGCTTTTTGAACAAGAAGATGGCAATGTTTGTCTCGCCCACACACATCATTTCCACCATCGCGGAAAACAAGGCAGAAGGCAACATCGGCTCGTTCAACATGCCTTCCTTTATTGGCGGGCAGAAAACGAATCCGACAGGTGGGCTCGGCTACACATGGGTAGTGCCGTCCAAGGCTGCTCATCCCGAGCTGGCAGAGAAGTGGATGAACTTTGTTCTCTCAGAGGATTATGCAAACGTGGTATTGGGTGACCCTTCCTATAACCTGATCCCGGCTTCCAAAGCGGCATTGACGGTCAAGCCAGCGGGTGAACTGTTAGCCAATGCGATGAAGGAGATTGAAGTAGGGGTAGGCTACAATCCGAGTGTCTTTATCGGCAGCGAAGCCAAGGAAGCCTACTATCAAAATCTGATTGGATTAATCGGCGGATTGGTGAAACCACAGGAAGCGATGGAAGCGATCGCTGAGGGCACCAAAAAAGATCAAGCAGCCGGTTATCAACTAACCAGGAAGTAGGGAAAGGGGCAGGGGATCCTGCTCTCTCCGACTCTACTTCATGGGAATGAAGGAGGGGAAGCGATGAACTCCGTAAATCCGTCACCTGCACAAAGTATGTACGACGTGAAACCCAGAATGCAGCTTCGCCTCTGGAGACGAAAAGCGAAACGCTTGCTGGTTGTTCTCTCTTTTCTGGCACCCGCGCTGCTTTTATACGGGATCTTTATGCTCTATCCGATGATAGACGCGATTCGTCTGAGCTTGTTCGATTGGGACGGGGCCTCGCCGACTATGAATTTCGTTGGCGTTGACAACTATATAAACCTATTAAAAGACGGAATATTCTTACAATCATTATTGCACAACCTGGTTTGGGTCGTCATCAGTCTCATTTTGGTGGTCATCCCCACACTTGTGCTAGCGGTGATGATTAGCAAGGTCAGAGTAGGCAAGCTGTTCTTTCGCGCTGGATTTTATCTGCCGTCTGTCATTTCATTGGCGGTAGTAGGCGTGCTTTGGGCCAAAATCTACGATCCGCTCATGGGGCCGGTCAACGTGTTTTTGCAGCAAATCGGCCTCGAATCCCTCGCACGCAACTGGCTAGGGGAGGAGTGGACTGTGCTGCCTGCTCTGGTAATAGCGGGAACCTGGGCGTTTTATGGATTTTACCTGATCCTGTACCTCGCCGGTCTACAGAACATCGATCATTCGGTGTATGAAGCAGCAGAGATTGACGGAGCCGGTCCGATCCGCAAGTTTTTCAGCATTACGATCCCAAGCCTGCGCAATACCTTGAACGTCGTCATCAGCATGGTGGTCATTTATTCCTTTAAAGGATTTGCTTTGATCTGGGTGATGACCCAAGGCGGGCCGTTTTACAAGAGTGAAGTGGTGTCCACCTACGTCTACAAATCCGCCTTTAGCATGAATAAGGTGAGCTATGCCACAGCTGGCGGTGTTCTGCTGGGAATCATCGTCATTACGCTGACCATACTGTTTAACTACTTGCGGGAAAGGCGGGACTAGCGTATGCGCGGGCAACTGAGTGCGGGACGAAATTCGCAGGTTTTCCTATGGGTGCTTTTGATCGTCCTCCTGGGCATCATCGTCATGCCGATCTTTTGGGTGATCCTCGGGAGCTTCAAGACCGCTTTTGAAATTGCCAACTATCCGTTTTCCTTGCCAGCTTCTTGGAACTTGGACAATTTGATCGGCGCGTGGCAGCTGGGTAATTTCAAAACCTACTTTTTCAACAGTGCGTTCATCACCGTGGTAGGAATGATCATCGTGTTTCTGGTCGCATGTCCGGCTGGATATGTGTTTGCGCAGATGACATTCCCGGGCAACCAAATCTTGTTTTATCTGTTTATCTTGGGACTATCGCTGCCGGTGCAGGCCATCATCATCCCCGTATTCTTCCAGCTGAAAACGATGGGGTTGGTCGATTCGCTGACCGGAATCACCTTGGTCTCGGTGGGGATGGCTCTTCCGTTCTCCGTCTTCTTGATGCGCAACACCTTCAAAGACGTTCCGAAAGAGCTGCGTGAATCCGCGTACGTAGACGGAGCGGGGGAGTGGAGGACGTATCTGAAAATCATGCTGCCATTGGCGAAGCCGGGAATCGTGGCACTGATGGTTTTCACGTTTATGAATATTTGGAATGACTTCATGCTGCCGCTCGTTTTGCTGATCTCCGAGGATAAGTACACCATCCCGTTAGGACTGCTTTCCTTCCAGGGGAACAACGCTTCCAATTACGGGCTCATTTTTGGCGGTACACTGATCAGCATGGTCCCGAGTGTCATTGTCTACCTGATCTTCCAACGACAGTTCGTCGAAGGCATGTCCGCGGGATCAGATAAATAACAACCACAAGATGGATGAAGGAGAGATTTTCATATGGCGACAATCACCGACTTGAACAAAGAACAGTATCTTTTGCCGCAGGAGTGGGGCGGCATTCAATGGCTCTGCGGACACGAGATAGACCCAGAGGCAGAAATGACGTTTGGCATGGTGTATATCAATGCGGGTACATCCAACACAAGGCATGTACATCCGAACTGCGAGGAAGTGATTTTTGTCCTCTCTGGTGAATGCGACCACACGCTAGGGGATGAGGTATTCCATCTGAAGCCGGGCATGATGCTGCGTATTCCGCGGAATGTACCGCATAATGCGACGGTGACCAGCTGGGAGCCGTGCCGGATGATCATCGCCTATTCGGCGGGGGATCGCCAGACCATCGGGGAGTAATCGGGGCACTTTGCAAGCAAAGACGAAAGGTAGGTCTGAAGCGATATGAACCCAATCAAATTTAACTACGAGTATGATTCGAAAATTAAGGTGGGCTTTATCGGGTGCGGGGCTCACGCATTTCGCAACGTATATCCAACCTTTGACTATGCTCCCGTCGATCTGGTAGCAGTCTGCGACTTGAATGCCGAGCGTGCGGAAATCTACCGCAAACGGTTTGGGGCCCAAAAAATGTACACCGATTACAAAGAAATGATCAAGCAGGAGAAGCTGGATGCGGTATTCGTCGTGCTGAATTTCGATAGAGAAGGAAAGCCGCTCTATCCCAAAATCGTTCCTGATCTGCTGGAAGCAGGGCTACCGGTCTGGATGGAAAAGCCGGCTGCTTATACGGCGGAAGAAGTAGAGCGCATGTTGGAGGTAGAGGAGCGGACTGGGCAGTACGTGCTCGTCGCCAACAAACGCTACTTCTACCCAACCTTTGAAAAGGCCAAGCAAATCATTGAGCGGGCAGATTTCGGTCAACCCGTTTCCGTAAATGGCCGCTATCCACTGACGCTCACTCCGTATCAGGAAGAGATCGCGACGCGCACTGGCCTGCATTGGTTCCTGGACATTTGCCACCCGATGTCGGGGATTCACTACCTCATGGGTGAAGTAAAAGAGATGTGCTTTATCGAACACCAGCCGAGTGGAAACGTGCAGGCTTTGTTGCAGTTCAAGTCCGGAGCGATCGGCAATCTGCAGCTCTCGTCTACGCAGGCGCCTACCAGTCCGTTGGAGCGATTTGAAATCATCGGTAACCATCAAAACGTGGTCATCGACAACGGCATGCGCCTGATCTACTACAAGGGCTCAAAAGGCAGCGGCGAATACGGCAAAGCACCTGTATACATCGGGGATGACCCGGTGGATGGACCCGTACACTGGGAGCCGGAATTTTCACTTGGCCAGGTGTACAACAAAAATCTTTTCCTGCAAGGAATGGTGCAAAGCGTCAGCTACTTTGCCAACGCCGTATTGAGCGGGCAGCGGATCGAGCGTTCTACACTGAGAGATTCGCTTCATCTCACCAGGATTTTTGACGCATTTAAACAGCGATCTGGCAAATGGATCAGCATCGACTAAAACAAGGATAAGGAAGAGAGGGGAGACTCGTATGAAATTTAGCGTGTTTACCGATATGTTGGGGACGGAAACGTTTGAGCAAGCTTTGCAGGTGGCAGCAGAGTTAGGCTTTGCATCTATAGATTTACGAGCGAGTCTGGATGGTGACACGATCGATACGATCTCACTGGAAAAAGCGAGGGAGTTGAAGACGCAGATCGACCAATCTGGCCTCCAGGTTAACAGTGTAAGCTCCTGGGCGGTAAACACGTGCTCTTTTTCCGGGCCGCCAAAGTACGACAGCCACGATGAAGGTCATCACGAGCAGATGAACCAAGTGCTGGAGAGACTGTTTGACTTGGCGGACATCTTCGAGGCTCCTCTCGTGCGCGTCTATTCTCTCCATCGTCCAGAAGGGTTTGATGAATGGACAGAAGAGAAAAAAGAAGCCGAATATCGCTACAATGCAGCCATCATGCGCCGCCATGCCGAACATGCGCAGCACCGCAATAAAATCATCGTGGTTGAAAACGAGCCGCCTACGCTGTCTAGTACGGCAACCGAGCTGGGAATCCTCGCTCGCTACGCAGATCACCCGCATTTGAAAATCAACTGGGATATTCTCAATGGCTGGCGAGCTGGCGAGTATCCGACTGTTGAAGCGTACGAGCATATAAAAGGGTACGTCTGGCAGACACATCTAAAAGGGGCGTACCGTCAGCCAAACTCGGTACATGCAAAACATCCTTTTGGGCAATTTGGAAATTTTGCGATTGCGGGACAAGACGATTACGATCACGGACCGGTCATGCAGGCCATCGCCTTGCACGATCCGCAAGCCGTGATGACGATCGACACCCATTATCCGTCGCTGGATGTGCGAGACAAAGTAGGAGAAATCGAGGTTATGCGCCGAAGCAAGCAGTTTTTTGAAGGGACTGTTGCCGGGGTGATGTCGCATGAGTAAAAAAGCGGTATTGGTAGGGGCGCTCGATACAAAAGGGGTAGAGTTTGGCTATGTGAAGGACCTGCTGGAATCACTCGGCGTGAGTACGATCGTGGTGAATACAGGCGTGCTGGATCAACCCTCGTTTTCCCCGGACATCTCCAGTGACGAGGTGGCTCTAGCAGGTGGGATGAGCTTGTCTGACTTACGGGCTCAGCAGGATCGCGGAACTGCCGTCGCTGTCATGGCACGTGGTGTGGCTGCAGTAGTAGAACGCTTGATTGGAGAAGGCGTTGTCGGCGGGGTATTCGGGATGGGAGGAACGGCTGGTACCACGGTCGGAGCGACAGCGATGAAAGCTGTCCCAATCGGCGTTCCCAAATTGCTGGTTTCCACTGTCGCTTCGGGCAACACGCGCCCGTATGTGGGGGAAAAAGACGTGACGATGATGTATTCCGTCGTTGACATCGCAGGACTGAATTCGTTGTCACGCCGGATTTTGCGCAATGCGGCGTACGCGCTGGCTGGCATGATGGCAGAGACAGCCGATGAAACGAATCAAACGGAAGATAAGCCCATGATTGGCGCTACCATGTTTGGAGTTACTACGCCTTGCGTGACAAAGGTGCGGGAGAAGCTGGAACAAAGCGGGTATGACGTGCTGGTTTTTCACGCGACCGGTTCAGGAGGATTGGCGATGGAGGAGCTGGTGAAAGCCGGATTTATCAAAGGCGTAGCCGATGTCACCACAACAGAACTGGCTGACGAGCTGGTGGGAGGCATTTTCAGTGCCGGCCCGAAACGGTTGGAAGCAGCAGGTGTGGCAGGAATCCCCCAGGTCGTATCGGTCGGTGCTCTGGATATGGTCAACTTCGGTCCGCCTGAGACCGTTCCTGCTCAGTTTGCCGAGCGGAAATTTTATCAGCACAATCCAACGACGACGCTCATGCGTACGACCGTAGAGGAAAATCAGGAGCTGGGCCGCCTAATCGCAGAAAAGCTGAACCAAAGCCATTCCCCAACCGTATTCGTTTTCCCAAAAGGCGGCGTCTCCCTGCTGGATCGGGACTCCCAAGCTTTTGATGGCGTGGAGGAACGGCAAGCTTTGTACGACGCACTCAAAGAAAATTTGCGCGAGGACATCTCGTTTGTGGAAATGGAACAGGACATCAACGACCCGGCTGTCGCAGAAGTGATTGCGGCGCACCTTTTGACTATGCTGAAACCATCTTGGGGAGGAAATGAACATGGCTATCGCTAGAAGAGAAATTATCGGCAGGCTACGTCAGCAAGTCGCTGAGAATCGTGCGATTGTCGGCGCTGGAGCGGGTACGGGCCTGTCGGCAAAATGCGCGGAAGAGGGTGGGGCCGACCTCATTATCATCTACAACTCCGGACGTTATCGGATGGCAGGCCGTGGTTCCCTCGCCGGGCTGATGCCATATGGCGACGCCAATCAGATTGTAGTGGAAATGGGGGGAGAGGTTCTCCCAATCGTGAACAACACGCCGGTGCTCGCTGGTGTCTGCGGTACCGACCCATTCCGGCTTATGGATGTCTATCTCAAGCAGCTCAAAGACATGGGATTCTCAGGAGTACAAAACTTCCCGACAGTTGGCCTGTGCGATGGTGTCTTCCGTCAAAACCTGGAGGAGACAGGAATGGGCTACGATTTGGAAGTGGAGATGATTCGCAAGGCACATGAACTGGGGCTGCTCACCACACCCTATGTATTCAACGAGGAGCAGGCGATTAAAATGGCCGAGGCAGGTGCAGATGTGCTGGTTGCCCACGTCGGTTTGACCACCAAAGGGACCATCGGCGCCCATACAGCACTCACTCTCGATGAATCAGTTGACCTGGTGCAGCGCATTCACGACGCAGGCAAATCGGTTAATCCAGACATCCTGGTGATATGCCACGGAGGTCCCATCTCCGAGCCGGAGGATGCTGCGTATGTTTTGAGCAGAACCAAGGGAGTCGTAGGCTTCTTCGGTGCATCCAGCATCGAACGGCTGCCGACGGAAATCGCGATCACTCAGCAAGTGAGCAAATTCAAGCGTCTTGACGCCAAATTAACGGATTCCGCGAGAGTCTAAAGGCAGGGAGAGGGATTGAAAGAGCTATTGCTTGCCACATGCTGCGGGGCGATCGTAGGGATGGTTTTCTCTATCGTTAAATTTCCGATGCCCGCCCCAAGTTCTTTGCCTGGAGTCTTGAGTATCTTTGGGATTTATCTTGGATTTAAGCTTGTCGAGTGGATTCGGGAATTCATGTAAAAGGAGGCGGGAAACCGCTTCTTTTTCTTTTTGACGATTTCACCTGCGCCTTCTGATCATTCTCTGACATTTGGCTGTTACTCTGTTGGAAACGATCAGAGGGAGGACGATTCAAATGGATCTTGACCGACTTGCGAGGATACAGGAAGAAGAGGCATGGAAAGCTGCTTATGACGAAGAAATCGGCAAGCTGGAGATGACATTCCAAGAATTAACCCTGCTGCAATACGAATTGACGACCGAAAAAATCGAGTCGCCCAGACTGAATGAAATTCAGCAAACGCATTATCAGATATTTACGGACCCTCGGTTTACAGAGATGCTGGGTTTTTGGGAGCAAAAAATCAGTGACTTGAAATGGAAGAGAAGGCTTGCTGTACTGAAAAACAAAGCGCTGCAGGAAGAAATCGAAAGTCATCCTGCTATCGCATCGATCAAGAATTCACTCATGTCTACGATCTTACAGAAGACCTTTGCGCTTCATGGGGAAACCTATTCGCTCTCAAATGTGCAAGCGTATCTGATGATGAATCCAGATCGTCAATTACGCGAGGATCTATTCATGGAAACGGTACGGTATGGGAAAGAGACGGCCAGTCAGTTTCGTGAGCTGGTTCTCGCGAGGAATCGTTATGCTCAGGAAAAAGGGTATTCGACTTATTTCCATTTCGTGTTCGAGCACATTTATGGACTGGATTGGGAAATGTACCGGGAACAAGGAATGCAGATGCTGCAACAGACAGACGCCATTTCCAGGGCGTGGGATTCGCGATTCAAAGAGAAGTTTGGCTGGGAGGATGTTCGATACCATGACCTACTCTTTGGAGCCTTGAACTACTACGATCTTCCTGCCGAGGCTTTTCCAAGCGAGAAAATAAACGAGGTCTTAGCACTTACATGCGCCTCTTTTGGAGTAGAGCTTTCTTCCACCCCCATTCAAGTAACCTTATGTGATCTACCCTACGGAGGTATGATGAACGCCATTTCTCCCACGGATATTCGGATTGCAGTTCGGAAGCGGGATGGCTATGGTGCTTATAAAATTGCGCTGCATGAGATGGGGCATGCGCTGTATGAACATTTTTCCTCGCAGCAGCCACCAGAGCTTTTCCGGTTTAAAGATTTGATCGGACATGAAGCGATGGCGGAAATGTTTATGACCATTTCTGCACAGCCCAAGTGGTTACAGGATGTGTTCCACGTAGAGGATTCCGCGATCAAACAGATTCAGGAGTACGATCACCTCTTTTTTCTGATCGTCACCAAATACTATTTCTATCAAAGTCTGTTGGAGCATGCCATCTATGAAAATCCCGAAGCTGATTTCCAGGAGCTTTCTGATAAATGGGCAGAGGAAGTATTCGGAGTAAAGGGAAGAGCCATGAGTCCATCGGTAGACGTACTATATTTGGCTTATCCGGTCTACACGCACAGCTATATTTTTGCGGATGGCATACGGGATATGCTGCGAAAAGCGTATCGCGTGGATGGACTTTACGGAAACCAGCACGTATTTGACGCCATACGCCAATCCTTTATGGAGCCATCTGAAAGCGACCCATGGCAGGAGAAGATTCAAGCGCTTTGCAATGAACCGTTTACGTTTCAATATTTTGCGGAGTATCTAGCGGAAAAAAGATAGGTCATGAAGCAGCAAAAAGCCCGTTTTGGCATGTAGCCGAAGCGGGTTTTTTGCTGGAGAGGAAGCGGAATTGGCAGAATTTGATCCCATCCGGCAAAAAAGCTTGTTAGGTATAATGTCCTATAAGAGATGCGCCCTACATACGAATGATTGGGGAGATGAAAGTGGATGGTTTGCCAAACAAGAATTCGAAATCACCTAAGCCGTCCTTGCTTCCCAAAGATAAATATATACCTATCCGAAAAAAATTTTATTACAGTCATGCTTTTGCCTTGGGCTGGATGCTATTTTCGATCTGGTTCTCGATCCCGTGGGTGATAGATTTGGGAGGGCTAGTGAGCGTGCCGGTCGCGCTGTTTGTCATTGTCGGCCTCTCCTATATTCCCGGCTATATGAATGCTTTTATGGTTTCGAGTCTATTGCTGGACCGTCAGCCCGCACTGAAGGTTACTCATCCTGCGGAAGAAATTACGATACTCATCGCCTGCCGAAATGAAGAAAATGGCATCGGTGAAACGATACGCTATATTTCGCTGCAAGATTACCGGGGGCCAATCAACATCATCGTAATTGATAACCATTCAACCGATCGTACAGCCGAAAAAGCGCTGGAGGCCGGGAGCGATTACAACGTCAACGTAAAAGTCATCGAGGAAGCGAAGCCCGGCAAAAACTTTGCATTAAATGCTGCGATTCCACATGTTGAAACGAAATGGATGATTACGCTGGATGCGGATACCTTGCTGCACAAATCCGCGGTTCGCTATATCGTGGCCCGTATGCTGTCCGCTCCGCACGATGTCTGTGCGGTTGCCGGTGCTGTTCTCGTACGGAACAGCAGAGGAAGGCTATTGGCGAGGACCCAGGAATGGGACTACTTTTTGGGAATAGCCAGTATCAAAAGGCTGCAGGGCTTGTTTCAAGGGACGTTGGTTGCCCAAGGGGCCTTTTCCATTTATAAAACGGAAGCGGTCGCCCAGGTAGGGGGCTGGCCGGATGCGATCGGAGAAGATATTGTCTTGACGTGGAGGTTTCTGGGCAATGGCTGGAAAGTTTATTTTGAGCCCTTGGCCGTCGCATTTACGGAGGTGCCCGAAACGTTCACGCATTTTTTCAGACAGCGCAGCCGCTGGGCGAGAGGGATGATTGAGGCGCTCAAAGTGATTAAACCATGGCAGCAGCCCCTTGCCTATACCAAGTATTTGACAGGCTGCAATTTCGTCATGCCGTACATCGATATCGTCTACACGTTTGTGTGGCTGCCCGGGCTCGTGTTGGCGTTTTTCGGTTCTTACTGGATAGTTGGAATGACCACTCTATTGGTTTTGCCGTTGACCTTGCTGCAGAATTCCGTTCTGTATCGCTACCAGAGAAATGTCTTCCGCGTTCTTGAGCTTCGCATTCGCAAAAATGTGCTTGGCTTTTTTGCCTATGTGCTTTTCTATCAATTTATAATGAGTCCGGTCTCTGTCTGGGGTTATTTCCAAGAGGTGTTTCGGGCCAAGAGGATTTGGAAGTAGAGCTTCATGCATGCTCGGGGTTTAACGGCTTCGCTGTCCGGGTATCATCTTGAGTAGGAAAATTCTGACTCGGGTGGGGGAGCGAAATTGTCTGCAAATCAACTTTATCGGTGTGCATTTCTATTCCTTACGATCACGCTTTGTCGTTTTTTCTTTTCTCCTTTCCCGATCAGCTATGCGATCGATGAGAACCTAATCCTCGATCCGGGGTTTGAAACCAAACAGGGGTGGGACAATTGGGGCGGGTTCTACATGTCCCCGGCAGCCAAAAACAGCGGGAGTTTCGCTGCTGCCGTCGATCAGGCTGAGGGGGGAGCAGGACAGATCATCGACGCTGCTGTCCCGGGAAAGACGTACATACTGAAAGGAAATGGCAGTGTAAACAGAATCGGTCAAGAAGGAATCATCGGGGCAGAATGTCTGGACAAGAACGGAAAACGAATCCCAGGGGGAAGAGTGACGCTTACCTTCAAGACCCCGTCCTATGAGGAAAAATCGGCATCTTTTACGACTGTGCCTGACACGGCTCACATACAGGTGTACGTCTATGTCTATCATGCCATCGCAGGCGGTGTTTCCTATTTTGATGATATAAGCCTTGTCCCTGCTTCGTGCACCTACGATTGCCATACGAATAATGCAGCGTTTCTGCCGAATGACTGGTTTGCCGAGCCCCAGGCTCCCGCAGAGATCGAAGCTCGTGTCAAGCAATTAAGCCAGATGAGAATTCGCTATCAGATGGCGGACGTTGGCATGCTGACGGAATGGGGGATGCTCGACGCGAGGAGCTACGCCGGACTGGCCCAATGGCTGAGATACTCCAAGGAAGCTGCTCCGGACCAAGTGGTAATTGCGGTGCTTAATTTTAATCAAAGGCTGACAAAGGACGGGAATGGAAACGAACAGCCGAACCCCCTGTTTGGGAAAGAGACGTTTAATCAAAATGTGAATCAGATCGTGCAGAAGCTCGTCCATGAAGGCATTTTCTGGGACGGAAAGCTGTACAGGGTGGATGGCGTTCATCTCGACATGGAACCGTTTCTACCAGACGACCGCGAACTGGAGAATACGCTTCGCTATTTGCGAGAACATGCGCTGAGCGGCAATCGCTACTTCTCGGTGGCTGCGCCCGTTCAGTATGGCGGGGAAAAACAGTGGAGCTACGAGTATATCCAAAGGATTGCCTCCATCGTCGATCAGATCAATCCGATGGTGTACGATCAAATGGGATGGGATTCGCCGATCGATTCTCCCTACGCCTATCAAACGCTATGGACCACGGAGATGAAGCGATACAGTGACGCTATTCTCTCGGCAAAAGGCAATTGCCAGCTGCTCCCCATCATGCCGGCCTATGAACGCAGAACGGTAGAAGAGATAGGAGTGGTCTATCACGATCCGTACGTGGAAAATATCTACTCCGCCGCGAAGGGCTTGGTCAATGCCAGCCAAGCAGGGGCGAATATTCACGGAGCGGGGATTTTCTGGTGGGCTACCTTTATCGGTGATTACCCAGAGCTGTATCCTCGAACGTATTACTTGCTGGACCAGGAGCACTGGATGAAAGAATGGGTCCATCATTCCTAAGTCAACGTTTTCATGTTCATGCTCTTTTTTTACGAATAGAATGCAAGAGTTATATGGATTTAAAAGGAAATGGCAGGATAAGCAAGCATAAGGCAAGAGATTACGGTCAACTGCTGCTGAGCCACAGAGAGGGGGTAATATCGAGAATTTTCAGATTTGAGCCATTGGAAACATTATGGTAACCTTTTATTGTTACCTAATTAAATACGGGCCTAGTTTCGTCTCGGACGAAAACGGGGGAACCATCTTTGGGGTTAATTCTGTGAAAACAGAAGGGATGCAAACTGCCATCCTACCCGTCAGCTAACCTCGTCGGCTAAAGCAGATCATGCATACAAGTTTCTTTTTGTCCGCTTGCTTTATGTGCAAACGGCTTTTGCTCTATTCGGGCATGGGTCGTCCGCACCTATCAAGCTTATTTGTTCATATTTGTATGTGAGAGAATAGTCGACTCATTTGCTTTTGTCGGGAAGGGCCCTCCTGATGAAACGCAGTGTGTCGGCTTTTTTTCTTTCCATAAAATTTTTGAGGAGGAGTTGGGGTAGATGATTTCCTTTCACAGCGTAGAAAAGCGCATCAACGATGTCTCCATCATCCAAAAGCTTGACCTGCAAATCAAAGCGGGTGAACTGTTCGTCTTGATCGGACCCAGTGGCTGCGGCAAGACGACGACCATGAAAATGATCAACCGCCTGATCGAGCCTACCTCAGGGCGAATCGAGATCAATGGGGAGGATGTCTCCTTGGCAGATCCCGTTGAGCTGCGGCGCAATATCGGATATGTGATTCAACAAATTGCTCTGTTTCCCCATATGACGATTGGCCAAAATGTCTCCTTGGTGCCTAGACTGAAAAAAGCAGACCAAGCGCAGTATGAAAAAAAGGTCGATGAGCTGCTGGACATGGTCGGGCTGGACCCGAAGGTTTTCAAAAACCGATACCCGGCTGAGCTGAGTGGTGGACAGCAGCAGCGTGTTGGCGTTATCCGGGCTATGGCGGCAGATCCGCCCATCATTTTGATGGATGAACCTTTCAGTGCATTGGATCCGATCAGCCGGGAGCAGCTGCAGGATGAGTTTGTAAGACTGCAAAAGACGATCAAGAAGACCATCGTTTTTGTGACGCACGACATGGACGAAGCGATCAAGATATCCGATCGCATCTGCTTGATGAACAATGGCGCTGTCGTACAGGTGGATTCTCCCGAGAAGCTGCTGCAGCGTCCTGCCAATTCCTTTGTGGCGGACTTTATCGGAATCAAGCGGTTGAAAGGCGCACAGGAGCGGCAGGCAGTCTCGTCGGCGAAAAAAGCGACGCTTCCCCGTTGGAGCATTTCGTAAAAAGAGGGAGGGGAAGACATGAGCGAATTTATCCAGTTCATCCAGGAGAGGCACGAGCAGATTTTATTGTTGATCTGGGAGCATAGCTACATTTCGTTTATCGCGGTCATGGCAGGATTTCTCGTCTCTGTGCCGCTCGGAATCATCCTGACGAGAACGGAAAAAATGAACCGCTACGTCATTGGCTTTGTCAATATTTTGCAGACCATTCCCAGCCTTGCCCTTTTAGGGCTGATGATCCCGCTGCTTGGAATCGGGGCTGTACCAGCAATTGTGGCACTGTTTCTTTACTCGCTCTTACCCATGCTTCGCAACACCTTTACCGGCATCATGGAAGTAGACCCTGCGCTGAAAGAGGCGGCGAAGGGAATGGGGATGACCAGCTTTCAAATTTTGTGGAAGGTGGAGCTGCCCCTCGCGATCTCGATTATCATGGGTGGATTTCGGACGGCAACTATATATACCATCAGCTGGGCAACGCTCGCTGCGGTGATCGGAGGAGGAGGACTCGGGTATCTGGTGTTTACCGGACTTGGGGTTGCAAACGACAACATGCTTTTGACAGGAGCGCTTGCAACCGCGATGCTGGCGACGATAGCCGATTTTATTACACGGAAAATACAAAATGTTTGCACACCAAAAGGTCTAAGAAGCAATCGCGCGAATTAAGGGGGAGCAATTAATGAAAAAGAGATGGATATACACTTTTGTTACGGCCGTTCTTACAGTAGTCTTGCTTGCAGGCTGCGGCTCCAGTAATGTCGTCAAGATCGGGCACCAGCCAACGAGCGAACAGACGATCATGGCGCAGATGCTCAAGCAGGTCATCGAGGGGAATTCCGATATCAAGGTCGATCTGGTTGGAGGACTGGGGGCAACTCCAGTTGTGCTCAAGGCCATGGAGAACAACGACATTCAAATATCTGCTATCCGCTACGTGGGGACGGATCTGACGAGTAGCCTAGGGCTGAAGGAATTCAGCAAAGACCCGCAGGAAGCCTTTGATCTGGTGAAAAAAGGCGTAGCGGAGAAGTTTGATCAGGAGTGGTTCCCGTCTTACGGTTTTGACAACACCTACGTGTTTACGGTACGCAAGGACATCGCGGATAAATACCAGCTGAAAAAAATCTCCGACCTGGCAAAGGTAGCGGGGGAGCTGCATCTCGGTACAGATGCGAGCTGGCTGGAGCGACCCAATGACGGGTATGAGGCATTCAAGCAGGAATACGGCTTTGATTTTGGCAAAAAGACTCCGATGGATATCGGTCTGGTCTATAAAGCCGTTGCAAATGGAGAGGTAGATATTGTGCTGGCTTACTCCACGGACTCGCGCCTGAAGGAATTTAATCTGGTCACGCTGGAGGACGACAAGCATTTCTTCCCGCCGTATGGTGCTTCCGCTGTCGTGCGCAACGATACGCTCAAGCAGTACCCACAGCTAACCGAACTCATTAACAAGCTGAGTAATAAAATTGATACGCCAACCATGACCGCGCTCAACTATCAGGCGGACGTCGAGAAACACGACCCGGAAGAGATCGCCCGGACGTTTTTGCAGGAGCAAGGCTTGATTCAAAAGTAACGCGAAAGGGAGGTGGGCTCGTTGAATGCTTTTGAATTTATTTCGAGGTATGGCGGGCAGATCCTGGAGCTGACAGGAGAGCATCTTTACATGAGTGCTATCGCCATTTTGCTGGCGATCGTGATCGGTGTTCCGCTCGCGGTATTCATGACACGCAATCCGAAGATCGCTGTGACCATTCAAACGATCATCAATACCGTCCAAACGATTCCGACGATCTCGCTGCTCTTGATCGTTATGATCTTTCTCGGATTGGGATACAGCACAGCGATTGTGGCTCTGGTTCTCTACTCGCTGCTGCCGATTGTGCAGAACACCTATGCAGGGCTGGAAAACGTGGATAAGAGCATGATCGAAGCAGGAACAGGCATGGGCATGACGCGCCTGCAGCTCTTGACCTACGTGAAGCTGCCGCTCGCTTTGCCGATCATTTTGGCGGGGGTCCGCATTGCCGCTGTGGTTGCGGTAGGGTCTGCGACGATCGCGACATTCGTCGGGGCAGGCGGCTTGGGGGAAATGATCATGCGGGGAATTTCTACGACCGATGACCAGAAGATTTTGGCCGGGGCGATCCCGGCAGCGGTCCTCGTCGTTGTCGTTGACATGCTGATTGGAAAAATCGAAAAAAGAGCGAGCTATCGCGTGAATACCGCAAGAACGAATAAGTAACGATTGCCAGTGGGCATCTTAAAGTGTAGCAAATCGTGGAAAAGAGGTGCTTGCTTTGAAAACGGAAGATGCCATCTGGGGAGCACTGGAGGAAGTGCTCGATCCGGAAGTGGGAGTCAATATCGTGGACTTGGGACTCGTGTATGAGGTTGCCGTAGAGGACAATGGGCAAGCAAATATTCAAATGACGCTGACGATACCCCAATGCCCGCTGGCGGATGAAATCGTAACGAATGTAGAAGAGGCAGCAGCTGCCGTACCGGGAGTCAAAGGCGTCAAGGTCTCTCTCGTCTGGGAACCAAAGTGGAGTCCGGCGAGAATGAATGACAAGGCAAGGGAAGAGATTCGAGCACGCCGAAGTCTCGTGTAAAAAAGCAAAATGCAGCGTCAGGTTGAGGGAGGATGAGACCCTTTGACCGACGCTGCTTTGCTTTTCAATCGCTGCTTACACAGAGCTCCAAGGCATTCTCGGACAACGAAGCCACGCATCCTTCCTCCAACAGCAGGCTCTCAACCACTCCGTGACAGTTGCTCACAATATCGAATGTGACTTTCATCTTTGGCACTCACCTCTGTCAATCCAGATCGTGATTGTGGAATAGGCTGGAGAGCGTCTTTTTCAAAAAGCTGGATACGACAAAAATCGAATGGAACAGGTCACCACCGAGGATCATGGACATCTCAGGAGAAGGAGAGTCCTGATTTTGAAACGGCACAACGGAGGGAAAAGCCAGCTGGGTGAAGTAGGAAGCAATGATGAAGATGAAGCCGCCAATCAAGGCAACAAGAAAAATACCGCGTGGAATGGTCTTCATCGGATTGATCGCTTCTTCCGTGTAGGTCGTCACGGCATCAAAGCCCAGGAACGAGAAACAAAGGATGGCTGCACCTGCCATGAGTGTCGGAAATGACATGCCTTCTCCGTAAAACGGTGTGATGGGAAAAGCGCTGCCTGTTGGGCTGGTCCCGGTCAAATGCTGAATGGCTAACGCTGCAAGCAGAAGACCGAGGATCCAGGAAGGAACGTTTGGGAAGGCCGCTGATAGATAAATCGTTCCCAGCAGCACATTGATGATGGGCAAGAAGACGTAATCTAAGAGTGATACCCAGCCGACGAGAAAACCAAAGTGGGGGTTAATGGTCTGGCGCGCGTAAGAGTAGGCGGAGCCCGCTACCGGAAATTCCTTGACCATGCTTCCGTAGCTGGCGGTGGTAAACAGCATGGCTGCGAATTTTAATCCGTATAAGGCTGTCCGTCATGGGGTACAAGCCTCCTTTGCTGAAATATGCTGCACCCATTTCGTCTAGCAATAGATGTGCCAAACACATTCACTCCTCGTAAATGGCATGAATTTTGCTGAGACGAACCAGTGGAACAAAGAATGAGGAGGAGATTCCTATGAGCAGCATGTACCCAGGGGGCCGTTTACGACTGTATCCACGTTTGCTGTGAAAGGAGAAGGCGCGCTCTTGACGGACGTGGACGGAAATACGTTCATCGATTTCGCAGGAGCGATCAGCACGCTGAACGCGGGACATTGCCCACCGAAAGTGGTGGAGGCGCTCAAGGAACAGCTGGACAAATACATCCATCCCTGCTTCCATGTCATGATGTATGAGCCGTACGTGGAGCTGGCGGAAAAGCTGAATCAAATTACGCTAATCCACGGGTGTTAGCTTTTTAATTTTCTTTGTGGTCGACTTTGGTTGTAAATTTGGATATACTCATCAATTTCGACTTTGTGCTTCCTCTAAGCTTCGGAAATCATAAGGGTTTGAGATGCGAGAAGAAGCTCCCCCTTTCCCTATAGGCTTCTTACATTTGATAATTCCTGTACCTGATTCGACTTGAGAAAACTTGGCTTGGCCATGCTTTATTAACGGAACCGCAGCAATAAAAAACTGCCCGCACGACTTTCCCAGAAAGGAAATCGTGTGGACAGCCAATAATCACAGCTTGGAGACAAGAACATTTAGTTTTTCAGCCATGCTCGCAAGCTCTTCTGTGGCAGATGCCGTCTCTTCCGTACTCGCAGAGGTTTGCTCGGTTACAGCGGCGATGCTCTGCGCCGAATGCAAAATAGTACTCGTCTGCGCTGATTGCTCCTCGCAGCTCGCAGCTACATCGGTGATTCTCTCTGCCGAGTTGTTCACGTACGCAATGATTTCGGTAAACGAATGACCGGCATTCGTGATCAGCTCATTTCCTGTGCGTACGGTTTCCACCGCATCTTGTGTGCTCGCTTGCATCGTATGGACGAGCTGAATGATTTCCTTCGTCGCTTCTCCACTCTGATTGGCCAGTTTGCCTACCGAGTCGGCCACAACGGCAAAGCCTCTGCCGTGCTCGCCCGCACGCGCTGCCTCGATGGATGCATTCAATGCAAGCAGCTTAGTTTGGTCCGCAATGTCCTTGATTGTGGTCACGATCAAATCAATTTTCTTAGAGTTGTCTAGAAGCTCGTACACTTTCTTGGAGATCTCCTGCATACCGGACATGGCTTTGTTCATCATTTTCCCGCCATTTTCAGCGATGTCGGAGGTCTGATTGACGAGCGAGCTCGTCTGTTCAATATTGGAGGCGATTTGTCCGATTGCTTTATCCATCTCCTCGATCATTTCAGAAATGTTGTTTACCATATTGGTCTGGTGCAGGCTTCCTCCCGCCATTTCCTGGATGCTGGCGGTGATCTCTTCTGAAGAGCTGGCGACTGTTTGAGAAGAGAGGTGAATGCTCGATGCGACAGAGCGCAGATCCCGAACCGTCATGATAGCCAAAGCGATTCCAACCGCCAAGGCGATCAGACTTACGATGCTCACGGTAATGAACGCCGAATTATAAATGTTGACCGATTGGTTCGTTGCCTCCGTAGCACCTCTTTGGTTCATCTCCTTCAGTTTGACCAGTGTCTGCTGGGATTGCTCCCACGTCGCGGTAACTTTCTTCACTTCCTGAATGGTTTTGCCTGTGTCACTGCCTTTTGCCATATTGATTACTTGCTGAAGCTGCTGTTCGTAAGCTGTCCATAACTGCTTGTATTCACTATAGAGTTGTCTCTCCTCGTCACTATTTATCAGCTTTTCATACTCCATTGTCGATTTGTGGATTCGCTCCTGAAACACTTGAAGCTGGGAGAGCAGCTTGGAAATTTCTTGCGGATCAGATTCCAACCCAATCCGGTTGACCAACCGTGGCACATTTGTGCCAAGTGCATTGATTTCACTGATCAGAGACATGCTGGGAACCCAGTTCTCTTTGATTTCCTTGGAGTGGTCTCCCATTCGGCTCATTTGAAAAATAGATAGGGAACTGATGATGAGTAATAACGCTAAAAGAATGAAAAAGCCTGTTAAAACCTTCTTGTTGATCGCCATGACTGCTCTCCTCCGAGTCCTGTTGAAGTCGCTTGGTGCTGTCCTCTAATTTCCCGCATCTGAAAATATTCAAACATGAAAAATAACGTGGCATCAAACTAATCTGGGAAGAGTACGCAGCGCATTTGCGCGTTTTTGCTTGCCAGTCGCGCAAAAAAATCTTAACGATAACTACACAATGACTCCCGGAAAGCCTGGTACGATAGGCATAGACGGACATTTGTGCAAAAAGTTCGATATTGACAAGGAGAATTGTGGCAAGGTAATCTAAAAGTGCAAGAATGAGCAGAAATGAACAAAACGAACAAAGTGCGCAAATAAAGTGAGAAACGAACTTATTCAGGGGAAAAGGATGAGGGTTATGCTAGCGGCAGAAAGAAAATTGAGGATCGTTGAATATGTGAGACAGCATCGGACGGCGTCTGTTTCCGTGCTCGCCAAGGAATTTGGCGTCCATGAAGCGACAATCCGCAGGGATCTGGCAGAAGTTGAGCAGGAAGGACTGCTCAAGCGGACTCATGGTGGAGTGATCGTGGAACGACTGACACCGAATGAGCCTTCCTTCAACGAACGGACGAATGTGGCACTCGATCAGAAAATGCGCATTGGCAAGATGGCGGCAAGTCTGGTGGAGGACGGCGATCACATCATCATCGATTCGGGAACGACGACGCTGCATATCGCCAAAAATCTGGTGAACCGCTCCAATCTTACGGTCATTACGAATGACATCAACGTTGCAGCTGAGCTGAGGGATGCTCCTGGCGTCAAAGTCACGGTGACAGGGGGCGAGCTCTACCCATCCAGCTTCATGCTCAACGGGATGTTTACCGATCACGTACTTCGCTCGTTGCACGTGTCCAAGGCTTTTATCGGCACACCCGCCATCCATCCCAAGCATGGCCTGATGCATCCAGAGGCGCAACTGGTGCTGGCGAAGCAGGGAATGATCGCTGCAGCCCAAGAGGTCATTGTCGTAGCCGATGAAACCAAGATCGGCAAGCTGTCTTTGTACAAAGTCGCGCCTAACAGCTCGATTCACACCTTGATTACGGGCAAGGAAGTGGCGGAATACGACATCAAGCCGTTTCACGATACGGGAATCAACGTCATCACCGTATAGCAGGTGAATCTCTCCGGGCGCTTTTCTAGGCCCGGAATTCATAATCATAGAAACTTCAGATGGAGGTGTTCTGTTGGTGGGCACCACAACAACAGAAACAGTACATTCGCGAACGCTGCGCTTGACGGAGCCCCATGTGGTTTTGGAGCAGGATATCCACCGCAGTGTTCCCGAGGGATACGTCGTAGTTGAACCAACTCTCGCCAGCATTTGTCATGCCGATCTTCGCTATTTCGGAGGTACACGAAAACCGGAAGTCCTCGCTAAAAAGCTGCCGATGGCGCTCTTGCACGAAGGGATTGGAACGATTGTGGGCGGAGAGTCCACACGGCTTTCCTATCGTCAGAAGGTTGTGATTGTTCCGTATTTGGCCGGCTATTTGCTAGAGGATCAGGGGCTGGCGCACAGCTGTCCAGCATGCAGAGGGGAAATCTCAGATAACTATTGCACGCATAGCAGGTTTCTGGGAAGTGGCACAGATGGAATCGCACAGAGTCGTTTGGTCATCCCTGAGCCATGCGCGATCCCGATCCCGGAATCAATCCCTGATGAAATCGCTGTGCTGACTGAGCTTTGCAGTGTTTCCTACCGCGCGCTCCGCCCTGTAAACAACTTGCTCGGTCAGGCGAAAATTGCCGTATTTGGCGACGGGCCTGTGGGGTATTTGACGGCCGCTATGCTCCATCACGCTTTTGGGGTTGGTCCCGATCGGTTGACGGTTTTTGGAGCGATTCGAGAGAAATTGGATCAATTCACGTTCGCTCGTACAGAAATGGTACAGCAGTACGACTTCTCATCAGGTGAGCCAGTAGATATTGTTGTGGAGTGTACAGGTGGGAAGTTCAGCGAAAGTGCGATCAACCAAGGGATTACTCTTTTGGCAGCAGGTGGTCATCTGATCGCGATGGGTGTGAGCGAGGATTTGGTCCCTATCAATACGCGCGATGTGCTGGAGAAGGGACTGACACTCTACGGCAGCAGCCGCAGCTCGATCCCGGACTTCGAGGGAGTGCTGCAAGTCATGCAGCAAAAGGCTTGTCAGGACACTCTTCGTCCTCTCATTCCTGACTCCTACACAGTGGTGGCCAAGGCAGAAGACTTTGTTGGCGCAATGGAATCTGCCTTGGCACACAGAGAGTGGAAAAAGACCTACCTCGACTTTCAATGGTGAGCATTGCTTGCGATGCAGCGATCACAAGTGATTGAGCCGGGCAAGTCTTACAAGGATTATAACACACAGGAAATGAAGGTAGTAATGACCGGCAGCAGGAGGAGAGAGGATTGACCAGTGGCTCCTCCTTCCCGAGTCATCTGGAAAACAAAAATGTAAGCGCAATCATCCAAGTTTACAATTTCTTAAAATGCGCTTCATATTTTCAGTAAAAAGCCCTTTTATAATAAAAACGAACACAAATGAGCAATATCGAGCAAAACTGCTTCTCCCATTGGATGAGAAAAGCGGGGAGTGCAGAACGGGGAGGAGTACGATTGGCAGCGATCGAGTTTGTGAATGTCACACAAGCGTTTGAGAAAAATGTCATCATCAAAGATTTGAACCTGAAGATTGAGGATGGGAAATTCACCGTGTTGGTTGGACCGTCCGGCTGCGGAAAGACGACACTGCTGCGAATGATTGCAGGACTGGATCGTCAGACCGCAGGATCGGTGCTTATCGGCGGAGAGGATGTCACAGACATTGCTCCCGGACAAAGAGGGGTAGCTATGGTTTTTCAGAACTACGCCCTGTACCCGACGATGACCGTGCGCGAGAACATTGAATTCGGCTTGAAGAACAACAAGGTGAGCAAAGAGGAACGAAATCGTCTGGTAGAAAGCATTAGCGAGACGGTCGGATTGAGCCCGTACCTGAACCGTAAGCCGTCCGCGCTGTCTGGTGGACAAAGGCAACGCGTCGCTCTGGCTCGTGCGATGGTCAAAAAGCCGTCCGTCTTCCTCATGGATGAGCCGCTGTCCAATCTGGACGCCAAGCTTCGCGCACAAATGCGCATTGAGCTGATCGAGCTACATAAAAAGCTGGGAACGACGTTTGTCTACGTGACGCATGATCAGGTGGAGGCGATGTCTATGGCCGACACCATCGTACTGATGAATCAGGGACGTATTCAACAGGAAGCGGCTCCTGAAGACATCTACCGTCAGCCGAACAATTTGTTTGCGGCGCAGTTTATTGGTGTCCCTCCGATGAATGTGGGAGATCTGGGCATGGATGGTGTGAAGTTCGGGTTTCGACCAGAGGGTGCCGTGCTGACGGCAGAGCGTACGGATTCTCATTTTGGTGTTCGTGGCCGGATCGTAACGCGGGAAATGCTCGGCTCCGAAACGATCTACCAGGTAAAGACGAAGCAGCACGCGTTTATGATCAAATGCACGGAGGATCAGTTCACCGTCGATCAGGAAGTGTTTCTCGGTGTGGACGCGTCAAAGATCTTCTTTTTTGGGCAAGACGAGCATCGCATCGCACAGGATGACGTTCGCCACGCTGCCTATATGGCGGCACTGCGAGGGCAGCAGCATGAATAACACGAGAGTCTGGCAAAAGCTTCGCCCGTACGCACTGGTCCTGCCGGCGATGATCGGCATCCTCCTTTTTGTGGTGTACCCGATTCTTTACTTAATCAAGCTGAGCATGTTCAAGTACAACCTGCTGAACAAAGATAAAAGCAAGTTTATCGGGGCAGACAACTACACGGAAATTTTCTCTCGCGGCGATTTCTACAACGCCTTGCTCACGACCGTTCTCTACACCGTCGGAGTGGTTGTGATCACGATGGTGCTGTCCCTTGTCATCGCTTTGTGGCTGAATCAAAACACTCGCTTCAACGCCCTCGTGCAAGCCGGCATTTTTACACCGCATATCATCTCGATCGTATCGATTGCACTGGTGTGGATGTGGCTGATGGAACCCAATTACGGGCTGCTCAATTTTGCACTGAAAGCGGTTGGACTTCCAGCTCTCCCATGGCTGCAAAGCTCCAGTACCTCGCTCTTATCCATCATCATCGTCTCGGTATGGCAAAACGTAGGCTACTATTCCCTGCTGATCGTGGCCGCTTTGAAAAACATTCCGCAGACGATCTACGAAGCCGCTGCGCTTGATAACGCCAGCAAATTCAAAGTGTTTTACAAGATTACACTGCCCATGATTTCCCCTCAGCTGTTTTTTATCCTGGTGATCATGACGATCGGCTCGTTCAAGGTGTTCGATACAGTCAAGATCATGACGGGCGGGGGACCAAATGGCTCCACGACCACGCTTGTCTACTATATTTATGAATTCAGAACGACGAGCATCGGCTATGCGTCCGCCACTGGAGTGGTTTTGATGGCGATTATTACGGTGCTGACCTTTATCTACTTCCGATTGCTATCCAATAAGGTTCACTATCAATAATCGTCTGTGATACGACTTCAAAAAAAGGAGGTGCCCAACCGGTGCAGTTGCAAAAAGAAGGGAAAAAGCAGTCGGGGGGCGGTCCAGAGCTGAGCATCGATTCTGTGACGAGAACCGGTTCTAAACCGAAGATTGCTTCTGTCCGCAAGACGTGGAGCATGTTTTGGAAAGCGGTCGTGCTCATGGGATTTATCTTCCCTTTCCTATGGATGATCTCTACCTCGCTTCAAACCTTTGAGGAGACCATGAAGTTTCCTCCGACCTGGATACCTGCTTCTCCGCAGTGGAGCAATTTTGTGGAGGCCATGAGCTCCGGACCTTTCCTGACTTATTTTAAAAATTCCGTGATCGTCACGACCTCGATCATCTTGATCCAGCTTGCGGTCATGATCCCCGCGGCTTACGCATTTGCGCAGTACAAGTTTTTCGGCAACAAAATCCTGTTTGGCATGGTCTTGCTCGCCTTCATGATTCCGGGCCAGGTCACCTTCATTCCTGTCTACCTGATGCTGGCAGACGCAGGCATGATCAAGTCGCTTTGGCCACAGATCCTACCTTTTATGTCCAACGCGTTTGGCATCTTCCTCCTCAGGCAGTATTTCATGCAAATCCCTCAGGAGATTGTGGAGTCAGCCCGATTGGATAACGCGAGCGAATTCAAGATCATTTGGAAAATCATGATTCCCATGTCCATGCCTGCGATCTCCACAGTCGCTCTGTTCAGCTTCGTCAGTCACTGGAACGACTATTTCTGGCCGCTGGTCATGACGGATTCAGAGGCTGTCCGGCCGCTCACCATGGGAATTGCCATGCTGCGCGAGACAGAAGGCATCAGCAACTGGCACATCATCATGGCGGGCAACGTAGTATTGGTCGTTCCGATCCTGATCGTGTATCTGTTTGCTTCCAGGCAAATCGTCAAAGCTTTTGTGTATTCCGGCATCAAATAAAAGATGAATGGGGGAACTTCCATGAACAAAAAGCTTTCTGCCATCGTACTGGCAGCAACAACCGTGATTTCCGGGGTGCTCGCCGGATGTTCAGGCACCCAGTCTGAATCGTCCGCACCGACTCCATCCACCACGCAGCCGTCTGCATCGACTCCGGCTGGGAAGACCACTGTGCAGTTCTGGCATTCGCTGGGTGGCAAAAACGGCGAGTACATCAGCGCTATGATCAAGCGTTTCAATGATACGCATGACAACATCGAAGTAGTGGGGACGTTCCAGGGCAGCTACGATGAGACTGTGACCAAGCTGCAGCAATCGATCGCTGCCAAAACGGCCCCTGACATCACGATGCTGGAGCGCGCCTACGTCCAGATGTTTGCCGAGGCAGAGGTTCTGGAAGACTTGACGCCTTTCATGGCAAAAACCAATACGAGCAAGGATGACTTCCCGGAAGGTCTGATGGGCCACTCCGTATTTAACGACAAGATCGTATCGCTGCCGCTCAACCGTTCGACACCGATCATGCACATTAACAAAACGATGCTGGATGAAAAAGGTCTGGCGATTCCGACTACCTGGGAAGAGCTGAAAAAGGTCTCCGAAGCACTAGTCGTCAAAGAAAATGGAGAAGTCAAACGCTATGGTCTGAGCATGCCGTATGACACGTGGTATCCCATCGCTATGATCAGCCAGGCAGGCGGAAAGTTCTTCAATGATGATGCCACCTCGATCGGTTATGAAAAAGGCGAAGGAGTCAAAGCGTTCCAGTACTTGAAAGATTTGCAAAGCACAGGAGCTCTCTACTATCCGCCAGCACAAGACTCCGGCAATATCGTCAACCAGATGTTCACGAGCGAAAAGATCGGGATCATGTTCCAGTCTACCGGTGTGATGGGATCGGTAAAAAGCAACGCCAAATTTGATTACGTGACCGCCTTCCTGCCAAAAGACGTGGCTTTTGCGACGCCAACGGGTGGAGCAAATATCGCGATGCTCACTGATTCTACGAAAAAGGATGCCGCTTGGGAGTTTATTAACTGGGTGAATACCGATCCGCAGGGCGGCCAGCAGTTTATTCTCGATTCTGGTTACCTGCCGTTTACCAAGAAGATGGTCGAGTCTGAGCCAATCAAAGAGCTGTGGGCGAAGGACCCCAATCGCAAGGTAGCATACGATCAGCTTCAGTACGCAGTAGATACGAACAAGGACGTGGCTTGGCCGCAAATCATGCAAGAGTTCTTCAAGGCAATTCAGGCGATCATGTACGACAATAAGCCAATCCAGCCAGCATTGGATACTTTCAAAAAAGAAGCAGAACGTCTGCTTAGCGAGTAAAACAGGAGGGACATCAGCATGATAGAGGCGCTGCAGGAACAGCAAGGAATCATCGTCGCAGCACATAGAGGCTGGAAGTCGGCTTATCCAGAAAATACGCTGCTCGCTTTTCAGCAGGCCATCGAGCTGGGTGCCGACATGCTGGAATTCGATCTGCGCTTTTCCAAGGATCGAGTCATCATGGTCATCCACGACGAAACGGTAGATAGAACGACAAATGGATCAGGTAAAGTAAGCGACTATACGATGGAAGAACTAAAGCAGCTCGATGCAGGCGGATGGTTCGGGAAAGTATACGAAGGTCTGAAGATTCCTACATTAGAAGAGCTGTGCGACTTGCTCGCAAGCTATCCGGATGTCCTGTTGAATGTGGAAATCAAGCCAAGCCCGGATGCAAAGGAGGTCGCGGATGCCGCGGTCTCCCTCCTCCGGGAGCGCGGGATTCTAGCAAACTGCGTGTTCACTAGCTTCGATGCAGCTGTCATTACCCATCTGCATGACGTCCATGCGTGCAAGACGCAAGGGTTTCCTGGACAGCTGATGTCCAACTACATCGATGGCCCAGGCGGTACCTTGTCCAAAATGTGGGCAGTCGGCATCCACATGAAACTGCTGACTCCACAGCTGGTACAAGAATATAGGGAGCAGGGAATCCTCCCGTGGTGCTATTCACCGGATGACGAGCAGCAAGTCTATTACGCACTTGGATGCGGCTCCCTGCTGATGACGGTAAACCATCCGCTTCCTGCCATGCGCATCCGGGAGCGTCTTCTCACACTAGCCAACGCTTGAGGAGAGGAAGGACCTATGGAGAAACGGTATGTCATAGGGATTGATTTCGGCACAGAGTCAGGCAGAGTGGTGATCGCGGATGTCCAGCAGGGGGGCGAGCTCGCCAGTCATGCGACTTTGTACAGACACGGCACGATCGTAGAGAAACTGCCAGGCTCGGGAAAGGCGCTCGGTCAGGACTGGGCACTGCAGCATCCGGATGACTATAGAGAAGTATTGAAACATTCTGTTCCGGAGGTTCTCCGCATTTCTGGCGTAAGACCCGAGCAGGTCATCGGGATTGGTGTGGATTTTACCTCTTGCACGATCTTGCCAGTAGATGCAAAGGGCCAGCCTTTATGCGTCCAGGAACGCTATCGGAATGAGCCGCACGCCTACGTCAAGCTGTGGAAGCACCATGCCGCGCAAGAGGAAGCCAACCGGATCAATGAATGGGCCAAAGAAAGCGGCGAGACGTTTCTTGCCCGCTATGGTGGGAAAAGCTCCTCCGAGTGGATGGTAGCGAAGGTCTGGCAAGTGCTGAATGAGGCCCCAGAAATCTATCAAGCGGCTTATCGTTTCGTTGAAGCGGGAGACTGGATCGTACAGCAGCTGACTGGGAACTGGGTGAGGAGCAACTGCAGTGCGGGCTACAAGGCATTTTGGCACAAGCAGGACGGGTATCCGCCTCGGCAATTTTTCAAACAGCTCGATCCCAGGCTCGAGGATTTGACTGACACCAAGCTTGCAGGAGATGTACTACCCTTGGGCAGTCGGGCAGGAGAGTTGAGTGCAGAGGCAGCTCAACTGACAGGCTTGTGTCCAGGGACAGCTGTAGCGGTTGCCATCATCGATGCTCATGCAGGAGTAGCAGGGAGTGGAGCTGTTCGCTCGGGTCAAATGGTCATGGCGATGGGGACATCACTCTGCTTGCTCGTCCTCAGTCATAACGAAGTGAGTGTAGAGGGAGTAAGTGGCGTTGTAGAAGATGGGATGATCACGGGCTTGTACGGGTATGAAGCGGGACAGCCAGCAGTGGGGGATTTGTTTGGCTGGTACTGTGATCAGGCTGTACCTGGCTACGTGCAGGAGGCGGCGGCAAAAGAGGGCGTCAGTGTACATACCTGGCTGGAGCAAAGGGCAGCCGAGCTGAAGCCTGGACAGCATGGTCTTATGGCTGTGGACTGGTGGAACGGCAATCGGTCTGTTCTTGAGGATGCGGATTTGAGTGGACTGATCGTAGGTCTTACGCTACAAACCAAGCCCCCGGAAATTTATCGAGCCTTGCTAGAATCCACTGCATTTGGGACGCGCAAGATCATGGAAGCCTTTGAAGAGGCAGGGGTACTCGTGAATGAGATTTTTGCCTGCGGCGGCTTGCCCAAGCGAAATCGCTTATTCATGCAGATTTACGCGGATGTGACAGGGCGCGAAATCAAGATCGCGGCTGCAGCAGAAACAACGGCGCTCGGCGCGGCCATTCACGGAGCCGTCGCGGCAGGTACGGAGCGCGGAAGCTATCCGGATCTCGCAGCTGCTGCCATCCAAATGGCTAAAGTGAGGGAAGAAACCTTCCGGCCAATCCCCGAAAACGTGGCCGTGTATGATGATCTCTACCGTCAGTATATCCGGCTGCATGACGTTTTCGGGCGAGGAGGACTCGTCATGAAAGAACTCAAGCGAATCAAGCGAAAACTGATCAATCATTCGGAATGAGAAACAGGAGGTAGCAGGATGAAGCGATGGGTATCGAAATGGGTGACGGGACTCGCGGTGATCAGCTTGCTGACTACTGCTGCGCCTATGGCCTATGCAGAAAAGTCTTCATTGAAATCGAAAATGTTTGATTTGTCCGCGCCCGCAGAACAGCTCATTCGGGATAAAGAGCTGCACAATGGGACGGTCATGCAGTCGTTTGCCATCGATGACGTCAATCAAAGGATTTATGTTCTGCAATTGATGGCAGGAGGGCAGCAGCTACCGGGTGAAAGTGGGCCAGTTTCTGGTGCGCAGCGTGACAAGAACGGCGACATGACCTTGACCCAGCTGGATTTGGAAGGCAACAAGCTGGGCTACATGTTTCTGAAAGGCTTCGGCCATGGCGTGCAGATGGGAGTCGAAACGGACGGGGATACCACGTACTTGTGGACAGAGACGGATTCTGTGACGGAAGGCAGCAGCGGATGGGGAACACAGCTGGCGAGATTCCCTTTTGAAAACGGCAAGATTTTGACGCCTGACTCCGAAGAGTTGCAGAAGCATCAGCTGGTCGAAGGGGTGGATAGAACCACCGTGAATATCGATCAGGCAAACGGACTTCTGACCATGCGCTACCGCCAGGACGGTGCGTTCCGATTTGGTGTCTTCGAGCTGGATAAGGTATTGCGCAAGGAATATGAGCCCATCGCAGATGTTGCCCAGCCGAGCGTGGGGACTTTCCAGGGCTTTGCCTCCTACGGTGGGTACCTGTACCTGCTTGAAGGCAACTCCTACGGGTCAAGCGGCTCTGTGGAGCCAACGGGAAATACCTACGTGACGGTGGTTAACCTGAACTCAGGAAAGGTAGTGGACAAACAGCTGATTACAGCAGGGACGGATCTTTCCTTCCGGGAGCCAGAGGGATTGGCTGTACGTATTCCTGACGCCAAGCATCCGCAAAAGGCAGAGCTTGGGATCGGTTTTGCCTCCAGCTTTACGCCGCTGCGCTTGGCGAATGTCTTTACTTTCGACCGCTTGCTGCCCGAGCAGGCGATCGTGAACAAAAATAGCAAGGATTGATGGGGCCATTGCCGTTCTCTCTCGTGGGGGAGAACGGCTTTTTGTATAGGGGAGAGGCTGATTGCATCGCTATTTCCGACATGGATGTGGAATGTCAGAAAAGCTGACGTTTCATTTATATGAATATTTATTATAGATTGACAATTCGAAGTTTTGTGCATAACATTAGCTTAAGCCTAATTACAGACATATTAGAGAATAATTTTAGTGATGATGATTGGGGGTTTACTCACATTTACCGGATATTTTTACCGTTTTTTATTTAATTTATTAAATATCGGACTAATTAAAGAATAGTAGAAGGTGATTTGTTGTCCCTCTCATTTGCCGTTATTGGACCCAAGCTTTTAGTGGATGACATCTGTGAGGTATTGAAGGAATTTCCGCAGATTGAGCCTACCAAACTCATTTACGACTCTGAGAAAAATGCCAGAGACTTGCTGACGGGAAGCATGGAAGTTTTTGATGTCTATTTCTTTAGTGGAGACGTCCCGTTCCTGACCACGCAGGACTTGATCCCCTCGCATGCCTGCTCCTTGTTCATTCCATTTGATGGTGCTGAGCTCTACAAGGTCATCCTGCAAATTTATCGTCATTATCACTTCTTTCCGATCATCAGCTTTGACGGTGTTCCAGCGAAGAATTTGCGTGAATTTTTCGGCGAAATCGAGATCTCCAACGTGAAATGGTACTCCAAAAACATGGATGGCTTCCAGAATTCCGAGGAGCTGTACGAACACCACATGAACCTGTGGCAGGAAGGAAAGGTGCAGGTCGTTGCTACATCTATCCACTCCGTTTATCAGAGATTGAAGGAGAATCAGCTTCCCGTCTTTTTCATCAAGAGCACGAGGCAGCTCATTCGCGATACGATCAACCAGGCTTTATGGCTGGCGAGAGATCAGAAAAAGCAGCTGGCGCAAATCACGGTGCTGCAGTTCAAGATTGAGCCGAACGAGGAAGGCAAGTACGAACGGGACAAAAGCGTCCCGGATCGTTTTCAAAAGAAGATCACGGATTTCAGCAAGCGATTGTTTGCCTCAACGACAAGTGGGGACCCAAGCGAGTACACGTTGTATACCACGCGTGGAATCGTGGAGAAAGTGACCAAGGATTTTACGAACTTCCCCATTCTGAAAAACGGAAATGGGGAAGTTGGGACTATCAATCTCGGGATTGGCATGGGAGACACGGTCGAACGTGCTTTGTACAATGCCAACAGAGCCGTCGAGTTCGCTGTCCGCAATCCGGGAAACAGCGCTTATCTCATTGATGACCAAATGAAGGTCCTAGGGCCGCTCGGGACGAGGAATACGCTGGATTATTCCCTCATCGACGAGCAGCGCGGCGATTTCGTCTCTACCTCTGTGCGCAAGATGTTTTCGTGGCTGCAGATTATCCAGAAAAATGAGGTGACGACGCGGGAAATCAGCGTCGGAATGAATACGGGAGAACGCAATGCGGCGAGGATGATTCAAAAATTGAAGGAAAAAGGAATCGCTGAAGCTATCGGCAGTGAATCCATGAGTCAACGGGGCAGACCGCGTCCCATTTACCGTATCGATTTGCAGCGATTGTCAGAGGAAATAAAAGGCAGGAACAAACCGTAATGCGAAAAAGGAGGTTCGGTTCGAGATGGCTGGTTATATCGTAAAGCGTTTTTTTGCCAGTATTCTTACGATGTTTGTCCTCATCACTATCACCTTTTTCCTGATGCACGCCGTACCGGGAGGACCGTTCAGTCCCGCTGAGGAGAGAAAAGTCCCGAAAAGCGTAATGGAAAAAATGGAAGAGAAGTTTGGGTTAAATGAGCCGTTAGGCGTGCAGTACGTGAACTACCTGAAGAGCATCGCCCAAGGGGATTTGGGGATTTCCTTCAAGCAGTCAGATGTCACGGTGAACGAGCTGATTTCCCGAGGCTTCCCCGTTTCTGCAAAAGTGGGCTTGATCGCGATTGTCATCGCACTCATCGTCGGCATGCTTCTGGGGATCACGTCGGCGATCAAGAGAGGAAAGTGGCCGGATTGGCTTTCCATGATCGTCGCTACCATCGGGATCTCGATTCCGAACTTCGTCATGACGGTTTTGATGCTGTTTTTGTTCGTCGTTGTGATGAAGCTGCTACCTTCTTACGGACTGTCTAGCTGGAAGCACTACATCCTTCCTGTCGCAGGCTTGGCTTTTGGACCGATCGCCTATATCGCCCGGCTGATGCGCTCGAGCATGCTCGAGGTCATGCGCCAGGACTACATACTGACAGCCAGAGCCAAAGGCGTTCCTGAATACCGCGTCATTTTCAAGCACGCTCTCAAAAATGCGATCATTCCTATCGTTACTTATCTGGGACCTCTCGTGGCAGCACTTTTGACGGGTAGCTTTATCGTGGAAAGAATCTTCTCGATTCCAGGCATTGGCCGGGATTTCGTATCAGGGATCAGTGACCGGGACTACTCCGTCATCCTCGGATTGACAGTCTTCCTCGGGATATTCATCATCATTTCGAACTTTATCGTAGACATTCTCTACGCCATTATCGATAAACGGGTAAAAATTGAGGAGTAGGTGATGACTGATGAATTACGCAGCGAAAAGGAGCGAGGGAGCTGTTCCTTTGTCCGATATGGACCAGGCGTGGGCGGATCTTCCTGATGAGGATTTCACCCGGCTAAAGGATTCCACGCGGCAGACGGACGCCATCGCCAGACCGAGCAAATCCTACTGGCAGGACGCGTGGAGCCGGTTTCGCAAAGACCCTCTGGCAATGATTGGACTCTTCATTATCATCGTGATCGCCATCGCCGCGATCGTCGGACCTTGGCTTTCCCAGTACACGTACGATGGTCAGGACATCGCGAATCAGAACCAAGGCCCATCCGGTGAACACTGGTTTGGGACAGACAAGTTTGGACGCGATATTTTCGTCCGTGCCATGTACGGAGCGAGAATCAGCTTGACGATTGGTGTGGCAGTTGCCGCGATCAATCTGGTGATCGGGGTTATTTATGGAGGAATTTCCGGCTACTTTGGCGGCAAAGTAGACATGGTGATGATGCGCATTGTCGATATCATGATCGGGGTTCCAGACTTGCTCTACATCATTCTGTTGATGATGTTTCTGGGAAATACGATTGAGAGTATCCTGCTCGCCATGTCGCTGACCTACTGGATCGGAACAGCGCGCATGGTCCGCTCTCAGGTCATTACGCTCAAGCATCAGGAGTACGTGCTGGCAGCGAGGGCGACAGGCTCTTCGAACATGAGAATTTTGTTCAAGCATCTGATTCCGAACAGCATGGGTCCCATTATCGTAACCGTTACCTTCCTCGTTCCATCCGCGATCTTCACGGAAGCGTTTCTCAGCTTTTTGGGAATTGGGATTCAGGTACCGATGGCGAGCTGGGGGACTCTGGTAAACGATGCGGTCCCGACTCTGTTTACCCAGCCTTATCAAATGCTGTTCCCGGCTATTGCCATCAGCGTGACGATGTTTGCCCTGAATTTTATCGGCGATGGACTGCGAGATGCCTTGGATCCGCGGTTAAAGAAATAAAGGCGGTGTTAACGTGAAATTACTCGATGTTCAAAATCTGAGAACAACCTTTCATATCGAAGCAGGACAGGTACAGGCAGTCCGGGGTATTTCCTTTCACGTGAACAAGGGTGAGTCGATCGGCATCGTAGGAGAATCCGGCTCGGGTAAAAGCGTGTCGATGCTCTCTCTTTTAAAGCTTTTGCCGTCCAACGCCAAGCTGGAAGCGGACAGCGTCCTATTCGATGGGATCGAGCTTGTCAAAACAGACCAAAAAGCCATGAGGAAAATGCTCGGAAATGACATCGGAATGATCTTTCAGGACCCGATGACTTCATTAAATCCGCTCTTCACGATCGGGGAGCAGATCATGGAGCCACTACGAATTCATCAAAAGCTGTCCAAGGAAGAGGCGCGAAAAAAAGCGATCGAAATTTTGCGGACCGTCGAAATTCCGAGCCCAGAAAGCAGGCTGAAGCAGTATCCTCACGAATTTTCCGGGGGGATGAGGCAGCGGGTCATGATCGCCATCGCTCTGTCCTGTTCGCCGAAGCTGCTGATAGCCGACGAGCCTACGACGGCGCTGGACGTAACGATACAGGCACAAATTCTCGACCTCATGCGCGATCTTCGCAACAAGATGGATGTGTCCATCGTCATGATTACCCATGACCTCGGCGTGATTGCGAACATGTGCAACCGAATCGTCGTGATGTACGGGGGGACGATTGTCGAGCAGGGGACGACGAGGGAGATCTTTTATGAGCCCAAGCATCCATACACGTGGGGGCTGCTTCGCTCGATTCCGCAGTTTTCCGAGGGCGAGAAGAAAAAGCTCATCTCCATTCCGGGAAGTCCACCGGATTTGCTGCAGCCGCCGCAAGGATGTGCATTTACAGCCAGGTGTCCACACGCAATGAAGATCTGTGAAAAGCTTCCTCCGCAGCAGATTTCGCTGTCTGACACGCATCAAGCGGCGTGCTGGCTGATGCACCCGAAAGCAGCTCCTCATGCGAAAGAGGTGATCAGCTAATGGGAAAAGCCAAGCAAAGCCTCGTAGAGGTACGAAATCTGAAGAAGTACTTTGAAGTGCAAAAAAGCTTTTTTGGCCGCAGCTCTACCTTGCTGAAAGCGGTGGACGACGTGAGCTTTACCATCTCGAAAGGGGAAACCTTTGGGCTGGTTGGTGAGTCTGGCTGTGGTAAATCAACCATCGGAAGAACCTTGCTGAAGCTGTATGAACCGACCGGCGGAGATATCTTGTACGATGGTAAGTCCATCAGCAGCTTGAAGCATAAAGAGATGATGCCGTACCGGAAAAAGATGCAAATGATTTTCCAAGACCCATACGCATCGCTCGATCCTCGTTTGACCATCGCGGAGATCGTCGGAGACCCTCTGGTTGTACACAACATCTACCAAGGCAAAGACCGGATCGATCGGGTCAAAGAGCTGATCGAGCTGGTCGGACTGAAAGCGGATCATCTCAATCGCTACCCGCATGAGTTTTCGGGAGGTCAGCGGCAAAGGATTGGCATCGCCCGGGCGCTGGCTGTCGAGCCCCAGTTCATCGTTTGCGACGAGCCGATTTCCGCTCTGGACGTATCGATCCAGGCGCAGGTGGTCAATATGCTGGAGGAATTGCAGGAGCGATTTGGGCTGACCTATTTGTTTGTGTCCCACGACCTGTCCATGGTGCGGCACATCTCTCACAAAGTAGGCGTCATGTACCTGGGGAGTCTGGTCGAATACGCCGATGTAAACGAGCTGTATACGAACATGCAGCATCCGTATACGCGAGCACTCCTGTCAGCCGTCCCGATCGCAGACCCGGATACCGCCGAGCAAAGCGAACGGATTCACCTCCAGGGAGACGTACCGAGCCCGATGAATCCACCGAGCGGCTGTACGTTCCGGACGCGCTGCCCGTATGCCATGAGCAAATGTGCAGAGGAGACGCCCAAACTGCGGGATATGGGAAATGGACACATGGTTTCGTGCCATCTGATTGAGTAACGCTGCAGATTCCATTCCACTCGATATGAATGCGGTCTCTTTTGGGACGGCTCATATAATATTTACAAAAATGGGGGGACGAGTATGAAAAAGAAGATGGGCTTGGTGCTCGCTGCACTTTTGGCGATCACATCCGTCACAGCAGGCTGCAGCAGTTCCAGCAGCTCCGGCACGACGGCACCACAAGGTCAGCAACAGGCAGCTCCACAGGCAACAGCAGAAAAGCCGGCAGTAGAGCAAAAAATTATTTATGCATTGAGCAAGGAACCAGAGGAAATGGACCCGACGCTGAACGTGTATGCGCGTTCCTCCATCGTGCTGCAAAACCTGTTTAGAGGCCTTTATAAAATCGATGAATCCGGGAAAAAACCTGTACCATCCCTCGCGGAAAGCTACGAGCTGGATTCGACAGGAACGAAGTACACCTTCAAGCTCAACAAAAATGCCAAATGGTCCGATGGAAAGCCGGTAACCGCGCAGGACTTTGAATACTCCTGGAAACGCGTACTGAACCCGGATGTCGCTTCCGGTGCAGCCTTCTACCTGTACTACCTCAAAAACGGAAAAGCCTACAACGAGAAGAAAGCATCGGCGGATGAGGTAGGTGTAAAAGCCGTGGATGAATCCACGCTCGAAGTAACACTGGAAAGCCCGACTCCGTACTTCCTGGAGCTCTTGTGCGTAACAGCGTATTATCCAGTTCGCAAGGATGCTGTGGAAAAAGAAGGCTGGACGAAATCTCCCGAGACGTATTTGACTACAGGGCCATTCGTGCTCAGCGAGCTGAAGCCGAAAGAAAAATACGTGCTGAAGAAAAATCCAAACTACCTGGAAGCGGACAAAGTGAAGCTGGATACGCTGGAAATCGTATTTATCGAGTCTAGCGAGGCTGAGCTGGCAGCTTACACCAACGACGAGATTCAAGTATCCGACAACATGACACCAGAAGGGATGAAACGATTCGAGAACACACCTGAGTTCTTCTCCGTTCCTCGAATCGGGATGCAGTACTTCGATTTCAATGCATCCAAGAAACCGTTCGATGATGCCAAAGTACGGAAAGCCTTCAGCATGGCTATCAACCGCGAGCAGATCATCAAGAGCATCGTCCAATCTGTAGAAAAACCTGCATTCGGCTTTGTTCCGTACGGGATTCCGGACGGCGTGCAAAAAGACAAGGAATATCGTGATGTAGCAGGCAACATGTTCACAGAAAACGTCGATGAGGCGAAAAAGCTGCTGGCAGAAGCAGGCTATCCAGATGGCCAAGGGATGCCGGAAATCACGATGATCGTCATGGCGAGCCAGTCTGACAAAGACATCGCGCAAGCACTGCAAAGCATGTGGAAGCAAAACCTGGGTGTAAACGTCAATATCGAGACTTTTGAATCGAAAGTGTATTGGGATGAAATCGACAACGGCAGCTTCAACATTGCCAGCGATGGCTGGACAGGAGACTATCCAGACCCGATGACAAACCTTGATATTTTCGAGAGCGTGAACGCATCGGACGACATCCGCTGGAGCAATCCAGAGTACGACAGACTGCTGGACGAAAACCGCAAAATTTCCGATCAGGCAAAACGGATGGAAAACTATGCAAAGGCAGAAAAAATTCTGGCTGATGAAATGCCTCTGATGCCGCTGCGCTTCTATGAAGACCAGTTCCTGGCGAAGCCAAATGTCAAAGGTGTTCTGAAAAACTACATCGGTCACACGATCTTTGAATACGCGCACGTAGAATAACCATTTGAATGAGGAAGGGTCGGGGAGCTGCTGCTTTTCGGCCCTGCCCTCGTAAGGGAGACAGAGCCATGAAACCGGTTATCGGCATTACTACCTATTTAACAGACACGATGTACAGCACGGTCAGTCGAAATTACACAGATTCGATTTACGCGGCTGGCGGCATTCCCGTCACCATTCCCATTCTGGATCAAAAGACGAGCTACGAGGAATACATAGAGTTAGTAGACGGGATTGTTTTTACTGGCGGAAACGACATCGCTCCTTATTACTATGGAGAAAACCCGGTCAAGGAGCTGCACTCCCAATCCTCCATCCGGGACGACTACGAGCTCTCCCTATTCCAAAGCGCCTATGACCAAAAGATGCCGATCCTGGGCATATGCCGGGGGATCCAGCTGATCAACGTCGCTTTAAAAGGAACGCTCTATCAGGATATCCACAGCCAAATCCCGGGGACGCTGGGGCACTATCCGAAGCAGACGGCATCCGATGAACTCTATCATTCCGTACAGATCAAAAAGGACACGAAGCTCTATGAAATCTTTGGAGAAGAGCGGATCTTCACGAACTCCTTTCACCATCAGTCTGTGAAGGATCTAGGGACAAATCTCGTAGCGACAGCTTATTCAGAAGATGGTATTGTAGAAGCAATAGAAAGCACGGAGGACCAATTCTTGCTAGGGGTTCAATGGCATCCGGAATGCATGACCAAGCGCCATCCGATGTTCCTTGCGCTATTCCGTCAGTTTATTCAGGAATCTCTTGTTTTCAAACAAAAGGGGGTATCTGTATGAAAAGGCTGTTCATCAGCGCCGATATCGAAGGCATCACCGGTATTACCAACTGGAACGAGGCAGACATCGAGAAATCGTTCAGCAAATACTTTACAGAGCAAATGACCAAAGAAGTGAATGCTGCGTGCGAAGCAGCACTCGCTGCTGGGGTGGAAGACATTCTCGTCAAGGACGCGCATAGTACCGCGCGCAATCTGGATCCGTCCAAACTGCCGGAGCAAGTCAGAATTTTGCGTGGGTGGACCAATGATCCGTTCAGTATGATGGCAGGCTTGGACGAAAGCTTCGATGGCGCTTTCCTGATCGGCTACCACTCCGCAGGCGGGAAAAACGGCAATCCTCTGGCACACACCATGAACATGCGAAATGAGCATGTCAAGATCAATGGGGAAATCGCCAGTGAGCTGACGATCAACACGTATATCGCAGCATATAAAGGGGTTCCCGTCCTGCTCGCTACGGGGGACAAGATGATTTGTGAGGATGCCCAGAAGCTGAATCCAAACATCAAAACGGTGCCAGTGAGCGAAGGGATCGGCAACGCTTCGCTATCCATTCATCCAGATCTGGCGTTGAAGAGGATCAAGGAGCAGGTCGAAGCCGTTGCGGGAGATGACCTCTCCAAATACCTGGTGAAATTGCCGGAATCCTTCCGTGTCGAGATCGCTTTCCGTGAACACTATCATGCATACAGCGGTTCCTTCTATCCGGGTGCAAAACAAACGGGTCACAAGACGGTTGAATTTGAAACGAACGATTACATGGAAGTGCTGCGCTTTTTGTTTTTCGTTTTGTAAGCTCTGGGCTGTCCCTTGGTCGAATTCGGCTTTGGGGCAGCTTTGTTGTTAGGACTGATCCAGACAAAAAGAGAGGAAAGCAAATGGAACTTCGTCAATTAAAAACGTTTCATGTGGTGGCAGAATGTCTCAACCTCACGAAAGCGGCGGAAATCCTGCGTTACTCACAGCCGACGATTACCTTGCAGATTCAGGCATTGGAGCGGGATATCGGTCACACCCTCCTAAACCGGGTAGGGAAGCGGACCTTTCTGACCCCGACAGGCAAGCTTTTGAAAAAGCATACCGACAAGCTGTTTCAGAATCTGGAGGAGCTGGAGCAGGACTTGCGCAGGCTGGAGAAGCCAAACGGCAAATTGATCGTAGCAGCGCCGGAATTTTACTGCAGCTACTATTTATCGCAGCTGCTGAGCATTTACCTCAATCTTCACCCGCAAGTGCAGATGAAGCTCCTTTGCTACAACAGCAAGGAGACGATCAAGCTGGTAGAGGCCAACCAAGCGGACATTGGCATCGTTGCCGGGAAGTGCAATCGGCCGGGAATCGAGGAGATTTTGATCGACCAAGAAGATCTGGTGCTAGTCGCCCATCCGCAGATGGTCATGTCCCGCAGCGCTTCTGAGCTTTTCCAGGTGTACCCCTTCATTACCTACGACTTGGAAGGGGTCATTAAAGAGTGTCTAGACGAGATCCAGTGCAAGCCGACTTCCACGATTGAATGCGGGAGTGAAGAAGCGATCAAACGTGCCGTCCTGTCGCAAACAGGCATCGCCCTGATCAGTGACGTCATAATTGAGGAAGAGGTCAAGCAGGGGAGCCTGCAAATCCTGCATCGATTTCCCAAACGGCTGCTGACCCATCTGATTTATCCAAAGGATCAGCGTGAATTCAGCACCGTGAGCAGCTTCATTGATGTTGTTTTGGATGTATGGCCCACATTTCGCGTGTGAGCAAGGCGATTTTCGGGAAAGTCCGAGATCGCCTTTTTCTTTTGCTTTTTTAATAGTTACCATTGGACAACCTCATTTTTCATCCCCCCCAAGATGGACTACTATAAAATCAGAAGCTTCGGAAGAAAAAACAGAGGAGGGATTCTATGAAAATCGTATCAATCGAAGTGTTCGCGACTCAGCTTCCTCTGCTGCGGCCGTTTATTGTGGCGTACGATGCGTATCAGGAGCTGCCGAGCCTAATCGTAAAAATGACAACGGATACGGGAGTGATCGGGTATGGGGAAGGCATGCCTGACTCCCATGTGACGGGAGAGACCTTTTCCAGCACGTATCAGATGCTGGTAAATGACATCGCGCCCTTGCTCATCGGAGAAAATCCATTCCATATCGAAAGAATTCACCGGCTCATGTCCAATGCGGTTTACCACGCGCCGACGGCAAAGGCAGCGATCGATATTGCCTGCTACGACATCATGGGGAAAGCGGCGAACCAGCCTGTCTACAATCTGCTGGGGGGCAAATCGCATGCGACGTTGACGGTTCCGTTTGTCGTCAGCATCCTGTCACCGGAAGAGATGGCAAGACAAGCTGCACAGGCTGTTTCCGAAGGCTATACGAGCATCAAGATCAAGGTGGGTACGGATCCCGCTGTCGATGTGAAGCGAATTCGGGCTGTGCGGGAGGCGATCGGCGAGGACATCCAGCTTCGCGTGGACGCCAACCAGGGCTGGGGCAATGCAGCTACGGCGATGCGGGTCCTTGGGCAGGTCGAGGATTGTCAGATGGAATGGATCGAGCAGCCAGTCCTGGCTGACGATTTGTTTGGCTTGGCAGACGTCAGGAGAAAGACCATCATTCCCGTCATGGTAGACGAGGGGCTGCACGGGGAAAAAGAAATGCGCGAAATCATCCAAAAGCAGGCTGCCGATCTAATCAACATCAAGCTGATGAAGTGCGGGGGGCTTTATCCGGCATGCAAGCTGGTTGCTCAAGCCGAGATGGCAGGAATGCGCTGTCAGGTCGGTTCCATGGTAGAATCCGCTGTAGCCACTGCAGCAGGTGCGCATCTTTCTCTCGCAAAAGAAGCGATCTTCTCCAATGAGATGGTCGGCCCCCTGATGTTCTCCCAAGACATCGGAGTCCTGACTTACAGAAAAAACGAGCTGATTTTGAATGAGCTGCCCGGATTGGGCGTGGAGGTAGACGAGGAGCTAGTCCGTCGCTTGAGCAGCCAATCTGCGAGGATTGAATAAGAAATTCCAGCAAGCGAAAGGATTGGACCTAGAATCAAAGTGAGTCAGTCGTAGGGCTTTGGCATGAACATGCCGAGGCCCTTTTTGCCTGAAGGAACAGAAACAAAAATACATGGTGTTGACAGGACACTAAATGGTGTCTTATTATCTAAGTGACACCATTTAGTGTCCAATTAGAAGCTATTCATTTCGTCCGTTGGCAAACAGAATCCGTATCCTTAAAAATGATAGGAGGAAACAAATGAGTAAGAGTATCGGTGTGGAAACAACAGCGCGCGTCGAATTCCAGCCCCGAGGAAAATTGATTGCTTACTGGTCCGTCACCTTCCTGCTTGCAGCAGCAGTCATGTTAAGTGGTATCGGACAGCTAATGCAATACGGGGGAAACGTCGAGCTAGTGACGAAGCTTGGTTACCCCTTATACATGTTGACCATTCTCGGGATATGGAAAGTACTCGGAGCGATCGCACTTGTCATGCCGGGATTCCCCAGGCTGAAGGAATGGGTTCATGCTGGCATTTTCTTTTTAATGACGGGGGCAGCTCTTTCTCATGCGTTTGCCAACGATTTTGGCGAGTACGGTTTTTCTATCATCCTCCCGCTGTTTTATACTGTCCTTAACATCGTCTCGTGGGCGCTGCGTCCACAAAATCGCAAACTTTAAGGAGGTGATCATTTGATCGTTTGTCCGGCTGGGCCATCCTTAGATAGCCATTGCAGAAAATCAACCTCTTGGAGGGAGTGTTGTGAGCGAGAACAACCAGCAACGGGATGTGTTTGATGCGATTGCCGATCCAACCAGACGCCGGCTGATTGAATTGCTGGCAGAGGTGGAGGAGGTACCGCTTCATGAATTAACCGCACAGTTTCAAATGGGCCGAACAGCGGTATCCAAGCATTTGACAATCCTGAAAGAGGCCGGACTGGTACTCGACCGAAAAGTAGGCAGAGAAACCCGATTTCGGCTAAACGCCTCTCCACTTCGAGAAATTCAAGATTGGGTGGCTTTCTACAGCAAGTTCTGGAGTGCGAATATGCTGCGTTTACATCAACTATTAGAGGAGGAAGAAGAATGAGTTTAGCCTTATCTTTGGATTTTCAGTACAAAACTTCGATGGAGAAGCTGTGGTCTGCCTTGACCGATCCAAACAAGCTTGCCAAGTGGGTGTGCAACATTCATACGGGTCAGCCGATGGAGAATGATTTTAAAGCGGTTGTCGGTCATCGCTTTCAGTTCCGGACGCAGCCGACTGAGTGGTGGAATGGAGTGATTGACGGAGAAGTGCTTGTCGTGGATGAACCCACTCGCTTGTCCTACACATGGGCTAGTGGGGGAGAGAAGCATACGGTCACCTGGACGCTGCAGGATTTAGGAGAAGGAAAGGTGAATCTTCATCTCGATCAAACCGGATTCTCCAATCCTCAAGGACTCGAAGGCGCGAAGTACGGCTGGAGCAAGTGGTGCGGTGAGCTTGAAAAACTGTTCGAACAATAAAAGGTAAGTTCAATCAAAGAGAAAAGGAGGAACCCCTGCCATTTTGGCAGGGGTTTCTTCTTTTACGAGAAAAGCAGTATCCACGTCCTTTATTTTGGAGGAAGCTGCAAAACCGTATTCCCAAAAGCGTCTACGACCCAAATCGCTCCGGTCGCATCTACTGCAACATCTACCGGAAGCTGGAAGGGAGATGTCGGAGTTGCTGTGGTGCTTGCGGCTGATTGTGCGGGAGACAGTGTTGTGACCTTGCCAGCATGCAGGTAGCGAATGGCACGATTTTGACTATCTGCGATGACCAAGCCACCCTCAGCTGTTAAAGCCAAGCCTCGGGGATATTGAAACTGGGCTGCAGCAGCAGCTCCATCGGTATAGCCACCCGTCATGTAGAGGCTGTTGGGCTCGTACTTTGTGGTAGTGATCCCAGCCACAGTAGAGACTGTTTGCAGGTGCAAATCAATGTAACGAATACGTTGGTTGCCTGTGTCGCTCACGTACAGATTTCCTTTGGCATCGATGCAAATTCCACTGGGCTCGTTGAATTTGGCTGTAGCCAGTGGTCCGTCCTGGAAATCTCCGGCTGGCTCGACATTCCCGGGGGACAGCTCCACGACTCGGGTGGAGGGACTGCTGAGTGTCGTTACTTTTCCGTCTGCAGCAATCTTGCGGATGACGTGATTCAGGGTGTCTGCCACGTAGACAGTACCGTCCGAAGCGACTGCCACATCAGCAGGAGAGTGTAGACGTGCCTCACTCCCTATTTTCCCATCGCGGCTGCCCATGACGCCATCCCCTGCGATCGTGGTAACTCCTTGGGCAGTAATTTTCCGAACGGAGTGATTGCCTGTATCTGCGACATACAAATTTCCGGAGGCATCCAGCGCAAGACCCTGCGGATCTTGAAAGACAGATAGCTTGGCGCTGCCGTCATAAAGGGTGCCGACTGGGTAGCCCGAGGCATCTTGTGAGAAGGTGAAGCCGGCGTATGTGGAGAGACTTTCCTGGAACAGCTTTCGGATCATATGGCTTTTGGTATCAGCGATATAGACGGACCCATCCGGATGTAAGGCGATGCCCATAGGGGAGCGAAAGGATGCAGAGTGGGCTGGACCGTTGTCCTCGCCAAATTGCCCGTTACCCGCCTTGATTGTGACTGCTTGTGCCGCAGGCGGCGGAGTAGGCTGCGCCAGAGCGGGAGTAGCCATCTGGAGCGTCAACAGACTGGTCATGAGGGTCGCCATCCAGATGGTCCGTTTCATTGGTTTCATAGCGATTACTCCTTATGGTTGAATACTTGCAGATTTTGACCGTTCTCCGTTCTCTTACACCAAAGGGGGAAGAGGAACCTCCCCTTCGTCACCGGGGGCGCCGGGCTGTTCGCCGCCGGGCTGTTCGCCGCCGGGCTGTTCACCGCCGGGCTGCTCGCCGCCAGGCTGTTCGCCGCCAGGCTGTTCGCCGCCGGGCTGTTCGCCGCCAGGCTGTTCGCCGCCAGGCTGTTCGCCGCCGGGCTGTTCGCCGCCAGGCTGTTCGCCGCCGGGCTGTTCGCCGCCGGGCTGTTCGCCGCCGGGCTGTTCGCCGCCGGGCTGTTCGCCGCCAGGCTGTTCGCCGCCGGGCTGTTCGCCGCCGGGCTGTTCGCCGCCAGGCTGTTCGCCGCCGGGCTGTTCGCCGCCAGGCTGTTCCTCACCTGGTTCTTCCGGTTCCTCATCCGGTATGTAATAGATAGATCCTTCTGCGATCATGGTGCCAGAATCGTCATAAACCTCGACCAAAATGTCATTTTCTGCACTAGGGAAAAAATCATACAGGGTCATTCGCGTGATACTCTCTCTATCATCGATGTCAGCGGGCCGTTCATCCCCGTTTACATACACGGTATAGCTAGCAGCATCGAAAATAGAATCCCAATAAAAATCATCCTGCTCTGGATCATAGTTGATGTCGAAAGGCTGGACGAATCCTTCTTCTCCATCAGCTAGTGTCCGAACTGTTTTTTCTCCTGTACCGGTAATATCGTCACCGGTCACTTCCTCAATGGAAATGGAGTACTCGGTATCGGGTTGTAGATCGGAGAATGTGTAGACGGTTTCAACAGTCTCGTAGTTACGAGGTTCTCCATTACCACCCGCCAAATGAATTCGATACCAGCCATTGAAGGAGTTCTGCGTCCATTTAATCTCAATTCGGTTGGAACGCTTGTCCGTTACTTTGATGTTCAGATCGGGCAATTCGATTGGCTCAGTGGTAAATGCATATTTCCCCTTCGCGATTACCTTTCCTTCTTCATCCAAAGCTTCCACTCTAATGACGTATCTGATGTCGGGTTCAAAGAATCCCTCACGCAGCTCGAGATAAGTGGTCGCTCCATCTGTACTTACGAATGGCTCAGGAATCTCTTCATTGTTAACGTATACCCGGTAGCGCGGCTCACCCTCCAGCGCTGACCAGAAGAATCTCCCTAGGTATTCATCTGGGTGAATCTCGATCTCATCTACGGACGGTACTGGCGTCGGTGGCGGTTCCTTTCCTAATGTGAAAGAGTTGCTTTGCGCCACGTAACGGGAGTCTTTGAAAAATTGTACCGTGTACGATTGGATCAGCATTTCTGTAGTGTCTACCCCAAGAGCAATCGTCAATCCGCTGTCTCCATGCAGCTCTACCAAGGCAATGGGCAGCGTAGTAGAGGGAGAAGATACACGAATTTGATAGGAAGCCGGATCCACAGGCTGCGTAAAGCTGACGCTGATCGTGGAGCCGTCCATGACGCTTGCTTGTGCGGTACTGTAGGAGAAGCTGACCGGATCGCTATCCCGCATGTTGAGCTTGGAGGCGTAGGCCTCGATTCGATCTCCATCCCCTGGCACAGCTAGCCGGTCATTCGGGGTGTATTCTTTCCATGCATTTCCCTTTTTGATGTAGATCGTAGCCCCGGAAGTCTCAGAGGCAAGGGAGATGCTTGTTCCCTGATCGACTAGTCCCTCATCCGGTGTTGCAGTCACGGCTGCCACCTGCGGCGCTTTCAGTACGCCGTAGGTCGAAAAGTGATTGACCGTAGCCGTAGCGATTCCGGCTTCCACTGTTGTCGGGACGTACTCCCATTTTTCATCGCCTTCCCTATGGAAGATACCGACCTGCTGTACAGATTTCCCATTTACAGGGAAGGAAATCGTGACAGGGTCATGAATCTCGATCCCTCGGAACACGAAATCGATAATGGGCCCGGCCGCCGAAAGTGTTTCGTTTGAAAAATCGGGCGAAACGTTTTGCAGCGTTACCGTAGCTTTTTCAGGCAAGCTCATGGAACCGAAGTCCATGACGACACCATTTTCAAACAGGATGCGCTGCTGCATGAGAGGCACGGGTGTGCCGATACGCGCGAAGACTGTAAGCGTAGCCTTCACCTTTTGCTCGTAGTCTTTTACGGTTCCTTCAAAGGTATAGACTCCTGTGAGGCTGGTGTCTGCTTTTTTGCTCCAGGTAACGGGTACCTCACGTTTCGAGCCCTTGTTCATCGTAGCTTCTACAGTGGCTGGAAGCGTGTACGACTGTTGGAGAAACGTTTCCAGGGAGAGTGGGGCGATGGATGAAATGGTTGGATCATCTTTATCGGATCCACCAGAGCCACCAGATCCAGACCCGCCTGACCCGGACCCACCAGACCCAGAACCACCTGATCCTGAGCCGCCCGATCCTGAACTACCAGAAGATCCAGCGGAGGAACCAGGTGCAGCTGGATGGGTTTGGTTGAATTGTTCTTGTGCCTTTTTTATGGCCTCTTCCTTGGCTTTTTCATTTGCATTGTTTAGCTTGTCACGCTGCTCCTGCAGCTTGGCCAACAATTCTGCTTGTTTTGTCAATGCATCCTTTTGTTTTTGCTTCTCTTCCTCCGCTTGCTTTTTTCGCTGTTCCTCCAATTTCAACCATTCATCCCGCATTTGATCCTGTTTGGGATTCCAGTCAAGCTCAGACGGCTTGTCGAGATCGATTTTCCGGTTTACTTCTGGATTCACTTTTTGAATCAGATCAGCGATATCTTCTTTGGAAATGATGTTTTTCTCAAGCGCTGTTTGCAGCAACGCGTTCAGCAGGTTTTCCAGGTTTTGCTGATAGCGCTTCAGATCAGCGTCTGATGACAGCTGCAGCGTCGAAGGGATGGTTGAGCCTGCAAGCTGCTGTGTAAGCTGTGCGATGAACTGATCGTGCTCCAGATCCATCAAAGCTTTGTTGCGAATGAGTGCTTCGATAATCTGCGGTGAGAGTGATTGTAATAGATCATCATCTTGAATAAAGGAGACAGCCGATTCAGACGGAAGCGTCGAGCCGCCAGTTGTTGACGGATAGTAGCTGCCTAGCATTCCCGCATAAATATTTTGAATCTGGCTATTGCCTGGAGCCTGGGTAGCTACAGTCCCGGATGCTACGAAAACGGATGAGCTTCCCGTATTCGGATCGATGCTGACGAGCAGCTGTGTTCCCCGAACTCCCATAATGGCTGTAGGGGTCGATATGGTGAATTTGTCTTGTTTGTTTGTAAATGGCTTTACCTTGATAAAGACTGACCCCGACCATACTTTCAGGTTTGCCTGATTGCTATTGATGGCAGCCTGCAAATCTGAGAGTGAGAGGACGGTATTTTCACTGACGGTCACCTCGGCAGACTGATCCATGCTCATGGTAATGCTCGATTTCGGACCCGTAGTAATGACGTCTCCCTGATTGAGGCTCATGCTTTTAAAAGCTTTGTACGCTTTGGTTCCTCCTGCTTTTTTGACCTGAACATTCCCTGTGACGGCATCGACCTTCGCTACGCGTGAGGTATCGGCAGCCGCCGCCGTCTTCGCCCCCCCGACAAGCAAGCAGCAGATGACGGCGAACAAGAGGAAAGTTCGCCAGCTTGCCAGGAGACGTGCTCCATGTCCTTTCAGGATTATATTCACTTCCGGATTCCCTCCCCTTTTACAATCTCGCGGACACATGCACTTCGTCCGGTGCTCCTATGAAACCAGTCACTTCAAACAAATGGACGCTTGTTGCCTTTCCTTTCATCCGCTTCTCGCCGATAGACGCATAGCGGAAATACGACCGCGTCCGCTCATAGGTCGCTTCTGAAACTAATATTTGATTGGCGGCGGCGTTTGACTCGATGCGCGCTGCTGTATTGACGTGATCGCCGATGGCTGTATAGTCCACGCGCAGGTAGGAACCGATGTTGCCGACGACTACCTCACCCGTATTGATACCAATGCCAATGCTGACTTCGACCTGATGCTTCTCCCAGATGTCCCTGCGTACCTGCTCCATGCCCTGCTGGATGTCATATGCCGTCTTCACCGCGTAATACTCGTGATGGGGGACGTCGAGAGGTGCGTTAAACAGGACCATCGCTGCATCTCCAATGAATTTATCGATCGTACCGTGATTATGTAGGACCTGCGTGGTGATCATGTCAAACATCCGGTTCAGAAAGTCGACGATTTCTTCCGGCCGCAGCTTCTCCGAGAGAGGAGTGAACCCGCGAATGTCCAGGAAGAGAATCGAGAGCTCCTTGTTCACACCACCGAGGGGCAGCTCAACTTCGCGCTTGGCGATCTCGCGGACTAGCTCCGGTGAGATGTAGCGCCCGAACTGGCGGGTGATAAACTGCTTCTGCCGCGTTTCCGCATATGTCTTGGCTGCGATATTGACAAAGAAAGCAGCAAACAAGGTGACGAGAGGAAGGACGGGAGACAGGTAAATCAGCTTGGTATCAAACAAAAGCCACTGCCCATAGAGCAAAAGAAACGAAACCGCAATGACCATGCCGATGCTGTATGGCGGCTTTTTGCGCCACGTAAACCAGACAGTAAGGAGAAGCACGAGTAGCATCAGCAGGAGGATGAGACCATCGCTTGCGATCGTGATCGTTTGATCGTGCAGCAGCTGGTTGATGATATTGGCGTGTGCATAGACGAGATACATATGGTTATCGATCGGTGTCGGATGGGCATCATCCCCTGCAGCCGCATTGCCGATCAGAACGATCCGGTCCTTGAACGTTTCAGGCGGGACCTCGCCGCTGAGCACCATGTAAAACGGAATGTTCATGAAATCCTTGGTGGAGCCGTCAAACTTGATGGGCAGCTCTGTCTGCGGGTGATCCGTCAAATAATGCTTGACGTCGGCACCATACATTTCCGCCATTTGGTAGGCGAGAGAAGGTATTTTGCCTTCAGGCGAATCGAGCATGAGCCATGTGCGCCGGATCACGCCGTCCTCATCAAGTGCTGCATTGATATGCGCAGTCTTGGCTGCCGAAGCAATTTCCGGTATCGGTTTGATCAGCGCTTGACCTTTGATGAGCTGATCTTTGATGACCGTCGTTTCTTTGCGGAAAAAGCTTTCCAGCTCGACTACCGATGGAATGATGATGTTGTCATGCTTGGCCAGCTCGGCAGCAAATGCTTCATCGATTGCCGGGTCTTCGCTTTTAGTGGTAAAGGTGATGTCAAATCCGACGACCTTTGCCTCTGCCAGAGCTTCTAATAGAGGGATGTAGGTATCGCGAGGCCAAGGGAACGTTCCGATCAGATCAAGGGACTCCTGATCAATGTCGATTACGATGATGTCTTCATGGGGAGCGTGGGTCATACTTTGTTTCATGTCGTAATCGTAGACAGCGTAATGCAGCTTATCTAACGCATCTCCCCAAAAAAGAGCGACGCAGAGCAGCACTACCAGCAAATTTAAGGCGAAGGAGAGCTTCCAGATGGTCTTTTTCATTTATGCCTCTACCAACCGTTCGAACTCTGCGAGATTGCAGATGTAGATTTTCTTTTTCTTGACCAGGATGACTTGCTGATTTTGCAGCTCAAGCAATACCTTGGTTACTGTCTCGCGTACTGTGCCTGTCATATCGGCGATTTGTTGATGAGTCAGCTTCAGATCAATCAGAACGCCCGTTTTCTGAAAGATGCCATGCTTATCTGTCAGTCGCAGCAGCATCTTCACAATGCGAGTACGGGCATCGCGCATGGTCAGATCCATCGTCATCTCGTTCGTCTTGCGCAAGCGGTCAAGGGCCGTTTGCAAAATACGCAGAGAGATCATCGGGTTCTGATAGACCAATGAGACAAAATCGCGGCGTTTCAGGACATACAGCGTCGTTTTTTCCAGCGTCTGGGCGGAAGCGGAGCGTACCTGCTCGTTTTCCAATAGCGCCATTTCTCCAAAAAAATCATCATCACGGAAAATGGCGAGAATGACGTCTCTGACTCCGTCATCCCGATAGATTTTGACGATGCCGCTTTGAATGATGTAAAGCTCATCACCGGGCTCGCCTTCTCGGAAGACGTCTGTTCCCTTCTCATAAGTACGAGTCAAAAAAAGGGGAGAAAGCTTGTCCAGATCGTCTTCCTCCAAATCTTGAAAAAAGGGAAAATTGCGAAGGAAATGCGAAGTATTCATGAGTAGACGAAACAACTCCTTTTTCAGCTGATCGCCAATGCCACCCCCAAGATTATGAGATGGAATACTTGATCGCAGATGATCATCAGCCATTTGCTTCGGTCATCGGTTACTTGCATGACTTTGCGATACCAGTAGTACACAAAGCTGCGGCGATCGAGTATCACGTGGGAAACAAAAACGAGTACGATCGCCCACAAGGACAGCCCGCCAGGAACAAACAGATAGGCGAGCAAGGAAACAGAGAAGGTGTAGACAAGACAGTGGGCCAGTAAAGGAATCCAGCGGTCGGCTTTGTACTTGGCCATCCATTCTGTTTGCAGCAGAAAATCTCCAATGAGATGTGCGATCAAGAGAATGTCAAATGCACTAAAATGATTCACGGCTGACTGAACTCCTCCCATTTGGGGAAAAAGAGAGTCCCTTCCAAGAAAAGCGGAAGGGTCCATCTGATCCCATAGTAGCATGCCGACTACAGTTTACACGGTTTTCCTAGAAAAAAATGTGGCGGCATTCACAAAAGCGAAAAGAGAATTAGGAAATAAGGCCGATCCATCTCCAGTAGGGAACACACAAGATAACGGCCAAAATGACGGCGGCCGCATAAACAAGTGCGATTTGCTGTCCCTGCCGATGAGTAAAAGCCTTCCCTTCTGAACTGTAGTAGGCAGTCAAATAAGTGGGAGACTGATAGGCGAAAAAGAAAGGATCAGTAGCAAGCAAGATAACGAAAACAAAAATCCAAGGATGAATACCTGCCTGCTGGGCAAGCGGCATCAGAGCTGTCACGAGCAAAATCACGGCTGGATCGTCCCGGATGACCAGTGTCACTAGAAAGGATATGAGAATGACAACGCAAAGGAGCAGGGCGGGACTGGAAAGAAACAGGGCCATGTGATTTCTCAGGAAAGCGGATAGGGCATCTGTGATCCCCAGCTCTTGCGTGGCTCCTGCAAAGCTGAACGCTACGCCGAGAAACAGCAGGAATGTCCAGTCAATGCCTGTAGACACCGCTTGTCGATCAAGCGTGCCGCTCACGACGAGAACGGCAAAGCCGATGAGCATGACCCATGCGCTGTCGATGCCGTGCAAGGGTTGAAGAACGAGCAACGTGATACTGGCGAGAGTGGTTATGACGGCGATGCGCTCCGTCCTCGTCCATGGACCAAGCAAGCGCAGCTGCTCGTCTAGCACATCGTCAGAGATCGTTCTGACCTGGCGTACGTCGCGGAACATGAAATGCAGGACCACAAGCATGACCGCTGCAAAAACGAGGAACGCCGGAAGGGCATAGACGAACCATTGGAGCCAGTTGATGGGAACGCCGATGGAAGCCAGGCCGTACGCCATCATGTTGGTATAGGATCCGGTCAGAACAAAAGGTGCGGTAAAGCCATAAAAAATCATGGAGGCAAGTCCCAAGCCTGCTGCGCCACGGCTGTTGCTGGAAAAGCCCATGGATTCGGACAAAGTGCGGGCCAAGGGAACACCCAGCGATACTTTGGCAGAAGAGGAAGGGATGAGCGGATTGAGCAAAATACCACCGGCAACGACTCCCCACAGCTGTCCTCGATAGTGTCGCGGAAAGCGTTTCAAAGCATTGAGGGACACCCGAAACAAGATCCCCGAGCGAGTGATGGCTGCGATGAATGCCATGATGAAGATCATGTAGAGCCAGGTGGTAGAGGCAAAGCCGGATAATGCTACCTCGGGACTAACCACCCCTCCCATCACCCACGCCATCACCATGCCCAGTCCGACGATGTAGTCGGGAATGACATTGACAATCCAGAGAATGACAGCAGCGATCCCGATTCCGATGAAATCCATCGCTGATCGGGACAGTCCACCGAATGGATCGACATAATGAAAGCACGTCAAACTTACCAATACAAGGACGGCTGCTATCCATACGCCAAGAGGGCTGCGTTGAAAAAGTCCGCCCGCACTGCCGGCCAGCCTACGAATTTGTCCTCTCGCCAATTGCTGTTGAACCAGATGAGATCCAGGAGCTCTCTCCCAACTGCTGCTTCCTGTGCCCGATTTTTTTGCTTCTGCCAGAGTCAAATATTCCATGGATTGCTGGTGTCTGCCTCGTTGAGCCTGGATGTGCGCAGCCCATTCATAAGTAGCGATCCATTGTTCATCCGTATAGTGCTCGCCGTGCTCGCTCCATGCGCGATCCAGAAGCGCCATCCCGGCATGCGGTTCCACGCGCGTGATCCAGTACGACAAACGTTCAAATCGGCTGACGATGTACTCAGGTGGGCAGGCATCCAGCCATTTGTACAAACGAATATGGCTGTCAGCATCGAGCGATGATTTCACGCGATCGACAATCTCGAGTGCTTCCGACCAACGTCCGGACAGACCCAACAGCTCGACGGCCGCTTCCCACTCTTGTGCTGCTTCATAGTAATCAAGCATCTCGGACATCTGCTCGAGGATTTCTTCATGTCCATACCGTACCGTGGCGATTTCAGCCATCACTTGACGGGTATCTGGTACGAGCGAATACCACCCAGGTGACGTATCGACTTCCTCGATGAACCGCCTTATCTTTGGCTCATTCTCGAGCGCTTCTTTCATGTCTATTCCTAATTGCTTTGCCAGCCACCTGCCGCTGATCCTCGGAAAAGGGGAGCAGCACAGCAGCAGGTCTACGAGCGCAGATGGGAAGTCATCCAGTTCCTTTGCGATCGCTTGGGAGGTCAATTCCTTGGTTGTCATCAGCTGCTCGTTGGTCGTCGTCAATCGCCGTGACAGCAGTCGGATGAAATAGGTAGAGAGGGAGGGCAAATCTTCCACGAGAGCCTCAAAGGTCTCCCGGTCAATGATGTACAGCTCCGCATCCGTAGCTGCGATCGCTGTAGCTGATCGAGCCTCCCCCGTCAGCATCGCCATTTCTCCGAGCGTGTCGCCTTCACCGAGGACAGAGATCATTTGAGGAGATCTCCCAGACGTAGCGTCGACGTATAGCTCCAGCTTTCCATGCTTGATGACGTAGAGGCTGTCACCGGGATCGCCCTGGCGAAACAGCACCGTGCCCACTTTTACTGTACGTCGATCCAATTTCCCGAGCAGCTTGGCCAATTCTATATTGGATAATTGCTTAAACATTCCGATTTTTTGTAACGATGCCATATTTTGCCTCCCGCCCGTCGATCCGCTTGGAGCAGGGCTTATGCAGTTGAATTCGTTTCTTTTGATGACACCCCAGTAAAATAGCATAGTTATATCGCATTTGTAAGCTATCTAAAGTTAGTATTTTAGACAGACGTTGCAAAAAAGAATGAAAAATTAGTATGGATCAAATCCTGCTTGTCCACAATAGAAGTGAATTTCAAGTCTGAAAGGAGTGTTTGCATATGGAGGCCACTTTTGGAGCAGATGAGGTCATTAACAGAATCAAATCGATCCAGAGCAATGGAGGGTCGATCAGCAAAAAGCAAGTAAAGCAGACGGATCCCGAGCTAATGAGAAACGCATTGTTCTATTTCCCGAGCTGGGAGCACGCTTTGAAGAGTGCGGAGAACCTATAGAAAAAAAGGACTGTCTCTAGTTAGTCTAGCGCAAATCATCTGAAACCGATCTCCATGCCGAACCTCGGAGGACGCATGGAGATTTTTCTTATGCCAATCCAAAATAGATTCACAGCCTATCAAAGATAAGTTGTAATTTTAAAAAAACAAAAAAGAGAACGCCGTTCTTATTTAGAGGACAAGAGGTGTGAGTTTGGAAAACAAAAAAACGGCCAAATTGGAAACCGGCGACAGAATTCTTAAAATTTTGGAATGCTTTACCTTGGACAAGCCGGAGTGGGGCGTATCTGAGCTGAGCGAGCATTTGCAGGTGTACAAGAGTGTGACGCACAGGGCGTTGGTCACGTTGGAAAATCGCGGCTTTGTCAAACAAAATCCTGTCAATCAGAAGTACGCACTGGGGATCAAGCTGTTCGAATTAGGGATGATCGTCGCCAATCAAATGAACCTCCGTTCAATCGCAAAACCAATCATGGAAGAGCTGTGCGAGCAGACGAATGAGACAGTCATGCTTATGATTGTAGACCATTTGGAAGGCATCTGCATAGAAAAAGTGGAGTCTTCCCAAAGCGTTCGCTATACGTCTCCGATGGGAAAAAGAGTGCCGCTTCATGCGGGAGCTGGCTGTGATTCGGGAGCAAGGCTATTCCATATCCGCGAATGATTTTTCGTTGGGCGGCATGGGAATTGCCGTGCCCATACAAGATTATACGGGCAATGTCGTGGCAGGTTTATCGATCTCTGGATTGGAGCTTCGAATGAGCAAAGAATCAGACCGCCTTGTTTGGCTTTGCCAGCAAGCAGCATTTGAGATATCAAAGCGGATGGGTTCCAGATAATTTTTTTTGCTGTATGAGAAGAACGGCGTCCTTCAAATAAGAACAAAGCGATTCTCTAGCAAAATATCGAATGGTTCGGCAAGGGAGGTGAGGAACGAAAAAATAGGAGAACGATGGATACCACCTAAGGAAGCATCTGCATTGACTTCGCCATTCATTTTATTCTTTAGGGAAAGAGGGAGCTGCGATGAACGATTTGCAAAGGGAGGACATACAGTAATGACAACGTTTTCAACCTCATTACCCCCAACCTCTCGGAAGAGTTCGGGGTAACCCCGTCTACGATCAGCCTGATTGTGACTTTCAGCAAATTGTTCTTTGGGATTGCCGCCATTATTTATACGGCGTTGTCCGACATCATCAGCATACGCAAGCTCTGAATGGCGCCGAGGTCTTTTTTATGGAAGTACAGCGAGACGATACCGATACACGGGATGTTCAAGCAATAGAGGGGATCGAGTGGTCATAAAAGGATGGGAGAGAGACTGGGTGAATGGTGCCCGAGTCTCTTTTTTTGAGGGAGGGCGTCAAGGTAAGGCTTCGACATCGTGCCGCGCAGACGTAAACAAGGTCGTCTGGTTTCTTCCCTGCTGCTTCGAAAGGTAGAGCGCTTGATCTGCAGATGTGACAAGCTGGATCGGCTTGCTCCCATCCAGCGGAAAGCTCGCGATCCCCAGCGAGATGGTAATCGTGGATGTCGTCGGATTTTCCAACGCAGCAACAGCGTAGCGGAGACGCTCCGCGATGTGATAAGCCAATTTTTGATTGGCGTCGAGGATCAAGATTGCAAATTCCTCGCCCCCGTAGCGAAAGCAGAGGTCATCCTCCCGAGTTTGCTCCAACATCGTTTTGGAGACGAGCTTGAGCACTTCATCACCCATGACATGTCCATAGGTATCGTTTATTTTCTTGAAATGATCGATATCCAGCATGACCAATGAAAAGGGAGTCTTGTTCTTGATGTGATCCTGGAGGGTGTAATCAAACATCTTTCGATTGTACAGCCTGGTCAGTCCATCGATTCTGACCTCGGTCTGCAGCTTGATTAGCCGCTTGTTTACAAGTCGCATGGCCATTCGTGTGCTCTGGTACAGCTTTTGCACTTCGTAAATCTTGGAAGTAGTCATCGGGATCTCGGTACCCTTCCTTCCCGTTTTTACCGTTCCCCCGGAAAAATGAGCCAGCCTGGATAACGAGTTGCTGATATTTTTGGCGAGCAGCCAGACGATTCCGATATTGATTAAAAGGAAAGGCAGCGCCGTTGCTAGCAAGCTTTTGAGAAGCTGTAGGTTGGATTCATTTACGCGGGAGGTCGGCGTTTGCGATACGATCCCCCATCCGGTAATGGGTTCATAGGCATAACCAGCAAAGAAAGAATCCCCTTTGCTGTTGACGACTTCAGCAGAGCCATTTTCTCTCGCCAGTGCTTTTTGAATCGCCGGGTTCATCGCGACGGACTCGCCTAGTCGCGCTTGCACTGGATGGAAGATCAAGCGGCCATCCTCATCCACGACGTACACGTATGAGCCGTCGCCGTAAAAATGCTCTTTCAGCATTCGGTTCAACACATTGGAATCCTCGAGGTAGATGGTTCCTCCGACAAAGCCTTTGTATTGTCCCTGATGATCGAAGAGGGGGGCTGATACCAAGAGAATCAGTCTGCCAGTGACGCCGACATAAGGTTTGGAGATCAAATGTTTCTTCAGTAAGATCGCTTGTTTGGCTGCAGGAGAAGTGAGCTTCGTACCTGGTTCAGCTCCTTCCACCATGGGGACAATCTGGCGTATGGTTCCTTGGGCATCCGCTATCAAAATGGAGTGAAAAAAATTCTTGTTTGCCGCAAACCAGTCTTGCAGCTCGGCTGGGGGAATGGGTTGTCTTGAGCTGCGTAAAGCCAAAGAGTCCATTGCATTTTGCATGCCGTACAATACTTCTGTGGTGTTGCTCGCTAGCTTTCTGGCATAGTGGAAGTTGTTTTCCAAAAAGTTGGCGGTAAGTGAGGCTGTATTGACGCGAATAGAGGAAATGACACCAATCAAGACAGTGAGGAGAATGGAAAACAAGACTAGCAATTCAAGAATAAATCGGAGAGTATAGGTTTTTCTCTTCGTCATGCCCAACACCTTTTCATTTGCACCATATAAAACCATGGAATAATCTTTACCCCGTTTATTCGCAGATGAATCGTTTTTTTCAAAGGAAAAAGCTGACCGTACCGGAATGGACAGGAATAAGGTGGAGTAGAGTGCCATTTAAAAGGTATCGGCATTTCAAACAAGGGACATGAGATGAGAATGACAAAATCCCAGCACCTTTACGGATGCGGGGATTTGCTCTCAAAAAAGCTTCGCTCCTCAATCTGGTATTTCTTGATTTTTTGATAGAGGGTCGAGCGGCTGATAGCGAGTCTTTCGGCAGCGAGACTGCGATTTCCACCGGATTCGGAGAGAGCCGCGACGATCAAGTCTCTCTCAGCTGCCGCTATGACATCCCGCTTGCTGTGCGTCATGGCTGGCAGCTTTGCTGGGAGAAGAGGAGGGGCTGGCAAGGAAAGGGGCTCTGCATTGGCGAGAAAGGCAGGCAGCGCCTCCGGGACGATCCAGTCTCCCGCGTTCAGGTTCATGGCCCTTTCCAAGACATTTTCCAATTCCCGAACGTTTCCTGGCCAATGATGGTCCTGCAAACGCTCCAAGGTAGATGGAGTGACGCCTTGTACCTGCTTCCCTAAAATTTTATTCAGCTTCTGCACCAGATGGCTGCAGAGCAGGGGCAAGTCCTCTTTTCGCTCACGAAGCGGCGGGATGGCGAGATGAATGACGTGAATGCGGTAGTAAAGGTCTTCACGGAATTTTCGTTCGGCAATCAGATCCTCGAGATGCTTGTTGGTGGCAGAGACGATGCGCACATCCACGGTCCTGCTGACGGTGTCGCCGATCCGGTCAAAGGATTTCTCCTGCAAAACGCGCAAGAGCTTGGCTTGCAACGCCAGCGGCATATCGCCAATCTCGTCTAGAAACAGCGTGCCCCCGTCAGCCAGTTCGAATTTGCCGGGCTTTCCGCCCTTTCGAGCCCCGGTAAACGCACCGTCGGCATAACCGAAAAACTCCGATTCCAAAAGCTCCTCGGGAATGGCAGCGCAATTTACTTTGACGAAGCGGCCGGGTCTCCCTGAGATTTCGTGAATGGCTTGAGCAAACAGCTCCTTGCCTGTTCCGCTCTCGCCTGTGATCAGGACGGTCGAGGAGCCCTGGGCAGATAGATAGGCTTGGTTTTTGATGGATTCCATCGCCGAATTGCGCGTGATCACATGGTCGAAAGCCGTACCTTGCACATGGGAGCGCATGTATTCGCCGCGATAGTAGGTGAGCTCGTGCTCCAGGTTTTCCATGCGGCTGAACAGGTCTTTCATATGGGGAAGCTGACGGAAGATGACTTTGGCAATCGCCCCCACCTGCTTGTTTTGAACGATGATCGGCATGCGGGTGATGACGCATTTGATGCCGCGGATGATCTGAATATCGCCGACGAGCTCTTTACCCGTGCGCAGCGTGTCCTCCAGGTTCAGCTCTGGCAAGCTTTGCGAGGCTGGTGTACCGAGCAGCTCCTCCCGCGAAATGTCGTAAAGCTCCAGCAGCGCATCGTTGACCATTTGAAAGCAGCCCTGCTCATCGATGATCGCGATGCCGTCATAGGCCATCTCCAAGGCACTTTCGAGCATCCCCTCGAGACGCTTGGTCGTTTCCAGCTCGCGGGCCACTTTCTCATACGCAGTGAGATCACGCAGCACGGCAATTGCGCCAATCACTTTTTCTCGAAAAGAAATGGGGGTGTAGGAAGCCATAACGACAGCGGAAGGGAGCTGGACCTTTTGCGGTTCACGAGGGGCTTCGTTTTCCAGGGCGTGAATCATGCCGTCACTGATCTTGGGTAAAAGTGTCTGGATGTGTTCCTCCATCACTGTGGCGGAGTTGATTTGAAACATTTCCGCTGCAGCAGAGTTGAACGTATGGATATGATGCATGTGGTCGATCCCGATGACACCGTCCTCGAGATTTTCGATCAGGGCGGTCATCTGGTTGATCAAACGACGCTCTCGCTGCAGGAAGCTTTGAATCAAGTCGCTTTTGGTGGAAACACCGAGGACTTTCCCATCGTCATCCACGATCACCGCATGGGCGACCTTTGCGGAGAGCAGGATTTTCCTCGCTTCCGTGACAGGGTAGTGAAAGGGAACGGTCGTCACATCGCGGTACAGGTAAGGCGTGATGGGAGTGTCGAGTGGACAATTCTTGAGAATCATGCGATAGAGCTGATATTTCGTGATGATCCCTTCCAGGGTGCCGTCCTCATACAGGATGCATCCTACGTCTTGGCGATGCGCAAGAAACTGGGTCAAGACATATCCCAAAGTACAATCTGCCTGCAGAGCGACAAACTCTTTGGTCATGCAGCTGGACATGTTCACGAGCATTCCCCCTCTTCCACAAGATGTGTGTTTTTTTGTACAAGTGTCTGAATATTACATCAATTGTATGCGAAGGAGGAACATTTTTGTAGGCGCATTCACTTTTTTTCGTGTAAGCCAAGCAGTTGAAGGTGGCACTTCTTTTGCATAAATGAAAGCGTTAATCAGGTGAAGGGGATGGGGTGCCTGTGTCCTCATCCATTCATGCGAGGAATAGAATGGCAGTAGGCGGCATGTCGATGCGAGCTACTGTGACAAACAGGCGGATGAACAGTAGAAGATGCTGGACAACCGCCAATAAGGGGGAGAAATAGGCTTGGAGCAAAAGCAATACTGCCCATCAGCAAGCTATGACAGTCGTGCCTTTTGGACAATACGAAGCCATGGCGGATTCTCCCTTGATCTCGCAGCGTTTTACACCCGATATTTGTCTGCTGTACGGAACACCGGGACAGATGATTCTGTTCATCAATGGCTTGCAGTGGTCCGGCTACAAAAAGCTGGAGTGGAGTGTCGTTGGTGAATCGTCCTGCGCCGATTCCTGGGGACGCGCATTGCGTACAAGGGAGCCGAGCCTCTCGATCCCCTGTTTTGCCGAAAGGCGCTACGGAGGAGTTCTGGATGACGAGCTGCTCATGGCTTTGCCGCCCGAATTTTTGCTAAAAGCACTAGATGGACTCGAACAGCTGTCCAAGAATGGACTGCGCTATCCGATTCCCCAATACGGGGTTCAGATGGATGTTCGCGCAGGGATGCAGCATAGCTACGGATAAAGACAACGCCTGGTCATAGAGGAATCCTCTGCGGCGAGTAGTATTCTTTAGAGAGACTATTCGCAGGAAATGAGGAGAAGTGCATGAACAAAATTCGCTATGAGCGCAGGCGCTACACGGCTGGACCCACTCCAATCGAGAAGCTGGAGCGGCTTTCGCAGGTGCTGGGGGGACCCGCGATTTCCATCAAACGCGACGATCAGCTGGGACTGACCGTGGGGGGAAACAAGACACGCAAACTGGAATACCTGGTGGCAGACGCCCTCAGGCAGGGAGCCGATACACTCATTACATGCGGAGCCGTTCAATCCAACCATTGTCGCCTGACACTGGCTGCCGCAGTAAGGGAAGGTCTCAAATGCCAGCTAGTACTGACAGAGCCGATCGACGGCTACAATCCCCAGGCGAACGGAAACCATCTGCTGTTTCATTTGCTGGGAGTGGAAAAGATCGAAGTGATTCCTGCGGGTGGTGACACACTGCCTGTGATGGAGAAGCTGGCACAGGAGCTGGCAGACCAAGGAAGAAAAGCGTATTTGATTCCGGTGGGCGGCTCCAATGAAGTGGGGTCACTCGGCTATATGGCTTGCGCGGAGGAAATCGAGCAGCAGTCATGGGAGTCCGGCATCGTGTACGATTATGTGGTAACGGCGTCAGGGAGTGCGGGAACGCAGGCAGGCCTTTTGGCAGGCTTCCTCGCTCGCCAGTCCGACATAAAGGTGATTGGAGTAAACGTCAGCCGCGATCGTGCGGCGCAAGAAGCGAAGGTGCTGGACCTTTTCGCCAGCACCGCTGAAATGATTGGTCTGCGAGGGGAGATTCGTCCCGAGTCTGTTCTCTGCGATGACCGCTTCGTAGGTCCTGGCTATGCGATTCCAACCGAGGAAATGATCGAAGCCGTGAAGCTGGTTGCCCAAACAGAGGGCATCTTGCTCGATCCGGTTTATTCCGGAAAAGCGATGGCAGGTCTGATCGGTATGATCCGAGAGGGACGTTTTGCCAAAGAGGACCACCTATTGTTTTTGCATACGGGCGGATCGCCGGCACTGTATGCGGTGCCGCAGCTGTTTATCCCCTGAGTGCCCTTTCGACAGGAAAGAAACTTTGTTCGATGATGGAGTGACGAAGACAGCATCAAGCCGATCTCAAGCAAACGCAGGGAAAAACTCGCTTTTTATGGCGAGTTTTTTTTGCTTCCTCTGCTATACTGTTCTTAGCATTCATTTGATTCGGAAAGTGGGTAACAAGTCATGATCTTTGTTCAAGTCATTTTGCCTGTCTTGTTGATCTTTCTCTCCGGTTACATCCTCCAACGCATTTTCAAGCTGGACCTGAAACCGATATCGACGCTGGCTATTTACGTTTTGACGACCGCCCTCGTATTTCGCACCTTTTACAAGACGGCCCTAGATCTTCAGCTCTTTTATATCGTGATCATTTCGATGCTGCTTCTGGCAGTCTTGATTCTGGTCACGCTCCTGACCTCCAAGCTGTTTAAATATGACAAGCAGCTGGAGAGTGCCGTGATGCTGTCCACCGCCTTCATGAACAGCGGGAACTACGGGACGCCGATTATCCTCTTTGCGTTTGGGGAAGCAGGTTTTACGTACGCCGTGCAAATCATGGTCTTTCACTCCATTATTATGGGTGTGTTCGGCGTGTATTTTGCCTCCAGGGGAAGAGGGGGAGTGGGGACGGCGGTCAAAGCCATTTTCAAGCAGCCCTCGAACTATGCCGTGGTAGTGGCGATTTTGATGCAACAGATGAATATCGTCATCCCCGAGAGCTACTACCAGGCGATTGATCTGGTCGCGCAGGCAGCTATCCCTGTCATTATGCTGATTCTCGGCATGCAGCTGGCGAATGTGTCTTCCTCCAACTTCGCATGGCAGCAGCTGAGTGTCGTCAGCTTGATCCGGCTGGTAGCGTCTCCTTTGTTGGCGTACTTGATTTGTCTGTTCTTTCCGATCGATCCGCTGCTGCGAAATGTGTTGGTCATTCTGGCAGCGATGCCTTCAGCGGCGACCACTGCGATCTACGCGATTCAATTCAATATGAGACCGCAGTTTGTATCCAGCAGTGTGCTGGTGACGACTGTCATCAGTGTAGGGACGCTCACGTTTTTGCTGAATGTCCTGCATTAGGAGCGAGCAGGAAGCAGTTTGACAATGGATGATAAAAAACAGCATTTTCCAAGCAGAAATGCATCGCAGACCGGAAGCTATGTCATTGGCCGATTCATTCAGCAGCTAAGAAAGCTGGAGAGGCAGTTCACGATTTTAATCATTCTCGGGGTGATCGGTGACTCGATCCTCGTGCTCCCCACTGTCATTGCGTCCTCCGTAAAGCAGGACGCTTGGCTATCGATGCTGATTGCATTATTTTTGGGGCTTGCTGTTGGTTGGTTATTCTCCGGAATCGCACACAAGCAGCAGCGAAAAAGCCTGATTGAAGTGGCACAAAGCAATTTTTTCTGCTTGAAATATATATGCAGCCTCACGCTAGTAAGCGAGATGAGTCAATTTATGACCACGCAGATGATGCCGGAGACCCCAGCTGAAGCCATTATCATCCTGTACACGACGGTGATCATCGCTATGGGGTAAAGGCATTCGCACGCATGAGTGAGCTATTGTTTCCGGTGTTTCTAGGATTGCTCGTATTTCTCGTCGTCTTCAGCCACTTTCGGCTAAGGGCATGGGTCCCATTATAAGTGGAGTGCTTCCTGCCTTTACCTTCGGATTTGCGGAGATGTACATTCTCCTGATGCTGTATGTGGCGGGGAAGCTGCGGAAGAGCAAGACCGAGTAGAGCCTGGAAGAGAGAGCTTTATCGATCGAAACCAGGCTTTGCGCGTGTGCGGTATCTCAATATTCTGCACCTTATCATCGTTTTGTGATTCGAACTCTCATCTAGCTATGAGGCGTGTTCTATGTAACTTCCCTACTCATTTACGTATCATTTGGATATAGAAAAAAGGAGAGGGTCATCGTGATGGAAAAGATCAATATCAGTCAGCATTTTTCTCAGTTTCAAGGTTTCAGTGGTCCCGAGGTAATAGGGGAAATGAATGGATCCTCCATCAAACTGGAAAAGCTCCAGGGCGAATTTGACTGGCAGCAGCATGATGATAAGGATGAGCTCCTGTATGTAATCAAAGGTCGACTGCTCATGATGTACCATGAGCGCAACATCTGGGTGGAAGCAGGGGAGCTGATCGTCATTCCAAAAGGAGTGGCTTACAAGATCTTCGTTCCAAATGGAGAATGTCATACGCTGTTCATTGAGCCCAATCAACATTTACAAGCAAAGCTTAGGAGATGCTCTTAATAATGATAAATAGATCGTAAAAGCTGTCATGATCCGGCCGAAAGGAGCGGGATTGTGGCGGCTTTTCTTGTTTTCTGCGCAGGTAGGAAACAAATCATCTATACCATATAAAAACGTCTGATAATCTGTATTTTCAGAATTATGATACTGTTTTCGTAAAGTATTTCTACTACATACGAGGGGGCGACGATATGGGTACGACCGTATCTTTCAAAAAAATAGTAGCCTTGACGGCAATGGTGCCGCTGGTAGCTTCGTTGTTCGTGGGATGTAGCAGCTCGTCCACGAGCAACACAGCTGCGCCGAGCGGTACACAGGCAACGACAGGAGAACAGCCTGCTGCTGCGAGTCTGCAGCCGAAAAAGGGCGGGACCATCACCATTGGATTAAAAGACGAGCCGGATCAATTAGATATCCAAAAAACAGGGATGGCGGTCGCGAACCAAATCGCAGGGAACCTCGGTGGGGGATTGGTTACGCAGGATCCCGAAACGCTGGAATTCAAGCCTTATTTAGCGGAGAGCTGGACCGTGTCGGAGGATGGGAAGACATGGACCTTTGTCATACGCTCCGGTGTGAAGTTTCAGGACGGCACACCGCTGACGGCCAAATCGTTTGCTGAAACGTATCAGCGAGCCCTTGACCCACAGACGGCTGCCAAAGTTGCAGGCAGCAACCTGTCTGAGGTAGCTTCGGTGGAAGCGCCGGATGATAAGACGCTAGTCCTTACGCTCAAACAACCGTTTGCGCCTTTGCTGCAATACTTAAGTGATCCGGGGTGGCTGCAGCCGCTTTCCCTGGAGGCGATCAAGAAAGCTGGCGACAAATACGGACGTCAACCGGTGGGCGTCGGACCGTGGAAATTTGAGAGCTGGGAGAATGGTCAGTCCATTACTTTCGTTCGCAATGAAGATTTCACCTGGGCGGATCCGATCGCCAAGAACCAAGGCCCTGTTTACCCTGACAAGCTCGTGTACAAATTCATCAACGAAAACCAGACCATGCTAGCGGCGCTGGAGAGTGGATCGATCGATATTGCTTCCAAAATCGATGCCAAGGACGTGAAGAAATACAAGGATAACCCACAGTATGAGGTAAAGGAAATGCTTCGCAATGGTCTCGGGCTGTTCATTATGATGAACACGAGAAAGCCGGTATTCCAGCAGCTTGAAGTCAGACAGGCTCTGAACATGGCGATCAATAAAGAAGCAATCATGAAGGCAGTCATACAGGGCGAAGGTGTGGTAGCCTACGGTCCGCTTCCTCCCTCCCTGTTTGGTTACGATGAAGGGGTAAAAGACTACGGCTATGCCTATAAAGCCGATGAAGCAAAGGCGCTGTTGGAAAAGGCCGGCTATCAGAAGAATGCGCAAGGAATCTACGAAAAGGACGGCAAGCCGCTGACGATGGAGATCTTGGCGCAAACAGGTACATGGGCACAGGCTGCGCAAGTCATTCAAGCGATGCTCAAGGATGTCGGTGTCGATGTGAAAATCGTGACGCTTGAGTGGGGCGCTTTGGTTGATACGGCGACAAAAGGAAATTTTGATATGACGCTGATGGGGTACACGCTAAATGACCCGGACGTCCTTTACCTGTTCCTGCACTCCAGCCAAATCGCCAATGGTCTGAACTTCAGTGCCGTCAAGGATGACAAGCTGGACAGTCTGTTGGTCAAAGGCAGAACGACAGTAGACAGCGCCGCCCGCAAGGAAGTCTACAAGGAAATCCAAAAATACGTCGTGGAGCAAGCATGGTGGGTACCGCTTTATACGGAGAAGCAGTTCAACGTGGTGCGTAAGCCGGTGGAAGGAGTACGGATGCATCCGTTGCGAGGCTTGATGTACCAGGACAGCTGGGTGAATCAATAATGAAACAGTTTCTATTACAGCGCTTGGGCTCCGGATTGATTGTGCTTTTGGGGATCTCGATCTTTTCCTTTGCCTTGATCCATTTGATCCCGGGTGATCCGATTCGCATCATGCTGGGGGAAAATGCGACGGCGGAGCAGGTTCAAGCCCTCCGAGAGCAGCTAGGCTTGAATCAGCCGCTGTTGACGCAGTATTTTCAATACCTTTCTCATGTAGTCCAAGGGGATTTGGGGACGTCCTTCAAGACAGGACGCCCCGTCCTGACGGAAATCATGGAGCGCTTTCCCGCCACCGTCAAGCTGGCAGCGAGCGGGATGCTGATCGCGATATTCATCGGCATTACGATGGGTATTCTCGCGGCCAGATTTAAAGACACCCTGCTCGATTTTTCTGCGATGAGCCTGGCTACGCTCGGAGTTTCTATCCCTAGCTTTTGGTTGGGAATTTTATTGATCATGTTTTTTACCGTGAAGCTAGGGTGGTTCCCCATTGCAGGCGGAACTGGCTTCATGGATCTTGTTTTACCAGCAGTTACGCTCGGTGTATTGGCTTCTACGGTGATCAGTAGATTGACGAGAGCCGGAATGGTAGAAGTGCTCACGTTTGATTACATTCGTACGGCGAGAGCAAAAGGGCTGGGGGAGAGTGCGGTACTGTTCGTTCACGCTTTTCGCAATGCCATGATTCCAGTTGTGACGATCGTGGGCTTGCAGATTGCTTCGCTCTTGGGAGGTACCGTCATCATTGAGCGGGTATTTGACTGGCCTGGACTTGGGTCGCTGGCGATCAGTGCCATTGCGTCGCGTGATTTTCCCCTCGTCCAAGGAATCATTTTGTTCATCGGAGTGATTTTTGTCCTGATCAACGTGTTGGTCGACGTTTTATACAGCGTCATTGATCCGCGAATCGAGGTCGGAAAGCTCAAGGAGGGAACATGATCATGAATCAAGCCAATCCAGTTCTGCCAGCCCCTCCGCCGGTCCCTTCGCAAAAAGGAACCAGCAGGATGACGTGGATTCGGGAGGACAGCTTTCTGGAAAAGCTGTGGCGCAATCCGAAGGCCCGATACAGCTTAGGAATCCTGCTGGTGGTGATCGCTGTAGGAATAGCCGGGCCGTGGCTCGCTCCGCACGACCCGACCCAACCGTTCTATGAGGACTTGCTTACAGGGCCTTCGGCAGAGCATATGCTGGGGACGGATTCCATTGGCAGAGATGTTTTATCCAGACTTCTGCACGGAGCAAGGGTCACGCTGATGGTGGCCGTCATGGCCGTATCCATCACCTTTATTACCGGGACCTTTATCGGCGTGACGAGTGGCTTCGTCGGCGGCATCGTCGACCAGGTCTTGATGCGAATTATGGATATTTTGCTCGCCATCCCGAACATCATCATGGCAATGGCGATTGTGGCGATCCTCGGTCCGAGCTTGACGAATGCGATGATTGCAGTAGGGATCGCGGGGATTCCCAAGTACGCCAGGCTGACACGAGGTGCCACCTTGTCAGTCAAATCCTCGGGATATGTGGAGGCGAGCCGAGCAGTGGGAACCTCTCATGCTCGCATCTTGCTCTTTCAGATCATGCCGAATATCATGAGTCCTTTGCTCGTGTACACCACGCTGCAGATTGGCATCGCGATCCTGGATACAGCCGCTCTAAGCTTTATCGGTCTGGGTGCACAGCCGCCAACTCCTGAATGGGGAACGATGCTCAGCGAAGGCAAGGAATATATTCACGATGCCTGGTGGCTGGCGACCTTTCCAGGAATTTCGATCACGATCGTTGTGTTTACGGTAAATATTTTAGGAGATGCCTTGCGCGATATCTTTGACCCGAAATCAGCTTAGAACGTTTTGGCGAGGAGTGTTTTCCGTTCCAAAGCCTTGACGGCATGGATGAAAAATTCGACCAGATCGCGATTGCCATCTCGTAAAAAAATGATATCGATCTTGCGCGTGAGCTGAGCACTTGGCTGTGGCGAAATTTCATAGAGAAGGTTGTTGGACAGCTCCTCCGCTATACAGAGCTCCGGTAAAAAGCTGATGCCGACTCCGCGCATGACCATTTTTTTCGCTGCTTCAAAATTGTCTACTTCCATCATGATATGGGGATTGATCTGGTTTCGATGATAGTGGCGCTGGACCAAGAGCCACTCTATCGTGCCGTGAGCGAGAAGAATGTGCGGTTCTTTGCCCACCTTGTCCCAGGTCAGCTTCGAGGGAGTTATCTCCCGAAACGGATGATGCGGCGGCACGACCAGATGGAGTGTATCGGTGTGCAGGTGAAACGATTCGATCAGGGGATGTGACACCGTCCGTACCAGTCCAAAGTCGGCCTCCTTCTTCAATACCTTGTCCATGATATAGTCGGAGGACCCAACGAGAATCCGGATGTTGACTCCTGGGTATTTCCTGCGATAGATCGGGAGAATTTCCGGGAGAATATGCGTAGACATCAGCAGGGTGCAGCCGATGGTCAGGCTTTTTTCCGCCAAAGGCTTCTCGCGCAGCGTAGAGGAAATCTCTTGATAGGCATGCAAAATTTTTTGCGCGTACGGTAGAAATTGCTTGCCACGCTCTGTCAAAGCGATCTGCTTGCCGTCGCGGTGAAAGAGAGGGCCTTCCAATTCTCTCTCCAGGGACTGAATTCTGGCGGTGATAGACGGCTGAGTCAAGTAGAGCGCTTCTGCTGCCTTGTTGAAGCTACCGAGCTGAAACGCATACAAGAACGCCTCAATATTATCGAGATTCATCGCAACCACAACCTTTCAGAATATTACTACTTATTGATATGAGCAGAAGTATAACACAAAAAAGCAAGCGAACTTGCGGATTGGAGGTGCCAAATGAAACGCCAACCGCCCGTACTGGAGGTAAAGGGCTTGACCACCCAATTTTCCGCCCGCAAAAAAGCGGTTACAGTCGTGGATCAGGTGGACTTTTCGGTGCAAAAAGGTGAGACGCTGGGCATTGTTGGGGAGTCTGGCTGTGGGAAAAGCGTCACCTCCTTGTCGATCATGAGGCTTTTGGGCAAAAACGGTAAAGTGGTCGCAGGCAGTGTCCTGTTTGAAGGAAAAGATATTTTGGAGTTGGAAGAGAAAGAGATGCGGACGATTCGCGGCAATCGGCTGGCGATGATTTTTCAGGAACCGATGACTTCTCTCAATCCGGTGCTGACCATCGGCAGACAAATCGGAGAAGTGCTGAAGCTGCATACCTCTCTCGGACAAGAGGAGCGAAAGCGTCGTGTCATTGAGCTGATTGCCCAAGTGGGAATTCCACGCGCCCAAGAGATTTACGGCGAGTACCCGCACCGTTTATCGGGCGGAATGAGGCAGCGTGTCATGATCGCCATGGCGATGGCTTGCCGTCCTCAGCTTCTTATCGCCGATGAACCTACGACGGCCCTCGACGTGACGATTCAGGCCCAGATGCTGGGGCTGATCCGTGAGATGCGCAAGGAAACAGGGATGTCTGTGATGCTGATTACCCATGACCTTGGCGTAATCGCGGAAATGTGCGATCGCGTGCTGGTCATGTACGCAGGTCAAGTCATCGAGTCGGCGGATGTCCGTACGCTGCTGCGCCATCCCAAGCATCCCTACACCAAAGGACTGATCCGTTCGGTGCCCCATCACTCCCGGGGAGAAAAGCGGCTGTATGCCATCTCGGGGAATGTCCCTTCACCGGGTGAATGGCCGACGGGCTGTCGTTTTGCAGCAAGATGCACGGAGGCGATGCCGATCTGCCACCAAGAGAGTCCTGCTCTTTCTACCTTGCAGGATGGCTCTTTTTGCAGATGCTGGCTGCATGATGACCTTGTGCTGGCAGAGGGGAGGAGCATCCCGTGACGAAACCGATTCTGGAAGTAAAAGGACTAAAAAAGCATTTCGCTGCAAAAAGCGGCTGGTTTCAACCGACGGAATATGTACAGGCAGTAAATGGAATCAATCTGACTGTTCATGAGGGAGAGACGTTGAGTATTGTGGGGGAATCGGGCTGCGGTAAATCGACGACGGGCCGCTGCCTGCTGAGATTGCTGGAGCCAACGTCAGGTGAAATCTGGTATCGGGGAAAAGATTTGACGAAGCTGGCGGGAAAAGAAATGCGGGCGATGCGGAGCCAGCTGCAGATGGTGTTCCAAGACCCTTTTGCTACGTTAAATCCCAAGCTGACGATTCGCCGTATCCTGGAGGAGCCGCTGATCGCGCAAAAGGTCCCGAAGACGCGGCGGGCAGCATTAATTGAAGAGACGATACATATCGTAGGCTTGAACCCATCCCATTTGGATCGCTATCCCCATCAATTTTCAGGGGGACAGCGGCAGCGGATCGGAATCGCTAGAGCGCTGATGCTGCGTCCCCAGCTGATTGTGGCGGACGAACCTGTGTCAGCTCTGGACGTGTCCATTCAGTCACAAATTTTGAATCTTCTGCAGGACCTTCAGGAACAGTTCGGCATGACGTATATTTTCATATCCCACGATTTGGGAGTAGTTGAGCACATATCGGACAGGGTGGCCGTGATGTATTTGGGAGAGATTGTCGAGCTTGGGAGCAAGGCAGAGCTGTTCCAAAATCCACTTCATCCGTATACGAAAGCGCTGATTTCCGCCATCCCGATCTCGGACCCGGATGAACAGAAAGAACGCATCATTTTGCAGGGAGATCTGCCTTCTCCGGCGAGCCCGCCAAAGGGATGCCGCTTTCATCCCCGCTGTCAATCGTGCATGGATATTTGCAGGACAGAAGTACCGAAGGAAACATACGTACTCGGACAAATGGTCAAATGCCATCTGTACTCATAAGAAGCGAGGAGATGTAGCGCATGTATGCAAATATCAACGGAACGCGAATTTTCTTTGATGTAGAAGGAATGGGATGGGTACCGGATGGGCCGGTCTTGCGCCAGAAACCGGTGTGCTTTGTCCTTCACGGGGGGCCGGGAGGGGATCACACGGGCTACAAGCCAGGCTTGACTCCGCTGGCGGAAAAGATGCAGCTCATTTATATCGACAACCGGGGGAGCGGACGTTCTGCAAAAGGATCGCAGGAGTCGTACTCGCTCGAAAACAACGTGGAGGATATTGAAGCACTGCGCAAGCATCTGGGATTGGACAAAATCATCCTGCATGGACATTCCTATGGGGGAATGGTTGCCCAGACATATGCTTTGCGCTACCCGGACAATGTGGCAGGGCTGCTGCTTTTGACGACATCGCCCAGCTACGAGTTTTTGCATAAGGCCCAAAAAATAGTGGAGCAGAAGGGCACAGAAGAGATGAAAGCAATCGCCCAGGTATTGTGGGAGGGGGCATTTTCGTCTCAGGAGCAGCTTTCCAAGTTTTATGAATTGATGGCGCCGATGTACTCGGTGACACACAACGCTGATCCGAGTGAAGAGGAGAGAAAAGCGGCGATGGATGCACGTGCGCGTTCCAACCGCTGCTTCGAGGCATTGAATGAAGGGTTCGGCGGATTTCTAAAGACCTTTGATCTGCGCGACAAGCTCTCTTCCATTCACGTTCCAACACTCGTCATGGGGGCTAGACACGACTGGATTACCCCTGTGGAGGACTCGGAGGAAATCGCAAGTCTGATACCGGAAAGCGAACTGGTCATCTTTGAGAACAGCAGTCATAGCGTCATCAAAGACGAGCATGCCCACTATGTAGCGACGGTGCTGGAGTTTGTTCAAAGAAGAATCGTATAGGATAAGGAAAGTTTTAAAGCTCCCGCGGTGCCTGCCATCGACGGGAGTTTTTACATGGAAAAGGCTTGTTGCTAAGGAGAACTGGCAAACCTACAATCCTACCAGGTGATTATGATAGAATAGACAAATCTGGCGGTAGAGGTATATAAATAAGAGAATGTAAGTTTGCCAACTCGTTTTTTGAGGTGATGCACGTTGTTGGACGACAGTGCCTATATACTGATTAAAAAAGGCGATCCTGACCAGCTGCACAAGCGAAAGTTCTTGTCCAAGGACGCCTACACGATTGGACGCCGCGGGACGCAATTTCAGCCAGACATCGCTTTCTCCAGCTTGTACGTATCCCGAAAGCATGCCTTGTTGCAAAAGATGGGTGAGCTGTACGCCATTACGGATTTGCAAAGCAAGCATGGTACACAAGTCAATGGAGTGGACGTTTACGATACGCCGCAGCTGCTGCGGCATGGGGATCATATCAGTCTGGCGAAGGGAGCTGTTGAGCTGATCTTTTTCGCGGAAGGAAGCGAATTGGATGCGACTCGCGAGCTGTCGTTGCCCATGATGCAAGCGGCATCCGAATTGCCGGGGCTGCTGATCAATCTGGAGCGACGGGAAATTCGTCTGGATGGAAAACGGCTTCATCTGACAGGAAAAGATATGGATCTGTTGATGCTTTTGTACCAAAGGGCCAATCAGGCAGTAAGCTACGAGGAAATCATGGTGCTGATCTGGCCGGAAAGATTGGCGGGCTCGGACAAAACGATTCCCGATGTGGGCAAGGCTGAAATCAATGCGCTGGTCTACCGGCTCCGCAAGCGATTGGGGCGTTACGGCGAAAACGTCACGACCATTCCTCGCTACGGTTATATGTGGGAAATGGAAGAAGGAGGCTGAGGATGAGCCTCCTTTTTCGTGCGTAGCAGAACGAACGAGCCCTTATTCTCTGGAAGCATAGCGGAAAAAGGATGCAGCGTTTGCACGATCAGCACGCCATGCGAGGTGAGCAAGGCAGCCAGCGATTGCAAAATACCCTGAATGTCCTGGCCCAAAACTATCTTCCTCCAAGCGCGCTTTATAATCTGAATATTCAACATCATATCATATCTCTGTGATCCTGCTTTTATGGGTGCATGAGGATTTCTCCATATATTTTCCAATGCCTCTATATTATCTTGGGGAATGGGAAGGGAGAAGATCCTGGTGCGAAAGACATGGATATGGTTTTGGACGGTCTTCGTGGTCGTCTTGGCGGGATTTGGCGTAGTCTATTGGAGCCTGTGGCAGGACAGCCCCCAGCGAGAGGGAGAAAAGGCAAAAGAGATGTTTTCTGCTTACACGGCTCACTGGCAAAACGGAGAGTTTGCGGAGATGTACGAACAGCTTTCGGCAAAGACCAAAAAGCAAATGACAAAAGAGCAGTTTATCTTGCGCTATCAAAATATTTATGAGGGGATCGAGGCGAGTCACGTCATGGTTGAGCCCTTGTACAACGGTCCACTAGAGCCAGATGAAGATGGGACCATCAAGCTGCACTATCGTTTCAGCATGGAGACATTTGTAGACCCAATCGCCTTCACAGGGAAAGCGACCTTGGTGAAGGAGCAGCAAAACGGTGAGGAAGGCTGGTACGTCATGTGGAATCCGTCTTTCCTGCTGCCGGACATGCAGAATGGAGACAAAGTGCGAGCTTCTACGGTGGCACCCAAGCGCGGTGAAATCGTGGATCGTGCAGGTCGACCACTGGCAACCAATCGCGTCGTTGTGGAAGTAGGCGTAGATCCTAGCGAATGGAGCGAGCTGCCACAAGCCGGTCAAAGTCAGGTAGGCGACATCCTGCAGCTTTCCTCAGAAGAATTAGCTGACTTTTTGAAGGGAAGCTCTGCCGCGAAGAGTACCTTTATCCGGATTGCGACACTGGTGCAGGACGATAAACGACTCTTTCAGCTGACGGGCACCAAAGGGATTGTCCTCAGAAAGAAGCAAGTGAGGTACTACCCATACAAGGAAGCAATGGCACATCTGATCGGCTATACAGGCGCGATCAGTGCCGAGGAACTAGAGAAACGAAAAGAACAAGGCTATATATCCTCTGACCGAATCGGCAAGGTAGGGCTGGAGCAAATCTATGAGGAGCGTTTGAGAGGGTCTGCAGGTGGGCGAATCTCGATTTTGAATGCAGAAGGAATCGAGAAAAAGCTCATTGGGGAAAAGCCCGCAAAAAACGGGGAGACCGTGAAGCTTACTATTGATGCCGAGCTCCAAAAAGAGATTTACGAACAGATCAAGCAGGAGGCAGGTACAGCTGCAGCGATTCATCCGAAGACGGGGGATATTCTCGCGCTGGTCAGTACGCCAGCTTATGATCCGAACGATTTTGTTCTCGGCATGTCGACGACGCAGTGGAACAAGCTGAATAATGATCCACAAAAGCCACTGCTCAACCGTTTTGCACACGGCTATGCGCCTGGCTCGACGTTTAAACCGATTACGGGAGCGATTGGCCTCGACACCGGTGCGATCACGACGCAAGAGGAGAGAAGCATCACAGGGCTGCACTGGCAAAAGGATTCATCGTGGGGGAATTACGAAGTTACGCGTGTCAGTGACTACAAATCTCCGGTCAATCTGCGAAAAGCACTAGTCTATTCCGATAATATCTATTTTGCGCAGACGGCACTGGCTATCGGCGAGGAGCCCTTTTTGCAGCAGGCAACCGAATTTGGCTTTGGAGAGGCGATCCCGATCCCGTTTCCTGTGGAAAAATCCAAGCTGACGAACGCAGAAATGAGAAACGACATTCAACTGGCGGATTCAGGCTACGGTCAAGGGGAAGTGACGATGACCCCGTTGCATCTCGCCTTGGTATACAGCGCCTACGTAAACGATGGAAGCATGGTGTATCCTTCGTTAATCCAGGGGGAGCAGCATGAGCCATTCTGGAAGCAGAACGTCATGACGAAAGAAAGTGCTCAGATCATTGGGCAGGATTTGCTGCAAGTCATGGAGGATCCGCGGGGAACGGGGAGAGGAGCGCGTGTCTTTGGTCATCAGCTTGCGGGGAAGACAGGTACAGCTGAGCTCAAGCAAAAGAAGGGCGAGCTTGGGCGTGAAAATGGCTGGTACGCAGCCTTCAATGTCGATGATCCCAGACTCCTGCTCGTGATGATGGTAGAGGATGTCCGCGGGCGCGGGGGCAGTCATGTGCTGGACTCCAAAGTCAAACGGATCTTTTCACAGGGACTGGCAACATCGAAAACATACGCTAATTAGAGCAGGAATTTGGACTCTAAGAATGCCTTGAAATACGAAGAAACACCATTCATGTATCTAATCTGTTTTCGAACCCTCGCTCTCCAGGTCGAGGGTTCGATCGCGTTGCGTCAGGATGTCGAAGCCTTAGGGCGCGCAAAACAGATATTTGCTGGTTCCCATGGATGTTCGGCCAAGCAGTGATAGGCGTCTCGTACTAAAGTGAAGCGAGTACGCGTTTGATGATCGCCTTTACGAACTGGTCGTCGATCGGTTCGCGTGAGAACCAGCGGCGGTAGAAGAGTGGCCCCAGCAGAGCTGCGACGATCGTTGACACGTCGACGTGTGCCGACAGCTCGCCTCTGTCTACCGCGCGCTGTAGGACCTCTCGCAGTGGGGCGGCGTGTCCGCGCTGAATCCGACTGTGGATTTCCGCGAACTCTGGATTGCGCTCGGCTGTGTCGACGATTGACGGCAGGACGAAGGACCAATTCGCCGTCGGTAGCAGGTGCGCGATTTCCACCAGGATAGCCGTGACGTCACCTTCGAGTGAGCCGGTGTCGGGCGTTTCATGCTCGGCAATCATTCGTGAACAGGCGTCGATCACCAGTGCTTCACGCGTCGGCCAGTGGCGGTAGATAGTCGTCTTCGCGACCCCGGAACGACGCGCCACCTCGTCGACGGAGAAGCTAGCCACACCGCCTTCGCTGAGTAGTTCAAACGCAGTGGTCAGGACGACATGTCGTGAACGCTCTACGCGTCTATTTAAATTGGCCGGCGGAACAGGTTCAGATTTCTTAGACGAAGTCACCATCTTCCCTCCAACATAAAAGTACTTAGACTTGGGTTCATTGCCTTAAAAAATTCCTTCACATTATACCATGAGAGCATCCTTGGCGCCGGGGATTTCGGCTTGCCATTTACAACACTCCTTATTTGTTCTTCAGTGAGGCAACGAGGCATTTTCGAGCACCATTTTTGTTAGTCGTACGGTCGCTTGTATTCTCCAGGTCAATATGATACGATACGATACGGTATCGTATCGTTATAATATTGAAAGGATGATGTCTCGTGAATTTCATCTCAGTACGCATAATTACTGACGACTTGGATCGACTCGTCGTGTTCTATGAGAAAGTCACAGGTGTTTTGGCGAAGCGCCCCGCGCCTGTCTTCGCTGAGTTCGTTCTGCCATCGTGTACCCTTGCGATCGGCCACTCCCAGACGGTGCAACTATTCGGCGCCGGTTCCGCGCGCGCGGCCGACAACCATACCGTCATCATCGAGTTTCGCGTCCACGACGTTGATGCCGAGTACACGCGCTTGAAGCCGTTTGTCGACGAGTGGGTACAGGAACCGACCACGATGCCATGGGGGAACCGCTCTGCATTGTTTCGCGACCCCGACGGTAACCTCGTCAACCTCTTCGCTCCGGTTACCGAGGAAGCGCTCGAGCGGTTCAGCGGCAGGTCTTAACGGACAGCGTTCCTATGCCAAGGGTAATGGAGGGAGTTCTCGCCTGAAACTCTCTTGCCCGTCGGCTTCATGACGGCAATCATCGGAGCGCCGTACTTCTTGCTTCTGATCGCTCGTGAAAGGAAAAAGGGCTTCTCGTAATTAGGCTGGCCAAGCTCGTTGTAATGACGAGGCTTTGGCTGGCTTTTTCTCTTTTTTCCTCACCTCCACTGCAACCCGCCCAACGCGAAAAGACTTTAGCCTTTTTTTAGAATTGATTTAGAGGCGGTTTAGACCTCGGGGCTATTCTTTATTCAGGGCCTTCCAAGCAAGGCGCTGAACCTAATGAGGCGGTGAATGACCATGAAGAAAAAATGGTGGGGAATCGGATTGAGTGTCGGACTTGGTGCGGTCGTGCTGTGGGGAGCCGGTTTGCCCGTGCAGGCGGACAATTCCGGACTGGCAGCGTATCAGGCAGCGATGAAGCATACCAAAACAGCACCGAATCTGACGGCGCATGTCAGCGTGGGTATTACGGACAACGGCAAGGACTTGATCCATGTAAGCGGTGAGGCAAAGGTCGATCGGGAGAAGCAGGAAGCGAGCGTGTCCGGTGTCATCCAAGACATTCTCGGTGAAAAAGAGCAGAGCTTTCAAGCCTATCGAGAGGACGGGAAGGTGATTGTCAAAACAGACGGCAGCGACACGTACCGCATTCTGGAGAAAAAGAACTGGGCGACAGGGCGCTTTGAACGCGAGCATACAGAGCCGCCGGTGATCGTGGAGCACATCCGAAACATTGCGCTGGGTAACATTCGTGAGCTTTCCAACGTGGAAAATCTGCCGGATGGGAGCAAGCAAGTCAGCCTGGAGCTGACAGAGGATAAGCTTCCTATATTTGCAGACAAGGCAGCGACGATGCTGTTCGCCAAAATAGCGGAGCACAAGCAGGACGCACCAGCAAAAATCAGCCTGCCTGCTCTGCAAGGGGATGTTGATGTCGAACAGGTATCCTTTCATGCCAGCATTGACGCGGACAACCGGATAAAAAGCCAGGAGGCCCAGATCCACGTATCGGGGAGTGACGCGGCAGGGGAAAAGCATGAGCTCGTCCTGAAAGTAGACGTAGCTCTCAGCGGCTTTTCCCAAACGAAGGTAGAGCACATCAATCTGACGGGAAAGCAGGTAGAAACGCTGGAGGAGTGGCATCATCCCGTATGGAAGTAGCGAGACGTCAGATCGGGTGAGTCCGCCGAAGCTGTATAGTATAATGCTTGTACGGCACCAATCGGAAAAATGTGGAAGCTTTTGCTGCGCTAGTAAAGGAGGGGAATGAACGCCATGTCTATCAAGACCAGACTTCTGCTATCCTATCTCGCCATGATGATCGTACCTGTCGTCTTGTTCGGATTGACGGCATCGACGCTGGCTACGTTCTTTTTTGGCGATATGGAAAGAGGGGGGATAGATCGTGGCGGACCTCCTTTCGCCAATCTGTTCAACGAGCAGAGCGAGGTGTTCGCAGGCGTGAAGTTCATGGCACAGCACGATCCCGACCGTCTGCTGGACCCAGACGTACTGAAGAGCGTGGACGGTCAGCTGGGTCCACTACAGGCAGCCGTTGTACTTGTGAAAAAGGGAGCGGTCGTGCATGCATCGCCCACAGTCAGCAAGCCAGAGCTGGAGCAGCTCATGACAGGGGCGTGGGGTAACGATAGCAGGCCGTGGTCATGGAGAAAAGAGAAGAGCGTCGAGACACTCTCATTTACCTACAAGGATCAGAGTGCAGGCATAGCCTATTTCCTTACTGACAACAAGCCCCTGCTTTCCCTGGGAAGAAATTTTATCCTTTCGCTGGTTTTGTCGCTTTTGGTCATCATCGTGCTGACGAACGGGCTTCTGACTTATCTCGTCTCCCGCAGTATCATCAAGCCTTTGAATGCCTTAAAGCGTGTGGCAGGAGACATAAAAGAAGGGAACCTGGAGAGATCCTTTCGGCTGAATCGAAAGGATGAGCTGGGCGAAGTGGGCGATGCCTTTGAAGAAATGCGAGTACGACTGCACGACTCGATTCGTTTGCAGCTACAGTATGAAGAAAATCGCAAAGAGCTGATCGCCAGTATCTCGCATGATCTCAAGACACCTATTACCGGTATTCAGGCGTGCGTGCAGGCGATGACGGACGGCATTGCCGATTCCGAAGCAAAAAGGGAAAAGTATTTGAAAATGATCGGGATCAAATCCGAGCAGATGAACCGGCTGATCGACGAGCTGTTTCTGTTTTCCAGGCTGGACCAGGGGAAGCTTCCTTTCCATTGGGAGGAGATGGACATGGCGGCTTTCTTGAAGGATTTTACGGAAGAATTGCAGCTTGACCCGCGCTTGGAGGATGTCGATGTGAGCTGCAGCCTGCCCGAGCTGTCGCCCGTTCTGGTCATGGCCGATCGTGAAAAGCTTGGGAGGGTGTTCATGAATGTGATCGACAATAGCTTGAAGTACCTGAATCAACCGGAAAAGAGAGTTCGTCTGACGCTTTCCCATGACAACGAGAACGTGATGATCGCAATCGAGGATAACGGGTCAGGCATCGAGCAAGGGGCGCTCCCGTTTATCTTTGACCGCTTTTATCGGGCAGACCCATCGCGCAACACAGCGAAAGGCGGCAGCGGACTCGGGCTTGCAATCGTAAAGCAAATCATAGAAGGGCATGGGGGCAGCGTGACAGCGGTGAGCCAGATTGGCGCGGGAACGAGCATTTGCATGACCATACCAAGACGCAAGGGCAAGGGGTGAACTGCTTTGCGACCTATTCTGATCATTGAGGATGATCCAGTCATCGCAGAGGTGGAAAAGGATTATCTGGAAGCGAGCGGCTATGCGGTGGAGATCGCGATGAGCGGCGATCTGGGACTTCAAAAGGCGCTGACGGAGGAGTACGATCTGATCCTGCTCGATTTGATGCTGCCGGGAGTGGACGGCTTTGAAATATGCAAGCGTGTGCGGGAAGTCAAAAACATCCCGATCCTGCTCGTCTCCGCCAAAAAGGAGGATATCGATAAAATCCGCGGCCTGGGTCTGGGTGCAGATGATCATATCAGCAAGCCGTTCAGCTTGGGAGAGCTGGTCGCCCGAGTAAAAGCGCATTTGTCCCGTTACGACCGCTTGCTTGCAGATCAGACGCGGAAGCTGCCTGCAGAAGAGCTCAAAATACGGGGAATCCGCATCGATAAGCTTGCGAGAAAGGTATTCGTAAATGGGGTAGAGACAATTTTGACCAGCAAGGAGTACGATCTGCTGCTCTTTTTGGCGTCCCATCCCAACTGGGTGTTTACCAAAAATGAGCTGTTTGAAAAGATATGGGGGATGGATGCGTACGGAGACAATGCAACCGTAACCGTTCATGTGAGCAAGCTTCGGGAAAAAATCGAGACAGACCCCTCGAATCCCCAGTATATCGAGACGATCTGGGGCGTCGGTTATCGTTTTCAGCTGTAAAGAAAGTCAGCAGTTGGGGAGGTGTAAAAAATGAAGACAATCAGCATGACGCAGAAAAAGTGGCTGCTGCTGCTTCACGTGATCTTCTCCGCGATCATGCTCGGAGGGGCGGTCATTTTTTTAGTGCTGAGTATTGTTGCCGGAACCACTGGAGATCCACAGGTCGTTCAGGCTTGCTATACGGTCATGCATATCCTATCCGAGAGCTCTGTCCGCGCATCGACGATTGGGACGCTGGTTACGGGCATTCTCCTGTCGGCATTTACTCATTGGGGCTTCCTGCGCTATCACTGGATCCTTGCAAAGGAGGCTCTGTCTGTTGTAGCAATCCTTCTCGGACCTATCGGGATGTACGTTTGGACGGCTGGAGCGCTTCACGGAGGAAATCGGGATATGCTCTTGATCGGGATCATCCTGCAGATCGTTTCGCTAGCAGCTATTTTTCTGCTATCCGTATTTAAGCCTTGGGGAAAAAGAATACCCAAGTAGCATTCTCTTTCATGCTTCGTCTCCCATCGAAATAATCATCAGGTATGATGAAAGCAACAACCGGACGGAAGAGATGGGAGCGAGAGTGATGAATCCAATTTTGTTTGCGATTTTGGTCGTGGTGACAACGTCCTTGATGGGATCTTCATTTGCGATTGGAAAGATTGGTTTGACGTATGTTTCACCGCTGCTTTTGGTAGGGATGCGCTTTACGCTCGCCGGACTGCTCATGGCGCTGTGGGTGCGGAAAAAGCCCATTCCGGCAACGCTGGGAGAGTGGGGGAAGGTCGGTCTCATCGGCTTTTTGCAAACGGCAGCGGTCATGGGCTGCATCTTTCTGAGCCTGCGTACTATCACGGCTGGCGAGTCTTCCATATTGACGTTCATGAATCCGCTGCTGGTCGTCATCTGGGGAACGGTTTTCCTCGGCATGCGGTATCGTTTCAGCCAATGGGCAGGGGTGTTGGTCGGGATTGCAGGTGTCTTTATTACGCTCGGATCGCATTTGCAATGGGAAACAGGGACCTTGTTTGGCATTGGCTCCGCGATCTCCTGGTCGATTGCCACGATTCTGGTGAAGAAATGGGGTATTCATTTCAACGTGTGGGTGATGACGGCTTATCAGATGCTGGCGGGAGGAATCGTGCTGCTCATCATGGGGGTCACGCTGGAGGTGCCGAAGCTGATCCTCACGCCAACCTCGGTGTTCATCGTGCTCTGGCTGGCGATCATGGCATCGATCGTCCAGTTTGCCACATGGTTCTATCTGCTGAACCAAGGAGACCCGGGGCGGACCAGCGCCTTCCTGTTCCTCGCCCCGTTCTTTGGCGTGCTGTCTGGCTGGCTGCTTCTGGATGAAGTCGTTCAATGGCATGTTTACGCAGGTGGGCTGCTTATTTTCGCAGGTATTTTTCTCGTAAACTGGACGTTTTCAGCAAAAAGGCAATCGCAGCCTAGTGCGGCTTCGAGTGACCGGACGGGATGAGCGGTTAGTGTACGGATTCTTTTCCTTGAGAAATGTCTACTCCGAACTGTTCATAGAGCCCAGCTATCCCGGCAGGAGTGAGGCGTATCGCGCGTCCTTCCGGCAGTCGTTCGATCCAGCCGAGGTCAAACAAGCGATTGGTCAAGGACGCACCGAGCACACCTGCCAGATGATGACGGCGCTCGCTCCAGTCCAGACAGGGGCGGGCAAAGCGGCGGCGGCTTTTGGGACTGAATTCCACATCGACCCCGAGGCTTTGCAGCTTTTGTCTCCCTGTTTCCGTTAAGACAAATTCCTGATCCGCTTCTTCAATCATCTGCAGAGAGAGCAGCTGATCAGTCAGGGCAACCCCTACTTCCCCCGCCAAATGATCATAGCAGGTGCGGGCAAAGCGCATGGCACGGACCTGATCGGACTCGCGCAGAGAGCGGATCGGCCTCGGAGTTGCGATGGCGAGCAATGCTTCCAGAGCGTGCGCGACTTCCGCATTGGCCAAACGGTAATAGCGGTGACGGCCGTAGGATTCATTCACTAACAGGCCACCTTCGACCAGCTTTGCCAAATGGGAGCTGGCGGTTTGGGGCGTGATGCGTGCCGCACGCGCAAGCTCACTGGCGGGCAGCGATTTGCCACCCAGCAAAGAGAGCAGCATAGCGACCCTGGATGGTTCTCCGATCAACGAAGCGACCTCACCGATATTGGGCACAGAACTCATCTCACATAACCTCCTTGGATTGCAATGATAATTCGATCATAAGCGAAATGTGATTGCCTTTCAAGCAAGGAGAAGACGAAAAAGGCTGCCAGCACCGGAATGATTTCCGATGAGGCTGCCTTTTGTTTGGCGTAAACCTAGACCTTAAACTGCTGCACCAAAGCTTGCAGTTCTTCTGCCATCTGGGATAGAGACGCAGCAGAGGAGGAAATCTCCTCCATGGAAGCCAGCTGTTCCTCGGCTGCAGCGGAGACGTTCTGTGTGCCAAATGCAGTGGATTCCGCTGTATGCGCGATGACATCGATGGAGTGAACGACTTGCTCGGCACCAGAGCTCAGGACCGAGGTGGCGGTCGTCACTTCCTGGATCTGGGCGGTGACATTTTGAATGCCTCGGAGGATTTCGTGGAAAGACTGTCCGGCACCGTTGACGATATCGATACCTGCTGCCACCTCTGCTGACGTGATTCCCATGGCATCTACGGCATGGTTCGTTTCATCCTGAATGGCTGCGATCAGCCCGGTAATTTGCTTGGTAGAATGGGCGGATTGTTCAGCGAGCTTGCGTACTTCATCCGCAACGACGGCGAACCCTCTGCCGTGCTCTCCTGCACGGGCCGCTTCGATCGCAGCATTCAGCGCAAGCAGGTTGGTTTGCTCCGCAATCGAAGTAATGACCTCGACAATCTTGCTAATTTCAGCAGAGCGCTGCCCAAGCATTTGAATGGAGGCAGACAATCCGCCAACAGTGTCGCTGATCGAGCTCATCTGGGTAATAGCCGTTCCGATGGCTTGATTTCCTTGGGCGATGATTTGCGAAGCTTCCTTCACTGTGGCAGACACTTGCTCCGTGCTGGCCGCGATTTGCTGCAGACGTGTCGACATGCCAGTGACAGTCTCAGAGGCTTGCTCGACAGTGCGCGCTTGTTCATCTGTACCTGTCGCGACTTCCTGCATGGTGACAGCGATCTGCTCCGTCGCCTTGCTGGTTTGCTCGGCGCTTGCTGTCAGCTGCTCAGAGGTAGCCGCCACATGCTCGGCACTCGCCCCTACTCGCTGGATCAGACCACGGAGGTTTTCCGTCATATCATTGAAGTCAGCGGCGAGCTGCCCGATTTCATCCCGGCTTTGCACAGCGACCTTTTCAACAGTCAGGTCACCGGCTGCCACTCTTTGCACGGATACAGCCATCGCTTTGATAGGCTTTGCGATTCGACTGGCAAAAATCCACGAGATGACAACGCCGATGAGGATGAACAGACCTAAGAAGAGCAGCAAATTGTACAGAACCATTTTGGCTGGCTTGTTGAAATCCTCCATATAGGTGCCCGCACAGATGATCCAGCCCCAGTGCGGGTCCTGCTTCGCATAGGTGATTTTCGGAGCCAGGACGTTTGGATCGCTTACGGACGCCCATTGGTATTGGGTGTAGCCGCCACCGTTCACGGCTTTTCCGATGATTTCCTGGGTAAACAGGCTGCCATCAGGCCCTTTGGCATCCCAGGATTCCTTGCCCTCCATTTTGGGGGAAGCCAGCATGGAGCCTTTATCGCTCAAGACAAAAATGTACCCATTTTCACCCACGTCGATGTTTTTGTTGATCGTACGCGTGCCGTCCGCTTGCTTTGGACCGAGAATATGCGCTTTGACCTGCTCCTGGGCTTCCTCTTGGCTGATCTTCCCTTCCTCGACGTACTTTTGCAGCGAATCGATCATCTCAATGGTGAAGTTCACATTGTTTTTCAGAGCGCGTGCTCCGAGTTCATTCAGGTTGTTATTGGCGGACAAGTAGCCTTGCACACCAATGATCAAACTTGGAATCACCAAAAGGAAGAGACACATGAGGACGAGCTTGGAGCGAAGAGAAAAAGTACGAGTGCGTTTTTTGACGCCCATAATAAAGAACACCTACCTTGCCGATTCTTTAGTTGTGTTTCTAAGAAATATATCGACAATAGAGAACGGAAAATGAAGTCAGAATATAATTAATATATACAAAAATGCGTATGAAAAAACTGCCTGTGCTAGAAGGGAAGTGCTAGCAGGAGACAGTTTTTTGTAAGGCTTCCTATACTTTGAATTGTTGAACCAGCGCTTGCAGGTCCTCGGCCATTTGCGAGAGAGAGCCAGCGGATGAGGTGATTTCTTCCATGGAGGCAAGCTGCTCTTCGGCTGCAGCAGAGACGTTTTGTGTACCAGACGCCGTCGTTTCAGCCGTGCTCGCAATGCCTTCGATCGAGTGGGTGATCTGTTCGGCACCTGCATTCATTTCCACAGTAGCCGCTGTTACTTCCTGAATTTGCTGGGAAACCGCCTGGATGCTGCTCAAGATTTCCTGGAAGGAATGCCCCGCAACGTTTACGACCTCGATTCCTGCGGCAACCTCAGTCGTCGTTGTTTCCATCGCTTCGACTGCTTGGTTCGTATCGTTCTGGATCGAGGCGATCAGTTCCGTGATTTGCTTGGTGGACTGGGCCGATTGCTCCGCAAGCTTGCGTACTTCGTCGGCAACGACAGCAAAGCCTCTACCATGCTCGCCAGCCCGTTTACAGTCGTGCTGATCGAGATCATTTGGGCAACGGCTGTATGGATGGCCCGATTTCCGTTCGTGATCGCTTGTGAAGCTTCTTCTACGGTAGCGGATACTTGTTCACTGTTGGCAGAAATATGCTGGAGTTGTCCGGCCATGACGTTCATCGTCTGCACGGTTTCTTCGACAGTGCGAACCTGCTCATCCGTGCCTGTGGCTACTTCCTGCATCGTGACAGCGATTTGTTCCGTTGCTTTGCTCGTTTGTTCAGCACTTGCTGTCAGCTGCTCAGAGGTGGCAGCGACCTGCTCCGCGTTTTCTCCCAGATGAGAAATGAGTCCGCGCAGATTGGCTGTCATGGAATTAAAATCATGGGCAAGCTGTCCGATCTCATCCCGGCTTTTTACTTGCAGCGGCTCGACAGTCAAATCGCCCTCGGCTACACGATTGACGGAAGAAGCCATGGAGACAAGCTTACATAAGAAAATGCTTATATCCTCCGTTTGTCCGGGAACTAGAAAACGTATGATAATCCAGCTTTCAAGTGCTGTAACAATCTCACAGTTTCTGCGCAGGAGCGAATGACAAGTAGAAATGGTATGATGGAGAAAAGAACGTTTTTGGATGGAGGAAGAATCCGATGAAATTTATTGATAATCAAGGAATTACGGATCCCCGAATCAATCTGGCCATCGAGGAATACGCACTGAAGCAGCTGCCTGCGAGCGATGACTATTTGCTCTTTTATATAAACGAGCCTTCGATCATCATCGGAAAAAATCAAAATACCATCGAAGAAATCAACACTACATACGTAGAGGAAAACAACATCCACATCGTCCGCAGATTATCTGGCGGGGGAGCGGTTTATCATGACCTGGGCAATCTCAACTTCAGCTTTATTACCAACGACGACGGCCAGTCCTTTCACAACTTCCGCAAATTTACAGAGCCAGTCGTACAGGCATTAAAAGAGCTGGGAGTCGAAGCCGAGCTCACTGGCCGCAACGACATCCAGGTGGGCGAGAGAAAGATCTCCGGCAATGCGCAATACTCTACCAAAGGGCGCATGTACAGCCACGGGACACTCCTTTTTGATTCGGAAATGGAGAATGTCGTATCGGCGTTGAAGGTAAATGCGGAAAAGATCCAGTCCAAAGGGATCAAATCCATCCGCAGCCGCGTCGCCAATATTACTGAATTTTTGGAGCGGGACATGACGATTGAGGAGTTCCGCGTGGCGATTTTGCATTCCATTTTCGGCGGCGGAGAAGTCGAAGAGTACAAGCTCACCGAAGAGGACTGGGAGAAGATTCACGAGCTGTCCCGCGAGCGCTATCAAAACTGGAATTGGAACTACGGAAAATCGCCAAAAAGCAACTATCGCGCCACCAAGCGCTTCGAAGGCATCGGCACGATCGAAGTGCAGCTGGATATTGAGAAGGGGCGCATTCAGACGGCCAAAATTTACGGAGACTTCTTCGGGGTACGAGATGTAGCGGAGCTGGAGGCGCTGCTGCACGAAATACCGTATGATCGTCAAGCAGTGGCAAGTGCACTTGCCGACACAGACCTTCAGGCGTTCTTTGGCAATCTGGAGAAAGAGGCGTTTGTGTCCCTGCTGTTTGGATAAGGAAAGGGGGCGGCACCATGTCAGCCTTGTTGGAAGTAAAAGGGGTCACAGGTGGCTATTCGGCTAGCCATGCAGTAATCGAGGATGTCTCCTTTCGTATTCAAAAAAACGAGATTGTTGCGCTGATTGGATTGAACGGCGCGGGGAAGAGCACGACAATCAAGCATATATTGGGATTGCTGGAGCCTCAAAAAGGGGAGATCAGCATAGCGGGAAGAACCTTTTTCGATGATCCGGATTCGTATCGTCAGGCGTACGCTTACATTCCGGAATCCCCTATCTACTATGAGGAATTGACGCTGTGGGAGCATCTGGAGCTGGCGGCGATGAGTCACGGCCTGTCCAAAGAGGAATGGGAGGAAAGGTCGCTTCCGCTGCTCAAAGAGTTTCGCATGGAAGCAGCGAAGGATCGGTTTCCGCAGCAATTTTCCAAAGGAATGCGCCAAAAGCTGATGATTATGATGGCACTGATGGTCCAGCCCTCGCTCTACATCGTAGACGAGCCGATACTCGGGCTCGATCCGCTGGGTATCCGTACGCTGCTGACTTGGCTTGCGCGCTGCAAAGAGCAGGGGGCAGGCATATTGATGTCCACCCATATTCTGGCTACCGCGGAGAAGTATTGCGACCGCTTTATTATCTTGCATAAAGGCAGGATCAAAGCGCAGGGGACGCTGGATGAGCTGCGCCAGTCCACGGGAATGACGCGGCACTCGCTGGACGATATTTATTTGCACCTGGTCGAGGAAGAATGATGATGGATGTAGATGCGCTGTTTCGCGAACGAATGCAGCGGTTTTCCTCTGAGCTAATCCGCTACGGTCAGTATATGGCAAACGGAGGCGTGCTCATGGTCGCCGTCTTTCTTTGCGGGCTATTGGCCTACTACTACCCGAGTCTCGTTCAGGCGATTCCTTCGTGGGTTCCCGTCCCGTATTTGCTTGCCCTGGTATATGCCTTTTTTGTGACGAAAACGCTGCATCGAACCTTTTTGCTAGAGGCGGATTTGATCTTTTTGACACCTGCTGAGACCAAAATGGATCGGTATTTTCAAAAGACGCAGGTCTATAATTTTGTAGTCCAAAGTATCGGGTTGTTTCTCATCCTTCTGCTGTTTTTGCCTGTGTATCAAGGGAAGGTTGGGATGACAGGTGCACAGGGCTGGCTGTATTGGGGAGTGCCGTTGATCCTCAAGGGCTGGAATGTGTACAGTAGCTGGATCATTTTGCGCCTGCCGGACAAAAAACGCCAAACCCGCTACACCTTGGCGCGATTTATCCTGACGTATTACGTGCTCGCCTGGATGCTCAGCCAGGGAAGCTTTCTTGCTTACCAGCACGTCCCGTATGGTGCCGTTGTCTGGATGGTGCTGCTTGTCTGGTTTATGATTCGTATCCAGTCCATCGTAAAACGCCATCGATATCAGTGGTATTCACTTTTGGAGATGGAAAACAGACTGCGCCTGCGGTTTTACCAGATCGCCAATCAGTTCCGGGATGTTCCGTCCCTGCAGCTTCGAGTCAAGCCGCGAAGGTGGCTGCTGTGGACAGCGCAGCTGATTCCTTATGGCAAAGCGAATGCGGCACGGACCCTGTACTTGAAGCTGTTTTTACGATCGGACGATCTCGCGGGTATTTACTTGCGATTGGTTGTGATCAGCTCTCTCTTGATCTTGATTCTGCCTGGAGCGCTGGGGAAGCTGGCGGTCATCGCGGTCTTTCTCCTGATGTCGGCAAGTCAGCTGAAAGGAATGGGCGGACAGACACGCCATCGCAGCCAGACGTTCTTGCTGCCTATCAACGAAGAGCAGAGGAAGGCAGCGGCCGTATGGGTGCGACGGGTACTTTTGCTCGTGCAAGGGGCCGTGAATCTTTTGATCGGACTCGCCGTGTGGAAATGGTAGTTCTAAAGATCGGGCAAGAGGCTTGGCTAGCAGTTGCGTAGTCAAGCCTCTTTGTCATGGGGCACCCCTGTAAGGAAAATGTAAAGACCGAAGCAAATCCAACCATTCATTCTCCCGAAATAATCCAAAGGTAAGGCAGCTTGTCCCTTAGGCAAGCTGCTTATTATGTCTTAGTCCCTAGCAGGAGCTTTTATGAAGGCTTTACAATACACTTCTACAATTATTTTAGTAAAACATTCCAGCCCACATGCAATTAGGGAGAAGGAAAGGGAGGATTGGTATCCTACCACATGAGCTCGGCGAGAAGATCTACAAGGTAGAAAAAGGGCTTGCTGCATTTCTGACCGCTACGACTCTGATGACGGGTGGCGTTGTTGGACAGGACAAGCCCCGTATCTGAATGCAACTGTTCATGCAAAAGAGACGATGGTAAAAGAACTTTCACCTGAAAAGCAACTCTATCGATTCCTGTTTGAAAACAAAATCGAGGATGGCTCCGATGCTCATTATCCTGTAGAAGTTCACGGAAAACCAAAGTATACACAAGGTCGTGCAGGATTGGGCAAAGCCGTTCACTTCCAATCGACATCCAAAGACAATGCAACCTGGGTTGATCTAGGTGAGAATGATAAATTGAAGTTTGGCGCGATCAGGATTTCACCGTTTCCTTTTGGGTGAAGTCTCCTGGTGTGGATGCAGATCCCGGCATTATCTCCAATAAAGACTGGTCAAGCGGCGGAAATGTGGGCTGGTTCATCGGTCTGCAAGGCTCTACGCTGAAATGGAACTGGCGGACATCCGAGAGCTCCCGTCTGGATGCGACTATAGCAAACGTGGCGAATGATGTCTGGCACTATGTAGTCGTGTCCCATGATCGGGATGGACTGGCGACGATCTACCTCGATGGAAAGGTAGCGCAGACGATGCTCCTAAAATTCCGGTGAAGAGCGTGTCGGTGGATCAGACCAAGCTGAATCTGAAGACAGACGTAAAGATGCCGATAACGGCGATAGTCGCTCCAAAAGATGCATCAGTTCAAGATGTGAAATGGAGCAGCAGCGATAAAGAGGTTGCCAGGATCGTCATGGTGGATGGCCGCCCAACGGTTGTAGCCGGCAAGCCGGGAAAAGCAAAAATTACGGTAAAAACCGTCGATGGCAGCAAAACAGCGAAAGCAGATGTCACGGTGACAAACTCAATTGACGTATCAGGAGATGGCCTGCTTAGCGAGGATGATCTGACAGCTATTGAAAAATACCAGGGCAGCCGATCGGAGGATAAAATATGGGTAAAGGCGCAGACAGCGGATATCAACAACGACAAAAAGGTAGACCAAAAAGACCTGAAAATGATGAGCGACAAGCTGGCGCCTTATCAGGATGAGTTCCTTTACAAACGGGTCGTGGTCATCGGGATTGATGGAGCAGGAGATGCCGTGAAAAACCCGGAGGCAAATGCTGCGAATATCCTGAAGCTGATGGAAGAAGGCGCGGGAACCTTTGAAGCCAAAGCGATGCTGCCCACGATCAGTGCGCAAAACTGGGGAGCGATTCTGCACGGTGTCACACCAGAGAAGCATGGATTGACGAACGATATCGTAGCGGCTACCCCTTATCCAGAGAAAAACGCGTACCCGTCCTACATGAAGCTGCTGAAGCAAGAGCGTCCAAAGCTGGCGCAAGCGTCCTTCGCTACGTGGGGCTCTATCAACATCGGGATCATTGAGGATTCCGCTGGAGCCGGACACACTCACGGCTATTTCACACCGGAATTCTACGACCAGCTTCAAAAAGAGGATGAAAATGTGGGAGCTATCCTTGAAGCCTTGGAAGAGAAAGGCTTGATGGAGGATACTTTGGTCATCGTCACCACGGATCATGGAGGAAAAGGAACAGGGCATGGTGGATCTTCCGAGGAACAACAGACCATTTTCTGGGCAGCCAAAGGTGCCTCCATCAAACCGGGGACCGAGCTGTCTCAGGTAAGGAACATGGATACGGCTGCGGTAGTAGCACGCGCTCTACGACTCGATATCCCGAAAAACTGGGATGCCCAAATTCCAAAAGGGCTATTTGAAGAACAATAAAGCATTTCATTTGCAGCAAGAAGGCTTGCGCTCCTAATTTCAGGACGCAAGCCTTTCCTGTTTCCTCGTTATTTTTTCGGCACGGTTACCTGCACGACTTTTTTCGTCTCATTGCCTGCTGCATCTTTTGCCACATACGTGATCGAGTAAATGCGCGGTGCATTCTTTTTGCCTGACCCAGTCCGTTCTGCGCGGAGCAGGAACGAGGTGTCTTCTGTACCGTAATCCGCTCCTTGAATATCATCCGGGTTCATATCTGCTTCGTTGCTTGTGATGGATACCAGCTCTACGGAATGAAGCCCAGACAACGAATCGTGATACTTTAGCTTCACCTGGATGGGAATCAGCTCGTGGTTGACGGGCCACAGTTTGGATTTGTTGACCGATACGTCAAGCTTTGGGGCAGTCTTGTCAATTTTCAGCTCGAGCTTTTGCGGTTCTTCTCCATTGCCTGCAAGATCGGTGCTGCGGTACTGAATCTGGTAGATGCCCTCTTTTTTGACGGAAACGGCTTTTTTATAGCGCTCCCATTTTTTCTTGGTCAGCTGGTACTCGGTTTGTTTCACACCGGATTGATCATCTTGGGCAGACAGTGTAAAGGAGACGGATTGATTGAACCAGCCTTGTTCAGAGGGCGTGCATTTCTCGCATAGCTGCAGTGTGGTCACCGGGGGCGTGGAATCCTTTTGCTTTCGGACAATGGCCCCAAATTCTACTGCTTTGGAGGTGTTCCCTTTGGTGATGGTTGCCTTCAGGGTGACGGACTCTTCGTCTTTCTTGGGGGGAGATATCTCCCCGGTTGGGGCAATCACGTCAGGCTTGCTGGACCACCAAGTGATCGTTGTCCCGTTCATGCCTGCGGTGGGAAGATCCACTCTGGGCGGTACGTATTCCATATAGCTCATCGTCTCTTGCAGCCATGTGACATCTTGGTTGACCGCTTCCTCATCTTCTGGAGAATAATCGGATGCATGTACGGTCGCTTCGATGGAATCGCTGGGCAAGAAGCCGGGAGTTTCCGCTGTGAATGCCAGTTGGTCACCTTCTTGAAGGGATACCCCTTCGGCCAACGGAATGTTGAAGAACTGGGAATCGTCGTCGTTGACGTACGTGATGCCTTGGGCTACCGTTTCGTCATCTCGTGTGATGGTTACGAGAGATTTCAAACCGTACAGAACTTCGCCGCGGATTTCACCGCGAATCTGGGTATCCTTTTCTTTGATAGGTGTCAGTTTGGTAGGAGGAGTGGTTTTGGTAGAGGAGGTCGGCTGCACTTCGACTGGGACTGTGTAGGTTTTTTCTTGGGTAGGATCGTAGATTTGGAATGTGATGATGTCCCCTTTATGAAAGAGGGACGTATCGAGGTAGGTTTGGTAGCCCCAGGTGGAGCGGCGATCTTCTCCGTAGGTGGTAACCGTGGCTAGCAGCGTGTCGCCTTTGCTGATCGTAATGGTCAACCAGCTGACAGGTGCGGACATGTGGAAGAATTTGCTGTTCTCGTAGAGTACGGGCTGGTAGGGACTGTCCTCTTGCTCGGCTGCCTGAGCCACACGGATGCCTCCACCAAGTGATAGCGCAAGCAGCAGGAGACTTACCCAAAAATGAAAAAGCCTTATTCTAACCCTCATAATTCCTTCACCCTCTCTTTGGTTTACAAATCTTTGATATAGTTCTTTCAAAACAAAGAAAGACCTTCCTTATTTTGTAAATTTATTAAAATACCCCCTCCAAGCGAGAAGGAAATATGACTTTTGTCCTGACTGCTCAGAGGGGCTTTTTGTACAGTAAGAATTTATAAGATTCTTAGTCAGTATAAGGGCAACTAAGGCTCCACCTAAAAGCTTGGCGGAGCCAAGTTTTCTAACCATCTAGCCTTGCAATTGCATTAATATTTGCGGATCCTTGATCTTCGGATCTTCGTCGAGGAAGGGCAGGAAAAGGCGTCCACGATGCTGCATGTGCACCGTGATAATGTGCAGGGCACCAGTGGCCTGCTTGAAGACCATGCCACTGCCCAGATGAACCGCGAACTCTCCCAGGCTTCCTTCGATGCGAGCATAGTTGCCATCGATACGCACGTTGCCAAGCTTCAAAAGAAGCAGCGATTCCGAAACGATGACGCGGCGCATTTCATCGGTTGTCAGGCTCGCTTCCGGATCGACGCCGCCGACATGGGCCACGCTGACCACCAGATCGACATCACGCATGACTTCTGAGAAAAGGACGAGAGGAATTTTGCTCAGCTCCATGTTCTTGTAGGTCGCGCGGGGACAAATTGAATGACCTCAAGGGTAGGCGCTTCCGTATCCGAAGGGGAGAACCAGTCCGCCATGGCATGTAGACTGGCAATCAGATTTTCGGAATAAAAGACCTTTTGCAAGCCTTCCTCATAGCTGGCTGTCCACTGTCTGCCCTCTAGGAGAGCGACTGTTTTCTTCGGCTGCACCTGATAACCCGCATAGCGGCGTGAATGTGTGGCGTGGGCCAATTCATCCGCATTCGGCAGGTACAGCTCGCAATATGCTTGCTTAAAAGAAACAGGAACTTATCTCGTATTTAAGGCAATACCAAATCTATCAAAGTGATGGTCAAATAAGTTTCATAACATTAAATTATGACCTTTTTCTTTATAACGCATTAAACTTTGTCGGGTTCGCCTATTATAAGCAATTCCTGACCGATAGCCGCATGTGGGCTGCCCTGTACAATACGCTCGTGCTGATTCCATGGTCCACGAAGGCGAAGGGCTTATGCACCCAATCAGGAGTGACTGCCAGGCACTTTGGCCAATCGTATGGAAGGTGAAATGAGCCAGGAAGCAGAATATATACCTGATAAACAAGTAGTGAGGGGAAGGGTCAAACAACATGGAACCAATCGTAATCGCAGCCATTTTAGTGCCGAAGGAAGGCCTCGAAGAACAATTGTTACAGGAACTCCAAAAGGTACAAACAGCTTCGAGGGCGGAAGCCGGTTGTATCAGGTACGACCTTCACCAGTCTCTCGACAACAGTACGTTTGTCCTCTATGAAGTATGGAAGGACAACGAAGCAGTAGATAGCCATATCCAGTCAAGCCATTATCAAGAATATCGTGCAAATATCGCCGATATCGTAGCAACGAGAGAAGTGCATAAGCTCAAAACAATCAACTAACAAGCAACACCGCCATCTTCTGAATGGCGGTGTTTTTCTATGTACCGGCTTGACGGATAACATCGACCAACAGATAGTGTCTAAAATAACTTAATTTTCAGACTAATAGTGTCGTTGCTTGATATTACGGCAGTCCATTACGATAAGGACAATATCAACGAACCTACCTCTCTCATATTAGAACGCAATAAAAGGAGGGATACGTTCCCTATTATTTCCTGCGTTTCATTTTACATTCAGGTATGAAAAAACGATTCAAAATGGGGGGATTGTACGAAAATGATGAACGGAAAAGAATATTTAGACAGTCTCAATGATGGTCGAGTGGTGTATTTGAACGGTGAGAAGATTGAGGATGTCACTTCTCATCCCGCATACCAGAATTCTGCCAGATCGATTAAACGCATGTACGATGCCTTGCACGACCCACAAACCGCTCCTGCATTGACGACAAAAACAGAAGATGGACACCTTACGCACAAATTTTACAAAGCACCTAAGAGTGCAAAAGAGCTGCTGGAATCGAGGGATGCGGTTGCGGAATGGTCCAGATTGAGCTACGGCTACATGGGGCGGACCCCTGACTACAAAGCGTCGTTTACCGCACACTTGGGTCCATTCGCGGAATACTACAAAGGTTTCGAGAGCAATGCGAAGAGATGGTATGAGAAATCGGTGAAAGAATTGCCGTTCTGCAACCACACGCTGGTCAATCCTCAAATTGACCGCTCCAAACCGCTTCATGAAAACAAAGATGCATTCGTTCGCGCAGTAGCCGAGCGTGATGACGGGATTATTGTAAGCGGTGCCAAAATGGTAGGAACTGCAGCAGCGCTAACTCATTATAACTTCGTCTCCAACTACGGTGCGACCGATCTTGGGGATGGCGACACAAGCCATGCACTGATCTTTTTTGTCCCGATGAACGCGCCGGGTCTGAAAATGATAAGCCGCCAATCCTATGAATTGTCAGCAGCAAAAAATGGAACACCCTTTGATTATCCGCTCTCCAGCCGCTTCGATGAGAATGACGCCGTGATCGTCCTCGACAACGTGTTCATTCCTTGGGAAGACGTCCTGACCTACAAAAATGTAGAAGTCACAAACAACTTCTTCGTCCAAACCGGCTTTTTCAACCGCTTTACCCTTCATGGCTGTACCCGTTTCGCAGTTAAACTCGATTTTATGGCAGGTCTCTTGCTGAAGGCGACGGAGATGTCTGGCACCAATCAATTCAGAGGTGTTCAGGCGAATATCGGTGAAGTGCTTGCTTGGCGCAACACCTTCTGGGCACTCTCCACAGCCATGTGCTCCGAGGTGACCATGGGACCAAATGGGGTCGTCATGCCGGGAACGAATGCAGGAGCATCCTACCGTGTACTGGCGCCAATGGTCTGGTTGAAGGTTAAGAGCATCTTCGAACAAGTCGTCGCAGGCGGGTTGATTCAATTGCCGTCGAGCGCGCATGATTTTCAAAATCCTGAAATCCGCCAGTACCTGGACGTTTACTATAAAGGTTCTGGAGTGAGCGCGGAAGAACGTGTGAAGTTGATGAAGCTGGTTTGGGATGCGATCGGGAGCGAGTTCGGCGGCCGCCACGAATTGTACGAGGTGAATTACGCCGGCAATACCGAAAACATCCGTCTGGAAACATTGAAAATCATGGACGCTACCGGCCAATCCGCTAAATTCAAAGCGTTTGTGGAGCAAGCGATGGGTGACTACGATCTGAATGGCTGGACGAACAGCAATTGGGTGAACGTCGGAAAAGAGGAGCTGGTACGCTGATGGACGATCGGTTGTTTCGCACAGCTATGGGCAAATTTGCCACGGGGGTCACAGTCATAACCACCGAGTTTGAAGGAAGACCCTATGGCATGACGGCAAACGCCTTTGTTTCGGTCTCATTGAATCCCAAGCTTGTGCTTGTCTCTGTCGGTTTGCATGCACACATGCACAATCGGCTCCAGCAGACAAAGCGTTATGCGGTCAACATTTTAGCGGAGAATCAGCAAGCGTTGTCGGCCCTTTTTGCCGGTCAAAAGAAAGAGGAGACGGAAGTCAAATTCGATACACTCGACAGCCTGCCCGTACTTCAGGGAACGATCGCGACGATTACGTGCAACGTGGTCGCTGAGCATCTGGCGGGAGATCACACATTGTTCATCGGGGAAGTAACGGAGATTCGATTGAATGAGGGCGAGCCTTTGCTGTTTTCACAGGGAAAATACCGCGAGCTGGCGACTCTGCAAGAAAATCCAACGCATTGACGAAGTCGCCAGAAAAAGGAGTCCATTCATTTGAAAACCGTGCACATAACACATTGTCCAACCATTTCATTCACTGATGCTGAACCTTGTGTGATGGCACTTGGCTTTTTCGATGGAGTTCACCATGGGCATCGCGGTGTGATCCATTGCGCGAAAAGGCTGGCGAGGAAACGTAATGTTAAGCTGGCTGTCATCACATTCTTTCCACATCCGAAAGAGGTGCTGGGCAAGGGAAGGGTGGTTGTCGAGTATTTGACACCATTTTCCAAAAAGGAAAAGCTGCTGGAGCAACTGGAGGTAGACATCCTCTATGTCATCCGGTTCGATCGGGAGTTTGCCAGGCTTCCATCCAAGGAATTTGTGGAACGATACATCATCGGTTTGCAGGCGGAGCATGTGGTTGCCGGTTTTGATTTTACTTATGGATATCAAGGCCAAGGCAACATGAGCACCATGGAAGTGGAAGTAAAGGGGCAGATACCTGTCACGACCATACCGGAGATCGAATGGGAAGGAAGGAAAGTGAGTTCTACCTTGATCCGGGAACTGCTGAAAGCAGGATGTGTAAGTGAGATCCCTCAATATCTTGGAACGTATTACGAGACCAGAGGAACGCTGTCCAAGTTTACTGGGGACGGAAGACAGCATAGAAGCGTCATTGCTGAAGTTGTCCCAGACCCAGGCTACACGCTGCCTGTAGAAGGAAGCTATGAGGTAGAAGTAGCGTATGAGAATCAGCTCATTCATGGAATCGCTTCCATCGTAAAACAAAGGAACCATATCCACAAACTTCGGATTGAATTGCACGACTTCCCGAAAAGCATGCATGGGGAAACGCTGCAAATGAAATGGCTGAAAAAGATTTGAAAAACGAGGAGGAATCAAGCATGTCCAAGGAACCGATTTTTGATGTCGCCCAACTTGCCCACGTAGAAATTTATTCGCCGAAACCGGATGAGACCTTGTGGTTTTTCAAGGAACTGCTGGGGATGGAAGAAACGACCCGTCAAGGGCAGTCGGTCTACCTGCGCGCCTATGAAGACTTTTACCACCACACCCTGAAAATTACGGAAGCGAAGGAGCCGGGGATGGGGCATGTGGCCTGGCGGGCGAGTTCCGAAACGGCGTTGGAGCGCCGGGTGCAGGCGCTGGATGCCAGCGGATACGGACAAAAGTGGATCGACGGGGATCTGGGCCACGGGGCGGCGTATCAGTTTGTCACCCCCGACGGTCACCAGATGGAGATTTTGTGGGATGTCGAATACTATCAGGCTCCCGAAGAGAAAAAGAGTCAACTGCTGAGCCGGCCACAGAAAAAACCGTTGCGCGGCGTACCCGTTCGTCGCCTGGACCACGTCAACCTGCTGGCCAGCGATGTCACGGAGAACCGCAGCTTCCTCATGGATCAGCTCGGCTTCCGGCTACGGGAAAACATCGTGATGAACAATCAAAGTGAAGCGGCGGCTTGGTTGAGCGTGAGCCCATTGGTCCACGAGCTTGCCTTCATGGGGGATCAGCTGGGCGGGCGGGGACGGCTGCACCATCTTTGCTACTGGTACGGGTATCCGCAGCATCTGTCCGACATTGCCGATATCTTCACGGAAAATGGGATCAAGATCGAGGCTGGTCCCGGCAAGCACGGGGTGAGTCAGGCCTACTTCCTGTATGTGGTCGAGCCCGGTGGAAATCGCGTGGAGCTGTTCGGGGACGCCGGCTATCTGATCTTTGATCCGGCGTGGCAGCCCATCACCTGGAAAGAGGAACAGCTGGAAAAAGGGATCATCTGGTACGGTTCACCGCTGCCTGCCGAGTTTTTCATGTACGGCACGCCCGTCATTGAACCGGCCAAGGTGTAGCAGTCGATTGACTCTAATCCGCCAAAAAGCGAAAACCAAGACAGGGGGAGATGAAAATGGAACAGAACAAACCGTTTACCGGCAAGGAGTACCTCGACAGTCTGGATGATGGCCGTGAAATTTGGCTCAATGGGGAGAAAATAAAGAGTGTAGTGGATCACCCGGCGTTCCGAAACGCGGCTCGCTCAAACGCACGGCTGTATGATGCACTGCACGATCCGAAATATCACAATGTTCTGACGACAGAAACAGATACGGGAAATGGTGGGTTCACTCATAAGTTTTTCAGGTCCAGCAGAACAGCGCAGGAGATGCTGGAAGCACGTGATGCCATCGCAGCCTGGGCGCGGCTTAACTATGGATGGATGGGCCGCAGCCCAGATTACAAAGCCTCCTTTCTCGGAACGCTCGGAACCAATCCTGAGTTTTACGGACAATATCAAAATAACGCTCGCCGGTGGTATAAGGAGGCGCAGGAAAAAGTCCTGTTCTTCAACCATGCGATCGTCAATCCACCAGTCGATAGGCACAAGCCGATTCACGAAGTAGGGGACGTGTTTGTACACGTAGAGAAGGAAACGGACGCTGGTTTGATCGTGAGCGGTTCGAAGATGGTCGCAACAGGCTCGGCTCTGACCAACTACAATTTCGTAGCCAACTACGGAAATACACCGGTTCAAAAAGAGGAATTCGCTGTCGCGTTGGTTGTCCAGATGGATGCACCAGGAGTCAAACTGCTGACTCGTCCCTCGTATGAGCTGAAAGCAGCAATGACAGGAAGTCCGTTTGATTACCCACTTTCCAGCAGGATGGATGAAAATGATGCGGTACTGATTTTTGATAAAGTGCTCATCCCATGGGAAAATGTAATCGTCTACCGGGATCTGGAAACGGCAAATAACTTCTTCCTGAAATCTGGATTTCTGCATCGAGCCCTGCTCCAAGGTTGTACCCGCTTTGCCGTCAAGCTGGACTTCCTGACAGGTCTGTTGTTGAAAGGATTGGAAACAACCGGCACGATCCAATTCCGTGGCGTGCAAGTAAATGTGGGGGAGGTGCTGGCATGGCGCAGCTTATTCTGGTCGCTCAGCACAGCCATGGCTACGGACCCTGATCAGGGTACGAAAGGCACTGTGCTTCCCAATTTTGATGCGGCGCTCTGCTACCGGGTCATGTCTGCGATCGCCTATCCGAAGGTAATGGAAATTATACAAAACATCATGGCCGGCGCATTGATCGTACAGCCATCTAGCGCTGAGGACTTTAAAAATCCGGAGCTGAGACCGTACCTGGATAAATTGTACCGCGGATCGAATGACTACGATGCACTTAGCAAAATTAAGCTGATCAAGCTGCTCTGGGATTCAATCGGTAGTGAATTCGCCGGTCGCCATGAGCTGTACGAGCGAAACTACGGCGGCAATCACGAAAACAGCCGCTTGGAAATTTTACTCGACGCGATGGCAAAAGGCAGCGCTGCCGGATTCAAGGAATTTGCGGAACAATGCATGAGTGAATACGATCTGGAAGGCTGGACAGACCCTACCTGGATCAACCCGGATGACGTGAACCGAGTGAAAGGCTACTACGATAACAAAATGACATCGCCCCAAGCCTAACAAGATTCTAGCCGACTCTGTTCACCTGGGAGCCAGCGAGTTTCCCGATCTAGGCATGCGCCGCGTGACCTTCAGCGATCTGGAGGGGGACCAGTTGGTGCTTCTCGAGCTATTGGACGAAAAAGCGTTGATTTCTCATTTTACCATTATCTCATCGGCAAACGATAAACGGTCACGGAGTCTCAGCGTCTCAGCGTGGACTCCGTGGCAGAACCATTCAGCAAGAATGGGTGGTTGGCCTTGCGATTGTAGCGTAGCCATGAAATTTTCATGAGGGGTGCATATGGAATGAATCTTCCATTTACCTATAAGCTTCATACCCCATCACAAATGGAACCGGGTAAGAAATATCCAGCTGTTTTTGCGTTGCATGGCATCGGGTACAACGAAGAAGACATCTTGGCTTTGGTAGAGGATCTGAAAGAGGATTTCATTCTATTGGGCGTCCGAGGCCATCTTCCCTACGAAAATGGTTATGCCTATTACTATATGAAAGAATATGGCAAGCCAGAGCGCGTACGATTTGATGCCAGCATACAGCTGCTAACGAGCTTTATCGATTATGCATCCTTTACTTATCCGATCGATCCAGCAAAAAGATATTTGATAGGGTTCAGCCAGGGCGCAGTCCTGAGCATGTCCCTTGCCTTGGTTCTAGGAGATGCCATCCGAGGTGTTGGGGCCATGCATGGCTACATTCCAGCTTTTGTGAAAGACGAATACCCCCTCAAACCCATTGCGGATACTTCCTTCTTCCTTGCCGATGGACAATTCGACCCGATTTTCCCCGTGACGATCGGTCGTGAAAATGATGAATACCTGCGGCAGCATTCTTCCTCCGTAACCTATACCACATATCCAGTCGGGCATGAAATATCTCCGGAAAATCAACGAGACCTAGTCAAATGGCTGCATCAAGACTCATTGAAAGGTGGTGAAGCAAGTCGCGGAGCGTCGTAAGCGGATGGATTGTCTTCCTATACAAAAAAACAATTCAGAATGATTGAAAAACGAGGAGGAATCAAGCATGTCCAAAGAGCCGATTTTTGATGTCGCCCAACTTGCCCACGTAGAAATTTATTCGCCGAAACCGGATGAGACCTTGTGGTTTTTCAAGGAACTGCTAGGGATGGAAGAAACGACCCGTCAAGGGCAGTCGGTCTACCTGCGCGCCTATGAAGACTTTTACCACCACACCCTGAAAATTACGGAAGCGAAGGAGCCGGGGATGGGGCATGTGGCCTGGCGGGCGAGTTCCGAAACGGCGTTGGAGCGCCGGGTGCAGGCGCTGGATGCCAGCGGATACGGACAAAAGTGGATCGACGGGGATCTGGGCCACGGGGCGGCGTATCAGTTTGTCACCCCCGACGGTCACCAGATGGAGATTTTGTGGGATGTCGAATACTATCAGGCTCCCGAAGAGAAAAAGAGTCAACTGCTGAGCCGGCCACAGAAAAAACCGTTGCGCGGCGTACCCGTTCGTCGCCTGGACCACGTCAACCTGCTGGCCAGCGATGTCACGGAGAACCGCAGCTTCCTCATGGATCAGCTCGGCTTCCGGCTACGGGAAAACATCGTGATGAACAATCAAAGTGAAGCGGCGGCTTGGTTGAGCGTGAGCCCATTGGTCCACGAGCTTGCCTTCATGGGGGATCAGCTGGGCGGGCGGGGACGGCTGCACCATCTTTGCTACTGGTACGGGTATCCGCAGCATCTGTCCGACATTGCCGATATCTTCACGGAAAATGGGATCAAGATCGAGGCTGGTCCCGGCAAGCACGGGGTGAGTCAGGCCTACTTCCTGTATGTGGTCGAGCCCGGTGGAAATCGCGTGGAGCTGTTCGGGGACGCCGGCTATCTGATCTTTGATCCGGCATGGCAACCGGTCACCTGGAAAGAAGAACAGCTGGAAAAAGGGATCATCTGGTATGGTTCGCCGCTGCCAGCCGAGTTTTTCATGTACGGCACGCCCGTCATTGAACCGGCCAAGGTGTAAGCGTGGGCTGAACGCAAAGCTTGCAAAAACAGATAGACAAAGGAGGAAGCAGGGGTGAGGTGCTTCTGCTTTTCCTCTGAACAAAATTAAATGGGGATAGGGAGTGGTCGAAATTGGGTGAACAGGGAAAATTTATGGAAGCTGGCGGCATCATGACGCATTTTCATGAGGAAGGACGGGGGGAGCCGATTTTGCTGATTCACGGTTCAGGGCCGGGGGTATCCGCGTGGGCCAATTGGCGTCTGGTGTTTCCCCTCTTGTCGAAGCATTATCATCTGTATGCGCCAGATGTCGTCGGCTTTGGATATACAGAGCGGCCAAAGGAAATCCAATACTCAGTTGATCTATGGGTCAATCACATGATTTCGTTCATTGAAGCAAATGACCTGCCACAGCTCTCCATCATCGGAAATTCCATGGGGGGTGCGCTCGCCCTTCATCTCGCCCATCGAAGGCCTGATTTGGTCAAAAAACTGGTGTTGATGGGCAGTGTCGGCATTTCTTTTCCCATTACGAAGGAGTTGGATGATGTCTGGGGATATACGCCGAGTTTTGAGAACATGAAGCGTCTGGTCCGTACTTTTTCCAGTGATCCATCCATGGCGGATAACGATGACCTTGTAGAGCTGCGTTATCAAGCGAGTATGCAGGAAGGGTTTCAAGAATCGTTCTCTGCCATGTTTCCGGCGCCTCGTCAGCGGCACGTCGATGCGCTTGCATTGAGTGAAGAAGCCTTAAAAGGGATCACGAGTCCCGTTTTGCTGATACACGGCAGGGAAGACCGCATCATTCCCATCGAACAAACAAGCTGGAAGCTGGCACAATTGTTGCCCAATGCACAGTTGCATGTTTTTTCCCAATGTGGACACTGGACCCAGATTGAAAAAACAAAACCGTTTTGCGAACAGGTAATTCAATTTTTCCAGCAATAGGGGACTCGTCTCCAGCTTTTAATACCCTAGGGAATCAAAAAGTGGAAATGGCGAGAATCAGACGGGAGCGGATGTGAAATCAAATGGCAAGAATCAATCATGTAAAGATCGCCGATCAACTGCTGGAAGCGCAGCGCAATGGGAGTACGCTTGAACCACTGACGACAACCTACCCCGAAATTTCGGTCAAAGACGCCTATGAGATTCAACTCGCGCAGATCCAGGCCAAAGTCGCACAAGGGGCAACCGTTGTCGGAAAGAAAATCGGATTGACCAGCGAAGCCATGCAGAAGATGTTTAACGTCGCGACCCCTGACTATGGGCATTTGCTGGATTCGATGATGCATGTCGATGGAGATACCATTTCTCTCGAAGGATTGATCCAGCCCAGGCTGGAAGCGGAGATTGGGTTTGTTTTGCAAAAAGAGCTGCGAGGTCCCGGCATCACCGCCACTGATGTGATGGATGCCACCGCATATGTCATACCCGTGTTTGAAATCGTGGACAGCCGCATTCGTGACTGGAAAATCAAATTTGAGGACACGGTTGCGGACAATGGTTCCTCCGCTCGGGCGATCCTCGGCGGCAAGCCGACCTCGCTGCATGATTTGGATCTGCACCACATCGGCATGGTTTTTAGCCGAAACGGAGAGCAGATCGCAACCGCAGCGGGTGCAGCCGTCATGGGAAATCCCATTCACGCTGTCGTTTGGCTGGCGAACGCGATCGGTGAGTTCGGCATCCCGCTCAGAGCGGGCGAAGTCATTTTATCCGGTGCCCTAAGCGCTGCCGTACCCATACAAGCCGGTGATACGTATTCCGCTGAATTCGCCCATATCGGGTCAGTCACTGTCAAGTTTGGAGAGGGGAAGGATACAAAAAAATGAGCAAGGTCAAAGTTGCGATCCTCGGTTCTGGCAATATTGGCACGGACTTGATGTATAAAATCGAGCGAAGTGAATGGCTGGAGGTAGGTGTCATGATTGGCATCGATCCTGAGTCGGAAGGACTGCGTCGGGCACGGGCGCACGGCTATCACGTGATCGAAAATGGGATCGAGGGATTTTTGGAACGACCGGAGCTGGCGACCATCGTCTTTGATGCGACTTCAGCGAAAACACACATCCGCCATGATTCAATGCTGCGAGCCATCAACAAGCAGATCATCGATTTGACACCGGCAGCAAAAGGACCGTTCGTCGTACCTTCCGTCAACCTCGGCGAACATCTGGATTCGCCCAATGTGAACATGATTACGTGCGGCGGTCAAGCGACAATCCCGATTGTACACGCGATCAACCGCGTATCTGCAGTGGAGTACGGTGAGATCGTGGCCACCGTAGCCAGTAAAAGCGCCGGTCCCGGGACCCGGGCCAACATCGACGAGTTTACCAGAACGACTGCACGAGGAATTGAGATCATCGGCGGGGCGAAAAAAGGAAAAGCGATCATCATTCTGAATCCGGCAGAGCCGCCGATCATGATGCGTGACACCGTCCACGCCCAGTTTTCGGAGAAAGGGAAAGAAGAGGAAATCGTAGACTCCATACATCAAATGGTCGCTTCCGTGCAAACGTACGTGCCAGGCTATCGACTGATCAGCGACCCCGTTTTCGAAGGCAACCGTGTGACCGTCTTCATTGAAGTCGAAGGGGCCGGAGATTTTTTTCCTCCTTATTCCGGAAATCTCGACATCATGACAGCAGCTGCGACGAAGGTTGCCGAAGAATTCGCCAAACAGAAAACAACGTTACGGAAGCCATAAGGAATGGAGGGAGAAAAGAACATTGACTGCAACCCAATCCAAACTCCATCTTCTCGATGTGACTTTGCGCGATGGCAGCCATTCGATGAAACACGCTTTTACAGAGGAACAGGTTCGCGCGGTAGCTCGTGGCCTTGATAAAGCGGGCGTTGAGTTTTTTGAAGTCTCACATGGCGATGGCCTGGGCGGATCCTCCCTTCAGTACGGATTGTCCGCTGTAGATGAGATGGAATTGATTGCCGCGGCAGCGGAAGAATGCAAGCAGGCGAAAATATCCGTTCTTCTGCTGCCTGGCATCGGCATTCAAGAAAATCTGGAAGAAGCGGTCCAAGCGGGTGCAAAGATGGTTCGCGTCGCTACGCATGTCACGGAAGCGGACGTGGCAAAGCAACACATCGAGCTAGGTCGTAAGCTGGGGCTGAAAACGGTTGGCTTCTTGATGATGGCGCACATGGCTCCAGTCGAAAAGCTAGTCGAACAGGCGAAGTTATTTGAAAGCTACGGAGCCGAAATCGTCTATGCCACAGATTCAGCCGGAGCGCTGCTTCCCCATGAAACCAGAGAGCGGATATCTGCCCTGCGCCAACATTTGTCTTGCGAGATCGGCTTCCACGGACATAATAACCTTTCCCTTGCGATGGCGAATACGCTGGCCGCAATCGAAGCAGGCGCGACCTATATCGACGGAAGCCTCCGTTGTCTGGGAGCGGGCAGCGGCAACACCCAGACGGAAGTCATGGTCGCTGTGCTTGACCGTTTGGGCTATCGAACGGACATTGCCCTTTATCCGATCATGGATGTGGCCAATCAAGTGGTGGCCAAGTTCATGCCGCGCCCACAAGAGATTACGGGTGGGAGTTTAATCATGGGCTATTCCGGGGTATACTCCAGCTTTCTCTTGCATACGCAGGCCGCCGCAGAAAAATTCAATGTGGATGAACGTGACATCTTGATTGAATTGGGTAGGCGCCAGGCGGTTGGGGGTCAGGAGGACTTGATTGTGGAAGTGGCCTCCATGCTTGCAAAAAACAGATGAATCGAATTGAAAGAAAGGGGGAGCATTCGTTGGGAGAAACAGAACTGATCGAGAAAATCGCGTCGATCCTGTTCAAAGCGGAACGGGAAGCCTTCGAAGTGGATAGGATGGTCGACCGCTACCCTGAATTGACTTCAGACTTGGCGTATCGAATCCAGAATCGTGTGGTCGAGCTGAGGAGCCAAGCGGAAAACAGCAGGATCTCAGGCCGCAAGCTGGGACTCACCAGTGTTGCCAAACAGCAAATGATGGGTGTCGATGAACCGCTGTACGGCGTTCTGCTGGATCGTATGCTATTGCCGGAGGAATCGCCGATTTCACTCAAGCCGTTTATCCATCCCAAGATCGAACCGGAGCTTGCCTTTGTTTTCAAACGGGAAATAAAAGGTCCCGCCGCCTCGGTTGCCGAGGTGCTCGACGCAACCGCCTATGTCATGCCTGCCTTGGAGATCATTGATAGCCGTTATCTCAATTTCTCCTTTACGCTGTTGGACGTCATTGCGGATAATGCCTCCTCAGCCGGGTATATTTTAGGCGGACCCTGCTACAAACCGGAACGCTTGGACCTGCGTCTGATAGGCATGGTTTTCAAGAAAAACGGACGCATCCTCTCAACAAGCACAGGCGCAGCCGTCATGGGGCACCCCGCTAGAGCAATTGCGTGGATGGCCAACAAACTGGCTGAAACTGGACAGTCGATTCGACCGGGCGAGGTGGTCTTGAGCGGTGCGCTATGCGAAGCTACATCGATAGCCCCCGGGGACGAGATTACCGTGAGTCTCGACGGACTTGGAAACGCTTCGGCTGTTTTCACCGACTAAGAAGGAGGAGTGAGACGATGCCGTTCATTCAAATCAATTTGTTGGCAGGAAGATCGCCTGAAAAGAAAGAGAAGCTGATCCACGAAGTCCCCCATACGGTGGCAAACGTCCTGGAAGCGCCTATTGAAAGCGTCAGGGTGATGGTGAATGAAATGCAGCCGGAGCATTGGGGGATTGCCGGAGAATCGGTGAAGAAGCGCCAATCCAAATAAGGAGGGACCATTCATGGCAGAAGTCCTCTCGAGGGTACGGGAGATCAAGCTCTTCATCGATGGACACTATAGAGCCTCGAGCGAAAACAAGACGTTTGAAGTGTACAACCCAGCGACGCAGGAGCTAATCGCCAATGTGCATGAAGCCACCAAAGAGGATGTGGATCGCGCGTGCCAGGCAGCTCGCCGTGCATTTGAAGAAGGCCCGTGGCGGACGATGACAGTGAAAGAGCGTTGCGCAAAGGTACGCAGGATGGCTGAAATCATCATGGAGCGCAGAGAAGAGTTGGCGCGCCTGGAGGCATTGGACGTCGGGAAGCCCTTTTCGGTCGCCTACGAGTTTGAAATTCCGCGAGCTGCACACAATCTATCTTTTTTTGCGGATTTTATCGAGCATCATCCGAGTGAAATGTATCCGATGGAAGAGGAATTCTTGAACTACACGCGGTATGAACCCGTAGGCGTAGCCGCGTTGATCACCCCATGGAATTTGCCGTTCATGCTGACGACGTGGAAGCTCGGCCCTTGCCTGGCTACGGGAAATACAGCCGTGATCAAGCCAGCGGAGCCTACGCCGTTGACCGTCTCGCTCCTCGGTGAAATTGCCAAGGAAGCAGGGATCCCGGATGGCGTAGTCAATGTCGTTCAAGGGTTTGGACCAAATTCGACGGGTGAGTTCATGACGACCCATCCGGAAGTGGATCTCATCTCATTTACAGGGGAGACGTCCACAGGTAAGGCCATCATGAAAAATGGCGCTGACACGTTGAAGCGGGTCTCCTTTGAACTGGGAGGAAAGGCAGCGAACATTGTGTTCGAAGACGCCGATTTGGACAAAGCCATCCCTACATCGATACGGGCGGCATTTCTGAATTCCGGTCAAGTATGCCTGGCGGGTTCACGCATTCTCGTCCAGCGCAGCATATTCGATGAGTTTGTGGATCGCTTTGCAGCTGCAGCTCGCCAATTGAAGGTGGGCGATCCGCAAGATTCCAGTACGAACATGGGGCCGCTCGTCAGTAAAGAGCATTATGAAAAGGTAACCAGCTACTTGCAGATCGCGGAATCAGAACATTCCACACTGATTTGCGGAGGGAAACGACCAGAACTTACTGAATATTTAAAAGATGGTTATTATTTAGAACCAACTGTTTTTGTTCAGGAAGATCCTCATGCACGCATTTGCCAAGAGGAAATCTTTGGCCCGATTGTAACGCTGATCCCATTTGATACAGAGGAGGAAGCGCTGCAAATCGCCAACTCCACCCAATATGGCCTGAATGGCGTGGTATGGACGGATAATCTGCAGCGAGCGCATCGGGTTGCGAGTAAGGTGCGCGCCGGCACCATCTGGGTTAACTGCTGGTTTGTCCGCGACCTGCGGGTGCCATTCGGAGGGTTCAAAAAGAGTGGGATCGGGCGCGAGGGTGGCCACCACAGCCTGGAGTTTTTTACAGAAGCTAAGACGATTTGCTTGGCTCTGCGTTAATAGGTGAAAAAACGGACGTTTGGATGTTTCAGCGACAGTAGGTTCTCACTCTGAAAAGAGGTGTGAAGGCAGATGGCTCTGGCTAATAAGCAGCTTTTATACGATCATCTCACTGTATCAGACGAAAACGGAACGATTCACATGAATGACGATAGAATGATAGTCATCTCTTCATCAGCATTCGGAACGCTTCGCAAAGACTTGATCGAAAATCTGGGTACGGATAGAATGAAAGGCTTCTTGATCCGGTATGGTTGGGATCTCGGGGTAAAAGATGCGAAAAAGGTCATCGAGATGAATTTGCCAACCGTTGAAGATATCGTCACCATGGGCACGGTCCTGCACATGATCAAAGGACATACAGGCGTCCAAACTGACCTGCTGAACATCGAGTTTTACCAGGATGGTAAGGTGAAATCCATTCACATGGAAGGCGCTTGGGTCAGCTCGTACGAAGCGCACGAACACGTATGCGGCTTTGGCCATACGGAGTCTCCGGTCTGTCATACCTTGATCGGGTACGCCAGCGGCTATTTATCCACCGTGTGCAACCAGAGGGTGATTGTGAAGGAATTGACGTGCGCCGGAATGGGACACACCGAGTGTCGCTACCTGGCGAAATCGCTCGAGCTGTGGGACGGAGAAGTAAATGATATCCTGCGTTACTACGAAGATACTCCCATCGTCATTGAATTAGAAATGACCTATGAGAAGCTGCTGGAGGAGCGAAATACGCTTTCGCGAATATCCAGCATCCATAAAAAACTGACGGAAGAAATACTCAACGGGAACGATCTTCAGTCGATTGCGGATGTGGTCTATGATACTACCGGAATCTCGTTGATTATTGAAGATGTCAATTTTCGCTCCTATGCCTATTCCGGACTGACCCCGGAATGTTTTCAAGAAGTGAACGACGATTTTCAAGACTACATCCAACGATTCAAAAAGCCGGTGCATGAGCCGGAACGGATGGAAAACGAATCGTTTTTGCTGACTAGCAAGATCAATGCGAAATGCCATTTTCGTCTGATCACTCCGATCTTCATCCGAAAAAAAATATCGGGTTACTGTTCATTCGTCTATCAGCATGTGGATGATTATCCGCAGATCGACATCATTACGTTGGAACAGATTGCCTCCGTATGTTCGCTCTATTTATTAAATGAGAAGACTAGCCTGGAAGCAACGGAGCGTATGAAAGGACATTTCTTAGAGCAAATCCTGCAAGAGCAGTTTACTTCCAAAAAAGATATTTTGAAGCGCGGCAGTTATCTCCATTTCAATCTGGACCAGCCTTTTTACATCGTCGCGTTGAAATATCAAAATCTGCAAGGGAACCTCGCGAATGAGATGCTTTTCTACGAAGAATTGATGGAAACAACCTTGCAGTATTTTAAAGACAAGAAAAAGCATGTGTTGATTTGCCACAGGGGCAACAACGTAGTGTTATACGTGCAAACGGAATCGCGTGAAAATGCAAATATCTCATCATTGTGCATCGGTTTTATCGAGTGCTTGAGCCAAATGTTCCATAAGTACACCTTTCAGATCGGTGTCAGTTCAAGAGGGGAAGAAATCGATCGCGCCTCGGACTATTACGATGAGGCGATCATCGCCCTGCGAATGAGCACACCAACCGCCAAAAAAATGGTGCTGTTCGATTCTCTCGGTGTAGTGGGTCTTTTGATTAACAACAAAAATGAGAGCGCTATCAAAAATTTCGCCCAGCAGCAATTAGGTCCCCTCTATGATGCGGATTGCCATAAAAATACGGAATTTATCAAAACCTTATACGTATTCCTGGCGAACGGCGGAAATCTCGAACAAACGGCAAACGACTTAACCCTCTCGCTGAGCGGACTCCGCTATCGCATTCAAAAAATGGAGACGCTTCTGGGTCAGGATTTGCGTAATCCAACAGTGAATTACCAGCTATTCCTCATGCTGCAAGCACTGCTGGTGATCGGCGAAATCGAGATGTGAACGGGTAAACAAAGAGGAGGAAGAAAAATGACGGGACAAAATGAGGTTGCAAAGCTTGGCCACGTGGCTCTTGTCACGCCTGATATCGAGAAGTCCTACTGGTTTTGGCACGATGTCGTAGGCTTGGAAGAGGTAGAGCGGCGCGATGGCCACATCTACATGCGGGCTTGGGGCGAATTCGAGCACCACAGCCTGATCCTGATCCCCGGAGAGCGGGCCAGGGTCGACCATGTCGCATGGAAAGCGCGAAAACCGGAGGACGTGGAGCTCTACGCACGGTATCTCAGGAGTCAGGGAGTAGAGGTTCAAGACGTGGAGGCAGGCGAGGAGGCCGGTCAAGGTCGGGCCATCCGCTTTAAAGTGCCTACGAGTGGCCACCCGTTTGAAATCTACTACGATATGGAGCGGCCCGGCGCACCTGATGAAAAGCGTTCCCGACTCAAAAACCAAGTATATAAGGCATGGTCCAGAGGAATTTCTCCCCGCCGGATCGACCATGTAAACATCACGACTTCGCCCACTCCTGCCCTCACGCAGAACTGGCTGTCGGATCATATGGGCTTTAAGATGCGGGAGTACATCAAGCTCAACAACGGGGATGTGCATGCGGGCTGGATGAGCGTTACCCCGCTGGTGCATGACATCGCCATCATGCACGAAGGCAAGCACGCTGGACCCCGTTTCCATCACGTTGCTTATTTCCTGGACAACGCGCAGGATGTGCTTCGAGCGCTCACCATTCTCCGCGATCATAACATCACACCGGATCTCGGACCAGGTCAGCATGGCATTAGCCAAGCCATCTATACGTACGTGCGCGACCCAGGCAGCGGTCATCGATTGGAATTGTTCAGTGGTGGGTATCTCATATTCGATCCCGACTGGGAGCCTCTCGAGTGGAGGGAAGAGGAACTGGTGGAAGGGCTTTTCTGGTGGGGCGATCGCTGGGCACCAGGCTCAGGGCACGCCATGGACGAAACAACCGAGGCGTAAATCATGAAACGTGATGTAATCGCTTCACGAATCGGTCTCCAACAAACCCGAGGAATTTGCTGGGTCTCACCGTTGTTCAATCGAAACTATGGAAGCGTTAGTCAAGCCCGATACTTATTCAGGGAGGATGAACAATGACACTGAATAAAACGCATGACAATTCCGAGACTGAAGAAAAACCAGACGAGGCAGCTTTGCTAGCCAGTGCAGAAGCGATCGGACGGCTTGCGGAGGAGGAGTCCAAAGAAGCGGACAAAAACGCTCGCTTCTCGGATCGGGTGGCGCAGGCCATTAAAGAGGCACAGATACACAAGCTGCTGCGGCCCAAACGGTACGACGGTCTGTCTGTGACTCCGCGGGTCTTCGAAAAAGTCATTCGCATCGTAGCGAGACACAGTGTGGCAGCCGCCTGGCTCACGTACTTTTACCCCATCCATGAAGCTTGGGTGTCGCATTTGCCCCCTCAGGGTCGCGAGGAGATTTTTGGCCAGGGCGGACTCGTCGCGGACGTGTTCACCCCGATCGGACGGGCGGAGCGGGACGGCAACGGCTATCGGCTCTATGGGCAATGGAAATTTGCCAGCGGTGTTCTGTGGGCGGATTGGATTGGGCTTGGGGCGCTGGTGGAGTTTCCAGACAGCGAGGGACCTGAACCATGCCTGCTGGCCGTACACAAGTCTGATGTCAAAGTGGTGGAGAACTGGGATACCTTGGGACTCCGGGCTACGGGGAGTAATGAGGTCGTGGTGGATGGAGCGTGGGTCCCCCTGCACCGTATCCTGCCCATCGCAAGGGTAGTGAGAACAGGCAAGCCGATCGGCGGTGACGCAGATGAGGATGAGCCGATCTACCGCATGCCCTTCTTCACTTGGTTCCTTGTCGGCTTTCCCGCTATTGCCGTGGGTGGAGCGGACCGCGTGCTTGACATCTTCCGCGAACGCACCGAAAAGCGTATCCGCGTCTACCAGATGGGGGCGAAAGAACGGGATGCACCAAGCAGCCAGCGACTTTTAGCCGAACTGCGAACGCAATTAGACGCAGCTGAAGCTCTCGTCGACCGCTATGTGGGGCAATTGGAATCATGGATGAAGGAAGGGAAAACATTGGTCAGCGAAGAGGAGAGAGAGCGGATGTTCGCATGGCGCGCTCAGACAGCAAAAATGTCGGCGGAAATCGCACCGAGGGCGATGCTTGCCTTGGGAGGAACAGCGTTTTTCAAGGGAGATCCTGTAGAACTTTTCACCAGAGACCTCCTCACGGTAGCCTCTCACACCACCCACATGTACGAGGACGCCTTGGCGGCCTATGGACGGACGATGTTTGGCCAACCAGGTCATCCCATCTGGTAAGGATATGATCGTTGCGCTGGGTCACCCCGGGAATCATGCGAAGGGGGTGGGCAACAACCAATGGCCTACACTCCGAACGAAAGTGAATGAAAAGTTATCTGGAGGGTGAGGAATATGAGTATCGAGAAAGTACAAGTAATAACAGGGGGTAACGAAACTTGCCTGAATCGGGCGGGTTCAGGTGAAGCGATCCTGTTCCTCCACGGTTCGGGTCCGGGCGCGACGGGGCTCTCCAATTGGCAGCATGCCCTGCCTGAGTTTGCGAGCAAGTACCTGACTTTGGCCCCCGATTTTATCGGCTATGGGGGAAGCACCCATTTGGAGACGCCGCCCCAAGGGATGCGGGCATGGATGCGGTTGTGGGTGGATCAAATGGTGAACTTGCTGGACACGCTGGAGATCGAGCGCGCTCACCTCGTCGGAAACTCCTTGGGCGGAGCGGTGGCACTCCAGCTTTTGATGGAAGCGCCAGAGCGCTTTGACAAAGTCGTTCTGATGGGCCCTGCGGGAGCACCGATGCAGCTTCCTCCCGAGCTTGACCGCATTTGGGGTTTTTATGAGGACCCCACAGAAGCTACCATGCGAAATGCGATCCGCTGGTTTTCCTATGACGAGGGCTTCATCGCGGACCGTCTCACCGAGATTTCCCGGATGCGCCTAGAGGCTGCGCTTCGCCCGGACGTGCGACGCAGCTACGAGGCCATGTTCCCAGCCCCTCGCCAGCGCCATTTGGATGAGCTGGTAGTGCCCGAATCGGCTCTCAAACGGATCAACCAGCCTGTGCTCATCGTCCATGGCCGGGACGACAAAATTGTCCCCTATACCACGAGCCTCCATCTGATGGAGCACCTTCCCGATTCGCGACTCTACTTGATGGGTCAATGCAGCCACTGGAGCCAAATCGAGCACAAAGAGGCATTCCACCATCTGCTCTGGAACTTCTTCGGAGGTGTTCTATGAAGATGAAGGCCGTTCAAACAGCGGCGTTGAAAGGCTTTTCCATGGGCGAGATCACGTTGCGTCCCTTCGCGGGGGACAATATGATGGTGGTACGCGTGGAGGCTCCAAAAGGAGCGGTTGCACCAGGCCACGCCCATCCCCATGAACAGATTTCCATGATCATCTCGGGCAGCGTTCGCTTCCGGATCGGGAATGAAGAGCGTGTGCTCGGCCCTGGAGAACTCGTCCATATCCCATCCCAGGCAGAGCATGAAGCTGAAATGCTGGAGGACGCTCTCTTCTTGGATATTTTCCAACCGGTTCGGGAGGATTTCCTTAGGAAGGTGGAAGAGGAATGAAAGTTGCCATTTTGACGGGAGCCTCCAGCGGTATAGGCTTCGCGGTGGCGAAACAACTGGCAGAAGAAGGCTACAAGCTCATCGTGGGTAGCCGTCGACCTGAGGAATCGGTCGAGAAGCTGAAGGCACTAGGGGCAACTGTCGTGGGAGTTTCCGGGGATCTGGCAGAGGAACAGACGACTCGTCTCCTCATTGAGGAGGCAGAACGCTTTGGACGCTTGGACGCTCTCTTGCTGAACCACGGTGGGCCACCGATCAAGCCGCTCATGGAGGTGAGCGACGAGGAGTGGGAACGCTACTTCCGGCTCATGGTAACGGGACCGCTTAGACTCTTGCGCCAAGCCGTGCCCCTCCTGCAGAAGAGCGGTGGTGGACGGGTAGTGGCGGTCACCTCCTTTACAGTGAAGAGCCCCTATCCCGGAATCGTTCTATCCAACTCGCTTCGGGCAGCGCTTGTCAATGCGCTCAAAACTGCGGCCTTGGAGCTGGGACGGGACGGGATTCTCATCAACATGGTCGCCCCTGGTTACATCCTGACCGAGCGCATTCGGGAGTGGAACGCCAGCTACGCCTCCCAGGAAGGAGAAAACCCCGAGGAAATCGCACGGCGCACCACCGAGAAGATCCCATTGGGCCGCTATGGGAAACCAGAGGAGATCGCCGAAACCATCGCCTTTTTGTTGACCAAAAACAGCTATGTCAGCGGACAGCAGCTTCTGGTCGATGGGGGATTGGTGGCAGCGAATTGAAAAAAAGCAGCGGTCCGTACCAACCTGGAATCGTGACTTCCGGAAGTTTGGGAGTAGTACAACTATGGAGTCTGATAAAAAAACTGTGGGTTTCTGGAGGCAACTGAAAAAGTCCCTTTGAGTTAGTAAGGTACAGCCCCCTCAAAAAATGAGGCGGTTGTACCTTTTTTCGATATGAACATTTTGCTTAATTCCTTTCTCTTGACACCTCGCTCGCTAATTAAAGAACACATCTCGATGTTGAAAAAACGACAATTCGTCGACTTGTACGTGCTAATCCTTTTCATTATGAAAAACATAAATAAAGGATTTGCTACACAGCAACAGCGAATAACTAACGAAAGCGATTACGTAACTTATTTAAAATAGCGCAATGGGTGATTTTTTCCGTTTGTCCATAGATCAAGTGACAAGTACCGTCAACGCCACTTTTGATCATCATTATTATCTTAATATTCTGTATACTATTCATTTAAAGGAGATGATTCTCATTGAATAACCTGGAAGATAGTTGGCACAAATTTTTCATTTATGGTGAGGAAAACATTGAAGTAAGGCGGCCTGTTATTGATTCTTGGATCAGAAGCAAATTAGCAGGTTTATCCTATGAGAAAAATAGAATCTTACCATTTCTTGAAAAGAGTGAATTACAGGGGAGAAAACAAAAAAACCGGCTGCTTCTTCAAGCCGCTCGGCCTGTGATGGAAGTAACATTTAACCAACTGAAGGGTCGTGGTTATCAAATTGGTCTTGCGGATGCTGATGGTTACATTATGGAAGTTATGGCAGACAAGAAAGCCGTGGCTGCATCAAGTGAAATTGGAATGTCGATCGGAGTCAGGTGGTTAGAAGAGTATATAGGAACGTCAGGTCTAACCATATCCCTCAAAAGCCATATGGCGATGGCAACCTCAGGCGCAGAACATTTCTCCCCGTTTCTGTGGGGCTGGGATTGTGCAGCGGCCCCCATCTTTATTGATAATCATTTTCTAGGGGCTTTTAATATTTGCAGACTAACACTCAGCGAGGGTCTACAGGAGCTTTTAACACTTGCTGTTTCCTGCGCTAATGCTGTGGGTGAGCGAATCAGAATCGAAATGTTGCAAATGACCGAAAGGACCCTAATCGATTTAATGGCATTGTCTCTACCACTCAATACTGCAACAGGCATTCTCGCTTTTGACAAGGAAGGGAGATTAACGTATAAAAACAGAGCAGCCGGCGATTTGCTTAAGTATCCCCACCAGGAAATCAATTTGTTAGGCTTAAACAGCATGACACGTCCACTGTTGAGCCATTTGAGACAAGGAAAATATGGAGAATCAGCACAACTAATTTGCGACGATACCGGAAAAGAATTTATTATTGAGTCAAAAGAGTGCCGAACTGAAGAAGAAGTTACATCTACGATTGTGGTCATCTACCCTAAAGAACAACCCCAAAGCAAATTTGTATCAAACGTCCCCTCCGTAATATTATCGAAATTCCCAACAAAAGAAGATAATTTGAAAAATACATTAATGAAAACAGTTAAAATTGCCAAAAGCGATATGTCTATACTTATCCAGGGAGAAAGCGGTACAGGTAAGGATTATATGGCCCATGCTATACATCTGGAAAGTGCAAGAAGAAACCAGCCATTTGTAGCTATCAATTGTGCAGCACTGCCTCGTGACCTTATCGCCTCGGAATTGTTTGGATACGGCCCCGGTGCCTTTACAGGCGCGAACCGGAATGGTAATCCTGGAAAGATCGAGGCAGCAAACGGAGGAACGCTATTCTTGGATGAGATTGGTGATATGACGTTAGATTTACAGGCTGTATTACTTAGGACTTTGGAAGAGAAACAACTAACCAGAATTGGATCAACCACATCAGTTCCTGTGGATGTCCGATTTATTGCTGCTACCCATAGGAATTTGCAAGAATCGGTCAGAAAAGGGGCATTTCGGGAGGATTTATATTACCGACTCTCTATTTATACTTTACATCTTCCCCCATTACGAGAAAGAAAAATGGACTTCGAACATATAATCATGGATATATCTGAAGGGATTTGCAATAGGATGGGGCGTTCACTCTTTTATCTGACACCTAATGCCATAAAAGTGTTACAAAATCATCGTTGGAAAGGAAACCTTAGAGAGCTTCGTAATATGGTCGAGCGCATGGCCTGTCTTCATGAAGGTGACACGATTGACACTTATCATTTAAGCGAATATATCGATCTGAGCACAGAGGATCAAGAAATACACGAAAAACAACTGATATTATCTGCTTTGGAAAAGACATATGGCAACAGAGCAGAGACGGCTCGCACACTTGGAATTTCACGGGCGTCTTTGTACCGAAAGTTAAACAGTTATGGGATAAAATAAGGACAAAGTGCAGGCTCTCTCAGTTCATTCTGACGGAGCTTGTTTTTGTAATTTTCTGAATAAACTGTCCGGGTGTCTCAAGGGCGAACGCTTAGTGTTACATAATATAGAAAAAATTGGCATGCGAATTATTTCTCAAAGCCTTTCAGTTCCTTATGAGTAGGGTTTTGTTTATTCAAATAGATCACGAACAGTAAATAAATGAGATGGCACAACAATTGCAAAATTCCTTTGGTAAGCATGAAAAGAAAGGAGGAGTATGGAAAAATTAATTGTAAAACGAATCAAAGAAAAATGCCATATCATCATCAACCTCCCATCTTCTGGGGGATTACGGTTCACAAGAGGAAGACAGATGCGTGTTTGGATGGAGGATAACGTTTTTTACAGAATGGGGGAATGAATAATGGCACCGAAAGTGATTCTACAAGTTTATCCTACTATGGGCGATGTCGAGGAAATGAAAAAAAGGAGACCGATCGGACGGGACAGTGAAGCTTACACCAACATGTTGGCAGGTTTAATTGATCTTGTAAAGGCTGCGGACGATCTAGGATATTGGGGCATTACCCATGTTGAGCATCATTTTCATTCCGAAGGCCTTGAGATCTCTCCAGCGCCTCTCCTTTTAAACGCCTACCTTGGGCAATACACAAAACGATTGAATCACGGACAACTTGGAATTGTCGTACCTACACACGATCCTATTCGTCTCGCTGAGGAGACAGCGATAGTTGATCACATGCTACAAGGACGTTTCTTCGTCGGGTTAGCCCGTGGATACCAATCTCGTTGGCAAAATGTTATCGGTCAAAAATTCAATGTAACTTCTACTTCTTCAGACAAGTCACAAGCGGATTTAAACAATCGCACTATTTTCGAAGAGCATTACAAAATCATGAAGAAGGCATGGACTCAGGAGCTGTTAACATACGATGGCCCTACCTACAAGATCCCTAATCCTATTGAAGGAATTCCGAATTGGCCGCCAACGAAAACCACGACTCTTCCATATGGTACGCCAGGTGAAGTCGATGAAGATGGAACGGTACGGGCAATTAGTGTTGTTCCTAGCCCTTACACCAAGCCACATCCTAAGCTTTTCCAAGCATTTGGAGCAAGTGAAAGAACTTTGAAATGGTGTGGGGAAGAAGATATTTGCCCAACTATTTTGTGGGGACCCATGGAAGGAGTAGAGCGGTTGATTCATTCCTACCAGGAAGGGGCTGCCTCGCAAGGACGTACAGTCACATTTGGTGAAAACATAGGCCTCTGCCGTACTTTCCACATCGTAGACAATAAAGAAGAATTATACAATTCAGTTGAAAAGTACGAAGAACCTGTATGGAATGGATGGTACCGCGAATTTGGATTTATGGAGGGAACCAGACTACCCGGTGAAGAGGGACCGGTTCCTAAGCCAGATGAACATTTGGCAGATCGTTTAGTTAATAGCGGCATACTTATTGGCGGTACGGTTGACGATGTAAAACGCCAGGTTGAGGCTGTCCTTAACCGCGTGCCAAACCTTGAGTATTTCGTTTGGCTTTTCCATTGGGGATTAATTCCGCGTGAAGAGGGACTTAAGCAGCTTGAAACGTTTGCAACAAAAGTAATGCCTGAATTTGGTATGGTTTACTCTGGAACGAATTAACGTCTGTCATAAAAGGGGAGAGTGGTAAGTCCAATACTCCCCTCTTCCTAGTCTCAAAACAACTGGTTTTCATGAAAGAGGTGAACCGATAATGAAATTAATTACGTACGAAATAAAGACAGCATTTGGAATCACACAGCGTGTCGGGGTTTTACGAGACACAGAGGTTATTGATTTGATTCATGCATATTCCCTTTATTTATCTAAAATCAAGTCAAGCAGCCGTGCTTATGAAACCGCCAAACAAATAATCGGAAAAGATATGCTTTCTTTCATTCAAGGAGGCAGTTTTTCATTGGAAGCTGCAAAAACGGCGTTAGATTTTATATACTCCACACCAGCCGAAGAAGTGCGAAAGAATGACATTGGAGAGATTTTCTTTTCTTTAAATGACGTAACAGTGAGGGTGCCTCTTCAGCCGGTTTCCATTCGGGATACTTTAAATTCTGAGGTTCATTTTAAAAACTCACTAGAAGTGGTAGGGATTTCCGAACTTCCCGCCTTATTTTATGAACGCCCTTATTATTACCGAACGAGCCATACGTCCATCGCTGGGCCTGAAGATGTAATTCCTTGGCCAAGTTTTGGAGAACGACTGGACTTTGAGCTTGAATTTGCTGCCATTATCGGGAAAAAGGGAATCAATATATCTGCGGAAACTGCCCATGAATACATCATGGGGTATACCATCTTCAACGATATCAGCATACGTGACTATCAGCGCAAGGATATGTCAACGTCAATGGGACCTTCCAAGTGTAAAAATTTTTCTCATGGCAATATCCTCGGCCCCTGCATCGTCACAAGTGATGAACTAGACCCTTCCAATATACGACTTCAGGCACGTATAAATGGGGAGGTTTGGTCGGATTCACGAAGTTCAGATATGCATTACTCTTTCGCCCAACTCATAGAGTTTATTTCAAAAGAAGAAACCTTGTATCCTGGTGAAATCATTTGCTCAGGGACTATGGCCTTCGGATGTGGCTTAGAAATAAATCGATACTTAAAGTCTAACGATATCATAGAACTCGAAGTGGATGGGATCGGCATCTTACGAAATCAAATCATCAAATTTTAAATGGGGGTACAACTTATATGGAGACCTTCTTCAGAGGATCAAAAAAAGTGACGCTTATCGACTTAAGTGATTGTTTAAGTAATAAAACAAGCTCATTTGAACCAAATGCCCATAAAATTGACTATCTTACTCACGAGCAAAGCTTAACAGTCAGCAACAAACTGTTCGGTCTTGAGAAAGAAGATTGGCCAGAAGGACATGGATGGGCTGCTGAAAATGTAACTCTTTCTACTCATTCCGGTACCCACGTGGACGCTCCCTATCATTATGGTCCCACCTCTGGAGGAGAGGCTGCAAAAACCATCGATCAAGTCCCGCTTCAATGGTGTTTTGGCAACGGAGTCGTCTTAAATATGACACATAAAAAAGCCGGGGAAAGTATCACGGATGAAGATGTACTGCATGAGCTGCAAAGAATCGAGTATGAAATTAAACCTTACGACATTATTCTGATTCGCACGGATACATCAAAAAACTTTAGTCAGCCCGGATATGATAAAATGCACGCTGGTCTAAGCCGTAATGCGACTCAACTTTTGGTAGAAAAAGGGGTACGCTTGATCGGAATTGATGCCTGGGGTTTAGATCGACCGTTTGATGTCATGACGGCAGAGGCGAAGAGAGGCAACCGGGAGCAATTGTGGGAATCGCATTTCTATGGGAAGGAACGCGAATACCTACAAATAGAGCGATTGGCGAATCTGGAATTAATCCCGGTTCCTTTTGGTTTTACAGTAATCGCGTTTCCGGTAAAAATTGAAGGGGCAAGCGCCGGTTGGAGCCGCGTAGTAGCTGTTCTAGAAGAAGGATAAACAGAGAATTGGGGTCGGATAAGAATGAAATTACTGGGGATTTCCGGTAGCTTAACGGGTTCGAAAACTCTGGTTACTGTAAAAAAGGTGTTAGAGGAAGTTGGCAGGAAAGATCCAGATATAGAAACCGTATTACTAGATATAAAGCAGTATGATATTCAATTTTGTGATGGCAGGGATCCTATTCAATATTCCGGGGACACTCGTAGCGTCATTGATATCGTTTGTTCCGCTGATTTTTATGTGATTGGTACACCCATTTTTCAAGCGTCACTCTCGGGGGCTCTCAAAAACCTTTTTGATTTAATTCCTGTTCAAACTTTTCGGAATAAAGTGATAGGGTTTGTCGCAACCGGCGGAACTTACCAACACTACTTGGTCATTGAGAATCAGTTAAAACCAATTGCAGGTTATTTTCGTTCGTTTGTCGCACCGAGTTATGTTTATGCACATAATGAACATTTCAATAAAAACAATGAGATTATTGATCAAGATGTAGTCAACAGAATTTCATATTTAGCTGAAGAACTCATATTTATGCAAAGAGCATTAGGTAGGCTCAGGTGACGAATTGTCCTGTCCGCTCTAAGATATGTAGAAAGGAAGAGGAGGGCAGTAATCATCGGCAGTCATGCCCGGTGGTAAGTGCGTCTACAGTCTTCACACACTGGTGTATGATGGCAAAAATTATTCCATCCGACGGGTTGGTAAGGCGATCCACTAAAGCAGCTGTCATTTGTTCATCCTTGAAAACATGACCCTTGGCCATTTCACAGTTTTGTCCATCGATTTTCCACCCGGTGCCAATACACACCCACGTATTTCATTCCTGCTGTAGATGAGATCGTCCTCGGAGAAGAAGTACACCCTCGCTGCCCAACCTTCTGTTCTTCCTTGCTTAATTGACGGAAATAGGCCGTCTCGTCAAAGGTACGTTTTCGACGATAGGTCAATACCCCTATGATTGTAAGTTGCATCGAAAGCATCCTTTCTGGATAAGATTACTTACAATGTTTGTTGTCTGGACGAGCGGGGAATACTGATTCCATTCTGCTAAAACAGGAACGATCGGCCTAAGCGCGAGGCTTAGGTCTTTTTTTGAATTATCACCGTCCACCCATACACCTATCATGGTTCAATTCGAATCAAAAGCCAGATTTAGTATTATTACATAGGAGTTATGAAGGGAGTCAATTACTTTGAATGTTGAATTGTTTAAGGATTTGATTAAGGATGAGCGGGGCAATTATTACGTAGCAGTCCACAAGGAAGGTAATGAGCTGACTTTGGTTAATGCGATGCTAGAGCGGTCTTACGAAGATTTATTGGAGTTTAATGAGGAATTCAAACAAAAGTATGCAGAGTACGAGCACCAGTTCATTGGCAAAATCATCATGGATAAGGTGCGGCACGACGTCGTATTCGCTTCCAAAGAGGACGGTCATGGCCGAATGCATGATTTGGGTAAGGTAATGAGCGAATACAGGGTTACGTTTATCGATATGATTGAATTTTACCGAAATCCTCGGACATGACGCCTATGAGAGCGAAACCGATTAAACTTAGTGTTTTGGATTTGGTCCCCGTTTTTGATGAGGTCGATGCAACCTTCGCACTAGGACAAGCTGTAGAGCTGGCTCAAGCAGCCGAAAGACTGGGATATTTCCGTTATTGGGTGGCGGAACATCATGATATGCCAGGGCTGGCATGCACCTCAACGGATGTGCTTCTATCGCATATCGGTGCAAAAACACAGAGCATTCGTATCGGATCCGGGGCATTGCTGCTGCCGCATTATAAGCCTCTTAAAGTTGCAGAATCCTTTCATTTACTCGCTAGCTTGTACCCGGGACGAGTAGATCTTGGTTTAGGAAGGGCGCCCGGTGGTTCTGCTGAAGTCAGCCTCGCTCTCAGTGACAACTTTCTTGAAAATGTCTGGAAAATGCCAGAATTGCTCCGAGGAGTTTCCGAGTTATTGCAGGGGAGCTATGAATACGAAGGACGTCGGATTACTGCCCGCCCAACTCCATCCGTATCGCCCGAACTGTGGCTGCTAGGGACTAATAAGAAGAGCGCGGCTTATGCAGCTGAGTTTGGAACAGGTTATGTTTTTGGCCAGTTTATGAGCGACGTAGCCGGGGAGGAAGTATTAAGAGCTTACCGCGAAGCGTTTACTCCGTCAGCTCTTTCCCCTGTACCGCGAGCAATCGTTGCCGTTGGTGTCGTTTGCGGGGAAACAGTGGAGGAGGCAGAGAGGCTGGCATCCTCGGGTACAGCTTTGTTTCAACAAGAAGCTTCCGCAGGGGAAAGGGCTCCGCTTTCGGAGCGTAAGCTGCTGATAGGCACGCCTGAGAGCCTAAAGAAAAAACTCGAACAGTTATCTCACGTGTATGGCGTTGATGAATTCATTGTCGTTACGATGATTCCCGACTATCGGAAACGGTTGCGTTCTTTTGAGCTGCTTGCCCATACATGCTCAATGGCTTAATTCGTTTTATTATTACAGCAGGAAATCGTGAGCAAAAGCCCGGATGATTGCCGGGCTTTTGTGCATCCACCGACACTTCCTGCAGTTTGGGGGCAGGATTCCGCTCCCGCTATGTGTAATTATTTCCTGCTATAACAAAACCACAGACGTAACGAGGAGGGAAAGCGCGTGTCACACCCTGAAAAGAAAGTCACTTTTACTCATCCAGAGACGATGCCCAAAGGTTTCGGATATTCCCATGTAGTGGAAGCAACTGGAGGCAGAACGATCTACATTTCCGGACAAGTCTCTTTGAACCAAGAGGGCCAGGTCGTCGGGGAAGGAGATCTGGCCGCACAGACGAAGCAGGTCTTTGAAAATATCAAAGCGGCCCTGGAAGCGGTAGATTCCCGTTTCGAAGACGTCGTGAAGCTGACAATTTTCATGACGGACATTACGCAGATTCCAGTCGTCCGGGAGGTTCGTGACACCTACGTGAACACGCTCACTCCTCCAGCCAGCTCAGCCGTTGAGGTGAGCAGGCTCATAAAGGAAGAGTTTCTCATCGAAATCGAAGCCATTGCTGTGGCGAATGCACGCTGACCGGTTGGGGGAAACTACTGGAAAGATGTGGTAGTAAACACGGTACGAAAAGAAGGCAGGGAAAATCAACATGTCAGCGACGTATAAAAAGGTGTTTTGGGCATCCGGATTCGGGTGGATGTTCGATGCGATGGATGTAGCACTTTTATCCTTTATTATGGTAGCACTACGACAGGAATGGGGATTGTCCGGTGAACAAGCAGGCTTGCTTGGGACCGGCAATACCATCGGAATGGCGATCGGGGCGGTAGCTGGCGGATACCTGGCAGATCGGGTCGGACGCAAGCCTATATTTATGCTGACGCTGCTGTTGTTCGGGGCTGCCTCTCTGGCGAGTGCATTTGCCACAGGCTTTTCGCTCATGCTCCTGTTCCGCTTCCTGATTGGTCTTGGTCTGGGGGCGGAGCTGCCGGTAGCTTCTACCTTGGTGAATGAGTTTGCCCCTCCGGAAAAGCGCGGCCGCACAGTGGTCCTGCTGGAGAGCTTCTGGGCCGTAGGCTGGATATTGGCCGCCATCATATCCTACTTCGTCATCCCTGTTTACGGCTGGCGGGTAGCTGTCATCATCGGGGCCTTGCCGATGGTGTACGCCTGGTACATTCGCCGCAACGTTCCGGAGTCGCCGAAGTTTCATCAGCGTGAGGAACGTGTTCCTTTAAAAGAATTGCTCACCTCCCACAAACGGGAGACGATTACGCTGTGGATCGTCTGGTTTGCCATTACGTTCTCGTATTACGGCATGTTTCTCTGGATGCCCTCGGTGCTGGTCGACAAGGGCTTTACGATGATCAAGAGCTTTCAGTACGTCCTGATCATGACGCTGGCCCAGCTTCCCGGCTATTTCGCCGCTGCCTATCTGGTGGAGAGATGGGGAAGAAAGTACACATTGGCGACGTTTCTGTTTATGACGGGCGTCATGGCGTTTGCTTTTGGGGGCAGCACCGGTACAGGAGGGCTTCTGCTGACGGGAGCCTTGCTCTCCTTCTTTAACCTAGGGGCATGGGGTGCTTTGTACGCGTACACGCCGGAGAATTACCCGACTCCTTTGCGGGCAACGGGAGCAGGCTTTGCCTCGGGTGTCGGCAGGATTGGCAGCATCATCGCTCCTTACCTGGTAGGGCATTATTCGGCGCTTCATTATAGCTACACGTTCATTTTCAGCATGTTTACAGTGGTCCTGTTGGTGGGGACAGTTGTCTTGCTTGTGATGGGACGAGAAACACGCGAGAAGCGAGTGACGAGTATCGCGTAAGGCTAGTAAAGGGCTAGAATGGCAGTCGCTTCGGCAATGACCCTGGCCTTCAGCTCCTCGGGGTGAATCGCCTTCATGCTTGCTCCATAGGAGAGCACCATTTCACAGGCAGACTCCAAAGTATGAAATTGTACATCGGCATCCACCCATTCGCTATCGACAGGATGGGTGGATTTTATTTGGACGTAACGCTCCTGCTTTAGGCGATCGAGTGACGATTCCCGGATACGGATTTGCGCTGGATAGCGCGGCAAGCTGGCTTGGAAGGCAGCAGTCGATTGCTCCCAGTACAGGCTCAGATCAAAGTCTTCTGGTCTGACAAAGGATTCCTCCAGAATCTTGGCCTCGACAAGCCGGGAAATGCGGTATGTCCGCAAATCATCCTCTACCTGCGCGACGAAATACCACGTGCTGCGCTTGGCGACGAGACCGAGTGGACGAACCGTTCGTTCCACCGTTTCCGTCCCCCTCCCGTACCGAATAAAAAGGACGCGCTCCTGCCACACAGCTTCCTGTACCGTGGACAGGCAGGGAAACGTCTCTGTCGATTGATGCCAGCCTGCACCGTCAATATGGATGCGCTGACGGACGTACTCAGCATTTCGCCTGCTCGTCTCAGGTGTAGCAGCCAACAGCTTTTGCCAGGCGGCTTCAAAGCTTTCCCGCATTCCGAGGTCACCTAAAGGCATTGTAGGGGACACGAGCAGCAAAGACTGGAGTTCACTTTCCTTTAAGCCCGTCAGATCGGTGCGATAACCCTCGGACAGAGCCCAGCCGCCGTTGGTCCCACGCTCCGCATAGACGGGTACGCCTGCCATGCAGAGCGCTTCCATGTCCCGATGAATGGTCCGTTCAGATACCTCCAATTTTTCTGCGAGATCCCTTGCTGTCATCCGTCCATGGTTTTGCAGCAGCAACAGGATCGAAACCAATCGATCTGCTCGCATAAAAGCCCTCCGTTCGTTTGCCATTTTCCTCTCCATCGTATCTTACCGAATATGACAGCCGTTGTCATATTGGAACCGATACAATAGCGCTAAGTATTGCAGGGATTCATTTATCCAAAGGAGTGACAAACCCATGAGCCATTCAATCAAGGCCATGCAGGGAAAAGTGGCAGTCGTAGCAGGCGGGACGAGAGGAGCGGGCAGAGGCATCGCCGTCATGCTGGGTGAAGCAGGTGCGACCGTCTACGTGACAGGCCGCAGTGTGAGAGGGAACCCATCGGATTTGGGCCGAGTGGAGACCATCGAAGATACGGCGGAAATGGTGACCGCAGCAGGGGGAGTGGGAATACCGGTACGCGTCGATCACTCGCAAGAATCCGAGGTAGTCGGCCTGTTTGAGCGAATCAAATCAGAGCAGGACGGTCAGCTGGATCTGTTAGTCAACGACATTTGGGGAGGAGAGTCTCTGACAGAATGGGGAAAGCCTTTCTGGGAGTGCTCTTTGGGCAAAGGAATTCTGATGCAGGAGCGGGCGATTCATACGCATATGATCACGAGCTATTACGCTGCGCCGCTCATGATTGAACGAAAGAGTGGTTTAATCATTGAGATCACAGACGGGACAGACTACCGTTACCGTGGCAATCTGCCCTACAGTCTCGCAAAAATCTCGGTGATTCATCTGGCGCAGGCGATGGCGGAGGATTTGCGCCCGCATGGTATTGCTGCGGTGGCATTGACTCCAGGCTTTCTGCGCTCGGAAGAAATGCTCGATTATTTTGGAGTGACCGAAGAGACGTGGAAGGAAGCGGCAAAACAAGATCCCCACTTTCTGATGTCAGAGACGCCAGACTATATCGGGCGCGCTGTTGTCGCACTCGCTACCGACCCACAAATAATGAACAGGTCCGGGAAAGCCTTCAGTACATGGGGGCTGTCCGACGAGTTTCCCTTTACGGATCGGGATGGAAGCCGGCCGCATTGGGGGAATTACGCAAAAGAACAGGGATTTTAAGGAACCAATAAGCAAGGAAGAGCCCCTCAGAAGGGGTTCTTTTGCTTTTGCAAAAAATCTATGATTTCTGGTAACTTTTTTATTTCCTACTGATTTCGTCTCTTTTTTTTTGATATACTCATGATGGTTTTAGCTCATGAGGCAGGAATGGTGAAGCCCTGATGGATTTTTTTCTCGATATGAAAACGATCATCCTTTCTTTGGTTGTTGGCCATTTGTTTACTGTTATCTTGATCAGCGCGTACTGGCGAAACCACAAAAAGGACGCAAAGATCAACGCCTTTTTCTTTGCCAAATGTACGCAGGCTCTAGCGTGGCTGTTTTTAGTACTGCGTGGGGGAGTGCCAGATGCGATTAGCATCTCGCTTGCGAACTCCTTTTTGTTTGTAGGGGCTGCATTAGAGACGATCGCTGTTCTCATGCTGAAGCAAGCGTTTAACCCGATTACCCGGAAAATATATGGAATATTGACTGCATGGAATATGATTGGTTTTCATCTGATCATTCTCTTCTTCAACGAGGAATACATCCGAATCGCCTTTGCTTCATTGGGAACGGCATTGTTTATTTTTATTCCCACGTACAAGCTTTTCAAAGAGAGTGGGTCCTCCCTGCTGATGAAAATTATAGGCTCTCTTTATCTTTTGGTCATAGTGGCTCTTTTGGGAAGATCGGTGGCAGCCGTTTTGTCTGGGAGCTCGATGGGACTTTTCACGCCTGGACTCTCTCAGACACTCTCCTTTTTGTCATTGTATCTGGTGATGATCCTAGGAAACACAGGCTATGTTCTCCTGTTGAAGGAGCAGTCTGATCGTGATTTGGTCCGATTAGCCAGTCTGGATGATTTGACCGGAGTCTTAAATCGCCGAACATTTATTTATCGAGCCAGAAAATGCATCGAGCTTTGCGCCAAGAGGAAGGCTCCGATTACACTGCTGCTTTTCGATGTGGATCACTTCAAGCAAATCAATGACACTTACGGACACGTCGCCGGTGACTACGTCCTGCAGGATTTGACCCAGAAGATCATGCGGCAGCTAGCCCCCGACGACTTATTCGGCAGGTACGGCGGTGACGAGTTCGCCATTATTTTACCAGGACAAGACGAGCTAAAATCATCCCGATTGGTCGAACGAATCAGGGAGGCAGCATTCGAAATGAGCGATGCGAATGTAACAGTACACTACACTTTGAGCGTGGGGATGCTAACGGTAGTACCCGATCGTCAGACCGAGCTGGAGTCGCTGTATCTTTCGTGTGACAAGGCGTTGTATCAGGCGAAGCGAAATGGACGCAACGGAATAGCTCACGCTGTGAGCGAAGCATAAGCATAGATGGAATCTTCGAAAAGATAGCCGTTCCATCCTGCAATCCTTTACCTGGGATACTGATTCTACAGATGCGATACTCTCCCTTCTAGTCAATGAACTGGCAAGCATCTCCTCGTACATTATGCTTGTTCCGCTTTTTGGGATAGTCTTGTTGCCAGAACAGAAAGGGAACTGGCAGTAGCGGCAATTTCCTGTATAGAACGAAGGATAACGTCCAGATCCTTTTTGTTTGCCTCAAACATAGAAATATAGTTGTCTACTTCCAAACTTGTTGCTGTCAAACCGGTTTTCACTTCGTTGACTTCCTTTGCCGTTTGAACAGTCGCTTCTTTCATGCCCGAAAGTTTCAGCCTTATTTCCTCCATATTGGAGGTGCTTTCTTCCACTAATTGATTAATATCCTTGTTGGTTTGTTTGGTTTCTTCGGCAAGTTTTCTCACTTCATGTGCAACAACGGAGAAGCCCCTTCCGTGTTCGCCTGCTCTAGCGGCTTCAATAGAGGCGTTTAAAGCTAGTAAGTTGGTCTGGTTTGCAATATTCTCGATGTCTTTGGACATGGCGATGACTCTTGACAAAACACTGGAAAGCTCATTCACCTTTTCAACTGAATGGATCGCCTCTTGTTGAAGGGCAGCCATTTTGACTTCCATTTGATTGATTTTACCGAGACTATATGACGTCAAATTGTTCAAATTGTTGCTGCTTTTCATTGTCATTTCTGTATCTTGCATTAATTTTAAAGCTTTGTCATTCGTAGAGCTGGAAGCGCTCTCCGTATGTTTTACGGATTCGGCAAGTTCTTGGCTGATACCGATCAATTCTTCTTGTACGCTTCTTTGTTTTTGATTCAGTTCCTCAATTGTGTGAATTCGACTGGTTACATACTCCTGTATGACGATTTGAGCATCCAAATTGGTAAATCCAGTAATGGCTACTAAAGTCTTTGCGAGCAAATCTGGCGAGTGGGACAACTGCTTCACAATAAGAGGAATGATAAAAGAATGGATTGTCTGGTAAGTAGCAAGGAACCACTGCACAGGCAATGCGGCTTTGTTATGTGTGTTGCCGATCCGTTTTCTGAAAGAGAAATACTCCGTGCTCAGGTCGGCGGTGAAGAGTGTATCCATATATTGTATAAAGACTTCTTTTAACCGCTCTCTGGAAGTATGTGCGGTAGCGATTTCTTTTAGGGTAGAGGTTTGATAAACCTTATCCAGAATTGATTCAAACACCGAGTCTGCTGATTCCATAATAATTGGCTTTATTTGCTGCAACGCCTCTGCATGAGACTTGGTTACCTGCATGTATGTCAATCTTGCGTGTATCTCTTTGTCTTGGACAAGCAGCTTGTCTTCATCTTCAAGCTTCTGATCGGGAATTGTGTCAGTGGAAGCCTTTTTTCCGAAAAGAGAAAATATCGTATTCATATTCCATCCTCCAAGGTTTTAAAGATCGCTGGCAGCGTCTTCTCTCTTCTTACCGTAGTCCAAAATATCATCCTGTATAATTTTTGTCAAATGTTAGTAAAATGTTTTGGTCTGAAAAAGAACTGAGTATACGAACTTAAGGTGTTGTTATATAATGTTTGTATAAGCTTTTGGAGGAAAATAGACTGATGAATTCACCAGGTAGATTTACAATACGCCAAGTCGCAGAGCGAACGAAGCTATCCACCCAAGTCATCCGAAAGTGGGAGGAAAGATATGAGTTAATTAAACCGCAACGACTGAGCAACGGTTACAGGGTCTATACGCAACAAGATGTGGAGACCATCTTGCGTGTAAAAGCGTTGGTTGATCAAAATTACTCTTTGCAAACGGCGATTATGAACGTCAAACAACAGAGCGATTTTTCTGAAGACACTATCGTCCCTTTGGAAAAGGAACGGCTGAAATCGCATTTTGTGGAGAAATTGATTAAGGCTGGAAGCAATTGTGAAGAGGCGGCATTACTGAGATTATTGCAAAGGGCACATTTCGAGTATCCAATAGATGCTTTTATACAGAAAGTCGTTCTACCTTTTTTAAAACAAGTGGGCGATTTATGGGAATCAGGGGGGTGGAGTGAATACCAAGAGCATATTTCAAGTCAAGTTGTTCGGGATTATATCTCTCATCTACGAAAGGGGATCGCACAGGATCCTGAAATGCCCTTGATTTTGGGGACTTGTTTACCGTATGAAATGCACGAAATTCCCGTTCATATCATGCTGCTTCAGGCTGCACAGAAAGGCTGGAGAAGTATGTTTCTTTGTCCGTCTCCTGCGGTGGGAGCTATTGAAAAAGCAGTAGAGAGACTCCAGCCCATGAAAGTCATTCTTTCAGCAATGACAGTCCAGCCGTTTAGCAAAGACGATCAATTGCTGGGGAGACTCGATCATTTTGCTGTTCAACATCCTCATATCCAATTTTTTTTAGGGGGGAGTGGAGCGATTCAATACACAGAAGGAAAAAAACTAAGAGCAATAATCGTTACAGAAGACTTAAATGAAGTACTGCAAATCCCTAGATGATCTTGTTTTAGCGTGTTTTTTGAACTCTGATTGTCTACACTCTTCATCCGACAGGAGATTGATGAATGGATTGTCTAAATTGCTCGTTTCCTCCTATTCAGTATGAAATCCATTTTGAAGGTGAGGCAAACATAAAAATGCTTCCCGTGCTACATAAACATATAAAAAGACAAAATGGATGGGCATTACAGAATGAAAACAACTTGGTTGTAATGGAAGAATCAGTCCTTGAGTTGTTCGATTTTTGTATAGAGCATATGCTACCTGATCGGATCTTTTATCGAATTCACGGAACATCGTGGGATTCTTTTTCGACTATTTCCTCTGTAATAGAAGCCCAATGGATAGATGACTTGATCGCGCAAAAAAAGATTACCTGTGAATGCTAATCTAATTCTTGACCACCCAGTGGTACATCGCTCATAAAAAAGTTGACCACCTGAGCACCTCTTTCCTGTATCTTGAAGTTGCTGAGACAACAAGATATGGGAGGAAAGGACATGCTTCAGATGGCTAATTATGAGTTTATCAGGAAACAACACATTTTGCTAGGAAAGCCGATTCGGCAAATTTCTCGCGAAACTGGCTATTCCCGTCAAGTCATACGAAAGGCCTTGAAATCAACGAAGATCCCTGTGTACCAGCTTTCGAAACCGAAACCCAAACCAGTCATTGATTCCGTGCAGCCCATCATCCTGGAATGGTTGCGTCAAGATGAACAGGCTCCTCCCAAGCAGCGTCATACTGCCACCCGTATCTACCAGAGACTTGTCGACGAATACGGATTCACCGGCGGTGAATCTACGGTTCGACGTTACGTCAGACAACTACGCGTTTCTCCTCCAAAAGCGTTTGTCCCCCTCGACTTCCCGCCAGGGAAATTTGCCCAATTTGACTGGGGCGAGGTTACTGTTCTTTTACAGGGTAAGCAGGTAAAAGTTCAAGTCTTTTGTATGCGTTGTACCTACAGCAGAAAAATTTTTGTCAAAACTTTCTTTCACCAAAAGCAAGAATCTCTTCTTCAAGGGCATGTCGATGCCTTTGAGTTTTTCGGTGCTGTTCCTCAGACCGTTACGTACGACAATCTGACAACAGCCGTAAAGAAGGTGTTGGAAGGTAAAAACCGCGTGGAACAAGAGCGATTTGTTCAGCTTCGTGCTCACTACCTGTTTGAAAGCTATTTCTGTGATCCGGGAAAAGGGCACCAAAAAGGCCAAGTCGAAAATCTCGTAAAGTTCGTCCAAAAGCAGTTCTTTACCCCAGTTCCATGTGTCTCTTCACTAGAGGAATTAAATTATTTCCTCCTTGAGAAATGTATCTCTTACGAGACAACTACGGTTCCAAGATCTTCCTTAACCGTTGGAGAAGCGTTTGTACAAGAGCAGCAGACCATGCTCCCATTGCCTCCACAACCACTGGATTGTTGCCGTGTCGTCTCTGTAAAAAGCAATACCTTGTCTATGATTCACTTTGAGAAAAATGCCTATTCTGTTCCCGTTTCATACGCATCTACCGAGCTTACTTGTAAGGTGTTTGCCGAACGGATCGAGGTATACCATGGAAACAAATTGATTGCTGAGCATGAGAGATGTTTGGAAAGCGGCAAAGAGCTTTTGCAATATGATCACTACCTGGATTTGCTTCTTACTCGACCAGGTGCGGTTTTGTATGCTAGACCTTTGCATCAAGCGGGGTTACCTCCAATTTACCAACAGTTCTTGGACAAGTGTCGACATCGACCAGGCGGAATGAAAGAATTCGTTCGCCTCCTGTTACTACATCGTGAATTCGATACGACTCTTGTGGAGGAATCACTGGGGGAAGCATATCAAAAAGGGTTGTTTCAGTATGATGCCGTAAGGCAATTGTTGTTTCAGCGTACGCTACCCGAACACCGTCTTCCCCAACTCGCGTTGGCTGAAGATAGTCCTGTTCCGCGAATTCAAGTAAAAGTTCCCGATCTTAACCAGTACAATCGTCTGTTACAAAAGAGGAGTGTGGTACATTGAGTACAATTTTCTTGCTTGAAACCTATGCCAAACGGCTTCGATTACCGGCTATTAAACGTGTCTACAAGGAAATGGCCCACGATGCTACCGAACGACAAATTCCCTATGAAGAATTTCTTCTCGCTCTTTTGGAACAAGAAGTTCAGCAAAGGGACGCAAATCAAATCGCCAGTCGGATCAAGCACGCCAGGTTCCCCTCAATGAAAACACTCGATCAATATGAATTCTCTGCCATTCCGTCTCTTAATAAACCAAAACTGTTACAACTCGCTCGTTGTGAGTACATTGAAAAGGCAGAAAACATCATGTTTATCGGGAATTCTGGTACAGGTAAAACCCATCTCTCCACTGCCCTTGGGAAGGAGGCATGTCACCATGGCTATTCCGTACAGTTTTGGACAGCCGCGAAAATATGCAACGAGCTTATGGAAGCTCAGTCCCAAAAGCGAATCCTCCAGTTGGAGAAACAATGGCTGAAAACCGATTTGATCATTCTAGACGAAGTCGGATTTGTTCCTCTCAGTAAAACAGGGGCGGAGCTCTTATTTCAATTTTGTGCAGCTCGCTATGAAAAAGGGAGCATCATCATTACTAGCAATTTGGAATTTGCTGATTGGACTCAGATTTTTAAAGATGAACAGATGACGGCAGCTCTGGTCGATCGTCTCACACATCGTGCCCATATCTTTGCCATGAATGGAGATAGCTATCGATTTAAACAAAGCATTCAAAGATCGTGATCATGAAAAAGTTACCCACCCGACGGGTGGATTGATTTTTGCCATGGTGGTCAATTTTTTGATGAGCACGGTGGTCAACATTTTGATTGACATTCACAATTACCCCCTTTTTTCAACCTATCGTAGATCAAGAGGGTAACATTTTTGGTCACGAAATTTTGTCGAGATCGTTGAGAGAAGATGGAACATTCATTCCCCCAAATGAGCTGTTTTTATCTGCAAAAAAACGCAATCGGTTGTTTGCACTGGATCGACTTTGCAGACTTACTGCTGTTCAACATTCCGCTGTCTTGAAAAACCAGAAAATTTTTATTAATTTCCTCCCGACTTCCATTTATTCACCAGAGCATTGCTTGCGAACCACACTAGAGTTAGCGCGTACGATAGGGGTTAATCCCGCCAACTTTGTATTTGAAGTGGTCGAATCAGAGAATGTAGAGGATACGGAACATTTAAAAAATATCCTGCATTTCTACAAACAACAAGGCTTTGAATATGCCTTGGATGATGTTGGGGAAGGCTTCAGCACGGTTGAATTGCTAAAGGAATTACAGCCTGCGTATATGAAGCTCGACATGAAATACGTCCAAGGAGTGTGTGCTGACTCACAAAAACAAGAAATGGCTTGCAAAATCTTGCAGGCTGCGCTTGAAGCAGGGTCCATTCCCTTGGCAGAGGGCATCGAGTCAAACGAAGACTTTGATTACCTGAAAAAGCAGGGTTTTCAGTTGTTTCAAGGCTACCTCTTTGGAAAGCCCGCTCCTGCGCCTTTGCAATCGTTTCGAATGAGAGCTTAATTATGGATGATTTCCTTTCCTAGCCACCCACTTGCGAACATCACCAGACAGCAGCAAATTGGCAATCACACCCGCAACCAATCCCCAGAAGGCCGCGCCGATCCCCGCGATTGAAATACCGGAGATCGTGACGAGAAAGGTAATGAGGGCACTTTCTCTTTGCGACACGTCGCTCATCGCCGAGGCAAGACTGGAGCTGAGAGAGGCAAACAGTGCGAGGCCGGCGATGACCGCGATCAGTTCCTTGGGAAAGGCGGAGAATACCGAGGCGATGGTCGCTCCGAACATGCTGAAAACGAGATAAAACGCTCCGCATGCAATTCCGGCAATATAGCGCTTGGACGGATCAGGATGGGCTTCTTTTCCTGTGCAGATCGCAGCAGTAATGGCGGCAAGATTAATCCCGTGCGCACCAAAGGGGGCAAGTACGATCGAAGCGACCCCTGTCGTCGTAATGAGCGGGCTGGCTGGCGTATTGTAGCCGTCCGCTTGAAGGACGCCGATACCGGGAGCGTTTTGCGAAGCCATCGTCACGATGCACAGCGGAATTCCCAGACCGATGATGGCATCCAGGGAAAAGGTAGGCAAGGTGAAGATCGGCTGCACGAGAGCGACCTGGATGCCTCCCAGTTCAAAGCGATTCAGCAAGAAGGCGGCGATCAGCCCGACCAGCAGCGAAAAGACGACGGCGTATCGCGGCATCCAGCGCTTTGCCAGGAGATAGCAAACAATCATAGGCAATGCCAGCGCAGGCAGCTCTTGCAAGGATACGAAGACCTGCACGCCAAAGGAAAGCAGGATTCCAGCGAGCATCGCCGTGGTAATCGATGGTGGAACGTATCGCATGATCGTAGAGAAAAGGCCGGATACTCCAAGCAGCGTGATGATCACGGCAGAGAAGAGATAGGCTCCGATCGCGTCAGAGAACGGATAGACAGACAAGCTGGTGACGAGCAGAACGGCACCCGGTGTCGACCAAGCCGTAATGACGGGAGTCCGATACCGAATGCTGAGTACAATCGCCGTCAGGCCGCTGCCGATGGAAATCGCCCAGATCCAAGAGGATAGCAGTGCGTCACTCATGTTGGCTGCCTTGGCTGCCTGAAAGACGATTAATAGAGGTCCCGCATAAGAGACCATGGTGGCGATCAAGCCCACGATAAGGGCAGAGACGGAAAAGTCGGCAGGAATCCTTTTGAAAGGAGAAAAAGACCCATGCTGTTGATGAGAGCTCACGAAAAAATGCCTCCTGATGAGGGTCAGCTCGAGCTGTTGCCGGAACCCTTTTCATTTAAAATGTAGCGAATGGTGCGCTTGGTGATATTGAGCTTTTTGCTGAGCAGCTGGCGATCACCCTTTGTTTCGGTCAGCCCTTTTTCTATAATCGCCCGGCCGATTTCTCCTTCCAGCAGCTTGATCCGCCTGAGCAGATATTCAAAATCGAAGCCGTCGAGAGAAGTGACGTTTCGAGTGATCGCTTCGACAAAACGCTCGCACTCCCGATCAATTTGCTGGGTGAGCGCCAGTGGGGGCTCTTGTACAGGAGAAGGAGAGTGGCTACTCTGGATCGCCTTTTTGTGCAGACTCGCCGGCAAATGCTCTGCACACACGGTCTCGCACTCGTGGAGAGCAAGCGTCTGATTAAGCACGTTAATGAGCTGCCGCACATTGCCAGGCCAGTCGTAGCCTTGCAGCAGCTCCAGGGCTTCCTGGTCGATTTCACTTACCTTGCCATTTCGTTTTTGCATATAAGCGTATGCGATCGTCGGGATATCGGCTGCTCGTTCACGGAGAGGGGGAATGGACAGCTTGATTCCTTCGAGTCGATACAAAAGGTCCCGGCGAAAGCGGTTCAGCTCGACCTCGTGCTCCAGATCGCGGTTGGTAGCCGAAATAAATCGAATGTTGCTCTGCCCGACATGCTCTGCGCCAATCCGCATGAACTCACCGGTCTCCAATGTGCGCAGCAGCTTCACTTGGATGGAGGAGGGAGCTTCTCCGATTTCATCGAGAAATAAAGTCCCGTTGTGGGCGAGCTCGAACAGTCCCTTCCTTGCTTTGAGAGCACCGGTAAAAGCCCCTTTTTCGTAACCGAACAGCTCGCTCTCCAGCAAGGTTTCAGGAACCGCCCCGCAGTTAAACGCAACGAACGGCTGCGAAGAACGTGAGCTGGCACCGTGCAGAAACCGGGCCATCAGCTCTTTTCCTGTGCCAGTTTCGCCTTCGATCAGGATGTGGATCGCTTTTTTTGCCAGCTTCTTGGCGATCGCCATGACCTTTGCCATCGGGCTGTCCGGGGCGTACAGGATCCCGTACTGGGCAGCTTCCCGCGATAGCTCGCTTTCTTCCACGGTAGACGACTCCAAAACGGCATCAATGATACGCTCGAGGTCGTCCAGGTCGTCAAAAGGCTTTTCCAAATAGTCCTTGGCTCCCCATTGCATCGCGGTGATTGCGGACTTGATCGTGCTGTAGCCGGTCATGATCAGGACCTCGCAGGAGGGGAAGACTGCCTTGATCCGTTTGAGCAGATCCAAGCCATTGGCATCCGGCAGCTTTAAATCGACCAGAGCGGCATGGAAGCCCTCCGTTTGGACCTGCAAGAGGTTTTCTACCTCTTTGCCCGTATTCGCCACGGTGACCTCGCAGTTTTTTTGGCGGAGAAAGTAGGTAAAAAAGGAAGTGACCTCTGTTTCGTCATCCACGATCAGTATCCGTTTTTTCTCCATTTCGCGCCTCCTCTCGTAAAAGCGGCAGCAGCAGGGTGAACTGACTGTACTTGTTTTCTTCACTCTCGACCATCAGCTTTCCTCCATGGGCTTCGGCAATTCCCAGACTGACAGATAAGCCGAGGCCAGTTCCTTTCGTCCTCTCCTTGGTAGAGTAGAAGGGTTGAAAGATTTGCGGCAGCTGCTCTCCCGTGATTCCTTCGCCGTTGTCGTAGACAGACAGTCCTACATAGGCATGAGCTTCGTCCTCAAGCAAAAAAGAGCGCAGCTCGATGCAGGGATTCTCTCGACCTGCTAATGCATCCCGCGCGTTGAGCAGCAGATTGATCACGATTTGCTCGATTTGGTGCCGGCTCCCGTGAAACTGCAGCGGTGGCTGTGTCAAATGCTTCGTGACCGTCAAGCCCGATACGGAGAGCTGATAGCCGATCAGCCCTAGTGCGTCTTCTACTACTTCATCTATCGAAATGGTAGAGAACACATACTCTTCCTGCCGGGAGAAGGTAAGCAGGTTTTGAATGATTTTTTTGCAGCGCACGCCGCATTGGTAAATGTCATTCATTAAAGGAGCTGTCGGTGTTGCTTTCATTTCCCGAAGGAGCAGCTGGGAGTTTCCGAGAATAGCGGTGAGCGGACTATTCAGCTCGTGAGCGATCCCTGCAGCCATTTCTCCAATGGCGGCCATCTTGGCGGATTGGACCAGCTGTGCTTCGATTTTGATCTTCTCGCTCACGTCCTGAAAGAGCAAGATATTTTCGACCGATACCCCCACGTGACTGGCAATCAGCGAAAAGAGCTCGGCATCCTGACTATGACTATCTGCTGACTGCTCAGCCTTCTGCAGCAGGGTAAGATAGCCAAATGCCTGATTGCGTTGACTGTGCAGCGGCACGGACAGAGCGTGATAGTCAGGGAACATTGCTTCAAGCATGTCCTTCAAAAAGCCTTTCAAAGGGTGGGTGGGCTGTTCGACGAATTCCGGGACAACGCTCGTATGTGTATGGCACTGCCATTGCCCATCCTCCTGCGATGCCAGATAGGAAGAGAGATGTCCTCCTTTTGTCAGGGTAAGCACAAAACGGGCAAACGGGAGAATCTGCGAAAGCTGGCTCGCGATGTAGATGCTGGTCTCCGGCCAAGAGGCATTGATTGAAAGCTGCGTCAGCTGGTTGATGACGGCCAGCTGCCTGTTCTTCTTTTTCATTTCCTCCACGAGGTAGGTCAGCTCGGTGTAATAGCTTTTCCGAGAGGATTGGATGCCGGTCAGCTTCTCGAGAATTTCCTGTTTGTTTTGCATAGGCACTCCTCCTACAGAGCTTGACGGAAAAGGGTAGCGACATCCTGTGCATTCATGTCGCGAGGATTCGTGGTCATGCAGACGTCGAGCAGGGCGTGTGCACTCAACAGCTCAATTTGATCGGGGACGAGCCCGATCGCAGACAAAGATTCGGGACAATCCAGATCCCGTGACAGCTCCTTTACTGCTTTCAGGGCCAGTCGGGAGGATTCTGGAAGGCTCAACCCCGCCGTGCTTTCCCCGAGGCATTCGGCGATGTGCCTGTACTTTTCGGGGGCTGCGATAAAGTTGTATTCGAGCACATGGGGCAGCAGGATGGCATTGACCTCGCCATGCGGCGCATCGAGAAAGCCTCCCAGCTGATGGGACATGGCGTGGACGGCACCGAGGATCGCATTGGAAAAGGCGATACCTGCCTGCAGGCTTGCCATCGCCATCGCCTGCTTCGCCTCCTCGTTGTACTGACTGGCAACGGAAGGGCGCAAATGCTTGGCGATCAGACGCATCGCCTGCAGGGAATGGACTTCGGTCAAGGGGGTAGCGGCGAGAGAAATATAAGATTCGATGGCATGCGTCAAAACGTCCATGCCTGTATTTGCCGTGAGCTGCCTGTCCTTTGTCATCAGTGTTTGTGGATCGATGATAGCGATGTCAGGGATCAGAGATTTGGAGATGATGGCCATTTTTACTTTTCTTGCACTGTCTACAATGATGGAAAATTGCGAAACCTCTGATCCGGATCCAGCGGTAGTTGGAACCATGACCATGGGAGGAAGCGGGTGAGTGATCTTGTCTACGCCTTCATAATCGACGATGCTGCCGTCATTGGTCCCGAGTAGCGCAATCGCCTTAGCCGCATCGATCGCACTGCCGCCGCCTACCCCGAGGATGGCGTCGCATTCCAGCGCCCGATACTCGGCGACACCTGCGTGAATTTCGTAATCCTTGGGATTGGCAGTCACGTTGGTCCACAAGTGGTACGCGAGCTTTTGCTGACTGAGAATCTGCATGATTCGCTCTACCCAACCCGCGTTTACGACACCTGAATCGCTGACGAGAAAGACGCGTGTCGCTCCCAGCCTGCGCAAGCTTTCGCCGATCTGAGCAATGGACTGGTTGCCAAAGATGATTTCCGGTGTCATGAATTTGGAAATTTGCATGCATTCGTCCCCCTTTTTCCACTAACTAGTAATACCGCAAAGGTGAACAAATCCCTCTTCTGGCCAAAAGGTTGGCTAATGGGCCGATTTTTCGGCTAGTCTGGCCGAAAGAATGGCTCGCTTTCAGGAGAGGGGCGCCAAAAGATAGGGAAAATAAAGCGCTTTCAGTTTGGCATGACGCTTGCTATAAAGAATGGCATCACACAAATCCATGCGGCTCATGCCGAAAGTGGGAATAAGGGAGGAAATAAGGGATGAAGGCAGCGGTAGTCAACGAGTTTCAAAAAAAGCTGGAGCTGAAGGAAGTAGCGGTGCCTGAAGTAGGGTATGGGGAAGTCCTGGTCAAAATCAAGACGTGCGGGGTGTGTCATACCGACCTGCACGCAGCCCATGGGGACTGGCCTGTGAAACCGAAGCTGCCCTTGATTCCAGGGCACGAAGGAGTTGGGGTAGTCGAAAAGCTGGGTGAAGGCGTTACTTCTTTGAAGCTGGGAGATCGGGTAGGGATTCCGTGGCTGTTCTCTGCATGCGGGGAATGCGACTACTGCCTGACTGGCTGGGAAACGCTTTGCCAACAGCAGCAAAACGGGGGCTATTCCGTGGACGGCGCCTACGCTGAATACTGCGTGGCACCTGCAGCCTACGTGGCGCGTATCCCCAACGAGCTCAGTGACGTGGATGCAGCTCCGATCCTGTGCGCAGGCGTGACCACGTACAAAGCGCTGAAGGTCGCAAACGTGAAGCCAGGGGAATGGGTAGCCATCTACGGAATCGGCGGCCTAGGACACGTCGCGCTCCAGTACGCAAAAGCGATGGGGTATAACGTAGTCGCAGTGGATATCCACAAAGAAAAGCTGGACCTGGCAAAAGAACTCGGCGCCGATGTAACCGTAAACAGCAGCGAGGTAGATCCTGTGGAAGCGATCCAAGAGAAGGTCGGCGGTGTACACGGAGCGGTCAGTGTGGCCGTTACCAAAAAAGCGTTCGAGCAAGCGTACAAATCCGTCAGACGCGGGGGCTCCCTCGTTGTCGTGGGATTGCCAAATGCCGAGCTGCCGATCCCGATTTTCGATACCGTTTTAAACGGCGTAACGGTAAAAGGCTCGATCGTCGGTACGCGTAAAGACATGCAGGAAGCGCTGGACTTCGCTGCCCGCGGCAAAGTGCGCGCGATCATCGAGACACAGCCGCTCGACAAGATCAATGAAGTATTGGAGCGAATGGAAAAAGGCCAAATCAACGGTCGGGTTGTTTTAACGATGGAGTAGGAAATCAATCAATTAAGGCTGTCACGCTGGTAGAGACCAGGCGTTGGCAGCCTTTTTGCATCGTTCATCCTGCACGGATTTGACGTATTCATCATGATCATATTTCAAAAGTGGAGATATCAAAAAAACGAAAACGAGCTACCTGCACCTATAGTATGATTTTTCAAAAAACAAGATTTTGATACCATAATAGAGAGTCGGACAGACGATTTTGGGGTGATTGGATTGAATCTCGGTACGGTTTTTGATTGTGCGGTAAGTCGGTACCCGTTCCATGTCGCTCTCGTCGAGAATAACGAGCGATACACATTTGATGAAATAAACGAGGAAGTAAATCGGTTGGCGACTTCCATGTTGAAGCTCGGTGTAGCTAGAAGAGACCGAGTGATGATGCTACTCAAAAACAGGAAAGAAGCTGTATGTATGTTTTGGGCGACTCAAAAGCTCGGGGCGATATTTACCCCGATCAGTATGAGGCTATCGCCAGAGGATACCCAGTATTGCATCAACGATTCAGAGCCCAAAGTCGTCGTATATGAGAGCAATAGCCGTCGGGCGGTGATGGCTGCGAAATTTAGTGAGCGCCCCATTTTTATCGGGTTGGAACAAGGAGAGGGGGATCTTTCCTATGCCGACTTGGTGAAGAGAGGGACGCATCCGTTTGAAAGTGTAGGGGTGGACGATGAGGATATCGCTATCATGCTGTACACGTCGGGAACTACTGGATTTCCAAAAGGGGTGCCTCGTTCCCATAAGAATGAATACGCTTCCACGATCGCGCACATCATTCAAAATTCATATGCAACCTTCGATAGCACACTGGGCGTGATGCCTTTATACCACACGATGGGAATGCGTTCTTTGTTGGCTATGTGCGTGTTGAACGGGAAATACGTGCTGGCTCCAAGCTGGGATCCTCACTCTGCACTCACGCTGATTGAAAAAGAACGGATTAGCTGCTTATACATGATTCCCCGGCTGTACCATGAGTTACTGGAAGATTCATCTAGTTCCCAATCAGATCTGTCGGCACTCAAGAAGATCGGCTATGCGGGCGCTCCGATGTCAGAAGCGTTGATCACGAAGTGTTTTCAGCGAATACAGCCAAAACATTTCGTCAATCATTACGGCAGTACCGAAATCTATACTTTCACTACTTGCTCCACACTGGACAAAAAGCCTGGTTGTGCTGGTAAGCCAGGTATTCATCAACGAGTAAAGCTGGTCACACCTGATCCTTCGGGCGGTTCTACTCCGCAAGACGAGGTACCTGCTGGCCAGGTGGGGGAGATCATCATTCATGCCGGCTCGGACGAAGCGTTCAAAGGATATTGGAATCGGCCTGACGCTACACGAAAGGCCATCCGAAACCAATGGTACTTCACAGGAGATCTTGGGAAGTTCGATGAAGATGGGGATTTGTACATTGTGGGCAGAATTGACGACATGCTGATTTCAGGAGGGGAGAACATTTCACCGATAGAGGTAGAAAAGGTGCTTTCCAGTCACCCGAAAGTAGCAGAAGCAGTTGTGATCGGGCAGGAGGACGATAGATGGGGCCAGATTGTTGTTGCATTCATCGTTCCCCTCGATCCAGCGGTAACGGTGCAGGAGCTCGACCAATACTGCAAACATCACGCGAAGCTATCCAATACAAAACGACCACGGAAGTACCTGTTTGTCGACGAGCTTCCGAGGAATGCTTCTGGAAAGATTATTCGACGAGAGCTTTCCAACGGTCTGACAGGAAGAAACGACGCATGAGAAAGAGGGGATAATTTTGTCTGGACTGCTCATTATCGATGATGAAATAGAAAGCAGTGAAGATATCCGATCGATTCTTATGGGAAGCCAGTACAATTACCTTCCAATTTATGAATGTGATAGTGCGCAAAAAGGATTGGGACTTGTTCGTAACTATCACCCGAACATGGTGATACTCGATTTGTCATTGCCTGATTTGGACGGGATCGAATGCGGTAAGATGATCCTGGAACAAAGTCCGCATATTCCCGTCGTCGTTCTCACGCATATCCAGATGTTCGAGGTAGTACAAGCCGTCATCAACGCGGGTTTTTCAGGGTATCTGTTAAAGCCGGTTTCGAAGATAGAGTTCCTTGGCACCTTAAACCGGCTATTGATACCGCAGCTGTTTAAGGAAACCCAGTCGGTGAGAAAACCAGGCGTTTCCCAAGAACCGGTTGAGATCGATTTCGGAAATCCGATTCAGAGCGCCATCCACTACATTCATAGCCAATATCACGAGCCAATCACTCTGAATGATGTCGCAGACCGCGTCTATCTTAGCGGGTCCCATTTTAGCCGATTATTTAAAGCGGAAATGAGGATCACATTTATCGAGTACTTGACCAAGCATAGGGTGGAGCAGGCAAAAAAACTGTTGAAAATGACATCGCTACCCATTGAGGTCATTGCAAACAACGCTGGTTTTACCAACGCTGGTTACTTCGCGACCACTTTCAAGCGTTTGGAAAATATAACCCCGAGTGAATACCGGCAGATGTTTTCCAGTCTTCTTTCCTAAAGGGAAGATTGAGCAAAAATGTGGAAACGAGATTGGAAAAAATGTAAAACCGCACAATTCAAAATATTCCTATGATAGAAGCATGCACTTCCAAGATTTGAGGTGATACAGAATTGATGGAGATCTATGAAGGGTTGAAGCACTGCCTGGAAAACAAGCAACGAGCAGTCCTAGCGACAATCATTGAAGTAGACGGGTCCACCTACAGGCGTGAAGGGGCGAGCTGTTTCATTACAGAAGACGGCAAAGTGCTGGGGACCGTGAGTGCTGGGTGCGTCGAAGGGGATTTGTTTGAGCATGCTAGGGACGTTCTCGAATCGGGAAGAGCGCGAACGCAGCATTATGATTTCCGGTCGGAGGAAGATTTGCTCTGGGGCATGGGAGTAGGCTGCAATGGCGCTATGAAGATTCTTCTGCAGCCATTTGATCCCGTTCGATACCCTGCATACACCAATCATGTGTTCCAGATGTATGAGAAGAAAGTCTTCTGTCGGAAGGAGTTTATTGTAGGTATCGTAATTGATACGGCTGATCCTTCCACACATCAAATTGGAACCCCTTACATTTTTGAACAAGATGAGCGAAGTACGCCGAGGATACGCAATGGATCCAGGGGGCTCGTCCATTGGGAGTTGAAAGGTGTTCAAGTCACCCTGTACGTGGAGACGGTTCAGCCTCGCCCCATGCTAGTGGTATATGGAGCGGGTCCGGATGCAATCCCACTGGTTCAGGGAGCGAGCAGGCTCGGATGGCATGTGACGCTCATTGATCATCGAGAGCATGCACTCTGCCATCAGGCCTTTGCATCAGCAGACCGATTGCAGCTAATCAGTCGAGAGGATTACGGGAATCTTTACGTGGACGAGAATGCGTATGTCGTAGTGATGACTCACAATTACCTGCTGGATGCAAAGGTAGTGAAAAGAATGATTGACTCTACGATCCCTTATCTGGGCGTACTCGGTCCACGCAAAAGAATCGAGCGGATTCTCCAGGAAATCCACACAGAACAGAAAAGGCCTATAGTCGTTGATTTTGCAAAACTGCATGCACCGATCGGATTGGATATCGGAGCTGATTCACCCGAGGAAATCGCCTTGAGCATCTTGGCAGAGCTCACGAGCTGCCGGAATCGGCGAGGTGGCCAGTCCCTGAGATTACGCTACGAACCGCTGCATGAGCGACACGAGTTTGTCTCAGAGAAAGTACTGGCACAAAGGTGAATTCTAGAGTCGGGATTGTCATAATGGCTGCAGGTTTTTCTAAGAGGATGGGCTGCCAGAAATTGCTCTTGCCCTATGGAACCCAAAGCCTGTTGAGGCACGTAGTTAAAAAAAGGGTTGAATACAACAGCAAGCGAGGCCGTTGTTGTACTTAATTCTCAGTTTGAAGATTTGTTTAGTGAGATATCGGATTTGCCTATCTGGGTAATCGACCCGTTGACGGTGGACTTGTGTTGCTGGCAGATCAGCCGGGAATCGAGCCAGCCGTCCTAGAAGTGGTGATTGACCGGTTTGGACAGACAGAAAAAGGAATCGTTCAAGCAGCAATCCAGTTTGGAGGGAGCGGCAAGTGAACAAGCAGCATATTGGCAAACCGATGGCGCGAGTAGAGGATGCGCGGCTGACGTCTGGGCAAGGCAGCTTTATCGAGGATATGAACCCGCTGCCCAACATCCATCACGCCGCCATCCTGCGCAGCCCTTATCCCCATGCCCGCATCAAGGCGATTCGCACGGAACAGGCCGAACAGATGCCTGGCGTGAAAGGAATCGTGACGGGCAAAGATGTGGTGGAGTTGACCCATCCGTTTCCAGTAGGGGTAACCGCTCCGGTCAAGTATTACTCCTTGGCGGTAGACAAAGTCCGCTATGTAGGAGAGCCAGTGGCCGTTGTCGTGGCGAAAAACAGGTACCTCGCAGAAGATGCGCTGGAGCGGATTGAAGTGGAGTACGAATCACTCCCTGCCGTCGTCGATATCGAGACGTCCCTTCTTGCGGACAGTCCCATTCTTCACGACGAGGTAGGCTCCAACATCGCCAACCACCGCACATTCTCGTATGGAGACCCCGACAAGGCTTTCCGCGAGGCGGAGCTTGTGGTGAAGCACAAATTCATGTTTCCCAAATACAGCGCCACACCAGTGGAGACGTACGGAGTCATCGCCCACTATCAATCAAGCAGCGACAGCCTGACGATCTGGTCTAATTTCCACGGTCCGTTCACCTTGCAATCGGTCATGGCGGCAGCTTTGCGGATCAACTGCAACCAGCTGCGAATCATGATCCCCAAGGATGTGGGGGGAAGCTACGGAATCAAGTCGGGGGTATATCCCTACATGGTGCTGATGGGGGTCGTCTCGAAAAAGGTAGGCTTGCCCGTGAAGTGGATCGAGGATCGCCAGGAACATCTGATGGCGAGCTCGAGCGGAACGGACAGGGTGACCTGGATCGAGGCAGCCGTGAAGCGAGATGGGACCGTGACTGGCTTGCGGATGAAAATGGTGGATAGCGTCGGGGCTTATGTCCGGGCACCTGAGCCAGCTTGTCTGTACCGGACGCACTCCAACAGCACCGGCGCCTATCGGATCGAGCACCTTGCCATGGAAACCATCGCGGTCATGACCAACAAAAGTCCGACCGGGCTGATCCGGGGCTACGGCGGGCAGCAGATGTACTTTCCGTTGGAGCGGATCATGCACATGGTGGCGACGAAGCTGGGGCTGGACCCGGCTGAGGTCCTGCGGCGGAATTTGATAGCCAAAGAGGAATTCCCGTATCAGACGCCGTCGGGTGGAATTTACGACAGCGGTGACTATCGGCAGGCGTTTGAAAAGCTGATGAGCATCGCAAAGTACGAGGAATTTCGGAAGCGCCAGGCAAAAGCCAGACAGGAAGGCAGATATTTGGGGATCGGTTTGGCTTGCATCGTCGAACCATCCGGCTCCAACATGGGCTACATCACCGTCGCATTGACCCCGGAAGAGCGGGGAAGGTCGTTGCCAAAGTCAGGGTGCGCGGAAGGTGCCACCGTCTCGATTGATCCGATGGGCGGCATCAGTGTCCGAATCAGCACGGCCCCTACTGGGCAAGGGCATGAGACCGTCTCGGCGCAGATCGTGGGAGAAGTGCTTGGAGTGGACCCGCGAACAATCAAGGTGATCGCCGAGATGGATACGCTGACCAGCCCATGGTCGGTAGCCTCGGGCAGCTACTCCAGCCGCTTTGGCCCTATCGGATCGAGCGCCGTTTATCAGGCGGCGGGAAAAGTCCGGGAAAAGCTGCTTCGGATCGCAGCCGATCAACTGGGGCGCTCGCCTGATGAACTGGTCATGGAAACGGGCAAGGTTGTGGTGCGAGACGACCCATCCAAACAAATCTCGCTCAAGCGGCTTGTCGGTTCCGCCCACTGGAACCCGCAAGGATTGCCGGCGGGAACGGAGCCAGGCATTCACGAGACCGCCTTTTACACGATTCCGACTGCGCTGCCTCCCGATGAAAACGATTTGATCAATGGTTCGGCCACCTACGGATTTGTCGCCGATGCGGTCACAGTCGAAGTCGATCCCGCGACCGGCGATGTGCAAATCCTGGACTATTTCACCATCCATGACGCAGGCGTGCTCCTGAATCCTCTTATCGCCGACGGCCAGATCATGGGCGGGTTGGCGCACGGATTGGGCGGCGCGCTTTACGAGGAGCTGGCCTACGACAAGAACGGTCAGTTTCTGGCAGGGAGCTTTATGGATTACCTGTGTCCGACAGCTACAGAGATTCCAAAGGTGACCATCGCACACATCGAGACGCCATCGCCATTGACGCCTCTCGGGGCAAAGGGCTTGGGAGAAGGCAATACGATGAGTGCGCCGGTTGTGATCGCAAACGCAGTCGCAGACGCCCTTTCCCCTTACGATGTCACGATCGACACGTTGCCTTTGTCACCGAACCGGATCTGGTCATGGATTCAGCAAGCGAAAGGAAAATAGACGCGCAAAGAGGAGGAATTGGTATGAACGGAAATGGATCTGTCGAGCTGAATGCTTCGGTCGAGCAAGTATGGGCCAAAATCCTCAATCCCGAGGTGCTGGCCGAGTGCATCATGGGATGCAAGGAATTGGTGCTGCAAGAGGATGGGAAATACCGCGCTGATCTAGCGGTAGGGGTCGCCGCGGTAAAAGGAAAGTACGACGCGACGATTCAGCTGGCGGATGTGGAAGAGCTGAAAAGCTACAAATTGATCGTACGCGGAGAGGGAGCGCCGGGCTTTGTAGAAGCAGAAGGCCTGATCGAACTGATCCCGGCAGAAGAGGGAACCACCACACTCACCTATGCGTACCAAGCAGAGGTCGGGGGGAAGGTAGCGTCGATCGGCCAGCGGATGCTTGGCGGGGTCGCAAAGCTGTTGATCTCAGACTTTTTCAAAAAGATGAAAAAACAAGTGGAAAATGAACAAAAAACAGCCTGACATCAGATGCGGAGGGGTTTGAGGTGAAACCGGCAGCTTTTGATTATCTTCGTCCCTCCAATGTGGAGGAGGCGTGTCAACTGTTAGTGGAGTACGGGGAGGAAGGAAAGCTGATCGCTGGCGGACAAAGTTTGCTTCCGATCCTCAACATGCGGCTATCCACTCCCGAGTGCCTCATTGACATTAGCGGATTGCAAGAATTGAAGTACATCCACTCGGAAGGGGATTGGCTGAACATCGGGGCATTGACACGGCAGCGAGATGTAGAGAGATCGGCCTTGGTGAAGGAAGCGGCACCGCTCCTGTCGGAGGCACTGCCGTACATCGGGCACATGCAGACACGCAATCGCGGGACGTTCGGCGGCAGCCTGGTCCATGCCGACCCGACAGCTGAGATTCCCTTGTCACTTTTGGCATTGAACGCGTCGGTCGTCATTCAAAGCGCAGAGGGGGCCAGGGAGGTCGAGCTGAACGATTTTTTCATCACGTATTTGACGACGGACATCATGCCTGGAGAGATTTTGCGGGAAGTGAAGATTCCTGTGGGGTCGATTCCCATGGGCTACTCGTTCCAAGAGTACAGCAGAAAACACGGAGATTTCGCGCTGGTGGCGGCGGCATGCGTATTGGATACCGACGAACAAAATCGGATCACGGGGGTCAGACTCACGCTGGGCGGAGTAGATGCTGTTCCGGTGCTCGCAGCGGATGCAGCGGACTTGCTCATCGGTGAAAAACTGACAGACACCCTGCTGCAGGAAGCCAGCCGCGCAGCCTCCGCACACGTCGATCCCGAGGGTGACCTGCACGCTTCGCGGGAATACCGCCTCCATCTCGCGCAGGTGTTTGCTGCAAAGGTAATGGAAACCGCATACAACCGCGCAGTAGCAAAGGGGGGGACAGCGTGCTCAAGGTAAATCGGAACGAATGGTTCAACCTCCGTATGCAAGTAAACGGCAAGCGTTATGAGGAGCGTGTCGAACCGCGGAAGCTGCTGAGCGACTTTTTGCGGGAGGATTGCGGCTTGACTGGGACTCACGTCGGCTGCGAGCATGGCGTCTGTGGCGCATGTACGGTGCTGGTGGACGGCAGTGCCGTCCGCAGCTGCCTGATGTTTGCCATTCAGGCGGAGGGAGCGGAAATCACGACGGTGGAGGGACTCGCCCAAGGCGGCACGCCTCACCCGTTGCAAGAAGCATTCTCTGAGTGTCATGCCTTGCAATGTGGTTTTTGCACGCCGGGTATCCTGATGTCTTCTGTGGAGTTTTTAGAGACCCATTCCAATCCGGGGACAGAAGAGATCAAGGAAATGCTCTCGGGTCATTTGTGCAGGTGCACAGGGTACAAGGGAATCGTGGAAGCCGTGCAGAGAGTCGCACACAGACAGAAGGAAGGTGAAGAAGCGAGTGGATCTGGGGACGCTGTTTCAATTTGCAGTCGAACGACACCCGCAGTTTGAAGCATTGGTGCAGGGCGACAAACGCCTCACGTACGAAGAGCTGAATCAGGAGGTGGACCGGGCGGCATCTGGTCTGCAGGCTCTCGGTATCAAACGGCGCGACCGCGTGGTACTCGTCCTGAAAAATCGGATGGAAATGGTCATCCTGTACTGGGCCATCCAAAAAATCGGTGCCGTGTTCACGCCGATCAATTTCCGGCTGACGTCGGAAGAGATTGAATATTGCGTCAATAATGCACAGGCAAAAGCAGTCATCTATGAACCGGTCAGCGAAAGTGCTGTCCTGCAGGCAGTAGGCGGGGTGCAAACGCTGAAGATCGCCGTGCTGGGGGCGAGGGGGGCGGATGTCAGCTACGAAGACTTGCTGACCAAAGGCAGCGGTGAGGTGAAGCTGGAGGCAGGGAATAGCGATGACTACTGCCTGATGCTGTACACGTCGGGAACGACGGGGAAGCCCAAGGGCGTGCCTCGCACTCATCGCAATGAGTACAGCGCGGCGGTAGCGCACATCATTCAAAATCATTACTCCGTCCAGGAAAGCACGATTGGCGTCATGCCCTTGTACCACACGATGGGCATGCGTTCCCTCCTCTCGATCGCCTTCCTGAACGGAAAGCTGGTCATGACACCCGATTACGATGCCCGACTGGTCCTCGAGCATCTGGACAAAGAAAAGATCACGTGTGTCTATCTGGTGCCTACCATTTTTCATGATCTAGTATACCATTCCGATTTTGCCAAGTATAACCTGTCTGCGTTAAAAAAGTTGGGCTACGCAGGCGCCGCCATGACGAAGGCGTTGACCGAGGAGATCATCGCCAAGCTTCAGCCGGTGGTTTTCGTCAACCACTACGGTTCGTCGGAGGTGTATACCTTCTCCATCTGCAATTATTTGGATCGCAAGCCAGGTTGTGCAGGCAAGCCTGGATTCCACCAGCGGCTTCGTGTCGTGGTGGCGGATCCGGAGGGCGGCTCTGGGCCTGACGATGTCTTGCCACCCGGTGTTCCCGGAGAAATCATTGTCGACCTGCGCTCTCAGGAAGCCTTTCAAGGTTACTGGAATCGTCCCGACGCCACAGGCAAGGCACTTCGTGAGGGCTGGTATTTTACCGGTGACATGGGCGCGATAGATGAAGATGGGGATTTGTATGTCTTGGGGCGCGTGGACGACATGATCATCTCCGGGGGAGAAAACATCCATCCACTGGAAGTGGAAGATGTCATCGCTAAGCATCCAAAGGTAGCGGAGGTCGCCGTCGTCGGCTTGCCGGATGTACGGTGGGGGGAAATTGTGACAGCGTTTGTCGTGCCCAAGGACTCCCGATTGACGCAGGAGGAGCTGGACGAATACTGCAAGCAATGCAGCTTCCTGTCCAACTTCAAGCGTCCCAGAAAGTACGTGCTAGTCGAATCCATTCCGAAGAGTCCGGTGGGAAAAATCCTGCGGCGGATGCTGCGGGATGGCCAATATGAAGCAGGATTGACAAAAAAGGAGAGTGTATCGTAATGGACAAACACACACAAGCAGGCGCAACGCTTAACCAATGGGATCATCTTCGCGTTGAAAAGAACCTTGAGAAGAAAACGGCGACGATCGTTCTGGACCGCCCGGAAAAAATGAATACGCTCAGCTTTATCGCCCGTTCGCAGCTGAATCAGATTTTCCAGCAGCTGAATGAGGATGATGAGGTCCGCATCATCATCTTGAAAGGCGAAGGAAATCAAGCGTTCTCCTCTGGCGGAACCATCGCGCAGTTCATGGAACGCCATCCGGAAGAGCTTTCGGTCCTCCACAAGAATGTGGCTGCCCCCGAGCGTTCGTCGAAGCCGGTGATCGCCCAGCTGCAAGGCTATACCTTCGGGGTGGGCTTGGAGATTGCGATGTCCTGCGACCTTAGGATCGCTTCGGACACCACCTTGCTGGCGCTGCCGGAAGTCAAGCTGGGGATGATCCCTGGAAGCGGCGGGACGCAACGCATCGCCAGAATCGCCGGTTTGGGCCGCGCCAAGGATATGATCATGCGCGGACGCCGGATTCCTGCGGCCGAGGCGTATCAATGGGGGCTGTTGACGACGGTCGTTCCTCAGGAAAATCTGGATCAGGCAGTGGCTGACCTGGTCGATGAGCTGCTGGAATATTCGCCGCTAGCCCTTCGTGTCCTCAAGCAAGTATTGAACGCTTCGCAGGAAGGACCGCTCAGCGCAGGGCTGGAAATCGAGGGATACGCGTACGGCATGCTGCGGAGCACCCATGATTTCCGCGAAGGCGTCGATGCCTTTAATGAAAAACGCAAGCCCAACTTTATTGGCGAGTAAAGCCTCATGAAATAGCCCGGGGACTCCCCGGGCTGCAATAGGCTCGTATATATCTGAATATTTCGTGAGTTATTTCAAAAAGACGTTCTTGGAGGTATGAATATGTCCATGGTGAACGATACGAGCGCGCCTACGCTGACGCGCCCGCCAAAGGTCGAAGTGAGCCGTCGCCAGATGATCAATGCGTCACTGGCCTCACTCTTGGGCTGGTCACTCGATTTGTTTGATTTGTTTGTCCTGCTGTACGTCGCTCCCGTGATTGGTCAGCTTTTTTTTCCGGCCGATCTTCCTACGCTCTCATTGGCCGCCGTCTATGCTTCCTTTGCCGTCACACTCTTGATGAGACCGATAGGCTCAGCGCTGTTCGGTTCCTATGCAGACCGGCTCGGGCGAAAGCGGGCGATGATTTTTGCGGTTACCGGTGTCGGGATCTCCACCGCCCTGTTCGGTGCTTTGCCGACCGTGCAGCAGGTAGGCGTGACAGCAGCCGTCTTGTTTCTCATCCTGAGACTGATTCAGGGAATATTCGTCGGTGGTGTCGTGGCGTCTACACATACGATCGGCACGGAGTCAGTCCCTCCGAAATGGCGCGGCTTCATGTCAGGGTTGATTGGTGGCGGAGGTGCGGGCTTGGGCGCCTTGCTCGCTTCGATTGTGTACTTTATCGTCTCGGAAGCGTTTCCAGGTGAAGCCTTCAACGAGTGGGGCTGGCGGTTCATGTTTTTTGCGGGAATTCTAAGCTCCATCCTGGGGCTGTTCGTCTTCAAATCACTGGAGGAGTCCCCGCTGTGGTTACAGGCGAAACAAAAGCAAGCCAGTGAGGCGAAACCCGAGGCCTCTCCCGTAAAAACGATCTTCTCCCAATATTTATCCGTCCTGCTCGTGAATCTGCTCCTCGTGATCGGCGGGGGCACCGCTTATTATCTCACCTCTGGATACTTGCCTACCTTCCTCAAAGTAATCAACAAAATCCCCAGCGGTACAGCATCGCTGATTCTCATGGGCGCAAGTGTAACCGCTATCATTTCCGCTGTCTTGTTTGGTTACCTGAGCGATGTCATCGGCAGGAAGAAGACTTTCATCATCATTGGCATCATCAACCTGATCGTCCTTCCGGTACTGTATCTTGGCCTGGGGAGCGCAACGACGATTCCAATGATTACTGGTTACGCATTTGCCCTCGCCTTTTTGGGAAATGCTGCATATGCACCGATCCTGATATTCCTCAATGAGCGCTTCCCGACATCCATTCGCTCGAGCGGAACAGGACTTTCCTGGAACATAGGTTTTGCTGTGGGAGGGATGATGCCCACGTTTGTCACCCTGGCCAGTGGCGCTACGGAAAACATCCCGTTTTCGCTGATGTACTTTTCGATCGGAGTCTTTGTCCTGTATGTGATTGGTAGCTTCATCGTTCCGGAAACGAAAGGGAAGTTCGAGTAGCACCCGAGCCAAAGAGAGGGAAGGTGGATAGAGACGATGGCGTACGTGACGGAGCAAAAACCTGCAGATTACTGCAATTATGTAGGGGGAGAATGGACGAGATCATCCTCTGGCGAAACGCTGCCATCCTATAATCCGGCAACTGGGGAATGGGTCGGCACCGCGCAAAATTCCTCAGTATCCGACGTGGAACAGGCGATCGACAGGGCTTACGATGTTTTCCAAAAAAGCGATTGGGGCTATAACCCGAAACGGCGCTATGAAGCATTGCTCGGCTTCGCACAAAAAATCGAGGAGAACCTGGAGCGGCTGGCCACGGTTTTGACCCGCGAGCAAGGGAAAACCATCAAGGAATCGCGGCAGGAGCTAGCTGGATGCGTGGATACCCTGAAGTATTTCGCGGGTGCGGCCAGGACGGTATTCGGTCGCTCCGTCCAGCTTGAACCGGGCAATTTTGGCGTGATTGCCAAGGAGCCAATCGGCGTGGTGGGGATCATCTCCCCATGGAACTGGCCCGCGCTTCTGATGATTCGCGAGCTTGCGCCAGCTCTGGCAGCGGGAAACGCGGTGATCGTAAAGCCGGCCAGCCTGACTCCGGTCATTTCTGTCGAGCTGTTCAAACTGATTGCGGAAGTGCCGCAGTTCACCAAAGGCATCGTCAGCATCATCACGGGTCCAGGGCGCTCGATCGGGGCAGCCATGGGTGTCAGCAAAAAAATCGACATGATCAGCTTTACTGGAGATACCTCGACAGGCAAGACGATCATGGAGCTGGCTACGAGCAATATCAAGAAGCTGGCGCTGGAGCTAGGGGGCAAATCTCCCAATGTGCTGTTTGCGGACGCCAATTTAGACAAGGCGATCCCACTCATCGGCCGATCCATTTTCATCTCCGCCGGACAAATCTGCATGGCCGGCTCGCGGCTGCTGGTACACGAAGCTGTCAAAGACGAGGTATTGGCCCGCTTGAAGCAGTACGCCGAGAATCTTTGCGTGGGCAACGGGCTGCTAGAGTCTACCGACATGGGGCCAGTGATTAATCAGGATCAACTGGAGCTGGTTACCGAGTACTGTGAAATTGGCAAGCGCGAGGGGAAAATGATTACCGGCGGACATCGTTTGAGCGGGGGAGAATTTGATCGAGGAACGTTTTTTGCGCCAACGATCATCGATGAGCTTTCGCCAAGCTGCCGCGTAGTGCGCGAGGAGATTTTCGGTCCTGTCCTCGCCGTTCAAAGCTTTGCGAACGAAGAGGAAGCACTTGCGATGGCGAATGATACCGATTTCGGATTGTCAGCGGGAGTGTGGACGAACGATCTGAACCGCGCAATGCGCATGTCCAAGGGTATCAAAGCGGGGACGGTATGGATTAATACGTACAACAAAAATTTTCCGGAGGCGGAATTCGGTGGCTACAAACAGAGCGGCCTAGGTCGGACCCGCGGAGTCGACGGGCTGATGGAATACTGTGAAACCAAGCATATCCATTTCGAAGTGGAATGAACCGGCATCGAAAGGAGACTTTGCGATGAATGGAAACCAAGTCGTGCAGGGAGCTGATTTTTCCTTTCACCTGCCGACCGCGATTGAATTCGGCTTAGGAAAAGCAACCCGTCTCGGAGAAATCCTATTGCCGCTGGGCGTGAAAAAAGTGTTCATCGTTACCGACAAAGGCGTCGTTTCCGCTGGTTTGCTAGAAGGCGTGACGTTCTCCTTACAGCATCAGGGGATCGGCTACGACATTTATGCGGAGGTGGAGTCTGATCCGAGTCTTGAAACGATTGATAGGGGTGCCGAATATTTTCTGAAGCAACCGTACGATTGTGTGGTGGCCATAGGAGGCGGCAGTCCGATTGATACGGCAAAGGGAATCCGAGTCGTGGCCACAAATGGTGGAAGCATCGGCCAGTACGCAGGCGTTCACCGGGTGCCGACAGCCTCTCCCATTCCGCTGGTCGCGATTCCAACTACGTCAGGGACGGGCAGCGAGGTGACAATCTTCGGGGTGTATTCGGACTGGCACAATCAAGTGAAAATTACCGTGACCAGCCCTTATATGGCGCCTACCCTGGCCTTGATCGATCCGGCCTTGACGATTGGCCTGCCATCAAAAATGTCAGCGGCCACCGGGATTGATGCCCTCGCGCATGGAATCGAAACGTATTTTTCTCTGGGGTCGAGCACCGCGTCTGATGCCCTGGCCCTGCAAGCCATGGAAGTGGTGGTTGCGAATCTGCGCAGGGCGGTTCATGACGGCTCTGACATGACAGCGCGAATCGGGATGTCACACGGCAGCTTGCTCGCTGGGATGGCGTTCAACAACGGTTTTTTGGGATTGGCTCATGCGATCGGCAGTGCCCTATCCGGACACTGTCATGTGGCCCACGGTGTCGCCATTGGATTGCTTTTGCCGCACGTCGTAGCGTTCAACACACCAGTGTGTCCGGAGAAAGCGGCAAAGCTCGCCGTGTTGATGGGCGCACAGGAGAAGGCAGCGGAGGCCGTCGCCCAACTCGTTTGGGAGATTGGGCTTCCCACTCGAATGCGCGAAGTAAACGTGAAGGAAGAAAAGCTTGTCGATATCGCAAGGGATTCCTTCAAGAGTGGGATGATGAAATTCAATCCGCGTAAGCCGACCGAACAGGAGGTGCTGGAGCTTTTACAACGCGCGTTTTGATAGCCAAATGAAATCGCAAGGAGGCAGCTGATTATGGGTGAACAGCTGAATCAAAATACGGTTGATGACTTCATTCCCAGCCTTAATCAGACAACGGATGAAGTGGCATGGGATCTGTACCGCAAAGCGATCCGTTTTGGAACATGGGATCCTGCGGCGATTGACCTCGGTCAGGATAAAAAAGACTTTGAAGCGATCGATGACGATTTGAAAGGGTACCTCATCCATTTCTGCACAGGATTTCTCGATGCGGAGGAGAACGTGGCACTGAAATTTTGCCCATGGATCATGCTCGGTTCTTCCACGGAGCAACAGGCATTTCTCAGTACGCAGCTGGTAGAAGAATTCAAGCACACCGAGTTTTTCATGCGCTATTTCCAAGAAGTGTTCGGTAGGGAGCGAATCGTTGGCGTGAAAAATATCGTCCAGCAAAAGCTTGATGATCGCGTGAAAATGATGCTGGCTGCGCTTGAAAAAGGGGAAGAGGAACGCGAGGCCGCATTGGTGGAAGGATTGACCCATTACCAAGGCATCATTGAAGGCGTTCAGGCGATGACCGGATATGATGTGTACGAAGCGGTGTTCGGAAGCAAAGGGCTTTTTCCCGGATTGGCGGAGGGCTTTGCCCGAATCAAAGAAGACGAGGGGCGTCATGTCGGTTTCGGTCTTCGCATGCTGAAGCTGCTTGCCCGTAATCCGGAGCATGCAAAGCGCATTCGCGGACTATACGACGAATACTTACCGTACATTTTGATCCGTTATGATCAGCCGGTCATTGTGGATGGACGGGAGTACCCGACGCCGCCGGAAGTTCAGGGGCGTGAACGGTTGACGAAAATGTTCGAGCGCAGGCTGAAGGATATCTTCGGGAAACCAGTTGCCAGATAAGGGGGGACACCACTCGACATGAGGGCAAAAACGTTGCGGACGTGGCTGGAATATCTTCAATCAACAGACCGGCTTGCTGTCATTGAAAAACAGGTTCATCTGGAGTATGAGATTGCCGCCGTCGCCAAAAAATTGGATGGGAGAAAAGCAGCCTACTTCACTCGGGTGGAGGATTATCGGGTTCCCGTTGTTTCCGGCATTTGCTCGACGAGAGAGCAATTTGCGGAAGCTTTGGAAACGGATCAGTTTGGGTTGATACCCAAATTTACAGATGCCGTCAATTCCCCGCTCCCCTGCAGGCAGGTGCAAAACGGGGAAGCTCCGGTAAAGGAAAACATCGTATTAAAAGAAATAGATCTGATAAGGATGTTTCCGATTCCAGTGCATCATGAGAAAGACTCGGGCAACTACATCACCGCCGGTCTTTTTATCGTGCGCGACCCAGTCACTCGGAAGCAAAATGTGTCCATTCACCGTCTGCAAGTATCGGGGAAGAATCGCCTGGGGGCCTTGCTTCTGCCACGGCACACCTTTCATCTGTACAAACAGGCAGAGGAGGCGGGAAGACCACTTGAATGCGCTATCGTCATCGGCGTGGATCCGGCCACGCTGCTGGCGTCGCAAGCGAGTACGCCGTTCGGTGTGGATGAACTGGAGATAGCCGGTGCCCTGCGCAATGAACCGCTGGAAGTAGTGAGGTGTGAAACGGTCGACATCGATGTTCCTGCTTTTGCGGAGATTGTACTGGAAGGCAGGATACTACCTCATGTCCGGGAGCCGGAAGGGCCGTTCGGTGAATTTCCCAAATACTACGGCCCGAAGAGCGACAAGGAGGTAGTGGAAATCACGGCGGTTACCCACCGCAACAATCCGATATTTTACACGATTGTGCCGGCTGCTTATGAGCATTTGCTGCTGGGCGGGATTCCGCGCGAGGCCAGTCTGTTCCAAACCGTCCGGCAAACGGTTCCGAGTGTGAAGGCTGTCCACATGAGTTCTGGGGGGACCTGCCGTTACCATGCGATCGTCTCGATCAGCAAACGAAACGAGGGGGAGGCGAAAAACGCGATCTTGGCCGCGCTTGCAAACAGTTTCGATATTAAGCATGTGGTTGTCGTCGATGAAGACGTGGATATCTATGACATGGAAGAAGTCGAATGGGCCATCGCCACCCGTTTTCAGGCGGAACGAGACTTGGTCGTCATTCATGGGGCACAGGGATCTAAATTGGACCCTTCTACGAACGAAGGAGTGGGTTCGAAGCTAGGATTTGACTGCACCGTACCCTTAAACAGCGAACCTATGCGGTATCTTCGCATAAGGATTCCTCAGTACGACGAGATCAAATTGGAGGATTACTTGAAATAATGAGGAGGCATCACTCTTAAGTCCTCTATTCGCTCAGGCCTTTTTTTGGAATGACGGTGGGTATTGGGGATTTCAATTTCATTCCTCTACATGGGTCAATTGGGCGCTGGGCAGCCGCAGCCGCCCTATATGCGGCGGGGCGCCCCAGATTGGCCTTTCTGTTTGGGCTGTTTGTCCTCGTGTCACATGGGATGGACTACATGTTAGCTGAAAAATAGTCGATCGTCGAAGAGACCGTCCGGGTAGTGCACCCCGGGCGGTTTTTTCTGTCCGTGCATGGCCTACGCACACAATGGGCATTTGTGCATAGGCTGTTGATAGCTTTTTGTACAGATAGGAATGAATTAAAGAGGTGATGAGGTGATACGCCCGAGAAACCTGCCTGACCTGATCGCGTCGCTCCTGTGCATAGCTTTCGGTTTCATCGTGAGCAGGGAGGCTTATCGGCTGGAGAGCTATGCCGATTCCGTGTACGTCGGAGATCATACGTTGCCGTTTCTATTGGCGATCGTGTTTGTCGTGCTTGGCGCAGCCCTGCTGTTCCAATCGTTTCGGGCCAAGATCGGAGAGGGAGAAGGCGCAGCCCATGACCCCGAGTCGCTGGCGGGGAACAGGGAAACATCGCGGTTGATCCTTTGCTTTGTTACCCTTTTTCTCTACGTATGGCTGCTGGATTGGTTTGGTTACGTACTGGCTACTCTGCTGGCTTCCTTTGTTTTGTTTCGCCTGATCGGATTCTATCGATGGCTGACTTCTCTCTTCTTTTCCATTCTGCTCACCGGATGCTTGTATGTGGTGTTTATCTATTGGCTGCAAATTACTTTTTCGCGTGGATCTTTTTTTGATTGAAAGGAGGGGAGAACCGTGGATACCATTCAGCTTTTGATGGATGGGTTCTCTTCAGCGCTGTCGCTGGAGAATCTGCTCATGGCTGCGGTGGGTGCCTTGGTAGGAACCTTTGTAGGAGTGCTGCCCGGCCTCGGCCCCACTTCAGCTATCGCGATTTTGCTGCCATTGACCGGGGTACTTGAGCCGACACAGGGCATCATCATGCTAGCGGGCATCTACTACGGAGCGATGTACGGAGGGTCGACGACAGCTATTTTGCTCAATATTCCGGGAGAGATATCATCCGTGCCTACATGTCTGGACGGATATCCGCTGGCAAAGAAAGGGAAAGGTGGCCCAGCCTTGGGGATATCGGCGATCGCCTCATTCGGCGCTGGGGTGCTGGGTGTGATCGGTCTGGTCTTTTTTGCGCCGATTTTGGCAGATCAGGCTTTAAAGTTTGGGCCTCCCGAGTATTTTGCGCTCATGCTGCTCGCCCTCACACTGATGGTCAGCTTGTCAGGAGGTTCTTTAATCAAGTCATTTTTAATGGGGGCATTCGGCTACGCGCTCTCGCTGGTCGGTTTGGGTCCCTCGTCCGGTATGCCCCGATTTGATTATGGCGTCTCACAGCTGATGGGCGGTTTTGATATGATCAGCATCATTATAGGGCTTTTTGCTGTGACGGAAGTATTGAAAGGAATCGAGGAAAGGCGCTCGGGAGCAACCATTGCCAAAACGGGAAGCGTCTATCCAGGCAAAGAAGAGCTGATGAAAAGTGCGGCGCCGATGCTTCGGGGAGGGCTGGTCGGTTTCTTTCTCGGGCTGCTGCCAGGCTGCTCTGCGGCGATTACCGCCTTTCTCGCCTACGATCTGGAGAAAAAGGTATCCAAGCATCCGGAGCGTTTTGGCAACGGTGCGATTGAAGGAGTCGCTGCTCCGGAGGCTGCCAATAACGCAACAAGCAGCGCAGGCTTTATTCCCCTGTTCTCGCTGGGAATCCCCTCTTCACCCCCACTGGCGATCCTGCTTGCGGGCTTGATGATTTATGGTCTCACACCGGGACCTGTGCTGTTCGAGCAGCATGCTCCGTTTGTCTGGACGGTCGTCGCTTCCATGTTCGTAGGCAACACCATGCTCCTGATCCTGAATTTGCCCATGGTATGGGTGTGGGTAAAGCTGACACGAGTGCCCTACGGGATTATGGCACCGATCATCCTGATGTTCTGCACGATTGGGGCATACAGCGTGCGAAACAGCCTGTTTGACGTTGGCACCGCTTTTTTGTTTGGGGCACTTGGATACTTATTTCATAAATACAAATGGCCTGTCGTCCCACTCGTCCTGTGCTTTATTTTGGGTCCTCTTCTGGAGGAGTCCTTCATTCAGACGATGGCGATGGGAGCAGGCAACATAGCGATTGTTTGGAGTCGACCGATTTCATTGGTGATTTTGGTTGCCGCCGCCGCGCTGCTGGTGATTTCCATCCTGCTGAACAGAAGGACCAACAAACGGGTAAGGGAAGAGCAGGCGCATGGGATCGATGTCGCAAGCTAGTCAAGTACAGGAGGAGTCAGGGTTGAAAGCATATAAGCAATGGGCAACGGTGATGATGTCTTTTTTGATGGCGGTCTCGATCAGTGCATGTGGCGCAAGGGAAGCTCCCCCTGCTGAACAAAGTGCTCCGAAGCCGGCACCTGCTGCACAAGCTCCTGCAGCACCACCATATCCGACCAAACAAATTGAGTATATCGTGCCTTACTCCGCAGGTGGCGGCGTCGATCTGGTCGCGAGGGCAACAGCAGACTATTTGAGCAAAGAGTGGGGGCAGCCCATCGTTGTCGTGAACAAAGCAGGCGGAGGGGGAGCAGTCGGAGCGGAGTATGCATTGAAGCAGGCAAAGCCGGATGGCTACACAGCGCTGGCGGTCAACGTCTCGAATACGACGATGCTGACGGCTGGGATGGTAAATTCACCGGTGAAAAATGAGGATCAGATTTATGCAGCACGGATTGGGAAAGGAACGCTGGCTTTTGCAGTCAAGGCGGACGCTCCCTGGAAGGATTTCGCCGAGTTTTCCCAATGGGTCAAAGAAAGCCCTGAGCAATTGACCTGGACATCGGTTGGGCCAGCAGGATTTTCTGCCTTTGGCGTAGCGGAATGGATGGACACCATCGGCGCTGATTTTTCCAAGTCGAGGATGATTGTGACCAAGGGTGCTTCGGATTCCGTACCAAAAGTGGCAGGAGGACATGCGGTTTTGGCCGTGCATACGGTAGGAGAGATCATGCCGATGGTGCAGGCTGGCAAGGTGAAAATTCTCGCGGTATCCGGCACAAAGAGAAGCCCCTTCCTGCCAGATGTTCCTACGGCAGAGGAGCTGGGAATCAAAGGACTGACTGTTTTCTGGTGGACGGGAGTATCGTTTGCCAAAGGAACGCCTGATTACGTCGTGGAAAAATGGCAGGAATCGATTGCCAAGATGGAGCAGGATCCAGAGTTCGCGAAGAAGCTGTCGGAAATCCAGGTGGAAGCCGCCTATGCGAAAAGTGCTGATTTTATCCAGGATGTCAATCAAGAGACGGAGTATTACACCGATCTAGCCACCAAAAAGGACATTCGCAAATAAGATTTTTCCAGAATGAAATAGCCGGGCTGCCGTTCAAATGAATGGCAGCTCTTTTTGGACGTGGACGGAAAAGGTCGTAAAAGGGTGGGATAAAGAGGATTTTTCAGTATTTTACAGAAGTCCATAATGATGGATAAAAATGAACAGGAAAAAGATAGATAGAAGCATCGTTAGAGGGGGGAGAAAATGGCGCTGCCAGGAGTGTGGGAACGATATAAGCAACAATTTCTAGAAAATATCAGTGATGGATTTATTTCTTTTGACCGCCATTGGAACGTCCTTCATGTGAATACGAAAGGAAGTCTCCTATTAACTAGCGAACGCGACGTACAGCTCGGGACAAACGTCTATGAGCATTGGCGCTTCAATGAGCCGGAATTTTTTGCGCAGCTCCGTCAAGTATCCGAGAGTCGGGTGGAAGCTTTTTTTATTGAATATTCACAACGATTGCAGGCGTGGTTTGAAGTAAAAGCCTTTCCGTCCGAGGAAGGGATCTATGTATTGTTTCGGGAAGTCGCAGCTTTTGAACAAAATGTGAAGCTGGAAAAGCAGTATTACCACTCGCTCTTTGAACAGCATCCCGATGCCATTTACGCCATGAATCTATCGGGCTATTACATAAACGTAAATCCAGCAACAGAGAGATTGACCGGATATTCCCGGACGGAGCTTGTGAACCAGCATTTTCACATGCACATTCATCCACAGGATTTGCCGCAAACGAAACAATGCTTTGAAGCGGCAGCGAAAGGAGCTTCGCAGCGATTCGAAGCGAGGATTCGGACAAAAACGGGTGAAATCATCCGGATGAAGTTTACGAACATGCCGATCATAGTCGAGGGATCAATCGTTGGCGTGTACGGGATTGCCCAGGATATCACGCAGCAAATAAACGGCGCGCGTCATGGTCATCCCCTGCGTGTGAGATATCGGATTTTGCGTCCAGATGGAGAAGAACGCATCGTGCTGTCCCAACGTGAGGTCAATCCAGATAAAGCCGACCCGACGAAAATGTTTGGGATTATTCAGGGCATCACGGAGCAGAAGCGTACAGAGCAATTGCTGATCGAAAGCCAGCAACGGTATCAGTCGCTGATGACGTACAACGCGGATGGAGTAACGGCGATTGATTTGACTGGTGCGTACATCGAGGTCAATCCGGTGTTTGAACGAATGACAGGCTATCGAAAAGAAGAGCTGCTGCAGCTCTCGTATAGCGATTTGCTTGGGGAAGACGAAGTGGCGCAAGCAGGAAGGATTTGGGACTCTTCTGTCAAAGAAGGCGCTCCGTTTACTTTATCCTCAAAGCTGGTACATAAAGAGGGACATCTGATCGAAGTGGCGACACACAATATTCCCATCATCGTGAATCGAGAGGTGACAGGCTATTTCACGATCTGGCGAGATACCTCTGGGCAAAAGCAGACGGATGAAATCCTGCGGCAGTCGGAAAAGCTGGCAGCAGTAGGACAGCTGGCAGCAGCAGTCGCCCATGAGGTGCGCAATCCGCTGACCTCTTTGAAAGGCTTTACCCAGCTGCTCCAGCATCAGTTCCCCACAGCGGACCAAAGCTACTTTGACATTATGAAGGGCGAGCTGGAGCGAATACAGCTGATCTCGGGAGAGCTGCTTGTATTAGCCAAGCCCAAGCCGGAGCGATTTGAGCAAAGATGCGTCAACCAGATCGTAAACGATGTGGCTTTGCTGTTGGAATCGCAGGCCAATATGAGTGCCGTGGAGATCGAGCTGTCTTTGGAAAGCGAGCTGCCTCCTATTTTTTGTGATGAGAATCAGTTGAAGCAGGTCTTCGTCAACATCATGAAAAACGGGATTGAGTCGATGAAGGACGGCGGAAAAATGAAAATCGCTTCGCAAAGACGCGCCCAGCATCTCTCTCTTTCCTTTACCGATGAAGGCTGCGGGATTCCGAAAGAAAAGCTGGATAAGATCGGGGATCCCTTCTACACCACGAAAGAGCAGGGCACGGGACTGGGCATGATGATTACCCAAAAAATCATTCAGCATCACAAGGGTGTCATGCAATTCGAAAGTGAAGTAGGGAAAGGGACTACCGTAACCGTCTTATTGCCAATAGAAGATATGTGAATGATTTTAATTTTCTGTTATAATTAAAAAATATTTGCTGTAGTGACTGACGCAAGCTGGATGGAAGGCGGTAGGCATTCATGTTGATACGAGTAGCCGTAATTACACCTGAGGACTTTGCCCCGCGTATTACGGCGCACGCGGAACATTTCAACGACATTAAATTCACGACATACATATATCGGAATCCAATGGAGTGCGAGACGCTGGTGGAGCAAATTCAAGACTGCGACGTGCTGCTGTTTGCGGGGCCGCTTCCCTATTATTATGGGACAAGACGTTCTACCCGAAAGCAGCAGCTGCCTTCTGTCTATATTCCCTCAGATGAGTATACGCTCACCTTGAACCTCGGTCATATCTTGCTGAACCGCGAGGAAGGTTTGCGCTTTTTATCCGTGGATACTCCCAAACAGCGGTATTTGGAGCAAGCGGTTGCAGAATGGCAGCTGGATAGCAGCGGCTGGCACGTGAAAGATTACAGCCAAATCGTCGATGGGGAGGGCACGCCTTTTGATCCCGAGGATATGATCCGTTTCCATCGTGAAAACTTCGAGTGCGGCAGGAGCAATCTGATTCTGACCAGCGTCGATTATGTCTATGAACGGCTGCGATTGCTAGACATCCCGTGTATCAATATGATCGTACCGGAAAAGAGCATTCGCGAAACGGTGGCGAGAGCAGCTCACTTCGGACAGCTGATGATCAGCGAGAATGCCCAAATCGCGGTCGGGCTGGCGGCGATCAACCAGCTGGAGGAAGGAGGCGGCACTCAGCCGAACGCAGGAATTATGCTGCAGCAGATGCTGCTTGATTTAGGGAAAGAGACGGATGCCTCGATCCAGCAGCTCGGCTTGGACCAATTTATCATTTATGGGACCAGAGGAAGCATTGAACAAATGACACGCAACTTCACGCAAATGCCTGCGATGGGAAACATGGAGGATCTATTTGGCGTGAGCATCAGTATGGGGTTTGGCTTTGGCATGACGGCAAAAGAGGCGGAAGCTCACGCACGGATCGGGTTGTTTCATGCTCGAAAGCAAGAGAGAAACAGCAGCGCGTTTCTGGTCACTCACGAAAAAGAGGTCATCGGTCCCTTGAGTGCAAACAGCAAGACCTTTCATTTGAAGAGCGAAAATCGGGATTTGCTGCACGTGGCCGAGCAAACAGGGATGAGTGTGGCGACGATCAGCAAGCTATCTGCGTTCATTAAACTGCGTAGAGAAAACAGCTTTACCGCAACGGATCTCGCGGAATATTTGCAGCTGAGCAGGAGAAGTGCGGAGCGCGTTTTGAAGAAAATGGTGAATCATCAGTTTATCGTACCTGTTGGCGAGGAGCAGCCTTATCGTCAGGGAAGACCAAGAGCCGTTTACCGAATCAATTTTTAGAAAATTCTCTTGACTGCCGTGTTTATTTTTCGTTATATTTTTTAATAATTAGCGACAAGATAACGACGTTTGTCGATAATGGATGAAAAATAAGGGGGGATTCCGACATGGCTTCAAGAGTACCTCACGTTTTTGTTATTTTGTTTTCCGTTATTTTACTAGCGGCAATCGCTACGTACGTGGTAACGCCTGGTGAGTATGATCGGGCAGAAGATGCCAATGGCCGCATGATCGCCGTGGATGGCAGCTATCATCCAGTCGAAGCAGATCGAGCAGGCTTCATGGATGTCTTTCAAGCGGTCTATACGGGGATGACCGGGGCAGCGGACATTATCTTTTACATTTTTATTGTAGGTGGCTCGTTCGGTATTTTGCGCTCGACGAATGTCATTGAAGGCGCTGTAGGGAGTATCTCGAAAAGGATGGCGGGCAGGGAAAAGCTCATCATTCCGGTGCTCATGGTGTTCTTTGCGCTAGGTGGAGCGATGCTGGGTCTGGCGGAGGAAACGATTCCGTACATCACCATTCTCGTACCGCTCATGCTGCGGCTTGGCTTTGACTCGATGACCGGGGCTGCTGTCGTTCTGCTCGGTACTTCCGCAGGCTTTGCCTCTGCCTTTATGAATCCATTTACCGTCGGGGTCGCACAAGGGATTGCGCAGATCCCGGTATTTTCGGGATTGGGTCTGCGCTTGATTATGTGGGTGGTGTTTGTCGGGGTCAGCATCTGGTTTGTGATGCGTTATGCAGATAAAGTGAAAAAGGATCCGAAGAGCAGCATTACTTACGACAGCGATCTGACACTGAAGGAAAAGCAGTCGCCTACCGAGCAGTTTGTCGGCTTGACCGGGAGACAGAAGCTGGTTTTGACGATCCTTTTGGCTACGCTGGTCGTACTGGCGATTGGAGTTTCAAAGCTCGGCTGGTACCTGACGGAAATCGCTGGCTTGTTCCTTTTGATGGGTGTTCTGATGGGGATTGTTTCCAAGCTGTCGTTAAACGATATTGCGGAGGCGTTCATCGAAGGCTGCCGTACGCTGGTGATGGGAGCATTGGTTGTCGGGGTCGCTCGTGGGATTCTCGTCGTTTTGCAGGATGGCAAGATCATGGATACCATTCTGTACGGACTGGCAAATGCGGTAGGCTCCCTGCCGACCAGTCTGACTGCGATCGGGATGTACATCGTGCAATGTCTGATCAGCTATATTATCCCATCTGGCAGTGGACAGGCTGCTGTCACCATGCCAATCATGGCTCCGCTTGGCGACCTGGTTGGTGTGACGCGTCAAACAGCTGTACTTGCTTTTCAGTTAGGAGACGGGATCTCCAACATTTTCACGCCGACTTCCGGCTATTTCATGGCAGGTCTCGCTTTGGCGGGCGTCTCATGGGTGAAATGGGCCAAGTGGCTGCTGCCGTTGATCATCTGCCACTATATCTTAGGTGCCGTTTTCGTGACGATTGCGCACTTGATTGGCTATCAGTGAGTCCTTGTAAATAGAAAGGCGGATCCACAGTGAAAATTACATCGATTACCGTCTCAGGCATCAAGCTTCCCCTGATTCGGCCCTTTATCGTGGCTTACGAAACGTACTACGACATGCCCACACTGCTGGTCAAAGTGGAGACAGATACTGGGATCACTGGGTACGGAGAAGCGACTCCCGACCAGCATGTGACGGGAGAGACATGGGAGAGCACGTACAGCACACTCGTTCATCATCTGGCACCGCTCGTGATCGGGGAAGACCCGTTTGCAATCGAGCATCTTCACGAGAAAATGGCGGAGACGATTTACGGTTCTCCCTCCGCCAAAGCAGCGATCGATCTAGCCTGCTATGACATCATGGGCAAAGCGACTGGTCAGCCTGTCTACAACCTCATCGGAGGGCGCTATCACGAAGTCATGGCTGTCCCGTTTGTCGTCAGCATTTTGGAGCCGCAGGTCATGGCACAGCAGGCTGCAGAGGCACTCAAAGACGGATACAGCACGATCAAGATCAAAGTTGGAACAAATCCAGCCGTTGACGTGGAAAGAATCAAGGCGGTGCGAAAAGCGATTGGGGACAAAGTACAGCTGCGGGTCGACGCCAATCAGGGGTGGAGAAACAAGGCGCTGAGCATGTGGGTGCTGGAGCAGGTAAAGGACTGCAATATCGACTGGATCGAACAGCCGGTGGTCGCGGATGACATAACAGCGCTGGCTGAGATTCGCCGCCAGATTCACATCCCGGTGATGATTGATGAAGGCGTGCACGGAGACCGCGAAATGCGAGAAACGATCGTCAAGCAGGCTGCTGACAAGCTGAACATCAAGCTGATGAAATGCGGGGGCATCTATCCCGCACTGAAGCTGGTTGCCCAGGCCGAAATGGTCGGCATGGAATGTCAGGTCGGATCGATGGTCGAATCCGCCGTCGCCAGCGCGGCAGGCGCCCATTTGTCTGCGGCGAAAAAGGCGATTATTTCCAACGAGCTGGTCGGACCTTTCATGTTCGCACGGGATGTAGCTGAGTTCCCATATGAGAAGAAAACGATCAGGCTGACAGATCGACCGGGCCTGGGACTCGACGTCAACGAGCAGACCATCGCGGAACTGACGCAGATGACCGCTGTCATTTCCGGGGAAAAGTAGAAGAGAAGGAGAAAGAGCGCGGGATCTGAGCCCTGCGCTCTTTTTTTGATTGGGGACATGGATCCGCTGCCTTTTTTATGCCTACTAGAATACGCAATCATTTCAGGTATGCTTTGAGTTGGTCATTCATCCAATCAAGCGCTTCTTCACGCAAGCTATACGAAACCACGCTTGAACCAAGAACATGACCTCGAATCAGACCGGCAGAGCGTAGATTCAATGTATGCTCATAGATCGTGCTTTTGGCCATCTGCATATGATTCACAATTTCCATGTAGCTTTTGGGTCCGGACTTCAGATAGTGCAGAATTTGCAGGCGGGTCTTGTCTGCTAAGCTACGTGTAAGGCGGTATAACGAGGGGGAAGGCAAATTATCTTCTATTACAGGTAATAGATCGGAAGAATATTGACAGACGGTAATTCCTCGGTAGCAATGGAGCAACGTAACGGGCTGAGAGTGATATTGCGGGATCAGCAGCACACGGTGTGCTTGATCAACCGGTTCAAAATACAGTCCGTTGGTAGCAAGCTCTATTAACTCCACCGGTCCGCGTGCTGCTTTCCATTGGAGCTTCTCGTTTGCATCGGTTATCAACGGATCGACAATCATAGATGATACGGATTGAAAATACTGCTGGTCCCATTCGGAAAGAAAGTAGCTTACTCTGTCTCTAACAACCCCTAGATCCTCGGGAAAAGTAGAAATCCAAGGAGAAAGCCGCTCAAAGAGTTCCCCTACAGATAAACTCTCCAGCCAAAGTAGAAACTGAGTCGTCGTTTCTTTTTTGGGACACTGCCAAACTAAAAGTTGCAATTGCCCCCAATCACTCCAATATTCAAGCTCTTTCAATTCGGCTGCAAAGCGCTCCGATAATTGTTCAGTTGTGTTCTTTACCCAGTTTGGACCTAATTCCAATCTTTTGTGTGCCTTTGTGCAAAGAAAGGTATAAAAACTGGTAATCAGTTCATTGGCTGGAGCAAAGGAAACTTCTACCGAATAAGTCATGAGTTCGTTCCTCCTCGAACTTTGAAAAAAAGGAATGACAAAATAGTAGCACTCTCCTATAATCGAATCAAGGTTTTAGTTCGTTTTGTAACGAACTTAACTATCGGTTCAAGAAAACGGAAAGTGGTGTTTTGCATGAAAGCCTTGTTAGTCGATGAAAGAACATTAACCTTTTCCAAAGGGGAGTTACCCATCCCTCAAATCGGTCCAGATGAAGTCTTAGTAAAAGTTCATGCAGCGGCTTTGAATCATAGGGACTTGAACATGCCGCTTTTTTATAAAAGGATGAGGGAGCAGGATGCGAGCTTTCCTGTGTCCACCTATGCAGTGGGAGCGGATGGCGCAGGTATCGTTGAGTCCATCGGATCAAATGTTAGGAGCTGGAGCATCGGGGATCCAGTTATTTGGAGCTCGCTTGCTTATTGTGGTGTTTGTTCAGCATGTTTGCTCGGGCAAAATGTGGCTTGTTTAAAAGGGAACATCATGGGGAGCACTGGGTTAAATGGGACAGTTGCACAATACGTTGCTGTTCCTGCCAAACTATTAATACCAAAGCCTGAACACTTGGATGTGAAAGAATCAGCTGCTTTGTCAATGGGACTGGGTACCGCTTGGCGGGCGTTAATTACCCGTGGAGGGCTGCAACCAGGTGAAAACGTCCTGATTCAAGGAATTGGTGGGGGAGTTGCGTTATTTGCTTTGCAGATCGCTGTTTCTATGGGGGCAAGAGTGATTGTCACTTCGTCGTCAGATGAGAAATTGAAACAAGCAATGGCTCTCGGGGCTGCTGCGGGAATCAACTACCAGAGCGAGGATGTCGTGGAACGTGTGATAGACTTAACAAATGGAAATGGGGTGGATCTGGTCGTAGATGGCGGTGGTTCCAAAACAATGCCTATAGCGATTCAGTCGGTACGGGATTTAGGTAGGGTAGTAAATTATGGATTTGTTACGGGAAGAACCTTTACGTTGGACACCTATCATCTGATGATTAGACAAGTATCGCTAGTTGGCACCGCCATGCATACATATTCTGAGTTGGTCTCTGCGGTACGGTTTTTTAGTAATGCCAAACTACGTCCTGTCATCTCAAAAGTGTTCTCGCTGGAAGACTCATTGCAAGGGGTGGAGTATCTAGAGAGTGGTTCTCATTTCGGCAAGATTGCGATTCATATGGATTGATCGAAAAATTCCTGAAAATCAAATCAAATCCGGGGGAGAGCGAAAGATGCAAGATCAGCAAACAGCACTGGTTGTGATCGATGCCCAAGTTGGACCGCTTTTCGGAACCTATAAGAAAGACGAGACCCTGAACATTATCCAAAAAATGATAGGGAAGGCAGAGAGGGAAAATATCCCTATCTTCTATATCCAACACGAGGGGGAGTCAGGGGGACTGATGGAGAGGGGGACGCCATTTTGGAAGTTTGCTGTGGGTATCATTCCACGCAAAGCAGATATCATTATTCACAAGCAGTTTGCAGATGCCTTTTATCAAACTTCATTGAGGAATGATTTGAAGCGACGGGGCGTTTCTACCTTGGTAGTTGTGGGAGTGAGGACCGAGTATTGTGTCGATTCGACTTGTCGCAGCGCCATAGCGTTAGGCTTTGATGTGACGTTAGTAGAAGACGGCCATACGACCGCTGATGGAGTCATCTCTGCAGCAAGCATCATTCAACATCATAACCGTACCCTCAGTAACACATTTGCAAAAGAAAGACGCATTGCTGTAAAAATGTCCAATGATGTGTTCTCTCAGCTTGCAAACGGGAATATGCAGGAATTGTAAAAAGTGAATCAATCTTTCGGATGCACAGAGTATAATCGTTACTATGGGTAAAACCGATCGTGGTACCTGTGCTTTGCAAAGAGTATGGCTGGGGGAGTAGCAATGAAACTGTTCGAATTAAATCTAGAGCAAAGCAAGCTGATGATGATTCAATTTTCCCCGAAAACAGCGGATCCCAAAATTCATGGTCATGGATCAGATTTTCAGCTAAGCATTCCGCTTATTGGAACTCCTTTCATTCAAATCAATAACCAGGATCGAAAGTTTCAAGAAAGATGGTGGTGTATTACTTCTCCTGATGAAAAACACTATCATTATTCGAATGAAGCGGGATCGAGGCTATTACTGATCAACTTGAAAAAGTCATTCTTGGAGAGAGTGTTGGCAGAGCGGCTCGAGCGGACTGTGGAGCGGCTCGAATTTTCACCTTGGGTCGAAGGCTCCGCGGAAGGCTTTAAAAAAATGGTTACCCGCATGATGAAACATACCCTGGATAGTTCTCTTCATCTAGAAGAGCTACAAGAGTTTGAGTACGAGCTGGCATCTTTACTTTTTTCACACACGAGAGGGACCCATTCCAAGGATTGGAGAATGGAGGCTTCCTATAATGACCACCCCTCTTTGCGAAAAGCCATGGATTATATACACGACGATTTTTCCAATGAGTTGGATCTAGATACTTTGTCGAACGCTTCTGGAATCAGCAAATATTATTTGATTCGACTGTTTAGAGAGTATGTCGGACAGACGCCTAGCCAATACATTGCGGACTATAGACTTCGGCATGCTGAGCAGTTATTGAGAAAAACCTCTTGTGAGGTCACGGACATTGCTTTTGAAGTAGGTTTTGGTAGCTTGAACACGTTTGAAAGATTATTTAAAAAGAAGTACGGAATGACCGCGAGCGAATTCAGAAAAAGCGTCTAATAGAATCAAATAGCACCCCTAGTCATGAAGCATTTTAATGGATGAATCCATCAAAATGCTTTTTTCTTTTCGCATTCAAAAATTGTTATTCTTTCACCTACAATTTCTGGGGAGTCATGTCAAAAATAGTGCGTTATATTACCCAAAGAATCCAATTTTCCCCGAAGAAAGAGCAGGTGAATGATATGGCTCGTTTTCATCCAATCGTTTGGTGCATGATATCCGGGACCTTTTTATCGAGGTCAGCGACATACATGACGATGCCGTTCTTGGCGATATTCCTCTACAAAAGTAAGGGAATCGACGCAGATATAACTGGAGCCATTATTGGTGTAAGTTTCCTGGTTGGTACCTTTAGTAGCTTCTTGGGAGGTGTTTGGTCAGACAGATACGGACGTTTTCCGGTATTAATCCTATCTTTACTTGGGTGGTGCCTGACATTTGCTGGCTATGCATTTGCTGATTCCATCACCAGTTTCTTTCTGATCAGCGCACTAAATGGATTTTTTCGAAATATTTTCGAGCCAACTTCTAAGGCATTACTTTCAGATATCACCAAACCTGAAGATCAACTGACCGTTTTCAATGCCCGGTATTTTGCTATCAATGCCGGTGCGGCAATTGGACCGATTGCAGGTGTTTACCTCGGGAGCGCTGAATCAACAGCTCCATTTTTCATTACTAGCAGTGCATATGCCTTGTTTCTGATGTTGGTAATCATACTGAAAGCAACGTACCCAATGACTTCCGCAAATGAAGGGCAGAAAGCACGAATTGGTTTTCAGCAAGCACTCGGTGTTGTACTTCGTGACAGGGTGTTCCGTTCCTTTTTGATTGGTACGATGTTCCTAACGGCTGCTTATGCCCATATGGAATCTACACTTGTTCAGTACATGGGAAACGCACCCGGATTTATCAATGGGGTTCAACTGTTGTCTTATCTGATCACAACCAACACAATCGCAGTCGTGACACTGCAGGTGCCTTTATTACGATTTGCCCGACGTTTTTCTTCCATGGCTTGTTTGCAGATAGGCACTGTATTTTTTGCTGTTTCTTTGGTTGGATTCGGTGTGTTCCATTCACTTATACCGCTCATTCTGTCTATGGTGATGTTCACGATTGGAGAATTGCTGTGTTTTGTGATGGCAGAAATGGTTATTCAAGAGATTGCACCGGAACATCTTCGAGGGACTTACTTTGGTGCGAGTGGTTTTCAATTTATTGGACAAAGCATGGGTCCATGGTTTGGCGGAGTGCTTCTTACTCATTTTGGGTTTTCGCAAGGACCGCTTGTTTTTAGTATTTTGATGATCATGACACTGTTGGCGGTGCCTATGTTTGTAGCTGCACAAAAGGAACAGGTGAAAGTAAAAACAGTTCATGTGAACGGAGGAATCTGACATGTTTCAATCCCGAATAGAACGCCTTGCGGAAATCATCGTAAATTATTCCATTCAAACACAACCAAATGAAAATGTTCTTATTGAGGCAACAGATATACCGCGCGAGCTTATACAAGCAATTACACGAGAGGTTCACAAAGTTGGTGGGAATGCATTTATCAACCTTCGGGACAGACAGGTGATGCGTGACTTGCTTATGAACGCTCCGGAAGAACAAATACGTCTATGGGGGGAAGCCGACTCTCGTTTCATGAGCATGATGCATGGATATGTTGCCGTGCGGGGAAATAGCAATCTATATGAGTGGTCAGATATACCGACACAAAAAATGCTTCAATATGAACGACTCTACATCAAACCCGTGCATATCGAGCAGCGGGCAAAACATACGAAATGGGTGGTTGTACGCTATCCAAATGAAGCAATGGCACAGCTTGCAGAAACAAGTACAGAAGCGTTTACACAATTTTTCTTTGATGTCTGTACCATGAATTACGAGAAAATGAATCATGCTATGGATGCATTGGTAGAACTGATGAACCAGACAGATCAAGTAAGAATCGTAGGTCCCGGTACTGACCTTCGTTTTTCGATGGATGGAATGCCAGCAATTAAATGTGCGGGTCAACTAAACTTGCCTGATGGCGAAGTGTATTCTGCACCAGTAAAAGATTCTGTGAATGGCGTAATCACTTTTAACACCCCAACTCCGTATAGTGGGTTTGTTTTTGAGAAGATTCAGCTGACCTTTGAAAAAGGAGTAATTACGAAAGCTGCTGCCAATGATACTTCACGCTTATGGGAAATTCTTCGGACGGATGAAGGTTCAAGCTCAATCGGGGAGTTTGCTATTGGCATGAATCCATTTATTAAAAAACCGTTAAAGGACATTTTATTTGATGAGAAAATCGATGGCTCTTTACATGTAGCCTTAGGAAATTGCTATGATGATGCATACAATGGCAATCATTCCGCCATACATTGGGATATGGTGTTAATTCAACGACCGGAATTCGGAGGAGGAGAAATCTGGTTTGATGACCGACTGATACGAAAAGACGGTAAATTCGTTGTTCCGGAATTATTTTGCCTAAATCCTGAAGAGTTAAGATAAGAAGCATGCTCTCGGAGAAATTTGGAAGGTGATACCGTGAAAAAAATGAGTCTAATGCTAACGGGAATTCTAGTTTCAATCTTTTTCTTAGGAGGGACACCTGGTTTTGCAGACAGTGTACTGGGAAAAAGCAATAGTACTAAGATGGAAACAAAACAACTTGAACCTGAATATGCAATTAATAAACCAATGGGGTTTGGTAATGTTAATCTTGTTGTAAATATACGATTACCTTTTGGAAAAGGCTTCTGTTTGGAGGATAATGGGAGTATTTAACAGCTTTTGGCTATCCACATGACTTTCTGGTCATTGAGCACGATAAAAAGGACAAATCAATTATATTCGTTAGCGTTTATAACTATTTTCAAGGCCAATTAACGAGAATTACTTCCTTTAGAACAGAGCCTGTAAAAGATCCTGAAATTGATGTCCATGTAGCCCATGAAAATGGATTTAATCTCTATATTAATGAGCACAAAAACCACGAGTTTGTTTCTTCAACCGCTTATGAATTTGATGTGGAGGCAAAAACTTATAAAGAAGTAGGAGTTCTTTCCAAATAAGCCTAGTCGTGGTGATGGCTTAAATGGGGAATTTGCAATACAATCTTACCCTTACGAGACACTAGAATCTCGTAAGGGTATTTTTTTGCAAATCAGTAAGTATCAAATCGAATCAAAGTTAATAAAAATGAGTCAGAGTAAATCATCAACCTTTCCTTTCATGACTGGCTGGTTTTAGAGGAGGAGTTTGCCATCCTGCAAGCGGAACGCTACGAAAAGATTACACAGTACGTGAATCAAAAAGGATTTGCTTCCATTGCTGAGTTGACGGAGTTGTTGGATGTATCGAAACCAACTGTGTTGCGAGATCTGCTGAAGCTGGAAGAACAGCAATTAATCATTCGCACCTATGGAGGAGCGGCAAGTCTGCACAAAGGAACGAATTTCGAGCCTCGGCACTCCGAAAAAGAAAGGCAAGCAGCGGAAAACAAGGAAATGATCGCGCAGCTGGCGCTCACCTTTATCCATCCGGGGGAGACGATTCTGCTCGACAGCGGTTCGACGGCGCTGATGCTGGCAAAGCAGCTGGTCAAGGTGAAAAACATTACGGTCATCACCAATGACATCAAAAGCGCGATGTGCCTTTGTGAAAACGAGGCCATTGATCTGGTCGTGCTGGGAGGCCAGAGGCGCAGAGGTGTATACAGCCTCGTCGGTCCGTTTACAGAGATGCTTCTGCAAAATTTGAACGTAGATAAAGTGTTTCTGGGAGCAGACGCTGTCGACATTCAAAAGGGAATTACGAACTCCAATATCGATGAACTCAACATCAAGAAAGGGATGATAGCTATAGCCAAGGAGGTGATCTTATTGGCCGACAGCAGCAAGTTTGAACAGGTTGCGTTTTCTCACATTGCCAATCTGGACGTGTTGGATGCCATTATCACAGACAGACATATTGAGCAAAAGGGCGTACTCAAAGTGCTGCAGGAGAAGGGAATTCACGTTCACATTGCTGGAAAAGTCCAGAAAGGAGGGAAAGAAGAACTCCGATAAAAGACACGAGAAGCGTTGCGAGTTCATTTGGGAGGGTGAAGCAGATGAAAAAAGTGATTATCGCCTGCGGGGCAGGCATTGCGACATCTACATTGATTTGCGACAGAGTGAAACATTTGTTGAGTGAAAACGGGATTGCTGCGGACATCATTCAGTGCACGGTAGCGGATATTGCCGGACACGCGGCCAGGGCAGATCTGATCATTACCTCCATGAAACTGGAAAACAGATACGACAAGCCAATCGTGACGGCGATCTCTTTTTTGACCGGCATTGGGCGTGAGCAGACGGAACAGGAGATTTTGGGGCATCTCAAATAATCGTGCTGACGAAAAGGGGGAAGAAGAATGGAAGCCATCCTGCAAGTTTTTACCTATCTTAGCGATCTTGGCTCCATGGTGATGATTCCGATCATCATCGCGATTGTCGGTCTCTGCTTTCGACTCAGTTTTTTGCGGGCGATCCGTGCAGGTGTCACGGTAGGGATCGGATTCGTGGGTTTGAACCTCGTGCTCGGCATTATTTGGACGTATATTGGCCCCATTACTACTATTTTCGTCGAGAAATTTCATCTGCAATTAACGGTGATCGACGCTGGATGGGCGGCAGCGGCAGGCGTCGCCTTTGCTACCAAGGTGGGGGCCGTGATTATTCCCTTTACCCTTCTCGTCAACGTCCTGATGCTGATCTCCAAACAGACGCGTACGGTCAATATCGACATCTGGAACTACTGGCATTTTGCTTTTACGGGTGCAGTCGTCATGACTGTCACTAGTAGTATGGTCTATGGCTTGTTGGCAGCGGCAGCCCATTGTATCGTCGCACTGAAGATGGCGGACTTATCCGCAGAGCGCGTCCAAAAGGAAATCGGCATCCCTGGAATCTCCGTCGCGCAAGGCTATGCGATCTCTTCTGTCCCTGTTTACATGCTGTTGGAAAAGCTGTATGACAAGATTCCTGGACTGCAAAATCGCAAGACGGATACCTCGTCCATCCAAGCCAAGCTCGGAGTGATGGGCGAGCCGATGATGATCGGCTTAGTTTTAGGTATCTTGATTGGCATCTTTGTCGGCTACGATCTGAAAAAAGTTCTGGAGCTGGGCATCGCGATGGGCTCCCTGATGCTGCTATTGCCACGGATGGTTAAGGTCATTATGGAAGGATTGGTCCCGATCTCGGAAGGGGCGCGTTCGTTCATGGAAAAACGCTTCAAAGGCTCGGAGTTTTACATCGGTCTTGATTCTGCTGTGACGCTTGGACACCCGACGACCATTACGGTGGGCATTTTGCTCATACCGATTACTCTCGTGTTGGCTATGATTCTTCCTCTTAATTCCACGCTTCCTCTGGGTGATTTGGCTGCGACAGCCTTCTTTATCTCCATGGCAACACCCATTCATCGTGGGGATTTTGTGCGCACGCTGATCAGCGGCACGATTATGATGGCGATTGTCCTCCTGTTCGCCAGCTATTTTGCCCCTATCATCACGGATACGGCAAAAAATACGGGCTTTACGTTCCCAGAAGGCGCGACGCAAATTACTGCACTGTCCGCGGGCAACTGGGTGGCGTTCGTGATCAGCAAGCTGATGTCACTGCAAGCGCTGGGGGTAGCGATTATTGTGGTCTTAGTGGGGGCTTTGCTGGCATTCAGCAAAAAGCTCGTGCTGTCCAAATAAAGGAGCATCAACAGGCTGGAGAGAGAGGAGTCGTGCAATGACCTGGCTAAAAGATGTGATCGGGACGGAGAAGGCGATTATCGCGATGTGCCACATCCTGCCGCTGCCGGGAGACCCGTACTACGACAAAGGAAAAGGAATGGAATACGTCGTCGAAATGACCCGCAAGGACTTATTGGCCCTACAGGAGGGTGGCGTCGATGCCGTCATGTTTTCCAATGAGTTCAGTCTGCCGTATCTGACGGATGTAAGAACGGAGACGGTCGCCGCAATGGCACGGATTATTGGAGAATTGAAAAAGGAGATTACCGTACCGTTTGGGGTGAACGTCCTATGGGATGCGAAAAAATCACTAGATTTGGCTGCTGCCACCGGAGCAGGGTTCGTCCGTGAAATCTTTACGGGCGTCTACGCGAGCGATTTTGGCATATGGGATACTAATGTAGGAGAGACCATTCGGCATCAGCATCGGATCGGAGCAGAACAGGTGAAGCTGTTGTTTAATATCGTTCCGGAGGCTGCCAAGTACATGGCTGATCGTGATATCGAAAGCATCTCCAAATCCACAGTTTTTAACAATCGTCCGGACGCGCTTTGTGTCTCGGGGCTGACAGCGGGAACCGAGACGGATGCACAGCTGCTGCAGAGGGTAAAGGCCATCGTACCGCACACAGTCGTACTGGCCAATACGGGGATGCGGCTAGAGAATGTGGAGCAGCAGCTCGCGATTGCAGATGGGGCTGTTGTCGGGACCACCTTCAAGGTCGATGGCAAATTTGAGAATCACGTCGATCCGAATCGCGTTCAAGCATTCATGGACAAAGTCAAAGCATTCCGCGCTCAATGGCAGTCGGAGGCCGAGGTACGATGATCATTTCCCCCTCGATTGCGTCCGCAAACCCGCTGCGCCTGGAAGAGGAAGTCAAACGACTGGATGCGACTCTGTACACAGACCTGCATATTGACATCGAGGACGGTCACTTTATTCCCAACATCACATTTGGCATGAAAACCGTGAAAAGCCTGCGCGAAGTGACCGACCTTCCATTTTCGTTTCACTTGATGGTGTCCAATCCATTCGACTATCTGGGGGAAATCTGCGCCTGCCAACCAAGCGTGATTTTCGTTCATGTCGAAGCACTGGATTACCCCAGCTCGTTTGTTGAAGCTGTGCAGCGTCGAGGAATAAAGGCAGGGCTGGCATTTAACCCCAAGTCAACGATTGCGCCTTTTCAATATGTGTTGAGCCGCGCCGATGCCGTCCTGATCATGACAGCCGAACCGGATGGGCAGGGACAGCAATTTATCCCTGCTATAATAGAAAAAGCGAAGCAAGTAGGAATGGCTGTTCCCTCCATTGAACTGTGGGTAGATGGGGGAGTCACTACTG
>NZ_CP176856.1:4590000-4710000 GCF_046622605.1 Brevibacillus centrosporus | reverse complement strand
CGGAAATCATTCGTAGAGTGTAAAGGCAGAAGGGAGCTTGACTGCGAGACCTACAAGTCGAGCAGGGACGAAAGTCGGGCTTAGTGATCCGGTGGTTCCGCATGGAAGGGCCATCGCTCAACGGATAAAAGCTACCCTGGGGATAACAGGCTTATCTCCCCCAAGAGTCCACATCGACGGGGAGGTTTGGCACCTCGATGTCGGCTCATCGCATCCTGGGGCTGAAGTAGGTCCCAAGGGTTGGGCTGTTCGCCCATTAAAGCGGTACGCGAGCTGGGTTCAGAACGTCGTGAGACAGTTCGGTCCCTATCTGTCGCGGGCGTAGGAAGTTTGAGGAGAGCTGTCCTTAGTACGAGAGGACCGGGATGGACGCACCGCTGGTGCACCAGTTGTCACGCCAGTGGCACAGCTGGGTAGCTATGTGCGGACGGGATAAGCGCTGAAAGCATCTAAGCGTGAAGCCCCCTCCAAGATGAGACTTCCCACAGCGCAAGCTGGTAAGACCCCTCATAGACGATGAGGTTGATAGGTTCGGTGTGGAAGCGTGGTAACACGTGGAGCTGACGAATACTAATCGGTCGAGGACTTATCCACACATACTTAGCAAACATGCAGAGCCAGTTTTGAATGAATGACAAAGCCATTCCGTAAAGGAATGGTTTTTTTGCTGCTGAAAAACACAAAATTCGCATTCACGGATGATAGTCCCCGTTAAGCTTCGCTACGGGTTTTCTTATTCATTCATTGCAATGCTTGTGACGGTTTCCTTCCTCTCAATCCATTTGACGGAGACGAAGTGGGCAGTTAAAAGGACCAATGCTCCAAACAGATAAGGCAAATGGATATGAACATCAAACAGAATGCCGGCAAGTAAGGGTCCAAAAATATTTCCCAGACTCATGTAAGCATTGTTCATTCCAGCGACGAATCCTTGTTCTTCCCCGGCCCCCTTGGAGAGAAGCGTGTTGGTCGTTGGCTGCAAGATGTTGTTACAGGTGAAAAACAGCATCGTGATAAACATGACATACCAGAAATTCCCTGAAAGTAGCAAAAGGACGAACGAGATCGAAGACAATAGCAATGTTGAACGTACCCATCAGCGAACATAAGGTAAACAAGATAGCGATGTCACGGCTGGTAAAGCCATAGCTCTGAACCACGTATAAAGGATAAATCGCGTCAAAGTGAGTAAGGCCAAAGGTAAGGACGAAGACAAGGAATAGTAGGACGAAAAAACAAGACTTGATCGATAGGGCAAGCTGCAGGAAAACGTTGGGTTTTTTATCCCGGGATTGTTGTCGAGTCATACGGTGTTCCAACGATAGTGACTCGGGTAAGAAGACCATGCTGCCGATCATCGACAGAACACCGATGCACGCAGATGCGAAAAAGGGCGTACGCATGCCAAACTCAGCGAGTAATCCTCCGACACCTGGCCCGATAATAAAACCGGAGGACATGGACGCTCCGATATACGACATGGCTTTGGTGCGCTGTTCGTTCGTTGTAATATCCGCTGCATAAGCCATGATGGATGGCACCAGAGCAGCAGAGCCAATTCCACCAATTAAGCGTGATACGAACAAAAGCATCAGATCGTCAGCAAGTGCTGCCGAGAAATTGGAGAGGGAGAATAAGCTCAGCCCGAGGACAATCAAAGGCTTTCGACCGTACCTATCGGCGAAATTGCCCGCATGGGTGAAAAAGCGTTATCCACACATTACCTATAAAATTCAGCAAAACGAGTCGGCTCAGCTCTGTAAGATGGTAAAGGAAAGGGTGATCGAGCTGGCGATCGTACGCTTCCCGCTGGAGCTCGATGATTTTTCCGTCATGCAGGCCAATCCGCTGATTTTGCCGAGTACCGAAGGCTTAGGGGTCTACCACATGATCGTGGAGGAATTTAGCCGTCGCAAATTGGAAGTAAATCTGTTGTCCGAATGCTCGGATATTCCCATGCTGTTGGAACTGGTTTCATCGGGTTTCGCGGCAACGATCGTGCCCGAGGTTGTGCTGAAAATGCACAAGGGACACGAGTTGAAAGCCACGAGGATTGATGACACGCATTTAAGCGCCGCATCGGGGATCATTTGGCTAAAGGACCACTACCTTTCAATGGCAGCTCGGCATTTTATTGAGCAAATCAGGCAGTAGAACGCTGAGCTTGTCGGAAAAGGAACATACCTGCCATTCTCGAATCTCTCATGAATCGGATAGCAAAAATTAATAACGCAGACAGGAGCTGGATACGATGATTAAAGGTTTCGGAGGAGTATTTTGGAGAACGAAGGATCTGGAAGCGGTGAAAAAGTGGTATAGCGAAGTGCTGAAGCTTGACATAGAAAATTGGAATGGGACTGTGATAAAACCCCAATCAGGAAATGAGACGATCTTTTCTTTCTTTGCCGAGGATGACAGCTATTTTCCAACAGAGCAACAAGTGATGCTCAATTTCCAAGTACATGATCTAAACGAGACGATCCAGCATCTTGAACATATGGGTGTGCCTCTCGCAAAGGAAAAAGAGAGTAGTGAATTTGGAAAGTTTGTTTGGATTAAAGATCCTGAAGGTCGATTGGTCGAGCTTTGGGAGAAGTAAGGGATTGGAAATTCACCTAAATAAAAAGGAACCATTGTTTTTTCAAAGGACAGAAGTGAAGCATGCCGAGGAAAAAGGGAAAAAAGCTAGTGCGTTCTCCCTTTTCCTCCTCTCCACAACACCTTGACCAAGAGCCGGTCTACAAACCCTTCACAAATCCCTCTTCAAATAGTAATGCGTATACCCTCCAGCATTGGGCAGCTGCCCGTACACCTCAAAGCCCAGCTTGCGATAGAAATCCAATGCCTGAAAGCTCAGCGTATCCAGCTTGATGAAGTCACACTGTTTTTCCCGGGCGATTCTTTCTGCTTCCCGCATGAGCTTGGTGCCATAACCGGATTGGCGAAGCTCATCGCTCACATATAAGTAGTGCACCTCGAGCCAGTTCCAGCAGATCTCACCGAGCAAGCCGCCAAGAACTTCTCCTTGCGCATTCTTGACGAAAAGATTGACCTCCTGATATCTCCCTTTCAGCTCGGCAGGGAAGTGTGCTGCATTGAAGACGTACATTTTTTTACGCACGTAGTCTTTATCTGCTTGCGTCGTTTCACTGGAAATGTGTAATTTCCGCGGCAGGCCTTCCCTTTTGATCGAGTAATAACTGTAGGATTCAAAATCGGAGAAATCCTCGGGCAGGTTATGCAGGGAGTGAGAGTAGCTCATTCCGATTTTTTGCAGAATCCGTAGGGAGGCGTGGTTCTGCGGATGCACAGTGGTGATGATTTCGTCCAGCTCCAGTACATCCAGTCCATAGGAAAGAACGGCTGCTGCCGCTTCTGTAGCAAAGCCCCGACCCGTATAGCGTTCCGAGATTCCGTAATAGATTTCTATTTTCGTAGGGTCGAGATCGTAGGGACCGAGCCCGCAGTACCCGATGAGACGATCGGTTTCCTTGCAGATGACGCCCAGATTGAATTTATGGATTTGCTCCTTGGTATTGCGCTCGCAGCAGGAGATGGACCAGTCTATGATCCCTTGTACCTCTTTTAAGGTAGGGGTGCTTTCTCCTGGGATGAAATCATAGAAATGCTGACCCGATACGGCTAGAAACAAGTCGTGGGCATCATCGGGCTGATAGGGACGAAGGAGGAGTCTTTCGGTTTCGATCCTCGCATCGACAAAGAGATGATGAGCGATAGGAATCACAGCCTTTCGTTTTGACAAAGACACAATTGGTCCACTATTTCTCCAGCTGCCTGGCGACTTCCTCCATGAACAAGACGATGGAGCGGTTTGGGGTGTCTTTCTTCCAGCAGGCGACGACATCAGCTTCGTATCCGTCCCCCTCCAGATCGATCAAGCGGAGGCTGGGAGTAGCATACATCTGGACATGTTTGGATTGGACCGTAATTCCGATCCCAGCATCGACCATGAGCATGACAGCATCGATACGAGAAGCGTGGCTGACGATATCAGGGGAAAAGCCATGCTTTGCACATAGTGTCAAAATGTGATCATAGCCTTGAGGCGACTGGGCACGATCCAGCATCACGAAGGGCTCGGTGGACAGCTGCTCAAGACGCAGAGAAGTGCTCGCGGCAAGCCTGTGATCATGCGGCAGGATGACACAGTACGGCTGTGCCCAAAGCTTCTGGTAAGCGATTCCTTTCATGCTGCCCAGTCCGTGCGACAGGGTAAAGGCGAGATCGATTTCATCTCTCTCCAGCTTTTTGTTGATTTCTCCTACGTTGTAAAAAGCAAAATGAATGTGGATGTTGGGATACTTCTTGCGGAAGGACCTCACGACCAGTGGGAGAAACGACCGTACCGAAACACTCAAAAGACCGATGCGAATGGTTCCGATCCTTCCTTCTTCTGCCAGACGGACGTTCTCGACCGACTCCTCCAAGCGCTGCACAATCTCGCGGGCATCTTTTAAAAAGAGTGTTCCAACCAGTGTCAGCTCGACGGAATGCTTGCTGCGGATGAACAGCTTGACGCCCAGCTTCTTTTCCAGATACGCGATCTGTTGGCTAATGGCGGGCTGAGCGACGAATAGGCTGCGTGCGGCCTCGGAAAAATTCAAGTGCTCGGCGACGGCAATAAAATAGCGAAGCTGACGGATGTCCATCTTTGCCTCCTGTGTCTATTTTCGAGAGAAAGCTTTGTTTTATCATAACACAGAGGCGCTTTTGAGTAAGTTCGTAATAAGGGAAGCTTATGACGGAATAACGATCGGATATTTCAGCTCTGCGTGTGTCCAGGTGTACCATGATTGATAAGGACATAAAAGTCGGGAGGAAATTACGATGCAACGTTTACAGCCCCTTACTCATGAGAAAGCGATGGAGCTCGTCCGCGAAATGCTGCCGGCGATCCGCTCCCGGGCAGCTCTCTCTGAAGAGCTTCGCAGTCAGCCAAAGGAAACGATACTGGCGTTTCGCGATGCCGGACTGATCCGTGCGCTCATGCCCAAGCGGTGGGGAGGATCTGAGCTGGGGATTGACACGATGTACCAAACGACACGTGAGATTGCAAAAGCCGATCCTTCCGCTGGCTGGTGCTTTGGATTACTGGTGCTGCATTCCTGGATGCTCGCTTATTATCCAGATGAGGCACAAAGAGACGTTTGGGGAGAGGATCCAGATGCATGTATTGCCTCCTCCTTTGGCGGTTCGCCTGCCAATCGGGTCGTGCGAGTAGATGGAGGATACATGGTCGATGGAGAATGGGGCTTCTCCTCTGGAATCGATCACAGTGACTGGGCCATGATCTTTGCCCACGTGGCTGCCAGTGAGCCTGACGTATCTCCGCAGGCGATGATGATGCTCGTACCCAAAAGCGATTTTACGATTCTTCCCACCTGGAAGACGATCGCACAAAAGGGAACAGGAAGCAACAATCTCCGTGTACAGCAAGTATTTATTCCAGAGCATCGAACGATTGATATGGTGGCCTGGTGCCAAAAGGGAGAAGGGCCCGGAAGTCAGCTGTCTGACAATGAACTGTACAAGCATCCGCTGTATGCAGTGATTCCCGTGAGTCTCGCGTCCGCGCTGATGGGGGCAAGCCTGGGGGCTTATGAGCTGTGGAGAGATGGAATCAAAGGGAAGTCCACCGTACGAAATGCCAAGGTGGCTGACTTTACCCATCAGCAAATTCGCGTCGCGGAGGTGTCTGCGACCCTGGAGGCCGCCCAAGCGCTGTTTGAAAAATCACTGTCAAGACTGGAAACAGGTGGGCCGATCGATACGTACGAACGCTTGCGTTTACGGCGAAATTACGGCTTTACAGCGAGGCTGTGCAACCAAGCCGTGAAGACCATGATGGAGTCGAGTGGCGCAGGCAGCATGTTTGAAGCCAATCCTCTTCAACGCTACTGGAGAGATGTCCAGGCATCGGCTATGCACATCACCTTTAACATGGATCACCTAGGGGAAATGTTTGGCAAGCTGGAGTTGGGATTACCTCTGAACGAAAAGGATTCCCGGCTTTCCTGACAGAGGAAAAATGAAGAGCAGCGGTAGTCTGGATGCATGTAAGATCCTGACTACCGCTTTCTTGCGGAGGCAAGGCGAAAGACAGACCAGATATCGTTAGTAGGAAACGACAGAGGATTCGCGCAAAAGGGATATTTGTTCAATAAATGAAAAAATGTTTAATTGAAATGAATTAAAAAATCAGTATAATAATATTAGTTTGTCTTTATGAGTAGACGTTTTTCAAAATGGCTATCCATGGAAGCAAACAAATCTATTACCTGCCAAAAGAGAAGCGAAGAACTCGACAGCAATGATGTTACAAATTTATCTTAGTGGGGGAACATCTATGAGAAACATACTTGCAAAGGTAAATCAAGTGAGCTTGGTCAAGCAAATCATTGTAGGCTTAATGATTGGTATTATCCTAGCTGTTATGATCCCTGAAGTGGCAAAACCTGTAGTTATTTTCGGTTCTTTATTTGTCGGCGCTTTGAAAGCGATTGCACCAGTGCTGGTCCTCTTCTTGGTTATGTCAGCCATCGCCCAGCATAAAAGTGGTCAGAAAACGAATATGAAATCGATTATTGTCCTCTACCTGTTAGGAACCTTTTTAGCAGGATCTGTCGCCGTTATTGCAAGCTTTATTTTCCCTGTAGACTTAACTCTGGCTGAGGGAGCAAAGGATGTGACACCTCCCAGTGGTGTTGTCGAGGTTTTGAAGACATTGCTGCTAAATGTGGTGGATAACCCCGTTAACGCCATTGTGAAAGCGAATTATATCGGTATCTTGGCGTGGGCAGTACTTCTTGGCTTGGCATTAAGAAATGCTGCAGATACAACGAAAACGATGATCAGCAATTTTTCAGATGCCGTTTCCAAAATGGTGGGCTGGGTTATTAAATTTGCACCACTCGGAATTATGGGTCTCGTATTTGAGTCGATTACTGCGAATGGTTTGGGTGCGCTGCTAGGCTACGCAAAATTACTCGCTGTCTTGATTGGCTGTATGCTATTTGTGGCGCTGGTTGTTAATCCAATCATGGTATTTGCTGCTATAAGACAAAATCCTTATCCGCTTGTTTTTAAGTGCTTGAAGGAAAGCGGCATTACAGCATTCTTTACACGAAGCTCAGCTTCAAATATTCCTGTAAATATGAAATTGTGCGAAAATCTAGGTCTGAATAAGGATAGTTATTCCGTGTCGATTCCATTAGGGGCTACCATCAATATGGCTGGGGCAGCTGTAACGATTTCTGTTTTGACCCTGGCAGCAGTTCATACACTTGGTATTCAAGTTGATGTTCCTACGGCAATCATCCTCAGCGTCGTATCCGCTATATGTGCGTGCGGAGCTTCTGGGGTAGCTGGTGGGTCTTTATTACTGATCCCTCTTGCATGCAGCTTGTTTGGTATTCCGAATGAGGTTGCGATGCAGGTAGTCGGTGTTGGCTTTATCATTGGTGTGTTACAAGACTCCTTTGAAACGTCACTTAACTCCTCTTCGGATGTTCTATTCACAGCAACAGCTGAGTTTAAAGAATGGCGAAAAAAAGGAAAACAAATCAATATCTCCAAAGCAGCGTAAAGAAGAAACTTTCTTGCGCGGATACAGGAGCTACCCCCAATTGTTAGGATGGACTAATGATTGGGGGTAGCTTTTTTGGGGGAAAAGAATGGCGACATCAAGCAGAATGAGACAGATTGTATTTTATATTGAGTTGATTGTATAATAAACCAAACAAAAAGGAGGTATCTTCCAAAAGGTGGATTCCATACATATTCGCATCGGCCATAACCTGCAGCGTATCCGAAAGCAGCGAGGGCTCAGTCTGGATAAGGTAGCAAGCGCCACCCATGTCAGCAAAGGCATGCTGCATCAGATCGAACGGGGGGAAGTGACCCCCACCGTGACGACGGTTTGGAAGATTGCGACCGGACTGAACATCTCCTTTTCCTCGTTGTTAAAAGAAGAGAATACAGCTGTGTCGATCGTGATTCCAGGATTGCAGCCGGACATCACGGAGGACGAGGGAAGATGCAAGGTCTACCTGCTGTTTCCCTTTGATCCGCAAACGCTTATGGAAATCTTTACCATCGTACTAAGCCCGGGAGCTAACTATTGCTCCTCGCCACATAACGATGGCGTGCTCGAATACATCACTGTCCAATCTGGCAGCTTCACGATCCAGGTAAAGGAGGAGATCTATTCACTGGGCAAAGGCGAGGCCATCCGTTTTACTGGCAATGTTCCGCACTGCTACAAGAATGTGTCAGCGCAGGAAACTACGATACAGGTCATCATGCATTATCCGGAAGCGTAATTTACCAAAAGCATAAGGGGAGGGAATCGAAGTGAGTCAGGGAATGAAAGAGAGTGCGCAACGTGTCCAGAATGTGCTGCGAGAGCTGGGATACACCAATGAGGTCGTAGAACTGCCAGACAGCACACGAACGGCGCAGGAGGCCGCAAGCGCTATTGAATGCGAGATTGCGCAAATAGCCAAGTCGATCCTGTTTCGCCTGAAAAAGTCCGAGCGCCCCCTGCTCGTCGTGGCAAGCGGTGTGAACCGAATAAACGAAAAGCTCATCTCGACGTATGTAGAGGACGAGCTGGGAAAAGCTGATGCCGATTTCGTACGGGAGAGGACGGGCTTTGTCATAGGAGGTGTCGCGCCGGTTGGCCACACGGGGGCGATCGAGACGATCGTGGACGAGGATTTGTTTCGGTACCAGACGATCTGGGCAGCGGCAGGGCATCCGAAAGCCGTTTTCCAACTGACGCCCGATGAGCTGCTCAAAATGACAGGCGGGCGAGTATTGCCGATCAAATAGCTAATTCGCATACGGAGTAAACAAGAACCATCCCACACGTCAGTGCGTGGGATGGTTTTCTATTTGGCCAGGCTGTTTGTTCCAATCGTTTTGTTTTTTGCCATCTTTCATAGCCCGGTTGAGTCATTTGAAAATAGTCATGTGCTGATATGCTTGTGATAGCTCCACAATAGTAAGTCGTCGAAGGGGGGATTCACCTTGCAACGAGGTTGGAAGCAGTGGTCTATTTGTTTTCGTTTGTCAATCGGCGCTTTTCTCATCCTTTTCCAACTTCTCCCTGTTCGTGTGTCAGCTACAGGATTTATTGAACAGGACGCGCTGCAAAAACAAATAGACCAAGCACTTCCCGGCTCATTTTTGACAATACCAGAGGGCATGTACACGGGTCCCATACGTATTGCCAAGCCGATTACGTTGGTCGCCCAAGGCTCTGTCATCATCTCAAATCCTTCACCTGATCCAAAAGATGAACCAGTGGTCGTGATCAGCAGTGATCATGTCACACTCAAAGGCATTGCGATCTCGGACAAACGAGTCAATAGTGCTGAAGCTTCCCTCGTTCTAAAGGGAAGTCACAATGTTCTCGAGCAAGTTCGCATCGAGACAATGGGAACAGGGATTCAGCTGCGAGAGGCAACGAATAATACTCTGCACAACATCAGTGTCACGGGTAAGGCTAAGGAGCAGAGTATCTACGGTGGGGCCGTGCATGATCATGCCAGCCATGGAGCTTCGTCTGCGAACAAGGTAGCAGCCTCAGCACAGAATGTCCCGGCTCGCAAAGGGAACGGCATCGATTTGTTCCAATCCCATCAAAATCGAATCGTTGCAAACAAAATCACCAATGTTTTTGATGGTATTTATCTGGAAAACAGCAACGGCAACCAGATCGTCCAAAACAAGGTCGAGACATCACGTTATGGATACCACTTCATGGGAACTGCCAAGACGCTGCTGCAAGAGAATACCGGCAGCGAAAACGTAACGGGCGCGATGTTGATGGAAACGACGCAAGCTACCGTTCTAAACAATCAGTTCTTCAAACAGAAAAACAACCCGAGTGCACAAGGCATCCTCTTGTATGCCGTGACCGATTCGCAGATTAAAAGCAATTCTATCGAAGGCAACCGAGTGGGGTTGTATCTGGAAAACTCGACTGGCATTGACATCAGAGACAATCGACTCAAGCTGAATTTCATCGGAATGCAGGTGAAAGCGTCGTCAGCGAATACGTTTACAGAAAACCTGTTCATCTCCAACGTGATTCAGGCCCAAGCCCAGGATAGTACCACGGACTCTTTTCGCGGAAACTACTGGGATAATTTGCAGACGCTCGACACGAATGGGGATGGGCGTAGTGAGCTTCCTTACGAAATGAATCCCTTTTACCTAGCATTGACGGATGCTGTACCGCCTTACCAGCTTTTTTTTCAGGCACCAGGGTTCGTTTTTTTAGAGAACCTTTTCTCTTCCGTAACAAATGCCGTGATTCGAGATGAAAGTCCTTTAGTAGCAATTTCTATGAATGCGAAGGATCAAGCATCCGGCACTCCATGGGCAACCGGGATACTGGGGTTGCTCCTTCTCGCAGGCAGTACAACGATTATGTATAAGGGAGGAAAACGGCAATGAAGAAAAGAACATGGACCACCATTATGGGTGCGGTAGTTGGGATTAGTTTGTTTGTCATCGGCTGCGGTAAACAAGAGGCTCAGCCTGTTGAGATCGCAGAAGGGGTGGACAAATGTGATATATGCCACATGCATGTTGCCAATGACCAGCACGCGACAGAGCTTGTTCTCAAGGATGGAAAAGTGTTGAAGTTTGATGATATTGGATGCATGCATGAATGGACTGAAAAGAATGGAACGGAGCAAGTAGATACACAGTTCGTGCGCGATTACTACACAGCAGAGTGGTTGAAGGAAGAACAGGCAGCTTTTGCCTATGACAAGACATATAAAACACCGATGGGATACGGCATCCTCTCCTTTCAGGACAAAGCAGCGGCGGAGAAGTTTGTACAAGAACAAAAAACGGGCACCGTGATGAGTGTTGATAGTCTCAAAAGCCATACCTGGGAACGGACGATGAGCGAACACAAGGATATGGACATGAACATGAATCAGGACAACAACAAATCTTCGGAAGGTACGATGCAGCATTCGTCCCATTAATGACAGGGGAGAGTAGAATATCATGCACATCGAGCTTATCGCCAAACGGGAAGTGACTGTCGGTTTTCGTAATCCGTGGTCGTACTCCTTTCTCGCTTTGTTCACTTTGTTCAGCTTGGGGCTTTTGGTGATCCAGTCGCAGAGCTTTCTGGATGGCTACACGTACTCCACGGGTACCATGCTGAACCTCATTTTGTACTTGCTGCCATTGATGACCATGCTCCTCTCTTCTTTTTCCCTGACTGCGGAAAAAGAGGAGGGTAACTGGCAGCTATTATCTACGTATGCCATGACCACAACTTCGTTTTTGTTTGGAAAGTACGTGGGGCAAGCAATCGTGCTGATCGCGATTATCTGTTTTGGATATGGTCTGTCAGGCGTAGCGGGCGTTTTTTTGGGGAAAAGTTTCTCTTTCACGGCGCTCTTGTTTCTGCTTGTCTTTTCGGTGTCTATCATTCTTTTGTTTTTAGGGGTGGCGATTGTCATCGGTGCTCTCAGTAAAAATCGCTGGCAGGCTCTCACAATGGGGGTTGCCGTTTGGTTTTTTCTGATTCTGGCTTGGCCGACTCTTCTCATTTCTCTGCTTAGTTTTGTTCCATATACGTGGATTAAGCCCCTGTTGCAACTCGCGACGTTTTTCAATCCTGCTGAGTTCGTGCGTATTTATTCTGTCGCACGCTTGGGCGGGGGCTCGATATTTGGTCCTGAATATTACAAGTGGATGTATTGGATTGATTCCCCTCTGGGCGATGTCATCTTTGGTGGACTCATCGTCGGTTGGATCGGGGCAACCCTGTTTATCGCGAGCAAGGCATGGGAAAGGAGGTAGCACATGACAACGAACGGATTGCAAATACAGCAAGCTACGAAGAAGATAGCGGGCAAAGTGATCGTTCAGCCGTTCGATCTGCAGATACAGCCAGGCGAGGTAGTCGCTCTCTGCGGTGGGAATGGAGCGGGGAAAAGTACGATTCTGCGCATGATCGTCGGAATTCTGTCACTTACTTCTGGCAAAATCTCATTGAACGGGAAGACTCACGTAGAGCAACGAGTGGATTACCTAGAGCAAATCGGGTACATGCCGGATCATTTCAACTTTGCTGCTGGTTTGACTGCACGCGAAACGATTCGCTTCTATGCTGCGCTGCGAGGGAAACCAGTGGAAGTGGCCGATAAGGCCCTCCGTGCAGTTGGACTGGAGGAGGTGAAAAACAAACGGGTTACGCAGTTTTCGAAGGGAATGCAGCAGCGCCTGCTGTTTGCCCAAGCCATTTTAGCCAAACCAGCTCTCGTCGTTCTGGATGAACCGACAAACGGGCTTGATCCTTATTGGATGGATGCATTCGTCGATCTCGTGCGGGATTTGAAACAAGCAGGCCAGTCCGTCCTGTTTTCGACGCATCAGCTGCAAGTCGCGGATACAGTTGCTGACCGGGCGATCTTCCTGATGAACGGGCATGTCGTACGAGACAGCTCTATACAGGAATATCAGGCAGAGTACGGGGCGCTTGGATTATACGGAGCGTTCGCCGATCTGTTTGCGCCTACCCTACAAAAGTAAAAATCAGCTTTGCTATTCTCATGATGGGGGTTACACATGAAAGCGAACCATTATAATCGTTTTTGGCGCTGGCATTTCTATGCAGCCTTTTTTATCACACCACTCTTGATTACATTAACGTTAACGGGCATTGGCTATTTATTTTATACAGATGTAGAAAATCGCGCTTACGATGACCTGTTCTTTGGAAAAAGCAATCGTACAGAAGCATTAACCATTGATAAAGGGATTGAGAAGGCGGTAGAGCAATTCAGGGACTATTCAGTCTCCAAGGTCATTGTTTTGGATGAGCCCTATAATACGCGTCTGACGATGACCAATAACGATGGCGACCAAAAATACGTATTTTTAGATGAGAATAATGAGGTTGTCGGCAGCCAGGACGCCAAGTATACATTCTCGAACGTGATGAGAGAATCGCATAGCTCATTATTTGTAGGTGGAACGGTGGTCAACTATTTAGTGGAATTGGCTGCCTGCTGGGCAATCTTCTTGCTGATCTCCGGTATTTACATGACCTTTAGAGGAAAAATATTGAAGATGAAACAAAACCTTACCAAGCAGCAAAAAAACAAAAAGCGGCATGCATTCATCGGGACCATCATCACTATTCCCATGATTGTCATTATTTTTACCAGCTTGCCTTGGTCTGCATTTATGGGCAATTTTATTTACTCAGCGGCTCAAGAGAATCCTTCCTTTGGTATCCCGCTGTTAAAGCAACAGCCGCCAACGTCAAATATGAGTGAAATTCCTTGGGCTACACGAAAAAATGAGGCACCTGCATCCAACCAATCTCATGCGCACCACGGGGATATGGCTGGTATGATGACACACAACAGCAACATGATCAGTGTCCAGCAGTTAATGCAAGAGGTTGAAAAGGAACAGATTTCCAAACCTTATTCCATTGTGTATCCGAAGAATGAAGAGGGTGTATTCACGGTATCAAAAGGCAGCAATACGGGAATAACAGGCCTCGATGTAAGTCCCTACGAAGAAGTCACAACCTATTTTGACCAATACAGCGGAAAGCTGATTTCGAAAGTGGGCTATGAGGATTACGGCATTTTAGCAAAATGGTTCACATGGGGAATCCCCTTGCATGAAGGACATTTATTCGGCTGGCCAAATAAACTCATAAACCTGGTCGTTTGCCTATCTTTTCTCCTCGTCATTTTTTGGGGATTTAAGTCCTGGCTGTCTCGGAAGAAAGAAGGATCGTTTTCTGCTCGACCTAAAGCCTCCAGTAGCTTATCCATCAGTTTCCTTGTCTTGATGGTGGGATTGGGAGTGATTATGCCCTTATTTGGTTTGTCGCTCATACTGGTGGTTATTCTGGAAGGGATGATGCCCTTCATGAATAAAGGGAACAAGAGGGATTTGACGGCTTCGTAGAAAGCACGGCATTTCCCGAAAAAAAGAAACGGATAGGGAAGGAAGTGGCTATCTTCCTCTCTATCCGTTCTTTTATCCTTTTGGCAGCAAGCTCTCAAATACCTACTCTTCAAAGTAATCACTAAGCCCTTTCACGATCGCATCCGCCGAGCGCTGCTGATAGTCGGCTGTGCGTACCAGCGCTTCATCTTTGGCATCCGTCAGAAAGCCCAGCTCGAGAAGAACGGAGGGCTGATCGTTTTCGCGCAGGACGTGGTAGTTGCCAAAGGAAATCCCGTTGCTCTTGGTTCCATAGACCTGTCCGAGGCGCTCTTCGATGGCTTGGGCTAAAGGCTTGTCTTTTTGATCGGAGTAGAAGAAGGTCAAGGTTCCGTTTACCTTCTTCGGGGAGGAGTTGTAGTGAATGCTGATAAAGGCATCGGCTCCCTTTTCTTCACTGATACTCACCCGATCGTGCAACGCTGGATTTTCATCATTCCCTGTTCTTGTCATGACGACCACGGCTCCTTTTTGCCGGAGCAGTTGGGCCAGCTTGTTCGCGGTTTGCAGATTGATCGTCTTTTCCAAGGTGCCATATTTGGTACCAATGGCCCCCACATCACTTCCACCATGGCCGGCATCGATGACGATGAGCTTTCCTTTCAGACCTGGCTTCCCGGCTGATTGGGAGTGGCTGGCTTGGGAAGCAGCGGATGCAGCACTTTTCTGGTTACCGATATAGGCTCCGGATACCCAGCCCGTTTCCCCGGAAGCTAGACGGATGCGCAGCCAATCGTTTTGTTGACCAAGGATCGTAACAGATGTATTCATCGGCAGTACACGAATCACGCCTTGATCCAGTCCTGGGCCGGTCCGCAGCCGCAGGGCATCGGCTAAAACGGAGCCCGTCTTCTGGGCAGGCTTGCTGACTGGTGCGGGAGCAGGATTGGACAAGCCATCCGTGTTCTTCAAATAATGCCCGGCGACCCATCCTGCTGTTTTGCCTGCACTGATTTTTGCCCATCCATATGACTCTGTACTTACGGAGACGATGGTACCGTAAGGAAGGGATCCTACAATGCTTGCCTGTTGGGCAGGCTCGCTGCGCACATTCAACGAAGTAGCCAAAACAATGGCGTTGTCCATGGATGCAGCAGAGGTTTGTTCGGGAAGTGGCAGGGAGGTTGATAGCAGCATGGCGGTGATGAGAGCTGCTTTGCTAGTAATCTTCTTCATGGCTTCTCCTCACGAATGGATGGGAATCTTTTGCAGATCATTATAGGAAACCTTTTCCGTTTCGTGTAGGGCATTTCTTCCTGAATTGGACAAGGAAGTTATAAACAGTCGCGTTGCAGGACTTGTGTGGATGGATGCCGAATCTGCGAAAGAGTAGGTCGAACAGTAGGAGGGATTCAGTCATGATTACCGTCTCATTTTACAAGCAGGATGGGATTGCCCTGGGAGTTCGCACAGAGAGGGGCATTCTCGACGTGCAGGCAGCAGCCAGCCGATTTACGGAGTGGACCGAAGTGCCTGTGACCATCGAAGCTCTCATCGACGGAGGGGACAAAAGTCGGCAGCTGCTGGACAAGCTAACAGATGCAGCATACCAAGACGAGAGTCTGTTTCTGCAGGAAGAAGAGCTGGAGCTTGCTCCAGTCGTACCAAAGCCTTCGAAAATTGTTTGTGTAGGGCTGAACTATCGAAAACATGCGGATGAGTGCAACCTGCCATATCCGACTACACCGATTTTGTTCAGCAAGTTTGCCAACGCCTTGGCGGGGCATGGAGAGGACGTACCGCTGCCGAAAGAGTCCGAAAAGATCGACTACGAAGCAGAGCTTGCGATCGTCATCGGAAAGCGGGCGAGCAACGTCACGGAAGAGGATGCGCTATCCTACGTGTACGGGTATTGCAGTGCCAATGATGTGTCTGCTCGTGACCTGCAGTTTGCGACCTCCCAATGGCTTTTGGGCAAAACCTGCGATAAATTTTGTCCGATCGGTCCATACCTTGTCAGCGCCGACGAAGTAGGTGATCCCGACCAACTGCAGATTCGTACGTATGTGAACGGGGAGCTGCGTCAAAATTCCAGCACGTCCGATATGATCTTCTCTTGCTCCCAAATCATTAGCTACATCTCCAGGCATTTTCCTCTCCTACCGGGAGACGTGATCCTCACAGGCACACCGGAGGGAGTCATTACCGGGCTTCCTGTAGAGAAACAGGTTTGGCTCAAAGATCAGGATGTCGTCTCCGTCGAAATCGAAAAGCTGGGGAGACTGACGAATACATTCCGCCAAGCCTAAGCGCCTAAGCGCAGCTGACACATGGAAAAAGGAACGAGATGCAAAAGGCTCAAATTTGCATTATACTAGCAAATAGTAGCCATTTTTCACGAACAACGGAGGTGTAAGGGATGGCAAATCACGTTTGTTTGCCGGATACTGCAGCCACTCATGCAAAGCCTGAAATGGAAGAGGCGATACTTTGCATGGGGCAGACATTCTGATTCACTATCGCCCATGAGCGTAGAGCATTTCCATTCATTTGGCTTTGCATCCTTATTTTCTTTCATTCAAAATAAGGGGCTGGCAGAAATGAAATATGTGAATGCAACCGCGATCCTACCGGAAAAGCTGATCGAGGAAATCCAGAAATATGTGCAAGGCGAGACGATTTATATTCCAAAGCCGGAGGGGACCTATCAGAGGTGGGGGACTCGCTCAGGTGGAAGAAAGCTGATTGATGACCGCAACCGTGCGATCAAAACGGCTTTTTTATGCGGAAGCTCCATTGATCAGCTGGCTGTCGAGCATTGCCTTTCCGTGGAGACGATCAAAAAAATCGTTTATACGAAATGAAACAGAAATGATAAAAGCACTGTATGCGTTAGATGCGCACAGTGCTTTTTTGTGTATGCCAAGATTATTTCCCAATCGTCTTCTCCCTTTCGAGCCTTGCGTGGAGCGTGTAGTCTAAAAGAGCAAACACGTACACAGGAATTGGAGTGAGAAAAATGCCCCCCTTTATGAAGAGCTATCAATACAATTATATAAAAGCCCAAATCAAGATCCTGCTGAATGGACTTTCCTCCAGCAGCGATGCGAGTGTACACCGAGCACGCAAGGATATCGCCAAAGAAAATGTGGCAAACCTGTTTCCCGTGCTGAGCGAAGAGCAGCAGCTGCTTCTTTATCCGATTGCACAGATTGCCGAGACGGCAGATGTGAAACGGTATTTGTCCGAGCTGCAGCCATACGTCATCCCATTTCCCGTCATTACCGATCAGACGCTGAAAAAGCTTTTCCCAAAAGCGAAAAAGCTCAAGGCACCGTCTATCAAAGACTTGAATCTGCAGGAGCATTCCTATGTCAGCTGGCAGGATGACGGGACGCAAAAGAAATTCGTCATCGCCGAATACCAAGGGAAGCTGGTCGGCTTTAACGGTACGTTTACCCCCATGAACCAAAAAGGAATGTGTGCAATTTGCAACCGATTGGGTGAAGTAGGCATGTTCATTACGGAAATCAAAAGCTCGGGTGACGGTTCGTATCTCAAACGAGGGAACTATGTATGCCAAGACAGCCAATCCTGCAATCAGCAGATTACCATGATCGAAAAGCTGGACGATTTTGTTCGGATGATGACGCAGTAAAAAAACAAGACCGAGCGCTGACGTCAGCAAGCTCGGTCTTCTTTCTTTCTCAGAGTGTCCCTAGTAAGGCTGGATTTCCTCTCCGGTCTCCAGATCGATGACCTGCGTGTTGTCTTGTGGGGTAGGAATGGTCTTGCTCTTTGGTGCCTTCTCGTTTTCCTCCACCCATTTGATGAGCATGTCAAAGCTCTGATGGACGTAGGGAAGAAGGGGCTGCAGCTCTTGATCCGGGTCCGATTTGCTCCAGACGAGGCTGTCGACGTGATTTCCTTTCTCAACCATGTACAGGCGATGCAAATCTCCTTTCCCGGCTTTTTTCACGAGCTCCTCATATCCTTTTGCATGCACATCAGGGAAGATGAGTGTGTCCCAGGAGCCGGCGACCGTAATGAGAGGAACGTTGATGTTTCCCGTGTTCTCGATTGCCGCGACGTTGTTTTTCACACTGCTCGGTCTTTTGAAGTAATCGTAGCTAGCAAATACGTCGTCATGACTGCGGTCGCGCATCCCGTTTTTATCGAAATTCAAATAGTCGCGCCAGTCCAGATGGCGTGGTGCCTTTGGATCAAACTCGTCCCGGTAAATATTCAGGCTGATAAACCAGTAGACCTGATCATGGTAGGCCCACAGCTTTTCGGAGCCCCTGGGGACGCCTGCAGCGTACAGTGCTTCAGCTGCTTTTTCCTTTTCTGCGCCTGAGCCGAAAATAGCTGCTTGGGCATGATTGACGACAGGGGTCAATGTCGTGATGAGATTGGCTTCTTTCGCTCGCCACATGACGCCCTCCCAGTCTACGCCCCCATCGTAGAGCTTCGGCTCCTTCGTCTTTTTCGGGTCGTCATTTTCCAAGGCGTAGCGGACGACATAGCCGCCGTTGGAAATACCCACGGCATAGGTAGGGACCGGATGGCTTTTGGAAACGAGCTTGCTGGCAGGGTTTTTCTTGTCCTTGCTTGAAATGAGCTGGTCAGAATAATGGCTGGCCAAGTAAGCTTGCGCCGCTTTGGTTACCTGACGATAGCGGAGGTTCCATTCACGGAGGGAATCATCCTCGGACACGAGCGCGTTTTTGTTTTTGGCTAAGGGATCGTTCGGATCGATCTCACCCTGTGTGCCTTTATCGATAGCAGCATAGGCAAAGCCCTTTTCCAGTACATAGTCACTGAATAAAAGATCGGTGGAGGTTTCGTTGCGTGTGGCTGGAATGCCTGCGACGACGAGCTTTCCATTCCAATCGGCGGGGACGCGGATGACGAATTTTGCATCCTCGAACATGCCATTGACCTGCGTTCCAGCTACCTCAGCGGGTTGGTACATGCGATACCAGCCGCTCTGATCATCCTTTGAGCCCCAGGTGTACGGAGCGAGCCCGATGTTGCCAAACTGGGTCGCGGCAGCATACTGCAACGGATTTTTCGTGGTGAGCCAGTTTTCCGCTTTTCCGTCAAATGGGGTCACGGTCACACTGTGTGCGCCGGGGATGACGGGAGAGTAGGCAGCATGGACCTGGGTGACGGGATAGGATGTAATGGTAAGGGTGGAGAGCAGCAGAGCAGCGAGCGAGTGGGACATCCAGTTTCTTTTCATACGTTCCTCCTTTGGGTTGAAAGCGGTTCCAATGTCCTGCTAGGAAAAGCAAGGATCGTACCGAATTGAAATGGAGAGGTTTCATGCGCCTTTAAACCAGAAGTGTCGCAAAAGTGAAGCATACAGAATGGCGCGTTTTTGCGACATGACGTATTTTTGCTACAGTTGCGACGAGGAGGTACGTATATGCTCACCCCCCAATTCCTTCGTTTTCTCGACTCGCTGCAAATCGGCATGATGATCATCGATCGGGAGGGAATGATTCTTCACGTCAATCAGGTTGGCTGTCAGCTACTGGGCTTGAGGCTCTCGGAAGTCAGGCAGCATCACGTCTCGAGAATTACACCGGGTGCAGACATTATGCAGGTCGTACGGGATGGCAAAGCGAGCTTGCGGGTGGAAATCCGTTTCGGCGATAAAACGCTGCTAGTGGACCGGATTCCTTACGTAGAAGAAGGCGAAATCATCGGCGCCATTTCTGTCTTTCAGGACATTACTTCCTATGAGGCGGCGACACGAAAAATTTCGGAGCAAGAACGGGAGCTCCATCAGTTTCGGGAGCTGGTCGAGCAGCTGTATGACGGTATCGTGATGTGCGATCGAAACGGAATCGTCACGATGATCAACCAAGCGTACTGCGACTTTCTGGAAACGACGATGGAAGAGGCAATTGGAAAACCGATTACCGAAGTGATCGAGAATACCAGAATGCCTCAAGTCATGGAGACGGGGAAAGCAGAGCTCGGACACCTGATGAGAGTAGGAAATCGCGACATCATCGTGAGCCGCATGCCGATGCGCGAGGACGACAAGATTATTGGCGCGATGGGAAAAGTGATTTTCAACGACCTGCGTGAGCTGCGCAGCATGGTGGATCGCTACAACATCATGGAGCGGAAGCTGGATTACTACCGTCAGGAGCTGAAGCGGGTAGTCGGGACCCGGTATTCCTTTGATTCGATTTTTGCAGATCACCATTTGCTAAAGGAGACGATCCATTTAGCGAAAAAAGTGGCTTCCTCGCGATCCTCCATCCTCATTTTAGGGGAGAGCGGCACGGGAAAAGAACTGTTTGCGCAGGCGATCCACGGTGTCAGTGCCCGTGCGGAAGGCCCGTTTGTCCGAGTCAATTGCGCGGCTATCCCAAAAGACCTCATGGAAGCAGAGCTGTTCGGGTACGAGGAAGGGGCGTTCACTGGGGCGCGAAAAGGAGGCAAGCCAGGCAAGGTCGAGCTGGCGCATGGCGGTACACTGTTTTTGGATGAGATCGGTGATATGCCGCTGGATATGCAGGTAAAGCTGCTGCGAGTGCTCCAGGAAAAAGAGGTAGAGAGGATCGGAGCCACGCGTCCCACACAAGTTGATCTCCGCGTGATTGCAGCGACGCATCGCCCTTTGGAAAAGCTGATGGAGGAAGGACGTTTTCGCGAAGATCTGTACTATCGACTCAATGTCTTTACGATCAGCATCCCACCCCTGCGCGTACAGACTGGTTCCATCATCGCGATGGCACAGCACCTGATCCAGAAGCTGAATCGCGAGCTGTATACATCGGTGACAGGGCTCAGCCCAAGAGTGGAGGATGTCTTTCTCTCCCACAGCTGGCCGGGAAATGTCAGGGAGCTGCACAATGTGCTGGAGAGAGCGATCCAGCTGGCCGATCACGGGTTGCTTGAGACAGAGCATCTGCCGGCTTATTTGCAGGAGAGAAAGGTCGTAGTCAACGGAGAGAGTCTGACACTGGATCTAGAGGCAGAATTGGCCAAGACTGAGAAGAAGGTGCTCGCCATGGCATTGGAGAAGGCAGAGGGGAATAAGGTAAAGGCAGCGAGCCTGCTGGGGATTCATCGGGCGAGCCTGTATCGGAAGCTGGAGAAGCTGGGGATGGATGTTACCTAGGCGAGGAGAGATCATGGATGAGCATCGGCATCGTCGCATGGAACTGTCGGCAGGCCTTTCGCAAAAAAGTGGAGAAGCTTGCGCGGTTTCGCCCCGAGATCGCCGTCATTTCGGAGTGTGAATCAATAGAGCGGCTAGGTGATAAACATACTTCCTTGTTTCCAAACGCTCTCTGGTTTGGGGACAATCCGCACAAAGGACTCGGTGTATTCAGTACTTCCGCGTATTCACTTACAGTTCATCCTGCCTACGACCCACGGTTTCGCTGGGTTGTTCCTATCTGCGTGACAGGCCTGGAGTCTTTTACGCTGTTGGCCGTTTGGACAAAGGATCACAAAGACAGAAAGCAGGGCTATATCGGGCAGCTGTTTTTGGCTCTGCAGCAGTACCAGACGCTTTTGGAAAAGGAAACCTGCCTCGTAGTGGGAGATCTAAACAGCAACGCCATTTGGGATGCTCTCCCGCGTGTCGGAAACCATACGGCAGTCGTCCAAATGCTGAAGGAGTATGGGGTAGAAAGTACGTACCACTGTTTTTTTCAGGAGGAACATGGCAAGGAATCTGTTCCGACCTATTATTTTCATCACCATCGGGAGAAGGGCTACCATATCGATTATGGCTTCCTACCTGTCAAGTGGATCGAGCGAGTAGAGTCCGTTCAAATAGGGACATACGAAGAGTGGCGGGAATGGAGCGACCATGTGCCGGTGGTGGTAAAGGTTGGAGAGCGCTTGAAGGGAAACTAGCAAAGAACCTCAATGGAGTGCGACTGCTGCGCTCTTCACGGAGGTTCTTTTCATTTGGACAAGATGGGTAACTAACCTTCCTTGCTAAATCGCTTTCATAGGATAACTTTATACGAGATATAAAATAATTGAATTTGTGAAAGTAATTTCCACAATCTATCATTACAATATATTTTTCTAACTAATGAAAATATTCAAAATAAACAATGAACTATTACTGCTTTTCAGTTTTATTAAAAATCTGTAGGCGAATCGCGCCGCTGCTCTATGGAAAGGATCACACAAAAAAGGGGGATAGAAAGGAACACGCACTTCGAGAAGACTCGTAAAGAAAGAGGGGGTTACGTTACGATGGTAAGCTTCAAACAGGTTGTAAAAAAAGGCTTTCTCCTGATGGCAGCCTTGCTATTGACGGTGGGGACTGTGGCTTGTTCTTCCGCACCAGAGAGCAGCCAGGGAGATTCGGGAAGCACCACAAATTCAGCCGCTCAGCCAGCAGCAGCTCCTGCAGCCAATGCAGGTGATGAAACGCCAAAATCAGGTGGCATCTTGAAGCTGGCACGAGCACAGGATCTGTCCAATCTCGACCCGATCGTTCCGGGTGACAACATGACGATCTGGGCTCTGCTTTTGATGTACGATCAGCTGGTGCGGGTGACGGCAGACGGAAATGATGTAGAGCCGGCTCTGGCCACCGATTGGACGATCTCGGAAGACAAGAAAACGTATGTATTCAACCTGCGAAAAGACGTGAAATTCCACGATGGCTCCGTGATGACGGCTGCTGACGTAAAATTCTCTCTCGACCGCGCACGAGACGAGGGCTCGAGCTGGAGCTGGATCTATACCGGCATCGAATCCGTAGAAGTATCCGGTGACAACCAAGTCACGATCAAAACAAAAACGCCTTATGCACCGCTGCTTTCTTCTCTCGCTTTGTTCAGCAGCTCGATCGTGTCGGAGAAAGCGGTGAAGGACCAAGGCAAAGATTTTCTGAGCGACAAAGAATTCGGTACCGGGCCCTTCAAGCTGGCCAACTGGCAGCGCGGACAAAAAGTGGAGCTGGCGAAAAACGCGGATTACTGGCAGGCAGGCAAGCCTTATCTGGACGGCGTAGAGCTGGTACAGGTGCCAGAGGATACGACCCGTCTCTTCCAGCTTCGCGCAGGCGACATCGATATCGCCTCCAACGTTCCATTCAACGCAATGGCTGAGCTGCAAGCAGATCCGGCCCTGACGGTTATGACACCGCAAGTATCTCGCGTGGACGTCATCAACATCAACCATACGCACGAGCCGTTTAACGACGTGAAAATTCGGCAAGCGATCAACTACGCGGTCGACAAAGATCTGATCATCAAAACGGTACTGATGGGCAATGGCGAAATGGCTACTTCTTATTTGCCAAAAATGAAGTACTTCAACGATCAGCTCGAAGGCTACAAATACGATTTGGAAAAAGCGAAAAAGCTGATGGCCGAATCCTCGAAACCGCAGGGCTTCAAAACGAAGCTGCTGATCGCCTCCGGTGATGAGACAGACCGCCAGATCGCCGTGATCGTCAAAGATCAGCTGGCAGCACTGGGCATTGACGTAGAGATTCAAATGATGGAATCAGGTGCGGCGTATGAATCAGTCAACCAGATGAACTACGATCTGGCGACCACGTACTTCTCGACGGATATTATCGACCCGGATGAGCTGACGAGCTTTGAAGTCGTTTCTACGGGCGGCACGGATGCGTATCACACGGGCTACAAAAACCCGAAAGTGGATGAGCTGGCTGAAAAGGCCCGCGCTGAGCTGGACGAGGCGAAGCGCAAGGAAATGTACCTCGAAATTCAGAAGCTGGTCAGCGAAGATGCGACCTTCCTGTTCCTCTATTACAAGCCGGCAACCTACGCGGTGCAGAATTACGTCAAAGGCTTCCACGTATTGTCGACCGGAAACTATCGACTTGAGGAAGTATGGCTCAATAAGTAAAGAGGGTGATGGAGATCTTACGCGTACACTTTATTCTCCAACGTTTGATCCAGCTGATCCCTGTAGTGTTCGGGATCTCGATCGTCTCGTTTCTGATCATCCATCTCATTCCCGGGGACCCAGCGAGCATCATGCTGGGTTCTCGGGCCACTCCGGAAAATGTGCAGCAGCTGACGGCGCAGATGGGATTGGACAAGCCATTGTACGATCAATACCTGATTTTTCTCCAGAACCTGGTACAGGGTGACTTGGGGAAATCCATTCTTCTGAAGCAATCCGTTAATACGTTAATTAGTGAACGCTTGGGAACGACCTTTTTTCTTGTGATGTACGCCTCTGTATTAAGCCTTTTGGTAAGTATCCCGATCGCCCTGTGGTCGGCGATGAAAAAGGATTCGCTTCTGGACAACGGGTTTCGCACACTGTCTATCTTTGGTTTGGCGATGCCTTCTTTCTGGATCGGCATTCTCCTGATGCTTCTCTTCAGTATCAAAATCAAGCTGTTTCCGGTGTCTGGTTATGGCAAAAACTTCATCGGTCATCTCTATTATTTGTTCCTGCCAGCCCTGACGATTACGTGCTCTTTGGCGCCTGTGCTTGTCCGTCCTTTGCGCAGCAAAATCATCAACGTCTTTTCGTCCGAGTACATTGAAGCGGCGCGAGCGAGAGGACTTAAAGAGCATAAGATCATCCTCAACCATGTCCTGCGCAATGCCATCAGTGGCACCGTGACCATCCTGGGGGTAAACATCGGCTGGCTCTTGGGCGGTTCGATCGTCATTGAAACGATCTTTTCGGTGCCGGGTCTCGGACAGCTTTTGATCAACTCGATTTTGTCCCGGGATTATCCGATTATCCAAGGTCTCGTACTCGTTTTTGCGATTCTGGTCATAGTGGTCAACCTGCTGACGGATCTGTGCTATGCATGGCTCGATCCTCGCGTTGATCTGGAATAGGGGGCGAACATGGCAGAACTTCAACAGACGGCTGTGAAAAAGCCAGTGAGAGCCTTTCGACTGGGGCTGTTTTCCCGGCTGCCCGTCAATACGAAAATCACAATTGGGTTGGCTCTGGTATTGATCGTCATCCTTCTCTCCCTATGTGCGCCGTGGCTTACCCCTTACGACCCCAATGCGAACGATCTGAACAATGTCCTGCAAAAGCCGAGCGTCAAGCATTGGTTTGGCACGGATAATTTCGGGCGAGATATTTTCACGCGGACGCTGTATGCTGGACGGATCGATTTGCAAATCGGGATAGTGGCGGTGGTTGTTCCCCTTATTGCGGGATCGGTAATCGGACTTTTCGCCGGGTATTTTGGCGGATGGTTCAATATTCTCATGATGAGGCTCGTCGATGTTATGATCAGCTTTCCGTTCATGGTCTTGATCATCGCGATCATCTCGATTCTCGGTCCCGGCTTGATGAACATGTATATCGCGATTTTTTTGGTTGGATGGACGTCATACGCGAGAATTGTGCGCGGTGAGGTGCTCGTGGTGAAGCAGCAGGAGTACATCCTGGCTGCACGCAGTATCGGGTATGGACATGGGCGGATCATCTTTCGGCATATTTTGCCCAATGTCATTTCGCCCGCGATCGTTTTCGCCATGTCAGACGTGGTCCTTTGTATCCTCACCGGGGCTTCCCTCAGCTTTCTCGGTTTGGGGGTTCAGCCGCCGGCAGCAGAGTGGGGAGCCATGATATCCGAAGGGCGCAGCTACATCATCAATGCCTGGTGGATTTCGACACTTCCGGGCTTGGCGATTATCGTGACGGGTCTCGGCTTTAGTCTCTTGGGAGATGGTCTTGCAGAAAAAATCGAGAATCAATCATGAGGCAGAGGAGTGGTTCGCCATGCAGCCTATACTCGAAGTGGATTCGCTAAAGGTCGTTCTCCAAACCAAGCAGCGGACCATTCACGCAGTCAACAATGTTACCTTTCACGTTCGAACTGGGGAAACCGTGGGGCTTGTTGGCGAGAGCGGAAGCGGCAAGAGTATCACCTGTCGCTCCATTTTGCAGCTGTTGCCGACCCCGCAGGGGAAAGTGGTGAGTGGTGGCATTCGGTTCGCAGGGAAAGATTTGCTGAGCTATTCCAAAAAGCAGATGCAGGAGCTGCGAGGAAGGGAAATCGGGATGGTGTTGCAGGATCCCATGAGCTCGCTTGATCCTGTCTATCGGGTCGGTGAGCAGCTGGTAGAAACGCTTCGGACCCATACAAAAATCAGCAAAAAGGACGCCTGGCAAAAAGCGGTGGAGCTTTTGCGTTTAGTGGGGATTCCATCTCCGGAAAAGCGAGTCCACGATTATCCCCATCAAATGAGCGGCGGGATGAGACAGCGGGTCATGATCGCGCTTGCCATCTGCTGCGACCCGAAGCTGCTGCTGGCAGATGAGCCGACGACTGCACTCGATGTGACCGTCCAGGATCAGGTACTGAGTCTGATGAAAGAGATCCAGCAGCGACTTGGCATGGCCATCCTGATTGTCACACACAATCTCGGCGTGGTAGCGGAAATGTGCGATCGCGTCGTCGTCTTGTACGCAGGAAAGGTTATGGAAACAGCTGCGACCTCTGACCTGTTCCAAACGCCGCGCCATGCCTATACGCTCGGTTTGATTCACTCGGTACCGCGCATAGAATCGGAGGAAAAGCTGGAAGGAATCCCTGGGACATTGCCTGACATGTCGCATGCCATCAAAGGCTGTCCCTTTCGTGAGCGCTGTTCCTTTGCTACCAGTGAGTGCTCTTTTGACGAGCATACGCAACTGAAGGAAGTAGCCCCTGGCCATTGGTCGGCTTGCTTTCATCATGAAAGGGTGTGTAGGCAGGCATGACGACCATTCTGCAGGTAGAAGGATTGCGAAAAGAATATCGCAAGCAAGCAGGCTTGCTGGGTAAACTGCTGGGGCAAAGCAGTACCTCCCTTTATGCCGTGGAGGATGTGTCATTTTCGCTGGAAGCCGGAGAAACGCTAGGCCTTGTCGGGGAGAGCGGCTGCGGAAAAAGCACCTTGAGCCGAACGCTCATGCGTCTGTATGAACCGACGGATGGAAAGATCACCTTTCTCGGAGAAGATGTCACGTCCAGCGATCAGCGGTCATTGCGCAGGCTGCGGAAAAATATGCAGATGGTCTTTCAGGATCCCTACTCTTCGCTCAATCCGTGCATGACGGTGAGAGAGATGCTGGCGGAGACCATTCGTTTTCACCAGATCTGTCAAACGGAGCAAGAGCTGAATGCGTACATCGATTACTTGCTGGTGCGAGTCGGACTTCACGGGAAGGATGCGGACAAATATCCCAAGGCTTTCAGCGGCGGACAAAGACAGCGAATCTGCATCGCTCGAGCGATTGCCGTACGCCCCAAGCTTTTGATCGCTGACGAGCCGGTCAGCGCACTCGACGTATCGGTGCAAGCCCACATCCTCAATCTCTTGGAAGATTTGAAAAAGGAATTCCAGCTCTCCCTGATTTTCATTTCCCACGATCTTTCCGTCGTGAAGTACATTTCCGATCGCGTGGCCGTCATGTATTTGGGACGGATCGTGGAGATGGGAACGACGGAGGAAATCTTTCGTAATCCCGTGCATCCATATACCAAGGCGCTGCTGTCAGCGGTTCCCCGTCTAGATCTGGGACAGCGAGAAAAGATCCAGCTGGAAGGCGATCCCCCGAGTCCCTATGAGCTGCATAAAGGCTGTCCATTCGTCACCCGTTGCTCCGAGCGTATGCCCATGTGTGAAAATGTCGTTCCTGCCTTTTCGAAGAGGGGCGAAACCCACCAAATTCGCTGCCATCTCGCTGATCCGCAGTGAGAGGATGAAAACCTCGTTCATTTCTAGAGATAACTGGCAGGGAATGGTAATAAGCTAAAGAGAGCAGACGCAATTTAAGCGGACTTCAGACAGACATTCGTTTTGGAAAGGCGGATAACCAGAAGGGAGAGAATGGCATGGAGATTCAAAATGCAGTAGCCATTGTAACGGGTGGAGCCTCCGGTCTGGGAGAAGCAACGGTGAGGAGTCTGGTGCGGTGTGGGGGAAAGGTTGCGATTTTGGACCTCGCCTCGGAAGCGGGGCAGGCATTGGCCGAGGAGCTCGGAGACGAAAACGCGATGTTTATTCCCACGGATGTGACGAGTGAGGGAAGCGTGCGGGAGGCCATCGAGCAAGCGACAGGCAACTTCGGTACGATTCACGTAGCCATTAACTGTGCGGGAGTCGCTGCTGCGCAAAAGACGCTTTCGAGAAGCGGTCCCCATCCACTGGAGTCGTTCTCAAAAGTGATCAACGTCAATCTGGTCGGCACGTTTAACGTTATTCGCTTGGCTGTGGAGCAGATGGCGGGCAACGAGCCGAACAAGCTTGGCGAGCGTGGGATAATTGTCAATACGGCATCCGTGGCAGCTTTTGATGGGCAAGTAGGACAGGTCGCATACAGTGCGTCCAAGGCAGGGATCGTCGGCATGACGCTGCCGATCGCACGAGATCTGGCCCCCTACGGTATTCGCGTGATGACCATCGCTCCGGGTCTTTTCGATACACCGTTGTTCGACAAGCTTCCTCGCTCGGCAAAAGAAGCGCTAGGCGCAACCATTCCCTTCCCGCCACGCTTGGGGAATCCGACTGAATTTGCAATGCTGGTGCAGAGCATCATCGAAAATGTCATGCTCAACGGAGAGACGATTCGACTGGACGGAGCGATTCGCATGCAGCCAAAATAAAACATAGGGACGTTTCTCACCTCGCAGTAGAGGGAAAGAGAGACCGTCCCTTTTTTTGTAGGTGTGAAAAGCTTGATGAATCAAGGGTGTCGCCACGATTCGCCGGCATTTGGCAAATTGTGTGCAACAAATCGTCCCTAAGTTCACGTTTATATAAGCGTATGGAAAAGTTTGCGAAAAAGGTTGCTGCCTGAAAGAGACAAGGCACGGATTAGCCTGGTTAGGAGGAGTGAGATGCGCAAGATCATTTCAGGGATGCTTGCAGGAGCGATTGTTTCCTCAGCCGCGGTAGTATCTGCCGCACCTCCCACTACACTTGTGCTGAACGGACAAGCGGGACATGCAAGTGATTCGGTGAAAATCAAAAAAGGGAGAGCTCTCGTTCCCGTGCGTGAAGTGGCAGAGGGGATGGGGGCTGTCGTGAAATGGGATGCATCCCAGCGCACGGTTTACGTTTCCACGGGAGAACCAAAAGAGGACGAGGCAGCTGAGGGGAGCAAAAACGAATCTGCCTCTCCTACGATGCAGCTCGTCATTAACGGAAAAAAAGTAGATTCCCCAGTCCCACCCCAAATCATAAATGGGAGAGCATGGGTACCCGCTCGGGAATTGGCGGAGGGTTTAGGGAGTGGAATTCAATGGAGTGACTCCCAAAGATCCGTGTCGATAACGAACAAGATCGTCAATCCAACAGCAAAGGACTTTCGTGGACAAGCCATGATTACGTTCTCGTACGACGACGGCTTGGACACCTTCTACGATTTTGCTTTGCCGCTGCATGAAAAATACGGGATCCCGGCAACGGACAACGTCATCGCCGGAAAGATCAAAGACGGCGCGCAAACGATGTATCTAGATGCCGATCAAATCAATGAAATGCACGAGCGCGGGGTCGAGATCGGTTCGCACAGCTATTCTCACCAGGATGGGTTGACGACTCTCTCAGACGAGGATTTGGATTTTGAATTGAGAGAAAGCAAAGCGGTGTTGGAGAGAATCGTCCCCAAGGTGCAGACGATCGGGATTCCCTTTTCCATGTATGATGAGCGCGTAAAAGCTGCCGTGAAAAAATATTACCAGGCAGCGAGAAATTTTGAACATCTGCAGAACGACATTTCAGCAGTCGACAAACTCTGGCTCCATACCGCAATCGCTGTGACCAACGAAATGACGTTTGAGCAAATCAAGCTGCGAATCGATGAGGCAGTCAAAAACAAGCAGTGGTGCATCATCATGCTGCACGGCATCGACCCGGATAACCGAGATTTGTATGAAATAAAGCCAGCACTACTGGAGCAGGTGCTCGCTTATGTGGCGAGCTTGGGCAGAGATAAAATCTTGCCAGTCAACACGATCGATGGAGTGTCACTTGCCGCGAAGTAGAAGAGGGTGACGATACCAAAAAACAACGAGCAGATGGGGGACTGAGAAGATGAAAGTTCTACTAGCCGTATCACTGGCACTCGGACTGACTTTTGGGATTATAGGTGTGGTTCATATGAACGCTAGCGCAACGGAGAGTCAGTTCACGGGCTCAGCATTGCCAGGGGGAGGAATTGAGGTTCCGCACAACCAGCGATTCCATCTCTCTACGGATCAACAATGGGTATCCTCTCAGGGGCATTTATCTGATCTGATTCGTCTACAGTGGACGGCAGACCGGGCAAAACCGGCAATCTCCTGGGTAGATGAAGCAGGTAAGGATAAAACCGCCATCGTGTCCCATGCCAAGGCTAATGATCCGAATCAAGAGGATCACAATCATCTATCGATCGAAACCACCATGTCGCCAACGGGCAAGAATGCGAACCAGCTTTTTACCAGATTCGAGATTCCCTTTGATCAAGACGTAGCAGAAATCCGGACGCATTCTTCCAATTTGAATGTGGTAGATGGACTCCTGCGAATGGCCGGTTCGGATGGAGTGAATCGCGATGTGCAGTTTGCCAAGACCTCAGATGGAAATGTAACGAGTCCGCGATGGACACTGCGAGCAGATAGTACGAATGAAACGGGAGCAAACGCCGGATCGAACTTTCAAATTATCCGTTATTCGGATGCCGGGGAGGAGATCGACACCCCTTTCTCGATTAACCGCAAGAATGGCAATGTCGGGATTGGCAGTGCCGATCCTACGACTAAGCTGGACGTGGATGGGGATCGCATTCGAATCCGCCAATCAGCCGCTCCCGCCTCCTCGTCAGCTCCGGGCAATGTCGGGGAGATCGCGTGGGACAGCAATTATGTCTATGTCTGTGTCGCACCGAACCAGTGGAAACGAACTGAGCTTTCTTCTTGGTAGATGGGGAAAAGCAATAAAGGGAAGGTTCGATTCCGTCTGCTAACGAAAGTTATACATTTTGAAGGAAGCTTTTTCATCGCTTTTTACTCCTTTTTCCATCTATAATAAGAAAGAATTGCCAAGCAGAACATTCAGACATCCGAATAAAGGAGGCTGCTATGATCCGAGAAAGATTGCGAGAATTGGGACTGGAGTTGCCCGAACCGGTGCCATCCCTGTATCAGTATGTTCCAGTCGTCGTTCATGAAGGAATCGCCTATATCAGCGGGCAAGTACCGAGAGTGGACGGAAAGCTCCCATTCGTGGGTAAAGTGGGAGTGGACGTAACTATCGAGCAGGCGAGGGAGCTGGCCAAAATCTGTGTGTTAAAAGGGCTGAGCAGTCTGGAAGCGGAAATTGGCAGTCTAGACCGGGTAGAACGGGTATTGAAAGTGACGGGATACGTGCAGTCGACAGATGGATTTAATCAGCAGCCGCAGGTGATTGACGCTGCATCCGAGCTGTTGGAGCAGATTTTTGGCGAGCAGGGGCGTCACGCGCGAACAGCCGTAGGAGCGGCCGAGCTGCCCGGGAATACGCCAGTGGAAATTGATTTCATGATTGCAGTCCAACGATAGGAGGCAACTGTCATGATCGGAATCGCAGATATCATGGCTGCACGGGAGCAGATCGCAGATACCATTCGCCAAACGCCGCTGCTGTCATCCGAGCAGCTATCATTGCAAAGCGGAAATCGCGTCTTTCTGAAAGCAGAGCATCTGCAGAAAACGGGGTCCTTCAAGCTGCGGGGAGCCACAAACAAGGTCAAGCAGGCTGTATACGCCGGGGCAGCTTCTGTCACGACAGCTTCCTCTGGCAATCACGGACAGGCAGTAGCGTATATAGCCAACAAGCTGGGAATACCAGCGACGATCGTCGTTCCGGAGGATGTGGCTGTCTGCAAGGTCGAGGCGATCGAAGCTTACCAGGGCAAGGTGGAAAAATGCGGGCTGACCTCGGCGGAGCGACTGCCAAGAGCGATGGAAATTGCGGAGCAGCAAAAGGGAGTCTTCGTGCCACCCTATGACGATCCGTACATCATGGCCGGGCAAGGCACCGTGGGATTGGAGATCATGGAGCAGCTGGATGACATCGATGCGATTTTCGTACCAATCGGCGGGGGCGGCTTGATTTCAGGAGTGCTTACCGCCATCAAGGAGACGAAGCCCTCCATTCAGGTGATTGGAGTAGAGCCGCAGCTTGCCAACGACACCTACTTGTCCTTGCAGCAAAACCAGCTTGTCTCGCATGAGGGAACCACGACGATCGCGGATGGCTTGCGGACCAGCCAGCCCGGAGATCTGACGTTTCCTGTTTTGCGCAAATACGTAGATGATGTCGTGCTGGTTTCAGAGGAGGAGATTCGCCAAGCGTTTACCTTCGTACTCGAAAGAATGAAGCAGCTGATCGAGCCATCCAGTGCGACTGCGATTGCAGCAGTCATGTTTGAAAAAACAGCCCTGCGCGGAAAGCGGATCGTCACACTCGTCTCGGGCGGAAACGTTGACCTCGCTGCCATGGCAGGGCTGATCGTCAAATAGTTAGATAGAGTCTGCTTCGACCAAAGAGAATTCCTGTGCCTTCAGCAGAGCCTGGGTCCGATTGTTTACCCCGAGCTTGCCGTAGATGCGGTGCAGATAGACTTTGACGGTTCCGACCGTATTGCCGAGTGCTTCTGCAATCTCTTTGTTGGAGGCTCCCTGACTTAGCATGGATAACAGGATTATTTCTTTTCCCGTCAGCGGTTCGAGCAGGGGAGAGGGATGATCCGTTTTTCTTTTCGAGCTGCTTTTGGTGGTCATGAGCTCGAGCAGCTGCTGCACGTAAGCCTCAGAGACGGATTGATGAAGAAGCTGCTTCTTGTTCCGGCTCTTGCTGGATGACAGGAGCAGATACAAAGCCTCTCCATCGTCGAGGAAGCTGCGTATATAACCGTTCGCCCCGCCGATGAGCAGGGCTTCCTGCAAATAAACGAATGCCTCATCCGAGGAGCCGAGTTGTTGATTCGCCAGAGCTTGCAGGACAGCGATTTCGACTTGGCTGGCGAGAAGACCCTCTCGTTTGCTGGCGAGCTTCAGCGTGTCCAGAATCCGCAGCGCCTCTGCTCCTTGTTGGCTGGCTAGCAGGAGACGGACATAGGTCAAGAGCTCGAGCTCGCGCTGAATCACAGGCTTGTCCCAGAAAGTAGCAGGTATTTTGGCGAGCCGCTTTTGAGCCTGCTCGATTTCCCCCTCTGCGAGATCCAGTTTGGCGAGAAACGCATGCAAAGGATTCAGCCAGTATTCTTCCCCCCAGGTAATAATCGCATCGAGTGCTTCTTCGACCCTTTTTCTGGCATGGGAAACCGAGCCTGAGGCAAAGGCAATCTTCGCTTTTGTCAAAAGGCACGGGACCAGCAGTCCGGGTATCTGATGCCGGCGGGCGATCGGCTCTACCTGCTCCAGCAAGGCATGACTCTCATCGAGGCGATTCCACTCATAGTATCCTTCAGCGAGGGCTTGGACGACATACATGTTGAACAAGGAGTCCTGCCATCCGTGCTCCGTCAATTTGCCAATAAACATTTTGCCGACGAATTCCGTTTGTGCAGACAAGACGCCCTTGAGCCCGAGTGAGGTGCGCCGGATGAAAGGCTCCGTAGTATTGTAGTTAAACGAGAAGAACAAAGGTGACTCCGGCAGATTTTGATAAAGGATGTCTGACTCTGCAAGCAGCATCTCGAAGTGCCCCAAGGCAAAGGCGAGGTTGGACCTTACGAAAAACAGGCTGCTGAGCAATTGCTGCTTTTCGAAAGAGTCCTTCATGGCAGCACATTCTGCCTCCAGCTCAGCAAAATCGCTTTTCGCAAGCTCCGCCTGACCACAAAGAATCTGGATAAAGGCAGCCAGCATGCGCAGCGAGGGGGAGAGCATCGCAGACTTGTCAGGAAAGCTGCTTAGCCAGCGCAAGAGCGTGGACAGCTCGCCCCGCTGGATCATTTGCGGAAAATGCTGCTCCAACAGGACTGCAGCAAAAGAAAAGTGAGAGGCTGCCAGAGCATGGTCGATCGCCTCGTCGAACAATTGGCGCTCAGCAAAGCATTCACTGGCGATCCGGTGAAGCTCAACAGCTTTTTGCGGATGCATCTCCTGGAGCTGTGCCAGCAGGAATTCGCCGAACAGATGATGGTAGCGATACCAGGTTTGGTACTCATCGAGCGGGATGAGGAAGATGTTTTGCGAGAGCAGAGAGGCAAGCATCTTTTGCCCGTTGTTTTGTCCGGTCAACCGATTGCAGATGGAAGCATCCAAGCGCGGCAAGACACAGGTCGAAAGCAGAAAGCTTTGAATATCAGGAGTGAGTCTCAGCCAGACCTCATGCAGCAAATACTCGGAGATATCGCGATGGGAGCCGGAAAATCCGTTAAAAAAGCGCTCCTGATGAAACGGATTGCGCAGGGATATCGCAGCCAGCTGTAGGCCTGCGACCCACCCCTCGGTGCTCATGGCGAGCTGATCGATTTGCTTGGGGCGAAGCGACAGGCCATGTGCATCCAGATAAAAGCGTGCCGTCTCCTTATGAGTAAACCGCAGCTGCTCGAGTGTGATATGGCTCGCTTGCCCGCGGATCGTCCATTTGCTTGTTGCAAAAGGCAAGGATGTACGTGTGGCTATGTACACATGAATAGAAAAAGGCAGATAGTCCAGGAAATACGACACGCTGGCGTGGATATGCTCCTCAGTGATCAGGTGATAATCGTCCAGGAGCAAGGACACGGATTGCTCGGCCGATTCAAGCTCATACAGCAGGGAATCGATGAATGTGAAAATAGAAGTATGGGAAATCGCGCCCATCAGTGGCTCCAGTCTTTCGGATAGCTCCGGAAAACCAGCTTGAGAGAGGGTGGCGACGACGTATTTCCAGAAGCGAATCAGATCGTTATCCATCTCGTCGAGGGAAAGCCAGGCACAGCGGGATGGGTGCTGGGCTGCCCATTGGCTGAGCAGCGTTGTTTTTCCGTAGCCGGCAGGAGCGCATAAAGTAGTCAGCTTACGCGTCAAGCCTTCTTCAAGCTGTCGAAGCAGCTGGTTCCGCGCAACGTTGTTAGGGCGAATCGCAGGCGTAGTTGTCTTGGTTCTGAGCATATTGGAACGCAAGGGACTCATAGCTCCTCCTTAATCGAACATCCGGTCATCTATTACCTCTACCCACATTATACTTGCTGGTAACAAGAATCGACATTTGAAATGAAGAAATCCAGAAAATGTAAGACGAATTCCCTTTTTGCTCGAATTCGTCGGATTTGCGCGAGAAATGTTCCATCGCACCGGACAAGCTTCAACAGGCTTCACAGCTCGCTCCATCTAGAATGGGCGTAGAAGCGTGTAGAGAGAGGTGCATGGAAATCGGACGGTGGAAGAATCTGTTTGCAGGTGCGATCGCGATGCTCTTGGTCGCAGGAAGTACGATAGGGGCTGGACGAGTTTTGGCGAATGACACTTCAGTCAAAGTCGCCACACCGAAAGAAGACGAGGTCATTCGTGTCGCATTTGCAGGAGACATCATGCTAGATAAAAGTGTGGGGGTGCAAATCGGACGAAACGGCGTCGACTACCCCTTTTTGAAAACGGCAGCCTTCCTCAAGCAGGCGGATCTAACGATTGGCAATCTGGAGACATCCGTCAGTACACGAGGTCAGGCCCAGCAAAAAGAGTACACCTATCGCTCCAAACCGCAAACGCTCCAAGGCTTGGTCAACGCAGGGTTCGATGTTGTCAATCTGGCCAATAATCACTCGCTGGATTACGGCATGGATGCACTGTTTGATACGATGGAGCATTTGAAAAAATACCAGCTTGGGTACGTCGGGGGAGGAAAAAACGAAGCGGAGGCTTTTGCTCCTTATATTCGTACGATCAAAGGAAAGCGGGTCGCCGTCATCGGGTTGAGTCACGTCTTGCCCAATCGGCAATGGTTTGCAGGGAAAAACAAGCCTGGACTGGCCCACGCCTATTCCTACGAGCCGATGCTTTCCTATGTCAAAAAGGCAGTCGCCCAATCGGATATCACGATCGCGGTCATGCACTGGAACCTGGAGTACAAGGACTACCCAGAGCCGTATGCGCGAGAGGTGGCGCGCAAGCTGATTGACAGCGGAGTAGACGCAGTGCTCGGGTCACACAGCCATTCGGTGATGGGAGTGGAGTATTACAAAAACGTCCCGATCTACTACAGCGTGGGCAATTTCGTCTTTACCACCTCGTACAATCCGAAAGGGAGAGAGGCTATGATGGTGGAGCTGACTTTTGGAGAAAAGGATACAACCTCCAAGGTCATTCCAGTCAAAATCGCCAACGGTCAGCCAGCTACCATGGATGCGGCGAATCGGAAAAAGATGATCGATAAACTAAATAGACTATCGTTTCAAGTGAGGCTGGATGCAGAAGGAAATGCTGCCCAAGAGAGAGTGCCCGATCATTGACGAAGAAGAGATCATCTGGTGCAGCACTTCCGGATGGTCTTTTTGTTTTGTCTCCGGGGAGGGGTAAATCTTTTTAATCAGAGTGGACAAGGTAGGATATGGGAGGGATTTTCTGGATATGCCTGGTAAAGACGGTTAACTCTCCCTTAGGGGACCTTAAGCCAGAATATAGGGAATTTTCAAGGGTGAGTCATCGAGAGACGCTATGATAACATGAAACGCGTGTTAACCATAACGGATCATGAGAGGAGATAGACGAACACCTCCCAATCAAATATGGGCCTAGTTCCGTCACGTACGGAAGCGGGGGAACCACCTTAGGGGTTAATTCTGTGATGCACAGAAGGGATGCAGCTCTGCCATCCTACCCGTCAGCTAACCTCGTCGGCTAAAGCAGATTAACTTTACACCATTTGCTTGAAAGCGCATGTTTTGTACACAGGGAGCGCGTATTTCCTGTTGGGGAATTCCCTTGTACACAGCTTCTTTGACATGCCTTCCAGCGAGAAAACAGCCGGCGCATTTGCTTTTCCATGTGGGGATGGCCCTCCCGAATCATGGAAGGAAGTGCGCTGGCTTTTTCTATACATGGAAAGTGGAAAGGGGAAGGAAGGATGAAAAAGAGAAACTTCATGAGATGGGGATGGACAGTGATGCTGTCGTGCAGCTTGCTGGCAGCTGGCTGCGGATCCGGACAGGAAGCTGTGCCAGGTGCGGGGGATTCGCCGTCCCAAGCAACGGAGAGCACATTGGAGAAAGCGAAGAAACAAGGATTTGTGACAGTGGGTTTTGCCAATGAAAAGCCGTACGCTTATGCGACACCTGATGGCAAGCTGACAGGAGAAGCCGTTGAGGTCGCTCGGGCTGTCCTCTCCAAGATGGGAATTAACGAGATGAATGGCGTGCTGACGGAGTTCGGTTCCCTGATTCCGGGACTGATGGCAAAACGATTTGACATCATCACAGCAGGCATGTACATCACACCGGCCCGCTCCAAAGAAGTTGCCTTTGCCAATCCAGAGTACAGCATCGGGGAAGCATTGGCAGTGAAAAAAGGAAATCCGCTAGAGTTGCGCAGCTATCAAGACATTGCTGATAATGCCAAAGCGAAAATCGCCGTCATGAGTGGAGCGATCGAGATGGAATACCTGGAGAAATCCGGTGTGAAAAAGGATCAAATGGTGCTCGTACCTGATCAGCCATCCGCTATCGCTGCCTTGCAGGCTGGCCGTGCAGATGCCATCACGATGACTGGTCCATCTCTGCAGGCTGTTCTGGAAAGTGCGAAAGACAGCAATGTGGAGCGGGTAATGGATTTTGTCCAACCTGTAATTGATGGGCAGAGCATCCGCGGTTATGGAGCAGCCGCTTTCCGCAAAGAGGACGAGGAATTTGTCAAAGCGTACAATGAAGAGCTGAAAAAGCTTAACGATTCAGGAGAGCTGCTGAAGATCCTCGAGCCGTTCGGCTTTACCGAACAGGAGCTGCCTGGGGACAAAACGGCTGAAGAGCTGTCCAAGGAATAATGAGGGCTGCGTCACCGAAAGGAAGAGATGAACGTGAATGAGACCATGCAGATGATTCCTTTGTTGCTCGAAGGAGCAGCGACAACCGTGCAAGTGACAGCACTTTCGGTACTGGTTGCTTTCTTCGTTTCCTTTGCTGCAGGCTTCGGCAGATTGTCTAAATGGCTGTGGGTTCGTTCCATGACTACCGTGTATGTAGAAATCTTTCGAGGCACTTCTCTTCTGGTGCAGATGTTTTGGCTCTTTTTTGCCTTGCCGCTGCTGGGAATCGAGCTGCCTCCGATGGTTGCGGGAGTGATCGCCCTAGGTCTCAACTACGGAGCATACGGATCAGAAGTGGTGCGAAGCTCGATAGTAGCGGTACCAAAAGGACAGACCGAGGCAGCCATCGCATTGAACATGTCACCTTTGCTTCGTATGAGAAGAATCATCTTGCCGCAAGCATTTGTCATGATGCTTCCATCTTTCGGGAATCTGCTGATAGAGCTGTTGAAAGGAACCTCCCTTTTATCCTTGATCACACTGGCTGATCTGACGTTTCAAGGAATGCTGCTGCGCACCTTTGATTCGTCCAGAACATTTCAAATATTCGGCCTTATGTTAGTGATGTATTTCCTGATGGCTTATCCGCTGACTCTGGCAATGCGGTGGCTGGAGCGGCGTGCTTCGGTAGGGAGGGTGTAGCCTATGTGGAGCTGGTCATTCACTTGGGAAATCCTTCCCCAGATTTTAGAAGCGATTCAAACGACGATCCTTGCAACCGTGATCGGGTTTGCACTTGCTATTGTAGGGGGACTGATACTGGCATTCGGTCGCAGAGCGAAGCAGAGATGGCTTTCTGTAGTAGTGGCGGGAATCATCGAGTTTGTGCGCAGCACTCCCCTATTGGTTCAGTTGTACTTTCTTTTTTACGGTCTTCCTGCGATCGGGATCTCTTTTGGACCATTCACTGCAGGGGTTCTCGGGCTGGGCATTCACTACAGCGCCTATCTCTCTGAAGTGTACAGGTCGGGCATTGATGCCGTTCCCAAAGGGCAGTGGGAGGCAGCGAAGGCACTCAATTTTTCCAGAGGAAAGACGTGGTCACGAATCATTTTGCCGCAGGCCATTCGTCCGATTGTTCCCGTTCTAGGCAACTATTTGCTCGTAATGTTCAAGGAAACCCCGATTCTCTCCGCTATCACTTTGGTAGAGATGCTTCTGACTGCGAAAATGATTGGCTCCGCCTCGTTCCGTTATTTGGAGGCCTTTACGCTGGTAGGAATCCTGTTCCTTGTACTCAGCTATGTTTCCACTTTGCTGATTCGCAGGCTGGAGACGAGATGGGGACGGCTTTAAGAAAAGGAGGACTATATGAAAACAAACCAAGGAGCATCTCCTGTCGTAGTCTATCGCGGCGTAAGCAAGTCGTTCGGAGACAATCAAATCCTGCAGCAAATCGACCTGTCCATTGCACCGGGAGAAAAAGTGGCTGTGATTGGTCCGAGCGGTTCGGGGAAGACAACACTCGCAAGGCTGCTGATGACATTGGAGGAGCCGACTTCAGGGACGATTGAGGTAGATGGCCAACAGCTATGGCACAAAACAGTACAGGGGAAGCTTGTACGGGCGGATGAGAAGCATTTGCACGCAATCAGGGGAAACATCGGAATGGTGTTTCAGCACTTCAATCTGTTTCCCCACATGAACATTTTGCGCAACTGCACGGAAGCTCCCATTCACGTATTGGGCTTGAGCAAGCAGGAAGCTGCGCAAAGGGCGATGGCCATGCTGGAAAAAGTAGGTCTGGCAGACAAGGTGGATGCTTATCCAGCCCAGCTTTCGGGAGGGCAAAAGCAAAGGGTGGCGATCGCACGTGCTCTGGTTATGCGTCCCAAGGTGATGCTGTTTGATGAAGTGACCTCTGCGCTTGATCCCGAGCTGGTAGGCGAAGTGCTGAATGTAATCAAAGGAATCGCACGAGAAGGCGAAATGGCAATGCTTTTGATTACGCATGAAATGGATTTTGCCCGAGATGTGGCAGATCGTGTGATATTTACCGATGGCGGCAGCATCGTAGAGCAGGGTACTCCCGAGCAAATCTTTTATCATCCGCAAAGTCCTCGTCTTCAAGCCTTTTTACGACGCTTTCGAGCGGGATGAATCTCTGATGCTCGCCGAAACGATGAAAGGAGGTGATGAATTGAAAACGATTAGAGGTACACGCATTCAACTGCAAACGCCAAAAGCAGAGCAAGGATTTGCAATGTGGCAGTTGGCAAGAGATTCCGGTGTACTAGAACCGAATTCGTCTTACGCCTATCTGATGTTTGCGAAATTTTTCGCAGAGACCTGCCTGCTTGCAGTTGAAGACGGGACACCTATAGGTTTTGTCACCGGCTTTATTCCCCCCGGCTCTCCTCAGACACTGTTTGTCTGGCAGATTGGCGTCAGTGCCGCACACAGAGGCAAAGGAATCGGTAAGCATATGCTTCGTGAGCTGCTTCGTCGACTAGAAAGCAAGAGCGTTTGCTACCTGGAAGCAACTGTGACTATGAGTAACGATGCTTCAAAAGCCTTGTTTACGAGTCTAGCAAACGAATATTCCGCCCGTTACCAAATCAACGAATGCTTTTCAGCCGAGATGTTCCCAGAAGGGGGGCATGAGGCAGAGTGGACGTATCGAGTCGGACCCATTCCCATTCAATCCTGAGGAGGTTACGCATGAAAGCCATTGCAGAAGCGAGAACACCCTTAACCGTATTTGAACAAATGGAATCCGAAGTGAGGAGTTACTGCCGCAGCTTTCCGGTTGTTTTTACCAAGGCGAGTGGCCACATGCTTTGGGATCGTTCGGGCAAAGCGTACATTGATTTTTTTGCTGGTGCAGGTGCTCTCAACTACGGGCACAACAATCCAGCGATCAAGAAAAAGTTGATCGAGTATTTGCAGCAAGACGGACTGACACATAGCTTGGACATGGCGACAGAAGCAAAGGAGGTGCTGCTGCAGACCTTTAGGGAGACCATTCTCAAACCGAGGGGCCTTGCTTATAAAGTCATGTTTCCTGGGCCTACGGGAACCAATTCTGTGGAGGCTGCCTTGAAGCTGGCGCGCAAAGCTACCGGGAGAGAGACCGTCATGAGCTTTACCAATGGCTTTCACGGGATGACCATCGGCTCCTTGGCTGTGACAGGGAATCGGATGAAGCGAGGGGGGGCCGGTATGCCTCTTACCCACACCATCGCAATTCCGTATGACCAATACATGGGAAGCGAGCTGGACACGACGCTCTATATTGAGCGGCTACTCGAAGACGATGGCAGCGGTGTCTCTCTCCCCGCAGCTATGATCCTCGAAACCGTTCAAGGAGAAGGGGGGATTAATGTTGCGAGCATCGAGTGGCTGCAGAAAATTGAAGCGATCTGCCGCAAGCACGGGATTCTGCTCATTATCGATGATGTGCAAGCGGGCTGCGGTCGTACCGGTAGCTTCTTCAGCTTCGAGGAAGCCGGAATTGTGCCTGATATCGTCTGCCTTTCCAAATCAATAGGCGGCTACGGTCTGCCATTTGCCCTTACTCTGTTCAAGCCAGAGCTGGATATATGGCTGCCAGGCGAGCATAACGGCACCTTTCGGGGAAACAACCTGGCTTTTGTAGCAGCGACGGAGTCCTTGCACTATTGGAAGAATGACCAGCTTAGCCGTTCGGTTCTGGCAAAAGGAAACATTGTCCGTACTCGTCTGGAGAAGCTCAAAAAAGCGTACCCCTTCCTCAAAGGAAAGGTGCGTGGGAAAGGCTTGATGCAAGGCTTGGCGGTAGGGGCAGAGGGCATGGCAGAAAAAATATGCGGGAAAGCTTTTGAGCGAGGACTGATTCTGGAGACGTCCGGTCCCAAAAGCGAAGTGATGAAGGTGATGCCGCCACTTACGATTACCGAGGAGGCATTGACAGAAGGATTGGATATTTTGGAGGCTAGCATTCAAGCGTGCAAAGAGGAGGAGAAAGAACAATGATCGTAAAACACCTAGCAGAAATCGTGGGAACGAAAGATGACATCGATACGCCTACATGGAGCAGCAGACGCTTTTTACTGAAGCAGGACCAAATGGGCTTTTCTCTGCATGACACGATTATTAAAGAAGGAACAGAAACCTATATTTGGTACAAAAACCATCTTGAGGCGGTCTATTGCATCGAGGGAGAAGGCGAAATCGAGGTTGTAGGTGGCGAAACCTATGCGATCAGACCAGGGATGATGTACGCCTTGTCCGGCCACGAAAAGCATTTTTTACGAGCCAAAAGTCAAATGCGTATGGTGTGCGTGTTCAATCCACCTTTGACCGGGCGTGAGGTTCACGACGAAGAAGGCGTGTATCCATTGGACGCCGAGTAAAACGATAGATACCTGAAAAGGAGTGTTGTCTGTATGACGCAAGATCTCTATCCTTCCCGCATCAGGGAACAACCATCTATCATCGAGCGTGTCGATCCTGTTGTGTACCGAAATCACAAGACGGACGAAGGCCCTCTATCTGCACAATCGCTGGCTAGCTATGAGCAAAAAGGGTACCTCAGTCTTCGTGGATTTTTTTCCTCGGAGGAAGTGCAAGAATGGCGAGATGAATTGAAAAAGCTCTGGCGGGATAATCGGGGTTCTTCGCGCAAGGAAGTCATTGCGGAGCCATCCAGTCAGGAAATTCGCTCGATTTTTGCTGTGCATCGCGACAATGAGGTATTTCAAAGGCTCTCCCGGCATCCCAGACTCGTTGCAATAGTGGAGCAGATTCTGGGAAGCGAGGTGTACATCCACCAATCGCGAATCAATTACAAGCAAGGATACACAGGCAAAGAGTTTTATTGGCATTCTGATTTTGAAACCTGGCATGTAGAGGATGGGATGCCGCGGATGAGGGCACTCAGCTGCTCCATCGCGCTGGAGGAGAACTTCCATTACAACGGTCCGCTTCTGCTATTGCCAGGCTCGCATCAATCATTCGTATCGTGCGTGGGCCAAACCCCGGACTCTCACTATAAACAATCACTACGCAAACAGGAATATGGGGTACCGGATCAAGACAGCCTGCGCCTTCTGGTCGAGCGGCACGGTATTGATACGATGATTGGTCCTGCGGGGACAGTCGTGCTGTTTGATTGCAACACGATGCACGGGTCCAATGGGAATATAACGCCATTGCCCCGCAGTAATGTGTTCATGGTGTACAACAGTGTAAACAATCGCTTGATTGCTCCTTTTTCCGGGCAGCAGCCGCGGCCAGATTATATAGCTTCACGTGAATAACATTATATATAGAAGAAACACGATTCGCATGGGAGGAGAATCATGGCTCTAATCGTGCAAAAATATGGCGGAACATCTGTTGGTTCGGTGGAGAGGATACGTGCAGTGGCACAACAAATTCTTGTTGCCAGGCAGCAGGGGCATGAGCTGGTAATCGTGCTGTCTGCGATGGGAGACTCAACAGATGGGCTGATGAAGCTTGCTCTGGAAATAGATCCTCATCCCGATAGCCGGGAGCTGGATATGCTGGTAAGCACGGGAGAACAAATTTCCATTTCTCTTTTAACGATGGCTCTGCGTCAAAAAGGTTGTAAAGCCGTCTCACTGACGGGCTGGCAGGCCGGAATTGTAACGGATGAAGAACATCAAGATGCCCAGGTACGCGAGATTCACACAGCGTCTATTCATCAGTGGCTGGCAAGAGGGTATGTAGTCGTGGTTGCAGGCTACCAAGGGGTGACAGATTCTGGTCAGATTACCACCTTGGGCAGAGGAGGATCCGATACAAGTGCGGTCGCATTGGCCGCCCGTTTACATGCAGATTTGTGTGAGATTCATACGGATGTAGATGGTGTGTATACGGCAGATCCCAGGCTTGTCCCCGAAGCAAAAAAGCACACCCAAATCCCTTACGAGCAAATGCTGGAGCTGGCAGAAATGGGGGCTTGCGTCCTTCATCCGCGCAGCGTACGAGAGGCTCGCAAATTCCAGGTGCCTCTTGTGGTGCGTTCCAGCTTTCAAAGAGGGGAAGGTACCCGGGTAGGAGGAGAGATGGATTGCGGAATCTCCTCAGCGTTTTGGGGGATTGCACACCAGGAAAAAATGGCAGTTCTTTCTATTAAAGGAGAAAGACGAGAGGAGGCATGCAGTCACCTCGCCAAGCATTTCGATACGGTGGGGGTTGAAGCGGAAGCTGTTGTCAGTGTTTCGGACTGCATGCAATACTCACTGTCGGCCAATGAACTTGAGAATGCAACGGCTATTCTTCAAAATGATGGGAAGCGTCTGGGAATTGAGGGCTGGGAATGCGAGCAGGATATGACAAAAGTCACTATCGTCCCGGCAGATCCATTCACCGAGAAGGACATGACAGGCAAGCTTGCTGAGCTTCCTTTTCCTGTTCGCTGGTTAAAACCTGTGAAGCGCAGGATTTCGTGTGTTATGCCCTCGGCTATGTCCAAAGCTGTCATGCAGACGATTCATCGATCATTGGCTATGAATCTGAACGCGGGAAGGTCAAAAGACTTCCTGCTTTAGAGAAGAACCGAGACTACCCCCTGCGAGTCAAATCGCAGGGGATTTCTTTTGCTCATTCGCCATCCGCCGCATCGCTTCCCGGCGCACAAACCCGTACTGTTCGTACAGCCCATGTGCATCCCGTGTCGCCAGCGAAATGTTGGTTTGGGCAATGGCAGGGTGCTGTGTGATCACTTCCATGAGCCATTTGCTTAAACCTTTTCCGCGGTGGGCAGGATCGATGAAAACATCGCATAGCCAGGAGAACGTCGTGTAATCGGTCACGATACGAGCGAAGCCTACCTGCCCTGTTTCGCTGTAGATGCCGAAGCAGATGGAGTGCTCAAAGCTAGTGAAAATCACCTCCCTCGATCTCTCCGATGCCCAATAGGTTGTGGAGAGCCACTGGAAAATCTGTTCCCTGTCCAATAAGTCTTTGATGTCACTGATGGAATAAGGTAATTCTGCATGCTTCATTTTCAATCTGTACCCTCCTATAACCACTTTACTGATTGGTATGTGATCAAATATACTGAACATAAAGAGTTATTTAAACAAATAAATTCACATCTGTACCCATACAGTTTGGTAAGAGGGGATGAGGGATGGAGAACAAATACGAAGTCGTGAAAGCGCTTTTAAAAGAGCAGCTGCTAACCCACGCAATCAAGCCAGGTGAAAAGCTGCCTTCCATACGAGCAGCGTCTGAGCTTTGGTCGTGCAGCAAAAACACGGCGATCCGAGCGTATCAAGAGCTGGAAAATGAGCATTTGATTTACTCTGTCCCGAAAAGCGGCTACTATGCCGTGGTTCGAGCCGAGAAGACAACGACATCTGCGATTGACTGGATCGATTTTTCCTCCGCCACACCGGATGCAGAGGTGATGCCGTATAAAGATTTTCAGCACTGCCTAAACCGTGCTATCGAGCTTTATGAGGATCATCTGTTTACGTATTCCGATCCACAGGGATTTTTTACGCTGAGAAGAGCGCTCGAAAAACATTTGGCGCATTCGCAGATTTTTGCGCCTCCTTCGCAGATCTGTGTCGTGTCTGGCGCGCAGCAGGCTTTGCATCTCCTCGCCTCCATGCCTTTTCCCAATGGAAAGAGCGCGGTGCTGGTCGAACAGCCGACCTTTCATGGCATGCTTCGTTCTCTGGAGCTTTTGGGGGTCACAGCGCTGGGCATCGAACGGAGGATGGATGGGATTGACCTCGACGAGCTGGAGCGGCATTTCCGCAATAATCACATCAAGTTTTTTTACACGGTTCCGCGGTTCCACAATCCGCTCGGGGCAAGCTATACGGAAGAACAGAAAAAGCAGATAGCCATGCTCGCGCAAAAATACGACGTCTACATCGTGGAGGATGACTTCCTGGCGGATATGGACACGGATGAAAAGGCCGATCCGATTTATGCGTATGATCAGGCAGGCAAGGTGATTTACGTCAAGAGCTTCTCCAAGATCATGCTGCCCGGGCTGAGACTGGCGTGTGTCGTGCTCCCAACCTCGTTGATGGAGACGTTCCGGCTTTTCAAAGCGTCCAGTGATTCCAGCACAGCGGCACTGTCGCAGGCAGCGCTGGAGCTGTATTTGAACTGCGGTATGTACGATCATCATGCTGGCTTGGTCAGAGAGAGGTATCGCATGCGAATGGAAAAGCTCGCAGAATGTGCAAGCCGGTTGCTTCCCCCACAAGTGCAGCTAGCAACAGGACGGGGAGGAATCTTCGCCCGGTTGTCTCTGTCCGATGAAGTCAATCTTCATGATCTGATTACGGCTTTGCACTTAAAACAAGTAAGGGTGAATTCCACGGAGCAGAACTATCTGCGTTTGTTTCGCCGGTATCATGGCCTGCGGATCAGCATCATGCAAACGGATTTCACAAAAATTGAGAGAGGGATTCAAATCGTGGCTGAGACGCTGGAGAGCCTGCTGGAACAGCAAAAATCGAACCGGCTGCACGTCATTGACTGGATATGATTGGATATAGGAGGAATAATCAAAATCTTTTGTATTGACACGATAGTTACGAAAAATTTAAAATAAGTTCATATAGGAAACTATGTTTTGTATATAAAACATAAAAACGATAAAGTAGAATTTTTCATCGAAAAAGAGCTTGAAGATACTTTGACAAGGAAGTAACAACAAAGCTCGCTTTTTTTTGCGAAATAATCGAAACATTGTTTTGTATACAAAACACAAATCTAACCATTAGAGGTGAAATGGATGCTAGGTATCACCCATTTGCGGCATATCAGCTTGTTTACACCGGTCTTGAAAGAACACGCAGATTTCTACGAAAAAGTATGGGGATTAGATAAGCTTCAGGAGGACGAAAACAACGTTTACTTCCGTGGAGCCGGATCCGAAAACCACATTCTCCACCTGCAGGCTGGAGAAAAACGCGGTTTGCATCATATCGCGTTTGGAATGATTGACAAGAATGCCGTAGATACCGCGGCTGAAAAGCTGAAAGAGCTGGGCATCCCTCTCGTCTCCGAGCCAGGCTATCTCGACGAAGCGGGCGCAGGCTACGGATTGCGTTTCCTCGATCCAGAAGGACGCTGCATCGAGCTGTCCTGTTGGGTAGAGATCCACACGAAGGACTGGAGCAAGAAAAATGTGGATCCAATCAAGCTGAACCACGTGGTTATGAACACGAAAGACATCGACATGATCACAGACTTTTATACCAAGGTACTGAGCTTCAAGGTAACCGACTGGAGCGAGCATCAGATGGTCTTCCTGCGCTGCAACAAAAACCATCACTCCCTCGCTTTCAACCAGGATGTGCATGCGTCCGTTAATCACATCGCGTATGAAGTGGAGAGCGTAGATGAAGTGATGCGTGGAATCGGTAACGTTCGCAAGGCAGACGTAGAGCCCATGTGGGGACCTGGTCGTCACGGCCCTGGTAACAACATCTTCTGTTACTTCCGCGATCCAGCCGGCTACGTCATGGAGTACACCTGTTACCTGACTACGGTAGAAGATGACGATAAATGGCAGGCACTGGTTTGGAAGCGTGTTCCTCACCTGATGGATCAGTGGGGAATTGCAGGACCACCACCACCAGGAGCGCGTGCTTCCATGCAGGGCGATCCGGACGAGGGCTGGGCAACCAAGCTCGCAGGCAAGCAATAAGAAAACTACCTATCTGGCACGAGCGTAAGGGAGTGGATAAACCGATGGATTTGGGACTGAAAAATAAAGTCGCGGTAATCATGGGCGGAACTTCTGGTGTTGGCTTGAAGGCAGCGGAAATGTTCCTGCAGGAAGGCGCCAAGGTTGCCATCTGCGGACGTGATCAAAAACGCATGGAGGGAGCGGCCAATCACCTGGCTGCATTCGCCCCCTCTGAGCAGGTGTTTGCTGAGACCTGCGACGTTACCAATAAAGAAGACGTAACCCGTTTTATCGACGGAGCAGCCGAAGCGTTTGGCGGCGTGGACATTTTGGTCAACGCAGCAGGACAGAGCGTGATGGGCTACTTCTTCGACATTACCGATGAGCAATGGAGACAGCAGATTGATCTGAAGTACTTTGCCATCATCAACGCGGTTCGTGCCGTTCATCCGCATCTGCTGAAGCGTGGCGGCGGCCGGATCGTCAACATCAACGCTACGCTGGCAAAAGAACCAGAGCGTCACATGGTAGCGACTGCGGCTACTCGTGCAGGACTGTTGAATCTGAGCAAAACCTTGTCCCACGAGCTGGCACCGAACAACATCCTGGTCAACTCGGTGAGCCTGGGGTTGATTGCAACGGATCAATGGGAGCGCAGACGGATGAAAAACGCTCCTGATATGGACCCGACAGAATACTACAACGATTTGGCACAAAAACGGAACATCCCGCTTGGCCGAGTGGGACAGCCGGAAGAGGTTGCGAGTGTGATTCTCTTCCTGGCGTCTGAGCAGGCAAGCTATGTATCCGGTTCGACAATAGAAGTTGCGGGGGCTTTGGGAAAAGCGCTGTAATGTGAAGGGGCGAGAGAAGAACATGACAACGAATGTGCAAATGGAATTCACAACGGCAGACGCAGTTGTTGCGGAGCTTGTACGCGCCGGAGTAGAAGTCGTTTTCGGTGTAGTAAGTATTCATAACATGCCAATCTACGACGCGCTATTGCGCGAGGGCAGCATCCGTATCGTTTGCTCCCGTGGTGAGAGTGGTGCAGCGAACATGGCTGACGGCTATGCTCGCGCGACAGGCAAGCTCGGTGTCGTCATCACTAGTACGGGTAGCGGTGCAGGCAACGCAGCAGGTTCTCTGGTAGAGGCATGGGCTGCCGGAACGCCTGTCCTGCATTTGACAGGGGAAGTTTCCTCCAAATACTTGGGCACAGGCAGAGGATACATCCACGAATGTAAAGACCAGCTGTCCATGATGAGCGGCTGCTGTAAAGAAGCGTATCGTCTGCGCAAGCCTGAGCAAGCGGCAGCAGTAGTACGCCAAGCAATCCAAAATGCAACAACGGCTCCACGCGGTCCTGTCTCTTTGGAAATTCCAATCGACTTCCAATCTGCGATCATTCCAAACAGCGTGCTAGAAGCAATGCAGCCTGTATCTGCTCCTGCCGCAGCTCCACATATTCCAGCAGAAGTAACCCAGAAAATCGCAGCGGCTCGTCGTCCTGTGATCTGGGCAGGTGGAGGCGTGATCTCCTCGGAAGCATCTGCAGAGCTGACCCGTCTGGCTGAACTGACTGGCGCAGCGGTCATCACGAGCCAATCCGGTAAAGGATCTATTCCAGAGGATCATCCACAATGCATCGGTCACTTCGCTGCCTATGAAGACGTGAAAAACCTGCTGAAGCAATCCGATCTTTTGATCAGTGTAGGCGTACGCTTCCGCGGCAATGAAACAGCCAACTGGAAAGTGACTGCACCAGAAGATCACATCAGCATCGATGCGGACTGGAGCGCATTCAACCGCAACTACGAGATTACACACGGCCTTTTGGGTGAAGCGAAAGAGATCCTGAACGCGATCAATGAAGACCTGGCAGCCAAAAACACAGCGCCAGATGCTGCTTATGTAGCAGAAGTAAAAGGCGTAAGAGAAAAAATCCGCGGGATTCTCCGCGATACGCTGGGTCCATACGAGAAATTCGTCGATGGCATGCGCAAAGTCCTGCCGAAGGATGCGATCCTCGTTCGCGACGTAACCGTTCCTGCAAACGTATGGGGCAGCCGCCTGTTTGAAATCTACGAGCCTCGCACATCCATTCACGCTTCTGGCGGTGGTATCGGACAAGGCCTGCCAACAGCATTGGGTGCACAAGCAGGTCGTCTGGATCGCGTCGTCGTTCTGATGGCTGGTGACGGTGGATACATGCTGAACGTAGGCGAAATGCCGGTAGCCGTTCAAGAAAACCTGCCGCTGATCGTCGTTCTCTTTGACGACCAAGGCTATGGCGTACTGCGCAACATCCAGGATGCCGCATACGGACGCCAAGTTGCTGTAGATCTGGTGAGCCCAGACTTTGTGATGCTGGCAAAATCCATGGGCTTTGAAGCCAATCGCATTGGTAACCCGGATGAGTTCGTAGCAGAGCTGGAAGCAGCAGTTGCTCGCAGAAAGCCATCCATGATCGTCGTCGACATGAATGCTGTCGGTCCAATGGCCAAGCCGTTCGGAGGCCCTCCTGGAGCAGCAGATGCATTCAAGCCGAAAAAATTGTAAGGAGGCCTGATCATCCATGTCAAACGCATATCCTAGCATTTCCGGCCAATTTCTGATCAATGGTGAGTGGGTAAAAGGGGCAAAGGTCACAGATGTGACCAACCCCGCCTCTCTCACAGAGGTAGTAGGGCAAGTCGCTCTTTGCTCCAAGGAAGATGTTCAGCAAGCGATCGATGCTGCTGAGCAGGCGTTTCCGGCTTGGGCATCTACGCCTGCGGCAAAACGGGCGGAGCTGGTAAAAGAAGCTTCCAAGCACTTGGCGCCGATCATTGAGCAAACAGTTCCCCTGTTCGTTCGTGAAAACGGGAAACCGCAGGTAGAAGCGAAAAAGGACATCATGCGCTGTGTGGAAATCATGAGCCAGGGGGCAGATGCCCTGGTCAAATGGTGGGAGCCGCAATCCATCCCGGGTGGACAAATGGTTCAGCTGCGCAGAAGACCAAGAGGGGTTACAGCCGTTATTTCTCCTTGGAATTCTCCGATGATTCTTACGTTCAAACGCGTGATCCCTGCGATTCTTGCAGGAAATACGGTCGTAGTAAAACCAGCTACAGACTGCCCGTTGACTGTTTTGGCAACGCTTAAAGTCGTAGCAGAGCACTTGCCTCCGGGTGTCATCAATATCGTTACCGGTTCCGGCGCTTTGGTCGGAGAGCAGATCTGCGCTGACCCGCGCGTTCGTACCATTGCCTTTACAGGAAGTACCGAAACAGGAAAGCGTATCATGAGCATGTCTGCCGGTACTGTGAAAAAGCTGTACATGGAGCTGGGCGGAAACGATCCGGCGCTCATCCTGCCAGATGCCGTTCTCGACGAAACCGCGATGACACGCATTCGCATGGGGATTCTCCGAGCAGCCGGTCAGGTTTGCTCCGCGATCAAGCGTGTATACGTGCATGAGTCGCGCTACGAAGAGTTCATGAGCAAGCTGACTCGCGAGTTTGGCCGCATGATCGTAGGGAACGGAATGCAGCCAGACGCTATGATGGGCCCAATCAACAACAAAGCGCAATACGACTACGTGACAGGCTTGATCGAGCGCACAAAGCAAGCGGGTGCTCAGGTAGATACACTCGGTATCAAGCTGGATGAAGAATCCTGGGGTCAAGGCTACTTCCTGCTCCCTTCGATCGCAACTGGTCTTGATCAATCGAGCGAGCTGGTACGTGCCGAGCAGTTCGGTCCAGTCATTCCCGTACTGAAGTATTCCGATTTGGACGAGGCGATCGCGATGGCGAACGACACAGAGTTCGGCCTGCGTGCTTCGGTATGGACGGCAGATCAGAGCGTTGCCGAGACATTTGCTGATCGTCTGGATGCAGGGGCGGTTTTCTTCAATAACCATACGATTTTCCAAGATCTGCACTACGATTTCCCAGGCTTGAAAGAGAGCGGACTTAGCCGTGAAACACAAATGTGCGGTATCGACCTCTTTGCGGATACCTACGGATTTGCCAACTAACAACGACTAACAGACCAGAAGCTTTTGCCAAAGTTGCCATTCAACTAAGACTGAATATTGCGTGTCCAGTCATCAGGGGGTTGTTGCTCACATGCTTAGCAAAAACATGCGATGGGTTTACATTTCATTGCCAATCTTCTTCTTTTGGTTCTTTGGCCAGATCGACAAGCTAGGGATTTCTGTCATTCAGACAGATCCGGGCTTTCTGCAGGACATGGGACTGATCGGTCCGGATAAAAATGCGAAAATCGGGTTCTTGACCTTTATTTTTACGGTAGCTTACGCCTTGTCTAACTTGTTCTGGGGCGTCGTGATCGACAAGCTGGGAGCACGGAAGACAGCCATGCTGGGGATAGCCGTATGGACCGTCACCATGGTGATGGCTGGTCTCTCCACTTCGTATGAAATGTTTGTGCTTTCTCGTATTATCCTGGGGATCGGGGAAGGGATTATGATCCCGGTGTCTGGTAAATTTATTGCCAACTGGTTTAATCGAAATGAGCTGGGTCGCGCACAAGCTTCGTGGATTTCCGGTAACTATCTGGGACCAGCGCTTGGAGCACTTGTATTGTCCGTCTTGATTGCCAACTTGACCTGGCATTCTTCCTTTTTCATTCTGGCTGCTTGTAACCTGATCTTGAACATTCCGATGTTCTACTTCATGACGCGCGATAAGCCGGAAGATCATCCGAAGCTGAGCAAAGAAGAGCTGGCCTTTATCCGCAGCAACGATGGAAACGTGGAAGAAAAGCAAAACTTTGCGCAGGATTTCCGTTATTGGATCGTTTGGATCGGGATGCTGGTGGCGTCCTTCCTGTTCTTCGGATTGAGCATTTGGCTGCCGACTTACCTGACACAAGGCAAAGGCTTTGCTCGCGAAGCAATGGCAGGGATTACTTCTCTCTCCTGGCTGTTTGCCCTCGTCTTCGTACTGGTGTGCGGCTACTTGGCTGATAAGACGAAGCGTCCTGGCCTACTCGCAGCGATTTTATTCGGACTCTGTGCGCTCTTCCTCGGCATTGCCGTGAGTGCGACCAACCCGATCATTGCGGGGATCTCCATCGGACTCGCCATGGGAACACAAGGCGGCGTATTCCATCTGAGTAACCTGTTCATTGTCAAATTCTCTACCCCTGAAACGGCCGGACGCGCAGCTGGCTTGATGGGCTTCACGAATATTCTGGGCGGTTTTGCGAGCTACATCATGGGCTGGATGCGCGACCTTTCCGGCGGAGATTTCGGACCATCGATCTTGATGCTGATCGCCATCTCCCTGATCGGCTTCGTCGCTTACCTCTTTACCTTGAAACGGGAAGCAGCGGAGGCCGTGCAAATCAAGCAGGCAGAACGTGCTCGAGCTGTATCATAAGTTTTTATAACTGTAATTCTGAGATTGGAGTGAAAACGCATGGGCAAACCAGAAGTGCGCTTGGATGAAATGACAAGGGATGAAGCCCTTCAATACCTGAACGAGACAATGAACCCGGAAGAGGGTGCCATTCCCGCCTATATCTTGTCGGACCCTACGATCTACAAGCTGGAGCATGAAAAAATCTTCATGAAAACGTGGGTATTGCTCGGCCACGTTTCCGAAATTCCAAACAAAAATGACTACATGCTCCGCGACCTGGCTGGTTACTCCGTCATTGTTTCTCATGGACAAGACGGTGAAATCCGTGCTTTCTACAACATGTGTACCCACCGCGGGATGAAGCTTTGCCGTGCGGATCATGGAAACAAAGCGAATTTCACTTGTCCGTACCATGGCTTCAACTTTAAAAATAACGGCGACCTGATCGGGGTTCCACTGCAAAATGACATTTACGGCGGTAGACTCGATACCTCCAAAATGGGCCTGAACAAAGTAACGATCGATACGTATCGCGGTCTGATTTTTGGTACATGGAACGACAATCCGCAGCCATTGGATGATTTCCTCAGCGATTTCAAATGGTATTTGGATATTGGGCTCGGCCGTACGGAGATGGAAGTTGTGGGACCGCCACAAAAATTCATCGTCCATTCCAACTGGAAAATCGGTTCGGATAACTTCGTGAGTGACTCCTATCATACGATGGTGACCCACGGATCGATCGCACAGCTTGGCATGGTGCCAAGCGCAACCTACTCCAAAAAAGGCTATCAGGTTCATACGGATAACGGACATGGATGTCTGATCGGGATGCCAAACCCTGACTTCCCGTTCCCGGAAGAGCTGAAAGACGAGTACAAGGCAAACCTGACACCTGAGCAGTTCGATCTGATTTCCAATATGAAAAACTTGATCGGTACCCTGTTCCCGAACCTGTCCATTCTGGTATCCCATACGAAAGTAAAAGGACAGCTTGTTTCCAACACCACGATGCGCCTGTGGAAGCCAGTTGGACCAGACAAGATGGAAGTCATGACCTGGTTCCTGGTGGAGAAAAATGCATCCGAAGACTGGAAATATCGTTCCCGTGAAGCGTATATCCTGACGTTTAGCCCGTCCGGTATTTTTGAGCAGGACGACACCGAAGTATTTACCGATATCACGCAAGCGGCTTCGGGAACGATGCCTTTTGCCAAGCAACTGACTTACAACTACACAATGGGTATGCACCGTGAGCCTGTGACCGATTTCCCTGGACCAGGTGTTGCCTATGGAGATAAATTCTCGGAAGCCAACTCCCGGAACTACTACCGCTACTGGCTGAACCTGATGAACTCGTAATTGCCTAAGGAGGAAGAGTCGATGAGCATGGAAATGATGCTGGCTACTTACGAATTCCAGCAATGGTTGTACCGTGAAGCAAAATTGTTGGATGATATCGATTTTGACGGCTGGTTTGCTTTGATGCATCCCGAAATTATGTACTCAATGCCAGTCCGCGTAAACAAAGAAGGGATCGAGCGTCCTGACTACGCGACAGACATGTTCGCCTTCCATGACGATCATCACCTGCTGTCCCTTCGTGTTGAGCGTTTGAAGTCCGACTACGCTTGGGCGGAGATTCCTCCGTCCCGGACACGCCGCTCGGTGAACAACGTGCGGGTAGAGGAGTATGCTCCGGGCGAAAAAGCAGTGGTGAAAAGCTACCTGCTTCTGTATCGCAGCCGTTCGACCGACATTCACCACGACATCGTATCGGGTGAGCGTACCGATGAATTCGTGTATGTAGACGGCGAGTGGAAGCTGAAAAAGCGCTTCTTCGTTATCGACCAAACCACCATCAATACACGTAACCTGGCAATTTTCGTATAGAGAGAGGGAGGCATGACGGGCATGGCAGAGCTTGCGGGAAAATCAGTGTATATCACAGGGGGAGCCTCCGGAATCGGCAAGGCGGTAGTGGAGGCCTTCATCAAAGAAGGAGCTGTTGTAACGGTACTGGATCGCTCGGCGGACGGCCTCAGCGAGCTGGAACAGCACCTCGGCGACAGCGTCCGTACCATCACGGGTGATGTGACTGTGTACGAGGACCATCAGCGAGCGGTGCAATGTGCAGTCGAGGCATTTGGGAAGCTGGACATTCTCGTCTCCAATGCCGGCGTGTTTGACGCATTTGCGAAATTCGTCGATGTTACCCCACAGGCGATGTCGGATGCCTACGACATGTTGTTTAACATCAATGTAAAAGGGAGCTTTTTCGCTGCCAAAGCGGCAGTGGATGAACTGAAACGGACGCGGGGGAACATGATTTTCACCGTGTCCGGTGCAGGCTTTTACCCGGATGGCGGGGGCGTGTGGTACACCGCGAGCAAGCATGCGCAGATCGGTCTCTTGCGGCAGCTCGCTTTCGAATTGGCACCCGATATTCGGGTAAATGCTGTGGCTCCAGGCGGTACATTGACAGCCTTATCCGTGATTCCACCTCTGCGTCCTTTTGTCAATGTGGTTGACAACGAAACAAAGGCGAAGAGCATCAAGCGCCGCAACCCATTGCAAATCGCAATGGAACCAGAGGATCACGTCGGGGCGTACGTCCTCTTGGCATCAGATAAAGCACGTGCGATTACCGGTGAAGTATTGGCCAGCGACGGAGGACTAGTCGTACGCGGACTTGGATAGGGGGAAAAAAGACATGACACAAGCACTGCTCGGAACAAGCGAGATAAACCAGATTTGCTTTGTCGTAAAGGACATTGAAAAAGCGGCTGGGGCTTTTGCCACTCTGCTCGGAATTGAGAAGCCGAACTGGTTTTTGACAGGTACACAGGAAATTTCTCAAATCGTTTACAACGGAGTACCAACTCCTGCACGCAATAAGCTGATCTTCATCAACACACCATCCGTACAGATCGAGCTGATCGAGCCAGATCAGGAGCCAAGCACCATGCGTGACTTCCTGAACCAAAAGGAAGGTATCCACCATGTAGCTGTAAATACGGACGATATGAAAAAGCAGCTGGCACTTCTCGGCGAAAACGGCTATGGCGTCATTCAAACCGGCGAATTCACTGCGAGCAAAGGACGTTATGCCTACGTAAATACTGTTCCTGCCTGCAAAACGATGGTAGAGCTGTTGGAGCGCGATGAGCCACAGCCGATTCCTCCTGTAAAACCAAGAACAGCAGACGATCCACAGCCTCTTCTGGGCACCGACACGTTGACGCAGATCGCGGTTGTCGTAAAAGATCTGGATGAAGCAGCTGAAGCGTACTGCGCGCTTTTGGGCATAGAAAAGCCGACCGTGCTGAAAGAAGGCGACAGCAAAATCACACAAGTCGTTTACCGTGGCGAGCCTACTGAGGCGAAAGCTCGCTTCCTGTTCATCAAGACCCCGATGATCGAGATTGAGCTGATCGAGCCAGGCGATTCCCCAAGCACCTGGAAGGAACACCTCGAGACAAAAGGCGAGGGTGTCCATCATATTTCCTTCCACGTGAAAAACATGGATGAGAAAATTGCCATCCTGGAGGAAAAAGGATATCCTGTGATTCAAAAGGGGAACTTCTTTAACGGTACAGGTCGCTATGCTTACATGGATACGACTTCTGACTACCATGTCATTATCGAGCTGTTGGAAAAGTTCGAAGCGTAAGTGGAGTAAATGGTAGGTGGGACGGATGCCGCAGGTTCCAGAAAGGAGAGACAAGACGTTGGCAAAAGAAGAAAAAGATCGGTACAGTTCCAGCTCCCTTGTTAGGGGATTGGAAATATTACGGCTATTCAGAGCAGAGCAACCAACGCTTTCTCTTGTGGAGATTGCAGGCCAATTGGGGATTAGCCGGACGGCACCGTTTCGGTTATTGTTTACACTCCAGTCTCTCGGCTATTTAAAGCAAAATGAAGATACAAAACGTTACGAATTGACCCCAAAAGTGCTGGAGCTCGGATTTGCTTACCTGAACACGCTGCAGATTACTGAAGTGGCGAGGCCGTTTCTGGAGAAGCTGCGCGACGAGACGGGTGGCTCGTCTCACATCGGCATTCTGGATGATACGGCTGTCGTGTTTGTAGCGGTTCAGCAGGCGAGAGGTCCTTCCACCGTCAGTGTGTCGGTCGGCTCACGTCTGCCAGCTCATGCGACGGCGGTCGGCAAAATTCTTTTGGCCTTTCAGCCGCGAGAGCAGTGGGAAGAGCTTCTTCTACTGTCTGACCTCCAGTCGTATACGAAAGATACGAAGACCATGATGACATCGATCCTCAAAGAGCTGGACGTCGTTCGCAGGCAAGGCTATTCGGTCAGCAGCGGTGAGTTTGAGGTTGGAATCCGTTCGGTATCTGCCCCGATTTTTGATGAGTCAGGCCGTGCAGTCGCCGCCGTGAGTGTAGCTGCCCATGAATCGTTATTACCGATGGAGCGTGTGGAACAATACGTACTGCCGGCGATTTGCGAATCCGCTGAAAAGCTCTCTGCTTTTTACGGCTATCGGCAGCCACAAAGGAGGGTATGAGTTGTCCTTACAAACAGAATGGATTCATTTTGAGCAAGACGGCGTGAAGCACCGCCTGTACACGTCCCGGCTGGCGCGCGCGAAAACGCCTCTGCCTGTGGTCATCGTCATTCAGGAGATCTGGGGGACAGATGCCCATATCCGGGACTTGACGGATCGCTTTGCAAAGGCAGGGTATTTGGCCGTAGCGCCTGACCTGTTTGCGGTAGAGGGAAAACGCCCGGAGACCTTGACGGAGGAGCGCATCGAGCAAGTGAAGGCTTTTCTCGAAACGCTGCCGCCGCCGGCTTGGCACGACGCGCAGGCGAGGGAAGCGGCACTGGAGCAGCAGCCGCCAAAAGCACGCGAAGAGCTGCGCGCTACATACGCGGATGTGTTTGCCCATCTGAAGCTATTCCCGCAGCTGCTGGAGAAGCTGAAGGCAGCGGTGAGCTTCCTCGAGGGCTACGCGCTTTCCAAAGGGCAAAAAATCGCCTCTACGGGCTATTGCATGGGTGGAGCTCTCTCACTGCAGCTGGCATCCTCTGTGCCGAATCTGGCAGGCTCTGTGGTCTACTACGGACATCTGCTGAACAAAGAACAGGTAGCGACGATTGAGTGCCCGGTTCTCGGATTCTTTGGCGAGCTGGATGCGAAGATCAATGCCCACTTGCCTGAGTTCGTCAGCGCGATGAAAGAGGCGGACAAGTCTTTCACCTATGAAGTATATGAGGGAGCGCATCACGCTTTCTTCAACGATACGCGCGGAGCTTACCATGTGGAAGCTTCCCGTGACGCATGGGAAAAGACATTGGCTTTTTTCAAGCAAGTATTGGTATAAAAAAACGCAACCCCTATCTCTTCGAGCGAATATGGCTCAGGAGATGGGGGGTTTTTTACTTTCAATAACTTTTCGTTTATTAGTAAATAATTTTGTGACTTTTTAAACGGTTTTCAATATTGACAATTATATAACCTGGACATTATATTTAAATAGCAAAACCACGTTTTTCATGTAAAACACTAGTAATTAATTTCCAGGGGGTTGCGTATGAGAAAAAACATGGGAAAACTGGCAATGATTTTGGGCCTAGCGGTTGGATTGACAGCCTGTGGGTCAGGGCAATCTGCCCAACCATCTTCAGGAGCAGCATCTGGCGGACAAGCCGCAGCGGGAGGAAATCAGCCGGTAGAAATCAGATTAGGCGGCGGTTTTTCATCTGAGGAGCCGTTGTGGCTGATGCAGGTCAATCCGGAATTAACACCACACCAAGGGAAGAGCTACACCCTGAACATCACCCAGTTCCGTGCCAATGCCGACCGACTGAACGCTTACCAGGCCAATCAGATCGACATCGCATCGATCGGTCAAGGCGCTACGCTAGTCGCAGCTTCCCAAGGCATTCCGCTCAAGGTAATTGCCTCTGTAATTAAAGAGACTCCTGGCAAGGGCTTTAATACCCCGTTCATGGCTTTGAAGGATTCAGGAATCAACAGCATGGCGGATGTAAAAGGAAAGGTAATCGGAATTCCTGACTTTAAATCCCCAACAGACATGTGGGCACGCGCCGCGATTCGCTCCGCAGGGATGGACCCGGATAAGGACGTGAAATATGCGATTATTCCGATTCCTTCGATGGCAGAAGCGGTGAAGTCCAAGAAGATCGACATCGGGATGTTCCCGCAGCCATTTGGAGCAACCGCTCTGAAAGCGGGAGAATTTAAAGAAGTGTTCAATGCAAAGACTGGCGTGCAAGCAGATGAGGACTTTTTGTCGATGTTTGTGAACCCAGAGTTTTTGAAAAACAACGGGCAAGCCGTGAAAGACTTCCTCAGTGATTACGTGGCTGCACTGAAGTACTACAACGAAAATGGAACAGAAGCTCGTAAATTGTTGATCGAAAAACAAAAAGTCAAAGCGGATCCAGAGATTTATATCAATCTGACAGACAACAACCGTTCTACAGACGGAAAAGTGGATCCGGAAGGCTGGAAAGCGGTACAAGACATTTTGTTGCAGGAAAAATGGCTGGACAAGCCAGTTGATCTGAATACGATCATCGACATGTCCTATTTGCCACAATAGGCAAGCACCACCCAAAGCCTATTTCGTGAAGTGGCGGTCCCTATGTCCCGATATAGGGGCCGCTTCTATATGGTTGTACGACAAAAAAACACAGCGAAGGAGAAGTTGTCATGTCAACACAGACACCCGCTATTGATATCGAGAAGCTGCGCAAGGTATACACACGAGGCAAAGAAGAGGTCACGGCGATTCAGGAGATCAGCCTGCAAATTCCAGAAGGCAAATTTGTCAGTATCGTAGGACCCAGCGGATGCGGAAAAAGTACCTTTTTGCACATCGTGGGCGGGTTCATTCCGAAGTCTACGGGGACTGTCCGCATTCGCGGCAAGGAAGTAGACAAGCCGGGTCCGGACCGGGGAATGATGTTTCAGGAATCAGCTTTGTTCCCTTGGAAAAATGTCTACGACAACGTGGCATGGGGACTCGAGGTTCAGGGAGTGGAAAAGGCCAAGCGGGATGAAATCGTGGAGCATTACCTCAAGCTGGTCCACCTGTGGGACTTCCGCAACAATCTGCCTTCCGAGCTGTCCGGCGGGATGAAGCAGCGGATCTCCCTCGCGCGTGTTCTTGCTTTCAATCCAGACGTTCTGCTGATGGATGAGCCGTTTGGGGCACTCGACGCCCAGACACGTGAAAAGATGCAGGTAGAGCTGCAGCGCATTTGGCAGGAATCGAACAAAAGCGTGATGTTCGTCACGCATGATATCGATGAAGCTGTCTTTTTGAGTGACATCGTAGTCGTTTTCAGTGGTCGTCCTGCCGTCATTAAAGAAATCATCGAAATTGACTTTGCGCGACCTCGTCAGCTCGATGTTCACAAAACGCAGGAGTTCATGGATATTCGCAACCACATTTGGGACTTGCTCCATCAAGAACACAGCAAGAGTGGAGAGGATGAATTTTAATGGATAAACGCCTTCATAAAATAGCCTTGATCGAAGTCGTTGTTCTCCTGGTCTTGTGGCAGCTGCTTGCCATGCTGCAATGGATTCCCGAGTATTTGTCCAGTCCTGCCGTGATTGGCAAAGAACTGCTTGCCATGGTCATGAGCGGGGATCTGTTCTCCAATGCGGCAGCCAGTCTCTATCGCTCGCTGCTCGGATTTTTGCTGGTGGCCGTCGTGGGGATTGTGCTCGGGATCGCTGCTGGTTACTTTAAGCCGATCGGAGTATTCTTCACACCGATCGTGGATGTCTTGAACCCGGTACCGAAGATCGCGTTACTGCCCATCCTGATGGTTTGGTTCGGTATTTCCGATACCACGCGGGTTCTGCTCATCTTTTTGACAGCCTTTTTCCCTTGTTTTATCGCGACTCAGGACGGCGTACACGGAGTGAAGCAAGTTTACGTCTGGGCTGCGCAAAACATGGGAGCAAGCCGCATACAAATCTTGTGGAAGATCATTCTGCCTGCTGCGCTGCCCAAGATATTTGACGGGCTGCGCGTTTCCCTCGGTTTAACCTTCGTCATGCTGTTTTCCTCCGAAATGATTGGATCCTCCAACGGTTTGGGACTGGGCTTTATGATTTTAACTGCTGATATGGCGGGTCGAACTGATTTGATGTTTGTATCCATCTTCGTCATTGCTTTGCTGGGCTTTTTGTTTGACCGCATTTTATTGGCTGTCCGCGCACGTTTGCTCTGGTGGTCGGAGAACAGGGGGTAGAGAGATATGAAAAAAGGCTGGAATATCATCGTTCAATACCAATCACTGATCTGGATCGTCGTGGCATGGGAAATCATTGCCTTTATGCAAGTCATGCCGGAGCGCCTGTTTCCCTCTCTCGGCAAGGTCGTGGTAGTGGCAATCGATCTGATTTCGTCCGGCATGCTGATGGAAAACCTGCCGACGACACTGTTCCGGGTATTCGCCGGATTTGCGCTGGCAGCGGTAGTCGGTGTACCGCTCGGGCTTTTGATGAGCCGTTCGGCCAAGCTCAATGATGTGATGCAGCCGATGTTTTCCCTCGGATATCCGATCCCGCGTGTGGCTCTGTACCCGATCCTCGTGTTTATTCTCGGCCTTGGCTCGGCGTCGAAGGTTTCCCTGATCTTCATTGAGTGTCTGTTTCCGATCGTGCTCAATACCTACTATGGAGCGACCCGCGTCGGCAAGATCTATCTGTGGGCAGGGCAAAACATGGGAGCGAGCAGCAGCCAGATTTTCTGGCGCATCCTGTTGCCTGCGACGATGCCGACTATTTTTACGGGACTCAAAATCGCTCTTCCACTCGCATTTATTATCGCCGTTCTGACAGAGATGATCGGCTCGACCGTTGGAATGGGATATCTGCTCAGCTACATGTCGGCCTCTCTGATGCAGGAAAAGGTGCTGGCCTGTGTGCTGCTGATTACGCTGGTCGGGTATTTGCTCAACCTGCTGCTGCAGGTCATTCAGAAAAAATACGTTTTTTGGCAGTAGAAACTGCAATTATCTCACACTTTCGAATATTGACTTTTGATAAAATCGGCCGTATAATCATTTTAAATACAAAACATTGTTTTTTATATAAAACAAAACAGGGAGGCATTACCCATGAGTAAACAAAACATCACTATTGAAGAATTTGAACAAAAGTTCGTAGCGCGTCTGGAAACTAGAAAGCTTGACTACAATGCACTCTCTTTCCAAGAGCAAGTAAGCCCAGCATACCGTCGTGCACAATGTCGTTATGTAGGTACTGGCGGCGTAGCTACAACTGACAGCAACGTAATCCAAGCAGGCAACTTCACACTGAGCAACATGTATCTGCCAGTAGGCGCTGAAGGTCCTCTGCACCTGCACAGCGATGTAGAAGAAGTATTCTTCGTGATCAAAGGGAAAATCGTAGCATTGGTTCAATTGGGCGACACTGTTCATGAAATTCCACTTGGCGAGCGCGATTGCATCTGGTCTCCTCCAGGCTACTACCGCGGTGTTCGCAACGTAGGTGACGAAGAAGCGATCATGGCTGTTATGCTGGGCGCTCCAAAACCACAAATCCCTACTTATCCAGAAGGCAGCGACCTGGAAGCCATCCGCGTAGAGCGCGCAAAAGCAAAAGCAGCAGCAGCAGCTGCAGCTGAAGAGCAAAAATAAGAGCGAACTGTATGGGGGCCTGCCACCACAGGCTCCCTCCTATACAGCGAAAGGACCGGCATTTACAGCACAGCCGGGTCTTTTCATTTCTGGACGAAAATGATTGTTCGAGGTGATCGATGATGCCATACACACAAGTAGGAAACCTCTCCATTCACTACCGGACGGCAGGAGAAGGGGCACCGCTCATTTTACTGCACGGCTTGGGCAATAATTCTCAATCGTGGTCAAGACAGCTCGAAGGCTTGCAGGAGCATTTCCAAGTCATTGCATGGGACACGCCCGGCTACGGAGACAGCTCCGATCCAGATCCGGAGTTCCGCACATTTGGCGAGCTGGCGGATATTTTGAAAGGCTTTATTGACTCTCTGGGCTTTAAAAAGATTTTCCTGCTCGGGCATTCGATGGGCAGTACGACCGCGATGGAGTTCAGTGCGAAGTATCCGGATTCCGTGGAAGCGCTGATTTTGGCGGCTAGCACACGCGGTGGACGGACAAATCCGGAGACGAACGAACGCAAGCTGCAAAACCGCATTCACAACGTGGAAACGTCACCCGAAAAGCTGGCTGAGCTGAGGACGCCAGATATGTTTTCTCCATACGCCAAGCCGGAGATGATTGCGGAGGCGAAGCGCATCATGTCGATGGTGAGGCCGCCGGGATACCGTTCCGTCGCTTATTCGCTTTATAATGCGGACCAGACAGAGCTGCTTTCTTCTATTAAAATGCCGACGATGCTCATTTGCGGAGAAGACGATAAAGTCACGCCTGTAGCAGAATCGCGCATTGTCGAGGAGAAAATTGCCGGCTCTACTCTGAAGCTCATCCCACAGGCTGGGCATTTGTGCTATTTTGAGCAACCGGAGGAATTCAACCGTCTCGTGCTTTCCTTCCTGCAGACATACAACAAGGGGGAAGCGTAAATGAAGATTGGGATCATTGGTGGGGGTACGGTAGCGACATTTCTGATCAAAAGCATCAACGTGGATCAGAAGCTGCCGGGCAGCCTGGTCGAGTCCGTTTATCTGCGCAAGCCTGAGGTGGCAGACGAGTGGGAGCGCACGTACGGAACGCGGGCCTTTACGGATATGGAGGCATTTTTGTCTTCCGGAATCGATATCGTCGTCGAAGCAGCGACGGTAGAGGCTGTCCGCGATTATGCGGAGCTGGTCATCTCCAAGCGCAAGGAATTGGTGGTTATCAGCGTAGGGGCACTGGTAGATCCTGAGCTGTACGGTCGTTTGAACGAGCTCTGTCGCCAGCTGGGAACTAAAATTTATCTGCCCTCAGGTGCCATCGGCGGGCTGGATGTGATCCACTCGGCAATGGCTCTGGGGCAGCTGGACGAAGTATCTTTGACGACACGCAAGCCAGCAGCCTCCCTTTTGGGGCGTCAGGTAGAGGGAGAGGAAGTCGTATTTTCCGGTACAGCTACAGAAGCCATCAGCAAATTCCCGAAAAATATCAACGTGGCGATCGTGCTGTCACTGGCTGGACTCGGCTGTGATCAAACGAGCGTGAAGATTGTCGCAGACCCAGAGGCAACGAAAAACACTCATTGCATCGAGGCAGTTGGATCTTTTGGGAAAATGAATATTCGTCTGGAGAATGACCCGATGCCGGACAATCCAAAGACGAGTTACTTGGCTGCATTGAGTGTTCTCTCGACGCTGAAAAAGCAAACAGAGCGCATTACCATAGGCTAAGCAGTGGATTTTCCACGGTTCGCACTTGTTACGCCACCCTGTGACGACTACAATAGGTGAAAAGGTACCAATTGCATGTCCCTTAGTGAAAGGAGTAACAAGCGCTCATGCCGAAAACGGAAAAAGATCGGTATCTGTCCAATTCCCTGATCCGGGGTTTGGAAATTTTAAAAATGTTCGATGCTTCTCATTCCACGCTGAGCTTGGCAGAGATCGCCTCCAAAATGGGGGTGAGCCGGACGGTTCCCTTCCGTTTTCTCTACACGCTTCAGCATCTGGGGTATCTCTTCCAGGATGAGACGACCAAGCGCTATCAGCTGACTCCAAAAGTCATGGAGTTGGGTTTTGCTTTCTTGAACACCATGCATCTTCCCGAATTGGCACGGCCATACTTGGAGAAGCTGCGGGATCAGACTGGAGCATCAGCGCATATCGGCATTTTGGATGGGGTGGAAGTCGTGTATATTGCACGAGCGGCTACATCCACCAGTTTTTCTACCTTGAATGTCATGATCGGCTCGCGACTGCCTGCACACGCCACTTCAATGGGGAAGGTATTACTGGCCTTTTTGCCTGAGGACAAACGCGCGGCCATGCTGGAGAAGATCGAGCTGCAATCCTTTACGAATCAGACGAAGACGATGATGAAGGATTTGAGCAAGCAGCTGGATGAGATCCGCAGGATTGGATATGCCGTCAGCAACGAGGAGTTTGAGATCGGGATTTATTCCGTGGCGTTTCCGATTTTTGACCGGGATGGGGTGATCATGGCTGCGGTCAATATCGCTTCGCCGACGAGCATGATCAACGAGGACATGATTGATTCGCAGATTATACCAGCCGTTCGCGAGGCCGCTATCGCATTGTCCGGATACTCCAAGTAAGACTATCATCGATCGTTGATTGCAAATAGGAAGCTGCCGCTACCGATGGAACTGCACCCGAAATGTTAGACACGTCTAACAAGAAGAGGAGGTGCAGTTTTTTGCTGTGTGCGTTGACAAAATAAGGGGCTGGGAGTATGATTGTAAATATAAAGCATAGTAAAACGGTAGGAATAATATAAATTGAATCAGGGATGGAATCGTGAGGAGGGGACCGAATGGCAAAGAAACGGGAAGCGTTGGACGATCAACTGAGGGAGCGGATCTTGAAGGCGTTGGAAGGCTTGGAGTACGGCTCCATTCACATCGTGGTCCACGACTCACAGGTGGTTCAGATTGAGAGAACCGAGAAGTACCGCGTTCCAGCTGAGAAGGCGGAGGGTATGCGCGCTAGCAAATAAATCGGATTTTGGAATCTCATAAGTAGAGGGGAGGATCTAGTATGGCAGGTGTTCTGGTTATTGGTGGAGATCGAGTGGGGGAAATTGAAAGCCGGCTTCAGGAGAAAGGGTTTCGCAGGGTCTATCACGTTTCGGGCAGAAAGAAATCGGATGTCAAAGCCATGATTCCTTCTGACACTGAGCTGATTCTGGTATTTATCAACTTCGTCAATCACAATCTCTGTAAAAATATCAAGAAGCTTGCCAAGCAAAGACAGGTACCGATCGTCTTCTGCCGGCGCTCCTGTGAGGTCGTAGAGCAGTATGAACCAATTATCAGCTAGTAATTTATAATGGACAAATAATTAAAAGAGGGGTATTCGTTGGTGAATAGTCATATTCACTCGCGAATACCTCTCTTTGCTGTCGATTGAACACGAAAAGAGTCGAAGCAGAGACAAGCACTTGCAAAACTATTCAGCGCTGAATAGGACAGGGGAGTGTTATCGGCAATAATGAAGTGGCACGGAATTTGCAGAATATTTATATATCAACGATTGAAGACACTTAGGAGGGAAAACATGAAACGATCTTTCGCCATCATGAGTGTGCTCGTTCTGCTAACTGGACTGTTTGCAGGCTGTAGCAACAACAACACGAGCCAGCCCCAATCATCCCCATCCGCTTCTCAGACTGAACAAGCCAATGCCGAGCCGCAAATCCTGCGGATGAATGCAGCGGAACCGGAAACACTGGATTCCGGCATGTCCAACGATGTGATCTCTGGGGCCTTTATCCGCTCCCTGTACGATTCCTTGGTGCGTCTGGACAAGGATGGCAAGCCGGTAAACTCGGTTGCGTCTGACATCAAGGTTTCGGACGACAAAAAAGTGTACACCTTTACGCTGCGCGACTCGAAATGGAGCAACGGCGATCCGGTAACGGCAAAAGACTTTGCCTACGCCTGGATGCGCGTACTCGATCCGAAAACGGCGAGCGGTTCTGCTTATAAATACTACCCGATCAAAAATGCCCGTGCCTTTTTCCAAGGGAACGCCAAGGCAGAGGACGTCGGCATCAAGGTCATCGATGACAAGACACTTGAGGTCACGCTGGAAAACCCGACTCCGTACTTCCTGACGCTGGCGACCTTCTACTATCCGGTCAATCAAAAAGTGGTCGAAGGAAACGCCGACTGGGCGAAAAAGCCAGAGTCGATCGTGACCAACGGGCCTTTCAAGCTGTCAGTCTGGGAGCATAAGAACAAGATCGAGCTGGTCAAAAACGATCAGTACTGGGAGAAAGACGTCGTCAAGCTGGACAAGATCGACTTCTCTATGATCGAGGATACCAATACGGAGCTGGAGATGTTCAACAACGACGATTTGGATTGGGCAGGTGCTCCGATCAGCGCATTGCCGGCCGATGCGATCGGTCCATTGCATGAGGAAGGCAAGCTGCAAACGATGGAACGCGCGACGAACTACTACCTGTTGTTCCAGACGGAGAAGGCTCCGTTTACGAACGAAAAGATCCGCAAAGCCTTCTCCTATGCAATCAATCGCAAAGACATCGCCGACAACATCGGTCAGGCAGGACAAACGCCGCTGATGGGCTTCGTTCCGCTGTCCGCTTCCCTGAAAAAAGAAGGCTACTTCAAGGATAATGACACACAGACAGCGAAACAGTTACTGGCAGATGGAATAAAGGAGCTGGGTCTTGCCAAGCTGCCTGAAATCACGTATCTGTACAACACCTCTGATTTGAACAAAAAGATCGCAGAAGCCCTGCAAGCGCAGTGGAAGCAGGTGCTGGGCGTCGACGTGAAGCTGGTCAACAAAGAGCTCAAGGTCATGTTTGACGACCAGGAGCAAGGAAACTACATGATTTCCCGCTCAGGCTGGACCGGTGACTACAACGACTCGGTCAACTTCCTCGAGCTGTTGATGGAAAAGAACAGCTCCAACAACTCGACTCTCTGGCATAGCGAGAAGTACGTCGAGCTGGTGCAAAAAGCCTACGCAGAGCCGGATGAGAGCAAACGAAACGAGTACCTGGTAGAAGCAGAGGGGATTTTGATGGATGAAATGCCTGTCACGGGTATTTACAGCAGCGTAAACTCGTGGGTGCAAAGCGAAAAAGTAAAAGGAATTACCGTCGATCCATTGGGCTACATCGACTTCAAATGGGGCTACAAGGAACCGTAAGGCACGTGAGGATTGGCCGACACTTTGCGGAGTGTTGGCCTTTTCATAGCAGCTACGAAACACATAAGCAAGGTCCAGAGTTCTTCACCACCTAAGTTGGAGGGATTGTTATGGGGACATGGCAGCAAGTCATCCAGGAAACATTGATCGACGCTCCAGGCGTGTTTGGCGTGGCAGCCACACATCTGGAAACAGGGGAGTCAGCGGGAAATCTCGAGAATGAGCTTTTTCAGCTGGCAAGCGCCTTCAAAATTCCGATTCTCGTCACGCTCATGCGTGATGTAGATGCGGGAAAGATCACACTCGACCAGCGCGTGACATTGAAATGGGAGGAGCGTGTACCTGGCTCAGGCATCCTGCAGGAGCTGGATGCGGGAGCTGCCTTGACGGTAAAAGACCTGGCGACGCTCATGACAATCGTCAGCGATAATTTCGCGACGGACCTCATTCTCCAACTGGTTGGGCTGGACAATGTCAATGCGCATATGCGCGAGCTGGGTTTCTCGCAAATCCATCTGCGTCATAACTGCTGGCAGCTGCTCAACCATTGCGTCGGTATGGAGGAACCTGCGGCTTCTCCAGAAGGCTTCGCCGAATTTGAACGGCGCGAGGAGACAGACGATTATGAAATTTTGCTGGATGTTTCCCAAGGCACTCTGGAAAATAACGTAGCGACTCCAGCAGAATTAAACCGTCTTTTGGTGATGATCGGGAAGAAGGAGATTTTGACGCCCGCTTCCTGCGATTTGATGCTGGATATCCTGCGCCGTCAGCATTACAACAGTCGTTTGCCGTATTTGCTGCCGCCAGGGACCAAGGTAGCTCACAAGACAGGTACGGTAAATGAAGTCGTCAACGACGCCGGCATCATTTATTTGCCTGATAACAAAGGGGCGATCGCCGTCACGGTTTTGTCGCGCGGGATCAAAGACAAGCAGGCAGCAGAGCTGACGATAGCCAAAGTGGCAAAAGCAGTTTATGACGTGACCGTAGGGAGCAAAGAATAATGAGTCAATGGATACCTGCTTTTGAGGAATTTGCGGAGAAATTGCTAAAGGATGCGAAGGCTCCCGGAGCGGCCATCGGCATGATGCAGGATGGGGAATGGGTGTATGAGCGTACCTTTGGCTTTCGGGATGAGGAAAAGGCGCTGCCGCTGTCGATGGACACCGTTTTCGGGATCGCGTCTGTGACGAAATCCTTCACGTGCGTGGCGATCATGCAGCTGCAAGAGGCAGGCAAGCTATCCGTTCACGATCCGGTCGTAAAGTATTTGCCGGAGCTGACGATGGGCGAAGAGGCGTGGAGAAACAAGATGACGATTCATCACTTCATGACACATACGCCAGGCATGCCGCCACTGCCATTTCTGGATGGCGCGATGAGGCGCAGTATGGAAGCAGACCCCGCTATTCACGGTACGGAGTCTGAGCTGGAGCTGCAGAAGCTGCCTTATCTCGATACGTATGAAGAGGTGCTGCAAGCGATCTCCGGCTATGAAGGAAAACCGCTGGGAGACCCCGGAGAGGTGTTCAGCTACAACAACGATGCCTACGGACTCTTGGGAACAATCATCGAGCGTGTAAGCGGCAAGCCTTACGAGCAGTATGTCACGGACCATATTTTGCGGCCGCTGGGAATGACTCGGACTGTGTTTGCTGTGCAGGACTTAGATGATCAGGAGGATGTAACGATCCTGTACACCAATAAAAAGATCGAGGGTGTCAGTCAGGTAATCGCAGCCCCTTTGTGGCATGACGCTCCTGCCATGCGTGCGGCTGGGTTTCTCAAGTCGACGGTGCGCGACCTGTTGACGTACTTGAACGTCTTTTGCTCCCAGGGTGAGGGGGCAGGCTCGAGTGTCTTGTCACCGGAAAGTGTGCAGCAGATGAAAGGCGCCTATGCTCGTGTCGACGGCTATCGTTCGTACGGGTATGGTCTGATGGTCTCTCCTGCTTTTCCAGATGGTCTCCTGATTGAGCATGGCGGCTCATTGAAGGGGATTAGCTCCCACATTTTTGCTTTGCCTGAAAAAGGGCTGAGGGGCGTTGTTTTGATCAATCTGGACGGCGTGTCGGTGAGAGAGCTCGTGATGGGACTCCTGAATTCGCTCGCTTCCCGACCGGCAGCGGCAGAGCTATATCCGGTCGTGCCGATGCAATTGACCGAGGAAGCACAAAGGGCGTACATAGGCCGCTACGAGTCTGACGAATGGCTGAATGCAACCATTGACCAAAAGGAGGGGCAGCTGTTTATCGAAGTGGACGACGTTTCTTATCCTCTGATTCCGGTAGAAACGGACAGCTTCGTGTTCAAGAGAGGAAGCTCTGTGGTCTGGATCGACTTTTTCCGTTCTGAGTTGGGCGAGGTTCGCCGTATGAGCTATGCACTGCGCCAGCTGCAAAAGAAACAGACTGTACAACAACCGTAACCATTCAACCGAATAGGCTCCATAGAAGAAGGGACAATTCGCATTTCTAGCGAATTGTTCTTTTGTTTGCGTTTACCAAATTTTAGAAGAAGTGAAGAGTGCCAGATGAAGCCGGCAACTGCGACACCAAAGTGTTTGAAGAACCTGATGGCAGCACTGGACGCGATCGTAGACAAGCATATGGAAATCATGCTCTCCTTTGGAGAACCGATCTCGCGTTACTATCGGCAGTACGAGTATCAACAGCGAATGGGCATTCAAGGGCTTTTGACGAGGGAGCATCTTTGTTGAGTCCAAAGCAGGAGTGGGGACTCGGGTAGATATTCACTTTCTTCAAAAGCGGTAGTACGTTTTTAAATATTTTTTAAAGTGTACAAAAAATTGTTGAACTGAAATGTTCGGAATAGTATGGTTAAAGAAAATCTGCTGACAAGGAGCATACTAGAAAAAGCGAGGAAGTCATGAGAAAAACACATCCTATTCTAGCAAGCTATATCCCCGTGGTAGAAGGATTGGCGAGAACGTTCGGAGAGCATTGCGAAGTGGTTCTGCACGATCTGACAAATGATATTTCTTCGTCCATTATTGCGATACACAACGGCCACGTCAGCGGCAGGCAGATTGGTTCACCTGTCACCAATCTAGCGCTGCAATCTTTGCGCAATGCGAAGACATCGGAAGAATCGTTTGATCTCAATTACCGGAATGACACGATCAAAGGCAGACAGATCAAATCCAGCTCGATTTACATCAAGGATGAGGACGGTACGATCATCGGCAGCCTGTGTATCAACATCGATATGACACACCTCATGATGGCGCAGGCGGTCTTGGAATCAATGATGGTCATCGAGGACAAGCGTGGAACGCAGAGCAACGAAGAGAATTTTGCACCAACGGTCGCCATCCTCATGGAGCAAATGATTGAGGATTGCCTGAAGCGTACAGGAAAGCCGATTGCGCTGATGCAAAAAGAGGACAAGATTCAGTTTATCCACCTGCTGGATGAGGTAGGTCTTTTTTTAATCAAGGGGGCCGTGCAGCATGTTGCTGATTTGCTGGACGTATCCAAGTTCACGATCTACAACTACCTGGACAAAAAAGATGGGAGATGAGCTTTATGGCAGAAGTGACGAAAGAGCAGGCACGAGAGCTTCACGACCGTTTTCACGTATTGGATGGGCATTTTGATCTGTTGATGGACGTGGAAATTCAGCGTGGCTATGGCAAGACGAAAATGATCGAGACGGAGTATCTGCCGCGGTTTCAGCAGGGAGGCGTGCACTCGATCGTCGCAGCCGTGTTTGTCGAGGATGCCTTCGTACCCGAAATGAGCATGCGCAAGGCACTCAATCAGATCAGCGCCTTGCACGCAGAAGCAGCCGAATCGCCTGAACATATCGTCATTGCCAAAGGTTTGGAGGACATCCACAGGGCAAGAGCAGAGCAAAAGGTATCCTTTATCCTTTCTCTGGAAGGAGCAGAGCCGCTGCACAACGACCTGAGTCTTCTGCGCATTTACTATGAGCTTGGTGTGCGCATGATGGGACTTGTCTGGAGCCGCCGCAACTTTGCGGGAGATGGCAGCTTTTTCGCCCCGGTGAGAGAAGGGAAAAAGGGGGGCATCACAGATTTCGGGGTGCGCCTGATTGAAGAAGCAGAGAAGCTGGGGATCGTGATTGACGTGAGCCATTTGAACGACGAAGGGTTCTGGGATGTCATGGAAATATCGGAAAAGCCTGTGATCGCGTCCCATTCCAACAGCCGCGCCCTGGTGCCAACGATGCGCAATCTGACGGATGATCAAATCAAAGCAATTGCGTTGAAAGACGGACTGATCGGGTTGAACGCTTTCAGTATGTTTACAGCGAGCACGAGTGCGGAAGCGACCATCGAGCGTTTGGTCGATCACGTCGACCATATGAGAAAGCTGGTCGGAGCACAGTATATCGGCCTGGGGCTGGATCTGTGCGATGATCTGACCAAGTATTTGCCGCTGGATAGAATAGCGAAGACAAAAGAAATGCCTTTTGACGTGGTAAAGGGACATGTCTCGCTTCCGGATATCACGCGCGAGCTGATGAAGCGCGGCTACAAGGATGAAGAAATCGAAGGAATTCTCGGCGGGAATTACCTCAGAGTCTATCAGGAAGTGTGGAAATAGAAGCAGATCTCTCAAAGGACGCGGGTGATGTTTCCCGCGTTTTTCATATGCGTGACACGAAAAAAACTTTTTCTACCCGTACAAGTAGGAGATTTCTGTCAAAGATGATAGGATAGGAGCATCATAGAAATAGCAGGAAATTATTCAGGATGTGAAACAATCATGCAAATCATTGTGTTTGACTTGGAAACGACTCTTACTCATCAAAGAGATAAAATACCGGAGATCATCGAGATCGGAGCCGCGAAGGTCGTGCCCGGCAAAAATGGCGTGGAAGTAGATACGTTTCAGCGGTACACCTTTCCTGCGATCGAGCGGAGAATTTCTGACCGTACTCGCAAGTTCATCGGGCTGGATAAAGAGAACATGCCGACGTTTATCCCCTTCCGCAAGGCGTTTGCTTCCTTCATGGAGTGGATCGGGGAGGACCAGGACTTTTATTTGTGCACGTGGGGAATGGATGACAAAAGGCTGATGATCGAGCATTGCGCTCGCTTTGGTCTTCCCTTTGACTGGATGCGCAACTACAATGATATCCAGCCTCCTATCAGCATGATGCTGGCTGATCGCAAACAAATGAGCTTGAAGGAAGCGATCGATACAGCAGGCATCGTTCAGGAAGGCCGGCTGCACTCTGCCCTCGTCGATGCGATTCATACGGCGCATCTGCTGATCAAGTTCAACAAGCAGGTCCACCTGGCGAGAAACACGCCTGAGGAAAACTACAATCTGTCCAGCTCCCTGTACATTACCTGCCGCTCGTGCAAAAAGAGCAAGTACTATACCGATTTCGGGCGAAAGAGCAAACGCTGCATAGCGTGCTTGCAGCACAAAAAACAGCAGGAGCAAGCTGCTTCCACTGTGGTGCCGCAAACATAAAGAGAATCTGATAGAGCGGAAAAACAAAAAATGCCGAGGGCGAGGAAGCCAGCGGCATTTTTATGTTTGGGTAAGATTCACAAAGCCTCGTCAAACCCCAAGCAGCAGCAAAATAATAGAGGTCAAGCTGAAGCATACGCTGATCAAGCAGAGGAAGGCAACAACCTGCTTGGGATTCAGCCCTGTGCGCAGCAAGCGATAGTGTACTTGACTGGCATCAGCCTGATAGATGGGCTTGCCTTGCAAGAAGCGCTTGGTCACCACGAAGAGATTGTCAAAAATCGGTACGCCCAGCGCCAAAATCGGAATGAACAGCGAAAGAATGGTCGCTTGCTTAAAGGCTCCGTCGAGTGCAATCACGGCGAGTATAAAGCCAAGAAAGGTCGCGCCGGCATCGCCCATGAAGATTTTGGCGGGCGGCTTGTTGTAGCGCAAGTAAGCCAGTGCCACCCCGATGAGACTGATGGCCATCACAGCCGAGGTGCTCTGTCCTTTTGCCAAGGCTACCACGAACAGGGTTCCCGCCGAGATCGCCGAGAGTCCGCCGGCAAGACCGTCCATCCCGTCGGAAAAGTTGATGACGGTCGTAACACCAAAAATCCACAGAATGGTGAGGATGAACTGCATCCAGACAGGGAGCAGGATATATTCCCCGCTGAACGGGTTGTAAAAGCCCGAGAACGTGATGCCAGATAAGTAAACAAGCACGGCTGCCGATACTTGTACGATCATTTTTGGCAAAGCCGAAAAGTCTTTCCCTTGGGTCTTGTACCAGTCATCGATAGTGCCGATGATCAGGAGCAGAAGAGAGCCTGCCAAAACAGCCAGGGTCTGTACGGTCGATTCCTTGGAAAAGAGCAGAAAGGAAGCGGCGAATCCAATGAAAATGGCGTAGCTGGCAGTCAACGGAATCGGTTCGCGATGTATTTTTCGTTCAACGTCTTTGCGGGGCTTGTCCACAAAATCCAGTCGAAAAGCCAGTTTCCCCAAAGGCGGGATCAACACGAGCACGATACAAAACGACAGTAGAAAGGATAGAGCGTATGTAATCGTAACCATCTCCTATGAATGATAGAGAGCTGTTTTTCCACATGTTCATTATAGGGAGTATTCCAAAATTTGTCGACTCTTGGTAGAAGAGAAGTTAATGTAAGAAAACCTAACATTTACCTATGCAAACGGGTACTCCTCCCTTATAGTAAAAGAAAGAGTTTTCTGTTTTCCTAAAAAGCTAAGGGGAGTGTCGCGATGTCTGCCGAACTGGTTTTTGAGGAGATTACGGAAATGAGTATCGAGGATGCCAACGATCTGACGCAGCTTTTGGTTGATGTGGTGGCGGATGGTGCATCAATCGGGTTTTTGCCCCCACTCGATCCGCATGTGGCGCGTGTGTACTGGTCTGATGTCCTGGCAGATAACGTAGTGGTATGGGTAGCGCGGCTGGATGGAGTCGTAGTCGGCAGCATTCAGTTGCATCTCGCGACCAAGCAAAACGCCCAGCACCGGGCCGAAATCGCCAAGCTGATGGTTCATCCGACCCAGCAGCGAAAAGGAATGGGCAGGACGCTGATGGCGATCGCAGAGAAAAGGGCGCGAGAGGAAAATCGGACACTGCTCGTCCTAGATACACGGGAGAAAGATCCGTCTAATCTGTTGTACCAATCCATCGGCTATACAGAAGCAGGCCGCATTCCATTCTACGCAGAATCGCCTGGCAAAAAATTTGACGCTTCCGTCTTCTACTACAAGATTTTGGAGAACAGGTAAGCGAAACGGCTGGAAAGGGGAGACTGCTGATGATCGGATCGGCAGTCTTTTTTTGTACAGCTAGGAAGTCAACGATGTGGAATAGAGGGATGAATGACGCTAAAATAGGATAGAGGAGAAAGGGGGTACAGTTGTGTGAAAAGGCTGTATACAGTGCTTCTTTTCTGTACATTGCTCTCTTTTGCAATAAGCGGGTGTACAGATGGCGGACACCAAAATGAACAAGTGAGGGAACCGGAACCCGACAGTAAGCCGGCTGTTACTCACGGTCCCATTTCGTACGAAAATGATCCGTATGGCTTTCGCTTTTCATTGCCAGAGAGCTGGAAGGGGTATTCGATTGTAACTGGCACATGGGAGGGATTGGCTGCTGGCAATGAGAGCGGTGAAACCATCGTAGAAACGGGTCCGCTGATTTCGATCAGACACCCGCAGTGGACTCCTCAAAACCAGCGACAGGATATTCCCATCATGATCTTTACTCTTGAGCAATGGAGCTCTCTTTTAGAGGGGAAATTCCACATCGGAGCTGCGCCGATCGGACCTACGGAGCTTGGTCGCAACAGCAAATACGTATTTGCACTGCCTGCTCGCTATAACTTCGCATTTCCGGAAGGGTACGAAGAGGTAGAAGAGATCATAAAAAAGAATCCTCTTCAGGCAACTTTAAGCAAATAAGGAGAAAAGTAGCTCGACAAAAGAGCAGCAGTCACATGCTGTTCTTTTTTTATGGAACCTGATACCACATCCCATTTGACAAACCGCCAGTCGGTTTGTATAGTAGATGTAGGAGAGGGAAAGGGCTTACGACGCACATAACAGGAGGAGCAATGCAATCGATTCATCAAAATCCGACTTTCCAGCTGCTGCTCTCGGTCACGGAAGAATTGGTCGTGGAAAAGGGCTGTCACCAAACGACTCTGCAGGACATCATTAAGCGCTCCGGGGTTTCCAAAGGAGCCATTTATCACTACGTCAAAAGCAAGGATGAGCTGCTCGGGTTCGTGCTGAGAAAGCGCTTGGACCAGATTGGCAGAGACTTTTATCAAAGCGTCGATCAAGGGAACCAGAGCCTGGAGGGTGCCTTGAAGGCCATTTCCGGTGCCTTGGGTCATATTCACGACCCGAAGGACTTAACCAATCTGATTTTTATTTACTTGCTCAGCAAAAAGGAGGACCCAGCAATCGCGGAAATGCTGGAGACGCTGTATGAGCGCAGCATACAGAACTCCCAGGAGTGGATTGAGGTCGGTCAAAGAGCAGGAGAGATCCCTGCCACTCTCGATGCGAAAAAAACTGCGGCATTGTTTTCGGTCCTGACTTTTGGTGTCCGCGTGCAAACGGTAGTTTCTCCCAACATAAAAGCTTTTACGGGAGAAGATGTGTTTCAGGTCATGTATGACACGTTGTCGAAGGGTTAAAAAGAAAGGGTGAAAGCTCAATGTTCTTTTTCACGCTCTTCAAGGTATTGCACATCCTTGCTGGATTTACCGCTTTGGCTGTCTTCTGGATTCCGATTGTAACGAAAAAGGGAGGAAAAGCGCACAGCCGAATTGGCTGGGTGTACGTCGCTTCCATGGCGATCGTGGCGATCTCCGCATGGTTCATGGGAATTTGGCGAATTGGATTTGACCCCGATGGAACGGTGGAGTCTGTAGCGTTTGCCTGGTTTTTGATTTTTATCGCGATTTTGAGCTCGGCGACAGCCTGGTATGGACTGCGTGTGCTGCGCTTCAAGAACCGCAAGACCGGGCATCGTCAGTGGGGGGATCTGCTGTTTCCCGCAGTCCTGCTCATCTCGGGGATCTGCATCTCCCTCTATGGAGCGAGCATCGGCACTACGCTCCTTACATGGTTCCCGCTGATCGGAATCCTGCTCGGAGCATCACAGCTTTTGTATTGGCTGCGGCCTCCTGCGAAAAAGATGCATTGGTGGATGGAGCATTTGGGAGGCATGCTGGGCTGCTGTATTGCCACGATCACCGCTTTTACTGTGTTTGGCGCTCCAAGGCTGCTGGGCGTAAGTGCCGTGCATCCGATCGTATGGTTTATCCCAACCATCGTTCTCGTCCCTGTGATTGCTGGATTCTCCGCGTATTATCGCAGGAAGTTTAACCAAACCAAGCAAATGTAAGTAAGGAATGAAGCCGTCTGGACAGCCAGGCGGTTTTTTTGTGTGCAGAACGGACAACCATTTCAGTTTGAAATGCCTGCCATAGCAACTTGTAATTTTCGAAGAATTCCAAACGGTGCTACTATTACTTTTATACCGAATGAAATAAAGAGTGTCAGGGGGCGAGTCATCTGAAGCGTAATTCTTTGGCGAAACTTACGGAAATCAATGTGTTTGTGCTCTTATTGGCTATCTTAGCTATCTGCGTGGTTTTCACTTACATTGTACCTTCTGGTGAGTATGCGAGGGTGGAGGTAAATGGGAGAAGCGTCGTACAATCGGACTCCTTCCAATACACAGACGCATCACCGATCAGCTTTATGGGTTTCCTAAACAGCATTCATACCGGGATGGTTGATTCCGCGAGCATTATGTTTTTCGTGCTCATCATCGGGGGCTCCTACGGCATTCTGAGTGCAACGGGAGCGATGGAAGCGTTCATTGTGACGTTGGCACGAACGCTCGGTCATCGGGAAAAATGGTTAATTCCTATTATGATGTTGTTTTTCGCAGCTGGCGGCTCTTTGATCGGGATGTTCGAGGAGACGCTGCCGTACATAGCGATTCTCGTGCCTTTGGCAGTCGCGCTTGGATTCGATGCGATGACGGGAGCCGCAATCGTTCTGTTGGGCGCATCAGTTGGTTTTACATCGGCAGTCATGAATCCGTTTACAATCGGGATTGCCCAAGGTATCGCTGAGCTGCCGCCGTTTTCGGGGATGGGCCTGCGGATCGTCATCTTTATCGTCATGTACTTGACCGCCGTCGCGTTTGTGTACCGGCACGCGATGAAGGTAAAGAAGAATCCTGCCCTTGGTATTTACGGCTCCTACGATCCAGCCAATATCGACCAGATGATGAGCAAAGGCGTTGTTTTTGAAAGGCGCCACAAAGTGATTCTGACCTGCTTCTTGCTGAACATGGTGACGATTGCCATCGGTGTCATCGAGTTTGGCTGGTACATTACGGAGATTGCCGGATTGTTCATCCTGCTTGGTGCCATTGTAGGGATTATCGGCCGCCTGTCTGCGAATGAGATGGTCGATGCCTTCATGAAGGGGGCAGCTGCGTTGCTTGCGGGGGCCATGATTATCGGGGTAGCAAGAGCGATTGTCGTGGTGCTAAACGATGGTCATATCATGGATACGATTCTTTATTATTCGGCTTACATGATTAAAGAGCTGCCACCGTCTCTCACAGCAGTAGGCATGCTCGGCTTCCAGACTCTGCTCAGCTTCGTCATTCCATCAGGAAGCGGTATGGCCGCTCTGACCATGCCAATCATGACACCGCTGTCCGAGCTGGTGGGCATTACCCGTCAGACAGCTGTGCTTGCGTATCAATTCGGGGATGGGATCTCCAACATCATCATACCGGGGATCGCGGTTGCTGGTGTAGGCATGGCAGGCATCTCCTATATCCGCTGGCTCAAGTGGATATTCCCGCTGATCATGATTCAGTATGGGATTGCCATTATCGCAGTCATTGTTGCACACGCCATCGGTTATGGCCCATTTTAAACAAAAAGGGATGAACAACGTTGAGACGTTTTCCCCAAAACGGAGTGAAGCAAATGCGTACAGTCGTTGATAAAGAGCTGGCCGATTGGGCGGTTGCCCATCGCCGTTATTTGCACGAAAATCCGGAGCTGTCCGGTCAAGAATACGAGACATGCGCGTACATCAGAAGGTGCCTGGAAGAGCTCCAAATTGAGATTCTGGATTATCCGGCGCCGAACCTGGTAGGATTTTTGCGGGGAACCGAAGGACAGAAGACGATTGCACTGCGAGCAGACATCGATGCCTTGCCGATCGTGGAGGAAGGGGAGAAGCCGTACCTTTCCAAAGTCGCTGGGGTGGCGCATGTTTGCGGACATGATGGACATACGGCGATCTTACTCGCTGTGGCAAAATGGTTGTCGGAAAATCGCAGCATGATCCGCCACAACATCCTCTTCCTGTTTCAGTCCTCGGAGGAGATGTCGCCTAGTGGAGCGGAAGCCCTCGTTCAGCAAGGGGCGATTGATGGGGCAGACGCCGTGTTCGGCATGCATCTGATGCAATCGCTGGAGAAAGGCAAGATCGGGTATCATTACGGGGCCATGATGGCATCCTCGGATGACTTTCGGATCAAAATCACAGGCAAAGGGGGGCACGGATCAGCCCCGCATGAAACCGTAGATCCGACCTACGTAGCCGGACACATCCTGCTCGGTCTGCAGGCTATCGTCAGCCGTAAAGTGAATCCTGTGCAGCCTGCGGTGATTTCGGTGGGCCAGGTACTGGCAGGCTCCAACTACAATATCATCCCAAACGAGGCGGTCATGACGGGAACGATCCGTACGTTCTCAGAAGAAACGCGGCAGTTTATTTTTGAGGAAGTCAAAAGGCTGGCGGAGGGCATGAGTACGACTTTCGGTGCCGTAGGGGAAGTCTCGTACATTCTCGGCACGCCTCCCCTCGTGAATGACAAAGAGATGAGCCGCTTTGCAGAAAGCGTCATTCGTGAAAGCTACGGCGAGCATGTGGCCGTTGAAATCGAGCCAGTCATGGGGGCAGAGGACTTCTCCTTCTACGGACAAAAGCGTCCAAGCACCTATCTCATGGTCGGCATGGGCGGGGAGAAGAGCCAGTACCCGCATCATCATCCGTGTTTTGACATCGATGAAGAAGAGATCGGCACGGCCATCGATTTGTTTTTACAGCTCGTAAGTCGGTTTGAATAATACAGAAATACAAGGAAAGGCAAGTGATCTGAGAAGGATTGCTTGCCTTTTTTGTGAGGATTGAGGATGATGAAAGGAAGAATATGGGTTATGGAAAGGAGTGAGGTCGTTGAAGTATCGAAGGGTCATCCTGCAGCAGACGCCGATGCGCTGTGGCTATCTGTGCAGGAGATGGGATTGCCTGTAGAAATTGACATTCCCAATCATCCGTATCGAATCTCTCAGTAAGTCCCGGCGCCATGTGGTACGATAAATGAAACAAGCGATGCTGGCAGAGGGAAACAGAGCTGTGCCGCAGCGTTACAGCAGGGAAGCGAGTGAGTCAGCGAGATGGAGTTGCGCCATTTAAAAACGTTTCAGGTCGTAGCGGAGCAGTTGAATCTGACAAAGGCTGCCGAACAGCTCGGCTATAGCCAGCCAGGCATTACCTTGCAGATCAAGGCACTGGAAAAAGAATTGGGACGGACGTTGTTTGCGCGTGTCGGAAGGCAAACGTATCTCACTGCGGCGGGCAAGCTGCTGAAGACACATGTAGATCGGCTGTTTGGGGTCATGCATGAGCTGGAGGATGATTTTAAAAAGCTGGATCAGCCGTACGGACCGCTCGTTGTTTCCGGGGCGGAATTTTACTGCTCCCACTACATGCCTACGATCATAAAGCGTTACACGAAAAGCTATCCCGATGTGCGACTGAGCCTGATTTCGGCTGACAGTGCAGATACTGCTAAACGGGTTTTTTCCAATCAGGCCGACGTGGGAATTGTCGCAGGAAATTGCGATTATCCGGATCTGGAGGTCGTGCCGATCAACGAAGAGGACTTCGTGATGGTGGCGTCACCCGCTGTGGTTCAAGGGCGTTCGTACATGGAGGTGCTAACCAGGTATCCCTTTTTGCGAAATGGCGTCTTGGAGAAGCTCGGTGAAAAGATCATGGAGGAAGTGACGTTTACTCCTCCCGCCGTCATTGAGTGCAGCAGTGAAGAGACGATCAAGCAGACGGCCATCCGCCAAGGAGGAGTTTGTGCCGTTGGAGAAGATGTGGTAAGCGATGAACTTGCGACAGGAGAGCTTGTGGTCATCTATCGCTTTCGCAAAAAAATGATCACGTCTCTGATTTTTCTCAAGGACCGGGCAGACGAAGCATCGATTCGGGCATTTGTTTCCTTGGTACAGAAAGAATGGACCCAGTCGAGAAAATCAGGGCTTGTAAAATAAAGAGAGAAGCTCCCAACCCAAGAGAGGGGAAACAGAATGAAAGTCGACTATCATGTTCATTTAGAGGAAGGGCCGTACTCGCTGCGCTGGTGGAATCGGACGGCAGATGCACTGCTTGCCTTTCGCCATACTGATTACGAACGTCATACGCGTGAATGGATGGAGCAAATTTCAGAGTGGATGGCAAGCCGCATCCAGCAGGGAGCGTTCCACTCGCAATGGCTCGACCTCTACCGCATGCGTGCCAAGCAGCAGGGCTTGAAACAAGTCGGGATTGTCGATCACCTGTATCGCTTTCGAGAGTTCAAACCGTATTTTGAACAGCACATCCTAGTCGGCGATGATGAGCTGGGGCAGCTCCAGAGAACGTGGCTGGATCAAGTATGCACGAATTCGATCGATGAGTTCGTATCGTTCATCGAGTCACAAAAGCCTGCGTGGGAAGCGGACGGCATACAGCTGCGCCTCGGGATGGAGGCTGACTATTTCGACGGAGGTGAAGACGTACTTGCGCCCATGGTTGCTGCTTATCCTTGGGATTATGTCATTGGCTCCATTCACTTTGCCGATGGCTGGGGATTTGATAATCCGGATACCCAGGAACGCTTTGAGCAGCAAGACCTTCTGGGTCTGTACGAGAGGACCTTTCACGTGATCGAAAAAGCGATCAGAAGCAAACTGTTTGAGATCGTCGCCCATTTAGACAATTTGAAAGCCTTTGGCTATCGTCCCAAAGAGGAACAGCTTTTCCCGCTTTATCAGCGAATCGCACGTGCCCTGCAAGAGAGCGGCGTCGCAACAGAGATCAATACGGGCCTCTATTATCGCTATCCAGTCAAGGAGATGTGCCCGAGCTACAGCTTCTTGCAAATCCTGCATGAGCATGGGGTGCCTATCACGACTTCCTCCGACTCTCATTTTCCGGATCACATTGGGAGCTATCTGGCAGGGGCACGGCAACAGCTTCGCAAAGCTGGCTACAACCAGATCGCGACGTTTGAAAAACGAGTCCGTAAGCTGGTTGCTTTGGAGGATATGGAGTAATGAGCAAAGGCATTCCTGCTATGGTCGGGGTGCCTTTATGTATTTGCATTCGTCAGGAAGTCTGGTTGCTCGCTGCAGAGAGAATAGCGTAAGATTAGGAGAATATTGGAGCGATTGGGAAAGGGGAGATGAGAGATGAAAGTGCCTTATTTCAGTCAATTCGAGTCTCGCGAGCGGGTTCTGGATTTGATATCTGGAAAAATGAATGCTGAGGATGACCCGCTGTGGCAGCTGTCAGGGGCAGCAGATCCACAAGAGTATGCGCGCTGGAGCTCCCATATTTGTGGAATGGCTTGCTTGAAAATGCTGCTCGCACATGAGCAGGGCCGTGTCATTCCCACGCTTGCGCTGATGCGTCCGTGCAGAGAGTACGGTGGCTATGTAGTCGAAGAGGATGGTTCTATCAAAGGATTGATCTATCGGCCGTTTGTGACCTATATCAACGAGCAGTTCGGGCTTTTGGCCGAAGTAAAGGAACAAACGCCGATCGAAGAAATCTACGATCTGCTCGATCAGGGCTATGTGTACATCGCTTCTGTTCATCCTGCCATTCGCACACCCGAGGTAACGCCGCCAAAACTTGGAGGTCATCTTGTGTACGTGTTCGGCAAAAACAGCGAGAGGCGGGAGCTCATTTTTCACAATCCATCCGGGCATACGGCGGCTACCCAGGAAAACGTCCATCTGGGCCTGGACGACTTTTCTCGTTTTTATGCGAAGCGTGGGGTATTGATCGCATTGTCGGATCGCAAGTAAAGCTGCGAAAGACGTGGAATCTAGCAAAGTACTAACTTTCGTTAGATGCGCTTCGCTGAATCATTTTGCTAAGGTAGAGAAGGAACTCGAATAAGCTGCATGGGAGGGGACAACCCAGGTATGTATGAATCGCTTCTTTTCTCGCTGCAATCTTATTTGCTGACTTTTGTGATGACGCCTTTTGGACTGGTTTTTATTCCACAGGGGATGAGCACGCTCTTCCAGCATACGTCCTTAGCGCTGATTTTTTACGGCTATTTGCTGATCAATCCACTTTTTTATCGATTTTTCCTCAACTGGCTGAAAAAACGAGAGCTTCGACAGCAAGCGACGTCTGCCATTCACCGGAAGCATTGGATAGTGGCGGGGGGCTGGGCGCTGTTCTCCCATTTTTGGCTGTTTCAGATTCTTCATGCCTATTTGCACAGCGGCAGAGAGGGAGAGGTGGCGTTGACCCCTTCGATGGAGCTGGTAGGGCTTTCTGCCATCGCCTTGTTTGTCGTGGTGGGTAGTACAGCGTTTTTATCCTACAAGTACAGGGTGCTAGGAAAAGAAGGCCGCTACGACAGTTTATCTTCTCTCTTTCGGAAATAGCTGTTCTTCACTACTTCAGCTTGAAAATGATCAGACCTGCGATCATGATGCCTATACCCATGACCTTGTTTAGATTCATAGGTACCTTTTCCACGCCAAAAAGGCCGAGGGAATCGATGATCAGCGCGACGAGAAGCTGCGAGATAAGCAGGATGGATACGGAGTACGCAGGACCGATTGAAGTAATCCCTTTCATCACAGCAAATACAATCAAAGCTCCGAACACGCCTCCGAGCAAATAAACCTTGTTGACCTCCCCGATTTTTTGCCACTCTCCGTCACGGACAAACAGGAAGATCGAAAAGGATACGAGAAAGCCTAAGCCATGTACGATGGCGTTTGTCTGCCACAGTCCCAGCTTCTCGCTTGCTTGCGCGTTAAACACACTTTGCAAGCAAATGAATACGCCAGCCAGTAAAGAATACAAAATGCCCTGCAAGAAAATGACCTCCTGAGCGTGCTATTCGTAGATACTGCCATTTGCCAACTGCTTGATTTTGTCCCTGTCGATAATGAGAAGGGATCCTTTTTTGCGTTCAATGATATGGGCTGCGCGTAAATCACGGATGACTCTGTTCAAATGACGGTAGCTGGTACGGAGCAAATCAGCTATCTCGGTGAGCTTGCCGGTGTGAAGCTCCGATTCATCGGACAAGGTAGAGAGCAAGTAGCTGGCAAATCGGTTTTCCACCGGATACAAAAGATTCAGGCTCGTAGAGTTGGAAGAGGTGTACAGCTTATGACTTATTTTTTGCAGGATAAACTGGAGAAAGGGAGGATGATTCAAATAGCGCTCCTGCAAAGTCTTGTAGCTGATCGCGACCAGCAAGCTGGGGTAAACGAATTCCACCGTGTTGCGGACCTCGCAGGGGGTAAAGAATTCGATATCGCCAATGATGGCAAGCGGATTATTGAACCGCAGCAGCAACGATCGGCCATCGGGTGAGGTCGTATATATCTTGATTTTTTGTGCAAGAAGGGTACCCTGTTTTTTCTTCGACAAAGCAGAGAGAAATGTGGTTAATCATTCCAGATGCACAGGCGTAGCAGGAATAATAGAAGGATTCAGAGAAATAAAAGAGTCGGATAGAGATGAACGAAGAGGAGTGGAGAAATTGACTTTACAACCAAAAGAGACCGTAATCGGATTTGTCGGAACTGGCGTAATGGGTAAAAGCATGGCATCTCATTTCTTGAAAGCAGGCTACCAGGTTGTCGTGTACACGAGAACGAAGGCGAAGGCAGAAGACCTGCTGGAGCAAGGGGCAGTGTGGAAAGAACATGTTTCACAAGTCGCACAGGCTTCTGATGTAATCATTACGATGGTAGGATACCCGAGCGATGTAGAAGAAGTGTATCTCGGTGCAGAGGGAATCGTTACTCATGCAAAGCCGGGGTCTTTTTTAATTGATATGACGACCTCCAAGCCATCCTTGGCGGTGAAAATTTACGAGGAATCGAAAAAGCGCGATCTGCATTCGCTGGATGCACCCGTGTCCGGCGGAGACATCGGTGCTCGTGAAGCGCGTCTGACGATCATGGTAGGCGGCGATCAGGAAGCGTTTGACGCTGTAGAGCCGCTGCTGAAGGTCATGGGGACAAATGTCGTTCTCCAAGGAGGACCGGGTGCCGGTCAGCATACGAAAATGTGCAATCAAATTGCAATTGCCACCAACATGATCGGTGTGTGCGAAGCAATCTCCTATGCGAAAAAGGCAGGACTCAACCCGACACGCGTGCTCGAAAGCATCGCTGCTGGTGCCGCAGGAAGCTGGTCCCTCAGCAATCTGGCACCGCGCATGATCGCAGGGAACTTCGAACCGGGCTTTTACATCAAGCATTTTATCAAAGACATGGGGATCGCCCTGGAGGCAGCGAAGGAGATGGGCCTCCTGACGCCAGGTTTGGAGCTGTCCAAATCGCTGTACGATGAGCTGGCGGCAAACGGCATGGAGGACAACGGTACGCAAGCCCTGATTAAGTGGTTTGAGAAGTAAGTAAGGCAGTATCGATATAGCATCAAGGAAAAGCCACTGCTGACGGTGATGGAAAACGGCCGTTCTGCTGTGGCTTTTTCTCAACGTATAGGAATTAATAAGCGTTATGCTTATTAATTCCGGAGCGCATGACGATGTGGGAGATCGTTTGGAAGCAGGCTTGGGGAAATTGAAACCTTTTCCACCGTCCTTCGTCTGATTAATAGCAAGAAGAGATGAGGGAGAGGGGACTGACTGGATGAATAGAAAGATATTCACGGCTTGTACGGCCTTCCTGCTCGGTGCAAGCGTCGCGTGGCTTCCCACTGCGCAGGCAGCAAGCTTTTCCGAGGTGCAGCCGTATATCACCGACTATCAAATTGGTTTTACCGATGGGACGAAGCTCGTAACATCTCCTGTCTATGATGGATACAGCCGATATTCCAGCTACACAACTGTCACAAAGGCCGGAAAATACGGTCTTCTCGATAACAAGACTGGAAATGAAATGACCCCAGCCATCTGGGACAGCATCGAGTTGATTCCCTCAGGAAAGATCGCCATCGTTCAAAAGGGCGGATGGTTTCAATACCTGGACCTGACCACAGGAAAACTCTCAGCCACAAAATACACTGGAGGACACGCGTACTATTTGTCAGATGAGCAAGACACTGTGGTTGCGATGATTGGTCAGACATCCACGCTGCTGGATTCGTCAGGAAAAGTGCTGATCCCGCCTTTTGCAGGCAAGCTATCGATGGTACAGCTAATGGACCCGACAATGGAGAGCGACCAGTCAGCTGAGCCGGTTCGGTACTTCCTGGGAAGTACAACTAATCAAATCACCCTGTATGATCCGGTTACATTTGCACCAACATTTACGCTGAAAAATGCGTCGCTGATCCCCAATGAGGGTGGTCCGAAAACGGCGTATCTGAAAGTCCAATCAGGGGGCAAGGAGGGGCTGGTGGATGTCGATGGGAAATACGCGCTGGAACCGAACTACAAAGCCTTGTATTTCCTGAATAACGGGTTCGTGCGAATAGAAGGGCCAGATGGTGTGGGGCTGTGGAAAGGCGGAAAAATGCTGGTCGAGCCGCAATACGCCGACGTTGGCACTGAGTTTAACCAACCGGATGTTTACACTACCATGACAAAAGACAGCATCACCTACCATTCCCTGTCCAAAGGAACGGCGCAAACCTTTAAAAAGGGAGCAGAAATACTGGCCAACCACCACGTGCTGGGACAGGATCCGAAAACGGGGCTCTACGGCATTGCCGAGATCGGAGGAAAAACGATCGTGCCCTTTACCTATCCACGGGTAGAAGGGCCGCCGGCAGCTCGATTGCTGATTCGTGCGGATGGCAAAAAAGGGCTCATTCCCGGGTGGGAGCAGCCGATGGCAGAGCCTACCGTCTGGTTTGATTCCGTTACCACGATCGGCGGTACGTACAGTATGCTGAGCATACAAGACGGTAAGCGCATCGGCCTTTATTCCGAGAGTAAAGGGTGGATCTTTGAACCGCAGGAGAGTACGGTGATCCACTACGATCAAAAATCCAATCGGGTGATCGTTGAAAACACGGCGGATGGTACGACGGCGGCATACGGATTCGATGGCCGAATCATCAATGACACAGAGCCAAGAAAGGAAGCGCTGACGGATTATGTGACGACCGCTGGCAGCACCGAAAAAGGGTTCGTTCTCGTAGATATAAAGACCCAGCAGCCAATCAGCAAGGCATATCGCTCCCTTTATTTTGAGGGTGGAGAGATGAAGCTGATCGTCGCGATGGACGAAAAAGTGGCTGATTTGTACACGCCGCAGGGAGAGCTGCTGACAAAGGACATTCAAATTCCTTTGCAGCAAGGACAGATGGATCAGTCACCTGTTGTATTTACGAAAATGGACAATAACCTTTATTCAGCGGGCGCAAAAGCGGGTTCCGCTTATGTGGCATTGGTTCGGATCGCAGACGGTCAGCTGCAGCCGGTAAGCGATTTCGATTATGTAGGCGTTTCAGCGAGATTCACGGCTGAAAACAGTCTTATGCTGCTTCAACGACCGGATGGTACCTATGACGTGTGGACCAATAAAAATGGGCAAATAGCGCGAACGCTTGACAAAGTAAGTGCGATCGAAACGTCAACCGGATTGGATAACGTATTTGTACAGCGAGGAACTGACTGGGACGTTTATTCCCCGGAAGGTCAACGCTTGACCAGCAAAAGCAATCATGCACTGAAGTACCTGACTGCGGGAGAAGACAAATTAGGTGCGATCGTTTACCAGGATCAACAGACAGGATTGTATGGACTGTTGAAAGTCGATGGTACGATTCTGACAGAGGCCAAATTTGAGTCGATCGCTTTAATGAAGGACGTGTTTCCGGGGCTATGGAATGAGGCAGGAGTGGCGCCGACCTACGTGTACACCACAAACAAGCAGTTCGGTTATCTCGATCGGGAGGGACAGGAGCTGTTCCAGACAGCCTTCCTCACGAAAAAGCCGGCGATAACCTATCGACCGATGTCGCTGCAGAGCTTTCCTTCTTACGCTAGCCAGATGCGGCAAAATCCGCTGGAGCTGCTTTCTTTTGACAAACCGTACAGCTGGCCAGCAGATGTGCCAAGCGAGCAAAAATTCTTCGCGAATCTGGCATTGTACCTTGGGCTGCCAAAAGAAGCAGGGAAGCAAGAGGTGCTGACAGAGCTGGCGGGGAAAGGAATCATCCCAGCAAACCCGGATCGGGTGGCATTAAACGATGAAGATATGTTTGCTCTCTCCTATTTCATGGAGACTGGGCAGGTAAGCAAAATGACAGCTGCCCAACTGTGGGAATGGGCGGGCAAGCGCGGTTTGGTGGTGGAGCGAGGCAAAATGAGCTACTACCAGACGATGGACCTGTACAGAGAGTATCATGAGATGTTCTTTCGGGAGCTGCTGCGTACCACGGCAGGGAAACAGGCTGCCAAGGCAAAGAGCCTGTCGGCGGCAACGCTCACTGCAGCACAGCAACAAATGCTCACCCCGATGATTCTCGTCAACGGGAAAGCATGGGAAGAGCTCGCGCTGCCTTTGCCACAGGCGGAGAGGGCAAATGTGTCAAGCACCTTGATCGACCAATACAACAAACAGGCTGCTCAGCTTCTGGCTGCCTACCTCAAGCAAAATCCATAACAACAGCCCACTTCTTTGAAGCGGGATTTAGCAGTTGTAGGAGGAACGTCCATTCTTTAACTCTCGGATAGCGAAAGGAAAGCTTGCCTTTCCGCGAGTTGAGACGTAAGCAATCATCCAGTCAAATTCACAAGGCTGCTTGGAGCATCTCCAGCAGCCTTTTTGTGTTTGGTAAGCAAACGAGCAGAATCGTTTCAGACGAATAAGCGTTACTCTCGATAATAAGAAAGCACCCAGCATACTCCGTTTCGGTCGGAAACGATAGCCAACAGCCCATTGAACGGAGCTTCATATACTTCTGTATGCACAGTGCCATCGGTCGCAAATTCCCCGTAGATCTTTCGGAACTCTTCCTCTGTCTCTATTCGTAAAAAGACTCTCACGTAATCGCCTTTTCCTATCGGCTTTGCTGCTTGAGTATCGGCAAACTTTAGGGTAGCTCCCTCAACATGCAGGTCTGCATTTAGCACCACATCCCCTTGCTTGCGCAAAATCACAATCTCGCCGCCAAAAACGCTCTGATAGTACTTGATCTCCTCACTGCAGTTGTCCACGACAATGAACGGATTCACGATCATCCCTTACGCCTCCTCTTTGTCAGTCAGATTGTGAAGCACGGTTTTCAGCATGCCTATCAACAAATCATACTCGTCGTCGGTAATACCTTGACGGGTTTTGTTCTTAACGCGTCCTAGCGCTTCTTGTACTTCCGGCACCACCTCATGACCTGCATCTGTCAAAAAGAGCAGCTGATAGCGGTTGTCATTCGGATCGGCCTCCCTGCGTACGTATCCTTCTGCTTCCAGCTTGGCAATTGCTTTCGCTGTGGTCGTTTTGTCGATAAGCAGCTTCTCGCTTAGCGCTTTTTGCGTAATTGGTTGCTGGAAGGCAATGGCCATCAGGAAAAAATACTGTCCACTTCCAATTCTATAGGGTGCTAGCTCTGATGAGATCAATATCTGCATGTGACGATAGATGGCTGAGATATACTGGCCGTGCGATTCTTGGCTCCAATGCTGCTCGCTCAGTTTACTCCCCCCTCAAATAGGATGTCATTGCAACTAATTACATTCATCCTACGCCATATAGGATGGTATTGCAACTGTTTTTCGGTAAAAATATCCACCATCTGATTCTTCCCGATATGGAAGGCTGTCCGTCCCAAACTGCTCTCCTGTGGGACACGCTCGAATGGGCAGGCTTGCACATTACGATGCTGAAGGATTCATCGCCAGACTGACAATAAAAAGGGAGCGGTTCTCCCTGACAACGTTTGCTCGGATCAGCTTACATGTTTACCGCCAAAGCCATTCGTGCAAAATGGGAGTACCCCCTTATGGTTATACTCTCTGCTTGGAGGTGGGGGGACTGGATTGAAATTCCACTACCTGGTCTATAAAGGCTGGTCTATATGGTACTCAGCCATCATTTATTTTCTTGGAATGCTATACCTTCGTTGGCACCTTTTCTTTATAAGAAGTCGTTGACTTTGACCAATCTTGTTACTCACATTCTCGGAGGAGCTACATGACATTCCTGATATCCTTGATCATTGTCCTCGCCATCGTGTCAGTTGGAGTCATCAGTCCCACGCTCTTTGCACAGGCGGCGTCAAAGATCCTTACTCTCACAACCACAAATTTCGGCTGGTTTTACTTGATTGTAACCCTCGGCTTCTTAGCCTTTTGCCTCTTCCTCGCTTTTAGCAAATACGGGCAAATCACCCTTGGCGAAGATGACGACGAACCGGAATTCTCTCTCCCTACCTGGTTTGCCATGCTATTTAGTGCTGGAATGGGGATCGGGCTTGTTTTTTGGGGAGTCGCGGAGCCAATCTCCCATTATTTTTCTCCTCCTGCAGGTGTTGCTGGTCAGACGCCAGAGGCAGCACAGACTGCCATGCGCTTTGCTTTTTTTCACTGGGGGCTTCATCCTTGGGCCATTTATGCTGTCATCGCTCTCTGTCTAGCTTACTTTCAATTTCGAAAGGGTTCCAAGGGGCTCATCTCTTCCACATTTTATCCTTTGCTCGGTGACCGGGTGAATGGCCCCATCGGCAAAGGCATTGATGTGCTCGCCATCATTGCCACCGCCTTTGGTGTCGCTACCTCGCTGGGATTGGGGACCCTACAAATTAATGGAGGTCTTGCCCATCTCTTTGGGCTCCCTTCCACCCCCACCGTTCAGATCATCATTATCGCAGTCATCACTGTGCTCTATCTTTTATCCTCTACATCCGGGCTGGATAAAGGAATCAAATTTCTTAGCAATACCAATCTAGTTTTGGCTCTCGGTCTCTTGCTTCTCACCCTTTTCATGGGACCGACCGCCTTTTTGTTCGACACCTTTACGACTACTCTTGGCAGCTATTTAAACAATCTAATCTCGATGAGCTTGCGCCTCACTCCTTTCACGCAAGGAACCTGGGTGGCAAACTGGACGCTGTTTTACTGGGCGTGGTGGATTTCCTGGGCACCTTTCGTCGGCACTTTTATTGCACGTGTATCCAAAGGAAGAACTATCAAAGAGTTCGTCATTTGCGTCATGCTCGTCCCCAGCCTGCTCAGCTTTATCTGGTTCTCCGTATTTGGAGGAACTGCGCTCCACCTCGAAATGTTTGACCAAGCTCCGATCGGTTCTGCCGTTCATCAGGACATTTCCACTGCCTTGTTCTTGGCCTTGGAGCAGCTCCCGCTCGGGCAAATCCTGAGCTTTGTCGCCCTCTTTTTGATTACCGTGTTCTTTATCACTTCTGCCGATTCTGCCACATTTGTGCTTGGCATGCTGTCATCGGAAGGGAATCTACACCCGACCAATCGCGTTAAGATCACTTGGGGCATTCTCCAGTCAGCTACAGCCGTAGTATTGCTTCTGAGCGGCGGTTTGGAAGGACTTCAGACGGCTTCGATCGTTGCTGCGCTGCCTTTTGCTGTAATCATGGTACTGATGTGTTACTCGCTGCTGAAGGCATTAGGAGAAGAGGCTCGCCACGAACGAAAAAGGCGGAAGGAGCAGCAGAAAAAGTTGGAGAGACTTTTGAAAGAGGTGTAGAGGCATTAGGCTAGAGGACTGCCATTCAGGGGCTTAGATATGCAGAACGCTTCATGAAAGCTGGAAATACGGTCATCGGTCATTGTAAACAATTTGGAGAAGGAATCTGAGCGTATCGCCCTGTTTGATTGGGTAACATACAACAAATTATCCGGAATTTCTCAAGCAAAATCCATAATCAGTCAAAAGGCACAACACCACTTTTCCGGTGGGCTGTGCCTTTTCTTGTAAACTAAGGCTCCACCAAAAGGCTTGGTGGAGCCAAGTTTCCTAATTTACAACGCAGGCCAGTATTTTGCCATGATGACATAAAAGAGAACAGCCAGTACAGCCGTTGCAAGCAGAGCGATAATAAGTCCGAGCAGGGAAAACTGATCCAGCTTGTACGCGACCAGAAAAAAGACCGTAAATGCGAGATAGGCAATCAGGGTCGTTAATTCCAGCTGTGTCATATCAATCACCTCTTATATGGTGGGCTTCAAAAAGTATAAAGACTTTTGACTGTGTTTGGCAAGGGGGTGATACGAATACAGGAGATAGAAAACAGTCCCGCTCCGTGTGGAAGTGGGACGTGGTTTCCTATCGTTATGGTCACATTAGGTCTCCCAAGGTCTGGATGTTCCCAGGAGATCGGCCAAATGTTTACTGCGCGTGCGGCGCTGCTTGCGGGCATCTGCCCGTTCCGGAGCGCTTTCATGCAGGAAGATTTCTTCCTTTGTCTCAGGAATGACTTTCGGAACTGTCGTCGGCTTTCCATCTGCTCCTAAAGCGACGAATGTCAAAAAGGAAGTCGCACAAACATTTCGTTCGCCTGTGAGCAAATCCTCTGCCACGATTTTCACGAAGATCTCCATCGACGTCTTGTGCGTCCACGTGACGAAAGCTTCCAGCGATACCTCGTGGTCGATCGGGATAGGCTGCAAAAAGTCAACGGAATCAGTCGAGGCTGTCACTACAGGGCCACGTGCAAGCTTCATGGCAGAGAGTGAGGCAACGTCGTCGATATAGGACATTAGCTTGCCACCGAAAAGAGTGTTGTGGTTGTTCGTGTCAGGGGGAAGGACATGGCTCGCCTTAAAGGTGCGTGTCTCCCGGACAAAGCGTTCTACTGTCATGCAGAGGACTCCCTTTCGAAAGCTTATTTAGAATGGGGGGAATGGCTATATTGTTTCACAACCCTATGCGCGAAGCAAGCCAGAAGCTCCCTTCTATGGTAGCATAAAGAAATAGCATGAAAGGCAGAAAGGATGCGAGGTTTATGGAAGAAATCCGCTACAGAGAGCTTTCGCCAGCAGAGCTGGACGCTTCTCTGCTGCGATCCTTTAACCGCTATCAGGAGACGAAACGCGTCTGGTATATCGAAGGCGGGGAGTGGAAGCAAAAGGACGATCATTTTGTAGATCACTGGGACGACGACAAGAAGCAGCTGGTTTTGCAGGATCTGCAGCGATGTGTGCGCGAGGGCGGCGTTGTCGTGGGTGCTTTCGCTACCGATACGCTGGTTGGCTTTGCCAATATCGAGGGAGAACTGTTTGGCAGTCAGGGTGAATACGTAGAACTTCCTTATATCCACGTCAGCAACGAGCAAAGGGGCAAGCGCATCGGAGGGACGTTGTTTGCCCTGTGCTGTGAAAAAGCAAAAACTCTCGGAGCCAAAAAGCTGTACATAGCGGCACATCCATCTATCGAGACCCAGCATTTTTATCGTTCGGCAGGCTGCGTGCTTGCTGCTGAAATCAATCAGCGAATCTATGAAAGAGAGCCGCTGGATATTCAGCTGGAGCGGATGCTGTAAATAGGAAAAGGAGGTTCTCTCGGGGCAGTAGCTGCTGGAGACGTGATGGGCTCCCTGCTTGCTCGTTTTGCTTCGTCTGATTCAGGGGATCGGGATCGGCGGAGAATGGGGAGGGGCTTTGCTCTTAGCTGTGGAGTATTCTCCGGAAAGCAAGCGAGGCTTTGGCGGCAGTATTCCGATGATGGGATCAGCTGGTAGAATCGGCGCCTTTTTATATTTTCGCGACGTTCGTCCTCTCCTATGCAACAGGGCAGCTCCATATGGAACGAGGGGCGGTTTTGAACGCAGTGACACTCGGGACATTGTTCTCCGCTTTTGTCATTCCTGTCACCGGGATGCTGGCAGACAAAATCGGCAGAAAGAGAATTTTTATCATGGGCACATCTGGAATGATGCTCTTCGCTTTCCCGTATTTTCAGCTGCTCTCCTATCAATCGGTTTATACCCTGACGCTGGCTACCGTCTTGGGAATGGGGCTGTGGGGTGTAATTACGGCGGTCATGGGGACGCTTGTTTCGGATATGTTTGGCGCTAGAGTGAGGTATACAGGCATTTCGGTTGGGTATCAAGTAGGGGCTGCGCTTGCGGGAGGAATGGCGCCTTTGATCGCGACTACGCTTATCCATTCCTTTAACGGCTCTTGGGTGCCAGTCGGTCTGTTCATCATTGTCATTGGTGCCATTTCGCTGGTATCTGCTTTGTTCGTCCCAAATTCAGTTCCGCCGGTCTTTTCAACAAGCGAGCGCATATAATGTCTCTATCGCAAAAAGAAGGTGCTTGGGATGGAATATTTGAATGTCATTTACGAGCAGCATGTCTTCATGAATCTGGAGATGTATATCCGTGTTGTCGTCAGTGCTGTACTCGGCATGTTCATCGGGTGGGATCGCTCGCATCGAAACAAGCCAGCCGGTCTGAAAACGTATATGTACGTTTCCGTCGCCTGCACGCTGATTACGCTGGTCTCCATTTATAGCGCAAAAATGTACAGTACCCCGAACAGCGGAACGATGATGGATCCGATGCGTTTGGCTGCGCAAATCGTGACCGGGCTGGGCTTTTTGGGAGCAGGCGTGATCTTGAAGGATGGCTTGCAGGTAAAGGGCTTGACCTCGGCTGCGATGATCTTTTTCGCCGGAGGCATCGGCATTGGAATTGGAGCCGGGTTTTATGGAATTGTCATTTTCTCTGTTATTATTTCCTTTGTCTTGGCAAGGCTGAGCCAACGCTTTGAAGATGTCCAGCAAAAGCGAGGGGAAAGCAGCGAGAAAACAAATAGCGTCAAGCAGCAAGGCGTGGGTTGAATGAGGAGAATACAGGAGGGCCCGGATCTAGGCAGGTGCTAGATCTGGGGCTTTTTATTATTCCAGAGTAGAGCAAAAAGCCCTTGGATTACACCAAGGGCCAACGATCGTTGAGGGAAAAGCTCTACTCTCCAGATAATTTCATTTTTTAAGCAAGGCTCATAATTTTCTTGGCTTCGCGCAATCCTGTCAAATACGCTCCGTGTACACTCGCGTAGTTATCAGGATTGGTAGCTTCTCCTGCGAAAAAGAGTCGGTTGTTGACGCTCTCTCCCAAAGCGATCATATCCTCTGGTGTAGAGTGGGGGGTGTGGAACGCATAGGAACCGAGAGAATACGGATCAGATGCCCAACGCGTCATTTTGCTGGCAGTTGGGAAAGGGATGCCACTTCCGTACTTTTGCAACAATCCATCCATCACATAATTCGCAATCTGCTCATCACTCCACTTTTCCATGTTCGCGGCTGTAGCTGCCGTAAATGAACCAAGCAGGATAGGTTGATTTGTATATTTGTAAAGGTTCAGGAGCTCTTGTGTTTGTCCATTCCCTGTTGGGAGATCGATCGTATCGCTGTCTTTGTCCCAAAAAGCATACGGGAAGTGGAGGTAGAGCTTGTTGATCAAGCCAGTATCCAGTCTGTTGATCGCTTCTTGCTTGCTGGTGGGCAGCTGTGGCTCAAAGGTGATATTGCCACTTTTCAGTACGCCAAGCGGAAGTGTAACAACTGCGTACTTGGCCTGGAAAACATCACTGTATGTCGCGACGCGGACGCCGTTTTTGTCGTGATGAATTTGGTGAACAATTTGGTTTTGCTGAATGTCCAAGCCCGCGGTCAATCTGCGAAAGATTTGATCAAACCCTTTGGAGTCGCGGGATTGGTCATTTCGCTGTTGCTCATAGATTTGGGTCAAAAAAGAGGTAGGGTTCCCGTAATTGATTCCGTGCAGCCAGGATGCTCCCAGCTCTGTAGGATTCCCTTTTTCATAATCGGTCCAGATACGACCACCGATTCGATCACGGGCCTCCAAAACTGTAACCGTAAATCCGTTCTTGCCCAGCATGTGGGCGGCAGCCAGGCCGGAGATGCCAGCACCGACCACAAGCACGTCCAGTTTTTTGGTCGGTTGGGGGAGGGAGGCAGCTTCTGCCGCTTGGACAGGCATCAGTGCGCGAGTTGCATCCCCCAAGAACAAGCCTGTAACGGTTGCAGCTACACCAGTCTTAATAAAAGAGCGTCGACTTAATTTGAGACCCATTCCGCAAACTCCTCTCATATGAAAACAGCCTATCAATAACGCAGCACGATCATAGTAGTCATCTATCCAAGTTATACCACAGGACATAAAAAGCATCTATCATAAGTTTGTGAGTAATAATTGACTATAAAAATAAGATTACATAGAATAGGAATGTAAAAGATGTCATATTCACGAATGTCTGTTTTTATGAGGAGCAAAATGATCGAGACCGTTCCTGTTTGTGAAGAAGATCAACCTTTTCTATTCCAACTGTTCGGCACCACTCGCTCTGATGAAATCGCATTATGGGGATTCGATCAGACGATGGCAGATCAGTTTTTACGCATGCAGTGGGAAGCGCAAACACATTCCTACCGATTGCAGTTTCCAGCTATGAATCAATGGATCATTTTAGCCAATAAAGAAAAAATAGGCAGGATCCTTGTAAACAGGACTTCCCAAGAACTACATCTGGTGGACATTTCTCTCTTGCCTGCTTATTGCAATAAAGGCATAGGCACTGGATTATTATTAGGTCTGCAACGAGAGGCATTACAACAGAAAAAGACTCTTTCTTTGAGTGTGCTAGTTTCCAACCCAGCCAAGCGATTGTATGACAGGCTGGGTTTTTCGGTGGTTTCTGTGGATGAAGTATATGTACGGATGCAGTGGCGTAGGGAAGAGCTTGGGGGAAAATGAAAGAAGGGGATGTTTCAAATGGCAGAACCGTACATTGGAGAAATTCGAATGTTTGGTGGGAACTTTGCTCCAGTAGGATGGGCGTTATGCAACGGACAAATCTTAAATATTTCGGGAAATGAGGCACTTTATGCTTTAGTCGGCACTACCTATGGGGGTAACGGTGTTACTACATTTGGCCTGCCTGATTTGCGGGGGAGAGTCCCGATCCATATGGGCACATTGAGTGGGGGCGGTACCTATGTGCAGGGCCAGATTGGGGGAGCGGAGTCAGTAACCTTGATTCAAAGCCAACTCCCGGCACATACACATACGCTGAGTGCTGAATCAGCGGCAGGAGCTGACACTCCGGCAGGCAAGATGTGGGGGATACAGCCACAAAGCGCGTACACGGCTTCTCCTACTAGTCCGGGACAGATGAGGGCAGGCTCGATCTCTACTGTTGGTGGTAGCCAGCCTCATGACAATATGATGCCCTCGTTGACGGTTAATTTCATTATTGCATTGGAAGGCATATTTCCTAGCAGGGGCTAATTCTTCACGCTAGTAGTAATCGTAATGGAGGAGATTGAATGGAACCGTTTGTGGGAGAAATACGCCTTTTTGCGATGGATTTCGCACCAAAGGGGTGGGCAATGTGCAACGGCCAGTTATTAAGCATTCAAACGAATACTGCCTTATTTTCACTCCTGGGAACAACGTATGGCGGGGATGGAAGAACTACCTTTGCTCTGCCCAATCTTCAAGGAAGGATACCCGTCCACGTCGGGACTTCTAATGAATTTGGCTATACCGTTGTTGCGGGACAATCAGCCGGCGAAGAGTCGCACACGCTGATCATGCAAGAAATGCCTGCTCACATGCATACTGTGTCGGCATCTTCGCAAAAAGCAAGTGAATCCTCGCCGGTTGGGAATGTATGGGCAGCCAGAGAAAACAGCTATGCCACAGCAGATGCATCTCTTCCCGATTCTATTATGCACTCTGCGGCTTTATCTGTAACGGGTGGCAGTCAGCGACACGAAAATAGGCAGCCATATATCGTTTTAAACTTTTGTATTGCTTTGACAGGTATTTTTCCGCCAAGGAGTTAAGGAGGGGATGTTATGGATCCATATATCGGGGAAATCCGGATATTTGCAGGGAATTTTGAGCCGGCGAACTGGGCTTTTTGTAATGGTCAATTGCTTGCTATTAGAAACTATACGGCTCTTTTTTCTATTATTGGAGTCCAGTACGGTGGGGACGGTGTAAACACTTTTGCATTGCCTGACCTGAGAGGACGAGCCCCTATACATCAGGGGCAGGGACCTGGACTGACTCCAAGAACGATAGGAGAAGAAGTCGGGAGTCCTACCGCAACACTTAACGTAAATCAGATACCCGCACACACGCATATGCCCCAAGCAGTCAATGAGTATGGAAACACAAACAATCCTGATGGAGCTGTCTGGGCGAAGGCGGCGCAGCAAGGCAAGTTTGTTAAGAAAGACACGCCCCTCTACAGTAATGCAGCCCCTGACAGTTCAATGGACCCTAGGATAACAGCCACGACTGGGATGGGGCTGCCCCATAACAATATGCAGCCGTATCTGGGTATCAATTTCATTATTTGCCTGCAGGGGGTATTTCCCTCAAGGTCATAACGAAGTCTTGAAATGAAAACTAGGAAGGGAGGGATAGCAATGGGAGAACGGAAACTTATGCTGCAACAGAGACAAAGCTTGTGGAAAAAGCTTTGTGTCATGCTCTTATGCCTATTGATTCTAGGGAATGTTATCCCCACACAACAGCACGGGAAAGCTGCAGAATTGTGGTCTAGCGCATCAAGTATTCCAACCTCGAATTTACTTCAAGCGGTTCGCTACGGTGGGGGCGAATGGCTGGCAATGGGATATTCGGCTACCTTGCTGACATCTAGCAATGGCACGAGCTGGGATAAGCAGGTGCCCGCAGGAGCAGTCGACGATTGGACGGATGCGGTGCATGACGGCGATCACTGGACTCTGGTCGGCTCGGGTGGGAAGATCTATCGCTCCAACGACAAGACAGCTTCCAGTGGCTGGGCGAAACAGCAATCTAATACGGCCTCGGATCTTTACGGCATTGCCTTTGGTGGCGGCACCTATGTAGCTGTCGGCAAACAAGGTACGATCCTCACTTCCTCTAATGGGGCTTCTTGGACGTACCGCAGTTTGCCTGGGAACAGCATTGATTCGCTCTTTGGCATCGTGTATGCAGCAGGAAAATTCGTGACGGTTAGTTCAGCTGGTAATATATACACTTCCGATAATGGGGAAAACTGGACGGAACAAATGAGTGGCTCCCCCCCGTTATATGCTGTTCAATACGGAGACGACCGATTTGTAGCCGTCGGTGAGGGCGTGATCTATTACTCGGACAATGGAATGAGTTGGACGAGTGCAAATGTACCAGGAGCAGGAGATTTGTACGCAGTTGCTTATGGCAACGGGAAATACACAGCAGCAGGGGCTGCGGGCGAACTGCTGACATCCTACGATGCCAAAGACTGGGATACTTCTGAATCGTCAGGCCAGACGGACGATTTGTATGGCATCGGTTATTCTGCCGAACAGAGACGGTTCGTCATGGTCGGGGGAGATACTGGGCCAGTCATATTGACGCAAATTCAGACCGCTTCCGATTTGTTAAGGGATCTTAAGATCAGCGTTGGGACGTTGACCCCGGTGTTTAGTTCCAATGTGCTGAGCTACACGATGAGTGTTCCAGATACGACAAATACCATCAAAATAACCCCGGTTGCTGTAGAAAGTCAGGCGAACGTCAAGTATGCAGTAAACAATGGGACCTACTCAACGATCACTAGTGGACAGACTAGTGGTGATATTCCGGTTTCAGTTGGACTTACGATTATTGATGTCAAGGTTACTTCGAGTAGCGATACTTCTAAAACCTACATGGTCGTAATTAATCGAAGGGAACCAAACGATCCACCAAGCAATCTGACTTTGTCGAGCGCAGTGATCGAAGAAAATAAACCGAAAAATACCGAGATTGGAACGCTGCAAGCGACCGATTCCAATACGGGAGAGACCTTTACGTATTCTCTGGTCAGTGGAGATACAGCAAGCTTTACTATCAGCGGGAATAAGCTAATGTCCAACGAAGTATTTGATTACGAGGGTGCAAAGCAGAGCTACTCGATCGTGATTCAAGCGACGGATTCACGTGGAGCAACGATAGATAAGCCCTTTACGATCCAGATCAAGGACGTAAACGAGCCACCAGTCGTAGCAAACAACAGTAAAAGCGGTCAGGAAGATACGCAGCTTTCCTTTGCAGCAAGCGATTTTTCCGGTTTCTATCTCGATCCGGAAATGAAAGACTTGCAAAAAATCCAGATCACGAGCTTGCCGGGAAATGGTATCTTGATGCTCAATGGTGCCGCTGTTACAAATCAACAAGAAATTCCGGTCACCGATCTGGCAAAACTGAGTTTTTCACCAAATGCAAACTGGAACGGCACGACTTCCTTTACCTGGAAGGGCCATGATGACAACGCGTATTCTTCAGAAGCTGCGGCTTTCACTTTGATGTTCTCGGCTGTAAATGATCTTCCTGTAGTTCGTGATTTCACGAAGAGTGCTATGGAAAACCAGACGATCGCATTTGCGGCGAGTGACTTTACTCAAGCGTTTGATGATGTGGACCAAGGGGACACATTAACTCAAATGAAGGTGGTTAGCTTGCCGGCACAAGGAACATTGAAAGTAAGTGGGACAGAAGTGACGGTCGATCAGGTCATTTCGCTGTCTGATCTTTCTTCGCTTACGTACTCACTTCTGCCGGGCAAAAGTGGCACGTATTCCTTTGACTGGGTCGGACATGATGGAAACGGCTATTCACCCACTTCGGCAAAAGTCACTTTGGAAATTGCAAACGTGAACGATTTACCTACAGTGAGCGACGACACCAAATCAGGTACGGAGGATCAAGACATTCGGTTCACAGAAGCTGACTTCACAAAAGGGTTTGCTGACGCAGACGGTGACACCCTGAAAAAAATTCAGCTCGTAACGGCTCCTGCTAATGGAACTTTGAAGCTCGATGGTACGGGATTGCATGCAAACAGCGAAGTGCCAGCCAGTGAGCTCTCTAAACTTGTCTTCGCGCCAAACGCAAACTGGGCCGGCACAACGAGTTTTACGTGGAGTGGGCATGACGGTTTCGATTATTCTTCCAATACCGCCACCTTCACTTTGGAAGTAGATCCGGTCAATGACCCGCCGGTCGTTGCAAGCAGTAGCAAGAGCGGTAATGAAGACACTACGTTGTCGTTTGTGACGAGTGATTTTACTTCCACATACACAGATGCAGAGGGAGATCCACTGTATCAGGTCAGGATCGAAAGCCTGCCTTCACATGGAGCATTCGCACTTGATGGCATAAAGGTACGGGCGCAACAGGAGATTCCCGCAGTTGATCTGTCCAAGCTGACTTTTGTACCGGATGCGAATTGGAATGGTAGCACATCTTTCTCGTGGGAAGGGTCAGATGGATACGAATATGCGGCGACAGCGGCCACATTCACGATCATGATCACCGGAGAAAATGATGCGCCGGTAGCAAACGATGGAACCCTGCGGTTGACGCAGAATCAGGCTAAACAGGGCAAAGCAGTTGCAAGTGACGTAGAGGGGGATCCACTCATTTATCAGATCGTGGATCAAGGCACCAAAGGAACGGTCGTGATGGACGCTACTGGTGCGTATACGTACACCCCGCAAAGGAATGCGACGGGTAGCGACTTCTTTACTTACCTTGCAAACGATGGAACGGTGGACTCGAATCTGGCAACGATCCGCATTACAATTTCGGCTGTAGTCATACCGCCTGCACCAGTGTACTCTCCGACCATCAGTGCGATTGCCGATCAGAAAATTGATCAGGGCGGACGTACCGAGAAGCTGGACTTTACAGTAAGCGATCCGGATGACGATCCGCGCGCTTTGGTCGTTACGGCGTATTCCGATAATCAGCGACTCGTGCCGAATGAGAATATCGTTCTAGCTGGAAGTGGAACCAATCGAACCATCCAGGTAACATCTGGAGCAGGACAGAATGGTATCGCTACGATTACGGTCACGGTCAGTGACGGGAAATCGAGTGCGAGCGAATCGTTCACTGTGATGGTAAATGAGGTTAATCATCCCCCACGGGCTCTGAACGGATACTTGCTCGCAGAAAAACCTGAGCAGGTCAAAGGCGTCTTGACAGCAACGGATGAGGATGACGATGAGCTTACTTTTGTCCTTGTGCGTCAGGCCAGCAAAGGAAAGGTCACCCTTACCAATGCGAAGTCGGGTACCTACACGTATACCCCTAGCAGGGGAAGCTCTAGCATCAGTAATGATAGTTTTACGTTCAAAGTCAATGATGGAAGAGTGGATTCCAACACAGCAACGGTAACGATTAGCCGCAAAGCGAGCAATGACGCTACTCTCCAAGATCTGCGTGTATCTGAGGGCAACCTCACGCCGTCCTTTAGCTCAAAGCGAATGAGCTACACGGTAAAAGTGCCTAAGGACGTCTTGAGCATTGAGGTGGCGCCGACAACGACGAACGCAGCGGCAAGCGTGACAGTAAACAAAGAAGCAGTGGAAAGCGGCACGACTAGCGCGCCGATTGCACTGAAGCCAGGAAACAACCAGATCGACGTAATCGTGAAAGCACAGGATGGTACACAGAAGACGTACAAGCTGACGATTGAGCGGGCGTACACGCCGATTACCGAAATCAAGCTGGTGAAACACAGTCTGACGATGACAGAAGGTGATGATCCTGTTGTTCTCGACGTTCGAATCAAGCCAGACCAAGATGCAGGAAATCTGCTCGTCTGGAAATCGAGCCGAACGTCAGTAGCAACCGTCGACGAGACGGGAAAGGTCGTTGCTCGCAGCAAAGGAACGGCTACCATTACCGTATCGAGTCTCGACGGCAAAGTAAAAGACAAGGCTACGATAAAAGTAGAAGAAGGCAAAATCGTTCAACTGGTAGCGGACTCGACGATACTCGTCATGAGCCCGAAAGACTCCGAACCATTCACGATTTTCGCCCATTACAAACAGGGTACCAAGCGCGATGTGACGGACGAAGTGAGATGGACTACCAAAAACAGAAAGGTCGCTTCCGTCACTAAAGGAAAAATCGTGGCGAATGGCACAGGGACAACGTTACTCACGGCTACCTTCAAAGGCGCTGCCGTCTCTATCCTGGTCAAAGTGTATGATCAACCATGGGTAGATGAGCGGAAACTCGATGTATCGCTCGACAATATCGAATCTCCTGATGGGTACGAATTACGTATCAGTGGTGAACTGCCAGCCAAAGAAAAGCTTTCTGTCCAAGTGAAGATGGGGAAGAAGGAATATGATGCAGACGTTGATCAGGAGGAAAATTCCTTTGTCTTTACCCATTCGTTTGAGGAGAAAGACGAGCTGCCAGAAAACGTTCAGTTGATTATCAAGCCGAGCAGCTCGAAGAAAAAGGAGCAGATCATTACGCTCCCAATCCAGCTGTTCGATACGAAGAGCGTTCAGATCAAAGAGCTCAAGAAGCAGGAAGACAAAAAGAAGAAGAGCTACAGCATGACAGGAACACTCTATGACGAGTTGGCAGTCATGAAAATAGAGCTCGTGAAGGATGACGAGATCGTTGCGGTAGGTACGATGAAACGAGGCAGGTTTGAGTTTCCTTCGTTCCGGTATGATGGGGAGGAACTGAGCTTGCGGGCCACTTCCTATACGGGATACTTACAGGAGTGGGAACTAGGAGGGGAAAATCCGTAGGTGGATGGTGAGGTGGGCCTGTTTTCTAGCAGGTCTGCCTCTTGTCAGTGAGAAAAAAAGAAAGATAGCTTTTCCCATAGCCGTTACTAGGGCTACTCGGAGAGCTATCTTTTTTTATACAATCGAACAGGCATGGCATATATGATAAATTGAAAGCAATGTGTTTCATGGATGCCAATGAGAAATTGTGATTGTTAATCATTATATAGTAAAAGAAGACCCCTAGGTTTTCCTAAGGGATCGTTGATGGGGAGCTTAGCTTTTAGGTAAAATATGAATCGTAATGACGGTAACCGCTACATGGTTACCGTCGTATAAAGTGATCGTACCTGTCCCTGTTCTGTAATCGATTCGTCCCCCATAAATGGAGACTGCTATAGGGGTGAGAACGCCATTCACTTCTTTTACTGAACCATACTGCGTGTGAAGTGTATGCGAGGGCTTTCGTTCGAGCCTACACCGTGCAGGCGATTTTCAACGCACACGGCGTTCCATCAACGAATAAAAGGAAAAATTTACAATTGGTATTTTCATCGTACAAAATAGGATCGCACTTGTCTCCCAACTAAAGTTACCTACATTCCTAAGTGATCGCTCGCCGCTTAGACAGCCTCGACAGGACTCTAGCCCCCTCTGCACTTTAACAAAATCTTAAGCTATCCTTCTTACAGCCAACAACTAGGTTAATACTTCGCCCTTACAATCAAAAGGAAACTAAATAGTGCAGCGCTATTTTAAACAAATCGGACGAGGAAAGGGCGAATTCACCATGAGACTAATGATAATGGGAGATTTTCATTATTCACGGATGGCGAACGGCACGGAAGAAATGCAGGCAGCAAGAGACAAAGCATTCTCCACCATGCTTGGCAAGTTTCTGGAATGGGATGCAGATCTCCATATTTCCTTGGGTGACCTGACGCATGAGGGGCACCCGGAAGAGCTCGATTTTGTGTTTGACTCGATGGAAAGCAGCGGACGCCCCTTTATCCACGTGCTCGGCAACCATGACACGCTATCTCTTCCTAAAACCGAAATCTTGACCATAACCGGGCAGCAGCGATACCACGCTATCGATATGGAAGAAGTCATGCTCCTTTTTATCGATACGACCAAAGAAATGAATGAGGATGACTGGGGGGGAGAGATGGATGAGGAGCAGCTGCAATGGCTGCAATCTCAGCTCGAAACATCCGGGGACAAACCGGTCTTTATTTTCGCCCATCATCCGGTATATGCGACGACAGCACGTTCTACCAATGAGAAAGGATCCATTCATCCGGACATTAATATAAAGGAAGTTTTGAAGAAGAAGGAAGGATACGGCTTCTATTTCTGCGGGCATAACCACGTGAATTCAATTGTTCAGCAGGACGGCTGGCACTACATACAAACCGCTGCATGCCTGGACCTTCCAGCTTTCCGGGTAGTTGATCTTTCTGAGGGGAAAGTGAAAATCAGTCACATTCCTATTGATGACAGTAGCCTTGCGGATCAGATCGCAACGTTTCACAAGGGAATGCCAGGCTTCGAGCCTACCGAGAAACCGCATGGAGAAGAGACGGATCGGAGTTTGGTGGTAGACGTTCTGCAGTCGGTTTAAGAATGAGTCTTGGGATCTGTGCTCTCGGTCTTCTTTAGACAGAAAAAAAGAAGGGGTTATCCCTCAGCCATTTTTATGGCTCTTGGGACAGCCCCTTTTTCGTTAGCAACGCTATCTACTTCTACCGATTATCGACTTTCTCCGGGTACATATCATGGTTCATCAGGCGATGCATCGCCATTTCTTCATACTTGGTACCTGGCTTGCCGTAGTTGCAATACGGGTCAATGGAAATGCCGCCGCGCGGGGTGAATTTGCCCCACACTTCGATGTAGCGCGGATCCATGAGCTTGATCAGGTCGTTCATGATGATATTGACACAGTCCTCGTGGAAGTCGCCGTGATTGCGGAAAGAGAACAGGTACAGCTTGAGCGCTTTGCTCTCGACCATTTTGATGTCGGGAATGTAACTGATGTAGATCGTCGCAAAGTCAGGCTGTCCGGTGATCGGGCACAGGCTGGTGAACTCCGGGCAGTTGAATTTCACGAAGTAATCGCGGTACGGGTGCTTGTTGTCAAAGGACTCCAGTACAGTTGGGTCATACGTTTGCGGGTAAGTCGTGCCTTGGTTGCCCAAGAGCGTCAAGGAAGTAAGATCGCGTTCCTGCTGGTTTGCCATATAAGATTGTCTCCTCGTTTCATTTAGGTTTTTCAGTGTCGCTCTATCTAGACGCCGCGTTTGTTTCCCCACACCAGGGCGTGGAGCTGCGGCAATACTTTCACATCATTTAAATCAGGGGCAGCCATCGCCAGATTGATCAGCCATTCAAACGTTTCCAGCAGCTTGGTGCGCAGCTCCTCGGTATTCGCTTCGACGAGGTCGGCATTGCCTGGCTGCAAGTAAAAGGGAATACTGGGATAGCGTCGGTGAATGCCCCGAGCATATTCAAAGTCTCTTTCATCAAAGATGACGACTTTCAGGCTAACACCAGAGCGGCTTTTTTCGAGCAGATTGGCGACTACCTGATCCAGCACATCAAAATCAGTCTGCATCCCGGAGCTAGGCGGCTTCGGCGAAAGGGTGACATCGTCAATCTGAGCCAGCCAGTCCTGCCATTTGCTACCCTGTGTCTCGACAGCCGAGCGAATGCCGCGTGACTGTAGCAGCTCGACCAATCCACCGATGCTCGCAAGCAATGCCGGGTTCCCGCCGGAGATGGTTACGTGCGAAAAACAGTCCCCGCCAAGACGGTAGAGCTCTTCCCAGATTTCCTCAGCAGTCATCTGTTTGATCTCATCCTTGGCAGAGCCATCCCAGGTAAAAGCGGAGTCACACCAGCTGCAGCGATAATCGCAGCCGGCCGTACGCACGAACATCGTTTTTTGTCCGATGACCATGCCCTCCCCTTGGATGGTGGGTCCGAAGATTTCCAGTAAGGGGATCCGACTCATTCGTACATCCACTCCCGTCTGGCTTCGGCGTAGCTGGTGGGCGTCTCAAACAGGCGAACGAACTCCACACGCGCTCCATTGTAACGGTCACGGTATGCTTCTGAGGCAAGCTGCTGTTCCATCTGCTCGAATATCCAGACAACCATATTTTCTGCGGTGGTATTCATCGGCGGGAGCATTTCATTGAGATAGCGGTGATCCAGATAGATCTCGATGTGCTCTTTCCAAATTTGCTTGATGTCCCCGAAGTCGATGACCAAGCCAATTTCGTCCGGATAGCCACTAATGCCAAAGACGACCTGATACGTGTGTCCATGCAGATTTTTGCATTTGCCTTCGTAGGCGTGCAGATGGTGAGCGGCGTCAAAGGTAAATTCCTTGCTAACCAAGACGCGTTTCTTGTGATAGCGCAGCTGGGATTTTTCAATATGTGTGCCAAGCTGCTGCATGCGGTCGACGATGCGGAAGTCAAAGTTCGCGCTCATCAGGCATGCTCTCCTTGCTGATTCTTCTCGGAAAGGTACGTGTCCAAACCGGCTTTTCGCAGATGGCAGGCAGGGCATTCGCCGCAGCCGTCCCCTTTGATGCCGTTGTAGCAGGTGAGGGTTTTCTCGCGGATATAGGTGAAGGCACCCAGATCGTCCGCCAGCTTCCACGTTTCCGCTTTATTCAGCCACATCAGTGGGGTGTGGATGACAAACGGATAGTCCATCGAAAGGTTGAGTGTCACGTTCAGCGATTTGACGAACGAATCGCGGCAGTCGGGATAGCCACTAAAGTCTGTTTCGCATACGCCGGTGACGAGATGACGCGCGCCTCGCTGTTTGGCGAATACACCTGCAAAAGATAAAAACAGCAGGTTGCGACCGTCGACGAACGTAGAAGGCAGCTGACCTTCCTCTTGGGTGATATCAATTTCGGTGCGGGTGAGGGCATTGGGTGCCAGCTGATTGAGCAGGCTCATATCCAATACCGTGTTGCTCACGCCGAGCTCGCGGGCGATTTGCTGGGCACATTCGATTTCCAGCTTGTGCCGCTGCCCGTAGTCAAACGTAATGGTTTCTACTTCTCCAAATTGCTGCTTCGCCCAGAACAGGCAGGTCGTACTGTCCTGTCCTCCGCTGAATACAACGACGGCTTTTTCCTTTTTCATCGCTCTCCATCTCCTTTTCCATTGTGGGAAGAAAGAGAGTTCTTGAACCAGACTCTGAAAAAAACAAAACAATACCAAAGAAAGGTACTGTGTACACATTAGTTTTTTATAGAGGGAGTTCGCGAACCTCTCCCATGCTGTCCGCATGGATTTCGTATGTGATTGGGCACAGCTGGGCTGCATCCATGGATAGTATACAACAGAATGCCTTCATTATGGACTGTTGTAATTTTGCAATTCTTCATTGACGCTTGGGTAGACGCCTGCTAGTATGGCGTTGCAAAGCGTAGTGATCCTGCTATGGAGAGGTTGACGAGGATGAAATTCAGTACATTAGTAGAAGAGTTTCGCGGAGGCGTGTTGGAGAATATTCATGCAGGGATTGTATGCGGGGTAAACGATCGCGGTGAAGTGATCTATTCATCTGGGGATGAAATGCACATAGCCTTTTTGCGCTCTGCTGCCAAACCCTTTCAGGCGATTCCAGTCGCTAGAGAGAAAATCGATGAAAAGTTCGGATTAACGAGTAGAGAAGCTGCTTTGTTCACGGCGTCTCATCGCGGCGAAGTCTACCACGTGGAAGCATTGGAATCGCTTCTGGCCAAGACCGGGATCAATGAAGAGGAGCTTCTTACCAATCCCACCTATCCTTTAAATGAAGAACCGAAATTCGCTTGTCTGACGCAGGGCGTGTCCAAGCGCAGACTGTTTCACAATTGCTCAGGTAAGCATCTGGGCTTTCTGGCTTTGTCCAAGGAACGCGGCTATTCCACGCATGACTACTATGAGATGGATCATCCGGCTCAGCAGGAGGCACTCACGGCGTTTGCCGAGCTGGCGGAATATCCGGAAGAGCAGATCCAGCTTGGCGTTGACGGATGTGGGTTCCCGGTCTTTGCCTTGCCGCTCAAGCATTTGGCAATCTCCTATCTGAAGCTCGCTTGCCCGGATTTGATCGAAGACGAGGAGATGCAGGCAGCCGTGGTCAAGATTACAGGCTGGATGACGGAAAACCCGGATATTATCGCCAGCCACAACTTCACCTGCACGGCTCTTCTGGAAGACCCGAATATCATCGCCAAAGGCGGCGCCATGGGTGTTTACGGTTTTGCTTTGAAAAAGGAAAGAATCAGCTTTTCGCTGAAGGTCATCGATGGGTCCGAGCAGGTGTGGCCGCTCATCATTGCCTCGATTCTGACGCAGATCAAATACGAGAACCAGGAAACGATTCAACGGCTGCACGATCTCGTTCCAACGGAAATTAAAAACGATAACCAGCTGGTCGTCGGTGAAAAACGTGCCGTATTTACTCTAGAGCCGCGCTAAATTGCCCAACCATTCGGTAAACTTGCACAATCCACTCCGACCATATACAATGACCACATTATGGCAATAAAGCGGAGGAATGGAAACATGATCGTGGAAGTAATTGCGACTTCAGTGGAGGATGCCAAGCGGGCAGAGCTAGGGGGAGCAGACCGGCTGGAGCTGATTACAGGCATTTTGGAAGGCGGTTTAACACCCAGCTGGGGCTTGATCGAAGCCGTGGTAAAAGCCGTATCCATTCCGGTTAATGTCATGGTACGTCCACATGCTCAGTCGTTTTGCTACACGCAGGATGAATGGTATGTCATGCGGGAGGACGTGCGCGTGATTCGAGAGATCGGTGCGGCCGGGATCGTGATTGGGATGCTGACCGATGATCGAAAGCTGGATGTGCGCGGGTTAGAAATGCTTCTGCCTGAGGCGGACGGACTGGATGTGACCTTTCACCGTGCTTTCGATGAGGCGACCGACCAGCTGGCAGCAGCCAGGATTTTGCTCAGATACCCGCAGGTGCGTCACATCCTGACTTCTGGTGGACAAAAGAATGCGATCGAGGGTGCCGAATGCATCGCAAACCTTGTCCAACTGACCGAGCATACCCAGCTGTCTATTTTGGCGGGAAGTGGGTTGACTCTGCAAAATGCGAAGGGGCTTGCGGAAAAAACGGGTGTGAGTGAGATTCACGTCGGTACAGGCGTCCGTGAAGAGGGCCAGGCTCTCCGCTACGTGGATGCGGGGAAAGTACGGACGTTTAAAAACAGCTTCCTTGGTTAGCCGGGAGAAGAATAAGGGAAATGAAAGCCGACGTCACTCAAGTGGATGTTTCGGCTTTTTTTGTTGTTTTCAGAAAATTCCCTTTTGTTTGACGCGGGAGATCTGGAATGATAGGATGATTATGAAATGAAACGAAACTATTCGAAATAAAACGAAACGAGATAATGAAATGGAACAGGTGTCTGTCGAGATTTCATCACGAGGAGGAGCTTTATCATGTTGGCGACAGAAAGACACAGCAAGATACTGGAGAATGTGAACAAGGAAAAAACGGTAACTGTCGCGAAGCTGAGCAAGCTTTTGGATGTATCTGAGGTCACCATTCGCAAAGATCTGATCAAGCTGGAGCAGGAAGGGCTGCTGTCGAGAGTGCATGGTGGCGCGTCTATTACAAGCTTTTTGCCTCTGGAGCGAAGCTTTACGGAAAAGCAGGCAGAGCGTACGGAGGAAAAGGCGCAGATCGCCCGCCAGGCTCTGTCACATGTACAGCCAGGTGACACGCTGATACTCGGAGCGGGATCGACGACGATGGAGTTCGCCAAGCTGCTCGGGCAGATCGCGGAGCTGACGATCGTGACCAATGCAGTCAATATTGCCATGGAGCTGAACAGCCAGGGAGTCCATCAGGTCATTTTGATCGGGGGAGAGATGCGGGCGAAATCATTTGCTCTCGTCGGGGCTGTCGCAGAGGACAATTTGAAAAAGCTGTCCGTTTACAAATGCTTCATCGGAGCAGACGGCATACATGAGCACGATGGATTTTCCACGCTCTCACTGGCCGAGAGCAATGTGAACCGGGTCATGATGTCGCGCGCTCGCAAGGTGTACGTGCTGGCGGATCATACGAAATTCGGGGAAACCCATTTCAGCAGCTTTGCCGACCTGTCTGATGTGGACCGGATCATTACCGATCGGCTGGATCCGCAGACGCAAGCCTCGTTTCAAGAGCTGGGGGTCAAGATTGAAGTAGCACAAGCCTAAGAGACTAGGAGTGATCCAGACATGTCATTGGTATCATCGACGGAAATGCTGAGGCGAGCCAGGAAGGAAGCGTACTGCATCGGTGCGTTCAACGTGCACACGATGGAAATGCTGCAGGCGGTAGTGGAAGCAGCGGAGGAAGCCCAATCTCCGCTGATTCTGCAGACGACGGTAGGGACGGTCAAGCATCTGGGGCCGGAGTATGTGGCAGCGATTGCGAAGGTTGCCGCAAAATCCGTTCAAGTCCCGATCGCCCTGCATCTGGATCACTGCCACGACTACGAGCTGATCGAGCGCTGCATCCAAGCAGGCTATACGTCGGTGATGATTGACGCTTCCATGCATCCGTTTTCGCAAAACGTGGAGCAGACAAAACGGGTCGTCGAGCTGGCCCATCGCTGCGGGGTGAACGTTGAAGCAGAGCTGGGGAAAGTGGGGGGAGTCGAGGACGAGCTGGTCGTTGCGGAAGAAGATGCTGTTTTGGCTGACCCCAAAGAGTGCGAAGAATTCGCTGCCTTGACCGGTGTCGACACGCTGGCTCCTGCGATCGGCACGGCTCACGGAATGTACAAAGGGGAACCCAAAATAGCGTTCTCCCGTCTGGAGCAAATTGCGGAGAGAGTGGGTGTGCCATTGGTGCTCCACGGAGGATCGGGTATTCCGGAAGAACAGGTGAAGCGGGCTGTTGCACTCGGGATGGCAAAAATGAATGTAGCTACGGAGCTCCGTATCGCTTTTTCCGATGCGATCAAGCAGGTCTTCGGGGAAAACCCGCAGGAAAATGATCCGCGGACGTATATGAAGCGGGCGAAGCAAGCGGTAAAAGCGATTGCGCAGGCAAAAATGGCTATGTGCGGCTGCGTCGGCAAAGCCGCTGGGCAATAAACGAAACAATATGGGAGGGTGAATGGACATGCGGGTCAATTTGGATGATCGTGCAGCAGTTGAAAAGCTCGATACCATTCTCGCGCTGCGGGATACGGATGAATACGACAAACAATTTTCAGAAGGATGGCAATTATCCGGTCAATTCGACCTTTCCTCGATTACAGCTCCGATTGATCGGATCGTTGTGCTGGGGACAGGTGGTGGGTCTGCTGCCAGTGTGAATTTGCTGAAATCCTATCTGTTTGACGAGCTGCGCGTGCCTTTGCAGCTCAACCAAGGCTATACGATCCCTGCTTTTGTCGACGAACGCACTCTCGTCATCGTCGTCAGCCACTCGGGCAATACGGAGGAAATCGTAAGCGGATACGAGCAGGCGATAGAAGCAAAGGCACAGATCGCGGTGATCACAGCCGGCGGCAAAGTGCTGGAGCTGGCGCAAAGCCACGGACACGCTCATCTTTTGGTACCGGGAGGAATGATGCCGCGAATCGTGCTCGGCTATATTTTCTTGCCGATGCTCACCGTTTTGACCAAGCTGGGGCTGGTGGCGGACAAGAGCGGTGAGGTAGCAGAGACGATCCAGTTATTTTCTCGGCTGCGTGAAGAGTACGGCTTGCAAGCGCCACTGGCATTCAATCTTGCCAAGCAAATCGCTCAGCAGATGGATGGTTTGACGCCAGTCATTTACGGGACGCTGCCCTTTTTTGATGCACCTGCTTGGAGATGGAAAAATCAGCTGGGAGAAAACAGTAAAGTCATGGCGTTTTGGAACGCGATTCCCAGTCTGCACCACGATGAGGCAGTTGGCTGGGATGCGCCTGCCGCTATGCTGAAAGGCTATCAGTTTACCTTGATTCGCGATGTGGAAGACAGCGACAAGACAGCCAAGCGGGTGGAGATCAGTGCGGACATTCTGCGTGAGCGTGCCGGAGCCGTGCAGGTCGTTCGCTCCCAGGGTGTATCGAGAATGGCTCGACTTTTCTCCATCGTATATCTGGCTGATTACGTATCGCTGTATACGGCGCTCATTCGCGGGGTCGATCCAACGCCAGTCGAGGTCATCAACCTGTTCAAGAGCAAGATGGGACAGCCGCTCGTTCAGGTGCAGGTACGTTAGGATGCTGGTGACGGTTACGTTGAATGCCGCGATAGACAAAACATACAAGCTCGAGCGATTTCGGCCAGGAAAATTGCATCGGACAAAGGAACAGCTCAGTCTGCCAGGAGGCAAAGGGATCAATGTAGCGCGTGTCGCACGAACGCTTGGGGCAGATGTGATTGCGACAGGCTTTATCGCCGGGTACAACGGGCGGTTTATTGCCGAGGGCTGCGCCAAGGCAGGAATCACTCCCGCGTTTGTCGAGACAGAAGGAGAATCGCGCTGCTGCCACACCCTGCTGGATGAAGAGAGCGGCGAGGTCACGGAGGTTTTGGAGCAGGGGCCAGTTGTCACAGAAGAAGGCTTTGCCCAGCTGCAGAGCAAGCTGAAGCTTTTGGCCAGCCAAGCGAGGATGGTTACTTTCTCTGGTAGTCTTTGTGCAGGGGTGCCAGCAGATGCGTACCAGCATTTGATCGAGCAGGTGCGGCAATCAGGGGCGCTGCCCGTACTGGATGCGAGTGGACCTGCACTTGTGCACGGATTAAAAGGCAAGCCCCATCTGGTGAAGCCAAATCGGGATGAAGCAGAAGCGCTGCTCGGGTATGCGCTCTCGAGCGAGGAAGCGATCATTGCAGCCTTGCGAGACATTCAGGCGCTCGGAGCAGAGCGAGTTCTTTTATCGCTAGGAGCAGATGGCGCATGGTTTTCGGAAGGCGACGAGCACGTGCATCTCCCCGGCACTGCGCTGGAGCAAGTCGTCAATCCAGTGGGCTGCGGCGATGCCCTGCTGGCAGGGACTGCCTGTGGCAAGCTGAAAGGAATGGAGTGGAGGGCAGCAGCGCAGCTAGGGATGGCGAGCGCTGCGGCGAATGCCCTGTCGGTAGGAGCGGGAATCGTCGACATCGACACGGTTGCGCGTTTGTTGAAGCAGTTACAGTCATAGGCAGCCATGTGGAGGCTGCGGGCTTGTGAAGGACAGTTAGGAGGCTTGCGCATGCGGCACGTAATCGGCCTGGATGTTGGCGGAACGACGATGAAAGGAGCAGTACTCGACGAAACAGGGCGCATTCTTGCTCGGGGTAGCCGGGATACGAAGCTGCACAACAATCTCCCTCTTTTGATCGAGCGGATGGCCGGACTGATCGAGGAACTGAAGAGCCGTGTGAACGTTTCCGTAGAAGCGGTGGGCGTGGGCTTTCCCGGACCGTTTGATGGACCAAACGGCTTTTCTATACACTCGCCCAATTTGAGTCTGCGTCAGGTGGACGTGCGGACGCCGCTCTTGGAAGCGGTGCGGCTGCCTTTCGCGTTCGAAAATGACTTGCGGACGGCGACGTTGGGAGAAGCAGTTTTCGGGGCAGGTAAAGGCGTCAGCCATATGACCTTTATCCCGATCGGCACAGGCATTGGGATGGGAAATATGATCGATGGGCAGCTTCTTCGCGGAGCGCATGGCATATCGGGTGAGCTGGGGCATGTAAGTATTCCAGGCAATCAAGCTGTCTGCAACTGTGGGAAAGCAGGCTGTGTAGAGACAGTTGCCTCGGCTGCAGGGATCGTCCGACTGGCAAAGGAAAAATTGGCTAGGGCAATTCGGGAGATCCCCGAAGAAGCGAAGATGCTCCCTTTATGGCAATTGGCAGGAGGCAATCTGAATCAACTGACGGCGCATCTGGTAGCAGAGGCTGTGCAAAAGGGTGATCCAATTGCAGCGCACGTTTGGCAGGAGGTCTGCGACATTACCGGATGGGCGATTGCCTTGGTCGTGAATCTCTTTAACCCTCATATGGTAGTCGTCGGTGGAGGTGTTTCGGAGGCAGGTGAGCTTTTGCTCGATCCCGTACGGCAAAGTGCGGAGCGCTACGTGATGAAAGCCGGTCACGAGAAAACACGAATTGTTCGGGCTTCACTAGGACCAGACGCCGGAATGCTTGGGGCAGGGGCACTTGCCTTGCAAACGTTCACAGGCAGTGCGGAAGGGATATCAACACTGGTGAAGAACGAATGAACAGACGGTAACGCTTGCCAAAGAGGCAGGCGTTTTTCAATGGGAAAAGTCTTTGCAAAATAAACCTACCCATAGAGTTTTTGCAATTGTATGATAAAAAGATGCGTTTGGTTTGGCTAAAAGATCGAACGGAAGATGGGGGATGGCCGACTATGAACAAAGTGAATCTCGCTGAAAAATTTTCGAAGTTTGAAGAATGCTGGAGCCCGAAGATCGTGGGAACTGTCAACGATTCTCATATCAAGGTCGTAAAGCTGCAAGGGGAATTCGTCTGGCACCATCATGAAGCAGAGGACGAGCTGTTTTTGGTCGTTAGCGGCAGATTGCTGATGCAATTTCGCGACCGGGAAGTATGGGTGGAGGAAGGCGAATTTATCATCGTTCCCAAAGGCGTCGAGCATCGACCGGTAGCGCCTGAAATATGTCATGTCGTGCTGATGGAACCGACGAGCACGCTAAATACAGGAAATGTAACAAATGAAAGAACCGTAGCAGAGCTGGATCAGATCTGACGGGAGAGAAAGGAGGATCGGCAGATGGAGCAGTTACGTGAAAAGCTTACACAGCTGCTGGATAAAGCCGAAGGGAGCTGGGGCGTTGTTGTAGAGGATCTGGATCGCGGACAGCGCTTTGCCCATCGACCAGATGAAGCCTTTATCGCAGAGAGCGTCATTAAAGTGCCGATCATGGCAGCCGTGTATTCAGCAGTGGCGCAGGGAGCATTTCAGCTGGATGACCGTATTCCTATGCGAGCAGAGGACCAAGTAGGGGGATCGGGTATCCTGTTTGCTCTTTCTCCGGGCCTGGCTCTGACCATTCGGGAATGGGTCACCCTGATGATTATCCAAAGTGACAATACGGCCACAAACGTGTTGATCGACCTCGTAGGCAGGCAAAGAATCGAGCAGACCATGATCGAGCTGGGAATGGAGAAAAGCAAATACTCCCGCAAGCTCATGATCTATCCGGTGGGCATTACCGAAAACAACATGATCACGCCAGGAGACGTGTCTCGGATGCTCGGGTCGATCGCAACAGGCGGGTTCCTTTCGCATCACGCCTGTGAAGAAATGGTGTCGATCATGAAAAGGCAGCAGGTGCTAAATGGACTGCCGTCTTTGCTCCCATCTGTTCCCGGTGCAACGCCGGATTGGGAGATCGCTTGCAAATCCGGTTGGGATAGTGGAAGACAGCATGATGTGGGGGTTTTCTATTCGCAAGGCCGCCGGTTTTCCATCGTAGCTTTGTCGCAGGACGTCCAATCGGAGTCCGCCCTTCGCGTTCTCGGTCAGATCGGAAAAGAAGTCTATGAATACGCAAAAGGTAGCCCTCACTAAGGGGGCTACCTTTTTTCGGTTCGCTTACATGACTTCCTTCAGAGCAAGATTTTCTGGACTCATTTTGCATAGGAAGCGGTTCGGAGCGTCAGGATTCACCTGTTCCTCGAGCACGCCCATTTTCACAAAGAAGCGCAGGGAGGTGTACACGGTGGACAGCGTAATATTTGGCATTTCGGATTTCAGCGCATGATAAACGTCTTTGGCGGTAGGGGCAGGGATGGTCAATGTATGCAGCATGTAGAGCAGGACTGCTCGTCGTTGAATGGTCAATCGCTTGCCCAGATGCTTTACTTGCTGTGTGAAACTAGAGATTGGGTGTTCCAACACAGTCACCTTCTTCTTTAAAATAATTATTATGTAATTATTATTATCAACTCATTCTCGTAAGCCGTCAATCCTTTATTTGGCCCCTAGGAGGTTTTCTTTTATTTTGATAATTTTAAAAAAGAGGCCGAGGCTTGCCGTATGCGTATATCCGCGCATGTTTTGCATGGATTGGTAAATCTTACGTAGAGGATGGGAAGACATCATGAAATGGATCGAAAGCAAGAAAAAGTGGATTGGCTTGTCATGCGGAGTTATCTTGCTTTTGGTCTGTGCACAATGGATGGGGATTGGCAAGACGCGAGCGAGTGCAAATTCATTCCGCTTTGTCGTCATGGGAGATACCAGGGGCAATTCCGATAGTGTAAATGAGAAGACGCTTCGCTCCTTGCTGAAAAATGTGAAAAAGCTAGATCCTCAGCCTAGCTTCCTGTTGATTACGGGCGATATGGTCCAAGGTGGTTCCGATCTGGACAAGGAGCTGGATGAGTGGAAGGATATTGTGGATGATTACTACCCGCTGTCCATGTACTACCCTGCGATGGGAAATCATGAGGACGATCCTGAAGCATTCGGCAAGGCGTTTCCCCATTTGCCAAATGAGCAGGTTCCTGGCTATGGTCGCACTGCCTACAGCTTCGATTATGGCAACGCGCGTTTTATTACATTGAATACGGACCACGAAGATCAGGACGGCAATTACGTCATTGACCAGCCGCAGAGCACATGGCTGAAGCAGCAGCTGTCTGCTCCTGGTAAAGATCACACCTTCGTCATGTTTCATGTGCCAGCTTACCCGGTTGGCGGGCACTACGGTCGCTCCCTGGATGGCAACAAACCGGAGCGGGATGCTTTCTGGCACACTTTGGATGCGGCGAATGTGACTGCCGCTTTTGTCGGGCATGAGCATAACTACAACCGACGTCTGATCAACAGCGACTTTGATGCGAATGGCTATCATTTTACTCATGACATTTATCAGCTGACACTGGGTGCGGCAGGCTCACCGTACAGCAAAGTCGTGGAAGACAAGAAAAACGTGGTGAAAGGTCCGAAAGTCACATCTCATTACATGACGGTCGATGTGGATGGGAAAAAAGCGGTTTGCAATGTATACGACAAAGATGACAATCTGCTCGATTCGTTTACGGTAGATAAAGGAGCTGTTGGGTAGAATCGAGGTGCTAGCGAGGTGGGAAATGTTGAAACGGCTGTTCCGCACGCGCGATCTGGCGGTTACGCAAGCATGCGTGACCGCTTTTTTGTTTTTGCTCATACCTTTGTTTCATTTGCTGGATACCGGTCCGTTTTGGCTGCAAGGCTTACTCCACGGGCTGGCGGCGACACTGACGGTACTGATGGGCTGCTGGACCTTTCATGCTGCATTTTTTCGATTGGGCAAGGAAAGAGGGAGCAATGCCGAGCTGGAGCGATTGCTCTGGTTAACCAATTGGCTTGTCCTGCTGGCAATTATTTCGGGCAACTGGCTCTACATGGGCTATCGCTCACCGGACGGTCCACAGTCATGGCTGCTTGCCCATACGCCTGCCGCTCACAACATCGTGATGGAATGGAAGGAGTTCGTTTCTCTGTTTCCGCTGCCGCTTGGAGTGGTGGCAGGATTCATTCTTCGCCGCTTTGGATACAACAAAGATGCGGGATCCGTCGTACTGCTTTTAATCGCGCTGCTCTGGCTGTGTCTGGTGATCGGCCTGGTGACGGGACTAGGTTTGACGACCTTGCATCTATGAGAGGGAGGGTGACATGCAAAAAGGGGAACGCAAAAGCGGAGAGATGAACGCTGCACTGGGGGCGCTTTGGCTGGGATTAGCGGGGGTGGCTGGTAGCCATTTATGGAGTACCGCAGACCCTGCAGGGAGTAAGCCTGTTTTGCTCAAGCTCGGGAGCTGGGTGCCTGGCTGGTGGGGGATTGGCCCGTTTGCTGGGAAAGAAGTGATCGGGCTATTGCTATGGCTTTACAGCTGGCTGATTCTCCATTTTCTGCTCAAAGGACGTGATACCTCGATCCGCAAAGCAGCGGTACTGTTTGTCATTGGCTTCGCGATTATTCTCATCGCGATATGGCCTCCCGTGTATCATGCCTTTTTGGGCTGGCCAACAGGTTTGCCGGAGTAGAAAGGAGAAAGTGACAACGTGAGTGATCGGAATTGCTTTCCTATGTTGATAGGGAGCACCGTGGTGCTGCTTGTGATGGCGAGCTCCTTGTTCTGGACTCGTATTCCCATAGAAGGATATGCAACTTTGAAAGAAACGGGCGTCGACAGCTTTCAGTTTGGATACATAACGAAGAAAAGCCAAATACCGGACCTTCACGATTGGATGTCTGGACAGCAGGGAAAGGCCATTTTCGCATTGCCTGATCAGCTCTACTCGCCCGATCCAGCAAAACCGCTTCCCTTTGTTTATCCTATCTACGATCGTACGAGAAGCAAAGAACAGTTTAACCAGCTGTACGGATATCTTCCACAGCAGCCGACACTAGACCTCGGTCGCACGGTGTACACCGTGGATTACGGCAATGCGAGATTCCTTTTCTTGCGTTCGGATCGGCTGGAAAAAGAGCAGGCCGCTTGGGTGCATGCACAGGCTGTGACCAATCCCAAGCAGCATCATATTGCGCTTTTGGATGTACCGCCAAGTCCCGTTCTATGGCAGGCGCTGCGAGAGGTGAAGGTGGAGCTGGTGATAGCTGGGGAAAACGTTTACGGATTGGAAGCAGCTGTCGTGCAGGAGCCATCGGATTTTGCGTCAAAGGCGCACGAAGGCTACGGAGTCTGGAAACCTGGGGCCTCGATTGATCAATCGTACATGCTGATGCTCTCTTATCAAAACGACGACATGGCCGTGAAAGCGACAACAGTAGATGGAGAAGCACTGGATCAGATGGAGCTTTCAGCAGGAGCGCTGGCTGCTGCAAGCAGCAAGGAAACGGTAGCCGTGGGTATTCAGCAGCTTTGGAGGTACCACCGCGGCGATGCCAGTATCAAAGCAATCATTCCGGAAGGGTTTGATGTAACCGGAGAAAATCCGATCACGGCGCCGTTTCACTTGCCGGCAGATGACTGGCGCAGCCCTGATTATTCGGACGCCGAATGGAAAACGGGACGAGCCCCCTTTGGTCATACGAATCGCTTGCAAGAAGAGATGCGGCTCCAGACACGCCTCAAGCCGGAGCCTGCCTCTCCATCGTACTATTTCCGCCATACATTCTTTCTGTGGGAGGCTCCAAAGGAATGGAAGGATCTGATCGTGAAGCTTTCCTATGAGGATGGTTTGATCCTCTATTTCAATGGCGAAGAGGTTTTTCGGGATGGAATTCGGACGGGTCTGATCCTGCCATCCTCTCTGGCGATCACGAATCAAGGGACATGGTATCGCGAAGTCTCCTTGCGAAATCATAGAAACAAGCTGCACATGGGTCGCAATACGCTGGCTGTGCAGGTGCATCGCAGTCATCCAGGCTCGCCGAACTTTCTGTTTGACATGAGC
>NZ_CP176856.1:4140000-4585000 GCF_046622605.1 Brevibacillus centrosporus | reverse complement strand
AAAAGACAAGTGAGAATCTTGTCCACCGAAAGCCTAAGGTTTCCTGGGGAAGGCTCGTCCTCCCAGGGTTAGTCGGGACCTAAGCTGAGGCCGAAAGGCGTAGGCGATGGACAACAGGTTGATATTCCTGTACCACCTCTGTTCCGCTTGAGTGAGTGGCGTGACGCAGGAGGATAGGGTGAGCGGCCTACTGGATGGCCGTCCAAGCAGCAAGCCTGGTGTGTAGGCAAATCCGCACACCATAAGGGCAAGCTGTGATGGCGAGGGAAATTTTAGTACCGAAGTCCCTGATTTCACACTGCCAAGAAAAGCGTCTAGCGAGGAACAAGGTGCCCGTACCGCAAACCGACACAGGTAGGCGAGGAGAGAATCCTAAGGTGCGCGGGATAACTCTTGCTAAGGAACTCGGCAAAATGGCCCCGTAACTTCGGGAGAAGGGGCGCCTCGGTAGGGTTAATAGCCCGAGGGGGCCGCAGTGAAAAGGCCCAAGCGACTGTTTAGCAAAAACACAGGTCTCTGCGAAGCCGCAAGGCGAAGTATAGGGGCTGACGCCTGCCCGGTGCTGGAAGGTTAAGGGGATGGGTTAGCGCAAGCGAAGCTTTGAACCGAAGCCCCAGTAAACGGCGGCCGTAACTATAACGGTCCTAAGGTAGCGAAATTCCTTGTCGGGTAAGTTCCGACCCGCACGAAAGGCGTAACGACTTGGGCGCTGTCTCGGCAAGAGACCCGGTGAAATCATAATACCTGTGAAGATGCAGGTTACCCGCGACAAGACGGAAAGACCCCATGGAGCTTTACTGTAGCCTGGTATTGGAACTTTGTGCATCATGTACAGGATAGGTGGGAAGCTGAGAAGCAGGGGCGCCAGCCTCTGTGGAGCTGTCGGTGGGATACCACCCTTGATGTACGGAGTTTCTAACTCGTCGCCCTTATCGGGCGAGAGGACCATGCCAGGTGGGCAGTTTGACTGGGGCGGTCGCCTCCCAAAAGGTAACGGAGGCGCCCAAAGGTTCCCTCAGAATGGTCGGAAATCATTCGTAGAGTGTAAAGGCAGAAGGGAGCTTGACTGCGAGACCTACAAGTCGAGCAGGGACGAAAGTCGGGCTTAGTGATCCGGTGGTTCCGCATGGAAGGGCCATCGCTCAACGGATAAAAGCTACCCTGGGGATAACAGGCTTATCTCCCCCAAGAGTCCACATCGACGGGGAGGTTTGGCACCTCGATGTCGGCTCATCGCATCCTGGGGCTGAAGTAGGTCCCAAGGGTTGGGCTGTTCGCCCATTAAAGCGGTACGCGAGCTGGGTTCAGAACGTCGTGAGACAGTTCGGTCCCTATCTGTCGCGGGCGTAGGAAGTTTGAGGAGAGCTGTCCTTAGTACGAGAGGACCGGGATGGACGCACCGCTGGTGCACCAGTTGTCACGCCAGTGGCACAGCTGGGTAGCTATGTGCGGACGGGATAAGCGCTGAAAGCATCTAAGCGTGAAGCCCCCTCCAAGATGAGACTTCCCACAGCGCAAGCTGGTAAGACCCCTCATAGACGATGAGGTTGATAGGTTCGGTGTGGAAGCGTGGTAACACGTGGAGCTGACGAATACTAATCGGTCGAGGACTTATCCACACTCTTAGCAAACATGCAGATCCAGTTTTGAAGGCACGAACTAGAAAAGCTGCATTCGCGATTACTCCATTTGGCGAGTAATGACGAATGCAGCTTTTTGGCATTGTCGAAAAAAGTAAATTGACTGAATATTGACAAAAATAGTGGGCGCGTGTATTTTTTGAGTAGGAAATCGTTTTCCTAATTAAGGGAAAGAGAGTGAACGATCATAGCAGTTACCATTAAAGACATCGCGCAGCTAGCAAACGTATCGATCGCAACTGTCTCTAGAGTTTTGAATAATTCCAAGCCTGTTCGCCCCGAGCTGAGGGAAAAAGTGATGAAAGCAGTAGAGGAGACTTCTTTTCAACCCAACGCCATAGCGAGAAGTCTGGTAAACAAAGAAACCCGGATCATCGGCGTCATGATTCCTGATATATCCAATAGCTTCTATTCCAACCTCATTTACGGGATCGACAGTGTCATCAGCGAATACGATTACAGCATGTTTTTGGCGATCTCTGATGAAGCCGTCGAAAAGGAATTGAAGTACTTGCGGCTATTCAAGGAAAAGCAGATTGATGGCGTGATCCTGGCAAGCATTCACTTTCTCGAAGGCCATATTCAGCACTTGCATGAAATGGAGGTTCCTATGGTCGTAACCGGCCATGATTTGCACGGCTATCAGGTTCCTACCGTAAACGTGAACAATGTGCAAGCTGCCTATGACGCTACAGCCTATTTGATTTCTCAGGGGCATCGACGCATCGCCTGTGTATCGGGGCCGCTTTGGGATCCGCCATGTGGGCTGGACAGGATGGGAGGATACCGGAAAGCGATGAGGACGCATGGCTTGAACGTTCCCGATGGCTTTGCGGTGGAGGGCGACTTTACACCCAAGAGTGCCTACGAAGCGGTCAAAAAAATCTTTGAAGAAAATGAGCATGAGAATGAGCTCCCGACAGCTATTTTTGTCGCTACCGATCTCATGGCAGTCGGTGTCTTGAACTATTTGCACGACGCGGGAATACGCGTGCCGGACGATGTGTCTGTCATGGGCTTTGACAATCTGGAAATGGCTTCATTGGCAAGACCGATGCTGACAACCATTCACAACGATCCTTATATGTACGGTCGCGCCGCAGGGGAAAAACTGCTGAAGCAGCTGCGCAATGAGCCATTTGAGCGATTGAGCACGGTTCCGCACGATCTCGTGATCCGGCAAAGTGTGAGGGCCATTCGATGAAAACAGCATCAAGAAAAAGAACATAGATAGTGTGCATGTCAAGAAAAGGGGTGAAGAAGTGTGAAGCTTGGAGTATTTACGGTGTTATTCGGTGAAAAGTCGTTTGAGGAAATGCTGGACCACGTGCAAGCGGCAGGCTTGGAAGCAGTAGAAATCGGAACAGGCGGATATCCCGGAGATGCCCATTGCAATGTGGAGGAGCTGCTGGACAACCCGGAGAAGGTTCGTGCCTACAAAAAAGCAGTTGAAGATCGCGGCTTGATCATCAGTGCGCTCAGCTGCCACGGCAATCCATTGACTCCCGACAAGAAGTTCGCGCGTGAGTCCCATGAGACGTTTGTCCAAACTGTGAGGCTGGCAGAGCAGCTCGAGGTCCCCGTCGTCAATTGCTTTTCGGGTACGGCTGGCGATCATGAAGGAGCTGTCTATCCAAACTGGCCCGTGGCACCTTGGCCGAATGAATACCGGGATGTTTTGACCTGGCAATGGGAAAACAAACTGATCCCTTACTGGAAGGAATGGGCTGCGTACGCCGTTTCCCATCACGTAAAAGTAGCGTTGGAGCTGCATGGAGGCTTCTTGGTCCATACGCCGGGGACGCTGCTCAAGCTTCGTGAACAGGCAGGGGAAGGAATTGGCGCGAATTTCGATCCCAGTCACATGTGGTGGCAAGGCATTGATCCAGTAGCGGCAATCAAGATTTTGGGGAAAGAAAAAGCGATCTACCATTTCCATGCGAAGGATACGTACATTGATCAGGACAAAGTCAACCTGTACGGACTGACCGACATGAACTCCTACGCCAATTTGAATGAACGCGCCTGGTACTTCCGCACGGTAGGCTACGGGCACGATCAGCAAACGTGGGCCCATATGATGAGCGCTTTGCGGATGAACGGCTATGATTACGTAGTCAGTATCGAACACGAGGATGCGCTCATGTCGATTGAAGAAGGCTTCCAGCGAGCGGTTCACAATCTGAAACAGGTCATTTTGCGAGAGCCCGTAAACAATCTGTGGTGGGTATAGGAGGCTGGGCATGACAAATACAAAAAAATGGAAGATTGGGATTATTGGATCGGGCGGGATCTCAGAGGCACATCTCGAAGCGATCAAGGATGAGCCCAGGGCAGAGGTAGTGGCGATCGCAGACGTATCGCGGGAAGTAGCATCAAACCGGGCAGCTCGGCATACGATTCCACAAGTCTATACGGATTACAGGGAGCTGCTGAAAAATCCAGAGGTGAATGCAGTCGTCATCTGCGTTCCCAATTACTTGCACGCGGAAACGGCTATGGAAGCCCTGGCAGCAGGCAAACACACGCTGTGCGAAAAGCCGATGGCGATGAACGTCGCACAAGCTGAAGAAATGATCCAAGCAGCAGCGCAGGCAGGCAAAATACTGATGGTAGCACAGAACAACCGTTTTCGCAGCGACGCACAGTACGTCAAAAATCTGTTGATGGAGGGCAAGCTGGGACAGGTCTATCACGCGAAGACAGGCTGGGTCAGGCGAAACGGCATTCCTGGCTGGGGCAGCTGGTTTACCCAAAAAGAGCTGGCAGGGGGTGGACCGCTGATCGACATTGGGGTACATATGCTGGACCTGACGCTGTGGCTGCTCGGTCATCCAAAGCCGGTGTCGGTTCTCGGGCAGACCTACGCACAGTTCGGACCAGATAAGAAGGGCCTGTCAGAGTGGGGGCGGCGTGACGAGAACGGTACCTTTGACGTAGAAGACATGGCAGTAGCGATGATTACGTTCGAAAATGGGTTGACTCTCACACTGGATGCGAGCTGGGCTTCTCATATTGAAAAGGAAAACGTTTTCCTCCATCTGTACGGGCAAGCAGGGGGAACATCGCTCAACCTGATGGAAGATCGGCTCACCATGTATCAGGATTGGAACGGGACAGCGGCTACCACCGAGATTATACCAAAGCGGGAAAAAGAACGAGTAAAGCTGTTTCAGAACTTTATCGACTCCTTGGAAGGTTCCGCAACTCCTCTTTGCACACCGGAGCAAGCGCTGTACATCAATCGCTTGATCGAGGCGATTTACGCATCTGCTGCGACAGGTGAGGCAATCCGATTGTAAGGCTGTGATGAGGCACTCCTTTAGGGGGGCCTCGTAAAAATCGAATAAGGGGGTCCATAAAATGAAATTATTGAAAGGGCTTACATCTGTTGGTCTGACCTTTTCCATGCTTTTCTCTTTAGCCGCGTGTTCAAGCGCTCCACAGCAATCCGCACCTGCAGCAGCTCCACAGCAGCCAGCTGCACAGACACCTGCACCTGCTGAAACACCCAAGACCGAGCCAGCACCCGCAGCTGAAAAAGTCAAACTGGTATACGCGCGCGGAAAGGATTCCACCGATTCTACGAAGAAGCTGGTTGAGGCCTTTACTGCCGCACATCCCGATATCGAAGTGGAAATCCGCGAAATGCCGTCTGACACCGGACAAAGCCATGATCAATACGTCACGATGTTCAGCGCGCAGTCTTCCGAGATAGACGTGTTTGACCTCGATGTAATCTGGCCGGCGGAATTCGCTCAAGCGGGCTACCTTTTGCCTCTGGATCGACTCATGGAGCAGGATAATATCGATACAGGAAAATACATTAAAGGCGCGATGGACGCTGGAAACTTCGGTGGACAGCAGTGGACCATGCCGAAGTTCATCGACGCCGGTCTCCTCTTCTATCGCAAGGATATGGTAAAAGAAGCACCGAAGACATGGGATGACCTGATCAAGCAGGCAAAAGCTTTAAATGGCAAAGACGGGTTCAAGTTCGGGTATCTGATGCAAGCCAAGCAGTATGAAGGGCTCGTATGTAACTTCGTCGAATTCAGCGCGGCATACGGTGGAAAAATTCTCGATGAACAAGGAAACGTCGCCGTAAACAACCCGGGAACCATTAAAGGCTTGCAAAAAATGATGGAGATCGTAAAGTCTGACTTCGTCCCCAAAAACATCACCACATTTACAGAAACAGAATCGCATACCACATTCCTCGAGGGCCAATCTCCGTTCGTTCGCAACTGGCCGTATCAATTCGCCATGGCACAGGATCAAACACAATCCAAAATCGTAGACAAAGTAGCAATCGCTCCACTGCCGGCTGGTGATGCGGGTTCAGCAGCAGCGCTCGGCGGCTGGATGGGCGGGATCAACAAGTTCACCAAGCATCCAAAAGAAGCATGGGAATTCCTGAAGTTCATGACAGGTCCAGAAGGTCAAAAAATATCTGCTGTTCACGGTGGCCTCGCTCCGACGTATTTGCCTGCATACGATGAAGCCGACGTCCAAAAGGCAAGCCCATTGTTTGCAAACAAAGACTTCGTCGACGGCGTAAGCGCAGCGGTATCTCGTCCAACCACCCCGATCTATCCGAAAATTTCGGAAGTCATCCAGATCGAGGTATCGAAAGCACTCGCAGGTCAGCAAACGGCTGAGCAAGCTGCGAAGAACATGGAAACCCAAATGAACGCTTTAATGAAAAAATAACGGAGAATCGCAAGGGAAGGGGTTGCTCCCGGGAGGCCAGTGCTGCTTTCCCGGGAGTCCTCTATCTTCGAAACGACGCACCAATCATGACAACGGCGAAAAAGAGGGTGAACGGATGAAGCTTTCGGAAAAGCAGATGGGCTATTTATTGATACTACCCGCCATCGTGATCATTCTCATCATTGCTATCTGGCCCGTCATGCGTTCTTTTTGGATTAGCCTGCACGATATTCGACTGAATGATCCGACGAAAACAGAGGTGCACACCTCGTATGGATTGGATATGGAGAGATACGTCAACACCTTGCCCAATTTGCTGCGCTATTTGAAAAAGGAAGCGGACACGGCGCAGGGAGCTGCCAAGGAACAGCTGCTGTCCCTACGACAGCAGACAGAACAAATGAATGCGACACTGCAGCAAACGGGCGAAATCGCCGCACGATACGAGAGAATAGATCAGCTGCTGCTAGAGTTCAAGCCTGTCCCAAACGAGCTGAAGTACGTAGAGCTTACGAGTGAGCAGATGGAATCGATCCAGTCTACACTCGCAGCGATCGGGACGACCCTCGATGAAATGGGGAAGCAAAAACAACTGAGCAAGCCAGAGGGAGCCACGGGAGTAGTACAGGGGATCTCGTCATCCGTCATTGAACCGAATTACGTAGGCTTTGCCTACTACAAGAAGTTCCTGACGGATAGCAGGATGTGGGGTGCCTTGTATAACACGCTGTTTTTTACCGTAGTCTCGGTAGCGATTGAGCTGGTACTCGGGCTGTGGATTGCCCTGTTGATCAACAAGCAGTTCGCGGGGCGAGGGCTGGTTCGGGCGACGGTTCTCATTCCTTGGGCGATCCCAACTGTGATTTCTGCGATGATGTGGAAGTATTTATACGATGGACAAAATGGAATTGTCGCGCATCTCTTTGAAGTGACAGGGCTGGTGTCAAACATGGGTGTTCTCTTGACGACAAAAGCAGGAGCGATGTTCTCCGTGATTTTAGCGGATGTCTGGAAAACGACACCATTCATGGCGCTGCTGCTGTTTGCTGGACTGCAAACGATTCCCTATAGTCTCTATGAGGCGGCACAGGTAGACGGAGCCAGCCGCGTTCAGCAGTTTTTCCGGATTACGCTGCCGATGCTCAAGTCCACACTGCTTGTTTCCTTGCTGTTTCGCACGCTCGATGCCTTCCGGGTTTTTGACTTGATCTACGCTTTGACAGGAGGCGGCCCGGCCAATTCGACCGAAACCATCTCTATCCTGGCGTACAAAACGATGTTTGCCCAAATGAGCTTTGGCGAAGGCTCGGCACTCGCGATCATCGTGTTTTTATGTGTGGCGTTGATCTCCATGGGCTATATCAAAATCCTGGGAGCAGACCTCTTGGGCGAAAGCGGCGGAAGATAAGGAGGGAGGAAGGCATGCAGAAAAAGGCGGGTCCGTTGTTCTATATCTTTTTGGTCCTTTTTATCTTTATTGTGATGTTTCCGTTTTTATGGATTCTCATCGCCGCTTTGAAGCCGCCAAGTGAGCTGTTTGGAGAGAGGGCCTTTCAATTTATCATCTTAAACCCCAGCTTTGACAATTTTGTCAGGGTATTCACAGAGCGGCCGTTTGCCAGGTATCTGTGGAACTCGACAGTTGTGGCGACACTGACAACTTTGTACTCGATTACGATTGCTTCCTTTGCGGCGTATGCGATCGCATGGCTGTCGTTTCGCGGCAAAACGATCATCCTCGGAATCGTGCTTGCTGTCTCGATGTTCCCGCAAATCGCTACGATTTCTCCCATTTTCATGTTCATGCAATCGATGGGGCTGACGAACAGCTACCTCGGTTTGATTATCCCGTATACGACCTTTGCGCTGCCTTTGGCGATCTGGAATCTGACCATCTTTTTCCGCAAAATTCCCGTGGATTTGGGGGAGGCTGCCAAAGTAGACGGCGCTAGCATTTGGCAGACCATGACCAGGGTGTTCTTTCCGCTGGCGATGCCAGGTGTATTTACGACAGCGATTCTCGTCTTTATCGCGGCGTGGAATGAGTTCTTGTTTGCCTTGACGCTCAATACGCAGGAAGCGATGAAGACAGTTCCTGTGGGGATCGTGATGTTCCAAGGAATGTTTACGATTCCTTGGGGGGAAATCTCCGCAGCGTCGATCATCGTGACTGTGCCTTTGGTCATCATGGTGCTGATTTTCCAGCGACGGATTATCTCTGGTTTGACTTCCGGCGCAGTGAAAGAGTGAGTCGCTATTGTGCTTTGAATCCATCCAGCATCAGGCGAAGCGATGCTGTAGTCTCGATGAGAGCATGCTGCTGGTCGGGCATCTGGGCTATCCAGAGTGCGGCCTCATTCATGGCGCCAGAGAGGAGATGAGTGAGAGCGGGGATCGACACAGGCTTGAGACCGCCTTGCTCGTCGATGAGCAGCAGCTGCTCGTGCAGCAACCGCATGGAATGTTCCTGGTCCATCTGGCGCCAGCTTTCCCAGCCCAGCACGGATGGGCCATCTATAAGCAGAATTCGCCTATTGGGACTTTCGACCGCAGCGGATACAAAGGCGCGGCACCCCAGAACCAGCTGCTCCCATAGATCTTCGCTTTGTGCTGCTTCAGATTCTACCTGTTGTGCGATTTCTGCTTGCACCATGGCGAGAACTGCATGAAACAAGCCTTCCTTGTTGCCAAAATGATGGTAAAGCGCTCCCCGAGTCAACCCAGCCTCCTGGACCATTTCCTCCGTGGAAGCCTCGGCATACCCGTGCGCGGAAAAATGTACTCTGGCTACTTCTGTCAGCTTGCGGATGGTCGCCTTTTTTTGTTCTTCTTTTGATCGTTTCATGATGAGGTCTCCTTATTTGTTCCTATCGGGTCAATCGTTCTCTACGTATTGGAGAAGGAATGCTTCCGAAGGGGGGATGACGGTGATGACATCGATCAAGACCCCATTCGGATCGGACGTGATGAAATGGCGTTGACCGAAAGCTTCGTCGCGGATATCCAGATGCAGAGGGAGTCCTGATTGGACAATCAGACGCTCGTATTCCGCATCCACATTGTCTACTTCAAAATTGAGGATGAGACCTTGCGTGGTTTTGCGGTACCCATCAGGAATGGTAGCGTGTGACGCATCCAAGATAGCTAACTCAAAGGAGTGCTCCGTCTGATCGTTTTTCAGACTCACGTACCAATCCGATTCAAACGCAGGCACAAAGCCAAAATAGTCAGTGTAAAAGCGGGAGCTGTCAGCAACCTGTTCTGTCAGAATGACAGGGTATGAACTGGAAATCTGCATATCAATCACCCCTTATATGGTAGATGGTACCAATTTAACATACAAACAGTATGTATGTGAATAGCAAATTGCAAAAACACGAAAAAAGAAGAGGGGACACAGCAAAGGCTGAATCCCCTCTTCCAAGTGAAGGCGTGCTATGGAGCCAGCGCCAGCTTTTCAACAAGAGCGCGCCCGTGATCAATTTCCGGATGAAACTGGATCGTGGCTCGTTGCCGTACGGCCTTTACTTCCCGAATAGCGTCCGTCAGCGGAGAGAGGTCAGTCAAGGCACCGCGGGCATGCGCCATGGAGAGTCCTGCGACTTTCCCCTGTGCCATCGCTACCTTGGCACTTTCGACTCCGGTTATGTTTCCAGCTACGAAAAGACCAGGCAATGCCGTTTGCATCTGGTCGTTGTGGATCGGTACGTGACCGCCGAGTGAAGGCACATAGGCAAATGGACAGCCTGCGATCGCAGCAAGTTCGGCGAGTGGGCTCAATCCTCCTGCTATACAGACGAAATCAGCAGGTATGAGCTGTTCCGTTCCAAAGATGGGCTGACCGTCCGGGGTTATTTGCGCGATCCGTACCCCTTCGACTTGAGCCATCCCAACGATTTCCAGAGCAGCTGTGCGCAGCTGAATGGGAATGTCCCACATAGTGAAGCCACAGGAAGGATAAAGACGAACAGCCAAGCTTTGCATCCAATGGCTGTGCATGAACCGACTCCCCCAGCGAAGCAAAGGGGATGGGGCCAGATGAGCGACTCGCAGCAGGGCACGCATGACTTCTTCAGGGAGTCCAGCATTTCCGGTGATGGATGAAGCAGGAGGGAGAATCATCCGATCGATCTGGATCCCTGCGAGCTGCAGCTCTCGAGCGATAGCCACGGAGAGAATGTTGACCCCGATCACGACTCCGCGCTCGCCTACACGCACGCGCTGCACATTGGTCATGACTTGGGCAGCGCCGATGGACATGACGCCTGGCAAAGTCCACCCAGGTACTGGTACGGCCGTTTCAGAAGCCCCGGTTGCGATCAGCAGCAGGGGTGTTTCCATTTCGCCTGCAGTGGTAGAGACATTCCAGCCATCCGTCGTGGGGGCTACATCATAGACAGACACCCCGCAGCGTATATCGACGCCGAGCGTACGCGCCTCAAGGTCCAGCCGCAGAGCTTCCTCGACACCATTCCACCAGGTGCCATCCGGTTCCTGATGCAGCTGACCGAGAAGCCGTCCACCGGCACGGTAAAACTCATCGATGACGACTACGGACAAATCTTGTTTGGCACAGGCAATGGCTGCTGATAAGCCGGCAGGTCCAGCACCAATGATGAGAGCATCGATCATGAGGGGTGCCCTCCTTTTTTCAGTGGAGTAGGCAGCACTGTCCCTGCACTGACGTTCATCCCGTCCTTCACTAAGGTCATACAAGCGCGAACAGTGGGAACACCATCGACGTGCACCCGGCATTCATAGCAATGACCGATATTGCAGTAAATCCCTCGAGGGGTCCCTTTTTCTTCGTGCACACGCAGTGTACGGACACCTGCGGCAAGCAGCGCGGCCGCGATAGTCTCCCCTTCGTAGGCAGTGTAGGAATCTCCATTAAAGATAAAATGCAACGGTTCCCCAAGCGTCAAGGACCCCAAGACAGGATGATGAACAATTCGCTGACTCATTTATTTCGACCTCCCATGAGTTGAAAAGACAGGGGGCGTACGGGCGGCTGATATCCGAGCGGTACGGTATGAGAGGGTGTTTGGCCCGTTACTTTCTCGATTACCTGATCAACCAGCACTCGGCAGGTACGACCTCCACAGCAGCCCATCCCCGCGCGTGTTCGCAGCTTTAGCTCCCGGGCACTGCACTGGTAGGCTTCGGCTGTCTCTATAAGCTCAGCCAGGGATACTTCTTCACAACGACAGACAATCAGCTGATGTGTGTCCATGATGCTGTCCTCCTTTCGATCTTGTGCGAATGAAAATGCAAGTGTCATGCCATCCTGGCGAGAGAAGGTGCAGGGAGAAGGAAAATGCAGAAGCAAAGAGAATGCCTAAAAAAGAGATGCTGGCATAATGCTTGCTAGATCAGACAATGAAAGAGACTGCCTGAAAAACAGGCATGAGAGGGATGACGTAGATGGAGAAATTGAAGAAGCTTCGCCAGCAGTTCGAGGCAGCAGGAATCGACGGAATGCTGGTGACCAACGGACAAAATCGGCGTTATTTGACCAATTTTACAGGGACGTACGGCGTTGTTCTTATTTCACAGGATCAAGCGAAGCTGCTGACGGACTTCCGCTATACCGCACAGGCACAAGCCCAGGCTGCGGATTTCGAAATCGTGTTTTTGGCTGCAAAGGAATCCGTGTACAGTGAAGTCGCTCGTATGGCAGAAGAGATGGGGATCACCAGACTCGGCTTTGAAGAAGACAACCTGACCTATTCGCTGCATCGCAAATATGCAGAGGCGGTAAAAAGTGAGCTCGTTGCGACATCTGGTGTGATCGAAGGCCTGCGAATGATCAAAACTGCCGAGGAATTAGGGAAAATCCGTACGGCAGCACAGATTGCAGATGCGGCATTTGCCCATATTACCAGCTTCCTTCGTTCTGGGATCACGGAGCTGGATGTGTCCAATCAGCTGGAAATGTTCATGCGAAAACAAGGAGCAGCCGGCTCTGCTTTTGATATGATCATCGCTTCGGGTCATCGTTCAGCGTTGCCGCATGGAGTAGCGAGCGAGAAAGTGATCCAGCCAGGGGATATGGTCACGATGGACTTTGGAGCTTTGTATCAGGGCTATCGCTCCGATATTACCCGTACTGTGGCAGTTGGCCATCCCTCCGATCAGCTGAAGGAAATCTATCAAATTGTCTTGGAAGCTCGGAATCGTGCGGTAGCAGGGATTCGTCCCGGGATTTCCGGAAAAGATGCGGATGCCTTTGCTCGCGACTTTATTGCCGAAAAAGGCTACGGAGAGCGTTTTGGTCACGGGATGGGGCATGGTGTTGGCCTCGATATTCACGAGGAGCCATTCATGTCAACGAGATGTACGGCCATTCTCCAACCGGGCATGGTACTGACCGTAGAACCGGGAATCTATCTTCCGGAAATAGGCGGTGTAAGAATCGAGGATGATCTCGTGGTGACAGAGGTGGGCAACGTGGTTCTCACACATTCGCCCCGTGATTTGATCGTTTTGTAATACGAAAAGTTGGAGAGGACCCTCGGCTGGGAAAGAGCAGTCGGGGGTTTTTGCTTTAGTTAAAATGTACTGTCTAATAATCTGAGCAATAGACACGTTTGTGTATAAAAAATTAGACACGGTCAATCTTGAGGTGCTAGCACGCACTTGCCTGCGAGGCCGTTGGCATATCTCTTGCATTTTCTGTAAATTGCAAAAGTTTCGCCTAATCCAAAATAGAGGGGTTGATCGTGTGAAAAAAAGTTTATTCGCTCTCATCAGCAGTGTAGCGATGCTGGGTGCAGCGCTGGCAGGATGTGGGGGAGGGCAGCAAGTATCCCAGCCTGCTGATTCAGGGCAAACGCAAACACAGCCACAGGGAGGTTCACAGCCTGCACCAGCGGAAAAGCCAAAGGCCGAGCAGGTTTTGCGCTGGAATCTTCACTCCGAGCCACCGTCAGCAGATCCGGGCTTAGCGGAGGATACGACTTCAGCAGCCGTCACCAAAGCGCTTTTTGATGGATTGACGAGGATTGGTCCCGAAGGCAAGCCGGTAGAGGCAGTTGCCGAAAAGATCGATGTCTCGGAAGATCTGAAAACATACACGTTTACCTTACGAGAGTCCAAGTGGAGCAACGGAGAGCCGGTGACCGCACATGACTTTGAGTACGCCTGGAAGCGTGCATTGGATCCGAAAACAGCTTCCAACTATGCCTATCAGCTCTACTACATCAAGAATGCGGAAAAAGCCAACAAGGGTGAGGGAAGCCTGGAGGATGTCGGTGTAAAAGCAGTTGATGACAAGACCTTGAAGGTGGAATTGGCAAATCCCACGCCATTTTTCCTGGAGCTGACTGCCTTCCAAACTTATTTCCCGGTAAATAAAAAGCTCGTTGAATCAAATCCGAATTGGGCGGGGGATGCCAAAACGCATTTAGGCAACGGCCCATTCAAGCTGGAGACCTGGGATCACAAAAGCAAGATGGTGATGGTCAAAAACGAAAATTACTGGGACAAGGACAATGTAAAACTGGACAAAATCAATTTCTCGATGGTAGAGGATGAAAACACAGAGCTGTCCATGTTTGAAAATGGAGAAATCGACTGGGCGGGATCGCCGCTCAGTGCATTGCCTAAAGATGCGATGCCGGCTTTAAAAGACAGTGGCAAGCTGCAGGTGAAGCCAGTAGGCGCTACCTATTGGTATAAGTTCAACACAGAGCAACCACCTTTTAATAATGTTAAAATTCGTAAAGCCTTTGCCTACTCTATCAATCGGCAAACACTGATCGATAACGTTCTGCAGGCAAATGAACAGCCTGCGATGGCAGCCGTTCCTCCAACGATGGCGCTCAATCAGGGCGGCTACTTCAAGGACAACGATCAAGAGACAGCCAAGCAGCTGCTGGACGAAGGGTTAAAAGAGCTGGGAATGACCAAGCTGCCTCCCATCACGCTCATCTATAACACCTCGGAAGGTCACAAAAAGATCGCAGAAGCCATCCAGGATCAGTGGCGGAAAAACCTCGGCGCCGACGTGAAGCTGGAAAACCAGGAGTGGAAGGTCTACCTCGAGACGATGCATGAAGGAAACTACCAGGTCGGCCGCCTCGGCTGGTCAGGTGACTTTAACGATCCGATCAACTTCCTGGAGCTGTTCAAGGATAAAAATGGAGGAAATAACGATACGCGCTGGGAAAATCCGAAGTTCAAGGAGCTGTTGAATCAGTCAGCGACGGAGGGAGATCTGGAAAAGCGCAAAGCTATTTTGGGAGAAGCCGAGAAGATCATGATGGAGGAAATGCCGATCATGCCGATTTACTTCTACACGCACACATGGGTGAAAAATGACAGGGTCAAAGGAGTCTATCAGGACGGACTGGGCGCGATCGATTGGAAATGGGCGTACATCGAATAATATTCAAGCGGGGGTATGGGTATGAGAAAATGGGCAAGCGTGATTACGGCTGCGTTATTGACGCTATCGCTAGGTGTGGCAGGGTGTGCGAACCAAGGGCAGTCATCCGGTGCGTCTGGCGGGGATGACATATTGGTTGGGGTGCTGCTGCCGGTGACGGGAAACAACGCCACAGACGGAAAAGACATGCAAAATGCCATCCAAATGGCTGTCAAAAAGATCAATGATGGCGGCGGCGTGCTCGGCAAAAAATTGAAAATCGAAGTTGCGGATGACGGCTGCGATCCGCAGATGGCAACTACAGCGGCAAACAAGCTCGTGTCGCAAAATGTGGTTGCGGTTGTGGGAGGATATTGCTCCGGTGCGACACTGCCTTCCTCTGGTGTCTTTAAAAATGCCAATATTCCGATGATTGTTCCTGCCGCCAACTCCGCAAAATTACCTGCACAAGGCTACGACACCCTGTTTTTAATCAACGGATTGACTCCCGACCAAGCCCAAACGGCTGCCGATTACATGGCTGCAGGTCAGGCGAAAAAGGTCGCGCTGGTTCATGACAATTCGGCCTACGCCAAAGATCTCGCCGATTTCGCCAAAGCAGCTGTGGAAAAGTCGGGAGGAACTGTTGTCGCCTATGAAGCCATTAACCCCGAAGAAAAAGATTTCAGCGCCCTCGCTACCAAATTGAAAGGGATTGCTCCCGATGCTACCTACTTCACTGGCTATTATGCAGCAGGTGGCTTGATGGTGAAGCAGTTCAAGCAAAAAGGCGTCTCTGGACTGTTCATGGTCGGAGACGGTTCTTTTAGCGAAGACATCATCAAAATAGCAGGAGCGGATCAAGCGGAAGGGCTGCTCATCACCGCCACGCCGACTGCGGAGTTTATCCCGGGCGCAGAAGCCTTCACGACAGAGTACAAGCAAACGTATAGTAACCTGGCACCCGGACCATTCTCCGCTCTCAGCTACAACGCGGTCAATCTGCTCGCAGATGCATTGAAACGTGCAAACTCCACGGACCATGACGCGCTTAAAAAGGCAATAAAAGAGACGAAAGACTTCAAAGCGCTCGGCCAAACTATTTCCTTCAACGCGCAGAATACGCTGGATACCTCCAATTTCGCGGTTTTGAAAGTGGCAGGCGGCAAGTTCACCTTGGCCAAATAACGGAAAGGGAAGGTGGACAAATGGATATGCTGGTTCAAACGTTGGCAGACGGCTTGGTAATCGGTGCCTTCTACAGCTTAATCGCCTTGGGCTACACGATGGTTTTTGGCATTATCAAGCTGCTTAATTTCGCTCACGGAGACTTGTATATGCTGGGGGCATTTGTCGGCTACACTCTGCTCAGCTTGCTTAGCGGAAATGGCGCTGGCGCAGGTCTGATGGGGATTGTCGTCGTACTGCTGCTGACGATGGTGATCGTCGGATTGATCGGGATGGGGATCGAGCGGGTGGCATATCGGCCGCTCTTGCTCGCCCCCCGGCTATCGATCTTGATTACGGCTTTAGGAGTATCCCTTTTTCTGGAAAATGGCTCAATGATTGCGTGGGGGGCCCAGTACCAGGTCTATCCGCTGCAGCTCTCTCATGATGGCTGGAACGTGTTGGGGGCACAAATCACCTATACGCAAATGGGGCTTGTCCTCATCTCTGCGCTCCTCATGCTAGGACTGCACCTGTTTATCAGCCGGAGCCTGTATGGAAAAGCCATGCGCGCGATCTCCCACGATCAGACAGCTTGTCACTTAATGGGGATCGACGTCCACAAAGTGATCGGCCTTACCTTTTTCATCGGCGCATCCTTGGCAGCGGGGGCCGGCACCATGGCAGGGGCCTACTACGGCACCGTCAATTTCATGATGGGCTTCATTATCGGGCTCAAGGCGTTTACGGCGGCAGTTCTCGGCGGCATCGGCAGCATACCCGGCGCGATGCTGGGAGGATTGGTGCTAGGCATGATGGAGACGGCCGGAACCTTTGTTTTTGGAGGCTCGTGGAAGGATGTCGTTGCCTTTTCTTTGCTCATTCTCATCCTGGTGCTGAGGCCAACGGGCATCATGGGTGAAAAAGTGACAGAGAGGATGTAGCGGATGAATCTATCGCGGAAAAAAATCAGCGTTGCCCTGTTGCTCGTCGTCCTTTTCCTGCTTCCTTTTCTCTCCGATAATTATTGGCTGGATGTTGCGACTCTGGCTCTGTTTTACGTCGTTTTGGCTCAAGGGCTAAATGTCGTAGTAGGCTTTGCCGGGCTTTTGGATCTCGGCTATGCGGCGTTTTTTGCGGTGGGGGCTTATACGACGGGCATCTTGATGACCGTCTATCACTGGTCGTTTTGGCTGACCCTGCCGGTTGCTATGGCCTTCGCCGCGGTCGTCGGTGTCATCGTAGGAGCGCCTACCCTGCGGCTGCGAAGCGATTATTTGGCGATTGTCACGCTCGGCTTTGGAGAAATCATCCGCATTCTTGCCATCAATCTCTCCATTACGGGTTCGGCGTCGGGGATATACGGGATTCCTCGTCCTTCCATCGGTGGGTACGTTCTTTCAGGGCAAATGGATTTCTACTACTTGATCCTCATCGTAGCGGTGCTGGCGGTGCTGGCTGTCAGGCGTTTGGGAACGTCAAGGCTGGGCCGGGCATGGATGTACATTCGCGAGGACGAGGATGCAGCAGAGGCAATGGGAATCAACCGGATCAACATGAAGCTTTTGGCGTATTCGATTGGGGCGGTGATTGGGAGCATGGCGGGCTCCATTTTTGCAGTCAAAATGAGCGCGATTGCACCGTTGAGCTTTAGCTTTACCCAGTCGATCATGATCTTGCTGGCAGTCGTGCTCGGCGGATTGGGCAGTATACCAGGCGTGGTGCTGGGAGCCGTCCTGGTGATCACCTTGCCGGAGCTGCTGCGTTCCGTCGAGGATTGGCGCTATCTGATCTTCGGCGCAGCATTGGTCGCCATGATGCTTTTCCGCCCTCAAGGCTTATGGCCAGCCCGCTACGAGATCAGAAAGACAGCGAGTAGAGTATCTCCAACGACTCGAAAGGGGGGAGATGCAGATGTCGGCCTTGACGCTGAAAAATATAACGCTTAAGTTCGGCGGGTTGACTGCGGTCAACGATTTGAGCTTCGAGGTTCCCGCTGGATCGATTACGAGCATAATCGGACCGAATGGAGCAGGGAAGACCTCTGTTTTTAACATGATGACGGGCTTTTATCGTCCTACCTCTGGACGCATACTGCTCGGTGATGAGGATTTGGTAGGGAAAAAGCCGAGTCAAATAACCCGGTTGGGGATGGCCAGGACCTTTCAGAATTTGCGCTTGTTCCCGAATTTGACCGTGCTGGACAACGTCAAAGCAGGGATGCATGGCCGTACCTCACAAACCGTCTGGGGAGCACTCTGGCACACGAGAGCTCAGCAGCAGGAGGAGGAGCTGATTACAAAAACGGCCATGGCATGCATTCAGTTTGTGGGGATCGAGGAGTATAGCGAGCGGGTTGCGAAAAATTTGCCTTACGGGGCACAGCGTTATCTCGAAATCGCCCGAGCATTGGCTACCCAGCCGCAAATTCTTTTATTGGATGAACCAGCAGCTGGTCTAAACTACGAGGAAAAAGAGAAGCTCATCTCCTTGATTCGCCGCATCCGTGAAGCCTACCAGCTGACGATCGTCATCATCGAGCACGACATGGGATTGATCAAGAAGATTTCCGAGCGTGTCATTGTACTCGATTATGGGCAGAAGATTGCAGAAGGGGCGCCAGCAGACGTCCTGAACAATCCTCGCGTGATCGAAGCTTACCTCGGTAAGGAGGAGGAGGCGATATGAGTACGTTGCTGAAGCTCACCGATGTCCATTCGTTCTACGGGAAAATCGAAGCATTAAAAGGGATCAGTCTCGAGGTGCGGCAGGGAGAAATCGTTGCTTTGCTTGGCAGCAATGGGGCAGGGAAAAGCACCACGCTCAAAACAATCTCCGGGCTGGTTCGGCCGGGGAGCGGTGACATCCAGCTGGAGGGAAAGAGTCTGGTAGGCAGGTCTCCTCATAGAATAGTAGAGGAAGGAATCGTCCATGTGCCGGAAGGACGGCGGATCTTCGCCGGCTTGACCGTCCACGAGAATCTGGAGCTGGGCGGGTTTACGCAGAGAAAAGAGAAAGCGGTCATCGCTGAGGGCATCGAGCAGGCGTATGCGCTGTTTCCGCGTTTGAAAGAGCGAAGCCGACAGCTCGGGGGAACATTGAGTGGAGGAGAGCAGCAAATGCTGGCGATCTGCCGGGGACTCATGGCTCGACCCAAGCTGCTCATGCTGGATGAGCCGTCTATGGGGCTCGCTCCGATCATTGTGCAGGAGATCATGGAAATAATCAGGAAAATTAACGGGCAAGGCACGACCATTCTCCTGATCGAACAGAATGCCAAAGCAGCATTACGCTTGGCGCATCGCGGCTACGTTTTGGAAACGGGCCAGATCGTCATGGAGAATACGGCAGAAGTGCTGCGCGCTGACGAGTCGATCGTAAAGGCCTATTTGGGGGCGTAGCGGACCATATCCGCTGCACACCCAAGACAAAGGAGGAATCAATCGTGGAATGGATCCGTATTTTGTCAGAGGTGCTGCCACCTAGAAAGGGAAGTCATCGACGCATCATCTGTCGTCGTCTGCGCTCGTTTCTTTTCCGAAGCTAGCAGACCCATAAGGAAAAGGCAGCCACTTAAGATGGCTGCCTTCTTTCATTTGTTCAATTTGTTGTACAACGTAGCGCGAGAGATACCCAGACGTTTGGCGGCTGCCTGCTTGTTGCCGTTTTCCAGCTCAATGGCACGCAGAATGACGCGGCGCTCGTGAGCTTCGAGCTCTTCCTGCAAAGAGATTAGGTCATCGGGCAATTCCATCGGCGGGGACTTGACCTGCCCCTGGAGGGAGTAAGGCAAATCCTCTTCCTTCACGACGCCGTCCGTTGCAAAGACAACCAAGCGCTCGATAGCGTTTCGCAGCTCGCGTATGTTCCCGGGCCAGTCGTAATTCATCAGGTTTTGCATGACATTTTGCGAGATGGCATGAATGGGACGGTTGTAACGTAAAGAAAACTCATAGAGGAAAAAGTGGGCTAGCTCGATTGCATCCTCGATACGCTCACGCAGCGGAGGGATTTTCAGCGTGACCACGTTCAGGCGGTAATACAGATCCTCCCGAAACTTTCCTTCCTTCACGAGAGCTTCCAGATTTTTATTCGTGGCGGCGACGATGCGGAAATCGGCCTCGATCTGCTTTGTACCTCCAACCGGGTAGTATTTTTTCTCTTGCAAGACGCGCAGCAGCTTGACCTGCATATCGAGCGGCATCTCGCCGACTTCATCGAGAAACAAGGTTCCACCCCGCGCCAGCTCAATCATTCCTTTTTTGCCTTTTTGATCCGCACCTGAAAAGGCCCCCTTCTCATAGCCAAACAGCTCACTTTCAAACAGGGTCGGGGAGATCGCCCCGCAGTTGATGGGGACAAAGGGAGCGTTGGCTCCTTCCCGAACATCATGGACGGCCTTGGCAAAAAGCTCCTTGCCGACACCGCTCTCGCCCAGGATAAGAACGGTGGCTTGTGTGGCACTCAGCTTTTCAATCATGGACTTGATTTGCCGAATGACTAGACTGGTTCCTTTGATTTGCTGGAATGGGTCTGATGCCGGGCTCATTTTGGCCATTTCCTGCTGGAGGTGATTCACTTTCTTGTTGGCGTTGAGCAGCTCCTGATTGAGCCTGACCTGACTTGTGATATCCGTCTCGGCAGCGACCGCTCCGATGATTTTGTCATGCAGGTAAATCGGATTGGTGTTGATCAAGACGACCAGATCCTCACGAGGCTGATGCTGGTGCCGGTAGAGGGACTGTCCCGTGTGCAGGGACTTCAGCGTCTCCAGCATGTCCAGCGGAAAGTATTGTGTAATCGGGTTTCCAAGCACGTCTTTGGCCTTCAAGGAAAAGATCTGTTCTGCTCCTTCCGTCCAGACCATGATTCTCGTTTCTTCATCGATGACAGAGATCGATGCGTCCATGGTCTGGATCATGGTCTCGAAGTAAGCCTCGAGGACCTCATACGCAGCAAAGATGGCTGACAGCGCACAGGAGCGGTCCAGATAGCCAGTGGGTCTGCCGGATGCGTCGATCAGGAGCAGCTTGTCAAAGTCCTGCAGGAGGGGGATCGTCTCCGAGAGTGGCGTCGTCAGCGGGATCGCCATGGCAGGCTCCCAAGGGGCTTCATTCAGGCTCCTCGGGTGATCGTCTGTTAGCTGCGAAGCGTGAGCGACATGCCAAGCGTTGTCAGTCTGAACAAAGACGGCAGCATCCGGCTGTGGCTGTGCGCTCGCAAGCTCTTCGATTGTGCAAGTCAAAAGGTTTAACTGCATGAGCTCGGATAGGGCAGGCAGTTTGTGCTTCAAGCGGATCATCCTTTTTACGAGTGTATAAAAAGATAAACACATTCTTAGATATTATACATTTCTATTTTAAGTTGTAAAAGAATTTAGACAAAAGGTGAAAAAGAACCGTTCGCTATGATTGGCACGGTGTGTGCATTTAAGAAATGCTGGAAGACACACATTTTGGATGGAGGAGAAGACACCATGACAGCACGTAGCCAATCCCACGCGGAAATCGCAGTTATCGGTGGGGGCATCATCGGCGGAGCGATTGCGTATTACGCGGCCAAGTCTGGACTGGACGTCGTGGTTCTGGAGCGAGGCGAGCTTGCTTCCGGTACTTCCTCCCGCTGTGACGGCAACATTTTGGCCATTGATAAAGACCCCGGCTTTGACAGCCAGATGTCGCTACAAAGCCAAATGCTCGTTGACGAGCTCAGTCGCGAGCTGGATCACTCGTTTGAGTACCGGGCTCCGGGAAGCATCCTCGTTTGCGAGTCAGAGGCGGAGATGGAGGCGGCACAGGAGTGGGTGCGACGCCAAAAGGAGGCAGGTCTGCCGTTTCGGATGCTGGACCGCTCGGATATCAGTCAGGAGTCTCCGTACTTCGCCGACGATCTGCTGGGAGGACTTGAATGTGCGACAGACTCGACCGTCAATCCATATATGCTGACCTTTGCCCTGTTTGCAGGGGCAAAAAAGCACGGGGCGAGGATCATGCAGCGGACAGAGGTGAAGTCGCTGCGGCGAGATGAAGCGACAGGCGCATTTCATCTGGAGACGAGCGCAGGCAGTATGACAGCCAAGCAGGTCGTCAACGCAGCTGGTGTGTGGGCTCCCGTCGTAGGGCAGATGGTTGGCGTAGAGATCCCCATCCACCCGAGAAAAGGCCATCTGATTGTCGCCTCCAGACAAATGCCCGTCGGTGTGCGCAAGGTGATGGAATTCGGGTACTTGATTTCCAAGTTCGGCGGTACGCGGCAGGTGGATGAGGAAACGGAAAAGTACGGAGTGGCGCTAGTATTTGAGCCGACAGAGAGCCAAAACTTCCTGATTGGCTCGAGCCGCCAGTTCGTAGGCTTCGACACCAAGGTGGATATGAATGTCGTGCGCTGCATGGCGAGGCGGGCCTTGCGCTTTTACCCGAAGATTGCCGACTTTGCCATCATACGTACGTACTGTGGGCTGAGGCCGTGGACAGAGGATCACCTCCCGATCATTTCACGTGTGGAGGAAGTACCTGGCTACTATATCGCAGCTGGGCACGAGGGAGATGGCATCAGCCTCGCTGCCGTCACCGGAAAAGTGATTTCGGAAATGCTGCAGGGTCAAAATGACACGATCATTCCACTCGAGCCGCTGCGACATGATCGATTTTCAAACAAAGGGGTGTTGCATCGATGAAAGCAAGCCGGGTGTTTTCTACCGTCGATACGCATACCGGCGGAAATCCTACGAGGACCGTCATCAGCGGCCTGCCCAAGCTGGAAGGTCAGACGATGGCCGAAAAAATGCTGCACATGAAGGAAGAATACGACTGGATTCGCACCCTTCTGATGTACGAACCGCGCGGCCATGATGTGATGTCAGGAGCTCTCCTGGTCGAGCCGTGCCATCCTGAGGCAGATGTAGGTGTCATTTACATCGAGACAGGCGGGTACCTGCCGATGTGTGGTCACGATACGATAGGGCTTTGCACCACGCTGGTCGAGACGGGGATGATTCCCGTGATCGAGCCGATTACCAGAGTCAAGCTGGATACACCCGCTGGCTTGGTAGAGGTGGAGATCCAGGTCGAGGAAGGCAAGGCGCGCGAGGTGTCTTTCCGCAATATTCCCGCCTTTCTGTACAAACAGGATGTGACGGTAGAGGTAGAGGGCCTGGGGCAAGTCACCTGCGACATCGCGTACGGAGGCAACTTTTACGCGATCACCGATGCGCGCAAGCTGGGACTGGAGCTGACGCCAGCACATGCCTTCACGATCGTCGATGCGGCGGTGCGCATCCGCAAGGCGATCAACCACACGCTGGAGGTCGTCCACCCGGATAAGCCATTTATTCGCGGTCTGACGCATGTGGAGTTTTACACAGCTCCCAGCCACCCTAAGGCTGATGTGAAAAACACGGTCGTGGTCCCGCCCGGAGGCATTGATCGCTCGCCTTGCGGTACGGGTACCTCGGCGAAGCTCGCGACCTTGTTTGCCAAAGGGGAAATTGGATTAGATGAATCCTTTGTGCATGAGAGCATCGTAGGCTCCTTGTTTACAGGAAAGGTGCTGGAAGTGACGGAGGAAGGCGGCCTGCCTGCCGTCGTAACGCAGATTGCAGGCTCTGCCTGGCTGATGGGCAAGCATACGATTTTTTATCATCCGGAAGACGAGCTGGCGACAGGCTTTTTGCTCATCCCACCGTCAACCGATCACTAATCATACAAACCAGCTCGACTGGAGAGGAGAATGAAGAATGACAAGATTTGCAGGGGTATACGTAGCGATTGTGACGCCATTTACGAGCGATTTCGAGGTCGATTACAAACGTCTCACCGAGCTGTGCGAGTGGCTGATTCAAGCGGGAGTAGACGGGCTCGTGCCATCCGGTTCCCTCGGGGAATACGCCACGATGACAGGCGAAGAGCGGGCAAAAGTCATTCAGACCGTCATTGCTGCAGCGAAAGGTCGCGTACCCGTCGTCGTTGGCTCGGCAGCACCATCGACACGTCAGGCGGTGGAGTGGGTACAGTTCTCCAAAGACGCAGGGGCAGCAGGTGTCATGGCTTTGCCGCCGATCAACTACAAGCCGCTATTGCCAGAAGTATTTGCCCATTACGAAGCGCTCAATACGGTAGGCTTGCCGATCATCGCCTACAACAACCCGCATGACTACAAAATTGACCTGACACCTGAGATTTTGACTGAGCTGTCCAAGCTGGAAAACGTAGTCGCGGTCAAAGAGTTCTCCGGGGATTTGCGCCGTATGCAGGATATCCTGGCACAGACAGATCTGGAAGTCATGGTCGGGGTAGACGATCTGGTCATGGAGGGTGCGCTGATTGGCGCGACAGGCTGGATCGCGGGTGTACCGAATGCCCTGCCTAAAGAAGGGGTGGAAATCTTCCGTCTGGCCCGTGCTGGCAAGCTGGAGGAAGCACAAGCTCTCTATCGCCGCCTGCTGCCACTGTTCCACTACGATGCTAGTCCGCAGCTGGTGCAGTCGATCAAATACATGATGGAGCTGGCAGGCTTCCCTGTAGGTCCTACTCGTCCGCCGCGCCTCCCACTGCCACAAGACTACTACGCAGGAATCAAAAAGGCATTTGACTACGCAGTAGGAACAGCTGCTGGGAAATAAGGAGGGGCATCGATGCAGAGCAAAAACTGGATTGGCGGCGAGTGGATGGTCCCTGCCGGCAATGAGGTGACGGTTGTGAACCCGTCGCGCACAGCGGAAGAAGTAGGAGTGGTTCGTTTTTCGGATCGCTCCCACGTCTTTGCGGCAGAGCACGCAGCGCGTGAGGCACAGAAAAAATGGTCGCAGATGACTGGTGCCGCTCGCGCAGAGATTTTGTATCAGATGGCAAGCGTTCTGGAGGCCCATGCGGAAGAGCTGGCACGACTAGCCAGTCAGGAAATGGGCAAGCAAATTGGAGAAATGCGTGGGGAAGTCGCGCGTGGAGTCAGCCTGCTGCGCTACTATGCGGGCGAAGGCATGCGCGCAAACGGCAGCGTCATCCCTTCTGCGGATACAAATGTGCTGCAATACACCAAACGCGTACCGCTCGGCGTGGTAGCGGTGATCACCCCTTGGAACTTTCCAGTGGCGATCCCGATCTGGAAAATCGCTCCTGCACTAATTTGCGGCAACACGGTCATCTGGAAGCCAGCGGAAAATGGCTCTTTAACTGCGACAAGGCTGGCAGAGCTGTTCGCCGAAACGAAGCTTCCAGCTGGTGTCCTCAATCTGGTGATCGGTCGAGGAAGGGAAGTCGGGTCTGCGCTCACGGAAGAAGCGGCAGTCGATGCCGTCAGCTTTACCGGCTCCTCTGCAACGGGCCGACAAATCGCCATCGCCTGCGCGGGGCGCAATATTAAGTACCAAACGGAGATGGGCGGGAAAAACGCAGCGGTCGTACTGGCCGATGCCGATCTCGACAAGGTAGTTCCGATCCTGCTGAGTGGAGCCTTTAAATCGGCTGGGCAAAAATGTACGGCCACCAGCCGGATTATTGTCGAAAAGGGAATCTATCAACAGCTGGCGGAGCGCCTGCAAAGTGCCATCTCCTCATGTGTGGTGGGAGAAGCGCTCGATCCTGCCGCGTACCTCGGACCAGTGGCCTCCCGCGAACAGTATGAAAAGGTAAGCCGATATGTGGAAATGGCGAGCGAGCAAGCAGCGCTTGTCGCGCAAAGCCCTGCACTGGCTATGGCCGAACAGGGATTCTACTTCCGTCCGATGATTGTGGAGGGAGTCAAAGCTACCCATGCTTTGGTACAGGAGGAAGTCTTCGGGCCGCTGGCTGTCTTGCTCCCGGCTGAAGATTTTGCCGAGGCCGTTGACTTGTGCAACCAAACGGTATACGGGCTGAGTGCTTCCTTGTTCACGCGTGATCTGGCAAGCGCGCATCGGTTCCTGGACGTGGCACAGGCAGGCATGGTCAGGGTCAATCAGGAGACAGCAGGTGTGGAATATCAAGCACCGTTTGGCGGAATGAAGCAGTCCAGCTCCCATACCCGCGAGCAGGGACAGGCAGCGCTTGATTTCTACACGGAAATCAAGACGTGCGCGATCAAGTACGCCTGGTAGGGATAGCTAGCAGAGAATGGGGAGGCTGTCATGAACATCAATCAGCTATTTACAACAATCGATGCCCATACAGGGGGTGAGCCGCTGCGGATCATTACGGGCGGCATTCCTCCGATCAAAGGCGAGACGATCCTCGAGAAGCGAAAATATTTACGGGAGGAGCTGGATTACGTTCGTCGTGTGCTCATGTACGAGCCGCGTGGACATCACGGCATGTACGGCTGCGTAATGACAGCCCCGGTTAGTCCGGATGCGGCCTTTGGAGTCTTGTTCATGCACAACGAAGGATACAGTACGATGTGTGGCCATGGAATCATAGCCGTGGTGACGGCTGCCTATGAAACCGGCTTGCTTCGAGTGGATGACGTCAAGGGTGACATCGTGATTGACAGCCCCGCAGGGAGAATCCTCGCTCAGGCCAACGTAGTGGATGAGCAGGTGAAGTCCGTTTCGTTTGAAAACGTCGCGTCCTTTGTACTTGCCCAAGACTTCCCGATCGAATGGGAGGGGCGCACCATCCTCGTCGACATTGCTTTTGGCGGAGCCTTTTATGCCGTTGTGCAGGCAAAGGACTTGGATGTGCAGGTAGAAATCGAGCAGCTGCCGATCCTTCAAGAGTGGGGGGCACGGATCAAGGAACAAATTGAAGCCAAGAGGCATGTCGCCCATCCGCTTGAGCCAGAGCTGACCGGCATTTACGGAGTCATCATTTCCGACGAGCCGAAAAGGCCGGATTCGCACCTGCGCAATGTCACGATTTTTGCGGATAAACAGGTGGATCGTTCGCCATGTGGGACGGGTACAGCAGCCCGATTGGCAACGTTGTTTGCGCGAGGGGAGCTTGAAATCGATGAGCCGTTTGTCCATGAGGGGATTGTAAACAGCCAGTTTATAGGGACCGTAGTCGGAACAACGCAAGTTGCCGAGTACGCCGCTGTGATCCCAACCATCGAAGGAAGAGCATTCATCACAGGGCTCCATCAGTTCGTGGTGGATCCTACCGATCCGTTGAAGGATGGATTTTTGCTGCGCTAAGGGGAGATTATGGGAGCCAGAGGCTGCACGATAGGTGCAGTCTTTTTTTATGAAGGCCATGCAGCATCATCTTGCTCCTGTTGTCACAATAATGCCATGTGTCCGAGCGTCTGCATTTTACCGACACTTCTGTTATAATGTCGAGGACAGGCATTAAATAAGGATCGAGGAGTTGATTTTCATATGGGTTATGCGTTGTTAAAAGCGCACGTAGGTGGCTGGGAGGCTGCATTTGTCCTCTTGATCATCGGGTACATTCTATACCGCGCAGGCAAGACGAAAGTAGCAAAAGTGCTGCATATGCTGCTGCGCTTGATGATGGTCATTATTTTGGTAACTGGCGCATGGATGCTGTTCCAATTCCACACGACCGACGTCTACTATTATGTAAAAGGCGTGCTCGCCATCGTGTCGTTTGGTTTGATCGAAATGTGTATGGGGCGTGCCCGCAGACAGGATGGAAGCCTTGGCTTTTTCATCGGGGCACTGGTCGTTATGGTTGTCGTCATCATGCTCGGCTACCGTGTATTTGCTTAACGGAACAGAATGGATTTTCAAAGGCATTTGCTCACTTTTTTTCGTGAGTGGATGTCTTTTTTTCTTGTGGGACAAAAAGGCTTGTAGGTCTGATCTTGCCAAAAAACCAGATGAAAGAAGAATAACTCCACTTTTTTCTTAAGAAGTGGCGGATAACTCCAATTCGTGTATAATGGCTGTAGGAATACTACAGCCTTTTTGCATGGAGGAGGAAGAAGGATCGTGGAGCAACAGGATCAGGGGTTGGAAGCTTCAGCTGCGGCGAATGGCAAAACGAATACGCTGCTGCAAATTCAAAGCTTGCTGCCATCCTTTACAAAATCGGAGCAAAAGGTAGCCCACATCGTGCTGAATCAAACAGAGAGTGTGATCTACTCCTCTGTCATCGATTTGGCGGAAAAGGCAGAAGTGGGCGAGACGACGGTCTTGCGTTTCTGTAGGAAAATCGGTTTTCGCGGCTACCAGGAGTTCAAGCTCGCATTGGCGCAGGAGCTGGTGAACCCGGTGAAAAATTTGCATGGCGAAGTGGGCGAAGACGATTCCTTGGGGATATTGACACAAAAGGTAACGGCGACGAATCGCCAGGCCATTGAAGATACGAGTGCGCTATTCGACTTGGAGCAGCTGGAGCGTTGCATCGAGCTGCTGGGGAATGCGGGTACCATCCACTTTTACGGGGTAGGTACATCTGCTGTAACCGCCCAGGATGCCAAATACACTTGCTTGCGGATCGGCCTGCGGGTGGACGCCTTTACGGAGTCTCATCTACAGGCGATGGCAGCCGCCACTTTGGGTCCAGGGGATGTGGCGGTCGGGCTTTCAGTTTCCGGGAGCACCAAAGACACCATTGATTCATTGAAGGTAGCGAAGGAAGCGGGCGCAACTGTCATCTGCATCACGCATTACCGGCGCTCACCGATTACAAATGTGGCGGACATTACCTTGTTGACTGCTGCTCAGGAAGGTCCCCTGCAGGGTGGATCACTGGCAGCCAAAATGGCGCAGCTGCACGTGCTCGACGTCATCGCTACCGCATTGACCATGCGAAACAAGGAAAAGGCTTTGATGTACAAGGAACGGACGGCAAAAGCAGTCCTTGCGAGAAAGTATTAACAGGAGGGAAATGAAAGTGAAGCTGGTCATCGTAAAAGACTACAACGATATGAGCAAACAGGCAGCAAAGCTGATCGCAGAAGAGGTCACTCGCAATCCGAAAACGGTATTGGGGCTGGCAACAGGTGGGACGCCAGTCGGGATGTATCGGGAGCTTGTTTCCCTGCACCAACAGGATGGCGTCGATTTTTCTCAGGCGCAAAGCTTTAACCTCGATGAGTATGTCGGACTGCCAAGCCTTCATCCGCAGAGCTATCGGACGTACATGAATGAAAATTTGTTTGCGCACATCAACCTTCCAGCGGAAAAAACGCATGTTCCGCAAGGCGATGCCGAAGATCTGGAAGCAGAGTGCAAGCGTTACGAGCAGGCGATTGCACAGGCAGGCGGCATCGATATTCAAGTGCTGGGGATCGGTAACAACGGTCACATCGGCTTTAACGAGCCAGGCTCTACGAAGGACACGACTACGCGCGTCGTAGCGCTGACACAGAGCACGATGGAGGCAAATGCACGGTATTTCGACAGCATCCAGGAAGTGCCCACGCAGGCTGTTTCGATGGGGATTCAGACCATTCTCGGAGCGAAGAAGATTATTTTGCTGGCGAGTGGCGAAGCGAAAGCACAAGCGGTTTCGCAAATGCTAGAGGGGGAATTGACCGCTGACGTCCCTGCGTCCTTGCTGCAGCTGCATCCTGACGTGACCGTCATCGTGGACGAGGAGGCAGCTTCAGCCCTCTCCGCCAAGCTGCGATCCTGACAAACGAGGAAAAGCTTTGTGTTCACGAATCTGTTCCGAATATCGACCATCTCCTTATGCTATACTGGGAATGTTGCAGTCGGGATAACCAGATATTTCAAAGGAGCTGAATTCCATGAGCGCGAATGAAGCGTTGCTTACATTGGAAGGTTGGTATACGTATCATAATTTCCGCACAATCAATTGGGAAAAGTGGAGAGCGGCATCTGAGGCTGAGCGCCAAGCTGCTTTGGACGAGCTGAATACGCTGATCCGTACATGGGAAGCGAACGAAGCAGAGGCGCAAGGCAGCACGGCCGTCTACTCCATTTTGGGGCATAAGGCTGATCTGGTGTTCATGTTCCTGCGCCCAACCATGCAGGAGCTGGACGAGATCAAAACAGCGTTCAACAAAACCCGTTTCGCTACATATACGGAAGCTCCTTACTCCTACGTATCCGTCGTGGAGCTGAGCAACTACGTCAACAATCCAGGTGAAGATCCAAAGGCGAACCCCCACGTACGCGACCGTCTGTACCCGATCCTGCCAAAGTGGGAGCACATCTGCTTCTACCCGATGAACAAAAAACGCGACCTGCAGGACAACTGGTACATGCTGACCATGCAGGAGCGCCAGGAAATGATGCGTTCTCACGGCATGATTGGCCGCAAGTATGCAGGAAAAGTAAAACAAATTATCGGAGGCTCCGTCGGCTTCGACGATTGGGAATGGGGCGTTACCCTGTTTGCCAACGATCCACTGGAATTCAAACATATTGTCTACGAAATGCGCTTTGACGAAGTCAGCGCACGCTTCGGCGAATTCGGCAACTTCCTGGTAGGAAACGTGCTGAATGTGGAAACGCTCGGCAAAATGCTTGAGGTGTAATTTATAGAGTCAAAAGAGGTCTGCCTGAGCGATATTCGCAAGGGCAGATTTTTTTACGCCTGAAGCGATATGTGTTCCAATTAAATGATAAAATGGATAATGTAACCAGAAAACGCGTGCACAAGGATGGGGAGCCAAATGAAGGTAAAACGCATCGTTGCCAATATCGAAACGCAGGATGCTGCAGGAGCGAAAAGCTTTTATCAAGACGTGCTCGGCTTGGAAGTTGTCATGGACCACGGGTGGATTGCTACCTATGGCGCAAAGGAACAGATGAGTATTCAAATCAGCTTCGCTACCCAAGGGGGCTCGGGTACCCTGACACCGGATTTATCCGTAGAAGTCGATGACGTCGAAGAAGCATTGAAACGTGTCGTACAAGCTGGAATTCCTGTTGAATATGGCCCGGCCGATGAGCCATGGGGCGTTCGGCGTTTCTACGTGCGAGACCCTTTCGGAAAACTTGTAAACATTCTTGGGCATGCTTCTGCCAATAGCGGCGGGAATCGGTAGAGTAGCAAGAAATCTGTCTGCGTGAAAATCACGAGGGCAGATTTTTTTTCAATCCAGTCTTTTAATTTCCAAATTAATGGTAAAATAGGTGAGGTGTCCAAATGGTAGGAGGAAGGAGCTATTCTTATGATGCAAGGAAAAAAGCTTAGGAACATGACAGCAGGTTTGTCAGCATTGTTTGTGATGTCTACGTTATTCGGCATCCTCCCATCGCAAAGCACAATTCACGCCGTGTATGCCTCCGACGCGTTAACCCCGCTGCTGTCAAAGGAGCAAGTCACTCAACTCGCTCAAAAATGGGGCCTCGTTCCTGCTGATTTCAAGCAAATCAATGCGGCATTAAAAGGCCCAGAGCGTTCCCCTTACTTCAAGCAGTCATGGTCGCTCTCGTGGACGAATGCTCAAGAGAATGCAAGAGTGAATGCCGTTATCGATGCTGTGACAGGAGAATTGCTCCAATATTCGCGCTATACAACGGATGGGAAGACAAGCGGTACGATCGGTAGCGTTGGAGAAAAGCAGGCGTTGGAAAACGCAATGGTGTTTCTGCAGAGGGTGACGAGCGAGGCAGAGCGCAAACGACTGTCCAAGCCCAATGAGTACGCTGCTTTGAACCCTTATTATACCGAGTGGCCACAGCAAGTGTTTATGTTTACGAGGATCGAAAAAGGTATACCGTTCCTGGAAAATGGCATTCAGCTTGTTCTTGATGAGGCAGGACAGGTCATTTTGTACGCGAAAGATTGGAACAACGAGGACTTGCCCGATCCTGAGCAAGCTTTGCTCATAGAGCGTGCACAGAATGCAGGGGGAGAAAGGATTACTCCCACACTCTCCTACAAGGTGCTCGAAAGCATTACAGGCAATTTTGATCGGGACAACGGAAAATTTGCACTGGTATACGCGTACGGACAAAAGGATCCGCAATACGTGGACGCCTTAACTGGAAAAGTCATCAACGCTTTGGGACAAAATGCTGAAGAGACCAAACCCTTGCAACCACTGGGAAAGACTGTTTTGCCAGCTTCGAAAGACAAAGTCTCTAGGCTGATCACCAAGGAAGAAGCCCAAGGAATAGCCGAGCAGCTGATCAAAAAGCTGCCCGGACAATACCTCTCGGAAGGCAGTCGTGGGGGAGGAAGCTCTTCGGGACCAAACGGGGTGCAGATTCGCAATTGGAAATTTGACTTTTCTCCGGTGCAAAGCAAAGACAGACAAGCAGAAACAGTCCAGCTCCGGATCAACGATCGTGGTCAGCTAGAGGAGGTCATGCTGGGTGAGGGCTCAGGTCGGGGAGGGCAAAAAATAGAGAAAGCCGTAGCGTGGAAGGAAGCCGTGGCTGGGGCAATCCAGCTGGTAAAAACCTTTTACTCGGACAGACTTGGTGAGATCTATCTGCTGGACGAGCAGCCCTCTGACCTCTTCCAGCAAGAACAGCTGCGCAGGGGAAGCCCCTTTATGGTGGAGTTTGGCTGGATGAAGGATGGCGTGCCGATCGAAAATAAAGGCTTCTTCGTTGAGGTGAATCCTGAGACCGGCATAGCGGAATCGCTGCAAGCAAACGCGAATGACCTGCCGGATCTAGCTGCGCTCAAGGTGGCAAAAACAATCGATCCTACGGAGGCAAGGAAAGTCGAGCAGGCTCAAAAGAAATGGATGCTGACTTACTTCCAGCCCCAGCCGGGCAATAAGGATCTGCCAAAGTCAATGACCAAGCCGATGCTGGTCTATCGCTATGTAGGTGATAAGGGAGTCGTCGACGCACTCACCGGAAAATGGATCAGTTTCGATGCCGAACGGAAAAAGCAGCGTCCGGAAGATTTGGCAGGACATCCCTACCAGGAAGCGTTGGAGTATGTTGTGCGAAATGGATTCATGACGGTAGAGGAAGGAAAGCTGTTGCCAGATAAACAGGTAACTCGAATGGAGATGGCCCAATGGCTGTCACGTTTGACCACTCGGATCGAGTTTCATGACCCGTTGAGATTGAGGGCGGAAGACGAAGAAAAAGAACGCTTTGAGTTTGAAGATGTAACGAAAGAGCATTCGCACTATGCCGTTATTCAAAAAGGACTACAGTACGGCTTCATCGCCAAACAAGGCACAAAATTTGAACCGGATCTGGCCATTACCCGCGCACAAGCGGCTGACATGGCGGCCAGACTTCTCGGCTATGGGGATCTATTGAACAAGCCGGGCATCTTCCAGTCCGTGTATCCAGATGTGCTACAGCAGGACATTCCCGCCGTGACGATCGTCCATGCCTTGGGTCTGATCGAGGGCAAAACGAAGACAGCCTTTTCGCCAAACGATCCTTTGACACGGGGAGAAGCTGCTCAATTGTTGCAAGATCTGATCCAGCTAAGACAGGGTCAGGAGTAAAGGGGGGCCTACTGTGAAACGAAAGCAACTATATCGAAAAAACGTTCATACTTAGTATCTCTTCTCCTCCTTTTCGTATCTTTCGTTTTTGGCAACAGTGTTGAGCGGGCATCGGTGAATCCCGTTCTTAAGCTGTACTACAAGCAGCCTTTCGGATTCGACGAGGAAACGGGCGAGCCAAAGCCGATTCTCGTTTATAGCCTGACAGGAGACGGGGCGATCGTAGACGGCCATACAGGAAAGTGGATCAGCTTTGATAAGATGTGGAAAGAGCAGACAGAACAGTAATTTCCCCCCGCTTCGATTTGAGCCTCCCCCCGTTTTCCGCTAAGATAGAAAGAGGAGGGGATATTTTGAAAAGCATAAAACCTGGTCGCGGGCCATCTACTATGGGTGCAGCCGGCAGTATCGTCGTCGCCATTTTCGGGATATTCTGGACGATCATGGCGTTCACCATTACCCGTGATGCCCCATTCCCCATCGGCTTTATTTTTCCGGCAGCGGGGATTCTCTTTGTGGGTTTCGGGATATTTCAAGCCGTCTATCATTACAAGAACGCGACGTCTAAACAGAGAATGTCCTTGTTCGATATAACGGATTCAAAAGAAGAGCCCGATCCGCTCGATGTACGGTTCAGGGGAGCTGAAACAGCAAAAGATCCGGCAGAACGCACACAGAAGCTGTCGCCAGAGCGAGCATTTTGTCCCTATTGTGGGCAAAGTATACAGTCGAGCTTTCAGTACTGCCCGAAGTGCGGCAAAAAACAGTGAATGATTGGAGCAAAGAGGATGTCCTCAAAATGGACGTCCTTTTTCTTTCCCTTAACAAAGTCGTAACTTTGGTTCGTTCACATTTTTTGGTACAGTGGAAAGAGGAAAGAAAGTGGGAGCATATTCTATCAGCAAGGAGGGAGCAGGACTGAGATTCCTTTCACTAAAAATCGGCTATCGCACATTAAAGACGGCAGTTGGTACAGCCGTATCGATCTTGCTCGCCCAGCAGTTTGACCTGATGTTTCCCGCATCGGCAGGGATCATTACCATTCTCTGCATTCAAGTAACGGTAAAACAATCGTTTCGAACCGTCGGAAACCGGATTCTCGCAAGTTTGCTGGGATTGGGGATCGGGATGGCATTGTTTGCCTTGCTCGGATACTCGCCGCTGGCTATCATGCTGGCGATTCTGATCTTTTTGCCATTGGCTGTGCGCTTTAAGATTCAGGAAGGCTTCATCAGCAGCATGGTTGTCATGATGCACTTATACTCCTCGCAGCGAATGGATCTTTCCCTCATTTTGAACGAATTGGCGCTGCTGCTGATTGGGGTAGGGGTAGCCCTGATCGTCAATTTGTACATGCCTAGCTTGGACAACGAGCTGAAGGCCATGCAATCACAGATCGAGCAAAACTTCATGAAGATCCTCAAAGAATTTGCCTACTATTTGCGTCATGGGGAAAGCAATTGGGATGGTCACGAGATGATCGAAACGCCAGGCTTGCTGGGGAAAGCGGTACAGCTCGCCTCTCGCTCAGTTGACAATCGGCTGGGAAAAAGGGAAGACGATCCGTACTACCAGTATTTTGTGATGCGCGAGAAGCAGTTCGAGCTTTTGGAGCGGATGATGCCGATCGTCTCTACGCTCGATATCCAGGTACCGCAGGGGCATCAGATGGCAGACTTTTTGGAGCGGCTCAGTGACTCGGTCCATCCGGGGAATACCGCTTATCGTTTCCTCGATCAACTGCGCGTCATGCGATATGAGATCAGGGAGACAGGGTTGCCGACCTCGCGCGAGGAGTTCGAGACACGCGCTTCGTTGTTTTATTTGCTGCGTGAAATAGAGCGGTACTTGTTCATTAAGCATGAGCTGGGAAAAAATAAGGATGAAGCAGCCGATAAAAATGTGGCTGCCGCCAAGTAAGAGAAGAAACGACTGTCACGAATGGCAGTCGTTTTTGATTGGCAGGGCTTCTGCTGCTCCTTCGTCACCATTTTCATGCCAAGGAAAGGACTTTTTCCTCCTGGCCAAAGTGAGTAAGATGGAGGTGCGCTTACCATTTTTTCAGAATAGGACAATAGGGGGCAGACAAACAAATGGCGACAATAGCAGATGGCAAGGAGTATGGGCTTGAGGTCAGGGAGGTCTCTGGTCTGGATGAGGAAGACTTGGACCAAGTGAAGCAGCTATTCTTGGAGTACGGCCACTCCCTCGATATCGATCTTTCCTTCCAAGACTTTGAGGCGGAATACATAGCACTGCCTGGAAAGTACGGCCCTCCGGATGGCGTGCTGCTACTGGCAACAGTGGATGGACAAGCCGCGGGATGTATCGCTCTTCGCAGGATCGGGGAGGGCATCTGCGAGATGAAGCGACTCTACGTCCGCGATTCATTTCGGGGGGTGAAGATCGGGAAAATCCTGATTCAAGCCATACTGGAGAAGGCTTCCGAGCTTCATTATGATGTGATGCGACTGGATACGCTCCCGACGATGGCCAAAGCGCAGTCATTGTACCACTCATTCGGTTTCTACCACATTGATCCTTATGTGTTTAATCCGATAGAAGGTGCTGTATTTATGGAAGTAAAATTGAACGAGGATGATCGAAAAGCAGATCAGTAAAAGGAAACAAAAGCCAAATTTCTCTGAGTGTGCGACAGGGGATTTGGCTTTTTTTAGTACGATAGAAATATATTTAATTTTGATGAATCTAAATAGTTTGACTATTCAAAAATGGGCAGGTATAATTTGGTTAACTTTGTTAGTAAACTTAACTAACTGCATGGTGGTGAGCGAAAAAGAGTGCGTGTCCCTAAGAAAACTGGCAGCAGCAAACGGGTAAAAAACCTGAACAAAGAAGAGGTATTGCAGCAGGTTATTTTGCACGGGCAGATTTCCCGAGCTGACATTTCCAAAGAGACACAGTTGAGTCGGCCGTGTGTATCCGCTCTGGTCGATGAAATGATCCAGGAAGGTCTGCTGTGCGAAGTAGGCATGGGGGACTCCAAGGGAGGGCGTAAGCCGATTCTTTTGGAGTACAACTATCAGGCGTACGCGATAGCAGGAGCGATCTTTGACGGGTCGACACTGGAAATGGCGATCGCTGACCTGAAAGGTGAGTTTTTAGCTCGCTACAGCAAGCGATTGGCGAGGCCGGAAGATGGCGAGACCGTCATCGAAGACCTGGCTGGGGGACTTACGCAGCTGCTTGCGAAAAGCAGCATCTCTCGTGACCGACTGCTCGGTATGGGGGTCGGTGTGCAGGGTGTGACGCAGCGCAACAGCGGGACCGTCAGTTTTTCGCCCAGTACCGGGTGGATGGGCTCTCCGATTCAGCAGACGATTCAGGCTCGTTTAGGGCTGCCCGTTATCCTCGACAACGATGTGAACATGATGACACTCGGGGAGTACGTGCGAGGAGCTGGTGTTGGACACACGCATGTCGTCAACATGTACGTCGGAACCGGGATTGGATCTGGGATTATTTTGGATGGTCAGTTTTACCGGGGCAGCCGGGAAGCGGCCGGAGAAATTGGTTTTATGATGATTGGTCCTGTACATAACCGCACGAAAAAGGCATCTGGCGTATTTGAGACCCATTATTCCGTCCCGGGGATTCGGCAACAGGCAAAGGGATTACTCTCTGACCTTCAGGAAGGGTCGAGTGTCATAAAAGAGCTCATCCGCCTCGCTCGCAATGAAAACGTCGGTGCACAACAGCTGTTAGAGGATGTGTATCGGCATTGGGCGTACGGAATGGCAAACATCGTCAGTGTATTGAACCCGGAGCTTTTGATCCTGAGTGGGGAGATGGTCCATGTCGACGAAGAAGGGGTGAAGCGGATTCACGATTGGCTGACCGAGTGGGTGCCAGAGGTACCTTGTCTCGAAAAGGCAAGTCTTGGTGAACAGGCGGGGTTGATCGGCGCTGTACACAGCGTACTGGAAGCGTTTCCGTCGACGAGACTTCTGGAAAAAGATTAAAAAAGAGGGGGAGTAGTTTTGAAAAAGTCAAACAGCAAGCTGAAAAAATGGATGCAGGGTATGTTCGCCGGATCTTTGGCCCTGACGGTAGCTGCATGCTCGGGGGGAGGTCAGGAGGCAAAGCCTGCGGATAACAGTAACGCTGGCGGACAAGGAACGCAGCCCGCAGCACAGCCCGCGGCGACAACACCGGCTCCATCTGGAGAACCGCAAAAGCTGGTCATTTACACCGGCCGCGACAAAAATATCTTCGAGGTCGTCCTGCCGAAATTCAAAGAAAAGTACCCGAATGTCGAAGTAGAAACGCTCGAGATGGGTGCCCAACAAATCTTGGAGCGTGTGCGGGCAGAAAAAGCCAACCCGCAAGCAGACTTCTGGTGGGGCGGCACACAATCTGCTTTGAGCACAGCAGCTGACGAGGGCTTGCTTGAGCCATACAAGCCTACTTTTGCAGACAAGATTCCAGATCTGTACAAAGACTCGCAGGATCGCTGGTACGGTGAAATGCTCTTGCCAGAGGTCATCATGTACAACTCGCAGGCGCTCAAGCCAGAAGAAGCGCCGCAAGATTGGGACGAATTGCTGGATCCGAAGTACAAGGACAAAATCGTCATCCGTAACGTACTGCCATCCGGAACGATGCGCACCATTTATTCTGCCATGATCTATCGTCAAGGCGCAGACACGCCGGAAAAAGGCTACGACTGGCTGACCAAGCTGGATGCAAATACCAAGGAATACACACAAGACCCAACCAACCTGTATCTGAAGCTGGACCGTCAAGAAGGCGTGATCTCGCTGTGGAACCTGCAGGACGTACTCTTGCAGAGCAAAAAGAACAACCATCCTTACGACTTCATTTATCCGAAGAGCGGGGCGCCAATCCTCGTCGACGGAATCGCTCTCGTAAAAGGTGCGAAAAACATGGAGGCGGCGAAAAACTTCATGGAGTTCCTGATGAGCCCTGAGATTGCCTCCACGCTCGCCAAGGAGCGCTTCCAATTCCCTGCACGTACCGATATCAGCAAGGATGACTTGCCTGATTTCATGAAAAACCTGGAGCTGAAGCCTTTGGAGCTCGACTGGGCAGTCATGGCAGCGAAGGAAAAAGAGTGGATGCAGCATTGGGATGAAAACATCAAGGGCAAAGGGAAGAAGTAATGTGACAAGCTGGACGGGAAGGAGTGTTCCTTTCCGTCCAGTCACTTATCCCTCACGTGCCCAGACTCGCTACGAAGGAGGATACAGAAACGGATGAGCAGCGTAACACTCGAACACGTTCACAAACGTTTTGGCCAGGCAAAAGGAGTAGAAGATGTACACATTCATATTGAGTCTGGTGAATTTTTCACCTTTCTTGGGCCGAGTGGATGCGGAAAGACAACGACGCTGCGGATGATCGCAGGCTTTTACTTTCCAACTGAGGGGCAAATTCGCTTTGGCAGCAGGGAGGTTACCTCGGTGCCACCGCATAAGCGAAACACGGGAATGGTTTTTCAAAACTACGCGCTGTTTCCGCATATGACGGTGTTTGAAAACATTGCATTTGGGCTGCAAGTTCGCAAGCTGTCCCGAACAGAGACCCAAGAGCGTGTGGAAAAAATGATGAAGCTGGTTCGCCTGGAAGGGTACGGGGAGCGCAGGATCGATCAACTCTCCGGTGGGCAGCAGCAACGGGTGGCACTCGCACGGGCGCTGGTCATCGAGCCGCAGATACTGCTGTTGGATGAGCCGCTGTCCAATCTCGACGCCAAGCTGCGGGAAGAGACGCGCTTTGAAATCAAAAGACTCCAGCTGGAGCTTGGAATTACGACGATTTACGTCACGCATGATCAGGCGGAAGCGATGTCGATGTCAGATCGGATCATGGTGATGCAGAGTGGAGAGGTGCAGCAAATCGGCACACCGCATGATATTTATCATCGTCCCGTCAATCGGTTTGTCGCATCCTTTATCGGTGAGACCAACCTCTGGGAAGGTACGGTGGCTGGCATCGAGGGGGACGAGGTACAAGTGCGTGTCTCCTCCGGGCAGATTTTGACCGGTTTGAAAAAGAATGCTTCCTCGCAAGTAAGGCTGGCTGCAGGTGAAAAAGTGACCCTGTCCATTCGCCCGGAATCGGTGATGGAGAGCACGACGGGGGAAGAGGCGAATACTGTCACAGGCGCTGTGGTTCTGGCTGAATTCACAGGGGCATGCGTCAACTATGTGACGAGTGTTGGGGATGAGCAGCTGCGCAGCATGTCCATCAATTTGGGAAGACCTGTCAAGCAGCGTGGAGACACGATCAAGCTGCACATTCCGAAAGAGAGCATTTACTTTGCTGGATAAGGGAGGGAGAAGCGATTGAAAGCAGAATTGCAGCAGGCGCCAGCAGCGACCAGACGGAAGTCCATCATGGCTTCGCCTTCCTTCGTCTACGTGCTCGTTTCGCCACTCTTTTTGATTTTACTTGCCTATGTGATATATCCGTTGTTTGAAACCTTTGTTGCCAGTATCAAAGTCGACGAAGTCATCACCTGGAAAAACTATGCGCGCTTCTTCAGTCTGGAGCATACCGCCAATCTGGAGGCGCTGTGGACCAGTATCTACATCTCGGTTTTGAGTGTCATCTCCTGCGGCATCGTCGGAGTGACCATGGCGTTCCTCCTGGAGCGTTATGAATTTCCGGGCCGCAAAATCTTGTCTGTGCTGGCACTGGTGCCGATGGCATTGCCGCCGTTGATCGGGGTATTGTCCTTTACGTTTTTGTACGGGGAGAGCGGGATCTTTCCACGTGCGATCAAAGAACTGCTAGGACTCTCGCAGGTACCGTTTCCCTTAAAAGGCTTTTGGGGCGTCGTAGTCGTCCATACCTTTACGATGTACACCTACTTTTTTATGACGGCCACTGCAGCGATCAAAGGACTTGATCCGTCCTTGGAGGAAGCGGCAGCCAGTCTTGGAGCGAGCCGTTTGACTGTCTGGCGGCGTGTCATACTGCCGATGCTGACACCGGCGATGGTAGCTTCGTCCCTTTTGGTATTCATGGTTTCTATGGCTTCCTACACAGCACCGCTCATCTTCGGGATCGACCGGACGATGACGATGCAGATCTACCTTTCCCGTACGAACGGGGATTTGGACATGGCGGCTACGCAATCTACGATTCTCTCAATAGTCTCGGTTCTCTTCCTTTTGATCATGCGCTGGTACCAAGGCGTGCGCAACTACCAGAACCTGAGCAAAGGGGTTAGCGTACACCGCACGGAGATCAAGAGCAAAGCTGTCCGTTACATAGCGATGGTGCTTTCCTTTATCGGCACGATCATCCTGATGCTGCCCATTCTCGTCCTGGTCCTCATCTCGTTCTCAGTTGACGGTACCTGGACGGTGCAAATACTACCTCCGCAGTACACACTTGACCATTATCTCGACCTGTTTACGGACAGCAAGACTTGGCGTCCGATCGTAAACAGCTTGCAGCTCTCTGCCATCGCCTGCGTAGGTATCGTCTTGTTCGGCGTGGCGGCTGCGTATTCGATGGTTCGTCTAAAATTTCGCGGCAAGACGTTGCTGGACGTGCTGATCATGCTGCCTTGGGCGCTGCCAGGTACGGTTGTAGCGGTAAACCTGATCGCAGCGTTCAGCCAACCGACCGTATTCAGCTTTGGACAGGTGCTGATCGGGACGTTCTGGATCATCCCGCTCGCGTACTTTGTCCGGCATCTGCCTCTCGTCTTCCGTTCTACCTCCGCAACGTTGATGCAGATGGATCCATCCGTGGAGGAAGCGGCGCGTAATTTGGGCGCATCGTGGTGGTACAGCTTCCGCCGAGTCGTCTTTCCGATGGCGTTGGGTGGGATTCTGGCCGGAACGCTGCTGGCTTTTGTCCAGTGTATCGGAGAGTTTGTCGCATCGATCCTGATCTTTACGCCGCGAACGACTCCTCTGTCGGTAGCCGTATTCCAGCGAATGTACAGCTTTGAGTTTGGAACGGCGTGCGCGTATGGGGTGCTGCAGATTATCGTCATCATCGTGGTTCTGTTCATCTCCAGAAAGCTTGGCGGGGACAAAGCAGGCACCGCTATCTAGTAAAAGCTTGTAGAGAAAGGATTCGCTTGGGGGCGGGTCGAGGTTTTCTAGTACTCCGCTATCTTCCTAGGGTCAATCCATGGCTGCAACAGGGGATACTACGAAAGAGTGCCGTGATTGATATAGACGTCAATCTGAGTAGGGAATGGAGGAGGGTTCATTGAGAAAGGGGAAACTTGCCAAGCTGTACACTCTCACAACAGCGGCGGCGCTCGTCGGCAGTATGATCATGCCACTTGCGCCCCAGACTGCCCATGCTGACCGGGGGGTTGTCGATCTGTGGAAAGCGATCAAACCGTTGACCACAATTGCCAGCGCCATGAATACCGGGGCCCATCCAGACGACGAGCACAGTGCGGTGCTTGCGTATCTGTCACTGGGAAAAGGCGTGGACACGTCCAGTATCATTGCCAATCGAGGCGAAGGCGGCCAAAACGAAATCGGCAGCGAGCTGGGCAATGCGTTGGGCATTATCCGCACACGCGAATTGCAGGAGGCTTCCAAAATCACGAACATTCACCTAGAGAATCTCAGTGAGAAGATCGACGACCCGATCTTCGACTTCGGCTTTTCCAAGAGCCCGGATGAGACCTTGGAAAAATGGGGAGAAGACGTTGCGTATGAGCGGCTGATCCGCAAAATACGGACACTGCGGCCAGATGTAGTAATACCCGCATTTTTAAACGAGCCATCCACTCACGGGCATCATCGGGCGATTAATGTCATCACGGTTCGGGCGTACAAAGACGCGGCTGATCCGACCGTTTTCCCCGAACAGCTGAAGGAAGGCTTGACGCCATGGCAAGTGAAAAAGCTGTACCTGCCTGCCACACAGAAGGATTACAACGTCAGCGTTCCCGTCGGAGCCTACGACGAGGTCTACGGCGCGTCCTATGTGCAGCTGGGGGAAGAATCCCGCTTTATGCACAAGAGCCAAGGGATGGGGCGTGTCTATGACGAAGGACCGAGCTCCAACTACTACAAGCTCGATCAGTCTGTCGTGAAAGCGAAGGACAAGGAAACGGACTTTTTCGATGGCATCGCGTACACCTTTACCGATCTGGCGAAGGAAGTAGCCGGTCAGTCAGGTGGAGCAAAAATTGCCAGCGATTTGCAAAAGCTGCAGAAAGACGGAGAAGAAGTCATTGCCGCCTATCCGCATTTTGAAGCGGTGGCAAAAGAAGTGCACGAAATGATTACAGATGTCGCAAAGGCAACGGCAGATGTGCAGGCTTCGGGCCTCTCCAGCGAGTCCAAAACAGACCTGCTGCACCGCCTGAATGTCAAGCAGGCACAGCTCAACAAAGCGAGCGCGGAATCACTGTCACTCGTCACTAAAGTGAAACCGGAAACGGGCGAGCTGGTGGCAGGTCAGACGACAAAAGTAACGGTATCTGCCTACAACGGCGGTCAAGTCAAGCTGGGCAAAGTGAACCTCGCGTTGAACGTACCGAAAGGCTGGAGAGCGACGCCGCAGGGAACGACCAGCTTCAATCAGCTGGGCTACAACGAGACAGTCAAGACGACGTATGAAGTATCGGTACCAGCAGATGCGGATTTGTTCCAGCCGTATGCGGCACCGGCACTTACGGCGGATGTTTCGTACAGCTTCACTGGTGCGACTGCCACGAGCCATGCGGTGCCAAGCGATGCTGTCGCGGTATTGCCGGCATTTGCGCTGTCTCTTTCTCCGAGCGCAACCGTTTTGAACACTCTGAAGCCGCAGGAGCCGATCCCGGTCAAAGTAACAGTCAAAAACTACAACCCGGGAGCAGCGAAGGCGAATATCTCTCTCGACGTACCTGCAGGCTGGAGCGTGGAGCCGAAAGCGACGCCGCTTGATTTTGCAGCAAAAGGAGAAACGAAATCGGTGGCGTTCGCAGTCAAGGCAGCTTCCTCCGTCAAACCGGATTCGTACAAAGTGACAGCCGTCGCGACAGGTGGAGGAAAAGAAAGTCGACATGGAGCACAGGTCATCCGTTATCCACATATTGGGACTACTTATTTCGTTCAGCCAGCCGAATTGGCGATTCAAGCCTTTGACCTGAAGGTTCCAGAAGGATTGAAGGTCGGCTATGTCTCCAGCGGCTTTGACAACATCGATCAATACCTCCAGCAGCTGGGTGTACAGGTGACAAACCTGACAGCAAAGGATATTGAGTCGGGTGATTTGAGCCAATACGATACCATCGTCTTGGGAATTCGTGCGTACGGCTTCCGTCCGGAGCTGATTCCGAGCAATGCACGTTTGCTGAAATACGTAGAAAACGGCGGCAATCTGGTCGTGCAGTACCACAAGCCGGAAGACAAGTGGAAGCCAGAGCTCGCTCCGTATCCGATCAAGATCGGGGAGCCGTTGATTCAATGGCGGGTAACGGATGAAAACTCCAAGGTGACCATGCTGGCACCTGATCATCCGCTGTTTTCGACCCCGAACAAGATTACCGAGCAAGACTGGAACAACTGGATTCAGGACCGCTCTGCCTACAACCCGGCACAGTGGGGCAAAGAGTATACCGAGCTGATTTCCAACGGAGATGCAGGAGAGAAAGAGTTTACAGGCACATTCCTCTCAGCTAAGTACGGCAAAGGAACGTATACCTACAGCTCCCTCGTCTGGTACCGTGAAATTCCTGCTCTGGTTCCTGGGGCGATCCGCTTGTTCGTCAATATGGTGAGTCTCCATCAGTAGCAATCCAGTTTGATCCGCCAAAGGGAAGAGGCAGAATGCCTGTCTCTTTTCCTTCCCGGATCGATGCGAGAATCTTTGTAATAATCGTAGTAGCCAGCCGATACAGCAGGGAAGGAGATGCAAGTCAAATGAATTATAGAGAGCGTATTTTTCAGCAGGAGGGAGAAAGCTTCCCAGGAAAGACCTATGTGGAGGTAGTTCTTGCACCTGCCTTTCATGAAGCCAAAAACCATCTCCTGCAACCGATGATGGCCATCAACAAGGCGCATCTGGTTATGCTGCGCGAACAGGAGCTTTTGACGGATACGGAAGCGAAGGCGATTGCCCAAGCTCTGGTCGGCATCGAGATGGAAGAGCTGCGCCACTCCGCGTACACCGGGCAGTTTGAAGATTTGTTCTTTCAGGTAGAGAGCCGTCTCTTGGAGTTGGCCCCGGACGTGGCGGGCAATCTGCATCTGGCGCGAAGCCGCAACGACATGGGAATCGCCATATATCGCATGGTGCTGCGGGAAAAGCTGCTGGTAACCTTGGAATCTGCCCTCTATCTGAAAGAGCATTTGCTCCTTTTTGCGCAAGAGCATGCGGAGACCGTGATGATCGGCTATACCCATACGCAGCAGGCACAGCCCACAACCATGGCCCATTACATCATGGCAGCAGTCGATTTGCTCAGTCGCGATATCAAGCGGCTGTTGAACGCTTATCGGACGTGCAATCGCAGTCCGATGGGAGCGGCGGCTTTGACTACTTCGGGATTTGCAATCAGCCGGGAGAGGATGAAGGAGCTGCTCGGCTTTGATGAGCTGGTAGAAAACTCGTACGACGCCGTTTGCGGAGCCGATTACCTGGGGGAGGCTGCCACGGCGATTCAGCTGGCAGCAATTAATTTGGGACGTACGGTTCAGGATATGCTGCTGTGGTGCACACAGGAGTTTTCGGGTTTAAAGGTAGCGAGCCCCTACGTGCAGATCAGCTCGATTATGCCGCAAAAACGCAACCCGGTGTCCTTTGAGCACATGCGCTCCCTTCTGTCCAGCAGCGCGGGAAATGCCCAAACGGTGTTGACCATGATGCACAACACGCCATTTGGTGACATCGTGGACACAGAGGATGACATGCAGCCGTATGTCTGGAAGAGCATGTCAGTGCTAGAGCAGATGTATCGACTGATGGCTTGCGTGGTAGGAACGATGGAAGTAAACAAAGCAGGTCTCTTGGAACGGGCAAAAGGCAGCTTTGCGACCGTGACGGAGCTGGCAGATACACTCGTGCGCACGGATCATCTATCGTTCAGAAGCTCCCACCACATCGTCAGCAAAGTAGTAAAAGAAGCGATGGCAGCCGGGCTTAAAGCGGATCAGATCAGTCTGGAGCTGGTCAATCGTGCGGCTTTGGACGTGATCGGCAAAGAACTGGCCATCACGGCAGAAGAGCTTCGTCTCGCCTTGGATCCGGTTCATTTTGTCCGCATCCGTAAGCTTCCGGGAGGACCGAATGCCGATGAAATCAAGCGGATGATTCAGGAGCGCACAGCTTCCTTGCAGGCAGAAACGTCCTGGCTTTCGCAGGAGAAACAGGAGAGAGAACAAACGTGGAAGCGGCTGGATCAGATCATCGCTGATTGGAGTGTGGGGTGATGGCAGCTGTACGGATTCCCCTTTTGGCAGTAGACGGAGGGGGCACCAAGTGCTTGGCCGTGCTGGTGGAACGATCCGGGCAGGAAGTCGGCTGCGGACGATCCGGCTCATGCAATTACCAGGGAAGTGGGGAGGAGGCAGCCGCGCGAGAGCTGATGCAGGCGATCTCCCAGGCTCTGGGGGAGGCTTTAACCCACTATCCAAACGTGCCAAGCACGCCCTCGGCAGAGTGGGAGGTTGAGTGCGCTGTCTTCGGGATCGCTGGCCTTGATACCGAGCATGATCGCCAGGTGATAACGGGGATGGTTCAGCGCGTATTGCAGCAGCTGCACGTGCACGTCCGTCATTTAATCGTCGAAAACGATGGCTTCGCGGCTTTGCTCGGTGCGACTGGCGGCAAGCCAGGCATCCTGGTGATCGCTGGCACCGGCTCCATCGCTTTTGGGGTAAACGATGCGCAGGAAACGTCACGGGCAGGGGGCTGGGGTCATCGCGTCGGGGATGAAGGGAGCGGCTACTGGATCGGCAAGCGGGCGATTGTCGCTGTCCTAAAAGCGGCAGATGGCAGGGGAGCACCCACTCTTTTGAAAGATTTGCTGCTGCCCTTCATCGGATTGTCTCGCGTGGATGAGCTTTTTAACTGGACGTACGGCTCATTCTATTCCGTGGACAAGGTAGGCGAGCTGTCCGTCTTGGTCAGTCAGGCTGCCGATCAGGGAGATCCTGTAGCCTTGGAAATCTTGCAGGACGCAGGGGAAGAGCTGTTCCTTGCCGTTCGTGCCGTCATAGAAGCCTTGCATATGAAGAACAAACCGTTTCAGCTGATTCTGCAGGGCGGCGTTTTGCAGAATGACGATCGGGTCAGAGAAATCGTCATAGATCGAGTCAACCGCTACGCGTCGTCCGTCGTGATCGAGAATGCACAGAACGACCCGATTTACGGGGTCATTGCAAAAGGATTGGCGTATTTGGACAGCCAATCCGAACAGTAAAAGAGGTGCCAGTTGAGATGAAAAAAGTAATGGTAGTGTTTCCTCACCCTGACGATGAATCGTTTGCCTGCGGTGGTACCTTGGCAAAGTGCCGGGATGCCAGTCAAATGACGTGTTTAGTCTGCGTCACTTCCGGCTGCAAAGGGCGGACGGGGCCGTTTGAAATCGATTGCGGCGAGAAATTGGCACGCCATCGTGAACAGGAGCTGGAGAGAGCTGCCGAGGTTTTGGGGATTGACCGCTTGGATCTGTTCCGCTATCCAGATGGCTCGTTGGTGCAGACGAATTTCGATGAGCTGGTCGGGCGAATACGCGAGACGATTGTGGAATGGAAGCCGGATGTCGTGGTGACCTTTCCGCCAGATGGTGTGACAGGTCATCCTGATCACATTGTGACGTGCAAGGCGACGACAAGGGCAGTAGAACTGGCTGAGGAGGTGCTGTCAGCCAGAGAATATCCGGATCTGTACTACGTTTCCATTCCCCACTACTACGATCATTGCCCGGATCGGGGGCCACAGCCTGCCGTGCCCATTACGGGTAAAGTCGATATTACCTCCTACCGCTTGCAAAAGGGCGAAGCCTTGCGCGCCCATCAAAGTCAGAGCTACTCGGTGAATCGGGCCTACCCGGGTGTGATTGACGGCGACTTTGGCGTGATTGGCTGCTACGAATACTACACACTGATTCGTTCAGGAGGAAAAAGGGTAGAGCCTTTGCCATCAGAAACCGAGATTCCGGTGATCGAGCTGTGAGTGGCGAGTTCAACGGCAAAAATAGCACAAGGGTTGGTCAGCGTAGTGCTGGTTAATCCTTTTTTTATTCTATGTTAGAAACCAATTTTCCCCACCCCCGTATATCCATAAGAGGGAAGGGAGGAATGCACAGTGAGTCTATTCCAGTTTTTGTTTTCCCGGCACAAGAGCTTGATTTACACAGCTTTTGGCAGCCAGGATTACTTTCGGGTGATTTACAGGCTGGAGGCGGCTGGCGTCTCGTTTCGGACCCGAACTCATCAGGATCCGCGGCATCACACAGGCTCGTTTTCCTTCTCCACTAGAGATTTTACGCAGTACGATATTTATGTAACCAAAGCAGACGAGTATAAAGCCCAAATGGCGATACATGGGAATTAGCCAAGGCCATGGGAGCGGCTGCATAGGGAAGTTGGCGTTTCTTTCTATACGGCGGGTAGGTATCTTAGATATAATGATGGTAAAATTTGTCCTGATAGGTAGTAGAGGAGGAACTGCGTCATGTCCGTTCGTCAAGCCTTGCAAGAGAGAAGAGCTGTGCGAAATTATTTGCCAAAAGAGGTAGAGACCGAAAAGATCGAGGCGCTGCTGGAGTGTGCTGTGCTCGCGCCGAATGATCGACTGCGTCAGCCATGGCACTTTTATGTGATCAGAGGAGAGGCGAAGGAGCGATTCGAGGCAATCGCCAAACAATTTTTGCTGGAGCGCTTCCCAACCAAGCCTCATCTCGTCGCGGAATCGCTGGCAGTATTGGAAAAAACGCCACTGGTCATCGTGGCGACAGCGGATATCATTCCCGGTGATGAAGCGTCGTCAGAAGATAACGAATACGCTGTCTGCTGCGCGATTCACTCGATGTGGCTTGCAGCTAAAGAGCTGGGACTGGGCATGGTCTGGCGCACGAGAGGCGTGGGACTGGTACGAGACGAACGATTGATGACGTTCCTTGGATCACCGGAAAATCAAAAGGTCGTCGGGACTCTATTTATCGGGTATCCAGAAGCGGACGTTCCTACTACGGCTCGCGCAGAGGCTGCAAGCAAGACGACGTGGCTGTAGTTGATAGAAGAAAGGAGGGGGTTAACACCAGTCGTGGTGTCCCCCTTTTTTTTGACGTTCGCCGATTTTATTTTGCTGATTCTTTTTCGGGACGATCAGGAGTGCTAAGAACATGCGGATTGTTCAACCGACTATTCTTATACTGAATATGTAGTGTAAAATCGAATCTAACATTCATAAAAGGGGCTGGGAAATTCTCGGCGATAGCCCACAGGAGCCATGCATTTAGCAATCCGATCAGTGAAAGCAAGATCAATATGTTTATGAATCACACAAAGCTGAATCCCAATGATAAAGCGATTGACATTGGAGCTGGAACAAGTGAATTGCTTATTCGTTATATGGAAAAATATAACATTTCAGCCACTGCTATTGAGCTGTATGAAGGTTCGATCGAATCGGCGCGTAATCGTGCCAACGGGAGAATTTCTTTGGAGCACATCCAATTTGTCAATGAAGATGCAAAGCAAGTTATCGATCAATATTCCACTTCAGCGTTTCGTTTGGGTATATGCATTGGGTCTACACATGCCGACGACTCATCACGGAAATGTAAAGCTGGGTGAACAGATGGGGCTAACCCCACTCTTCTCGGCTGTAGCAAGTGAGGATGATTGGGATGCTTACGAAGGCCTATATGCGAGCTCTATTGAAGAGTACTGTTATGAAAACCCGGATGATCCCGACGTTGACGCGATGCTCACAAGAATTAGGAGTTGGAGAAATACGTATCTGGAATGGGGAAGAGAGCTTAACACTGTCATGATTGGTACTGAGGCAAAATTGAACAGGTTTTCTATCCGTTAAAGAAGTGGAGGGGCTGTCCGAAAAGCCATAGAAAATTGGCGGAGGGATTGCCTCTTTTTATACCAGCATGATGGAGCAGCGCACTTCAGCAGTCAGGATTGCGAACGCCATTGAGCAAGCAATTTTTCCAGATATCCCTCCAAATGCACGGCGCTCTCTTTCATGGACTCAAAGCGCTTTGACAAGACCCCGCTTTCTTTCACGCTCTCGATTTGTGCCCCCTTTTCCAGGATGGTCTGCAGAGATGCAGCTCGCTTCAGGGTAGAGAGAACCTCCTTTTCCAAGGCATTGGGAGAAAATATATAGTAGGTGACACGGTCTCCCGTCACACTCTTTTTTTCCACATGTCCGGTTTGCAGCAATAAGCGGATGTTGGTAGAAACGCTGCCAAGGCTTACTTGCAGGGAGGATGCGATCTGTTCGGCGGAAAGAGCGCCTTCTGTCACCATCAACAGGCCGAGTATCCGTCCTGCAATTCGGGATATACCTTGGCTCTCATGGTGGAGCCCGATTTCTTCAATATAAGTCAAAAGCTCTGGAGATAACTTATCATTCAATACAATTACTCCCTTTGGGAAAAACGTACAGACGTTTTTCGAGCAGCTCGGATAGTTTTCAGTAATTTATTATACCAATACTTCGAACGGTTGGGTAAGAGAGAATCAACCCGACCGTGCTCTTGCTCGACACGGAGGTTTGATATCGTGGCGCTCATGACAAAGAGGAACTGATTCACTCCCACTTGTGCTGCCAGCCTAAAAACATGTAATGGAGATTCCTAGATCAGGGAATAGCTAAAAGGAAACTTCTACATGCTGGAGGGAAACGATGGCAACTTTTTATGACAAGTATGGCGGTGAAGAAACGATTGCCAAGGTCGTTGATTACTTTTACGATCTGATATTGGCAGATGAAACTGTGAACCAATTTTTCAAGGACACCGATATGGAAAAGCAGCGGAGGCACCAAACCAAGTTCATCAGCTATGCGTTAGGCGGTCCCAATCAGTATACCGGTCAGTCCATGGCAAAGGTCCATGCAGGGATGAACCTGCAGCCGGAGCATTTTGACGCGATCGTAAACCATTTGCAGGCAGCGCTTGAGCATTTCGGAGTCGGAGCGGGAGATATCGACGAGGCTTTGACAAAAGTAGGCGCACTACGAGACGATATTTTGTACAAGTAAAGTGTTCGCGGTAGGTCCATCTTGCATGGACCTATTTTTATACAGTAAGAATTTATATAATTCTTAGCCAGTATAAGTGCAACTAAGGCTCCGCCACAAAGCTGGCGGGGCCAAGTTTTCTAATTTTTAGCGGCGGCCCAAGAAATGGTCTATGTGGTAAAATTTAATCTAATACTGCCAGGGTCAGCCTTATGCTGTCATCTATGTATGGAGCTGAAATTTTCGGGAGGGGGAGCGGATTCATGAATTTTAATCGGCAGGAAGCGATCAAGATTCTGGAGCGGACGCCACAGACATTGAAGCAATTCCTATCTGGGCTGTCGGGCGGGTGGCTCGGGGCCAATGAAGGCGAGGGAACCTGGAATCCCGTACAGGTCGTTGAACATCTCATTGAAGGCGAAAAAACGAACTGGATACCCAGATTGAAATTCATCCTGCAAGAGGGGGAAAGCAAGCCATTTCCACCGTTTGATCGTTTCGCGCACATGAAGGAAGAGGCTGCTGCAAAGTCGCTTGAACAATTGCTGCTTGCGTTTCAAGAGATAAGGGAACAGAACATCACGAGGCTAGGGAGCCTTGTCGTGACGGAGTCGGACCTGGAGAAAACGGGATTTCATCCGGCATTTGGTGTGGTTAAAGTAAGAGAGCTGATCTCGACGTGGGCGGTTCATGATTTGACGCATATCGCTCAAATCGTGAGGGTGATGGCACAGAGGTATCGGGCAGACGTTGGGCCATGGCAGGAATATTTGGGGATCCTGAATCAAAACAGAGGATAAGCCGAAGAAAAACCAGTGAAAACTCGCTCGAAGGGGGCGGGAATTGACTGGTTTTTTTTGAACGTGTAGGAATTTATAAGCGTAATGCTTATGAATTCTGGAGCGCATGGAAACTTTCCGCTAAAACGCGGTCGCTCCTCCTTTAATAGGCCTCGATAGAGGTTTTCTTATGAACCGTCTAGCAAATCAACAGATTAAAAATAGAGAAAACGGCTTGTTTCGGAAATGTTGACATGATGTCAACTTGTCAGTATATTATTGATATAATGTCACATTTCAAGTAAGGGCATTCGTCTAGCAAGACTTGAAAGAAAATTCGCCATAGTAAAAATGATCGGAGGAGATGTGGCGCCAATCACTTGAGCGGATTATTGTAAGGGCTTACAGCGGGGTTGAATATTGCTAGTTAGGGAGATGACATATGGAGAATCTCAATCGGGAATCAGGATTAAAGCGCGAGTTGAAAACGGGGCAGCTCACCATGATGGCGATGGGCTGTGCGATCGGTACGGGCCTGTTTCTGGGAAGTGGCCTTGCGATCGGGACAGCAGGACCAGGAGTTTTGATCAGCTATGGAGTAGGCGCTATTATTGTTTTGCTATTAATGGGCTGTTTGGCGGAAATGACCGTGGCCCATCCGACCTCAGGTGCGTTTGGTACGATCGCCGAAAAATACATAAGTCCTTGGGCTGGCTTTATCGTGCGCTATTCCTACTGGATGTCCAATGTGCTGGCAGTTGGGGTGGAAGTCAGCGCGATTGCTGTTTATATGAATTACTGGTTCCCGAATGTGCCAGGAATTGTATGGATTTTGTTTTTTGCCATTGTGCTGATTTACGTCAATTCCACCAATGTCCACACTTTTGCTACGTTTGAATATTGGTTCTCCATGATTAAAGTAAGTGCTATTGTCTTGTTCATCCTTTTAGGGGCGTACATCTTGGTCGGTGGGCCTGAGGAATCAAAAGCTGGTTTCGAAAATTTCGCGAATTCTGGACAGTTCATGCCATTTGGCTGGTGGGGAATATGGGTGGCCGTCTTTATTTCCTTGTTCAGCTTTCTTGGCACAGAACAGATTGCCGTGACAGCCGGCGAAGCCAAAGAACCAGATGTCGCGGTGCCAAAAGCACTTAAGGCAACTGTCTTTCGTCTTTCCTCTTTTTACGTGCTCACGATGGGGATCATGCTGTTGATTGTTCCATGGCAAACCGCGGGAGTAGACAAGAGTCCGTTTGTCAAAGTCATGGAGATATTGAACATACCGGGTGCCTCCGGAATCATGAACTTTATCATTTTAACCGCGGCCCTCTCCGCGATGAACAGCCAGCTGTACGCATCTACCCGCTTGATGTATTCGCTGTCTTTGGAAAAACAAGCTCCTGCCGTCCTGGGAAAAGTGAGCAAAAAAGGCATTCCTACATGGGCACTCATTATTTCCACTCTCGGTATTTTTGTCGCAGCAGGCGTGAATGCCGTTTTGCCCGATTCCTCCTACGCTTTCATGATGGGAATCTCCATGTTCGGCTCTATTTTTACCTGGCTGATGATTTTTGTCTCGCATCTGTTTTTCCGCAAGCAATGGGAGAAAAACGGCGGGCGCAAACTCCCGGTGAAAATGATCGGCTTCCCATATTTGACCATACTGGGAGGGGTTCTGCTGCTCAGCCTGATCGTGACTACGTGGTTTACGCCATTCAAAATGATGCTGCAATTTGGCATACCGTGGTTGATCTTCCTCGTGATTGCATATTGGATCTGGAAGAAGAAAAACGTCAACCGTCATGGTCGTACAGAAACGGCTGCGAAAAAGTTTGTTCACAAGGGATAGGCACAAACAAAAAGAGCGATTGTTCCGGAACCGGGAACGATCGGCTCTTTGCTTGCGAGCAGGAGGGTGATCACGAAGGATACAGTCCGCTCGTGTACAGGATGGTCATGTTTCGCACGATTTCTTGAACAGAGTGCTTGTTTTTGCCGTTCACAAGGTCCCAAAGCTGTGTCTCGTTGAGGGAAAACCAGTTGCGGGCAATCAAATCGCGATCTACATCCGCACGAGCGAGGCCTTTTGCCTGTGCGTAGGCTACGTCACTCGCGATTCTCTCAACGAATTTTTCCCGGATCTCGTCCCACTTTTGATGGGCCTTGTCAGAAAAGCGAATAGCCTCGACAAATACTTGCAGGATCGCTTTTTGCTCGATCGCATTTTCCAAAAACAGGCTGGCTTGCGTCGTAATCATCGAGATCGCCTCTTGTTTGGTGGACGGCTGGTAGCTCATTTCGGCAATCTCGTAGAACCGGTTCATGATGTCATCCATCAAAACAATCAACAAGTCGTCTTTTCCCGAAAAGTGGACATAGGCTGTACCGTATCCGGTCTTTGCTTTCTTGATGATTTGGGTGATCGTTGCCCTCTGGTATCCATTCTCAATGAAAACAGCTTGAGCGGCTTCCAGCAATTTATGACGAGTCTGGAGCGAACGAAGATTCCGCCCATCGATTCGTTCAGTTGTTTTGCTCACGATACTCCTCTTTTCCGTACAATCTTTTTCTATAAGTATACGAGAGATTTAAAATGTGCGCGATCTCACGTTATCATGAAAATAGATAGTCGCAAGGGAGAAAGGAACGAAAAATAGAAGGGGGAAGAAAACCATGGAGGAATACGGTATTTTTCAGGTGACGATCCCACTGCCTTACTGGAATGATAACGTACACTGTTATTTGGCAAAAAGAGAAGGAAAATGGATCATTGTGGACACGGGGCTGAAATGGGAGGCTACACGGAAAACGTGGGAAGAAGTCTTTGCCAAGCATGGAATTGACCCGACAAAGGATATCGAAAGCATCGTGTTGACGCATCAGCATGGCGATCATTTCGGATTTTCCGGTTTGCTTCAGGAATGGACAGGGGCACCCGTTCACCTGAACGAAATCGATCGCGAGCTGTCCCTCTATGGCTGGACGCCCGAGACGTTTCAGGCGTATTACCTATCAGCGGGGCTGCCGCAAGAGAGCGTCCTTCAGCTGCAAGAAAATGCTGCGGCGTTCGTCCGCCCTACTTCGCCCTATCCGACCGACTTGCAGCCTTTGAACGCTGGCGACCGCTTTCAGCTGGGAGAGCTTGCGTTTGAGGCAATCCACTTGCCCGGACATACGCCTGGACATATCTGTTTTTACAACGAGCAAAAGAAGCTGCTCATCTCTGGCGATCACATGACGCGGGAGACGATGCCGTATATTTCCTACCACGGCTACGGAGATTCGAATCCTTTGCAGACCTATCTGGCTACGCTGTCGAAGATGCAAGCCATGGAAATTGCCGCCGTACTTCCTGGGCATGGACCCATCTTTTATGATGCGCAGGAGCGGATCGCAGAGGTAATCGACTATTACCGGTCACGTCTGGATGCTGTGCGCGAGCTCGCGGCAGGAGGACGAACCGCCTACGAAATTTCACTCGCTATATTTCCGGCCGACCGCAGCCTGTTTCAAAAGTGGATTGATTTGGGCGAAACGAATGCCTGCTTGCAATATTTGCTGACAAACGGCGACCTTCAGGTACGAGAAGAAGGTAGCCAGAAGAAATACTACAGGGATTGATAGAAGGACAAGGAAAAAATCCCCCGCCCTCGTCGAATGGGAAGGGGGATTTTTAGAGATAGGATGTATATTTATACAATAATATGAATTATTATTAGATTAAAAAGGAGCTGATCACGATGCATGTGAATGTCGAGGAACTGTCCATCAATGCTTGGCCTGCTCTGGAGACGATGATTGACGACGGCTGGCTGCTGCGCTTTGCAGACGGGTATACCAAACGGGCGAATTCTGTCTATCCACTCTATCCTCCGGCGGGTGATCTGGAGCAAAAAATCGCGGCGTGTGAACGGCACTACGGAAGCAAAAAGCTGCCCACGATCTTCAAAATGACGCCGTATTCTCAGCCGGCCAAGTTGGATGCCCTCTTGGAGGAGCGGGGATATAAACTGTTTGCGGATACCAGTGTTCAAATGGTCTCGCTTGCAGCAATGGCAGCACCGGCCATGCATTCGGTCCAGTTCTACGAGGAATGTGCGGATGAATGGGTAGATGTGTTTTGCCGCCTCTCGGAAAAGGACGAGAGGGAGAAGCAGACCATGACTCAGACGCTACGAAAGATCATACCCGCCTGCTGCTATGCCGTCCTGTATGCAGAAGGGGAGGTCGTCGCCTGCGGCATTGGTGTGCTGGAACGAGAACACATCGGACTTTATGACATCGTGACGGCCCCAAGCCATCGCAAGCGCGGATACGGTGAGCAGCTGGTATTGAATATTTTGCAGTGGGGGATTGAGCGTGGGGCCAAGCACTCCTATTTGCAGGTCGTAGTGGATAACACACCTGCTCTTCGGCTCTATGAAAAACTGGGGTATCAGGAAATCTATCCGTACTGGTATCGGATCAAGGAGCAGGAGTGCTCCACCTGATGTCGGACGGCTGGTAAATGGGAATCAGCTCGCTCATTTCCTGCTTTCCCTCTGACGATACGAGACGAGGCTCCCAAAAGAGTGGGTTGCGCAGATAGAGACTTGCGTCAAAGCGCAGGCTCGTCTCTTTGGCGATGGTCTCGAGCGGCACTTGGTAGGTCACTAGACGCTGATACTCACAGCGATCAGTGGAGCGCTCGGGACTTTGTCGGATGAGAAAGGAGAGGCACGAGATTTGCTGTTCTTCATTGGCGTACAGGACGCTTTTCCAGAAGCCAAAAGGGACATGAACGGCGCAGCCAGGATGCGCCGCTATGGGCGATCCAGGATGCGCCGCTATGGGCGATCCAGGATTGCCATCTACACCACAGTACTCCTCGTCATCGTCCTTGTGAATTGGTCCGGTAAGAATGACCAACCGCTTTGCCGCTTGCAGCCGCTGGATGACCCAGTCCTCCAGGCAGTTCCAGATTCCGGTGTTGAAGTGATGATGCTGCAGTGCGATGTTGGCGTAGCAGAACGAGTCGTAGTTGGCCTGCTCTGCTTCCCGGCGCTCTCCCCAGCAGATGTCTCTGCGGCGGGTCAGATGGCCTTTGTCATAATCGTTTCGCGCGTAATATTCGGGGCCGACCTGATTTTCCTCCCCGATTCGCTCGTCAAAATGCCAGGAGGAATTGTCCCGGGTGACAGGGGTTGCCCGCAAGATATCGACGCAGGCAGCAGAAAAAATAGCGAAACGCGTGCGCTGGTTCATGACGATGGAAAAATGCGTGAAGTCGAAAACAGCTCCGTCATCAAGCGCCTCGGCAGCGACACGGCCTTGTGGCAATGGCAGTGGAATCGGGTGCTTTTCATTGAGAAAAAAAGGATCGTAGCCGGTCTTCATGAGTCCTCTCCTCCTTGGAAAAAAGCCTTTCTCCACGCATGAAATATTGTAAGAATATTCAGTTGTAATTGCATTATACTAGAATCGTGCAACCAGGCACACCGCCTAGCGTACTACTGGTTGTGAGGTCAATATGCCCAGAAAAAAGGGGGAGATGGACGATGTTTGGCAAGCTGGCAGCGGATGTTTTGGGATTAAGCGATGTTGGGGTGGTCGTGAAGCCGTCCGATTACGACAAGGTGGACTCCGACGACTACGTCATGCACGAGGATAACGAGAAGATCTACTTCCTGATCAAGTCTAAATCAGATGAGTACTGCTTTACCAACCTGGCGCTCATTCATCTCGATGGGACGAGCGCAACCAGCAAAAAGCGGACGCTGCGCCGGCTTTCCTACCACACGCATAAAATTACGGACGTCTCGCTGGAAACGGCGGGCACGGTAGATCTGGATGTGGAAATCAAGTTCACGATGGGGGCGGAGCACTACTCGATTGATGTGAACAAAAAGCATTTGGAAGCGCTCAAGGATTTGTATAAGGCACTGATCAAAATATCCTCGATGACGCATGAAAACGAAGTGGCCATGCAGCACGCGCAGGAAAGCCTCCACGTTGCCCAAAGCACAATCAGCAGCGCCATGAAGCTTTCCGCTGATATCGCGACACAGTTTCAGACGCTGAATCAGTACACCTTTGACTGGCTAAAGGACACGCATGAGAAATACGTCGTGAAAGACTTCGGCAAAGTCTTTGAAAAATACATCCACAACTAAACGTACGCAATAAGAGAGGGCCACTCCGGTAAGCACCCGCACGTTATTCGTGTAGGCTGGCTTGCCCTGGAGGGCCCTTTATACATTCTCCTACCAAATGGTGCAGCAGTAGTAAACGGACTTTTCACTGTCAGTTATCCCTTTCACTCTGGGTAAAATCATCAAAATTACCGGCTTGGCTACCCAATCTTGTCCCAAAGGTTGAACGGGCTGTCCCTTTTTTACATACAAATGCTTCTAGCGATAGGAACAAGCTCAGGTTGTACGCTTTCCGATCGCAAAATAAGGAGATAGGGGAGATTTTGCATGGGATATGGAAGAAATGAAGAAAACGCGCTTCGGGAAATTCGTGAATTGGAGCGTGCATTGGAACAAGCCATCCGGGCTCTTCGTGTAGCGCTGAACCAACTGCGTGAGATTGAAGAGAATTTTGAAGACGACTAAGATGTAACCACAAAGAAGTCAGGCCCATCCCGCAAGATTGGGATGGGCCTGGATTACATAGGTAGGATTCATTCCTTTTGCAGCAGCTTGTAGATTTTCAGGGCGAGCTGGATCTGCAGCAGCTCCTCGGAGTGCTTGAGGTCCGTGCCGAGAATCTCCTTGATCTTGTCGATTCGATAAATGAACGTGTTGCGATGGATGAACAGAGCTTTCGCTGCTTCGCTCACGTTTTGATTATGAGAAAAATAGCTCTCAAGCGTCGTCATGAAGCTGGTGCCAAATCCAAGATCGTGCTCATGGACTTTCCCCAGTCGTTTTAAAAAGAAATCCTCCAGCTCGCTTGCCTTGATATTGGATTCGAGAAAGTGATAGATCGAATAGTCTTCAAAGTGGGAGACGGCACCCTTCCCATCGAATTTGTGCTTGAGCCGGATGGCTTCGTGGGCTTCGGAAAAGCTCTTGTGCAAAGAGGTGATGGTCTTGTACTGACGACCAATCCCGACAGAAAAGGTCGTTTTCTTGACCTTGGCCAGCAGCGTCTCGTACAGCTCATCGGCAAACTGCTTCGCTTCACTGATCGTAATGGTGGGTCTGTACTCGTTTTGCCCAACCAGCACGATGACGCGGTTATTGCGGTAAAAGCACATGATTTCCCCATTGGCAGAGCTGGCGTGTTCATAAACGAGGTCGACACATTTTTTCGCGATCAGGTCCTGCTCATATTTTCGGACGACCATGTCTTCGAGACTGCCCACCACGTCAGGCTCAATCGTAATGACCATGCAGTAGTACATGTAGTTCGCGTTGATTCCGTGCAGATCGCACAGCGGCTGGATCGAATCGATCGAGGTGAGCTTTCCCGTGAGCAGATCATCAAAAAAGTCCTGCCGGATCGTCAGCTTGACCTCCTCGAGCTCACGGGTGCGTATCCTCTCCAGCGCAAGAATGGTGGAGGACTGCTCCAGAACGATGTAGTCAAACTCGGTCAGCTCCCGCATCGTTTGCCATACGATGATATAGCCGTAAATGTAGTTGGCGACTGCGACCGGCAGGATGCGGCATTTGATTTCCCGGCCTTTGGAATGATAGATCCGTTTCACCGATTTCTTGATCTGGCTGATGTTGCGGGGGATCGTATCCGTGAATTCTTTGGTGAAGACAGGGCGGTTTCGTACCAGATGCAGGCAGGAGGCGAGCGGGATGGGATTGTCCTTGACCTCTGTGTAGTGCAGCAGGTTCCAGTCCCGGTCGAGAAAGAGGATCGGGTTGTTGATGTTGTCTGACAGCTCGGCAGAGATCCGGTCGATACCGCCGCCTTCCAGCGCGATGCGGAACAGCGAGTTGTGCATGTCGAGCGATTTGCGGTTAAGCAGGTCGTACCTTCCCGACGCCTTTTCGTTGATGATCGCGATCACTTTAGACAAGGTGTACTCAAACGGCAGGGCCAACAGCGGCAGTCCGTATTGGTTGGCCAGATCGATCATGTTTTGCGGGATTTCATCGAAGTAGCGATGCATCTTGATACACAAGCCAGAGCAGTTGATTTCAGCCAGCTCCTTGATGATCCGGTTTTGCAGCTCCTCGTTATCTTTGAAAATAAAACCGGTCGACAAGAGCAGCTCATTGGGAGTAAGCCAGTCAAAAGCGTCCGGGTTTTCCATGATGTTGACGATCGAGACGACGTTGTTGATGCCTTGCTCTCCGGCGATGATGCGCATGCCGTCTATCGATTTGATCTGAAGCAGGTCTTTGATCGTGAGCACTTGGTGGCACTCCTTTCCAAGTAAGCTGCTAGGAATAAGAATTGTGCATTGTGCACAACGAAGCCGATTCTTTTTTAGTTTCGATACACAATGACGACAGAGTGGATCCTGCCTACAATAAGGCTGCAGGGGTTTCATACCCGCTATTTCACCCGTCTATCTACGGTAGGCGGCGTTTTATACCAGTCAACTATATCATAGGGATTTGATTGTGCAATCTGTTCTTTTTGATAGGCTGACTAGGATAGCAGGAGGTACAACATGGCTGATAATCAACTCGTACAATCGTTCCTTGCAGCAGCGAGCGAGGGCAATATCGCAGCACTCCAAAATTACGTAGCGCAAGGCGTCGATATCAATGCGCGAAACAAGCAGAAAAGAACCGCAATTTTGCTGGCGGCGATGAACGATCACTACAACGCAGTCGAGTATTTGATCGAGGCTGGGGCAGATATTGATCTGCAGGATGAAACCTGCTTCAATCCGTTCCTGTACGGCTGCATCAACGGCAAATTGGAGCTTGTGAAGCTGATGGTCAAAGCAGGTACGAACCTCGAGCTGTTGACTCGCTTCGGCGGCGTAGGGATTACCCCTGCTTGCGAAAAAGGTCATGTGGAAATCGTGCGTGAGCTCCTCACCACCACTGACATCAATGTGAACCATACCAATTTTGTCGGTTGGACACCGCTCATCGAAGCGATCATTTTGAATGACGGCGGTGAGAGGCAGCAGACGATCATCAAGCTGCTCATCGAACACGGAGTAAACGTGAATATGGTGGACAAATACGGCGTCACACCACTTACGCTGGCAAGACAAAAAGGCTTCAAGGAAATCGAGCAAATCCTGCTCGATGCCGGGGCGTACTAAACGAGCGTGATACAAGCTCAAGCATTGTCGGGTGATGCCGATTTTCTGAATCAAGTCGCCAGTGGCGTGTTTAGCGGGTCTGTTCACAGCCTTTTTGACAGGACGATCAACCTGCATTGCAGAGAGAAGGAAGAGCTGTTCACGATCGCCTGTGTGGAGCTGGATAACGGGCCAAATACGCTAGTGACGGATCGAAAGCGCTTTCAAAACCTGGGAGTAGCGGTGGACGACCCAGTGTTTGTGAGAGACGGTGCGTTGTTCATCGGTCAGGCACTGGCGTTAACCTGGCAGCAGGCCAAGCAATGGGAATGCAGGCTCCCGGTTTATCCGGAAAAGGATCAGAAGCTGCGGGAGCATGTTGCTTTCATAAAGGAGTACGTAGCCGCTCATGGAAAGCCGGGCGGTTTGAAAAAGGCGTCATCGCCAGCCAATGTTTTTGAAGCAGAAGTCTCGGCGCTCTTGGGTGCGAGAACGAGTCAGCTGTATCAGTCGCTGGCTCTTGGCAGGTGGTCCGAGGCATGCGAGCTCGCGATTGGGCTCGTGGGGCTCGGACCTGGATTGACGCCATCAGGAGACGATTATCTTGCGGGATTGTTTAGCGTCTATCATCTGCCGAACGCTCCGTGCTGTTTGCCATACCCATTTTTCGAAAAGCTTGCCCTCGAAACATGCCAGCGAACGAACGAAATCAGTTACATGATGATCAAAAAAGCAGCGGTCGGCCACGTAAGAGAATCGATCGTAAGTCTGCTCCAAGCCGCCATCGAGGGAACGGTCGATGACGTCATTCGCTCTTTGGACAAAGTGCTCAGCATCGGCTCGTCGTCGGGCACTGACATGACGATGGGGCTGGTCAGCGGACTCATGCTCCAATTAGAAACGGGAGGTAACGTATGTCTATCAAAGTCGTGATCAAGAAGAGCACCTATTTTGATTCCGTGTCGCTGATGTCCTTGTCGACAAAAGCGAACCAGCTTTCAGGTGTGGAACAAGCAGTTATCGCGATGGGTACGGAAATGAACAAGGAAGTCCTGCGCAACGTCGGACTATTGACTCAAGAAATCGAAGAGGCGAAAAGCAGTGATCTGATGATCGTCGTGAAAGCAGAGACGGACGAGCTTTGCGACGATGCTTTCGCTGGCATCGAGGAGCTTTTCGCCAAAAAAGGCGAAACCAAAGGCGCGAGCGAGGTCAAATATGCAACCATCGACTCGGCTGCCAAAAGCATCCCGGAAGCAAACCTCGCCATCATCTCCGTGAACGGTGCGTTTGCCGCGAGAGAAGCGCACAAGGCATTGGAAAACGACCTGCACGTCATGCTGTTTAGCGACAACGTCAGCATCGAGGAAGAAATCTCTTTGAAGCAATACGCGCACGAAAAAGGCCTCTTGATGATGGGACCTGACTGCGGTACTGCGATTATCGGAAACGTAGCCCTGTGCTTCGGAAATGCCGTTCGCAAAGGAAGCATCGGGATCGTAGCCGCTTCGGGAACAGGCAGCCAAGAGGTGAGCGTACGCATTCACGACTTCGGCGGCGGGATCACCCAGCTGATCGGTACAGGCGGTCGCGATCTGAGCGAGCAAGTAGGCGGCATCATGATGCTGGATGGAATCAAAGCGTTGGACGAGGATGAAGCGACAAAAGTCATCGTGCTGATCTCCAAGCCTCCAGCACCAAGCGTGGAAGAAAAAGTGCTGGCACAAGTGAAAGAGTGCAAAAAGCCAGTAGTCGTGTACTTCATCGGTGGTAAAGAAGAAGCGGTCCTCGCGGCAGGCGCGCATTTCGCGAAAACCTCGAAGGAAGCGGCTCTCAAAGCCGTCGTTTTGGCAGGAGCCAACGAAGACGAAATCAACAAGCGCGCTCTGAACTGGCCGCTGATTGAAGAAGTCCGCGCCAAGCTGACTCCTGAGCAAAAGTACGTGCGTGGACTGTTCTGCGGCGGTACCTTGTGCGATGAGGCGATGTACATCGCGATGGAAACGTTTGGAGACGTATACAGCAACATCCAGAAGAACTCGGATTACAAGCTGAAAAACCTGCATGAGAGCAAGGCGCACACCTTCCTGGATATGGGCGATGATGACTTTACGAACGGCAAACCGCATCCGATGATCGACCCGTCCTCCCGTATTGCCAGATTCCTGCAGGAAGCGAAGGATCCTTCTGTTGGCGTCATCCTGATGGACTTCATCCTGGGCTTTGGTGCAAACGAAGATCCAGTGGGTGTTATGCTGCCAGCGATCCTCGAGGCGAAGCAGCTGGCTGAAAAAGAAGGACGTCATCTGGAAATTCTCGGCTATGTAATGGGAACTGATCTGGACTCTCCGAAGTTTGAGGATCAGGTGAACAAGCTGATGGCAGCAGGTGTAACCATCGCGAGCAGCAGCACGAGCGCAGGTCTGTTGGCTAGAGAATTCGTAACGAAAGGGGCTTAACGATGAGCAAAATCAACGAGCTGTTTTCAAGTAAAATTCATGCGATCAACGTAGGGATCGAATTTTTTAAAGATGACATCATCAAGCAGCAAGCAGGTGCGACACACCTGGAGTGGAAACCGCCAGGCGGTGGCAAGCCTGAGCTGATCGCTGCTTTGGATCGACTGGAAAACCCAGAGCTGGCAGAGAAAATCGAAGCGGCAAACAAGGTGGCTGTCGAGCGGATCATTCAGTCCCAGCCGATGCTGGTGGGCTTTGACCAAGCGATCAATGTCGTTCCAGGAATGACCAAGACGACGATCCTGCACGCAGGACCTCCAATTGCGTGGGAGAAAATGAACGGAGCGATGAAGGGTGCCGTTACAGGTGCGCTCGTATTCGAAGGCTTGGCAAAGGATATCGAGGAAGCAGAGAAAGTAGCAGCGTCCGGCGAGATTACCTTTGCTCCATGCCACGAGCACAACTGCGTTGGCTCCATGGCAGGTGTCACTTCCGCATCGATGTTCATGCATGTGGTCAAGAACAAGACGTACGGCAACGTGGCATACACAAACATGAGCGAGCAAATGTCTAAAATCCTCCGAATGGGTGCAAATGACGAAAGTGTCATTACCCGTCTGAACTGGATGCGCGACGTGCTCGGTCCAATGCTGCGCGATGCGATGAAAATCGCGGGCGAAATCGATTTGCGCCTCATGCTCGCTCAAGCTTTGCACATGGGCGACGAGTGCCATAACCGCAACAATGCGGGTACGGTTCTGCTGATCCAAGCTCTGACTCCGTACATCCTGGAAACAGATTACACGAAGGAGCAAAAACGCCAAGTCTTTGATTTCGTAGCAAGCAGCGACTACTTCTCGGGTCCGACCTGGATGGCTATGTGCAAATGTGCTCTCGACGCAGCGCACGGAATCGAGAACAGCACCATCGTCACAACTATGGCGCGCAATGGCGTAGAGTTTGGAATCCGCGTCAGCGGCATGCCAGGCAACACATGGTTCACTGGCCCTGCGCAAAAGGTAATTGGACCGATGTTTGCAGGCTACAAGCCGGAAGACTCCGGACTGGATATCGGTGACAGCGCGATTACGGAAACGTATGGCATCGGCGGCTTTGCGATGGCAGCGGCGCCAGCGATCGTGGCACTGGTTGGTGGAACCGTAGAAGAAGCGATCGGCTTCTCTACCAAAATGAAAGAAATCACAACCGCAGAAAATCCGAATGTGACGATCCCGATCCTGAATTTCCAAGGGGTCGCTACAGGCATCGATATTCGCAACGTGGTGCAAACCGGTATTTTGCCGATCATCAATACGGCGATTGCCCACAAAGAAGCAGGGATCGGCATGATCGGTGCGGGTATCACGTACCCACCGATTGAGGCTTTTGAAAAGGCCCTCCTGACTTTGAGCGAGCGTATCAGCTAACAAGCCCTCTTCTGGCGCACGAGGCTCTCGCGCAACATGCGAGGGTCACGTGCAGAGAAGGCTTGATGAAGGAGAATGGAACATGGCACAACTAGATTGGCAATCATCGAATGAAAAAGAATCGAGAGAGCAGTGGAAATCCTATGGCTATTCCGAGGATATTTTACCGAAATCCTCTGCAGAGCGCGATTGGGGTATCTTTTCCTATATAACGGTTTGGATGGGCGCTGTTCACAACATCATGTCGTATATGACGGTCGCTGGGTTCTTTGCACTCGGTCTGAGCGTTCCTCAAGTGTTCTGGGCGGTGATGCTGTCCGCTGCCATCGTTTCCGCTGGCTATGTGCTGAACGGCTACTCAGCCTCCAAGTACGGGATTCCGTTTGCCATGCTGCTGCGCGATTCGTTTGGGGTAAAAGGGTCCGTCATTCCAGCTCTGTGCCGCGGTCTGATCGCTGGGGTCGTCTTTTTTGGAGCGACGACAGTTGTAGGGGCGCAATCGTTGAACGTGATATTTGCCAAAATCTTTCCGGGGTACATGTCCTGGGGAGCAGGCTTTGACTTGTTTGGCTTGGACTTTCCGACCATGCTCTCGTACATTGTTTTGTGGGTAGTAACCGTCCTGTTGTTTTTAGGCGGAATGAACATCCTGAGTGTATTTAGCAAGTACTCGTCTCCTGTCGTCTACATCTTCATCATCGGCGCAGCGATCTGGGCGATTTGGATTGCAGGTGGGGTAGGGCCGATTATGGACTACGTGCCAGCTAAGCCAATGGAAAACGGTCTCGTGTTCATCGCATGCGTGAGTGCACTGGTCTCCAACTGGGCAGGTCCGATCGTGAACATCTCTGACCTGACACAGCGTGCGAAAACACCGCGGGCAGCGATAGTCGGTTTGCCGTTTGGAATGATCGTCTCCTACGTTCTGTTCGCGATCACGTGCATTGGCTTGATCGTCGGCACGGAAATCGCGTTTGGACAGACGATTTTCAACATCGTGGATGCCATCGGAAAAATCGAAAATCAGTTTTCCGTCATCGTCCTGATTTTGGCTTTGAATGTAGGGGCTACAGGCTTTGTGGTTTTTGGCAATGCTATCGAGCTACTACATTGAGCGTAAACGAAAGCTGGATTTGTCCACGATCTACGTGAAGCCTGGAGATAACGGGAGATATGTGAGCGGCTACAATCTGGTTGCCTGCGTGGTCATGGCGATCAGCTTCATCTTTCCAATGTCCGGTGCCTTCTTCACGAATGTTCCTCTGTTGGCTACGCTCAATCAATTCGCCTTTTTCAGTGGGCTGATTCTTTCCTTCGTGCTCTACACGCTTTGCTATCGTTTGAACAAATCCAACTAAGTGTTTCTGCCCAGTGAACCGTAGAGACCATATCATCAGAAAAAGGGGTATACAGATGGGAGAACTTGTTATTGTTGCGATCGGAGGCAACGCACTCGTAAAAGAAAATGGACGTGACTCGATCCAGGATCAATATGAAGCCGTGAAAGAAACGGTGTCCCATATTGCCGATATGATCGAGGAAGGCTACAAGGTAGTGGTAACGCATGGCAATGGCCCGCAAGTAGGATTCGCGATGCGCCGTTGTGAGATTGCGAACGAAATCACAGGGATGCCGACTATCCCGCTGGTGAACTGCGTGGCAGAAACACAGGGCGGGATTGGCTATCAGATTCAGCAAGCGTTGACGAACGAATTTGCAAAGCGCGGCATGAAGCAGAAAGTAGCGAGCGTGATTACCCAAGTGGAGGTCAGCATCGATGACCCGAACTTCCAGAATCCTACGAAGCCCGTCGGTTCCTTCTTTACACTGGAGCAAGCCGAAGCGATGAAGACGGAGCACCCTGATTGGGTGATGGTGGAAGATTCCGGACGAGGGTATCGCCGTGTCGTTCCTTCCCCACGTCCGATCGATATCATCGAAAAGGATGCGATCAAGTCCTTGATCGACTCCGGTTATGTGGTGATTGCAGCAGGCGGCGGGGGCATCCCAGTCGTGAAGACGGGTGACAATGCGTACGACGGGATCGATGCGGTGATCGACAAAGACTTTGCGACGAGCCTCTTGGCGGAGCAAATCCAGGCGGAGACGCTCATTATCACCACGGGTGTTCCCCGCGTTTGCATCAACTTCGGGAAGTCTAACCAAAAGGCGCTGGAGCAAATCAGCATCGAAGAAACCAAGCAGTATATCGCAGAGGAGCACTTCGCCAAAGGCAGCATGCTGCCGAAGATCGAAGCGAGCCTGAGCTTCCTAGAAAAAAGCGGATCCCGTGTCATCATCACGAACCCGGAGAGCTTAAAAGACGCGGTCAACAATCAGGCAGGCACGCACATTGTGAAATAAGGGCAGAAAAGGGAGGCAAGCATCACGATGGATTACATGAAGCTAGCAGTAGAGAAGACCATCGAAGGGATGGACAACCATATCGGAGGTCCTTTCGGGGCAGCGGTAGTGAAAGATGGCGAAATTATTGTCGTGTGCAGCAACCGCATGATTGCAGATAACGATCCGACCCAGCACGCTGAAATGGTAGCGATTCGCGAAGCGTGCAAAATTCTCGGCACGATGAATCTGGAAGGCTGCGTAATTTACGCGACGTGCGAGCCTTGCCCGATGTGCGTAGGTGCCATCATGTGGGCGGGCATCAAAGAAGTATACTACTGCTCCACCAACGACGATGCGCATGAGCACGGTTTTTCGGACAAGCATCTGCGCGACTACTTGTCGGGCAAAGACATGAGTGCGCTGAACATGATCAAGGTAGAGAAGCGTGAGGACTGCGATCATCTGTTCACGCATTTCCATCACCAAGCAAACGTGTAAGCGGCGAGAGGAGAGGGGAGGCAGTGTCATGGTCTTTGGGGCACTGCCCTTCTCCTGCCATTCATGAGGCTTCAGACAGCATGATTTCCCTATCAACTCCATGATCGGCTCTCATTCATTCTCATCGGATTTCAACAGGCTCGAAGCACTGATGTCTTCATCCATCTTTCATTACGTAGGAGCTGAGCGAAAATGGATCAAATGATGAAAGGGTTTCTGTGGAAAAAGGGCGACTGGGCAGCGTATTTTGGACTATTGGCGAACAACCTGACCAACCTTCTGACGATGATTGCGCTGCTGCTGTTCGTGGTAGGCTTTCCGGAAGACATTGTGTATGGTCGCGTGGTTCCGGCTTTTGGTCTGGGGATTTGCCTGGCCAGTATTTGCTATTTCGTGTTTGGCTACTACTTGGCGAAGAAGACAGGGCGAAAAGATGTAACGGCACTGCCTTCCGGTCCGAGTGCACCCTCGATTTTTACCGTTACGTTTCTGGTTATCCTGCCTGTTTATTTGTCGACCAAGAACGCTGAATTTGCTTTTCAGATCGCCCTCGTCTGGTGCTTTTTTGAAGCGATGATTCTCGTTGTCGGTTCGTTCCTCGGGGATACCATCCGCCGCATGATTCCACGCACGGTTTTGCTCTCTTGCCTGTCAGGTCTGGGTCTGCTGCTTTTGGCGATGAACCCGATGCTGCAATCGTTTGAGACACCGCTCGTGGCATTTGCAGTCCTCATTATCATTTTCCTCAACTGGTTCGGGAAATCGCCACTATTTGCCAAGATCCCGACAGGCTTTCTGCTGCTGGCGACCGGAACCGCGCTGGCGTGGATTTTCGGCTTGCAGGATCCGGCAGCGATCGCAGCATCCATGCAGTCGTTTGGCTTCAATCCTCCTACGGTTCACATCGACAGCTTGATCCAAGGAATTCCTCATGCCCTGCCTTATTTAGCCTCAGCAGTACCACTCGGACTCGCCAATTACATCTTTGACCTGGAAAACATCGAGAGTGCCCATGCGGCAGGTGACGAATACAATACGCGAAAAGTCATGCTGGCCAATGGAATCTCCTCCATCATCGGTTGCTTCTGCGGAAATCCGTATCCGGTAACTGTGTATGTGGGGCACGCAGGCTGGAAATCACTGGGGGCAGGTATTGGCTACACAGTGGCTACAGGCTTGTCCATGTTTATCATCTCACTTTTCGGACTCGGGGCGTTTTTGCTGGCGGTCATTCCTGTCGCAGCCATCGTACCGATCCTGGTGTACATCGGGATCGTGACAGCCAATCAGGTGGTTCGGGAGACGCCGAAGCTGGAGGTACCGGTGATCTTCATATGTATGTTCCCGTGGATCGCAAACTGGGCATTGACGCTTACGAACAACGTTTTGTCAGCAGCAGGAACGACGGGCGCGAAGGTCGGGGCAGCCGTCCTCGCAAACAAAGGCGTTTATTACAACGGTCTTGTGCATTTGGGAAATGGGGCACCGCTCAGCAGTATGGTCTGGGGATGCATCGCCATTTTTGCCATCACCAATAAACCGATGCGGGCTGCCATCGCCGGTGCGACTGGCTCTGTCTTGTCTCTGTTCGGCATCATTCACGCGCCGACTGTCGGATTTGCTCAAGCCCCTTCCATGCAGTTCGTTTACGCCTATCTCATGGTGGCTGCGATCTTCGTCGGCAAGCATATGATGGATCGCAATTCACCGCAGACTCAGCTGCAGGAGTCGAATGTAAAGGCATAGTCTTTGCAATTTGTAAGAGCATGCAGGAGAAGCCCTCAAGAGGTTGAGGAGGTCTTGCGGGAAAGATGAAGAAAGGAACTTGCGAAGAGGAGGGATGGGCATGGAAATGAACAGAGCAAGGAGAGGAGTCTGAACTGCCAAAAGGTTTGGCCAAGCCTGCACAACGAGCACTCGCGCAAGCAGGCTTCTTCCGTCTCGAGCAGCTAGCCAAAGTAAGCGAAGCCGAGCTTCTCAAGCTTCACGGTATGGGACCCAAAGCAATGGGGCAGCTGCGGGCTGCGCTAGCCGAAAAAGGGTTGAGCTTTGCGGAGTAGGGCGGTAATGACCTGTAGCCGCGGCAAGCTACCTAGACCGTTCCAAAAGTAATTTTCATGCTGGGCGCATAAGTCATGGGGACAGAAGCAGTATAGGCGATCGACAAAAGCTTTTCCGCTGCATATTGTCGCTCCGCTTCTTCCCTGCTCATTCCACGCTCCTGCAGTTGGGAAGTGAACGTCCTTGGGTCGCCGGGATCCGGGAAAGCCAGTGCTTTGTAAAGCTTGGCCGCATCTTCGGGGTTTACTTGCGGATTTGATACATGCACTTTGTCGCTTTGCCGGCACTGTACTTCACGCAAGCCGAGCTGCTGAAAAAGCAAGGGCAGCTTCAAGCCGATGTTGCCGTCCTTTCCGGTGCGCTTCAAAGGCGATCATTTTTCCGCCTGCCTTCACATGATGGATCATTTTTGTCAGCAGGCGCACAGGTTCGGACAGATGCAGCAGCACCGCATGGCACACGGCGAGATCGTATGTTTTTTCGATTGGAATGACCCCAGTGAGGTGGCCCTACGAACCGGAGCTTTTTTCTCCGTTTTCCGAATGTAAATAACCGCCACCATAAAGGTGACGGTATTCATCGAGCTCGTTAGGTTTTAGGGTGTTACCGATAATCACGTGCGACGCATCTACCTCCGTAATGAAGCTAGAAGTCTATTGCAGTGAACGGTTTTCCCTTACTCGCTGGGTGATCGTGTAAATCATCCATGGCACATCGCCTCCTAGAAGACTAAAGCCTGTTTGAATAACACACCACCGAGCTCGATGACTTTATTATGGTCCATTCTCGTTTTTATATACACGCACATCTCAAATCTTTTTGAGGACGACAAAAACTCGATTGAACGGCTGCAGCGAGGCGTTGGCATATTTTTGCCGAGGCGTCACACGGTCCCACACAATTTGTCCCCCATATGCATTGGCTATAGGATAAGTCCGAGAAAAAAGGATGAAGGCGATATGGCACGTGCGGATGACAAGCTGACAGTGATTTTTCAAAAAGGAAATAAACGCATGGTTGTTAAATCCCCACTGAATGGCAATCGGCAGGTAGTCGTGGTCCTTAATAGCCAATTCACCAATGCTCCCAATACGACGCAGATTTAGTGCGGCAGGCAACAACGCGAGCATCGACTCCACCAACTCCCAGCAGCAACAGGCCGTTGGAGCAGGCGGCAAAGCCAAAAACCGTGGGTTGAAAGGCAAGCAGGTGGGACCTGTCCAAAGAAATGGCGCCCGCAAAGGTGATAACGGGCAGAACAAAGCAGTCGTCATCGTCAATGACCAGGTGGTTAAGCTGGCGAGGCGAAATGGCAACAATTCGGCTACCCAAGTGGCAGGCGGCGGAGGAACGGACAGTACTGGCGGAACCAATGCCGCCATTGAAAGCCTGAATACGAAGCAGCAGCATGCAGTTGGCGGAGGACCTGGCTCCGTCGCTTACAATAAGAGTGCGAAAAGCAATCAAAAAGGAAAAGGGAAGAAAAAGCGAGCAGCTGGCACTGGAAAAAAGGGGAAGAAGCGCCGCAGCGTCAAAAGCAGTAGAAAATCAAAGAAAAGATAAGGGAAACAGAGCCAAGTCCTCAGGGGGAACTGGCTCTGTTCGTTTTCGGCGAGAAGGGTTCCATTAATTGTCATCGTGAAGGGGCTGGCTAGCTTGGACAAATGGAGTTGGACAAGTAAATCAATCGGAAAGAAGGAATTATCAGGAAAATATGGAATTTTATAAGCCGATAAAAAAGAAAAGGGGAATAATTGGTGGGCAAAGGAAAAGCCAGCGTGGCTCTTGCTCTGATCCTCCTGATGATATTGTCAGGATGCGCGGATGTAAAGACGCATGGAGAGCCGCATGAAAAAGAAAAAACCGTTTCGTCCGTGGAAGCACGAGTGGAAAAATATCTTTCCTCCGATGACATTTCCATCTTCGTAGAGAACAAAGCTGCCAAGCCAGACGAGTTTATCGTCTATTCCAGTCTGCCGCCAAAAGGTCAGGAGCTGGAACGAAAAATATTGGCACTTCGCATTGTCAATCAGGTGATGCGTGACTACCCAAAGGCCACCTTTATCAGCATTTGGGACAACGCGGAAGCAGCAGGACAGATTGCCAAGAACGGGGATCTGGATGCATCCTGGGATGGATATCTCCACCAAGTCGCCTTTGCCATCAAAAACGCGCATGGGGTACGGGTGTCCTATGCGCTCGGCCCGGATGATTTCGATAATATTTCTTTTGGAATGTCTCTCTCTAGGTAGAGGCATTCTTTTTTTTTGTCGGCAGGCATGCTTAACTGTCCGTCCTGTTTACGGAATCCCGCGTGTCCTGCAGCAGCTGCTCCGTGTAGGTTTGTTCGTACTTATCAGGAGTCAGCCGTACCTTTCGTTTTCTCCGCGAAAAGAACTCGTAAGCGCCCCCATACAGCAAGAGTCCACCGATCACTAGGATCAAAAATACCCATAGCTTCATCCAGCAAGCCTCCTTTTTCTCCCCATATTCATAGTCAGAAATTTGGCGCGAAATACGAAAAGTGTAAAGTGCTTTACTGATTCCGGTCGAGCTCTTCCTGTATCGTGAAGGTATTACATCGATAGGCCATCCAAGACGGAGCGGTACAGCATCGCTTCATCCTCGATGACGTACAAGCCGCCATTTTTAGAGAGGATGTGCCTTCTCTCCAGCTCCTTCATCGTCCCTGCGACGGTGACGCGAGAGGTGCCGACGACATTGGCCAGCTCCTGATGGGTGAAACGGACCGTAATGATTCGTTTCCCCTCGATTCCTTTGCCGTAAGTACTCCCCAGCTGCAGCAGGGTGAAGCAGATCCGCTGGGCAGCAGAGTAAAAACTGAGCTGCATGGTGTGAGAAGCGAGAATCCGGTTCTTTCCATCGAGAAAACGCAGGACCTGATGAGCGAGTGTAAGATTTGTTGAAAACGCTTCCTTGAAGCGCTCGACTGGAATCTTCAGAAGGGTTGCTTTACTCGCCGTGATTGCCCCGTTGTTGTAGGTGGGATGGTCAAACAGCCCGCATTCGCCAAGCAGTCCGCTTTTTCCAATGATGGCGATCGCCTTTTCTTCTCCGGAAGGGGTGGTAAGAAAGAGGCGGATACGTCCCTGCAGGACAACGTAGACATGCTTTGCTGCCTGATCCTGATGAAAAATGGATTCGTGCTTTTGGTACGGGACGGTTTGCCCGAGGGGATAGACCTCATGCCAGTCGTAGGGGAGATCCTCCATCCAGGGCGAGGTTTTGTCATCGAAGAACGAAATCATGATCTGTATCACTCCACAATCATTGAACAGTAGAAAGAGGGATTGTTATGACGTTTCCATTTGCCCGTGAGAGAGGCTATTTTCCGATTGTAAACGAAAAAATTCAGCTGTCCAGCTGCTCGCAAAGCGCTTTGAGCATGCAAGTGCAGGAAGCGATCGCCGCTTATGTGGACACCTTGCGCTACACCGGGATGGACTGGAATCTGTGGATGGATAAGGTGGAGGAAGCCAAAGGACAGTTCGCCCGACTGATCAACGCTTCTCGGGAAGAGATCGCGGTGCTGTCCTCTGTTTCAGACTGTGCCTCTTCTGTTGCTACTGCCCTGGACTTCTCGGGGGAGCGCAATCAGATCGTCACGACCGAAATGGATTTTCCCAGCATTGGTCACGTGTGGCTGGCCCAGCAGAAACGAGGCGCACAGGTGCAGTTTATTCCATCGGCAGATTCTGTTATACCGTTAGCGTACTACAGCGAGTCGGTGAATGAACAGACCCTGATTACGTCGATTCCCCACGTATCGTATTACAACGGCTTCAAGCAGGATGTACAGCAAATCGCCCAGATCGTCCATGAAAAAGGCTCATATCTGTTCGTAGACGCCTATCAGTCTGCGGGTAGCGTGCAGATTGACGTAAAAGCGATGGACATTGATTTTCTGGCAGCGGGCGTCCAAAAGTACATGCTGGGGATCCCGGGGATTGCTTTCCTGTATGTCCGCAAAGAGGTAGCGGAAAAGCTTACGCCAGTCGTAACGGGCTGGTTCGGGCGTGTCAGCCCGTTTGCGTTTGACATCAAGCAACTGGATTTTGCCCAGGCAGCACGTCGCTTTGAGACGGGGACCCCTCCGATGATCAATGGCTACGCGGCGGCGGCAAGCATCGGCATGCTAAACGAAATCGGGGTAGACCGGATTGAAGCTTATCTGCAAAGCCTGTCCCGTACGGCGATTGCCTACGCGCAGGAAAAAGGGCTGCGGGTGATGAGCCCTCTCGATTTGAGCCAAAAGGCAGCCAACACGGCCATCTACATTCCGCAAGCCTCCAAAGCGGAAGCCATTCTCAAGGAAAAAGGAATCCTGGTCTCGGCTCGCAACGATGTGATTCGGATCGCTCCGCACTTCTACAACACAGAGCAAGAAGTAAAGGCAGCGATCGACGCGTTGGCTGCTCTTGGGAATCGATGAACAACGCGTCCCTCGTAAAATCGCTCGGGAAGGAATGGAGCATGATTTTGGCGGGTACGGCATTGGTGGCGCTCGCGTACTACCTATTCATGCAGCCCAATGAAATCACAGCTCCAGGCTTGGGGGGAGTAGCTGTTTTGCTCGGCTACTTTCTCCCGATCTCCCTCGGACTGATTTACTTCTTGCTAAATGTACCGCTATTTCTGCTAGGTTACCGATTCGTCGGGCGCAAATTTGTCGTCAACAGCTTGGTCGGTATGGTGAGTTTGTCGCTGTTCTTATGGGTATTTTCTTTCCTTCCCGGTTGGCATCAGCCGCTGGCAGGAGTGCTGCTCGGGGGCATAGTCAGTGGGGCGGGGATTGCATTGGTCCTACGTGCCGGTGGAACGACAGGCGGTGTCGATATCGCTTGCGTGGTTCTGAACAAGATTTGGCCAGCCGCTACGATCGGCAAAATGATGATCGCCCTGAACGCCCTGATCGTTATCGCTTCCTGGCTGGTATCGGATGCGCTGCACTCGATTTTTACGCTTCTCTCTTTGATTGTCGCAGGAAAAGCGGTCGACGTGTTCATGGTATGGGGGCAGCGAAACCGTGGTGAACAGCAGGCCGAGGCAGGTACGACAGGTTAATTCGCAATATTTGAAATCGAAAGTCATGACGGGGGGCAACTGTATGAAGGATAAGGACAACTTTCTCGAACGTGAATCAGGTCTACACCGAGGATTAACCAAAAGTCAGCTGACGATGATCGGGCTTGGGGGAGCGATTGGAACCGGGCTGTTTATGGGGAGTGCCATCGCAATCAGCTACGCAGGGCCGGGAGTCATCCTCAGCTATGTGATTGCAGCGTTTATCGCCGTGATCATGATGTTCTCTCTCTCGGAAATGGCTGTCGCCCATCCGACTGCGGGATCCTTCGGGGTCTATGCAGAAAAGTATTTGGGCGGCTGGGCAGGCTTTACCTCTCGCTGGACGTACTGGGCCGCGCAGGTCATTGCGGTAGGCGGAGAAGCGGTCGCGGTCGGTATCTATATGACTTACTGGTTCCCAGACATTCCGGTATGGGTCTGGACCCTCGGATTTGGTGCGGCTTTGCTCTACGTCAATTCTCGTTCGGTTGAGAACTTCGGCAGCATTGAGTATTGGTTCGCTATGATCAAGGTAGTAGCTATTATTGCTTTCATCATTTTCGGTATCGCGGTCGTGCTGGGGATCGGGACACCAGCAGTCGGCTTTGAAAACTTTACCAAGCATGACGGATTTTTGCCGCACGGGTTTGGCGGCGTATGGATGGCGGTGCTGATGGCGATCTTCAGCTTTGTCGGGGTAGAAGTCATCGCTGTGACGGCTGGGGAGGCCAAGGACCCGCGTTCGGCTGTTCCTCGGGCGATGCGTACGATGGTTGTCCGTTTGATCATCTTTTACTTCCTCGCGATGGGAATCATGATCGCTGTCGTTCCTTGGATCAATGCAGGTGCAAAGGAAATCGCCCAAAGCCCGTTTGTTCTCGTTTTTGATCACGTCGGGATATCCGCTGCAGCAGGTATCATGAACTTCGTCGTCCTGACAGCAGCCTTGTCCAGCATGAATACCAATCTGTACATGACTTCGCGGATGATCTTTTCCTTGTCGCGCAGCAATTACGCACCAGAGTCTTTTGGCAAGCTGAACAAGGACGGCACACCGGTCAACGCCCTGCTGCTGTCGAGCATTGGTGTGGCGCTCGCAGCTCTCATCTCCAAAATCAGTCCGTTGGCGTATAACTACTTGTTTGGAATTGCCTTGTTCGGTGCCTTGTATGTTTGGCTGTTGACGCTTTTGTCGCATTTGAAATTCCGCAAGCAATGGGAGCAAAATGGAGGAGAGAAGCTTCCTGTCCGTGCACCGTTGTTTCCGGTCCTGCAGATCATCGGGATCGTACTGATCGCCGCGATCTTGATTACCATGGGCTTGGATACGGAGTTCTGGAACGTCTCCTGGATTATCGGAGTTCCATGGCTGGTTTTCCTCACCCTGATCTACTATGCCAAGTACAAGAAAAAGCTATCGCATGCGGATTCGAACCAGTCTGGAAAAACGGCATAAGAGGAAGGATCAGCAGTCCACCTTATCTGAGGTGGACTTTTTGCTGTCTGCAGGGACTAGAGTGGGGGAGTTTGCAAAAGCATGATGATCTGCATCGGTGTGAACAGGCTAAAATGCTTGAAATCCTTGATGAAATGAGCCTGATCGTAGTAGCCATGCTCGTTGGCGATCGTTCCCGAAGTGCTCGTCCGGTTCATCATGGCAGAGAGTGTATTTTGAAAGCGAGTGATGCGGCTGTACTGCTTCGGCGAGAGCCCGAGTGTGTCGACGAACTTTTTGCGGATATAGCGGCTGGATAGGCCGATGTCATCTGCGAGAGTATCGACAGTCACGTTCCCTTTGGATTGATAGATTTGCTGCAAGCAATAGGGAAGCAGTCCAGTAGGTTGCTCGGATGACAGCAGCTTCGGCAGCAAATATTTCTCGAAATGCGCGATGCGCTCCTCAAACAGCTCCAGCTCCGCGATGTCATCACAGAGACTTTCAGCTCCATGCATGACGTCACTCACATTTGGCTGACGGTCGATCAGATCGCGAAACGGAGTGGGGGACAGATACAAGCTTTGCAAGGGCGTGAGACGTACACCGAAATAGGTGGCGCCATTCTGAAAGGGAATGGTTTCCCCTTTCAGAATGGTCCCGCACATCAGGGAATGAGGGCGAAGGGGATCACAGCAGATCAGCACATCCATGCAGCCATCAGGTACGACGCGAATGGCATGGACAGACGTTCCCATAACGTATTGGTAATAGAGGACGGTCTGGCCTTGATAAGGGACAAGCTTTTCCTGATAGCTGCTGGTTTCCAGACGAAACCCGTACTGCACAGGAGGTAGATTGGCGGCGATTTCAAAGCGATTCATTCATCCATAACCACCTTTACAAAATCGTCAGGTTCACGCGTGATACATAGCTACCAATAGTATGATATAAACGCCAAGAAACTGATAGTTCCGAAATTTACAATACATTTGTCGCAGCCTGCCCCTACAATGAGCGTGTAAACACGAACAAGCGGGGGGATCTTTCATGCATCCACAGAAAAGCGAAAGAAAGAAGCTGCCAAAACAACTCGTCCTATCCACGGCAGCTTTAGGAACGGCTTTAACCTTTGCGCTGTCGCCGTCAGTGCCATTCGCGCAGAAGGCAAATGCCCATGGCGGAGAGGCAGAATACCTTCCACTCCGGGAGATGGTGGAGGAATTCGGAGGCACCGTTGCGTGGGATAGCAAAACCCAAACGGCACAGGTCAAGCGCAGTGGCACCATTGTAACATTGAAGCCGAATCAGTCACAGGTGCTGGTAAATGGTACTTCTATCCAGCTGGAGGCGCCCGTTGTCTATAAAAATGGATCGTTGTACGTAACGCATCATTTCCTCAACGAAGTATTCCAATCCGAGCTGGATCAGACGGTTTCGGTTCAAAAGGTGGAGCATCCTTTGAATCCGTTGACAGCAGAAGAGATTAACAGTGTTGTAAGCGCTGTCAAAGCGTCCGAATCCTATAAACAGAGCATGCGCTTTACGCAAATCTCGTTGAAGGAGCCGGAAAAAGCCAAGGTATGGAGCTGGGTATACGGGCAAAAGGGCGCATTTGAGCGAGAAGCGAATGTCGTGATGCTGGATGGCAAAAAGGTCATCGAGGCACAGGTAAACCTCGCGACGAAGAAGCTCGTCTCCTGGAAGGAAGTCGAGGGGGCACACGGGATGGTCATCTTGGATGACTTCCAGACTGTCCAAGCCGCAATCGAGCAGAGCAGTGAGTATGCGGATGCCCTGAAAAAACGGGGGATCAATGACGTGAAAAAGGTAGTTGCGACTCCGCTCACCGTCGGGTATTTCAACGAGGCAGATGGCTTGAAGCAGGACCTGCGTCTGCTGAAGGTCGTCTCTTACCTGGATGTGGGAGACGGAAACTACTGGGCGCACCCGATCGAAAATCTGGTAGCGATCGTGGACCTGGAGCAAAAGAAAGTGATCAAGATCGAAGACGCAGGCGTAATCCCGGTGCCTTTGAAGCCGACTCCTTACGATGGCCGCAGCCAGCAAGCGAAGCAAAACGTCAAGCCGCTCACGATCACGGAGCCGCAAGGGAAAAACTACAGCTTTGACGGTAATACGATCCATTGGGGCAACTGGGACTTCCACCTCCGGATGGATTCACGCGTAGGTCCCGTCCTGTCGACGATGACGTACAACGACAATGGCATCAAGCGCAAAATCATGTACGAGGGCTCGCTGGGCGGGATGATTGTTCCTTATGGCGATCCGGACGTGGGCTGGTATTTCAAAGCGTATCTGGACTCCGGGGACTACGGGATGGGAGTATTGACCTCTCCGCTGGAAAAGGGTACGGACGTACCGGATAACGCGCAGCTGCTTGAGGCGACCATCTCGGACAACGACGGAAACCCGTACACGATTCCAAATGCCATGGCGATCTTTGAGCAATACGCCGGACCGGAATTCAAGCACCAGGAGATGGGAAAAGACAACGTGAGCCGCGAGCGCCGTGAGCTGGTCGTTCGCTGGATCAGTACAGTGGGCAACTACGACTACATTTTCGACTGGATCCTGTCTCCGAACGGAACGATCAAGATCGATGTGGGCGCGACAGGTATCGAAGCAGTGAAGGCCGTGAAATCCTCCACGATGCACGATCCGACTGCGAAGGAGGATACCCGCTACGGCACGCTGATCGATCACAACATCGTCGGAACGACTCACCAGCACATTTACAACTTCCGCCTCGATCTCGATGTGGATGGCGAGAACAATACGTTGACAGAGGTTAATCCGCAGATCGCCGAAAATACAGCAGGTGGTCCGCGCAAGAGCGTGATTGTTACCGAGCAAAAGACCGTGACCACGGAGCAGGACGCAATCCAGACCTTTGACCCGTCCACGATTCGCCTGCTGAGCAATCCTTCCAAGGAAAACAAAGTCGGAAACCCGGTTTCCTATCAGATCATGCCGTACGCTGGAGGAACACATCCGGTGGCAAAAGGAGCTATGTTCAGCAAGGACGAGTGGCTGTACAACCGCGTGAATTTTATGGACAAACAAATCTGGGTCACCAAATACAATCCAGACGAGCGCTATCCAGAGGGAGAATACCCGAACCGTGCAAAGACGGATACAGGCTTGAAGGAGTTTACCGCAAACAACGACTCCATCGAGAACACAGATAATGTGGTGTGGATGACCACGGGCACGACGCACGTAGCTCGGGCAGAGGAATGGCCGATCATGCCGACGGAGTGGGTGCACGCGATGCTCAAGCCGTGGAATTTCTTCGATCAGACACCTACCTTGGACTTGCCTGAGAAAAAGTAGCGCTGCCATGTAAGATCAATCAAATGGGAATCGGGGGAGTTTAAGATGGCACAATCATACCAATTGTTCATTGATGGAAAATGGGTAGATGCTTTGTCAGGCACGACATTCGATTCGTTCAATCCGGCGACGGGAGAAGTAAACGGCGTGGTGGCTGAAGCGGGGGCGCAGGACGTTGATCTGGCGGTAAAAGCTGCGCGCAAAGCGTTTGAAACCGGAGCTTGGGCGGAAATGGCGCCAAGTGATCGCGGCAGGCTGCTGTACCGTGCCGCACAAAAAATGTGGGAGAAGCTCGATTATCTCGCAGAGGTAGAGTCCAGTGACAACGGCTTGCCGATCAACGAAACGAAGTACATTGCGATGCCCGCAACCATCGACGTGCTGGAATTCTACGCGGGACTCGCCAACAAAGTGCAGGGAGAGACGCTGGCTTCTCCGGGAAATCGCTTCAACTACACGCTGCGAGAGCCACTAGGCGTCATTGGCGCGATCGTGCCGTGGAACTTCCCGCTCATGCTGGCGATGTGGAAGCTGGCTCCGGCTCTGGCAGCGGGCAACACCATCGTCATCAAGCCGGCGGAGCAGACGCCGATCAGCATGCTGGAGCTGGCAAAGGTATTTCAGGAAGCGGGAATCCCGGATGGCGTCATCAACGTAGTTCCCGGGTTCGGCGCCGTTGCGGGAGACGCGCTGTCTTCTCATCCGGATGTAGACAAAATCGCCTTTACGGGTTCGACCTCGACAGGCAGACTGATCATGCAGGCGGCAAGCAAGCATCTCAAGCCTGTAACACTTGAGCTTGGAGGCAAATCGCCAAACATCGTCTTCGCCGACGCAGAGCTGGACGATGCCGTGAATGGCGCCCTCTTCGGAATTTACTTTGCGCAAGGCCAAGTGTGCGCGGCGGGTTCTCGTCTGTTCGTACAGGACAGCGTCTACGACCGCTTCCTAGATGCTTTCAGCAAAAAGGCGCAAACCATTCGGGTCGGCAACCCGCTCGATCCTGCCACGCAAATGGGTCCACAAGTATCGATGGCTCAGCTGGAGCGGATCGAGCACTATGTAGAAAAGGGACTGGAGGAAGGAGCCAACCTCGTGCTGGGCGGCAAACGCAATCCGCAGGCAGGCACCGGCTATTTCTTCACACCAACCATCTTTGAAAATGTGACGAACAACATGACCATTGCCCGTGAAGAAATTTTTGGTCCGGTCATCTCGGTCATTCGCTTCAAGGACGAAGAGGACGCGCTCCGTCTGGCTAACGAAACGACCTATGGACTCGCTTCCGGTGTTTGGACCAACGATTTGAAACGCGCACATCGCATGGCACGTGGCCTGCACGCAGGAACGGTGTACATCAATACGTATTCCATGCTCGACAGCACCACACCGTTTGGCGGTACGAAGCAGAGCGGCTTTGGTCGCGAGCTGGGGATGCAGGCGATGGACATGTATACGCATACGAAGAGCGTCTGGGTCGACCTGGGCAAGCAAGGCCTGAACTGGTACGGGGTATAAAAGAGAGCAAGATTACAGCAAGGTGCGATCAGCCTTCCTCATGCAGGGAGGCTTTTTTTCATTCCCTACACTTTGAAAGCGGAAAGGGCACGCGTCTGGTGCACGTAACACGTTATAATAGAATGGCAAAAGTAAACAATAATAAGGGCAATTCTGTGCAGAAATAGAAGGCTGCAAACCCAATGACGCATAGAAAAAGGAGTTACAATGACAGAGAAAAAAGCAGGTCGCAGTGCTGGATGGAATTTCGACAACAGTTATGCTCGTTTGCCTCAAACCTTCTTTACCGAGCAACCGCCAACCCCTGCTCGCTCGCCAAAGCTGGTCATCCTGAATGAAGCTTTGGCAGGTTCACTTGGGTTAAATAGTGATGCGCTGAAAAGGGAGGATGGCGTGGAAGCTCTTGCAGGCAGCCAGATTCCCGAAGGTGCTCTGCCGCTGGCGCAAGCCTATGCCGGGCATCAATTCGGCTATTTTACGATGCTGGGGGATGGCAGGGCGGTCCTGCTCGGCGAACAAGTGACACCGGATGGACAGCGGTTTGACATTCAGCTGAAAGGGGCGGGACGGACGCCTTATTCCCGGCGTGGCGACGGGCGCGCGGCACTTGGGCCGATGCTTCGCGAGTACATCATCAGCGAAGCGATGCACGCTCTTGGGATACCTACCACGCGCAGCCTGGCTGTCGTGACCACGGGCGAGAATATCATTCGCGAAACGTATTTGCCCGGTGCCGTTTTGACTCGTGTGGCTGCCAGCCATATTCGCGTAGGCACGTTTCAATATGCCGCCAAATGGGGGACTCAGGAGGAGCTGCAGGCCTTGGCAGACTACACCCTCGAGAGGCATTTTGCGAAACCGGACGAGGGGGAAAACCGCTATTTGTTCCTTCTGAAAGAAGTGATCAAACGGCAGGCTGCGCTGATTGCCAAATGGCAGCTGGTCGGCTTCATTCACGGCGTGATGAACACTGACAACATGGCCCTGAGTGGAGAAACCATTGACTACGGCCCGTGCGCCTTCATGGACACGTTCGATCCAGCCACCGTCTTTAGCTCGATTGACGAGCAGGGGCGCTACGCCTATGCGAATCAGCCGTATATTGCCGTGTGGAATCTCTCGAGATTTGCGGAAACGCTTCTCCCGCTGCTGCATGACGATCAGGAGCAGGCAGTCAAAGCGGCAGAAGGAGCACTTGCAGGTTTTGCCGAGCGGTATACGGGGGAATGGCTAAATGGGATGAGGGCGAAGCTGGGGCTCTTTACGGAAGAGGAGCAGGACGGATCGCTTGTAGAGAGCTTGCTCAAATTGATGGAAAAAGAGAAAGCCGACTATACGAATACGTTCCGAGCCCTCACGCTGGATAAGCCGCAAGAGTCGGCGATGTTTGGCACACCGGAATTTACCGAATGGCTGGGGCAATGGCAAGCAAGGTGGGACAGACAGCCGCAGTCCAAGGAGGAATCTCTGCAGCTGATGCGCCAGAACAATCCAGCTGTCATCCCTCGCAACCATCGCGTAGAGGCAGCGTTGGACGCGGCAGTGACAGGAGATTTCAGCGTGCTGGAAAGGCTGCTGGACGTGCTTGCAAGGCCGTTTGCGTATACGACCGATCAGGAAGAGTACGCGGCTTTGCCTGCACCCTCGCACTATCCTTATCAAACCTATTGCGGGACCTAATGCACAATACGAAAAGGCAGCGAATGACGGAAAGGTCTATCGCTGCCTTTTTTGATTTTCTACAGAGAGCTTACGCGTTGGCCTTCTCCGGTACGAGCAGATCTCGCAGCGCTGCCTCTAGATCGGTGTGACCAAAGGAAAAGCCGCTCTCTAGCAGTTTCGCCGGGACACAATTGCGGCCAGTCAAAGCGAGACTAGGGTCCGTTCGCATGACTAGATAAGCGCCGAGCCAGACGAAGGGTGCAGGAGTCGGAGGAGCCCAGCCCTTGTTCAATACCTTGCGAAGCGTCTGCATGAACTCACGGTTGGTAACCGGCTTTGGACCCGTAGCATTGACAATGCCGCTGACCTGCTCGTTTTCCATGGCATAGAAAAACATCTCGTTCAAGTCATCTACATGCAGCCAGCTAATGTATTGATTCCCACTGCCGACAGTGCCGCCGAGTCGCATCGAAGCAAGCTTGGCGAGAGGCTCGAGGGCACCGCCATTTTTCCCCAGCGCAAAGCCGATCCGCAGCATGACCTTGCGTGTATGCGTCAGCTCGCGTTCAAAAAACGCCTGCTCCCACCGCTGGCAAACCTGCACGGAAAAGCCTGTGCCATGCGGGGCATTCTCGTCGCATTCCTGCAGCGTATCGCCGAAAATAGCGAGAGAGCCGGCTTGCACAAAGACAGCGGGAGGCTTTGCGCTTGCCAGAATCGCATCGGTCAGGACTCGCACGGAATCCAGGCGAGAACGAATGATTTCCTCTTTGTTTTTGGGCGTGTACAAGCAGTTGACGCTTTTGCCGGTAAAGTTGATGACGGCATAGCTGCCATCGATTTCATCTGTCCAAGCTCCTCTTGTCGCGCCATCCCATTGCAGATAGCGGATAGATCCAGCTGCCCGAGAATTCCCTCGAGTCAGAATTACGACCTCAAATCCCTTTGCAGCGAGAAAATCAGCCAAGGCGTTTCCCAGAAAGCCGGAGCCGCCAGCCAGCACGATTTTTTTACTCATGGTAACATCCCCCTCTCGGACCTTCCTCTTTTTGGTAGATCATGGTGGGCTCTCTGAGGTATATTGTACTGGAATAAACAGGGAATGGACAGAGGAAGGGGAGGGGATGCGATGAAAAGGCAACGGATCCTGCTGCTGGGGGGAAGCGGCTATCTGGGTGCGCAAATAGACAGCTGCCTGAGGGCGAGCCAAGAGCATGAAGTAGTCGCCACCTGCTTTTCGGGCGCGATCCAGCCGGGATGGACTCGGGTCAATGTGAAGGACGCAGAGACTTTTGCGGCGCTGGTCTCTGCAGCTTCACCGGACGTCCTCATATGGGCACTTCGGGGGAATGATAGCGCGGATGCCCAAGAGCTGATCGAAATAGGCATGCGGGTACTGCTCGCCCATATACCGAAACAGGCAAAATTGATCTATCTTTCCACGGATGGCGTGTTCGGCAATAAGTCAGGCCCGTTCACCGAGCAAGAAGAATGGGAGCTGCTGGATGAAAGAAATCCACTGGCAGGCTACTGCCTGGCCAAAATCATGGGGGAGCAGAAGGTACGTGAACAGCATGATCATCACCTCATTCTGCGTTTTGGACCCATCTATGGAAAGAATGTGCAAGGCATCTGGGACAAACGGACAAAGGCATTGGTCAGCGAGCTTCAGGAAGGCAGAGGAGTCGTACGCACTCAAAATCTGTACAAGTCATTCGTTCATGTGGAGGATTTGGGCCGTGCAGTAGCAGAACTCGTGACAAGCTCGCACAAAGGCACCCTTCACTTGGGACCGGAGGAAAAAGCGAGCTACTACACGTTTTGCCGGAGCATGGCGAAAGATTTCGGCTATGCTCCCGAGCTGGTACATGGGGAGATCTTGTCTGCTGAAAAAGCCCGAGAGCTGGGGATTCCGCTTGATACCTCACTCGATACGAGCAAGGGGAGGGCATGGGTAAAGACGGAATTTCGAGGGCTATCAGGGCAGGAGAAATGAGAGAACGATGAGAAGATAAAGGAAGAATGAGAACATGGAGGGGGAGTGGGAATGAGAACAATTGGACTGATCGGCGGCATGAGCTGGGAGTCTTCCCAGGTGTACTATCAAAAGGTGAACGAAGCGGTGAGAGATCGGTTGGGAGGCTTGCATTCGGCGAAATGCATCCTGTATTCGGTCGACTTTGCTGAGATAGAAGAGCTGCAGCATGCAGGAAAGTGGGAGGAAGCTGGCACGCATATGGCGAATGCCGCTCGCAGTCTGGAGGCAGCAGGAGCAGACATGATCGTCCTTTGCACCAATACGATGCACAAGCTGGCGTATGCGATACAGGGGGCTTCTTCTTTGCCGTTTATTCACATCGCGGATGCGACAGCGGGCAAGATCAAAGCGGACGGGTATCAACGAGTCGGCTTGCTCGCTACACGCTTTACAATGGAGCAAGCGTTTTATACCGGTCGTCTGCAGCAGGAGCACGGGCTGGAGGTACTGCTCCCCGATGAAGCGGGAAGAGAGGCTGTGCATGCGATCATCTACGAGGAGCTGTGCCGGGGCATCATTCGTGAGGAGTCAAAGCAGGTTTACCTGCGCATCATCGATAAACTGATCGAAGAAGGCGCGGAGGCCATAATCCTCGGGTGCACGGAAATCGGTCTGTTGATTACACAAACGGACTGCTCTGTGGCGGTGTACGATACGACAGAGATTCACGCGATTGCCGCTGTGGAAGCTGCCCTGGAAAAATAGCAACCGATATGGCTACAAAAGGTCACCAGCATTTGCTGCGTGGTCTTTTTTTTGAATGGATGAAGGAAGAAAGGCAGCCTGCTTCTTAACGGGTGAAGAGACGGGCTGCCGATTATGTGTTCCATCCAAAGCTACTCGACTGCCAAATAATCCAGTACGATTCCGATAAAAAGCTTCCCGATGTTCAGCATGGAGCGCTCATCTACATCAAACTTCGGATGGTGGTGCGGTTTGATTGCACGCATCAAAAGAAAGCTGGAAACGAATCGTCTGCTCATCTTTGGCTACCACAACAAGGTCACGCTGCTGGCTATGATGTCCTCGAGGGAGGATGTCGATAAGCTGTGTCAAAAGGTCGCTGATGTAGTGGGGGAATGGTCAGAGAGTGAAGGTCTGCCTTTGTGTGCGGGTGTAGGAACGGCAGGTCAAGGGATCGGCGCGATCAAAAAGAGTCACGATGAGGCGCAAAAAGCGCATCGGTGAGGCAGCCAAACGATTTGGCAAAACCTTTATCGTGGATGCCATGAGCAGCTTCGGTGGTGTACCGATGGACATCACAGACCTGCATATCGACTACCTGATCTCCAGCGCAAACAAATGTATTCAGGGTGTACCTGGTTTTGGCTTCATTGTCGCTAAAACAGCATCCCGATGGCGATTGCCACAGAGCTGATCGCCAAGGGTGAAGTCAACAAAACAGGAGTCATCACTCCGGAAGAGGCCTTTGATCCGGCAGTCATTTTTGCTGAATTAGCCAAGCGCCAGATCGTCATCCACGAGGAGATCACAGAGCTGGTAGCACAATCATAGGGGGACATGAAGCGTGTCGTTGTTCGGAGAAGAGCGTAAGCAGATCATTTTGCAACTGGTAAACGCAAACGGTAAGGTACGAACCAACGATTTGGTAGAAAAGCTGCAGGTTTCGTCGGAGTCCATTCGCAGGTATTTGGAAGAGCTCGAATCGGAGAAAAAGCTGAAGCGTGTATACGGTGGAGCGGTCAAGCTGAACCTGGATCGCACGGAGCCGTCCCATATGAGCCGGGAAGTCCTGCGTGCCGAGGAGAAAAAGCGGATCGGCCGCGCAGCCGCAGATTTGGTACAGGACAACGACACGATCGTCATCGACGAAGGAATGACTCCTTTGCAAATGATCACTTTCCTGTCCACCAAAAAAGATTTGACGATCCTCACCAGCTCCATCACCGCACTCAACATGTTGATCGAGTACCAGAACGGCGGCTTGCTCAGCGCCGAGATCTACTTTTTGGGCGGCAAAGTAAACGCCAAGCATCATCGGGTGGGCGGCTCCTTTGCTGAACAAATGATGAAAGACTTTTTCGTGGACAAGGCATTCCTCTCCGTAGACGGCTTGCTCATCCACAAAGGAATTACCTGCTATGATCCGGAGCGGGCAGTGCTGGCAAAACGTTTTATCGAAAACGCAAACGAGAGCATCATCTTGGCGGACCATTCCAAGATCGGAATCAGCACACTGTCCAAGGTGGCTGAGCTGAAGGAAATCGATATCGTCATCAGCAATACGAAAGCGCCTGCTGACTGGAGCAAAGAACTGCAAGCCCACAACGTGACCTGGCTCGTAGCTGAGTAACAAGATGGACAAGTGTAGACCGGTTTTTTCCCAATAGGGAGAGGATCATCTTTTTCCATGGCGTTTTCTGTGTCATTCAAGTTTGTGTTACGATAAGAAAAAGAGGAGTCGCATTGGCTAGAGCTTCTTGTAAACGAGAGGTGGCATCATGCTAAAACGGTTATTTGTTTCAGGCTACAAGGCTCACGAGCTTGGCATTTTCAATGAAAAAAATCCGGGGCTATCCATTATTAAGAAAGCGCTCAAGCGGGAACTCGTAAGATTCCTTGAGGACGAGCTGGAATGGGTGATCATATCCGGTCAGCTCGGGATAGAAATGTGGGCTGCCGAAATCGTTCTGGAATTAAAAAAAGACTATCCTCAGCTGAAGCTGGCGGTCATTACTCCGTTTTTGAATCAAGAGGAAAAGTGGAAAGAAGAGACACAGGATTACTACCGGAATATTGTGATGCAAGCGGACTATCTCAATAGTGTCTATCAATCACCGTACCAGGGAGCCTGGCAGCTCGGAGAGAAAGACAAATTCTTGCTATCCAATTCAGACGGGATCTTGTTAGTGTACGATGAAGAAAACGAAGGTTCCCCGAAGTTTCTAAGTAAGCTCGCCGCAAAAAGAGCGGATCTAGGCGACTATCAGTTATTTCGCATTAATGCCTATGACTTGCAGGCCATTGCTGAGGAACAGCAGCAGGAATTGTACAATGACCATTTCTAAACGAAATAACCAGCATGAGAAGCCGCCGAGGAAGGTGGCTTTTCGAATTTCATCAGTTCGTTTTCAGTTTATAGCACAGCTCCGTCCTGTTCGAGACGCCCAGCTTTCTGTACGTATTTTGCAAATGTCGTTTCACCTTCGCAGCAGCGCAATTGCCAAAACGGTACGTGTGGTATGGAAAAAGATTGTATAATAGGAGGTGTCAAGCCAGTAGATAGAAAAGGGAATGACGTAGGAGAGATGCACATGATTGACAGACTGGACCATTTTGTCTTAACGGTTCGGGATATAGAGGCGACCTGTCGGTTCTACGAGCAAGTCCTCCAGATGAAGCCAGTCACCTTTGGTAGAGGCAGGTGGGCTTTGCAATACGGCCAGCAAAAAATCAACCTGCATCAGGCCGGCCATGAGTTTGAACCGAAAGCACAGCATCCTGCTCCAGGCTCTGCAGATCTTTGTTTTCTCACATCCGTCCCATTGGAACAGGTCATCACGCACATGACAGCCTGTGGGGTAAGAGTCATAGAGGGTCCAGTTGAGCGGACGGGAGCCAATGGTCCCATACTTTCGGTGTACGTGCGTGACCCGGATGGAAACCTCATTGAGATTTCAAATGAGGGAGTGCGCGAACAGCCTGTTCACCCTGACCCAACTGTGGAGAAAATCAGCAGCCTGTTCAAAGGACGGGAGTCAAGCATCATGGGGGACGAGCGATACGGCTCTTTCAGCGTCCTGTTACCTCTCGTACCTATGGAAGGTGGGCGGTTGGGCATCCTGTTTGAAAAGCGGGCAAGCACGATGCGGCGTCAAGCCAACGAAGTCTGTTTCCCCGGAGGACGCACAGAGGAAGGGGACGAATCGCGCTGGGCTACGGCCCGTCGTGAGACAAGCGAGGAGCTGGGGCTGCCGCAGTCGCGCATTCAGCTGATCGGGTCACTGGACATCCTGCTTGGTCCGGGCAGGGGCAGTATTTATCCGTTTGTCGGCTATCTGGAAGGCATCGCAGACATGAATCCGAATCCGGACGAGGTAGGAGAAGTGTTCGTGATCGCCTTGGATACCTTGCTGGGGATGCAGCCTGCCATTCATAAAACTTCGAGCTACATACAGCCCGAAAAGGATTTCCCATTCCATTTGATTCCAGGGGGAGAACGCTATCCATGGCGGTCGGGAACGATCGAGCATTTGTTTTACGAGGTAGAAGGACGTGTCATTTGGGGAATGACTGCGCGTGTGCTAGCGCATTTTCTTGATTTGATCCGACATCAGGTATAGATTGCGTGAAACCATTTGGGAGGAGTGGGGAATGATGTGGCAGGCAAACGCGATAACGACTCGATTGCAGGTGAAATTGCCGATCCTTCAAGCGGGCATGGCTGGTGGAACGACGACTCCGGAGCTGGTCGCAGCCGTTTCGGAAGCAGGTGGACTCGGAACGCTGGGTGCAGGGTATATGAGTGCAGGACAGATGCGTGACGCGATCCGCGCGATTCGTGCTCGGACCGAAAAGCCCTTTGCCGTCAATCTGTTCATCCCGGAGAGCTACGACGGCAGCCAGCCTGTAGCTGATTCGGTTTCAAGCGTAATGAACGAGGTTCGCGACCGGCTGGGCATACCGGCTGATCCAGAGGTAACCCGTTTTGCGGAACCGTTTGAAGAGCAGATGGCTGTCGTACTCGAGGAGCAGGTACCCGTATTCAGCTTTACCTTTGGCGTATTGGAAAAGCGCTGGCTTGCTGAGCTGAAGCAGCGGGGAACCACCACGATTGGGACAGCAACCACCATGCGGGAAGCGATCGCCCTCGAAGCCAGCGGTGTCGATATGATTGCTGCCCAAGGAAGTGAAGGCGGAGGGCACCGCGGATCGTTTTTGCCAGATTCACCGAGCAATCTGATAGGTACGATGGCATTGGTACCGCAGATTGTGGATCGTGTGGACATTCCCGTCATTGCAGCGGGAGGGATCATGGATGGCCGGGGGATTGCTGCTGCGTTTGCACTGGGAGCGCAAGCCGTACAGCTGGGCACCGCGTTTTTGACCTGCGTAGAGAGTGGAGCTCATCCGCAGTACAAGCGCTCTGTTCGTGAGACGAGTGATGAGGCGACGGTCATTACCCGTGCCTTTTCCGGTAAATCGGCCAGAGGCATCGAGAATGAGTTCATGACCTTGCTGGCACCGCATGATCACGAGCTGCCACCTTATCCGGTACAAAATGCGTTGACGCGCGATATTCGAAATGCGGCAGCGAAGCAGGACAGAACAGAGTATCTATCGATGTGGGCAGGTCAGGCAGCTTCGCTTAGCCGGGAAATGTCTGCAGGGGAGCTGGTTGCTGCGCTTGTCGAGGAAACAGAGCGGGTATGCCAGGGGTTGCTCAAAAAATGAGGATCTGCCAGCTTTGAATTCCGCTGCAGGATGAGCTGGAGCTGGAAAAGCGTTTGGATTAGGGTGTGATTGCATAGACGATCACACCCTTTTTGCTGTCTTCCTCAAAAGCGGACCCGGTATTCGCTGCGCTGGGCAAAACGATGGAATCCCGCCCGAAAAAAGGAGTTTGCCATCGGTTCATTGTGCAAGTCCGTATCGGCCCGGATGTAGCGCTCGCCACTTTGCACAAGTGATATCACTCCCCGGTTCAACAGGACGTCCACGTAGCCGCGCCCTCTGAATTCAGGGAGGACTCCGATGTAGCCAATCGTCGCAAACGTGGGACTTTTGGTCGGCATGACGAATCCAATCAGCTCGTTCTCTGGCGTATAGGCAAGCTCCCACCAATGAGCCTCATAAGTCATGCTTTGCAGGTCGTGAAAGATCTCTTTTGCCTGGAGATAGGGACCGAGGTCGGCACGTTCTTGCGCAATCTGTCTGTCGAGAGTGGAAGCGGAGCCGCGCATGATCGCATCGATGAACGAAGCTTCCCCTACTTCCGACAAGCTGCGAAACAGAATGCCTCCGTTTGCTTCCTGACTGCGAGGCTCGTCGGATTTCCATTCGAAACGGGAGGTTTCCCGCTGCAGATGAAACCCTTTCTTTTTTAAAAACGTCTGTCGAGTCGGCCCACTTTCTTGCCATTGCGGGGCCATAGCTGGCGTATCCAGCACATACCCCAGCTGCTCGGCACCTAGCTGTTTGCACATCAGCAGCAGATACTGCCACAGCTGGTCGCCACACGCGTCATCCTCCCAGGGAAGATCGAGCAGAACAATATCCGAAGGTACGTCCTTTCCGGGGAGCGTCCAAAACGCAGCACGCCCGAGTGCTTCACCCTCTTTTTCCACGAGAAAACACCATTCAGGACGCATAGCGCCTTGCGAAAACATATGCTCCACATACGCAAGAATGGAGGCGTGCCGTTCTGGAGGCGTCAAGACAGCGACAAAATCAGAAAGCTCATGCATGGCAACGCGGCGCACGGTATACATGTGTGGATTCTCCCCCTCGGCTTCCTTAGGTAATTTGGTGTATGTAACCTTCGTATTTATTTTTGGTAGTTACTAACTCATCATAGTGAGAAAATTCCTTCCAGTCAATCTAGTTCTTGCACGTACCTTGGTTTTGTTATTTTTCAAGTGCTATAATCGGAATGACACGAATCTGTCCGAAAAAGATTTGCATGGCAGCAATGCGGAGGGGAAAAGCATGAATCAGACAATCGCCCTGAGAGGGACGGTACTTGCGAGTGGCGAGGAAATCGAAAACGGTTTGGTCGTCGTGGCGGGAGGGACCATCCAGTTCGTGGGGGAAGCAGATACGTATCGCGAAGCTCTGCCTGCCGAAGTGATCGAAGTGGGAGAAGGCTGGATTGCTCCTGGTTTCATCGACTTGCATATGCACGGTATCAACGGCTGTGACACGATGGACGGGACACCTGAGTCGCTGCAGGAGATTTCTCGTGCTTTAACAAGGTTTGGCGTTACGACCTTTTTAGCCACGACGATGACAGCGCCTTATGGGGAACTGGAAACCGCGTTGGAGAACATTGCCCAGCAAAAACGGGTAGGCTTAGTAGGGGCGCAGGTAGCGGGGATCCATCTGGAAGGACCGTGGATCAACCCGCGTTATAAAGGAGCGCAAAAGGAAGAGAACATCGCGATTCCAACGCTGGATGCGGTGCGGCATTTCTATGAAAAAGCAGAAGGACTGATTAAGGTCGTCACCATTGCTCCAGAGCAGCCAGAGGCATTGGAGGCGATCGCCTGGCTCAAAGATCGTGGGGTCATCGTATCAGCTGGGCATACCGGAGCGTCCTTTGCCCAAGCGGCTGAGGCTGTCGAAGCAGGAGTGCGTCACTTCACGCACTGCTTCAACGCCATGACAGGCTTGCATCATCGCGAGCCAGGAGTGGTAGGTGCGGCGATGTATCACGAGCAGCTGAGCACGGAGCTGATCGCCGATGGCATCCATGTGCATCCTGCTGTGATGCGAATATTGTATCGCGTCAAAACAGCTGAGCGTCTTGCGCTGGTCAGTGACTCGATGCGAGCTGCGGCGATGGGAGAAGGAACCTACGACCTTGGCGGGCAGGAGGTTCACGTCCAAGGTCAGGAAGCCAAGCTCGCGGATGGGACGCTGGCGGGAAGCATTTTGACCCTGAACCGGGCGGTAGGCAATATGGTGACGCTAAGCGGAGTGCCATTGCCGGAAGCGGTCGAGATGGCTTCCCTGACCCCAGCAACGATCCTCGGCATAGCGGACCGCAAAGGGAGACTGGCGGCCGGCTACGATGCGGACATCGTCATTTTGGACAAGGCATTTCAGGTGCAGGCTACGTTTGTGGCAGGACAGAACGTTTATCGAGCAAACGAAAACTAGAGATGGCATGGAAGACACAAAGGAAGCAGTCTGATCGAAGTGGATCAGGCTGCTCTTTGGCATTTCAAGCTTGCTTTTGGGCGTCTAAAATCTCAAGGTAGTGAGGATTGTACATAATGCCGAGAATGTTTCCAAAGGGATCAATGACGGTAGCCGTGATAAAGCCAGCCCCTCTGTCCTGTGGTTTCTCATGCGGCTGTGCGCCCATCTGCAGCAGCTTCTCATAAGTGGCTGTCACATCGTCAACATGCCAGTAGACAACAACTCCGGAGGGGGAAGCTCCTGACTTCGCAGGGGCATAACGGTTATCGATGATGCCCAGCTCGTGCTGGTAGTCGCCGATACGAAATTCGACGTAGCCTGGTCGACGAAAGTACGGCTCGATGCCAACTAGTTCGGTATACCATTTCGTTGCTGCGTCCAGGTCCTCCGCCCAAAAAATGACGGTACTCATGCCGCGCAAGGTTCTTCCTTCATTCATAAAGCATGCCTCCTCATGAAAGTGGTTTGGTCTGGCTTCCTCTCATCCATATGTATCCATCATAAAGGAGAAAGACTGACAGCAGCTGTCAGGGAATGCATACTCCCCGAAAGAAAAATTCCTTTTCAAAAAAAGACGTAGCATGGGGATTTCTGCAAAAAAGTATTGACAGCTTTTTTTGAGCAGGAGTATAGTGTAAGCATCAAATATGGTACCGGTTACACACGAATGATTTCCACAATCATTCTCTTTTTTCGGAATGTATGTAACCGGTTACACATTGTGAAGAGACGGTGAAGGCAAGCATGGCAACGATACGCGATGTGGCCAAATTAGCGGGGGTGTCCGTGGCAACGGTATCCCGATACCTCAATAAAAATGGATACGTGAACAAGGATACGGAGCAAAGAGTGGCCAAGGCGATCGAGCAGCTCAATTACGAGCCGAATGCGGTCGCGCGCGGTTTGGCTGGGAAGCAGACGGGCACAATAGCGTTAATTCTGCCCGATATTGCCAACCCGTTTTTTCCGGAAATTGCAAGAGGCGTGGAAGATGTGGCTCAAAAGCATGGCTTCACGGTCATTCTGTGCAACTCGGACGATCAAGGCCAAAAGGAAAAATCGTATATCGAAATGCTGCGTAAAAAATACGTCGACGGGATCATTTTCGCCTCCAATACACTGGGACAGGATGACGTCGAGCAAATGAATAAAAACAACATTCCACTCGTGGTGCTTGACCGGGCTCCGACCCGCCAATCGTGCAGTGTCATTCGCTCGCGAAATTACGAGGGGGCAAAGCTGGCAGTATCGCATCTCTTGGACATCGGCTGCAAAAAGATCGCTCATCTGTACGGACCACAGGAGCTGATCACCGCCAAAAAACGGATGCTCGGCTATGAAGAGTCGGTGCTGGATTTTCCGTGGTACACACCAAGCTTGATGGTGCCTGGGCATTTTCGGATGGACGGTGGACTTGCCGCAGTCAAGGAGCTGTTTGCCAAGCACCCGGATGTGGACGGAATCTTTTGCGGTAATGACCTGATGGCGATAGGGGCATTGAAAGGACTTCACCAGCTCGGCATACGCGTACCCGAAGACGTCGCAATCATCGGCTTTGACGGCATCAGCCTGACGGAGATTACCACACCAGAGCTTACGACCATTGCCCAGCCCAACTACGATATGGGGGCACTGGCTGCTAAGGTGCTGATCGAGACGATCCAATCAGGTGTGATGGAAGCCAAGCTGTATGAGCTGGATGTAGAGTTGATCGTGCGTGATTCCACGAAAAGATAAAGGAGAGAGAAACGATGAAAACGCCGCCACAGGTTGTCGTCATTGGCAGTTTGAATATGGATATCGTTGTCGAGGCAAAGCGACCGCCGCTCATGGGAGAGACGGTTCATGGAAACCAGGTTCACTTTATTCCAGGTGGAAAAGGAGCCAATCAAGCAGTAGCCTCTGCCCGTTTGGGAGCCAAGACGACGATGATTGGTGCGGTTGGCGCCGATGCTTTCGGCACGGAGCTGCTGCAAGCGCTGAAGCAGGAAGGCATCGATGTGGAAGCGGTAAAGGCAGAAGCTGACAGCCATACAGGCGTGGCCTCCATCGTGCTGTCCCAGGGCGATAATCAGATCATCGTGGTGGCAGGGGCAAACGGACAAGTCACGGCTGCTGACATCGACCAGCACGTCGATAAGATCAAACAGTCCGATGTGGTGCTTCTGCAATTGGAAATACCTCTGGAAACGGTGATTTATGCAGCTGCCAAAGCAAAAGAGCTGGGCAAGACGGTGGTGCTCAATCCAGCGCCTGCCCGCGAGCTGCCAGATGAACTTCTGAGTCAGGTGGACGTCCTCATTCCAAATGAATCCGAGCTTTATCTGCTGGCCCAGGCGGATGCCAAAATCGAGCTTGCGGACGCCATGCAGGCGATGCTGCAAAAAGGTGTTTCTACCGTCGTGACCACTTTAGGCTCCAAAGGGGCAGCGTATTTGACTGCCAAAGGAGAGCAAGGACTGGTCGCAAGCCATCGCGTTCAAGTCGTAGATACGACAGGAGCGGGAGATTCCTTTAATGCCGGATTCTCCTATGCATTAGCCGGTGGAGCGGCAGTCGGGGAAGCAGTCGCATTCGCTACGAAAGTGGCTGCGCTCGCTGTGACAAAGCTCGGCGCACAGTCAGGTATGCCTACCCTCGCACAAGTAGAGGAATTCATCGCAGAGTAAGGGGGACATTATGAAAAAACTAGGCATTTTAAACAGCGATATTTCAGCGCTGATCAGCCAGCTGGGACATACGGATCGAATCGTCATTTGCGATGCTGGCTTGCCGATTCCTGATTTCGTGACACGCATAGATCTGGCGGTGGTTCCAGGACTGCCTTCCTTTTTTGAAGTGTTGAATGCGGTATTGCTAGAAATGCAGGTAGAGAAGGCGATTTTCGCAGAGGAACTGATCAATGCCCAGCCGAGCGCGCACATCTATCTGGAAGCCGCTCTTCCGGGAGTGGAGATGGAGAGTGTCTCGCACGAAGCCTTCAAGGACCTGACGAAGGAAGCGAAAGCCATCATCCGCACGGGTGAATGCACGCCATATGCGAACGTCATTTTGCAAGCAGGTGTGACGTTTTAATAGCAACACACGGCGAAGAGAGGAGGAGTACACATGTCAGCCTATCTGTTGGAGATGAAAGGAATCAACAAATCCTTCCCGGGAGTCAAGGTGCTAAGTGATGTCCAGCTGAACCTGAAAAGCGGTGAGCTGGTTGCATTGATGGGGGAAAATGGGGCAGGCAAGTCCACTTTGATGAAGATTCTCGGTGGCATTTACGAGCGGGATGCGGGGACAATCATCGTCAAGGGCGAGACACAGGAAAAGATGACGCCGGATATCGCCTCCAGTCGAGGAATTGCGATCATCCACCAGGAGATGAACCTGATTCCCCATCTGTCTGTCATGGAAAACATATTTCTCGGTCGTGAATACACATACGGCAAGAGTGGCTTTGTCAATTGGCGCAAAATGCGGCAGGAAACCAAGCGCTGGCTCGATCAGCTGGCGATCAAGCTCGATCCGGATACGCTGGTCGGCGATCTGTCAGTCGGTCAGCAGCAGATGATCGAAATCGCCAAGGCCCTTTCGATGCAGGCAGACATTCTCGTTCTGGACGAGCCGACAGCTGCCTTGACCAACCGCGAGATCGACGCCCTCTTTGACATGATTGCCTCACTCAAGGAAAAAGGCGTCGGGATGATCTACATTTCACACCGGATGGAGGAAATCTTTCAGGTGAGTGATCGGATCACCGTTTTGCGCGATGGACAGTACGTGGGAACCGTTGAGACGGCCGAGACGAATCTGGACGAGCTGGTGAAAATGATGGTAGGTCGTGAAATCACCGACCGTTTTCCAAAGGTAGAGGTTCAGCTGGGCGGGGAGCGTCTTCGCGTCGAAAACCTGAATGTCAAAGACAAGCTCTCCAATATCTCCTTCTCGATCAAAAGCGGGGAGATTGTCGGAGTGGCAGGGCTGATGGGAGCAGGGCGCACGGAGTTGGCCAAAGCGCTGTTCGGTTTGGAGAAGGTGCGGGAAGGACAGATTCTCGTCGATGGCAAGCCGGTGCGTGTGACGCGGCCGATCGATGCGATCTCTGCGGGAATTGCGCTCGTGACGGAGGACCGTAAAGAAGAAGGTCTGGTCCTGTCGCTTTCGGTGCGGGAGAATATTTCTCTGCCGAATTTACAAAAAGTCTCGTCTCTCGGCGTCATGAAGCCGAGAGACGAGCAGGTGCTGAGCAATGATGCGATCCAGCGCTTGTTCATCAAGACAGCAGGCGGCGAACAGATCGTAGGCTCGCTGTCCGGCGGAAATCAGCAAAAGGTCGTAATCGGCAAATGGCTGGCGAAGAAGCCGAAAATCCTGATACTGGACGAGCCGACTCGCGGTGTCGATATCGGGGCGAAAAAAGAAATCTACGATATTATGAATCGCCTCGCACAGGATGGTGTCGCGATTTTGATGATCTCCTCCGAGCTTCCAGAGGTGCTGGGCATGAGTGACCGCGTCCTGGTCATGCATGAAGGCCGCATCACGGGAGAGTTTACGAGAGAAGAGGCTACACAGGAAATGATTATGCGTGCAGCGACGGGAGGGACTAGCCATGCGGTTTAATGTTTTGCAGAGAATGGGCCCGCTGCTTGGGCTCGCCTTGATTGTCATCGTCCTATCGGTTATTAACAGTGACTTCTTGACAGTAAGCAATATTTTCAACGTGTTGCGCCAGATTTCGATTAATGCCTTGATTGCGTTTGGGATGACCTTCGTTATTTTGACGGGCGGCATTGACTTATCCGTAGGGTCCATGTTGGCTCTTGCAAGCGCTATCACTGCAGGTTTGATGGCGAGCGGTATGGATACGTGGCTGGCTGTCTTGATCGGCCTTTTGGCTGGTGTAGTCATGGGGGCGATCAACGGCATCATCATCACCAAAGGGAAAGTGGCTCCGTTCATCGGTACCTTGGCGACGATGACCGTGTTCCGTGGCCTGACGCTGGTCTACACAGAGGGCAGACCGATTACAGGCTTGAATGAAGACTTCGCGCTGCTGGGGAAAGGCTTTTTCCTGGAGATCCCGATGCCAGTCATCTGGATGCTGATTTCGTTTGCTATCCTGTATTTCTTACTTCGTCATACGACCTTTGGACGCCATGTATACGCACTCGGCAGCAACGAGGAAGCGACCAAGCTGTCCGGGATCAATACGGGCAAAGTCAAAGTGCTCGTCTACTCGATCAGCGGTCTGTTTGCAGCCCTGAGCGGGATCATCCTGACCTCCCGTCTCAACTCGGCGCAGCCAACCGCAGGGACGTCCTACGAGCTCGATGCGATTGCCGCGGTTGTTTTGGGCGGTACGAGCCTGTCCGGAGGGCGTGGGTGGATCGTCGGTACCCTGATTGGGGCGATGATCATCGGTGTGTTAGATAACGGTCTGAACCTGCTGAATGTCTCTTCCTTCTACCAGTCGGTAGTCAAAGGGGCGGTCATTCTCATCGCAGTGCTCTTGGACCGATCTAAAGCTAAATAAATAAAAAGCTTGGACTTTAAGGAGGATGGATTCGTTATGAAGAAATTTTTGAAGATGGCAATGGCTTCTACGCTGGTACTGGGGGCACTCGCAGGCTGCTCCACGTCTTCCAACCTGGAAAACAAACCAGCTGAGCAATCCGCTGGCAACACAAATGCAGGTGGCGAAGCAGGCGGCAAAGTAACGATTGGCCTGGCCGTTTCCACACTGAACAACCCGTTCTTCGTTTCCTTGAAAGAGGGAGCTGAGAAAGCGGCTAAAGATGCAGGAGCAGAGCTCTTGGTAGTAGACGCACAAGACGATACGGCGAAGCAAATCAGCGGCGTAGAGGATTTGATCCAGAAAAAAGTAAGTGTCATCATGATCAACCCGACTGACTCTGCAGCGATCGTCACAGCTGTAGAAGCAGCCAACAAAGCAAACATTCCTGTTATCACGGTTGACCGTGCAGCTGAAGGCGGACAAGTGGTGTCTCATATCGCTTCTGACAACGTAAAAGGCGGCAAAATGGCTGGCGATTTCATCCTGGAAAAGCTGGGTGGCAAAGGCAACATCGTTGAGCTGCAAGGGATCGCAGGTACTTCCGCAGCGCGTGACCGCGGAAAAGGCTTCCACGATGCAGTAGACGGCAAAGAAGGCGTGAAAGTAGTAGCGTCCCAGCCAGCTGACTTCGACCGTGCAAAAGGTCTCTCTGTCATGGAAAACATCCTGCAAGCAAACAAAGACGTACAAGCAGTATTTGCACACAACGACGAAATGGCACTGGGCGCTCTGCAAGCCGTAGAAGCAGCAGGTAAAGACATCGTTGTTGTAGGCTTCGACGCAACGGACGACGCAGTAAAATCCGTAAACGACGGAAAAATGGGAGCAACGGTTGCTCAAAAGCCGGCAGCCATCGGTGAAACCGCTGTGCAAACCGCTCTGAAAGTAGCAAAAGGTGAGAAAGTGGAAAGCAACATCCCGGTTGATCTGGAGCTCGTTACGAAAAAGTAAGGGAATCGTTCGGTTTCCTTGAGTACAGGCTCCATCAGATAAAAGACTTCCCCGGCAGGCCAAGTGAATTGGCTGAGCTGGGGAAGTTTTTTTATACAGTAAGAATTTATCGGCCACAAAGCTTGGCGGAGCCAGGTTTTCTAACTGAATCAGAAAGTATAAAAAACGTGAGCCATCTATCTGATTCAGCATGAATAACCTTCCGATAAATCGCGGTCGCTCCTCCATGAGATGGCCTCGATAGAGGTTTTCTTATGTTCCTGCCGGGAGAAAGGAATCGGTATACGCGAGAAGAAGATAAAAGCGTATAGAAAAAAACTCCGGATGCAAGGAGTCAACATCAGATGAAAAAGGTCTTTCTTATTGGCAGTGTTGCGAGCGGCAAGACAACGTTGGCAAAGCGTTTATCGGAGAAAATGGATGTTCCTTGGTTTGAGCTCGATTCCATCGTTTATCACCAGACCCCAAAGGGACGATGCAGACGCACACCGGCTGAACAGTTGGAAGTGATCATGGAAATCGATAAAAAGGGAGCTTGGATCATGGAAGGGACAGATAGGGACTCCTATCAGTACCTGTACAAAATGGCCGATACGATTATCTTCCTTGACACCCCACCTGAGGTCCGCAAAATAAGGATTCTACTACGCTTTTTGAAGCAAGTACTTGGCGTGGAAAAGTGCGCTTACAAGCCTGACTTGATGATGCTGAAGATGATGTATAAATGGACACGCGACTTTGAGCAAAATAGAGGAAGTCTTGAAGCTAAGTTAAAGCAATACAAGAATAAAGTAACGAGGCTGAAAGATGGCAGCAAGCTTAACGACCTTTTGTAATCAAGCACAGGTATCTGCTGAAAACATTCATCGGTACCCTGAGAGGAAATTAGGTTGTTTTCCAGAATCAGTAAATGGTGTGGTGATTTACTAAGTTAGGAAGAAACGGGCATTGAAGTGATAAGTGCTACATTAATTGCGATGGATTCTGGATTGCCATCAATCTAAAGGAGTAGAGAGGGATCATGCATAGATTCGGTGTATCTGGAAGCACAATTTTAACGAATCCCGATCAGTTTGACGAATTGTTCTGGGAGGGTATCGATTTAATCGAGATCGGTGAGTTTCCTGATGAATCAGCGTTCCACTCTTTCTTAGAGCTTTCTCGAACAAGACAAACTCCCTTCGGCGTTCATTCACCGTTATTACGAAATGGAAGCAAATACGACTTGATTGAAAAGGTTTCATTTGACCCCTTGGACGCACTCGTGCAACTAGAAAAAGAGGCCGCGCTATTGTCAGGTCTGGGGGCGGAATACATCCTGGTCCATTTTCCTTACTTTGCGAGAGAATCGACGGAATCCGTAAACGAGTTAATTGAGTCGGGTTTGCAAGAATTGAGCCGAATCCAAAATACATATGAGATTCCCATTTTTTGTGAACCCAAATTAGGGATTGGACGTTCCGCAAAAGGAATCCAATACCTGGATGCGTTTCCGGTTGAAATATGGGAGAAGTACTGCTTGAAGCTTTGCATAGACATAGGGGATTATTTCATGGCTGCAGGAGATGAAATTCTCAAGTACTTGGAGAAGTGGAAGGAACACATCAAAGTCGTTCATTTGCATAACGTGGCGTATGAAGATGATAAATACATTTGGATTCCCGTCCATCCGAGCCATGAGAATAATGGAGTGCAATATAAAATTGCGCATGTCATGAGATTCCTAGCCCAATGCAAAGGAGTACAGTTTATCTTTGAGCATACGCCACATAGTAAGCCAAGCAGACCTTTCGTTCAGGAAGGATACACTTGGGTTCGAAGTCTGGTTATGTCTAAATAGGCTATCGTGAACGAAGGAAGGAGACCTTCATGTCAATCGAGCTCGATGAATTGCAGAGATGGAAACGGCAATTAGAAGCAGAAAAAGCGGAATTGGACCGAATAACCCAAAGGGACAGGGAAGAAATTGAACGGTTAAAGATCCGCTGCAGCCTGTTAGAAAATGCGGTTTGGTCCTGGAGGGTAACAGACCCTGACGCAGCGGATTCCTTTGCGAATACAGCGAGCGAACTAAGAGGGGCTATTCACCGAAAAGAAGCAGAATTACAGATGAAAAACAGAGAAGTGAAATCACGATTAAATGAGATGGATCGATTGGTAACGGCAATCAATGAAAGAATTTCGCAGTTGTAAGCCCGAATACAGACAGCTAAGGCAGCCACACTAGCTGGCTGCCTCGAAACTTGCTCCTAGGATCTTTTAAAAATACGGTAATCCAACGTCAGAAACTTGACCCCAAACAACCACATGTCATGCCTCGCTTCGATTTCTCCTTTTGGTGATTCAGGATCTTTCCATACCGTAATGGTTTCATTGATAGGAAGGCGAATGGCCTTCTGATTGATCACGAGGTAAACACCTTGATCCCCAGACAACCCTTCAGATGGCCAAGAAGTCAACACGAGTGTATCCGCCGCATCCTGCAACTGTAGAATGCTTGTCATCTGGGAATAAGGGAGCGGGAAGGCGATGTTCATATAGCGTGTATCTTCTGACACGTGGGTGGAATACAAAGCCGCATAAATCGCTGTTCTGGATGGGATGTAGGTTCGTACCCAGGCACGAACTTGTTCCCTGCCGTCCCTCTCGTCTAGTATTGGCAAAATAACGCTTTTGACCTGCAATTCACTCGTTTCTGCCTCAAGGGGAAAGTTCATTTGCTCCAGCCATTGGCTCATGAGCTTATAGACCCTTGCTGGCCGCTTAAACCCGCTGCTCCAGTTGGGGGACAAATGCAGCTCGTATTCATCTGTGTGCTCATAGAAACGGATGATATCCTCGTCGATCCGGTCGGGATTAAATCGTGCGCTGCGGTAAGTCTGCATGTCGTCGACTAATCCAGTCGGCTTGTGCTTCGGTGCGTGGTCGAGTACAGCCAGATTGGCAAATACATCGGCACCGATTTTCCCCTTTCCTTGAATAAGGCTAAACGGAATTCGCGCCGTTTCTTGATCCATCAAGGTGGCGTGCCATGCCAGCACCCCGATAAAGGAAAAAAGGACCGCGTTCCCCCAACCGTGGAATAAAATCATGGTGGAAATCGAGATGGTTGGCTGCCCCGTCCATTCCCCAAACCCGTAAGTGACCGCCAGTGCCATCGTAATCCAAATGACACTGCTTGCGAGAATATGTAATCCCTTTGTCCAACCGGTGGCTTTTGGAATGATCGAAAAAAAGACAAGGACGCTGTACAGGAGGAGTGACAAGGTGAAAACGACAACAGACAGCCACTCAACAAGGGGGGAGTACGTAATCCCCAGTGCGATGAGGATGGGGGCAATCCCGCCAAGCACAACCATGATGCGCGAGAGGGAGCTTTTCCATGGGCTGTCGTGTAAGAAACCAAATAAAACGGGTGCGACAAAACCCGCATAGTGAAAATGGTTGACTGTAAGCAACATGATGTGTCCCTGAAATCCTAACAGGGGAACCCCGAATTGATGAGCTACCACCCAGATCCCGCCGATACTGATGTACAAAAAGCCAATCCCTTTGGATACCTCGGCGAAATTTGCGGAGCGCTTAATAAAAAGGAAGGCGCCTGTGACAGCGATCCACACGGTTACGAAACCCCAAGGTATGGAGAGTAAACCGGCAACGATACCCGGTGAAAGAAGAAAAGACACGGCCAACGCCATCGCACCGATTGGAATTTGGCTGACGAGGAGCTTCAACAGGAAGAGGGGCTTCTGCTTCGCTGACTCGATTACTCGGTACAAGGTTAACGGTACGACTACGAAAACAGCAAATAGGATGATGCGCTCCGTCTGATCGTAGTAGGGAATGAACCAGAAAAGGAGCCATACCAACAAACCGATCGGGACATAGGAATGGATGATTTGGATTCGTCGATTTAGCAAAATAGGCGACCTCCGAGCTTCAAAAGGATCTTTTTATCAACAATTTTATAGTACCAAGCGAGTCTGGGATACCATAAATACACAATTTGTAAGGGAGGGACAAGTGAGACTGTCACGGATAGCGAAGATTTTTTGTAAATGAAATTAGAAACATTTTCCAAACGCGAACGTCTATACATGAAAAGGGTACTCATTCAGGAAAAATTCAGGTGGTAGTCCATGGCGATAAAAACGATTGTACGTGTTGCGATTGTATGGGCAATTCTGACGGTGACAGGTTGTTCGGCACCGAGCGAGAAAACGAATGACCGATACGTAATCCCCGAAGGCTACGAAGGAATCGCGTATGCTTTCTACAACGTAAAAAACGCTCCGCCCCTCGCAAAGGAAGGCGACTATGATGTGTATCAAATGAAAAAGGTGTAAGGGCGCTGGTGACAGGGGGCTTTGCAACCGCCATCGGTGAATCCAAGAGAATAGAGATCCGCTACACAGGCATTGAAGTTACCAACACCAAATGCGGTAAGGCTTGTGAAAGAAAAAAGAGCACATAGAGCTGCGAAGTCAACAGGGGCATGTAACGGGAGGGAGTGAGGACGATGTTGAAGCGGCTACTTCTGATTGGTTTCTTCCTGATGTTCAGTCTTTTCGCCGTCGTGTCTTGTACGAATAAGCCATCTCTAGAATTGGTGCAGGTGTCGGCGCAGATCGTCACAGACAAATCCATTAGCGGCCAGACAGGCATCATGGATGGAGAGAAAGTCATCAAATATGTGACTCCAACCGTAATCTCCTATACATTCACGGTGAAAAATAACGGCATTCAAAAGGTCGGCGATGTCGAGAAGCCAGTCCGTTTCAAGCTCGAGCCAAGCGAGCAGCTCCGTTTGACGTTACAGGAAACGAGTGGAACCGATGAATTTGAGAAGATGAATGGCGGTTATACGGCTGCGACTGAGATACGCCCAAACGAAACCGCAAAGTACACCGCCTTTTATGAATTAGGCACGACAGAGGACTTAGGTGCTTATCAGCAGATACCGCTGTTGCCCTCGAAGGAAAAGCTGGAAGAATTGAAAAAGAGGCGATTCGACGCCACGCTGATCCTCACAGCAGGCGACGAGGAAATCGCTCGGTTTGATTTGCAAACCGCTGCGTTTGGATGGACGCCGGAAATCCAGCAGAAAATGGAGAAGGAGCTGGGAACGAAAATGGTGGTTCCGCTCTGGGAGGGTTATCAAGTCAAATATGCAGCCATCCAGCATCCTCCTGTCGTGAAAGACCAGCCGGTAGGAGACCGGCGCGTAGCCACGATCGTCTACACGGACCAAAGAGGCCCATTCATCGATTTGAACCCGGAACAGAAAAGACAACTGGAAAGCAAGCAGCGCCGGACCGTGTTTTATGGAGAATTTGAAGGAAAGCCATTGATCAGGATAGAGATCAGCAATGAGAGGGGCTCGTTGATGGAAGCGAACGTGCAGGATATCGACGGAGTAGAGGTGGAGTTCCAGGTAAAAGAGTTTGAATCCGGAAAATACGGGATCTACTCCTTCAACCTCGAACGCAGCTCCTATTTCATCACGTTTCGCATCGACGAATCGTTTACGCAGGAAGACGCCGTAGAGTTTATCCGGCGCATTATCACTGCCTCAATAGACCGGACTTCCTTCCTCGACAAGGAGCTCCGGTCTATGGTTTTTTCATCTCTGGGAAGTATGCACCTGCAAAGCCGGGTACACAAAAGCTTTCATGGTGACGCCCGTAAAGGAGCATCCAGAAGCTTTTGGGTGACCCCCTCCACCGTAATGCTGTGCGATAACAGCCAGATCCACGTCATCTCTGATCGTTCGAAAGCTGATACGACCTTTGCCTGGATCCAGCATAGCGACGAAATCGATCTGCTCATCATTTTTGCACAGGAAGTTCCCTGTCGTGGAGTGGTACTGCTCCAGGAAGACGACACCTACCTGAAAGGTCCGCGTCTTTGCCAAATCGATTTCTACCTCGACATGCTTCATTTGCTTCAGCTTTTTTTGTTCGAACTCATCCATTCTTTTTTCCTCGGTGTAAATGAGCACAGACTCTACTTCATTGAATACAAATTGGTCCTGATCGGGGCCATCCCCGCGCAAACGGCTGATCACATCTTGAACAAAGACATCTCTCTCGACCATGTAAAACAAAAGGTTCAGCTGATTGGCCCGCATATTTCCTGACGCATCCCAGTCCCACGTATCAAACGAGCGTACCAGCTCGACATAGTCGCTAAGAACGTCAGACGGAGCTAAAAGGCCTTGGTCGACCAGGTAGGAGTAGTAGAGACTGGTTGCCGAGGTCTTTTTCCCTGAGTCCTCGATGATTACGTTTGCCCAATCATAGCTGGAAGCCAATGGCAATGCAGTCGGGTGATGATCGATTAATCGAAGGAAATGCCCTTGCTTGACTTTTTTCTGTATAAGCGCGGCTACCTCTTCGTTGACGCTGACATCCGTAATGACGACTTCCATTTCGCGGGAAAGCTCTTCGTCCAGAAATCTTTGGACTTCCTGATTGACGGTGTAAGGTGTCACTCCGCGCAGGTCCATCTCTCGGGAAGGAAAGGCAAGGCGGCTGAGAATGAAACAAGACTCCCCATCCAAGTCCTTATCGCTGAAGTGAACCAGTTTTGGCTGATTCAACAGGGGCACCCCCTTACTCGGTTAGGATCATGAACATATTTAACTAGGATGTCCACTACGAGAAAAAAACCAACAGTCCACATGGGAATGTTGGCTTCTTGACGTCTGCTCGATTAGTCTTTTCGTTTCTCCAGCAATTCGAGAACCCACTCACACCATTTCACATCTTCCTTCATGCGGCGGACACCCCACGAGAGCAATATGTAATCACTGAAAGCAGGATGGTTCGGATCGTTCGGATGTCCATCTGATTGTTGCTCCATCTCTTGCATGACATGTTCATACATTTGCATATGTTCCTTGCATTGTTCGATCCGACTCGTGAACAAGGCTCGTGCAGATTTGGCATCAGTAAGCTGCAAGCAATACGCTTTCAATACCATTTCATCGCGGGTAACCGGTTCGGCAGGAGGTTCAGCCAGCCATAATTTTAAAGCGATTTCTCCCTTTTCTGTTATGGAATACACTTTTTTATCTGGCCGATCTGTCTGGTGGACGCGGGTGAATTGCATGTACCCTTCTTGTTCTAGTTTAGCGAGAAGCGGGTATATCTGGCTGTGCTTGGCTTGCCAGTATGGCTGAAGCTGGAGCATTAGATCATAGCCGGAGCTAGGTGTTCGAGCAACTAGTCCAAGAAGTCCGTATGCGAGTGTATTCAAATGATAATGCCCCCTGACTTAACTCATCTCATCTCATGACCATTATAGGAAGGGATAGGAAGCGAATCAATACATGTAAAAAGTTCCTTTTCATTTCTTCTTGAAAGTCAAAGAAGGTCAAATTATAATAAAGACATCGAAGGTCAATAAAGGTCAAATATTCAATGGCGATTGACCGTCGTATCCTGCAAACAAGCGGGAGAATGCTATTGCCACAAAAAACATTCGCTGTATAGGGGGTAAGATTTATGCAGTGTGAAGTATGCCAACAACGAAATGCAAACGTGTTTTTGAATATACAGGTTCAAGGGAAGCAGCAAAAGTATCATTTGTGCAACGAATGCCATGCGAAAATGTCAAACAAGATCGGACTTGGCATGAACTTTGGTCCTTTTTCTTCCTTCTCCGGGCTGGATGATTTCCTCCAAAACTTTGCGAAAGCTTCGTCCATGAATCCGGGAGCAGGAAATGCTTCTTCTGCAAACGCGACAGCCAGCGACCGCGGACGTGGAGGAATCCTCGACAAGATGGGGCGCAATCTGAATGATGCCGCTCGTGCAGGCCTCATTGATCCAGTGATCGGTCGGGATAGCGAGATTGAGCGCGTCATCGAGATTTTGAACCGTCGCGGCAAGAACAACCCGGTCTTGATCGGGGAGCCCGGTGTCGGTAAAACCGCCATTGCAGAGGGCCTGGCCCTGCGAATCGTCGAGGGAAATGTCCCAACCAAGCTGCGCGGGAAAATCGTCTATACGTTAGATGTAGCGTCTCTCGTAGCGGGCACGGGTATTCGTGGTCAGTTTGAAGAAAAAATGAAACAGATCATAGCAGAGCTGACGCAGCGTGAAAATGTCATTCTGTTTATCGATGAGCTGCATCTCCTGGTCGGAGCCGGCTCCGCAGAAGGCTCGATGGATGCAGGGAATATCCTGAAGCCAGCTCTGGCACGTGGCGAGCTGCAAGTCATCGGGGCAACCACGCTCAAAGAGTATCGCGTCATTGAAAAGGATGCAGCTCTGGAGCGCCGTTTCCAACCGGTCATGGTCAAAGAGCCTACAACGGACGAGGCATTGGAGATTTTGAAGGGACTGCGTGCGAAATACGAGTCTTATCACCTGGTGTCGTATCCGGACGATGTACTGCGGGCGTGTGTGGAATACTCGCACCGCTACATTCAGGATCGTTTTCTCCCCGACAAAGCCATCGATCTGCTGGATGAAGCAGGCTCGAAGCTGAATCTGCGCTCCTCTGCGAACGATACAGAGGAAATGAGAGCACGCTTGAAAGCCATCGGCGTCGAAAAACAGGACGCCACGAAAGCAGAGGATTACGAGCGTGCGGCAAAGCTGCGCGATGAAGAAGCGAAAATCCTCGCGGCACTCGATACGAAGGACAGTTCCGAGTATCATGCAGTCGTTTCCGTCGAGGATATTCAGGAAATCATCGAGCAAAAAACAGGGATTCCGGTGAAGAAGTTGCAGAGCGATGAGCAGACGAAAATGAAGCATCTGGTGGAGAATCTGGAACGCAAAGTCATTGGTCAAAACGAGGCAGTAACACAGGTAGGCAAAGCGATTCGCCGCAGCCGGGCAGGACTGAAACCGAAACACAGACCGATCGCGTCCTTCCTGTTTGTCGGACCGACTGGAGTAGGGAAGACAGAGCTGACCAAAGCATTGGCAGAAGAGCTGTTCGGTACGCGCGATTCGATGATCCGGCTGGACATGAGTGAGTACATGGAAAAGCATTCGGTGTCCAAACTGATCGGTTCCCCTCCTGGCTACGTCGGTCACGAAGAGGCGGGACAGCTGACAGAGCGCGTACGCCGCAATCCGTACAGCATCATCTTGCTAGATGAGATCGAAAAGGCGCATCCGGACGTTCAGAACATGTTCCTGCAAATTCTGGAGGATGGACGATTGACAGATAGCCAAGGCCGCACTGTCACTTTCAAAGACACAGTGATTATTGCGACGAGCAACGCGGGGGTAAGTGAGCGGAAAATTTCCGTGGGCTTTGGTGCCAAAACTCCTGAGCCTGTGTCAGTCTTGGAGTCGCTGGGCGCGTACTTCCGACCGGAGTTTCTCAACCGCTTTGACGGTATTATCGCCTTTAACCATTTGCAAAAAGAAGATCTGGTGAAGATCGTGGATGTCTTGCTGCAGGATGTCATGGCGAATTTGAGCGACCAAGGAATGGAAATGACGATCTCCGCGGAAGCCAAAGCCATGCTGGCGGAAAAAGGCTATCATCCAGCATTCGGGGCAAGACCGCTGCGCAGGGTCATTCAGCAGTACGTCGAGGACGGCATTGCGGATCTGGTGATGGAGGAAGAGCAAATTTCCCGGATCAGCGTCGATGTCGTGGATGGTGAAATTAAAGTGACGAAGGGAACCGAATAATAGCAAGCGGCTGATGCTTGCCCGAGGATTCGCGATGAAGCGAATCCTCTTTTTTTCGTAAGCAGAGAAATCGGAATTACCGCTGAGCTTTGTGCAGCACTTCGGCCAGCTGCTCGACTGCCTGCTCGATCCGCTCTTCTTTTACGGTAGAGGCGTTTAGCTTGAGGATGTTTTCGCGGGGAAAGTCAGACAAGTAGTGCCTGTCTATGGATTCGACCAGAATGAACTGCTTTTTCAGGACTGGAACGAGTCGAGAAACAGATAACGGCTCATTTAGGACGAGATGCGTATGAATGCCGGGGTGCTTCATCATAGGAAAGCGAAACAGGCCATCAGTCCTTGCCTGCTCGCGAATTAGGGAATCTGTCAAAAGCCTTGCCCTGCGGTCGTAGGAAGTGCGTATTTTTTGTTTGTGCCTATCGAACATCCCGCTTTTTACATAAATCTCTAAAGCCGCCTGAGACAGCATGGAGCTGTCGATGTCGAGAAGCTTTTTGAAGTGATTGAAGCTATCCTTGAGGGACCCGGGAATGACGGCGACTCCCAAGCGCAGCCCGGGAAAAATGATTTTGGAAAAGCTTTTCAAATAAATGACATGCCCAGAGCGATCGTAGGAGAAAAGCGGATCGGCTTTGCTGTCCTGCTCGAGATCGGCGAGGTGATCGTCCTCCACAATATATACATCGTATTTCTTGGCAAGCTCTACGATCGCTTTTTTGTCTTGCTGGGAGTAGGTGGTACCCAATGGACTGTGAAAGCGCGGCATCGTGTAAAAAAACTTGATGCTCTCGCTGCGGAAGAGCTGCTCCAATTCATCGAGATCCAGCCCCGCCCCAGTGCGTTTGATGCCCATGACCGGAAGCTTGTGCGTCTCCAAGTATTCGATCAGCAGATGGTAGCCTGGCTGCTCGATCAAGATGTTCGTTTTGCCGTTGGGAAAAGGAATCGTCGCCAAGAGCGCCAAAGCTTGCTGTACGCCAGACGTGACGACAATATGAGAAGGCTGCGCAAAGACTTGGTGATTCGCCAAAAGCTTTTGCAGGACGGGAATGAGAGTGGGTAGACCTTGGGCGGTTCCGTAAACAAACAAATCATTTTTGTACATCTCGATGGCCTTGTTGATGCAATGCTGGAAGTCCAGATACGGAAAGATATCCGGATCGGGAGCAGAAGTAGCAAAGTCGGTAAAGGGCGACAAGGGAGAGAGGGACGCATGATGCTTTTTGACCACGTAATAGCCGCTTTTATCGACCGAGTAAACGAGATGCCTCTTCTCCAGCTCCGCCAACGTCCGGATGATCGTACTCATGCTGCATTGATACTGGCGCGACAGCTCTCGAATGGAGGGAAGTTTGTCACCATCCCGATACGTATCTCCTTCGATGAGGCGCTCCAGTTCATTTTGCAAAGACATGTATTTATGCATGAAAATTCTCTCTCCTCAGCCTGTGATGAAAAATCTGTACCGGAACAGATCGCCTTTTTATGGATTGTAGCACGAGCGCAGTCCCTTTACTATGAAGCTAAGACGGCCGTCGGGATATTCTGTGTGAACACGCGAAAGAGGAGAGAAGCGAGATGACCTCAACCAAGCAGGCCATTCTGTCTGCCATACTTAATTCCATCATTGTCGGTTTGTCATTCATTTTTGTAAAAATGGCATTAACGGTAACCAATCCGATTGATACACTGGCCCATCGTTTCACATTTGCATTTGCAGCAGCTGGCATTCCTGTCCTTTTCGGCTGGGTGAGGCTGACCATCAAACCGAAGCAGATCGGTGCCTTATTGCCTTTGGCTGTTCTGTATCCAACGCTGTTTTTCACCCTGCAAGCCTTCGGGCTGGTGTATACGACGTCATCGGAAGCGGGGATCATTCAGGCAACTGTCCCGATCTTCACCTTGCTGATGGCGAGCTTTCTCTTAAAGGAAGCGTCAACCTGGCTGCAGAAGGCGTCTACCCTTTTGTCGGTGTCTGGGGTCATCTACATGTTTGCGATGAAAGGCAGAGCGGTAGGTGCAGGAAGCAGTCTGGGAACGGTCTTGATCCTGTTATCTGCCTTGTCTCAGGCGGGGTATAGCGTGATGGCTAGAAAAATGACTAGAAGCTTTCATTATATAGACATCACCTTTATGGTGTCACTGATCGGGTTTCTATTCTTTAATGGGTGGGCGGTTTCTCGGCATCTGGCTGCGGGAGAGCTGAGCTCGTTTTGGGCGCCTCTCGAAAATCCGTTGTTCCTCGCCTCCATTCTGTTTCTGGGGATTCTCTCGTCACTTGTGACCTCCCTATTGAACAACTTTGCCCTGTCGAAGCTGGAAGCCTCCAGGCTGAGCGTATTCAACAACCTGTCTACCTTGGTTACGGTCGTGGCGGGTGTCCTATTCTTGCAGGAGCAGCTATCTCTCTATCATCTATTGGGAGGCTTGCTCATTATAGCGGGGGTGATCGGCACGAACTACTTCGGTATGAAGGCCAAGAGGTCTGCAACAATACCGACATCTGCGTCCATATAAGGAGAAATGCATAAATAAGCCGGGCCCATAGTCATGCAGGGGCTCGGCCTTTTTGTGCTTCATCTCCTACCGGGGAACGAGGAAAAATTGAGAAAGGAGGGTTTGAAACTGTTTACAAAACGCATCATATTCGATATAGTAACCTAGATTGCTATGAGTATGATGACATATGGTGGAATGAACGAATGAAAACGATTATACATCTGGATACAATTGAAAAAAGATTCGCAGAAGCAGTAGTAGTTCCCCCTTTATCGCTCACGATCGAAGAAGGGGAGTTTTTGACTTTACTGGGTCCGAGCGGCTGCGGCAAAACAACCTTGCTGCGGATGATTGCAGGCTTCGAGGAGCCTACCTCGGGAGACATTTATCTGGATGGAAAGCCTTTGGGGCATGTACCGCCGTATCAGCGCGACATGAACATGGTGTTCCAACAATACGCCTTGTTCCCGCATATGAATGTGGAGCAGAACATCCTATTCGGACTGAAAATGAAAAAGGTCAATGCAGCAGAACAGAAGCGCCGCCTGGAAGAAGTGCTGCAGTACGTACAGCTGACAGAGCTGCGAAAACGGACGCCAAAGCAATTGTCTGGCGGTCAGCAGCAGCGGGTGGCGATCGCTCGAGCGATCATTAACAACCCTCGTGTACTGCTGTTGGACGAGCCTTTGGGTGCACTGGACTATCAGCTGCGCAAAAGCTTGCAGCTGGAGCTGAAAAACCTGCAGAAGAACCTCGGTATCACGTTTATTTACGTAACGCATGACCAGGAAGAAGCGATGGCGATGTCCGATCGGATCGCTGTCATGAACAAAGGGCGTATCGAGCAGATTGCCTCTCCTGCAGAGATCTACAACACACCTCAGACGCTTTTTGTAGCGACCTTCATTGGCGAGAACAACATTTTCCGCCAGGCAAGTACGTGTACAGCTGTGCGACCGGAAAAGATCAAGCTGTACCGGACAGATGAGCAGCCAGGCAAGCATCGCTGCAAAGGAAAAATTACGGACGCGGTGTTCCTCGGGAATTTGCGCAAAGTGTTTATCCGTCTCGATGGACAAGATCAGGTCGTCATGGCCCATCAGTATGCGGGTGACGGTCTCGACTGGCAGGTGGACGATCTCGTGGCGATTGGCTGGTCACAGGCAGACGAGGTGAAGTTGCCTTGTTAAACAAAAAACCGACGAAACTTCTCGCGCTTCCGGCACTGTTGTGGTTGGGTGCGCTCTTCGTCTTGCCGATGCTGCTGATAGTCATGCTTTCTTTTCTGAAAAGAGGAACATACGGGCAAGTTGTCTATGAGTTCACGGCAAACAACTACATCCGTATAGTGGATCCCCTGTACGGGCAGATTTTTTGGGACACATTTGTCGTGGCTATTCTGACAACGGTGCTGTCGATCTTGTTCGGGTATCCGCTTTCCTATTACATTTCCCGATTGGAGCGTTCCAAACAGCAGATTTGGCTTTTGCTGGTGATGATTCCGTTCTGGATCAACTTTCTGGTCCGCTCCTATGCATGGGTCATCATCCTGCGCTCGCAAGGCGTAGTGAACACGATCCTGCAATCCTTGGGGATCATTAGCGAGCCACTGCCGTTGCTGTACAACTCGGGTTCCGTGATGCTCGGGATGGTGTACACACTCGTTCCCTTTATGGTCTTGCCCATTTATGTGTCCCTCGAGCAAATGGATCGACGCAAGCTGGAAGCGGCATACGATCTGGGGGCGACGCCGTGGAAGGCCTTTTGGCACGTGACACTGCCCATGACCAAGTCAGGTGTGGTGACAGGCTCCATCCTCGTCTTTGTTTCCTCTATCGGGATGTTCGTGGTTCCGGATGTCATGGGGGGCGCAAAGTCTGCTTTGATGGGGAACGTCATTCAGAACCAGTTTCTGTCTGCGCGTGACTGGCCGTTTGGTTCAGCCCTGTCCATTGTTTTGATGCTGTTGTCGATGCTCTTGATCCTTCTGTTCTTCAAAGCGACCAAAGCTAGCGAGAAGAAGGAGGGGACAGCATGAAAACATGGCGCAGAAATATATTGTCGGGCTATTCCTGGCTGATGCTGGTCTTTTTGTATCTGCCGATTGCGATCTTGATGCTCTACTCGTTCAATGATTCACGGATTAATGCCGTGTGGAGCGGCTTTACATGGAAGTGGTATCTCTCTTTGTTCGATAACAGGCAGGTTATGGCGGCGCTCGCAAACAGCATGACCATCGGGATCATCAGCAGCGTGCTGGCTACGGTTCTCGGTACGGCTGCTGCCCTGGCGATCAAGCACTACTCGCTGCGCTGGCGGACGTTTGTCAACGGCCTGATTTACTTGCCGATCGTCATCCCCGAAATCATGATGGGTCTAGCGCTGCTCGTGTTGTTCAGCCAGGTTCATATGGAGCTGGGGAAAGCGACACTGATCATGGCGCATGTCACGTTTAGCATGCCGTACGTGATGGTTATTATCAACGCGCGACTGGCTGACATGGGCAAGGAGCTGGAGGAAGCTGCTCAAGACTTGGGCGCGACTCCTTGGGGAACGCTCCGTCATGTGACCCTTCCCTTGATTATGCCGGGAATCGTGGCAGGCTTTTTGATGTCCTTTACCTTGTCGCTGGACGACTTCATCATTTCCTTTTTCGTGGCGGGTCCAAACTCTACGACGCTGCCATTGTATATCTATGGCTTGGTGAAACGGGGCGTATCGCCAGAAGTGAATGCCCTGTCCACGATGCTGATTGTTTGCACCGTGCTCTTGGTCATTATCGCCGAGCTGTTCCGACGTAAAGATTCGAAGACTATCACATATTGATTTGGAGGCCTGGAGGAGAAAATGAAACGTTTTAAGTCCCTCATGATCGGCGCTTTGTCCGCCGCACTCGCATTGACTGTTGTTGGTTGTTCGTCATCGTCATCGGAGAAGCAAGAAGAGCAAGTGCTCAACATCTACAGCTGGGCCGATAACTTTGATCCAGACGTCATCAAGGATTTTGAACAGAAGTACAACGTCAAGGTCAACTATGACGTATACGGCAGCAACGAAGAAATGCTGGCGAAGATTCAAGCGGGCGCTTCGGGCTATGACCTGATCCAGCCTTCCGACTACATGGTCGCTACGATGATTCAGCTCGGCCTGTTGGAGGACTTGAACAAGGAAGCCATCCCGAATATGAAAAACATCGTGTCTACCTTCCAGACACCTCCGTTTGATCCGGACAACAAGCATTCCGTCGTGTACACTTGGGGTATTACAGGGATTGCCTACAACAAAAGGTTCGTCAAGGAAGCCCCTACGAGCTGGGCAGACCTGTGGAACGAAAAATACAAAGACCGCGTGATTCTCTTGAACGACCCTCGTGAAGTCATGGGGATGTCTTTGATCAAAAACGGCTTCTCCAACAGCACCAAGGATAAAGGGGAGCTGGAAAAAGCATTCGCGGATCTCAAAACGCTGGTACCAGGCGTAGTGGCATTTGATACCGACAACATCAAGCAAAAAATGATCGCGGAAGAAGCTTGGATCGGTACCGTTTGGTCCGGTGACGCGGCATTCATCCACGCGCAAAATCCGGATGTGGAATACGTGATTCCTAAAGAAGGCGCGACTATTTGGGCAGATACCCTGGCCATTCCAAAAGGCGCGAAGCACAAGGAACTGGCAGAAAAATTCATCGACTACTTGATGGATCCACAAGTCAGTGTGAAAAACTACGAGTCGATCGGCTACAGCAACCCGAACGAGCAAGCGTACTCCCTGCATAGCGAGGAATACCGCTCCAACAAAATGATCTTCCTCGACAAAGCGGACATCGCACGTGCGGAATGGCTCGTCGATGTAGGAGATGCCTTGCAGGAATACGATCGCTACTGGACAGAAATGAAGAGTGGCCGATAATCGGAAGAACCGAGACTGGACGATGTGCCAGTCTCTTTTTTGTGTTCGCGCGCCCAGCAAGCCGTTAATTGCTAGTCGGTGAAAGTCCGACCGAGGTAAGAGCCAAGTCGCCTCGTAGCTGACAGGCAACTGGTGGAGAGATCCTAAGGTTGAAGCCCTGTGACAAAGTAACTCCGACAGGAGTGCGAGCAAATCAGCAGACCGTAACATAAAGTGAATCCTGCCGCTTCGTTAAAAGAGACCATCGGAAGATGGACAAGGGGGAGACGAGCCTTGGGATATTGGGCGAAGTCCATGGAAGGTGTGTAGCACTTGGAATGCAGCACCCAGGAACCTCCCGGAGTATGGGGAGCGGTATGTTGAGAAAGTAGCTAACGGAACTGGGGAGACCCTCCCCTGCACGCTCCGTTGGAGCGTAAAGCGGAATCCTATAACCGAAAGGGAAATGGAGGACGGCAGGAAGGGAGTCGGAGGGGTTCATAGTACCGATGAAGTAGAGACAACAAAACTCTATGGAGAGAAGGAGCCCTGCTTTGTTCAAGAGTTGAAAGGAGGTAAGAGTGAGTGAATGCAAGTAAACTTGCTAACTACACCGATGCAAAAGCTCGACAACTTTGGACAACTCTATATCTTTGTGCCAAGGAAAAGCCAAAACGGCGGTTTCATGCTCTGTACGACAAAGTATACAGACCAGACATTCTTGCAGAAGCTTGGCGTAGAGTACGAGCCAATAAAGGAAGTGGCGGAGTGGATGGTCAAACGATAGATAAGATTGTGCATGAGTATGGAGAGAGTAAATTCCTTAATGAAATTTATCTCGACCTAAAGAGAAATCAGTATCATCCAGCACCGGTACGGCGTACTTACATTCCGAAAGCGGATGGGAAACAAAGACCACTCGGAATCCCAACTATTCGAGACAGGGTTGTTCAGATGGCGACAAAGATGGTCATTGAGCCAGTCTTTGAAGCGGACTTTAAAGATTGCTCATACGGATTTCGCCCAAAACGTAACGCTCATCAAGCGATTGCACAAATCAGGAAAGCAAGTAAAAATGCTTACTGGGTGGTTGATGCAGACATCAAAGGGTACTTTGACAACATCAATCAGGAGAAGCTGATGAAGTTAGTTGAGCAGAGGATTTCTGACCGTAGGGTACTAAAGCTGATTCGGAACTGGCTACAAGCAGGCGTGATGGAAGATGTACAGTTTCATGACACCGAATTGGGTACTCCGCAAGGAGGAGTCATTTCCCCACTGTTAGCCAACATCTATCTCAACTACATGGATACGGTATGGGGAAAGCAATTTGCCCATTTGGGAAAACTGATTCGATATGCCGATGACTTCGTCATCATGTGCAAAACGAAAAAGGATGCCATGGAAAGTATTCAGGTCATTAAAGCTATTATGGACAAATTGGATCTTGCACTTAGTAAGGACAAGTCTCGACTGGTCAACATCTGGGATAATACTTCGGGCTTTGATTTCCTTGGTCTACATCACCGGAAATTTCCGGTCCTTAACAAGGGCGGATCGAAGGTGTTTGTCATGTCCCATATTCCGAGTAAGAAAGCTATGAAGGAAATGCGCCGGAAAATAAAAGTGTATACCGAACCTCGCAGCAAGTTGTATTGGTCGTTAACGGAGTTAGTACAGGGGCTAAATCGAAAACTTCAAGGCTTCAAGAACTACTACTCGCTATCGCCAATAGCTGCAAGATGGTTAAATCGGATTGACTGGTATGTTATTGAAAGGCTTACCCTTTTCGTTAACAAGAAAAGGAATGTGCGAAAGAAACACTCGTGGGAAGGAAAAGTCATTAAAGATACTCAAGGAATACTTGTGAAACTTGCCGGATAAGCAGTGCCGAATGCCAAAGAAAGAAGAACATCGGAAAGCCGTATGAGGGAAAACCTCACGTACGGTTTGATGAGGGGGAGCTGAAACAAGTAAGGCGACCTCAAGGTCGCCCGAAAGTTTCAGTTTTCTACTCTACAATCGACTAGGAGTCGGACAAAGATGTACGAATTTCTAGCCGTCATACGCCGTTGCCAAGTCACAGCTTGTTCATACGATAGAGTAGTTCTTGCAAAAAGGAGGGATTACCCATCGCAAAGAAAAAGCTCCGCAAAACACAAGCCTCCCGCGTGAACCGAGTACGCCACCGCATGGAGGGGGTAACGTCGCTGGTTGACAATCACCGTCATTTGTTCAGCAATGTGTCTGACATCGTGGTGCGAGTACCGAGCCAAAGATCGCATTTTCACCTATTCCGTGCAATCACAACGACAACAGACGGACATCGCCATTTGTATTTTGGACAAACGGGTCTCTCGATTAATGGCACAGGTCCTTTTGGTGGAGGACCCAACCATTTCCATCGAGTAAATGTTCTCACCCAGATCACTCGTGGCCATCGTCACCGGATCAATGGTACGACAACGACCAACCGCGTCATCCGCAATAGCAGGCCCTAAAGACTAGAATCATTAGAAGAAGGGAAAGCCCGTGAGGATCTCTCATGGGCGTCTTCCTTTCTTTCCTATTTATTACTAGACAGCGAAAACAGACGGGTGAGCTAGTAGAATATGCAGGGATGACGCTAGCAGATCGAGGGAATTCTAGCGTTTATGAATACAATTTCGGACATGTCTTGATGAAGCTGGAGGTGTGTAGGAAGTGACAAATGCGAAGATTACGACATTCCTTATGTTTGCGGGTCAGGCAGAAGAGGCAATGAACTTTTATGTATCTGTTTTTGAGCGTGCTGAAATACATATGATTCATCGATTTGGATCAGATGCGGGGGCAGCAGAGGGGAGCGTAATGCATGCGACGTTTTCGCTGAAAGATCAGAAGTTTATGTGCATTGACAGCATCGTCAAACACGAATTTGGCTTTACGCCCGCCATGTCCCTGTTCGTTGAGTGCGACACCGAGAAAGAAATTGAGCATCTTTACCACAAGCTGTCAGAAGGTGGTGCTGTTCTCATGCCGCTCTCCTCGACGCCGATCAGCAAAAGCTTTTGGTGGATATCCGATCGGTATGGTGTTTCCTGGCAGCTCAATCTGCGAAAAGAATAGGAAAATCACGGACATGTGCGCTGTGTGGAGCCACCCCATCAGCGCTTTTTTGCGTTTTCACAGCTGTTTCAACAATTCGTCACAGCAGATAGCCCGTTTGAGCCATATGGACGTAGAGTCAAGTCTGGTACGATAAATCCTGTGAAAAGGCTATGCAACAAAAGTGGATGGTGATGAGCGTGAAACGATACGTAGCCTTACTCTGGATGGCTCTGTTCCTCGTGCTGAGCGTGACACCAGCAGCGGTCCAGGCACATGCCGGATTAATGGGAAGCCAGCCAAAAGACAATGAAGTTCTGCAAGCCAACCCTGGCCAGATCTCCATGCGCTTTACAGAAGTATTGGAGCCGGATCTGGTAGCTATACATTTGTACAACTGGAAGGGTGAAGAGGTCCAGCTGGAGGCGCCAACACTGCAGCCTGGGGACGCTTCTCAAGTGAATGCGAAATTGCCCGATCTGCCGGAAGGGACGTACACGGCGATCGTTTCGGTCGTCTCCGAGGACGGTCATCCGGTGGAAGAAAGACTGACGTTTTCGATCGGACAAAAAAGTGCTTCCGTGGTAGATCCAACTGCCAAAAAATCTGACAGCTCTTATTTGATTGTGTATCAGTATCTGACTCAAGGCATTCTTCTTTTGGGCGGTGGATTGTACCTGTTGGCATGGAGAGGAGAGCGCTACGGCCTCCCTTCGTTCGGCAAACTGCTGGGTATCATGAGACAGATCGGCTGGGGACTGGCGATCATTGGACTGGTCTTCCTCTGGTTCCTCTACGATGAATCACTCGCCGCTGTGTCACTGACAGATGCGCTGTGGCAAGGAAGCTGGTCCGTCCTGATGCAATCTTCCTTTGCGATGATGCTGCTGGTCTCGCTTGGACTCTTGATTTTGCTTGCGATCCCGGGCATGGTGAGCGGATGGTATGTCATTCTGTGGCTGGCGCTGTTGTGTACACAAGCATTTGGAGGACACGCCTGGGGCATATCACCGGTATGGCTGTCTCTCTTGCTCAGAGTTCTGCACGTGCTGACAGTCTCCTTATGGATGGGGGCACTCTTCTACTTGCTTCTGACTTACAGGCAGGCAGAGCGGGGAAACGAGGGATTCAAAGCCTTCTTTTTGCGGACAGTAGCCGTTGCATCGCTTTTGGCCGTACTGACTGGCATTGCGATGCTTGGCATTCAGACGAATGTGATCGCTATTTTCCAAAGCTCGCTTACGTGGAGCTACCTGTTTTATGGAAAGGTGGCAGCTGTATGTGTCATGCTGGTGATCGCCTTTTGGCAAACAAAGAATTGGCGTCAAAAGAATGCTTTGCGCCCGCTGCTGTTGCGTTGGGAAGTGGCATTAGGGATCGTGGCCATCCTGGCGGGAATGTGGATGAGCCAGACGCAGTATCCGACTACCGTTGATTCAAGCACAACCGATTCGGCTACAACTGTAATACATCAGCACTAACATTAGGAGGGGGTTTCGATGAAAGCAACAAAATGGATGAGCAGTGTATTGATGGCAGGTGCGATTTTGACGTTCGCGACAGCTGCGCAGGCACACGTCAACGTCTATCCGAAAGAAACGAGAACGGGTGCCTATGAAAAATACACCGTGCGAGTACCCGTTGAAAAAGACGTGAATACCATAAAGGTCAAGCTGGAATTCCCGGCGAACGTGAAGGTAAGCACGGTTCAGCCTATCCCCGGCTGGAGCTATGCGTTTGAAAAAGATAAGGACGGCCGCAACACAGCATTGGTCTGGACTGCGACAGAGGGTGGGATCAAGGCCCATGAGTTTACAGAGTTTGCGTTCGTGGGAGCCAACCCGAAAGAAGCGGGCACTCTGTCCTGGAAGGCTTACCAGACCTATGCGGATGGCGAAGTAGTGGAATGGACCGGAGCGCCGGATTCAAAGACACCAGCATCGTTGACGACGATCAAAGAGGGAGCAGGTGAAGCAGGGCACGAGCCAGGCCAAGCAGCAACGACCGCGCCTGCTGCAGAGCAAGGAGCTGCGGCTGCGACAGGAAGCAGCAATACGCTTCCAATCGTGCTGTCGGGATTAGCTCTGCTGCTGTCGATCGTCAGCCTGTTCCGCAAAAAAGCATAAGCATCAAAAGAGGCCGTGTGGATCATCGATCTGCACGGTTTTTTTGTCGGACGAAAACCTGATCTCGTCAAAAAAGGAAAATTCCTTATAATAGAGCTAACTACTCTCGGAGGTGTATGAATCATGTTAGTATCCAAAACAGCTGCAACTCACCCAATAAAGAAAGAAAAATTTGGCGGTAGAGCGACACGTACGCTTTTGCAGCAGTAGGTAGAAAACGGAACGTGTCGATCTGCCTAAATAAGGGCGGATCTTGTTCCTATGAAGATGAATGCGACAAAATTGTATATGCTCATGCGTTTTACCACGGCTCTTGCCAACTCGACGATGTTTACCACGTACGCCATTTTCTATGTGGCGACGCTGGGATTATCCCCTTTGGAGCTCCTGGTTGTAGGGACCGTTTTGGAGCTTACCGTGGTTCTGTTCGAAGGAGTAACGGGGGTGGTGGCTGATACGTATAGCCGGCGCCTGTCCATGATCATTGGGATGTTTGTGCTGGGCAGCGGCTTCGTCCTGCAGGGAGTGATGGGCTCGCTTGCGGGGGCGCCTCCACTCCTTCCGATGTTCGGCTGGGTGCTTCTGGCTCAAGTCCTTTTTGGGGTCGGTCATACCTTTATCAGCGGTGCGGATACGGCGTGGATCGCAGATGAGGCAGGAGAGGAGCAATTAGGAAGCCTGTTCATGCGTGCAAAGCGCGTCTCGCTTGTGGCAACGATGGCAGGGATTGGCCTCAGCGTCTATCTGTCGACGCAGGGAGCGCAGCTTCCTTACTTCGTAGGCGGTTTGATGTATATGGCCCTCGGGTTGCTTTTGATTCTTTTTATGAAAGAAACGGGTTTTATGCCCCGCATGCGGGAGGCAGGCTCCACCGCGTGGCAGGAAATGAAAACAACGTGGCTAACGGGCGTGCAGGTGGTGCGTGCGCAGCCGATCCTGCTGTTGATCTTGATCGTAACGCTTTTTAGCGGTGCTTCCTCAGAAGGCTATGATCGGCTGCGGGAAGCTCATTTGATTCGGGAAATCGGCTTTCCTGCTGCCATTCCCCTTTCGATGGCTGTCTGGTTCGGAGTGATGGCGGTCGCCACTGCTTTTCTTGGCTTGATTGGGGTCAAGCTCACGGAAAAATGGCTGGATATCAACAATGAGCGAATCGTCATGACGGGTATGTTCATGCTTACGTTCTTGCGGCTGCTCGCGATTTTGTTCTTTGCGCTGTCTCCGAGCTTCTGGTGGGCGCTCGCAGCTTTGCTTTTGATCGGCGTGATCGAGGCCATCAGCAGCCCCTTGTACGATACCTGGCTGAATATGAATATCCCCAGCAATGTCCGAGCGACTGTCCTCTCCATGCTCAGTCAGTCAAATGCGTTAGGACAGACCGCGGGAGGACCGGCAGTGGGCTGGGTCGGTAGTCGAATATCTGTGCGGGCGTCGTTGATCGTGGCAGCAGTTCTATTGTCCCCGATCCTTTACGTGTACGGAAAAGCCGTGCGTAGATCATAAAAGCAACAGAAAAAGACAGATGCTCTTTTGGGCATTTGTCTTTTTTACTGTCTGTTCGCATATAATGAGAACAAAACTTGCGAACAAACGTTCTGGATGATATGATGTTCATACAGAAGAAATGGCGGTGACAACCTGATGATTCGTGAACTGAACAAATATTGGCGAAGACAGCAAATCATCGAGATGATCTACCTTGATAAGAACGGGGAAACCAGCAGGAGAGTCGTACGAATTCTAGAGCTGGATGCGATGGGCCAGCGCATGAAGGCCTACTGCTACGCGCGCAATGCGTATCGCGTGTTTGCCGTAGCGAATATATTGGCGGTAGCACCAGCAGAGGGCCGGACCGCAGGCTAGCGAGTGCTGCTCCACCATTCTCCTCCTGAAATGACAGTCCATTCCATTCTATGCTGGGAAACATGGTATACTGAAGGGACAACGGACGTTCAAAGATTGGACGCAGAAGGGAGTGGAGACGATGGAAGTTTTCATTATCGTCGTGTTCATGTTTATCATATTGATGGTGGTAGTGAGCTCTTCTTTAAAGAAGGGTGGACGTGGGCGTTCCCACTCGTCAACGGACAGCGGTACACCGTATTACGTCGATAGTGACCCGCGCCGAGATGATTCCGATAGTGGCTGGGGGCATGGCCATAGTCACGGGCACAGTCACAGCGATGGGGGATCTGACAGCGGGGGCGGCGACGGCGGAGGCGGAGGCGACTGAGCCTGTTGCAACCGTAGTATTTCGTGGTACAATAGCTGGGAAATCATCAACAAACTGGATCATTCGGTTTGAAAAGGAGAGATGTTTTATGGCAAGCACAAAATTGGTAGAGATTGTAGCAATCGGGGTCACAGGAATCCTCCTTTCAAACGAACTCCAATAACGGTTTTGATTTGAGGATTCGACTGTGACTGGTATGGCCAAAAGCCAATGTATGAAACCATTCGCAGGGGGAATCCATTCGTGAATCAACACGTACAACAAACCTTACAAACTTTGGGCTGGAATGAGGCTTTTGCCAATCATTTTGCCCCTTATGCCGAACAAGGCTACAGTGTGGGACGCATCACACTGGAACATAAACGGATCTATCGCCTGCTTGGCGAGCATGGCGAGCTCTTGGGCGAGGTAACAGGAAAGCTGCGATATGAAGCGACAGGCCGCGAGGATTATCCGGCTGTCGGGGACTGGGTCGTCATCAGTCCACGTGCAGAAGAGAAAAAAGCGACGATTCACGCCGTTTTACCACGGAAGAGCAAGTTTTCACGAAAGGCCGCTGGCGACAACGTGGAAGAACAGATCGTGGCGGCAAACGTGGATACGGTCTTTTTGGTCAACGCTCTGAACAACGATTTTAACATTCGCAGGATGGAGCGCTATCTGATTCTCGCTTGGGAAAGCGGAGCCTCACCTGTCATCGTACTGAGCAAAGCCGATTTGTGCGACGATCTTGACGCACGAATGCGTGAAGTGGAATCCATCGCGATCGGTGTACCCGTGCACGTCGTCAGTGCCGAGCAAGGCGAAGGCTTGGAGGAGCTGGCCCCTTATCTTTCGGAAGGCAAAACCATTGCACTTATGGGCTCTTCCGGAGTAGGCAAATCCACTCTGATCAACAAGCTGAGTGGCACCGACATGCAGAAAGTGAGCGAGGTGCGGGAAGGGGACGACCGGGGCCGTCATACGACGACGCACCGGGAGCTGTTCTTATTGCCGAGCGGGGGATTGATGATCGATACGCCGGGCATGCGCGAGCTGCAGCTTTGGGAAGCAGATGAAGGCTTCCGTGGTGCGTTCGATGAAATCGAGACACTCGGACAGTCCTGCCGCTTTGGGGATTGCCAGCATATGCGCGAGCCAGGCTGCGCGGTGCGGGAAGCGATCGAGGATGGTTCTCTGGAAAAAGCGCGCTTTGACAGCTATCTCAAGCTGCAAAGGGAGTTGGCCCATCTGGCACGCAAGGAAGACGCGAGATTGCAGGCAGCTGAAAAGGATAAATGGAAAAAAATCAATGTGCAGATGCGGCAGCGCAAGCCGAAGCGATAAAGAGAGAGCCCTCGAAATCGGGGGCTCTTTCCATGTTTTCCAACGCTTGAGCGGCGGAAGTGACTTTCAAAAATTAACGCTTGCCCGTAGGCTGCCTGATATGATAGATTGGTCAATATCCAAAAAGCATATGCAAGCTCGTATAATTTTGGGAATAAGGCCCAACAGTTTCTACCGGGTGACCGTAAATCGCCTGACTACGAGTGAGAGAACGTCACGATTCTTTTCTATTCAGGCTTCTTACTGATAAAAAGAATTTGATTTGGTGACGTCCGCGCTTTGAATAGCGTGCTGTACCCTGGCGAAATAAGCCCAGAGGGGACAGATTTCACTTGGAGTTGGTATTTACGTTACTGCCACCCTGTGATCTGTTCACTCTGGGCTTTCCTTATACAGTAAGAATTTATAAAATTCTTAGCCAGTATAAGTGCAACTAAGACTCCGCTACAAAGCTTGGCGGAGCCAAGTTTTCTAATTGTTTTCAGGCGGTTGTTATTCGTGGAGGAGGAACATAGATGAAAGAACTGCAAGAGCGCATTATTCGTGACGGTAAGGTACTGTCTGCATCCGTATTGAAAGTGGATGCCTTTTTGAATCATCAGGTCGACCCGCAGCTGACCATGAACATTGGGAAACGATTTGCGGAACTGTTTGCGGATGAAAAGGTGACCAAAGTCGTGACGATTGAGGCAAGTGGCATTCACTTCGCCTTGGCAACATCGTTTGCACTAGGCGTACCGTTTATTTACGCGAAAAAGAAAAAGGCGGTTACCTTGACCGAGGAGGTTTACTCGGCTCCCGTTCACTCGTTCACCAGACAGGAAACGTATCAAATCAGCGTGTCCAAGCAGTATTTGCAGGCAGAGGATCGCGTCTTGGTTGTCGATGATTTCCTGGCGACAGGTGCCGCTCTCGTAGGACTTACCCAGATTGTGAAAGACGCAGGCGCACATCTCGTGGGTATTGGTGCAGTCATCGAGAAAAGCTTTCAGGAAGGCCGCGGATTGCTCGAAAAAGAGGGTATTCGCATCGAGTCTTTGGCACGCATCGAATCCATGTCTCCGGAACATATTCATTTCATTGAACCAGCTGCAACACGCGTTTAAAACAAATAGATAGAGGGGAAGAGAAACAATCGTATGTTATCCAAACAAAAAGTGATAACTTTGGGCTTGCAGCACGTCTTGGCCATGTATGCGGGAGCAGTCGTTGTGCCTTTGATCATCGGGGGAGCTCTTCATCTGACTCCGGCGCAAATCGCTTATTTGATCGCAGCTGACCTGTTTACCTGCGGGATCGCTACCCTGCTGCAGGTACTCGGTACGAAATACACGGGGATTCGCCTGCCGGTTGTCCTGGGCTGTACGTTCACAGCGGTAGGACCGATCATTGCGATCGCCTCGCAGACCAATCTCGCAACCGCGTATGGCGCCATTATTATATCCGGTATATTTGTGGTTTTGGCAGCTCCTTTATTCGGTAAGCTGCTTCGCTTCTTCCCAACGGTTGTACAGGGCTCGGTCGTTACGATTATCGGTCTTTCCCTGATTCCCGTCGCTATGAACAACGTAGCTGGCGGTCAAGGCATGCCAGACTTTGGAGCTCCGCGCAATCTGCTCCTGGCATTGGGCACACTTGCTATTATTCTTCTCATCAATCGTCTGTGTACAGGATTTATCCGTGCAATTTCCGTTTTGCTGGGCTTGATTGCCGGTACAGTAGTCGCGTATTTTATGGGGATGGTCAGCTTCGCCAATGTGGTGTCGGCCTCCTGGTTTAGCATCGTAGAGCCTTTCTATTTCGGTACACCACAGTTTAGCATCGTCGCGATCATTACCATGATTCTGGTAAACATCATCAGCATGGCAGAGTCCACAGGCGTGTATTTTGCCCTTGGGAAGGTGACGAACAAAGACGTAAGCAAAGAGGATGTCGTAAAAGGCTTGCGCGGTGAAGGGATAGCCATTATGCTGGGGGGTATTTTCAACGCATTCCCATATACGGCTTTCTCTCAAAACGTAGGGCTGGTAAGCTTGACTGGCATCAAGTCTCGTGACGTGATGATCGGTGCAGGTGGAATCCTGGTCGTTCTCGGTCTTTTGCCAAAGCTGGCTGCACTGACGACGGTGGTTCCGAACGCCGTATTGGGTGGTGCGATGGTAGCGATGTTCGGGATGGTAGTCGCATCAGGTATCAACATCCTGTCCCAAGTGGACTTGCGTCAAAACGAAAACCTGCTGATTGCTGCTTGCAGTATCGCAGTAGGCTTGGGTTCAGCTGCTGTTCCTAGCATGTTTGACCAGCTGCCTGAAATGGCAAAAATGCTGCTGCAAAACGGCATCGTGACAGGCTCTTTGACTGCTGTCATTCTGAATATCCTGCTGGTTCATACGAATAAAAATTTGCAGCCATCCGTTGAGGAAAAAGCTGTACAGGAAGCTTCCTAAGCAAGCACGAGAAATTGAAAACCGCCAGGCTTGAACTGCACCCCAATTGTTAGACACATCTAACGATTGGGGGTGCAGTTTTTTCTATGGCTAAATTTTCTCCGGAAGATAAAATAACAGCGGTTCTCCGCTATTTAAACGGTAACGAAAGCTTTGCTTCCATTAGCTCGTCAATGGGTATTGCGAAATCTGAGGTGGTTAAATGGGTTCAACATTACCAGCACCACGGTACCGAAGCGTTTATGAAACTCTATACAGGTTACACGGTTCAGTTTAAACTAGACGTACTCAATTATATGAACGGTCAAGGGACGTCTATCAGGGAAACAGCTGCACGGTTTAACATCTCGCATTCGTTGCTGATTCAATGGAAAAAGCAGCTGGAATTGCAAGGATTGGATGCCCTTGAATCAAAGAAGAAGGGGCGTCCATCTATGCAAAAGAAAAACTCCAGTTCAATGAAAAATCAAGTACCAGCAGAAGGATCACTAGAGGCATTGAAGGCGGAAAATGAACGTTTGCGTATGGAGAATGCTTATTTAAAAAAGTTGAATGCCTTAGTTCAAAACAAGGAAAAATCACCAGGCAAGACAAAGCACAAGTAGTCTATGAACTAAGGCATGAATTTCCGGTGAAAGCACTTCTTCAACTCGCAGATATTCCTAGAAGTACGTATTATTTTTGCGTGAAAAACTTTGGTCGTCCAGATTTGGATGGGGAGTTAAAAGTGTTGATTCAAGCCATTTATGACGAACATGAAGGACGCTTTGGCTACCGTCGTATCCGTGATGAACTTCGAAATCGTGGGCATATAGTCAATCACAAAAAAGTCCAGCGAATCATGAAGGAATTGGGGCTAAAATGTCTTGTCCGCATGAAAAAATATCGCTCTTATAAAGGAAAAGTCGGTACGATTGCTCCAAATATTTTGGACCGTAACTTCAAAGCTGAAAAACCAAATGAGAAGTGGGTAACAGATATTACAGAGTTTAAATTATTTGGTGAAAAGCTCTATTTCTCACCGATATTGGATTTGTTTAACGGCGAAATTATCACCTATACAATCGGTTCAAGACCAACCTATTCCTTAGTTTCAACCATGTTAGAACAAGCTTTTGAACAATTGACAGATGACCATACTCTTATGATTCATTCTGATCAGGGCTGGCACTACCAAATGAAACAATATCATCATGCCCTTCATGAGCGAGGCATCACACAGAGTATGTCCCGAAAAGGGAACTGCTACGATAATGCAGTGATGGAAAATTTCTTTGGTATTATGAAATCAGAACTTCTATATCTAAAAGAATTTCACAGCGTGGAGCACTTTAAGACAGAACTAGCCAAATATATTGAATACTATAATTCCAAACGAATTAAGGCAAAATTAAAAGGCCTGAGTCCGGTGCAATACCGAATTCAAGCCCTAGAGGCTGCCTAATAAATTAATCTGTCTAACTTTTCGGGGTCACTTCAGCTCTCAAAAGGGCTTGGCGGTTTTTTTGCGTTTCGTGGGCGTTCTGTGAAAAAAGGCGAGCAAGCCTGTGTCAGCTGTCCAAGGAAAGCGGTCAAGTTTCGCATACGATGAGGAAACAGAAATCGCGGAAGGAAGGGATTCCATGGCTACTTTTCGAGAAGCATTGCGAGCCAAGCAGAAATTAGTGAAAGCATGGAAGAAAATGCCGCACGTCATAGGCATTGGCGTTGGTTTTGAGAAGGGGACTAAGAAAAAGGGCAGACACTGCATCGTCTTGTATACCGCAAATGCGAGTGCGACGGTTGCGAAGCGCTGTCCGAAGCATGTCCATGTGAGGAAGCATCTCGCAAAGGGGCTTGCCAAAGTGCCTGTGCGGACCATCGCTTCGGGGCGCTGCTGCTGCCATCGGAAGTATCGTCGCAGAATCCGTCCTGTCGTCGCCGGCTACAGCGTAGGATACCCTGGCATATCCGGGACAGCCGGTCTCATCGTCTCGCCGGCAGCCCGGCGAACCCGGCGGTACCTGCTTAGCAACAACCACGTGCTCAACAGGAACAATACCAGTGGCTATACTGAAACGATTCAACCAGGAGGGGCGGATGGCGGACGATCCGGGATCAGTCGAATCGGAAGGCTGTACAGATTTGTCCGGCTTCGTAAAAACGCGAACAACTACTTGGATGCAGCCCTGTCCATCCCCACGTCCAATCGCCTGCTCGCTCCCCGTTATGCGACAGTGGGGGCCGTCAGAGGACATGTAGCCGGCTATGCAGTAGGAGCCAGGTTCAAAAAAGTGGGCCGTACGACAGGCTGGGTTAGCGGCGTGGTAGAGTCTATTCATACAGACATTGATGTGGATTACGGCTCAGTCGGCGGTCTGGGTGTCATTCGTTTTCGCAACCAGACCGTCATCCGGGGCCAGAGAGCAATTTCCTTGCCAGGTGACTCCGGATCGGTATGGCTTACCTCAGGGAACTATGCGGCAGCCGTTAACTTCGCAGGCTCAGAGGATGGCAGACTCTCCATCTCGTTTCCCGTGCATTGGGCGATGCAGGCATTCGGAATCCGCGTCGCAAGGGCGAATGGCAGCATTGGACAGCTTCGTAGGGCAGCTGTAGGGCGCAGGAGGCGTGTGGGGTATACCCGTCCATTGACTGCGGCACAGCTGCGCCAGATCATCATGAAAAAGGCAGCGATTAGGCGAACCGGCTCAAAAAAGAGGGGACGGTAACTGCTGACAAAGCCTCTTGGGTTAGCGAATACAATTTGCCAGGTCATCGAGCTTTTGCAGGACGAGCGCGGAGATGTCCTCCAGTGACAAAAAGGCTGCTTCGGCTTCTTGCTGTCTTCCTGCACGAACCAGTTGATAGATCTCACGGACGATATCATGGAACCGGCAATGCGGCTCCTCCAGCTGCTGGAAGGCAGGCAAGGAAGAAATGCTTGGATTCCCTTTGACTTCCCTGTACCACGTGCCCAAACGGCATTGATGATGGTCGACCAGGTCTTTTTCTTCGATGTGGTGATAACCGAGCATGAAGTTGTACAGCCACCATTTCCACAGCAGATGATCCGTCGATCCGCAGATTATGCTTGATCTTGTCGATTTGCATGACGAGCTCGAGGACGTGAGGAGTAGGCTTGAATGATGGCGGGAATCATATACTCGTATATACGTAAATAGGAGCCTGTGTACCATTCGGGAGCCAGACCGATCCGGCTGTGAACCTCACCGATTTTCTCGCGGCCGGCGACAAATGCATCATCCATTTGACTGGCAGGGAGTGACTGCAGGTGACGGCGGAACGAGGCGGAGAGGCGCTCAATCGTCGAATTGGCTTCGAGAATGTGCATCAGGTTGGAGAACTCTTTCAGCATCTCATAATGTCGATCGGTGATGGAATCCAAATGCTCGTGGAGCAGCGGATCCAGCTTCCGGATTCGCTCCATATCCTCCTGGTTGATTCTTACCAAACATTTCGATACCCCCGTCTATTCATAAAACACGACCTATTCGGAATGAATAGGTCGTTGATGGCTTCATTATATCATTTGCCCAAATCACAGAGGGAGGGCGAGGAGGCCAGATCTATTAGGAAATTGTGAAATGTTTGTAAAGAAGAACATAAGTTTCATCCTATCCTATTCAAAAAAAGTCATATGATCCTTTTCTTGCCGATAATATCCAAGCCGATCCTCGAGTGTACCTGTATGCAGTTCGAATTTGTGTCCATCAGGATCGGTAAAGTAAATAGAGCGCTTGTCACGCACGTCGCGTTCCCGGCCAGGCAAGATGGAGACCTCGTTTTTTTGGAGGTGCTCGAGCCAGGAATCAAATGTCTCCTCGGCGATCGAAAAGGCGAGGTGGGTGTAGGACTGATGGATCTCCTGACGAGGAATGTCCACCTCTTCATTCAGAGCCAGCCAATATCCGTTCCAATCGAAATAAGCCAGCTTTCTCCCGCGGACGAGTGGTTTGGCTCCCAACACATCGCGATAAAAGACAAAAGACCGTTCCAGATCGGACACGGAAAAAAGGAAATGATTAATCCCAGACGGTTGAAGCAACATAATCTCCTCCCAATAATCCCCATACGGGTTTATAAGCCCATTTTACGAGAGGGAGAGACATTTGACCAGTAGAGCAGGAAGGCAAATCCAGACAAGGGAAGTCCCCCTCGGATTTGCCCACTGCAGGTAAGGGAAGGTCTTACTTGGATTGTTGTTGCTGTTGTTGCTGCTGCTGCGTTTGGATGGTGGATTGCACCTGGGACACCATGGTTTGCGCCTGGGCGATTTCCTGAGAAGCTTGTTTGAGGGCTTCTTCCGCGAGCTGCGGGTTTGCAGCAGATTGCTGGATGGCTTGGTTGATCATCGTTTTCGCGAGTTCAGTAGAAACTTCGGCTTTTTTCAGGGAGTCCGTATTGATTTGGCTTGGCATGCTTGTTCCTCCTCGAAGTGATGTTGGCAGAGCACCACAATAATTTGTCCGCTCTCCATGTCGAATATGTATGCAAGGCAGAAGCCCAACCGCTTGCGCTTCCGTTTGCATACCCTTGATAGGAGGGAGGAATGCGGGATGAAAAAGAAATGGGTGCAAGCGGTGAGAAATACAGAGCGAGCTTTTTTTACCATCGTGCTCTCCGCCAAAAAACGAGTAGGCAACCGTGGGAGAATACTGCCTCCGCGTTTTTCATCGGTCGCAAAAATTCGCCGGTTTCTGCAAAAGAGCATGACCCCCTGCCTGGCGAGCCGCGTGATCAGAAATCTGGATTTACGCCGGATCAACGGTCGATTGGCAGTGCCGGTAGGGGATACGATCGGAGCTCCACCTATTGTAAAAACACAGCTGCTTTCACGGTGCGGATCGAATGTCACGTTAGCTGTTTGGTTTGCCTTTGATCCGAGCGACCGTTTTTTTCGCGTGTACCAGCTGCGAAAAAGAGCAGATGGAAGGTGGATCGTCGTAGGGCGTCATCCTCTTGACTACCCGTTTAGCTTGCCCGGACGTGAGCGGACGCCGTTGGCAGGATGCTGTGCCCGGTGCATGTGAGGAAAGAAAGAGGGAGTCGAAAGCACGAAAAAGGGCATAGGAACAGCAGCCAGCGCTTTGTGTCGTGGTCTCCCTCTCTTCATTTCTGTAAGAAAAATCCGGTATTGATTTTGGCTCCATTTGCCTGTATAGTAATGAAGTATTGACGGTGCGAAATTTGTCGAAATTTAGGGGATGGCACAGCTTGGTAGAGCTCTTGGCTTGGACAGCCTGTTTTCCTGACCAGATGAAACCGTCGATATCATGATTGGCCGGTATGGCGGAATTGGCAGACGCGCGCGACTCAAAATCGTGAGGGAAACCGTGGGGGTTCAAGTCCCTCTACCGGCACCAGCAATCTATACATAGTGCTTTTCTTACGTAAGGTGGGAAACAGAGTGTAAAACCTGTTTCTCACTTTTTTCATACAGTAAGAATTTATAAGATTCATATCCAGTATAAGTGCAACTAAGACTGCCCCAAAAGGCTTGGCGCAGCCAAGTTTTCTAATATCTTGAGCCAGTAAAAGGGTATCAAAGCTTAAGTCCTGCTACAATGAGAGAAAAAGGAGGCTGATCTTGTGAGACTTTCTGGAAAACGTATCGTCTGCTATGTGGAGCATGAATTTGAAGATCTCGAGCTGTGGTACCCCGTTCTTCGGTTGCGTGAAGAAGGGGCTGTCGTCGATCGCGTAGGGCCACAGGCGAATTATACCTATAAAGGAAAATACGGCGTCCCTTGCGTATCGGATAAGTCCATTCACGAAGTGCGCGCTGTGGATTACGATGGCGTTCTGGTTCCTGGCGGCTGGGCCCCCGACAAGCTGCGCCGCTATCCGGAGATCCTCACCTTTCTGCAGGAGATGGACCAGGCGAAGAAGCCGATCGGGCACATTTGCCATGCTGGGTGGGTCCTGGTATCCGCCAAAATCCTCCAAGGTGTGAAGACGACGTCCACTCCCGGAATTAAGGACGACATGGAGAACGCTGGAGCGATTTGGGTAGACGAAGAGGTAGTCGTTGACGGGCACATCATCGGCTCCAGACGCCCACCAGACTTGCCGGCTTATGCGAAGGCATTTGCGGATGTCCTCGCAGGGGGGTATTGAACAGGATTGAACTCGCCATCCAACCATATCGCTGTAAGCAAAAGCTCACCCCAAAGGTGAGCTTTTTAAGATTTGGTCTGTCCCTTTTTCTTCCAGGGGGGATCGCCGAGTTCATGAATTTTTGTATTGATTTTCAAAAAGAGATAGGGAATTAGAAACGAGAGGATGACACCCGTAAAAGTCAAGTAAGGGGGCAGCAGACCTAATAAATATTTCAATGAAAATCACCTTCCAAGTTCGGCGCGATTGATCCCGCCAATGTTTCGGATGTACACTTGAGCGACCACTTTAATCTCGGATTTTCCGTACAAACGCTTGCCCTTTTCCCAATCGTTCTTGATATCTTTCCATAGATCCTTGTGGTATTGCTTCAGATGGCTGCCCAATCCGATGACGTCTACAGGAAGCTGCTTGTGCACCTTGGTAATCGTATCCCGGCATAGGCGTTCAATCTCGTTGGCGAATGCCAGCTGAAGCTTTTCCATCACCTGTTTGTTGAGCAGATCAATCTGGTCAAAGGACTCCATAATGGCCCCTTCGCATTTGATCTGATAGGTGAATTTCAAGTGCTCCTTGTTTCGCGTATCCGCGACGATGCTCCTTTTTGCCCCCGTAATGCTAAGGACACCCAAATCCTCTTTAATTTTGGCTTTCAAGAGGCCTCCTTTTATTTGGTTAGTCAGGAAATTAAGTCCCTCCGTTTCTTCCTCGCCCAAGAAACCCACCATGATATGATCGCTATTAAAAAGGGCGGCACCTGCTATCTTTACTTCCTGTTTTTCCGCCGTGATACGAGGCAGGGTAAAGCTGAACTGATTGAGGAGCTGCTCGTGTACATCTCCGATCCGCATGACAGGCAGCATACGTGCCGTTCTATCGTTGTTTTCTCCGATAGAATTGATGTACAGGGAAGGGAGCTTCTCTGTTTTCGGTTTCACTTCGATGACATTTTTGGCATCTCCCTTGGAAATAAAGACCTTGGTGCTGCGGCGTGCATCAGGATCGCGAAGCAGCACATCGATGGCGTTGCCAAAGCCGGCTTTCGAGCGGGCGATTTCCTCGGAAAAGATGATGATCTTTAGGTGCTGGTAAAAAGGAGTTCTGCTCGCACGGGTTGCAAATTCGCGCGATACCTCAAACAGGGAGTCACCCTCCGAGACGATGTTGAGATAGGCTTCGTTCGTGGTGTTTTGACTGGTGGATTGACCACCAGATACGAGTCCTCCGGGAATGACCATCTGGTTGGTAACCAGGAAACGCTGCTTTCCTTTTGGCTTTTCGGGTGCTTCTTGTTCCGCTTGCTCCTCTGCATTCTCGTTGCGGGGGGCATCTACGGCTACACCTACCACAAATCCGCGCTCTTCAATCTGTACCTGATCCCAGCACCCACTGACCAAAATCGTAGACAGAAGCATGCTCACGTAGAGACGTAATCTTTTAGCCATGGTCCTTCACCCCGCGGAAAAAAGCAATGATCAATAAACAGATCGGTATCAGATAGACAATAACGAGACCGAAATAAGTCAGCTTGTCTCCAAACGAAAAGAAGTCGATCAGGTTCTGTGGAAGCATCGCAATAAAGTAAATGATCGGCGAGAGGATCAGGATCCAGACCATCTTGCCTATCTTTTTGAACATGGAAGTCAGATTGAGGACGGTAATATCCAGCCACATCGCGCTTGTATTGAAAATAGTCATGATCCAGATTGTAAAAAAGATAGACTCGACGCGTTCGAAAAAGCCGCCGGGAACCTCGACTTCCTTGGCCAGCTCGATCGTCGGAAACGTTAAGTTTTTCGCCACCTCCGCAGAGAACACAGCGATCACAAACACGTAAATCGTCATGTACAGGACAACGGGAATGAGAAGTCCCAAAAACACAGATTTGCCTGCTTCCTCCGGTCGTTTCATGAGCATCGTATAGAAAAGAATAATCTCAAATCCGGAATAGGAAAGCCCGACATCCTTGGACCCCTGCAAAAGAGATTTCCAGCTCGAAGAAAAGTACGGACGAACGTTTTCGATTTCGACGAGAGGCTGGGCAAACACCAGTACTACCACGATGACGTACAAAACGACGGGCAGAAACAAGAGGTTCAGGCGGAGCAGAGCAACGCGCGAGCCTGCTACGGCATACTGCACCACCAGCAAAAAGCTCAGGGTGATCATCTCTACTGGCGTATTGTAAAACAAATATTGCTTGGCGATGGTGCCAATCGCACGCACCTCAAAAGAGACAAACAGCATCGTGTAGATGCAAATCAGGACGGTTAAGACGTAGCCGACCGGCTTGCTTGCAATCAGAGACGTGTATTCAAAAAAGGATTGCCTGGGAAAGCGAGCGGCAAGCTTGGCAAGCAACCAGCCGATCAGGAAGGCAACGGCACCACTGATCACGACTGAAATCCAGCCATCAAAGGCTCCCGTTGCTTTAGCCAAGGTGCGTGGGAATGTCAAGATGCCCACTCCGATAGTTACGGAGGCGATGTTGATTCCCATGTGGTTTTTGCTAATCAGCTTTTCGGCTAATGTTTGAGCGCTCATGATTGATCCCCTGTTCTCATGCGAGTTTCATCTTGTGTATGCAGTGCTTTTGGTCGTTTTCTCAAGAAGGTGATAGGCGCGCGAAGAATCAGGTCCTTCCAATCCCGTGGCATCTGCGGGGCAAAAGGCGATAAGTACGGATAGCCAATGCTCGTCAGGTTGGTCAGATGAATCATGATGACAATGAAGCTGAGAATGACGCCATATACTCCGAAAACAGCGGCAGTGAACATCGCGAAGAAACGAATCATCCGAAAAGCAATCGCCAGCTGATAAGAGGGGATGGCAAACGATGCGATCGCGGTGAGTGCGACGACGATAACCATAACCGGACTGACAATCCCGGCAGACACGGCGGCATCCCCGATGACGAGACCGCCTACGATGCCGACGGTCTGCCCCAGCGGTTTCGGCAGGCGTAGTCCCGCCTCTTGCAGCAGCTCCATCGTGGTAACCATCAGGATGGCTTCGAGAAATGCAGGAAAGGGGACACCGTCACGCGTTGCGGCAATGGAAAAAGCTAAGTCAGACGGAATCAGTCCAGGATGAAAGGTTACGAGTGCTATGTAGAACGATGGTGAAAAGACAGCCAAAAAGGAGGCGATGTAACGAAGCAGTCGTGCCAGCGTGCCGACAATCCATCTTTCGTAGTAATCCTCGGGGGAGTGAAGGAACAATCCGAAGGTGACGGGCAAAATCAACACGACGGGTGTGCCATCCAACAAAATCGCGATCCGTCCCTGAAAGAGAGAAGCAGCTACCTTGTCGGGGCGCTCTGTACTGTGAATTTGCGGAAAAGGGGATAAGAAATCATCCTCAATCCACTGCTCGATGAACCCGGACTCTTCTACTTCATCGATGTCGATCGTGGCGAGTCTGCGCTTGACCTCATCCAGCAGCTCTTTGTCCACGATGTTGTCGATGTAGGCGACGACGAGATCCGTTTTACTTCGTTCCCCCACGATTGATCCATCGAACCGCAAATGATAGTCTTTGACTCTTCTGCGAATTCGTACCGTATTGTCCCGGATGCTCTCTGTAAAGCCATCACGCGGTCCACGAACAAGACCTTCTGCCGCAGGCTCTTCCACAGCCCTCGTAGCCCAGCCTTTGCTGTCGATGACGATGACCTGATTGGTGCCGTCGATCAGTAAAGCGGTATCGCCTGATAGGACACAATCGAGCATCAACTGGAAATCAGATTCTTTTTTTATTTCAATGACGGACAAGACTTCCTCGAATAAAAGGGACAGGATCTCCTCGGGGTCGTCGGGTACCGTTTTTTCCGCTGTAGAAATCATCAACTGGATGTTGGCCAGGATTTGTTCGTGCACCATGGCGCTGTTGGCCAAACCGTCGATGCAGACGACGGCACAGGAATGCTGGGTATTTCCGATGAAAAAGGAGCGTGTTAAGAGATCGTGTGAATTGCCCAGCAAGGTTTTGATCGTGTCTAAGTTCTCCTGCAAATTCGAAGACAAGGAGAGAGAAATGGGCTGTGCTGCCTCTTGCCTGGGCAGCTCGGATGAGGAAGCTTTCTGCCTGCGATGCTGTGCTAGTATTCTGCGCAACATGAGAGTTCCCCCCGTCAAAAAAAGCGAATAACATGTTAGAGCGATTTTTTCCAAAAGAAGGGGAAAGTATGCGGATGAAAGTTCCACTCGAAACTTTCGCACAAATAATTGAACAACCGCATCAGGTATGGTACATTCGGCATGGTAGAATAGAGAGGTAGTAGAGAGAATTTGCATCGTAGGAGAGGGTGGTAGGCAAGTGCTTCAGAGTCAAGTATTGATCCGGGAAATGGATTTTACCCGGCTTGCTCATACATGGGAAGAACTAGCGGCGCGGATGAAAGAAAACGGGGATACAACGACCCCAGGGAAAATGCTGCAGCTTGCGGATAAGACAAAGCGCGCGGAGTTGAACATCGCTTTCTGTGGACACTTTTCCGCAGGAAAATCGACGATGATCAACACACTGTTAGGTGTAAATTTGCTGCCTTCCAATCCGATTCCGACCAGTGCCAACGTGGTCAAGATTCGCGGAGGGGAAAAGGCGGCGCGCGTGTACACGTTGAACAGCGGCGTGATCACCTTCGATCCTGATACAGAGATGGAGAAGCTCAAGCAGTTTGCAGTTGACGGAGATACGGTGGAATCTGTAGAAGTTTCCTACCCGGGAACATTCCTCAACGAGCATTCCAGTCTACTGGACACACCGGGGATTGACTCGACGGATGCTGCGCATAAAATCGCAACCGAATCCGCCCTCCATTTGGCGGATGTCGTCATTTACATGATGGACTACAACCACGTACAGGCTGAGGAAAACTTCAACTTCACGAAAACGTTGAAAGACCGTGGAAAGCCGGTCTATCTTGTCGTGAACATGATCGACAAGCACATTGATTTTGAGCTGGACTTTGACAGCTACAAGGAAAGTGTGGAAGAAGCGTTTGCGACCTGGAACATTCATCCAGACGGTATTTTCTACACCTCGCTGGCTGAGCCGGATCATCCGGAAAACCAGTACGAAGAACTGAGAAGCAAGCTGTCGAGCCTGATTGCAAGTCGGGAAGAGCTGGTCGGCCGCAGTGTGAAAAGTGCTGCTGAGCATCTAATCGAGGAGCATATCCAGGTATGGAAGGCAGCAAATGAAAGCGTACGTCAGGAATGGGAGAGCAAGCTGGATGACGTAAGCGTAGAAGGCTTGGATCAGCGGGATGCTGCGGCTGTTCAGGGGGCGCTGGAGCAGGCAGAAGCAGAGGCGGCTGTTCTGGACAAACGGACAGAAGAAGCGCGCAGCAAAATGGAAAAAGAGCTCACGGTGCTCTTGGACAATGCACGTTTGACCTACTTCAGCACGAATGAAGCGGCGCGGAGCTATTTGGAGAGCAAAAAGCCAGGGTTCAAGATGGGCTTTTTGTTTGCGGGCAAAAAGACCGAGGAAGAGCGGGCACGCAGAGAAGAAGCGCTGCTGGCGGATCTGCGTGAAAAAGTGGCCGGAAATCTGGATTTCCACTTCAAGGAATTGATGAACAAGCTGCCGCAGGCGTACGAAATACGCGATGAGGAGTACAATGCGGCTGTTCATGCGACGACAATCGCGCTTACGCCAGAGCTGCTGGCTGCTCATATCAAGGATGGAGCACAGTCACGTGAGTACGAGCTGAATTACTGCAGCGACCTCGCAGGTGGAATCAAGCTGGAGTACCGTCGCGTAGGCCTTGCTTTTATCGAGCAGGTGGTCTCTCGCTTGGCGCAGCAGGTAAAGGCGCAAAGCGAAGGACTGCAAGCACGACTGAATCAATTGCGCGAGCTGGCACAGGTGCACAGCAAGCTGGCTGAGCTGACAGCAGCGGAGCAGGGACAACGAGAGCAGTTGCAGGCGATTTGGCAAAAAGGAGAACAAGTATCATGAACCAATTGAGAGAAAAACTGTTTGCAGCGGCACAAAAGCTTCGGCGCACAAGCGAAGAAATTGTCGCTGTACCAGGTATGCAAGCACAGGCGCAAGCGATGCTGGATCGGGCGGATCGTCTCGAAGCCAACCGTTTTACCGTTGCGTTGTTCGGAGCATTTAGTGCAGGGAAGTCCTCCTTTGCTAATGCGCTGATGGGAGATATGGTCCTGCCGGTTTCCCCGAATCCGACTACGGCCGCCATCAATAAAATCATGCCTCCGACCGACGAATATCCACATGGGACCGTTCGCGTAGTCTTGAAAAGCAGAGACGCGATTGAACAGGACGTTTTGCGCTCGTTGGCTGTGTTTGGTTTGCATGCCTCCGGTTTGGAAGCTGCGCTTGCAGAGCTTGGAAAAATTGACGTCGCGCAAATTCCACCGACTGCCAAGCCGCACTATACGTTTCTGAAGGCCGTTACCAAAGGTCTGCCGGAAATGGGAGCGCACCTCGACGGGGTGCTGCTCGTGGATATGCAAGCGTTTAAGGGCTTTGTAGCCAAAGAGGAAAAGGCTTGCTTTGCCGAGTACATCGAGCTGTTTTACTCTTGTCCCCTGACCGATCAAGGAATCGTTCTGGTGGATACTCCTGGTGCGGACTCGATCAATGCCCGTCATACCGGCGTTGCGTTTGAATACATGAAAAACGCGGATGCCGTCTTGTTCGTTACCTACTACAACCACGCATTCTCCCAAGCTGACCGCGAGTTTTTGCTGCAAATGGGACGCGTGAAGGATACGTTTGAGATGGATAAAATGTTCTTCATCGTGAACGCAGCCGATTTGGCGGCTTCCGAAGAAGAGCTGCAAGGCGTTATTACGCACGTGGAGAAAAATCTTTTGACCTGTGGAATCCGTCTGCCGCGCATCTATCCGGTATCGAGCCAGACCGCTCTCTTGGCACGCATGCACGAAAAAGGCAAGCTGGCAGCATCTGCGGAGAAGGTGTACCGCCAACGGACGCAAACGGCAGAAGGCGCAGAGCTGATGCCAGCCGAGGAAGCATTCAAGCTGTCTGGCATGGCGAACTTCGAGGCACAGTTCTTGCGCTTTACCATTGAGGAATTGACGCAAATCGCTGTAAACGCGGCGATCGGTGAAATTCGTCGTGCCCATCATACACTGACTGAGTTCATGAGAATGGCGCAGTCAGGCGAGAGCGAAAGACTGGCTCGCAAGGAAGCGGCGCAAACGGCACAGGCTTCCGCATTGACAGCTGTCGAGTCGCTCGCGACGAATTCCTTTGAACGCGATCTGGCAAAGGAAAGGGAAGAGCTGCTCTACTATGTGAAGCAGCGCCTTTTCTTCCGCTTCAACGAGCTGTTCAACTTCGCTTTCAACTCGTCTGTGCTAAAAGACGATGGCCGCAACATGAAACAGGCTCTTCAGGGAAGCTTGACGGACCTATTGCGCTCCATCAGCTACGATTTGGCTCAGGAGCTGCGTGCGACGACGCTTCGCCTGGAGAGGTTTCTCAACAAGCAGGGTGTTATGCTGGCCCAGCAATGGCAAAACGACGTGCAAGCTTTTGCAAGCGGCTTGACGCTCTCACCGTACCAACCACGTCAGGTTGAGACGCTGCAGTTTGCTGAGGAGCTGCCGGTAGCAGTCTCCGCTTTCCAACCGGCGCTGGCGCTGTTTAAAAATACGAAGGACTTTTTTGAACAGGATGGCAAACTCAAGGTGCGCGATGAGCTGGAAAAACGGATGCAGGAACCGGTTGCAAGTTACGTCGCAGCGGGAAACGAACAGCTGGCTGATCAATTTGCTACAATCTTTACAGAGCTGGTAGGAGTCGAACGTGCTCGCGTCATCGATCAGGTGAATGCGTACTTTACAGGTTTGTACGCTGCACTGGATATGAACGTCGATCTGGATGAGCTCCAAGGCAAGCTGGATCGAGTCGCTGGTGAGCTTCAATAGGACGAAAAACGAACGAAAGACACTCAAGATAGGACTCTTGGGTGTCTTTTTCTATACAGTAAGAATTTAAAAGATTCTTATCCAGTATAAGTGCAACTAAGGCTGAGCCAAAAGGCTTGGCGCAGTCAAGTTTTCTAATGCAGAAGTAGGTATTTAGTCTCAAAAGGGAAAGAAAAGAACAAAGACTGCAACTTCTTCTCGAATTTTCACGTCTGCCATTTCAGATAAAAATTATGATCAGGGATCGAGGAGGAACAACCTATGAAAAGATGGAAGCACAAAATTTTGCCAGCGATCCTGGCGAGTTCTTTGAGCGTCTCCTTTGCTACAGCGGTTAGTGCTCACGGAAATGGAAACGGGAATGGTAATGGCAACGGCAACTGGAATGGCAACTACCAAAACGCCAAGGGCAACAACCAAAAAGGAAACACGCAAAAAATCAGCTTCCCGCAAAATAACTTCAAGCCTGGAAACTCGTATCCAACCCAATATCGTTTCACTGATCTGCAAAAGCACTGGGCAGAGTCTATGGTCAAAAACATGGTGGACCGCTCCATTATCAAAGGCTATCCGGATCATACATTCCGTCCGAACAAGCCAGTTACGCAGCTAGAGGCTTTGACGATGGTCATTAATTTGCTGACACAAAACAAAGAGCTGATGACAAATGGCGATTATAAAGGCTACGATGTCCCAGACTGGGCGCAGACGACTGTCAAGCTTGCCCTGATCAATCACATTGTAGATTCGAAAGACTTTGAGCCGAATAAACCGGCTACCCGACTGTTCGTGATCAAGCTGCTGGTAAACGCACTCGACGTCGATATCGATGATATAGATGAGGACAACCTGTTCTTCGGGGATATCGCAAATCTCAGCGATGAAGAAAGGGAATATTTGTCGTATGCATTGCTGCAATCGCTTGTAGCAGGCTATGAGGACAAAACGTTCAAGCCAAACAAACCTGTTACCCGTGCGGAAATGGCGGTATTTGTAAACCGTCTGCTCGGCAAGTTCGGGTCGGTTGAATCCGGCAACCACGTAAAAGGCACAATCGCGGCTATCGATGAAGACGAGGAAGAGCTGAAAATCGGTTCCAAAACCTATGAAATTGCGGACGATGTAGTGGTGAAGCTCAATGGGAAAGCGTCGAGCCTGAGCAAGCTGTCCAAAGGCATGATAATCGATGCGATTGTAAAGGATGACGAGATCACCACGATCTATGCCTATACAACAAGCGATGACGAGGACGATGTAGATTTCAAAGTTGAAAAGGTTTCGGATGGCAACGATGGTGATGACTTCGAGGAAGCAGTGAAAACAGGCTCCCGTGTGAGCGACAGCACACCTGATCTGACAGGCGAAACGCTTTCCATCGCCTTGAATGGAGATCGTGCAAAATGGATCGATCTGGATGACATCGACGGCACGCAAGACGATGGTGATGAGGTTGCCGAAGCGTTGGAAGAGGCAATTGGGGACGCATTGGGAGACGATGATCGTGTGAAGGTTTCCTTTGAGAATAGCCATTTTGTCTTCGAAACCGACAATAGCCAGACAGATGAAGTACCTAGCATCAAGTTTAGCGGAAGCGCTTTGAACGAGCTTGGTCTGAACAGTACGGAAGCGAAAGGCTCCTTGGGCGAATCTGATGAAGAAACGTGGAAAATTACTGTGAAGTCGGATGCAACCTCCGACCAGACGTATGTGATTGCGATTGAAGATGACAACATTGATGAGAAGGTAGAGATCGATGTGGATGACAACGATTCTGCCGAGGAAATCGCAGACAAGATCGCTGACGCTCTCCAAGATAACGACGAAATCGATTCGGCCTATTCGGTTGACGTGGATGGTGATGTCGTGACCCTGACTTCCAAGATCGATGGGGAAGATTTGGACGCAGAGATTGCTATCAGCAAAAAATAAAGCCGGATTAACAAGAAAAAAGCCAACCTCATGTTGGCTTTTTTTGTATTGGTGCGCCCAGCATGGGCGATAGCTCTAGGGTGTAAGTCCCGAACGGGGGTTGGCTGTACCAACCGTTAGCCCAAGGCAAGGGTGTCCACCGCGAGGTGGAATCTGAAGGAAGCCGGCGGCAAAGTCCCGACCTGAGGTACACGAACCCAATTTGAGGCTGTTGTATTCGGGTGAGTCTGCCAAACAAGACGAAGCCCCATACAGCCAAGGAATACAGCAGTAAACTTGGGCAGGTACATGGGATGAAAGTTATCGCTCTTACCTGGGGAGGTCTGCATGAAGTGCCTTCAAATGTTGGTAACCGTCTTCGTAAGGAGACGCTGAACATGCAGAAGTCAGCAGAAGCCATAGTACCCAAGTAAAGGACGCTTGAACGGGGAAGGGCTGAACATTAAGTCAACACATCCGCTAATCACTTTCGTGATAATACTGTGAAGCAGAATTCTGTAAGGAACTACTCTTGGAGAAAATGGGTGAAGCCCTGAGGGTACAAGAGAGGGCTGAGTATTGTCCGGCAAGACTAGAAGGATGCGTGCGGAGGAAGGGTATCGTCATGGAGCTGTTGGAGAAAGTCCTGTCACGAGAAAATCTATTAGTGGCACTCGAAAGAGTGGAAAGAAACAAAGGATCGGCGGGAATCGACGGTGTTTCAACCGAACAACTGCGCGATTATATCCGTGAACACTGGTTGACCACTAAAAAGCAGATTATGAAAGGGACCTACAAACCTTCCCCTGTCCGCAGAGTCGAAATCCCGAAATCTGACGGAGGAGTAAGGTTATTAGGTATTCCTACCGTGATAGATCGCTTTATTCAACAAGCCATCCTCCAAGTTCTTACTCCTATATTTGACCCCCACTTCTCAGAATCCAGTTTCGGATTCCGACCGAACCGTGGTGCGCATGACGCCATGAGACAAGCACAATTTTATATTTCCGAAGGATATCGCTTTGTCGTGGATATGGACTTAGAGAAATTCTTCGACCGGGTTAATCACGATATTTTAATGAGTCGGGTTGCTCGAAAAGTAAAAGATAAAGCTTTGTTGAAACTTGTTCGCGCATATCTACAAGCAGGCATCATGGTCAATGGCATCTGCCTTTCGGCAGTAGAGGGCACACCACAAGGTGGTCCACTTAGTCCGTTATTGGCGAACATCTTGCTCGACGATTTGGATAAAGAACTGGAAAAGAGGGGACATCGCTTTTGTCGATACGCAGACGATAGCAATATCTACGTGAGAACAAAGCGGGCGGGAGAACGGGTAAAAGAAAGTATCCAAAGCTACTTGGAGAAGGTACTTAAGCTTAAAGTAAATGAGCAGAAGAGCGCAGTGGATCGACCTTGGAAGCGTAAGTTCCTCGGTTTCGGTTTCACTAATGCAAAACAAGCAAGGATTCGGCTTCATCCAAAATCACTTCTGAAGTTGAAAGAGAAAATCCGCTTCATCACTAATCCGGTATGGAGCATCTCTATGGATGAAAGGATTCGGAAGCTAAACCAGTACCTCATGGGTTGGATCGGATATTTTGCCCTTGCGGATGCAAAGAAAATCCTTCAATCTATCGACGAATGGATACGACGTAGACTTCGACTTTGCTTGTGGTCTCAGTGGAAGCGAGTACGAACCCGATATCGAGAACTTCGCTCTCTGGGTTTATCGCACGTCCAAGCAATAGAAATTGCAAACACCAGAAAGGGTGCATGGCGTACCACAAAGACTCCTCAAATGCACAAAGCCCTCGGAGTTGCATATTGGCAACAACAAGGGCTGAAAAGCTTATTACAACGATATTCTGTCATTCGTCAAGCTTGATGAACCGCCGTATACCGAACGGTACGTACGGTGGTGTGAGAGGACGGGAGTTAGTCGCTCCCTCCTACTCGATTTTTCTGTGATGGCTTACCCTGCGATATCCAGCTTCTCGGCATCCGAGGCTACCTTGTTTCTCACAAGGAAGGAAGATAGAGCAGACCACTTACTTTCTACGCGCTCCGCTATGAGGAGGACAAGCATGACACCAAGCATGACTGCACACACGGATAGCGGTATAAACCAATGATGGCTGGATTGTGAGAAGAACGGTATGAGGGAGACGGCAACGATCGGGGGTGCATTCCACTTAAACCGATTAATCATCCAGATCGTGAGGAGTACGTTTACAAATAACGAGATGGGGCTTGGGTAAACGAAAAAAAACAGAGTCCCGATCACGGACGAAACAGTTGCCCCCAAAGTAATTTTACTCATTTCGGAAATACGGAAGGAACGCGAGACGAATAGAAAACAAAATGCCCCTAATGCAGGGAAAAATAACGTGTCCAAGAAAGAAACTTGCAAGGAAAGCCAGTAAACGAACATGAGATATAGACAAATAAAGACTGTTTTAACATTCATTGGAAAGAGTTCAACCCCAATTATTTCGTGTCTCCGAGGAGCAGCATTTTAACAACTGCTACATTCTAGTCATTTTTTACTTCCCTGTCAATAATCGAAAATGCCCCATCCAATCCTTTATCGGAAAGGCGGGGCGCTATTGTGTTTAGTTATTGGCTTGCTGATACTTGTCAAATTGTGATTCAACTTCCTTGGACGGCTTACTCGTCATGGTGCTGACGATCACAATCACAAGCAGGCTGATGGCGAAGCCGGGAACCATTTCGTACAGGAAGTCTTTCAGCACATCAAATCGTGTCCAGACAATGACGGTCAGTGCACCTGCAACCATTCCTGCCAAAGCTCCCCATTTGTTCATGCGCTTCCAATAGAGAGACAGCAGAATGACAGGACCAAAAGAGGCACCGAAGCCAGCCCATGCGTAACCGACGAGATCCAGAATCGTGTCGTTCTTGTCCAGTGCCAGCAAGAAAGCGATGACAGCGACAAGCAGAACGGAAAGGCGACCCACTGTCACGAGCTCTTTGTCTGTCGCAGAGCGTTTGAAGAACGTCTTATAAATATCTTCCGTCAAGGAGCTGGACGTCACAAGCAGCTGCGAGGAAATCGTGCTCATGATCGCTGCCAAAATTGCAGCCAGCAAAAAGCCGGTAATGATCGGGTGAAACAGGATCGTTCCCAGCTGGATGAAGATCGTCTCCGGGTCAGGAAGCGTCCAGCCCTGCTTGGAGTACAGCGCGATCCCGAAAAGTCCAGTCAGCATCGCACCGATCACAGAAAATATCATCCACCCCATACCGATACTACGTGCTTTTTTGATTTCCTTGGTAGAGGAGATCGCCATAAAGCGAACGATGATGTGTGGCTGCCCAAAGTAACCAAGTCCCCAGGCAAACAAGGAAACGATACCAAGAACACTTGTCCCTTTGAAAATGTCCAAGAGGGAAGGATCGATCCGATGAATCTCCGTAAACGTCGATTCCAGACCGCCAGAGGTCAGGACTGTCACCAGCGGTACCAGGATGAGGGCAATGACCATGATCAGGCCTTGGACGGCATCAGTCCAGCTAACGGCAAGGAACCCGCCAAACAAGGTGTACGCGATAGTAACCAAGCCTACGATCCACAAGCCGCTGGTATAGCTTAAGTGGAAGGTATTTTCAAACAGCGCACCGCCTGATACAAGTCCAGAAGAAACGTAGAAGGTAAAAAAGATCATAATAACCAAAGCAGATACGAGACGCAGCATGCGGGAACCGTCGCCAAAGCGGTTTTCCAAAAAGGAAGGAATGGTAATCGAGTTGTTGGCGACCTCCGTGTATGTGCGAAGGCGAGGGGCGACGTAAAGCCAGTTTGCATAAGCACCCAGTGTAAGGCCAATGGCAATCCATGAAGCACTAAGTCCTTGGGCGTACATGGCACCAGGCAACCCCATCATCAGCCAGCCGCTCATGTCTGAAGCGCCAGCACTTAAAGCGGTTACAGCAGGACCCAGCGTTCGTCCTCCCAACATGTAGTCGCTAAGATTGGAGGTACGCTTGTAGGCATAGTACCCGATCAGCAGCATGCCTGCCATGTACACAATGATGGAAATGAGCAGCATGTTCATTGAAGCACCTCTTGTTGTGTTTAATATTTTTGAAAATAATATTAACGTATTAAACAATAACATGCGTATATATAAATATCTATTACAAAATGTGAAAAATAAAAATAGTGACAATAAAATATTTTTTACTTATACGAAAAAAGCCTGCAGCAAGAAGCCGCAAGCTTTTCGTGATTCTTCCAGACTTATTTTATTGCACTTGGATTTGACCAGCGCTGTCCAAGGATACCTTGAATTCCTTTACCACAACAGGCTCAGCACTTGGATTGTTCAAATCGTGCTTGAGTACCTTGAACGTACCGTCCCCAGTCAGCTGCCCGGAGTATTCCACGCCAAACAAATCCGACTTGTAAAAGCTGAAGTTAGCCAGCTCTGTTTGTTTCAATTCGTCTGCCACAAGCTGCCCGTCCCCGCTGAACATCGCATTTCGCAATGCCTCAGAAGATTCGTATTTTTGCTGGAGATAGGTCTTCAGCTGTTGGGCAATTTCAGACTCTGCCAGCTGCTTGCCTGCCTCTACAGCTTGCTTTCCCACTTCAATCGCTTGTTTGCCTGTTTCTACTGCCTGCTGGGCGGTTTGTACCCCTTCGGAAATTTCCGAGCACGCTGTGAGAAGCAGCGCACAACCCAAGATCACCGCATTACGCATGGGAGGTTCACTTCCTTCCTGCTGTTTGTTCATCTGCACACTTTATTTATTTTATCGTATCTCACCTTTCCGTGCATCCGCATATGATGGGGTAAGCGTAAGAGCTGCACTGATTACAGGGAGGAAACACAATGATTCAAGGGAAAGTAAAATGGTTCAGCAAGGAAAAAGGATATGGTTTCATTGAGAGAGACGGAGGGCCAGATGTTTTCGTTCATTACTCGGCGATTACGGGCTCTGGCTACCGCAACCTGGAAGAGGGCGAGCAGGTTACATTTGAAATCGTGAATGGACAGCGCGGACTGCAGGCTGCGAACGTAGAACGTCGAGGCGTTTAAAGGGAAATTCGAGGATTTTTATAACGATAATGTGGACGCCGTCAGATTTTCTGGAGAAGATCCGACGGCGTCTTTGTTGCGTTTCTTTGGATGTGATCATCGCAGATACAGGAAAATGGATAGGGCGATAATCAGACAAAATGTAATGACGCCATAAATAATCAGCAGGTTTCGGGAGCGATGAGCAAAACTCCGCTGTTTGCTCTCTGCGGGATTGAGCCCAATCCTGAACGTGAGGACCAAGGCGATGCTGACCAGAATGAAAACCGCTATGATAAATGGAAAAATGGGCATAAGTAGGACCTTCCTCTCCGTCTGGCATACGTCGATCATATAATGACCCGCTTAAAATGTGGCCATCCACTTTACTGTTTTTTTACCCATCCACTTGCGGTTAAGGCGTCAGCAAATCGAACGACAGCTTCCGGGATTTGCTCCAGACGGGCACGCCCAAAGGTGAAGCGGACAAATCCGGGGGAAGACCCAAACAAGTGACCAGGTACAAATACCAGTCCACGTTTCACGGCTTCTGACAGGAGGCGCTGCTCACTGAAGTCGCCAAGCAGACGACACCAGAGATGAATGCCCCCCTCTGGCGGACGCATCTCGATAAGATCACCAAATGTGTCGAGCAAATGAAAAGCTAGCTGATCACAGCGAAAGGCAAGCTGCGAGCGTAGCTGCTCGATGTGATGTGCGAAATCGGGGGAGGCGAGAAAGCGTTCCGCCAGCCACTCGGGAAAGATGCTATGTCCAAAATCAAACTGCTGCTTGGCATCCGCCAATCGCTCAATCACGGTCTGGGGCCCGACAATCCAACCGATCCGCAGGCCAGAGGCTACGATTTTGGTCAACGAGCTGATGTACAGAACCGTCCCGTGCCGATCCATCGATTTTAACGTACGGACAGGCTCTCCAGAAAAGGAGGTCAGGCTGTAAGGATCATCCTCGATGATCGGGATGCCGTTTTCGGCTGAGATGGCGAGCAGTCGTTCCCTGCGTTCATGCGAAAGAAACGTTCCTGTTGGATTATGGTAGTTTGGATTGACGAAGACCATTTTGATGCGATGCGTCCGATGCAGCTCTATCAGCTGTTCGGGATCGATGCCATCCTCATCGACTGGCAGTGAAAACGTACGAAGGCCAGCCGAATGAAAGAGCGGAAGCGAGTTGCAGTACGATGGGGACTCGATGGCCACGGCATCACCCGGCTTGAGCAGGCATTGTACGACGAGGTGAAGGGCTTGTTGCGCTCCTGAGGTAATGAGAATAGAAGAAGGCGTCGTATCAATGCTGCGCCACGTTTTCATATGTACGCGCAGCGTTTCCCGGAGTGGACCGTTGCCGAGTGGATGCTCATAGCCCAGATGGGAAGGGAAGTCTCCCGTGGTGAGTAGCTGCTGCAAGGAATTCGTGGGAACCAGATCGAAAGACAGCTCTCCACTCGCCAAATCAATCAGCTCGTTTTCCTGCGTCGTTTCCTTCCTGATTTTTCGGATGAGAGGCAGATTCGGGCGAAATGAACCGGATTCCGTTAAATGTCGCCAGTTGGGTACACGCGTGCGGGCCAGGCCCCAGATATCTTCGCTCACCATCGTGCCGCTGCCTTGCTTTCGCTCGATGACGCCTGCTGCCTGCAGCTCGTCGTAGGCAGCTACGATCGTGGAGCGGTTGACGTGGAGCTCGTTTGCAAGTGTACGCTCAGAGGGCAGGTAGCTGCCTGGCGGAAATTCGCCGCCAGCGATCCGCTGCTCGATTTGCTCGGCTATTTGCTTGTATCGAGGTATTTCTTTTGGCTTGTGATTGGTTTTGGCGTTGGATTTATCATCCATGCATAATCCCGCTTTCATCTGTGGTTTCTCTGATTATAGCATGCTGGTAAAATGAGGTTGCGTACGAAACGAGGCTTTCCATTTTGGTCCCTTATCGTTACTATAGAACAGAGAAATTAAAGGAGAGGATTACGTTGAAACAATATCTGGACTTGTGCCAGCGCATATTAGATGAAGGTGTCACCAAGGAAGACCGGACAGGGACGGGGACGATCAGCGTATTCGGACATCAGATGCGCTTTGATTTGAGTGAGGGCTTTCCGCTGGTGACGACGAAGAAGCTGCATACCAAATCCATTTTTCATGAGCTAATCTGGTTTTTGTCCGGGGATACGAACATCCGCTACCTGCAAGAAAATGGCGTGCGGATCTGGAACGAGTGGGCTGATGAAAACGGGGATCTGGGACCTGTCTACGGCAAGCAATGGCGCTCGTTTGCAGGTGCAGATGGAAAAACAGTCGACCAAATCCAGTGGGTAATTGATGAAATCAAACGCAATCCGGACTCGCGCCGCTTGATCGTGAGCGCCTGGAATCCCGCAGAGGTGGACAAGATGGCTCTGCCTCCGTGCCATCTTCTCTTCCAATTTTACGTAGCTAATGGCAAGCTGTCATGCCAGCTCTATCAACGCAGTGGCGACACGTTTTTGGGCGTCCCGTTTAACATCGCGAGCTACGCTTTGCTAACCCACATGATCGCTCATGTGACAGGACTTGAGCCAGGCGATTTCGTGCATACACTGGGTGACGCGCATCTGTACCTCAACCATGTAGAGCAGGTCAAGCTGCAGCTGACACGTGAGCCGAAGCCGCTGCCAAAGCTGAAGCTGAATCCAGACGTAACGTCCATCTTTGATTTCAAGTATGAGGATATTGTAGTCATCGAATACGAATCTCATCCGCACATCAAAGGTGAGGTGGCGGTATGATCAGTCTGATCGTGGCGTATGCGCGTGGCCAGGTGATCGGTAAGGACGGCGTCATGCCGTGGCATTTGCCAGCTGACCTGAAGCATGTGAAGGAACTGACGACGGGCAAGACGATCGTGATGGGGCGAAAAACGTTTGAATCGCTGGGCAGACCGCTCCCGAATCGGAGAAATGTCGTGCTGACGCGCAATCAGGAGTTTCATCCGGAAGGCGTAGATGTCGTTCATACGAAAGAAGAAGTGGTGGCCCTGGGCGATGTGATCATTTTTGGCGGCTCCGAGATCTACAAGCAGTTTCTCGATGTGGTGGACAGGCTGTACATCACGGAAATCGACCTGGAGACAGAGGGAGATACGTTTTTTCCGGACTGGGATCGGGAGGCGTACACCTTGGTCGAGAAGAGCGAGGGAGTCGTTGACGAAAAGAATCGCTATCCACATGCGTTCTACGTTTATGACAAAAAACGGTAAAGACAAGCGAATAGCTGTTCGACAAAGCGGGATGAGACGAGCTCTTTTCCCGCTTTTTTGTATGCTCCCCTTCGATAGGAGAGACGATTCCCTAGCTATTTGGGTGCGATGGTAGAAATCGCCCACACACTTGTGCGACTCTCTAAACATAAACATACAGGTAAATGACTTGCGTAAAAGGAGTGATGGGGGATATGTCCAGCCTAGCCAGCAATCGACAGGAAATCATTGAGTCTTCTCCCAAACAGCAAGCAAACTACTTCGTACCCAATGTCGGTCAAAGGGAAGAGCACATTCTTTACGAGTGGAGAGGGGCCGAGTTTGCTGCCTATTTTTCCAGGGATGCTGTGATGCTTTTCTTGACTGCAAAAGGGCAGAGCGGCGTGCGTCTGGATTTGCATTTTCTCGGTGCCGAGCGTAGTTAGGAGCCGGAAGGAAAAAAGCTGCTTCCTGGCAGAATCCACTACCTAAAAGGCAGGGATCCCGCCTAGTTTGCCATATAGCCGGGTGCTGACCTCAGTCAAATCCGACAGCTGTCCAGCCGGTAATACCGTGACGTGCGACCCACCTCCCGGATCGTTCTTTCCTGTGGGAACGACGACCGTGACGTGTATGCTGACGGATCCTTGCGGCGGATTTGCTGAATCCACCTTCAACGTTACGGTAAGGGCATCTGATCCTGCTCCCACTCCGACCGTGACCCCCAACAACCTGCGTCGGAGGAGCTTTTGTCCGTGTCGGCGTAGTGCGCTTCCTCTTTTCGGCAGCGCTTCCGATTGGCGTATTTACGGACGGCATACCGCTGTGTCAGTTCTCGCCAGCTGTGCAGTTCGAACAAGAGGTAGTGCTTTGCCTTCCTGAACCGCTGGGCGAAGCCAACATTCTCTGCCGCACGCTTGCTGTCGAGTGTCAGTCGTCTGGGAACGTACTGCTGGGGGGCATGCTGCCTGTTGACGTTCAGCTAACCATCCCGTGCCGTCGCCCACACCGGGACCACTCTGCCCCATGGTTCTGTTTCCGCTGCAGTGTCCGGCGATCTATCCGCCTCCGAGCTGCGATTGTCAGGCAACGGCCAACGCCTTGATCCCGAATGTGTCCGTGACGATAGGAATTTTGCAGGTGCTGGCGATTGGCACAGTCCAAATCATCGCAGACATCTGCCCAGCCTGCGAACCAGGAAGCAGTACCTTTACCTTCAACTACTTTGACAATAGCGTGCCGGACCTTCTCCCTGGCGACCAAAGCTTCCATTTTTCTCCTACGTCCATCAGCTCTCCTGCATGCATGACTGCTTTGCCGGGCATTGCCATCATGAGAGGTTTGACGGTCACGGGATCAGGCGTAAGAACGTTTGTGTCGACGGGCTTGCAAGAGACGTTGAACTATTCGCTCACGATTGCCGAAACGGCGCTAGGGCTGCCTGATGCCATCTTGTTCACGCTGTCCGCTCCGGGTGGTGCCGTCCTATTCTCTGCAACTGTATCCGTCGTGCCGAATGAGCAGCTGCTGGCTGAGGATTGCTTGAGAATATCAGATATTGCCGTAACGCCTTTTTGAAGGATCAAAGCACGTCTAAGATGCCTCTTTTTTCGTGAGGAAGCCCTGACGATTTCGCGCGTCAGGGTTTTTCGTTTTTCCCCATTTGTGTGAGAATTCTGCTATGATAGGGACAAAAGTAGCGTGAGCAACCGCAGAGGAGAGAAGAAGATGTCTTTACAGGAGCAATTGAAAGAACTGCTGCAGGCCGTTGAGCCCCAGATCATCAGCTGGAGACGTCATCTGCATCAGCATCCGGAGCTGTCGTTTCAAGAAGAAAAAACACCCGCGCTCATTGCGGATATTTTGCGAGAATTACAGTTTGACGAGGTGAAAACGGGAGTAGGTGGACGCGGTGTCGTAGGCGTTTTGCGAGGCAGTCGCCCTGGCGCAGTCGTTGCTTTGCGAGCTGATTTTGATGCCCTTCCCATACAAGACCAAAAAGAAGTGGAATACAAATCGACAGTCCCTGGAGTCATGCATGCTTGTGGTCATGACGCGCATACCTCCCAGCTGCTGGGTCTTGCCACTGTTCTGGCTCCTCGCCGCGATCAGTTCGCAGGGGAAATCCGCTTTTTGTTCCAGCACGCGGAGGAAGAATCTCCAGGCGGAGCTACTCAGATGGCGGAAGATGGCGCGGTAGACGGTGTAGACGCAATCTTCGGCGTTCACCTCTGGTCGATGCTTCCTGTCGGCAAGGTATTCATCAGCGGCGGACCGATCATGGCAAACGTCGACGATTTTGTCATTGAAATTAAAGGCCGCGGCGGGCATGGTGCTGTACCGGAAGAGACGATTGATTCCATCGTGATCGGTTCCCAGTTGGTAGGCAATTTGCAAACGATCGCTAGCCGCAACATCAGTCCACTGGCGAGTGTAGTCGTGACGGTGGGGACTTTCAACGGCGGAGACAACAACAACGTCATTGCCGACAGCTGCCGACTCACCGGAACCGTACGGACATTTTTGCCCGATGTGCGTGATCTTGCCCAGCAGCGCCTGACCGAGATCGCTGAAGGAACAGCTGCCTTGCTGGGTGGCCGTGCAGAAGTCATGTATGAACGCGGCTATCCTGCTGTGATCAACAGCGAAAAGGAAGCGTCCCTCGCATGGGAAGCCGCCCTCGCAGCCTTTGGCGAAGATCGGGTGGAGCAGATGAAGCCTCTGATGGGCGGGGAAGATTTCTCCTATTACTTGGAGAAAGTACCGGGTGCCTATTTGTTTGTAGGTGCAGGCAATCCGGACAAGCTCGCGAAATACCCGCATCACCATCCTCGGTTTGATATCGACGAAGATTCGATGCTGATAGCAGGCGAGCTTTTGGGACGAACGGCATTGCTTTATCTAGAATCGCATCAGGGCTAGTTTTATCGCAGATATGCGCTTTCGCCTAGTAGAGGGGAAGGCGCTTTTTGCTGTCTTTGACCATAAGCTAGGAGAGGGAACAAGGCAGTCGTATACGAAGGAGGGTGATGCCACCCGTGAGAAAACGGATTGGCATACTGACCTACCGAGGAGACACTGGATTTACTGAACCTGGTTTTCTGCGCAGACTGGTAAAGGAAGGACAAGAACTGGGCGCGGAGGTGTTCTTGTTCGGCCCACAGGACGTCCGTTTTTCGGAGAGAAGAATCAGAGGCTACGTACCAAAGGAATCTGGCTGGAAGAGTGGGTGGCATGGCTGGCCAGACATTGTCATTGATCGCTATCGCTACTATCCGATTCCCAAGCACAGCCTCTACCCGCCATTCCGTCAGCAAAAATGGTTTCGCTATGCCAATAGTCGATTTACCAATAAATTTCGGGTCCATCAGGTGCTCGCACAGGACCCCGAGCTTGCACGCTGGCTGCCTCAGACCTTGCTTTATTCGCGTGAAAACCTGACTCTTCTGTTACAGCAGCATCGACTATTGTATCTCAAACCTACGAATGGATCAGGAGGGCGCAGCATTCTGCGAGTGGAGCGGACGGCAGATGGATATCGTCTTCATGGGCGCACTAAGCTGCAAGCGAAGAGCAGCGAGAAGCTATATACAACCAAAGCCTTGAGCAAGCGGATGGAAGACTGGATGGAGCGAGAAAAGAACGGAAACGAGCAATTTTTTCTCCAGCAGGGTCTCGCACTTGAATTAATACCGGAGAGGATCGTAGATGCCCGTTTGCTCGCACAGAAGGATGGCAGCGGAGCATGGCGTTTGACAGGCATGGGATTGCGCGTAGGTCCACCGCGTTCGTCGACCTCCAACCTCCACGGGGGCGGAACTGCTCTGCCAGCAGGCACTTTTTTGACACAGAGGTTTGGAGAAGAGGAAGCAGCACGGATCATTCTCGAATGCAAGGAGCTTGCCCTCAAGACGGTGAGGCGAATCGAAGAGCATTTCGGGCAGATGATGGAGTTCGGCTTTGATTTAGGGATTGATGTGGCAGGGAGAATATGGATCATTGAGATGAATCCCAAGCCAGGGCGGGACATCTTCCGACAGCTGGGGCAGAGGGAGCGTTTTCGGCTGGCCGTACGCAGGCCTATTGAATATGCGCTGTATTTGCTGGAACAAGACGAACAGGAAAAGGCAAAAACGAACTGGTGGAGAAAGGCATGAGCTGGGCCGTAAACAAATGCGGCCGCTCCTGCCTTTCTTGTTTGTTTCGAGAGAATGCGGAATGATAAAGGGAAAGATAGCGTCCATTGTTGTGCCTATCTGTTCATAGAAAAAACCTATATCGGCCCAAGTTCTATTAAGAATTGGGCTATGGTATACTTGATAAGGTCTAAAGATTTGAAAGATAAGATTATTCTGAAAACTTTTGGAAATGGGTGGAGACATGGAGAGCAAGGTGTATCTGTACGATACGACCCTGCGAGATGGTACGCAGGGAGAAGGGATCAGCCTGTCAGTGGAAGACAAGATAAAGATCGCACTGCGGCTAGATCAATTTGGCATCGATTTTATTGAGGGCGGCTGGCCGGGTAGCAACCCAAAAGATATGGCTTTCTTCGAGCGAATTCGCGAGATTCCACTTTCGCACGCAAAAGTAACGGCGTTTGGAAGCACCTGTAGACCGAAGGTGGCAGCAGCGGAAGACGACAACCTGCTGGCATTGATTGCAAGCGGAGTTAAAGCAGCAGCCATATTCGGAAAATCATGGGACTTGCACGTCACGGATGCGCTCAAAACAACGTTGGAAGAAAATCTGCGCATGGTCGCAGATTCGGTTACTTTCTTAAAACAAAACGGGATGACGACCCTGTTCTTGGCTGAGCACTTCTTTGACGGCTATAAAGCCAATCCGCGCTATGCTTTGCGCGTGCTGGAAGCTGCTGAAGAAGCTGGAGCAGACTGGATCGTCCTCTGTGATACAAACGGGGGAAGCCTCCCTACTGAGATTTACGATATCGTCAAAAGCGTGAAGGAGAGCCTTAGTACCCCTTTGGGCATCCACCCGCACAACGACAGTGGCGTAGCCGTTGCGAATGCTTTGGCAGCGATTCAGGCGGGAGCGCAGCAGGTGCAGGGCACGATCAACGGAATCGGCGAGCGCTGTGGGAACGTCAACCTGATTTCTGTGATCCCCAATCTTCAGCTCAAGCTGGGCTACCACTGTGTCAGCAGCGAGCAGCTGCAGGAGCTGACGCAGCTGTCCCGCTATGTTGCTGAAATCGCGAACATGACCTTGCCGAATAACCAGCCGTTTGTTGGTCACAGCGCTTTTGCACATAAAGGCGGGATCCACGTCAGTGCGGTAATGCGCGATCCGAAGACGTACGAGCACATCGAGCCACAGAACATCGGAAACATCCGCCGAGTACTGGTTTCGGAGCTGGCAGGACAAAGCAATCTGCTGGCGAAAATGGAGGAGCTCGAGATCGACCTATCCCTGGAACGGGAGGAAGCTCGCCAGATTATTGCCAGCATTAAAGAACGTGAATTCCAGGGCTACCAATACGAGGGGGCAGAGGCTTCGCTCACCCTCATGCTATTGGAAGCTGCCGGTAAGATGAAGAATCTCTTTACGCTGGATTCCTTTAAAATTTTGATGGAAAAGGCCTCCGTACGCGCCATTACATCTGAGGCTACGGTCAAGCTCAGCATCAATGGCGAAACCGTGCATACCGCGGCGGATGGAAATGGTCCGGTCAATGCGCTGGACAATGCGATGCGAAAAGCGCTGGAAAACTATTTCCCCTGTATTGCGAAAATGCACCTCGCCGACTACAAGGTACGCGTCTTGGACGAGAACGGTGCAACGGCCGCAAAGGTACGCGTCTTAATCGAGTCCTCGTACAACGGCGAGAAGTGGAGTACCGTCGGTGTCTCTACCAACGTCATCGAAGCGAGCTGGGAGGCGCTGGCGGACAGTATTCGCTACCTGCTTTGGAAAGAGGGCTGCGAGACCTCCGACATCCAACCGCCTACAGAAGCGCGAGTCGGGATCGTCAATCACTGATCGCAACCCGCCATTACGTGAAAACAAACAGCCTGTACCGATGCGGTCAGGCTGTTTTTGCTGTTTATTTCTGGGCATTGATCAGCTGGTTCAGCTTGGCTTCTGTCGAGGATTGCGGGTCAGGGGTGTAGATGCTGCAGCGCAGGTCAACATCTCCCTGTACCTGCAAAGAGGTGAGGTGGAACGTCATCTTGCCTGCTTTTGCATGGCGAAACTCGATTAGGACCTCCGGGGCGCTGCTCACCCGGCTTTCCTCCCATAACGATTGGAAGCCGGGATGAAGCTCTCGCATCTCCTGCAAAAAGCGCTCATACCACCCGTCCTCTACAAACTGCCCGTAGTACGCCCGGAAGATCGCGAGAAAGCCGCTGATAAAATGCTCCCAGTTTACCGCTAGCCGTTGGAATTCCTTTCGCGTAAACAAGATTCTGATCATGTTGCGCTGTTCATACGGGATCTGCTCGAAGTCCATAAAGACGTGTGCAGCTGCTTCGTTCCAGCCCACGATGTGCAAGCGACGGTCGGAAATGATGGTCGGGCAGGAGCGCAGCTCTTTCAAGATCCGTTGAAGCGCCTGACTGATTTGTGGCTGCTGCTCTTCGCGCAAAAGCGCACCGGTTCCTGTCTCCAACGCGAGTGCGTACAAGTATTTTCGTTCATCGACAGTCAGCTGGAGTGCTTTGGCTACCGCATCGAGGACAGAGGGGGATACTTTGATGTCCCGGCCCTGCTCCAGCCAGGTATACCAGGTAGAGCTGACCCCCGCCAATTGAGCGACTTCCTCTCTGCGCAGCCCGGGTGTTCGCCTGCGAGTACCAGGGCTTAGACCCACGGACTGGGGGAGAATTTTGGCGCGCTGTGCTTTTAAAAAGGCGGATAATTCCTGCAGTCTCGTTTGATTGTTCACGTCCATGCCTCCGTATCTCTCGTACCGATTCTGTTAAAGTAGTATCTATTATACTAGGATAAACAACAACTTGTAATAGGATAATCGCTGTGCAAAGATGGGATTATCAGGAGAACAAGGAGGATCACCATGGAAAAAGTTGTTATTACAGGACTAGGTGTTATTTCGCCACTGGGCAATTCGGTCGATCCGTTTTGGGATGGTTTGACCAAAGGCAAATCAGGTATTAGGTTGATTGATACATTTGATACAGCGAAACAGAAAGCAAAAATTGCGGGACTGATCCGCGATTTTGATGGGGAAGGGCGTTTTGGACGCAAGGAAGTGAGGCGAATGGATCGCTTTGTTCAGTTTGCCATAGCAGCCGCTGATCAGGCATGGGAGGATGCTGGACTGCAAAATGCGCAGGTGGATCGTGAACGTCTCGGGGTCTATGTCGGCTCCGGTATCGGGGGCGTGCAGACGCTGCTGGAGCAACATGCCGTCCTGGAGCAAAGAGGTCCAGACCGCGTCAGCCCTTTGCTGGCACCGATGATGATTCCCAATATGGCGGCAGCGATGATCAGTATCAAATACGGCGCGCATGGACCGACGATGGCGCCTGTGACCGCGTGCTCCATCGGAAATACGTCGATTGGTGAAGCCTTTCGTCTGATTAAAATGGGCGGAGCAGATGTCATGATCGCGGGCGGAGCAGAGGCTGCGATCACCGAGGTGTCCCTCGCAGGCTTTGGCAATTCCACGGCGCTGTCCACAAGAAATGAGGAGCCGCAAAGGGCGAGTCGTCCTTTTGATGCGAATCGGGATGGCTTTGTCATGGCGGAAGGGGCCGGAGTCGTGATTCTCGAATCGCTCTCCCATGCATTGCGTCGGGGGGCACGTATTTATGCCGAGGTCATCGGGTATGGGGCGAGCTCAGATGCCTATCATATGGTAGCTACGCATCCAGAAGGGTATGGGCCGTATCTCGCGATGAAGTGGGCACTGCAGGAAGCAGGGATTCAGCCTGAACAGGTCGATGTCATCAGTGCACATGCGACGAGTACAGAGATTGGCGATCGTTCTGAGACCATTGCCATCAAGCGTTTGTTTGGTGAAGCGGCCACTCGGATTCCTGTTACCGCAAACAAGTCGATGATGGGTCATTTGCTGGGTGCTTCTGGTGGGGTGGAAGCGGTAGCCCTCGTAAAAAGCTTGCAGGAAGGGCTCATCCCCCCTACGATCAACCAGGAGGAGTCTGATCCGGAGTGCGATCTGGACTATGTGCCAAATGTCGCACGGAAAAAAGCACTGCAGATTGGGATCTCTAATTCCTTCGGCTTTGGTGGACACAATGCCGTCATTGCCGTAAAAAAATATGAACAGGCATAAGGAATGCCTGTTGGAAAACCTTCCGGATGACGGAAGGTTTTTTTCTCCTCGAATGGTAAGAACCGCTGGGTCACATACTAACGAGGCATGACTCGATTCATCCCTATACCGAGTTAGTGAAGGAGTCTAGGCCAATGGTTAACGAAAAACAACCGGAGAAAACAGAGGTGCGTCGAGGAACCATTCTCGGGGTCATTATTGCTGGGGCAATCGCAGCTTTACTGAATCAGACGCTTTTGAATGTGGCGTTGCCCAAACTGATGAACGATTTTCATATAAATACAACGACTGCGCAATGGCTCATCACCATTTACATGCTGGTGAACGGTGTGCTGATTCCAACGACTGCCTTTCTGATGGAGAAATTTACGACTAGGCAGCTGTTTATTGCGTCGATGAGCTTGTTTTCCGTAGGTACGCTTGTCTGTGGGCTGGCACCTGCTTTTTCCGTCATGCTGATCGGACGGGTGATTCAGGCGGCGGGAGCCGGTATCGTCATGCCGCTCATGACAAACGTGATCTTCAACATGTTTCCTAGGGAAAAACGAGGGTCAGCCATGGGCATCGTAGGAATCGCGATGGTGTTTGCACCAGCAATTGGTCCTACGCTGTCAGGCTGGGTCGTCGAGCACTACTCGTGGCGTGTGCTGTTTTTCATCGTGCTGCCGATCGCTCTTATCGTACTGATCGCGTCGACGTTTTTACTGAGAAATGTCACGGAAACAGGGAACCCCAAGCTCGATGTCTGGGGCGTCATCTTTTCGACAGTGGGCTTCGGTGGACTGCTCTACGGCTTTAGTACTGCTGGAGCAAAAGGGTGGGGCAGTCTGGAGGTCATCCTCATGCTGCTGATCGGCTGTATCAGCTTGATTGTGTTTGTCCGAAGGCAGCTGAGCATTGATCATGCGATGCTGGAGTTTCGTATTTTCAGGACACCTGCCTATACGCTGGCGATTCTGATCAGCCTGATGGTCAATATGACACTCTATTCGGGGATGATTTTGCTCCCTGTCTACGTGCAGAACATCCTGCATTTTACCCCTGTCCAATCCGGGCTGCTGATGCTCCCCGGCAGTATTCTTATGGGAATTATGTCGCCGATTACGGGCAGGCTCTTTGATAAGTTTGGAGCGCGCTATCTCGCCATTACAGGGCTTGCTATCACGATTGTCACGACGTTTGGTTTCACCAAACTGAGCCTGTACACGAGCTACGGCTATCTGATCACGCTCTATACGGTGCGAATGCTAGGCTTGTCCATGCTCATGATGCCGGTCATGACATCGGGTCTTAACGCCCTGCCGCTGCGTCTGAATCCGCATGGAACGGCGATGTCCAATACGGTGAACGCCATCGGGGGAGCACTGGGAACGTCGCTTTTTGTGACAATCATGACGACCAAAAGTGCTGCCCATACGGCTGATATTATTCGCGGGAGTCAGATCGATCCAGCAGACCAGGCTCAGGTAGGACTGGCCACGATGCAAGGCATGGCGATGGGAACCAACGACGCCTTCATGATTGCGACTCTTTTTGCCATCACAGCATTGATTCTTGCCCTGTTCCTGCGCAACCCGCGTCAGCGAGAGGATGAAGTACGGGAGAAAAAAGGAGCAGCCCAGCCTTCGTAGGAGGGCCGCTCATCCGTGATCGATAGTGCGAAATCAAAGCAAAAAGCGCCGTCCCCTGGAGGAACGACGCTTTTTTTGCACCTTACTTTGCGGGCGGCTGGCAAAAGAGCGTTAGCCTTGCTTGCGCATAGCCCCCAGCTCTTCGACGATCGCCGTCATTTCATTGATGCCGAATGCGGTTTTCTTTTGCACCATGTTGTACAGATACAGCAGATCTTCGTAATGCGCGAGGTCAAAATCTTCCGGGCGCATGACAGCCGTATTGGCCATATTCAGTTTGGATTTGATGCCTTCAATCAGAACAGCAAGATTCTCGACAGTCGGTTGGTTCAAATCAGCCATTGCTTGGATCTCCCCTCGTCAGTTGTTCTTTATTTGGTCAGTTGACCGCGCGTGACGCCCAACTGGTTGGTAGCTTTCAACGTGCGCCAAACTTGGGTGCCGCTTACTTCACCACGCAAGGCCTTGCGATACAGGCTGATGACTTCCTTGACACGCTCAGGCTCTTCTTCGAGGAATTCGATGCGATAACTGCCTACGTTCAGGGAGCGGAATTCCTTCAAATACTCGGCACCGGACTGGTCGATTGCATTGTAGACCGTGTTTCTGCAGCCCGTATCGACGCGGACCGGATGGGAGAAGCCTACGCGGTCCTTCAAAGAGACACGAGACGTTTCGCATGGAGTACCGCAGTTCGTATGGTCGGTCCCTTCGCTGAGGAAAGTGCAGTACACGCAGTGCTCGGTATGGAACATCGGCATGTGCTGATGGATGACCAGCTCCATGTCGGATGCTTGGGAGCGGCTGAGCAAGTCAACCATCTGCTGGATGTTCAAATCATAGGACGGGGTCACTCGGGACAGCCCGGCATCGAGGAACAGCTCTACTGCTTTATGGTTGGCTACGTTGAGAGAGAAGTCCCCGATCAACGGAATCTTGATTTCATCACGGCGCGACAGGAAATAGTACAGAGCGCCGGTATTGCGGATCAGGATGGCATCTGGATTGCTTTTGGCGATCAACGCGAGCACGCCATTTTCATCCGGCATATGGATGCGCATGGTGGCGATCCCGATCTTTTTGCCGTACTTGTGTGCCAGCTTGACGCCTTCTGGGTATTGCTTGACGAATTCGAAGTCCGCGTACAGGAAGTCCACATCTGTTTGCGCGGCTGCCTCCAGCTGCGCAAGCGAACGGCACAGAGCCGTCAGCATTGGCTTTTCTACCGCTTGCTTGGCAGGTACATCCGCATAAACGTTGACGTCCTGATGGCGGTACACCGGCGGCTTGGAGCGCAGGAACACGAGCTGCTCCACGGCATCGCGGCGCATTCTGTTCAATTCACTGACGGGTACAATCAGCTCGCCGTCCAAATCGACAGTCAAATCGGCTGCTTCCAGACGGAAAATGCTGCCGCCCAGTCTGCTCAGCTGATCGTGCAGCAGCTCCGCAGTCAGGGGGCGTTTCATTGCCTGCTCCAGATTCATCTCCGAGGTGATATGAACGGCATGGGAGGCAAGCTTGTCGACCCACGTCACACTCAGCTTCTCACCGAGCTTGCCGCTCACATGAACAGCCAGAGGGAAGGTATGGTACGGCTTTTCCGTCTCAAAGGTTTTGCGCAGACGTCTGTCCAGCTCAGGATCGCTGGTCTTCCATACGCGGTCACCCACGTGCAGACGCTTGAGGTTGACGTCGTTTCGGCCCATCACGATTTCGTAGAGGCCTTTCGATACTTCACCCTCGACCTTTTTGCTGCGGGAGAGGATGTCGTAGATGCGTCCGCCTTCTTCTTTTTGCGTCGGGTCCCCAGCGTCGAATACGATGCCGTCTCCGCGCTTGACAGGTGCTGTAATCTCTACGAGCACGGCGCTAGGCAGCAATTTTTTTACTGTGCCGAGATACACGCCGCGGCTTTTCGGGAAGGAGCCGTCTACCAGCTGCTTGTTGTTCGTACCTTCCAAAAAGCCATGCGTGAAGCCACGCGAGAAGCTCTGCTGAAGCTCGCGAATCTCCGTCTCGGATGGCGATATGTCTCGACCGTCAAAGTAGCGGTCGATCGCTGCGCGGTATTTGCTGACGACGTTTGCTACGTACTCCGGCGATTTCAGACGACCTTCGATTTTAAAGGAAGTAACGCCTGCCTCGATCAGCTCAGGTACCAGCTCGAGCGCCGCCAAATCTTTCGGGGACAGGACGTAGGCGATGTTGCCCATATCCTTTTGAACGCCATCCACCATCAAGTCGTAAGGAAGGCGGCAAGCCTGTGCACATTCTCCGCGGTTTGCTGAGCGTCCGCCCCACATTTCCGAGGTCAGGCATTGGCCCGAATAAGAAACGCAAAGAGCACCGTGGACGAATACCTCCATCGGCAGCTTGGCTTTTTCTCCGATTTTTTTGATCTCCTTCAAAGAGTTTTCCCGGCCGAGCACGACGCGTTCAATATCAAACGGCTTGGTGAACTCAACGGCTTCCGGCGAGGTAATCGTCATTTGGGTAGATCCGTGGATCGGGAAGTCGGGGGAGATTTCCCGAATCAGCTTCACGAGTCCGAGGTCCTGAACGATCACAGCGTCGACCCCGGCGTGGATACAGGCGTCAATCAGCTCACGCGCATCCTCCAGCTCGTTTTCAAATACCAGAATGTTAAAGGTCAAAAACCCTTTTACTCCATACATGTGCAAATACGACATAATCTCTGGCAAATCTGCCATATGGAAGTTCTCCGCTCGAGCACGGGCGTTGAACTTTTCGACTCCAAAAAAGATGGCATTGGCTCCATTGGCAACAGCGGCTTTCAAGCAATCCCAGTTGCCGGCAGGAGCCAACAGCTCAATATCTTCACGTTTGATACCATTTCGCATGGGTTTCTCATTACCTCCAAGGTCTTCAAACAAGCTATCTACATCATAGGGAAATGTAGAGGCCATCGCAAGGAAAACATCAGTACTGGCAGATGTTGAAAAAGCGCCTTCCATTCAGAATAAAGGAAATGGTATTCTGTAAGAAAAGTCCAAATATTCTATCCCAAAACCGAGGAACTGACATGCTCATCATCAAAGACATTTTGCTTCAACTGTTATTTATTATCGTCCCTGTCTTGTTGTACAAAAATGTCTGGTTGGATCAGAAGAAAGCAAAAAAAGTCGGCATCAAGTCATCGCTGGTCATGCTCCTGAGTTCACTGAGCGTTATTTTTTGCATGAGTTTTCCTATTCATATGGATAGCGGAATGCGGTTTGACTTGCGTTCCATCCCACTCATCATCACGATTCTTTACGGTGGAGCGATCCCTGGTATTTTCGCGGCAGCTGTGATGCTCGGGTACCGCCTCTATCTGGGGGGAGACGGCTTCGTAGTAGCCGCGATCTCCTTTTGCTTGTACGGGATCCTCCCCTTTCTTCTGATAAAGCGCTGGTACGGCTTTTCTTTTCCGAAGAAGCTGCTATTGACCCTCGTTATGGGCTTCATCAAAGAGTTTGTAGCGGTCAACATTGCAACCATCCTGTTTTTGATGCAGGGGTTGTCTCTCGAGACGATTTACATCCACTTGATGCCGATTGTGACGGTTTCCTTCCTCTACCTTTTGACGCTCTTGGGGACAGTCTACTTGGTGGAGTTTATCAGGGAGTCATATATGATTCGGCTCCAAATCGAACGATCGGAAAAGCTGAATCTCATCAGCGAGCTGGCCGCGAGTGTGGCGCATGAGGTGCGCAATCCGCTCACGGTAGTCCGTGGCTTTATCCAGCTGCTGCGCGAGGAGACCAATCCGAAAAACAGAGAGTACATCAAGCTGGTTCTAAACGAGCTGGATCGAGCGGAATTCATCATCTCGGATTATTTGAATCTGGCCAAGCCTCAGGCAGATGTCATGGAGCGGATCGAGCTGTCGCAAATCGTCGTAGAGGTGACGGCATTGATGTCTTCCTACGCCCTGATGAGCGGGGTAGAGGTAGTAATGCAATCCAAAGGACAAGCCCATGTTATTAGCAATTCCAGCAAGCTCAAGCAGGCGCTGATGAACGTCATGAAAAACGGCGTTGAAGCCATGCCGCGAGGGGGCAGTCTGTACGTTTCAGTCGGGATGGATGGAAACTTGGCAGTAGTGAGGGTCCATGATCAAGGCGAGGGAATGCTTCCCGAGCAGATCGAGCAGATCGGTCTGCCCTTTTACTCAACAAAAGAGAAAGGGACCGGACTGGGACTGATGGTGACTTGCCGAATTATTGAAGCACTGAATGGCAGGATTTTGTTTGAAAGTGAAAGGGGCAAGGGAACGCAGGTCATTATCCATTTACCTGCAGAGCCTTGATGCCGAAAGGAGGCGAGCATGGAAAAGGATCAGGAAATGTGGGAAAAGCTCTTTCACGAACTGGCTTGCATCAAAAGTGAGATGAAGGCATTCAAGCTGGAAACGCGAGCAGAGCTCTATCAAATCAAGGCTGAGCTGAAAGAATGGCAGCGACAGAACCAGCAGCAAGAGCTCCCTTCGAAAGGGGAATAAGAATGATACATATGCAGAAGAAGTGGTGGAATCGCGCGTGGAAGACCGTCTTGGCAGCAGGCTTGTCCGTTTCGCTGGCAGCATGTGCCCAAAACCAGGAGGCTGCGAAACCGAGTGAATCGACCCAGCCTGCACCGGCAGCCCAACCCGCTCCCTCTAAACCGCAGCCGGAGCAAGCAGAGCAGGTGCTGCGCCTGAACAACTTTACGGAGCCGCTGTCTCTGCACCCTGGACTGATCACAGATGTGTGGTCGTCGAACGTCATTTTCCAAACGTTTGAAGGGCTGACCCGCATCGATAAAGACGGTGTGCCGCAGCCGGCCATCGCCGAGACCATTCAAGCTTCCGACGATCTGTTGACCTATACCTTCAAGCTTCGGGACAATGCCAAATGGTCCAATGGCGATCTGGTAACGGCACAGGATTTTGAGTACGCCTGGAAATGGGCGCTGGATGCAAAAAATGGTTCCGAGTACGCGTATCAGTTGTTCTATGTAAAAAATGCAGAAGCAGCGTTCAATGGCAAAGCGAAGCCCGAAGAGATCGGCGTAAAGGCACAGGACGACAAAACGCTGGTCGTCCAGCTGGAAAACCCGACACCCTTCTTTCTCGAGCTGACGGCCTTCTACACCTACTTCCCTTTGAATGCCAAAGTCGTGAAGGAGCATCCGGACTGGGCGAAGGAAGCAGGGCAAGACTACATCTCCAACGGTCCATTCAAGCTGACAGCTTGGGAGCACAAGACCAAGCTCGTGCTGGAAAAGAATGAAAACTACTGGGATGCACAGTCTGTAAAGCTGGCGAAAATCGAGATGAACATGATCAACGACGCCAATACAGAACTGTCGATGCTGGAAAACGGCGACCTTGATTGGGCGGGAGCACCGACAGGCAACCTGCCGCTCGACGCGATGGAGTCACTCAAAGAAAAGGGCCTACTGGAGATCGCACCAAAAGCAGGGACCTACTGGTACGAATTCAACACGCTGCAAAAGCCGTTCAACAATAAAAAGATTCGCCAGGCCTTCGCCTATGCGATCAACCGCAAAGATTTGATCGACAACGTGACGCAGGGAGGCGAGCTGGTCGCGACTGCGATCGTACCTCCTACGATGTTTGCGGAGAACGAAAAAGGACTGTTTACCGACAATGATGTGGAAGTGGCCAAACAGCTTCTAGCGGAAGGAATGAAGGAGGAGGGCTACGCAAGCGTAGATAAGCTGCCGCCAATCATCCTTTCCTACAATACAGAGGAGGCGCAGGCGAAAATCGCACAGGCCGTGCAGGACATGTGGCAAAAGAATCTCGGTGTACACGTGAAGCTGGAAAATCAAGAGTGGAATGTGTACTACGAAAATGTGAAGAATGGCAAGTATCAGGTCGCACGGATGGGGTGGACGGGTGATTTCAACGACCCGATCAACTTCCTCGAGATTTTCCGGACCAAGGAAGGAAACAACCATACCAATTGGGAGAAAAAAGAATTCGCCGATCTTTTGGCTGCCTCTTCAAAGGAAAAGGACGCACAGAAGCGCAAAGCGATCCTGCAGGACGCGGAAAAGATCCTGGTTGATGAGATGCCGGTCATTCCGTTCTACTTCAAATCCACGGTCTATGCGAAAAATCCAAATTTGAAGGATGTCGTCATCTCCGGTCTGGGGAATGTGCAGTACAAGTGGGCACATTTTGAATAAGCATTTTTGAAACAAAAAAGATGGGCGAATCGTTAGGAGGTTTCCTCGATCAGCCCATCAAATACAATGGATACCTTTTCTTCCATGATTTCTTCCAAGGCCCAGGCACCTTCACTGCGTACCCAGTCATACAGCGCATTGTAATAGATGTTTTCCAGCATGTTGGCAGCCACGAGCGGATTGAATTTGCTCTTGAGCTGCTTTTTTTCTTGTGCTTCCTCGATCAGGTCTGCAAACAGCTGCCGCAGCTCGAAGTACACGTTTTTTTCATTTTCGAGCACTTTGCGATGCTTCATGGAGGATTCCACAACGACCTTTATAAAATCAAAGTTGGTGATCGTCACTTCGTTCATGATTTTGTAAATCCTCAGCACCTTCGCCTTGCAGTTGTCATCGTAGTCCCATTCCTCACGACGCTCCTCGATTTGCTGCAGCCGTTCGTAGCCCCAGTTGGCGAGGATGGCCTCTTTGGAGGTGAAGTGCAGAAAGATCGTTCCGCGAGCGACATCCGCCTCTTCGGAAATCATGTCAATAGTAGTGCCTTCAAAGCCGTGCGTTTTGAACAGCTTGATCGCGGCATTAAAGATTTTCTCGCGGGTTTCCCGCTTTTTTCGTTCGCGTCGAGTCGTCAAAAAGGCGACACCTCCTCATCTGATAAGCTTGATTATAGCATAATCATTACCTGCACAAGAATTTTATCCTTTCGAACAGGTGGAAAGGCATCGAAAAAAGGGATAGACTTCTGATAAAGTCGATTGTATATTTATATATCATAATGAATAATTATTATATCGTACCAAGCCGAAAGAGCATGGGGTGGAGGAGTGTAAAATGAGTGTAGCAAAAGCGTTGACCGTGCGTCAGGCCACTACGAAAGACGTCGATGCCATGTTGGAAATCGTTAATGAATATGCACAACAAGGTCTGATGCTGCCGAGGACAAAGCTATCGTTTCTGGAGCATTTGCAGTCCTTTATCGTCGCGCATGACGGAGATACCGTCGTAGGTGTGGCTGGCCTGCATATTCTCTGGGAGGATTTGGCGGAGATTCGTTCGCTGGCCATTTCGGAAAAGGCAAAAGGCATGGGCGTAGGCAAGCACCTGGTGCTCCATCTGGTCGATGAATGCCGCAATCTCGGAATCAAACGTGTGCTTGCTTTGACCTACCAACAAGAATTCTTTGAAAAATGCGGTTTCTGGATCGTCGCAAAAGAGACGTTGCCACAAAAAACGTGGAAAGACTGTATCAACTGCTCCAAATTGCCTATGTGCGACGAAATTGCGATGATTTTTGAAACGTAATCATACTTTGGTATAGCCTTCCTTTTTTCTTTTCTGGTACTATATTCATATGAATAATAGAAATATAGTGAATGTTCTACCAGAGACAGAATGAGATTTGGGGGGCTTGCCATGAAGCTAGGAGCGCGAGTGTTGATTGTGCTGCTGTTGGCGGGAATCGTGCCATTGACGGCAGCGGGCGTGTTTGCTTACAGCGAATCCAAACAGGAGCTGCTGAGCAGTAGTAAGGCTACCTTGGAGGCATTGCGCAACAGCAACAAGGAGCAGGTGGAAAATTACTTTCGCGAACGGTCCCGCAATCTGGATACGTTAGCAGCATCGAGCACGATCATTTCAGCATTATCCGAGTTTCGTGGGGTGTGGGAGCAAGGCAGAGAATCTCCGGCGTATCAGGAGGTCGAGTTTACCCGGACCAAGGAATTGAAAATGGAAGTGGCGCGTTACGGCTTTGCCAACGCTTACCTGGTCAATGACAAGGGTGAGATCGTCTACGAGACCAAACCGCAAAAGGACTTGGGGACCAGCCTTTTGATGGGGCAATACGCGGATTCCGTATTGGGGCAGACCGTTCAGCTGGCACTGAAAGGGCAGACGACGGAAATGTCCGATCTGAGCTACTACGAGCCGTCTGGCAGCAATCCTGGCGTATTTATGGCTACACCGATATTTGAAAATGGCTTTATCATTGGAGAGCTGGCAGTGGAAGTCTCTCTCGACTATGTGTCACGTCAGCTCAATCGACGGGAGGGGCTCGGAGAAACGGGGAAGGTCTATCTGGTTGGAGCGGACAAATTGATGCGCTCCCAGCTGGGGGATGCAGAAGAGACGCGGCTCAAGCAGCAGGTAAACACGCCGATTGTCGATCAGATCCTTCTGACGCAGCAATTTCAAGGAACGACTGTCGGACAAGATTACCGGGGGCAAGAGGTACTCGTCTCCTACGATCAAGTAAAAGTAGGCAAAAGAACGTGGGCAATTCTGGCTGAGATGGATATGACGGAAATCTTGAGCGGGGCCAATCGAATCATGAATGCGATGATCGTTTTCAACGGTGTCGTTCTCTTGATCATAGTGGGGATTTCGTTGTATACAGCGAACTGGCTTCGTCGCTCGTTTCGCGGATTGCTCAAGGCGGCTTCGCAAATTGGTCAAGGCGATTTTTCCAGCCAAATTCCTGCGTGGCTCCTAAGGCGCAAAGACGAGCTGGGAGAGCTGGCGCGGTCGCTTGATTCTATGCGCGTACAACTGCTCAGCATCCTGCAGCAGGTAAGAGACGCCTCTTCCTCTGTTTCCGAGGCGGTTAAAGAGATTCATAGCAATACGAGCGAGATCGCCGCTTCCAGCGGTCAAATCGCGCAGGTCGTAGATGCGGTAGCCGCTTCCGCCGATAATCAAATGGACAAGATGGGACATACCTTGAAGCTCGCGGTAGACTTGACCAATGATGTGGCTGGAGTGACGGAAAATGTGGAGCAGGTTTCACTCTCTTCCCAGGAGATGAAGCGGCACACCGAAGCGGGCAGAAAAGCCGTGACGGCAGTCGTAGACAGTATGGAGGAAATCAACCGCTCTGTCGTTTCTGCTAGAGAAGTCATTTACGCTCTGGAGAAAAAATCGCAGGATATTTCGCGGATTAGTTCCGTTATCTCTGAAATTGCCCGTCAGACGAATTTGCTGGCGCTCAATGCCGCGATCGAGGCAGCACGCGCGGGTGAGCAGGGAAAAGGCTTTGCTGTCGTCGCAGGTGAGGTTCGCAAGCTCTCGGAGGGGACGAATGAAGCTGCTCTGCAAATCGCACAAATGATCGGCGATGTGCAAAAGGATACAGCAGCCGCGGTTGCCCGTATGGCGGAAGGCTCGGAAACAACTGCACATGGACTGGTGACGGCACGGCAATCCGGCGAAATGTTCCAGCTGATCGAGCAAAACATCCTGCGGGTCACACAGGAAATGGAAAGCGTCAGGGAAGCGTTCAATCGGATGGCGCCCGATGCACGACAGGTTGTAGCGGTTGCCGAGGAAGTGTCCGATGCCTCCTCCCAGGCAGCAGCAGGAGTGCAGAGCATCTCGGCCGCCGTCGAAGAAGAGAGCGCTGCTATGGAGCTGATTGTTCAATCGGCTGATCAGCTGGCAAAGCTCGCAGAAGACTTGCGTAGGTCACTCGCACGGTTTGTATTAACTGAAAATTGAGACGAGAAGAGACTGGCAGAAAAGCTGGTCTCTCCTTGTCTCTTTTTCCATTTTGGGAGGATAACTCTCATAGAATGTTGAATGATAAGTACGATGGAGAGTTTTTGGCCGGAGGGACGTAAGCGTGCACAAACTAGATTGGGAACTATATCTGCTGCCGTTCGAGCAAGCTGTGGAAGAAATTAAAGTTAAAATTAAAAACATCCGAAATGAGCTGCGCAAGCGCAAAGAGCATTCTCCTATTGAGTTTGCCATGGGCAGGGTCAAATCGATTCCAAGCATTTACAACAAGGCCAACCGCCTTCAATTTCCGATTGATGAAAACATCTGCTGGGAGATTCGGGACATCGCGGGAGTGCGTGTCATCTGCCAGTTTATCGAAGACATTCCCGCTGTCGTGGAGATGATCCGCAAGCGTGGCGATATGCGAGTCTATCTGGAAAAGGATTATGTATCGACACCGAAAGAGAGTGGGTATCGCGGCTACCATTTGGCGGTCGAATATCCGATCATGATGGCGGGCGGACAAGTAACGATTCCCGTTGAAATCCAGATTCGTACGCTGGGGATGAACTTTTGGGCGACGATTGAGCATTCCCTGAATTACAAATACGAAGGGATCATTCCGTCCAATATACGTCAGCGCTTGTTCGAAGCGGCGAAGGCATCGTATAAGCTGGACAGCGAAATGAACAACATCCGGGATGAGATCAAAGAGGCGCAGGCAGAATTCACGAAAAAGGAAGTGCCGATGGATTCCTTGCTTTCGCTGGTTGAGCTGGACCTGGACATCGATGCCGGGTTGGAAAACATGAGCGCAAACGAAGGAGAAGAGCAAAACGATGACAACCATTAATTGGCTGGAAGAAACACGCAAGCGTCAAGAAGCACTGATTGCGACCACGCAGTCCTTCTTGCAGATCAAGAGTGTGCTCGATCCGGCAACCGCAAAAGAAGGAGCACCATTTGGAGAGGGGATTCGCAAGGCGCTGGATTTTGCCCTCGAAGTGTGTTCCGAGGCTGGCATGACTATCAAGGATGTGCGTGGATACGCGGCGCATGCTGAGTTCGGACAGGGAGAAGAGCTGATCGGGATTCTTAGCCACGTAGACGTCGTTCCAGAGGGCGATGGCTGGAGCACGCCACCGTATGCAGCTGAGATCGTGGACGGCAAGATCGTGGCGCGTGGGGCGATCGATGACAAAGGCCCAACGATGGCTGCCATTTTTGCCGCCAAGATCGTGATGGAGCTGGGGCTACCACTGTCCAAGCGGGTGCGCTTTATTTTTGGAACCGACGAAGAATCCAGCTGGAAATGTGTGAATACATACTTTGAAACCGAAGAAATGCCAACGATGGGATTCACGCCGGATGCAGATTTTCCTCTGATTTATGCCGAGAAGGGTCTCACGGACCTGACCCTGTGTCAGACGAAGGAAGCTTTCGAAGCAAAGGCAGAGAAAGGCGCTGTCGATGTACAGGCCCAGCTCGTATCGCTGCAATCTGGCCTGCGAATGAACATGGTGCCGGATAAAGCTGAAGCTGTGCTATCTCCGAAGGCTTTGGATGCCCAGTCGCTCATTGCGAAGTACCGCCAGCATCTGGAAGCAAATGATTTGAAGGGCTCCGTAGAAGAAAAGGGTGGCACCGTCGTACTGCACATGGAAGGCGTATCTGTACACGGCATGGATCCAGGAAAAGGTGTGAATGCAGGTACTGAGCTGACGCACTTTTTGAGCGGCCTTACGCTGGATGCGCGTGCGGCGGGCTACGTGCGCTTTGCAGATCGTTACTTGCATAAACAGCATCATGGCGAATCGCTGGGGATTGCGCACAACGACGAAGAGATGGGGCCGTTGAGCCTAAATACAGGCGTGCTGGAGTACGAGGCACAGGGAGACGCGATTTTCCGTTTGAATATCCGCTACCCGCATTCGGTCTCTTTTGATCAATGGTCAGCTGTATTGGCGAAGCATGGGGCTGAGGAAGCTTTTGAGCTGGAAGTGGTCGAGCATTTGACTCCACACCGCGTAGATCCCAGCCATCCGCTGGTCACGACACTGCAGCGAGTCTATACGGAGCAAACAGGCGAGGAGGCGGGAATCATCGCCATCGGCGGAGCCACCTACGGCCGTTCCCTGAATGTAGGCGTCGCTTTTGGCCCCTTGTTCCCTGGCCGCCCAGACAGTGCCCATCAGCGGGATGAGCACATTTTGATCGACGACTTGGTAAAAGCGACAGCCATCTATGCCCAAGCCATCTATGAGCTGGCGAAGTAATAAAAAGCAAGCGGGATTGTACCGAATGGGTACGCCCGCTTTTTTGATGTTTGAATGAGTACATTGCGGAAGGGCAAGCTGAGAGAAAAAGGATTGCGGTGTTGATTTTGATCGACTTTGAACGACTCTTTCAAAGCTAGGATGCCCCCATGCAAGTGGCCCTACTAACGGAGCGTCTTCCCCTTTTTCCTCCCCCGATGCAATGGCCCGTGGTTGTAATTTCAGTTCGACTCATTTAGTATAGGTAGGATAGGAATTCAGGCGTCGTGGAACAAACGCCTCTAGGAATATGAGTGAAGCTAGCCGGTTTTATTGCACCCCACTGTCCATGCAGTCTTTGGTGTGGCGAATCGGGTCGCTTGTGAAAGGAAGTGGAAATGATGGCAAAATCGTTTGCGTCTTTTGGCTTTCGACCGGAGCTGATGCAAGGGATTCAAGACCTGTACTATAAAGAACCAACCGCTATTCAGGAAGAAGCGATTCCGCTGATTCTGGAGGGCAAGGATGTGATCGGACAAGCGCAGACGGGAACGGGGAAAACAGCGGCGTTCATGCTGCCCATTCTCAACGGCTTGGAGGAAGGGAAACGGGATATCCAAGCCTTGATCCTGACGCCGACCCGCGAGCTGTCCATCCAGATCGCAAAGGAAGTCGAAAAGCTGGGTAAGCATCTGAATATCAATGTTTTGTCGCTCCACGGTGGTACGGATATCGACAAACAGCTCAACAAACTCAAAGATACCGTTCATATCGTCGTAGGTACGCCAGGACGTGTATTGGATCATATGAAACGCGGATCGCTGCACTTCGGCCGCATCTCTACGCTCGTATTGGACGAAGCCGATAAAATGATGGAGATGGGCTTTTTGGAGGATGTCGAGCAAGTCATCGTCCATACTCCGAATCAACGTCAGGTACTGCTGTTCTCGGCGACGATGCCGGACACAGTGAAAAAGCTGGCGCATCGCTTTATGAAGCAGCCGCCGCACATCAAGATCGAAGGAAAACAAAAAACAGTAGAACGCATCGAGCAATATTACTACGTCGTGAACCAAAGCGACAAGACAGACGCGCTCGTCGACCTGCTGGAGCAGGAGCAGCCTTTCCTGACTATCGTTTTCGCCAACACGCAGGTACGCGTGCAGCAGCTGACGGCTCGCCTGCAGGAAAATGGTCTGTCGGCACAGGCACTGTACGGTGATTTGTCACAAAACAAACGGGAGCAGCTGATGAAGCAGTTCCGTGATATCCGCTTCCAATACTTGATCGCCACCGATATTGCGGCGCGCGGCTTGGACGTGGAAGGCGTTACGCACGTGATCAACTACGATCTGCCGAACGACGTAGAGAGCTATATTCACCGCGTCGGCCGTACAGGTCGGGCAGGGCAAAAAGGAAAAGCGATCTCGCTGATCTCTCCGCGTCAGAAAAACCTGATGGGACGCTTTGCCAAAACGACAAAAGCAACAATCGAGGAAAGAATTTTGCAAGCAGGACGCCATCTGGATGCTGGCCGTCGTGAACGTGCCGAAGAGCGGGAAGCCCACTTCGTTGAACTGCGCGAGCAGCAGCAGAAGGAACAGAAGAAGGAAAAAGATAAAGAGTTTGCTCCGATTCGCGAGGCGATCAAGAAGAAGACAAAGGTCAAGCCTGGCTACAAGAAAAAACTGGCGCGTGAGCTGGACGAACTCCAAACGAAGTACGAGCAGAATCGGAAACGTGCGGAAGCAATCGCCGCGCGAAAAGCAGGCAAGACCGCTAAACCAGCTAGTGCTGGAAAGCCAGCGAAGGGTGGAGCAAGCAGATCTGGAGACAAGAGCCAGGGAGGAAGGCCGTTCCGTCCATCCGCAGGAAAAGGCAAATCAAGAGGGTAAAAGAAAGATGACAAGCTGTCCGGATCTGGTAAGGGTCCGGGCAGTTTTTTTGTATGGCCATGCTGGATGCAGCCTTACTTTTTCAGGAGAAGGGGCTCCGATGGGGAGAAACACGAAAATAATGAAGGTAAAAGGAGCGATATCCAGAAAAATTCCTGTTATTTTCGTGAATGCTCCTAATAATTGAAAGTCTTGGTATAATCGAAAAAAAGGAGGCGGTACGGATGGATCACATAGATCAGGAAATTTTGCAGCTGCTTAAAAACAATGGCAGGATGACGAGCTCGGAGATCAGCAGGCAGGTGCATTTGTCCGTACCTGCCGTATCGGAGCGCATCCGCAAGCTAGAGGAGTCAGCCGTCATTGATCGCTTTACGGTAAAGCTCAATCGCGAGCAGCTCGGCCAGCAGCTCCTTGCCTTCATCATGGTGCAGTTGGAAAAGCCCGAGCATGTGGAGGAATTTCGCAAGGTCATTTTGCAGGCGGACAGTGTATTGGAATGCCACCATATGGCGGGTGCCTACGATTATATGCTCAAGGTAGCGCTTTCAGGCACGAAAGAGTTGGAGCGGCTTATTTCAGACACGATTAAGCAGGTGCCGGGTGTCGTCAAGACGAACACGATGATTGTGCTCTCTTCCATGAAGGAGGAGATGTGAGATGACGGCTGTGTGGAACGGCTTGCTTTTTGGCATGCTGCTGCAGCTGTCGGTGGGGCCGGTTTGTCTGGCTGTTTTGCAACGATCCATCTCCCTCGGCTTTCGGCAAGCGTGGTGGATGATTGTTGGGGTAGCGCTAGTAGATGCCGCATACATGGCAGGAGCGATTGGCGGGCTTGCGCTGCTTTTGCAAATAAACATGGTCAAGCAGTTGGTTGTTATCGGCGGTGCAGTCACCCTTATTTGGTTTGGGATGGGAAGTATGCGGGCAAAAGTCACGGATACTGGTGTCGTGCAGGCAGCTGCTTCGGGTACTGCTGACAATGCCCCGTTGTCCATGCCTGCGGCGGAGCGAAAAGAGAGGGAAATCGGCAAGGGGAGAAGCTTTCTCTACGGAGTTGGCTTGACGCTGACGAATCCGCTGACCATTCTTTTTTGGGCGGGCGTATTTGGCTCGCTGATGTCGTCTCAAACGACGTTGGCTGGTGGCCAGCTGTTTGGCTTCGCAGTGGGGTGTGTTCTCTCTACGCTGCTGTTTCTTACAGGGATCGCCAGGCTCGGTACCTATGCGGCAAAAATGCTGCGCCCTGTATGGCTGAAACGATTTAACCTCCTGGTAGGTCTATTCCTCATTGGCTTTGCTATTGTTCTTTTCTTTCAAAATCATTGATCCTTTTGAAATAGTGTTTTCCACCTAACGCAATGGGGTAGAATATAGGTAGATAGGACCCTTTGTGCAGACCGCAACAAAGTACGGGGTGTGAGGAGAGGCACGCGATGAAGGATTTTTGCATGAAATGTGGTAGCGAGATGAGCCCAGGGGAATACACCTGCAAGGTATGTGGGCAGAACGACATGGATGAATATCGGCTGATTCGAAATTACGTCAGGAGCTTCCCGAATTCGAATGCCATTCAGATTGCCAATGCAACCGGCATCTCGGTATCAAAAATCTTGCGCTATATCAGGGATGGCTCACTTACCGTCGTGGACAGTCATACCCGTCGAGGAAGATAAATCGAAAGAAAAACAAGCCCACCGCAAAAGCAAGCGTGCTTTTTAGGCAGTGGGCTTATTTGGCGTTTCTGCATTTTGGGATAATAGGAAGAGCTAGAGCCAACGCAATCCTTTGGGATAATGGTTTTTCAGCTGACCGTCCACATGTTTTCCCCATCCTAGTGAAAATCCGTTTACGGTAATCAGTGTCCAGCCGTTGCTGCCTTCCCGGCTGAGCGCTTCTCCCTTCAAATAGCGAAGCAGATCGGGATCTTCCGCGGTGAAATCAGCAACGCGTGCAGCCTCCTGCGCAGAGAGGGCAAGTGCCAGCGCATGGCTAGGTTCGAGTCGATTCTTTTTCACCGTTCCGAGGTGCAGTCCGACACGCAATACTTTGATGCCGTCCCAATCCAGCTCGGGTGCAGGTGAGTAGAAGAGCTGCTCACCAAACAGCAGGAAGGCGCGATCATCCCCCAGATGATGCGATAGGTGGGGAAGCGCGTCTGCTGCAAAGGAGCGCCAAGCAGCGATGGCTTCCTTGCGTCCTGCAGGAGCTGATTTGGCTCGTTTTTCTTTCCGCTTTTTGGGGACCTCTGCCGGCTGATCGGCATCAGCGCTTTTGTGCAGCTTGGCGAGGTAGTGCCCCTCGCCGCTGAGCAAATGCGGCCAAAGCCTTGCCGTTTGCGCCAGCTCATCGGAGACTGGCGTTGCCCACTCGGGGTGCCCAGAGGAAAAATGCTCGGGATGCGGGAGTGGTATGATCGAGAACTCCGGGTGGCGCTCGAGGAAGATCGCCATCGATTGCTCGTTTTCCAGAGGGGCGAACGTACAAGTCGAGTACACCAGTGTCCCCCCTGGCTTTAGCATGGCAGCAGCCGCATCGAGAATATCGATTTGCATCCGGTGGCATTCGAGCACTTTATTCGGAGACCATTCGTCGATCGCTTCCGGGAGCTTGCGAAACATGCCTTCTCCTGAGCAAGGCGCATCTACGAGAATCCGGTCGAAAAATTGAGGGAATCGTTCCATGAGCCGCTCTGGAGTTTCGTTGGTGACGACCGCGTTTGGCACGCCGCAGCGCTCCAGATTTTCCGAGAGGATACGTGCGCGCACCGGATGAATTTCGTTTGCGATTAGAAGACCTTCACCCAGTAGAGCAGCAGCGAGCTGCGTCGACTTTCCGCCGGGTGCTGCACACAAATCCAGGATGGTTTCGCCAGGCTGTGCCTCCAGACATTCTGCAGCTGACATGGCGCTTGGCTCCTGCAAATAGTACAAGCCGGCGGAATGATACGGATGCTTGCCCGGTCTCATCCCTTCTTGATAGCGAAAGCCGTTGGCACACCACGCAACCGGCTCCACAGGAAAAGGTGTGAGGGCGAGAAAGCGTTCGCGAGCGATTTTCAGAGGGTTCACGCGCAAACCGTGAAAGAGGGGTTGTTCGTATGAAGCGGCGAATGCATCGTACTCGTCCTGCATCAGGGTCCGCATCCGTTCTGTAAAAGCAGTAGGTAAAGATTGTGTCATAGAAGCCTCCGTTGTCAGAATTTGGCCGATGGGTAGAGGAAAAGATAGAATCATGGCGAATCTTAGAGAATGAGGTGAGAGCATATGAAAGGATCCCGTGCGGAACGCTACCGCTCCCGGCGGAGGAACGACTCGGAAGTCAGCCGGTTTTGGATCATGGGGTTGCTTTTCTCACTGCTGGTGCTTGCTTTTGAATTTTTGATCGAGATTCCCGCCGACGCAGATTGGCTGCAGGAGATGGAGATGGCGCTGTTTTCCGCCAGCTTTACCTTGCTTGCCTTTTATCTGTTAGGGCTTACGTTTGTATTTTCTCGCGGGCAAAGGGTTGGGAAGATCAATCACCAGGTCATTATCTACGTATGGCTGGGAGCGATTCTGTTTCACTTGTTCCTGCTCATCAGCAACTTGTCCAATCAGCATGTCTACAAAGCAGGGATCATCTTATTTTTAGGCCCATTGTTCTTGACTGTCTACCATTTTATCACGTACTTGTCCGCATTGCGCGAGGAGCGTGCGGAACAGGAAGCGGCTACGGGTGCTTCGATGGAGCGCGTCGCCTATCAGATGATTTTAGAAGGCAGCAGGGTGTACAGTGAAATCAATCGATTGAAGACGGAGTACCCCGAAATCGAACAAATGCTACGTGCCAACGACTTCCACAACAAGCTGGAACGCTATGCTCTGGAAATGCAGCAGTATTTGCAGGTCAAGCAATTCGAGCGCAAGGACGTGGAATTATTGGAGGGCCATTATTATTTTCTGGAAAACCTGCTGACATTGGCAAAGCAGCATCCAGGGATTATCGAATCCCGTCATTTTGCTCGTCGTGAAGACTAATGGTTTGATGGCAAAGGAGAGAGTAGAAACATGTTCTGGAAGAAGGAAAAAGGTCAGGCAGAAGCACAGACAGCAGTAGCGATTGCAACAGAGGAAACGCAAAGTCAAGACGTGTGGAGAAATGAGCTGCAAGCCCTTTATGAACAGATGGGAGAAGCTCTTTCGCAAAATGGGGAAGTAAATGCCCAGCATGGGAAACTCATACAACTGGTTGCCCAAATGAAAGGCGTCATCGAAACGATCAAGGCGATTAACGAAAGTGATGACGAATCAGCGGGTCAGCTGCATGTTCGAGGGGAACGACTGACCGCCATCAGCGAGCAATCCATGCAGCGTGCAGAAGCGGGGAAATCCGCGATGACGGAAGTAGTCGAAGTGATGAGTCTCTTGGAGGCAGAGTCTGTCAATACGGCGCGCTCCATGAGCCGGCTCGAGGACCGTTCGTCGGAGATCACCAGCATCGTCAAGGTGATCAGCGACATCGCCAACCAAACCAATTTGCTGGCACTGAATGCAGCGATTGAGGCTGCACGCGCTGGTGAGCAGGGTCGAGGCTTTGCCGTGGTAGCAGATGAAGTGCGCAAGCTGGCTGAAATGACAGCGAATTCGACTAAAACAATCGCCGAGTTGATCGGAAAAATTCAGGAAGAGACAAAAGAAGCGCTGATGAACAGCGAAAAGAACAGCTCAGCGATCAAAAACGGCCTGTCCATCAGCCGAGATGCCTCCGGCAAGATGGAGGGAATCGTACAGGCTTTCCACGAGGTAAGCGTAGAAGTTTCCGGTGTCATGCAAATCATCGAGCATCAAAAACAATTTGCGGATGAAGTAGCCAAGCAGGTGGGGGAAGCCGTTCAGCTGCTGGGTGATTTAAATCAAGACCTGACTTTGCACGTGAGCAGAGCGAAGGAAGTGGAACAGCTCCTGCAAGTGAGTGTAGAGGATGGAAAGCGCGTACTCTCCGAATAGCTTTCTAAAGTATGACTGCCTTACATATTTTTTATTTGACTATTCAATCGAGAAGTCTATAATCGAAAGTGGACTAACCAAAAAATTCCTGTAACTTGACAATTCGACAAAACATTCGCTATGAATGGGCAAACCCATTGAAAGGTGGGGACGCAAAGCCACGGGCCTACGGATCTTCTCTATGGCAGCCGGGTTGCCAACTAGCAGGTTTTTTCATGCTGTCTAACGGCTCCCTTCTGGCGATGGGGGCCGTTATTTTTTTGGACAAGGGAGAGGAGAAGGGATATGTCGATTCTACAAGCTTTGAACAAGCAATTCATCAATGGGGAGTGGAGGGACGGACTCGCTTCACGGAAGCTGCCGGATCTCAATCCGTACAACGGTGAAGTCATTACAGAATTCCAAATGGCCAGCTTGCAGGATATCGACGAGGCCTATCAAGCCGCTGCTCGTGCAAAAAAGGAATGGGATGAAGTGAATCCCTACGTCAAGTCGCGGATATTGGGGCGTGCGGTGGACTACATCGATGCTCACGAAGAAGAAATCATCGACATCATTATCAAAGAGCTCGGTGGGACACGCCTCAAAGCGTTTTTTGAAATCGGTCTGGTGAAGGACATCATCCGGGAAGCGGCGACATTCCCCGTGCGTATGGAAGGCAAAATTCTCCCATCTCCTGTCGACGGAAAAGAAAACAGGCTGTATCGCATTCCAGCAGGAGTAGTAGGGGTCATCAGCCCCTTCAACTTCCCGTTCTATCTGTCCATGAAATCCGTAGCTCCGGCTCTGGGGGCAGGGAACGGCGTTGTGCTGAAGCCGCATGAGCATACACCGATCATGGGTGGTACGCTCATCGGAAAAATCTTTGAAGAGGCTGGACTTCCCAAAGGCTTGGTCAACGTGATCGTAACGGACATCTCGGAAATCGGAGATGGATTTGTGGAGCATCCGATTCCGCGCATTCTCTCTTTCACAGGCTCCAGCCAGGTAGGCAGCCATATCGCGCAGGTCGCTGCCAAGCATTTTAAAAAGGCGATTCTGGAGCTGGGCGGAAACAGTGCGCTTATCGTACTGGAGGATGCGGATATCGAGTACGCTGTTAACGCAGCAGTGTTTAGCCGTTTTACCCACCAAGGCCAAATTTGCATGTCAGCGAACCGTGTGCTCGTCCATCAAGACGTATACGATCAGTTCCTCGATCAATACGTGAAGAAAGTGTCCTCGCTGAAAGTGGGAGACCCGTACGATCCGGACACCGTCATCGGTCCTTTGATCAATGATCGTCAGGTGAAGAGCCTGATGAGTACCATTGAGGAAGCGATCGGGGAGGGAGCGACTCCGATCTTGAAGGGCGAGGTAACCGGAAACGTCGTAGCTCCCATCATTTTGACGGATGTCACAACCGATATGGCCATCGCCTCCAAGGAGCTGTTTGGACCCGCGGTATGCATTTTCAAATTTGCATCCGAAGAGGAAGCGGTTCAGATGGCAAACGAAACGCCATTTGGACTCTCAGGAGCGATTCACACGCGCGATCTCGAGCGTGGAGCACAGATGGCGAAGCGAATCGAGACCGGGATGATCCATATCAACGACGGTACGATTAACGACGAGCCGATTGTCGCGTTTGGCGGAGAAAAGCATTCCGGTTTGGGACGTTTGAATGGGCAGTGGAGCCTGGAAGAGTTTTCGACGCTCAAGTGGATCTCCGTTCAGCATAAGCCTCGTCAATTTCCTTATTAATCATGTAGAGTTAGGTGGTCAGCGATGAAGACAGTGGGAGAATGGGAACAAACAGATCAGGAACAAACGTGGGAAGCGGCGGACAGCACTCAACCGACAGAACCGTCCGAATCCGCAGAAACGGCAGAATTGCTAGAGGCTTTTATGAAAGTGGCTCCGTATCTGAACGACTTGATTTCCGATGACGTTACGGTGGGCGTCTATGATACAGAGAAGCTGCTGATGAACATTCCGGGGAAGACATTTGCTCTGCAGGTGACACCTGGCGATCCTTTGCAAGAGGGAGATATCATTACGACTGCCATCCGTACGAATACGCATCAATCGATGATCGTACCCAAGGAGCTGTTCGGGTTTCCCCTGATCGCCCGTGCTGTTCCGCTTCATGACAAGCAAGGGCGTGTAGTCGGGGGCGTCGGCATCGGTTCCAGCATGGAGCGGGCAAATGTTCTGTACGAGATTACGGCCAATCTCTCCAGTGTCGTGGAACAGGTAAGTGCGACGACAAATAGCATGGCGTCCGAAATCAGCAAATTAAACGAGCAGATGCGCGGCATCTCCGTTCAAGCCAAAGACGTCAGCGACAGTACAGGGGAGATCGAGCAGATCGCGCTGGCTGTGAAAAAGATTGCGGACCAAAGCAACATTCTGGGGCTTAATGCGAGTATCGAAGCAGCGCGGGTAGGGGAGGCGGGGCGTGGTTTTGCCGTCGTGGCCAACGAAGTGCGCAACATGGCGAGCAACTCCCGCGAGAATGCAGAGAAAATCAAACATACGACCGATTCCATCCGAGAGCTGATCGTGCATCTGCAGACATCCATCGAGCTGATCAATCAGACGATGGAAAGTCAAGCATCGGCTACTCAGCAGATTTCCGCGACGATGATAGAGGTCAGCGACAATACGCAAAAGCTGGCTGACTTGGCCGAAGAAGCATTCCAATCCAAATAAAAAAGCTTGTTTCATGTAACGAAACGTCCTTCCCTTGTGTCATACAGGAGAGGGACGTTTTTTGGTACAGTAAGAATTTATAAGATTCTTAGCCAGTATAAGTGCAACTAAGGCTCCGCCACAAAGCTTGGTGCCAAGTTTTCTAATTGCATCCGACTTTTCGATTAATGGATGGATAGGGGGATATCATGATCAAGCGCGTAAGTATGCTTCTCGTAATAGCTACGCTCCTAACGTCATTCATGTTCGCTCCAGACGAGACCAGTGCCGACGATGGACCTCGCCCTTGGACAAAGCCGGTAGAAAAGGAAACGAGCGAAGCGATCAAAGGTGGAACACATAAAAAGCAGGAAATCAAATTTGGCGATGGCGGCCTGTACTGGATTCACCAGCTGACCGCTCAGCAAAATCAGCAGCCGTATGTCGTGAAGATCCCGGTTCGCGGTGATCAGGCGACGTTTCGTTACCGTGCGATCGCGGAGAACATGCAGCCTTACTGGGCTATCGCGCCATTGCGTGATCTTCATACACTCCCGCTCGCCTCAGGTTTCATCGAAACAGAGGGCAAGTCGATCTGGGTGGGAGCGCCGATCGTGTATGCGCCCATGGGCAACGGGACGATCAACGAAAAAAAGGATAGGGCACTTCCCATTACCGTACGGAAATCCGCAGGGGGCTATGTACTAGAGGCCAGCTTGCCGATACGAGCCGGTCACGTGAGCGAAATGTGGGCATTGGAATCTCCCGAGCCGCTGGTCGTATGGGGCCAAGAAAAGCTGGACAGCATCTGGCTCAACCTAGATGTGACAGATAATGCCAAATGGCTGTATGACGGATACTATTACAAGAGTCCTTCGACTTATGTGCCGTATACGGATACTTCCTACTGGCGTATACCTGAAAACTATGTGCTGCACTCCTTCATGTACACGGGCGGAAGCAAGGCAGCGCGAGAGATGGGATACGTGATGCTAAAAGCGAGTCTCAAACAGCAGGATCAGCTAGGCTACTGGAAGTCCCTTCCTCGCTCGGAGTGGCTGCGGGAGGATTACGGCATAACGGAAGGCTTCTACGATACTCGCTTTAATACGGGAGCGGCTAGTTTAATGCTCCAGGGATGCACCCAATATCAAGAAGCAGAATTTTGTGAATCTACACAAAGATACGCGCTCTTTTTCCAACAGCATGCGGTAGGGAATCATTATGTAATCGAAGGCGTTCGCCCAGGCTGGCTGGTAGCCGACTACGCGTTAGTAGGGAAACCGTCTGATACGCATGTTTCACTCAACCATCAGCTGGCGGAGATTAACTTCTTGTACAGAAGCTATTTGCAATTTGGCAATCCTACGGACAAAGATCTGGCCGATATCATGCTTGGCGGCGTGGTCAATCTCGGATCCAAATGGATTGTCCAAAATGGCGATCTCCATTACGCTTATTATCCGAACGGTTCCTTTGGTCGCGTCGACTACCCGTATCTGACGTACAACGACCTTTTGGAAACGCAGCAGCTTTACAGCCAGCTGCATGGCATGGAGGATGCGACGCTTGCGAAGCTGATCGAAAGCAAACTGGCTTGGATGAAGCAAAATAATGTGGCCTATGTCTCCACGAAGTGATAGAAAGGCAGCCTTATCGTCAGCGTTAGACGGGAAGGCTGCCTTTATTCATGGAAAAATGATTTAGTCGAGAGTTTTTTCGAGAGCAAACAGTGTCAGAAAACTGACGGCTTCACGCAGCTCAACGCTTAAGCGTCCCGCAATATCAGGCGTAATTCCTTCTTTATAGACAGGCTCTTCGTCTTTTCGGACAAAACCATTCTCAGAAGCCAGCTTTTTGGCCTCCCATGGCATCATCGTATTTTGAATGGTGGCTTCTTCATACAACCGGCGATAGCTATGGGCGCGAGGGCCAGCTGTTGGACCTAAGATCCCGAGCACGAGGGTGCCGCCAGGCTTTAAAACACGTCGCAGCTCGAGGAGTGCTTTCAAAGGGGAAGGGGTAAATTCCACGACGTTGATAGACAAGGCGCCAGCGAAGGTATTGTCTGCAAAAGGGAGCTGGCTGATATCACCTGTTTGAAAAGGGAGCGACAAGCCTGCTCTTTTTGCCCGGTCATTGGCGAGACGAATCATTTCCCCGGCAATGTCGATACCCTCGACTGCGTAACCAATCGATGCCAGCTTGCAGCTCGCATAGCCGTCTGCACAGCCTGCATCGAGGATAGGACCATCGCTGATCGATACGTATTTTTGCAAGAAAGGCAGGATCGTACGGCGACTGCCGTTTTCCCACATGTTGTCGCTGTTTGCATGCCAGTCTGCAGCAAATTGGTCCCACTTTTCGGCTGCAAGGGTGCTCCATTCGCTCATAAATTTATTTGCCCCTTTCTGCTTGCTACTTTATCTACTTTTGCCCATATTGTATCAAGCAAACGGGTGGCTGCGTATCTTTTTTGCAACCGAAGAAATCGGCGAAAACCAGCAAAGGCTGCCAGAAATCTCTGGCAGCCTCGCTTTGAATCATGCAGTTTCACAGGGTGATTCAATAGAAGAAGGGTAAGCTTTGGAATGAAATTAGCAGCCGTCGCAGCTACAAGCAACAATTGTTAATAATACGAAAAGAACCAATACCAATGCAAAATTGTCGTCGAAGAAACTCATTGATATCACCCCTAATTGAGATTGAGGAAAAACCCCAAGATCAAGGTATGCAAATCGAGGAACAATGTAAGGGCTTTAAACGGGGAGATGATAATTTGGGTGTGATTCGTTTTTGGCTTCCAGGTGTATCAAGAAAACGACTAATCGCGTACTTTAATCAATAAAAGCGGTTGAGCGTTTTCGCGTTATTTCGCGTTCTTGCATAAGCAAGCGCTTCCCATGTACGCTCGAGATAACGACTAAATAATCCCAATTATCAAATAACCATAACGAATGAATGAAAATAGTGGAGGGGTAGCGATGGCGAACACCGACTTTTTTCCTATTCAGGACTGGGACTATCTGGAGTTTTATGTAGGAAATGCAAAACAGACGATGCATTATTTCACGAAATCGTTTGGCTTTGAAACGGTGGCGTACGCAGGGCTGGAGACAGGCTCTAGGGAAAAGGTTTCGTATGTACTCAAGCAAAACCACATGACCTTTGTCATTTCAGGGGCGCTCACACCCGATCACCCTATCGCCGCATTTGTGAAAAAGCACGGCGATGGAGTCAAGGACGTGGCTCTTCGGGTAGAAGACTGTGAGCAGGCGTATCGTGAGGCGGTTTCCCGTGGAGCGATCGCGATCATGGAGCCTACCGAATATACGGACGAACATGGAACGGTGAAGAAAGCGATCATCGGGACGTATGGCGAAAATATTCATACCTTCATCGAGCGAAAAAATTACAAGGGCCCATTTTTGCCAGGCTACAAAGCGTTCCAAGCGCCAGTAAAAGGAGAAGGCTCAGGACTAATTGGCATCGACCACGTCGTCGGAAATGTAGAAGTCATGGACGAATGGGTTTCCTATTATCAGAAAGTCATGGGCTTCACGGCTGTACAAAATTTCAGTGAAGACGACATATCCACCGAGTATTCTGCGTTGATGTCCAAAGTGATGCAGAGCGGTACCGGACGGATTAAATTCCCGATCAACGAGCCAGCCGAAGGCCGTCGCAAATCGCAGATTCAAGAGTTCCTCGAATTTTACAAAGGACCTGGTGTCCAGCACATCGCAATCTTGACGAATGACATTATCAGCACGGTTAGCAAACTGCAGGCCAATGGCGTCGATTTCCTTTCCGTCCCTGATACGTACTACGAGGATCTGAAGGAGCGCGTGGGAGAAATCGACGAGGATCTGGAGTCGCTGCGAAAGCTGGGGGTTTTGGTGGATCGGGATGACGAAGGGTACCTGCTGCAGCTGTTCAGCAAGCCCATCGTTGACCGTCCGACGCTGTTTATCGAAATCATTCAGCGAAAAGGGGCACGCGGGTTTGGGAACGGCAACTTCAAAGCGCTGTTCGAAGCACTGGAGCGCGAGCAAGAGCTCCGGGGCAACCTGTAAGAAAAAAGTTACGGGACATTGGGGCATCCTCTGGTCAGAGCGAAAGGCAGGGGTGCCCTGTTTTCCGTTTTTCATGGTAAGCATCAGGGAAGGTCGGTTTGCAGACTCGCCGGGCAGTTTTCAGCCTTGTCAGACAATTGTCTTGACCGTACAGCCGTGCGCTATGGATAATGAGTATATCCTTTTTGGCAAGCGCACAGTTGGATAGGAGCTGATCATATGAACCTGGCCTTGATGATGCCATTAGCTGAGCGGACGGCCGTTCTCATCGTTGCTGCTTTGCTGTTTACTCGCGTCCGTGCTTTTCGAAGTATTTTGAATCAGCAGGCGACCTGGAAAGAAAAAGCCGTCATGGTGATGATCTTCTCCGCCATTTCCATACTCGGAACCTATAACGGCATTTGGTATCAGGATGCGATCGCCAATTCCCGCGTCATCGGTACGGTTGTGGCGGGCCTGCTGGCTGGTCCATGGGTAGGGCTTATGACTGGCCTGATTGCTGGCATACATCGTTACTCTCTCGGGGGCTTTACGGACTTGGCTTGTGCCATTTCTACAATTAGTGAAGGCTTGATCGCGGGCTTGATCTATCAATTCCGCCGCAATCGTCAGCAGGAAATCGGCTGGACAACGGCCTTGATCGTGGGGTTTCTTGCGGAGTGGATGCAGATGGGGATTATCCTGTTAGTGGCTCGTCCCTATGAGGCTGCCTTATCCTTGATCCAGATTATCAGCATTCCGATGTCAGTCGTCAACTCACTAGGGATTGCCATTCTCGTAATCATTATTGATCTGGTAAAAAAAGAAGAAGATCGCATCGGCGCTTTGCAGGCGCAGCGGACGATGCAGGTAGCAGACAAGACGCTTTCGTACTTGCGGGAAGGACTGACATTTGAGTCGGCGAGAAAGGTAGCCGAAGAGATTTTGCGTACGACTCGGGTAGCTGCGGTGGCGATTACAGATCGGGAGACGGTGCTCGCCCATGTCGGCGCTGGCTCTTCTCATCACGTGGTGGGAGAGGGCATTTCCACAAAGGCAACCCAAGAGGTGCTGGATACAAAGGAAGTCATGATTGCCCATAGCAAACAGGAAATCGGCTGTAAGGAAGCCAATTGTCCACTGCGGTACGCTATTCTCGTACCGTTGATGCGCCGAAGAGAGGTGGCTGGGGTCCTCAAGCTGTACCAGGACCGCTCCCGCAAGCTATCTGCGGTCGATTTGGAGCTTGTGCGAGGCTTGGGCAACCTGATTTCTACACAGCTGGAGCTGGCTGAGCTGGAAAAGCAGTCCCGCTTGCTCGCTGACGCCGAAATCAAAGCGCTGCATGCGCAGATCAATCCGCATTTTTTGTTCAATGCCTTAAATACGATCGTTTCCTTCATTCGCTTCCGCCCAGAGCAGGCGCGTGAGCTGTTGATCCATCTGGGAGAGTACTTTCGCAGAAACCTGCATGACTCCGGGGGATTTGTCAGCTTGGCAGAGGAATTCGAGCACATCGAAGCGTATTTAGCCATTGAACGAGCCAGGTTTGGGGAGAAGCTGCGCGTCGAGTATGACATCGAGGCGGGGGTAGAAGGCTTTATTGTCCCGGGACTCATCCTGCAGCCTTTGGTTGAAAACGCTGTCAAGCACGGCTTGTTGCCTAAGCGAGATGGGGGAACGGTCAAGATCAAAGCACGCCGGACCGACAGCCATACGCTGGAGCTGACAGTTGCAGACGACGGTGTAGGTATAGGGGCAGACCCTTTTGTCCAGCCGCACATGCAAAAGGATGGAAAACGTCGACTGTCCGGGATCGGGTTGTCCAATGTCAAAGGCAGGCTGCAGTCTATTTACGGACAGCCTTATGGAATCGTCATCGAGAGTGCACCCGGCGAAGGAACGGTTTGCGTGATTACTTTACCAGTAGGGGTGAATGCCAGTGCTAAAAGTGTTCATCGTGGATGATGAAGCACCCGCTCGCTTAGAGCTTCGATACCTGCTGGAGCAATTTCCTGAGGTTTCTGTCATCGGAGAAGCGAGCAGCGGGGAAGAAGCGATCGATTCTGTCCTGCAGATTGAGCCCGATGCTGTTTTTTTAGATATTCATCTGCAGGATCGGGATGGCGTGGACGTAGGACAGGAGCTCTTGGAATCGATGGTCAATCCGCCGGTCATCATCTTTGCCAGTGCCTATGAGATTCATGCCGTACGCGCGTTTGAAACGGATGCGATCGACTACATCGTGAAGCCCTTTAGCGAGCTTCGGCTGGAGAAGACGATGAATCGCGTGCGAAAGATGCTTCGAGCGAATGAGGCTCCTGTGGCGACTGCTCCCCAACTGGAGGAACAGCTGCAAACGATTTTACAAAATGTGCTGGCTGACCAGCAGCCCCGGCGCGTACCGGTAGAGAAGCAGGGGAAAATCATGCTGATCGATCCGAACGACATCGTGTACGCGACCTTGGAAGGACGCTATGCCAGTATTTATACGGGGAACGAGCAGTACGCGACGTCTTTTTCCTTGCAGGAGCTGGAAAGCCGATTGTCACCCAAGCAGTTTTTTCGCACGCATCGGGCGTATATCGTCAATCTTTCCAAGACGGCTGAGCTCGTGCCCTGGTTCAAAGGGTCCATCCATTTAATCATGCAGGACTGTCGACGCACGGAGATTCCGGTCAGCCGAAACGTGGTAAAAGAGCTGAAAAAGCGGCTCGGTTTTTAAAGCAGGCCACAAGGTTGGACGGGTTCCCTTGCTAGCCGTCAGCTCTTGATCAAGGAAAAAGGACTGCCACATGCTGCAGTCCTTTTTTCGTCTATCAATGCTTTTGATTTTTCGTCTGATTCCACTGTTTGATTTGCTCGATGATCTCGCGGATCTGGTTGCGTGCCTCGAAATGCTCGGGCTCGCTCGCCCAGTGCTGAATGAGGGGAGGCATCGCCTTGCTCATGTGCGTGTACAGGCACCATATCTTTACCATTTCCACACGCTCAGGTGTCGCTTCTCCTGTCAGCAGCTCCGTAAATTTATACAAAAGATCCTCGAGTTCAGGGACCAATGGTTCTTTTTTCTCTGACACTGCTATTCCCTCCCTTTCCAAAACGTTATGGATGACCACTTCATTCATTGTACGAAAAACAGCTCCCAAGGGAAAGGCGGAGTTGGAAACGCTTGGGCAAAAGGAGCCAGAGCATGATAAAGTGAATAAAAAAGAACGGTAACGACAAAGGAGAGCCTATGAGAGAAGAGGACATGTACGAGCCGATCAAGGCCTGGATGGGAGAGAGGGGTTTCACGTCGTACCCGGAGGTCGAATGCAAGCATCTCGGTGGGCGAGCGGATATCGTCGTGACGAGCGGGCAGCTGGTAGGCGTCGTGGAAATGAAGCAGTCTCTCAGCTTGGATTTGATCGAGCAGGCGCTGCGGTGGCGCGGCTTTGCCCATTATATTTGGATTGCCATTCCCTATCAGCCAAAGTCGTTTAAGAAATTTGTATCGATGGTTTTGCGAGATTACGGGATTGGGGTGCTCACGATCAGCAAGTTCGGGAGTGTCTGGCCCGCTCATATGCCAAAGCTTGCGCGCCGGACGCTGCCTGACCTCAAAGAGGCATTGACAGAGCATCATCGAACGGCAGAAGTAAAGGGAGGGCAAAGCGGAGGCGGGTACATCACTCCCTATCGGATAACGATGAAGCAGGTTCGGCATTACTTGACCAAAGAAAACCAGTGGAGAACACTCAAAGACATACTCGATCATTGTGAGACTCACTACGCCAGTCCGCGGGCATCCTTGGCAAAAGCGCTTTGGCAATTCGAGGCGGCATGGTGCGAGCGGAAAAAAGAGGGCGGCAAGCTCTATTTTCGAGCCCGCCTCCTGGAAGGCTCTGAAATGGCGAAGAAGAAAGCTTTGCGAATGCTGCCCGAAAAGCAGGTAAATGTTCTGCTGGCGTTATCGGCAAAGGAATGGAGAACACCAACTGTGATAGCAGGGATGCTGCCAGGAGGGAATGTGGAGAAGGCACGCCGCTTTGACTCCCTGTACGTCAATTCGCCTCTCAAAGCGTTGATCAAAAAGGGGTGGGTCGAAAAGAATCCGGTTGGACGCGGGCAATATCGTTTGACGGAAGCAGGACAGGCGTTGATGAAGGACGGAGCAGGAGGAGAATCATGAGGCGAGAGCCGTTCTGATCGACCTTTTCTATGATGAATATGTAAAAGCTATCATGTGAACTTTACATTTCTTTCATCCACGTTCTGTGCGATTGACTCTTGTTTTTCCACAGCAGTTCGAACGGATCATAGCATGCCTCAGATCAAAAACAGAAAATTGGACGTCCTATAGCTCGGCAATGGCCGGGTTTTTTTCATTTTCGGGACAGAAGGGCTGCAAGAAATGAACGAATCTCTTGAAAATACGCTAGTGACCCATAACCATTTTGGCGATGCTTGTATACCTTGTAAAAGTGGGATCATCCACGAGGATAGGACTTAGAGAAGGAGAGTGACAAGCATGTGGCTCAGCGTCAATGAGAAAGAGCTGAAAGCATTTTTTGAGGGCTTAAAAAAGCTCGTGTGGAACAATGAAGGACCGAAACCAGCGGAGGAACATCGACGGTCTTGTCCGGTGGAACCGGAAATTCGTCAGGTTTTGCTCCGTTACTTGAATCAGGACGTTGAAATCGGAACGGAAGCAGGCAGCATCGCAGGCGTTCTTCAAGCGGTTGGTGCCGATTACGTTCAGCTTTTGGAGGCTGGCGGCTCGGTTGTCATCCTATCGTTTACGCAGATCAATTTTGTGCAATCGGTGTAAAGGAGGAATTCAAATGGATTTTCAAGATAAATTGCAATCGCTCTTGGGCGAAACGGTAGAAGTTATTACAGGCATACAAGTGACCACTGGGGTATTGATTCGAGTGACTGACAGCACCGCGACCGTATTGACTTCCGGTGCATCCGGGTACGGAAACGCACAGAACGTGGTCTTTCAACTGGATCGTATCACGTATGTGAGGCTGGTTTAAGTAATGGGGACGCGCAGGCTGACAGGCGAAGAGAAAACACTGTCTGTCATCCTTACCGCTATTTATTCGATCCAGCATGTGCAGCGACAGATGGAGGCCAGTCTGAAACTGGCCCCTCTGGAAATCATTCTGGTCTCGGCTGCGCATTTGCTTGGCGAGCTTCCCGACTCTATTGCGGTATGTTGTAGCGTGCACGGAGTCGATCAGTTAGAGAGTCCTTTTTCGGCAAGAGCCATCGGAGCTGCCCAGGCGAGGGGGGACATCCTGCTGTTTCTTGGTGAAGACCGATTTTACCCCGTATCCAGCTTGCAGCGATTTCTCTTTCCTCTTCGCTATCAGCAAGTCGACTTGATGCTTTCCGAGGAAGTCGTCAGAGAGCGTGGCAGGCAACGGGCAGAGCCCGTCCGAGGTATCAGTCAGCTGCTCAATGAAGCGTACGGTCATCCGGAATGGCGGGAAGCGTGCCTGGTAAATACGCCGCATGCCTTTGCCAAAAAAGTCTTGAGCAAGATTCCTGCAGAAGAGCTTGCCCATCCAGCACAAGCCTTTCGCAAGCTGCTTCCGAGCGGGATTCTCATACGAACAATGCCTTTGGAATCTTTACAGGAGTGGGTGCCCTTCCAGCCAGAGCTGCTGGGGGCATGCCTGTCAGAGCTATCCGTCTGGGAGCAGGCTGTCATCGAGGAACAGGTAGCTGCGTTTTCCTGTCTGCCCTTCCGAGGGGGGCTCGAGGATGGTCAAAGAAAAAGAGAAGTAGCTGAGCAGTACGCACAGCAGAGGGGCCAGACACCGCATCACCAAGTAAGGCAATGGGGAAAATGGCCCTTGCGATCGACGAAGCGCTACGGGGAAGACCGGCTTTCCGTCATTATCCCCGCGTGCAACGAAGAGCGGACGATCGGGAATGTCCTGCGGGAAGTGCTGCAGCTTGCTCCGGCTGAAATCATTGTGGTCGTAAATGGATCCAGTGATCAGACGGCAAGAATCGCGCGGGAGCATGGTGTCACGACCGTAGAAATAGCAGAGCCTTTGGGAGTAGATACGGGTCGAGCAGTGGGAGCCAGTCTCGCCCGAGGAGACATTTTGTTGTTCGTGGATGCAGATTTCGTCATCCCGGCCATGGATCTGTATCCGTTTGTACGTGCTTGCCAGCATCGTGTCGAGGTAGCCCTCAATGATCAACGGCGGTTCCTTTCAGGTGTCTCTTCGCGGGATGGAGTGCTGGCAGCCAGGCAAGCGTTGAATGCAGCGATCAATCGCAAAGGGCTGGGGCCAGGCTCCATGCTGGTCGTACCGTTTGCCTTGCGCCGCGAGTCTTTTGCTCCGATCGGTTGGCAGTTGTTGGTCTGTCCACCTAAAGCGCAGGCAGCGGCAGCCTTAGCCGGTTTGGACATAAGGCTGGTGCACGAAGTAGACAGCTTTGCCCGCAATCGGATTCGCCCGGACAAAAACCTCGCCACTTCCCGGAGGTCTTTGGCATTTCAACAGATTTTGGGTGATCATATCGAGGCTTTTCAACTATTAGCAGAAAGTGGTGCGAAAATATGGAAACAGAGCGTGAAAGCGGGCTGGTGAGCGTAGTCATCACGAATTATAACCGTGGCGACTACGTGCTAGAGTGCCTGAACAGCATTCTTTCGCAGACCTATCAAAAGTGGGAAATGATCTTTATCGACGATGCTTCCACAGATGATTCTGTCGCCATCGTTTACGAGTGGCTGCAGCGGAATGAAGCGTCACTCCGGGATCATCAGGTCGTGATTCAACAACTGCCGCGCAACATCGGTTTTGCAGGTGCAATCAACATGGGGTTCTATTTTGCAAAAGGAGAATACATCGCGGTTCAGGATTCGGATGATTACTCCCACCCTTTGCGCTTGGAGCGGCAGGTTACGTTTTTGCAGGAGCATCCGGAAGTGGAGCTGGTAGGGACCAATTATTATGCGTTCCCGTCAGAGACCCCGAACAAAAGGGAGCTGTCCACCTGGATCAAGTATGGAGACGATATTCGAAAGGTGTACGGAGCGGGAGGGCATTGCGTTTGCCATGGAACGATTCTGTTTCGCGGGCGATTGTTTGATCAAATCGGCGGACCTACGCGACGGATCAATGGTGCAGAGGATTACGAATTTATCGCCAAAAGCTTGAATGCCCGAGCGAATATCGAGAATCTTCCGGAGGCGCTCTATTACTATCGGCTTCATGCCCATCAACGTTCGACCAAGTACTATCGGAGAAAGGAGAGCAAAGGATGAGCAGCCGTGTATTGATGGTTCTGGACAGTATGGGAACAGGTGGAACGGAAACGTACGCCCAAAGTCTCGGCAAACCATTTGTAGAAAAGGGAGTACGCTTGCATTATGCGGGAGCAGACGGTCCGTTCCATCAGGAGTTTATCCGTGCGGGTTACCAAGTTCATCTGGTGGCGTCGGACCTACAGCCGCTGACGGAGAGGAAAAAAGTGCTGAAGCAAGCCTACCAGAAGGTCATGGAGCAGGAGCAAATCTCTATCGTACACGTGCATCAGACGCCCTCGGGAATCCTCGCCGCAAATGCAGCCAATGAACTGGGAATTCCCGTCGTCTTCACGATGCACGGGACGTATTATCCGCACGAGGAAGCCATCGAGCTTGCTCAACTATGTGACGCCATAATCAGTGTAAGCAAACCGGTCCAACGCTATTGGCTTGCCAAAGGAATTACATCGACGGTCATTTCCAACGGTGTCGATCTGGAAAGGTTTCACCCAGAGGCAAGTGATCGTGCTCGCGGAACCTTTTTGCCAAATGTCCCGGAAGATGCGACCGTCGTGACCTATGTGAGCAGATTGGCCTGGCAAAAAGCTTCGGTGTGCAACATGGTACTGCGTTCGACCAAAACGTGGCCAGCCGAATGGAACAAGGTTCACATCGTGGTTGTAGGGACAGGAGCACAAGTCCATCACGTGAAAGAGCTGGCGAGAAATTTGAATAAACTGCGTGGCGAGGTCTACATCCATCTCGTAGGGGAACAAACGGACGTTTTGCCTTATTACGAGAGCAGCGATCTGGTGATTGGCACGGGACGAGTGGCGCTGGAGGCGATGGCCTGCGGCAAGCCAGTGCTCGCCATAGGCAATCACGGCTATGTGGGACTCGTTACACCCAAGTTATATGAGCTGGCGTGGGACTATTATTTCGGCGATCATGATTCGATAGAAAAGCCTTCCCCGCATCTTATTTCCAAAGCTTTGCAAGAAGCGCTGGGGAATCGAGAAAAGCTGAAGCAGATCGGAATGATGGGGAGAGCGTGGGTATCATCCGTGTTTCCTATCCAACAAAAAGGAGAAGAAATGTTAGCGCTGTATGAACGGGTCAGAAAAGGCGAGAGAGGGTGAGCGGTTCGATGAGAAAAGTGTTGTACGTTGGCTGGATTGGTTTTAACAACCTAGGAGACGAGCTCATGTGGAAAGCGTTTGAGCAGCTGGCACATGAGCTGCTCGATCCACAAAAGGTGCAGATCATCCCTTCTTTGCCCGGTGTTGATCTCCAGGATCTGAGTCCGTATGATACCGTCGTCATCGGTGGCGGATCGCTGCTTGTGCCCGGGTATGTCGATGTGGCGTACCGGGCTGTGCAGCAAAAGAAACAGCTGCTGATCTGGGGCAGTGGCTATGATACGCAAGAGCCTGTTCGCTTGGATGCTGCAGGGAGATTGGACCATGCGCAGATGGGGGAAAGTGATCGCATGCGTGAGATGCTGCGGGAAATCGGGCAGCACGCTTCTTTCTTTGGCGTACGAGGACCGCTGACCTACCAATATTTGCAGGCATCTGGTGTAGGGGGTCACCTCCATATTAGTGGTGACCCGGGAATGCTGCTCATGCCGCCAAGTACACCAAGCCCCGAGCAGGTAGACTCAAAGCAGAATCGACCAGTCATCGGCATCAACTGGGGAACCTCCTACAATCGGATCTACGGAAAACACGAAGCTGAGGTAGAGGATGCCCTGGCGTACGCAGGCCGCAAATTAATCGAGGAAGGGTACGATTTGTATCTGTACACCATGTGGGGGCCAGATGGGAACGCGAACAAGCGGCTCTACCAAAAGATCGCGTGTCCTGAACGGACGACGCTTGATCTGGTCGTTCACGATCATACAGAGATGATGCGACGTATCCAAGCATGGGAGGCGACCATCAACTTCAAGCTGCACGCCAATGTGCTGAGCGCAGCCTGCGGGATTCCCTTTGTATGCTTGGCGTATCGTTTCAAATGCGTGGACTTTATCCATTCCTTGGACGTGGCGGAACTTGCCGTCACTACAGATGAACAAGATCTGGCGCAACGAATCCTGTCTCGCGCCAAATACGCGATTTCATACAAGGACACGATTCGCAGCAGTATTGCCAGCAAGCAGCAGCAAATGATCGACAATCTGCGCGCTCCATTTGTAAATGATTGGCTCTGAAATTGGTAAGTTAAGGGATCTGTATTCGGCGTAAATATTGCCACCGCCACTAGCGCATAATAAGCCCACAACACCGATTGGAGGGAAATACATCATGTTAAGTGGAAGTGGCAATTCAAATCAAAAGCTGGTCCCGCAAGCATCGCAAGCCCTTGACCAAATGAAGTTTGAAATCGCAGCAGAATTCGGGGTCATTCTCGGCCCAGACACTTCTTCTCGTCAGAATGGCTCAGTTGGTGGAGAAATTACGAAGCGCCTGGTAAGCTTTGCCGAACAACAACTCTCTGGCGGCGGTGCTTTCCGCATCTAGGTACATGCAAGACAAAAGGCCAGCCCTCTCTTACAAAGAGGCTGGCCTTTTTTGGTGCGCCCAGCATGGGCGATAGCTCTAGGGTGTAAGTCCCGAACGGGGGTTGGCTGTACCAACCGTTAGCCCAAGGCAAGGGTGTCCACCGCGAGGTGGAATCTGAAGGAAGCCGGCGGCAAAGTCCCGACCTGAGGTACACGAACCCAATTTGAGGCTGTTGTATTCGGGTGAGTCTGCCAAACAAGACGAAGCCCCATACAGCCAAGGAATACAGCAGTAAACTTGGGCAGGTACATGGGATGAAAGTTATCGCTCTTACCTGGGGAGGTCTGCATGAAGTGCCTTCAAATGTTGGTAACCGTCTTCGTAAGGAGACGCTGAACATGCAGAAGTCAGCAGAAGCCATAGTACCCAAGTAAAGGACGCTTGAACGGGGAAGGGCTGAACATTAAGTCAACACATCCGCTAATCACTTTCGTGATAATACTGTGAAGCAGAATTCTGTAAGGAACTACTCTTGGAGAAAATGGGTGAAGCCCTGAGGGTACAAGAGAGGGCTGAGTATTGTCCGGCAAGACTAGAAGGATGCGTGCGGAGGAAGGGTATCGTCATGGAGCTGTTGGAGAAAGTCCTGTCACGAGAAAATCTATTAGTGGCACTCGAAAGAGTGGAAAGAAACAAAGGATCGGCGGGAATCGACGGTGTTTCAACCGAACAACTGCGCGATTATATCCGTGAACACTGGTTGACCACTAAAAAGCAGATTATGAAAGGGACCTACAAACCTTCCCCTGTCCGCAGAGTCGAAATCCCGAAATCTGACGGAGGAGTAAGGTTATTAGGTATTCCTACCGTGATAGATCGCTTTATTCAACAAGCCATCCTCCAAGTTCTTACTCCTATATTTGACCCCCACTTCTCAGAATCCAGTTTCGGATTCCGACCGAACCGTGGTGCGCATGACGCCATGAGACAAGCACAATTTTATATTTCCGAAGGATATCGCTTTGTCGTGGATATGGACTTAGAGAAATTCTTCGACCGGGTTAATCACGATATTTTAATGAGTCGGGTTGCTCGAAAAGTAAAAGATAAAGCTTTGTTGAAACTTGTTCGCGCATATCTACAAGCAGGCATCATGGTCAATGGCATCTGCCTTTCGGCAGTAGAGGGCACACCACAAGGTGGTCCACTTAGTCCGTTATTGGCGAACATCTTGCTCGACGATTTGGATAAAGAACTGGAAAAGAGGGGACATCGCTTTTGTCGATACGCAGACGATAGCAATATCTACGTGAGAACAAAGCGGGCGGGAGAACGGGTAAAAGAAAGTATCCAAAGCTACTTGGAGAAGGTACTTAAGCTTAAAGTAAATGAGCAGAAGAGCGCAGTGGATCGACCTTGGAAGCGTAAGTTCCTCGGTTTCGGTTTCACTAATGCAAAACAAGCAAGGATTCGGCTTCATCCAAAATCACTTCTGAAGTTGAAAGAGAAAATCCGCTTCATCACTAATCCGGTATGGAGCATCTCTATGGATGAAAGGATTCGGAAGCTAAACCAGTACCTCATGGGTTGGATCGGATATTTTGCCCTTGCGGATGCAAAGAAAATCCTTCAATCTATCGACGAATGGATACGACGTAGACTTCGACTTTGCTTGTGGTCTCAGTGGAAGCGAGTACGAACCCGATATCGAGAACTTCGCTCTCTGGGTTTATCGCACGTCCAAGCAATAGAAATTGCAAACACCAGAAAGGGTGCATGGCGTACCACAAAGACTCCTCAAATGCACAAAGCCCTCGGAGTTGCATATTGGCAACAACAAGGGCTGAAAAGCTTATTACAACGATATTCTGTCATTCGTCAAGCTTGATGAACCGCCGTATACCGAACGGTACGTACGGTGGTGTGAGAGGACGGGAGTTAGTCGCTCCCTCCTACTCGATTATGGGCAGCTGGTCGAATAGGTATTTGGATATATTTACAAGTATTTTGCTTGATAGGGGACGCGTATTTGGATGATCTCGACTTTGAGCGGGATGCTCGCGGCAGTAACCATCCATCTACGGGGAGCATTCCGGAAGAGTCGATCAGAGGAATCGTCGTGCCAAAGCTTGCCTTCTATATGCAAGAGAAGCTGGACAACCTCCCGCAGGCAGCGCTGATTGACTACAGCTTTTCGTTTTGGGGAAAGTTTCAAACGGAAAACGGGAAAATCAACGTGCTGATTTTAAAGCAGATCGACCAAGCCAAAAAGGAGCTACTGCTTGAACGTGTACAGGCCTATCTGGAGAGGCTCGAAGCTCAGCCAGCAAGTGCCACTGATCCACTGGAGACGTTTTTCTTGGCAAGGCATCTTTTAGATCGAGACCTGTTTCCAAAGCTTGATACCCGCAAAATCATTTCCACTTTTGAGCAGATTCTGGATCTGAATAAAGGAAATCAGCCGCAGCTCAGAGAGCATCGCCATACGATCGTACATGCTCTGCGGGATTGGGGTGAGCAGGACTGGCTCCTGCAGCACTTTGAGAGAAAGGAGCTGCAATGGGGGCAAAAGGTCTACACGAAAAAAGCTGTGCAGCACCTGGGGAGCATCGACCAGGGAGAAATGGAGCTTTTTCTTTATACGGCGGTGGCGATTCTCAAATACGAGCCCTCCTACGCAAGAGATACTGGTAGTGAGTTTTTGGAGAGGGCAAAAGAGCTGGGTAGCGAGCTCGCTGCTCAGATTTTGCTGGAAGGCAGCGGAAGCATCGCTCGTGAAGATAGGCAAATGGCAAACGAGGTTGTCGAGTGCAAGGCAAACGACGTATTTGCAACGGTCACGATAACGGTGAAGCAGGAAGGGGAAGAGTGCTATGCACAGGCGATCCGCTTTTTGTGCCAGCTGCTCCGGGCAGGCTTTCCCAAAAGCTATCAGATCAAGCTGACATCCAAGGAGAAGCAATTTCTGCCGATCAAAGGTCTGGCGAAGTCGGCAACCCATCGTTTTTTTGCCAACGCACTGGCCTACCCAAGCTTGCATCCATTGCTGGAGGAGTATGCACGCGAGGCGATTTGCGAGTATGAATGGTACACAGACACAGAAGGTGAAAAGAACTGCATGCCGGGAACCTATGCTGTATTTGGACTAGGGCTTGCGGATGAGCGCAATTTTCCTTTGGTCGAGCACTACATGAAGCAGGTAGATGAAGAGCATCAGTCCGTACAAAACTACTTTACGGCTGCGTTTGTCGATAAACACGGGGTGAATGCCAAGACGATTCCTACGCTGACGATTTGTTTGCTGCACGGGACAGATTCCATGAAGCCCAAGCTCAAGGAGCAGGTCGAAGAGGAAGCAAATCTAGCAGTTCTGCTGGAAAGCATTCGTCTGTGCGAATCGTATCAGGTGGAGCATCTGGTCTACATCGTATGGGGCGGGGTGGCGAAGCTAAAGTCGACGGCAGCCAAAGCAAAAGGTGAGAAGGCACATGATCAAGCCATTCGTTACCGAAATCATAGAGCTGCTGCGATCTGAATTTCGTGAAGGGGAAGAAGCGTTTCACCCGCCAGCGACTGAGCAGCAGCTTCAAGAAGCAGAGGCTGAGCTTGGGTTTGCCCTGCCTGCGGATTTGAGAGAGCTGTATTAGGTTTGGAACGAAACCGCTACTGGCTGCCGATCAGCAAAGATTGGGGAGGAAATCATCTCGGCCTCGATCTGGATCCCGATGAGCAGGGACGCATGGGGCAGGTCATTAATTTTGGCCGTGACGAAGAGGTCAAGTATGTCGTTGCCCTCAGCCTGCGCTTCATCCGATTCGCATGGATCATGGGCTGCAAGATACGTCTGCGTGGTTGAACGGCTTGGAGGAGAGCTGGCAGGAGCGGATCCTGTCGGCCAGCGGCTCACCCGATGTATTTCTGCGAGAAAAGCAGCTCCGTTTTATCGGTGAGGGAATCACGGATATCACACCTTTGGCGCATTGCAGGGAGGTCCGTGAGCTGATCCTGTCGGCAAACGAGTTGGAATCGATTGAAGCCTTGCGCGATTGTCCCCAGCTAAAGCAGGCAAAGAGCTTGAAGGAGCTGGAGGTCAGCGGGCTGGATAGGGAGCAGCTCTGCAGTCTGGCCGAGCTAGCCTCACTCGAGAAGCTGACACTAGTCGGGCTGGCTTCAGGAGCCGAAGAGTCGGTGGAATTGTTGGGGCAGCTCGTGAACTTGCGAACGCTGGAGCTGGAAGAGGTATCGCTATCGAATCTGGAGTTTTTGCGCAATTGCCCAAACCTTCAAAGGGTTAAGCTAAAGGATTCGTCGATCCAAGATGCTTCTGCTTTGGCAAAGACTGCCACTGCTTTTTTTACTTCGTAGGCTGAGCGGATAGTCCGGCGATATCTCTGGAGCCGAAAAATAGCATCGCAAGAAGAATGACAAGTAGGATGGATTCCGAAAAAGCCTCTCCATTAAAAGAATTCATGATACATTCCCCCTTTTAGGTTCCTGATCAGCTATTCATTTTCTTTTTGAGCGCCTGGAAAATTTCATCTACCGTTACATTCCCATTCTCGTTCAAAAAATTCACCATGCTATCTACATTATTGTTGCTATTGTTCAAGTCGTCGAGCGTAATGTACTTTCCTGTTAAGCCGACAATCATCGTAGCTTGTCTAAACAATTGAACAGAGTCTACTCGCAGCTTGCCGGTTAAAAGGAGACTAGCCACGATAAGCTCCAAGCTAGTGCCTGGGAAGCAAGGGAGAGCAGTGGATTGATTATTGGTCTGGTTCTTTTGGGCATCCTTTGACGAAGAATTGGCGGACTTCTTCTTTTTTCCATTGCCCGATGAAGAATTGGTGGCTTGCTTCTTTTCGGCGCGATTTGCAGAAGACCTCGATGACTGTTTCTTTTGCGGTTGATTGGATGAATTTGGGGATGAATCCATTCCTACTTCCTCCCACCTAACAAGGTTTGTGCTCTTTTAGATCGGTGTGAGGCGAGACTGTTACCCACAATTTCCGACGTGTCACCCGTAGACGTACAAACAAACGTATTCATTCATATTCCCCGGGCAGATTCATGGTGCTTGGTTAATTCGCCCAATAGTCAAGCAAAGAGCTGAGAGCAGCTCCTTTTTGCGAGGCTCGGCATTCCCGTAAACCAAATGTCCTAGTCCAAATTGTTCAGAAATTGTTGAGGCGCCTCTTGTAGAATGATGCCGATTGATGAAAGGGAAAAAGGGTAGATGGGTGATTGCCTTTACTAGGTAGGATGGGAGAACGTTATGTGGGAATGAACAGCATTATGATTGTCGACGTCGCTGCTTTCGCGCGGCTTATGCTGCGGAACATGTTCGAGTCGTTAGGATTTGAAGTCATTGCGGAAGCGGATTCTGGGGAAGAGGCAGTCCGAAACTACCGTCTGTATCGTCCAGACATTGTCTTGCTGGACATCTCCATGCCGGGGATGGACGGGCTTAGGGCCTCACGGAAAATCATTGAATTGGATCGCAATGCCAACATCATCATATGCTCGGCTCTCGTCTATCGCGATACCGTCATCCAGGCGATTCGTGCAGGAGCAAAAGACTTCATAGCCAAGCCATTGCAAAAAGAGCGAGTCGAGCTGTCCATACGAAAAGTATTGGGAGAAGCTTCATGGGTGACGGCAGATCACCAAATAGGCGAGATTCGTTCAGCTTTCAAATAGAGTTGGGGTGTGAGTATGAAAGTATTGGTTACAGGCGGTTATGGATTCATCGGCTCGTTTGTTGCCGAAAGGTTTTACAAAGAAGGCTATCAGGTGTACATCCTCGACAACCTCTCGTCAGGGGATCGGAACAACGTCGATTTTAAGCACAAATCCTTTCTTTTTTCCGTAGAGGATAAAAAATGCGAGGAAGTCTTTCGCAGTAACAAATTTGATGTCGTTGTTCACCTGGCGGCACAAATCAATGTCCAGACATCCATGGAAGACCCTCTGCTAGATTCAACCTCCAACATTCTAGGGCTTGTCAATATGCTTCGTTTGTCGAGCAAGCATCGCGTGGAGAAGTTCATCTTTGCCTCATCAGCAGCGGTTTACGGACGAAACGAGCATATGCCTTTGTCAGAGGCGGACGAGTGCGATCCGATTTCCATTTACGGGATGAACAAGCTGATTGGCGAGCAATACTGCCACAAGTGGAAGGAATTTTACGGTCTAGACACGCTCTGCTTTCGATTTGCCAATGTGTATGGCCCAAGGCAGGGCTCAATCGGGGAGGGAGGAGTGATCTCTACCTTTCTGGAACGCCTGCATACGGACCAGGAGATCGATCTGCATGGAGACGGAAGCCAAACGAGAGATTTCATCTACGTCGAGGACGTAGCGGATGCGATCTATCGGGCAGGGACAACGGATTATAGCGGGGTTCTGAATCTGTCAACAAACAAGCAAAGCAGCATTAACGAGCTGATCGGGCTGCTGGGGGAAGAAAAAACGCTCAAAGGAATCAATCACTCTCCCAAAAGAAAGGGAGATATTGATGTATCCTTACTGGACAATACACGGGTAAAACGAAGACTGGATTGGGTACCGATGTATTCCTTGCGAGAGGGCCTGGCGAAAACTTCCCGCTGGTTTGCCGCTGGTGGGCTGCAGCGGGAAAACGAAAAAAGGGCAAGGACAGCAGAACCGGATACAGCCCGGCCTTCCTTCGTTGCAGACATTCGGCCCTATGTAGAAAACCTGCTAGCCTTCCTGGTTGTACTGGCATTATCCGTTTATACGACGCAGAGCGGCATGTTTGACCTGAAGCTGATCTATATTGTGCTGATTAGCGCGATTTATGGCACCAAGCAGTCTATTCTCTCTGTCATTCTCTCCTGCGGTCTGTTTATTGGCGAGAGTCTGCACAACGGACGGGAAATTGTCTCCCTGCTGTACGATGCCAGTGTTCTGTTCCATATCGCGATCTACTTTATCATCGGGATTGCTGTGGGATACTCGATGGACAAAAGGAGCAAGGAAGTTGTATCTACTCAATTTAAGAAGCAAGCAGTGGAAGAGAAGTACGATTTTTTGAAGGAAATGTACAATGACAACCTCCAAGTAAAGGACGAGCTGCAGCAGCAAATCGTCAACTCCGAGGACAGCTTTGGAAAAATGTATGCCATCACCAAGGAATTGGACACCCTTGAGCCGGAGCGTGTACTGCAAAGTGCGGTGCACGTTTTGGAAAAGATCATGAAGTCAGATGAAATCTCCATTTACACCATGAATCAGAACAACACCTTCCTTCGTCTGGTAGCCAAATCGAACAAGACGGGCTTTGACCTTCCCCGTTCCTTGAAGGTGTCTGATCACAGCTATCTCACCCAGCTCATGCATACACAGAAGATCTATGTCGAAGCGCATATGCGCGAGGATCGCCCCATTCTCGCTGCTCCTATTTTGGATAATGGCAAAATGGTAGCCATGGTAGCGATCCAACACCTAGGCTTCGAGCACTTTACCTTGTATACGCAAAATCTTTTTCAGGTAGCCGTGCAGCTGATTTCGGCAGCGCTGTCACGCTCGCTGCGCCACATGAATTCGACCTACAAAGACCGCTACGTAGGGGAGACAGCGATCCTGCGCCCACCATATTTCTACGAGATCGTAAAGAGCAAGCGGGAAGCAAAGCAAAGGCTGAACACCGACTTCACGATCCTTTCCGTAGATCGTGGGGGAGTAGAGTACGAAGCGATTTCGCCGAAGATTGCAGGCTCTTTGCGTGAGGCTGATTATATCGGGATCGACGAGGCAGGGGAGCTTTTCATCATCCTTTCCAACTCGAACGAGCTGGAAGCGGCTTTCGTCGTAGAGCGCCTGAAACGAAAAGGCATTGCCGCATGGATCGTGGCAGAGAGAGACCGCCCGATCCTGACGTTGAAGGATGGCGCCTATGTATAATCTGGCCCTGCTTCATATTCTGGTATCGCTGCTCTACGGTTTACTCGGCAGGCGCCGGGGTCAGCAGGAAATGCTGGTACGGTTCCTCGTCGTCTTGTTTCTCCCAGGTGCCGGGCTGTTCCTGATGGTGATGACAAATGCCTACAAGCGCACAGCAGAGCAAAATGAAAATCAGCTCAAGCTGGAGAGCGAGGCGTTGATGCTGGGAGAGGAAGCGAGGATTTTCCGCAGGCCAGATTTGGCAAAAGAGATGAACGTCGTTTCCGCAGAGGAAATCCTTTTGGTCAATGACACGAGTACAAGGCGAAAAATGCTCATTGACGCACTGAAGGAGCAAACGATTTGGCAAATTCGCACGCTGGAAATCGCCCTGCAGAACGAGGATACTGAGACGGTACACTACGCGGCCGCGGCATTGACCCAAATGCGTGGCAAGCTCCAGCTGCAGCTGCAGGATCTTTCGGTGAAATACGAGGCCAACAAGCAGGACATCGATGTTTTGAAGGCCTATGCAAACGTACTTAAGACATATTTGAACAGCTCGCTGCTGGATGAGCGGACCTATTTGAAGTATACCTACACCTATTCGTTCGTATTGGAATCGTTACTTGCGGTTTACACGGCCGAAGAGATGTACTACGTGGACAAGATCAACTGCGATCTGACGAACAAAGCCTATGAAAAGGCCCGGGAATACTGCGACAAATTCCAGCTGGCGCACCCAGACAGCGATGTGCCTTATGTAATGAGCCTGAAGATTTCGTACACGCTGCGCAAATATGACGAGTTTACCGCCGAGATGGAGCGACTGAAGAGCTCCTCTGTACGTGTTTCTCATTCGACCTTGATGCTGATTCGCCATTGGAGCAGGCTCGGGTCGACGATGCACGAGGAAATCGATTTGGCTTTCAAACAAGCAGCAGCAGGATCGACAGCCGAAAGTAGTTCAATAGAGATGGGCGAATGGAAAAAATGAACAAAGACATTGTCGTCAAAAAAAATATTTACATCATCTTGGCCATCGTACTTCTGCTGGGAATCGTGATCGAGGCCACCCGCTCCCAGTTTATTTTGCAGGTGAGCAGTCATGAGGCAAATGGGAGAAGTGCGAAGGCAGCCGTCCCCAAGCAAAACGGAATCAGCCCACAGGAGCTGGCAAGACTGACACGCGAGAAGTTCCTGATCGTCACGGACCCTGAAGATAGTGGAAGCGGTGAAATCACGCGGAACGTTAAACAAGTCCTCGACTACATGAAAAAGGAGTACGAAACAACCGAGGTCACCAAGCTGACGAAACCGAGCGTATCCTATAGGACGATTCTGGTGACCGTGGAGAACCTGGGCAAGTTCCCCGACCTGGATGCACTCTTGCGTTATGCAGAGGACGGTGGTCGTGTGTTTTTTACGCGCACACCGGAATACAACGACGGCTTTTACCGCATCTATCGCAAGCTGGGTGTCAACGCAATGGGCGGACCCGTGGTGACCAAAGGAATACAGATGACGTCCAACCTGCTCATCCAAGGTCAGGAGGCAAAAATCAGTGAAAAACTGATTTTCAATACCTCGATACCTGTCGAGCTCGAGGAGCGTAGCAAAGTGTATGCCATCGCGATCGAAGACCGGGTGCCGTTGCTCTGGGACGTCGATTACGGCAAAGGCAAATTCATGGTGTACAACGGAACCAACCTGCAGTCCTCCATGAACAGGGGCCTGATTGCGGGTGCTGTCAGTGTTTTAAATCCTGACTTCCTGTATCCGATCATGAATATGAAGATCATGTACATCGATGACTTTCCCTCCCCCTTTCGTCAAGGGTACGATCTGGATATTTACCGAGCGTACAAAAAGGATATCCCCGATTTCTACCACGACATCTGGTGGCCGGATATGATCAGACTGGCAGCGGACTATGATGTCACCTATACCGGAGCTTTGATCCAAACGTACAACGATCGGGTAGAGCCGCCTTTTACAGACCTGGAGGGCTCTGATAAAACCAATTTGATCACGTATGGGCGGGATTTGCTGAAGCTGGGTGGAGAGCTCGGGATTCACGGCTACAATCACCAGTCGCTTGTCACGGATCAGTCGCGAGTAGACGAGCTGGGCTATCGGGCATGGCCTAGTGAAGCGAGCATGACCCAATCCTTGCAAGAGCTGGATGCTTATATCAAACGCATTTTTTCTCAGTATGCCATTCGGGTCTATGTTCCACCGTCCAATGTGATGGCGGAAGAAGGGCGTCAAGCGCTGAAAAACACGCTTCCACAGGTGAATATCATCGCCTCGCTGTATGCAGAATCGGCAAACAATCTGGAATACATTCAGGAGTTTTCGGTTGCCGGAGACGGGATCGTGGAGATGCCTCGCATTACATCGGGTTATGCCGATACGGACATCAACGATTGGTATATCGCCAATGCTATGACATCACTCGGTGTGTTTTCCCACTTCGTCCACCCGGATGACATTTTGGACAAAGCGAGAAGCAAAGAAAAGACCTGGCCGAGCCTGTCCAAGGAAATCCGTTCGATGATGAAAAAACTGTACGAGCGCTACCCCTGGATGCGCAGCATGACGGCTTCAGAGGGAGGAAGCGAGCTTACCGATTATCTCCAGACCAGGGTCTACGTGGAGCACAGCGAAGACAAGATCACCGGGTACATGAACAACTTCAGCGAAGAGATGTTCTTCGTGCTGAGGACGGACAAGAAAATGACGTCTACCCAAGGCTGTTCCGTTGAATGGATTGACGAAGGCGTCTACCTCGTCCATGCGACCAAAGCCAAATTCGAGATCGGATTGAAAGGATAAGCGATGAAGATTTGTCTGATTGCGGAGGGTTCTTATCCGTACATCACGGGAGGCGTGTCCAGCTGGATTCATTCCTTGATCAAAGGAATGCCCGAGCATGAATTCGTCCTGTATGCGATTGGAGCCCAGGAGAAAAACAAAGGAAGCTTTGTATACGAGCTGCCGGAAAACGTCGTGGCGATCAAGGAAGTGTTTCTGGACACCTACTTTCGCGAAGAGGCTGTCCCGGGTAAGCGGTTGGCTTTGAAGGAAGAAGAGCAAAAGGCGCTTCTCTCTCTGCTGGATGGAAGCGAAGTTAGCTGGGCTGCTTTCTTCGACCTGCTGGTTAGAGGAAGGCTGCCCTCCGTAGGAGATTTCCTCACCAGCCGCGACTTCTTTGACATCGTGCAGAAGCTGTGCGAACAAAAGTATCCCCAAATCCCATTCACCGAAATGATTTGGATGATTCGTTCGATGATTCTTCCTCTATGTCTGATCATTGAGGGGGGAATGCCGGAAGCGGATTTGTACCATAGCGTGTGTACAGGCTATGGCGGCATTACAGGAGCATTGGGAAAGTATCTTTACAACCGACCGTTTCTATTGACAGAGCATGGCATTTACACCCGGGAGCGCGAAGAGGAGATTATTAAAGCTGGCTGGATCAAAGGCCATTTCAAAGACATCTGGATCGATTACTTCCTCAACCTCTCAAAGTGCGCGTACGGGTATTCCGATCGAGTCATCACGTTGTTTGGCAGGAACAAAGAGATTCAGATCGAGCTTGGATGCGACGAAGGCAAAATCGCCATCATTCCGAACGGCGTAGAAGTGGAGGAGTACCAAAGCTTGCCCGGGAAAGAGCTTGACGAAGACGGAGCGATCTATATCGGTGCCTTGGTACGAGTGGTGCCGATCAAGGATATCAAGACGCTAATCCAAAGCTTTGCACTTGTCCATGAGCGAATCCCGCATGCCTATTTGATCATCATGGGACCGACGAATGAAGATCCGGAGTACTTTGAAGAGTGCAGGCAGCTGGTGGCGAGCCTGCAGCTGTCTCGTGTGAGTTTTACAGGAACGGTCAATGCCAAAGAGTACCTCGGAAAAATGGACATGCTCGTTTTGACCAGCATCAGCGAAGGGCAACCCCTCGTCATTTTGGAAGGAATGGCATGTGCGAAGCCATTTGTCACGACGGATGTGGGGAGCTGCCGGGAGCTCTTGTACGGGAATGGGGATGAGTTTCAGGACGCGGGGATCGTGGTGCCGGTCATGCATGCCGGTCAGATTGCCCAGGCGATGATCACTCTTTGTGAAGAAGAAGAGCTGCGAAGGCAAATGGGGCAAAACGGACTACAGCGGGTAACCGCTTTGTACACGAAGAGCCAATTTTTAGAGGCGTATCGGAATTTGTATCGGGAAATGGAGGTGCAGCCATGGCAGGTATCGGGTTTGAGCTGAAAAAGATGTTCCGGGGGCGCGGCTACCTGTCCGGGATGAAAGCTTACGCATACTCCTCACTCGTGACGGTAGGACCGATGGCGTTGTGCATGCTGATGGTCACACTCTTGCAGCAGCTGCTGATTTACCTAGACGTTTCCTATTTGGAGCGGATGACGTTTTTGGCGGCAGTCGTGTATGCGTTTGTCTTTTCCCTGCTGGTGACATGCGGATTTATCATGGTGATTTCCCGCTATATCGCGGACAAGATTTACTTGCGCGAGTACGACGAGATTATCGCATCGCTCTACGGTGTCATTGCCACCTGCTTGGGGCTGGGAGGAGTGGCTGGCGCCGTATTCTATTATTTTTCCCCTCTTGATGCAGTGTTTAAAATATCCGCATATCTACTCTATGTGGAGCTGATTGTCGTTTGGCTGCAATCTGCCTACATGTCCGCCCTGAAAGATTACATGCGGATTATTCGCGGGTATGCGGCTGCGGTAATCGTGACGTGCCTCTCTGCTCTTCTCATGGTCTATGCAGCTGGCATGCACACGGGACTGGCCATGCTGTTCTCTATGAATATCGGCTTTTTCGTGATGATCGCTCTGTCCTTTCTTCATCTGGAAAGCTATTTTCGCCAAAAGGCAAGCAAATACTTCGCTTTCCTGCAGTATGTCAAAAAGTACCCAAGCCTGCTGGCAACTGGGCTGTTTTGCTCGCTCGGCTTTTATATTCACAACTTTATTTACTGGCTGATGAGCCCGCTGCAGGAAAATATCGCGGATACGTACTGGATCGCTTCGTCCTACGACGTGCCTGCGTTCTATGCGTCGCTGAGCTTTTTGCCGACGATGGTCATGTTCGTCGTGTCTGTGGAGACCGCGTTTTACGAGAAGTACCGTCAATACTACGGGACGATTCTGGGTACGGGATCTGTGCAAGACATCAAACGCGCCAAAAAGGATATGATCCAGACCTTGATGCAGGAGCTCGGCTTCATGATGGAAATCCAGCTGTTTTTTACCTTTGTCTCGCTGGCGCTGGGCATCACGCTATTGCCGCACATCGGCTTTTCGACGGAGCAGATCGAGCGTTTCAACATCTTGGTCGTCGCTGGCTTTTTGTACGCCGTGATGTTTGTTCTGATGCTGTTGCTGCTTTATTTTGATGACCGGAGAGGGGCAGCTGTGGTGACGGCGTTGTTCGTAACTAGTACGGCGGTCATCACGCTGGCTATGCTTCCGCTTGAGAACTACGGATTTTCCTTTTTTCTGTCTTCGTTTTTGGCGGTAGCAGCAGCCTTGGGGCGTCTCCTCTACTACTTGAAAAACATTGACTACTACACCTACTGTTCACAGCCGCTAATTGCGAGGGAGGAGAGATAAGAGTGACGACTAGCGCATGCAGATGGATGCTCGTGGCGGCCTTGGCAGCTTTGGCTGGCTGTGCCAAAGACACGCCGAATCTGGCGGAGGGAAGCCAGCCGTCCGCGGCCCCCGTAGAACAGGTACAGGCTCCACAAGAAGGCTTGCATGAAAAGAAAGACGTCTATGCACAGGATGAGGATGGAAGTGTCGTGCATTTCTATGTCACCGTGGTGAAAGAAGAGAACGCAGAGCTTCCGACAACGACATTTTCCGAGCTGAACCGCTCGCTAGATGGCAAAGATGCCGAAGGGAATGATCTTACGGCGAAAATCATCTTTCAGGAAGGTGACGAGAAAGGTCCTACATCCGGCTATTTTGGCTACGGCGAGTCGAGAACGAACGGAACGATTGAGGTGCGCGGGGAATCCAGCCGCAGCTCCCAGCAAAAGTCCTACAAAATCCGCTTGCTGGACACGGCTGGCTATTGGAGGGAGCAGAGAAACCTCAACCTGAACAAGCACCGGCCAGACGTCACCCGGGTCCGGCAAAAGCTCAGCTTCGATTACTTTGAGCAGATGCCAAACATCTCCAGTCTGCGGACGCAATTCGTGCACCTCATGATCAAAGACATGACAGGCCCGAATCCAGACACGCAATTCGTAGACTACGGGCTCTTTACGCAGATCGAACAGCCAAACAAGACCTTTTTGCAAGCCCATGGACTGGATCGGAACGGCAATCTGTACAAGGCGATCAATTTTGAATTTCACCGCGATGCGGACAAAATCAAGCTGGCCAACGATCCGACCTATGACAAAGCCGCATTTGAAAGCCTTCTGGAGGTCAAAGGGAGCGAAAATCACGAGAAGCTGATCGCCATGCTGGACGATCTGAAAAACCACTCGATCCCGATCAAGGAAGTACTGGACAACTATTTCGACCGCGAAAACTACTTCACGTGGCTTGCCGCAAATATTTTGATGGGGAATGCAGATACGGCCGCGCACAATTTTTTGTTGTACAGCCCATCGGACTCGGAAAAATGGTACTTCCTGCCTTGGGATTACGATCTGTCGTGGGGCTTCTTTGAAGAAGAGGCGAAGCGCATGCCGCAGGTCACCCTCGGGAAGTGGGAGTTTGGGATCTCCAACTACTGGGTGTCTGACTTGCACAGTCGTGTGTTCAAAGACCCTGAGAATGTAAAAGCGCTCAATGAAAAGATCGAGGAGCTCAGTAAGTTTATCACGACAGAGAAAACCGAGGCTCTCCTGAAAAGCTATTACCCGATCGCAAGCCAATACGTGAAAAAAAAGCCCGACTTGTACCATCTGCCACAGGAAGTGGACAAGTTTGACTATGAATACAACATCATCGCGGGACAGCCCGCACGCAACAAAGTGAGGTATTACGAGGGTCAGGAATTCCCCATGCCGTTTTACATGGACGAGCCGAAAGAGGAGAAGGGGCAGACTACCTTTACCTGGGATCATTCCTACGATCTGCAGGGTGACGATTTGACCTATGATTTTGCCATCAGCTACGATCCCGGGTTTACCAAGAAGTACGTGGAGGCAAAAGGTGTGACGGGTACGAGCTACGAGCTTCCGAAAATGGCAAAAGGCCGGTACTTCTGGCGCGTCAGTGTAAAGGACAGCAAAGGGCATGAGCAGACATCCTTTGACCGCATCGAAGTGGATAATATTCGTTACCACGGCGTGAAGGAGTTTGTTGTGAAGTAAGGAGGGACTCACATGCAGTTTGGCAACAAGAAGCTGAGAAATGAGTGGAAGTATTACATCCGTTTTTACGATTATCTGGCCCTGAAAAGCAGACTGCGCTTGATCACACAGCTCGATCCAAACTCAACCGATTCGGAAGGCTATCAGATACGCAGTCTATATTTTGACGATACCTACGACACTTCCTTATACGAGAAAAACTACGGCGTATACAAGAGAAAGAAGTACCGGATACGCATCTACAATCACTCGGATGACGTGATCAAGCTGGAGCGCAAGAGCAAGTACGATGGCTACATTTGTAAGGAAGCGGCATCTCTTAGCAGGGCGGAATACGAGAGCATCATGGCGGGGGAGACGGACTTTCTGCTGGCGCGAAAGGAGAGTCTGCTGCATGACTTTTATCTCGACAGCAAAAATCATCTGTTTCAGCCGAGAGTCGTCACTGATTACATCCGGGAAGCCTATTTGATGGAGATCGGCAATGTACGTGTGACTTTTGACAAGCAATTGATAACCAACGTGAATACGCTCGACATCTTTGATCCAAACATGAAAACGGTAAACGTCATTCACGAGCCAAAAATGATCATGGAAGTAAAGTTTGACAACTTCCTGCCGACAAACATTCGTTCTTTGCTCCGGTATTTCAGCAGCCAGCGATCTGCTATCTCCAAATATCTCATTTGCAGAGAGGAGAGCAAAGCGTACTACAAACTTTAGCGTGAGGGGAAATCCGTTTCATGGACCATACAATCAATTTTCAGGACATCATCAAAAAAAGTGTGCTGAAGATGGAGCAATTCGCCAGCATCTCGGTATGGGATACGGTCATCGGGCTCATCCTATCCGGGCTGATCGGACTCTTCATCTATTACATCTATAAACAATCCTTTCGTGGTGTGGTGTACAGCCATTCTTTCAATATCACACTCGTCGTGATGGCGATGCTGACCTGCCTGATCATCATGACCATCAGCACCAATATCGTCCTGTCTCTGGGGATGGTAGGTGCACTCTCCATCGTGCGTTTTCGGACCGCGATCAAGGATCCTTTGGACATCGTCTTTATGTTTTGGTCGATTGCAGTTGGTATCGCGACAGGGGCGGGTGCGTTTCCCGTATCCATCATCGGATCGCTTGTAGTGGCAGCGACGATTCTCCTGCTTTCCCGAAAACAGCTGAAGGACATGGCTTATCTTCTCGTGATTCATTACCGGGATCACGCAAGCGACGAGGTCCGATTTCAACTAAACAAGCTCAAGTATGCGCTCAAGTCAAAGACGATCAACAAAGACGTGATAGAGCTGGTCGTAGAAATCAAGCTCAAAAGCGACAATACTGCTTTTGTTCAGGACATTTCCATGATTGAAGGGGTAAAGGATGTCTCACTGGTAAGCTATAACGGCGACTATGCTCCATAAGAGTCCGGAAGAGTTGCTTTGCACAAGCCGTTCTGCCAGCAGCTTGACAAGCTTTGCATCTAGTTTTACTATAGTTCCATGACTATCAAACTAACCAATGATGACGAGAAGCGTGTCAAGATCTTTAAGGCTCTAGCAGATGTCAAGCGAATTGAGATCATCCGCTATCTCTACCATGGCCAAAAAAATATTACGTGTGGAGATATTGGAGCAGCCAATGGCTTGAACAAGTCGAATGCCTCGTATCATCTCAAGATTTTGCAAGAGGCGGATTTGATCGATGTGGAACGGGAAGGACAATTTAAAATCATTACGTTAAGAGAGGAAACGTTTCAAGAATTCTTACCGGGTTATTTGGCTACCCTCTAGTTGCCAGATAACCTGTTTTTCACAGCAATAGTTCAAAGGATCTAAAACTATCGAACAGACTGAAAGACCATTCATAGAAAGCATAGTGTATGCACGGTGATTTCTGCATTTTAGTTTGAAAGTTTTAAGACTATAAGAATATAGGGGTGGACATCTTGAAGCAGAATGCACCTGGTAATTCCAAATGGCTGATTTTCACGTTGAGCTTCATCGTTTTGCTCGCCGTGATGAATGCCTTGCTATTTAACGTAGCGCTTGCCGATATTTCAGCAGATTTATCGATCGGCCCGTCTCAAGTGAGCTGGATCCTCATAGGCTACTCTATGATTATTGCGATCGGTTCCATGACTTATGGCAAATTGGCTGACCACTTCAGTGTGAAAAGGCTGCTCCTCTTCGCACTCGGATTGTTTATCATCGGTTCACTGGTTGGTTTTAGCAAGCCATCATATACTGTCATCATTCTGGGGCGCATAATCCAAGCGAGTGGCGGATCCGCCTTTATTTCACTGGCCATGGTGACAGTCGTCCGTATCATTCAGCCAGACCGGCGTCCCGCGGCTTTGGCTATGATCAGTGCAGCTATCGCACTGGCTGCGGGTGTTGGCCCCTTGGTTGGCGGAGTGATCACGAATGCGTTTGGCTGGCCGTATTTATTTCTGCTCATGGTGATTGCTGTCGTGGGAATTGGACTTGTCCTAGCGGTTGTGCCAAAAGACGCAGGCAGCTCTTCGCCGTTTCATTTTGATTTTTGGGGAGCGGGTCTCCTGTTCGGGGTGATCGCGTCCATCCTGCTGGCTGTCACCAGCAATAAGCTGCTTTTCCTGCTCGCCATTACTCTCGCAGTCTTGTTAAAGGGCTGGCTGGCAAAAGCAAGGCATCCATTTATCGATACGGAGCTTTTTGCGAATAAAACGTTTTTGCGCGTATCTTCCGTCGGTTTTCTGATCAATGTAGGGATTATGGCCAATGCCTTTCTGTTTCCATTGCTCTTAAGCCACAAGAATGGTCTTTCGCCTTTTTACATCGGTATGTTGATGTTCATCGGCGGCTCATCTGGTATTTTATCTAGCTTTACAGCAGGTAAACTCCTTCCCGTATTCGGTGGGCAGAGGGTGATTTACTTGGCTGCCGTTACGATGATAGCGGGCTTTCTCATGCTGGGGCTGCTGCCACAATCAAACGTGTTTGCGGCTACCATAGCGCTGGTGCTGATTGCGATGAGCTACTCCGCGATTCAAGTATCCCTGAACAACCTGATCCCGCAAACATTGCGTCCCGAGAAGCTTGGTGTAGGGCTTGGCTTTTACAACCTGCTGAATTTTGTAGGAATGGCTTTCGGACCCGCTGTAGCAAGCCGCATTTTGGAGTCCACGAACAGCTACAGTCTGATTTATATCGGGGCAGCGATCTTGGTCAGCTTGCCTTTTGTATTGCTGCAAAAGCCGTCAACAGTACAGCAGAAGGCAGCGTAAATGGTTCGCAAAAAAGGCCGTCAGCAATTGCTGGCGACCTTTTTTCTACTTCGTTTGAACCTCTACACGCCCAAGCGAATATCGCAAATCCTCCCGTTTTCCTTCCATCGCCCATTCAATAGCTGGCTCGCCGTTCTGAGGATCCAGGATCGCGATGCATACCGTGTACGAGCCAGCTGGAAGCTCATCTGGGATCGGCAAAGCGTAAGCGGTCGTCACTTTTCCAGGCAGCCATTTGCGGATGTCTGCTGAAGTTTCTGCCTTGGCGACGATCTCGCCGTTGGCATCCGCCAGCGACAGCTCGAGCACCCACGGAAAGTAAAAGGGAGCTACGCCTTGATTCTCCAGGTCCAGCTTGATGTTCAGGTCGGAACCAGGGGCAACAGACGCTTCATGAATTTCCTTGTGAACGAAAAAACGATAGCCGATCGTATTCAGCAGCTGATTCAAATATTTTTGCTGCGTCCCGTTTGCCGCAAAAGTCGCAGGAGTATTCGGACCGAGCCAGCTAATATGGGTGGACTTTGCCTGTGCGATGGTATCGTTGATAGAGGCTGCGCTGAAATACCTTTTTAACGATTTGGAGGGAGAAAATTCGCCCCCGCTCGGCGCGTATTTCCAATAATCAGGCATCGCTGGCATTTTCTCGAGGGTAAGCCAGGAGGTGTACCCCTTGTCTGCCCAGGATTTGTATTCCTCCGTCTGATCTCTATTGCCAAATACATCGTTGAAGAGACCGAGCTTAAATTTCCTGGCAATCGGATGAGGTCTGCGCATGAGCAGGATCGAGTCCGGGAATTGATCCAGATAGGGCTGGACGTACTGATCTGTCACTACCAGCTTGGGAAAGGGGCGAGAGGTATTCGTATGCCATTCTCCCCAGTGCCCGATACTGCCCAATTCAATAAACGCGAGACGCGGGTCGTTCCTGTAATGCTCGCCGAGTTTTTCGATCAGCTTTTGGTGATACGCAATCAGCTGCGGATTGCTGTAATTTGGGCTGAAGCCTTTTCCATAGCTATTGCTGTACCAGTCCCCGTCTCCATTCAGTTCACGGTACAGCCAATCGGGAATATCCAAATGAGATTTGTCGGTGGGATAGTCCAAGATGATACGAATGACCCATTTGGCTCCGCGCTCTCCCCATTCGGCAAGCTTCAGCTCTTTTTCTACTTGTTCAAACTTGTAGCTTTCTTTTTTCGGCTCCAGCTGCCGCCAGGTGAGATTTGCGTACACCAGGGTGTGGTTTTGTGCATAGCTGTCGTTGCGAGAGTCCGGAGCAAGTCCCATGTACGGATTGGACAGGACATCGTCGATCGGCTTTGGTGTGTAGATCATTTCCGTTTTCTCGGTTGCCAGGCAGAGGACAGGGAGAGAAGTGAGCAGCAAAAGTATGGCCAGGGTGTAAAGCAGATGCGATTTCATGAATGCCCCCAGTGTGGTCTGAATGTAAGCGGTTCGCCAGTGCCGTCTGTTTCAAGCAAGGATTTATGATACTCCAGACAACTGGACAATTTCTGAACAAGTGCGAAACCCCTGACACGAGGAATGTATCCGCTTTCATTCGTGCGCCTATGGTGCGTTTCGTGTTCCATTTTGTACGACTCAGCCAATTTGCATATGGAGGATGTTTTCCTTGTGATACGTTCTAGGAAGGCGAATTTGCCTGAATGTTTCAAAAGGAAAAAAGGAGGAGACTCAGATGAGAAAATGGCTTCTCTCGCTCCTGATTTGGGGCGGGATCGCTGCGCTTGGTGCTGTCGGTTTTGGAATCATTGCACTGACTCGCGGAGAATCTGTCAACTCGTTCTGGCTGCTGACAGCTGCTTTTTGCACTTATGCCGTTGCTTATCGTTTTTACAGCCGTTTTATTGCCAAGAAAATCATGGGTCTGGATGACAACCGGGCGACACCTGCCGAAGTGAACAACGACGGCAAAGACTTCGTACCCACGAACAAGTGGATTTTGTTCGGGCATCACTTCGCTGCGATTGCCGGTGCGGGTCCACTCGTAGGTCCGACGCTGGCAGCCCAGATGGGGTATTTGCCAGGAACGCTCTGGATCATCGTCGGCGTCGTGATCGGGGGCGCTGTGCAAGACTTCGTAATCCTGTTCGGGTCGATGCGGCGCAACGGGAAAACGCTGGGCCAGATCGCCAAAGAAGAGATCGGTCCGATTGGCGGAGCACTCGCATTGGTCGGAATTATTGCGATTATGATCATTTTGATTGCTGTTTTGGCAATGGTTGTTGTAAACGCTCTCGCGGAGTCTCCGTGGGCGACCTTTACGATCTTTATGACCCTGCCGATTGCCATTCTGATGGGCTTGTACATGCGCTACATCCGTCCGGGCCGCGTGATGGAAGGCTCGATTATCGGGCTCGCCCTGCTGTTCCTGTCCCTGTGGCTGGGTCAGGCAGTGGCGGCTTCTCCTGCCTGGGGTCCAGCTTTCACCTTTACCAAAGTACAGCTGGCTTGGATGATCATCGTATACGGCTTCGTTGCTTCTGTACTGCCGGTGTGGCTCCTCTTGGCACCACGCGATTACTTGAGCTCCTTCTTGAAGGTAGGGACGATCGGAGTGCTGGCGATTGGTATTATCATGACACTGCCGCCTCTGCACATGCCAGCCTTGACCAAGTTTATTGACGGTACTGGCCCTGTTTTTGCCGGTAACCTGTTCCCGTTCCTGTTTATTACGATTGCCTGCGGTGCGGTATCCGGCTTCCACGCCCTCGTGTCCTCGGGTACGACACCGAAAATGATTACGAAAGAATCGCATGCTCCACTGATTGGGTACGGCGGCATGCTGATGGAGTCCGGTGTCGCGATTATGGCGATGATCGCAGCATGCGTACTCACGCCAGGCGTTTACTTTGCCATCAACTCGCCAGCTGCCGTGATCGGGGCAGATGCTGCGGCTGCAGCCACAACGATTTCGAGCTGGGGCTATACCGTTACCCCTGATCAGCTAACGACTCTCGCGGGCGATATTCAGGAAAAAACCGTTCTTTCCCGAACAGGGGGCGCTCCGTCGCTGGCGATCGGGATGGCGACGATCTTCTCCGGAATTCTCGGTGGAAAAGCATTCATGGCATTCTGGTATCATTTTGCGATCCTGTTTGAAGCCGTGTTTATTCTGACGACTATCGACGCCGGTACGCGTGTCGGCCGTTTCATGGTGCAGGATATGCTCGGCAACGTCATTCCGAAAATGAAAGAAACCAACTGGCTGCCGGGCAATCTGATCGGCTCCGGACTCATCTCCATCGGTTGGGGTTACTTCCTCTTGCAAGGGGTTATGGATCCGCTCGGTGGCATCTACACCTTGTGGCCGCTCTTTGGGATTGCGAACCAAATGCTCGCTGCCATCGCGTTTACTGTAGGAACGACGATTATCTTTAAAATGGGCAAAGCGGCCTACTCGTGGGTCACTCTGGTACCGATGGCTTGGCTCAGTGCTGCGACGCTGACGGCTGGCTGGCAAAAGCTGTTCCATCCGGATGCCAAAATCGGCTTCCTCGCTCATGCGGAAGCTTTCCAAAAGGCGCTGGATGCCGGAGCATTGCCAAAAGGGGTAAAAACGATCGAAGCTGCACAGAAGATGATTTTGAACGACCAGATCGATGCGGCGGTATGCGCGATCTTCATGGTCATCACCATCGGCATCATTTTGGACGGCGCGCGTCTGTGGATCAACATTTTGCGCGGCAAGCAATATCCGCTGTATGAGTCCCCCTATATCAAGTCCAAAGGAAACATCATTGACGGAAAAGGACACGTAGCATGAGAAGGCGGCTCAGAGCGCTCCGAAAGTCATTACGCCGTGTGAGCTCTGCCATCAAGACGATTTTCGGAATGCCGGACTATGACCGTTACGTGCAGCACTGGTACGCGACGCATGCCGCACCAGGTATTTTCCCGATGACGGAGCGAGAATACTACATGTACGCTTTGACGGAGCGGTATGAAAAAGGCGGCGTGACACGCTGCTGCTAACGACACGAAGAGAAAGAGGCCGGAGCCGTCCGTGCCTCTTTTCGCTTTACAGATAGGAATTTGTAAGACTCCCATCCAGTACAAGTGCAACTAAGGCTTCGCCGAAAAGCTTGGCGAAGCCAAGTTTTCTAGTCAGGTGCACAAGCTCCGTGCAGGTGTGGTGTAACCGCAGGTAAAGTATGGTACACTAAACAAAAAGTCATGTTTTGGGTGGCGATATGTGTGCAAGAACCATCACTTACGGAGCTTAAGGAGCTGGCTCTGCGCTGCGCCCGATCTGCGGGTGAGCTGAGTCTCAAGCGAATGAAAGAGCCGTTTCAAGTCGAATACAAAACGTCTGCCTCCGATCTTGTCACGGCAGTTGATAAAGAAGTGGAAAAGCATGTAATCAACATGATTCTCGAACGGTTTCCTGATCACGGAATATTGGGCGAAGAAAGTACATTTACAGGGGATTACAAGCAGTTTGATACACTTTGGGTCATTGATCCAATCGATGGGACGACCAATTTTGTGCATCAACAAATCAATTTCTCCGTGTCGATCGCGGTCTATTACAAAGGGGAGGGGTTGGTCGGAGCGGTATACGATCCTTCCCGTGATGAGCTCTTTTACGCCGTAAAAGGCGAAGGAGCCTACCTCAACGATCGTCCCTTGCATCTGGAAAAGGTCGTTACGCTCGAGGAAGCGCTGCTGTGCACGAGCGTTTTTTGGAACAAGCGGGCCGAGCAGATAGGCATTGATCAGATCGTGAAAAAGCTGGCAGGTAAAGTGCGGGGGATGCGCCTTCTGGGCAGTGCCGCCTTGGAGATGTCCTACGTAGCTGCGGGAAGATTGGATGGCTATGTGAGCATGTCTCTGAACGCTTGGGATTTCGGCGCTGCACGGATTATCGTGGAGGAAGCGGGAGGCAAGGTGACATCGATGGTCGGCAACCCGCTGCCGTTTGACGAGAAAAGTAGTGTCATGGCGTGCAACCCAGCTTTCTATGAAGAACTGCAGCACTACCTGAATTTGTCGGACAATACAGAGAAGGGGTCGTAAGTGATCTCGGAATCAGAAAGACCTGCTGACGATTGACTCCAGCAGGTCTTTCTTTTCCTTATGAAATGGAGGATTACACACGTGAGGGTACGGGATGCATATGCTAAGGGAAGCGGTTTCTTTTGCATGTGAGATCCATGGTTTGAACGAGGCTCGTCTCACAGGAGGGAAAAGAGCATGACAACTGCTGAATTCATCGAGCAAAGCATCCGCATCATCACGGAGCATCAGGCGGAGAGCGGAGCCTATATCGCCTCCCCTGCCTTCCGACCGTATCGATACGCATGGCTGCGAGACGGGACATTTACAGCGTATGCCATGAACCGTGCCGGGCAGCATGAGAGCGCGCGCCGGTTTTATCAGTGGTGTGATCGAGTGATTCGACAATACGAACAGAAAGCTCGTGCTGCAATCGCTGCCGTGCAGGCTGGGTTCACTGGCGGAGGAAACGAGCGCTTTTTGCATACACGCTACACCGTAGATGGAGCAGAAGTGATTGGGGAGTGGGGCAGCTTCCAGCTCGATGGCTACGGCACCTGGCTGTGGGGGCTAGCGCAGCATGTGCGGTTCAGTGGCGAGACGGCCCTGATCGAGCAGCTGCGTCCTTCCATCGATTTGACATTGGATTATCTGCAAGCCTGCTGGAGGCTGCCCAACTACGACTGCTGGGAAGAATGGGGAGATCGCCAGCACCCGGCTACGATGGCGGCCATCTATGGTGGCGCAGCAGCGATTGCGGAGTACGTGCCTGATCGTGCCGAGGAGCTTTCCCGATTGGGACAGAGCATTCGCCAGTTTGTTCGGGAATATGGAACAACGGATGGAAGATTTGCGAAATCCGTGGGAAATCCAGCTGTTGACGCCAGTTTGTTATGGATAGCGGTCCCTTTTGGATTGGCGGAAGTGGATGATCCCCTTATGGTCGAAACGGTGGAAGCCGTGAAGCGGGAGCTTGTCACAGCTGGGGGAGTCCATCGCTACACGACAGATACGTACTATGGGGGTGGGCAGTGGCCGCTGTTGACTGCCTGGCTTGGGTGGTTTTACGTACGCACGGGGCAGAAAGAGGCTGCGGCGGACCTCTTGCACTGGATGGAATCGAAATGGCAGCCATCCGGATTGCCCGAACAAGTACAGGACCATCTTGTCTCGCCAGAAGCGTATGAGAGCTGGATAGAGAAAGAAGGAAAACCCGCTTCTCCTCTGGTATGGTCCCATGCGATGTACCTCGTGCTGGCTGCGGAGCTTCAACACTTTGGATAAGGGCGCCTTGCGTAACAGCGAGGTGCTTTTTCCTTTACGGCGTTGTGAACGGCTGCAAGGGAAACGAGGATGAAAAAGACCAACAAAACAAATAGTAAAGGATGATGTTCGGGAAAAATCCAATCCTTTTTCTAGCTGGGAGCGATGACAATTGGCAGCATCTCAACAAGCACAGCACGACAAAGTCCGGCATCCTCCAGGACTGTACCTGTTGTTTTTTACAGAGATGTGGGAGCGCTTCAGCTATTACGGCATGCGTGCCCTTTTGACGCTGTATTTGACGACAGCATTGATCAGTGGTGGGCTTGGGTTTGAAAAGAGCACCGCGATGAGCATCTACGGCTTTTTTACGGGAGCCGTCTATTTTACTCCGCTGCTGGGTGGTTACTTGTCGGACAGGTATATTGGCAGGCGACGTGCCATCACCATTGGCGGTGTGCTGATGGCTCTGGGAAATTTCTGTTTATTCGCCTTGACGAATACGGCTGGACTTTATATGGGACTGGCTTTGCTCATCATCGGCAACGGATTTTTCAAGCCTAATATCTCGACCCTTGTCGGAGAGCTGTATCCAAACGATGAAGGCAGAAAAGATGCGGCCTTTACCATCTTTTACATGGGGATCAACATCGGTGGTTTTTTTGCTCCGTTAGTCTGTGGTTTTCTGGCAGAGGATCTGTTTAAAACGACTGTAGATGGGATAGATCATTTCGGCTTCCGCTTCGGTTTTCTAGCTGCTGCGATCGGTATGATCGTCGGACAGGTGATCTACAACGGCTTGGGAAACCGGTATCTGGGTGACATCGGAAAAAATACAGTAGGAGCTGCAGCAAGGGAGAGTGGAGTTGATGTCTCCCGAGAGCCCTTGACCCCGAAAGAAAAGCAGCGCACGGCGGTGATCGTCATCATCACATGCTTCGTCATTTTCTTTTGGGCAGGGTTCGAGCAGGCAGGCAGCTCGCTGACTCTGTACGCAGACAAATTTGTGGACAAGCACATCTTTGGCTGGGAAGTCCCAACATCATGGTTCCAATCGCTCAATCCGTTGTTTATCGTCCTGCTTGCTCCAGTGCTGTCCGCATTTTGGATCAAGCTCGCTGCGACGAAAAAAGGGGACCTCAGTATTCCCGTCAAGATGTCACTGGGTATGATCATGCTCGGCTTGGGATACATGGTATTGATTATGGCCGTGCTGCAGACAGGCAGTGATGCGAACAACGTGGTGGTGCAGTCGAACATCCTGTTTATCATCGTGACGTATTTGCTGCATACGCTCGGCGAGTTGTTCCTGTCACCTGTCGGACTGTCGATGGTGAGCAAGCTCGCTCCGGCCAAGCTGGCTTCCTTGCTCATGGGCGTGTGGCTGGCGAGTACAGGCGTGGCAAACGTATTGGGAGGATATTTGGCTGCAATCACGCAATCCCTTGGCTACTTCGAGGTATTTGGGCTGATCGGGCTGATGGCCATTGTGATGGGACTGATCCTGCTGCTTTTGTCGCGCAAGCTGGTACGGATGATGGAATAGAACAATCGGTGGGTCTTTCGTTGTGTTTTCGAACGGGAAAAGAGGTTCTTTTGACCCCCTTTGAGAAGGGGGCGAAATCGCAGCAAGATAAAAAACAGACCAATCTTTCGCCAAAAGCAGGTGGGAGATTGGTCTATTTGCAATGTGCGATACTTCCTTTTTTTAGGAGAAATTTCGCTTGATTTTTTCGGATATGCAGTGGAAAATATAACTGATATTGATAATTATTATCAATTAATTCCATAATCCATGAGGTGATAGGCAGCATGTCGATAACGAAAGTGCGATTGACGATTGATTCGAATCTTAAGGATGAACAGGAGCGAGCCAAGCTGGCGGAGCTGCACCAATTCGTTGTCAGTCATATCATGAGTTTGGAATTTCAAGAGGGTGTCAAAGTAACCATGGAGTACGGATCTCAAGCCGAATCCGGGCAGGAAGACTTGGACGAAGCGGATGGACAGGAGTGGGGGAGCCTGAGTGACAGACAGCGGCAAATCGCCAGAATGCTTTGCCAGCATTACTCCATTAAACGGATTGCAGAAGAACTATACGTCAGCGTAAATACCGTGAAAAAGCACATTCAGAACGTGAAGAAAACGTTAAACATCGAAGCATCTGGGGCCGATTTTACTTACGCCCTGGAGCAATTGCTGCAGCGGAGCAAAACGGAGGGGAAGGAGCATACTCAAATCGAATAACGCACATTATCCATTTGGAGAATTTACTCCCTAGAGGCTTGTTGATATTCTAAGAACAGATATAAAACCATTGATACTGATTATCAATATCAAATATCAAAAACAAGCTTCTAAGGAGTGGTTCGAGTGGGGAATTCCAACAATGAGCGTTATCTGGAGAGCCAGGCGGCAAGGGAATCCAATGCGAGATCGTATCCTAGGAGACTTCCCATCGCGATTCTGGAGGCGGAAGGCATCCATGTAAAAGATATGGATGGCAAAGTCTATTACGATTGCTTGGCGGGAGCAGGAACGCTGGCTCTAGGTCACAATCATCCAGTGGTCGTGGATGCGATCAGGCAGATGCTGGAGCATAAGCGTCCCCTGCACACCTTGGACTTGACGACTCCCTTGAAGGAGCAGTTTGTGGACGAGGTTTTCGCGAGTCTGCCCGAAGCGTTCGCCAAAGATGCGCGCATCCAATTTTGCGGGCCGACAGGGGGCGATGCCATTGAAGCTGCGATCAAATTGGTAAAGACAGCGACAGGCAATCGAAGCATCCTGGCTTTCCAGGGTGGCTATCACGGTTCGACGCACGCGACGATGAGCTTGAGCGGCACACTCGGTCAAAAAGAGAAGATCAACGGCTTGATCCCGGACGTGCATCACTTGCCGTATCCCTATGCCTACCGTTGCCCGTTTGGGGTTGGCGGCGAGGAGACGCACCGAATCAGCAGTAAGTACATAGAGAATTTGCTCAGTGATCCGGAAAGCGGCATTGTGTCCCCGTGCGGAATGATCCTCGAGGTCGTTCAGGGAGAAGGGGGCTCCATCCCTGCCCCGATCGAATGGCTCAAGGAGATTCGCCGGATTACAAAAGAACGGAATATTCCGCTTATTATTGATGAAGTGCAGACCGGAATCGGCAGAACCGGCAAGATGTTCGCCTTGGAGCATGCGGGCATTATTCCAGACGTGCTCGTGCTCTCCAAGGCCATCGGCGGCAGCTTGCCACTCTCGGTCGTGATTTACCATAAAAAGTACGATGTCTGGAAGCCAGGCGCACACATTGGTACGTTCCGCGGGAATCAATTAGCGATGGCGGCGGGTCTGGCTACCTTGACATACATCAAGGAAAATAACCTTCCGGAAAAGGTGGCTCAGCTTGGCGATCGTTTATCCAATCACTTGCTAGAGCTGAAAAGGAACGTCGCGTTTATCGGAGACGTGCGTGGACGCGGACTGATGATCGGTGTGGAAGTGGTGAATGCGGATGAGCGACAGGATTCGTTGGGGCATTATCCCGCTCATCCAAAGCTGGCTAGCCGTATTCAGCAAGAATGCCTCAAACGCGGACTGATTTTGGAGGTTGGCGGCAGACATTCCGCCGTGATGCGTTTCTTGCCTCCGCTCATCGTAACCGAAGAACAAGTGGACGATATTGCCCGTATTTTCAGTGAAGCGGTTCACGTGGCATGCGAAGCTTACCACGCGGCCAAGATTTTGTGATGGAGTCTCAGGAGAGAGGAGAGACCGAGGAAGAATGCTAGGACAACAAACGAATGTATCTGTTTCCAAAAGCAGTGCAGAGCTGGCAGAGCAAGCGACGATTCGTGCCGTGTTGAACAGTTATTTGCGGGAAACGAAAGCCCCCTTGGAGACAGAGCGAGACGTATTTATCCTAAAGCTCCCGTCTATCGGGAAATCCATTACGGGAGAGCTGCTGTATTCCTCTGCCATCGGGCAGCATGCCTATGGGCCTGTCTTCCACGAGATCATGCCGGACGGAGCGCATCGGCAACTGGAGATGTCCTCGTTGGCGAGACTTTTGCTGGATGAGCTGGGTGCAAAAGAAACATCTGGCCCTCGCAGCGCCTACGTGAGTCAGCTGATGGCGCACATCGAAAACAGCTACCGCAAGATGAGCATGCATCTCGATTATTACCAGAGCCACCGACAATCCCTAGTGAAGGGAAAATTAGACTGCATCAAATCGGAGCAATCGCTCTATTACGGACACCCGTTTCATCCGTATCCCAAAAGCGCGGAAGGATTTCAGGATGAGGAGCTGGCGATGTACAGTCCAGAAATGGGCGCTGCTTTTCAGCTGCATTACTTCGCGATTCAAGAGGAGCTGGTTTACGAAGAATGGCTCGAAGGTCACGGCCCGAAGCTTACTGACGATGTAGAAGCACACGCCAAACAACAATTGACCGACGGGGCGGGTACATACAAGATCGTGCCCATGCATCCTTGGCAAGCCGCATTTGTGTTTCAGCTGCCACAGGTTCAGGCGCGGCTCCAACGAGGTGAAATCATAAGCCTGGGCTTGCTTGGTCCCGTATTCTATCCGACTTCATCGGTACGAACGGTCTGGAACCCGGCAGGAGGATACGGATACAAGCTGCCTCTGCATGTCCGGATTACCAATTTGGTACGGGAAAACTCGTGGGAGCAAGCCAGAAGGACGATGGATGCGGCAAAAGTGATTCATCACTTGCAAGACGATATCCAATCGGATTCTTTCCAAATCTTGTCGGAGACAGGTTTCAGTCATATCCGAATCGATTCGTCCGAGGATGCTTCGCCGTATTTTACGGTGATTCATCGACCGATTGTCTTGGAAAACGAATCCACATATGTGGTGGCGTCTCTCTTAGAAAGCTTTCCGGGTGAGACAGAGCCCAAATTGATCCAGGCCATCAGACAAAGTGGCCAGGAGCCGCTGCCAGACCTGGACCTTTGGCTGGAGCGCTACCTGCAAATATCGCTGCTTCCTTTGATGCGGCTTTTAGCACGCAGAGGGATCAGCTTTGAGGCCCATTTGCAAAACTCCCTAGTCTCCCTCAAAAACGGATGGCCGGACTGCTACTATGTGCGGGATCTGGAAGGGGTCAGTATCGACCGCCAAGTAGCGGCACAGTCGGGCTGGATTGGCACTCTCGTAGACGCAGACAGTCCTGTCCTCTACGAAGAAGCTCAGGCGTGGATGAGGACCAAATATTATTTCATCGTCAATCACCTGGGCTCACTCATCCACACGATTGCGGCTTATCGGCAGGTAGGCGAGGAGCATTACTGGCGCATCGTCCAAAAGCTCCTGCAGCAGGAAAAGGCGACGGCTGACAAACGGCTGCTTGCCTATATAAACAACCTGCTCCAAAGTGATTCTTTGCCTGCGAAAGCAAATTTGCGCAGTTGTTTTCTAAAAAGGGGAGAGACACCTTTGTTTGTCGACATCCCGAATCCGATGAAGGAATAATTTCCGCGCTGCCACATCCGACTTGTTCCAATCGTGACGAAAGCAGGAAGAAAGGAATGTGTCGTTCGCGTGGAAAAGTGGAGACGAAATCTATACATCTTGTACGTGGGTCAATTTCTGGCGATGGCTTCGATGAGCTGTGTCACACCGTTTCTCCCCCTTTATTTACAGGAGATGGGGCTGACGGATCACGATGAGGTCTTGCTGTGGTCAAGTCTCATTTATGGAGCCAACCTGCTGACGGCTTTTCTATTTGCTCCGATCTGGGGCAAGGTCGCAGATCAACACGGTCGGAAACTCATGCTGATACGTTCCGGACTGGGCATGGCCATTACCATCTCGCTGATGGGAGTGGCCAGCGGTCCGATTCATCTGCTGCTTTTGCGTCTGCTAAATGGTGTCTTGTCTGGATTCAGTCCCGCCGCCATCGCATTGACGGCAACGAGCACGCCGAAAGAAAAGAGTGGCTATGCGCTAGGCATCCTGCACTCCGGATCGGTGGCAGGAACCATTTGCGGACCGCTGCTAGGCGGCTTACTCGCTGACCAGTTCGGCTTTCGTGCCGTTTTTTTCGCCACCGGCTGCTGCATTTTGGCAGCCACACTGATCGTCATTTTCTGGGTTACCGAGAATTTTGAAAAGAAGGGCGAGAAACCGGAAAAGACCGGCTTTGTGGACGATTTCAAACAGATCGTTGCGAGGAAACCGATTGCTTCTCTGATCCTATCGGCTGCCATCGTCAGAACGGCGATGATCGGTACGCTGCCGCTTATTCCCTTGTACGTGCAGCTTTTGGCCCCCAGTCAGGACAACGTGGTCTTGTTCGCGGGAATGGCCACAGCTGCGATGGGAATTGCCAATATGATCGCTGCCCCGCAGTTGGGGAAGCTCGGGGACAAATTTGGCTCACACCGTATTTTTATCGGCGCGGTGAGCGGAGCCATCTTGTTTTTTGTCCCGCAAGCGTTCGTTCCGAATCTGTGGCAGTTGATCGCTCTGCGCTTTGGGACAGGTGCCTGCTTGGGTGGATTGATGCCTTCTGTCAATGCACTCATCCGCCAATTTGCGCCAAAGGGGATGGAGAGTAGGACATACAGCTATGTAAACTGCGCCTGCTTTTTGGGAGGGCTCGTTGGCTCGCTAGGCATGGGAGCAATCGCATCCTGGTTTGGTCTGCGGATGATCTTCATAGGCTCAGCAGTCCTGTTGCTGCTGAACCTTGTCTGGATGAAAGTGGCTGTCTATCCGCAAATTCATCGCGAGCAGGAAGAGGCTTCGCTTTTGCGTGATCAGCAAATAGCAAAATGAGGTGGAACAATGTATACATTTGCCAAGATGCGAACCGACCATTCTGATTTATATACAAAAGTAGAAGAACGTGTTTTGTGCCAGCTGATGGAGGCCGTTATCTACGAGGAAATCGTCCTGCCGCGAAAAGAGCTCTTTGCAAACCGCTCTGCGACGGGGAAGTATGTGCTGCCAGGTACGGCCAAATCAGGAGAGTCGGTAGCCTATGTGTTTTCTTGCAAGCAGTACTTCACTTTTGAACGTGTCCGTATCGAGCGGGGAAGCGTGCGGCGCATAGACGCGAGAGGGGAGCAAGCAAAGGTGGCGTTGCCTCTGTTTGTGCAGGAGGTGCTCGGTCAAGTCCAAAGCGACGAGCGCTTGGCGATCCTGCTTGAAGAGCTGGAGCAGACTTTGCTCAAAGATCTGCAGGCGCAAATACACAGGTCTGAAACGAATGAAGACCAAATGCCAGCTGCCTATGATGATTGGGAAAGTCTTTTGGACGGACATCCTTACCATCCCTGCTATAAATCGCGGATCGGCTTTCACTTGAAGGAAAATGAGCAGTACGGACCTGAATTTCAAGCCAATCTGCAGCCGGTTTGGTTGGCCGTTGCCAAATCGGAAAGTCTTCTAGCGGTAAAAGAGCACATCGACTACCCTGCCTTCATCGAGGAAGAGCTTGGGCATCGAAGCTATCAGGAATATGTCGCTCTCCTGCACGAAAAAGGGCTGGATGTCAAAGATTACTGGATCATGCCCGTCCATCCGTGGCAGTGGGGAAATATCATTCTCCCGACGTTTCATAGTCAGCTGGCTGAACAAAAAATCGTTGAGCTCGGCTTCGGAAAAGACTACTACCGTGCTCAGCAATCGATCCGCAGCTGGGCGAACGCTGTGCACGTAGAGAAATCCTACATGAAGCTGGCGCTGAACATCACGAATACCTCTACGAGAAGGATGCTGGCGAAGCATACGGTCATGAACGCACCGCTCGTGACCAACTGGCTGCTTTCGCTGACGGCACAAGATGAAGTAGCGAGAAAGCTGGACTTTCCATTTTTAGGTGAGTTTGCGGGGGTCTCTTACGATTACGAGAAGCTTCCCGCTGCTGTCAAGCTGCAAGCATACGGGAGTCTCGGTGTTGTCTGGAGGCAAAGCGTCCACCGCTTCTTAAAGGAGGATGAGCAAGCGTTTCCCTTTCACGCGCTGAGTCTCATCTACCAAGAAAAGCCTGTGATTGACAAATGGGTGCGCCAATATGGCCTGGAAGCCTGGACACGTCAGCTTCTTGATGTGACCGTCACGCCTCTGATTCATATGCTGTATGCACACGGACTGGCCTTGGAATCCCACGCCCAAAATATCGTGTTGATCCATAAAAACGGGTGGCCGTCTCGAGTGGCTCTGAAAGATTTTCACGACGGGGTGCGTTTCTCCAAAGCGCATTTGCCCAGGCCAGATCTATGCCCGGACCTAAACCGGGAGCCAGCTCACCATCGCGCTCTCAACCGTCATTCGTACATGCAAACGGACGATTTGGCTGCCGTGAAAGACTTTTTGCACAGTGCCTTTTTCTTTGTGTGCCTAAGCGAGCTGGGTATCTTTTTGCACGAGCATTACGCACTTTCGGAACAGAAGTTTTGGGGAATGGTAGCCGAGGTTATCTACTCCTACCAAGAAGACTATCCAGAGCATCAGCAAAATTTCAAATGGTACGATTTGTTCTCCCCAACCATTCTGATTGAACAGCTGGCGCGACGCCGCATGTGGAAAGACACGGAAGTCGAACCAAAGCCAGTGCCGAATCCTCTCTATTATTATCGATCCCTGCGAGGAGGCGAAGCATGAGGATGAAAGAGGTAGGGTATGAGGTAGAACAACTCGTCATGGAGGATTTGGTCAATGCACTGCTCGCGGAACGTTTCTTCGAAGAACACCACAATGTCGAGCTTTTATCCCGAGTCGAATGGGAAGCGATCGTTCGAAGCGATTCCGTAATGCAGGCGATACATAGCCAATTCGATTTTGCTCACGAGCAAGTGCATGTTTACCGCTGGAGCTTGGGTTCGGAGCAGGGAGGTACGGTCGTCTTTCCTGTGCAGCCTGCCATCGTTCAATCCTATCGCTTTCTAGCATCTGCTGGCATGTATGAAGCCCGACAGACCGAAGACCAGGTAACTGTGACAAAGCTGGGGCCAGTGGAGCTCATGCGGCATCTGCAAAATCTGTACGCCCATGATCCCATCACGATCCATCCCGATAGTGCCGAGCAATTTAAGCGGATGCTAGGCGAAACATTGCTGCAAACATCCTGGGCGCTGGAAAACGCACAGCCAAAAAAGGTGCTGGCTCTTCCCGCAAAGGCAGCATTCCTGGAAGCAGAGAGAAAGGCGGCTTTTCGGGATCGTCCCTTTCATCCAGTTTCCAAAGCAAAGCTGGGATGGGGCAGTGAAGAGTGCCGCCGCTATACGATTGAGCATGGTCAGGCAATCCAGCTGAACTGGATGGCGGTAAAGCGTGAGCGCTTGGTATCGGGTCAGCCGAACGGTCCATCGCCCATGACGGGATTGCTCTCTGACGAGGAGCGTCATCTGCTCGAGACGGAAATGAGCGAGCGTGGACTGTCCACAGACGAATATGTGCCGATACCCGTCCATCCCTGGCAGATGGCGGAAATCTTGCCGAATCTGCTGCATGTGGAGCTTGCGCAAGGGATATGCGTGCCCTTACAGTCTCAAGTTGGCACCTATTCAGCTACCTCATCTGTTCGTTCTTTACTTCCGGTCGGTAAAGGAACCCATCACGTGAAGCTGCCCATTGGCATTCGTTCTCTTGGGGGACTCCGCTACCTTTCAGCAGTCAAGCTGATGAACGGCCAGTGCGCAGAGAGGCTGCTCCGGCAGGCTGTAGAACGAGACACGGAATTGAGGAATCGCCTGTTCTTGTGCGATGAAACACAGTGGTGGGCCTATTTGCCAGAAAGCCGTGACTTGTTTGCCGACTACCCGCGGCATTTGTCTGCCATGGTCAGAAAATACCCGGCTGACTTGCTTGCGGATGAAGAGGTTCGTCTTGTTCCCATGTCTGTTCTGGCTGTCTTTGAGCGTGGCGGAGCGGGTCATCTATTCGACGAGTGGTTGTCCATCCTCGGCCAAGAGCAAAGCGAGGCAGCGATTCTTCAGCTATGCAAAGAGGTCTTCCTGCCGTTTTTGGAGATTAGCTTCCGGCTGTTCCAGCTCGGGATGATGCCTGAAATCCATGGGCAAAACGTTGTCCTCGTCTGGAGAAAGGGTAAAATCACGGGGCTTTTGCTTCGCGATCATGACTCGCTGCGGGTCCATGTGCCTTGGCTTTGCGCGAACGGCCTGGAGGATCCAAGGTATACCTTGCGCCCCGGCGTACCGGAGTCTCTCTACCATCAAACACAGGAAAACCTGCTGTCCTTTTTCCAAATGCTCGGGATTCACGTGAACAGCTACGGCATGATCGATGCTGTATCCAAGTATTACGGCGTGGAAGAAGAAAAGCTGTGGAGGGTACTGCTGGAGAGCATCGAGCAGGCGATGAAGCGAGCGGATCTGCCGGATGAAGTGACAGTGGTCCTGCGCGCGTGCCTGCTGGAAAAGGCGGAGTGGCCCTGGAAAGAAGTCATACGCCCATTGGTCAAGCAGCATGCCAAGGTACCTAGCAGCATGCCCTATTCAAAAGGAGAAGCGCAGAATCCGTTTCATGCCATGTCTCGCGTCTTGAATTCCTAAATAAGTCTGGATAGAAGGGAGGAACCGTATGTTTCGCATCGAGCCGAGAGTGCAAGGGGTAACACCAGAGCTTTTGGAGCTATATCGCGAAATCAGTCCTTCGACGATTGGTCATATGACGGATTTCGGTTTCCTGAATGGCCTCAGGCCGCAGTTTCGCCCGATTTCCCTCTTAGGAAACGCAGTGACCGTTCGAATCCCTCATATGGACGCTACGGCGATTCGTCATGCACTCGATCTGGCAGAGCCCGGAGACGTTTTGGTGATTGATATGTCAGGCGATGACCAACGTGCGTGCTGGGGGGAATTTCGCACCTATGCAGCCATGGCCAAAAAGCTGGCGGGTGTCATTGTCGCAGGCTGCGTGGCCGATGTGCGAGTAATCACGAGTCTCGGGTTTCCCGTATACTCCAAAGGCATCAGTGCGCTCAATACCCGGTCGCTGCAGCTGGAGGGAGAAGTCAATACGCCTATCAGTGTTTGCGGTGTTAGCGTCCTGCCTGGCGATCTGATCGTGGGCGATGACGACGGCGTTTTCGTGATTAGCCCGAAGCATGCGACAGAGATCGGACTTCGCGCATTGGAAAAGCAGCGCAGGGAGGCAAAGAAACGGCAAGAGTACGGCTACGATCAACTTCTCGAGGGGGCTCTCAAAGGGAAGAGCGTATAGATCGTGAAGAAAAGAGCGAGGTGATTTCCATGATCCAAACAAAACGACAGCTTCATCTCAACTTGTTTATCATGAGTACCGGGCATCATGAAGCATCCTGGCGTCATCCGGATGCCTCTCCGCATATGGCGACCAGCATTGAGTATTATCAAAAGCTCGCACAAACAGCGGAGCGAGGAAAAATGGATTCGATCTTCCTCGCCGAAAAATACCGATTGCCGAAATCGATCCAGCATCGCGTGATCCCGCAGATGGAAGCTTTTACGCTGTTGTCCGCGATTGCAGCGGTAACCAAGCGGATCGGACTAACAGCTACTGCATCGACGACCTACAATGAGCCATACCATATCGCGAGAAAGTTTGCGTCCTTGGACCACATCAGCGGGGGACGGGCAGGCTGGAACATTGTCACTTCCACCGGGGATACAACGGCGAGAAACTTCAGTCGCGAGGAGCATATGGATCATCAAGCACGCTATGACAGAGGCAGAGAATTTGTGGAAGTGGTCAAACGTCTGTGGGACAGCTGGCAAGAGGATTCACTCGTGATTGATAAAGAGTCGGGAATTTACGCAGACCTCGGAAAAATTCAAGCGGCGGATTTTAAGGGGGAGCATTTTTCCGTTCGCGGCGCGCTCAATATTCCTCGCTCGCCGCAAACGTACCCGGTATTGGTGCAGGCTGGCTCCTCCGATGACGGGAAGGAATTTGCGGCAGAGCTGGCAGAAGTCGTGTTCACCGTGCAGCACACACTGGAGGACGCGATTGCCTTTTACGCGGATGTGAAGAATCGGGCGAGAAAATACGGTCGCAGCGCAGAGCAAATAAAGATTTTGCCAGGCTTTATTCCGTATGTCGGTGATACGGAGGCAGAGGCGAGGGACAAGGAACGGGAGCTGAACGAGCTGAGCGTATCGGCTTATGGAATCCAATGCCTGTCCGACACGCTGCAAAAGGATATGTCCAAATACCCGCTGGATGGACCTGTTCCTTTGGACGAACTGCCATCCGTTCATGAAATCAAGGGACAGCAGGCGCGCTTTCAGCTGTACGTAGATTTGGCGCGGCGAGAGAACCTGACGATCCGCGAGCTCATTATCCGTACAGCAGGAGGCAGGGGGCATTTTACCTTTGCGGGCACCCCTGTACAAATAGCAGACGTGCTGGAAAAATGGTTCCGCAGCGGGGCCGCAGATGGCTTCAATCTGATGCCGCCTTTGCTGCCTGTCGGTTTGGATGATTTCGTTGCGAAAGTCATACCCGAATTGCAAAACCGGGGCATTTATCGCACCGAGTACGAGGGCCGCACACTGCGGGAGCATCTGGGCGTTGATGTGGAAAGCCTCCATCAAAAGGTCTAAGCTTAAAAGGAAGGAAGCCAGGCTGCTACGTGCCGAGCTTCCTTCCTTTTTCTGTGAGAGCGGGTGTATGCTCCGGCCTTAGTGTCGCGAATAATACCCCGCCCAAGGTAACGATCCCCCCTGCGAGCGACAGCCAGGTCGGGACTTCGCCAAGCCAGACCCACGCGATGGCAAAAGCGAGAGCAGGCGTCAAGTAGAGAGAGCTCGTCGCCTCGGAGGTGCCGATCCTCGAAATGACGTAGGCGAGAGCGAGATAAGCCAGTACAGTCGGGAAGATGCCCAGGTACAGGACACTGAGTGTCACTTCGGCAGGCGCTTGGGCAATCGCTGTACCCAATCCTGGCAAGGCATAGAGCATGAAAAATGTGCCACCCCAGATGGTGTAGGCGGTAAAAGCGAGGAAGCCGTATTTCTCGATATAGGCCTTCTGGAAAGTAAAGTAGATGCTCTCCGAAAAGGAAGCCAGCAAAATGAGGAAGATCCCGCTGTTCAACTGAAACGGCTCTCCCGTACCGATCGAGCTGATCATGACACCGAGAAACCCTAGGAAAGAGCCTACCCAGCCCCTCCATCCGAATCGCTCGCGATAAAACAGCAGGGCGAGCATCGAAGCAAACAGGGGCGTCGTAGAAACGAAAAGGCTGGCTACCCCGGCGCTGATGGTCTGTTCTCCGTAATTCAGCGCAACATGGTAGACGGTAAAGCCCAGTCCGCCAAACAGCAGCAAGGCGGGAATGTCCCTGCGATCAGGCAGGGGAATCCGAAAGAGAAGGGCTAACAGCAGCAATAGGGCAGACCCGATGAGAAAGCGCAACAGCGATAGCTGATCAGGTGAGTAAGCGACTAGACCCATGCGAATTCCGGGAAAGGCAGAGGCCCATATCAGGATGCTAAAACACTGCGCCAGAACTAGGCCGAGCTGAGATTGTTTCATGGGATCGACTGGTCCTCTCTGCAAGAAAAATCAATCAAAAAGAAAGAAACGGAAGTGAGCAGCTGTTTTCATCTTAAATTCGAATTGATAAAATAGCTTCAACCAGTTGCGTCAAACAAAACCCAACCACTTTGCCCGTGAAAGGTAAACGAGAGGGCGGATGATCGTGAGCAAAACAGCAGTGGGCACAAGCAAAAAACAACCCAAATACAAACAAATTATCAACCACATAAAAGAGAAGATTTCCACAGGGGAATGGCCGATTGGCAGTGTCATCCCCAGCCAGCGCGAATTGGCAGTGCACTTTGGGGTAAACCGCAGCACCGTTATTACCGCACTGGAAGAGCTGATGGCGGATGGATTGCTGGAAGGGAAAATCGGGATGGGAACAGTCGTCATCAACAACACATGGACCCTGCTGGCGACCAATCCACCGCCTGATTGGAACGAGTATGTACAATCCGGGCTGCACAAGCCGAGTCAGGCTGCGGTGCAGGAGATCAATCGGGATGAGTCCAACAAGAGCTTGATTCAGCTCAGCAAAGGGGAGTTGGCACCCGACATCTTCCCGTTAGCGACGATGAAAGCCGTCATGCAGCGCGTGACAGATCGTCTGGAAACATTTGGCTACGAGGAACCGCGGGGATATTTGCCGTTGCGTCAGGCTCTGAGCGACTATGTCAAAGGGCTTGGTATCGATGCATCTCCTTCCTCGATCCTGATCGTGTCGGGAGGCTTGCAGGCTCTCCAGCTCATTGCGGTCGGGCTGCTGCATCGGGGCTCGACCGTTTTTTTGGAGCGGCCTTCCTATGTGTATTCCTTGCACGTCTTTCAGTCAGCGGGGATGAAGCTGTCTGGACTGCCGATGGATCAGCATGGGCTGATTCCCGGGGCCATTTCAGAGCAAAAGAAACTGAGGAGTGGTGATATTCTCTATACCATCCCCTGTTATCACAATCCGACCGGTGTGCTCATGTCAGAAAAAAGACGCCAGGAGCTTCTCGAAGTCTGTGAAGAAGTGCGCTTGCCTGTCATGGAGGACGACATCTACCGCGAGCTGTGGCTGGATGAACCGGCACCACCTCCGCTTAAAGCAATGGACAAGCATGGACATGTCCTGTATTTGGGGAGTCTTTCAAAGTCGCTGACACCGGGCCTGCGCATCGGCTGGATCATTGGCCCGGAGCCTGTCATCGAGCGCTTGGCGGATATCAAAATGCAAACGGATTACGGGGCCAGCTCGCTGTCGCAAAGAGTAGCAGCAGAATGGCTGTCAAGCGGTCTGTACAGCCAGCATACGCAAATGGTGAGAGAGGAGCTGAAAATACGCAGGGCAGCGATGCTAGGGGCTTTGGAGCTGCACATGAAAGAGTTAGCCGACTGGCATACTCCAGAGGGAGGATTTTTTATCTGGCTAAAAATCAGAGCGAAGGTATCCATGCTGGAGCTGTTCAGCAAAGCATCCCGTCAAGGCGTGCTCCTGAATCCGGGGAACATTTACGCCCAGGAAACGGATGGGTACTTGCGGCTATCCTACGCATATGCTGCGCTGCCACAGCTGGAGCAAGGGGTACGCAAGCTGAGTGAAATCGTGGCCAGCCTGAGCAGATGACGCTCGGGCTTTCTTTTTTCTGTCCCTGCAGGTGATTCCTACGAAGTGCTACTTGATTTTACGAAGAGGGAACGTTAACATATGGTAATGAGAACCATTATCAAAAGAATAACATTCTTTTTAAAGGGTGATACGATACCATGTCCATCTCCAAAGTGATTCGCGAGCGTCGCTCGATAAAAAAAGACTATAAGCCCGATGCCGTTCCCGAAGAGCTCGTTATCGAGCTGCTCAATGACGCTGTTTACGCACCGAACCATGGCCTTCGTGAGCCTTGGCGCTTTTTGTTCATCTCGACGGAAAGCAAAGAGACCTTTATCGAGCGGATGCTCCCGGTATACGCTCCAGAGCAAAGAGAGACGCGCCGTCAGCTGTTCAGTGAGCCTGCTGCATTTTTGATCGTGATTATGAAAGAGGATCCGCGTCAAAAGCAGTGGGAAGAAGATTTCAGCGCGACTTGTGCCATGATCCAAAATTTTCAGCTGCTGGCTTGGGAGCGTGGCCTCGGAGTCGTATGGAAGACCAATCCGCATAACTGGGATCCAAAAGCACATCAAGTGATGGGGGTTCAGCCGGGGGAGAAAATCGTCGGCTTCCTGCACCTCGGGTTTTTCGAGCCAGAATCTACACCAAAGGCAGGACCACGTACGCCAGCCGAGAACAAGTTTACGAGATTTGCCTAATAGAAAAGAAATCAAGCGAGCTTCCTTTGAGGAGGGCTCGCTTTCTTTTTGGGCATGAAAAAAGCCCGCCCGAGCTAGAAGGGGGCTATTCGGGCGGCAAATGGAGGACGATATGTCCATCGTAGGGTCTGACAACCTCTATGATAGCGGACGGATGTTAAGGAACCGTAGAGACAACATAAAGCGTTTGTTAATTTTTAAGCAGGCAAGCACCCGTTTTCTTTCAAATGGGGTTTTTGGCTAGACAGGCATCCATACGGACGTGAGAGGTTTGTCATATCGTGGAAGTAAGTTCACTGTGCATGCGCAAAACACAGTGACTTTACCTTGTCAGGAGAGGGGAGAGAGACGATGGGATTCGGTTTTGGCTTTGGCAACGGCGGTTTTCTGTGGATCATTCTCATTATTCTTCTGATTGCGTGTTTCTGTGATGACTAATTAGGTCTAGTAAAAAAACTCTGTGCCTTCCATTTAGGCGCAGAGTTTTTTGATGTAAAGTGGTACGAGCCTTACTTTAAATGTTGTAGGAATTGACGGGTTCTCTCTTCACGAGGCTGGGTAAATAGCTGCTGAGGAGTGCCATGCTCCACGATGACGCCTTGGTCCATGAAGATAACCTCATCGGCAACCTCTCGTGCGAATCCCATCTCATGGGTGACGACGACCATCGTCATTCCTTCCTGTGCTAGCTCTTTCATGACTTTCAGAACTTCGCCTACTAGCTCAGGGTCGAGTGCGGATGTCGGTTCGTCGAACAGCATGACCTGCGGATCCATAGCAAGAGCGCGGGCGATTCCCACCCGTTGCTGCTGCCCGCCGGATAGCTGGGCTGGATAGTGGTCGAGCTTGTCGCCAAGACCTACTTTCACGAGAAGGGAAGAAGCCTTCTCCTTCGCTTTTTCCTTACTTATCTTTTTCACCGTAACAGGTCCCTCCATGACATTTTCCAAGGCGGTCATGTGGGGGAACAGATTGTAGCTTTGAAAGACCATACCGGTTTGCTTGCGCAGGCTTGGAAGAGAAGAGCGCTCTACTTTTTTCGAGAAATCCAGACGGACGTCACCGATTTGAACACTGCCGCTCGTCGGGACCTCCAAGGCATTCAGGCAGCGCAGCAGCGTGGTTTTTCCAGATCCGGATGGTCCGATGATAACGACTACCTTGCCTTTGGCTACGTCCAGGGAGATGCCTCGCAACACCTTCAATTGAGCGAACTGCTTGTGCAAATCCGTAATAGAAATCATTTGAATTCACCTACTTTATATCGGGCTGCTTATACGTAACGGTCCAGCTTGTTTTCGAGTCGGTCCTGGATGATCGACAGGATGAAGCAGATGATCCAGTAAATGAGAGCGGCCTCCGAGTATAGGAGGAGCGGCTCATAGGTAGAGGCGACGATCTCCTGTGCTTTTCGGAACATTTCCGGCACGAGGATCGCTGCCGCGAGCGAGGTGTCCTTGACCAAGCTGATAAACGAGTTGGACAACGGCGGGACCGAGACCCGAGCAGCCTGCGGCAGGATTACTCTTTGCAGGGCTTGCCAGTAGGTCATTCCGATCGAATACGCAGCTTCCCATTGACCTTTGGGGATCGACAGGATCGCAGCACGCACCACCTCCGAAGAATAGGCACCTACACTGAGCGAGAAGCCGATGATGGCGGAGGGTATCGGATCGATCATGATGCCAATACTGGGCAAACCGAAAAAGATGATAAACAACTGAACAAGCAAAGGCGTTCCACGGATGATCGAGACGTAGACTCGCGCGATGGCAACCAGCGGCTTGATGCCGGAGATACGTGCTAGCGCCGTCAAGATCGCAAGGATGAGACCGAAGAAAAACGCCACAATCGCAAGGGTCAAAGAATAGAGCAAGGCTCCTTTCACCAAAGGGAGAAAGGAGCTTTGCGCGATTGTGATCCAACGGTCCAGACGTTCTGGATTGTCAAAAAAGTTACTGAGAGACATCTGCACCAAACCATTTCTCGGAGATTTTTTTCAGCGTGCCGTCTTTTCTCATTTCTTCAAGCGCGCTGTTGAATGCATCCACCAGCTCCGTGCTGCCTTTGCGGAACATAAATCCGTTTTCCGCGACATTCGGATCTTTGGCGATGATTTTGATCGGCGTATCTGGCTTCTGCTTCAGGAAGTCCAAAAGGGACAAACCATCGTTGATTGTAATATCCACACGTTTAGAGACGAGCAGGTCGATCGCTTGGTTAAAGCCTTCCACTCCAACGATCTCTGCACCGTTTTTCTTCGCGATATCGGTCAGGTTACTGGTGAGCGTTTGTGCTGCCTTCAAGCCCTTGATGTCTTCGAAGCCTTTTACGGTCGTGTTGTCTTTATGTGTCACAAGCACTGCTGTAGAAACTGTATAGGCCTTGGAGAAATCGTATTTTTCCTGACGGTCCGGACGGATGCCTACCTGGTTGGCGATCACATCAAAGCGCTTGGAATCGAGACCGGCGAACATCGCATCCCATTGTGTTTCTTGGAAAACGGGCTCCACGCCCATGCGCTTGGCAACCTCGGTTACGACTTCTACGTCATAGCCAGTCAGCTTTCCGGACGTATCGTGGAACGTAAATGGTGCGTAGGTGCCTTCCGTTCCGATCAGGAGTTTGCCGTCAGCTTTTACTTTATCCAACAAGCTTTGCTCCTTAGGTGCTTCGGCAGGAGCAGAGCTCGAAGCTTCATGATTTTGATGCGTTTGACTCGTTGTTGCTGACCCGCAACCCGCCAAGGCGAACACCAGGGTCGAGACGATGGCAGTGAATAAACTTTTTTTCATAACATAACCCCCACTAAACCGATGTGAATTAAATAAAGAAAATACTATAAGGATTGGGTGGTTTTGTCAATGAAATGTTTATTTGGAAATGTCCTGGCCAAACCACTTCTCAGAGATCTTTTTCAGCGTGCCGTCCTGCTGCATCTCATCCAGTGCTTTGCTCATCGCATCTGCCAGATCGCTGCTGCCTTTGCGGAACATGAAAGCAGTTGGCTGACCCTCTTCACTTTTCGCGACAATTTTAATCGGAGCATCCGGTTTTTGTTTCAAATAATCGAGCACGGTCAGGTTATCGTTGAGGGAAACGTCCACGCGGTTGGAGGCAATCAGATCAATCGCTTGGTTGAAGCCTTCTACGGCAACGATTTCGGCACCATTGGAACGCGCGATGTCTGCGTAGTTGCTGGTCATGGATTGGCCAGCCTTCAGTCCTTTGATATCTTTAAAATCTTTTACAGTGGTGTTGCTCTTATTGGTGACCAGCACGGAGTACGAAAATGAATACGGCTTGGAGAAATCGTATTTTTCCTGACGATCAGGACGAACCCCTACCTGATTGGCGACTACATCGAAGCGTTTGGAATCCAGACCCGCAAACATGGCATCCCATTGCGTTTCCTGGAAAACAGGCTCTACGCCCAGGCGCTTCGCTACCTCGGAGGCGACATCTACATCATAGCCTGTCAAAGCTCCCGATTGATCGTGGAAGGTGAAGGGAGAGTACGTACCCTCTGTACCGATGACAAGCTTTTTATCTGCTTTGACTTTTTCCAGCAGGCTCTGCGCAGCGGCTTGATCTGCCGGAGGAGTCGTATTGTTTGGCTGAGATCCGGACGTACCACATCCTACAATTCCAAGTAGAACAGTAGATATTAAGGCAGAGAAAATGAGCTTTTTCATGATGATGATCCCCTTTGATTATTTGGATTTTACTGATTCATAGTAATGTCGTAAATAATCTTTGTCAATTGAGAAAGTGTTAAATCCGACTTTGTTATTCGGGTTTTTGGCGCGGCCTGCTCTTTCCTTATCTAGGATGTACCACTCGAAGGAAGGTTATGTCAGGATGTTTTGTGGTTGAGCTTCCCTGGCAAGAAGCGTTACAATTAGGTACGAATTGCAAGGATGAGCAGATGAGAAAAGGAGTCTTAACCCTATGTTGAACGACTGGCGTCTTTATACAGATGAGAGTGGAATCGAGCAAAAGCATGTCGCCTGGCATGAAGTATTAAAGGAAATTGCACAGCTGAATGGCAGCTCTCGCACACTGGTTCACGCGGCATACGGAGACCACGTCGATCTGGTCGTCGCGGGTGGCAACAACGGAAAGGTTCTCGTTCAATGGAAGGAGCATGAGCCTGCCGAGCAGCACTATGTTCTGGTGACGGACAAGCCCTCTGGGGTGATGTCGTCTCTCGTCATTGAAGGCAGTGAAGTCACGTTTCCCGTGACGTGGTGCGTACCGCTGGAGCAAGTCGTTCCGCTGTGTGGCGATATTTTGCGTACGTGTGATAAAGGGGAGCCTGCCCAGCTGCAATGGCTGCCTGTCCAGATGTAGGCGGGAGGATATATGGAATTTCAGACGTTGACCCAATCCATTTTGATTATGGCCGTCATCATTGGCATCGGTAGCCTCATCGGTTATCGACAGCCGCTGACGGCCGATTCCCGCCAGCTTGTCATTACCATCATCGTCAATGTGGCGATGCCTTGCATTATTTTGGACGGGATTTTCCAGACGCCGATTGACAGCAATACTTTGACGCAAATTTTTTCAATATTCATCATTTCCATTCTCTTGAACTGTTTGGGTATCCTGATCGGATGGATGGGAGCGCGTACATTGCCGCTGCCGTCCAAAAAACGACGGGAGATTGCGATTTTGTCCGCTTTGGGGAACACTGGATTTATCGGTTTGCCGCTTTGTGCCGCTTTGTTTGGGCCAAAAGGGGCGCTGCTTGCCGCCATCTTTGATGCGGGGGTGGACGTAGTACTGTGGACTGTCGCCGTGATGATGCTGCAGGAAAAAGGAGCATTTTCTCTGAAAGGCCTGAAGACGATCATCAACATTCCGATGATCGCCATTATCCTCGGTCTCGGCTCGGCCCTGATCGGATTCGCACCGCCTGAGCCAGTCAAGCAGCTGTTCGGTACGTTGTCCAAGCTGGCTTCTCCCTTGGCGATGATGTATATTGGCATGCTGCTCCCGATGTTTTTGCGGAACAAGCCGCAGGTTTCTTTTCCGCTCCTTAGCATGCCGATTGCGATGAAGCTTTTCGTCTTTCCCTTGCTGACCGCATTTTTGCTGTCTGCTTTTGCGATTGATAAGGACATTTCCAGTGTGACGCTGATCCAGGTGGCGATGCCGACACTGACCTTGGCCTCGATTCTCTTTGGCCGCTACAAAGCAGATGAGGAAATGGGAGCGATGACTACCGTGTTCTCGACGCTTCTCGCTCTGTTGACGATCCCTGCCGTAGTATTCATGGGCAGCTGGTTCTTGCATTAAGCTGAAACGAAGGAGCGTACAAACGAGTCAAATAGGGTAAGAAAAGAAAAACAAATGCGCAGGCGAAGAAAGGAGCAGTCAATGAAAGGAAAAGTGTGGATCGCGGCTGTATTAGGGATACAATTGCTCGTTTCACAGCCTTTGGGAACGGCTACTGCCGCAGAGGCACCAGCAGCTCCGAGCATCTACGTAAACAAAGCGCAGATCCCTTTGCAGAAGGAGCCTCTTCTCGTAGATCAGCGCACGTATATTACGGCAGCGGATGCGGCGCGGATCGTGCAGGCGGATTGGAAGCTATCTGCAGGTACGGGTGTGCTGAAGCGATCGGAGAAGCTCTCGTTTACGTTTGATGTAAACGCTGGCAAGGTAGCCGTCAATGGAAAATGGATCGAGAACGGCCAAGGAGCGCTCGTGCGCAATAATCAGGTGTACCTGCCACTGCGCTGGATCGTGGAGCAAGCAGGTGGCTCGGTCGTCTGGAATCCCGAGAAAAAGGCGGTAGAGATCGTGTCTTCCACCCATGACGAAGATCTGGTTTTCCCGAAAGAGGATCAACTGACGTCAGACGAGAAAGCGTATATCGAGAAAGTCCACAAGACGCAAGGAATTCACCAGCAAGGCAATCTCTACGTCATCGCCAGAGGAGAGTCGCCGAATCCCGGCTATAGCCTCAAGGTGACGGGTACCGAATGGAGCTGGGAACAGCTGCGGGTTTTCGTAAAGCTGACCAAGCCAGAGCCCGGTATGATGTACCCGCAAGTCATTTCGTATCCGTACCTGGTGGTAAAAGCGGATCTCCCTCCGTACTCGACAGTAGTCTTTCTGGATGCCGACACGAAAAAGCCACTGTTTGCTTCCGAGGCGGCAGAGTAGGAGACCGTCTGTTCCTGTGCAAGACCCGTTGTGAATTGCGGCAGTCTGTAGTATAGTGGTGGTTAGGTAAAATTTTTCCTTGGAATGGGAGGTGTAGGTACGTGTTTGGAACCGTTCACGCATGGTTTGTGGTAGAGATTACCAGTATGACACATGATGTAGCATACAACGGGATCAGTCTGCCCATTTTTCACCATACAACTGAACGGGAATACCATAGGCGTACCATGCATCGATAAGGAACGGTTGTTTTGTTCGAGAGAAACGAGGATTTGGGTGAGGCAGCAAAGCTGTTGCCACATGCTTCCTCTATCGATGCCGCGGGCGTAGGCCTGCGGCTTTTTGCGTTTTCACCGTTACCACCAACCCTAGGAGGAATTCTATCATGATCGTAGTTGCCACACAGCATATTCAAAAATCATACGGGGCAGATCCCGTTTTGCAAGACATTACACTTGAAATCAAAGCCGGGGAACGAGTCGGAATCGTCGGACCGAATGGAGCTGGGAAAACGACGCTGTTCAAGCTCTTGGCAGGAATCGAGTCGCCTGATTCGGGAGAGCTTTATCGTGCGAAGGGAACGGTATGGGCGTACTTGCCTCAGACGCCGAAGTACCCGGACCAGTGGCGGACACAGGACGTAATTGCCAGCGCATTTGAGGAAGTGATCAGGCTGCAGGAGGAATTGCGGAGTCTCGAGCAGCAGATGAGCGAGGTCTATGAATCCGCTGCGGAGCTGGAGAAGCTGATGCAGCGCTATCAGAAGCTGCAGGAGGCTTTTGAACAATTGGGCGGCTATGAGTACGAGACGACGATGGCACAAGTCATAGAAGGGCTGCGCATTACTCCTGAGCATTTGGCGACGCCCTTTCAGCTGCTCAGTGGCGGGGAAAAAACAAAAGCGGGGCTTGCCAAGCTTCTTTGCCAGCGAAGTGACGTGCTCCTGCTCGATGAGCCGACGAATCATCTGGACGTAGAATCGATGGAATGGCTCGAAGATTTCTTGAAGGACTATCAAGGGACTGTCTTGATCATCTCCCACGATCGCTACTTTCTCGATGCTGTCGTGACCTCTGTCTACCATGTCGACGGGGGAGAAGCAGAGTATTACATTGGCAATTACAGTGCCTTTGTCAAAGAGCGAGAAGAGCGGCTGCTGCGGCAGTTTGCGGCCTATCAGGAGCAGCAAAAGCAAATCAAAAAGATGAAAGAGACGATCAAGCGCCTCAAGGAGTGGGGCAATCGCTCCAATCCACCGAACGAAGCCTTCCACCGCCGCGCGAAAAGCATGGAAAAGGCATTGGCACGGATCGAGCGAATCGACAGACCGAAAATGGAAGCAGACCGGATGGGGCTCGCCTTTCAAAAGACGGAGCGCAGCGGGCAGGATGTGCTGGTGGCATCTGGCGTCTACAAAGCATTTGTGGGCAAAGAGCTGTTTGCGGACGCGGGATTCCTGCTGCGTTACGGAGAGCGAAAAGCCTTGCTTGGACCAAACGGCTGCGGAAAATCGACGCTTATCCGAATGCTGCTTGGTGAAATGGAGCCCGATGCCGGGATGCTCAAAGTGGGCAGCAACGTAAAAGTCGGCTATCTGTCCCAGCAGGCATGGGAAGGCGACCAAAATCTGCGGGTCATCGATATGTTCCGGCAGGTCGCTTTGGTCACCGAGCCGGAAGCGCGTCATTTGCTGGCTCGCTTCCTCTTCTACGGCGAGCATGTATTCAAACGGGTCGGTCAGCTGAGCGGGGGAGAACGCATGCGTCTGCGGCTGGCGCAGATGATGCATCAGGAAATCAATCTGCTCGTACTGGATGAACCGACGAACCATTTGGACATCGAAGCGCGGGAGACGTTGGAGGAGGCGCTGGCTGATTTCAAAGGCTCGTTGTTCATCGTCTCCCATGACCGCTACTTTTTGCAGAAGATGGCTGACGGCGTGTTCTGGGTCGAGGACAGACAGCTCGTCCATGATGTAGGGACGTATGAAGAGGCGCGGGAAAAACGCCGGCAGCGGCAGAGTGTCAAAGAAAAAAGAGCTGCTGTCGAAACGGTAGCTGCTACAAAGCCAAAAACAGAGGAGCCTCCTCCTGTTGCGCCGAAACGCCAGAACCCTTACAAACTGTCAGAGCTGGAGCAAAAAATAGCAAAGCTGGAAAGGGAGCGGGATGAAGTGCTGGCACGTCTTTCGGAGGGCGAAGAAAACTACCAGCAGCTGCTCGAATGGCAAACGCAAAGCGAGCAGCTGCAGGCGCAAATCGACGAACATTTTCAGGCATGGCTTGCTTTGCAGGAGTAATTCGAAAGAAAAGGAAAGACATAGGCTGTCGAGGTGGAGGGCGGCCTGTATTTGTCACGATGAGATAGAGAGAAGGGAGAGCGAGTTGTGGGAGTTTTGCTAGAGCTATTGCGAATTGTGCTGCTGCTGATGCTGATGGGGGCGGGAATGGCTGCCTTGCTGCACCAGCTATACGCCGCACTCGGTTTTGATTCTGTCAACGGCTGGCTTCTCGGGATCGCCGTTTACTTGTGGCTTTTCGTCTTGTACCGAAACAAGTGGCAGTTTTCCGGCTGGTACAAAGGAAAGAGTAGACAGAAGCTCCCAAGGAACCTCACCGTTGGCCTTATGATTTGCTCGATTATTTTGGTTGTCCTGGCGCCGATTGCAGGATAAGGCGGTAAAGTATGATGTCGAGGCGCTGATGTCTGATCGGAATGAGCGGCAAGCAATTGGGGCGTGTGGGGAAATGAAAAAGGATAGGAGAATCAGTGCCATGACTGATCTTCCTATCCTTTTTGTTCTCTTTTTTTTACGCCTGGGCACTCGGCTCAGGCAAACGCTTGTAGCTGGTGCGGAACCACAGCAGAATCAATACCATCAGCACACCGCCCAAGAGGAACGGACCGCTGCTGGTGAACTGATAAACGGCGCCTCCTGCCAAAGGTCCGAGGATGCGGCCCAGGCTGTCCATGGAGCTGATTGCCCCTGTGGTGACGCCTTGTCCTTGTGTCGTGCGATGCGTAATCATCGCGGTGGCAGTGGCACGGATCATCCCTTGTCCGGCTCCGAACAGGGAGAGGATGAGTGCCAGCACCCAGAAGTTGCCGGAGAGTGGTATCGCAAAAAAGCCGATTCCGTACAGGAGCATCCCCAGTGTCAGAACAGCGGGTTCGCCCAGCTTCTTCACCAATTTGCCGATCAGACCACCTTGTACAAAGGCGGCGATAATCCCCATCACGAGGAACATGTAGCCCAGATCTTTGGAAGTAAAGCCGTAAAGGTCGTTGATATACAGGGCAAAAGTAGTTTCCAGGCCCGAAAAAGCGAAGGATACGATGAACAGAATCGCGTAAAGCAAGGAAAGGGACCCAAATAGAGAAACCATCGGGTTGCCGGCAGGCCTGGTGGCTTGTCCCGTGCGTTTTTCCTTTGGCAAGCTTTCCGGCAGCGCGAACAGGATCACAAAGAATGTGAGCAGTGCGACGAGCCCGGAAGCGAAGAACGGTACCGCAAAGCCATATCCGCTCAAAAGCCCGCCGATGACGGGACCAAACACAAAGCTGAGCCCGATACCTGCGCCGATGATGCCCATACCTTTGGCACGCTCTTGCGGTGGAAACAGGTCAGCGACCATAGCTGTAACTGTCGGCATGGCGGCAGCTGACACGATGCCTCCGAGTATTCGGTAGAACAGCATGGCGGAATAACTCTCGGCTAAACCAAACAGGATAAAGGTGATGGAAAAGCCCAGCAGGCCAAATGCAACCAACGGCTTTCGACCGATGCGATCCGAGAGAGCTCCCCAGATAGGAGCAAATATCAACTGCATGATGTTGTAGCTGGCGAACAGAACGCCGATTTGAAAGGATGTCGCGCCCAGCTTTTCCGCAAAGTACGGCAAGATCGGGATGATGATACCAAAGCCCAGCATGGTGAGAAAAGCAATCAAGAACAAGAGGGCAAGGTGCTTCTTATTCACGGAAAATACCTCTTTTCACACGAAATCAGTTTACATGAAAATCTGCTTACTTTTTCCACCTTACGTGAAGGGTCACGCGAAGTCAAGCGAGCGGCATGGGCATGCTCGCCACATCCATGCTATAATAGAAAAGAAAGAAGAATCGTTCAGAAAGTTGTCAAGTATATATCCATGAGGTGTTAATCTACATGTCTACTGCAATGCTGTACTACCTGGCCTGGCAAGAAGACGATTGGCTGGATGAGGTTCTCGACCGTTTTCCTGAGGTGAACGCGCTGGTGCCGACTGTAAAGACGTTTGAAATGCTGGCTGAACAAAGGGAGTCAGGCGAAGTCAAGCACGCTGTACTCGTGCTGAATGCAGCGCAGGAACAGGAGCGTTGCCGCGAATTTTTGCAGCTCTGCAAGACACATGCTCAGATGTCTCGCGATCCTTTGTACATTGTCGGACTGAAACCGGAAGAAGAGGAGGCGTGGCAAGAAGCGTATCCGAACGCGAAGATCATCGTTATTACCGGCTTTGCTGTCGAGTTTGACTACGATGCCGTCCTCGCGAGGATGGAAATCGATCTGGAGGGAGCCCATTGAATTCTCGCCCGAGTGATTTCGACTTAAAAGCGTTTCTGCACCGCTTCGGTCTGTTTATTTATACAGGTGATCCCCAAGGAGACCTGCTCCTCATTGAAGACGAGATCCGCGAGCTGTATGAAATGAATCTGATCGACAAGGAAGAGTTTTTTGAAGCGATGTCTGCGGTACGCAGCAAGCTCAAGTCAATGGAAGATCGTTGAAAAAGCGTGCTCACGAACGAGCACGTTTTTTTTTGAAAGAAATTCTTCAGAAATCCTTTAGAAATTCTTAAACGTTTCTCTCCCTTTTTGAAAGGTTTCCCCTGTAGGATGAACAGAGGAAGCGAAGGGAGGGAGATTATGTGGTAGCAGGCGGCTTTATTTCGTCATTTGTATCCGTCGTAAAAGAAATGGCTAGCAAGCTGATCCCCGACGAGATCATCGTGATAACAGCAGGTGCGCAGGTCACTCATTCCGAGCAATCCGTCGGTCAAGCTTTTCTCAGCGTCTACCTGGCTGCTGCCTTTGTACTGACGTTTTGCTACATACTCGGGGCCATCCTGGGAACGCCTGTTGCTGGATGGCTGCGCCACCGCAGACAGTCCCCTTGCATCAGCACTCCAAGAGGGCATCAAGCGATGAACTGGATTCTCTTCCTTAGCATCTTTTTTCCGGTAGTTCGTCATGTGGTCCCGTTTCTTGCAGGGATGTTTCGTTTTCGTCTGCGCCATTTTCTCCTGGTATTTTTGCCGAGCAGCTTTCTATGGACGCTTCATTACTTTTTGGCGGGCTACTGGATGAGTGACAAAATCGATTTGCTCGTGGCGGGCATCTACCGCTACAGCAAGATTTCCTTGGTTGGTCTCTTGATTGTGGTCGTCCTGTATGCCTTGGTACGGCATATGATCCGCTGGGGAAGCACAGGGACAGGAGAAAAGAACCGAAGAGAGTATAGCTAAAACCCCTTCACGTCACGCCGGGACGATAGTGAAGGGGTTTTGTGTGTCTACAATTATTATTTTCCAAAGCCGAAGCTATCGAACCATTGCCCGCTGCGGTAGTTTGCAATCGCGCGGCGAATGTAAGGGATCACGTTTTCAGGGAGGCAATCGATGTCCATCCAGGCGAGCTCGTCACATTTGTCAGGCTCGGCGTTGATGATTTCTCCCTCCCATTGATTTGCCACCAGGTAGAAGTCGATGCGATCCTCGTTGGATTGTCGGTGCATAACGCCTACTAAGCGCATGTTCTCGGGCGTGATTTCCACCCCGCATTCCTCCCGACACTCGCGAATGGCTGCAGCCACCACTTCCTCATTTCTCTCTACATGGCCTGCAGGTACGCTGTAGTTGCCGTCTTCATAGCCAGTGTTGTATCTGCGCAGCAGCAAAATTTCTGTCCCTTTCAAGAAAAAAACATGCACGGCAACCGGCATGGTGTACCATCTTGAGCTCATACGCTTCCTCCGTTTTCCTCAGCCTTCCTCAGGGCGGTGATTTTCGGCTGCCTTCTTGCGGCGCTCCATCCGATTTTTTTCAAAATGGGCGAGCTCGCCATCGCGGCAAACAGCATCCCGAAACCTGCCAGCGCCAGGACAATCCCGATAATCAGATACGTAGTCGATGACATAATAGGGCCTCCTAAATTCAAGAGCAAATATGATTGCAGAGAGGAACTTGTGCTATAATTGGTCAGTATGTTTTATCCGTTCTCACGTACTCACAAAAACGTTTTCCAAAAAAGCAAGGAGGATTTTGCGAGATGACTCAGCATACGTCTGTTGATCAGGTAGCGATCAATACAATCCGCACACTGGCAATTGATGCAATCGAAAAGGCCAACTCTGGCCACCCAGGAATGCCGATGGGGGCAGCTCCTATGGCACATGTTCTGTGGAGCCGTTTTATGAAGGTAAATCCGAGCAATCCGCAATGGATCGATCGCGACCGTTTCGTGCTCTCGGCAGGACATGGCTCTATGCTATTATACTCGATGTTGCATCTGATGAAATACGATGTTTCTCTGGAAGACTTACATAATTTCCGTCAATGGGGCAGTAAAACACCTGGGCATCCGGAATTCGGACATACCGCTGGTGTTGACGCAACCACGGGTCCTTTAGGACAAGGGATCGCGATGGCAGTCGGTATGGCGATGGCGGAAAAACATATGGCGGCCGTCTACAACCGCGACAGCTTTGACATTGTCAACCACTATACCTATGTCATTTGCGGTGACGGGGATTTGATGGAGGGCGTATCCAGCGAGGCTTCCTCTCTGGCAGCTCACCTGAAGCTGGGTAAAATGATCGTGCTCTACGATTCAAATGACATTTCTCTCGATGGCGAGCTGTCCCGTTCCTTCTCGGAAAACGTTGCTCAGCGCTACCAAGCGTACGGCTGGCAATACCTGCGTGTAGAAGACGGCAATGATCTGGCAGCGATTGAGCAAGCGATCGCAGAAGCGAAGCAAGATCTGGATCGCCCTACCTTGATCGAAGTCAAAACGGTCATCGGCTACGGAAGCCCGAACAAAGGCGGCTCCAGTGCTTCTCACGGCGCTCCTTTGGGCAAAGAGGAAGTGAAGCTGACCAAGCAAAACTACGCGTGGGCGCATGAAAATGAATTCCACGTTCCAGAAGAAGTAACGGAGTTCTTCGCTGGTCTGGCTGACCAGGGAGCCAAAGCGGAAGCAGCGTGGAAGGACCAGTTTGCTGCTTATGCGAAGGCATACCCTGAGCTGGCACAGCAGTTCCAGACAGCAGCAGAAGGAAATCTGCCAAGCGGTTGGGACGCAAACCTGCCAGCGTACGAAGCAGGAGCGAAGCTGGCTACGCGCGTCGCATCTGGAAACGCAATCAACGCGCTGGCAAACAGCGTACCGTTCTTCCTCGGAGGTTCCGCTGACCTGGCTCACTCCAACAACACCGTGATCAAAGAAGCGGGCAACTTCCTGCCTGGCAGCTACGACGGCCGCAACATCTGGTTCGGTGTGCGTGAGTTTGCGATGGGCGCTGCGCTGAACGGCATGGCGCTCCACGGCGGCGTAAAAGTATACGGGGGAACCTTCTTCGTGTTCTCCGACTACGTGCGTCCTGCGATCCGCCTGTCTGCCTTGATGAAGCAGCCGGTTGTGTACGTCTTCACCCATGACTCCATCGCAGTTGGCGAGGATGGACCTACGCATGAGCCGATCGAACAGCTGGCTTCCCTGCGTGCGATGCCAGGCTTGACGATCCTGCGCCCAGCAGATGCAGTAGAAACGAACGAAGCGTGGAAATACGCGGTATCCCGCACTGATGAGCCAGTGGTGCTCGTGCTGACTCGTCAAAACCTGCCTGTTCTGCCGGAGACGCTGGAAAAGGCATCGGAAGGCGTAACCAAAGGAGCTTACGTATTGGCGGATGCTCCAAGCGGCAAGCCACAGCTGATCCTGATCGCGACCGGTTCCGAAGTATCGCTGGTGATGCAAGCTCGTGAACAGCTGCAAGCCCGTGGCATCGAAACTCGCGTCGTGTCCATGCCAAGCTGGAACCTGTTTGAACGTCAAACGGCGGAATACCGTGAGTCTGTTCTTCCAAAAGAGGTGAAAGCGCGCGTTGCCGTGGAAATGGGATCGCCAATGGGTTGGGAGCGTTACGCGGGAGATGGCGGAAAAGTCATCGCCATCAACCAGTTCGGCGCATCCGCACCTGGGGACCGCATCATGAAAGAGTACGGCTTTACTGTAGAAAATGTAGTTGCCCAAGCAGAAGAACTGCTGAAGTAAAACGTCTTATATAGAAGAAACGGCCTATCTTCCTCTCCTGGGAGATAGGCTTTTTCCAGTACTATGAAGCCACAGCGCAAGCAAACAGTGGTACTATAGGTACCATTGGCGGCCGGGGGAGGCATGTCCTATTCAAGTTTTCGAAATGCTGATGACAAACAAGAACGATTGTGGAATGATAGACACGTGCCAAAAGCCAGAAACTTTTTCGAAATGTATCCGTCTATAACAAGTGGGGGAGAGAGAAAATCAGGAGGTAAGAAATGGCAACAAAAGCCAAGAAGAAAGTCAGGAAGAAAAAGAACAGCTTGCTGATGATTGCCGTATCGTTCGCAATCTTCCTGATTCTCAGCGTCATCGGGGGATATTTTGCCCTGTTGTACGCGGGAGATCGAATGATTGCGGAAAATGAACAGAAACTGAAGGACTTGAAAGCAGAACCAACTGTCATATACGACAAGAACGGCGAAGAGATGACGAGTCTCATCCGTGAAAAGAACCGTCATTACAAGCCGATCAATGAAATGCCAAAAGTGTTGATCGACGCCTTCCTTACTGTCGAAGACCAACGCTTTTACGAGCACAAAGGAATAGATATGATCCGGATTGGCGGCGCCATCGTCAATGACATCAAAAAAGGATCATTGGCAGAAGGCGGAAGTACCATCACTCAGCAGTTGGCCAGAACCGTATTCCTCACGATGGATCAAACCTTTTGGAGAAAAACGAAAGAGATGAGCATTGCTATCGGTCTTGAGCGCAGATACTCCAAAGATCAGATTCTCGAGATGTACTTGAATCGTGTGTACCTGGGTGAAGGGGAATTCGGTGTCGAGGACGCAGCCAACTTTTACCTTGGCAAGTCCGTTAGCGATCCAAAGTTTAATGCAGCGGATGCGGCGACACTGGCAGCAATTCCAAAGTCACCGACCTATTATAGCCCGTTCAACTATCCTGATAGGGCAAAAGAGCGGCGAGACACCATCCTTCGACTGATGATGGAGGAAGGGATCCTCACGCAGGATCAAAAGGAACAAGCACAAGCGCAGCCGCTGCCGACAGAACCAACGGAAACGGCGGGTGCAAGCCTGAAAAAAGGCTATCGCGCTTTCTTCGATCAGATGGTTGACGAAGCAGAAGCTCGCTACGGTGTGACAGAAGAAGAATTGTACCGTGGCGGCTGGGAAGTCTATACGACCTTCGACCCCAAAATACAGGACGCGATGGTAGATCAGTACGCCAACGCGAAAAACTTCCCCAAAGACGGAGCGAAGCGTGGCGTAGAATCTGCGATGATCGTCGTCGACGCCAAAAACGGCGGGATCGCCGGAATGGTCGGCGGCCGGAATTACGCGGCAAAGGGCTTTAACTATGCAACGGATATGCAGCGACAGCCGGGTTCGTCGTTTAAACCGCTCGCGGTATATGCACCAGCGATTGATTATGACAGCCGCTGGGAATCGAACTCGTCGCTGAGCAACAAAAAGCAGAGCTTCAATGGCTATGAGCCGCGCAACTACAACAATAAGTACAGTGAAACAGTCAGCATGAACCGCGCTCTGATCGACTCTCTCAACGTGCCAGCAGTCTGGCTGTTGAACGAGATCGGGGTCAGCACGGGGATCGACTACTTGAAGAAATTCGGAATCGAGCTCGCTCCGGAAGACCGCAACCTGGCAATCGCACTGGGTGGTTTGAGCAAAGGGACATCCCCATTGAAAATGGCGCAAGCCTACACTGCGTTTGTCAACGGCGGTGTGATGTCGGAAGCGCACTCGATTAGCAAGATTACAAATAAAAGCGTAGGCGTGGAGCGCGTCTACGAGGTCAAACAGACAGAAGTTCTAAAGCCGCAGTCTGCATGGGAAGTGCACTCCATGCTGGAGCGTGCTGTTCAGGAAGGGACAGGGAAAGCTGCTCGTATTTCCGGTCGTCACGTGGCAGGGAAAACAGGGACGACGCAATCGATCGTAGGCGGCAGTGATGTCAACAAGGACGCCTGGTTCGTCGGCTACACCCCAGAATATGTTGGGGCTGTCTGGATGGGTTTTGACCCTGAGGACAAACAGCATTTGATGCGTCAGGGCAGCAGCTTGACTGCGCAGATGTTCTCCAAAGTACTGGCGGAGGGACTGAAAGGCGTCAAATCCACCGACTTTGTGAAACCAGGCGGCGTACAAGAGGAACAGAAGCAGGAAGAGACCCAGCCGCCGCTTCAGCTGGCAGCTGACATGACGCTCGACAACGGCAAGCTCAAAGCCGTATTGAGCTGGATTGGCGGAGCACCGGAATACACGTATGACGTGTATCGCGTCTTGCCAAACGGAGAGCGTCAACTGATCGCGTCTGGCATGAAAGAAACGGTTTTCGTGGACGTCTTGGACACAACAACGCCGTACAAGTACGTCGTTGTTCCTCGAAACGCGGACGGAGAAGAAGAGGCACCTTCCAATGTGGCTGAGATCAGCACGACTCAGCTGGAGAACCTGCTGAATGCTGGGGAGGACGCCGGGAATTATGAAGGAGACAACAGCGTGCCTTCCGAAGAAGGTAATGGCAACTCCGAAGAGGATCAGCCAAGCGACAATGGGAACGGGAACGGCGAAAATAGCGGCCAAGGAGGTAACCCCTCCAATGGTCAAGGTCAAGGGAATCCGGGAAATCAAGGAAACCCATCGAATCCGGTAGATCCATCCTTACCACCGCCAGATATCGCAAATCCAGGTGCTGGACAATCAACTACACCGTCCCAAGGGATTGAGCTTCCACCGCCACCACCGGATCAGGATAGTCAAAACCCAGGTGTGAATGGCACCAACGGTTAATATTTGGAATAGGATGAACAACTCGAACAGTTTCACCTATTTGCACATTTTCTTTTGCGTGGTACAATACCTATAAATCGGGAGACAGGGGGGACAGTCCATGTCTGACTACGCACAAAAGGATTTACCCACATTTTTTATGGATCAATTGCGCCAAACCAAAGTGAATTTTGAGCGAGCTCTCGACTGTAAACACACCGATTTTGATGATCTCTACCCATACATGAACGAACAGCCACAGTTTTTCTGGTACAAACGATACGTCGCTTGGTCCGAACTGTTGACCGTCGTAAGGCTGGCTGAGGAATTGGAAATCGAGTGGACCACTGATTTTACCGAGCAGCAAGTCGCATTCATTAAAGGCAAGGTGCTACAGGGAAAAGTGCTCGATCACTGGAATCCGGAAGAACAGGAAGAAAAGATAAGCCAATTGGAAGAAAAATAAATCCAATGTAAAAAGCGCGTTCCCTTTTGGGAGCGCGCTTTGCTGTTTTTGTACCGCTATGGGGGAGGCTTCTTCATTTTGGAAAGTAACGGATCGGCAGCTTATTCGTCTTTTCTAATAAGCCCGGATTTGAAATTAATGGAGCCAGCGATAGACGATTTGCGGCGTCTCTTCCTGTGGCCTTGCCTCCAGCACAAAGGGGGCGGGGTTGCTCCAAAGCAAAGCGGGTGCAGGAGCGTCTGAGGCGATGACCTCTGTACCGAGGGAAACAAAGGAGTACAGCTCCTCGACAGCTGCATTGTACATGCGGATGCAGCCAAGAGAGACCGAGCTGCCGATGCTCTCTGGATGGTTGGTTCCGTGGATCGCATAGCCGCTGCTTTGAAATACCATGCCTCTCGTACCATAGATGTTGTCATGACCGCGTGGGTGGTTAATCTTTTGCAGAATGGTATAGTAGCCTTCAGGAGTCGAACCGTCTTTTCCGATGCCGACTGGATAGCTGCGAACGATCTGCGAGCCGCTCATGAGGCGCATCGTATGCGTCGATTCCGATAGCCAGATTTGCAAAGGCTCCATCGGGACGAGGGGCTCGGGATAGCCCACCATCGGCACGACTTCACGAATGCTAGCCCAGGCTGCTTCCGGTCGAAATAGATCAGGTCGGTACAAGTAGCTCTTCATGCCCAAAGCTGCAGGTGGTGCGGGAATCTGAGACAAGTAGTTGCCTGGATAGGCACCTGCCAGGTGACTGAGATTTACAGGCAGCTGTCCTTTTTGTTGATAATAACGGTACAAGGCGTTTCGCAGTGTCAGGATGTGCTCGGTCACCAGCTGCTCCTGTGCCAAAGCGATTCGTGCCGGTTGGAGCAAGGGATCCTGCTCATACGTTCCCGGACGAGGAAACCATTTTTGGCTCAGAATCGTACGATTGACTGGATGATAACGAATGATGCCGAGAACACTGCGAGGCTGGTAGTAAAGCAAAGGCGTATAGAGCGGCGCGCCAGCCACTTCGGGTACGACAATAACCGAGTACGGCTGTGTGAGAGAAGGACGACGATTTTCTACATACTTGCGCACCTGCTTCTCCAGTTGAGCTGAATCTAAATTGGCAGGAACTGCGATGACCTCGACATGCGGTCTGCTGGCCGCGACAGGCGGTGAAACTTGTGCCGCTGTACTCGCTGTGCTCTTGGCGGGTTCAGTCAGTGGTCCGGGAGATATGACGAACAGAGAGTAGAGAAAGAGGAGGGAAGCAAGCACGCGCCGTATCCGTTTGCGTGAATCCTCTTCTCGTCTTTTCCGAATCAAAGCCTGATAAGCTTCTCTTGCTTCGTTGTAGTACGCGCCAGGCTTTGCGTGCAGAGCTTGTCTCAGGGCAGCCAGAGCAGCCTCAGGCTCGCCCCGCGCTTCTCTTTCTCGCCCGAGGTGATACCAGCCAATGGCTTCGTCAGGGTGCTGCTCGGTATACCAGCGATAAAAAGACAGATCGCTCTGATCTGGATATTTCATATGAAACGTGCTTTTTTCTTGCAGAAAGGAAACTTTGTCCACAGAACTCCCCCCTCTTAGGAGTATCGGACAGTGAGACGAAAATGGTGAGCATGGAGGAAAAGATGATTTACTTACGAACAATCCGCCTGTTGCGTGAACAATTTCCCCAAACGGAGCGCTATCCGTTTGCACTGCCTTCTATCCGTCAGCTGGACGCGCTAGAGCTCACTAGCAGTGTCACGTTCTTTGTGGGGGAGAACGGCTCGGGTAAGTCTACCCTTCTGGAAGCTGTGGCGTACCAATGCGGTTTCCATACGGCAGGAGGCTCCCGCAGCAACACGTATGAAGTAGACCGAGCAAAAGCAAGTCTGGGTGATTACATCCGGCTATCCTGGATGCCCAAGCAGACCAATGGCTTTTTCCTGCGTGCAGAGAGCTTTTATCAGTTTGCCAGCCATATTGATCAGCTGGAGCGGGAGCGTCCTACCGGATATGCCGCTTATGGGGGACGTTCGCTTCACGATCAGTCGCACGGAGAATCATTCTTGTCCTTGTTTATCCATCGCTTTTCTGGCAAAGGCATCTATCTGCTCGATGAGCCCGAGGCTGCCTTGTCGCCGATGCGTCAGCTGGCGTTTCTGTACGTCATGAAAGACTTGGTGGCAGAGGGCGCACAGTTTTTGATCGCGACTCACTCACCGATCCTGATGGGATACCCAGGCGCTGCTATCCTGAATTTTGATACCTCTCCCGTAGAGGAGATTCGGTATGAAGATACGGAGCACTATCAGCTGACCCGGCGTTTTCTGGAGAATCGGGATCGTTACTGGATAGAATAAAAAATAGTTTTTCTCTCCTGTCACAAAACTCGTTTCGGCGGTTTCTATTAGATGAACGAACCGAGAGGACCCGGGAGCACCCGGATGCAGCTCTTACTGAAATGAGTGGAAGCTGCGAGGATGGAGGGGAAACAGTGGAGGTGCAAGCAAAACTGGCGATGAATTCCATACTTGTCCAGGATGACACGGATTCCTTTCGCGACTTGTTTACAACGTACTACCCCTTCGTGGTGAGACAAATCATGCGGATCGTCAAAGAACAGCAGACGGCTGAGGATATCGCACAGGACGTGTTTCTATCCTTTTACCATACGGATCGTACCGCAATCGAAAATATTCCGGCATGGCTAACTCGTGCCTCGATTTACGCCGCATACAATCATTTGCGTTCGGAAAAACGCAGGCAAAATCGTCATGAGAAGGAAGCAGCCGACAAGGAAATGGTCATCCGCTCCTCGGAGGATGCATGGCTGGAAAAGGAAGCGATTGAGGGCGTTCGGGAAGTACTCGCCAAGCTGGATGAACGTGAGCGTACGTTGCTCGTTATGAAGTATTCCGGCTTTCCGTATGTAGAGCTGGCAAAAGCGACTGGGACTGAGGTAGGATCTGTCGGAACACTGCTATCACGTGCGAAGAGCAAGTTTCGCAAATTGTACGATTCGCTAAGGGGGGATGAAGGGTGAAATGTGCCGACGAAGGCTTGATACAAGCCTATCTGGACGGGGAGTGCAGCGATGAGAACAGCGAGTGGTTCAGCATGCACGTCCAGCATTGCGAGGAATGCAGCCGGATGATGGATGAACTGTCAGCGCTGGATACCTGGACCGGGCAGACAATCGAGCAGGAGCTCTTTCGTCCGATTGACAAGATCAAGGTAGACACCGAGACTGCATGGCAACGCTTTTCCACCAAGCTGGATCATCTGGATAGCAAGGCTCCACCGCAACTGGCTTCGCAAAAGCAGGTAGGAAAAAGGAGATGGAAAGACATGAATAAAAACACGAAAAAATGGGTGACGGGAGCTTCGGCGGCAGCGGTACTGGCTGTGTCGCTCTCCTTCCCGCAAGTGCAGGCAGCCGCAAGCGATTTCCTTTCGATTTTCCGGATGGATAAAGTAGAATTCGTTAAAGTCACCCCAAATGACATGCAGGAAATCGAGGCATGGTTGTCCAGTGGGCAAGCAGGCGAGAAGGAATTGAAAGGGATCGGAAAGCTTTCCATTAAAGAATCGAATCAAAAAGATACCAAAAACCGTTACTACAACAGTCGGGAAGCAGCTGAAAAAGCTGGCGTGAAGCTGCCGAGCCTGCCCGAGGGACTGGATGTGGAGAGCGTAGATATCAATCCGGCCTTTACCCTGCAAATTGAAATCAATGCGGAAAAAGCAAACAAACTGCTGGCACAGCTGCAGGTGGATGCAAGCTTCGATGAAAAGCTGAGCGGGAAACAGTTTGAGCTCTCTGTGCCTCAGTCGCAATCGATCTGGCTGCGCCAAGGCGAGCAATCGTTGAACTATACCGTCGTGGATGCTCCCAAGCTGAAAGCACCAGAGGGAGTTGATCTCGAGCAGCTGCGCGATACGATGCTCTCGCTGCCGTTCATCCCGGACAATGTGAAGAAGCAAATGCTCAGCATCAAGGATTGGCAGCACACCTTGCCGATGCCGTACTTGGCGGATAAAGACAGCAAGATGAAAGAAGTGAAAGTGCATGGCGCGGATGCCATTCTCATGACGTCCGACAACCGCAGCCAGTTGATCTGGCAGCAGGATGGACACATTCACATACTTGAAGGTCATGGGCTTACCGGTGATGCAATGATGAAAATCGCAAAGAATATGTAAAAATAAATAGTAGCAAGCAGGCAGAGCTCCCTTTTTGGGGTGGCTCTGCTTTATACCGTTTTTGGGAGAGGAAAGGAGGCCTGTCGGGCGATGACTGATTACGTTATTGAGACTTGGGATTTGACCAAGCAATACAACGGCAAGGCAGGTTGTAAAAACATTACGCTGCAAGTGCCGCGTGGGTCGGTATTTGGATTCTTGGGACAGAACGGTGCGGGCAAAAGTACGTTTGTCCGTACGATGCTCGGATTGCTGCACCCAACAGGCGGAAAGGCGCAAATGCTCGGGTATCCGATCGGAAGCGTGGAAGCGCGGAAAAAGGTCGGGTATTTGCCAGAGCTGTTTCGCTATCCAGACTGGCTGACGGGAACGCAGCTGCTGGAGCATCATGCAGAGCTAGTCGGTTTGCCGCGGAGTGAACGCAAAAGCGTGATTTCAAATGTCGTGGCACGGGTAGGAATGGCGGGAAGAGAAAAGGAAAGAATTCGCGGGTTCTCCAAAGGCATGCAGCAGCGCATCGGGCTGGCATGCGCGCTGCTGTCAGACCCTGAGCTCATTTTTCTGGACGAGCCGACTTCCGCTCTGGACCCGATCGGTCGAAAAGAAGTGCGGGAATTGATCGCAGAGCTGAGGGATCAGGGAAAAACGATCTTTCTCAACAGTCACTTATTGAGCGAGATGGAATCCGTTTGTGATTATGTAGGGATTATTCACCGAAGCGAACTGGTCGTACACGGGGAATGGCGCAAGCTGCGTGAGGTAGCCGAGCAGGTCGAGCTAACGGTTGATGCAAAGAACCAAAAGCTTTTGGAGCAGCTTCCGCCATACGTGCTGGGTAAGGAATTCATGCATAATGATGGTGAGCAGCAGCGATGGCTGATCACGCTGGATCAGAACAAAAGAGTGCCGGAGCTGCTGGGAGCCTTGATCACAGAGGGCGCTGCGGTGCACGAGGTCGTACGGAAGCAGCAGTCACTGGAGGAAGTATTCTTGTACTGGGTACAGAAAAAGGAGGGGGAAGCACATGTGGCCCATCATGAAAATCACGTATAGGGAGATGATCTCCAAGCGTATTTTTACGATTACCCTTCTGATGTCTCTCGCCTTCCTGGTGATGTATGGGGTGGCGACCTGGTACGCATCAAAAGAAATAGCAGAGGAAATGGGCAATGCCGCAGACCTGCTTATGGAGACAGGGTTTTTCTCCACGCAGCTGCTGGGGATGGGCCTGTACTTCGGCTCTATTATCACGGCACTGCTTGCGATTCTCAGCAGCGTCGGAAGCATCGCTTCTGAGGTGGAGAGCCATCAGATTGATACGTGGCTTGCAAGAGCACTGCCGCGACGCAAGTACTTGCTTGGGAAGTTTGGCGGACTTGCGAGCATGCTCGCTTTGTACGCGCTGCTGATGTTTTTGGGGTTGCTCTCCATCAATCAGTTCGTTGGCGGTGGCGTGCTGGCTGTGCATGTGAGTATGGGGCAAGTCCTGACAGCACTCGGTTTTTTCATCCTGATGCCGATTATTCTGGTCTGTGTTTCCCTTCTGCTCAGCAGTATCACGACCACGGTAACAGGTGGGATCATTTTGATCATCCTGTATGGAATCAGCTTTATTGGCGGGTTTATTGAGCAGCTGGGCTCGATGATCCAGCAGAGTTCCCTCATTAATATAGGAATTGTTTCGAGCCTGCTGTTTCCCACCGACTCGCTGTTTCGCAAGTCGACGATTGCCCTGTTTGACACGGCAGATGATCCGATCTCCTTTGCTTCCCAAGGCTTGTTTGGGACTGCTTCTGCCCCAAGTGATGCGATGCTGATCTATACCATTCTCTATGGGGCGGCTGCGCTGTGGCTTGCCGTTCGGCTGTTTGGAAAAAGGGATGTATAAAAAGAAAACCGAGAACAGCGTAATGACTGCCGTTCTCGTTCCTTGAGAAGCTGGATCAACTGGTCCAGCTTTTCGTTTTTTTGTTGGTCCACGAGCCCATGGTTTTTATGAAGTTAATAGCGAAAATACGGCTAATGTAGTTTATCGCCGTTTTCTATTCCGGTTGACTGAACATTGTTATAATGACAGCACATTGATGAAAGCGCATTCGCATGGAAAGCGCATCCGTTTTGAAAGCGTATTCTTCCAAGGGGGAACTGATCATGCTGTCATGGCTTGGCTTTTTGATGATTGCCGTTTTTATGTACCTGATTATGTCCAAACGAATATCCGCACTCGTTGCTCTCATTGTCGTTCCAGTTATCTTTGCCTTCATTGGAGGTTTTGGAGCGGGCATCGGTGATATGATGCTGACAGGCATTAAACAGATTGCGCCGACGGGCATCATGCTGCTGTTTGCGATCCTATACTTTGGTGTCATGATGGATGCTGGTTTGTTTGAACCGTTGATTGCCAAAATATTAAAAATCGTCAAGGGTGATCCGCTGAAGGTGATTGTGGGAACGGCAATCCTGTCGGCCCTGGTCGCTTTGGATGGAGATGGCACGACGACCTATATGATTACGGTATCCGCGATGCTGCCGCTGTATCAGCGACTAGGGATCAAGCCGATGATTTTGGCGGCGGTACCGATGCTTTCTTTGGGTGTCATGAACATGGCACCATGGGGTGGTCCTACCGCCCGCGCGATGAGCGTTCTGAATTTCGATGCCTCGCAGCTGTTCACACCTGTCATTCCTGCGATGATTGGCGGGATGGCTTGGGTGATTGTGGTCGCCTGTATTTTGGGCAAACGGGAGAGAAAACGCCTGGGGATTATCGATTTAAGCCAGGATCATGCGAACGGACTGGCGGCTGGAGAAATGGCAGCTGCGTCTGCTGATCCGCTGAAACGTCCGCGCTTGATTTGGTTCAATCTGCTTCTCACAGTCGTCTTGATGGTTTGCCTGATTATGAGCATCCTGCCATTGCCGATTTTGTTCATGCTGGCTTTTGCGATCGCTCTGCTGATCAATTACCCGAACATGGAGCAGCAAAAGGAGCGAATCTCCGCACATGCGGGGAATGCGCTGGCGACTGTATCGATGGTGTTTGCCGCAGGAATTTTTACCGGAATCTTGACGGAAACCAAGATGATTGATGCGATGGCGAGTACGATTGTCTCGTTGATTCCAGATGCGCTCGGCTCTCACATGCCTGTTCTTGTAGGGTTGACGAGCATGCCTTTCACGTACTTCATGTCCAATGACGCGTACTACTTTGGTGTCGTACCGATTTTGGCTAATGCAGCAGCCTCTTACGGAGTAGATCCGGTGGAAATTGGACGGGCCTCGATTCTCGGACAGCCGCTGCACGTGCTCAGTCCTTTGTTTGCTGCACAATACTTGCTGATTGGAATGGTTGGTGTCGATTACGGCGAGGCACAGCGCTTCATTTTAAAATGGGCATTTGGTACCTCCATCGTCATGATTGTTATTGCCATTTTGACTGGTGTGATCTCGCTGTAAGGGGAAGCGCACTTTACCGTTTTCGAAAAGGGGCCGTCGATGGCCTCTTTTTGTTGAAGCTGCGCAAGTGGAAAATTCCGCTCATGCTTGGCTACAATGGGGAAGAGGGGGGAAGGACGTGCGGTTTCACACCAAGCTCTTGATCATGATCGGGTCGCTCCTGATAGGTGTGATCGTTTTGCTCGGAATCTCATTTGAACAGATGCTGGACGGTGCTCTTCGCAAGGAAATCGGAACAAGGGCACTCAATACAGCGAAAACGATAGCCCGGATGCCGGAGATCATCGATGCATTTTCGCAGCCGGACCCCGCACAGACGATCAATCCTCTGGTGGAAACGATTCGGGTAGACACGCGTGCCGCTTTTATCACGGTCGGCAATCGCCAAGGCATCCGTTACTCTCATCCAGATCCGGAGCAAATTGGGAAGCCGATGGTCGGTGGTGACAATGAAGCCGTCTTCGCGGGTCACTCGATCATCTCCGAGACAGTCGGTTCACTGGGACCTGGTCTTCGCGGCAAAACCCCGATCTGGGATCGTGCAGGACATGTGATTGGGGTCGTTTCCGTCGGTTTTTTGCTTGAGGATATTCAAGAGACGATCGAGCTGTATCGGGATCGTATTGTCGTGATCGGTGCTGTGATCCTGTTTTTGGGCATCTTGGGGACGCTCTGGATTGCGCGAAAGGTCAAGGAGTCCATTTTCGGTCTGGAGCCCGAGCAGATTGGACGGATGTACCAAGAGAATCAAGCTGTGCTAGAATCCATACGGGAAGGAATCGTCGCGGTGAATACGGATGGGGCGGTCACGCTGGCGAATCAGACGGCGATGAATCTGATCGGGCCATCAGAGCGGCAGGAGCTGTTGGAGGATGATCCAAAGGAATGGCTGCGCTCCCTGCGACTAGTGGAAGTCATGAAAACGGGAGTGGCCGAATTCGATCAGGAGACATTTGTGAGCGGCAAGGCTGTAGTGGTCAACCGCGTCCCCATTTTGGACAAAGAGCGAAAAGTGACGGGAGCAGTAGCGAGCTTTCGGGATCGCTCGGAGCTGTTCCGCGTGACGCAGGAGCTATCGCGGGTAAAGGAATACGCGGAGGCGCTTCGTTCCCAGACCCATGAATACTCCAACAAGCTGCATTTGATCTCTGCCCTGATCCAGCTGGAATCGTATCAGGAAGCGGTCGATTTTATTTCCGCCGAGGTTGATGTGCACGTCAGCAACACCCAAATGATCATGCGCCGCATTCCCGATCCGCTCATCGGGGGATTGCTGCTCGGAAAGGTGAATCAGGCAAATGAACGGAAAATTGCGCTGACGATTGACCCGGACAGTCACATTCGCGAGATTCCGGCAGCTATTGACCGCTCGCTCTTGATTGTCATACTGGGCAATCTCATCGACAATGCGATGGAGGCCGTTTGTGCAAATAGTGCCAACGCCAAAGAAGTCTCGGTGTACATGGGAGAAATGGATGAGCTTTTGCTCGTGGAAATAGAAGATCGCGGACCGGGGATTCCAGAAGCGTACGCCAGCAAAGTATTTGAACGGGGCTTTTCCACAAAGCAGCTGCAGGATCACGGCTATGGACTTCATTTGGCAAAAGAGGCAGTCGAACAGCTGGACGGAACGATTTCACATGCAGGCAACCCACAAGGGGGCACCATCTTTACTGTCACGATTCCACTCGAGGTTGGCCGGTGAACGCAAGGGAGGAGAAAGGAAGATGAACCAGCACATCAGCGATGAGGAGACTCCCATCCGCGTGCTAATTATAGAAGATGATTTGCGAATTGCTGAGGTGAACCGGCGCTTTGTAGAAAAGGTGAGCGGCTTTGAGGTTGTGGGAATCGCGGCCGATCGAGGGGAGGCAGTCGATCAGCTCGAGCTGCTGCAGCCTGAGCTGGTTCTGTTGGATGTGTATTTTCCCGATATGAACGGACTCGAATTTCTCTCTTTTATCAAAGAGCAGCATCCGGACAGCGATGTCATCATGCTGACTGCTGCCAAGGAAGTGGATGCCGTCGTGGATGCGATCCGCTACGGCGTCTTTGATTTCATCACGAAGCCGCTGATCATCTCCAGACTTCAGCAAACGCTGCGCAGCTATCAGGAATTCCGTAAAAAAATCCGTACGTTGAAAAAAGAAGGTGCCGCGATCAATCAGCAGGAAATTGACCACCTGATTCACGGTTCGGGGATGAAGGCGTCCAAAGAGAGCAAGCCTGTGAAAGGCATCGACAGAATTACGCTGGAGAAGATCACCACGTACTTGATGCAGACCGAAGAAGCGACAACTGATCAGGTCAGCAAGGAAACGGGCATCAGCCGCTCGACTGCGCGGCGCTATTTGGAGTATCTGGTGGCCATGGGAGAGGCAAGTGCGGATTTGTCCTATGGCGTCGTCGGAAGACCGGAACGAGTATACCGGCGGGGAACCAAAGAAAAAGGGTAACGTCACGAAAAAGAAAGGAAGTCCAGCGTTTTTGGCCGGACTTCCTTTTTGGCGTGGTTAGGAAAAGCTGCAATGCGCCTCTACCCGATAAATTCGCTGACCGCGAGAGGAAAAGCGTTGCTCGTATTCAGTCATGACATTGTCCTCGGCGAGCTTGGATTGATGCAGATCAAACGTGATGTTGTGCATCTGGAAGCGCTCGAGGGCAAATTGATTGAGGGAAAACTCGAAAAGCTTTTCATTGTCAGTCTTCATATGAATCTCGCCATCACTCTTCAGTACCTGACGATAGGTTTGCAGGAAGCTCGCGTAGGTGAGACGGCGCTTGGCGTGGCGAGTTTTCGGCCAAGGGTCGCTGAAATTCAGGTACAGGCGGGAAAGCTCCTGATCGGCAAAAAGATCTGTCAACACGGCAGCATTGAATTGGACGAATGCCAGATTGGGGATTTCACGGTATTCCGTGCGCTGTACAGCCCGCAGAACCACTTCTGCTTTCAGCTCCACCGCAATGAAATTCACATCAGGGTGGCGTTCTGCCAGTGTATTAATGAAGCGTCCCTTTCCACAGCCGATTTCGACATGGATAGGATTGTTGTTTCCAAAACGTTCGTTCCAGCGCCCTTTAAAGGATACAGGGTTGTCCACGAACGTCGGATATTCACGCAGGGCCGATTCGGCACCTGGTATGTTGCGCAGTCGCATATGTGCCTCCTTAAGAAAGAACTCCTATCTACTTTACGATGAGACTTCCCAGGTTGCAAGCATGAGAGCTAAGGAGATCGTCGAGATTCCAGATAGGAGGCAGCCTTTTTTCGTACCCATAGGGATTTTTTAGAAGGGGGACTAGGACATAAGTCACATGTAATGCGGATGTGTCTACAAAACAGAAGGATAAAATTGGGGGATTTGTGAGGAACATCTTGGAAATAAAATTAACTGAAAATTTGAGGAATGCCTGTTAAATCGGGCTTGAAGCCGTCAAGTAGCAATGATAACCAGAAGTGGTTAGAAGAATTGGTAATAATTTGGGAATTTAATAGAGTCAGAACCAATGGTAAAGTAGAGAACAAGTGAGAGGTCAGCCAAACTTTGCATAAAAAAAGCTTCTTGTCGACGTCATTTGGTAGAAGCAAAGGATTCGTTTAGAAGTTTTTATGCGTAACGGAACGGAATGGGAAAGAGCCGTTTCTGCATTCCTACACGATCAAAAGGGAGGATGAACAACATGAGAAAATTACATAAAGGGATCATCGGAGTGGTGATGGGTCTGACTTTGGGCCTCACCGCTATCGTAGCTCCTCTTCCTGGCGAACAAAATGTGGCTCATGCGGCTTGGACACAAGCGAAAGCTGATAAAGTCATCAACACTGGGAAAAAATACTTAGGAAGACCTTATAAATTTGGAGCCAAGAGCAGCACCACTGCCGTATTTGACTGCTCTTCCTTTACGCAGCGTGTATTCAAGGTTGCTGTAGGCAAGTCGCTGCCGCGTACATCCCGCGACCAAGCGAAAAAAGGGACAAGCGTATCCAAAAGCAACCTGAAAAAGGGCGATCTTGTCTTTTTCAAAGCGAGCACGACTACTGCGAACAAGCGTATTACACACGTGGCGATCTATGCGGGCAACAACAAGCTGCTTCACACGTATGGAAAACCAGGGGTGACGTTCACGAACTTCAAAGGAACGTCTTGGGAAAAACGCTTTGTATCTGCACGCCGTGTGCTGTAACTAACTCATCTGGCTCTCTACTTACTAATACGTCTCAGTATTGCAAGAGTTGCGAAAGAATCTTATGTAAATCCTGACATTCTTTTTGCTGACAGGATGGACTGGGCGAGAGCTCCTTTGTCTGCCATAGACAGGGAGCTCTTTTTTCGTTGCACGAAAAATCGGATGGATGACTTGACCAATATAATACCTAGGTAGTATATGATTTTTGAGGTGAAAATTTTGAAAATTCAACCAATGATTGACGGATTAAAGGAGCTCGGATTTACCGAGTAAGAGGCAAGAATTTATTTAGCCCTGCTGCGATCCCATCCTTCCAACGGAAATACGATCGCGACAGTATCCGGTGTGCCAACCCCAAAGTATGGCACAGGCCTGGTACGAAATTCCCGCCTTTTACTTTACCAATCATCAGGTGATCCAAGGGACGGGTGCCAAGATCGCCAGACCGCGAAGCTGCGAGTGGATTATATCTTCGGCTATACGATCCTCAATGACTGGTCGGCTCGCTATCTGCAAAGGAAGGAATACAAGATCGGTCTCGGTCCGGCCAAGGGGAAGGATTTTGCCACGTCGTTAGGTCCTTATCTGGTGACAAAAGACGAGCTGGCACCCTACCGGATCGCCGGGAGACCACGTTCAGCTCGAGGTCACTGGGCTCGGGATCTTGGAGAATGCGATCGAATAACGATAAAACACCCCTAGTCTGAAGCAATGGACTAGGGGTGTTGTCTGCGTGGCAGCAAGCAATCGGCTTTTAGATGTTCAACCCGCGAATTTGCTGCTCGATTTTCTCAAATCCGCTTGATACTTTGACTACCTCGTCTTTTTGCTCGGAGACGAGATGGAGCACTTCTTCCAGGTTGTCCTTGTTTTGATCTGTAATGTCTGCGTTGATCTCGACTTTTGCTCCGACTTCCTGCATCATGCTGTTTACGTGAACGATGAACTCTTGAAGAAACTTGGTTTTCGTAGCGAAGTCTTGCATGTAATGGTCGACGTTGGCGAACATTTCTTGCACTTCAAGAATGCCCTCGCTATTTTTTTCAAAGGAAGTTTGGGAACCAGAGATCATATCGGAGACGAGCTTCATTTTTGCACGAATGTTCATCAAGAGTGTTGCGATAGATTCCGAAGATACTTTGGAGGATTCAGCCAGCTTGCGTACTTCATCCGCTACCACGGCAAAGCCGCGGCCGTGTTCACCTGCACGGGATGCCTCGATCGTGGCATTCAGTGCGAGCAGGTTGGTTTGAGCCGATATTTCGGAGATGGTCTGTATGATCTTCTCGATGTTCTCAGTCTCTTTGTAGAGCTCTTGAATCAGGCTGTTGGTACCTTGGATATCTTTAATAAAGCGTTCAAAGTCAGTACCGATATTGCCAATGCGCTTTCCGCTTTCCTGGGTAGCTTCCTTCGTGGATTCTACATAATCGTACATCTCCGTAATGGAGCGAGTCATATCCTCTACTTGAACGTTGGTAGTCGCCATTTCGTTTCGCAGTTCATTGGTGTTTTCTGTCTGCACGTTGAACGATTGAAGAATGCTCTGCAGGGACGATACCGTTTCTACTGCACGCAGATTGACGCCATCGGTCACTTTATTGAGATTTTCTTGGTATTCCTGTACGGACGTCAGGGATTGATTGATCTGATCGAGTACCCGCTGCAAGGATTCCTTGGATTCGATGGCTTCTCGTTTTTGTGTTTCGCTCTCATGCTGCAGCTTGTTATTGAAAAAGGCGTGCATCATGCTGGTAACCGAAATGAAGCAGAAGGTAAACAAGAAATACATCAAATCAATAGGGGAGGTGGAATGAAAGATTACCTCACCCTGGGTAAAGAAATAGTAGGACACGATGCCGAGTGTAGCTGCGATCGTCAGGATATTGATCCATTTATCTTGATAGATCCCCATGACTGCGACAAAGAACATGATCGTCATGATATTGATCATATGAGGATCCAGTTGGACAATGACAAACATGAATGCCCCGATCACGACGAAGTTAAAAAACTTCATAAATGGCGCCATTTTCTCGCGCAGGCTCGGACGGTTGGAGACGTATGTAAAAGGTGCCAGTACGACATACAAGATTCCGAGAACCGTCAGCACGAAAGAAAGCGGAACACCTAAAATCAGATTGACGATCTGAACGAACGTAATAATACTTGCAAAGACGATGACGACCCAGTTATTCCTTCTTCGTAAAAGATCCATATCAGCGCATGACCTCGACTTTTCTTTGTGTGAAAACCGGTGAGTACCACGAGTATTGTGGATTTTCTTTATCCGTATAGACTTCTTTCAGGTGAAACAGCGTCGGAATAGCCTCGGCGCCCTTGTAGAGGATGTTTTCCTTGATTTGTGTAGCCTGGATTTTGTATTTCTGGTTCATGGATCGAAAAAAAGACGGATCGGCAATGCCGACAGCGTGTGTATATCCATGTTTTTCAGCATAGTCGACCATCAGGCAGATTCCTTTTCGGCCGAGCTGCCCGCGATAACGGGGGAGAACAGCCAGACTGTCGACCTCCATCGCTCTCATATCGTTCGTCAGGATCTCGTCAAACAACGAATGGATGAACGAATTTGATTTCGAATAGGGGGTAAATTCAAAAGTTCCTCCAGCTTCTCCATCTTCTGCCAGCAGCAGGTAAAGATCAGAGCCTTGTTTGGCGTACTCCATTTCGAAACCCATGGAACTCCAGACGGTTTCTTTGATTTGATGGAACAATGCCAAGGTCTCCGTAGAATCAACATGTTTGTACATTTCCCACTCCACCATTATTTTCTCTCTATTTTTTGGTCTGTAACGGTTTCTCCCGTTCATTTTGTTGCTCTCTTTGCTCTCTCTTACATGACGTCCTCCTATCAGATGAATGAAAAAAAGAGTTATCCCAAGTACTGGAACAACCCAAGTCACCAACATCAAGACATTTTGTTACGGATGTTTGGCAACCCGGCTATCGTAGTCAGCGACTTTAGACCCGTGGCTTTGCGTCACCACCTTTAGATGGTTTTGCCTTTTGTCATCACACTTCGAAAAATGTAAATTTATGTCGGATTCTGCAAAATTTTATATCAAATCACTTTCCCTGTCAAGTTTTGGTAGGTAAAATTAACTATTTTTTAGTTTTCTTATCAATTATTATCGGCAAAACCTTCTGGTAGCTTTACATGCATGGACGCATTCATTTTCTGTGCAATATTTACAGATAATTTCATGTTTTATAAGATGGACGTTAGAGAGCGTAAGGCCATATCTTGGGAGGTTTGACATGAACGCTTTGACCCAATACTTGTCTGAGCTGGACGCCATTCATGGGGTGTCTGGAGATGAAGAGCGCGTGGCCAATTACATGAAGGAGCAGATTCAGCCTTTCGTGGACGAGTCGTTCGAAGATGCACTGGGCAACCAATTCTTTGTGAAGAAGGGGATACACCCGACGTTTCGCATCATGCTTGCAGCACACATGGATGAAATCGGTTTTGTTGTAAGTCATATCGATGAGAAGGGATTCGTCTATTTCCTTCCAGTCGGCTATCACGACAGTCGGATGGTCATCAACCAGATACTGACGATTCAGACAGAAACAGGCCCTGTGCACGGAATTACAGGAGGCAAGCCCGCACATGTCGTGACAGAAGAGGAAGCGCAAAGGGCAATTCCTATGGACCGATTGCATCTCGACCTGGGAACGGCCAGCCGGGCAGAAACGCTGGCTCTGGGGGTGCAGGTGGGGGATTACATCACGTTTGACCGTGAAGGGCGGCTGCTGAACGGGACGAAGGTATACAGTGGGAAATCCGTCGATAATCGCTCGGGCTGTGCGGTCCTGATCGAAGTCATGAAAAGGCTTGCGGATAAAGAGATTGCCCCCACAGTCTATGGCGTTGCCACTGTGCAGGAGGAAGTCGGACTGCGGGGAGCAGGGCCTGCTGCTTTTTCGATTCAACCGGATATAAGTCTGGCTATTGACGTCATTTTCGCTGGCGGTACACCTGGGATGGATGAGCGGATCTCACCGATCGAGCTGGGCGCAGGACCAGCCATTATGATGTATGATTGGACGCCGAGTAACGGGCACGGTAACAATGTACCCAAGAAGCTGACGCGTACATTGATTAAGGCCGCAGAAAAGAACGGGATTCCCTATCAGCGTGAAGTGGTTGTCAATGGCGGTACGGATGCTTGGGCGATGAGCCTGGCTGGAAAAGGATCGTTGGCTGGCGGGATCTCATTACCCTCCCGTTACATTCACTCGGCGACGGGCATCGTACATATGGATGATTTGGAGCATGCTGTACAGCTGATTCTAGCTTTCGTAGAGGAAGCACTTACAGATCCACAAAAATAACAATCGCGCTATAAATCAACAAAAGTCCCATGACGATAGGAAAGGCTCGGTCGTATTTGGCGAGGAACTGTTGAAAAACCGCCCCAAAGAATGCCCAGCTGGACGTGCTGAGGTAACCGATAAAGCCGAGAAACAAGGAAAATAGCAACAAGCATCTACTATCCCGCCTAAGGCAAAAAAAGAAGCCGATTCTCTGTTGATTTGCAGAGGTCGGCTTTTTTGAACGTATAGGAATTTATAAGCGTAATGCTTATGAATTCCGGAGCGCATGGCGAAGTGCCTCAGCGTCCGCTTCTGGCATTCCTTCGGTAAAACTTTCCGCTAAAACGCGGTCGCTCCTCCTCGAACAGGCCTCGATAGAGGTTTTCTTACGGCAGGTTCTTTTTACAGGCAGGTCAAGAGCTCCATCAGCTCGTGAATTTCGTAGGTCGGTTTGATACCGAGTTTGTTTTCTTTGCGATGCGGATTAAACCAGCAGGTATCGATTCCATAGTTGATACCGCCTTGTATATCGGAAGTCAGGGAGTCACCGACAATCAGCACTTTGGATTTATCGGTTATTTCCAGCTGCTTGAATACATAATCAAAAATTCCTTTGTCCGGCTTTTGGCATCCGGCTGCTTCTGACGTGACCAGACACTCAAAGGCATTGCACAAGGGAGAGCCGCCGATCCGGGCTTTTTGTACCGCGTCAAAGCCGTTGGTGATAATGACCAGGCGATAATCGGACAGCTGACTACACAGCTCGATTGCGCCGTTTGTCAGGTGAACCTCTTTTCCTAAGTTTACGAGGTAGTCTTGGTTAAAGGCAGAAGCGTCGATGGGAAGGCCAATAGCTGCAAACAATCGCTTGAACCTCTCGCCGCCGAGCTCGGCAAGCGTCGTATGGCCTTGTTCCAGCTCTCGCCAGAGTACGCTGCTGATTTCTTTGTAGGCGGGTAAGTATTCATCCAAGCTGTGAGTGAGATTGTAGGCTTGAAATGTCTTTTGCAGGGCTTCTCTTTCGGTCATACCAAAATCGAATAAGGTGTCGTCTACGTCGAACAAAATGACTTCGTATTTCATTTCTGCCTCCGTTATTCTTCGCTAGTAATTCCGTATCTCGCAAGCGCCTTCGCAGACGTTTCCCACATCCTCTGCTGCAGTACCTTGCCTTCTACCACTTTCATGCGTTTCCCGAGAAAACGGATTTTGGACAAGATGTATTCGCGGTCGTCCATGAGGAAGCTTAGCGTGATCCGGTATGCATCTCTCTCCTCATTATACGTCACTTCTTTATTGAAACAGGAAAAAGCGTACAGGATCCTGGATAGCTCTCCGTTGTAAAGGGGGATGACTTCCAGGACGGCCTGCTCTTTCCTTGATTCAAGAATGGCTTCTATCGTGATAGAGGCATCCTTGTATTCTCGATCCATCAGCGTCTCTTCTTGAACCGAGCGGATATGTGAGAGTCGTGTTGCTTTTAACGTACGGTTCCGCAAATCATACCAAAGCAAATACCATTCTTTTTTCACGATGGAGTAGGCGCTAGCAGGTCGTTTAATTTTTGCAGGGTTGCCGGGGTCAATGCTTCCGATGCAGCAGGATGGGCAAGCATCCTTTTCAACCAGGCTCGTTCGTGGGAGGTGAGGGGAATGGTTCCCGATTCTTCCAGATGTGAAATGACCTGATAGTTAAAGATTTTCTCGAAAGGATTCATAGTAGGATCGAATCTCCTTCCATTCCGCAATTAGCTCTCTCCGCAGGTAAGCAGGCGACAATACCTCGCAGCTCGAACCAAAGCTTCTCAGCCACGGCTTCATTTCGGTCGTTCCATTCACCGTGATTTCATAGAGGAACGAGTCAACGTCTTCTTCTGTAATCGATCCCCATTGCCCCTGCAGCAGGACCCGTTCCTTGATGAAGTTGGATCTGGTATCGGTCGGATTGTAAAACCGAGCTTTTACAGTTACCGGAGCGCCGGTATCCACAAGCCAGCTGTTGCGTATTTTTTCCTCGAGCTGCTGCAGCTTGCTGGCAAATTCCCGCTCGGACACGGATTCTGCCTCTTCCAGCTGGGTGAGACCTTCCACCCGAAACTTTACAATTCCTAGCCGTGGAGCGTTCCCTAGTAAGTACCACCTTCCGTAGTGATGGTCATAAATGACTTTCAGAGGAAGGACGAGCACCTCTTTCCCTGCCGTTTCTCTCTCGAATAGGGGATTGGTATTTTTCGAAGCGTAGCTGACGCGTGCCTTCGGTGAAAAGTAGCGAAACCGGATCTTTTTCCGGTGCCGAATCGCGTGGAAGAGCGAGTAGAGATGAGCTTCGTCCAGAATTCGTGAGTGATAGTGATATTTGTAAAGGAACCGCTCGGTAAAGCTGTTTCTCTGAATGCGAGCTTTTTTGATGTGATCGCGAAGCAAATACCCTTGAACGGATGGGATTTGCGTGTTCGCCATGACGTCCACAAAATCGTACAGGTCGGCAAGCTCATCATCAGTCAGGGCAGTAAGCAGTTCATTTCGGAGGTGGTAACGGTAGGGCCTCCCGCCAGCTGCTCGGCCAATGACCCCGATTTCCTCCAAATATTTCAAGTCGGAGCGAATGGTTTTCTCGTCGGAGAGGGGCATTTCGGCAGGCAAATAATCGAGCAGCTCTGTCGCTGTCAGAGAACGTTCCTGCAAGGCTGACAAAAGGGCGGTCAGCCGATAGCTCTCTGTCTCCTTTACCGATTTGGCACGAAACAAAAACAAGAGAAGGGGATCAGACGAGTCGTAGTAGTTGTATGTGAGCAGATTCGTGATGTCAGCTCGTGGAGCGGGCTCTTTTTGGACAGTCTGAATCACATTTTTGAGCCGCTTGATTGTTTTATCAAACGTGTGGACGGATATACCCAAGCGATCGGCGAATTGCTGTCTGCTGTAAGCTCCACTGGTGAGGACCAGCATGCGCAAGAACTGAATTTCTTTATCAAAACTCTCCCTGGCCATCTGATCTCCTCGCCTTCTTCAAATGAAATTCCCTCGCCCCATTGTATAGGGCTGGATGAACGAATGGCAAATTTCTTCCTTGTCGTAATACTTTTGCCATGTTCCGGCAGGGCTGTTTCAGCGAAGATGGATGTAACAAATCGAGCAATACCAAGCTTGTAAATACCTACAGAGAGGGGAAACTCGCATGTCACCATACAAATCGCTCATCCTGCATGAGCTTGCAAAAATCGAACAAGAAGAGAACGTCCAGATCCTGTTCGCATGTGAATCGGGGAGCAGGGCGTGGGGGTTTCCTTCATTGGATAGTGACTATGATGTTCGCTTTGTCTACGTACGACCGGTGGAATGGTACTTGTCCATCGACGATCGGCGTGATGTCATCGAGCGACCTATCCATAACATGCTGGATATCAACGGCTGGGATCTGAGAAAAGCTTTACAGCTCTTTCGAAAGTCCAATCCACCTCTGCTGGAATGGCTGCAATCCCCGATCTCTTACATGGAAAAGTACAGTATTGCTGAGCAGCTGCGAAGCCTTTCTTCTTTCACCTATTCGCCAAAGTCCTGTATGTACCATTATCTCAATATGGCAAAGGGCAACGAGCGTGACTATCTCAGGGCAGAGCAGGTTCGGGTCAAAAAGTACTTCTACGTTTTGCGGCCCATTCTCGCTTGCGAATGGTTGCGGAAGTATGACAGTACCCCGCCCATGGAGTTTGCAAAGCTCGTGGAGACTTTGATCCCGCAGGATAGCGAGCTGTACCAGGTCATTTTGGAGCTGCTGGCTCGCAAGCGGGAGGGAGAAGAGCTGGATGTGGAGCCGAGAATCCCGGTCATCCATACTTACGTGCAAGAGAAGCTTTCGCACCTGGAGAGCCTGGCTGCGTTGCTAACTCACGGACGTGATGCTACCGAGGAACTGAATACACTGTTTCGCTCCGCTTTGCATGAAGTGTGGAGCACGCCAATACGATGGAACAAATAGAAGGGAGCGGTATCGGATGGCGATTGTACAAATGAGCTCGAAGAATCCTTATTTCCACTGGTTCCATCTACCGCTCGAAGCACTCCCTGCACTCCTGACCTGTTTCTCCATAAATCATGGAGCATGTCTTCAAAGAATGTGTGGTAATATGAGGTAATTATGGGTAACTGTTGGAGGGATGATCGATGACATGGGTTAGTGGAAACATCATTCTCATAGACAATGCATGGTGGATTCTCATTCCACTACTGCTCGTGATTATCGGGTTTTCCTGTTTCGTTGTGGGACTGTTTTACAGATTTGATAGAGTGAATCTAACCGTTACGGCGATCTGTTTTTTGTGCCTGCTTCTCTTTTGCTTGGGAAGTTATTTATTTTTGGGCTAATCGGTGTCATGTGACAGGGGGTAGTCAGGAGCGGGGATCAACCCTGTGACTGGCTGCCTCTTTTCTATAACAGCGAACGTGGATCGCCCTGCAATAATGTACTATATGTCAGTTTCATTTCGATGTAAATTTCATGAGAATACGGGAAAGGAGTTTTCCTCATGAATCTTACATCTTTGCTGATATACTGTTTTATCGTTACTTTTACACCCGGACCTACGAACATTGTTATACTATCCACAGTGAATAACTTTGGGACGAAAAAGGCAATGGAATACACGTATGGAGCAACGGTTGCTTTTGGTCTGTTGCTTGCTGTTTCTGCTATGCTAAATACGATGCTTTTGACTTTCCTTCCAAAAATTTTACTCGTCATGCAGATAATCGGAACTATTTACATGTTCTATCTTGCCTATCAAATTTACAAAATGGACACATCAGCATCACCCACTGTAAACCAGGCAGGTACCTTTGCTTCAGGCTTCTTCATGCAGTTTGTGAATCCGAAAGTGATCTTGTTTACAATGACTGTTATTCCCAGCTATGTTTTGCCCTTCGATACCTCTATGCCTGCGGTAGCATTGAGTGCTTTTGCTATTACGCTCATTGGATTTTTCGCATTTGTGACATGGGTTCTCTTCGGTACGATCTTCAAGCAGTTTTTACAAGCGCATAAAAAGATCGTAAATGTCATCATGGCATTGTTTTTAGGTTTTGCTGCAATCGTGATGTGGATGTAAGAAAGCTCGTGAGGAGGTGAACGAGATGGACAAATTTATCTACAAAAAGTCGGCTGGTATCACGGCGCTGTCAGCCAGTATGACCGATTTTATGTATAAAAGGCACGCGCACGAGGAGTATGCAATCGGCGTTACCTTGCGAGGGATTCAACATTTTAACATGGATGGCTGCTTGCAGTTATCCTATCAAAATGGCGTCATGCTTTTTAATCCAGAGCAGGCGCACGACGGCATGGCACATGATGAGACAGGTCTTGATTATGTCATGCTGTATATTGATCCCAAATTGCTGTTAGAGATGGTCGAGAAAAAAGAGATTGTACGTTTTTCCAGCCCTATTGTGTATGATTCCAGACTGAGACAAAAAATCCTCAATCTTTCTCATGGCATATTTAGCGGAAAAGACGAGGCGCTGTGCAATGAATTACTTCTATCGCTCGCAGATGGTCTGGTTCAAGCGAATCTTTCTCCAGAGCCCAAGAAAGATCTCCCTCTGATTAGAAAAGCAAAGGATATGCTTCAAAGCAACCTGGAAAAGGTCCTTTCGCTTGACGAAATAGGCAAGGAGCTTCAACTATCAAAGTTTCAGTTTATCCGATTCTTCAAGGCTCACACGGGGATTTCACCCTACCAATACTTCCTGAATTGCAAGATCGAACGTGCAAAACAGTTGATTGAAAAAAACAGGGACGTATATTCAGCGGTAGCTGCATGTGGCTTTGTCGATCTCACTCATTTAAATAAGCACTTTAAAAGCGTGTATGGAACAACTGCCTTTGAATATTTGTCGCATGTAAATGAGGGCGGAGGCAGGGTGGGCACTCTCAGGGGGGACTAACTGCTACAGTGCCTACAAAAGTAAAAGAGTCATTCCTAAAAAAAACAGCTTGCAACAGCTGGTCCATATCATGGGTGTAGCTATCGAGTCGTTGCTGTGCCAGTTCGGTTCGTGACATGGGATCACATCCATTTTAGAAAGATTGAAACTATAATAACAACTTTTTCAGGAATTTCACGAACAGGCAATTGGTGCCGAAGTCCTCTCAATTATTACATACGGTGATATGCCGGAAATGCCGAATACTTTCTCTAATGATGCAAAGAATCTCGTCGCACACGCAAAGTTGCGAGTTGGCGAAACAGAGCTCATGCTTTCGGATGCTCCAAGCGGTTCGTCAATTCCGCAGGGCAAGCAGGTAGCCATTTGCATTTCAAGTAATAACGTGGAACAATCCAAACGCTTTTTTGAAGCCTTACGACAAGACGGTCAAGTAAATATGCCGTTTGAAGTGACCCCGTTTAGTCCAGGTTTTGGTGATGTAACTGACAAGTTCGGCGTGACCTTTCAAATCTATACGGAAATCTAAAGCACACATAGAAAGGGAATGAGTGTGAAAACCAACACCCATTCACGAAGTACACATAAAGAACGGCAGCCTGCGTCAGGGGGCTGTCGTTTTTACTCTTTTTTGGGCAAGATCGACATTCTTATACTCTCGCACTATTGAAAGTTTTGATGATGGTATCCAAACTAGCGATTGGACGCCCCTCGACTCCATCAAGTAAGGTTACCTAATAAAGTCTGAATAGTAAAACAGAGGCGAACACAATTGAGATGAGAGGTGTCAAAACCAGCAAAAACCCCCTTACACAGCGTAAGGGGGTTTTGCCTGTCCACTTGTATCGGCGGCCTCGTGTGAAACTAGAATTTCAGCACAGCACCGTTACTTGCGTTGGTTACCATTTTGGAGTAGCGAGCCAGGTAACCGGTTTTCACTTTTGGTTCAAACTCCTTCCAGCCTTCTGCACGGCGAGCCAGTTCAGCTTCGTCTACATGCAGCTGGATGGAGCGGTCTTCCAGATCGATGGAGATGATGTCGCCGTCTTGTACGAAAGCGATAGGGCCGCCTTCAGCAGCTTCTGGGGACACGTGACCGATACTGATTCCGCGGGAAGCGCCGGAGAAACGTCCGTCCGTGACGAGTGCCACTTCTTTCCCCAGTCCCATACCCACGATTTGTGAGGTAGGTGCCAGCATTTCCGGCATACCTGGACCGCCTTTTGGTCCTTCGTAGCGGATGACCACGACATGGCCGGATTTGATTTTGCCGGAAGCGATACCTTCCAGGGCATCTTCCTGCGAGTCGAAGCAGATCGCTGGACCTTCATGGCGTTTGATGGAAGGATCGACGCCACCGGTTTTGATGATGGAGCCTTTCTCCGCCAGGTTACCGAACAGAACGGACAGACCGCCGGATTCGCTGTACGGGTTTTCCAGACGACGGATGACTTTGTCGTCTTTGATGTCCGCTTCGGCGATATTTTCTGCCAAGGTTTTACCCGTTACGGTGATGCGGTCAGGGTGGATCGCACCTGCTTTGCGGGAGATTTCCTTCAGTACGGCAGAAACGCCGCCTGCTTCATGGCAATCCTCGATGTGGTAGTCAGAGGATGGAGCCAGCTTGCAAATATGGGGAACGCGTTTTGCTACTTCGTTGATGCGTTCGATTGGGTATTCAAAGCCAGCTTCTTGCGCGATGGCCAAGGTATGGAGAACGGTATTGGTAGAACCGCCCATAGCCATGTCCAGAGCAAAAGCGTCGTCAATCGCTTCGAGAGTCACGATGTCACGAGGCTTGATGTCTTGTTCGATCAGATGCTTCAATTTTTCAGCAGAGGATTTCACCAGCTCTTTGCGCTCTGGAGAAACGGCGAGTACGGTACCGTTGCCTGGGAGAGCGAGACCGATTGCTTCCAAGAGGCAGTTCATCGAGTTGGCAGTGAACATACCGGAACAGGAACCGCAAGTAGGGCAGCCGTATTGCTCCAGCTCTTCAAGCTGTTTGTCGTCGATCAGACCGGCTTGGTGGGCACCTACGCCTTCAAATACGGAGGATAGGGAGATCGAGCGTCCATCGCTGGTTTTCCCTGCTTTCATCGGGCCGCCAGTTACGAATACGGTCGGGATGTTGACGCGCAGGGCACCCATGATCATACCAGGGGTGATTTTGTCACAGTTCGGGATACAGATCATACCGTCGAACCAGTGAGCAGCTACTACGGTTTCCAAGCTGTCCGCGATGATCTCGCGGCTAGGCAGCGAGTAGCGCATACCGATGTGACCCATGGCGATTCCGTCGTCTACACCGATGGTATTGAATTCAAAAGGAACCATTCCAGCAGCACGAACCGCTTCTTTTACGATTTTTCCGAATTCTTGGAGATGCACGTGACCTGGAATGATGTCGATGTAAGAGTTGCAGATGGCGATAAACGGTTTGTCGAAATCCTCTTCCTTTACACCTGCTGCGCGCAGCAAGCTGCGGTGAGGAGCGCGGTCGAAACCTTTTTTGATCATATCACTACGCTGTCGTGCCAATTGAAAAACTCCCTTCCATATAGATGAAACCTGTCTTTTTGTTTTGCACTATCTTAACACTTTTCTATTAATAGAAACAACCGTAAAAGTCTGAACATTTGCTCAGAGTTGCACTTGTACAACATCGTCAAACCCCGTGATTATCTTACGCGTAATAGAATTCTAGGCTGGATTGGGCTACAATAAAGAAATCGATTATTTTTTCTTGGAGTGAACAAAATGATAGAAGAATTAAAAAATGTCTGGGAGGAAGGCAGAGAGGAAGAGCAGGAAATACTGAGACTCGCCCTCCAAGCCATTCGCCAAAAGCGAGAGCGCAACAGCTCTTTTATATCGGGCTTCCTCGGCTTGAAAGGGGAGCTTGTGGATGAACGTACGTATCGTTTTCACATACCGATCACCGTGTTCATGCACAACTCGACTGGAGCCGTTCATGGCGGTCTGTTGGCTACTCTCGTTGATTCGGTGATGGGCTCGCTCGTCAATCGGTCACTGTCGCCGGAAGAATACGCTGTGACCACCGAGCTGAAGATGAACTACCTGCGCCCGGGAAAGGGAGAAACGCTGCGAGCCGAAGCGACTTTCCTGCATCGTGGACAGACATCGGTCGTAATGGAAGCCAGCGTATATGATGACCGAAACAAAAGAGTCGCGCACGGAACGGGAACATTCATGGTATTGAAGCGTTAGTCAGCACAAAAAACAGGAAAAAACCTCTGCGCACAAAAGCGTGTGAGAGGCTTTCCGGTTGGTCTTGCAAGCAAATCACCGGATAGTGACAAGCCCACTGTATTGCGAAATATACGCGAGCAGCTTGGATGAGAGTGGCACGATAAACTCCATGTTTTCCCTCTCGACGATCCCCGAACGAGAGATGACGCGGGCCCATTTGACGACAAGCTTGTAGTAGTCGGAGCCAAAGGTGGAGTGAATTGTCTCGCTTTGATAGCGAAAGGAAACGGGAGCCGTGTCCAGCTTGACCGGGACCATGCTCACGATGTCATGCAAGAATAAATGGTATGTCGTGTGTGGTTTGAAGAATACCAGTTCCTTGCTTGTGACGGAGCAACCGAGGCTGGTGTTCATTTGTGAGAATTTGAGCTCGCCTTCCATATTCTTTAGGCGGATAAAGTCGCTGTTCATGGTTGTTCCCCTCCAGTCAGTAAGTCGGAAATGGGTGTCTCTCTATCATAGTAAGGTGCAAGACCACAGTGCAAGTGAAAACAATGGAATGGAAGAGAAAAGAAGGAGATGGAGTCCATGCTGGAAATTGCCAAGCAGGCAGCAAAAGTAGCGGGGGAGTACCTTCAGGGACGTTTTTTGGAGCAGCTCGTGCCAGATGAAGAGCTGCACAACGATGTCAAATTGCCCGAGGACAAAGAAAGCGAGCGGCGGATCATTGAGGTGATTCACGGTCATTTTCCTACCCATACCATTTTCTCGGAAGAAGTGGGCATGGTATCCCGCGAAGAAGAGTATTTATGGATCGTAGACCCGCTGGATGGGACGAATAATTATTTTATTGGCTTTCCATATTTCTCAGTGTCGATTGCTTTGCAGCACAAAGGGGAGCTCGTACTGGGCGTTGTCTACAACCCAGTGGCAGGTCAGATGTTTTGGGCGGAGAAAGGAAAAGGCGCGTATTTAAATGGTAAGCGGCTGTCCGTCAATGACCGGACCGATTTGACCCGGGCCGTTGGAACCTATATTCGTGGAAGAAACACGGTGACAAAAGAACAGGAGCTCGATTTCACCAAGCCGTTTATGATAAACACGAAGCGCCTGCTGCGCAACGTAGCTCCGGCGCTGGATTGGTGCCTGCTGGCGAACGGCTGGCTGGACTACGTCGTCATGCAGCGTTCGGGGATCATGGATGTCGCTGCCGGAATCGTCATTGCACAGGAAGCTGGAGCCACCATCACGGACTGGAAAGGCAGCGCGTATCAGCACGAGCCGTTTACGCAAGAGGGCTTTCGCTCCTTGCTGGCGAGCAATGGACACTTGCATGAAACCATTCGCGGCTTGATCGAGGAATAGACGACAGCCCATCGCTCTTGGCAAGATCCGGCAGCAGCAATTCGATGATTGCTGAACTGCCGGTTTTTTCATTCAGGAAAATTGGGAACCATTATTTCCCTAATCCGTATTACTGGATTGTCTGTAAGATGGAAAGCTGAGGTGAAAAAGATGGCACGCTTGGAATACCGATTGCTGGATGAAGCAAATGGTTATCCGCTACTGTTCTATTATGAGCGAATTGACAAGGATGAGGTCTCCCTGCGATTTGCTTGCGATTATCTGGTCAAAGGGCACGTTGTGTATGAGAAGACCTCTTGCGCAGTCGAGCCCAGCTGCTATGTTGTGTATGTCAAGCGTTCGACGGAGGAACAGGCAGTCGATTATGCGAACACAGCGTCAGCTCGCTGGGGAAGCATACTAATCGAGCTCAGGCATTTTCGGGAAGGGACAACGACATATCCACTGGTGCATACCTACTATTGCAAGGATGATGACGATGCCTTACTCTACCTGCAGAGCGATTATTTGATGCACGACGGTCAGGAGTGGGAAAAGACTTCGACCGAAGTGGATGAAGACCGGCGCGTATACGTGTATTATGCGCAGCCAACGTTGTAGGAGGAAGAAAAGATGGCTCATACCAAGACAGCCAAGATGGTCGGCTTGTTCGTGGCTGCTGCATTGACCGTCACGGGATGCTCCTCGTCGTCAGATTATGATGATGATTGCTATGATGACGATAACGATGGATATTGTGACGACGGCGGCCGTTCCGGCGGAAGCTCGTCTACGTACTATCGCTCGGGCACAAGCAAGTACAAAAGCAGCTCAACCGGGGTAAGCAGTGGCTCCTCCGGGTTCAGCTCCAGCAGTTCCAAGGGTGGAATTGGCAGCTCTGGCACAAGCTCCGGGTAATGAGGGATGACGATGGAAAAATGGACGCAATCAGAGCGGGAACAGTTATACGGACCGATGCGAGAGGAAGGCATTTTTACCTGGGACAGGATGTACGGAGAAGAGTATGCGCTGGCGGATATTCATCTCATTTCGAGAACGCTTCGTGACGAGCTGGCTCGGGCGACGAGCGGATTAGGCGCTGTCTTTACAAAGGTTGTCCCGGTGCTGCAGCAGGCAGAGGATACTCTCCTGCTTGATTTGGGGGTACCGGAGCAGGCGCTGCAGGCTGTTCGCAAAGCCGTATTGCCTGACATGCCAACAGTGATTGGACGCTTCGACTTTGCGCAGACGTCTGAAGGCTTGAAAATGCTGGAGTGCAACAGCGATACGCCGACGGGTATTGTAGAAGCGTTTTACGTAAACGGGCAAGCCTGTCGCTTTTATCAGCATGAGAACCCCAACGCTGGCATGGATTCGCATTTCGCGTCTGCCTTTAAAAAGCTGCTCCGGGCGTATCGCAAGCACGGATATTCCACCGAGCAGATCTGGTTCAGCTCACTGGATTGGCACGAGGAGGACAAAGGGACTACCCAGTATCTCCTCAGTCGATCGGGGCTCTCTGCCAGGTTCGCCGCCCTTGAGCAGCTGCGTGTCTGGAACGATCGATTGTATGCGCAGGATGGTGATCATTTGCGTCCTGTCGATCTTCTTTATCGACTGCATGCGCTGGAAAAGCTGGCAGAGGAGCGCGATGAAGACGGCTATCCCACAGGTGCCCATGTCCTCTCGCTGATCGCGGATCAAAAGCTCGCTATTATCAACCCGCCAAGTGCCTTTTTAATCCAGACCAAAGCGTTACAGGCACTCATCTGGAGTCTGCACGAGGAAGGGGAGTTTTTCGATTGCGACGAGCAGGACTTGATCGCCACCTACATGCTTCCTACCTATTTTGAAAACCGTTTTCTAGGAGAATCCGACTACGTCACCAAGCCTGTTTTTGGACGGGAGGGCGGGGGAGTCACTCTCTTTGATGCAGCGGGAGAAATCGTGGACAAAGACCAGGAGGACAGCTATTGGGAGCAGCCCATGATTTATCAGAAGCGGGTAGAGCTTCCCAGGATCACGGTGAAGACCGAGGGTGGCCCCTACGATGGGCGGCTGCTGTGGGGCTCGTTCTGGATTGGCGGGCACGCTTCTGCTATCGTCGCTCGTGTCGGTGGACCTATTACGAATAACATGTCCTACTATTTGCCGGTAGGGCTAGAAGGATAGCGAGGGGGAGATAAACGTCATGGATTCGCAGTTCGGTTATTTATTGAATTTCTTTACGTATTTGGTTGTGACACTTCCGATTTTGGCCCTGGGCATTTTCGTATTTACCTGGACGACTCCCTATAAGGAGTTCGAGCTGATCAAAAACGGCTCCCAGACGGATGACCCGAAAAAAGTGGCGGCGGCAAAAGCGGCCGCGCACGATTTGGGCGGAAAGATCATCGGCCTTTCAATCGTGCTCGCTTCGGCGGTCTATCATTCCGTGAGCTTGTGGGATCTCGTCATCTGGGGAATCGTCGGCATGATATTTCAAGTGCTGGTCTTTTACCTCTTTGAATGGATTACACCTTTTAAGGTAGTTTCGGAGATTCCGAATGGCAACGTATCTGTTGGCATCTTTGCATCTCGGTTGAGCATCGCAGCCGGTCTTTTGATGGCTGCCCTCATCAGCTACTAGCGAATGTAAGTCATACGATGCTTGGCCGGGGGAGGAGTCTGTTTGTTCTGGCGTGTGATTTACGAAATCTTTGTGATCATGCTTGTCATTACCTATGCAATCCTGTTGTCTGCAGACTTTTCCGTTCACCCGCTGCTGACAGATGAGCTGATGAATCAGGTGGATGTGGGACTCATCACGTTTTTGATCGTGGAGTACCTGGTCCGCTTGTGGAGGGCAAAGGACAAGCGCAAATTTATCATCAGCAACTGGTTCGATCTTGTAGCTATGATACCTTTCGATCATTATTTTTATTTGGCCAGATTCATGCGGATCATGAGGCTGATTCGCATTTTGAAAGCTTCTCCCTTTTTGTGGAGCGTCGTGCAGTCCGGCTCTATGCGCCGCGTCTTCGGCATCGTCTCGATGATCATGCTGTGGAGCTCACTGGCGATCTACCTGCTTGAATACGGCGTGAACGACAAAATCACGAGCTTTGGGGATGCACTCTGGTGGTCTGTTGTCACGACGACGACAGTGGGGTACGGCGACATTTCGCCTGTTACGCCAGGGGGACGCATCATGGCGACCATCCTGATGCTGACAGGGATTGGGATGCTGGGCGCCCTCACCGCCAATTTTGCTACCCATTGGACACAGCTGCATGATCACAGAGCGGGAGCGAAGCAGGATCGAGTCACCGACGAAATGAAAAAGCAAGTGATCGGACATATTCAAACGATGGAAGAACTGACGGAAGAAGAATACGAGTCATTGAAAGAGACCGTAGATTTGTTATACCGTCGCTGCAGGAAAAAAGAGAATTAGAACAAAGATAGCCGCTGAGTGTTTGCTTGGCGGTTTTTCTTTTCCCAGGGTACGTAAAATACAAGGAAGAGGAAGTTATATTAGGCAGAAATATCAATTTTTGATTGACGTAGGAAGGGAAAGGCAATTATAATTCCGAGTAACCGCATATGATTTATCTAATAAAGGTGAATAGGGGAGAATTCAATGGGGGAAACCGCGGTTCTGTTACTTGCACACGGTTCACCTGATCCAGATTGGCTGGAATTGGTTGAATCAGCAGTTCGTCAGTGCCGTCTCGACTTGCCCGTTCGAGTAGCCTTTCTCGGTGGCGTAGAAGGTCGCAGCATCCCGGAAGAGCGAGAGCGTCTGGAGCGAACTGGAGCGAAACGAATTATCGCGGTGCCGCTCTTTGTCACAGCAGGCAGCTCGCATGTGAATGAAATTCGAGAGCTACTGGGAATGGACAACGAGCATCCGGAGGCAGCGTCAATCCCTTGTCGCCAGGGTCGCTCGAGAATCGTGTGGTGCTCTCCGTTGGAGGATCATCCGGTGGTGGAAAAGATTGTCGCATCGCGTATTCAGACGTTAGCCAGAAATCCGCGCGCCGAATCCCTGCTGTTGGTAGGTCACGGAAACGAATCTGCCGTGGGCGGGGCCAAATGGGACAGGATGCTGCAAAGACTGACGCTGCGTCTGCAAAACAGGTTTCTGTTTGCGGGGGCCGGTTACGGTACGCTGCGCCCGGATACGTTGCGCGAACAAGCCCGCTTGTTGGCTGACAAAGGGGAGCTCATCGTCGTACCGCTTTTTGTTAGTCAGGGTTACTTCACTCGCAAAGCGATCCCGCAAAAACTGGATGGACTCTGTTACCGCTATGACGGAAGTGCGTATCTTCCGCATCCTTTGGTGGCGGAGTGGATCAGTCAATCGGTTCGCGCAGCAGTAGGAAATGACTTTTTCACACAAAGGGGAGTGTATGAGAATGGCAGAGAGAAAACAGTGGAAATGGGCAGATGATCCATCGTTGAACAAGATGGAATTCACCAAGCTTGAGAAAGACGGATTGGACGTCATTGAAACGATCGTCAACACGTATTCCAAAGAAGGCTTCCAATCGATTGAATCTTCTGACATGGACCGCTTTAAATGGGCGGGCGTCTACCAGCAGCGTCCCAAAGACGGGCATTTCATGATGCGTGTGCGCATTCCCGGTGGGATCCTGAACAGCGAGCAGGCACGTGCCCTGGCGAAAATCGCAGTAGATTACGGGCGTGACCTGGTCGATGTAACCACGCGGCAAGCCGTGCAGTTTCACTGGCTCACCGTCGAGTCACTGGCTGATATATTTGAGCGTCTCGCATCTGTAGGTCTTTCCTCCTTCGAGGCTTGTGGAGACTGCCCGCGTCAGATTATGGGCAACCCGCTTGCTGGGATCGATCCCCATGAAGTTCTGGACACACGCCCCCTGGTGGCTGAGCTCGAAAAATTTTTCCTGTTGAATCGGGAGTTTTCCAACCTCCCTCGCAAATATAAAATTTCCATTTCCGCCAATATACACAACGCCGCCCATGCGCAAATCAACGATCTGGCTTTCACACCAGCGAAGAAGACGATCGCCGGGGAGGAAGTCATCGGTTTCCATGTTTGGGTAGGAGGCGGGCTGTCGGCCAAGCCGCATTTGGCAAAAAAGCTTGATGTCTTTTGCCGACCGGAAGAGGTCGTGAAAGTAGCGGAAGGCGTCACGACTTTGTTCCGCGATTTCGGTTATCGTCAAAAGCGCACCCATGCCCGTCTGAAATTTCTCGTCGCAGATTGGGGAGCAGAGAAATTTAAAGAAGAGCTGATCAACCTCGTCGGTGAACTGGAAACCGAAGGCGAAGATCTGCTGAAGGGCTGGAATGGGGGCTATTTCTACGGCATTCACGAACAGCAGCAGGAAGGGCTGTACTATGCAGGTCTCTCCGTTCCGGTTGGACGGATGAATGCAGCAGAGCTGATCGAGCTGGCGCGTCTGGCAGATGAGTACGGGGATGGTACGATTGGTACCTGCAACACACAAAACGTGCTGATCCGCAACATTCCACAAGAGAAGGTGGCGGCTTTTCAGGCAGAGCCTCTCATCGTCAATCGCTTCAAGCTGACTCCGAACACCTTTGTTGGCTATGCGGTATCTTGTACGGGTACGGAGTATTGCAACCTGGCAATCGTCGAGACAAAAGAGCGGATGCGTTCCCTGGCGCTCTACTTGGATGACGCCGTGACGCTGGATACGCCTTTACGCATTCATATGATTGGCTGCCCGAACTCTTGTGGCCAGCGTCAAATTGCGGATATCGGTTTGCAGGGTGCATTGGTCAAAACGCCTGCTGGCATGGTCGAGGCGTTTGACATCCACGTAGGCGGTACCTTGGAAGAGGCACAGTTCAACCGCAAGCTGAATGCACGTATCACGGTAGATAAGCTGGGTCCTTTCCTGGCTCAACTGATTACGCTCTACAAAGAGGATCGCCAAGAAGGCGAGCAGTACTGGCGCTATGTAGAACGGGTAGGCTTGGAACGCATTCAGGAGCAGGTGGATTCCATTTTGCAGACGGCGTAAATACAAGAATGGCAGCAGAAATGAGGGACCGGCATGACAGAAGAGCAAACAGAGAGCTATCTATACAAACTAGAAGCGGAGCTGGAGGAAGGGCGACTGCTGACGGTGGTCGTCCTTGCCAAATCAGACGAGCGAGCATTCAGCACTGCTGAGAACAATATTTTGCGGCATACGATTTCACCGCCGCACATCAAACAGCTGAGTCTCGTCGAGAAGAAGCCGATCGGCAGACAAGGCGTAGGGTACGTCATCGAGACTTCCCATTTCGGATAAACAAAAGACCAGCGAGGGAGGGAGCACGATGACGAGAGGCAGTGTATGGTTTGTCGGGGCAGGACCAGGTGACCCGAAGCTGTTGACAATCAAAGGAATGGAAGCACTTAGTCGGGCTGATGTGGTTGTTTACGACCGTCTGGCAAATCCGCTGCTCCTGACGCACGTCAAGCCGCATGCACGACTGGTGTACTGCGGAAAGGAAGCAGATCGGCACACCTTGCCGCAGGAAGAGATCAACCGGCTGCTGGTTCAGGAAGCGCAAAGCGGTCATACCGTGGTCCGGTTAAAAGGGGGTGACCCCAGCATGTTCGGGCGTGTGGGAGAAGAGGCGCAGATGTGCCTCGAACACGGAGTCCCGTTTGAGATCGTGCCGGGGATTACCTCGGGCATGGCTGTGCCGCTCTATGCAGGTATTCCCCTTACGCATCGGGAGTACAATTCGTCTGTTGCATTCGTCACCGGTCATCTTTGCGAGAAAAATGCAGGCAAAGAGCCGGACTGGAGGGCGCTCGCCTCGATGGAAACGCTTGTGATCTACATGGGGGTCAAAAATTTGCCGTACATCAAAGAGCAGCTGCTTCTGCACGGCAAGCATTCGGATACCCCTGTTGCGCTCGTGCGCTGGGGCACCCTTGGAAAACAGGAAACAGTATCGGGAAGGCTGCAAACCATTGATCGGACGGTGTTGGAGGCGGGCTTTAAGGCACCTGCCATCATCGTCATCGGAGAGGTCGTTCACCTGCGTGAAAGTTTGAACTGGTACGAGAAAAAGCCGCTATTTGGTCAGCGAATGGCGGTCGCTTCTTGCCGGAAGGACGGGAGAGGACTGATCCAAGAGCTGGAACTTCTAGGTGCAGAAGTCTGGCCGATTCCGCTTCGGGAACAGCCTGCGTCATCACAAGGGCTGAGCGGGGATGCTGCTGCGTATGAATGGCTGGTTTTTGATGGCGTTCAGCATGTTCGGGCTTTTTTTCGGGACCTGTCGAGTCGGCGTTTCGATATTCGTCAGCTGACAGGCAAGATTGCGGTGGTCGGTAAAGAAACAGCGGCTTTATTAGAGGAAAAGGGCTTATACCCACAGCTTGTGTTCGAGGGTACAGTCCGGACTTCTGATCTGCATCAAGCGTTGTCCGCGAGAAGTGGCGAGCGAATCCTGCATATCACGAACGATTTAGGAGCAGGCATTTTCCAGGTGGAAGAAAGCACCGTACACCGTGTATCGGCCGCCGCGCTAGAGTGGGATTCGCAGCATCCAGCATCAGGCTGGTTCGCCTCGGAATCGTTCGACTGGTTGGCAACCGACGATCCAGCTGCGCTGTTCGCACTGGCTCAGTTCGCAGGTGAAGGCTGGCAGAAAAGGCGCCTTTTGTGCCTCGGTGAGGATGCGATGGCGCAAGCGAAAAAAATGGGCTGGGACGCAGTTATCGAATGCGAGGCAGGAACAGAACAGCTCACGAGCGTACTCGTTTCGTTGAAAACAGGAAAAGAAGCAGCACACCTCTATACGTAATCGTTAGACGGGCGTGTGATTGGAGGTGTTCGATCCCGTGGGATGGAGTTATGCTGCGATTGCGATTGCCTTGTTTTTTGCCATGAATATTGGAGCGAGCGGAACGGCGGCCTCTATGGGGGCAGCTTATGGGAGCGGGGCTGTTCGAAATAAGCGGTTGGCCATGGGTTTAGTAGCCATTGCTGCACTGCTAGGAGCCGTGCTAGGTGGCGGAGAGGTCGTCAAAACCATCAGTGGAGGCATTATTCCATCCAATCTGATGATCGTCGAGACCGTCGTCATCGTTCTGGCTTCTGCTACCCTGACCTTGTTCGGAGCCAATCTGCTGGGGGTCCCGCTTTCGACCAGCGAAGTGACGGTAGGCTCTATCGTCGGGGTCGGTCTTGCCTATCAGTCGATTTACCTGCAGAGTTTGCTCGTGATTGTTACCTTTTGGCTGATCATTCCGGTTGTCGCTTTTTTCGGCGCTTATGCCATCGGCAAGCTCATTCACCGAATCAACGTGCGGTACCCTGATCTGCAAAAGAAAGGGACGAATACGGAGCGCTGGCTTCGCTGGCTGTTGGTAGGCTGCGGAGTATACGAAGCTTTTTCAGCGGGGATGAACAATGTGGCGAATGCAGTAGGTCCATTGGTAGGGGCAGGCTTGATGAACACGAATTCCGGCATTTGGATCGGGGGAGCGGCAGTCGCTGTCGGCTGTCTGGCATTGGGCGGAAAGGTGCTGGAGACCAACGGGAAGAAAATCACTTCGCTCTCGCTCTTGCAGGGCAGTGCCGTGTCGGCGACAGGAGGGACATTAGTGATCGTCGCCTCGCTTTTCGGGATTCCGGTGCCGCTGACTCAGGCGACGACCTGTGCCATTTTGGGAGTAGGGACAGCAGAAAATGGCCTCAAGCTTTGGCAGAAGGGGATTATCAAGCAAATTATCATGGTTTGGATCGTCTCGCCCGTCTCTTCCCTTGCCGTTTCCTTTGCTTTTGTGCATGTGTTCCTTCGTTCCGATCTCTACATGCTGGCAGCGCTTATCAGCGTTTTCGTAGCGACACTTGGGTTTATCGGATTGATACGCCTCATTCGCAGGGAAAATAGTTCGATCAATGATCAAGGAGGCGGCATATGAGCCAATGGAGTTATGCTACGGCAACCGACGAACGACTCGCGGCACTCAACAAGGAGCTGGGAGGCGGCGACACGCTGGATGTCATCAAATGGGCGTATCAGACGTTTTCTGATGATTTGATCTACTCTTGCAGCTTTGGGGCAGAAGCGATGGTGCTTATCGATATGATCAACGATGTGAAAACGGATGCGAAAATCGTTTTTCTGGACACCCATCTTCACTTCCAGGAAACGTATGACCTGATCGAAAAAATACGTGCACGCTATCCCAAATTGCAAATTACCGTTAAACAGCCACAGCTGACACTAGAACAGCAGGCTGCCCAATACGGGGATGAGCTATGGCTTCGTCAGCCGGACCAATGCTGTCAGATTCGCAAGGTCGAGCCAATGGATCAGGCACTCCGGGGCGCTGTTGCTTGGTTGTCCGGGCTGCGTCGTGAACAGTCTGCGACTCGGGCAAATGTGCAGTTTGTCAATCGCGACGAGAAGTTTGAATCGTTGAAAATTTGTCCGCTCATCCACTGGAAATCCGAAGAAGTATGGCAGTACATACGGATTTTTGAGTTGCCCTACAATGCTTTGCACGACCAGAGCTACCCGAGCATCGGGTGTGCGCCTTGCACGCGTGCAGTTGCACCTGGGGAAGATGAGCGCGCAGGAAGATGGGCGGCGCATTCAGGAAAGACAGAGTGCGGTCTCCACCTGGCGAAGTAAAAACAAGCTGAGGACAAGAGAAAATAGAAACAAGGAGTGGGAATGGATGAGTGGAAGCACACCACACGGAGGCGCATTGGTCAACCGATTTCATCCGGAAGCAGATCTTGCGCGAGCGACAAAAGAGGTAGAGCTGGATGGCTTTGCCTTATCTGATCTGGAGCTGATTGCCATCGGTGCATTTAGCCCCATCACCGGTTTTTTGGATCGTCGAGACTATGAGTCTGTCGTCGAACGAATGAGACTTGCCGATGGAACCGTTTGGAGCATTCCCATCACACTGCCTGTGCCAGAAGGGGTGGCAGGAGGATTGCAAATCGGCGAGCCGGTTCGGTTGGTTCATCAGGGAATCGTGTACGGCTTGCTCGAGGTCACGGACATTTTCCAGCCAGATAAAAGGGCAGAAGCTCGGCTGGTATACGGAACAGACGATACAAACCATCCAGGCGTGAAAAAGCTACTGGAGCGCCCTGGCGTCTATCTCGCCGGTCCGATCACACTGGTAAAAAGGACGGATAAAGGGGAGTTCGCCAGCCATTACTTTGATCCGGCGGAAACAAGGGAGCTCTTTGCGGAGAAAGGCTGGAGGACGGTCGTGGGGTTTCAAACGCGAAACCCCGTACACCGTGCCCATGAGTACATTCAGAAGTCTGCACTTGAAATCGTCGATGGTCTTTTCTTGAATCCGCTAGTCGGGGAGACAAAGGCAGACGATATTCCAGCCGACGTGCGGATGAAAAGCTATCAGGTGCTGCTGGCGAAATACTATCCGGCATCCCGTGTGCAGCTGGCTGTCTTCCCTGCCGCCATGCGCTATGCAGGGCCGCGTGAAGCCATTTTCCATGCTATGGTCCGCAAAAACTACGGCTGCACCCACTTTATTGTAGGGCGTGATCATGCGGGTGTGGGAAATTACTACGGCACCTACGACGCTCAGCATATTTTTCGCAACTTCACAGCGGAGGAGCTGGGGATCACGCCGCTCTTCTTTGAAAACAGCTTTTATTGCCGCACGTGCGGGAACATGGCGTCGAACAAAACCTGCCCGCATGACGCAGATCATCACGTAGCACTGTCTGGTACGAAAGTGAGAGAGATGCTGTCGCGCGGAGAAGCTCCGCCGCCAGAATTCAGCCGTGCGGAAGTGGCTCGGGTCCTGATCGAGGGATTGCAGGCGCCAGTTAGTGCCAGAGACTAGGAGGTGCGCGAGAGATGAGCAGAGAGGGAACAGCCAATATCGTGTGGCATCCGACGACGGTGACCAAGGAAGATCGCCAAAAGAGAGCGGGACATAAAAGCTGCGTCATCTGGTTCACGGGTCTGTCAGGGGCAGGCAAGTCGACGCTCGCCAATGCCGTGGAGCACGAGCTGCATCAGCGGAGGCTGGCGAGCTATGTGCTGGATGGAGACAACATTCGCCATGGCTTAAACCGTGGACTGGGATTTTCAGCGGAGGACCGGAAAGAGAACATCCGGCGAATCGGTGAAGTTGCGAAGCTGTTTGTGGACGCTGGTGTGATTACGCTGACTGCCTTTATCTCCCCTTACTTGGAAGACCGTGCACTGGCACGCAGCTTGGTGGCAGAAGGAGAGTTCATCGAGGTCTACGTCAAATGCTCACTGGAGGAGTGCGAGCGTCGGGACGTGAAAGGCTTGTACGAAAAGGCGAGGAAGGGAGAGATCGGCCAGTTCACAGGTATCTCTTCCCCGTACGAGGAGCCGATAGCCCCTGAGCTGGTGATCGAGAGCGGGACGCTGTCGGTTGAGCAATCTGTGGCGACAGTCATCGATTACCTGCACCAAAGAGGGATCATCTGATCGCAAAAGAAAAAGCACGGCGCCCAATGAGCGTCGTGCTTTCTTTTGCGAGGGGGAAGTCTTAAGGAGCAGGAGTAGCTGGTACTTCTACTGCATCTGCTTCTTCCGCTTCCAGCTCAGCTTCCCATTCTTTTTGCCATTTGTGCTGCTCCAGCAAGCTTTCCGCTACGGGGCGCATGAAGCCTTTGTCGCTGAAGTTGTTGATTGCTTTTTCATCTGTGTAGAGCTGCTCTACAGTCAAGCCCGCATCTTTTGCAGGTACTTCGTATTTCGTCGCTTTTCCGAAGTTGTACGCGTATTGGTCAACCTCCAGGCCAACTGTCAAAGCTTGCTTCATCTCAGGAGTTTGGAAGGTTACGTCCAGCGAGCTCTTTTGATGAACAGCCATTTTCGCATCGTCGATGTAGAAGTCGAGGTTCCATGCGAGACCTTGGAAGCCTTCTTTCTTCATTTCCTCTACGATTTTTTCTGGTGTGTAAACTTTGGTAGTTTCGTCCAGCCATTTTTTAGCAGACTGGATACCTTCCGTTACGGCTGCTTCTGCCTGCGTGCGTTTTTCTGCTTCGGTCGTTTTGCCCAGCTCAGGATTCAGCTCTTCTTGCAGGGAGTTTGCGAGTACCATCATGTCGATCGCAAAGTCTTTCACGTCTTTGCTAGCAACGGCATCGTTCGCTGTGAAGAAGAACATTTTCACCAGTTCTTTGGCATCGATCTTGATGTTGATGTGGGTCGCCTGCACTTTTTCACCGTTTGGCAGGTTGACCGTTTCTACACCCAGATTTTTGGCGCTGGAGAAGGTGTATCCGTATTTGGCGATGTATTTTTTCACGAAGTTAATCGTGAGGTCGTTCATTTTATCCTGATATTCTTTCAGCTTAACCGGATCTACTTCAGAGTCGCTGTAAACACCGAGAGCATTGGTGGTATCCGCGCTGATTTTCAGGTATTTGCTATCGAGTGGCGATTTTGCGTAGAAATCGTCGTTGTTCACGATCAGTTCTACGGATGCCTTTTTGTCGCCATCCCACAGCTTGTTGTCACGAAGCAATTTATCGTCATTGACTTCGAACTGCACCTTTGTGTTTTTCAAATCCAGCTGGGAGCCTTTGACGTTCACACCAGCTTTGAGTGCAGCGAGCAGAGCTGTTTCATCATTGTCTACAGTTGTTTCTCCGAAAGCTGTTGGCAATTTATCGACGTCGCCTGTCAGCTTCAAAGTCCCTTGATAATCATAGTTCGGCTTTTCAATAGACGCCACGATCGAATCACGGACCAAAGAAGCTTCACCTGAGCAGCCCGTTAGAACCAGCATCCCCGCAACCAGCAGGGCGCTACTTTTTTTCCACATATTGTTGTTCCTCCCCTATGTATCCTTTTGCAGTCCCACTTTTATCTACGTTTAAAATGGGAAAAGGTTTCGCAAATACGGAAAAAAATCACAATCTCGCAAAATTCCAATCTGTTTCATGGTAAGATGAAAGGGAAAAGATGGTTAGCGAAAGAAAGGGCGTTGCAACATGTGGTCGTGGCTTCAAAGGCTTTTGAGCTATTTTCAGAGCGATGATGAAGAAGAACAACAACAGCGGATAGATAACGACTCTCGTCCCTCCGTTCCATCAGCTCCCCGACAGCTCCAAGCGAAAACGAAAAGCATTTATCCGAAAGAGCGTGCGAACACCCGGAGTGGGAGCGAGCTCGTTCGGGAAAGAGAACGGTATTTTCGTTTTCCGGTGGTTCCAGACGAATATCCAGAGAAAAAGCGAAAGGACAAGCAGGTAGATGGCCAAGAGGTGATGCGCGAGCGCGAGCAAAAGCTGCCTACACGTGAGCGGCAGCAAGGGCTGTCTTTGCGCGATAACCCTCCTGTTCAAAGTCCAAGCAGGAATATAGACACGGTTCGTAATCAGGAAAAGCCAAAATCCGTTCCAGCAAAACAAGCAGAACGTGCAGTCCGACATGTCGAACCGCGTCCGGAGCAGCCTCCTCGCGTTCGCCAGCCTGATGAGCCGAAGAAAGCGTACAAGCCCTCCGAGATTGTTTCCCCGGTCTATGGCAAGATCACACCTGCTACGCGTGAGGAAGAGCATCGGATCCACACGACAGCGGGGATCGTTTACCCGCGCCTCGAGCAGGAAGAGCATTTAAACCAGCTGAAGCTGTGGGATCAGCTGCAATCGGGAGCCAAGGGAACGATCGAGGAAGAGTACGCGTCCGAGCATCCTGCAGAGATGGCTGAATCGGATGTGGAGATCGAGCTGGATGAGACGGATGTTCAGGAGCTGACTGCAACCGATGAGCTGCCAAAAGCTTCGATCGAAGAAGCAGCTTCAGCAGTTGAGTGGGAAACTGCGCGTGAGGAAGTAGCAGCCAGTGCTGCAACCGAGCCAGTAGAGTCAGTAGCATCAGTAGAATGGACCACAGCAGAAAAAACAGCTGCGGAGTCTCATAGCTCTAGTATTCAAGAACAGGAGCAGGGAAACGAGACTTCTGAGACCGATGCTCCTGTTGTTCCTGAAGGCAGGGAAGAAGAGGCGCTTGCAGAGCACGAAGAGGGTGCTGTCTCCGTTTTAGAGAGTTTGGAAGCGGCCGACACGGCGATCGCGCAGATGGCGACTGAACCAGTAGATCTGATCGAACTTGAAGAAGAGGCCGTAGCAGTGCTTGAAACTGCGCAAGAAGCAGAGCAGGGGGACGACTTGGATTCAGCAGTGGAAGTGGGTATTCCTTTGCTAGAATCTGACCCTGACCAGGTCCTGGCGATCGAGCTGGAGCCAGAACCAGAACCAGAGCAATCGCCTGACAATGAAAATACGCATGAACCCGCTGATTCTGATCGTTACACGGATACCGTTGAGGGTGCCTCTGCACCTGCAGCAGCCGAAGCCGAAGCGAATATGGTTGCCAGCCGGCAGACCGATTACGCATCGGATGTGGCACGGCTGCTGGAGCGAGCAGGCATGGACGTACCAGAGGTTGGTCAGGAGGTTGCTATCTCGCAGCCGTTGAACAGCCCGCCGCTGCCAAGGCATGTGGAGACAACAGGACCAGGAACTGTCCCTGCAGCCCAGAAGGTCGCAGATGTCTCCGAGCGTGCAGGCCAGGAAGAGCAGGTGCCGTCCTATGAATTGCCTCAGCTGGATCTGCTTAATCCGGGCCAGGTACCAAGTGACGATGATGACGAGCACACACAGCTGCAAAAGCTTTTGCTGGAAGAAACGCTATCCAACTTCAACGTCAGCGCACAGGTAGTCGGTATCGTCAAAGGTCCTTCGGTGACCCGTTTTGAGCTGCAGCCCGCTCCTGGCGTCAAAGTGAATAAAATTACCGGTCTGATCGACGATATCAAGCTCAATCTAGCGGCAAAGGATATTCGTATCGAAGCACCGATCCCCGGACGCAACGCAATCGGGATTGAGGTGCCGAATCTATCGAGCCGCCCTGTCATGATCAGCACGATCATCGGCTCCGACAAGTTCCTCGAGCACAGCTCTCCGTTGGCTGTTGCATTGGGGATGGACATCGGGGGAGAGCCGATTATTGCGGATATTAAAAAAATGCCGCATGGCTTGATCGCAGGCTCTACAGGTTCAGGTAAGAGTGTGTGCATCAACTCGATCATCGTCAGCCTGCTGTACAAGGCGACGCCAGAACAGGTACGCCTGCTGCTCATTGACCCGAAAATGGTGGAGCTGGCACCGTACAACCATCTGCCGCATCTGGTAACGCCGGTCGTTACGGAGGCGAAGCAAGCGACGGCTGCTCTCAAATGGGCCGTAGAAGAGATGGAGAAGCGCTACGCTCTGTTCGTGGATGCAGGCGTCAGGGATATCGACCGTTACAATCAAACGACGGATGATCAGCTTCCTTATATTGTCATCGTCATTGATGAACTGGCCGACCTGATGATGGTCTCTCCACAGGACGTGGAGGATTGCATCATTCGGATCGCACAAAAGGCCCGCGCCTGCGGCATCCATCTCTTGCTGGCGACACAGCGGCCATCTGTAGATGTCATTACCGGAAACATCAAGGCGAATGTGCCGACGCGTTTGGCGTTTGCCGTATTTTCACAGGTCGACTCCCGGACGATTCTGGATCAGTCTGGTGCAGAACGCTTGTTGGGACGCGGAGATATGCTGTTTTTGGAGAGCGGTACGACGCCGATTCGTCTGCAAGGGAATTTCGTCTCCGATGACGAGATTGAGCGCATCACCCAAGTGATCAAAAAACAACGCAAACCTTCCTATATTTTCAGCAAGGAAGATTTGGAGCAGCAGGTTCAGTCCTTCGATGCGGGAGATGATCCGTTGTACCTGGAAGCCTTGGTGTTTGTGGCAGAGCAGGGCCAGGCGTCTGCATCCGGCTTGCAGCGCAGATTCCGAGTAGGATACAACCGGGCTGCCCGTCTGATCGAAATGATGGAAGCGGATGGATATGTAGCTGGACAAAGCGGAGGAAAGGCTCGCGCGGTGCTGATTACCCGTGAAGATGCCCAAGCGGTCGTGGAAGGCTCCACTTTGTTGTAGGACAGACAAAAGGAGAGCGGCAAAAGCTGCCTCTCCTTCTGTATAGAACGAGTTGCCTAAATATTCGAAAATATAGTATGCTACAAGATATGACATCCACTTCAGTACTTCAGGGAGGCATTATGGATCTGGTAACGAAAAAGTATCAACCGATTGATTCCGAGATGATTCTGTTCAACGAGGAGTATTATCTAAGTGTAGTCCGTGTAGACATTTCCACGCTGGCTGCATCGGATCGAGAGGCACTGTTTACCCATTTGTACGAATTCGAGAGCAACGATATCGAGCTGGAGATAGATGTTTCTGCAGAACACCAAGGAACATGGTATTTTCAACTCCTGGTTCCCCATGTTTTGACACTCCCGGATGTTGCCCGCAAACGCCTTGAGCGCGGCCGCGAGCAGCTGGAGGCGCACAGTGCGAAGCAGCCTCACAAGCCAGCGGAAGTGAAGCTGGTTGGTGATGATATTTATGAGTACGTAAAACGATATAACCCCAATCTGCAAATCGTCGGGTAAGGTAGACAGCGAGAACAGCGATCTATCACGATCGCTGTTTTTTGTACTCCCGTGTCAAAACGAGAAATGCTGACTGCGTGTAAAGGTTTGCGAAGCTTTGCCATACGCTAGTAGTAGAGGTTTTGTCCAAAGTCGGGAGTGGGAGAGACTGGCTGATGAAAAAAATCATGCGGATCGTGCTTGTTGTACTGGGAATAGGAGTAGTCGGGACTTCTGTCTATTTTTATCAGCTTTACAAAAATGTTGAGCAAACCGCGCACGCGATCTTTGAACCATTGCCCCCTGCCCCGGATGCTGGGCAGGACAAGACGAAACAGCCGCCATCAGCACCGCAGTCATCTCCTGCAGTAGGAACCGCGCAAACCATCCCCAACGCACAAAAGACACAGGAAGCAGAGGAAAACAAAGCGGTTTCCATTTTGGTGTTCGGTGTAGACAAGCGCGGGACGGACGCAGGACGCTCTGATACGATCATTTACCTGGCGAGTAATCCCACGCTTAAGCAGACGCTGATGTTCAGCATTCCGCGTGATACGCGTACGCAGATGGCCGACAGCGGAAAACAGGACAAAATCAATCATGCTTACGCCTTCGGGGGGATGTCTGCGACAGTTCGGACGGTCGAAGCCTTCCTGAATACCCCAATCGATTACTATGTCAAGGTAGATATGGAGGGCTTCCTCAACATCATCGACTCTCTCGGGGGAGTGGTCGTGGACAATGCGCACGCCTTCAGCTACGAAGGATATCGTTTTGAAAAAGGCAAAATCGCACTGGATGGAAAAAAGGCGTTGGCGTACGCCCGCATGCGCCACGATGATCCCGAAGGAGACTTTGGCCGCAACAAGCGTCAGCAGTTGATTCTGCAGCAATTGATGGGGAAATCGAAGGAAATCAGCACGGTCAACAAGCTGGATAAAGTACTGGCCGACATCGGTGCAAGCGTCAAGACGAATCTTACCTTCGATGACATGAAAAACCTGATGTTTCATTATAAAAGTGGATTGGATCAGATCAATGTGCTGCGCATCAATGGGCAGGGAGAAATGATCAACGGCATATACTATTACGCAGTGTCAAATGAGGAGCGCTCCCGCATCAAAAGCCAGATCGACCAAGTTCTGCACGGGGCAGCTGAGGCAAAAACGGCACAAAACTCGTAGCCATTCACAAAACCTTTGAAAACAGGCTGTAGCCCAAAACGACGGGCAAACAGCTTGTTTTTTTATGCTTGTACGCAGGGATTAGGGTATTGTGGAAATTTGGAATAGCCGTGGCTAAAAATCGTCTTTTGCATATCGTATAGCAGGTCCAATCTATATAGAGAAGGGAAGGTATGCGGATGAGTATATTAACTCCACAGCCATATGTAGTCTCGATTACAGATTACAAACAGTATGCGCTGAATGTCGGAACAGCAACGGAAGACTGGTCCGATGCGATCCAGAGAGCTGTTAACGACGTGGCGCAAAAAGCAAAAAACAGCGCGAACAACTTTGAGTCCAATATTCAAGGGGTCGTAACGTTCCCCATACAGCGGTTTAAAATCCGAAAGCCGATTCTGCTGCCGCCACAGGGAATCGTCCTCGAAGGAACGTCCATTTCCTCGGTTGTTCTAGACGATATTTATACAGGTAAATTCACGTTTGTCCCCTGTACGATCATCGAAAAAACAACAAACACGACGATCGGTGCCAGAACCCGAAAAGCGCGGGGAGGTGCAGTCACAGACGATTACAACGTCGATGCCTTCTTTCTCATTGACCACAGTGACAACTCCACGAACTACAATTCCTCCATTCAATTCCTAACGCTTTATTCCACTGCCCCCAAGCAAGTACGCTACGGTATTTACGGACCCCGCACTACCCACGCCACCTTCAGCAACATCCAAACCTATTATTGTGACTACGGCTTTTTCACCTTTGACTCCTGGATGACGAGCATCAACAAGTTTTTTGCCAGGGACTGTGTCTCCGCCCTATGCTGGCAGGACGATGGAACAAACAACGGAACGGGTACAAGCTTGAACGCAACCAATGTCTGGGCAAATACGGCGCAAGTAGGCTTTGATATCACCCTGCTCAACTACTCCACCTTTACCAGCTGCGGCGTCGACCACGTCAAGACAGGGACAGCACGCGCCTATACCTTTAAAAAATGCAACGGAATTACCATCAATGGATGTGGAGCAGAGGATATCAAAGGAGACGTGTTTTATTTTGAAAACACGAGCGCGGTCGTAAATGGATTCTATGGCTATCTGATTTATGGCGCTGCCACAACACGTGGGACGTCATCGATGATTTACGTGAACAACAATTCCAACGTGGTGATGAATAGCTGCCGCTTCCCCAACTATCAAACCACCGATTTGTCGACAACGAACAACTTTAATCACATTGTGCAAAATGGATCGGAGGCCATGTTCAATTTATGCCAGCTTCCGACAAACGGCAACAGCTACGTGTCCTATAGCAACAACAGCACAGGCATATACGTGAACGAGGCAGGGACGACGACCTGTATCAACGTGAATGGCGTGATTTACAAAGGGACGATGGCAAACGGTTTGCGGCGGATGCAGGGTACGGCTATGCCGACTACAGGCAAATGGACAGCGGGCGATATAATCGAAAACACAGCTCCCGTCGTCAGAGGAAATGCGGGCAGTAGGTACATTGTTACAGGATGGTGTAGACTGACTACAGGAGCCAGTAACGTGCTGAACACGGACTGGGTGCAGATGATCAGCTATACAGGCTCATAAGACTGTTCGGAAGAGAGGCACCTCGATGAAACATTCGGGGTGCTTTTCTGTCCGTAACGACTGCGGAAAGGGGGAGGAATATAGCGAAAAAAAGACTATTGACAAATCGACACTTTGCTCAGAATTCGCTATTTCTTTTGTTCAAACGACAAATTAAGTCTATTGTCATTCAAATAGGCGTATTGTAGTATAAGCCTATCCGCCGAACCTCCCAGTGTAGATCGTGCGCAGGATGAGGAGTCGGGACGAACTGATTACTAGGGGTGACTTTCATGCTAGATTCCAACAAGGCATCAAATCCTAGTCCTGGTGCCATGGAAGTGTTCACTCGCTGGCTTTCACACAGGGAGATGCCGACAGATCTTTATGAGGAACTGCAACAGATCGGTACAAATAAGGAAGAGATTGAGGAACGTTTCTATAAACAGCTGGAATTTGGAACGGGAGGCATGAGAGGGATCATCGGTGCCGGCACCAACCGTCTTAATGTCTATACGGTCCGAAGAGCAGCACAAGGAATTGCCACCTACCTTCAACAGAAGGGGGAAGCTGCAGCGAAGCAAGGTATTGCGATCGCTTATGACTCCAGGAAATATTCAGAAGAGTTTGCTGGACAGATGGCATCTCTTTTTGCACATTCAGGAATCAAGGTGTATCTGTTTCATGAGTTGGTCCCTACTCCACTGCTCTCCTTTGCGATTCGCCATCTCCATGCCTCCGCAGGTATCGTCATTACAGCCAGCCACAATCCACCCGAATACAATGGAATCAAAGTCTATAACCAACTGGGCGGGCAAATCACCGAACAGGATGCCCAAGATATTTACGATGAAATCCAAGCAAGCGGGGATCCCCTGGAGATTCCGCAGCCACCAGTCACGCCAGGGGATCAGCAGATCGTCATGATCGGCAGCGAAGTCGTAGAGGCATACAACCGGCAAGTCGAACAGCTGCTGCGTCAGCGTCCGTTGATACAGGAGAAGGGCAGCAGCCTGAGCATCGTATATACCCCGCTTCACGGAACAGGAAGAAAGCTGATCCCTGAGCTGCTGAAACGAGTAGGCTTCACTCGCGTCCATGTCGTCGAAGAGCAAGCGACTGCCGACTCTCGTTTTCCTACTGTAAAAGCACCGAATCCTGAAGAGCGGGAAGCGTTTGATCTAGCCTTGATGCTGGCGGCAAACACACAGGCCGATTTGATTATGGCGACAGACCCTGACGCAGATCGGTTAGGGGTGCTGGTAAAAACCGACTCGGCATATGAGATGGTGAACGGCAATCAGCTAGGTGCACTGCTGCTGCATTATTTGCTCCAACAGGCAGGGCCCTATACAGACGGACTGATGCTGAAAACCATCGTCACCTCGGACTTGGGAGAGAGAATTGCAGAGAGACACGGGGTAAAGACCATCAATACCCTGACAGGCTTCAAGTACATAGGCGAAAAAATCGAAGAATGCTGCACAGAAGGATCGCATACCTTTGTCTTTGGATATGAAGAGAGCTACGGCTATTTGGCGGGAGACTTCGTTCGCGATAAAGACGCGGTACAAATCGTTGTACTCGTAGCAGAAATGGCCCTTTACTACCAACAGCAAGGGAAAAACCTGTTTCAAATCTTGGAGGATATGTATCAAACGTATGGCTACTACCGTGAAGAGCTGGTGTCGCTCACCCTTTCAGGAAGAGAAGGGCGCGAGCGGATGGAGGAATGCTTGTCCAGCTTGCGATCGAACCCTCCGAAGCAGCTGGCGGGGTATGTGGTCGAAACGGTGGAGGATTACGAGCGTCAAATAAAAACGAGAGTAGAGACAGGGCAGGGGGAATCGTTGGATTTGCCAAAATCCAACGTAATCAAATTCATTCTAGCAGACAAATCGTGGGTGGCGGTACGGCCGTCGGGTACGGAACCGAAAATGAAGGTTTACCTCAGCACGAATGCTCCGACCAGCGATGAGGACGCGAGAGAGAAGATGGCAGCGCTGCGAGGAGCTTTATCCGAGTTGATCCGGTTACCCTAGGAGGTAGGAGTGAGCGTGGCACAAGTGAAAATCAAAAAGGCCATTATCCCGGCTGCTGGTTTGGGCACTCGATTTTTGCCAGCAACCAAAGCGATGCCAAAGGAAATGCTGCCAATCGTAGATAAGCCGACCATACAGTACATTGTAGAAGAAGCGGTAGAAGCCGGGATCGAGGATATCATCATCGTGACAGGAAAAGGGAAACGGGCCATCGAGGATCACTTCGACTCCGCCTTCGAGCTGGAATGGAATCTGCTGGAAAAGCAGAAGCTGGATTTGCTGGATCGGGTGCGTCACTCAGCTAAAATGGCGAATATCCATTATATTCGCCAGAGAGAACCACTCGGGCTGGGACATGCCATTTGGTGCGCCAGGAAGTTTATCGGGCAGGAGCCGTTTGCTGTTTTGCTGGGGGATGATATCGTTCGCTCGGATATCCCCTGCATCAAGCAGTTGACGGATCTATACGAGCATACACAGTGCTCAGTGATTGGCGTGCAAGAGGTGCCGGAGGACCAGATTTCCAGGTACGGAGTAATTGATCCTCTCACAGCAGAGGGAGGTATGTACCAGGTTCGGGCATTTGTCGAAAAACCGCAAAGAGGAACAGCGCCATCGAACCTGGCGATCATGGGACGGTATGTCTTGAGTCCGGAAATATTCGATATTTTGGAACGCCAAGAAACCGGAGCGGGTGGAGAAATCCAGCTGACGGACGCCATTCAACGCCTCAACGAAGTGCAGGCTGTCTTTGCTTATCGGTTTGAGGGAGTTCGGTATGATGTTGGTGATAAGCTGGGCTTTATCACGACGACGATTGAATTTGCGCTGAGAAACGATGAGTTGCGAACACCGTTGTTGCACTATTTGGAAAATTGGGCGCAAGGAGTGTCGGTTACACAAAAAAGCTAAACCACGTTACTCCTTGTTTTGTGACAGCTTCCACTTTTGAAATTCCAAAAAGCCGCGGAACTCTTCTTTGCTGACCCCAGACTTCATCGCTTCTAACACCAATTGGTTCCACTCTTGATCTAAATCTTGTTCGGCAGCAGGATCTTTCTCGATTAGCGTATTCATAGGAACATCGAGCACTTGGGCAATCTTTTCAATGAATTGCAGTGAAGGATTGGATTGAATGTCTCGCTCAATGGAGCTGAGATAAGATTTTGCAACTCCCGCACGTTCAGCCAGTTGCGATAGGGAAATCCCCTTTTCTTTTCGCAGGTTCTTGATACGTGTTCCAATCATCGAAAGAATCATCCTTTTTCTTTGCTGATTCACTCATTATAGCAGGAAACAAGCCTTTTGCCTAATAGTGAAAAACCGTTGGCTGCCGATGAAAGTAAGGCTGGAGAGGGGGAAGTACCATGTACGCACAAGAGATTGGCACCAAGGAGAGGGATCGTGAGTGGGAGGAATTGATTTTGGAAGCCAAGAACATGGGAATCACGCTGGATGAAGTCCGCGAATTTTTGCTGATGGCGTCGCGTGGAACTCTCCGTTCCATGTAAGCAGTTTGGAGCAAAAGCGTTATAAAGAACAGTTACAATCAATTTGTTCTTTTTTAAGAACAATAGTGATAAATCGAGATAAACAGATGAAAACGGCTAATTTGGCTGAAAACGGCTAATTTGGCCGTTTTTGTTTTGCTTATAGGCAGAATATACTAGGACATATCGTTCCTTATAAAGAACGAAAACCGATCAGGAAGGATGAACGTGGAGACAGAATGGGAGCTGCAAAGAAGGTATGCATCTATGCACCCGTGCACATTCACACGGATGTCAGGGTGTATCAAAAGGAAGCAAAAGCCCTCGCCGCTGCTGGGTATGAGGTCGTACTCCTGGCAAGAAAAGGTGCGGATGAGACGAGGGAGCGGGTACAAGGTCACCTCCGTGTAGAAGGGGTCCCGCGGTACAAGAATCGATTGCAGCGATTTCTGATGCAGCCGCTGATGCTGGCAAAAATCTTGCGAACGCGAGCAGCGATCATCCACCTGCACAATCCGGATACACTGCTTCTGGGATTTTTCCTGAAGCTGATGGGGAAAACGGTCATCTACGATACGCATGAAGATTTCACGCAGCGAATTCTGATGCGCGAATGGATTCCAGGGCGATTGCGCCAATTCATGGCCAAGACTGTTGGACAGCTGGAAGCGTGGGCAGGGAGATGTTTCGATGGGGCCATCGCGACTCAGCCGGATGTTGCTGCTCGGTTGGGGAAAAAGGGCGTCGTGATCGAAAACGCTCCGATCGCAAGTGGTGAGCTGATCGACTGTGCCTACGCACATAGCCGTTTGATCGCAAAGCCAGCAGAGTTTCGCGTGATCTACGTGGGGACGATCGGACGGACACGCGGGTTGCTGCAAATGGTCGATGCGCTGGAATATGTGAATCAGCTGTTTCCTGTGCGGATGTGGCTGATTGGTCCGGTGCATGATCAGGCAGGCTGGAAGGAAGCGATGGCAAAGCCAGGCTGGAAGCATGTCGACTATCGGGGAGTACTGCCCCAGGTAGAGGCTTTTGCCTATATGATCCAAGCGGATGCAGGATTGATCACGATTCAAAACATAGGCGACCACGCCAAAACAAGTCCGAACAAAATTTATGAATATCAAAGGTTTGGAATCCCGTTCATCGCCAGCGATTTTGCCGTGTGGAGAGAAAAAGTGGGACATGTTGGCTCCGGCGTATTCGTGAGAGAAACGGATGCTTTGGAAATCGCACAGGCGATCGTGTTTCTGCACGACTTGCCCGCGCTGGCGCAGGAGATGGGACAAAAAGGGATGGCTTACACGATAAACGAGTACAACTGGGAGCGGGAATCGGAAAAGCTGATCAGGCTGTACCAGACGCTAACAAATACGGATCAATCGTTGGTGAGAGGAGTAGCACAATGATGAGTTCTTCTGTCAGAGCGAGTCAGGATATACAGACGCAGCCGTTGGTATCCGTCATTACGCCTACTTACAACGCAGCCAAATTCATTAAAGCGACCATCGACTCAGTGAAAGGGCAGACGTACCCCCATTGGGAGATGATTCTCATCGACGACGCCTCCAGTGACAATACGATAGCCGTCATCCAAGATGAGCTGAACGACCCGCGCATTCGCCTGATTGCCCTCGAGCAGAACGGAGGAGCGGCGGTTGCCCGAAATACAGGGATATCTTCCGCCAATGGGAAGTATCTGGCTTTTTTGGACAGCGATGATTTGTGGCTGCCGCAAAAGCTGGCGACGCAGGTAGCCTTCATGCAGGAGCGCGACATCGCCTTCTCGTTTACCCAGTATCGCATCATTGCGGAAAATGGCACGGAGACGGGAGTAGCTGTACCAATACCGGAGCAAATCGATTATCAGGGACTCTTGAAGAACACCATCATCGGGTGCCTGACGGTCATGCTCGATCGTGAAAAGCTGGGGACGGTCCAGATGCCGAACATTCGGACTCGTCAAGATACAGCGATGTGGCTGCAAATCCTCAAGCAAGGGCAGATCGCGTACGGTATTTCAGAGGAGCTGTCCTTGTATCGCAAGGTAGGCGGCTCGATCTCCAGCAACAAATGGAAAGCAGCCCGGCATACCTGGAGGCTGTACCGGGATATCGAAAAGCTGGGTCTGGTGCACGCAGCGTGGTGCTTCCTGCACTACGGCTGGAATGCATGGAAAAAAAGTGTGGGATGGACATAACGGGAGAGGGTAGGAAGCCATGAGGATTGCCATCGTCGGAACAGGATATGTAGGACTCGTTACAGGTGTTTGCTTGGCAAAGATCGGCCACCAGGTGACATGTGTGGATGTGGACGAGGATAAAATCGCACAGCTATCGTCGGGGGAGGTTCCCTTTTACGAGCCTGGTCTGGGAGAGATGCTGGATCAGCAGAGAAAGGAAAAAAGGATTGCTTTTACAGTCAATCCAGGGGCAGCGTTTGCGAATGCGGAGGCAATTTTCATAGCAGTGGGCACGCCGCAGGGGATCGATGGCATGCCAGATCTGCAGGCGTTGATTACCGTAGCCCAAACGATCGGACGCAATGTGCAGCATGATGTGATTGTCGTCATTAAAAGCACGGTACCGATTGGGACGAACACATTTCTGTCCCAAATCATCGCAGAGCACCTCGCACATCCTGTATCTGTACGGGTAGCCTCCAATCCGGAGTTTTTGCGGGAAGGGTCAGCGGTCTACGACACCTTCCACGGAGACAGGATCGTGATCGGCACCGACGATGCAGAAGTGGCAGAAGTGCTTGCCGCGATGTATGAGCCTTTGCACATCCCCATTTTGCACACGGACATTCGCAGCGCAGAGATGATCAAGTATGCGTCCAACGCCTTTCTGGCAACGAAGATCAGCTTTATCAACGAGATCGCCAACCTATGCGAGAGCCTGGGAGCGACGATCGAGGATGTGGCGCGGGGAATGGGCATGGATCAACGAATCGGGGAAAAGTTCCTGCGCGCTGGGATCGGCTATGGGGGTTCCTGCTTTCCCAAGGATGTCAAAGCGCTTTTGGGCATGGCAGAGCTGTCAGGAGATCAGCTCCAAATTCTGCAGGCTGTGGAGCGCGTGAACCGCAAGCAGCAGATGAGGCTGGTCGAGAAGGCATTCAGTCGATTCGGGGATTTGCGCGGAAAGAGAATGGCGCTGCTGGGGCTCTCATTTAAGCCGGACACCGATGACATGAGAGAGGCGCCGTCTTTAGGGATTGCAGCCGCTTTGCTGGAGTACGGAGCGCAGGTCGTCGGGTACGATCCCGTAAGCATGAACAATGCTCGAACCTACCTTCCTGCTCAAGTGGAGCTGTTCGAAAGTGCCGAACAGGCACTGGCAGGCGCAGACGCTGCTTTTGTCTTGACGGAATGGCAAGAGTTTACCCTTCCCGCTTTTGTTCCCAAGCTGCGAGCGATGCGAGAAGCCATAGTTTTCGATGGAAGGAATTGCTTGCACGATTCTGTTTTGGAAGACGACGCAGTGGAATATCATCCGATCGGCAGACAGCTAGGCAAAAAGCTGGTAACGACAAGTTTCCATGAAAAAGGGAGAGAGCGATGAAAGTACTCGTGACGGGCGGAGCCGGTTTTATTGGATCACACATTGTGGATCAACTCATCGCGAATCAATATCAGGTTGTCATTGTAGACAATCTATCGACGGGCAAAAGCGAGCAGGTTCACCCGTTGGCGAAGTTCTATCGGTGCGATATTACCAGTCACGAGCTGCAGTCCGTGTTTGCCACGGAAAAGCCGGATATCGTCATCCACCAGGCTGCCCAAATCGACGTCCGACATTCGATGGTGGCACCGCTTCACGATGCTAGCGTCAATATTTTCGGTACCCTCCGAGTATTGGAGTGCGCCGTTTTACATCAAGTGAAAAAGTTCATTTACGCATCCTCAGCAGCCGTTTATGGCATCCCACACACTCCCCTCATTGAAGAAACACACCAGACCCGACCACTTTCCTGCTACGGCATATCCAAATACACGCCGGAGCAATACATCCGAGTAACCTCCGATCAATATGGACTGGATTATACGATCCTGCGCTACGCCAACGTCTACGGGGAGCGGCAGGAATTGACAGGAGAAGGCGGAGTCATTCCGAGCTTTATCCAGAACATGCTGCAAAGCTTGCCGCCAAAGGTATTCGGTGACGGGTGGCAGACGCGAGATTTTATCCATGTGGAGGACGTAGCAGCTGCCAATGTGGCCGCCCTGCAATACGGAGCCAGAGAAGTACTCAATGTCTCCACGAGTCACGCACTGAGCATCAATGATCTGGTTACGCTTTTAAACGAAATGCTGTCGCTCGCAATCGAGCCCATCTACCTGCCAGCGAGAGAAGGGGACATTCGGCACAGTTGTCTGAGCAACGAAAAGACCCGTGAACTGCTGAAATGGGAACCGCAAGTGACCTTGCACCGAGGACTGCACCAAACGATTCAATACGTTCGAAACAGAATGTCCATCGCATATGGCTGATGATCCTTTTGAAAATGGCAGGAGGAACCTATGAGGGGCAACACCTTGAAGCTTCGTCTGTTTCTGTTGGCAATGCTCGATGCTGGACTCTTGAACGCGTGCTATGTGATTGCGTTTTTATCCCGTTTTTCGTTTGATGTGCCGCTGCGCAATGTCAAACCGTATCTAGCCCTGTTTCCGTGGATTTCGCTGTTTTGTCTGATCGCGTTTTACATGTTCGACCTGTACTCCGACTGGAAGCGTAAAAGCTTGCATCATCTGCTGTACACCATCTTTTTGTCTGTCCTGCTCGTGATGGTCCTGACCATGTCCATGACGTATATGGGCAAAGGCTTTTCGTTCCCGCGCAGCGTGATTTTGTTTGCGACGTTTTTGCAATTTTTCGTTCTCGGATTCAGCCGTTATTTGATCTGGCAGCTAGCGCGGAAGAAGCACGGGAGCAAGAAAGTATTGATCGTAGGTGACAGCCTCGATAGCGGTGTGTCTTTGGCAGAAAAGTGCATGAACCATTCCAAAGGCTGGTTCATCATTCACGGCTTCCTTCCTGCCCACAGCAGAAGGCTCTTACATAAGAAAATGGCGGAAGTGGACGTCGTCTTGCTCGGTCCTGACTTGAACCGGGAGGACAAGGCAGAAATCATCAGCTTATGTATCAAGCACGAAAAAGAGGTGCTGGCTGTACCGGAAATGGTCGAGCTGCTCGCTATCGAGTCCGAGCTGCAGCAAATTGATGATCTCCTGGTGCTGTCCATCCAGCCTCCACGCTTCGTCCCGAGAAAGCTATTGGTCAAGCGATGCTTTGATTTACTGGTGTCCGGCTTCCTGATTCTGCTTCTGGTGCCAGTCATGCTGCTCTTGTACGTATTGATCAAGCTCACCTCTCCAGGTCCGGCGATTTTCAAGCAGGAGCGGCTGGGAGAGGGCGGGCGGTCCTACCTCATCTACAAATTCCGCAGCATGGTGGTGGATGCGGAGAAATCGACGGGACCGGTTCTGGCAGCTGCAAAGGATCCACGTATCACACCGATCGGAAGGTTTATGCGCTCCACTCGTTTGGACGAAATCCCCCAGCTGTTCAATGTGTTAAAAGGCGAAATGAGTCTGGTAGGGCCAAGACCGGAGCGCCCCTTTTTCATCCAGCAGTTTCAGGAGAGCATCCCGGACTACGCGTATCGCTTGTCAGTCAAACCGGGAATCACCGGGCTGGCACAAATATTGGCCAATTACAGCACAAAGGTGGAAGACAAACTTCGCTTCGATATTTTGTACGTCAAAACGTATTCGTTCGTTCTCGATATCAAGATTTTGCTCCAGACCATCCGGGTTGTTCTACAGCGGGAGCAAGCGGCTGGCGTTGCCTATGAAAACGATGAGAACAAGAAAAAGCTGCTGCGGCTATTCGGCTATTACGACATGGCGAATACCGCCAATAGCGAGTAATAACAGATGAACGGGGGAAATGTCAGTGAAGCTGATTTTGCTGTCAGGCGGTTCGGGAAAAAGATTGTGGCCACTGTCCAATGATGCCAGATCCAAGCAGTTTCTTCGCTTGCTCCAAAACGAACAGGGGGACATGGAATCGATGATCCAGCGCATCTGGAAGCAGCTGGGAGCCGTTCATCTGCAGGAGGATTCCATCATTTCGACCAGCAGCACACAGGTCGATATCATCCAAAATCAGATCGGCTGCGATGTAGAGCTGCTGGTGGAGCCGCATCGTCGGGACACCTTTCCAGCGATTGCGCTGGCGGCTGTCTACCTGTATTCGATGAAGGAAATCAGCATGAACGAAGTGTGTGTCGTCATGCCCGTAGATGCCTATGTCGACGATGCTTTCTTCGAGAAGCTGAAACAGCTGGAGCACGTCCTTGGCGACTCCGAGGCACAGCTCGCCCTGGTAGGGGTAAAACCGACATATCCTTCTGAAAAGTACGGCTATATCGTGCCTCACCCTCGCCATGACAGCATGCCGTACTATCAGGTAAACCACTTTACCGAGAAGCCTTCCAAAGACGTGGCCGAAAAGCTGATCGAGCAGCAAGCGCTTTGGAACTGCGGTGTATTTGCCTTCCGCCTGGAGACGATGATCACCAGCCTGATTGACAAAGGGATTCCGATTCATTTTGAGGAGCTGCTGAGGCAGTATCACGGACTCTCATCGATCAGCTTTGACTACGAGGTAGTAGAAAAAACAAGCCGTATTGCCGTTTTGCCATACGAAGGAAGCTGGAGCGATCTCGGCACGTGGAATACGCTGACCGATCAGATGAAGGAGCGTCAGGTAGGAAAAGGTCTCGTGGATGAAACCTGCCGATCTACGCACCTCGTCAATGAGCTGGATATCCCCGTGGTCGTGATGGGCTTGTCCAACGCGATCGTAGCGGCTAGTCCGGACGGCATCCTGATCGCCGAGAAAACGGTCAGCCATCATGTGAAGGAAATCGTCAAAGACATCGCTACCCGTCCGATGTTTGAGGAGCGCCGCTGGGGCTGGTACAGGGTGCTCGACCACGACAAGTCGGTGGACGGACGGGAAGTATTGACCAAACGGATTGGCGTTTCAGCAGGAAAAAACTTGAGCTATCAGCTTCATTACATGCGCAGCGAGGTGTGGACGATCATCCGGGGCGAAGGGGTATTTTGCCTGGACGATAAAATATTCCACGTTCAGGCGGGCGATGTCCTGACGATTCCGGTTGAGACGAAGCATGCGATCAAAGCGATTACGGATCTCGAATTTATCGAGGTGCAAACCGGAGTGTCCCTGGTAGAGGAGGATATCATCCGCATTTATATGACCTGGGAAGAGATTGAAAAAAACTGTGCGTGGGTATGAAGGGAGCGCTAGTCATTGCTTGGGAAATGTATACAGGAGCTGCGAATACAAAAAGGGCTGTCCATGTCTGAGCTGGCAGAGCGATCGGGAGTCACCAAGTCGTATTTGAACTCTTTGGAGAGAGGGATCAAGACAAATCCCTCCATTCAAATCCTGGAGAAAATTGCGCTGGTGCTGGAAATGGAATTGGGCAGTCTCGTTCGCTATGTGCATGATCGCCAAAAAGGAAACGTTCCTTGTGATCCGGAATGGGCAGCACTGATCGGAGAACTGCAAAGCTCGGGAATCAGCAAAGAGCTGGTGAAATCGTGGAAGGACGCGTGGACGCAAAAGCAAGGGAGTCAGACAAAAAAGTATTCTTCATAAAGAACGACAATATGGGAAACGAACAGAGCGAAAATGATGTCGGAAAAAGGGGTAACACTCCGATTTTTGCTTGATTTTTGCATGGATATGATTGTTTCTTTTTTATGGACTATAAGTTACACTAAAAGAAATCGTTCTATAAAAAGAACGTTCATATTGGGAGTCCAGGAGGGCATATGAAAGTACGTGAGCTGTTTGACATGATCTGGCGACGACTCTGGATTGTCATTGTTTTCACCACGGTAGTCACGTCAGCCGTCGGTATTTACAGCTACTATTACATCACTCCGGTATACGGAGCATCCGTAGAGTTGCTGGTGATGCCGAATTCTGCCGAGGAAGCCGAGCTGGCAAGGGAAATCGATTTCAACGATATTCAAACGAGCATCAAGCTGATGGACACCTATCAAGTCATGATTAAAAGTCCGAGGGTGCTCGAGAAGGCGATGATCGCTATGAAGCTGCGACTGTCTACAACGGAGCTCGATAGCAAAATAGAGGTTAAGCCCGTGAAATCTTCTCAGGTGATTGAAATTACGGTTCGAGACCCGTCGCCAGTAACCGCAGTGGAAGTCGCCAATACCTTGTCCCGAATTTCAGTCGAAGAGATTAAAGAAATCATGAAGATCGACAACATTCAGGTGATTTCCGAAGCAAAGGTTTCGGATAATCCCTATCCCGTTTACCCCAGACCGATTTTGAACATCGCCATGGCGTTTGTCGTCGGATTCTTCCTGTCGATCGCTTTGGTACTCGTATACGACTCTTATGCTATTTACCGAAAATCAAGGGTTTTGCAAAAGCAGCGGATGATGAGTAAGTCCGCTCTCGGATAAAGGAGAGGTCCAAGCAGATGAAAAAAGTAGCGCTCATTACAGGGGTCACAGGTCAAGACGGAGCCTATCTGGCGGAGTTTCTGCTGGAACAAGGATACGAGGTGCACGGTGTCAAACGCAGAGCGTCCTCGTTCAACACAGATCGGATTGACCACCTTTATCAAGACAGGCATGACGCCAGCAGCCGATTCTTTCTCCATTACGGCGACCTGACCGACTCGACGAATCTCATCCGCATCATCCAGGAAGTGCAGCCCGACGAGATCTACAACCTGGCCGCGCAAAGCCATGTCAAGGTGTCGTTTGAAACACCGGAATATACGGCAAACGCAGATGGAATCGGGACACTTCGCCTGCTGGAGGCCATCCGGATATTGGGTCTCGCAGGAAAAACCAAATTTTATCAAGCTTCTACGAGTGAGCTCTACGGACTGGTTCAGGAAGTTCCTCAGCGCGAGACTACGCCTTTTTATCCACGAAGCCCTTATGCGGCTGCGAAGCTCTACGCTTACTGGATCACAGTAAACTACCGGGAGGCCTACCAGATGTTTGCCTGCAACGGCATTCTGTTCAATCACGAATCCCCGCTGCGTGGAGAAACATTTGTCACCCGCAAGATCACACGTGCGGCGGCGAGGATCCGCCTCGGCTTGCAGGAGCGGCTGTACCTCGGCAATCTCGATGCCAAACGGGATTGGGGCTACGCGAAAGATTACGTCAAGGCGATGTGGCTGATGCTTCAGCAAGAAGCTCCGGACGATTTTGTTATCGCCACAGGAGAAACGCACTCTGTACGGGAGTTTGTCGAGCTTGCCTTTCGGGAATGCGGCATTGAGCTGGTGTGGCAGGGGCACGGCGTGGAGGAAGTGGGAATACATGCACAGACCGGTAAAGTCATCGTCCAAGTAGACCCGCAGTATTTCCGACCTACGGAAGTGGATCTTCTCCTGGGTGATCCACGAAAGGCAAAGGCAGTCCTGGGCTGGCAGCCGGAATGCACATTTGATGAGCTGGTTCAAAGCATGGTGCGAGCGGATCTGGCAGAAGCAAACAAAGAGATCCTCTTAACTCTATGATACAGAAATGCCGTGTTTTTGCCCTTTCTCTAGTAAACCTCGTAAACGGGAGCCAGGTGTTGAAAAAAATTGTGATCAGCTCGAGCTGGCTGGCTGTAGAGCGGATATTTCGGTTGATTATCTCCTTTTTTGTGGGGATCGCCATCGCTCGCTATCTGGGGCCCGATCAGTTCGGGCAGCTGAACTACGCCCAATCCTTTGTGGCGTTGTTCTCGACGGTAGCAGCTTTGGGGCTGGAAGGCATCGTCGTTCGCAATATCGTCAGGCAGCCAGAGCGAAGAGACGAGATATTGGGCAGTGCGTTTGTCCTGAAGCTGTTTGGTTCCCTGTCGACAATCGCTTTCACCATCGCTCTGATCATCTTTCTGCGTCCAGACGATCCCCACATGCAGTGGATGGTGGCTCTGGTTGCGATGGGGATGATCCTCCAAGCGTTCGATACGATTGACTACTGGTTCCAGTCTCAGGTGAACGCTAAGGTAAAGGTATATACGTATGCGACTTCCTTCTTCCTCATATCGATGCTCAAGGTCGTGCTGATCGTCATCAAGGCGCCGCTCATCGCATTTGCCTATGCGGGAATGGCTGAAGCTGTGATCATCATGATCGGACTTTTGATCGGCTATCGGGTACATGGGAACTACCTGCGCAAATGGCGCGCATCACTGACATGCTCCCTCGAGATGCTGAAGGACAGCTGGCCGTTGATTCTATCCAGTCTCGCCATTCTGATCTACATGCGCATTGATCAGATCATGATTGGAGATATGGTTGGGAATCACGAGCTGGGGATCTATTCGGTAGTTGTACGCCTTGGGGAAATGTGGTATTTCGTACCGCTTGCCATCGTTTCCTCGACGTATCCCAGTATTGTTGCGTCCAAGCAAATCAGTGAAGAAATCTTTTGTGAACGACTGCAGCATTTGTTTGATGTCATGGCTCTGATCGGCTACATCGTGGCGATTGCGACGACTTTCCTCGCATCCTTTCTCGTTTCGTTTTTCGGGCAGGAGTATTCGGCTGCCTCCTCACTCTTGATATGCTACATATGGGTTGGACTGTTCGTCAACCTTGGCTTGGCCCGTTCCTCATTCCTCAACACGATGAACTACACCAAATGGCAGTTCGTCACTTCGGTAATGGGCTGCATCCTGAACGTCCTACTCAATCTGCTGCTGATTCCTAGATACGGTGCGATGGGGGCGACTATTGCATCCCTATTCTCGTACTGGTTCCAAACACATGCCTCCTGCTTCTTTTTCAAACCGCTGCATCAGGTGGGGGCGATGCAAACCAAGGCGATACTCGTGCCGTTTCGGTTGAAGAAAATCATAGCTCAATTGCCTATTCGCTCGAAAGGGGAGTACCTGTAAGTGAACTTACAAGCGCGCATATTTGTGGCTGGCCACCGTGGACTAGTGGGATCAGCGATAAAAAGAACGTTGGAAGCGCAAGGGTTCGAGCGTATTCTTGTACGGGATCGCGGCGAGCTCGATCTACTGAATCAGGAAGCTGTTGCGAGATTCTTTGCCCAAGAGCAGCCAGAATACGTGTTTATGGCAGCAGCGAAGGTAGGGGGCATTCTAGCAAATTCGCAATATCCGGCTGACTTTCTCTATCAAAACCTGGTGATTCAGACGAACGTGATTCATGCCGCCCACTTGTTCGGGGTGAAAAAGCTGCTGTTTCTTGGCAGCTCATGCATTTATCCCAAATTCGCACCACAGCCGATTCGGGAGCAGTACTTGCTAAGCGGAGAGCTAGAGCCGACCAACGAACCATATGCGCTGGCAAAAATCGCGGGAATCAAGATGTGCGAGGCCTACAATCGTCAATACGGCTCCAACTTCCTAGCGGTCATGCCCACCAACCTGTATGGGCCAAACGACAATTTTGATCTGGAAAGCTCGCATGTTCTGCCAGCTCTGCTGCGTAAATTCCACGAGGCTGCCATCCATAAAGCGCCAAGTGTTGAGGTGTGGGGCACAGGGAAGCCCAAAAGAGAGTTTTTGTATGTCGATGATCTTGCAGATGCCTGCGTCTATCTGATGAAGTTCTTTGATCAGAGGGATACGGCGCCGTTTGTAAATATAGGTACGGGAGAAGATGTCGAGATCAGGGAGCTCGCGAGCCTCATCAAACGCATTGTCGGTTATCAGGGGGAAATCGTCTTTCGTTCGGATAAACCGGACGGCACCCCGCGCAAGTGGCTCGACGTCTCCAGAATGGCTCGCTTGGGCTGGAATGCCAGCACGACTTTGGAGGCGGGAATTCAGCAGACGTACGACTGGTATCGCAAGCAGCACTTGATTGTCCGACCGTAGACGATGAGAGTTTCTTGGGGGGATCCATGTGAGGGACATGTTTATCATCATTTCCAGAAGTCATCCTGAAGATCTGTCCTCCGGGCGGGAGGCGACGACCTACAAGCTCGCCACGCTGCTTTTGCTCACCAGTGTGTTCCTCTACGGCGCGAGTGTCCCCAATTTGTCTCTCATCTGTCTGTTCCCTTGCTTGGTGCTCATCTTTTTCCTGAAGAACAAGAATGTGACTGTCTCCTTTTTGTTGGATGCCTCTCTCGTTTTCCTCTTTGCCTTCCTCTATTACACCATGTGCGTTCTCTTTGAAATTACGACGGAAGATGACTGGCTTAAGAGCAAGATGATGTTTCTCATCGCCAATATGACAATTGCCTATATCATCGGCTATTTTCTGGCTCAGAACTATACGAATATCAGTGTCGTCCTCGGCGTAACAGTAGGAGGACTGTTCACCTACGCCTTGCTGTCAACGGCGAGCTATGCCATGAATCACTTGGGGGAAGTGGCGAGCAACAACTACTTGATTGCAGAGCGGGCAGTCCCGTCGTTTTGGAACGGGGGGACGATCAACGGACCGATCATCGGGATTTATTTTTCCTTGGGCATTTGCCTGATCTCGATGATTTACAGCCGCATCAATCTGTTGCTCAAGGGCTGTTTTCTGGCACTGGCTGCGACGAGTATCTTTTTTAATCTGATGCTGCAAAATCGCAGTCCGATCTATGCCGGCGCGCTGGCATTTTCACTGGCAACGCTCATGTACATCACGCAGATGAAGCTGACGCACAAAAAGCTCGTGCTGCTCATCATTTTGTTCTGCCTCATGCCGCTGAACTTGTTTTTTATCGATTTCTCCGAGACCAAAAGCTTGCTCGAAAATCCTTTTATGGATCGCTTGCTCAGTGAAGGGCTGGACACACCGAGGTACGCACTCTGGTACAAAGGGCTGATCGGCTTGTTCGAGTATCCGATGGGAGGAGCGAAAACGGACTTTTCCCCGTTCGACTACGCCCATAATCTGTGGCTGGACGTAGGCTGGTATGTCGGCGTCATTCCTATGCTGCTGCTGCTGGTCATCCAGCTCAAGCATGTGCCCTACCTGATGTCTTTTCTGAAGAAGAAACCAGATCAGTCGTATGGGGTCATTGGATTATCTGTATCGTTTCTCGTGGCGATGATGGTAGAGCCGACGCTGATCGCGTCGTACACCTATGTGACTTTGTTTTTCTTCTTTATCGGCTATTTAAAAGGATTCCATCTGCACGCGGATCTGGCAGGGAAAGGGGAGCGGAGATGACGGCAGCTGGGCATTTGCCGAAAATCAGCATCATTACAGTGACCTATCAAGCAGGGGAGAGGCTTGCGAGCACGATCAAAAGCGTCATGAGCCAGACGTATCGCAACAAGGAGTATGTCATCGTCGATGGAGGCTCTACAGACGAGACGCTGGCAATTATCGGGCGCTATCGACACATGATCGACGAAGTGATTTCCGAGCCGGACAAAGGCATTTATGACGCGATGAACAAGGGGCTATCCTTGGTTTCCCCGGACAGTGATTACGTGATTTTCATGAACGCCGGCGACGTTTTTTACAATCATGTCGTGCTGGATGCGATCCTGCCAGGACGTACGGGAGACAAACATTTGTACGGCAATATTTATCGTGATGGCCAAATCGTGTCGCAGCCGGTCCAGCTGAGCGATTTTTATTTGAGTACACAGATGATTTGCCATCAATCAATCCTGTTTGCAACTCGGCTGCATCAGCGCGTCCTATACGACTGCCGGTACTCGATTTCAGCTGATTTCAAGGCAGTTCTGGAGATGAGGAAAAACGGAGACATCTTTGAAAAAGTGGACCAGGCGATCTGCAAATACGAAGGCGGCGGGGTCAGCGATCTTCAAAGACAGGAGCTGTTCGGGCAAAGACTCGAGATTCTGCAGCAATACCCCTCGCTTTTGCGGATGTATCGGGGCAAGACTTTTCTCAAGCGATGTTTGCCATTTCACAACCAGTTGAGGATGAGATAACGATGGGAAAACAAGTATTGTACATTTCGGGAAAGCTGTTTCCAGTCAACTCCGGTGATGCGATCTACTCTCTCGGCATCCTGGAGCGAATCGCAAGTCCCGACAGCACGTTCGATGTCCTTTCCTATGAATACACGGAGACGGATGTGGAAACCAAGGAGTATCGCTACTACTCGAAGCTCTTTCGGCAGATGCGACTGGTTCCCTATCAGCCGACAAAATGGGAGAACTACAAGAAAGTCCTCTTCTACGGGGACAGTACGCAAAAATATTTGCCGCGCATGATGGAAGAAGCGGATCGACTCCTGTCCGAGACGCAATACGACGTCATCATTCTCGATCACTTGCGCATGTTCTTTTTGTACGAAACGATCCAAAAGCACATCGATCGAAAACGGACCAAGCTCGTGCTTATCCAGCACAATATTGAGCATATGAACGCTCGCGAAGAAATCCGGTATCAGTCCCGTGCAAAGGATAAGTGGAAGCTGCGGCTGCTCAATCGCGGAATCAAGCGGCTGGAGCATCAAGCTATACAGGCGGTCGACGATATCTGGGTAATTTCCGAGGAGGATAAAAAGCTCATTTCTGCGATGGGAAAAGCCGCTGACCACATTCACGTCATCCCCCCCTACTACAACTATCCGACGATTAAAGAGAGAGAGCATGTGGAGCATCCGAGCTACAATCTACTGCTCCTGGGCAGCATGGAATGGTACCCCAATGTGCTGGGAGCACTCTGGTTCATCGAAAATGTTTTCCAGGAGCTCGTCAAGCGGGATGAGCGTTACCGGCTGTTCGTGGTCGGACGCGACCCTAGCCCGTTGATTCAAAAATACCACTCCGAGCAAATCATCGTGACGGGAGCCGTCAAATCCGTGGATGAGTACATTCGCAGCTGTGATTTTCTCATCGTCCCCAACACGCTGGGGGGCGGAGCAAAAATCAAGATACTCGAGGGGATCATGAAAGGCATCCCGGTGCTTGCAACCAAAGAAAGCACTGTCGGGTATTCCGAGGACATATTTGACGAGGACTTTTGCGTCAATCATCCACAGACATTCGTTCAAAAAATTATTCAGCTCAACAAGGATGCGGCAAAGAAAATTACCTTTGTAAACAAGGCGAGGAGCATCATTTCGGACAATCAGAAGCTGCGTGGAATCCTGGGTCAATAATCGGAATCGAGGACGAAGTGAAGGGGGAAGCTGGTGTTGCTGTTAACAGCGAAAGGACTGAGGAGTTTAGCGGGTGACCTGCAAGCGTGGGAAAATCCGGAATATCTCTTCCGGTGGAGAGGTTTTCTCTACTTGCTGGGAATCCCGCCCGGTGCGGCATCGGTACGGGAGTTTGCCCGCTTGATCGCCTTAAGGGGAATGGATCGTGCACTGATGGAGCTGCGAGGGCATTTTTTTATGGTCGTAAAGGAAAAACAGACGCACAAGTACACCTGCTTTACCGATAATAATGGCGGATTCACTGCCTTTCAATCCAAAACAGCTGCGGCCACTTCTTTCTTGGAGATGGTCTCCTATCACGGTTTGACCGCTTCTAGTCTGGACCGAGAGTCCGTCCTGGAGTTCGTCAACTTTGGAAACGTATTTGCCAACAAAACGCTAGTCGAGGGCATTTCCCGGATTGATCGTAACCAGATCATCCGTTTTGGACCTAACGGAAAGAGTGTTCACTCCAAAAATTTGGCTCCGATCGATGCGGGAAACGGTGATTTTCACTACCTTCCCTTTTTTGAAAAGATGGCAGCGTCTATCAAAGATTACCGGCTGAGCGTGGACCTCACGGGTGGGGTAGATTCTCGGCTGATCGCGGTCCTTCTGGATTACTTTGGCGTGCCTTTCGAGACAACGGTTTCCGGGATGGACGGGATGGAGGATGTCGAGATTGCTAAAGAAGTGGCCGCCGCCATGGGCACCACGCTACATGTGACACGCCCCACCATCGATAACCTGGAGGACAGCATACCAGAGGTTTTCCGTGTCAGCGACGGCTTGAGTGATGTCTTCAAGCATTACCGCTCGTACCAGCATAATCAAAATCGGGTGAAAAGAGGCATCGAGCTCGCCTTGAGCGGGATTGGCGGGGAATTTTTGAAAGACGAATTATGGCTGCAGGACTTCCCGTTTTATACGAGTAAAACGGCCAGGCTCGATCGGATGTTTCACATGTTTATGCTGCCGATTCCTTGCAAAAACGACTACTTTACCGGTGAGTATGTTTCCGCAAACCAAACGCTGCAAAATGGGACGCTTCATACGTTGACCCGCTTTGAACTGGACACCAACACGAAGACGTACGACAACATCTACTACCACTACGAATTCCCCGTCATAGGCGGCGGCTTTATCACCGCAGCCAACCGGGTGCTGCCCAGCTACGCGCCCATGGTCGAGCCTGATTTTGTACAGTTTGGCTTCCATCTGAAGCGAAGGGAGCGTTTTTTTAACACCTTCCATCGCAAAACGATTTCAAAGGTCAACCCGGACATTGCGAAGATTCGAACCTCAGAGGGCGGAATTTCCGTATCTTCGGACAAGTGGGAGGTCGGCAAAGACATCCAAAAATACGTGTGGGACAAAGGCACACGACTGATGAAAGTCATCGAAAGACGGCTCTTTCACGGTTCGTATACTAGGCAGCCAGCGGATCATCCCGAGTTCTCCACGCGAATCCGGGAATCACGGTTAGCCAGAGAGGCGGTAGAGCTGTTAAAAGAGGAAAAAATCTTGCAAGCAAAGGTTCAACTGCAAGACATTCACGACGCCCATCTCAGTCATTTCTTATCCTTATCTCTTTTCATGAAGTTCCTTTATTCTACCAAAGAACAGCGTCACGGCACGTAGAGAGAAGAAACGGAAAAAGCAATTGGAGGAGTGGCACTTGTTACTTACACGTGAAGGGATATCGACAGACGTTTCCGGTTTTCACCGTTGGGAGAACGACAAGGCCGTCATTTACTGGAAGGGCTTTGTATATGTACAAGGGATGTTGGCGGGGCTGCCATCCGTCCGGCACTTTGCGACGTTCTTCACCGAGGCCACCTTGGATCAGGACGTCCTGCATTTGAAAGGCAGCTATATGATGATCGTGAAGCTGAAGCCACTCCAACATTTTTACTGCTTCGTCGATTCGAGCGGCTGTCATGATGCCTTTTATACAGAGGATGCCATATCTAGTTCCTTTCTCACGCTAGCTGCCCATAAAAACCTGAACATTGCTTCGATGAACAGGCAGGCGATCATTGAGTTTCTTAATTTTGGTCACTTGTTTGAAAATAAGACGTTTTTTGATTCGATCCGCAAGATTGACAGCGGCGAGCTACTCCTGTTTGATCGGCGCCATGTGAAAGTAAAACGAAAAAAGCTCGCCCCCATCTATGATGTGTCACAACCGGTTATGGATTTTCATGATTTTTTTCAGCAATTATCACGGTCACTTCGCAATCAGAAGGTGAGCGTGGATCTGTCAGGCGGGATCGACTCCAGGCTGATCAGCGTTCTGCTTCATTATTATGGAGTCGAATTCGAGGCGACCATCTCCGGCAGGGAGGGCATTTCGGACGTGGATATCCCCAAAGAAGTGGCCGATTTGTTTGGCGTCTCGCTCCATGTGACGACTCCTCTGGTAAACAATCTGGAGGAGGACATCGATGAGCTGTTTCGGATCAGTGATGGCTTGCATGATTGTCTGCGCCATTATCGAACGCTGCAGCATAACCGCAATCGCCTCCAGCGTGGAATGAGCATGGCGATTACGGGGGTCGGAGGGGAATTGTTCAAGGACTTTTTCTGGCTGCAGGATTTCCCCTTTTACAGTATGAAAAAGGCAAACTTGAGCCGCCTTTTCCACTCGCGATTCCTTCCGATCTCATGTGGTCTGCACTATTTTCATGACGCATACGTGCCGCTTGCGCAATCCCTCAGCGAGCGAATGTTGGTTGAGCTCGCTCCCTATGTACTGGAGACCAACTCCAAGACCTATGACAACATTTATTACCACTACCGGATGAAGTCCATCGCGGGCAAGTATTTGACGGCGGCCAATCACGTGCTGCCGACCTATGCGCCGCTGCTTGACGAGGATCTCGTTCGTTATGGATTTCAACTGGAGAGAAGGGAGCGGATATTCAACCGGTTTCACCGAAAAATCATCACGACGCTGAATCCCGCGGTGTCAAAAATTCGGACATCCGAAGGCGGTATTTCAGTCTCTACCCAACGGTTGGAGGTGGCAAAGGACGTACGAAAATACGCGGTGAGCTATTCCAAACGGCTGATGAAGCTGCTGGCAAGAAAGGTGCTCAAGAAAAGCTACTCGTCAGATAGTCCGGAGCATCCCGAGCTGTTCACGACGATAAGGCAGCTGGGGCATACCCAGGAATCATTGAAGCTGCTCAAGGAACTTCTGATCCTGCATCCTGATTTGACGATCGATCGGATACACAATCAGCATTTGGGCAATTTGATTTCGCTGGCAACGCTAATTTTTTACCTAGATAACAAGAAAGCAGAATCGAATGGGCATCAAATGAGCACCTCCGGGAGTTAGCCAGATGTCGATTCTTTTCCACTCGTTATGAATTCTTCGATAGGACAGGGTGATGGTGCATGCTGATCACGAGTGAGGGTATTACAGAATTCCAGTCCAAGGAACAGGTTTGGGAGGATGCCAACTATAAGGTGGGCTGGAAGGGCTTTGTCTTTATTTTGGGAGTAGCGGCGGGAGTCGAGTCCGTCATGGCATTTCTGGAAGAGCTTCGCATGAGTGGGATGGTCGCTGCTGCCAAGCTGTTAAAAGGCCACTTCTTTATGACGGTGTACGACAAGCAAGCAGATATGTACTACGCATTCATCGACAACAGTGGCGCATTCGAAGCGTTTCACATGGAAGCGATCGTTTCCACGTCCTTTCTCGCATTAGCGAAAAAGAGTGGGTATGGCAAGGAACGCGTATCAAAGGAATCCATTATCGAATTCCTGAACTTTGGAAACATTTATCACAACCGCACGCTCGTCGATGGCATTTTCAAGATCGACTGTAATGAGATTATTGTCCTTTGCAATCATAAAAAAACAATCCTATCCAAGGAATTGGAAAAACTGGACGATGCGTGCCCGAAAGTGGATGTGATGGAATTTTTCCGGTTGTTCAGCAAATCGGTCCACCATTTGAAAGTGAGTGCGGATTTAACAGGAGGTGTGGACTCCAGGCTTGTGTGTGTGCTGCTTGATCATCATGGCGTACCCTTCGAGGCAGCGATCACAGGCAGGAATGGAATCCAGGATGTCGAGGTGCCCAAGCAAGTCGCCAGCGCGCTAAAGCACGAGCTCTATGTTTCGGAGCCGTGTGTTGATCGCCTGGAACAGAGGGTGCCCGAGCTGTTTGCCTGGTGTGATGGGATGAACGATCTTTTCAAGCACTACCGCACCCTGCCTCACCACCAGAGCCGAGAACAGCGGGGGATCGATCTCGTCATTTCGGGGATTGGGGGGGAGTTTTTCAAAGAGAACATGTGGGTGCAGGACTTTCCCTTCTATGCCCGCAAGAAATCGAACATTCGCCGCTTTTTGCGGATGAGGATGCTGCAGATCAAGTGCAAGAGCACGTATTTTGCCGGGGAATACAAGGCGTTAAACGACGGCTTCGAGGATCTAGTGGTTCAGAAGCTCGAACCCTATCTTTTGGATATGAACACGAAAACCTATGACAGCATCTACTATCATTTCCGGATGAAAACGGTGGCGAGTACGTTCATCTCCGCAGCGAGTCATCTGTTTGGCTGTTACTCTCCGTTTTTGGAGTACGATCTGGTGCGATACGGCTTTCATTTGAAACGCCGGGAGCGCTTTTTCAACCAGTACCACCGCAAAATGATTACGCAGCTGAATGCGCCAGTTGCCAAAATCCGCACGGCAGAGGGCGGGATATCGGTTTCGTTTGAAAAGACGGAGATTCTGAAGGATATGGTCAAATACATCCGCAACCGGACGAGACGGGCGACGAAAGTGCTGGGCCGCAAGCTTTTCCATAAAACGTACCTGCAGGAAAGTCCGGAGCATCCCGAGCTGTTCAAGACAATTCGCAGCATGCGGGTGACGCAGGAAGCGATAGCTCTACTGAAACAGGAAGGGATCTTGGACGACAAGCTGCATATGAGTGAGATTCTGGACACGCATCTCGGGAACATGGTGACGATTGCCTTGTTCATGCGGCTTCTGGAAGGCAAAGACGTGAGAGAGGGGCAGGGGAAACAGCAGGAAAACAGTCTGGCGGTAGCAAGCGTATAGAAGGAACAAGGGGCGAGGATCACTAGGATCTCGCCCCTTCTTTCTCGTTCTCGGCTAACCGGCTAGCTTCGTTTGGCCGTAGGTTGTCAGTTCCATTTCAGGGATCAATGCGGCGAGCTCCTGAAACTGCTGGGTGATCGAGGCGCCACATAGATCGTTGATTTGGCCGTTTTTCGTATCGATCGGGTGGCACATGATTTCAACTGAACCCAGCTTGGGTCCACCGTTGCGGTAGATCGCAATCATATCCTCGAATTCTCCAAAATAGTTGACTCCACGCAGACCCTTTGAGGAGAGGAGGCTGTTGTACAGGTACTTGTATACTTTCTTGGCAGTAGACATATCCGAACCAATATTGCGAGTCAAGCGCAGGAAGGGAATGCTTTCTTCTTTGAGGACATCCATGATCAAAGTGCCAACGATGATTTCTGTGTGGACGTGGTTGTGGGAGTCGGCATGTGAAAGTGGCAAGCCATGTTGACGACAGCGGTGAATTTGTGCGCGAATCTCGGTGGCGAGCGCTTTTTTATCATCTGCGGACAAAGGAAGAAACAGGCGAGGGAGGGAGCGCGTTCGCGGTCTGAAAAAGCCGTGTTCATCGCAAAAACGCGGGCTTTTGCGGATTGCATTGGTCAAAGGCAGCCCGTCATTCAAATTGATATGCAGCCCCACTTGATTCTGCAGCCGTTCCTCGTGTGCACGCTGGCAGGCCGCTTCAAAAGTGGAGCCGTTTGCGACGATGGTAGTAGAAGTCAGTGCACCGATTGAAAAAGTCTGGAGGATTGCATCGTCCGTTGTAGAGGACATGCCGAAATCATCCGCATTTATGATGATCTTCATTCAGTCAACAGCTCCTAATAGAAGAAGATATTCTTGTTGTTCTATATAAAGAACATTTTAAGGCTATTATAGGACTACCAGAACTTCCAGTCAACTTTTTGCTTTTGATAGACGCGCACATAATCAATGTCATGGAATTGAGGAAAGACAGTCGTTTCATCGGGTGATCCGGGCCAGTTGCCTCCTACGGCTGTATTCACATATAAATAGGCTGGGGTTTCTTGTACGTGTGAGGTAGAGGAGAAGCGTTCGACCCCATCGATGTACCAAGTAATTTTCCCAGGCTCCCACTCGACGGTAAAGGTATGAAAAGCCTTCGAGTAATCCGGACCTACGTATGTACCTGTGTACTGCTGGGGAATCCAGCCCAGCCAGTGATGGGTCAAATAGATTTTGTTCGGCTCGTGTCCGAGCATTTCCATGATGTCGATCTCATAGGGGGAGGCGTGGTCGCTCGGGGGCATCCAGTGCGCGGGCCAGATTCCTTGCCCTTTCGGCAAACGTGCATGGATCTCTACTTTTCCATACAGAAAATCGTACTTGAATCTTGTTTGAAGCGCACCGGACGTATAATCCATCCCTTTATAGCTCCGTTTATCTGTGCGAATGCGCAGATATCCATCTTTTACCGACACGGCTTCCGGGGTGTAGTATTCAAGCTCGTTGTTGCGGGGAGCAGCTGTGTCGAGAACATTCCATTTGGAGTGGTCGACTGTCGTTCCATCGAACTCGTCGCTCCAAGCTAGTACCCATTGGCTTTCATAGTGATTCAGCCGTTCTTTCACAATTTCGTACAGGAGCGCGAGCAAGCAAATAAACAGAAACCACAGGACAAGCCGTTGCCGGGCAAACATGGATGACCCCCTTGGATAGAAGTGATTCTTTCTATTATTCATTATAACGAACAATCACCCTGTTTTAAAAGGAGATTTGCACATTCTTACGATAAAAACAAGAGGTAGACAGTCATAATCCCCGTATCTGCGAGCATATGACTGATGATCGAGCCAATAAGGGAGCCTTGTCTGGTCCGTAAATACCCCCAAATGAGTCCGGCGGCGAAAACGGGGATGATCATCATGACGTTGTATGGCGCGCTGAACAGAGGAATGACGGATAGCAGATGATACAGGCTGTAAAAAAGGGAAGTCCAAAAAATAGCGTAGCTGGTCTTCCTGCCACTCGACAGCTTAAGCAGCAAATAGCCTCGCCAGTATACTTCCTCCAAAATAGGGTTGATCAAGATCAGAATGGCGATGAGCCAGCCCGTGAGATCGCCAGTGAACTGCCATCTGGTAAGCAAGGAAGCGAGAGCGGTTGGGTCGAACAAAGTGGATGAAAAGACGTAGCCGCTCAAGAGGATCAGAAGGAAAGAAAGAATACCTGTAGCCGTCCCGACGACGACGTTCTTTCGGTTGAAAGCAAAGCCAAGCTGCTGCAAAGATTCCTGCAGCTTCTCTTCCCGGCGCAGGAACAAATGATACAACGGAATGAGAGCCAGCCACCCGTAAAAGAGAAGAAAAGCGAGAGGGACACTGCTGCCGATTTGCAATCCGAGAAACAGCATGCATGTCGGTCCGAACAACAAGAACAAGAGCTTCATAGAAAATCCCACCATGTCATGTACTAGGTGTTAGACACCTAAAAGGATGGTATACGTTACGAACAAACTGGAATAGTACCAATTTCGCTAGGTACCTCGGTTTCCCTTCGTCTCAAAGTGAGATGTGTGTATCGTTTTGAGACGATGATAGTCTCGAATTGAGATGAAAAGGTACGCCTCACCCGCTTCACTGGCGCGGCAGGTTATGGCATGATCCTTGCTACAAAAGAATGAATCAGCAATCACGAGGAGGAGATTCATCCCATGCAAAAGGAACGTTCCATTCTCGCCGTAGTTCCAGGAAGGCAGGCGGCAGGAAGCACAAAAAGTCTGCCTGCTTTCCTCTCTTCGGCTGCGTGTCAGCGTGCACACGCGTTTCACCAATCGTTTGCCCAGTATCAGGAGACACCGTTGGTCAGCCTGCCGACGCTGGCACGTGAGCTCGGCGTCGGGCACTTGCTAGTGAAAGACGAGTCCTATCGCTTCGGTCTGAATGCTTTTAAAGTGCTGGGGGCTGCGTACGCGATGGGCAGCTATTTATGCGAGAGGCTGGGGCGGTCCATGGAGGAAGTAAACTTTGACATGCTGCGCTCCGAGGAAGTGAGACGCCAGATCGGGGCCGTGACGTTCGTGACCGCGACAGACGGAAATCACGGTCGGGCCGTTGCGTGGGCTGCCGCACAGCTAGGTCAGCAAGCTGTGGTCTATTTGCCAAAGGGTTCCTCACCACAACGGGTCGCAGCTATTCGAGAAACGGGGGCGGATGCCCATGTCATCAACGGGAACTATGACGAAGCGGTTCGGCTTTCGGAAAAGGTGGCACGGGAAAGAGGTTGGCAAGTCATTCAGGATACGGCATGGGATGGGTATACGACGATCCCGTCCTGGATCATGCAAGGCTATACGACGATGGCCGCGGAAGCGATTCGGCAGCTTTCAGATTCACTGCCTGGGAAAAGACCAACGCATGTGTTTTTGCAGGCAGGAGTAGGTTCGATGGCGGCAGCGGTTTTGGGGTATTTGGCTGATCAGCTGGCACCTGAATATCCCGTCACGATCATCGTGGAACCGCACAACGCCAACTGTATGTACCTGTCAGCCAAAAGCGGAGAGCGGGAGGCACAGGCAGCTACGGGTGACTTGAAGACGATCATGGCGGGTCTAGCATGCGGAGAGCCCAATCCGCTGGCGTGGGAAATCCTGCGTGATTACGCGGATGCCTTCGTGAGCTGTCCCGATCACGTAGCAGCTACGGGAATGCGCATGCTGGCGGCTCCTGCCGGCTCAGATCCAAAGATCGTGAGTGGCGAAAGTGGAGCTGTTGGTGTGGGACTACTCTCGACGATCATGCAAAAGGAAGAAGGGAGATGGCTGCAAAAACTGCTTGGGATCAACGAGGATTCCGTCATTCTCTGCTTTAGCACGGAGGGAGACACCGATCAGGAGCAGTATCGGCGTATCGTCTGGGAAGGGGCTTCGCCAAGTGTTTAGCATCCGTTACATATAGGGGAGGAGAAAAAGATGAAGCTGCACATTGAGCGAGACGAGTTAATTGCATGGGTACAGGATCTCATTCGGATCGATTCCGTCAATCCATACTTGGATGCGGATGGGCCGGGAGAACGGGAGATGGCAGCCTATTTGCAGGCGAAGCTGGTGGAGATGGGGCTGGAGGTCAGACTGGTTCCTATTAACGAAACAGCCTGCAATGTGATTGGGATACTGCGCGGAACCGGCGGGGGCAAGTCCCTTCTGCTAAATGGTCATATGGATACGGTGAGTGCGAAACGAATGGATATTCCTCCCTTTGAGCCCGTACATGAGGATGGGAAAATTTTCGGTCGTGGCAGCCAAGATATGAAGGGGAGCCTGGGTGCGATGATCGCTGCCGTCGAGGCGATCCAAAAAGCAGGTGTGCGATTGGCCGGCGATGTCATCCTCACGTTTGTGGCCGATGAGGAATACAAGAGCATCGGCACAGAAGAGCTGGTCAAAGAATACCGCGCAGACGCCGCCATCGTATGTGAGCCATCGGATCTGGATATTGGTGTCGTACATAAAGGATTCGCCTGGATCAGCTGTGAGGTTCGAGGGAAATCCGCGCACGGCAGCCGTCCGAAAGAAGGAGTAGACGCGATCGTGCACGCCGGGAGAGTCCTGCAGGAAATCGATAAGCTCTCGAAGCAGCTGATGAATAAACACCATCCGATTCTAGGCTCTCCATCCGTGCATGCTTCGCTCATCAACGGGGGGACGGAATTGTCTACCTATCCGGACTATTGCCGCCTGGATTGGGAACGCCGGACGATCCCGGGTGAATCCAAGCAGGACGTGGAAAAAGAGGTTGCTGCCATTTTGCAGAAGCTGCATGACGAAGACGAGAGCTTTCGGGCGAGTGCGGAGCTGTTTTTCTGGCGTGATCCGTATGAGGTATCTATCGAAGAGCCGATCTTTCTTACACTGGAAGTCGCGTGCCGCAACCGTCTGGGACGCGTTCCGCGGATATCCGGCTTTTCTGGCTGGACCGATGCAGCACTGATACAGGAGGCAGGCATTCCTACCGTATTGTTCGGTCCGACCGGGGCAGGTCTGCACGGAGCGATCGAATACGTAGAGACGGAAAGCCTCGTAGACATGGCAGCTATTTTGGCCGAAACGATTTGTGAATTTTGCCGTTAAAACACTGGGTTCCCCCGGCGATCTCGATATAATGGAGGAAGAAGCATGAGGGAGAGGGGAATCCGGATGCCCTTGCATGAAATCCAGGAAAGTGTGCAGCAGATCGCTTTGGCGGTAGCTTCGGTATTGCGGGTGGAAGTGGAGATAGCAGATCACCGCTTGCTGCGGATTGCGGGAACGGGACGTACGGAAGCTGGAATCCTGCACACGATGGCAGGAGAGGATCATGTGTATCGGTCTTCCCTGTTCGATGGACAGCCTGTCATTATTATGAATCCGGGGGCAGATGAAAAATGTCGTCCGTGCGCCCATTACGGCAATTGTGTAGAGACCGGTGAAATCTGTTGTCCGATTACGCTCGAAGGCAAGCATGTCGGTGTGATCGGGCTGCTCGCATTTGATGAGGATCAGCGAGCGCGTCTGTTTGCCGATGTCGACTCCATTCTGCGCTTTTTGCAAAAGATGGCAGAGCTGATTGCCACCAAGCTCAAGGAGCATCTGATGTACGTGGAGCAGCAGCTGATGCTGGAAAAGCTGCGAGTGGTCATGGATGACCTGGACAAGGCGATGCTGACCGTGGATCAGGCCAATCGCATCGTCGAGATGAATCAGCGAGCGCGTCAATTTCTGGAAATGCCAGACCCTGCCTTGCCGCCTGCGATGAGAAATCTCGAGCAGGAAGAGCGATGGATTGCGGCCATTCGGGAGGCTTCGGAGTCAGGGAAAACTCCCCAGAAGGTTGTCCTGCAAGTTGGCGGATCCGATAAGGCGTTTCTCTTTTCCATCAAGCCGATACAGCTTGCAGGAACGACACGAGAATGGGTGATCATCCTAGATGATGTAGAAGAAGTAGTAGCCATTGCCAGACAAATTGAGGGCTTAAGCCAGGAAAAAGCCTTCCGTGGCATTGTTGGGACAAGCCCATTAATGACGCAGGCAAAAGAAGTAGCGATGCGTGTAGCAACGGGCGATTCGACGGTTTTGCTCCAGGGAGAGAGCGGGACGGGAAAAGAGCTGTTCGCCAAGGCGATTCATCAAGCGGGAAAACGCAGTACTCGTCCGTTTGTCTCCATCAACTGTGCGGCCATACCCGAGCAGCTCCTGGAGAGCGAGCTGTTTGGCTATGAGGATGGTGCGTTTACAGGAGCGCGAAAAGGTGGAAAGCGCGGTTTGTTTGAGATCGCTGACAAAGGCACTCTGTTTCTGGACGAAATCGGGGACATGCCTGTTTATTTGCAGGTCAAGCTGCTTCGCGTCCTGCAGGAAAAGCAAATTGTCCGGGTAGGTGGGGCGGGCCAGCCGATCGATGTCGATGTGAGAATCATCGCCGCGACTCACCACGACTTGGAACAGATGGTCGCTACGGGAGATTTTCGGACGGATTTGTACTATCGATTGCGTGTGATCCCGATCCACCTTCCTTCGCTGCGAGAACGCCGGGAGGATATTTTGACGCTGGCGAACGGTTTTTTGCGAACCTATGGGGCAAGGCTGGGCAAAGAGCTCTTTGGTTTTAGCCAAGAGGCTCAAGCTTTGCTGTTTCATCATGACTGGCCTGGCAATGTGCGTGAGCTGGCCAATGTAGTCGAGTACGCCGTCAATATGGAAAACTGCACGTGGATACAACCGGAGCGCATCCTGCTGCCAGCCAAAAGGGAGAGCGAGTGGCGGGAGAAAGTGGAGGAAGAGGCGCCGCTGGATTCGCTCAATCTGAAGAAAAGGGAGAAGATCGCGATCTCCCAAGCCTTGCAGGCCGCCTCCAAAGCCAATCAGGGCAAAGACGCCGCTGCGCAGCTGTTAGGAATTAGCCGAGCGACGCTTTTTCGGAAAATCAAAGAGCATCATTTAAGTGGAGAATAATCGCATGAGAAGACGAGGTTGGCTGCGCGAAAGCCAGCCTTTTTGGACTGGCGATCATTTTGTGGTATCATGTCTTAAGCAACGATTTTTCATACTGGAGGGAGGATAGACACATGAAAATAAGAGAGATCGTAGGATGGATTCGTTCCATTGGCTTTGCTGTCGTCTTTGCTTTGGTCCTCGGAATCTTTGTGTTTCAGCCGTATAAAGTAGACGGTCATTCCATGGATCCGACCTTGCAAGACCAACAGCGTATATATGTGAGTAAACTTGCCCATACGTTTAACTATTTGCCCAACTACGGCGATATTGTTGTGATTGATAGCCGTGTAGATAGAAGCCGTTCCTGGAAAGATGATGTGACCGGGCATCCACTGGTAGGCTTGCTGTTAGGTACGGGAGATGATCACTCGATGTACGTCAAGCGCGTGATCGGCAAACCAGGGGATGTACTGGAATTTAAGGATAACAAGGTCTATCGCAATGGTACGCCTTTGGACGAGCCCTATATCAAAGAAACGATGGACTATGCTGCCGACGGTAAAGTAACGGTGCCAGCCAATCACATCTTCGTGATGGGTGACAACCGCAACCATAGCACGGACTCACGGGAGATTGGATTCATTCCAGTTGACCATGTCATGGGGACGATGATTGAAAATCCGTTCGCTGACCAATAAAAGACGTAAGGTAAGGAAGGTTGTCCCGCTGCGGACAACCTTTTCTCCTACAGCCAAGAATCGCTCTTTTCATCGAAATCTTCCGTGAATGAAAAGGAGGGGACTTCATGCCGAGCATTTTGATAGCTGACCGCGATGCCAACGAACGGATCGGAATCGGCTGGCTCATCACGAGCTGCGCGATTCCGTATGACCATGTCTACACGGCAGCTACGATGGCAGAAGTGATTCAATGCCTCGAATCTCATACACCAGACGTGCTTTGCCTGGAATTGGACATGATGGAAAGGGGACAGTGGGAGGCACTCAAGCTTTTGGTTGACCAGTATCGACCACTTGTCCTCGTCATGACGGCAGAAGCGACCTTCGAGCGGGCGATGCAAGGAATCGAGCTGAACGCACGGGACCTGTGGCTCAAACCGCAGACCCCGGAAAAGATCAGACGTGTCCTCACCCGCTTTTGTATGGAAAAGAAGGAAAGTCAGTCTTCGTTACCCGTGCGGGGCGTAGAGGGGGGCAGACTTGCGGAGGTGTCATATCGGGATTTGTTCTTACCGCTGAAGAAACCAGGCAAGTCCTATCCGCTCATGCTGGCGCAGCTGGAGAACCCTCAGCGGCATCCGGAGCTTTTGCGCTTTTTGTCCACATATCCGTTTCGGGAGCAGCCGATTTTACTCCCGTTAAATGATGCGATCGCAGGGATCTTTTCCTGGGAGGACGGCGACGCCTTATCGCAGCTGGAGCAGGTAGGGAAAAGATTGCTACGCGATTGGGAAGCTTCTTTCGATGATTCACTGTCGGTCGTGCTCTACCAATCGGATGATCAGGAGCAGCTCGTCAACGAAACCTATCTGGAGGCGAGCCAGGCGCTGCACATCCGTTTTTTCAGAGGGTATCGCCAAGTGTCGGTCGTGCGCAACCGCATCAGCTGGACGATGATCGATCCTTTCCTGACACCGGCTGAACAGAGGGCATGGATCGAAATGCTGCAGGATGGCGACAAAGAAAAGCTGAAGCAATGGATGTACCGCCAGTTTTTTTACAAGGATGAGCCTTATCCCGAGCCTGGCCTTCTGCGCATCCGTTTGACCAGCATTCTCGCGCAGGTAAGGCGGTATATGAAGGCGAATGGCCTCGATCACGGGAATGTGGAGGAAGCGTATCACCGTGTCTTTGAGACGATTTTGTACGCGCCGATTCTGTATCGGATCGTACAGGAGCTTTTGCTGTTCATCTACTCGTTGATCGATTCCGTGTTTACGCAAAAGGAGGAATCGCGAGCGGATTTGATCGAGCTTGCCATCCGCTATATCGAGGGGCGTTACACGGATCCGGCCCTGCGTCTGGAGGATGTGGCCCGCCATGTGGATCGAAGCCCAGCCTATTTCAGCACGCTGCTCAGCCAGAAGCACGGGGTCTCCTTTCGCCAGCTGCTGAACAACCTGCGAATGAAGGAAGCGCAGCGCCTTTTGCTCGAAACCTCTTTGTCTGTACAAGAAATTGCCATGCGAACGGGATTTGTCAACGCGAATTACTTCAGCAAAATTTTTAAGGAAAAAACGGGGACAACCCCTCGTTTGTTGCGAAATCAAAAAAAATGATAGGAATCGAAAGAAAAGAAAGTTTTTTGGGGTGATGTGACCCCGATAGATCCTTTTCCATCGATAAAACTGGCACCAATTCGAAAGGCAGGTGCCTTTTTTGTGCTTATTTCCTTTTTTATACTGAGGGTAAGCAATGAATCTGGAGAAAAGCAGGTGGACGAGATGACAATGACACAGACCCAAACGATTCAGCAACTGATCCAAGACTATTCCGGTACCAAGCTTCATACAAAGGGATGGATACAGGAAGCAGCTCTGCGCATGCTTTTGAACAACCTGAATCCGGACGTAGCCGAGCGGACAGAGGATCTGGTCGTGTACGGTGGCATTGGGAAAGCTGCGCGTAACTGGGATTGCTTCAGCGCAATTGTCAAAACATTGGGAAAACTGGAGGGTGACGAGACGCTGTTGATCCAATCGGGAAAACCGGTTGCGGTGTTCAAGTCGCATGCAGACGCGCCGCGTGTCTTGCTGGCAAACTCCAACCTCGTACCTGCTTGGGCCAACTGGGATCATTTCCATGAGCTCGACAAAAAAGGTCTGATGATGTACGGCCAAATGACGGCAGGAAGCTGGATTTACATCGGCAGCCAAGGCATCGTGCAGGGCACGTATGAGACGTTTGCCGAGCTGGCTCGTCAGCACTTTGAGGGAACACTGGCAGGGACCATTACCGTCACGGCAGGCTTGGGAGGTATGGGAGGCGCGCAGCCACTCGCTGTATCCTTGAATGGCGGTGTGAGCATCAATATTGAAATCGACCCGACACGGATTCAGCGCCGTCTGGACACCAAATACCTCGATGTATCGACGGAGAGCCTGGAGGAAGCGATTCGCCTGGCACTGCAAGCCAAACAGGAGAAGAAAGGCATCTCCATCGGTCTGTTAGGCAATGCTCCGGATGTGCTGAATGCTATGCTGGCGCGTGATTTTATCCCGGATGTTCTGACGGATCAGACTTCCTCCCACGATCCTTTGAATGGCTATATTCCGACCGGCATGAGCCTTGAGGAAGCGGCAGAGCTTCGAACCAGCGATGCCAAGGCGTACGAAGCGCGTGCAAAAGCGAGCATCGCCGAGCATGTTCGTGCCATGCTTGTCATGCAGGAAAAAGGAGCGGTCACGTTTGATTACGGCAACAACATCCGCCAGGTCGCCAAAAACGAAGGAGTAGAAGAAGCGTTCCGTTTTCCAGGCTTTGTGCCTGCGTACATTCGCCCGCAATTTTGCGAAGGAAAGGGTCCTTTCCGTTGGGTGGCGCTGTCGGGTGACCCAGAAGATATTTACAAAACTGATGAAGTCATTCTCCGCGAATTTTCTTATAACACGCATCTGTGCAACTGGATTCGCATGGCACAGGAACGCATCCAATTCCAAGGGCTGCCTTCGCGTATTTGCTGGCTGGGTTATGGAGAGCGTGCGCGTTTTGGACAGATCATCAATGACATGGTGGCGCGTGGCGAGCTGAGTGCACCGATCGTCATCGGGCGTGACCATCTGGATTCGGGGTCGGTTGCTTCGCCCAATCGGGAAACCGAAGCGATGAAGGACGGCAGCGATGCAGTAGCAGACTGGCCGATCCTGAACGCCATGATCAATGCAGTAGGCGGTGCAAGCTGGGTATCCGTCCATCACGGTGGCGGGGTAGGCATGGGCTATTCGCTGCATGCGGGCATGGTGATCGTGGCAGACGGGACACCGGAAGCTGCGAAGCGTTTGGAGCGGGTATTGACGACAGATCCAGGGATGGGGGTCGTCCGTCACGTGGATGCAGGCTACGATTTGGCGATCCAGACGGCAAAAGAAAAAGGCATCCACATCCCGATGCTGGGGGAGTGATAATCGATGAATAGACCTGTATGGATTCGCCATGCCAGTCAGCTTGTTACGCTAGCTGGCGGCTCTTCCTCTCCTGTAGTTGGAGAGGGGATGAATGAGCTTGCCATCATCGAGGACGGCAGCGTATGGCTGGAAAACGGCAGAATCGCAAATGTGGGTACGGACGCAGAGCTGGAAAAGATCTACCGCACGCGTTCGGAGGAAGCGGATATCATCGATGCCACTGGGCGGCTTGTCACGCCTGGTCTGATCGATCCGCACACGCATCTGGTGCATGCGGGAACACGCGAAAACGAATTCAACATGCGGCTGAACGGCGCTACCTACATGGAGATCATGAACAACGGTGGAGGCATCCACGCGACAACGGCTGCAACACAAAAAGCGTCCCATGAACAGCTGTATCAGGAGAGCAAAAAGCGGCTGGATCTGTTCCTGCTGCACGGTGTAACGACAGTGGAAGCGAAGAGCGGATATGGCTTGACACTCGAGGATGAAATCAAGCAGTTGGAAGTCGCCAAGCAGCTGGACGAAGAACATCCCGTTGATCTGGTCAGCACTTTTATGGGAGCACACGCTGTTCCAAAGAAATATCGGGATAACCCAGATGCATTTGTCGATGTGGTGATCCAAGAGATGATCCCAGAGGTTGCACGCCGAAAGCTCGCGGTGTTTAACGATGTCTTTTGCGAGCGAGGGGTCTTCACCCCCGAGCAGTCGCGCCGAATCCTGGAGGCTGGGGTAGAGCATGGGCTTTTGCCGAAGATCCATGCCGATGAGATCGAGCCTTATGAAGGAGCAGAGCTGGCGGCTGAGATTGGGGCGGTGTCAGCGGATCACTTGCTGCGTGCATCCGACACGGGCATCGAGCGAATGGCGGAAGCGGGCGTCATCGCGGTGCTATTGCCAGGGACAGCCTTTTTCCTGATGGCGGAGTCAGCGAATGGCCGCAAAATGATCGATGCGGGAGTAGCGGTCGCGATTTCAACGGATTGCAACCCGGGCTCGTCGCCTACCGTCTCCATGCCGCTTATCATGAATCTGGGCTGCCTCAAGATGGGGATGACACCTGCAGAGGTGCTGACAGCCGCGACGATCAATGCGGCCCACGCTATCAAGCGTGCCCACGAGATTGGAAGCATCGAGGCAGGCAAGCTTGCGGACATCACGATCTTTGATGTACCTGACTTCATGACGCTGCAATACCGGTATGGCGTGAACCATGTGCATACCGTGATCAAAAAGGGAGCTGTGGTCGTGGCGGAAGGGGCTTTGGTGTGATGAGCTATCCGTACCCGCTCTTAAAGCCGCCCAGCTTTGCGTGGGACAGAAGTGCTGCCCCGGCTGAGCCAAAAGTACATGAGTGGATTCAAACGCTGGATGCAGCGCGAGCAGGGGAGTTTGACTGGTCGAACGTCGATGTGGCTCTTTTGGGTGTGCCGCTGTCACGCTCGTCCATCTCGGCATCAGCTGCCAGCGAAAATCCAGATGCCATGCGCCGTGCATGGAAGTATTTTACTACCTACAATCTGGATCACGACGTAGATTTGAGCGAGCTGCATGTAGTGGATGTGGGAGACGTACGCCAGCACGTGACGGACATCGCAAAGTGTCACAGCCATATACGGGAAGCCATGCACGCGATGCGCACTCATCATCCGCACGTACTTCCGATGATGATGGGCGGAGATCACTCGATAACGGCGATGCTGATCAAAGGCTACAAAGACGCGCACCCGAAAGAGCGTGTCGGCATCTTGCAGCTGGACACTCATTTTGACCTGCGCGACTTGGCGGATAATGGTCCATCCAACGGTACGCCCATTCGCAACCTCATCGAAAGTAGGACCGTGGCTGGGGAGGATGTGCACAATATCGGCCTGCACGGATTTTTCAACGCCCGTTCGCTGAAAGCATATGCGGATGAAGTAGGAGTGCACTATACGACTCTGCGTCAGGCGCGGGCCAAAGGGGTTGCCGAGACGGTACGCGATGCACTCGCCAAGCTCGGTGAGAGGGTCGACACGATCTATCTCACCGTAGATATGGATGTGCTCGATATCAGCTATGGCCCAGGTGTTCCTGCTTCGACTCCTGGCGGGATGAGAAGCGATGAGCTTTTTGAAGCGGTCCATGCCGCAGGCTTATGCAAGAAAGTGAAAGCGATGGATCTCGTTTGCCTCGATCCATTTAAAGATCGGGGAGAAGCTACCGTCAAAACAGCTGTGCATGTCATGCTGTCTTTTTTGACGGGCTACAAGCAGCGGGAGCAATAGACGAGAAAGCAGGTTCAATCAGCTGCAAGAAGACAAGGCTACCGGCTAAGACCGGTAGCCTTGTTGTTGGTTGCCGCCACGGAGGAAGAGGGAAAAGGTAGGTTCGCCATATGTGAGAACATGATCATCTGTAAATCCGAGAGTAGTTTAAAACTTTACACCTGCTTCATTTGCGGGGTGTACAGTCAAGCGTATGCGCTGGCAAGGCGGCTGGTTTTCTTTCAGATGCCTGCACAGCTCTTCGATCGCTGCAGCCCCAAATTCCAGCCGCGAGAGTAATCAAGAACCCATTCATTCTTTTTTGTACACATTTTCTTCACATCCTCCCGCAATGGCTGTGGAAGGAGAAGTTCGCTTCTTGCTAGATAGATTATCGCATTGTACGATGACAGTATCCCGGCAAATCCCTTTCGGACAGAGGTGAACCCCGTGAAGTTTACGATTAATGAATTCCTTTCCGTTCCTATATATGTTCAATTGAAAGAACAGTTCAAAAAGTTGATCGATAACGGACTCTATCAGCCACATGAGCAGCTGCCCAGTGTGAGTGAACTGGCAGGATTTTTGCGAATAAACCAGAGTACGGTGCAAAAAGCCTATGCAGAGCTGGAGCAGGATGGTTATGTCCATATCCAGGCCGGCAAGGGAGTCTTTGTGCACGCGCAGCCTCCCCTTGCTGCGGTCGTCGAGGCAGTGTCGGAGCCGTTCGGGGATACTAGCATGGCAAAGGAGCTTTCTGTCTCGTCCAAGCCGGTGCTCCTGTTTGTGGAATGCAATGTTCCCCAGGCCCAGGAGTATGCCGTGGAATTAGAGAAAGCGACTGGCTATGTCGTCAAGCCTTGCCTCGTGCAGGATTTGGAGATACTCGGAGGAAGCATCCAGAGCGGCTATTACGATCTCATCGTAACGACGTTTCTCCATATTGAAGAAGTGCAGCCTATCATTGAACGACTAGGCGGTGCCTACCAACCAAAGGTGATCGCGTGCCTCATCGAGTCGAATCTGCAAAGCATCAGGAAGCTTCAGGAGTTGCCTGCCGGGAGCAAGGTAGGGATTGCAGGAACGACTTGGCAAGGCGCGGAAAATTTCCGTCAATCGATCGTCAACGCCGAATTGTCGCATGTGGAGTTGATCGTAGGCTCGCTCGAGTATCCGGCTTCCTTGGACGCCGTCATCGCTGCCAAACCTGACCTCATTGTCAGCACTAGCCTGGTAAGTCCTTATTTGCAGAGGCATTCGCGCTTTACGCAGCTGTTGATTGAAGACCGCTGCCTGAGTGCCCAGTCTGTACAGTACATCCAGCAATACGTGGAAGGGAAGCGTGCTACCACAGATCCTGCATCCAACATGTAGAACAAGTGCTCGGTTGCTAGATTGAAACGCCGTGCTAAGATGAGGATAGGCAAAACCTATTTGATGAAAGAGGTGTTCTGCTTGAAAGGATTCGGAAAATTTCGGGAAGTGATTCAAGACGAAACCCAGCTCAATGAGCTCTTTGGAGAACCAAGCCGCTTGGTACAAAACAAAACCATTCATCATATCGACGAGCACTGCCGCGATTACATTGCAAAAGCGCCGTTTCTCGTTCTATCTACGGCGAATGCAGAAGGAAATTGCGATGCTTCGCCACGTGGAGATGCTCCTGGCTTCGTCCACGTTTTGGACGATCGCCATCTGGTGATTCCAGAGCGACCGGGAAACAAGCGGATGGACTCGCTGCGCAACATACTGGCGAATCCGCATGTCGGTCTGATCTTTATCATTCCGACGCTGCAAGAAACGCTGCGCATAAACGGACAGGCTTGCATTATTCGCGATCAAGAGATTTTGGAAAAAATGGCAGTGAACGGGAAAGTGCCAACCGTAGGGATCGGTGTACAAGTCGAGGAGTGCTATGTGCACTGTGCGAAGGCCTTCATGCGATCCGGTCTGTGGCAGCCTGAAAAATGGCCGGAAAAAGAGACAGTCCCGAATATGGCGAAGGTACTGGCAGCTCATGTAAATCTTCCTGATGTAACCGTCAAAGATGTGTCTACGGGCTTGCAGGACAGCTACACCAACCGTTTGTATTGAGCGAGGAGGAGACTCGCAGCCGTCAGGAAGCAAACCGCTTCCGGCGGCTTTTTTTCTTAACGTATAGGAATTTATAATGCGTAATGCTTATGAATTCCGGAGCGCATGAAAACTTTCCGCTAAAACGCGGTCGCTCCTCCTCGAACAGGCATCGTTAGAGGTTTTCTTACTCGGAGTCCCAAAGCGAGACGTGGAAGTGAAACATCAGGTAAGAAGCAATGACAAACGAGAGCAGGTAAGCTGCTAGTGGCTTCTGATAATGAAGCCGCAAAACGGAGAACATGGTCAAGTTAAAAGCAGTAGACCACCACATGTTCCAGGAGTGGGCGTGCGAGATCGTGCCTAGAGAAAGACCGATGATTTCCAGAATCACGTAAATGGCAACATACTTGACGATGTGCCATACTCGTTTCCCTGCTTCTTCAGGATAGTTGGATAGAAAAAGCAAAGCGGTAGCTGGGAAGGCGATTACCGTATAAAGCAGGCTGGCGATTTCTTCACTAACATACGAATTCCCGGTATATCTCCATAAATAAAACGTGCCGTCATTTACAAGCACGTCGTACATGGCGCTGGAGAGGGCGATAAAAAGCATGGTGGTGTGATATTTTTGCCAATGCTTCCAGTCACCCCAGCGCCATGCGGCAAACACAGACCAGAGAATGAGGACTACATGCATGCGTTTCAGCTCCCACAAGCAGGTTTAGCAAGCTTTGCTACGTGTGCCATACCGAACGATTGCGTGTACTACAAGGATCCATACCAGCTGCAGGAGCACATAGAAAATGAATTCCCACGCATCGTCTATTTGTATGGTGGATGAAGCTAGCAGGAGAAAGTCGAAGGAAAGAAGGATGGCCATGAAACCGACTTTCCCAGGTACTTTCAGGAAAAATGAAAAAGCAGCAATCAGCGCAGTAGAGGCTTCAAGCAGTTCGCCTACCGCGATATGATCTCGGGTCGGATCTGAAAACCAGCCTACCTGCAGCTCGTGGACATCCATAAAATGACCTTGAATGAAATGAGAAGATCCGTAGAGGAAGAGGTAGGCAAAAAACGTGTACACAAACAAGAGCGGCTTGGTCACTTTGCCGTCGCGGACGCTCCCCCAGAGCCATTGGGCGATCCAGAAAAATAGGAGGATGCCGATTCCCGTGTAAATGGTTGTCCACCAATAATGCATATATGCTTGCAAAGACAAAAACAACCATTCAATTCCCATGAACAAAATGGATAGACAAAGAAGCCAAATAAAACGAAGCTTGAAGGCAGCAGCAGCTACTGCTACGGAAGGAACGATAAAATCATTTGAGGCAAAGGAGCCGAGCATGTTGTCGATCCAGGGATTGCCCATCACACCAGAATAGTATTGATAGGATGGCAGAAGGATCAGGATGACGTATTCGAGTGGATCGATCAAACCGGCCAAGCAAAAATGGAGGACGAGTAAGCGCAAATCTCTTGTTTTCCAGAGCGTATATCCTAGAATCAGCAGAGCAGCGACTACCAAGGAGCCATACCAGAAAAATTTCGGCATAAGATTTCACCCGCTGTGTAAATACTTCCATATTACAGTATTTCCTCTGATACAAGGAAATAACAGGAAATGTAAAAATTTTACATATGCCTCCACCCTTTTTTTGGTAGTCTACTTGTGATACACTTACTTATTGTACGTACATAATTAAAGGGTGACGGGAGGAGATCGGATGGCAACAAATATCTCGGATCATTCTGTACTGAACAACGGGGTGAAAATGCCCTGGCTGGGACTTGGCGTCTGGAAGGCAAAAGATGGGGAAGAAGTGACAGGTGCTGTCCGCTCTGCCATCGAATCTGGCTACCGCAGCATTGACACTGCAGCTGTCTATGGCAACGAGGTTGGTGTCGGCGAAGGAATCCGTCAAGCGGGGATCGATCGCGATCAGCTTTTCATCACGACGAAAGTATGGAATGCAGATCAAGGCTATGATTCCACACTGAAAGCATTTGATGAAAGTGTAAAGAGACTGGGTATCGAGACGCTGGATCTGTATCTGATTCACTGGCCAGTAAAAGGCAAGTATGTGGAGACGTGGAGAGCGCTGGAGAAATTGTACCGTGACGGCTATGTACGTGCAATTGGCGTCAGCAACTTCCATACACACCACCTGGAAGATCTGCGCCAAAACAGCGAGATCATCCCAGCAGTCAACCAAGTCGAGTTTCATCCGCTGCTCACACAAAAAGAGCTGCTCGCCTACTGCCAAGAAAACGGTATCCAAATGGAAGCGTGGAGTCCTTTGATGCAGGGGAATCTAGATCATCCGCTGCTTGTCGAGCTCGGGCAAAAATACGGCAAATCACCAGCGCAGATTATCATTCGATGGGATCTTGAGAAAAAGGTTGTGACGATTCCGAAATCGATCACACCAGCACGAATCGCGCAAAATGCAGATGTTTTTGATTTCTCCCTCAGCGCAGAGGACGTAGAGAAGATCAACGCCCTCAATGCAAACAAGCGATTCGGGGCAGACCCGGACAACTTTAACTTTTAATAAAGAAAAAGGGAAGCCGTTTTGTGCGCGGCTACCCTTTTTTCGTACAGAACAGATTCAGCGATAGCTGACAATTGTCCGGTACATCCCTTTATCCGACAGTTTGAGAAACAACGTGATGTCTGGGCGCAGATTGGCTTCGATAATCCATACCTTGCCGTTCGAATCGATCCCCATGTCAAAGCCGAATACGTTTTGCGAGGTATAATAGGTGAAGAGTCTGCTTGCAGCGAGCAGAGAGATCCGGCGCAAGCGTGCCATTACAGCATTGGAGGAAGCGCCGCGAATATTGGAAGAGCGAATCGCTGTACGCAAGGGAAGGACACGTCCACCGCTGCGTTTGATATTGGTGATGATATAGCCTCTGCCGGCAACCTTGGCGAGCATACCGGTGACGACCCATTGGGAGCCGGGACGCCGCTGTACCATGACACGCACATCAAAGGGGCGGCCGTTGATCCTGGCTAGTGAGATTCCACGCTGAACGAGGTAACGAGCGCCCATTTTCTTGCGTAAGTAATGATAGGTGTCCTTTTTACCGCGAATGGTTCGCTTTATTGCGCCCCGCTGTACGTGATAGCTGCTGCTGCCTTTGCTGGATATCATCATGACGCCTGCACCGCCGCTGCCAGAGGCGGGTTTGGCGATCACTTTTCGATACCGATCAAGAAACGCATACAGAGACCTTTTGGAAAAAGGCTTCGTGCGCGGCAGATTCCCTGCAAGAGCAGAGCTGGCGCGCAGGACGTAGTACTTGGTTAGCTTTGATTCACTTACGCCCATGTGAGGTCATTCCCCCAATCCTGAATTGAAACAAGCGGTGTACCATACTAATGTATGTCCCTTTTGTTTCATCGCTTGTGGGAGTGTCCTACTGGTAGAAAAATGGGAAGGGATGACAAAAACTCGTCATTTTCGCTCTTTACTATACACATTTTTTTCGTATACTGAAAAGTAGCATATTAGTTTCATCAGATGAAACGTACGGAACCAAGAAGGAAGCAGGTGTAATGAAAGATGGAAGAACAAAAAGCAAACGTGCGGGCGGTCGAGCGGGCTCTGGATATTTTGCTATGCTTCACAGATGCTACCGACCTAGGCTTGAGCGAGATCTCTAGTCGGCTCTCGTTGCATAAAAGCACGGTGCATCGTTTGCTAGCAACTTTGGAAAACAAAGGGTTTCTGATCCGTGACGTCGAGACGGAAAAATATCGGCTCGGCTTTCGAATTTGGGAGTTGTCTGCAAATCTTACCCATAATGACGATCCTGCTACGATGCTTCTGCCGGAGATGGAGCGGCTGCGCGATTTGGTAGAGGAAACGATCAGCTTGTATGTACGGGATGGTATGGAACGGATCCGCATTCAAGCTGTGCAGAGCAAGCAGCCGATCCGCAGGGTGGCTCCGATCGGGGCTCGAATGCCGCTGACGGTAGGAGCCTCCAGCAAAGTGCTCGTAGCCTATGCAGATGCGGCTGTTGCCAGAGAGCTTTTAGAGGATCCCGATTGGCCGGACTTTGTTAGCAGGGAATCGTATGTGGAGCAGCTCGAGCAGATCCGGCAGCAAGGCTTTGCGACAAGTGTGGAAGAGAGGGAGTTGGGGACGGCAGCTGTTGCAGCCCCGATCTTTAATCGAAATGGACAACTGGTGGCATCGATTGCCGCTTCAGGACCGTCAAACCGTCTGACGCAGGAGAAGATGAGTCAATATGCTCCATTCATCAAGGAAGCGGCCTATCGTATGGGAAAAATGATGAAATAGCTCCAAAGCCAACACAGCCCGATCGGTGGGACGTGTTGGCTTTTTTTCTACAGCTACATTCCTCGTTTGTGCTCGTTTTGCAAGACAGTCCAAAAGGATTTGACGCCTTCATCAGCGAGAAAACGGCTGCCCCGTTCTTTGACGTACTGGCTCATGGCTTCGTAATAGGAGGGATTGGTCAGCCGTTCGTAATGGAACACGATGTCGTAGGCGTCCTCGACAAACAGAGGGTATTCGCTACCGAGTAAGGCCAGGTTGCCGACTGTCCGTGTGGTCAATACAGGAACACCGAGCCCCATATACTCCAGAATGCGGGATAAGTAAGAGTGTGAGGGGTTGCGGTCTTCGGTTTTGTCATAGAGGAGGGCAACTCCGATCCCACTCTTGACGATCATCTCTTTCGTTTTCCACATCGATTTTTGTCCGTGATCCGCGACACCGGGTCTGCGCAGCAATTTTTCAGCCTGCTTGCGGTATTTTCCGACGATAGAGGGGTAGAGTACCCGCAGCTTGGCGTCGGGAAAGTCTTTGCGTATGAGCCTGATGGCTTTGGTCGCTACAGGCAAGCCATAGCGCGGACGAATCACGCCAGCTTGGATCAGATCGAGTGGATCGGAAGGGGAGCGACGGAGATTGAGATCGGGCATGGGCTCGACAAACTGGGGAAGTACCTGGATTTTGCGGAGAAGCTCCTCGTGGGAATAGGAGCCTTTCTGCAATTGATAGAGACGGTAGCGCTCGGCATTTGGCTCGGTTTGAAAAAAGACGACGCGGGAATGGCGAAAGACGTAATCGAGTCTGCGCATGATATACGGATCGTTGAGATTATACTGGATGGCCAAAAACAAAAGCTTGGAGCCGAGCGACCTTTTCATTCTTAGCAGCTTCACTGCTTCATTGCGGCCGCGGATGAAAATGAAATCATAGGGCTTTTTCCGGTCGCGGGCAATAATTTCCTCATGAGGATTATTGGCTTGGAAAAAGCGGATATGCTGAAAGGTAAAGCCACCCATCCCATCTCGAAAGCGAAAGGGAAGGACACACTCGAACGTATAGAGCTGTCGCTCGGACTCCGACAGCTGGGCCAGCTTGCGATCGAGCGCGCGCAGTAGGATGAAGAACTGCAGAACATTTCCCTTTGGCTTGAATTCGATGAGATTGCAATAAAAACAAATTCTCACGTGATTCTCTCCTTCACAGGGCTCTTCACTATGGTATTGGGATTAGAGGCGGATGGCTACCCGAAAGAAGAAAATCCAGAAAGAACAATCGCTTACTCGAATAAAAAACTTTACTCAAGTTAATTTATTGATTATTATGTAGATATCGAAAGGGATATAGGAGATCATCATGAAACTATCGTTGCGTGAAAAGAAAAAGGCGAAGACCAAGCTCGCATTGCTGCATGCCAGTCTGAATCTGATCGGGGAGCGTTCCTTTCGGCAGGTGCCTGTAGAGGAAATCTGTCAGCAGGTGGACGTCTCCAAAGTAACTTTTTTCAAGTTTTTCCCGCAAAAAGAAGATGTGCTCATCTTTTTCATGAGTGTCTGGCAGGCGCAATGCTTTTTGGAGCTCGTCGATGCCGGCAAGCGGGGGTGGGAGGGAGTTCGTCATATTTACGGAAAAGTGGCAGAGGATGCTAGGGAACAACCCGGGATTATGCTGAGTCTAATCAGCTTTTTGTCTGAGCAAAAAATGCATCCGTGGGTGCCGAAGCTGACGGAAGCAGAGCTGTCACTGTTATTTCCAGAAAGAGATACCCATGGAGTTGAAGAGGTAACGCTCGATCAAATTTTCAAGCGCTGTGTGAAAGAGATCAAGGAAGAGAAAGAGCTCGTGGATCAAGTAACGGCCGAAGAAGCGGTGGAGCTTCTGTTCTCGATCTTCTACGGCGCCTTTTTATCCGCGCATTTGTTTCGTTCCACCGATTATATGGCGTATTACGATATGCACCTCAAATTACTGAGGAGGTAGGTGCCCGATGGCAAAAGTAGTCCCTGGAAGATTTACGGCCCGTATAGAAGGCCCTTTTGTCGTGTTCATCATCGGCATGCGCGTAAACCGCTTATGGGCCTTTCATAAGTGGGTTCCTGTTGCGACAGCCATGGGTGGCATGCTTAAAGAGCTGTATGAGCACCCGGAGCTCGGCTTTTTGGGGAATTCATCCCATATGAATATGCGTGAAGTGACGCAGATTCAGTATTGGCGCTCCTATGAGCATCTCGAAAAGTATGCGAGAGGCAGCCACAATCATTTAACGGCATGGAAGAAGTTCAACCAGTCGATCGGGTCAGATGGGACGGTTGGGATCTTTCACGAGACGTACTTCGTGGAAGCGGGGAAATATGAGTGTCTTTATGGAAACATGCCTGTATGGGGTCTGGCAAAAGCAGGCGAGCATCTGCCAGCAGTCGGAATGCGGGAAACGGCCAGGCGACGTTTAGGAGGACAAAACGACCCCGCAGTTCCCACTCCTCCACAATAAGCTGAGGAAAGCGGTACGTAGTTTCCCAGGCGCTGGAAGGATATTCTAGCTCGAAAGCGAATACATGAAATACCGGGAAAGAGCCGCGAATAGCGGTTCTTTCTCTATGTGCAGATCGCTCTGATACGTATGGGGAGAACTTTTGGGAAAGAAAAGCAGCAGAGAGAGAAGCGGCTTGGGAAGGGACTGGGGGGAGAAAGCTGAGAGTTGTACTGATCGATGATGAACGGTTGGCGATCCAGTATATGGAGAAAATACTGGATGACATAGAAGGAATAGAGATCGTGGGAAGGTATCAAGATTCTGTCAAGGCACTTCACGATATACAAAGCCTGCGTCCTGATGTCGTGTTTCTGGATGTTGAAATGCCGGAGCGGGACGGGATAGAGACGGCAGAGGAGATTTCACTTCTTTTGCCTGATACCGATATTGTTTTCGTAACCGCGTATCAGGAATATGCAGTGAAAGCATTTGAACTGGATGCCCTGGATTACGTTTTGAAGCCGGTACAGCGTGAACGTTTACAGAAAACCTTGAAGCGGCTGCAAAAAGAAAAGGAATGGATGGCCGAGGAGAAACGGGAGAGCTCACCTCAGGCAAAAATTCACTGTTTCCAATCCTTGCAAATCGAGGTATCCGGGCTTCAGACCATCCGCTGGCGAACCGCAAAGGCGCAGGAGCTGTTTGCTTTTCTGATCCATCGCCGGGGAAAGCCCGTCCGAAAAGATTACCTGCTGGAGCTTTTTTGGACGGATATGGAATGGAAGAAAGGCTACTCGCTGCTGTATACAACGGTGTATCAAATCCGGAAGACACTGGAGCGGCTGGGCAACGGCTTGAAAATCACCAACCTTGAGGATGGATACTTGCTAGAGATGGGCGGAATCAGCCTCGATGTGGAAGAATGGGAGAGCCAGCTGCGAAGTCTGCCGCCGATCTCGGAGGACAGTCTGAGTAAGCATATGGAGCTGATTGAGCAGTACCGCGGAGATTACTTCGCGGAGTACGACTATTTATGGGCAGAAAGTGAGCGCCAGCGTCTGCGGGCAGACTGGTATGATCATGCGATGCAGGTGGGCCGCTACCTGGTGGGCGAAAGGGAGTATCCGAAAGCGATTGCCTTGTACCTGCGCTTGCTGCGGTTTTTGCCGCATTTGGAGGAGTTGCATTTCACACTCATGCAGCTGTACGATACGGTGGGAGACAGGGAGGCCGTTACCTTACAGTACAACCAGCTGAGGAATATGCTTAAGGAAGACTTTGATATGGACCCGCGCCCGGACGTAACGGAATGGCTTCAGAAGCGGAAGCGCGTCTATCGGGGCGAAATCGAAGGGAATTAAGGCAAGTGGGAGGTGACTCGTATGAAATACTCCTTTGTCCGCGTTGCCGGATGTGGCTCTAAGCAAAGAGTTCCTCAAAATCTTTGTTTAGAGCCTACTCTATAACTGCAAGTCGGAACTCTTTGCTTCTCTATATACGAAAAACCGTGATATAGATGGGAGCAAAGTGAAATGAAATACGTCAATGCAAATAAAATGCTGCCGGCAGAGCTTCTGCGCAGCATTCAGGAATATACGCAAGGCAGCTATTTGTACATCCCCGTTCGCGAGGGACACAAGAAGCGGTGGGGGACGCGCACGGAATCCAAGCATCTGTTGCGCAAGCGCAATGAGTCGATCATCTCGGCGTATCGGTCAGGTGCTTCTGTGAAGGAACTCGCACTCCAGTATCACCTAACGGAGTCTAGCATCCGCAGGGTCCTGCGCGATCACAAATGATTCTGTACCAAGCATGAACTTTCTTCTCTTCATTCCGCGCTGTAAACTGAACGGAAAGCACTGGAATGAGGAGGTACCTATGAGTGGAATCCACTTACTCGATATTTCGTTTACCAATCAGGGGCAACAAGAGACTATCACGCCCGTCTTGTTGCAGGATGAACAGGAGACCATTCTAGTCGATTGTGGGTACCCTGATTTTGTCCCACTGCTGGAAGAGGTAGTTGGTCGCTTCGGCTTGACGCTTGCGGCAGTCAACAAATTGATTGTGACTCATCACGACATCGACCACATGGGTTCACTTGCTGCATTCAAGCCTACAAGAAGAGGTGAGCAGTGGTGAAACAAAACAAATACGATGAGACCGAATTTTTTTCAGCCTATCAGCAAATGACGCGGTCCCAAAAAGGCTTGGAGGGGGCAGGAGAATGGCATGTATTCAAGGCGCTGCTGCCCGAATTGCAGGATAAGCATGTACTCGATCTGGGATGTGGCTTTGGCTGGCACTGTCGTTATGCACGGGAAGCGGGGGCAAGCTCGGTAGTAGGAGTGGATCTCTCGGAGAAGATGCTGCAGAAAGCACGGGAGATGACCGAGGATGACCTCGCTGTTACCTATATCCGGATGCCAATTGAGGACATCGCTTTTCCTTCTGACCAGTTTGACGTCGTAATCAGTTCGCTTGCGATCCATTACGTGCAAGACTTCGGCGAGCTTTGCAGCAAAGTACATGCATGCCTCAAGCCTGGAGGTACTTTCCTGCTATCTGTCGAGCATCCGATCTTTACCGCCCGCGAAGAACAAGATTGGATCATAGACGACCAAGGCAAACGCCTGTATTGGCCAGTCGATCATTATCAAATGGAGGGGAGCCGCTGTACCTCCTTCCTGGCCGAGAATGTGATCAAGTACCACCGAACCGTCTCGACCTATATGAATGACTTGATCGGTAATGGATTCACGATCAAAGCCGTGCAAGAGCCAATGCCTTCTGCCGAAATGCTCGATGAAGTAGACGGGATGCGAGATGAGCTGCGCAGACCCATGTTCCTGATCATGAAGGCAGTAAAGGCTAATGCGCTGGATGACAGGCAGATATAAAAAAGGAGAGGTCATCCGAGAGCTTCGATACGGATGGCCTCTTTCGTTTTTCAGCAGGGCAGCCTAAAAGCCGGGCAGGTTGTCCAGATTGTTTTCCTTGATCCCGTCAGGCTCGCTGCGCAAAATATCCCGACCGTACTTGTGAAAGACGTCGACATGGGCGAGCTTTCCTGCTTTGGCTTCGGTCAAGGCAGTGATGTAATCCAGCTCTCTGCCCGAGTCTGTCTTAAAGGCGATGAGATCGCCGTCATCATTTTTGCGTACGGCAACGATCTGTTCTTTGCCATCGATGGTTTGGTTGTTCATACCGCCATTTTCTTCGATGGCTTGCTGTTCGCCATTTGCTTTGTACTGGGCATAAATTTGGGCAAAGTCTTTTTCATTAGTTGGGTTCATGTCAGATTCCTCCTCTATGGATAAGGGTGTCTAGGAATGGCAGCAGCCATGCGCGCAATTGGAAGTTTCAATATTGAAATAATAGGAGATAACGAGGATACTGGTAAGTACAAGTACAGAAAAAGAGTTTGTCTACAAACGAGGAGTGGAAGCATTGGAGGGAAAACGGGCTTGGTGGCTGTTGGTATTTTGCAATTTGTTCTGGGCAGGCAACTACATATTCGGCAAATTCGTCGTGACCGAAATGACGCCCTTGTGGCTGACTTTCGCGAGGTGGGTCCTGGCCCTTGTCGTTTTGATTCCGCTGGCGATTGTTTTGGAGAAACCGGATTGGAGACAGGTCGCAAAGGCATGGCTGCCCTTAACCTTGATGGGGCTGTTCGGGGTGATCGGATTTAATGTACTGCTGTATTCGTCGCTCGAGCATACTTCCGCGACAAATGCTGCTTTGGTAACGGCTTTAAATCCTGTGGTCATCGTGCTGTTTTCGGTGTTTTTCTTGCGTGAAAAAGTATCGCGCATCCAGGCCACCGGGTTTATCCTCTCGCTATTCGGGGTGCTCGTCATCTTGACGCAAGGGCATGTTTTGCGCGTCTTTCAAACGGACTACAATCAGGGAGACTTGCTCGTCCTGTGCTGTGTACTGGTATGGACCCTGTATTCCATCATAGGGAAGAAGGTAAAGGGGGTATCGCCGATTACGGCCACAGCAGCTTCAACCGCGTTAGCTGTTGTCATGATGCTTCCTTTTGCCATCGCAGAGGGGGTCGACTTTAGCGCATTGAGCCCGCTAGCTTTCACCGGTATTGCTTACATTGTTTTGTTTCCGTCCATTTGTTCCTTTGTGTTCTGGAACGTATCGGTACGAGCCGTAGGAGCGAGCCAGGCAGGCATCACCTTAAACCTGATCCCGGTCTTCACTGCGATGATCAGCGTGGCATTGGGGGAGCGGATCTCGCAGTCACAAGTGTGGGGAGGACTGCTCGTCTTTATCGGGGTTACGTTTGCTTCCGGTTTGATCGATCAGCGCTGGAAACGCAGACAGGCAAAATCGTCCGCCGAAGTGATGGATAGATAAACAGACAAGCAAAAAGGCAGCGCATCGTCGAAACGATGGCTGCCTTTTTTATGGGTGGGTGCTGTTACGAACTTATTTGATAACGATCTTATGCGTTAACTGGTTTGCCTTCATCCAGCAACTGACGCAGTACAGTTTGCAGGATACCGCCGTTGCGATAGTAGTCTACGTCTACCATGGAGTCCAGACGAACCAGTACTTCGAATTCGAAGCTGCTGCCGTCATTACGGGTAGCCTGTACTTTTACGCGTTGGCCTGGTTGAACGTCATCGGACAGACCTACAATGCTGAAGGACTCCGTACCGTCGATATTCAAGGTTTTCCAGCTTTGACCGTCAACGAATTGCAGAGGGAGTACGCCCATACCTACCAGGTTTGCACGGTGGATACGCTCGAAGCTCTCTGCAATAACCGCTTTGATGCCCAAGAGGAATGTACCTTTTGCTGCCCAGTCACGGGAAGAACCAGTACCGTACTCTTTACCAGCCAGTACGACAAGTGGAGTACCGTCTGCTTGATACTTCATGGAAGCATCGTAGATGGACATTACTTCGTCAGTTGGCAGGTATTTGGTTACGCCACCTTCAGTTCCAGGAGCCACTTGGTTGCGGATACGAATGTTCGCGAAAGTACCGCGCATCATTACGTCATGGCTACCACGGCGAGCACCGTAGGAGTTGAAGTCTTTGCGTTCTACGCCGTTCGCTTGCAGATAGAGACCTGCAGGGCTGGTTGGCGAGATGTTACCTGCTGGGGAGATGTGGTCAGTTGTCACAGAGTCACCGAACAGAGCGATGGTTTTCGCTGCTTTGATGTCTGCGATCGCTGCGATTTCGCCAGCCAGGTTTTTGAAGAATGGCGGTTCTTGGATGTACGTGGATTTTTCATCCCACTCGTACAGATCGCCAGTTGGAACGTCGATTTGGTTCCAAGCTTCGTTTTGTGTAAACACTTGACCGTACTCAGCACGGAACAGAGCAGGATTCATCGCTTTGTCCATAGCTGCTGCGATCTCTTGAGGAGATGGCCAGATGTCTTTCAGGAATACTGGCTCTCCGTCTTTGCCAGTACCGATTGGTTCGGAAGTCAGGTCGATATCCACAGTACCCGCCAGTGCGTATGCAATAACGAGTGGAGGCGAAGCGAGATAGTTCGCTTTTACCTGTGCATGGATACGTCCTTCGAAGTTACGGTTACCGGACAGAACAGCGGCTACAGTCAGATCTTCATCAGCGATTGCTTTGCTGGTTTCCTCTGGCAATGGACCGGAGTTACCAATGCAAGTGGTGCAGCCATAACCTACGACGTTGAAGCCGATAGCGTCGAGGGAATCGATCAGGCCAGCGTCTTTCAGGTATTGTGTAACAACACGGGAACCTGGAGCCAGGGAGCTCTTCACGTAAGCTGGTTTGGTCAGACCTTTTTCCACAGCTTTTTTCGCCAGGATACCTGCGCCGAGCATTACACTTGGGTTAGAAGTATTGGTACAGGAAGTGATCGCTGCGATTACTACCGCACCTGTTTTCAATGTAGCTTTCTCGCCATTTGCATAAACAACTGGTGCGGAAGCTGCAATTTTCTCATCGGAGAGACCAAAGCCGCCTTTGTCGATCGGCGTACGCAAGCTGCTGTTGAAGGATTCCTTCATAGCAGTCAACTCTACGCGGTCTTGTGGACGTTTTGGACCAGCGAGGCTCGGTACTACAGTGGACAGATCCAGTTCCAATGTTTCGGAGAATACTGGGTCGACAGTGTCGTCGGTACGGAAGAGACCTTGTGCTTTGGTGTAAGTTTCCACCAGAGAGATCAAATCTTCTTCGCGGCCTGTTTGACGCATATAGTTGAGCGTTTCGGAGTCTACTGGGAAGAAGCCCATCGTAGCGCCGTATTCAGGAGCCATGTTCGCTACAGTCGCACGGTCAGCCAGCGAGATGTTGGACAGGCCAGGTCCGTAGAACTCTACGAATTTCCCTACAACGCCTTTTTTACGCAGCATTTGGGTAACAGTCAGAGCCAGGTCAGTTGCAGTTGCACCAGCACTCAGGGTACCAGTCAGTTTGAAACCAACGACTTCTGGTGTTACGAAATACAGAGGTTGGCCGAGCATTCCTGCTTCTGCCTCGATACCGCCAACGCCCCAGCCAAGAACACCAAGACCGTTGATCATAGTGGTGTGGGAGTCAGTACCTACGAGAGAGTCAGGGAAAGCTACCAGTTCGCCATCTACTTCACGAGTAGCGATAACCGTTGCCAGGTACTCCAGGTTTACTTGGTGAACGATACCCGTTGCTGGAGGAACCGCACGGAAGTTGTCAAACGCAGTTTGTGCCCAACGCAGGAAGCGGTAGCGCTCTTGGTTGCGTTCGAATTCCAGCTTCATGTTGTTTTCCAGAGCAGATGCGTTACCGAAATCGTCAACCATGACGGAGTGGTCGATAACCAGGTCAACTGGAACCAACGGGTTGATTCGTTTTGGATCTCCACCAGCGCGCTTCATCGCGATACGCATAGCAGCCAAGTCTACAACGGCAGGAACACCGGTGAAGTCTTGCAGTACGATACGTGCAGGCATGAGTGGTACTTCTTGGTTTTCGTCGCGTCCTTTTGTCCAGGTCGCCAGTTGTTGTACGTGTTCTTTGGTGATAGCGCGGCCATCGAACTGACGTACAGCAGCCTCGAGCAGAACTTTAATGGAGAACGGCAGCTTGGAAACTTCTCCAACGCCTTGTTCTTCCAACCCTTGCAGGCGATAGTACGCGAAAGACTTGTCGCCTACTTGCAGGGAAGATTTTACTTTGTAAGCATCTTTGTTAGCCAATGTATACAACCTCCCTAAAGAATTCTTGGGGTTTCATCAGGTGAAACGCAGTTTCGTTTCCTTCATTACGAACCTATTATACTCGATTTATTTCTTGCCATCTACCCCAAATTCATCATTTATATACAAAAATCATGGGAGAAAAAATAGGCACCGATCTCAAATAGGGAACCTAGCCTATCGTATTATCCCGTTTATATTCCGTTTACATTCATCCATTAATGTTTCTTTTGCAAGGGAGTAGCGGCACCAGGTGATCCGTTGGGGGAAGGAGAGGGAAAAGGTGGAAATCGAAAAACAACCGAGCAACAAGCTGATTTTATTCGGACTGCTCTTGGGATTGCTCGTGTCTTCCCTCAACCAGACGATCACAGTGACTGCGATGACTACGACGGTTAGCTGGCATTGGCTCTTTTTCGTCAATCTGCCCTTTGGAGTCTCAGCGGTTTGCTTATTGGCAATTGGACACCGTGAAAATCGGATCAAACACAAGCTGATAATCGATTGGCCGGGAGCCATCACGCTTTGCGGATCGGTCATCGCAATCTTGCTAGCTTAGGTCCGATCCTTCCTCTTGCTCTGTTTCGCCATCGGCTTGTTTCGAGCGCAAGTGTGGTTTCCTTTTTCGTCAGCGCGGGCATGTTCGGCGCCATCCCATTCGTTCCATTCTTTTTGCACGAAGTACAAGGTGTCAGCTCAGCACTTGCAGGAGCCATGGTCATCCCGTACATGCTCTTCTATTTTGTGGGCAATGTGGTGAGCAGGCGCCTGATGAGCTGTTTTACTTACCGCCAAATAGTCTTTACCAGCCTATTGATCATAGGAGTCAGCTTCGGTCTGCTGATGATCGACACGCAAACAACTTTACTGTCGGTTGCAACGTATATGATAGTATCAGGACTGGGAACGGGCCAGCTCATGCCGGTTTTGAAAACGGCTATGCAGAGCGCCGTAAGCAAGCAACACTCGGGTTCTTTCCCTTCCCTTTTCGGGTTTGTACGCTCAATGGGCAGTACCATCGGAGTTAGCTTGATGGGGCTCCTGATGTATGTTCAGCCTGACCACTCCCTTGGAATCGAGATCGAAGAAGTCTTTACACTCGGTCTTTTCTTTGTCATCATGGCGTTGCTGGCGGCCCTTTTTCTGGGGAAAGCGCAACTGGTTATTCGTCAGAACTAAAATCTTTACAGGCAAGGAGATCATTGCAATGAAAACTACTTTGAATCCAGCAGAAGGAACAAAGGCCAATTGGCGCTCGTTCTTTCATTTAATAAAAGAAACAAAGCCGTCTAAGTGGAAAGTCGGAATTGCCCTATTTTTGAGTGTCGCCACTACATTGGTGAGCCTGGTCATTCCTCTTTTCACGAAAGACCTCGTGGACAGCTTTACCCTTTCATCGATAAGTCCTGGCCAAATTGTTATTCTGGCGATTGCTTTTGTGGCACAAGCCATCGCTGGGGGAGTCTCGATCTATTTGCTCAATCATGTCGGCCAAAGCATCGTGGCATCCCTGCGTCAGCGTCTGTGGAAAAAGCTGCTGGTACTGCCTGTCTCCTATTACGATAACCATCGGACAGGAGACACGATCAGCCGGATGACCAACGATACGGGTGTTGTCAAAGGTTTGATTACGGAGCATTTGTCCAACTTCTTTACCGGTATCATTGCGATTGTCGGTTCGATCGCAACACTGCTGTACCTGGACTGGCAAATGACATTGGTGATGCTGATAGCAGTTCCGTTCGCCTTCTTTATTTTGATGCCACTGGGGCGGCAGATGTACAAGATCTCCAAAGGGCTGCAGGATGAGACAGCCAGCTTTACAACCGTCATGAATCAGGTGCTTTCCGAGGTTCGGTTGGTCAAGTCGTCGAATGCAGAGCCGCATGAGTACCAAAGTGGAAAAAAGGGGATCGACAATCTGTTCCGCTACGGGCTGAAAGAAGGCCGTGTGCAAGCGATGATCGGACCGCTGATTTCCTTTGTCCTGATGGTGCTTCTGGTCGTCGTTATGGGCTATGGTGGAATGCGCGTAGCGACTGGGGCTTTGACGGCAGGGGAGCTGGTCGCCTTTATCTTGTATCTCGTCCAGATCGTGATGCCGATGGGGCAGTTCACCCAGTTTTTCACTCAGCTGCAAAAAGCGATAGGTGCGACCGAGCGAATTATCGAGACGCTGGACGCAAGAGAAGAAGACCATGCATCAGGGCGCGAGCTGAATAGCGCCAATCAGCCAATCTATGTGGAAAACGTGAGCTTTGCCTACGATGGTGGGGAAACCATCTTGGAGAATGTGAGCTTTACGATTGCTCCAGGCAAGGTCACTGCGATTGTCGGACCGAGCGGCAGCGGGAAGACGACGATGTTTTCCCTGCTCGAGCGCTATTATCAACCGAATAGCGGGAGCATCCGCTTGGGAGAGGAACAGATTCAAGGCTTTACCCTCGCTTCCTGGCGCAGCAAGATCGGCTATGTGTCGCAGGAAAGTCCGCTCATCGCCGGGACGATTCGGGAAAACATCTGCTACGGGCTGGGTAGAGAAATCAGTGACGAAGAGCTTAGGCAAGCGGCTGCGATGGCGTATGCCGACCAGTTTATCGAGGAGCTTCCGGAAGGTTACGAAACACAGGTAGGAGAGCGCGGCGTCAAGCTCTCTGGGGGGCAAAGGCAGCGGATCGGGATCGCACGTGCTCTACTCCGTGATCCGCAAATTCTCATGCTGGATGAAGCGACCTCCAGTTTGGACAGCAAATCGGAGCTGATCGTACAGCAGGCGCTTACTAATTTAATGAAGGGACGCACGACACTGGTCATCGCCCACCGGCTATCAACCGTCGTCGATGCGGATCAGATCCTGATTTTGGAAAAAGGAAAGATTACAGGCAGAGGGCGGCACGCCGAGCTGTATGAAACCCATGCGCTGTATCGGGAATTCGCCACGCAGCAGCTGCGCGTGAAAGAAAGGGTGTAAGTAGATGACCAGATTGATGGTGGTAGATGATGATCCGCATATCCGGGAGTTGGTCAGCGTCTTTTTGGAGCGGGAGGGCTTCGATATGATGCAGGCGGCAGATGGAAGGGAAGCTTTGTCCAAGCTGGAGGACACGCCAGCCGATTTGGTCATCCTCGATATTATGATGCCAAATATGGATGGCTGGGAGCTTTGCCGGGAGCTGAGGAGCCTTTACGACATTCCGTTGCTCATGCTGACCGCAAAGGGAGAAACAGCGCAAAAGATCAAAGGCTTCGAGCTGGGAACAGATGATTACCTCGTCAAACCGTTCGAGCCAGCCGAGCTCGTTGTTCGAGTCAAAGCGTTATTGAAGCGATACCGCATCGCGAGCTCCCATATTGTGCAGGTAGGTGGCTTGCAGTTGAACCGCCAGACCTATGAGGTGATGCAGGGCGACAAGCTTCTGACGATTCCCTTGAAAGAGTTTGAGCTATTGTTTATGCTAGCCAGCTATTCCGGCAAAACGCTCTCCAGAGAACAGCTGATCGAACAGATTTGGGGCTATGACTTTGAAGGAAACGAGCGAACGGTAGATGTGCATATCAATCGCCTGCGGGAGCGGTTTCCGACGGAGAGCTACGGCATTCTCATCCGGACGATTCGCGGACTCGGCTATCGTCTGGAGGTAAGTACATGAGTGGACCTGTGATAAAAAAGGACGTTGTTTTCAAGGTCGTAGCTTCGATCACCTTTCCGGTTATTCTCATCGCATGCTGGTCAGCGGGTTATGCCATCAGTCGTTCCCTTTTTCCAAAATGGTGGCCGCAGGCTTCTGATTTTACGATCGGCGTAACGAGCGGCATTCTCGGCTTTTTCCTTTTCCTGCTCGCGATGTTTCTGATCTCCAAGCTGTTTCCCCGGCGTCATCGGGAGCTGTTTCAAATGGTTATCGACGCCCTGCGCAGAATCGCCAAAGGGGATTTCAGCGTCAATCTCGATGTGAAAATAGATCATATGTGGGGAGAGCTGGTGGACGGGATCAATCATATGGCAGAGCAGCTAAACGAAATGGAGCAGCTACGCCAGGAATTTATCTCGAATGTGTCTCACGAAATACAGTCCCCTTTGACATCCATCAGAGGATTTGCCAGAGCCTTGCAAAATGAAAGGCTCACGTATGAGGAGCGGCAGCATTACCTGCAGATTATCGAGACGGAGAGCGCGCGTTTGTCCAAAATCAGTGAGAATTTGCTCAAGCTCACCTCCCTGGAGGGCAAGCATCATCCGGTCGAGCGGAAAAGGTACAGTCTGGATCAGCAGCTGCGCAGAATCATTCTGGCGTGTGAGCCGCAATGGCTGGAAAAGGAGCTGGAGCTGGACATTATCCTGGACAAGGTGGAAATCGTAGCGGATGAAGAGATGCTGAGCCAGGTATGGAATAATCTGATCAACAACAGCATCAAGTTTACTCCGAGTGGGGGCAAGCTGCAGATTCAGCTGCGGGAAGCGGGGGAAGAGGTGCTCGTGCGCGTGACGGATACGGGGATCGGTATCGCCAAAGAGGATCAGGGACGCGTGTTCGAGCGATTTTTCAAGGCGGACAAATCCCGCAATCGCACAAGTGGAGGAAGTGGATTGGGGCTGTCCATCGTGAAAAAAATTATCGACCTGCATCAAGGGACGATCACGGTCCAAAGCGAGCTGGGGGCGGGAACGACATTCATCGTGAGCTTGCCAGCAGTACCCGGAACAAATGCATAGGTTAAAAAGGGGCGGTCGCGACGTCAGGAAAAGACGTTTGCGATCGCCCTGTTTGAACGTATAGGAATTTATAAGCTTTAGGCTTATGAATTCCGGAGCGCATGAAAATTTTCCGCTAAAACGCGGTCGCTCTTCCTTGAGCTGGCCACAATAGAGGTTTTCTTATTGGCTTGGAGCTTTAGGCACCGATGTATTTGGCGTGGAGGGTTCGTGCCTGGGTAATGTCATCCGTGCCTTGCACCAGTACCCGTCCATCAGGGAAGACCACCAGCGTGTGCGGCTCTGCGTGGAAGCGCAGCAAAAACTTGTTGCGCTCCACTTGGCCAAGCGGTGCGAGTCTTACAGCCAGCGCGTCCAGATCAAGCGACATGCTGCTGGCAGGAGAGATTTGGACGGTGTCGCGTCCGCATAAGGATACGGCTTGTCCATCCTGCGTTTCCGGATGGAGGAAAGCGAAGTCGCGCTGCCCGCAGCAAGGGCAGTCTGCCCGGCGGCCGTTTACAACCTTGATTTGCTGATGACGGTTTTGCCATATCTCGAAGTGCTCCAGATTTGGATTGAGCGCATCAGTCGCGCCGACCAGGATCTTGAAAGCTTCGGTCGCCTGATAAGAAGCGACGATGTGAATGATCGGACCGATGACGCCTGCCGTATCGCAGGTCGCCATTTCGCCAGGGTTCGGTGCTTCTGGAAACAGGCAGCGCAGACAAGGGGTCTCACCGGGACGAATCGCGGTAAAGGTACCCGTCGCACTAACAGCTCCGCCGTACACCCAAGGTATGCTGTGCTTTACACACACATCGTTTACGAGGTAGCGAACCTGAAAATTGTCCGTCGCATCAAGCACGAGATCGACATCTGCGAGCAGCACCTCGGCATTGTAGGCAGTCAGATCGGCGACGACAGGCTCGATCGTCACTCCCGAGTTGATGCGTGTCAGCTTGGCGTGGGCAGCAATCGCTTTTGGCAAATGCTCAGCTGCATCGGATTCGTCGTACAGCATTTGACGCTGCAAATTGCTCGGCTCCACAAAGTCGCGGTCAATGAGCCGGACGAAGCCTACTCCGGCGCGAACCATGTGATTGGAAAGCACCGTGCCAAGTGCGCCCATCCCGACGATGGCGACGCGGCTTTGGCTGAGCTGATCCTGTCCGCTGCGCCCGATCGGAGCAAACAGGATCTGGCGGGAATAGCGTGTATCCACGTTCTTATTGTCCCCCTTCTTCGTACTTCGAGATCGGATCCCAGGGACCTTGCTGATGCCCTTTCCACTCGCTGCCGTCTTCCCACATTTCCTTTTTCCAGATGGGAACAATTTGCTTCAGGCGCTCGATGGCATAGCGTCCAGCCTCAAAGGATTCGTTGCGATGCGCAGTGGCGACCGCTACGACAACGGCGATCTCCTCCACCTGCAGATTTCCGACGCGGTGCTGCATCGCGACTTGCGTGCCGGGCCAGCGTTCCTCGATTTCTGCTGCGACCTGCTTCATTTTTTTGACGGCCATCGGTGCGTATGCTTCATAGGAGAGGTACACGGTGCGCTGACCTTTCGTGAATTCACGAACTGTGCCAACAAAGGTAAGGATGGCGCCGGCATGCGGATTGCTGACGAGCTGCACGAGCTTGTCCGCAGAGAGTGGCTCTTCGGTAATCGCAAAGCGAGGGTCTTCTCCGCCGCTTACTGGAGGAAGCAGCGCAATTTCATCCTCTTGCAAAAGAACTCTGTCAGGTGCAGCGTATTCTTGGTTGACCGATACAAAGCAACTGCCAAGCAGCGGCGCGAGTGCAGCATGCTGGGTGGCGACAGCATCCAGTAGATCGCGAACAGTAGCTTGATCAGGAAGGGTTATTTTGATTTCACGTTCGTTGGCTCGCTCGGCAAGGCCGGCAAACAGCAAGATCGTAACAGTCATCAAGGCGATTCCTCATTTCCCGTTAGTAAATAAAAGACTCTTTATGGCTTGACGATATCACAATACGGACAAGATGCCAATCTTCGGAGGGGTTCGGGAATATACTTGCCTGAATTTTCGGATGGGTAGATTTCGGAATGATTGAAAATAATTTCCAGCTTGCTATAGTGGTAAGAGAGGAGACACAATTAGGGAAGGGTTGGGGAAGAAATGTGTACGAGCTTTGTCAGCTACGGTGATCGCACGTTGATCGGGATGAATTTCGACATTTCCGATCGGGCTATCAAACTGGTTTATCAAAAGGACAGTCAGCTTCTTGTCATGCAGCAGGAGAAAGACGCGTTTTTTCCTGCATTGGGCATCAACAAGAGCGGGACTTTCATGAATTTGCACATGGTCGAAGAAAACGCGGCAGGGGCTTACCGTCGCGGAAAGAATTGCGTCCATATAATGAAGCTTTTTGACGATGTGCTAAGTGAGAAGCTCGCCCTAGAGGATGTACCTGTTTTCGCAAGCGACCATGCCATCGTGAATGTTCCAGGGCACAGCGTCCATAGCTTGATCGCAAACGGGCAAAGCCGTGCCTGCATCGTCGAGCCAGGGAGAAAGCCGCTTCAGCTCGATTCGGAGGATGTAAAATTCGTCGTGCAAACCAACTTCTCGTTAATGGATGCAAAGGACAGCGGGGGAGCAGCGGACGGCTCTTATGGAGTGGAGCGTTTTCATCTAGCGAACGAGCGGCTCGCGTCGGCACAAGGGAGAGTTGGGGTAGAAGACGGTTTCTCGGTCTTGCAGGAGACCGCACAGCTGCGAGGAGATTTCCCCACACAGCTATCCCTCATAAGCGTTCCCGAAGAAGGGATTGTCTATTTCGCCCTACAAGCCGACTTTGAGCGGATTTTTTCCTTTTCCTTTCACGATCAGCAAATACGAACTAAGCAAGGTTTTCAGACTAGCAGGAATAGCCCTGTCACCAGAAAAGGCGTTCTGCTCTCGGAGCTTTCCGGTTGGTAAAGATTTAGATCTTGTATCCCTTTACATAGTGATTGCTTTTATTCGGAAGCCAGAGTAAGGTAGAGGAGTAAGAGATATTTTGAGCGAATGGGGCGAAAATCGGGAGAAGTTCTGATTTTCGCTTATTTTTGGAGGAAAAATATGAGCGATCAGCTGACTCATTTTAATGAGCAAAATCGTGCCCGCATGGTAGATGTCTCGGAAAAAAACATCACCAAACGGGAAGCGGTAGCGCAAAGCAAAATAACGATGAAGCCGGAAACATTGGCGCGTATCCGCGAGGGGCGTGTAGAAAAGGGGGATGTATTGGCTGTGGCTCAGGTGGCGGGCGTCATGGCAGCCAAAAAAACATGGGATATCATTCCGATGTGCCACCCGCTGCCGCTGACTGGGATCGATATTCGCTTCACGTTTACAGATGACCAGACCATCGAGATGGAAGCGTCTGTCAAAACAACAGGAAAAACCGGGGTGGAGATGGAAGCTTTGACCGCAGTAAGTGCGGCTGCCCTGACTGTGTACGACATGTGTAAGGCGATGGACAAGGGCATGGTCATCGGACCGACCAGCCTTCTTTTAAAAACAGGTGGCAAAAGTGGGGACTTCCGGCGGGGAGAGAACTAACAAATGAGACAGACTTGGAATTCCTATCCGAGCAGCATCCGTCTTCTGGCGGTAGCTGCCATCATTTTTTCTACAGGTATGGCTTGTATCTGGCCTCTGGTCACCATCTATATACACGATTATTTAGGAAAGCCGCTGACCGTAGCCGGCTTTTTGCTGATGCTGAACCAGGGGGCATTTTTGGTGGGGAGTCTGGCTGGCGGTATGCTCTTTGACCGCTGGGGGAAGATGAAGACGATCATCCTGTCCTCCATCGGGATCATCGTCATATCGGTCTGTCTCGGTTTCACGACTGATTTCACCATCTATACGATTCTTTTGCTTCTGAACGGATTGTTTTACGGAACCTTGTCCCCTGTGATGAATGCGCTGGCCGTTGTCATGTGGCCGCAGGGGGGGCGAAAAGCCATCAACATGATTTACGTTGCCCTCAATGCAGGCGTCGCAGCTGGTTCCGCCCTAGGAGGAGTTTTGGCAAGCGTGTCGTTTGCTTGGACCTTCTTCGGAAACGCTATCGCTCAAATCGTTGTTTTTGCCATGTTTGTCTTTATTTTACCTCGTCATTTGAAAGCGATCGCGGAGGGGCAGACAGGAGCAGCTGAGCAAGCAGCTACTTCTGCTGTAATGAAAGAGAGCGAACAGAAGGCGGCGATCTCCACCTCCCCGAAAAAAGTAGTGTGGGGCGCGTTGATCCTGTTATGCGCCGGGCTTTTGATCAGCTGGATCGTGTATGTGCAGTGGACGACGGTACTCTCTACCTACATGCAGTCACTGGGGATTACCTTGCGACAGTACAGCCTGCTGTGGACGCTTAACGGAGCTTTGATTTTGTTTGGACAGCCGCTTATCTCATGGGTCATCAGGCATTTTGCCAAGACGCTCAAGGCACAGATGCTGCTGGGAACCTACGTTTTCGCCTTGTCGATGCTGATTTTGTCCCAAACGACGGCGTATGCAGGCTTCTTCGTCGCCATGTTTGTCATGACGATTGGGGAAATGCTCGTTTGGCCGGCTGTTCCGACCGTGGCTGCCGAGTTTACACCGGAAGGGCAGGAAGGCTTCATCCAGGGGCTGGTATCGGGTACCGGCTCTGCTGGCCGGATGCTGGGGCCGCTGCTCGGGGCTTTCATTTTCCAGACGTTTGAGGCACAGGGCTTGCTCTACATTATGGCCGGACTCTCACTGATGTCTGTCGCTTTCTTTGTTCTGCACAGCTCGTTTCAAAAACGCAGCAAGCGCAGCGTGGTTGCGACAACCATAGAAAAATAAAGGAGGGCGCCTCGTGCGTCTTTCTTTTCGTTTGTTGGTAACAGGCATACTTCGATAGCGGGAGAATCAATAGCTTGTTAGAATACAGGCAGGAGCGCAAAGCGAGAGCCTAAATAACAGAAGGAAGGGATCCACTTGTCTCGGTCGTTATTTCTGGTACTCACGATCCTCAGTCTCATCTGGGGTGGTTCGTTCTACTTTATGAAGATCCTGCTGCATGATTTCGGTCCCGCGACGATTGCTTTCCTGCGTTCTGCTCTTGGCCTGGTGACGATTATCTTGATCATGGTGTGTTTGAAAAAGCCAATCGGTTTCAAACAAATTGCCTGGGGGCCGATGATCATCATGGCCTTGGTCAATACGGCGATCCCGTGGTCGCTGATTGCCTTCAGTGAAACTCGTTTGACGAGCACGATGGCATCGGTGCTAAATGCGGCGACTCCAATATGGACCTTGGCGGTAGGCATCCTCTTTTTCAAGTTTGCATCCAATCGCATGCATTGGATCGGCATGCTCATCGCCTTTTGTGGCATTATTGTCTTGCTCGATGTCAATCCGGTTTCCTTGGTGTCCGTGGATGTGATCGGTTTTCTTTGCATGCTCGCGGCTACTTGCTGCTACGCATTTGGAGGACAGCTGTCGAAGCGTTTGCCCGGCAATCTATCGATGTACCAGATTACGTTCGGGACACTGCTCACCTCGATGATCGGAGCAGGTGGAGTCTCGCTGGCAACGGAGTCGCTACCTATCTCCGCGTTTAGCTCGGGGGGGACAGTCGCGGCCTTGCTGGGGCTTGGCGTGTTTGGCTCTGGCGTAGCGTATATCCTCTTTTACTACCTGGTGCAAAAAGGCGGTCCAGAAATTGCGTCACTCGTAACGTACCTCGTGCCGATCACAGCGTTTATCTGGGGCTATTCACTGCTAGGTGAACAGATTACGTGGAATCTGCTTGTCGGGATGCTCTTCATTGTCGGCGGGGTGTTTTTGACGGGCAGGAAGGTGAAGCCGAAAACGAAAATGACCGTGGAAGTTTAGTGGGGAAGCAGGCTACAGGGAAGAGGTAGCCTGCTTTTTTGTAAACCATTTTTGGTGTCGAAACTTGCTTCGCTTTTCAAAGTGAATATTTCTTGATGCGAAATATTGAAGCGTGACATAATCATTTCGTAAAGCGAAATAGTGTGGGGTGCTTGCTATGGACGATAAGAAGCGGATGGCAATGCGTCTAACAAAGCTCAACAAGGTCTATCTGGATGTGATTGCGCAGGAGCTTGCTGCATGCGGGATGACCGTACCGCAGATGTTTGTGCTGGGGCCAGTCATGCAGGGCAGAAGGACGATCGGGGAGATCAGCCGGATGATTGACCTTTCCTACAGCACTGTATCCGGAATCGTCGACCGTTTGGAGCGGAATGGTTTTGTGGAACGTACCCGCGACCATCAGGACAGACGGATGGTGTGGGTCGAGCTGGTCGGTTCCGTCGAGGCGATCCAGAACCGGATTCCGTTCATGCGAGGCGAGTACTTCCCCGAGCTTTTCTCATCGATGGAGGCGTCTGAAGTGGAGAGGGCCAGTGAGTCCTTGGCGCTTTTGACCAGGCATCTCGAAGTGCGGCAACAATCGTTTCCGAAAAAGGGAGGGAGTGATGCGAGATGAATCTGTCACGTTTTTCCATTCAACGCCCCGTCACTATTTTTATGATGGCGCTAGCCTTGCTCATCTTTGGCTTTGTTTCCCTGCCCAAGCTGGCTGTCGAGCTATACCCGGAATTGAACTTGCCGGTAGCGGTCGTTGTCACGACAGTAGAAGGCAGTACACCCGCCGAGGTGGAAAAGCTGGTGACAAAGCCGATCGAGGAAGGACTCGGAACCGTCGCCAACGTCGACAAGATCATGTCCAACTCGGCAGAAGGAGCTTCTCAGGTTATCCTGCAGTTCAATTGGGGAACCGACATGGACCAGGCGACCTTGAACATGAGGGACAAAGTAGATCAGGTGCGCGGCAGACTGCCTGACAACGCAAACGCCCCGCGAATTATCAAGATCGATCCGAATAGCGAGCCGATCATGACGTTGTCTGTCACCGGGGAGAGCGACATCGCAAAGCTCAAGACCTTGGCCGAGGATGTCATCAAGCCGAGATTGGAGCGCATCGACGGGATTGCCTCAGTAGGTGTATCTGGCGGAGAAGACCAGGTCATCGAAGTCGTGCTTGATCCGGACCGCATCGCGGCTTACGGGATCGGAATCGAGCAGGTGCAGCAAGCCTTGCAAGCGACGAACCTCTCTGGTACCTCTGGCAGTATACGGGAAGGAGACACGAAGCTGGCGATCCGGGTCGATGGAGAGTACAGCAATGTCCAGGAGATCGGTGAAACGCCCATCCGGCTGCCCGGTGGAACCATCGCTCTGAAGCACCTTGCGACCATTTCGGATACATACAAGGAAATCACCCAAAAAACGTACTTGGACGGCCAGACGAGTGTAGGCTTGAGTGTAACCAAGGCATCTGGGGGAAACACCATTGAAGTGGCAGATGAAGTAAAAGCTGAGCTCAAGCAGCTGGAAAACGTCTTGCCCAAAAACGTCAAAATCTCGATGATTCTCGATTCGTCTCAATTTATCAAGGATTCCATCTACACGGTTGGCGAGCATGCGCTGATCGGCGGTCTGTTTTCCATCCTCGTCTTGCTCCTGTTCCTCGGCAGCTTCCGATCGATGATTATCATTGCGATCGTTTTGCCCATCTCCGTAATCGCCACATTCTGTCTGATGTATTTTACCGGTCAGACGATCAACCTCATTTCGCTGTCGGGCTTGACGCTCGGACTCGGCTCTCTCGTTGACTTTGCGGTCGTAATCCTCGAAAACATCTTTCGTTATCGCGAGCAGGGCAAAAGCATGATGGAAGCGGCACGACTCGGCTCCAAGGAAGTCGGGACCGCCGTCATGGCATCTGCCCTCGCTCAAATCTCTGTTTTTGCTCCCATCGTTTTTGTAGAAGGGCTCGCCTCGGAGCTGTTTGGCCCGCTTGCCCTGACGGTTGTGTACTCGCATATCGCAGCTTTGCTTGCCTCCCTGACGCTGGTTCCGATGCTGAGCGCCCGCTGGCTGAAAAAGACTCCGCATATGGATGAGCAGGAGCGAGCGAAATATCGGGGCATCAATCCACTGATTTGGTTCCATATCGGTTTCTCCAAGCTCGCTCGCCGGTATGGACGGTTTCTCGGTTGGGCTATTACGCATCGAAAAACAGTATTGGCCGCCACGATTGCGCTGTTTGTTGGTGCCGTGTTCCTTTCAGGAGCCGTCGGAGCGGAATTCATCCCCAAGCTCGAACAGGGGAAAATCTCTGTTTCCATCAAAATGCCAAATGGGACGCTGCTAAAGGAGACGGAAAAGGTCGTGCAGGAAGTAGAAGGCCGAATCAAACAGCTGCCCGAGCTCGATCAACTGTATACCTCCATCGGGTCATCCGGCGGGCCTTCCATTATCGCAACGTCCACAAGCAACCGGGCGCAGCTGCAGGTGTCACTGGTACCCAAGGAGCAGCGTACTGTCACGACGGAGCAGGTCGTGGAGCTTTTGCGCAAACAGCTCTCCGACATTTCTGGACCTGAAATCGAGGTAAAGGAGCTGGATCAGTCAGGGGGACCCGTCACGGCTCCGCTGGAAGTGACAGTTCGCGGGGACGATCTCGCTGTTTTGGAAGACATCAGTGCAATTGTCGCGGGGGAAATGAAGCAGGTGGAAGGGACACGAAATATTGTTTCCTCTATGGAAGAAAAGAGCCAGGAGCTGCAAGTGATCGTCAATGCCTCGCGGGCAGGCTTGTACGGACTGACGACCAGTCAGGTGCTGTCCAATGTGCGTACTGCCTTTGATGGAATGACCGTCACGACGTTTCAGACAGGCGATGATCAGATCGATATCCGCGTCATGATGCCGCGTAAATATCAGGACGACATCACTTATCTGCAGCAGCTTCGCATCCCGACATCAGGAGGGGCGCAGATCGCGTTATCCTCTGTCGCAGATATCGTCAACCAGGAAGTGCCCCAGGTGATTGCCCGCTCCAACCAGACACGTGAAGTGAAAATCTCCGGAGAATTCGTCGGGCGTGATTTGAACTCCGTTTCCTCGGATATTCAAGCCCGTCTGAATGCGTTGACTCTGCCGGATGGCTACAGCATCGAGTTTGGCGGGCAGAGCAAGGAAATGATGGAGTCGTTTGGCAGTCTCGGACTTGCGATCATCCTGTCCATCGCCCTCGTTTACATGGTTATGGCCAGCCAGTTTGAATCGCTGTTCACACCATTTATCATCATGTTTTCGATTCCACCGACCTTCATAGGTGTCGTAGTCGGGCTGCTCGTGACCGGTAAGCCGCTCAGCGTGCCTGCGCTCATCGGCTACATTCTCTTGATCGGAATCGTCGTCAACAACGCCATCGTGCTCATTGATTACGTGAATCAGCTTCGAAAAAAAGGCGTGGAGCGCAACAACGCGATACTCGCTGCAGGACCTCTGCGGCTGCGTCCCATTTTAATGACCACGCTTGCCACGATTCTGGCGATTACTCCACTCGCTTTTGGCGGAGGCGAGGGCAACGAATCGCAGGCACCGATGGCGATTGTGGTGATCTTTGGCCTTTCTTTCTCGACCATGATCACGCTGGTACTCATCCCGGTAATCTATACCTGGTTTGACGACCTGGGCAGCAAGCTGAAAAATCGCAAGCGTAAACAGAAGAAAGCCAAAGGCAGCGAGCTTCGTACCGAAGTATGATGCGGGAGAAGCAGGCGGACACGAGGTGGCTCGCCTGCTAGAGGGAGGATAGAAAATGAAAAGAAGCGGGGCAACAATCGGCCTGCTGCTGGCTTTTGCGGTAGCCATCGGAGGCTGTAGCAGCCAAGAGGCACAGGTGACACCTCAGCAGGAAGAGACCAAGGTCGTCCCTGTCCAGATCGACACCGTCAAGCGAGGGAGTGTAGGAGCAAGCGCAGGGGTAACCGGAAAGCTGGCACCGAGCGAGACAGTCGAAGTCACGCCAAAAGCGAGTGGAAAAATCAGCATGGTCCATGTAAAGCTGGGGCAGCAGGTACAAAAAGGAGCTGTCTTGTTCACGATGGATCAGACGGATCTAACAAACGCGGTGAAGGAAGCGCAGGCGAGCTATGAGCTGGCGGCGGCATCCTTGCAGCAAAGCAAGACCAGCACGGCGCAAAGTCTGCAGCAAGCCCAAAGCGGTCTCGTTTCGGCGCAGCAGGCACTAAACGATGCAAAACGAGACTATGAGCGGATCTCTGCTCTGTTCAATCAGGGGGCGGTATCTGCCCAGCAGCTGGAACAAGCCAAAGCCGTCTTGGTGAACGAACAGAGCGCGTATGATACCGCCAAGCAGACGCTCGCCACCGCGAAACAAAAAACAGGTGTGGCAGTCACGGAGGCATCCGTAGAGCAAGCGCGGGTCGCCTTGGAAAACGCGCGTCAGCAGCTGGGAAATGCCGTTATTGCCGCCCCTATTTCGGGGACGATTTCGGAGGTGCACGGCTCTGCAGGAGAGATGGCCTCGCCTCAATCTGCTGTCGTGACGATCGTGGATACAGATCCTTTGATCGCGAAGACCAATCTGTCGGAAAAAGACATGGCGACCGTCAAGACAGGGGACCTCGTCCACGTCTCGCTCACGGCAACCGGGCAAAGCTTGCAAGGGACGGTAACGGCAATCAGCCCTGTCATGAATCCGGATTTGCGGGCTTATCCTGTGGAGATCTCCCTCGCCAATCGGGATGACCGACTGAAAGCGGATATGGTGGTCAACATCCAATTCGGTCAGCAGCAATCTGCCCAGTCCTTGGTCATCTCGCGAAAGGCTGTGTTTGAGGAAAACGGGAAACAATACGTGTACTTGCTGGACCAGTTGACTGCGAAAAAAGTAGAGGTCAAAACGGGAGTCCAGACAAGTGATGCCGTCGAGATTCTCGCGGGTGTGAAAGAAGGAGAGCAGATCGTAGTGCGGGGACAGACACTGCTCAAGGACGGAGCGACCGTGCAAATTCAGCAAGGATCTTGACACACCGGTAGTGCTCAAGTAGTATGAAGAAGATTCAAAACATTATATTCCGTGTGCTTTACTTATGTAGAGAGGTGGAGGGACTGGCCCTATGAAGCCCGGCAGCGGATCTGCTCACCCATAGTGGGAAGTAGATGCTGTGCCAATTCCAGCAGGAGAATTCCTGACAGATAAGGACATGACGAAGCTGATCTATCCCTTTTTCTGTGAGGAAAAAGGGATTTTTTGTACAGTAAGAATTTATAGTATTCTTAGCCAGTATAAGTGCAGCTAAGGCGGAGACCTGTACCCTTTGGGTGCAAAAAGCTTGGCGTAGCCAAGTTTTCTAACATTCCCAGCATTACCCGACAGAAAGGAAAATGAAGACAGATGCGTATCCAACCCTCCGACATGATCGATCGGCTGCCGACACAGTTTTTTGCCACACTCGTAGCGAAAGTAAACAAAGTAATCGCTGCAGGACATGATGTCATCAATCTCGGACAGGGCAATCCTGATTTGCCGACACCAGCCCATATCGTAGAAGAGCTGCAAGCAGCCGCTGCACTCCCGCTGCATCATAAATATCCGCCATTCAGCGGTCGCCTCGAGCTGAAGCAGGCTGTCGCTCACTGGTATAAACAAGAGTTCGATGTTGACCTCGATCCCGAAGAAGAAGTAGCCATTTTGTTCGGCAGCAAAACAGGACTGGTAGAGATCTGTCAGGTCTTGATGAACAAAGGAGACGTGGCTCTGGTGCCGGATCCAGGCTACCCGGACTACTGGTCTGGCGTGGCGGTGGTAGATGGACGCATGGTCATGATGCCACTGCGCGCTGAAAATCAGTTCTTGCCTGATTACGGCCAGATTTCTCAGGAGGATTTGGATCGCGCGAAGCTGATGTTCCTCAACTACCCAAACAACCCGACAGCGGTAAACGCTCCGTTTGAGTTTTACGAAGAGACGATTCGTTTTGCCCGCAAAAACGAGATCGTCGTATGTCACGACTTCGCGTACGGCGCGATCAGCTACGACGGGAAAAAGCCGGTGAGCTTCATGCAAGTACCGGGTGCTAAGGAAGTTGGCGTGGAGTTTTATACGCTGTCCAAAACCTACAACATGGCAGGCTGGCGCGTCGGTGCGATGGTCGGAAACCGTGAGCTCGTCCGCTTGATCAATCTGATTCAGGACCATTATTTCGTCAGTTTGTTCGGTGCTGTGCAGATGGCCGCTGCCAAAGCGATGACAGAGTCGCAGCAATGCGTGCGCGATCTCGTAGCGGTTTATGAGGGCCGCCGCAACGCGCTGTTCTCCAATCTGCACCGCATCGGGTGGCAGGCTCAGCCTTCGCAAGGCTCGTTCTTTGCATGGCTGCCGGTTCCGAGTGGCTTTACTTCCGTAGAGTTCTCCGATTTGCTGCTGGAAAAAGCCCATGTCGTCGTGGCGCCAGGAAATGGCTTCGGACCGACCGGCGAAGGCTACGTCCGCGCGGCACTTCTATCGGATGAAGCTCGATTGGCAGAGGCTGTACGTCGAATTGAACAGCTCGGTATTTTTGCCAAAGCCTAAGTGAAAAGCGAGAAAGACCGTTATCCCTGAGAAAGAGCAGCTCAGAGATGACGGTCTTTTTTTCGATGGAGTAATTTCGGGCATATGCCCATCGCTTGCCGAAGGGAGGAAGAATAAGGTGGATGAGAATGGGCATTTTAAAAAAGAGTTTGTCATTCTCAATAAAAATCATTCTCAGCGTTGACAGATAATGATTTTCATTATACGATGGATACTGTTAATGATAATTAGTCTCACCGACAACAATTGGCAAAGCAGGAGGGTACTATGCGCTATCAGATTAACGGTTACACTGATATGTATACGGTGATCGCCAACGAGCGTAAAATAGGCGGGGCCATTGAAGCAAGCTCAATCCGTCTGCGTACGGGAGAAGTATATGGCAATGCCGTTCTCACTCGCTTGGAAATGTCAGGTGCGCATTTTTGCTCGATCGGTTTTGTTACAGAAGAAGGACAGCGGCTGATCGTCCATGTAGACGATGTGAGCATGATCACGGATGCACGCCACGTAAACGTCTGTGAATTGCGCAATGACTGCATGCGAGCGGAGAAAAAGGCGGATCGCTTGAAGCGTTTGAAACGGCTATGTGAATTGAACGAAGGAAGCTGTACCTTGACCTTCCAGGAAGAAGCGCTGCTGCTCGCGCAAGACGTTGGCTTGGAAGAAGCTCATGCGCAAGTAGACTTGTCTTTCCTGCCACAAGCGGAAAAGTCAAAAGTAGTTCGCATCGCTTAAGACAGCTACATACAATAAATTTCCAGCCTCTTTCCTCATAAGGAAAGAGGTTTTTATTAACGTATAGGAATTTATAAGAGTTTACGTTTATGAATTCCGGAGTGCATGGCGAAGTGCCTCAGCTTCCGCTTCTGGCATTCCTTCGGTAAAACTTACCGCTAAAACGCGGTCGCTCCACCTTGAACAGGCCTCGATAGAGGTTTCCTTATGACTGGATTCCTTTTCCATTGTGCTGGATGAAATCAATAAAGGTACGTACCTGCTGCGCCATGATGTCGTCCTGACGGTACACGAGGCAGATATGGCGGCGATTGACATACCCTGGCAGCTCGTGAACGATCAGTTCTTTCAGCTGGCTTTCGCGGATGACACTTCGTTGAGGCAAAATGCTGATGCCCATGTTGTGCTTGACCGATTCCTTGATCGTCTCGATCGCACCGAGCTCCATGCGAATTTTCCAGCGAAACCGGTTTTCTTCTGCCCACAGCTCCGCCAGCTCTCTGGAAGTGGAGCCGTACTCATGCACGAGAAAGGGTTCATTGCGCAAATCACTCAGAGCGATCTCTTCTTTAGCGGCAAGCGGATGCGAGGGAGACATCACCAATCGCAGCTCGTCGGCAATCAAGGGGATGACATGCAGACCTTCTTTCTGACCCTCTGGCAGCGAGACGATGGCGACATCAATTTCAAAGTCGAGCAAGAGCTCCATGATGGCTTTTGCCTTTTTCACGGTCAGCATGGGCAGTACGTTTGGATAGATCGCTTGAAAGTCTGCTAAAAACGGAGGCAAGAAATAGGTGGCTGGCGTGTAGCTCGCGCCGATTTTCAGCGTCCCTCTGCCTCCTTCCCGATACTCCTGCACCAGCTGCTCTGCCTCATCCAGTAAGGTCGTAATTCTCCGTGCATAGGGCAGCATGGCCATCCCTGCTTCGGTGAGGCGCAGCTGCCTAGGCTGCTTGTAGAACAGCTCGACCCCCAAATCTGTCTCAAGCTTTTTCAAATGAAAGCTGATGGTCGGCTGCTTGACCTTTAACTCCTCGGCTACTTCTGTTAGCGTCCGGCACTGGGCTGCGACGGCAAATACGCGCAATTGCTGAATGTTCACGGCCATCCCTCCACAGCCAGTATAGACAGTCTCTATGGAGGTATCAATAAACATAGAGTCTATTTAACACAACCTTAGCATCCCGTTTACTTTCCTCTTACATAAATGCCGTAGAGTGGTTGTTGAGAAGAAAATGACGTGGGAGGCTATCCTTGATGATTCGTAAAACAATGGGCAACAAACTCGCACTATTCACTCTGCTTGTCTCAACAACGCTGGTTTTTGCAGGATGTGGGCAAAGCCCGTCAGGACAAAATGCATCCGGTGCATCCGGTTCGTCAGCGACTGCGACGAGCAATCAAACAGAGGCAGCCAGCAAGCCAGCTGCAAGTGAGCCTGCTAGCAGCGCGGACAGCAAATCCAGTGAGCCACTGGTCGTTTACTTAAATGACTTTGATGAAATCATTGCTCCCATGTTTGAAAAGGAAACAGGCTACAAGCTGAAAGTCGTAGCGGGGAACGGTGCCGAAATCATGTCCAGGATTGAGGCGGAGAAAGGGAACCCGCATTGGGATGTGGTGTGGATGGACGCAATGCCATCGATCCATCAGCTAGGCAAAAACGGTCAGCTGCTCGAAGGCTGGACGCCGAAAAATGCGGAAAATTTGACCGATACTTATCAAAAAATTGTCCCGGCCAATAAAACGTATTACCCGACAGGCGCGCATGCAGCTTCCGTCTTGATCTACAACACCAAAGCGGTTTCAGCGGACAAAGCGCCCAAATCGTGGGATGACCTCGTGAAGCCGGAGTTTGCCAATCTGCTTGGGATGGCTGACCCTGCAGTAGCAGCACCTGCATATCCCTTTGTCGCCTGGTTCTTTGAACAGCGTGGGATGGAGGGAGGAAAAGCGTACTTCGACCAAATCCTGAAGAATGGCACCCATGTCTATCCGAAAAATCCCAATGTGGCAAAAGCTTTGACAGGTGGGGAAATCAAGGCTGCGGCCCTTCAGGAGAGCAATGCGTACGGCATGAAAAACGACAAAGCGCAAGTCGAGATCGTATGGCCGCAAGAGGGAGCACCTGCTTCCGTTCGCGTAGCAGGGATTCAGAAGGACACGAAAAACGTGGAAGCCGCAAAAGCGTTTGTCGAGTTCATCCTCGATCCAAAGGTGCAGCAGGAACTGATCGACAAGGGAGAAGAGAGCTACTTTGAACCGTCTGCAAAAGGCGTAAAGCCGAAAAGTGATCGTGCCGCTGAGGCGAAGCTCGTTGTAGCCGATCCAGAGTGGGCAGCCGAGCACGAAGCGGAAATCAAGCAGTGGTTTGCAGACAAAGCGGTGAAGTAATCGATGAGGATGTTCGGATCATACGGGAATCGGACGGGCTGGCTCGTGCTGGCCCTCCTCTTTTTACTCATTTTGCTGCCCCTCGCCGCCGTTATCATTCAGGTCTTGCTGCCTGGCGTTTTCTTTGGTCAGTGGAATGTAGGCGATCTGTCTTTGCTGCTGGAGGTTTTCCACAGGCCGCTATGGCTGGCATCGATGAAAAACTCGCTGTTCCTGGGGATAGGCACGACGATCTTTGCGACGCTGCTGGGAGGATTATTAGCTGTCGTACGATCCAGATGGGATTTCCAAACGGCACGGCTCTTGGACTTTGCCGTGTGGATTTTGATCATTACGCCTTCCTTTATTCTCGCGCAAGGCTGGGTGATGTTCGCTGCTGCTGACGGGCTCGCCAGCAATTGGCTGGGCTGGCACTGGGTTAGCGGGTTCATCTTTCAACCGAGCGGGCTGGTACTGGTCATGGCTCTGAGTAAATTTCCGCTTGCCTACCTTGCGATCGCAAGCGCTCTGGAATGGAAGGTGGATCGATTGGGAGAGGCGGCCCGCCTATGCGGCAGCTCTGCCTGGACAGCGTGGCGAACGATCGAATTTCCACTGCTGCTGCCAGCGATTTGTTCGGGGGCGATGCTGGTTTTCATGGATACCATCGGGGATTTCGGCTTGCCGGCCTCCATCGCGACGGTCTTTCGCTTTCCAACGCTGCCTTATTCCATCTATTCGGCTCTGTATACGTCACCGATTCGTTTTGATATGGCAGGGATCCTGTCCTTCTACTTGGTTTTGTTTATCGTTTTGGCGATGACTGTGCAGTTCTTTGTTATGCGCAAATCGCGATTTGATTTCCTTTCGTCGCGGGCGATTCGCAGAAAACCGCAGAAGCCAGTGCGAGGGGGAGTTCTGCTGACGATCCTCAATGTGTGTTTTTTGCTGGTTGTCATCGGAATTCCTTTTGGCACAAATGCCTTTATGTCCGTTTCCGATACATCCGGCGCTGCCAGCTTTACGAGTTTGACGATGCGTCATTATGCGGCGTTGCTTGAAAATGCGGGTGCGCTGCTGGACGGGTTGCTTCATTCGCTGAGCATTGCCGCTACCGCCGGAATCGTTGGCCTCGTCATTGGGTTTTTGGTGGCGTATGTGCTGACGTACTCGAGCTTTACGTATCGCAGGATGGTAGATGTGATGTCTTTGGTGTCCTTGGCAGTACCTGGGGTCGTTCTGGGGATTGGCTATATCTTTGTCTGGAACCAAAAATGGCTGGAGCCACTTGGCCTGCTTTTGTACGGAACACCGTGGATCCTGGTGCTGGCGAGTGTGGCTGGTGCCATTCCGATCATCACGCGAATTATTGTAGGGGCGATGGCAAAAGTGCCGGGGCAGCTGCTAAACGCCGCGCAGATGCAAGGCGCGAGCTTTGGTCAAAGGATACAGGGCATTCTCCTGCCACTGATCAGAGGGTCGCTGGTTTCAGCTGGTTTGGCTGCTTTTGGCAGCAGTGTCTTTGATCTGGCGTCCACGTCGATTCTGTATCCACCGGATTTTATGACGTTGCCTGTCTTTATCAATAAAGCGTTCGAGGACCTGAAATTCGCGTATGCGGCTGCTGCAACGCTGACTGGCGGCGGGATCGTCGTCGTCATCATCGTGGTGATGGAATGGTTGTTCAAGCCGAAGAATATGACATCGGGGAGGGAGATCTCATGACTCCACTACTAGAGGTTCGCGGCGTGCAAAAAAGCTTTGGCAAGCATGACGCCCTGCGCGACATCCAGTTTTCCGTGGCGCCGGGGGAAATCATCAGTGTTTTGGGTCCATCGGGCTGCGGAAAATCGACTTTGCTGCAAATCATAGCGGGTCTACAGCAGCCGGATGCAGGTGAAATCGTGCTGCGTGGAAAGACGGTGGCGACTGCTAAAAGTCTCGTGCCGCCGGAGAAGCGCAACATCAATATGGTCTTTCAGGATTATGCTCTGTGGCCGCATATGAACGTATTTGACAATATCGCGTATGGGCTTACGCGCAAAAAAATGGCGGCAGTGGACATTCGCAAAAAAATCGAGGAATTGATGGCGCTTTTACGACTGCAGGGTCTGGAGCACCGCTTGCCGCCACAGCTTTCGGGAGGACAGCAGCAGCGTGTTGCCATCGCAAGGGCTTTGGCGACGGAGCCGGACCTGTTGCTTCTAGATGAACCGCTGTCCAATCTGGATATGCGGCTGCGAATCGCGATGCGCACGGAGATGGCGTATTTGTTTCGCCGGCTCGGAACGACGGTCTTTCACGTCACCCATGACCCGGATGAAGCTTTTGCGATGGCGGATCGCCTGATTATCATGCGCTCGGGTGCCATCGACCAGATCGCTGATGCAGCCTCCTGCTACTCTTACCCGGCTACCCAGTCGGCAGCGGCGCTACTCGGAGCTGGGAATCAGCTGACAGGCAAATTTGTCTTTCATGAGCATCAGCCGGCTGCTCGCATCGGAGAATCCGTGTTGACGGGTATCATCCCAGGCCAGCATGTGCTTCAGTCTGAATCCGTCGTTCATTTGCTCTGCCGCCCAGAAGATCTGCTCTGGCAGGAGGAGCCATGGACTGCCGCAGCTTGGGCGAGAAAAACGGATGGGGAAATGGGGGATGGCATATGCAGCCAGCTGGCGGCTCGTGTCGTCCACAGTACCTTCGAGGGCAGCCGATGGCGAATCCTTGCCCAGACGCAGGATGAGCAGCAAGTTACCTATTTTCATTCCAAGTGCATAGAATCAGGTAAGAAAGGGTGGCTGCTGCTTCCTAGGTCAGCAGCGTATCTCTATCCGCAAATAGACGAAAGGTAGATCGCTATGTCACGCATCTTGGCTATCTCAGACATCCATGGTCATGTGGAAGGAGTGAAGCTGCTCCTGCAGAAAGCCGGCTATCAACCGCAGACTGACAAGCTTTTTTTCGTAGGGGATTACATCGACAAAGATCCAAGTACATGGAAATCACTCGAATACATCCGCGAAAGAGTCCAGCAAGGGGCAAAAGCCATCATCGGCAATCTGGAGATGTGGTATTTGGAAACCATTCATGAGAAAGGCAGCAGCTACCGGCAGGAGATAGGGGAGTGGCTGCAAACATTGCCGACCTACTTGACCGATGAAGATTATATCTTTGTTCACGCTGGCATGCGGCCTCATATCCCGATCAGCGAGCAAACGCGAGAGGACTTGCTGACGATCCGAAAAGACTTCTGGGGGGCGGAGCAAACACTGCCGCAGAAAATCATTTTCGGGCACACGCCGACGCATATGATGGGAGCAACGGAAGGCGAGATCTGGTGTCAGCCGGGGCGCATCGGCATTGATACGGGCGCGAAGCATCATATTCGGCTGACACTCGTCGATTTGACCAATCGCTGCGCCTACTCTTGCTCGACTGAAAAGCAAAGGCTTTACCAGGACACTCGTCTGAGCAGCTGGTAGCAGTTCAGAGAAATTCATGTGAAAGCAGTGACGCAGGATTGCCTTGCAGTGCATAAACGTACTTGCGAGTAAATAAAAGGGCTTGGGTTCGGTTCGCACTGGACTTAAGCCCTTTTAATTGATCTACCACGTATTTCCAACCCGATCGAACAATCGCTCGACATAGCCAAAACCTATCCCCTCATAGTAAGTGAGCATTGGACATTGCCAGTAGACAGTGATAAAACAAGTATAAACAAAATTGACCGTGACCGTTTTCGTTGAACACGAACGGTTGCATCCACTAAAGAATAATCAAGGGGGAACGGAACATGGAGTATTCCTTTTCAAAATCAGTAGAAGCATTATCCTCCTCGGCTGTCCGGGAAATCTTGAAGCTGACCCAAGGCAATCAAGTACTCTCGCTCGCTGGAGGCTTACCTGCAGAGGATTCATTTCCAATCGCCGAAATGCGTGAAGCTTTTGATCGTTCATTCGATTTGGGAGCAAAAGCCTTGCAATATGGTTTGACTGACGGCTATCTTCCGCTGCGTGAATGGGTAGCTGAACGCATGAAACAGAAACAGATGAATGTTGGCGTGGACAATATGCTGCTCACCACCGGCTCCCAGCAGGCCGTCGACTTGCTTTGCCGAGTCTATTTGGACGAAGGCGACGTCGTGCTGGTAGAAAACCCTACTTACTTGGCTGCGGTCCAACTGTTCCAATTTCGTGGTATTCGCGCCATTCCGGTGGACGGAGACGATGAAGGAATGGATTTGGAGGACTTGGCAGCCAAAATCGCGAAGTACCGTCCGAAAATGGCGTACGTCATCCCGACCTTCGCCAACCCGACTGGCAAAGTGTGGTCTATGGAACGCCGACTCGGTTTGCTGAAACAGTGTAAGGAAAACAACATTTTAATTCTGGAAGACGACCCTTACGGTGAAATCCAGTTTGATGGAAGCGCGCCATATCGCTCCATCTTCTCACTCGATGAGCATCCGACTGATTCGTGTGTAGTCTACACCAGTACATTCTCCAAAATCGTTGCCCCTGGTCTGCGTACAGGGTGGGCGATTGGCGACACTCGTGTGATCCAGATGATGGTCAAAGCGAAGCAAGCGGTGGATCTGCAATCGAGTACGATCGACCAGATCGCGCTGCACCAGCTCTTGTCCCGTTTTGATCTGGAATCGCATATTGCCAAAATCCGCGCCTCTTACAAAGATCGCATGGAGTGGATGCACGAGCTGATGACGAAGCAGCAGTGGGATGGCGTTACATGGGAAAAGCCACGTGGTGGTATGTTCCTCTGGGTAAACCTGCCTGAAAATGTCGACTCCGAGAAGCTGCTGGCTCTCTCCGTAAAAGAAGGAGTGGCATTCGTTCCAGGCAAACCGTTCTATGCGGAAGAAGCAAAATCCAACACCATACGCCTGAACTACACGCTGCTGAACAAGGAAGATACAGAGCTGGCCATTACCCGACTGGGCAAAGCCTTGGCTCAATACCAGCAGCAAAATCAAGCAGTGACACAAGCATAAGCAATAAGCAATAAGCAATAAGCAAAGCGAAAAAGACAGCCTAGCATGGCTGTCTTTTTTTGTGCAGGCAGAGGTACGCGAAGCTAGCTTTCTAGCTTACACAAATTTGCTCTCCCCAGTGGACACCATCGCAGAATCCTCGTGAATCATCATTGCCGGGTATTGATAGACAGAAGAGTCTCTGTCGCACAGTTGAATCCATGCCTCTACACAGCTGGGATCAAAGTGAGTGCCGCTGTTTTTCTGTAAAAAGGAAATGGTCTCTTCATGGGACCAAGCTGTCCGATAAGCGCGATTGGAAGTGAGGGCATCATACACATCGGCGACGGCAACGATCCGAGCCATGAAGGGGATCTGTTCACCCTGGAGCTGGTCTGGGTAGCCGCTGCCATCCCATTTTTCGTGGTGCGAGCGAATGATGGATAGCTCGTCTTTCATAAAGCCGAGGTTCTTGCACATTTCATAGCCGCGAACGGTGTGCTTTTCAATCACCTCTCGTTCGCCTGGGGTGAGCTTTCCTGGCTTGTTGAGAATGGGGTCGGGAATTTGGATTTTGCCAATGTCGTGAATAATGGTACCTTGTGCAACGGCGCGCAGCTGTTCTGGCCTTAGTCGCAGCTCTTCTGCCAGCTTAAGCGCATAGAGTGCCACGCGAAAATTATGGCCGGCCGTATAACGATCCTTGCTCTCCGTAGCCACAATCAGTGCTTTCACACTCGGAGAAAGACAGTTCGTTATCCGCTCAATCGGATCTGTCGTAAACAAGGCACGTATCGCATCAGATAAGGAGTGCTTCAATGCGTATTGCCGGTACAGCCCCGTTATCATGACGATCATGGACGCGAGCAGCAGAAAATGATAGATCCACCAGCTGACTCGCCAGGATTCGCCCAGCTGCATGATGAGCTGCGAGGTGATCAGCCAACCTGCGCTGTAAACGATGGAGAGCTGGAGGGGAAACTGAGAATACTTGTAGGAACGATAGTAACGATACATGGTGATCGTATTGAAAAGTACGATGGTGCTCGTTAACAGCACGTTGACGGGTCTAGAATCCACTTGAATCCAATCGGCTAAATGAGGAAACAGCATACTGACGATCCCCGCGCTGAGCAAAAGCACGGTCCACACGGGAAGCAGAAGGCGGTGCCCACGAGATAGGATTTCGCTCCACCGATGATCGGCGGGAAAAGAAGACAGCCATAGCCAAAAGGCAGCAAGGAAAATACTGATTTGCGCGGCAACTCCAGGCAAGTGGGTCGCATGAAGCAAAAAATTGGGTGTGGATAATCCATGGACGGCAAAAGCAGCTGCGAGTGAGAGAAAGGCCAGGGACAGGACTTTTACTTTGCTATTGCGCAAGCGTGAACCAGCGACACCGACTGAGATGGCAAACAGGGCGCCGAGAAGGGCTACACAGGTGACGATGTAAAAATGCCCCTTTGGCAAAACGACCAACGGATCAAGAGATTCGTTCATTCGTAAAAACGTAAAGAACAAAAGGGGAACGATTGCGGCAAAGACAGGACCCAAATAGCTGCGAAAGAACATGAAAAACAGTCACCCACTTCGAGAAAATATCACCAGTACTCCTATCTCATCTCTTTATGGAAAAAGGCGGACCAATTGCTAAGCTTAGTCAATTGATCCGCCTTTTTAAGTTCCTAGCTGATGGCAAACCTTATTCTTCTGTCTCTTCCAGTGTGCAGATTGCACTTGGACGCTTAATGCGAAGGACCACGCATTCATAGACGCGAAACAGGCTGTTCATTTGTTCGTCTCCGAGGAAAGCAGAGTCGAAATCTTCCGCGATGGCCAAGTCGAGATTGTGGCGGCCAGTAGCGACGAGGACACCACTGCGTCCTTTGATCGTTGGCGATTGGAAAACACCGTCTGTTACGAGATTGCGCACGTGCTCGATCTCGAGTACGTTTGTTCCTTTGTGTACACGGTGCAGCAGGGCGTAAAGCTCAGGAGAAACTACGAGCGCATAAGGACCGCTGTGACCCATTTTCAGCAGCTTATTGCGAGCTTCCACGATGTCGGCAAATGCATTGCCGGACTCCATCCAGTCGCTCTTCAGATGGGTGAGGCGTCCTTTCACGTTCATCAAGCCCGGCAGATCGAATTCTGCAGCGCCATTGAAAATCAGATCGTCTTCCATCAGGGCGCCGCCGGCAGCTGCATTGGCAGCCGCACTCATGTCGAGTGGCATGCCCAGTGTACGAGCTTGCGCGACATCACGCCAGTAGAGCATGAAGTCTTTATACAGGATCGGGATAGTCATGCTGACACGGCGACTAGGCTGGGTCATTTCCAGCGACTCACCACGCAGGCTCAATCCACCGAAGCGGGACTCATCATAAACATCATTGGTGATGGTCTGAATCCCTTCACCCAATGGTCCGTAGATATCGATAAAACGACGGCCAACCAGTTGACGGCGAGCCATGTCGATAACAGTTGCGTCCAGTTGGTTCCATTCTTCGTTCGTCAGGGGAGAATCCGGGTATTTACGAAGCTTGTCCATAGCGTTACCTCCAAGTCATACAGGATCGTTCTATTAATGAAGACCTTTTAAGCTGCCCACCGTCAGTCCCTTTTTACCAGAGACAGGGGCCTGTGGATGGGTGATCACGGATGCTACGCCCAAAGGCGCGCTCGCCGATGCTTTCAGGTGATCAACCTGATGAACATCGTGGCCTTCATCGTGATCAGTGAGATCCGTGGTATACACATCGGAAAAGCGCTCACTGAGCTTGCTCATGATGTCTTTCACCTGCAGATAGTCTGCATGTGTTTTTTCACGCATGCCATCGAGCTCCATGCGCGTCTCGTCATCCCGAAATTCGTACAGGGAAAGCTCCAGGTGCTCACGGAAATTGTGCAGTCCGAAGCGCTCCAGATTAATATCAGAAAGCAACTGGGACAGCTCGCGGTCACTCAATTGATCTGACTTTTTCTCGGCAGACAAAGATTCTAGATGAGGAACCAGCTGCTGCAGGCGTCCCATGCGTTGTTCTTCTTCTTCCAGAATGTGATGGTAGTACAGACGAGTGTGCTCGTCCTGGGCAGCGTCAATAATCGGCTGAATGATGCCCATGAAGCGATTGATGTAGCCTCTAGTGCGATCAAAAATGGTGTGCAGTTGTGTAAAGTCTTGCACCCTACGCCACCTCCTCACAAGTGATCTATTTCTTCATTATACATTTGGAAAAATACACCGGGCAAGACGTATGTACATTTTCCTGGATTTGTTCTACTTAAAAAGGATTTCCGTTCCTTTTCCGTACAATTCAAGCTCTGAATCCAAGGTTTTATTAAGTTTTGTTTTTTTACAAAAAAGATATCGTGGAGAGTATTGTCAAACCTAAATGGGAATGATAATATTTATCAATAATAGTGATATTCATTATCAATTGGATAACTGAGAATCCGCATAGATCACATACACAATCAAAAATTTAGGGAGGTAACACGGCTATGTCATCCATTCTAGTCATTGGCGGGGATCGCCTCGGGAATATTATCGAGTTCTTGCAAGAGAGGGGATTCCAAGAAATCCATCACGTAACGGGAAGAAAAAGCTCGCAAACCGGAGTGAAAATACCAACGGGTACACATATGATCCTGGTGCTGACTGACTACGTCAATCACAATCTGGCTAAAACCGTAAAGAGCCAGGCAAAAGACCGGGAGCTGCCCATTCTCTTTTGTAAGCGCTCGTGTTCGGCTATTGCCAAGGCTTTTCACATGACAGCGTAAATACATATCATCGGTGGTGGACAGACTATCCTACGAGTCTGATACCAACGGAGGAATGTGCTATGGAACAAAATCGCTTGCATGAATTGCCTCTTGCGCAACTGTCGAATGCACAGCTGCAACAGCTCAAACAGGCTGAGGAACAAATCAATTCAGATGGTCAAAATGTTTATCTGATCGCATACGAGAAACAAGCCCCGTCCCGCTAGACGGGGTTTTTTCTATATGTCTATATGTGTACCCTTTTGGCAGAGGCTACGCCGCTGTGGCGCAGCCAAGTTTACTTTTTCACGAATGGGTCCATGCAAGCGGCTTATTTGAACGCATATTGCTCCAGCTGGGATTTCAGGGCGTCAATCCCGATGGCAAAGCCAAGACATTGACTGGACTGGATGATAAAGGCGTTTAGACCAATGACTTCTCCGTTCAGATTGATGAGCGGTCCGCCGCTGTTACCCGGATTGATGGCGGCATCTGTCTGAAAGATTTCTTCATACAAACGTTTGGCTACCTGCAATCTTCTGTTTTTTGCGCTGATGATACCAGCAGTGACCGAATTTTCCAAACCAAGTGGGGAGCCACGTGTTCCCGTAGAGGCAAAAACGAGCATGCATCAGCGAAACTGCAGATCGGTCAGAATGACTTCTCGATTTCTTTGATGGGCAATTTGCGAGCAGGCTTGTGCTTCCATACGTGCAATGAGCTGAGTAGTGAGCTGCCTTTTTTCTTCGCGAGTCGCGAAATTCCAGATCATATCCCAATTCGTCAAGAAGCTTTCTTTGTTCGTACTATCGGGTACAGTTGACTCGACCTCTGCTTTGGCAGGGGATGGCGGTATGGCTTGGGATGTTAGCTCGTGCAGCTTGGATCGAAAAACGTCCAAGGAAATCAAGCCATTCTCATAAGCATCTTCCCAGCGCTTTCGCTTTTGCGAGAGCGTTTTTTCTTTGTGTGCCTCGACTTGCTGCTGGCTGCTGCCTTCTGCCGATTGGACAGTCGCAGCTGCTTCCCGAGATTCTTTCGGATACTGCATGAGCTGCTGCAGGAGGGCCTTCTCCACCCGATCCTCGCGAAGGGCGACAGAGGGGCAGGAGGCATCGTGCTTGGCGGAACAAACGTAGTAGATGTGTGCGTTTTTATTTCCTGCATCTGTCTGCGAGCGTGTCGCCTTTCCGCGCATGGGAGAGCCGCAGTGGGAGCAGTAAAGCAGGCCGGAGTATAGAAAAGAGGATGCGAGGACGCGAGGATGCCGAGAGCTCCTGTCGCGGATCTTTTGCTGGACCTGAAGAAAGGTATGCTCATCGACGATTGCCGGATGTGTGGATTCCTCGAGGAGGCAATCCTCAGGGGGATTTTGACGCTGGGTAGAGTCAGCATGATTCCAACGCAGCGCCCCATAGTAGACTGGATTTTTGAGCAGGCGTAAAACGGCACTTGCGCACCAGGGGGCTCCATTTTTGCCCCTCGCCCCTAAGCTGTTCGCTTGTTCCGCAATTTGGCGCGGGGATGCTCCCTGTAGGTACTGTTCGAACATCGTGTGAACGGTGCCAGCTTCCCCAGGATGCAGCTGCAGGGCTCCATCGACGAGCACATAGCCAAAGGGCGGGGGACCACCGGGGCGCTTTCTTTCCTTGACCATTTGCTCCATGCCGAGCTTGACTCGTTCGGCTAGATTTTCCCGTTCCCACTGCGCGAGTGCGGCCACCAAAGTAATGAAGAGCCTTCCCATAGCTGTAGTCGTATCGTAGACCTCTGTACAGCTCTTAAAATGCACGCTGCAGCGTTCGAACTCCTGCAGAAGCTGGTACAGATCGAGCACAGACCGCGTGAGCCGATCTAGACGGTAGACGAGGACGACATCGATTTTTCCGCTTCGGACATCTTGTAAAAGTTCTGCCAGCGCTGGCCGGTTGGTATCCTTGGCACTGACGCCCTCATCCACGTAAAGCTTGCTGAGCGTCCAATCCTGAGAATGAACGTAAGAGAGCAGCTTTTCTCGCTGGGCAGGAATGGAAAATCCCTCGCGTGCCTGGTCCTCCGTGCTGACACGTATATAGACAGCTGTTCGCATGAGCTTCCCTCCTGTGGCTGCAACGTTGCTAGAGTCTACAGCAGGAAGGGTTTGCTTATGCCTGGACAAATAAAAAAAAGCCCCGCAGCTCATCTTGGAGACGAGGCGGGGGACTACATCCACCGTTGACCCCATTCGTGAATGGATTCAATGACGGGACGCAGGTCTTTTCCTTTTTCCGTTAGGGTATATTCGATGCGAACAGGAATCTCTGGATACACTTTCCGTTCCAGAATTTCCAATTCCTCCAGTTCTTTTAACCGCTCGGACAACATTTTATCGCTCATTTGAGGAACCATTTCCCGGATGTCTTTAAAGCGTACCGCACCGCGCAACAGAACATGGAGGATCAAGCCAGTCCAGCGCTTTCCCAGGACGTTGATCGCCCCTTCGTATTTCGGACACATGTGTTCGCCAGCAAAATCCTGATTCATGACGAGTCACCTCTACCAAACATGTTTGAATTGATCTTTATTGTAGCACATGGACTTGAAAAAAGTAAGTAACATAAGTTTACCCTTGCATTTCTACTCATGTTCGCCTAAAAGCGGATAGGCTATGCACCCAAAAAGCGGCAGGTCCAAGCCTGTTTCCCGTTAGGCTGTGCCAATGCCGGGCAAGGTGCACATACACTATGAAAAAGAGAAGGGATGAGTGCGGGTATGTCACCCAAAAAGATCATCGGCATCTTGGCTTGGAGAGAGGGGAAGCGCTTCGGAGAACCGGAGTATCTGAGAAGGCTGGTTCATGCGGGTCACTTGCTGGGGGCTGAGATATTTGTTTTCTCCCATCAAGACGTGTTCGCCAGCGAAAAGAAAATCAGAGGATTTGTCCCAAAGGAGTCAGGGGGATGGGAGAGCGGCTGGTTTGCTTGGCCGCAAATTGTGATCGATCGGTACCGCAGACGCGTGCCTGAATATATGAAGCTGCGACACGGCGGGCTTTTTGATTTTGCCAATAGCCCTTTCAGCAAAAAATGGCGGGTTACCCAGCTGCTCGCAAAGGATGCACGGGTGAAGCGCTGGATCCCGGAGACTCATGTCTATGCTCCCGCCACCTTGAAGACGATGCTGGTAAAGCATCCGATTCTTTATGTGAAGCCCGGGAATGGCACAGGAGGCAAAAGCATTCTGAAGGTCGCGGAACGCGGCAGCAAGTATCAGCTGTCTGGACGTGACAAAAACTATGCCCGCAAGACGGCGAGCCTATCCGATCCTGAGGAAGTCGGTAAATGGGTCAAGCGCTGGGTAAACGAGCAGCGCATTCGCGACGGCAATTTTTTGTTGCAGCAAGGACTGGATTTGGAGCTTGTGCCCGATTGTGTCACGGATGTGCGCCTGTTGATCCAAAAGGATAAGAAAGGCGAATGGCGGGTGACGGGATGCGCTGTCCGGGTGGGAGAGAAGGGGAGCTCGACGTCCAATTTGCACGGAGGAGGCAAGGCCCTTCCATTTCATCTGTTAGTTTCCAGGCGCTTTGGCGAGGAGCGGGCTCAAAAGATTCTTCAGGAATGTCACCATATGGCCCATCAGGTAGCGATGGTTCTGGAAGAGCATTTTGGCCGCATGATGGAATTCGGACTTGATATCGGGGTAGATGTGCAGGGCAAAACGTGGCTGATCGAGGTCAATCCAAAGCCTGGCCGCGAAGTATTCCAGCAGATGGGCGCACTGGATTTATACGCGGAAGCCATATGCAGACCCGTACAGTATGCCTGTTACCTGATTGAGGAAAAAACGAAGAGGCTGACCAAAGAGGTGGAGCTGTCCTCGCGCCGGCGAAGGTAAGGCTGACCTTGCTGCGCTTTTTGGCTCTATGGCGACAAGTGGGGAACCGACACTGATGACCCATTCGCCTACCTTGGTATGGCTGGAGTTTCCCAAAGCCAGTGGGTACAGCTTGCAGTCTGCATCGATTTTGATCACGGCGTAATCCCGCACACGATCGGACAGAATCCGTTGTGCTTCGAATACACGGCCGTTAAACAGCTTGACGTAAATATTTTTGGATTTACCGATGACATGCTCACTGGTCAGGATGTACCCTTTGGGATGAAAAAGGAAGCCTGAACCAAAGCTGCGCTCCGTGGTGGATGGTGTTTCTTCTTCATTAATCAGGCTGCGAATCAAGGAATCCATGTTTTTGGAATGGGGAGCGTCCTCGGTGACGATGGAGACCACTCCCTCTTGGACTCGTTCCACGATGGGCACAAAAAAGTTGAAGGGATGCAAACTGCTGCTGCTCACGGGGTACTTTACCCGCGTATATTGGGACCATTTTTTACTTTTCACCGATTTCTCCCCCTACAGCAGATAGGTATGTATCATCTTATGGGGAGTGGATTGTGGAGGGAAGCCCAATTTTCTTAGCTTCGAGCATATATCACTGTTTATATATCATTATTTTTGATTGATATAATAAAGAAATAGCATTGGTATAATTATTAGAATCGAATTATAATACATTTAGTTAAAGAATATTTTGAACATAAAGGCTGCGCGGATACTCGCAAAGCGTAGAGAATCGATCTGCCCGAGCCGACACAGAGAGAAAAGAAAAGAACGGTAATGGAGGATGCGAAGAGATGGATGTAAAAACGATCATACTTGGCTTTTTGAGCTATGGTGAGATGAGTGGGTACGATATAAAGCAGGCATTTACCAACAGTATTGGCTTCTTTTATGATGCAAGCTTCGGGGCGATTTACCCGGCTTTGCGCAAGCTGGAAGAAGAAGGATACGTGACGAAGCAGGAAATCATTCAATCCGGCAAACCAAACAAAATTCTGTACCGCATTACAGAGCTCGGAAAAGAAACCTTCCTGCAGGAGATTCAGACGCCGATCGTTCCTGCTGTTCTCCGCTCCGATATGCTGGTTAAAATCTTCTTCGGAAAGAGCCGCAATGAAAAGGAACAGAAGGAATTGATGGAGAGCTGTATCGAAGTCCAGCGCCAGGTCTTGCAGCAAAGCCTTTCTACCTTTAAAAAGCTGGAAGCCTCTTTTGACGAGTATCAGCGCTTTTGCTGGGAATATACGATTCACCATTTGGAATCGACGATTGCGTTCCTGGAACAAAAGTCGTCTACTCTGCTGAAACAGCCCGCTTACTCAGGTTCATACTAACGTACGCCAAGCTTATGCCAAACCAAAAGTGAAGACTAGGTGGTAGGATCCCCTCATTGTAGACAGAAAGGAGCAAGCGCTTACTCTGTCTATGATGGGGGGATTTTCCTTCAAGCAACGCGGGTAATTCCTCCCGCGTTTTTTTATGGGGAAAATGGGTTACTGCATCCTGCATCTGGCTCTTGCTCTCCCTCTCCCTTATAGGAAGAAGGTAAATACCTATTTAATGGGGAGCTTCGAATGGTTTGACGAGATACACATACACAATGCGCTTGTACCGAATGTTTCCCTATCCATTGGTATTCCGCTGACCGTTGCCATCGGGACGATTCAGCTCATATACCTTCAACTTCTTTGATAATGTCCTGCCGGATGTGATCATCCTGTTACTGACTGATCAGTGTGGGATCGTGGTCTTTACAGCGACCATTATCGTTGTACCGGATGAACAATTGCTTGTCAGCGATTGCGTAACATTTGGTGACATCGTCATTTCTTCCCCATAGAATTACAGAATGCACAACATCCAAAAGCTCCTGTGCATACAGGGGCTTTTATCTTGGTGCGCCCAGCATGGGCGATAGCTCTAGGGTGTAAGTCCCGAACGGGGGTTGGCTGTACCAACCGTTAGCCCAAGGCAAGGGTGTCCACCGCGAGGTGGAATCTGAAGGAAGCCGGCGGCAAAGTCCCGACCTGAGGTACACGAACCCAATTTGAGGCTGTTGTATTCGGGTGAGTCTGCCAAACAAGACGAAGCCCCATACAGCCAAGGAATACAGCAGTAAACTTGGGCAGGTACATGGGATGAAAGTTATCGCTCTTACCTGGGGAGGTCTGCATGAAGTGCCTTCAAATGTTGGTAACCGTCTTCGTAAGGAGACGCTGAACATGCAGAAGTCAGCAGAAGCCATAGTACCCAAGTAAAGGACGCTTGAACGGGGAAGGGCTGAACATTAAGTCAACACATCCGCTAATCACTTTCGTGATAATACTGTGAAGCAGAATTCTGTAAGGAACTACTCTTGGAGAAAATGGGTGAAGCCCTGAGGGTACAAGAGAGGGCTGAGTATTGTCCGGCAAGACTAGAAGGATGCGTGCGGAGGAAGGGTATCGTCATGGAGCTGTTGGAGAAAGTCCTGTCACGAGAAAATCTATTAGTGGCACTCGAAAGAGTGGAAAGAAACAAAGGATCGGCGGGAATCGACGGTGTTTCAACCGAACAACTGCGCGATTATATCCGTGAACACTGGTTGACCACTAAAAAGCAGATTATGAAAGGGACCTACAAACCTTCCCCTGTCCGCAGAGTCGAAATCCCGAAATCTGACGGAGGAGTAAGGTTATTAGGTATTCCTACCGTGATAGATCGCTTTATTCAACAAGCCATCCTCCAAGTTCTTACTCCTATATTTGACCCCCACTTCTCAGAATCCAGTTTCGGATTCCGACCGAACCGTGGTGCGCATGACGCCATGAGACAAGCACAATTTTATATTTCCGAAGGATATCGCTTTGTCGTGGATATGGACTTAGAGAAATTCTTCGACCGGGTTAATCACGATATTTTAATGAGTCGGGTTGCTCGAAAAGTAAAAGATAAAGCTTTGTTGAAACTTGTTCGCGCATATCTACAAGCAGGCATCATGGTCAATGGCATCTGCCTTTCGGCAGTAGAGGGCACACCACAAGGTGGTCCACTTAGTCCGTTATTGGCGAACATCTTGCTCGACGATTTGGATAAAGAACTGGAAAAGAGGGGACATCGCTTTTGTCGATACGCAGACGATAGCAATATCTACGTGAGAACAAAGCGGGCGGGAGAACGGGTAAAAGAAAGTATCCAAAGCTACTTGGAGAAGGTACTTAAGCTTAAAGTAAATGAGCAGAAGAGCGCAGTGGATCGACCTTGGAAGCGTAAGTTCCTCGGTTTCGGTTTCACTAATGCAAAACAAGCAAGGATTCGGCTTCATCCAAAATCACTTCTGAAGTTGAAAGAGAAAATCCGCTTCATCACTAATCCGGTATGGAGCATCTCTATGGATGAAAGGATTCGGAAGCTAAACCAGTACCTCATGGGTTGGATCGGATATTTTGCCCTTGCGGATGCAAAGAAAATCCTTCAATCTATCGACGAATGGATACGACGTAGACTTCGACTTTGCTTGTGGTCTCAGTGGAAGCGAGTACGAACCCGATATCGAGAACTTCGCTCTCTGGGTTTATCGCACGTCCAAGCAATAGAAATTGCAAACACCAGAAAGGGTGCATGGCGTACCACAAAGACTCCTCAAATGCACAAAGCCCTCGGAGTTGCATATTGGCAACAACAAGGGCTGAAAAGCTTATTACAACGATATTCTGTCATTCGTCAAGCTTGATGAACCGCCGTATACCGAACGGTACGTACGGTGGTGTGAGAGGACGGGAGTTAGTCGCTCCCTCCTACTCGATTTTCGGCCTCTTGTTAGTGCGGATCGCCTACATTCTGTTCCACAAGAATGAAGCGACCTGAGCCCGTTTGAATATCGGACTCAGGTCGCTTCGATTGCCGTCTGCTTGCCCCAAGGGAAAGTGCCTCCCTTTTTCGGCTTGCCGTCTTACTTCAGGTTTTCCGGATTGAGGCACTCGAGCTCTGGAATCACAAATCGTCCATCCTTGCGAATCAGACGATCATCAAACCATATCTCTCCGCCGCCCCATTCAGGGCGCTGGATCATGACGAGATCCCAGTGAATGGAGGATTTGTTGCCATTGAACGCTTCGTCATAGGCTTGGCCTGGGGTAAAGTGGAAGCTGCCATCGATTTTTTCGTCAAACAAAATGTCTTTCATCGGGTTTTGGATGAAAGGATTCACTCCAATGGCAAACTCCCCAACGTAACGAGCGCCTTCATCCGTATCGAAAACCTCGTTGATTTTTTCCGTATCGTTGGCAGTAGCCTCGATGATTTTGCCATCCTTGAAAGTCAGCTTAATATTGTCGTAGGTGTAGCCTTGGTACGGCGAAGGAGTGTTGTAGGAAATCGTCCCGTTTACCGAATCGCGCACAGGCGCTGTAAACACTTCCCCGTCAGGAATATTGGCGTTTCCAGCGCATTTGATGGCGGGAATTCCTTTGATGGAGAAAGTCAGGTCGGTGCCAGGACCAGTCAGGCGGACTTTGTCTGTCTTTTCCATCAGCTCGACCAGGCTGTCCATCGCACTGTCCATTTTGCCGTAATCCAACGTGCACACCTTGAAATAGAAATCCTCGAAGCCATCCGTGCTCATGTTGGCGAGCTGCGCCATGGATGGATTCGGGTAGCGGAGCACGACCCATTTCGTTTCCGGTACACGTACGTCCAGAACCGGACGCATCAACAGCTTGGAGTACAGCTGCATTTTATCACCAGGGACGTCTGCCAGCTCGCTGATGTTATCGCCGCCACGGATCCCGATGTAGCAGTCCATTTTTTTCATAAAGGAGACATCCGCATCGCGCATGACACCCAGCTGCGTTTCATTTGCTCCAAGCAGAAGCTCACGCTGGATCGTTTGGTCGATCAGCTGCACATAAGGGTGGCCGCCTGCTTCGTATACCTTGCTGATGACAGCTTTCACCAAATCATGAACTTGGCCGATCGCGTAAATCAATACGTTTTCACCGGGCTGCACGGCAGTGGAGTAGTTCACCAGTACATCTGCCAGTTGTTCGATACGAGAATCTTTCATAGGAAGAGTATCCCTCGCTTTCCATATCATTCAGTATGTATTGTACACAACACGCACACAAAAAAGCTACCCACGTGAATGGGTAGCGTGCGTAGAAACGCGCTTAACAGGATTCGGTTTTAATGTATATGCAGCACCGTACCTAAATGTTCCTGGTTAATCCAGACTGATTTATTCGCAGCCGCATCCTACAATTACCAGCAGGATGAACAAAATCAGTACAAGAGTGAATCCATCGAAACCGCCGTTAAAAATGCTACTCATATGAGAAACATCCTCCTTTAATGTGTTAAGCCTCTTGTGCTTACACCCATAACATATGGGTTTTCGCACAGCGCCGATACGGGCATATGCCCATTTTTGGGAAGATTCTTTTGGAGGGCGGCCAAGATTTCGAATCTGTAAGCGTTTCGATGTTTATTATTCTGAAAAGCAGGAAAAGCTAGAGGATACCAAAAGACTTTGCAATAGCGAAAGGATGTTAAATACATGCAAAGATCATTGTCCAGCCTCCAACACGATCTCGTACCCATCACCATTAATGTAGGGGAAGATTTTAAATCCATCGTCTGGAAAGCGCAATACGATATGGATTTCAATACGGAGTGTCTGTTTTGCTTCTCCGAGCGCATTACCGGGTACCGAGTGGAAGATGAAGCAGGCCACGCAGGCAAGGTCGCTGTTTGCCCTCACTGTGAAAAAGTGAATGCGATTTACGCCTAACCTGTCTCTGCCTTTAAAACCAAGGGATATGACCTGAAAAAAGCGGTGCCTCCACAAGGCATCGCTTTTCTTTATCTGCCTCTGTATCCACCATGTACCACTTAGGGTTTAGCAGGATTGAAGAAGAGTTTCACGAATAGTACAGAGGTATACATATGTGGAATAGAGGTGAAAAGATGCAGAAGAAATGCAGCCGCTGCGGAAAAGACATGGAAATCGTGCTGCGCAACGTCGTGTACCGCAAACGGGTCAAGATCATGAACGTACCGGTGCACGTCTGCGTGGACGACTGCTGCGCCCATTCCCAGGTGGTTGATGTGATTAAAGACGATCTGAAATCACTGATGGAGGACTTGGGGCAGCATCCTGAGCGTCAGGCGATCGAATTCGAAGAAATGTCAGAGTTATCCAATATATTGGTTTTGGTTGCCAATGAAGGTCTGGACTCATCCGTACGCGATGTCTTGGGTGAGCGGGTTAACGAGCTTTTGGACTTATTCCTATTGGCACAGTCACTAGGAGACGAGAGCTGGATGCTGGAGTTGCGTGAAAGACTGACAAAAATCATGGTGTAAACGAAGGGGGAGGGGCGCCGGAAGAGGCGTCTTTTCTTTGTACAGTAAGAATTTATAAGATTCTTAGCCAGTATAAGTGCAACTATGGCTCCACCGCCAAGCTGGGCGGAGCCAAGTTTTCTAATGCACATATATTTCTCCTGCACCGGTAACGTAGACTTTCAGCTGCCTGTTTCTGTATACTGAAAACCACAGGGTAGATGAAAAGGAGAGATACAGCGTGGCACAAAAACAGCTTTCCTCCACGGAGGATTTGAATCAGTTTGTCGCAGAGAGCGGAAAAAGACTTTTGTTTAAACACAGCACGACTTGCCCGATCAGCGCAACGGCGTATTCCGAATTCCAGTCGTTTTTGCAAGAGCAAAGCGTACCTGCAGCAGTGATTCACGTCATCGAAGACCGGCCCGTTTCCAATGCAGTCGCAGAGCGCTTCGGGATCAAGCATGAATCCCCGCAAATCTTCTTGTTGGATGACGGACAAGTAAAGTGGCATACGTCCCACTGGAAAATCACCAAGGATTCCATCACGGAAGCAGTGAAGGCCTAATAGAGAAAAGAGCTGTCAACTCCACGGAGTGAGCAGCTCTTTTTTCATGCAGGTAATAATGATGAGATTCTATCCGGTATTCGTGCAGCGAAGCCGACTCTTCTGCTTTTACTCCCAATACAATTCGAGCTTGTCCCCGCTTTTTAGCTCCGTCTGGAAAGAGGCGACCTCACCGTTTACCAGCATGACAAATCCCGAGATGCTTTCACGATCCGGTTTTTCTAGTGAGAAGTCGACGTAGCGGAACACGTCACTGAAAACGGGAATGGTGGCCGGGGCAGATTTGACCGTAATGACAGCCCCATCCTCGACCAAATCCACGTCCTGTACTGTACGGCCATCCATGGTTATCGTCACTTGGGCTACAGGGATCACGACCCGCTCTCCATTGAAGTGAACGGTAATGGACTCCTGCACCCATTCCTCGAGAGGGATTACCTCGCGAATAGGGGGAAGGGATACCTCTTCCAGTCGGTAGGTCAGCTCATCGCCTTGACGGATAGAATCCGATGGCGTGGCAGGCTTTCCGTTGACCTCCAGCGTGACCGTACGGGAAGGAAGCGTGTAAGTATGGCCGTTAACACTGAACTGGTACGGAGTCGTTTCCTGCTCCGAGCTGTCAACTACCCCGGCGATCTGCAAGGCTTCGCCAACTGTTCGCGGCAGACGAATCTCCACTTCGCTGCGATCAGGCACCTCGGCATCAAGGGATTGCGGCTCCCCGTTAATGAGGATAACGGGTCCAAGAGACAGGGGCCGTTCGTTGCAGCGTATTTCCAACGTGTCCAGTTGGTCGAGCAGGTCCTTGGCAGTTGCCTGAGCATCCGTTCCGTTCTCCCCTGCAACAACGACGATGGTATCTCCATCCTCCAAGGGAGCATCCAGACTGGAAGCCTGACCGTTCTTTTCGATGACGGGCGGCGTCCCGTGCTTGCCTGGTATCATCTTCATTCTGCCATTGATCGTCACGGTCATCGCCAGTCCAGGGCGTCCATAGAGTCGACGAATGTCCATGCCAGCTCCGATCAAGGCATCGCCCAGCGTCATTTTCCGCAGGTCAAAAATTCGGATAGGCATGTCGTTGACAGTCACCGTGACGTAGCGCAAAGGATGGCGACGAGCCGCCACCGCGATTCCGACCGGTGTAACAAACTCAGGTCCTCCGAGCAGTGGATGATCGCCTACGTACTGCTTGATGGCATCTCCTCCACGGACGGCAACGCGAGCGGCTGGGATATTGAGTACCTGCGCCACTTTTGTTGTCAGCCCGGGTGTGAGGCTGCCGCCGCCAATCAGCATGACAGCCTGCGGTGCTTTTCCGTTCAGCTCGAGAATTTTAAAGGCGATTTTTTCCGCCAGCAAATGGATGTCCGACTCGATCGCAGCGATGACCTCTGCGCAGGGCAAGGTCTGCTCCACTCCCAAAATGTCAGTGAAAGTAACGGTTTCGTGTGTGGACAGAACTCGCTTGACCTCTTCCGCCATCGGAAAATCGAGCAGGTACGCATTCATCAGCGCGTCCGTGATCTCGTCCCCGGCTACCGGAACCATGCCGTAAGCTGTGATGGCTCCTTCCTCGGTCAAGGCGACGTCGGAGGTGCCGGCTCCGATATCTACGAGGGCGATATTCAGGCGGCGCATTGTTACGGGGATGAGCACATTGATCGCGGCGATCGGCTCCAGAGTCAAAGCCTGCATCTCCAGATCACAGCGCTTCAAAGCGGCGATCAGGGAGTCGACAACCACGCGAGGCAAAAAGGTAGCAATGACATCAGCGCTGGCTGTATCCCCGCGCTGATCGATCAAGCTGCCGATCAACTCGCCATCGAGGTGGTAGTTGACCACACTATACCCGACGCAATAATAACGGGTAACGTCCTGATCCTTCAGCTCCTGCGCCAGCTCGGCCTGGGCCTCCTGCACGGCAGCGAATTCCAGCGTGAGCACATCTTCACGGTTGATAAAGGCATGACGGGCAAGCGGCATGTCCGTCCGTACCCGACGAGTACGTAAGGAACGTCCTGCTGCTGCAACAGCTACTTGATGAAGCGGTCCGTACTTTTGTTCCAGCTCCTCTTTGATTTGCTGGATGACTTTGGCTACCGCCACGATATCGTGGATTTGCCCATCGAGCATGGAGCGCTCGTCGTGCTCTCTGATCGCACAATCAAGAACGCGGTATTGCTCACCGATCGCTTCCACGATCAGTCCGACTACGCTGCGTGTCCCGATATCTAAAGAAAAAATCAGCTCTGATTTGGCTGTTTCTGTATGCGCAGACAAAGGTAAGGTCACTCCTCGTTCTGGATGAATACCATGCAAAATATGTACATCTATCCAATTTATTCGACTTCGATCAAGGAGAATCCTGTCGAATAAAGGAATCTTCTGCGCGTTGACCAATATTTACAATTTACTTTCGCGCTTTTTGGCGCTAAACTGCTGACAAGGGCATTTGAATCGATTATAATAACCCTAATTTATCGAAAAGTACCCGTAGTGGCTGATCAGAAAACCATACTGAACTGGGCTTTTGGGCAATGCCTTCGTTGTACTTAGGTAAATGAGGTTTTTATGAAATCTTATTTGCAAATAAAAAGAGGAGAGTGGAGAGTCATGGCACACGATTTGATTGATAACATGCGCAAACAGATTGACGAAATCAACCTGCAAATTCTCGATCTGATCAACAAGCGCGCGACCCTGGTACAAGAGCTGGGCAAAGAAAAAGAAAAACAGGGCAGCAACCGATTCGATCCAGAGCGCGAGCGTCAAATGCTCAACCAGCTGGTAGAAAACAACAAAGGCCCATTCAATGACAATACAGTTCGTCATCTTTTCAAACAAATCTTCCAAGTATCCCTCGAATTGCAAAACGACGATAAGAAAAAGGTTTTGCTCGTCAGCCGCAAAAAGCAGGCGGAAGATACAGTAATTACGGTAAAAGGCGTAGAGTTCGGTGCCGGCAATCCGATCCTGATCGCAGGTCCTTGCTCGGTAGAAAGCTATGAGCAAGTAAAAGCAGTCGCGGAGAACCATGTGAAGCGCGGTCTGCGTACGCTTCGCGGCGGAGCATACAAGCCTCGCACGTCCCCATACGATTTCCAAGGTCTGGGTGAAGAGGGCCTGCAAATCCTCAAGCGCATCGGCGATGAGTACAACCTCGTTACCATCAGCGAGATCGTGACTCCAGCTGACCTGGAAATGGCGAGCCAATACATCGACGTGATCCAAATCGGTGCACGCAACATGCAAAACTTCGAACTGCTGAAAGCAGCTGGTCGTCTGAACAAGCCGATCCTGCTGAAACGCGGTTTGTCTGCAACGATCGAAGAATTCATCTACGCTGCAGAATACATCCTGTCCGAGGGCAATACGCAAGTCATGCTGTGTGAGCGCGGTATCCGCACCTATGAAAAAGCGACTCGCAACACACTGGACATCTCGGCAGTACCACTCCTGAAGCAAGAAACGCACTTGCCAGTGTTCGTAGACGTGACACACTCTACTGGTCGTCGCGATCTGCTCTTGCCTACCGCAAAAGCGGGTATCGCTGTCGGATCTGACGGTATCATGGTCGAAGTTCACCCGGATCCAGACGTGGCATTGTCCGATGCCAAACAACAGCTGAACATCCCAGACTTCAACAAATTTGTTGACGATCTGCTCGCTTCTGGTCTGTACAAAGGTGAAGTAGTCGCTGCACGCGGTTAATTTGAAAGCGTAAAGTGTAGTCGGAGGTCTTTCCTGCACGCAGGAGAGGCCTCTTCTAATTTGACGAACAGATGGTGAGCAAGTAAGCTAGACTTACGTGCTGTTAAGGCAGAAGGGGGATGTGCCTGATGAATGAACACGACCAATGCTGCTCGGCTGAACGTTCGACGATGCGTTCTGACAAGATCAAGTCAAACCTCGTGTCCCGTCTCAATCGCGTAGAGGGCCAAATTCGCGGGATTCGCGGAATGGTAGAGAAGGATGTGTACTGTGATGACATCCTGAACCAGATCGCGGCAGTCCAATCCGCGCTGAACGCAGTGGGCAAGATCCTACTCGAAGGGCACATGCGCAGCTGTGTCATGGAGCGGATTCAGCAGGGGGACGAGGAAGTCATTGACGAACTGCTGAAAACGATGAATAAATTAATGAAGTAACGCGTATAGAGACAAGCTAAAAACAATTGCAACCACGTACAGCTTGTCGTATCATAGGTGCATATATTTATGAAAATGATTATGAAAACCATTAAATGGGGAAAGTGAGGGTGTGTGATGCCGGTTACGATCTACGACGTGGCTAGAGAAGCGGGGGTTTCGATGGCGACCGTGTCCCGGGTTGTCAACGGAAATCCCAATGTGAAGCCGTTGACCCGGAAAAAAGTATTAGCTGCAATTGAACGATTGGGATATCGTCCAAATGCGGTAGCGCGAGGACTCGCCAGCAAAAAGACAACAACGGTCGGTGTCATTATCCCGGATATCTCCAGTTTGTTTTTTTCAGAGTTGGCGCGAGGGATTGAAGATATCGCGACCATGTACAAGTACAACATCATTTTGTGCAACTCCGACCAAAGAATGGAAAAGGAATTGCAATTAATCAATACATTGCTGGAAAAACAGGTGGACGGGCTGTTGTTCATGGGTGCGGAGATCAAGGAAGATCATCTGCAGGCGCTCACTAGCACATCCGTACCAACCGTTCTGGCAGCGACTCGCGATGCAGATAACGCACTGCCATCTGTCACGATTGATCATTTCCAAGCGGGATACGATGCGACAAAAGCTTTGATCGACCGCGGTCACAAGCGTGTCGCGATGATTACTGGACCGCTGAATGATCCACTGAGTGGTCTGATGCGTTTTGAGGGCTACAAAAAAGCGTTGGTTGACGCGGGAATTGGACTGAATGAAGACCTCGTTGCTAACGGGAACTTCTTCTACGAGTCCGGTCTGACAAAGACAAAACAGTTTCTGCAGCTGTCGGAACCGCCTACTGCGATTTTTGCCGCAAACGACGAGATGGCGATCGGAGCGATTCATGCGATCCAGGATTCCGGTTTAAACGTGCCAAACGATGTGGAAGTGATCGGGCATGATAATATCCGCCTGGTTGAGATGGTACGTCCGCGTCTGACCTCTGTGGTGCAGCCGATGTATGATATCGGAGCGGTTGCGATGCGCCTGTTGACCAAGTACATGAACAATGAACACGTGGAAGAGCATGTCGTATTGCTGCCACATCGAATCGAATACAGAGAAAGCACCAGACCCGAGCAAGAATAAGACGGGCAGATTGGACGAGCAAGAGGAGGAAAATTAGGGATGCGGATCGGCATTATTGGTGCGATGGATGAAGAAATCGCGTTGTATTTGGAAGCCATGCAGCAGACGAAGCAAACCGTAAAAGCGGGCATTACTTACTATGAAGGCCAGATGGAAGGCAAAGAGGTCGTCCTCTGCAAATCGGGAGTTGGAAAAGTCAACGCTGCGGTTACTACACAGATTTTGATAGACACGTTCCAGGTGGATCGGGTGATCTTCACAGGGGTAGCGGGTGCAGTGCATCCAGCGCTGAATATTGGAGATATCGTCGTTTCGACAGATTGCATCCAGCATGACATCGATGTATCGCCACTCGGCTTTGCGCCAGGTCAGATTCCGTTTACGGAGCAGTGGGTCTGGAAAGCCGATGAAGAGTTGATGCAGCAAGCGATCGATGCTGGTCAAAAGCTAGAGGCAGATGTGCAGGTAGTGAGCGGACGCATCCTGTCCGGCGACCAGTTCGTTGCCAGCCGTGAAAAAGTACAGTGGCTGTATGAGCAGTTTGAAGCGCATTGCACGGAAATGGAAGGAGCTTCCGTCGGACAAGTTTGCGCGATGAATGATGTGCCATTCGTCGTCGTGCGCTCCATGTCGGACAAGGCGGATGGTTCTGCGCATGTCAACTTTGTGGAATTCACAAAACTCGCCTCCGAGCGATCCTATGCGATTGTCCGCAATATGCTGACGGCAGCTACGGAAGGTTCTGCGGTCATCGTCTACTCCACACAGAACTGCATTGACTGCAATCTGGTCAAGCAATGGCTGACCGCCAAGGGACTTGCTTTTGAAGTGCGCGATGTTATGACTAGCCGCGCCTATCAGGAGGAAGTGGAGCGCTTTGGCTTCATGGGTGTTCCTGTGACAGTCGTCGGCGACAAAGCGGTAAAAGGGTATCAGCCAGCTGAGCTGGAGCAGCTCGTGAGCAGCCTGTCATCCAACTAGCCTTTGGCAACGAAGTGCTCATAGTGACTATCATACACAAAGAGAAGCGTACAGGTTTTCGTATCAGAGGGATACGGGATCTGCACGCTTCTCTTTTTTTAGGAGACAAACCATCATGACTCAGAGGAGATCGGGGCATACATCATGGCGCGCTCCAACGTTACTAGATTCTTTTGCGTGATCTCAGCGCGTCGTGGGATGGCAGGGAAAGGCTCGTCAAACAAGCGCTTTGGCAATACCAGCTCAGAGTGAGGCTGCCAGCGCTCTGCCCAGGCAGCGGGTAGTGGTCCGTCAGACAATGGCTGGTCTGTCATCTCGCTCCACAGCAAGGTCCAGGCGCGAGGGACGACCCGCCAAATATCATAGCCTCCGCCGCCAACCGCAATCCATTTCCCCCCGCACAGCTCATGGGAGAGCTGGTGCGCCAATCGAGGGATCGCCTGATAGATTTTCATGGAACAGGACAGATGGGTGAGCGGGTCAAACGCATGGGCATCACAGCCGTTTTGGGTCAATATGACGTCGGGCTTGAAGCCGTGTGCAAGCTTGGTCACCAGCTCCTGATAAATCGAAAGAAACGAGTCGTCTTCCGTAAAAGCATCAAGCGGAACGTTGACGGAATACCCGTAACCGCTTCCATCGCCACGCTCGGTCAAATTGCCGGTGCCAGGAAACAAGTACTTTCCGGTTTCGTGCATGGAGACGGTAAGTACATTCGGATCGTCGTAAAAGGCCCATTGGACGCCATCCCCGTGATGGGCATCTGTGTCGATGTACAGGACGCGTGCGTTCCACGTTTTGCGTATGTAGGCAATGGCGACAGAGCAGTCGTTGTAAATGCAAAAGCCAGATGCCCGACCCCGAAAAGCGTGATGAAGTCCGCCTGCCGGATTGAAAGCATGCTCGGCTTGACCGTTCATAACGAGGTCTACGGCATTCAAGGTCCCTCCGGCGATCAGGGAGGCGGATTCGTGCATATTCGCGAAGCAGGGGACATCCTCGGTACCCAGCCCGTAGCTGGCAGCGAGAGGAAGCTCCGTATCGCTATGGCCTTGATCGCGAACAAACTGGATGTAGCGGGAATCGTGTCCCAGCTCCAGCTCTTCATCCGTAGCGAAGCGGGGAGGAACGATGTCCGATTCGTCCAGGAGGCCGTACATGCTCATCAAGTCATGCGTGAGCAGCAAGCGCCGTTGGTTGAAAGGATGCTCGTCATGGAAGTAGTAGTTTGTATAATCTGGCGAGTAGATGAGGCGGGAGTTGCGACTCAAAGAAGGCTCCCTCCTTCTTTTGGCCAGACGACGGTGAAGCCTTTGTCGGTCAGCTGCTGGATCAGAGGGCGTGGGTCGATGGTTTGTGCGCGGAAGACCAGGTTTTTTTGTGGTGGGTTCTGAGCTGGATAGACCAAGACACTGCAAATGTTGACATGCGCATCCCGGAAAACCTGGCTGACTTCGGCAAGAGCGCCGACACGATCATCGACCTGCACCTCGATATGAGAGCTTGGCCGGTTGACACCAAACAGTTCAATCAGACTGGAAAACAAATCGGATTCGGTAATCATCCCGACGAGCCGTTCGTTCTCGACAATCGGGAGAGATCCGATTTTATGCTCATAGACTTGGGCTGCTGCATCCTCGATAAAGTCGAGTGGATGAGCTGTGATGACTTGCTTGCTCATGATGTCCGAGACGTGTTTTTGCAGAATCATGTCGTCATCTTCGTGGGTCAGCAGATGAGAGGGGAGAGCATCGCGCAAATCACGGTCCGAGACGAGCCCTACCAGCCGCTCTTCTTCTAGTACGGGCAAATGCCTGATCCGATTGGTACGGAGCAACAGGAGTGCTTCCCCGATCGAAGTGGAAGGACTGACCGTGATGACCTTTTTCCGCATAATATCCTCAATACGCATGAGAGAAGCCTCCTTTTTTCTCCGAGAGGGTGTCGATGGCTCTAATAAAGAAAGCGATTTTGAAAACGCATCCCATCAAAAGCTTCGACGGATTCAGGGGGAACCCGCTTGCCGATTTTGGCCATCAGGCAGTTGGCAGGGTGGGAGCAGATTTCCGGATCATCAGTCGCCATCCAGACCATGCCGACACTTCCCATGACCTTTTCCATCACCTTCCGATACTGCCACACATCCAGGCCAGTCCCTTTCAAGTCCCAGTGCCAGTAATACTCAGTCGTAATGATAATGTAGTCCTCCATGGCGTCATCAGCAAAGGAGACCTCCAACAGCTTTTTCGCTACGCCGCCTGCTCGGATCAAGTGGCTGATCTCAATGGCCCCCAGCTCCAGAAGATCGGGCAGCTTCGCTTGTGACCAGCGCTCGAGGGGGTCTGGATGGAGAAACGTCACATATCCAAGAACGAGATCGTCTTCGCGGGCGACAATGATGCGGCCCTCAGGAAGATCCGCAATTTCAATCAGAGCCTGGTGCTGCTGCTCGGGAATACGAAAAGCTTTTAAGCCATCATCGAAGCGGTAGGAGGCGAGCTCACTTCCCGAAATAGGGCCTTCAATCAACAGTTCTCTTCCGTTCACAATCGTCTTTAGCGAGTGGTAACGCTTGACGTGTTCCATCAGATCCCTCCTCGTGCTTGTAGAAAAAGAGAGATGGCACATAAGACCATCTCTGCTTCTTCTTTTACGTTATTCGGAGCCGCTGGCAGTTACATTGTTGGAATGTGACGATTCTCCGTAACTATTCACGGCTGTGATGTAGTAGCTTCCATTTTTCACATCGGTGGTATGGGTATAGCTTGTGCCAGATACGGTATCGATGAGCAGGAAACCGCTTGTTGCATCCGGCTTGAAGTAGATGTTGTACGCAATGACTTGCTCAGCTGACGCATTTGCTTTCCATTGCAGCTTCACTCCGCTTCCCGCAGAATGCAGGGACAGCGACTTCGGTGTCGACGGGGGATTCGTGCTGCTTCCGCCGTCTCCAGGAGAAGTTGGGTTTTGGCCATCGTTTGGTACAGTCGTCCCTGGAGTGCCAGGTTCATTCGAATTACTTGGGATATCCGTATTGCCCGTTTCTGTATTCGGGTCTGGGAGCTGCCAGGTATGTGTCGAAGAACCGCTCGTGGCAATCGCTGACGGCTGTGATTCCTGACCTGTCACATCAACAGCTGTCACATAATAGCCGACGTCGCCAAAGGCCGCTGCTGTATCGGTAAAGGTCAACACAGATGGATCCTTGACGGTGCCAATTCGGGTAAAGCCATTTTGACTGTCAGCCCGATAGACGCGATAGCCGAGGAGATCGGCTTCCTTAGCCGACTGCCAGGTGAGCACATGCTGTTGCCCGCTGCTGCTTGCTACCACGCCAGTTGGTGACTGCGGAGTGCCGGAGACATCGGTGCGCGGATCTTCCAGGTCCGGAAGTCGCTTTTCCCAGTCAGGCGGGTGAATGGCCACTTTTTTATTTTTCGCCTGAATCTGCTCCTTGGTTGCGAGCGGGTCGGGCGAGCGATAGAAGATACCCTCTGTGACAAAGTCATCCGGTGTGCCTTCCTTCGCGAGGTAACGCTCATCATTATAGGTGACGATCCGCGCTTTTTGATGCGAGTCGTCGACCTTGGTAGGAACGAAGCGACGGTTGAACAAGTCGGTGATGACATGTCCGGCTTCTTTGGAAAGCTCGCTTGGCAAAAGCCCTGATTTCGAGTCTACGGTCGCGCTGACGATCCCTTCCGGCTTCTTGAACGTGTCAGTCGGAGGAGAGAGGTTCGGCTGTTTCTCAATGATCTCCTTCATGACTTTACCCCAGACGACCATCGGGACATATTTGTCGGCGTCCGGCATCGGGTACGGCTCATCAAAGCCTACCCAAACGCCCATGGACAGCTGCGGCGTGTAGCCAACAAACCACAAGTCGTTGCTGCTGTTGGTCGTACCGGTTTTGCCTGCGACGTCTACTTTTTTCGGAACGTATTTGCGGATGTGTGTACCAGTACCGGCATCGACAACATCGCGCATCATATCGGTGATCAGATAAGCGGTTTGTTCGCTGTACACTTGAACGGGCTGCGACTCATGCTTGTAAATGACCTTGCCCGTGCTGTCCTCAACGGAGTCGATGAGATAAGCGTCCACGAAGGAGCCATGGTTGGCGAAGGTGGCGTAGGCATTTGTCATTTCCTCAACGGTCGTTCCGTATGTAAGTCCACCGATTACCCCTGTAGAGGCGTAATTATCCGCATCCACCAGCGTGGTGATTCCCGTCTTTTTCACATACTCGAGTGCGGTCGGAATGCCTACTTTGAGATAGGTTTTGATGGCTGGAATGTTCCAGGACATCCGCAAGGCTTCCCGTGCACTCATGATTCCTTGCCATTTGTTGTTCCAGTTCATCGGCAGGTGAGTACCGTTCTGACCGTCTGCCAGCAAAACTGGTGAATCGTCGAGCGGGGAAGCAGGCTGCAGAATGCCCAGCTCAAAGGCAGGAGCGTAGGCTGCGAGCGGCTTCATCGACGACCCCGGCTGACGAGGTACGGTGGCATGGTTGGTTTGTTCCACTTTAAAGTCGCGCCCACCGATCATGCCGAGAATTGCCCCCGTCTTGTTGTGGATCAGCATTGCGCCAACTTCTTCCAAAGCATTCTCGATTTTTTCTGTTTTGCCGTTCGAGCGGCGGATCGTATACGAACGGTTTTTTCCGAAATTTTTCGGGTCGTTCGCGACGGCCTGCATGGTCGCGTACACGTTCTTATCGATTGTCGTATGAATTTTGTACCCATTGCGGAGAATATCGCGGTGCTTCTCTTCTACGAGCTGGCGATACTCATTGCGGCCAACAGTGTTTTTGTCTCTGCCTTTTTCCTTCAGGTCAGCATCGACCAGCTGACGGGCTGCCCTGTCCTCGATTTCCATCATGAGGAAAGGAACTTCTCGATACGCTTGCTCCGTTGGCTTGGCAAGCGCGGTTTTGAGATCCGCTTTGCTCGCTCCATCGTACTGAGTCTGAGTGATGTATCCATTCTCCAGCATCCGATCGAGAACCATCTTTTGGCGTTCTTTTCCGCGCTCATAGCCCTCGGCTGCAAACGGGGTATAGGCGCCTGGGTTTTGAATCATCCCTGCCAAGTAGGAGCTTTCGCTGAGGTTCAGTTCCTTGACATCCTTGCCAAAAATCCCTTTTGCGGCTGCTTGTACACCATAAACGTTGGAACCGTTCGCATTTTTCCCAAAGTAGATCTCATTCATGTAAGCTTCCAAAATCTGATCTTTGGAAAACATGCGCTCGATCCGCAAGGCGCTAAAAATCTCCTTGGCTTTGCGGGAATGGCTTACTTCCGCCGTAAGAATCGTATTTTTGACGAGCTGCTGGGTGATCGTACTGCCTCCAGTTACCACGGGCTGATTGGTAAAATCCTGAATGGCACCGCGGATGGTGGATTGCAGAACTACCCCTTTGTGATGATAAAAGTTTTTGTCTTCCGTTGCGATGATTGCGTTGATCAAATAGGGAGAAACGTCTGCTTTTTTCACCAATCGCCTGTCGCCTTCTTCTGCTCGGAGCTGTCCGATCAAAGAGCCGTCATTGTAATAGGCAAATCCAGTCAGATAGTTCGTGAAAATCTTCTTTTCGAGTTCCTCCTTGTTGCGCACAGGCTCGTCTTTCACCAATGCGGCTACATAACCGGTCACGATTCCTCCTGCAACGACGCCTCCCATTACTCCCAGTAAAAACAGCAGCTGAATGGCAATCCAGATCATTCGGCCGCGGCTTCTTCGGCGTTTTTTCTTCGTCGGTTCAGAGGAAGAATTGTGGCTGTTCGACATAGTCTATGACCCCCTAGCATACATCCTGATTATACCATAGGAGGAACCGGGAGGATAGAAGCTGAGACGACAAGAGGGAGGTCAGAAACCGTCGAAAAAAGGAAAAAAAGAGGGGATCTGCTCAGCAGCGTCAACTACTGGGCAGGCACCCTCTTTTACTGTAGAAGTACCATTATCCAACTGTTCGAGCTTTATACCTTCTGTGAGATCGGGAACCAGCCGGGTGTATGGAGGATAGCATGCCAGAGTGGATCTGGAATGTCCAAGCGGGCCTGATCGTTTTTATCAATCTCCACCTGAATGTCGGCTTCTTGCCCATTCTGCACCTTTTCGACCCACTCAGGCTCGATGATCAGCTCGCGGCCAAGAGCGAGCAGCGGGACACCTGTTTCAAAAGCTTGGAGGGCTTCGTCCGCTGTACGGATGGAGCCAACTCCCATGACGGGAACGCGACCTGCGACTTGCTTTTGAATCAGCTCAAGTCGCGTTTCCGAGCGAGTTCCTTCCGCGCTGCGCGGCGTGGACCAGAAATTCATCAATGATACGTGCAGATAATCAAGCTCCTTTTGAGCGAGTGCGTCTGTGAGAACGAGCGTATCTGCCATCGTGATTCCTGGTGTTTCCGCCTCTTCCGGTGAAAAGCGGTATCCGATCAGGAAAGGCTGTTTTGCGTGCGCGGCGACGACACGTTTGACCTCGTCCACAACGGCGAGCGGGAAGCGCATGCGCTTTTCCAAGCTTCCACCCCAGTGGTCATTGCGTCGGTTGGAGTGGGGGGAGAAAAATTGCTGGACCAAATAGCCGTTGGCACCGTGAATCTCGACGCCATCATAGCCTGCTTCAATGGCACGGCGTGTCGTTTCCCCAAAAGCCTTGATGATGTCCTGGATTTCCGCATCTGTTAGCTCGGAAGGGACAGGGGCACCCTGCTGCTCTGCGGCTACTGCACTTGCGCTTACCGTTTTTCCATGGGGGACGAGCTCAGGGGGACTCATCCGACCTGCATGAAAAATTTGCAGCACTGCTTTGGCTCCCTGCTCCTTGATTGCTGTAGCCAGGGAACGCAGGCTTGGGATCATTTCGTCGCGGTCTCCGGCAAATTCGCCAGGGAATCCCTTGCCGTTTGCGGCGACGTACGTGCAAGCGGTAATGACCATGCCGACGCCCCTCGAACGGCGGGCATAGTAAGTGAGCTCACCTTTGGAGACGGTGTCATCCGGATTGCCGGAGTAGGTAGTCATGGGGGGCATGACCAAACGATTTTTCACTTCTACACCACTGCGGAAGCGAAATGTATCGAAGAATGGCTGGTATTTTGGATTCATGTGCTGCTCTCCCTCATTTCTGCGTGAGAATACATACAAATGATGCCCCTAACATTCTTCCCTATTTGACAGGGGAAGTACGTCCCTATTTAGCGAGAGGACGGTTAGCAGCAGCGTCGATGCTTTACAATTATAGGGAGAGCACTAACTGTGGTCAAGGTAATAACTTTTCGAAAGTGCAAGATGAGGAACGAGCGACTTCGCTCGCCGATGAGGAGAGGGCTTTCGCGCCTAGACTTGCCAAATAAAAAAAGAGTAGGCCGACGAGCGGCGCTACTCTTTTTTTCAAGTCGATTAACGGCTGTAGAACTCAACGATCAGAACTTCGTTGATTTCAGCTGGCATTTCTTCACGGTCAGGCAGACGAGTGAAGGTACCTTCAGCAGCAGCATCGTTGAAAGTTACATAGTTAGGCAGGAAGTTGCGGCCTTCCAGGGAGTTCTTGATGATTTCCAGACCACGGGATTTCTCGCGGATGGAGATCACATCACCTGGTTGAACACGGTAAGATGGGATGTTCACTTTTTTGCCGTTTACCATGAAGTGACCATGGTTTACCAACTGACGAGCAGCTGGGCGAGTTGGAGCGTAGCCCATACGGTATACCAGGTTGTCCAGGCGGGATTCCAGCAATTTCATGAAGTTTTCACCCACTACGCCAGCCATTTTGCTCGCGTGGTCGAAAGTGCGGCGGAATTGTTTTTCGTTCAAGCCAAACATGTGGCGCAGTTTTTGTTTTTCTTGCAACTGAATTCCATACTCGCTCAGTTTACGACGGTTGTTGTGACCGTGTTGACCTGGAGGGAAGTTGCGTTTGATGTCTTTTCCTGTACCATCGAGGGAGATACCCAGACGACGGGCCAGTTTGTGACGAGGTCCTGTGTAACGTGACATGTTTTCATTCTCCTTTAATATGGATTCGCAGGTGTTTACTTCCGACAGGTTAGTTCCTACTTTATCTACACGAACTTCGGACGGTAGCGTTTCCGCATCGTGCTCCTCACAGGTAGTTCAGCCGCTGCCTGAAAGGGAGGGAACTAAGAGGATACATCCTTCCGTTTTTACCTGCAATCAATGCTACCCTGTACACATACATTCAATAATACAAGGATAGGTAGAGCGAAGTCAAGGGAAAAGAAAGGCGCCACCCTAGTGTGGATGGCGCCAAGCATCCTATTCTTTGACTTGCTCGATGGCAGTGAAACCATCCGGCTCTTCCCCGCGTTTTTCGAGGAAACGGGTGAAGGACACAGCTGCATCGGCACGGGAGACCTTCGCTTGTGGCTTAAAGGTTTGCTTATCGGTCGTCATGATACCCAAGGTCGTAGCGATCACGATCGAGCCGCGATGCTTGGTACCTGCGATATCGGTCAGGCTGGACTGGAACATGTTGGAGTAGTCCGCCAGCTTGCTGTACCCAAGCGCACGTACGATCATGTCAGCCAGCTCTTCGCGATTGATCGGTTCATCCGGATTGAGCGTGGCCCCATTTTTCACGAGCAGACCGCGATCGACAGCCGCCTCGACGGCAGAGAAGTAGCGGGATCCGTTTGCCACATCGCTGTAAGTGGCCTTGCGATCGGATGCGTAAGTCGGATAGAAGCGTCCATTGTTTAAGCTGATCATCAGCATCTCAATCATCTCGCCGCGGGTGATCTGTTTTTGCGGCATGATTTTACCGTCGACGAGGGAGAGAGCATCATATTCATACATCAGCATCAATTCTTTTTCGGCAGGGTCCCCCTTCAGGTCAGAAGGTGCCGGACGGTGAAGGCTGATGGCTTTTCCTGAGGATTGGGAGCGCCATTCTCCTGTGACAGCATCGAAAAAGTATGGCTGTTCAAAGGGTGTAGCGGTCGCTCGGTAGACCAATTTGGCCGTTCTCTTTGGCATGTAGGAAGGCAGCGATTGCATTTTCAGGTTGTCTTCCTTGCTCAAAGGCGTCAGGACGTATACCGCTTCGGTTTCTACTTCCTTCTGCCAGGCAGCGATGGCTTCCTCCTCGCTCAAATGCTTGGGCAGCTTGGATGGATACGTTTCGCTGCCAAACTCAGTGTAATAGGAGAGAAGCTCGCCGGTTGTGGTATCGAAAGTCTGAGAAGAGGAGCCAGAAGCTGCTGCGACGCCGTTTAGATAGCGTTGGAACGACACGGTGTATCGGTCGCCATCATTTTGCCATGATTCTTCCTGAGAGCGGTCCTGCCAATACAGCTGATTCGCGGCGGTCGGGGACCATTTGCGAATATTTTCCGCTGCTTTTTCTTTGAGACTGTCTGTATCAATTTTCTTGGTAGAAGAAGTGTCCTTATCCTTTAATGGACGGATGTCTTTGTTAAAGGCGTAAATATCGCCAGTCTGAGCATCGATGGATACGTAGGCATAGCCGCCGTTGCGATTGTCTTTTTCCCCATACTCCAGGTTCCAGACCGGACGATTGCCGCGGTAGTCCTTTTCGCTGTAATTGGCAGAGCGCAGCTCGTATTTGTCCAGATCAAAGGTGCTCGCCGCAAACTTGACCGCGTCATCCTGAGAAAGGGCTTTGCCCGTATGGCGCGCAGGCAAAGGCTTGCTGCTGACAGGTGTCGGCTCCTTGACTTTATCGAGAGGCGTCAGCGAGAACTGAGTCACGGCCTCACCAGTCGAAGCATCGATGTAAAACGAGAACGGGTTTTGATAAGCCAAGATCGGGTTGTTGCGATCCACTCCCTCCTTTTCCCAAGCCATGAGGTAGGAGAGGCTGGCCTGCGCCTGAGCGTGCATTTCCTTTTCGGCTTCTTCCTGCGAAATGGCTTTGGCAGGCTTTTCAAAGGTGACATCGTTCCACATGAGGGAATAGCCCACTACCGTTCCTGCGCCATTGACAATGATGTCTACGCTGTTGTCAGGAAAGAGAACGCCATCTACGACCCGGACAAATCGGAAGCTATAGTTGATGTCCGAGTTCAGCGGAGTCTTTGGTGTGGGCATATCGCGCGTGTACAAGCGAGTCTGCTCGGCTTTGCCAGAATTGTACTTGGACAGGAAGCTCTCTGCCTGCTTGCGCGCATCGTCATAAGAGATTCGCTTGGCGTATGGGAGGTTGGAAGCTCCCCGATCGTAGCGTGAGTAGGCAGTCACTTCGCCTGTATTGGCATGGATGCTAACAGTGTACGAAAGCAGGATTTCTTCGCTGTTCGCTACCTTTTTTACCCAACTGAAGGACCACTCTGGAAAGGGCCGCCAGGAATCGGCGGAGCGAAACGAAACTTGATTGAGCGAAAGGCCGCTTGTAGGTACCAGCTTCTGTGCCAGAGTCACGGCATCTTCTTTGGATAGCTTTACTTTGCTGGCAGCAGCGAGCATCGCGCTGTTTGGCTGAGCAGGTATCGGGAGCGCCTGGCTGGAAGCAGCCAATGGCGTTTGCGCATGGACCGGAAGCACTGGCAATACCAGACTGGCAGTTAATAGAAAGGAGCTCGAGCGGACGAGCCAAGTTTTCATGGGTAATCCCTCCAACGGTGTCAGTATTTTCACATACCACTCTGACGAGCAAAAGAGTGTCGTCGTTTCACGATCAGAAAGAAAAAAGAAGAAAGGCAGGCTGAACCGTTATCGAGGAAAGGAAATTGGTAAAATTGTCCCAAATGTTTTTTTATCAATCTAGAATTGCGTATACGCTTCTTATATAATATAAAGTACTATTCTAAAGAATCTTTGCAAAAGGAGATTTTCGTTTTGGAAACCATCCTATACCTCATCCGCCACGGAGAAACAGAGTGGAATCAGATCAGGCGCATACAAGGCCATAGCGATATCGACTTGAATGAGCTTGGATTACGTCAGGCAGAGCAGGTAGCCCGTCGCTTTCAGGGAGAGATCATTCACGCCGTTTACTCGAGCGATTTGAGCAGGGCGCGTGTCACAGCATCGAGAATCGCGGAGCAATCAGGCTCGTCCATCTCTACACGGATGACGCTGCGGGAACGGTGCTACGGCGAGTGGGAGGGATTAACCTACGAAGAAATCCGTGCCCGTTTTGAAGCACAGGATGAAGCGGCATGCGGAATCGAGACGTTTGAAGACATGCAGAGTCGTGCTGTGACGGCTTTGACGGAAGTAGCCTCGAACCATCCGGGCGAATCGGTAGTGGTCGTATCACACGGCGGACTTATCAACAGCTTTTTGCACTACGTGACAGCAGGCGAACAGGGAACGGGGATTACGCGGATCGACAATACGGGAATCACGATGTTCCGGTATGTAGACGGTCGGTGGGAAGTTTTGCAGGTGAATAATACAGACCATTTGGAAATTTGAGAAAATGCTGAGAGAGGGAGTATCTCGTGTCAAGTAAAATGTTGGGGAAGTTAGAGACGGTCTTTTCCTACACGGCCCATTTTATTCTTCAATCATGGCCGGAAAAGCGCCCAGGCATCCTTTTCTTGACAGATTCCGGGGGCCGTGTGATCAACTTCATGGAGATGCAAGTAGGCCAATCCGGGGACCTCGGGGGACTTGACCTGATGCTACACTCTGTACCTTCCGGGAATGTACGGGAGTTGATCGAAAAGACAGCAAGCACCAGGGAAATTACCGTAGAAACTTGGGAGGGGGACCCAAAGCTTTATGGGGCAATACCTCTGCGTGAGTACGACGGTCGTATTCGCGCCGTCATCGGGATCGTGACTTCCCAAGCGGAGTTTGATTTGGACCTCTTCGCCTACATGCGAGGACTAGAGCCGATGATACGGATGGGCTATGATGCGTACATCCAGCATGCGACCAGTCAAATCGTGATGGATCTCAATCTTCACGACAGCACACGCGATCTGCTGGAGTGCTTGATCAGTCAGATTAGCGAGATCATCCAAAAGGGGTACTGCTCGGCAGTGAAGCTCTCGGAGAACGGCCAGTGCATACCGCATGAGTGCATGACGACACAGCCTACTGAGTATGGGACAAGCCAGATCAGCCAGATTCTCCTGCGTTTTGGTCAGGATGCATTGACACCTTCCGTGCTGGATGGCAATCGGATCATCGTTGTTCCCATCAGTCACAACTACACACCGCTGTACGCATTAATCCTGCATTTGCCACAGGAGGAAGCGGACGTTTTCTATGATGAAAGGGACGTCGCCTTTCTGCAGGAAGTGTGTGAAAAGGCGAGCAGTGCGCTGTGGAGAGCCATTTCATCTGACGATCTGAGGCGAGAAGCGGGAAAGAAGGATCTGCTGTATCAGCTGATGTCCAAGATACAGGCGTCTATTGATGTGAATGATGTTCTGCATGAGATCGTAACAAGCATTCCCAGCTTGTATCCGCAGCTGTCCGTCGAGCTTTTCCTCACAGTCGAGCCGAACGCGACCACTCCAGTCAAGCAGCTGTCTTTTCAAGAGACAGAGCCTACAACCAGTACGAGGGCATATCTGGAAGGTCGTCTGATTGTAGAAAAGCGGGAGGAGGACGAGCAGCCGGTCACCGTTATAGCAGCGCCTTTGCTAGGAAAACAGGGCATCTATGGCGTGCTACAGGTTACGTCCGATCAGCGGGTGTCGCTTAGTCAGCATGAAACCGACTACATCGCAATCTTGGCGGATACGGCAGGAACTGCTTTTGAAAACGCGCAGCTGTACCAGCAATCCCGCAATTTGATCCGCGAGCTTCGGCTGATCAATGAGATGGCGAGACAGCTGAATCGCAGCCTTGATTTGAAAGAAATTTTGGATTTTGTCACCACGATGATGGGCGCTACCTTTGATGCGGAATTTTGCGCCATCCTGAGCAAAGTACCCGGTGAGGAGCGCTTCGACGTTCTGTCCTGCTCGCAGCCGGAGTACACAGGCAAGACCGTGCTGGCAAATGAAAAACCGTTTCAGGAAATTTTGCAGAACAAACAGGCGCTTCTGCTCGCCCAGCCAGGAGCAGGGCCACTCCCCTTTTCCCTCTTGCCTTGTGGCTCATTGATGGGGGTTCCGTTGATCGTCGAAGGCGAAATCAGCGGCGTGTTGCTTGTTTCGGATTCACGCTATCATTTTTTTAGTTTTGATGATTACAAGCTGCTTGAAATTTTCGGCCAACACGCCAGCCTCGCCATGACAAACGCTGTTCTGCATAACGAAATGGAACGAATGGTCATCACAGACAATTTAACGGGTCTGTATACCCGCAGGCATTTGAACGAAAGAGTTCGGACATCGCTGGAGAAAGATCCCTATGGCTCTTTGATCCTGATCGATATTGATTATTTTAAAACGGTGAATGATACGTTTGGGCATCAGGTAGGGGACGAAGTATTGATTCAGGTTTCCAATCTCATTCGCCACAGCATTCGGGACAGCGATATTGCCGCGCGCTGGGGAGGCGAAGAGCTGGCCGTTTACTTGCCGCGCGTGGACAAGTCTACCGCACATGGTGTCGCAGAGAGAATTAGACATTGTGTGGAGCAGGAGACGTCACCGCGAGTCACCATTTCGTGTGGTCTTGCGAAATGGAATAAAGACTTAGGGCTGGATTTGAGTGTCGAGTCGCTCTTCCATCAGGCAGATATTGCGTTATACGAAGCAAAAAATTCGGGTAGAAACCAAGTTGTGTTAGCATAGAGCCAAGCGATGGCTCTTTTCTTTTTTCAGAAGAGACGGGCAAAAAACGAAGAGGTTTCCGGAGGGATCAAGATGACTTCACGAGAGCAGTACGTGCAAGCGCAAGAAGTGGCGCCAGATGTATTTCGGCTGGAGCTGCCAACCCCATTTAAAGTAGGGCCGGTCAACGTCTACCTCGTAAAAGGGGAAAAGCTGACTTTAGTGGATGTTGGCCCGCTTACGGAGGAGGCATGGCAGGCTTTACAAACGGGATTGGATTCGATTGGGATCAGCGTGGAGCAGATCGAACAGGTCGTGCTCACACATCATCACGTGGACCATTGTGGACTGCTGGAGCGGGTCAGACAGGTATCCAAAGCGCAGACATTGGCACATCCGCTAGCAGCACCGTACATAGAGCTGGATAAAGAGTTCATCGAATTTCACGATCGCTTTTTTACGGATCTGTACAAACAGAGTGGGGTTCCCCAGGAAAAGCTGTTTATCATCGAGCGGTTCCACAAGCTCATGGAGACATTTTCCCAAACGAGCCAGATTGATGTGCTGTTGAAGCACGAGCAGATGGTACCCAATCTGTCGCAGTGGCAGGTCCTCTACACACCTGGTCATAGCCAGAGCCACCTGTCCTTGTACCGAGCGTCCGACCGCATCATGATTGGGGGCGATCACATCATCCAAAAGATCTCCTCGAACGCTTTTATCGAGCCCCCGCGTGACCGCAGCCGTGTACGCCCATTGACATTGGTTCAGTACCGGACTGCACTGGAGATGTGCGCTGACATGGATATTGAAATGGTGCTGTCCGGGCATGGTGAGCCAGTCCGGGATCACCGTGAGCTGATTCTCGCAAGACTGCGGAAAAACTGGGAGCGGACAGATACACTCCGGAAGATGCTGAAAGACGGAGAAAAGACAGCGTACGAGCTGACGGCGATGCTCTTTCCTACCTTGTATGAAAAGGAATTGCCGCTGACGCTGTCGGAAACCTTGGGTCATATCGATCTGCTGATGATCCTGCATCAGGTCGATGTGCGGGAGCAGGACGGCATTCTTTATTATTCGGTCTAAGAATAACCTTTTTCTGCCCTGGAAACGCTATGGTGGAGGCTTGCCAGAGTAGCGTGAAGGAGGGGCAGTAATGCGCAAAGGTTGGACGATTTGTCTCTTGACCCTTTTATGTACGTCCATGACCGGCTGCAATCAAATGGGCGTAAAGCAAAACCCGAGTTCGGCTTTTGATCAGGTGCGCGATCATTTCTCCGCACAGGATTCCTACGCGTTTTACGGTCGTACCAAGCTGCTGACGGAAAACAGCGCGAATGCCAACGTGGTCAATTTTTCAGGCCGAAAAGATAAAGACGCCGTGTACATGAATGTGAAGCTGTCGATGCCGGATGAAAAGAGAGTGGACAGTCTGAGCCTGCTGCATCAAGGGGACAAGCTGTACGCCAAGCAAGGAAGCGATGCTGCGTGGAAAAATGTCGCCCATACACAAGCGGCGTATCAGCAGGAAATGGACAACTGGGACCCTGCCTCCTGCTTTTCGCAGATGGCTGATATGCAAAAGAACATACGCCAGCTGCCCGACGAAGATCCAAACGATGATGTCGAAGCGATACGGGTCACGCTGGACTCTGCCAAGCTGAAAAACTGGCTGGTCACCCAGATGAATGAACAGACGCAAGGCACGGAGACTGCCGGCTCCCACATTCAGTCTGCTGCTGCACACAAGCCCAGGCTGAAGCTGGCTATGGCTTTATCGGATGGATCGTGGAAGAAGAGTGCGACGGGGCAAAAGGGTCCGCGAATCCAGTCGGAGTCAAACCCTGCGCCAAACGTAAGGGAAATTGTTGACCAGATGGATGTCAATGCGGACTATACTGTCTACTACAATCGAACCAGCATGCTCCCCACAACGATCACGATGTCCATTCGTTCTCAATACGACGTGAACGGACAACGAGTCAATGAACATTCCCAGGTGGAAACCTACCTGCAAAATTACGGACGAGTCAAGCCACTGCCGACTCCGACCGAGAGTCAATCCTCCAGGTAATACGATACGTCCAAGAAGCGGTCTCCCTCTAGTAGGAGGAGGCCGCTTCTTGCGTGAGCAGGGAAGAGCGAGTCAGATGCATCTGCAGCGGATAATGATCGGAAGGGCCGACGGCAGGAGCTGCGGCATCCATGTAGGTTAAATCCGGTGAATGCAGGATCCGGTCAATTTCTCTTGGGACGACAGGATGCTTGAGCGTGCGCAGTCCGAGATTTTCCTCGTAAAGCGGATCTTTATAAAAGGCTCGCAAGGAATCGAGCGATGGGTCGCCAGGAAGCATGTTGAAATCCCCAAGCAGCAGGCTGGTTTTGTACGATTGTTCATTCAAATAGGTGAGTAAGGATTCCGTTTGTTCGCTATGTTCTGACTTTTTGACGCCTAAGTGAGTGACCAGGACGTGCAGCGGTTCTCCGTCCCAGTTGACCGTCACATCCAGAAGGCTGCGCGGCTCCCATTGGGAAGGCAGGGCAATCATGTTGGCTTGCTGGATCGGATATTTGCTGAGCAGGGCATTTCCATACTGACCGATGACGAAATCGATCGAGGGGCCGTAAGCGTAGTTCATGTTCATGCCCGCGGCAATGGTGGCGAGCTGATTAACAAAGCCGGAGCGCGGCAAACGTACGTCTACCTCCTGCAAAGCAATAAGATCGGCATGGAGGGGCTCTAAGGCAGAAATGATGAGTGCGGGGTCTGCGGTTCCATCGTCCGTACGGCAGCCGCGAATGTTGTACGTAACGACTGACAGCGTATGTTCGTAATCACTCATAGTCGGAGCTGCAGAGGCAGGCAGGTTGTGAACGAGCGTACCCCCTGACGGAAAAGCAAAGAATGTAAGGCATAGGGTGAGTGACAGCCATTTTTTGCGCATGGGACCTCCTTTGCTGACAAGACCGACTTTATGAGGTTTTTTTTATCATAGCTTGTCTACATGCAGGAGGAATACTGGAAAAGTTTGTCGAACTAACAAACGAGACTATCTTTTTACGTCGAAACCTCTGTAAAATAGATGAGATGCCTGACTGGCCTTGGTGATGAACCAATAGCAGGAGGGAACAAGGCAATGGATCAGACGAAAATGCGCATCCTGTCTGCAGCGGCCAAGCTGTTCGACATACATGGCTACAAAGGTACTTCCGTTCGCCATATTGCCGAGGAGGCACAGGTAAACTCCGCGCTGATTTCCTACCATTTTCAAGGAAAGCAAGGCGTGCTGGAAACCTTGATCGCCTCTTATTTTGATACGTTGTTTCGCCGTATAGAAGAGCAGGAGACCGAGTGTAAAGAAATCCCTCTCTTTGAGCGGCTGGAAAAGGTCGTAGCTCTCTATGTAAGCTTTCAATGCGAACATGCGCCAATCACCCGTTTGATTCAACGTGAGCTGAGTGTCGAGTCGATGCTGGCAAGAGAAGTACTCACTCTGTACATCAGCCGCTGGAAGCATGGCTTGTCTCGAGTCATCGAGCAGGGCATGGCAACTGGTGATTTTCTACCCATATCATCGGACCGCGTCGTCTTGGCCGTGATCAGTCAAATGACGTACCCATTTTTGCAGGCTCAAATGGTTCGCCAGGTTTATGATCTGGAACCGTACTCCGAGGAGTTCGCCTTATGGCTGCAAGCCTCCATCATGCGCTATCTTCGAGCATGCTTGCTTCCCACATAAGCAGTACCCTCTCCCATGAATAAAGACGCTAAGGGGTTGTATAACAAGTGAAACGATCATTATTCATGCTCTGTCTGGCAGGCATGTTGCTATATGCGAATCCGGCTTTTGCGACGCCGTTTCCTGACAAAACGGATGAAGTCGTCCAAGACGCGGATAACTATTTGAAAAAGGAAGACCGAACGAAATTTGCAGAAGAGCTAAAGGAAAGCCCGGGAAGCTACAAGGTCGTCGTAGTAGAAAGCACGTCTCCGGAAGCGGAGTCTCCCGATGTTTACGCGCAAAAGCTCTTTGACAACTACAATTTGGCAGAGGATGCCTTGATGCTCGTCTTGGACATGGATACGGAGCAGCTTGGCGTTTACGCGGGACCAGCCTTGCAAACAAAAGGCGCGAACATGGAGATGCTTCACGACAAAATCAACTCCTACTTCGAGCCTTTTCGTAACCAGAAGCAGTATTTAACCGGGATTCAAACCCTCATCGACGAGGTCAACACAGAGCTGGATCGACTGCAGACGAACCAAGCAGCAGCGGGGACAGCTGATGCAAGTCAAGCGGGCGAGGAAGCAAAAGAGAAGGCAGACTCTGGACTCGGCGGTATTCCCTGGTGGATCTACCTGATCGGAGTCGTTTTTGCTGGTCTGTCTATCGCGCTGATTTACGCAATGATTCGCCGGCGCGCGATTTTCGCTCAAGTAGATGAAGTGGAAGACTGGAAGGAAGAGCTGGTCGAAAAAATCAATGTGATCGAAGTGGACAAGCCAATGCGCCGCTCTAGTGGTATGACGGAGGTGCGCTACCATCACATCGCGGATAAAAAGGAAAACCTGCTGCGCATCCGCATCCCTGATGTGGAAATGATGATCCTCGATGCCGAGGAAGCGTGTGACCGCTTCCGCTTTACTCTGGCGCTCGGCATGCTGGGCGAAGCGAGAGAGGCGATCACCCAGATTGAGCAGGAACTGGCAGACCTGAAGACGGATACGACGCAGGTCGCGGTAACCAAGCAGGAAACGAAGGTCGTCATCCCGGAAATCGGCAAGCAGGTGGAGCAGGTTGAAAGAAAACTGTCTGACTTGCGTCTGGAATACGGGCTCTCGTTCCATGAGTTGAAAGGGAAGCTGGATGAAATCGAAACGATGCGCAGTCTGGTAAAAACGTCACGGGCTGCTGGTGATGATATTCAAGCGTACGAAACGACGCTAAAAGCACAGCAGCTGCTCGAGAGCGTAACGAAAGCGATGGAGCAGATCCCGGCTCTGGTGAATCGCGTCAAAAAAGAGCTGCCGGAAGAGTTTAAGCAGCTGGAAGAGGGAATCGATCAGGCTGTGCGCGGCGGATTTCAGCTAGAACAAAACGGGCTGGACAATTCACTGATGCAGGCGAAGCAGCTCCTGACTGCAGCGAAAAGCGCGCTGGAGGAAGGTAGTCTGGAAATGGTTCAGACGCATCAAAAGGCATTTGAAGTTTTAATGGATGCTACGTATCAGAGCTTGGAAGAACTGGTGTTGGCACAGCGAGAGGCTGCGTCTGCAGCTGCTTTGGCCAAGCAGGCTTCCCAGGTGAGCGAGACGAAACCGGTACATGTTGAACCAGCAACAGTGGAGCGGGTAACAGTGGAAGAGGTTTTTGCTCACCAAGATCAAGCTGCGGGTAGCAAGTATGCGTTTTCCCAAGTCGAAGCTGATCAAATGCAAGAGCTTGCACAGGACCAGGCATCCTATCAAGAGCAAGTAGAAGAGGAGCCGGTCTATCAGTATAAACGTGCCGAGCCTGCTGGCGTGGCAGCTTACGATTACGAAAAAGACATGGTAGAGGACGAAGAGATAGAGCCAGTAACAGAGCTGAGCAAGGCAGAGCGGGAAGTCCTGCTGAACGCGAAAGCCATCCCGTTTCCGAATGCTCCTCGTCAATCTGCCCCTCCTACCCAGCAGCGAGTAGAAACCGATGACGTGGACGAAGAAGAATACGAATTAGTGATTCCAAAGCGCCAGCCGGAGTGGGAAGAGTCCAAACAGGAAGCCGAACCTGCCCATCTGCTCATTGAGACCGAAGACGATGCACTGGACGAGCTGGAACGGATTTCGGGAACACTGGTCCGCGTTCGTCAGCAGATCAAAAGAAGCTATCTGCCGGGCATCCCTGATCATTTGAAATACTTGTTTGAAGAAGTGGTTCAGACGCTGGCTCAAATTAAGGGAATCATGGAGGAATACCGCTACGATCTGGAGGAAGTCGCTATCCTGATCACGGACGCCAACGAATTGGTGGCCGAGACGGAGCGAATGGCAGAGCGGGTCATCTCCACCTGCCAGCTGGCGGAAGGGGCCATCCAATATACGAACCGCTATCGCAGACAAAATCGCCAGGTAAACGATTTGCTGACGAAGGCAGAGCAGTCGTTTAGACAGCTGGCGTTTGCGGAAGCCTATCAATTGGCAGAAGAAGCGCGCCTCGTAGTCGAAGGGGCACCAGAGGAAGCAGAGACGCGCTGGCTCTTGCGACGCAAGAAGAAAGGGTGATCCATCCTTGAGTTTTCCTCTGTTTCTTCTTCTGATTGGCGTGATTGTGATGATCCAGCCTAGAACGAAACGATGGCAGTCCCGCATGGAAGCCCATTTCAAGGGGAATGAAAAACGGGTCAAGCAGCGGGCCAATACGTTTTACCTGCTTGGCTTCGCGTTTCTGATGGCGGGCTTTGCCTATTTATATCAAGCTGTAGCTTCCTCGTAAAAGAGAGAGACACCCGATGCAAAGGCAGCGGGTGTTTTTTAACGTATAGGAATTTATAAGCGCTATGGTTATGAATTCCGGAGCGCATGAATGCCTACCGCTAAAACGCGGTCGCCCCTCCTTGAGACGGCCTCGATAGAGGTTTTCTTACAGGCTATCTTTTATGCAGCTATGAATGTTTGCCATATACAAACATTCATTCCATAATAAAGGAAATCATTTGGCTGGGAACTCGAAAACAGAAGAGGAGTGTTCCTTGATGACAAGCAGCAGATTGAATCCGAAGGTTGATGAGTTTTTAAGCAAGTCTAAAAAGTGGCGGGAAGAATTTGAGAAGCTGCGAAATATCGTGCTGGATTGTGAGCTGACCGAAGAGTTTAAGTGGATGCATCCTTGTTACACGCTTGAGGGCAAAAATATCGTTTTAATACATGGATTTAAAGAATACTGTGCGCTGCTGTTTCACAAGGGTGCCTTGCTCAAGGACCCTCAGGGGATTCTCATCCAGCAAACAGAGAATGTACAAGCTGCGCGCCAGATTCGTTTCACGGATATTCATCAAATCGTGGAACAGGAAGCTATCGTAAAAGCGTATATCATGGAAGCGATCGAAGTTGAAAAAGCAGGTTTGGAAGTGAGCTTGAAAAAGAACGAAGACTATACCGTTCCGGAAGAGCTTCAGAACAAATTTGAAGAAATGCCTGCCTTGAAAGCGGCTTTTGAAGAATTGACACCCGGACGTCAAAGAGCTTACCTGCTTCATTTTTCACAACCCAAGCAAGCCAAAACGAGAGAGGCAAGAGTGGAAAAGTACATGCAGCAAATTCTCGATGGGAAGGGATTAAACGATTAGCAGATTGCAGAGGGAAGTCGAACAAACCGAACATACCGCTCATTCCTGTGAGTGGTTTTTCTTGTGGCTGAATATGAAAAAGAGCAAGTCTGGGTACAAAAAAAGAAACGGCGCTCACCGAGGCGCCGCTTCATAATAGGGAAGATAAAGGGAGTAAAGGTGTGATAACCAGCATCTTACAACTAGGGGGGAGTAAGATGCTGATCACTCTTTTCCAAAAAGAGTTACCCATTCAATAGATTCCCCGAACGCGCTGACCTTAAACCTGATTTGCAGAATAATTTTCCAGTGCGGCTTGAGCACTATGTGTGCCTGCTACATAGCCGGAGGAAAAGGCGATCGTAATATTGTAACCGCCAGTATGAGCGTGGACATCCATGACTTCGCCGGAGAAGTATAGGCCCTCCACACATTTGGACTGCATGGTTCTCGGATCGATTTCTTTTACACTGACGCCTCCTCCTGTGATGAAGGCCTCCTGCAGGGAGAGCGTGCCTGTGATGGTCAAAGGGAAGGCTTTGATCAATTTCGCGAATGCTGCCCACTCCTGTTTGCGCATATGGCTGAGCGTTGTCTCTTCCGTAATGGAGGAGAGTGATAGCAAGATCGGAATAATCCGTTCCGGCAGGTAGCCTTTCAGAACATTTTTTACAGCTTTTTTGGGCTGTTCCTCCAAAAGGCCCCAGCTTTCCGTCTCAATTTCCTCGACGCTCTTGGTCGGCATCAGATCCAGTGTCAAAGACAGGGGAACGGACCCGTGCTTACGCTGTGTGATGGAGACATAATGCCCCATGCGCAGGGAAGCAGGCCCAGACAGACCTTGATGGGTAAAAATCATGTCGCCTTCCTGCGTGTTCACTTTCTTGCCGTTTGGCGCGTACAACGTCATTTCTACATCCCGCAAGGACAGGCCCTGCAACGATTTATCGCGAATGAACGAATCATTCGCAACGAGCGGTACTTCGGTCGGGTAAAGGTCGGTAATGGTATGCCCAGCGTCTTTGGCCCAGGCATAACCATCTCCCGTAGAACCGGTTTGCGGCACCGAACAGCCTCCAACGGCGATGATGACACAAGGAGCCAGCAGCTTTTCCCCCGATTGCAGCAGAATTCCTTCTGTACGGCCATCGGCATACAGAACGTGATGAACAGGGCTGTTCAGCCGGATGGTGACTCCCTGTGCTTTTATCTTGTCGATCAAAGCTTGCGCGACAGTAACGGCTTTATCTGTTACCGGAAACATGCGGCCGCGGTCTTCTTCTTTTAAAGCAACGCCCAGCTCTTCAAAAAACTGAACGATATCCCGGTTGCTAAACTGGGCAAATGCGCTGTACATAAAGCGTCCGTTTCCAGGCATTTGCTTGATCAGCTCGTCCTGTTCCTTTGCATTGGTGACATTGCAGCGGCCACCGCCGGAGATAATCAGTTTGCGCCCCAGCTTTCCGCCTTTTTCTACTAGACAGACACGCGCGCCTTGGCTGGAGGCAGCAACTGCAGCCATCAAACCGGAAGGACCGCCGCCGATGATAATGACATCAAAATCGTATTCAGATCTATGCATATTTCGTTCTCGTCCTCTTTCCAATAGGGTAGATCAACACCCATTGTACCACAAGGTGGGAGGAATCGCTTTTAAGCGCGGGCGGCGGAATCCAGAATCGCCGGGAGTGGTCTTCTGTCGAGCACATAGCGAACGATATCCTGATCCGGATCGCGCAAGATGTACGTCACCGTGTAGCCTTGCCCCATGTACGACTGGAAGAGCTCACTCGTGAGCTTTCTCCAGCTGCGAGCCGCGTCCATGTCGCGGTGTTTGACCTCTTGAAAGTGGGCAGGCACCGGCAGCAGAAGGATCGGCTCTTGCAGATCGAAACGCTGCTCGATAGGTTTTGGGAGTCCGTCGACGATTTCAAAGCGGAGCACTTCGGGAGCTCCCTCCACGAGACTCGGCTTTTCTCCATTTTGGGTACGATGATTCTCTACCCGGTTGCTATCGAGAAACCATTCGATCAAGAAGCGATCTGTAGGAATCCCACGACTGAACTCATCGTCGAGATCGCCATAGCAGTTTGGGAAATACGTCCGAACGATGCCGCCGAGCTTGGCGATATTCAAAACCCCGTTGACCGTTTCTAGTGGATCGTACGTCCATGTGATCTTGGTGTGACCCATTGCTATCGCTTCGTCTCGCTGCAGCCATTTCATTTGCACGCCGAGACCTTGCTTGCGGTATTCCGGTAAAAATCCGAGCATGTGCGAGCAGAGATGAGGCTCTCCGTGAGAATTTCCTGGAAATGTGTACAGAAACCCGACCATTTTGTCTTCATCAAACGCTCCGATAAAAAGGCCGCCAAACTTGGCGATCGTAATGGTCATGTGGTAAGGAATGACCTCGGTCGTATTCCATACAGCACCCTCCAAGGCCTCGAGCTGCTGTAAGTCCTGTGGCTCTGTTAATTTGCGAAGTGTGATCGACATGCTTTTCCCTCCTTAACGATATGTATCTTACAAGCATTCGGGAAATGGAATGTCTATTCCTGCCCATCGATCAGTTGCATCCCTGTTCGCCCTCGCAGATAATAGAGTACGTAGAAAAACTTTTGCTGTACAAAAGAGGAGGCACGACTGGAATGGAGAATGAGTTTTCGCTCGAGTTGTGGAAACGTCTGACGGAAGCACCTGGCGCACCCGGGTTTGAAGGACCGGTACGCGATATCATGAAGGAATACATAAGTCAGTATACAAATGAATTGGTCTATGACAATCTGGGCAGCATGTTCGGCGTTATGCGCGGGGATGAAAACGGACCGCGGATCATGGTTGCAGGACACATGGATGAAGTGGGCTTCATGGTTACACGCATTTCCGAGAAAGGCTTTATTTCCTTCCAAACCTTAGGCGGATGGTGGGGACAGGTTCTGTTGGCACAGCGCGTGCAAATTATTACGGGCCAAGGTGTGATTCAAGGCGTCATCAGCTCGATTCCGCCGCATGTGCTGAGCGATGATCAGCGCAATCGCCCGATGGATGTCCGCAACATGTACGTCGATATCGGTGTAGATACACGAGAAGAAGCGGAGCGTTTGGGCATTCGTCCTGGCCAGCCGATTTTGCCGATCTGTCCATTCCAGGTGATGGCAAACCCGCGTCGCATCATGGCAAAGGCATGGGACAACCGCTATGGCTGCAGTCTGGCAGTAGAGCTGGCAAAAGAGCTGCATGAGCGTCCTGGTCATCCAAATGTGGTTTATGTAGGAGCGACTGTTCAGGAAGAGCTGGCGGGTACACGCGGTGCCAAAACAGCTGCGGAATTGATTCAACCGGATCTGTTCCTGGCACTGGATGCAAGCCCGGCTGGAGACATCCCTGGCGTGCGAGAGGAAGGCGGCAAATTGGGGAACGGTCTCTTGATGCGTATTTACGATCCGATGTACGTCATGCCGGTGGGGCTGCGAGAGCTGTTGATCGCGACCTGTGAAGAGGAAAAGATTCCATATCAGATCTACGTCGCCAAAGGGGGCACGGACGCAGGTGTCGTGCAAAACCACGGCAAAGGTGTACCCTCAGCCGTAATCGGCATTCCGTCCCGCTATATTCACAGCCATGCTTCAATCATCGATACAGCGGATTACGAAGCGGCGAAGCGTCTCCTGTTCTCGATTATCCGTAAGCTGGATCGACAAACATGGGAGTCGATTCTGCCGCGATAACGATCGAGTGGAGGAAACACGATGAACGCAGTCACTTTCTATACGAAGCGAGTCAATCAGGCTACGTCCTTCGAGTTCAACGTATTCGACAACCAATTTGCGACTGAGAATCTGGCCGTGCGCAAAGTTTTGATGAGCATGCTCGAATCGGTTGCGCATCGCTTAAGTGATCTGGAGGTCGAGTACAACGACAGTATGCTCGCCGAGAAATTAGGCGGGCGACGGGCAGGGGAACTTCTCCGGCTGCTCGGGGCAACCAAAGAAAATACGAGGGAAAACCAGAGCAACGGAGTGGTTGTCAGCCGCACCTTTCGCGCTCCGCTGACCGAAGAGCGCTACGACTACTTTTACAACCAGAGAGATATTGCAACGCTTGCGCACTATCGCTTGCAAGAGGGGCTAGAGGACCGCATCGTCTTCTATTTTACTCGCTACTTGCAGCTGATCGCGCCGGATCAGGAGGCTTACGACAAGTTTTTGGCAAAGCTCGAGTCGTTTTCCTTGCCGTACAAGCTCGTTCCCATTGCATAACCCGATGAAACGAAGCAAAGCCGTGTTCGCCCCACAAATGGAGCTGCACGGCTTTGCTTTTTATAATTTTTATCTGCCTATTCTAGGCGAGATGAATTCGTTTCTCTTGTACGAGAGGGTCCAAAATCTCATTGGCTCGCGAGATTTGTTGGGCATGGTGAAAGGTTTCCTCTGTAATGCTTTGAAAAAAAGCTTCAACAACCTTCGGGCAAAACTGCGTTCCGGAATTACGGATGATCTCATCGCATGCTTTGGAAAAGGACAATCCCCTTCGATAGGCTCTGGAGGATGTCATGGCATCAAATGAGTCGGCGACGGCTGTTACTCGGGCAATGATCGGGATGTTATCCTCCTGCAGCTGATCCGGGTAGCCCTTCCCATCAAAGCGTTCATGATGATGACGGGTGATCGCAAGAATGGAACGAATACTGTCTGCATCCTTTTTGTCTACTTCGGCATAAAGCTTTCGCAGGAGTGCTTCCCCGCGTACGGGATGAGACTTGATGCTGTGGAATTCTTCCTCTGTGAGCTTTCCTGGCTTGAGCAGGATACTGTCTTCGATTCCGATTTTGCCGATGTCGTGGAGAAGTCCTCCCGTGTACATCAGGTCGAGTGTTTCTTTATCCAGACCCATTTTCTGACCGATTATTCGGGTATAATAAGCCACTCGCTGGGAATGACCAGACGTATAGGCATCTCGCTCTTCCAAGGCGACTGCAAGTGATTTGAGAATGCTTTGATTGACCTCTGCCAGCTGTTCTCCGCGCAAGGTAGACGTGAGGAGTGCTTTTTCTTTTCTTGTGGTGAGAGTCAACAAGATCGCTGCGATCAGGTAGCTGATCACTACGAGGATGATGAGAAACAGTTTCACCTTGCTAAATTGTTCGTAAAATTCATCTTCTGGCGAGACGAGGCAAATGTACCAGTCCCATTGGGGGAAGTATCGGACAACTGCGATTTTTTCGATGCTGGAGGATTCGTCAGACAAATTCCAACGATACGTACTGACCATTTTTCCTTCGTTCAAGGTCTGCTTGACCAAAAAGCGGTCACCTGGATTGGGCAGGTTGTACATATTTTGACCCTCAAGTGAGCCGTGAATCGTCAGGCTCCCTTGGGAGTTGAAAGCGAAAAGCTCATCTCCCTGTGCGAGAGTCAGCTTGACCTGGGATTGGTCACGTGTTTGATCTGCCCGCTTGGGACCTACCATCATGTCTCTGATTTGATTTTCGGCTTCTGTATAGCTAAGGATGTTGTCTTTCACTTGTGCGTTAAAAAGAGAGAGGATTTGCGTCACGGTGTTCAGCTGCCTGTCCATCGCACGCACACCAGATTGAAAATAGAGCTGCTTCGCCTGTGAGTACCCGATGACAACGACCACCGTAAAAATGATGGGCAGCATCAGAAGAAAGAGGGGATAAAGATGAGATTTGGTCGTCGATTTGAGTGGCAAGGCTCTACGTCCTTTCCGTTTATGGGTATTCTTTCCTATCATAATAGGCTATCTCGACGTAACCTTCAAGAAAATATCCGAATATTGTCGAAAATGAGCTTCCATTTGACAGGAATAAAAAAAGAGCGTTCGCAGGACGAACACTCGAGAATAAATCTTTACGTGGAAGGGCGATTTGGTCCTTCCAGCTTCTTGTCCCCGAAGCCGGGGGCGTTGTTTTTGATGGAGTCTGGTTGCCTGTTTCGTTCGGGATTTTGGTCTATTCTTGCTGATTTCGGTTTTGAATTGTTCATCAGAACCACGATCCTTTGCTGGTTTTTGCTGTTTTGGCATAAGGCCGAGCGCTAGCGATGTCTTCCAATTGAATCAGCAGCGAAGACAAAGGCATTTTTGTTGGCCTCTCCTCGGCAGCTGGTTTTACGACCACGTCTTCTCTATCTGTCCACGTCATGTGGCTCCCTCCTTTTTCCTCGTTCGAGGTGCTAAGGTTTGCGAGTCGGTTTTCTTGTATCTGGCCATGGCGTATATGGCAAACAAACCCAGAACTGCCGTCACGAAGAGGGTGATCACCCCATACGCGATCCACGGATAAAGACTGCCGACCCCACCCAGCTTGTCCACCATCATCCCACCGAGGCTCGTGCCAATCGCCGTTCCAATGCCAGAGACAAAGTTGGAAAAACCAAAATAGGCACCGAGCCGATCTTCTTTGGCAAAATGGGTCACGAGACTGTCCTGCACGGGCATGAACAGCATTTCCCCCAGAATGAATAGAATGGCTGATCCGCTCAAGGTAATAAAATGCTCAGCCCAGCCCATCACGGTCAGTCCCGTACCCAGCAGCGTCGTTCCCATCGCCAGGGACAGATAGGGATTGATTCGCTGCAGGACTAAACGGGAGATGAACCCTTGGAGCAGCACGACACTTATCGAGTTGATCGTCCAGATCAGCCCGATCATCGTTGCCGAGTGCAGGACGTGCTCTCCCCGCAGCGGGAGGATCAGGGCAAACTGCGCGTAGAGTGCCCAAATCACTAGGGTAATCAGGGAAAAGAACAAGAAGCTGCGGTGCGTCAAAAGATTTTTGTACTCCGAGAGAGGCGTGCGCTGGCAGTCAGGTCCGACACAGCGGTCATCGGGCAGGCTGAAGCGGGTAAGCGCTGCGAGCAGGACAAAAACGAGCGCGGCGATCAAAAAGGGCTGTTGTCCTCTTGAAGTCATCCAAGCAATGAAGACGCCAGCTACGATAATGCCAGAGTGCGCGAGAATCCCACGCCAGGAGAAAGCGGCTGTACGGTTATGAACGTCCACTTCATCGGCAATCATGGCCTTGATCGTAGGGGCTAGCAGACCAAGCCCCAGCCCGTTGACAGCGGAAAACAGGAAAAAGAGCCAGTAGGTCAGAGAGTAATGGTAGCCGAGCATGGCACTTCCCTGCAAAAGGGCACCAATCATGATGATGCTGCGCCTGCCAAAGCGGTCAGACAACGGGCCGCCGAGCAAGCTCCCGATTTGATACGTGATGCTGCCAGCACCGAGTATCAATCCCACCTGGGAAAGCGAGAGGGTACGGGCTTTCTCCAGAAAAATTGGAAAGACAGGGATGACTAAGTAAGATGCGAGGTGCATGAAAAAAACAATGAGCAGGAGTAACAAATAAGGCTTGTTTCGCCACAGTGAACCTGTTGAGGCTTCCATAATCGTCTCCTCTCTGTTCATTTCCTGATTAGTATGAGTGGAACAGGAGCCTCTCTATGCACACAATTGGGCGAAAGCGGAAAATGAGAGGCAGGAGGGTAAGCGTCCAATCCATTTCCTATCACGCGACATATACCTATAATGAATAGCCCCGTGGGCGGGAGAAGAGCGTGACAGATTGAAGGGGGGACGACAGGATGGGCTTTTTTGACCAGGATGGCTTTGAAGTAGTGATCTGGATTGTCATTATCATCTTTCTTCTCTCCATATTCTTTGATGAAGGGATAGATTAAGATGAGGGCCTATCGACCGATACGACGATTAAATCAGTACTACAAATCCAATACCGGATTTAAGTCTTGGGTCAAGGCAAATGAGCAATGGTTCAAAGAAAATCCAGACGTATTTAACCAGCTGCTGCGCAATCCGAACATGGTCAACCTGTTCATGGATCTGATGGTGATGAATTCACCTCGTATCGAAAAAAGACTGCGCAGGCAAGGCAGACGAAAAAATTAGGTCAGAGAGCGGCATGTTTCCTGAGCATGCCGTTTTTTAACGTATAGGTATTTATAAGCGTATTGCTTATGAATTCCGGAGCGCATGGAAACTTTCCGCTAAAAACGCGGTCGCTCCTCCTCGAACAGGCCTCGATAGAGGTTTTCTTACTTGGGTGCCGTCACGATAGGTTGGATGAGCGTTCATAAAAGTCTGACAAGCTGCGTAGGGATAAGGATAAGCACAAGCAGTCTGGGGGATGAATGCAGTATGGCTCAGGTCATTCTGACGTTTTTTGTGGCGTATGGAATCGTGGTCGGAGGATCGCTATCCGGTGGAATTGGTGCTTTTTTGACCGACAAGCCTCCTCTTTTGTCTATGGCACAATTGGCTGATCAATTAAAGATATGGGGCTTGGTGGGGGCGTTAGGGGGAACTTTTGATTCGTTTTTGCAAATCGAAAAAATATTGATGGGCAACTTGACACCTGTTTTCAAGCAGCTAGTAATGATCGTCGTCGCTTTTCTCGGTGCGCACATTGGAACGATCTGTGTGCAATGGCTCATCCAGGTACGCTCATGAAGCGAGCACATTGGCAGCGCTATGTAGCTATCTGGGTGATCGGTATCCTTTTAGGCGGATCCACCGTTCTTTTTTTATACGGAAAAGAGATGGAAGAAATGATGCTGGTGAAGAAAAGCCTGGAGTTCCAAAACAAAAAGCTGTACGAAGAAAATCAGGAGCTGAAAAAAAGTCAAAACGTCTCGCGCAGAAAGCAAGCGGTCGGGATCGAAGAGGTACGGGTCACAGTCATGGATCCCAAGCCCCATCCAACCATAGAGGTGCAGGTGGTCGAGTGGATGGAAAAGGATCTGGCCTCTCTGAAAGGAAAGAAAGTCGAGCAGGTCGCTGAGGTCCATCAGGTTTTGCATGAAATGCTGCGGAGGCGCGAATATGTGCTGCCTGATCGCACGATGGTGGAGGTCAGGGTCAAGACGGTAGTCATCAGCCGTACGCTGCACTTGTTCGTGACGGCCGAGGTAAAACCGGATGATGTATGGAAGAAAGTTGCCCGAAACTTTCTTTTTGTGGATTCGTATATCTCTACATAAGCACCGGTTTTCCTAACGGGCAAAATTCTACCGGTCGAAGCGTAAAGGAGAGAGTGGTACATGTCGATGTTCAAAAAATTATTGGCCAGCGTGGGGATTGGTTCCGCACAAGTGGACACCCGCTTGGAGCAGGATTCCCTCATTCCCGGGGAAGTGCTGTCAGGGGAAGTGCATCTAACCGGGGGAGATGTGGCCCAGGAGATCGATGAGATTTACATGTACGTCATCACCCATTACGAGCGGGAGAACAACGACAGTAAGGTGAAAGAGGAGTGCACGCTCATCAAGCATCGTCTGACGGAGAGGGTCGTTCTGCAGCCGAAGGAACACAAGGTGCTGCCTTTCGCTTTCCGTCTCCCGTATGAGACACCGTTGACCATGGGGCGTCAGCCCGTGTATTTGCGTACCGGACTGGATATTAAAAATGCGATTGACCCAGGCGACTCCGACTTTATCGAGGTGCGTCCGCATCCTTTGATGGCCAAAGTCCTGGATGCCGTTTCGCAGATCGGCTTTCAATTGTTCAAGGTGGATTGCGAGTACAACAGGCACTTGGGAAAAGCATACCCGTTCGTTCAGGAATTTGAATTCCGTCCGACCGGTCCTTATCGCAGCCGCGTAGAAGAGCTGGAAATCATCTTTTACCTAAATGAGAACAGTGTGGAAGTGCTCATGGAGCTGGACAAACGCGCTCGAGGCTTTTTGGGTGCCTTTGAAGAGGCCTTTAACCTGGACGAACGTTATGTACGATTCCGCCTGCATCGAGAGGATCTGCAGCGCTCGACGGGAGACATTGCCCATTCCATTGAAGATTTGATTCGCAAACAACTCCGTTAGAATGAACAGCAAAAAGCTGCCTGTGTCCGAGCACAGGCAGTTTTCTTTTGATAGTTATTCGTCTACACCGACAATGGTCAACAGGATAAACAAAACGAGAATCAGAGCAATGCCCCCGCCATTAAACAATCCCATCGGTACCCCTCCTAGTCACGAGCATTCTTGAGTTCCCTACAGGATATTAGCGGATAGACGTTTCGGTGTCCGGATATTGACCTATTTTCCCACCCAAGTTAGTTGTATTTGAAGACGCCCTAGCGATGTCTTTCTAATTTTTTGATTTGCATGTATAGGCCTGGATTTTTCTGACAATACTGTGACCATGAAGAATCCAAGGAGGAAATAATTGATGAATTTACTAGAAAAAACTAGAAAGATTAATGTAATGCTGCAAAAAACAATGGGAGGCAGCGGAGTCGGTTACCAGGATCTCGCAAGACTCTTGTCTGATGTCATTGCTGCGAATGTATACATTATTACGGCAGATGGAACCATTCTCGGTAGCGGATTGAATCAGGATATCGCGCTCAACGAGGAAGGACGTTCTTCCAGCTACGTACAGGATGGCGTTCACCAAAAGCTGCTGGAAGTAACGCAGACGCTCGCAAATGAGCCAATCAGCAGCCCGTATAGCATGGTTCCTGCGGAAATGAGCTCTCTGTTCCCGCAAATGATGACGACGGTGGTTCCGATCAATGCGGGTGGAAGTCGCTTGGGAACTCTGGTCCTGCTGCGCGCCTATGGTCAATTCGAGACTGAGGATCTCATCTTAGGTGAGATTGGTGCGACTGTAATCGGGATGAAAATTGTTCGCCAACGGACAGAACAAATCGAAAACGAGGTGCGTGACAAAACTTTCGCGAAAATCGCCCTTTCGTCCCTGTCCTACAGCGAGCAAATCGCCATCGAAAAGATTATGGAGCAGCTGGACGCCAAAGAAGGATTGCTCGTTGCAAGCCAGTTGGCTGATCAGGCTGGCCTGACACGCTCCGTAATCGTCAATGCCCTTCGCAAGCTGGCGAGTGCCGGCGTGCTGGAATCCCGTTCATTGGGAATGAAAGGTACCTACATCAAGGTCCTGAATGATAAATTCCCATCTGAACTGGCAAAATGGAAAACCTCGTAATCCACTTGTGGACATCAGAACCTCTCTTTTCCCCTGAAAGAGAGGTTCTTTTTTTGTGAGGATGGCATTGAATATTTGGAAAAAGCAGTCTATACTTTTCTGTAAGGATAAACTGCAAAAATAACAACATTCTAAAGTTTAAACTTCAAAAAAAGAAAAGAAAGGCTAAGATCCGCATGGAAGATGTCCAAGAACGCATTCGCAAGTACTACCCCCAACTGACAAACCAGCAGAAGCTGGCAGCGAAGTTTATTCTGGAAAAGCCCAAGGAGGTAGCCCTGAATCCAGCCAAAGTCGTAGGCACGCTGAGCGGAACAAGTGAAACGACGATTATCCGCCTGTGTTACGCCCTAGAGTACTCTGGCTACAGCGAGCTGCAAAATGAACTGCGTCATACCCTGATCGCACCGCATCCGCAAGAGCAGACCATCAGTCACTGGCGAAATGCAGCAGAAGAGCTTCAAGCCAAAGAGGATCTGATTTCCTTTCACATGGAACAGGATGTGAACTCGATTCAGCAGACGCTGAGTGAACTGAGCAAGGAAAAGCTGGATAAGGCTGTCTCGGCGATTCTGGCTGCCAAGCAGATTGTCGTCGTCGGCTTTCGAAGCTCTCATGCCCCCGCGCACTGGCTTTCCTTTGCCCTGAATATCGTGAAAGGAAATGTCCATTTGTACAAAGGCCCTGTCGATGACGCGAACTACTTGCTGACACAGCTGGACTCGTCGTGCTTGATTATCGCCTTTTCCTTTCCGCGCTACGTCAGTGAGACGATCCAGTTTGCGCAGGCGGCAAAGGAAAAAGGGGCATATGTCCTCGGGTTCACGGATAATGAGCTTTCTCCGATCGGCCCGATTGCCGATCAGCTTCTGAAGGTACCGGCCCCTGCGCCAACGGTTTTGCTAGGAATGGCAGCCTTGTTTTCACTGCTGAATACCATCGTAGGTGCTGTCTTGGCGGCAGACAGGGAGAATGTAGAACAGCGCCTTGATTTGTATGAAAAAACCAGCCGACAAATTTACCCGTTTGTTCGTCAATTGGACGAGAAAGGATGATCGAGAATGAAATTGGAACGCATTGAGGTACAGCAGCTGCAAATGCCGCTTCGCTTTCGCTTTGAAACCAGCTTTGGAAGCACCACCATCAAGGATTTTCTGCTTATTTCCGTTCATGGAGAAGGGGCGGTTGGCTATGGGGAAAGCGTAGCGATGCCAACTCCTTTCTATAATGAAGAAACGACGGAAACGGTATGGTACATGATGGAGAAGTTTCTGATTCCCAAGTTGTTCTCCCAGCCGATCGAGACACCCGAAGATGTAGATCGACTCTTTGCTCCCATTCGACGAAACAACATGGCGAAGTCGGCCCTGGAGGGAGCAATCTGGGATTTGTACAGCAAGCAGAAAGGCATTTCGCTGGCGAAAGCTCTGGGCGGAACCAGATCGCTGATCGATGTGGGTATCAGTATTGGGATAGAGCCGACGGTAGGCGAAGTCTTGCAAAGAGTTGAACGGGCGCTCGCAGACGGCTACAAGAAAATCAAAGTAAAGATCAAGCCGGGCTTTGATGTCCAAGTTATCCAAGGAATTCGTGAGCGCTTTGGCGACAGTGTTCCCCTGATGGCAGATGCGAACTCTGCCTACACGGTGAAGCATCTCGATATTATGAAAGAGCTAGACCAGTACGGGCTGATCATGATCGAGCAGCCACTGGCCCACGACGATATCATCGATCACGCCAAGCTGCAGGCGCAATTGAAGACACCGATTTGCCTGGATGAAAGTATTCATAACGCAGAGGATGCGCGCAAGGCGATTGAGCTTGGCAGCTGCGGCATTATCAACATCAAGATTGGACGTGTAGGCGGCTTGACCGAGTCCAAGCGCATTCACGATCTGTGCGAATCCCATGGCATCCCGGTGTGGTGCGGCGGGATGGTGGAGTCGGGAGTCGGGCGTGCCCACAACGTTGCGATCACTTCGCTGCCGAACTTCACGATCCCCGGGGATACGGCAGCGTCGAGCCGCTACTGGGATCTGGATATCATCGAGCCGGGGGTTGAGCTTGTTGCACCAGGCCAGCTGGCAGTTCCTGAACAGCCAGGCATTGGCTACGCGTTAAACCAGCAGGCTGTTGGCAAATATGCGGTTCGTTCCGCCAGCTACCGTCCGGCAAAATAAGAAAACGCACACGCGAAGCATGCTGTTCTGCTCGCCGTGTGCGTTTTCTTTGCGAAGGCATCAGGAGGATAACGAATGTGATTCAGGCACCTTTTCGGTACGAGCCCATGCAGGATGCTGCTCCATTTGGCGTACGGTACGAAACACCCACAGACTCATGCTAATAAACGCAAGCCCGATCCCACCGATCAGCATGATGACAGCAGGTGTGGCGAGTCTGTGCTCCAGCACGAAGGAGCAGATCGCATAGCTGACAGGCCCAAGCCCAAGTGACATCAAAGAGAGCAGAGACATGACTCGACCGAGCATGGCAGACGGGACAATGGTCTGAATGTACGTGATAAACGGAATATTCGTGATGCTGAGCATAAGTCCGATCGTCGCCATGGCCGCGAAGCCTAGGCTGAGATGCTGCATGAAATAAAGGGAGCTGACAGCAAGGCCCATGATAGCGAGAAAGAAGGGAAGCAGGAGAAACCTTCCGCGAAACCCGTTTAAGAGGCCGGTGATAATTCCGCCCGCAATCGTCCCGATTCCAAGTGTAATACTGAGGGAGCTGTACGCGCTTCCGTCCCATCCCAGGCTTTTTACGAGAAGAGGAAGGCCCATGTTGATCGGCCCGGAAAAAGTCATGTTGGTAAAAAGGGACGTGCAGAAAATGATGCTTAATATGGGAACGGAAAAGGTAAACCGAATCCCACTGAATAGATCCTTGAAATAGGAGCGAGAAGACGCTGTCGTTTGTAGCCCCTTGTCTGAAGCAGCTTGTTGCAATCGCAGCGCGAATATAAACACGGCTCCTGCAAAGAAGGCGAGGGCAAGGATAAAAAACATAAGCGGGTAATGGGAGCTGCGGATGAGCAAGGCAGAGACCAATGGGCCAAGTACCATACTGATCTGCTGGGAAATTTCCATCATGCTGTTGGCGGGTGCGAGCTGATCGCGATTGACCAAAAAAGGGAGAACCGAACTGCGTGCCGGCCAAAAAAAGGCATCAACGGTCCCAAAGAAAATCGCGACTGCATAGGCGGAAAAGGGGAGCCACCCCTCATTTCCCCACAATAAGCTTATGCCAAAGGCAGAGAGAATGAATCCACGAGCGAGAATGGAAGAGAACATAATCCATTTGCGACTCCAGCGGTCAGCCACTACACCGCCAATCAGCATGAACAGCAAGCGCGGAATGGACATGCTGATCAAGGTCGTCCCGAGCATAGTCTCCGATCCTGTAACATCAACGATAAACCAGGAAAGCACCAGGAAAAAGGCACTGTCAGCGAGGGCAGAAAGAATCGTTCCGCACCATAAAAGAACAAAGGGGCGATTGCTCCAAAGACTTCCCTTATTCGCGACGATCATCTGGGGCTTCGCTCGCTTTCTTTTTCTTCACTACGATTTTGTCTGTCAAATGCTCAAATTCACTGGGAAGATGTTCGTAATTGTCGGGCAATGATTCATCTTCGGCTACAAAATAACGTTCGTTGGTCATAAAGCCGACCGTTACCATATAAAAATTCTCTTCGACATCGTCTGCTTCGCCAGCTGCTACTTGCTTCTGAAATTGATCCTCGATTTCAACGAGCTCATTTAGGAGTGCTTTGTACTTCAAAAGCCATGCCTGAATTTGGTGGCGTGGAGCCTTGAATTCAGAGGTACTGGCGATTGAAGGGGGGCGTTTTTCCTCATCGGCAAATTGCATGAAAGACTCTTCCGGTGCGTTGTACAAACGTGTGATGCTAGAGCGCAGGTGATGAAGCATGGACTCCTGCGTGAGCATCGTGTCCTCCTGCAGCGATGGCAATAAGTCGTCGCTCACTTTGAAATCGAAGGCGACTGCCCGGTAAAATTTCTGCACGATCCCGTTCTTTTCTTCGGTACGAACCACTTGAATGAAGTGATGGTTTTCCAGCTCCTTCAGATGGTAATGAACCTTGGAGGCAGAAAGATTCAGCATAGTCGCCAATTGCTTCCCGGTGTACGCTTCCTTTGTCAGATAGGTAACAATCTCCAAGCGTAAAGAATCGCTGATGGCCTTTAGCTGCTCGATCGTTTCGATGACCTGGTAACGTTTCAACGATATCATCCTCATTTCGTTCAAAATGAACGTTTTCTTATTTTACAACGTTCAACTTTATTTGAACGTATTGTATCAGTAGAACGAGATGAATTTCAAGATCATTCTGCCATTCTTTTTCGACAAGTGTTACAATACGAGAAAATCGGTGAAAGGGACCAGATCATGGCATTGCTAAAACATCCGGTATTTCGCCGTTTATACGCGGCACATATCATTCATATCATCGGAAATGAGTTTACCTTCATCGCGGTAGTCGGGCTTCTACACGATTTAAGTGGATCGGGTCTTTCTTTTGCCGCTGGGACCGTTTTTCGAATGGTTCCTTACGTTTTGACCAGTTTTTTTTCCGGAGCACTCGTGGAGAGCTGGGACAAGCAGCGCGTGATGATCACGGTAAACCTTTTGCGCGGCATTCTTGTCAGTCTCTTTTTCTTTATTTCTTCCCCTGCCTATTTGTGGATGGCTTTTCTGTTGTTGATAGCCGTGAATATTTGCAGTGCCTTTTTCCAGCCGGCCATGCAGGTGGCGATTGTGAGCGCAGTGGCAGAAAAAGATCGGCTGACGGCAAACTCCTTGCTGCAAGGCACGACATCGTTCTTGATTATTGTTTGTCAGGGTGTCGCGGCCATACTGGTGTATCTGTTTTCCTATCGATACAACTTCTTGCTGGATGCAGCCTGCTATATGTTTTCCCTGCTCATCTTGCTCAGACTTCCGAAGATCGTGATCGAAACCAACTCCAGCTTAGCCTTGAGCTTTGTTGCACGTCTGCAGGAGGGGTTTCGTTACATTGCCAGGAAAAAGGATATCGGGCAGGTCCTCCTGTATCAAATGGCGGAACGTGTGTTGGGGGCTTACTACATCATGCTCATGTACTATATTTTGCAGGAGCGGGGGGAAGGCCTGTACGTTTTTGGGCTGCTGGACATTCCTTTGGGGCTAGGGGGTGTCTTTGCCGGGATCGTTGTGACGAGAATATCGGACCGTTTGGGCGATAAAGGCGTATCGGCTGTGCAAGGCTGGACTTTAGTTGCGATGGGCCTCTCGATCTATGCAGTCTTTCACATCACACCGATCTTTGGTCTGGCGGCAGCGATTCTCGTTTGTTCCCTCGCTTCCTATAGTGCTTCTATACTCTCTGTCACGAAGCTGCAGAGATTGGCTGATCCGGACTATTTGGCGCGTGTGTTTTCCATAAGGGAAATGGCCACGATGGGGAGCTTTTCCGCCAGCTGTCTGGTGCTCGGGTATGGGGCAGAGAAGGTAGGCAGTGCCGTTGTATCCGGGTGGTTGGCTGTGTTTGGCGTCATAGCGGGCTTGCTTTGGCTGTGGACCCGCAGCCGCTTGGAAAGGCAAGTAGCTGACATGTAAGCAGGAAGAGTAAATCCCTTTGCCAGATAAAAAGGCAGAGGGATTTTTTTTGATCAGAATAGAGCTTTTTTTATTTAATAAATATAATCGTTGAAAAAGTATGATTAAATGCATACAATAAAGACAACCTCAGGTAAGAAAAGGAAGATGTATATGAAAGAGCTGTGGCGACAGTATTCGTTTCGCTGGTACTGGCTGGGGATGTTTCTCTCGGGATTAGGCGATCAGTTTGGATGGATGGGCTTGACGTGGTTTGTCATGAAAAAGACGGGCTCCTCAGCTGCGATGGGGGGAGTCATCCTTGCTTACATGCTTCCGGCCGTTTTTTCAGGACTGGTGGCAGGGGCTTTGCTGGATCGATACGATCGCAGAAAATTGATCATGCTTGATAACGTGGTACGGGGAATTATCTTTATTTCTTTGGTGGTCTTGCTGCAAATCGATCAGGTTCCTTTGGGCTGGATTTATGTCCTCATCGTCACTGCGGGTATTCTTTCACCACTTAGCACCGCAGGAGCACAGACGATGCTCCCCAGCCTGGTAGGCGATCCCAAGCATTTGGTGAAGGCCAATGGAGTGATGGAGAGCCAATGGCAGATCGTTTACATGTTTGGACCTGCGCTGGCGGGTGTGCTGATTGGTTGGATCGGGGAAGCTTACGTGCTGATCATTGATGCTGCCAGCTTTTTCGTCTGTGCCTTCTGTTTTTCGCGGCTGCCTAAGCCAGTGGCCTCTGCGAAAGCCGCAGTCCAAACGAAATATGATATACGAACGCTTTTGCTGGACATGCGCATGGGCTACCAGTTTTTATTGGGCAAAAAGCAGATGATTGCTTTGGTTGTCTTTACCTTTTTGTTTAACATGGCGTATGGGCCAATTGAAATAGCATTGCCGCTATATGCCAACAACGATTTGGGTGGGGGATCCGTTGCGCTCGGAATGCTCTGGTCTTCTCTGGCGATCGGTGCACTAGTGGGTTCGTTGTTTTTTTCTACCGTTACGTGGAGACTCCCACTGGGGGTGACTTTGGCGGGAATCATCGTCGCGTGGGGAGTCACGACGATGCCGTTAGCTCTCTTTTCCCGCTTGGAGATCGCTATGCTGTCTATGGCATTGGCAGGCTTTAGCTACGCTCCCTACAACATTTTGTATCGGACGTATTTGCAAAGACAGGTCCCCAATGAGCTTTTGGGCCGCGTCATGACCAGTGTACGCACCATCACAGGTATGGGCATGCCGGCAGGAGCGGCCGTTTCGGGATTGCTCATCCCTTTGATGGGAGTCAGTGGATTGTTTGGAGCAGGAGCCATTGCTTGTATCATCTGTGGAAGCATTGCCTTTGTCATGCTCCGTAATCTGGATACTCCTTCACTTGCGATTGAGGAGGGGAGCGACGAGGAGCTTCACACGGTACGGCAGGAGGGCATAAAGTCGTGACAGGTAATGAAGGCGCATTGGCATCGCGACTTCTGGCCTTTTCCGATCTACCGCTTGGAGGATGAGCGAAGCGGTCTGCTCTGGTGTCAACAAATAGCTGTTCACCTTGCTGCGGTAAGACCCGGTACGATCTGCACGATCCAAAAAGGGTGTATCGATCGGACCTGGCATGGCACAGGTGACGTGAATTCCATGCATGGAAAGCTCATGGCGCAAACCTTCGCTAAAGCGGATGACAGCAGCCTTGCTCGCAGCGTAAACAGCAGCTTTGGAAGTAGCCACATGTCCGGCGAGCGAAGCAATATTCACGATATGTCCGCCATGCTGCTGCATCATCATGGGCAAAAAGGCACGGGTGGTGTAGATGACCCCATTGATATTTGTTTCCAAGGTTTCATTCAGCTCTTCCAGCTTCATGTCGGACAGAGCTGCAAAGGTCGCCACGCCTGCGTTGTTATACAAAAGATCACAGCGGCCGAAACGTACCTGTACCCATGCTGCCAATTGGCCCGCCGCCTCGTTATCCGTGACATTGAACTGCCGCGTGTGAAGATGTTCATAATGGTGGAGTTCCTGCCTGAGTGCCTGCAGTTTTTCTTCGCTGCGGCCAGTGGCGATAACTGTATCGTCTCTCTCCAGATGCTGGCGAGTGAGGGCATGGCCCAGACCGCTTGTGGCTCCGGTGATGACGATGATCCGCTTTTGAATCATGGGATCGTCCTTTCTATCCTGCCAAAAGTCGCGGCTGGTTTTCTTTTCGGCATTAGTATAAGCCCCCTGTTTGATGTGAAGGATAGCCCCTAGGGGGTGAATACACATGCCAGCAGTCAAATGCAGTGTAGCGAATTGCGAATACTGGGCAGACGGAAATCTGTGCAGTGCTGAAGAGATCATGGTGGAGATCGATGCTCATGCGAGTGCCGACTACAAAACCGAGTTTGCCTCGGAGAACGATCAACACCAAGATCGTGCAAGCACATCTTCCGAGACCTGTTGTCTGACGTTCAAACCGAAAAAATCAGGCAAGTAAAATCTGCGGAGTGTGATCAAAAAGACGTATCCCTAGCAGGCTGGGTGATACGTCTTTTTGTATAAGTGCAACTATGGCTCCGCCACAAAGCTTTGCGGAGCCAAGTTTTCTCATGTATCTTTTCTTATACGCTTGTCCGCGCAAGGTTTAGCACCTGTACTTTTTTCTGCACTTCATCCCACGTCTTTACACGATGAATCAGGGGAGGCAGCTCGCTTTGGTTGTACGGCGTATCGAACAAAAAGACTGGGATTTGCAAAGCTTCCGATAGCTGCAGCGCATTTTCCAGCCGATCTTCCAGGAAGAGATCTACTCCCCATCTTTTAGCGGCCGCCAATTTGTCATGGGACCCGACCAAATCGACTTCATGAAACGGAATATCATAACGGGAAAACCAGTCGAGCGTGACCGCGCGATGTCGTGCCTCCCTGGCGCTGATGTAGATCAGTTGATGGTGGGAGTGCCAGCCGCGCAAAATCTGGTCCGCATTCCCGTGGACAGGCGCTTCTGTGTACAAACGCTCTCCGTTTTCATCCAGCCATTTGTCAAATTCCGCGTCGGTGATTTTGTAAACGTTGGCCAGATTGTATTCAAAGCAATCCTCATATCGCAAATCTTTACCAAAGCTTTCATTCATCAGGGGGACAATACTGCTGGGTGACGTCACTGTGCCGTCAATATCAATACCAATGGTTAGGACATTCTCAGGTTTCATCCTCTCGCCTCCAGTTTAAATTGTACACCGAAGGCAGAGAATAAGGCTACCTTCCTTCACTAACAAATCCTTTGTGAAAAGGGGCTGAGCATGACATGTCGGACCGAAAAGAACGTATGAATGCGAAGCGGAAGGAAGATACCGGCTTTTCCGAGACAGTTGACATGCACGACACGGAATTCGCCGCCGATACATGGACCAATGCTGCGTTTGACGAAGACGATGAGAGGTCTGTGAAGCGAAGAATCCAGTATGACCCTTTTACCCACACGGAACGCTACACAGGCGAACGTGATGGAGACGAGGACGATTTTTCAGAGCGTCTAGACGGTATTGATCGTACGCAGGAAGAGAAATATCGGGCTTCCGCGATCCGAGATGATGACGTCGAGGCAGCTGCTGAGATTGCCGAACCAATTCCGGTTCGTCGTACAGTCCGTGATGCGAATGACGAGGATAGTCGGGAAAATGGGGCTAGCGGGATCGGAATGACAGGGCTCGGATTGTCGATTTTGTCCTTGTTCTTAATGCCGTATCTGTTTGCACCCATTGGGATGGTGCTTGGCTACCTGGCGTATCGACGCAATTCACGATCGCTTGGGGCTTGGGGGATGATTGTAGGGGCCATCGCGATTTTGGGCGCTCTGGTGATTTATCCGTTCTACACAGCCCGGTAAGTGCCAAACCAAAAAACCTCTCCAGCACATGGCTGGGGAGGTTTTTTCTATTTGTAGTAAGGAGATAAAAACGGAGTGATGGCTGCCAATACAGCATCGCGAAATACGTCTGCCCTGCGTATCCGATTCTCGGTCAGCAGGCCGTACGCGCCTCCTTGATGATTGCTGTTTGTCATGCCGCTCCATTCGTCGATGATGGTGCTAAGCTCCACATTTTCTTGTTGAATGCGCTCGGCAGCCTGATTGGGTATCGGAAAAGACAAGCCTTTCCCTATGTACAGCTCGGCTCCGTTCCATGCAGCGCAGACCGATATCAGATACCACTGCTTGTGCTGTGAGTCATAGGTGAGCCCGCCTTCCAGCCCTAGCCCGATGTCACTTCCCGGGATCTGTTTGTACACAGCTTTGGCTCGATTGATGGCGCCTTCGACTGTTTCCTCCTCGGACATAGGCTGATCGGAGACCCCTGATGGGACCGATAAGCAGGCAGGCTCGGTACCTGTGGCCATTTGAACGGCAGACTTTTTGGCGCTATTGGTTGTCCCGAGGGCATAGCGAAAAGCGGAAAAATCCATACGACACTCTCTCCTTCTTTGCGCGATAAACTAATGGTAGTATACCACTTCCCCACAAGTGGGGGGGATGTGATAAGATAGGGCTTATACTAGAGACAGAAATTTGTGAGAAAAAGAGGAGAGAACCATGAAGTTTACCAAATTGCATGGACTAGGAAACGATTATGTGTACGTGAACTGTTTCACGGAGGACCTGACTGGGGTCGATTTTCCCGAGCTGGCAAGGCGAGTAAGCGACCGTCATTTTGGAGTCGGAGGAGATGGCTTGATCCTGATCATGCCGTCAGAGCGTGCAGATTTCCGGATGCGGGTATTTAATAACGATGGCAGCGAAGCGAAAAACTGTGGAAACGGATTGCGCTGTGTCAGCAAGTACGTGTTTGATCACGGGCTGACGACCGAGAACACCTTTACTGTCGAAACATTGGGAGGAATTATGACTCCCATGGTCTCGCTTGATCAGGAAGGGAAAGTAGAACAAGTGACCATCGACATGGGCGAGCCGCGCTTTGAACGCGCAGCGATTCCGATGACGGGGATTCCAGAGGAAAAAGCGCTGGAGGAAACCATCGAGGTGGATGGAGAGGCATTCACGATGACGGCAGTATCTATGGGAAATCCACACGCAATTCTGTTTATGGATGAAGTGCTGGATGAAGACGTCCTGAAGTACGGTCCCAAGATCGAATTTCATGAATGGTTCCCTGAGCGTACAAATGTAGAGTTCATTCAAATTCTCGATCGACAGGAAATCCATTTCCGTGTGTGGGAGCGGGGGTCTGGTGTGACGCTCGCCTGTGGAACAGGGGCTTGCGCAGCGGCGGTTGCTGCGATCCTGAGCGGAAGAACCGATCGCAAGGTGACGGTGCATCTGGCTGGCGGAGACCTTTTCATCGAATGGCGGGAATCCGATAATCACGTGTTTATGACGGGTCCAGCGACAGAAGTTTTCTCCGGCGTTTATCAAGGTTCGATTCCTTACAAATAGATAAAAAAACGTTCCGTCTGCAAGAGACTGGAACGTTTTTTTGTTTTTCTAGCTTGATTATTTCACGCCTGCCGCGATTTTGATAGCCTCCTGGTGATCAGGATCGATGGCGTTATCCTTGTGGCGCAAGCTGTTTAAGAAGTGGATATCAAAGTGACCGGTAAAATTGTTGTCCGTGATGTACTCGATGCTGTGAGGCATGGAGGTCATGGAGGCGGCAATCCGTCTGCCGTCCACTTCTACAATAACAGGTCGTACACTCCAGGAAAAATCACCGCCCCAGATTTCTTTGATGATCGCAGTGTCGGCTGAAGTGAGCGGCTCTGTATCCGAATGGGAAGCACCGATTGTTCGTTTCACCTGAAAGCTTTTCCCGGTTTCGAAGTCTGTAACAGTTGCAACGGCATTGATCGGGAAGAGATATTGGCTCGCTTCAAACCAATCGAGGTATTCTCCATATTTGACGCTTTTGACACTGGTTTTGGGAATATGGTGAACAGGGACGACGAGCGTTTGCCCGATTTGCAGTTCAGCGTTTTCCGAGAGCTTGTTTACCTGAAGCAGCTCGGTCATCGGGATGCCATGTGCGATGGAAATCGTCCACGGAGTATCTCCTTTGACGACTTTGTAAGACTTATTTTCCACCCAAGGCTTTGTGGAGTCGTCAGCTGGAGTTTCAACAGCATCAGAAGCTTGTCCATCGGATGTACTGTTCGTTTGAGGAATGATCAGCTTCTGCCCAATCATCAGCTCTGTGGAGCTCAGTTTGTTGGCTTCCACAATGGATTGGATGGTTACGCTGTTTTGACTGGCAATTTTCCAGAGCACGTCGCCTTTTTTGACAGTGTAAGTGGTCGAAGGACTCGCAGAAGTTTTCGGTACGAGGATTTTTTCGCCGACCAAGAGATCGTAGGAGGTGCGTTGATTGATTTCCATAAGAACAGGGATCGTCGTTTGATGGTCAGCAGCAATTTTCCACATGACATCGCCTGACTTGACCGTATATACCTCTGAGAGGGGTGGTATGTATAGCTTTTGTCCGAGCATGATCATGTCGGAGCTTAGATGATTCGCGATTTTTAATTGCTCGACAGGAACCTGGTAGCGGTAAGCGAGATTGCCTAGCGTATCACCAGACGATACAGAAATGGACTGTGCAAATGCCGATGTGGTTGGGAGCAGCAAAGCTAGTAGTGTCGTTTGAATAGTCAGGCGTTTCCATCGTGTTGTGTAGAACATGAAAGCCTCCTTTGGAATGTTTCTCCCATAATTGTAAACAGCGGAGGTGGGTGCTTTCATTGTGAAAATAAATCCTCAAATGGTCGTATCTTCCAGCATAAGCTCAGAGACTCCCTTTTCTCTGTTGTATTTTCCTACCATAGTCGTAGAGGAGGATGGCAAACGAGGGTTCGCAGACACAAAAATAGCGTGGGTAGCGGCCATTTTTTTAAGCCACTTCCACGCTATCGAAAACAAATTAAGTGAAATGTCACCCGTTGTACACCTCATTTAGGTATGCGACTTCAGATCGGTTGATGGCAGGGTTTGTTTTGTTCATCTTTGCGAGTTCAGCCTGCAGTCGTTTCAATTCTGCTTCCATCCTCGTGATTTTTTCTTGCATAGCTTGAGTTGTCATGGTTGCTCTCTCCCCGTTGTTTGGTTGTTTTGTTTAAATTTACTGACAATTCTAACGAAAAGGACCTGCGATGTAAAGAGCCTAATACTGGATGTAAGCGCTTTAAGTATGAATAGTATGTGAACGATCGTTCAGGGCTGGTCTTATTTGGATATTTTGCCTGACAAAGTTGGGGAAAATAAGGGCAAAGCGTGCTTTGCGCTGTATGTTCGTGGAACAGTCGTGTTATGATGTAGCGTAGACATGGAGCAGCTTGCTCCGAGGAAGGTGTGGACAAGTGATTTACTTGGATAACAGTGCTACGACTCGTCCTCATCCCGATGTGGTTGAGTCGATGAGGCGGGCAATGGAGAACTATTATGGAAACCCCTCTTCTCTTCATCATAAAGGAGTAGAAGCGGAAGCTGTGCTGAAGCAAGCACGCGAAGTCGCAGCCAAATTTTTAGGCTGCAAGCCGGGGGAGATCATTTTTACCTCTGGTGGAACCGAAAGCAATAATACGGCGATCAAAGGTGTTGCCTTTCAATATCAGAATCGCGGGAAGCATATCATCACGACGCAGGTAGAGCATCCAGCCGTTTACGATGTATGCCAGCAGCTTGCGAGCTTAGGGTTTGAAACGACCTATTTGCCGGTAGATCGCGATGGTCGAGTATCCCTTGAGGATGTTCAAAAAGCGATGCGGCCAGATACCATTCTCGTTTCAGTCATGCATGTGAACAACGAGTTGGGGACGATCCAACCGGTTGTGGAAATCGGGCAGTGGCTCAAACAGTTTCCCAAAGTCCTGTTCCATGTAGATGCGGTGCAAGCCATCGGAAAGGTGCCGCTTAAGCTGAAAGAAGCGGGTATTGACCTTCTCAGTGTATCTGCACACAAGTTTTACGGACCGCGTGGGGTAGGAATCTTGTACAAACGCGAGGGCTTGATCATTCACCCGCTGATGATGGGCGGCGGACAAGAGAGCGGAGTCCGATCTGGTACAGAAAACCTGCCAGCGATCGCAGGCATGGCCAAAGTGATTCGTTTGCTGGAGGAATGGGGCCCGGCAGAAAGTCGCCGTCTGCAGGATTTGCTGGTACAGCTGCGCGAAGGCATTTCGAAGATCGAGGGCTGCATCATCAATACACCTGAGGCTCACGCTGCACCGCATATCATGAACATATCGGTGCCGGGGGTAAAGGCTGAAGTACTGCTGCACGCTTTGGAAGAGCGTGGCTTTTTGGTTTCCACGAAGTCGGCGTGTTCCTCCAAAGCCAATGAACCGAGCCGAGTATTGACTTCTGTGGGAATCGAACGGGATTGTGCGCTGTCTTCCCTGAGAATCAGCCTGGGCAGGGAAAATACGGCTGAGGATATCAAGCGGTTCCTGGAAGCACTAACAGTCTGTGTGGGTACTTTGCGCAGCCAAATGAAATCGAAA
>NZ_CP176856.1:2222500-4132500 GCF_046622605.1 Brevibacillus centrosporus | reverse complement strand
CCCACAGCGCAAGCTGGTAAGACCCCTCATAGACGATGAGGTTGATAGGTTCGGTGTGGAAGCGTGGTAACACGTGGAGCTGACGAATACTAATCGGTCGAGGACTTATCCACACATCTTAGCAAACATGCAGTTCCAGTTTTGAAGGTACGAATCCTTCAAACGTTCCTCGGTAGCTCAGTTGGTAGAGCAATCGGCTGTTAACCGATCGGTCGGCGGTTCGAGTCCGTCCCGAGGAGCCACTTCGCTCCTGTAGCTCAGTCGGTAGAGCGTTTCCATGGTAAGGAAGAGGTCGCAGGTTCGATTCCTGTCGGGAGCACCATATGGCCCGTTGGTGAAGCGGTTTAACACAGCAGCCTTTCACGCTGTCATACAGGGGTTCGAATCCCCTACGGGTCACCTAATTGTGGAGGCTTAGCTCAGCTGGGAGAGCATCTGCCTTACAAGCAGAGGGTCGGCGGTTCGATCCCGTCAGCCTCCACCATTACTTCGTTTCAGTTCCGGCTCGGGATCTCACCATTCCGGTTCACCCATGAAGTAAGTCCAAAGGAGTTATGCTCGGGTACATCTGATCTTGCTTGCCAGCGTAGGACATTCGACGTAGAGGCGCAAGTAGGAAGCGATCCCGTCAGCCTCCACCATAATATCGTCGCGGGATGGAGCAGCTCGGTAGCTCGTCGGGCTCATAACCCGAAGGTCGCAGGTTCAAATCCTGCTCCCGCAACCAAATTTCTCCTGGTAGCATAAGGAGACAAGAAGTACACATAGTTTACAACAAGCTATGGAGCTGTGGTGAAGTTGGAGTTCACGCCGGTCTGTCACACCGGAGGTCGCGGGTTCGAGTCCCGTCAGCTCCGCCATTTTCAAAAAGAGATGGCACACATTCATCTGGATGAATCTTTTTCACTGAAAACGAAAAAGTTATTGATTGTAGATGAGTGATTTGGTAAAATATATGAGTACGCCGGTATAGCTCAATTGGTAGAGCACCTGACTTGTAATCAGGGGGTTGTGGGTTCAAGTCCTATTGCCGGCACCATTTGTGGGGAGATAGCGAAGTGGCTAAACGCGGCAGACTGTAAATCTGCTCCCTCTGGGTTCGGCGGTTCGAATCCGTCTCTCCCCACCAGTTTTATTTTTGAGAGCCATTAGCTCAGTTGGTAGAGCATCTGACTTTTAATCAGAGGGTCGAAGGTTCGAGTCCTTCATGGCTCACCAGTTTTTATTTCTCGAAAAGTGAAGCGTGCCGTTGGAGCACCTTTCGAGTGCTTTTTGAGGAAATTAGTATCTTACTATGCGGTCGTGGCGGAATTGGCAGACGCGCTAGATTCAGGTTCTAGTGGTGGCAACACCGTGGAGGTTCAAGTCCTCTCGACCGCACCAAATCACCCCAACAACTCCAAAATGACATGCGGACGTAGCTCAATTGGTAGAGCGTCGCCTTGCCAAGGCGAAGGTCGAGGGTTCGAGACCCTTCGTCCGCTCCATATGTGCCCTTAGCTCAGCTGGATAGAGCGTTTGACTACGAATCAAAAGGTCGGGAGTTCGAATCTCTCAGGGCACGCCACTATCTTTCCGAATAGGAAAGATTATGATAAGATTGGTTATATTAAATAGTCGGGAAGTAGCTCAGCTTGGTAGAGTACTTGGCTTGGGACCAAGGGGTCGCAGGTTCGAATCCTGTCTTCCCGACCATGATTTGCCCAGATCTTTCTGAGTTGCCGGGGTGGCGGAATGGGCAGACGCAACAGACTTAAAATCTGTCGGGAGTTTCTCCCGTACCGGTTCAAGTCCGGTCCTCGGCACCATTACAATTACACGCGGGTGTAGTTCAATGGTAGAACTCCAGCCTTCCAAGCTGGTCGCGTGGGTTCGATTCCCATCACCCGCTCCATATGAATAGAGAACAGGGACGCTGAACAGCGCCCTGTTTTTTTGTATTTCCTATCCTGAACAGGGGCCACGAACGAGTCAGCAAAGGAAGCTAACACAAAAAAGGATCTGCATCGCCGTAGACGTACATACAGCTCTGCAGATCCAGAAAAGTGTCGAAGTGTGTCTAATCATTTCAGTGGTAGAAACATATGTTTTCGTGTAGAGTAAATATAGATCGCTTACCAACACAATAGGTAACGGATCTCTTGCATCGCCTCCTGATTTCAGGGGGCTTTTTTCATGCTTGGCCATCATCGGACACAGACTGTTCGGTATGCTCGGCAGTGGTGATGGGTAAAGAGACAACAAAGCGTGTCCGTTTCTCGTTGGAATCACAGTGGATGGTTCCATTATGCTTTTCAATAATATTTTTGCATATAGAAAGTCCTATGCCTGTCCCGTTTTGTTTAGTAGTAAAAAACGGTTGAAACAGGCTCTCGACGATCTCGGCTGGGATCATTTCTCCGTTATTCTCCACGCTCAAATACAGCCATCCATCCGATGACGTGGCGATGACACTAATGCACTTGTCTGGTCGATGTTGTATAGCGTCAATCGCGTTGTTTAACAGATTGACGATGACTTGCTTCAGACCTTCTTCATAACATGCAAGTGAACAGGGGTGGATTAGTTTTTCAAAGCGTATGTTTTCTCCTAGTAATCGGGGAGTGATGAGTAATTCCACTTCTTCAAAAAGATTTTCTACTTGAACGGTCTTGAAGATTTCATCCAAGATCGGTTTTTTCGAGAAACTCAAAAATCCGGTTAACTGTCGGTGCAAGTTTTCAAATTCGTGCATGACCACCTGAATGTAAGACTGCAGCTTGGCCTGCTCTTTGGTTGACTCACCGATCAGCTTTAAGAACCCTTCGATGGCACACAGCGGGTTTCGCAGTTCATGTGCCATGTTTGCTGCGATTTTCCCCAGCATCGTCAATTTATCGTTGTGCAGATAGGATATGGTTTCTTCTTTTTGAACCAGCTCTTCATTCATCATTTGCTCAAAATGGTAGACGGCCCAAAAGACACTTTCATCCATGGCTTTCCCGAGCTGAGTCTCCAAATAGAGCATATCGCTTGGAGACAGTGACCACTGGTGCAGTTCTGGCTGTAGCACACGCCAAAATACATTTCGATAGATCTGATACGTACGCAAAATGGAGGAGAAGGGGAATTCCTGCGAACGCAGCCACTCTCCCATATCCAGTGACCAAGCTTGCATATCGTGATCCACATTTTCCACCAGATAACGAGCTAAGAGAACTGTACGCTTTTCCGCAAAATCGCGGGGGATTGTTACAGGAATTTCCATACTGCGAACAATTTCTTGCATCCACACTGTGGTAATACTTGGTGCCATATCTAAAATTTTCCTAGAAACGTTGAATAAATTTAGCGTCACAGTTTCCACCATCTCTTATCCACCCCACTAAAATCGTAAGGGATAAGGGCACGGAAAGACAAGGTATAATTCTCCTAAATTCGCAATAAAATGTTTTTTTATGGAAGTTTTTATCTACAAAATCCGCTAAAAAGTTCCTTATTTCGGAAAAATCTTTAATCATGAGTCCGATTCTAGTCGCATAAAGTAGAATGGACAGACTTTGGTGGACCAGGGGAGGCAGGGATGGAGGAGCATTTTTGGCTGGGACTGGTACATATTTTTATGATCGATCTCGTACTCAGCAGTGATAATGCAGTTGTGATCGGGATGGCCTGCCGAGGGCTGCCAAACAAAGATAGAAAGAAAGCCGTCCTGTATGGAACACTCGGAGCCATTCTGCTGCGAGTATTACTGACAAGCTTGACAACCTGGATGCTAGATATTCCGCTAGTCAAAGCGATTGGCGGGTTCTTGTTACTATGGATCGCATGCAAGCTGATGATAGGGGAAAGCGAAGAGCTGGCAGAGGTGTCGCGCAATCAGAACGTGGGGCAAGCCGTCCGAACCATCATTCTCGCCGATTTTGTGATGAGCCTGGATAATGTTCTGGCAGTAGGGGGGGCAGCTCACGGCGATTTGTGGCTGGTGATTCTGGGGCTCTTGATGAGCATTCCGCTGTTGATGTGGGGAAGTGCGTTTATTGCTCGATTGATGAATCGCTTTAACTGGCTGGTGATCGTCGGAGGGGGGATTCTGGCATTCACGGCAGTAGAGATGTGCTTAGAGGACCCCTATGTATGGAAATGGGTGAATCCTCTCATGCTGAACCATATGTGGCTTCCCGTCATTGTGGCACTCCTCGTGATGGTGTGGGGACGCATAAAAAGGGCGTAGCTGGTAATGAGGGGGCTGCATTCTGGGGCATACTACTTAAAAACATGTCCAGAAAGGATCCGGATGCAGATGAATTCGAGCCTCTTGATACTCTGGGGGTTGTGGGACGATGTATATCAACGCTGTACACGGCTTCGCTACATAGAAAAAGGAGCCAATATTTTCCGCGTTGTTCTGCTTCGTTATCGAGGCGAGACATTGGTTACGACGGATCATCAGGTAATCAACCGCGGTGATTGGATCGTGAAAATCCATATCCATAACTACTACTTTGCTACCCTATGCAAAGGGGTAAAGGACGACCTGAGGCTGGCGTTGCTGCTGAGGCGTCACATCATGCTTTCTCTACCGAAATTGGCGAGCTATCTGGAAAGCATGGATGAAAAGGAAAAAATCAAGGGGATCGTCGGTACTACGATGCTGCATAAAGGTGTTTTGCCCTTGGGGTTTTCCATTTCGGACGTGCCGATGAACGGGTATTTCCGCTATAAACGCTGGTATTTACGTCTGCTGCTGCGTTTCATTCATCCGGATGGCAAGAAGCGGGTGCAAAGCTGGAAGCAAGACATGCCGTTAAAACGCGTGTACATGTCGAAGGAGTCCCTGCTGGAAAGGTACGGATCGCAAAATCCCTCCCCTCTAGGAGATTTACACTGATGGGCAAGCGATTTCTGGTAGTGACAGAAGAGTGGGCGGGAAGCGGGCACAGAATGGCAGCAGAGGCTTTGGTAGAGGAGCTATGCGCCAGTACGGGTGTAGATTCAGCAAGACTTGTAGGCGGATTAGAGACGGCCAGTCCCGCACTGAGGGAGCTGTCCCGTTTTTTTTATCTGGGGATGCTCCGCTTGGCGCCTCCGCTTTGGCAGCGCATCTATGAACGCGAGCAGCTATGGAGCACTTCTTTGCAAAAGCCGCTTGCTTGGTGGCTCTCGCGAAAATTGACCCGCGAGTTACTGAAGAAAGAGCAGCCAGATGTAGTGATCGCAACACATGCATACTGCTTGTCGGCACTGGCGAGGGCGAAGCGGGAAATGGATGCGCCTTTTCACTTGGTGAGTATTCCTACGGATTTTCATGTGAATCACTTTTGGGTACATCCGCAAATCGACACGTATGTTGTAGCGCATGAACAGCTTGCGGAAGTGCTGAAGAGGGACTTTCAGGTGCATGCCGATAAAATTCAGGTCCACGGAATCCCAGTGCGACCTGCTTTTCGTGTGGCTGGGGAAAGGGACAAGCCCACCTGGAGGGCAATGCTGGGTCTATCTCCCGAGATGTTTACCGTTCTCGTCAGCGGTGGAGAGGGAGGATACGGGGGGATAGCCGAAGTGCTGCAGGAGCTGGTACGTGTACAAGAGCCACTCCAGATTATCGTGGTGACCGGAAAAAATGCCAAGCTGAAGAGACAGCTAGATGACTGGCAGCAAAAAACGCCAGATCTCCGGCATCATCTCTTGATCAGGGGCTACGAGTCTCAAATGTGGCAATGGATCTCTGCAGCGGACGTCTATATCTCTAAGCCGGGCGGAATTACTTGTGCAGAAGCGCTGGCCTTAAAAACGCCGCTGCTTTTGTACAAGCCGCTTCCCGGTCAGGAGAGGCGAAATAGTGCCTTTCTCAGACACAATCAAGCAGCTGCAGTGGCAAATACGCCGATGGAAATCCGAGAGACCTTGAATCGGTGGAGAATTCGTCTGGAGGGGCAGAAAGAGATTGAGAAAATAGAGCAAGTGCGCAGGCCGGAAGCGGCCAGGCAAACAGCGGAATATCTGCTGGGGTTATAAGTAATAAATTGGAATTGAAAAAAATTAAGGTTGACACGAATGAACATCTGCTCCTTCACACATATTAAAGCTACTAACGACGAGGAGGTGATACACAGATGGCTAACAACAACAGATCCAGTAACAACCTGGTGGTTCCACAAGCGAACCAAGCTCTGGACCAACTGAAGTACGAAATCGCTTCCGAATTCGGAGTTCAGCTTGGACCTGACACCACATCCCGTCAAAACGGCTCAGTTGGTGGAGAGATTACTAAACGTCTTGTCTCCTTCGCTGAACAACAATTGGCTGGTCGCGGCTAATTGAATAGCTGGATGGGGAAAGGCACCTGCGGGTGTCTTTCTTTTTTAACGTACAGGAAATCTTCGTACCATGCATAACCGTTAGGAGGAAAAAAGCATGCCTGACTGGCTGAATATAGCGTTGCGATCGATTGGAGCACTCGTCTATTTGTTTCTCTTAACCAAGCTGATTGGCAAAAGGCAGATACGGCAGCTGACTTATATCGAATATATAGTCGGGATTACCATCGGGTCCATCGCTGCTTTCATGGCCACGGAAATGGATGGTCCCATTTTTCACAGTTTGATTTCACTCACGATTTTCGCGGTATTTCCGGCACTTAGCGAGTGGCTGTCGTTGAAAAGCAAATGGTATCGGGATATGATGGAAGGCAAATCAACGATTGTGATACAGGATGGCAAGATATTGGAGAACAATCTCGCCAAAGAAAAGCTTACGGCAGAAGATCTGTTAGAACAGCTGCGAGTCAAAAATGTGTTTCGGGTGGCGGATGTGGAATTTGCCTTGATGGAAACGAGCGGTGAGCTTACTGTTCAACTGAAGACAGAGCAGCTACCCGTAACCCCTAGTCAGCTAAAGCTGAATGTTGCGCCGGCAAAGCCTCCACAAACCGTTATTATGGATGGGAAAATCATGCCCATTCCTTTAGCGGCGTTAGGGAAGGACCAGGTTTGGCTGGAAACACAGCTGAAGAAGCGCAACAAGACGCTGCAGGATGTCTTTTTAGGACAAGTGGACGAATCGGGGAACCTCTATCTCGATTTTGTCAGTGATGCGGGGGGAAGCAAGAAGAAGCCGCAAATTCAGGAAACCTATGAAACGCTCAAGCAATGCCTTCAAGATTTGGAGCAGCAAGCCAATGCCGAGCAAAACTCCAAGCTGCAAGCCAAATACAAGAATAATGCTGCGAAGCTGGAGGAAATCCTGAAGCAGATTCAGCCTCAATACAAGCATTGACAGCGGAGTCAATAGCCCTTCCTGCTAGAGGTAAGGTTTGCCGCATCTGGTAAAATGCTTGAATTGAACCTTCTTTCGCCAGCTTGTAGAATGTTTGCGAAGGAGGGGATGTTCATGTGGTGGATGAAAAAAACGCTGACTACCCTGCTGCTGGCAATATTGGCCATAGCGATTGTGACGCCCAACGAAGCGTTTGCCGCAACGCAACTAAAACAAGGAAGCGTCAACGGAGACGTGTGGGATTTGCAATATCGTTTGCAGATGTTAGGCTATTACGATGAAAAACTGGATGGCGTCTATGGGTCTGACACAATCCATGCGGTGAAACAGTTTCAACGTAATTACGGGCTGCCTGCAGATGGCATAGTAGGCAACAATACGTGGAGAACACTGAAAAGAGTCAGCGTGAACCAAAAAGAAATGCAGCTTCTGGCTCAGCTCGTTTATGCAGAAGCTCGTGGAGAAACATACGAAGGACAAGTAGCAGTTGCGGCAGTCGCGATGAACCGACTTCGCGCAAGCGACTTCCCCAACACGATAAACGGGGTCATTTTCGAACCATACGCTTTTACAGCTGTAGACGATGGACAATTCTGGATGACGCCGAACAAAACGGCTTATCGTGCTGCCTGGGATGCCGTAAGAGGATGGGATCCAACAAACGGGGCTCTCTACTACTTCAATCCGGATACAGCAACGTCTGACTGGATTTGGTCACGCCCGCAGATCAAGCAAATCGGAAAGCATATTTTTGCTAGATAAATAACAGGAAAAGAGCTCTTGTAAATGACGAGACGGTCATTTGTTCAAGGGCCTTTTCTTTTTTCCAGCTAAATGGCAAGAATTGTGCGTTGCTATTGCGGGGAGATCCGCTAAAATGATATGAAAGATGTGCATATCAAAATATCGGAGGGCGATGATGAGGAAGGCATGGATCCTGGCCTCACTGGCAGCCATGATGATCATGGGGGCGCCAGCTGTAGAGGCAAAGACGAACGAAACGGAAACTTCTACTCCACCGTATGTAGACATTGCAGGTCATTGGGCAGAAAAAGATATTGAAAAACTTTACATAGCAGGAGCAGTTGGTCAGATGCAAGATTTCCGACCAGATGACCCTGTCACACTAGGCGAGCTCATCACGATGTTCGTAAAAGCAAAGGGAATTGAGCCCTTGAAATCGGCAGAATCTTCTTTCGCTGATGTTCCAGCGAACAGCTGGCTGGCACCTTATGCAAATACGGCATACCAATTGGGAATCGTTCATGGACAAAAGAAGGGCAAACAAGTCTTCCTGAATCCGAACCAGCCTGTGCAGCGAGAAGAGATGGTTTCCATCCTGGTTCGTTCTATGGGGCAAAGTGGGGCGGTAAACCAGGTGAAGTGGTCCATCACCGTACAAGCCTTGGCTACCTATCAGGACGGAAACAGTGTGCGGCAGGCGTACCAACGGCCGCTCGTCTACGCATTGGAGAACCACCTGGTAAGTCCATATGGAGACGGGACACTCAAGCCACAGACGCTGATAACGAGGGCTGAAGCAGCGACGTACGCAGCGCTGCATTTGCTCACGCCAAAAGCAGCGAAGACAGCAAGTGCCAACCAATTGGCAAACGGTACGTCCTTTCGGGAACGGCTGACGGTTCAGACTACTGCCTACACATATGCAAGTGACCCAACCACGTTATCTTATCTGGAGTACCCTCTGCGCAAGGGAGTCGTAGCAGTGGATCCCAATGTCATCCCGCTCGGCACTCACCTGTACATCGAGGGCTATGGCTATGCTGTTGCCGCAGACATTGGCGGTGCCGTAAAGCAGCGACATGTAGATCTCTACTTGCCAACACTCCAGCAAGCACAAAGCTACGGAATGAAGCAGGGTGTGAACGTATACATTCTGGATTAATGACGATTGCTGGACATATTACCCACCCTTTCCACTCATACTATGGGGGAAAGGGTGGGATTTTTTGTGAGCTGGTTGATCGGTATCGTCCTTTTTCTTTTACTTATGCTCTTGATTACTCCTGTCCAAATCCACCTGTACTACGGACGCGTGGGGGAGAATGATCATATCGTTGTAGAGCTGTCTGCGTGGTATCGATTGATCCGCAGGAAATACGAGATACCCATGGTTTTCATGAAGGCAACAGAGGAAGGACCGGAAGTAGTAGCAAAAGTGGAAACCGTGCAGCATAAAACGAAGACCAAAGACAAGGTTCAGGACCTGACGCGCAAGCAGGTGAACAAATGGTATCACAACTACAGGGAAGTGCTGGAAAGAGTTCATGACATGCAGCCGCTATTCGCAAAGTTTTTAAGACGAATCCACTGCACACGCCTGGAATGGCATACGGTGATGGGGGCGGGGCAAGCATCAGAGACAGGTGCACTTACGGGTATCATCTGGGCGGTCAAAAGCATGATCGTCGGCGCTATTTCCAACGCCATTTCCTTGCGCATCATTCCCAGCTTGAGTGTGCAGCCCGTCTGGAACCAAGCGTTTATACGAACCCAATTTCAGTGCGAGCTCCACGTGATCCTGGGCCACATCTTTTTGGTTGTCTTTCGATTGTTCATCCAGCTGCGGAAGGGGCGCACGCGAAAGTGGCGGACGGCACCCTCTGAGGCGTAAAGGGCATGATGTCGTACATGCTCCAAGGTTTTTAGGGCATGTTAAAGAATGCGGAAGATCGAAAGGAGGAAGGAACTTGGCAGACCACCCCATTCAAGGCTTAATGCGAACGGCGATGGAAAATATCAAGCAAATGGTCGATGTCAATACAATCATTGGGGATCCAGTGGAGACACCGGACGGCAGCGTGATTCTGCCGATCTCCAAAGTGGGGTTCGGCTTCGCAGCGGGGGGGAGTGAATTTCAGTACGATCGCGATCACCCAGGTGCAATCGGCTATCCCTTTGGCGGTGGTAGCGGGGGAGGCGTTTCCATTACGCCCGTTGCGTTTCTTGTCGTAGGGAAACAGGGAATCCGCTCCATCCCACTGGAAAATTCGACGCATCTGTACGACCGGATACTGGACTCTGTGCCGCAGTTTGTGGACAAGCTGCAATCGATGTTCAGCAAAAAGGATGATACTTCTCTACATTCCACCACCGTGGTGGCTCGAGTAGAGGAAAGCGACCTCGAGGATCTCATGGATCGAAGCTGATAGCGAGCAAAAAAACAGGTACATCCACAGAAGTGGTGTACCTGTTTTGGTTTTAAAAGAGAAGATTGATAAACAAGCCTGTGTTCACCACATGAAGATAGCGGAAGCTGGAGGTCGAAAGCGAAGCATATGGCTGGCGGCTTGCCGCATCTTCAAAGGGACGGGAAAACGCTCCAAGGGGCTTAGTTTGCACCCGTATGGCTTCTTCCCGAAATTGCTGGGCCAAACCGCGCATGTCCTGGACAAATTGATCGTGGTACTGGGCAACCTCTTCCTGAAACACCTCTTCTCGCAGCTCCATCTGACCGTCCGACTGCAAGCGGATTCCGTAGCGGTTCAAGCTGCTGTCTGCAGCTCGAGAAATCCGCTCAAATGTCTCCAGCCTTTCATGAATCAAGGTGTTTTTCTTTTCCTGTAGGAAGGCGTGAAGCCGATTGAAGCGATCTACCAGTATGCGCGTATGCTGCAGGAGTCCCTCGTGATCAGGCACGACCGTGATCGATAATGGGCCAGCTCCTTTTTGGTGCATAGATACGCGAACCTCACCGTTCCCGATCAGGATCTGGTTATTTGCGGAAGAGCGCTTCGCCCCATCCAAAAAGAATACCGCATCTCGAGCAGGGACACTCACCTGCTGAACGCCAAGTGCCCGGACGCTATTTCCTTTTTGATCCTGTATGGCAAAGGCGTTCTCTTTTCCCGTAGCTTTCCTTTCGAGAATGAGCGCTTGCTGGTCTCCCTGCGATTCGATTCGCGTGGAAAGCAAAGACCCTTGACTCCCCAATGCTTCCGCCATCCTCTGGATACTTTGACCATGCGTATCGGTCGCAGCAGAATAAAAGGTATACGAATCCTCCTGATTTTCCGTCACGACGAAAAACTGCTGCTGACCTTCTGCTACAGAGGTGGGAGAGGCCGTTTCTGCCATTTTTCCTTTGTTGGCTTGGGCATTCGCTAAGCTGGCAACATCGAGCCGATACACTCCGATCTTGGCGTGTGCCTGTGCTTGAGCAGTTGCTGTTTCAGGGTCAGAGCTGAGGGCCAATCGTTTGCTGACAGCACTGCTCGGACGCTCGGGATCGAACTGGCGGGCCGCTCTATCCAAATCAGCAGAATAGCGGTACAGGCGCGAGAGAGAGTCGGAAAGTTCCGTCATCCATTGCTGTTCACGGGTGTAGAACGGCTGAAGGCTGTAGCTGATGATCGGATCGACAGGTGCCGTCAGTTTTGCTTGTACCATTTGGAAATGGTAGCGGCCAACGCGGTGGCTGTACGGGATATGGCTGATCCGGTTCACTCTCATACCGGTCACCTCCTACGTTCAATAGTCTACACCCATTATAGTGGATCTTTATTCCATTTCAATCAGGAGATCGCCTGTTTCGATAGCTTCTCCCGCTTTGACGTAGACGGACTTGATTTTGCCATCTGCAGGGGCCTGAATGGTTGTCTCCATTTTCATGGCCTCGCTGACCAAAAGATGCTCGCCTTTGCGTACCTTGTCACCTTCAGCAACGAGGACTTTCAGTACTTTTCCTGGCATGGATGCACCCAGGTGAGCTGCGTTTTGAGCGTCTGCCTTGCGTCGCACCTGTTCGCTGACTACCGCAGATTGGTCACGTACGAAAATTTCGCGTGGCTGCCCATTCAGCTCGAAGTAAATGATGCGGCGGCCATCGGGATGGAGTTCGCCTACAGCAACCAGCTTGATGATGAGTGTTTTTCCGCGCTCGATCGTAATGGCTGTTTCTTCCCCTGGACGCAGCCCGTAGAAGAAGGTGGAGGTATTCAGGACGGAGAGATCGCCATATTCCTTCATCCGTTGGTCGAACTGCAGGTACACCTGCGGATACATAATGTAGGAGAGCACATCGAGTTCGTCCGGTTCGCGCCCGATCTTTTCTTCCAGCTCTGCTGCGACTTGAGTGAAATTGACAGGTGCCAGCAGTTCACCTGGACGTGCGGTGAATGCATCGCGGCCTTTCAGCACGAGCTCCTGCAGCTGTTTCGGGAAGCCTCCCGGTGGTTGACCCAGATAACCTTGGAAGAACTGAATGACGGAATCCGGGAAGTCGAGGCGCGCACCTTTTTCCCAAATGTTTTCCTCTGTCAGGTTGTTTTGTACCATAAACAAGGCGAGGTCTCCTACTACTTTGGAGGACGGCGTCACTTTGACGATATCGCCGCACATCTGATTGACCACCGCATACATATGCTTGACCTCTTCCCAACGACCTTCCAAGCCAACCGCTTTGGCCTGCTGCTCGAGGTTGGTGTACTGCCCGCCTGGCATCTCGTGTACGTATACCTCGGTGTTGCTTGCTTTCATGCCGCTTTCGAAGCCTTGGTAGTACGGGCGAACATCTTCCCAGTAGTCGGAGAGTTTGTTGAAAGCATCCAGCGAGAGCTTGCTGTCTCTCTCCGTGTGGGCGAGGCACGCGATCAGACCGTTCAAGCTTGGCTGGGAGGTCAGACCGGACATCGAGCTGACGCATGCATCGACGATATCAACACCAGCTTCAATCGCTTTGAGCAGCATCGCGGCACCGTTTCCAGAGGTGTCATGCGTATGCAGGTGTATCGGGATATCGATCTCCTGCTTCAGGGCGCTCACCAGCTCATAGGCTGCATAAGGCTTGAGAAGTCCAGCCATGTCTTTGATCGCGAGGATGTGCGCTCCGGCCTTTTCCAGCTCTTTTGCCAGATTCACGTAGTAGGCGAGTGTATATTTGGTTTTCGCAGGATCGAGAATATCCCCTGTATAGCAGATGGAAGCTTCGGCGATTTTTCCGGTGTCGCGCACGGCTTCGATCGCCGTTTGCATACCTGGCAGCCAGTTCAGGCTGTCGAAGATACGGAAGACGTCGATGCCATTTTCAGCAGAAGCTTTTACGAACGTTTGGATGACGTTGTCCGGATAGTTCGTATAGCCAACGGCATTTGCCCCGCGCAACAGCATTTGGAACAAAATATTCGGGATGCGATGACGCAAAATCTGCAGCCGCTCCCATGGAGACTCCTGTAGGAAGCGCATGGTTGTGTCAAACGTAGCGCCACCCCACATTTCGAGGGAAAACAGGTCTGCTCCAAGCTTTCCGGTAGCTTCAGCAACGGAGGCGAGATCGTACGTACGAACGCGAGTAGCAAACAGAGATTGATGAGCGTCGCGGAATGTCGTATCCGTTACTAGTACCTGCTTCTGATCTTTGATCCAACGTACGAGTCCGTCTGCTCCTTCGCGGTCCAAGATTTGCTTGGTGCCTTCTGGATACGGCTGGCTGTACGGTGTACGCGGGATACGGGGCGAGTCGAAGTGCGGTTTTTTCTCCGGCTTGCCGAGTCCGGGATGTCCGTTTACAATGGTGTTCCCGATGTAGGAGAGCAGCTTGGTACCACGGTCTTGACGGCCTGGGAAAACAAACAGCTCTGGTTTGGTGTCAATAAAGGAAGTGTTGTAGCTGCCGCTCAGGAAATCGGGATGAGTCACAACATTTTCCAGGAAGGGCAGGTTGGTTTTTACTCCGCGAATGCGGAACTCGCGCAAGGTCCGCAGCATTTTGCGAGCAGCCTGATCAAAGCTTGTTCCGTACGTCGAAATTTTGACGAGCAGGGAATCGTAAAAAGGTGTGATAATGGCACCAGGGTACCCGTTTCCGCCATCGAGGCGAACACCGAAGCCGCCACCGGAGCGCCAAGCCAGAAGACGACCTGCGTCAGGCAGGAAGTTGTTCTCCGCATCCTCTGTCGTCACACGACACTGGATGGCGTAGCCGTTCATGGAGATGGCATCCTGAGAGGCGATGCCGATCTCGGCGTCAGAGAGGACATGGCCCTCGGCGACACGGATCTGCGCTTGTACGATGTCGATGCCTGTAATCAGCTCTGTGATGGTATGCTCCACCTGGATGCGTGGGTTGACTTCAATAAAGTAAAAGCGTTTGTCAGGCGTGAGCAGGAACTCGACGGTACCGGCATTGGAATAGCCGGCTTTCTGCATCAAGGTCAGGGCAGCCTGGCAGATTTCTTGGCGCAATGCGTCATCCAAAGACAAGCTGGGAGCAACTTCTACGACTTTTTGATGGCGACGCTGGACAGAGCAGTCACGTTCGAAGAGGTGCACGATATTGCCGTGGTTGTCGCCCAGAATTTGTACTTCGATATGTTTAGGCTGCTCGAGGTAGCGCTCCAGATAAACCTTTGCGTTGCCAAATGAGGAGCGGGCTTCCGAACGAGCGCGATCCAAAGAGTCCTGGAGCTCGTCTTGGCTGCGAACGATACGCATACCGCGACCGCCGCCGCCTGATACGCCTTTGATGATGATCGGGTAGCCGTATTCTTTGGCAAAGAGCAGCGCTTCCTGCAGAGATTCGATGGGCTCGGGTGTGCCAGGAATGACTGGGATATTGGCTTCAATCGCCATTTTTCGCGCTTCGACTTTGTCGCCAAACTTCTCGATCAGCTCAGGCGACGGACCAATGAAGATGATTCCTTCGTCCTTGCAGCGCTGGGCAAACTCAGCGTTTTCTGCGAGGAAGCCATAGCCTGGGTGAATGGCATCGATGTCGTTGCGCTTGGCAATTTCGATGATGCTTTCGATGTCGAGGTAGGCCTCGATGGGACCTTTACCTGCGCCTACCAGGTAGGATTCGTCCGCTTTGAAACGATGGATCGAGACGTTGTCCTGCTCCGAGTAGATCGCTACAGTACGGATCCCCAGCTCGGTCGCCGCACGGAATATGCGGATCGCGATTTCTCCGCGGTTTGCGACCAGTAATCGATTAATGTTTCTCTTTTGCATGGTCTCTCACTCCTTTTTTATCTACGCCAATCCAAAAACAACTTAAAATTGCTTGAAAAATATATATAGTTTAAATATACAAAAATCTTTGTAGAGAAGACAGCGTTATTTTCATACATGCTGTTGACCAACTAGATAGGAGCTGTGAATCATGAGCAAAACGATGCCTGTATTTGTGTACGGAACCCTGCTGGAGGGCTTTATGAACCATGCTTTATACGCAAAGCCCTACGACTGCGAGGTCCAGCCAGCGAAAATCAAAGGGGAGGTCTATCACTTGCCACAGGGCTATCCTGGCTTGCTCGCAGGAAATGAAGACGTAATAGGGGAGATTCTCCTTTTTTCCCCAGAAGTCTTTGAAAAGGCACTAAGCGCTCTGGACGAGCTGGAAACTTACTTTGGCCCAGAGGATTCGCGAAATGAGTACGAGCGAATCGAGATTTCGGCGGTCCTGGTGCAAACAGGCGAAGAAGTGATCGCTTATGTATATCGCTACCTGGATGCGGAATATGTGAAGCAATGGGGAACGCGTATCCAAGATGGCGATTGGCGCCGTTACATGCTGGATGTGCTGGCTGAATAGGGGAAGGTGCTTTTGCCAAAACTGGTAGGGAAAAAGGAGGGATCCCTGCCATGGAACTGCTGAATGAGGCTCCTGCCCAAATCTGGCGCTTGTTGATTCCGGCGAGTCATTGGATGTTTCCTGACGAAGTGCCTGAAGACGAACTGATCTTTCATTACCGTGACCATATTTATTTTGTCAACAATGACGGCTCTGTTCTCTCCATGCCCAAGCCAGCCTGCTATGATTTGCTGGATTTGGGAACACTGCTGGAGTATCTGGCTACCTCGGATGAAACGATTGATTTTGATGACGAGGGACAATTCGATTATGGCTTTGTTCTGAAACAAATGGGTTACATTGTGCCAGTCAAGCAAAAAACAAAGAAGGCCAATTATCAAATCCACATTATCAACACGGCTTTACCAAAAGCGCATGCCAATCGCTATGAATTGAAGAACGTTCACTTTGGCTTCGCGCTCTACCATGCTCTGATGCGCTGCCATGAGCTGAACGCGAAAACTGATTGGGAATACGAACATGAAGTGAAGCGAATAGAAAAGGTAGAGTCGAATTCCTCAGGAAAAGTGCAGCTGAATCTGTAATTTCTACTATTGGCATAGTGAAAAAAAGTGAATGATAGGGTATGATGAGTAAGTACATATGAATGATTGGTGAGGAGGAAGAAATCATGACAACAGCTGTTGAGCGCCAAGGCGCATTCGTATTCAAAGGTGGCCCTGTAACTTTGGTGGGTCCAGAAATCAAAGTGGGCGATACTGCTCCTGATTTCACAGTAGTAGGTGGCGATCTGAACCCAGTAACTTTGGCTGATTCCAAAGGCACCGTTCGCATCATCTCCGTGATCCCTTCCATTGACACAGGTGTTTGCGATGCGCAAACTCGCCGTTTCAACGAAGAAGCAGCGAAATTGGACGGTGTAACTGTCCTGACTGTTTCCGTTGACCTGCCTTTCGCGCAAAACCGTTGGTGCGGTGCTGCTGGTATCGACAAGGTGAAAACCGTGTCTGACCACAAAGACCTGTCCTTTGGTACTGCCTATGGCGTAGCAATCAAAGAATTCCGCCTCTTGTCCCGCGCTGTTTTCGTTATCGACGCAAACGACAAAGTGGTACATGCTGAGTATGTTGCGGCTGCTGGTGAGCATCCAAACTACGAAGCTGCGATCGCTGCTGCACAAGCTGCAAAATAAATTTCATCGCACATCGATGGAATAACCAAGCCCTCTTCGTCTATCCGGCGCAGGAGGGCTTTTCATTTGGAGCAATTCAGATAAGAATTCCAGGGGAGGGTCCCGACAATAACGAGAGTACACGAGAGGCCTTTCTGATCCCCAATTAATCTAACATGCAGATTAGTGGATTATGTCTTCCTTTGCGATTGAGATTAGAGCAATTGCTACACAAGCAAGGTCTAAACGACAGTTTAATAAAACAGCGGCGAGTCTAAGACTTTATTTTCAAGTCTTAATTCGCCGCTGTTTCGTTTATTATGGTCAGTCTATAACTGGAGAGTCTTTACTTAATTTCGCACAATAACGCATCTACTTAGGATTTGCAGTTTACAGGACAGGCTGCCTTAAGCCCGGCCGTTGATGGGTTTCGCCCCACTCGCACATGATTTCCATAACGGGTACCAACGTCTTTCCATAATCACTTAACGAGTATTCCACTTTCGGGGGGACCGATGGATAAACCGTCCGTGTCACCAGTTGGTCGCTCTCCAGCTCTCGCAAATGCTGGGCTAGCATCTTCTGAGTCACCTCCGGAATCAGCTTCTCCAGCTCGCTGAACCGTTTGGTGGAGTCTAACAAAAGCCATAAGATTGTAGGCTTCCACTTCCCGCCGAGCACGTGAATTACCGTTTCAATAGGGCATTTTCTCTCCATTGCTGCCTTTGTCCCAGCTTCCATCCAATCCCTCCCTGCTCAAAGCTTACTTTCAAGTAAGTACCCTACATGAAAGTGGGTTCTTATCAAGATTTTAGGGCGGTGCTAACATGAAGTCAATCAAGCAATGAAAAATTTGGAAATCGCTAGGAAGAGGGAATAATGATGAAGATTATTGTTTTCGGAGCAACGGGAAACACGGGAAGAAAGGTACTGGAACGAGGCGTTAATAGGGGGCATGAAATGACCGCCTTCGTGCGCAATCCCGAGAAGCTTTATGAGCATCAAGGCGTGGAGATTGCGGCGCAAGTGAAGGTGATCGCGAAGGACATCATGGATCCGGAAAGCGTCTACGAAGCGCTCTTGCAGCAAGACGCCGCTATTATTGCTGCTGGTAACGCCGCACAGGGAGAAGAGTTTGTTCGTATCGTCGATAACATCGTCAGCCAGTGTGAAAAAAACACGATGTTTTCTGGACGGGTATGGTTAATGGGAGGAGCCGGGCTGCTCGACATTCCTTATACCGATTTGATGGGCAATAATTTGCCCGGGTTCCCGCCCATGTACCAAACTCACAACCGGAATCTGGAACGGCTGCGTCAGACGAAGCTTGATTGGTCCGTCATGTGCCCGGGAACGATGGTCGAAACGGCCGATCTTCCGTCGTCCGTTCGTATGCATGTAAGCACAAACATTTTGCCTGTGCCTGTTCCGGAGAACATCAAGGACTACTCCGAAGCTGAAATTGCCGGCCACCTGTTCAGCCGGTTTAAGGAGCTGGATGTTGCTTACGAAGATGTAGCGAACTGTATGCTGAACCACCTTGAGCTTGGAGGGCCGTTTAAAGGCAAAAGAGTCGGCCTCGCTTACCAAAGCGAGCTGCCTGTAAGCTGAGCGCGGAAGGAGACTGCCTATATGTTCGGAATGCTGCTCGTTTTGCATATACTCTCGGCGATTGCTTTCATGGGATCCGCATTCCTCATCCCTATCATTCGTAGGTCAGCCCAAACAGCCAGCCAGCTTCGCTTTGTCTTCGATATCACGGCCAAGCTTTCCTGGCTGCCTAAAATAGGCGGAGCTGCTCTGATCGCGACTGGGATAGGGCTCATGATCTTAACCGGCATGGGACTGTCCCAAATGTGGTTGACTGTGTCCATTCTGTTGTCGCTGCTCCCGGTGGTCGCGATTGGCGGATTCATCGAGCCTCGTTTGCAAAAAGTCACGAAGCTCGTGGCGGCAAGCAGTGGGGATGAGATACCTGCCGAGTTCTCTCGAGCGATGAAAAAGATCGCGCCACTAGAGCTGGCGGTGCAACTGCTGATGATTGCAGTTATCGTGCTGATGGTCATCAAGCCGTTTTAGTCTCCACCACCATACGCTACGACCGAATCTTCGGGATAGGGAGCGAAATAAAAACCTTTATTATCCAGTTTAGATCCATGGATTGCTAAAAAGACCGGGACTCCTTGCAGAATAAGGGGGTCTCGGTCTAATACTTTATTTTCTGAGAATAGTATTGACGTTTTTGTAACCATTGGTTATATTATAACCAATGGTTAGTAACCGATGGTTATAATGTGGAGTAACAACTCGACAAGGAGTGTCTCAAGATATGGGTAGCCGACAGGAAATGCGTTCAGAGGAAACCAAAAACGCCATTTTGAAAGCAGCAGGTGAGCTGTTTTCTCAAAAGGGATTTGAGGCGGTATCGATCCGGGAAATTGCCAAAGCGGCAGGCTGCTCGCACACAACACTGTACATTTACTTCGCCGATAAGGAAGCGCTGCTTCACCAGCTCTCCATCGGACCTTTGCAGGCTTTACAGGAGCAGATGGAAGCGGCATTGTCCGATTCATCCCTCAGTCCTGAAGGGCGGCTAAAAAAAGTCAGTTTGCAGTTTATTACGTTTTGCCTGCTTCACCGGACGATGCATACCTTGTTCTTCATGGTAAAGGCATCCCGCGTTGATGTTGCGGCAGAGCCGACGGAGGAGCTGCAGATACAGCGGACGCGACTGTTTGAAGTCCTGAGAAGGGCACTTATCGCGTGTTTGCCTGAGCATGATCAGCAGGATGAAAATCTCGCGTTTGCTCGTATTTATACCTATACCCTGCAAGGGATTATCGGGACGTATACACACTCTGAGGAAACGGTTGAGCAGCTGCTGGAACGTTTGACGCCGACGTTTGAGCTGTCTTTAGAGGTATTGCTGGAAGGCTGTAAACAAGTATTACGCAGAGGAGAGGGTAGAGGATGAAAGTCGAACAAATCTCGCGTCACATTTATAGCCTGCATACGTGGATGGTTATTCCCTTGCGTGTTTGGGTGGTAGTGGACGAGGATGGTGTGACACTGATTGATGCTGGAATACCTTTTATGGCAAAAGGTATCCTATCTTTTATCGATCGATTGCATGCAGGGCCGCTCAAGCGCATTCTCCTGACGCACGGGCACTCCGATCACGTAGGGGCAGTCAAACGGATAAGGGAAAACACCCAAGTTCCCGTGTATGCGCATTCCATCGAAATACCGTATCTGGAGGGCGAGCTGGCGTACCCTCGCCGAAAGAGACCAGAAGTCACCGTGACGCCAGGAGTCGTGCAGCCACTTGCTGTAGATGAATGCGGAGAGCTTGAAGTTGTCGCCGGCCTGAAGCCCTATCTCACTCCAGGACACTCGCCAGGGCATGTGATTTATTATCACGAGGAAGATCAAGTGGTGCTGGCAGGCGATTTGTTTACTTCAAAGGCTGGGAAGCTTCACAGACCGATGCCAATGTTTACGGCAGATATGGCACAAGCTTTGAAAAGCAGTGTCATCCTGCGAGAGCTGCAGCCCGTGCATTTGGAGGTATGTCACGGCAAGCCTGTCAAAAGGCCAGCAGAGCATCTGGATGAATATTTGCAGGCGACTGCTCAGGCGCATTCCCTGCCAGGCAGTGTATGGCAATAGAAAATCTTTTTGCGGAAGATCTGACGAGCCGGGTGAAACGTCCCGGCTTTTTTTGCGTCCTTTTAAGTGAGGTGATTGCATGAAGATGGATGGAAAGATCATTCGTTATTGCCTAGCTGCGACCTTATTGCTGACAGGCTGTCAATTTTGGCAGACCAATCAGTCAGCCCCCAAGCAGCTGCCACAGCCCCCTGCCCCCTCGATTACGTGGATGGGGAAAACGGCTGTTACTGTTCCCACTTCCTCTTGCTGGCATTATGAAAGTCAAGGAGTTTGCAAGGACACAGCCGCCCCTCCCGAAATCATCGGAGAAATGAAGCCACGACCGCTCTCTGTCAAACCGGGAGCCACCCTCACTGTCACATTTCCTCAAGCTCCTCTCGAAGAAACACTGCGGGTCACCCAATGGATCGGAACAGAACAGATCGAGCAGCTGCTGGAGAACGGGAACGAATGGAAAGCTCCTGAAGTGCCAGGCTGGTACATGTTTGATGTTCGAGGAGAATGGGATCAAGGCGATGCTGGACATGCCTTCGTAATTGAAGTGCGCAGCCAGCAGCTTTGACGAGCGCGCTCCTCAGCGGACGATGCCCTCCTTTTTTGGTATACTGTCAAAAGGGAACACCTAAAGGAGAGACAACATGCAAGAAGAATTACTACGATTTATCGCGGACGAAGAGGATGCTGGTCGCACCGTACGGGACGTTTTGCAAAAGCGTTACGGGGTATCCCGCCGCCTGCTGATTCGGGCCAAGTTCAAAGGACTGATCACACGCAATGGACAGTTGGTTTTCGTCAATGAAAAGCTGCAGGCAGGTGACGAGATCGCGGTGATGGTCACCGAGGATGCAGAAGAAACCGTGCCTCCTGAAGATATGCCGCTTTCGATTCGGTATGAAGATGAGGATTTGATGATCATCGCTAAGCCAGCAGGTCTGGTGGTGCATCCTACAGGAAACCATGCGAGCGGCACATTGGCTAACGGAGTCATTGCCTACTGGCAAAAGCGGGGAGAGTATCGGCGGTTTCGTGCCGTCAACCGTTTGGATAAAGATACATCAGGCCTTTTGATCGTCGCAAAAAATCAGTGGGCGCATGAGCAGTTCAGCCGACTGCAGCAAGAGCGTTCGCTGCACCGCATCTACCAGGCGATCGCGGAAGGGGTAGTTGAGGCCGATTCCGGGACGATCGATGCGCCGATCGGGCTTGCAGAGGGTTCCTTCATCACGAGGCAGGTTCGTGCTGACGGACAAACCGCGATCACCCATTATCGCGTGCTTGCACGAGGACAGGGGATGAGCCATCTGGAGTTGAAGCTCGATACGGGGCGAACGCACCAGATCCGGGTGCATATGAGCAGTCTCGGTCATCCTTTGGCAGGAGACGACCTGTACGGAGGGAGCCGAGAGCAGATTGGCAGACAAGCTTTGCATGCTTATCAGCTGTCCTTTGTTCATCCGCGCAGCGGTGTCCAGATGGTGTGGACGGAGCCGTTGCCGCAAGACATGAGCGAGCTGGCTGGAAAGCTGTTCGGAAAACAAGCGTGAAGGGAATGCACATCGGCATTTTCCTCTAGAAAAGTGTAAGCGGTTTCGATATGATAAAAGCAAATGATTGATTTCCAAACAGTGGAAACAATCGGACGACAGCTGGCTGTCTGTGGGGATTTGTCCAAAAGACGTTTTCTCTTTAGCAGATAGAGCCCAGCTTGCGCCTGATGCATGTTTCGGAACGTTTGACAGCGGGGAGCCCCCACATTTGTCATGCAACCGAATCGGCTTGGGGGTAAGCTGGGCTTTTTCCTGTTTTCCGATGGTTTCATTTGAGCCTGCGAAGGGGGAAATGAAGATGGCCTTTTATCATTGCATGGGGGAAGTGCCGAAAAAAAGGCATACGACGTATTACAAGCCAAACGGCGAGCTATATCGTGAGCAGGTCATGGGAACGAAAGGATTTTCCGGTATACAATCGATCCTGTATCATCACAACCCTCCTACCCAGGTACGTTCCACCAGCAAATTTGCGGATTGGAAGCCCGAATTCGTTCCACAGCATGAACTCAAGCATCAGCACTTCAAAACATTTGATTTGCGTCCAGGAGGAGATCCGATCACAGGCCGCTGCTATTTGCTGGGAAATAACGATGTGCTCATGGGGGTATGTGTGCCAACTGAGCCGATGAATTACTTTTATCGCAATGCAGACGGTGATGAGGTTCTTTTTGTTCACGAGGGCGAAGGAGAACTGCAGACGATTTTTGGCACACTGCCTTATTGGCCCGGAGATTATCTGGTAATCCCCATTGGCACCACATACCGCCTTGTTCCATCGGCGACGAGCCGTTTTTTGGTCATCGAGTCACAAAATGAAATCGTCCCGCCGAAGCGCTACCGCAATGAGCACGGGCAGCTGCTGGAGCACTCCCCCTATTGCGAGCGGGACATTCGTGTGCCGGAGAGGTTAGAGACGCATGTCGAGAGTGGCGAATTTGAAGTGCGCGTCAAAAAGCAATCGGCTGTATACAGCTACTTTTTTGATTTCCATCCCTTTGACGTCGTAGGCTGGGATGGGTTTTTGTATCCGTATGCGCTCAGCATTCACGATTTTGAACCGATCACCGGGCGCATTCATCAGCCGCCGCCTGTGCATCAGACGTTTGCCGGGCAAAATTTCGTGATCTGCTCATTTGTGCCACGCCTCTACGACTATCATCCCCAGTCGATCCCTGCGCCGTATTTCCACAGCAACGTAGAAAGCGACGAGGTGCTATACTACGTAAAAGGGAACTTTATGAGCAGAAAGGGTGTTTTCGAAGGCTCGATTACGCTTCATCCGATGGGGATTCCGCATGGCCCCCATCCAGGCAAGATCGAGGGAAGCATCGGCAAAAAGGAAACGACGGAGCTGGCCGTCATGCTCGATACCTTCCATCCACTGCAGGTGACGCGCCAGGCATTGTCCGTAGAGGATGGGGGGTATATGGCGAGCTGGCTTCCACCAAAAGAGTGAGAAAGCGAGGCTACGGAATGGAATTAACGATGGCGGAGCTTGCGAGGCAAGCAAAATACAAGCTGCTGACAGGCTGCGTGATCCCAAGGCCGATTGCTTGGGTGACCTCCATGGACAGAGCCGGCCTAGTGAACGCAGCGCCTTTCAGCTACTTTAATGTAGCGAGTGTCGAACCGATGATGCTATCCGTTGCCGTCATGCGCAAGCCGGACGGAATGCGCAAAGACACTGCACGAAACATTGCGGAATGCGGCGAGTTTGTTGTGAATATGGTGGATGTGCACAATGTAGATGTCATGAACCAAACATCTGCGGAGTATCCGCCAGAGGAAAGTGAGGTAGCAGCACTAGGTCTTGAACTGCTGCCTTCTGCTTCTGTGAGGGTACCGCGTCTAGGTGCATCCCGCATTCATTTTGAGTGCAAGCTGAATCAAATCGTGGAGCTGGGAAGTCCTACGGTATCGGATCTCATTATTGGAGAGGTCCTGCATGTGCAGGTAGACGACGAGCTATACCACAACGGTCGGATTGATGCCAGAGCGTTTGCACCTGTGAGCAGGCTGGCAGGGCAAGGCTACGCGACATTGGGTGAAGTGTTTGAGCGTCCACGGCCCATCTACGAAAAGAAAGGGAATGCAATCAAATAGGAAGAGCAAAGACCGCCCTCCAAGTCAGAGCGGTCTTTTGCTTGGAGCGCTCGGTTATTTCGGAACGAGACCCGGATATTGGGAAACCGCATCCGGCCTGATCCAGCGGTCGTATTCACCGGAAGTGCTGGCATTTACGGGAGGGCCGTAAGGTGTGACGTTTGGCTCTAGGCCAAAGGGATGCACGACGCTTTGCTGGTAGTAAAAATGTCGATCGCTCTGTATGAAGCTGCGTTCTTCGGCAGTGTTCCCAGTGCACCCGGCCAGTAATAAGAAAGCTGCGAGCCATATAAATGGCATGACTGATCACCTCTTCCTGTAGCGTAAACGGGATACGCCCATTTCATGCAGAACACAGCTGATCTCCGTCCCGGGTCGGAGGACAAATCCCTCTATGGGCCATTTTGCGATAGATGGCCGTGGGGTATCCTGTAGATACAAAGCAAAGCGGAAGCTGGCAGAGAGGAAGGATTAAGATGATGGAAAGACGTTTATATCGTTCGCAGCAAGACAAACGACTGTTTGGGGTTTGTGGGGGGATTGCCCATTTTCTGCGAATGGATTCGACGCTCGTGCGGGTGGGGGTCGTCATTTTAACCGTTTGCACGGGGATCCCGATCCTGATCTATTTGCTTTTGGCAATGATCATGCCAAAAGAGCCTAGATGGTCTTACGTGGGGGATGGGTTTGACGGATTTGAACGCCCCTATCCGAGCCAATCGCGAATGAACGATCTGGATTCGGAAATCGATCGCTTGGAGAAGCGTGCGCTTGTGCAAGAGGTCCATAGACTTCGCACTGAATTGGGGAAATACAAAAGCATCTAAATGGACAAAGAGACTTCTGCGCGCAAGTGGAGGTCTCTTTTGCTTCTTGCCGGGGATGTCGTGAAAAAAGGCCCGTCTACTGCTTTTTGACATGGAAACATATGGGATCGGCCGCATAACATGTAAGGTGGATAATGTACATAGGGAGGGAAAAGCAGTGTATCTCGGCGTATTTGACTTGAACCAGCGTTTGGAGCAAACGAGGAAAGTCCTGAGGGAAAAGCAGCATTTGAAAAAGCTGATCGAAGAAGACATTCAGGAATTGGAAAAAGACATTCAAGACCTGGAAGCAATGACAGGCGATAAGAAGCTCGCAACAAGTGTACAAGGGTAAAACCATGAGGATGGGTGGAAACAAATAGAAAGTGGCTGCTGCATGGGAATGCGGCAAGCCACTTTTTTTAAGGTTTAGGAATTTATAAGCGTTTACGATTATGAATTCCGGAGCGCATGGCGAAGTGCCGCAGCGTCCGCTTCAGGCATTACTTCGGTAAAACTTTCCGCTAAAACGCGGTCGCTCCTTCTTGAACAGGCCACGATAGAGGATTTCTTATCGGGTTGCGATGGATGTATCAATCAGCTTCTCCACAATGGCGGGGAGCATCTGGATGGCGCCACTATCGGTTCCATATGTTTGACTCTCGGCATAGGTCCCTTCCATCAAAAGGCGAAGGGTATAGGCAAGCTCAGACGGATGAGCAGCACCCAGCGCTTCCGCCATTTCCAGAAACGCATCGTGAATCCTCCTCTGGTGTGTGGTGACAAGCTCCCGAACAGGATGCGCAGTATCAGGAAATTCAACGGCAACATTGAGAAAGCAGCAGCCTCGATAATCGGTGCAGGAGGCTTTGGCGGCCAGGTCGCGAAAAAACTGAATCAACTGCTCCCGGGGCTGGTCAGGATGCTTGGACAAGCTGAGGTTCCACTCTGTCCAAAAAGCCTCCTGCTTGCGGCTGATGTAAGCTAAGATCAGGTCGGTCTTTGAGGAAAACTGACGATACACACTCATCTTGTTGATCCCAGCCCGCTCGACCACGGCGTCCACACTGACGGCGTGTATGCCTTCCTGATCAAACAGCTCCTCGGCAGCGTTCAGGATGATTTCCTGCGCCTGCTCCCGCGGGATTCGCGTTCGTTTCCCAGTGGTCATGATGCTAGGACTTCCAGATATCGGCCACGATTTCATAGGAGCGCAGGCGGTCTGCATGATCAAACATGGACGTCGTGATCATCAGCTCGTCAGCTTGTGTAGCGTTCAAGAGGGACTGCAGCTCCTCTTTGACTTTGTCCGGGCTGCCGATGATGGAGGAACGAAGCTGGGACTGAACGGACAGCTTTTCAAACTCCGTCCACAGGTCATCCATGCTATCCACTGGAGGCTGAATGGGCTTGAGATCGCCACGGATAATATTTAGGAACGCCTGGAAATGAGTGGTAGCGAGTCGCTCCGCTCGTTCATCTGTGTCGGCAGCCATGACGTTGACCCCGACCATCGCATACGGCTCCTGAAGTACCTCAGACGGACGGAAGCTGTGACGATAGGTTTGCAGTGCAGGCAGGGTGTAGTTGGGTGAAAAATGTCCGGCAAAAGCGAACGGCAATCCGAGCAGACCGGCAAGACGGGCGCTGAAATCGCTGGAGCCGAGCAGCCAGATCGGGATGCTCAGCCCCTCGCCTGGAACGGCGCGTACACCTGCAGGGGTATGGCCGAGGCTAGGATTGAAATATGCGCGCAGCTCTTGCAGAAGTTCAGGAAAGTCCTCGCCATTTCGCAAGTCGCGTCGCAAAGCACGCGCTGTGCGCTGGTCCGCTCCCGGTGCTCTTCCCAGTCCGAGATCAATGCGCCCAGGATATAGGGATTCTAAAGTGCCGAACTGTTCGGCGATGGCCAGAGGTGCGTGATTCGGGAGCATGATCCCGCCAGAACCTACGCGCAGTGTCGTAGTACCTCCCGCGATATGACCAATCAAAACAGACGTGGCGGAGCTGGCTACGCTCGGCATGGAATGATGCTCGGCCAGCCAAAAGCGATGGTATCCCCATTTCTCCACATGCTGAGCCAGATCTAGACTTTTTTTGTATGACTCGGTAGCGTTGCTGCCCTCTACGATTGGAGACAAATCCAAAACCGACAGGGGTATATTGCGAAGCTGCTTGGATGAAGCATGGCTGTCATTAGCAGATGAAGACATGTATGAAAAACCTCCTTTGAAGGTTTGTTACTAGTTAGTAACAAATGTACTTGCATCATACGAACCTGCCAGTCAACTGTCAAGTTTCCGATGTTCGATTCAGCACATCGGAGAACCATAGGCAAAAGAAAAAAGCCCTGTAATGGGCTTTTTTCTGTAGTCATGACCTTATTGTTTAGTCAAAATGACAGGTCCATCCGCTGTAATGGCGATGGTGTGCTCATATTGCGCAGAGAGCTGTCCGTCCCGTGTGCGAGCTGTCCAGCCATCTGCATCGATCTTGGCGTGATACGTACCGATATTGAGCATAGGCTCGATGGTGATGACCATGCCTTCCTTCAGGCGTTGTCCGCGTCCTGGAGGTCCGAAATGCGGCACGTACGGCTCCTCATGCATATCTTTACCAATACCATGTCCGGTAAAGTCACGCACGACGGAGTAGCCGTTTGCTTGGGCAAAAGTCTGGATCGCGTGGGAAATGTCCCCGATCCGATTGCCGACCACTGCTTGCTCTATCCCTAAGTACAGCGACTTTTCCGTTACTTCCAGCAGCTTTTTCGCATCTGGTGAAACGGTACCGACTTCATACGACCATGCAGAATCAGCCAGCCAGCCGTCTTTGCGGACAACCATGTCGATTGTCACGATGTCTCCGTTTTGAAGGGGGTCCTTTTTAGGGAAACCGTGGCAAATCACGTCGTTGACTGAGCCACAGGTCGCATACGGATAACCGGAATACCCTTTTTGCTCAGGAGTAGCTCCGTTTTTGGCCAAGAACTCTTCTACAAATTGATCAATGTCCCAGGTAGAAACGCCAGGACGAATCATTTTCGCAATTTCCCGATGGCAAGCGGCCAATATTTTCCCTGCGGCGCGCATCAGTTCAATTTCTTCTGGTGTCTTGAGGATAATCATCGACTCTCTCCTTGTCCCCGCTTTTGATACTACTGCGTACATATATAGTGTAGACCCATTTGAGGCTAATTGCCACCGTGAAAACTGCGTGGTAGGATGAGGAAGAACTAATCACCCGGGGGGTAGGTAGCATGGACAAGTTTCAGGAACATCTGGCGAACTACCAGATACATGTAAAAGAAGACGCGGAAAAGCGCGTACAATTCATTCGCGAACAGATTGATGGACCGGGTCTGGGTGGCGCAGTCGTAGGAATTTCCGGCGGGATAGACAGTGCCGTGACAGCTGCTCTCTGCGTACAAGCATTGGGCAAGGATCGGGTAATCGGGGTGTGGCTGCCAGCTTACTCCCAGGATGTCCATGCGGAAGATGCTCAGCGCCTGGCAGATGCGATCGGTCTAAACCTGGTGACGGTAGATGTCGGAGCGGCATTTGATGCGATCGTTCCTTCGATCGAAGGCGTGCTGCCACTGGATGCCAAGACAAAAGGAAATACGAAGGCACGTCTTCGCATGACAGTTCTTTACGCGATTGCGAACCAAAAAGGGTACCTCGTTGTTGATACCTGCAACCGCAGCGAAGTTTACGTAGGCTATATGACCAAAGGCGGAGATGGACTGGCGGATATTAATCCGGTTGCCAGCCTGACGAAGCATGAGGTTCGAATCCTGGCAGCAGAGCTGGGTGTACCTACATCGATCATTACGAAAGCTCCGTCCGCTGACTTGTGGGAAGGTCAAACAGACGAACAGGAAATGGGCTTTACCTATGAAGACTTGGACCGTTTGCTCATTACTGGCGAGACAAGACCGGAAGCAAAAGAGCGCATCGAGTACCTCCATCGCATTTCCGAGCACAAGCGCAACTTGATGCCGGAAATTTAATGGATGGCAGTCTGAGCCAACAGTTGATTCTTGGGCAAATTTGTACGATAATAGAGGTTATGCATAGATCTTTTTCGAGAAAGAGGTGGAACAGATGTCGACGACAGAATTGATGCTGAGAACAAGTCTGGAAGGACGAGTGAAGCGTACGTTGCAAACGTACTTCCGTCGCCCCAACTTCGTGTTGATCAGTGAAAGCCTGGGTGCGAACGGCCTGTCCCCAGAGCAAGTGGAACTAACGCTGGAGCTCTTGAAGCAAGATATGACCGTTGCCGAAATCATGGAGCAACTGCGGGATAAAGGCTACTTTGCATAAGCGTGTAAACAAAATAAAAAGGCCGGTCTGATCTACTCAGAACCGGTCTTTTTTTATGCAAGTGCGTTGCGTGCGGCATCTCTTACGAGGTACTGCGAGAGACGGAGCGACGCATTTTTTTGCGGCGGTATAACTGAAGGGCAGCGTAAACGAGAAAATAGCTGGCGATTGCTACAACAAAGCCCATCACGGCGCTCCCTGTAAAATAGGCGAGGCCTTTTTCCTTCATCCAGAGCAGCCATTTTTCCCATGGAGGCATCGCACCGTGAGCGAAATGCTCATTCATAGGCTTGCCGACGATCGCGTACCCAAGATTGTAATTGAGTACCATAAAAACTGGGAGGACTAGCTTGCCGATAACAAACGCAATCAATCCAGCTGGCAAACTGGCGCGGAAAATTTTAATCAGTGGAAACAGAAGTAAAAACGCCAAACCAAAAGTTGGCAAGGTAATGAATTCGACGAAAATACCTACGGAAAAACCGCGGGCGACAAATGAAGGAGCACCCTTCATACGAATCAGCTTGTAGTACTCAAACTTTAGTTTGCGGTAGATTTTTTTCCACATCCGGCCTGTCCCTCGTTTATCCCGTTTCTCTTTCTCTACGCTTTATTATACCGAATCGACATTTGGAAAGCCACGGCGCCTGTCTATAGATTCGCCATTTTTCTACAAAAAGTTTATTTTTACTCAACAAGAAGGTGATCCCCAATTTTGACGGCTTGTTTTAATTTAGTGATCTAGGTAACCGTACAACGCCAGAGGAATAAAGTCAACCGGGCTGATTTGAGAACGCAGCTATCTTTTGGCATAATGGAGAATAGGGCGGACAAGCCAGAAAAGTGGTGAGGCAAAATGGAAGAAATGATGTCGTCTTTTGGCGGATATATTACGCAATACGGTTACGGAGCTTTGTTTGGTCTATTTTTTCTGGGGATTCTGGGAATGCCGCTGCCAGAAGAAACGCTGCTCGTTTTTTCCGGTTTTCTCGTCTCTACGGGTAAATTAGATTATTGGCCTACCTTTCTCGTGTGCTTTCTCGGCTCCGTGACGGCAATGACGGCTGCTTACTGGATTGGCCGTACTCTTGGATACACCTTTATTGAACGCTATGGAAAGCGATTTGGCTTGGGGTACACTGTCTACAAGAGGACAGAGGATTGGTTCAATCGCGTTGGAAAATGGGCGCTGCCTGTCGGATACTTCATTCCGGGAGTCAGACAGTTTACAGCGTATTTTGCAGGCATCACCCGATTGCCGTTTCCCACCTTCATGCTTTACACGTATCTGGGAGGCCTCTTTTGGAGTCTTCTGTTTGTCACGTTAGGCTGGCAGCTCGGGGAGCGCTGGGATGAAATGTTTGACCTGATTTCCCGCAACCTCGCGATCGTATGCTTGGGGCTATTGGCGATCGTCGCGATTTGGTCCTATGTACGCCATCGAGTCAGCGTGGCAAGAAAACCAAAACGGGAGGAATCACAATGAATGAAGAAGACCGCAAAGAAGATCACAAAGTAGAAGAAGATACAACAGCAAACTTGCCTGCCGTGCGACAGACACAAGAGCTGATTCCGGTCGTGCTGCCGGAAAAGCATCAACGTTTTTACGATAAACTGCGGGAAAAGATAGAAGGCTTCATCAAAGATAAAGGCGTCAATGAAACGGTTGCCAGCTATATTCTGCTAGCTCCTGACCTGTTCGTGCTGCTGGCAAGACTGATGCTCGACAAGCGAGTGAGCGTCCAATCCAAAGCGATCGCGGGTGTTGCTGTCGCTTACTTTATTACTCCTATCGATTTTATCCCGGAAGTGTTGGTTGGAGGCTTCGGGCTTCTCGATGACGTGATTCTGGCTGTTTACGCCTTGCGGAAAATTCTCGTGGATGTCGATGAAGTCGTCGTCCGGGAGCATTGGAACGGCCAAGAGGATGTGCTTAGCGTGATCACGAAGGTGGTCAAGTCAGCAGATGATTTGGTCGGCAAAAAGATCGTGAAAAAGCTGGAAGAGACCTTGTTCCGAAAAAAATAGGCTGGGATGGGAGAAAAGATGAAATATTTGGCGGAGTATCTGGAAGGAGAGCGGGTAGTGGGATTTTGCCTGGTCAAATCGAAAGAAGCGGGTGTAGCCAGCAACCAGAGTGAATATCTCAATCTGGAGCTGGGTGACCGTTCCGGCACGATTATGGCCAAGCTGTGGGATGTCAGCCCGGAGATCAAGGAAGCGATTGCGGTCAAAGGGATCGTCAAGATTGACGCCACTGTGCAAAGCTACCGGGGAAAGAAGCAGTTGGTTATTCAGCGGATTCGGCCTGCATCTACATCGGACGAAGTCGAGATGGAGTCCTTGATCCCGATTTCGCCCGTCCCTGTCGATGAGCTGTGGGAAAAGCTGCTAAAGACAGTGGATGGCCTGCAAAGCAAGATACTGCAAGCGATTATTCGCGAGGCTCTGGCTGACGAAGAGATTCACGGCCGTCTGCGTCAATTCCCAGCAGGCGTCCGGATGCATCATAACTACTACCACGGCTTGCTCGAGCATATTGTTTCCCTGCTGACGGCAGCGGAGAGACTGTTGCCGCTCTATCCTCAGGTGGATCGGGATGTGCTGTATGCGACCTGCATCATGCATGATATCGGCAAATTGTACGAGCTGTCTGATCCGATTGCCCCCGACTATACAACACCCGGGCAGTTGATTGGGCACTTGGTCATGGGGGTAGAGATCGTGAGCGGGATATGCCGCAAGCTCGATATTCCACTGGGGGACGCGGAGGTACTGCACTTGAAGCATTGCATCCTCAGCCACCATGGCGAAGTGGAAAACGGCTGGGGCAGTGCGGTTTCCGGCAAGACGCCAACCGCTGTACTGTTCCACTATCTCGACCAGATTGACAGCAAAATGAATGCCTTGGGGCAAACCTTGGCGGATGCCGGTGAAGAAGAGTGGGCCTATGCCGGAGTGCTCAGAAGAAAAGTGTGGCGCGGTTACTAAAGATGTCATTTCGTCGTCTGTAAAGCATTCAGGCGACTATTTTTTTGTTCCGAAAGAAACGTTTTTCCTTTTGTTACCGTCTTTAGTAGGAGCTACTGTAAAGAGGAGGAATGGATGTTGAGAAAGTGGAACAAAGCAGCATTTTTGTTGGTAGCGGCCAGCTTGTTGGCTTCACCGGCGACATGGATCGAGCCATCTATTGCCCATGCGAGCATCAATAAGAGTGAGGTAGAAATCATTCCGCTGCCAGCCGATCTCGTGCAGGTACTCAAAGATCTGAAGGAGGACTTTGTCCCGGCGCTGGGAAATCTCCATACGGACGCGTTTACGAAGGAAGGCTCAGAATACCGAGTGAAGCTGTCGGATAAGAAGAGCAAGATCACTTCTGGCGTATCCCTTGACCTTACGGTGGATGAAAACGGAAATATCTTAGCCCTTGAGCTGAAAGACCCAGATCGCGATAAGACGAAGCATTTCGATAAAAAGGCTGTTTATAAAAATGCGGTCAGCTTTATCCGGGAGCAGGTTGGGGTGGACATCGCGGTCTCTACTGCAGGATATCTAGCGACACAAAGGGGGACAGCAACGGATCAGCTCCTGGTCGTTCCCTTTTACCAGACACAAAATGACGTGCCATTGAGCAAGAAGATGGGCGAAGTGATGCTTGACGCGAATGGTCAAGTCGTTATGTTCAATCAAAAGAAACAGAAGCTTCCTGCAGGTACAGAAGCAGCCGACCCGAAAAAAGCAGTGGCAGCTGATCAGGCGATGAAGGAGTGGGAGGAAGCTCTCACCATGGAGCTCGTCTACGATCAGGAAATTGGCAAGCTTGTGTACGTACCAGAAAATGAGCCGAAGATCGATAGTCTGACAGGCAGAATAGCTCCGGACTTGTACGTCGAAGTAAAAGAAGAGCGGAAGATCAAGGGAGCTGCAACGAAGGACGTATGGAAAGATCAAAAAAGTATGGAAAAAATGCTCGGTGAGGACCTTCATCTGACGCTCAACCGTTTGAGATACGACTTCGTAAATGAAAACGACAAGAAAGCCGACGTCTCTATTCATGAATGGAAAGCTGTCACAAATGAGAGTGTGAAGATCACTCTGGATCGAAAAACAAGGACACCACTCAGAATCGAAGTAGAGGGTCAAGCCGAAAAAGAACTCGAAACCCCTTTGACAGCAGAAGAAGGCAAAAGAGCCGCACAGCAATTTGTAGAGAGGTATTTGCACGCCAAAGAACAAGAATTTGTACTGAAGACGACAAGTCTGGCTAAGCAATTGCCTGCGTGGGTCGATCAGGAGCAAGGAAGACTGCATCCAAAGTACCGCTACGATTTCTATCCCGAGGTGAACGGCATACCCGTAAAATCTGCTGCCTACACCATTGAGGTGGATGCCAAAAAGGGAAAAGTGGTCTTTGCACAAGTGAACGATGCAGTGGCGCTGCCGCCGATTCAGGTAAGCAAGCAAGGACTGATTGGCGAGCAGAGTGCGAAAGAAGCCTTTCTGAAGCAAGTCAAGCTGCGCTCGTCTTACTGGTACGCAAAAGCAGCCAATCAGACAGCTGAGCTTCCGCAGCTCGTCTATGAGGCGACGGAAGACAGCCTTTCTCATGCGGTTGATGCACACAACGGCGGTCTTGTAGACAGCTGGCTTGCGTGGGAAGAATAGAAGGAAGACGTCTGGCCTGGCCGATGGCTGCGCCAGGCTTTTCTGCGTAGGAAAAAGCTATTAATTATCGGAATAGAGAAACACTTTGAATGAGGTAGGATTTTTTATTCTTTTTGTAGAATACCTCTTTGATTCCCATTTGATTGGCAAACAATGCCGGTCACGAGAAGGAGAAAGTTCATGAAACGGCCAACCTATACCCTACCAAGTATTGTAAAAAAGGTATTCCGGTCCGGTGAGCGCTCCCTCCCCCGAACAGAAGTCTGCTCCCGGATGGAAGGAAACGAGCTGAATGCTTTTTTAAACCTAGACAGTGCAGCGCTGCTTGATAAGGTGCTGGAGCAGGAGCAGTCACCCGTACGGGTTGGGAGCTCAGAAGCGATTGTGGAATTGACCTACCAACCTCACCAGCTGTACGATCTGGCGTACCGTTTTTTGCGTGATACCCTCACGCCTAAGAAAATGGATCAGATTGTGGCGGAGCTTCGTCGTCAAACCCAATTTGGCTGGAATCAGATTCAACGGCTATTGCAGCTGGAGAAGGATCCTCGCTTTGTGCAGTACCAAGGCGACCCTCGCTGGTTTCTGGCAGAGTGGACACTGAGCAACGATCAAGTATTCGCTTTTTGCCGTGACAACGGTATCACGCAGGTGACCACTCGCTCCCTCGTTCATTTTCTCGAACAGGAAGTGGGAATTGCGGCAGAGGCAGCCTTCTTGCCGGTACTGGATGATCGCTTCCGGATCGACGGAGAGAGGCTGTACATCATTGTTCGCAGTGAAGAGCCATATGAAGATGAGTCGGCGGTCATGGAAATTGCTGTTACCGCCGCTTCCGAAACGATAGCGAAGGCCGAGGAAGAAGCAAAAGAAGACTTGACCGAATCGGGACAAACCGTGCAGCTTTTGGAAGAACATCACGAAACAACGAACCCTAAGGAGGAAAAGACAATGACTACCATTACTGAACAAAACGTATTGAAAGAGGTTCAAGAACTGATGCAGAAGGCGATTATCCTTTTGGAATCCCGTCAGCAAGAAATGGCACAGGAAGTTGTCGATCATTTTCAACAAAGCAATATGCAAGCTATAGAAGTGCTGATGAAAGAGAAACATAAACATGAGCAGATCGTACTCGGCATCGAGCAGGTGCTGGCTACAAGTGAACAACAATGAGTAAGCTTGAGGCTACGATCCGGTTGGAGCAGAGGTTTGCCTTGCTACGCGAAGTCATCGCGAGTTATCGGATTCGGCTTCAAGAAATGGAGCAGGAAGTGGTGCAGCTTTTTTCCACCAATCAGCTCTCTGCTATTTCTGCATGCATGGGCGAGAAGCAGCGCATCGTCAGGCTGATGAACCGTCTGGAGCAGTTTATCCACCAGTGGGAAAACAACAGCGATGTGGGTATCGTTCATGAAACTAAACGAGAACCCTTGAACACATGAAGAATAATGCGGTAAAATAGGGGGATTGTGCAGGATTCCCCGCGCATGCCGCGTGGGATGGAAAGGAGATCCAAACCCTCTATGTCTGTTGGAAGAAATGACTTGTGCCCCTGCGGGAGCGGGAAAAAATACAAAAAATGCTGTGGCGTGGTCACTCCAATTACGGAGTTGCGCAGTCGTCATGAGCAAAAGCTGCAGAAGGAATACGCTGGCTGGGTAGAACGTCTGAACCACTTTGTGGGGGGCAACGTGACCAGCGATGCGATCCAGGAAGCCCGCAGCCGCTTTGCTGAAGAGATTGGCTTAACGGAAGAGAGCGTTATGCGTCCGGAATGGGCGGCGCACTTCTTCAACTGGTATGTGCTGGATGTTAGAAATGCAGGCAGCACGCTGCTGGAGAATTACGTGAAGCAGCATGGCCGCCGCATGGAGCCAGATCTACGCCGTGCATTTGCCAGACTTCATTTGAATGTATATGAAGTCGTGGAAGTAGATCGGGACGTGATGACGGTACAACAGCCAGTCAGCCACGAAACCCACTACCTGCTGCGTTCCAACAATTTGCATGTGGAAGTAGGTCAAATGATCGTCGGCCGACTGTTGAATCTGGGACTGCGCGATATGCTGTTCTCAGGCAGTATTATCCTGCAGCCGCATGTAAAACAATCGCTGCTCGAGTGGCTAAAAGAGCATCCTGAAGTTGAGGATGCTGCCAATGATACGGGCAAGCGCGTGTATACGACGGATTTGTACCGTTTCATCGTTTCGTTCGGGGATGATGAGACGGGCGAAGTGAAACAGGCAGATGCTCTGCTGAGACGCAGCTACGCATTGCCAAATCGTGATCAATTGATCAAGGAAATGGAAGCGACACGCTCTTTTGAGCTGAAGCGGCGAGATGCCGCTGGAGAAATCTGGGTATATGCGACGCGCAAGGAAGAACATCTCTTCCCAGCGCTGAAAGGGGCTTTGCTCGAGCTGTATGAAGTACAGGCTGAGCTGATAATTTCAGATGGCAAAATCATGCTGGAAGGCTTTGCACCTCAGCTGGATGAAGTGGCAGATCTCTTGCAGATGCATCCGATGCAAAACGAAGAAGAGATTCAAGTTCTCTCTTCGACTGGCTCCAAGCTTTCCAAAGGTACGCTGTTCATCACCAGTCAGCCTACTTTGCCGCCAAAAGTCCTTCAATGGGCCGTGCAAACCTATTTCGCAGAAAAATGGCTGGTTACACCGCACGAAGCCTTGGATGAGCTCGCACCAATCCTGGTTGCGGCATCGGATAATGCTGAGCTGAATGGCAAGCTGCAAAGCCTGATGGAGCAGATGGAACAAGACAACAAGCTTGGGCAAGGTCTGGCGCGATTCATTCGCATGGACATGCTCCGCCCAAGACTGACTTTGAAAAATGAGACGCTGCACGTAAACAACTTGCTGCGCCGCCCTTTGATCGAAGGCTTGCCGGATAGCGTCTATACCGTGCATCCCGATCGATTGGCTGACATCAGCCGCTTTGTCCATGAAATGACCGAGGGCAAATCGGAAGCGACGGTGAAAAAGTACGACGAGGTCATGAACAACTTCCGTTCCTTCGTTCGTGGTGCTTTTGGACCGAGCTTCACTTGGGAACAGCTGCGCAAGGAAGAACTTGCCTACTTCTTGGTGCACGATATCTACGCACGTACAGATGCCACCACGAAGACGCTGGCGACCAACCTGCTGTCAGTTCTCACCGCGTTCTTCAAGTGGCTGGACAAGCAAGGCGTAGCCAACGTACACGCTACCATGCAGCCTTTGCTGGCAGAGCTGAAGGAAACACTGCCTGAGGCGTATCGCCTGCGCGGTGTACTGGAGAAGGAAGCGAATCAAAATCTGCTTGGCCAAGCAAGCCTCTCAGATCTGACAGAGGAAACGTTCCTGCTACTGGAGAAGAACAAGGACGTCTGGACGGCGAAGCGCGCTAATGGAGAACAAATTACGCTGTCTTTGGCAGCGGATGCCACAGACGTATTGGCTTCGGATTGGCTGATCGCTGGACTCTTCGGTCAGACCGAGGACGGCAGCTGGAAGGTATTCGGCACACCTGAGCTGTATCCGCCAGTTGTTGCCCTGCTGTTAGGTGCTCCGACTAGCGTATTGGTATAAGGAATAAGAAAGGGTGTCGACTGTAGAGCAAGCTGCAGAAGACACCCATTTTTGTTAAAAGAAAGGGCAATCCCTCGCATCGGGATTGCCCTTTTTCAGATGTGGACTTAGCTGCGAGCCCAGTCACGTACCGTTTGATCCTTCGGTAGAAAGAATCCAAGGACCCCGATCAGTGGCAACAGGGAGCAAAGGGTAATGACAAAGGTCAGATCGAACGTGTCAGCAAGAGAACCGAACACGAGACTGCCTGCGCCGCCCATACCAAATGCCAAGCCAGTGATGAGGCCAGATACGGTTCCGATCCGTCCAGGGAGCAGCTCCTGTGCATACACGACCGTAACCGAGAAGCTGGAGAGCATGATCAAGCCGCTGAGGAACAGAACGGGATAGACCCAAATGCCAGAGACGTAAGGCGTCAGGATCGTCAAGGGAACGGCACCAAGCGTAGAGATAATCAGCAGGTTGCGCTTTCCGAAACGGTCGGAGAGAGGACCTCCCAAAAAGGTTCCGATTGCGCCAGCCATCAAAAAGCCAAAGACGACGATCTGCGCGTGAGAGTATTCGACCCCTTTGACATACATCAAATAAAACTGGTAGAAGCTTTGAAAGCCTGCGTTCATCCAGGACCGGACGCTGACGATCAAGACCAAGAGACCCAGGGCGATGAAACGCTGCTTGCGATGGCTGTAAGCGGCGACAGAAGTTGCTGCTTTTTTCAAGCGCTGTTGACCGCGATACCATAGGGCGACGTACAGCAGGACACCACTGGCGAGAATAGCTGGCCACAGGAACCATTGCGCTCCAGCTTGACCTAAGTTCGCGAAAATCAGGATCGTCATCAGGGGAGCCAAGGCCTGCCCCGCATTTCCACCTACCTGAAAGATCGATTGCCCCAGCCCTCTACGAACACCGGAAGCCTGGTGGGCAAAGCGGGATGCTTCCGGATGGAAAACGGCAGAGCCGATCCCTACGCAAGCGACAGCCATGAGGACCAGGTAGTAATTGCCGGCGAAAGCGAGAGCGAGCATACCGAGTCCGGATACAAGCAAGGCGAGCGGAGGCAGAAATGGGCGAGATTTGCGATCAGATAAATAGCCGACAACCGGTTGAAGGATAGAGGAGGTAAGGTTCATTACCAAAAGAATTAGGCCGACTTGCGTAAAGCTTAAAGCGAGGTTTTTTTCCAGGATGGGCAGCAGTGCTGGAATAACGGATTGCAGGCTATCATTCAACAAGTGAACGATGCTGATTGCAAAAAGCATCCGGTACACTGTAGGAGCTGCCTGCCCAGTCGGTGATGCATGAATGGGTGTGGATGTGGCGCTCATATGGTTCATCTCCAATATTTTTTCTGCGAAAAACGTTTCAAAGCGTTTTTCTTCTCTATCGTACGGCTGTTTCCTAGTTAACAATTTTCACTTTAGCACGGAAGTCCCCAATCGTCACCCCTGTAATACTGGCATATGGAGGATGGTCATAACGGTCGAAAAAACACGGAACTTTCCGAACTGGTAGGTAAATGAACATCTCTTGTCGAAAAAGAGGTAAGGATGAAAATAGATGAATCAACCGTGTGCAATCGGCTGGGAGGGGTGCTTGTATGCTGGAGGGGATGAAAGATTACTGGCTATGTGTAGGTGGCGCCAATGTAGATATGCAGGGAGTCACTTCGGTCAGATTGCTACCCGGAACGAGTAATCCAGGAGTCGTCCATCAAACGGCAGGTGGAGTCGCTCGTAACGTGGCGGAAAGTTTGGGCTGGCTGGGCGAAGAAGTGCATTTGTACGCCTTGGTAGGGGAAGACTCCGATGGCGAATGGCTGCGGAAAATTACAGCAGACAGCGGTGTTGCGACGCATGGCATGTTTCGAGTGCCAGGTAGATCGACAGGGCGCTATTTAGCGATTTGTGATCTGGATGGAGAATTGTACACGGCTGTCGCGGATATGGCTATCAATGATGCGTGGAGCGAGGTAATGATCCAAAGCGGCCTTCTGAGCTTGCAGCAGGCGGCGGGTATGTTCATGGACGCCAACCTTCCATTGCCTGTGATGGAAGCCTTTCTAACAGAAGCCAACCGACTCGAAAAGAAAGTGATCGTGGACCTGGTTTCTGTGAAGAAGGCGGAAAAATGGAAGGGGCTGCTTGCGGGTATATACACCATCGTGGGCAGTATCGATGAAATGGAGACGCTATGTGGTCAAATCCTGCACTCCTATCAGGATGTGGAGAAGTGTGCGAAGACTCTGGTAGATGAAGGGGTTTCCCAGGTCATGATCATGTGTGGGGAAGCAGGTCTTTATTTGTGCAATCAAACGGAATCCTTCTGGCTATCGCCACCAGACGCCCCGATCCGCGCGTCTGCGGGAGATGCGTTTGCAGCAGGAGTCATCTACGCGCAAAACAAAACCCAGCGTCTCGCTGAGCAGGGAGCATTCGGAATGGCCATGGCAGAGCTAAGTATGGAGAGAAAAGGAAACATCGATTTGAATGAGCTGTCTAGGCGTGCAGAGTTCCTTGTCACAAAACCAAATCCTTGGATCAATGGAAACCTCGAATGAGATGACGGATCTTGAGCAAACTACCGGGTAGCTTCACAACAAGGAGGAGTGTACCCGTGGAAAAGAAATCGAATGATGTCAATGGGAAACAGGAAAGTCATGTTCGTCAGGGAGGAGACTCTCATCGCTCGACAAACAAGCGCTCAAAAGGACCTGTGCAAGGCTTCAGCCAAGCCCCACGCGGTTTACAATAGGTAAAACAACGGAAAAATCAAGAAACCTCCATCGACAAAAAGATGGGGGTTTTTCACGTGCAGGGAACATTTTTCTACAAATGCAGACAATGGTATGTTACAATGTCAGAATCAGATGATTGCCATCTGAAGAAAAAATTAGTGCATCCTGTCTGTTGGCACTGTTCACAATCGTGCCTCTCTTTTCCTTTTTTGAAAAAGGCTATCTATAGGAGGAGCGACCGCGACATTCGCGGGAATGTTACGAAAGCGATGCCCTGCATAAGCTTTGTTATTCGCTCCTGAATGTATAGGTGGACATGCTTATGCATTCTATACGATCAAAAAGCGTGCGCGAACAAGGAGACTGATACATATGCCTGAAAAGGTAACAAGACAACGCGCCTCCGCTCCCCGAAAGAAGCAACCGGGACGCAGTCGCAAACTTCGCAGATTAGTTGTGCTTTGTAGCTTTATCGCATTGCTCTTGGTTGGCGGGGCAGCCGGTGCGATTTATTGGAAAATTAATGACACTCTGGATACAGTGACGCAGCCAAAGGATAATTTCACTTCAAACGTATCGCAAAATATAGATCCTGAGTATCACAATGACAAGCCTATGTCCTTCATCATCCTCGGTTCGGACAGCCGTCCGGAGACAGGCTCGATGAACACGGACGTGATGATTGTGGCAGTAGCCAATCCATCTACCAAAAAAGTGACGATGGTTTCTATTCCTCGGGATACACGGGTCAAGATCCCAGGCTACCGCGACTATCACAAAATCAATTCTGTATATGCAAACGGGGAAGCTGAGCGTCGCCAGGCAGAGCGCAACAATCAGACGCCAACTGAAGACGGCATTTCGCTTACCAAGAAGACGATGAATGAAATTTTGGGGATTCCCATTGAGCATTACGTTGCCATTGATTTTGATGGCTTCAAGGCAGTGATTGATGAACTCGGCGGAGTAGAAGTGAATGTAGATCGCAAGCTGGTTTATGACGATCCGACAGACGACACGCACATTAATCTGAATGAGGGCCTGCAAACCTTAAATGGCGAACAAGCACTGGGGTACGTGCGCCACCGCCATGACAACCGGGGAACCAAGTATTACTCCAGCGATTTTGACCGCAATCGCCGTCAACAAGAAGTGATCAAGGCTGTCGTGGATAAAGCGGCTTCTCTGGAAGGTTTGACAAAAATCTTCAACATCATGGATGTAGGTGCGAAGAACATACATACGGATCTTTCCAAAGATCAAATCAAAGGCTTGGCTTTTGACTTCAAAGGCTTCAGTGCTTCCATGGTCAATGCCTTGGACAACGGAGCTTATTGGCAAGGCGGGTACACCTTCCTGGAGAAAGACAAACTGGAAGTCATTCGTGAGTCCCTGCAGTCAGAGATGGGGATATCGGGCAACGTGGTTGCTCAGTTGAACAATTCACCTGTGCTTGGGTCGAATGAATCAGCAGTGGCAGCTTCTAGCAGCAACACCAAGCCAGTGAAGAAGAAAACGACACAATCTGCGGCTTCCTCTGCGCCAAAAGAAAAACCTCCTGTCGAAGAGGTCAAAGAGGAACCGGATACGCCGGAAGCGCCAGCCGATGTGGTAGCAGAAGGCGAAGCGACTCCTCCGCCGGATGTGGTAAGCCCAGAACAACAACAGGGGCAAACGACGCAAACGCCTCCGACACAAAATGGAACGGTTACGACAACACCTGAGGCGGGAACAGCACCTCCGCCGGATATCGTCCCTCCTTCGACACAGGATGCCAGCTCTACTCCAAGTTCGACGAGTCCCAAAAGCAACTCCTAGTGATAAACTTTGGCAGCGCCAATGATACAGACACCCGCTCGCAGGCCATGAGCGGGTGTTTTTGTATATATTTTTTTGATACATGCCTGGAGAGTACATTTTCGAATAACTTTTTTAATAAAATATTCAAAGGAAAGGTTTAGAAAACACCAAATACATGGTACAATAATAATATGCTGATAAGACAGATTAATCAGATAATTATTGCATTTTGACTGGAGGGATTTGGATGACGATTTTCTTGGTGAATCTGTTTCTGGTGATTGCTTTTGTGTACCTGATCAGCCGCCAACAAAATGAAGAATTAGTGTATGATGAAGATTTTTTCCTCCAGAACCCCTCAGCCTTGGAAGAATATCAGCAGATGCCGATTGATTTCCAACATGCCTTTTTCCGCAAGCATAAGGAGTGGATCAAGGAAAAATATATGCGCGGAGAAAGTTACATTTTAGGGTACTGCCCGAACAAAGAAGTTCGACGGGCGTGGCTATCTGAATTTATGAACCAAAAAAATATGAACAACTCACCGACCCCTTCCTCGTGAAGGGGTTTTTCGTTTGCAATTTGCTCATGGTATACTGCTGAAAGAGCAGTGATGGTTGGAGAGGAGCAAATGACGTGCTGCAATTCCTGGTAGAACAATTAAATGAGCATCTGGCTTCGCACGGTACGATTGTCGATGTCCTTCTGCGTTCGGACCAATCGTTAATGGAGGAGCAAGAAATAAGGGAAGTCATACTGACTTTCGCAGAAGAGGAGCAGTCAGAGGAGCAATCTGGCAAGCCATTGGCCACGATTCATCTCTTTGAGCTGGAGGAAGCGGAAAGCTGTGAAGTGGAGGTAGAGGTGGAATTTACGGGAGAGAGGACCGCTGAGGGAACCTGCGTGATGTGGGAGCAAGCGAGAGCACTCATCCCGAAAATCTCGCTCACGGAAAAGAAGCGCTATCTGGAGCCAGGGCAATCTGTACAGACAGCTTACATCCTCGATTATCACTTTATCCTGGACAGTCCAAAAACAGAAGCAGAAGCAAGTCAATTTGCCCGAGTCCTAAAGCAATTTTCCAGTGATCTCGGAAAGCTGGTACGATTGAGCTGATTGGAGTAGAGAGGAGGACGCAGGATCGAACAAAGCGGTTTTCCTCTCCCACCAAGTTCATACAAAACGGGGCAGGATTTTTGGAGGGCGAAGGAGAATCTACAGAGGACATGGATATGAATGAATATTCACTCTGTAATAGGCAGGAGGCGGAAGCTCCCATTCTGAATATTTGCTCAGAAGAGATTTTATATTCCGAAAATAAATAGCTTGGTGTATCATAAAGAGAGATGTCACCTTATAAGAACTTTTGTCGAAAGACTTTTCATCGTATTTGAATTCTTGCAATATAATAACATACTGTTCAAATTCATTTGATTGGGGGCACTCGCCTTGATGAATCATAATGGCATACTGTTGGGGAAGCGTCACTTTTTATACTCACTTGCACCGTTGATAGAGGTGGAGGGATGGACGTTTACCGTTGCCCCGGGTTTTAAAGTGATCGCGGGTGGAAGTGCTAACCCGCTGCAAACATTGATAAGTGTATATAGGGAAAACGAAAAAGTCGCACAACTCGTTCTCCATCATAGACGCTCTGATTCCGATGTGACAGTGCAGGCGGTCTCGAGTGAGATCATGTTGGAAATCGCACCGGCGACCCGAACCGTAAGTGTTGCAGAAAAGCAGTGAAGCACTCGTGACGGAGTGCTTTTTTTGTCCTTTTATTCACGATCCCGCAAGCTGGACGTAGACAGTGAGAGCAAAAGGAGGAAAGGGTATGAAGTTGAATGAATGGAAGCTGGGCGCTTTCGAGCTGACCTGGTTAAAGGGTGGTCTTACGCAATTGGATGGTGGGGCCATGTTCGGGGTTGTTCCGAAACCGTTGTGGAGCAAAAGATACCCGGTCAATGAGCTCAATCAGATTCCGCTGCGTGCGGACCCGATTCTGCTTACAGCACATGGAAAGCATATACTCATCGAAGCCGGGATGGGGAATGGTCGTTTGACGGACAAGCAGAAGAGAAACTACGGGTTGGTGGAGGAGTCCCAGATCCTAGAGTCCCTTGCTGCAAAAGGTCTGACTCCTGCGGATATCGAGATCATCATCATGACACATATGCACTACGATCACTGTAACGGACTGGTGTCCCTGCAGGATGGTCAGCTTGTTTCGACGTTTCCCAACGCAGTGATTTACGTTCAAGAGCTGGAATGGGCGGAAATGAGAGAGCCAAACATCCGCTCGCGCAATACATATTGGGAAGACAATTGGCGTCCAATCGAGCAGCAGGTGAAGACGTACCAGGACGTGCTGGAGCTGCTGCCAGGCATATCTCTTCATCATACGGGTGGTCACAGCCAGGGCCATGCCATTGTGAGGCTGGAGAGCGAAGGGAAGCTGGCTTTGCATCTCGCAGATATCATGCCTTCTCACGCACACAACAATCCCCTGTGGGTCATGGCGTATGACGACTACCCAATGAATTCTATTTTCGCCAAAGAAAAATGGATCAAGGAAGGGATTGCGCAAGGTGCCTGGTTTACGTTTTACCATGATGCGATCTACCGTGTTGTAAAATGGAATGAGAGTGGAGAAATCATCGATCACGTTGGTGTAGAGCAATAAGGAGGTGCCGGGGACGCTCATTGCAGAGCTTGCCTCGGTTTTTTCTTTTCCCAAACAACGGTATCGGAAATCGATGAAAGGTAATAGAAATTTTTCATAATCCAAAAATTTTGAATGCTCATTGACGAACACGTGCTTCCTCTCTACAATGAGTACATTGTGAAGCGTCTGTTCTGGCAGACGATGCGAACAGAACAGTTGCCGAGGAGAGAGAAGCATGGGTAGAGTGTCATCATTGTTAAAGGAGTTTCATCCGATTGTCTGGTCACTAGTGGTCGGAACGGTATTCGTTCGGGCGGCTAGCTCCATGAGTATGCCTTTCTTGTTTTTGTATCTGTCCAACAATACAGATATGGATCTGGCGACGATTGGTTTGACGATTGGAGCAGGGCCACTCGCCGGGACGCTGGGTGGGTTTATTGCAGGCACATTATCCGACCGGATCGGGCGCAGGCGAGTCATGCTCGGGGCGCTGTACGTCTGGACGCTCGTCTTTGTAGGATTCGCCATTAGTAAAAATCCGATGGTCCTGCTTGTGCTCAACATGGCAGGTGGACTCTGTCGATCGTTCTACGAGCCGGTTTCGCAAGCGTTGATGGCAGACGTAACAGCTCCGGAGAAACGGTTTCGGGTGTTCAGCCTGCGTTATACGGCGATCAATGTGGGCGTTGCTGTTGGGCCGATTGCAGGCGCCGTACTTGCGAAGACCTCCGTTGCACTGCCTTTCATGGTTACGGCTATCATTTACTTGATCTATGTGATCAGCTTGCAGGGCTTGCTGAACAAGTTTGGCATCAAGAAGATTGAAGGGCAAAAGAAAGAGGCGGTCACGTTTAGGCGTGCGTTCAGCGTAGTCGTTCAAGACAAGGCATTTCGCTTTTACATGATTGCCGGAATGCTGGGAGCTATCGGTTACTCACAGATGTCTTCGACGCTGGCGAAATTTGCCGAGATGACGGTGGCAAACGGTACCGAGCTGTTCGCGGTACTCATGAGTATCAACGCCATTGTCGTCGTAATCATGCAGCTGCCGCTGACGAGCTGGGCAGAAAAAAAGACGCCCCTCACGGCGATTTTCGTGGGGAACGTCATGTATGCCATCGGGGATATCGGCTATGCCTTTGCCAATTCGTGGCTGATTTTTATCATCGCCATGGTCTTCTTCACCTTTGGAGAAATTCTCACCTTTACCTCAGGAGATGTGCTCATTGACCGAATGGCGCCAGAAGGCATGCGAGGGAGCTACTATGGGGCAAAAAGCTTCAGCAACGTGGGCCAATTCATCGGTCCATGGCTGGGCGGCATCTTGCTCGCATCCTACGGTGGGACGACATTGTTCCTCGTCGTTGCCGCGTTCTCGATGATCAGCAACGCCTTCCAATGGGCTGGGCAGCGAGCCTATCTCGTGAGCAAAGGGCACTCGATCAACTACGCACGTACGGAATCACTCTAAAGCTTGAATGACCCGTTCTGCAATGCGCTGGTAGCCTGCGGTATTCGGGTGGAAATGGTCCGTGTACAGATACGATTGTTCCTTGTTCACAAACAAATCATAGGTGGGGACAACGATGACGTGCGGGTACTTGGACGCGATTTCGGAAGCGGTATAGTTCCAATCCAGTACCGGCTGAATCGTGTCGACAGAAGCTTCGGTGTCCCCAAACGGGTTGTACAAGGTGGTGTAGACGATCGTCGCCTGCTTGTTTACAGCGCGAATTTGTCGGATAATCTCTTCGTAATTGGCTGTCAGCTCTTTTGTAGCTGCGGCCAATTTTTCTTTGTCGATAGTATAGAGGCCACCCGTCTGGCGAAACATGTCATTGCCACCGATGGTAAACAAGACGAGATCCGCTTCGGACAGCAAGGTCTTTACTTGAGATTGGGACATTTGCTTGACCAAGTCCGTGGATTCCTGACCGTTAATCGCCAGGTTGGAAAATGTAATCGGCTTGCCCAGCTTTTTTTCCAATGCCTGACGAACGAGACCCGCGTAGCCTTGGCCATTCGCGTCCCCTGCTCCGCGCGTGAGTGAGTCACCTAATGCGACTACCTTTTGGACTCCTTGCGCAGGGAGAGGAGCTGTTTGCTCAGACGGTGCAGGTGGCGATGTTTTTGCCGGAGCGATCTGCTGCGGGTTCATGGCGAGCACAAAGCCCGTCGCAAACAGTAAGAAGGATAGAAAAGACAAGAGTCCAGTTGTACGCCAGAGCAGTTGTCCAGATGTACGCATCGGATACCCCTCCTATTCGATGTTGGGTGGAAGAACGTGGTATAATGTGGATGGACATCTCTTGACAGTGTACCATAAACAGATCGCTTCCAACAGGCGATGGGGCGGCAATAGAACAGGAGGGTGCACATTGACCGAAACGGTACTTTCTGTAAAAGGATTGCATAAAAAGATCGGGGGAAAACCGATCATTCACAATATAACCTTCGATGTCTTCGCTGGAGAAGTGTTTGGATTTCTCGGGCCAAACGGTGCAGGGAAAACAACGACCATCCGCATGCTTGTCGGGCTGGCAGCCGCTGATGGTGGGGACATCCAAATCGGAGGCATTTCCCTACAGGACCAGTTCCCGCAAGCGATCTCCCAGGTAGGCTGCATTGTGGAGAACCCGGAGCTGTACAAGTTCATGACAGGCAGAGAAAATCTGGAGCAGTTTGCCCGGATGAGCGGAGGCATAACGCCTGAGCGGATCGACGAGATTGTCCGCTTTGTTGATCTCGAGAGGGCGATTGACGATAAAGTAAAGACCTATTCTCTCGGCATGCGGCAGCGGTTAGGAATCGCCCAAGCGATGCTGCACCGCCCCAAAATACTGATCCTGGATGAGCCGACAAACGGGCTGGATCCGGCAGGGATTCGAGAGATGCGTCAATTCATTCGGAAGCTGGCGGAAGAGGAAGGTCTGGCCGTGTTCATATCCAGCCATCTGCTGAGCGAGATCGAAATGATGTGCGACCGTGTCGCGATTATCAGCCAGGGGAAGGTCATCTCCGTCGGGTTGGTGAAAGAGCTGATGGAGCAGTTCGCAGACCAGGTGGATTGGACTGTGCAGGAAGCGTCAGTGCCAAAAGCAAGGGAAGTGCTGAAGGGTCATCCCGCTGTAACCGAAGTGTGGGAAGTGGGAGATGGACGCCTGAAGTGCCGAATGGATGTGGAGCGCGTCAGTGACGTCAATCAGACGCTGGTGCGGGCGGGGATTCCTGTACTCGGAATCGCGACGAAAACGGTGACGCTGGAAGATCTGTTCCTGACCTTGACGCAGGGAGGTGGCAATCGTGGGACAGAGCATGCTGGGATTGGTTCAAAATGAAACGGTAAAATTGCTGCGCAGGCGCCGCTTTCTCGTCGTCGTCCTGATTCTGGCGATTCTCATTCCAATTTTTACATACGCGCAGTATCGTTCCGTCGTGACCGCCCAGGAGCGGATGGGAACATCGGATTGGCGGCCACTCTTGACTCAGCAGATCGTTGACATGCAAAACAGGCTGGCATCTAGCCGATTGCCTGATGAGTGGAGAGATTTTATCAAGGTCAGGATTCAGCAGCAGCAGTACTATCTGGATCACGACATCAACCCCATGGCACCGGGAGGACCTACCTTTGCCCGCGGCTTTATGGATCAGGCGGTCTCGATGTTTTTGCCGATGATCATCGTCGTCCTGGCGGTGGACTTGGTATCCGCAGAGTTTAGCGAAGGGACGATCAAGCTGCTGCTGACACGACCGGTCCGAAGGTGGAAGGTGCTGACGAGCAAGTTTCTTACTCTCTTGCTGTTTACGTCACTTACGGTGCTGATGACGTTAATTCTGGCGTACCTGATGTCCGGAGTCGTCTTTGGGTACTCGGGTTGGACGCTTCCTATCCTGACCGGGTTTGAGGTGACGGGGGGCGAGCTGGAAACAGCAGGTGCATTTATGATTCCGCAGTGGCAATTTTTGCTCTTGCAGTATGGACTAGGCTGGTTTGTCTGCGTGGTCGTCGGTACGGTGACATTTATGGTCTCCGTGTTGGTGCGAAGTGCAGCAGCCGGTATGGGAATCATGATGGCGGCCTTGATCAGCGGGACGATTTTGACGCAGATGGCCTCGTCCTGGGAGTCCTCCAAGTACCTGTTTGTCGTGAATCTGCAGCTGACCGATTATTTAAATGGCACTCTGCCGCCAATCAAAGGAATGACGCTGCCATTTTCGCTAACAGTGCTGACGGTTTGGGCCATCGCAGCTTTGATCGTGGCCTATACGGTGTTTATTAGAAGAGATGTCACCTCATAGCGACAGGGAAACAAAGGAACCCCGTTCTTGCTTACTTATCAGGCAAGAGCGGGGTTTTTGTCTATGCTCTTTACTCCTTCTGCTTTTTCCTCGCATAAAACTCAGCTGCCTTGTGACGGTTCCCACACGTTTCCATGCTGCACCAGCGCCGTTTTCCTGATTTGGAGGTATCGATAAAGTGCAAAATGCAGTCCTCATGCTCGCAGGCGCGTATGCGATCTCTAGATACAGTCTGCAGCGTGTGAATGATAGAGGCGAGGACTTGATAGGAAATGTGATCATCTGTGTGCAGGCCCTCGTTGACGAGCTCCAAACGACCCTCGGATGCGCGCAAAGTAAGCTTTACCTTTAGTGGATCAGTCAAGCTGCTCAGCTGCTGAATGCTCGATGGAGAAAGTTCCGCTTGCTGGAAATCCTCAAGGACAGCGAAGCAAATATCGCGTAAAGAACGAAGGACGTCCGCAATCTGACGAAAGGTTTCTTTGTTTTCGAGTTCTTTTTGGTCACTCTCCCGAAGCAGCTCATTTGCCTTAAGCCATGCCATAAGCCGCTCTGGATCATCCAAGACATCGATCTGTCGCTTGTTGATCGTGTTGACGAGATTGATCCAGACAGCTCCGCCTAATGTAAAGCGTGTCGTTTCCATAGGGGCTCACCTCTCTTTTATTATAACCGCTAAAAATACATTTACAAGGTTTGGTAGATCGTGTATTCTTTAACCATTAAAACATTAAATTAAAGGTTATAAGGGGTGGGTGAGATGGGGACAGCTGGTGAGCAAATGCTGCGAGACAAATATCAAACAAATGGCATACGTGTAGGACAAAAATTGACCCCTTTGCTGAGTAGCTACGTGGAAGCAATGGAGTTCTTTTTCATTGCCACAGCAGATCGCGATGGAAACTGCGATTGCAGCTTCCGGGGAGGCTCTCCTTCTGTAAAGGTGCTGGATGACGAGACGCTTATCTTCCCGGACTATCCAGGCAATGGGGCTTTTCAAAGCTTGGGCAACATCGTAGAAAACCCGAATATCGGCATGTTGTTTATTGATTTTTCCCATCAGCAGCGTCTGCGGATCAACGGAAAAGCAGAGGTGCTCGACGATGAAGAGCTGCGGCGCTGGTTCGTGGGCAGCATTCAGGTGGTGAAAGTAACCGTCGAGCAAGTGTATCGAAACTGCTCTGCACGCATTCCGAAATTAGTCAGCCTATCAAAAGGAGAGTGAAGGGACAATGGCTTTGACAAAAGGAGTCAACCATGTAGGATTGAGTGTTACGGATTTGGAGGCTAGCAAGGCATTCTTCACAGATATACTGGAATTTGAAACAGTGGAATATGCAGAAGGACATCACGCCTATGTGACAGACCAAGGAACGATGATTACGCTCTGGCAGACAGCTGAACAAGAAGCATCGGTGAATGTAGCAGGACTCCATCATCTCGCCCTATCCGTTGAATCCGTTGCCGTTTTGCGACAGCTCGAGGAACGGATGAAAGAGAGGGGGATTCGCCTTCAGTTTGGAGGGATTGGGGTAAAGGGGCAGGAGGGAGGAACGATCGCTTTGTTCTGCTATGACCCCAGTGGGATCCGCATTGAGCTGACGACACCCCAGCGAGACATGAAAAAGGAAATCCCCATCATCGGCGGCTGCGGCGCAATAGAGTAATGGGGAGAGAAAAAAGGACACGCGAGCTGCAAAAGCTCACGCGTCCTTTCTGCTATTCCCAGGTCAATTCTTTCGTGGTTTCGATCAGCTCATTCAGGCTCACGCCATTGGCAGAAATTACGACATACAAGGATTGATTGTCTGCTTGTGCATTAAAGTGAACGGCATGCTGTACAGCTGCAGCCTTCGTGCCCTGCTGATCAAACGAGACGCCGATCGCCTGCTCTCCACCTACCGTAAACAACTGCGTAGCGGAAAAGGTTCCAGGGATGGAGAGACTGCGTTTTCCGTGTGTATTCCGGACGACATCGATTTTGATCCAGCTGTTGTTGCGCTTGTAATCGGCCGTAAGCCGCGTTACTTTTTGGCTGGTCTCCGATTCGTATTGGACCGACACGTCGTTGACCGCAAAGCCGCTCGCCGATGCAAGGACAGGTACAGGCAAATCAGATGCTTGTACAGCCGTCTCTAGGTCTGAAAAGGTAGAGAGTGTAATAGCGGCTTTTTGCACAGCGGGTGCGGGCGGCCCGACTAGCGCTTTGGCAGACTCCGCTTGATCTGCTTCCGTGTTATCCAAAGCAGTGATGGTACTAAACGTTTGATTTGAATCCGCTAGTGCAGCTGCCTCCTGTTTTGCGACTGGAGCGTTGTTCTCCTTGGCTGCATTGTCAGCTAATGCGACTGTTTCATTATTGGCAGGTGCTTTCGCAGCTGTTTTTCCCACTGCAGCGTTACGGGCTAGAGGCTGCGAATCCGGGGCTTTGGATCTGGACTCGGGTGCTGCCGTCTTCGCCTGCGGAGCCACCATCGCGACGGATTGCTTTCCAGCCGCTAGAGGCGCATCTGCCGCCTTTGGCTGTACAGCGTCTGAAGCTGGGGAAGCGGCAGCAGGAGGCTGTTCTTTCGCAACTTCCGAGTTCACTGCCATCTTTGCCGTAGCAGGTTGTTGTGCATCCGCTGCGGCTGGAGCTAGATTTGTCTGATTGTTAATGGCAATCTCTGTGTTGGCTGTTCCAGCGGCACTACTCTGCGGCATGGAAGCTGCCATTTCCTGATTACTGGATTGGAGCTGTTGGTAGCCTGCTATACCAACGATCAGCAAGACAGCTGCGGCACTGACCCAGGCGAGTGAAGGGAAGCCTTTGGTCCGACGCTTGCTTGTGATCGGAATGGGTGCTTGTAGCGATTCAGTTGCGGCATGAGGGGGCGTACCTTGACCGGCGTCCTGGTAGATGGCCTGCATAATTCTCTCTTCCAGGTTCACCGATGGTAAAGGAACCTCCTTCAAGAACTGCACCTCCTCGTCTGTGTCCAATAGTTTTTCGATCCACGCCATGCAATCATCACAGGTTTCAATATGTGAGATCACATCGCTGTCCGTGTCTTCTTCCAACCATGCTTTTCTAAATGCCTGGCAGTTCATGTACGAGCCCCCCTTCCTTGCGGGTTAACAATTTTGCGAGTTCCTGGCGAGCGCGCAGGTATCGGACTCGGGCGGTCGACTCGGCAATGCCGAGGAGCGAAGCGATTTTTTCGAAAGGATATTCATGCGTGCAACGAAGCACGATTACTTCTCGATAGGTGTCCGATAGCAAAGCGAATGCTTCTTCGATTTCGCGACGCTGCTCCTTATTCATAAGCGATTCCTGAGGAGACTCATCTCGCGTGTTGGCTGGTACATAGGCCAGCTGCTCATCTGAGTCATGGAACTTCCGACGGCGCAGGAAGTCGATGCTCTTGTTGCGGGCTAGTGTGTGCAGCCAGGAAGAAAATTGACTGTCTCCCCGGAAGGTAGACAGCTTTTCATACGCTTTGACAAAAACTTCTTGAGTGAGATCCTCCGCATCGGAGCGATTGTTTACCATCTTGTAAATAAAAACGTAGATCATATGCTGGTATCGTTGGATGAGGTCGCGATACCCTTCGATGTCGCCCTGAAGAATCCGCTGAATGATTTCGGCGTCGGATTGCATTGAATCTCCGGCCTCCCTTCCCTCTATGAGACGCTGGTATTTTTAAAACGTTTCAGACCAGCGTTTCCATTTCTATAATATCGTACGGATAGCCTTGTTCCACGAGAAAAAGCTGACGATGGAGTGAAAATTCCTGCTCCCGCGTGTCTCGTGTCACGAGTGTATAAAAATGCGCCTTGTTATCATCTGGTTTGGGACGTAGGATACGCCCGAGCCGCTGTGCTTCTTCCTGCCTGGATCCGAAAGTTCCGGAGATCTGGATCGCGACGTTCGCGTCCGGCAGATCCACGGCGAAGTTTGCGACCTTGGAAACGATGAGGCGCTTGATTTCCCCTTTTTTGAATTGCTGGTACAAAAGCTCACGTTCACTTTCAGGTACTTTTCCGGTAATGAGGGGCAGCCCCAAAGCAGCCGCCATTTGGTCAAGCTGATCGACGTATTGCCCGATGATCAGCACCTGATCGTGGGAATGCTGGTCCAGCAAGTAGCGAACGACCTCCAGCTTCCTTGGATTCTCTGCAGCGATGCGAAACTTTTGCCGAGTGGAGGCACGGGCGTAAGCTTCTCGCCATTTTGGCTCAAACGGTAGACGAATTTCCCGGCAGAGAGCTTCGGCAATCCATCCTTGTTCCTCCATGATTTTCCAAGGCACCTCGTATTTTTTGGGGCCGATCAAGGTAAAAACGTCTTCCTCCCGTCCATCCTCCCGAACGAGAGTCGCCGTCAAACCCAGTCTGCGCGTGGCCTGGATACCGGATGTTACCCGAAAAACAGGCGCTGGCAGCAAATGAACCTCATCGTAAATAATAAGCCCCCAATCGCGCTCTGAAAAGAGTTTCATGTGAGGAAATTCATCTTCAGCACTGGGGCGAAAGGTCAATATTTGGTAAGTGGCCACGGTAATGGGCTTCACTTCCTTGCGATCTCCTGTATATTCACCGACGAGCGAGGGATCCAATCCCGTTTTGTCGAGGAGCTCAGAGATCCATTGGCGTACGGAGGTCGTATTGGTTGTTACGATCAGCGTGGCCGTCTGCAGCTGGCAAATGGCTCCAAGTCCAATCACGGTTTTCCCTGCCCCACAGGGGAGGACCAAGACTCCACTGCCACCGGTAGCAGCACCTCCGGAGTGAAAGGCGCGAACAGCCTCCTCCTGATAAGGCCGCAGAGCAAATGGCCTTCCTGCAGCAGTGATTTCTCGCCAGCTAACAGGACAGCTCTCCCCCGCAGTATAGCCCGCAATATCCTGGACGGGATAGCCCAGATGGATCAGCTCCTGTTTGATCAGTCCCCGGGCGTATGGCTTGATAATAAATCCTTCGTCAGCTCGGGATTCGTCCAATAGCTGGGCTACCGATTTATAGCTGGTAAGCTCTGTTAAAATGAGAGAATCGTCACTTATTAAAAGAATGTCGTCCCCTGACTTTTCCAGACGGATGCGACCGTAACGGCTCATGGTTTCTTCCAGCTCGCGGACGATGGTGGGAGGAACCCCGTATTTACTATACGTGGTCAGAGCCTCTGATACCTGCTCAGGCGTCATTCCACCAGCTGCAGCATTCCACAGCGACAGGGGAGTAATGCGGTACGTATGCATGTATTCAGGGCTTTTGATCAGCTCGGCAAATCCAGATATGGCTTGTCTCGCTTCCGTAAATAGCGGATGCTGGGTTTCCAGCAGGATCGTTCGGTCACTTTGCACGATCATGGGCAAATCTGGACGGTAAGACAAGTGACTCACCTCATTTACAAGCTACATATATTCATACAGAACCATGGTATCACAATCGGGAAAAGAAAGAAAAACAGACAGGTAACATTTATCCGGCGGTGGGAAACAATATCCCAAAGCACGTACGGAAGGGAAGGAGGGTCGGACGGATGGTCGGGGCCTGGTTCAATTTGGTCATGGTTGTGCTCCTCGTGTTCCTCAACGGATTCTTTGTGGCGACGGAGTTTGCTGTCGTCAAGGTGAGGGAATCCCGCATAGCTCAATTAGTGGCAGAAGGTAACAGCAAAGCCGCAGATGTGGAGAAGCTCCTGCACAATCTCGATGCCTACCTCTCTGCGTGCCAGCTTGGAATCACGCTCGCCTCACTCGGCCTCGGGTGGCTGGGCGAGCCGGCTGTAGCTCACTTGCTGTACCCGGTCTTTCGCTATTTTGGTTTAAATGAGACGCTGATCAGCAGCATTTCAATCATCATCGCTTTCTCCGTGATTACCTTTCTGCATATCGTTCTGGGGGAGCTGGCACCGAAGACGATGGCGATCCAGAAGACGGAAATGATCGTGCTTGCGGTAGCGAAGCCCATCATGTGGTTTCACAAAATCATGTATCCCTTCATTCATCTGCTCAACTGGTCGGCATCGCGCTTTCTCGCCTTATTTCATATTTCAATGGAGCCGCATCAGGAGGCGCATACAGAAGAAGAGATCCGGATTCTCGTTAACGAAAGTCATAAGAGTGGTCTGATCGATAACACGGAAATGATGCTGGTGGACAACATTTTTGATTTCTCCGAGACGATGGCACGAGAAATCATGGTTCCCCGGACGGACATGGTTGTATTGAACATCCGTGATCCCTTCGAGGAGAACGTCAGGCTCGTACAAAATGGAAGATATACACGCTATCCGGTCGTAGATGGGGACAAGGATCACGTCGTTGGCAGTCTCCACATCAAGGACATGCTGACGGGCCTTCTGGAAGGCGAGCAGCGGGATCTGGAGTCGCTGATGCGCTCGGTTCTGACGGTTCCCGAGACGATCTCTATCAGCAGGCTGTTGACGATGCTGCAGAAGCAGCGCGGTCAGATGGCGATTATCATCGACGAGTATGGGGGAACGGCCGGACTGGTCACGCTGGAAGATATTATGGAAGAAATCGTCGGCGACATCCAGGATGAATTCGATGATGAGCGTCCAGAGGTAGAGCGCCGGGACAATATTCTCTCGCTCGACGGCAGAATGCTGCTCGAGGAAGTCAGCGATTATTTGGATATCGATCTGGAGTCAAGTGAAGTGGATACGCTCGCAGGCTGGATATACATGCAGTTCGATCATTCGCCGCGAGTCGGTGACATGGTGAGACAAGGCAACTACCAGTTCATCGTCGGGGAAGTGGATCATTACCGGATTACGCGCGTGATTGTGAAAAAGCTGCCTGTTGAGGAAGCAGTGGTGGAGACCTGACAAGGGGCATCACTGCTTTTCTTTGTTTGTAAATATAGTGATCGAACATATACCCAGTGTTATAAATCGAAAATCAACTAAGAACATCAGGAAAATCGGCATTCATTTCAAAGAAAAGGAATCGAAAATGTTGATGAAAAAATCTTTGAAACCTTGTATGATATGGTATAATGATTCAGAGTTCGCTCGATGGCTAGTAGTATAGTCATGAGCAGAAAGTAGCAGAGCCTAGAGGAGGAAGTAGAGATGAGACGAGCAGTCAGTATGGGACTGACCGCGTTGCTGGCGTTTTCTTTGGCAGCATGCGGCAATCAAACAGGTGGACAAACGGAGTCAGGCGCAAATGCAGCAAAACCAAGTGAGCAAGCACAAACTGTGAAATTGGGATTGACGCAATTTGTGGAGCATCCAGCTTTGGATGCCATTCACCAAGGGATTTTGGATGGTTTGAAAGCTTCTGGATATGAAGAAGGCAAGAACCTGGAAGTAGACTACCAAAACGCTCACGGTGATATGAACAACACCGTTTCCATCGCACAAAAATATGCGGGTGACCAGAAGGATCTGGTGGTAGCCATCGCTACTCCGTCCGCACAAGCAGCAGCAAAAGCCATCACTGACAAGCCTGTCGTATTCAGTGCCGTGACAGATCCGCTGTCCGCACAATTGGTCAGCAGTTTGGAAAAACCAGACGCTAATGTGACCGGTACCTCAGATAAAGTATCCATGGAACAACAATTGCAGCTGATCAAAAAATTCCTGCCAAACTTGAAAAAGCTTGGTGTGATCTACACGACTTCGGAGGTAAACTCCGAGGTACAAGTGAAGGATCTGGAAGCAGCAGCTAGCAAAGAAGGCGTAGAAATCGTCAAAGCTGGTATTTCACAGCTGTCGGAAGTGCAATTGGCTGCAAATGGATTGACAGCAAAATCGGACGCTTTGTTTATTCCGATTGATAACACGGTCGTATCCTCTTTTGAAGCCGTTCTGGGTGCAGCAGAGCAAAGCAAGATTCCTGTATTTGCCTCTGACACAGACACGGTAAAGCGCGGTGCAGTTGCCACTTACGGAATTGATTACTACGGCATGGGGAAACAAACGGGGGAAATGGCTGCGAAAGTTCTGAAAGGGCAAGCAGTCGCAGACACGCCAGTAGAAATTTCTAAACAAGCCGAACTGTACATCAATGAAACAGCAGCCCAGAAGTTTGGCCTCACAGTTTCTGAAGAGCTCAAACAACAGGCGAAAGAAATCATCAAGTGATTAAAAAGAGAGCTTCATGCTCTCTTTTTCTTCTTTTAAAAATGTTTTAAGCGTGTTAAAATTAGAAAAAATTTTTAAGGGGGTTTATTGATCAAATGTTCAAACAAAAGAAAACAGTAAAAATGATGAAGAGTTTTTTATTTCCCTTGTTGCTTTTGTCCGTCACCGCGTGTGGACAGCAAAGCGCCACTCCGGCTAACAACCAAAGCACGACACCTGCAGCAAGCACGCAGGAAGCTCCTGCTGCCGACAAGCAGCTGACAATTGGGATCTCCCAATTCGTTGAGCATCCAGCGTTGGACGCAGCACGTGAAGGCTTTGTGGCACAGCTCGCGAAAAACGGCTACGAGGATGGCAAGCAAATCAAAATCGATCTGAAATCTGCGCAAGCAAGCATGGATACAGCGATCTCCATCGCACAAAAATTCGAAGCTGACAAAGTAGACCTGGTGCTGGCAATCGCAACACCAACGGCGCAAGCGGCAGCGCAAACAAGCAAAGAAATTCCGATCCTTTTCACAGCGGTTACGGATCCAGTAGAAGCAGGGCTCGTAAAATCCATGGAAAAACCAGAAGGCAACGTAACAGGTACTTCTGACATGAACCCAGTGGAAGAGCAGCTGAAGCTGATCAAGGAAATGAAAGCTGATGCAAAAACAGTAGGAATTATCTACAGCTCTGGAGAAGTAAACTCCAAGGTACAAGTAGACGCAGCCAAAGCGGTTGCAGACAAGCTGGGCTTGACAATCCAAGAAGCTGCTATCACTAGCGCTACAGAAGTGAAGCAGGCTGCTGAGTCTATGGTTGGCAAAGTAGATGCTTACTACATTCCGACAGACAACATGGTCGTTTCCTCCATCGCTGCTGTACTGGGTGTTGCTGAATCTCAAAAAATTCCAGTGATTGCCGGTGAAGAAAACTCCGTGAAGAGCGGAGCGATCGCTACTTACGGTATCGACTACACCAAGCTGGGTGCACAAACGGCTGACATGGCTGTGAAAATCCTGAAAGGCGAAGCAAAGCCAGGCGATATGCCAGTGGAAATGCAAGCCGATATGAAATTGGTATTGAATAAGAAAGCTGCGGAAAAAATGGGAGTGACCATTCCGCAAGCGATGCTCGACCGCGCAGGAGAAGTGGTAGAGTAATACATGCAGTAACGGGAGGACTTCTTCTATGAATCTGGCAATAATGGGAGCAATCGAACAGGGCTTGCTATTCGGAATATTGGCCCTGGGCGTCTATTTAACTTTTCGCATTCTGAACGTACCTGATTTGACCGTAGACGGTAGCTTTGCCTTGGGCGGCGCGATCGCAGCGAAGTTTATCATTGATGGAACCAATCCTTACCTTGCTACTTTGCTGGCTTTTGTAGTCGGCGGTGTGGCAGGTGCCTTTACCGGCGTCCTGCATACGAAAGGGAAGGTAAATGCCCTCTTGGCTGGGATCCTGACCATGATCGCGCTGTATTCGATCAATCTGCGCATCATGGGAAAAGCCAACCTGCCGCTGTTGCGCGAAGACACCTTGTTCACCTTTGTGAAGGATCTGAGCGTTCCAAACCTGGCTGTAGGCGGTGTGACGATCCTCACCGGTGTGGCTATCGTGTTCCTGGTAGGAGTGTTGGTTCTGAAGCTGGCGATCGACTGGTTCCTGCATACGGATCTGGGTCTGGATCTGCGGGCAACGGGTGACAATCCGAAAATGATCCGCAGCTTCGGGGTGAACACCGATACGACAACGATCGTCGGTTTGGCGCTCTCGAACGGTCTGGTCGCGGTTTCCGGTGCGTGGGTAGCCCAGTATCAGGGCTTTGCTGACGTCGGCATGGGGATCGGGATGATTGTGATTGGTCTTGCTTCTGTTATTGTCGGGGAAGTCTTGTTTGGAAGCTCCTCGATCTTTAGAGTGACGCTCGCTGTCATTTTAGGCTCGATTGTCTATCGTCTCGTAATCGCATTGGCTCTGCAGGCGGGTCTAAATCCGTCCGATATGAAGCTGATTACTGCCTTGATCGTTATCATCGCATTGACCGTACCGACGATTGCCAAAGCTGTTTGGAAGAAGCCGGCACGTGCGATGAAGGGAGGATCTGGCGATGCTTAAAATTTCAGGCGTAAATAAAGTGTTCAACGCGGGCACCGTCAATGAAAAAATTGCCCTGCGCAATGTCAATCTGGATGTGAAACGTGGCGAATTCATTACGGTCATCGGGAGTAACGGGGCCGGGAAATCGACAATGATGAATATGATTTCCGGTGGCATGCTGCCGGATGAAGGTACCATCACCATCGATGGAAAAAATGTAACGAAGCTGGGTGAGCATCAACGTGCCAGCCTAATCGGCCGCGTGTTTCAGGACCCGATGGCAGGGACAGCTCCAAACATGACAATCGAAGAAAACCTGGCGATTGCTCTGGCACGCGGTCAAGGCCGTAAGCTTTCTTTCGGGGTGAATAACCACAAGCGGGAGCTGTTCCGCGAGCAGCTAAAGCAGCTGGACCAAGGTCTGGAGAACCGCCTGAAAACAAAAGTAGGCTTTTTGTCCGGCGGTCAGCGTCAGGCACTCAGTCTCTTGATGGCGACGTTCACAGAGCCGAAGATCCTGCTCCTCGATGAGCATACGGCGGCGCTCGACCCGAAACGGGCTCAGCTGATTGTCGATCTGACGGAGAAGATCGTCGAACGCTTTTCGCTGACGACCATCATGGTGACACACAATATGGAGCAAGCATTGAACATGGGAAATCGTTTGCTCATGCTGCATGATGGCGGGATCATTCTTGACATCCCAGATGAGAAAAAACGCACCATGAAGCCGCAAGATCTGCTTCGTGCTTTTGAAACCGCTCGTGGCGGTGAAAGCTTCAACGAAGACCGCTTCTTGCTTACCTAAAAGCCAAACATCCCGATTCCATGAAAGTGTGGATCGGGATGTTTTTTTGTGCTGGATGCTGTCCAACCGTAGAATCGTCTATGAGTGGGCGAGCTTCTTTTCCATTTTCCGAAAGTAGGCATACATCGCGCAGCCGCCGAGGAAGAGAACCATCGCGATGATGAGGAACAGGGTAGGGCCGCCGAAGTGAAGCAATACCAAGCTGCCAAGGTACGGTCCGCAGGTGCGGGAAATGTCCCAATGCGTCCCTGTGATAGCAAAGTAGCGACCTCGCATGGCAGGTGGCGCCATTTTCGAAACGAAGGTTAGCAGCTGCGTGAGACCAACGCTTTCTCCGAGTACCCATACCAGCTGTAGGGCGATGAGAACGGGCAAGGAATCTGTGAACCCATAGCCGAGAGCTACGAGTAGAAAGCAAAGGTAGGAGCCGCCGATTAACAGTCGTGTCGGCAAGTGCTGCGTAATTTTGACCAGCCAAAATTCGAGACAGATCAGGAGCACGCCTTTGATTGAAACCAAGGTAGCCAATGTTTGCAAATAATTCGGTATGCTTTGCTTAAAATGAAGCTGCAGATTCGTTTCCATTTGGGCGTAGAACAAGCTGATGGGCACCGACAGCAGCATGATCGCAAAGGCTGGGCGGTACGCGTGCCAAGTGCCTTTCGCATGCGCTGCTGAATGTTCTTCGGACGTAGCGGGAGAAGGCTCTGCATGGGGGACTTTTCTCCACAGGGCTGCCGCATACAGGAACAGTGAAGCAGCAGTAAACAAAAAGGCAAGAGCAGGATTGTATCGGTAGAGGAGTACACCTGCGAGCGGGCCGAGTACGGCGCCAATGCTGCTTGCGGTGTTGAGTAAGGCAAAGGAGCCAGCCATCTGATCCTCTGGGATGGAATCGGCGAGATGAGCCCGACTCGCTGGAATGAACAAGGAGCGTCCTGCTCCGTTCAAGACGTAGAGCAAGCCAAAGGCGGCCATCGAGTCTGCCCAAGCCATTCCGAGCATAGCTGCTCCTTGGATGAGAAGGGACACGAGCATTACACTCTTTCGGCGGAAGCGGTCCGTCAGCCCACCGGCAAACAGCGTAAGCAGTATTTCGGAAAAAGGCTGCAGCCCAATAATGAGCATGGTCATGGTAATGGACCCGCCAATGTGTTCACTGAGATACAGCACCAAAAATGGAGCAATCATGGCGCTGGACAGAGAAGTCAGTGCTTCTCCAAACAGCCGAACCCATAAGATAGGCGGATAAGTGGCGATCAGGCGTCTGAGGCATAGAGGAATGTCATTCATGGCGAGTATCCTTTCTTTCTGCTGCGGGAAATGGTTTCGTCCCATTTTACGTTGGTATAATGAGGAGAAAAAGCGTACGATTAGGACGCAAAGTTTTTCATGTTTTTTGGAAAGAATCGGTGGTGATCCTATGCAATTGGTCGAACAATACACGCGCTTGATTGCGGGTTTGTCAAATAAAGAGCTGGGAGTGGCGCAGGAAATCGCTTTGGCGGAAGTGGCGGCCATTTTGTTTTGCACGCAGCGCAACGCTACGTGGACGTTAAAAAAGATGCAAAATCAAGGCTGGCTGCAGTGGCAACCGGGGCGAGGGAGAGGAAACCGCTCAATGCTCACTTGCCATTTGGCTCCACAGGATCTGGTGATGTCGGCAGCCAAGGAGCTCGTTCAAAAAGGCGAGATTCACACTTCTCGACAGCTGATCCAGCAGTATCAAAGTGAGTGGGCAGGTTTGGAGGAGGCCTATTCCTTGTGGATGAGCAGTCAGTTTGGGCTTCGCGTTTCCAGGGAAAAAGAAAGGGGACAAGGGGGGCGCATCGATACCTTGCGCTTTTTTGTGGATCGACCGTTTCGCTGTCTCGATCCCATACGGGTCCTGCTGCGTTCACAGACACATGTGGTCAAACACGTTTTTGATACGTTGGTCCGTTTTGATCCCGTTACGAGAACGGTTATTGGAGCGCTCGCTTTTTACTGGGAATCGGACGATAGCGGTGTCGAATGGACTTTTTGTTTGCGCAAAGGGGTTTTGTTTCATCATGGCAGATTGCTCACTGCGGATGATGTGTGCTATTCGTTGGAACGAAGCTCAGGAGCAGAATCGAGACATCGCTGGACGACAGCTTCGATCCAGTCGGTCAAAGCACTCGACGAGTATACGGTCAAAGTGATCTTGCGGCAGCCTGATCGGTTGTTTTTGCATGCCTTGAGCAAAGAATACGCATCGATTGTGCCGCAGGACTACGCCCTGAAGATGGGAGCGGGCTTTGAGAGCTGGCCGATTGGCACGGGACCTTTTAAAGTCGTTCGCAACGACGACTCCATGCTCGTCCTAGAAGCGTTTCAGCCCTATTTTGCGGGACGCCCGTTTCTCGATCGGGTAGAGCTGTGGTGCGTACCGGAGATGGAGGCTGGATCGGATGCGGATCAGATGCACCTTTTGCGGTCCGTGGCTGGTGCAGGGATCGCCCCGACAAGCAAGGAAGGGGAATGGAGAGGCTTTTCTCGCCATGAGCAAAGCTTTCAATACGTCAGTCTTAATGCCAATAAACCTGGACCGCTGAGCCGGAGGTCTTTTCGTGCAGTACTCGCCGCCATCCTATCTGGAGCTGTGCTTCGAGCGGAGCTGAAAGGGGCAAGGCAGCCAGTGGAGGCATGGGGAGATGCGCTTTCCTATTTGCAGGAGGAGACCAGGCAGCCAGACGCCGTGCTGGATGAGCCCGGGGCATACAGGCATACAGGGGAACCGCTTCGGCTTTACACCTACCCTGATCCAGATCATGTGGAAGACGCATGCTGGATTCAAAACAGATGCGCGCAATACGGGATCGCGATTGAAATCGTCTATGTCGAGCCGGAGGAGCTGGCACGTTCGGAGAGGCTGCAGGAAGCAGACTTGATCGTGGATAGTGCAAATGTGGACGAGCGGTTGGAGCTGTCTCTTTTGGAGTTTCTCTATGCTGACGCCTTGAGCATTCGTCATCATCTAGATGAGGAGGGTCGGGAAGAGGTCGGGCAGCAGGTAAGCCGTATGCGTGCATTGACATCCGATACGCAGAGAGCGGACCCGATGAGAGCGATCCTGGGAATACTGCTTGGCCGACATACGTTTGTCCCGTTGTATTCCAACCGTATCGAAATGCGAGCACATCCGCAGCTGTCAGGAATTTGTCTGGACGCGTATGGATGGGTTGACTTTTCCCGAGTGTTCGTTCAGCCATAGCTGAAAATTTGTCACATTTTAGTGTGAAACCGCTTTCGTTTTTCAACGTATAATTAGACATAGAGTTATTACCGTTATTAAGAACAAAATCTTATCAGTCAGACAAAACGGTCGAGGGGGAAACGCGTTGTACACGAAGATGGAAAAGGACAAACATATCGTGTTTGCATCCATTCGCTTAATGATCTGCGTAGGTCATGCAGATGGTTATATAGGAAATAAAGAAGTAAGCCGCATTCATGAGCTGGTGAATTCAGAGCACTTCACCCTCAAGGAGAGACAAATCCTGATGGACGACATGGATTATCCGAAACGTCCGGAAGTGATCGCCGAAGATCTGGTGGATTTGCCTTTATCCGAAAAGCTGATGATGATGCGCAAGCTGTATCACATGGCGTTAATTGACCGCAAGCTGTCTCCAAAGGAATCCAAGGAGATCGGGAGGATTGCTTGCTTGATCGGTATCTCGGAGGAAAAGCAGGCACAGGTAGAAGAATGGATCATCGACGGAATCAAATGGCGGGAACGCTGGGATGATATCGTAGCAAATTAGAAAGGGCCCCAAACAAATTGGGGTCCTTTCACCTTTTTTGGTACAATAAGGAGAAGGCTAGCGAAAGAGGAGGACAAATCTATGTTGCGGATCTTGATTACGAACGATGACGGTATTGATGCACTGGGTATCAGACGTCTGACCGAAGCGTTGCTGACACTGGAGGGTGCGGAGATTTACGTAGTTGCGCCACTGGAAGAAAAAAGCGGTGTAGGTCATGGGGTTACCTTTCGCAGTGCATTGGAACCGCAAGAGCACGATTTCTACGGTCTTCCTGTAAAAGCTTGGGCTATTAACGGCAATCCCGCCGACTGTGTGAAAGCAGCGTACCACCTCTTGTTTGAGGACGATCAAAAACCGGATATTGTTTTTTCCGGCATCAATGTCGGTACGAATCTGGGACGAGACATCTATTATTCAGGGACGTGCAGCGGCGCCCGTGAGGCGGTCATTCTCGGAATACCTGGCATAGCTCTGTCCTACGATAACTGGTTTGATCAGGATAACTATGGTGAAGTGGTGGAAATGATCCAGCCACTGATTCAAGAGTTCAGTGAGAAAGCGAAAAAGGGCGAGCTTCCGCAGCAGGTATTCTGGAATGTGAATATTCCGCACGTGCCGCAAAATGAACTGAAGGGGATCGTGCCAGCTTCCCTGTCGTTGAATCATTATGAAGACAAGTACAATAAGGAAGGTGCCGGCTACTACCTGGTCCGGGAATATCCGGAAGTCATGCCGCTTGCTGAGCCGTACGATTACGACCTGCTCAAACACGGCTACATCGCGATTACGCCAGTGCACATTGACGCTACGGACCGCGACCTGCTCAAACAGCTGGATGAGTGGACTTTCATCAAATCCTGGGGGAAACGCGAGGGATAAAGATGGCAGAGGAGTACGAGCCACAGATTGAGCCAGATGCAAACAGGCTGTCGCCGAGCACTCAGACCATGGGTGAACGGCTGGATCCTGACCGCTTTTCCGATTTGTACAGACTGGCAGGTGACGAAGGGCTTCCCTATTTTGCCCGCCTAAATTCGCAAGGTGTGGTCGAGCTGTACCTTGTCTTCGAATCGGTGGATGCATTTAGCGAGCAGACGCGGGATGCTGTATCGCTGGAATTCAAGACGTACCAGAACAAACTGCTTGCGGTCATCTGGACGCTTTCTGATCCTCTGGAGCCTTTGGGTTTTCCACTCAGCTTTGATATTTTGCAAAGGGAAGAACGCCATATGGCACAGGCAATCCTCAGGCAAGAGGCGACCCCTCTGCATTATCTGGCATACGAGGAAGGGCGCCTGACGCATATTTTTACCGAGTCGATCTCCTTTTCGGCTGAGGAAATCGAGCGTGCGGAGGGAATGATCCGGGCCTTGTTCGAGGGAACGCCAGAAGTGCTGCCTGAAGCTGCCGAGGTGAGGGAGGAAGAGACTCAGACGATGTCTGGGCTTGCTCTCCCAGCCGAAGTGCTTCAAGAAGAGGGCATCGCCTTTGTTCTCGATTACAAAAGTATGCTGGAAGCACACGGCGAAGAGGAAGCGCAGCACTTGTTGATGAGGACGGTTCAGCAGGCAGTGTGGGTCATGCGCAGGCACGCCCGAAGTGAAGTGAGGGACTCGTCCTTCACCGTTTGGGCAGCAGAGCAGGGTGAGCACCTCTCCCTCGTTGTCACACCCATGCTCACGGATCTTTTTGAAGTCATTCACACGTCAGAGGACGAGTCCAATCCATTTGCCCGTTTTCTCATGACTCTGCCTGCCTTTATTCGATGCGAGGACGTGCTCCCCATACGCCTAGGCGCCTTTCCCCTCCTGCGCTATGAAAGAGGCCGTCTCTATCAATTGGAGCTGGATGAAAGTGTACAGGCACGAATGTTCGAACTGTATCAGGAAGCGTTTTCGGGCAGTGCCAATCCTTATCTATAATCATGGCAACATTGTGAAAACGGATTTTCATAGGAATGTTTTCGGCTTCGAGGAAATATGGGTAAATAAGTCAAAATTCAACAAAGGATACGACAAGGAAAACTTCGAAGTAGGTAGGACAGACAATCTGCTGGGGAGAGGTGACAACGATGTACGCTGTTCAACCCGATATACTACAGTACGTTTCCGATTGCGCTCACCGTTTTCAAGAGGAGATTGAACAACTGGCTGAGAGTCATGTACTTACGATCGAAGGCGGGCTGCCGGCCCTGGAGCTGCAGGTCCAGCCCAAATTCCAGGCGTTGTTGGAGTACACGCTGTGGGGCGAGTATGGGGTCGTCGCGATCCACGGCAAGCTGCAGCTGCGAAACGAAGAGCTGACTTCCAAGGATCAATTTTCGATCATGATGAAGTTTTCCCTGTCGCACGATCCAAACATAGATATCGAACACAAGAAACAGCGCATCGAAGAAATTCTCTACGGGGAAGTGGACCTGTTTTGGAACATTCCCCCAGAAGGGCATATCGGGCATGTGGAATTGACGATTCGCTTTTCCTATCAACCGGGTACGGGAAGGCTAGGGGAATATGTACGCTGCGTCTTGGGCATCGTAACAGGTAACATGAAGGCCGCCTGATCACCATAAAATGTAGGACCAAAAAGCTCTCGAACATAGGAGAGCTTTTTTCCTTCTTTAGGGAAGGAAGCGAAAGGCGGGAAGGGAGAAGGATGAGAGTATGCGATTATTTGTTGCACTGAATATACCTGGACATGCTGCAGCGTATATAACGGATATTCAACAGCGGCTGCAGCAGGAAGTGACTGCTGATCGTTGGCAATCCTTGCACAATCTCCATCTCACCTTGCATTTCTTGGGGGAAGTGCATGAATCACTGCTCCCTGCCATTTGTGAAGACATGGATATCGTCAGCGCCATTATCAATCCGTTTTCGTTGCGGATCGGAGGATTTGGCGCATTCCCTCATGCTGAGCATCCTCGCGTTCTCTGGCTGGGGCTGCGAGGCCAGACGAATCCTTTGAAGCAGCTGCACTTGTTGCTGGGAAAACGCTTTGACCTGCACGAAGGTCTTTCCTATGATCGGAAGCGGTATCGTCCCCATATCACCCTCGCCCGCGGTCCGCATGGTCAGGGAGGCGGGCTGCCCCTGCTGGAGTGGAACGAGCGTTATTTGGCGCTCGAGCCGCCACATTGGCAGGCCAAGCATGTCCATTTGTATCAGTCCGAGCTAAAGCCGGAGGGAGCAGTACATTCGATTATCCACACAAGCACGTTTGATAAAGAACACAGCAAAAAACAAGCGGTGCCTGAATAGACTGGAAGAAGAGACCAGTGGAGATCTTCCAGAAAGCGGTGGAAAACGGATGGGTGAGTTCACGACCGGCATTCTTTATCCACGCAAATACGAACCGAAAGTACTAATAGCCTTGTCCAAGACAGAAAAGCCGTACTTCCATAGAAACGTCAACGGCGACTGGAACGCTTTTTTCCTGCAGGACGAGTGGCTGGAAAGATCGGAAACCCTGCAATTTCTCCTGCAGCTGTCAAAGCATTTTGTGCCGCTGCTATGGTTTCACGACGCAGAAGACAATGGCTGGGGATTTCGGTTGTTCGATGCTGGCTACGAAGTGTCATCGGGGACGATCAGCTACTCGCTGGATGTTGAGATGGCCGAAGAGGAATTTGGTCGACTGTATCCAGAAATCGACCTGCAGGAAGGCATCGGAGAAAGTGACGAAGTGCGGCAAAAGTACGAAGACATCCTGGACCGGGTAGTACGCTCGGAGCTGTATCGGCGAGAAGTAGGCAAAGGAATTACCAGGATTAAGCCACAGTCCTTTCAGCGCATCGTTGGCCCCAAGCAAGTGCAACAGCTTCGTTCGTTGTTCGACTTACAGCTGTTAACGGATGTGGATGAAGATACTGGCGCTTCGTTGTTGTACGATTCAGTCGATCTGTTCAAAGAGATTCTAGGCATCGAAGAGATGGTTTGGGTCAATTACGCTTACCTGGCAAGCGGGGGAAGAGAATAGAAAAGAAAAGAGGAGGGCGATGTGGCGACATGCACATTGCCTTCCTCTGTTTTTTTACAGGAAGAGTGTATACGATTCTTAGGCTTGACAGAGCCTTAACCGCGAACGGTATCCCCCTGTTCAATCCGGTCAATGCCTGCAAAACGGATGCGAACGGATCGAGCCAGCAGGAGATCGGAGGAATCCGAAACCTGCATATGTAGATGGGGCTCGCTGGAATTGCCAGAGTTGCCGCATTGCCCGATCAGCTGTCCTTGTAAGACAGAATCGCCCGTCTGAACAGTGACCGAGCCGCATCTGAGATGTGCAAGCAGGCTGTACTCTCCGTTGCCGTGGTCGATCTCCACAATGTTGCCGGCCGCATACGCTTCATTGACGATGCCAGGCTCGTTGTCCGCTATAGCGTTTGACACCTTAAGGACGGTTCCGGAAGCGGGGGCGAGGATCGGCTGTCCGAAAGCAAAATAGCTTTCATTGTGTTTGGGATCACCGAAGTAGGTTTGCCCGTTTTTCATGACGAGAAAGTCAAACGCATAGCGCTGGCTCGGATAGGCGTAGTGGTAGTTGACCAGCTCGTTTATGCCGCCCCAATAAGTGAACCACTCCCCGGTAAAGGGCAGCCGGTAGGTACCTTTTGATAAGGCTTCGTCGGTTTCAGGAAAAGAGCTCAGATGAGTGAGGCGTAAACCGAGAATTTCACCGCTTTGACTGATCGCGGTAGATAACCCTTTTTGCCCACTCTCGTCCACCCAGACGATACGAAGCGCGCCGCCCCAGGGGACGATGGAGGCAGGACGTGCTTGATAAGCCTTTACCCCTTGGTGAAATTGGGAAGCAAACGTGCCAAACTCCTCCAGGCTCAATTGCTCTCGAAACGAGACGCTGCAGGCTTCATAGAGCTGCTGGTACGCCCCCGACAGGAAGGCGGTCGGGATCCAGTCAGCCAGAGCGGCACGATCATGTCGTTCCAAATGAATCACACTCCATTCGGATAAATAGTACGGATGAAGCGAGGTTTCGTTTCTCAAAAACAAAAACCCAGCGTCCGATTAGACTGCACTGGGTTTGATGTGTATTATTTCTTTTTCCACTGTCCGAAAATCTCATCGATATCCAGAAGCATGATCAGCTTGTCGTTCAACCGGGCAATTCCTTGCAAATACTTGCCTTCGACACCGGCGATGAGTGGAGGCGCTGCTTCAATCAGCTTTTGGGGGATATTCATGACCTCGGAGACAGCGTCGACGATGATGCCCACATCGAGCCCTTCCAGCTGGAGATCGACGAAGCGTGTATCGTCTGTTTCTGCGACAGGCTCCAGCCCGAACATGGTGCGGAGATTGATGATTGGCAGGATGCGTCCACGCAAATCGACTACCCCTTCTACGTATGCAGGCGACTTGGGAAAACGCGTCACAGGCAAAGGCTTGATAATTTCCCGCACGAGCGAAATGGAGAGGCCGTAATACTCATTCCCCATCTTGAAAAGGATCGATTGGGCAGTTGCCCCTTCTGTATCCCACTGCGATCCGTGATTTTGCTTCACAAGTTCCATATGACACTTCCTCCCCGAATCTCTTTCCATTCTTTACCCATATTGTAGCATGGACAAACCTGAACAGGGGTGGTTTTTCAATCCGTCCGGCTACCCTACCTATCAAAACAGCGGGAGCTATGGACAAGAAGATAAAGTCATGGACTCCCGCTGTTCGATTATCAATCGATACTACGTCATACCCCACAGCTTTTGCTTCAATGAGCTTGTCTCCCGTATCGCACCAGCACGTGCCAGATCTGCTTTAGATGCTGCCAAGTCTCATTGGGCTCGCCCCAGTCTTTCCAGTTATCCGGGTGATCGGAAAAATCGGCGGCCGCTCTGCCAATCGTCGCGGCATCGAGCAATCCAGAAGATGCGCCGTACCGTTGATCCAATCTTACCGCGAGTGGAGGCATAGCAGGACCGCGAAAATCTGCGGGCACGTCGCTCACAGAAAGAACAAAGCCCGGATGCCATACGAGTTCGATGGCGTACTTGTCCGCAAGGAGCTGGAGCTTGCTTTCTATGTGCGTGCCCTGGTAGGAAGGATCAGCAAAAATCGCTTCGACATCGGTACCAAGATCGATATCCCCGTGGATTTGCGCTTCGATGTAATCGTCCAATGCGCGCCCGATTCGGTGATTCACCTCTTGAAATCCATTTGCCCGTAGAGCTAGCAGTTGTTGGACCACGGCTGGTACATCCATGTTCGGCGAGCCGAGTGCTTCTTTGGTCGTTTCGACGCTGTGCAAAAGAGCTGCAAGGATCGCGTCGAAAGAATCAGCCGTCCCGAAATGCTCCGGTTCGGTATGGCTGTCGCCAAACGTAAACGTACAACGATGCAGCAGATGAGGTCGCAGCTGAATATAACAGGAGCCAAATCGCGGGGACGCGCCATCCGCATAATTCATGAGGTTGAGAGCACCGTATTTAGGGCGTTCCTTTCCTTGAACGGCCGATGACTGGTAGGCGCCTCCGAATAATTTCTCCTCCCAGCGATCACGGTCTCCACCGGGATAGGCAGTACGGCCACCGTTGGTCACGCCGGTTTCAAACTGGCTATGGTAGCTGCCAGTTGCCAAAAGTCCTTCTACCACAGAAATGCCAGCGGGAAGGACTCGATCTGGATGAAAGTTGAGTGTGACACGAGCATGCTGTCGGATGTTGGTCAGCAAATCCTCCACTGTCACAAAGTCTACGCCAGCATTCTGCAGGATGGACGTTGCTTGTTCACGCATTTGTTGTTGCAAAAGCGTGGATTGGTTTTGGACAAACTGTATGGCAAAAGACTGTGCTGCCGTTAACGTTGTCTGTGAGCGCAACTGTTGTGACTGATGGGCGAATGGATCCACGTACATCCTCCTGACTCGTCTTCCAAGCGTTTTTATCCATTGTAGTGCATCCCTTTTGCCATGAAAATCATTATTTGGGCACATGACAGACAAATGCACCCACTGGAGGGTGCATTTGTCGTAGGGCATTTATTTAATCTTGATCCGATATGTATAATCATCCGCCATCAGCTTCGTGGACCTGTTCTCGGTCAGTCTGAACCGGGTAGGGAAGGAACGGGCTCCCTTGGAAGGTCCTTTTCGATTACATAGACAAAGTCTAGATTGATGCCTCCTAGAAGCCTGCTGCTATCCAGTGATGTCAGGATGCTATACTTGGGCTCAACTGACACAAATAGAGCGGATTCGTGATGGAAGGTTGCGTTTTTCGCATCCCATTTCACCTCGTATCCGAGCGACTGTGCCAAAAGCTGAAGGGGTACGTATGGCTGATTGTTGTACATGATCACGGGCGATGAAGTCGTGTCAATCAGCCTGCCTTCTTCCTCGACAGTAATCTGTGCGGTAGAAGTAACAGCGGTCGCTGCAGCAGCAGGGCTAGCCATGGAAACGAGTAGGGCGAGGATTACAGGGATCTTTCCTTTCATGAGGAACCTCCAGTATGATTATCAGTATTTTCCATATAGAAATTATTGTCTGCTTCACTCTGGAAAAACAAGGGAAAAAACTCCCGATGGTAATAAAAGAGCCAATTCTTTTCAAATAAAAAGCCATACTAAAGGAAAGAAGCAAAAAAAGACTGACAAGCCGTGGCGTGTCAGTCTGCTCGTTCTTATCGGGCTTCCTTAGGGTTCCTTCAGCTCGCTGAGCGAAATCCCCTGTTCCAGTGCAAATTCAAAATCATCCACATCATAAAATTGAACGGGTACGATATATTCCAAAATCCGATCCTGATAGTCCGGCTGGTCCGTGATCAGCGGGACTTCAAATCGCATGGACGTGAGCAAAAGCTGTGTCTCGACAGGATCAAAAATTTCTCCCCACATGGCGTTGTCTTCCACTTTGATGATGGTCAGCGTGACACCATTCGGAAAGGTAAAAGGCACCTTGGACCACGGAGCGATCAACCCTTTTTCCAAGCGCTTGCGGTTGAACGGATCATGGAAGAACTGACTCATTTCCTGCATGATCTTCCGTACGTACTGATCGTCGCCAGAGTAGGGCATGATAGGTTCTGGGCTTTGGATAAACTCGTCCAATTCATAGATTGTCGACGCGGGTATCAGATATTCTACCGGTTGCGATGGGGACATCAGCTCCCCGTAGATAGCCAGCATGATCGCTTCGGTAACGAATTGTTTCGACATTTCGACAACCCTCCTCCTTACAATCATACTGAATTCCTGTACATACAACAACCCCAGACAAGGGGAGAGAGTGCACGGTTTCCCATTTCCTCATCGACCGCAAGAAAGTGAAGTATCGGAGGGATGATCCTTGTTTGATTCCGCATTTGTCTCATCGCTGCTCATCATTATTACCATCAATATTGTGCTGAGTGGAGATAATGCCGTCGTAATTGCGATCGCTTGCCGCAAGCTTGCCCCGCAGCAAAGGAAAAGAGCAATCCTCTGGGGGACTTTCCTGGCTGTGATCGTCCGGGTAATCGCTACTGTGCTGGCGGTTTACCTTCTTAAAATCCCGTTTTTGTACTTGGTGGGTGGGGCTGTCCTGCTATGGATCAGCTACAATCTGCTGCGGGAAGAGGACGAAGACAGTCAGATTGAGTCCAGTGAGGATATCGTGCAGGCTGTCAAGACGATTGTGGTCGCCGATGTGATGATGGGGCTGGACAATGTTCTCGCTATCGCCGGGGCGGCGAATGGCAACATCGTATTAATCGTGCTTGGGCTCATTATCAGCGTGCCGCTCATGGTATTTGGAAGCCAGCTGATACTCAAAGCCATGGAGCGGTTTAACTGGCTCGTCTACCTGGGCTCTGCGGTATTGGCCTGGGCAGCAGCCAACATGATTACAAACGAAGAGATCATCGCTGACTGGCTTTCCCAGTACAGGGGCCTGGAAGCTGTTATCAAAATCGTCCTTGTTGCGCTAGTGCTGTTTCTCGGTTACTGGCAGCGAAGCCACCACGACCAGGCACATGCGGAGTAAAAGGAAAAGCTGAGACGCACGAGGTCTCAGCTTATACTATGTTCTTACATCGTTTGGACGATCGTAACGCTCATCCATTCTTTCTCGTATAGATTGATTTCGTAAGGGGATGCCACATTCGATCCATCGGGTTCCTGCAAAATGCGGATCGTCGGTCGATTCACCGCCAGCGAATTGACTTGGGACACGACCCCCACCTGCCCGGTATTCAACTTCACCGTAGAGGCGACTGGATAAATAGCGACATGCTGCAAGAACAGCTTTAGCAGATCCAAGTCGAAATAGGAGTTGCCTGTCGCAAATAAAAACTCCGTCGCGTCGCTGGGCGAATAGCTGTTGCGAAAGGGACGAGGGGAAATCAGCGCGTCATATACATCTGCGATGGCAACGATCCGGGCGTACTCATGGATGTTTGTGTCTGTCAGCTGCCGCGGGTATCCGGTACCATCGTAGCGCTCATGATGCTGCAAGGCACAGTGGGCAGACACCACTGAGATATTGTACTGGCCGCGCAAAATGTTGAAGCCTTCCTCCGTATGATACTGAATTCGTTTGCGTTCCTCCGCATTTAGCTCCAGCTTTTGACCCCACAGTTCTTTGGGAACCTGTGTCATGCCAATATCAAAGAGAAGGGCGCCAATCCCCAGATCCATCAGCTGCTGCTGGTTATAGCCTTTTGCCAGTCCTACAACTCCCGCAAGTACAGCGACATTGACCGCATGATGAAAAAAGTAGCCGTCAAGTACGTGAAGATGGGAGAGATTGACGAGCACATCGCGGCGGCTGCTCAGGTCGGTAATGATCTCTTTGAATACCATTTGAAAGGTGCTGCCGAAGTCGGGCAAAGAGGTTCGGCGTTTGACCAAGGGCTGATCCATCAATCCCGTCATCGTTTTGTAGACCGCATCAACGGCATCTTTTCGGGTTTCATCACGTATCGCTTCTTCAGGAATGATATCCTCTGTATGCTTATCTTGAATATAAATGGTGTCAATACCCAATTGAACAAGCCGATCGATATAGCGCTGCGTCAGTTCTACTCCAAGTCCCAGCAGAACATTTCCGTTTTCGAGAAACACGCTTTTCGCTACTATATCGCCCGGCTTTACCGAGGAAATATGCAATTTTCTCACAACGATGCTCCCAGTCCTTTTCTTGTTGAAGTGTAAATCGTCCTGATATTCTGGTTATTCCGCTAGTTCCAATATAGCACAAGGAAGGGGAGGAGACTACCGTTTACCTAGACTCTATTCTGCTGCGCGATCCGATCGGGTAAACCAGCGAAACGGATTCAACGACCAGCGAGGCTCATGACGAGCGTAGCGTTCTTTGCGGCGTGTCAAACGCTGCTGCATCAGGTCCATTTCAAAAGTGACACGGCGAATCTCCAAACGTAGCGATTCCTGCATTTCTTCGATGTCCGTAATTTTTTGCAGGATCGTCGACTGCATCGTGTTCAAGGTAGTCAGCTGCGTGAGTTCACGCTGAAACTGAACCAGCGTCTCTTGCACACTGCGCTCCATTTCCTGCATGCCCGCGTCCAGCTTGTTGGAAGCTGCTACCGTAATGGCGGTCTCTTCTACGGAAGACAGCTCGTCCGATAGGAGGAGATCTTCCGGAATCCGACCTTCATCGATCAGCTGGCGCTGGATTTCACGCAGCGAGCTGTTCCCGCTATCTTTTCGTTCCTTTACTTCTTTCAATAAAGCGAAGCCGTTTTCGCTGATCAAATAGTGACCCTGCGGATTTTTCAGTCGTTCATGTGCCGGTACGAACAAGTCCAGCCAGTTGCGCAATGTACGAACATGCACGTCAAGGCGATCAGCTACCTCTTTCGAAGCCATCCAAACTTGTACATCCATCCCGAATCACTCCTTTTTTTCCCCCAGATATTCCCGGTGGAGTCATTATAGCACCATTTTTTTCCGGGAAAGAGAGAATCGACAAAGGTTCTAAAAAGTAGTGGGAATTCGTCTGTTTTGGACAGTTCTGCGTTTTTTGTCAAAATGGCGTACATGCTCATAATGACCGGGACAGGCGCGTACAATGAAGGGATGAATCGCCTACCCGCAATGACGAGGAGAGGACTGCACGATGTCACCTGTCTTCTGGATTATTCTACTATCTGCTGCAGCAGCAAGCAGTATCGGCGGGCTTCTGCTGTGCTTGCGCGCCTGGTCGGAAGAGGCCCTGTTTGCCATGATCAGCGCGGGGGCAGGCCTGCTCTTGGCGATAACGATACTGGATCTGCTTCCGCATGTGCTTGAAGGGGAAAATCACCGGATGATGCCGTTTGTCCTGGTTGGATTCGGGATGCTCTTTGCGATTGAAATGATCGGGAAGTCGGGGGGGGAGCTCGGCTCCACAGGGATGATTGGCGTGATGTCAGGATTTTTGATGCATGCATTTGTCGAGGGTGTATCGCTCACAGCAAGTATGCGGATGGATACGGAAGTCGGGATGTCTGTTTTGCTCGCGATGCTGCTGCACAAAATCCCAGATGGTGTGACCGTAGCGTCCTTGCTGCTCGCCGCGACCCGCTCGCGCCGAAAAGCATTTTGGGGGGCGACCTCTCTAGGCATTGCCACAATTGTCGGAGCGTGCAGCATGGGGGCCGTGGAGCGTATCTTTCCACCGGACTGGTCTCCGGTAATGCTGGCGATGACTACGGGTATCTTTTTATACGTCTCAGCCAGTCACCTCGTTCCATACATTCACCACGCGCGAAAAGCACAGCTGGGTGTTTACTTTTTTGGCGCGATTTTGGCTTACATGATGCTGGCAGCGTATTTATCCGGCAGCCATTCGCATGCATAAACAAAGCCTGAACTTGCCAGTCTAAGAAAAGAATGACTGGATGGACTGTGCAAGAAGGGGGCAGGAACAAATGAATGATAAACAGGGCGCTGGTGAGCTGGAGGAATTGATCATGCAGAGGCAGGCCGAATTCCCGGAAATAGGCACTTCGTTGAACCCGTTGGAGGAGCCTTGGTGGGGCTTTGACTTGTACGCAGACAATTCGACAGGGATCTCGTCTGACAGCGAATCATAGTGGAAATCTGTCCCATTTCTCACTCTCGTAACCGTGGACAAGATCGGTTATAATGTGGGATAAGTTGGAAGGGGGCAGATGCGTACTATGAATACATTGTTAGAGGGGAAAAACATCGTAATCATGGGAGTGGCTAACCATCGCAGCATTGCTTGGGGAATCGCCCAATCACTTCACAAGGCTGGTGCCAACCTGATTTTTACCTACCAGGGAGAACGTCTGCGTGAAAACGTGGCCGAGCTGTCTGCCAAGCTGGGCAAGGAGTCGCTGCTGGTCAATTGTGACGTGACAAAGGATGAGGACGTAGAGGCAGCCTTTGGCGTAATTCGCGAACAAGTCGGTGTCATTCATGGACTGGCTCACTGCATCGCCTTTGCCAAAACAGAAGAGCTGGAGGGCGAGTATGTCAATACGTCCCGTGATGGCTACGCGCTTGCACAGGATATCAGTGCCTATTCGCTGGTTGCGGTGGCACGCGCAGCTCGTCCGCTAATGACAGAAGGCGGCAGCATCGTCACCATGACGTATCTGGGAGGAGAGCGTGCCGTTGCGAATTACAACGTGATGGGCGTAGCCAAAGCTGCTCTGGATGCATCTGTTCGTTATTTGGCAAATGATTTGGGCAAGGAAAACATCCGCGTCAACGCGATATCGGCTGGCCCGATCCGTACACTTGCCGCTAAAGGAATCCGTAATTTTAATGCCGTCCTCAAGGAAATTGAAGAAAAAGCTCCTCTTCGGCGCACGATTGATCAATCCGAGGTAGGGGATACGGCGTTGTTTTTGTTCAGTAATCTGTCCCGCGGGATTACGGGAGAGATTCTGCACGTGGATGCAGGCTACAGCATCGTCGCTGGTTAATAACGATACATGCATAACAGGCTCACCTTTCGCGCACACTTTACGTAAATGCGAGGAAGGGAGCCTGTTTTTATGTTTCCATTAATTACAAATATGGAAGAATTTTTGATTTACATGGGTGGCGGCTTTCAGTACCTACCTGCCCATTTCAGCGACGAAGCGGGAGATCCTGGTTTTTCTTCCGAAGCGTTCGCGGGGGATGCCGATGCACAAGCTGTGACGGGCCCGGGTAATCGCGACGTATAGGAGTCTTCGCTCTTCCTCCAGCGCTGCGTTCCCACCTTTTCGCAGCTCGTCCAGCGTGTATTCGTGGGGCAAGGCACCTTCGACGAGGTCCGGCAAAAAGACATGATCGTACTCCAGCCCTTTTGCCCGGTGAATACTAAGTACATGAACAGCTTCTTCCGGGAGTGGCCGCTGCGTGCGCCACTCTTTTTCCCGTTGAGTCATTTGGTCGATGTAGGTGAGAAAATCAGCGACAGTCGCATGTCGCTTGGAAGCGGCCAGCAATTGCTGCAGCTCGTCTGCCCAGCGATCTTTGCCGTCTTCGCGGTTCTTTGCCCGCTTTTTTAAATAATCGCGAAGCTTGCCATCCTCGTAGATGAGCTCAAGTGCCTGGGCAGCTGAGCATTCACGGCAGGAGGTCAGGATGTCCATCACGGTTTGCAGATGCTTGCGCTGGTAAGGCTTGAGCTGAGCCTGATTGGGCAGGACGTGAAGAATCGGCACATCCTCCAAAATCGCCTGACTGCGGAGGGCATTCCACATCTCATGAGAAATGTAGAGCGTGGGTAAAACTTCCTTCAGGGCATCCGAATCGTCGGGGTTCTGCGCGAGGCGCAAATAGGCCAGCGTCCAGCGAACCGTTTGCCTTTGATAAAGGGAATCCTCTTCTTGGGTGTAGTGAAATGGAATCCCTGCTTCACTCAAACGCTCAAGGATTGGACGCGCGGATTCATTGGTGCGATACAGGATCGCGCATTCTCCGAGTGCCGCCCCATGCTCTTGGCGATGGATGATTTCATCGACGATCCGGGATGCCTGTTCTTCTTCGTCCTCTGGTTCAAATAAATACGCATCACCTTCTTCGTGATGGAAGGAGCGGCATTCCTTTTCCCAGCGTTCCCGGTTGTGGCCAATCAGCGAATAGCCGAGACTGACGATGGACGAGTGCGAGCGGTAATTGACCTCGAGGGTGATCGTTTGCGCTTCGGGAAAATCTTTGGTGAAGCCCAGTATGTACTGCGGATCACTTCCGCGAAAGCCGTAGATGGACTGATCGTCATCGCCAATGACGCACAGATTGTTGTGAGGGGCAGCGAGCAGCTTGACCGTCTCGTACTGAATCCGGTTAATATCCTGAAACTCGTCGATCATCACGTGGGTAATTCGATCCTGGTAACGCTTCAGCAGCGTAGAATCCTCCCGCAGCATTTCGTAGCAGCCGATTAGCATGTCGTCAAAATCAAACCAGTTATGCTTTCGCTTTGCTTCCTCGTAGAGCGGGTAGAGCTGCTGGGCCTGCTTTTCCGTATCGCTCTCGAGCTCGCGGTAGGCGACATCGTGCGGCAGGAGGTACTCGTTTTTCCAGCGGCTAATCACGCCGAGAGCGTCCAGCGCTTCGTTTTCTTTTAGCGCCAGCAAGTCATCATGTCCCAAAAGCACGCCAGTTTCTCGTAGCAGCCGCCACTTTTGCCATTCCTTTTTCAAAAGGCGCTGCTGATCCCAGCGAGCAGGCTGATGATGCAGAAGCATACGGTAAAAAATGCTGTGGAATGTACCTGCGACAAGCTCTCGGGCTTGGCTTGGCAGCAGCTGCCGTGCGATGCGCTGGCGGATTTCCTCGGCTGCCTTTGTCGTAAAGGTGACCACCAAAATCTGTTTCGGCTCGATTCCTTTATCCTGGATGAGATGGGCTGTGCGAGCCGTCATGACTCGAGTCTTGCCACTGCCGGCACCAGCCAAAATGAGCAGAGGACCCTCGGTCGTATGAACGGCTTGCTGCTGTCCGGGGTGCAGGCTTTCGTTACGCTTTTGTTCTGCGAGATGCTGGATGCTCTTTTTGGGCGTCAGCCTTTTCCGAAAGATTGGCGGCTTGGGAGCAGGGGAAGATACAGTTACGCTTTTGCCGATACTGCGTTTTTTCGGCATGCGAAAAGAACCGATCATCGGGTCCTCTGTCGTCTCTACTTCTTCCGGCTTGTCCACAACGGCTGTGGCAGCGGCGACCTGCTCCTGCACGAGCAGCCAGTCTGGTCCGGACGCTTCCTCCAAGGACAAGCCAGAGCAATCCACATCCTCGGCGTGCGCAAAGTACGGTTCAAACGTAACACCAGCAATCAGACGCAGTGGGAATGCACAGACTGGACAGCGAATTTGACCCTGTCGCGCTGCCATACGCCAAAAGGGGATGCGGTTGTAGGTTTCCGGTTGCAGCAGGATAGGTTTATTGTCGAGAAAGGCATGTTTCATCAAGGACACCTCAGGTTGATAGTAAGAATGAAAGAAGAAGTGCCCCCTGGCCGCAGGGGACACTTGCCAACTTGTTGTGTCATTAGGATTGGGCGTGCAAGAGCACGTTATCTTCGGGATGGGCTGCGGATTCCTCTACACCAACGTATGAGATGCCTACACGGGTGATGCGATGGTTTTCCAGCTCGCTGATAGTGAAGCGGTAGCCCTGGTACAAAACGGCTTTTCCGTGCCCTACTTCCTCATTCAATTGGCTGTAGAGCCAGCCGGCAATGGTATCAACTTCATCAGACACCACTTCAATCGTAATGTAGTCGTTCAGCTCTGTCAAAAGCGTTTTTCCGGAAACGGACAACTCGTTGTTCGAGCTTTCCTCAATCTCGGGCCGTTCATTGTCATCAAATTCATCTTTAATGTCGCCCACGATTTCTTCGAGGATGTCTTCCATAGTCAAAATGCCGGCCGTGCCCCCGTACTCATCGATGACGATGGCGAGCTGAGAACGCCGCTTCTGCATCAGCCGCAGTACATGGCTGATTTCCATGGACTCCGGCACGGTCAAAAGCGGGCGTAGGAAGTCTTTGAGCTCCGCTTTTCCTGTAGTCAATGCGGAAAGGTAAAAGTCTGAGGTATGGACAAACCCGATCAACCGGTCTTTATCCTCATGGGCAACGGGAAAGCGGGAGTGGCGCGAATCTCTCATGATTTCCAAATTTTCATCGAATGTATTGTCGTCGTACAGACAGATCATATCGATACGAGGAATCATGATTTCCCGGGCAAGTCGCTCCGAAAACTCAAAGACATTATCAACGAGAGCAAGCTCCGTCTGGTCAATATGGCCACTCTTGTGACTCTGTGTGACAAGCAGGCGAATTTCCTCTTCCGTATGGGCAGACTCGTTCTCAGATGCAGGCTCGATACCCAGTCGCCGGATGAAGAGATTGGCGGCGCCGTTCAACAGCCAGATCAACGGATAGCTGATCTTGTAAAAAAACATGAGCGGTCCTGCTGTCCACAGAGAGGTTGCTTCTGCTTTTTGAATGGCAAGAGACTTGGGTGCCAGCTCTCCCAAAACGATGTGCAAAAACGTGATGATCGCAAAGGCAATAGCCAGCGAGATCGGGCCTTCCAAATAAAGCGGCAGATGAAAAAATGCCATCATGGGTTCGACATAATGGGCGATCGCAGGCTCACCAACCCAGCCTAATCCGAGCGAAGCCAGCGTAATGCCGAGCTGGCAGGCAGAAAGATAGGCATCCAATTGCTGGGTGACCTTTTGCGCGTAGCGGGCGGATTTGTGATTACCTTCGCTGACGAGCTGGGTCAATCGGGTTTGGCGGACTTTTACTAACGAGAATTCTGCTGCGACGAAAAAACCGTTCAAGAAAACCAAAAACAGCACGAGCAGCAGATTCAGCGTAAGCTCCCCTATCGGACTCTCCAAGCATGCCTCCTACCTCCCGCGGTGCGAAAGGAGGAGAACTCACCTCCGTCTGATTGAAAATATGGTAATTCCAATGTACGATTGAAAGCTTGCAAACATTCGTATCTTCCTTGTTACAGGATAGTATACCAATAGGTCAGCCGAACAGTCAAAACGTTCCGACTCCGTAGTGTGCATTCCAAAGCGGATGGGACATACCCGTAGATTCTGTGTCATACACATAAACGAGCTCTATATGAAAGGAGGGGAGGAGCATGTATTGGCTGACCAAAATGATGGCTATCCTGGCAGGTAGTATTCTGGTTGCAGTAGGCGTAAATCTGTTTTTGGTCCCTCATCGGCTGATGGATGGAGGCATGATCGGAATCGGTTTGCTGGCCACCTACTATATGAAATGGCCGCCGGGACTCGTCATGATTTTCGTCAGTATCCCGGTGTATATCCTCGTATTTTTTTACGATCGGCGCTTGTTCTTTCACAGCTTTCACGGAATGCTCATCTCCTCCTTTTTCATCGATATTTTGTCTGTGCTGCGAGTGTGGAACCATTGGTCAATAGCCAGCTCATCCATCACGGGCGGCGTTTTGATTGGAATGGGGATTGGGCTAATGCTTGCCTACGAAACGAATACGGGGGGAACGGACCTGCTCGCGCAATTTCTCGCCAGACGATTTCACATGCGCGTCGCTTTGCTGATTTTGTTTATCGATGGGCTGATTGTTGCCTGCTCCTTCCAGACGATTGGTGCAGAAAGAACCGTATTTTCTCTGCTTACGATCATCGCAGTGGCTGCGACTACACATATGTTCAGTGGACTGGGGAGCAAGCGTCCACCGTACACCATTCTGGGACCGCTTGTTTCCAAAGCCAGCAGTGAGCGCATCGCGTTCGGTTCAAACAGAGCCATTCGTACACATGCTCCACAGCCGATCTCCTATAGCTACGTGGAGAAGGGGGAAGGGAAGGGGAAATTTATGGAGAAAATAAATAGGAAATCGAAATGAAATGAGGGACGCTGATTGTCTGCTCCTATGCCAGAAATGATAACGGAGCGTGTCGGGTTTTTTCCCGGTCACGTCAATATTGGCCTGGTCCTCGGAAACCATGGTGCGATTCTGATCGACTCAGGCCTGGATTCCCAAACAGCAAAGAAAATAAAGAAGGGACTGGACGCGATCGCCCAGCCCTTGTCTGCCGTTATTCAAACACATGCTCATGCTGATCACTTCGGTGGCAACGCCTACCTGCTCGGATGCTGGCCGGAAGCGATGGTATACGCACCACCGTTGGAAGAAGCGATTATCCGATACCCAATCCTCGAACCGATCTACCTGAATATGGGGGCTGAACCGCTCGCCGATCTGCGAAACAAGTTTTTGCTTGCCCAAGCTTCGCGGGTGGACCATCTCCTTCCTGTGGAGGGTGATATCGAGATTGACGGTGTGGTGTTTTCCATCCTTTCTCTGCCGGGGCACAGCTGGCAACAAGTGGGCGTTGTATGTGAGGAGATCTGCTTTGCCGCCGACAGCTATTTGGGGGAAGACATATTGGATAAGCACAAACTGCCGTTTCTTGTCGATGCACATGAGACGATTGCCAGTCTGGAAAAGCTGCATGCGTCCAGCTACAAAGGCTACATACCTGGACACGGACCTTACACCACCTCCTCTCATGGTGCGGTAACCAAAAACATCGAGCTCCATCACAAAATCTATCAGGAGATCGAAGAATTGCTGCAGGATGAGAACACGCTGGAAGAGGCATTGGCTCGTCTTTGTGAGCGTTTACACATTTCCATAGAGAACGCCTCAAGCTATGTACTGTTTCGAACGGCGTTCATGGGCTATTTAGTTGGACTGCACAAACAAGGGAGAGTTGTCTATCAGTTTGTCCAAAATAGATGGTTGTGGAGGAAGACAGAGCAGCTTGATCAGGACGGTGCAGATGGGGAAGAGAGGTAGTCGGCGATTTCCGCAAGCTTGTGCTCAGCAGCTTCGCGGACAGCTTTGGGAATGAAAAATACTTCCTCGGAAGCGGAGTTCATGTAAAACTTTGCTTCCAAGTAGGGATGCCCCAGCTTGACAGTCAGCTCGCCTTTACCAGTCGTCGTATTGGCGAAGTTCGTAGGAATTCGTAAAAAGTACGTACTGCTGCTGGCTGAGTCGTACATGACGACATCATACGTGGGTGTGGCGTCCCCAACGGAGCGTGAAAAGCCTTGCAGTCGGAGCATCTTGTCGACATAGGAGAGCGGCTGCACGACACCGGTCAGGGTTTTGTTTTTTAACCGCATGGACATCCTCCTCGATTCAACCTGTAAGAAATCGGGTTTGATTACATCCTATGTAGATCCATCGCAATTCAGACTTCTGGAAAAAGAAAAGAAGGAGTGGAATTTCCATGATTACCCATGCAGATTTGCATACCCATACCAAAGCCTCGGATGGTACATGTGAACCAGCCGAAAACGTACGACTTGCCAAGGAGGCGGGACTTGCCGCTGTCGCTATCACAGACCACGATACCGTAGCGGGAGTACCAGCCGCACGGAAAGCAGCAGAAGAGCTCGGAATCGAAGTTATTCCCGGTATAGAAGTCAGCTCCGTAGGGCGGGGACAGGACATCCATGTCCTCGGCTACTTTGTCCCTTATGAAGATGAAGCGTTTCAGGAGCGATTGGTTAGCCTGCGGGAAACGCGCCACGAAAGAAATCAGCTGCTCATTGCGCGGCTGCAGGAGCTGGGGATTCCGATTACGCTGGAAAATGTGTACCGACGCAAGCAGGGCACTGATAAAAATATCGGCCGACCCCATATTGCGGAGGAGCTGATCGAGCTGGGAGTGGTAGCGTCAATCGATGAGGCGTTTGCGAAGTACCTGGGGAAAGAAGGGGCAGCCTATGTAAACCCTCCGAGAATCACTCCGCAACAAGCCATTACCTTGATCAAGGATGCAGGGGGAGCAGCGGTTCTGGCGCATCCCGGTCTGTACGATGCAGATGATCTGGTAGAGGAGCTGATTGCCTTTGGTTTGGACGGTATTGAGGTCAATCACCCTGACAATGATCCTGATCAGCGTGCTCGTTACACGGCTTGGGCAAATGAACATGGCCTTGTGATCACAGGAGGCTCAGACTTCCACGGATGGCGAGGAGAAGAGCCGTTTCATGCGATGCTTGGAACGCACACGGCACCGATGGAAGCCGTTGAAAAGCTGCGGGAGATTGCGGTGGGGAGAAAAGCTCAAAAGTAACCGTGCAAATGAAAACAGCAGCAGCCATGGACCAGATCATCAAGTCCAGACTCCTGCTGTTTTTTGAACGAACGATTCCGGGTCAGCCATGTCCTCGATCTGATTAACCAATCATCAGTGGGCAGTCATGCAATCCGTTACAAAGGCTGGACGAGGTAATGCATTTTGAGTGGGGATCACTGCCTAGGCAGCTTGGCGAGCCACGGGTCTGGTACCAGATTGCTGTATTCGACAGCGTCGGCACCGACGAAGGATGCGAGATCGCCCAGATTTTCCGTTATGTCGTGATACAAGTCGGCTGTTGGGAGAACGTCTGGCTCTAAATAAAGTCCCTCAATACAGAGTACGCGACGGCGGCGATCGACCTTGGGTGACACTCGTCCAATCAATCGGTCGCCATGCAGGATCGGCATAAGGTAGTAGCCGTATTTCCGCTGAGCCTTGGGGACGTACATCTCATTGCGGAAGGTGAACCCCCAGAGCTGTTCGGTGCGCTCCCGGTCGCTTATCAGGTTGTCAAAGGGAGACAGCAGCGTCGTACGCCCCTCCCAGCTTCCTTCTCGAATGGCTTCAAGTGCATGGAGGGAGTCGGTGTGGACGAACCATGTATGTTTCGAAGAATCACCATCGATCTCGACAGGAACCACCTTTTGTTCCCTTTGCAGCCGCTCGAGTATAGAACGAAGGGGCACTCGGGATTGAAGGCGAAAAAAATACTGCTTTACATCAGCCACCCGCGCGATGCCGAGGGCACGTACCGCATGCTCCACGGCAACGGCGTTCGCTAAGTCCATCGGCAGCTCCTCGCGATCTGTCTCCTGCGGCAAATGAGCATCGGTGGTTGCCCACAGTCGTTGGCCAGATGCACGTCCGGTTACCATCACTTCGCCTCCCAACCATAAAAACTGCAGCATGCGCTCGACATTGCGGCCAGCAGTCCAGCCGCTCGATTTCCAGGCGACGGTGGAGAGGTCCTCAAATGCGCTCGTAGGGAGCGCGCCATCTTCCTGGAGGCGTTCAAAGATGTGCTGACGCAGCTTGTCGTTCGCGTTTATCCATTCCGCGGTGCTTTTGGGGGGATAGGCGTTCATATGTGCCCGGTACATCGGATAGTCTTCCGTAAGAACGATGGCTGCACAGTAGACCCAATATTCGAACAAAGAGCGCTGGTGCCATAGTAGGTTGTTGAGCAGTGACGTGGCCCCGGAACCGAGCCTGCTCCACAGCACGAGTTCGTGGCTCGGTGCCACTACACTGACCGGATCCAACTGCAAATAGCGTAATGACCGTAAGACAGTCATCAATTTCTCCTCGTCTGCAGCCTGCTGAGGAGCTGCCAGATGCTGACTTGCGATAGCCAATCGCCGTGCATCTGTTTTACTGATCACAAGCGGCTGATCGATTCCAAATGGCATAAGATCACACCTCCGAATAAGGGAACGTCGTAGCAGCTCCAATAGAAGCCGCTAAGAAAGCATTAGTAGTCCAGCATTTTTGAGGCGAATTTACATATTTTCTCATAAGATCTTTTCCTATGAAAATATCATTTATGTGGAGAGCCGTAAAGTGGAGACAATTGCAAACGTTTCGTGTTAGCTGTACGTGGCCGCCGTCTACAGCTTTATGGATCGATCGCAGTAACCACCTTCTAGGAGATCAAGCCCCTTTGAGGTGGAAACTCGGTATCTAATTGAGCGGCATGGAAAGCGGGAAAACAGGGGTGTATTATGCATACAAAAAGGCTACCTGATCATGTTTGCAGTAGCCTTTCTGACTGGTGTCGCTGTTCAGTTGTCTTCCTTATTTACGAGCTCTTATGCATTGTTAAGCTTTTTCACCATGGCAATATGCTCGATACCGGCTTCGTCAAAGATATCCCCGTGCGGCTCGTAGCCAAGCTTTTCATAAAAGCGCTGAGCATGTATCTGCGCATTCAGCTTGAGGGTATTGTAGTTGTGCTTCAAGGCGACTTCCTCCATCGCTTGCATGATCATACGGCCGAGTCCGGTTCCGCGTTCGGACTTGGTCACGGCAACGCGCTCTACCTTGCCCACGCCTGGCGCATACGGGCGCAGGCGGCTCGCGCCCACAGGAGTTTCCCCATCGTAGGCGACAAAGTGAACCGTGCCGCTGCTTACTTGATCGTGCTCATCAATTTCCAGGTCTTCGGGCACTTCCTGTTCCACAATAAATACAGTACGACGGACGGAGAGGGCATCCGCCATTTCTTTTTCGGATTGGACTGTTTGGATCTGATACGTCTTGTTCATGATGGCACGTCCTTTTTACGGCAAAAGATCCCTCCCTGTGAAAGTAACAGGGAGGGTCGTTGGTGTTTTGAGTATATGTCTTACTTTTTCAGCAGGAAGGTCTGGTAAACGCTCCAGATGCCATCCTCCAGCTGATAAATGAGGTGGAAGCGATCTACTTCAGAGGTCAGGTCGATTTTCGCCATGCTCATTTGTCCTGTCAGGTCGCGGAGCTCATCGTCTGACAAATCACGCCCGATGGTCAGGTGAGGTACGTACGCATAGGTTTCCTTTTCATTGACACACTGGTTCGCAATTTTTTGATGAAGAGCGGTGAAAGGCTCCTTGTTTTGCAAGGCCAGGTAGATGACGTTGGTCGTCGGATGAAAAGACGATACCCGATGGAATTGAGCCGTAAAGCTTTCCGTTGAGGAAGCGACTTGCTCCAGATGGCTGACCAGCTCAGGCAATTTGGCCTCTTCCAGCTCGAAGCCTTCTTTCAAACGGATATATGGAGGGATCAGAGCATACGCCGAATCGTAACGCTTGCGGTAAGAGTTGGCGACCTCTTGCACCTTGCTGGATGGAAATACAACGATACTGTACATCATGAGAACCACTCCTCCTTCACTATCTAGCAAACATCTATTCTCTTGGTATTCTGCTATTTTAACAGAAAATTCTTCATTTGTGTAATGTTATGCGTGAGTCCGTATATTCCGCTGGCGGCAGGAAAGACTGTGTAGTGCAGGGAGGTGCCGTACAGCATGTACATGGCCATGATGATCACATTTATTTTTCTTGTCCTTCTTTTACTCTCTGTGCTGACCTTCACCATCCTAACGGCGATCCGCAAAGTAGAGTTTGAAGAAGCTCTGGTTGCGCCGCTGAAGGACGAAGGCCCACAAGAAGAACAGCCACGGTAAGTTTACCCAAACAAGGCATGCAGCATACGCGGTATGTTGGTTTGCCAGTGGCCCCACGTATGGTCACCCTCAAAGGTCTCAAAGACCAGGGTGGCCATTTTCGTTTGCAAAATTTCTCGCAGCTCTTCGTTGGCAGTGACGAGATTAAGCGGCCCGCGAGAGGAAGTAACCGCTGTCTCCTGGTTGCCGATTTCGAGATAGACGGTCAACGGGACTTCAAACGCCGTTTCTGCTACCCGCCGATTCAGCTCCGCATCCATCGCAATCGATTGGCAGGCAATCTGCCCAAATGTATGAGGATAAGCCAAGGCGGTAAACAGCGAGACGACACCACCCAGTGATTCCCCGATGAGTGTCCGCGCGTTGCCCAGCGTATCTGTCGAGTAATGGGTATCCATATAGCTTACGACTTCATCCGCCAGAAAACGGCGATACGCCAGATGCTCGCTCCCATCCGGATGATACCGAGCCGTCCGTTTTTTCTTATCCACAGGTAAAAAGACTGCAAGCACGTCTGGCAGCTGCTTTTCCCGAATCATGCTATCCAAGAGCGTAGCCATCCTGCCCAAGGCCAAGTAATCATCCCCATCCTGTACGTAGAGCACGGGATAGGAATAGAGTGGAGAGTAGCGTTCCGGGGTATAGACGATCAGCTTTTCCGGCGTTCCCAGATGCCGGCTTTCCAAGATGATTTCCTCAAGAGCCACAAGCCTGTCCCTCCTTCATTGGATGTTCTGGTGATTATTATACAGGAGAGAGGGGACGTGGACGAGAGGGTGTCGCATTTTGTAGAGCAGAGCTTACGGAAGATCGCTTTCTTTTAAATAGCCATCCCAATCCCGCTCAAGCTTCCATACCCCATCCACCTGACTCACCGTGATCTGTCCCTTTTTCACCACTGCCTTATCGGGAAGACCATTTCCGTAAAGAAACTGTAATTCCAGGGTGTAGTGACCGATGTAGGTGCCGTTCGTTTCATCTTGATAAAACTCGTCCATGCGTACATCTTTCACTCTGATCTCGCATTTTTCCCGGATAACAGCTTCAATCGTCATACCTGCGACCCGATTCTTGAAAAATTTTTCGTATTCCTTTTGATGGAAGAAAGGCTTTACCTTTTCTGAAATGGCTTGAAACGCAAGAAAGTAGGCGTCCCCTTTTTCGGCGGATGACGCAAGCTGTTCGTAGTGCCCGTCCGCCAGCTGGGAGTAGGAAAACTCATACTGGGCTTTTTTCAAGGAAAGGAGCAAGCTTGCCGCTTCCTCTTCCAACGAGGGCTGCGCCTGGCAGCCGGTCAGAATACTGGTGATGAGCAAGACAAGCAGGGGGAGACTTCCTAATTTCAGCTTCACGCAATGACCACCTCCTTGGAAAAGGATACTATTAATTGGGAATATAAGTAAACTTTTATATCGAGTAAAAGTTGCGGTGGACTTTCCATTCTGAGTGAAACATTGTCGCAATTTTGTCACCATATGATACTATGGTAGAAAACGACTTCACTCGATATGCGGAAGGGGTTGTCTCTTATGAAGAAGCAAGTACACAGCATCGAAGTCAGAAACGCCGCCCTCGCACGCCTAACAGAACGAGGCGTAACCGTGGAGGACATCGCAGAGATCGTGTATCTCATGCAGTCGCCTTACCACCCAGACCTGACGATGGAACCATGCATCGAGAGTGTGAAAGCAGTACTGGAAAAAAGGGAAATGCAGCACGCCATTTTGGTGGGCGTTGAATTGGATATCTTAGCAGAAAAAGGCTTGCTTTCCGAACCGCTGCAGTCGATCATTGCATCGGACGAAGGCTTGTTTGGATGCGACGAGACACTGGCGCTGGGCTCCGTTTTTGGATACGGTAGCATTGCCGTAACGACTTTTGGACATCTGGATAAACACAAGGTCGGAGTCATCAAGCGCCTGGATACAAAATCAGCAGAGGGGCGGGTCCATACGTTCCTGGATGATTTGGTGGCAAGTGTGGCAGCCAATGCATCCAGCCGCATGGCGCACCGCATGCGGGATGAGCAAGAGGCAGCAGCTGCGCGGGAAGAGGCATTGGCGCAGCAAAGTGCGGAGCTGAAGCTCGAGGCGAAGGGTGAGGAAGGGAACGAGCAGGCAGGGTGAGGTTTGCTTATTAGGGAAGCAAGGACTTCACGAGAGCGCGAAGCCGAATAGTCAATACAAGATTCGGATTCGGAAACGAAAGAACTGGACTGCTTTGCAACTGTTTGTAAAAGCTGATGAAGGAGTAGTGAGCCATTCTCTGTTCGGGTTACGTGGATCAGGGGGAAAAAGGTGGAGCGGTGACTGCCGTCATGGTTGCGTTTTTTCGCCTATATTCAGTGACCAAACAAGCCGAGGAGCAGAGAGTGGCTTTTATATGTAAGGGACGGTATTCCTTTTCATGGAAACGATGTAGAGTATTGAGAAGGAAATGCTCACCAAACAACAGTTTATTGGTGACCTTTTGGTGGGAGTGAAAAAATTTACTAGAAATTATGTTTTTCCTCTTGAAATTCATTTAGGCATGCTGTATAGTAATAAATGTGATCGACGTCCGGTGCGATTGGGGCCCTTAGCTCAGTTGGTCAGAGCGGTCGGCTCATAACCGATTGGTCGTAGGTTCGAGTCCTACAGGGCCCACCATTAAACGAGTACATAGATGTTTAAGATCACATACATATCCCATGATCCGGTAGCTCAGTTGGGAGAGCACCATCTTGACAGGGTGGGGGTCGCTGGTTCGAACCCAGTCCGGATCACCATACGTTATAAGCCAATACCCTTGAGGAATCAGGGGCTTTTTCTTTTTTTTTGTCTATGGAATATCGATTAGGAAATTCCTCGCTTTCTATAGTTTTGGGTGGCATTTCGAAGTGCGATATTTGGATTTTTGAATGGAATGCCTATATAGATTTTCTAACGACAAAGGCTCCATTCTAGGCCATTTTCATGACTGGTTTTCTTTAGAAATTTGACACAACAAACTGATTGAACTACCGACATATTGTCAGTAACTTAGATTGACAGGTTTCCCGTTCAGCAAAATTGACGAAATGCTACTCATTGATTTGGGTAGCATTTCTTCTTGTGAATGGCAGTGTAATTTAAGTACAGTTCGAAAAATCATATCATTAATATCAGTTCACACTCAAAAGTTATAAAGGAATAATATGGTATACTAAAATAGGCCTATTTCTTTACTGCAGATCCGAAACCACAGGAAAATTATTGAAAACAGATATGCCTAAAATAGGGTGATCGGTGAATGAACATAACAGAACTAAAAAATAAGCTTTCAGCCATTTCCGTCTGGAAAAAGAACGGACAAAGAGCACCGCACAAGCCGTTATTAATTCTTTATGCGCTTGGACAATTCCAAAACGGAGAAAGAGTAGATCTCCCATATGAGGAAGTAAGAGAGAAACTAAAGCATTTGCTTATAGAATTTGGACCCGCAAGGAAGTCTTATCATCCGGAAGAGCCCTTTGTTCGCCTAGTGGGAGATGGTTTGTGGCAATTATCTTCGTCTGTTGATAAAAAGAGCTTCAGCGACAAGCAACTACTTACAGAAAGAATTGTAGGTGGATTCATCCCTGAGGTAGTTGACTTTCTAAAAAGTAACAATCAATTTGTTCCGGAACTAGCTTCGCAAATATTAAATGAACATTTTCCGGATACCATGCATGACGATATCCTGGAGGAAACAGGTCTTACTTTCAGTTATTTTAAAAAGAAACATCGAGATCCTAATTTCAGAGAAAGAATACTGAGAGCATATGAATATAGCTGTGCTATATGTGGCTTTAATGTTCGTCTAGGTAGGAACATAGTTGCCATCGAAGCAGCGCACATCAAATGGCATCAAGTAGGTGGACCGGATTGTGAAGAGAATGGGATAGCGTTATGCTCCCTGCATCATAAAATGTTTGATAGAGGAGTATTTACGATTTCAAACGAGGATTGCTTACTCGTATCAGAGGAGGCACATGGTACGAATGGCTTCGAGGTATGGTTAATGAGATACCATGGAACATCACTCCGCAAGCCTATCCGTCCAGACTATGCTCCCAAGGATTCTTTTAAACACTGGCACGTACGAGAAGTCTTTAGGGGCACAGCAAGATATATCTAAATAATAGGACCATTAAATCAATTGTGAGATGCTGGTTCTTTCATATCGTTTTGATAGAAACTTAGCACTAAATAATATTCCTTGAGGTGCCCCATGAAACAAGGCCTATACGAACAACTAATCAACAACTCAACGTTAAAGCACCTATCCACCCTAGACCCAAGTTTATACCAAATCGGCAAAGAACCACTAGACGCCGAAGAGGCAAGAAAACTCCTCTCCAACTACATATCTACGGTTACGCGCAAAGCCCTCAAACTAATTCGAGAACAGTCGTCCGATGAAGAAGCAGTCCTGGCACAGATCCACACATGCAACGAAATTATCGCTACATTAAAGAACGCTCTCGACGAAGAGGACTTGGAAGATCTAAAGCTTGATGAACAGGGAGAAATCCTCACATACGTCTATTCCAAAGTAAACAGCATAAGAAGCATCAAAGAAGACAAACCAACACGACCAGCCACTCCGTTATCACAAAGCTCGTTATTCACGGGGTCACACTCAGAGCCCAACATGATGAATGAACTCCAACACGAAATCGGGACTGCAGACCGTATTGATCTGCTTGTTTCGTTTATCAAGTGGAGCGGTCTTCGGTGTCTCATGGAACGGTTGGAACAATTCACGGCAAATGGTGGGCAACTGCGAGTCATTACGACTACGTATATGGAAGCTACAGATTACAAAGCTGTAATGGAATTGAGCAAGCTACCAAACACGGAATTGAAGGTATCCTATGATAGCGACCGTACTCGTTTGCATGCAAAAGCCTATGTTTTCAAGCGAGATACGGGCTTTACCACGGCGTATGTTGGCTCGTCCAATCTTTCGAATCCAGCACTGACGAGTGGGCTCGAGTGGAACGTGAAGGTAACGGAAAAAGACTCCTACGATGTACTAAAAAAGATCGAAGCAACCTTCGAAAGCTACTGGAATGATAGAGAGTTCAAGACCTTCCGGGCAAATGACGCCGAGCATGAACAGCAGCTCAAACAAGCGCTCAAGAAGAAAGAGAAAGAAAAGAATGATCTCCATTTTGGTTTCGAAATTACTCCGTTTGATTACCAGAAGGAAGTACTCGAAAAGCTCGCAGCCCAACGAAGTCTGTATGGCAAGGTGAAAAATCTAGTAGTAGCTGCTACTGGTGTAGGCAAGACAGTTATTTCTGCTTTTGATTACAAACGTTTTGCACAGAACAATACTCGTGCGCGACTTCTATTTATCGCGCATCGTGAAGAGATCTTGAAACAAAGCCGGGATACATTTCGGTATATTTTGAAGGACTTGAATTTTGGTGAATTGCAGGTGGGAAGTAATCAGGCGCAGTCGATTGATTATTTGTTTATCAGCATCCAGAGCTTTAACTCAATGAAGCTTGCTGACATCACTACGCCAAATTTCTATGACTATATTGTGGTAGATGAGTTTCACCATGCAGCGGCACCTTCGTACCAAAAGCTTTTATCCTATTATGAACCGAAGATTTTACTAGGACTAACAGCAACTCCAGAGCGGATGGACGGGAAAGATATTTTTCATTACTTTGAGAACACGATCGCTGCTGAAATTCGTCTGACGGATGCCATCGACCGAAAATTGTTGAGCCCCTTTCAATATTTTGGAGTGACGGATAGTGTTGACCTTTCCCAAGTGAAGTGGTCTCGTCGGGGCTACGATTTAATGGAATTGGAGAATCTCTATACCAATAACAAGATTCGTGCGTCGCAAATTATCAATAGTTTGAAAAAATACGTAACCGATCTGGATGACGTAAAAGGGCTTGGGTTCTGTGTGAGTGTGGATCACGCCATCTATATGGCCAAAGTGTTTCATGAGGCTGGAATTCCCTCGCTTGCTTTGCATGCTGATTCTCCTCAGGAAGGTAGAAATCTAGCCAAGCATAGATTGGCTCGAGGAGAAATCAAGATGATTTTTGTGGTGGATTTATACAACGAAGGAGTGGATATCCCTGAAGTGAATACGATCCTTTTCCTACGTCCGACAGATAGCTTGACAGTCTTCTTGCAACAATTAGGTCGGGGACTGCGACTGGCGGATGGAAAGGAATGTCTCACCGTACTTGATTTCATTGGGCAAGCCCACAATGAATATAGCTTCCAAGAAAAATTCCGAGCCCTTACTGGGAAAACAAAGCATTCTGTTCAGCACTATGTAGAGCATGGGTTTTCGAGTTTACCCAGAGGTAGTTTTATTCAGTTAGAGAAACAAGCGAAAGAATACATTCTACGAAATCTGAAACAAGGAATTAATACACGAAGAAATCTGGTTAACAAACTCAAGTATTTTACCGATGACTCAGGCTTAGAGTTGACCCTGGAGAATTTCTTGACTTACCACGGAATAAGCATTCATGAATTCTATGGTGGTCGGACCGGAAATCGGTTCTTCCGTGGGCTAATGGTTGAGGCGGGATTGATGGAGCCATTTGAATTTGCTGAGGGTGACAAACTAATAAAACGGATCCCCTCCTTGCTGAGCATCAACTCGAGGCGAATCCTCAAATTCCTCATTTCTTACTTAGAAGGAGGGCAGGAGCTACAAACTGAAGAAGAACTTATCATGCTCACGATGTTTTATTATACGTTCTATCGATCAGAGCCTAAGAAACAAGGATTTGGTAGTGTAGAAGAGGGCGTACAATTTATTATTTCTTGCGATGTTTTCCGAGAGGAGATACTAGATATCCTCAAATTCAACTACACTCATATCAGCTTTGTGGACAAGCCAAACCCATTCCCATACCCAAGCCCGCTTGACGTCCATTGTACGTATTCGACGGATCAAATACTAGCGGCATTCGGTTACTGGAATGAAGAAAAGGCGCCTAGCTTCCGTGAAGGGGTAAAATATTTCGCAGACAAAAAGACAGATGTTTTCTTCATTACCCTGAACAAGTCAGACAAAGATTTTTCACCATCTACACTTTACGAGGATTACGCTATAAACGAAAGACTTTTCCATTGGCAGACACAGAGCCGTACGTCCTCGGATTCTGTGACGGCTCAACGATATATCAACCACATGAAAACGGGTAATCGTATCGCGCTCTTTGTGAGAGAATATAAAGAAGAAAATCAGTACACAGCTCCTTTTATTTTCTTAGGAGAGGCCGAATACGTAAGACACGAGGGCAGCAAACCCATGAGCGTGATCTGGCAACTGAAAGAAGAGATGCCACCAGCACTCGTACCAGTGGCTAACAAGGTAATCGTATAGGAAGTGAACAGAAGAAGATGATCGAAGTAGCCGCAGCCATAATCCAAAATGCCCAAGGCCAACTACTAATCGCAAGACGCAAAAAGGGAAAATCACAAGAAGGAATGTGGGAATTCCCCGGAGGTAAGATTGAGCAGGGCGAAACGATTGAAGCTTGCCTGCAAAGAGAATTGCGGGAAGAGATGAATATCTCCATCGCACCATATGAGCCGTTTGGAGTTAACGACCATTTCTATGGGTCTACTCACATTCGTTTATTCGCTCACATGGCAAAGTTTATTTGCGGTGAAATATCGCTGGTCGACCACGATGAGTACCGATGGGTCGAGCGTGGCCAGCTGCAAGAGTATCTGTTTGCTCCTGCCGATATAAAGTTTGTGGAGATGCTACAAAAGGAAGTATAAGTATCTGGCGTGAAAACAGTATATTGAATTATTTCAAAAGATTGGTTGCTGACTGATCATACGTGCCTAAAAAGTCCTCGGAGATTGGTGAGAAGTATCAAGCGGAATTGTGCACGAAATCCCTTGGTATGACGTTTTTCCAATAGGATAATCCCCCTATCATAGACAGGGTAAGTTGCTTACTTTTTTCTGTCTACCATGAGGGGATCATAGCTGGCCAACAAAGCTAGATCTTCCATCTGTCTGGCAGCTCTCCTCTCGTTTACGTTGTATATCAGGCTCTCATAGAGAGAACGAAGGCGACTTTTGGCCGCACCTTCTCCTTCACAGCCATATAAGAAACAAGCTGTTCCCGCACTAAGCGAGGGGCAGCTTGTTTCTTTGGCACGGAAAGGGTCTGGACGAGTTCATGGTGCAGGCGGCCACGGGCGATTCGGCGGAGAACTTGCTCCCAGCGACGTTTGGCGAATCCATGTGTAATCCCAAACTCTACGGACAACAGGTCGATAAGCTCCTTTTCGTGATTAGGCAGCTCCAGCTTTTGCAGCAGGAAAAACGGGACGGCGGCGTAAAACTGAAAGGCCTGGGCATCCCTTTCCTGCCACTTCCGAAATTCATCCGGGAGCAGGAGCTGGTTGCCCAGGTGACGCAGCGGATGGCACAGCTCATGGCAGAACACTTCCCACTGGCGCTGGGGGCAGTGCAGCGAATTGATGAAGATATGCGCGTAGTCCGCATCAAAAATGACTTCGTCGGCCACTCCAGGTGCGAACGTCACGCCCATACGGAGGCGGGCCGAGACGTTTTCGATGGTGAGATCTGACGGGCTAGTGATGCCGATCTGTTTGTAGAGGCCCTCGACCCATTCTTCCAGATAGGTTCTTTCGTAGAGATGGAGCATACCCGATTTCACCCGCTCAGGAGAAGAGACGCTCGCATCGCGCACTCTCTCGTCTTTATTGTTAGAGAAAGTATAGCATAGGTTCTTATGGGAACGTATGTTCTTTTTTTACTCCTGCACTCACGATATCCTTCAGGTATTGTTTTTCTTCTCCTGCTCCAAGATCCGCGCTTTGTGCCTCCTGAATTCTTCCAGCTTCCATTTGACTGTTCCCGGCAGCTCGTTAACCAAAAAGCGCTTTTCATCCTCGGGCAAGGCATCGAAGTCATGAAAGGCACGGCTGATACTGACCGCCAAATCAAGCAAGTCGTCTTTTTGGGCAGAAGGGGTGGGGTCACTCGTTATCCCGTGCAAGTAATCTGTAGAGATGGCAAAGAGGTCAGCGATTTTGTGGACGGTTTCCATGGGAGGCTGCTTGGTTCCATTCTCGTAGGAGGTATATGTAGGGCGGGCGACTCCCAGCAAACCGGCGACGTACCCCTGAGTCCATTTGGGATCCTCGTGCTTCTTTTTCTCGCGTTCCTGTTTCAGTCGTTTGGCAAACTCTTTCATATCAAACTCTTTCATAAAAACCCACCGATCGGTTAAGGAATACTTCAATTATAATGTTACTCCCAGAAACAACAAACTATCGTTCCTATTAGTGTTAAAATGGTATTAACATGTTACCCAAAGGAACATATAATAAGACTAGCGAGCAGCGAACATATTCTTGAGGAGGTGATGCCCATGCGCGAATGGCTGAAGGCTCGGCGTGAGCAGAAAGGGATGACGCAGGAGCAAGCCGCCGAACTGTGCGGGATATCCAGAAGCTATTACACCCATATCGAGAACCAGGTAAAGACGCCGACTGTCAAGGTGGCCAAAAAGATCGCCGACGCCCTCGAATTTGACTGGCTTCATTTTTTCAGGGAGGAAGGTTCCTCAAAGGAGCACCCAACATGAGCGGCTGCCGTAGACAAGGGAGAAGCCGACTTTGCTTGTGTACGACAAAATACATAGCGGTAGTTGGGAGTGAAAGAACAGATGTCAAAATCCGTAGACTGGAATCGCAGGGTGTTGGAGGCCTTGGAGCAGACCTTTCCGTATGACGCGCGGCTGATGACCTTTTTTGTGCAGGAAGGAGAGAGGCAAAATCAGCTGTACGCAGAAAGATTGGCCGAATTCCGAAAAAAAGTGGAAGCAGAAAGGCAAGAAAGAGAGCGGATCATTCCTTTGTCAAAGGGCCTGTTTTATTGATTATTTTGGAAATGCCTCTAGCACAAACAATTGGCTGCCTACTAGTAAGTAGGTTCATTACAAGATCCCCGCAAAAGGATTTTGAATGATGAGAAAATGATCTGTTATAAAACAGATTGTTGTTGTATAATAAACACATTGTTATATAACAGAAATAACTCTCACATACGTGTATCTAGGGGTGGAAAAAGTGGCAACGGAACAAATTATGGTGCTGGATGAAAGAGCAAATCTCAAAAACTATGAGGAAGCGCTGCAAACGATGGATTGGCGGAATGTCGAGCGGCAATTTACTTGGTCGGAAACGGGTAAAGTGAACATCGTGTATGAAGCGATCGACCGTCACGTTGTTGAAGGCAGGGGCGAGCGAGTCGCGCTGCATTACACGGATGGCAGCAGAGAAGAGAGCTACACTTTTAAGGAAATGATGCAGCTGAGCTCAAGTTTTGCAAACGGCTTGCGCTCGCTCGGTGTGCAAAAAGGAGACCGTGTCTTCCTTTTCATGCCGCGAAGTCCCGAGCTCTATATAGCCCTGATCGGTATTTTGCGTCTGGGGGCCATCGCCGGTCCGTTGTTTGAAGCGTTCATGGAAGAAGCGGTAAAAGACCGCCTGGAAGACAGCGGTGCCAAAGTCGTAGTCACGACGTCTGCTCTGGTCTCTCGTATTCGCTCGCGGGAGCTGCCGCAATTGCAGCATGTGATTCTCGCGGATGCGGTGGAAAAAACCGAGGCGAATCAGATCCTCTACCGAGAGCTGATGGCGGCAAGCGATGCCTACACCATCGAATGGGTGGACCGCGAAGACGGGATGATTCTGAACTACACATCGGGGTCTACGGGAAAACCAAAAGGCGTTCTCCACGTGCATGACGCGATGATCCATCAAAAGCTGGCAGGTCAGTGGGTATATGACTTGCAAGAAGGGGACATATACTGGTGCACAGCAGACCCGGGGTGGGTAACGGGAACATCCGGCGGTGTGCTTTCTCCGTGGTTGAATGGAGTCACCGTCGTAGTCAGTGGAGGTCGTTTTCATGCGAACGAATGGTACGCGACACTGGAAAAGTACGGGGTTACAGTCTGGTTCAGCGCCCCTACTGCTTTTCGCTTGCTGATGGCCAAGGGCGAGCGGCAGCCTTTACAAACGTACAACCTCTCCAAGCTGCGTCATGTGTTGTCTGCCGGAGAACCGCTGAACCCGGAGGTAATCCGTTGGGGAATGGAGACGCTGCAGGTGCGTATCCACGACAACTGGTGGATGACCGAAACCGGCTCTTCCATTTGTGCCAACTTCCGCTGCAATCCACTGAGGCCAGGCTCGATGGGAAAGCCTCTGCCTGGCATAACGCTGGCGATCGTAGATGATGAAGGGAACGAGCTGCCGCCCAACCGACTGGGCAATCTGGCCATCAAGCCGAAATGGCCCGCGATGGTTCGCGCGATTTGGAACCAGCAGCAAAAATATGAGAAATACTTCCTGAATGGCTGGTTCGTGACAGGAGATTCCGCCTACAAGGATGCAGATGGCTACTTCTGGTTTGAGGGGCGCGTGGACGACGTCATTAATACTTCCGGGGAGCGGGTGGGGCCGTTCGAGGTAGAAAGCAAGCTGGTCGAGCATCCAGCCGTTGCGGAAGCAGGGGTCATCGGCGTTCCCGATCCGCTGCGCGGAGAAGTGATCAAAGCGTTTATCTCTTTACGGGCAGGCTATGAGGAAAGCGATGCGTTGAAAGAAGAGATCAAGCAGTTCGTGAAGACGCGCCTCGCCGCCCATGCAGCGCCGCGCCTGATCGAAGTGAGACAGACGCTGCCCAAAACCAACTCCGGCAAAATCATGCGCCGCGTGCTGAAGGCTTGGGAGCTCGGACTACCAACAGGCGATTTGTCTACGATGGAAGAGTAAGAGGATTGTGCTGCTTAAAAGCCGGGAAGGAGAGGCTATCCAGACGCCATGAATATGGCTGCTGAATAGCCTCTTTTTTTTACATAAATACATATAAAAATTCAACTTAATTAATAATTCGACACGATTCAACATGTAAAGATAAATAACCTATGATACGATTATTGGTAGAAATGTCCTAGTAAATCTGACTTGGACAGGATCTGTCCATCTCCGAATGCTATTCTACCGAAAAGAGATCATACATCAACATAATTGGGGGATGCAAGATGAATCTAGCCCAGCTTGGTCAGGCTTTGGACCGTTTGGATTGTCAGGAAGCGTTGGCATTTTGGAAACAGTTCGAGCTTTTGCAAAAGCAGGAATCGGCGCCTGTGACGATTGTGAACGCGGGCTTGGTGAAAGCGGGAAAAAGTACCTTTTTCAATGCCTTGATTGATCGGGAGCACGAATTCGCAGTTGGCGCCGTGCGTAAAACCGTACAGAATCAGGCTTTTGCCGCGGAGCACTATACATTGATCGATACACCTGGATTGGGGGCAGATGCTGACGATACGAGAATCGCGCTCGATGCTTATCAGCAGGCAGATCTCCTTCTTTTCTTCCATAACGTAAACGATGGTGAGCTGAGCAAAACAGAAGTGGCGGGACTTCGCGATGCACTCGCTGCGTTTCCTGAGGAATCCACGTTTTGGAGCCGAGTTCTGTTCGTCTGCACGAATGCTTCCTCCAAAGAAAGAGAGGAAGCAGCATACATAGGCCAGATCATCGTTCAGCAGCTTAAGAAAGAATTCGGCGTCTTAGATCCACAGATATATTTGACAGATGCCCACCTGTATTTCACCGGGAGGCATAAAGGAATAGAGAGTTTTATCCGTGACAGCGGTGTACCAGAAGTCCGTGCACGTATTATGGAGAAGCTCGTTTCGTTGGTGGAGACAAGAAGCAGACTGCTGCGGTCGAGAAAGCAGTTCATCGTCCGCAACATTCAGGATGCGATCGAAGCACAGCGAGGCAGCGAGCTCAGGAGAAAACGAGTGGAGCTGGCCGAGAAAAAGGAATCTGTGGCTCAAAAGGTAAGGACTCTCGAAGCGTGCACACGCAAAATTTTGGAGAAGAAGGAGCAATTTCTCAAGCAGCAGGAGCAGGCAAAAATGACTTGCTATCAGGACTATGAGGAAAGCTCCCCGTGGTATGAAGCGAATCACGGCAATTTTTTCTATGACCGATTCCAGGAATTGTTACGTCTTTTTACCGAGATCAACATGCTGGTTGCCGAAGCGTGCAAAAACAACGATTCCATGCAGCGTTTTCCTAAAATAAAAGCTCCCTTGTCTGTAGAAGTTGACGAGCTGGATTTGGCAGCGATGAGCTCCCTGCAATCCACGTTTTTAGGCAATTACGGGTCATACAACAGTTTTCGGAACGAATTTCGAAAAAATATTTTTGAAAAGGCCTACCAAAATTATGCGAGTCAGCTGCAGAGCATCTGTGAAAGCGAGTGCTATGCGATCAGCGAAAAGCTCCAGACATTTGAACAGCTAGAGAAGAAAGAAGCAAGGCGTATACATGAAGCGAGCGTCAGGCTTGACGAGGAAATAGCGCAGCTCACCCGGTTGAAAGAAGAATTGGAACGACTGCTGGAAGAGAAAGGACAGCTCAATGAAGGTTGATCAGGAATACAGTGTGCAAAAAGTGACTCGTATGCTTAGGCTGTTTGAACGCTTGCTGGAAGGGACGCCCCTTCAAAAGGGGGCAGTAGCGCAGGAATTTGGGGTTAGCGCTAAAACGGTGCAACGGGATATCGAAGATCTGCGCGATTATTTTGCAGAGTACAGACAAGGCGCAAGCTTCCTGTTGGCGTACGATCGCGCACAAAGAGGCTATATTCTACAGCGGGAAGCCAGCGAATGGCTCGCTGCGGATGAAATTATGGGCATTACAAAAATTCTTTTGGAAAGCAGGGCTTTTCCCAAGGATGAGCTGGATCGCTTGTTGGAGAAGCTTTCCATATTATGTAGACCGGAAGATCGCAAGCACATCAAGGAAGCGGTTAATAATGAGCGCTTTCTTTATCGGCCGGTCAATCATAATCGCCCGTTATTCCAGACCTTATGGGAGCTGACTTTTGCTGTCAGGGAGCGAAGGCTTGTCGAGCTGTTATACAGGAAGATAGGGGTCATGGATGAAATCAGCCGGAGAGTGGAGCCGCTGGGGATCATGTTTTCGGAGTATTACTTTTACCTGATCGCGCATCTTCACAACGGAGGAAAGGAATATCCTGCCGTGTACAGGCTCGACCGCATCCGTGATTACGTCGTCACGAACGAACACTTCCGGGTGGAGGATACCAAACGATTTCAAGCGGGCGAATTTCGTCAAAAGGTGCAATTCATGCAGATGGGGAAGCTGATGAAGGTCGAATTCAAATATTGGGGCGCCTCCATCGAGGCAGTAGCAGACAGGCTGCCGAACGCGAGCATTGTTGAGCAAAACGGTTCTTACGTAGTAAAGGCGGAAGTGTTTGGCCGTGGCATCAAGATGTGGCTGCTCAGCCAGGCTCAGTACGTGGAAGTGGTAAAGCCGGAAGAATTCCGCCAAGAAATGATGCAAACGATCGAACAAATGAGGGAGATTTATGGAAAGAAATGATGAAAAACAGGTGGCTGTGGCAGAGGAGCTGATGCTGAAACAAAGATGGAGTCTGGCACAGCCCTTTCTTTTGGAGCTTAGGAATTCTGAGGTTGACGAACGCCTCGTACAAGCAGCCGAAGCAGTCGTCCGGATGATCAAGGATTACGATTCACGCGTCATTGTCTCGAATTTCGGCATGGTCAAGGCAGGGAAGAGCTCGCTGTGCAACGCGCTTCTAGGGAGGAAGGAGTTTTTTGCTACCGGTGTCGTGAGGACTACTGACGAAGCGAAAAGAGCAGAAGCGGGGAACTTTTGGCTATGCGATACCCCAGGGATTCACGCAAAGGAAGAAGATACGGAAAAAGCACTTGCTGCCTACGAGCAATCGGACATCGTCCTGTTTGTCCACAATGCCGTGGATGGGGAGCTGATCAAGCAAGAAGTGCTAGCTCTGCAGCAGCTGATCGAAAAGAACAGTAATCCTGAAACGTTCTGGGAGCGGTTCGTTTTTGTCCTCACCAATGCAGATCAAAAAGATGAGGAAGAACTCGAAACGATCACAAGGATCATGAGAGAGCAAATATACAAACGCTGGAGCTACCGTTTGCCTGTCATTTTTTGTGTGGATTCCCATACCTACTTCACAGGGCTGGAAAAGAACGAGGACATTCTCGTTGGAAACAGCGGGATCGAACGGGTAAAAGAGGAGGTATTGCGACAGGTCGAAGCGATAAAGGAGCAGAAACAAGCGCTTTTTGAGAAAAAGCTGGTGCAGAAAAAGCGTGATTTTTACGCTTGCGCTGCCGAATACATAGACATGCTCACGAACCAGCAGGAACCGAAACGAGAAGAGGAAGCGCAATGGCTGAAACGCTCGGAGGCATTGAACAGCTGCAGCGGATTGCTGGAAAAGAAAAAACAGGAACTGAAAAGCGCTTTAGCCAAGCGGGAAAATGCTCCGCTGGAACGCTTTTACCCGGACTATGACTCACTAGGCTTCCACTACAGCTCGTCGTATGAGTTTTCTTCGGAATATTCCGCGGAGCAGGCAGCTCGACAGCAGTATGAAAAACAGTTCTGGAACAAATTTCACCCGAGCCTGGACAGAGCAAAAAGGAGTATGCAGGAGTATTACGGACAGTACGACCAGTATATAGCGCAGAAAGGGCTGTTTTATTACGATTCGGTGCAGTTCGTTACGCTGGTGTTGTCGGAACTGAATGAAGAAGTGGCGGCCTTATTGCAGGGACAAGGAGTTTCCAGACTGCCAAAAGCAGCAACCTTGTTTACGGTAGAGAAGGAAAAGGCAAGCAGCTCGTTTTTTTCGATCGCCGGGGTGATGAATTCGCAAATATCCGATAATCGTGCTGATCCTCCCGAGCTTTGCATCAAAAAAGTAGACAAAGGCTATGAATCCGATTTCTCTCGAGAGCTTTACTACCATCACGGCTTCGACTGGTATTTGAAAGCCAATGTCAATATTGACGACACGGAAACATACGTCGGGGAGAGCTGGTTTGGCAATCCGAAATACAAGACCTTGTACAAATACGATATCTACGACGCGAGAAGAGAGCTCCAGGATCAGATGGACGAGAATATCAAAAATGCCGAATGGTATATCCGGTCAGCTTACAGCGATGTCTGCGCTGACTTCATCAGACAGCTCGATGCTTGTGTGGAACGAAGGCTTGCACAAATGCGGGAAGAGCTTGTACAGCTGCAAAGCGAAGCGAAACAGCAGCTGGGAGCTTTGCGAGCCAAGGAGGATGAGGGACAAGCAGCAGTCGAACAACTGAGAGATTTAATCGGGCGAATGGAACAGATATGACAGACAAATGGGAGTGGTAGGCAGTGGGGCTAATCGAACAACAAGTATCTGATTTCGTAGGGAAAGTACAAACAGCTGGGAAGCGGCTTGCTGACTTTTCCCGCTCCGTTACAGAACGCGAGTCGGAGATTCTACAGGGCGTGAAGCAGCTTTCAGGTCTGCTGGACAAGCATGTTCATTTGGCGGAGGAAGAGAGCGGCTCTATGAAAAAGCTGCTTGGCGACAGTCTCTTCCATTACCGAAGCCTGCTACAGGCCTGGGGCAGACTGGTCGAAGAACGAATGGAAGGCAAGGAATTTATCAACCAATTTGAAAAATCAGTCATTCTGGCCGTGTTCGGCACGGTGAATGCAGGCAAAAGCACGATGGGCAATTTCATTGCAGGTGTCCCATTCGCGGAGAGTCCGGTACAGGCTCCTGCTCCAGTACCTGCCTTTTACGTCTACGATTTCAGCGAGAGCGGCAAGGATCGAGGAGAGCGCCCGTTAGCAGAGAATCGTTTCAAAGAGAACATCGTTCAGGAGACGAGTACGATTCAATATTTTACGCTTGAAAACGGACTGACCTGGGTCGATACTCCAGGCATCCACTCCCTCGATCAGGAATACGAGGACTTGGCGAAAAAGTACGTGAACTATGCAGATTTGATATTGTTTGTCGTCTCCTCCTCTTCCCCAGGTAAAGCGGACGAGATCGCTGAGCTGGAGCGGCTGACGCAAAAGGAAAAGCAGCTGCTAGTCGCGATTACCAAGTCTGATTTGATTGAAAGCGACGTGGTGGATGGGAAAGAAGTCAAGCGGGTAGTGCCGAAAAGCATCCATGATCGGCAGGCACAGGAGCAGTATGTGGACGGCCTGATTCGCAGCAAAGGCATCGATCGCAATTTGAAAGACCGGAAGTTCATCAGCCTCTCTTCCCGCCTGGCCAAGCTCGCTCTCATGGAGCAAGATGAGGAACGCTTTCGGCAGAGCGGCTACCCCGCTTTGTACGAGCAAATCGGCGGCGTCTTAACCGAGCATGCGCTAGAGCTGAAGACGGATCGACCTCGCAGGGAAATGAATGCGCTGATCCATGAAATGATGGATGGATACGAATGGAACGGCAAGCGCATTGACGGAATCCGCGACATAGGGAAGTCCTTTCAGGGCATATCCGAAGAGATTCAACAAAAAGTGGAGCTCTTGCGCAGGATGCACACCGATCTGTTCCAAGAAGTCAGGATGAACAAAGAAGCGCGGATCGAGTCGGAATTGACGTCACTCGGGTATCGTTTTGACGGCGGGGAAGTGATTGGCAGCGAACAGATTTCGAAAGTAATGGAAAAGGAATTGCTTGAGGAGCTGAACAGGTTGATTCCAATCAAGCTCGGAAAAGTACTTGCTGATTTTGAGCATGTGCAGCTGAGCAGCCTCCCCTTGTTTATCGATGCGTCGTTTGCAGGCACGTACCGCGAGATTGCGTATACCGAATATACAACGAGCGAGACGACCAGAGATCCGCGGGGGATCATCGAGCGCTTCCAATCCTTCTTTTTGGATAAGAAGTTTACGGAGCTAAAAGTGAGGGAAATGAAGAAAACCAAACAAATGAGAACCGGCAACAATCTTTCGGCAGTGATGGAGCAGGTATTCGACCAGGTGGAGCAGCAGCTAGAGCCATTTGTGAAAGCCATCATTGAAGAGCTGATCGAAGCGTATTTTTACGAGCAGAGAAACGCGTTAAACGAGGTGCAGCAAGCCTTGAAACAGTTTGCCGATAAACTGCAAACGATGACGTATCAAAAAGGAGAGGTCAGGGATGAACAACTCATACATTCTCATTGATTATAAGAAAGAGCTGACACGCTATGTGCAGGAAGCCTCTCAGCTTTTTGCCAAGCAGGAAAAAGCCGCCGAATTTGGTAAGACGGCTGGAGACATTCAGGAGAAGCTGGACGTATTTAAGCCATCGCTTATGTTTTACGGTGTCTACAACGCGGGGAAAAGCACGCTCATGAATGCCTTGTTTGGCGAGAAACGGGCCGAAACCGGTGACGTTCCGGTAACGAATAAAGTAACGGAATACGAGTGGAATGGGTACCGTCTGGCAGATACTCCCGGTATTAACGGGCCCGAACAGGACTATCAAATCTCACTTCAAGAGCTGGACAAGCATGATATCATTTGCTTCGTGATTGATAACAGTGAGTCTCACGACAGCAAGCGAGTGGCAGAGGAAGCAGTCAAAATCCTCATCAAGAAAAAGCCGCTGATTACCGTGATTAATCGTAAAATGGAGACTTTCTCCGAGGAAGAGGACAGGCAGCTGGATTTTGCAGTCCGGGAAAAATTCCATGAAAATCTGCGCAGAGAAGCGGAGAAGAACGGGATTCATGGCGTGGAGAAGCTGTATTCCTTTGTTACCGTAAACGCAGCAAAGGCGTTCAAAGGTCGGATCATGAATGAACCTGTCCTGATAGAGAATAGTGCGATCCACGATCTGGAAATTGAGCTGCTGCAAAAATTGAAGGAAATGGACGGTTTGCGGATGCTGGCAGCTCCGACAGATCAGCTGATCGCTGCAGTGAAAGGTTTGGTCGCTTGGGTATCCACGCATGCAGCCGATGATGCCGAGCGGGAAGTGATGACGTATCTGGCCGAGCTTTCCGGCAAAAAGAATTCGTTTATGCAATCGCTGCATAGCAAGGTTCGCAGGCAGCTGCAGCTTGCAGGAGATGAGGCGTACCAGCTGGCTCTCGACGGACAAGACCCCCGTACAAGACTGGATGCTCTGCGCGGTGATTTGGAGAAGCTTTTGACAGACCAATTTGAAGCGATCAAAACGTCCATCCAGTCGGATCTTTCTGTGAACGATGTGCTGAGACGGCGACTGGAGCAAATTACGCTGGAATCCGTGCCTTCACCCGTGGGAGACAAGCAATCGTTCCAGGAAGGGTCTGTAGGGGGCGCTGAAAAACGACAGGAAGATGAATTCGACATCTCAGGCATAGCAGGAATCGCCAAGGTACTGCCTGTAGTGGTAGCTCCGCCTCCCGTGAAAATCATTCTGCCCATTGTTGTGACGATTATTGAGGAAATCATCAACGCGTATGCGAAAAATAAACGCTTGGAGGCGGAAAATGAACGCCTGCGGCTGCAAGTAGAAGAAGCCAATCGACGGCAGCAGGAAGTACTGCAAAAGCAGATGATTGCTCTGCAGGAGCTGAACACCCAGATTCGCATCGGCTTGTATAAGACAGAGGAGCAAGTCATGCAAATGGTGCACGATGGGATAGAGAGTCTTTTCGGACCGATCGAGCAAAACCTGCATGAGAACATGAAACAGGCAGACAGTGAACGCAAAGAACGGCAAAATGATCTGTCAGCATTGAACCGCTTGCTGGAGAAGCTGGAGTCATACCGGTCTTCGCTTCACTAAGCCATGTGTCCCTCCGTACACTTCCTGATAAATGATTGGAACGAATGACTGTAAACCTGTCAGCAGAAAAGAAACATCTGCTCTCTGACAGGTTTTGTCACGAGAGACATGAGAGGAGCAAACCATGAAAAAATACGAAATCACCCGTCAGCTATTTAAAGCTTTGCTGAATCACACCTATACCGCCTTCACTATTCCCTTTTCCAATGATCTGCGCTGCGAGGTCATCCCGGAATACCCTCAGGAGGATTCGGACAAATCGTATCTGGGGACGATTCCCGTACTGGTAAAGATCATCGAAAAGGACAGCCTCTTGCAGGAAACGCGCTTGACCGTGCAGTTTGTGCAGCGAAAAGAAATTCCCGGACTAGAGGACGGAGAATGGGGATACGCCTTTGCGATTCGCGGGCCCAAGACAGAGCTTGTCTATCGGGCAATGCAGGTGGCTCTCTATCAATATCCCGAAAACGCCACTGTGCATCTCTATAGTGATCTGGATTCCAAAGCGGGGAATAAATCGTTTCTTCCGCAAATGCTGAGTTGGCTCGAACAATACGATGAACTTTGGAAGCCGTGGGGAGGGCAGCTGCTCCCTAGTCAGCAGTTCGCGTTTTTGACCTACGATACTCTTTCCCAAACGATTGTGCAGGACAAGGATGACGTGCTGCGCAGTGCTTTGCTGATCGCGATTCTGAAGGCTGCCTTGAAAAAGGAGATTCACCTGCCTTTGCCGCTCCAGTATAAGGAAGCCGCGCCGACTCGGGAGCCGCTCGTCTGGAAAATTGCCCCCGGCGAAAATGCGTCCCACTGGGAGGAAGCATGGACCAAGGGAGAAATATTTGTCGGCTGGGACGAAATGGGCAGCTTGCAGCAATACGGCTCTCGCGAAGAGCTGATGAACATGTACAAAAAAGTCTACCAGCCGGAACAAGAGCCTGTACGCAATGTGTTCACGCTCTGGTCCTTTTACAATGACATCCAGCCAGGTGATATCGTCATCGCCAACCGAGGCTGGAGACAGCTGGTCGGGATCGGAAAGGTAACGGGAGACTATGAGTATCGAGAGAACGAAGAACGCTTTCCGAATCGTCGAAAGGTAGAATGGATCATAACGGAAAATATCAGCTTTGATACCAATGTTTTCACGACTCCGACGTTGACGCCTGTTCATCATGACAGACTGACAGTGATTCAGAATGAAGTCGTGAAAAATGTGGCAAACGGCGAGGAAAAATGGAAGCAGCTGTTTGGCGATTACGCGGAGTCGATCCAGCAAGAGGATACCTATATTGACGATATCGTCCGGTTTATGAAAAGCAGGCAGTTCACGTTTTCTCCGTCCTTTGTTGCCCGGTTTGTGGCGTCTCTGCAAAGCAAGCCGTTTCTGATTTTGTCTGGTATGTCTGGGACGGGAAAAACGAAAATCGCCCAGCTGTTTGCTGAGTATATGATCTGTGGCAAAAATGGACGGGGTGCTGCCGGTAAAAATCGAGATGCAGATAATCTAGCATTCCTCTCCGTTCGACCGGATTGGCTGGACCACCGAGGGCTGCTAGGCATGTACAACCCGTTGATGGAGCAATATGAAGCGACACCGCTTTTGCGCATCATGCTGCGGGCAAAGGAAAACCCGGAGCAGCCGTACTTTGTCATCTTGGACGAAATGAATTTGGCCAAAGTGGAGTATTACTTCTCTGACTTCCTGAGCTGTCTGGAAAGCAGAAGAATATCCGAGAGTGGAGAAGTCTTGCAAGAGGCCGTACAGCTTCATAACTGCCATGATCTCGAGAAAGCGGTAACGATCGTCGATGGCAATCACAAGCGATATGAAGTCCCACCCAGTGTGGAAATTCCGCTCAACCTGTATTTCATCGGGACGGTCAATATTGATGAAACGACCTACATGTTCAGCCCGAAGGTACTGGATCGCGCCAATGTCCTAGAGTGCAATCGGGTGGAGATGATGAAATATTGGATGGAAGAGTCGGAAGAGCACGACTATGTACACACTTCCACGGTAGAAGAGAAGAACGAGTGGTTCACGTCAGGCGGCGAGTACCATTTGTCCCTGTATGCAAAGGAATATCGCGAGTCAGAGTGGAGGCCAATCCTGAATGGTGCCTACCAGGAGCTCTCCGAATTGCACAAGCTGCTGGAAGCAGAAGGCTACGCCTTTGGCTACCGGGTGATAGATGAGATCATGACGTATGTGCTGTTCTCCTCCTACTATGAGTACAGCAGCGTTCGGGGGGCGCTCGATGCGCAGATTGTCCAAAAGGTTCTGCCGAAGCTGCATGGAAATCGCAAACAGCTGGAGACGTTATTGACCAAGCTTCTGCGGTTTGCGATGGGAGACGACGTGCAAGCAGAGCTTTTGACAGAGGAAGAAAAAGACGTCGTAGAGTACGAGACCTTTTACCGATATCCGTTAAGCGGGAAAAAGATATACAGTATGTACACGCAGCTGATGAAAACGGGCTACTGCAGCTTTATTTCATAGTCAAGAAGGGAGAAGGGGGAGTCGTGAAGCACGAGATTTACAAAAAAGGAAGTGAAGATCCTCTTCTTGCCTTGGAGGAAAATACAGACTACCTCGTCCGTTTTGCCGAAGAAATCTCGGATCAACAGAGAGAAGAGCTCCTGACAAACTATGGGATGATCCTGCAGCCTCTTCACCACAATCTGTTCCTGATGAACTTCGGGAATTTTGTCGGCGAGACCATTTTTTGCGGCCAAACGTACAGAGTGGATAGCAAAAAAATCAGCACGGGGCAAATGGATGACATGCTGCGGTTCATCACCAGCAGGATGGCTTCCCTCCCCTATCAGGCGGTCTCGCCAACCAAGCTGCGGGTCAAAAGTGATGCAGCCTGGAAAGCGATCCTGTATCATCTCTGGAACGATCTGCGGCAAGCCTTGCTCGTGGAGTGGGAGGGAGCTACTCTGGAGGAGTGGTGGGAATGCGTTGCACGGGAGCCGCATCACTGTCTGGAGAGGGAAACGATTGTGAAGCCCTTGTGGAAAAGTCACCAGATGGATGAGCGCACCATTTCGTCCATTTTGAAAAGTCCAGAATTATGGCAGCCGCTAAAGCGTAACCACGCCTTGGCATCTACGCGGCTAGCACAACGCTTGAACGGTTCGCTCCCATCTGAGCTGGAACAAATTCAAAAGCGAATCCAATATGATACGCCCGAAAACCGGATGCTGAAGTGGATCCTTTCCGAAGCATTTGAAATCACCCGGGAGATCGAAAAACGTCTGGCAAATCGGAGGTTCTTCAATCATCTGGAAATGAAACGGACAAATCGGCTCATGCAGGAACGATTGGAGAGCATGATGTCTGCTCCGTGGCTCGCAGAGGTCGGAAGCCTGCAGCACATTCCGTCGTCTTCCACTGTTTTGCAGAAGAAAAATGGCTATCGGCAGTGGTACTCCTTTTACCTGCGAATACTACTCGGCTCCCAATATCCTTTGCCCGAGGAAGACATCACCTCCCTGATCGAAGGAAAAGATATCGCCAAGCTCTACGAATACTGGTGCTTTTTCCAGGTTGTAGACGCAGTGGAGCGATTTACGCAGTCAAAGCCGTACTCCTTTGCCAAAGAACCCAACGATGATGGATTTACCCAGCTGAAAGAAGGCTTGAAGATCTCGTTTCTCGTGAAAGGAACCGAGCGTCTCGATGTATATTTCAACAAGTGCTTCTCCCGCAATAGAGGTTCCTACACGCAGCCCTATCGACCGGATATCAGCCTGAATTGGCGTTCGAAGTGGCATCATTTCGACGCGAAATTCAAGTATATGTCTGTTCAGGAGAAAGATCAGGTCCATCGATATGTGAAAAAGGAAGATATCGACAAGATGCACACGTACAAGGATGCGATCCTGGGGACCCAAACAGCATGGGTGCTCTTTCCAGATGCGGGCGATGATTTTGCCTTCTATCATGAGGGAGGACAAAAGGAATCGGGGAATGTGCTCTGTGGCATCGGGGCAGTGGGCGTTATACCTGGGGAACTGGCGGGATTGGAAAGAGGACTGAGGAAAGTACTCTGTCAGGGTGTTTGACTGACAGGCAGATAGAGTAAGCGCGCAAGCAAGAGTCCCTTGGGAGACATCCTAAGGGATTTTTCTATCGCCAAGCCAGGTTTGCTGGGATCGACGTCTCACAAGATTTCCCAGCGGAACCACAAACATGCGAGCAGGCTTTACGTAATTATACCTTGCGTAAAGAGGCCATACTTGCATATAATACTGAATGAACGTTCAGTATTATTCGGTGAATAGTTGGGATAAGCTGTCCGCAGTAGAGTGAGGTGAAGCGAAAGTGAATAAAAAAAAGCAACAAACCGAGCAGACAAAGAAGAAGATCGCGGAAGCCGCGAGAGGTTTATTTGTGCAAAAAGGCTATAAAGCAACATCGATTGAAGACATTGTGAAAGCGACAGGATGCAGCGCCGGAAACATTTATTATCATTTCAAAAGCAAGGAAGGGCTATTCCTGCATCTTATTGAAGACTGGAACCGGGAATGGGAAGAGACCTGGCTGGCAAAGGAATCGTCCTACCCGACTACGACTGATAAATTGTATGGCATGGCTGAGCATTTGGCGGTCGATCAATTGAACCATCCGCTGACGAAGGCTATCGATGAGTTCTTCAACAATTCGGAGAAAGCTACCGATGTGGAGGAGCGCATCAACGAAATGGTGCAGGGGTATATCGACTTTAATCACCAGCTGCTGCAAAAAGGAATCGATAAAGGTGAATTCAAGGAGATGAATGGTACAGGGCTTGCCATCATCCTGGATAGTTTGATGTACGGCTTGGGACAGCATACGCGAGGAATGAAGGGTGAGGAAGCACTGGCGACCTACCGCATGGCTATGGACGTATTTTTGCATGGTATTGTCAAACCGTCCCGCTAGCCGTTTTTTTACACACGAATCTAGAATAAACATTCAGTATTTTGTTTGGAAGCTGGAGGAATAAAGAATGGCACTGTTACTAAAAAATCGGGGAGCTATGCTGATCCTGATGTTTAACCTGCTTTTAGTTTTTACCGGCATCGGCCTTGTCATCCCGATTATGCCTAAGTTTATGGAGAACCTGGGCATTACTGGTGGGATTATCGGGCTCTTGGTAGCAGCTTTTTCGTTGACGCAGCTGCTCTTTTCTCCGCTTGCAGGGCGCCTGTCCGATCAATTTGGCAGAAAGAAAATGATTGTGATTGGGATGCTCATTTTTGCATTCTCGGAATGGATGTTTGGAATCGCGAGCTCAACATGGCTCCTGTTTTTCTCCAGACTTCTCGGCGGTATTAGTGCCGCGCTGATCATGCCTGCGGTTATGGCCTATGCGGCGGATGTCACGACCAATGAGGAACGAGCAACAGGAATGGGCTATATCAACGCAGCGATTACCACCGGGTTTATTATCGGCCCAGGTATTGGGGGATATATTGCGGAATTTGGGATTCGCGCCCCATTTTATGCCGCTGCCCTCGCAGGTGTTGTCGCTGCTTTGATCAATTTGCTTATTCTTCCGGAATCTCATCCGGCAAAGGACAACGATTCACCAGCTCCAGCAGCACAGCGGAGCAGTCTTCTGCAACAATTGAAGCAGTCCTATAAAGAGCCGTATTTTTTAAGTCTGATCATTATTTTTGTCATGACTTTCGGATTGGCAAACTTTGAAACCGTATTTGGACTGTTTGTCGATCACAAATTTGGGTTCGAACCGAAAGATATTGCCTTTATCATTACGTTCGGTTCCATTGCTGGTGCGGTGGCCCAGCTTACGATTTTTAGCTGGATTTTGCAGCAGTTCGGAGAGAAGCGCGTCATTTCGATTTGTCTCCTGGTTGCCGGTGTGTTTATTTTGCTGACCCTTTTCGTCCACACCTTCTGGTTGATTTTTGCGGTTACGTTCATTATCTTTCTGGCGATCGATATTTTGCGCCCGGCCGTCAGCACGCAAATGTCCATGCTCGCCAAGGATCAACAAGGCTATGTAGCTGGTCTTAACTCGGCTTTCTCAAGTCTGGGCAATATTGTAGGACCAATTGTAGCTGGATTCTTGTTCGATCTGGATATCAATTATCCGTATACGCTCGCTTGTCTGGTTCTCTTAGTCTGCTTTGGGCTATCGCTCAAAGGCAGAAAGGAAAGTCTGCAAAAGAGAGCAGCCTGATTATTAAAATGCCAGTCAAAAGCTCTTAAGAATAGGGCTTTTGACTGGCATTTTTCATGCAGTAAAAATTTATAAGATTCTTGGCCAGTATCAGTGCAACTAAGACTCCGCTACAAGGCTTCGCGGAGCCATGTTTTCAAAATACTCTGGAGGAAAATGGGGATACCTGATATCATGAGAATAAGTAATATATTTCCAATATTATTGTGGGAGAGTGTTTTTTACATGATGAATATAGGACCTGCATTTGGGGCTGCGATAGTCCCTATACTGATTACGCTAGCTTTCTATGCTTTTATCATCTATGTGCTGGTAAGTCTCCTAAAGTTTATGAGACAGAAGAATCAACACGATCGAGATCGAAATGAAAAGCTGGACCGCTTGATTCACTATCTGGAAAATCAAGATAAGAACAGAAAAACAGACAGGGCACTCGAACAAATTGAAAAGCAACAAAATGAAAAGTAGACAGGGATACATAAAAAAGGAAAGACGTCGGTTCACTCCTACGCTGGAGTGTGCTGGCGTCTTTTTCATGTAGAGATCTCTTGCAGTGAACGTAGGAGAAAAACCATTTTTCTAAAATTGGCGAAAATGCCAACCCTGCAATCAGACAACTTTCTTGGCAGCACTCATATGTTATGGCAGGAGGTGGTCCAAATGGCTTTTCGATGCCTTTGTCGGGGGAGTAGGTGCACGGTGTTTTGCAGATGTGGCTGTCGGCGAAAAAGTAAATCTGCCAACGTGCTAGAAAAAAATAAGTAATCTCAGGAGGCCAAGATGCTCTTTCTGAACATGTTGTTCCTCATTTTGCTAACGGCAAGCAGCATAGGCTATACCTACAAAAATCGGTCCGAGCTAGCTTGCATGGATGGGATGATTTTCGCCATGACGCTTGGTGCCATGTCTAGCATTTCTCTCGGTCTAAACATCCAAGTCTATCTTACAAACGACTTGGGACTGGCAACAATCCTCGCTGTTTTGATCGGAATGAGCGTCGGGTTCCTCACAGGGAAAATCGTATCTCTCACAGCATCCATCGAGGGAGTCATGGCAGGAATCATGGGCGGGCTGATGTCCCCTATGCTCGGGGCGATGCTAGCTCATCCGATGATGCTCATCTGGTTTATGGATATTGTCTATATTCTCGTCTTGGTCCTGCTTGTGTGCTTGGCAAAAGAAGCGAGACAGGCGTTTCTTGAAGAGTCACGAGAAGCGGGGAGAGACCCAAATCCCTCACCCTGATTGCGAAATGCATGAAAAAAGGGAGAGCAAATTCTCTCCCTTAGTGCCATGGGGCTCCGTTCCTTTTAAAAAGTCCTAATCCTTGCAATTCACGATACGTTTTAAAGAGGTCTTTTGCGATTTGCACATTATTCACCACAGTACCCAAATCGATGTCGCTTATGCTTGGAATCATCTGAAGCAAGGATGGTCTCCTCGCCCTGGTTCTTTTCTTCGTTTTCATCCATTCCTGGTGATACCGATCCAATGCTGCCGGTTCTCTTTTCAGCTGTCTTCTGGTGACGTTGTTTTGCTTGAGCCATTGCATGAATTCCGGTGTGAGACGATCCTGACTCGCGATTGGCTGCTGTTTTCTCAAGACGCCCTCCTTTCCCTGCATCCTCCAAAGGAGCAGAAGGAACCTAGCTCCTCCAGATCACAGACACTGGGATACGATATGTCAATCGGACTACATTTGCTTGTACGCTTGCCTATCGATGAAGTCCAGAAAGAAGGCCATTCCCTGGAAATCTAGGTTTCCATCCATGGACAAGCCTTCGGAGTGCAGAGATCAACCGGATACCCAAGCGGACAAAGACTATTAGAAAATGATGCTTGTACTTGTGCACAAAACAGAATACATGGAAAGAGATGTGAGTACTGTATTGTAGGTCATCACTTCCGAGAAAAGGAGGATTGCTTGTATGAGCTTTTTTGACAAGATGAAAAAGGGCGTTTCCGACGCTGGCTCAAAAGCGAAGACATTGGTCGAAGTCAATAAATTCCGATTGAATATTCAATCGTTAGAGGCGGAAATTCAAGATCGCTATAAAAGGATCGGTCAATCGGTCTTCCAATCTACATCAGATGAACTGGGTGCAGAACCCGCAATCGATCAAAAGGAAAAAGTCGTGGTGCTTACACTGTGCCAGGAGATTCGGGCAAGGCAACAGGAGATCGTTGAATTGAACAAAAAAATCCTTGAGCTGAACAATCAAAAAAGCTGCGACAAATGTGGCAGATTGAATCAAACAGAGGTCAGATTCTGCTCGGATTGTGGTCACGAGTTTATCCAGGTGGTCACGATTGATGTGGTAGCAGCACAAACCGCGACAGAAAGCGACGTGATATCATGCTGGAAATGTCACGAGCCCATGGGGCAAAGCGTCCGGTTTTGTGGAAAGTGCGGAACAGCACGGCCGTAGCCAGACTTTCCTGATAGTCAATGGAATAGTCGCTCCTCATGCCCGCCAGGCTAGGAAAAGGCGGGTTATTTTCTGTAGCATGGCAAGCGGCATAACGGTAGTTCCGCCTCCAACGGCAGGTTGATCCAAGCTCTATCCCCAGGATGGTAGACAATTCTTTGTGTAGGAGTCTTCTCGGTGCAGCGGTGAATCTGGTAGGATGGAGGGGAAGCAGAGAAACCATACGAGAGAAAAAGGAGATTTCGGCAAATGGCGATCAAGGCGATTCTATTTGATTTGGATGATACGTTGCTGTGGGACGAGCGCAGCGTAAAGGAAGCGTTCCAAGCGACTTGCGCGGAGGCAAGCAAGCATCACGATGTAGACCCGCAGCTTTTGGAAGAGGCGGTTCGACGTGAAGCGCGCGCATTGTATGAATCTTTTGAAGCATTCCCTTTTACGAAAATGATCGGAATCAATCCATTTGAAGGATTATGGGCACAATTTGCTGAGGGGCAGCAGGAAGAGTTCCGCAAGCTGCAATCGTTCGTCCCAACCTACCGCAAAGAAGCGTGGACACGCGGATTGCGGGCACTCGGTTTCGAGAACGAAGAACTCGGCTCCAAGCTGGGAGAAATGTTCCCGGCAGAGAGAAGAAACCGTCCGATTGTTTATGAAGAAACCTTCGAGGTCTTGGATCAACTGAAGGAAAAATACAAGCTCCTGCTCCTCACCAACGGATCTCCTGATTTGCAAAAAGAAAAGCTGGCCGGCGTGCCGAGTCTTGCTCCCTATTTCGATCATATCGTCATTTCCGGTGAGTTCGGGGAAGGCAAACCTGCTGCATCCATTTTTGAACATGCGATGAGCTTGCTCGGAATCACGGCAGAGGAAGGCGTCATGATCGGCGACAAGCTGACGACAGACATCCTCGGCTCAAATAAAGTCAGCATGAGAAACATGTGGATTAATCGCCACGGAGTAACGCACGAGGGTGAGATCGTACCTGCTCATGAAATTGCGAGCCTTCGGGATATTCAGAAGGTGATTGATTCTTTGGAGTAAGGTTTTATTTGCTGGTCATTCCATACAATTCACGAGCAACGTTCTATTCGTAGAATTCATCCATGCTCACAAAGAAAAGAACCGTTAGAGTGGTGTTATCCCCTCATGGTAGACAGTGAAAAAAGAGTCCATGGTATCATGGACTTATCACTGTTGACCGGAGGGGATTTTATTATGCCACCAAAGAAGGGACAAATATTTAATCGCTACGACGAAGACACGAAAAAAGCATTGCGGTTGGTTGAAAATAAAGCTTTAGACCAATGAATAAAGTATAAGACTGGATAAGAAAATGATAGACTGGCTGCGAGCGTAAGCTAACGGCAGAAGACTAAATACTCATTGTGCAAGGAGTAATTTGTTTGGAGAATGCTTATGGTGGTTTGGCAATCATTGCTTGTGGGATCTTTTTCATTTTGCTTGGCGTGTTTTTGTGGAAAAAGGGAGACCAGCAAGTGCAATTTTGGGAGGCTCTACTTGATGTAATAGGGGATTTATTAACTTTTCAACTGCCAATCTTTTGCACCTTTCGTGCATGGGCAGTTTTTTCGTGGTTGATTGGATTTGGAATTTTACTAATAACTATAGTTGTGTTAGTCGCGAAATACATTTCTTGACTAACGGCTTCGTAGGCTCAATGAAACAGAGGCAGTCTAGGACTTTATTTTCGTATCCTGGACTGCCTCTCATTCTTTTTGACACCGTCTGTAACTTTAGTTTCTCTTTCTCTGTACAATGGGCAAATATGTTTTATTTATTAAAAATCCATTGAGGAACAAGCAAGAGCTGACCCAGGAAAAGAGAGAAAAAAGCAAAGGCATGAGGGACACAGCCGAGGCGGCATGGAAAAAGCGGAACCTGCCGTTAGCGTCCACCTCTGAACGGGCATCCCAGAGCCGAACCCTTTGGACGCGGGTGCCGTTTTTGCAATGGAGCCGTGCAGGGATGGCCCTAAGCAAGTGGCCCTACTAACAGAGCGTTTTCTCTCTTTTCCGCCCCACGACTACAGCACGCTTTTCCTCATACATTCAACCGAAAATCTTTTACCGAGAAAATAAACAAAAAATATAATTTTCTGAAATTAATGTTGAGCTTTTCCGATTGGCATCTTATAATGCAACTAGAGTTATGACTTCATTCATTGATCTATTTTAAAGTGTATACTTCAAAGTAACGTAAACATGAAAAATGGAGGGTGAACGGTGATGAAAATCGTAATTGCAGAAGTCATGCACGAAACGAATACGTTCTCGAATGTCCCTACGACACGCGAGCTTTTTGAATTGTGGGAATGGGCGCGCGGAGACGAGATTTTGACCAATCATACGGGTGTGCGGGATTTTCTCGGAGGAATGATCGATGGCGCCAAAGAGCGGGGCATTGAAGTCGTCGGTGCATTCGCGGCCAATGCGTATCCGGCAGGTACGATCACGAGAGAAACGTTTCTTTCCTTGCAGGATGAGCTGCTAACAGGGATCGCCGAAGCCGGTGAAGTGGATGCGATTTGCCTGTCTCTGCACGGAGCAGGTGTCGCGGAAGGCGTAGACGATCTGGAGGGAGCCCTCATCAAAGCCGTTCGCCAGCAGGTCGGTTACGAGATTCCAGTGATCGTCACCCTCGATTTGCACGGCAATATTACAGACGAAATGGTCAAAGAAGCAGATATTTTGCTAGGAGTTCATCTCTATCCACACACGGACTGCTACGAGCGAGGCCTGGAAGCGGTAGAGCTGGCGGAGAAAATGGTGAAAGGCGAGCTGGTCCCGCGAATGCACCTCGCGAAGCTCCCACTGATCGTTCCTACTTCTACGACGAATCTATCTCCGGCAAAAGATATCAATGAAGCCTGCTACAAATGGGAGAAAGAGCCTGGAATGGTAGACTGTGCGTTCTTTCACGGCTTTCCGTATACAGACATTCCCGAACTAGGGGTAACGGTAGTCGCGGTGGCAAACAACGATGCGGCGCTCGCCAAAAGGGCAGCGGAAGCTATCGCCAATCTGATTTGGGAAAAACGTGAAGAGTTTGCCCCAGACGTGGTAACGCCACAAGAAGGACTTGCGTTGGCAAAAGCAGCGAGTGCCTTTCCGGTCGTGATCAACGAAACGTCTGACAACCCGGGTGGTGGGACGCCGGGAGATGGAACGTATCTGCTGCGTGCCATGCTGGAAGCGGAGCTGGACAGTGCCTGCTTCGGATTCATCTACGATCCGGAAGTGGCAGCAATCGCCCATGAAAAAGGGGTAGGCGCGACGATCGAGGTGCAGCTGGGAGGAAAAACGGATGATTTGCACGGTGAGCCGATCGCTTTGACGGCTTATGTCAAATCACTTACAGATGGCGCGTTCATTACGTCTTCTCCGATGGGAAAAGGGCAGCCGGTAAACCTCGGCAAATCGGCTCGTCTACAGGCAAACGGTGTGGATATCCTCGTTTGCTCGGTCAAAACACAGGTATTGGATGAGCAGGTCTACCTTCTTCACGGAATTGATGTCACGCAATTCAAAATTGTATCTTTGAAATCCAGCCAGCATTTCCGAGCGAGCTTCGAGCCGATTGCAGCACAGATCATCACCGTAGACTCCCCTGGACTGACGACGCTGCGCTTCCAGGCCTTTGACTACAAACGCTTGAACCGACCGGTGTATCCTTTGGATGAAATCACGCGTTCCTAAAGATCGCTCATGAATGGGGCAGCCAGCAGCTAGCGGCTACACCAGTCAAAGGAGGGCTGTTGATTTGACGGGGAGCGTGCACGAGAGAATTCGTAAATCATATGAGCACTTGACGAACCAGCAAAAGTTGGTAGCAAAATACATCCTCGATGAACCGAATCAAGTTGCTCTCCATCCGGCGAAGGTGATTGGGGCATACAGCGGGACGAGTGAAACGACAGTGATTCGCCTCTGCTATTCATTGGGGTATTCCGGCTTTAGCGACCTGCAAAACGAGCTGCGCCAGATGCTGCTATTCCCCGTCATCCGAGAGAACGTGGTGCAAACCTTGCACAACACCACTTACGAGTTCAACGACAGCGACGATGTCATTTCCTTCACGCTGGAACAGGATCTCGCTTTTATTCAAAAAACCTTGCATGCGCTGGACCGTTACCTGTTCGATTCTGCGATTCAGACGATCGTCTCGGCGAAGAAAATCGTCGTGGTCGGCGGACGCTCCAGCTTTGCTCCTGCCTATTGGCTATCGTATGCCTTAAATATCGTCAAAGGGGATACGCTGCTGTACAGAGGCCAGATCGACGATGCCAACCATTTGATCTCGGAAGCAAATGAAGACTGGCTGATGATAGCCCTAGTATTTCCCCGCTATTTGCAGGACACCTATTACTTCACCAAGGCGGCGAAGGATAAAGGAGCCAAGATTCTGGCGATTACGGATCATGAGCTCTCCCCGATCGGGCCTCTGGCAGACGTTTTGCTCAAAGTAACGACACCTTCTCCGACGACGCTGCGCGGCATGTCCTCGATTTTCACGCTGCTGAATGCAGTGGTGAGCGGTGTGTCCCAGCTGGATCGGGAGCGGGTGAAAAAAAGGATACAGAAGTATGACAAGACGAGTGAGCAATTTTACCCGTTTGTCCAAGAAAACTAGGGGAAGCAAAAAAAGGAGGATTGTCCATGAAGAAAAGGCGTTTATCGAGCTTGACAACGATAGGTCTTAGCCTGTCCTTGTTGCTCGCAGCATGCTCTTCGACAACGAACACCAGCGCACCAAACACGTCAGGCACCACAACGAATGCGCCAGCGGCTGCTCAACCAGCTGCAACCGAGGGCGGTACGCTTGTGATCGCGGCACCTGTTGAGCCAGATACATTTGATCCGCAGAAATCGACCTGGCTGGACAATACAAACAACCAGCCCTACGATTCCATCCTGAGCCGGGATATGCAAGGCAAACTCGTGCCGCATCTGGCTGAGTCCTGGCAGGTCTCCGAGGACGGAAAAGTGTGGACACTGGTCATGCGCAAGGACGTCAAGTTTCAGTCCGGCGCGCCACTGACGGCAGAGTCAGTCAAAACGTCCATCGAGCGGTTCGCGGCTGTTTCCCCTAACAAGGATTTGGCAGGGCCGATTGACAAGATCGAAGCAGTCGATGCCCAAACCGTAAAAGTGTATTTCAAGGAGCCGTTTGCTCCCTTTGCAAACATGCTGGTGGGAACCTTCCTCGCTCCGTTTGATCCAGAGCGCCTGAAAGAAAAAGGAGACAAGTTCGGGGAAGCACCGCTTGCGACCGGACCTTTTATGAATCCGGAAGTGAAGCGTGGAGCGTCCGTGACCTACGCCAAAAACCCGGATTACAAATGGGCACTGCCTTTCGCAGAGAATCAAGGAGCTCCCTATGTGGATAAAATCACCTTCCGTTTCCTGAAGGACGATGACACGCGCATTCTCGAGTTCAAAAAGGGAACGATCAACATCCTGCAGGAAGTGCCGAGCACCTATGTACAGGAGCTGCAAGCGATTCCGGGGGCAAAAATCGAGAAATCCATGGAACAAGGCATGAAATATCTGGGCTTTAACAACCAGAAGGAAATCTTCAAAGACGTACGGATCAAGCAAGCCATCGCGATGGCAATCGATCGTGATCCGATTGTGCAAGTTGCCTTGTCGGGCTTTGCACAGCCGATTTTCGGACCGCTTCCGCCAACCATCCCTGGCTATAGCGAAAAGATCGAGAACATGGCGAAGGATATGTACGGACATAACGTGGAAAAAGGCAAGCAGCTGCTGGCAGAGGCAGGCTATACCGACACCAACGGCGATGGCATCGCAGACAAAGACGGCAAACCGCTTTCCTTTGAATTGCTCCTTCCAGAAGATCCAGCACTGCAGCGCGTAGCACAAATCGTGCAAAGCCAGCTGAAAGAAATCGGGGTCGAAGCCAAGATCGCTGTGCATGATATCGCCACGCTCAAAGATAAAGCCATCAAAGGAAACCATGAGCTGTTCCTGCTCTATTTCGGACTGAACGATCCGGATATTCTCTATCTGTTGATGCAAACCGACAACTCCAAGCGCGTTCACTACTCGAATCCAAAAGTGGATGAGCTTCTGGCAAAAGGACGCACGACCATGAACGAGGAAGAGCGCATGAAAGTATACGAGGAAGCACAGGAAATCCTCGTGAAAGATCCGCCATGGGTACCGCTCTATGTGGCTGAGTCTGTAACCGCAACTCGCAATATCGAAGGCTACAAGCTCAATCCGTTCACTGGTGACATTCCGTTTGGTGACATTCGCATTACCAAATAACGAAAGGGAGGTGGGGCGTTTTGCAACGATACCTGATTCGCAGACTGCTGTCGCTCTTGGGGACGCTCCTGGGCGTCACCATCCTCATCTTTCTGTTAGTTCATCTGATCCCAGGGGACCCCGTGCAATATTTGCTCGGGGAACACCCCACGGATGAAGCGATCGCGGCACTCAATGCGCAGCTGGGTCTGGATCGGCCTTGGTACGTCCAGTACGCCAGCTTTGTCGGCAAGCTTTTGCAGGGAGACTTGGGAACGTCGTACATCACAGGCTATACGGTATGGCAGGAAATCGTGGAGCGCTTCCCGATTACCTTTCAACTGGCGCTGTACAGTGTCATCCTGGCTACGGTCATCGGAATCGTGGTAGGTGTCATTTCCGCGGTGAAGCAAAACACATGGGTCGACAGGCTCGTGGTCTTTTTCTCTTTGATCGGTATTTCTGCTCCTGGCTTCTGGATTGCGTTATTCCTCATCTGGATTTTTGCTTACAAGCTGCCTATTTTCCCGATATCCGGATACGACGGCTTCTTTTCCCTGATCCTGCCATCGATCACGCTCGCGATGGGAGAAGCAGGGCTGATTGCCAGGATGACGAGATCCAGCATGCTCGATGTCATCAAGCAGGATTACATGCGAACTGCGCAGGCAAAAGGCGCCCCGCATCTGTGGATGATACTCAGGCACGGTTTGCAAAATGCCGTGATCCCCGTCATTACCCTGATTGGTTTGGAGTTCGGAGCACTTTTGGCTGGAGCGATTGTCACAGAGACAGTCTTCTCCTTGCAAGGCCTCGGCTCACTCGCGATTGAATCCATCGGGAAGCGGGATTTGCCTACGATTCAAGGACTTGTTTTTTTCGTCGCTTTTCTGTTCGCGATCACCAACCTGATCGTCGATTTGCTCTACAGCTGGTTTGATCCACGAATCAAATACGAGTAGGAAGGAGTGAGGATATGTGAGCGGAAACTTGAGCCAACTGGAAGTGGGGCATGAAACGCACCCGCCGCTGCGCGCGGCCGAATCTCCGGTGACTCCATCACCATCCTACTGGTCGCAGGTGGCCAAACGGCTGTTTCGCAACAAAACGGCGATGGCGGGGGCATTGATCCTGTTGATCTTTACCATCGGCTGTGTCTGTGCACCGATCATCGCGCCGTATCCGATCGATCAAATGAACTTCAAGGACCGCATGATGGGTCCGGGGGCTCAGCATTTGCTCGGCACTGACGACTTCGGGCGCGATATTTTTTCCAGGCTGCTGTACGGCGGCCGAATCTCGCTTTTGACTGGGCTGATTACCGTCACAGTGGCATCCGCCATCGGAGTGACGCTGGGTGTCATCGCTGGCTACTATCGTCGCTTGGAGATTTACATCATGCAGGTCATGGATATCTTGCTCGCGCTGCCCGCCTTGCTTTTGGCGATCGCTATCATTGCCGTGCTGGGGCCAGGCTTGACCAATGCCATGATTGCCATCGTAATCGCGGTTATTCCTTCGTACGTCCGGATCGTTCGGGCATCCGTACTCTCGATTCGTGAAAAAGAGTACGTTGAGGCTGTGCGGGCTTTGGGGATCAAGGATCGGGTCATCTTAGCCAAGCATATCCTTCCGAATATTTTGTCACCGATCATCGTCTTGATGACAGTGCAATTCGGGGGAAGTATTTTGGCTGCAGCGGCACTCAGCTTTCTCGGACTCGGCGCCCAGCCGCCCATTCCAGAGTGGGGAGCCATGGTGTACGTCGGAAAAGCGTTTCTGGGGCAGGCTTGGTGGATGTCCATTTTCCCTGGCCTCGCGATCATGCTGGTTGTACTCGGCTTCAACTTGCTAGGGGATGGCTTGCGAGATGCGCTTGATCCGAAATAATTCATTTTTCTATGGTGAAAGGGGTAATCCGAAATGAGCTTGCAGAAAAAGCTGGAGTCAGTCCTGTCCGAAACCTCCGCAACTTTTGGGGTAACAGTCAAGCATCTGGATACAAACGAAGAGGCGAGAATCAATAGCGATCAATACTTCCAAATGGCCAGTACGTTCAAGGTTCCGATCCTGGCGACGCTCTTTCGCGATGTGGTAGAGGGAAGGCTGAGCCTGGAGACGCGGATTCGACTGACGGAAGACGATCTGGTCTCCGGATCTGGCGTACTTAAGGAGTTTTTGCCTGGCGCCGAGGTAGCCGTGAAGGACTTGGCGACCTTGATGATTATCGTCAGTGACAACCTCGGGACAGATAAAGTGCTCGAGCTGGTAGGAATTGAACGGGTAGACGCTTTTATGAAGGAGCTGGGCCTCGCTCATATTTCCATTCAAAATAGCTGCTGGGATCTGCTGAGCATCGGTGGTGGATTGGCTGGAGAGAAAAAAGGACGAGAAGGCTTCGACAAGCTCAATGAAGTCTTTCAGACGACAGGGATCGATGCGGACAGCGCCATTTTCCAACCGACGCTCGAAAACAATGTGTCGACGCCGGATGACATGTGCAAGCTGCTTGCGCTGATCGCGTCAGGCGAGCTGGTTTCCCAGGAAGCCAGCGACGGCATTCTGGACGTCATGAAACGGCAGCAGCTGCGCAATCGCATTCCTTATCTGCTGCCTGACAAGACGATCATTGCCTGCAAGTCGGGGACAATCGGCAGTGTCGTAAATGATGTGGGGATCGTCTACCTGCCCGAAGGAAAAGGTGCGTTTGCCATCGCGGCGTTTTCGCATGGGAATGAATCCATGAAGGCAGGAGAGCGCATCATTGCGCAGCTGACACGAACCGCCTATGACCATTTCGTCGGCGAGTAAAACGAGCGAAGGAGAGGGGGGCGTGGCGATGAAGCAGAACGAAACCGTGTTGGATATCGATCAGCTCTCTCTAAAGCTGAAAACGGAGCGGGGAACCTTTACAGCAGTCAATCAGGTCAGCTTTCAGATTGGGGCTGGAGAGACGGTAGCACTGGTCGGTGAATCGGGTTGCGGGAAAAGCGTGACCTCGCTCTCGATTATGGGCCTGATCTCCAAAAAAACAGGCGAACTTGGGGGCAGTATCCGCTTCAAGGAAAAAGTGCTGAATCGGCTGAGCGAACGTGAGATGCGGGAGATTCGCGGCAGAGATATCTCGATGATTTTCCAGGAGCCGATGACTTCCCTGAATCCCGTTCATACGATCGGCAAGCAGATCGATGAGGTGTACCGTCTGCATACGAACCTGACCAAACAGGAACGGCGTGCGAAAACCATCGAGATGCTGCGCAAGGTGGGCATCCCGCGGCCGGAGAGCATCGTGAATGAGTTTCCGCATCAGCTGTCCGGGGGAATGAAGCAGCGGGTCATGATCGCGATTGCCATGGCCTGCGAGCCGGACCTGTTGATCGCCGATGAGCCGACGACAGCGCTGGACGTGACGATTCAGGCGCAGATTCTCGATTTGATGAACGACCTGAAACAGACGGCGCAGACGGCCATTTTGCTGATTACCCATGATTTGGGTGTCGTAGCAGAGATGGCGGACCGCGTCATGGTGATGTACTACGGCCAGATCGTGGAGGAAGCGGATGTACGGACGATATTCGCCAATCCGAAGCATCCCTATACGATCGGGCTTCTCCAGTCCATTCCAAGCATCGAGGAGGAAACGAGCAGGCTGAAACCGATTGAGGGGAATGTTCCGATCTTGGGTGAAGTCCAGGCGGGCTGCCCTTTCTATTCGCGCTGCGAACATGCGGTGGAAAAATGCAAGAGCGAAAAACCACCTGTCGTGCTGACAGGCAAGCACTCTGTCCGGTGCTGGGTCTATCAGGATAAGGAGGTGGCGATATGAGCGAGGATCTCTTGGTCGTCGATAACCTCAAAACCTACTTTCCTTTGAAAAAAGGGCTCTTCGGACAAACGTCGGGGCATGTCAAAGCAGTCGACGGTGTCTCCTTTAAAGTGAAGAGAGGCGAAACGCTGGGCATCGTGGGGGAGAGCGGCTGCGGCAAATCGACGACAGGGCGCAGCATTTTGCAATTAGTAAAACCGAGCGCGGGCTCTGTGCGTTTCCACGGGGAAGAGCTCATCGAAATGCCACAGGCGAAGCTGCGTGATATGCGCAGCCAGATGCAGATCATTTTTCAGGATCCGTACTCGTCGTTAAATCCGCGTTTGACCGTGGCTACCATTTTAGCGGAGGCATTATCAGTGGGAGCTTCGCCATCGGATACCCGTCCCATGCGTGAGCGGGTCATGGCGCTCCTTAGGCTGGTCGGTTTGAATCCGCAGCATGCGGATCGTTACCCGCATGAGTTTAGCGGGGGGCAGCGGCAGCGCATCGGGATCGCTCGTGCCATCGCTGTTTCGCCGAAGCTGATCGTAGCTGACGAGCCGGTCTCGGCCCTCGATGTATCGATCCAGGCGCAAATTTTAAATCTCATGAAAGAATTGCAGGAGGACATGGGGCTGACCTATCTGTTCATTTCCCACGATCTGGGCGTCATTCGCCATATTAGTGATCGGATCGCGGTCATGTACCTGGGGCGAATCGTGGAAATCGCAGATAAAAAGAGCCTGTTTGAAAATCCGCTCCACCCTTATACGCAAGCCTTGATCTCGGCGGTACCTGTTCCCAATCCGGAAAAGAAAAAAGAGAGGATCGTGCTGGGCGGAGATGTACCGAGTCCAGCAAATCCGCCAGTGGGCTGTGCCTTTCATCCACGCTGCCGCCACGCGACAGAAATATGTACGACACTGCGACCGACGGAGACGGTGATGGGGCCAGATCATATCGTGGCTTGTCATCTGTACGCGCATGACGAAAGGAGTCAACAAGCATGAAAATCGAGAAAATTGAAATGAGACGATTGCATTTACCGCTCAAGCAAGCCTTTGAAGCTAGTATCGGACAGCAGACGATGCGGGACTTTTTGCTGATCAGCGTCCATAGCGAGGGGGAGACCGGTTACGGCGAGAGCGTCGCGATGCCATTGCCTTTTTATAATGAAGAAACGACAGAAACGGTACTTTACATGATGGAAGCGCTGCTGATCCCGATGCTGCTCAAAAACAAGATCGAGCGACCGGAGGATGTAGCCAGACTGTTTGCCCCGATCCGCCGTCATCATATGGCTAAATCGGCTTTGGAAGGTGCCGTTTGGGATCTGTATGCGAAGCAGCAAGGGATTTCCTTGGCACAGGCACTGGGCGGCAAGCGCAAGGAGATCGATGTAGGGGTCAGCGTCGGGATTGAACCTACTGTCGAAGAAGTGGTCTCCAAAGTAGAAGGATTCGTTGCCGAGGGCTACAAAAAAATCAAAGTGAAAATCAAGCCGGGCTTTGATATCGCGCTGATTGATGCTTTGCGAAAGCGTTTTGGTGACGACCTGCCATTGATGGCGGATGCCAATTCAGCCTATACCCTGGATCAAATGGATCTGATCAAACAGCTCGACGATTACAACCTGATCATGATCGAACAGCCCTTGGCACACGACGATATCGTGGATCATGCTCGTCTGCAGAGTCAATTGAAAACGCCGATCTGCCTCGATGAAAGCATCCATACCGTTGAAGATGCGAGAAGGGCGATCGAGCTTTCGAGCTGCAGGATTATTAACATCAAAGTGGGCCGGGTAGGAGGATTGACTGAATCCAAGAAGATTCACGATCTTTGCCAGGAGAACAACATTCCGGTCTGGTGCGGCGGCATGTTTGAAAGTGGGGTCGGCCGTGCGCATAATATCGCGATTACTTCTTTGTCCAACTTTACGATCCCTGGGGATACAGCCGCTTCCAGTCGCTATTGGAAGCAGGACATCGTGCTGCCTGAAGTCGAGTTTCTAAAGCCAGGTGTACTCGCGGTTCCAGAAGGACCAGGGATTGGCTATGAAATCAACTGGGAAGTCGTGAAATCCTTGCAGGTACTAGAGAAAAGTTTTCGTCCAGAAAACGTAACGATTGGGTAACGGGGTGGGTGGCAGATGAAGCCAGAATTGAACTATCGCATCATGACGACAGTTGCAGAAATGATCGAAGTGGAAGAGCTTCAAAGGATCGTATGGGCTGACAAAAATATTTCTCCGGTCACACAGCTGATCGCGGCTGTTCACAATGGGGGAGTCGTCATCGCCGCTTTTCACGAGGATCGGCCCGTTGGCTTTTGCTACGGTTTTGCCGGCTTCAAGGAGGGCAAAGCCCATCTCTGCTCGCATATGCTCGGAATTGTTCCGGAGTACCGCGACTGGGGAATTGGTGAAAAGCTGAAATGGGAGCAGCGCAAATGGGCGATTGCGTACGGTTATGACAAAATGACCTGGACGTATGATCCACTCGAGACGCGCAATGCGAATTTGAATCTGAACAAGCTGGGCGGTTCCGTAAGAACGTATATCGAATCCTATTACGGCGAAATGAACGATGGCATCAACGCAGGGATGCCAACGGATCGGTTCCTGCTGGAATGGGATTTGCAAGCAAAGCGGGTGGCAAATCGGGAGCAGGGCATCTCGAATGAACGCAGCGAGTGGAGCGAGTATCCACGAATGCTGGATTGGGAGCTTTTCCAAGAACAGCCGCGCCCGGTAGATCGCCAAGCGCAGACCGACACCGCGGGAATTTTGCTGAGTGTGCCTGCCAACATTCAAGCGATGAAGCAAGAACACCTACCGCTTGCAAAAGAGTGGCGGTTTGCATTGCGAAAAGCTTGTCAGACTGCCTTTTCAGAAGGTTATGAAGTGGTTGGTCTGTTAAAGAGTGATCAGCCTGCGCATGCGTATGTCCTAAAACGAAGCCCAAAGGGGGAGTAGTGACATGGAACAACTGGAAGCCTATGTAGGGAAATTGATGGAGACAGCCAAGCTGCCTGGAGCATTTATCGGGATCGCCAAAGCTGGGGAGCATGTCTATGCAAAAGGTTTCGGTTACCGCGATGCTGAAGAGCAGGCAGAGGTGACGCTGGATACGGTCTTTGGGATTGGCTCGATCACGAAATCATTTACCTGCGTAGCCATCATGCAGCTGCAGGAAGCTGGAAAGCTGTCTGTGGACGATCCTGTGGTCCAGTATTTACCGGAGTTTCGGACGAAGGATGCGGAGAGCAGCAAGCGCATCACGATTGCCCATCTGATGTCGCATACATCCGGAATGCCTTCGATGCCCACGCTTTACTTTGCGATGCGACGCAGCATGGAGATTGATCCCGCTCTGCAGGAATCGGACAGAAATTTTGATCTTACTGCTCACCAACCGATTGATACATACGAACAGCTGATGGCCTTTATCGCCGATCTGGATGTAGAACAGCTGGGAGAGCCTGGGACTGAATTTTCCTACAGCAACGATGGCTATGCCCTGCTGGGTGCTATTATCGAGCGCGTCAGCGGCCAAACGTATGAGAGCTATCTCAAGGAGCATCTGCTGGATCCGGCGGGAATGGGGCACACGGTATTTTTGACGGAAGATTTGGGGGATTACGAGAACATTACGACCCTCTACACGAGCAAAAAGACAGAAGAGGGCAAGGTCGTGTTTGCGGCACCGCTCTGGTGGGATGCCCCTGCGATGCGGGCTGCCGGTTTTTTAAAGTCCACAGGACGTGACATGCTCGCGTATGCGGAAATCTTCCGTACAGGCGGGAAGGTCGGGGAGACGCGGATTCTTTCGGAGAAGAGCGTGCAGCAAATGATTGGCAACTACGCCGGCTTGGAGCCAGCTCGTCATTACGGCTTCGGCTTTATGGTGACGCCACAGTTTCGCGGCGGAACCTTGATCGAGCATGGCGGAGCATTAAAAGGGATTGCGGCACAGCTGTGCATTTTGCCTGAGGAAAAGATCACCTGCATCGTCCTGACAAATCTGGATGGCGCACCATCTGCCGAGCTTCTCGGAGCCACCATCAATACTGCCCAGTCTCTGCCCGTGGATGAACCGATTGCGATTTACCCGGACTACCCTGTCGCAGCTGACACGCTGCAGGACTTCCTCGGGGAATATCGCTCTGGCGAAGGGGAAATGGTACAGGTTTCTTCCGGAGAGACTGGGCTCGTGGTCACGTTTGCAGGAGCAGATTACCCGCTGCGCTCCGTGGGTGCGGATGCCTTCAGCTTCCAAATGCCTACTGGCTTGGAAAAATGGATTCGCTTTGTTCGTGACGAGGCCGGTCAAGTGAGTCGTGTTGCGTTTCACTTCCGTCAATTAATCAAGCAGAGCAAGGAGGCGTAACATGGGAAAACAAGAATGGGCAGAACCGTTTGAAGCGTATGCCCAAAAGCTGATCGATGAATTCCAGGTTCCAGGAGCGATGGTAGCCGTAGCCAAGAATGGGGAGCTTTTTTATGAAAAAGCGTTCGGGTATCGGGATCGGGAAGAGCAATGGCCTGTGAATCTCGATACGGTGTTTGGAATCGGATCGATTACCAAGTCGTTTTCGTGTGTCGCCATCATGCAGCTGCAGGAGCAGGGCAAGCTCTCCGTTCATGATCCGGTAGTGTCCTATTTGCCAGAATTCCGCACGCCGGATGAAGAACAGACGAAAGCCATTACGATCCATCATTTTATGACGCATACGCTTGGTTTTCCGCCGCTGCCTTCCTTGATTCCCGCTATGCAGCGAAGCCTGGAGGCGGATCCGACAGCGGCCGACCTGCTGAAGGCTTTTGAAGCGCAATGCCAAAAGCCGATTGATACCTTTGAAGAGCTGATGGCCTACATTGGCGATCTGTCCTTTGAACTGATCGGGAAGCCGGGAGAACAGTTCAGCTATTCCAACGACGCGTTCGGCTTGCTGGGTGCCATCGTTGAGCGTGTTACAGGAAAATCATACGAGGCTTATGTCAAGGATCACATCCTGCAGCCCCTGGGAATGGACCGCTCTGTCTTTCATGTCGAGGAATTGGGTGCCGATGACAACTGCGCGATGCTGTACACTCCGCAAGTACAAGAGGGGGTTCGCGAAGTGCTGCGGGCACCGCTCTGGTGGGATTCTCCTTCCATGCGTGCTGCGGGCTTCCTGAAAGCATCTGCTCGCGACATGCTGCAATATGCGGAGCTGTTCCGTACCGGAGGACTTGGCAAGGGGACGCGCATCATCTCGGAGGAAAGCACGGCACAGATGGTAACCCCTCATGCCAAAATTGATCCACTTCGCAGCTATGGATACGGGCTTGGTATCCTGCCATTTTCAGAAGGTCGTACCCTTGTACAGCATACCGGCGGCCTGAAAGGGATTACTGCGCAGATGTTCATTATCCCGGAAGAGGGAATTACAGGGATTTTGCTGACAAATATGGATGATGCGCCAATTACCGATTTGACTTTGGGTCTGCTGAACAGTGTGTTTGAGCGCCCCATCGATACGCAGTACGCTACGTTTGCGAACTATGAAGCTTCCCTCGCCGAACTGCAGACGTGCACAGGCACCTTCAAGTCCGGCGAAGGAGATGAAGTAAAAGTTCGCTTCGATGAAAACGAAGGGAAGCTCGTGCTGATTCTCGATAAAACGGAACTGCCTCTTCGTCCAATCGAAAAGGATGCGTTTGTATTTACGCGCCGCGGTATCGATACGGTGGTTCACTTCGTGCGCAATACGGCGGGAGAGGTCAAACGCTTTGCTTTGTTTTCGCGACAGCTGCCAAAAGTAGAGGTCGTAAACGCGTAATTTTAGGGCGGGAGGAATCCACGGATGAAGGTATTTATTTCTTTGGACATGGAAGGGATTTCTGGGATCACGGAGTGGGAAGATACGATCCCGGGGCGGCGGCATTATGAGGCAGGGCGACGACTGCTGACCCAAGATGTAAACGCCGCCATCGAGGGCGCTCTGGAAGCAGGAGCGACACAGATCGTGGTAAATGAGTCACATGGACCGATGAACAATCTGATTCTCGAGGATTTGCATCCACAGGCAGACGTCATCCGCGGTTTCTTCAAGCCGTTGTGCATGATGCAAGGAATCGACAGCACGTACGATGCCGCCTTTTTTGTCGGGTATCACGGAAAAGCTGGCGTTGGCGATGCCGTGCTCAATCATACGCTATCCGGTGTGGCGATCCACCGCCTCGTGCTGAACGGAAAAGAAGTGGGCGAAGCCGGATTAAACGCTGCGGTAGCAGGCGCTTTTGGCGTACCTGTCGTATTGGTGACTGGAGACTCCCAAACTGCACAGGAAGTGGAGCAGGATATACCAGGGGTCTTTACGGTAGCGGTGAAAACGGGTATTACCGGACTTTCCTCCCAAGCGATTCACCCTGTCCGCGCACGTGAGATGATCCGTCAGCAGGCGAAACAGGCTTTGATCAACCGAAGTGCGGTACAGCCACTCGCTCAGCAATCGGAAAATACGCTCGAAGTGGAGTTCACCAAATCGCAGTTCGCCACGGCCGTTAGCTGGATGCCGGGAGTCGAGCTGGTGGAAGGGCGTAAGGTTCGCTATCAATCCGCTGATGTGGTCAGCATGATGCCTGTGCTGCAAGCGATGCTGATGCTTACAGGGCAAGTCAATCGCATGGTTACAGGCTGATAGGCGAAGAATCAAGAAAAGGCAGCAGCAGAATCAAGACAAGTACGATCGTCTTGGACTGCTGCTGCCTGATTTGTTTTGCCTTACTTTTTCAGCCATGCCAGCAAGGCCCAGCGCCTTTCCAAGCGGCGCTTGTAGGGAGGCAAAACGCGATAAACCTCAACGGCTTCCCGGTACGATTGCTTGGCTTTTTCCTTTTGGTTTAGCTCGGCGTACAGCTCTCCTTGTTTGTAGTACACCTCGCACGATGACATGTTCATCTTCGCCAATTCTTCCAGACTCGCTAACGCTTTTTCCATCTGTGCAAGCTTCGCATACGCTTCGGCTACGCGAAGATAGGGTTCTCCATATTTGACCCGCGGATTGACCTTTAATGCCTGCTCGATTAGCCGCAAGCCCTCTTCTACACGCCCCACCTTCAGAAGGCAGGTACCCTTGTCGCACAAATATTCTGGAGAATCCTCCATGACGGATGCGACTTCTTCCAAATAGGACAAAGCTACACTGAACTGCTTTTTTTCCATCAGCAATCGGGCAGCCTCGAGTTTAGCGGTGGTATCATGCGGATTGAGACGAAGCAGGTTCGTAAGAGCGGATAGCCGTCTCCATCGCCGATAAGGCTTGGTGATGTCCGGAAGCAGGCGGACAAAGCGAAGATCCAAAAAGTAGAGCACCAGCAAAATGATGATCAGTGCGGCGAAAGGACTCCCTGTAAGCCACCATAAAATCGAAAACAAGAAAAATTTCCCCAACTTCTTTTCCCTCGATCCTCTATGTTTTTTCCTCCTAACTATAAGATCCATGCCTAGCAACTGTCAAATATTGTTAGTTGATAGCTGGTTGGCTATGGATCGATCACACCATTTTCTCCGCCTTCCGCAGCTTGTAAATCTTGATCGCAATCGAGAGGTCCTCCAGAACATCATCACTGGAGCACTTTGGCGCAACCAGCTCCTGTACTTTGGCTACCCGATAGCGGATCGTATTCTCGTGAAGAAACAGAGCTTTCGCTGTTTTACGGAAATCGCGTCCATTTTGAATAAAGCAGTCCATCGTTTCAAACAGGTTAGATTGGTTTGTTTTTTGGTCAAACTCCAAGATGGGGCCAAGAATATCGCTGTAGAACAGATCCAGCTCCTTGTGCCCGCTGAACAGCTTCAGCAAGCGGACGATTCCAAGGTTGTTGTAGTATATGACGCTGGAGTTTTTGATGCTATGGGAGTTGACGGCCGTGATGGCTTGGCTGATCGCATTGCCGCAGTCGAGGAGGCTGTTGCTGCTGCTGACGCCAATCACACAGTCTTGCATATAGCGATTGATCGTCTCGATCACATAGTCGATTTTCTTTTGCTCGGCGCCCGCTGAACCGTCCTTGTAGCTAACCAGAAACAGGAAGCCTTCTTTGTACTCGAGCGCGGACATCGTGATATCCCGATTGATGGTGCCAAATAGCGCCGAATGCGTTTGAGAGACGCACGACAGAGGGGTTTGCCAAAGGGGAAGTGAAGCTGGACGGCATCGATCAATACCTCGGTCAAACTGCAAGGCTGGACTTCAAAAATGAGTTCCTGATCGCAACGGTGGGCGAGGAAGTGGTAGCGACTACACCTGATCTCATTTCCGTGCTGGATTTTGAAACGGGTCTCCCGATCACGACAGAAGGCTTGCGATATGGGAACCGGATCGCGGTCATCGGTCTTTCCTGCAATGAAAAGTGGAGAACCGAAAAAGGAATCGAGACGGTAGGACCGCGTTATTTCGGCTATGACTTGGATTATCGTCCGTTGAAGGGAGAGACTGGGGCATGACATACCGCATTGGAATTGACGTAGGTGGAACCCATACGGATGCTGTCATTTTGGATGAGCAAAACATGCTGCATGCGAAAACAAAAGTGGCGACGACAGAGGATGTCGGCGGTGGGATTCAGGAGGCCATTCGTGTCTTGCTTGCGGAGAGTGGCATCCAGCCCGCGCAGATTGCATCGGCTATGCTGGGAACGACACACTGCACCAATGCGATCGTGGAGAGGAAGCGCTTGTCCAAAATTGGCGTGATTCGCATTGGTGCGCCGGCTACAGATGCTATTCCTCCGTACTCGGATTGGCCACAGGATTTGCTGGAAGCGATCTTTGTCGGATCGACGATTGTTCACGGTGGGCACGAGTATACCGGCCAACGCTTGTCCCGGCTGGACGAAGAAGAAATTCGCCGCATGGGCGCACAGTGGCGGGGAAAAGTGAAAGCCGTAGCGGTGACCTCCGTTTTCTCGCCAGTGGATGCGTCGGATGAGCTGCGTGCCAAGCAGCTGCTGCAGGAAGAGCTAGGCGCTGAGGTGGCGATCTCTTTATCATATGAAATTGGCAATATCGGACTCTTGGAGCGGGAAAATGCAACGATATTGAATGCTTCTCTGACAGAAGCAGCCCAGCAAATGGTAAGCGGCTTTCAGCAATCCCTGAGCGCGAATGGAATTGAAAATGCCCACATTTATCTGAGTCAGAACGATGGGACGTTAATGACGGCTGAGTACGCACGCAGGTTCCCTGTCCTGACTATCGCTTCAGGCCCGACAAACAGTGTGCGCGGCGCTTCCTTTTTGTGCGGGATTGAAGATGCGCTCGTCGTAGACGTTGGCGGAACCACAACCGATATTGGCGTCCTGACCAAAGGCTTTCCGCGCGAGTCCTCCCTCGTCGCTCAGATCGGCGGTGTTCGCACGAATTTCCGGATGCCGGATCTCTTGTCGTTTGGACTGGGCGGCGGTACGCGAATTCGCGGGCTGGGAGCAGAACCGCAAGTCGGCCCGGATAGCGTCGGGTATCGACTATCCAAAGAAGGCTTAATTTTTGGCGGTGAGGTGCTGACGGCATCAGATGTCGCCGTTGCAGTGGGACAAGCACAGATCGGGGATGCACAAAAAGTCGCGCATCTGCCTGCGGACGATGTCCAGTGTGTCTATCAAAAAATGACGGTCATGGTAGAAGAAGCAATCGACCGGATGAAAACTTCGGCAGAGCCGGTTCCTGCCATCCTCGTTGGTGGAGGAAGCATCCTTCTCCCTGATCAGCTGCAAGGAGTCTCCGAGGTCATCCGACCGGAAAACTATGAGGTCGCAAATGCCATCGGTGTGACCATCGCACAGGTCAGCGGACAAATCGATCGGATCTATGCCAATGAAGCGCGAACGCGCGAAGAGATTCTGGAGGATTGCCAGCAGCTAGCGACAGCCGAGGCAGTGCGTGCCGGCGCCCTTCCTGAGACGGTAAAAATCGTCGATATCGAAGAAGTACCGCTGGCGTATCTGAGCGGGAACGCCGTGCGGATGAGAGCAAAGGCGGTTGGGGAGCTTTTTCCTGTGGCGGCACGAGCTATCAGGGGTTAACTAGATTTGAATTTGTGCTTATGATGAGTTGGGCAAGACCCTCGTCCGAATGCGGCGACAGGGTTTTGCCTTTTTTAACATGTGCTCTGAGATAGTAGTGAAAGGTGAACCAAAACGCTTCCCCAAACCCATCCGACAAAATTCGTGCTAAAATGAGGGAAACGGTTGCACACGCCATGTCTGGACGGAAAGGTCAGGAGAGAACGATGAAAATAATCGCTGCGCGAACCAACAAAAAGGTCGGAATGATCATCATGGTCGCAATCTTTCTGAGCTTGTGCTTCATGCTTGCGAATATTTTCCTCACGTATGACAGTACGGTTCGAACGGTGGAGATTTCAATTTCGACGCAAAGCATGAAGACAGCCGCGGATATTGCCCGCGAGGTAGATGTCGAGGGCTTCGAGCGATTTCTGCAAAAGCCTACGGAGGATAGTGCGGACTATATCATGCTCAACCGTTTTCTCAACGACTATCGGCTAAAAATCGGGGCAAAGCATGTGTATATCGTCGTCATGGATGCGGAAGGAAACAGTCGGGTCATGATTAACGGTCTTCCTCCAGGAGACACCGCCCACACGTATATCGGCGAGCTATGCACGCTGACGATGGAAGAGGTCCAGCCAGCGTATCATGGTGACACGTTTCATACGGGAATCATTCACGATCCCAAATACGGAGTCTACATCACGACTGGCGCGCCTTTGTTCAACACATCAGGGAAGCTGGTCGGGATTGTGGGGATTGATACCGGCGTGGAAGTGTTGGAACAGATCGAAAACAACGCTCTGAAAAATAGTCTTTTCTACTTTTTCGCAAATTTAGTGGTCCTCGTACTCATCGTGGTGAGCTACACGCTCATCCGTCGGTGGTATCAAAAAGAGACGCTGCGTGTGGTAGGGGATTCGGAGCAAACCTTTCAAAAGGAATTTCGCTCCATCCTTACCTCGATTCAGTCGATCAAGCATGACTTCGCCAATCATCTCCAGGTGATCTTTGGTCTGCTGGAGTTGCGTAAGGTAGAGCGGGCACAGGAGTATTTGCGCGGATTGCAAACTGATCTGCAGGTCGTGACCCTTACGCAGCAAGTTGCCAATCCCGCCTTGCTGGTGCTGCTTCATTCTAAAGTGGAAAAGGCGCGTGCTTCTCAAATCGAGATGGACTTTCACGTTTCTCCCGAGGAAAACTTCGAGGGTGTCCTTTCTTCCGATTTAATCAAGATTCTCTCCAACCTGCTGGATAACGCTATCGAGGCAGCGGAGGCAGATCCGATCGGGGAGAGAAGCATTTCGCTTCATTTGAAAAAAGTGGGCAACACCTATCAGTTTACGGTCGAAAATACGGGTGCGACTATACCGGCAGAAGACGTGAAAAGGGTGACGCAGGAAGGGTTCACGACCAAAATGTCGGAAGCGGGTGGGGCGCGTGGTTACGGCCTTAGCATCGTGCAGGAGATCGTGAAAAAATATGAGGGCGAGCTATCTGTTACTTCTGCTCGTGGAAGGACATGCTTCTCAATTTTGTTAGTAGTGGACAAAAGAGTGGCAGGCTAGTTATTTCGCAAACGATGCGAGGAGGGAGCGGGAGAACCATGGGGAAGGAGCCAATCAACGTATTGATTGCCGAAGATGATGAGCTACAGCTAGAGGTGCTGGAGGGGTATCTGGCCACCCACGAACATATACGAATTGCAGCAAGAGCGCAGACCGGCGATGAGTTGATTGCCCAGGCGACACTCCGGACGGAATTGTCGGCGATGATCCTCGATATCCATCTGGGGGAGGGAAGAAGTGGGCTGGAAAGCTATTCGATTCTGAAGATGAGAGGGGTTCATCTCCCTACCATTCTCGTTACGGGAATGGCGCCACACGCGAGCGTTACGTACGACCTGGGAATTGTCGACATCGTGGAAAAGCCGTATACGGCAAAGCGCCTCCGGCAGGCGATCGAAAAGCTGCAGAGCCATATCGACTATCAATCATTCGTGAAAGCGGGGGGGCTCTACGTCCCGATCTTTGCGGAGGAAATTCTGCAAAAGACACCTGATGATATTTTGTACATCGAATCGATCAACCGAACAATACTCGTCCATACCGCCAGCGATGCCTACGAAAGCAAAATCCCGATCAAGGTATACGAGTCCTATTTGCAGGACAGCTATTTTTACCTGACACACCGCTCTTTTCTCGTAAATATGAAAAAGATCAGTCACATCGAGGGGAGTACGATTTATTTTCATCAGGCACGGGAAGGCAAGCAGGCGCTGATCGCGGAAGATAAAATACAGGAGATCGCCTCCTTCTGGAATAATTTGAAAAAATGGATGTAAGCAAATAACGGGGTCATTCCTTACCTGCGAACCAATTGCATGAGGAATGGCTTTTTTTCTGTCAAAAAAAATCGGTTCTGACCAAAGCGCTTTTGTTGGGACGGAATGTATTTCGGAATTTTTTGATAAAAAGCTAAGATGAAAGCAGGACTATTTTCTTATTCTTACTAATTGGTAAAGGGGGAGTTCGATATGGAGGGTACGCAATACAAACAAGAGCTGCGAAGGACGCTTACGTTTCGGGATTTGGTCATTTACGGGATGGTCTTTATGGCACCGCTCGCACCGATGCAAGTCTACGGCGCTGTTGCCCAACAAAGCTTTGGCATGGTGCCGCTGGTCTACTGTATCGGGGTTATTGCTCTGATGTTCACAGCGTTTAGCTACAGCCACATGAGCAAAGAGTTTCCCTTCGCGGGCTCAGTCTACTCGTATGTGAGCAGGGGAGCAAATCCACATGTGGGCTTCATTGCAGGCTGGTTGATCTTGGCGGATTATATTCTTTGTCCAGCCTTGCTATATGCCTTTGCAGGGGTATGGATGGCAGGGATTCTGCCGGAGGTTCCCGCCTTTGTGTGGACGCTCTTTTTCGTAATTTGCAACACACTGATCAACGTCCGCGGAATCACGATGACGGCTCGAGCGAATCTGATCATGTTTTGGATGCAGATCATCACGCTTGTCGTGTTTTTAGGAATCGCTTTCAAGTTTGTTTTCATCGACGGACACGGCTTGGGTGGCTTTAGTCTGGCGCCATTGTATCAGACAGACCATGTGGATTTTGGTTTTATCGCGACAGCGACGTCCATCGCCGTGCTCGGATTTCTCGGCTTCGATGGCATCAGTACCTTGGCAGAAGAAGCAAAGGACCCTGTGAAAACAGTCGGAAAGGCAACGGTCCTGTCCATCCTGTTCAGTGGATTGCTGTTTATCATTCAAGTGTACATGGCGGCATTGATTCATCCGCAGTTTGAGACGCTCAACCCGGACATGGGCTTTTTTGAAATTGCGCGAGAAGCGGGTGGACCAGTGTTTTATACGATCTTGATACTGATCAACGTCGTCGCAGTAGGGATAGCGGTTACGCTGAATGTGCAGTCGGCAACTGCCCGCGTGCTGTACTCGATGAGCCGGGAAAACCTGCTGCCTTTTGCACAGGCCTTATCCAAGATCCATCCGAAATTTCAAACGCCGGTCAACGCGACGATCTTTTGCGCGCTGCTATCTGTCGTCGTCACTTTGTCTCTGTCAATCGAGACGCTTTACAAGTTCGTCACGTTCGGTGCCATCACGGCTTTCATGATGTTGAATGCTACCATCATCGTCTATTTTTACGGAAAAAAACGCAGGCGAGGAGTCAAAGGTTTCCTTACCTACGCGCTCACTCCGTTCATTGGACTTCTGATCACAGGCTATGTCTGGTCTGGGTTTGACTGGACGACCTTTTCCGTTGGTTTTGGATGGGTATTGATCGGAGTCGTAGTCGGCTATGTGAAGTCCAATGGCTATCGAAAAGTAGCCCCAGTACTCAAAGATATGTAAATTCAAAGGAGGATACAAATATGCGCTTACAGAACAAAGTCGCCATCGTAACAGGAGCAGCCAGAGGAATTGGTGCTGCTATTGCCCAGCGTTTTGCCGAAGAGGGAGCCTGGGTCGTGGCGACGGATATTGCAGCAGCAGGAGAAGAGGTCGTAGAAGAAATTTCCGCGAAAGGCCAAAAGGCTGTCTTTTTCCAGGGGGATGTGTCCAAATCAGCAGACGTGCAAGCACTCCTCGCATTTGCCAAGGAAACGTATGGTGTTCCTACTGTCCTGTGCAACAACGCTGCAATTAACGTGCCGGGATCTGTGATCGAGCTTGAAGAAGAGGTATGGGACCGTACGATGGAGGTCAATGTTAAATCGATGTTTTTGACTGGCAAATACATTGTGCCTGAAATGATCGAGGCAGGTGGCGGCTCTGTAGTGAACATGGCCTCCGCGAATAGTTTCGCAGCAGAACCGCGCTTGTCTGCGTACGTCACCTCCAAAGGAGCCATCCATATGCTGACGAAACAGATGGCGCTGGATTTTGCGGCAGAAAAAGTACGTGTGAACTGCATTTGCCCAGGATGGGTAGACACGACTTTCAACGATGCACATGCCGACTTGTTTGGCGGCCGTGAAAACGTACTGAAAAGCATTAGTGAGTTCCAGCCCATCGGTCGAACCATCCAACCGGTTGAAATCGCCAATGTGGCCGTATTTTTAGCATCTGATGAATCCTCGGCGATGACGGGAAGTGCTGTGCTTGTGGATGGCGGTTTGACGTCCAAATAGTGGTCTCTAGAAGGAATCGAATCTTGCGTGTGGGGACGCGTCCTCGTGAGTAAAGCCTGCCGGTAAAACGGCGAGGCTTTTTTTGCTTTTTGCATTCCGGGAGTGTCAGAAGGACGTAGGCGAAATTAAAATACGTTGACAAAATAATAGACAATGAATTAAATTGTCTATAAATAATCAGATGATTTGTTTGGTTGTTTACTTTATGGAGAGGAGCTTGTTCTTTTGTTACACAATCGTTACGTCCGCACCATTATTTTTTCCCGCACGTTTTTGCAGCTTGGCGTCTGGATTCGCAATTTCGCTATCCTTTTGTACGTAAGCGATTTGACACACAATGACCCGCTGTATGTATCGCTGATTTCCGTAGTTGAGTATGCACCGATCTTTCTGTTCGCCATTATCGGAGGAACATTTGCTGATCGATGGAGGCCGAAGCGCACCATGGTTCTCTGTGATCTATTGTCGAGTCTTTCCTTGTTTGCAGTGCTGGTTGCCCTCGTTTATGGTTCTTGGCACGCTTTGCTGCTCGCTACTTTGTTTTCATCGATCATGTCGCAATTTTCCCAGCCGTCTGCGATGAAAATATTTAAGCAGCATGTCCCGCATGCGCAGCTGCAAAGCGTGATGGCTATGTTTCAGTCCTTGATGGCGATTTTCATGGTGATTGGGCCGGTTGTAGGCACGTACCTGTACCAAAAATACGGAATACATGTCTCGCTCATTTTGACAGGGCTTCTTTTCTTCGCATCAGGAATTACCCTCATTTCTCTTCCGAGGGACGCTGCAGTCCAGGAAGCAGCGGGGAAACGGGCAAATTTCAAGCAAGAGCTGTTGGAAGGCTTGCAATACGTATGGAACAATCGGACGTTGAGGACGCTGGGAGGCACCTTTGCGGCAGCGGGGCTGGCTGTCGGTATTATTCAGCCGCTCATGATCTTCGTAGCGATTGAGAATCTGGGGATGGATAAAGAATTTATACGCTGGCCCCTCATGATCAATGGAGCTGCGATGTTGGTTGGCGGCGCTCTCATTATGGGAGTGGCGAAGAAAGTGAAGCCGCAGAGCTTGCTCGCACTCGGTTTGGCAGTGAGCACCGTGACGACTATCTGGGTAGGCTTGTCTCATAGCGTGTGGATTACGCTGCTCTTGCAAGCTGTGAGCGGCTTGATCTATCCGTGTATTCAAGTGGGGATCAATACGATGATCATGCAAAATACGCAGGTCGAGTTCATCGGGCGGGTAGGGGGAGCCATGACTCCGATTTTCATGGGGATGATGGTCGTCGGTATGTCTGCCGCAGGGGTAGTGAAGGACCTGCTTACCCTCGGAGCCGTGTATACGTTCAGTGGGTTCCTGTTTCTCATCGGTGCGCTGTTGCTTTTGCCAATCATCCTTCCGCGTAGACAGCAGGAAAAGATTGGCCACGCACAAGAAAAGTAGAAGGTTTGTCAGGACGGCTCCGATCCGATATAACGCGTTTTGATGTGCGCCGATATGTCCTGCACGAAACGGAAAAGTGGCAGTCCTATCAGCTTCCGACGAGCTGTTTTCTCTACGCGTTTAGAGGGTACGCACGGCTGTCACTGGCAGGCAGAGAGTATATCGCTCAACGTTTTTTCCTGCTACATGGCGGAAAGGGCATTTCTCTGGATATCGCCGAGGTAGAGGATGAGTTTGAATTCTGCCTGATTTTCTATAAAGCGACGATTCCCTTGTCCAAAGCAGATACCATAGCCGGAACTCGTTTCAGGAAGTATACGGCTTTTCCCCGGAAGAGCCGGTACCGCTGCTCGAGTGGGCAAACCAAATGGAGCAAAAATGGCAGCAGCCAGATGCATTGGGACGGCTGCATGTCAAAGCGATATTCTATCAATTTGTACACGCTCATTTGCTCCAAAAGCAGCTGCAGGGAGCACAGCCGGAAACAGAAAAACCAACCTTGGTGGAGCAAGTCATGGCTTATTTGGATAAGCATCACGCAGAGCAGATCACTCTTGACTCGTTAGCCAAGCAGTTCCATTACAGCGTGCGCTATTTGACCCGCATCTTTAAAATGCAGACCGGATATAGTCCCATCGATTACTTGATCAAGGTGAGAATTCAAAAAGCAGCAGAAAGACTGCAAGGGACGGACGCTACACTCCAGGAGATCGCGGCCAGTGTGGGCTACGCCGATCCGTTCTATTTCACAAGACTGTTCAAAAAGCATACGGGAATGACCTCGAATCAATATCAGAAGCGGGCAAGCACGCAGCGAAAAGGTCCATATCGTCCCTATGACAAGACCGAATTGTCCATTGCCGCACAGGAAATCCAAAGGTATATTGGTGAAAACGATTCTCAACAAGTCTTCGGAGGGATTAGGCAAGTGGATAGAAAGACAACACAGTCGATTGCTTTCGCACTGATCGTAGCGCTCAGCTTGCTGGTGAGTGCTTGTGCGGGTACACCGAATACAGCTGCACCGAATGGCAATGTACAGGCAGAGACACCAGTATCTACTGAGCGAACTGTAACGGACGCATTGGGACATGAAATGAAGGTGCCATCGCAGCCACAGCGAGTGATCGCGTCGTATCTGGAGGATCATCTCATCGCGCTGGGAGTAAAACCCGTTGCACAATGGTCGGTAAAAGGAAACGTTGTTCAGCAGTACCTGCAAAAAGATCTGGCGGGAGTACCTTTGATTCCTCATGATCTGCCGCCGGAAGTCGTCATGAGCTACAATCCAGATTTGCTTTTCGTCGACAGTGCCGAAATGGTAGCAGGGGACCGCTACAGCCAATATGCGAAAATCACGCCCACCATTGCTGTAGGGACAGAGAAAAACAACGACTGGCGTCAAGAACTGCTGACAGTCGGAGACGTTCTGAACAAGAAAGAGGAAGCGAAAAAAGTACTGGCTGACTACGAAGCAAAAGCAAAGGACGCTCGGGAGCAATTGAAAAAAGCAATAGGCACACACTCAGCTGCAGCGCTCTGGGTCACAGGGAAAGCCGTATTCGTCGTAGATGAGCATTTATCCAGCGGTGATTTGCTCTACAAAGACCTAGGGCTGACAATCCCAGAAGTCGTGAAGGAAGCATCCAAGCAAAATGATGCCAACTGGAAGCCCCTTTCGACAGAAAAGCTGGCGGAGTTAAACGCTGATCATTTGTTTGTTGTACAAGGAAAAGGCGTAAACATGGATGAAATGAAAAAGGATCCAATCTGGTTGCAAATGCCGGCTGTAAAGAACGGGCATGTGTACGTATTTGATGATAGCTCGAGCTGGCTGTACACCGGAGCGATTGCCAACAGTCAGATGATCGATGACGTTTTGAAATCCGTAGTGAAGTAAATAGCAGGATATCCTGATAGAGAAACAGCGGCTGCCTTTGACGAGGCTAGCCGCTGTTTTGTTGAGCCCGCATCCCGCATCAAGCTTTTCGCGAATCTAATCCAAACCGGGTTCCCGTCAAAGCATCATGCTGAAAATTTTCAAACGTTTTGAAGATGTTCGTAAGCCTAGCACTCGTACCAGACTTCTGAACGATCCCACTTACAAATGTGACCCGCCGCTCGCATCGATCAACTGACCGGTTATCCAACGGCTGTCTGAGGAGGCAAGAAAAGCGGCTATATCCGCTACATCTTGGGGCTCTCCCCATCTGTTGAAGGTTGAAAGCGAAGCCGCATACTTTTGTCCGTCAGGGCTTTGCAAGGTGCCTGCATTCATATCCGTGTTGATGATACCGGGGAGGATCGCGTTCACCGTAATTTGGCGGCTCCCAAGCTGTTTGGCCAACATGAGGGTTAGCGTGTTGATTGTGCTCTTTGACATACTGTAGGCGAAAACACTTGGAGAGGCTGCCCGCGTAACGAACGAGGAGAGGTTAATAATCCGGCCTTCTTCCTTTATACGAGGCAAAGCTTGCTGGATCATAATAAAAGGCGCTTTGACATTCATGTTCATGACCTCGTCAAAAGATTCTTCCGTAGTCTCCTCGAAGCTTGCTATTTGTCCGATCCCAGCATTGTTTACGAATATATCAAACCGCGTCTCTCCCGTACGTTTTAGAAGCTCCTCGTCCAGCTGCGTATAGAAATCGCCAATTCCAGTATGGACACGCAAGTCAGTGCCGATCGAGAAGGCCGAACCGCCGTTTCTCTCGATGTCCTGGACAACCTCTTCGGCATCTTTTCTTCTCGTCCCATAGTGTACGGCTACCAACGCCCCATCCTGTGCCAGACGCCGTGCAATAGCTCGACCAATTCCTCGGCTTGCACCCGTCACAACCGCAATCTTGCCCTTCAGCTTGCTCATGTTCTCATCTCCTTGTTTGAAATTCATGTTAGTTATACCATGAGGAGATGTTTGGAATGTTGCTCTGTTATTCGTCTGCAGAGAGTATAGGGAGCTGGGAGCTTACCTTTGCTCTTTCGGAAACTTGACCCAGACGACGATTAAAAAAGTAGCGACTGGGCCAAGCAATAGCGAGAGAAAAAACCACGTAAGGCCACTTTCATTTTTACTTTGAGCTAATCCGGCATTAATGAGGGCTAAAGTCCCCCACCCGATCGCATACCCATTCTCCACGCTGTCACACACCTTTTACCAAAAATTTTGAATCTATTTCTTAGCGGGCTCATCCATGAACCATAAAATATAGAGCAGCGCTTGCAAATTAAGATGGACGCTTCCTTGTTCGCCCAGTCCAAGCCGAAGAACGTGGCTCCTCGCGCTGCCTGTTAATCGACAATAAACAGTTTTGCTCCAACCTTGGTAGCAGAGCGATGTGGAGAGGTATCATCTGTATTCGACAAGTCGAACCCGCATGTCATGAAAATGCTGCGTTCTCCAATAGGCGGCTCCTTCTAGGCCCTTATGCTCAGTAGGCTCGATGGCACTCCAGTCTGTTACGGTAAAGGGAATGTTGGTTAATTTCATTTCATATGCCTCCTTCCAGTACTTGTCTCTCATTATGGTAAGTTATCTTTCCGAATGGCAAGAATTCTTTCCATTATCTTCTGCTTCTTTCTAAATAACGTAGTCCCAATCAGCTTTTCACGCTGGCATACATTGTGCAAGAATACGCTTTCAAAATGAAATGATGGGGTGATTCTTGGATGAATAACAACCAAACCGTTCAGGCACAGAAAAAGCAAGGGAGATCTACGACTGCCATCCATGCTGGTTACCATGCTGATCCACAGACAGGCGCATTGGCGACACCCATTTACCAAACCTCGACGTTTGTCTTTGCCTCAACGGAGGAAGGGGCTCGGCGCTTTGCTGGGGAAGAAGCGGGCTACGTCTATTCTCGTTTAGGCAATCCGACGGTCACTGTCTTGGAAGAGAAGATTGCCGCTTTGGAGAAGGCGGAGGCTGGTCTTGCCTTTGCATCCGGGATGGCCGCGGTTTCGGCGGTTCTTATGGCCCTCGTGAAAAGTGGGGACCATATCCTCGGCACCAAAGGATTGTACGGCTGCACGTACGGTTTACTGAATTTGATGCAAGACCGTTTTGGAGTCACGTACTCGCTCTGTGACATGACAGTCGAGGAGTCCATCCGTCAAAAGCTGATGCCCACTACCCGAGTGATTTACGTCGAAACGCCGATCAATCCTACGATGGAGCTGGTCGATCTGAAGCTGGTCGCAAAAATTGCCAAGGAGATAGGTGCCTGCGTCGTCGTGGATAATACGTTTATGTCTCCCTACTTGCAGCGGCCCATCGAGCATGGGTGTGATATCGTCATTCATAGCGCAACGAAATTCATTGGCGGACACGGCGATGTCATTGCAGGTGTTGCGGCAGGTCCTCAATCGATTATGGATACGATTCGCATGACCTCTTTAAAGGATATAGGCGGTATTATAGGTCCGTTTGATGCTTACTTATTGATCCGAGGGCTGAAGACGCTGGGCGTGCGGATGGATCGCCACTGTGAAAATGGCCAAAGGGTTGCGGAGTTTTTAGATCAGCATCCGAAAGTGGCGAAGGTGCATTACCCGGGCTTGTCGCGGTTTCCTCAATATGAATTGGCCTGCAGGCAAATGGATGGCTTCGGCGGCCTGCTCGCCTTTGAGCTGAAAGGCGGGATGGAAGCAGGGATCCGCATGATGAACAACGTACAGCTGTGCAAACGGGCCGTCAGTTTGGGAGATGTGGATTCACTTATTCAGCATCCCGCCTCGATGACCCATTCGATCATTCCGCTACAGGAAAGAGAAAAAATGGGGATTACAGATGGACTGATCCGTTTGTCCGTAGGGATCGAGGACATTGAGGACATCCTCGACGATTTGGAAGCAGCGCTTGCCTTTGCTTGATATCTCCGATGGCCCGTGTGCAGAAACACACCGGGCTTTTCTTTATAGAAAACGATGGACAAGCATCTGATCCAGCATACATACAAAAAAGAAAGACTTGCGCCCTTTGAATCAGACGGCTCCACCAAAAAGCTTGGCGTAGCCATTTTTTCTCATTATGATGGATGGAGAGAACTAGACCGTTTGACGGGTGAGGTGGGATTGCGCTCATGGGTATTACCTTTCAAATCAATGGCGTAAACCGGGTTGGCATCACACATGAGGTCATCGCCTGCTTTGCAGCGAACCAGATCGATATTATCGGGATGGAGGTTCGGCCTCACTATATTTATTTGAAAATTCCTACCGTGGCTCCGAGCAAGGTCGAGACGATCACGCAATGGATTAGGCAGGTGAAAGGCATCGAGCAGGTAAAAATGATCCCATACCTACCTGCAGAAGAGCGTGAAAACCGCATTCATACGATTCTTACAACGGTTTCGGAAGGAATTCTCCTGCTGGATGATCAGCTGAGGATCACTACCATCAATCGTGCAGCTCAAGCGATGCTGAAAATGGAGCCAGAACGGCTGCTGCATGACTCGATCGAAAAGCTGTGGGGAGAAGCAGCGGTCGAGGTGAGGCGATGCCTGGAGGAAGCGATTGAGGTGCCCAGCGTTCAGGTAAGTCTGCTTACCGGACAAAAAAAGCGCATGACTTACATTTGCAGCTATCATCCCATTATTCCTGCCGAGAAGAGCGAGCGTCAAGGTGTCGTGATTGTGCTGCGCGACAATAAACAAATTCAAGAATTGCTGTCCACCGTACAGCGAAGTGAGCGATTTTCCTTTGACGAAATCGTTCAGCAGAGTGCGAATATGCGACAGTGTATTGAGACGGCAAAGCGAGTGGCGAAAAGCGAAGCCACTGTTTTCCTACAAGGGGAGAGCGGTACGGGAAAAGAGCTGTTTGCCAAAGCGATTCACTTTGAGAGCAATCGTTCTGCCGGGCCTTTTGTACCCATTAACTGTGCCGCCATTCCAGATGCTCTGCTTGAAAGCGAGCTATTTGGGTACGAGCAAGGAGCGTTTACGGGGGCGCTTAAGGGGGGCAAGCTTGGGCTGTTTGAGATTGCGCAGGCTGGAACACTTTTTCTGGATGAAATTGGGGATATTCCGTTGCATCTGCAAGCGAAGCTCCTGCGCGTATTGGAAGAGCGAAAAGTACGGAGAGTCGGCGGGAACAAATCGATTCCCATCGATGTCCGCATTATCGCAGCTACGAATCGAAATCTTGCAGACATGACGAGCAAAGGACTGTTCCGCGAAGATTTATATTACCGCTTGCACGTCATCCCGATCGTGATTCCGCCGCTTCGAGAGCGCAAAAGCGATATCCCGATGCTGGCCCAGTACTTTATTCAAAAGGTATGCCGAGCAACGAATCAGCCGATGATTCCGCTCACTCACTCAGCTATTCGCGCCTTGCAGGTTCACAATTGGCCGGGCAACGTTCGTGAGCTGCAAAATGTGATGGAGCGAACGGTATACCTTTGTCCTGGACAGGAAATTGGGGCGGCGCATTTGTATTTTGATACACAGCAGGATCGTGCCGAAAGCGAACAAGACTTTTCACACTCCACCCCAAAGCTACTCAAAGAACAAATGGATTACTACGAAAAAACGATATTGATTCGTGCGTTAAAAGAGCATCCTTCCATCAGGCAAGCCGCGGCCTATTTAGGCATTAGCCATACAGCTGTCCTGCAGAAAATGAAAAAATACCAGTTGTAAGCGGGGACTAAAGCGTTGCCAAACAAAAAAACGCCCAAAGCGGGCGTCTTTTTATGTAACCGAAATCTATTTTACGATTTCTTTCAGTTCTTTTCCTGGCTTGAATGCAGGGAGTTTTGCAGAAGCGATTTCAATTTCTTCACCTGTTTGAGGATTGCGTCCTTTGCGAGCTGCACGTTCGCGCACTTCGAAGTTACCGAAACCGATGAGGGATACTTTTTCTCCGTTTTGGAGTGCACCAGCAATCGCTTCGAAAATCGCATCTACAGCTTTGGTAGAATCCTTTTTCGTGAGTTCAGTAGCTTCTGCTACTTTTGCAATCAGTTCTGTTTTGTTCATGAGTAACACCCTTTCATTCAATATAAAATACATAATACTTGAGTTGGGAAGGAAATGGAAGAGTGTGAGAGAACATTCGTTTCCTATGTTGAAAAAAATATGGAGATTCTCGAGAATGGAGCCCTCCAGCACACCATTATTTATGCAAAAATAGATAATCATGCAAGAATGGATATGGCTCTTTGGTTCTGCCCGATAAGCGGTTGAACAGATAATGGCATAAAAGCTGCATGGTACAAGAAATAGAAATCATCCATTGACGAACTGCTGGACGTACACGTACTTTATAGAATAGCATCGTGATTTTGAGATCGTCTATGATCATTCCAATGAAGTTGTAGTGAAATGATTCTCCTTGCCAAGGAAATCGTGAGTAGATAGGCAGCGAAAGCAACCTTTGTTCGGGAGTCAGCCGGGTAAAGATTGCTTTGTTTCTGGAAGAGAATATATAGCGGAAATTTAGGGTATATCGGCATTGATCTTACCGAAAAAGCATTTCACCGATTTGGTTGATTTGGATATCGGGACGGCGACGGAAATCATGAAAGCCTCTCAGAAAATTACCACTGCCCTGAAAAAAGTATTTCCTGTAGAAGGGGTAAGTGTTTGTGAAAATGGGGGAATATTCAAGGGGGGCGTTCAACATAAAAGAATGAATGAAAAAGCAATAGATTGTGGGGGAACGCAGCAATAGCCGTTAGCGTCCTTGAGGCACAACATCTGTACGCGAGTTTGGGGTTTGCGGATCACGGTCATCGATACTTTACACATGCTCGGAATTCTCAAAAGAAAGGAGTCAAGAAAATGATCCAGTCCATCGTACACATTGCTCTCGTCGTCAAAGATTACGATGAGGCCATCGAGTAGACACCTATCAGCCCGAACAGGATAAACGCTGGGTGGTTGTGTCTCCTCCGGGCTCAGTGGGGACTACGATCTTGCTAGCGAGAGCATCTAATCCAGAGCAAGAGAGCTACATAGGCAATCAGACCGGCGGCAGAGTCTTTCTTTTCCTAAATACAGATGATTTTTGGAGAGATTATGAGGAAATGGTTGCAAGAGGGATCGAATTTGTGAGGGAGCCGCAAGAGGGGTCCTACGGAACAGTTGCCGTGTTCAAGGATTTGTACGGGAACCTCTGGGATCTGCTGCAGCTTAAAGAAGATCATCCGATTTCGAAAAGAATGAAGTAAAAGCATTTGTGTGGCCTCTGGCTCGTTTGATGCCTGCAGCCACTGAACGAGAAAAAAGATAGCCTCCAACCGAAGCTATCTTTTTTCATTACGCACCTATTCAGCTACAATCGTATTTCTCAAAAACTCCCACGCGGCTTACTTCGATTTCCACCACATCGCCTGCCTTCATGTAAACGGGTGGGTTCCGTTTCATACCAATCCCGCCTGGCGTACCCGTCACGATGACATCCCCTGGCTCGAGTGTAGTGAAGCTGGACACGTAGCTGATCAAGGTAGGGATCGGGAAGAGCAGCATGTCGGTCGTAGCGTGCTGCATGACCTCGCTATTCAACCGCGTTTCGAGAGTCAAAATCTCTCCGTCGCTGATTTCATCCCGCGTGACCATCCAAGGTCCGAATGCTCCGGTTCCCTCGAAGTTTTTGCCCGGCCCCCATTGATGCGTATGTCCTGTGCGTGCCGTCCAGAAGCTGCTTGCACGAACAGGAAAAAAGGTTTCTGACATTGGACTGCTCGAATGCAATGAAGCCTTTGCTGCGCAGGCACTGGCAGTCATCCGTGAGCTGTCATTGGATTTGGACTGCGTGAATGTAAACGGGGGAGCCATCGCATTGGGGCATCCTCTGGGCTCGACGGGTGCACGTATTCTCGTCACGCTGCTGTATGAGATGAGGAGACGAGGCGAACGCTACGGAATCGCTACCTTGTGTGTAGGCTCTCTACTTTTGGGTAGGCTCTCTACTTTTGGGTAGGCTCTCTACTTATGGGTAGAGAGCCCTTGCTTGTGTACGTATCTGTATTTTTCATAGGTTATACTGTTTACTTTTTCACAGCTGCATCACTGGTGGCTGATTGCGCTGCTGCGGCTGTAGCTGCCACTGTCACGATACGTGTAGGGTTTTGGAGCTCCAATGTCACCATCGAGGTGATGGCGGTTTGCATGGTCACCATAAAATAGATTCAAAAAAAGACGTTTCTCCAAAGCGTTGATTCCAACGAAAATCGTTTCTCCTTCTATTTGTCACGCCTGCTTTTCGAGTGCGTATGAGCTAATTATAGGATGTCCCGACAGTATTCAGCAAAGGTCAAAGTCGCTCGTTTTGGACTTCATTCGGGGTGGAGAGGAAGAGGCGTGCGTTTGTCTCATCAGCTCGCTTTGTAGATCCTCCGCAAACCACGGGATGCGTCTTCTTCTTCTTCTTGAAAGGCGCGTAGTAAAGCAGAGAGTATATTCTAGTAAAGTAGATTCAAGCCCCACCTATTTTCGGCAAAAAAAAATGTTCCTGCACGGAGGAACAAATGAGCGGACAATCCATATTCTCTTATCTGCCTGGGTAAGACTGCGGGGCGAGTCGCTGTTGATCTTGTTTCTCAGGGGGGACATATGGTTTTACAGTCTGCGGGATGCCGAAGTTTTGTTTGTTTAACGTCGGGGTAGCAGGAACTTCCATGCCCCGATAAATTTTGACGGATTCCTGGACTTTGCCTGTATACGGGTTATATTCGAGCGGCATATTGAACGAACCGCCGCCGTAGCTGCTCGTCGTTGTATAGGTAGTCTCTTCATAATGAATCGTGGATGGCTCGTAAGTATAGGTGATTTGAACGTCTGGACCATCCGATTGTCTCGATGGGGTGGAAGGCTTTTGGGCAGTTTTCTTTGGCTGTTTACTGGAAGCCGTCTGTACGGCCTTTGCCGACGATTGCTTTTTCGAATCCGTGCCGGGTTTGCTTGCTGCTAGCGCAGTTGAGCTCGGCTGACCCGCCGGCTGTTCGACCGGATACGCTGATACATGGGCTGGACGAGGCCCTTGATTGGACAAATCCATGACGGGAGTTGAAGCTGGTAAAATGGTGGCGGTTTGAACGCCTTTTTCGTTTTTCTGATCGGCTTTTACTTCTTTTATCAACGTTGGCCACAGGTATGCATTGAAACCTAGCAACGCTACCATAATCGTGATTCCTGCCGCTTTTTTCATCGTTATTTTCTCCGTTGCCTGTTAAATTTAAAGGGTAAATAGTACGGGGACCAAAGGACTATTACAGGGAAATTATACGATACTAGGCGGATGATTTCCAGAATAATCGACACAATTCACCCTTTTTCCGTCCTCGAAGAGCGCACAGGCAGGAACAAGAGCCTCACAAAAAGTGCTGCATCCAGATATTCGGTTCGATGTACAACGCTTCGTCTTTTTCCACGTCAATCTGCACGGGAGTCAACGCATCCGGAATCATGTACGTTCCCGATTCGGGAAACCTCATACCTGTCCAGCTTTCCCACTGGGCGACATTCCCTTTGATGAACATCGATTCAGAGGCGACCTGCATGATTTTGGCCACCAGCTTCCAATGCGTGCGCACCCATGGATCGAACGGAGCTCCCTCTGGTGTTTGCCATCGGATGTACTTTTCCATTGGCGTAAGAGGATACTTGTGCTTGAAGGAGGGACGCACAGGAGCAAGCATATACGTCAGTCCATTTTGGATAGCGATCTCTTTCATCGCTGTTACCATCTGCCTGCTGAAACCAAGTCCGCGGTAAGCAGGATTGATTGAAATCATTAAAGCGGACAGCGTATTGGGCTGCTGCTTTTGGCGGGACCCCTCAATCCCTCGCAGGAACACGTCGTCCCATCCTGGTATCCTCCTTTACAAGGTAAGGCAAGTGAAAAATTACCATATCGTAGTAAATTAAGTAAAGAAGTAAATAGATAATTATTCCAATTATAAGGATTGCAAGATGGGATGAAGCAGGGGGAAGTCTCTGGATGCGTCCATGTAAGCGTCCAAAGCGGTTGAACCTAGCGGGCTTTCGTTTAAACTGGGGCTGAAATGTCAATGATGATGAAAACAACCGAGCGATGAAGCGTTTCGGGCCAATTTGCTAGAGGAATCGGCGGTGGAAGAATGCCATTTTCCAAATGGTTCAGCCAGAAGATGAAACAGCCCCAGGTCACAACTTCCGATCAAAACAAGAACGATTCCAACGACGAAAGAATAAATGGAAATGTGGAAGATACCATTTCGTACATCCGACATATTTTCGGAGAGAACTCTGATTTTTCGATGCGTCGTTTTCATGTGTTTGGACGATTTTCGGCAGTTATGTTCTATTACTCCAACATGATTGATCAGGGTAACCTGAATACCGACATTTTAAAACCGCTGATGCTGGTCAATCCTCGCATGAAGAAGGGAAATGTTGATCCCAAACGGATGAAGGATATGCTGATAAACGAAACTCTCTATCATAGCGAAGCGGTGCTGGAAAGTCAGCTCTCCATGCTTGTTGAGGGTATTCTGCGCGGTCAGACGGTGGTCGTTGTCGAGGGATTGGATGACGCGTTTCTGATCGGGACGCGCAATATTGAAAAAAGAAATGTGGATCAGCCAGCTACCGAGCAGGTTATCCGCGGCCCTCGCGAAGGCTTTATTGAACTGTTGGGGACAAACATTGCTTTGATCCGTTACCGTTTGCAGACACCGGATCTACATGTGCGCACGCTCGAAATCGGGCAAAGGACAAAATCAAAGGTCGCCATCTGTCATATGCAAGGGATCGCCAATCCGGAACTCGTGGAAGAGGTCAGGCAGCGGCTGTCCCTAATCGATATTGATGCGATACTGGATTCCGGGTACCTGGAGCAGTTCATTGAGGACAACCATCTGTCTCCGTTTCCCCAGGTTCAGTATACGGAGCGTCCGGATAAAGTAGCTGCCAATTTGCTGGAGGGCAGAGTGGCCATCCTCGTCGATGGTTCGCCTCTGGCGCTTGTTGTACCCACGACCTTCAACCAGTTCTATCAAACGGTGGAAGATTACACGGAGCGATTTCTCCTGATGAGTGCCATTCGTTTGGCACGGCTCGTAGCGCTGATGTTCTCACTCGTTTTTCCGTCTCTTTACGTCGGGATCATCTCGTATAATCCAGAGCTCATTCCTACCGAGTTTGCGGTGGCTGTAGCAGGTGGACGGGCGGGGGTTCCTTTTCCAGCGGTGATCGAGGTGCTCGTCATCGAGATTTCCATGGAAGTCTTGCGGGAAGCGACGATCCGGTTGCCGCAGCAAGTGGGGGGAGCCTTGTCGATTGTAGGCGTGCTCGTCATCGGTCAAGCAGCCGTTGCCGCAGGCTTTGCAAGCCCGATTACCGTGGTAATCATCGCACTGACCACTATCGGATCATTTGCCACGCCTGCTTACAATGCAGCACTGGCACTTCGCTTTCTCCGCTTTCCTTTGATCGTGATGGCGGGTGTCTTCGGACTTTACGGGATTGTAGTCGGTTTGATTTTGATTGTGAATCACCTGCTGTCGCTAAAATCGTTTGGAGTACCGTAATTGAGTCCGCTCGTACCAGGCAGTTTTCAGGGGATGAAAGATTTGTTCACACGCGGGCCATTGTGGTCATTGAAAAGCAGACCTACTTTTTTACAGCCAAAGGATTTGCGGAGGCTGGATGAATCCGTCGTAGAAAAACTGAAAACCCCTGGCGATCACATGGATTCCTCCTCGCGAGCTCAAAAGGGAAGGGAGGATATTACCGGTGAAGGTTCCTCAACAAATAACAGTGATTCAAGTGGTGACAATACTGGTTAGCACCATCATTGGCGTAGGGGTACTGGCCCTGCCGCTCTTTGCATTGCGGACGGCAGATTCGGGGGCGCCGTTTGTCACTTTCCTCGGTACTTGTCTCGCTTTCTTCGGAGTGATCATCATTACGATTTTAGGGAAGCGATATCCCAGCAAGACGATAATCATCTACAGCGAAGATATTATCGGCAAGTGGCTTGCATGGATTGGCAGTTTGCTTGTGATCGGCTTTTTTGCGGTTTTGACCTCGCTTACGGCGCGAGAGTTTGGGGAGGTCGTCGTCACGGCCGTACTAAAATCAACGCCTGTGGAAATCACCGTGATTGTCATGCTGCTCCTCGCTGCCATTTCTACGAGAAGCGATATTTTTACCTTTACCTACATCCATCAGTTTTACTTTCCGTTCCTCTTAGTGCCTGTTTTGGTCATTGCATCGCTCTCCCTAAAAAACGCTGAAATGATCAATCTCCTGCCACTGTGGGGGAATGAACAGCACGACCTGCTGAAGGGTGTTTTGACCGTGGCGGCACTGTTTCAGGGGTCCTTTATTTTGACCATGATCATTCCTGCGATGCGCAATCCTCATCGAGTCATGAAGGCAAGTGTTTGGGCCATGGTGATTTCGGGAGGGCTGTACATAACAATCGTCGTGGCGACAGTCGGTTTATTTGGCGCAGAGGAAATCAAGAAACTGCTCTGGCCCACGCTGGAGTTGGCAAAAGCGACATCTCTGCCTGCGAATATTTTAGAGCGTTTGGACGCAGCTTTTTTGGCAGTTTGGGTGACGGCGGTTTTCACATCGCTGCTGTCCAGCTATTATTTGACCATCCAGTCCGTAAGCAAGCTGCTGCGCCTACGCGATCACGGTATGTTTTCCTTCTTTCTCTTGCCTTTTGTGTTTGTATTGGCGATGGTCCCACAAAACATCATGCAGATGTATGACATTATTGAATTTGTAAGCCGGTGTGGTCTCATGATCACCATTCTGTACCCGAGTGTTCTGCTGATTGTGGCCATCATTCGCGGGAAAAGAGAGGATCGCAATGAAGATACAGCCATGGATAAACCAAGCTAAGCTCATTGTGGTCATCTCGCTTCTGGTTCCTTTCCTGGCGGGGTGCTGGGATCGCTTGGAAATTGAGGAACGGGCTGTCGTACTAGGAATCTCGGTGGATACAGCAGAGCCGGATGCAGAAAAAGAGGAGCAAGAAATTTCTCACATACGGGGGAAATTTCCTGCACCGAAAAAGGAATTGATTCGTGTCGCTGCACAGATCGGACTGCCAGGGCGCATTCCACTGGGACCAGGTGAAGGTGGCGGGCAAACGGATGGTGGTGGACAAAATACGGTCTGGGTCATTGAAGTAGTCGGTCACTCGATCGATGATGCCCTCATGAACCTCCAGCAGCAGATTTCAGGAAGGCTCTTCTTTGGTCATCTGCGTGTCATTGTTGTCTCAGAGGCCGTGGCAAAAAAAGGGCTGGGAAACCTAAGCGACTACTTCCGCAGAAATTCGGAAGTACGGCGAATGGCGTGGCTGGTAATCTCTAAAGGAAGAGCAGTCGAATTAATGAAAGCAGCTCCCAAGCTGGAGCGAGTGCCGACGATGTATCTCATGTCCACGCTGGATGAGGCTGTTCGACTGGGGAAGTTTCCGTCTGATTATATCGGTTTGTTTTGGAGCGATTCCTCCAAGAGAGGGAAGGAAGGCTTTCTCCCTTACATGCAATTGAAGAAAGAGCAGAATGTCGAGCTCTTGGGAATGGCTTACTTTCAAAATGACAAAATGGTGGGGACGACCAAGCCGTTTGAAATCGCAGCCTATATGGGAATAAGGGGATTAAATCCTGCCGGGTACCGAAGCTTTGTGCGAGTGGGAAATACGCCTTATGTCGTCAATCTATACGCGACTTACCGAAAGTCTAAGATTCGTGTGCAGATTAAAAATGGTCTTCCTCATTTCCTGGTCCAAACCTTCATCGAAGTCAATTTGGAAGAAAAAAGCAATGAAAAAGGTCTGGTGATCACTTCCGCTCTGCTCGAACAAATTGAGCGTCAGGATGAGCAGGGAGCTGTGAAGTTTTATGAGGGGCTCATCAAGCAAACGCAAGCAAAAAGCGCCGATATCTTTGGGTTCGGTGAATACGTGCGGGCGATGGAGCCGCAGTATTGGAACCAGAAAATAAAAACGAAAGAGCGCTGGCAAGAGATGTATAAAGACATTACCGTGGACCTTCAGGTGAATATCGAAATTCGACGCGTGGGCATGAAAGCGAGATAGGGAAGAAGTCTTTTGCCGTTTGGAGGATCAGCCGAATGATTACGGGGGGCAGCATCAGTTTTTCTGTTTATGTGATCCCAATGTTATTGCTTTCAGGCTTGCTCATTTTAAAAGTGGATGTAAAAAGGTATGCCCTGCCTGGCATGCAAAAAGAAAAGAAGGCATCCCAATTCCTTGGGTGGTTCAATCTCATTTTGGGTATTTTGCTTTTGCTTGTGAATTCGCTGCTCCAAATTTGGTGAAGGTCATCCTAGAAAGACCGATGAGTGGAACGCTTGGCTTTCGGAGATGCTAATCCTGGATCGAAGTGTTTGCCAAAAGGGGGAGCGGCATGCAGTGGTATGAGCGCCTGAATGAGTATTTTCCCGAGCATGAAATGAAGGATCCCGGCCAATTTCGTGCTTTGATCGAGGATAAAGATGCGTACCATAAAGAAGAGACAGAAGACTACCTCTTGCTGTACGCGGAGTTTGAGAACTTTCTCTTTATCGACTACTTGCTGATTCATCCGAATACGAGAGGCAAGGGGATGGGCACAAAGGTCTTAAACAAGCTGAAGGAGAAAGGAAAAACGATTCTCCTGGAAGTGGAGCCGGTCGATGAACAGGATGAGGATACTGTGCGCAGAGCTCGATTTTACGATAAAAACGGATTTGTGGAGGCTGATCGGATCAAATACGAGCGGGAGGATCAAAACGGGGAGCCGTATGAGATGATCGTGTACTACTGGAGTCCGGATGGGGTGCCGCAAAAGGAGATCCTGGAGAATATGGCCAAGGCTTGCCGAGAGATTCATAATTTCCGTTCGCACCGTTTTTATGGCAGGGAAGTGGCGAATCCGGATGAAGTTTTGACTTGGAAGCATTGAGGATAACCGAGCATACAAAGCAAAGCTTTCACCATTATTCTGGTGGAAGCTTTTTTCATGTTAGCCATGCCAGTTTTTATAAAAGGAGTGACTCTGCCACGATTGCTTTAGGGAAATGCCGGCGTTCATGTGGGCATTCCGGCTGCGATTGGTATCAGATAGGAAAGCGTATGCATTTTTGATTGGGGTTGCACGAAAACAGATGCTTTGTTATTATTTAGATGTAAAATAATTAGATATCTAAATATAATGGAATGAAAAGAGGTTACAATTATGAGATTGCAAGGAAAAGTTGGAATTGTAACTGGCAGCGCATCAGGAATTGGTCGGGGAATTGCCCTTGCCATGGCGAAAGAAGGCGCCCATATCGCCATCGTCGATGTGAATGAAGAAAAAGGAAAGGACACCCTTGCACAGGTCAATCTATATACAGAAGGAATGCTTTTTATTAAAGATATTTCCGTGAAAGAGAATGTCGATGAGATTGTGGCTGCTGTCGTCAAGAAATTTGGCAAGCTCGATATCATGGTGAACAATGCCCACGTATCCAGACAAGCTCCATTTATGGAAACGACGCAGGAGCTGTTTAACCTGTCGTTTGGGACGGGCTTCTACCCTACCTTCCACTTTATGCAGGCAGCCTATCCCGAGCTGAAGAAAACGCAGGGAAAGGTCATCAACTTTGCATCGGGTGCCGGCTTGGATGGTCAAGTGACCCAAACCTCCTATGCTGCCGCGAAGGAAGCGATTCGGGCCATATCCCGTGTAGCAGCGAACGAATGGGGGCCGGATGGCATTAATGTGAACCTCATTTCTCCTATTGCACTGACCCCGGGTGTAGAGCAATGGCGTGAGAGCGCACCGCAGCTGTATGATGCTATGATCCAGAAAATCCCGCTGCGTCGACTGGGTGATCCGGAGCAGGATATTGGACAAGTCGCTATATTCTTGGCAAGCCGTGAGTCTGATTACATTACCGGTCAAACGATTATGGTGGACGGCGGCTCCATTAAATTACGCTAGGAGGTATTGGACATGGGAAGAGTAGCAAATAAAGTAGCCATCATCACGGGTGGAGCATCGGGTATTGGGGAATGCATGGTCGATCTATTCAGTCAGGAAGGCGCCATCGTCATTGCAGCAGATATCAATGAAACCGCACTGGAAGCCGTCAGCAAAAAGGAAAATGTATATGGGATGAAGCTAAATGTCTCGTCGGATGAAGACTGGGCTTCCCTGGCAAAAGAAGTGAACGAGCGTTTTGGCAAGATTGATGTTCTGGTCAACAATGCAGGGATTTCATCGGAGAAGCCGTATCAGGACATCAATCTGGATGATTGGCAGAAAATGCTTGCGATCAACGGTTTTGGTCCATTTGCCGGCATGAAGCATGTTGCACCTTATATGGCAGCCCAAAAGCAAGGCTCCATCATCAATATTTCCTCTTATACGGCGCAGATCGGACAAGGCTTTAACCATTACTCTGCATCCAAGGGCGCTGTGCGTGCGATATCGAAAGCAGCAGCTACTGCGTTTGGACGTGACGGGGTACGCGTAAATGCCCTTTTCCCCGGAATTATTGAAACACCCATGACACAAGCGCTGAGTACATCCAAGGAGCTTCTCGGACGCTTGATTCAGGCGACTCCGCTGCAGCGTTTGGGTCAGCCTGCGGACATTGCCAAAGCGGCATTGTTCCTCGCATCTGATGACTCAGCGTACATCACTGGTGCTGAATTGGTGATTGACGGTGGATTCTCCGCTCAATAGCATGTATGATAGAAAAGCCCCTAATGTTGGATTAGGGGCTTTTCCTAACGTATAGGGAGCTGTCCGGGAGTCGGCAGCGATAGAGGTTTTCTAGTAGAAAGCGGGGATCGACTCTGATGAAGGAACAGACGATTTTTGAGATCATTCATAACATGGACAAAGTTACAAACAACTTGATCATCCAGTGGAATAAAATGTTCAATGAAGATCTTGGTGTCTCTCATATACTTGTTCTCGGACATCTAAAGCAAAGCGGAAGAAGCCGCCCGTCCGATATTGCGAGGGCGCTAGGATTGACTCCTCCTACGCTCACTCATTTATCGGAAAAACTTGTACGAAAAAAATTAGCGATCCGGATCATCGATGAGTCCGACCGTCGCATTATTTATTTGGGAATTACCGATAAAGGCGTGGAAATGGTGAATCGGGCCAATCAGGAGGGGCAGGCTCTACGCAGAAATCTGTTTGAAAAGCTGACGGATGAAGAACGACAGCAGCTGTTAAAAATATACGAAAAGCTGAATGCGTCACAGTAAGAAGACAAGGGCAGTCTGGACAAATTCTTCGTTCGGGCTGCTATTCTTATTTCCAATCAAGGCGTTTGAACCTATAATGTTACTTGGGAATATCCTAAAGCCTATGGTATAATTTTGACGCCAAAACAAGACTAAGGGAGTATGAAGCATGGAAAAAAAACTCATTTTCGGTCATAAAAATCCTGACACGGATTCCATCTGCTCTGCATTGGTATACGCAGACTTGAAAACAAAGCTGGGGGCAAATGTAGAGCCGGTTCGCCTCGGTGTGGTAAGCAGCGAAACGCAGTTCGTACTGGACTATTTTAAAGTAGCGGCTCCTCGCCAAGTGGAAACCGTAGCGAATGAAGTAAACGAAGTCATCCTGGTCGACCACAACGAGCGCCAACAAAGCGCAAACGATATTGAGCAGGTGCAAGTGGTAGAAGTCATTGACCACCACCGTATTGCGAACTTTGAGACGAGCAATCCACTCTACTTCCGCGCAGAACCAGTTGGTTGCACGACCACCATCCTGAAAAAAATGTACAAAGAAAACGGCGTAGAGATTCCGCAAGCGATCGCGGGTCTGATGCTGTCGGCGATCATCTCCGACACACTGCTCCTGAAATCTCCGACCTGCACAGAGCAAGATGTAGCAGCAGCGCACGAGCTTGCTGAAATCGCCGGTGTGAACCTGGAGCAGTACGGTCTGGAAATGCTGAAGGCTGGTGCTGACCTGAGCGACAAAACGATTGCACAGCTGTTGTCTCTGGATGCAAAAGAATTCCAGATGGGCAGCGCAAAAGTAGAAATCGCGCAGGTGAACGCTGTAGACGTCAACGATGTACTGGGACGTCAAGCTGAGCTGGAAGCAGCTATTTCTGCGATCGTGGCAGAAAAAGGTCTGGACCTGTTCCTGTTCGCGGTAACCGACATTTTAAACAACGATTCTGTAGGTGTTGCGATCGGTAAAGCAGCACATGCTGTAGAGAAGGCGTACAATGTGACCCTGGTGGACAACAAAGCCGTTCTCAAAGGCGTCGTTTCCCGCAAAAAACAAATCGTACCTGTACTGACGGACACCTTCGCAAGCCTGTAAGGGTAGAAGGTTCGTAGAAAAAGACTGCCTAGGCACAACTGCGGGCAGTTTTTTTGCATTTGTAGGAGGAAAGAACGCGAAAGTGCCCCAGCATTTTGTAAAATGGAAAGAGCAGAAATTAGGATATACAGATAGCGAAGCGGGAGGGGTAAAAGTGAAAGACTGGATAGAAGAGTATCGGAGCGGATACAACATGCTTCGAGACGCGATTGATGGATTGAGTGAGGAAGAGCTTAGGTTTAAACCCGCACCAGACGAATGGAGCATTCATGAAATCATCATCCATGTGACCGACTCTGAAATCTTATCTACGCATCGGATGAGGAAGGTCTTGGCGGAAGAGGAGCCTCTCCTGATTTCATTTGATCAAAACGCCTGGGTGAATAAGGTTGGATATGATTTACTAGATCGTGAAGAGCATCTGCGTCTGTTCCAATTGTTGCGTTCCTCCATGCAGCCCATTCTGGATCATCTAACCGCAGAGCAATCTGAGAGGGTGGGAGTATATGCAGATGCGGGACCAGTTACGTTCAAGCAGCTGCTGGAGTACCGTGTGGAGCATATTCGTGGTCACCTTGCCCAGATGAAACGAGTCAGGGAGGCATATCAGGTAAGTCAGTGAGCCACTTGAGGTAGGAATGGTTTCGTGCCTTCTTTATAGTCGAAAAAAACAGTCAATCAAGATCTTAGGGATCCTGGTTGACTGTTTTTATCTTCTTGGGCGATTCGTTTTACCTTCCCACAAAATGAGCCGGTATGTTTTTTTGGAATATGTAGACGCTCCACACACTTGATCCCATTGTTTTGTCCCGCAATTGGAACAACGATATCTGCGACGTTGTATGTTTATCACAATCCTCCTATTACCCATGAAATCGTGATAGTCATAGCTTCTTTTTTCATCCTTATGAAATTTTGAACATCCACAAGAATGGCATTTCGAGGGGGGGATCATGCGTAGTACGGTATCCTCCATAAGGCTCAACTCCTTAGGGTAAAGTGTATGTGTGATTATAATATAATACTTGAGATTATTGATAGTAAATTGTAAATTATGTAACTATAGCAACATTTTATTTGTCCCTCGTTGCTTTGTTCAGAAATAGTTCAGACAATTCGTCTGAAATGAACCAGTTCAACTTCAGGAAAAATTTGATATTGGGATAGAAATAAATTAGAGTATTCCATACGAAAGTTTTCACGAAGAATATTACAAGGTAGGTGAATGATCCATGCACAATCACATTCACGGTACATATGACACTTTGCTCGTTGTCTTATCTTATATGATTGCTGTAGCGGCCTCTTATTCCGCGCTTGATTTGGCGGGGAGAGTAAGCATAAGTAAAGGAAGGCATAGGATTCTCTGGCTGCTTTTCGGAGCGCTCTCAATGGGGCTGGGAATCTGGTCGATGCACTTTGTAGGAATGCTGGCGCTTACTTTACCCATTAACGTCCTATATGATATGGAATTGGTCCTGCTCTCGGTTCTGTTTGCGATAATCGTTTCGGGAATCGCCTTGCTAACAGTTTCAAGGGATAAGCTTGGGTTCAAGGAGCTTCTCACGGCCGGCATCTTGATGGCCATTGGGATTTGCAGCATGCACTACACCGGTATGGCAGCCATGATCATTAAGATCAAGTATGATATGGCACTTGTGATTTTATCCGTTATCATTGCAGGGACAGCTTCGATTGCGGCTCTATGGTTGTTGTTTTATTTTCGGAAGGACCAATCACGTTTTGCTTTCTTCTACAAACTAGGAAGCTCGCTTATCATGGGGGCAGCAATTGCAGGTATGCATTATACAGGGATGCTTGCAGCCCAGTTTCAACCAATAGAAGGTGGCGATTTTGGCAATGGGTTCAATATTGAAACGGGGTCATTAGCCTATATTATTGTTGTCGCTACGTTCGTTCTGCTTGGGGTTACGTTGTTTGGCATTTTTATCAATAAAAGGTTTTCTCAAAAGGATTCGGTAATCCAGGAGAACGAAAGCTGGTATCGTTCGCTTTATAAAAACAATGAATACGGGATCATTTCGATAGATACCAATGGAATCATCACAAATATTAACCCTGCTGCGGTCAAAATTAGTGGGCTTCATGCAGAAGAGGTTGTAAATCAGCCTATCTCCAAAATCGGCATGATTATTTCGGAGGAGGAGAAGGAAAAAACGCGTGAAGAATTTTATCAATCCTTTGAACAATCGAGAAGTAATTTTGAAACAACCATCGTTCATCCAGATGGTCGCTATGTGGAACTGAGTGTAGTCAATGTGCCTGTGGACATACAAGGAAAAGTGGTAGGCAACCACATTATTGTGAAGGACATTACGGAAGAAAATGCAGTGAAACAGAAAATGAAGCATCAGGCTTATCATGATGAGCTGACTGGCTTGCCAAATCGAAGAAAATTTAATGAACTGCTGAATCAGGCAATCACCACCCGTGAGCAGGATCCTTCCAGCTTTGCCATCATGGTTCTTGACATTGACCGTTTTAAAATGATTAATGACTCGCTTGGTCATACATACGGGGACATGTTTTTACAGGGGGTAAGCAACCGCATTTTAAAGTGTGCGGAAGGGTTTGAAGCGGACATTGCCCGAATGGGTGGGGATGAATTCACCATTCTGTGTAGCACCGGTGCCAAGGGACAGGAAGCCGCTCAATTGGCAGAGCGGATACTGGTAGCTCTTCAGCAGCCGTTCCATTTAAAAGATAGTGAATTTTATGTATCTGCAAGCATCGGTACGGCTCTGTTCCCTTCCGACGGGAAGAGTACAGTGGAATTGCTCAAAAAAGCAGATACCGCCATGTATGAAGTCAAGAAGCAGGGTAAAAATGGCCATCTATTCTATACCCCGCAGTTGGACATGCAGCTTTTGACGAACATTGAGCTGGAAAGCGACCTGCGAAAAGCGATCGAGCGTAATGAGCTGGTTGTCTATTATCAGCCCCAATTCCACGCAGAGAGTAACCGCATGATTGGAGTAGAAGCGCTGATTCGTTGGAACCACCCAAAGAAAGGGCTGCTGTCACCAGGCGTGTTTATTCCCATTGCGGAAGAAACGGGAATGATATTTGAAATCGGGACATGGGTATTACGCAAAGCTTGCCAGCAAATGAAGCAGTGGCATGATGAGGGCGGTCCAATGATTCCTGTGTCGGTCAATTTGTCTTCCCATCAGTTCCACCAACCGCATTTGGTAGAGTATGTCCAAAACATTCTTCAGGAGACTAGGCTCGATCCACAATATTTGGAGCTGGAAATCACGGAAAGCATGATGATGGACCCGACAGTTTCGATTAACATCCTTCAGGAGCTGAATAATATTGGAATCAGAATTAGCCTGGATGATTTCGGAACCGGCTATAGTTCATTGAGCTATTTAAAGAAGTTTCCCATCCATAAATTGAAAATCGACCGTTCGTTCATCACGGATATCTCTGAAAGCACGAATGATAAAGCCATCGTTGCAACGATTATCTCCATGGCTCAGCACTTAAATCTGGACGTGATTGCGGAAGGAATTGAAACGAAGGAGCAGCTTGAAATTCTAACTCAAAATGACTGCATGGAAATTCAGGGTTACTATTTTAGCAGGCCACTATCGTCCAAAGATATAGAGAATAGCTTTTTTGTTCCCTCTCGGCCTATGGTTGAGAAGTAAAAAATCTGAAGTAAAGTTATCAAGTTAGAAGCTATTTATAAAAATCCACAAATGCGCCGATATGAGTAGTAGGGAAAAATCTTATAGTGCATTTGGAGGAAGGAAATTGAAGGCTGCAGCACGATTGTCGGCATACGTTTGTTTGTTATCATTATTTCTTTTGATCACGGGGTTTTCATCACCGCAAGAAGCGCCACGCAAAGCGGTTTGGCTGTGGCACACGTCTCTGGTTGCTTCGGAGCCGGACGAGATTCTCGCATTCAGTAAGAAGCAAGGAGTAAACCTTCTGTATCTGCAAATCGACATCACGAAAAAGCCCTCGTACTATCAGGCATTTATCAGAGATGCTCGCCGGGTCGGTATCGAGGTGCATGCACTCAGCGGCAGCCCAGCTTGGGGGTTGCGAGCCAATCAGCAGAAGGTGTTAGCCTTTGTAAGCTGGGTGCATCAATACAACCAAAGCGTTTTGGAAGAGGAAAAAATCAGCGGCGTGCATGTGGACATCGAGCCGTATCTGCTGCCAGAGTGGAAGAGTGATCAGGCTGACGTCATGGGCCAATGGCGGGAGAATGTGAATGCCTATCTGGAACTAGCCCATGAAGACCCTCAACTTGAGACTGGCTGTGACATTCCTTTTTGGCTGGACAAATACGAGCTGCCGGATCTTCCAGACATGACACTCAGCCAGTGGATGATTGCCCAGCACGACCATGTGGCGATCATGTCCTACCGGGATAGGGTAGATGGACCTAACAGTATTGCCTCTCTCGTCGTGCAAGAGCTGGGGTACGCAGATGCCCTTGGGAAGAAGATCATGCTTGGCGTAGAAACCAAAGAGAGCAGCGAAGGCAATTTTGTTTCCTTTTATGAGGAAGGTGCAGCGTATCTGAACCAAGAGATCACGAAGCTTCCGATCCTGATGGCTGAGCATGCATCCTATGGCGGGATTGCTGTGCATTCTTACGAGTACTGGAAAACATTGGGCGACTAGTGTGTCCTGCGCAAGGAAATAGAGAGCAGAGCGGAGAAAGAACTCCGCTCTATTTTTTTTCGATCGCTTCGGAAAGAAAGGATTCCCCGCCGGTAAAAGCGTGGGTCATAGATGCCCAGCGCTTCTTCGTTATCGACGACAACGACAAAGGGCATCTGATACATCACTTCTCCTGTAGCCGTGAATTGACTGAGCACCAGTGCCATGAAGAAGAGACTTTTCTTCATGCTCTTGGTCGCGCTATCCTTCTTCTTTTGCACCGTACAGCGCCAACCCTAACAAGGTATGCGTGATAGAATCCATGGGCGCTCCTCTCCGTTTTGTTTATCTTAAAAAAGGCACGTCTGTTGAAAAAACGTGAGGATTCAGAGAATGAGAAGCGGTTATTCTTGCTCTTTTTCCAAAAACATTACCTTCTTGATCAACTGATCCTTTACCTCATAAATCGCTACAGCCTGAAACGGTTCCCGGTTGTCCCGGCCGCTGACTTCCTCTAGATCGATGACAAATGAACCAAATGCAATCCGATTTTGGATAGCCGCACGATTGTTGGGATTGGCTGCAAACATTTTGGCATAGCGCTCCCGCAGTTCATCTTCTCCCCGCACGAGCACGTTTCCACTCGGGTGCTCCGTGATTTCGATGTCGGATGTGTAGGTGGATACGAAGCCTGCTACATCCTGTTTGTTATAGTAATCCAACTGCAACTGGACGACTTGCTCGGGTGTTTTCTTTTCTGACATATGACTGCCTCCTTGAGTTCTGCTCGTTCGCAAGCATGATGGTCATTCTCATTCCTTTCTATGGTAGCAGAAGAGGGGAAAAGCGAGCAATCAGGATGAAAAACTGACCTTCTCGATTTGCAGAAAATTGCCCCTTTTAGCAGGTCAAATTCTAAGTAAGATGAGAGTATTGGCCATAAGGGAGGATTTACCGTGAAACAAACGCCCGTGCAATCCGCTTTCCAAGAGATTTTATCGTTACCTCAAATTGTAGCGCTTTATGTGGGAGCGGTCGTTGGCTCGGGAATTCTACTCATCCCGGGACTGACCGCCGAGCTGGCTGGTCCTGCTTCGATACTGGCATGGCTGGTCATGTCTATTCTCGTCCTTCCGATGGCGATCACGATGGGGCTGTTATCGGCTAGGCACCCTCACTCAGGAGGAGTCTCTCATTTCGTCCGTCTGGCCTACGGAGATCGCTTTGGCAACGCGGTAGGCTGGTTTTTTCTTTTGTCTGTGCCGATAGGCGGTCCGATCCTGGGAGTGACGGGAGCCAAGTATTTTGCGATATTGATGCATTGGGGAGATAGCGAGACTTATATGATGGCAGCCCTGATCTTCTTCATCGTTCTCCTGATGAACGTATTCGGCTTGCAGCTGGCTGGCAAAGTACAGACGATCGTCGTTTCGCTGATTATCGCCATCCTGCTGCTCGCCATATTCACAGCCATTCCTCACTATGACGCGGCTAACTTTACCCCATTCATGCCAAACGGCTGGTACAGTGTCATGCAAACCGCGGTCCTCTTGTTTTGGTGCTTTATCGGGTGGGAAGCGGTCACTCATCTCTCGCAGGAGTTTGTCAATCCACAAAAAAACGCGATTCGCGGTGTTCTGTGGAGTGCGGGAGTCGTTGCCCTGCTTTACTTTGCCGTCGCGTTTTTGACCGTTGCGACACATAGCTACGGAAGCCAGAAGTCAGCGGCTTCCCTGAGCGTTATGGTACAGCTCTCACTAGGACCGATCGGCGGATGGATCGTCGCTGTAACGGCATTGTTCATCTGTATTGCCTCGGCGAATGCCTATGTAAGCGCCGCCTCGCGCATCGCCTATTCACTTGCGCAGGAAGGAATTGCCCCGAAGTGGTTCGGCATCTTGCATTCGAAATACAAGACTCCCATTGGAGGACTTACATTCATTTCAATGGCGTTTATCGTGGTGTTGATTCTCTTGGCGAGCGGGGTGATTTCGTTTGCCCAACTGATTCAATTGCCGAATGCCACCTTTTTTGCGACCTACATTGGAGGATGCTTTGCGGGAGTGCGGTTGCTGCGTGATTCTCGCTTGGGCAAACTCTGCGCCTGGATTTCCCTGATCGTCTCGTTTGGTCTGTACCCTTTTCTCGGTTGGGCCGGTTTGTACCCAGTGGCGATCGTCGTCTTTTTGCAGCTGTGGGAAAGGCGCAAGCAACGGCTAAAGGCAAAGGTATCCATAACGTCATAAATCGAGGACTCATTCCCGTAGCGGGGTATGAGTCTTTTTTCATGTGCCGAAAACTAGGGGGAATGCGTGCAAAATCGCAGTTCGATTGGTTATTGACTTTGACGGTGCGTCAACGTGTACGATGAATTTGTCAGGAGGGATGACCATGGAATATACCGTACAAAAACTGGGGCTCCTGGCGGGCGTTAGTACCCGGACGCTCCGATACTACGACGAGATTGGCATTCGCAAGCCGGCGAGAATCAATAATTCGGGCCAAGTACGGGGAGCAGCAAATCAACAAGTCCTATCAGAAGCTCAAAGGGATGACAAAGGAAGAGCATGCCCGGCTGGAGGAATGGCGAATGAGATCTTGCAGACACTGGTGAAAGCAATGGAAACGAAGGATCCGGCAGGAGAGCTTGCGCAGAAGACTGTAGAGCTTCACCGGCAGTCTTGTTTCATTTACGAGGGCAATATAACGAAAAAACAGGAATTGGAAAGAAGGTAGCCAAATAAATGAAAAGAGGGTTGATCGACGAAGGAGGGATAGGATGGAGAGGCTCAAAGGGAACGTTGCCGTCATTACAGGAGTGAGTCATAACAAGGGCATAGGGGCAGCGATTGCTCGCGCCTTTGCAAAGGAGGGCGCGGATGTCTTTTTCGCTCATTGGCAGGCGGAGAAAGAGTGGCCAGACAGCTTTCGAGCAGAAATCGAGGGTTACGGGGTACGCTGCGGGGGGATGTCCATCGATTTGGCCGACCCAGAAGCGCCCAGGCAGCTGCTCGACAAGGCTGCGCTTGCAATCGGAGCCCCCACTATCCTGGTTAACAACGCCGCCTATTCAACGAGAGAAGGCTTCGAGCTATTGGATGCAGCGACAATGGACGCGCACTATGCCGTAAATGTCAGGGCAACCTGTTTGCTGAGTGTAGAATTCGCCCGGCGCATCAAGCAAGACCACCGGGAAACGGGAAGAATCATCAATCTCACGTCTGGACAAGGTCAGGGCCCGATGCTCGGGGAATTGGCGTATGTGGCAAGCAAGGGAGCCATTTCTGCCTTTACCCTGACTCTGTCTGCAGAGGTGGCGCCGCTCGGTATTACTGTAAATGCGATCAACCCGGGTCCGACCGATACCGGCTGGATGTCCCCCGCATTGGAGGAAGAGCTTGTGCCCAAATTTTTACTCGGGCGTATGGGACAGCCAGAGGACGCGGCACGCTTGGCCGTTTTTTTAGCCAGCGAAGAAGCGCAGTGGATCACGGGGCAGGTCATCAACTCCGAAGGTGCTTTTTTACGTCGTTGAACCCGTAGTATCTCGAAGTCGTTCTCCTAGTGGAGTGACGCGTCCGTCCATACTGGTGGTATTTTTCTCACGGTGGTATTCGGTAAGGCCATCCTCCCCTTTGGCTACCGCCCATTTTTGCAGCGTGTCACGTTCTCCTTCATAGGAGTAATACGGGATTGAAAAGCCGCACGAGGTCTTGACGCTCTGCACGTTCACCACAATGATTTGCCGGGCTCCTGGGAGCAGTTCAAAGTGAGGGGCAAGCTGATTCCATTCGGGAGTATCAGGCAAAACGACTTGTCCCCTTCCGTACAGACGCAGGATCATAGGTGGGCCTTCAAAGGCCACGAACATAATGGTAATGCGCCCGTTCTCAGCGAGGTGGGCGCTTGTTTCATTGCCGCTGCCGGTCAGGTCGAGGTAGGCGACTTCTGTCGAGGAGAGAATTCGCAGCGTGCCATAGCCTTTTGGTGACAGATTTACATGGCCGAGGTCATCAGATGGAGCGGAGCCGACGAAAAACAGATGCTGCTTTTTGATGAAAGCTTCATGCTCAGGTAAGATCTCGGAAAATTGTTTTCCCAAGTCATACACCTCCCTATCAAATGGGTGCAAGGAAATCTGCGAAAGAAGGACTGCTTATGACAAGCGACCGCACAAAGGAAATGGATATGCCAGAGCGGGTCCTGCGATGGATCGTTGCATCCGTGGAAGCAGCTTCTGAGGTCCTCCACGTTCAACAGCTTCAGGGAGGAATTTCCTCCCTCATTCATCGTATCACGCTGCGACGATCGGGGGTAGAGCAGAACTATGTTATCCGGCAGTTCAACAACGAGGATTGGCTTCGGGAAGAGCCGGACTTGGCATGGCATGAAGCGGCAAGTCTTCGCCATGCGGAGCGATTGGCGATACCGACGCCAAAGCTGATCGCCTACGACGAAACAGGAGAGCATGGCAATGTTCCTGCAGTGCTCATGTCTCACCTGATCGGCTCCGTTGTTCTAGAGCCCCGTGACAAGCAGGGATGGATCAATGGACTGGCGAGCACACTCGCCACCATACACAACAGAGATACAGACGACTTCCCCTGGAAGTACGCTACATACCAAAACCTCGAAACACTGGAGGCACCGGGTTGGGGAAAGGATCGAGCCATGTGGCAGCAGGTAATCGACTTTGTAAAGCAGCCGCGCCCGGTATTTCCTCCGAGATTTATTCACAGAGACTATCACCCGACCAATGTGCTTTGGGCAAATGGAGAGGTAAGTGGGGTAGTCGATTGGGTGAATGCTTGCGTAGGACCAGTGGGCGTTGATGTAGGTCACTGTCGAGTCAACCTTGCCCAGCTCTATGACGTAGAAACGGCTGATGCGTTTTTGTCGGCGTACCAGCAGGAAGCAGGAGAATCTTTTAGGTATGACCCGTACTGGGACCTTGTTTCCTTGACTGATATTTTGTTTGGACCGCCTCAGGTGTATGCCGGCTGGACAGCACTGGGCTTTACAGGCTTGACCGATGCCTTGATCGCTGATCGTCTCGAAGAATATGCCAAAAGCTTGGTGGAGCGAGTCTCTAGGTGAGGTGATTGGTTTTCGCCTGTTCCCTTCTTATGGTAAAGTGGAAATATTCCTATCCAATAAGGAGGCAAGAGCGGAAATGCAGCCAAAAGAGCCACTCCAATTGGGGCAGCGCATCCATCTGATTGACGGTTTCGACATGGGATGGCCAGAGAGAACAGGCACCTATGTCATTGAGGAAGAACAATTGACTTTGATTGAAACGGGGCCAAGCCCTTCCGTCCCTTATATTCGGGAAGGGTTGGCAAAGCTAGGGTATTCGACAGAGCAAGTCAAATACGTGATCGTGACCCACATACACTTGGACCATGCGGGTGGTGCCGGCTTGTTTTTGCAGGAATGTCCGAATGCGACCATCGTGGTTCATCCAAAGGGAGCGCGTCACTTGGTTGAGCCCAGTAGACTGATAGCAGGTGCACATGCCGTGTACGGTGACCAGTTTGACGAGCTGTTCGACCCGATCGTTCCGGTTCCAGAAGACCGACTGATGATTAAAGCAGACAAAGAGACGCTTCAGATTGGGCCGAATTGCACGTTGGAGTTCATGGATTCTCCAGGGCATGCCAATCACCACTTCAGTATTTACGATCCGGTCAGCAACGGCATGTTTACCGGGGATACCGCTGGCGTGCACTATCCTCAGCTTCGTCAGGAAGGGATCCATTTCGTGTTGCCATCCACGTCACCCAATCAGTTCAATCCAGACAAAATGCTGGCTTCTATCGAACGATATCGGGAACGAAAGCTGGACAGGCTCTACTTCGGACACTTTGGCATGACTGACCAAGTAGAAGACGCATTTCGTCAAGTCAGTGAGTGGCTGCCTGTTTTTGTTCGAGAAGGGGAAGATGTGCTTGCACAAGGCTTGACGCAGGACGATCTCGCGCAAAGGCTCCTGCATCGGGTCACTGATTTTTTGCGCCAATTGGGAGTGGCAGACGAGCATGAGATTTACAAGATCATTCAGGTCGATCTGACTGTCTGCGCCATGGGCATTGTAGATTACCTCCAAAAGAAAAACGGATAAAGCAAGAGCGGCTTTGCCAGCGAGTTCTGGTGGAGCCGCTCTTGTGCTGGGAAGATTTCTAGTTTTTTTTCCTAAGGAATGCTATCATGGTGGGGAAGTATGAGAGCATGGGACAATTGGATAGGAGTACTCGCAAACAGGTGCCTCGCGTTGACAAACGGACGAGGTGAAAAGGGAAGTCGGTGCAAATCCGGCGCGGTCCCGCCACTGTAAAAGGGTGTAACCCGAAAGAAGGGTTTCTCCCCGAAAGCCAGGAGACCTGCCTGTATGCTTACCTGCTGGGTTCCTTCGCGGAAAGGATCGGCCGGATTGATTGTCTATGGCAGATAAAGTTCAATGCGATTTCGCCATTTGGGACCTGAAAAGCCGACCCTTCACTTCTAACGCAGGAGTAAAGGGTCTTTTTGCGCTCGCTTATGGCAGATTCGCCTAGGTCAACGAGAGAAGAAAGGAAGATTTTGAAATGAAACGATTGTGGAAAATGTCCATTCCGTTCCTGGTTGCCGTAAGCCTGGTCGGATGTGGAAATAACCAGCCTGCGCAGCCAGCTCAGCCTGCAGCACAAGAGCAAGCAGCTGCACAGAAACCGGCAGAGGCGACAGCCAAGGAAACGGTATATCCTTTGACAGTCACGGATGCCACGGGAAAAGAAGTGACCTTCCCAAAAGCACCGGAGCGGATTGTTTCGACCTCACCTGCGGAAACAGAAATATTGTTTGCACTAGGGCTGGATGATCGGATCGTCGGAGTATCTGATTACGATGATTATCCTGATGCTGCGAAGTCGAAGCCGAAAGTCGGCGGGGTCGTAAAGCCAAACGAGGAGGCCATTTTGTCCCAAAGTCCTGACTTTGTCATTGGCGGAATCTCCATGGAAAAGCCTGTGGCAGAAAAATTGAAATCGTTGGGTATGCCAGTCTATGTGACACAGCCAAAAAAGCTGGATGATATCATGGGCAACATTCTGGTGATGGGGAAAATTACGAATAAGCAGGAGCAGGCAGAGAAACTGGTCGCGCAAATGAAGGACGACATCGCCCGCGTACAAGATGCCGTGAAAAACGTAAAGCAGGAAGACCGGAAAAAAGTCTATCTGGAGTTCTCTCCTGGCTGGACCGTTGGAAAAGGCGAGTTCATGGACGAACTGATCTCACTTGCCGGTGCGACGAATATTGCTTCGGATACAGTAGGCTGGAATCCGATCAGCGAGGAAAAAATCGTCAAGGATGATCCGGATGTGATCCTGTATGCTAATGGCATCACGGATGAAAAGACAGGGAAGCAGCTTGAGGATATCATCAAGAACCGCAGCGGCTGGGAAAAAATCAAAGCGATTCGTGAGTCGCAAATTTACGGAATGGATCAAAACACGCTGTCTCGCCCAGGCCCGCGGATTACCCAGGGCTTGAAGGAAGTCGCAAAAGCCATTTATCCAGATCTGGTGAAATAGGATGAAAGGGAGACTGGTTATCTGGAGCGGGGCTAGCCTTTTGCTGTTGCTTGCATCCGTGATCATTAGCATTTCGCTTGGAGCAGCGAATTTGCCGCTCTCTCAAGTCTGGCTGATCATGCTGCATCAGGTGCCGGGCCTCTCCGAAATCGTATCAGTGAGCTGGCCTGAGTCAGCCGAGCAGATCGTCATGAAGGTTCGCTTTCCACGGGTGGTACTGGCTATTTTGGTGGGTGCTTGTCTGGCGCTGGCTGGGGCTGGGTTTCAAGGAGTACTCCGAAATTCCTTGGCTGATCCGTATACCATGGGAGTGGCTTCCGGATCGGCCGTAGGGGCAGCCTTCCTGATTCTGTTTGGCCTGCATATTTCCTTTCTTGGCGAGTGGAGTACGCCTGTTATAGCGTTTTTTACAGGCTTTCTCAGCTTGTGGATCGTAATGCGCTTGGCGAATACACAGGGGAAGCTGCAGACGGAGACGCTGCTATTGTCTGGTGTTGTCGTTCAGGCTTTTCTCGGCTCACTCGTGTCCTTTATGGTCTCGCTCTCGGACCAGACCGTCAATGAAATTGTATTCTGGTTGATGGGAAGCCTGTCTTTTCGCGGCTGGCAGTTTACGTATGTGTTGTTTCCCTATCTGCTCGTCGGCTTGATCATTTTGACAACGTATTCGCGTGCACTAAATCTGTTTGCGCTAGGGGAAAGGCAGGCAGCTCACCTCGGGGTGCATGTGGATCGGACGAAGCTCGTCGTGCTGATTGTCGCAACGCTTTTAACGGCTGCAGCTGTTTCCATTTCCGGAATTATCGGTTTCGTCGGGCTAGTCGTTCCCCACCTCGTACGCATGATGGTCGGACCAGATTATCGAATCCTTTTACCGATGTCCACGATTTTTGGCGGAATTTACGTCCTTTGGGCAGATACGCTGGCCCGGATGCTGCTTGTGCCGACAGAGATTCCATTGGGTGTCGTTACGGCATTCCTGGGTGCACCGTTTTTTGCCTACCTTTTGAAAAAGAATAAGCGGGTTGGAGGGAGATAAGTCCAGTGATTGAGGTAGCTTCCGTACATAAATCGTACAACGGCAAGCAGGTCGTGAAGGGCGCCCGCTTTTCCATAGCTCGTGGCGAGTTTTTTGGCATTATCGGCCCAAATGGAAGCGGAAAATCTACCCTGCTGAAAATGATCTCAGGGGTTGTGCCTGCAGATGGCGGTGAAATTTCCCTGGATGGCAAACGAATGGGCTCCTATTCCCGCAAAGAGCTTGCGCGCCTTTTGGCTGTCCTCGAGCAGGAAGCCCTCCCTCCCGTGGGTTTTCGCGTGCGAGAGGTGCTGGAGATGGGCAGATTTCCTTATCAGAACTGGTTGGGAGAAGAACCAGAGGACCCGACTCCCTTGATTGAAGAAGTCATTGAAAAGCTTGGACTCGGCGAGCTTACCGAGCGTACGCTGGACCAGCTAAGCGGAGGAGAAAAGCAGCGTGTCGCTTTAGGGAAAGCTTTGGTACAAAAGCCAAGGGTGCTGCTGCTGGATGAACCGACGACGTTTTTGGATATTGGGTACCAGATACAGCTGATGGATATTGCCCGCAGCTGGCAGAAGAATACGCAAGTAACAGTCGTAGCTGTCCTGCATGATCTAAATTTGGCTTCGCTCTACTGTGATCGGATTCTGATGCTGCACAAAGGAAATCAAATCAGTGTAGGGAACCCCCAGGATATTTTGCAAAGCGCGCTGATTGAACAAGTGTACGGAACGAAACCAATCGTAATGGAGCATCCCGTGCATCATCGTCCACAGATCATTCTGCAAGCAGGATCTTGATAGATAAGGGGGAACCACATGGTCGTGCTGATTACGGGTGGCGCCAAGAGTGGCAAAAGCTCATTCGCCGAAAAATATGCGGCGCGTCTGGGTGCAAAGGGGATCTATATCGCTACTTCTCCCGTTTTTGATGAAGAACTCGAGGAGAGGGTCAAAAAGCATCAGCTGCGCAGAGCACAGGCAGCTATTCCATGGGATACCATCGAAGAGCCGCATGAGTTAAATGCCATTCTACGAGAGCTGGCTGCAGCCGCAAAGCTGTGGGAGGAGGAGACGGTAGTTGTGGTGGACTGTCTGATCCTCTGGCTTTCGAATTGGCTGCTGCGTTTTGAGCAGGACAGGGAAGTGGAACGAATCGAGGAGCAAATGGCGTTACTTGTGGATACGCTGCGAGCCTTCCCCGGAACCCTGCTGCTGGTGACCAACGAGGTCGGATACGGCATCGTTCCCGAATATCCGCTGGGGCGCCTGTTTCGCGATCTGGCAGGTGTCATGAACCAGCGAATTGCCGCGGTATGCGATCGGGTCTTTCTCGTTACGGCTGGTATTCCGGTTGAATTGAAAAGCAGGGAGTTCATTTTCTAAGGCGCGGACCTGAAGCAGGTTCGCGTTTTCGTCTTTTTTGTGGTATAATAAAAGAAAAGCAATGGAAGGGATCAGGATACCATGCGTCCCTATAGGACGATCTGGAAACGTTTTGACCTCTCCTACATCTAGCTTCGTAGTAGTCGTTCGTCACTTTTAGACGACCAGCCTACTACGGAAGCGAGGTCTTTTGTATGAGTAGCGACTTATACCTGCGAATTACCTCCATAGTCGGTTGGCCGTCTGTGCCAAAACCGACAAAATTGCGGGGAATTCATGATGAGGAGAGCGCTGCAAGTAATCCGACGGTATAGTTTGATTTTGTTTGGCGCGTGTTTATTAGCTTTTACCTACTATCACATTAATTTTCAAAACCACCTGTCTGAGGGTGGATTCGTTGGTCTGGGTCTGGTGGCGAAATACGCTTTTGACCTGTCTCCAGCGACCGTGATGCTCTTGCTCGACATCCCACTTTTTTTGGTGGCTTGGCTGGTAAGAGGACGTCAATTCATTGGGGATACGATCTTGGCATCCCTGTCGTTTACCGTTTTCTATGATTTGTTTGAACGGTATTCGCCGCTTGTTGTTGACTTGAGCAGCATGATGCCTGTGGCCTCTATTCTTTCCGGTATTTTGACTGGATTGGGTACGGGATTGGTACTGCGATTTGGTGCAGCTACCGGAGGGGACGATATTTTGTCCTTGCTGCTGAGCAAATACACGGGCCTTTCGATTGGTACCATTTTTCTCTTGCTGGACGTCATGGTTTTGACATTGTCTTTCTGGTATGTGCCTGTAAAAGAAATGGTCTTTACGATCTTGGCCGTTGTCATTTCCAGTCGTGTCATTACGTGGACAGTGACTTCCCATGCAGTGGTTGCCGAAGAAGTCGAAGAGGGTCATGGAAGTGTATCCGTGACACACAGATAATAGTGAGATTCTTGTTGAAAGACGTGCGAATAGAAAAGAAAATGGGAAAGACCTTGCCTAAAGGATTGGGCAAGGTCTTTTTTACGTAATATTTGGTACCGTAATATTTCGCGCGCGAGTAGATAATATCGAATAGGAATGCCATCATCTTATGTAGGACGAAAGAAAGGAAATGCGTATGAGCGAAAATTTCTTTGGAAACTACAAGGAATTTGTGGTCATCCCCATGGAAGAAAATGAGGAAGGAATTGAGGAGGTCTTTGTCCCACAGGATTATTCGATTCATTACATTCTCACCTTCTCGTTGTACGATTCCTGCATCTCAAGCTGGAGAGAGGCGAGTAAATACCATCTGGACGCCGAGAAAAGCTTGAGAAAAGTGGTGGAGGAGCTCAACGCAAAAAAGAAAGGGATCGTTCGCCTGGAATTGCTGGAAATAGATGATAAGACAACTTATTTTGTAGTAGCATTATCTTGGAAAGACCAGAAAGAAGAGGAAGAAGCTGTTCGACGCAACATCCAATATTTTTTGGAAAAAGATCTTTCGACGGACCTGCTGATTGGGGAGAAGTGGTACCAGCTAATCGGCGCCAAAGGTAAGTTTGAGCGACGCCTTTTTGCCTACAACATGGAAAAATACGAAGCACATCGATCGTCCTAAAGGAAAAACTGGGCATAATATCCTGTATTTTAGACAAAACGTGAGTAATGTGATGCAGGGAGACTTTGAAGCGAAGGCGAATCAAGGCATAAGTAGGAGATAACCATAGCAGAATAATTGTGTCCTCGCGTGAAAATCGGTTCCAATGTAACATAAATCCCATCACATATACATCCGATACCAGAATAGAGACGAAAAAGGGAGACAGGGGAACATATGCCTACATACTACTACTTCAGTTGCCAGAAATGCCGAACTCGCGGGGGAGTTTTCGGTGAACAGGCATGGGGTTGGGGGAACTTTGACATGATCGAATCCTTCAAATACCTTGCCCATCATATTCATACATGCGGAGAAGATTCCATCCGTGTCATCTCCGAAGAGGAAGATCATTATATTGATCAATTACATACGGAATACAATCACTTTTTAGAAGAAACAAAACATATTTTTCCCCATTCAAAGGACTGGGCCTTCCTTGTCAATTGGAAGGATTTATCCGTGGATGATTTAAAGGAGAAGTGGGTCGAAGAAAATCGGATTGGCTACGAGGATGAACGGACGAAAGTCACGGGCGTTCTCGAGCAATACGAGCTGATTCAAGCGGATGATGGACATCCCCGTTACCATGGCTACGTCATGCCAAAGGAAGGGGAGCGGGTAGCCGTAATCGGAAGTGCCAGACAATTGCCTCTTGTAGGTAGATCCTATATCATCATAGGGGTGGGGCGGGAACACGCAGAATTGGGAAACGTACTGGAAATACATAAAATCATTCCTGACTCCTAATACTGAAAGGGGCATTTTTTCATGAGCATCGATCGAGTCGGACAAGCTTTGGAAAAAGTGAGAGCGGTGAATCCGCTCATTCATAATATCACGAACGTTGTCGTCACCAATTTTACGGCCAATGGACTATTGGCACTCGGAGCCTCTCCCGTGATGGCGTATGCCAAGCAAGAGGTTGCGGACATGGCAAAAATAGCAGGTGCACTCGTGCTGAATATGGGGACTTTGGATGACAAGGTTGTGGAAGCCATGCACATCGCAGGGAAATCTGCGAACGAACACGGTGTTCCGGTACTCTTTGACCCGGTGGGGGCAGGAGCAACCGCTTATCGTACGGAAACAGCGCAGGAATTGGTCAAGAGCGTAGCCGTTTCCATTGTGCGAGGGAACGCGGCCGAGATCGCGAATGTAGTTGGGGAGTCTTGGGAAATCAAAGGCGTCGACGCGGGAGAAGGTAAAGGAGATCCTGTGTCGCTGGCGAAACAGGCGGCGAAAAGGCTGGGGACAATTGTCGCAATCACTGGCAAGGAAGACGTAATCACAGATGGGGAGCGCACCTATGTGATTCGTAACGGCCATCCGATTCTGACCAAAGTAACCGGAACGGGCTGCCTGTTGACATCGGTTATGGGGGCGTTTGCAGCAGTAGGCGAGGACAGACTGTTTGCAGGAGCTGCTGCACTGGTGTGCTATGGGGTAGCGGCAGAAAAAGCAGCCGCGAAAGCTGCTGGAGAAGGTCCGGGCAGCTTCCAAATTCAATTTTTGAACGAATTGGCAGCGATGACTGTAGATGATGTGCATAGAGAAGGACAGCTGGAATTCCTCGAATAAGCTCCTCCTTGAAAGAGGTTCATCGTCATAGCAACTGGTTCCTGCAAATAAAAAATCCCCCCAAAGTGGGGAGAAAATGATCCGGACTATGACTAGGCTAAGTATGTTAGGGCGTAGCTGTAATTGCGTAACGCATATGATAGCAGCTTCTTCTGATGTTCGGAAAGAGCGAGGAATATGAATTCGACTTGATCATTTTCGTAAGGACGCAAATAGAACTGGGAGATTCCATGGCAAATGATTTCTCTCTTTAACGCCACTGCCACCTTGGCGTCCGTGCAGATGTGCAATTCCACGGTGCTACCCTCCTTGGACATTAACTAGAGTACCAAATAATTACTGGGAAATGCATACAATTTGTGGCAGGATCATGTCCAAGTTGTTACCGATTTTTGTATGAAGATCGACTACAAAGAGTATTCTGTCAATGGTCGCTTTAGCGGTTATCTGGGATGCATTTACTGCGTGTAAAATAAGCTGAGATCATGGCAGCTACTCTGCCCTTTTCGGTGGAGAGATCATGCTTTTTGCTTGCCAAGCATCTGAGCAGCTCCTTGTCGCAGCTGCAAGAAAAATAACCGCGCTTTTCGTAGCAGCGATCGTGCCTTTTGCAGCATCTGTCGATCTCGTCGATCGGTGCACCAGGTCCAGAACAACCGGGGCCGCACCAATTTCCATACAAACAAGGCAATTGATTTCGACGGCGCTTTTTATTGAACAATGAGCATCACCACGCTTGTAAGAGTTACTGTTAGATTATTGGAACAGGGGCAGGAATGCTTTAGGCAGGATGCCCTTCTTTTGGAGAAAGATCTCCATTTTGCTCCGAGGAAAGGGAGCCGAATTTTGACATTTTTTTATCAGCCAAAACTTCTAAAACAACCCTTGAAATCATAGAAAAGATATGATAGATTATTTCTTGCCGAGCAAGTTGGCAAAATAATAGGGATGGATGTCCGAGCGGCCGAAGGAGCACGATTGGAAATCGTGTAGGCGGGGTCGACCCGTCTCGTGGGTTCAAATCCCACTCCATCCGCCATATTTTGGCCCGTTGGTGAAGCGGTTTAACACAGCAGCCTTTCACGCTGTCATTCAGGGGTTCGAATCCCCTACGGGTCACCTATTCATGCGGACGTAGCTCAATTGGTAGAGCGTCGCCTTGCCAAGGCGAAGGTCGAGGGTTCGAGACCCTTCGTCCGCTCCATCGTATTTTTAGCTTCGTAATGATTAGGAAAAAACTTGGCGGTGTAGCTCAGCTGGTTAGAGCGTTCGGTTCATACCCGAAAGGTCGGGGGTTCGATTCCCTCCGCCGCTACCAAATAGATCGACTGTATGGCGGTCGTGGCGAAGGGGTTAACGCACCGGATTGTGGCTCCGGCACTCGTGGGTTCAAGTCCCATCGATCGCCCCATACGTTTTGAAAAGAGTGTGATGGAGAGATCTCTGTCACACTCTTTTTTGTTTGCCTAAAGCATCATGAAAAAGCTCCGCTCCTTACCTGACGAGAGGCAAGGAACGGAGCTTTTTGGCTGTTCCAAAGAAGTAGGGAGTGAAGTTTTACTTTTGCAGCATTTGCTTGACTAGCTCACGGTTTCGCTGCTTGAAAATCTCATTGTGGGAAGAAACCATTCCGTAAGAATTCGCTTCAGGCTGTACAAATTGCTTGGCTTTGTTAACAGCGTTCGCAGCGTCCTGGAAGGCACCTGCGATCAAGTGTAGCTTGCCGTCGTAATGAACAATATCACCGGCAGCATACAGCCCTGGGATCGACGATTCTCCGTTTGAGCTAGCAGCTACGTAGAAATCTTCAACCAATTGAATGTCCAAGCTGCTGTTGCGCAAAAGGCTCGAATCCCGCTCGTATCCGTGGTTGATGATCACATCATCGACAGCGAGAGTCGTGACCTCACCTGTATCATGATTGGTCAGTTCTACATACTCAACGACCTCGCGATTGGCAGAAGCGACGAGTCGCGTGATGGTGGTTTGGAAGAAGCAGGTAGCCGAGCTGGTCATGAGCTGAGTGACTTGGGCTTCATGTGCGGACAGGTTTTCTTTCCGGTATGTCAGATAAACCTTCTTTGCGATCGGCTCCAATTCGTTCGCCCAATCGATCGCGGAATTCCCTCCGCCTGAGATGATGACCGTTTTGTCCTGGAAGTAGTTGATCGACTTTACTGTGTAGTGAAGATTGGAAACCTCGAACTTCTCTGCCCCCTCCAGATCCAGCTTTTGCGGGGTCAAAATTCCGCCGCCGACAGCGACGATGACGGTTTTGGAGTAGTGCAGCTTGCCAGACGCTGTATGCAGAATAAAAATTCCGGTTTCATCGCGAGAGATCGATTCTACTTTCTCATTTAATACGACTTCAGGATGGAAGGTAAGCCCTTGCGCGATTAGCTGCTCGATGAGTTTGGCACCCGTAATCGGTGTCTGTCCCCCCACGTCCCAGATCATTTTCTCCGGGTACACATGGATTTTTCCGCCCAAATGCGGCTGGAACTCCATCAGCTTTGTTTTCATTTCGCGAAGTCCGCTATAGAAAGTGGAGTAAAGCCCTGCCGGACCTCCACCAATAATGGTAACGTCAAATAAATCGTACTGCTCCATATCCATCACTCCTGCTATTATATGTAAGTGATTCTCATTCTCAACAAATTATAATGCCTTTTCTTGCTCATGACAACCTAATTAAGTATTGACAGTAAAAATGAACACCCTTTATAGTATAATACGAAATTGATAATCATTATCAGGATCTCCCCTAAACTTTTTTCACAAATGGAGGGTACATAATGGCTCGCCTGTATACCGAGGATTTGAGCATTGGCTATGGTGAACGACTGATTGTAAAAACACTCAGCGTGCAAATTCCAGATAAAAAAATCACGACCATCATCGGTTCCAATGGTTGCGGGAAATCTACGCTTCTCAAGGCTATGACACGGATCATTTCCCATCAGGGCGGAACGGTCATTTTGGATGGAGAGAGCATTTCCAAAGAAAATACGAAGGTTCTTGCGAGAAAAATGGCCATCCTGCCACAAACACCGGAAAGTGCAAGTGGACTAACAGTAGGCGAGCTGGTTTCCTATGGACGGTTTCCTTATCAAAGCGGGCTTGGTCGGTTGACCAAAAAAGACTACGAAGCGATCGACTGGGCGCTTGAGGTTACGGGAACCAAGGAATTCAAATATCGTCCTGTAGATGCCCTGTCAGGTGGACAACGCCAACGGGTCTGGATTGCCATGGCGCTCGCGCAGGAGACGGAAATTATCTTCCTGGACGAACCGACTACCTATTTGGATCTGGCCCATCAGTTGGAAGTCCTCGAGCTTTTGCAAAAGCTCAATGTCGAGCAGGACCGTACGATCGTCATGGTCTTGCATGATTTGAACCAAGCCGCACGTTTTGCCGACTACATGATTGCTCTAAAAGACGGGCAGGTCGTGAAGGCTGGCGGATGCGAAGACGTTATGAAGCCAGACGTACTGAAAAAAGTATTCCAGATTGACGCCGAAATCGGACGAGATCCTCGGACAAACAAACCTATGTGTATCACGTACAACTTGGCTAAAGGGGAATAGACATCATGAAAAAAATGTGGTTTACGCTTACACTAGTCTTCGTATTTATTCTCAGTGCTTGCGGCAGTCAGCAACCGGAAGCCAGCAACAACGCCAGCTCGGCTGCACCGACACAGGAAGCAAAAACAGGCACGATTACTTATCAATCGGAAACAGGGCCAGTCGAAGTGCCAGCAGACCCGAAACGGGTTGTCGTACTCGCTTCCTACGCAGGCAATGTGATGGCACTGAATGTGAATCTGGTTGGGGTAGACGCTTGGGCGAAGAAGAACCCACGCTTTAACGACAAACTCAAAGACGTTGCTGAAGTCTCAGAAGAGAACATCGAAAAAATTATCGAGCTGGATCCGGATCTGATCCTGGCCCTGTCTGATGTGAAAAACCTCGACAAGCTAAGGCAAATCGCTCCGACTGTTACCTTTACATACGGGAAGCTTGATTATTTGAGCCAGCATGTTGAAATCGGGAAATTGCTGAACAAAGAAAAGGAAGCACAAGCTTGGGTCGATGATTTCAAAAAGCGCATGGAAGAAACAGGGAAAGAAATCAAAGCAAAAATCGGTGACAACGCGACGGTATCAGTTATTGAAAACTTCGATAAACAGCTTTATGTATACGGGGACAACTGGGGGCGCGGTACAGAGATTCTCTTTCAGGGGATGAAGCTGAACATGCCTGAGAAAGTAAAAGAAACGGCTCTCAAGGAAGGCTATTTTGCGCTCTCCTTGGAGGTATTGCCTCAATTTGCGGGAGACTATGTCATCTTGTCCAAAAACAAGGACACTCACAATTCCTTCCAAGAGACGGAAACGTATAAAAACATGCCAGCGGTCAAAAACAATCACGTATTTGAAGCGAACATGAACGAGTTTTATTTTAACGATCCGCTTACCCTGGAGTATCAATTGTCATTTTTCAGCGAGCATTTCCTTGGAAAAAAATAAGGGACACGTTAGGAGGAATTCTTTTCTGGAAGTGAGATGGCAAATGACAAACGATAATCGACGCTATTTATTTGGGCCGAAGCTGGTCGCTTCGTTTCTTGTTTTTTTGGTGATGTTCGCCATCGCCATGGTTTTGGGAGCAGCAGATACCAGCTTGAGGGATGTATGGATGGCGCTGACGACGCGGGCAGCTGGCGAAAAAATGTCACTTCTACGAGAAATTCGTCTGCCTCGAGAGGTCGCTGCCATCTTCGTGGGATCGGCATTGTCCGTCGCAGGAGCGATCATGCAAGGGATGACGAGAAACCCTCTGGCCGATCCGGGATTGCTCGGGCTGACAGCAGGAGCGAACGCTGCTCTGGCCATCACGATTGCCTTGATTCCTACAGCGAACTATTTAGGCATCATGGTGGCATGCTTCATCGGCGCGGCAATAGGCGCCCTGCTCGTTTTTGGCATGGGTTCGCTGAAAAAAGGTGGATTTTCGCCGCTGCGTATGGTGCTGGCGGGATCAGCGGTTTCAGCCTTTTTATACGCGGTAGCAGAAGGGGTAGCGCTTCACTTCAAAGTTTCCAAGGATGTCTCCATGTGGACAGCAGGGGGCGTCGTTGGAACATCGTGGAGTCAGCTGCAGATCATCATTCCCTTTATCACGATCGGAATCATTCTGGCCGTCATTTTGTCCAGACAGCTGACGATTCTCAGCTTGAGTGAAGAGGTTGCAGTGGGGCTAGGACAAAAAACGATGCTGATCAAAACCATTCTCTTCATTGTGATGATCCTGCTCGCAGGAGCTTCGGTAGCGCTTGTAGGAAATATGGCGTTCATTGGTCTGATGATTCCCCATCTAGTGCGTCCGCTGGTTGGCACGGATTACCGCTACATCATTCCGATGTCTGCTGTGATCGGAGCTGCTTTTATGCTGCTGGCAGATACACTCGGGAGAACCGTCAATGCGCCTTACGAGACTCCCGTAGTCGCATTGGTTGCGGTGCTGGGATTACCCTTCTTCCTTTTCATCGTCCGGAAAAGGGGGAAATCGTTTCTATGATTCATCCAGCTCTTGTTAGAAAACAACGAATTCTCTTGTTCGTGCTTTTGGCAATGACAGCAGTCATTATCGTGATCGGCATGGGAATGGGCTATTCTTCGCTGTCCTATGACCGTTTGCTGCCCACTATGCTGGGGGAGGGTACATTTAAAGAAGAGTTTGTGCTGTTTGAAGTTCGACTGCCGAGGTTGATTATTACGTGGCTGGCAGGAATGGCTTTGGCCTTATCGGGTGCTATTCTCCAGGGCGTTACTCGAAACGACCTGGCAGAACCGGGGGTAATCGGGATCAATTCCGGTGCGGGTGTCGCGATTTCGTTGTTCTTTTTGTTTGCTCCTATTGACGCGGGGGCGTTTGCCTACCTGCTGCCGGTCATTGCGTTTGCAGGGGCGATCCTTACGGCATTGTGCGTCTATTTCTTTTCGTTTAGCAAGCTTACAGGGTTGCAGCCGGTGAGAGTCGTACTGATTGGGGTAGGCTTTTCCATGGCGTTATCCGGAGCCATGATTGTCCTCATATCGTCAGCAGAGAGGGAAAAAGTAGACTTTATCTCCAAATGGCTGGCAGGGAATATATGGGGAGCCGATTGGCCGTTCATTTGGGCTATTTTGCCTTGGCTGGTTATTCTGATACCCTTTACGCTATACAAGGCCAACCGCTTGAACCTGTTATCGTTAAATGAGCCTGTTGCGATTGGCGTAGGGCTCGCAGTAGAAAAGGAACGCTTGATCCTGCTGCTGACAGCTGTCGCTTTGGCTGCCTCTGCTGTTTCGGTAACAGGAGGGATCGCGTTTATCGGTCTCTTGGCACCACATTTGGCAAAAGCACTCGTAGGTCCCCGGCATCAGCTGAATGTGCCGGTAGCCATTGTTCTCGGCGGAGCGCTGCTGCTGCTGGCAGACACGATTGGACGCAATCTCGCTGACCCGGAAGGAATACCAGCGGGAATCATGGTAGCCTTGATCGGGGCACCGTACTTTATGTACTTGTTGTGGAAGAAATCTTAGAGATGGGAAAGAGCAGGGGCCAGTGGCTTCCTGCTCTTTTTTCTATCTCTATCCTACATGACGACTCTGTGCCCGAGCTTCAGCGAAATGCGTTCGGAAGCCTCCACGATCAAATGCTTGAAGCCGTCTAGTTGGTCGTCGATTTCCACCGCGGGACCGATGATTCCAATGGCGGCAATCGCCTCGTTATTAAGTCCAATGACCGGAGAGCCGATTCCAGTCACACCGAGGTTGGTTTCATTTGTCTCAATATAGTATCGATCGGATCGGATCTGCTTCAGCCGTTCGCGTACGACTGACGGATCTCTCAGCGTATGCGTCGCATGCTCAGTGACAGGTAATCGCAGAATCCGCTCGATTTCCTTGTCAGGCAAAAAGGCGAGGAGAGCAGGACCGAGGACACCGTAAATATAGGGCCGTCGCTGGCCGACAAAGGATGAGAATTTCAATCCCTCTTGCTTCTCTTTTTTGAAGATATAGAGGATTTCGTCCGCATCTTTCGCCGCCATGAGAACCGTTTGACCCGTTTTGAGCTGCAGGTCTGCCAAGATATCTTCTGCTTCCTTGCTGACATCGAGGACAGATGAGAGCAGGAAGCCGAACTCCAAAAGACGCAGCCCGGGCTTGTATTGCAGGCTTTTTTCATCAAACTTCACAAGTCCGCGCGTTTCTAGGGTGCACAAGATGCGATAGACAGTAGAGTGAGGGATTTTCGTCAGATGAGTGATCTCTTCGATGGTGAGGCTGGGTCTATCGATTGTAAACGCTTGCAGAATATCGACGGCTCTGTTTATCGAGCGGATCGGGTTCATATTTACATCACGCATAAGGACCTCCAAAATGACCAAATGTATCTTTTTTCATATCAAGTATACACAGCATGACCAAGAAAAACGAACAAGATTTTACAAAACGAGAGCTTTAGATTTAATTTTCAAAAAACATTGACTACTTTTTTGGTTTTTGTTACCTTTAATTCAGAAAACGAGTTGATAAACTCACTATACGAGTAGAGAGGGTGTAAGTAAAGTGAAAATTGCGCTATTTAATCATTTTCTTCCCGGAGTCGTCGAGGGAAATCGCATTTATGATCTCTCATCGGTGATCTCCTGGGACCAAGCCAACCCGCAAGCTTCCCTCATTCGCCTCATGGAGCGATTTGAGGATCTGAAGCCGCAAATAGAAGATGCCCTTTCTCAGGTTCCGTCCTACGCCCTAGAGGACGTTCGTCTGCAGCCGCCTGTCCCGCAGCCAACCAAGATTGTGGCGGCGCCGGTCAATTACTACTTGCATCAGGATGAGATGAATGAGCAATTCAGCAACGCCGAATACACCATTGAAAAGCTCGGTTTTTTCTTGAAAGCGCCTTCCTCTATTATCGGGCCTGGCGATACTGTGAAGCTGCCGTTTCGCGAGAGAAGAACGGATCATGAAGCGGAGCTGGCTTTCGTAGTCGGAAAGCAGGCCAAAGATGTCCTGGCATCGGAGGCGCATCGTTACATATTTGGTTACTTTGCCTTGATGGATATCACGGTACGGGGAAAGGAAGATCGCCCGTGGCGCAAGTCATTTGATACGTTTACCCCCATTGGTCCTTGGATTGTGACGGCTGATGAAGTAAACAATCCGAACGAATTGGGCTTTCAATTGTGGGTGAATCAAGACGTGCGTCAATCCGCCAACACAAAAGATTTGATCTACAACTGCTATAAATTCTTTGAGGTAGCCTCTGCTGCGATGACACTCGAACCCGGAGACATTTTGACAACCGGGACGCCTGAGGGAGTCGGCCCAATCGAGGGAGGCGACACGATCCGTATCCAGATCGACAGAATCGGCGAATTCAGTGTCTCTGTTGAATACAAGTAGGGAGGAGTTTTGGCGATATGAAACAGTCCGTTGATTTGCATTCGTTTCACGAAAAGCTGGACCGTAACAATCTGGGGCCACTGTGGGCATCGATCCATGATCTGAATACCATTGAACCGAAAGCAAGACCCATCCCTTACTTATGGAAACGGGAGCTGATTGAAAAGCATCTGGAGGAAGCGGAAGATTTGCTCCAGGTAGGGGACGGCGCAGACAGGAGAGCTGTTTTTCTGATCAATCCAGGCATGAAGGATTTGATCCCTTATGGCTGGGGGGGAGCTACCCATACGCTATACGCGGCTGTGCAAGCAGTCAAACCGGGAGAGATTGCTCCGGCCCATCGGCATACGACGACAGCCCTGCGCTTCATTATGAAAGGCGAGGGTGGATCAGGACGTGTAAACGGAGAAAAAATCCCCTTTGAACCGGGCGACTATCTGATTACCCCTACGTGGACGTGGCACGATCATACCAATCAAGGCGAAGAGACCATCATGTGGATGGATTGCCTCGATGTTCCCTTTACTTTGTTCATGAATGTGTGCTTTACCGAGTTTTACCCCGAAAAGCAACAAGAGCTGCTCGTCCCGGATGATTACAGCTCAAAACGTTATCAGGGCGGCATGGTTCGTCCCATTTCGGATCGGAGTCCGAGTATCGCGCCATTGGGCCGGTACAAGTGGGAGCTGACCCAAAAAGGCCTGGATGGACTCAGTGAATTTGAGCCGGATCCCTTTGACGGCTATGCGATCGAGTACATCAATCCTTCGACAGGCAAAGATGCGAATAATCGGATTGGCGCGCGCATGCAAAAGCTTCCCCCGAAATTCTTTGGAAAAGCGCATCGCCATGTGCACAGCAATGTGTATCACGTATTTAAAGGCAGCGGCTACACCGTGATGAACGGAGTGAAGTTTGAATGGTCAGAGGGAGATTTCTTCGTCATTCCGCCGTGGGTCTGGCATGAGCACGTGAATCTGTCGGAAACAGAAGACGCTCTGCTCTTTTCTACGAATGATTTGCCGATTATGGAAGCGTTCGATTTCGAGCGGAAGGAAGAATACCGGGAAAACGGTGGCTCGCAAATCATTACCGAGGTTTTCGTACCGATTGAGGAATAATCCTGATTCAAGCAAAGGAGTGGAGACACCATGTTCAAGGATCCTATTGTTATCGCTGGAGCTGGCCCCGTAGGAATGACGGTCGCAGACATCCTGTCACTGAAAGGAATACCGGTTGTTGTTTTGGAGAAGGGCTCAACACCGAGTCGGGAATGGCGTGCTTCTACCTTTCATGCGGGGACGATGGAGCTGCTAGAGCCTTTTGGTGTAGCTGACGAGCTCATGAAGAGAGGGCTGCCGGCGGATAAAGTCCAATACCGGGATCGCAAAACGGGATTGTATGCGGAATTCGACTTTAGCCTTTTAAAGGATGAAACGAAATATCCGTTCCGTCTGCAATGCTCGCAGGCCACCTATGTTGAGATTTTGGCGCAGCGCCTCAGCACGCGCCCACACGCCAAGCTGCTGTTCGATTCTGAAGTAGTTGATTTTGAACAAGATGAAAGCGGTGTCAATGTTACGGTACAGACACCTTCGGGAAGCTATCAAATTCGCACACCGTACCTCTTGGGGGCAGATGGAGGAAGAAGCACTGTCCGCAAAAAGCTGGGAGTGGGATTCGATGGCTATACGCTGGAAGAAAGATGGCTGCTGGTAGGAACCCCCGTACCTTTTGATCGGTATATTCCTGATCTCGCTTTTGTGAATTACATTTCGGACCCGGAAGAGTTCCTGTTCATTCTGCGTGTTCCGGAAGCATGGCGTTTCCTGTACCCGATCTCACCTGAGACAAGCGATGAGGTAGCGCTCAATCCCGAGAACATCCAAAAAACGTTGCAAAAGGCGCTTCATACGACAGATACCTTTCCGATCGTAGAAAATACCATTTACAAAATCCATCAGCGCGTGGCGGATTCCTTTTATGACGGGCGCGTGATTCTATTGGGAGATGCGGCGCACATCAATAGCCCGATGGGAGGCTTGGGCCTGAACAGCGGTATCCACGACGCGATTGATCTGAGCATCCGTCTGCTGCGTATCAGCGAAGGGGCAGAGTCTGGACCGGAATTCGATACCTACAACGAAGTGCGCCGTCGGGTGGCTTTGGAATACGTTCGGAAAATTAGCGAAAAAAATACAAACGTCGTAAAAGAAAAGGATCCAGCTCATCGCCTGCAGCTGCAAAAGGAGATGGCAGAGCTGGCCGCGGATCCGGAAAGAGCGAAGAAATGGCTCCTGGCTTCGGCCATGATCGCCAGTGCACGAGAAGAAGGAATCGGCGAGCTTCCGAAAACCCAAGTCTAGTTTCGTAGAAAGCGAGGGCGAGAAAAGGATGAGTGTGGGCCGCATACATTTGCTGATCAATAATGAAGAGGTTCCGACTGAAAATTATATGGAAGTGCGAGATCCGGGCCGCCTGTCAGATGTGGTAGGGCTGGTAGCAAAAGGCTCGACCCAGCATGTGGGAATGGCAGTAGAAGCAGCCCATCAGGCATTCCTCTCGTGGCGCAAGACTCCGTTGCACGAGCGGATGGCTCTTTTGAAGCAGGCAGCCTCCCTCTTAGAAAAAGAAGCCTCCGATTTGGCTGTTATGGTATCGAGAGAAAATGGGATGCTTCTTTCGACAACGAAGCTGGAGATCACGCATCTGGCGATCTCTGCGATCAAAAATACAGTTGAGCTGGCCCAGACCTTTTTCCAAGAGACACGGGTGGAAGATGCACAGAGCTGGGTGAGTGTGGAGAAAAGACCGATCGGGGTCATCGCGGGCATCGTCCCCTGGAATGCTCCGCTTGTCCTGACGATGCAAAAAGTTGCTCCGGCACTGATTGCCGGCAACACGATTGTCATCAAGCCTTCTCCTTTTGCCCCTATGGGAGCATCTACGGTATTGAAAAAGATGGCAGCGCTTTTTCCACCGGGCGTGATCTCCGTCATTCATGGTGATGCCGATGTAGGCAAGGCTTTGACGACACATCCGCTCGTACGGAAAGTTTCGTTCACCGGTGGCGGAAGAACCGCAGCGCATGTGATGAGGGATGCGGCGGATGCTCTGAAAAGCGTTCACTTCGAATTGGGAGGAAACGACCCTGCGATCGTTCTCGACGATGCAAACTTGGATGAGGTCGTCCCGAAAATAGCAGCAGGGGTATTTCGGCGGTCCGGACAGGTCTGTTTTGCAATCAAGCGAATCTACGTACCCCAGCATTTGTACGATTCCTTTCATGCGAAGCTTTGTGAATATGTGGACTCGTTCAAAATCGGACACGGGCTGAATGAACAAGCTACCTTTGGGCCGCTCAACAATAAGCAGCAATACCAGTACGTGCAGGATTTGACGGCGCGATTGAAAAATAGCCAGGCGACGGTCTCTCATCTGGGAACAAAGCTGGAGCCAGACAACTGGGAGAACGGCTACTACCTGCAGCCAGCGGTCGTCAGGGATGTGGAGCCAGGGCAGGAAATCGTGACTTGTGAGCAGTTTGGCCCCGTGATTCCCCTGATCTCGTATCGAACGGAAGAAGAAGTAGTGGAGATGGCGAATCAAACGGAGTACGGCTTGGGATCATCTGTCTGGTCCGCTGATCCGGACAGGGCAATGCGTCTCGCGCGTGACCTTGAAGCTGGAATGACCTTTGTCAATGGTCATGGTCAAACACCACTTGGATACCGTCATATGCCGTTTGGTGGAGTGAAGCAGAGCGGGATCGGGAGGGAGAATGGGGAAGTGGGACTTGCGGAATACATCGAATACCACGCCATCAATCTCCATCGGACAACTTGAGAGAAGAGGAGGAGTTGGCAAGTGGAAGATAATCAGATCCCGTACAACACGGCGGCTGCCTTGCTTGACGCTCTGCAGGAGTGGGGCGTATCGTATCTGTTCTCCAATCTGGGCAGCGATCATCCCGCAATCATCGAAGGCTTGGCAAAGGCAAAAACAGCAGGCCGCGCACTGCCAGAAGTCATCATATGTCCGCATGAAAGCGTAGCGATGAGTGCTGCCCACGGATACGCGCTATTGAGCGGAAAAGCACAGGGTGTGTTTGTCCACACAGACGTCGGCACGCAAAACCTGGGCGGGACCGTTCACAATGCGGCGAGATCACGCGTCCCTGTCTTCATTTTTTCAGGAGAGACTCCTTATACCATGGAAGGGGAACTGCGAGGAACGAGAAACACACATATCAACCATCTGCAAAATGTGTATGACCAGCGCGGGATTGTGCGTCCTTACGTGAAGTGGGAGTACGACATTCGCACCGGCAAAAATGTGAAGAGACTCGTGTATCGGGCCATGCAATTAGCCCACTCCGACCCTCAAGGACCAATCTACCTAACAGGTGCACGAGAGGTTTTGGAGGAAGAGGTCACGCCTTGTATCGATTCCCCGGAAAAATGGGCCCCAATCGAGAAGACACCACTGCCCAGCTCAGCTGTAGAGAAAATGATGGCTGCGCTGGGAAACGCGAGACATCCTTTGGTCATTACCTCTTACTTGGGGCGAAATGCAAAGGCCGTGCAGCAGCTGGTCGCTTTGTGTGACACGCTGGCCATTCCCGTTATTGAGCAAAACGCCAGTCATATGAATTTTCCGTGGGATCACCCGATGCACCAAGGCTTTCAGGGGCGGGAATGGGTGGAGAAGGCGGATGTCATCCTCGTCATCGATTCCGATGCTCCGTGGGTGCAGACTCTTTTCAAGCCCAAGGAGGATTGTCAAATCTACTACATCGATATCGATCCGCTCAAGCAAGATTTGCCTTTGTGGTATATGCCATCTACCTGCTTCTACCAGGCGGATTCTTGTGAAGCACTCGACCAGTTGATCGACGCGATTCACTCGGTTCCCTTGGATGAAGAGGTGATCTCGGAAAGATACGAACGGCTGGCGAGAGCGCATGCGGATCAGCGGGAGCAGTGGAAGCTACGGGAAAAGCAGCCAGAAGATGGCGTTATCACGGCGGAATGGCTGACTGCATGTCTGCGGGAAGTCATTGACGAAGACACGATCGTCATGGATGAGACGATCACCAATGCACTCGCTGTGACTCAGCATCTGCCTCGAACTAAACCTATGACGCATTTTGTGAATGGCGGAAGCTCCTTGGGGTGGGCAGGAGGAGCAGCCTTCGGAGCCAAACTGGCCCAACCGGACAAAACGGTAGTAAGTCTTACCGGGGACGGCTGCTACCTCTTTGGAGTACCAGGCTCCCTGTATTGGATGTCGCGAAGATACCAGGTGCCGTTTCTGACCGTGATCTACAACAATCAGGGCTGGAACGCGACCAAGCAAAATCTGCTGAAGCTCTACCCGGATGGGGCAGCCAAGCGTGACGATCGTTACTGGGTCAATTTTGATCAACCGGCGGATCTCGCGAAGATGGCGGAAGCGGCTGGAGGTGCGTACGCCAGAACAGTAGTGGACCCACAAGACTTAAAAGAAGCGCTGCAATCCGGCATGGAGGCCGTGAAAAGCGGACGATCCGCGGTCATTGATGTGCGCATTGCGAAAATATCGAACCAAAAAGACTAGCCCGTATATGGTCAACAGCGATTTTTCATTCATTCTTAGTTCGCAAGGTAAGAAGGGGGTTATTCAGGATGAGAACAGCATGGAAAAGTGTGATCGGTTTGCTCATGTCCACAGCTTTGCTCATGAGTGGCTGTGCCCAATCCAGTTCTACCGGATCGTCTGCGCAGCCAGCAGCGTCCAATGCTACGCCAACCCAACCCAATGCGCAAAACACAGCACAGGCAGATGCACCCAAGCAAAAGCTGGCTGAAATGACGAAGCTGAATATCGGCAGTGCGGCCCTCACCACACAAGATATTACAACTGTTTTTGTTGGAAAAGAGAAAGGAATCTTTGAGAAATACAATTTGGACGTTCAGATTCAAGGCGTGGAAGGTGGCGTAGTCGCGCTCCGCGGTTTGCAATCGGGCAACTTCGACCTGACGTTTGGCCTGCCGGAAAATGTGATCTCCGGTGTAGCACAAGGAGCCGACATGAAGATTATCGGGGCTTCTGTTTCTGAATCGCTCTTCAAAGTTTTTGTCTCCCCTGACATCCAAAAGGTAGAAGATCTCAAGGGAAAAGCAGCAGCCGTACTCCAACCCAATAACGGAACAGACATGCAGATGAGATGGTGGCTGCAAAATCATGGCCTGCAGCCGGATAAAGACGTGACCATCATTTCGGCTGGAGCATCGCCTGCTCGCTTGGCAGCTTTGAAAACGGGGCAGGTAGCCGTCACGCTCATCGCTACACCCTCTGATGTGGAAGCAGAGAAAGCAGGTATGAAGGAAATCGCGGTAATCAAGGACGAGTTAAAGGGGCTTAACCATGACGTCATTACAGCAAGCGGCAAAATGATCCGTGAAAAACCGGAAATCCTGAAAGCGTTTATGGCTGCGATGGTAGAATCGATTCAATTTGTGAAAGACCCTAAGAATCTGGATGAGGTCGTGAAAATTGGTGTGAAGGAACTGGGCTTTAGCGAAGAGGTTACACGCAAAGGCTTGGAATTCGTACTGCCCACCATTCCAGATGATGCGAAATTCAATAAAGAAGGCATTGAGTTCTCACTCAAAATCGCGAAGGACATCGGGATCATCGATGATAGCCTTACGATCGACAAAGTAATCGACGAAAGCTTTTATCCGAATTGACAGCGAGAGGAGTTGGAGGAAGATGGCGCAGGCAGTTCCCGTATTGGATTTTCATCAGCTCAATGTCATTTACAACGAGGGCGAGCCCAATCAGGTTCACGCTTTAAATAACGTGTCGGCACAGGTCTATCCCGGAGAATTCATCTCTATCATTGGGCCGAGTGGATGCGGAAAGAGCACGCTTTTGCATACACTCGATGGTTTAAATCGGCCCAGTGCCGGAAAAATCTACATCGATGGTGTGGAAGTCAACGGTCCTGGCGGAGATCGCGCGATGGTATTCCAGGATTTCGCCCTGATGCCCTGGCATACGGTATTCGACAACATTGCTTTTGGATTGCGGCTAGAGAGAAAAAGCAAAAGTGAAATCCAGGAGAAAGTCATGCATTACATTCGCATGGTGGGATTGGATGGCTTCGAGTCCAAGTATCCGCATCAGCTATCCGGCGGGATGAAGCAGCGTGTGGGAATTGCTCGTGCCTTTGCAGTGGAGCCGAAGATTCTGCTCATGGACGAACCGTTTTCCGCCATTGATGAACAGACGAGGGAAATCATGCAGGAGGAAGTCCTGAAGCTGATGCTTCACGAAAAGAAGACGGTTATCTTCATTACGCACTCGATTGACGAGGCTGTGTTTCTCTCAAACCGGATTTTCCTCATGTCAGTTCGTCCCGGCAGAATCGTGGAGGAGCTGACGATTGACATTCCTTACCCGCGTACCTTGGAGACAAAGCTATTGCCTGAATACCAAGACTACAAATCGCAAGTCTGGAACCATTTAAAAGGCGAAGTCAAAAGACAGTATCAAAGGGGGGAAGCTTGATGTCCGAGCTCAGCAAAGCGGTGACGACAGGCAGTACATCCATCCCTGCGAAAAAGAAGAGAAAAAGCATGATCTCTCCAGCCGTAACGTACCCTGTCATTACTGTAGTCATCATTTTGGGGATCTGGGAAATTTTTGGCCAAATCGGGATGATCGATACGTTTATCTTCAACTGGCCGAGTAATATTATCGCAAGCATCTGGAAGTTCATGGCAAACGGCGCTGTCTTCGAGCATTTATTGACCAGCTTCATCGAGCTCGCCATCGGATTTGCTCTGGCACTTATCGGCATTCCCATCGGTCTCGCTCTCGGATACTGGAGAAAGCTTGACTATGCGTTTGATCCGATTATCATCGCTTTGTACACGACACCTGTGATCGCACTGACGCCGCTCTTCATTCTGTGGTTTGGGCTGGGCCTGTTGTCCAAAATCATGATGGTCTTTACGATGTCGATCTTTCCGATCCTCATTAATACAACAGCAGGAGTGAAGACGACAGATACTTCCCTGATCAAGGCAGCGCGTTCCTATGGTGCCACGGAGCTGCAACTGTTTAAAGAGGTCATTTTCCCGTCCTCGATGTCCTACATCGTAACCGGGATCCGATTGGCGATTGGACGCGCTATGATTGCGGTCGTAGTAGCTGAGATGCTCGCTTCCACCCAAGGGATTGGCTATGCAATCAGGCATGCATCCGAGCTGTTTAAGACAGGGGAGTATCTAGGGTATGTAGCCGTACTTATGGTGATTTCGGTCGTTTTGAATCAGCTGCTGAAAGTGCTGGAGCGCAAAATTGCCCCTTGGCGCTTTTGAGCAGAAGCCGCATAGCTTCACAAAAGAAAAGGCGTGTAGGAACCAATGGGTTCCACACGCCTTTTTGCAGTGAGTATTACGCGCTTTTCTTTTGAACAGTCTGTGCAGGCATCAGAATCTGCTTCCATTTGATCTGGGGCATGCCGATCGCTGCGAGGATCATCAGGACCCCGCCCCATTGCGACAGCGACACCGACTCACGCAGGACGAAGCTGGACAGGAGAACGACCGCTGGCAGTTCCGCTGCACTGAGAATGGTCGCAAGTCCGTTGCCAATGCGAGGCACGCCCACCGACAAACAGAAGATCGGAATGACGGAACCGAAGAGAGCGACGAGCAGTCCGAATGGCAGCAAGCCTTCCAGTAAGCGTCCATTTATCAGAAAAGCGGGAGGATAGACGATCGAAATCATGACCGACGCCAAGCTAATTGAAATGGCACTTCGCAGGTACGGATTCATGTCCGCCAGAATCCGGCCGCTAAAAAAGATGACAAAGGCAAAGGTCGCTCCTGACAGAAGTCCGCATGCGAGTCCCGTCAAGCTGATGGTCTGCCATCCTGACTCTCCGAGGCCACTCGCAAAGACGGTTCCGATCCCGAGCATCACGATCGATACCCATTTAGCAGGAGATGGCCACTTGCGCTGCGCGACAGATTCCAAAAGGACCCCGATCCAGGTGAACTGAAAGAAAAAAACGATAGCGAGTGATGCAGACATTTGACTGACGGCTTGATGGTAAAAGAAGCTGGACGATGCCATCATCAAGCTGACAGGAATGAGCTTCAGCACATATTTCCATTGGAAGCGCTGCTTGGAAAAGAACAGAGCCATGATGGACATGATCAGTCCGCCTAAGATCAATTGACTACTGCTCATCTCATAAGGGGTGAATCCGGCCTGAAAGGATAGCTTCATAAATAAGGACAGAACTCCGTAGCTGCAAGCACCCAGTAAAACCAATAGCACCGATTTCCAGTATGTCATAGGTGAAATTCCCTTCTGAAATAGTGAACTTTTATGAATAAAACCTATTGTACTACAGGTGATTTATTGGTACAATGAAAAATTGCGACTCGCTTTATCTGGTTACTATGGTAGCAAAATGCTCTGCTGCTTTGTTACCACAGCAGTGGACTAAAAGGTGAACTTCGGTACGTATGCTCGCTGTTAATACATAGCGATCTACCAGTAATTCCGTTACACTACTACCATAAGTCTGGCATACGTGGAGGCACAGAGATGAAACAAGGGGTCTTGTACGGGATTGTGGCGTACTTGGCTTGGGGAATGCTTCCGTTTTACTGGAAGCTATTTCAAAGCATGGGGTCATTGGAAATTTTGGCCCACCGAATAGTATGGTCACTCATTTTTGTTCTTTTCATTATTGTCATTACGAAGCGTTGGAAGCCGTTATGGGCGGCGGCGCCCGGAGCGAAGCTAAAGGGAGCGCTGTTCCTGTGCTCCATGCTAATCAGTGCCAACTGGCTGCTGTACATTTGGGCTGTTACCAATGATCACGTGATGGAAGCGAGTCTCGGCTATTACATGAACCCTTTGATCAGCGTATTGCTGGGTGTCATCTTTTTGAAAGAAAAGCTCGGCATCGGACAGTGGGTGGCACTGGGAATGGCTGCACTTGGGGTTATTTTCATCACGGTCGAGTATGGTCAGGTGCCGTGGGTGGCTCTATCGCTCGCTTTGACCTTTGCCTTTTATGGATTGGCGAAAAAGCTGGTCAATCTCGAGGCGATGTTCGGTCTGGCATGGGAAACCGTTTTTGTAACGCCGCTTTCGCTTATCTACCTGTTTATCATTGAAATGAACGGCACAGGTACCGCGTTTGCACTGGAGTGGTGGAAATTTGTTTTGCTTCTACTTGCAGGAGTAGGGACTGCCATGCCGTTGTACTGGTTTGCGCAAGCGACCAAGCGCCTGCCATTGTCGACGTTGGGCTTTATTCAATATTTGTCGCCGACCATCCAGCTGTTGAGCGCTGTTTTCTTGTTTGGGGAAGCGTTCACGACTACGCATTTCATATCGTTCTCCCTGATCTGGGGAGCGATCATCGTCTTTACCCTTAGCTCCATGAAAAAGAAAACGGTGAACGTACCGTTGAAAACGGATCAAGCAGTAAAAGAGCAAGCGTGATCAGAAAAAGAAAACTCCTGAACCACCGGCATTTTGCCTGGCGAATCAGGAGTTTTTTTATGAAATGGAAAAGGGATGACGGCTTACGCCTGCTTGGAACTGCGATAAGCCCCGTGGTTTGTGGGTCCCACGTATTGATTGAGTGCAAACGAATGTCGGATGGCTTCTGTGATAAAGTCCTTGGCAACATTCACGGCTTCGCGAACGGAATTTCCTTTCGCCAGCTCCGCACAGATTGCAGCGGAATACGTGCAGCCTGCACCGTGAGTGAAGGTAGTGTCGAAGCGCTCCGATTCCAGCACCTCAACGGATTGTCCATCATAGTAAACGTCAACAGCATTTCCATGTTGCAGCTTGCTGCCGCCTTTTACCACTACATAGGAAGTTCCGAAGTCGTGAATGCGTTTCGCGGCTTCTTTCATATCTTCTACGCTTTTCAGTGCGCCCAGTCCGCTCAGGATTCCGGCTTCAAAAAGGTTTGGCGTCGCTACGGTTGCGCGAGGCAGCAAAACTTCGCGCAGGCTGATCGCGATCTCTGGATGGAGGGCTTCGTCAGCACCTTTGCAAATCATGACTGGATCGACTACGACGTTTTTCAGTTGGAATTGCTCGATTTTGCGGGCAGCCAGCTCAACCAGCTCAGTCGTTCCCAGCATGCCGGTTTTCGTCGCGTCTACGCCGATCCCTGCGAGTACGGTTTCCAGCTGTTTTTCGAGCACGGCTACATCAATCGGGAACACATCATGATGCCAGCCATTGTGAGGGTCTTGTGCAACGATAACGGTGAGAGCGGTCATTCCGAATACGCCAAGCTCCTGAAAGGTTTTGAGGTCAGCCTGTTGGCCAGCTCCGCCGCTCGTATCGGAACCGGCGATTGTGAGTGCTTTACGCATGGTCATTTTTCTTATCTCCCTTTGTAGTTGAGTAGGAATGTACGATTCCCGTTCGGTGACGGATTTACGTACTGTACTGGACTGTTTTGTTATATCTCTATTGAAAAGGAAAAATACGGCGGTGTCAATAATATTCCCGTAAATGCAAAAAAACCGCTCTCCGGTTTTGCGGATAAGCGGTCGTCTTCGAATGGGTATCTTTTATTTTATGGAAGCAGCGTGATGAAAAGAGAAGCTGATGGACGTAGACATGGATTTCGCGCGTGCAGATGCCAGCTGTTTCGCTTGCTTCGCTGCTTCAAACATGCTCGGTGCCTTGATGATCTCAACCCATTTGCGTGTGGCGGTTTCAAACATAAATCGATAGATGGTCATCTTTATCTGCCCTCTCGTGTTTTCTTCACATCCTTAGTGTATCAGTGATAAGTACGAAAAAGGTTATGGGTTTGTTACATTATTTTGAAGAACATGTTGCATCCATGTGAACTTGAAAAATATTGGCAGTTGCCTGTTACGTTTTTACCGCTCTCACGTCTATAAATGTGTACCCAAATTTTCCATTTTGAGCAAGTGATGAGGGGCGTAGCAGAGATGAAAAATGCAGCAGGAGAGCTGACAGTGACAGGAGTGAATCACAGCTACGGGACAGGAAAGATAAAAGTTCCCGTACTGTTCGATATCAATCTGCACATTAGTAAAGGGGAGTTCGTTGCCCTGTGCGGTTCCTCGGGATCTGGCAAATCGACATTACTGAATTTGCTGGCAGGGTTAACCAAACCGGATGAGGGCAGTGTAATGGTAAGTGGGGAGGAAATATCGCGCTACAGTGAGAATGAGCTGTGCTTGTTCCGGCGTAAGAGCATGGGCTTTATTTTTCAATCCTACAATTTGCTTCCCAATTTGACGGCGCTGGAAAACGTCGAGCTTCCGTTGATTTTTGCAGGGGAAAGTGTCCGCAAGCGACGAGCGCGAGCGAAAGAGATCCTCGAGCATGTGGGCTTGACCGGAAGACTGGACCACAAGCCCAATGAATTGAGCGGTGGACAGCAGCAGCGTGTCAGTATTGCACGGGCATTGGTTAATCAGCCGAGTATCATTCTGGCAGACGAGCCTACGGGGAACTTGGACAGCAAAACCGAGCAGGAGATTCTGACACTCATGCGGCAAATGAACAAGGAAAACAAAACGACGTTCATCATCGTTACCCATGAGCAAGAGGTAGCTGAACAATCCGACAGGGTCATCTATTTGCAGGACGGACGTGTCGTACAAAAAAGGACAAGACCAGCGTAGAAGAGGGTATGAGGTGAACGTTTGTGAAAGTAATGGATTCTTTTCGCATTGTTTGGCGAAATCTGTGGCGCATGAAATTGCGTACTGCCCTCACTTCGGTCGGGGTCATGATCGGAACTGCGGCGATCGTCGCGATGATTGCTTTGAGTCTCGGGTTGAAAGAGAATGCTGTCAAAAGCTTGGAGAATTTCGGCAATTTGACTGAGATGGACGTAGAGCCGATGTATTACATACCGGAAGAGGATCGAGTCATTCCGGATGATGAACGAAAGAAGCTGAATTTCGAAGCGGTTCAGGAATTGAAGAAAATTCCCGGTATTGCGGCAGTCATGCCGGTAAAGCGCCTCCAGGAGCAGGCAAAGCTGAAGGTGGGTCGCCGGGAAGGTTATGTGGAGCTGATCGGGGTCGATGTCAACGAGTCAGCAGCCTACCGCAAAAACGATGTAGAAAAGGGTACCTATTTATCGGGTTCTCCGCAAGAGGTCGTCATCGCCTACGATGTGCCGCGAGAAATGCGCGATGTGGAAAAGGAAAAACGGGAGGCGCGCCGCAGTAATGTCGATGCGAGAAAAAATGGCCCTTCCGCGATGCCTCCGCCGGATATGGGGGGAGGGGCCCCGACTGCGCTCAATCTCGTGGATAAGGCAGCCACGATTGTCCTGTCGCGGGAGTACCGTGTTGATGATGAGCCCAAGTACGAAAAGAAAGAGATGCGCGTAAGGGTGGTTGGACAATTGCAAAAGTCTGACAACCAGCGTTATTCCACAGCCGTCTACGTACCGATCAGCGTCGTCAAGGAGTTGAACGATTGGGTCAACCGGGGCAGGGGTGACGAGATGGCGGAAGGCTCCACACGCCGTACTCGCGAAGAAGCCAAGCAGGACCACTTTGAGTTTGATCAGCTGACGGTAAAGGTCGAGTCTCGTGAGAAGGTAGAGAGCGTTGTAAAAGCGCTAAAGGAAAAGGGCTATGAAGTGTGGTCCCCTGCCCGGGAGCTGGAGACGATCAACAAGTTTTTCTTTGTCATTCAGCTCGTATTGGGTGGTATCGCAGCTATTTCCCTTCTGGTCGCGACGATTGGTATCGTCAATACGATGATTATGTCCATTCTGGAGCGTACCAAAGAGATCGGAATTATGAAAGTAATCGGAGCTACTGTTCTCAATATTCGCTGGCTGTTTCTGATGGAGTCTGGCTTCATCGGACTGATCGGCGGATTGACGGGGCTTGGACTGGCATGGGGAGCCGTCGAGGTGGTCAACTACTTCGGCTCAGCAGGTGGACTCATGGACAATTTGAACATGGGCTACGGCAGGGGCGCCGAAGGAGAAGCCGCCGCGAAGCTCGCCGTTATTCCGGGGTGGTTAGCCCTGTTTGCCATCGGTTTTTCTTTTGTTATCGGTTTATTGGCAGGTATTTTCCCTGCGATTAGGGCTTCGCGTTTGAGTGCCCTGCAGGCGATCCGATCTGAATAAGGAAATGTGAGGAACGAGAGAATGAACAAGAAGAAGTGGATCATTATCGGGGCAGTCGTAGTTGTATTAGGTGGAGGCGGCTACTATGGATACACCGCCATGAAGGCAAAGGATGTGGCAACGGAAGAGCAGCCGCAGGAGCAGCCATCTTTTCCTACTGCGATGGTCGACGTAGGGGAAGTCAAAAAGACGATTTTTGCATCCGGTACCGTTGAGGCAAAAGCACGGGAAGAAGTAAAACCGGAGATCAGCGGCAAGGTCGAGCGCCTGCTGGTCAGCGAAGGGCAGTCCGTGAAAAAAGGGGACGTGCTGTTTACGGTAGATAGTACGGACGCACAGCTGGAGCTCCAAAAACAGGAGCTGAGCATACTCCGTGCCCAGAAGGAACTGGATGAGCTCAAGCAAAAGAAAGATCGAATCCTGGCAGATAGGATGGGGAAGGTCAAGGAAGTGCTGGTAAAGGAAGGCGATGTGGTCACGCCGGATTCCGTGGTTGCCAAGCTGACGAACACCGACTATTTGAAAATAACAGGGAAGTTTAGTGCATATGAAGCGGAGCAATTCCGGATTGGTCAAAAGGTAAAGGTATTCGTTACCGCCTCTTTGTATTACGTGGACGGGACGATAACCGATATCGATCTGGTAGGACAAAAAGAAAAAGGAATCGGCGGCGTGCACAATGTGGAAGTGCTGGTGAAAAAACCGGGTGCCCTTTATGTCGGGGACATGGGGGAAGTCCAGTTCACCGATGCCAAGGGTGTACTGTACGCGAGCCAGATGGCTACGCCGTTTGAGCTGCCTGACGAAATGGAGCTTTTGGCAGGGACTCATGGAAAGATTGGAAAGGTCGAGGTGGAGAAGGACGACGAGATCAAGGTCGGACAACTTTTGTTTAAAATGGATATGACGTCATCCGAGCTGGAGCTGCGGGAAAAAGAGCTCGCACTCAAAGAATCGCTACTGACGATGGAACAGAAGAAGCGCGAGATCGCGAAAAAGCAAGTGGAGGCACCGATTACCGGAGTCATTACCAAGCTGAATGTAAAGGAAGGGGAAACCCCAACCTCAGGAGAGCCTGCTGTAGTGATCATGGATGCGACATCTGTCTACTTTCTTGCCGCGGTGGATGAGATTGATATTCCGGCGATCAAGATGGGACAGAGCGTGGATGTGTACGTAACGGCATTTGGCAATCGTCCATTTAAAGGCAAGGTAATCGAAATCCCGAAAGAAGGCACCAAGGAAGACAAATCGGTACGGTTTGCCGTGAAGGTCGAATTGAGTGAAACCAGTGAAATGAAGCATGGCATGACGGGTGACTGCGATATTTACGTGGAGCAGAAGGACCAGGTAAAACGGCTTCCTTTGAATGCTGTTGAGGTAATGGAAGAAGGCAAAGGCACCGTCATGATCAAGGATCCTGCAACAGGTCAGCCGTCTCCAAAAGAAGTAGAGATCGGTGTGGAGGGCTCGGATTTTATCGAGATCAAGAGCGGGTTGGAAGAAGGGGCAGAGGTACTGGTGACCAATGTCTGATCCATAATGGCATAGAAGTCACAAAAACATCCTCGGGCTGCATGTTTGCTGCATGCATAGCACGAGGATGTTTTTTTATCGAACTTCTTTTTTTAAAAGGAAGCAGGGGATAAGGGCAGCGTTTGAACCATTTTATCCGTCAAACTCTGTAGGGGATCTGAGATGAAGATACCTTTCTCCTGACGAAATTGGCGTGCGGCGGGAGCCATGGACAGCTGGGCTGCCGACAGGATGGAATCCTCCTCGGATAGGGCTAGCATGGTTTCCCAGAGGATCTCCTGGTAAGCTTGCTGCTTATTCTCCATGATCAGGGAAAACGCTCCATCAATCAAATGAATGCTGATCTGGGGAGTGCATCTGTGCATAGCAGCCTGCTGCCATAATCGGTCCATGGTGGGTTTGACAGTGGCAGGATTGGTGAACAGGATGGTTTGCTTGCCTGAACGTCTAGCAGCTTCTTCTAAAAAGGGTCCATCGATGGTAAAGATCGGGATGTCTCGTTCAGATTCGTGCTCGGATGTCAGCGTGGCTGCGTATTGCGTGCATGTGATGACGATGGCGTCCGGCGTGCTCGCTTGCATCCAGGAGAGCTGACTGTCCAGCTTCGCTTCGGCTTCCGCGCGCGTTGGCGGCTGACTTTTGGTCGCTTGCAAAAGCAATCCGGGATCGACGTAGTGGGCAAGCTCTACCTTCCATTGCGAAAAAGCATCATCCACAAGCGCGATATTCGAATGATGACCGTGCAGGCAAGCGACCTTTTTCATACATGTGCCTCCATATTACTTGGCTTGTGGGCAATTACACGGATGCGCTTGTAGTCGACATACCACTGACCATTCTGATAGAGCACTGGACGCAAAAGCTCGCTGATCTCGGTGCAAACCTCATCAATTTCTGCGGCGGTCAGGCCCGTGAAAAAAGGACTGCAAAACGAATCCAGCCAATGCCGCAATCCTCGGTCGCCGTCTGGCATGAGAGTGGGTCTGTCAAAATGAGAGGAGAGAACGACCCGAAACCCTTGACGTTCTAAGAGTGTCGTATATTCACCGATACTAGGGAAGTACCAGGGAAAGCGATCGTCGGAAGAAATCCCTCTCGCACCAAGAGCGGTATGCAGGGCATCGGTAACCTGCTTGCAGTTGTCTTTTCCACCGAACTCTGCCACGAATCGTCCGCCGGGTTTCAGAGCCAGCCAAACGGATTCCACGACAGATTCCGGACGCTTCATCCAATGCAGGGCGGCATTGGAAAAGACTGCATCGTACTGTTTGGACGAGCGAAATGTATGAGCATCAGCGATCTGAAACGACAGACCAGGGTACTTCGTACGAGCAGCTTCGATCATGGCAGGGGAAAAGTCGGTCCCCTCTACATGCGCCCCACTTTCGGCCAGCTGGGCAGTCAGATCTCCAGTCCCGCACCCGATATCCAAAATGCTTTCTCCGGAAACCGGTTGTAGCCAGTCAATCAATCCTCTGCCATAATGAGAAACGAAGTTCATTTTTTCATCGTAGTGGGTTGCGTTCCATTGGTTGGTTTGCGTCACGAGAATCCCTCCTTGACCTAGTTTTACCAGCTAGGTAGGTATTCGTCAAATCTATATAAATTATCATGTTTATAGTATTTTCCTATATCTAGGCGGCGGTAGTTGAGCGAAGGAGATGGAGGGAAGTTTTCCCTGTCAAGAAACAAAAAGGAGAAAAGGCTAAATTTGTCGAATGGTAACCAGTAGAATATGAAGTAGAGAAAGTGAGAGGACATCAATTGAAAAAATGGGTTGTATCAGCGCTTTTAGTGTGTCTGGCTACTGGCAGCCTTCTGTCAGGTGCAACGGTTTCGCCAGCCATGGGGGCGACTACAACGATGAAGCGGACCAGTCAGGCACCTGCGCCTGTGCAAAAGCCGATTCATGACATGATCGTTTTTAATGATTTTCAGGTCGCTGGCTTGTCGGCTGGTGGATGGAATTGGGTGAAAAATGACGAGTTTATCCTTCCCCCCGATACCCCGCTAGATATTGACGTGACGCAAACGACCTATGGAAGTGGAACAAATGTAAGCAGGAGCGAAGTATTCCTGGATGGTACGGAATTGACGGCCTTCCAGAATGAAAAGACAGCAGCGCAAGCTTCTTTGAAGTGGCAGATCCCTCGATTTACAATCCCTTCTGCGCAGCTATCTCCTGGCATACATACGCTGACCTTTGTCGTGACCGATGCGAAAGGGCAAAAAAGCACGGTGCATATACGGTTTCGTGTAGAAGAGCAGAATTATCCGTACATCTATGAAGGAGAAAAGGCGACAGGCGATGCTATTCCTTCCGGGGATACAGTTGCTATTTTTGGTTTGTTTGGTTCAAAGGTTTTCTCCAGTAAGATTGCTGGAACGTGGAGCTTGTCAAACAAAACGACCAATACGGAAATGAGGTCTGTGAAGGGAAGCGTGTTTTCCTCGGGTTCACTTAAAGGCGGGAAATACGAGGTGGTATTCACACCAGATGACGGCGCACTAACACCATGGATGGTCAATCTTCAAGTTGGTCCAGCGGAAGTATATATGGGGACAAATGAAACTGGACAGAAGCTATCTCCCAATCAGAAAATTAGCGCTACCAAAGCACCGGACACCATTTCGTTGTATGCCCCTTTTCCGGGGAAATGGTGGGTGAACGGTACTGGACAGACACTGACGGACTCGCAGCATTTCGATGTTGTCATCCCAGAAACGTTGGCGGGCTTGACGATTAGTGTGACATACGAGCCAAATACAGGGAAAGACGAACAGGCAATACAGATGGATACAAGCTCTACTATTCAAATCCAGGTCCCTGGTACGCCTGCGGTGTGTGAACCTACTACGGCTACTGCCAATATGGACGTATTGATGCAAAATAATGATAAATCGTCCCTGATGGTGGAACGCCGAAATTTGTATTCTACGAGTGCTACCGTAAGGCTGTATCAAAATCCCGTTCATCTCATTTGGCTTGCGACTGCTGCTGCTCATGTAGAGTTTGGAAGCGAAGAAGATGATGATGAGGGACCAGGCGTTTGGGCAGTGGATAATGTAGTAGTTGACGCATCCAAACTAAACGGGGATCACACAGCTCTCAAGCTTTCCAGTTTTAATCCGGGACGCTATAAGGTCAATTATTACAGTAAACGTGAGCCCCATCAGTCCTGGTGCGGTTACATTCAAGTCATAGAAAGTTCTCGTCCTATTTCTTCTGCACCGTCTTGTGATATTGGGGACTCTGGAGCAATCCCTTACCCGACTCCATTGAGATTGGTTTCGAAAAAAGGTCAACAGTATCAAGATGGTGACCATATTGTAGTGGACTCGAAAAGCGATTTGAACGATCTCGAAGAGTTAGTACTCATGTCGACTCATGTTGTGAATAAAGGGACGAAACGAATCATTCTGAACGCAAGTAGTAGGACGGACAGGCGTTACGTCCACGTTCCTGATCTGGTTTGGGAGGACGGGGCAACATCGCTCGGGTCGAGACAAGAGAGTAGCGGTGCGACGATACAATCCAGTAATGAAGTAAAGATCATTTATAATGACAAAGTACTCACTACGATTAAACCGTCCCGCTCTAAAAGAGATGATGACAGATCAGATGATACAGGCGTCGATTCATTAAACGTCAAGCAACTTATCGATTTTCAGGATGGTAAGCCCGGCGTCTATTCGATCGAAGTGACCAACACTATGGAATATCTTACGTGCCAGGTCACATATGGCGGAAAATCCTACACGAAGGATACCGACCTATTAGAAAAGAAACAGAAAATGACTCTGAAGATCGAAGTCAAATAAACTTGTACGGAACCCTCTGCCCAGCAGGGGGTTTTTCCAATAGGAGGGTACCTTCATGACCGAGGAACAGCTAGCGGTCCTAGAGAAGTTTGGTTTTCGTGTAGAAGGAGAACAGCTGAAACATTTTAAACTGGGAATCGTAAGAGAAAAAGAGGAGTTTGCCCGATTTTCTTCGACGGAAGAGCTGCAGGCATACGTAAAGCAGATCCTTCGAAATCAATGCTTGTGGAAACGGCAGGAGTAACATAAGGAACACGATGATTTTTCCCAAGGAGGCTACAGATGGAGATAGAGACAAAGGATCAATTACTTCAGGGATTAAAAGAAGTGGAGAAATGGGAGAGCGAGCAAAAGGATCTCTGGTTTTGGGAAAAGCTTGGACGCCTACCTTTCGTTCTTCTAGATCGAATCACGCCGAATTTCGTCCGGGAAAAGCTAGGAACAGCCGTTGACGAGATGGCTGTCTTTTTGGAGACAGGCGGATCGTATCTGGTTCAAGATGAAGCGGTGTACAGCAGGTTTCGCTCGCGAATGGCAGGAGCAGGACAGCCCTCAGGTGAGGTGGCTTATGTGGCAGCACAAGCTCCAGTAAAATTGATGGATGATGTAGCACGTGAGCTGAGTGAGTCACGCTCTACGTTTGCTACCGTACAGGGGGCAACTACGGGGATTGGCGGCATTTTCACGCTTGCTCTGGATATACCGCTTTTGCTGGGTACTTCGTTGAAGGTCTTGCAGGAGATGGCGCTCAGCTACGGCTATCGTCCTGAGGAGAAGCGGGAGCGTTTGTTTGTCGTGAAATGTCTGCAGTTTGCTTCTTCTGATATCGTAGGAAAAAAGGCGATTCTCGAAGAGCTTTCGCAGTTTGACAATCCGGCGGCACAAAAGGATGTGATGGCCCAGCTGCAGGGATGGCGAGAGGTCGTGGTGACCTATACGGAGAATTTCGGGTGGAAGAAGCTGTTTCAGCTGGTTCCAATCGCAGGTATCCTTTTTGGTGCCTACCTCAATCGCTCCACCGTTCAGGATGTCGCCGAAGCGGGGATGATGCTGTACCGCAAGAGGCGCATCCTGGAGCGGTTGAGACAGGCCAAAGAGACTGTGGACGTTACAAAGTCCACTCTTCAGCCGTAATGGCATACATGTTATGGTCTTCCCAGGCACCGTTGATTTTCAGGTACCGTAAAGATTTTCCTTCATAGCGGAACCCGTTCTTTTCCAGCACGCGGATTGAGCCTGCGTTATGAGGCATCACACCAGCCTGAACACGGTGCAACTGGGCTTTAGTAAAAGCGAATTGCAAGGCGAGCCTTACAGCCTGTGTCGTGTACCCTTTGCCATTGTGCGATTGATCGAGGAAGTAGCCCAATGTAGCGTTCTGCCATACCCCTCGCACTACGTTGGATAAAGCGACCCTTCCGATCATTTGCTCGTTTTCTTGCAAAAAAACACCGAAGGCAAAGCCGCGATCATTGGCAAAATCCCGAATAGACTGCTCGATTTGCTCCTGCTGACCTTCGCGGGTATGGAAGGAAGCAGGGCGAATCGGCTCAAATGGCTGAAGAAACGGATGATTTCGTACACGCAGTTCGAGTAGCTCATCTACGTCTTTTTCTTGCAGAGGGCGCAAATAAATGGAATCCGTATGTAGTTGCAAGGGTTCTTCCTCCTCAAACAAAAAATGTGGGAGGAAAATTTTATCATATGCGCTTTCTGCTGTAAAGGATAGGGTCGTTGGAGCTAGCCGAGGAGCTCAACAAAGGATACGCCAAAGGCTTTGCAAACCTCGACCTCCTTAGGTGTCGGGGCGAGCTCGATTTTCAAACCCTCCAAAGGTGTTTCCGCATCGCATTCACGTGCTTTTTGCAAGAAAATGTCTACAGCGGCACCGACATGCTCATATGCGGAGTCGCATGAACCGAAAGCGGCAACTTTTTTGCCGGCAAGACTGATGGAATCCATGCCGTCATAAAAATCCATGCACTCATCCGGAAGCTCTCCATCTCCCCACGTATATGCCCCAAGTAGAATCGCGTCGTACGATTCCATCTCCTGTGCTGTTGCGTCAAATACTTCTTTTATTTCGAGCGTAGCGCCCGTGGAACGAACGCCTTCTGCGATTGCTTCCGCGATTTCTTGCGTGTTTCCTGACATGCTTGCGTAAACCATCAAAATGTTTGCCATAAAATTCAATGTCCTCCAATCAGATAATGAAAATCATTCTCAGATACAAATTAATGAAAATGATTCTCTTTGTCAATACGGATTTTTTCTTTCTCAGAAACTGTTGCCACACCGATGCGATTTTGGTAGAGTTAAGTGAAATTATCAATAAAGTTAGTCTAAATAGAGGTGCGCTGAGGAAGAGTACATCTTTTCGCAATCTGTCCGGGGGCAGGGAAGGAAGGAAAGGCTAAGGCGCCGAAACTTTTGTTATTCCCCTGAATAACAAGGGTTGGGGTGCTCGTAAAAAATGATCATCCTGTCACGAGAGCGGCTGGCTCTTGTGGAGCGCTATTTACGATTTGCTGCCGAGATATCGAAAGCAATGAGTTGGCGCATGCACTCATTGCTTTTTTTCGTCTTCGGAAAACTTGTTTTGGAAGTGGTTTTTTAGTAAATAAGGATGTATGTGGCATGCTTATTTACATCAGGCAAACGATGCGCCCCTATGTTTCGGGAAGCGGCCTTTGCCATACATTTTTCAAATGGTTTTGACTAAAAGGAGGATCTACCTGTGAACATGATGGATGCGAATGAAATTATCTCGTTTATTCAAAAAAGCGAAAAGAAAACCCCTGTGAAACTATACGTAAAAGGAAATTTGGAAGGCATCGATTTTGGGGCGAGTGCAAAAGCATTCATCACAGGTAATACCGGCGTAGTGTTTGGTGAGTGGAAAGAAATCGAGCCGGTACTCGCTCAAAACGCTGAGAAAATCGAAGACTATGTAGTTGAAAGTGACCGTCGCAATTCCGCGATTCCATTGCTGGATACCAAAGGCATTCAAGCCCGCATCGAGCCAGGTGCCATCATCCGCGACCAAGTAACCATCGGAAACAACGCAGTTATTATGATGGGGGCATCGATCAATATTGGTGCAGTGATTGGTGAAGGCACCATGATCGATATGAACGTTGTAGTAGGCGGCCGTGGCACAATCGGAAAAAACTGCCATATCGGAGCAGGCTCTGTCATTGCAGGCGTAATCGAACCACCATCTGCACAGCCAGTTGTGGTTGAAGACGATGTTCTCATCGGCGCGAATGCAGTCATCCTCGAGGGAATCCGCGTAGGAAAAGGCGCAGTTGTAGCAGCAGGTGCAGTCGTGATCGAAGACGTACCGCCGTACACAGTAGTAGCGGGTACACCAGCACGTGTGATCAAGCAAATCGACGAAAAAACTCGTTCCAAGACAGAAATCAAGCAGGAGCTACGTCAGCTGTAAGGGGTGCAGGAACATGGATTGGCGCTCACTCGATGAACAATACATTGTATCCACATACAAACGGTTGCCTATTGCGATTGCAAAAGGCGAAGGCAACTACCTGTACGACACCAATGGCAAAAGCTATCTTGACTTGTTTACCGGCCTTGCGGTCAATGTGCTCGGACATTCCCATCCCCGTGTTTTGAGAGCTTTGCATGAGCAGGGCGATCTGTTTTTGCATATCTCCAACGTGTTTCTCAACCAGCCAGCCATTCGATTGGCCCAGCGATTGGTTGAGAACACCATTGCGGGTAAAGTCTTTTTCACCAATTCGGGAGCAGAGGCGACTGAATCGGCGATTAAACTGATCCACAAATGGACGAAAACGGATGGGGCAGGTCGCGAAGGAATTGTTGTCCTGCGCAACAGCTTCCACGGCCGCACGCTTGGAGCGGTTCGTCTAACCAGACAAGCCCATGTCTATCAGGATTTCCCGCAACCAGCATTCCCGGTATATGAGCTGGATGCAGAAGATACAGAGGGGCTTCGAGCCATCTGTCGCGAAGCCAAACCTGCAGCTGTCTTGATGGAGCCCGTGCTTGGATCGGGTGGTGTAGTTCCCCTCACGGAATCGTTCCTGCGCGAGGTAGAAACGATTTGCCGAGAAGAAGGCATGTTGTTTGCCATGGACGAAATTCAAACAGGCATGGGTCGCACCGGTAAGCTATTTGCTTATCAGCATGCAGGAGTGACTCCAGACCTGATTCTCTTCGCCAAAGGCGTCGGTGGCGGATTGCCTCTCGGTGGGGTGATCGCTGGAACGAAGCTGATGAAGCAGTTCAAGCCAGGTGATCACGGTACGACATTTGCTCCATCGCCACTTTCAGCTGCACTTGGGAATGCAGTGATGGATGAACTGCTTGACCCGGATTTTTCCTCTTCTGTTGCTGAGGTGATTGAGTATCTGTGGTCTGGCTTGGAGGATTTGCGTTCAAGGCTTCCCGAGCAGCTTCAAGCATTGCGCGGAAAGGGCATGATGGTTGGGATCCCGCTATCTGTCACGCCTGAAGAAGCAAGCCGTCTGCAGAGCAATTTGGTCGAAGAAGGAATCTTGGTCGACGTTACGCAAAAGACGATCGTTCGATTGCTGCCGCCGCTCACACTCACCAAAGAAGATGTGGATCACTTCCTTGCCGTGTTTGCGCGCCAGCTGAAAACGTCAAGTCCGGCACAGGAGGCGTAGGCAAATGGCTACATCTACGTTTGTACAGATTCGGCGTGACCTCCATCAAATACCGGAGCCAGGGTTTCAAGAAGTGAAAACCCAGCAATATTTGCTCCGCTATTTGGAAGGCCTGCCACAGGACCGTGTTCAGATTCAGACGTGGCGTACAGGGATTCTCGTAAGAATTCCAGGGACTGATCCAAAGCGCACGATTGCATGGCGTACAGATATGGACGGGCTCCCGATAGCTGAGGAGACGTCCTATCCTTTCCGTTCCCTGCATGAAGGCTTTATGCACGCTTGCGGTCATGACATGCACATGTCGATTGCCCTTGGATTAGTGGCGCATTTTGTTCATCACCCGATTGCGGACAATTTGCTGTTTCTCTTTCAGCCAGCCGAAGAAGGCCCTGGTGGCGCTTTGCCGATGATGCAGAGTGAAGAGTTTGCTCTTTGGAAACCCGATTGCATTTTTGCCCTGCACATCGCGCCAGAGTATCCGGTGGGACAGATCGCGACGAAGCCGGGCATTCTGTTTGCCAATACGTCCGAATTGTTTGTGGATCTGGTGGGAAAAGGCGGACATGCGGCGTTCCCTCATCAGGCGAATGACATGGTCGTAGCTGGCAGCCATCTGTTGACGCAGCTGCAATCGATCGTTTCCCGGAATATCGACCCTCTGGATTCGGCGGTCATCACTGTCGGTAAAATCGAGAGCGGAACGAAGCAAAATATCATCGCAGAGCGGGCCAGACTCGAAGGTACCATCCGTACGTTCTCGATGGAATCCATGGCTCGGGTAAAAAGTCGCATCGAAGCACTGGTCAAGGGGATAGAAGCGGGCTTTGCGTGCACGGCTACCATCGACTATGGCTGCGGCTATTGCCAGGTTTATAATGAAGAGGCATTGACGGAGGAGTTCATGCAATGGGTTTCCGAGGAATGCCCAGACGTGACCCTGATTCACTGCAAGGAAGCGATGACCGGAGAAGACTTCGGATACTTCCTCAGTGAAATTCCTGGCTTCTTGTTCTGGCTTGGAGTCAATACCCCGTACGGCCTGCATCATTCCAAGATCGAGCCTAGTGAAGATGCCATCGAGGTGGCGATCCATCTCGTCTCACGTTACTTCACCAAGCTGTCTGAGAGACCATAACCTGTTTTTCCATAGAAGGAGCAGCTTAGTAGAGGCTGCTCCTTTTGTTGTCAAGGGTACTTCCTTCTTATTCACACCTCTTGTGCATAAGTCTTTCCTCCTGATTGTTTTGAACTTGTGGATACTGTGGATATTGTTGAAAAAAGTTCGAGCAAGACCACAACTTTTTGCTTGTTTAGGCGTATAAACTAGTAAGAAAAAATTCGGAATAACAAGCGCTGCCGCGCAAACATACAGGAGGACTAAGACATGAAAAAAGCATGGTTGTCGGCCTTGTTGTCGTTGACTGTTGTGGCTGGAGTAGGAAGCACTGCTTTGGGCGAGGGCTCCATGAGAGTATTCATGGGCGGAGAACGTATCGTGAACAGTATGGGATCGTCCAATGCCAATTCGGTGGAGGATTTGGTCAATAAAATGGGCGGGTTCGCCAATTACGATCAAGGCTCCGGGAAAATGGAAATTATTAAGCCAAACGTGAATATTCTGGTGTTAGAGGGGATTCAGCAAACGCGGAATAAAACCGTCGTTTTCAGCAACCCGATCAAGGGCTACAGCGATAAAAATGTGCCGCGTACCTTTAATGCGTTTGTAGAGGTTGACAATGCGCCCGTCGCCAAGGATTTGCGTATGCAGCTCGTCTTGATTTCACCAGAAGGGAAAGAAGTAGACAAAGGGAAAGAATGGAAATACTCCACTCAGAATGCGAATAGCTTCTATTTTTCTGAGCCATTCGTATCGACGAAGCTGGAAAGCTATGGAACGTATACGATTCAGGTCCGGATGAAAACCGAGCAATTCAAGTCGTACATCGTTGTCGGCGAGAACACGTTTACAGTTGGAAGATAAAATAATAGCTTGTTTGCGTTCCCACGTGGCTTGTTCGCATGGTATAATAGGTGGAAAAGCCGATATACATGGTGAAAGCGAGTACATGAAAGAAAGGAACGATGGGAGCGAATGGAGACAAATCCCCCGCGATCATCCACAGACGTAGAAGGCCCGAGTATACGCATCGCCTGGAAGGATGATCATTCTATCCAGGCAGAGTGGAACATGACGAAGGAGTTTGAGCAGGAAGTGGAAAAGAAATTTGCCATCCCTTTTGCTGAACTGCCCTTTGTCTTACGCCTTTTCGATGTGACTGACCGCAAAGAGATCCGCGATGACGGAACTGACCTTTACACTGATTTTGATATCAACCACCGTTCGTCCGAGTGGATTCTTTACGGAGTTACGCAAGGATTGGAATATTGTGTTGATTTGGGCATTCGAATGGTTGATGGAAGGTTTTTTTCACTATCGCGATCTCAAATGATTTGATCAACGTGCTCATGAATAAGGAAGACCCTCTGAAAAGAGGGTCTTTTTGTGTTGCTCAAGGCATTTGCCGCTGTTTATCGAGCAAGCGAAGGGCTACAGCGAGTACGGCCCAAACAGGCATCGGCTCATCCAGCTTGCTTAGCCATTCAGGGGAAGTGAGCAGGCCTTCCTTTAGAGCCCGCGTTCCCAGGTCGACTTTCCAGGCTGGATAGCCGGAGGGCTCTTCGGGAGCAAACTGGTCGTATTGGCTCAGATCGTATGTCCGGACGAGGGTGGTTAGCTTTTCTGCATATTTAGAGTCAGTGGCATAGCCGGCTTTCTGAAGCGCTTCTGCGGCTTCCTCGGGGGTTGCAGCCATGATTACTTTTTTGTACAAAGGTTTTTGCAAAAAGTCGGCATGATCGTCCAGAGACTGCTGGTAGTTGTAATAGGCCTTGAATTGCGCGGTTTGCGTGACGATCTTCCCGTTTACCTCTTCTTTGGTAACGACATTAACAGAGCCTGCTGTTCCAGTCCCTTTGATGCCAAATAAGTTATAGGAGGATCTGCCTGTCGTCGAATCGATCGGCACCTTTTTCCCCCATCCCGATTCCAGGATCGCCTGCGCAATGGTAATGGAAGGGAGGACATGATGCGTCAAGTACGTTTGCCTGGCGGAACCAGCCACCAGATTAATGAATTCCTGCGCTTCCATAAGTCACCTCACCTCTCTTGTTTGACGAGTAAAGGTTCTCTTTTCTTACTACCTTATGGAAAAGTACTGGCAAGGGAGATACAAAAAAGAAAAAACAGCCGATTGACTCAGCTGTTTGGTGGTTGTGCTATGGTTTTCGCGGTTGAAAATACTGAATTCGTTTGTTGAACAAATGCAGTTCAGCCTTGTAATCCTTGGCCAGATAACGGCAGTACTCATTGGCTTTATTTTTGTCCCCGTGCGTAGCTGAATCCGGTAGTGAGATTTGAATGTAGTGCATCTCTTGCCCGTTTACTTCAGTGGAGCCGATCCCGACGACAATCGCTTTGTACATGTTCGGGTCTTTTCCTTTGAGCAGGAACCAGGAGCCTTTGCCCTCCGCTCGTTCCTCCAGGGTATAAGGAAAGGCGGCCTCGGCATATGACCAGCCGAGCTGCTGGCCTGTTTTGGTTGTCATGTCGACATATCGAGTAAACTTTGCTTTCACGTCCTCAATATCCGCGTGCGTAGCAGTAGATCCTTCTACGAAATAAATGTAGGCCGATTGAAGTTTCACGATTGCACTCACTCCTAGTACCGAGAATGTCTGCGTTTAGTTTAGCATTGCTTCCACTCTTTGACAATGCGCCAATTCTTAAGTAAAAATAATTGCGCGTCTTTTCTGAAAAGTGTAAAATATAATTACTGTTTATATTGGAATGCATGAAAGATAAAGAATCACATGGAGGAATAGTCCCTATGCAGGAGGTCTCAATTAGAAACGTATTTGAAGCGCTTAACACTATGCGCGCCATCGACGTGGTGAATAAAGAGGACTGGGAGCGAGCAGCGAAGGAAGCGGAGCTGGATTCCTCCGTGCAATTAAACATCCTTTGGATCATCTATTGCTACGAAGGCGTACGCGTTACACAAATTGCCGACTGGACCTTCTGGCATCCTTCATCAATTGTGATTCATATCAAGAAGTTGATGGAAAAAGGGATGGTGACGATCGAAAAGTCGGAGTTGGATGGTCGTGTTGTCCATGTTTATCCAACGGAAAAAGGAAAATCGGTCATCGAAGCCAGCCGTAGAAGCGTGCCATCTATTTTTCGTTTGACGTATGCATTGGAGAAAATGGAGGAACGCTACAGTACAGCGGTAGTAGAGTTATTCTTTGAATGTCTTTCCTTTGTCGCGCAATCCTTGCACGGGGCAGAAAAGGTTCGCTGGATTCAGGAAGGCGAAGATCGCATTCCGAATTCCAAGCACTTGATCAGTTAAGGAGCAGGTGTGGCAAAAAGGTGGGTTTTCGCGTATACTTATTAATACTCCGAATATTTACATAATTAATATTCGGGGCCAAACTTCAGATGAGGAGGGATTGCTGATGGAGCACTACGACCACTTGTACGAGGAGTCGGAGAACGCCAATGTACGTTTTCTAGGATTGGTCTCGGAAGGAACTCGCCATGATTTTGGGATTGTGTTTACGAACAAGTTTTATGGAAAGCCATTGGTGATCTGTATGCAGACGGGGCAATCTACCCTTCTCGGTTCAGAGGATGTCGTAAATCCTGGATATCTGCAAAAGATTTTCCGGCTCGATTCTGAAAGCGAAGCGGAAACCCTCGCTCAATTTTTCCAAGAGTACCTACCTACTATCCCTTTTGAAGAAAATCAGTACTAGCAAACGAGCAGAAGACTTTCTTCTGCTCGTTTTTAATGTAGATCAGGTATCATGGCAATGAAGGGAAACAAAAAGATCAAGTGGACAGGGGAGAGACAAATGAACAGTCATCAATGGCTGGTCCCCGCTCAAAAAGGATCAATGGTACTGATCCATGGGACGGGAGAGCACTATGGTCGATACGAGCATGTGGCTGCTTTTTTCAACGAACGGGGATGGAGTGTCTTCACCGGTGACTTGCCTGGATGGGGAAGGTCTGCTGGCAGGAGAGGACATATCGAGTCCTTTCAGCAATACATAGAGGCTGTCGAGGATTGGATGACAAAAGCTCGCAGTGCGACTCCTGCCGGGCAGCCATTATACCTATTGGGGCATAGCTTGGGAGGACTTGTAGCCACAAGATATGTTCAAATGAAGGGGGACGCTGATGGGCTCACAGGCCTAATTCTGACTTCTCCATGTCTTGAACTGAAGCTGCAGGTTCCTGCTTGGAAGGCGCAGCTTGCTCGCATGCTGGATCAATTCATGCCGACGTTGGCGATGCCAAACGGGGTGAAGGCGGACATGGTCTCCAGAGATTTATCCGTTCAGGCAGCCTATGTAACAGATCCATTGAACTATCCCAAAGTAAGTGTCAGATGGTTTCAAGAATTGCTGCGAGCCATGGAAAGTGCTTGGGCGGATAGAGATCACATCAACGTGCCTGTTCTTGTCCTGCAGGCAGGGGATGACGCCATCATCAATGCAGATGCGATCGAACGCTTTACGGGCGGCTTGCGTGCTCCAAATTCGTTTCATCGCTTTTCTGGCCTGCGTCACGAAGTGCTGAACGAGCCCGAGAAAGAACAGATCATGGAGCAGATGGAAGCATGGATGGAGCAAATAGCAAAATTAAATGTGACATACTAATCGACAAAAGATGTGTTAAATTACCGTATTGACTCCTAATGGTGTGTCATATTAAGATGTATATAACATCACATTATCGAGGATATGACCATCACTCATGCTGCTTTCGGCAGTGTGACAGCGGAGGGGAATATAGATGGGAACAATTGTATGTCAGACTTGCGGAACCATCATCGAGCACTTTGAATGCAACTCGGTGAAAACGCTTTATGCGGTATGCAGCTGCGATTGCGGGCACAGTGAAAAACAAGAAAGAGAATAGTTTACCGACTACAGGCCCACTGCGCAAGGCCTGTTTTTTTTGACATCCTACTCCTCATGGGGGATAATAGAGAAGAGTGAAAATCGTTGCAAGAGGAGGAATAGTTTCATGAAGCGTAGACCCGTACAGGGGTTGATGGCCGCGGCTTTACTGGTCACCTCTCTGTGGAGCGCGTCACCGGCATTTGCCAGCAGCAGACTTGGCGAAGAAGTCAAAATTGACGTGAGCCAGCCTGAGGTTGATAAAGCAGGTTTTGACATTTCAGCTGACTATGCCGTGTGGATGGTTGAAGGAGAAAAAACCATCACTTTATATGATTTGGATGACAATTCAGAAACGCAAATTGGCAACAAATCTTCTGCCAAGACAAGCCCACGTGTAGATGGAAATTACGTCGTTTGGATTGACTCTCGCGATGGTGGAACAGACGTGTACATGTACGACGTTTCCAAGAAGAAAGAATCGTTGGTTTCGAGTGGGTCCAAAGTGACGCAGCTCGAGATCTCTGGAAAAAACATCGTATGGGACGACAAGAGTGACAAAGGAACGGACATCTACCTGTACAACATAACTTCCGGTGATGTGGAGCAGATCACAAATAGCGGTGAAGCCAGCAATCCTTCTGTGGGCGATACATACGTTGCATGGCAAGATGAGCGCAATGGCAACTACGATATTTACACCTACAATCTGAAAACCAAAGCGGAAAAAGCCGCTGTAACAGCAAAAGGGGATCAGGTAAACCCGTCTATCTCTGAGGATGTCATCATTTTCGAAGATCAAAGCGGGGAGTATAATCAAGTCAGCTCTTATGACATTGCAAAAAGCAAAACAATCAAGCTGACAGATGATTCCAGCAACAAATCCTTGCCGCATATTTTTGACACAGATTTTGTAGTGATTGATAATGGAGATCTATACTTCGGTGAAGCTACCAAAACAGGTAAACGAAAAGCAGCAAGCTCCATTTACGATAAACTGCAGCCGCGTATCTATGATGATTATGTTTTGTATGCGAAAAAGGACAAAGATTCGAAGATCCGTTTGAACCTCTACGATATTGACGAAAAAGAATCGATTCCTCTGGGAGAGGTCTCTGGTGAACCTAGTCAACCTGCTGCGCATGATCAGTACGTGGTTTATATATCCGAAGGCAACAGAAGCGACTCCGTCATTCTGTATGATGTAGAAAAAGGGACTTCCAAATCGATTACAAAAGTGGATGCTTCACCTTCTCGGCCACTTGTCAGCAATCACTATGTAGTGTGGTACGATGACAGCGAAGATGCTCTCTTCTCTTACAACATCGCTAAAGGTACTACGAAACAAGTAACAGACGAAGATGACGATCAGCTTCCAGATGAAAAGTTGTATAAACTTGATGGAGACAATTTGTTGTGGGTGAATATGGATGGCCGACCTGAACTGAATGTAACCAACCTTGATTCCGGGAAAGACACCGAGATCACGACATTGAAAAAGGACCCATTGAGCATTGACCTCTATGGCAACTTTGTCACATGGGTACAGGAAGAAAGCTCGAATAAAGCCAGCGTCTACTTGTATGACATCGACGAAGAAGACGATACACAAATCCGTAAAAATGTTCAAGTAAAGGAAGCAAAGCTGGGAGATAATTTTGTAGTGTGGAGCGAGTACACAGACACTACAAAACCATCTTGGGATATCTACTCCTACGATATTGACCGTGGCAAGACAGCCTCTTTGCTTCGATACAATGATCGAGATCAGATCAATCCACAAACCTCACGAAATATGATGCTTTTTGAGGACAACCGCCTCTCTCCAAACAGCAAGACTTTCTATTTTGAACTGTACGATGTGGAAGACGGCTCTTACAGCGATTATTCTTGGGACGATGAAGCGGAAGTAGAGGAAGCGACAATCGGCGGCAACCGTTTGGTATGGATCGACAAACGTGACGATGATCCATACGTATATACGATGGCTATTTCAGATCCAAGAGATGATGATGACGGAGAAGAACCTTCCAATCCTGATCCAGAACCTGAGCCAGGGGATTACAAGGAATATGGCATTTTGGGTTTGATGAGCGATGGAACACTCTCTGAAAAAATGAACGAAGCTGGTTTTGACAATTTTGTATTTGTATTCTACCCAGGAACGAGCAATGAAAAGACCATGTCCTTGTCTGATGCCTTTAAGGATATGGACAATTTCGCTGATTTGTTTGTTAGCACTGACCTTAACGAAATCAACGTTCGGGTCTATAAGTAAAAAAACAGGTAGTAAGTGGATACTTTCCCTTACTACCTGTTTTTTATTGTTCGATTTTCCATTCAATCGACAGAAAAACAAGAGCTGCTGCCTTTAATGGCAACAGCTTCTTGCTTCATTATCTTCAACTAAATGGTGACGTTAACCCGAAATCGCCGTTTGACGCTTCACGACTTTAATCGTCTTCAGTGTTTCATCCTCAGGACCTTGTACAGGCAGTCCGACACGAATGTTTTCCTGAATGTAGGCGATGTTCTCTTCGGAGATAACTTCCCCAGGCAGGAAGATCGGAATCCCTGGAGGATATACCATGATGAATTCGGTAATGACTCTTCCTGCGGCTTCCACAAGCGGGATGGTTTCTGTCGGCGCATAGAATGCTTCACGCGGCGTTGTAGACAGAATCGGGATATTCGGCAAGGAGATGGTTGGCATATCCTCTGCTTGAACATGGGCGAATTCAACAGACAAATCGCGCAGGGCGTTTACCAGGGTCTGAATCGATTCCTCTGTGTCACCTGCCGTTACAAAGCAAAGGATGTTGTACAGGTCGCTCATTTCCACTTCAATGTTGTATTTTGCACGCAGCCAGTTTTCGACTTCCCAGCCAGTGATGCCCAGATCGCGAACGTGAATCAGCAGCTTGGTCGGATCCATCGCGAAGGTAGCGGGCTTGCCGAGAATTTCCTTCCCTACACAATAGATGCGCGGAATGTCATTGATCCTATCACGTGCTTTATTCGCCAGCTTCATGGCTTGTTCTGTCAGCAAGTGTCCGTTCAATGCGAGATGCTGACGAGCCATATCGAGGGAAGCCAAGAAAATATAAGAAGTGGAAGTCGTTGTCAGCATACTCATGACCGTTTTGACACGATCGACATCGACGAGTCCTTCCCGTACGTTCAGGATCGATGTTTGTGTCAAGGAACCGCCCAGCTTGTGCACGCTCGTTGCAGCCATATCGGCGCCGGCTTGCATCGCGGAGATCGGCAGCTCCTCGTGGAAATGAATATGCACACCATGTGCTTCATCAACAAGTACTGGGATTTCGTAATTATGCGCAGTCCGCACGATCTCGCGCAAATCACCAGCGATCCCAAAATAGGTCGGGTTGATTACCAGCAGGGCAGCTGCGTCCGGGTGGGTTTCCAGTGCTTTTTGCACGGCTTTCACTGTGATCCCGTGGGAAATGCCCAAGCGCTCGTCCATCGCAGGATGAATGAAGATCGGAAAGGCTCCTGCAAAAATAATCGCTGACATGACAGATTTATGCACGTTCCGCGGAACGATAATTTTGTCTCCAGGGCTGCAGGTAGCCATAATCATTGCCATGATCGCACCGCTCGTCCCCTGTACGGAAAAAAAGGTATGGTCAGCGCCAAACGCCTCGGCTGCCAGTTCCTGTGCTTCCTTGATCATCGCCTTGGGATGATGCAGGTCATCCAGTGGCGCGATATTGATGAGGTCTATCGAGAGAGCGTTCTCCCCGATGAACTCGCGAAATGCCGGATGCATGCCCATACCCTTCTTATGGCCCGGAATGTGAAATTGAATCGGGTTCCGGTTGGCGTGCTCCAACAACCCGCTGAACAAAGGAGTTTTCATTTGTCTCACTACGATCGCCTCACTTTACAAATAAAGAATAAAAGGGGAAAAAACAAACAAATTGAGTATAGCAAAAAAGGGGGGGAAAGCAAGCGAATTTTTATTCATAATCCCCAAGTCCAGCAGGAGTTTGCTCACATTTTCGAGAAGTTGTATCGTAATGGGGTGAAAAGATGAAAACAAGAGTAAGTGAATTGCTACAGATCAACTATCCGGTGGTTCAAGGTGGATTGGCCTATTTAGCATACGCAGAATTGGCTGCAGCTGTGTCAAATGCAGGTGGATTGGGACAAATTACCGCCATGTCGCTCCCATCAGCTGAGGCGCTGCGAGAAGAAATCCGCAAAGTGCGAACCATGACAGACCGACCATTCGGTGTAAACTTTGCGATCGGCCAATACAATCAATCCTACGAGCCGTATGTGGACGTGGCGATAGAAGAAGGCGTCAAAGTCATTTCCGTTACGGGGGGCAACCCGGAACCGCTCATCCGAAAGCTCGATGGACACGATATCAAAAAGCTGGTGCTGGTTGCATCCGTTCGGCAAGCGCAAAAAGCAGAGTCGATCGGGGCGGATGCAGTGATGGCAGTTGGCCAAGAAGGCGGCGGACATCTCGGCAGGGATGACATCGGTACATTTGTTCTGATCCCTCGTGTAGCTGACTCGGTAAGTATTCCTGTCCTCGCCAGTGGCGGCATTGGGGATGGACGCGGCATTTTGGCTGCGCTAGCTCTAGGGGCGGATGGGGTTGAGATGGGAACTCGCTTCATTGCAACCAAGGAGTGTGTGCATGCCCATGCAGCGTACAAGGAAGCATTGCTCAAAGGGACGGAACAAGATACTGCCGTCATCAAAAGAACCTTGGGCGCACCAGCTAGAGTTGTTCGCACTGCAGGCTCTGACAACATTTTAGAGCTGGAAAGAGAAGGAGCAGGCTACGAGCAGCTGAAGCCATTCATCAGCGGTCAGAACAACTGTCGTTTTATTTATGAAGGCGATGATCAAAAAGGCTTCGGATGGGCGGGGCAAGTCATTGGTCTCATTCAGGATGTACCTTATGTCCAGGAATTATTTGAACGGATGTTTAAAGATCTGGATCAGCGTATGGAGCGTCTGCAAGCGTACAACAGTCGCTAAGTCACGCCGTTTTTTCAGGGAAAAACAAAAGAACAGGCACTTGCTTTTCGAAAGAAAGCGGACCTGTTCTTTTGCATATATAACTTAACAAAACATATCGGGAGGCGGTTTATGCACGGGAAAGACTGAGGTTGTAAAGCTTGGTTAAGACAGTGAAGGCCGCTTCCAAGCGAGCGAGCAAAGCATCTTTGTCAGCAAGCACAGGATCATGGCGATCAATGGTAATGCCGCAAAGCAGCTCGGCTTTTTTGACCTCTGCCAGCCTGTCCACCAGCTTTTTGACACCTTCCTTGCCGAGGGTTGACTGCGGTGCACTGTCAGGCTTTGTGTGATCGGGTGACCAGTGGAAATCATCGGGAACGAACGCCAGAATGTCATCGAGATGCGCATGCAAGGCACGACTTATTTCCTCTTTTGCAGGAGCTTCGTATATGACCGCATACCAGACAAACAAATGTGTACCCCACAAGCCAACTTGAAAGTGTGGGTGCTTTTTGTATCCGCGTTTATCAGCTGCCCAAGCAACCCATGTATCAACGGGGGGATTCACGGTTCTCCGTGCATGCTTGGCCACATGAAAAAACATCTCAGATCCGGTAGCAACGGATAAAGCCGGGGCAAAATGCTGACCCAGTGCTTCCAATTTCGGACGAATGATGCCTTTGATTGCTTCCATCCGCTGATCAAGGCCATCAATGGCAAAAACATCAAAATCTTCTTGCTGAAAAGCTGTAATTGTCGACATTCGGGCGAACACCTCTTAGGTAAGCTTCATCGCACGCCACGTAAGAAAAGGGCGAACGTCCCTGTCAAGGGAGCTTGGAATCCTCCATATGATATCATACCACGAAGGAAAAAAATACATGCCGGGATATGAATAGCAAAACCGTCGCCTGAATAATATGATATACCACTCACTCCCTTACAGCAAAAATTTAGTCTGAGTATTCTGTTAATGGGAGGGGCCCTGATGAGTCTCGGCATTGAGTTGGAATATTACGATCTGGCTGTCTGGTTTGATCGTAAGACGTTACACGCGCTGGTGCAGGCCCTGGTGGAAGCAGGGGTGAGCGTCACGTGGAAAGAATCTCCCGAGCAGTTTCACCTCCTCGTGAACACCACAGACGGTAAATCGAACTGGAAAATGCAGCGGATAAGCGGTTCTTACAAGCTGCAGCTAACAGGCATCCCCATGTCGGACTCACGAGTGGCTAAGATTTTGAACCACTTTGTGGAGAAAGCAAAGGGGCATGCCATCATCAGAATCCGCTTGGAAGACAGTGTCCTGATGAAGCACATCCGGTACGGTGAAGCCGTCAGAATAGTGGAAATAAAAGGAGCTGAGAAAAAAGTGATCTTCGAAAAATCTTGCAATGTGACGATGGATCAGGTGATTGCCGCCTTGAAGCGACGTGACTCCGAAGAAAGAATTCCTGTATTGCGCCTGGAGCTGGATTATGAGCTTGCGACTTTGTATGATGCTCTGAAAGCAGAAGACAAAGGCCAGGTGAAACAATCCAAAGAACGCTTGAAACAGCTCCGCCGGGAAATGCTGCTGCTGGAAGCGTAGGTAGACTGGAGGATAAAGGGCGAACGATGCGTTTGACAAATAGGCATAGGGAATGAAAAAAGCGACATCTCGCAGACGAGGGTGTCGCTTTTTTTGGTTCAAAAGCGATCTCCCTGCTCATTCCATGGGTGCAGCGAGGAAGAAACGTGTTAGCAATTCGTGAATTTCGGCAGACTATGTTTGAATGACAGGCGATACGGCGTTACAATAGAAAAGGATTTTGGCACCCTATGCACCAGAAAGGAAGAAAATGTTTCATGGAACCATTCCTATCACAAATCCCGAATGTCGGGATCCTGCTCTTGGCCGTCATTGCGCTGAATGTCGTGTTGCTCTTTGTATGCATCATGCAATCGGTCCGTGTCAGTCGACTTCGCAAATCAATCAACAGGCTCATGACTGGAGTAGGTGGAGCGAATCTGGAGGAAGGGATGCATCGATTGCTCGATCTCGTGGACGAAGTGAAAAAGCAGCACAATGATCAGCAGTTCATGATCAATCGTCTGTCACAGAGACTTTCTGCACAAAATGGAAATGTTGCCGTGATTCGCTACAACGCGTTTGGGGATGTGGGGAGCGATCTGAGTTTCTCGATGGCGATCCTCGATGATGCACAAAACGGAGTCGTGATCACGAGTATTTTCGGGCGCGAGGAGTCGCGTGTATACGCGAAGCCGTTGGAAGCAGGCACCTCTGTGTACTCGCTTTCAGAAGAAGAACAAGCAGTTATAAAAAAAGCGATGAATCCGCCTGTGGGGGCATAAACCATTCCGAATTTCTCTGAAATGGGAAGCATATGAATGAATCAGAGAGTTCTTTTCGATTATTGGCGTCTAAACATACAAAATTCAGCTTTTTTGCGAAAATTCATCACCTTTTCGCTCAAGACTTTTTTAGTCGCTTATTGTATAATAAAAGATGTCAAGGATGGTTTTTTCGTAAATACAAAAAGTAGGTGATCCGCCTTCATTACCCAAATCGATTTTCGATTCGCGGGGCAAGGCCAGGTTCTACAGCGTTCCTTCGTTGACACTTAGCGTAACTCCTTTGATTCGGATGATTGTTCGGTCGATCTTTGGCCCATGCAAACCAAAAGAATTGAGGAGATATTATGGCACAGCGTTTAGCGACTAACTACGCCAAGGCCTATTTTACGGTGAATGAAGAAGAGCTGAACCAATTCGTCTCGCTCTTCACCAATGAACACATTTCAGTCGATGTCAAAGTTTGTGACAATGGGGATCGGGATGTTATTCTGACAGACAAAAACGGCGAAATTCAACTGAGTTTCACCAGATCTGGCAATCGTTTTCAGTGCGACAGTTCATATCTGATACGAGATTTTGGGCTTGCTAATGCCATGCGAAAAGCGATGAAAACATTCCGAGGCTATGGAATTGTTCACCGGATTTACGATGGCTTCACAGTGGTGTACCACTATGACCAAGGATCAGTCGTGAGCATTCACGAGGTTTCCGGTGACGAGGAAATGTCCATCTTTGAAAATACCTCGCCGAGCGTGGCCAATGAGCTGGAGAGCTTGTTCCAGCAAGATGGCAGCGAACGGGAGATTGAGTCCTTATATCAAGAGACGGACCGATGGCTGGATCTGCGTAATTGGGCAAGTAGCAATGCCCCCGAAAAGCTTACTGCGATTGATTGCCGATTAGCCTCGTTGTCAAAACGTCTGTTTGAACTGGAAGTCTAAATGTTGAATGAACGCCAAAAATGGGTGCAGATGCGCCCGTTTTTTATTTTCCTGTAATTTATCGAAATAGGGTATTGTCAAATTAGGCAGAAGCGTGGTATTGTTGTTTTCGTTGGAAACAGGATTAGGAACCAGGATTCACTTTAAAGGGTGGATAACAAGAGGGAAACCGCCCCCGTTAGTGAATGACGCAGGTCCTAGCGATGTTTAACATTACACACTGCTAGGAAGGGGGAACCGAAAGATGGAATACTCGACTTTCGGAAGACACGTTGCTGTTGACACATGGGGAGTTCAGTTTGACTTGTTGAACGACGCAGAATTTTTGAAAAAAGAAATGATTGAAGCTGCTGAGGCATGCGGTGCTACGGTACTAAGCGTGCAAGCTAAGCAGTTTTCTCCTCAAGGTGCTACCGTGCTGGTTCTTCTCTCGGAAAGCCACCTGTCCATTCACACGTATCCTGAGCGTGGATTTGCGGCTCTGGATTGCTACACGTGCGGTGAGACGGTAGATCCACAAGTTGCCATCGATTACTTGGTATCCGTGCTGAAGCCGGAGAAAACCTACGCGAAGAAGCTCGTTCGCGGTACAGGTGAACTGCAAGTAGTTGAGCCAGAAATGAAACTGGCTGAAGTGGCAAGCAAGTAACAAATGTAAGTATTCAAGAGGTGCGGATGGATTCCGCACCTCTTTTACGTGAAAGGCTGATGGGATGAATGGAGATTCCTTACCGGAAGGGAGCGGTAATGGTTTGACCCAAGTCCTTGAGCAATACACCGAAATCCTCAGCCGCTGTGCGAACGGGATGAGTGACCAAATTGTTGCCCGGGACCATTGTATGGTTAGGAGCTGCAGGATGGGTACGCTCTGAAGCTTCCCGATAGATGGATTCGTTAATCCCGCGTATCCGTGTGAACATCGCCGGCTCTGTCGTTACCCGGATGTTCATGTTAGGAGATACCGAGCGAGCTGCGGAATGAACCTGCTGTTCGATGACTTTTCGCTGCTCGTGAGCCATGTTGTCTCTCACACGAATGCCGATGACAGCATCTTTTCCATTGCAGACGACAGTAGCTCGGTCTACGCCAGGGACGTCGTCTGCCACTCGAGTGAGCTGTTCCGCTTTGTTTTGGTCAAAACCGTTTGCCGTATAACCATTTCGGTAATGGTAGGCGTTTGTATTTTGTGTATAGGCATTGTTGCCGTGAGCAAGACTGTTACGCATATCCGCTGGCCGCTGATACGCTGTGTTTTGCGTGTGCGTACCCGTATTCGGTGTCCCTTTGCTTGAGTTGGAGCTTGCGCAGCCAGTCAGAGACGATAGTGCCAGTACACCTGCAATGGCAATTGACCATTTTTTATCCATGGGGAACCCACCTCCTTTCCTTAGTATGACGAAATCAATAATCTCTACTCAGGAAGGGATTCCCGTAAAAAACTCCCCATTGTGCCGAGTTTCACGAACTGCTAATATGAAAGGTATGCATAACAGAGGAGGTTCACATGAAGCGTCTTGACATACGCAACATCGCGATTATTGCCCACGTTGACCACGGGAAAACCACACTGGTTGACAAACTGTTAATTCAATCGGGCACATTCCGTAGCAATCAGCAGGTAGAGGAGAGAATGATGGACTCCAACGACCTGGAGCGGGAGCGCGGAATTACAATCCTGGCAAAAACCACATCGGTTAAATACAATGAGTTTACCATCAACATCCTGGATACCCCGGGCCACGCAGACTTCGGCGGCGAGGTAGAACGGATTATGAGCATGGTGGACGGCGTTCTGTTGATCGTCGATGCGTTTGAGGGCTGTATGCCACAAACCCGCTTTGTTTTGAAAAAAGCGCTGGAAGCAAAAGTTACGCCGATCGTCGTTGTAAACAAAGTGGACCGCGACAATGCTCGTCCACAAGAAGTGATCAACGAAGTATATGACCTGTTCATTGACCTGGACGCTACAGAGGATCAATTGGACTTCCCGATCGTATACGCTTCGGGCTTGCAAGGAATCGCTGGTATGGAACCAGACAAGCTGGAAGGCGACCTGCGTCCGCTGTTTGACACCATCATCGAGCACATGCCTGCTCCAGATGCAGATGAAAACGCGCCGCTGCAAATGCAAGTAACCATGCTCGACTACAACGACTTCTTGGGTCGTATCGGGATTGGACGTATTTACCGTGGTACGATGAACGTGAACGATATGGTTTCGGTAACAACCCGTGAAGGTGTATTGAAAAAAATGCGTATTCAAAAGCTGTTCGGCTTCTCCGGTCTGCAGCGCGTGGAGCAAAAAACAGCAAAAGCGGGAGACATTGTCGCGATTGCAGGCTTGGATGATATCAACGTTGGGGAAACCGTTTGTGACGTCGATCATCCAGATCCATTGCCATTCTTGAAAATTGACGAACCTACTCTGCAAATGACGTTCCTCGTGAACAACAGTCCGTTTGCTGGACGGGAAGGCAAGCACGTAACTTCTCGCAAGCTGCGTGATCGCCTGATGGATGAGCTCGAGACAGATGTATCTCTTCGTGTAGACGAAACGGATTCCCCAGATGCTTTCATCGTATCTGGACGCGGCGAATTGCATCTGTCCATCCTGGTTGAAAATATGCGCCGCGAAGGCTTTGAGCTGGGCGTGTCCAAGCCGGAAGTAATCGTGCGTATGATTGACGGCCAAAAAATGGAGCCGGCAGAGATGCTGGTGATCGACGTGCCAGAAGAGTACACAGGTCCTGTTATGGAAACCCTTGGCCAACGCAAGGCTGAGATGGTAAACATGGTAAACAACGGTTTTGGACAGGTTCGCCTGGAATTCATCATCCCGTCCCGTGGTCTGATCGGCTACCGTACCGAATTCATGACCATTACTCGTGGTTACGGAATCCTGAACCACTCGTTTGACAGCTATCGTCCGCTGGTTCAAGGTCCGGTAGGTGGACGTCATGCAGGGGTATTGATTTCGCATGAAACAGGTACAGCTACCACTTATGGTCTGATGTCTGTGGAAGACCGTGGAATCATGTTTATCCAAGCCGGTACGGAAGTATATGAGGGAATGATCGTGGGCGAGCATAACCGCGACAATGACCTGACGGTAAACGTATGTAAAGAAAAGCATGCGACTAACGTTCGTTCCGCGACAAAAGACGAGACAGTGAAAATGAAAACTCCTCGTATCTTGACGCTGGAAGAGGCGCTCGAGTATCTGAACGATGATGAGCTCTGCGAAGTGACTCCTCAATCTGTTCGTCTGCGTAAGAAGCATTTGAACAAATCCGACCGTGAGCGTTATGAAAAACAAAGACGTTGGGAAGCTCAACCACAAGCGTAACCAACCAATAGAGAAAAGCCGTTTGCCTGTTTTGCAGGGACAAACGGCTTTTTCTTTTTGCAGCAACCCACCGATTATTTTTTCGGGCAATGAAAGGGGGGGTGGCGGAGGAGGTGGACAAAGTGTCGGAATAGGCACTTGTTGCTCCTGCAAACTGAAAACGTTTTCTCATAGCAATTGACTGTCTTCAAGTACCGCCTATATCGAGCTCCGTTTACGGTCATCTGTGCCTCACAATGCATCTGCGACCAGTTATGATTCCATTTCACCTGGATGAACTGCTCCCAATGAACCTCTCGCATCTCTTCTAGCACGGTTGTATATATCAAGGTTTTCTCAGGCTTCTTGGCATATTTGATTTGCGGGTAAATGACGGCATCGTTTTTCGAAGCGACAGCTGGCGTGCTGAATATGGAGGAAGAGATGTGGCACGGGAGAACATCAGATTCAGAGCTGACAGGGAGTTAGATGCTCGGGCTCTGAAGGGATAGTCTCAGGTGCAAATGGGGTTAATGATAAATCCTCTACGGGCTGCTTGGGATCGGAACGTAACAGATGTTTAGGCACCTGCACGGGAGGAGGCGATGGCGGCAGCTCCCGATGATCATTAGAGGTTGGGGCGATGGTGATCTCGTTCTCGTTTTCTTCCTGGTAGTCATGGCGATTCTCTGAGCGGTTAATCTGTCGCGTGCTTTTTTTACGGACGGGCTTTGGCTCCTGCATTTTCCTTTGCCGGCCGCCAGGTAGCTTGGCGCTTCGTTTTTCTGCTTTCACATGAGAAGTCACCCGATCCGCTAAAGGACGGTGGGGGCCACCGAAAGAACGAAGAAGGGGAGCGCTGCTTGATTTAGGGGGATTTGCACGTCTCGATGTGATCACCGTCCTTTTTTAAAAAGTAGTATTTTGTGCGAATGTCTTACTACTATCCATACGCACTTGTCGGTAGTTCTGTATAGTCGCCTGTCGTGGGAAATTCAACAATTCTTCCGGATTAGGCGGAAAAAAGCCCCTTCGATACGTAGGCGAAGGGGCGAATTCTGATCGTGTTGGTCAATCAAGCCTGCAGCAGGGCGTCGATATCGCCTGCAATCTCTTCTGGCTGGACGCGCGGCCCAATTCTTTTGGCCACTTGCCCTTCTTTCGTGACGAGAAATTTTCCAAAGTTCCACTCGATATCCTCGCCGTTTCCTTCCGGAGCTTCAGATTTCAAGCGCTGATACAAAGGATGGGTGTTTGGACCGTTTACGTCTACCTTGGCGAAAAGGGGAAAAGTAACGCCGTAATTACTATCGCAGAATTGAGCGATTTCGTCCTCGCTGCCCGGCTCTTGACCTGCGAACTGGTTGCACGGGAAGCCGAGCACGACCAAGCCTTGCTCCTGGTAACGTTCGTAGAGCTCCTGCAGGCCTTTGTACTGTGGCGTCAGGCCGCATTGGCTCGCGGTGTTTACGATCAAAAGCACTTTGCCCCTGTACTTCGCAAGCGTGGTTTCTTCCCCGGAGATCGTTTTTACTGCTACGTCATATAGGCTCATTGTTTTCCCACCTTTTTCTATTCTCAAAGCCATCATACCATGTCCATTTGCTCGCTAGCCAGCGATGAGGTGTAACAGGTTTTGACAGAAAATACGCCACCTGATAAAGTTAAATGGATAGATTTTGATAGTAAAGGGTACAAGCACGAAAGTACGAAGCCGCGGAGAAATCTGCATCCACGGCTTGCACGAGACATCTGGTCGTGTGCGAAACAGGAGGAATTATTCGAATGGATTGGATTCAACTAGCGTCAACCTACGTTCCTGCCGACCCGGATCAGCTTTCTGCCTTTGACAGCTTTCGTTTATGGGCGGATCACAATCGGGCCTGGATTTTGTTTGTGCAATTGGTTTTAGTCTACTATCTTGGCTTCGCGACAAGGATTCGCATGCCGATCCTCAAAACGATATTACTCTACGTCCTCTTGTTTGCAGGAGCATTAATATTTGCCATCCTGGATGTTCAGCTTCCGGTTAAGAGCGCAATGCTAGTAGCCATTTTGATTCTCGTGATCGTGAAGCTTAGAATCAAACCAGAACAAGCGCAGAGAAAGTGAGGGTAATGAAGTGAAGCGAGATGACGCCCTCTTTAATTGGATACAAATACAAGTCGTTGCAGATGCACGTCCAGATGATCGGTCGGCGCAAGATACGGCCTCGTTTTTTTTGGAGTTGTTGCGCGAGGATCATCAAATGACGGGACTGGGCTACCGGATCGAGGGTGCCTGGTATATCGTCTTTGGCCAAGTGGCTTCGGCCGAGTGGGAAGGCCGCTTTCCCGCAGAGCTCGTGGAGGCACTGCTCCATGCTATCGAAAGTGAGCCGAAATACAATCAATAAGCTAGTGTGCGAAACCTTCCAGAGAGGATCTGGGAGGTTTTTTTATCTGGACTTTTCCTTTCTAGGTCAAAAGAAGCGGTTTTCTTGTTTATGCAACCTATTGAACGCGTATATCGTCTGTAAAAGTGCTTTACGTCAAGCAGGAGATTATTGGCATACGAAGAGGGGGAACTACTATGAAAAAGATAACGAAAAAGCCTGTATTGGCGGTAGTGGCGGCAGCTGGGATTATTGGGGCATTGACTCCGATTTTCGCGAATGCCAGCTCGTTTGGATCACCGAGTGCAACCAAAGTGGTCATGAACGAGGCAGGAAAGGAAGTCACCCGCTACAACCTGAAGGAATTGGCGAAAAACGATCCAGAAACGTTGAATATGCTGCTCAAAACTCAGGCGGAGCATCTATACATCATCGTGGATGAACTAAAACTGAATACAAAATTGCAATCATATATGGAAGAGAACAAAGAAGAGTGGGAGCGATTTTACAACCAATACTACAGCGATATTTGGCTGGAGGTTCGTTTTACGGATGAAAAAGAGGAGATCGTCAGCGTCAGTGGACAAACCAAAAGCAATAAGGTTTACATCAAAGGCATCGTGACAAAAGATGTTACCAAAGTCGTTGTAAAAAAACCGAATGGCGATAATATCGAGGTCGTTCCGACTAGCGAGCATTCCTTTACCGTGACCTTTGCTTCTCAAGACACAGCAAGTGAGCAATACGTTACGGTCAGTGCGTACGCTGGCAGTGCGCTGGTGGATAGCGAAAAAGTGAAGGTAATCCCGCAAGCGGAGGAAGAAGCAGCGCTGATCATACATAGCTTGGCCGTGCTCGACGCGAAAAAAGGGGAACTGAAAGTCAAAGGGATCGTCAAGCAGGATGTAGATAAGGTTGTCGTGACGATCGATGGGGTAAAAGGCGAAGGAAAAGTGAAAAAGCTGTGGGATGGTGTGGGCAGCTACAGCATTACGCTGAAAAACGTCAAAGGCACGACAGGCAAGGCTACGCTCGATGTTTACGTAGACGATGAGAAGCGTGATTCCGACACATTGGACATCGAGGTTATCAATGCGCCGGCCAAAGAAGAAGTGAAAACCTACGCGCTATCCGGAGCAGCTGCCCTGGATCAGAAAACCAAAAGCATCCAAGTGAAAGGCAATGTCGTAGGTTGGGCCAAAAATAGTGGAATCAAGCTGATGGTGACGAAGCTTGATGGCAAAAAGCAAGAAGTGAAGCCAAATGACAAAGGGGAATACACACTCAAGCTTCCTCTGAAAAACCTGAGCTTTCAGGAGGATGCTGTTCGTCTGGAGCTGTACGTCAACGATAAGCTGGTGAAACAGGCTGCGTTCGCAACAAACATCATCAAGGGCTTAGCTGACATTTTGAAGCGGGAAGCTGAAAAACGCGACGATGAGGACGAAGCAAAGGATAAAAAGGAAAAAGGGAAGCTTGACCACTATCCGAAAGGGAATGCGTATGGCTTTTGGAAAAAGCAGGGCGAGTGGTCGAAGCAAAATGCCGAGGAGTATGATCGCGAACGAGGTGATGATGCCGGGAAAGACCGTGATGACCATTAATCATGGGTCTCACGGCTGCTTGTAGGATTGTACGTAGTCTACCAAGTCTTTTATGTAATCGCCAATAATCGGTATGGATAAGAACTGAGACAGGAGCGAGCCAAGCAGCGCAAGCACGATGGCAGTTCCTATCGTCAGACCCAGACCCCGGGCAAGGCCTGCGAGGAAATTGATCCAGAGCAGCTTGCGCGGGGCTGTATAGTTTTGGACGATGTCTGCGAGACGAATATCTTCGAGAAACATGGCGATTTTATCCATACGCTCGTTTAGTTTGCGCACCTCTTTGATTTCCTGCAGCAACTGGTCAATTTGGGTAAGCAAGCGGTCAGTGGGAGTCATCAGGTAGCCTCCATTTCTAAGTCGTTTGGATTTCTTCCAGTTTAGGGAAAAAAAGAGGGAGAAGCAAGACAAAGAGGAAACGTTTGCCTAAACCTTTTCCAGGAGGGTACAATAAGCGTACGTTACGTTTACAAGGAGGCAAGCAAAATGGCTGAAACCGTTTCCCGATCCCTGTCAGAAGAATTGTATGGGCTCTTGCAAAAGGAGCGTTTTGTCACGCTGGCTACCATCGATCACGAGTCGGGTTCTCCTGCCCTCAGTTCCTTGTCCTGGACTTATGCGGCGTCTAGCGATTTGATCCGCTTTGCTGTGGATAACCGATCGCGCATCTTAACCAATATTACAAAAGAGCCGCAGGTTGTTTTGCATCTGATCGGGGCTGGCTCCTCTTATGCGATCAACGGTCGGGCGGTCGTAAAATCGGAAAGGCTCGAAGGTGTTCCACTCAAGCTGGCTATGGTGGAAATAGCCATTGAAGCAGTGCGGGACATCATGTTCTATGGTTCTCGTATTTCTGTCGAGCCGCAATATGAAAAAACATACGATAAAAATGCAGCGGCAAAGCTGGACAATCAAGTGATGGAAGCCTTGAAAAACGCAAACTAGCGAAGGGGCTAGGTGGAAAATCCTGTTGACAAGGAAGATGCCCATCCGTTAGTATTAGGATCAATCAAATTGAATAGCAATCTTCTTATCCAGAGAGGCGGAGGGACTGGCCCGATGATGCCCGGCAACCAATCACCTGTATTTATACAGGGAGATAATGGTGCTAATTCCTGCAGAGTTATCAAACTCTGAAAGATGAGAAGGTCTTGCTTACGGCGACGTAATCAAAGCCTTCTTTCAGAGGAAAGGGGCTTTTTTTCATGCCCCTCTTACACTATTGGAGGGAGAGAAAACAGATGCATTTGGAGACAAAACTTGTTCAAGCGGGTGTAGGGAAAGACGAAAAGACGGGGGCGGTTAATTTCCCTGTCTACTATTCAACAGCTTATCGCCATCCGACGTTGGGGGAAAGCACAGGGTTTGATTATACGCGAACAGCGAATCCTACTCGTGTGGTTCTGGAAGAGGCGATTGCGGCAGCGGAATCAGGCGATGGCGGCTTCGCGTGTGCTTCCGGAATGGCGGCTATCCACACCGTCATGGGCTTGTTTTCCCAAGGAGATCATTTGATTGTCTCACTAGACTTGTACGGGGGGACATATCGACTGTTTGAACAGGTTTTGTCCCGTTACGGATTGACGTTCTCGTATGTAGATTTGCGTGACTTGGCAGTGCTGGAATCAGCTGTGAAGCCTGAAACCAAAGCCATTTTTGTGGAGACACCGACAAACCCCCTGATTCAGATTACGGATATTGGAGAAGTGGCGCAGCTTGCAAAACAGCACGGTCTCTTGACCATCGTAGACAATACGTTCATGACTCCCTATTGTCAACGCCCACTTGAGCTGGGAGCAGATATCGTCCTGCATAGCGCGACCAAGTATCTCGGCGGACACAATGATGTGCTGGCAGGTTTGATCGTAACAAAAGGGCAAGAATTATCGGAAAAAATCCGTTTTTTGCATAATTCCATCGGAGCGGTTTTAGGTCCACAGGACAGCTGGCTTCTGCTTCGGGGGATGAAGACTCTGGCCTTGCGGATGCAACGCCATCAATCCAATGCCTTTGCCGTGGCGAGCAAGCTGAAAGAGCATCCAGCCGTAACGGAAGTCTTTTATCCTGGGCTGGTGGATCATCCGGGACACGAGGTGCAGTTGAAGCAGTCGAGTGGATTTAGTGGCATGGTTTCCTTCCGGGTGCGCTCAGCGGATCAAGTGAAGCCGTTTTTGAAGCATTTGCAAATCGTATCCTTTGCAGAAAGTCTGGGTGGGGTTGAATCATTGTGTACATATCCGGCGACGCAGACACATGCGGATATCCCACTGGAGATTCGCGAGTATGTCGGGGTATGTGACCGTCTGCTCCGCTTGTCTGTGGGCATTGAGCATCCGGATGACCTGATTGCAGACTTGTGCCAGGCGCTGGATGCGAGCTTGACGGTTGGGGGGAGTGTGCGATGAATTTTGCCACCAGAGTGCTGCATGGCACATCGTGCTTTGATCCGGCTACAGGCGCGTCGTCGGTACCGATTTACCAGGCTTCTACGTTTCATCAGACTGATTTGGATCAGCCAGGCAAATTCGATTATGCGCGGTCCGGCAATCCGACCCGCGAAGCCTTGGAGCACGCGATTGCAGGTCTAGAGGGCGGAGAGAGAGGCTTCGCTTTTGCTTCCGGTATGGCTGCCATTTCCAGCGTGTTCATGCTTTTTTCCGCTGGGGATCATGTCGTCGTTGCAGAGGACGTCTATGGAGGGACTTTTCGCTTCTTGACGAAAGTGCTGTCCCGGATGGGGATAACCGTCACGTTCGTTGATGCCTCACAGACAGAAGCCGTCAGGGCTGCGATCCAGCCGACGACAAAGGGCATCTATTTGGAGACACCGTCCAATCCAACACTAAAGGTGACAGATCTATCGGCTGTGTGTCAAATTGGGAAAGAAAACGGGTTGTTGGTCATCGTGGATAACACGTTTTTGACCCCGTATTATCAGCGCCCGCTGGAGCTGGGGGCAGATATTGTCATTCACAGCGCGACAAAATTCATCGGGGGTCACAGCGATGTCGTAGCTGGTTTGGCGGTTACACGCGATACAGCGCTGGGAGAGCAGCTCTACTTTATACAAAACGGCATGGGGGCGATTCTCGGCGTACAGGACTGCTGGCTGGTCATGCGCGGTCTGAAAACATTAAAAGCGCGTCTGGATGTCAGCACACGTACAGCAGAAAAAATCGCGCATTGGCTCCAGGCACATCCTGCCGTCACGCGCGTCTATTACACGGGTCTGGCTGACCATCCTGGCCATGAGATCCAGGAAGCGCAAGCCAGTGGTCATGGTGCTGTGCTTTCCTTTGACGTAGGGAGCCGCGAACGGGCAAAAGCGCTTTTTGATCGGGTGAAGCTGCCGATCGTCGCTGTGAGCCTGGGGGCCGTTGAAACGATTCTCTCCTACCCGGCAGCGATGTCGCATGCGGCGATGCCAGCAGAGGAAAGAGCACAGCGCGGGATTACCGATGGGCTGATCCGTCTATCGGCTGGACTCGAAGATGTGGATGATTTGATTTTGGATTTGCAGCAAGCATTGGATTCCCTGCCTTCTTTGGAGGCGGCGGCGCCATCAGAAAAGGCATTCTCCCGGGCGTAAAGCCTGGGCGAATGCCTTTTTTTGCTGCATGTGTTTAAGGTGCACCTGTTCGATTGACGTTGATATTCTTGTTCCCGGTTGGATGTGAGTTGTTGCTCTTGTTGATGCGCTGCTCATTTTCTTGTGACGGTGTTTCTTCACGATGGCGTACATCACGAGGCAGTTGAGGAATGATGCGTCCTACGATATCCGCCAGTTCTTCGGCAAAACCAGATACAGGATGACCGCGGCGAATATCGGCCGTCATTTCTCGGAGGCGCTGGACGATATCAGGGTCAGCTGTTACAACCGCATTAGCCCCCTGAGGATCCTCCTTGAGCGCTTCGGCAACGGTGTACTTGATGACTCCCACTTCTGGCCGGTCCAGACTCGCATCCACATCGATACCTACGACGGCAATTTTTCCGATCACGACAGCAGTCGCACCGTTTACCTTTTTCACGCGAGTCGCCAGCTGGACGAGGCGATCCGCTGTCGCTTGCGAGGATTGATTATACGTCGGCTGCGGCGCAGTTTGCTGAACGCGCTGCGTATGGGGCACTTGTTGATTGGGCGGCGGCGCAGCCTGGTTGGCCGGCGGTTTATTGCCTGACATGCATGCGGTGAGCAACACGCAAATACCAAGGTAGTAGGTAACAGTCCGTTTCACAGGCATTCTCCTTTTCCCAGCAGTTACGAGTATTTTGTTCCGGCCAGCTTGTTTTCATTCTGGGAAAGGTCCGTCTATCTGTGTATCCGTCAACATAAACTGTAGTACATCACGTCGCCGCACCAGAGCATCCCTCCAAAAATTGCATAGGGTATATAAGATGGGTAATAGGAGGCGAGATTTTGAAGAAAATCTACGTACTGGACACCAACGTACTCCTGCAAGATCCACGGGCGATGTTTTCCTTCGCCGACAATGAAATTGTTATACCCGCAGTGGTGTTGGAAGAAATTGATTCCAAAAAGCGGTACATGGATGAAATAGGCCGCAACGCACGGTACGTTTCGCGGCTTTTTGACAGCTTCCGTGAGCTGGGACACTTGCACACAGGGATCACGCTGGAAACGGGCGGACTCTTCCGAGTGGAGCTGAATCATTCTTCGCTGCATCAGCTGCAAAAACAGTTTACCGAAATGACGAACGACAATCGCATCCTCGCTGTCGCATTGAATCTGCAAGAAGAAGAAAACCTTTCTCCAAACCCCCGCCCCGTCATTCTCGTCAGCAAGGACGCGTTGATGCGTGTCAAGGCAGATGCGCTGAGCCTGACAGCGGAAGACTTCCTTTCTGATCGCGTGGTAGGTGAATTCTCCAGCATTTATACGGGGTATCAGAAAATGATGGTCGCCTCCGAGATCATTAAATCTTACTATGCGACGCGAAGGCTGCAGCTTGCCTCTTGTTTTCCAAAATACCGATTTTATCCTCATCAATTCCTGGTATTGAAGGATGAAATCAACCCATCAATATCCGCTATCGGCAAGGTCGATCCAGATGGCAAAGCATTGGAGATGCTCGTATCGGATGACGACCCGATCTGGGGGATACGAGCGCGGAACGTTCAGCAGCGAATGGCGACAGAGCTATTGCTTCGAGACGATATCCCGCTGGTCACCATGACTGGCAAGGCCGGAACAGGAAAAACCCTGCTGGCATTGGCCGCAGGACTTTTGCAAATTGAGGATCAGCAGAAATACAAAAAGCTTCTGGTTGCAAGACCGATTGTTCCACTCGGAAAAGACATCGGCTACCTGCCTGGCGAGAAGGAAGAAAAGCTGAGGCCATGGATGCAGCCGATTTACGATAATCTGGAATACTTGTTCAATACGAAACGTCCTGGAGATTTGGATAAAATTTTGGCGGGCATGGGGAGCTTGCAGGTAGAGGCATTGACCTATATTCGGGGGCGCTCCATCCCAGGGCAGTTCATCATTATCGATGAAGCGCAAAACCTGACGAAGCATGAGGTGAAAACGATCCTGACCCGCGTTGGCGATGGCTCCAAGATCGTGCTGATGGGGGACCCGGAACAGATTGACCATCCGTATTTGGATGAGAGCAACAACGGCTTGACCTATGTCGTGGAGCTGTTCAAGGATCAAAAGCTGGCGGGGCACATCAAGCTGGAAAAAGGCGAACGGAGCGTACTGGCACAGCTCGCTGCCGATCTTTTGTAAAAAAGGTGTATAGCTTTTGAGAAATGGGATCATAATAGGTTTGTCGAGCCCGATGATTCATGGTTTAAACGGCGTAAAGCCTTGCAGGAGGCGAATATCCGTGGATACACATGAACAAGCAGTCGGCGAAAGTCGCGTTGGTGGAACAACCTAGATTCTTACGGTAAAGCAAACTCTCTCGTGGAGGTTGAAGTGCCAAAGAGAATAATCGGTAAAACCCCATAAGCAATTGGGCTCGACAAGGACCGCTCCCTTATTGGGGGCGGTTTCATTTTTGCGAAAAGCGCGGTTAGCAAAGGATACAAAAAAAGCCCGGATTGTAATCCCGGGCTTTGGCTTTGCAGGCATGCCTATTTTCCTGTAGTGGTTGCTTTCTTCAAAGCGCCCAGCGCGTTCATATGCATACCTTCGTGGAACAAGGAAAAAGTAAACAGTTCGCCAATGGTGTTCATAGTTCCTTTGTTACCGAGCTGGAATGGCTGTGACAGCTTTTCATCCAAACGATCAGCAAAGGTTTCTTTAATGCGAGCCTTTTGCTCCTCCAATTGCGCAGCGAGAGTTGCCAACGAAGGAACGTCGCCTTCCCAGTTTGCAGGCTTGGTACCTGGCGCAAACAGTGCTGCATAGTTTGCAGGCAAGTTCGGACAGCTTGGGCCGTACATGAAGAGGTCTTGAGTAACCAGGATGTGACCGAAGTTCCAGCGAATGTTGTTGTTAAAGCCTTCAGGTATGACGTCTGCCACCTCTTCAGAAACACTGTTCAATGCGGACAGGGTGATGTTGCGTACCAGATCGTAGGAATCCCAGATGTAAGAGCTGTTAGACATAGAAAAAACCCCTTTCCTTAAAATGGTGGTATGCGTCCATGTTACCTTAAAATCCGCCCCAGGAAAACGGTTTCGTTCATGATTATTTTGCAAGTTGTCCGCTTTCTCCCATACAAATGTACTAGGGGGTGGAGTGGTGTGGTGAATTTGGACTCATCTATAGCGTTTCTTATTTATGTAACGGCGGTATCGAGTGCAGCAGCTGGGGTAACAGAGGCGTGCAAGTCGGTCATTCCATTTCTGGCAACGGATTACGAGCCCAAGGAGGATTGCTGGGAAGATGTGAATCATGCAGCCAGGCTGAATCACTACAAACGCTTTTTCAATCTGCTCATCTCTGTTGTAGCTGCCGGCATCATTTTCGGGGTGATGGGCATAGACCCTGCCCTCATCCTGACTGGAGCAAAGACGGCCTATGTAGAGCATTCGTGGAAGCTGGGAACCTGGATCTGGGGAATCGTAGCCGTGTTTGGCTCGCCATTTTTCGCTTCCCTCTTGAAAATTGTAGAGGGCTATAAGCAGAGCATGAATAGCAACCAACCACCGAATCGCCCGCGGGAGAAAGTGACGGGGCCACGGAGATAACAACGATTCTTGCCGCATAGACAGCAGTGCGGTAAGATAGCGGGGTACATACTGGCGAAAAGGTGGGCGTCATGAAGTATACCCGATTTATTCAAATGATGGTGATGTTCGTATTGGCAGTTATTTTCCTGCAGGCATGCTCTGGAAATGAATTTGATGCAGAAAATCCAAAAGAGTATGGGATTAATGGAGTCTATTTAGGTCAAAACGTAAAGGAAGCAATCGAAATTCTAAGGCCGACCAAGGCTGATTTCATGGATATGGTGACGAGGCAGACATACACGGTGGATCAAATGGCGGCAGGAGAGGGAGACGCCGTCATGGGGATGCTGCTGATCGACCGGACCCAGCTCATTTTGAAAGTGCAGAAGGGCCAGCTTCAATCCATCATGCTCAGCGGAGTGCCGCAGGAGGATGCGCAGAAGTTTAAAACGATCAGAGGGCTGGCCATGTATGACGCTTCCGAAAAGCTGACCCAATTATACGGGATGGGAACTGGCGAAAAGGAAGTCATCTATCAGGGAAAAAGCTACAAGGCGAGCTTTGGACTCGCCAATAACCAGGTGGCCTGGATGCGTTTTGACAAGCTTTAGAGCGAATGCGAAAGGAAGGTGGTTCGATTAGGAACGCACCTTCCTTTTTGCTTTATTCTTCGCGATGGACCCATTCCAAAGATACCTGGTAAGCCCGCGCAGTCCCTTCCACCAGTTCAGTCAGGGAGCCGTCGATGATGTAGGAAGGAGCGGGAGCCGCAGGGGAGCCGGGAATCTGGCCTACCAAATGTTCTCTCAGCTGTTCGCGCGCTGCCCAGCGATCCGGTTCACTTCCGAGATTTTCTGGCAGCGTGAACACAGCTATACGATCTGCATAAAGATAAAGATGCTCGTTTTGACTGATGAAGCCTCTGTCATCCAGCGCCTCGATCTTTGCGGTCGAAGGCATGAGGAGAAGAGGGAACACGTCTCCGAGCATATTGGGCTTGCGCAATACTTCTTCCAGCTTGTCGCGCTCGTCCTCGTTTTCCACGATGAAAAGCAATTGATCCCGGTCAAATACATTGACATGATCGCCAATTTTATGTATGACTTGAGCATAGAACCCAGGCAGCTTTCCTGCTGGTATTTGAATTTCTACGCCGTACATAGAACGCATACGATCCACCACCTAAGAGCTTTTTTCTTATCGTATCAAAAATATGAGGAGGTTCCTATGAGCGAACAACAACTTTCGATCCAAGTCTTTCCACTCGGAGATTTTCAAACCAATGCGTATGTTCTCACAAACACGGGTACAGGTGAGACGATCGTCATTGACCCGGGGATGACGCCCGAGCCCATGCTGCAAGCTATCAAGAATAAACAGGTGGTAGCGATCTTGCTTACACACGCCCACCTCGATCATATCGGAGGGTTGAATGATGTTCGGGCATTGACTCATGCACCTGTCTACATCCATCCCTTGGAGCAGGATTGGCTGACAGATCCGGATTTGAATGGTTCCAGCCGCTGGAATTTACCCGAGCCGATTGTATGCGAGCGAGCGGAAAATGAGCTGGCGGACGGACAAACATTGGAGCTTGCAGGCTTCACGATTCAGGTCATGCATACCCCGGGACATTCCCCAGGCAGCTGCTCTTTCGTCATAGGCAGACATTGCTTTGGGGGGGACGTTTTGTTTGCGCAGAGCATTGGACGTACGGACTTGCCAGGCGGGGATTACGAAACACTCATGATCAGCATCCAGGACAAATTGTTCGAGCTCAATGACGATACGATCGTGTATCCGGGACACGGACCGAAAACGACGATTGATTCCGAGAAAAACTTCAATCCTTTCGTGACAGGGTTGTTACGATAAGTTTGAAATAGGCCGCTGTTTGGTAGCCCCGTGAGAGGATTTTCGTAGCAGGTGGCGAAAAGGGAAGGGTCACAAAGGAAAAAGGAGACGTATGTATGACTGAAAAATGGTGCCGTTGGGCTGTGATCCTGGCGATTGGCTGTGTATGCATGACGGGTTGTGTCCCGCCCGCTGCCAATCAGGAAAGACCCTCCACCACTCCTGCTGAAACGGCGGCTCCGACTCTTCCCGTTACGCCTTCAGAGGAACAAACAGCACAGACTGAAAAGCCGGAAGAACCGGAAGAACCACCTGCTACAACCCCAGTGGAAGAGCCAACCTCCCGTTTTCCCGAACAGCGCCTGACGGTGATGGCCGTAGGGGATATCATGATGCACCAGGAGCAGCTGGATGCCGCTTGGAATCCGGGCAAAAAGGAGTATGACTTTCACTCGTTCTTTACGAATGTGGTGCCGCTTTTTCGGGAGGCAGATTGGGTGATTGGCAACCTCGAGACGACAATGAGTGGCAGGGAAGCTGGATATTCCGGATATCCCATGTTCAATTCGCCGGCTGAACTGGCTACCACGCTAAAGGACGTCGGATTTACTGCCGTATCGACCGCCAATAATCATTCGTTGGACCGCAAAGAGCCAGGAGTTTTGAAAACCATCCAGCATCTTGATCAGGCTGGCATTCTGCATACCGGTACTTTTGCCAGTCCAGCAGAGCGGGATGAGCCCTTGCTGCTGAAAAAGGATGGGTTTACACTTGCACTACTGTCGTATACCTACGGAACGAACGGGATTCCCATTCCTGCCGGCAAGCCGTATTTGATCAATCTGATCGATCCTGCTCTGATCAAGAAGGACATTGCCCGGGCACGCGAAAAAGGGGCAGATCTGGTAGCGGTAGCGCTTCATTTTGGAGTCGAGTATCAGCGCCTGCCAAATGAAGCGCAGAAAAAAACGGCGGAGCTGTGCATTCAGTACGGCGCGGATCTGATCCTGGGAGCCCATCCACACGTTGTACAGCCCTATGAATGGAAGACGGTAACCCTGGAGGATGGCAGAGAGCATAAAGGCCTGATTGCCTACTCTCTGGGCAATTTCATTTCTGCTCAGCGTTGGGATTACAAGGACGTGGGAGCAATTCTGCGCATGACGCTGCACAAAAGCGAGACAGGAGTAGCGTCCATCGAAAGCGCCGAGATGATTCCGACCTACGTGCATTTCTTTCGCAAGGCAGGGAAACGCAATTATGTCATTTATCCCGTTCCCCAGACGTTAGCCATGCTCGAAAAGGGAGAAAAATATCCGACCCTTACGAAAGACGCCATCGCGTATATGCAACGCCTGGATCAGGAAATGGCTGTGCATGTGAGTACAGTTGTATCAAAGAAAAAAGCCAGCTAAAGGGAGCTGGCCTTCTTTCTTTTTCCTATTTGCTGCCAAACCCGAAAGGCAGATTCAAGCGCAAATGAAGCTTTAGCTCCTCGTCTTGCATCGAGATGCCTTCCACTTGAATGTTCGGGGAAATCAATCCGGGGTAGAAGCCGAGATCATACATTTTTTCCATATCCGCAACAGTGGATGGTGGTAGGGCAAAACCATCAAAGTACAGCTCGGAGATATGGAACTTCAATTCAGAAGGAGAGACGAGCTCGTACGTGCCGACCAGCCGAAGCTGCATGTGATCGTAGGTACCGTCCACAATCAGTTTGTTGTCCTCAAAGGAAAAGTGGGATTGCTTGAACAGTTCGTCTTTATTCATCAGAAACTGGTTGAAATCATCCTGATTGATGACGAGTGTATGCGAGAGTAGTCCATCTGACTGAATGCGATCGGGCGTGGCGAGCTCAGGCACTTGCACCATGACATCAGCGAGAACGCCGAAAAACGTCTGAAACGCGGGCAGTCCCCGTTTTTGCCAATCAGCGATGAGACGATCCATCAGGGCTTCGACGGTTGTGGGGTCGTCCAGTTTTTGTACGTTTTTCTCTTTCTCAGCCTGAATGGCAAGCATCTCAGACAGCTGCGCTTCGTATTTTTGCCGCAGCTCCTTCAGCTGTGCGAGGCGGTTGTGCTCTTCTTCCTGCATGGTGACTAGCTTGGTTCGTTCCGTCTGATACATTTCCAGCCGCTGCATATCCCGGTCATAGAGAATTTGAATAAAATCAAACATCAATAAAAACTCGTTGAAATTTTCCGCATTGAGCAGCAGTGTCAGAAGATTGGCGCGCTCGCCTGTATAATAGGCCCTCGCCACTTCCCCTGCATGGCGATGCATGGCTTCGATAACCAGCTTCTGTCGTTTCAGATCAAGCTCGAGCTGAGCAATATCTCCTTGGGTCCGTGTCTCCTCTTTTTTGATGAGGGTGAGGGTACGCTCCAATTCTTTTTGAGTAAAATGCTGCTGCAAGATCAGCTGCTCCAAAGAAACGGGCTTCTCCTCCTCGGCGAATACCGTCAGCGGACATACAACTAGGAACAAGATGAGCAGAAATTTGCGCATGATTTCACCTTTTGTATCGTGATGGGAAGCGGTGTACGAGATGAATGCACCTATTCTCTCCACATTGTATGACTTCTTTTCGTATTATAGCCTTATCAGGTTGAATTTGAATAGCAGGAGAAGAGTCTATATGGATCTATATGCCGTCATTCACAGGGAAATTGAGAGTCGTTCCGAAAGGGCCATTCCCTTTGCGCGTTACATGGAGCTGGCTTTGTACCATCCGGTTTACGGATACTACATGTCGGACAAACCAAAGGTGGGAAAAGACGGCGACTTTTTTACAAGCGCCTCGGTCCATCCTGTGTTCGGAGAAACGCTGGCAGATGTAGTAGCGGATATGTGGCGTATTTCGCAGATGCAAGCACCTGTCCTCGTCGAGATTGGGGGAGGAACAGGAAGACAGTGCTGCAATATACTCGATCGGCTGCAGCAGGAAGCACCAGACCTGTATCAGGCGATGAAGGTCATCCTCATTGAAACGAGCCCGTATCATCGAAAGCTGCAGGAGGAAGCGCTCATCGCCCATCATGTGCCAAAGCACTGGTATTCGTCTCTCGCCGAAGCGGCTGACCAGCAGACGATTGAAGGGGTCATCCTCTCAAACGAATGGCTGGATGCTTTTCCGGTTCATATCGTGGAAAAATCAGCACGAGGCTGGCAGGAGGTGTGGGTGAAGAGTCAGGAATCGGGCTTTGGAGAGGAAAAGGGCGTGGTTACACCCGCATTGGCAGCTTTTTTAGATGAACAGGATTGGAGATTGCCAAATGGAATGCGTCTAGAGATCAATCTGGGCATGGAGGAGGCAGCGCGCGACGTATCGCGGCTCCTGAAACGAGGCTTTGTTGTGACCATCGACTACGGAGATCGCCAAGAGGATTTGTATCACCCTAGCCGAAAAAATGGAACGCTGATGTGCTACTATCGTCATCAGGCGCACGATAATCCTTTTGCGCATCCAGGAGAAGAGGATATAACGGCTCACGTGAATTTTTCAGCGTGGGGAGATTTCGGAGAGCGAGAGGGATTAAAGGAGATCGCCTATCTGCGGCAGGACAAGTTTTTGATCAGGAGCGGTCTGCTGCACAAGGCCGTGGCTCATCAGGACCGAGATCCGTTTACCAGCGTGGCGATGAAACGCAACCGGGCCATCCAGCAGCTGATCGATCCAGCAGGCTTGGGAGGCCGATTTCGCGTCATGGTTCAGTCCAAAGCGATCGAGAATCACACAGGCTTGCGTTTTCTCGAGGAAGTTTGGCGATAAAAAAACAAATAAAAAAGATGCTCTGTAGGGAGCATCTTTTTTCGTTACAGCATCATTTGAAGCATAGCGTGTTCTCCACCGCCAACTGGCATGATGAAGAATGTGTAGTACGTGAACCCTACAAAAGACAGGAACATAAATCCAAAGAAAATGTTCAGGTACACTCGCTCAGTCAAAGCCATGTAGCTCAGTGCTACGAAGAAGGCTGTCAGACCGAAGAAAATCAGCGCCATTGGGTACAAGCCGCCCCAGAAAGACATCAGCGCAATGACGATGGTCCAAAAACCGAGAACGCGATACATACGATCCATCTGTGTCCCCCCTTTTTGCATAGAACGGTAAGATTTACAAGATTCCTTCCTCATTATATAGGACGGGCGAAGGTGTGTAAACGGGAAGGTATGACGGTTTTTTGGCAGATAGGAAAATACAGGGTGTCCAATATCAGTATTGTATCACTGTATAATTACACGATTTGCATCCGCCAATCATGGATTCATCCTCACGTAATTCAATTTTCCCCAAGTACGATTCAAATATCCCCATTAAAAGAGCGTTATGCATTTGGCACACAGCGGTAGGGTGCTTCTTGGCTGTATCCGAGAACGTGCAATTGTTTACACGAAAACGAAGAATCCCATCCTGAAGCGCTTCAATATCCGGTTTCAATCCTTGGGCCACAACCAATCGCTGAATGTGGCTCAGTTTTTCTTCCATAGTAGCAGTCGCAAGCTTCAAACCACTTTTCGCTACCGCCCGTTTTGCCATCTCCGTGCCGATGCGATATCCCATTTTGATCAATGCGGCTTCGCCTGCTTCGCCGAGCGAAAGTAAGCTCTCAATCGCGATATCGGCTAGCAGCTGATAGTCACGCGGCGGAAACTGTAGGCTTACCACCTGATCGGACAACGAATACAATCGGCTGGGACGTCCTCCCTTACCGCTTTTGTCCGAAACGGCGGAAAGCAAGTGAACGTCCTCCAATTTCGTTAAGTGAAGCCGAGCCACGTTGGGGTGGATTGAAAAATGTTCGGCTACATCTGTAACAGTAATCGGTTCTTTGCTATAAGCAACATATTGGTAAATGGAAAAACGGGTGGGGTCAGCTAAAGCGCTGGTTAACTTTTGAGCGTCGCAATCCATGCCAGAACCCCCTTCATAAGCAAATCATCATAAGTGTATCCGATTTTCCTTAGATTGTTAAGGTTGTAGTGTGCAAGAGACGCATATCCGTGCAATTTTTTGCGTCTAGTTTTTAGATTAACTACTATTGACATAGTGTTAATAACACATTTATAATCCGTAGTAAGGAAGGTTTCTTTATTAGCTTACTTTTTGCAAGTAGTTGTTTCCATCAAATGGGAAGAACGAAAGAAATACTTGTTCGAAATGAACGAATTGCATAGATGAGATGGAGGGGTAACCGATGGCAGTTGCTGAACGTACACAGACAAGTAAATTAACGTTTTTCACGTATCCGAGCTGCACATCCTGTCGCAAGGCGAAAGCTTGGCTGGCAGAGAATGGTGTCAACTACGAAGAGCGTCATCTGTTTAAAAATCCACCGACAGCTGAAGAGCTGCTCGATATTATCAAAATGACGACGAACGGTTTGGATGAAATTCTGTCCACGAGAAGTCAACGCTTTAAAAACCTGGACGTAGACATCAACGACATGTCGGTAAAAGAGCTTTTGGAAATGCTGAGCGAAGAGCCGCAGCTGCTGAAACGTCCGATTTTGACTGATGGGGAAAACCTTATCGTGGGCTTTAACTCATCGGCAATGAAAAGCTTGCTGTCCTAAAACAGTCCTATAGGTATGGAAGAGGGGGGGGCTATGTGCCGCCTTCTTTTTTTGCGAATGATCCTGCACGGCACGATGAGCTTATGTTTTCTAATCTCCGTAGGATTTTGCGCTAACGGGAGGTAAAATAGAAGGTGGGAAACGTCGGAAAAGGATGGGAAACGATCATGGAAACATTACGTGTAGGGAAACAGGACGGTGTAGCTACCATTACACTGCATCGGCCAGAAGTACATAATGCGATCAGCATGGAGCTGGTGGATGAGCTAACTGCTGTGCTAAAGGATTGCGAAACGGATACCCAGGTAAAAGTATTGATTGTAACGGGAACGGGCAAAAGCTTTGTCTCCGGTGGGGACTTGAATCAGTTTATCGCTGTTCGTGGATATGAACAGTCGTTCCCACTCTTACACAAAGTAACGGGACTGCTCTCGGCTATCGACCATTTTCCTAAGCCGGTCATCGCTATGGTAAATGGAGCAGCCGTAGGTGGGGGCTGTGAATTTGCCGGTGCGTGCCATTTTCGATTTGCCAGTGATCAAGCGGTTTTTGGTTTCGTCCAAATCAGCATGCATATCACCACGGGCTGGGGCGGTGGAAGCCGCTTGCTGGACAAGCTGCCTGAATCCAAGGCCCTTGCCTTGCTTTTGACAGGCGAGCGGATGAGTGCCCTTGAAGCGAAAGGATACGGCTTTGTAGATGAAGTGTATCCTGTTGAAAAGCTTCAGGAGGAAGTGGAGAGGTTTGCACGGAAAATTGCTGCACAGCCATTGGTAGGGATCGAGGGCTATATGCGCATGCTGCACTGGAAGCGCGATGGGCTACCGCAAGAGGAGCGGATCCAAAAAGAAGTTAGCCAATGTGCGAGCATTTGGGGAACGGATGAACATGTAAGCGTCGTGCAAAAATTTCTGCGTAAACGTTAGGCTGCGAGAGGGTCAGGTTTCTTCCGTTTAAACATTTATTTGCTTGGACATACTTTTTCTAGTAGAAAGCGATTCTACAAGAGTAGGGAAAAGCATAGGATGAAACTACATCATCCTTTTTAAAGGTAACGGGAGGGACTCATATGGTAGCTTCCAGACAAGACGCATGGACCGAAGACGACGATCTAGTGTTGGCGGAAGTCACCTTGCGCCACATTCGCGAAGGCGGCACCCAATTAGCCGCATTTGAAGAAGTGGGTCAAAGGTTGGGAAGGACAGCTGCTGCATGCGGCTTCCGATGGAATAGCTGCGTCCGCAAACGATACGATGCCGCTATCTCTATTGCAAAAAGCCAGCGCCAGCAGTTAAAGAAAATGGGAAGAATCTCCGCACCAGCACCAGCTGTAGTAGCAGAGGTGGAAAGTGTCACTACCCCTCCAGCACGTCAAGCCCCAAGTCCGGTTGATTTCGACATGAGTGAGCTGGACGAAGAGCAGCAGATTGAATCCGTTATTCGTATGTTGGTCAATCAAAAAGAGTTGTCTCGTCGTGTCAAGCAACTGGAACGAGAATTAGAAGGAAAAGAATTGGAAATAAAAGAGTTGACAGAAGCAAACGAGCGTGCTAGGAAAGAGCTCGATCAAGTGCAAGGCGTGAACGAAGATTACCGGGCACTCGTACAGATCATGGATCGTGCACGCAAGCTTGCCTTTTTGCAAGAGGAAGATTCCAACAAGGCTATCTTTAAGATGGATGAGAATGGAAATCTGGAGCGTGTGGAGAAGTAAAGCGAGAGCGGATAACGAAATAAAAAAGAAGCGGGCTTCCACCGCTTCTTTTCTTTTTCCTATGAGGAAGAGCTAGTCTTGCAAGGCAACGTTCTCAGGCAACCATACATATGGATTTTCGCCACGGTCACGCATGAGATTGTATTTCACAGGGGTAAAGCCCATTTTCAACCAGAATTGATCAGCGCGACAACGGGAGTTTGTTTTTATCGGTGCACCAAAGCTTTTTGCATGGTTAACCAGAGCTGTTCCATAATCTTTGTCGCGGTAATCAGGCAAAACTTCAAGCTTCCACAGCTCGTAGTAATCTTGAGCAGGCTGGAAGTAACGATCATATTTTCCGTCGATTTTGTAGAGGCTCATCCGGGCAACCATCAGATCATTGTCGTAAATGCCATAAAAAGGAGACTCTGAATCGTTTTCCACGATGTTCGCCTCCAGGTCTTCCTTCATTGAAAGCTCCTCCAGGCCAAATTCGCGAAACTTCTGGAATTCCTCGAGTGTCTTGTAGTTGATTTGTAAACGTTTTACTTCAAACATTGCTCAGCCACTCCTCTCACAGCTCTTTACCTTCAGCCATTTGGCCATTGTCTTTATTATACACCAAGATACGGATAATCGTGGAGTTTTTCTTTCGTGAGGGGACTATTTGTCAGGAAATGATTTCGCTTCCTTGGAAATTTTTAAGAATTCAACCTAGATATATATCCACGCTCATGGCAAAATAGAAGGTAGTATCACAAGCTAACCCGGAATCGACATTGAAAACGCTTTCAGTCTGATCGGGATTAGCGAAAGAGGGGAGAGTTGCTTCCATGCTTAAGGTGTTGATTGCGAACCGCGGCGAAATCGCCAGGCGAATTATCCGCACATGCAAATCAGAGAAAGTGGCGACGGTAGCTGTGTACTCAGATGCCGATAAAAATATGCCATTTGTCAGAGAAGCTGATGAAGCAGTGCACATTGGGCCACCTCCTGTCCCTCACAGCTATTTGAATGTCGATGCGATTATCGACGCAGCGAAACGCACAGGAGCAGATGCGATCCATCCCGGCTACGGCTTGCTTTCGGAAAACGAGGGGTTTGCCCGCCGTGTGCAGGAGGAAGGGATCATCTTCATCGGGCCTGCACCGGAAGTCATCGGACAGATGGGCGACAAGCTGACAGCCCGCCGCATCATGCAGCAGGCAGGTGTTCCAGTCGTTCCGGGAAGCGAAAACTCGCTCGATACGGTAGACGACGCGGCAAGCGTAGCTGCGGACATCGGTTATCCAGTCATGTTGAAGGCGAGCGCTGGCGGCGGCGGCATCGGGATGCAGATCTGCCAGGATGAAGCGAGCCTGAGGCAGGCGTACCAGTCTTTGCGCGGACGTGCAAAGGCGTATTTCGGCAATGACTCCATGTTCGTGGAGAAGTATGTAGAACGTCCTCATCACATCGAGGTACAGATCGCAGGAGACCAGCACGGAAATGTCCTGCATTTGTTGGAGAGAGAGTGCTCCATCCAGCGACGCCATCAAAAGGTGCTGGAGGAAAGTCCATCTCCATTTCTGGACGAGAAAACCAGAGAGCTGCTTTGCCAGTCCGCTGTCCTAGCAGGAAAAGCGGTAGGGTACACAGGTGTGGGTACGGTAGAATTCATCGTAGACGAAAACAAAAATTTTTACTTTTTGGAAATGAATACACGCTTGCAGGTGGAGCATCCGGTAACAGAAGAAATGACAGGCTTGGACCTGGTTTCGATGCAGCTGGCTATTGCCAATGGGCTGCCAATCGCCATCGATCAGGATGAAGTAAAAGCATTGCGCCATGCGATCGAGCTGCGTGTATACGCGGAGGATCCCGTGACATTCCTGCCATCGCCAGGGACGATCACCCTGTATCAGCCGCCAGTCATGGAGCATGTACGCATCGATGATGGGGTCGAGAGCAATACGCAGGTCACTCCGTTTTACGATCCGATGATTGCCAAAGTGATCATCACGGGCACGACAAGGGAAGAGGCAATAGAAAGAGCGATCCATGCGATGCAGAACTTTCAGATTACCGGGATAAAAACAAACATTCCGTTTTTATTGGAAGTCTTGTCAGACGAGCGCTTCCGCGAAGGGAACTACACAACCTGGTTTGTCCAAGAGCGAGCAGCGAATCCAAAGAAATAAGGGAGAGAATGTGACATGAAACAAGTAGCAGCGAACATGGCAGGGACTGTTATCAATGTACTGGTACAAGTCGGAGATGAAATCAGTGCAGGGCAAGACGTCGTCGTATTGGAATCCATGAAGATGGAGGTTCCAGTCCAGGCGGAAGTAGCGGGCAAAGTAGTAGAAGTTAAAGCGAATATCGGCGATTTTGTAAACGAAGGCGATATCCTCGTATCCGTGGAGTAGTTTTTATATTAATTCTAATCTGAGCGCCCGCTTGGCGAGGGGAGGTGCAGGATGAAGATTCAAATCGTGGAAGTGGGTCCACGGGATGGGCTGCAGAATGAAAAAGAAATGGTTTCGACGTCAGCGAAAATTCAGCTGATCGACAAGCTGGCAGCAGCAGGCTTGAAACGAATAGAGGCAACTTCCTTTGTCAATCCGCGCTGGATCCCTCAGCTTGCCGATGCAGAAGACGTGCTGAAAGGGATCAAGCGGCAAAACGAGGTCACTTACAGTGCCCTCGTCCCGAATCTTCGCGGGATGGAGCGAGCGCGTGAAAGCGGGTTGACCGAAGTCGCGCTGTTCATGTCTGCCTCCGAGACGCATAACTTGAAAAACATCAACAAGTCCATAGAAGATACGTTTCCTGTTTTGCGGCAGGTGGCGCGAGAAGCTTTGGCTCTGGGCATGCGCGTGCGAGGGTACGTATCTACCGTGTTTGGCTGCCCCTACGAAGGCAATGTGCCCGTCGACAACAGCCGTCGGGTGACAAATGAGCTGCTCGAGATGGGGGTTTTCGAAGTATCCCTTGGTGATACGATCGGAGTGGCTACGCCAAAGCAAGTACGGGAAGTCATGGAAAAGCTTGTGAAAGACACTGCGAGCGATCGATTGGCAGGGCACTTTCATGACACCAGAGGAACGGGTTTGGCAAATGTCCTCGCTGCCTTAGACACGGGTATTCGGACATTTGACAGCTCGATCGGAGGGCTGGGTGGTTGCCCGTATGCGCCCGGTGCAGCAGGGAACATATCCACCGAGGACCTGGTGTATATGCTAAACGGCATGGAATATGAGACGGGAGTGGACCTGAATCTGCTCCTGGATGCCGGTGCATTTATTCAACAGGAACTGGGACGGGAGCTGCCGTCAAAAGTTTTAAAAGCGCATCTTGCAGCTCAATCCGCCTCATCATCCCATTCAAACCAGGAGGATGGAGCATGACCGTTACTTTGCAGAAAAAAGGCTGCGTCGGAGTTCTGACGTTGGAACGGCCAGAGGTCTTTAACTGCCTCAATATGGATACGCTCGCTGTCCTTCGCAAGCTCATCGCAGAAGTGGCGCAGGACCGTGAGATTCGCGTCGTGATCGTAACAGGCTCGGGTGAAAAGGCATTCTGCTCGGGAGCGGATCTGCATGAGCGCCGGACGATGTCAGAGGAACAGGTACAGGATTACATCCGGACCATTCGTGACACCTTTACGGAGCTGGAGAAACTGCCGAAGCCGGTCATTGCAGCCATCAATGGTTTGGCGCTGGGAGGCGGGACCGAGCTGGCCCTGGCTTGCGACCTGCGCATCATGAGTGAATCTGCTCAAATGGGGCTGACGGAGACTTCTTTAGGCATCATTCCGGGTGCGGGAGGTACACAGAGGCTTCCAAGGCTGGTCGGCAAAGGAATAGCCAAAGAGCTGATCTTCAGCGCACGTCGTGTCCGTCCGCCAGAAGCCTTGTCGATTGGCTTGGTGAATCGGGTAGTTCCAGCTGAGCAGCTGATGACGACGACCTTCTCGCTGGCAGAAGAAATTGCCGCCAACGCGCCATTGGCTCTGGCTCAAGCCAAATACGCCATGGATAGTGGGCTCGAGGTAGATTTGACCACAGGTTTGCAAATCGAAAGTGACGCCTATCAGCTGCTGATCGCCACCAAAGATCGACTGGAAGGACTGGCAGCCTTTCAACAAAAACGAAAACCGGTATATTGCGGAGAGTAAGAGGGGGACGCCTATGAGTAAGCACTTGGAAGAGACGCTGCGTGAAAAGATCGCCCAGGTAGAAAAAGGGGGCGATGCGAAATACCATGAGAAGCTGAAGGAGCAAAATAAGCTGTTTGTTCGCGACCGTCTGAAGCTGCTGTTCGATGGTGAATTCACCGTAGAAGACGGCTTGTTCGCGAATGTGATGGCGGGTGACCTGCCGGCCGATGGCGTCGTGACTGCCATCGGCAAGGTGCATGGACAAACCGTATGCGTGATGGCCAATGATTCGACGGTCAAAGCAGGGTCCTGGGGCTCCCGGACCGTGGAAAAGATCATCCGCATCCAGGAGACAGCAGAAAAAATGCGCGTTCCATTGATCTATCTGGTGGACTCGGCGGGTGCGCGAATTACCGACCAGCTCGAGATGTTCCCTGGACGGCGTGGAGCAGGCCGAATCTTCTATAATGAAGTCAAGCTGTCGGGAAAGATTCCGCAAATCTGCATTCTCTTTGGTCCATCCGCAGCAGGCGGTGCTTACATTCCTGCGTTTTGCGATATTGTCATCATGGTAGACAAAAACGCCAGCATGTACTTAGGCTCTCCGCGCATGGCCGAAATGGTAATCGGCGAGAAAGTATCCCTGGAGGAGCTGGGGGGAGCGCGCATGCACTGCACGGTTAGCGGATGCGGTGACGTCCTCGCAGCAAATGAAGAAGAAGCGATTCAGTCAGCTCGCACGTACATCAGCTTCTTCCCGCCGAATTATACGGTTGAACCACCGGAAGCTGCGGCAAAGCCTCCGGTCGAAACAGCCAAAGAGATCTCGGCGATCGTCCCGGAAAATCAGAACGCCGCTTTTAATATGCATGATTTGATTACCGCTCTGGTGGACGAGGGCTCTTTCTATGAAATCAAAAAGCTGTTCGCGCAGGAGCTGATCACGGGACTGGCTCGATTGAACGGGAAGCCTGTCGGCATTATTGCCAATCAGCCACGTGTAAAAGGGGGCGTCCTTTTCGTGGACTCAGCGGACAAAGCAGCACGCTTCATTACTTTGTGCGATGCGTTTCAAATTCCGCTGTTGTTCCTGGCAGACGTACCTGGCTTCATGATTGGTACGGCTGTTGAGCGGGCAGGCATTATCCGACACGGAGCGAAGATGATTTCCGCAATGGCAGAAGCCACAGTCCCTAAAATCTCGGTTATTGTTCGCAAAGCATATGGTGCAGGGCTGTATGCAATGGCAAGTGCAGCGTTTGAACCGGATGCATGCCTTGCGCTGCCAGGTGCGCAAATTGCCGTGATGGGTCCGGAAGCAGCTGTGAATGCGGTCTACAGCAACAAAATTCAGGCAATCGAAGATCCGCAGGAACGCCAAAGCTTCATCATGGAAAAACGCAAGGAGTACCAAGAGGATATCGATCTGTATTTGTTGGCGTCCAATCTGATCGTCGATGCCATCATTCCACCCAGCGACCTGCGTCAAGAGCTGATCAACCGCTACGACGTATATAAAGGAAAGAGACAAACGTTCTCCGATCGCAAACATCCTGTATACCCTGTCTAGTTTGCTGCACAGGCTGGCTTCCGCTTTGGAAGTCAGCCTTATCCAGTATAAGGGCAACTAAGGATCCACCAAAAGGCTTGGTGGAACCAAGTTTTTCTAATATCCGCTATATGTGCCGAAAGCTTCAAGGAAGCTTGGCAGAGCCCAGTTTCTCATGAAAGATTTGGAAAGCTGCTAAAAAATTTTTCGACAATTCCGATCTTTTTTGCGCCAATCAATTGAACAATCTCCTAAACTCTGTTATTCTTGAAAATAAGTATTGATTAATGTAGGTGAACAAATGCAGGCTAAAAAAGACAATTTGCAAATCGCTGTTGTTGGCGGTGGTTCTGTTGGGTTGCTGTACGCGGCTAGGCTTGCTCTCTATGGACAAGCAGTGACTGTCGTGACGCGCCGTTCACCCCAATCAAATCAGTTGATGCAAAATCGGCTCACCCTACAAGATTTGGATGGACAGAAAAAAATCGTCTCGGTAAATGCCCAGTCGATCGAGCATGGATTACCGCACGCCCACTTGTACTTGCTAGGCGTGAAGCAGACGGAGTTGCCAGACTTGCTGCCAATGCTGCAAAAGCTGCCTGCGGATGCGCGCGTCATCGCTTTGCAAAACGGTTTGGGGCACGAAGAGCAGCTGTCAAACGTTTTATCCGAAAGACAATGCTTTTTTGCCATCAATACAGAAGGGGCAAGAAGGCTATCGGCTACAGAAGTCGCCCATACAGGAAGCGGTCTTTTGCGGATTGGTCCATGGGTGAAAAGGGGAATAGCCGACCCGGTCATAAATTCGTTCATTGCTACAGCCATTTCAGCTGGCATGAACGTACAGCTAGAAGAATCCATCAAGCCATTTGCCTGGAAAAAGCTCATGGCGAATGCGCTGATAAATCCGTTAACGGCCTTGTTTGACATCCCGAATGGTGCCCTGCTGGACAGCCCGGATACGTTGAAGCTGATGCGCGAGCTCTTTGAAGAGGCCTCGGCAGTAGCTTTCGCAAACGGCCAGAAAATGGGGGAGACCGACTGGCAGGAAATTGTCACCATTTGCCGAAATACTTCCCGAAATCATTCCTCCATGTTGCAGGACGTAAAGAGGCAGAAGCGGACGGAAGTGGAATCGATCAACGGCTACCTCGTCGCTCGAGGGAAAGAGGCTGGGATCACCACTCCTTTGCATGAAGTGCTTTTGCGTTTAATCCTCTTAAAAACGGACATGGGTATGGAAAAGGAGGGAGGCGACATTAGATGACCATGTTGGCGAATGTCTGGGCCTATTTTTGGGGGACGCTGACGGTTGTGCCTTTTCTTGGATTTCCACTCGTTTATCTCGTAGTTTACGGATGGAAGCGGGACAAGAAGCTGGCGGGCCGTTGGGCGGTGAATATCACGAATTTTTTGTTGATTCGTTCTGTCGTTGCCGCGTATGGCATCATCTGGCCACAAGCTTTGTCGGCTTGGTGGTGGGTGGTTTGCTTTTTTCTGATCACGATCGCTTTACTCGGATGGGTACAAGTGAAGTTCAAAGGAAAGCTGTCCCTGAAAAAGGTTGGATTTTCCGCATGGCGTTTGTCGTTTCTCTGGTTTGGAATTGTCTACATAGTGCTGTTTACGACCGGTATAGTCAAGACGATGGGTGTCGTATAGAGCGCTGTTGATACATATCGTATTTATTCCGATAAGAAAGAAGGTTGGAACTATGCGACTTCCCATCGAGACCATCGGCCACAAGATTCGAATGATTCGGAAAGAGCGCGGCTTTACCTTGGAGATCATGGCGAGTAAAACCGGGCTCAGCAAAGGACTGCTCAGCCAAGTAGAACGTGGCATTTCTCAGCCGTCCCTGGACTCGCTGTGGAAAATCACGAAAGCACTCGAGTCACCCATCATTCACTTTTTTGAAGACATTGATCAAAAACAGGTGCATGTCACTCGTGTGCAAAAGCGACGTCAGCTGGTCTTTCCAGAATCGACGGGCACGTATTCCCTGCTCTCCATGGGGGGAAGCGCAAAGCTCGGAATGCTGGAGGTACGCCTTCTGCCAGGTGAAATGGTAGTGGACAAGTTCGTTCAGTCGGAAGGCGAAGAATGCTTTACCGTCATTGCGGGAAGTGTGACAACGCGATTTAACGATGAAGAACATGTCTTGGAGGCAGGCGACAGCATTGCGTTTGACAGCAGCAAAAACCATTCGGTTGAAAATACGGGGGACGAAGAAGCGGTGCTAATTTGGACCGTGACGCCGCCACAATTTTAACGAAAAAACTCGTCTCTACACTTTGACAACCCATAAAAATGGGTTGTCTTGTTTTTTGTAGCGAGGGAGCATGGTATAATTTGCAGTGACCATGGCCCAAGAAAGGTGAGCTTGCATGAACGTTGAATGTCTTACACTTCCGTTGGCTAATAGGCTGGCACAGGAGTATCAGCAAGGAAACGCTTCCGCCCTTCAGTTCTTTGCCTACCATCCTTATGAGAAAAAGGCGTATCAGGAACGGTTGGAGTGGCTTCGCGGACGTACTGATTACAACCGCGATCAGCTGGCGGAAGGCTTATATACTTTTAACAAAAAGATTGGGACGCACCAGGAGGCGCTGAACCAGATTGAGCTGCTCAGACGTCCGGATACGTTTGTCATCATTGGTGGTCAGCAGGCAGGCATATTGACGGGGCCGCTGTACACGATTCACAAAGCCGTTCATTTGATCCAGACGGCGAAAAGACTCTCGGCAGAGCTCGACGTCAATGTCGTCCCTGTTTTTTGGATTGCCGGAGAAGACCATGACATTGACGAGATTGACCATCTCTATTGGCTGGCAGACAGAGAGACGCGGCTGCACAAGGAACGGATGAATCTCAATAAAAAAGGCCGTGTGTCCGCTAGCAGCTTGCCTTTGGACGAGGAAGCATGTGAACAGTTTCTGACGCAATTTTTTCATGGGCATCCGGAAACGGAAGAAACGGCTGCGATTCGTGAACTGCTAAAATCGTCGGCATCCTCCTCCGAGAGTGTCGCCGAATGGTTTGCCCGTCTGATGGCGCATCTTTTTGGCAAGCATGGACTCATTTTGGTTGAATCCTCGCTTCCGTTTGTACGAGAGCTGGAGAGTCCGATCTTCCAGAATGTGATTGAACAAAATGAACAAGTTGCAGACCTGTTGCTAAAAGCAGCAGACCGCCTTACAACGGCAGGCTATCCACTACAGCTGCAAATTGAGGAGCATCAGGCCAATCTGTTCCTGTACGAAGGAAAAGACAGGCTCTTGCTGGAACGACACGGAGATCGCTTTGTCAATCGGCGAGCATCCTACAGCCGTGCAGAACTGAGTAAACTGGCGAAAGAGCACCCTGAGCGCTTTAGCTCGAATGTGGTGACGCGCGGTCTGATGCAGGAGCATCTATTCCCATCTCTCGCTTTTATTGGAGGACCGGGTGAGATTGCCTACTGGGCGTATTATCGGGAAGTTTTTGAACTGTTTGGGATGAGAATGCCAATCGTTCTGCCTCGTATGTCCATCACCTTGATGGAGGGAGCGCAAGAAAGACTGCTTGAAGGATTCGGCTTGACGGTTGAGGATGTTCTGACACGATTTGGAAAATGGAAAGAAGCGTGGTCGGAGCAGCAAGAGCCGCATCCCCTGCAGCGTCAATTTGCCGAAGCGAGAGCGTCTATTGAAGCGACCTACCGTCCACTGGTAGAAGAGGTTGTCCGCCTGGATCATGGACTGCGCCACCTGGCTGACAAGAATACCGAGTTGTTACTTGCTCAGGTAGCTTTTTTGGAGGAGCGGCTCGTGCGTTCCTTGCAGCAGCGAGATGATGTTGACTATAGACGTATTGCGCGGATCGAGGCATCTCTGTTACCTGAGGGGGGCTTGCAGGAGAGGAAGCTGTCTTTCTTCCCATTTGCCAACAAATATGGTTTGAGCCTTGTGGATCGTCTAGTGGAAGCGCCTTTTGCTCACGACGGAACTCATCAAATCTTTTACGTGTAACAGGAAAGGCGAAATTTATGTCGAAAGCCAAATGATCGGGAAGACAGCCGGTTGTTTGGCTTTTTGTCTGTTTCCTCCATCCGTTGTACAAGCTGGAAATCTTTACTTGCCTATATGACGAAACATTTCCGACAAATTTTGCGTCAAACGAATAAGTCATGGCTTCTGTAGAAAGGTGGTTACAAAGGATGCAGAACTTTCTGCGACAAATGGGGAAAAAGGCGACGGCGATGACGCTGTTGCTGTCCTTTGCCGTAACAGGCGTTGCCACCTGTGGTGTCGGCGTGGAGAAGGCTTTCGCTCGTGAAGATGTGGTCACTCGAGCAGGCATGTTTACGGATAGTACAGGGCACTGGGCGGCCAAGGATATAGAAGCAGCTGCAAAAAACGGATGGATACAAGGCTTCCCGGATGGAACCTTTCAACCGGAGCAAACGGTCACACAAGAGCAATTTCTCTCTCTGATCGAGCGGGTTCTCCCTAGTTTCACCGGACACGAACCGGATGCCTTCATACGCGATACGTATCTGAAGCAGGCAGAGGGACGTTGGTCTGAAAAAACATACACCCATCTGGCAGCAGCGGGAATATTGCCGACAGGTAAGCCAACGGACCCGATGAATCGTCTGGAAGCGACGCGAATCTTGCTCGCGGCATTGGGGCATCAGTCAGAAGGGGAAAAGTATCGAGGGACCAAAGCGAAGTTTTTCTCGGATCTTTCAACGGATGACGAAGCGCAAGTGATGATTGCCTATCCTGCCTACAAGATGGGAATTATGGCGGGCTATCCGGACGGAACCTTTCGCCCAGCTGAAAAAATCAGCCGAGCGCAGGCAGTCGTATTAGTAAACCGCTTGGAGCGTCAAATCCATGAGCTTTATCCAGGCACGGTTACAGATGTGGAAAAGCAAGGGATGACGAAAGCTGTTTCGGCTTTTGTCGGGATAGTAATGGATCAGGAACAGATTCGTCGCTACGATGATCTCGTCTCTTACGTCAAGAAGAATAAGCTGCCGGTTACCGAGTCATTTTTGCGGGAGCATTTTTCGTTTATGCAATACGAAGTCTACGACTACATTCGTTTTCCGCGCTTTAACGAGTTGACCTACTATGCGAAAATCGGGTTGGGCAAATATCGGATGACCGTACAGTATTACTCTGGGGAACTGGGAGGTAGCGTAGACAAGACGTTCTACCTGTCCTCGATGGATGGCAAAACATTTCGTTTGATCGGAAAAGACGAATAGAGCATAGAAAAGGCGCGCCGGTATGTGGCACGCCTTTTTATTTTGCATCAAACTGTTTTGTTACGTCCGGCACCTATGCCGAAAAAGAGCAGCACAAAACTTACAAAGACCAGCGTCCACAACGGATAGGTCCAGGAGTGGGTCAAATCAAACAAAAAGCCAATGAACATGGGGCCGATAGCCGAAAGCAGATACCCGACGGACTGAGCCATCCCCGACAATTTTGCCGCCTCCTGTACGCTGGACGAGCGTATGACAATCATCGTGAGAGCGAGGCTGATGAGTGCCCCTTGTGCGATTCCGAGCAGGATCAGACTGGTGAACAAGATAAACAGGTTTCCGTCAACCAGCAGTCCTGCAAAGCCGAACAAAGATAAGATGCTGACGATGACAGCCATCAGACGCTGATCTTTGATGCGCCCGGCGAGAACAGGAGTCAAAAAGCTCGCAGGCAAGCTGACGACCTGCACCAGAGACAGCAGCCAGCCAGCCGTACCAGGCTCCATGCCGTGATGCGCTAAAATAGCAGGCAGCCAAGAGATGGTGCTGTAGAAGAGAAACGACTGCAAGCCCATGAACAAAGTCACATGCCAAGCGAGCGTGGAGCTCCACACCTTGCGAGGAGCAGAGGGTGTCTGCTTGGCTGAAAAGGAAACGTCTTTTGCCCGAACCTGCGGCAACCAGCAGAGGAAGGCCACTACCGCGATAACTGTCCAAAAGGCGAGCGAGCCCTTCCAGCCAAGCTGTGCGCCATGAGCCAATGGGATGCTGACCCCGGAAGCTAAAGCCGCCATCGTAGACATGGACGTCGTATACACACTGGTCATTAATCCTGCCTTTGAAGGAAAACGCTGTTTCACCAGACTCGGCAGAAGGACGTTAAATACCGCAATGGCTGCTCCGATCAAGGCAGTTCCTGCGAACAGAGAAAAGATAAAGCCAGTAGAACGAAGCGGGATCCCGATCAGCAGGACCAGCAGTCCAAGCAAGAGCGTTCTCTCCACTCCGAAGCGTTGGCCGATCGAAGGAACGATCGGAGAGAAGAGTCCAAAAGCGAGTAAAGGAACGGTGGTCAGCATGCCGGATATTCCATTGGATAGCCCGAGCTCGCTGCGAATGTCTCCGACCAGTGGACCTACTGAGGTCAAGGGAGACCGCATCGTGAAAGACAGTATAATGATACCCGCCACGATCAGGAAAGGGTTGGGCGTGACAGGCTGCGCCTTTTCCTCTGTTGCGGCAAGTGCTTGGTTGCTCATAGCGGCAAATCTCCTTCCTGAATGAAAGAAGCCAAGGCAGCTTTGCTGGCTTCGATCACATTGCGTACAGCTGCTTCAGCCGCATCTGGGTCTTGAATAGAGATGGCTTCCACCAATTCCGCATGCGTTTTGAACTGGGTTTGTATATGGCCGGTTAGATCCACGGTGCTATTGACGGATAGGTGAAGCGACTCTGCCATATGCTTGTACAGATCGATCATCACACTGTTTTTCGTAGCTTCCGCGATGGCGATGTGAAAAGCGACGTCAGCACGTACATAGGCGTCAACATCCTGAAATACATGGTAGGCTTGCTCAAGCTTCTCGCGTATGTTCGCCAAATCACTGGTGGAGCGGCGCATGGCTGCCAGTCGGGCGATTTCTCGCTCAAGGCCATACCGGACCTCCAAAATTTCAAACACGGCCGAGCGCTGCAGTCTGCGCTGCATCGCCGCTCCAAACACACTGGAGGAGCGTACGTAAGTGCCATCTCCTTGACGGGCTTCCAGCATTCCTGTATGAATGAGTGCTTGAACCGCTTCTCGCAGCGTATTTCGGCTGACACCAAGCTGCTCTATAAGCTCAGGTTCTGGTGGGATGCGCTCCCCAACCTTCCAGACCCCGGCTTCTACGCGCTTGGCCAATTGCTCGACGATCTGCTTGACCAACGAGGAGCGAACCGTTTTTTGTAAAGACATTCTCCATACCTCCAAACATCCGATGATTGGTCGCGTGCGTATTGTAGCAGATGTTTTTTCGTCCTGGCAAGGGGAAAAGCTCCCAGCGGAGTTGGATGTGCAACTGCTTCCTACAAAAAACAGGCAGGACCCTTTCCCCTTAATGGGGGGTCACTGCCTGTTTTCTATGATTCTAGTGTCATCCTTTTTTTGCGGCGTTCCCAGAAAAGAGAGACAGCGACGATCGCAATCGGATACAGAGCGGACCATCCGAGGAACGGATACAGGCCAACTGTAAACAGGAGCGATACCCAGGAAGCGATCCGTCCAATACGGCTCTCGCGTAAAAGTCGTACACCCGCCAGACAACCACCGATATAGGTAGCGATAAAGGAGGCGTTCGGCAGTTCGATGAGGCGACTCAGATCAATCCATCCAAAATAGAGTACAGAGAGTACGATGGCAAAGCAGAGGGCCAGAAAAGCAAGGCCGCCAACCGGAGTGCCATACTTGGGATGCAAAGCGCCAAACCATTTCGGTGCAACCTGTTCCTTGGCAAGCGAATAGGCGATTCTGGATGCAGCTCCTACATAGGCGTTTGCTGCCGCGATACAGATGAACAAAGCCGTAATCGCAACGATCCAGCCGCCAACCGGTCCGAGCGATAGCTGGATCATAATACTCAGGGAGGCAGCAGATAGGCCATCGCCATAGCTATGTGTGGCAACTGTCATGAAAGCGACGGCAAAGTACAGCAAAGCTACGAGTCCTGCGCTCCAAAGAACGCCTCGGATCGCGTTTTTAGTAGGATCTACAAACTCCTCGGATAAATGAGTCACAGCCTCCCAGCCAATGAAGCACCAGAACAGCAAGCCGGCTGCCTGGATGACGCTAACCCAACCGCTCGGCGCAAACGGCACGAAGTTGGCGGCAGAGGCGTGCGGCAAGGAGGCGACGACGGCAAGGATCAAGATCGTAATAATCAAAGATACGACAATCGTCTGTACGCGGGCTGCGACGTTCATGCCGAGTACATTCATGGCCAGAACGGAGACGAGGATTAGTACGGCGGCTGCATACAGCTGTCCGTCACCCCAGTTTAACAGGACAGCGAGATAATTGGCCCCGGTTACACTGAGTATCGGAGCGCCCATTGGAACCGACAGGAGGAAAAACCAGCCGACCATATTGCCGAAGCGGTCCCCATAAGCGTTTCGTACAAAAGTAGACACACCGCCTGCACTTGGATATTTCGCGGAAAGAAGACCCATTGTGATCGCCATCGGAACCACTAGGATGGACATGACTAGCCAAGCCAGGATGGAGGCTGGGCCCGCTTTTTCAGCAGCTAAGCCGGGTATGAGCAAAATCCCTGAACCGATGACGGCACCCACATACAAAGCCACGATTTGTGGCAGGCCCAAAGTTTTTGCCAGTCCAGACGCATTGGAGGACGTTTTCCCCATGATGAAATCCCTCACTCTTCTCGATCAAAGATTTATATGGTCGTAGTGTAGCATAGACTTTGGAATCGGAGTTATCTATAATATTAGATAGAGTAAATCGGAAAAACCGATCGAATGGGGGAGAGGAATGGATACGCGCTATTTGCAGACGTTCCGAGAGGTAGCCAAGTGCCAGAGCTTTACTCGTGCCGCAGAGGTATTGGGCTACGCGCAGTCGAGCGTTACCATGCAGATTCAGAACCTGGAAAACGAGTTTGGGATCACGCTGTTCGAGCGATGGGGGAGAAAAATCAGGCTCACCCACGCAGGAGAGGCGCTGCTCGCCTATAGTGATCAGGTCATGGCCATTCTGGATGAAGCCCGGGGAAATCTGTCTGAGCAGGCACAAATAGCCGGGACGCTCAGTATAGGTACAGTAGAGTCACTCGCTGCTTTTTTCCTGCCCCCTTATTTGCAAAAATTTCGTCAGGAGCATTCGCGTATGCGACTCCTTTTGCACCCAGGCATCTGCCACGATTTGCGTCAGGGTGTAAAGGAAGGCAAGTACGATTTCGTCGTTGTTTTGGATTGGCTGCAGGAGCATCCCGAGCTGAACAATGTAAATCTCGGCGAGGAAAAGCTTGTTGTGATTGCGGCTCCAGGACACCGCCTCAGCGAAAAGAAGCAGATTGAAGCAAAGGATTTCGCTGGAGAAAACTGGATTTTCACAGAAGCAGGCTGCAGCTATCGCTCGATCATGGAAGCTGTCCTGAGGGATGCGGAGGCGCACATCGACATGACGATGGAGTTTGGCAGTCTGGAGGCGATCAAGCAATGCGTCGCTTACGATTTGGGCATCGCGCTGGTTCCCTATATTGCAGTAGCAGAGGAAGCGGAAAAAGGCACGCTCATCATTCTGCCTTTCTCTCATCCCGAGGTGCGTGTATACCGTCAGCTTGTTTATCATAAAAAGAAGTGGATGTCCCAGCCTATGCGTCATTTTCTGGAGTTACTTGCGAACGCCGAGGAGTCGCAGGAGCCGAAGTCAGCGAAAATGGGTTGATCAGGAAAAACAGATGATGATTGCATGTACTTGCGTATGATATGATTAGGGCTGAGTTGGTATCATTGTACTTTTCATACTACCGAGGCCCTAGCTCAGGTAGAGGTTTTCTTAATGATGAAGGAGGTCCATCCGTACATGAACATGGTTTCTGAAAGCATTGTAAAGGACATGGCGTTGGCTCACAATGGCCATCTGAAAATTGACTGGGTAAAAGAGCATATGCCCGTACTGAACCGCATCCGAGAGCGCTTTGAAAAAGAGCAGCCGTTTGCCGGTCTGAAAGTAGCGATCTCCCTTCACCTGGAAGCAAAGACAGCTTACCTCGCAAAAGTCGTGCAAGCTGGCGGCGCTGAGGTAACCATCACAGGCTCCAATCCTTTGTCTACACAAGATGACGTGTGCGCTGCTCTCGTGGAAGACGGCATTCGCGTTTTTGCCAAATACAATCCCGATCCAGCAGAATACAAAGAGCACCTGATCAAAACATTGGAAACACGCCCTGACCTGATCATCGATGACGGTGGCGATCTGGTAACCATCCTCCACAGCGAGCGTCGCGACCTGCTCTCCCAAGTGCGTGGTGGCGCAGAAGAAACGACAACAGGTATTCTTCGCCTGAAAGCATTGGAAAAAGAAGGCAAGCTGGAATTCCCGATGGTTGCCGTTAACGACGCATTCTGCAAATACTTGTTTGACAACCGCTATGGTACAGGCCAATCCGTTTGGGATGGAATCAACCGCACAACAAACCTTGTTGTAGCTGGAAAAACCGTTGTTGTAGTTGGTTACGGCTGGTGCGGAAAAGGTGTGGCGATGCGTGCAAAAGGTCTGGGTGCGAAAGTCATCGTAACCGAGATCGACGCGATCAAAGCAGTTGAAGCCTACATGGATGGCTTCGAAGTGATGCCGATGAGCGAAGCAGCAAAACACGGCGATTACTTCGTGACTGTTACGGGTAACCGCGATGTCATCCGCAAAGAACACTTTGAAGTGATGAAAGATGGCGCGATCCTCTCCAATGCAGGGCACTTTGATGTCGAAGTGAACAAAGTGGAGCTGGATGCTTTGTCGACTTCCCGCCGCATCGTTCGCAAGGATATCGAAGAATTTGTCATGGCAGATGGTCGAAAAGTGTATCTGCTCGCAGAAGGTCGTCTGGTAAACCTGGCAGCAGGTGACGGTCACCCAGCTGAAATCATGGATATGACATTCGCGCTGCAAGCTGTTTCCCTGGCTTACGTAAACGAGCAGTACAAAGCGATCGGCAAACAAGTACTGAATGTGCCTTATGAGCTGGACGCGATGGTCGCTCAATACAAATTGGAAGCACTCGGAATCGGTATCGACAAATTGACCGACGAGCAAAAATCCTATTTGGATAGCTGGGTCGAATAGACTGCGAAAACCGTCCTTTCCCGGCAAAAAAATAAACGAAAAAATCCTGCTTACAAATGCAGGATTTTTTTTTATAATAACAAGTAGGCAAAGTGGGGAAAAGTGGGGGAAAGTGGAGCCACTCGGTAGGAAAGTGGGGGACTAGGGCGTGTTCATGGGGGAATACCAGCATAGCATTGACGAAAAAGGCCGCCTGACCATCCCAGCCAAGTTCCGAGAAGGGCTAGGTACTACCTTCGTGATTACCCGCGGTTTGGACCAGTGTTTATTTGCCTACCCGATGGAAGAATGGAAGCAGCTCGAGGAACGACTGAAAACACTGCCCTTTACCAAAGCAGATGCGCGTGCTTTTACACGTTTCTTCTTTTCCGGTGCGACCGAATGCGAGTGGGACAAGCAGGGAAGGGTAAACATACCACAGAATCTGCGTGAACATGCTGGCATGCAAAAGGAATGTGTCGTCATCGGCGTATCCAATCGTGTAGAGGTATGGAGCAAGGAGCGCTGGGAGGATTACTTTGCCCAGTCCGAAAGCTCTTTTGGCGATATTGCCGAAAAGCTGGTTGACTTTCAATTGTAGCAGCAAGAAGAACGGGAGTGACGATCTTGTCGTTTCATCATGTAACCGTATTACGGGACGAAGCTGTCGCCGGACTGAACATTCGGCCAGGCGGTATTTATGTGGATTGTACGTTAGGGGGAGCAGGGCACAGCTGCCTGATCGCATCCCAACTGACAGAGGGTGGACGTCTGATTGCCATCGATCAGGACGATTGGGCACTGGATAACGCCAGGGAGCGTTTGTCTGCCTATATGGATCGAGTGACGCTGGTGAAGAGCAATTTTCGCCATATCAAGGATATAGTGAGCGATCTGGGCTTGGATGGAGTGGACGGTGTCCTGTTTGATCTGGGTGTCTCATCTCCACAGCTGGATGAGGGCGAACGCGGCTTCAGCTACAATGCCGATGCACCGCTGGACATGCGGATGGATCAGCAGGCAGCGCTGACCGCCTACGACATCATCAACGAGTGGGAAGAAGAGGAGATTGCCAAGGTCATCTGGGAGTATGGAGAAGAGAAATTTTCCCGGCGAATTGCCCGGCAAATCGTTCAATACCGCGCCAAACAGCCAGTTCAGACAACCGGTGAGCTCGTGGAGTTGATCAAGGAAGGGATCCCGGCAGCGGCTCGCCGCACAGGACCTCATCCGGCGAAACGCACGTTCCAGGCCATCCGGATCGCTGTAAATGACGAATTGAATGCCTTTAAAGAAGCAGTAGCTGACGCCATCAGTGTTCTTCGCCCAGAAGGCAGGGTGAGTGTCATCACGTTCCACTCCTTGGAGGATCGCATTTGCAAGCAAGTCTATCAGGAGCTGTCAAAAGGATGTACTTGCCCGCCATCCTTTCCGATTTGTGCATGCGGGAACAAAGCGACGGTCAAAGTCATTACTCGAAAGCCGATCCTGCCTTCTGCAGAAGAGCTGGAAGCGAATCCTCGTGCGCGCTCCGCAAAGCTGCGTGTTGCAGAAAAGCTGTAAGCGACTACCACTAACATCTACGGGAAAAGGAGAGAATGAGCAATGAGCTACTACCGCGGTAACCTGGCTGTGGAGCTAGAAAGACAGTCGCGCACAGTAACCAAAACCAAACGAACCATTCGCATTAAGCCAACGATACCGACAGGAGAAAAGCTGTTGTATCTCCTTTTTATCTCGATCACTGTGATCGGGCTGGGGCTGGTCGGTGTACGGTACTCGCAGATTTCGCAATACAATTACGACATTCAAAGCACCAAAAAAGAGAATCGTCTCCTGTCGGAAAAAAATGCCGCTGTCAAACTTCAAATTGAACAGCTGAGCAACCGCGACCGCATCCAAAATGAAGCGGAAAGACAGGGCATGATGTTTAATCCAGAAGCGGTGCATGTGATCGGCCAGTCAAAAAGCCAAGCGAAAGTACAGGCCAGCTCTCTTCCCGCAGCACAAACAGAGCAAAGGTAATCATAATGTTACTGTCGTTCATCGCAGTAACATTTTTTCTTAAGGATGATTGCTCAGCCGGTACGACTGTTTTCTTCAGGGATGAATAGATAGAGCCGATAAAAGTAGAGGGACGGGAACAAAGCTTGATGAATGGCAGGAAGTCGCCTATGGCAAGCGACGATCATTGTTTTGATGGAGTGAGGTAACGTGGAAGGAAAACGACGCGTAAATTGGCGGATATTAATGCTCGCTCTCTGCATGATCCTGGTATTCTCCGGTTTGAGTTTTCGTATTTGGTGGATCCAGACAGTAGATGCAGCGAAAATTATGGACTATGCGAGTGGTCAATGGGATTGGGAGAAGACCCTAAAGCCGAAGCGGGGCGCCATTATGGACCGGAATGGCGAGATCCTTGCCTACGAAGGGAAAGCCTACACGGTAAACGCCCGATTAAAGCCGCAGAACGAGAAGGACCAGGACTTCGTCAAGGATCCGTACTATACGGCACAGACTTTGGCCAAAATTTTGAATGCTCCGGTAGATCAGCTGTTAAAGCCGTTGACAAAGCCGAATTCCAAGGTCGTTTTGCTGGGGCGCTGGGGTAGCAAGATTACCGAAGAACAGAAAAAGATGATACAGAACGCGCAGTTCCCGAAGCTGCCCAGTGGTGAACAAGTAGAAACGAATCAGCTGCCAGGCATTTATTTGACAGAAACCACACGCCGTTTTTATCCGAACAACAGCTTCGCCGCCCATGTGCTCGGTTATCTTGATTTCGATGATCAGCCTAAAATGGGGATCGAGCTGCAGATGGATGAAGCGCTCCGCGGAGAAAAGGGCGAGATGGAGGTCATGACGGACGGAGCGGGTTACCAGCTTCCGGATGGTGAACGAAAGTACAAGCCTGCCAAAGACGGTGATAACGTCTACCTGACCATCGATCGCCAAATCCAGGATTACGTCGAGCAGGCACTGGACAAGGCAGAACGCGATTTCAAGCCAAAGGGACTCACCGTGGTGGTTTCCGACCCGCAGACCGGTGAAATTTTGGCGATGGGCAACCGCTCTCAGTTCAATCCAAACACGTATTATAACGGAATTACGAACTATACGAACCACGCGGTCACCACGATGTTTGAGCCGGGCTCGACTTTCAAGATTATCACCCTTGCGGCGGCGATCGAGGAAGGCTTGTTTAATCCAAACGATACCTATCAATCAGGTACATATACGATCAAAGGGCAAATTCCTATCCGTGACCATAACAACGGACAAGGGTGGGGGCGCATTAGTTACCTGGAAGGGGTACAGCGCTCCAGTAACGTGGTGTTTGTCATCCTCGGCTATGAAAAGCTGAAGCTGGAAAAGCTGAAGGACTACTTTGCCAAGTTCGGGATTGGTTCCATGACGGGAATCGAGCTTCCTTATGAGAAGAAGGGGAACTTGATCAACCTCGAAAAGCCGCAGTCTCCGCGTGACTGGGCTGTTACGACCTTTGGACAAGGGGTAACCGTTACAGCGGTTCAACAAATTGCAGCAGTTGGTGCGATTGCCAATGGCGGAGAGCTGTTAAAGCCGCATATTGTTAAAGAGCTGCGTGATCCGCATACAGGTGCAGTATTAAACCGATCGGAGCGCGAGGTAGTGCGCCGCGTCGTGAGTGCAGCGACTGCCAAGCAAACGCGAGATATTTTGGAGACAGTCGTCGAAGGGGATGCCGGGACAGGGAAAGCCTATCAGATTGAAGGCTACCATGTTGCGGGGAAAACCGGTACCGCTCAAAAATACGATCCGAATACAGGGAAGATCATGGAAGGGCATTACATCGCTTCCTTTATCGGATTTGCACCAAAAGACAATCCACGCCTGCTCGTTTATGTTGTGGTCGATGATCCGACTACAGACGAATGGTATGGTACATGGGGTAAAATGATCATTGCCCCGATTTTCAAATCCATCATGGAACGGAGCCTGCAGTATTTGCAGCAGCAACCCGATATTCAGGCAGCAAAAGCGGCTTCGTCGAAAACAGGGAAAGCAGAGACAGCCCCAGCCGCCCAGCCGCCTGTTCAGGAAGTGACGCTGCCGAAGTTTGTTGGGATGTCCAATACAGCCGCTCAGCTAAGAGCCAAGCAGGATCAGCTGACGGTCTCCGTGATCGGGACAGGTACCAAGGTAGTCGAGCAATATCCGGCGCCTTATGAGAAAGTGGTAACAGGGAGTCAGGTCGTTCTCGTCACCGATCGGGTCAAAGGCTCCAAAATGCCGGATTTCACGGGCAAATCCCTTAGAGATGTCATGGAATTCGGTTCATTGGTTAACATACCGGTAAAGGCGACCGGGGCAGGCTTCGTTGCCTCGCAGAGCATACCTCCGGGCACGGTTCTAGGTGGAACGGAGATGATTCAGGTCACTTTGCGTTCAGAGTCAGAACCGCCACCTGCGAATCCAAATACGCAAACCGGTGCGCCTGAAGGACAGGGAGTCGAAGACCAGTCTGGTACTGCAACCACGCCACCCGTCAACACGCAAGCAGGGACTGAGAGGGGCGCGACTGGAGGCACTCCACCGCCGTCCCATTCACAGGACTCTGCGAATAGCGATACGGGACAAACGGTAACCCCAGATACGAGTACAAGTCCATAGTTCTAAGTCGTCCCCCCGACGAATAGGGTAAATCAGACAACCTATTCGAGGGGGGACTCGCTTTGCGGGTATCCAATGCTACTGTACGCCGTCGCATTTTTGTTGCTTTGATCATCGGCATCGTGATGTATTGTGCGCTCATCACCCGATTAGGGTACGTACAATTGATAGAAGGACCAAAGCTGGCCCAAATGGCTGACGACCTGTTGGATCGTGAAATCAAGTTCAAACCAAATCGAGGGAAAATCTTGGATCGCGATGGTAACGAGCTGGTTACCAATGTGAGTGTACCGACTGTCGTGGCTGTTCCGGCACAGCTAAAGGATTCTCGTGAGACCGCCAAACAGCTCGCTGTCATTTTGGGGCAGCCGGAAGAGGCCGTTTTTCAAGCGATTACGAAAAAAGGGATGAGCAACGACCAAATCCCCGGTGGCAAAAAGCTGTCCCCGGATAAAGCCAAGAAGATTCAGGAGCTGAACCTGCCAGGGATTTATTTGGCGGGAGACACCAAGCGTTTTTATCCGAATGGAACTATGGCGGCACACATCCTCGGCTTTACAGGAATCGATAATCAGGGGCTGACAGGGCTGGAGAGAATCTATGATCCCTTTTTGAAAGGGACAGAAGGACATATCTCGTTTCCCTCTGATGCAAAAGGACGCGTAATGCCCGGGGGATCGGAGGAATACGTGGCACCGGTAGACGGGATGGACATGTACCTGACTCTCGATAGCAGTATTCAGTCGTTTATTGAACGGGAGCTTGATCAGGCTGTGGTAGCCTACCAGCCAGATGATGTCCTGGCGATTGCGATGAATCCGAAGACCGGGGAAATTCTAGGGATGGGCAGCAGACCTACCTTCCAGCCGGATCAGTACAGAGATTACCCGTCAGAAGTATACAACCGCAACCTGCCGATCTGGAAAACCTATGAGCCAGGATCGACCTTCAAGATCGTGACTCTGGCGGCAGCCCTCAATGAAGGGGTAGTCAATTTGAACGAGGGTTTCTATGATCCTGGCTACATTACGGTCGCAGGGAAGCGTCTGCGCTGCTGGAAGCGGCAAGGCCATGGCCAGGAGACCATGCTGGAAGTCGTGGAAAACTCCTGCAACCCCGGATTTGTGACAATGGGACAAAGGTTGCAAAAGGAAAGACTTTTTGACTACATCAAGAAGTTCGGGTTTGGGCAAAAGACAGGGGTTGACCTGATTGGAGAAGAAAATGGACTGCTCTTTAACCTCAATCGGGTAGGGCCAGTTGAACTGGGGACGACCTCTTTTGGGCAGGGTGTTTCCGTGACGCCTATCCAGCAAATGGCGGCTGTCTCTGCCACTATCAATGGCGGGAAGCTGATGAAGCCCTACGTCGCCAAGGAATGGCGGGATAGCGTAACGCACGATGTCATTGGCAGGACCCTGCCGACAGAGGTCAGACAGGTGATCACACCGGAGACATCCGCAAAAGTCCGCTATGCTCTGGAGAGTGTCGTTGCACAAGGGACAGGAAACAAGGCGTACATCGAAGGATACAGAGTAGGCGGTAAGACGGGGACGGCGCAAAAGGTTAAGGACGGTCGGTACATGGATGGCGAGTACATCGTATCCTTTATCGGCTTCGCCCCAGCTGACGACCCGCAGATTGTAGTATACTTTGCCGTCGACAATCCCAAAGCGCTTGCATTCGGTGGTTTGATCGCCGCTCCAAGCGTCAAGAGTATTATTGAATCCTCGCTGCAGCATATGGGAGTCCCGAAACGCAAAGATGGGATATCCAAAGAAATCAACAAGGCCTTGGGGGAGCGGGAACCGATCGAAGTTCCCAATATGGTCGGGCAAACCATGCAAGATGTCGTTACGACTTATGAGACGCTGCCACTGGTCGTCTCGGGCAAAGGAAAGTATGTCATCCAGCAATCTCCGGCACCCGGTGTAAAAATTGATGAGGGCGGAAAAATTCGTATCTATCTTGGTGACAAATGAACCAATTAGCTATAAAATGAGATTTCGAAGGCGGAGGGAGCGAGCTTTTTTCGAGCTCTCTACCTCTCGCCTTTGTAAAAATCGCCAAATTTTTGTCTATAATGTTGGAGAATGGGGTGCCTGTTTCATGTTTCTACGGGATCTGCTCATGCCGCTGCTGCCAGCTACGCTCGCAGGGGATGACAGTATGGAGATTACAGGTTTGACAGCAGACTCACGCCAGGTTCAGCCGGGCTATTTGTTTGTTTGTCTGACTGGATATACCGTGGATGGACATTTGTATGCGGCCCAAGCGGTTCAAAAAGGAGCCGTTGCCGTGCTATCCGAAAAAGATTTGGACGTGCCAGCGACTATTGTCAAAGTGCCGGATACACGGCGGGCAATGGCTATGCTGGCTGACCGTTTTTACGGCTCTCCCACGCGTGAGCTGAAGCTGATCGGTGTGACCGGGACGAACGGAAAGACGACGACGACACATTTGATCGACAAGATTTTACGCGACCAAAGCAAAGAGACCGGTTTGATCGGCACGATTCACATGCGGATCGGAGAGGTCACGGAAGAAGTGAAGAACACCACGCCAGATGCGCTGGACCTGCAGAAGAGCTTTCGCCGTATGCGGGATGTGAACACAGAGTACGCGATCATCGAGGTTTCTTCCCATGCTCTGGAGATGGGACGCGTCCGCGGCTGCAACGTGCATACCGCAGTCTTTACCAATTTGACTCAGGATCACCTGGATTACCACAAGACGATGGAAAACTATCGTTACGCAAAATCCCTGCTGTTTTCTCAATTGGGCAATAGCTATGACCCCGATCGATTGAAAACGGCTGTTTTGAATGCAGACGATGAGGCATCCGAGCTTTACGCTACTGTGACGCCGGCTCGTGTCATCACGTACGGAATCGATCGAGCGGCGGATGTTCATGCGACCGACATCGAAATCACCAGCAAAGGGACCTCCTTCACCGTTCAGACCTTCGCCGGGAGCGTGAGGATGGATCTGAAGCTGATGGGGAAATTCAATGTGTACAACGCTCTGGCTGCAACGGCAGTTGGACTGGCAGAAGGCGTTTCGCTCGAGGCTATCAAAGACAGCCTGGAAGCCGTTGCTGGCGTAAATGGGCGCTTTGAATCGGTGGATGCGGGACAGCCGTTTGCGGTTTTGGTCGATTATTCGCATACCCCAGACAGTCTGGAGAACGCACTGATTACCGTAAAGGAATTTGCCAAGCAGCAAATCTTTTGCATTGTCGGCTGCGGCGGGGACCGCGATCGCACCAAACGCCCGATTATGGCGCAAATTGCAACAAAGTATGCGGATCACACCGTCTTAACGTCTGATAACCCTCGCTCAGAGGAGCCGCAAGCGATCATCGACGACATGCTGGCCGGGCTAAGTGGAGTAGCCCAAGACCGCTACACGGCCGTAGCTGATCGGCGTGAAGCGATTCACTATGCTGTTTCACAGGCGAAGCCGGGCGACGTCATCCTGATTGCAGGAAAAGGACACGAAACGTATCAAATCATCAAAGATCAAGTACTGCCGTTTGACGACCGTGAAGTTGCGCGGGAAGCGATCGCCACGTACACCCAAGAATAGAGACAGATGCATTCGAAGCATCAGAGAAAGGAGGCTCGGGCATGTTCGCTGACAACGTACTTATCGTCACGATCGTCGCCGCGTTTCTCATCGCCGTACTCATCGGTCCACTGTTTATCCCGGTCCTTCGCCGCCTCAAATTCGGGCAGGCGATTCGGGAAGAAGGTCCTGATTCTCATCAAAAGAAGGCTGGAACCCCTACGATGGGCGGAACCATCATTCTTTTGGCACTCATTTTTACCGTGTTAAAGTTTGCCAATGCAAAAATGGAAATTTACTTCCTCTTACTGGTGACGCTTGGATACGGACTAATTGGATTTTTGGACGACTTCATTAAGATTAAAAAGAAACGCAATCTGGGCCTGACGGCGAGACAAAAGTTCGCAGGTCAAATTTTGCTGGCGGTAGGCGCGTATATCCTGCTGATTCTCATGGGGCATGATACATCCTTGCATTTGCCAGGAACTCCATGGAAGCTTGAGCTTGGCTATTTCTACTTCCCGTTCCTTTTGTTCCTGTTGGTGGGCACGACCAATGCCGTCAACCTGACAGATGGTTTGGACGGTCTTTTGGCAGGTACCGGGGCGATTGCGTTTGGCGCGTATGCGATCATCGCATGGTTTGGCCAAGATTACGACACAGCCATTTTCAGTGCAGCTGTCGTCGGGGCCGTTCTTGGATTCCTGGTTTTCAATGCGCATCCGGCACGGGTATTCATGGGGGATACGGGCTCTCTGGGATTGGGCGGCGCTCTTGCGGGTATTGCCATCATGACCAAAACAGAGCTGCTGCTCGCTATCATCGGTGGTGTCTTTGTAGTAGAAACCCTGTCGGTTATCATGCAGGTTGTTTCTTTCAAAACAAGAGGAAAACGCATCTTTCGGATGAGTCCGCTTCACCACCATTTTGAATTGACGGGCTGGTCGGAGTGGCGTGTCGTAGTAACGTTTTGGCTGGTGGGCATGTTCTTTGCCGGCCTGGGTGTATACCTCGAGGTGGTGACAATCCGATGAATCGTTATCAAAATCAAAGCGTTGTCGTGATAGGAATGGCGAAAAGCGGTGTGGCAGTGGCAAAACTGCTCCACCGCTTTGGTGCGAATGTCGTCGTGAACGATAAGAAAGCACGTGAAGAGGCGACAGGAGCAGAAGAGCTGGAGGAGCTCGGGATACCCGTAATTTGCGGCTATCATCCGGATGATCTGATTCATCCCGGCATCTCGTTGGTCGTGAAAAATCCGGGAATTCCTTATGAGGCTCCTCCTGTAGCAAAAGCAATGGAATTGGGTATTCCGGTGATCACCGAAGTCGAGCTGGCTTCTCAGATCGCGAAAGCCCCTATCATCGGCATCACAGGCTCCAACGGGAAAACGACGACTACCACGCTGGTGGGTCTCATTCTCAAGGAAGCTGGGATCGAGGCGATGGTCGGTGGAAACATCGGGACGGTCCTGTGCGGACTGGCAGAGGTGGCAGAGCCAGATCAATGGCTGGTCGCCGAGCTGAGCAGCTTTCAGTTGATGGGGACGAGAGAGTTTCGCCCTCACATCGGCGTCCTGTTAAATCTGTACCCGGCGCATCTGGATTACCACCACACGATGGAAGAATACCTCGCTGCGAAATGCAAGCTGTTTGCCAATCAAACGGCAGACGATGCGGCGATCTTGCCCTTTGACCAGCCTGAGGTGCGGGAAAAATGTGGGGAGCTGTCTGCCCGTAAGTACTTCTTCAGCAAAACGCAGGAGGTTCCTCGTGGAGCTTATGTCGATCAGGGGATGATCGTCTTTGTCGACGGTGAGGGTTCTCGGGAAGAAATCATTGCGGTGAAAGACATTACCGTGCCCCATGTGGACAATGCCTTGGCTGCCATTATCGTGACCAGACTGGCAGGTGCGGACAAGCAATCGATTGCCCAGGTTCTCTCTACTTTTCCAGGTGTCGAACACCGGATGGAGTTTGTCGCGACGAAGAATGGGGTAAAGTATTTTAACGATTCCAAGGCAACGAATCCGGAGGCGGCATCAAGGGCGCTGCAGGCGTGCAAGGAGCCGATCGTGTGGATCTGCGGGGGACTGGACCGGGGAATCGATTTCCGAGAGCTGGTTCCTGTCATCACGGGCCGTGTCAAAGCGGTCGTTGCACTTGGGCAAACCGCACCTATTTTGCTCGAACGGGCGCGTGAAGCAGGGATTAAGGAAGGAATCCGTGTCGATACTGTGGAGGCAGCCGTTCTTGCTGCTTCCAAGTTTGCAGATGCGGGTGATGTGGTATTGCTCAGCCCGGCGTGTGCGAGCTGGGACATGTTTCCTTCATTTGAAGTGAGGGGCAGCATGTTTAAGGACGGCGTGCATAGACTGTAAACAAGCCTAGCATATCGTCCCATGCACATTTGAAAAACTACCGAAGAGCGGGACGCGTGAGAAAGGATGACCTGGCACTATGAGCAAGGTACGCTCTGCTCCCGACTTCGTAATTATTTTTGCAACACTTTTTTTATTAGGAATTGGCATTGTGATGGTGTATAGTGCAAGTGCCATCGTAGCCCAAAAAGCACCGTTTAACGACCCGTATTTCTTCGCCAAGCGCCAGCTGATTTTTGCCCTGCTCGGCATTACAGCGATGTATGTCACCATGAACATTGATTACTGGGTGTGGAAGCAGTGGGCAAAGCCTGGCTTCTATGCGAGCATCGGCCTCTTGATCCTCGTGCTGATCGTGGGGATTGAGGTCAATGGATCGAAAAGCTGGCTCGGGTTTGGTGCATTCGGCATTCAGCCTGGTGAGTTTGCCAAGCTGGGTGTAGTTGCGTTTTTGGCGAGATGGCTCTCTGACAACCAGAAGCAAATCGTTCTTTTCCGAAAAGGCCTTGTACCAGCTCTTGCTATCCCGCTGGTCTGCTTCGCCTTGATTATGCTGCAGCCCGATTTGGGAACAGGTACGGTTTTGATGGGAACGGCAGTCGTCATGATTTTTGCGTCTGGCGCGAGAATCAGTCATTTTGCTGCACTGGGGATGGTTGGGGTAGCAGGCTTCATCGGATTGATCCTGTCGGCACCTTACCGGATCAAACGGATCACTTCCTTTCTCGATCCATGGTCAGACCCATTAAATACAGGTTATCAGATCATCCAGTCGCTGTATGCGATCGGTCCCGGGGGACTTCTGGGACTGGGGCTCGGCCAAAGCCGACAAAAGCATCTGTATTTGCCGGAGCCCTACAATGATTTCATCTTCTCCATCGTGGCAGAAGAATTGGGCTTTATTGGCGGAACACTTATATTGCTACTGTTTCTCCTACTGCTATGGAGGGGAATGCGGACAGCGATTACGGCACCAGATTTGTTCGGGAGCCTTTTGGCACTCGGAATCATCGGTATGATTGCCATTCAGGTCGTCATCAATATCGGCGTTGTGACAGGGATGTTTCCTGTAACGGGTATTACTCTGCCATTTTTAAGCTACGGGGGTTCTTCCCTTACGTTGATGCTGACAGGAGTGGGAGTCCTGTTGAACATTTCCCGTTTTTCTAGATAAGGATGTGATTGTATGCGCGTCGTCCTAACAGGCGGTGGCACAGGTGGACATATTTATCCGGCGCTTGCGGTGGCGAGGGAAGTTTCCCGCCAATATCCGCAGGCTGCCTTTTTGTATATCGGGAGTAAACACGGTTTGGAAGCGCAGCTGGTACCACGAACGGAGATTCCTTTTCAATCCGTTGAAATCAGTGGCTTGAAAAGAAAGCTCAGCTTCGACAATATAAAGACCATTTGGAAATTTATCCGGGCGGTTGCAGATGCCAAACGCATGCTGCGAGAATTCAAGCCGGATGTGGTCATTGGTACGGGTGGCTATGTTTGTGGTCCAGTCGTCTATGCGGCAGCCAAGCTGGGAATTCCTACACTCATTCATGAACAAAACGTGGTCCCAGGACTTACGAACAAGTTTCTCTCGCGTTCCGTAAGCAAGATCGCGGTATCGTTTTCCGAGTCGCTGTCCTTTTTCCCGCAAGCCAAAACGGTACTGACAGGGAACCCGCGAGCGACAGAGGTCATGCATGGAAATGCGGAAGCAGGACGCAAATTCATTGGTGTAGACGCCAGCAAAAAGATCGTGCTGATCTTTGGCGGAAGCCGTGGGGCACGGGCGATCAACGAAGCGGTGCTCTCCATGGTAAATCAACTGTCCAAGTTTCCCGATACCCATTTTGTCTATGTAACGGGGGATATTCACTTCGAAAAAATCTCTGCATCCCTCGGGGAAATGGGAAATCTTCCTGGCAACCTTTCCGTGCTCCCATTCGTCCACAATATGCCGGATGTTTTGGCGGCGACGCATGTGCTCGTTGGACGCGCAGGTGCATCGACTTTGGCAGAAGTGACAGCCTTGGGCGTCCCTTCTATTCTCATTCCGTCCCCGTACGTGACCAATAACCACCAGGAAAAGAATGCGCGCGGATTGGAGCGTGCAGGTGCGGCAGAGGTCATTGTCGAACGGGATTTGACGGGAGAAAGCTTGCTGAAATCGTTGGCAGAGCTGTTGAACGATCAGCCAAAATGGGAGCAGATGCGCGAGTGCTCCTTGTCCCTGGGAATGCCAAAGGCAGCCACAGATATCGTTGCACAGCTGCGTGCATTGGCTAGCAAAAAATGATCAGATGGGCGATTGTCACGCCGATCTGGGCGATCGCATAGTATGGAGCAAACACGTGATAAGAACTAGGTCCGACCTAGCATGTGTATCAGGAGGTTCACAGATGAAACAAATCGCAGAAGAGCTATTGCAGGCAGGAATCGAAAAAGTGTGGACCAATGAACCTCTCGCCAATCATACGACTTGGCGGATCGGGGGTCCTGCAGACTTGTTAATCCAGCCGAAGGACAAAGACTCCTTGCAGGCAGCTTTCCAGATTATCCATCGACATGAAATTCCTTGGAGTGCAATCGGGCGCGGCTCCAACCTTCTGGTGAGGGACAGAGGTATACGCGGTGCCGTGCTCAAAGTGGCTGAGGGTTTGAGTCACTGCGAATTCAGGGGCGAAGAGGTGTGTGTGGGTGCCGGATATTCCATGATCCGCCTAGCGATGGAAACGGGTAAGATGGGTTTGACAGGGATGGAGTTTGCAGGAGGAATTCCTGGTACCGTAGGCGGTGCCGTCTACATGAATGCAGGTGCACACGGATCTGATCTTTCACGTATTCTTATTGATGCCGAAATCCTCTTTGAAAACGGTGAAAGAAAAGTGTTGACGAACGAAGAATTGAGCTTCAGCTATCGGACTTCTCTTTTGCAACAGAGAAAAGGGATTGTAGTAGAGGCGCGGTTTCGCTTGCAACCCGGCGATCGCAAAGAGATTGCGGCTACGCTGGCTGCGAACAAGGAGCGGCGTCGATTGACACAGCCGTTGCAAATGCCGTGTGCCGGAAGCGTGTTTCGCAATCCGCCAGGTGATCATGCAGGCCGGTTGATCGAGGCGGCTGGGCTGAAAGGCTACCAAATTGGAGGAGCTCAAGTTTCGGAAAAACACTCGAATTTCATCGTCAATTGTGGAGGGGCCACGGCTACCGACGTCCTCACCTTGATCGATTACATTCGGAGCACGATCCAGAGCAAGTATGGGATTGATCTGCATCCGGAAGTCCTGGTGGTGGGCGAGGGGTAACACGGAGGTGAAAGTTTGGAGACTTTTGCGATCGAAGGCGGAAAACCTCTGTCCGGTTCGCTTCGGATCCAAGGTGCTAAGAATGCTGCTCTTCCCATACTTGCTGCGGCCATATTAGCGGAAGGGCAATTTTATATCTATGACGTCCCCTTTTTGAAAGATATCAAAGTGATGCTGGAAATCCTAGACTCGCTGGGGGCCAAAACGAAGTATCAGGATGGATGTGTGGATCTGGATACAACATCTGTCTGTGTTCCGCATATCCCCGACAACTTGATGAGCCAGATGCGATCCTCCATTTTTCTGGCAGGTCCTCTGCTAGCTAGGCTGGGTGAAGTTACGATTTCCAGACCGGGTGGCTGTGATATCGGGGAACGCAGGATTGACTTGCATTTATCCGGGTTAACGGCGCTGGGAGCCAAAATGGAAGAATCCGAGGGCTATATTACGTTTCGCGCGAAGCAATTACGCGGGACCAATATCTTTCTCTCCTTTCCCAGTGTGGGTGCGACCGAAAATATCATGATGGCGGCAGTGTTGGCGAAGGGCACGACACGCATCTGCAATGCAGCGAGAGAACCGGAAATCATTGATTTGCAAAACTTTTTGAATGCGATGGGCGCGCGAATCCGGGGAGCGGGTACGGATACGATCGAAATTACCGGTGTACCGAAATTACGCTCAGTCAGCTATCGCATTATTCCAGACCGGATCGTGACGGGGACATTCCTGCTTGCGGTCGGGGTGGCGCAGGGGCATGTGGAATTGACGAATACCCTGCCGGAGCATCTCACAGCATTGATTGAAGTGGCCCGTAGCTGCGGTGTTGAAATCAAGACCCGCCATGATATAATGGAAATCAAAAGTACATCGCGCCCGCGCGCCTATGACCGGATTATCACCTCGCCTTTTCCGGGATTTCCGACCGATTTACAGGCGCAGTTGATGGTGTTTTTGTCACAGGCTAGAGGTACGAGTGTTATCAAAGAGACGATCTTTGAGGCAAGATTCAAACATGTGAATGAATTGGCGCGGATGGGCGCCTCCATATACGTGGATCTGGGATCGGCGATTATCCGCGGCGTGAATAAGCTAACGGCGACCAGCGTGGAAGCGACAGATCTTCGAGCAGGTGCAGCGCTGGTACTCGCTGGGCTTGCTGCAGAAGGAACGACAACCGTAAACCAGATTCACCATATCGACAGGGGCTATGAGCGGTTAGAGCAACAGCTGAAGCAGCTGGGTGCGAACATATCGCGAGTGTCGGTATAACCGAAGGAGCGAAGCGGCATAGTGCTATGCCGCTTTCCCTGTTTTGTATCATTACATATATTCCAATCTGATCCAATTATTTCTATTGTGATCCAACTATTCCGGCAGGCGAAAAGTCCTGCACATGGATGGAGAAAGGATAGGGTCATGGCGGTATACGAGGAACGCATTCCGCAAGTCAAGCAGCAACGCCCCAAGCGAAGGGGAAACCGCAAACTGGTCTTTCTGCTCGTGCTGTTTTTTCTCATTGTACTCATCATCGTATTCATTCGCTCACCATACAGCAAAGTGCAGGAAATTCAGGTGTTCGGCAACGACATCTATCCCGCGGAACAGATTATCAATCAATCTGGCTTGAAGAAGGATATGCAGTTTCTGAATGTATGGGAGGGCAGTGTACAAAAAAACTTGCAGCCGCTCGAGGGCATTAAGGAAGTCACTGTCAGCCGATCGTTCCCGGGTGTCATCGCCCTGCATGTAACTGAGCAGAAAAGGGTAGCATTTTGGAGCGGACAAGACGGCACGCGCTATCCTTTGCTGGAAAATGGTATGGTGCTAAAGAAGGTCAACTTTGCCAATCGCGTAGTGGACAGGCCTCTGATCAGCTCATGGGCATCACCGGAGCTGCTGCCCAATCTTGCAAAATCTTTGTCCAAGCTAAACCCGTCCGTTTTGGGCGAGATCTCGGACATCACGCTGACACCAACGGTTTATGACAAGCAGCGGGTAACACTGTTTATGCGGGATGGCAACGAAGTGCGCAGCGTTGTGTACAAATTGGACAAGATGCTGAACTGGTACCCGTCGATCGTCAAGGAGCTACCGAAGGATACAAAAGGCGTTCTATCCCTCTTTGAACAGCCGTGGTTTGTGCCTTATGGAGCAGCGAACGAAGCGGTTCCACTTCAAAATACAACCGAACAGTCTCAATAGCCGCAGTAAAGGATAAAGGGGAAGGAAAACCATGAGTCGACGTCGCAAATTTCATCTCTATTTAACCGTCGTGACGTGCTGTACCGGGTTTCTGGTGGCAACCTCGATCGAGACCACGAAGCTGACGCGCAAAGAGCGCTACAACGACCAGCTGTTCCAACAGGAGACGCAGCTCAATGACCGGATCTTATCGGAAAAAGAGCAAAACAGACATTTGGAAGACCAACTGATCGACCTGCAGCGCCAGGTAGGAAAAGTGGAGGAGGCCATGGCAGAGCGCAAATCGGAAGCGGCGGATGCCTTGAGTCAACTGGAAGCGGCACGTATGCTGGCCGGTGTAGTGGCAGTAGAAGGTCCGGGCCTGGTCATCACGATGCAGGACAGCCAAAATGCGGCAAGCAATGCAGATATCGCCAACTACATCGTCCATGAGCAGGATGTCCGGCTGGTTGTAAACGAGCTGCGTGCAGCTGGAGCGGAAGCAATCAGCATTAACGGACAGCGTTTGGTCAGCAATTCATCCATTCGCTGTGTGGGGCCTACGATCATTGTAAACGGAATCAAGTCGGCTGCTCCTTTCGTCGTAACCGCCATCGGAGATCCGTCGATCATGGAGAGTGCATTGAATCTGCCAGGCGGCGTGTTACATTCCCTGCAGGATTTTGTCCAGATCGATGTTGCAAAGAAAGACCGCGTTCAGTTGCCTGCTTTTGTAGGTGACGCGAAAACCAAACACTCCTAGGTGAAGGATGCGTTTACCTATGTTACAAAAAAGCCGTAAAATCACGTTTATTCTTGCCATTATTAGTGCTATCATAGGTGTGATGTTGACAGTGCAGCTCAGAAGCAGTCTGCATCCCGTTCACAAAGAGTCGCGCAGTATTGCTGAGCTGCGTACGACCCTGCAAAAGGAACTGGAAAAGCATAAAAACCTTCTGGCTGACATCTCCAAGTACAATCAGCTGTACTACCAGTACGAAACCTCGTTAAGCGAGGATGAAAGTATCTCCGTCATGAAAGAGGAACTGGCTCGGAACCGCAGAATGGCAGGGATGGTTGCCGTAGAGGGAGAAGGTGTCGTACTGAAAGTAGTCGATGCCCAAATACCGGAGGAACCGATCCTGGATGAAAACATGACAGCACCTGTCGTTGGGGAGTACACGATCGATGACGAAGATTTACGGTGGCTGGTCAATATTTTGTTCGCCAACGGTGCACAGGCCATTTCCATCAACGGTCATCGGCTGATTTCCACGACTGCCATACGCAATGTCGGGGACACCATCCAGATCGATACGCGCACGATTCAGCCCCCATACGAGCTGAAAGCCTTGGGAGACCCGGAAGTTCTTCTGTCAGCCCTGAAGCTGGAGGGAGTCGAAGAAAACTTCCAGCTCGCAAACAAGAAAGTGCTCGCGGAAAAAATGGACAAGCTTATGATTTCTGCCAATAATGAAACCCGCACCATCCAATATATGAAACCTGTAAAAGAAAAAGGAGATTCGTAACCATGTGGCTCCCGCTTATCGGACTGATTGTCGGTCTCGCTGTCGGCTTCTTGCTGGATTGGCGTGTGCCCCAGGAATATAGCAGCTATCTTTCCATTGCCTTATTGGCCGGATTGGATACAATCTTTGGTGGGATTCGTTCGTTTCTGGAGCGTACATTTAATGTTCGGATCTTCTTGTCCGGATTCTTTTTCAATACGCTTTTCGCGGCTGGTCTCGCTTTTATCGGCGGATTTTTGGGGATTGACCTTTATTTGGCAGCGATCGTCGCATTTGGCGTACGCTTGTTCAATAATCTAGCAGTAATTAGGAGGATTGTTCTATCCCGTTGGATAAATCAACAGGACTAGATCAAAAGATGGGAAGATGGTCATATTTTTACAAAAATTAAAGATGAAAAAAAGGGAATGGTTGTCCTGTGTGGAATAATTTATGCAGGTGTTCTCACTTTAGCAAAATAAAAGTCGTAGCAGGGGAGGTGTCACAGGTTTGGTAAGCAACGAACTCATCGTCAGCCTAGATATTGGAACATCCAAAGTACGCGTAATGATCGGCGAAATCAACAATGGTTCCATCAACATCATCGGCGTCGGCCAATCGCACTCAGAGGGCATTAAAAAGGGCGTGATTGTCGACATCGACCAAACCGTGCATGCCATCCGGGAAGCGGTAGACCATGCAGAGCGCATGGTTGGCGTTTCGATCGAAGAAGTGTATGTCGGTATCACTGGGAATCATATTGAGCTGCATGAAACACAAGGGGTTGTCGCTGTATCCAGCGAAGACCGTGAGATACGAGAAGAAGACATCCAACGCGTTATTCAAGCAGCAAAGGTTGTTGCCATCCCGCCGGACCGGGAAATTATTGAGGTCGTTCCCAAAGAGTATATTGTCGATGGACAGGGTAGTATAAAAGACCCACGAGGAATGATTGGTGTACGGTTGGAAATGGAAGGAACCATTGTGACCGGTTTGAAAACGGTTGTACATAACATTGTTCGTTGCGCCCAAAGGACGAATCTGCGAGTTGCTGGAATTTTCTTGCAACCGCTTGCGGCCAGTACTGTCGCTCTTTCCAAGGATGACAAAAACATGGGTGTCGTTTTAGTCGACATCGGTGCGGGTTCTACCACGATCGGTGTATTTGAGCAAGGAAAATTGGCAGCTACCACCGTAATCGGCATCGGTGGCGACCACATCACCAGCGACATCTCGCTGGGACTTCGCACCCATACAGACGTTGCAGATCGCGTGAAAACGAAAAACGGCTGTGCATTGATCGACGAAGCATCGGAAGACGTGAAGTTCAAAGTAAACAGGATTGGCAGCGACGTTGAGAAGCAGTTTACGCAAGTCGATTTGGCAAACATTATTGAGCCGCGGGCTGCTGAGATTTTCCAATTAGTTGAGGATGCTGTTTACAAATTGGGCTTCCGTGACGAAATTGCAGGTGGGTATGTACTGACAGGTGGCACTGTAGCGATGCCAGGCATGCTGGAGCTGGCAAAGGAAGAGCTTGATGCGCCTGTACGTATTGCCATACCGGATTATATTGGAGTTCGGGATCCTGCCTACACCACTGGCGTAGGTTTGATTCAATATGCCTTGCAGTTGATGGAGCGCCGTAGCATCCGTGCGACCCCCTCTTTCAAAGGCACCCAGAAGCAAACCGTGTCTAAGCCGAAAGATGGCAACGGTCTGATGGAAAAAGTGAAAAACTGGTTCAGTGAATTTATTTAATAACGGCTGCTGCTGGTTACCTTGACGATGGCGAATATTGGAATGTTTCGTTTTACGAAAAAAGTGGTAAAAATCAACGGAATGTTACAATGTTTGTCCAGGGCCTTTTAAGCAGACACGGAGCTTTCTTATGTTGAATTGGGGAGGACTAGCAATATGCTGGAATTTGATATGGATTTGGAATCCTTTGCGCGAATTAAGGTCATTGGTTGTGGAGGCGGAGGCAGCAACGCCGTAAACCGCATGATCGCAGGCGGTGTGAGAGGGGTAGAATTCATTACCCTGAATACGGATGCACAAGCACTCCAACTATCTAGTGCTGACATTAAACTGCAAATCGGTGAAAAGCTGACACGTGGTCTCGGTGCAGGGGCTAACCCGGAAATCGGGAAAAAAGCTGCAGAAGAGAGCCGCGATCTTATTGAAAATGCATTGCGTGGAGCAGACATGGTATTCGTAACAGCCGGTATGGGTGGAGGTACGGGTACTGGTGCTGCGCCAGTGGTAGCAGAGATCGCAAAGGAATTGGGTGCTCTGACAGTTGGTGTCGTTACTCGTCCATTTTCGTTTGAGGGTCGCAAGCGTTCCCAGCACGGTGAAGCGGGTATTGCGGCCTTGAAAGAGAAAGTGGATACACTAATCGTCATTCCAAATGATCGCTTGCTGGAAATCGTCGATAAAAACACGCCAATGCTAGAAGCATTCCGTGAAGCAGACAACATCCTGCGTCAAGGTGTACAAGGGATCTCTGACCTGATTGCTGTTCCAGGTCTGATCAACCTCGACTTCGCTGACGTCAAAACCATTATGACAGAGCGTGGCTCTGCCCTGATGGGGATCGGGGTAGGGAGCGGTGAAAACAGAGCGGCAGAAGCGGCGCGTCGTGCCATTTCCAGCCCTCTCTTGGAAACGTCGATTGATGGTGCTCGCGGTGTTCTGATGAACATCACTGGCGGTACCAACCTGAGCCTGTATGAGGTCAACGAAGCGGCGGACATCGTTTCCTCTGCAGCTGACCCTGATGTAAACATGATCTTTGGTGCTGTTATCAACGAAGATCTGAAAAATGAACTCGTTGTTACAGTGATCGCGACAGGCTTTGAACATTCGCAAAGACCGGAAATACCTCGCCGCCCACAGCAACAGGTAAATCCGGCAAGTAACCGACCAACCCCTGTATCGAACACGAACACGGCTCGTCCGAAAGAAGAAGAGGATGACAAGTCCTTCTTCTCGATGAGCAATCTGGATAATCTGGATATTCCAGCGTTCCTGCGCAACCGCCGCCGCAATAAAAAGTAGGATCAAACCCGCATAGAGAAGACCTTGTTCCCATGAAAGGAACGAGGTCTTTTTTTGTACAGTAAGAATTCATAAGATTCTTAGCAGTATAAGTGCAACTAAGGCTCCGCCACAAAGTTTGGCGGAGCCAAGTTTTTTAATTTGGTTACATCTGTCTATAATTAAAAATAGTAGAGTCAAACTGAAAAAAATCTTCTACAAAATATCCAAAAATACATCGTCAAGAATTGACAGATTTTACATACACATTGATATATACTGCATTTACTGGCAAGTGAAAGACGCACAGAGAGCGCGACGTGTCGGGGGGTGAGAGAGCAGATGGTTGTGTATCTTGATATCATTCTACTCCTGAACATGGCTATTGATACCTTGTTGCTATGGTTCACCGCTTATTTTCGAAAAGAACGCGTAGTTTGGTGGAGAATACTCGTGGCTTCCTTGTTTGGCTGTACATACCTTGCCTTCTTTTTCTTCCCGGCGTTTTCTTCGATGTATCAGTGGTCGATCAAGCTTCTCTTTTCCATTCTCATGCTCTGGATTGCCTTCGGTAATAGAAGGCTGCTAACCTTCACCCAGAACTTGATCATTTTTTACTTTGTCGCCTTTGTTTTTGGCGGAGGTGTTTTTGGCCTCCAATACTTTCTCGCCCCGCGAAACGAAATAGTGAACGGCCTGATCGTGACACACAACGATGGCTTTGGCGTCGGTTTCAAGCCCACATTGCTGATCCTCCTTGCTGGGTTTGCCATGATGTACTTCATCGGGAGGAAGAGCTATCGGGCGATACAAGAGCCGCGCAAGCTAAATGCCTTTCTCGTCGATGTCGTCGTGACGCTGGCGGGAGAAAAGGTGATCTGTCGAGGTCTCGTAGATACGGGCAACCAGCTGCACGAGCCGATCACTCGTATACCTGTCATGATCATGGAAAGTCGTATGCTGGCACATCTGCTTCCGCCGCCGCTTCTCCGACAAACCGATGATAACGGTGGAGTGTGGGAGAAGCTGGACGGATCCTGGGAGGATCTTCCTGTAGAGTGGCAGTCGCGAGTCAGACTGATTCCGTATCGCAGCGTCTCGCGAGGAATGGACTTTTTACTGGCGGTGAAACCAGACCATGTCATCGTTTTGCAAGGCAGTACCCGTTATGAGACCCACAAGGTGCTGATCGGCCTCAACCCTATTCCGTTGGCCGCAGACGGGCATTATCAGGCCATCGTGCATCCCGCAATGATGGAGACCTATTCTCAAGAATCGACCTTTATTCTCGAACAGGAGGGCTAATCATGTACGTAAAACTTCGCCTGCAACTACAATTGACCTGGTATCGTTTTTTGCTATGGATTGGAGCACGCGCTGAAGAAGTCTATTACATCGGCGGGAGTGAAGCCTTGCCTCCACCATTGACCAGGGAAGAAGAGGAGATCTTGCTAGGACGTCTTCCTTCAGGGGATCCAGCTGTGCGGGGAATGCTGATCGAGAGAAACCTGCGTCTGGTTGTCTACATCGCACGCAAGTTTGAAAACACAGGAATCAATATCGAGGACTTGGTCAGCATCGGTACGATTGGTTTGATTAAAGCGGTGAATACCTTTGATCCAGACAAAAATATCAAGCTGGCGACGTATGCATCACGCTGTATCGAAAACGAAATTTTGATGTATTTGCGCCGGAATAATAAAATCCGTTCCGAGGTGTCGTTTGACGAGCCACTCAACATCGATTGGGATGGCAATGAGCTTTTGCTCTCCGATGTATTGGGGACTGAGAATGACACGATTTATAAAAACATCGAGGACCAGGTCGACCGCAAGCTCCTGAAAAAGGCACTCGATAAGCTATCCGAGCGCGAACGAATTATTATGGAGCTGCGCTTTGGGCTAGCAGGGGAAGAAGAGAAGACGCAGAAGGATGTCGCGGATCTATTGGGGATCTCGCAGTCTTATATTTCCCGGTTGGAAAAGCGAATTATAAAACGGTTGCGAAAAGAATTCAACAAGATGGTCTAACGCATATTTTCCCAGTCGAGGGAGATACTGTTCCTAAACCGAAACAGAGGTAGCTTTTGCTACTGTCTGATCGGCTACGCGTCAGTACGCGGCCTTTCAAGACAACCGGGTTAGGGACTTTTTTCTTGCTTCGAGGAGGGAAAGACGTGACGCGCAATAAGGTAGAGATATGCGGGGTAGATACCTCCAAGCTTCCTGTGCTGACCAACAAAGAGATGAGAGAGCTGTTCGAGCGCCTACAGAGCGGCGAGTTGGCAGCCCGTGAAAAGCTGGTCAATGGCAATCTGCGGCTGGTACTAAGTGTCATCCAGCGCTTCAACAACCGCGGAGAGTACGTTGACGATCTGTTTCAGGTAGGCTGCATCGGATTGATGAAGGCCATTGACAACTTTGATCTTGGGCAAAACGTGAAGTTTTCTACGTACGCTGTGCCGATGATCATTGGGGAGATCCGGCGCTATTTGCGGGACAACAATCCGATTCGCGTGTCCAGATCCTTGCGCGATATTGCTTACAAGGCACTGCAGGTACGCGACAATTTGACCAACAAACATTCGCGGGAGCCCACTATCACAGAAATCTCTCAGGAATTAAACGTAGCGAAGGAAGATGTCGTGTTCGCTCTCGATGCGATTCAGGATCCTGTTTCCTTGTTCGAACCGATTTATCAGGACGGTGGGGACCCGATCTACGTCATGGATCAAATCAGCGACGAAAAGAACAAGGACGTGACGTGGGTAGAAGAGATCGCTTTGCGGGAAGGCATGCAGCGTTTGGGTGACAGGGAAAAGATGATTTTGTCGATGCGCTTCTACGAGGGAAAAACCCAGATGGAAGTGGCCGAGGAAATCGGGATCTCGCAAGCGCAGGTGTCTCGACTGGAGAAAGCAGCAATCGCCCATATGCAAAAACACGTGCAATCGTAATGCCAATCTTATATAGGAAACCCGAAGGCGCATCGTCGTCTGCTCGGGTTTTTTTTCATTTGCACACCGAATCGACAGGATTTCAGAAGAGAGAGGACATATTCCAATCTCCACTCATATACTACAAGTAACGGAATCAAAAGTGGGTGAGGGAGAATGGTAAAAATCTCTGACTTCCAGACCAAAGAAGTAGTCAATATTTTGGACGGGAAGCGGCTTGGGCAAATTTCCGATCTGGAAATTGACTTGCGCCATGGACGGGTAGAGGCCATTGTCGTACCGGGACCGGGTAAATTTCTAGGCTTTTTTTCATCAGGGAACGATTTCGTGATACCATGGCGAAATATTGTCAAAATCGGTAAAGATGTTGTACTCGTGCGGGTAGAAGAAACGCTCCGAGTAGATACGAGAACCTCAGGTGGAGAGGATTTCAGGGAATAAAGGGAAGCGTGTATAGGCATGACTTTGACTCCGCCAAGCCTTGGCGGAGTCAAGTTTTATGGTATGATAAGCCATATGAGGAAGGTGACAGCATGAGAGAACCGTTTGTCATGGCTGGAGAAAAGCCGTTGTTGCAACTACAGGAATGGGAAAAACGCTTTCCCGGTTTAGTGGCGGGGTTTACGATTCGCACGGGCGGGGTAAGTGAACAACCGTATGGATCTTTTAATATGGGTTTACATGTAGGAGATGAGCCTGCCCATGTGGTAGCAAACCGGCAGATGCTCGCCGAACAGCTTGAGCTTCCTTTCGAGACATGGACCTGCGCGGATCAAGTACACGGAAATCGTGTTTGCCAAGTAACGGCCGCAGGAGCAGGCAGAGAGAGTCTCGACAATGTGATCCAGGCTACGGATGGACTGTACACGGAAAAGACAGAGGTGCTGTTGGCTTCCTTCTATGCGGATTGCGTGCCGTTGTTTTTCCTTGACCCTGCATCTGGAGCGATTGGGCTGGCTCACGCAGGCTGGAAGGGAACGGTTGGACGTATTGCCGAGGAAATGGTGAAAGCGCTGGAAAAACAGTATCAGACCAAACGTGAGGACCTGCTGGTTGCGATCGGACCATCCATTGGCGGCTGCTGCTATGAGGTGGATGAAAGAATCATGGAGCGTGTCCGTGAAAGCACGTCGCAGTGGGAAGGATCAGTCTCACCATCTGAAAACGGACGCTATATGCTTGATTTGCGCAAGCTGAATACGGAAATCCTGCTGGAGGCCGGCGTTTCCTCTACGAATATCGCAGCAACGGATTGGTGTACAAGCTGCCGTACTGATCTGTTTTTCTCACACCGCAAGGAAGCGCCAGTAGCGGGAACGACAGGGCGGATGGCCTCGTTTATCGGATGGAAAAGCATGAAGGGAGAAGGGAGTACGTCATGAGTATGGATATGGAATTGCTAAAACAACGCATGCAGTCAATCGAAGAAAGAATTCAAGCTGCGTGCGACAGAGCGAACCGGAAGCGGGAAGAAGTGAAGATCATCGCGGTCACCAAATACGTCGATGCCGAAGCTATCCGCGATTTGCTTGATGCGGGAATCGAGCATATCGGGGAAAACCGCGTTCAGGATGGGGTACCGAAGTACGAGCAGTATGGGGATCGTGGCACCTGGCATTTCATCGGTCATTTGCAAACGAACAAAGCGAAAGAAGTCGTAGGACGTTTTCCGTATATCCACTCTTTGGATCGTCTATCCTTGGCAGAAGAGCTGAACAAACGCGGAGAAGCGTTGAATCAAGTCGTATTTTGCTTTTTACAGCTGAATATTTCGGGTGAAGAGACAAAATTTGGGCTTAGTCCCAATGATGTATTGGCTTTTTTACGCGAAACCAGTAATATGAGACATATAAAGATCATTGGATTAATGACCATGGCGCCTGTTGTCGAAAATACGGAAGACGCACGACCTGTTTTCCGTGGCCTCTATGAGTGGAAAGATCGCATCAATGAATGGGCATTCCCTCACGCACACGTGGAAGAGCTATCCATGGGCATGTCAAGTGATTTTGAAGTGGCAATTGAAGAAGGAGCTACATATATTCGACTGGGTTCCGTACTGGTCAAGCCATAAATCGGAAACCAGCCTTGCGATTTGGGTAACAGCGCAGAGAGGAGGAGTAAAGGGCATGGGTGTAATGAACAAGCTGATGGGGTTCCTGGGATTGGAAAACGAAGAGTACGTCGAAGAAACAATCGAAGAAGAACAGGAGGAACACGATTCTTCCAATAAGCGGCAACTTGCCAGCAGAGCGAACAACGTGGTTCCTTTTCAAGCACGGGAAAAGGAGGGCATTCGTTTGATCCTCTGTGAGCCTCGTCACTACAGTGATGCACAAGACATCGCAGATAATCTTCGGCATCGCAGACCTGTCGTGGTGAATTTGCACCGCGTGGAAAAGGATCAAGCGAAACGGATTATTGACTTTTTAAGTGGAACGGTCTACGCGCTGAACGGCGATATTCAAAAAGTGGGAGATACCATTTTTGTTTGCACGCCTGACCATGTAGACATCCAGGGTACAATTTCCAGCGTAATGGAAGAATAGGAACCAACGACGATAAAAAGGGTGAGGGAATGGGTTACCTTCTGACGATTTTGGATTTTGCTTTCACGGTTTATCAATACATGATTATTGCGTACATCCTGATGTCCTGGGTACCGCAAATGCGCGAGACAGGAATCGGACAGCTTCTGGAGCGATTGGTTGAACCCTATTTGGCTCCATTCCGTCGCTTTATTCCTTCACTGGGATTCATCGACATTTCGCCGATTGTGGCTTTGATCGCCTTGCGATTTGCTTCATACGGACTGTTCTCGATCCTGACAAAACTTGCATACTAACTAAAATAGCTTAGGCGAGTGAATGTATGAGTATATTTGATCACTTTGGAAAAGAAGAACGTCCCTTTGTAGAACGGGCGCTGGAAATGCTGACGCTGGTAGAGCGGAAGCAGGCCATGCGCCTTACTGATTTTCTGGATCCAAGGCAAGTACAAATCTTTCAAAGCCTCTCCTCGCAGGTACAGGATGTCTCTGTGACACCTCATGGCGGCTATGAGGATGCAGAGAGGGTGCGGGTAATCATCCACCCGGATTACATGCCCGTGGAGATGGAAGACTATCGTCTGACTTTGCTGCGAATTGTTGCGGATCAGCGCTTTCACGTCTTTGAGCACCGCGATGTGATGGGTGCGCTGCTCAATGCGGGAATGAAGCGGGAAAAGTTCGGGGACATGCTGACAGATGCGGCAGGCAGCTACGCGATTGTCGCGGAAGAGGTAGCTGACTACGTTTGCACACAGGTGACACAGATTCACAGGACCTCTGTGCAGTTTGAACGAGTCTCCTGGGAGGACTTCACCCCGCCTGCGCCGCGGTTTACCGAGAAAACAATCACGGTTCCATCCCCGCGACTGGATGCGATCATTGGGGAAGTACACCATTTGTCCCGAGCGAAAGCATTGGTTCCCATCCGGGGTGGAAAAGTAAAAGTGAATTGGAAAGTCCTCGAGGACCCATCCTATGCGTTGAAGGCGGGCGATATGGTCTCTATGGCAGGATTTGGGCGATTTAAAATACTGGAAGTAGCTGGCCCGACACGCAGCGGCAGGATTCGCATGATTGTGGGACTGGTCACATAAGCTGTAGGAGACCACAAAAATTTGCAAAATACGGCAGGATATACAGCTGATCCTGTCGAAATGAATGGCTATGATTATCGGGAAAAGTGGGGGGTTCATGTGCCTTTAACGCCGTTGGATATACACAATAAAGAATTCAGTACTGGCTTTCGCGGATACAACATTGACGAAGTAAATGAATTTTTGGATCAGGTCATTAAGGATTTTGAACTCCTGATTAAAGAAAAGAAAGAAATGGAAGAGCGCATCGCTATTCTCAACGAGCGTGTGGATCATTATAAGAGCTTGGAAGAAAACCTGAGCAAATCGATTCTGGTAGCCCAAGAAACGGCAGAAGACGTCAAGTCGAATGCTCGTAAGGAAGCACAGCTGATCCTGAAGGAAGCCGAGAAAAATGCGGACAGGATCGTAAATGAAGCCTTGGCTAAGTCTAGAAAAATCGCAATCGAAATCGAAGAATTGAAAAAACGTGCGTCTGTTTACCGCATGCGTTTTCGCACTTTGCTGGAAGCTCAGCTGGAGATGCTGGAAAACGGAGCATGGGATGATATCGAGCATGCTGATTCAGCGGTTGCTGTTGAATAAAACATTGACGTTCTGTTGATGATGGTACTATAATGAAAAACAACTTTGTCATAGTGATAGCGACGATGATCGGGACGAGTATGTGAGCATTGCACTGCCTAGCGAGTCAGGGATAGGTGAGAGCCTGACGAGATGCACCCACAGAAAATCACCCGGGAGTTCAATAGCCGAAATCTTGCCAGGGAAATGACAGGCAGGGGAGTAAGTGCGCGCGTCATTCCCGTTACGAATGATACAAGTGGAACGATCTTTATTACGATCGTTCAATCTGGGTGGTACCACGGGAGCCTTCTCTCGTCCCTTTTTTGGGGGATGAGTGAAGGCTTTTTATATTTTTAAGGAGTGAATGTAGCCATGGATTTCAGCAAAACCTTATCGCTGCCAAAAACGGACTTCCCGATGCGCGGCAACTTGCCAAACCGGGAGCCGCAAATGCAGTCTGCCTGGGAAGAGATGGATATTTACAAACTTGTACAGGAACGTACCGCTGGACGTCCTTCTTTTGTTTTGCATGATGGCCCTCCATATGCAAACGGGGATATCCATATTGGACATGCGCTCAATAAAATCCTTAAAGACTTTATCGTTCGCTACAAATCGATGGCGGGCTTTTATGCACCGTATATTCCAGGCTGGGATACACATGGACTCCCAATCGAGCAGGCTATTGTCAATGCACAAGGTCTGGATCGCCGCAGCATTGAAGTAAACGACTTCCGCAAACGCTGTGAAGAGTATGCTTGGTCTTACATCAACAAGCAGCGCGATCAGTTCAAACGTCTGGGAATTCGCGGCGATTGGGAAAATCCTTATGTAACGCTGCTGCCTGAATACGAATCAAACCAAATCCGCGTGTTTGGGGAAATGGCGAAAAAAGGCTACATTTACAAAGGTCTGCGCTGTGTGTACTGGTCTCCTTCTTCCGAGACCGCTTTGGCAGATGCAGAGATTGAATACAAAGACAAACGCTCTCCTTCCATCTACGTCAGCTTCCAGGTAGTGGATGGCAAAGGTCATCTGGATTCAGATACAGGCGTTGTCATCTGGACGACTACACCTTGGACCATTCCGGCAAACCTGGCGATCACGCTGCACCCTGAGCTGGAGTACAGCGTAGTGAAAGCAGATGGCCGCAAATTCCTGGTGGCGAGCGGACTGATTGAAAACGCGAGCAAGGAAATCGGTTGGGAGAGTGTGGAAGTGCTCTCCACCCACAAAGGCCAAGACCTCGAAGGTGTCGTGACACAGCATCCGATCTATGACCGTACGTCCCCACTCATCTTGGGCGAGCACGTAACGCTCGATGCGGGTACCGGTTGCGTTCATACCGCTCCAGGACACGGGGAAGACGACTTTAACGTCGGTCAAAAATACAACCTCGGCGTGCTTTGCCCGGTTGACCACGAAGGAAAAATGACCAGCGAAGCTCCGGGCTTTGAAGGTCTCTTCTACGAAGATGCGAACAAAGTGATCACCGAAAAGCTGAAAGAAAACAATGCTCTGCTCAAGCTCAGCTTCTTTACTCACTCTTATCCGCATGACTGGCGCACGAAAAAGCCGGTGATCTACCGTGCGACTGAGCAATGGTTCGCGTCCATCGACGGTTTCCGCGAGCAAATGCTGGAAGCGATCAAGCAAGTGAAGTGGATTCCGCATTGGGGTGAAACCCGCCTGGCTAACATGATCGCTGATCGTGGAGACTGGTGCATCTCCCGTCAACGCGTATGGGGAGTTCCTATCCCGATCTTCTATTGCAAATCCTGCAACGAGCCGATCATCAACGATACGACGATCAATCATATTGCAGACCTGTTCCGCAAAGAAGGCTCTTCCGTTTGGTTTGCTCGTGAAGCCAATGAGCTCGTACCAGAAGGTCTGTCTTGCACAAAATGCGATTGCAAAGACTTCCGCAAAGAAACAGACATCATGGACGTGTGGTTCGACTCCGGTTCCAGCCACGTATCTGTCCTGAAAGAGCGCGGCATTAGCTGGCCTGCTGATCTGTATCTGGAAGGCTCCGACCAATACCGGGGATGGTTCAACTCTTCGCTTTCCACGAGTGTTGCGGTATTTGGCACTGCACCGTATAAAGGCGTGCTGAGCCACGGATTTACCCTAGATGGAGAAGGACGCAAAATGTCCAAGTCCCTGGGGAACACCATCGTTCCACAAGAAGTCATCAACAGTCTGGGTGCCGATATTTTGCGCCTGTGGGTCGCATCTGTAGACTATCAAGCTGACCAACGTATTTCCGATGCGATTTTGAGCCAGATCGCAGAGGTTTACCGTAAAATCCGCAACACCTTCCGCTTCCTGCTCGGAAACCTGGATGGATTTGATCCGGCAAAAGACCGCGTTGCTTATGAGCAGCTGGGTGAACTGGATCGCTATGTTCTGGCAAAAGCAGCGAAAATGGTCAAACGCGTACGCAAAGCCTATGACGAGTACCAGTTCCATACGGTATTCCATTCCGTTCGCAATTTCTGCGTAATCGATCTGTCCGCTTTCTATCTGGACATTTGTAAAGATCGTCTCTACGTAGAAGCGCCGGATAGCCTCAAACGCCGCGCTGCGCAAACAGTGATGTACGATTGCCTGTTGAATCTGGTGAAGCTGGTAGCACCACTGCTGCCGCATACAGCAGATGAAGTATGGGGCTTTGTCCCAGGCGTGGATGAGAAAAGTGTGCAGCTGACAGACATGCCAGAAGCGGATGAAAAGCATTTGAGCTTCTCTGCTGACGACGAAAGCAAATGGGACGCTTTCCTTAACGTCCGAGATGAAGTGCTGAAAGCAATGGAAGAAGCGCGTCGCAACAAAGTGTTTGGGAACTCTGTCGATGCAAAGCTCGCCCTCTACCCACAAACAGAGGAAGTGGCGAAAACCTTGGCGGCGATGGACGATCTGGCAGATCTGTTCATCGTGGCAGATGTGGAACTGCACCCACAAGGAACTGCAGCACCAGCTGAAGCAGCACAGCTGGAAGGCATTGCCGCTGTGGTATCTGCAGCAAGTGGTGTCAAATGCGAGCGCTGCCGCGTCGTGAAGCTTGATGTGGGTGTAAACCCATCCCTGCCAACGATCTGCGGACGCTGCGCGGGCATTGTGGAGGAGCACTACGCACACGTTGGAGAATAAGTGATACGAAAAGCTTCGACCTGTCATTCCTTGTAGGGAATGGCAGGTTTTTTTATTTCAGCAAGGTCTTTAGTCAACTTATGGGGATAGTCGTGAAATCGGTTAATTCCGTGCAAGCCAAGACATACTACCACGTGAGGAAACCAAACCAAAGGTGGTGTCTGGCGTGGACCAAGACAAGCTGACACTTTTTCGAGTTAAGCTGCTGGAGCAGAAAAAAGAGCTGGAAGATCGCGTGCAGGACCATTACGGCATGAGAGAACCGATGACGACTTCTTTGCAGGAGTTTGCCATGTACGATAACCATCCCGCTGATATTGGCAGTGAACTGTTCGAGCGGGAAAAGGATTTGGCGTTGGATAGCCTGGACAGGGAGACACTGAAGGAAATTGATCAGGCGCTGACACGAATGGATGAAGGGACATACGGGACTTGTACCGTTTGTGGAGCGGCTATTTCTGAGGAGCGTCTCGAGGCACTGCCGCAGGCACAGACCTGCAAGGAACACGCACCAGCGCCTACGATCAACGAATCCCGTCCTATAGAAGAGGAGTTTTTGATGCCTCCTTTTGGGCGCACCTCGCTTGACGAAAAGGAAGGGCAAAACGGCTTTGATGGGGAAGATGCGTGGCAAATTGTAGAGGCATGGGGTACTTCGAGCACTCCGTTTTCATACGTGGATAACGACAAGACCGATTACAAGGAAATGTACATCGAAAGTGATGAGCCAGATGGTTTTGTAGAAGATGTAGAGGAAATCGGGTACACCGACATCGATGGCTATCACGGTCAGGACAGCGTTCACTTTATGCGGAGCGGCACCTACGAGGAGTATATGCGAAAAGGCGAGGGGAAAGGGAATTACCTGAACTACGACGACTACGAAGATGAGCGGGCAGAGAGGGAAGGCAGAAACGATTTGATGTAGCCAGGAGGACCACAAATGCAAATCGAGCGTGTAGAGACGTACCCGCTGCTCTATAAGCTTCCACAAGCGTATGGCGACGCAAATGGTTACAAACGGTACCGCACATGCTTTCTGATTCGCGTGATTACCAAATCGGGAATAGACGGTTGGGGGGAAATTATCGATTGGCTCCCTACGCTTCAGTCAGGCTTCCGAGAGCGAATCATTCCCTATTTGCTCGGTAAGATGGCAACAGATCGACTCGCGCTGACAGATGTCATCAGCAAATGGCATCAGCGCTCGGCAGCGGGAGTGAGCATGGCTTTGACGGAAATCGTTGCGAAAAGCGCGGGGTTGTCTGTCTGTGATTTGTGGGGTGGCAAATTTCATCAGCAAATACCGGTTTACGCTTCTTTTCAATCCTACTGGGAAGCCAGTGACTGGAGGGAGCGCTCGATTGAAAAGGTCCTGCAGGAGGTTGCAGCTGGGCATAAACAGGTGAAAGTAAAAATCGGAGGGCGCTCATTGCAAGAGGATTTTGCCCATATCAGGCGTCTCATGCAAACACTGCCAGAGGATGTTCTTGTCGCCTTGGATGCTAACCAGAGCTACGATACGTCTCATGCACGTAAGTGGGAGAGGGTATTTTCCCAGTTTCCCAATTGGCTGTGGCTAGAGGAGCCGATGCCGCTGGACCGCGCGCAGGAGTATGGAATGCTGCGGGCAGCTATCCAGGTACCCATTGCGGGCGGAGAGAATCTGGTTCAGTGCGCTCAGTTTTTACCGCTGTACCAATCTGGGGCGTTGGATATAGCGCAGCCTGATTTGCTGCACACAGAGGGGATCGAAGCTTACCGGACACACTTGCAGCTGGCAAGGCAGTATGGTTATCGGGTATCCCCTCATTCTTTTGATGGCAGTCTGGCTCGGCTGTATACCTTATTTGCTCAGGCTTGTCTTCCGGCATGGTCAAAAATGGATGCCGATCCCATCGAGCCCGTTGAGTGGGATGCAATGGAGAATCCGTTCACACAGTTGTTTCCGTTAGCTCCGGTGCAAGGCAAGGTCACCATCCCGGAAGGAGTCGGAATTGGAGTTTTGCCGGACTGGGAGCTTATTAACGCGATGCGCTGGGATGGCAGCGTTTATGCGTAGAAGAAGGAGTCTCTTATGGCGCAAAATGCAAAAAACTTGATTGGCTTAACGGGTATCCCTCTGGTCATGGTGTTGGGAAATTCCATGCTTATTCCTGTATTGCCAACCATGAAAGCCAAAATGGATCTCACCTCTTTGCAGACGAGCTTGCTCATTACTGCCTTTTCCATAGCAGCTGGCATTGTCATCCCATTTGCCGGGTATCTTTCAGACCGATTCGGCAGGAAAATCGTGATCATCCTCTCCCTTGTCGTGTATGGTGCTGGAGGGCTTTTGGCAGGACTTGCCGCATTATGGTGGGATGATCCGTACTCGCTCATCATGGTAGGGCGAGTTTTGCAGGGGATCGGTGCGGCGGGTACCGCACCCATAGCCATGGCGCTGGCAGGGGATTTGTTTAATGGTGCGTCGGAGAGCAGGGCTTTGGGGCTCATGGAAACGTCAAACGGCCTTGGCAAGGTACTAAGCCCGATTTTTGGCTCACTGCTTGCCCTGATCTCCTGGTACATGGTGTTTCTGGCCTTTCCGATTATCTGCGGCGTCGTGCTGCTGTTGTTTTTATTCCTGACGAAAGAAAAGAAGCAAGAAAAACAGCCCATACCGGTGAAGCAATACCTTCACTCTATCGGGCAGGTTTTTAAGCAGCATGGGAAATGGCTGATTCCCGCCTTCTTTATCGGGAGCATTTGCTTATTCACTCTGTTTGGCGTGCTGTTCTACTTGTCAGACCTGTTGGAGGAAAAATACAAGATTGATGGCGTGATCAAGGGTGGCTTTCTAGCCATTCCACTGCTGGTCATGAGTATCGCTGCATATGTGACGGGCCTGATCATTAAAAAGAAGCTTGGGCTCATGCGGTGGTTTGTCATCGTGGGGATGTTCCTGCTCTCCGCTTCTTACGTTCTTGCCAGCTTTGTAAAAGGGGCATATCCGCTGATCGGTATCCTAGTAATTGGTAGCGCTGGTACGGGGCTCATTTTGCCCTGCTTAAACAGTATGATTGTCGGAGCGGTGCAAAAAGCGGAGCGGGGGATGATCACTTCTTTGTACAGTGGTGTCCGCTTCATCGGGGTTGCGATCGGCCCCCCCATCTTCACGTGGCTTTTGGACATTTCACGGACGGTCATGTTTTGGTCGATTGCGGGACTATCCCTCGTTTTTGGAGTCGTGGCGATCTTCTTGCTAAAGCCCAAACAGGCACAGCAGCAAACACAGGCTGGCGGCGAACAGGATCAGAAAGCTGCCGAGACTAAAGGATGGAGACAGGTATCTGAGCTGCTCGGGATCGAGCCGGCTACACCCGATGAAAAGAGAAAGGAAACAGCAGTGGAAAAGTACGGGTTTGACCCGGATGAGCTTCTAAAGCGAATTTTGTCAGGGCAGAAAGAAAAAGAAAAAAATTAACAGGCATCTCCCAATCAGTCTCACCCCGTAAAAGGGGAGGGGCCGATTCGGGCAGTGCCTGTTTCGTCAGAATTGAGCAAATCGATGAGTCAATGCGCGAGCCAGAGCAAGCGGATAGACGTCATCGTAAAGCAGGCGGCTAAATTGCGGATCGCCTTTAACATCGGTAGGGAAGTGTGAAAAAATAACGGTTTCGGCTACATCACTACCGGAGGGGAGGCTGGCGTATTCCAGGACACGGGCTATGTAAATATCTTTTCGCATCGAATGGTCGACTGTGTACTGTCCGATTCGTTCTATTCCATCCAAAACGGCTCCCGTTTCCTCGTACACTTCTCGTACAGCAGCTGCCAGACTGTTCTCCCCGGGCTCTACTTTACCGCCGGGCAATTCGATCCCGCGAGTTCGATGGCGGGTGAACAGAAGCTTCCCATGCCAAAACGGAAAAATAAGAACATGCCGTGCCTCGTGGTTGCTGTATTCCTCGTGTTCAAAAGTCAACTCGACTGGCAAGCCGAAGTCATCTAGAAAAGCGTGCATGACGAGATCTCCTTTGCTAATCTGTGCTTCATGGCTGTTGGATTTGCAGCGAAATGTGTTTGACGGCTTTCATCGCTTGACCGACAGCAAGAGAAAGGCTAGCGTAGGGTGCGCCATTGCTGACGTCACCTAGCGCGTATATCCACTCAGATGCGGATGTACGCTGAAATTCATCTGTTTTCAGGTAAGCATCTCCGAAGGTAGCCAGTGGAGAAAATACGCTGCTGTTTCCGTGTACACCAATTCGCGGAAGGATCCAGTCCACGACAATTTCAGCAGGCTGGCTATTGCTAGCAGATCGAAGCCTCAGTGCGATTCGATCCTGCCTGGCTTCGTAGGACTCTATTTCCGTTTCCCAGAAAACGCGAAGGTTTGGCAGCTTCTCCAGCCGAGCAATCCACTCGGAGCGGGCCCGCAAATGATCACTCCGGACGAGAAGATCTACATGCCGGGCAAATCTGCTGATATTGGAGGCACTCTCGAGAGCGCGGTCTCCGCCGCCGATGACAGCAACATCCTGAGCCGACAGCATGTCTGCCTGAGCCGTCGTGGAGAAAGAAGTCGTCAGCACCTTCTTGCAGCCTGAAAGAGCAGGAATCTCATTGGGACTTGCACCCGTTGCGGCAATGAAAAAGTCTACGCGATAGTCCGATTTCGTCGTTTTCACCATGCGAGTTGAAACATCAATGGAAATGATGGCTTCTTCCAGTCGCGGCTGCACGGCATCAATGGCGGGATGTCTCAATAGATCATCCAGCAGAGCTGAACCATTGGCGTAAACGCGGGGAGGAAGGTCCACGATTTCGTTGCGGATTTGCAGCAGTTGTCCGCCGAGATGATCTGCTTTTTCCACCAGAAGACAGGATAATCCTAATCGTTGGCACCAAATGGCCGCGGACAGTCCTCCGATGCCGCCGCCTGCGATCAGCACCTGTACGTGTTCCACTCTTTTGTCCCCCCGATTTTTTCTTACGTACCAAATATACCTAGTTTTAGACTACCTGTTTCGTATCCAGAGTGCAAGAATGTTCCGAGCTGCAACGTGGGAGCAGGTTCCTTCGTCATACAAAATGCCGGGAGGATGTGGTAAAATGGGACAAGAATTGCCAAAATCTTGGGAAACTTATCCGCGATTGTGCAAAATTCGACGAAAAGGGAGTGACCAACGTGCCCGCAAAAATGGAAAAACCTCAGACTCCTTCCAACCAGGCAAGCAAGAAAAAACGGCGTGGACGGCGAAGCAAAAAAATGTATGTGCTTCTGCTTTGCTGCCTGTTCTTTTGTCTGGTAGCTGCCGGAGCTGGCTATGCTCTCAGTCAGTGGAACAAGACGTTGGAGGTCGTCACCGAGGATCCGTATCAGCTCCCTGATCAGCCAAAAGTAGAGCAGCCCTACGAAGAAAAGGAATCGCTTTCCTTTGTGATCGTTGGCCTGGATACTCGGCAAAATATCGGGATGCTCAACACCGACGTACTGGTAGTGGCCGTCGCCAATCCCGTAACCAAAAAACTTACGATGGTTTCCCTGCCACGGGACACTCGTGTAGAAATCCCGGGCTATCCTGGGTATCACAAAATAAACGAAGTCTTTGCTTTGGGAGAAGAAATCAAAAAGCGCGCAGAAAGCAAAGGGCAGACAGTTACGGAAAATGGGATGACCTTGCTAAAGAAAACCTTGGAAAGCATGCTTGGCGTAAACGTAGGCCACTATGTCCAGCTTGACTTTGAGGGCTTCACAGCTGTAATCGACAAGCTAGGCGGTGTTAAGGTCGATGTCGACAAAGACCTGGTTTATGAGCTTCCGCAAGAAGGCGTTTATCGGAGCCTGAAAAAAGGAACACAGGTATTGAATGGAGAGCAGGCGCTTGGTTTTGTACGTCATCGCTTGGATAAGCGGGGTTCTGCCTACAATTCCAGTGACTTTGACCGGAACAGACGACAACAGCAGGTGATCAAGGCTGTTGCAGACAAAGTGGCTTCCGTCGATGGTATTTCGAGCCTGACCGCTGTCTTGGAAACGGTAGGCAAGCATATTCGGACCGATTTGTCCAAGGATCAAATCAATGGATTGGCGATGGATTTTGGCACCATCTCCTCTGAAAGAATGACGTCACTGGATAATGGTGCGGTTTGGATTTCTCCGTACACTCTTTGGCCAAAGGAGAATATGGGGGCGATTCGCACAACCCTCCAGGCAGAGATGGCATCGGAGAAAAAGGGTGATTTGGTAAAATTAAGTGATGCGGCCGTCGTAGAGGTGGCACAGGCCGAAATCAAGAATCAGCCAAAACCGGCATCGAAGCCAGCGGCAACAGTACAGACTGCTTCTCCTGCGACCCCTGCTAAAGAGCCTGACAAAAAGCCAAATTCAACGAAGCCGACAACGCCTGCAAACAGCGATGTCGATCCGACGAATCTGGTTCCAGATGGGACGTCAGATGGACCAGGAAACGGCCAGGAAGGCACAGAAGAGCAGCCGTACTCCCCTGACATGCCACCGCCTGATATTTTAGCTCCGCCTGCCCCCGTTGAAAGCGGAGAAGGAGCGTCTCAAGGCGGGGTGTAGCACCTTCCTTAGGCAATCGTACATATACTGCAGGAGTGACCGATCGCTTCATTGGATTTCCTGACCTGCTGATGGGAAGGAGGGGTGTGCGCGTCATGAAAAACCTGCAGGAGACCATGAAACAATTGCAAAGAACATCTGAAAGTCTGTCCAAACTAAGCATGAACCAGGAGAATCCTTGGCAGGCATTAAGCCAGATGAATCAGCTATTGGACACGAACTTTTGGGAAAACCTCGTAAACCTGACGGGGCAGTCCACGGCTCAGGCGACTACGCAGGTGAGCGAGGCAGTCCCCACCATTTCGAAAACGAGGAAAAAGCAAAAAGAGAAGCAGAGGGAAAAGGAACAGCCGCCTGTGATCATGTATCAGAGCGATCACGATGCTTTTCCGGTTACCGATATTTATCAAACGGAGCAGCTCGTGATTGTCTGCTGCGAATTGCCCGGATTTGCCCGAGACAGCTTGGAGGTCACGCTCACGGAGCAGCGGACATTGGAGATAAAAGGGACGATCAAGCGACATCCGCAGGCACAGTTCTGCATTCAGCAGGAAAGGGTATACGGCACCTTCAACCGTCAAATCGAGCTGCCGGTTTCGGTCAGTGCAAAAGGGATGAAGGCACACTATCAGGATGGCTTATTGGAGCTGTATTTGCCAAGGGATGGCTCACCTCATGACAGAAAAGCGACGTTTCGGGCGAATTTATAATCTGTACCAGGCTGCCAGTTTCCCTTGGCAGCCTTTTTTCTACTATCTGCAGCTATTGTAGGCTCGTACACAATCAGACAAAAACAGTGCTAATGCTAGCCATTAACACTGCTTTAAATATTCCCGACGAGAGGTTGGTCCACCACGCTGGGATCGAGCGTGTTTGTAGAGCTTGCCCCGTTTACAGTGTTGACGAGGTTGCCGGTATTGCCACCGCCAGAACCGGAAAACGTCTTGGTCGCACTCTTAGGAGATATGTTGAGGGTGTCTCCAAAGTTGACGGTTCCCGAGTTACTGTTGATATTGACTGCACCGATGATGGAAGGCAACGATATCTCCTCCTTTCACGTTCGCCACCCTCTACCTAGCGCTTGTTCCGTACCAAATGCCGTATATTTTTAACGCGCGTTTCCATTTCTACACATTCGCTCGAACCGATGTGAATAACCGCGGATGCGGCGGCGAAGCTGACATTCACTTTATCTACCCGGATCGAAGGATTTTCATGAAAGGTACTAGTCGTAATGGGTTCGCAATCGCTAGGTAAAGGAAATGGCTCACAGAAAGCGACATAGTCCCGAAACAGAAACTCGTTTTCAAAAAAGATGACTTTATCCCGCTGTACGGCAAGGATGTACGATTGGGCCTCCACCTTTTGGGAATCGCCGATCTGCAGGACGGAGGACGAGTCGATGGAAATGTTGGTTAAGGAATGGACATGGCTCGTTCTGCTGTTCATGATCCACATTCTCCTTTTTCCTGAAGCCATAGGATAAGAGAGGAGGCGGGCTGTCATCCCCATGCAGTCTTCGGATTTTCGCTTGGCTATTCTTATGGCGTCGGTTCTGGCGTCTCCTCTGGCTGTGTCACGCCTACAATGTAGCTCTCCGGCGGGGTCTCATTGATGGTTTTCAGGACAATAGAGTTGCAGTCACCGATAAACAAAGAGGCTGCAGAGGCAAGGTTGATGATATTTACAGCTCCGACGCGGATTTCGCCATTGATCACTTTATAGATCATGACCGCCGTCAATCCCTCCACGCGGCAAATTTTTAATAAAGGACTCACAAGTTCGTTCGATATCGCGCTTGACCTTTTGAATCGTTCGTTGGCAGACAGCGTCGATATGCTCGGGCTCCCAGCCTTCCGCTTCGGACTGCTTCAAATAGTAGCGAATGCGGGGATCAATCTGTTTTTTGATGTCATCCATGATAAAGGCGCGATACGTGTCATCGAGGGGAAAACCGGCTTCTTCCTCGATACGTTGGAGTACCTGGTACGCGTCATGCCCAAGAAAATCGTATATTTCCTGCTGGACGCGATGAAAAGCGGGAGTGTCCGCTGTTCCGGCAGTGGGTCGTTCCTCTGGCGATTGGCCAGGAATGGACAGTTCCCCCATGCCAGCATCGGCACCTTTTGGATTCAAACCGATATTTAAGGTGCCTTCCAGACGTTCGACCTTTAGCAGATCAAATTTGTATTCATTTCTTATGACGGGAGGAACCTGTTTTTCCTTAAGCTCGTTAATGTCCTGGTTCAGTTTTTCAATCAGCTTTTTCATCGCTTCCATATGCTTGTTTTGTGCTTGCAAATATTCGTGAAGCTGCTGAAAGTACTGCATCATTTCTGGACCCATATACATACCGATCATCCTTACCTATCTTCTGACAAATGTAACGAAACTCACCTGGGCTCCACTAAGGGGATGAGCGGGACAAACATATCGGGACGGGGGCGTTCACGTTCCATTTCTTCCCCCGGCTCGATGGTTGCTTCCGGTGCTCGCTCCGTAAAACCGCCTGAGTTGTATAGTTGTGATAAAGGTTTAATGACACCCGCACTCCCGATTTGAAAGACGGACGAGTTGGTAAGACCATCGATTTTCAGAGTGTGGATCGTAATGTTTTGATGGACAATAAAATTCATGGGCAATCCCGTCCCTTGGGCGCTGGCTCACGCAAATCTTGGACAAATGCAGGCCAATCATCGTTATTCGTATCATTCACATAAACGACACTGCGTGGAATTCTCACGTTCAATGTCGTTCCGGAATTAAAAGAACCTCCACCAGCAAAGGTTTTGGCATAGCTTACAGGAGAAATTTTGCGGACATCCCCGACGTTGAAGACACCACTGATACTGTTGACATTGATGACTCCCACGATTGCAGGCACAAGTACCTCACCCCTCTGGAGAAATCCTTTTTGTATTGTATGTGAATGTCTAGTGGGTGTTCATATCTGTTTTTGCCACCTCTTGATGGGCGTAGGCATAAGCTGAATGAGGCACACCGCTGAACGTGCTCATTCCCTATGAAGAAGAGGAGATAAAGAGATGGAACTGAAAATGACCGTCCATAACAAAAAAATAGAGGTCGGGGAGTTTGACTGCGATGGCGTTTCCCAATCCTCCATCGTCCTGATTGGGGATACGGAGGAAATCATCAGCTCAACGGTATTTGATACACCTGCAGACTCCTTGATCATCAGCAAGCAGCTGCCCATTCGCAAACATTACGAATAAGGTTGATTTGTCCCGTATTTGTCACGGTAATGACTGAGTGCCAACAGCGGCCAAATCCACCGGTAGCTGTGGTAAGCAAAATAAATGCCCCCAGGTCTTCCTCCGCCGGTCGGATAGGCAGTCGTCCAATCATGGCGATCCTTGGATTGAAGGAGAAACTGAATGCCTCGCTCCACAGCAGGCGGAGGCTTGGGAAAAACAGAGATGAGGGCATCTACGGCCCAGGCGGTTTGGGAGGGGGTGCTCACACCTAGGGCCACATACGATTTTTTCTCGTCACTCTTGCAAGACTCTCCCCATCCGCCGTCGTCATTTTGCTGTCGAATCAGCCAGTTCACGGCTTTTTGCACGGCCTCGCTGTCTGCAGGCACACCTACTGCCATCATGCCGGTTAGTGCTGCCCACGTCCCGTACAGAAAAGCGATTCCCCATCTGCCGTACCAGGAGCCATCGGGTCGCTGCTCGCTCAGGAGCCAGTGAACTGCCTTTTGCACCTGCGGATGGTTCATGCGAATCCCCGCATAATTGCCGAGAAACTCCAGTGTGCGGCCCGTCAGATCCGCGGAGGAGGGGTCAGTGCTCACTGTATCTGAGCCCTCGATCGGCAACTGCGAAATGACAGCTGAGTTCGTATTCTTTTCAAATGCAGGCCATCCACCGTCGTCGTTTTGCATGGTCATGAGCCAATCCAGGCCTCGTTTCCAGGCAGCAGCTGTGGCTTGGTCTGCTTTTGCTTGCGCGAAAATGGCGCGCAGGGCAGCTGTCGTGTCGTCGATATCGGGATTCATCGTATTCTGATCTGAAAAGCCCCAGCCTCCAGGAGAAGCGTGCGGGTTGCGAATTTTCCAGTCGCCATAAGTTGTCTGCTGCTTTCCTAGCAGGTACTTAAGGGAGCGTTGGAGGGATGGGTGGGAGGACTCAATCCCGGACTGCTGCAGGGCATAAGTGAGCAGTGCCGTATCCCAGACTGCTGAGGTAGCGAGCTGGAGATGAGCGTCTTCACTCGTGCGGTAAACCGCAGCCAGCAAACCCTGCATGGCGTGCGTGATCTTGGGATGCTGAAGAGGGTAGCCCTGTGCCAGCAAGGCAAAAATCATCAAAAAAGTAGAAGTCGAATACGTGTACAAAGTTCCGTCCGGTTCGATCCGCTCCAGGATGTACGTTTCCAGACGGCGCAAAGAGACCTCGCGGAGCACACTCGGGAGAAATGGCAGCGTACGTACAAAGCTGTGAATAGACGCGAGGAAGCCTTGCGCATCCTTGGCGAACTGCTCTATGCGGCGATGAGGATAAATACCAGGCGAGATGGCAGGACCGACGTACAGGTCGGATAAATCCGGAGTAGCTGGATTGTGGAAGACGTATTTCCGATCGGCAAAGATCATCATCGGTGCCAGATGGACGCGAGCGTAGCCTACAAAATCGTAGAAGCTCAGGGGAGAGGTGGGCGGGAGCAAGGTCAGTTCGACGGGCACCATAAAATGCTGAGGCCACTGATACTGACCTGTCAAGGCTGCCGATATTTTCGTCAGCATATTGGCTTCGTTCAGCCCTCCGTTGGCGCGGATGAAGGACTTGGCCATTTCCATACGGGGATCTGTTTTTTTCAAATAGCCGGAAAACAGCAGGGCGAAGTACGAGTCGATCGTGGCAGAGAGATTTCCATCGGCTTCATCCGTGTACAGCTTCCACGCTCCGTTCGGCTGCTGTTTGCCTGCGATCCGGTTGGCCAGTCCCAGCATCAACTCTTCATCATGAATCCCTAAAGTGCGCAATAGGATGATCATGTGAGTGTCCGTCAGTGTACCGCTTTCCAGACAAAACCGCCAAGAACCGTCTTGTGCTTGCTTTTGAAGCAAGATCGTTTGCATGCGCTGGATTTCTGCAGATACTTCACGCAACTGTTTCACCTCCAGATGCTTGGGGACATGAGGAGAGAGGAGGGACTGCTTTGAACTGGTCTTGGATGGTCGATCCACCTCTTTTGTCCCTTGCCAAAGAAATCAAACAGGTCATCGCCAGAAAAAAGGACATGTCAAAAGCCGCTGACCTGTCCGCCAGTGAAAAACAGCTAGTGAGGGACATATGGGAGCAGACAAACGTGCGAAACGTGGACAATGTCGAAAGAACCCGCGCGTACCTGGACTATTACCAGAAGCATACCGAGATTCACTGGGCGCTCTTGGCTCATCTGGTTTCCAGAAACGCAGGCTGGAGCATGACGGATTTAAGCGGGGAGCTGCTCCCGCGTTTGCTTTCGGTCAAGGAACAGCGGGACTATTTTTTCTTTCTTGAACGCGGAAACTGGCTGATTTTTCGAGACGTTTACCCTCAGTTGTTACTGTATGAAGAAAGTGTGCGCAGACAGACCAACCTTTTTCACCTCTTGCCCCAATTTCAGGTCTCTGTGTTTACCCAAGCTCTCTGGAATCACTTCTGGAAAGCAGGAGACTGTGAGCTTCTGGCAGCTGGTCTGATCGTAAACGAGCAGCAGCATTTAGAGGTGCAGGTCATGCAGAACGAGTCTTACAAAAAAACGGTTCTCGACACGCTGCCCTTTACCTTTCAGGAGCTGCTTTCTCTCAACCAAATACTGTTTCCGTGCCAAGGAGACAAAAGGCCGCTGCGATTGGTTGGAGAAAGTGTGTCGCATTTCGCGTCATTGCTTGAACGCATATCGCTGGGCAAGCGATTGTATGTCCTTTTGTTTCGTGAAGAAAAGAATCTCGCGTCTGTTCTTGCTTGGGCGTCCAGGCAGCCTCACACAGGATCGAGAAAAGACTTCTGGCCGCATCTGTTTCACGATATAAAGGAGGGACTTCCAGGAAAGCCGCATCAGAGGAGGGTGGAAAACTGCCAGCTGAGGAGCAAAATGAGCCCGCTCTACTCCCCCCAGCTACAGCAGGCATGGAAGCAGGTTGAACACGCTGAGCCAATGGAGAAGGACTGGTACCGTAGCCATGATGTCCTCTCATTGCTGCGATTGCCGTCTCTGCCAGAAGAAGAGCAGGTTTCCATGGGCGAAGTCTACTGCCGCACGCTGGAAAAAATAGAGCTTGCGGTCATCGCACGGGGAAAAATCTTTGGCACATAAGCAAGGATAAGGAAATGATTTCCTCTTCTTTCGGCGAGTGTTGTAGTAAAATAGGAAAGGGAACGAATGTTTTGTGACCACCGCAATCACAGAAATACTTGCAACAGTAGGGAGTAGGAAGTTTATGAAAGTCGTCATTGCAGAAAAACCGGACCAGGCCATGAAGCTCGCCAGTCCGTTTCCACATAGAAAACAACAGGGCTATCTCGAAGTGCATCCAAACCGGCTTTTTCCAAAAGGCGCCTTTTTCACTTGGGCAGTCGGACACATCTGTGAGCTGGTTCCTCCGGAGGCGTACAATCCGGCTTGGAAAAAATGGTCGATCCAAACGCTGCCGCTCATCCCGGAATCCTTTCGCCATCAGGTGATGGGCTCCAAAGCCAAGCAGTTCGGGATCATCAAGCAGCTGCTCAGGCGCTCCGAAGTAAAAGGCATCATTCACGCGGGCGATGCCGGGCGTGAGGGAGAGCTGATCATTCGGACGATCGTGGAGCAGAGCGGTGTCCATAAACCGATGAAACGCCTGTGGATCTCATCTTTGACGGAAAAGGCAGTGACGGCGGGATTTGAATCGCTGCTCGATGAGACAGAGACCCGCAATCTGTATTACGAAGCCTACAGCCGCTCCTGTGCGGATTGGCTCGTCGGGATGAATGCTTCACGAGTCTACACCATTTTGTTGAAGCAAAAAGGGATCAGCGATGTGTTCTCTGCGGGCCGCGTACAGACTCCCACCTTGGCATTGGTGGTCAAGCGAGAGAAGGAAATCGCCTCCTTTAAGCCAGAGCCGTTCTGGGAGGTAAAGGCCACCTTTGAAGTGGACAAGAAGCGCTATGATGGGGTCTGGCACAACGAGGGGGAATCGCGCATCAACGATCCGGCATTGGCAGAGCGGATCGCTGCTTTTTGCAAGGACAAGCCTGCTCAGGTGCATGAGGTAGAGACCGAGCGAAAGGAATTTTTGCCGCCTTATTTATTCAATCTCTCCTCGCTGCAGGCAACTGCGAACAAGCTGTTTAAATACTCGCCGCAAAAGACGCTCGAGATCGCGCAAAAGCTGTACGTGAAAGGCATGCTGTCGTATCCTCGCTCGGACTCCGCTTTCGTCACAGCAGAGGAAGCCAAGACGTTTCCGGAAATCTTGTCCAAGCTGTCCAAGCAGCCGGATTACCAGGCTAGCTTTCCGACACCAAAGACATCAATCGCGCAGGATCGTCGCTACGTCAACCAGAAAAAGGTCACGGACCACTATGCCATCATCCCGACAGAGCAGGTGCCGAATATTTCCAGGCTGCCGGATGACGAGCGGAAAATATACGACCTCGTCGCCCGTCGCCTCATCGCTGCTCACTATGAAAGCGCCTTGTTTGACTACACAACGCTGACGACTTTGGTCGATGGACGAGCCGTTTTTATCAGCAAAGGGAAGGTGCAGATCCGCGCTGGCTGGCGGGAAGTGCTCTTTGATGAGGATAAAGAAGACAAAGAGTCGATCCTGCCACCTCTGGCAAAAGGTGATACGGGAAAGGTACGCAAGGTCGAAGCAAAGGAAAGCAAGACCCAGCCGCCCAAACGCTACACGGAAGGCCAGTTGATTACGCTGATGAAAACAGCCGGCAAGCATCTGGACAATCAGGAGCTGGAAAAAGTCCTGATGAAGACAGAGGGACTCGGTACGGAAGCTACGCGTGCAGGGATCATCAACATGCTCAAAGAACGCAAATACATCGAGGTGCGCAAAAACCAAGTGTTTGCCACCCAAAAAGGCACGCTTCTCATCGATGTCATTGGCGACAAGATTTTGGCTTCACCGGAGATGACGGCTCGCTGGGAACAAAGACTTGGCCAGATCGGTCAAGGGGAGGCGTCCGCGCAAGCTTTCATGGAGCAGGTCCGCAAGCTGTCCCACAAAATCGTTGAGGATGCCGTGGAGCAGTCTCGCGAGTGGAAGCTGGAGAGCTACGACGTATCCTCGATGCCCAAGCAAGCCTCCAAGTTTACCCTGGGCTCGAAAGTGGCTACCTGCAAAGCGTGCGGCGGTGATCTCGTCGACAAAGGCGATTTTTACGGCTGTGCCAATTACAAGAAGAGCCAATGCAGTGTGACCGTCTCCAAAACGATCATGGGTAAGAAAATCTCTGCCGCCATGATCAAAAAAGTGATGGAAACCGGCAAGAGTAATTTGATCAAGGGCTTTCAGAAGGGCAAAGACAAATTTGATGCCTATCTGATCTGGGATGAGCAGGAGAAAAAGGCAAAGGTCCACCGGGAATGACAGCAGGTGGGTCTGTTGCCAAAGTATTTTTCTATTTTGAGCGTGCAATCTTGAAACTTACTTGAATAACTATCGTAGATACATGTATAGAGAAGTTCGGCTACCGACAATAGCCGTACTATCCAGTGAAGGTACTGAAGGAGGAAATACCATGTCCATTTTTAAAAGACTGCGTGATTTGACGATGTCCAATCTGTATGCCCTCATCGAAAAGGCAGAAGATCCCATTAAAATGACCGACCAATATCTGCGTGATATGCAGGAAGACCTGGAAGAGGCAGAAAAAGCGGTCGCAGCCCAAATTGCTTTGGAAAAGAAATTCAAGGTGCTGTATGAAGAGCAGGAAGCTTTGGTGAAAAAGCGCGACGAACAGGCGCACATCGCCGCTCAGGCGAAGAATATTGAGCTGGCACGCCGAGCGCTGGAAGAGAAAAAATCAACTGAGCAAAAAATGAACGAATACAAGGATGCTTACGAGAAAAACAAGGCAGCAGCTGATGCGTTGCGCGACAAGCTGGCTGAGATGAAGAAACAGGTGACTGAGCTTAAAAACAAACGCGAGACGCTGGTTGCTCGCGTGAATGCAGCAAAAGCGCAAAAGACCATCAACCAGGCGATGGCAGGCTTCGATTCCAACTCTGCGATGTCAGGCCTCAAACGCATGGAAGACAAAGCGCTGCAGCTCGAGGCAGAGGCAGAGGCCAGTGGAGAAATCTACAAAAAAGGCAAATCCTTGGATGAGGAGATTGCGGAGCTGAACAAGGATCAGCAGGTCGAGGACGAACTCGCAGCGTTGATGAAAAAATACGAGGGGTAAGCCGCTCTTAGCGGTTCCCCCTTTTTTTCGCCAAAGTTGGCTCGATAATGACGACGTTTGAAGAAACGGATTGTTTATGTGGGGGGAATGACACGGTGACGTGGGTAGAAGTATTAGCCATGCTGGTATGGACGGGCGCAGGAGCGATCTTGCTGTTTGTGCTGATGTGGGTCGATTCCTTGTTTACAAAGTACAAGGATATGACCGAGATGAAAAACGGAAATATCGCAGTGACGACCCGCTTTGTGATGAAGCTGTTCGCGCAAGGATATATCTTGTCTCAATCGATTCTCAACTCCAATGACTTGTGGACCGCCTTGCTGGCATCTGTGGTATCATTCATCATTTTGTTCCTTTTGGAGAGGATCGTGGAAATCGTGTTTCGCATCGGGGCAGGATTCGATCTGGAGGAAGGGGTCAAGCAAGGAAAAGTGGCACATGCACTGCTCGCAGGGGCCTTCCATATCGTGGGTGCCCTGATCCTGGCAGCATGCCTGTAATTTCAGGCAGGAGGGAGTACAACCATGAGTTTGTTCAAACGGATTCAAAATATATTCGCCAAGCCTGAGCCGCTCGTACAGGAAAAAAGCATCCTGACAGTGGGTCCGTCAGATGTGGTCGAAGTATCGCTCGTGACCTACCAGGTGACGGGAAAAGCGCAAAACCACAGTCGCAAGGCAACGATGCTCACCCTGCAAGACGGAAACACCATTCGCTACCTGTATATCGAAGAGCGGGAGCGCACTATTTTCCACCTCTACAGTGTCATTGATGGCCGCCTGGAATCGGTAGAGGAAGTGCCGAGCACCATTGAAATGGACGACATCAGCTATCACTTGGAGGAGCAGTATACGGGCAGGATCAATGTCGTAGGGAAAACGCCGTTCCAGGCTTCCGGAGAGCAGTACATCTGGCAATTTCAATCAGATGGACGTCAACTGCTGCGGATTGAATGGCAGGACGGCAGGTTTATGCTGTACGAGGGAGAGTCCGTTCTTCCAGCGGACGTGCAGGTCTTACGCGGGACGTAAGGAGGTGTGGGAATGCCACAAAAATGGATGAAATCAATCAAGCTCATGCTGCTTCCCGCCTTGTTCCTGCTTACGCTTGCCGGGTGTGGAAGTCCGTCCGTAGGAGACACGTACCCGCTTGAATCGGTATCCTCCAAGGACCAGGGACAAACTTCGCGCGTCTATCGTGCAGAAAACAAGTCGGTACCGGTAGTGGCGAAAGAGCTTGCCGATCAAAATACGCCGGATGAAATATCCAAAGAAGACTCGCAGCACATGTTCCTCATTTACCCGAATGAAGTCTATCACCTTCAGCAGGATGCAGCGAAGCCATCCGATACGCTGATTGAGATTGATACGAAGGAATACGTGCGCAACAACTACGATTCTTCTTTCTTGCAGGGCTACATTTTAGCCAGCGTCCTCGATGATCTGTTCGATGGGCACAAAAAGAGCTATAAGGGCAGCTATCGAGGCTATTCGAGCAAGGATATCTACAAGCCATCTGGAACGTATCACGTACCAACAGCCGAAGAGAAAAAAGCAGCTCCACCTGTCACGACTTCTGGCAAAGGAAGCATCATCAAGCGGGGAAGCACCGCGAAAAATTCAGATTCCTCGGTTGGGTCTGACGGAAATATCCTCAAGAAGCAAGTCGAGCCGTCGAAAAGCAGTTCAGGTAAAATTATTCGAAACTCCAGCAGCTCTTCATCGAGCTCCAGCAGCTCCGTCGCACCTAAGCGCTCTTCTATCTTTTCTTCCCCGAAGAGCAATTCACCCCCGCGTACGAAAACGGGTGGATTTGGACGGATCACGAAACGGAGATAGAAACAGAGAAGACACGTTACAGGCGAGTGAATCCTTGACGTGTCTTTTTTGTGGATTCTATTATCTGTTAATTCAGAAAAGTGAATTGACTTTTATCCAGTTGGCTTGCTAGTCTATGGGTAAAGTACCAAATGAAGGGATCGATTCTTATGCATGTTGCTTTGCGGATGGATGATACCTTGCGCCGTGCCGCCCTGCTTTACCCGGAGGTAGAATCGGTCATAGAAGGCGAGCGCAGCTGGACGTATCGGCAATTTCAGGAGGAAGTGCATCAGCTTGCCCGTGTCATGACTCGGATGGGCGTGGAGAAGGGGGATCGCGTAGCGGTTCTATCTCCCAATACAGCGGCGATGCTGCAGCTGTTTTATGCTTGCTTTCAACTCGGGGCGGTTGTCGTTCCCTTAAATATCAGACTGCTGCCACACGACTATTTGTACATCATCGAGCATGCAGAGGCGAAGCTGTTTTTTGCAGACGATGAGCTGATTCCGCTGGTGGAGCCGATTGTTGAGTCGCTAACGACCGTGACATCCTTCGTAGTCATGCCTGTAGATGGACGACCAGCCACACGTGATGGGTGGGAGTCTTATTCAGACCTGCTCGCCGCAGAGAGCACAGAGCCGTGCATAAACGAAATCGCAGAAACCGATCTCGCCACGATCCTCTACACCAGTGGCACGACTGGCAAGCCAAAAGGGGTCATGCACTCGCACCGGACGCTGTACTTCAATATGCAGAATACGATGTTCCATCTAGGGGCAAATGATAGTGATGTTCTTTTGCATACGCTGCCAATCTTTCATGTGAACGGGTGGGGAACTCCCTTTTCGTTTACCGCAGTAGGGGCCAAGCACGTCATGCTGCGCAAGATCGATCCGCCGCTGATCCACTCCATGATGAAAAAAGAAGGAGTGACGGTCGCCTGCATGGCTCCGACCGTCCTGAACATGCTGATCAATGAACCACGCTTTGTGGAAGACAAAATCACTGGACCGATGCGAGTAGTCATCGCTGGCTCAGCTCCGCCTACAGCTTTTGTACGTACGGTTGAACAGCAGCTGGGTTGGGAGTTTTTGCAGGTCTACGGAATGACAGAATGTGCTCCTCTGATCACCGTATCTCCGATCAAGCATCACTTGCTCCAAGAGAGCGAGGAAAAGCGTTTCCGCATGAAAGCAAAGGCCGGGATTCCCATGCACAATGTAGAGATTCGCGTCGTGGACGATGAGGATCGGGATGTGCCCAAAGACGGAGAGAGTATCGGGGAGGTTATCGCACGAGGGAACATGGTCATGGAGGGCTATTGGAAGCAGTCCGAGGCAACGGCCGCCGCGATCGTGAACGGCTGGTACCATACGGGTGACATGGCGACGGTTGACGCAGAAGGCTACATCGATATCGTCGACCGTAAAAAGGATATTATCATCAGTGGAGGGGAGAACATTTCCTCCATCGAGGTGGAAGGTTTGCTGTACGAGCATCCGGGAATATTGGAAGCGGCGGTTATTTCTGTGCCACATGAAAAATGGGGGGAAGTCCCGTACGCTATCGTTGTCCTTAGGCCAGGGACCATTCTCGATGGCGACGAGTTGGATCGTTTTTGCCGGGAGAAGATGGCTGCCTTCAAATGCCCAAAAGGCTTCAGCATCGTAAATGAACTTCCGAAGACCGCCTCGGGTAAAATACGAAAAGTCGAGCTCAGACAGCCATTCTGGCAGGAAAAAGGCAAACTGGTCAATTGAAAAGTCCACAAAAGGCAAAGTCGATGCTCCCATTTGGGGGATCGGCTTTTTTGTGTGCGAAAGGAGCTAGAAAAAATAGAGAGCGCTTGCATTCATGGTCACTTTGAAAGCAGCCAACATGTATTTCATAAAGGAATGAATCTATCGGTTAGGGAGTTTGTAAGATGAAAATAGACGAATGTTCGACGTGTGAAAGCGATTACCATTCGATTCGCCTCGAGATTTGGACTTCGTTGACGAAAACATGATCGTTTATCGACAAAAGAAGAAGGGATATGCACCCAGTATTCGACAGTTTTTGTTGCGGGCATTGGCTATGATGACATTGTGCTTACGCAAAAGGCAATGGCCAGCAGGCAGATAGGAAAATGGCGGAAGGGAGTGCTCAGCGATGCTGGAAAAAATACTCGAACTACGGTCGCAATCCAAGTCGATTGCGCAGATTGCAGCAGAATGCGGGTTAACCATCGGACAGGTCAAGTACCAGCTGCAAAAGGAAAGAGCTAAACCGACAGAAACCAGCGCCCAAAAACCGACGCCGAAAGAGTCTTTGCATCGACAGGAGCGGGAGTGGCGTCTCCCGACATTTTACGGGCGTGATCTCGTCAAGGTTATGGCACAAGGGCCAACGGTATTATTTGTGTATTGGGAAATTACGTGGCCTCGCATGAGAATGGTCGCCTCCTATTTGCAGGCTGATTACCGCCACATTCAAAAAGGCCTTCGCATCTACGATGTAACGGACCGGATCTTTACCGGACAAAACGCCCATTCCATTCAGGATGTGCACGTCCAGGAGGATGCACAATCCTGGTACGTACGCGATGTGAACCCTGGCCGCACGTATCTGGTAGATTTCGGTTTGTACGATCATGGACGATTTTGTCCCATCCTTCGCTCAGAACCGGTGGAAACACCGCGAAATACAAAAGCCACTTGGGGTGAGCCACTGATTGAACCAGCCCCGGAAGGGAACACCCCGTCGTGGTTTGAGAACTTCTCCTCTTATTCCCTCTATATGAAATCAAACAAATAAGTGAGGTGTCATCGGTGAACAACGGTTATCTCTCCCTCGTGTTGCATGCTCATCTGCCCTATGTAAGACACGGGGAGCGGGACGATTACCTGGAAGAGCGCTGGGTATACGAAGCCATGCTGGAAACCTATCTCCCCTTGCTCATGGTGTTCGACAAGCTGCTCGCAGACGGAATCGATTTTCGCATGACCCTTGCTGTTTCCCCCACGCTATTATCCATGATTGATGATGAACTGATTCAGTCCCGATTTCAAACGCATCTCGCCAAGACTGTTGAACTGGCTGGCAAAGAAGTAAAGCGAACCATGAATGCTCCTAGGGAGAACCGTGTCGCAAAGATGTACCTCGAACGGTTTCGTGAGATCGCCACTTACTGCCGCAAGCTAGACTTTCAACTGATTTCCGGACTCAAGCGCGCGCAGGAGAGCGGCTGCCTCGAGCTGATCACTTGCGCGGCCACCCACGCCTTCCTTCCCTATGTAGAAACAGAAGAAGCCATACGCGCCCAGCTCTTGGCGGGGATCGAAACACATGAACGAATCCTCGGAAAACGGCCAAACGGGATATGGCTGCCAGAGTGCGGGTTTACTCCAGGACTGGATCGTTTGCTGAAAGAGGTGGGACTCCATTACTTCTTCGTCGATAGTCACACGATTTCGCACGCTACACCTACTCCGATGAGAGGACTGTACGCGCCGCTGCAGACTCCTTATGATGTCGCTGCCTTTGCCAGAGATGAACAGGCTTCCCGGCAAGTGTGGAGCTCGTTTGACGGCTATCCGGGCGACTACGACTATCGGGAGTATTACCGCGATATCGGTTTCGACCGGGAAATGGATTACATCGCTCCCTATATTCATCCAGAGAGGATCCGCGTAAATACAGGGCTGAAATATTACCGGATCACCGGGAAAACAGGGCAGAAGGATTGGTATGAGCCGGATTGGGCGCGGGAAAAGGCAGCATCGCATGCAGGTCACTTCCTCTACCATCGGGAGAGACAGGTAGAAGAAGCATCTTCCTGGCTGGATCGTGAGCCGCTTGTGGTAGCTACCTATGATGCAGAGCTTTTCGGTCATTGGTGGTATGAAGGTCCGCTGTTCCTCGACTTTTTGCTGCGAAAAACCGTATGCGACTCACAGCACGTGCAATTGATTACCCCTTCCGAATATTTGGCAAAATACCCTGCGCAGGATCGAGCACGCTTGCCTATGTCCACATGGGGACGAAATGGCTATGGTGAGGTCTGGCTGAACGAGAAAAACGGCTGGATGTACCGTCATTTGCATCAGGCAGAACGAGATCTGATTGCAGCTGTACATAGTTGCGAAATCGCAAAAGGACAGAACGTCAAAAAGGACGCATGGGTCAGTCGTTGCCTGAAGCAGGCAGCGCGGGAATTGATGCTGGCACAGAGTAGTGACTGGGCATTTATCCTCGATGGACAGACGGTAGTGGATTATGCTGTGCGACGCTTTCACGATCATTTGGTCAGGCTGCGAGAGTTGTTGGACATGATTCATACGGATCAACAAAATGACGCCAGACTCGTTGAAATGGAGAAGGCTTATCCCATCTTTCCGACAATGGATGAGTCGTACTATCTGCCATTTCGTTCGCATAGAGTGAGCGTATCGCATCAAATGGTGGCGGCAACGGATTATCAGCAAGCGGAGCGAAAGGTATTGATGCTCAGCTGGGAATTTCCTCCTCATGTCGTAGGTGGTCTGGGAAGGGCTGTGTTTGACTTGGCCCGTGAACTCGTGCGGCAGGGAACCGAGGTCCATGTGCTGACAGCAGCAGCTCACGCAGAGACCGGACAGGAGATGGTGGATGGCATTTACGTCCATCGCTTAAACGGCTACGCAGGATCCGAGCAAGGCGACTTTTTGCAGTGGGTGTTCCAGTTGAATCTGGCCATGGTCGATAAAGCAGAGCAACTCAGCAGGGAAGGACTGTGTGTCGACATCGTTCACGGGCATGATTGGCTGGTTAGCTGGGCTGCAATGGAAATAAAGGAGCGAATGGCGATTCCGCTGATTACGACGATCCACGCGCTGGAGCATGGGCGTCATCAAGGAATCCACACGCCGCTTCAGCAGCGGATTCACGAGAGTGAGCACGCGCTTGTGAGCGTGTCGGATCACGTCATTGTATGCAGTCACTACATGATGGGAGAAGTCCAGAAGCTGTTTGGCGTCCCCGATGAAAAGATCCAAGTCATTTACAACGGCGTAGAGCTTCCGGAAGACACGTCTGTACAAACGGCAGAGCTTCGACAGGAGCTTTCCCTAGGAGAGGGTCCGATCCTGTTTTTCGTGGGGCGGCTGGTACGTGAAAAAGGTGTGCACTTGCTTCTGGAGGCCGTATCCCGTTTGGCTTGGGAGTTTCCAGATGTGCGAGTCGTCATAGCAGGAAAAGGCCCGAGCGCAGCTGAGCTCATGAGCCTGTCGGAGCAATTGCACATAGTTGACAAAGTGCGCTTTCTCGGCTTTGTCCACGACGAGCGGAGGAATCAGCTGTTCCGTATGGCAGATGTAGCTGTGTTCCCTAGTCTGTATGAGCCTTTCGGGATTGTGGCACTCGAAGCGATGGCATTTGGGACGCCATTGCTTGTGGCTGACACGGGCGGCCTACGGGAGATTGTCAGACATGGGGAGAATGGCGCGATGATGTATGCCGGGCATGTCGATTCGTTAGTGGATCAACTACGCTGGCTGTTGAGCGACCCTGACATGCGTCACAAACTGGCACAAAGAGCCAAAGCAGACGTCCAGCAAAACTACGACTGGGCGAAGCTAGCCGCACAAACAGCGGAATTGTATCGCCAATTTACTATCGCTTCAAAGTGGACGGCAACTGCGACATAAAAAGACCCAAGAGGGCACCGAGATGTCAGCACCCAAGAAGGAGAGGAATTATCGATGAAAGCAGTGATCATGGCTGGCGGGAGGGGAACCCGTCTACGTCCGTTAACATCTCACACTCCAAAACCAATGGTGCCATTACTTAATCGCCCATGCATGGAGTACACCATCGATTTACTGAAAAAGCATGGAATCACGGAAATTGCCGTAACCTTGCAATTTTTGCCGGATGCGATCCGAAATTATTTTGGTGACGGTTCTGCGTATGGGGTATCTCTGGTTTATTTTGAAGAGACGACTCCACTCGGTACGGCAGGCAGTGTAAAAAACTGCGCCGACTTTCTCGATGAGCGCTTTATCGTCATCAGCGGCGATACGTTAACCGATATGGATTTGTCTGCGGCGATCTCCTTTCATGAAGAAAAAGAAGCATTGGCTACGCTGGTTCTGACACAGGTCGAGACGCCTTTGGAATTCGGAGTTGTGATGACCGATGAAAGCGGACGGATTATTCGTTTCCTGGAAAAGCCGACGTGGGCAGAGGTGTTCAGCGACACGGTGAACACGGGTATCTACGTATGCGAGCCTGAGGTGCTTTCTTATATTGAAGACAACCGGGAAGTCGATTTTAGCAAGGAAGTCTTCCCAACCTTTTTAAGTGAAGGAAAACCGATGTACGGTTATTCGGCGGACGGATATTGGTCCGACATCGGTTCGCTGGCGGTCTATCGCCAGGCACAGTTTGACATGTTGGATGGAAAAGTCGATCTCGAAATCAAGGCACAAGAAATCGCCCCACGTATTTACTTCGAAAATCATGTGCGGATTGATTCCTCCGTACGACTGGAAGGTCCCGTTTTCATCGGGGAAAACGTTCATCTGCAGGCAGGTGCCTCGATCGGTGCCTACTCCGTGCTGGGAAGCAACACGGTGGTCGCCACAGGAGCTCAGCTTTCCCGTGCCATCATTTGGGAAAACACACTGGTCGGGAAGAAGACGGAGATGACGGGAGCGACGATTTGCCGGAATGTACAGATTGCCCAGTCGGTGCTGATGGGAGAAGGGGCCGTGATCGGGGATAATTGCCATCTCGCTGCCAAATCTGTCGTGAAGGCAGGCGTGAAAATCTGGCCGGACAAAGAGGTCGGCGAGAGCGCAACTGTCAGCACATCCTTGATCTACGGTGCGAAGCAGACGAAAAATCTGTTTGGCACGAATGGCATCAAAGGAATCGGAAACGTCGAGATCACGCCTGAGTTTGTCACACGTCTGGCAGCATCGTACGCCTATTTGCTGAAAGCGGGAAGCCGAATTGCGCTCTCTGCTTGCACGCATCCGTTTGCCCAGCTGCTCAAGCACAGCATCATGACCAGCCTTTGCTCATCCGGGATCGACACGATTGATTTCGGGATCGGCAATGCTCCCTTGATGCGATATGGGGTGCGTGGCTTGCAATGCGTCGGCGGGATTCACGTCTACATGGCCGAACCCGTAGAGGAAAAGGAGATCGTCATTCAATTTGTCGATCAGGATGGACTACCCGTTTCACGAGATATGGAAAGAAAAATCGAAAATGCATACTGGCAGGAGACGTATGTGCGCACCCTGCATCATCTGGGTGAGCTGCATGTGGAGCATCAAGTGCAGCAGGCGTATTTGCGCGCTCTGATGGAAAGAATCGATTTGGCAAGTATCCAGCGTCAGCGCTTCCGGCTGCTGGTCGAGTGCGAACCGCGGTTCATGCCTACCTTCTTGGCCCCATTATTCGAATCGCTCGGTGTAACGGTACAGTACGGATCGATCCAGTCAGGGGTGAGCAAGCAAGGGGCAGACCTCGGAGTCCGGCTGGATAAAAATGGCGAGCAGATAGCGCTGTTCTCCGACCGTGGAGAAAAGCTCTCGGCCGAACAGCTGATCGCGCTGCAGCTTTTAGCATGCAGTGGTCAGCACAGCAAAATCGGGCTGCCTGTCAGCGCGCCGATGGAGCTGGAGCATCTCGCACAGCTGCTGCAGCTAAAGGTCGTACGCACCAAGGTCACGCCGAGAGCCATGATGGAAGTCGCACCAGAGGAACGCTTCCACCCGATGTTCGACGCGGTGTATAGCCTGATGCGGACCCTCTCGTATCTGGCAAAGGAAGAAAAACCACTCAGCTTGCTGCTCGAGCTTTTACCTGCGTGCCACATGGAAAAAAAGACCGTGTTTTGCCCATGGGCTTCCAAAGGAAAAGTAATGCGCAAAATGCTGGAGGAAAACAAAGGGAAGCCGCTGGAGCTTGTGGACGGGATCAAAGTTTACGATTCCAATGGCTGGGTCCTGATCCTGCCGGACACAGAAGATTCTCACGTCAAAGTCATTTCCCAAGGCGCAACAGCAGAGACAGCCGCGACATTGGCGTCCTCCTATGCAAGACGCATCGCGGAATACCAATAAAGGAAGTGAGTGCATGCCGAGACCCCTCGTGGTCGGAAACGGAAGACTGCTGATCAATTTTGACGACAGGCTTCACATGCGCGATCTCTACTATCCCTATGTAGGGCAGCTGAATCATGTGGGTGGGCACTTCAGCAAGCTGGGCGTTTGGGTACAGGGACGGTTTTCCTGGCTGGATGAGGATGGCTGGCAGCGTACTCTTGGTTACGGCAAGGAATCGCTCGTGACCGACGTCCATGCCCAGCACGAGCATTTGGGGCTTTCACTGCGGATCGCAGACGGCGTGCATCAGCGGGATCCGATCTATTTGAAGAGAATTCACGTGCGCAATCTCACCAGTGAGGCGCGGGAGGTACGGCTGTTTTTCAACCACGATTTCAGCATCAATGAGACAGAAGTCGGGGATACGGCCGTGTACGACCCTGTGCAGCGCACCGTGTATCACTATAAACGAAATGTGTACATCATGGTCAACGGCAGGACGTCAGAGAGCGGAATTGAGCAATTCAGCGTCGGAATCAAACGCTTCAACTATGCGGAAGGGACCTGGCGGGATGCAGAGGATGGCATTCTGTCAGGCAATCCAATCGCCCAAGGCTCCGTGGACAGCACGATTTCCTTTTGCTTGATGCTTGCGCCGCATGAGGAAAAAACGCTCGATTACTGGATGTGTATCGGCGATTCCTACGAGGCAGTGAAAACGCTCAATCAGTACGTTCTCGAGAGTGATCCGGAGCGCCTCTTGAATCGGGTCGCCGTCTACTGGCAGCGTTGGGTGAACAAAGAGGAACGGGATTTCGCCGACCTGCCAGAGAGTGTTGTCAATCTGTACAAGACCAGTCTGCTATTGGTACGAACGCAGATTGACAACAACGGCGCCATTCTCGCAGCCAATGATTCCGATATTTTGCAATACAATCGCGACCACTACAGCTACATGTGGCCGCGTGACGGAGCCCTGATTGCTTGCGCTATGGCAAAGGCAGGCTACACCGGCACAGTCGCTCCTTTCTTCCGTTTTTGTGCCGATGCTCTCAATGAGGATGGCTATCTGCTGCACAAGTACAATCCGGACGGGTCGGTAGGCTCCAGCTGGCATCCGTATATTGTGGATGGAGAAATTCAGCTGCCGATTCAGGAGGACGAGACAGCGCTGGTCCTGCATGCCCTGTGGGAGCAATACAAAAGCGGCAAGCAGCTGGAGGATTGTCAGGCCTTGTACCCGACTCTCGTCCGACCGGCAGCACGCTTTTTACTCCAGTACATCGAGCCAGCTTACCAGCTTCCCAAACCGAGCTACGACTTGTGGGAGGAGCGCAGAGGCATCTTTACGTTTACCAGCGCAACTGTTTTTGCTGGTCTCAAAGCAGCGGCCAGATTCGCGCAGCTGTTCGGGGATGATCGCCGCTACAAACGCTACGACGAGGGAGCAGAGCGCATTCGCGAAGCCATGCTGAAGCATCTGTACGATGCGGACCTCGGCAGGTTCCTGCGAGGAATCTACCTGCGCCAGGATGGGCGTGTCGAGAAGGATTTTACGGTGGAAAGCAGCTTGTTCTCCATCTTTGCTCTTGGCGTGCTCCCGGCGGACGATCCCCGTGTAGCAAGCACGATGGAAGCCGTGAAGCGCAGCTTGCGGGTGGATACAGAGGTCGGGGGATTTGCCCGCTATCAGGGAGACTACTATTTTAAAAAATCGCATGATACAGCGAAGGTTCCGGGCAATCCGTGGATCATTTGCACGCTGTGGGTCGCCGATTGGGAGATCGCCAAGGCTCGGACGCTGGAAGAACTAGAGGAGCCCAAAAAGCGCCTATCCTGGGTCGTGAGCCATGCCCTGCAAAGTGGTGTGCTATCCGAACAGCTCGATCCCTATACAGGTGCGCCCGTGTCCGTAGCCCCGCTCACCTGGTCTCATGCTACCTATGTCGCAACGGTACTTCGCTATTTGGAAAAAGTAAACGAGCTGCGGTAATGAGAGGAGAGAGAAGATGAAAAGAGCGATTCGCTTCGGTACAGATGGATGGCGTGCAATCGTAGCTGATGAATTTACGGTGGAAAACGTGCGCATTGTCGCCCAGGCGATTGCCCGCTATACAATAGAGATGGGGCAGCAGGAACAGCCGATCCTCGTCGGTCACGACACCCGATTTTTGGGGCGCAGGTTTGCGGAGGAAGTCGTTAGCGTCCTTACTGCCAACCAGATTCGCACCTATCTGGTAAACGAAGCAGCACCGACACCAGCTGTTGCCTTTGGGGTCAAACACTTCGCGGCGAGTGGAGCCATCATGATCACCGCCAGCCACAATCCGCCCGAGTACAACGGGATGAAGTACATTCCGCATTACGCAGGTCCAGCTACTCCTGTCATCACGAAAAGGCTGGAAGAATGGATCTCGGTCATCCAGGAGACGGGAGAAGTGAAAACGATCTCGCTCGCAGAGGCAAAGGCTGACAAAAGACTCCAGGTGATCGTCTTGCGCCCGCACTATGAATCGCATTTGCGCAGATTGGTGCAGATGGATGCGCTGAGAAGCTCCTCTCTGGAGGTCGTCGTGGATGCCATGCACGGAGCAGGGATGGGATATGTGACAGGTCTTTTGACAGAGGCAGGTGTGAAAAATGTAGGGATTCGGGAGACGCCGGACGCGGCATTCGGCGGAGATTTGCCGGAGCCCAATGACAAGCATTTAAGCCTGCTGAAAACAGAAGTGGTCAGCCGAGGAGCGTCTCTCGGTCTTGCAAATGACGGAGATGCGGATCGCTTCGGAGCAGTGGACCGCTACGGACAGTACATTTCTCCAAATGGCGTGCTTGTGCTGCTCACCTATCATCTCGTCAAAAACCGCAAGCTTACTGGAAAAATCGTCCGAACAGTAGCGACGACACATCTGCTGGATCGCATGGCAGAAAGCTACGGACTGGAGCTTGTGGAGACGCCCGTCGGTTTTAAATACATCGGGGAGCATATGCTGAAGGGCGATGTCCTGATCGGGGGCGAAGAGAGCGGGGGAGCGAGCATTCTCGGACACATACCGGAAAAGGATGGCGTCCTGATCAACTTGCTTTTGGCGGAAATGTGCGCCGTGGAAGGCAAAGGCATCGACCAAATCCTCCGAGACGTATACGACCACTTTGGCGAATTGTTCCACACGCGACTGGATATCCGGCTGCCGGAAAAAGACGAATGGATTCGCGAAATGGTTTCGTCCCCTCCGCGGCAGGTCGGACCTTTTGCGGTCAAAGCGATCAATCGGATGGATGGCATCAAGCTTCTTCTAGATGAAGGGAATTGGGTCTTGATTCGCCCCTCTGGTACAGAGCCGCTTGTGCGCATCTATTGTGAAGCTACGAGCATGGTCGCCCTGGAAAAGTTGAAAGAATCGATCCGCGATTGGTTTTTGGAGGTTAATGTGTGAGAAAGGAAGCAGAACCCGCTTAAATCAGCGTGGTTCTTTCTTTTTTTAGACCTCTCCTTTTGCTAGAATCAAAGAGTAGAAGTCACTGAAAAAGTAGAGATGAGGTCCTATGCGTATTGATCATCACGTTTTGCAAAGTTTTTTACAGGAAGTGAAACTGGAAAGCCAGTCACCCGACGATCCCGTAGTCGTCCTGCATACCCCTTATCCGTGGGAGCTGGTTGGTACGGGCAATTATGCGGCTGTGTTCGGCCACCCCGACTATCCGGGTGTCGTGATCAAGCTGTATGCGCCAGGGCGTCCAGGCTGGGAGCAGGAAGTGGATGTCTACCGCAGGCTGGGAGAGACACGTTCCTTTCCCGTTTGTTATCATGCTGAGCCAGGATACTTGGTCTTAAAGCGGATCAATGGCATTTCCTTGTTTGACTGTGTCCGCTTTGGGATTCCGATTCTGCCGCAAGTGATCGAGGACGTGGAGGAAGCATTGATTGAGGCCAGGAAGAAAGGACTTTTCCCCCATGATGTCCACGGAAAAAACGTGCTGATGGATCAAGGGCGAGGGTATTTGATTGACGTCTCGGATTATTACAAAAACATCCCGGACAGCAAGTGGAAAGATTTGCGCAAGGCGTATTACCGCATTTACCTTCCTTTTATGAAGGATCGCGGCTGGAAAATCCCGCTCTGGGTGCTGGATGCCATACGCAAAGGCTACCGGCTGTATAAAAAAGGGAAGCGCTTGTTCAAGTAATTCTGCTGTGGTAAAATGTACATTTGACATGCTGCTAGGCTGACCTGAGTCAGACGAAGGAGGACATCCCATTGTACTATCTCATTGCTGTAATCATTATCGCGCTTGATCAGTGGACCAAGCAGCTGGTATTAAAACATATGGAACGAGGAGAATCGATCCCGCTGATCGCGGACGTCTTTCATCTCACGTCCCATCGAAACATGGGGGCTGCGTTCGGTATTTTGCAAAACCAACGTTGGCTGTTTATTATCATTACACTTGCGGTTGTCGTCGGGATCATCTACTCCCTGATCCGAATCGGCAAAAAGCAGCCGCGCGTGTCCCTTGCCTTATCTCTCGTTTTGGGAGGCGCAGTCGGCAACTTCATCGATCGCGCAACAACAGGCCAGGTAGTGGATTTCCTGGACTTCACGCTGATCAATTTCCCGATTTTCAACGTTGCAGATATGGCGATCACCATCGGAGTCGTCGTTTTGCTCCTGGATGTACTTCTTGAGGGAAGAAAGAACGGTCGGTAATGGAAAGCATCTTTTTCGAGGATAATAGCGTTAGTATGGACAACGAGTGTTTATCTGGATAGTAATGGAATGAGGAGACATACATGAACGACACGCAATTATTTGAACGTTACGATTGGACGGCAGATTCTACAGACAACAGTGAACGGATCGACAAATACATCACCCTGCAAAATGAGGACTGGTCCCGTTCGCAGGTACAGGCTTGGATTAAAGAGGGACGCGTCACTGTAAATGGAGAGGCGGTCAAGAACAATTACAAGCTGCAAACGGACGATGAAATTACGCTGCGCGTTCCACCGCCAAAGGAAATGGCGATTCAACCGGAATCCATGCCGCTGGACATCGTGTATGAAGATTCGGACGTGGTGGTTGTCAACAAGCCGCGTGGACTCGTCGTGCACCCAGCCCCTGGTCATTACTCCGGGACACTGGTGAATGGACTTCTGGCGCATTGCAAGGATTTGTCCGGGATCAACGGGGTTCTGCGTCCCGGGATTGTACACCGCATTGATAAGGACACCTCAGGTTTATTGATGGTGGCGAAAAACGACAAGGCGCATATGGGACTTGCGGAACAGTTAAAAGAGCATACCGTCAATCGCACGTACGTTGCCATCGTCCATGGAGTGATCCAGCATGAGATGGGAACCATCGATGCCCCGATCGGTCGCGATCCGAAAAATCGTCAGCAAATGGCTGTTGTGTTTGAAAACAGCAAGCCTGCCGTGACTCATTTCATCGTGCTGGAGCGGTTCAAGGAATTTACCTTGGTCGAGCTCAAGCTGGAGACAGGGAGAACGCACCAGATCCGTGTTCACATGAAGTACATCGGCTATCCGCTGGCGGGAGACCCCAAATACGGACCGAAGAATACACTGGAGCTGGATGGTCAAGCGCTTCATGCCAAGACTTTGGGCTTTACGCATCCACGTACGGGAGAGCATTTGGAATTTGAAGCTGATCTGCCGCAAGATTTGACAGACATTATTGCATTCCTCAAACAAGCATAAAGCGAGGGGATCGGATGCTTACGAAACTGGCGCATGTGACGCTGTATGTGCGTGACTGTGAAGAAGCTCTGCAGTTTTATACGGAAAAGCTTGGCTTTGAAAAGCGCATGGACTCTCGGATGGACAACGGCTCTCGTTGGCTGACCATTGGTTTGCCTAATCAAGAGGTGGAAATCGTCTTGCACGATCCGACACACTGGCATCGTGAGGAAGTGGCGGAGCAAATGCTTGCCCTGGTAGGGAAAAACCCGATGTGGGTATGGCAAACTGAGGACTTTGCAGGAACGTATGAAGCTTTCCGGCAAAAAGGCGTTCCCTTTCTCACAGAGCCACATGATGTCATGTACGGAACCGAAGCGGTATTTACGGACCTCTACGGAAATCAATATTTGCTGCTTCAGACTGCTTCTGTCTAGTTACATAAACAGCTGCGGAAAGGAAAACGCTAGGGAAGATTGGTCGTCCATCATCCTTGGCGTTTTTTTGTACCGGATGAAAAAAGGAGGAGGAATTCAGAATGCGGAAAAAATGGCTCGCGTGGATGAGCATAGCGAGTCTGGTTGGGATGCTTGCGGCGGGTGCTGGACCAGCGATGGCGCAAGAGCAGTCTGTGCTGCCTGTACGGGTGAGTCAGGAAACAGTAGCAGCCAAACTCGCTTTCACCAACCAGGACCATCTGTGGCTGCTGGATGCCCGAGAGAGAGGATCATCTCCAAAGCAAGTGACTGTGGATGGAGCAGCTCAAATCGTAGGCTGGTCAGCAGATGGTGAGTGGCTGCTGTTTTTGAAATACAAAGGAAGCGACACGTATTCCACACCCGGCTACTTATGGGCGGTAAAAGCAGATGGCACGGGAGCGGTCCAATTGGATGACAGACCCGTAATGGACCAGCCGAAATGGTCGCCGACGGGGTTGCAGGTTGCCTTCTTCGTGAACGGGGGAAGTGCGGAAAACCCGCAGTCGATGTTTTTAATAAAAGAATGGAAAAACGGAGCCGTAAGCGAAGTCTACAGCGAGAAGAACGTAGATTTTGTGGACTTCTCCTGGATGCCAGATGGGAAGCAGCTCCTGGTGTCGACCCCTGCGACGAAGGATCGGGGGATGACTCTTCAGCTGCGTGAGCTCACGGGAAAAACCACAGCAAGCTACCCGATTGCACCACCTCCTAATATGGAGGAAGGGATCTGGCCATGGGCAGCGAGGGCGTTGGCCATTTCCTCGGATGGAGTGCATGTGGGATACTACCTCCAATACAATTCCGCGTCTCTGTCCGCCGATGGGGTGCCCATCCAGCTTTTTGATCGGAGTCAGCCCAAAAAGAAGCCTGTGGATCTGGGCACGGGACTGATTCACACGCAATGGCTCCGCTGGTCCCCGGATGGCAAGCAGCTTGCTTTTATCGACGGAACAGATCGGATGGCGACCTCCCACAAGCATCTGAAGTTCGCTGACACGAACGGCAAAGTCGTGTCAGATAGCCCGGAAGGAAACGTAGATACGCTGCCTGTATGGACCTTGGGTGCACCGTATTCGGTATTCTTCTCCCGTGGGGAAGCAGCGGAATACCACTACGATCCGAATAAAGTGATGGTTCCGGGCCAGCGGATTTGGCAGCAGGCTGTAGGGGAAAAAGCCCAGCAAGTGACAAAAGGAACGAATGCAACAGCTGATTATTACCCAGCTCCATCGCCCGATGGCAAGCAGCTGCTGTTCGTGAGGCTAGACAATGCGCTTCACGGATCCGTGTTCCTGTCATGGCAGGGAAAAGAAACGGAATTGCTGAGAAACGTCACGGGGGATATTGGCTACTACGGCAATTATCTACCTGAGTGGGTCAGTGTCTATTGGGAGAGAGAAACAGCACCAAAGCCAGGAGCCTAATAGGTATTTAACAATTGAATTTTAGTGAAAGTAAAAATCGAGTGGATGGAAATGTGATTTTCTTAAATAAAATGTCCGAAAAGCCATTGACAGTCGTCCCGATTCATGACATAATCCTACATGACGAATGGAACCTTTAAATGCAGTCCAGAGAGGCTGACAAGGGCACGGAATCGACAAAACGGTGCAAGCGGACATGCTGATGTCTTCTTCTGCCGTCGCGTCCAGTGGCTTCTTGTCTCCTGACAAGAAGCCTTTTTTCTTACGTCCACAGTTCCCGTCAGGGGGGTAAGTAGATGATCAGTAAAAGCATCATTATGGATGAAGCGGCTATCCGCCGCGCGCTGACTCGGATCGCTCACGAAATCATTGAGCGAAACAAAGGTGTGGAAGATTGCATCATCGTGGGCATCAAGACGAGAGGGATTTACCTCGCACAGCGCTTGGTCGAACGGATCGAAATGATCGAGAATGTAAAGGTGCCAGTCGGTGAGCTGGACATTACGTTCTATCGCGACGATCTGCAGCACAAGTCAGAAGACGCCGTTCTGCACGGTTCGCAGCTGCCGGCACAAATTACAGGCAAAACCGTGATTCTGGTTGACGATGTGCTCTACACGGGACGTACGGTACGCGCTGCACTGGATGCGCTGATCGACAGCGGACGTCCGCGCATGATTCAGCTGGCCGTACTCGTTGACCGCGGACACCGGGAGCTGCCGATCCGTCCGGACTTTGTAGGGAAAAATGTACCGACAGCAAGAACGGAAATTGTCGATGTACAACTAGACGAAGTAGACATGATGGACATTGTATCCATCCGACAACTACTGTAAGACAACTGAATAACTCCTCTTTAAAAACGATCCCGTGAGGTCGGCAAGAGGCAGATATCTTCCCATGTTTGTGGAGAAGCTGACCTCTTTGTGCCCGCACGAAGAGGTTTTTCTTTTGTACAGTAAGAATTTGTAAGATTCTTAGCAAGTATACGTGCAACTAAGGCTTCACCTAAAAGCTTTGCGGAGGCAAGTTTTCTAATACAGAGCGAGCAAAAAGATAAAGGAAAGAAAAAGAAATGCAGGGGGAACCTATCGGTATGAGCCAGAAAAATTACATTGATGTTAACGAAACACCTGAACTGAAAAAACTGCTGCCACTGTCTATCCAGCACTTGTTCGCCATGTTTGGCTCGACGGTTCTCGTACCGATCCTGACAGGCTTGGATCCGGCGACGGCGCTTTTTACAAGCGGTATCGGTACGCTGCTCTTCCTGTTGATCACGAAAGGAAAAATCCCGAACTACCTGGGTTCTTCCTTTGCCTTCATCGGACCGATCATCGCGGTCACAGCTTCTCACGGAGTAGGTACGGCGCTGCTCGGATGCTTCCTCTCCGGTCTGGTGTACATCATCGTTGCCGCCATTGTCCAAAAGGCAGGCGTCAAATGGATTGACAAAGTTCTCCCGCCAGTCGTCATCGCATCTGTCATCGTGGTCATCGGTTTGAGCCTTGCAGGTGTGGCAGTCGACATGGCAACAAAGGTAACAGTAGACGGACAATCGCAAATGTCCCTGACATCGATCGAAATTTCCTTGGTAACGACGATTGTAACGATCTTGGCAGCAGTTCTCCTTCGCGGATTCTTGGGTCTGATCCCGATTCTGATTGGTATCATCGTAGGCTATGTCTACACACTCTTGCGTCACCCGGACCTGATCGACTTGCAAAAAATCGCGGATGCACCTTGGGTTGTAAGCATCCCTGAAATGTTCACCACTCACTTCAAATTCGGTGAAGTCGCAGCAGCGATGGGCAACCCATCCGCTTGGATCGCAGCACTGGTTATCGCACCAGTCGCATTCGTAACACTGGCCGAGCATCTGGGGCATCTTCTGGTAACGAGCAAAGTTATGGACCGCGATCTGATGAAAGACCCTGGTCTGCACCGCAGCTTGCTGGGTGACGGTATCGCAACTTCGCTTGCAGCGTTCATCGGTGGACCTCCTGCAACAACCTATGGCGAAAATATCGGCGTACTCGCGATTACCCGCGTATTCAGCAAAATGGTGATCGGCCTCGCAGCAGTTCTAGCGATCCTGTTCGCCTTCATCGGCAAGATCAGCACACTTTTGATGAGCATCCCAACTCCAGTGCTGGGCGGCGTATCCATCATCCTGTTCGGGATCATCGCAGCACAAGGCTTGCGGATGTACGTAGATAACAAGATTGATTTCTCCAACAAACGCAACATGGTACTGGCAGCAGCGATCCTTGTCACGGGTATCGGCGGCTATAAAATCAGCTTTGCAGGAACAGGCGTCGCTTTCCTGAGCGACCTGACCATCGACAATATCGCTTTCGCCACCTTCCTCGGAATCATCCTGCATGTGGTTTTGCCAGGGAAAGAGTCTGCAATGGGTGACGTGCAAAGCGAAAAAGAATAAGAAGAAAACGTTCCCCATTCCTTTAATCCAGTCCAGAGAGGCTGACAAGGCATAGAACGCTGTTTCCCCTGCGCAAAAAGGGAGAGCATAGCAGCTTCTTGTCTCGCCAGCCACAAAGGCTAATGGCGAAGGCAAGAAGCTTTTTTGTACAGATAAGGATTTATAGGAATCTTATCCAGTATAAGCGCAACTAAGACTCCGCCCAAAAGCTTGGCGTAGCGAAGTTTTCGAATACACCAGATAAACGGAGGGATTCACGATGAACAACACGGGTCACTTGATTGGCGTAAAAGATATGACGAAAGAACAGCTTGTACAGCTGCTGACGAGAGCGGCTTACTGGGCGGAGCGCCCGGGCGAGCAGGCAAACGTCCTGCACGGACGATTTGTCGCCAACCTGTTCTTCGAGGCCAGCACGCGGACGCGCTTTTCCTTTGAGGTAGCTCAAAAGCGTCTGGGCGCACACGTGTTAAACTTCATTCCTGAAACCTCCTCAGCAGTGAAGGGCGAGACGGTCTACGACACGATCAAGACATTGGAAGCGATGGGCGTAGAAGCGGCAGTCATCCGGACGAAAAAGGAAGGTCTCTTGCAGGAGCTCGCGACAAGCGTTGACCTGCAGCTGATCAATGCAGGGGATGGAACAAACGAACATCCTACCCAATGCCTGCTTGACCTCTTGACCATGAAACAACAGTTCGGACGACTGGATGGACTGACTGTTGCCATCATCGGTGACCTGCGCCACAGCCGTGTACTCGGCTCGCACCTGCATGCGATGCCGAAGCTCGGAATCAAGCTCTTGCTGTCCGGTCCGACAAGCATGATGCCGCAGCCGGCTCAAATCCCGAACGGAGTGAGAATCGTCGGGATGGACGAAGCGGTGCAGACGGCAGATGTCGTCATGATGCTGCGTGTGCAGCTGGAGCGTCATACCGAGTCGCTGTACATTTCCAAGGAAGAGTATCATCAGGCACACGGTTTGACACTGGAGCGTGCGAAGTCGATGAAACCAGGGGCGGTCATCATGCATCCGGCTCCAGTCAACCGGGGAGTGGAAATTCACACAGATCTGGTTGAATCGGGGGCCTCCTTGATTCAAAAGCAAGTAACGAATGGAGTAGCAGCACGAATGGCGGTACTAGAAACTCTGCTGAAAGGGAGCGAATTAAAATGGGAACCATCCTTGGTAACGGCAAACTATTAAATCATGAGGGAGTATTAATCCCGGTTGAAGTACTGGTGGAGGACGGACGCATCGTCGCGATGGGCGAGTCTATCCCCCGTGACAATCACGAATGGGTCGATTGCAAAGGCGGCTTGATCAGCGCAGGACTCATCGATGTACACGTACATTTGCGCGAGCCTGGCTTTGAACATAAAGAAACGATTGAAACAGGAGCGAAGGCAGCAGCACGCGGCGGCTTCACGACCATTTGCTGCATGCCAAACACGCGTCCTTCCATTGATAGCGTCGAGACAGTTACCTACATTCTCGACAAAGCACGTGAAGCGGGAATGGCACGAGTGATTCCATACGGAGCGATTACGGTAAGGCAGCTGGGAAAAGAGCTCACGGACTTCGCGGGCTTGAAGGAAGCAGGGATCTTTGCCCTGACAGATGACGGTGTAGGCGTACAGTCTACAGCCATGATGAAAAAAGCCATGCAAGCGGCAAAAGAGCTGGGCGTTTCGATCGTCGCTCACTGCGAGGATGACGATCTCTTGATCCCGGGAGCGGCTTTGCACGATGGAGAGGTGGCAAAGCGTCACGGACTTCCAGGTATTCCATCGGAGTCTGAATCCATCCATGTAGGGCGCGACATCCTGCTGGCTGAACAAACGGGTGTCCACTATCACGTCTGCCACATCAGTGCGAAGGAATCGGTCCGATTGGTTCGCGATGGCAAACGAGCAGGAGTCAACGTGACTTGCGAGGTAACCCCTCACCACCTGCTGTTGTGTGACGAAGACATTCCAGAAAATCTGGATACGAACTGGAAAATGAATCCGCCGCTGCGCTCCCGCGAAGATCGTGCCGCGCTGATCGCAGGTCTGAAGGACGGAACAATCGACATGATCGCAACCGACCACGCGCCGCACACGGCAGAAGAAAAAGCAAACGGCATCAACCGAGCTCCATTTGGAATCGTTGGTTCGGAAACAGCTTTCCCGCTGCTTTACACTCACTTCGTGCAAACAGGTGAGCTCACGTTGAAAGAACTGGTCGACCTGCTGACCATCAAGCCTGCTGTAGCGTTCGGCCTGCCGTACGGTCGCCTGGAAGTAGGCGCGACAGCTGACCTGACTGTCATCGATCTGGAAACTGAAAAGAAAATTGACCCTGCGGCCTTTGCGAGCAAGGGTGCGAATACACCATTCGCTGGATGGGCGTGCAAAGGTTGGCCGATCCTAACCTTGGTAGATGGCAAGATCGTACATCAAGAGGTGTAATGAGAAACCCCTGTATGACAACAAGATAAAAGCTTCTGGGGGATTGGGCGAGACATAGAAGGAGGAGCGAAAGATGCGAGCAAGACTGATCTTGGAAGACGGAACAGAGTTTATCGGAAAAGCGTTTGGCGCAACAAATGAGACGTACGGAGAAGTGGTGTTCAACACCGGACTGACGGGCTATCAAGAGGTCCTGTCTGACCCGTCCTACTGCGGGCAGATTGTGACCATGACATACCCGTTGATCGGGAACTATGGAATCAACCGCGATGACTTTGAGGCGGTAAGACCTTACATCCACGGCTTTGTCGTACGCGAGCATTGCGACATGCCAAGCAACTGGCGCAACACCAATACGCTCGATGAACTGCTGAAAACGTATGACATCCCGGGAATCAGCGGCGTGGATACGCGGATGCTGACGAGAAAAATCCGTTATCACGGCACGATGAAGGGCATGATCACCACAAGTGAAGCACCGCTTGCAGAGCTGGTTGCTGCTCTCCAAACCACCACGCTCATGACCGATCAAGTATCCCGCGTATCCACCAAGAGCGTTTTTTCCTGCCCGGGTACCGGACATCGGGTGGTGCTGGTCGATTTCGGCTCCAAGCACGGCATTTTGCGCGAGCTGACCAAGCGCGGCTGCGATGTCGTGGTGGTACCTTACAACGTGACGGCAGAAGAGATTCGCCGGATTCAACCGGACGGCATCCTTTTGTCCAACGGCCCTGGGGATCCGAAAGACGTACCGCAAGGGATCGAAATGATCAAAGGCATTCTGGGTGAGTACCCCCTCTTCGGAATTTGCTTGGGTCACCAGCTGTTCGCTCTGGCGTCTGGCGCGGATACCATGAAAATGAAATTTGGCCATCGCGGCGGAAATCACCCGGTGAAAGAGCTGCCGACTGGACGCACATACATCACTTCGCAAAACCACAGCTATGCAGTGAAAGAAGAATCGCTCGAAGGCACTGAGCTGGAAATCACCCATATCGCCTTGAACGACGGTACGGTAGAAGGGCTTCGCAACACCGCGAAGCGAGCATTCTCCGTACAGTACCACCCGGAAGCGGCGCCTGGCCCGTATGACTCCGGTTACTTGTTCGACCAATTCCTAGAGATGCTTGAAACCGCTAAGGAGGAGAAAACTTATGCCAAAACACGCTAACCTCAAAAAAATCCTCGTGATCGGTTCCGGTCCTATCGTGATCGGGCAAGCTGCAGAGTTTGACTACGCAGGTACGCAAGCTTGCGAAGCGTTGAAAGAAGAGGGCATGGAGGTTGTTCTGATCAACTCCAACCCTGCGACCATCATGACAGATACGAACATGGCAGATAAAGTATACATCGAGCCCATCACGCCAGAATTCGTATCCCGCGTGATCCGTCAGGAAAAACCGGATGGCCTCTTGCCAACGCTCGGCGGACAAACTGGACTGAACATGGCGGTAGCACTGGCAGAGCTAGGCGTACTGGAGCAAGAAAATGTGAAGCTGCTCGGTACCAAGCTGGAATCCATCAAACAAGCAGAAGACCGCGAGCTGTTCCGCGCCCTGATGAACGAGCTGGGCGAGCCCGTACCGGAATCCGTGATTGTCAGCAAGATCGAAGAAGCGGTTGACTTTGCAAATGAAATTGGCTACCCGATCATCGTGCGTCCCGCCTACACACTTGGCGGTACAGGCGGCGGAATTTGCGACGACGAAGAGAGTCTGCGCGAGATCGTAGCGAGCGGTTTGAAGTACTCTCCGATCACCCAATGCTTGATCGAGAAGAGCATCGCGGGTATGAAAGAGATCGAGTACGAAGTGATGCGCGATGCCAACGACAACTGCATCGTGGTATGTAACATGGAAAACATCGATCCGGTTGGTGTGCACACAGGAGACTCCATCGTAGTAGCTCCGAGCCAAACCCTCTCGGATCGCGAATACCAAATGCTGCGCTCCTCTGCACTGAACATCATCCGTGCACTGGGTATCGAGGGTGGCTGCAACGTGCAGTACGCGCTTGACCCGCATAGCTTCCAATACTACGTGATCGAAGTAAACCCTCGTGTGAGCCGCTCTTCTGCACTGGCTTCCAAAGCGACTGGCTACCCGATCGCGAAGATGGCTGCCAAAATCGCCATCGGCTATACCTTGGACGAATTGAAAAATCCGGTAACGGGACAAACATACGCTTGCTTCGAGCCAACTCTCGACTACGTGGTAAGCAAAATTCCACGCTGGCCGTTTGATAAGTTCCAATCGGCAAACCGCAAGCTGGGTACACAAATGAAGGCGACTGGTGAAGTCATGGCGATCGGACGTACGTTTGAAGAGTCCATCATGAAAGCCATTCGCTCCCTAGAGATCGGTTCCTATCATATGGAGATCAATGGAGCTTCCGAGATCGGTACGGATGAGCTGAAAGCACGTCTAGTAGCAGCAGATGACGAGCGCCTGTTCCTGCTGGCAGAGGCTCTGCGCCGCGGCTGGACGATCGACGAGCTGCATGAACTGACGAAAATCGATCTGTTCTTCCTGCATAAATTCCACAAGATGGTTGCCTTTGAAGGCGAACTCGCGAAGGGCTTGACGACAGAAAAGCTGTATGAAGCCAAGCGTCTCGGTTTTACAGATCGCAAAATCGCGGAGCTTTCCGGTCAAACGGAAGACGCTGTTCGCGAAGAACGCAAAAAGAACGGCTTGATCCCGGTATACAAAATGGTAGATACGTGCGCTGCCGAGTTTGAGGCGCAAACACCGTACTACTACTCCAGCTACGAAACAGAGGATGAGCGTATCGAGACGGGCAAAAAACGAGTGGTCGTACTCGGCTCCGGTCCTATCCGTATCGGTCAGGGGATCGAGTTTGACTACGCTACCGTGCACGCAGTCTGGGCACTGAAAGAAGCAGGCTATGAAGCGATCATCATCAACAACAATCCAGAAACAGTATCGACCGACTTCAACACCTCGGATCGCCTGTATTTCGAGCCGCTCTACATCGAAGACGTGATGAACATCCTGGATGCGGAAAAACCGGAGGGCGTCATCGTACAGTTCGGCGGTCAAACAGCGATCAATCTGGCTGACAAGCTGGAAGCGCGCGGTATCAAGATCCTCGGAACGAGCCTGGAAAACATCGATGCAGCCGAAAACCGCGAGAAGTTCGAAGCCCTGCTGCGCAGTCTCTCCATCGCACAGCCTCCTGGCAAAACAGTAACATCCGTAGAACAAGCGGTGGTAGCGGCTGAAGGCCTGGGCTTCCCGGTGCTGGTACGCCCGTCCTACGTACTGGGTGGACGTGCGATGGAAATCGTCTACAACGAGCCTGAGCTTTTGGAATACATGGAGAAGGCTGTGAAAGTAAATCCAGATCATCCGGTTCTCGTCGACCGCTACATGGTTGGGGTCGAGGCAGAAGTCGATGCGATCTGCGACGGTGAAAACGTCCTGATCCCGGGTATCATGGAGCATATCGAACGCGCAGGGGTTCACTCCGGTGACTCGATCGCGGTGTATCCGCCACAATCGCTGTCTCAAGCGATCAAGGAAGAGCTGATCGAAATGACAACCAAGCTGGCACGTGCGCTGCAAATCAAGGGACTGCTGAACATCCAGTTTGTCATCTACAAAGACCGTCCCTATGTCATCGAGGTCAACCCGCGCTCGTCCCGTACCGTCCCATTCCTCTCCAAAGTGACAGGAATTCCGATGGCGAACATCGCGACGAAAGCCATTCTCGGTCACTCGATCATCGACCAAGGCTTCACACCTGGATGCCATCCAGAAGAAAAAGTGGTCTCCGTCAAGGTTCCGGTGTTCTCCTTCGCCAAGCTGCGTCGCGTAGACATCACGCTTGGACCAGAAATGAAATCGACGGGGGAAGTCATGGGGCGTGAAAGCACGCTGGCAAAGGCTCTGTACAAAGGACTGGTCGCAGCGGGCATGAACATCCCGACGAAAGGTGCGCTCCTCGTCACTGTGGCAGACAAAGACAAGGAAGAGGCACTGGTTATCGTGAAACGCTTCCGTCAGCTGGGCTTCAAGCTCTTGGCTACGTCCGGAACGGCAGATTATCTGGAAAAAGCAGGCTTGCCCGTAACTCGTGTAAACAAGCTGTCGGAAGGTACGCCAAACCTGCTGGACATGATCCACAAAGGCGAAGCCAACATCGTATTGAACACCTTGACCAAAGGCAAAACGCCACAGCGTGACGGCTTCCGCATCCGCCGCGAAGCAGTGGAGAACGGTGCGGTATGCTTGACCTCGCTGGATACAGCGTCTGCACTGCTGCACGTACTGGAGACCATCACATTCTCTACGGAAGCAATGCCGGCGCAACGCTCCGGGGCTAAAGTGGCTGTGACGGTGTAAAGCACAACGAGAAAAATTGAGATCGGGATAGAAAAGAGGAGAGAAGTGTGCAAGCTCAATCCATTGATGTTAGAGAACGCATGATCGTGGCGCTCGACTTTTCCACACTGGAAGAAATCAAACAGTGCCTGGTACCATTGGAAGATCGAATCCGTTATGTGAAGGTCGGTATGGAGCTTTCCTACGCGGAAGGACCTGCGATCGTCCACTATTTGAAAGAACGGGGACTGAAGGTCTTTCTTGACCTGAAGGTGCACGACATCCCGAATACAGCCAAAGGCGCAATGAAAAGCCTGGCTCGACTGGGTGCAGACATGGTGAACGTTCATGCTGCAGGCGGAGTGGCGATGATGGAGGCAGCACGGGAAGGATTGGAACAGGGGACGGCAGCAGGCTCTCCCCGTCCGATTCTGATCGGGGTCACCATGCTCACCTCGACTAGTGTGCAAACGATGAACGAACAGCTGGCCATCCCAGGCTCGGTAGAAGACGTAGTGGTACACTACGCGAAAATGACCAAGCAAGCAGGACTGGACGGAGTGGTGGCCTCTCCGCTCGAGGTACCGATGATTAAGAAAGCAGCAGGAGAGAGCTTTTTGACCGTAACGCCAGGTATTCGTCCTCTAGGATCGGATAAAGGGGATCAAACCCGCATTACAACACCTGAGCAGGCTTTCCAGCTAGGAAGCGATTATCTCGTGATCGGTCGCGCGATTACCGCGGCAAAGGATCCGGCTGCAACCTGGGAGAGCATTGTGGCTGCTGTTGAAGCAGACCGCAGGTAATATACGAATCTGGAGGGAATTACAATGATGACGATGACAACTGCCAAAGAAATTGCTGCGAGCTTGCTTGAGATTGGTGCCGTGCACCTGCGTCCTGAACAGCCATTTACATGGACGTCCGGGATCAAGTCTCCGATCTACTGCGACAACCGGATTACGATGTCCCACCCACAGGTGCGCCGTCAGATAGCTCGTACATTTGCTGAGACGATCCGCGCTCAGTTTCCGGAAGCGCAAGTCGTAGCAGGAACGGCAACAGCGGGCATTCCGCATGCGGCATGGGTAGCAGAGCTTCTGGACCTGCCGATGATCTACGTGCGTGACAAGGCAAAAGGCCATGGCCGCCAAAATCAAATCGAGGGTGCCCTCACAGCCGGACAGAAAGTAGTCGTTATCGAAGATTTGATCTCTACCGGAGGAAGCTCTCTGAAAGCAGCACAGGCTGTGCAGGCAGAAGGTGGAGAAGTGCTGGGGGTAGTAGCCATCTTCAGCTACCAGTTCCCGGATGCAGAAGCACTTTTCGCAGATGCGGGCATTCGATGCACAACCCTTTCCCAATATACAGCTTTGCTTGAGGCTGCATCAGAAAAAGGGGTCATCACGTCTGAGCAAGAGAAAATCCTGGGGGAATGGCGCAAATCTCCTCGGACATTCTTTGAATAAGAGTGGTTGAGCTTTGATTATAGGAGTAGAAGACGGCTTCCACACCGTTTTCTCTCCTATCTTTTGTGTAAATGTAAGAAAACCTTACACAAAGAGGATGAATGTAAGGCTTTTCAAATGGCGATGTTGTGCGGTTTTTGTCGATTAGAACAAATCATGAATATCAATATAGTCTATAGGGACAAAGGTATTCACCCAACATTCACATAAATCTTAGTAATGGAATAATTCAAATTTTCCTGTACACGATCAAGGGGGAATGCTTTCGTGCAACATTCGATTACGCCTCACGGAAAAGTGGAAGAGAGCAAATCTACACAGGTCAAAACGCTTGTCGGCTCCATTTTGGGGTACGCAGCTGACGGGTTGGACATGCTGCTTTTGTCCTTCGTACTCGTCTTCATCATCAAAGAATTTGGACTCTCTCCTGCAGAGGCAGGAAACTTGACGCTGGTGACTACGATTGGTACGTTGATTGGTTCGTATCTATTTGGCTTCTTGGCCGACATGTACGGGCGCATCAAAATCTTTACGCTGACGATCTTGCTCTACTCCGTTGGTACTGCTCTTATCTATTTTGCAAGCGACTATTCGCATTTGGCCATTCTACGTTTTATCGTCGGTCTTGGTGTAGGTGGGGAGTTCGGGATTGGGATGGCGGTAGTAACAGAAACCTGGTCGAAGAAAAAACGGGCAAAAGCTACTTCCGGTGTTGCACTCGGCTGGCAGCTGGGCGTTCTCGGTGCCTCTGTACTCGCTGCACTCGTCGTTCCTGTCATGGGCTGGAGAACGGTATTCCTGTTTGGTCTGCTTCCGGCGCTTTTGGCAGCCTATGTACGTTTTGGCCTGAAAGAGCCTGAGATCTGGAAAAGCAAAAATGCGTACAAAAAGCATTTGCTAGAAAAGGAAAAGCAGGGAACGCTGACAGAGGAAGAGCGCGCTTCCCTCAAAAGCATGACAGGCTTTCCTTTGGGCAAGCTGTTCGCAAACAAAAAGCTGACTATTGCCACGATCGGTTTGACCATCATGTCCTTTATTCAAAACTTCGGCTACTACGGTATTTTCTCCTGGATGCCGACAGTTCTCTCGGAAAAATACGGCTATAGCCTGGCAAAGGCAAGCGGCTGGATGCTGATCTCGACCGTCGGCATGCTTATCGGGATCATGGTATTCGGGATTTTGGCTGACAAGATCGGTCGTAAAAAGACCTTCGCTATTTACTACGTCGGCGGTACGATCGCGTGTATTCTCTATTTCTTCGTCTTTACGGATCAAAACGTGCTGCTCTGGGGCAGCGCAATGCTCGGATTTTTCGTAAACGGCATGATGGGCGGCTTCGGCGCAGTACTGGCCGAGAACTATCCATCGGAGGCACGCTCTACTGCGGAAAACTTTATTTTTGGTACAGGGCGCGGACTTGCCGGTTTTGGACCTGCGATCATCGGGATGCTGAGTGTAGGCGGCAACATTATGGGTGCGATGTCCCTGGTCTTCCTCGTCTATCCGATTGGCCTTCTGGTCATGCTGACGATGGTACCGGAGACAAAGGATGTAGAACTGGATTAATAAAGAGGGGAAAAGGCTGCGAATGCGTTCGTGGCCTTTTTCATTTTTGCGCGCCCAGCAAGCCGTTAATTGCTAGTCGGTGAAAGTCCGACCGAGGTAAGAGCCAAGTCGCCTCGTAGCTGACAGGCAACTGGTGGAGAGATCCTAAGGTTGAAGCCCTGTGACAAAGTAACTCCGACAGGAGTGCGAGCAAATCAGCAGACCGTAACATAAAGTGAATCCTGCCGCTTCGTTAAAAGAGACCATCGGAAGATGGACAAGGGGGAGACGAGCCTTGGGATATTGGGCGAAGTCCATGGAAGGTGTGTAGCACTTGGAATGCAGCACCCAGGAACCTCCCGGAGTATGGGGAGCGGTATGTTGAGAAAGTAGCTAACGGAACTGGGGAGACCCTCCCCTGCACGCTCCGTTGGAGCGTAAAGCGGAATCCTATAACCGAAAGGGAAATGGAGGACGGCAGGAAGGGAGTCGGAGGGGTTCATAGTACCGATGAAGTAGAGACAACAAAACTCTATGGAGAGAAGGAGCCCTGCTTTGTTCAAGAGTTGAAAGGAGGTAAGAGTGAGTGAATGCAAGTAAACTTGCTAACTACACCGATGCAAAAGCTCGACAACTTTGGACAACTCTATATCTTTGTGCCAAGGAAAAGCCAAAACGGCGGTTTCATGCTCTGTACGACAAAGTATACAGACCAGACATTCTTGCAGAAGCTTGGCGTAGAGTACGAGCCAATAAAGGAAGTGGCGGAGTGGATGGTCAAACGATAGATAAGATTGTGCATGAGTATGGAGAGAGTAAATTCCTTAATGAAATTTATCTCGACCTAAAGAGAAATCAGTATCATCCAGCACCGGTACGGCGTACTTACATTCCGAAAGCGGATGGGAAACAAAGACCACTCGGAATCCCAACTATTCGAGACAGGGTTGTTCAGATGGCGACAAAGATGGTCATTGAGCCAGTCTTTGAAGCGGACTTTAAAGATTGCTCATACGGATTTCGCCCAAAACGTAACGCTCATCAAGCGATTGCACAAATCAGGAAAGCAAGTAAAAATGCTTACTGGGTGGTTGATGCAGACATCAAAGGGTACTTTGACAACATCAATCAGGAGAAGCTGATGAAGTTAGTTGAGCAGAGGATTTCTGACCGTAGGGTACTAAAGCTGATTCGGAACTGGCTACAAGCAGGCGTGATGGAAGATGTACAGTTTCATGACACCGAATTGGGTACTCCGCAAGGAGGAGTCATTTCCCCACTGTTAGCCAACATCTATCTCAACTACATGGATACGGTATGGGGAAAGCAATTTGCCCATTTGGGAAAACTGATTCGATATGCCGATGACTTCGTCATCATGTGCAAAACGAAAAAGGATGCCATGGAAAGTATTCAGGTCATTAAAGCTATTATGGACAAATTGGATCTTGCACTTAGTAAGGACAAGTCTCGACTGGTCAACATCTGGGATAATACTTCGGGCTTTGATTTCCTTGGTCTACATCACCGGAAATTTCCGGTCCTTAACAAGGGCGGATCGAAGGTGTTTGTCATGTCCCATATTCCGAGTAAGAAAGCTATGAAGGAAATGCGCCGGAAAATAAAAGTGTATACCGAACCTCGCAGCAAGTTGTATTGGTCGTTAACGGAGTTAGTACAGGGGCTAAATCGAAAACTTCAAGGCTTCAAGAACTACTACTCGCTATCGCCAATAGCTGCAAGATGGTTAAATCGGATTGACTGGTATGTTATTGAAAGGCTTACCCTTTTCGTTAACAAGAAAAGGAATGTGCGAAAGAAACACTCGTGGGAAGGAAAAGTCATTAAAGATACTCAAGGAATACTTGTGAAACTTGCCGGATAAGCAGTGCCGAATGCCAAAGAAAGAAGAACATCGGAAAGCCGTATGAGGGAAAACCTCACGTACGGTTTGATGAGGGGGAGCTGAAACAAGTAAGGCGACCTCAAGGTCGCCCGAAAGTTTCAGTTTTCTACTCTACAAGTGGGCAGTCTGTTCGCGAACCTGTACAATGACTGGTAACACCTGCGAAAAAGGAAGGTGAGGATCATGCCCATTACGATGAGGCAGCTAATGCGCGTAGGAGGACTCCGTGATTGTCGAGTGGTGGCAGGCCATAGGGGACTGGATCGGCTGGTGAAATACGTGACCATCATGGAGGTTCCGGATATCGCCAAATGGCTGAAAGGCGATGAACTGATCCTCTCCAGCCTCTATGCGATCAAGGATGATGCAGAGGCGCAAAAAGAGCTGATTCGCCAGCTGCATGAACAAGGCACGGTCGCATTGGCGATCAAACCGCACCGTTTTGTCGACGAGATTCCCCAGTCCTTGCTGGAGGAAGCCAATACGTATGATTTTCCTGTCATCGAAATTCCGGAGAAGATCAGCTACCTGGAGATTTTGCCTCCAGTGAGTCACGCTATTTTTGATCGGAAAGTCGTTTTGCAGGAGGATCTCGAGCAAGCGAGCAAAGTGCTGAATGAGATTTCTCTGAATGAACAAGGGATGGAATCGTTGATTGAAACGCTCGGCATGCTCACGAAAAATACGATTACAGTCGAAAGCATGCTTTCCTATATGCAGGTGCCGCCGCTGCCGTTTGCATGTGAGCCGCTTAGCTCTGAGCAAATCCGCGAGCTTGCGATCATCAAACGTCCTGTTCATTTGACGCGAACCTGCGAGCGGGGAGAGATGGAGTGCATCGTGGCGCCGATTTTACTGGATGGCCATGTGTATGGCAACATTACCTGCTGGGCGTTTGAGAGGGATCATCTGGAAATGGACCTCGCGATTCTCGAAAAAGCCTCTACACTGCTTGCCCTGGAGTTTTTGCGCTTGAAAGTGCGCTTTGACACCGAGCAGCAATACAAGAATGAGTTTTTGCGGGATGTATTTGTCAACGAGCATCTGATTTTGGAGGATGTGCGGGAAAGAGGACTCCCTTATGGATTTACACTGGACGAGCCGTATATCTGTATGGTGATCCGAGCTGAAGGAGAGGAAAAAAGGGAAAATCCATTTGACTTGGCGGATCGGACAGAGAGGCTGCTTCGGGTCTCGACGCAGCGAGTGATTACCGGATTCTTCCGGCAGATGGTTGTTTGCCTGTGCCCGGTAGAAAATGGCATTGCCAGTGAGGAACTCAAGCAGCGAGCAGAGAAGCTGGCGGAACAGCTGAAGAAGCAGACCGCCTCAAAGGGAAGCTTTCGCGTCGGGATTGGCAGAGATCATGGAGCGGGAATTAGCGGGCTTAGAGAAAGCTTTCGAGAAGCCCAGCAGTCGATTTTGTTGGGCAGTGCCATGAACAACAGGGGGACCGTCATTCATTACAATGACCTTGGCATTTACCGTTTGCTGGCACAATTTCAGGACCGGGCTGAAATGCACAGTTTTTTCGAAGAGACGGCGGGCAAGCTGTTCGAGCATGATCGAAACAGTGATCTGCAGCTGGTAAAAACGCTTCGGCTGTACTTTTTGCACGATGAAAAGCTGACAGAAACAGCGGCTGCTCTGTTCCTGCATGTGAATACCTTGAAGTATCGTTTGCGGCGAATCGAAAAATTGACGGGCTATAGTCTGCAGCAGTCGGAAGGGAAGCTGATGCTGCATATTGGCTTGAAGCTGGCTGACTTGATGGGAGACGATTATCGTTATCGATAATGCACCGTCTCTTTTTTTTGTCTGTTCGGACAAAGGTTTTTCGATCATGATCCAAGAATCCTCATACTACACCTTTAGTGATAGTAGGAAATGTGGGGGTTGCGATGAATCTGGAGCGATTGGAACAGACGTGGCGCGAATTGAATCAAATTGGCTATTCGGACAAAGGCGTTATGAGGCTCGCCTATACGCCGCAGGAGCGACAGGCCGTTCGTCGGTTAGCGATGATGTGTGAAGCGCGTGGGATGAGTGTTCGTATGGACGCCAGCGGCAATCTGATTGCGAGAAGAGAGGGGCAGGAGCCCCATTTGCCTGCGGTTGCGAGCGGTTCCCACCTGGATGCTGTTTTCGAGGGAGGCTCCTACGACGGGATCATCGGCGTGGTTGCTGCATTCGAAGCGATCTGCTCCTTGGATGATCAGGGGATTGTGACTAGGCATCCTATCGAGATCATTTGCTTTGCCTGCGAGGAGTCTTCTCGGTTTGGCGTCTCTACAGTAGGGAGTAAAGCGATGATCGGCGAGCTGGACATAGATGGCGTATCAGGTCTGTTAGATCATGATGGAAAGACGTTTCGCGATGCGTTGTCTGAATGTTCGTTGAATGGATGGCCGCTGACTGAAGCTGCAAGGGCTGCCGAGGATCTGAAGGTATTTCTGGAGATGCACATCGAGCAGGGGCCTGTTTTGGAAAAAGCGGAAATTCAGGTAGGGATTGTTCATGGCATAGCAGCTCCGACCAGGCTGCAGGTCCGTATTCAGGGGAAAGCCTCCCATACAGGGACGACGCCGATGGATCAGCGTCAGGATGCCTTTTTGGCTGCGGCAGAAATCGGGCTCATCCTCGAAGCGGCTGCCCTCGCTGAGAAAGAGCACGGTACAGTTGGGACGGTTGGTGTGTGTGTCGTCAAACCGGGAGCCATGAATGTCGTGCCAGATACGGCGGAGCTGAAGATCGATATCCGCGGCACCCATGTGCATTCCAAAAAGACGGTCCTAAACAAGCTGTACGCTGGATTCCGCCATGTAGAGGAGAAGCGCGGCGTGAAAGTCGAGTGGACGATGCTCAGCGACGAGCAACCCGTTCTCCTGAGCGAAGAAGTGACACAGTCGCTGGAAGAGAGCTGCCGGGATTTGGGAATATCGTATTTGAAAATGGCAAGTGGCGCTGGCCACGACGCGATGAACATGGCGAGACGCTGGCCGACTGGGCTGATTTTCGTCCCATCCAGAGACGGTGTGAGCCACCATCGGGAGGAGTATACCTCTTGGGAGCAGATCGGCGTCGGTGCCCGTCTATTGGAGCAAGAAATCAAAAAGTGGGCCGTTGTTTTGGATGCGAACGGTCAACCGCAGCGAGAAGAGCGAGAGAAAACCCAGCCTGAGCAGATGGGGGAGAGTGCATGAAGCCGATTCAGATGAAAATATGCTCCAATCAGCAGGTGAGCCAGCGGTATTGGCACATGAAGGTGGATGCCAGCGAGCTGACTGAACCCGTAATGCCTGGTCAGTTTTTCCAGCTGCGCTGCGGTCATGATCTGAATCCGTTTTTGCGCCGTCCGTTCAGCATCTATCGGATCAACCGGGAAGAGAAAACGCTGGAATTTTTATATCTGGTCAAAGGGGCTGGCACGCAAAGGCTCACGCTGATGCAGGCAGGAGACTCGGTGGATGTATTTGGTCCGCTGGGCACGCCTTTTGTACTGGAAGATGATTGGAAAACGATTTTGCTGCTGGCTCGCGGAGTAGGGATCGCAACGCTTGCTGCACTTGCTCAGGATGCGGCAGAAAAAGGGGTTCAGGCGGTTGCGATACTCAGTGCACGCTCGCGAAATGATCTGCTGGCCGCAGAGACATTGCAAGGCTTTGGAGCCAAAGTGCTTTTCGTAACAGACGAGGAGCAGACGAGCGGGGTGGACTCGGTTCGGGCACAGATCGAGAGTCTATTGGCCGAGCATCCGATCCAAGCAGCGTTCACTTGCGGCTCCAAGCGGCTGTCGCGATTGCTGCAGGAGATCACAGCCCAGCACGGTATTCCCGGGCAGATCGCGCTGGAGGAGCACATGGGCTGTGCGATGGGAGTCTGCTTTGCCTGCGTCTGTGATGTGCGTGATGGAGAGTATTTGAAAACGGTTCGGGTATGCAAGGAAGGCCCGGTGTTCCCGTTGGAGAAGGTGGTGCTGGGATGACGACGGAGCTGAAATTGTCTGTGAACATCGGTAGTCTTACGCTCACAAACCCCATCATGCCTGCTTCCGGAGCTTTCGGGGAAGACATGGAAGGAATCATCGACTTTAACCAGCTTGGTGCCGTAGTGCCGAAAAGCATTACGAAGCATCCGCGAAAGGGCAATGCGACTCCGCGCGTATGCGAGACGCCTGCCGGAATGATCAACTCCATCGGTATTCAGAGCAAGGGCATCGATTACTACATGGAAAATGTCATTCCGTACTATGGTCGCTATCAAACTCCTCTGATTTCGAGCATTTCGGCAGACTCGATCGACGAATTCGCGGAAATGGCTTCGATCATCGCCGGGACAAAGGAAGTGGCGGCGCTAGAGCTGAACATTTCCTGCCCGAATCTGAAAGGAAATGGCGCAGCGTTCGGGATGGATGCCAAGCTGACCCGCGAGCTGATCAGCGAGGTGCGCAAGGTAACGGAAAAACCGCTCATCGCCAAACTGACACCGAATGTGACCAGTATCCAGGAAATCGCGCTGGCCGCCGAAGCAGGCGGGGCGGACGGCTTGAATGTGGCAAATACGCTGCTGGCGATGGCGATCGATGTCCACACACGCCGGCCACGAATCGGGAATGTTCTCGGAGGGTTGTCAGGTCCGGCCGTCAAGCCGATCATCGTTCGCATGATATATCAGGTCCATCAGGTCACAAATCTGCCGATCATCGGCTGCGGAGGCGTGATGAATGGTGAGGATGCACTCGAAATGATTCTGGCGGGAGCGAGCGCCGTGCAGGTGGGGACTGCGAGCTTTGTCCAACCGACAGCGATGCTCGATATTTTGGAGGAAATCAAGCAGTACATGGTGCAATACGGGATAACCGATATCAATTCGCTCGTCGGGCAGGTCGCGGCGGGCAAACACACCACGGAGGGATGCTAAATGGTTTGGGATCACGTGATTCGAAATGGACAAATTGTTACCCCGCATGAAAGCTACGAAGGGGATATTTACATTCAGGCTGGGAAAATTGCAGCCATTACGAAAGAGCAGCTGCCAGGAGAGATAAAAGAAGAGACAGATGCAAGTGGCTTTCACATTCTTCCAGGTTTAATCGACGTTCACGTTCATTCGCGCGACCCCGGAGCCACCTACAAGGAGGACTTCGCTCACTCCAGCATGGCAGCGGCAGCAGGCGGGATCACGACCATTTTCGAGATGCCGAATACCAATCCTCCGATCAACAACGTGGAAAATCTGCAAAAGCAGATTCAAAATTTGAAGCCAAAAGCACACGTTGACTACGGAATCTGGGCGATCTGCCTGGGCAATCTCAATCTGGAGGATTTGCACCCCCTGCACGATGCGGGCGTGATCGGATTCAAGTTTTTCTGGGGGTATGCCGTACATAGCCAGACGTTCCAGCTGATGTACAACTACAAGGACGGCGAAGAAAACGTCATTCCGCCATTTAAGGACGGGGAAGTGCTCGACATGTTCCGTCAGGTGGCGAAAACGGGTCAAGTGTTTGCCATCCATGCGGAAAGCAATGACTTGATCCAGCATTTGACCAAAAAAGTCGAAGAGAGTGGCCGCCGCGATTATGAAGCCTTGCTGGAAGGACGCCCGAATCTGGCGGAGATCGTGACCGTTCAGACAGGGATTGCGTTTGCGAAAGAAACAGGAGCCCGTCTGCACATCCTGCACGTGAGCACGGGTGAAGCGGTGGACCTGATTTCGCAAGCACAGGCTGAAGGCTATCCCATTACGGCAGAGACTTGCCCGCACTACCTGTTCCTGAGCAACGAAGACTTCGAGACAGTTGGACCGGCCATGAAGGTGTATCCGCCGGTGAAATACAAGAAGGACCAAGAGCGTCTGTGGAAGGGGATTGCAGATGGTGTCGTAACCATCGTCTGCTCAGATCACGCGCCTCATACAGAGCAAGAGAAAGACGGCGATCTGTGGTCGATTCCAGCTGGGATGTGCGGCGTAGAGACATTGGCACCGCTCATGCTGAATGCGGTCTCGCAAAATCGACTGACATTGCAGCAGGTCGCAGCTGTCCTTTCGGAAAATCCGGCGAAGCAATTCGGGATCTTCCCGCAAAAAGGCTCTCTGCAGGTTGGGACGGATGCCGATTTGACGATCGTAGACATGAAGCGTCCATTCGTTATTAAACGCGAAGAGCTGCACAGCAAGAGCAAGGTAACTGCCTATGATGGCTGGAGGGGAGTAGGCAGTCCAGTTGCGACGATTGTCCGCGGGCAAACCGTGATGAAGGATGGAGAAATCGTGAGCGGTCCGAATGGGGAATGGATTCGCCCTGTCAAAAAGGCGTAAAGAAAAGGGCATGCTGATAGAGAACATCCATGATCAGGGAGGCGTGACATGTCAACAGAAGTAACTCGTTTAATTCAATCTCACCGCTCCATCCGCAAGTATCAGGATCAGCCCATCCCGGAGGAGCTCCTGCAAGACATTTTGAGCTGCGCACAGTGGGCGCCGTCCTCGCATAATGTGCAAGCCTATAGCGTAATCGTCGTACGGTCGAGCGATACAAAACAAAAGCTGTCTGCGTTCTGTGGAAATCAGCGCTGGGTAGTTGAGTGTCCTGTGTTCCTGGTTTTTTGTGCTGATTACTACAGGCTGCAAAAAGCTTGCGAGATGCATGGGGAAACGCTGGCAGCAGATGAAGTGGAGAGCCTGCTCGTTGGTGCTGTCGATACGGCGTTGGCTGCAGAAAACGTGTTGCTGGCAGCGCGGTCGCATGGCCTGGGAGGCGTCATGATCGGTGGTATCCGCAACAACCCGCGGGAAGTGGCAGACGTTCTTGGCCTTCCAGCTTTGACGGTGCCGATCATGGGCATGTGCCTGGGTTATCCTGCCCAGGACGTTCAGCAAAAGCCTCGGCTGCCACAGCGAGCGGTCATCCACGAGGAGCGGTATCAGGAAGAGCTGATCGCAGGCGCATTGGAGGAGTACGAGCAAACCTCCTCGGAGTACTACAGCCAGCGCAGCAACGGTACACGTACAGATGGCTGGACAAAACAGATGGCAGACTATGTCAACAAGCCGCGTCGGGCGCACGTGACGCAATTTATCAAAGAACAAGGAATGCGACTGACCTAAGAGAGAGACGCATCAGGAGAAGAGATGCAGGAGGGGGCGCGAATGGGAAGCAGCATGACGTTCGTCGCGACCGGAGACAGCTTTATTACGCGACGTCTACCGGATCGATCGTCGGAGTCGTTTCGTTCGATCGCAAATCTGATCGGGGAAGCAGAATTTCGTTTCACGAATCTGGAAGTGACCACCCATCGTTTGGAGGGGTTTCCCTTTGCTTTTAGCGGCGGGACCTGGGCGATGGCGCAGCCGGAAGTGCTGGCGGATTTGCAGGCTTATGGCTTCAACATCATGGCATGGGCGAATAATCATACGATGGACTACGCTTACGGCGGGCTGGAAGCAACTCGGAAGTATCTGGACGAATACGGGATCAGCCATGCAGGAGTCGGCTTGAATCTCGCGGAGGCGAGCCAGCCAGTTTATCTGGATTGCCCTTCTGGCCGCGTGGCATTAGTAGCGGCTACATCCACTTTCCACGAATCATGGATTGCCGGGGAGCAGCGGCCAGACATGCCAGGACGTCCTGGCGTAAATCCTTTGCGCTATGAGACGACCTACACCTTGCCGCAGGAGGATTTCGCTCATCTTGACCGGATCAGCCGTTTGATTCCGATCAATGCGTCCTACAATCTGGATGTCAAGGAAGGCTTTGCGGTCCCAAGCAATGGTACCTCGATTCGCTTCGGCGCGCATCGCTTTGTCGCAGGGGAAGCGGCAGCATGCACGACTGTGCCGGTCGATGCCGACAAGCAACGCATGCTGCGATCCATTTCAGAAGCAAAGCGTCAAGCAGACTACGTCATCGTGAGTATCCATTCCCACGAGATGGAAGGCGAGAACAAGGCAGCTTCGGCAGCTTTTTTCGAGTCGATGGCACGAGCTTGCATCGATGGCGGAGCAGATGCTGTCCTTGGACACGGTCCGCACATCTTGCGTGGAATTGAAATCTATCGCAATCGTCCCATCTTTTACAGCTTGGGCAATTTCATTTTTCAAAACGAAACGGTGCATCGATTGCCGGCTGATTTTTATGAGAAGTACAGCTTGGGCCATGAAGCGACGGTAGCAGACGCATTTGATACTCGTACCGACCACAACAAGAAAGGTTTGGGGGTCAATCCATACGTGTGGGAATCCGTTATTCCTTACTGGCGAATGGAAGACGGTCGCTTGAAAGAGCTGCTGCTCTATCCCATTGAGTTGGGATATGGGACTTTGCGCTATCAGAGAGGATGGCCAACGCTTTCCAAGCAGAAAAAGATCCTGGAGCATCTTCAGGAGTTGAGCGAGCCATATGGTACGAAAATCGAGTGGGAGAATGGCGTAGGAAAAGTCTTGATCGACTGATTGGAACGCCTGCAATCGCGAGGTTTTTCGCAATGAGGAAGCGACGTAGGTCGCTTCTTTTTTTTTCGGAAATCCCTGTGAAAAGGACGTAATCAATTGGCGAAGTTGGGAATAGTAAGGGGGGTTTACCACTACATATGACCTTTGAAGGAAGGTGTCTGTTGCATGATTAAGGGAAAGAGCATTTTTGCGTCAAAGGAACAAAAAACGGATTTAAGAAAGGGATTCATCCGGAAGGTGAGTGCAGGACTCCTCGTACTCACGCTCACATTGTCCTTGCCAAGTGGCAGCTTAGCGGTAGGGAAAGGAGCGCATGGACCAGACATCTTCGTTCTGCAAGGTATGCTGAAGTCACTGGGTAGCTACGCTGGAACCATAAACGGTTACTACGACGATGTAACTGTTCGTGGCGTGAAGCATTATCAGAAAAAACACGGAATCCCTGTTACAGGGTCTGTAGATGAGAGAACCTTTCAATCGATTGTGTACTCCTATGAGCATGTAAAAGCCCCAAGAGTACGCGGGAAAGGCGGCGCAGCAGGCCAAGGAGGCGGAGCAGGTCAAGGCGGTGGCTTTGGCGGCGGAGCAGGCCAAGGAGGCGGAGCGGGCCAAGGCGGTGGCTTTGGCGGTGGAGCCGGTAAAGGAGGCGGAGCGGGTCAAGGCGGTGGCTTTGGCGGCGGAGCAGGCCAAGGAGGCGGAGCGGGCCAAGGAGGCGGAGCGGGCCAAGGCGGTGGCTTTGGCGGTGGAGCAGGCCAAGGAGGCGGAGCAGGTCAAGGCCGCGGTATGGGTGAAGGCCAAGGCACTGGCGAAGGAAAAGGCCGCGGTATGGGTGAAGGCCAAGGCACAGGCGAAGGAAAAGGTCGCGGTATGGGTGAAGGCCAAGGCACAGGCGAAGGAAAAGGCCGCGGTATGGGTGAAGGCCAAGGCACGGGCGAAGGAAAAGGCCGCGGTATGGGTGAAGGCCAAGGCACGGGCGAAGGAAAAGGCCGCGGTATGGGTGAAGGCCAAGGCACGGGCGAAGGAAAAGGCCGCGGAACGGGTGAAGGCGAAGGAAATGGCAGCAAAAATGGTGGAAACGGCGGTACTAGTCCGGGTAACAACGGAAATAATGGAAACAACGGTGGAAATGGAAAGGATAAGGGAGGAAATAACGGCAACAACGGCAACAACGGAGCAGACAAAGGGAAATACAATGGAGATTCCGGCGAAGACGACGGCAACGGAAACGACTAAACAGCCTTCATGGCAAAACGCTTCTTCTTAAAATGAGAAGAAGCGTTTTCCTGTGTTGTTAGGGAGTGGTCGTCAAATCGAGATCCCAACGTTCCTCGATCATTTGCCTACCGCTCCACTCGTCGTTTGGTTTTTCTTCCGTTCGTACAAATTGATATTTCGTGTAAAGGGATCGAGCAGCGGCCAGCGAGGATACGGTCCATAAGTACACATGCTTGTAATTTTGCTCCACGCAGAAGCGAAGGGCCGTTTCCATGAGCTTTTTCCCCAAACCAATGCCTTGAAAGGGTTCATCTAAAATGAACCAGCGCAGCTGGGCGACTGTGTCCTCAGCCTTCGTAATGGCGATTGAGCCAGCGATCTGACCATTCACTTCCGCAATCCAGAGCTGTCCTTTCTCCGAATCGTAAAGGAATTCGGTCAGGCCTTTCATGACGTAATACTCAAATATTTTTCCGAACTGATAGTTTTGGCTGTAGTATCTTCCGTGCAAATAGGCGACGTAGCCAACATCTCCATGCTGAAAAGGACGAATGGTTACGGTCACAGGCGACGCCTGTTCTTTCGTATAAATAGTGACTATCGTCTCCATGGAGGAGACGAGCTTTGTCAAATCCGTTTCTGGGATGTTCTGAATCATTTTGTCGACACCGCGATTGGCGCGATCCACCAGCTCCTCGAAAACGCCAGTTCCCTTTTCCGTGAGAAAGAGGGCATATTGCCGTTTGTCTTCGAGGGACTGCTTTTTGAGAATCAGCTGTTCCTCTTCGAAGCGCTGAAGGATTCGACTCATGTAGCCCCGGTCTACCCCCAGCTTTTCACGAATTTCTGTTGCTGTGCAGCCAGGACTATAGTGAATTTCGGTAATGACCCTTGCTTCCGTGAGCGGAAAAGACGGATTGTAAATTTCTTGATCAATTTTCCCGAGTACGTTCGCATAATAACGGTTGAACTTCCTTATTTTTTCGACATAGTGAATGGACTCCATATAGTCCCCTCCCTCAAGGTAGGAAAGATTTGCTACCAAAAGTATACGCCTGTTAGTTGACGTGGTCAACTATAAAATTGACTCAGTCAACTAACTTGCAAATTGACTCTATCGTCCAGGTACTGGCTCAAAGCTCACTATCTTTTCTTGTTTGAATTTCCATATTCTTCTTGCTCGTTGTTTGTTTTATAATGGAATGGTTGGGGTTGTACATATTGGAAAGGGGCAGAAGAAGTGATTGAGCAATGGCTGTACCCCTCCCTCAGGTATGGGGGAGTCAAGGAAACCAGATCCTATCGCATAAGCTCGTTTCTCTACGTAGGTTTCTTTGGTGGCTTGTTACCCGTTCTCGTTTTGGGCACAATGAACGGCCATTGGCTGCGTGTCTCAAAAAGAACGACTCTTGGAATGCTTCTGGTCGGTCTGATCCTTTTGGCGTCGACTTTTTTCTATACATGGATGACAGGATCTATGCTGGACGCGCTGCTTTTTTCGCGAGTGACCGCGGCGGGGCTTGGGCTTGGCTATCGCTGCGTTTTGAAAAAACGGTTTCGCCTTCATTCTGTCGTGCAGGGAGAGTACAGGCCTTTGACGAAGCAAGCCATCCTGCTGTCGATCGTCTCGCTCCCCCTGGAATTCCTGCTTCTGCGCACGGGGGAGGTCTATTTCTATGGCGATGTGGTCCGCTAAAGAGATCGTCCTATGGCAAGAAGCTGTTTACTATTACGAGCTCGGAAAGTACGAACAAGCGAAACGTAAATTTCTTGAGGTGCTATCTCACGAGCCAGCTGATGAGATCGCGTTGTATTACGCAGCCTCATGCGCCTTTTACCTGGAAGAGATTGAGGAAGCAGAGATGTACGCAAAGGCAGCGGTGAAATCCGGCACACAAAAAGAAATCTGCTTTGCTTTGCTCGGGGCAATCTGCATCGAGAAAAAGGCGTATGTAGAAGCCGAAGAGTGGCTGCTGGCAACGTTGCATGAGAATCCCCGAAATGCAGGAGTTATGGCGCAATACGCTTACTTGATGCTTCAGACCGGTTACGAAGAAAAAGCGAAACACCTCCTTGCGCATGCCCAATATCTGGGGCATGATGATGAGACAGTCCTGCATTATCAATACTTTTTTCAGCGGGCATACGAACAGCCGATGGAGCAGGAAGAAACGATTCGCAGTTACGTCAGAGTAGCGGGCAATCGGGTAGACAAGCTGGTGAAGCTCGGACTTCTGGCATTGGATAAGGAGGCGTATCGGGAAGCGCGGGCCTATTTTACCCAAGCCTATCGAATGAACCCGTTGGATGAGCATTTGGTTCAAGTATTAGAGAGGCTGGATAAGCTCATTCATCCCATGAATTGGCCAGAGCGCATCCTGCTAAAAACGGGAGGACCGTCTGTCTGGTGGATCATGCTGATTCTTTGCCTATATATCCTGGCAAAGCTGCATTGGTACTCCAGTCTCATGGCCGTCGGGATATTTGCCATACTAGTATGCGGCTACTTTTGGTTCTCACCTTTTCTGTACAAATGGACATGCAAAATGGCACGCAGAGGATGAAACAAATGAAGATAGACATTTTGAAAAATATGATCGGCAACGAACCGAAGAATGCGTCAGCGTGGTTCTTGCTGGGATTGGAATATACAGAGCAGGGGGAGAGGGGAGAGGCACTGCTCGCCTTTACACAGGCGTTGGCTTACGGGGACGAGGGTCTAAAGGATCAGATCGTGATCGAGCTAAACAAGCTGAGTACACAAATGCCAAAGCGCAGCTCGGGAAAAGCCAATGACGGTGGAGCAAGTACACAGGCGCCTGTAAAATCCAACGTCACCATGCGAGTCATTGAGGGGGGAAAAAATAAAAAGGGAGAGAGTCAAGTCACCGTGCTCGACAAAGCGGTTCGCTTCATGGATGTAGGAGGGCTGCACGATGTGAAGGAAGCCATCCGAATGAAAATGGTTCAGCCTTTTCTGACACCAGAATTATACGACCGGTACGGGATTCGTGCAGGTGGCGGAGTCCTGCTATACGGCCCCCCTGGTTGTGGGAAGACTTTTTTGGGAAAAGCAACCGCAGGTGAATGTCAGGCAAAGCTGTTTCACGTACAAGTGGCAGATATCTTGCATACGCACGTGGGTGCGAGCGAACAGAACATCCGAGCCCTGTTTGATTCAGCACGGCAGCAGAAGCCAGCGGTGCTCTTTTTGGACGAGATGGATGCCATCGGGTACCATCGTGGGAAAGCATCGTCACCATGGATGAGAGGGATCATCGATCAGCTCTTGTCTGAGATGGATAGAGCGAGCATGCGTGCAGATCGGCTCTTGGTGATGGGGGCAACCAACATGCCATGGGATGTAGATCCTGCGTTTCATCGTCCGGGCCGCTTTGAGAAAATGGTGTTCGTCGGACCGCCTGACAGAGCAGCGCGGGAGACGATCTTCCAGCTTAAGCTGGATGGCAGACCGGTAGAGCCTCTGGATTATGCCCAGCTGGCGGCATGGACTGAGCTGTACTCTGGAGCAGATATCGAGTATGTCGTGGAGCTCGCAACGGAGCAAGTGCTGCATGACATCCTGGCAAAAGGAACCGAGCGTCCCATCCGTATGAGCGATCTGCGGGAGTCCATAGCCGCCACTCGTCCTACGACAATCGAATGGCTGCGCACGGCGAAAAACTATGTAAAATACGCCAATGACGAAGGGCTCTACGATGGAGTCGAGCATTTTTTGGCGGAGCAAAAAAGAATATAGCAATGGTAAAAACCGTTCAGGAGGAAATTTTCCCGAACGGTTTTTGTATATGAACTTTACGTCTTAGAGCATGTGCAAAAGAGGGGAGGTCTTCTCGATGACGTCCCAGGACATCCCGCGTGCTTTCAGTTTGGTCAAAAAGGGGATGGGATCAATCAGCTCAGGCGGAATGCAGCCTGTAGTTGTCAACTGTCCTTCCGCTATCATATCTACGGCCACGACAGGGGGGATACCGGTCTGCCAGATCGTCGCTTGGAACTCCGTTTTGTAAAAGACCTCATCGTGATTGGCGATCGTGTAGACGTAAATATCTTTTCGCTTGTTATCCTTCTTTCCTTTGACAAGAGCTCCGACACTGGAGTAACCGTGTATTTTGCCAGCGAGATCAACTGGCTTGGGCATCGAAGTCACGACGACATCTCGCGGGGCCACCCTCACGCCTTTGACTTCAATCTCCTCGTCACTATCTAGACCCAAGTAACGCAGCACTTGCAAGGTATTCACAAAGTCAGGATGCAGGGCGTACTTGAAATCAACATACTTGCAGCCCTTGGCGCGGCCGATGGTCTCACCGAGTGTGGTCGCCTCTTCATGCTCCACATGGTAGCAGTCAAGCCAGCCGATGGGTTCTGGAAATTCAAATTCTTCCTTGTTGGCAAATAGGGTCGGCAAATACTGCTCGCCCTTTGCCGCTGTCCAGTAGTTCGGTTTGGCCAAACATTCCTGGATGGCTGTTTGCGGACTAAAATAGGAGCAAAAGCCGTCATAGTCCACCACAGAATTATCTCCATCACGAATGAGAATCGCGTCCACTTCATCCAGTTGATCCACGGCATACCGAGCAGCGATATTGGAAAAGCCTGGATCGCAGCCCAATCCCATGACGCCGAGAATACCTGCAGCACGAAACTGGTCATTCCACGCCAGTTGCTTCCGCAGCCACTGCGGTCCAGAGGAAGCGGTGTCGATATAATGCGTTCGTGTGTTTAAGCAGGCTTTCATGACATCAAAGTTGTTTTCTGGCAAACCGATATGAAGCAAGACATCAATGCCGTTCAAAATGGCTTGCACGCTGGAAATATCGCGGGCATCCACACGTTTCACTTCAATTTCTATGTCTGTCTCCCGGCGAAGCTCAACGGCCAGTTCCTCTGCAGGCCCGATGGAGATATCTGCAAGGACCAGCTTTTTCACATGAGAAGATTTAATGAGTTCACAGGCACTTACTTGTCCTACACCGCCGACACCCAAGATTGCGACTCGCATAGAGTCCTCCTTCTAATTTGGATTGCACGATCTTCGCATTCGAAAGAGCCATTTTTGCAAAAATAAATCAATGGTCGCAAGGTAAACCTGTACTTCTGCCACACTGTCGATCGGCTCCCGGGGACGCAGCCTCAATCGCATGTCCAAACTCCTCCTTATAGTCAAATGCAAATGGCTCGATTCGAGTGGCAAAAAGGCTCCACTCGTACATGTATATGAGACCTCCCGGAAGTCCCATGCGCCGCGTTGGTGAAAAGGTCTGCTTTTTTGGAGGGGGTATGGAGGAAGTAACTATGTAACAAAAAGGTAACTATCTGAATGAAAAGTACGTACTTCCCACTTGTGCTGATATGTTACATAATGACGCTATCCCCACTGATGATACGTTGTTGAAAAACAACTTAAATAATAGAAACGTACGCTTGAGAAAGGAGAGGGATAATCATGATTCATGCGGATTCGATATTTCGGCGCGTGTGTGAGGAATGCTTGTCGATCACGACCGAAAAGAATTGTCCAGTATGTGGTCACGGTCAAACGAGAGAGATCGTGATCAATGTCCAATCTGGAAAACGAATCAGAAAATGAGGAGGGAAAGAGATGGGACGTATTCAAAACAGAACATTTAACTGCGAAAAAGAGCTGACCCTGACAGTCATTGGGGGAAAATGGAAAATGTTGATCATGTGGTATTTAGGCAAGGAAGGGACTAAACGTTTTGGCGAGCTGAGAACGCTCATCCCAGACATTACGCAAAAAATGCTGGTGAATCAACTAAGAGAGCTGGAAGAGGATCAAATCGTTCGGCGTGTCGTTTATCCGGTCGTTCCACCAAAAGTCGAGTATTCGTTGACGGCGCAAGGTCAAAGCCTGATGCCTATTCTGGATTCGATGTATCAGTGGGGGAGAAACTACATGGATACCGTCTTGAATCAAGAAGAAGACAGGACCTTAATCGTGAAATAGTCACCTTTTTCACACTAAGTTTGATCAAAGTTAGTACTTGATTACGCACATGGTTTACTCTAATAATAACGATGTAAACATGAATAACCACCTCAGAAAAAATACAGGAAGGGGGCGGGATCGCACATGGAATCGATGACTTTTGTGTTGTTTGGTGCTACAGGAGATTTGGCAAAGCGTAAAATTTACCCTGCCTTGTACAATTTATATCTCGACAAAAAGATGCCTTCCACTTTTTCCATTATAGGAGTAGGCAGAAGAGACTGGTCAGACGAAGAGTTTCAAGCAAGTATCGAGAAGTCGGTACGTACATTTTCTCGCCGTTCCCAGATAGATGCACAGCAAATGGACGAGTTTGTCGCAGCGTTTCGCTATTGTGCAGTCGATGTGACGGATCCGCAAGCCTTTTTTCCTCTGCTGGAAACTGTGAAACAACGTGAAGCAGCCTTGCAAATACCGGAAAACCGGATGTTTTACTTGTCTGTGGCACCCGAATTTTTCGACGTGATTACCTCGAATATAAAGACAAGCGGACTCGGTACGACGAAGGGCTGGAAGCGACTGATTATCGAAAAACCATTTGGGAATGATCTGAAATCTGCCCAACAATTAAATGAAAAACTCAGTACCGCATTTGAGGAAGAAGAAATTTACCGGATCGATCACTATTTGGGCAAGCCGATGGTGCAAAATCTGGAGGCATTGGAATTTGCCAATCCGGTTTTCCAGGCTCTTTGGAACAACCAATATATCGCCAATGTGCAGATCACGGCCGGCGAAACCGTAGGGGTAGAAGAGCGGGCAGGATATTACGACCATGTAGGAGCCATTCGAGATATGGTGCAAAACCATATGCTGCAAATGTTGATGATGACTGCCATGCATCTGCCAAAACGAATCACGGCTAATGATATTCGAGCACAGAAGCGCCAAGTGATGGAAGCCGTACGACCTTTACAAAAGGAAGAAATAAGCCAGCAAGTGGTCCGTGGCCAGTACGGGGCGGGAGAAATTTTGGACAAGCACGTAGTTGGTTACCGGGCCGAGCCAGGGGTTCAACCTTACTCGATGACGGATACATTTGTAGCGGCTCGTGTCTGGATTGATGATCCGTTCTGGAAGGGCGTCCCGTTCTATATTCGTACAGGCAAGCGGATGAAGGAAAAATCGACGAGAATCGTTATTGAATTCAAAAATCCGTTGGAACAGCTATACCAACATCAACAGGAGAAACCGGCACCGAATTTGCTAATTATCAGCGTGAATCCAGATGAGGGTATCGCCCTGCAAGTGAATAGTAAGAATCCATCCAATAGCGGAAAGATTGAGCCTGTCACCGTTGACTTTTCGGCGGGAACGAAAGATGTACCCGAAGCGTATGAACTGTTGCTGTTCGATGCATTGAGAGGAGATTCCACGTACTTTGCTCACTGGAAAGAGGTAGAGCTATCATGGATGTGGGTCGAGCCGATTCTAGAGGCTTTCCGGGAAAATCTCGTTCCTTTGCATACGTATCGGGCAGGTTCGTACGGTCCTGATGCTTCGGAGGAATTATTGCTAGCAGACGGTTTTCAATGGTGGCTGGATAAAGCGCCGGAGCGTGAACCGATCCCGAGTCATTCATAAAGACACGAGAAGGAACAGACAGGAGGGAACGAGAATGAAAGTCGGTCTTATCGGTTTAGGAAAAATGGGCTTGAACTTGGGACAAAATTTACTCGACCATCAGCATGAGGTAGTAGCTTTTGATGTCAATGCCCAAGCAGTAGAAGCGATGAAAGGGTACGGGGCGAAAGGTGTCTCTGACTTGCAGGAATTAGTCTCTTCTTTGGAGACTCCACGCGTGCTCTGGATCATGGTGCCGCACGCCATCGTTGATTCCGTGCTTGAGGAATTGACTCCGTTGTTGCAGGCAGGTGATATCGTTGTCGAAGCAGGAAATTCACACTACAAAGAGTCCATCCGTCGTTACCATCAAATGAAGGAAGCAGGCGTACATTATATGGATGCGGGGACGTCTGGTGGCATGGAGGGGGCTCGACACGGTGCCTGCTACATGGTTGGAGGAGACCCGGAAGCATGGTTAGTCGTCGAGCCTGTTTTTCGCGACACAGCGGTAGCAAATGGTTTTTTGTACGCTGGAAAAGCCGGCAGTGGTCATTTTCTGAAGATGGTGCACAATGGCATCGAGTACGGGATGATGGCTGCGATTGGTGAGGGTTTTGAGGTCTTGGAAAAAAGCGACTTTTCATTTGACTTTGAACAAGTGGCACGGGTATGGAACAATGGCTCCGTCATTCGTTCGTGGCTCATGGAGCTGACAGAACGAGCCTTTTCCAAAGACGCCAATCTGGATGAGCTAAAAGGGGTTATGCACTCGTCTGGCGAAGGGAAATGGACGGTCGAAACGGCTTTGGACCTACAAGCAGCCACTCCGGTTATTGCGATGTCTCTCCTGATGCGCTATCGCTCGATGGAGACTGATACGTTTACAGGAAAGGTAGTAGCGGCACTCCGAAATGAGTTTGGAGGACATGCCGTGGAAAAGGCAGAAAAAAACTAGAGGAGAGCGATCCGCGATGCGATTTGGCGTAATTGGAACGAACTGGATCACTGAAGAGTTCATTCGTTCAGGTAAAGAAGTAGAAGGTTTCTCTCTGACAGCTGTTTATTCACGTACAGAAGAACGCGCCAGATCTTTCGCGCAGACGCATGATGCTCCCTATGTTTTTACGGACGTCGAGACGATGGCAAAAAGCAAGGTGCTTGATGCCGTGTATATCGCCAGTCCAAATTCTTTTCATGCCAAGCAAGCCATCCTATGCATGGAGAATGGGCTGCACGTACTATGTGAAAAGCCTGTAGCGTCCAATGCTGCAGAGGCAAAAGCCATGATGCTGGCAGCGAAACAAAACGGTGTACTGCTTATGGAAGCCGTGAAATCTACGTTGGCACCTAATTTCCAGGCGATTCAGGAGAACATTCACAAGCTAGGGATCATTCGGCGGTATTTTGCAGGGAACTGCCAATATTCTTCTCGCTATGATGCGTATAAAGAAGGAACGGTCCTCAATGCGTTTGACCCTGCTTTTTCAAACGGCGCCATGATGGATATCGGCATCTATTGTTTGTACCCGATGGTGGTCTTGTTCGGAAAACCTTCCTCGGTCAAGGCGGAGGCGATCATGCTCGATTCAGGAGTCGACGGAGAAGGAAGTATCCTGATGAAGTACGAGGACAAAGAAGCGGTAGTGATCTACTCGAAAATTACGGACTCGTATTTGCCAGCAGAAATTCAGGGCGAGAACGCTACGATGGTCATCGATAAAATCAATCATTTGAAAAAGATAGAAATACGGTACCGGGATGGACGGGTAGAAGATGTCACGAGGCCCCAGACTCCAAAGCTGATGCATTACGAAATACGGGAATTTATGGAGCTGGTGCAGCAGGGAGCGCTGGAATCAGCCACGAACACCCATGCGAATTCGCTGATCACGATGGAGATTATGGATGAGGCGAGAAAGCAGTTAGGACTCGTATATCCAGCGGATCGATCAGATGCCGACTTGTAACGACTGTACTGCACACAGACAACGAGAAGGGAACATAGGTAAGGAGGAATAGAAATGGCATTGTCTTTTGATTATTCTAATGCGTTGGGCTTTCTGGCAAAACGGGAAGTCGATTACTTGAGTGAGTTCGTCAAGGTAGCTCATCACTTTCTACATGCAAAGAAAGGCCCCGGCTCTGATTATCTGGGCTGGGTGGACTTGCCCATCCTTTATGATCGAGCAGAATTCGAGCGGATCAAGCAGGCTGCCACACGGATCCGTAAAAATTCGCAGGCGCTCGTCGTAATTGGAATTGGGGGCTCGTACCTCGGTGCTCGATCCGCTATCGAAGCCTTGTCCCATTCGTTTCATAATCAGGTGGAAGGTTATACGGAGGTATACTTTGCCGGGCACAATATGAGCTCCACCTATCTGAACCATCTGCTCGAGGTGCTAGAGGGAAAAGATATTTCCGTCAACGTCATTTCGAAATCCGGAACGACGACAGAACCTGCTATCGCTTTCAGAATTTTCAGAGAATATATGGAGGAAAAGTACGGCAAAGAGGGAGCGAGAGGGCGCATTTATGCGACTACCGATCAAGCAAAGGGAGCATTGAAAAAACTGGCGGAAGAGGAAGGGTACGAGACGTTCGTCATTCCAGATGACGTAGGTGGTCGTTATTCCATCTTGACGGCAGTTGGTCTCTTACCTATGGCCGTAGCCGGGATCAATATTGATCGAATCATGGAAGGGGCAGAAGCTGCCTACCACAAATACAGCGTTCCTGACCTGGAGAAAAACGAGAGCTACCAGTACGCTGCAGTGCGCAATGTGTTGTATCGCAAAGGCAAGTCCATCGAGCTTTTGGTCAATTACGAGCCTTCCTTACATTATGTAGCGGAATGGTGGAAGCAGTTGTTCGGTGAGAGCGAAGGAAAAGATCAGAAAGGACTGTTCCCTGCATCTGTCGATTTTTCTACTGATCTGCATTCGATGGGACAATATGTGCAGGAAGGCCGTCGTGATCTGATCGAAACCGTCCTTCACGTGAAAAAGCCACAGGAACAGCTGACCATCAAGGCCGATCCAGAGAATCTCGATGGATTGAACTACTTGGCGGACAAAACGTTACATGAAGTCAATCAAAAAGCTTTTCAAGGTACCTTGCTCGCACACGTCGATGGAGGAGTACCCAACCTCGTTATCGAAATGGATGAGATGAATGAATATACGTTCGGAGAGCTAGTGGTCTTTTTCGAAAAGGCTTGCGGAATCAGCGGACATCTTCTGGGTGTCAACCCGTTTGATCAGCCAGGGGTGGAGGCGTATAAAACAAATATGTTTGCCTTACTGGTAAAGCCTGGCTACGAAAAAGAACGGAAACTGCTCGAGCAGCGTTTGGCTAGATAAGATGACGATGACTCAAGAGGTTCATGCAGTCCCATGATGCGACTGTATGAACTTTTTGGTCCGATCAACCATCGATTTGGGGAGGCGAAATGCGATGAAGATCTATGACGTAACCGGTGCAATTTTTGAAGGAATGACGGTGTACAAAAACAAACCGGAGAAACAACCCAGGATCAAGCCTGTCACGAACGGCTATGTCACAGAGTCACGGATCGAACTAGATGTTCATACGGGCACGCATGTGGATGCCCCACTTCACATGGTGACAGATGGGGAAAGATTTGAAACGATTGCTCTGGACAAGCTGGTGGGGAATTGCAAAGTACTCGACCTCACGCATGCGGAGGACCGAATCACCCGTGCAGACCTGGAGTCATTTGACATTGGACCCGATGATTTTCTGTTGTTCAAAACGAAGAATTCGTGGGACGAGGCGTTTTCCTTTGAATTCGTGTATTTGGCACAGGACGGGGCCGAATACTTGTCAAGCATCGGAGTACGTGGCGTGGGAACAGACGCTTTGGGGATTGAGCGCAGTCAGGTGGGGCACCCCACGCATAAAGCGCTGTTTGCCAGTCAAGTCATTATCATCGAGGGCTTGCGATTGAAGGATGTACCCCAAGGGGAATTCTTCATGGTGGCTGCACCCTTAAAACTGATCGGGACTGACGCTGCACCTGCCAGAGTCTTGCTGTTTGATGGGGTCAACATCTCGCAATAAGTTCGCACTGATTATGGAAAAGAACCTTACCACGTAAGGTTCTTTTTATCGTAGATCTGATTGATTGCAGCAGTGGTCGCGTTCTGCCGATCAAACCAAAGGTCTATCCTGGCTATCAGAGATACCTTTCGCGGAGGCCATTCGTCGTGAGTCTGGAGTGGCTACTGCTGCTATCGGCTGATAACGACCGGGATACATGCGGAGGAAATTTTGCAAAACGGGTAAGCTCGCTGATAAGACACTTCCACCTGATTGGCAGAGGTGCTTTTTTGATCCTGCAAAAATATGCACGAAGGCTGCATTTCCATTTTGAAGGATTCCTAAAAAAAGTATCGAATGAAAAACATAACCATATCATGCCGTCAAGACACATGGTTAGCCAAAAATGAAGACGAAGAGGCGATCCTGGTGATGATTATCAAGCACGTGATGCTGCAGCTCTTCTTCGCTCTTTTACCATTTATCCTATTTAATGTCTACTATCGAGATAAACTTCAAAACTACAGCAAAAAATTTATCATCATCACGAGCTCACTATCGCTGTTTTTGGCTATGACATTCTCTTGCAATCTGAATTCTGGTTTTTATTTTGATGTTCGCCATATCATCATGTATTTTGGAGTGATTTTTGGCGGTTTGCAGACGGGATGTATTCTCCTGATTGAATTTTTTGTGTATCGACTATACATAGGGGGAGACGGCATATGGACGGGATCCAGCGTTTTTCTGTGCACGTTTTTCTTGTCTTTATTCTTTAATCAGATTTATAAAAGCACACACAGAATGACACTCGTCACGTGCATGGCAGGGATCGTTTTATCCATTCATCCTACTCTTATTCTGTATCTGAACCAACCACACTTGGTCACCAATTACCTCTTCGAACATATGGTTGTCTTTCCTCTTCAATACTTGATCGGGATTTGGCTGCTGACGACGTTGTTTCATAAGGCTGCTTCCGACAAAGCCCTGTTTATCAACTGCTCTCAAAATGAAAAGTTTGAAGCAATCAGTCACGTCGCTGCTTCTCTTGCTCATGAGGTGCGCAATCCGCTTACCGCTGTAAAGGGATTTTTAAAGCTGATAAGGTATAGCTCGTTGGAGCAAGGAAAGATAGAGCAGTACATCGACATCAGCCTCATGGAAATTGATCGAACCGAGTCTGTGTTATCTGAATATCTCTCCATCGCCAAGCCACCAAGCAAGCAAAAGGGCAAAACAAACCTCTCGCACCAAGTGCAGGTCATCATCGATGTCATGGCGTCATATGCCATCATGAGCAACGTCGAGATTGAGCTGGAGCACAAGCCTGTTGTGCCCGTTTGGATCATCGCGAATGGGGATGAAGTCATGCAGGTACTCGTGAATTTTATGAAAAATGCCATTGAAGCCTGTGTGGAAATTCCGCAGGCGAAGGTGTCCCTGAGTCTGAATCTGGTGGACAGAAATGTATTGCTGATTATCAAGGATAATGGAGTCGGAATGAGTGCTGACCAGATCAGTCGATTGGGGTCGATTTATTACTCTACGAAATCAAGCGGTACGGGTCTCGGGTTGACCTACTCTTTTCAAGTGATTCGCGCCATGGGTGGCTCTATCGCCGTTCAAAGTGAGCCGAGAGAAGGGACGCGCTTTACGATTTCGATCCCGCTTCTCGACTACGGGCAGGAGACACCTGCCACCCGAATTAGCTAAAGATTCGAATTGCGATAAACAATAGGGGGAAATAGGAGATGACTAACCGTCCAACGAAAGACGAATACAACGATTACTACGGGAAATATATGGATCTGGTTCCAGAAGGGGATCTGCTGCATTCGTTATCCCAGCAGCTGGAGGAAACCACAAAGAAGTTTTCTGGTCTTACGGAAGAACAAGAAACTCATCGATATGCCCCCGGAAAATGGTCCGTGAAGGAGGTGCTTGGTCATATCATCGATACGGAACGAATCATGTGCTACCGTTTGCTGAGGTTTGCCAGAGGTGACGAGACTCCTTTATCTGGCTATGAAGATGAAGCCTACGTGAGGGAGGGTTCCTTTGACTCCCGGCGGATGTCTGATCTGCTGGAGGAGTACAGGGCGGTGCGAGGATCCACTCTTGCTTTGTTCAAGGGGGTACCGGTGGATGCTTGGACGCGAAAGGGAATGGCTAACAACAGCGAATGCTCAGCTAGGGCATTGGCGTATATCATTGCCGGACATGAGCTCCATCATGGCAAGATTCTCGAGGAAAGATATCACGTATAGCAAAAAACTCCGCCTCGATTACGGCGGAGTTTTTCACATGTAGGAAGGGTAGCACAAACAGTCTATTCCAAATTGGCGTGTAAGCCATACATCGTTTCTGAATCCATGCCGCGAATTTCCATCAATCGTAAAATGGCGGCATCGTAGAATACGATGAGTGTCTGCTCAAAGAGGGAGCCCATCGGCTGTATCGTTTGGTAATCACCGTTAGCCTTGTCCTTTGGGGAACCTGGCAAGGGAATCACAACATCCGCCAGCTTGCCGATGGTTGACTCCGGAAAGATCGTGACCAGAGCCAATTTCGTTCCGATCAATGTTGCTTTTTGAGCCATGGAGACCAAGCTCTTGGTTTCACCTGATCCAGAGCCGATGATAAACAAGTCACCTTTTTGAACACCAGGTGTTACGGTTTCACCGACGACATACGCTTCAAAGCCAAGGTGAACTAAGCGCATGGCAAAGGCTTTGATCATCAGTCCTGATCTTCCTGCACCTGCAACAAAGATTCTTTTCGCCTGCAAAATTTCATTGACGAAATATTCCGTTTCTATTTCGGGCAACAATCCAACAGTTCGGTTGAGTTCTTTTACAATTTCAGCTGCATATTGGTTTGTTTGCATAGCGAAACCTACCTGTTACGCGCCTTGATTGAGCTGATTTCTGATTTCGCGAGCAACCGAACGAGGGTCTTCTTGTGTCGCAATCCCGCCACCCACGATTACCAGGTCAGGTTGTGCTTGGATCGCTGCTGGGAGAGTCGCCAGCTTAATACCACCCGCAACGGCTGTTTTCGCATGTTTTACTACGCGTTTGATGGTTTGCAGCTCTTCAAAAGAATCTTTTCCTACTGCTTGCAGGTCATAGCCTGTGTGGACGCAGATGTAGTCAACGCCGAGAGCATCGACTTCTTGCGCACGTTGTTCAATATTTTTGACGTTGATCATATCGACCATGATGCTTTTTCCTTGTTTTCTTGCTTCTTCTACAGCACCCTTGATGGTGAGGTCGTCAGTTGCACCGAGTACAGTGATAATGTCTGCACCAGCCTCGGATGCTTTCATGATCTCGTATCCGCCTGCATCCATAATTTTCAGGTCAGCCAGTACTTGCAAGGAAGGAAAAGCTTCTTTCATTGCTTTCACTGCATGCAGACCTTCATTGATGATGACAGGGGTACCGATTTCTACGATATCTACATATTCTTCGACTTGTTTCACCAGTTCGATTGCTTCTGGGATATTAACAAGGTCTAATGCCAATTGAAGTTTCATGATTGGGATCACTCCTCATGTTGTTTGTGTTGTTTTGTGCTACAAGACGTATTCTACATGAGCTTGTTTCGTTACGTAAGTACGCACTATTCTCACACGTAGTATGGAAAAGGATACTCGAGTATCGTAAAAGTAACTAGGTAACGAAGAAGTGACTACGGCTAGGAGGAGAAAGAAAGGTCCAACAAACACAAAAAACCCGCACAAATGTGTGCAGTAGAGGATAAGAAAAGGCTCTACATGAGGGCATCGGGCCTACAGTTCTCGGTTGGTCGCTTTCTCGCCCCAGTAACTTTCATTCTATCGGAGTGGGTGCCGCCGATGGGAGGAGAAACCCCTTCTTCGGTAAATAGAGTGAATTTTGTGTTGACGGATGAGGTGGAATTTCTTAGAATAGTCCTCAATAGCATAAAACGTTCTTATCCAGAGAGGTGGAGGGTCTGGCCCTATGAAGCCCGGCAACCGTCATGCAACAGATGACAAGGTGCCAATTCCTGCGAGACGATGGTCTCGATAGATAAGAAGCGGGTCATTCGTATACGACTTGTGCGAACCTTCTTCTTATCGAGGAAGGTTTTTTATTTTTTGAACTACATAGGATGTTTTCTTATCCAGAGAGGTGGAGGGACTGGCCCGATGAAGCCCGGCAACCGTCATGCAGCAGATGACAAGGTGCCAATTCCTGCAGGATGTCTACATCCTGCGAGATAAGAAGAAGGGATCGACCAACCAACCTTCTTCTTAACCGAAGAAGGTTTTTTCTTGTTCGGCACTACTACGGATGGGGTGAATGAGATGAGTACAGGTGTCGTAAGAGTAGGTTTGTTGGGTTTGGGAACAGTTGGGGGCGGTGTCATTAAAACCATTCGTTCGCAGCAGGAGAAGCTGGCGTCTCGTCTGGGGAAACGAATCGAGATCGTCAAAGCGCTGGTGCGTGACTCGGAAAAGGAGAGAGCCGTATATTTGGACCGCTCTGTTTTGACCACGGATTTTGAAGACGTGTTGAAAAGCGATGTCGATATTATCGTTGAAGTCATGGGTGGTATTGAGCCTACGTACGATTATGTGCGTGCGCTGATCGAGAAAGGCTGTCATGTGGTCACAGCCAATAAAGAGCTGCTCGCAAAAAGAGGAACTGAGCTGGTGGACTTGGCGAACAGGCACCAGGTGCATCTGGCCTATGAAGCGAGCGTAGCAGGGGGAATCCCGATTCTGGGGGTCTTGCGCCAATTCCTGCGCACCAATGACATTAGCGGCGTTCGAGGTATCCTCAATGGAACGACCAACTTCATTCTGACAAAAATGGAGCAAGAGCAGCTCTCGTATCAAGAGGTATTGAAGCAGGCTCAGGAGCTCGGCTATGCCGAAGCAGACCCGCGCTCAGATGTGGAGGGCTTCGATGCGATGTACAAATTGTACATACTCGCGCAATTGGTATATGGCGAATCACTCCCGCTGGCAGAAGTAAACCGCAAAGGGATAGCTGATTTGACGGCTGGGCAGATTCGCATCGCAAGTGAGCTCGGCTACCGGATCAAGCTGATTGCACAAGCAGAGCAAACAGAAGAAGGTATCCGTCTTTCCGTGGAGCCAACCATGCTGCCCCTCAGTCATCCTTTGGCACAAATTCAGGATGCGTTTAACGCAGTTCAGCTGTCTGGAAATATTGTCGGGGATCTGCTGTTTACGGGGAGAGGAGCAGGCGAGCTGCCGACAGCGAGTGCAGTCGTGGAAGATTTAGCGTATTTGCTGACCCAGCCATTTACCCCGCATCCTGCATGGAGGGAAAGAGAAGGGGGCGCGGAAACGACGCAAGAGACGGAAGCGAAGTCCTTTTGCTATGTGGAAGGGACTGGACCTGCAGCTACTCCAGATCGGGTACTTCACTTCTTGCGCTTGGTAGGTGTGGAAGTGCACAAGCTGAAAGTTCAGTTCGACTTGGGGGGAGTCCTGCGCGCTGGCTTGATTACAACGGGCCTCACGGATGAGCATTCCGACCTGCTGCGGTCCGACTTTGGGTTACAGGTGCGATGTTTCCCATTGCTTGGCTCATCAGCAGAATAAGATTATCTTCACTTCATGCAAAAAAGGGCTGTGGAGATCGCCTCCACAGCCCTTTGCAACCAATCCGAAAGCTTATCGCTTGGAACGGATGTATTCCGAAAGCTTCTGCAAGCCTTCGCGCAGCATTTCTGTCTCGCATGCATAGCCAATTCGCAGATAGCCTTCCATGTCGAAGCAAATACCAGGGGTCAGGAAGGCACCTGTTTCCTTCAACAATCCTTCGCAGAAATCGACGGAGGAGATCGGCAAGTCATATCCTAGCATCGCGGTTGTACCTGCGCGTGGCTTGACGTACGTAATCGCAGGCTCATTCGCTACCCATTCATCCAGGATTGCCAGATTGTCTTTAATAATTTTTCGATTGCGGGTTAAAATCCGGTCGTAGTTTTTCATGGCATGGACAGCCAAAAGATCATCCAGCATCCCTACGCTGATCGTAGTGTAATCCCGATGCTTGATGCACTCCTCAATCACTTCTTTCGGAGCTGCGATCCAGCCCAAGCGCAACCCAGCCAAGGAAAGCGCCTTTGACATGCTGGATGTACTGATCCCTTTTTCGTACAGGTCGGCGATAGAAGGGACGATGAGATCATCATCCTGCAGCAGATTGCGGTAGACCTCGTCGCAGAGTAGGTAAGCGCCGCAGGAGCGGGCGATTTCCACGATTTTCTCCAAGGTATCTCGCTCCATGAGGGAGCCGCTCGGGTTGTTCGGGTTGTTGATGCAGATCAGCTTCGTATTTTCCCGCACGAGCGAGCGTAGTTCATCCAGATCGGGCAGGAAGCCGTTTTCTTCCTTCAAATGCAGCAGATCGACGGTGGCACCAAATGATTTTGGTACATCATAGATTTGCTGATAGGTAGGATGGACGGAAATAACATGGTCGCCAGGCTTTACGAGCGAGTAAAAGACCAGGAAGTTGGCCGCGATCCCGCCATTCATGACGAGCACCTGATGCGGGTCAACGGTCGTGTACAGCTGGGAAACCAGTGTGCGGAATTCCGGCGAGCCTTCAATGTGTCCATACGTCAGTTTTTTGGAAGCGAGGGAACGGAAAAAGTCTTCTGGATTCGTTCCATCTATCGAAATGAGTTCCTCAACCGTCAAGGAATCGACGCAAGTCTCCGCGATATTGTACGTCGCGCTCATCTCGTATTTGTTCATCCAATCCTCTACTGCAAAAAGCTTGATATCCACAATCCTTCCTCCTTTATCTCATTTGACTGATTAAAGCTGTGCAATTGTTCCGATGCCTTGCTCCTCCGCTTTTTTGAGGACGTAATCCGCTGTGATCAAATCCTGCAAGGCAATCCCAGTGCTGTCGTAAATGGTGATATCTTGATCGGACAAGCGGCCAGGTGTCTTGCCGAGGATGACGCTGCCGATTTCCGAGATGATGTCGTCTTTGGTGATGAGCCCTTTTTGGACAGCGACTTTGGTTTCGCCGACGTTGATGGCTTGTGTCACGTCATCTACGAAAACGCGAGCGGATGAAAAGAGATTCTCATCGATTTCCTGTTTTCCTGCCATATCTGCGCCAACGCAGGAGAAATGTGTGCCAGGCTTGACCCATTCCTTCATGATGATCGGCTTGTGGGAAGGAGTAGCGGTAATGATGATATCTGCTTCTTCTGTGGCTGCACGGATGTTGTCGGTTGCGACGTACTCGATGTCGATGCGGTCCAGAAGCGTCTGATAAAGCTCCTGATCATTTTGATAAGGTGGAAGAAACATATTTTTCAGCTTGTCTTTTGCCGTCGCACAAAAGGCTGCTGCTCTCTCATAGGAGTTTGCATTGTATACCGTCACTTTTTTGATGTGCTCCATGGTGGAAAGGGTAGCCATGATTTCATATGGAGCCAGATGTCCGCTGCCTACCAGCAGCAAGTTCTCGGATTCTGGTCTTGCGAAATACTTGGCACCGATTCCGCCGGCCGCACCTGTACGCATCAAGGTTACTGGTTCGCCGCTCATCATGCCTTTCGGAACGCCGGTATCGCTGTCGAGAACCATGACAAAACCGACGAGTGCGGGAAGCTCTTTGGACGGGTTATCCCCGAACCAGGAGACCAGCTTCAGTCCGAATATATGAGCTCCCTTAAGATGACCGGATTTGATATCCATGTCAGCTTTCCCTGGAGCAAATTCGTGGAATACCATTGGGAACAGTGATGCTTCTTTTTGCTCCTTGAGCGTGTAGGCTCGCTCAACCAGCTCGATGACGTTTTTCATGTCCAGCAGCTTTCTCACGCTTGCTTCATCGATTACTCGAAATGGAAACATGATAGATCCCCCTCTCCCTCTTTTTGACTCTTTGGATGATATGGCTTTGACTTTAGCATAGAATAAAATAATAATGAAATTAGTGTATTCAATAGTAACCATAGGAATCTCAGAGAGACCTTCTAAGCTTGGGGGGAGCAGGATGGAGCTTCGCACGTTAAAAACATTTCAAGTAGTAGCAGACCAGCTTAACTTAACCAAAGCTGCCGAAATGCTCGGCTATACACAACCGACGATTACACTGCAAATCCAGACGCTGGAAAAAGAGATTGGACATCCGCTGTTCAATCGGGTCGGGAAAAAAACGTTTCTGACACCGGCCGGGAAGATGATGAAAGAGTATGTGGACAAGCTGTTCGCAGTCGTCTCCCAAATGGATAAGGCGATAAAAATGCTGGACGGACCTTACGGAACACTGGTAGTGGCGGCACCGGAATATTACTGGACCCATTATCTCAGCCAGTTGATCCGTTCTTATATCCATCATCATCCGCAGGTCAAGCTAAAGCTCGTTTCGTGCAACAGTGCGGATGCCGTAAACATGATCACTTCCAATGAGGCAGACATCGGCATCATCGCAGGGGTGAGTGGCAAGCCGGAAGTGGAGAGCAGACTTTTGGAACAGGAAAAGCTGCTGGTCGTCACGTCCAGAGAAATCTATGAAAAGCATGACCGGAGCTACATCATGGAGCATTTCCCTTTTATCTATAAAGAGAGCTACAATCTTGAGGGTCTCCATAGCCAGTCGATTACGGAGCTAGACTATCATCCGGCAGCTGCGATCGAAAGCAGCAGCGAGGAAGCCATCAAAATAGCGGCCTTGAATCATACGGGTGTCGCGTTAATCAGTGCAAATTTGATTCGCGAGGAGTTGGCATCCGGGTTGCTCGTTCCTTTGCACCAGCTCGAGCAACGTTTGGATACCCATCTTATTTTTTTGAAGGATCGATCCGAGGAGACGACGATTCGGTCATTCGCAGAGCTGGTGATAGAAGGCTGGCCGGAAGCGACAGGTCGATAGAGAATAAAAAAGCAGGATAGGGTGAGGCGGATCCTCTGCGGAGGCGATCGGCCTTTTCGGCGTGCCGACAGAGTTCTTGAACCGATAGAATTGAATCTCTCAATGGTTACCATAGGCATTCCTTATTAGATGGTTCTAAGAGAGTATGCTACCATTTGGAGACAGAAAATTTAGATAAGAAGGAGGTCGAACTGCTCGATGGCACAAACGAATGTTTCAGCCCCTGCACCATTGAACAGAAAGCCTAGGGAAATTAATGTTTTCGTGCTGTTGTTGATCGTACTGGTCATCGCATCTCTTGCAACGTATGTTCTGCCAGCTGGCGAATACACGCGGACCGAGGTGAATGGTCGCAGCATTGTCGTACCTGACACCTACAAAGGAATCGAATCGTCTCCCGTGAGTCTGATGGGCGTGATCGGTTCGATTCACACAGGAATGGTAGAAGCTTCGTCCATTATCTTTTTCGTCCTTATTATTGGTGGTACTTTTGGTATTTTAACAGCGACAGGCACGATTGAAGCACTCATTTCTACGCTTTCTCGCAAGCTGGCGAATCAGGAAAAATGGCTGATCCCGATCATGATGCTTTTCTTTGCTATGGGTGGAGCTCTGATGGGGATGGCAGAGGAAACGCTCGCTTATCTGGGGATCATGATTCCCCTCGCGATTGCCTTGGGCTTTGATGTCATTACTGGGACCGCGATCGTGCTGGTAGGGGCGTCCATCGGGTTTACCACAGCGGTCATGAATCCATTTACCGTGGGGATTGCGCAGAGTATTGCAGAGCTGCCGCCATTTTCGGGGATGGGCTACCGGATCATACTGTTCGTGATTATGTACGCGGTATCGGTCTATTTTGTCTACCGTTATGCGATGAAAGTGAAGCGCGACCGCGGCTACGGTTTTTTCGCAGAGGGGAAATACGATAACCTCGAGTCCAAGGATGTGAAGCTGGAGACGAGACACAAAATCGTGTTGACCTGCTTCCTGCTCAACTTTGCCTTGCTGGCTTACGGGGTCGTTAAATACGAATGGTTTATCACGGAGATTGCAGGTCTGTTTACCGTATTGGGCATTATCATCGCGATCGTCGGCAGGCTGTCTGCAGGAGAAACGGTCAATGCGTTTATGAAAGGGGCAGCAGGTCTGATCTCAGGCGCCCTGATTATTGGTGTGGCGCGTGCGATCGTCGTGATTTTGACGGACGGGCATGTGATCGATACGATTCTGTTCCACGCAGCATCGGCGATTCACCACTTGCCTCCTGCACTGAGCGTAGTGGGTATGTACTTGCTGCAAGCGATCATCCACTTGATCGTTCCATCTGGCAGTGGACAAGCAGCGCTGACCATGCCGATCATGGCGCCTCTGGCCGATCTGGTAGGAGTGACTCGACAAACTGCCGTACTCAGCTTTTCGATGGCAGACGGGATCGGCAACATTATCTTCCCGACATCAGGCTATTTCATGGCAGGTCTGGCGATTGCCGGTATTCCATGGGGACGTTGGGCGAAATGGATCATGCCTCTGATTTTGACGCAGTACGCCATCGGTTTGGTAGCCGTTATCGTAGCACAGCTCATTGGCTACGGACCGTTTTAAAGGAGGGCACCGTTCATGCAAGCATTGGTTTCTACGGCACTTGGCGAATGGGCCGTACAGCATCGTCGACATTTGCATCAGTATCCAGAGCTGTCAGGGGAAGAGCATCTGACCCATGCCTATATCAAGAGACAGCTGGAAGAGCTGAGTATTCCCATTTTGGACTTTGCCGCACCGAGTGTCGTAGGGCTGGTGCGAGGGACGGAAGGAAGCAAAACCATTGCACTGCGTGCCGACATTGATGCACTGCCTGTGATGGAGGAAGGACAGAAAGTCTATCAATCGAAAGTTCCAGGGGTGTCACACGCCTGCGGACATGATGGACATACAGCTGTCTTGCTGGCAGTCGCGAAATGGCTCGCGGAAAACAGGAGTGACGTGAAAGCGAACGTCCTGTTGATTTTTCAATCCTCGGAAGAGCGCGATCCAAGCGGGGCGACCGCTTTAATCAATCAAGGCGTACTCGATGGCGTCGATGCGATTTTCGGGATTCACCTCTGGCAGCCGTTGGAAAAGGGGAAGATCGGTGTCTGCCACGGCTCGATGATGGGGGCTTGCGATGAGTTCACGATCACGATAGAAGGAAAAGGGGGACATGGTGCCATGCCACATGATGCCGTCGACCCCATCTTCATCGCGGGTCAAATCGTCAGTGGACTGCAATCCGTCGTCAGCAGAGCGATCAGCCCTTTGCAGCCAGCTGTCCTGACAGTCGGCAAGGTTGAAGCTGGCAGTACGTACAACATCATTCCCAACGAGGCTGTCATGCTGGGTACGACGCGCAGCCTAACCCAAGAGACCAGACAGCGAATCTTTACGCAAATGCAAAGAATCGTGGAAGGTGTCTCTGCGAGCTTTGGCGCGGTGGGCACAATCGAGTACAGCTGGGGACCGCCTCCCTTGGTCAATGACCGGGTGCAAAGTCGCTATGTAGAGCGAGTCGTCGTTGAGGCATTCGGTGAATCCTTCTACGCGGCTGACATGGAGCCGACTATGGCTGCCGAAGACTTTGCCTATTATTTGGAGCATTGTCCAGGAGCGTTTGTCTTTGTGGGCATGGGCGGGGAGAGAAGTGCATATCCTCACCATCATCCGCGCTTTGATATCGACGAAGATGCGATTCCGACCGCGATCGAGCTGTTTATCCAGCTCATCCGTCGCTTTTCCTGAAAAATGGGTCAGGGATCGGCACGGTGCACAGCTTCACAGACAGAATAGAAAAAAGCTTCAGGAGGTACGAAAGAATGCTGAATGTTTCCATGCTAAGTGTATTGCAAGCAAAAAAACGTATCGAGCACGAAATCGTAAAGACGCCGTTGATGAAATCAGATGCGCTTTCCTTGCATGTGGGTTCTGAAGTATGGCTCAAGCTGGAGAACCTGCAGAAGACGGGTTCGTTCAAGCTGCGCGGCGCTTTGAACAAAATCTCTTCTTTATCCAAAGAGGAACTGGGACGAGGGGTCATTACGGCATCGGCAGGAAATCACGCACAGGGCGTGGCGTACGCGGCATCGCTCACAGGGGTATCAGCCTTGATCGTCGTACCAAAGACGGCTCCGGAAACGAAGCGGGCTGGCATTCAGCGGTATGGGGCTGAACTGGTGGTGCACGGTGACAATTACGATGAAGCAGAGGCGTACGCGTATCGGCTAGCAGAAGAAACTGGGCGGACCTTCGTCCATGCGTTCGAGGATAACGAGATTATCGCAGGACAAGGGACAGTCGCACTGGAAGCGCTGCTCGAGCAGCCGGACTTTGATGCGATTGTGGTTCCAGCAGGTGGCGGAGGACTTATTTGCGGAATCGCCGTCGCTGCCAAGGCGCTCAATCCAGCCATTGAAGTGATCGGGATTCAGACGCACGCGTCGCCACCTTGGTACTATTCGTTCAAGGAGCGCAGACTGGCTGATGTGACGTACAGCGACTCGCTTGCTGACGGCTTGCATGGAGGGATTTCCCAAGGCAATCTGGATCTGGCGCTTACCATTGTCGACCAATTTGTGCTGGTCGAGGAAGAGCAAGTTGCCCATGCGATGTACTGGCTGGCGAAAGAGCATCACTACATGGTGGAAGGCTCCGGTGCAGTCGGCGTTGCCGCTTTGTTGCACGGGCATTTGCCCCATTTGAAAGGCAAAAAAGTATTGAACATCGTCAGCGGCAGCAATGTAGATGCAGCCAAGCTGGGTAAGATTATCAACAGCTATACCTAAGCGCAAGTTTATTTCTGATTGGGCTTTGACTCTCCGTTTTGCTGGTTGCCTGGGAAGACGACCTTTTCCCACTTCGTCAGGAAATACCCGGAGACAGCAAAGATCCCAAATGCGCCCAGGGCGATGAGCAATCCTGTCATAGCAGACCCTCCTTTCGCATGCTTCTCTAGGTATTACGTGACGCGGAAGAAAATGTTTCATTCCAAACGACCATTTGGGTGAATGGTAACGGAATTGGACAGCGATTGGATCCGCTCCAGCAAAAGCCTGCCGTCTGCCTCATTCATCGGGACAGCCTGACCTAGCTTTGCGTGGTAGGGAAGCATCGTCAGTTCACAGCTGCCTTGCTTGGTACACTCGGCTTGAAGCACCATGCTCTCCCATGTCTTGGGCTCGGAAGCTCGTGTGAAAATAAAGTTGCCCAAGCTGTATGCAATCCATTTGTCCTGGTATTTTTCAAAGCCTTGCAAAACATGTGGATGTCCTCCGATCACCAGATCTGCCCCTGCATCGATGAATGTGCGGGCAAGAGTCGTTTGGTGCTCGATCGGGTCATCCACTTTTTCTTTTCCCCAATGGGCGATAACTATGACCACATCTGCCCCAGCTTGTGCCTCCTGGATCGCTTGGACGGCGAGGGCAGGGTCGTAGGTGGCGGCTAACCCCGGCTTGTTTTTTCCGGCGTACCAGCTGTATTCGGGAATGACTCGACTAAAGCCGAGCAGGGCCACGCGAATCCCGTTTTTTTCGATGTACACAGGAGCATAGGCCCGGGCATCATCTTTTCCTGCACCTACGTAATCAATCTGATGGTTTTCGAGTGCAGCCAGCGTGTCGAGCAACCCTTCTGTTCCTTGATCGAGCGTATGATTGTTTGCCAGATTGACGGCATCAATCCCCGCCTGCTTCATGGCTGGCACCGCGAGCGGAGAGGATTTGTACACGAAGGCTTTATTGTCAGAGGGAGTCCCTCGTTCGGTGATCGGCGTCTCCAGATTGACGATCGTGTAGTCATCCGCGAGAAAGAGAGGGGACACGTGCGAAAAAGCATAGTCATACCCTTTTTCCTGCAAAGTTTTCTCGACGTTCCCTGACATCATGACATCGCCAGCAAAGCTAAGTGAAATCGTGGGCTCTTTTTCAGGAGCTGCTTCGCTCTCTTGGTGGGATGGAGGAGTTGGTTGTGCAGATCCTTCCTGTCCCGTGCTTGAAATCCGCTCATACAAGACGTAACCACCGACCGCGAGAATGGCGAACAAACTGAAAAGCAGTGTTCGTTGCCCGGCCTGGCGCCACTTGGTGATCGTTTTTCTGCGTCTTGTTACGGTTCGACTCGTTCGGCTCATGATTCCTCCTGTCGAATAAGACATCGTTTGTCGAAACATTCGTCCATTATACCATGCTTCCTCCTGTCTTTCCTTTTCATGGGAGAAGAAGTACAATGAACAAAATGTTTTTCAGGAGAGGACAGAGGTGAGAGCGCGTGGATTTAGCTTTGGATCACATTGTTCATTTTGTGCATCGCGCCCCTGCGGAGGCAACAGAACAATTTCGGGCAAAAGGGTACCATGCCGTAGCGGGAGGCAGGCATGCAATGTGGGGCACCTGGAATAGCTTGAGCTACTTTGGGCTGACGTATGTGGAGTTTTTAGCTGTCGAGCGGCAAGCCTTGGCGAAGGAGTCCGAGAATCCGCTGATTCGGCAGCTGGTAGCTGATCAGAAGCGGGGAGAGGGGCTTGGGCAGATTGCGCTTCGCACACGGCAAATGGATGAATGGGCGAACCGGCTGCGTCAAACAGGATTGAAAGTCACTGGACCAGTGGCAGGAAGCCGAATGCGGGAAGATGGTTCTACGATTCGCTGGAGAATGCTGTTCCTCGACGATCCCGATAGCGCTCTGCAGCCGCCGTTTCTCATCGAGTGGGAAGAGTCGGATGAGGAACGGGTGAAAGACTTGACGAGTCGAGGGGTCATAGCCCCGCATGCCAACGGAGCCAAGTCGATCCAGTCCGTTTGCTATGCCGTATCTGATCTGGAGGAAGCTGTGGGCAGGTGGCAGCTTTGGTTTGGCTGGGAGAGCAGCGAGGTTTTTACAGATGAACAACTGGGAGCAAAATGCCGGCAGCTGGAGATACTCGGAAGCTCGATTACGCTATGTCAGCCGGTCGGTTCAGGGCAGGCGAGCAACGCTCTGCAAGCTAGAGGGGAGCGGCCATTTGCCGTGAAGGTATGCACAGAGAGCAAGGAAGCCCAAGATGTCGTACTTGGCGGAATGTACACGCTTCTTCCATGCTAGGCAAGTAGTCAAGGCGAGTATGGACCAGGTCCGTCTATTTGGGACGAGCTGGGCCATACCCTCCTTTTTTTGCATTCACTTGCGTTTGTATAAAAAGAATTTGAGAATGTGCATTGTCGTACAGATGATTTCGGCATATGATCATATTTAGCAATTATTGAGAATGAGAATCATTTTTATGATCTAGCAGAAATCATTAGGTACAGGAGAGGGTAAGATCATGGTCCGTAATGTTCAAAAAAGAGCGTGGAAAGGTCTAGCAGCAGCTATGGTAGCGATGCTGGCATTGACTGGCTGCGGAGGAGCGGCACAACAGGCACAGCCTCTGTAGGAAGGGGTAAGTAAGGAAGAGATCAAGTTCCCTTCCCGCCCTTGGGCAGCTGCAGCCATTTTGTTCGGGGGGATTATCGCGCTTTTCTTCGGGATGGTCCTATCGATCTCATTCGGCGCGGCAGACATTCAGTTCTCGGTTATTTGGGACGCTATTTTTCATTTTAATCCGGATGTGACCCAGCATCAGATCATTCAAGAGGTTCGTTTGCCGCGCTTGCTGGGTGGTGCGATGGTAGGAGCGAGTTTGGTGGTGGCAGGTGCCATCATGCAGGGGATGACACTGAATCCATTGGCAGATTCCAGTATTTTGGGTCTGAATTCAGGGGCAGGCTTTGCACTGGCGCTTTGCTTTGCTTTTTCCCCGGGCCTGCCATTTATGTATTTGATTCTGTACAGCTTTTTGGGAGCAGGTCTCGGTGCGGCGTTAAGTGGCATGCTGTCTGCGCTGAGTGATGGGATCGCCCTCTACTTCAAGGTTGGTCAAGATATGGCTTTCTGGTATGCGGGTGGTGTAGCTGGGACTATCTGGTTGGGTGGATTATCGTTGGGTCATTCCGTGCTCGGCTGTATTGGGCAGCTTGCTGGTCGTTTTTGCTGACTTGGCGGCACGGATGGTAAATCCGCAGTTCGAAACTCCGATGGGGGCGCTGATTGCGCTGATCGGGGTTCCGTTTTTCCTCTACCTTGCGCGCAAACAGGGAAGGGGTTGTAAGCGATGCAGCAAACGACAGCATGAATTCCGGCTGCCGCTGTAGGCTTGGCGGCTTCGTGCGTGGCTGTCAGCGAAGGCATCGGGTTTGTAGGTCTGATTGGGCCGCATTTGGCACGTCGTTTGGTTGGCCCTCGTCACGAGGTTTTGTTGCCGGCAGCAGCCCTTTGTGGAGCCTTGCTGGTGATTACGGCAGATACGCTTGGGCGCTGGATCTTACAGCCTTCCGAGATTCCTACGGGGATCGTCGTCGCGATTATCGGTGCTCCGTATTTCTTGTATTTGCTGGCCAAGGCCAAAGATTTATAGAAAAAGCGAGGGTTCCCAGATGTGGAGACCTCGCTTTTTGTCTTCTCGTTCAGTTGTTACGTACCATATGTTTTCTTCGTCAATTGGCGGTACATGTACAGCATCGCGATTCGCCACGGCACCAGCATTCCAAAAGCGAGCAGGAAGAACAGGCCGCCTGTTTGGATGGGCGTAAACGAATCGTTAATCACCAGCTTGATGATCAGGCGGATGATCAGAAGCCCCATCAAGATAATAAAAAACGCTTTAGAGCGCTTCAGATAAACATCCTGCCCGACGATCTCGAAGCGGGAGGTCATGATCAGGGGAACGGAAAATACTACACCCACGAGAAAGGCGGTAAAGTCGTACATCGGGGGAGTTGCCGCTTCTGGAAAGAAAAACATTGCAAAGCCAGTAGCCATAAAAAAGGGCGGCAAGATGATGCTTCTTGCGGACACGGGCTTTTTTTGCCGGCGCATGCGCAAAAAGATGACCACCGTGGCCATGATGAGAGGCACCAGGATACCCAGTGCCGTCGATGACAGTATTTGCATGGAAGAATCCCTCCAACAATTTTCGAGCTGATACTCATATCATACACTATTGTCGGAATGTAGGTAAAGGATCTTACATGCTTTCCCTTTTTCTAGGTTTTCAAGCTGCGGCTTCATCATGTGCGCGTACATCCAGCTTGTGCTTTTTGCTGTACCAATACGTACCTACTCCGAAGAGAATGGTCAGTGTGCCGATGCAAAGCAAGTAGCCAGATATGCCCATGAGGTCGAGGCCAACGCCGGTGACGCCGAGGGCGATCAGGAAAAAGCTGCGGTCGAGCATGCTTTTAAAGGAAAAGAATCGACCCTGCTGATGCTCGGGCAGCCGCTTTTGAAAAATCGTAGCGGTAACAGGGAAAAAGAATGCGACGATGAAGCCGAATACGGCGAACGAAGCGAGGATCATGACTTTTTGTGAAGCAAAGGACATACCGTACTGCGAGATTCCGAAAAAGATGAGCATCAAAGTCGAGGATGCCATCAGATTTTTGTTGCCGATCCAACGCTTGGCGAGCAAGCCGCCGACGAAAATGCTAAACCCTTCTGCCATGTAGATCCATCCCATGAGCTGTGGTTCATTCTGAAGGGTACTTAGATTCAGAATCATCAGGTTGACTCCACCAAGGAACAGAGTGACAAGTCCATTATTGATCAGCCCGACGAAGAGAGCGGGATCTTGCCGGGAGATGGTCAGAACCTCGCGAAATTCCACCTTTTCTTTCATACGGCGGGAAGTGATCGGAGGAATACGCAAAAACAGGGTCACCACAGCCAGGACAGCATACGCGATGATCGAACAGACATAGAGCATGGACAGATCCATCGAAACGACCAGAACACCCCCGATTGCGGTACCTCCGATCCGGGACAGGGTAGAGATGTTTAGATAGATACTGTTTGCTTTCAGAAGCTCGTCTTTAGACAGGATGGCGGGCAGTGACGCTTGCACGGTGGGAAAATAAAAGGCAGCGGAGCACTGCATGACGATGAGGGAGACGATCATCCAGACGAGCGAATCATTCGCGAGCGCTGGAAACATAAAGACCGGGCTGAGACAGCGAATCAGACTGGCCAGCATCATGATCTTGCCTTTGTCGTACATGTCGATGATCACGCCAGCTTTTGGTGAGAGCAAGATGCTGACGACCAATCCACACATCAGAACCAGGGCCTTTACCGTCTCGGAAGGGATCAAGCTCTGCATGAACTGCAGATTGGCGATGATGGAAATCCACATACCTGCGCCAGCGACTACCTCACCTGTCATTAGCAATAGGAAAGTTCGGTTTCGCCACAACATGAGGGCCTCCATTTAAAAAAATTTTGCCAAACGGGCATCCCACAGTATAGCATTTACGGAATCATTTGTATATTCACGGTGATAAGTGGTATGCAGGCAGCGGGAGAGGGGGAAGCTAAACCGATTACAGACGGCAGGTTGTGATGAACCCGGCATGCGTTTTCTTCCACTCGGGAAAAGGGGGCTAGTCTTTTTGGCGTATAAACGGTCGTTACTGCTACTGATCGGTTACGGATTTACTGCCACCTTGACGATTTTTTACGGATTAGTGGAAAAACAAAGCTTGTTTGTTACTTTTGTCTGCTTTCATTTGGTCGTGTGCCTGTGCATTCCAGTCCTGCATGGCTGGTGGGAGGGCAGTTTGCAAGAAAGCTGGCAATTTGCCTGGGGGCAGATGGAGCACAGGGGCGTTCTTTTCGGAGTGACCAGCGGGGTCGTGCTGATGCTGGGAGCTTCTGTAGGCATCTGGGTGCTGCTGCGAACCGAAGGGCGAACGGAAACCGTACGCCAGGTTTTGGAGCTATGGGGACTCAACAGCCGCTGGATTTGGTGGTTTTCGCTGTATCTTGTGGTCGTGAATTCTTTATTGGAGGAACTCTTTTGGCGTGGATTTGTCCTGCAGCGCTTCCTGGTCGTCATGTCGAGGGTCGTAGGGATCCTGCTGTCGAGCTTTTTTTATTGTCTGTACCATCTCGTAGTTTCGACGGTCCTGTTCGGTTTCCGGTGGGGATGCTTGATGACTCTGCTGGTTTTTGGGGTTGGGTGCTTCTGGGGGTGGATGAAAGGGAGGTTTCCCTCTGTCTATCCAACCTGGTTCAGCCATTTGCTGGCAGATCTAGGACTTGTCATTCCGGTATTATGGTGGATATTTTGAGTGGCTTGCGAGGGGGATCGGATATGCTTACGAGTCACGAACAAACGCGTCTTCGGAAACGGCTGCTGAGTATACTGCGGCAGAACAGCGAGTATCACCAGCTTTATTATGATACATACGGATATACTCCGGTCGGGGCATTGCTTGGTTACCTGCAAACGCTGAAAGGAATGGAGACGGTGACACGAGCAGATATCAGAGAGGTCGTGGAAAATGACCCTGCTCGTCAATTGGAGTGGGATCAAGGCGTGCTGATCCGGGCTACACATGGATTTATGCCGACAAAGACGAAAGGCAGGCTGGCGGAAGTAGCCCCACCGGAGATCCTTTACTACGGTACCCATCGCAGGCTGATTGATCAAGTAAAGGCCAGTGGGCTTTTGCCGATCGCCAGCGAATACGTCCAACTGGCAGACACAGGGGAGGCGATCGGAGCACCGGGTGATACGTTATCGCTTTTCGAAGTGCAAGCCGAAGCGGCGTATCAAGCAGGCGTTCGCTTCTTCCGCCTTTGCGTGCCGTATTCTCATTCCGATCCCTTTTACTTTGCCGAAGCCATACCGCCTGACTATCTTCATCTCCAATAGCCGATTAACTGCCAGGCTCGCTGCGCTGACGTTCACGAAGCTGAAGCTGGCGCTCTCTCTCAGCAAATACTTCGCTGCGATCGCGAAGAGTGTGTTTGTTTAAAAGATAGTGATCGTTCAAATCGCTTTCTCGGGTCACAGGAACATCTCGAAGCGCGCAGGCACGCTCATAGGCTTCACGCAGGTCAGCTGCAAGAATGGGCAGAGACATGCTGTGATAAGAAAGCCCTTTGTTCAACTCTTCCAGGCGCTGTTCCAGCAGAAGCATGAGCGCAGCATGATCTAGGCCAAGTCGCCGGATGTCTTCTGGGTGATGCTCGAGAATAGAGTGCGCACTTGTGAGCATTTTCTTCGCTCCGTTCATGTTGCCGCGGCGTTGATGGTAGAGGCCTACTGCAATCTGAATGAGGCCGACCCAGACGACCTGCCGCTGCTCCTGTGGCACGCTTTTCCAATACTCTTCAAGGATTTCATGGCATTCAAAATAGTCACGCTCGACGTGAAATTGTACCAGGTAATCCAGATAGGGTTGGGGGTACATCGGTGAACCACCTCGCTGCTTGGTTTTCAACTGTTTGGTTATGTACTATTATATAGGAAAGTGAGTAGAAAACGAGGTGCGAACATATCATGACCGCAGAAGAATTGATGGCAGTCTTGGAAAAAAAGAAGATGACGGACATTATAGAGTTGATTGAAGATGCGCAAACAGGTGATCTGGAGGAGCTGGAGCTGGTAGAAAGCCTCGGCTTGCTCATGGATCAGGAGCTGAATCGGGAAGTCTTGCAGCTTTTAGAAAGTCTGGGTGTCACTATTATTTACGTGAGTGGCGAGGATGACGAAGAAGAGGAAGACGACGAGGAAGACGAACAAGTGTGAAACACAAGAACCAACCGATCCTTGGGGAAAGGTTGGTTCTTTCCATTTCACTCGTTTATTTCTGTGTCCATACCCGGTTCTTGTTGCGCGTAGCCGGGAACTTTTCGCCGCGGCTTAATTCGATAATCATCGGGTCCTGAACACTGGAACCAGACTCACCGATTTCCATGTAAACGGCATTCTTGGGTGATTTTTCACCTTCACGAAAACGACTGTGTTCTCCCATGAGGTCACCTTCCTTCGGGTGTAGTTATATCTTCACGTGCCTTAGTATTTCCGCAGTCAGTGCCTTCATCCTGCGGGATCTATTGACGTTACAATCTGAATTCATATACGATTATTTCAGTAGCTAAGGAGAGGTGAATTCATGATCAAATTGATACTCCAAAAGGATTCCAATGTTTCGTACCACGAACAATTGTATCAACAGATTGCTGCTTTGATTCGGAGTGGCGAATTGCCGCCGAACGAACAGCTCCCGACCGTACGAGAACTGGCTGCGCAGCTGAAAATCAACTACAATACCGTACGGAGTGTGTACCTGCGTCTCCAGCAGGAAGGCATGGTCGATTCCAGGCAAGGTCGGGGAACGATTGTGAGCAATGTGGTAAATGATCCTCTCCTGACCCGGAATCCTGCCCACTTGGCGCTTTTAGCCAAAGAAACGTTGCACAAAGTAAAGGCCATGGGTTATTCCATGGACGAGTTTACCCGTGTGCTGTCTTCCGTCATGCAAGAGATCAATCAGTTTCCCGTTCTCTTTCTCCGGTTTACCGAGCTGGAGCTGGCAGAATACCTGCGTCTCGTGCAATACCATCTGCCAAGCGCGATGGTGGAAGGACGTACATTTGAAGACTTTATCGAAAGGCTGGAGCGGGATCCGAGCTTCCTGCAGCAGTATAAAGCGATTGTGACGCACCCTTCTGTAAACCTGCGCATGATGAAGCAGACGCTGCCAAAAGAGTCGCCTCCTCTCGTCAGTCTCGATTTTATCCCGGATCCAACGACGGTGATTCCAGCGATGGAAGCTTATCCGCGGCATACGAAAGTCGGCTTGATCTGTGCCACAATCCGTGGTGCAGCAGGAATGATCAATGATTTGTATAACGCGGGTATTACCCATTTGGATTTGCGGACAATCGAAGCGAATCACCCAGATGTGTTTGAGTTGATCTCGAATTGTGATGTCGTATATATTTCCAAGCCAGGCTATATGACCAGACCGCATTTGCTGACACTTCCAAAGGTAAAAGAGTATCAGGAAATCCCCGATCATCATGGGATTAACGAGCTGCGCAAGATTGTCACACAGTAAGACGAGTCCTTATTTTTTCTTTTAACCGGTTATTAGGAGAAGGATTATTTTGAATCGAGCTCACCTGATGCTGATCAGTGCTGTCTTTTTATGGGGCCTCACTGTTGTTCCGATGAAATGGACCTTAGATACGGTTCAGCCCTTTACCTTGATGTTTTTTCGGCTTTTACTCGCGGGTCTGCTGCTTTTACCGCTGGTCTGGTTGCGCAGAGGCAGAGTGTCAGGAAAGGCTGTGGCGATCCCGTGGATGCGCCTTGCGATGCTTTCCTTTACCGGTGTTGCCGGTTATTTTTTGATGAATACATATGGCATTTCGCTGACCAGTGGAGTCAATGCCAGCATTATATCAGCTACACTGCCGTTGTTTACTCTCTTGCTGGCTGCTTTGTACTTAAAAGAACAGATCCTGCTCACGCAATGGGTCGGTCTGGTGCTCGGGATCGGCGGTGTCTTGATGGTGACGATTCAGCCGCAATCTTTGCAGCAGGCGCATTCCTTGTGGGGAGATTTCTTGGTACTGGCTTCGCAATTTATTTGGACGGTGTACGTCGTCCAGCTGAAGCGCCCCAAAGGGGAAGAAAAGCTTTCCAGTGAGCTGTTCACCGCGTTGACCTTCTTGCTCGGCAGTGCGATGCTCCTGCCTTTTGCCGCATGGGAGACATGGCATTACGGGCTGCCTTCTGCATCAGGGAAATCCGTGATGAGCTTTTTGTTCTTGGTTCTCTGCTGCACGATGCTCGCTTACCTGATGTGGAACAAGGCTTTAGAGCGTATACCTGCCGCCAAAGCGGGCATTTATTTAAACGCCATACCACTACTGAATGTGCTGACATCCATCCTGCTCTTAAGCGAGCAAATGAGCTGGAGAACCATCGTGGGAGGGCTCCTGGTACTCGTGGGAGTGGCGTGGGCGGAAAGGCGTAAACATGCCCGAGGCTTAGTCAGGGCTAAGCTGGATGCGTAGTTTGCCTGCTGCTGCCAAGACGGGACAAAAGCTGATTTTCTAAACGCACTAGACAGGTGTCCATGCCAATGCCTCATTACCTACATACCTTGTAGATGTACCGATTAAGAGGGGGTGAAGGTAATGGGTTGCGGATGCAGAAGGTCTTCTCATTGTAAATGTCACGTTCGGAAATGCTGCAAGAAGAAATACTACAAGAAACACTGCTACTATAAGCCTGTTTACAAAACGGAGTGCAGAAGTAGCTATGGTAGCTGTGGCCACCATGGTGGAAGCTGCGGGCACGACGGTTATGGTTCCTCTTCGGGTTATGGCCACGGCGGCAAATATTAATCAAAAACGAAAAGCGCCTTTTGGGCGCTTTTTCGTTTTTTCGCAAGTTTGGGCGGAATCCATCGTAGACTAAACTATCCGAAAATAGGAGGAGTCATGATGAATCAGCAGTATGGCAAAGATGAACGGATGTGGGCCATGATTGTCCACCTATCCGCACTGGTCGGGTTTATCATTCCGCTCGGAAACGTTCTAGGGCCCCTGATTATCTGGTTAATTAAAAAAGACACCAGTCCGTTCATTAACACGCATGGAAAGGAAGCACTTAATTTCAGCATCACCGTTACGATCTACGCGGCTATTTCTTATTTATTGCTCATTGTCTTTATCGGTGCACTGCTCTTAATCGCACTGTTTTTGTTCTGGGCTATATTCCTGATCATGGCTGCAGTCAAAGCAAACGAGGGCAACGATTTCCGTTACCCGCTCACCTTTCGTTTTGTCAAATAGGGTGGCACGACGTGGGGCTGTTCCGAGAGGGAGCAGCCCTTTTGTTGAGGTGATTTTGAATTTTCTCAATAAAGAAGGAGGGGATATAACCTTTCGCGAAAAATTAAAGAGTGTATATCGCGGAAAGGGGTGTCCAGGTATGCTGACAGGGGTTACGGTTATCGATTTTTCACGCCATCTTCCCGGACCGGTCTGCACGATGCGGCTGGCTGATCTGGGTGCTGAGGTTATCGAGATCAATTCGTTTCCTGCCCATGATCCCGGACCCTCGACGCATGCTGTCAACTGGGAAGCCAGGGAGACGGGAGCATTTTACCTGCGTTCCCATCGCAATCACAAAAGTATTTCACTGAATCTGCGTACGGAAGACGGGAAGGCGCTCGCGTTTGCTCTGGCGAGTCAGGCAGACGTCGTAGTGGAGAGCTACCGCGCTGGGGTGCTCCGGCATCTGGGGCTCGATTACGACAGTCTGTGGGCAGTTCATCCCTCCCTCATCTATTGCTCGGTCACAGGCTACGGCCAGAGCGGGGAGATGAATCAGCTCGGCGGGAATGACCTGAATATTCAGGCGGTTAGCGGGTTTTTATCGGCGCTGCGCGATGGAGAAGGAAAGCCGGTCATTGCGGATATACCCATCGCTGACTATGCGGTGGGCTTGTATGCGAGCGAACAGATCTGCGCAGCGCTTGTCCAGCGTGCGCGTACGGGACGAGGAGCCTATTTGGACGTGGCGTCCGGAGATCTTCTTTCCTCCTGGATGGGGCTGCATGCGATCCTCGGGAGATGCCGATCGTCACAGGAGTACAGCTCAGCGCGCCATGAGCGCCTCGCCTATCAGGTGTATGAGACCTCAGATGGTCAGTATGTTGCTCTTGCCGCAGTAGAGGAGAAGTTCTGGCTGAATTTTTGCCGCGCGGTTGGCCGCGACGATTGGGAGAGCGCATACCAGGCCACTGTTTCAGAACAGCCCGAGGTTTACGAGGACTTGAAAGCGCTCTTCTCTTCCCGAACACAGGCGGAATGGAGCGAGCTCGGCATGGAAGTGGACTGCTGCCTGACCGCTGTCGAAGATATGGAAAACTGGGCAAACAGCTTGTATGTTACGAGCAGGGAGATCGCGTATACGCTGCCTTATCTAGAAAAGAGAACATCATCCGCCGGTGGCAGCAAGTGGGCTGCCTGGTACACCGATCATACACACGAGCTGCTGAGAAAAAAGCTGCGCTTAGCTGAAAGCGAACTTGGCCGGCTGCAAAAGCTCGGAGTCATCCCCGCTATCCCCACCTAAGAGAGGAGAATCACTCAAGCATGGAACAAGGACAAAAGCCGGATGTTTGGTCAGCATGCGAAAATGGCGTGTGGACGATCACTCTCAACCGTCCACAGGTATTGAACGCTTTGACCATCGAGATGTTTTACCAGCTTCGCGAAGAGATCGAGCAAGCGGAAAGGGCTGAAAATGCAGATGTAGTCGTGCTGAGGGGGGCAGGGGGAAACTTTTGCTCGGGGGCTGACTTGAGTGTCCTTGCCGTTTTACGGGAAGATACGCAAGCAGACGAAGCCCTCAGCGTGATTAACGAGTTTTTGACCAGGCTGCACCGAATGCCAAAGCCAGTGATTTCCGTCATCGAAGGTGCTGCGGTAGGCGCAGGCCTGAACTTGGCTTTGCATGCGGACTTTGTCATCGCAACGAACAACGCTCTTTTACAGGAGCCGTTTGTCCATCTCGGTTTGACAACCGACTTCGGTGGAACGTACTTGCTGCCCAGGCTCGTAGGACTCGCGCAGGCCAAACGATTGGCATTGCTGGGAGAGCGGCTATCAGGGCAAGAGGCAGAGCGGATTGGATTCATTTATAAAGCGGTGGACGCAGAGAGGCTGGCTGAAGAAGTCGAGAAGCTGATCATGACTGTACGGCGAGTTCCGAAACAAGCGTATGCCGTCACCAAGGAAGGATTGGGACGGTCGCAGGGGATGGAGCTGGAGCAGACTCTGGAATGGGAAAAGGAGCAGCAGCCTCGTTTGATCGCTCATCCAGATTTCCTTTCGCTGATCGCAGCAAAGCGCAAGAAATAAAGAGGTTTGGGCGCTGATTTGCCCGACTGAGGAAAGAATATCCGTTGAGCGTTAAAGGAATCTGTGGTAAAGTAAACGTATCAAGATCCTGCGATGTACGTAAGGCCGTAAATGTTTCTAACCTTATACGTGTTTTTCGGGAGACGGAATTTCGTAATGGAAGTCAGGCCCACCTCCTTTTTGGATGCATGGGAAGGCAGAAGTTCGAAGGGGTCACCCACCTGTGTGAGCGCAGGTTATAGAAACATGAGGTCAACGGCAGAGCGGGGACTTGGCCTGTTTATAAACAAGCTCTCGGGCAAATGATAGAGTGCGAAACAAAAAACCACTTGGAACATGATGAAGTGCACCCCTTAGAATAGACATTGGAAAAACCCCTAGGGAAATCCGATGTAATTCTAGGGGGTGTATTTTTATGGCAATGAAAGGTCAGAAGTATAAGTCGTATCCTGAATCCATGAAAATGGAGGCGATTCGTTTACATCTCGAGGAAAAGTGGACTTATCGGCAGATCACCGAGCACTTTGGTATTCAAGATAAAGACCGCGTAAAGAAATGGATGAAAAAGTATAAACAACTTGGAGAGTTTGGCTTTCTCGATCAGCGAGGTCGACGCCAGGCGTATATCGACCAGGATCGATATGTTCAACAATTGAGGCGGGAGAATCACATGCTAAAAAAGTGTTGGGAAATTTGGATGCGGGAGGTGCAGCACAGAAGTACTCCATCATAAAAGCAGCAGTTGGCGAGTACAGCGTCACGGAACTTTGCAAGCTGTTTGGCGTTTCAAGAAGTGGATACTATGCGTATGTAAAGCGACAGAATGTTGATCGAGACAGACCGGTGAGAGATCTCATCCAGAGTGTGTATACGAAGTATGATGGGAAATATGGATATCGACAAATCCAATTGTTTTTGCTGCACGATCATGGAGTGTGGATCAATCATAAGAAGGTTCTGCGTTTGATGCAAGAAATGGGACTCCGTTCTCGAATTCGTCGCAAGCATCGTAATCATTATGCTTCATCTGAAGGAGGACGAGTTGCTGAGAATGTACTGCAGCGTGATTTCAGAGCACAGGCTCCCAATCAAAAGTGGGTAACCGATATCACGCAGTACCGTGTGAAAGATACTTGGCTGTACGTATCGGCCATTAAAGATTTATTCAATAACGAGATCGTGGCTTATCACATGGACGTTAAAAATGACAGACAACTCGTCCTTCAAACCTTTACGAAAGCCTTTGAAAAGACGAAAGACGTGACTGGACTGATCGTTCATAGCGACCAAGGATGCCAGTACACGTCCTACGATTACCACGACATGCTGCCTACGGTTGGCGCCCAAATCAGCATGTCGAGGAGAGGCAATTGTTACGATAATGCCTCTATGGAGAGCTTCTTCTCGCATCTCAAAACGGAAGGACTCTACCCTTATGATATCCGAAATCTGGATGAGGCACAAAGACGAATTGAAGAATATATCCAATTTTATAACGAAAGTCGGCCGCAACGAAAACTGAAAAAGCTGACGCCGGTAGAGTACCGACGCCAGCATACTGCCTAGGGCTTTTTTCAATGTCCACTAAATGGGGTCTTGACCATGATGTTCTAGGTGGTTTTTTGTCGTGAAGGAAGTCAGTTGTAAGGAGCGCTGAGGGATGCATCAATGGGTGGTTTTGTTTTGCTTGCCGGCCCCTTGACCCTTGTCCTGTCCGCCTCCGCTGTGGCGCTGCTGTCCTTGTCCTTGGCCGTCCTGCTGATCTCCTTGATTCACGATGGTCAACGTTTGCTGCAAGGATTGTGCGTCTTGCGCATCCTGCAGGATTTGGTACATTTGCAGGAAGTTCGCTTTCTGTCCTTCGGGGATGCCCTTGATGCGAACGGTCATCTCCTGCGGGCCGTTTTGTTGCTGTTGTTGCTGCCCGCCACCACCACCACCGTCGCCTCCGTTACCGTTTCCTTCCTGACTGCTCGGCTGCTCGTCCAAGAAGCTCAGGAACATGGAATCATCAGAGTTGCTGTCCTGCTGATTTTGTTTTCCCTGCCCGCCGCCTTTTGATTGCTGTCCTTGATCCTGCCCTTGTCCACCTTGCCCGCCTCCCTGTGGTTGGTCGAACAAGACGCTGAATTCATTTAAGTCGGTTTGGATGATGCCAATGACGTTCATCCCGATCCCCCTTCCAATGATTGTAGTATGCCTCAGCCCGGATGTTTGGAGTGATGCACGCCATGATGCTGCAGGTAACTATGGAAAAAGTACTCAGCTACGGTAATCACGAAGGCTGTGAGCAAGATCCCCGGTAGATGATAGGGTTGGGCAAATACGTAACTGCTTATCCAAAACAAAGCAAAAACCATGATAAAATCAGCTGTGGTTGCAAAGGTATTATTGGTCTTGGGCAGGATGAGGGCATCCCCCAAAGCGTACGCAATCAAACTTACGACAATGCTGGTCAAGACCGCGAATGTCAGTGATGTTCCCGACCACCAAAGCCCTGGAACCGCAATGATACCGTTTACCAAGAGCTTGATTAAGATGTTCAAGAACGAACACCTCCTTTCATGCTCTTAGTATGAACGGTCCTCCCTTCGCTATGCGTTGCGGGAGGCGTTCGTTTTTAGCTGCCGAATCAGCGCGCTGTCTGGCGTTACGTACAAGGTGCGCTGCTGTTCGTAGATCACGTAGCCAGGTTTGGAACCGCTTGGTTTTTTTACATGTCTGATCAGGGTGTAGTCCACCGGTACCTGGCTTCCCTGCTGGGCGCGGCTGAAGTAGGCTGCCAGATTGGCGGCTTCCAGCAAAGTCTGATCGGAAAACTCTCGAGCGCGGATGACGACGTGAGAGCCAGGGATATCTTTGGTATGCAGCCACGTTTCGTAAGGAGCAGCCAGCTTGTTGGTTAGATATTCGTTCTGCTTGTTATTTTTTCCAACAAGGATATCCGTGCCATCTGTTGATTGATAGGCTTCCAGTTCAGGGCGAACGTCTTTCTTTTTGCGTGGGCCACGCTTTTTACGATCGCGCATGTAGCCTTGCTCGACCAGTTCTTCCCGAATTTCCTCGGCATCCTTGAGGGTAGCATGAGCCAGCTGTACGAGAAGTCCATCCAAATAGCTGATTTCCGTTTGGGCTTGTTCGATTTGCTCCCCGACAACTTGCATGCTGTTTTTCGCCTTGTTGTAACGCTTGTAATACGACTGCAAATTTTCCGAAGGGGTCTTGAGCGGATCGAGTGGAATGGTGATCATGGCACCTGCTTCGTCGTACCAATTGACTGTGACGAGCTCGGTATCTCCTCGCTTCATTTGATGCATGTTGGCCGTGATCAGCTCACCGTATAGGCGGAACAGATCAGCGTCTTTTGCTTCCCGCAGCGTATTTTCAAGCTTCTCGATTTTTTTCTCGTTCTTATTTTTCTCCCCTGTCACGAAGCGGATCAGATCATGCGCACGCTGCTTGACGGTATCACGCAGAGCTTTCCCTTCATAAAAGGCTTGCAGGCAGGCTTGAACAGAGGCAAAGCTCGTAGTGGACACACGATCTGTGAGATGTGTGAGAGCTACGACATGAAAGTTCGCTTTGTCTGCCGTTTCCACTATTTCTGGAGCGTACTTGTCCTGCAAAATATCCTGCATGATCTCGGAATACGCTTTCCAGAGAGAGTCACGATTGGCTAGGCCAGCGCGGTAAACGATCTCTTTTGCCAAAAGGGGGCTGATGCCCGTATAGGCCTCAACGATTTGCTTGTCCAGTCTGCCGCTGTTCCAATCGATCGAGGACAGAAACGACTGCTCCGTTGCTGTCAGGGGGTCCTCTTTGTCCTGGCTCGGTGGGGAGACGTAGTTTTTACCGGGTACGACTTGGCGGTATTGGCTGATCGCCATCGTGACATGCAGAGCACTGTCGAGGATCATGCCGGACTGTGGGTCCATGAGGATGATATTGCTGTGTTTCCCCATGATCTCCATGATAATACGCCGTGAGACAGTATCGCCGAGCTCATCCCGTGTTCGAACGTCGATGTGGATGATGCGCTCCATTCCTACCTGCTGGACAGACTCGATCACGCCGCCTTCGCAATGCTTGCGCAAAAGCATGCAAAACATCGGAGCCTCCAAGGGGTTGATAAACTCCTCCGTCGTCAAATGAATGCGCGGATAAGTCGGGTTGGCGGAAAGGAGAAGCTTCACGTTTTCTCCTTGGCAGCGAATCTGCATAACAATATCCGTATGATGGGGCTGGTGCACCTTGGAAATGCGTCCGCCCACGAGTTTATGTAGCTCCCGTACGACAGCACGGGTTACAACGCCGTCAAATGCCACTATGGCTCACCTCAATCAAAGAAAGTACATGAAAAAATCGGGCATGGTGAAGAGCTGCCAGTCACAGTGTAGCACAAAGGCACGTGGGGAGGAACTTTGTTGTCAGCCCGTATTCGGGTCTTTGCTGCCAACAAAGTTGACACTGCCAAGAGTTGTCTCCTATAATTAATTAATTGATTTTACGTCTGTGGAAGTGAAAACAATGGTTCGAAGTATGACAGGGTATGGACGAAAAGACGACATGAAGGGCTCTTTGCGGTTGACGGTGGAGCTTCGTGCCGTCAATCACCGGTTCCAAGAGATACTGGTGCGGTTGCCCAAAAACATGAGCATGCTGGAGGATCAAGTCCGCAAGCTCGTTGCACAGTATGTACGACGAGGGCGTGTGGACGTGACGATTTCCTTGGAAGGAAGCGCGACGATCTCGCCTACGGTTGCCATTGATTGGAGCATTGCCGAACAATTCCTGAAGCTGTCGCGCGAGATGGACCAGCGCTTTTCACTGGAGACGCCACTCACCGCCAAGGATTTATTGCTTTTTCCCGGCGTGATACATACCAAAGAAACTGAGGAAGCAGAGCGCGACGAATTGACGAGCTGGCTGCTTTCCGAGGTCGACACTGCGGCAAGGGATCTGCTTTCCATGAAAATGGTCGAGGGGGAACGGCTCCATGCCGATCTGACCCAACGGCTGCTTTCAGTCAACAAGTGGTTAGAAGACATCATTCTGTTGGTTCCTTCCAGTACGCAGGAATACCACAATCGCCTGCACCAGCGCCTGAGCGAGTGGGCCGAGCAAGCGCCATTCGAATTGGATCAGCAACGCTTGGCACAGGAAGTCGTTTTCTTCACGGAGAAAAGTGATATCAGTGAAGAAATTACTCGCCTCAAGAGTCATTGCCACCAGTTCAAGCAACAGCTGGAAAAGCAAGAGGCGGTTGGGCGCAAGCTGGATTTTCTGCTGCAGGAGATGAACCGAGAGGCAAATACGATTGCCTCCAAAGCCAATCATTTGCAAATCCAGCATCTGGCGGTCGAGATCAAGACCGAGCTGGAGAAGATGAGAGAGCAAGTTCAGAATGTTGAGTAGGATGAAAGGATGGGCTGGGCCGTCATGGCAATCAAGCTAATCAATATTGGATTTGGTAATATTGTAAACGCGAATCGCATTATTTCGATCGTAAGTCCTGAGTCGGCTCCAATCAAACGGATCATTCAGGAAGCGCGTGACCGCAATATGCTGGTAGACGCGACTTATGGCAGACGGACACGTGCGGTGATTATTACGGACAGCGATCACGTGATTTTGTCAGCCGTTCAGCCAGAGACAGTAGCGCAACGGCTGACGACGAAAGATGACGAATCGGATGAATAAGTAGGAGTTGTAAATCATGACCATGGTTGATCGCGGTCTCCTTTTGATTCTTTCTGGACCTGCGGGAGTGGGGAAAGGAACGGTCTGCAAAGCTTTGCGCGAGCGTATGCCTGAGCTTGTGTATTCCGTTTCTGCTACCACTCGTTCTCCGCGTCCAGGAGAAGTGGATGGAGTCAATTACTTTTTTAAGTCCAAGGAAGAGTTTCAGCGCATGATTGAACAGGATGAACTGCTGGAGTGGGCTGAATACGTAGGAAATTTCTACGGAACTCCACGTCAGTTCGTGGATGAAATGCTTTCTCTTGGAAAAGATGTTATTCTGGAGATTGAAGTGCAGGGCGCTCTGCAGGTAAAAGACCGTTTTCCACAAGGAACGTTTTTGTTCCTGGCTCCTCCTGATCTAAATGAACTGGAGAACCGCATTGTGGGACGTGGCACCGAGACAGAAGAGGTCATTCGCAAGCGGATGGAAGTCGCCCGTGCGGAGATCGAGCTGATGGATCACTACGATTATGTGGTGGTCAATGACGTGATCGAGTCGGCATGTGATCGGATCCAAGCGATCATTACCGCTGAGCATCTGAAAAAAGAGCGTCAGGTTCACAAGTATCGTAAATGGTTAAAGGAGGTCGAATAATTCATGTTGTACCCATCTATTGATGAATTGACCGCAAAGGCAGAAAGCAAATACATCCTCGTAACGGTAGCGTCCAAACGCGCACGTCAGCTGAGAGAAAACAGCGAGCTGCAAGTAGTAAGACCAAAATCCAAAAAGTTTGTCGGGCAAGCTTTGGAAGAATTTATTTCCGACGAGCTGGTTCACGAATTTTTGGACGGACGCAAATAAGGTGACCCCACTAAAAACAACCTCATGCAGGTTGTTTTTTTCGGATAGGGACGAGAGGAGAGAGACGGATGCCCACGCTTGCAGGAAAACGAATTGTATTAGGCGTATCAGGCGGAATCGCTGCGTACAAGGCAGCGGCGCTTACGAGCAAGCTGACACAGGCTGGCGCGATTGTTCATGTCATTTTGACCGAGAATGCGCAGAAGTTCGTGCAGCCGGTGACATTTCAAGCTTTATCTCATCAGCCTGTTCATACGGATACATTTAACGAGCCGGATCCTCATGTGATTAGTCATATCGATTTGGCAGACAAGGCAGATTTGGTGCTGGTGGCACCCGCGACGGCAAATATCATCGGGAAAATCGCGAATGGAATTGCGGATGATATGCTCACGACCACACTGCTTGCGACAAAAGCGCCTGTCATGGTAGCGCCTGCGATGAACGTGAACATGTACGGTCATCCTGCCGTGCAAGCCAATATGGAGAAGCTGGTGCAGTACGGCTATCGCTTTGTGGAGCCGGGGGTAGGGCTTCTGGCATGTGGCTGGATTGGCAAAGGCCGCTTGGCTGAGCCGGAAGAAATCGTGGAGGCAGTCGCCGCTTTTTTTGCGGAGCAGAATCAGCCGCGGCCGCAGGATTTGCAGGACAAGCTCGTGCTGGTTACAGCCGGACCTACGCGCGAAAAGATTGACCCCGTTCGCTATATTACCAACCATGCCTCAGGAAAGATGGGCTATGCCATTGCAGAGGCGGCGCGGGATCGCGGAGCGCGGGTCGTACTCGTCAGTGGACCTACCGCTTTGCCAAAACCGACAGGCGTCCAGTTTGTCGCGGTCGAATCCGTACAGGAAATGTTCGATGCAGTTATGGAGTATTTGCCTGAGAGCGACATCGTGATCAAATCGGCTGCGGTTTCTGACTACCGGCCTAAAACGGTTCAAGAGCACAAGATGAAAAAAGGGGACGGTCCGCTGGTGCTTGCGCTGGACAAGGCGCCTGATATTTTACGGACGGTCGGGGAGAGAAAGACGAAGCAGTTTGTCGTTGGATTTGCTGCGGAGACACAGGACGTGATGAAGTACGCACAGGACAAGCTGGAGAAAAAGAACCTCGACATGATCGTTGCAAACAACGTGCTGGCTGAAGGAGCGGGCATGGGAAGTGACACGAATATCGTCACTTTGCTCACACGGGCCGGAGAGATTGTGGAGCTGGACAAGCTGAGCAAGCGCGATGTGGCGGACAAGCTGCTCGATGCCGTAGTGCTGAAGCTCGCAAAACGTCCGCTGTCTGAGCTGTCATGATTGCCCAAATCATCGTGGACGTGCCGGTCAATCGGACAAACCGGCCATTCGATTACCGGGTTCCTGCGTGGCTAGCTCCTCTCATTCGGGTAGGCAGCCGCGTTGTTGTTCCTTTTGGTCCACGTAAATTGCAAGGATATGTGACCGGCATCACAGATGAAGGTACTGACTTTACGGATCACACCCGGTTAAAAGAGGTGGAGCAAGTCCTGGACGATACGCCCCCTCTCACCAAAGAACTGCTCGATATGAGCGAGTGGATGTCGAAGCAATATTTGTGTCCTTGGGTTACGGCTGTTCAGGCGATGCTGCCAGCCGTTCTGAAAGGCAAATCGGAAAAATGGCTGACGGCTACAGACGATCTCGATGAGGATACATGCGGAAACTCAGGACTGCTTTGGGAGCTTTCTCGCAAGCGGCAGCTTCCTTTGGCAGAGGTGGAAAAGCAGTTTCCCGAAGAGTATTTGCTCGTGCCAGGATGGATTCACAGCGGGCTTTTAGCGACGGAATATCAGGTGAAGGATCGCATCACGCGCAAGCACCAGTCCTTTGTTCGATGCTTGCTAAGTCCAGAGCAGCTGGCAGAAGCGATAGCTTCGCTGCCGGCAAGGGCTGAACAGATGCGCCGCGTACTTACGCTGTTCTCCCAGCATGCTGACCAGTCGTTTTCCATGCAAATGCTGCGAGACGAGTGGGGGATCACACGCTCTCCGCTTAAAAGCCTGGAGGCGAAAGGCTGGTTGGTGATGGAACAGGTCGAGGTCTATCGCGATCCCTACGCCAATCGGAAGTTTTCGGATAAAGCGAAGCCGGAATTTACGCCTCTGCAAAAGCAAGTGCTGGCTCCGGTCCTGTCGTCCATCCAAAGTCAGCAGTACGCGGCCTATTTGCTCCATGGGGTGACGGGAAGCGGAAAGACCGAGGTCTATCTGGAAGCGATCGAAAAGACGCTGGAAAAAGGGCAGGAAGCGATCTTCCTCGTGCCTGAAATCTCGTTGACGCCGCAGATGGTAGAGCGGTTCAAAGCGCGTTTTGGAGCCGATGTCGCCGTTTTGCACAGCGGCTTGTCGCAGGGCGAGAAGTTTGATGAATGGCGAAAAATTATCCGCAAGCAGGTAAAGGTAGTAGTCGGAGCGCGATCTGCCATTTTTGCTCCTTTTGAAAATGTCGGGCTGATCGTCATCGACGAAGAGCACGAGAGCTCGTACAAGCAGGAAGAAACGCCACGCTATCACGCGCGTGAGGTAGCTTTGTGGAGAGCGAAGCGCAACCATGCCGTGCTGATGATGGGAAGTGCGACTCCTGCCTTGGAGACGTATGCACTGGCGACACGTGGGCGGTATACGCTGCTGGAAATGCCAGAGCGGGTAGGGAATCGTCCGATGCCGGCTGTTCATGTAGTCGACATGCGTGAAGAGCTGCAGGCAGAGAACCGTTCCATGTTTAGCCGCAAGCTGCATGAAATGATTGCGGATCGTTTGGAAAAGCAGGAGCAGATGGTGATCTTCCTGAACCGCAGGGGATTTTCCACGTTTGTCATGTGCCGCTCCTGTGGCTATACGATGCGCTGCATTCATTGCGATATTTCATTGACCTATCATAAAACGAATCATACGGCACGCTGCCACTACTGTGGCTATACGATTGCACAGCCTGCGCATTGTCCGGAATGCCAGAGTGAGCATATTCGCTTCTTCGGGACAGGCACGCAAAAAGTGGAGGCAGAGCTCGCCAAGCTGTTCCCGGGCATTCGCGTGATTCGTATGGACGTGGATACGACCTCCCGAAAAGGCGCACATGAGGAATTGCTGAGCCAGTTCCGGAAGGGCCAAGGGGATGTTCTCCTCGGGACGCAAATGATCGCAAAAGGGCTTGATTTTCCTCGGGTAACGCTCGCAGGAATCATCGCCGCAGACACTTCGCTGCATATACCGGATTTCCGCGCTGCCGAGAAGACCTTCCAGCTGCTGACGCAAGTAGGGGGACGTGCTGGCAGGCATGAGCTGGACGGCGACGTTGTCATTCAGACCTATACGCCTGAGCATTACAGCATTCAGCATGCGACCCGGCATGATTACCGGTCCTTTTATGAGGATGAGATGCTCCAGCGCAGACGAACAGGCTATCCGCCCTATTTTCGACTGGTGCTGCTGACGTTCAGCCACGAGGATGTCCCCGTGGTGATCCGCAGCGCCCACACGATGGCGGATTATTTGCGGCAGCGACTGGCGGAGACGACGATATTATTAGGCCCGGTCGCTTCGCCTATTGCGAGAGTGAAGGATAGATTTCGTTTTCAGATCATGCTAAAATATCGTGATGAACCGCAATTGTCTGCCTTGCTCGCACAGGCGACAGCTGCGTTTGATGAGTGGAACAAACAGCAGAAGGTACTTATGACAATCGATGTTGATCCGTACGTACTGCTTTAGGGAGGATATCAACCAAATGGCTATTCGCACAATTGTAAAACACCCAGATCCGATCCTTCGTGAAAAAGCGATGGTGGTCACAAAATTCAATTCCAACCTGCACAAGCTGCTGGATGATATGGCTGATACGATGTACGACGCTGACGGGGTAGGACTGGCAGCTCCGCAAGTAGGTATTTCCAAACGCGTCATTGTCATGGATTGCGGTGAAGGGCTGATCGAGATCGTCAATCCAGAAATCGTGGATTTCAAAGGAGAGCAATTCGACTATCCGGAAGGCTGCCTAAGCATTCCAGGACTGCGCGGAGATGTGCGCCGCCACATGTGGATCAAGCTGCGCGGGCAAGACCGCAACGGGAATCCAATCGAGCTGGAAGCGGACGACCTTTTGTCCCGCTGCTCCCAGCATGAGATCGATCACTTGAACGGCGTTCTGTTCATCGACGTGGCAGACAAGGTGTATCAGATCAGCCCGGATGAGGAAGGGGAATAATTCATTTTGAAAGAGGCTCGCGTATTATTCATGGGTACGCCTGACTTTGCAGTCGCAAGCTTGGAGGCGCTGCTCACGGAAGGGTACAACGTGGTCGGTGTGGTTACCCAGCCCGATCGCCCGGTAGGACGCAAGCAGGTCATGACGCCGCCGCCCGTCAAGGAGGCGGCTTTACGTCATGGTCTTTTGGTCCTGCAGCCGGAAAAAATCAAAGCGGAAGCAGCGCTAGATGAAGTGATTGCCCTTGCCCCTGATCTGATTGTAACGGCGGCCTATGGGCAAATCTTGCCGAAGCGACTGCTTGACGTACCACGCTTTGGGTGTATCAATGTCCATGCTTCCTTACTTCCCAAATACCGCGGCGGTGCTCCTATTCATAAATGCATCGTAGAAGGGGAAAAAGAGTCTGGAGTCACTATTATGTATATGGTGGAGGCCCTCGATGCAGGGGACATGCTCTCCAAAGTGGTGGTTCCAATCGAAGAGCGTGATACCGTCGGAACCTTGCACGACAAGCTGGCGGCAGCAGGCTCCTCGCTGTTGATCGAAACCGTGCCTCGCCTGTTGGCAGGGGAGCTGCAAGCAGAAGCTCAGGATCACGAGGCTGCTACGTTTGCTCCGAATATAAAACGCACCGATGAACGGATTGACTGGTCCCGCACCTCCGAACAGATCTACAACCAGGTGCGCGGTCTGAATCCGTGGCCTGTCGCTTTCACGACACATGGAGGCAAGGTGTGGAAAATCTGGTGGGTTGAAAAGCATTCCGCGGACAGCAAGGGTCAGGAAGCGGGCACCATCATCGCCCGCGAAGAGGATGGTCTGGTCGTCGCTTGCGGAAGCGGCACTGTAAAAATCACCGAGCTGCAGCCAGAGGGGAAAAAACGCATGAGTGCCCTCGACTTTTTGCGTGGAGCGGGCAACAGCATTGAAATCGGCACAAAGGTAGGAGAATAGCCCGTGGCAAAAAAAGGTGCTCGTGACATCGCCCTCGATGTATTGAATCGGGTCGACGAACACAAGTCTTACAGCAATCTGGAACTTCGCAATGTCCTGGATCGCTCGGAAATCAGCTCGGCAGATGCGGGGCTGGTGACGGAGCTCGTATATGGAACCATTCAGCGCAAGCTTACGCTGGAATTTGTACTGTCCCATTTTGTAGGGGGGAAAAAGGTACAGACCTGGGTACGCAATCTGATGCTGCTCAGCCTGTATCAGATTCGCTTTCTTGACCGGATTCCCGACCGTGCTGCGGTGCATGAAGCCGTAGAGATTGCGAAACGTCGCGGACATCAGGGGATTGCCTCGATGGTCAACGGCGTGCTGCGAAACGTTTTGCGTCAGCCAGACGTATGGGACCGACTGCCAAAAGGCGATGCCGTGAAGCAAATCGCGGTTACGCATTCTCACCCGGAGTGGTTGATTCGCGAGTGGATCAAGCTCTACGGAGAGGAAAATACGAAGGCGATCTGTGACGCAAACAATCGGGCTCCCCATACGTCCATCCGAGTGAATCCGTTGAAAACATCTCGAGACGAGCTGCTGGCCAAGCTGAGAGAAGATGGCAGTGAGGCAGTGGCTTCGGTCTTGAGCGATCAGGGGATTATCCTGGACGGTGGGCACGCTGCAGGTACTCGCTGGTTTAAAGAAGGCTACTACACGCTGCAGGATGAAAGCTCCATGCTGGTAGCATCCGCGGTAGCGCCGCAGCCGGGCATGCGTGTGCTCGATGCCTGCGCAGCTCCTGGCGGCAAGACCTCTCATCTAGCGGAAAAAATGGACAATCGCGGTGAGATTATCGCCAACGACGTGCATCCACACAAGCGCGAGCTGATCGCGGGGACCGCGAAGCGTCTGGGCATTTCCATCATGGAGTCGATGGTCAGCGATGCGCTCGATCTTCCGGAAAAAGGTCTGGGCTTGTTCGACAGAGTCCTGCTCGATGCCCCGTGCACTGGCTTTGGGGTAATACGACGCAAACCTGATCTGAAATGGAACAAGTCGAAGGAAGATGTGCGCTCTATCGCGCAATTGCAGTATCAGCTGCTCGCGGGTCTGTCTACGATGGTAGCTCCCGGAGGTACGTTGGTGTACAGCACGTGTACGATGGAGCCGATGGAAAATCAGGATATTGTCCGCCGTTTTGTAGACAAGCATCCGGAGTTTGTTTTGGACGAGACTTTGCGGGACGATTTACCTGCCGTGGTCCGTGACAAGATGGACGAATCCGGTGCTTTCGTACAAATTTTGCCGCATCATTTTGATAGTGATGGGTTCTTTATCGCCCGTTTGCGACGAAAAGATTAGAAAAAAGTGGAGTGGCGCGCCTTTTGAGATGGTGCCACTCCTTTCCCTTTGTTTGCAGCGGTGCGGATTGGTTTACACTAGGAAAAGTGACGCATTTCTAAACTGGATGCCAAAACCGTTTGAAGCGCGGACCAATGCGAGGTACAATGATAAAATGACTGAAATTGCTTAGCAATGAATTTGAGGATGTGAAAACAGCAATGCCGATTACCACATTTACTAGCGCCAAGCCACTTATTTACAGCCTGACTCAAGACGAGATGAAGCAGTGGCTGGTAGACGCTGGAGATAAAGCGTTTCGTGCACAGCAAATTTTTGACTGGCTGTACGTGAAACGCGTGACCTCTTTTGAAGAGATGAGCAATCTGTCCAAGGACTTGCGCCAAAAGCTGGCTGATACGTTTCGGATGGATCCTCTAAAAGAAATCACGCATCAGGAATCGCAGGACGGAACCATCAAGTTTCTGTTCCAGTTAGTGGATGGACACGCGATCGAGACCGTTATCATGCGTCATAACTACGGAAACAGCATCTGCGTGACGACACAGGTAGGCTGCCGAATCGGATGCACATTTTGTGCCTCTACGCTCGGCGGGCTGAAGCGTAACCTCGATGCGGGCGAAATCGTATCTCAAGTATTGATGGCCCAGCGCAAGCTCGATGCGGATGGCGAACGTGTCAGCCATGTCGTCGTGATGGGAATCGGGGAACCGTTTGAGAACTTCGAGAGCCTGATGGGCTTTTTGACCGTGATAAACGATAACCGCGGACTGAATATCGGCGCTCGTCACATCACAGTCTCCACCAGTGGGATCGTGCCGAAGATTTACGAGTTTGCGGAAAGAGGCGGACAAGTCAACCTGGCCATTTCCCTGCATGCTCCGAATACCGAGCTGAGAAGCCAGCTGATGCCGATTAACCGCGGGTTCCCTCTTGCACAGCTGATGGAAGCTTGCCGTCACTATATCAACAAGACAGGCCGCCGCATCAGCTTTGAATACGGTTTGTTCGGCGGGAAAAACGATCAGCCGCAGCACGCGGAAGAGCTGGCAGAGCTGATTGGCGATATGCTGTGCCACGTCAACTTGATTCCGGTTAACTACGTACCGGAGCGGGATTATGTACGCACACCGCGTAACGAGATTTTCCAATTCAAACGCATTTTAGAGGACAAAGGAATCAATGTGACCATCAGAAGGGAGCACGGCAGTGACATCGCTGCTGCTTGCGGTCAGCTGAGGGCACAACACGCTAAAGAAACCGTGGGGTGATACCATGGAAATTGCAATGAAATCCCATGTGGGCCACGTCCGTTCCGTGAATGAGGACTACTTTGCCACGGAGGCAGATGTGAACGGACGCGCCCTCGCTGTTCTGGCCGATGGTATGGGCGGACATGAGGCGGGCGAGATTGCCAGCCGCCTTGCTGTTGAGCGAATAGTAAAAGAACTGCGTCACCTTGCTGCTGATGTAGTGGGAGAGGATGCTCGTGAGCACCTGATGAACGCTGTGCTGCTCGCGAACAAGGAAGTGTACGAATACGCGCAGGAACACCCGGAATGCAATGGGATGGGGACAACTACGATCGCGGCTTTGTTTGGGGCAAGCACGGTCATGACGGCGCATATCGGAGACAGCCGCCTTTACAAATACGGGTCCGACGGTTTGGTGATGAAGACAGAAGATCATTCGCTGGTCAATGAGCTGGTGAAAAATGGGCAGATTACCGCCGAAGAAGCGGCTGTCCATCCGCATCGGAATGTCATCATGCGATCGTTGGGGACGGAGCCGGATGTCCTGATCGACCTGGACGAGTTTGAATGGGCACCTGGGGATGTCGTCTTGATTTGCTCGGACGGATTAAGCGATAAAGTGCCAGCTTCTATGATGGAAGAATGGCTACAGAAAGAGACTTCTCTGCAGGAGAAGGTAGACGGCCTGGTGCAGGAAGCACTGGCCGCTGGTGGGCAGGACAATATCACGCTCGTTGCCGTGCGCAACATGCCCGTAGCCAGTGAGAAAGAGGGGTGAGAGAGATGGATGGTCAACGGCTTGGAGGGCGGTACCAGCTAGAAGCCCGCGTAGGCGGCGGAGGAATGGCGATCGTTTACAAGGCCAAGGATTTGATTTTAAATCGTCCCGTTGCGGTGAAGGTATTGCGTTCACAGTTCGGGGGAGACGAAGACTTCGTGAACCGGTTCAGACGGGAAGCGCAGGCAGTTGCAAGCCTGTCTCACCCCAATGTGGTCGGGGTTTACGATGTTGGGCAGGACGGCGACACCCATTACATGGTGATGGAATACATAGAAGGCTATACGCTGAAGGAAGTTATCATTCAGCGAGGCGCTCTTCCTGTGGAAGAAGCTGTGAGAATCGCGGAACAAATTTGTGACGCACTCGATCATGCCCATCAAAATCAGATCATTCACAGAGATATTAAGCCGCACAACATCATGATCGGCAAAAATGGGCGAGTAAAGGTGACGGACTTCGGGATTGCCCGTGCAGTTACCTCAACAACCATTACCCATACGAATGCGATGCTGGGCTCCGTCCACTATTTCTCGCCTGAACAAGCGAGAGGCGGTATCACTGGGGAAAAATCGGATATTTATTCATTGGGAATTGTGCTCTACGAAATGGTGACAGGAGAACTGCCGTTTTCCGGAGACTCGCCGATTTCTGTGGCGCTAAAGCATTTGCAGGAGCCGTTGCCAGAGCCGCGGCAAGTAAATCCGGCGATTCCGCAAAGCGTCGAGAACGTCATTCTCAAGGCTTTGGTGAAGGATCCGTTTCTGCGCTATTCGTCTGCGCGTGAAATGCTAGAAGATTTGGAGACCTGCCTGTTTCCCGAGCGCTTAAACGAGGAAAAGCTGACGTTCCCGATTGACGAGGAAATGACACGGGTGGTTCCGATCATTACACAGGACATGCTCGATCAGCACGCAAACGGCCGGACAGGTGTTGGCCAAAGAAGCGGTCGGTACGAGCAGCAGCTCGAGGACGACGAGGAACAGAAGCCGCAGAAAAAATGGTGGGTCAAAACCTTGCTTTGGGTAGCGGGAATCGGTTTGTTTCTCGTGCTAGGCTTCTTCGGATTCAACTTCCTGCTCAATGTGTTCCCTTCCGTACCTGAGGCACCGGTTCCTTATGTAGAAGGGATCGAGGTAACTTTGGCGCAGAAGAAGATTGAGGAAGCCAATCTCGTGGCGAAAGTCGTGGAGGAAGCAAACGATACGATAGAGAAGGGCTTGGTCATCAGACAGGACCCGGCTCCGCCCATGCGGTTAAAAGAAAAAGCAATTGTCACGCTCTATGTGAGCAAAGGACAGCAGGCTGTTCCTATGCCAAATCTCGTTTCCTTATCCCGATCGGTTGCTGAGGATATGCTAAAGCAGCTGGGCTTCAAGACAAATGCCATCACGTTTGAGGAAGTCGAGGATGACAACGCAGAAGCAGGCATTGTGATCGGTCAGTCGCCGGATGCAAACGCGTCGGTTTACCCGACGAAGGACACGGTCCGCGTCACTGTCAGCAAGGGCAAATCGTTTGTGAAAATGCCAAATGTCGTCGGAAAATCGGTGGAGCAGGCTCAGGTAGAGCTGTTCAAGCTCGGACTCGAAGTCGGTGAAACGAAGGAAGAGCCGTCGTATACGACAGACAAGGCAGGCGTCGTCCTCTCCACTCACCCGTATGATGCAGGGATGCAGGTGCAAAAAGGAGTTAAGGTACCGCTCACGGTAAGCAACGGTCAGTACCCGGCGGACGCCAAACTGGCAAACGCACCTGTGTATGTGGAAGTCGTACCGGGCGAAACTGCGGAGATCAAGATCGAAGTGAGTGACTCCCGCGGTGATGGGCAGCAAGTGTACAAGGAGACGATCACGGAGAGCAGGGAGTACGATGTTCCAGTCGTTCTGTCTCCACAAAAAGATGCCGTGATTAAAGTGTTCAAAAAAGATCCGACGAAAAATGAGTATGTGGAATACCAGACCATACCCATTTCGTACAGCAGCTTGCCATAAGCATGTGGAGGGACATGAATGCCAGAAGGACGCATTGTAAAAGCTTTGAGCGGATTTTACTACGTTGCCGATGGGGACCGTGTTTTTAGTTGTCGAGCACGTGGGCTATTCAAGAAAAAGGGTGCAAAGGTAAATCCGCTCGTGGGCGACTGGGTAGTCTACGATGCAATCAATGAAGAAGAAGGGTATGTGATGGAGGTGGGTGAGCGGACCAGTGAACTGGTTCGACCGCCCATTTCCAATGTGGATCAGGCCGTGCTGGTCTTTTCCATGTTCAAACCTGCCTTCAGCGCGTTATTACTGGACAAGTTTCTGGTCCATACCGAGCATGCTGGCATTGATTCCATCATTATCCTGTCAAAGGCAGATCAAGTGCCGGAAGAAGAGGTAAGAGCCATCACCGAGAAATACGAGGCGATCGGCTATACGGTCATTCCAACCTCGACAAAACAGGAGACACGTGGATTGCAGGAAGTGCGAGAAGTCCTGCATGATCGGATTTCCGTTTTTGCTGGTCAGTCAGGCGTAGGAAAATCGTCGCTGATCAACGCGTTGTTCCCGGGGGTAAGCCTGCAAACGGGAGATGTGAGTGAAAAGCTGGGGCGCGGGAAGCACACGACCCGTCATGTCGAGCTGATTCCTCTCGAGGGAGGCGGCTATGTCGCAGATACGCCGGGCTTCAGTTCCTTGGAATTTATGGATTTGGACGAGCTCGACTTGGCAGAGGCATTCCGGGATTTTGCAGAGCGTTCACCCGATTGCAAGTTTCGGGGCTGCCTGCATGTGACAGAGCCATCCTGCGCCGTCCAGGAAGGTGTAGCCTCAGGGGAACTGAGCAAAGAGCGCTACGAGAATTACCTGCAATTCCGCGAAGAGCTGAAAGAATATCAACGGAGGAATAAACCATGGTAAAAATAGCACCTTCTATCCTGTCTGCGGACTTTGCCAGATTGGGTGAGGAAATTCAGGACGTCGAACGGGGAGGCGCAGACTGGATTCACGTAGATGTCATGGATGGACATTTTGTTCCGAATATCACGATTGGACCTTTGATCGTGGATGCCATCCGCCCAGTGACAAAGCTTCCGCTCGATGTGCATCTCATGATCGAGGAACCAGATCGCTACATTCCTCAGTTCGCCAAGAGCGGTGCAGACTGGATTACCGTTCATCAGGAAGCAAGCCGCCATTTGCACCGTACGCTCGCACTAATCAAAGAGCAAGGGGTGAAAGCAGGCGTCGTACTGAATCCCGCAACGCCAGTGTCTACGATCGAGCACGTGCTTACGGATCTGGACATGGTGCTCTTCATGACTGTCAACCCAGGCTTTGGCGGGCAAAAATTCATTCACAATGTGGTTCCGAAGATCAAACAGCTGCGTCAAATGCTGGATGAGCGCGGCCTTGGTCACGTTGAGATCGAGATCGACGGTGGCGTGAATACCGAGACAGCCCGTTTATGCGAAGCGGCAGGGGCGACCGTACTCGTTGCCGGAAGCGCCGTATTCAATCAAAAAGACCGTGCGCAAGCTATCGCAGCGATTCGCGGATAAAAGCGTACGTACAAACGGCAAAAAGCCATCTCTTTCACGTGGAAGGGATGGCTTTTTCGTTTTATTCAGGGCGATCGGAAGTCACATACGTTCCCGCAATCAAATCGTGAATAGCACGTTTGTCTTCACGGACACCGACCATGATCGCGCTGATGATCGCACCTATGCCCAGTGTTACGGTATAGATCAGCCAGCAGCCTACTACGATGCGCAGGAGCATCGTTCCTATGCCAACAGGACTCCCATCCATTTTTACGATGCGAATGCCCACGATTCTTTTTCCGACCGTATAGCCGTACCAGAAAACCGGCAGCAAGAGACTGTAGAGAATGGACACCAGATTCGTGAACAGATTGCCTTTTGTCTCACCCGTGATCAAATAAGAGAGAAGTGCCAGTGGTACCCCGATGATCAGGCCATCGAGCAAGCTTGCTCCAAACCGCCGCCAAAATCCAACCGCGTGGCTCTGCAAAGACTTTTCGTTTTCCACGATCCCAGCTCCTTTCCTTTCAATAGGAATGTATATGAGCTGGCAGCCGAAAGTAGAGCGAAAGAAAAACTCTGCCATTGAATCAGGCAAAGGGACAGACAGCTTTCTTTACAGGCTGGTAAACAGCCGAAGCAGGACAGCGATCCGGCCCGGAATAGCCTCGATGACTACGTGTTCATGGGAGGCATGTGCGCCATCGCCTACTGGACCCAAGCCGTCGAGCGTAGGCGTGCCTTCATCAGCAGTAAAGTTGCCATCGCTCGTACCACCTACCCCGCGCTCTGTAAGTGTGAAGCCTTCCAGGAGGGCTTGCTCCTGTGCGTGCAAAAACAGCTGCTCAGTGGCTGCGGTTCTTTCCATAGGAGGTTTGGTTATGCCGCCCTCCACAATAAGCTGCGCACCTGGCAGAACGGGCTTGAGCTGATGCATGAGGGTGGTAATACGGTCAGCTTCACTGCTGGCGCTGATACGCACGTCGATATCGGCCTCAGCGTAATCGGGAACGACGTTGGAGACGGTACCGCCGCGGATTGTTCCCACAGACAGGGTAGTGCCCGCGTCGTAGTCGGTGAAGCCTTGAATGGCGATGACATGGTGGGCGAGCTCCTCGATGGCATTTACGCCTAGGGCGTGATCATTTCCTGCGTGTGCGGCTCGCCCCTTGACCTTGAGGATGAAGTCTCCGCCGCCCTTTCGGCTGGTTTTAAGAGAGCCATCTCCTGCCGCTGGCTCAATAACGAGAGCGAATTTGCTTCGTTTCGCTTCCTCGCGTATCCATTTTTCAGAAGAGACGCTGCCGATTTCCTCATCAGTATTCCAGAAAAAAACGAGCTTGCTTTGAAGGGGAATCTGCTGCTCGATGATTGTTTTCAAGGCAAAATAGCTGAAGATGATCCCTGCTTTCATGTCGTAGGTTCCAGGACCATATACCCGACCATCCTCGATTTTCCAGGGCTCTTGCACAAGCGTCCCCAACTCTTTCACCGTGTCAAAATGACCGAGGACCATGATCTGCTCGGGGCCGTCTCCGTATTCGATGCGGAGCTGATCACCGTATGTAGGCTGGTAGAGCGTGTCTATTTTGCAGCCGAGCGCACGGAAGCGATCTGCGATCAAATGCCCTAATTGATCCACAGCTTGTTTGTTGTGAGTGGGTGTTTCTATTTCTACGTACGTACGCAATTCCTCGAGAATTTCGGGGAGCTGCTGCTGAAAATGGTCTGTCCATTTGCTGGTCATTCGTTATCCTCCTTACAGGTGATTTCATTAGCACTATAAGTCTTTGGCCGCATTTTCGCCAGTGAAAAGAACAAACGGGGCTTGGTCGCAAAAAAAGGGACATACTACAAACGCACCTGTCCAAAAGCCTCTCTATAAATTGTGAATAGTATTCTGTAAATTGGCTATTTAAATTATGGCTAAAAAAACATTGAATTTGTTCATCTAATGATTAAAATAGTCATTATCCTGTATAAATATAAGCCGTCAATTCATATCGCTTCCCTGAACCTGACAGCTATATTTCCAACTTGATTTCATACACAATCCTAATGGGGGTATACCATCATGAAAAAACAGATGTTTTCAATCGCTCTTACATCACTATTGGCAGCGGCTGTTATGGCAGGCTGCGGGACAGGCACAAGCCAGCCGCCGGCACAGCCGCAGAATGGACAAGAGCAAGCTGGACAGCCAAGCGGAGAGAAAAAGACTCTGACGATGGCTACATCAGCAGACTACAAGCCCTATGAATTCCACGACCTGACCAGCGGCAAAGACGAGATCGTGGGCTTCGATGTGGATATCGCCAAATACATTGGGGAACAGCTGGGTTACGAAGTGCAAGTAAATGACATGAACTTCGACGGTTTGGTTCCTGCGCTGCAAACCAACCGTGCCGATTTTGTTATGGCAGGGATGACACCAACCCCTGAACGCCAGAAGAACGTCGACTTCTCGGAAATTTACTACGACGCGAAAAACACAATTGTCTCAAAGAAAGAGAGCAATGTGACAAAACCTGACCAGCTGGCAGGGAAAAAAGTAGCGGTACAGCTTGGCTCCATTCAAGAATCTGCAGCAAAAGAGCTGGCGAAAACGGCAACTGGACTGCAAATCACTTCTTTGAACAAAACGGGTGAAATCATCGAGGAAGTAAAAACCGGCCGTGTGGATGCAGCGATCCTGGAAGATACCGTGGCGAAGGGCTTTGTGGAAAGCAACCCAGGCCTGCAGTACACCACGATTGAGACAGAAGAGGTAAATGGTTCAGCGATTGCTTTCCCGAAAGGCTCCAAGCATGTGGATGAATTTAATCAGGTCATCAAAAAAATGCAGGAAAACGGCGAGATGGACAAGCTGATCAAAAAGTGGTTCGGTCAATAATGCAAAGCGGGGCGGTTGTCCCCTTCGATTCATATCATGAAGATAGCAAGGAGTGGGAAAGGGCATGAATTTGGATTTTCCACAGATTGTGCCCTATATCCCTTTTATTTTACAAGGGATAAAGGTCACATTACTCGTCACACTCATTTCAGTCGTCCTCGGCTTCATTTGGGGCTCGATCCTGGCACTTATCAAAATTTCCAAATTCGGTCCGCTGAATTGGCTGGCAGTTGCCTATACGTCCATCTTTCGGGGAACACCTCTGATCCTGCAGCTGACGTTTGTCTACTTTGCTACGCCTCAGCTCACGGGGTATAACATCTCTCAGCTGGAAGCGGCTGTCTTGACGTTTACGCTGAATTCGGGTGCTTACATATCCGAGACGATCCGCGGTGGGATTCTCGCCGTGGACAAAGGCCAGTGGGAAGCTGCCAAGTCGCTCGGCGTTCCGTATCGCCGCATGATGATGGACATCATTTTACCGCAGGGGATTAAAAACATCCTGCCAGCGCTGGTAAATGAAACGATCGCCCTTTTGAAAGAATCAGCACTCGTCTCCACGATCGGACTTGCAGACATCCTGCAAAACGCAAACGTCGTGAAGGGAACCATCTTCCGGTACTTTGAGCCGTACATCATCGCCGGGGTCCTCTACTATGTCATGGTCATGATCTTGACCTGGTTTGCGCGCGTGCTGGAGAGGAGGATGAGACGCAGTGATTAAAATTGACAACATCACCAAGTCATTTGGGCAGCTTGAAGTCTTGAAGGGGATTTCGACGGAGATAAAAAAGGGAGAGGTCGTGGCGATCATCGGGCCTTCGGGGTCTGGGAAATCGACTCTCCTGCGCTGCATGAATTTGCTCGAGATACCGACGACAGGAAAGATCGTTATTGATGGACAGGACATTACTGCTCCAAAGGCAGACGTTCTGAAGGTCCGTCAAAAGATCGGAATGGTTTTTCAGCATTTTCACCTGTTCCCTCACATGACCGTGCTGGGCAACCTCACATATGCTCCCCTCAAGGTCAAAGGCATGTCCAAAGCAGAAGCAGAAGGAAAGGCTAGAGAGCTCTTGAAGCGCGTTGGTCTGTCGGACAAGGCTGACGTGTATCCGTCCCGTCTGTCTGGCGGTCAAAAACAACGTGTCGCGATCGCGCGTTCTCTCGTGATGGAGCCGGAGATTATGCTTTTCGACGAACCGACCTCTGCCTTGGACCCCGAGATGGTAAAAGAAGTGCTAGAGGTTATGAAGGGCCTGGCCCATACCGGCATGACGATGGCCATCGTGACACACGAAATGAGATTTGCTGAAGAGGTGTCGGATCGGATCCTGTTTATCGACCATGGACAATTGATCGAAGAAACGGCGCCTACAGAGTTTTTTGCGCGTCCGAAGAGCGAGCGCGCCCAGCAGTTTTTGGAGAAAGTACGTTAATATCTAGGCAGAGTCACAGCCCTCGTTGGTTGTGACTCTTTTTTGGTGCGCCCAGCATGGGCGATAGCTCTAGGGTGTAAGTCCCGAACGGGGGTTGGCTGTACCAACCGTTAGCCCAAGGCAAGGGTGTCCACCGCGAGGTGGAATCTGAAGGAAGCCGGCGGCAAAGTCCCGACCTGAGGTACACGAACCCAATTTGAGGCTGTTGTATTCGGGTGAGTCTGCCAAACAAGACGAAGCCCCATACAGCCAAGGAATACAGCAGTAAACTTGGGCAGGTACATGGGATGAAAGTTATCGCTCTTACCTGGGGAGGTCTGCATGAAGTGCCTTCAAATGTTGGTAACCGTCTTCGTAAGGAGACGCTGAACATGCAGAAGTCAGCAGAAGCCATAGTACCCAAGTAAAGGACGCTTGAACGGGGAAGGGCTGAACATTAAGTCAACACATCCGCTAATCACTTTCGTGATAATACTGTGAAGCAGAATTCTGTAAGGAACTACTCTTGGAGAAAATGGGTGAAGCCCTGAGGGTACAAGAGAGGGCTGAGTATTGTCCGGCAAGACTAGAAGGATGCGTGCGGAGGAAGGGTATCGTCATGGAGCTGTTGGAGAAAGTCCTGTCACGAGAAAATCTATTAGTGGCACTCGAAAGAGTGGAAAGAAACAAAGGATCGGCGGGAATCGACGGTGTTTCAACCGAACAACTGCGCGATTATATCCGTGAACACTGGTTGACCACTAAAAAGCAGATTATGAAAGGGACCTACAAACCTTCCCCTGTCCGCAGAGTCGAAATCCCGAAATCTGACGGAGGAGTAAGGTTATTAGGTATTCCTACCGTGATAGATCGCTTTATTCAACAAGCCATCCTCCAAGTTCTTACTCCTATATTTGACCCCCACTTCTCAGAATCCAGTTTCGGATTCCGACCGAACCGTGGTGCGCATGACGCCATGAGACAAGCACAATTTTATATTTCCGAAGGATATCGCTTTGTCGTGGATATGGACTTAGAGAAATTCTTCGACCGGGTTAATCACGATATTTTAATGAGTCGGGTTGCTCGAAAAGTAAAAGATAAAGCTTTGTTGAAACTTGTTCGCGCATATCTACAAGCAGGCATCATGGTCAATGGCATCTGCCTTTCGGCAGTAGAGGGCACACCACAAGGTGGTCCACTTAGTCCGTTATTGGCGAACATCTTGCTCGACGATTTGGATAAAGAACTGGAAAAGAGGGGACATCGCTTTTGTCGATACGCAGACGATAGCAATATCTACGTGAGAACAAAGCGGGCGGGAGAACGGGTAAAAGAAAGTATCCAAAGCTACTTGGAGAAGGTACTTAAGCTTAAAGTAAATGAGCAGAAGAGCGCAGTGGATCGACCTTGGAAGCGTAAGTTCCTCGGTTTCGGTTTCACTAATGCAAAACAAGCAAGGATTCGGCTTCATCCAAAATCACTTCTGAAGTTGAAAGAGAAAATCCGCTTCATCACTAATCCGGTATGGAGCATCTCTATGGATGAAAGGATTCGGAAGCTAAACCAGTACCTCATGGGTTGGATCGGATATTTTGCCCTTGCGGATGCAAAGAAAATCCTTCAATCTATCGACGAATGGATACGACGTAGACTTCGACTTTGCTTGTGGTCTCAGTGGAAGCGAGTACGAACCCGATATCGAGAACTTCGCTCTCTGGGTTTATCGCACGTCCAAGCAATAGAAATTGCAAACACCAGAAAGGGTGCATGGCGTACCACAAAGACTCCTCAAATGCACAAAGCCCTCGGAGTTGCATATTGGCAACAACAAGGGCTGAAAAGCTTATTACAACGATATTCTGTCATTCGTCAAGCTTGATGAACCGCCGTATACCGAACGGTACGTACGGTGGTGTGAGAGGACGGGAGTTAGTCGCTCCCTCCTACTCGATTACAGTAAGAATTTATAAGATTCTTAGCCAGTATAAGTGCAACTAAGGCTCCACCGCAAAGCTTGGCGGAGCCAAGTTTTCTAATATATCGGGCTTTTGCTGCCCATATATGTGTTTTCGCTGGGAGAAGGCAGAGGGACACGCATATTGCCCTTGGCTGATGCATAATGTATTCAGGCAGCCTGTGTATTTCCGACATTATTCTCATGATTATCGCGTTGCAATGGGTTTGCGAGCAGTCAACGGTACTCTTCTACTTTTTTCAGAAGGCAGGATACATGTTTATCCGACAGCAGAATATGATGTAATATGCACGTTTGGGAGAACACCTGAAGGAGGTGCAGTATAAATGGGATTGCGCTCCTATCGCCTGCGACAGGGGGGCGCCTTGCGACGTGTTCTCGGGGTAGCGTTGGCTGTCGGGGGTATCACCATTTTCCTGTACATCGCACCTCCGTGGGTTTGGTATAGCCTGTTGTCGTTGGCTCTCGTGGGGGCGGGCTGGTATTTGTATCACGTGAAGTAATTTCGGTGAGGAGGGGTAGCATGCGGTTTTACACCATCAAGTTGCCGAAGTTCCTGGGTGGCATGGTTCGCGGCATCATAGAGGCATTCAACAAGAAAAAATGACGGCGTGGCCTCGGCCTCCTGAGGGACCTCGGCCATCCGAGGGACCATGGCTTCCCGTGGGACCACGGCCTCCCGTGGGAATAAGTAAACGCCTGAAATGCAAAAAAGCACCTCGAGGGTGCTTTTTTTCGCGTAGTAGAAAGACTACACGCGAGTTACGAGTCCGGATTTCAGTGCTCGAGTACTTACATAAACGCGCTTTGGTTTACCATTTACCAGAATGCGCACTTTTTGTACGTTAACACCCCAAGTGCGGCGAGTTGCGCGCATGGAGTGGGAGCGAGCGTTTCCTGCTTTAGCAGATTTACCTGTTACAAAGCAACGACGTGCCATTACGATCCACCTCCTTGTTGCATCTAAACGGAATTCCCTCGAAAGGGAACACAAATACTCAACTATAGTAGCACACGAGCCCTGTCAATTGCAATACTTGACATGAGGAAAAGCCCTGTCTTCCTTGTTTCCCTCTCGATTCGACAAAACGCTTCATTTCTTCAATATGTTAGTGTAAAATTATATGAAGCATGTTTACGCTTACCAAAGCGATCAAGCTGTTGAAAAGAGGAGGAGTCCTTGCATGACAGTGGAAATGAGCACATCTATGGGAAAAATAGATGTTACGGAAGAAGTGATCGCTCGGATTGCTGGAGGCGCCGCTATGGAAGTTTTCGGGCTCGTGGGGATGTCGCCACGAAAAGCGCTGAAGGACGGTATTGCCGAGCTTCTGGGACGAGATAACCTGAGCAAAGGGGTTGTCGTTCACAACCAGAACAGCGAAGTAACTTTAGACATGCATATCATCGTCAGCTATGGCGTTAAAATTTCCGAGGTGGCCGGCAATGTACAGCGCCGCGTTCGCTATACCTTGGAGCAAACAGTTGGAATCGATGTCACTGCGGTAAATATTTTCGTTCAGGGTGTACGCACTGACAGGGATACATAATTAAGGAGGAACAACAGTTGGTACATACGCGTCTTGATGGCGTCCTTTTTAGCCGGATGGTTTACCTGGGGGCAAACCTTTTGTCTGAAAACGTCAAAGTGGTGGATGGATTGAACGTCTTTCCCGTACCGGATGGAGATACTGGGACGAATATGAATTTGACGCTTACCTCAGGTGTGGAGGAATTGTCCCGCAAGGAATCTCCTCTCATCACAGAAGCGGCTTCTGCACTTGCCAAAGGCTTGTTGATGGGAGCCCGTGGCAACTCTGGAGTCATTTTATCCCAATTGTTCCGTGGCTTTAGCAAAGCTGTGAACGGGAAAGAGGTCGTGAACACTCGCCAATTTGCGGAGGCACTTAAATCCGGAGTGGACTCAGCCTATCAAGCAGTCATGAAACCGGTCGAGGGGACCATTCTTACCGTTGCTCGCGAGGCAGCAGAAATGGCTGTACGTGCAGCACGCACGTCTGACGATCTGGTCGTGGTCATGGAAAAAACGTATGAGCAGGCGCAGACAACACTGCTGCGCACACCTGAGATGCTGCCTGTGCTAAAAGAGGTTGGCGTCGTCGATTCAGGTGGACAAGGCCTGTTGTTTATTTACGAAGGATTTTTGCGTGTGCTGCGCGGGGAAGCCGCCGAGGATGTACAGAAAAGATCTCAGCCTGTCATGAGCGACGCTGAGCTGAACAAGCTGGTAGACGCACAGCACGCGCAGATTCATATGAAAACGGAAGACATCGTTTACGGCTACTGCACGGAGTTTATGGTGCATATCGCAAACAGTACCGAGCCAGATAAAAAACCGTTCTCGGAAGGCCTGTTCCGCAGTCAACTGGACAAGATGGGGGATTCCCTCCTGGTTGTGTCCGACGATGAGGTCGTCAAGGTGCACATACACGCAGAGCATCCGGGCAGTGTCCTGCAATACGCGCAGCAATTTGGAAGTCTGCATCGACTAAAAATTGAGAACATGCGTGAGCAGCATGCCAACATCCTCAAAGCAGAAGAGAGCAAGGCTCCGGCAGCAGCCGTTGCCACGCGAGAATTGGAAGCCCTTTCCTATGGCCTGATCGCAGTTGCAGCAGGTGAGGGGATCGCCAAGATTTTGCGCAGCATGGGTGTACATGTTGTCGTGGAAGGCGGACAGACGATGAATCCGAGCACGGAGGATTTCATGAACGCTATTTCGGGTCTGCACGCCAATGAAATCATTATCCTGCCAAACAACAGCAATATCGTCATGGCGGCTCAGCAAGCGGCGGAGCTTTCCGAGACTCCGGTATCCGTGGTTCCGAGCAAGAGCATCCCTCAAGGCATGGCTGCACTGGTCGCCTTCAACAGGGATGCAGGCATTGAAGCGAATACGGTTGCCATGAACAAAGCCATTGCTTCTGTGAAAACGGGAATGGTCACGCATGCCGTCCGGGATACGCGCATGGGCGATGTCGAGATCAAAGAAGGCGACTATATCGGAATTGCAGAAAAAGAAATCGTCACGGCTGGACCGGATTTGTTGCAAAGCGCACAGACTCTCCTGCTGGATCTAGTGGACGAGGATGCAGAAATCGTCACGATGTTCCTGGGAGAAGGAGCGACGCAAGAAATGGCAGAAGCGTTAGAGGCAGCATTGGCAGATGCCTATCCGGATGTCGAAGTGGAAATTCAGGATGGCGGACAACCATTGTATCCGTTTATCTTTTCTGTGGAGTAATTGGGAGAGGGGCTCTCGTGAATGCCAATCGTAATTCTTACTGACAGTGCTTCGGATATTGATGCGTCTGTTCGGGAATCGTTGGGGATTGTGGCTGTACCGTTGAAAGTGATGTTCGGACCGGAAACCTATCAGGACGGTGTCACGATCTCCTCCACTGCTTTTTTTGAAAAACTGAGCCAGTCGAGCGTTTTACCGACTACCTCTCAGCCCTCTCCTCTGGAGTTTGCAGAAGCGTACAAGGCGATTTACGAGAAGTACGGCAAGGATGTGCAGATTATTGCGATCATGCTGTCCGCTGCCTTGTCCGGGACGTATCAGTCTGCGATGATCGCCAAATCGATGCTGGAAGAGAGCATCGATATTACCGTCATCGATTCCCGCAAAGCTTCCTACGTGCACGGCATGATCTGTGTCGATGCAGCCAAGGCAGCACAGGAAGGCAAGAGCAAGCAGCAGATTCTCGATATGATCGACCGCTATCTGGATGAAGTGCAGGTCTATTTTATCGTGGATACGCTGGAGTTTTTGCAAAAAGGCGGGCGGATCGGTCGTGCGGCAGCTGTGATTGGCTCGCTTTTAAACATCAAGCCAATCTTGACCTTGGACCCTGTAGGCTACGTGTCGGCTTTCGACAAAGTGAGAGGTACCAAAAAGGCGCTGAACCGCGTGCTGGAAGCATTGCAGGAGTACTCGCAGGGAAAACCGGTGAAGGTTGCCGTCCTGCATAGCTCCGTACCGGATCAGGCAGCTGAAATATTGGAGCGGATCAAGCAAGAGTTTCAAGTGACTGACTCTCATTTGGAAGAGATCGGACCTGTGATTGGGACTCATACCGGGCCTGGCCTGCTAGGGATCGTCATGGTAAAAGCGTGATGGAAAAAAGACATTCTCGATTGTTTCGGGGGTGTCTTTTTTTGCCAAGAGGAGATTGTCCGTCTTTGCCGGCACAGGCGTAACGGTCCTCAAAATGACGGACGCAAATGGTAATGTGCAGTACAAAGAAGGGAAAGCTTCTACGGAAGGGATCGTCGTCGAGGACGAACGCTGGGGACAGTCGGAGGTAACCTTTGTGATGAAAGCCAGTGCTAAGAACCCGCTGCATCTGGAAGCACCGACGGTAGACTATTTGCTGCAAGTGAAGGTGCAAGTGGACGGCAGCATCAAAGTGAAAGGCTCGCACGATGGCTGGAGAAATGGAATACCATTTTGAAAAAAAGCGCTAGTGTCTGCGCTATCTTTCTGCTCTAACGGCGGACTGTAGCCTGCTCGTGAAACCTGTAGCGCTTTGGGAATCGGTAGGATACAATGAGAGTGAATCTTGTTGAACCCCTTGTGATATCAGGAGGAGAAGGCGGTTGAAGTACAAAAGCGTATTTGATATTATCGGTCCCATTATGGTAGGACCGTCGAGTTCCCATACAGCAGGTGCGGCGCGCATCGGCAGGGTGGCGCGTAAGCTGTTTGGCAAAGAGCCAAAGCGTGCAAAGATCACCTTCTACGGCTCGTTTGCAAAGACGTATCAAGGGCATGGCTCTGACGTGGCAACGGTTGCGGGGATTCTCGATTTTGACACATCAGACTTGCGCTTGAAAAATTCGCTTCTGATTGCTGAAAAAGCAGGGATGGAAGTGGATTTGACTACGTCGGAAGTCTTGACGGAGCATCCCAACACCGCTCGTATCAAGTTGTCAGACGACCAGGAGTCAATCGAGGTTGTCGGCGTTTCGATCGGTGGGGGGAAAATTGAAGTGCTGGAGATTAACGGCTTTACGCTGCAGCTGGGCTTTGACAGCCCGACGATGCTGGTATTGCATGAAGACCGCTTCGGGATGATTGCGGCTGTCGCCAAAATCCTGACGCAGCACAAAATCAATGTAGGGCTGATGGAGGTTTCTCGTCACGATCGCGGGGCGCGTGCTTTAATGGCAATTGAGACGGATGCTCCTGTTTCCGCAGAGGTGCTGGAGGAAATCCGGCAGATTCCTTACGTATTTGACGTTTCCTTGCTTTCGTTGAACTAGCGCAGATGATCATGGGCACAAGACAGCAGGGAATAGAGGAGTGAACAAACAAGATGTTTCGGAATGTGGCTGAGCTGGTTGAATTGGCAGAATCACAAGGAAAGAAAATCTCTGAAGTGATGATCGAAGCAGAGATGGAAGTATCCCAGCGTAGTCGGGATGCCATCATGCAGGATATGTACGCCAATCTGGACGTTATGGAAAAAGCAGTTCGTCGCGGCCTCACAGAGGACATCCGCTCGCATAGCGGGCTGACAGGCGGCGATGCCAAAAAGCTGCAAGAATATATGAAGAACAAGACCTTCTTATCGGGACCCACACTTTTGAATGCGGTTTCGATGTCTGTCGCGGTCAACGAAGTCAATGCGGCTATGGGAACCATCGTCGCGACTCCTACCGCTGGGGCTTGCGGCATTGTTCCAGGTACCCTGTTTGCAGTATCAGACAAGCTCCAGCCGACACGGGATGAGATGGTGAACTACTTGTTTACTGCTGGCGCAATCGGTTATTGTATCGCGAACAACGCGTTTATTTCCGGTGCAGCTGGAGGCTGCCAGGCAGAAGTCGGTTCGGCGACCGCGATGGCAGCTGCGGCAATCGTAGAGATCGCGGGCGGCACGCCGGAGGAATCGGCGCAAGCGGTAGCGATTGCTTTGAAAAACATGCTTGGTCTGGTCTGTGACCCCGTGGCTGGACTGGTGGAAGTACCTTGTGTCAAGCGCAATGCGATGGGGGCTGCGATCGCTACGGTGGCGGCAGACATGGCGATGGCGGGCATCAAGAGCGTCATTCCGACAGATGAAGTCATCGAAGCGATGTACCGGATCGGTTGCGCAATGCCGACAACACTGAAAGAGACGGCTCAGGGCGGACTGGCCGCGACTCAGACAGGGCGCCAAATCGAAGCGAAGATTTTTGGCGTACGGATGGAGAAGTAATGACGACGGCTTATCAAGCTCCCGTCTCCCAGCTTCACGGGGTAGGGGAAGAGCGGGCAAAAGCTTTTGGCGGTTTGGGGATTCACAGCGTAGGAGATCTGCTGGAGTACTTCCCGACCCGTTATGAAGACTACCGTGTTCGCGATTTGACAGAGGTCAAAGACGGAGAGAGGGTCACGCTGGCAGGTACGGTATACGGCGAACCCTCTGTTCGTTTTTATGGCAAGGGCAAATCGCGCATTTCCGTCAAGGTAGTCATGGACCGGGTGGTGGTTACGGCTGTTTGGTTCAACCAGACGTTTGTGAAAAGCAGGCTGTCGCCGGGCAAAGAAATTCTCATCACGGGAAAATGGGACAAGCACAAGCTGCAGGTCACGGTGAATGAGATGACGGAGGCGGATTCCGACCGCGCTGCCAAGCGTGGAGAGCTGGCTCCCGTTTATCCGCTGGGCGGGGATGTCACGCATAACCTGCTGCGGAAAACGATCCAGCAGGCTTTGCGAGAGTACGGTCAGGAGATACCGGAAATTCTGCCGCCCTACATCGTCGAGCGCTATCGGCTGATGCCGCGGGTCGATGCCATTCATTCGATTCACTTTCCTGTCAATGCCGAAAATGGGCGCCAAGCGCGGCGGCGAATCATGTTCGAGGAGCTCTTTTTATTCCAGTTAAAAATTCAGGCGCTGCGCCGGGTGAATCGTCAGCAAACCGAAGGCATGGCGCTCACGATTCCGATGGATGAGGTTCGGCAGTTCATTTCTTCTCTGCCCTTCCCGCTGACGGATGCGCAAAAACGGGTCGTCAAAGAAATTTTGGATGACATGCGCTCTCCCCATTCGATGAATCGCTTGCTGCAAGGGGACGTAGGTTCCGGAAAGACGGTCGTAGCTGCCATCGCGCTGATCGCGGCTGTCAAGGCAGGTTTCCAAGGGGCGCTGATGGTGCCGACGGAAATTTTGGCGGAGCAGCACGTTCAGTCCCTCACGGCTTTACTTTCGCCATACGGGATCGAGGTCGCGCTGCTCTCCGGCTCGCTGACGGCCAAGCGCAGACGTGAAGTCATCGGCTCTCTGCAGATGGGGCTTATCGATGTCATCGTCGGTACACACGCCTTGATTCAGGAGGATGTGTTTTTTTCACGACTGGGCTTGGTCATTACGGATGAGCAGCATCGCTTTGGGGTTGAGCAGCGGCGGATTTTGCGCAACAAAGGCCTGACTCCCGATGTCCTGTTCATGACGGCGACACCGATTCCACGGACGCTGGCGATCACCGCATTTGGCGATATGGATGTCTCTACCATCGACCAGATGCCTGCCGGCCGCAAGCCGATTGAGACGACGTGGAAAAAGCACGATCAGTTCCCTGCGGTTTTGGAGCAAATGCGTGACGAGCTGCGCAAAGGAAGACAGGCCTATGTCATTTGTCCGTTGATCGAAGAATCGGAAAAGCTGGACGTGCAAAATGCGATTGATGTTCACGCGCAGCTGACGCATGTATTTCCTGAGTTTGGCGTAGGCTTGATGCACGGGCGTCTGCCTGCCAAGGAAAAGGATGCGGTGATGCAGGCTTTTCTCGCTGGAGAGCATGCGGTGCTCGTCTCCACAACGGTTGTTGAGGTAGGGGTAAATGTGCCGAATGCTACCTACATGATCATTTACGATGCCGAGCGCTTTGGTCTCGCACAGCTGCATCAGCTGCGGGGACGTGTCGGCCGTGGCTCGGAGCAGTCCTACTGCGTGCTGATTGCTGATCCCAAGTCGGAGATCGGAAAAGAGCGGATGCGCGTTATGTGTGAGACAACAGACGGGTTTGAGCTGTCGCAGCGAGACTTGGAGCTGCGCGGGCCTGGTGATTTTTTCGGAACCAAGCAAAGCGGGGTCCCAGAGTTTAAAGTGGCGGATCTCTTGAGTGATTACAAAGCACTGGAGGTCGCCAGACAGGAAACCGCCAGACTGGTAGCGGAGAGGTCCTTTTGGCATGACGCCCAGTACCATTGGCTGAGGGAGTACTTAAAGCGCGAGGGTGTACTGGACGGAATCGTGTTCGACTAAATGCAAAAGCAGGTATTGGTGGAGAGTCTTCTCTGTGAGAACAGGGGAGGCTCTTTTTGGTATGCGAACAGCGGGGGAGAACGAACAAAATTTACCCTAATCGTTTGAAACGATTCCAGCTTTCGTAGCGTCAATATCCATATTAAGGAAAATGACAAGAATCCATAGAGAGGCGGTTCTTTCATGCGTTTGCTTCGCTTCATACCTTGGGGATGGTTGTTTTTGGCCGTCGTTTTGTCTGCTGCTGCATGCAGCCCTGGACCGGTGAGCACAGGACCCGGAGGAATCGAGTCACCCTCGGTCCCTCATGTGCCGCCGCCAGCAAATGCCGTGCCTCCTCTTTCCCAGCCTGCTGCTCCTGCAGAGTGGCACCCAGAGGAAGTCATTTTCGTCTACGATGAGATGAAAGAGGATGTGCGCATACAGCTGGACGAGGAGCCGCAGCTTCACTCTCCTATCCGTACGGTTGTCGGGAATACACCGCAGTCGTACAGCTTCTTTTTCCGTGAACCGATGGATCGCGCCAGTGTAGAAGCCGTTGTTCGGCAGCACGCCAAAGACACCTCCCAGATTCATTATGTGGAGCCGTCACTTGCGTTTCACTGGGTTCATGACAGGCAGCTGCGTTTGCTGGTGACCTTGGCCCGGCAGCCAAATTTGAATCAAGCCAGCCCTGAGTACTGGCTGAATGCAGCAGGTGCCAAAACGCAAAAAGGAAGAGTGATTGCAGACAATCTCGATTTTCGAGCGGTAGCTGTCGTCCCTAGTCAGATTTGGCAGGTCTCGCTGGATGGAGCACAGCTAAAAAAGGTCTCTGGCTTTCCTGCTCCTTATATGGTTTCGACCATTTTGGACAATGAACGGCGATATGTACTGATGTACCGTTACAAGCAATACTGCGAGTGCGACGCGCATCATATTCCTTTGTATGCGATCTATGACCTGGACAAAAACTCACTGACTCGCTACCCCTTTGAGCTGACCGTGAACTATCGAGGAGAAGGGACCTTTGTGGCAGATCGGCGCGGATTTTTCTACGCCCAGCCGCAAGAGGGTGTGTCCGTACCAGAAAACGAGTGGGCGGTTCCTATCAAAGTAAATGGGTTCGTGCATGGGGCGAGCTTCAGCCATAACCGTCACTATGTTTTATTGGCGACAGGCCCCACGCAGCAAAAACAGGATCTGGATCTCTTGCTGGTCAACCTAGAAACGGGTGCGCAGACGCGTCTGCCCGGTGCTGTGAAAGGCACGATCCCGACGAGCGAGGCGGACGGCTTGACGCTGCCAGTCACGTTTATGGACGATGGAAGGTATGCGACTTTTATCATGCGAAAGAGCGCAGACAGCCTGCTTGAAATCCGGCAGCGCTATGACTGGAAAACCGAGAAGGTCATCCCTTGGAATCCTCCTGTTGCCGAGGACTCGTGGGCGGGCTACGATCAGTCGGATGACGGGAAATATCAGATGTACTTTAATGGCGGACTGTACCAAGGGAAGGACAAAGTAGGGGAATTGGATCGTTCGGGGGTCTGGGTGCCCGGTACGCATCTTTTGGCGTATGTAAATTGGCAGGAGGGGAAAGCGGACAGCCCAGCAACTCAATCGCTGCATATCTTTGATGCGGACCTGCGGCAGGAGAGCGTCATTTTGGAAGGGCTGTCTATTGGGTTTGGTGTGATAGGGGCAAGTCAGGACGGGAAGTGGCTTCTCGTGCATAGTGAGCGGGATCTTGCCAATTAGCTGTCCGCTGCTTTGAGGCATTTGCGCAGCCTTTGCTTTTTCTGCGATGGTGATGCGTGTGCGTTCCATCGAATCATGAGGTTGGGCCAACCCGGCGAGGATGACGGATCCGGCAGGTTGGCCTGTTTCTGTTTTTCCGCGATCAAATGCGCAAGATCTGGATGGGGCCATTTAGCATTTGCAGACCATCAGTACGTTGCGATCCGGGTCGCGAAAGGTAAACCAGTGCCCGTTTTCGATGCCGCTTACCAGTTCTACGTCAAGCTCCTGCATATGTTGGTAAGCCGCTTCGATATCCTGAGTGTTGAAGTGAAACAGAGGAGCATCGCTAGGCGTTTTTTTCGGGAAAATCTTGCTGTCTAAAATCAGGGTGACGCCCTTTTGCAGTGGGATGCAGTACAGATGCCCGAACAAGATGTCCTGATCGGCGTCAATTCCGAGGATGCGGCAATACCAGTCGCGGGCTTCCTCTATGTGCTGTACCGGAACAAATACTGCGCCAACTTCAGAAAGCAGGGGAGAAGCTTTCATGGAGATCTCCTTCTTTCGTAGAGAATCGCTGAGCTATTTGCATACAGGAACTGGATTCGCCCAGGTGCCACTTTTCCCCTCTGTGCCCAGAAAAAATTACCAAAAAATTTCTTGTGGCGAAAAGGTATAAAAGCGAACGTTTGTTTGCTATACTAAGAACAAGAAGATAACGAACACTTGTTCTTGTTTAAGGAGATGGCGATATGGCCAATGCGAACAAACGCATCGTTTTTTTGGTCGATATGCAGAGCTTTTATGCCAGTATCGAGAAGGCGGCCAATCCGCAGCTGCGAAACCAGCCGATCGTAGTCGCGGGAGATCCGGAGCGGCGAAGCGGGGTGGTTCTGGCAGCATGCCCGATTGCCAAATCGTACGGCGTCGTCACGGCAGAAGCTTTGTGGCAGGCGCAGCAAAAGTGCCGCAACCTCGTCGTTGTTCGCCCGCGGATGGAAATGTACATCCGCATCTCGATGCAGATTACCCAGATTTTCGAGTCCTTTACAGATAAGGTAGAGCCGTATTCCATTGACGAACAATTTCTCGATGTGACCGGGAGCGTGCACTTGTTTGGCGATGTGCTGCAGATGGCTGCGCAAATCCGGCAGCGCGTGTGGATGGAGACCGGGATTAACTGCCGTGTGGGAATCGGCGAGAATAAAGTGCTGGCGAAAATGGCTTGTGACAACTTCGCCAAGAAGCAGGAGCAGGGTGTTTTTTGGCTCAAGCGCGAGGAGCTGGCAGACACGCTTTGGAAGCTGCCGATTGAAAAGCTGTTCGGCGTAGGCTCGCGAATGAAGCGGCATTTTCATCGGATGGGGGTTTACCAGATCCGGCAGCTGGCGGACATGGCTCCGAACGTGCTCATGCGTCGTTTCGGGGTGAATGGCGAGGTGCTGTGGCGAACCGCCAGAGGTCTGGATGACTCGCCTGTCTCCCTGAATACGTACGATACGCAAAAAGGGATCGGCCATCATATGACGCTGCCACGGGACTATCATACGGGAGCGGAGATCAAGGTCGTGCTGCTGGAGCTGTGCGAGGAGGTGTGCCGACGGGCGCGGAGCAAAGAGCTGATGGGGTCTGTGCTGTCTGTCGGCTGCCGCGGCGCCGATCTCGATGCGCTGAACGGGTTTGGCAGGCAGATGAAGCTGGAGGAGCAGACCAACGACGTGATGACGCTGTATGAGGCGGCATGCTGTCTCTTTGACCGGCACTGGCAAAAGACTCCCGTGCGCAGCATCGGTGTGACGCTGAGCAAGCTGGTGCCAGACAACGTTCTGCAGCTCAATCTGTTTACGGATAATCACAAGCGCCGTTCGCTCGCCCATGCGATGGATGACATTCGCACCCGCTATGGTCAGGATGCGATCCTGCGGGCGGCGTCCCTTTTGGGGGCTGGTCAGGCCAAAGAGCGTGCCCGCAAGATCGGGGGCCACTACAAGTGACCGAGCAGCAGGCGGGAGTACCAGAGGGTGAGCAGGAGATGATGCGCTTGTACATTCTGTTTGGCATCCTGTTTCGTGTTGTCATGGTAGATTTGGGGAAGGTCCGGGTCGTGCCGCTGAAGCTGTCCTACCAGGCTGTTTATGACTGGCTGTTTCCAGAGATTTCCCGCTGGGCCGAGCGGCAGCATCATCAGCTGCGCCGTCAGCTGCGGCAGCAAGGCTGTGTAGTGGTCAGCTACCAAAGACAGGGGCATGTCTACGTGGTGCACTACCGGCAGCGCGGATATTTGCGAGAAGCGATCTATTCGATCGAAATCCTGCGGGCGGAATGTCAGGAGCTCGTCGGCCAATGGATTGCCCACTATCAACGAGGAGAGAAGACGCCATGAGGGAGACACGTGTATCCAAAAAAGAGAATCTGTTTGCATCCAGCCGGTTCGTGCTGCCTGAGCATCGGGAGTGGTATGCGCGAATCAAGGAAGAGGAGCGCCGCTACGTGCCGCCACAGCTCGATCAGGAACAGCTGGGGGAGCTGAGCGAGCTGGTATGGCAGGCTTTTCAGATGGGAAGTCCGCTTACGGTGACCTACTATGACGGGCAGCAGCCTCGCCGGTTGTCGGCTCACGTCGCACACATTGATCAGGAAAAACGGCGCATCAAGCTGCGGGCAGAAAGCGACATTCACTGGATTCCATTTGCCCGGCTGCTCCAGGTAGAGCTGGCTGCCAGTTTTTGAGCAGAATCATTCAAGAAATTGACAAACTTAGGCCATTTGCAAAAACGCAAGCGGCAAAAAAACGAGTCTGAATGATCTAATGGCGTGCGCAGTGGCGAGGCGCGATTCCTGAAACGAAAAGCGGTCGAAAACAACCGTTTTTCGCGATTTTTTGGCCACTTTGGATTTTGCCAGAACAGGAGGTTTCCCTGTATTGTAAGGATATCTTGTAAATCAGATATCTGAGGGATCGAACAAAGGGGACTGGAAATGTTAGCACAGGAAATGGGTGTCATGTTCACCAAGCATGCGGATCAGATTACTTCCAAGCGTTGGGGTGAATTTATTCAACAGCTGGAGGAAAAAGGCCTGTACGTGCTCATCGAGACAGATACGATCGGAAGAGTGATGAGTCCATTAGGCGGTTTGATGCCAATGCCTTGTAAAAGTGAGACGCTCCATATTGTGACCGCCGCTGAGCTGGAACAACGGGGTTTGCCGCTTGGTCACCACATTGTTACCAAGAGCAGAGAAAAAGCAGCGACCCAGCAATAACAAAAAAAGAGAAGCAGAGCAGCCTTTCCTGTCGGGAACGATCCCGAACGGAAAGGTTTTTTTGTTAAGGAGTCGCCAAAAGGCTTGGCGGATCTAATAGGAAGTCAAAGTCACCCGTTCACGGGAAGGGACCGTCATCTGCCTACGTGCATACGGTGGTAACAAGAGGGAAGAGCGACAGGAGGAGAGCCTGCTATGGAATACGGCAGTACGCTGAGAAAATTGCAGGAAATCCAGTTTGCGCTTGTGGAGCTGCAGCTGTATTTGGATATGAACCCGGATGATCAGCGTGCCGTCAAGCAGTACAAAGAACTGACCGTGCAGCTTGTGCAGCAAAAGCAAGCGTATGAAAAGGAGCGAGGGCCGGTGATGCAGTACGGTCATTCCTCGACGCCGGATCGCTGGACGTGGCACAAGACTCCGTGGCCTTGGGAAATTGAGTATTGAGGAAAGGTGACCAGTGGTATGTGGATCTATGAAAAGACATTGGAAATTCCAGTACGAGTAAGCAAGCCGGATCTGCAGATGGCCAAATTCCTCTTGACACAGTACGGCGGGCCTGACGGAGAGCTGTCTTCCGCATTGCGTTATTTGAACCAGCGCTATACGATGCCGAATAAGCGCATCAAGGCGTTGTTGACCGATATTGGAACGGAAGAGCTCGGGCATATGGAAGTGATCGCTACCCTAGTCTACAAGCTGGTGAAGGACGCGACTCCGATGCAGATGAGAGAAGCAGGCTTGGGCGCCCACTACGCCGATCACGACAAGGCCCTTTTCTATGCGGATGCGAATGGTGTGCCATGGACAGCCGCTTATATCCAGACCAAAGGAGACCCGATCGCTGACCTTGCGGATAATATCGCAACTGAGGAGAAGGCGCGGGCGACCTATCAGTGGCTGATCAATCTCACCGACGATCCAGACGTGAGCCAGGTGTTGAAATATTTGCGCGGAAGAGAAATTGTGCATTCCCAACGATTCCGTGAGGCGCTTTTTATGCTAGAGGAAGAAAATCGTGCGAGCAAAGCACAGAAAGAGGATGACGACTTGTGAACCGATGGCCGCATGCCTACTATGACCCACGGTACGGCTATCCGTGGGTCTATCCTCCGCAACAGCTTCAAAAGGACTCAAAAGTACGAGGGCGGCGCCCAACCAACCAAAGCACAGCAGATCTGCATCCGATTGCCCCGATCCATCCCTTCCCACCCGACCCCTATATCAATCAGTTCAGGCCATCCGAAGCGCTGCAGACGGGAACGCTGTTCATGTGGCTTCATGCATCAGAGAAGAACGGGCAAGAAAGCAGCGAAAAGGAAGACAGTGAAACAGAAGATCTCGAAACGAGTGCGGCAGAGGAAAGCTCTCCTAAAGGGGGCGCAGAGTGAACAAACCGGGCTGGAGTAAGGAAGCCCCGTCTCTTAGCAGCAATGGAGACGGGGTTTGTCTGTTTCACATTTACAATACGGAGGAACATACGTTACACTCAAAAGGAATTGATGAATCACTCAATACTCACACAGAAAAGGAGTGAGCGTCATGCCCAAAAAAGAGGCGACCTCAGTCAACCGCAGAACGGAGATCATTTCGGCAGCGATCGAAGTGTTTGCAGAAAACGGGTATTACCGGGCAACAACCGCTCACGTCGCAGAGCGCGCCAGCATTTCTCAGCCGTATGTTTTTCGTTTCTTTAAAACCAAGGAGGCTCTGCTGCTGAGCGCACTGGAAGTATCGTGGACGAGAATCACGGAAGCCTTCCGCCAAGTTGTGGCCGCCTCCTCATCCGAGCAGCTGGAATCCGATTTGATCCGGACCTACGAGAAAATTTTAGAGCAGCATAAAAATGAGACGCTGCTTCAGATGCAGGCACAAACCATTCAGGAGGAAGCCATCCAGGAAGCGATGCGCAACGGATTTCGCGAGGTACGGCGTATTGTTCTGGAAGCATTTGAAAAAGCGGGGATGACCGATGCCAAAGAGCGGACGATGCTCTTTTTGGCGAGAGGAATGCTATGCAATATCGGGATGGCATTGAATATGCCGGAAATCATGGAGGTGTAAGGTGGCGAAACAAGCCATGCAAATTAGTTATTGACTAATCACTAACAGTAGATTATGCTCAGATTAAGTTAGTGATTGATCAATTACAAAGAGAAATGGAGATGAGGGTCATGAAACGGGCAATGGTAGTAGGGGCAACAGGAGGTACAGGAGCAGCCGTCACGGAGGAGCTCATTCGGCAAGGCATCGAGACGATCGCATTTGGACGTTCCGGGCAGAAGCTGGAGCTGCTTGCAAAGAATCTGGGAAATCCAGCACAGCTCACCTTGGCGGTAGGGGATGCTTTTCGTCCCGAAGACATTGCGGGTGCTTCAGGAAATGCCGACGTGCTCTTCCATTGTGCAAACGTCCCGTACCATGAGATGGCTACTAGGCTCCTTCCCTTGGGCGAAGCCGTTATGGCGGCAGCCCAGAAGAAAGGGATGAAAGTCGTCGCAGTCGATGGCATTTATCCCTACGGCAAAAGACAGATGGATTTGGTAACCGAGGAGCATCCTCTAGAGCCACACACCAAAAAGGGCAAGACGCGGTTGGCATTCACGCAGATGTTGTTTAGCAAGCAGTGGAGCGAGGTGGATACGATGATTGTCCGCCTGCCTGACTACTATGGTCCATCGGCAAATGAGGCGTCCTACCTGGGCTCGACACTAGAGGCGATCGCAGCAGGCAAACCGGCTATTTTCATCGGTAACATGCACGTTCCTCGCGAGTATGTGTACCTGCCAGATGCTGCGCAGATGATCGTAAAGCTCGCCAAAGTGGATCACTGCTTTTCGCAGAGCTGGAATATTCCTGGTGCTGGTACGATCTCGGGAAACAGGATTGTGGAAATCGCTAGAAAGGCGAGTGGGCAGACGAAGCCAGTCATTTCGCTGGGGAGGGCTGGTCTTGCTTTACTCGGTCTCTTCGTTCCTGTGATGAAAGAGGTAGTCGAGATGCTGTACTTGACAGAGGAGCCACTGATACTATGTGGAGAAAAAGTAAAAGCCCATATTGGCTCGCTTGTACAAACCCCCTTTGAGGAAGGAATCGCTGCAACGATTCGAGCATTGCAGGAAAAAGCGACCCGTATATAGTTTTGTTAGTAATTGATCAATAATGGAGTGATCAGAGTAAAAGTATGGTATGGTTTTGAAAAAGCCATGGCTCTGAGTAAGAACCATTCGAGAGAAGCAGGAGGCCCGCCAATGATTATCAGAGGGTTTCGCGAGACAGACGATTATCCTTTCATTTCCCAATATCAGCTACCACAAGAACAGGCGATTTATACCTCCACTCCAATCGAGGTCATCAAAACCTTCCGCGCCGATCCGAATCAAAAGCCTTATGTGATCTATACAGGTGATCAGTTGATCGGATGCTTTGTGTTGAACGGACATCGGTCCGCGAATATCTACACCGACGAGAGGGGCTCCCTAGTATTCAAGTCATTCTCGATCGATGCTCGCTTTCAAAAAAGAGGGTATGCTTACGAGGCATTGCGGGCTCTACCGGAGATTGCGAAGCAGGAGTACCCTGGAAAAACGCAAATCCTATTAACTGTCCACCACACCAACACACCTGCGATCAGCTTGTACCAAAAAGCAGGCTTTGAAGACAAAGGCTACAGGTACGCGGGGACGCATGGGGAAGAGCTCATCTTCCATCTGCTTGTAAAGGAAGAGGAGAAAATCAAAAGCCGGTAGCCTGATTCATACGAGGCTAGCCGGCTTTTCTTCTAGTTAATAAGCACTATCTTTCAACTGCGGCGAACGAAAATGCAAGTAGACTTCAGCCGCCAAGGAAAGAAGAATCACAGAAACAGACGTCCACTGAGCGGCTGTCCAATGAAACAGGTAACGAGGAGAGTCACCGCGCAAGAGCTCTAGAAGAAAGCGCCCGAGGTTGTACAAAATGTTGTAGGCGAGAAAAAGATAGCCGCGCTTGAGCTGCTTGCGCATGAGGATCAGCAGCAGGGCAAAAATGATGATGTCCATCTGGCCTTCCCAAACTTCGGCGGGCCATAAAGGTTGATCTCCAAAGGTCGCGCGGGCATTTGTCCCTTCTGGATAGAGAATGCCAAAATTGCCGCCCGTAGGATCGCCGAAGGCATCACCGTTCATCAGGTTGGCATCTCGACCGATGCTTTGGCCCAGGATCAGCCCTGGCGTGCATAAATCCGCCAGCTCCCAGAAGGACAGCTTATGCTTGCGGACGTACCAGATGCCGACCAGGATCGCACCGACGATGCCGCCTTGGATCGATAGGCCGCCATGCCAGATGGCAATGATTTCTTCGGGATGCTTCGAGTAGAATTCCCAGTCGAAGAAAAAGACAGCCCAAAACCGCGAGCCAATAATCGCGCCAACCATCATAGGGACGAGCAGATTCATGAGATGATTGCCAAGCTCCTCTTTCTTTTGGAGCTTTGCCAAAGTGAGGGTCACTCCTACACCCAAGGCAATCGCCAGGACAAAAATCAAGCTGTAGGATCGAATGGGGAACGACCCAATGTGTGCAAGGTATTGATGCAATTCAAATTCCCTCTTTCTCTAGCAAGTTACTACGACTCGGCAGGTTCAGGCTGCGGCTTCTTTTTGGGAAGCCAGAAAGTAATAGCGAGGCAGATGACTGCCAGGACGGCAACGATATTAAAGTTCTGGTGGATACCCGCAGCGAGAACCTCGGGAGGAACTTGGGCGTTGCTGTCCGCATGGCTTCCGATCTGATGGTTTAAAAACGTTCCCAGCACGGCTACGCCCAAGGTTTGTCCCAACGTCCGCAAAAACGTGTTGGACGAGGTAGCCACTCCGCGCAGGCTCCAGTCGACAGCAGATTGGACAACAATGGTGAAAATAGTGATGGAGAAACCAAAACCAAGCCCGAGGATGAAGACCATTCCGAGAATCATCCACGGAGGAGTTGCCATCGTAATCAGCGTCAAGCAGAAGGTCCCGATGACAAGCAGGAAGATGCCGAGAAGCGAAATAGGCTTGGCACCGTATCGTACGAGTAAACGACTGCCAACCGTAGCCCCAATCGGCCAGCCAATCGACATAGGCATCAGGATCATTCCGGAAAAGATGGCGCCTTCTTTCAGAACACCTTGGATCCACAAAGGCAAGTAGGCCGTGACACCGATGAGGATTGCGCTGGCGAGAAACGAGATCAGATTGGGCACGGACACTTCCCGAATATGAAAGAGCTTGATCGGAATCATCGGCTCGGGATGGCGCTTTTGAATGGCAAAAAATGAAACCAGAAACACAACCGTCACGATCAAAAGAAGGTACATCGTGGCCGAATTCCAATCGTATTCGTTGCCGCCGGTCAACAGGGCATAGAGCAAGGCCGTCGTACCAATCGTAAATGTAATAGCGCCGCCGTAATCGATTTTGCGGGCGCGTTTTTCCAGCTTCTCATGCAGGTTTTTCGAGATCAGCCAAATTGAGAGAAGACCAAAGGGGATATTGATGTAAAAGATCCAGTGCCAGCTGACATAGTCAACAAAGAATCCACCGACGAGCGGACCGAAGATTCCTGCAACTCCCCAAATGGAGGCAAAAAGTCCTTGGACCCGCGCACGTTCCTCGAATGTAAAAATATCGCCGATGATCGTAAAGGTGATAGGAACGACGGCGCCAGCCCCAATTCCTTGAATCGCGCGGAACAGGATGAGCTGCTCCATGCTCTGGGAGAGACCGCAAAGCATCGACCCGATCAAAAAGAGGGAGCATCCGAAGAGGAAAACCTTTTTCCTTCCGAACAAGTCGGCGATTTTTCCGAATATGGGAGTGGTAACGGCAGAGGTCAGCAGGTAGACAGCGTATACCCAGCTGATGAGCTCCAGTCCACCCAATTTATTGACGATCGTAGGCATGGCCGTACTGACGATGGTCACCTCAATCGCCGAGAGAAACGTAGCGATCATGAGGGCGATCGTAATTTTGCGCTGATAGGCAGTCATGCTTTGTTACTCCTTTCCATCTAGCTGAAGACGAAGAGATCGGGAAAGCCGCTCGAGCATCTCGTTCATCATCTCCAGTTCCTCTTCGTGAAAGTCCTGAAACGTCTCGGTATTGCTTGCATCCGCACGGGGCTGCATCATGGCGAATACTTCTCTGCCTTTCTCGGTGATCTTCACGCGGGTAATCCGCTTATCAGAAGGGTCACTCCAGGTCGAGACCCAACCGCCATTTTGCATACGCTCAATAAGACCCGTCATGTTTTGTTTGGTGACCAGGATCTCATGGCTTAGCTTGCCCAAGGTGATGCCTTCATTTCGAGCGATGATGCCCAGCAGCTGCCATTGCTGCACGCTCGAAAGCCCGGTTCCTTCAACGAGTCTTAGTCCCATACGGTTAATTTGGGCAGCCAGACGCAGGACATGCAGAATGATGCTTACTTTTCCATCCACGTAAAAGCCGTCTCCTTTTCAAATGGTCAACATATGGACTATCTTAAAGAAACCCTTGTATTCCGTCAATCGATACAGCTTTGGAAAGTGTACGTAAAAAACAAGACGACGCGCTGCCGAAAAATCGGAGAGCGCGCCAAAAAAGTCATTGTGGATTCGTTGTCCAGATGCCAGCGGTTTTGACAAACACACGATCTGGCAATTGCAGCGCAGCGAGTGCAAGCTCGGCCACATCCTCTGGCTGCAGCATGCGATGCTCCTCGCCGATCTTCAAGCCGGCATTGACAGCAAGCTCGGTGTTCACGGTACTGGGAGTCAGGGCGGTCACCCGAATGTTGTGCTTCCGAACCTCTTGCAGGACGGACTCGGTAAAGCCAAGTACCGCAAATTTGGATGCACAATAAGCAGAGCCGGTAGCAAAACCGCGTTCGCCTGCGGTAGAAGCGATGTTGATGATGGAGCCGTGATTTTGCTGAATCATGTCAGGCAGGGCGTAGTAGGTCATGTGGTAGGTCCCGAACAGATTGACCTGAATCATGCGCTCCCACTCGTCTGGCGGCATTTCCGTCACGGTGCCGAAGCTTGCAATTCCAGCGTTGTTAATCAAAATATCCAGCGGTCCCAGATCGTGCTTGATCTGATTGTACGCGGCCTCAGCTTCGTTTCGCTTCGATACGTCCGCTGTCGCGTAAATGGCCCGCGTATCGTATTGAGAGGAGATCGTCGAGGCAAGCTGCTCCAGATCACCAGAAGAGCGGGAGACGAGACCCACGCGAACGCCTGCCTTTGCGAGTCCGAGAGCAATGGCTCGTCCAATTCCTTTGCCTGCACCCGTAATCAGTGCATTTTTTCCTTTCAGATCCATCGATGTTCCTCCGTTCCTGATGGGGGTTTTCTGGTTTCTTTTGGTTCGTTACGTAGATAAGGTAACCAGTTGGAAAGAACGCCATTCAAATGGGAAGGGTAATGCTACGGAATAGCAGCTAAATAAATGGCAATTAAGTTTCTGAAGTCAGCAGACCGGGGGTATGTCCTGGAAAATGGAGAGATCAGCTTCCACGATACAGCAGAAAATTTACGGTCTCAGGACCGAATTAAAAAAGCTTACTTGGGTCATTAAAAAAGGCGTCAGAACAAGCTCTTCTCCAAGGAGGAGGGCTTTTTTGTGCGCGAAAAGCACGCTGGGCACGACACTTGGAATCGGCGGAATATTTCCTTTTTAGTAGCGCAACGGGATTACTTCCCGTATACTAAAAGACTGAAGAATCTATCGAGAGACTTTAGGGCAAAAATAGACTTCAGTTCGAACTGGATTGAGGTGGAAAGTGAGTGATCGATCAGTGGAAGTAGTGGGGAGACAAGAGCGGAAGAGACTGGCGACGCGAAAGAGCATTTTCGACTCAGCCATCCATCTGTTTCGAGAAAAAGGGTACCAGGCGACAACTGTCGAAGAAATTGCTGCAAAAGCAGATGTCGCTAAAGCGACTTTTTTTAAACATTTTCCCAAGAAGTACGAGCTGATCGAGGAAATGATCAAGCAGCGCAGAGACAAAATCGAGTTGGCAGCGGTAGATGAGCAGGTAGGACAATTGGCGATCCGCGACCAGGTCCGGTATTTGATGACCGTCCTCTGCCAATCGATTGAGACGGATCGGGCTTTGGCGATCATCGCGTTGAATGAATATCTGTGCTCAGGGGAAATGCTCAAGGATGAATCGCCAATGATTGAGCTCTTTCACCAGACGCTGGAGCGAGGAAAACGAGGCGGTGAGCTGCGGCCGGACGTATCCACCCGTGTTGTTGCACGGATGCTTTGGTCGTACTACCTGGAGTCGTACATTGCTTGGTCACGCGACGAACAAGGACAATCGCTGGAGTCGATGATTTTAGAGGGAGTAGAGGTCATATTCCGGGGGATCGAGGATGCCGGAACCTAAAATGAAACTCACTGTGGATCGACGTGAGGAACAGACATGTTGTTATTGCTTTTGACAAACCCGCCAAGGATCAATCCGAGGCGGGTTTGGTTTTTATTTGATGACAATTTTTACGCGAGTCCCATCGGGGTAGTCCTCTACCTGATTGGCAATCCAGGAGCCAGCCCCGCGATTGTCGGATGGAGAGATGTAGGCAATATCTGCACCACTGCCACCTTCCTGGCACATCGCCATTGGCCATTCATCTCGGTCGTAACGAGGCTTTGTGGGAACGCCTTTGAGGGATTGCTCCCTGTTTTCATCTGCCCCTTTTCGGTCGATGGTACACACGGCGGAATGTCCTTTCGCGATGGCAGAACGGATATGCTCGGCCGTCTGCGGGTATTTGCTGCTCGGGAATACCAGCACGTAGTCCGCTTCTGTGTTGCTCGTCTGCGTCTGCGGGCTCTTCTGCTCGAAGAAATAGGAGCCGATCGCAAACAAGACAGCGAGAAGGAACAGGATCATTTTTTTCTGCATGACGGTTTCTCCTTGGTATTTTCTCTGTGGTGTTTATCTCCTAGATAATTATACCAATAGGTGGGGGAGGTGCACCTGTCAAAATTCTTATTTGGAAGTCTAATAAATTCCAAATTATCCTCTTACAAACAAAAGCATCGTGTTAAAATACTTTCAGACAGCACCCTATCTTTCTAAGGGTGTGTAGGAGGGGAAATTTGTGAAGCCATGTCCTTCTTGTGGAACGGAAATTGTATTAAACGAGGGGTACCCGTTATGGTGTGAAAACTGTGACTGGAATCTCCCTATGCCAAAGAACGAACGATCATAAACGGTATGGAAACGGATGGAGAGGCACATGCGTTTTTCGTATGGCCAGGCTCTGTTCAAAGAGCTTCAGGAGCATCCTGAAAATTTAACCAAAAAGGGGTTAAGCGAAAAAGCCGCATCCGTCTATTCACTTGTGATCATTGGCAGTTCAATAGCAGGTTTTCTTTTTTCCGTATATGGACTTATTTCTTGGTATCAGAGCCCCTTCATTCTTATTGGTTGTGTGCTTATTCTCCTAGTAGCCTGGCTGTCGCGCCCTCGGCCAAATAGGTTGCCGAAAAAGGTAATGACTTTGAATTCTGCCCAGCATCCCAATACAATGAAGATGTTGGAAACGATCAAAGAAAAAATGGGAATTGAAAAAGATATTCAGTTTGCTCTTTCTCCTCACTATGAAGCGTATACAACCGAATACGGGTGGAATCGAAGACGAATCGTTGTGATTGGATATCCCCTGTTATTTGCCTATGCACCCGGTGAATTGACAGCTTTGATCGCTCATGAGCTTGCTCATTGCTGCAATAACGATGTGCGACGGAGTCTTCTGGTTGCGCATGCACATCGGATCCTTCTCAATTGGTGTGATTTGTTAGATCCAATACGAGATGATGATGAATATTATTTTTCATTCGTCGCGACGATTAGCAGAGGGATTATGCGTATTCTCTTTTGGATTCCCTACCGTTTATTATTTATTCTCACTCAGCTTTTTTGGAATCAGAGTCAACGGGCTGAATATGAGGCAGATCGTATGGCCGTTAAGCTTGCAGGTACCCAAAATCTCACTTCCATGCTGCAGATCGCACATATGGGGGATGTGGTTGATTCGTTAATTGGAAGACACGCCATACAGAAGCAAAGCATGACACTAGGGGAGCAGCTTCGGGAGATCTTTGCCAAGCTTCCTATGAAAGAGAAAGCCGGCGTTCAGAAAGTGCTGGAGAGAAGCCAAGGTAGCATGGACACGACACACCCAGCCACTCATCTGCGAATCGCGATGGTGCAGGGGAAAGAAGTTGCCCCAGCTTTCCAGATTTCAGAGGAGGAGTATAACAGAGTTCATCAGGAAATCCTTGAACAGGTACAAGAAAAAATGGAGCATCGTATTCTAGACGAATATCGAGCAAAGATATCCTAATTACTCAGGGGGGCTGAAAGTTTTTTTCGCAATCATGCCCTTTTCAAAATTTGACTACCCATGAGCTTTGCATTTCCAAAATTTTGTAATAAAATCAGACTCCTAACAAATGTAAGGGAGTGATTCGTATCTCTCAAACGCAAAAATACAGAGCGTCTTCCCTCTGTATCATTTGGAAAGAGGATTCTATTTTGCTGGAACAATTTCCGGAAGAGGAGGGTGTCATTACCTTTCGCCCAGTAGGGGGTACTATCGAATACGGGGAAGACAGCAAGTCAGCATTGATTCGCGAAGTAAAGGAAGAAATCAATCAGGATCTAACAGATGTAAAGCTATTGGGAATCATCGAGAACATTTACGACTATTACGGCGATGGTGGGCACGAATTCGATTTTATCTATGAAGCAAAGCTGTGCGCAAGCGATCTCTACAATCGGGAGTACATCGAAGGATACGAAGGAGAAAAGAATTTTATAGCCGTTTGGATGCCCGTGACTGCTTTTCGGGATAATCCCGCGCGAATGCTGGTTCCAGATGGGCTTTTTGAGCTGTTGACGGGTCAAGGAGCTTCAGAATGTGTCCATACGATCAAACATTTGAGTACAAAGGACATCGTGGAGGGCGCAAATGGCGGTCATTAGCATAGAAGGTGCAAGTGCAGCCGGTAAGACAACAACATCATGTGAGTTGGCGGCGAAGTTCGATGGCTATCATATTCCTGAAGTGAATGCTTGGTGGGAGCCTCCAGACTCCGTATATCCAGAATGGTTTTTTGAACGTCAAGTTGATCGGTGGCAGATCGCAGAGGAGAAAAGTCAGAATCATCCTTTTGTTGTAATCGATATCGATCTATTTCAGCCATTATGGTACAATTGGGCATTTGACTTTACTTTGTTCGGAGGGCAGTCACTCGACTTTGTTGAGGAGTTCTACCGCAAACATTTGCTCGCAAAGAAAATCGGTTTTCCAGATAAGTATTATCTCCTTAGTACGAGTGAAAAAGAGTTGAGAAGCAGAAAGGAAGGAGATCGATCTAGAAGGAGAAGGGGGTTTGAAATGAATCTAAGGTTCATTGAGCCTCAGAAACGCTACTTCCAGGAAATGCACTCGTTTAACCCAAATTTGGTTTGTTTTATTGAAGCCGTGACGATTGAAGATAATGTGAAGAGAATTTTAGAGACAATGCCTTCTACAGCAAAAGACCATACCTATTCCATTGAATTGCTCGAGTTCATGGTAAGCTGGCTGCGAAGGAATAAAGCATCTGATTTTTATTAAGCCGAAAAGAATGAGATGGCTTGCGCTTGTAAAGAATTGCGACGAAACAGAAGTCTTTTTAATGAACGTGTTGACTATACGCAACAAGAAAGGAACGAAAAACTACGTTTATGGAGTGTAGACGAGGAGGAGTGGAAAAAGCGGGACAGGTCGATAGTACTCAACTCTCGAATACAGTCCCGCTAGTTTGCGCTACTTCCCATCCCTTTTCCCGCCACCCGCATCCACGCTTACCCGCGCAAATACTTTCCTCATACAATACCAAGCAATCAAAGGACCCAAGCCAATCAAGAAAACCAACCAGTTTAACGCAATGGGCGAGGTGCTAAAGGACGTCACCATGAGAAAGACGAGAATCCCCACCATACGTCCTGCATCCAATCCAAATTCCCTCAGCACGACAAACTCGACGCGGTTCTTTGCGCTCTCTTCATTGGAGCCGATCAGATCAAAAACCGTGGAGATCATCGGAACCGAAAAAAGTGGATAGGCCAGGCCCACTGCCACTCCAAAAATGAGCAGCGTAACATAGCTGACCTGCCAGAAAAACAGGGTGACGATGCCGCTCATCACGAGTGCTCCGCAAAGCATGACCCACTGGCGGTTTTGCGGCTTGAACCATTTGCCCACCGCATAGTAGCTGACCAGACCAACTGCCGAGGTAATCAGCCAGTAATTGCCCAACGTCATTTCACTCTTGGTTGCGATGTAGACCATGAGACCGATGATAAAGCCAAAAACGCCTTCTCGCAGTCCTTGACCGGCCAAAGCGCCAAAAGCCCAGCGCCAGTTGGCATCCTGTCGCAGACTGTGAAAAGCAAAGCTCCAGGAGTAATCTCCCTCGGACTGCCGCTTTTTCAGGAAAAAGCTGATGATAACGCCCACGACGAACAGGATCAACGAGAGGGTAAAGATCAGCGCATATCCTTTGGTGCTTGTCATGCGCGAGATCAGATAGCCGGAGATCCAGGGAGCAATCATGCCGCCGCCAGAAGCGAGCAGTCCAGCCCAGCCGTTGAAAAGGTCCCGATTGTCTGGTCCTGTAATCTCAAAATACACGACATTGAAAGCGAGCCAGAAAAAGCCGACCGCCATGCCTTGGACGAGTCCCAGGGCGGCCGCATACGATACGACGTTCGTTCCCAGGACGAGCACCAGCAGATAGAAGAGGGCGGACATCGCCATCCCCAGCCGGAGTGCATTCATTTTGTTAAAACGCTTCACCCAAGCGCCAGCCAGCCAAAAGGTAAGGGCTCCAGCTAGGTGCGTGCAAAACGTAAACCACGCGATGGGGGCGAACTGGCTTTTCACTTTCCATAAGTAGACGTTGACGAACGTCCCGGATAAAGCGCCTGCGGTGATGAAGAGAACGTTGACGAATAGCAGGAGCTTGGATTGGTTGTCGAGCTGTCCGTTCCCATGCGCAGAAGATTCCTCCTGATTCGAATGCCACAGCTTTTGAAGGGTGGCGGGGAAGCCGGATTTCGTCTTTTGGTGCATTTGTCTGCCCCTCCCATCGGATGTAAGTGGAATGGTCTTCGTTCATAACCTGCCCGATTGAGACAGGGAATAGACGGTAAACCGGCATTTTCCATGTCCTTGGCGTTGTTTTCATTAAATAGAAAAAACAAAAATCTTTGACAACAGGAAGGAAAAGGGCAACCCGTTACCCAAATAAGGAGAAGGTGAAAAGCTAAAACAAAGGAGCAATGACATGGCCACCACAATTTTTACCAATGGACGCATTTATACGGGGGACCCGAAGCACCTGTTCGTAGAAGCGATTGTTGTCAAAGATGGGATTGTGCATGATCTGGGCACACATGCGGATATGACACTCCAATGGGGTCGAAGCGATGTACATATTGTCGATCTTCAGGGCAAAACCGCAACACCGGGGCTGATCGATAGCCATCTTCATCTCGGCTGGCTAGGGTTGACCTTTCAACAGCTCGATCTGAGCAAAGCGACGTCCAAGGACGAGATGCTTTTCCTGATTAAACAAAAAGCGGAGCAAACCGCTCCGGATGAATGGATACAAGGATTTGGCTGGGATGAAAACCTGTTCGTCGGTGGCGGGGGAATTCCTACGATCGACGAGCTGGATCTGGTAGCGCCACACTGTCCGCTTCTTTTGTCGCGCATTTGCGGGCATGCCAATCTCGTGAACAGCAAAGCGATGGAGCTGAGCAACTACCATCCTGACATGGCTGTTCCGGCAGGTGGCGTGATTGTGCATGATCCGGCTACGGGGAAGCCGACAGGTATGCTGCTCGAAACAGCGTCCAACCTCATTACGCCGCACATCCCAAAACCGAGCTATGAAGCCTTGAAGAATGCTTTGCGTGGTTCGGTTCGTTATGCGCTTGCGCATGGATTGACAGGTGCACATACGGAAGACTGTCGGGATTTGGGTGGCCTCATCCAGACCTATCGTCTGTACGATGAGCTGATCAATGGGGAAAATCTCGCGCTGCGCTGCAACCTGCTCGTTTATTACACGAGTCTCCCTGAGCTCCGTGAAACGCAGATGCGGGCAGGCTACGGGAATCATCATGTGAATATTGGCGCTGTCAAAATCTTTGCAGATGGTGCACTGGGGCGTCGAACCGCGTATTTGTCGGCACCGTATGCGGATGATGCAACGACTAGCGGCTATCCGGTACATGAGCAGGAGGCTTTGACAGAGCTGGTACGTCAAGCCCGTGAGCTCGAAATGCCGATCGCTGTCCATACAATTGGAGACAAGGCATTGGAAATGGTTTTAGACAGTCTGGATCAATTCTCTCCTGTCGCCTATCGGGATCGGCTCATCCATACACAGATCCTGCGGCCGGATTTGCTGGATCGTCTGGCACTCCCTCACCGCATTGCCGATATACAGCCACGCTTTTTAGCGGGTGACTTCCCTTGGGTCATTGATCGGGTAGGCGAGGAGCGCATTCAATATTCGTACATCTGGAAAACGATGATGGAAAAAGGAATCATTTGCGCGGCTGGATCCGACACCCCGGTAGAACCAATCGACCCGCTGCTTGGTATTCATGCAGCTGTCACACGAAAAGCGCCAGGGGATACTCATAGTGGCTATCTCCCGCATGAAAAGCTGACCATGCAGGAAGCCATCCATCTGTTTACACTCGGAAGCGCCACAGTCACGGGTGAAGACCACCTGAAAGGTACACTGACGCGCGGAAAGTTTGCAGATATGACGGTATACTCTCATGATCTGTTCTCGATGGAACCGGATGAGCTCTTGGAGACCAAAATTGAAATGACGGTTATTGGAGGACAGGTTTGCTATGCTCGATAGACGGGAATGGGAGGTTAGCAGCCCAGCCGAAGCCTATGACCGATTTTAGCTAGGAAGCATGAAAGAGAAAGCGGGTAACAGAACGCCAAGCGCTTTGGCATCGGTTACCCGCTCTTTTTCCTTTTTGTCATTGGGTGGGTGTGGAGGTTTCCTGCTGCTCTCCTTGGTCTTGCTGTTTCGGTTCTTCGGTTACAAGCACGTAGCCCTGCGTTCCATCTAAACGAATCCATTGTCCATCCTTGATCTCGCGAGTCGCACCATCGATTCCCGCGACCGCCGGGATTCCATATTCCCGGGCTACGACAGCACCATGTGTCATCATTCCGCCAACCTCCATCACGAGACCTTTTGCTTGATGGAACAATGGCGTCCAGCCCGGGTCTGTGAAGGGAGCGATCAGGATTTCGCCCGGCTGTAGAGAAGCGCTTTCCGGTTTCAAGACGATTTTCGCGTATCCCTCCACGACACCCGGCGAAACAGGCGTACCGACGAGGGCACCTTCCGGGAACGAGGAAAGATCCCTCTTGCCGACGATGATTTCTCCCTCGCTGGTCATGACCCGAGGAGGCGTGAGCTTTTGATAATGCTCATAGGCCTGCTTGCGCGACTGAATCAAAGCAGACAGATCGCCTGAAAAGGTATGGTCCAATACCTCTTTCAGCTCGCCTAGGCTCAAGAAAAAGACATCCTTTTCATCCGCAAGCGTCTCAATCTCCACGAGGCCTTTTGCTTCTTCCAGTATGGCTTTTTTGTAGAGATCAAAATGGAGGACGATGACAAACTTGTGATTTTCCCGCAAGCCGCCAATGTTGCGATACAGCGTAAGCAGCCGCTTGAAAAAGGAGTGCTTGAATTCGCCATCAGGTGTATCCTTGACACGTTCGAGAATACGCTTGATGGTTTCTTCGGCTTTGGCAGCTCCTTGCTTAAATCGTTCACGGTGCTCGCCGTGCTCGACGGTCCGCAAATGTCCCAAGATGGAAGACAGCAGCATGGAGGGATCTTCTCGCCAACGCGGTTTTGCCAGATCGATTTCTCCTGGGCAGCGGGCACCGAAGTTGTCCAGAAATTTATCAAGCTCCAAGCGAAAGACGTCTCCACCCTCGACCTGTTCCAGACCTTGGTAAAAATCCTGCTTCTTGTCCTGCTGCTGCAAATACGCAATCAGCTTGGGATAAGGTCGTGCAGCGTCAGCCAAATCCCCTAAGCGCAGTCCCATTTCCGCGGTAACGTTATGAGGCAACGACTTTTGCAGAGGCTGCAAATCCTCCGGTGGATCCAGCCACCAGGCTGAAAACAGCTGAATCAACTGAAACGCCAGCATGCCTGTAACGAAGTAATGAATATCATGGGCAAACAGATCCATCATGAGATGACTTGCATTCTCTTCAAGCGCCTTGATTTTTTCAGCACCGTGAACGGAGGCTAGCTTTTCGCGAGTCCCGCGTAAACGTTTGCGCATGAACTCCAAAATATGGCTGTATACATGCTCACTGTCTTCTCTCATGAAGTCTTTCAACAGAATCGTAACGAGGGGGCCAGCAGCCTGAAACAATTGCTGCTTCATCGGCTCCATGGAAACGGTCTTGTGAAAATGATCGCGCTTTAAAACGTCTGAAAGCGCCATGCTCATCAGTTCATCCATGGATCCCATCATCTTGGGGAAAAACTTTTGCGCGAAATCGTATTGCAGCATCTCTGTCGGATCGATAAAGAGCCGGCCCCCTGCCTCCACAAACGTCCGGCGACGCTTTACTCCTCCAATGCCAGCGCCAGCAGGCATGAGCTGTTTCCATAGAGAGATCGCCATGGGAGACATCGCTTCTGTCATCATTTGCTGGTGGCCAAACGACAGAAAGACGTGAAACTGATTATCTGACGTATCGGGGATGGGAAAGAGGGAGGTAATCGGACGAGCTTGGAGAATATAGAGCTTTCCTTCAGCAAATGCCCACTCGATGTCTTGTTCGGTTCCGTAGTGGCTCTCAATTTTTCTGCCCAGATCCGCCAGCTCCCCTATGCGATCATCAGGCAAAGCTTGCTTCATTTGCTCGGAAAAAGGGATGTCGGACTTGACCGTTCCGCCTTGAGCCAATCCGTAAATCGCCACTTTTTTCGCGGCAATGTGTCTATCGATGATCTCGTTATCTTTCAGCTGATAACGGTCTGGAGATACCAGGCCGGAGACGAGAGCTTCTCCCAAGCCAAGGCTTGCCTCGATGGTGATCACACCGCGATGCCCACTGACTGGATCGGCGGTAAACATAATGCCGGACACATCAGGGAAAACCATCTGCTGCACGATGATCGACAAGAGAACCTCGCGATGATCAAACCCATTGTTCATCCGATAAACAATGGCGCGATCCGAAAAAAGAGAAGCCCAGCAGCCGCGAATGGCCGAGATAAGCTGGAGCTCACCTTTTACATTGAGATAGGTTTCCTGCTGTCCCGCGAAGGAGGCGGTAGGCAGGTCTTCTGCGGTCGCGCTGGAACGTACGGCGTAGGCATGCATGGTTCCTAGGCTAGTCCAATGCGCCAAAACAGCAGACAAAATTTCTTCAGGGATGACGAGGGATTCGATATGTAGACGAAGCTCTTTTCCAATTTTACGGACCCCCTCCAGATCAGCAGGCTCCAGCTCATCGAGAGAAGCTAGGTACGATTGCAGGTCATTGCTTGTTTCCATCAGCGTTTGAAAAGCTGCTGTCGTAATACAAAAGCCCCCGGGCACAGGAAGGCCCGCTTTCGTCAGTTCACCAAGGTTGGCGCCTTTTCCACCGACAAGCGAGAGAGAGTCTTTATCGATAGCTTCAAAGGGAAGGACGTATGGGCTCAAAGGAATTACCTCCGTCATGCGCTAGAAATGAGCGTAGAAACCATAAAAAGTATGCCCTGAGCTTGTGAGTTTATGAGGGAGAAGAGAGGATCAAGTAGGAAACAGGAAAAAGGAAAAAGGAAAGACCTCCCGTTACAGTGGGAGGTCTTGCTTGGACAGCGAGCTTCTTTTTCCAGTCAGCCATCGCTTGAAGTCGATTTCCGCAATGAGCACGCTTATAAGAACAAGGGCTGCGCCGATATAGCCTCTGACCGTGAGCGTTTCACCCGATATCAGGAAGGCGAAGAGAGCCGCGAAGACGGGTTCTAACGAAAAAATCAGTCCGGTATGCGTCGGGGACGTGTATTTTTGCGCGACGGTCTGCACGACGAATCCGATGGCACTGCACAGGATGCTGAGGGCTAGAACGGCGAGCCAAGCCTTCGGGGTAGAGGGAAGCTTCGGTGTTTCCACGAGGTAAGACAGGAGAAATCCAAAAAGTCCGGCAAACCCTAGCTGATAAATGCCAAGCAGGATCGCATCCGTTTGAGGAGCCAATCTGCCTGTGAGGATGATATGTGTCGCGTAGAAAACGGCGGTCGCCATGCACAAGGCATCTCCTTGGGTAATGTGCAGCTCCTTGGTTAGTGTCAAAAGGCCGATCCCGATCAACGCAATACCCGCACCGAAAAATACACGGGTCTCTGGCCTGTTCTTCAGCAAGATGGAGAGCAACGGAACGAGAATGACCGTGAGACTGACCAGGAAGCCTGCTTGCGAAGCCGTCGTCGTTTTCACTCCCTCGGTTACGGTTGCAAAGACACCGAACAGGATCGCACCCATAATGAAGGCGTGGAAAATGGTTTTTCGCGTCGTTTTTAGCAGCCGTTTATGAAAAAACAGTGCGGCGATCACAAAGGCGATCCCAAACCGCAGGCTAATCAGGTTAAATGTCTGCAGGTCGGTCAGGCCCATTTGCATAAACAAGTAAGAGGAACCCCAAAAAAGAGTAACGAGCAGCATGGCGAGATCAGCCTTTACTTGAGGCTTCATGGTGAAACGTCCCCCTAGAACCCCGGACAGCGATTGTATCTGAACCGGATATGGTATGGATTCAAGTATACTTGTATCGTATAAATAAATAAAATGAATGTTTATCATCGTTTGCATGAGAAGAATTGATAGAAAGGGGGCCACGAGAATGAGCCTCAGCAAGTTTGAAGTCGTTGTCACCGTGATGGAGTCCGGAAGTCTGACGAAAGCAGGGGAAGTACTAGGGCTGACACAGTCTGCGATCAGCCACGCAATCGCCAGTCTGGAAAGGGAGTACGGTTTTTCTATTTTGACGCGAGGAAGAACAGGAGTCAGCTTGACGAGCAACGGGGAGCGGCTGCTCAAATACATGAGAGAAATCCTGAAGTGGAACGATCAGATGATGCAGGAGGTTTCTGCGATCAATGGCATCGAAGTGGGAACCGTGCGCATAGGCACCTTTACCAGTGTCTCCACGCAGTGGCTGCCGGGAATCCTCAAGCAGTTTCAGGATCAATACCCGGAGATTGAAATCAAGCTTCATGAAGGCTACTACGATGACATCGAACATTGGGCTCTGACAGGGGCTATCGATTTTGGATTCGTTTCGGTTCCTACTTTAGAAGGACTAGAAACGATCCCCCTACATCGGGATCGCATGTATGTTCTCCTGCACGAGGACCACCCGCTGGCCAGGCAAGAGACTCTCTCCCTAAACGATTTGCAGCAGGAAATCTTCATCATGCCGAAACCAGGCTGTGACAACGATATCCAGCGTATTTTCAAACAGTATGCGTTTACGCCGCAAGTAAAGTACGAGCTAGGCGACGACCACGCCATTATCGCGATGGTGCAAAACGGCCTCGGCATCAGTATTCTCCCGGAGATGATTCTATTTCGGCTGCCCTCCAGTATTCGGGCGATTCCGCTACAAGGGGAGCACTTTCGGACGCTTGGAATGGCAGTTCTTTCCTTGGAACAGATGTCACCGGCGTCACGACGGTTCTTGACAGCCGTAACGGAGTGGATAAAGGAGCATGTGGCAGTATGAATGAAACCAAGCAAGGCCCCTTACCGTATAGAAGGTAAGGAGCTAGTCGCTTCGGTGAAATTGGGTGGACAGCAGCACCAGGAATCATCTTTAAGTTTCTGTCATGATGTTGGTGCGAAACGTATCCTCCAGCTGCTGCTTACTGATCCCCAACCTTCTTTTGCAAAGGCCACTGCCACAGAACGCCCGATCACACTGTCTCTGCCGGTGATGATGGCCACTTTGTTCTTTAGCTTTCCATCCCCGGCTGGCGGTCCTGATGCTGGGCTGGAAATGAAATAGGCTGCTCCTCGTACGAAGTCTTATAGCTGTAACACGGGTACATCGGATACAAGTCAGATCCCTCCAAAGATCGATGGATATGGGCATGATATTCGCCCAGATGAGGGAAGGATCCGATGCTAGGCACCCAGTGACTGTCGCGCAGCCCGGCGTTTTTGAATCCAAAATGGCAGATACAGCAAGCAGAACAAACCGAGTGCGACTCCTTCTAGCGATAGGATATACCAAGGATAAGGACCGAGATAATCCATTAGTGTTGGCTGAAAAGGCTTATGAGTGACGAACAAATAGTTTCCACCTGTAAACCGATTCACGATAAGAGCAATCAAGAGCAATGAATTCAGCATGACCATGCTTTTCCCTATGGACGCAACCGTAGGACGGCATTCCTTTACCCAGGTCATGTACAAGCACGCGAGCACGATGCAGGCGTGTGCGAGGAAAAAGTGAAAGAAGCGAAAATGGGGAAATGGGTAAAAAAGCTCTGGGGTGATCAGCGCCTGACCTGCGCCAATCAAGCCGGCAAAAAACGTGATCTCGTACAGGCGGTAGCTGTTGTAAACAAGCATGAATACGGAAAAGATTAACATGACGCTGCACAGCTGCAAGGGAAGAGCTTCTGATTGTGTCCACGAATGGGTCAAAACGAGCCAAAGCTGAAACCCAACTTCGGTTAAGACGAGCAAGCTGGCGAGAGCGAGCCGGCAAAAAGCATCTGTATGTGGGGGCTGAAAACGGCGGCGGAACCGATAAAGAAGAGCAGCAGCGGCGAAGACGAGCAGGACACAGCTCACGTGACTGGCCGAAAATAACTGAAAAGGCTCCGTGGTGATCTCGGCTGAAAGAAAAGATGAGGTCATGGCTACCTCCGTATGGAATAAAAAGTTAATTGAAAGAATTCACGAAATTTTAACACAAAACCATATAAAGCATCGGTTATAATAAAAATGAACCAACGTACATCAATGAGAGGAGATATAATTGTGAACTTGGTATTAACGGAAAAACAATGCAAATCCTGCCAGGCTCGCTTGACAGAGTATGAAATCGAGAACAATGGCGCTCTGTGCATGGAATGCTTCAAAGAAGAACAAGACGAGCAAAAGTAACAACATGATTTCGGGCACCTAAGCGTCCCACACCATATAACTTACTTGCCTGTCATAACCCTCTTCCTTTGCGAAGAGGGTTATGACTTTTCAGACAATAAACAAGGAAACAACGGCCTTCATTATACCATGTATTCCCAGTTCGGTACTTTCCCTCGATAAAAAGACAGAAAGTATTGAAATTCTCTTTTCGCTTCACTAAAGTAAAGCTATAATTATCTACCAGAGCAACGCTTTACCAAAGTGAAAAATGAGGGGACTAAAAACAAGATGAAACGAATTGCAATCATTGGGAGCAGTGGAGGGAATCTTTACAATCTGGGAGGAGCAGATCCACAAAAGCTTCTGTCCGAGATACGTATACAGGCAGACTCAGCGGGAGTGGAGATAGCGGCTATACAGTTTATTGCAGCCCAGTCTTCCATGGACGGAGCGGGCAAGGATACACCTGCAGCTGTTTATAGCTGGGATGCCTCATCGAGTACGCCAGTTGTCCGCTTTACCGGAACATTGGAAGAATGCAACCAGTACGCGAAGGAGTCAGACGAATCTATCGCGGATGCCTTACGCAGCGGCCAAGTGGATGGGATTGTCAGCATGAGCGCGGATCCGAATGGAGCAAATCAGCTGACCGTTCAGGCTGCGGTAGAGAAGCATATTCCTATTGTGGGGACGGGTGGGACATCCATGGCGCTGATCAGTGCAAAAGGCGCCAAGGTAATCCTCACCTCCGGCACGACAGGAACGACGAACCGGACGCGCGCGATCAGCTTCCTTACCGCTTTTTCCAAGCATTGGGGAATATCGTATCGCCCGTTGATCGGAGATACCGGCTCGGGAAGCATTTCGAACAGCCCATGGAAACGAATCAACATACGCGGGATCATGATGTCATCTCTCCCAGGGTTTATCGCGCTGGCTTTGGTCTTGGCTGTAAGTAAAATACCCGGACTGGACATGCTCAGCGGCGTTTTCGATGTCCTGATCAAGGCTTTGCCTGTCGTCATTGCGGCGGTAGCTGCCAAACAAGTGTCGGACATGGAGGAGGTATCCGTCGTAGCCGGTGTACTGGCAGGGATCCTGTCGATGGATGGCGGCATTATCGGTGGTATGATCGGCGGGATTGGCGCAGGGCTTCTCGTGAATGTGCTGTTCCGCAAATGCGTAGAATGGAAATTTCCGACCACAACGGTCAACATTATCGCGGGTGGCGTATCCGGTTTGATCGCAGGGTTGATTGTGTATTACTTGCTGGCTCCTATCGCCCTGCAGGCAGGGGAGTGGGTCAAAGTATTGATCGAGGGAGCTGTCGCGTACAGCCCGATTCTGGCAGGGCTTATTGCAGGCTTGCTGATCTGGCCTGCCATCATCGGGGGAGTGTACCACGCTGCGATTCTCCCCATCGTACTCTTGGAGATGGAGAAGACCGGGAACAGCTTTCTGGGCGCAGTCGACATGGTGGGTCTGGTCATGGTTTCGGCTGGAATTACACTAGCCAACATTCTTTTGCCCCGAGACAAGAGTGAGGCGACCGTCGCAACCCCTGGCTTCCTGATTAACATGGGCTTTGGTACGTTCGTAGAAGCGGCATATCCGTTTATGTTCTCGAACAAGCTGGTCTTCGCGGGAGCCATCGTGTCTTCCGGGATCGCCGGAATGATGGTGGGTGTGTTTGATGTACGTGGGACAGCGTATGTACCGTCCGTGATGGCGCCGTTACTCTCCAACAACATGATGGGCTTTATCGTAGCGATGGCGAGTGGACTTGCTTGCTCCTTGATCATTACCTTGATCGCAAACCAGATCGCCAAAAAGAAAAGCATGCAAGCGATCGATGAAAAGATGAGCGCATAAACCAACCCCTGACGATCTCTTACTGAGAAGGAGTCAGGGGGTTTTTGCTATCGGATTCTATTTTTCCGGGAGTGGAAGAATCAGCTCCATGCGCCGGCTTCCGTCCTTCATGCTTGTTTCAAACAGGATCAGCGTAAGGGTTGTGTTCGGCTCTGCTTTTTTCACCTGAATCGTGTGGGAAAACTCTCCCCATTCAGGAGCCCCCGCAGATGTCTGAATAGAGCCTTCGGTAAGCTCATTGTGTCCATCCTCTACTACATAGCTGACGACACCCTCAAAGACGCGGGCTTTCCCTTTGACTTCAAACGTATCGGTTCCGGTTTCTTTGACCGTGACTTCTTGGAATATCTCGTTGGCATAAGCAGAAGGTGTCGGCTCTGTTTTCGGCTCCTCTTCCTTTGGTGCAGGTGGATTCTCAGGCTGCGGGGATGCGGGAGGCTGCGCAGGCGTTTCAGACGGTACGGTCACTGACGGCTTTTCAGGAGCAGGCGGAGTCGCAGGTTCTCCCTGTCCTTCACTCGTGCACCCCTGCAGGAGAAAGAAGGTCAACAGGAGGATCCAAACCATTTTCATGAAATCCCTCTCTTCTGTCGAGATTATAGTGAGACTTCTCACATACTAAGACGTGAAAACAAGCGTGAGTGTTCCAAGGAAAACGTCCACAACGGGATTTCTATGTTAGAATGGTGAGGAAGCAATATCCACTATCCGCAGAAAGCTGGTCGAAAAAGAATGGCTGAACAAACGCATCGAATCGAGAAAGATTTTCTCGGAGAAAAAGAAATCCCTGTACATGCCTATTATGGTGTACAAACTATGCGTGCAACGGAAAACTTCCCGATCACCGGTTACCGCCTGCACTCTTCCTTGATTAACGCGATGGCTATGGTAAAAAAAGCAGCAGCGATTGCCAACATGGAAGTATCTCGTTTGAACCCAAAATTGGGAAATGCGATCGTGGCAGCTGCGCAGGAAATCATCGAAGGAAAATGGCATGACCAGTTCATCGTAGACCCGATTCAGGGTGGAGCGGGAACTTCCATTAACATGAATGCCAATGAAGTCATCGCAAACAGAGGGTTGGAAATTCTGGGAGAGAAAAAGGGAGATTACTTCCATCTCAGTCCGAACACTCATGTAAATATGTCCCAGTCCACCAATGACGCATTCCCAACCGCGATCCACATCGCAACGCTGGATCTTTTGGAAAAGCTCTTGGTGACAATGGAAGAAATGCACGATGTTTTTGGTCAAAAAGCAACGGAATTTGATGACGTCATCAAAATGGGACGCACACATTTGCAGGATGCCGTACCGATCCGTTTGGGACAAGAATTCGAAGCCTACCGTCGTGTGCTGGAGCGCGATATGAAACGCATCAAGCAATCCCGTCAGCACCTGTACGAAGTAAACATGGGGGCAACGGCAGTAGGAACAGGGCTGAATGCAGATCCAAAATACATCACGACTGTTGTGAAGCAGCTGGCTGAAATCACAGGCTTCCCGCTGACGGGTGCCGAGCATCTCGTAGATGCAACCCAAAACACGGATGCGTACACAGAAGTTTCGGCTGCGTTGAAAGTATGCATGATGAACATGTCCAAAATGGCGAACGATCTTCGTCTGATGGCATCTGGTCCTCGTGCAGGTCTCGGAGAAATTTCCTTGCCAGCACGTCAGCCGGGTTCCTCCATCATGCCAGGTAAAGTCAATCCGGTAATGGCAGAAGTGATCAACCAAGTGGCATTCCAAGTCATCGGGAACGACCATACCATTTGTTTGGCTTCCGAAGCGGGTCAGCTGGAGCTAAACGTAATGGAACCGGTATTGGTGTTCAATCTGCTGCAATCAATCAGCATCATGGACAATGCGTTCCGTGTGTTTACACAGCACTGCCTGTCTGGCATCGAAGCAAACCGCGAGCGGATGAAAGAATACGTAGAGAAAAGCGTAGGCGTCATCACGGCAGTTAACCCGCATCTGGGCTATGAAACGGCTGCCCGCATCGCGCGTGAAGCGATTTTGACAGGAAAATCCGTCCGTGATCTGTGCCTCCAGCACAATGTGTTGACCGAAGAAGAACTGGATCTGATCCTCGATCCGTTCGAAATGACTCACCCTGGAATCGCAGGTGCATCTTTGCTCGATCGAGACTAGGAACGATAAAAAACAAGAACTCCCGCGATCAGCCGAGTGCTGGTTGGCGGGAGTTTTTCTTTTGTTCAGCGAGGGGGAAGTTGATCCAGAGATTTGAATTCATATCCTTGCTTTCGAGCCTCGTCGATGATTGCCCCCAAGGCATCGGCATTGTCCTTGGAGACCGAGTGCAGAAGGATGACCGCCCCGGGATGGAGCTGTGCCATTACGTTGTCGTAGGCGAATTTCCATCCGCGAATCACCTTGGTGTCCCAATCGCGATAGGCAACCGACCAGAATACATTGGTATAGCCAAGCTCTTTGGATACGGCCAGCGTCCGGTCACTGAAAATGCCTCGTGGGGGACGCAGATAGCGCATCTCCTTTTGGCCTGCAACTTGGGCAACAGCATCTTTTACTTTTGTGAGCTCTTCCTTTACTTTCGCGTTCGGGATCGTCGTCATATCCGGATGACTCCACGAATGGTTCCCGATGAGATGGCCTTCTGCAGCCATCCGTTTTAGCAATTCCGGCTGGTCTTTCACGTAGTGTCCGGTCACAAAGAAGATCGCAGGGACCTTACGAGCAAGGAGGGTATCCAAGATGGATGCGGTGTACCCATTCTCATACCCGTTGTCGAAGGTCAGATACAATTCCTTTTTGCTCGTATCTCCTAAAAAGACAGCCCCGTGACGATCGACTATTCCCTTAAAACCTTCTTCGTTGATCGATGGCAGCTGCCCATTTTTACTCTTCTTGAACCCAAAATGATACGGATGATCCGAGCTGGCAAGAGCCGTTTGAATGGGCATGATCAACATTAGAAGGCTCAAGCAAATGAAGGTCCATGGAGTTATCCACTTCCTTCGCTCAGGTCGCGTTGCGTCCAGCATGTCCATAACCGTGATCCACATCCTTTCTTGGGCGAACGTATTGACACTTCCATGAAAGTTTGTCCACTCTCCTATCAATTATGTAAGGACGCAGACAGCAATTCGTTGAGGAAGAATGGGTGCGAAACGAGTAGAAAAGAGGGACAACTGCTCATACAAGAAGGGATCTTGCTTCATATAGTATCTAAGTCAACGTATAATTCGCTGACGAGTCAATGTGAATTCATCCAGTACCAGGAGGTGTCAGATATGGGACTTAAGTGGTTGAAGTATTTGAAGGATGAAGTAGTCGGCGCAGAAGATGGGATTGAAGAAGTGGAAGTAAAGATCGAATACAGAGATGGTACCAAACGGAAATGGACTTTTGTTGGCGATAACGAGCCTATTATTGAAGATGGCGAAGATGAAGAAGACGACGAAGACGACGAAGATGGTTCGGAAGACGAGGATCAATAAGAGCCGCAAGCTCAAACTGATTGGAAATGAGGTGCGTCATAGGCGCATCTTTTTTCTTTTCCCATGGGGCAATGACAATCTGGTATCATGAGTACGACAGAAAGATGGCGAAACGATTCACTGGGGAAGAGAGGATTTTGGCAATGAGCTTTCAGCTGACCCATCGATTTATACAGTCTCAATGCGGCAATCTTTCCTACGAAAAAGGAAAAGCCTACCACCGGACAGGAAAGGTGACATTTACTGCCTACTACCCCGAAAAACCAAGCTACGAGGCAATCGTAAAAGGAAATGGGGTGGAAAAGGTAAGCGTTGCCTTTGAAAAGGATACGATTGAGGCGAGCTGTACATGTCCTTCTCTGGATTCGTACGATCTGGATTGTCAGCACGTTGCCGCCGTTTTACTGGAGATACTGGAGATGCAGCTGGACGGCAGAACCCCGGTCATCGAACAGTCGGGCGATTACCAATCCGGACGAACGGACGCTATGGAGGCGGCACCTTATTCGGCAGTGGAAAAGCAGTTAACCTCGCAGGTGCTCGGCTTGTTTACGGACACGTCCGTCAAGCCAAGCCGAATGCGTTTTGATGTCAGGCAGCCGCTCGAGGTTGAGTTTGTCTGCCGCGTGGTGCCCTTCGGTTATCAAAAGTACATGTTTGGCATCGAACTTCGGGTAGGTGTAAAACGAAGATACATCGTAAAGAAAATAAAGGAGTTCCTGGAGCGTGTCGAGCAGGGCATGCCGTATGAATTCTCTTCGCATTTTACCTATGAACCCAGTCAGCATTGCTTTCAAAAAGAAGATGCGGCCGTTCTCCAACAGCTGAACCAGATTTATCGGAACGAACAGCTGTATCGGGAAACGTCTTATCGCTCTTCTGGGTCTTCACGTGAGCAGGAGACGCGGGTGCTCCTGGTGCCTCCTTTGATGTGGGAGCAGCTTCAGAAGGCGCTTACGATGGTTCCCCTCGCTGTATTGGATTGGAACAACAAGACGTACGAGGGGATCGTCAGTGCTGCCGAGGGGCTTCCACTGCGCTTTGCATTTGCAGAGGGGCAGTCGGCTCATTATCAGATGGAGATAGAAGGATTGGAGCAGGTAACCATCATGGATTCCTACGGCTTGGCCATTGCCGAAGGGAAGCTGTACAGCCTCTCGAGCGACATGTGTCATCGCCTGTTTCAATTGAAGAAACTGCTCATCTCCTCGCGTAAGGGCACGATCCAAATTGGCCAGGAGCATATGGAGGCATTCATAGTGCAAGTCGTCCCCGAGCTGAAAAAAGTGGGGAACGTCATGATCGCACCTACCGTTTCCTCTCGATTGGTCCGCACACAGCTGCAGGCCAAGCTGTATCTGGATCGGATCAGAGATCGGCTTCTGGCAGGTCTGGAGTTCCAGTACGGAGACATTGTGTTGAATCCTTTGGAAGAGACGGGAAACAGCCGCGGGTCGGATCTGATCGTCGTCCGAGATATGGAGCGGGAACGACAGATCATCGAGCTGATGGATCAAAGTGGTTTTACCAAAACGGAGTCGGGCTACTATTTGGAGGATGAAGAAGCAGAGTTTGATTTCCTGTACCAAATGGTTCCTCAGCTAGAAAAGCTGCTCAAGGTGTATGCGACTTCAGCGGTCAAAATCAGGCTCCACGCAGGCTCTACACCACCAAAGGTCAGGGTGGGCGTAGACGAGAGGACAAATTGGCTGGAATGCAAGTTTGATATCGCCGGAATCCCGGAGGCTGAGATACGGGGGCTGCTGCATGCGTTGGAAGACAAGCGGAAGTATTACCGACTGCCGGGTGGTTCTCTTGTGCCGCTTGCCAGTAGCGAGTTTCAGGATATTCGTGGATTTATGGAGGAAATGGGCATTAAGGGTGAAGACATACATCAAATGCAGCTGCGTCTGCCTATCGTGCGCGGTCTGACACTGCTCGATCCGGACAGCAAAAGCAGGTCAGCGATTCATATGGAAAAAGCATTCCGAAGGCTTTTGGAGAATATGCGCAATCCCGATAATCTGGACTATCCGGTGCCGAGCAGCCTAGCAGCTATCCTGCGGGACTATCAGATTTACGGGTATCAGTGGCTCAAGACGCTTGCCCACTATCAGTTTGGGGGAATCTTGGCAGATGATATGGGGCTTGGGAAAACGGTTCAGAGCATTGCTTTTCTGGTGTCCGTACTCTCGGAAATCAGAGAACAGAAGCAGCCTGCGCTGATTGTCTCGCCGGCATCGCTGATCTACAACTGGCGCAATGAGTTGAAGAAGTTCGCCCCCGAAATCCGAGTGGTGCTTGCGGACGGAACCAAAAGCGAGCGCAATCAAATCCTGCGTGAATACGAGGAGGCAGACGTGGTAATTACCTCGTATCCTCTATTGCGCAGGGACTTCGCCAGCTATGCGGAAAAATCGTTCCATACACTTATTTTGGATGAGGCACAGGCATTCAAGAACCATACCACGCAGACGGCCCACGCTGTGAAAGGAATCCAGGCACGTCATCGTTTCGCACTTACGGGTACTCCAATCGAAAATGGTTTGGACGAATTGTGGTCGATCAGCGAAGCCGTATTCCCCGGACTGTTCCCTGCTAGAAAAGGGTTCAACGAGCTATCCAGACAGCAGATCGCGAAACGAATTCGACCATTCCTGCTGCGTCGTGTGAAAACAGATGTTTTGCAGGAGCTGCCTGAAAAGATCGAGACCTTGCAAAGCACAGAGTTGCACCCAGAGCAGAAAAAGCTGTACGTTGCCTACCTGGCAAAGCTGCGCGAAGAAACGTTGAAGCATCTGGACAAAGAGACCTTCGACAAAAACAAGATCAAGATTTTGGCAGGCTTGACGAGGCTACGACAGCTGTGCTGCCATCCCGCATTGTTTGTGGAAGACTACGCGGGAAGCTCGGCCAAGTTTGAACAGCTGCTGGATATTCTGGAGGAGTGTCGCCAAGCAGGAAGGCGTGTCCTTGTCTTCTCGCAATTTACCCAAATGCTTGGCTTGATTGGAAGAGAGCTCGGATACGCGGGAGTACCTTTTTTCTACCTGGATGGAAATACACCAGCTGCGGAGAGAGTCGAGCTGTGCAACCGTTTCAATGAAGGAGAGGGAAATCTCTTCCTGCTATCGCTCAAGGCTGGCGGAACGGGGCTGAATCTGACAGGGGCCGATACGGTGATCCTGTACGATCTGTGGTGGAATCCGGCAGTCGAGGAGCAAGCAGCAGACCGCGCCCATCGTATCGGACAAAAAAACGTCGTTCAAGTGATCCGGTTGGTAGCCGAAGATACCGTCGAAGAAAAAATGTACGAGCTTCAGCAGAAAAAGAAAAATCTGATCGAAGAAGTGATTCAGCCTGGGCAGGAGTCATTGTCTAGGCTGACGGAAGAAGATATAAAAGAAATTCTGATGCTTGGCTGATCCGAAAATGGAAGTCTTGTCCCGCTATTTCTGCAGGACAAGACTTTTTTGCTTGGATTCGCGAGAGCCGGATGATATCCCCACGAACACTGGGATACGAGTCTTCTTAATTGGCTTTCTTCCATGGATATTTGTCCGTTTCCGGTTTAAAGACGAGCGAATAGTTTATTAAGAATTCGTGTGGATTTCCAAATGGATTGCGGGGGGAATGGAATGGAACAGTATCTGATTGTACCGTGGGATACCCGGTCTGGTTCAGAACCGACTCCTGTGGACTGGGATATGCAAGTGCCTCCGGAGATAGATGCGATAGCGGAGCTGGTCATGAAACAATACGATATGACCGTCAGTTCCAGAACTCTGATCACTTCAAAACCAGACAAAGGTGGGGCCATCTGGCGCATAGAGACCAATAAGGGACCGCGTAGCTTAAAGCTTTTACATCGCACCCCCGAGCGCAGCTTGTTTAGTGTGGGCTTGCAGGAGTACGTTGTTCAGCAGGGTGCGAGGGTCCCCGCTTTAATCCCGGCAAAGGACGGAAAACTTTTCGTGGAAATGGGCGGGAAGCTTTGGATCGTCACGGATTGGATCGCGCTGACGCCCGCGACGAAAGTAGACCTGGTAGGAGCGCAGGAGCTGTGCTACGGATTAGGGGAATTTCATCGGCATTCGAAAGGGTATGTCCCTCCGTTTGGCGCGAAAAACTCCTCACGTTTGTATCGGTGGCCAAATTACTATCAAAAGATCGCAAAGAAAATTGGCTGGATGAGGGAAATGGCCAAAGCGTATCGGGATACCGTGGCTAGCGCGTCCATCCTGGCTGTGGTCGATCAGTACGAAAAGCAAGCGATTGAGTCACTGGAAAGGCTAAAGGCGTCCGCGTATCCAAGAATGGCGTCGATGGGTGAGCCGTACTGGGGGTTGGTTCACCAGGACTACGGCTGGTCAAACGGACAGAATGGTCCGGGCGGTCTGTGGGTTATCGACTTGGATGGCGTGTCGTATGATTTGCCATTTCGTGACTTGCGAAAGCTGATCACGAGCACGATGGATGATATGGGCGTCTGGGATACGACCTGGATGCGGGGAATGATCGAAGCCTACCATCAGGCCAACCCTCTGGATGCGGAGTCCTTTGAGGTGCTGCTGATCGATATGGCAGTACCGAATGAATTTTACAAGCATTTGAAAGAGATGTTCTTCGACCCCATTACCTTCCTGAATACCGAAGCGGAAGCGATCCTGCAGCGGGTCGTGGCTACAGATCAATCCAAAGCGCAGGCGTTGGCAGATCTTGCGAAAGACATGTCCAAATACAAGCCAGGAAGCTACGAACCCAAGCCAGTGGCAGTGGAAGCAACAAGAGTTCCATCTGAGACCAAGGCCTGGGATCAAAAGAGTTGGGGATTGCAGCCACAGCAAAAGCAAAGGAGCGAAAGTGTCGCTTCTGCCGTTTCCGAAGAAAACACGGAAAGCATGGCTGGGGCGTTTTCCAAAGAGAAAAAGGCAGAAAGCTTCAAGGTAGTGAAGAAAAAGGCAAAGCAAGAGGCAAAGCAAGAGACAAAGCAAGAGACAAAGCAAGAGGCCAAGCAAGAGGCAAAGCAAGAGGCCAAGGCTGCGGACAAAAAGGGCAAAAAGGAAAAGCAGGAACAGGAAGCCCAATCTGTCGTGAAGCCAGCTAAGCGCGTGGCAGTTGAAGTCTCCGACAGGAAGAAAGAGGAGAAGGAGAAAGCAGAAAGTCCTCAAAAAGCAGGCCGTCGGAAAGGGACAGCTTCGAATGTCATACAGCCCCAGACTTCTGGTAAGGCTCCGTCAAACAAAGCGAAACAAACGGTTGCCCCCGCCAAGAAAAAAGCTGCCACTGTGGCGAAGGCGAAACCAAATTCTTGGAAAAAGAGCGGAGCTGGAGCTAGTAAAGCAGTCGCGAAATCGGCAGCTTTACCCAACACGAAAGGAAAAGCAGTCAAACCCGCTGTGAAAAAAGCAGTCAAACCCGCTGTGAAAAAACCGGTCAAGCAAACACCAAAAGTGGCAACAGGTGTGTCGCCAGCAGGAAATAAGACAAAGAGAGCGGCTCAATCGAAAAGTAAACATTCCTTCAAGAAGGTTGCAGCACCTAGCAAGAAAATGAACAATGCAGTCAGCAGCAAGCCGAATGCGAAAAAAGGGGTAAAAACCAAAGGAGTGCGATGAGCCGTACGAGGAAAGGAGAATTCGGATGAAGGTAGTCATGATCTGTACAGAAAAATTGCCCGTCCCTCCAGTCCGCGGCGGCGCTATACAAACGTATATAGCAGGTATCGTCGATTTTCTCAGTCAACATCATGATGTCACTGTATTGGGAACGACAGACCCTTCCCTTCCGCTGGACGAGAGGGTACGCAACGTTCGATACGTGAGGGTGGACGGCCAGGGTGTATTTGAGACGTACGCAGAGCAGGTCATAGAGTATTTGCGTACGCAATCCTATGACATCATCCATGTGTTCAATCGCCCCAGACTGGTTCCGCTGATCCGGGAAGTATGCCCGAATGCGCGAATCATGCTCAGCATGCACAATGACATGTTCGACCCTGGAAAAATTGAACCGCAGGATGCTGTCAAAACGATCGCAGAGACTGAGACGATCGTCACCATCAGTGATTACGTGGGACGCGTGATTCACTCGCTTTATCCTGAGGCCGAAGGGAAGCTCCGTACGATCTATTCAGGCGTCAGCCTGCAGACGTTTGTTCCATGGGAAAAATCGCAGCAAGCGCGTCAGGTCAGGCAGGAGCTCAGGGCGATGCACAATCTGGGCAACCGGCAGGTGATCCTGTTTGTGGGGAGACTGACCCCGAAAAAGGGTGCAGACATTTTGGTAAGAGCGATGAACGAACTTCATTCGCAGCACTCCAACATTGCGCTCGTACTGGTAGGGGGATCGTGGTACGGTGTGGATAAAATCAGTGACTATGTCGCTTATGTTCGTTCATTGGCCGATCGATCGCCGATTCCCGTAATTACAACCGGTTTTGTCAACGCGGAACAGATCCATCACTGGTTTTGGGCAGGAGACATTTTTGTATGCCCATCGCAATGGGAGGAGCCTCTTGCCAGAGTTCATTACGAAGCGATGGCAGCAGGATTGCCTTTTGTGACAACCAAGCGTGGAGGGAACGCCGAAGTGATCATCGGTGGAAATGGACTTTTGGTTGAGGAGCCGGAAAATCCGCAATCCTTTAGCACTCAGCTCAGCAAGCTCCTCTCCAGCAGAGAGCTTCAGCGGAGAATGGGGAGCGTAGGAAGGCAGCTCGCAGAGGAAAGATTTACATGGGATCGGGTAGCCAGAGAAGTTCTCGATGTGTGGAATGGCTCGTCCCGTATATAGGGAGGCTCCAGAGTCAATGACCCGCTTTCTCAACCATCCATTGGGAAAGTGGGCAATTGACTTGGTTCTGTCTAGCAGTCGTATTCAATAACCCCTCATCAACGTAAAAAAGCGGACAAGCTGAATGAAGAGCAGACAGCTTGTCCACACATGCAAAAACAAGAGGCGATGGTAGGGGGACATTCACCAGAAATGGCAGCGAATCCCCCTTGCCTGGGTCATTAGCCAGATGCGAGCTCCTGATCATCCTCTTCTCTTGCAATCTCATTCCATTCCAAAGAGATGGTTTCGCTTTCCTCTGCGAATCCCTCTTCCTCAGAGGTCTCCATTTCCTCTGCGATCACTAGGTCGGGGATGAGCGCTGCAATTCGATTGAGTGGAATCAGAATTCTTGCTGCCTTTGGATGAAGTGAAGGGATCGTTTGGAGCTCCAGGATTCCTTCGTCGACGCGTACGAGGTTCCCTACTCGATAGGGCCGGTTTTCGGGTCCCCAATCTGAAGTCAACAGCAGCTCGATGGTTTGGTTTTTCTTCATGCACTTGGTCAGTTCCTTGCGAATCCCTTGCAGACTGATTTCGTCGGCCGACTCTTCTGGTTCGACCTCTACATGGACGATGGGTGCGGGAATGACGATTGGCTTGGGAGCCTGAATATTCACAGCGGGCGCTTCCACTTGAACCGTTGGTGCTGCGGGTGCCACCGTAACCAGAGGCGCTGGCGTAGTGACATGAACCTTTGGAGCACGCACGTGGACGCGAAGGGGGCGACGTGCACTTACAACCGAGCGACGAGCAGCAGGAGTGTTGCGGGCTCGTGCCCCTTTTTTGGCAGTCTTCCCTTTTCTCATGACAGGTCACCTCCCTCTAACATGCTTTATCATATTCCGAATAGGAAGCTCTGTAATGGACAAATACCCCGCTCCGGAAAAATGGGGCATGGAACAGGGGCAGTTCAGAAGGTTTGTACTAGGTAGGATTGTCTGAAAAGGTGTATAGTCAATGATAGGGCTGATCCACGAAAGGCGATCTCGACGTGGAGGCGGAGATGGGCAAAAAGGAAAGGGGAAGATAAGGGTGAGCGCAACAAAGCAATTGGCAGAGGCATTCAAAAAGAGCCGCTATCAGATTCCAGGGCATGGGCCGCGAAATATTCAAGTGCTGAAGCATGCATTGGCAGAGCGCGACGGAAGTCTGGAGAGTGACATTTATGGGAAGGGAGCGGTCATCGAGGAGTTCGAGAAAAAAATAGCGGCTGTCTTGGGCAAGGAAAGTGCGGTATTTTTCCCGAGCGGGACGATGGCACAGCAAATCGCTCTGCGCATCTGGTGTGATCAAAAGTCTTTGAGCAAAGTGGCGTATCATCCGCTCTCACACCTTGAAATACACGAAGAGGATGGGCTGAAGAAGCTGCATCTCATCGAATCGGTATTGCTCGCGGATAAAACCAGAGTGATTCGACTGGAAGACGTCCAAAACATGGATACAGAGGTCGCGTGCTTACTGCTGGAGCTGCCCCAACGCGAGATCGGAGGACAACTGCCAGAATTCGATGAGCTGGTTGCGATCTCCGCCTACTGCAGAGAAAAAGGAATCAAATTGCAGCTGGATGGTGCTCGTCTGTTTGAGATTCTCCCTTATTACCAAAAGACGGCAGCGGAAGTCTGCTCTCTTTTTGATAGCGTATATGTCTCTTTTTATAAAGGAATCGGAGGACTTGCGGGCTCGATCCTTGCCGGAGACGAAGCCTTTACGCAGGAGTCAAAGATTTGGAAGCGGCGCCACGGCGGAGACCTGATCAGTCTGTATCCGTACATCCTCAGTGCGGATTACTACTTCGAGAAAAGAAAAGATCGCTTCCCATCGTATTACGAGCAGGCAAAGGAGCTGGCGTCTTTCTACAACAGCTGCCACGGTATCAAGACCGTACCAGCTGAGCCGGTTTCCAACATGTTTCACGTTCATTTTCCGTTGCCAAAGGAACAGATGGAGCCGGTATTTCTTTCTGCTTGCGAAGAAACAGGGATCGGGTTCGCTGCATCGATTCTGGTCGTCGACGAAGCAAACAGCTACATAGAAGTGAGCGTCGGCGATAATTACGCAGGCATTCCCGCTGAAGCTTTGCAACAGGCTTTCCGCCTGCTCGATCAAAAATTGCAGGAAGTCTTGCGTTGATGATCTCGATGAACGAGTAAAATTATGCATATCCGACAAGCTCCCTAGGGAAGTCCCCGAGGGAGTTGTTTTTGTATTCGGATCAGCGCGTTTTTAATTTTTCTAATATTTCGCCTAAGGCTGGGTGAAAAATGTTCTATGGTATAATGGGGCTTACTCTTCGTCAAAGAAAGGAGGGAGTAGCCGATGAGCGATAAATATTTGAATGCTCAATCGCCAACGTCATCCACACTGCAGCTCCCCGCAAACGGAGGGCAGGAGGGGAAAAGGAAACGGCCAGGAGCTTTTCGGAGCTTGTTTCGGGCGATGGTCCCTTCACAGACAGAGGCCAATCGATCCCCGTGGCCGTTCATTTTGACCATCGTGGTCTGGGTAGGGCTCGCTTACGCAGGATACGCCTTTGCTGTCCATACTTTGGACAAGCAGCAACAATATGTGAACGAACGATTCGAACAAGTACAAGAAGAAAACCAGAAGCAAATGGTCGCGCTTGGAGAACAGCTGACACAAGTACAGGATGAGATGAAGACTGTTCAGGACGGCTTGTCAAATCTCGAGGAAGATCTGCAGCTGACTGGCGAAACGATTGGCGGAACGAACAAAACCAAAGAGGCGCTCCAGGATCGGATTGATCAGCTGAACAAGCAGCTCGTCGATCTGAAGGCTTCGTTGAAAAAACTGGAGGACGCAGCACGTGCTTGGTAAAGTAAATAAGTTTTTCGCGTTCTTGCTGGCGCCGGCGCTCGGTTATTTGGTTGCTTTTTCCTGGGCCAATCCGGTGGACAAGCTCCAGATGGAAGCATTGAAACTGCCAGTTGAGCAGTCAAATGAGCAGGCGACAGCCCTGCGCGAAAAGCTGGACGAGACCAAAGACCAAATCAGCCATGCGGAAGAGTTGATCGACGATATTCGTGATCGAACCGAGAAGGAACAGAAGGATCTCGAGAAACAGAATAAGCATATCGACAACCTGCTTGCTGCAAGTAAATCGCAAACCCAAAAGTCTGCAGATGTACTGGATACGATTTTATCGAATATGCTGGGGAATCCGATTGGACAATCTTTCGGCAAAAATTCGACGGTCAAAGTATATTCGCTCGAGGAAGCGGGTTACCGGGGCTATATGGCAAAGGTGCGGCTGAACAATCCCCAAGCCCTGAAAATGGTGCTGGCAAACAACTCCGTAAAAAGCAAAGGGGAAACAACCAGTCATGCAGGAAAGCGGACAGGTGCGATTCTCGCTGTCAACGCGGGGGGCTTCATGGCCGACAAGAGCGGGTACTTGACTCCGCTGGGGATTACCGTTGTGGATGGAAAGATTCGGACGTTCTCGAATAATTCCAATCTAAGCTTTGTCGGGTTTAACAACAAAGGCCATCTCGTCGGAACCAAAATTACGACCCAGCAGCAAATTTCGCAGCAGGGGATTTTGCAAGGGGCGAGCTTCCTGCCGCGGCTCCTTCAGGATGGCAAACGCCTGGCGATTCCTCGCGACTGGGCAAATGCGCGCCAGCCACGTACTCTGATTGGTCACTTTGACAACGGGGATTTGCTGGTCATCGTGATCGACGGTAGAAGAGAAGGCTGGAGCAATGGCGTCACGCTCGAGGAAGCACAAAGAAAGCTGCAGGAGTTCCATGTCGTCGATGCCTACAATCTGGATGGCGGCGGCTCCAGCGCTTTCTATTACAAAGGCAAACTGATGAACAAGCCATCAGGAGGCAAAGAACGCGCTGTGGTCAGCAATCTGGTCATCATGCCGTAAATAGCGCTGTACACACACCCGATTAGGTGAATCCGAGACATGGATACACTTGAATCGGGTGTTTTTTTCAGAAAGGACCATAGACATGTTGACCAATAAAAATGCAGAAAATTATAATATTAATAGAAGAAGAAAAAATTGTCAGGGGGGATCACATGAAGAAGGCGAAGTTGACAGCCCTATCGCTTCTGACGGTGGTAGCGTTTACATTACCGGCCCAGGCAAAAGTGCCAGGTGTGCCTGAAGGGGTAGACGGTGCTACGAAAGGAATTGTAGCCGTATCTCACCCAGCGGCAGCTCAAGTAGGCAAAGACATTTTGGCTCAGGGCGGCAATGCGGTGGACGCAGCGGCGGCGATCCAGCTGGCGTTAAACGTAGCAGAGCCGTACATGTCAGGACTTGGCGGCGGCGGCTTCATGATGATTTACCTCAAAGAGCAAAACAAGGTAACGGTAATTGACAGTCGGGAGGTTGCTCCAGCAAAAGTCAGACCCGACATGTTCCTGCAGGCAGACGGGAAGCCTGTCCCCTTTGAGGAGAGACACACGAACGGACTGGCGGTAGGAATCCCGGGAACGCTGCTCGGGGTGGAAAAAGCATTGGAAAGTTACGGGACGATGGAACTTGCGGATGTGATCGAACCCGCGATCGAACTCGCTTCAGAGGGTGTACCTGTCAACTGGGTGACCGCTGACAGCATCGAGAATTCGCTAGATAAATTGAAAAAGCACGAGACCGCAGCAAAGGTATTTGCGCCGGGTGGAGAGCCGCTAAAAGAGGGGGAACTCCTGGTGCAGCCAGATTTGGCGAAGACGCTCCAGCTGATTCATGACAAAGGTACGAGCGTGTTTTACAAAGGGGAAATTGCCCAGGCACTTGTCAAGGAGGTGGAGGAGACAGGAGGAGTCATGACTGCGCAGGATTTGCAAGCTTATCGCGTCAAGGAAAGAGAGCCGGTTCGCGGCACGTTCCGTGGATACGAGGTCGTCACGATGGGGCCGCCCAGCTCTGGGGGCTTGACGATGCTGCAAATCCTGAAGCTGATGGAAGGCTACGACAATCAAAAGGATGGGTTTGGCTCTGTCCCTTATTTGCATCACTTGATCGAGGCGAATCATCTCGCCTATGCCGACCGCGCAGCATACATGGCTGATGAGGATGTCTATCCCGTTCCCAAGCAGGGGCTGATCGACGAGCGATACATCGAAGAGCGGAGAAAGGCGATTCGCGAGGACAAGGCGAATACGGACGTACAGGCCGGAGACGCTTGGAAGTACGATCCTGGCAAAAAGCCTGTCGTGGCCATGAATCTAAACGATGCCTCTATGGTAAAGCAAACCACTCATTTTTCCGTAATGGATCAGTGGGGCAATCTCGTTTCCTATACGACGACGATCGAGGATGTATTCGGGAGCGGGATCATGGTTCCTGGCTACGGCTTTATGCTGAACAATGAGCTTACCGATTTTGATGCTGTTCCCGGTGGAGTCAATCAGGTCGAGCCCGGTAAGCGCCCTCGGTCAAGCATGACTCCCACCATCGTGCTGAAGGATGGCAAGCCGTTTTTGGCGCTGGGTTCGCCAGGAGGATCGACCATTATCGCTTCCGTTTCCCAAACGCTCTTGAATGTGATCGACCACGGAATGTCCATACAGGATGCGATTTTGGCTCCGCGGATCTTCACAAGCAGCTACCCATCCGTAACCTGGGAGGCAGGCTTGGATCAGGACGTCATTCTCCAGCTGATGGCGATGGGACACGCATTTGAACCACATTCGTCCAACATCGGAAATGTTCAGGCCATCCTGTACGACCTGGAGACGGGAAAAATGTACGGTGGCGCAGATGATACCCGTGAAGGGACTGTCTTAGGTGTGGACGCAGTTGCCTTTAAAACAGCGGAGCAGGAAGCTCCTCAGGAGGAGCCTGCGGGTGCCTTTGTCCTTCAAGTAAACGGCATCGTGTATCCGTACAAAGCAGATCAGAAACGGATGGTGGACGGTGTAGCCTATATCCAGGCGGATAAGCTGCTGCTTGGATTGAATGCAGAGTTCGCTGAATTTAGGCAAAAGGCAGTTGCCATTGATGGAAAAGGATTTTTGCCGGTGAAAAAGGTCGCGGAAGCTTTGGGGTATCAGGTGGAATGGAATGCGGAAGAAAGAACGCTCCATTTGCTGAAACAATAGACTAGGGAGGAATTTGACATGACAAAAGTTCTCGTACTGGGTGGAACACGCTTTTTCGGCAAAAGACTCGTTCAATTGCTTGTGGCAGCAGGAGCTGATGTAACCGTTGCAACTAGAGGGCTTACGGAAGTTGACCTCCCCCCGCAGGTCAAACGTCTGACGCTCGATCGCGATGAGAAGGACCCACTGGCTATAGCAGGCGAGCAGGAATGGGATATCGTTTACGACAACATTTGTTACTCCTCCCAAAACGCCAAGGATGCGTGCGACGTTTTTGCAGGCAAAGTAGGCAAATACGTGCTCACCTCGACCTTATCCGTCTACGATTTTTCCGAGGATTTTCTGAAAGAAGAGGCATTTGATCCCGACAGTTACGAGATCCGGCTGTTACCGCGAGACAAGGTTACCTATCAGGAAGGGAAGCGTCAAGCGGAGGCAGTCTTTTTCCAAGAGGCATCGTTTCCGGTTGCAGCAGTCCGGTTCCCCATCGTTTTGGCGGAGGATGACTACACCAGACGACTCCATTTTCACGTCGAGCACATTTTAGAGGAGCGCCCGATTGGTATCGCAAATCCCGAGGCCGTCATGTGTTTCATCCATGCAGGGGAGGCAGCCCAGTTTTTACAGTGGCTTGGCAGCTCCAGCATGACTGGACCAGTAAATGCTTGCTCACATGGGACGATTCGTCAGCAAAGCTTGATGGAAAATATATCTGATATTGTCGGGAAACCCGTTCAACTTGTAAAAGAAAAGGATGCCGCTGATTATTCGCCGTTCGCCTTTCCAGCTTCCTTCTTTATGGATAATCAAAAGGCGGAGCAGGCTGGCTTTGCCTTCTGGCAGCTAAATGACTGGCTCCCTGATTTGATTCAGACTCTTTCCACAACGATTTTGAAACAAAAAGTGTGACGATCTGCGCTTTTTTTCTGTCTAACTCCGTGGTAAGGTAGAGCAGAACGTATGTGTCTGTACAATCGGGAGGACAGGTCATGAACAGAAATCGCACTACTGGTCTTGCTATCGTCGCAGCATTATCAGCCGCACTTCTAGGTGGGTGTGAAGCACCATCACTTGGTCAATTGTTTTCAGGAGAAAAAACACAAGCTTCTACGGAAGTATCCGGGCAAAAGCCACAGCAAGAAGAAGAAACAAACGTGGTCAAAAAGAAACAGCCTTCTTTGGAAGAGACCATTCAAATGGTGGATGGCGTACCTACGGTGACCAATCCGGCTGAGCTTACAGTGGTGGTAAACAAAAAGCGGGCATTGCCAGCTGACTATATCCCATCTGATCTCGTAGAACCGAATGTCCCATTTCCTTTCGATGAAAAAGTCGAAAAACGTATGATGCGTGCAGAAGCAGCAGGTGCACTGGAAAAGCTGTTTGCCATGGCGAAAGAGCAGGGGATTGAGCTCTACGCGGTTTCGGGCTACCGTTCTTATCGAACACAGAAGTCGCTTTTTGATACGTATGTCCAAACACAGGGAGCAGAGCATGCGGCAGCATACAGTGCTGTTCCAGGAAAAAGCGAGCATCAGACGGGTCTTGCTATGGACGTATCGGGAGCTGACGCTCAGACCAGGCTGGAGGAGTCTTTTGCTTCCACGCCTGAAGGGCAATGGCTTGCAGCGAACTGCGCAAAGGCAGGGTTTATTATCCGCTACGTGCAAGGAAAAGAAGACATTACGGGATATGCATACGAGCCTTGGCACCTGCGCTACGTAGGTACAGATATCGCCGAAGAAATTATGAGCAAGGGCATTACGCTGGAGGATTATTTTCAGCAAGCAGAAACAGCTCAAAAACAGTAGCATCCCCGAATGGGAAAAGGCCGCTCACGAGGAGCGGCCTTTGTCTTTGGTGCGCCCAGCATGGGCGATAGCTCTAGGGTGTAAGTCCCGAACGGGGGTTGGCTGTACCAACCGTTAGCCCAAGGCAAGGGTGTCCACCGCGAGGTGGAATCTGAAGGAAGCCGGCGGCAAAGTCCCGACCTGAGGTACACGAACCCAATTTGAGGCTGTTGTATTCGGGTGAGTCTGCCAAACAAGACGAAGCCCCATACAGCCAAGGAATACAGCAGTAAACTTGGGCAGGTACATGGGATGAAAGTTATCGCTCTTACCTGGGGAGGTCTGCATGAAGTGCCTTCAAATGTTGGTAACCGTCTTCGTAAGGAGACGCTGAACATGCAGAAGTCAGCAGAAGCCATAGTACCCAAGTAAAGGACGCTTGAACGGGGAAGGGCTGAACATTAAGTCAACACATCCGCTAATCACTTTCGTGATAATACTGTGAAGCAGAATTCTGTAAGGAACTACTCTTGGAGAAAATGGGTGAAGCCCTGAGGGTACAAGAGAGGGCTGAGTATTGTCCGGCAAGACTAGAAGGATGCGTGCGGAGGAAGGGTATCGTCATGGAGCTGTTGGAGAAAGTCCTGTCACGAGAAAATCTATTAGTGGCACTCGAAAGAGTGGAAAGAAACAAAGGATCGGCGGGAATCGACGGTGTTTCAACCGAACAACTGCGCGATTATATCCGTGAACACTGGTTGACCACTAAAAAGCAGATTATGAAAGGGACCTACAAACCTTCCCCTGTCCGCAGAGTCGAAATCCCGAAATCTGACGGAGGAGTAAGGTTATTAGGTATTCCTACCGTGATAGATCGCTTTATTCAACAAGCCATCCTCCAAGTTCTTACTCCTATATTTGACCCCCACTTCTCAGAATCCAGTTTCGGATTCCGACCGAACCGTGGTGCGCATGACGCCATGAGACAAGCACAATTTTATATTTCCGAAGGATATCGCTTTGTCGTGGATATGGACTTAGAGAAATTCTTCGACCGGGTTAATCACGATATTTTAATGAGTCGGGTTGCTCGAAAAGTAAAAGATAAAGCTTTGTTGAAACTTGTTCGCGCATATCTACAAGCAGGCATCATGGTCAATGGCATCTGCCTTTCGGCAGTAGAGGGCACACCACAAGGTGGTCCACTTAGTCCGTTATTGGCGAACATCTTGCTCGACGATTTGGATAAAGAACTGGAAAAGAGGGGACATCGCTTTTGTCGATACGCAGACGATAGCAATATCTACGTGAGAACAAAGCGGGCGGGAGAACGGGTAAAAGAAAGTATCCAAAGCTACTTGGAGAAGGTACTTAAGCTTAAAGTAAATGAGCAGAAGAGCGCAGTGGATCGACCTTGGAAGCGTAAGTTCCTCGGTTTCGGTTTCACTAATGCAAAACAAGCAAGGATTCGGCTTCATCCAAAATCACTTCTGAAGTTGAAAGAGAAAATCCGCTTCATCACTAATCCGGTATGGAGCATCTCTATGGATGAAAGGATTCGGAAGCTAAACCAGTACCTCATGGGTTGGATCGGATATTTTGCCCTTGCGGATGCAAAGAAAATCCTTCAATCTATCGACGAATGGATACGACGTAGACTTCGACTTTGCTTGTGGTCTCAGTGGAAGCGAGTACGAACCCGATATCGAGAACTTCGCTCTCTGGGTTTATCGCACGTCCAAGCAATAGAAATTGCAAACACCAGAAAGGGTGCATGGCGTACCACAAAGACTCCTCAAATGCACAAAGCCCTCGGAGTTGCATATTGGCAACAACAAGGGCTGAAAAGCTTATTACAACGATATTCTGTCATTCGTCAAGCTTGATGAACCGCCGTATACCGAACGGTACGTACGGTGGTGTGAGAGGACGGGAGTTAGTCGCTCCCTCCTACTCGATTCGTATTCGATTGGTTAACGAGGAAGGCGAACGTCTGCGAGCGGCCAGTAAACCACTTCAGCTCGTCCTACGACATGATCCAGTTTGACAGGACCGATGACGCGGCTATCCATACTGTTGTTGCGATTGTCTCCCATCACGAACACGCTGCCGTCTGGGATCTTGATCGGGCCAAAGTCTTCTGTCAGTGTAACACCAGCAGCTGAGGCTTTCAGCTTGTTGTTGGTCAAATACTCTTCACTGAGGGGCTGGCCATTCACGTACAGTTGGTCATCCTTTGCTTCCACGGTATCACCCGCGACTGCCACAACGCGCTTGATCCAGTTATCGCCGCTCGCATCCGGGTGAATAATCACAATATCACCTGGCTGAGGGTCTTTCAGATAGTAGACAGCTTTGTTGACGATGACTCGCTCGCGGTCATGCAAGGTACTTTCCATGGAGCGGCCTTGCACCACGTATGGCGCCATGATAAACACGTAAATAAATACGGTCAAACCACCAATCAATAAGAATGATTTTAGCCAATCAAACAATTCCACTTTCCATTTTGTCGCACTATTCGTTTGTTCCATAGATCTGATCTCCTATGTAAGTGGTTTTCGGGTTGATGTGTGCAGATAGCCAATCATGCCCTTTCATTATACATGCTTTACGTTTGAAAGCGGAAGAAGATTCAAGGAAAAGCTTGGAAGGAAAAAGTGCAGGAGGTGCTGTCACGATTTTGCCATTTTCCTGTATTGTCAGATTTTCCTGTTTGAGGTAAGATAATGTTGTAATCAGTTTTACAGTAAAAATATTGTTTTGTAAACAAATTAAGCTGTAAACCATTTAAGTCGTAAACACATTGTTGCGGTTCGCATCCATTCCTATTCAGAAAAAATTTATTTGAAGAGTAGCCCTTGCTCTTCGCTTACTTACACTATATAGTTTTATAGTAAAAGTATCGTTATAAATTTCTGAAAATAGGTGATGATGTGAGCGAAATGTCCCGCGCCAGTAGAATTGAAGAATTGGATCGAGTATTTGTCGAGATGGCTCGCTATTTTCTCAGCCAATGGCTAGAGGAAGAAGAGCAGATCAGCCCCAAGCAATTCATTTTGCTGCGGGTGCTTCATCAACGGGGACGAAGCACGGTATCCGAGCTGGCGAGTATACTTAAGCAGTCCAATAGCGCTACAACGATTGCGCTCAATAGACTGGTGAAGGCCGGTTATGTTGATCGAATCAGGGACGAACAGGACCGACGAGTAGTATGGGTGGCTCTATCAGATACGGCTATGCCTTTGATGGAAAAACTCTTGGCTCGTCGTCGTGTGCTACTAGGTAAGCTGTTGGAAAACCTGAGCGACGAAGAAATAAAACAGTTTACACATTTTCTGGTGAAAATGAAACAGTGTTTGTAGCAAGCCGTCAGGTTAGCGGGTGGGGGACATTTCAGTGGACGATGTTGTGTACGACACCAACGGGGAGTGTACACAAGATGAGAAAGAGCAGCACAGTAATGATGGGTACCATGGTTTTGGGAGCAGCATTGTTCGCACAGGCAGCCTGTGCGCAGGAGCCTGCCGAGGCTCCAGTAGCAGCTACGGCTGCGGTACAAGCTCCAAGCGCTACTCAAGTTCCACAAGGCGGCTGGGAAGTAAGACCGGTTGAAGGTCAATCCGTGATGCCTGTACAAGGTCAAGTCACATCAAGCTCTGCAGGCTGGGTGGCGATGCCGAAAGAGGACGAGTATGTGATCGTAAACGGCTCGCAGGGGAATGGTGTAGGAACGAGCTGGGTCGTTTCCCCTGTAGAAGACGAATACGTTATTCAAGGCAAACAAGCGCCTGTTGACGCACCAGCTGCTGGTTGGGTAGCTGCACCTGCAGAAAACGAATATGTCATCGTAAATCCAGAAGATGGTACAACCATCCCGACAGCTGCTGGCTGGGTAGTAGCTCCTGCCGAGGATCAAAGCATCATTATCAACGCCGATTCTTTCCAAAATACAGGCAGTGGCAGTGGTTGGAGTCTGACTGCACCTGAGTCTGACAACGATAAATAAAGAAAATCGTTTGTGAATCGGACGCTTTGCTTGTTAATCGAGCAAGGCGTCTTTGCGTTGTACACTGCGCCGGGTAATCAGGGAGATTCCGGTACACACTAAGTCGGAATCGAACGATGAGGAGGAGCGGCGAATGGACAAACAACAATCGAGCACCACGAATGCATGGAATCAGAATGAGGCAGCCAATCACGAGAACCAGAATCACGAGGGAATGGCCGAGACGCATGAACAAGTAAGCGATATGTATAAGATGGGCACGATCGAAGACAGAGGAAGTACGAGGTAGTAAAAAAAGAATAGGCCAGCTTGGGTGTGACGAGCTGGCCATCTTTTCTTCCCAGAGGCTTACGTAACAGCTGCTAATAAAATATATTTTATTGACTTATCTGCATTTATCGTTAAAAATACAAGTGGAATCAGAAAATTGGGAAAGGGTGTTTGATTTATGAGAGACCCACGTCTTGAGCAGCTGGCTTATAACCTCGTCAATTATTCTGTTCGTGTACAGCCAGGAGAAAACATTCTCATCAACTCCAAAGGCGAAACACCAGATTTGGTCGCAGCACTCGTGCGGGAAATCTACAAGGCAAAAGGAAATCCATACGTTCAATTGATCAACCCAGCTGTGAGCCGTGAGCTGGCGATGCACTGCAACGAAGAGCAGCTAGCTGTCATGGCTGAACATGAAGTGAAGCTGATGGAAAAAATGGACGGATACATAGGAATTCGCGCGGGCAGCAATATCAACGAAATGGCGGATGTTCCGGGCGACAAGCTGGGCTTGTATTCCCGTTTGTATGAATTGCCGGTTATGAACGTCCGAGTCCCACACACAAAATGGGTAGTTCTTCGCTATCCGAACCCATCGATGGCGCAGCTGGCCAATATGTCGACTGCTGCTTTTGAAGACTTCTACTTCCAGGTGTGCAATCTGGACTACGGAAAAATGGACAAAGCCATGGACAGCTTGGTCGAACTGATGAATCGCACCGATCAAGTGCGTCTGGTAGGACCAGGCACCGATCTGACTTTCTCCATCAAAGATATTCCTGCTGTGAAATGTGCGGGTCTGCGCAACATTCCGGATGGAGAAGTGTACACGGCTCCAGTGAAGGACTCCGTAAACGGTACGATTACACACAATGCGCCAACACCTTATCATGGCTTTGTGTTTGAAAATGTAAAGCTGACTTTTGAAAACGGCAAAATTGTGGAAGCTACGGCGAACGATACCAAGCGGATTAACGAGATTCTCGATACCGACGAAGGAGCACGTTTCATTGGTGAATTTGCTATCGGGGTAAACCCATTTATCCGCAATCCGATGAAAGACATCCTGTTCGACGAGAAAATCGACGGAAGCTTCCACTTCACTCCAGGCCAATGCTACGACGAGGCCTACAACGGCAACAAATCCTCGGTACACTGGGACATGGTATCTATCCAACGCCCCGAGTGGGGGGGAGGAGAAATCTGGTTTGACGGAGTGCTGATCCGGAAAGACGGCATTTTTGTCATTCCTGAACTTGAGTGCTTGAATCCAGAGAATCTAAAGGCGTAAAGATTTCGGCGCAGGGAATCATCGCTGCGTATATTTACGGATACGCTCGTTCGCCAGCTCCAGATCCATATCTACCTGAAAGAGCATGTAGAGATTGCTGGATGTAAGGACGCTCCTTCTGGCGGCATGATACAGGATGGGCTTGCACGCTTTAACGATGGTCATGATTTCTACGGCCGGAGGCACCACCTGTTTAATCCGTAGAACCCCTTGCAGATACCGAAGAAATTTTTGGATGGTCTCCGAATCATCCCGGTTGGGTATGGTATCGATCAAGTCAAAAAATTCTCGAACGATCATGCGTTTCGTCTCCAGAGGTTCAAATATGCTTGTTCGGTTCACGAGTGTCACCTCACGGGGAAAAGTAGAGTACTCTATCTTCTACCTCCAGACGTGCAAAAGTAAACCTATCTGAAAGAAAAAAGTCTCCGTCACATTCGTATGACGGAGACTTTTTTTGAACGTATAAGAATTTATAAGCGTAATGCTTATGAATTCTGGAACGCATGAAAACTTTCCGCTAAAACGTGGTCGCCCCTCCATGAATAAGCCTCGGTAAAGGGTTTCTTAGCGATCAATCCTCAGTACGGTGGACAGCCTTCTCTTCCATAGGAATTCGGATGCGCAGAAGCAGCCAGGCGTTCAGGAGCGAAAAAGTCAGAGCGGTGAAGTAGGCACCGAAGCTGATTGGCAGGCTGACAAGCTCGATCGCGACGACGAGGTAGTTGGGATGCCGGAGATACCGATAAGGTCCACGACGCACAGGAGGCGTGTCGGGCAAAATCAAAATGCGGGTATTCCACCGGCTTCCCAGGCTCCACATGCACCAGTAGCGAAGAACCTGCGCTGCCAAAAAAACAGCAAACGTCATGGGCCACCAGCTGGGAAGCGTAAACGGTGCGGGTGAAAGCTGGACCTCGCAAATGAGACTTGTGATAAAGAGAACATGCAGAGTCACGAGATAGCGGTAATGCTCCGCACCGACTTCATATCCCCCGAGAGAACGAATGATTCGTGCGTTTCTCGCTGCGAAAAAAAGTTCGCACGTACGCTGCAGCACCAAAATAGTCAGAGTGAGCCAGAAAAATAGCATACGTTCACCTCGCTTCCAGCAAGAGCATCTCGGAGCTGAATCCCGGACCAAGGGCAGCCAACAGACCTAGATCCCCTGCCTCCCACGTTTGCTCCATACTTTTTTCCAAGACGAAAAGGACGGTGGGAGAGGACATGTTCCCAAAGTCGGAGAGGACCTCTGCAGACAAACGAGTGGCCTCTGGTGAGATTCCCAGCGAGCGCTGGTAGGCTGTAAGCACCTTGGCACCACCAGGGTGGAAAATAAAATGACGTAGACGATCAACAGAAGTGCCATGAGGCGAGAGAAAGCTGTCCACGTTTTCCTTCATCGTTTGGCGGATGATACTCGGAATGTCTCGGGAAAAAACAACCTTCAAGCCAGGCTCGGTCAGCTCCCAGCCCATCACATCTAGGGTATCAGGCCAAGTAGTCGTCCGCGCGCCACAAAAACGAAGGCGTGGAGAGCCAGAGTCTGCAAGCTGTACCTCATCGCCTTCGACCAGAGCTGCGGCAGCCCCATCTCCAAACAGGCAAGTTGCAACCAGATTGCTTTTGGACATATCTTGCCTGATGAAGGTCAGACCGCACAATTCGACGCTTATGAGCAGCACACGGCGCTGCGGGTAGGCACGGGCGTATTCAAAGGCACGAGAAAGACCCATGGCACCACCTGCGCAGCCTAAGCCCCATAGAGGCACTCTGGTGACATCTGAGCGCAGCCCCAGTCTGTTCACCAAGCGTGAATCGAGACTCGGAGTAGCGATGCCAGTACTGGAGACGAACATCAGGCAGTCGATAGAGGCAGGGGAGAGATTGGCTTTCTCCAAACATTTGTGAGCGGCAATAGTGGCGAGTGATTCGGCATTTTCTACATAGAGCTTGTTTTTCTCGGCAAAATGGCGATCGTCTTCATACCAATCTACAGGCATGCAAAGGTGGCGTTTTTTAATTTGGCTGTTTCCGAAAACCCCAAGAAGCCTGTCGATGTCCGGGAAGGCATCGTGAAAGAAACGGCGAGCCAAATTCATCGAATCTTCCTGTGTGATCTCGTAGGGGGGAACGGCTGTAGCGACGGATTCAATACGGGGCATCGAATGGTTCACTCCCGTCTAATAGTAGGTACCTATCAGTTTCCCCTTTCCAGTTCGTTCCAATTCATACGTTATAGCAGGTATGAATAGAAAAAAACATGGTGGAAAACAAGTGAATAGGGAAATCGCGCGCCAGATCAGAGTTTTCAGCTGTCCCATCAAGAAAAAATGGGTCCAGCAAGCGGGACTTTTTTCTTGAACTACACAAAAAACATAGGTAAAATATTCCTAACAATATGAATTAAGTCCTATGTTTTATTTGGTAAGTAGGTCTTATGCATCATGTAGGTCGTGTTTTTTTGCTGCATGGACCGGAGGGGGATTGTTTTTGGATTTTCGCTGGGTCGGCTTAGGAGTATCCTGTCTGATGATTGGAGTTTGGCTGGTGGCGTTTGGATTGCCTATTGAGGAGAAAAGTATCGTGAGTGTAGCAAGTGCATCTATCGTTCAGCTAGCAATCGGCTATCAAATAGGACGATATATCCAGATGCTGCGGCAAATGGCCTATCATGACTCGTTGACGGGTGTTCTAGTCAATCGGCGATTTGTTACGAGATTGAAACAAGAGATCGATACGGCGAGGCGAGTACATTCCCCAGTAACTTTATTGTTTATTGATTTGGACAATTTTAAAAAATACAATGATCGCTATGGCCACTTGGAAGGCGACAAGCTTTTGTGCAGCTTTGCCTCGATGCTGAAGTCATGTGTACGAAGCGAGGATGCCGTCGGACGTTGGGGAGGAGAGGAGTTTGTCGTGCTTCTTCCTCATACCGATACAAAAAGGGGGATGGCTATCGGGGAGCGCATTCAAAAAGCGGCCCGTGAAGAGCTGGGGGGCGTAACTGTCAGCATCGGTGTAGCGTCATTCCCTTTGCATGCCGCTGATGCCATGCAGCTGACCGAAAAAGCGGACATGTTAATGTATGAGGCGAAGAAACAGAAAGACTGTATGCTGGCCGCAACGAATTAAACTAGATAGCGTATGGCTACACTAACACTCGTACCTGTTTCTTGCGAAGCGAGTGTTTTTCTTTTGAAATGTAAAGGAGATTTACAAAAACTTAATATTTATTTAAAGAAAAAAACACACACTTTCCCTTGTTTTTAAATTTACGTCCACAATAATGTTCGATATAATCGTCTAGGTGTGATTTTTCCAAAGGAGTGACTACAGAAAGTATGTTTAAATCAAACAAGTATGTCTTCTTCGACCTGTTCGAACAGCAGATTGCCACGGTCCACAAAGGAACTCATCTCTTCTACGAGATGATAGGCAACTATCAAGATCTAGAAGCGAAAGTAAAGGCAATCAAAGCTGTTGAAAAAGAAGGGGATGAAATCGTTCGCCGCATCATGAACGAGCTGAACTCCACTTTTATCACTCCGCTTGAGCGCGAAGATATCCATCAATTGGCACACACAATGGACTCGATGATTGATTATATCGATGGTGTGGCAGATCGTATGTATCTCTATCAGGTTCGTCAACCAGACCCACGCGTTCTTGCCCAAGCTAATATTCTCGTAAAATGCTCTGCAAAACTGATTGAACTGATTCGCACGCTTCGCAAGCTGGACCATCAGGTGGTAAGTAAAATCGCACGGGAAATCAAAGACCTGGAGCATGAGTCTGACTCCAACTACCGCAAAATGGTTTCCGATCTTCTGAATGCCCCTGATGCCAATCCGATTGAAGCGATCAAGCTGAAAGAGATCTATGACAAGCTGGAAGACTGTGCGGACTTTGCAGAGGATGTATCCAACCTGGTAGAAGGGATCGTGTTAAAGAATGCCTGATCTTTCGCCAGAGGTGATTATTCTCGTTCTCGTCGTCATCATGGCGCTAAGCTTTGACTTTATTAATGGCTTTCATGACACAGCCAACGCGATTGCTACTTCCGTATCCACAAGAGCCTTGAGTCCACGGACTGCCATCATTATTGCCTCTATTTTCAACCTGGTGGGTGCGCTTACCTATACTGGGGTCGCGAAAACGATTGGTGGTAAGATTACAGACCCATTCAAGCTCGAAAACGGATTGGTCGTCGTGCTTGCAGCACTTACCGCCGCCATTCTGTGGAATTTGATCACGTGGTGGTTCGGAATTCCGAGTTCTTCCTCTCATGCAATTATCGGCGGAGTCGCCGGTGCTGCGGTAGGTGCTGCAGGATTCGGTTCCATCAACATGGAAGGCTTCCTGGATATCGTCAAAGCGCTGATCATTTCTCCGATCGTCGCTTTTGTCATCGGTTTCATTGTCATCAAGATCGTATCCAGACTGGTAGCGAATACTGCCTACCATAAAACGAATCGTTCTTTCCGCTTTTTGCAGGTGCTTTCGGCTTCCTGGCAGTCTTTCAGCCATGGCGCGAACGACGCTCAGAAAACGATGGGGGTTATCACGCTCGCGCTGCTTTCCGGAGGATTTTTGCATCAAGCGCCAGGGGAGTTCATCATTCCGCTGTGGGTAAAGCTGTCTGCAGCGCTGGCGATGGCGCTCGGAACTTCTGTTGGTGGGTGGCGGATCATTAAGACGATGGGCGGCAAGATTATGAAAATCAAGCCAATCAGCGGTTTCTCAGCTGACCTGTCTTCTGCCTTGATTATCACCATTTTTACCATGCTCAAGCTTCCTGTAAGTACCACACATGTGATTACCTCCTCGATCCTCGGGGTAGGTGCCTCCCAGAAACTGAACGCAGTGAAGTGGGGATTGGCAGGACGAATCCTGGTAACATGGGTGATCACGCTGCCTGTTACTGCATTGCTCGCAGCAGCCTGTTATGTCGTTTTTGACGTCTTTCTGTAAATAAAGACTAGATACATAAAAAAGACACCTGACATCGGACAAGCCGAAAATAGGGTGTCTTTTTTTCGATCTGCTGCTACGTACACACCTGCCACCACACGTACAAGCTTAGGCGGAGCCGGTCAACCGCGCCCAGAGCCCTGGCTTTGGACGGATTTGCACGAGTCGTATCGATGAAAAAGGGATGTAGTCCAGCGAACCATCACTTTCTTCCAGTAGGATGCCAGACGGATTGTAGTCGTACAGCTTTCCGTCTACGTAGGGAGAAAGTCCGGCGCCTATCATTCCCGGAGCAAAGTGGATGCGAACCGCGCGATCCAGATAATCTTCCAGCATCTCATCATCCATTGCACATCCTCCTGTGTTCGTTTCTTTCCTCTCTCTTAGTTTATCCAGCATTATGAGTATTCAGACAAACCCCTATGAAAAAAGCCCCTACCACAGAGGATAGGGACTCTCCATTCATTATTCTGCCGTGTTGTGCGATTCCCGGGATTGCTTGCCTTTGCGTGCAAACACGAGGAAGAGTATCAAGCCGATGGCAATCAGACTCAGGCTGACAAGCTGAGCGACACGCAGTGTGTCAGCAATGAGCAAACTGTCCGTACGCATGCCTTCAATAAAGAAACGCCCGATCGAATACAGAATCATGTAGCTGAACAGAATCTGCCCGTCGAATTTTTTGAAACGGTACAGCATGAGCAAAAGGATACCGAAGACGACCAAATTCCACAACGATTCGTATAAGAATGTCGGGTGATAGTACTGTCCTCCGATATACATCTGATCACGGATAAACGCGGGGAACTTCGCCATAAACTCGGCTGTGGCAGGACCGCCATGCGCTTCCTGGTTAATAAAGTTTCCCCACCGCCCAATTGCTTGACCTAAAATCACACTGGGCATCATCACATCAGCGAGCTTGAGGAAAGGAAGGTTGTGTTTACGGATATACCAGCTGCCGGCCAAAACTCCGCCGATCAGACCTCCGTGAATGGCGAGACCACCTTTCCAGACGGCGATGATGTCCATCAGGTTGCCCTTATATTGATCCCATTCAAAGATTACATAGTAGAGGCGGGCACAGATAATCGCTGCCGGGATGATCCATACGACCATATTCAAAACGTGATCGGGATCGATTCCTGAACGTTTTGAATTGCGCCGAGCGAGGTAAGTGCCTAGAAAAAAAGCAAGTCCCATAATGATGCCGTACCAGTGAATCTTTAAGGGCCCGATGGCAATTGCTATCGGATCAATCATGAATGTTCCTCCTTGCCTCTAAATGTCTCTGCACAGTATAGCATAAACCGAAGCAAGGATTCAAAAATTCACCATCACCTCGACTGCAAAAAGGAGAGGATCGAATCAAGGCTTGCTCGTTGGGAAGGAGACGACACGGCAGCAAACAAGTCGCCCTTGGTTTGAAGCCGCTGCGGGACGTTGTGGACGGTAAAATCAGTTGGGTGAATATGGGCAACTTCCTCCCACAAAAGAGGCGTCGAGACAGTTGCACCTGCTCTTGCTCGTGTTGAATACGGAGCCGGGAGAGTTTTGCCTCGCCAATGCTGCAAGTAATCGATGTATAGCTTGCTCCCTCGATTTTTCACCAATCTCTCTACGGTAACCAAATTTGGATGCTTGCTGACCAAATAAGAGGCAAGAAACTGTCCTACCTCCCGCGTTTGCTCAAACGAATACCGAAGCTCGATCGGAACATAGATTTGCAGGCCGCTCGCACCAGAGGTTTTCGGCGTAGAGGGGAGGTGCAGTTCATCGAGCAGCTCCTTTAACAGCAGGGCGGACTCGATGACGACCGAAAAATCCTCTGTGGAAGGATCCAGATCAAAGACCAGCTCGGTCGGGATTTCATCCTGCGCTTGATGGAAGGAGACATGCCACTCGAGTGCTGCTTGGTTCGCCATCCAAATCAAGGTAGCTTGATTGTTGCAAAGGACATATCGCGTATTTTCCCACAGACTGGTGGAGATCCAATCAGGAGAGTAGTCAGGGGCGTTTTTTTGATAAAAGTGCTTGTCGCCGATTCCATGCGGATAGCGGATGACAGTCAGCAGACGATCTTTGGCATAGGCGAGAAGAGGCTGTGAAACTTGCAGCAAATAACGAATGTAGTCCAGCTTGGTCACATTGGCGTCTGGCCACAACGATTTGTAAGGGTTGGTGATCATCATGGAGTGACCATCCAGTGTCAGCTCGTATTCTTTGGCAGCAACCGCCATTTGGATCCCTTCTTCCCAGTTACGTTGCCCCTACTTTCTCCAGTTGATCGAGCAATATTCGAGGAAATACCTGCCTCCATACATACAAACTAGCAAAGGTAACCATAATACGGTTATCTTGGCATTGGTTGGTGAAAGTGATGAAGTTTCCCCGTAAAGAAAAAGACCGGATACAAGAACTCATTGACACGATCGATGCCTGCAGTTTGACCGAGCTGGAAGGCATTCCGCTTTTTCCTGAATTAGAAGATAACGTAACCTTTCTCAAGCATTTGTTCTCGGATTGCTCTGATTTCGTCATCCGGGAATTTAAACAAAAAAACAGCGTGCACGCCATTGCCATATTCGTGGATGGTTTGATTGATACAAAGGAAGTAAACCAGGCATTGAAAGCTTTAATGATCCTCGAGGATGGCGATGACAGTATAGAAGTCATCGAGGAAGACCTGCTCCCTGTCTCACAAATCGCCAAGGTGGACGATTACAAGAAGCTGCTGCAGGCAGTTCTTAGCGGCGACACAGGGATATTGGTGGATGGAAACACGGAGGCGCTTACGCTAGGGATTCGGGGTGCTGAAAAACGGTCCGTAAACGAACCGGAAGGCGAAGCTGTCATTCGTGGACCGCGGGAAGGCTTCATCGAAAACATTCGTACCAATACATCGATGCTGAGGCGAAAACTCAAAACGCCACGGCTGAAAATGAAGTCCATTGTCGTTGGCCGAGAATCCAATACGAATGTCGTTGTAGCTTTTTTAGAAGGGATCACGGATCCGCAGCTTGTGGAAGAGGTCTCCTCGCGTATTGCGAAGATTGACATCGATGCTGTCTTGGAAAGTGGATATATTGAAGAATTGATTCAGGACAGTATGTACTCGCCATTTCCGCAGGTCAAATACTCCGAGCGGCCGGACACGGTTGCCGGGGCCTTGCTGGAAGGGCGAGTGGCTATTTTCGTAGACGGAACCCCGATGGTACTGCTGGCACCTGCGACGTTCTGGATGATGATGCAGGCGAACGAAGACTACTACGAGCGGTTTCAAATGTCGACGCTGGTTCGCTGGCTGAGGTACCTATTCGTGTTCATCTCGCTGCTCACGCCAGGAGTTTACGTAGCGATTACTACCTTTCATCAGCAAATGATACCGACAACCTTGCTGCTCAGCATTGCGGCAGCTCGGGAATCCATTCCCTTTCCAGCGATCGTGGAAGCGCTGCTGATGGAGATTGCCTTTGAAGCGCTTCGCGAAGCAGGTATTCGCTTGCCGAAGACCGTGGGCCAGGCAGTAAGCATTTTAGGCGCTCTTGTTGTGGGCCAAGCAGCCGTACAGGCGGGTATTGTTTCCGCCCCGATGGTCATTGTTGTTTCCATCACAGGGATCGCTTCTTTTACGATCCCTCATTTTAATGCAGCAATCGCCTTGCGCATGTTACGCTTTCCGATCATGATCGCTGCTTCCATCCTCGGTATATACGGTATTTTGGTGGTGTTGCTCATTATCATCGGGCATATGGCGAACCTGCGATCGTTTGGAATACCGTATCTATCTCCTCTTGCTCCGTTGTCTGTCGGTGATCTAAAAGACGTTCTGATACGATCTCCGTGGGCCGAACTCCAAAAACGGCCGAGCTTTATGGGAATCCAAAACGCACGCAGGATGGATGCTGGCTTTGCTGGTGGAATCGAGAGAGACAAAGGACAAGAGGGGGTTCAAGGAAACAAGCATTCAAACGAGGAGGGGAGCTCGTGAAACGTATGGCGCTCGTTTTCACAGTGGTACTCTCCATGCTGACTGTTGTCGGTTGCTGGGATCGTCGGGAAGTGAACGACATTGCGCTCGTTATCGCTATGGCGATCGATAAAGAACCGAACGGCTTGTATCGGTTGTCGGTTCAGGTTCCTTTGGTCAGTAGTCTGGGAGGAGCTTCAGGTGGCGGGGGTGGCACTAGCGGAGACAAATCCTATTACGTAGACTCGGCGGTAGGAGAGACGATCCGTGTCGCCAACAACAAGATCCAGGCGAGAATGTCGAGGCATTTGTACTACGCACACCATCGGGTTGTGATCATCGGAGAGCAATTGGCGAAAGAGGGCTTCAGCGAGCCTTTGGACATCATCTCCCGTTTTCCCGAAAACCGTTTGACTGCCTACATCGTGATGACAAAGGGAAAGGCGATTAGCCTGCTGGAGGCCCAGCCGCAGTTCGAACGTTTCTCTGGTGAAGCCATTCGCGAAATGGTAAAGGCCATCACCATTCCCGTGACAATCAAAGATATCTCGCAAATGCTGAATACGCCAGGAGTCGATGCCTTTTTGCCGATCTTTGAGGCTATCGATTCTCAGCCAAAAGGTAAAAGCAAAGAGATCGGAGCTACAGGAATCGGTATTTTCAGAGGGGATAAGCTCGTTGGGAAATACACCTCTCAAGAGGTTGGCGGCTTGCATTGGTTTCAGCGTACCTTTGATTCCTTTTCCACCCTGCTGGATTTGGGAAGAGGACAGCGTTTCAGTGTCAGCTTCCAAAAAGGGAAGGCAAATATTGAGCCCGCCATCAAAAATGGCAGAATCCATTATAACATCAGGGTCTATACAACAGTTGGCGTCGTGGAAAACATGAGTACCTATGACTTGTCAGAGCGAAAAGTGAACCTGATGATCGAGAAAAAGCTGGAAAAAGATATTACGGAAAGCATCCAAAAGATCATCAATAAAACGAAGGAGACACGCTCCGATACGATCGGATTGGGAATTATCCTGGCGAGGAACTACCCGATTGAATGGAAAAGAAAGTACCGGGATCATTGGAATGATGAGCTGCCGCATATCACCAGCTCAATCGAAAGTCATGTACAGGTCTCCAATGTAGGACAGACCACCACCAATATCACGAAGGAAGATCCGTAATGAACCGACTCTTTCTGTTGTTTTTTTGCACTGTCTTTATCGTCAAGCTGATCAGTTTTCTGTGGACTCGCAAACGAATGCCCGGAAAACAACAAGCGGTTCTGTTTACGCTGTACGGGCTAACCATTTTTCTATTTGTCATCTTGCAGTTTCAACAAACGCAGCTGCTTCCTGTTGGACATTTGTTGAACATCCTGTCTCCGCACATCAAGATGTGGGTGGATCAACTGCTGTAGAGGAGGGACCCCAATGATTCATAAACAAGTGATAAATCATAGGCAAACAGCATGGCTGGTCGGGAATGTACTTCTGACTGGCATGCTGATTTCTTTTTTTCACTCACTGGCCGGAGTGGCGAAGATGGATGCGTGGTTTTCGCAAGTCGTCCCTGTTGGCTATGCGATACTGGTTGCCTTTGTCCTCGCTGAGATGACCCGGGCATATCCAGGGAAAAACATGTTCGAAATTGTGTTTATCATTTTTGGCAAGTGGTTTGGCGGAATCGTAAATATCGTGATCCTGCTTTATATTTGGCTGATCATCTGCCTCGATATAAAGGGAGCAAGCAAATTTTTTCACGCAACCCTGCTGCCGCAGACTCCGATCGAAATAACGCTGATCGTTCTTGTTTTGCTGATTATGTACTATGGCAAAACGAGCTTGGAGATTGCGGCGCGGGTCAATGAGATGTATTTCCCTGTCTTCTTTCTTTTATCGATGTGCATGTATGTGCTGCTGGGAAATGAGTACAGCTTAGAACGGCTCGAACCGATCCTCAGCACTAGTATGAATCGACTGCTTGTCAGCAATATACTACCGGTCGGCATTTACGGCGATATCTTTTTGTTTGGGGCCTTTTTGCATGCATCGATACATCCGCGCTTGTTTTTCTCTGCCATGAAGCATGGCATACTCATTGTGGGCTTCACGGCCACGATGCTGTTGCTGATTTTGCTCGGTGTGATGGGGCACTCGATTGCAAGCCGTCTGAATTTCCCCATGTTTATCCTCGTCCAACAAATCCATGTGACCGACTTTTTAGACCGTGTCGAAATCGTGATGTTCAGTCTGTGGTTTCCGGCCTTTGCCATTAAGGTCGTCGTGGCGTATTTGGCCTTTCTAGTCGGAATTGGTTCCTTTGGGGGACAAGCGCACTATCCCATCTATAACTTTCCAGCGGGCTGGATGATTGCGGTCACATCCATCCTAATTTTTCAAAGAATACCTGATCTCGATATGTTCCTGAGCTACAGCTTGCCTTTGGTCGTTTTGATCCTGCAGCTTCCCCTGATCACGATCTTTTACATAAAGTCACGGATGAATCGGAAAATGGAGGAGCAGGTGAGCATACCAGAGGGAACGAAGCTGTACCGCTTCTTTCGCTACAGTGTTTGGGTAGGAGCGATCGCCATGCTAGGCTGCGTCCTAACGATTTTAGCGGGGCAATTTTTCCTCGATAAGTCCGAGCTGGGGGGGATCGTCACGGGAATTAGCTTCACCGTGCTGTTTTTTATCGCACTGCTGGCCAGCTACGCGGAGATGCAGGCGCTGAATCACGGCAAACAAAAGACAGCGAGAAAAAAAGCTTCGGGAGCCTTCAGACAGTAAATTCTTAACGAGATGGTGGAGATACAGTCTGTCCCCTCGTGTTTTAAATCCATGGAGGAGGTCTGATCAGACTTCCTCTTTTTGCTAATAAAGCGCCGTGGGAAAAGCACGCTGTAGTCCTTCTGGGCATAGGCTCATTAAGGAGAGACTCTGACCTTGCTCCGAAAGGATTCGTGTACATGGATTACGTAAATAAATTGAATTTGTTTAACAGGAAAGACGCTATCTTGCTCGCAGGCATGTGCTATCAAGCGTATCCGTTGTTTTATGAAGGAAAGCTAACCTTGCCACAAGGTTATAAACTGAGATCGATCATTCGCGCGCTTGCAGACGTGGAAAATCCTACGGAAGTCGTGATCGGGTTTGTAGCGGAGTCAAAAGATCAAATCGTAGTTGCCTTTCGGGGGTACGCTGCGTATCCTGCTGATCTTTTAGCAGCGTATGACATCCTCCAAATTCCCTTTCCGTTTGTTCAAGATGCGGGCAAAACATCTCGCGGGTTTACATGCCTTTACCGTTCCACAAGGGATGAGCTGATCAGAAAAATAAATCATTTCTCAGGAGCGAAAAGGCTGCTTATTGCGGGACACAATTATGGGGGAGCGATAGCGGTGATGGCTGCCTTGGATATTGCCGTGAACACAAAGTTCGATCAGCCATTTGTGTATACGTATGGAAGTCCGCGTATCGGAGACCCTGCATTTGCGCGCCGATTCAATCAAACGATTGAAAATAGCTTTCGGATTGTCAATATCCACGATCCGTATTCGACTTTCCCTGATCCCAAATATCCGCCACCTTTCACAGCGGAGGGGATTGTTTATCAGCATGTGAGCACCAAATTTCCGATTGCTTTTCAATTAGAGAATACACCTCGAAATGATGCGATTGCTTGTTATTTCAAAAGTCTTCGCCAACTGAATCCGATGTTCACCCAATCATTATGCACGCAAAACCCAGGCTTTTGTCCTGATACGGAAATGTGTATGCCATTTGAAGGAGTATGTAAGCCTGAGAAGACATAGATCGTTGGGAGGAGAAGTCGAGTTGGATGGCACGAGAAAGAGTAAAATGACGTACGTGGAAGAGTCGATTTTTCTTGCAGCGATGATCCATCAGGCGTACCAGCTTTTTGAAAGGGAAACCATTGTAATGCCAAAGGGGTTCAGCCTTCGCTATATCGTGAAAGCCTTGGCGGGCGTAGAGGAACCGAAATCGGAGATATTTGGTTTCATCGCAGAATCAAAAGAGCATATCGTTGTAACCTTTCGGGGAACGCGCACATTTAACGACAACGAGTCTGACCAGGATTTATATCAAGTCCCTTATCCGTTCGCCAAGAAGGCGGGAAAAACGCATCGGGGGTTTACTTGTATCTATCAGTCGGCCAGAAATGAATTCATCAGAGAAGTAAGCAAGCTCTCAAAATTAAAGCGGCTTTTCGTTGCGGGACACAGTCTTGGAGGAGGTATCGCCGTCCTTGCAGGGCTGGATATAGCGGTCAACACCAAGTTTAAAAATCCATTTGTCTATACGTATGGCAGCCCGCGCGTGGCCGACCCTGTTTTTGCGACTCGCTTCAACCAAACGGTGAAGAATAGTTTTCGAATTGCCAATGTTCATGATATTATCCCAACCTTACCGGCAAAAGCTTATCCACCCCCGTTTACAAAGAGTGGATTATTTTACCGGCATGTCAATTCTAAATACCTTTTGTCATTCCAGCTGAACAGTTTAGCTGTCCGCAATCACGAGATCGTCTGCTACTTCAAATTTCTCAGTGAGGGGAACTCTGCTTATGCGAGCACTTTATGTGAGCAGAATCCAGGCTTTTGTCCGGATACGGCAGGATGTGTTCCCTATACAGGCATATGCAGCGAGGTACCATAGAGCTTGGTTTTGCCGAATCATCCATTTTGAGAAAACGTGCAATCAAGCAATGATGCATTCACAATCGCTTGAATCGTAGGGTGCCGCATGGTGAGCCCAGTGGTCCACTCCATAAACTGAACTTTCATGACGAGCTTTGGCTTGATCCATATCGCATCCTTTCCCCGTTCTGGTTGATTATGAAATGGCCTATTGGTAGTTACGAGTGGTTTTATGGTTTCCGTCAAAGCTCGCCAATCTTGGTTCGTTAATTTTCCCCCTCCCGCATGGCCGATATAGATGAAGTTTCCCGATTCATCATAGAGCCCGAGGAGTACAGCATTTACGATGCAATCCCGAAGTGTTACGCCGCCTACGACTGCCAGAAGATCATGGAAGATCTTCAGATTGTTGAGAAAGCCTTGCTTTTAAGCAGGGCTTTCTTGCTTCTAGTTGGTTCAGTGGAAAAAAGTTACTTTGTTCTTGAGAAAAAAGGATTGCCCTCCATTTTACCCCTGCTTCGCAAGGTGGAGGGCAATCTTTTTCATGTTCTGTACCGCTGCGGTCATCAGTGCCTGTTCACTGACGTTGTGCAACCCTCGCAAACGGCAATAGCGAAACCCGTGGAGCTGTTTGGCATCCGCGAAGCTTCGCTCAATCGTTTCTCTTCTTCTTTTGTAGAGCTTTTTCCCTGATTTACTTAGTCGGTTTGTACGCACCCAATCCTTGCTGTCTTCCCAGACATGTCTAGTGACCACTTTGCGGTGGTTCTTCGATCGGGTGCATTTCGAGAGGAAAGGGCAGGTTTTACAAACCTCCGGGTTTGATTTGTAATGACGGTACCCTTTGCGGTCCGTAGTGCTGTATGGCAGTTCATGATTCTGAGGGCACAAATAACTATTCGTTTCGGAGTTGTATGTAAACTGCCACTTGTGAAATAAGCCTTGAGTCGGATGGTACCTACGGTGTGCAATAACGGCAAAAATGTTTTTCTCTTTTAACTTGTTGCAAATCGGGTTTGTTAAATAGCCAGAATCTAAAGCAACAGCTTCTACTTTAAAGCCAAACCGCTCGGTTTGGCGTTCTAGGCGATCAAGATAAGGGATCGAATCATGTACGTTTCCTGGTGTAACATAGACATCCGTTATGAGATTGTATTTTGCATCCACTGTGCGATGATCCAGATAAAAAAATCCTTCGGGCTTACCCTCTCTCACCATATAACCGCTATCTGGATCTGTTGTGCTCACTTTTACTTCTTTTTGTTCAACCACTTCTTTCTCAGGTTTTAGAGCTTTTTTCCGTTGTTCTTCCGATCGATTTCCACAGCAGCATTCAGTTCATCCATATAGCTTTTGGTGTTTTGTAATACCTGCTCTTTCGTGTATTTATTCTTGTTTGCGTTGGCTTTTACATGCGTAGAGTCAGAAATAAGCATCCGCCCTCCCACCATTCTGTGACCAATGGCTTGAAGAACGATTTCATCAAAAATGTCTTGAAAGATAGTGGAATCTTTAAAGCGAACACGACGGTTTAAACTGATGGTACTGTGATCAGGCACCCGGTCCGTCAAACCCAATCCAAGAAACCAACGATAGGCCACATTGGTTTGGATTTCTTGCTCAAGACGCCTTTCCGAGCGAATGCCGTAAAAGTATCCCAAAAAGATCATTTTAAATAAAACCAATGGATCAATGGCAGGGCGCCCATTATCCTCGCAATAATAGGGCCGAACTTTTTCAAGGATAAATGAAAAGTCGATGTATTTATCTATTTTACGGAGCATGTGGTCTTGGGGGACGAGTTGCTCAATCGAAACAAATTCGTATGCGGTTTGTTTATCTTTATTTGAACGTAACATTACGATCACCTACAGTTATAGTATACTTATATTATAACACATTAACGCGGAGTCGTATTGAAATTTTTAGGTATTAAGAAAGGCTGCCGACTTTATCGACAGCCTGAGGAGCACATGATTGTGCTCCTATTCATATTTTGTGGCATGGTAGACAAGACTATGTAATAAAAAGGAATGTTGAATGTGGAACCGATAGTACCGTTCGAGCCAATTAGTACAGAACATATTCCGGAAGGCGTGACCTGGGCTGGGCAGGTCAAATGGGATGGGGTTCGCGTATTGACTTATTATGATGGTCACGAAGTACGGCTATTTAATCGGAAGTTTAACGAGCGAACTTTTCATTATCCTGAGCTAATAGACATCTCAGCATATTGTGCAGCAGATTCCGTCATCTTGGATGGAGAGATTATTGCCCTAAAAGATGGAAAGCCCTCTTTTTATGAGGTAATGAAAAGGGACGGAATTAAAAAGCAAAGTAATGTAGATGTGGTTAGAAAGAACGTTCCTATTACATATATGATTTTTGACATTCTGTTTTTGAATGACCAATGGGTAACTTCCTCCCCCCTTTCCGAGAGACAGAAGATGTTACGTGAGGTAATAAAGCCGACGGACTATGTTCAATTGGTGGACAACTTTGATGCAAAAGCTTTGTACGAAGTTATCAAAATTCAAGAGATGGAAGGAGTTATTATTAAGGACCTTACTAGCACTTACTTAATAAACGGTAAAGATTCTAGATGGCAAAAGAAAAAATTTTATAGAGACTTAATAGCTGTAGTTGGTGGTGTGACCCTTAGAGACAACATTGTGAATTCACTCCTCCTAGGCCTTTACGATCATGATGGTCAATTCAGGTATATTGGACATGCAGGGACAGGAAGGCTATCCCAAAACGACTGGAGGAACCTTACAAAATTGATTAGACCACTCGTACAAAAAAATATGCCATTTGTTAATAAACCACCAAGGACCACAAATACGACTTGGCTTCAACCAAAAATCACTGTTAAGATTAAATTTGCAGAGTGGGTAGATGGACATTCGCTAAGACAACCGAGTATACAGGGATTTGTTGATGTTCCTGCTCATCGATGCGTCATTGAAGCCAATTAGTAAATGAGTTCTTCACTGGTCGTTTCCTAAATTTTTTCGGAGCTTAACGCTTAAGGTATGGCAGGGATATCGCCCAACATTTTATAAGTCATGCCTCTGCTTTCTGTTTATGGCGTGGGCTTTTACATTACTCGCCCCTGTAAGGAGCATCTAAAAAGGATGAAGCCAGAGGTTTACCTGATTCCATCAATCATGATGACCAGTCATTTCGGCTGGTTTTTCTAATTACACATTTTCTTTTGCTATCCCGCGAAGCCATGCCTTTCCTCCTATTTAAGGTACCTCTCCAGAAGCCTATGCCCAACGGTTATCGACAACTACTCCAGCCTAAAATGTAATAATTAGGCCAATAAGATTGCCCGATATTTACACCACGATGGCTCGACAGAATATATTGTCTAAGAATAATTTCTTAGTTAATAGGGGGTTTGATACTCCGATGTACAATCATTGCTGGAGACATCCGCCACGTGGTTGTCAGGACATTTTCCCACCAAGATGCACATGTCCCCCCGGGCCGCCTGGGCCGCCTGGACCACAAGGCCTTCCAGGTCCCGCTGGACCACCTGGGCCAGGTTGTATAGACCCTCCACCAACAGCGACCCGGATTGTCAATGTAAATAAAGGTGGTAATGATCTTACAGGCGATGGTACTGAATGCAACCCATTCTTGACCGTTACACGAGCAATGGCATTTATCGTGGATTCTTCGCCAGCTAAACGTTATGCAATCTATATTGGCCCTGGTACGTACTCTGAACCACTGATTCATCTGAAAGCCAACGTTCAATTAGTAGGAACAAGTACATTATTAACCAGACTAGATATACCATTCGATATCGATGATCCATCATGGAATGGCAACCTAAACGTGGACAATCGTTCAGGTTTTGTAGATTTAGCTTTATTGACTGGGCCACTTGATTTTGACTTCACAAAAAATACCACCACCCCCTCCACGGGTAGATTATTTTTTGTAAGCGTAAATATTACTCCAACACCAGTCTTCACTGGAAATAGTACTTTTCTTAGTCAAATTAATATTCGTGATTCTCAATTATTTGGGGGTTATACGCAAAACGGTGCTAATGTAACCATGTTCGCTTCCTATGTGGGAGGAATACCACTTCCTTTACCACAACCAGTCATAACAATAAATTCCATCGCTCCATACGATACTCAAGTTCATCTGATCGGCGGTGGGACAGATGGCGATGTAGTCGTGAACGTGAATGCTGGTGACGTTCCGATCGATCCTTTCGACCTCTTAAGCTTTGCAATAAAAGGAAATTTAACTGTTAACGGTGTAAATAGCGTGATCACGAGAATACGGGCTACAGTTGATTCTATACCTGTGCGTAGCAGAGTGACTTTAGGAGGAAATACTAGTATAGAAAAGTTGAATGATGCAGCTGGCTTAGGATATACCCCTTCGGTTCCAGCCAACTGGTCATTGGGGCCCGTCCCGACAACAGTACAAGAAGCATTAGATAGAATTGCTGCTAAAATAGCCCCAGTTTAGAGGAAAGTTAAAAAAACAACGTATCTGCTCCATACACATTCGAATATTGCATCGTGCAGCTTAACCTATTACGAAATGGAGACAGTTTTCAGGGGAGAATTCTCTTTTGAACAAAATTGGTAATACATTATCGTAGATGAGTAAATAATTTAAGATACCTTGAGAACCCAGGCTGTCCCAAAAGTCATTTTTTGATTTGATCCCCACTTAGAACAGATATTCTTCGAGAAAAAGGACCTCAGCCTCCACGTTGTAGTGGAATTTGAGGTCCTTCCGTTTGGGAGTTGGGACGTTCTTATGTAAATCCTCGGATGTTTTTTTATTGATACTATGTAGAAATATATACAAAGTAAAAACGCATATTTTTAGCTTGTTATTAAATAATGCTCTTGATAAAGGCTCTGCGACCCAGTTGTCCCCAGTCGGAAGGGATTCGGTAAGGATTGGTTCAAAAGGAGTGATGGGTTCAATTTTCATGAGACCTCCGCATTTTGAGCTTGAAAGAAATCAAGCCGTGTTATTCATGCCTTCATTATCTCACCGGTGCAGAACGCATAAACCTGTGACACAAGCATACCCGGGTGCTAGCTCGTACATTTGCAGCATACCTTAGGGAGAGACGGCTTATCCGCAAGAAGGGGGAGCAAAGATGGTTGGGCATCTGCACCGTCTGTTTGTCATCCTTGCACTGATTACGGCCCTGTTGTTCAATTTGACAGGGTTGATTTCCTATAACCTTTTTCCGAAAACCGCTCAAGTACCGGTGCTTCAGCTCGTGGCATCGAAGCTATCTGGCGATGTGCTTCTAGAAGGTATGGGGACCGTGATTCCGTATTTGACACATACCGTACAAGCCAGCAGCAAGCAGCCAAAGCCGCCGCTTACCGACCGTTTGATTCAGTCCGTGACGGGTTTGATGCCGGGGGACCCTCTGAGCCTCTTTGGCAAAGAGCTGCCCGGAATACTCGCCTATGAACAGGAAGCACAAAAAAAGGAATGGGACGACCACGACCTCGCACTGAGAATGGAATCAGCGGCTCCTCTGCAAAGCGTCGCAGCTTCTGTCCCCCCAGCTGTACCGAAGCAGCCTGAGAATACGGCACCGACGGATCACAAAGAGCAAGCAGCATCGACGAAAGAAACCAAGGAACAGGTAAGGGAGGTCCTCGTATATAACACGCACAACCGTGAGTCATGGCTGAACGTGACGAGTCCACTTCCAGACACTCTTTCAGTAGACCATAAGACGAAAAACATTTCATTAGTAAGCAAGCGTTTGGCCGAGCTTCTGAATGATCGCGGAATCAAAGCAGAGTTTCTGAACAGAGACATTTATCAGGAGCTGCTTGACCAAAACAAAAGCTACCCGTACTCGTACGCGCAATCTTTGAAGGCCATTACGGCTGCAGCAGAAAAGAACCGGAAGCTGCATTACTTCTTCGACCTTCATCGCGACGACTCTCCACGGGAAAGAACTACGGCAACGATCAAAGGAAAAACCTATGCGCGGATGATGATTGTGATCGGAAAAGGAAATCCGAACTACAAGGAAAATCTCAAGATAGCCACTGAGCTGACAGAGCTGCTAAACAAGAAATATCCTGGCATCACACGAGGGGTAGACGACAAAGGGGAAAATGAAGGAAACGGAGAGTACAACCAGCATGTATCTTCTGGCAGCTTGTTGATCGAAGTGGGCGGTACGGGAAATACATTGGAAGAATGCTATCAGACGGTAGAGGCTTTTGCAGACATATTTGCTGAATATTTCTGGCAGGCAGAGCGTGCCTAATCGAAAGAATATCCTGTGAGGATGCGAGAATCATGAAAAAGGGATGTTAGCATATGGGGAAATACGTAGAGGCATACAACTGGTTACTGATTACGATTTCATCCACACTGCTTTCGTTTGTATGGCTGAGCCTTGCTTGGACGCTATCCTTTTTTATCTCAGGGATGGTAATGACGACGATGGCGCTGGTCAAAGCGTCTCTAAAAGAGTGAGGAAATGGCTTGAAAAGATTGGAATTTTACGAAACTTTTTAATTGATTAAGTATTAATTCTCGGGTTATACTAACAGTAATCCTTGGGCTATATCTGGCTGAATCACTCCCGTCTTTGTGGTACGTCCACCACACCTTTTGACGTCGGATCCGATTCTCTGATATAGCCCTCCTTAGTGCCCGGTTGGCTGTATTCACAGATTTTTATTTGATCAGTAAAGAGAATGATGTTTATAATTACTATAGAAATTATTTTATGGACATGCTTGCGATCATGTTCAGGGAAAGAAGGAATTGTCTTGCCGTTTCTTCGATTTAAAGGGTTTGAAAAGGAGTGGCTGCAAGGGGTTTCTCCTGAGATTGTCGAGGAGTTTGCCCGCATTGCAGAAATCGCGAAGGAAAAAGTAAAAATCGAGTTGCTTCAGGTGGAGCAAATTACGAACAGTCCGCTTTCGGTAGAAATTCTTATGTTTGAGCGGGAACAGAAAAAACATGATGCGATCGCCAGAATGATCCATGACGTTCTCAGGCCACATGGCTTTGAGAATACCCATATCTTTTTTATGCTGTTGTCTCCTTCTCTCTATTATAAAGAAGGCATGCCGCTGCAGACAAAATCTATTCGGTAGGAAAAAGAGGCGAAGAGTCCGCTTTGGGTTCTCGCCTTTTTTATTGGAAGATAATGTCGAAAAATATTTAATTATAGGTACTAAAGACCTAATATAATGGCGTTTTTTAGAAAAAATTGTCGAAATAAGTCTGTACACGTAGGTGTTTTCTCCTATACAATATTTGCAAATAGATAAGGGATCTTGGCAGCAGCAGGCTTGTATGGATTTGTCAGTAGTACAACACATGCAACAGCAAGTAGTATGGGGAAGGTAAGTTCGGAAATGATCGGATAACGGTTTCGAAGAGGGGAAAAAAATGATAGAACGAACCGGGAAAATCAGGAGAAAGCTCTTGCTCTGGGTCGTATGGACGATGTGTTTGTCGGTGATCCCGGCAGGCTGTACGTCAGATGCACAAACGATTGGGTATAACGCTCCAAAAGCCAGAGTTGCACAAAAGGCGATTCGGTTCACTGGTGAAGAGAGTAAAGCCATCCCTTATGTGTATACAACCCAGAGAGAACTCTCGCTGACTTTCAATGGCATGGCGGACAGTGCAACGATGAAGCAGCTTCTGGATGAATTGGAAAAGTATCACCTGAAGGCGACCTTCTTTTTGCCAGGGATGAGAGTGGCGGAAGAACCCGAGCTGGCGAGAGAGATCGCTTCACGTGGCCATGAAATCGAAAACAACACGTTAAATCAGCTGGATCTGACCAAGCTTCCCTATGAGGAGATCGATTCTGAAATCAAGCTTGGCAAAGAGGTTATTCAAAAAAAGCTGGGAATCACAACACGTTATGTCCGTTCCAAATCGGGAGAGTTTACGGATGATATCCGATTGGCAGCCTCGGAAAACGGGCAGAGTGCCGTGATCTCATACAGTCTTTTTCTCCACAACTGGCAATCCGAATCGGAGTCGCAAAAAAGTCATTACCTACGCAAGTACATCAATCGCGGTGGGATTATTGCGATGGATACGGAAGAAAATAAGCAGCTTCTGGGAAATATTGCTCTCCTCGCTCGATTGGCGGAAGATGTCGGGTACCAGTTCGTTCCGTTGCAGAAGCTGATGGAGAATGGAGACGAGCGTAAACCACTGCAAGAGATTGCTGGCTTTGATGCAGCGAAAGTAAACACGGACTATCGCCACGCCACATATAGGGTATTTACCAAGCAAGAGACGAATAAAAAGCAAGTGGCGCTGTCCTTTGACGATTGGGGAACCGATAAGACGATAACAAAAATCCTGGACATTCTGGACAAGTATCATGTGCAGGCGACTTTTTTCCTGCGGGCGGACGGAGTAGAGAAAAACCCCAATTTGGCTAGGGCCATCGCGGAAGCCGGACATGATGTAGCGAATCACAGCTATTCGCATCCGGTCGTTACACAAGTTTCCCCTGAGCAGCTGCAGCAAGAGATCGTCAAAGCTCATCAAATTATTACGGAAGCTATTCAAGAGAAGCCCACGATGTATTTTCGTCCCCCAACCGGGGTGTTTGATGCAAATACACTGCAGGTGATCGGTGCTACGGGATATCATACCGTGACCGATTTTGACGTTGATCCTTCCGATTATTTGAAGACCACGACGCCAGATGAGATCGTCCAAGCGATTTTGGAGCAAACGCAAAACGGAAGTGTCATATTGCTGCATTTGTTAGATGACATTCACACGATCGAAGCTCTGCCCATCGTGATCGATAAGCTGAGAAGCAGAGGCTACACCTTCGTGAAAATGAGCGAAATGTTTGGTCCATAATCGAACAGGCAAGAAAGAAGGGTTCGGGATGAAGCTGTATGAAGCAATTGTAGACCGCCAAGAGAAAATTGCGGTATTGGGTCTCGGGTACGTGGGATTGCCGGTGGCAGTAGCACTGGCGCAAAAAGTGGATGTCATCGGCTTTGATGTGAATCAGCAGAAGATCCAAGCTTTAGAGCAGGGAATCTGTACCGATGGGAGTATAGAGGACGAGCGTCTGCGTGCGAGTGCGATTGACTTTACGTATGACGAGACGAAGCTTGCACATGCACGGTTTTTCATTGTCGCTGTTCCTACCCCCATCAAAAGCGGCAACATTCCCGATCTGTACTACGTGCAGGAAGCGACCCGTACCGTGGCAAGACAAATGCCTAAGGGGTCTGTCGTCGTTTTTGAATCGACAGTCTATCCAGGTGTGACGGAAGAAGTATGCATCCCTATTCTGGAGAGCATCTCCGGTATGAAATGCGGAAGCGACTTCAAAGTAGGCTATTCCCCGGAACGAATCAATCCGGGCGATCAGGTGCACCGCTTCGAAAACATCATGAAAATCGTTTCCGGAATCGATGAAGAGACGACAGATACGGTTGCAAAAGTATACAGTCTAGCAGTAGAAGCAGGAGTGTATCGTGCGGAGAGCATTAAAGTGGCGGAAGCGGCCAAGGTCATTGAAAATGCCCAGCGGGATATCAATATCGCCTTTATGAATGAACTTGCGATGCTGTTTCATCAGATGGGAATCAACACCAAGGCAGTTTTGGAAGCAGCTGGCACGAAGTGGAACTTCCTCAAGTTCACACCTGGGCTGGTTGGCGGACATTGCATCGGTATCGATCCCTATTACTTGACCTACAAGGCAGAGGACAGCGGGTACCGCTCGAAAATCATCCTCGCCGGCAGGCATATCAACGACGGGATGGGTAAATACATTGCGGAGCAGATCATCAAGACGGTCGTCCGTTTGAAGCTGGACTTTGAAAATGTGAAGATCGGCATTTTAGGACTGGCATATAAGGAAAACTGTGCGGACATCCGCAACACGAAAGTGACCGACATTATTGATGAGCTGCAGGAATACGGGATGGCAACGCTTGTCGTCGATCCGTTAGTCGATCCAGTGCTCGCATACAAAGAATATGGGATTGAGCTGTCTGCTCTGGATGCCCTTTGCGATATGGATGTCGTAGTAGTAGCTGTCCCGCACACGATATTCGAAAACTTGCAAATCGAGGATTACGAACGAATCTTTGGAAGCAAGAAGAAAAAAGTGATGATTGATGTCAAAGGCATCTATTCCAGAGACGCTTTCGAGAACAGAGGATATCATTACTGGAGCTTGTAAGAGGGATTGGAGAGGGCGACAGTGATAGGGAAGAAGAAAAAGAAGAAGGTGGAAGAGGTTTTAACGGTTTCACGTTCGGACCGAAGACTTCTATCCAATGTTCCTGACCCGGAAAAAATTCGAAGTATATCGGACCGAAGAGGAGTCAAAGAAAGCACGGCAGCCAGTGTGAACGAAGCAGATCCCGAATACTTGGACAAGCTGCGTCTTCTCAGCTTGCGATACGTGGCAAACTTTCCTGTGTTGGTCTACACGCGCCGCAGTCAAAAAAAGGATGCGATCAAAGGCAAAGCCATTGATATTTCTTCCACGGGGATACTCGTGGAATTTGGTCCCGCTTCAGAGGAGCGGCTTCGCTTGGGACAAGTGGTGAGTATTCACTGCAGCATTCCTCCTGGTACGATGCCGGAAGGATTTGAATCATCCGTACAGATGGATGGAAGAGTCGTCCGCGCTTTTTCCGACGAAGAAGACGGTCAAGTAAAGTGGCTGGTGGCTTTTGAGTTTGCCAAGCCGCTTACCGAATACTTTCAAAAAAAGCGCTGGGGCTATGCCATTTATACCTCGAGTGCGTTGCTGCTGGTAGCGTCACTCTTTATCATGCTGATGAGAGCAGAGAGCATTATTTATTTTAAGTACAATATTTTGCTGTATTTGTATAGCTTGATTGCTGCGGCCTTTTTGCTGACGCGCTATTTTTTCGGCGCCTTATATCGGGATGTCCCTGTTAATCACGACTTTACGCCAGGCGTATCCATTATCATTCCATGTTTTAATGAAGAGCAGTGGATTCATCGTACGATATTAAGCTGTGTAAATCAGAACTATCCCATCGACAAAGTGGAAGTGATCGTAGTCGATGACCGTTCCACGGATCGATCCGTCGAGCAGATCGAAAAAGTCATTTCGCTGATCCATAGTGAGGCAGAGCGCTTTATGACCAAAGAACGTGTGCGCATGTTTGTGCTCCCTGAAAATGGCGGGAAGCGGGTCGCTCTCGTCAAAGGAGTGGAAATGGCGAAGCATGATTTAGTCGTGTTCGTTGATTCAGATAGTTTCTTGGAGCCAACTGCCATTCGTCATCTGGTACAGCCTTTTCAGGATCCGAAAATGGGAGGGGTGGCTGGCCGCACAGACGTGGAGAACAAATTCACGAATGCCATCACCAAGCTGCAAACTGTCCGTTACTACATAGCCTTTCGCATTATGAAGGCAGCAGAAGCGTGGTTTGACAGTGTAACCTGCTTGTCTGGTCCGCTTTCGTGCTATCGAAAGGATTTGGTGATGCAGCATTCCGAGGCATGGCTTACACAAAAGTTTCTCGGGCAGCCAGCCACTTTCGGGGATGACCGCAGTATGACCAATTTTATATTAAAGACCCATCGGACCTCGTACCAGGATGCAGCGATTTGTTCGACGATTGTTCCTTCTGACATGAGCGTGTTTTTAAAGCAGCAAATGCGTTGGAAGCGATCCTGGCTGCGGGAATCCCTGCGCGCGAGTATGTTTATTTGGAAGAAGGAGCCCTTTATGGCCTTGTTCTTCTATATTGGTCTGATCGTGCCGATTGCCGCACCGGTCATTGTCTTGTACAACCTCGTCTACGTGCCGATCGTACATCGCGTATTTCCCGGAACATTTCTCATGGGGCTGTTTCTCATGGCTTTGCTGATGAGTCTGGCGCACCTGCTGTATCGCCGAAGCAAGCTGTGGGTATTCGGGTTGGTCTTTTGCATTTTCTATGAATTTGTATTGCTGTGGCAGATGCCAGTCGCATGGGTGACCTTTTGGAAGTCGACCTGGGGGACGCGGGAGACACCACAAGATATCGAGGCACGGCAAAGAAAAGAAGCGCGCAAACAAAGAAAGAAAAAGGGAATGGGATTGCCCTTTTAGCCGTCGCACGGTTAGATTCAAGGAATGAGGGTGCCAGAGAAGATGAGAAGAAAACGGGAATCCGCCCTTGACTATCACCAGAAAAATCGCAGAAAGGTGAAACGTACGATTGTTCAATTCGTGATTTTGCTGGCCGTGGGCATTTTGCTTTATCAGGCTGTGTTTGATACAAAAAGCTATGCGGAAGCAGATTATCGCACATGGCAGAATGACAAAGGCTTTATCGCTATTTCCTATTTCGGTGTCGGTCGATCAGGAACGCCAAAGCTCATTGCCAAAGCCCATCTGGATGAACAGCTGCAAGCGCTGCGAAACCAAGGATACGTGACGATATCACAGCAGGATATCCTTGATTTTTACAATGAGAAAAAGCCGCTTCCTGAAAAGGCATTGTTCCTGTCTTTTGAAGATGGGCGCAACGACTCGCATCTGTTTGCACAGCCTCTTTTGGAGAAGTACAATTTCAAAGCGACAGCCCTGTCGTATGCCAACAAGATGGGCAACAGCGACAACAAGTTTCTGCAACCCAAGGACTTGCTGAACATGCAGGAAGGTGGCTTCTGGGAGCTGGGTACGAATGGCTATCGTTTGACGTATATCAATATTTTTGATCGACAAGGTAACTTCATTGGTGTACGAGATGAAAACGAATTGCCGACCAAAAATCATGTGGAGTACTACAACCACTATCTCATGGACTTCATTCGTGACAGTAATATGATTCCGATTGAGGATCGTTCGATGATGGAGGCCCGGATCACAAAGGATTACGATCAAATGAGGGAGATCTATACGGATACATTGGGATTTGTCCCGAAAGTGTATATGATCATGCACGCCAATACCCTGTATGGTGGGATGAACCGGCTTGTTTCCGACGTCAATGATGCCAATATTCGCAAGACCTTTGCGATGCACTTCAACCGGGAAGGGACTGCGTACAATTCCAACAAGGACAGCCTTTACGATCTGACAAGGCTCCAGCCTGATCCGTACTGGTACACGAACCACCTTCTGATGAAAATCCAAAGGGATACCCAGCAGAAAATGAAGTTCGTTCATGGTGACGAGCAGTTGGCACAGCAGTGGAGATTGGAGAGCGGCGCGGAGGAATTCAAGGGAAACAAGATTGTGCTGACTTCCCCGCCAGCGGAAGAAGGCAGACTGTTCCTGGATAATTCTTCTGGCAGCCAAGATCTGCGTATTTCTGCAAAGCTGGAAGGCAATGTCGTCGGGAAGCAGTCGATCTACCTTCGTGATGACCGAGAAAAAGGCTCGTTTGTCCGTGTGACTTTGCATGATAATACATTGAACGTCGAGCAGAAAAAAGCGGGTCAGGAGCCAGTAGAGCTTTATTCCGCGAAGCTGAGTGAAGTGCTGTGGCAGCCAGAGGATTTGGCGTACGACAAAGCGACGGTCTATACAAAATCACAAACAGAAGCAGGAGCTCTGGAAGAAGACGAAGGATATCCCGTCAACATTCAAAATACACGACAGATGGATATCGTGATCCAAGGGGACAAGCTGAGCGTTTCGGTGGACAATGCGGTCAAAGTCAATCAACAAGCGATTGACAGCGCGATTGCCAGCGGAGGAGTAGCATTGGGGTCCGCGTACAGTGAAAAGAACAAACAAGACGATATTTACGATGGGGTCTTTACAGATGTGAAGATATCCTCGATACAAAATGACGCAAGAGACCAAGAGCAAATTTTGTTCCGCAATTCTTACACAGGGATGGAAAAAGCGGTTAACAGGATGAAAGACGCCTTTACCACCACAGTGGACTGGGTGATGGAAACGTTCTAATCGGGTGGAGAAGGGGGCGCAGGCAAGTTGAGAAGATTGGCTAGAAAGAAGCTTTGGATCGTTCGCTTCCTTTATATGAGCCTATTCACAGCGCTTGTGACTGGCTGTGGGATCGGTGGCGTATCCGATGCAGAGAAATCGGTGTCTGCGGCAGAGGTGCCATTGAAGAAAAGTGCCTGGGTCGTGGATTGGCAGTGGGAATCTGGTGCGGATGATCTGCAGGGCATGACAAATGGACTGACGAATGTACAAATGTTTGCTGCTTACTTTGATGAGGCGGACAACCTGTTTTTCACGGAATCCTTTCAAAAAGGACTCCCAAAAGTCCAAGAGATCTCGCGAAGAAGCAGTCTCGTGCATGTCGATTTGACGATCGTCAATGACCAGAAGCGCAAGGATGGTACCGATATTCAAAAGGACCCAGCGCTTATCACAAGGCTGATGGCGACCGAGGAAAGTCGGAGCAAGCACATCGACCAGATCATGAAAGCCGTGGAAGAGTATCAGTTTCATGGGGTAGAAATCGACTACGAGCGCATCGAGGAAAAGGATTGGGGAAATCTGCTAGCGTTCTTCAAGGAGCTTTATCTGCGGCTGCAGGAGCAGGATAAAACGCTGCGGATCGTGCTGGAACCACGGACGCCGATTGAAACTCTTTCGCTGCCAGAGGGGCCGGTCTATGTCATGATGGCCTACAATCTGCACGGCTTGCAAAGTGATCCTGGACCAAAGGCTGACCGCTCCTTTATTACGGAGCTTACGACTCGGATGAAGGTGGTTCCGGGCGATAAAGTGATTGCTTTATCAGCGGGTGGCTTCGACTGGGCTGAAAATGGAGAGGCTGCTGCTGTAACGGAAAAGCAGGCTGCCGAGCTCGCGAAGTCCAGTCTGGAAATGCCGCGAAGAGATAACGCCAGCGGCAGTATCCACTTTCAGTATGTCGACCAGAACAAACAAAAGCATACGGTCTGGTACGCAGATGAAACCACTCTCCAGACATGGGCAGAGATCGTATCCGGTGAAGGCTATCGCAGCATCGCGTTGTGGCGGCTGGGTGACCTGGGAAGCAAAAGCGTTCGGTTTATGAACGAGTGATGGACAAAGCAAGGTAACGATTAGACCGAAGAGAGCTGCTCTTCGGTCTTTTTACTGTCTATTTTATTCCCTATTAATAGTAGAGACTCTCCGTCAAAAGACACTTCACGCACGTGCGGGACAGTGCTGTCTCCTGAAACTGGTGGGCACAATTTTTTTGCAAAGCAAGGAGCTTACGCTGGTACTCACGGGTGAGCTCCTGCAAACGCTGGATTTCATCGCGGAGCAGGATAGCCTGATCCATAGAAACGTACCTCCTTTTTGGTGCTAGGTATACAGCCGATTTCCTTGGGAGCGAAACTGCTCGGCTTTTTCCTTCATCCCGATTTCCAGTGCGATTTCATCCTTCAGTTGCTTTTCTTGCGCATAGGCCCGGATATCCTGTGTAATTTTCATGCTGCAAAATTTGGGACCGCACATAGAGCAAAAATGCGCAGATTTCGCCCCCTCAAAGGGAAGCGTTTCATCATGGTACTCCCTGGCACGCTCAGGGTCGAGAGAGAGGTTGAACTGATCGACCCAGCGAAATTCAAAGCGGGCCTTGGACAAGGCGTCATCTCGCTCTTTGGCTCGCGGATGGCCCTTCGCCAGATCAGCAGCGTGGGCGGCGATTTTGTACGCGATCAGCCCGTTTCGCACGTCCTCCTTGTTTGGCAGCCCCAGATGTTCTTTCGGGGTGACGTAGCACAGCATGGCTGTACCAAACCAACCGATCATGGCAGCGCCGATAGCCGATGTGATGTGGTCATAGCCAGGTGCGATATCTGTCGTCAAAGGCCCTAATGTGTAGAAGGGAGCTTCGTGGCATAGCGTCAGCTGCTTTTCCATGTTCTCCTTGATTTGATGCATAGGGACGTGGCCGGGGCCTTCAATCATCACCTGAACATCGTATTTCCATGCGATTCGAGTCAGCTCTCCTAAGGTTTCCAGCTCTGCAAACTGCGCTTCGTCATTAGCGTCGGCGATGGAGCCTGGGCGCAGCCCGTCTCCTAACGAAACAGCGATATCGTATGCCTGCAGGATCTGGCAAATTTCTTCAAAGTGCGTATAGAGAAAATTCTCTTCGTGGTGAGCGAGGCACCAGGCAGCGAGGATGGAGCCCCCTCGAGAAACGATGCCGGTTACACGCTTGGCAGTAAGCGGGATATAGCGCAGCAGCACCCCGGCGTGGATCGTAAAGTAGTCCACCCCTTGCTCAGCCTGTTCGATCAAGGTATCCCGATAGATCTCCCAGGTAAGATCCTCCGCTTTTCCCTTTACCTTCTCCAGAGCCTGATAGATCGGAACCGTCCCGACTGGTACCGGGCAGTTGCGGATGATCCATTCACGGGTCGTATGAATGTGAGAGCCGGTTGACAGATCCATGATCGTATCAGCGCCCCAGCGTACCGACCAAATCATTTTTTCCACTTCCTCTCCGATGGAAGAAGTGACTGCGGAGGTGCCGATGTTTGCATTCACCTTCACATGGAAGCTGCGGCCAATGATCATGGGTTCACTTTCAGGGTGATTGATGTTGACGGGAAGAATGGCACGTCCACGGGCAATCTCTTCACGCACAAACTCGGGATCGACTCCTTCGCGAAGGGCAACGAACTCCATTTCGGGTGTTACAATCCCATCCCTCGCATATCGAAGCTGCGTGACGATACGACCCGGACGAGCGCGTAACGGCAACTGTTTCTCTCGGGGGAAGCTGTCGTGCTTGTAGTTGTCGTCCGATGGCTGCAGAGGACGTCCCTGATAAGCTTCTGTATCCTGGCGGGATTGAACCCAAGCGGCACGGATACGCGGGAGTCCTTTTTGGATATCCGGATTATAACCATCAGCTGTATAAGGACCACTGGTGTCATAGACAGGGACGGGTGGATTGAGAGTTTCTGTGTGGACGCCTTTCGTAGGATGCTGGGAAATCTCCCTCATGGGAACGAGAATGTCAGGGGTGCTGCCTTGTAAATAAATTTTGCGGCTTCCAGGTAAAGCTGGTACGGGGGAGATGGAGAAGGGTGATTTGCTGGTTCTGGACATAATAAAACCTCCTTGTCGTGGTTGCATGCAGCGCGAACCCGGGAGGCGGAAAGAATCTCTGCTCCACGAAAAAGCGCCGCATGAGTGCATGCGACGCCAGACGCGAGAGAAGAAAAGATACGGGTATCCTAAAGATACTCGATATCTAATCGTGTCGTTTATGACAATTCCTCCGCTGGCATTACCCAGTTCAGGTTCAACGGTCGATGGCACAATAGCCATCCTCTCAGCCTGGTAACTCCCAAGCTCCCGTGCTGTTATTCATTTTGGTTTTTGGTTGCAAGGACAGCATACCTGTTTTTGGATGCTTGTGCAAGTGTGAACAGGGAAAAAAAGATTGCGGCTGCGCAACACATTTTCCCCCTCCCTATAGTCGTGCCTTGGACTAAAACTGTTTCTGTAGACCCACACGAAGTGCGTCTGATACGATGAAGTTCGGAAAAAGCTAGCAAGTGTACTTGTTCTTCTTATTCCTATCCGATGTAGTCGACAACAGAGATTTTAGAGGTGATGGCGTGTGGATGTGTATTCGAATATTAAACAAGGGGAACGCGGGGCGTGGGTCAGTATTTTTGCCTATATTTTTTGCTCCGTTTTAAAGATAGCGATTGCTGTCATGGCTGGCTCCGAAGCTCTGATGGCTGACGGGTTGAACAACTCAACCGATGTCGTGGCATCCATCGCGGTACTGATTGGCTTGAAAATTTCCCGCAAACCACCTGACCAGGATCATCCCTATGGCCATTTCCGGGCAGAGACGATTTCCGCACTTGTCGCATCATTTATTATGCTATTCGTTGGGATCCAGGTGGTTACGGACGCGGTTCCCACCTTCCTCGACCCGAATCACTCCGCTCCTAGCATGCTGGCGGGCTGGACAGCTCTTTTCACAGCGGTCATTATGTTTGGTGTTTATCGTTACAACCGGTCATTGGCTGAGAGAACGAACAGCCAGGCGCTGATGGCGGCCGCCGCCGATAATCGCTCGGACGCGTTGGTCAGCATTGGGACGTTCGTTGGTGTAGCAGGTGCCCAATTTCATTTGAACTGGCTGGATCCTTTGGCGGCGTTTGTTGTTGGGCTGATCATCCTGAAAACGGCTTGGGACATCTTCCGTGATTGTACACATCGGTTGACGGATGGCTTCGATCAGGATCTGCTGGAACAACTGCGCGAGACAATCTCCGGGATTACCGGGGTTGAAGATATCGGGGACATCAAAGCCCGTTACTTGGGAAGCAGTGTACTTGTCGATGTCGTGATTCACGTCGATCCGGACTTGAATGTCGTAGAGAGCCATTCCATTACGGAGAAGATCGAGGAGCGTATGAAAAAGGTCCACAAGATCAATACCGTCCACATCCACATTGAGCCGATCATGCAGCAAAAGCTCGTACAGAGATAGCCAAAAAACCTGTCCGTAGGAGGACAGGTTTTTTTGTGCAGATGGCAGTCATACAGTCGTTTTCTTCCGACGCAGCGTCTTCGTAGTCGAGCCAGAGGCTGGGCTTTCTCCAGCTGCCTGTTTGATTGGGGTGGAGGCTTCCTTGGTGTTCGTCGCGGTTCGTTTCCGCCCGGTTTTTTGCTGCGCTCTTTCCGGTGTGGGCTCTGCTTCCAGTTTGATTGGGGCTCCACCATTGCTGGCGGTAACCTCGAGGCTTTCCTTTAGAGCCTGCATCAAGTCGATAACATTCGTGCGAGGAACGGCAGGTGAGGTCGCGATCTCCTGTCCCTCGAGCTTTTTCTCGATCATGGCTTGCAGCTCGGATCGATATTCATCGGTGTACTTGCTCGGATCAAAGGGAACGCTCATATTGTTAATCAGCTCAGTTGCCATTTTTAGTTCATTCTCTGCTAAAGCGATACCCGTATCGGGAAGGGCAGGGACTTGATGGACAGGTCGCACCTCATCGGGATAGTAAATCGTCTCCAGCATGATGCAATGCTCGTACAACCGGACGACCGCCAGACTTTGACGGTTGCGCATGGTGACTTGCGCGATGGCGATCTTGCCCGTTTGCTCCATAGCAGCACGGAGTAGGGCGTAAGCTTTGTCACCCGTCTCTTGCGGAGACAGGAAGTAGCTTTTATCAAAGTAAATGGGGTCGATCTCCGTTAAGTCGACGAAATCGAGAATTTCTATGGCACGGCGTGTTTCGGGCGTGATGGCTTCCAGGTCAGCGTCATCGATAATGACAAAGTGGCCCTTTTCGTATTCATAGCCCCGAACAATCTCGCTCGGTTCGATTTCCCGTTCGCAGTGGGGACACATCTTGGCGTATTTGATGGGGGTGTTGCAATCCTTATGCAGCTGCCGAAAGCGGATATCACGCTCTTCGGTTGCCGTGAACATGCGGACAGGTATGTTTACCAAGCCAAAGCTGATGGATCCTTTCCAAACCGTATGCATAGCATTCCTCCAGTCTGCGCCATAAGAATAGTATTTGCTAACGCGCAGCAGTGAGCAGAGGGAAATGCAGTCATTCGCGCATACGAAAAGCCAGCCGTCAGGAGAGCAGCTGGCTTATGCCAATTACGGGACTATTGTCCATGCTTGATAATATCCGATTGATCAGCAGCGGATTGCATCTGCCTCGCTTGTTCCACGCCTTCCCCAGTACGATCTGCCATGGATTGGACCTCGGATGCTTTCAGCTTTTGCTTGGATGGTTGCTTTTCTGCCAAGATAGCTCACTCCCTTACGCGGAAAGGTTCGTTGGATGGCGGTACATCCTAAGGAGTATTTTGTCCGAAAGCAAAAAAAATACCCCATCACCACGAGGCGACGAGGCAGCTGTTCAACTCCTCCCGCGTGGGGAGAGATGGCACGGAATGCTCCTATCAGACACGCCGTGCGCCAAAGTGAACCGCCTTTCAATTATGGGAGAGGAGAAACCGGAGGAAGAGCTTATGGGGAAACGTAAGTCTTCTCCGCGGTTGTCAGCGACAACGTTGCGTCGCTATCCATAAGCTTTTCCCAAATGTTTGCAGGGTATACATCCGGGTAAGCATAAATTTACCACTTGCAATTTTACGCGTTCTTTGAGTTGTGTTAGTATGAAATCATTCTTGAGAAAAGCACAAGTAATCTACATCATTCATGGACTGACAGGTGAAAAAAATGCGCGTCATCGCGGGTGAACACAAAGGACGTAGGCTCGCGGCAGTCCCCGGAAAAGGGACCCGCCCTACAACGGACAAAGTGAAAGAATCGATTTTTAACATGATTGGCCCTTATTTTGATGGAGGCTGGGCATTGGACCTTTACGCAGGAACGGGCGGACTAGGGATTGAAGCATTGAGCAGGGGCATTGAGCGTGCCGTTTTTGTGGAGAGGGATGCCAAAGCTTTTGCTGTTGTGAAACAGAACCTCGCAACGTGCAGGCTGGAAGGACAAGCCGAGCTGTATCGTATCGATGCAGACAGAGCCATCCGTACGCTGGCAACACGCAAGCAAGCGTTCGATTTGGTGTTTCTTGACCCTCCGTACGCTCACCAGAAAATCGCAGAGGAAATTCGCTTGTTTCAAGAGCTTGGACTTTTGGCTGACGGAGCCTGGATTGTCGCTGAGCATGACATCGGAGTCGAGCTTCCGGAAGAGATTGGCGCATGTGTTTTGGATCGTGCCTCTACCTATGGAGAGACGGCAGTCACCTTGTATTATTACGAGGGTGATCGCAGCGAAACAGATGATCTCGTAGAGGAAGCAACGAAGTTTGAGGAAGGATGATGAACTGTGAACATTGCCGTTTGTTCCGGAAGTTTTGATCCTGTTACCTATGGTCATCTCGATATTATTACACGTGGGGCAAAAATCTTTGACAAGGTGATTGTGGCGGTACTGATCAATGCAAAGAAAAAGTCATTGTTCAGTGTGGAGGAACGGCTGGATTTATTGCGCCAAGTGACGGCAGAGATGGACAATGTCGAAGTGGACTCGTTCGACGGGCTGTTGATCGATTACATGAAAAAGCGCAACGCCCAGGTGATTATCCGGGGATTGCGCGCTGTCTCTGATTTTGAATACGAAATGCAGGTCGCCTCCATGAATAAAAAGCTGAACGAAAATGTGGAGACGTTTTTCATGATGACCAGCCATCAATATTCGTATCTAAGCTCCAGTATTGTAAAAGAGGTAGCGAGCTATAAAGCGAGCGTGAAAGACTTGGTTCCCCCAGCTGTCGAGCAGGCTTTGCTGGCCAAAATGAACGGCTAAAGCTTACCGAACTCGACCACTTCGCAGCTGGCGAACCAACCCGCTGACCAAGAGCAAGAAAGCGCCGACTCCTAAAGCGAGCAGGCCGGAGTGCCAGAATGTCTCCCACCAGCTAAATACCGGGATTCCGGATGAAGTGGGAAGAAAGACGGGAAGGCTCTTATCTGCAAACCAGGCGCTGGTGCGCAGTGGCTCCCAGACGATAAAGGTCAGGATAGCTGCCAGCAGGGCATGGAGCGAGCGTGCAAGTAAATAAGGAGCAACTCGAATATCCGTTTCACTTAAAATGCTGGCTACCTGCGCATGTACACTCAGGCCGCCCCAGGACAGAACAGCGCTTGCGATCGCTGCCTTCCAGACCATGGAGACGCCTTCGGGGACGACGCTGGCTGCTTGGGCGCCCAATGTCACCTCGAACAATCCTGCTACGATCGCATGCGAGAAGGCAGGGGGAAAGCCGAATGGCCCGAGAAAGACAGAGAGTAGTGTGCTGATCACATGTGTCAGGTGGATGGCTGAAAATAGCTGGATCAAAACCGAAAAGACAATGATGAAACCGCCGATCATAAACAGCGTGTTTAGCGCAGATTGGACGGCGTCACCCATCAGCTTTCCGAATGGACGCGCATCTCGTACGCGTGCCCGATGCATGGCTTGCAGGGCGCGAAGCGGGAGAGGCAGATTGGTCTTTTCCAGAGGATTGCTGACTGTGGCAAAGGGTGCGTGAAAGCGGTAGAACAGCCCCATGATAAGTGCCGATACGTAATGGGTGAAGGCGAGAATCAGCCCCATTTGCTCACTGTGAAAGAACCCGATGGCTACAGCTCCCATGACAAAGAGGGGGTCGCCAGTGGTGGTAAAGGATACAAGCCTTTCTCCTTCCGCTTGGGTCAAGCTCCCTTGCTGACGTAAGCGAGTGGTTAGTTTGGCCGCGACGGGATAGCCAGAGGAGAACCCCATGGCAAGCACGAATCCACCAGTGCCGGGTACGTTAAACAGTGGACGCATCAAAGGCTCCAGCAAGACCCCGACAAAATGTACGACACCGAGACCCATTAAAATCTCCGAGAGGACAATGAATGGCAGGGTAGAGGGGAAGACCACTTCCCACCATATCTTCAAGCCGCGAACAGCAGCCTCAAAAGAGATTTGCGAATAGGCAACCAGCGTGAGCACGAGGGCAATCGTCGATAGGGCGAACAACAGGGTGAGAATCGGAGAGTGGCGTGACATGGATTCCTCCTGAGCCGAATACAAGAATAGTACATGTCTACGTCACGAACTGACAAACTATGCTCGGACATCCGACTTCGAGTGTGATTGGACCTGTGACTCCCCACATACGCTTTCTACAGGGGGAATGTGATCATGGTAGCGAAACGTAAACCGGTAATCGGTGTAGCTTTGGGGTCAGGAGGAGCGCGCGGGTTTGCCCATATCGGTGTGCTCAAAGCATTGGAGAGTCATGGAATCCATGTCGATATGCTTGCGGGAAGCAGCATGGGGAGCTTGATCGCAGCCGTGTATGCGAATGGGATCGAGCCTCATATGATGGGAAAGCTGGCTTTGAATTTAAAGCGCAAGCATTGGCTTGACTTAACCGTTCCGAGTCTCGGCTTTGTATCTGGAGAGAAGATCAAACAGCTGATTCGCTTGCTCACCCATGGAAAGCGAATCGAGGAATTGAACAAGCCGCTTGCCATTGTGGCCACGGATATTGAATCGGGGGAGCGCGTCGTTTTCCGCGAGGGACCTATAGATCAGGCAGTTCGAGCAAGCATTTCCATACCGGGTATTTTTGTTCCGGAAAGAGTAGGAAATCGGCTGCTCGTGGATGGTGGGGTGATCGACCGCGTGCCAGTTACCGTCATCAAGGAGATGGGGGCGGATATCGTCATTGCTGTGGACGTAGCGCAAGTGGACACCCCGATGAAAGTCTCTACGATTTTCGATGTAATTGCACAGACGATCGACGTCATGGAGCGGGAAATCCTCCGGCACAGGATTCTGGCAGCTGATCTCGTAATCCGACCGGATGTTGGACACTATAGCAGTATTGCCTATACCGGCGTAGAAGAAATTATTGAGCTGGGTGAACAAGCTGGACGCGAACATGTTCAGCGCATTCAGGAAATGATCGAGAATTGGGAGGCAGTAGAATGAGTGAGGATCGGCTTATCTCCAATCAGAGAAGGGCAAAGAGTACTAAGGGCTTCAGCTGGGTACTTGCTCTGGCTTCAGTTGCGCTGGGCCTCTCTTTTTTTGTCCCAACAAATTATTACATCACGCGTCCTGGATCAGCTATTGATCTGGCCCCGATGATTGAGGTGGAAGGCGGCAAGAAAGATGAAACGGGCACGTTCATGTTAACAACCGTACGCATGGGAGAAGCCAATCTCGCTTGGTACGTATATGCACAGGTTTCTCCGGATGCGGAGCTGATGCAAAAGGAGCTCGTGGTCAGTCAGGGAGAGAGCAACGAAGACTTCGTCAAACGCGAGCAGGCCGTCATGGACAATTCGCAAAAGCTGGCGGAAGCCGTTGCATTCAAATTGGCGGGCTATGATGTCAAAGTGGAAAAGCAGGGCGTCTGGGTTATGGGCACCATCGATGGATATCCAGCGAAAAAGGAACTGAAAATCGGCGATGTGATCACCTCCGTAGATGGTATACCGACTCCAGAGGCCAAAGACCTGCTCCAGATCCTTTCTAAAAAGAAAGCCGGAGATACTGTCTCACTTGCTTATGTAAGAGATGGACAAGAAGCCAAAACGATGTTAACCTTGGTAACACTGCCTGAATCAAAATCGGTGGGAATCGGCGTTCGTCCGGACAATAAACAAAATATCGTGATCCCGAAAAAGGTCAACATTGCGTCTCAAGGTATCGGTGGTCCATCTGCTGGATTGATGATGACGCTGGAGATTTACGACCAGCTGAAGACCGATGCTGACATGACGAAAGGCTACAGGATTGCCGGAACGGGTACGATTGCTTTGGACGGCACCGTAGGCAGGATAGGCGGGATCAATCACAAGGTTGTCGCGGCGGACAAGGCAGGTGCAGACATCTTTTTCGCCCCACAGGACACGCCAGGCGCCGATTCGAATTACGAAGAGGCTTTGGCAACAGCCAAGCGCATCGGGACCAAAATGCGAATCGTGCCGGTTAAGACTGTAAATGACGCGGTTGCTTACCTAAATGAGCAGCCGAAGAAACCTTCCTGACGAACAAAGCTGTCAAGGGAAAATGGTTGACAAAGCTTTGGGCAGGGTCTATAATCATCCTTGTTGTGCATGAGGTGAAAGCTATGAATATCAAGTTGACAGAGTTAGAGCATCGAAAAGGAGAGCCGTTGCCGTTTCAGTTGACGCTGGATGCGACAGAGCTGAAAAATCGCCATGACGAAATCAGAGGAATCTCTCCGGTAGAAGCGAAGGGCGAAGCAGTGCAGCTAGGCAATCTCTATTACGTAAAAGGTGATTTGAAAGCAGATGTGGATTTTGTTTGTGCCCGCTGTCTCACTCCTTTTACACACCATGCGAAAGTGGCATTTTCCGAAACCTTTGCACCTGAAGATGATCCCATTCTTCAGGAGGATGAGGATAGTGACATTCTTCCCTTGGAAGGCGATGAAATCAAGTTGGACGCGCTCCTCCAAGAGGATTTTTTACTCGCCATGCCGACCTTCCCACTTTGTGAGGAAGATTGCAAAGGGCTTTGCCCGTCATGCGGTGTCAATCGCAACGAGGTAGCCTGCAGCTGCAAGAACGAACGGATTGACCCGCGACTCGCTGGGCTCGCTGATTTGTTCAAGGACAGCAACAAGTAGTCGTTCCTATTGTTTTCAAGATGGGACGCCAATCCACCCGATTGGAACGTCTCATTTTTGAAGGATAGCATAAGCATCTTGCCTATACTGTCCACCCAAATAGAGCTTCTTAGCATTTGTCAGTTGAAGGAGGTGTAAGGAAGATGGCAGTACCTCAACGGAGAACTTCCAAAACCCGTAAAAGAATGCGTCGTACGCACTTCAAATTAGAGATTCCAGGCATGATCAAATGCGATAATTGCAGCGAATACAAGCTTGCGCATCGCGTTTGCCCAAGCTGCGGTCACTACAAAGGTGTGAAAGTAGCGAAGTAAGATCCGCTGCTCAAAAGCAAGGTGAGAAATCACCTTGCTTTTTTTATGCGCAAAAACGAAGACTACTTTTCGATCTAATACTTATATTTACTTACAAATACTTAAAACAACTTGCGTATCTACCCGGAATCACTTAAAATGAAGTCGAAGGAAGACCGTCGCACATGGATGGAGTGAAATGTGGATGTATCAAGAGGAGCGGCTGGCAGCCATCCTGCAGTATTTACAAGACCATCAGCGGATCAGCGTCCAGGATGTTGTGGAGCAGTTCGGAGTATCCCGGGATACAGCGAGGCGAGATATCGTGAAGCTCGAGGAGCAAGGGGAAATTCTTCGTACGCGAGGCGGAGCCATTTTGCCAACGCTCAGCAAGAAAAGCTACTCGTATCAAGAGCGCATGCAGCTGGATCAGACCGGCAAGCGGCGAATTGCGGAACGTGCAGCAGAGCTGATCAAGGACGGTGACTTCTTGATGCTGGATGCGTCTACGACTGTTTTGCTGACGATGGATTACTGGAAGACCACTGATCATGTCGTCATTACGAGCTCACTCGCAGCTGCTGCTGGCTTCGCAGGTAAAGCCGGTATACAGGTAAAGCTGCTTGGGGGCGATGTCCATCCAGAAGACCAGTATGCGTATGGATCGCGGACGATTGAAAATTTAGCTGATTACCATGTAGATAAGCTCCTGATTGGCGCATGCGGAATTTCTCCGAATGGTCTGGTTTCCCCTTCAGAAGAGTCCGGGCATTTGATCAGGGAAATGATGAAACGGGCAGACCAGATTATCCTGCTAGCCGATCATTCGAAGTTTGGCAAATCCATGCTTTACAGGGTAGCAGGGCTTCAACAGCTGGACATCATCGTGACGGACCAAAAGCCGAGTGCGGAGATGGCGGAAGCGTTGGCTCAGCATGAAGTAGAGCTGCTCCTAGCAGAGGACACACAAGAATAAGCGGGTAAACTTCACTCGACTGGCGTGATGGGTTTGGTCAGCGTGACAGCGAGTGGATTTATCAGGAAAGCCCTTCGAAAAAGAAGGGCTTTCTCTACTTTTCTGGAATGGTTAAGGTACTTGCAGCTTGCGACCATGGGGCCATTTTCGTCATCTTTGCTTGTAATTCGGGGAAACCTCCCGTATACTTTGTTTGGTACCAGGTATTAAAAACTGATCGCAATTATATGTCGGTGGATTTGAAAATTGCTGGGGGGGTGTCGAGCATCGCCCGCTTGCCGAAAAAAGATCGCCAGACTCGTTTGGTGCAGTCCTTACAAGATAATCCTTTTGCGACAGATGAGGATCTGGCAGAGTTATTTCACGTCAGTATTCAAACAATACGCTTAGATCGCTTGGAGCTAGGCATACCTGAGCTGCGAGAACGCATCAAATCAGTGGCTGAAAAAAGCTTGGACCCGGTGAAGTCACTTGGGATCGAGGAAGTCATCGGAGAAATTATCGACTTGCAGCTTGATTCCCAGGCTATTTCTGTTTTGGAGATCAAGGAAGAGCATGTTTTTTCACGGACGCAAATAGCCCGTGGACACTACATATTTGCCCAAGCCAACTCATTGGCAGTGGCAGTCATCAATGCGGATGTGGCGCTGACAGCAACGGCGAGGATTCGCTTCGTACGTCCTGTGCGGGCGGGGGAGAAGCTGGTTGCCAAGGCACAAGTGCGCAGTCGCAACGGCGATGAGTGCAAAGTGCGTGTGGAGACGAAAGTTCAAGGAGAGCTGGTCTTCACGGCAACGTTTCGCGTAGTTGGAATGTCAGCGGTCATGTAAACGTTATGGTTGAGAACTAAGGAGGAGTCACGGTTGCGAATTGCAGTGGATGCGATGGGCGGCGACAACGCACCGCGCAGTACGGTGCAGGGAGCATTGGCTGCCGTCAAGGAAAACCCATCTCTAACGATTGTATTGGTGGGGGATGAACAAGGCATTCGGAGCCAGCTGTCGGGAGAAATACCGGCAAACATAGAGATTGTACCTACTACGGAAGTGATCGATCCAGATGATGAGCCGGTAAAGGCCGTACGCAGGAAGAAAAACTCTTCCCTTGTCGTGGCTGTGCAGATGGCTCGTGAGAATCTGGTCGACGCTGCAATCTCAGCAGGTAATACGGGCGCACTTATGACGGCCGGACTTTTGTATGCAGGTCGCATGGAAGGAATCGAGCGTCCAGCTCTTGCTACATTTATTCCGAATATCAAAGGCCGTGTCACTCTTACGCTGGACGTAGGGGCCAACATGGACGCAAAACCTCATCACTTGCTGCAATACGCAGTTATGGGGAGCTTGTACGCGGAGCGTGTTCTGGGATTTGAAAAACCGACCGTTGGCTTGCTCAACGTAGGAACTGAAGAAGGCAAAGGCAATGAACTGACAAAAGCCGTCTTCCCTCTGCTGACCAATGCCGACTTAAACTTTGTAGGGAACGTAGAGGCTCGAGATGTCCTGGAAGGGGCATGCGATGTCCTTGTATGCGACGGATTTGTAGGGAACGTTTTGCTGAAAGCTGTCGAAGGAGCTGCTGCTACAATCTTTTCACAGCTCAAGCAGGAGTTTACTTCCAGCCTGATTAATAAGGTAGGAGCGGCAATTCTGAAGCCAGGGTTGATGCGCTTTCGGAAACGGATGGATTATGCGGAATACGGGGGAGCACCGTTGCTCGGTTTGCGCAGCCCTGTGATCAAGGCTCATGGTTCCTCGGATGCCAAAGCCGTGAAGAATGCAATCGCTAGTGCAGCTACCTTCGTCCAGCAAGATGTAAACGAAATTATTCAGAAGGAACTACAGAAAAATATGACGGGAGAAAGCGAGTGAGGCAGATGAATGGCAAACGTTCAGTAGGTATTTTGGCAACAGGTTCATACACCCCTGATCGGGTGTTGTCCAACTTTGATCTGGAAAAAATGGTGGATACGTCGGACGAATGGATCGTCTCTCGCACCGGTATTCGCGAACGCCGCATCAGCTCTGCAGATCAAGCTTCTTCCGACCTTGCCTATGAAGCAGCGAAGAAGGCATTGGAAAGTGCGAAGCTAAGCCCGGAACAGCTGGATCTGATTATCGTGGCAACGGTGACCCCTGACACGATGTTCCCTTCGACTGCGTGCATTTTGCAAGAGAAACTGGGTGCGAAACGTGCGGCAGCGATGGATTTGTCCGCGGCTTGCACAGGCTTTTTGTACGGAGTTACGACAGCGACCCAGTTTATCTCCAATGGACTTTATAAATACGTTCTCGTTGTTGGTGTCGAGAGCCTTTCCAAAATTACGAACTACAAAGACCGCAATACCTGCGTGCTCTTCGGAGACGGGGCGGGCGCAGCTGTAATCGGGGAAGTGCAAGACGGCTATGGCTTCCAATCCTTTGAGCTCGGCGCTGATGGATCGGGCGGCCCACTGCTTTGCCAGCCAGCTGGCGGATCGCGTATTCCTGCCTCCAGCGAATCCGTTGAAAACAACCTGCACTACTTGTCGATGGCGGGTGGAGAAGTATTCAAATTTGCTGTGCGCGTCATGAATTCTGCGACAGAGGCGGTCTTGACGAAAGCAGGCTTGACGAAGGACGACATCGATCTGTTGGTCCCGCATCAAGCCAACAAACGCATCATTGACTCTGCCGTACAGCGCTTCGGTTTGAGCGAGGATAAAGTAGTCATCAACCTGGACCGTTTCGGAAACATGTCTTCGGCTTCTATTCCAGTTGCGCTGGATGAGGCAGTTCAAACAGGTCGTGTAAAAGAAGGAGACCACTTGGTGCTGGTTGGCTTTGGTGGCGGTCTGACATGGGGAGCAACCCTGTTGAAATGGTCCACAACCCCTGCTGAAGGGAGCGAGAAGTAATGGGTAAGGTAGCATTTGTTTTTCCGGGGCAAGGCTCGCAGTTCGTAGGCATGGGCAAGGCACTGTCTGAACAATCGGAAGCAGCTCGCAACGTCTTTCAGCAAGCAGATGAGGCACTTGGTTTTGCCTTGTCTGGGCTTTGCTTTGAAGGTCCGGAAGAGGAGCTGCGTCTGACCGCAAATACACAGCCGGCGATTTTGACGATGAGCGTTGCCGTTTTGGCAGCCTTCCAGGAAAAGCAGCCGGATTTTCAGCCTGACTTTGTGGCAGGTCACAGCTTGGGTGAATACTCCGCGCTGGTGGCGGCAAATGCGCTTCGCTTTTTCGATGCAGTCAAAACCGTTCGCGCTCGCGGTCAATTCATGGAGGAAGCGGTTCCTGCTGGTCAGGGAGCGATGTCTGCTGTACTGAACATGGATCGTGCTGCTCTTTCTGCAATATGTGAAGAAGTGACGGCATCGGGTCATCCCGTACAGCTGGCTAATATGAACTGCGCGGGACAGATCGTCATCTCCGGTTCGGCAGAGGGTGTCAAGCTGGCTGGCGAGAAAGCAAAAGAAGCGGGAGCAAAACGCGTTCTTCCGCTAAATGTGAGTGGTCCTTTCCACTCCAGCCTGATGCAGCCGGCTGCTGACAAACTGCACGCAGTACTAGCAGAGGTTTCTGTGGCCGATGCGAAAATTCCTGTGGTTGCCAATGTATCTGCGCGTCCAGTAACAGAAGCTCGGGCAATCGTTGACAGTCTCGTGAAGCAGGTTTCTGCTCCAGTCCTGTGGGAAGACTCCGTGCAATGGATGGTAGAGCAAGGCGTGACGACTTTCGTGGAAATTGGACCGGGTAAAGTTTTGGCAGGCTTGGTGAAAAAGATTGCTCCAGCCGATACGAAAATTATCTCCGTGCAGGATATGGAATCGTTGACGGAGCTTTTGAACGGAGGGTTATGATGCTAGCAGGAAAAACAGCTTTGGTTACAGGAGCATCTCGCGGGATTGGCCGTGCCATCGCGTTGAAGCTGGCTGAAGCAGGTGCCAATGTGGTAGTAAACTACGCAGGCAGCGAGACAGCTGCAGCAGAAACGGTCGCTTTGATCAAAGAAAAAGGCCGCGATGCCATCATGGTACGCGCGAACGTTTCGCAGACAGAAGAAGTCAATGAAATGTTCAAAGCGGCTCTGGATCATTTCGGAGCGATTGATATTCTCGTGAACAACGCGGGGATTACTCGCGACAATCTTCTGATGCGCATGAAGGAAGACGAGTGGGACGACGTGATTGCCACCAACCTGAAGGGTGTGTTCAATTGTCTGAAAGCGGCTACCCGTCCCATGATGAAGCAGCGCTCCGGAAAAATTATCAACATCACCTCAGTGGTGGGCGTTCTCGGCAACCCTGGTCAGGCAAACTACGTAGCCGCAAAAGCAGGCGTGATCGGTTTGACGAAGACAGCTGCACGTGAGCTGGCTACCCGCGGCATCACTGTGAATGCGGTAGCACCCGGTTTTATCGATACAGAAATGACTTCTGTCCTCTCTGAAGACGTGAAAGCTTCCATGATGGGGCAGATTCCTTTGGGCAGATTGGGGCATACAGACGACATCGCTTCCGTCGTCCTGTTCCTGGCATCGGATGCAGCCAACTATATGACTGGCCAAACCCTTCATGTAGACGGCGGTATGTACATGTAGCCATAAGCATTTGGGGTGGCTTTCAGACGAGGTTTATCGCAGATGGCAGCTGTTATCTCTAAACTGGTTTTTTGGAAGCTCATCCACTATAATACGGGAGAGGGGGTGAAGCAAGATGGCAGATACATTGGAACGTGTGAAGAAAATCATCGTCGATCGTCTGGGTGTAGATGAGTCCAAGATTACTTTGGAAGCTTCTTTCAAAGAAGACCTGGGCGCTGACTCCCTGGATGTGGTAGAACTCGTAATGGAACTCGAAGATGAGTTTGATTTAGAGATTTCTGACGAAGATGCTGAAAAGATCACTTCTGTAGGTGAGGTTGTTAAATACATAGAATCTCACAAGTAGATCCATCAGTTGGAAGTCCCGTAAGCGTACGGGACTTCTCCTTCATTACCAACTGTACATAACTGCAACGGTTTTGTGGAAAGAACAAACTATCACTTGAAGTAAAATAGTAGCAGAATGCTGACTTTCATATAGAGGTGATCGTTAATGAAACGAAGAGTGGTGATTACTGGCGTCGGAGTCATCTCCCCAGTGGGGAACGATGCGCAGACCTTCTGGAACAGCTTGTTGGAAGGGAAATCAGGGATTGATCGCCTGACTGCATTTGACGCCTCTGACTATCCAACGCAAATCGCGGGGGAAGTGAAAGATTTTAACCCTGAGCTTTACATGGATAAAAAAGAAGTTCGACGTACAGACCGATTCGTTCAATTCGGATTAGCTGCTGCAAAAATGGCAATTGAAGATGCCAAGCTGGAGATCACAGCTGAAAATGCAGAGCGAGTGGGTGTATACATCGGATCCGGCATTGGGGGTCTGTCCACGTGGGAGGAGCAGCATACCGTACTGCTGGAAAAGGGTCCACGTCGCGTAAGTCCTTTCTTCATTCCTATGTTGATTGCGAACATGGCATCGGGTGCCGTTTCCATCCAATATGGTGCGAAGGGCCCGACCTCTAGCGCGATTACCGCGTGTGCGACCGGTACGAATGCGATTGGCGACGCACTTCGCTTGATCCAGTTTGATCATGCCGATGTGATGATTGCAGGCGGAGCAGAAGCAACCGTGCGTCCGATGGCGTTTGCTGGTTTTTGCTCGGCGAAAGCCATGTCGACCCGCAACGACGAGCCGCAAAAAGCAAGTCGTCCGTTTGACGTAGACCGTGATGGTTTTGTCATGGGCGAGGGCGCAGGTGTTGTGATCCTCGAAGAGCTGGAGCACGCGAAAAAACGCGGAGCTACGATCCTCGCAGAAGTCATCGGGTATGGCATGAGTGCAGACGCGCATCATATCACATCCCCATCTCCTGGTGGTGAGGGCGCAGCCCGTTGCATGACGAATGCGTTGAAGGACGCAGGCATCGATCCGACAGAAGTCGATTACATCAATGCGCATGGTACGTCCACGGACCAAGGCGACATCGCGGAGACGCAAGCGATCAAAGCAGTATTTGGAGAGCATGCCTACAAGCTGGCTGTCAGCTCGACCAAATCGATGACTGGTCACTTGCTCGGCGCAACTGGCGGGATCGAAGCGATCGCGTCTGCGTTTGCTCTGCGCGATCAGATTTTGCCGCCTACCATCAACCTGGAAAATCAGGATCCGGAATGTGATCTGGATTACGTGCCAAATCACGCGCGAAAAGCAAATGTCAATGTGGCTGTTTCCAACACCTTTGGGTTCGGTGGCCACAACGCGACAGTGGTCTTGAAACGATACGAAGCATAAATGAGTCCTACTGATAGAATGAGTAGGAAGTCTCCTGGAATGGTGGTGAGGGTGATGAGTTTCGCAGAGCTGCAAGAGAGAATAGGCGTACGCTTTCACGATGAGAGCGTGCTGCGGCAGGCATTCACCCATTCTTCCTACGTGAACGAGCAACGCGGAAAGCGGATACAAGACAATGAACGGCTGGAGTTTTTGGGGGATGCAGTTCTCGAGCTGACCGTTTCCCAGTTTTTATACAAGACGTTCCCCAAGATGAGTGAAGGGGAAATGACAAAGCTTCGTGCTGCCATTGTCTGTGAACCGTCTCTGGTGAAGTTTGCTGAACTACTGAATTTCGGCGATCTCGTTCTGCTGGGAAAAGGGGAAGAGTTGACGGGAGGACGTCAGCGACCTGCCTTGCTAGCGGACGTATTTGAAGCATTTGTTGGCGCCCTTTATTTGGATCAAGGCGTGGATGCAGTATTTACCTTTATGGAGAAATACGTCTATCCTCGGGTAGATAAGGGAGAGTTTGCCCAGGTAACCGACTTCAAGAGCCAGTTGCAGGAATTTGTTCAACAAGACAATCTGGGAGACATCCAGTATCGCATCGTAGAAGAAAAAGGACCGGCTCATAACAGAGAGTTTGTATCAGAGGTACTGTTAAACAATCGTTCGTTGGGAGTTGGCTCGGGACGCTCCAAGAAGGAAGCGGAACAGCAAGCTGCTGCACGTGCATTGGTTAAGCTGGGAGATAAATAATACGCTGTGAACAGAAGGCTGCACCAACTCGATTCGGGTGGTGCGGCTTTCTCTTTTCCCCCTGTAAACATTGGGAAATTACTGCGAGAGGAACTCTTCTATGGTACACTTATGTCGATATGACGAAGTAGCTGATTGTAGGTAAGCTCCTGTCTGTTTTGCAGGAGCTTCTTTTCGAGCAAGTCGCTTGCCTTCATGAAAGGGAGGGACTTGTTTCATGCCTTCATTCGAAAGAGGCTGTGAAGGAGGACCGTCAGTATGTATTTAAAACGCCTGGAACTGGCAGGGTTTAAGTCCTTTGCCGACCGGACGGAGCTGGAATTTGTACCTGGAGTAACGGCGGTAGTCGGCCCAAATGGAAGCGGAAAAAGCAATGTCTCCGATTCCATCCGTTGGGTGTTGGGTGAGCAGAGCGCCAAGTCGCTTCGCGGAGCAAAAATGGAGGATATCATTTTTGCCGGCAGTGACACGCGAAAGCCCGTCAATTTTGCCGAAGTGACCCTTACGTTGGACAATACGGACCGTTCCCTCGATGTAGAGTACTCCGAGGTGTCGGTGACCCGCAGAGTATATCGCTCCGGCGACAGTGAGTATTACATAAACAACAGATCCTGCCGTCTGAAGGACATTATGGAGCTGTTCATGGATACCGGCTTGGGAAAAGAAGCGTATTCGATTATCGGGCAAGGGAAGATCGAGGAAATCCTCAGTACAAAATCCGAAGATCGACGCGGTATTTTTGAAGAAGCGGCCGGGATCGTGAAGTATAAAACGAGAAAACGTGAAGCGGAAAAGAAGCTGGATGAAACCGAGCAAAATCTCGTCCGTATTCATGACATAGTCAGTGAAATTTCCGAGCAAATTGGACCTTTGAAGGAACAAGCCGATACAGCTCGTACTTACAAAGAGCTTCATCGCAAGCTGGTGGAGCACGAGGTAGCCCTCTACGTGCAGCAAATCGAAGCGGCCCATGCCAAATGGGAAGCCGCTACCCAGCGTGTGCAGGAGCTGCAGGAGCAGCTGGTCGGTCAATCTACAGCGGCATCGCAGCAAGAAGCAGAGCTTGAGCAAGCGCGCTTTCACGTGACGCAAATTGACCAGTCTATCGAAGAGCTGCAGCAAGTGCTTTTGACAGTAAGCGAAGAAGCGGAGAAGGTAGAAGGCCAACGTGAAGTATTGCGGGAGCGGATGCGCAACCTGAATGCCAACCGGCAGCAGACGATGGAGCAAATGCACCGGATCACGGAAAAGCAGCACGCCGTGGAAGCGGAGCTGGCGGAGGAGCAGGAACGCGCACAGGAAGCCAGTCGCCGCATGACAGAAGCCAATACCTCTCTGCAAGAGGCAGAGGGACAGTTTTTCTCGATGGTCCAATCGCTGACTGACGATGTAGAGCGCTTGAAAGGCGATTATTTTGAAAAGCTGAATGAAATGGCCAATCTTCGCAATGAAATGCGCCATCAGCAGCAGCTGGTGCAAACGAGCCAAGCGCGCCTCGACCGTCAGCTTGCAGGAAAAGAGCAGCTGGATCAGGAAGAGCAGCAGCGTTTGTCCAAGCTCTCCGCTTTTAAAGAACAGCTAGAGACAATCGATCAAACGATTCAAGAGACTGTCGCAGGGTATAAGTCGTTGATGGACAAGGTTCGCGAGGGACAAGCTCGTTTGGAGACGGCACGTCGCGAGCTGCGCGGCTGGGAGCAAAAGAAGGAAGCAGCCAAATCGCGTCTGGATCTATTGAAAGAAATGCAATCGGAGTTCGCCGGGTTTCAACAAGGGGTAAAAGAAATCTTGAAGGCCCGCGAACGCGGCTTTGCAGGGATTCACGGTGCAGTAGCTGAGCTGGTCGTCGTACCACAGCAGTACGAAACAGCATTGGAAGTCGCACTGGGTGGTGCCCTGCAAAACGTTGTCGTGGACAATGAAAGCGCCGGACGTGCTGCTATTGCCCACTTGAAAAAGCACAATGCAGGTCGAGCGACGTTTTTGCCGTTGGATGTCATTCGGCCCCGTCAGCTCTCGGCTGAGGACAAACGACAGCTGGCAAAAGAGTCCGGCGTCGTAGGGATCGCAAGTGAACTTGTTTCGTTTGAAGAGACGTATCGCCCGATTCTGGAGTCGATGCTCGGCAATGTAATCGTCACAGAAACGCTTGAGCAGGCCAACCGGGTTGCCCGCACGTTAAGCTATCGCTATCGCGTGGTCACACTCGAAGGGGATATTGTCAATGCAGGCGGCTCCATGACAGGGGGCGCTCTGAAAAAGAACAGCTCCAACCTGCTCGGCCGAAACCGTCAAGCGGAAGAGCTGGAAGGCCAAATGGTCGAGATCGATCAGGCAATTTCTGGGCATGCTACGCATATGGATCAACTGGTGAAAGAGCTTCGCCAGATGGAGCAGGAACAGGAAGCGCTACGCAGTCAGGGAGAAGCTCTGCGTTTGAAGGAGCAGGAGGTCAAAGGCCTGTACCAGCAAACCGAAGCAGAAGGAAGGTCCTTGGGCGAGCGGACGAAGCTGGTTGAACAAGACATCGCTGGCTACCGCAAAGAGATGGAAGACGCTCTTCGCAAGCAGGAGGAGCTGCAAGCGTCTCTGGCTGCGATGGATGCACAGGAAAAAGAGCTGGCTGCCCAGATTGCAGCAGCAGAAGCCAAGCGCCAGGAGCAGCTGGAATCCAAGGAAGAGATGAATCAGAAAATCACCAGTCTCAAAGTGCTAAATGCGCAGGTTATGCAGGAGCATCAGTCTCGCTTGGAGCAGACAGAGCGTTTGCTGGAGCAAAAAAGCACGCTGCAAAAAGAATGGGAAGAGCAAAACGAGGCGCTTGCCTCTCTCGATGAGCTGGAGAGAACCAACGAGTCCTCTGGATCTGAGCTGGATGAAAAAATTGCGGAGATGCGCCAGGACAAAGACCGGGTAGCCGGTTTAATCCAGGAGCGCCGCAGTGAGAGAGCTACGCTGTTCTACAAGCAAGAGCAGGTTGAGCAGCAAGTGAAAGAGCTTCGCAGGGAGGTCAAATCCCTCGAAGATAAGCTGCATCAAGAAGAGGTTAAGGTGAACCGCAACGAGGTCGAGCTGGATCACCTGTTGAATAAACTCTCCGAAGAATACGAAATGAGCTACGATCTGGCGAAGCAAAAGTACCCGGCTCGCGGTGAGATCACAGAAGAAATACAAATTGTAAGCCGCCTCAAAAAGCAGATTGGCGCTTTAGGCACCGTGAATCTGGGCGCGATTGAGGAATACGAGCGTCTGTCTGAACGCCAGCAGTTTTTAAGCACACAGGAAGCCGACCTGAATGAAGCGAAAGATATGCTCTATCAGGTCATTCAGGAAATGGACACGGAGATGTCGCGCAGGTTCAAAGAGACGTTTGATGCCATTTCCGAGCAGTTCCGCGACGTGTTTGTCAAACTGTTCGGTGGAGGACGTGCAGACCTGCTCCTCTCCAATCCGGACAATCTGCTGGAAACAGGGATCGATATCGTGGCACAGCCTCCGGGCAAGAAGCTGCAAAACCTGGCTCTGCTCTCTGGTGGGGAGCGTGCTTTGACAGCGATGGCGCTGCTGTTTGCGATCCTGCGCGTGAAGCCGGTACCGTTCTGTGTCCTCGATGAGGTCGAGGCAGCGCTTGATGAGGCAAACGTCAACCGCTTTGCCGAGTACATGCACCATTTCAGCAACCAGACCCAGTTTATTTGTGTCACTCACCGCAAAGGGACGATGGAGAGCGCGGATGTGCTCTACGGGATCACGATGCAGGAGGGCGGCGTTTCCAAACTGGTATCTGTGAAGCTGGAGGACAGCGACAAATTTATCGAATCCGCTTCGTAATCTTAGCGGCTGAATCATTATTACCCGCAAAGGAAGATGAAAATGAGCTTTTTTAAGCGCCTACGTGACGCGATCGTACAAAAATCAGAGGAGGTCACTCAGAAGTTTACGGATGGACTGGCGAAAACGCGTGATCTCCTTGTGGAAAAGGTAGAGGATCTCGTCCGCCGCTACAAAAAAATCGATGATGATTTCTTCGATGAGCTCGAGGAAATTTTGATTACCTCCGATGTCGGCGTCAACACCGTCATGGAGCTGATTGACGATCTGCGGGGCGAAGTACGAAAGCAAAAAATCGAGAATGCCATCGATCTGCAGCCGATTCTCTCAGAGAAGCTGGTTGCTCTCTTGAAAAATGACGAGGTGGCAGATACAGAGCTGAACGTGCAGGATGGCCGTCTGAACGTGATCCTGTTCGTAGGGGTCAACGGAGTAGGGAAGACGACAACTATCGGGAAAATGGCTCACATGTTCAAGCAGCAGGGCAAAAAGGTTTTGCTTGCAGCAGGAGATACGTTCCGTGCCGCGGCGATTGAGCAGCTGGAAGTGTGGGGTGAGCGCGTAGGTGTAGACGTCATCAAGCAGCAGCAAGGCTCCGATCCTGCAGCTGTCATCTACGATGCGATCCAGGCAGCGAAATCCCGTCAGGTAGACGTGCTCTTGTGCGATACGGCTGGACGCCTGCAAAACAAGGTCAATCTGATGGAGGAGCTGGCAAAGGTTCACCGCGTCCTGCAGCGTGAGCTTCCAGGGGCACCTCATGAAGTATTGCTCGTACTGGATGCTACGACAGGGCAAAATGCTCTTTCCCAAGCAAAGACATTCGGGCAGTCAGCGGGCGTAAGTGGTCTTGTTCTGACCAAGCTCGACGGTACCGCAAAGGGAGGGATCGTCATCGCGATCCGCAACGAATTGAACATCCCTGTGAAGTACGTAGGACTGGGTGAGAAAATGGACGACTTGCAACGCTTTGATCCAGAGCAGTTCGTTCATGCGCTGTTCGCTGGCCTGATCCAACAGGAAGTAAATGAGGAACAAAAAGAGGCGTAAAATCGTTCTACCAAATCAATAAAAAATGATGTCAATAAAAAACCTTGACACTGGGTGTGGAATTGGGTACTATAATCTACGTGCTGTAAAGAAAAAGTCTTTACAGTTTGCACCGAGTACCTCATAGCAAAGGATTGGTTGTCATGTTGGAAAAAACCAATCAAGTCAATCTCTTGTTTGATTTCTACGCGCCGCTACTCAAGGGCAAGCAGCGTGAATATCTGGAGCTGTACTATCTGGATGATTTGTCGCTCGGAGAGATCGCCGAGATGCATGAGGTCAGTCGCCAAGCTGTTTATGATCACATCAAGCGGGCCGAAAAGCAGCTGTTCGAATACGATCAGAAGCTTCATCTCGCGGACAGGCATGAACAACGCATGGATGCACTGAACCGAATGAAAGAGCTTGTGAATGAGCTTGCGGATAGCGATACAAGAGACGAACTGAACACTTTGCTCCACCAACTGTCAGAGATGGATTAGGAGGGCTCGCATGGCGTTTGAGAGCTTAGCCAATCGGCTGCAGAACGCGTTTGACAAACTGCGAGGCAGAGGCAAAATCGATGAAACCGTCGTGAACGAAGCGATGCGTGAAGTACGACTTGCCCTGTTGGAAGCAGATGTTAACTTTAAAGTAGTAAAAGACTTCGTTGCTCGCGTTAAGGAGCGCGCAGTCGGTCAGGATGTCATGAAAAGCCTGACACCTGGCCAGATGGTTATCAAGATCGTGAACGAAGAGCTGGTCGAGCTGATGGGTGGCAGTGTCGCTCCATTGACGATGGCTCACCGCCCGCCGACTGTCATCATGATGGCAGGTTTGCAGGGGGCAGGGAAAACGACCACGACTGGTAAGCTGGCCAAGCATTTGCAAAAACAAAACCGCAAGCCGCTTCTCGTAGCAGGCGACATTTACCGCCCAGCAGCGATCAAGCAGCTTCAAGTTTTGGGTGAGCAGCTCGGAGTACCCGTCTTTACTCTCGGAGATCAAGTCAGTCCGGTAGACATTGCACGACAAGCGATTGAGCATGCCAAAGCAAATCATCTCGATGTGGTTATCATCGATACGGCAGGTCGACTGCACATCGATGAAGCACTGATGGATGAGCTGAAGCAGATTCGCGAGGTTGCGAGGCCCGATGAAATCCTGCTCGTCGTCGATGCGATGACTGGACAAGATGCCGTCAATGTAGCAGAGAGCTTTAACAGTCAGCTGGAGCTGACCGGTGTGGTTCTCACCAAGCTCGATGGCGACACCCGAGGCGGTGCAGCGTTATCTGTCAAAGCAGTCACCGGCAAGCCGATCAAGTTCGCGGCGATAGGTGAGAAGCTCGACGCACTGGAGCCGTTTCATCCGGACCGTATGGCATCCCGTATCTTGGGTATGGGTGACGTGCTCAGCCTGATTGAAAAGGCGCAGGCAAACGTTGACGAAGAAAAGGCGCGGGACATGGAACGTCAGATGCGTCAAGGTGAGTTTACCTTCGACATGTTCCTTGACTCTATGCAGCAGCTGCGCAACATGGGTCCTTTTGAAGATATTCTCGGCATGCTGCCAGGAATGAACAAGATGAAGGGCAAAATGAACGTCGATGAGAAGCAGATTGCCCGTGTAGAAGCAATCGCCAAGTCCATGACGAAAGCGGAGCGAGCCAATCCTGATTTGCTCAATGCCAACCGCCGCAAGCGTATCGCAAACGGCAGTGGAACCAGCATTCAGGAAGTGAACCGATTCATCAAGCAATTCGATGAAATGAAGAAGATGATGAAGCAGTTCTCTGGCGCCGCCGACAAGATGATGAAGAAGTCCAAGAAAAAGGGCGGACTCGGACTCCCGTTTATGGGGAAGGGCGGAGGCAAAAACCAGGGTGGCATGAACTTCCCGTTTAATTTCAAACCGCCGTTCAAATGATGGAGCATGAACTCTCTTCGCGGCACTGACTTGTCAGCTGACGCGATGGTTCAGATATAGTAGCACCAACGCGAAGGAATATCGCGTTGATTTATACAGGAGGTGACACAACATGGCAGTTAAAATCCGTCTGAAGCGTATGGGTTCCAAGAAAGCTCCTTTCTACCGTGTAGTAGTAGCTGACTCTCGTTCCCCTCGTGATGGCCGTTTCATTGAAGAAATCGGTTACTACAATCCGGTTGCACAACCGGCAGTGGTGAAAATTGATACCGAAAAAGCGGTACAATGGATCCTGAATGGTGCAGCTCCAACTGATACCGTTCGTAACCTTCTCTCCAAAGAAGGCGTTATGGCTAAAGTACACGAAACCAAATACGGCAAATAAGCCGTTCATCTGGAGGTCTGATGATGAAAGCGCTGGTCGAAACGATCGCAAAAGCTCTCGTCGATCATCCGAATGAGGTTCGTGTGAATGCAGTGGAAAAAGAGCGTACTCTCGTCTTTGAATTGTCGGTCCACCCTGATGATATGGGGAAGATCATTGGCAAGCAGGGACGGATCGCGAAAGCACTGCGCACGGTCGTGATGGCGGCATCCGTGGAAACGGACAAGCGTGTCACGGTTGAAATTGTTTGAGTGAAAAGGCTGGGAGCATTCCCAGTCTTTTTTCTTCATGTTTTCGAATGAGCGATTCTGGGCGAGTCGAGGGGAGTGGCACAAATGCTCACTATTTTTCGTTCGGTACAGGTCAAGATCATCATGACGGAAGCCTCCCGCGCTGCACTGGTTGAACAATATGCAAGACAGATCCGCCAGCAACGCGACTCATGGGAGCAGTGGCAGTTTCAAACGAAAAAGATACTCGCTGACGCAAAGAAAAAGTCAGCGGATACATACGCACTCGCACAAGAGAAAGTGGCACGGGAAGAAAAGCAGCGCAAAGAGAAAATGGAGATTCTTCAGTTTCAGCTGAGGCAGGCAGAGAATTTGCCTGAGGGCAGCGAAATGGACTATCAAACGGTACAAAGCCCCGTAACGGTGCAAATCGGTGATGTTTGGGATGAAATCATAGCGGGAACGGAAATCCTGATAAAAGATGGTCAGGTACATGAGATTCGCGGGCGAGCATCAGAACAAAGGTAAGCGTTCATAGGAGGATGGGATCGATTGGAAAAGCGTTACTATGGAGTGGGGAAGCTGGTCAATACACACGGCTTGCGTGGAGAAGTGCGAATCATTCCGACGACTGATTTCCCTGATCAGCGTTTTCGTAAAGGGAACGAGCTGTTATTGTTCCACCCGACACTTGCAGAACCACTGAAACTAAAGATTGCAACTCGCAGGCCGCACAAAGGGTTTGAGATATTGAGCTTTCATGGCTATTCAAATATTAACGATATCGAGAAGTACAAGGGCGGAGAGCTGAAAATACCAGAAGAGTCCCTGATGGAGCTGGAAGAAGACGAGTTTTACATCCATCAGTTGATCGGGTGTGAAGTGGTTACGGACCAAGGGGAAGAGCTGGGGAAAATCGTCGATGTGATGCAGCCAGGAGCAAACGATGTTTGGGTCGTAAAAGGCAAACGTGGCGAAATCCTGCTGCCCTACATCGACGATTGCATCAAAGAAGTGGATGTCAAAGGCAAACGCGTGGTCTGCCATCTGATGGAAGGCTTGCTGTAGGGAGGATTCGTATTCACATGCGCATTGATATACTCACCCTGTTTCCCGAGATGTTTGCGGGGGTTTTATCTAGCAGCATTTTAGGAAAAGCGCGTGAAAAAGAGATCGTGGACTTTCACGTAACGAACTTTCGCGACTTCTCAGAGAGCAAGCATGGCACTGTAGACGATACCCCATATGGCGGCGGAGGAGGCATGGTGCTCAAGCCGGAGCCGTTGTTTCGGGCGGTTGAATCCATGGCAGGCGAGAAGAAGCCTCGTGTGATCCTCATGTGTCCACAGGGAGTCCCCTACAATCAGAAGCTTGCAGAGGAGCTGGCAAAGGAAGAGCATCTCGTATTTGTTTGCGGTCACTACGAAGGCTATGATGAGCGTATCCGCGAGCATTTGGTCACGGATGAGATTTCTATCGGCGATTACGTTTTGACGGGCGGAGAGCTGGCAGCGATGGTCGTGATCGACAGTGTTGTTCGGCTTCAGCCTGGAGCACTGGGCAATCAGACGTCCGCTGTAGAGGATTCCTTTTCAACGGGTCTCCTGGAGTACCCCCACTATACGAGACCGGCTGAATTTCGCGGCTGGAGGGTACCTGACGTCCTTCTTTCCGGACATCATGCCAACATCGTGAAATGGCGCCTGAAGGAGTCCCTGAGACGTACCAGTGAGCGCAGGCCGGATCTGCTGAAGAGACTCGAGTTGACGGCTGAAATGAAGAAGCTCCTAGCAGAACTGGAAGCAGAGAAAAAAATTACAGACAAACCGTAAAAACATCCTTGTAGTCTCACGCCCAGTGTGCTAATATATTTCTTGTGGCAATTTTGCCCGCTGACTAAGGCGGTCCGCTACTCGTATCTCAGGCATATGCGCTGAGCCAGCTATTGGTAGACGAGTAAGAACGTCTGATCGGAAGGAGGGAATTCAAATGAACCAAGTAATCCGTGAATTGGAAAAAGAGCAATTGAAACAGGACATTCCTGCGTTCCGACCTGGTGACACCGTTCGTGTACACGTTAAGGTAATCGAGGGTCAGCGTGAGCGTATTCAGCTCTTCGAAGGCGTTTGCATCCGCCGTCGTGGTACTGGTATCAGCGAAACTTTCACTGCTCGTAAGATTTCTTACGGTGTAGGTGTTGAGCGTACCTTCCCATTGCACACGCCTAAGATCGACAAGATCGAGATCGTGCGTCATGGTAAAGTACGTCGTGCGAAACTGTACTATCTGCGTGATCGCGTAGGTAAAGCAGCTCGTATTAAAGAAATCCGTCGATAAGCGTTTGCTAAAGCATAGGAAAGAGGACTGGTCTGCTAGCCAGGCCTCTTTTTTCCATTTAGGGCAAGAATGGCAAGTAGACATGGCTGCACCAAGGATCAAAACAAAGCACAAGCCAACTGTTCGGAGGGTCGGATCATGAACGAAGAAGTTACTTCCACCCGCGCCAAGAAAAACGAACTATGGGAATGGACCCGCGCGCTGGTTATTGCGATTATCCTAGCGTTTCTCATCCGGACCTTCCTATTCGCCCCTTTTATCGTAGAGGGCGAGTCCATGGAAACCACCTTACATAACAATGAAAAATTGGTTGTAAACAAAGCCATTTACTATATGGAGGACCCGAAGCCGGGAGATATTATCGTGTTTCATGCAGAAAAAACACGGGATTATATCAAGCGGGTGATCGCGGTCGCGGGAGATACGGTGGAAGTCAAAAACGATCAGCTTTTTATAAATGGGAAGCTGGTAGAAGAGCCATATCTTGCACAACATAAAGAAGAGGCAAAAAAACAGGGAGAACTCGTTTTCACACATGATTTCCCTTTGGTAAAAATCCCTGCCAATCACATCTTCGTCATGGGAGACAACCGTTTAAACAGCACGGATAGCCGGATTATCGGACCTGTGGCTGTCAGTACGGTTGTTGGTCGCGCTGAATTTACGTTTTGGCCGATCGGCGATATCCGTATGACAAGATAAGGTGGGAATATGTAAGAACAGCAGCAAGGTAGGTGAGACATACATGACCATTCAATGGTTTCCGGGGCACATGGCGAAAGCGCGCCGGCAAGTGACGGAGAAGCTCAAGCTGATTGATGTGGTCATCGAGTTGCTGGATGCACGGCTTCCTTTATCCAGCCGCAACCCGATGATTGATGAAATTGTCGGCGATATGCCCAGACTGATTTTATTGAACAAGGCTGATTTAGCGGACGAAAAAGCAACCGATCAATGGATGTCCTATTTCCGCGGGCTAGGGATCCGCACGCTTCCGATTGACGCATTAAGTGGTAAGGGTGTGGGTAAGCTGCCTGAGCTATGCAAAGAGCTAGCTGGCGATATGCTGGCGAAGCGAGCAGAAAAGGGTATGCAAGGACGTGCGATCCGCATTATGATTTTGGGAATCCCAAACGTCGGCAAGTCGTCTCTGATCAATCGACTGTCCAAGCGCTCTGTTGCCCAGACCGGTGATCGCCCAGCTGTGACAAAAGCGCAGCAGTGGGTGAAGATGGGGGATACACTCGAGCTTTTAGATACACCAGGTATTTTGTGGCCGAAGTTCGAGGACCAAATGGTTGGCTTGCGGCTAGCAGCAAGTGGCGCGATCAAGGACGAGCTCATTGACTTTACAGAAGTTGCTCTGTTTGTGATCAGCTACATGATGCACTACTACCCAGAGAGATTGGTAGAGCGCTTCAAGCTGAAGGAATTGCCCGACGATCGAGTGAAAATGCTTGAGGAGATCGGAAAAAAGCGAGGCTGTCTCGTTTCAGGGGGAAACATTGACTACGACAAGGCGGCAGAAATCTTCTTGCGAGAGCTGCGATCCGGTAAGCTGGGTCAAGTATCTGTAGAGCGCCCGATCGATTGGGAAATGGACGAACCGATTGGCAAACCACTCTCGTTATCTGAATGAATGAATGAGCGTTGAAAAACCTGTCTATCCCTCATGGTAGGCGGTTTTTTTATTCGGATCGGGATGGAAAAAGCTTGGAGTAGCCAGGTATTCTAAATGAAGAGAAGCTATTTATCCGTACATAAGGAGAAAGCAGTCAATGAATATGGCAGAACTGTCGATAAAGGAAATAAGAGAATGGGTCGAAAAATTGGACGAGGTACCCAAAGATTTTTTACAATTGTTAAAGGATGACAAGCGGGCAGGGGTTCAAGAAATTGCCCGCAAAGCTGAGGCAGCAATAGCACGTAGAGAGAAGCTGGCGGCACAGTGGACAGAAATGACGCAGTACGAGCGTTCTTTACGCGAGAGTGGGCACGTGCATTTGTTTGGGATCGATGAAGTGGGACGGGGTCCTTTGGCAGGGCCAGTAGTTGCTGCGGCAGTTTGTTTGCCAGCAGACTTCTATTTGCCGGGCTTGAATGATTCGAAGAAAGTGCCAATTGCGACTCGTGAGGCTTTTTATGAGATCATCATGCGTGATGCGACGGCTGTTGGCATCGGAATCGTAGACGCCTTTCGTATCGACGCTATCAATATTCTGAATGCAACGAAAGAAGCGATGCTCCTCGCTATTCAAAATGCTTCCATCGCACCTGATGCGTGTCTGATCGATGCTGTTCAGCTTGCAGGGCTCAGCTGCAAACAGGTCCCGATCATTGGTGGAGATGGCAAAAGTGTATCCATTGCAGCCGCATCGATCGTGGCAAAAGTCACACGAGACCGCATGATGGTTGACTACGGACGTGAATTTCCTGAGTACGGATTTGAAAAACACGCAGGTTACGGGACAGCAGAGCATTTGTCTGCGATTGAGCGCTTTGGAGCGACTCCGATTCATCGGAAGACGTTTACCGGCGTAAAAGAGCAAGCATAATGAAGCTGTTGTTTTGGGCCTAGCAGGAGGTGTGAGTACCATGTTTTCTCCATCACAGCTGATTCAATCGCTGGTGCAGCGCGCACCTGCTTCTACGCCCAAACCGGTCGAACTGACGCCAGGGCAAGTGTTTAAAGGAACCGTGATCAAGCAATACCCGGATAATATGGCTCTCGTTCAAATAGGCGGGACGCAAGTGCAGGCAAAGCTGGAGACCAAGCTAGAACAAGGACAAAAGGCATGGCTCCAAGTCCAGCCATCCTCTGATGTCGTTACCTTGAAGGTGTTGGATACGCAACCAGCGGGCGGAGGGAAAGAAGCCTCCCTGGAGGGACTGATCAAATCACTCGGGCTGCCTGAAACTAAGGAAAGCAGAGCGATCGTAACTGCTCTGATGAATGCCAACCTACCCGTCTCGAAAGAAACCGTTCAGGCTTTCACGGCAGTCGCTGCTCGTCTCGGAACGAGTGACGCCACAGTGGAGGCATTCATGATGGCAGTAAAGAGAAACCTGCCGCTTACTCCAGATACCGTATCGGGATTAAAAGCGTTTCTTTCCGAAAAGCCTGTCAGTGTCGGCATACAGAACTTTCTGCTGCAAGCGACAAAGTTTCTGGAGGATGCGACAGCTGCATCCGCAGCGAATGGGGGAAATACCCCGAAAACAGAAGGTCATACGACGCTAGCTGACACAGGGCTGCGGCAAGTGGTCGCCATGCTCAAAGAAAAAGTGGGAGCTCTGCCATTAGCCCTTTCCAACCAGGCTGAGATAGAGCCACAGAATGCGATCCCAGCAAGTTCTACTACTGCCCAAGGCCGCACACAAACAGACGCTCAGATAGCCCAGAGCTCAGGCAAGGCATCGATCACTGCAGCAGGCTCAGAGGTTCTCGTCCAGAGCACAGACAGGAAGAGCGGAGAAGCAGGAAGCATTCAGCTGGCAAGAGAGCAGGGGAATCATCCAAAAGAAGCGGCAACGCCTCCGCCTGTCCGCCTCGCTCAAGCTCAAGGAGAGAGTCAACCTGGACAGAACCTTCTCCCGCCGAAAGCAAGCGGTCAGGCTCTGGCTGCAGGGGTAGCTGTTAGCTCAGTAGAGAACCCTCAGCTCGATTCGACTCAACAACCAAAGGGAACGGGAAGCGGATCTGTCCAGCCAGCTGCGCAGCAAACAACGGAAGAGAGTCTTGTTGCAGTTAACCCACGGACACCTGGAGAGGCAGCCTCTGCGATCCGCGGCCATGCGGATACTCCCGTGCAGCAGCTAACGGGTAAGAATACGGATGCAGCTGGAAAGAACCCCATCCAGGAATTGTTCCGGCAGATGGGTATGGCCCACGAGCGGGAATTAATGGGGCAAACATTATCGGGAGCAGTGTCCGATGGGGCGCTTCACAAGCAGCTAGAGTCGGTCAAATCCTTGCTCATGCAAATTACACAGTCACCCAATCATACCGTGCCTGCTGGATTGCGGGATGCAGCCGATCAGCTGCTGCAGCAAGTCACCGGACAGCAATTGATGATGCTTCAGCCAACGAACCAAGCCTTATCCCAGATCGTGCTGCAAATTCCGATCCGCTCGGCACAAGGCGAAGACACGGCCTATGTGCAGATCGAATCCAAGAAAAAAGACGGCGGGCAGCTCGATGCTGATAATTGTCGGCTCTTTTTCCACCTTGAGCTGAAAGAGATGGGAACGACGATGATCGATGTAGGCATCGTAAATCGAATCATTAATCTGCAAATTTTTAATAATGCGCCTTGGGTCGACGAGCTCGTACAGGGCATGAAAGAAGGCTTTGCCCAGCAGCTGCAGGAAGTTGGATTTCAGCTATCAGCCGTACGTGTGCAGGACATACCGAAGCAAAAAAATAGCACCTTAATGACAACGGGAGCAAAGGGCGCGATCCTCTCTGATTACAAAGGAGTGGACCTGCGGATATGAGTCAGTCCCAATCTTCCGATAGCAAACGGATACAAGCCGTCGCCTTAAAATATCAGGCGGGTTCGATGGAAGCTCCAAAGGTCGTGGCAAAAGGAAAGGGATACGTAGCTGAGAACATGCTGAAAACGGCAAAGGAACACGATATCCCCGTGCAGGAGGATCCATCGCTGGTGGAAGTGCTAGGGAAGCTCGATTTAGATCAGCAGATCCCACCGGAGCTGTACCAGGTGGTTGCAGAAATCCTGGCCTTTGTCTACCGATTGGATAAGGGAGGAGCCGAGAAGCGATGAGTCAGCAGCGGAGGGCTTTGGGGCAAGCAGGGGAGCAGGCTGCAGAGATCTTCCTGCGGCAAAAAGGTTACAAAATTCTCGGACGTAATGTGAGAACCCGGCGAGGGGAGATTGATTTGATCGCGTCCATCGGAGAAACGCTTGTTTTCGTTGAAGTGCGCACGAGGAGCAGCGGGCGACATGGTACTGCTGCCGAATCAATCACCTGGAGAAAACAGCAGAAGCTAAGAGAGCTGGCCATGGACTACCTGCAAAGCAGCACTGGCTTTGTCCCTGCCTTTCGTTTTGATGTGATCGCCATACAAGGACAAGGCATGAGTGGGATAGACATGGAGGCAAGCATCGAGCACATTGAGCATGCCTTTTAAAATCGGGCTCAGAAAAGCACTGCGATTGGGGATATGTCTACATCAACCGCCTGTGAATCAGCGTACTATGTACTGTACTCGACGCGATGAAACTCCTCCAAGCATCAACATGAGCTTTCCAGCGTATCAGCTGGGAAGCATTTTTTTGTGAGAAAACAAAAACCCTGCCTGATCGGACAAGCAGGGTACATGAGAAAAAGGTTAATTACTTTCGAATCTGATCGTTTAATTCGGTTGCCGTGCCGGCTATGTGATCGAAGGCTGCCCGGAGCTCTTGAAGGCTGGCAGCATGGTTTTGTGATTCTGAACTGACGGATTGAATAGAGACGTTCATTTTTTGAATAGAGCTTTCAATGAATTTCAGCTGCTTTTGAATTTCTTCCGAAGCGTCCTTGCTTTGGGTAGCCATTTTGCGGATCTCGTTCGCCACAATGCTAAACCCACGCCCATGCTCTCCAGCTCGAGCTGCCTCAATCGCCGCATTCAACCCGAGCATGTGGGATTGCGATGCCATATCGTTTACAAAGGATAGGACTTTAAAAATCTTTTCAATTTCCGCTGTCACAAATTGAGATTCACTTGAGACCGTAAGAATTTGTTCATTGACATGTATAGAAGCAGCAGCGACTTGATCTGCTGTTGCCGTCATTTCCTCTACGGTAGCTGCGAGCGAAGAGGAGACGGTGCGGATGTTTTCAATCTTCGTATTGGCAGTCAAAATCGTGAGGCACCCGACGAGCTTTCCATCTTCAAAAATGGGGGTAGCAGAAGAGATATAGGGGACCCCGCAAACTTCTGGTCCCTGTTCCTGCGTCATTTTCTTTCCACTGTGCAGCGCCTTCTCCGTTATGGTGCCCTTGATCTCGCCTATTAAGGTTCCAGGCTTTGTTTCCATGGATAGTGTATTACTTTTTAAAAAGGCTAAGTATTTTTCCGTATCCGTCAAGGCTACACATGCGTCTTCTGCTTGACTCGCCTTGATTTCCTCCAGGCATGCTAGCAATGCTTCTAATTTTGGCGACATGAAGTAAATTCCCCCTGTATATTCTCTCATCTAAAACGGAATCAAAAGATCAATCATGGTGTGTGGAAATCTATTCTTACTTGCATCGGCAAAAACGAAGAAAAGTGTGAATAGACAAAAGTAATTAAAAATAACAAATGTTTTTCAAAAAAAGCGCCCGAGATAATGTGACATTTTTCCACATCCTACGTCAAATGATATAGGAAAACAATTAGGAGGTAAATCATGAATCAAATGAAGAGAAAGATTTTTCAAACACTGACGCTAGCTTTGGCTACGACGTGTGCAGTCCATTTCGGGTTACCAACGAGTACATATGCCCAAACAACAGTACAGGCGCAAGCCGAGGGATTAAAAGCGAATGTCAATGTAGTCAATTTGAAGACAGGTAAAACGGCTACAGTGAAGTTGACGTATAATGGGCAGGCGCTAGATGCATCTCGAGCGACTTGGAGTGTAAACAACACAGGCATCGCTACTGTAAACAAGGGTGTTGTAACTGCGAAGAGCCCCGGAATGACCTATCTATATGCAAAGTACAATGGTAAAACTGTGAGTATCAAAGTGAGTGTATCGGATCCAGACAAATTAACGTCCAGTGAAACCAAAGTAACGATGAAAAAGGGAAAAGAACAAACCATTACTTTACGATACAATGGGAAGGCTTTGGAATCAAAAAAAGGAACGTGGACCACTTCCAATAGCTCAGTAGCCACTGTGTCTAAGGGAGTTATCACTGCCAAATCAAATGGTACTGCAATCATTCGTGCTACGTATGCCGGCTTGACAGTATCAATCGAAGTAACTGTGGATGGCACCTCTTCCGGGAAGCTAGAGGCAAATGAGTCCGAATTAAACCTGGATAAAGGCGATAAGAAAACTATCAAGCTGCGCTATGATGACGAAAGTCTTGCAGGTTCCAAAGCAACTTGGTCCACCTCCAAGTCCTCTGTAGCTACCGTGGATGACGGTGTCGTAACGGCAAAAGGAAAAGGTACAGCGATCATCACAGCAAAATACAAAGGCTACGAGGTCGAAATTGAAGTAAATGTCGACGGAAGCAGCTCCGGAAAACTGGAAGTGAAAGATGACGAAATTTCCTTGAAAAAGGGAGAAAAAGAAACCATCAAATTGACGTATGACGGAAAAAGTGTTTCCGCATCTAGTGCAACCTGGTCGACATCCAAATCTTCCGTAGCTACTGTGAGTAAAGGTGTAGTTACCGCGAAGGGAAAAGGTAGTGCCATCATCACGGCAAAGTACAAAGGGTACGAGGTTGAAGTTGAGGTTACTGTCAAAGATTCCAATCAATTGGAAGTAGATGACACTTCGATCACCATCAAAAAAGGCAAGAAAGAAACGATCGATCTGTACTACGACGATAAATTCTTGACGGCTAGCAAAGCAACATGGAGCACCTCCAATTCTTCCGTAGCAACAGTAAATAAGGGTGTGGTCACTGCCAAGAAAAAAGGAACGGCGACGATCACTGCAAAATATAAAGATGAATCGGTTAAAATCAAAGTAACTGTAAATTAATCTAAGAACATCTCAGAAGCCCACGAAATCCTAGAGTCTAGGAACGTGGGTTTTTTTCAAAAGGAAGACATGTAAATATTGGAAGATAAAAATAATAATGGTAATATAGATAAATGGGAAAATTTGCGAAAGATAGTGAGGAGGTTCACATGAAATCATTTTTCAAAATCATGCTTGCGCTGGTGATGGCTTTTGGTTTTTCCGTAGCTAGTGTAGCTGCTGCAGACGAGACAAATTCTACTGATCTAACGGCAGAATCACCATCCAAGGTCAAACCAGTATTTCAAGGTTTACCAAGCTCGTTGGAGGTAGGCAAGAAGTACAAATTAACAGTCAACACAGAATACGTGGGGGAATTAGTTGATCAAGGTAAGTTTTTCTTTCTAATTTCCAATGGAGAAAAAGTAGAAAGTGTAAAAACCACAGCAGATCGTTCCAAGAAAAAATATACGACGACAGGCTATTTTACTCCAAAGGCTGAAGGAACCTACATATTACTTTTTGGGATCAAGCAAAAAAGTGCTTCTGGAGAAATCATTGAAGGAAATGCCGAAACAAGCTTCAAACCGATTGACAAAAACAAAATAAACTTGACCGTGTCTCCTAACCAAATTACAGCAAAGCTTGGTGAAGAGATCCCTGTCCTGGTGACGTACAACAGCAACGTGACTACCAAACTTGAGTTTAACCAAAAAGTGACGGAACTCGGGTCCAGTAGAAAAAGCGGGGTTTACCGTAAAGTATTCCTGTGGAAACCAGAGAAAAAAGGCGAATACACGCTGAAAGTGAAAGCGAGTCAAACCAGATACGACCGCATAGAAACAAAAGAGATCAAGATTGTGGTAGAATAATGGTATCGCCAGACCCTCTCCTTGTGTCACGATAGGAAGAGGGTCTTTTCATACCCACTTCCACGCGGAACATGAGAAAGAAGGTAGTCCTATGGCATTCTATTCGGCTGCGCTGTTCACATTGGTGGCGGATCAGCTGTCCAAATACATCGTACGACTCACCATGTCTGTTGGAGAAACGATCTATATCAGCTCCATTCAGCTCACCCATTATGAAAATGCAGGAATGGCCTTTAGCCTGTTTCAAGGGTATGCGCGCTTGTTTGCTGTGGCGGCGATCTTGTTTGTCATTGGAGTACTCTACTACCGCAAGCATGAAGCGCCGAAAGGAACCATGATCAATGCCGGATTAGGTTTTCTGGTGGGTGGCGCTGCTGGGAACGGAATCGATCGAATCCTTTTCGGGAAAGTAACTGATTTCTTAGTGTCGCGTTCTGGAGATGGTATCCTCAACTTAGCCGATCATGCGATTAACGTGGGCATACTATTGCTCCTGATTCAAGGCATTTATACATTTGTAGTCGACAAATGGGTGAAGTACGCAAGAAGGAAGAATGTACGGTGATGACGGCACAGGCACGAAATAAGGATGCTGGGCAGCTTGCACGTCTAAAAACGTCTGTCCCCCATACATTAATGGAAAGGGAGAATAGCGGGGAGGACGAGTCTATGACGATGAGAAGGGCATTTGGCATGCTGTCAATCGCTGCTGGCGCGATCTGCCTGATTCAAACAAGTGGGAAAATGCCGATCAGTTTTAATATCATCCTGATTGTACTCACGGTAGCTTTGGTTATACTCGGGATGCATTTGTTAGAACGTTGACCAGCAGATAGCTGGTTTTTCTTTTGACTTGATAGGGGTATATAGTAAGCCCTTACAAATTGACAGGAAAAATAAAAGAGTATACATTATGTTTAAGTGTTTAAACGCTTAAGTTTTTAAACTCTTTTATCAAGCGCGATTCGATGGCCGTTTCGCATCATCTTAAATTATTACGTCAGCAAGGCTTGATTCAAGTTCAGCAAAAAGGGACGCAGCGATTTTATTCTCCTTCTTTACAAGATGCCATTCATTTACTAAAAGAGCTGACGAATCATTTAGAAGAAGATGTAGTAAATAGTCCTTCAATTATGAAGTAAGAGGATGATTTATCCTATGAAGCGTAAGGAAATAACACCAGAATATGTTACAGATATTTTAAAAGAGCATGGTCGTTTCTTTCATACCAACCAAACAAAAGACTTGCATTTTCGTTTGCAGCAATTACAAATATTAAAAGAAACAATCAGTAAGTACGAATCGAAAATTACGGAAGCCCTTCAAGCGGATTTAGGAAAGCATCCTTTTGAATCCTACACTTCAGAAATTGGATTCGTGCTAAATAGTATTACGCATACAATGAAGCGCTTAAAAAAATGGGCAAAGCCAAAAAAAGTAAAAACACCACTAACCTTGTTTCCGTCAAAAAGCATGATTAGATACGAACCATATGGCACAGTATTGATTATCGGTCCATTCAATTATCCGTTTCAGCTTCTGATCGAACCGCTTATTGGGGCTATCGCAGCGGGTAACTGCGTAGTTCTCAAACCATCTGAATTGGTTCCTAATGTCTCAGCTGTCATTACAGAAATGATGGAAACTACTTTTGACCGTTCATATATTCGTTCGGTCGAAGGCGGAATGGAAACGAACACGTCCCTTATTCATGCACCTTTTGATTATTTTTTCTTCACGGGAAGTGTTTCGGTGGGGAAAATTGTGATGGAGGCGGCAGCCAAGAATCTTGTGCCCGTTACACTGGAGCTAGGTGGAAAAAGCCCTGTTCTTGTAGATAAAAGTGCGGATGTAAAAGCCGCAGCAAAACGTATCCTCTGGGGCAAAACGTTAAACTCGGGACAAACTTGTGTTGCCCCAGATTACCTTATGGTACACGAAGATATTAAAAACGATCTGATTGATGAAATGAAGCAAAACCTTTTCACCTTCTATGGACCAAAAATTGAAGATAGCAAGGATTATGGCCGCATTGTAAATGATCGACATTTTACTCGATTAAACACCATTCTTGAAAAAGAGAAGGATCAAATCATTTTCGGAGGAGCAGCGAATCCGAATACTCGTTTTATGGAGCCCACGCTGATCGAAGCGACGTGGACATCTCCTTCCATGGAAGACGAGATCTTTGGCCCGCTTCTCCCATTATTAACGTACAGTGATTTAGATGAGGCGATCAAATCGATTAACAAACTTTCGAAACCGCTCGCACTATATCTGTTTACCTCTGACAAACAAGTGGAAGAAAAAGTGCTAACAGAAATTTCCTCAGGTGGGGTATGCATCAATAATACCGTAACGCATTTGGCAAACCCTGATCTGCCCTTTGGCGGAGTTGGTAGCTCTGGCATGGGAGCTTATCATGGTGAGAATAGCTTTATTACTTTTTCACACAAAAAAAGCGTTCTTAAAACCAGCACGAAAATAAATATGCCGCTGCTGTTCCCGCCATACAATGAGAAAAACTTCAAACGGGTTCGTCGTTTTTTGAAATAGAATCAAAATAATTATTTGCCCACCCCCACAGACTTTTTCTACCCTACCAATAGGGGGGATTGCACGATGTATGCATGCAGTTATTCAGGCACGGTTTTTGGTATCGATGGGATGGTTGTGACGGTAGAGACGGATATCGCAAATGGACTGCCGCAGTTTGATCTGGTCGGTCTTGGTGGTTCAGCGGTGAAAGAGGCCCGGGACCGTGTCCGGGCAGCACTCCGCAATGCTGGCTACGATTACCCGATGCAGCGTATTACCGTCAATCTCGCGCCTGCCGACCACCGAAAGGAAGGCTCAGGATTTGATCTCGCCATTGCCTTTGGGATTTTGCTTTCGTCGAAACAAATAACCTCCCGTCCCGAACGCATCCTCATTTTAGGTGAGCTTGCACTGGACGGGACCCTGCGTCCTGTCACAGGGGTTTTACCCATCCTCCTAGAAGCCAAACGCACCGGCTTTACTCACGTTATTCTCCCTGTACAAAATGCCCCAGAGGCTAGGCTCGTCGATCTTGTCGTACTCCCAGCATCCGATTTGACTGCAGCTGTTCACTATTGGAAGCATGATTTACAGCCAGATCAGACGAGCCTCAATGATCGCATGACTACCACACACCCGCCCTCCAAAAATGACTGCGAGACCCCTGATTTCGCCAATGTATATGGCCAGCAATTCGTCAAACGCGGCCTGGAAATAGCAGCGGCAGGCTTTCACAACGTTTTGCTGGTTGGTCCTCCTGGATCCGGAAAAACGCTATTGGCAACGTGCTTACCCGGCATCATGCCGCAAATGACCATGGATGAATCCTATGAAGTGACAAAAATATATAGCATTGCAGGACAGCTAACTCGGACAAGCGGATTGATTCAGAAGCGGCCATTCCGCTCGCCGCACCATACGATTACGGCTACAGCGCTAATTGGAGGGGGCGCCCAAATTCCCCGGCCAGGAGAGTGCAGCTTGTCGCATGGCGGGATTCTCTTTCTCGACGAAATGCCCGAATTTTCCAGGCATGTACTGGAAGTTCTTCGACAGCCGCTAGAAGCTGGCATCGTGACAATTGGAAGAGCGAAGCAAGTATTTACGTTCCCAGCTCGCTTCCTGTTGATTGGTTCGTGCAATCCTTGTCCATGCGGCTTCTATGGCAGTCGTGACCAGCAAGCATGTACGTGTACACATCAGCAAATCCAAAAATATCGGTCTAAGCTGTCGGGACCTCTATTAGATCGGATTGACCTGCATCTGGAAGTACCCCGAGTACCTGTCCAATACTTGAATAAGCGAACGAGAGAAGAATCGTCCGCTGACATTTTGTATCGAGTGGAGCAAGCACGAGTGATTCAGGGAGAGAGGTACATCAAAAGGCAGAGCACCCCTTTTAACAGTGCGATGAGTGGGAGTGAGCTTCGGAAATTTGCTTCTTTAGATAAAGAAAGCCAGGAGATGTTGCAGGTTGCCTTTGAAACGCTTGGCTTGAGTGCACGAGCCTATGACCGCATCGTGAAAGTCGCGCGAACGATTGCTGACCTGGAAGGAAAAGTACAGATAGAGTCTACACATGTTGCGGAAGCCATTCGTTATCGTGCACTAGATCGGGGAATCTCATTTTGAACAGAGTGTATATAGCTACCCGGAAATTTGGACGATTGTGAATGAAAAGTGGGCACAATCACCGTCATCCCAGGGACGGCAGTATTTTAACGCGATAGAGGTCATTCCAGGACGCAATGGCTGAAAGGTTAACTGTTGATGGCCGCCTTGCCCGATAAGCCCTGAAGTTGCAGGTGGGATATACTCATTTGAAAGCAAGGTTAAGAAGCGGCCGTCCAAAGGGTTCGACAGCATCCATTGATAACCGGTAGTCGGGTTGGCATCGAGAGTCAGGGCAAAGGCATGACCAGCTAATACACGAAGCGTACGGGTAGTGGAGTCTACCACACGAACTCATCCTTTCTTTTTGCGATCCATCTCTTTTATTAGGATATGATTGATCCGCAAATAGGTGAGTGGCCTGTAATAGCCATAAACGAATCCACCATACCCTCTTTACAATTTCGTGACGAAAAGGAATTGTCCCGAATTTTTGCGGGTATTTTGAGTGAATTGGAAAGGATTATGAAAAATATTGACGAATAAATAGGAATAAAGACATAAAATGTCGAATAAATCACTGGTTTCTCTGCTCTATATTTCCTAGAGTCGTGATTGGGAAGCAGACATCACGAGCATCTCCAACTAATTATTATTGTCAAAGCAATGATATGTCTTTCCTTCTTAGATCGCTTCCCGAACTTCCAAAAGAATGAGTTGACCGATTTTGCTCCTCTCAATTGGGAGAAGCTTTTTCTTTGTACTTTCGTAATAGCATAATTTCAGTAGCGATAAAGGATGACAGCATAAAGGAAATCAAGGCTCCGTCAGCACGTTATGACGTAGCCTCATTTTCTGATAATCATCTTTTGCTAGAAATGGGAAAGGGAAAGGAAAACTGATGAAAAGCATTGAGAAGTTATTTAAAGAGAAGGAATACTACCACGCATTTCAACCGATTTGCAGTATTCCAGGGAAAGAGCGAATTGCGTACGAGGCCTTACTGCGAAGCAAAGAAAATGGGAATCCCGAAGTATTGTTTCAATTAGTAAAAGAAACAAATGCCTTGTTAGAGCTGGACACACAGTCTCTTTATTATGCGATCCTCACTTTCTTTCGATCCTCTGATCGTGAGGGAGGAGAGCTATTATTTGTGAATATTTTCCCTTCCACAATCGTTGAAGCTACATTTCCGGCCTTTATTCAAGAGGTCGTGCGTGATTTTGAACCTTACTTAAACCAGATCGTACTTGAAATCAACGAATCGATTATGGAAGGGAAAATATGGAATGAGCCGATCTTCTTGCAAAGAATCATGGATTTGCGAGATATCGGTTTTCTAATCGCTTTGGACGATGTAGGGGAAGGGACGACAACCTTCCGAAAAATTATTGAGATTGCACCGGACTTTATTAAAATGGATCGCTTTTTCTCCCAGGATCTGTCTGTATCCCATGATAAACAAAAAGTAGTAAGGCTGTTTGTAGAGTATTGCCGTGATGCGTCCCAGTTGATTCTGGAGGGAGTAGAAGAAGAAGCGGATCTGGCCTGCGCTGCCTCTATAGGGGTAACGATCGGTCAAGGGTATTTGTTCGGAAAGCCTGGTGCACTGCTGGGCAAGTAAGCAATACCCGGATGGAATGGAGGAATACATATGATTGGCGAAAGCAATGCGATTACGCGGAAAGCTACCTTGACGCTGAATATATCTGAATTTGACGTACCCCCGATGCAGGATATGCTCATTGTGGGCAGAAAAGCGCCTATTGGACCGGAAGCTGTAAGGAGAATGGCAGAAGCATTGTCTCCTGAACAGTTCACCCTCATAAAAATGGAGCACCCCAAAATAGAAGCAGTGTTGCTGCGCAGCTCTCTTCTGCAAATGATCGACGAGAAGCTGCTGATGTCGATCATTTTGGAAGAGGCTGAACGCATGATAAGCGAATCGATGGTTCTGCGTTCCGAATTGAAAATAGCGATGTCGGTGAAACGAGAGGTGGATCTGCTATGAATATCTCCGAAATCATGACAACGACAGTCAGCACCATTACCTCTGACAAAAGCGTTTCTTTCGCGGCAGAGAAAATGAATGCGTACAGTACTGATGCTCTTGTTGTCGTGGACCACGGAGAGTTGATGGGAGTCGTGACTTCTCGGCAATTGCGCTCTACTCATCCCAATCGCATTGTAGCGGATGCTATGAACGTACTGCCGATCCGCATTTCACCGGAAGATGATGTTTGGGAGACACACGCTCTCTTGAAGGAACACGACGATGAACTGCTCCTGGTCATGAACGAAGAAGAACTGGTTGGGGTCGTAACGAGAGAGGATGTCCAATTAAAGGTAGCGGAATTTATCGATCCGCTGACTGGCTTGTACCGGGCACCGTATATTCAATATATGGGGGAAAAGCTTCTTCGCGAAGGGAAGCCTTTTCATATGCTTTTTATCGACGTGAACGATTTTGGAAAGATCAATAAACAGTATGGCCACCCCTTTGGAGATGATGTCATTCGCATGTTCTCTGTAGCTCTGTCTGAATGGCAGTCCAATGGTGACACTTACTTGTGCCGCTATGCCGGAGATGAATTCGTCATGATCACGACCGCCTCTGACGAGTGGGTAAAAGAATGCATGGAGACCATAGACAAACCTACTCCTATCAATGATGTCATGGTTTCGGCAGCGGTAGGACATCTCGATGGATTTCGAGAGCCCGATTTCTTCGACAAGCCCCTTCGTGAGCACATTGCGCGTGCCAGTTTGCTCTCGACGAAAGCCAAGATGAATAAGGAGTCCATGCAGCTGTAAGAGAAATCTGGGAATAGCTGCTGTGCTTCGGGCATACACTGTTTGATGACGATAAAGGAGCATTCGATAGAAAAAATGTAACTTCGCTGTATTTTCTTCGTATAACGAAGAGAAGCAAATGACTGAGTAAACAGGAGGCATTTTACATGATCGTTTCTACGACGAGTACATTACAAGGAAAAGAAATCGAAGCCTATCTGGACATCGTTTCCGGTGAAGTTATTATGGGTGCAAACGTGGTACGTGACTTTTTGGCAGGAATCACGGACATTATCGGGGGAAGAAGCGGGTCGTATGAAAGTAAGCTGGCAGAAGGACGTGAGCTTGCAATTCGTGAGATGAAGGACAAAGCAAAATCGCTCGGTGCGAATGCAGTGATAGGGGTAGACCTCGATTTTGAGACTCTGCGCGAAGGAATGATGATGGTCATTGCTACTGGAACTGCTGTTCGTGTAAAGTAAGCCGGGAAAACCGGCTTTTCTTTTTTTCGTAGACGAAAAAGGACGAAACGATTGTGAAAAAGGAAAAGTAGTTAGTAGAAAGAGGAGAGGGAAGCATGTCGGTAGAACAAACCTTAAGGAACCTGGAAGAAAAGATAAATGCCAATCCCCATGCTGTAAATGGTTTTCACGCAGTGTACCATTTTTTGATAAGCGGAGTGGAAAGTGGCAATTATCAAGTGACATTCGCAGGCAATCAGGCCTCTTATGTCAAAGGAACGCCAGACGAAGCAAAATGTACGCTGGAGCTCTCTGACGAAAATTTCATTAAACTGGTGGAAGGAACTCTGAATCCAACGGTCGCATTTATGATGGGCAAAGTAAAAATTAAAGGCGAACTCGGTTACTCTTTAAAGCTGCAAACGATTCTGAATGCATACCAATCGTAGAAAAAACTAGGCAATGAGCAAAGGATTCCTGTAAAATATGACCAACGAACTACGGTTTGCTAAATCAAAAGAACGAGGGAAAATATGCGCCATAATTGTTCATTTGTAGCGGTCGTAACTCACTTTGATGAAGAATTCGTTCAATTTGACTTCTACCAGGAAACGAAGCGAGAACAAGTGGAGCGCGGCTTGCTCAAGCAGGAAGCTAAACTGCCTCAACATTATTTCGACTATCTGCTTCATTCAGGCGTGCTGGAGGTAGAGAGTGATCCACCCTACTGTTCAGCTGACGTAAAGCCTGCTGCAATTGGAATGAACATACGTTCACTAGGAACAACCGTATTATTTGACATGTGTTTCGCTCCGCAAACGTATAAATTGTGGCAGAATACTGACGCGGTTCTGGAAGAACTGTCATTGCCAGCTGATATTTTTGAAGAGTATGTATATCGATTGGGGGCGATCAGTAGATTCCGTTATTTGGGCAGAGTAGATGATCCCGTCGTGGCTACCCAGTTAGGGGAAAATGACATGATTGAATTCAAACGCGACTTTCTGTTGTCAAAAAATGGGATCATAAAGACGATTGTGGCGTTTGCAAATTCAAACAATGGAAACCTGTTTCTCGGTATCACCGATGAAGGGATTATAACAGGGATCAATCATGAGATCGAACAATATGGAGACCCTGATAAGTACCTGCTGGCGATAACGCAATACATCCAGGATAAGACATCACCGTTGTTGTCTCCATTTCCCAAAATCTCGTTGAAAAAGGTTCAAGACCAGTATGTTGTTGCCATTTTTGTGGAGGTAGCTTCGGAATTAATCTGCGGCTTGGACAAAAACGGCGAGAAGTACGTTGTGATACGCACAAATAACCGTTCCGTCATGGTGAAAGATCCTCATCAGATCGGAGAAATCTACGTAAAAAGAAAGCTTGGCAGTGAAATCAGCCGTCGATTAGGACTTCTGTAGCACGATCTGACAGATGTATACATGAAGGAGGATTGCTGCATGAAATCGTCTATACGTGCCTATTTGCTATCATTCGTGGTGGCATGCACAGTAATGACTGGTTGTGCGCAGGATACCCGCGTAATGGATGCCGACATGAGGGATCGAATTGAAACAGAGCTGGGGACGGTAGAACGAGTAACGGTGATGTCCACCGATGGTCAAGAAGTGATGTTAGACTTGCCTGCTTTTCTGAACGAGCTACAAACACAAGGAAAAGATTTGCAGTTGTCCAATGATCCCCTGAAGCAAGAAGAAGTTCTCTTTACCCTAGTTCTGTACCGCAAGCAGCTTGCGCCGTTGGTTGTCACGGTAGGGGAGCGGGCAAGTCAGTTTGGAGAGAGCACGTATCGTGGACCTGGGGCGGTTGCCTTTTATGAGTGGGTGCATCGCTTAACAGGAAATGGGCTTTTGAAGCAAGGGAAAAACAACATGGTATTGAGCGCAGAGGATCTGTCACAGTCCTTGGCATTGGCAGAGAAAGACACAGTGTACATACAAAAGGTACTGAGCGAAGCGGTTCCAGAAAATGAAAAAAACTTGCAGAAGTATCCACTTTATCCAAACTACCGACTGCGCATTGATTCAGAAGAACGACCGCTGGATGTAACCGTACTGACACCGACACTCATTTCCATCCCGTTTGGCAGGGACACTCATTTCTACCATGTAGATGGAAAGCTGTTTTCACAACTGACCGAATATTTAGTCCCAAAAGAAATGGCCATTCAGCCGTTTGATAAGCTGTTTAAAGCAACCGCTGTAAGATTTGAAAAAACGGGTCAAATGGCTGTGGATAATCTGGATCTGGACGTTACGCAGAGCACGGTCGAGCAAGGCTTGGCACAGCAAGCGGTCCGCATGCTCAAGACAGCGGCCCCGATAGAAAAGCAGCCGGATCACGTCGGGGCAGAAGAGTATCGTGTTCATTTTAAGGTCAACGGAGAAGAGCATTCGGTGATCTTTTATTCTCTGCATTTTCAAATCGATGACAAGTGGTATTTGCATAATCAATTACAAAAAGCGATTTGGGATTTATTGAAACCTTCGAGAAAATAAGGAACTCGACATGAATCCAAACAATTATGGTCACGATAAAGAGAACAATTTGACTACCACTTTTGCAATTTTTGTCGTAGAATAGTTACTGTTGCACTGATAGTGGCGGTTAGGACTGGAACAGAACTTTGTTTATGTATCAGTTATTTAACCAGCCGATCTTTATCTGCCATAGGAGGATGGAGAATGAACATTCATGAGTATCAAGGTAAAGAGATACTTAAGCAGTACGGTGTGAAAGTTCCGGAAGGTCGCGTTGCTTTCACAGTTGAAGAAGCAGTAGAAGCTGCAAAAGAGCTCGGCACACAAGTAGTTGTAGTAAAAGCACAAATTCACGCAGGTGGCCGCGGTAAAGCGGGTGGCGTGAAAGTAGCAAAAAATCTGGATGAAGCTCGTACATATGCTCAGGAAATTCTTGGCAAAGTACTGGTTACTCACCAAACTGGTCCAGAAGGAAAAGAAGTAAAACGCCTTCTGATCGAACAAGGCTGCGACATCAAGAAAGAATACTACGTGGGTGTAGTTGTAGACCGTGCTACAGGCAGCGTAGTTATGATGGCATCTGAAGAGGGCGGTACTGAGATCGAAGAAGTAGCTGCTCACTCTCCAGAAAAAATCTTCAAAGAAATTATCGATCCAGTTACTGGCTTGAACGCTTTCCAAGCTCGCCGACTGGCTTATGCAATCAATATCCCGAAAGAGCTGATCAACAAAGCGGCGAAGTTCATGATGAGCTTGTACCAAGCGTTTGTTGACAAAGACGCTTCTATCGCTGAAATTAACCCACTCGTTGTTACTGGCGACGGTGAAGTAATGGCACTGGATGCGAAACTGAACTTCGACAGCAACGCTCTCTACCGTCACCCTGACATCGTGGCTCTGCGCGATCTGGATGAAGAAGACGAGAAAGAAATCGAAGCTTCCAAATTTGACCTGTCCTACATCGCTCTCGATGGTAACATCGGTTGCATGGTAAACGGTGCTGGTCTGGCGATGGCTACTATGGACATCGTGAAATTCTACGGTGGAGATCCTGCTAACTTCCTCGACGTTGGGGGCGGAGCTACTGAAGAGAAAGTAACCGAAGCGTTCAAAATCATTCTGCGCGACGAAAAAGTTAAAGGGATCTTCGTTAACATTTTCGGCGGTATCATGAAGTGCGACGTTATTGCAAATGGCGTTGTGAACGCAGCGAAACAAATCAAATTGGACAAACCATTGGTTGTTCGCCTTGAAGGTACGAACGTAGACCTTGGTAAGAAAATCCTCAACGAGTCCGGTTTGAACATCGTTGCTGCTGAATCCATGGCAGATGGCGCTGAAAAAATAGTAGCTTTGGTGAAGTAATCTTTTTAGGCAGTTAGATACGTCAAAAAAAGGTGGGAATAATACGCGATGAGTATTCTCGTTAATAAAAATACAAAAGTCATTACACAAGGGATTACGGGTGCAACTGGTCTGTTCCACACTCGCGGAGCCGTTGAGTACGGTACACAGATGGTGGGCGGTGTAACACCTGGTAAAGGTGGCACAGAAGTTGACGGTATTCCAATTTTCAACACAGTAGCAGAAGCAGTAGAAAAAACTGGTGCAAATGCATCCGTTATCTACGTTGCTCCTCCATTTGCGGCTGACGCGATCATGGAAGCGGTAGACGCTGAGCTGGACCTGGTTATCTGCATCACAGAAGGTATCCCAGTTCTGGACATGGTAAAAGTAAAACGCTACATGGAAGGTAAGAAAACCCTCCTCGTAGGTCCAAACTGCCCTGGCGTTATCACACCAGGCGAGTGCAAAATCGGTATCATGCCTGGTTACATCCATACTCCAGGTAAAGTGGGTATCGTTTCCCGCTCCGGTACCTTGACGTATGAAGCAGTACACCAAACTTCCACTCGCGGCATTGGTCAATCGACTGCTGTTGGTATCGGTGGAGACCCTGTAAAAGGGATGGAATTCATCGATGTACTGAAAATGTTCAACGAAGATCCAGACACAGAAGCCGTTATCATGATTGGTGAAATCGGTGGTACTGCAGAAGAAGAAGCTGCTGAGTGGATCGCTGCGAACATGAAAAAACCAGTAGTAGGCTTCATCGGTGGACAAACTGCACCTCCAGGAAAACGCATGGGCCACGCTGGTGCGATCATTTCCGGTGGTAAAGGTACAGCAGCTGAAAAAATCGCGAAACTCGAAGAATGCGGCGTTCGCGTAGCAAAAACTCCAGCTGTGATCGGTGAAACACTTGTTGAGCTGCTGACTGAAAAAGGCATGCTCGATAAAGTATTGAACAAATAAGCTTGTTGAGACAAAAAGGCGGACAAGTTACGACTTGTCTGTCTTTTTCTTTTTTGAACCGCCTTCTGTCTTTGGATACAATAGCTCTCGAAGCGACTGATCCGTACGTGGGGAGCGTGTTGATGATGGGAGAGATTCAAGAAAGAGATTGGCTGTACGCGTTGTTGCTGGTCGCAGGACTTGGCAGAAAGCGAATACGTGTCCTTTACGACGTTTATGGATCGGTGTCGGAAGCGGTGAAAAACTGGGAGGCGGCCGATGCATTTCTGAAGCTGCCGGTAAAGGTATCACAGGCAGTGCGTGAACATATAAAGGAAGAAAAAGTTTTATCCTTGCTGCAGGCTAGAGGGAAGGGAAATGTCCAATATCTTTGTTTTTTGGATCAAGATTTTCCGGAGCAATTACGGCATATCCCTGATTCACCTCTTGCTCTTTTCTGCAAAGGAGACACCTCTTTGCTACATCAGCCGTCGATTGGTGTTGTCGGATCGCGTAGACCGACTCCCTATGGCAAAGCGTGCTGCTCGACTCTGGTAAAGGAGCTGTCAGAGCAAGGCTTAGTGATTGTGTCAGGGCTTGCGTATGGCATTGATGGAGAAGCGCATTTGGCAACGCTTCAGTCTGCTGGGAAAACGATAGGTGTTCTTGGGTGTGGAATCGATCAAATCTATCCGTCCAGACACCGCGAATTATACAGAAAGATTGAGTCTTTCGGCCTGTTGATTTCTGAATATCCTCCGGGAACGCCACCTTTACCAGGTCTTTTTCCAGAGAGAAATCGTATCATTAGCGGACTGTGTCTGGGGATATTAGTGGTAGAGGGTGCCGAAAAAAGTGGCTCGTTGGTAACGGCTGACTGTGCTCTCGAGCAGGGAAGGGATGTTTTTGCGGTTCCTGGATCAATTTTTTCATTAGTAAGCGCCGGACCGCATAACTTGATCAAACAAGGAGCAAAGCTAGTAACATCAAGTGCAGATGTGCTGGAGGAATGGACTCATATTTTTTCGCCATTACAGTCAACAAACAGGCAGCAGGAGGGAGCAATTCCGCCTCTCGACGAGCATGAAAAGGCGGTTCTGCGCTTCTTGTCATATGACGGGACTCATGTGGATGAATTGATTTCTCAGCTCACGCCCGAAGCAAAACAAAAAGTTCATCGAAGTCTCCTGCAATTGGAAACCAAAGGAAAGATTGTCAGCCTTCCAGGAGGGTTTTTCGCGAGGCGATAAAGTGATTTCTTGTTTCCTCCTTCTCCCCTATGCCTTGCAAGTGTTTGACAAATCGGATAAGCATATTTAATAATAGGGAAGATTCCTTACTAAAAGGGGAGGAAAAAAATGGCTGACACGCTCGTAATCGTAGAATCCCCTGCGAAAGCGAAAACCATTGGAAAATATCTGGGTAGCAAATATATCGTAAAAGCTTCTATGGGCCATGTACGCGATCTCCCAAAGAGTCAAACGGGTGTCGACGTTTCAAATGGCTTTGAACCCAAATACATAACCATTCGCGGTAAAGGCGACGTATTGAAGGCTCTGAAGGATGCTGCCAAAAAAGTAAAGAAAGTCTATCTGGCGGCTGACCCGGATCGCGAAGGGGAAGCAATTGCGTGGCATCTGGCACAATACTTGGGACTGGATTTGACCCAGCCGCTCCGTGTTGTATTTAATGAAATTACGAAGGATGCCATCAAGGAAGCTTTCAAACACCCTCGTCACATCAATATGGATTTGGTGAACGCCCAGCAGGCACGCCGCATTTTGGACAGATTGGTCGGTTATAATATCAGTCCGATTTTGTGGAAAAAAGTACGCAAAGGCCTGAGTGCAGGTCGTGTACAATCCGTAACAGTAAAACTAATCATGGATCGGGAACGGGAGATTCAACAGTTCATACCGGAAGAGTATTGGACCATTGCAAGTAAGCTAATTAGCAATGGCAAAGAGTTTGAAGCCAAATTTTATGGCTATGGCGATGAAAAGGTTGAGTTGCAGACAGAAGCTGATGTACAGGAAGTTTACAAGCGGATGGCTGATCAGCCGTATGTCGTACAGAAGGTAACGAAACGGGAGCGCAAACGCAATCCAGCACCTCCGTTCATCACAAGTTCCTTGCAGCAGGAGGCAGCACGAAAGCTCAATTTCCGCACAGCAAAGACTATGCGGATTGCGCAAGAGCTGTATGAAGGGATTGACGTGGGCAACAAAGAAGGCGCTGTCGGTTTAATTACATACATGCGTACGGATTCCACTCGTATTTCTGTAACAGCGCAAGAGGAAGCAAAAGAATACATACTGGAAAAGTTCGGTGCCGAGTACGTTTTGGCTGAACAGCGCACCCAAGCCAAGAACGAGAATGCTCAGGATGCCCATGAAGCGATTCGTCCAACAGCCGTTATGCGTACGCCTGATGAGATCAAAGAGTTTTTATCGCGTGATCAGCTTCGCCTTTACAGGCTGATCTGGGAGCGTTTCCTCGCGAGTCAGATGTCTTCTGCCGTTTTGGATACGATGAGTGTGGACATTGCTGCAGGCGATGTGACTTTCCGTGCGACTGGCTCCAAAGTTAAGTTTCCTGGCTTTATGAAGGTATATATTGAAGGAAACGATGACGGCACAGAAGAGGAGAGCTTCCTGCCTCCGATTGAAGAAGGACAAACGCTTGTGCAAAAAGAGATCGAACCTAGCCAGCACTTTACACAGCCGCCTCCTCGTTACTCGGAAGCACGTCTGGTAAAGACGCTCGAGGAAAGAGGGATCGGTCGTCCATCTACATACGCCCCGACCCTGGAAACGGTTCAAAAGCGCGGCTATGTCGCCCTCGAGGAAAAGCGCTTCATTCCTACCGAATTGGGAGAAATCGTCATCACGCTGATGGAAGAGTTCTTCCCGGAGATTCTCGATGTGGAATTTACCGCTCATATGGAGAACGGTTTGGATAGTATCGAAGAAGGCATCGCCAATTGGGTGGAGGTACTGGATGCGTTCTACGGAGACTTCGCCAAACGTGTATCCTTTGCCGAAGAGGAAATGAAGGAAGTCGAATTAAAAGATGAAGAATCCGATGAAACATGTGAGCTTTGCGGTCGCGTCATGGTATACAAGCTAGGACGCTTCGGTAAGTTTCTGGCTTGCTCAGGCTTCCCGGATTGCCGCAATACGAAGCCGATCGTAAAAGAAATCGGGGTAAAATGCCCGCAATGTGAAACCGGAGAGATCATCGAACGTAAATCTAAGAAGAGCCGCATTTTTTACGGCTGCAATCAATACCCGGAGTGCGATTTTGTCTCATGGGACAAACCGATCTCGCGTCCTTGCCCGAAGTGTGCAAGCATGCTGGTTGAAAAGAAACGCAAAAAGCAGGGTGTGAGTGTCGCTTGCACCAAATGCGATTATCAAGAAGAAGCTGATTCCTAAAGAGATATATAAGCTTGGAGGATTATCATCATGACACAACCGACTATCACCGTCGTGGGTGCAGGCCTGGCAGGAAGTGAGGCTGCTTGGCAGATCGCCCAGGCTGGTGTGCCAGTGAAACTATATGAAATGAGACCGAAAACGCAAACGCCAGCTCACCATACTGACAAGTTTGCTGAGCTGGTTTGCAGCAACTCTCTACGGGCGAACTCGCTCACGAATGCAGTAGGTGTATTAAAGGAAGAAATGCGTCGTCTCGGCTCTGTCATCATTAGTGCGGCAGATCGCTGCGCGGTGCCAGCTGGTGGAGCGCTCGCCGTGGACCGACATGAATTTGCAGAGTACGTAACGGATGCTGTTCGCAACCACCCACTCGTGGAGGTTATTTCGGAAGAGATCACAGAAATTCCAGAAGGGGTGGTCGTGATTGCGACTGGCCCATTAACTTCGCCAGCTCTGTCCGAGCAGCTCAGAGGGCTGACAGGAGAAGATTATCTCTACTTTTACGACGCGGCAGCGCCTATTTTAGAAAAAGACTCCATTGATATGGAGAAGGTCTTTGTCGCTTCCCGTTACGACAAAGGTGAGGCTGCCTACCTGAATTGTCCGATGTCCGAGGAAGAGTTTAATCGATTTTACGACGAATTGATTGCAGCCGAGGCCGTACCGCTTAAAGAATTCGAGAAAGAAGTTTTCTTTGAAGGCTGCATGCCCATTGAAGTAATGGCAAAGCGTGGACGTCAAACGATGCTGTTTGGCCCGTTAAAGCCTGTAGGACTGACTGATCCGCGAACAGGCAAAAAGCCCTATGCGGTTGTGCAGCTTCGCCAGGACAATGGGGCTGCAACCTTATATAACATCGTAGGCTTTCAGACACATTTGAAATGGCCGGAACAAAAACGAGTATTTTCCATGATTCCTGGTCTCGAAAACTGCGAGATTGTACGCTACGGTGTTATGCATCGAAATACTTTTATTAACTCGCCTAAACTGCTGAAACCAACGTATCAATATAAAGAGCGCGATACCTTGTTCTTTGCTGGCCAAATGACGGGGGTGGAAGGATATGTCGAATCGGCAGCTTCCGGACTGCTCGCGGGGCTTAATGCAGCTCGTCTAGTAAAAGGCGAAGAACTGATTGTCCTTCCACCTGAGACAGTAATGGGAAGTATGGCACGGTATATTACAACCGCAGATTCGAAGCATTTTCAGCCAATGAATGCGAATTTCGGACTTGTTCCGGAGTTACCTGAAAGGATTCGAAATAAGCGAGAAAAGAACGAAAAGCTTGCTGAGCGGGCGCTAGATACAATTCAGAATTTTACACAAGAACGACACAATTAAAGTTGTAATCCGAATTTCGACTGTGGTACTATATAGATGCTTTGAGGAGGGTGCATCCCACATGGACATTTCGCAACAAAACTCTGCGGACATTGCGATGTTTACCCGATATTTGCAAGTTGAAAAGAACGCCTCTCCTCACACGGTGAAGCAGTATGTGGCAGATATCTGCGAATTTGTCGCTTTTATGGAACAGCACCAAATCACCGTATTTGCTGCTGTTTCTTATTTGCACGGACGCTCCTTTCTCGCGCATCTAGCGAAAAGAGGTCTCTCCAGGCGAAGCATGGCTCGTAAGCTGTCAAGCTTGCGAAGCTTGTATCGTTTTTTGCTGCGTGAAGGTCAACTAGAACAGAATCCATTCCAACTCGTTTCGACTCCGAAAATGGAGAAAAAACTTCCTACTTTTATGTATCCACAAGAAGTTCAAACTTTCTTTGATCTACCTGACATGACGACTCCTCTAGGAATGAGAGATCGACTGATTTTTGAACTGCTGTACGCAAGCGGCATTCGAGTAACGGAGCTGGTTACGCTGTCTCTTGAGGCGATTAATCCGAGCATCGGTGTCGCGCTCGTTTTTGGAAAAGGGGCAAAAGAGCGTTATGTGCCAGTAGGAAGTTATGCGTGCGACGTTCTTCGGCAATACCTAGATGAGGGCAGGCCGAAATTGCTAGCTGGTCATAATGAGCATGGATATCTTCTAGTCAACTACCGTGGTGAGCCGTTATCGGATCGTAGCGTTCGCCGCGTGATAGACAAATACGTTGAGAAGTACGCTCTCCATCTACGCGTGTCCCCACATACGTTTCGTCATACATTTGCTACCCATATGCTGAATGGCGGTGCGGATCTTCGTACCGTTCAGGAATTGCTGGGGCATGTGAACGTTTCGACGACGCAAGTGTACACGCATGTAACCAAGGAGAGACTTCGCCATGTATATGACACCGCACATCCGCGTGCCAATACGCGCGATACCGGTTCCGCCAATCGTACCTAAAACGGGAGGAATCTGACATGGGACAGTTTCATGCCACTACGATTTTTGCCATACAACATAATGGATCCGTAGCGATGGCCGGAGATGGTCAAGTCACCTTTGGCAACAGCATGGTCATGAAGCACGGTGCAAAAAAAGTGAGACGGCTCTACCACGGAGAAGTCTTGGCTGGCTTCGCTGGGTCCGTCGCAGACGCCATTACATTATTCGAGAAATTTGAAGGCAAGCTGGAGGAGTATCACGGCAATCTTCAGAGAGCTGCCGTTGAAATGGCAAAAGAATGGCGAATGGACAAAGTCCTACAACGCCTCGAAGCAATGATGATTGTTCTCAACAAAGACAGCTTGCTACTGATCTCTGGTAACGGTGAGATTATTGAACCGGATGATGGCATCTTGGCAATCGGCTCTGGTGGCAGCTTTGCACTGGCTGCTGGACGGGCACTGAAAAAGTATGCACCTCATCTGAGTGCTCGAGAAATAGCAGAAGCTTCTCTTCTTACGGCTGCGGAAATATGCGTATTCACAAATACCAACCTAGTTGTCGATGAATTGAATTGAACATAAGGGAGGACGATTACGTGTTGAATCTTGAGCAATTAACCCCGCGTAAGATTGTAGAGCATTTGGACAAATACATCGTCGGGCAAGCACAAGCCAAGAAAGCCATAGCCGTGGCCTTGCGCAACCGTTATCGCCGCAGTCGCTTGCCGGAACAAATCATTGAGGAAGTCGTGCCGAAAAATATTTTGATGATCGGACCGACTGGTGTTGGTAAGACGGAAATCGCTCGTCGTATTGCCAAATTGACGGGGGCTCCCTTTATTAAGGTAGAAGCAACAAAATTTACAGAAGTGGGCTACGTAGGCAGAGACGTAGAGTCCATGGTTCGGGATTTAGTTGAAGCGTCCATTCGCACCGTAAAACAGGAAAAGATGGAATCCGTAAAAGAAAAAGCGGAAAATCTGGCGAATGAAGCGATCGTAAACGTGCTTGTTCCTAGTCGCAAGCCTCAAAATTCGTTTAAAAATCCCCTGGAGATGTTCTTTGGCGGACAACAGCAACAACAAACATCCAATCATGACGCAGAAGACGCATCGATCGAGCAACAGCGCAGACAGGTGGCTTGGCAGCTGGCCAATGGACAGCTAGAAGAGCAGATGATCGAGATCGATGTGGAAGATCAGTCGCCTAACATGTTTGATATGTTCCAGGTTCCGGGTACAGAACAAATGGGGATGCAAATGCAGGATATGTTAGGTAGCCTGATGCCGAAACGAACGAAGAAACGAAAATTGCGAATAAAAGAAGCGCGAAAGGTATTAATTCAGCAAGAAGCGCAAAAACTGGTGGATATGGATGAAGTCACGCAGGAGTCCATTCGTCGAGCTGAGAATCATGGGATCATCTTCATTGACGAAATTGACAAGATCGCGGGAAAGGATGGACGTGGTCCAGACGTATCTCGTGAAGGCGTTCAGCGCGATATACTGCCAATCGTAGAAGGTTCGACCGTTATGACCAAGTACGGTCCGGTCAAGACTGACTACGTGCTGTTTATTGCAGCGGGTGCCTTTCACATGGCGAAACCATCTGATCTGATTCCGGAACTACAAGGACGCTTCCCCATCCGGGTTGAGCTGACCAGTCTGCGTGTAGAAGATTTTGTGCGAATTTTGACGGAGCCGAAAAATGCGCTGTTGAAACAGTACGTCGCACTCTTGGAAACGGAAGGTGTACGAGTAGAATTTACGCCGGAAGCGATTCAAGAGCTGGCGCGTCTTGCAGCAGAAGTCAACCAAAGTACAGATAACATTGGTGCGAGACGTCTACACACGATTTTGGAGAAGCTCTTAGAGGATCTATCCTTTGAAGCACCTGACATCCACCTGGAAGTTGTTCAAATCACGCCTGAGTACGTCCAGCAAAAGCTGGGTACCATCGCAGGCAACAAGGATCTTAGCCGATATATCCTGTAAAGAATCGAATAGCATCACCATACATTGGGAGGAAATAGAGATGGATCTACTGTCAAAAACTAGAAGAATTAACCGCATGCTGCAGAAGTCTGCTGGTCATGCCGTCAACTTCAATGAGATGGCGCAAGTATTGAGCGATGTGATTGAAGCAAATACGTTCGTAGTTAGCCGCAAAGGTAAACTGCTCGGTTTTGCTATCCATCAAGAAATGGACAATGCACGTATTCGTAAAATGTTGGAAGATCGCCGTTTTCCAGAAGACTACAGCCAAGGTTTGCTGAAAGTAGAAGAAACCTCTGCTAACCTGGATGTGGAGAGTCCGTATACCATTTTCCCAGTAGAAATGAAAGAAGTATTCCGCGCTGGTTGGACGACACTGGTTCCAATCATGGGTGGAGGCGATCGCTTGGGAACACTGATTCTGGGCCGCATTAACGATCAATTCGTAGATGATGACCTGATTTTGGCTGAAGTAGGGGCAACAGTGGTTGGGATGGAAATCTTGCGCGAGCGTTCTGAAGCGATTGAAGAAGAAGCACGCAGCAAAGCTGTCGTACAAATGGCTATCGGTTCCCTCTCTTACAGTGAACTGGAAGCGGTTGAACATATTTTTGAAGAGCTCGAAGGTAAAGAAGGCTTGCTGGTTGCCTCCAAAATTGCAGACCGTGTGGGAATCACTCGCTCGGTGATTGTAAACGCGCTTCGTAAACTGGAAAGTGCGGGTGTCATCGAATCTCGCTCTCTCGGTATGAAGGGTACATTCATTAAAGTGTTGAATGAAAAGCTCTTGCCAGAGTTGGAGAAGTTGAAAACCTCTTAAACACATATGGCTCAAAAGTTATAGTCTATTGAACAAAAGGTGTAGCTCAACATGGTGCTACACCTTTTTTCATGGGTAATTATACCTAATCCCAACAATTTCCGACAGAATCTTTAGAATCTAAAATACGAAAATATGAACATATTACCTTTCAAATATATGGGATTTTCCCATTTGCATTTGTAAAAAGTAGTAAAAAATCAGGAATTATCAGGGATTTAGTGCCATTGAATCATTTTGAAAATCGTCATGAAAAGGGGCTTTTTTCAGTATTACAGTTTTGCTATGATTGTTACGTATCTCAGATGTCGAATCTGGAAGAAATATAGCGTATCAGAGAAATGAAATGGAAACAGATGGGGGAGTAAGAAACGATGCTGGGAAGTTATCACCTGCAGGTCCTGGAGCGATCGATGGATGCTGCCAACTTACGACACAGAACGATCGCGAACAATCTAGCGAACATAGATACCCCACAATTTAAGAGCCAGCAAGTCGTTTTCGAAAATTACCTGCAGCAGGAATTAAGTGGCACTCTTGGTGGTCAAAACCTGGAAGCCTATCGGACCAGCTCAAAGCACATTCCTTTTGCAAATGCGGGGAGCTTTGCTCGACCGCAAATCGTTTCTAATCCGAACAACAACGTGCAAAACAACGGGAACGATGTCGATATGGAATCCGAACAGACCGAGCTGGCGAAAAACTACATTTGGTATAGCGGTCTAACTCAATTAACAACAGGTTCACTGCAAAAAATACGAAGCGTAATTGACGGCGGAGGGAAATAGGTTATGAATCTCTTTCAGGGAATCAACACGAGTGCTTCAGCGCTAACAGCCAATCGGCTGCGCCTGGACACAGTGGCTTCCAACGTTGCAAACGCAGAGACAACAAGAGCAAACTTCGTGAATGGCGTATGGCAACCTTACAAGCGTAAAATGGTAGAGCTTTCCCCCAAGTCCAGTGAGTCGTTCGACAATTTGCTGCAAGCGGCTGTTGGGAACATCGCCGGAAAAAATGGGGATAACGGTGTCAGAGTAACAGCGATCAAGGAAGACGAAACACCGTTTAAACGTGTGTTCGATCCCGAGCATCCGGATGCCGACCAAGATGGGTACGTACTCATGCCGAATGTGGACATGATGAAGGAAATGGTAGATATGATTTCTGCTTCCCGATCGTACGAGGCGAATCTCACGGTATTGAATGTATCGAAAAGCATGATGATGAAAGCCTTGGAAATCAGGTAGAAGGGGAGCATGTAATCGATGGATATTCAGTCACTTTCTCAAGTTAGTCCGATTCAGACGGCAAGCGTGAACAAGCTGCAAACGCCAGCTCAGGTAACCAAAGATTTCGGATCCTTCTTATCGGATGCGTTGAATCAAGTCAATCAAGCACAAGTAGATTCCGCCATTTTGGGTGACAAGTTTGCGGCTGGAGAAATCGAAAGTATTGATCAGGTTACGGTAGCGGGTTTAAAAGCTACGAACATGTTGCAGATGACCTTACAGGTACGTAACAAGGTGATCGAGTCCTATCAAGAAATCATGCGCATGTCGATATGATTTGTTGTTGGTATCCTGTGAGAGGTGAATCATGAACGAACGTATGGCAGTACTCAGAGAACAGCTTACGTCAAAATGGACGCAGTTTTCCAAAAAGCAAAAATGGATGATCGCAGGAATCTCGCTGTTTCTGCTCATCTCACTTGGTCTATACATATACATAGCTTCACAGCCGGTGTACACACCACTATACAACCAGCGACTGAGTGAACAAGAAATAGGAACAATCAAACAGGAATTAGAAAGCCAAAAAATTCCTTACAGAATTACGGGAAATGGAACAGGCATTGAGGTTCCAGAGAAAATGGCGCAGGATGTCATCGTGGATCTGGCCGCTCAGGGAATCCCGAGCGAAGCGGGGATCAATTCGGAGATCTTCTCCAATACGTTGGGGGTTACTGATCGACAGTTCGATGTCATGAAAAAAGAAGCCTTGCAACAAGAGCTGCGCAAGATGCTGGAACGGGTGAAAGGTGTACGAGCTGCACAAGTCATGATTACTCTACCGCAAGAGAGTGTCTGGGTGACGGAAACACCTGAAACAGCAACGGCTTCTGTCATCGTAGATGTAGAACCTGGTACGACACTCGATCAAAAGCAAATTAACTCGCTGTATCTGCTTGTTTCGCGAAGTGTTCCCAAGCTCCCGATGGATGCAATCGCCATTACGGACCAATATTCCAATCCTTTAGAACGAGCGGAAGCAAATGAAAACGAAGGAACGCTCAGTGGTTTTAAACAGCAGGAACAGATTAAAGCTGAAGTAGAAAAAACCATGCAGCAAAACTTGTACAACCTGCTCGGCACGATCATGGGTAGAGACAAGGTGATTGTCCACACGTTTATCAAAATGAATTTTGACAAGGAAAATCGTGTAGAGAATCTGGTAGAAGCACCTGATAAAGAAAACAACGAAGGCCTTATTATTTCCTCGCAAAAATTATCCAAAACATTTTCCGGACAAGGCGCACCTCCGGGGGGAGTTGCAGGAACGGGAGCAAGTGCTGTTCCAAGCTATCCTGCTAGTACGCCAACAGGCAGCAATAGTGATTACGAAGAGTTGAATGATACCATTAACCGGGAAGTCAACCGGATTACTCGAAATGTAACGATGAGTCCTTACAAAATCGAGGACGTAACGATTAACGTAGGTGTTGAGCCGCCAGCAGGTGGCACGTTGGATGATGCAACGATCGAGAGCATCAAACAGGTTTTGCGAAATGTCGTTCGTGTGACCTTGAGCAATCAAGGTGTTGAATTGACAGAAGAAGAGTTGGACAAGCATATTTCAGTCCTGCCACGTCAATTCTCTGGAAAAGTAGCTGTTGAAGACTCCAATTCTCTGAGCCCAGCTGTCCTTTGGACTGTCGGCGGTATTGCTGTATTGGCACTCGCAGCTGTTGCATTCCTCGTACTGCGCAGACGCAAACAAGCTAGACAGCAAGAAGAAGAAGTCTCAGATCTCTTATCGCCTTCCCAACCTTCGGAAATCCCGGATCTGATTTACCAAGAAGATGGAGATCAAGTCGTCGTCAGGAAGCAGTTGGAAAAATTGGCGCGAAGCAAACCGGATGAGTTTGTTGTCCTGCTTCGTACATGGCTAGCAGAAGATTAAGGAGTGAAAGGTATGGCTCGCGGCGCAAAAGAGTTGACTGGACGACAGAAGGCGGCTATCCTTCTCATCTCACTCGGGCCGGAAATCTCCGCCCAGGTGTTTAAGCACTTGCGTGAAGATGAGATCGAGCAGCTGACATTGGAAATTGCCAATGTACGAAAAGTAGATACGGACGAAAAAGATAAAATCTTATCTGAATTTCATCAAATAGCAGTTGCAAAAGAAGTCATCGCACAAGGCGGGATCACGTACGCCAAAGAAATTTTGCAAAAAGCACTTGGCGAGACGAAAGCGATGGATATTATCAATCGCCTTACAGCCAACCTACAAGTCAGACCGTTCGATTTTGCCAGAAAAGCAGACCCTGGTCAAATTCTAAATTTCATCCAGAATGAACATCCGCAGACTATTGCTTTAGTACTGTCATACTTGGAAGCTCAACAGGCTGCCATGATCTTGTCAGCATTACCACAAGAACGTCAGGCAGAGGTGGCAAAACGTATTGCCATGATGGACAGTACATCTCCGGAAGTAATCGCACAAGTGGAGCAAGTACTGGAGCAAAAGCTATCCGCTACCGTTACTCAAGATTACACGCAGGCCGGCGGTATCGAAGCAATTGTTGCAGTTCTCAATGGTGTAGACCGAGGTACCGAGCGCACGATCCTGGATTCCTTGGAGATTCAAGATCCCGAGTTGGCAGAAGAAATCAAGAAGCGTATGTTCGTGTTCGAGGACATTGCTACTTTGGACAACCGTTCCATCCAACGGGTTATCCGGGATGTGGAAAACGCCGATCTCCAGCTTTCGCTCAAAGTGGCGAGCGAGGAAGTGCGGGAAGTCATTTTCCGGAACATGTCCAAACGGATGGCAGATACGTTCAAAGAAGAAATGGAATTCATGGGGCCCGTTCGACTTCGCGACGTCGAAGAAGCACAATCTCGTATCGTGGCCATTATCCGTCGCTTAGAGGAGGCTGGTGAGATCATCATCGCTCGCGGTGGAGGAGATGATATCATTGTCTAGGATCATCAAGGCCTCTTTTTATCAGCCTTCTGACGATTCTGTCCTCCTTGCGGTAACGCCTGCACCCCTAAAGACGGAATCAGATCCAGAAAGGTTGCAAGAAAATCAAAAAATTTTAAATCATGCTGAGGCAGAAGCGCAAATCATCATACAGGACGCGGAAGAAACCGCTCAAAAAATATTGCAGCAAGCAGCAGAACAAGCCGAACAAACGAAGCAGCAGGCCCTGACTGAGATTGAGCAATGGTGGGAGCAAAAAAGGATGGAGGCAGCAGCCTTATTCCAGGAAGTTCACGAGCAGGCGTCTCGTGAAGGGCATGACAGCGGATATGAAACGGGAAAGCAGATCGCACGCGAAGAAGAGACAGAAGCTGTCGGACAAGCTCGCAAGGTGCTAGAGCAAGCATTCTCCCAAAAGCAGCAGATTATCGCGGAGGCGGAACCGTTTTTAGTAGAGCTTAGCATGGAAGTTGCCAAGAAAGTCATTACGACCGAGCTGCAGCAGTCGCCTGATCATGTGCTGGAGATAGCAAAAAAAGTTCTTCGCCGCTCTCGGGTTCACGGACACATTACCGTTTGTGTAAACCACAAACACTTCGATTATTTGCAGGAGCATCGTGCGCAAATGCTCGAGCTGCTGGATGGTCAAGCGGAATTGTCCGTCTATCCCGATTACACCGTTCAGGACGGTGGATGCGTGATTCGAACGCCACTCGGAAGTGTAGATGCACGAATCGATACCCAACTGACAGAGATCAAGCAGGCGTTGCTTGAAATTGCTCGAGGAAGTGAAGCGCCATGAGTATTCTCGACTTATCGAAGTACAGACAAGCGCTCGTCGGAATCGATCCGATGCGAGTGAACGGAAAAGTGACACAAGTAGTCGGGCTCACTATCGAGTCGCAAGGGCCAGAAGTAAAGCTCGGCGAAATCTGTCATTTGTACCCAAGCAATAGTCAGGAGCCTATTATCGCAGAGGTTGTGGGCTTTCGAGAAAACAAGGTACTGCTGATGCCGTTAGGGGAACTTACTGCGATTGGTCCTGGCTGCGATGTTGTTGCCACGGGTCGCTCTTTGGAAGTGAAGGTAGGGCCGGAGATTTTGGGGTCGATCCTAGATGGCCTCGGACGTCCGTTTCAAGGCTCGCTCCCCTTTGGACTTTCCACGTACCCGACAAACAACATGCCGCCCAATCCCATTCTGCGTCCACGAATTAAGGAAGCACTTAGTGTAGGGGTCAGAGCGATTGACGGACTACTTACGATCGGGAAAGGTCAGCGTGTGGGGATCTTCGCAGGATCCGGTGTAGGGAAAAGTACCCTGATGGGGATGATTGCGAGAAATACAACGGCTGATATCAATGTCATCGGACTGATCGGGGAACGTGGACGCGAGGTTATGGAGTTTATTGAACGAGACCTCGGGGAAGAAGGACTAGAGAAGTCGGTAGTAGTGGTAGCCACTTCTGATCAGCCTGCGATGATCAGGATCAAGGGAGCGATGATTGCAACGTCGATTGCAGAATACTTCCGGGACCGGGGCATGAACGTCATGTTGATGATGGACTCCGTTACACGATTTGCCATGGCGCAGCGTGAAGTCGGGCTTGCAATCGGTGAGCCGCCGGCAACGCGTGGTTACACCCCTTCCGTTTTTGCCATGCTGCCAAAGCTGATGGAGCGGGCAGGAACAGCAGATCGCGGAAGCATTACCGCATTTTACACCGTTCTCGTAGATTCAGATGATATGAATGATCCGATAGCAGATGCTGCGCGCGGTATTTTGGATGGACACATCGTACTGGATCGTAAAATCGCACAAAAAGGGCATTTCCCTGCGATTGATGTACTCGCCAGCGTAAGTCGGGTCATGACAGAGATCGTCAGTGACGACCATATGGAAGCTGCCAGACAGCTGAAAAGACATTTGGCCACCTACAGTGATGCGGAAGACTTGATCAATATCGGTGCGTACAAACCAGGAACCAATCGAGAAATCGATGCTGCGATACGCTACCGGGATATTATCCGCGATTTTACGGCACAGGGGACTCACGAGCCATCCACGATTCAGAGTGCCATCAAAGCATTGACCGCACATTTCGGAGGAGTGAACTAGCGTGAAAGTGTTTCAGTTTCATCTCCAAAAAGTTCTGGATCTGAAGGAAAAGGAGAAGGAGCAGGCGGAGTGGGCATTCGGGAAATCGGTTCAGCGGAAAAACGAAGAAGAAGGGAAGCTGTACCGATTGCATGAGCACCACGATGAAATGTCACTGCTTCTTCAGGAAGCACAGACGCAAACCTGCAGCGCTGCGCAGCTCATCGAGATTACGCATTACAAGCAAGCCGTTGAGCGCTCCATCACCAATCAGCAACGGACCTTGCATGGATGTGAGCAGGATGTAGAGCGCTGCCAGTCACGATTAACAGAGAGAATGAAAGAAACGCAGCTGTGGCAGCGTCTGCGAGAAAAATCCCTCATTCAATATATGGATGCGGAAAAGATGAGGGAGCAAAAAGAGTTGGATGAGATCGGCACCCAGCTCTATCTGCGGCGAAGCAACTGAGGGAGGTACCAGATGGAAGAAATCCAAGAAGAACGGGAGTACGGCAAGTGGGAATGGTTTTTTTACATGATTGTCATTCCTGCGCTGTTTGCTAGCCTCCTTGGCGGTGTGCTTCTCAGCTTGCTGGGGGTCAACGTGCTGGGGAATGTTCTCCATTGGGCCAAATCCGTACCGTACGTGGAAAAGCTAGTCCCGGACGAATATGCAGCGGCTCCCGGCTCTGATCCCAAAGAAGAGTTAACCAAGCAGGTTTCCACTCTGCAAACGGATCAGGTGAAAAGTCAGCAAGCTGTTTCTTCATTAAAGGAAGAAACAGCGAAGAAAGATTCGACAATCCAAGCATTGGAAAAGCAAGTCGATGATCTGAAAAAGATGATGGAAAGCAAACGAGCCACAGAAGAGGAACGTCAGCAGCAGTTTGCAGACTTGGCAAAAGTGTATACGACGATGTCTGCGAAAAATGCAGCAGCCATTATCGAAAACCTTAGCGTAGAGGAAGCAGTCACTGTGATGACCAAAATGAAGGCTGCACAGCGTGCCGATATTTTGGCGAAGATGGAACCAAAGAAAGCGGCGGACATTTCCATCATGCTCAAAGATTCTGTAGTCAACAAGGACGCGGATATCGCAGCACTGCAAGAGAGAGTGCAAGTCCTGACACAAGCTTTGAGCGCTACCAAAAATGAGTCTTCGAATAACGCGGGGACAAAAGAATCATTGATCAATTCATTTGCTCAAATGCCTCCGGCTGATTCAGCTGCTGTGATTCGCTCGCTCATGCAGACGAATAAATCGAGAGCCATTTCGATTTTGTCCGAGATGCCTGAGGATAAACGGGCACAAACACTTGCGGCGATTGCTCAGGAAGACAAGAAAAAAGATGACAACCTAGCAGCCCGCATTACTGAGGAGTTGCTTCGATAATAGACAGGTAACACTGCTCGATTATCGTTTCTATAGCAACAAACCAAAATAGGGGAGGTGAATGAGATGAATGTAGCAAGTGTGACGACTCCAATAGGAGCTTCCGGTACAGTGACTGCGACGACAGGAGCAGCTACAGGAAGTGCAGGGATCGGTGAGCTGTTCTCCATGCAAATGGTACAGGCCCTGCAAAATATGCCGGCAGCAGAGGAGCTTGCATTGGCGCCTGAGGGCCTGAGTGAGGAAGACATGGATGCGCTGCAAGAATTAATGGCACTGCTCGCCCAAATGCTAGCTTCCGGTCAGCATTCCCAAGAAGAGCTTGAGCCGAAGCTGGAAGAAAAAGCAGGAGCGATTGATCAGCTTTTGCAAAAAGCACAAGGCCAACTGCCGCAAATTCCTGAGAACTGGAAGCAGCTGCTCGCGAAGCTGACTGAAGGCGAACCAGCATCTGCTGAACTGGAGAAATTAACTGCTCTGCTGGCAGACCTGAAAGCTCAAAAAAGCGATCAGGATTCAGGGAAAAAAAGTCCGTTGCTCACTCGCTCTGATGTAGTTACGAGCAGTAGCAACGCACAGCAGGATGTAAATAAAAACATCCAGCCATTGCGCTTCCATCAAGGTCTTTCTGCTTATAAAGCAGAAGCCGGCATTCAGTCTCAAACCGTACAGTCTGCAGCGCAAGGCTCGAACCTGACGAATCAGGACGGAAATGAGGATGGCGGACTGCCGTTTACAACAGCACAAGGTCCGGTGACAACTGCAAACCAATTGCAATCGAACCAGACCATTGGGCAACCATCTGTACCTACGCATCATGTTCATGCCAATCAGTTAACCCAGCAAGTAACGCAAATTTTTGTAAAGCAAATGCAGCTGACACAAATGAATGGCGTTCATGAAGCGAAGCTGATCTTGAATCCGCAGTCTTTGGGACAAGTTGATGTAACGATTACCTCCCATAACGGGGTCATCACTGCTCACTTCTCTGCTGAGACCCAGGCAGGCAAAGATATGCTCGACAACCAGCTGTCACAGCTGCGTGCAGCTTTGACTCAACAGGGATTGCAAGTAGACCGCTTGGAAGTGAACCAACAGCAGGAAACAGCCTTTAGCTTCCAGCAGCAACGAGAGCAGGCAAGACAACAGCAGAATAACAGCAACCAGCAGGAAGAGCAGGAAGAGCAGGAATTCGCCTTAGATGCTCTGGTAGACAACAATGAATCGACAGAATCGTTATGGAATCGCCTCCGTGAATCCGCACGAGGCATCGACGATATCGTCTAGGAATGGAATAAAGGAGGAAGCGCGATGAATCCCTTTCATGTATCGCAGACCTATTTCCCTCCGAAAACGAATCACGTCACCAAACCCACTGCCCAGATCGCTCAGGGAAGCGGCAAATCGTTTCAGCAGTTTTTGACGGAGTCGCTGGGGTCGCAAGCCAAAACGCAGCCCCTAGGCATTAGCCAGCACGCTGTTAATCGACTGAAGGAACGGGGGATAACGCTCGATGCCCCTCAAATGGAACGTCTGGAAACAGCCGTACAAAAGGCGGCTTCCAAAGGAGCCAAAGAATCTCTCATTCTGATGGATAATGTGGCCTACGTCGTGAGCATCGTAAATCGGAAGATCATTACCGCTGTCGACGATGGAAGCATGAAGGACAATGTGTTTACCAATATCGATAGTGCTATCTTCGTGTAGTGATGGCAGCAATGGGCTGGACCTCACGCGAGGAAGCCCAAAGGTTACTGACCGACTGAGGTAACCGAACTTATGTAGAGGAGGAAACAGATTATGCTTCGTTCCATGTACTCGGGTATTTCTGGCTTGCGTGGCTTCCAAACAAAAATGGACGTAATCGGAAATAACATCGCAAACGTGAATACCGTCGGCTTTAAAAAAGGCCGTGTTATGTTTCAAGATATTTTGAGCCAAAACATCCAGGGTGCGGGTGCACCAACGGATGACGGAAAAGGCGGAACCAACCCGACGCAAATTGGTCTGGGTGCTTCCATTGGCTCGATTGACACTGTATTTTCCGCTGGTAGCCCAATGACGACCAACCTCCCAACGGATTTGTCCATTGAGGGTGACGCGTTCTTCATGGTAAGCCCTGATGACGGTGCAACCATGTACTACACGCGTGCGGGTAACTTCACGCGCGATGCGCAAGGGTTCCTGGTGAACTCCCAAGGCATGAAGCTGATGAACTCCGATGGGGCGGCTATCCAGATCAGCCAAGCGGACGGAATCGTTTCCTATTCGATCGGGAAAGACGGCGTAATTACCACGGTGGACGATACAGGTGCTCTTGCTTCTGATAACACTGTCGGCCTGATGACGTTCAACAACCCAGGCGGTCTGAAGAAGGTTGGAAACTCGCTTTATGAAAACACCGTAAACGCAGGTGCCCGTGATGACGATCCACTGACTCCTACTACGGCTACAGATGCAAGAGTGAGTGTGATCGCAGGTCAGCTGGAAATGTCCAATGTGGATTTGTCTGAAGAGTTCACCGAGATGATCGTGGCACAGCGTGGCTTCCAAGCAAACTCGCGGATCATCACGACTTCTGACACGCTGTTGGAAGAACTGGTTAACCTGAAACGATAATTGGTTCTAAAGGATGAGTGAGGGAAGGAATCGTTCTTTCCCTCCTCCCTACCCGAAAGGAGCAGCCAATGATCAAATTAACTCGTTTTAACGGGAACACTTTTTATCTCAATATCACTCATATCGAGACGGTAGAGGCTACTCCCGATACGGTGATTACTCTGTTCAACGACAGGAAGTACATCGTCAAAGATTCGGCAGAGTCAATCGCTGAACGTGTCCAAGCCTTTTATCAAAACGTTCATCCGGTAAGCAGTGCACCTAAAATGCCGGACGATGTAAATGAATAGCGGGAGGCTTTGCGATGTTTCAAAATCGGTTGTTTAACATGGCTCTAATTATTATCATCGCGATATCGCTTCTGGGAGTTATCTCTTTCGTGCTCTGGCAGACGTATCTCTCCCCAGCGGCACAAACGACTAGCGGAGCAGAGAAGCAATTAGAACCGTTGTCAGCAAAGGAAATGCAGGAATACTCGGTGGATACAGGTGAAATTACCACGAACCTGCTGACGAATAATTACATGATTGTTCGCTTCACAATTACCGCAGACAATTCCGATGCCAAAGAGGAACTGGAACAGCGCATGCCGCAGATCAATCAGGTCATCATTAAAACATTGGCAGGTTTAAGTCCAGAAGATATCAAAGGCACTGAAGGCGTCAACAAGCTGGAAGCCAAAATTATGAATGAAATCAGCTCCCTGATGCAAGAAGGTAAAATCGTCCAAGTCGTGACGACCAAACGCGTCTTGTCCTAAGGAAGCGATGCAGGTATACATAGCAAGGAGGTGACGATATATGGCCGAGGTTCTCTCACAAAGTGAGATTGATGCCTTGTTGGCGGCACTCTCATCAGGAGAAATGGATGCCAACGAGCTGAAAAAAGAAGAGACTGAGCGCAAAGTAAAAGTATATGACTTTAAACGAGCTCTGCGTTTTTCCAAAGATCAAATCCGTGGCTTGACCCGGATTCATGAAAACTACGCCCGATTGTTGACGACGTATTTTTCCGCTCAGCTCCGTACCTTCGTGCAAATTACGGTTGCCTCCGTCGATCAATTGCCGTACGACGAGTTTATTCGTTCCATTCCCAAAATGACCATTCTCAACATCTTTGAAGCACCGCCGCTGGAAGGTCGTATGGTCCTGGAAGTGAACCCAAACATCGCTTATACCATGCTCGATCGTCTCCTTGGGGGGCAGGGCGCGATCCCGGAAAAAATGGGGGCTCTTACGGAAATTGAAACAACGGTGATGGAGCGTGTGTTTGGCAAAGCGCTAGATACATTCCACGAGGCATGGAAACAGATTATTGAGCTGGATCCGTATCAGGAAGGGCTTGAGATGAACCCGCAGTTCATGCAGATCGTCTCACCAAACGAGATTGTGGTGGTCATTTCGTTCAGTACCAAAATCGGCGATACCACGGGCATGATCAACCTTTGCTTGCCACACGTGGTACTCGAACCAATCATGACCAAGCTGTCTGGACAGTACTGGTTCTCGAAGCAGAAAAAGACACGTGATGAGGAAGAACGGTTGCGTGTTGAGGAACGTGTGAAGACTGCAAAGCTGCCGATTATCGCAGAGATGGGAACGGCTTCGATTTCGGTACACGATTTCCTGCAGCTGCAGACAGGCGATGTGATTCAGTTGGATCAATCCTTGGATAGCAAGCTGAAGATCAAGATCGGCAATACGCTGAAATTCCTCGGACAGCCAGGAACCATGAAAGGGAAAGTGGCTGTTCAGATTGATGAAGTCATAGAGGAGGGGGAGGAACACAATGAGTAGAGACATGCTTTCTCAGGACGAGATTGACGCGCTGCTTCGCGCGAACAACTTGGTTGAGGATGAAGAGGAAGCGATTTCGGCTGTGACACAGGATGTTGCCGAATATCTTTCCCCATTTGAACAGGACGCGCTTGGGGAGATCGGAAATATTTCCTTCGGTAGTGCAGCCACGGCACTCTCCACTTTGCTGAGCCAGAAAGTGGATATCACAACCCCGACCGTTTCGGTCGTCAACGTGAACGAGCTGGAAGGCGAATTTCCAATTCCACATGTAGCTGTGCACGTGGAATATACAGACGGCTTTAAAGGAATAAACCTGTTGGTCATTCGCATGGAGGATGCAGCCGTCATCGCCGATTTGATGATGGGTGGAGAAGGACGACCTGAAAATACGGATCTTTCCGAGCTCCACATCAGTGCGGTGCAAGAGGCAATGAACCAAATGATGGGCTCGGCAGCGACCTCGATGTCGACGATCTTTAACCAGTTCATCAATATTACTCCTCCTGGCATTGACGTGATGGATCTGGCGCAAGGAAAAGGTGGCGACAGCTTCAGCGAAGATGACAGCCCGCTTGTGAAAGTCTCTTTCCGCTTGAAAGTGGGCGAGCATGGAGAACTCATCGATTCAAACATTATGCAGCTCTTGCCACTGTCTTTTGCGAAAAAGATGATCGACAAACTAGTTGGCGGAACAGATGAAGAGGTAGCAGCGGCTGCGGCTGCGATCGAGATGCCAAGCGCACAGACGATCACACATGCTGCAGCAGCTGCGTCGATAGCAGCCGCTCCTACCCAACCAGAACCGGCCTATGTGCCTCCAGCAGCGCCACAGCAGCCTATGTATGAGCAGCCGCCAATGGGCTATGCACCACCACCCATGTACGCGCAACCAATGGGGTATCCAGGACAACCGCCCGTATACCCGGATCCGTACGCACAGCACGCAGGATACGCGGCGTACCCGCCTGCTTATCCACCAACGCCAGTAGCGCCGACACCTCAGCATTTTGGTAGCCCTGCTGCCAACCATGCAAACGTGAAACCAGCGCAGTTTGCGCCACTTGGAGGTGCCCCAATGGCATCGGGTGAAGAGCAAAATCTGAACCTGCTGCTCGATATTCCTCTGCAAGTGACAGTCGAACTCGGACGCACCAAGAAATTAATCAGAGAAATCCTTGACTTGTCCGCTGGATCAATTATACAGTTGGACAAGCTGGCAGGTGAGCATGTCGACATTTTGGTAAACAACAAGTTGATTGCCAAAGGGGAAGTAGTCGTTATTGACGAAAACTTCGGTGTTCGTGTCACAGATATCATCAGTCAGTTCGATCGTGTACAAAAATTACAATAACGAAATCAACAGTGAAGCATTGGGAGGAGCCTATCATGTCAAACAAAGTATTAATCGTGGATGATGCAGCGTTCATGCGTATGATGATCAAGGAGATTCTGTCGAAAAATGGCTACAGCGTAGTTGGGGAAGCAAGTGACGGCGCTCAAGCAATTGAAAAATACAAAGAGCTCGGTCCTGACCTGGTTACCATGGACATCACGATGCCTGAAATGGATGGGATCGCTGCGTTGAAGGAAATCAAGAAGCTCGATCCGAACGCGCGTGTCATCATGTGCTCCGCAATGGGTCAGCAAGCCATGGTTATTGATGCGATTCAGGCGGGCGCAAAAGACTTTATCGTGAAGCCATTCCAGGCAGATCGCGTGCTGGAAGCGATCAAAAAGACCTTGAGCTAATGAGGACCATCCGGAATGCAGGGACAAGGCTTATATGGGTTTGTTGTCTCATCATGCTGCTTGTCGCCTCGCTTCCTGTTGTAGCATCGGCTGAAGGTACTGTAGCGGATTCCTACAATCAGGGGAATGCACCAAAGAGCAATGCGTCCGCCGGCGGCGAACAGCCGGCGGCCATTCCGGGCAGTGGAAATACGAGTATGTGGGGATATTTGATTCAGGTCATATTCTCGCTTGGATTTATCGCTGTGCTCATTTACTTCTTGCTCCGCTTTTTGGGCAAAAGACAAATCGGACAAAATCATGGGCCAATCAAGGTCATATCTGCAGCTGCATTGGGAAATGGGAAGACGATGCAAGTCGTGATGATTGGCGAGTCTTTGTACATCGTCGGAGTTGGCGATAATGTGCAATTGCTCCGAATGATTGAACCAGGCGAAGAAGTAGATCTTATCCTGTCAGACGCAGAGATTAAGCCGCTTGCAACTTCCTTTTCTCTCCCATGGCTGAGATTCGGGAAAAAGAAGCAGGTGGACGAAGAAATTCTTTATACATCAGAAGTGGACGGTCAAACATTTCAAGACCTGCTGAATGGTCAGTGGAACCAGGTGAATAAACGGCCGGTCCAATCAGATGTATGGACCAAAGAGGACGCTCAGGACAGAGGGGACCTAAAATGAAACATGTATGGCAGGTGCTCGTGATTGCCGCAGTGCTGCTCGCTTTACCGCAAATCGTGCTGGCAGCTCCCGCGGGAACACCGCTTGTTCCGAGCATTGATCTGAAGATTGGCGGCGGAGCGGGAACGCCTCAAGAAACATCCTCGGCGATTCAACTCTTGCTGATTTTGACGGTATTATCGGTAGCACCCGCAATCTTGCTGCTGATGACAAGCTTTACTCGGATTGTCATTGTGTTGTCCTTTGTTCGCAATGCGCTAGCAACGCAGCAAATGCCCCCCAATCAGGTGCTGATAGCTCTGGCTCTGTTTATGACCTTCTTTATCATGGCGCCTACGCTGGGGAAAGTGAACGAGACGGCTGTACAGCCTTTCATGCAGGGGAAACTCACCCAGCAGCAAGCGTTTGATACAGCGGTCGTGCCTTTTAAGGAGTTCATGGCAAAGCAGACGAGGGAAAAGGACTTGGCGCTCTTTATGGAATATACCAAGACTGAACGCCCCAAGACGATCCAAGACATACCGCTGAGCGCACTGGTGCCAGCATACGCGATCAGTGAGCTGAAGACAGCCTTTCAAATTGGATTTATGATCTTTATTCCGTTTCTTGTGATTGACATGGTTATCTCCAGTATTTTGATGGGGATGGGGATGATGATGCTTCCGCCAGTCATGATTTCCTTGCCATTTAAAATCTTGCTCTTCATTATGGTGGATGGCTGGTATCTGGTTGTGAAATCACTTTTGATCAGTTTTTAGGAAATCCCAAAGGGTTCGAGGAGGTAGAGCATGACACAAGAATTATTGATGCAGGTTGCCCAAAGCTCGGTATATACCATCCTGCTGCTTGCTGCGCCCGCCCTGGGGGTTGCCTTGCTGGTCGGCTTGCTCGTCAGCGTCTTTCAGGCAACGACGCAAATTCAGGAACAGACGCTAGCCTTTATCCCCAAAATCTTGGCAGTGTTCATTACACTGCTGGCTGTAGGGCCATGGATGCTTCGGGTCATGCTGGATTTCACAACAGGGATCTTTGGAAACCTCCATCGATTTGTCGGGTAGCCCATGAATCTTTTTTTCACGTACCTTCCCATCTTTTTATTGGTTTTTGTAAGAATGAGCGCCTTTTTCGTAGCGGCTCCCTTCTTTTCCATCAAAGGAGTACCGAATCAGTTCAAGATCGCACTAGCCTTTCTCATGGCTGTCATCAGCTTTCAGTTCATTCCCGTACAGGGGCAGCAGGTCGCAATGGATCTTACCTTCCTCCTACATGTTTGTAAAGAAGCGCTGGTAGGAGTGATCCTCGGATACATTTGCGAAATGATGTTTGTCGCGATTCAAGTGGCTGGTGGACTTATGGATATGCAGATGGGATTGGCGATGGCAAACGTCATTGATCCGAAAACAGGTGCCTACATACCTATCACAGGTAATTTCAAGAACATACTGGCTGTACTATACTTTTTCAGCATCAATGGTCACCACATGCTGATCCGCGGAATCATCAAAAGCTACGAAGCCATCCCGATAGAAGCGACCTGGGCGGCATTTGGCAGCGAGCAGGTAATGATGACCGCCGTAAAAGTCTTTTCCAACATGTTTCTGAGTGCGTTTATGATGGCAGCACCTATTGTCGTCGCCTTGTTTCTCGTAGACGTCTCTCTTGGAATTATCGCCAAATCGGTACCACAATTTAATATTTTTGTCGTTGGTTTGCCACTTAAATTGCTTGCAGGATTTTTGTTGTTGATCGTGGTGATGCCCGCCTTTTTGCTGACATTAAACGGATTATTTGAGAGTATGTTCCGGGCACTCGCAGAAATGATGAAATTGCTCGGAGGCACACCATGAAAAGGATCAGCTTTCGTTATTCGGTAGACTTGCAGTTTTTTAACGGGGAAAAAACGGAAAAAGCGACCCCGAAGAAAAAGGATGATGCTCGGAAAAAAGGACAAGTGGCAAAGAGCCAGGATTTGTCCCCGGCCATCGCTTTGACAGCTTTTTTCTTTCTCTTAATCATGCTGGGCTCGAGCATGTTGACGATCTTTCAAAACATCATGAAAGAGTCACTGATCACGTACACGGGCTGGCAGTTAAATGAAGAGAATCTGAAAATCATGGTTTCCCAGCTAGCATTTGAAGCCATCAAGATCGTAGGTCCTGTCCTGGGTGTATCGATGCTGGTCGCTTTTACAGTGAACTTTATGCAGGTGGGCTGGTTAATCTCTACGGAACCACTTCAGATGAAACTGGAAAAGCTGAATCCCATTGAGGGTGCAAAACGGATTTTTTCATTGCGATCAATCGTAGAGCTGTTGAAATCATTATTAAAAATCGGTGCCGGTATCTATGTAGCATACTCGATTTTATGGAGCACCAAAGAGCAGGTGGTGCAGCTTTCTCTGAAGTCTTTGGGCACGGTACTGTCCTTTACGGCAGGAGAGGTCGCCAAGCTCGGAATCTACCTAGGGCTCTTGTTGTTCGTTTTAGCAATTTTGGACTATGCCTATCAACGCTATGAGTACGAAAAGAATCTGCGGATGTCCAAGCAAGACTTAAAAGACGAACATAAGCAGGCTGAAGGGGACCCGCTGATTAAAGGGAAGATTCGTGAGCGTCAACGCAGCATGGCCATCCGGCGCATGATGCAAGAGCTGCCGAAAGCGGATGTCATTATTACCAACCCGACGCACTTTGCCGTTGCCATCCGTTATGATGCGAGTGCGATGAGTGCTCCTACGGTGGTAGCCAAAGGGCAAGACTACCTTGCTTTAAAAATCAGAGAAGTGGCAAAAAAACACCGGATCGTTACGATGGAAAACAAGCCCTTGGCCAGGGCTCTCTATAGTCAGGTTGAAATCGGACAACAAATTCCCGAAGATTTGTTTAAAGCGGTAGCGGAGGTTCTCGCGTACGTGTACAAGCTGCAGGGGAAATTGAAATAAGAGAAAGGAGGATGAACCGTGGGATTCAAATTCAAAGAGATAGGTACGATTCTTTTCGTCATAAGCATTGTAGTCATGATGGTGATCCCACTCCCTTCTGGACTGCTTGACTTGCTCTTGATTCTAAATATCTCCCTTGCGTTGACCATTTTGCTCGTGTCCATGTACACCAAGGAAACGCTTGAGTTTTCCATTTTCCCCACAGTCCTGCTCATTACTACGCTGTTTCGTTTGGCACTGAATGTCTCCACAACGAGGAACATTCTCTCTCATGGAGAAGGCGGCAAGGTGATTGAAACCTTTGGGGATTTTGTCGTTGGTGGTAATCAAGTCGTAGGTTTCGTCGTTTTCCTGATCCTCATCATTATCCAGTTCATCGTTATTACCAAAGGTTCCGAACGTGTGGCAGAGGTTGCGGCGCGCTTTACGTTGGATGCCATGCCCGGTAAGCAAATGAGTATTGACGCGGATTTGAATGCAGGGATGATTACTGAAGCAGATGCACGAGCTAGAAGGAAAAAAATTGAAAATGAAGCAGACTTTTACGGAGCGATGGATGGTGCCAGCAAATTCGTAAAAGGGGACGCCATTGCGGGAATCATCATCTTTATCGTTAATATTATCGGCGGCTTCATCATCGGGATGCTCGTTCATGATATGGACTTTGCCGAATCTGCTTCCAAATTTACGCAGATGTCGGTCGGGGATGCGCTTGTAAGCCAGATTCCGGCTCTGCTGATTTCGACTGCTGCAGGTATCATCGTGACCCGTTCTACTTCCGGAGAGGGCTTGGGCGATGACATCGTCAAGCAGATGTTCAGCTTCCCACGATTGCTGTACATCGTTTCCGGCTGCATATTCCTTTTGGGATTGTTTACGCCAATCGGTTTGCTGCCAGTCCTGCCCGTTGCAGGGATCATGGGGTTTGCCGGGTGGAAATTGAACAAAAAACAAAAGATGGATCTGCTCGAAACGCAAGACAAAGTGGAAGAGCAGCAGATCGAGGAAGTACGCAGTCCAGAAAGCGTTGTCAACCTGCTGCAGGTGGACCCGATCGAATTCGAATTTGGTTACGGACTCATCCCATTGGCAGATGTGAAACAGGGCGGTGACCTGCTCGATCGCGTCATCATGATTCGAAGGCAGATTGCCTTGGAAATGGGAATCGTGGTTCCGGTCATCCGCATTCGCGACAACATCCAGTTGAGACCGAACGAATACATGATCAAAATCAAAGGCAATCAAGTAGCGAAAGGGGAAATCATGCTGGATCACTACCTGGCAATGAGCCCCGGCTTTGAAGATGATTCCGTCGTGGGGATTGAAACCGTGGAACCTGCGTTTGGATTGCCTGCATTATGGGTAACAGAAGAGAATAAGGAGATTGCCGAGCTCTCTGGATACACGGTAGTCGACCCGCCTTCTGTAGTGGCTACTCACTTGACCGAAATCATCAAACGTCATGCGCACGAACTGCTGGGCCGTCAGGAAACGCGTGCGTTGATCGACAATGTGAGGGAAACCGCTCCCGTATTGGTGGATGAGCTGGTCCCAGGATCGCTTTCGATTGGGGATATACAAAAGGTATTGCAAAAGCTGTTGCGGGAAAAAGTATCCGTGCGCAACCTGAATATTATCCTCGAAGCTTTGGCAGACCACGCTCTTTATACCAAAGACACAGATATTTTGACCGAATACGTCAGACAAGCGATGTCGAGACAAATTACGCTTCAGTATACGGAGCCTGGACAGCCTTTGCGTGTACTGACTGCCGGAGCCGGTTTGGAAAAAGTCATCTCGGAGCGTGTCGAACAATCAGAGCAAGGCAGCTATCTGGCGATGGATCCAGAGACATCGCAAAGAATTTACCAAACGATGTCGGCAGAGGTAGGAAAGATGATCAACTCCGGACAACAGCCGATCCTCCTTTCTTCTCCAGCTACACGTATGTACTTGCGTCAATTGCTCGATCGGATGATGCCGGATGTTCCCGTTTTGTCATACAGCGAGCTGGAGCCACATGTTGAAGTGCAAAGCGTAGGGATGGTGAATATTTCGTGAGAGTGAAACGTTACATAGTCGATTCAATGCCGGAAGCTCTAGAAAAAATCAGAGTGGACTTGGGCAAGGATGCTGTCATTTTAAATTCCAAGTCTGTGAAAACAGGCGGCCTGTTTGGAATGTTTGGCAAGATGAAAATAGAAGTGATTGCCGCAGTAGATGAAAAAGCCTCTTCTAATGAAGCAAGTCAGGGGCCGGCTATGAATCGACAAATGGACGCTGCACCTCGCGCGCAATTCGGTACAGGCGCATATACCGCCAAGCAAGCGTATCGAAAAGCTTTACCGAAAGCAGAAAATGCTGTTGCCGTACAAGAACGCGAGCCGTCTCCATCAGAGTCTCCAGAGGTGCTGGTGCAGCGAGAGACAAAGCCAGCCGCCGCCGTCATGGATGCGATCAAGCAGCAGCCGTATCCGAGCTTGCCAGTCACCCAGCCAATGGAAACGGTATCGGCAAGTACGGCTGGTGCAGATGCCCTTGCGAGTGAAGTGCGTGATATGCGCCAAATGTTTCAGAAGCTGCTCGTGAATGATTTGAGTCAGCAGCTTCCTGTGGCCATCCAAAATATACGGAGCAGGCTGCTGGAACAAGGGGTAACAGAAGATGTCACCGCCACCATACTTGCTAAGCTGATGGAGGGTGTGCCAACTGCCAGTGAATGGCATGAGGCAGATGCACGCATCGCAGCTCGTGAGATCGTGTCTGGTATAGTGGCAGCGAATCAGCAGCTACCATTGAAGCTGGAGAGAACGGTGAAGTACGCATTTTTCTTTGGTCCAACAGGTGTCGGTAAAACGACGACCATCGCAAAGCTCGCCGCCGATAGCATGCTTAAAGAAAAGCGAAAGATTGGGTTTATCACAGCGGATACGTATCGTATGGCTGCTGTAGAGCAGCTCAAAACATACGCAAATATTTTGAACGTACCACTGGAAGTCGTGTTTCAGCCAAAAGAAATGGCTGCGGCGATGGAGCGTTTGAGTGATTGCGACCTGATTTTTGTAGATACGGCTGGACGCAACTTCCGCAACGATGAATATGTACAGGGCATTAGGCAGCTTGTCGATCATGGAACGAACAGCGTTAATTACCTGGTGCTCAGCCTGACGTCAAAGTATCAGGACATGAAAGCAATTGTTCAAAATTTCGTGGATGTGCCGAACAAGCAAGTGATCTTTACGAAAGCAGACGAAACGCAAAGCTTTGGTAACATGTTGAATGTGTCTCAGGAGATGAAGCTCCCATTCTCCTACATCACGACAGGACAAAATGTGCCAGATGATATTGTAGTGGCGACTCCTTCGCTCGTTTCATCCATGGTAGTAGGAGATTGAGTCGATGCGCGATCAAGCCGAACAACTTCGACAACGAATACAGCAGAGCACACAGAAGCGCCCGACGAAGCTGGTTACGGTCACGAGCGGTAAAGGCGGAGTAGGGAAGTCGAATTTCAGTCTCAATTTTGGTCTCGGATTGATTGAGAGAGGACATAAGGCCGTTTTATTCGATGTCGATCTAGGTCTGGCCAATTTGGATGTATTGATGGGTATTTCGCCTAAAAAGCATCTGTTCCATCTGCTCGAACCGGATACGACCGTGTGGGACATTATGGAAATGGGCCCGGGCCATTTGGAATTTATTGCAGGCGGATCAGGTTTTACCCAGATCATGCAGCTGGATGATGAAAAGCTGGACTTGCTCTTCAACCGCCTTGAACCGCTTCAAGGGTATGCCGATACCATCATTTTCGATACAGGAGCGGGTTTATCCAAAGAGTCCTTGCATTTTATGCTCTCTTCGGATGAAGTCATTGTCGTTACCACACCAGAGCCTCCCGCGATTACGGATGCCTACGCGGTGATTAAGATGCTGCATTCCCGAAATCCTGCTGTCAGGATCCGCTTGGTCATCAATCGAGTGGTCAATGAGCGAGAAGGGAAAATGACTGCTGACAAGTTAGCGATGGTAGCCAAGCGTTTTCTAAATCTGGAGATTCAAGCGCTAGGATTTGTATCGGATGATTCGCATGTTACCAAAGCAGTAAAGCAGCAGCGTCCTTTTCTACTTACATATCCGCAATCGCATGCCTCGCGGAGCATTCGGAGGTTGGTTGGGCAGTATCTGCAAAGCTCAGCACAATCAGATACCCCGGCGAATGGTCTAAAAGGATTTTTTGCGAAGCTGAAACACTTCATACGATAGAGCAACAGGGTGTAGGAAAGGAGCGTTCTTGCATTGAGTAAAATTCGAGTTCTTGTCACAGATGATTCTGCATTCATGAGAAAAGTTATAACAGATATTTTGTCTTCAGACCCTGAAATTGAAGTCATTGATCGAGCGAGGAATGGACTCGAGTGTATTGAAAAATGCAAACAGCTGAATCCAGATGTGCTTACGCTGGACATCGAAATGCCTGTGATGAACGGTCTGGACGCTTTGAAGTCATTGATGAGTGATCATCCTTTGCCGATTGTAATGCTGAGCAGTTTGACGCGTGAGGGCGCAGAGGCTACGATCGAGGCTTTGGAACTGGGCGCATTCGATTTTGTGACCAAACCGTCAGGGCCTATCTCACTCGACATACATAAGGTTGGAGATCGTTTGATTGAGCGGGTTAAAGCGGCAAGTATGGCAAAAGCCAGATGGAAGCGTGCTGTGCCAAGGCCAAGCATCTTTAAGAAATTGGAAACGAAGCCAGCCTCTGTCCAAACGCCACCACCGCTTTCGACAGCAACCGTGCCGATCGTGACACCGAGTACGCCAAACGAAATAATAAAGCCGCCCATCAGAAAGAATCTTGGGACAAGGCCAAGATTGGTAGCGCTGGGTACATCGACGGGGGGACCGAAAGCTCTGCAAGTGGTCTTGACGGCGATACCGGCAGATTTTCCCGCTCCTATCGCGATTGTTCAGCATATGCCAGCCGGTTTTACGAAATCGTTGGCGCAGCGGTTGAATACGTTGTCCCAGATACGGGTGACGGAAGTGGTGGATGGAGAGATTTTGGAGCCAGGAACAGCATACATTGCGCCTGGCGGATACCATTTTGAAGTCCGTCATGTCAATGGAAGACTGCAGGCCCATTTACATCAGGAAGAGCCTCGAGGCGGTCATCGACCATCTGTGGACACATTATTTGAATCAGTCAGTCGATTGACAAATGTAGACAAATGGGCAATTATCATGACAGGCATGGGAAATGATGGGACAAAAGGTCTAAAAATGATGAAGGAGCTCGATTCTGTTACGAGTATTGTCGAAGATGAGTCGACATGTGTCGTTTATGGAATGCCTCGTTCAGCAGCATTAGCGGGGTTGGCTGATCATGTAGCACCCGTTGATAAAATACCTGAGCTGTTGTGCAAGCTCGTGCACTGATTTTTGGGAGGTGGATCACCGATGGATATGAATCAGTATTTGGACATGTTTATCGAAGAATCGAAAGAACATCTGCAAGCAATCAATGCCAATCTGCTCTTGCTGGAGAATGATCCAGGGAACATTACACACGTAAAGGAAATCTTTCGCTCTGCTCATACCTTGAAAGGGATGTCGGCGACCATGGGCTTTGAGGACATGGCAAATTTGACGCATGAGGCAGAAAATGTACTGGATCTCATCCGCAACCAGAAGCTGATGATCACAAGCGACATTATGGATGTAATTTTCCAGAGTGTGGATTTGATCGAGGGCATGGTGATCGACATTACGGAAGGCGGAGATGGCTCCGCAGATGTATCCGGACCCGTGAAAAAGCTGAGGGCGATCGTGGCAGGTGAATTCACAGCGGAAAGTGAAGTTGCTGCCGCATCAGCTGTTGCCATTGAGGAAGAGGCTCCAGCCGAAGAGCAAATCGTGGCAGGTGAGCAGGACCTGGACGACTACGCTTTGATGGTGTTGAAACAGTCAAAAGAATTGGGCAACAACCTCATGTGGATCACAGTAACTTTGAACGACAACTGCCTGCTGAAAGCAGCCCGTTCCTATATGGTCTTCGATCAGCTGGAGTCCCTCGGTGAAGTCATTAAGACGAAGCCGACTGTGGAAGACATAGAAAACGAACGATTCGAGACTTCTTTTGAGATTGCTTATGTCACGATGCACCCTGCCGATAAAATTCGCAGTGCGATCCTAAACATCTCAGAAATCCAAGACGTCAAAATTGACCCGATCGGACTGAAGGAAGCACAGTTGCCTGTACCTGCGGTTGTGGAGAAGGTAGAAACAGCTGCTCCTGTGAAAAAAGAGCCAGATGCACAACAAGCACCTGTGCGCAAACAAGCGGCTGGTGGAAAAACCATCCGCGTTGATATCGAACGACTGGATATTCTCATGAATTTGTTCAGCGAGCTGGTCATTGACCGCGGAAGGCTGGAGCAGCTGGCGCGCGAGATCGGGAAAAGCGAGCTCCAAGAGACGGTTGAGCACATGAGCCGAATCAGCGGTGATTTGCAGAACATCATTCTAACGATGCGCATGGTACCGGTGGAGCAAGTATTCAATCGTTTCCCGCGTATGATTCGCGATTTGCAGAAAGATTTGAACAAGAAGGTCAATCTGGAGATTATCGGAGCGGAAACAGAGCTGGACCGAACCGTAATCGACGAAATCGGCGATCCGCTGAATCACTTGCTGAGAAACTCGCTGGACCATGGAATCGAGTCGCCAGCCGACCGTAAAAATGCAGGGAAGCCCGAAGAAGGAACGATCGTTCTGCGTGCATTCCATAGCGGTAATCACGTATTTATCGAAGTAAAAGATGACGGCGCTGGGATCAACAAGGATCGAGTGCTGAAGAAAGCGATCGAGCGCGGTATTGTGAATCCTGCGGCAGCAGATAGTTTAACAGACAAGCAAATTCACGAGCTGCTGTTCGCTGCCGGATTCAGTACTGCAGAGGTGATCTCGGATATTTCGGGTAGGGGTGTAGGACTCGACGTTGTAAAATCCAAGATCGAATCTCTTGGCGGCAGTGTTGGCGTAGAGTCTGTTCGCGGACAAGGCACGACATTCCTGATCCAGTTGCCGCTCACTCTCTCCATTATTTCTGCGATGCTCGTTCAAGTGCAGGATGAGAAATATGCGGTTCCGCTCAGCTCGATCATCGAGACAGCAGTATTTAGAAAAGATCAGATCATGATGGCGCATCGCCAGAAGGTGATCGATTTCCGTGGACGCGTCGTTCCGCTGGTATCTCTGCAGGATATTTTCCAAGTACCTGCGAGCGACTCGGTTCAAGATGATGAAGAAGTAGCCGTAATCATCGTGCGCAAAGGCGAAAAGATGGCGGGACTTGTGGTCGATTCCTTTATCGGACAACAAGAAATCGTACTGAAATCTTTGGGCAAGTATCTGGTGAATGTTTTTGCCATTTCAGGTGCAACGATCTTAGGAGATGGACAAGTAGCTCTCATTATTGATTGCAACACACTGATCAAGTAGGAGCGTAAATTCTTACACGTAAAAGGGAGGGGAAGCCACATGCTCGAGCACAAAGAAATCGTTGGCGAAGTGAAAGTGATTGTCTTCCGCTTGAAAGATGAAGAGTACGGGGTAGAAGTGGGCCAAGTCAAATCCATTGAAAAATTGGAGCACATCACACGAGTGCCTCGGACACCGAAGTTTGTTAAAGGGGTCATCAATCTCCGCGGGGTCGTAACGCCTATCATCGATTTGCGCAACCGTTTTGAGCTGGAGGAAAGTGTCTACTCGGAATCTACTCGCATCATTATCGTAGCGGTAGGAGAGCTGGAGGTTGGACTGATTGTCGATGCTGCAAATGATGTTATTGACATCGCAGTGGATGCAATCGAGCCTCCACCAGAAGTTGTCGGTGGTGTCGAAGCGGCGTATCTGCGAGGTGTCGCCAAGTTGGATAAGCGTCTCTTGATCCTGCTGAACCTCGACAAAGTGTTGAGCACAGAGGAAATCAAGCAGCTGGACGCTATTGAGGGGTAAGGAAAATGGCGTATTTTACGAAGTTTGGAGATTTCCAGTTTGACGTCCTGCGGGAAATTGGAAATATCGGTGCAGGGCATGCAGCTACTGCCCTCTCTAAGCTGATGAGCAAAGAAATCGATATGAAAGTACCTCAAGTGAGTATCATTCCTTTTGATGAGGTCGCTGATTGCGTAGGAGGAGCCGAGAACGTCGTCGTGACGGTCTTCCTCCGCGTAGAAGGTGACTGTCCAGGAAACATGTTCTTCATTCTTGATCTGGACTCGGCCAAACATTTGCTGCAGCAGATCACGGGGATTGAAAAGGATGTGTATGAGTGGGAAGAGTTCGAGATTTCAGCTTTGCATGAAATCGGCAACATCCTGACAGGCTCCTATCTATCGTCATTGGCTGATTTTACGCACCTGAATCTTCAGCCATCTGTTCCTGCACTTGCTGTGGACATGGCAGGGGCGATTCTGAGCTACGGATTGATTGAGCTTGGACAAGCAGGAGACTTTGCATTGACGATTGACACCGCCTTTTTTGAGGGTAACGAATTGGTGAAAGGGAACTTCTTTTTAATCCCTGACCCTGACTCCCTTCCCATTTTATTTCGTTCACTAGGAGTTCCTTTCGATGGAGATTATTAAGATCGGTATGGCCGACCTCGGTGTGGCAAAGCCACCGAGTCGCTTACGTACTACTGGACTCGGCTCGTGCGTAGGGGTTGTCCTCTACGACAGCAACCACAAAATTGCGGGAATGGCACATGTCATGCTACCAGAATCATCTCTAGCAAAAAATGGGGAGCTGACAGTAGGAAAGTACGCGGATACGGCAATCCCTTATTTGATCAAACAGATGGAGCGAGCGGGTGCATCAACCCGGAATATGGTGGCGAAATTGGCGGGTGGCGCACAAATGTTCGCATTTCTAGGCAAGAATGATACGATGCGAATCGGACCGAGAAACGTGGAAGCATGCAAACAGGCTTTGAAGGACGCACAGATAAAGATCGTGGCAGAAGACACAGGGGGTAACTGCGGTCGGACGATAGAATTAGATGCCACAAACGGCGTGCTTCAAATCCGAACAGTAAATCAAGGTGTGAAGGAAGTATAGGAATGAAGGGAACTTTGTGGATTAATTCTGGCTTGGGAATACTCGCGTTTGTCGTCACGCTGGCGACGGCTTGGGCAAGTAACGTCTGGCTCGTTTCACTAGAGCGGGCAGGCGTCGCATTTATCCTATTTTTCCTCGTCGCTTTTCCTGTCCGTTGGATAATCAGCAAGGTGACACAACCCCTGGCTCTCTCGACGATGGAAGAAGAGGATGCGCTGCAGAATGGTGCAGCTTCTCCCGTGAGAGAGACAGAGGATCAACAGTCAGAAGCGAGCGAGGAGTCATTTGCTCCTCTCGCTGTTTCCCAGATGGAGAGAATTCGTCCCATTGAGGATCCCACTACTGTCGCAGAGGTCGTTAGGCGCTTAACAGATGAGTAAAGGCTGGTGAGTAATTCGTGGCACGGCTAACCATACAAGAGAAGGCAAAAGAATTCGATAAATGGGTCATGTGGAAACAAGAGGGCAGTCGCGAAGCAGAAATCGATTTGATCACACGCTTTTTGCCGCTCGTAGACAAAGTAGCCAACCGTTTGGCGATCAACTTGCCAGCTAACGTGGACAAAGATGATCTGGTCAGCTACGGTCGCTTTGGGCTGTTGGACGCATTGGCCAAATTCGATCACACACGCGGTTTGCAGTTCGAAACGTATGCGATGTGGCGTATTCGTGGGGCGATGATTGACGGTTTGCGCGAAAATGACTGGATCCCTCGTACTGTTCGCGACAAGGCCAAAAAAATCGAAGAAGCGTATACAACTTTGGAACAGCAAATGCTGCGAATGCCTACAGACCTGGAAGTAGCGGAATACTTGGGGATTAGTGAAAAGGACCTTCAGCAAGTGTTTTTTGAAACTTCTCTCGCGACAATGGTCTCCATCGACGAAGCAGTCGGCGAGGAAGACGAGCAGAAAACGGCAAGACACTCCTACATCGTGGATGATATGACGCCACGGCCTGAAAATGTGGCAGAAGCCACGAGTCTGAAGGAAGTTCTTGTCACCGTAATTGACAAGCTGCCTGAGAAAGAAAGACTGGTCGTTTCCTTGTTCTATTTTGAAGAAATGACACTGTCTGAAATTGCTGAGATCATGAGCTTATCTCCTTCACGTATCTCTCAGCTTCATTCCAAGGCGCTGTTCCGTCTTCGTTCTGCGTTGTCCCGATGGAAGTCTCAGTTAATGTAGATAGAAAGTACCCAAAGGCTTGAGGGGGTTGGAAGTGATGGAAGGGATCGCGAAGTATCGATTAGAGGTAAATATTTCGCCGGATAAATTGGAGGCGGGGATCCTACTTCGAGTAGATGAGGAGGATCTCGATACCCTTTTGTTGTCAGAAGGCGATATTTACAAAGAGCTCGAAAAGAAAAAAATCAAGGTCGGCATTTTAGACAATGTAGTTCGGGATTTGTGTGCACTTCCGAGAAAGTACGCAAATTCGCAGGTTACCATCGCTCGGGGCGTCGCTCCTGTTCAGGGAGTGGATGGATCCTTGGAGTATCCATACTTGGATTCCGTGGTCGAGGGGAACGGCCCAAAGGAATTGGAAGACGGACGAGTAGACTACTACAATGTAACATCGATTCCAAACGTCGCCAAAGGCCAGCTATTAGCACGAAAGATTCCAGCTGGTCAAGGAACGGCAGGTACAACCGTTACCGGAGAGACCATCGCTCCCAAAGCTGGCAAAGATGTAGTGATCAAGCCAGGTAAAAACGTGGTGCAAAATCAGGAAAGAACGATGATTTACGCCGCGATTGATGGACAAGTATCGTTTACCGACAACGACAAAATGAACGTCTTTCCGGTATTTGAAGTAAACGGAGATGTGGACTTCGGAGTCGGTAACATCGATTTCGTGGGAACGGTGGTCATTCGCGGGAACGTCTTAAATGGTTTTCGTGTAAAAGCATCGGGGGATATTCGGGTGCTGGGAAGCGTCGAAGGTGCTGAATTGCACGCTGAAGGATCTATCGAAATTAAAAGCGGGATTGTCGCACAGGATAAGGGTCATATCATAGCAGGTCAAAACATTCGGACTTCATTTATACAAAATGCTAATGTAACAGCAGGAAACCAAGTGATTGTCTCCCAGAGCATCATGTTTTCAACCGTGCGCGCAGGCAAAGAGATCATTTGCAAGGGCGCAAAAGGAATCATCATTGGTGGTGTCTTGCAGGCGGGCGAGAAGATCGCTGCGCGGGTATTTGGAAATACGAGTGCAACCCCGACGATTTTGGAGGTGGGGGTAAAGCCTGAGCTGCGTCAGGAACTGGTACAAATTCAAAAGGAACTGCAGGTGGTATACGAAAACCTGCGTAAAACGGATCAAGGTTTGAGTGTGATGAATCAGATCCTGCAAGTCAGCGGGGAGCTTCCCCCAGATAAACGCATGCTGCAAATTAAACTCACCAACACCAGACTCGTCCTGGAAAAGGAATGCAAATCGCTGGAAGCTCGGAAAAAAGATGTTGAAACCGAGTTGAAAGGCGAAGGGCCTGCTGCGATCGAGGCGTATCATGTGATGTATCCTGGTATTAAGATGACGTTTGGCAAGCTGGTGCATTTTATCAAACATGAATACGCGCGAACTCGGTTTGTCGTATTGGATGGCGAGATCAGCACAGCTACGCTCATTTGACTTCCGTTTGGTGTACCATAGGCAGTGTAAGGGAGCTGTGTCTCGATGAGCTTGAAGAATGTGGAACTGCAAGTTGCCTTGCCACGTACGCTCGAAGTCACACGGATTCAGGATCAGCTGCTTCAACGGGGCGTCCACGAGCAGCAATCCCTCATGGAGGAGCGTAGCCAGCTCGACCAACAGATGAGACAGCGCCCGACAGATGTTGCGCATACCGAAAAAAACAGGATTCGTGAGCGCGAGCAAAAGTCAAAGAATAAGCAGCAAGACCCCAATATGTCTTCCGCAAGTCCAGAGGGAGAAGGAGCGGACGACGACGTAAAAAGGAAGCAAGTATCCATGCGTGACCCATTGCGCGGTCGCTTTATCGATATATCATTATAAGGATAGAAGTATAAAAAGCCAGAAACAAAGGTGGCCATCATGGACGTAGTGTATCTCATCTTGATCGGAGTCGGGTTTGTCTGTATTCTCATTTCCTTCTTTATAAAAGGAAAACAAACGAATGAATCCGATTCTTTTGAACTGACACGTCGCACGGCGGACAAGGCAGAGGTCGATAAAAAATGGCAGTTGCTTGGAAAGCAGATCAAACAGGACAAGGACTACCTGTTTTCTCAGATTGAGATCGTGCAGGGAGAGCTGCTTGGAGAAATTCATGTGTTGCGGAAGCGAATCGAACAATTGGAAAGCCAGGAAGTGTCAGCAAAGGCACTCCAAGCTCCAACGATAGACGTGTTGGACTCTCCTCTCATGAATAATGAAACGCAACAAATGAACGAAGTAGACATGCTGGCTTTGCGAGAGAGATATCGCAGAGTCTTTGAGCTGCACAGGGAAGGGCTGTCTTTGGATGAGATTGCCAAACGCATGGGAGCAGGAAGAGGAGAAATCGACCTGATCTTTGCCTTGGCTGCGCGTAAAGAAAGAGGGACAGCCGATGCGTAAACGAGAGCTGTTACTTGGCTTTGGTGCCGGCATGATTGTGGCTGCAGCGGTGACAGGCTGGTTTCAGACCAAGCAGATGCCTTCCGCGCAGAATGCACTTTCGTCTGTGCAGATCAAAAAGGCTGCCGAAGAATTGAAAATGGTCGTTTTGAGCAAGGAAGAGTACGAGCAGTGGCAGCAAGAGAAAAAAGTCAATGTGAAGCCTGCTCCCGAAGCACCGAAAGCTCCTGTGACACCTCAAGCGGGCCAGACGGTCAAGCCGCAAAGTCCAACTTCTACACAGCCGGTATCACCTAATCCGCCTGCTTCTGGTGTGCAGAAGTCGATTCCACAAACAACGAGTCCGACTAATGTGTCGACCAGCCCGGCTGAGCAGATGAAAAAACCGGTTCAGCCGAATGTGGAAACGCCTGTGGTTAAAAAGCAGATTTCCTTTACGGTTCCATACAAAGCGACGGCAGAGGGTGTGGCCAAAAAGCTCGTAGCGGAAGGCATCCTGCCGCCTGACAATACGCTGGTGGAAGAGCTCCGAAGCCAGGACAAGCTGAATCGGATCCGTGTGGGAACCTATCAGATTACTACCCCTGCGACGGCAGCAGATATCGTCAAACTTATTACGACTCCGCCCCAGAAATGAGGCGGTATTTTTTTTACAGATAGGAAGTATAAGATTCCTATCCAGTACAAGTGCAACTAAGGCTCCGCCAAAAGATATGGCGCAGCCAAGTTTTCTAGTGCGAAAATAATGGAATCTGTTTGTTGCAATTGAAAGTCTCATGTGATATATTCATTTACGGTGTTGAAATCGCACGTCCACCAATTCCAGCAACGGTGCTGCCTCAGGCAGTTTTGCTTGGAAGATGCGGTGTGGCGGAGGTAGCATCACAAAAAAACCACTTTTAAGGAGGTGTGAAATATGGCAGTAATTTCGATGAAACAACTCCTCGAGGCTGGTGTTCACTTTGGTCACCAAACTCGTCGTTGGAACCCGAAAATGGCTCGCTATATCTTCACCGAACGTAACGGAATCTACATTATCGACCTGCAAAAAACCGTAAAAAAAGTTGAGGAAGCGTACAACTTTGTACGTGAAGTCGCTCAAAACGGTGGTAAAGTGCTCTTCGTAGGTACGAAGAAACAAGCACAAGAATCCGTTAAAGAAGAAGCAGAACGTACAGGTCACTACTTCATCAACCAACGTTGGTTGGGTGGTACCTTGACTAACTTCACTACCATCAAAAAACGTACAGCTCGCCTTGCTGAGCTGAAGCGTATGGAACAAGATGGTACGTTCGAAGTATTGCCGAAGAAAGAAGTTATCGTTCTTCGCAAAGAAATGGATCGCCTGGAGAAATTCCTCGGCGGTATCGCTCACATGGATCAACTGCCGGACGCACTGTTCGTCATCGACCCACGTAAAGAGCGCATCGCTGTTGCAGAAGCTCGCAAACTGGGTATCCCAATCGTTGCAATCGTAGATACTAACTGCGATCCAGACGAGATCGACTACGTAATCCCAGGTAACGACGACGCAATTCGCGCTGTTAAACTGCTGACTGCGAAAATGGCAGATGCCCTGCAAGAAGGCAACCAAGGCGGAGAACAAGCCACAACAACTGCGTAAGCAAGTGTATGAGGGTGGACTGAGGGTGTCAGAACCCCGTCCATCCTTTTTTAACAAATGAGCACAATGTAACCAACCCTATACTTAGAACGTAACAATCCAAGGAGGTTAACTCAATGGCAATTAGTGCACAAACAGTTAAAGAACTTCGTGAGCGTACAGGTGCAGGTATGATGGATTGCAAACGCGCGCTGGAAGAAACTAACGGCGACATGGAAAAAGCAATTGACTTGCTCCGTGAACGCGGTATCGCGAAAGCAGCGAAAAAATCCGGCCGTATTGCTGCAGAAGGTTTGACTGCAACTGCAGTTGAGGGTAACGTAGCAGCTGTTGTCGAAGTAAACTGCGAAACAGACTTCGTAGCGAAAAACCCTGAGTTCCAAACACTCGTAAAAGACATCGCTGAGCACGTTGTATCCCAGCGTCCTGCAACGGTTGAAGAAGCTTTGGAGCAACCTTTCAAGGGCGCAGGCGAAACACTGGCTCACGTAATCAATGAGAAAATCTCCACAATCGGAGAAAACATCTCCTTCCGTCGTTTCTTCCTTTCCGAGAAATCCGACAACGGCGTCTTCGGTGCTTACCTGCACATGGGCGGTCGTATCGGCGTTCTGGTTACATTGGAAGGCACGCAAAACGAAACACTGGCAAAAGACCTGGGCATGCATGCAGCAGCGTCTAACCCACGCTTTGCAAACCGCGATGAAGTTTCCCAAGACGAGATCGATCGCGAGCGCGAGGTTCTGAAAAACCAAGCATTGGCTGAAGGCAAGCCAGCGAATATCGTTGAAAAAATGGTTGAAGGTCGTCTCTCCAAGTACTTCGAAGAGTACGTACTGGTCGAACAGCCATTCGTTAAAGACCCAGACAAGAAAGTATCTGCTCTGCTGAAAGAAGCAGGTGCTACCTTGAAAGAATTCGCTCGTTTCCAAGTGGGCGAAGGTATCGAGAAAAAACAAGAAGACTTCGCTGCTGAAGTAATGGCGCAAGTAAATAAGCAATAATAAGGATATAGGGAACACCTCCGTGTTCCCTATTTTCAAAACGAGAGTTTCACTAAAAGTGAAACTCTCATGCACGTAAAAAGCAATGTGCAGATATAGTGTCAGAAGGAATGCTGACGATGCACAGAGAATGATTCATGAATGGAGGCCGTTTTCACATGCCACTTCCTGCCTATAAACGGGTTGTGTTAAAGTTGAGTGGGGAAGCACTGGCGGGAGACTTAGGATATGGGATTGATCCGAAGGTCATTTTTTCCGTAGCGAACCAGATCAAGGAAATCGTAGAATTGGGAGTACAAGTTGCAGTAGTCGTCGGTGGAGGCAATATCTGGCGCGGACTTTCCGGTAGCTCCAAAGGGATGGATCGTGCAACTGCCGATTACATGGGCATGCTGGCCACGATCATGAACTCACTCGCCTTGCAGGATGGGTTGGAGCAAGTGAACGTCCCGACTCGTGTACAAACATCGATTGAGATGAGACAAGTGGCAGAGCCATACATACGCCGCCGCGCGATTCGCCATTTGGAAAAAATGCGTGTCGTTATCTTCGCTGCTGGTACTGGAAACCCTTATTTCTCTACGGATACAACTGCTGCCTTGCGCGCAGCCGAGATTGAAGCTGAAGTTATCCTGATGGCAAAAAATAAAGTGGACGGCGTTTATTCTGCAGACCCGAGCTTGGATCCGAATGCGGAGAAATACGATCGTTTGACTTTCCTGGAAGTCCTGAACAAAGGACTGGGTGTCATGGATTCCACAGCATCGAGTCTGTGCATGGACAACAATATTCCGCTGATCGTCTTTAACATTTCCGAAGAAGGCAATATTCGCCGGGCAGTGATGGGCGATAAGATCGGTACTCTGGTGAAGGGGGAATAATTATGGCACAATCCGTGATCAAAGACATGGAAGATCGCATGAACAAAGCGATTTCGAATCTGAAAAGAGACCTGTCCACTCTGCGTGCAGGACGTGCAAACCCTGCGATGCTGGATCGTGTGATGGTTGACTATTATGGTACGCCGACGCCGATTAGCCAGTTGGCTAACGTGAGTGTCCCTGAACCTCGCATGCTCACCATTCAGCCTTGGGACAAAACGGCTTTGAAAGAAATTGATCGAGCTCTGCAGCAATCGGACTTGGGTATTTCGCCAAGCAACGACGGTGTGACCATTCGTTTGATCATCCCGCCACTGACAGAAGAACGTCGCAAAGACTTGGTGAAATTGGCTGGCAAGAGCGGTGAGGAAACCAAAGTAGCGATTCGCAACATTCGCCGCGACGCTAACGATGAGATCAAGAAGCTTGAAAAAGCAGCAACCATTTCCGAAGATGAATCTCGTCGCTATCAAGAAACGGTACAAAAAACGACGGATAAATTTATTGCAGAAGTCGACAAAGTCGTTAAGGATAAAGAGAAAGACATCTTGGAAGTGTAATTCAAGGGAATCCCCCTCTCACTTGAGGGGGATGTACGTCTATATCTCTCATTACGGGGGAACACTTTATGTTAGAACATCTAGCGCGCAAATGGACCCGCAAGGAAAAACAAACCGTGCAGGAAGAACTGGACCTCTCCGGCAAAATCCCGGAGCATGTCGCAGTGATCATGGACGGGAATGGAAGATGGGCCAACATGCGCAGTTTACCCCGGGTCGCCGGGCATCGAGCAGGAATGAAAACGGTAAAGGAAGTCGTCAAAGCTGCTGACGAGATCGGTGTACGCTATATGACGATGTACGCTTTTTCTACCGAGAACTGGAAGCGACCGCGGGACGAAGTGGATTTTCTCATGAAGCTTCCGCAGGAATTTTTGTCGACAGAATTGGATGAATTGATTGAACGAGATGTTCGCATCCGCATGTTGGGAAGCAAGGATGAACTGCCTTCTCACACATTAAAGGCATTGCTTGAAGCGGAAGAGAAAACACGTGACAACCGTGGACTACAGCTGAATTTTGCTTTGAACTACGGTGGACGTGATGAGATTGTCAAAGCATTTTCGGTGATTGCAGCACAAGTGAAAGCGGGGGAACTTGACCCGCAGGAATTGGATGAGGAAGTCATTTCCCGTTACCTGTATACAAGCGAAATCCCCGATCCAGACCTCTTGATTCGCACAAGTGGAGAGATTCGTTTGAGCAACTTTATGCTCTGGCAATTGGCGTACACTGAAATGTGGTTTACGGATGTGCTTTGGCCGGATTTTTCCCGTGAACACTTTTATCAAGCGATAGTGGAGTACCAAGGTCGAGCTCGTCGCTACGGGGCGGTATAGCCGAGAGGTGGAATCTGTTGAAGCAACGTATAATAACAGGCTTGATTGGTGGGGCCGCTTTTCTCCTTTTGATCTATTTGGGAGGAAGCTGGTACTCATTATTGGTATTGCTTTTGGCCGTGATTGGCCATTTTGAATTTATGAGGATGGCGGGCCTCCAGCCATGGAACGTCGCAAGCATACTCGGATACATTTTGATGATCAGCATTCTTTGGCCGTCCCTTACTTTTTCCACCTGGCTTACCATCAGCACGCCGGATCTGATGATAGCAGTTCTTCTGCTTTTATTGATTTACTCCGTTTTGCGGAAAAATCAGTTTCATATCGAACACATCGCCCTTACATTGGTGGGGGCGTTATACATAGGCTTTGGTTTTACTTATATGGCAGCTACCCGCAATCTTCCGGACGGATTGATGCTAACGGTACTCGTCATTCTCGGAATTTGGTCGACGGATTCCGGGGCTTATTTTGTAGGAAAAGCGATCGGGAAACGAAAGCTGTGGCCAGAAATTAGCCCAAACAAAACGATCGAGGGCTCCTTGGGGGGACTTTTGGCTTCCATTGTCGTGGTACTTGCAGTGAACGCCATCTTTGGCGGCTTGGATACGCTTCAAGCATTTCTGATTGCAGTGGTAGCAGGGATCATCGGACAGCTGGGAGACTTGGTGGAATCCGGCTTAAAGCGTCATTTTGGTGTGAAGGATTCCGGTCAGCTGATCCCTGGGCACGGCGGTGTGCTTGATCGGTTTGACAGCTTCCTGCTCGTCTTTCCGGTTTTGCATCTACTAGGAATCGTCTGAGACCTGACGCATAAAGAATTATAGAGGGTGAATTAAAGTGAAACAAATAGCACTCTTGGGGTCCACTGGTTCTGTCGGCACGAGCACCCTGGATGTTGTCGAACAGCATCCAGGGAAATTCTCAGTGGTAGCGATGGCGGCAGGAACGAATGTGGACTTGCTGGCTCGGCAGGTGAAAAGATTCCAGCCAGAGCTGGTCTCTGTGGCCCATGCTGAAGCTGCTGCAGCGCTAGCGGAACGTCTCGGAGGATCAGCTATGCCTGAGATCGTTTATGGAGCAGAAGGGCTCGAGCAGGTGGCTCGGCATGAGTCGGCAAACTTCGTGATGACGGCTGTTGTCGGTAGTGTCGGAGTTTCCCCTACCTTAGCTGCGATTGAAGCGGGAAAAACGATTGGCCTCGCGAACAAGGAGACACTGGTTAGCGCAGGTCCCGTCGTGATGAAGGTAGCGAAGGAAAAAGGGGTGACCATTATTCCTGTCGACAGCGAGCATTCAGCCGTTTATCAATGCTTGCAGGGAGAGCGCAGGGAAGATGTTTCCCGCATCATCTTGACCGCTTCAGGAGGGTCTTTTCGTCATGTCAGCCGCCAGGAATTGGAGAATGTGACTGTCGCTGAAGCGCTCGCGCATCCAAACTGGAGCATGGGGGCGAAAATTACCATCGATTCGGCTACCATGATGAACAAAGGTTTTGAAGTAATCGAAGCGCATTGGTTGTTTGATTTGCCGTATGAACAGATCGACACCATCCTGCACTATGAAAGCATCATTCACTCTATGGTAGAATACAAGGACAGGGCAGTCATGGCCCAGCTGGGAACGCCTGATATGAGAGTTCCCATTCAGTACGCGCTCAGCTATCCGGAGAGAATGAATTTGGATTCGGAGCCACTCGATCTCGTAAAGCTCGGCACTCTTCACTTTGCTGCCATGGATTTTGAGCGCTATCCTCTGCTACAATTGGCATATGACTGTGGAAAAGCTGGCGGCACACATCCGGCTGTCTTGAATGCAGCCAACGAAGTAGCCGTTGACCTGTTTTTGAAAGGCGCAATCCGGTTTCTCGAGATTGAAACCATTGTCAGAAAAACCTGCGAAGCTCACCAGGGAGTTAACCATCCGACATTGGAAGAGATTTTTGCAGCAGATCGTTGGGCGCGCTCTTTCGCGTCGGATTTGTATACGGTAGGGCTTTAGATACTGAATGAAAGGTGGCTGTTCAATTGCCTCTTCCCAATCTGGATTCCGTTGGATCAATTCTCGCGATAGTAATCGTTTTTGGGGTACTCGTCTTTGTGCATGAACTTGGACATTTCCTGCTCGCAAAAAGAGCGGGAATACTTTGCCGTGAATTTGCACTCGGCATGGGACCCAAAATTTTCCGTGTTAAGCGGGGAGAAACGGAATACACGCTTCGCCTTTTGCCAATCGGTGGACTCGTCCGTATGGCAGGTGAAGACCCTGAGATGGATATGTTGAAACCGCATATGGAAATCGGTGTGGAGCGAGATGCGGTGGGAAAGGTAACACATATCCTCTTGGATGGGCCAGGCACCGGCTCAGCACGAGCGATTTCCGGTACAGTAGTAAGCTTTGATCTGGAACATGCATTGAACCTGACGCTTGATATCGGCGGGGAGCAGCGTACGTTTTCCGTGCATCCACAAGCTCAACTGGTGAAGGATGGACAAGAGGTTCAGATTGCCCCACTGAATAGACAGTTTAAAGGAAAGACGGTATCTCAGCGCTTTTGGGCCATTTTCGCAGGTCCAGCTGCCAACTTTATTCTGGCCTTTCTGTTATTTGTCGCCATTGGACTGATTTACGGAGTTCCGAAAGACGTTCCTTATCTCGGCGAAGTGAGAGCGGGCGGTCCTGCTGCCCAAGCTGGTTTGCTTCAAGGCGACAAAGTGATCTCTATTGAAGGAAAGCCAGTTGCTTCCTGGAAAGAGATCGTGGAGATCGTCAGTCAATCTCCCGGGAAGGAATTGACCTTCGAATACGAGCGTAGTGGCCAGCGCCATACAGTTCCGGTGAAGGTAGGGAAAGATGAGAATAACGTTGGGAAAATCATGGTGACAAACTCGTTGACATACGCTCCAGGGGAAGTCTTGAAGTACGGAGCTTCATCTACCTATGACTTTACGATGATGATCCTGAAAAGCCTGGGAATGCTCTTTACGGGTTCGGTAGGAATTAATGATTTGAGTGGACCTGTCGGCATCTTTAAGATGACGGGTGAGTTTGCGCAGCAAGGAATCGCGATTTTGATGAAATGGGCGGCTGTCCTCAGCATCAACCTGGGATTGTTCAACCTGCTCCCGCTTCCTGCATTGGATGGTGGACGTCTGGCGTTCCTGGCTGTGGAAGCTCTGCGTGGCCGTCCGATCGATCCGCATAAGGAAGGGATGGTACACTTCCTTGGATTTGCGTTCTTGATGCTCTTGATTTTGGTGGTAACATGGAATGACCTGCAACGGTTTTTCTTTCAATAACGTACTCACTTACTAGAACGAATACAGACAAAATGAAGGATGGTGCAAAATGTACAAGCGCGAGGAGACGAAACCGGTATTTGTCGGAGGCGTACAAATCGGGGGTCAGAAGAGCGTAGTCATTCAATCCATGACCACTGCGGATACGCGGGATGTGGAGAAAACGTTGGCCGAGATCCAGAGATTGCACGATGTAGGGTGCCAGATCGTTCGTCTGGCCGTCATTAACGAGGACGCTGCACGTGCGATTAAAAAGATCAAGGAGCGGTCTCCGCTGCCGCTCGTTGCGGATATTCACTTTGACCATAAGCTCGCACTGATTGCACTTGAGAGCGGAATCGACAAGATCCGGATCAACCCGGGGAACATCGGTTCCAAGGAAAAGACGAAAAGAGTAGTGGAAGCATGCCGCGAGCGCAATGTACCGATCCGAATTGGTGTCAACTCGGGTTCTGTAGAAAAGCGACTGCTTGAAAAATACGGCTATCCTTCGCCTGAAGCGATTGTAGAGAGCGCGATGGACCACGTGGAAATTCTCGAAGACTTGAACTACGACAACATCGTCATTTCGCTGAAGTCTTCCGATGTCCCAACAATGATCCAAACGTATTCCCTGATGGCACAAAAACGCAACTACCCATTGCATGTCGGTGTTACTGAGGCGGGAACGCAATTCTCTGGCAGTATCAAATCGGCTGTGGGTATTGGTACCGTCCTGTCGATGGGAATTGGCGATACGATCCGTGTATCCTTGACGGCTGACCCTGTAGAAGAAATCAAAGTGGCCAAACAAATCCTGCGCAGCTTGGACATCGTGAACAACGATCCCGTAGTCATTGCTTGCCCTTCCTGCGGACGCTGCGCGATTGACCTGATCGGGCTGGCTACCAAAGTAGAGGATGCGATTTCTACCTTGAAGGTTCCTTTGAAAGTAGCTGTGATGGGCTGCGCCGTAAACGGGCCAGGTGAAGCACGCGAGGCTGATGTAGGCGTTGCGGGTGGTAATGGAGAAGGATTGATCTTCCGCAATGGCGAAATTGTTCGGAAAGTGAAAGAAACCGAACTGTTTGAAGAGTTGATGAAAGAAATCAACGAAATGGTCGGCGAACAAAAGCCTACACATGTAGGGTAAGTAGATCGCTTCTAATCTACACGAGTATGAGCGAAGTGAAACTTTCCGCTACTGATGGTCACAGGCCGCGGTAGAGGGTTTTTATAAGCATTAAGGAGGACACGCACGTGTTGAAGCAAAGCCAAATGTTGATTCCTACCCTGCGGGAAGTGCCTGCTGATGCGGAGATTGCCAGCCACAAGCTGCTGCTCCGTGCCGGTATGGCCCGCCAGCTGGCATCCGGTATTTATACCTACCTGCCGCTCGCACTCCGCACCCTGCACAAAATCCAAGCCATCGTGCGTGAAGAGATGAACAACGCTGGCGGTCAGGAGCTTTTAATGCCAGCTATGCAGCCAGCAGAGCTGTGGCATCAAACCGGTCGTTGGGATGTGTATGGACCAGAGCTGGTTCGTCTGCGCGATCGTCATGACCGTTCCTTTGCGTTGGGGCCGACCCACGAGGAAGTCATCACCAGCCTTGTGCGTGATGAAATCAACTCGTACAAAAAGCTGCCAATCAACCTTTACCAGATCCAAACCAAGTTCCGTGATGAGGTTCGCCCTCGCTTCGGGTTGATCCGCTGCCGTGAGTTTATCATGAAGGATGCGTATTCCTTTGATACGACTCAGGAAGGCTTGGATCGCAACTTCCGAGCGATGTACGATGCCTATACCAACATCTTCACTCGCGTTGGGTTAAACTTCCGCGCTGTTGAAGCAGATGCTGGTGCCATCGGCGGTAAAGGTACGTATGAATTCATGGCTCTGTGTGATATCGGTGAAGACACTATTGCTTACTCCGAAGAAGGCGATTTTGCCGCGAACCTGGAGAAAGCAGAAGTCGTTTACCAGCCAGCAGCGAAGCCTGCGACTGAAACTTCGGCGCCTGAAAAACTGCATACCCCTGGTGTCAAAACGATCGAGCAATTGACAAAAGCGCTTCAGATCGAAGCGAAGCAAATTGTCAAAAGCCTGCTCTATCGGGTAGACGACAAACTGGTCATGGTACTCGTTCGTGGAGATCACGAGCTCAACGAAGTAAAGCTGAAAAATCTGTACGATGCAACCATCGTTGGATTGGCGACAGAAGCGGATATCTTGTCCGTAACAGGTGCTCCAGCAGGCTTTGTTGGACCCGTTGGCCTTGACAGCGAAAAAGTGGAAATCATCGCGGACAACAACGTTCAAGACGTTTTCGATGGTGTAGTAGGGGCTAACGAAACAGATTACCATATTCAACATGTTCAACCAGGTCGTGATTACATGGTATCCCGCTATGCTGACCTTCGCAATATTACGGAAGAAGACGTTTGCCCACGTACTGGCGGAGCGATCAAGTTTGCCCGCGGTGTAGAAGTCGGCCATGTCTTTAAGCTCGGAACGAAATACTCGACAGCGCTGGGGGCTACCTTCCTCGATGAAAATGGAAGAAGCCAGCCAATGATCATGGGCTGCTACGGCATCGGGGTATCCCGTACGATTGCAGCAGTCATCGAGCAAAACAACGATGAAAATGGGATCATTTGGCCAGTAGCTGTAGCACCTTTCCACGTGCATGTCATTCCGGTCAATGTTAAAGTAGAAGAGCAACGTCAGACCAGTGAACAAATCACAGAAGCATTGCGCAAAGCAGGCGTGGAAGTATTGTTTGACGACCGCCCTGAGCGCGCAGGTGTGAAGTTCAAGGATGCTGACCTGATCGGATTGCCGCTGCGCATTACGGTTTCCGACAAGGCTGCAGAGGAAGGCACTGTAGAAATTCGCGTACGGAAAACCGGAGAGACCGTTCATGTCAAGCTGGACGAAATCGCGAGCGAAGTCAAAGCTTTGCTGGCCCGTGTTGACCGCACGGGAGCCGAACTGTTCGGAGTGTAATTGACAGCAGGAATAAAGAGGGATTTTGTCGAAATTTACGGGGTACTCCCCTGATGCAACGGGAGTGCCTCTTTTTCTTGTTTTAGGGGGTGGGAAAGCCGTGGACCGTACACAAGAGCAAAAGCAACGGTTCGCCCTGCTGGTGAAGCAAATGGAGCTTCCCGCAGAATGGGTGGAACGTTTTTTTCAGGACGGACAGATTGATAAGCTGGAGCTGTACAAGCAAAATCGTGAGTGGGTATTTCGTTTTACGCTTCCCAGGATGCTGCCTGCGGAGGTCTTTCATGCGTTCACACAGAGGCTGACGCAGACCTTTTCCCATCTGGCGAAAGTAGATGCCAGTTTTCGATATGGGCAGAAACCACCTTTGGAGCAAATCGTAAATGAGTACTGGGATGTTGTGCTTGCACGTGTCGAGCCGGCCTTGAATTCACTGGCTGTCACGATGCGTACAGCGAAAAAAGAGGTCGCGCAGCAAGAAGTAAAAATCTACTTGCCTACCGATATGACGGTAGAAGTGGCCAAAAGAAAAAAAGCGGACAGCGAACTGCTCGCCGTTTTTCAGAAGACGACCGACACTTCTCCGCGTTTTACGTTCCATCAGGAAGAGAGTGATGAAGCGTACAAGGCTTTCGTTGAACAGCGCAGCGAGGAAGAGAGAGCGCTGGTCGAGGTCGTCATGACTGCCGCTGCGCAGGAGGCCAAGTCTGCTGATAAGACAGAGGCCATTACGACTCTGATGATGGGGTATGAAATTAAGGATGCCCCTATTCCGATCTGTGAGATCCAGGATGAGGAGCGCCGGATAGTCATCCAAGGTGCCGTGTTCAACGTGGAAGTAAAAGAGCTGCGAAGCGGTCGCCATTTGCTTACCTTTAACATCTCTGACTACACAGATTCGCTTACCGTCAAAATGTTTTCCCGCGATAAGGAAGACGTCAAGATGCTGGAGGCTCTGAAGGATGGTATGTGGGTCAGGGTGCGAGGAAGCGTACAGCATGATACGTTCATTCGCGATCTGGTGATGAATGCGAACGATCTCAATCAGATCGAGCAAGTCGTACGCCGAGATACGGCAGAAGAAAAACGTGTTGAGCTGCATTGCCATACACCTATGAGTGCTCTGGATGCGGTAGCGTCCGTAAAATCGCTCGTTTCTACAGCGGCGAAATGGGGACACCCGGCGATTGCCATTACTGACCACGGAGTCGTACAGGCATTTCCGGAGGCTTATTCAGTGGCAAAGAAAAATAACATCAAGTGCATTTTGGGGATGGAAGCTTACGTCATCGAGGACGGGATTGATATCGTCTACAATTTGACGGCAGATAACAACATTCCGATTGATGAGAATACGGAATACGTCGTCTTTGACACGGAGACGACCGGCTTGAACGCAGCTGAGCATACCATTATCGAAATCGCTGCGGTGAAGATGAAAGGGAGCGAGATTGTCGCAGAGTGGACGGAGCTGATCGACCCGCAGCTGGAGATTGGACCGAAAACAACCGAGATCACGGGGATTACTAATGAGATGCTGCGCGGCAAGGACACCTTGGATGTCGTGCTTCGCCAGTTTAAGGAATTCACGGGAGATGCAATTCTCGTTGCACACAATGCCGAATTTGATAAAGCGTTCATCAATGCGTGCGCCAAGCGGATTGGAATGGAGCCGTGGAACAATCCGTTCCTGGATACGCTGCCTCTCGCGCGGATGATGTACAAAGGTATGCGCAACTATCGGTTGGGCAGTCTCGCAAAAAAATTTAATGTAGAGCTGATCAATGCTCACCGCGCGTTGGATGATACAGTTGCGCTGGCGCATGTCTTCCAGCAGATGCTCAAAGACATCAAGGAAGCGCAGATCAAGACGTTGGCGCAGTTGAATGAACAGAGCAATGCAGAAGCGGACTATAAAAGCGGTCGTCCATTCCATGCGACGATCCTCGTGAAAAACAAAGAGGGATTGAAAAACCTCTACAAGCTGGTGAGTCGCTCTCACGTCGAGACCTTCTATAGATGGCCACGGATCCAGCGCAGTCAGCTGACGAAGTATAGGGACGGTCTACTGATCGGTACGGCGTGCAAGGACGGCGAGCTGATGCAGGCCATTTTGCGCGGGAAATCGCCGGAGGAGCTGAAGGAAGTAGCTTCGTTCTACGATTACCTGGAGCTGCAGCCGATCGCCCATTACTCGCCATTGCTGCGCAACGAGGAAATCCCAAGCCTCGAGACGATGAAAGGGTACCACCGAAACATCGTTCAGATGGGAAAGGAGCTCGGCAAGCTCGTAGTCGCTACGGGGGACGTGCATTTCCTCAACCCGCAGGATGAAATCTTCCGAGATGTCTTTTTGCTTTCCAAAGGGGACCCAACTGCTGGAAACCAGCCACCACTATATTTGTATACGACAGATGAGATGCTGGAGGCGTTCTCTTTCCTCGGGGAAGAGACTGCACACGAAGTCGTTATAAAAAATACGAATGCGATCGCAGATATGATCGAGGATGTAAGTCCGATTCCAGACAAGCTCTACACACCCGTCATCGAGGGAGCCGATGATGAGCTGCGGCAAATGTGCTATGACAAAGCAAAAAGGCTCTATGGCGATCCGCTGCCTGAGTTGGTAGAACATCGACTGGAAAAAGAGTTAACTAGTATCATCAAGCACGGGTTCGGCGTTATCTATTTGATTTCCCAGCGCTTGGTGACAAAGTCGTTGCGAGACGGCTATCTGGTAGGTTCACGGGGATCGGTAGGTTCCTCCTTTGTCGCGACCATGTCCGACATTACCGAGGTAAATCCACTGCCACCGCATTATCGTTGTCCGAACTGCAAGCATAGTGAATTTATCACGGATGGATCGATTGCTTCCGGATTCGACTTGCCAGACAAAGAATGTCCGTCTTGTAGCACAAGCTACGAAAAAGATGGGCAGGACATCCCGTTCGAAACGTTCCTGGGCTTTAAAGGAGACAAGGTACCGGATATTGACTTGAACTTCTCTGGTGACTACCAGCCGCGAGCGCATAAGTACACGCAGGAGCTTTTCGGAGCCGATTATGTCTATCGTGCAGGAACGATTGGTACGGTCGCAGAGAAGACAGCTTACGGCTATGTGCGAAAGTACGCCGATGAGCGCAAGATGACACTGCGAAATGCAGAGGTCTCAAGGATCGTGAACGGCTGCACAGGTGTAAAAAGAACGACAGGTCAGCACCCGGGCGGGATCATTGTAGTGCCTGACTACATGGAAATTGAAGATTTCTGTCCGATCCAGTTTCCGGCTGATGACAATGAATCGGAATGGCGCACGACGCATTTCGACTTCCACTCCATTCATGACAACTTGCTCAAACTCGATATTCTGGGACACGACGATCCGACAGTCATCCGAATGCTGCAAGACTTGACGGGCATGGATCCAAAAACGATCCCGCTCGATGACAAGAAGACGATGTCGATCTTTAGCTCCACGGAAGCATTGGGTGTGGCACCTGAGCAAATCGGTACGAATATGGGGACTTTGGGAATTCCAGAGTTCGGTACCAAATTCGTACGTCAGATGCTTGAGGATACGAAGCCGACCACGTTCGCCGAGCTGGTTCAGATTTCGGGACTGTCACACGGAACGGACGTTTGGCTGAACAATGCACAGGATTTGATTCGCAATGGAACATGTAAGCTTCCTGATGTAATTGGTTGTCGTGACGACATCATGGTATATTTGATCTACAAAGGTCTGGAGCCTTCCCGTGCCTTCAAGATCATGGAGTCGGTGCGGAAAGGAAAAGGCGTGCCGGAGGAAGATCAGGAAGAGATGCGCAATAACAACGTTCCTGAATGGTACATCCAGTCTTGCCAACGGATTAAATACATGTTCCCGAAAGCCCACGCGACTGCCTACGTCATGATGGCGGTACGGATCGCGTACTTTAAGGTGCATCGCCCGCTGGAGTTTTACGCGACCTACTTCACGGTACGGGCGGATGACTTCGATATCCCGTTGATGGTTAAAGGCTCTGCGGCTATTCGCCAGAAGATCGAAGAGATCGAGGGCAAAGGACACGACGCTCAGCCGAAAGAGAAGGCGCTGCTGACCGTATTGGAGATGGCCCTGGAGATGGTCGAGCGCGGCTTCCGTTTTGCCAATGTGGATCTGTACGCCTCTGACGCGACACGCTTCCTGATCGACGGAGATTCGCTCATTGCTCCGTTTAATGCGTTGCCAGGTCTGGGTACCAACGCTGCGCTCAGTATCGTGGAAGCACGGCAGCAAGGAGAGTTCCTCTCCAAGGAGGATTTGCTGTCTCGTTCCAAGATCTCCAAGACTATTTTGGAGTATTTGGAGGAGCAAGGAGCTCTCAAAGGCTTGCCTGAATCTAACCAGCTATCCTTGTTCTAATCAGGTGTCAAGAGGGGTGCCCTCATCCAAAGGTTGTCAGGGAAGGGCGCTTATGCTATAATTTTTTTGGAAATACTGGTTTTATACGCATGACAGATCGAGAGTGGGGAAACCCACTCTTTCTTTCTGGTTACACCTCAGGGTTCATACGAGAAGGAGGTACTTGCTTGAGCAAGGTAACGGACATCGTCACCGAACTGGTCACGCCCATTGTTGACGAATTGGGTCTGGAACTAGTTGATATTGAGTACAAGAAGGAAGGCAGCAACTGGTTTCTGCGCGTGTTTATCGACAATGAAACTGGCAACATCGACATCGATGACTGCGCCCTTGTCAGCGAGAAGCTTAGCCAAATATTAGATGAAGTGGATCCGATCCCTACTGCATATTTCTTGGAAGTTTCTTCGCCTGGTGCAGAACGCCCGCTCCGAAAAGACAAAGATTTCGAGAAGGCTGTCGGTCGACACGTTCACATCACAACAAAAGAGCCAATAGAAGGAGCAAGCGTGTTCGAGGGCGAACTCATATCCTTTGAGGACGGTAAGTTGACAGTTAAGGAAGCGAAAAAGACGTACGTGATTACACAGGAGCAGATTGACACGGCCCGTATGGCAATCGTCTTTTAATAGTCTGGCCGGTGGTAAGTAAAGGAGGAGGCAACGAAAGTCATGAACGGCGATTTTATCGAGGCTCTAGAAGCCATTGAAAGAGAGAAAGGCATCACCAAAGACGTACTGATTGAGGCAATCGAAGCAGCACTGATCTCTGGATACAAAAGAAATTTTAATTCAGCCCAAAACGTACGGGTGGATGTAAATCGTCATTCGGGAACCGTGCGCGTGTATGCGCGGAAAAATGTAGTGGAAGAGGTACTGGATCCACGCCTCGAGATTTCTCAGGAAGCAGCACAAGAAATAGATCCGAATTTCCGTCTTGAGGATATTGTTGAAATTGAAGTAACTCCTCGTGATTTCGGGCGAATTGCTGCTCAAACGGCAAAGCAAGTCGTGACACAGCGCATTCGCGAAGCAGAGCGCGGATTGATTTATAGCGAGTTTATCGAGCGCGAAGACGATATCGTAACAGGTGTTGTTCAGCGTATGGATGCACGCAATTACTATATCGATCTGGGTAAAGCGGAAGCGGTTATGCCGATCACGGAAAAAATGCCATCCGAAGAGTTCAAGTCACAAGACCGCGTGAAGGCATATATCATCAAGGTAGAAAAAACAACCAAGGGACCGCAAATCGTCGTTTCTCGTACACATCCGGGTTTGCTGAAGCGACTGTTTGAGCTCGAGGTTCCTGAAATTTACGATGGTGTCGTGGAGATTAAATCTGTCGCTCGTGAAGCGGGAGACCGTTCCAAGATTGCCGTCCATTCCATCAATGCAGACGTTGACCCAGTCGGAGCGTGCGTAGGCCCAAAAGGTATGCGCGTACAGACGATCGTAACCGAGCTTAAAGGTGAGAAGATCGACATCGTTCGTTGGTCCGAGGATCCGGCTGAATATGTGGCAAACGCACTTAGCCCTGCAAAAGTTCTCCACGTAGAAGTGAACGCGGCTGAGAAAGTGACCCGTGTCATTGTACCTGATTACCAATTGTCCTTGGCGATTGGCAAGCGCGGTCAAAATGCACGTCTGGCAGCCAAGCTCACTGGATGGAAAATCGATATCAAGAGTGAGTCCCAGGCAGACCAAGAAGGCATCGCTTATCCAAAAGCATTAGAGGGCGATGAAGGGGCGGACATCGAATAATCATGAAGCAAAAAAAAATCCCTTTACGCAAGTGCATCGTTTGCCAAGGAATGTTTCCGAAGAAGGAATTGATCCGAGTGGTTCGGACGCCTGAAGAGGAGATCGTGATTGATCTGACTGGAAAGGCCGCTGGACGCGGGACTTATGTCTGCCGTCAGGATAGCTGTCTGAAACCAGATGCGTTCGCCTCGGGGAAATGGAAAAAAGTGCTGGAGCGTGCACTGAATATGTCCATTACTCAGGAGAAATACGATGCATTTCGTGAAAAATGGCTGGAGATGATTGGGCAATGATTCCCAAAGCTGCGCAATTGCTCGGACTTGCCATGCGAGCAAGAAAAGTAATTACTGGTGAGGAGCAGGTACTAGCTGCCATACGCAGCGGTCAGGCCCATCTGGTATTGCTCGCGGCTGATGCATCTGACAATACTGCCAAAAAAATGAGAGATAAATGTTCCTATTACGGTGTTTCGTGTGTTACCACTGGGGACCGACATGAGCTGGGCCGTGCCATTGGGAAAGATGGACGGGTCACAGTGGCGGTAACTGATGGGAAGTTGGCTGAAAGCATTCAGCGTCTGCTCACCTAACTTAGGAAAGGGTGAAGTCCATTTGAAGACACGTGTGTATGAATATGCCAAACAACACAACATGAGCAGTAAGGAAATCCTCAATTTGCTAAAGCGCTTGAATATAGAAGTTGCAAATCATATGAGTATCATGGAAGAAGGCACGATCAAAAAGATCGAGGATCACATGGCAAAGCTGCGTGCTGGCGGTTCCAAGCCAGAACAACAACGCTCCGCGCCAAGTGAGGCAAGACCGAAACAAGCAGACGATCAACGTCGCCAGAATGAAGCCAGAGGACAATCCCGTCCCCAGTCGCAGCCAGGGCAGCAAGCACAAGCTGAACGCCCGGCCGACCGTGATCGCGGTGGTAACAGCCTGGGCAACAATCGTCCAGCTGGAAACAGGCCCGATCAGCAGAGTCCTCAAAATGGAAAAAATCAGGGGAAGAATCAGGAGAGAAGACCAAACAATATGAGAAGTCAACCCGCAAAGCCGAATGACCGTAAACCACAGCCGCAAAATCAACAGCAACGACCGCCAAGACCGCAACAAAATCAGCAACGTCCACAAAATCAGGCTGCAAATGCAGGTGCAAATACTGCAAATGCACAGCCTGAAGCTCGCGCCGGAGAAGACTTTGAAGATAAAGTGAAACTCCCAACCAACGTAGGTATTGAAAAACGCGAGAAGATCAAAAAAGGTCCACAAACGCAAAAAACGTTTGAAGACAACAAGAAGAATCAGCCTTTCCGCGGAGGAAACAATCGTAACCAGAACAACCGCAGAGGCAACAACCACCGTGCACCACAAAAACAACAGCGTCCAGTGCTGGAACCACCAACAAAAATCACGTTCACAGATTCTTTGACAGTGAACGAGCTGGCGCTAAAACTGCGCAAGGAACCTGCGGAAATCATCAAAAAGTTGTTTAATTTGGGTATCATGGCTACGATTAACCAATACCTGGAGAAAGATGCCATCGAGCTCATTTGCGCTGAGTACAACATAGAAGTGGAAGAAAAAATCATCATCGACGAGACCAACTTCGAAACACTGGAAGAAGTAGATGCTCCTGAAACCTTGATGGAGCGCCCGCCAGTTGTTACGATCATGGGTCACGTTGACCACGGGAAAACAACGTTGCTGGATGCGATCCGCTCTACAAACGTAGTAGCCGGTGAAGCTGGCGGTATTACCCAGCATATTGGTGCTTACCAGGTTGAGATCAAAGGGAAGAAAATCACATTCTTGGACACTCCTGGTCACGCAGCCTTTACTACCATGCGTGCTCGCGGTGCCCAAATTACAGATATTACGATTCTCGTAGTGGCAGCTGACGACGGTGTGATGCCACAAACCATCGAGGCGATCAGCCACGCGAAAGCAGCGAATGTACCGATCATCGTTGCTGTGAATAAAGTGGATAAACCAGAGGCGAACATCGATCGCATCAAGCAAGAGCTGACGGAGTACGAACTGGTTGCCGAGGAATGGGGCGGCGACACGATCTTCTCCCCATTGTCTGCGAAACAGCGTACAGGTATCGAGGAACTGCTGGAGTACATCCTGCTGGTATCCGAAGTACAAGAGCTCAAAGCGAATCCAGACAAACGTGCCCGCGGTACGGTTGTGGAAGCTGAGCTGGATAAAGGCCGCGGACCAGTTGCGACCATCCTGGTTCAACAAGGGACGCTGCGTGTAGGGGATCCAATCGTAGTAGGTTCTGCGTATGGCCGTGTACGTGCCATGGTGAACGACAAAGGTCGTCGTCTGAAAGAAGCAGGCCCATCTACTCCAGTAGAAATCACTGGTTTGAACGATGTTCCTCAAGCAGGAGATCAATTCCGCGTCTTCGAAGACGAGAAAAAAGCTCGTGCAATCGGGGAAGCTCGTGCATCGAAGCAGCGTGAATCCGAGCGTCGTGAAAGTGCACGCGTATCTCTGGACGACCTGTTCCAACAAATTCAGGAAGGCGACATCAAAGAGCTGAACCTGATTGTGAAAGCAGACGTACAAGGTTCTGTTGAGGCTCTCCGTGGTGCTTTGGAAAAGATCGATGTAAACGGTACGCGTGTGAAAATCATTCACACAGGTGCAGGTGCCATTACCGAGTCCGACGTGACCTTGGCAAATGCATCCAACGCGATCATCATCGGCTTCAACGTTCGTCCTGAGCCAAATGCGCGCAACATGGCCGAACAAGAGAAGATCGACATTCGCTTGCACCGTGTCATCTATACCGTAATCGAAGAGATCGAGCAAGCTCTGAAAGGGATGCTGGATCCTGTTTACAAAGAGAACATCATCGGTCAAGCTGAGATTCGCGAAGTATTCAAAGTATCCAAAGTCGGTAACATCGCTGGTTGCTACGTTACAGAAGGCAAGCTGAGCCGCGATGCAGGTGCTCGCCTGATCCGTGAAGGCATCGTGATTTACGAAGGCAAGCTGGATACACTGAAACGCTTCAAGGATGATGCGAAGGATGTTGCCGCAGGTTACGAGTGCGGTCTGACACTGGAGCGCTTCCAGGATCTCAAAGTGGGCGACGTCGTCGAAGCCTTCGTGATGGTGGAAGTGAAACAATAATGATTGCGAGTGTGCAGATCGAACTGTTTCTGCCCGCTTGTCAAAATTTGAAAGAGAAAAGGGCCATCGTCAAGAGCTTGATTGGAAAGATGCGGAACCGCTTCAATGTCTCCGCATCTGAGATGGCTTACCCCGAGCAGTGGCAGCGTACCATTTTGGGTATCGCTGCCGTTGCTAATGAGATGTCCTTTTTGCAAAAAGAGGTTCAGACCGTGATCCGCTTCGTGGAAAACCATCCTGATGTGGAGTTGATTCAAGCGGATACGGAATACTACGATTAGTACAGCCAGCGGAGGTGAAGAACATGAACAAGACACGGATGAGCCGAGTAGGGGAAGAGATCAAGAAAGAGCTGAGCATGCTTTTGCAGCGAGGCCTCAAAGATCCGCGCATCGGCTTTGTTACCGTTACAGATGTAGAAGTGAGCAGCGACCTGCAGTTGGCGAAGGTATATGTCAGCATCTTTGGAAGTGAAGAGCAGCGCAAAGCATCTTTGGCCGGATTGCAAAAAGCAAAAGGCTACCTGCGAACCGAAATCGGCAAGCGCGTGAAGCTGCGCCACATTCCTGATTTTACATTTAAACTGGACGAGTCAATTGACTACGGCAGTAAAATAGAATCAATCCTGCGGGAAATCTCCACTGAAGAGGGAAAACAGGATGAAGCCAAATCTTAATACTGTGGAGGAAGCGGCACGATTCATGCAATCGCATGACCGCTTCCTGGTTCTTTCTCACGTCAATCCAGACGGGGACGCGACAGGCTCTGCACTTGGAGTTGTCATGATTCTCGAGCAGTTAGGTAAAGAATACGTGGTTGTAAACGAAGGGGAAACACCGGTGAAGTTTAACTTTTTACCGCGTTTTGAACAGCTGCGAAACCTTTCGACGCAGCCACTGGATGAAACATTTGAGGCCGTGATCGCCGTAGACTGTGCTGATGAGTCTCGGATGGGCGATGTACGGTCTTTATTTGGTTCGGAAGCTGCCTTGCTCAATATCGATCACCACCCGACGAATGATGGCTTTGGCAGCATTAACCTGATTCGTACGGATGCGGCAGCTACTGCAGAAATTTTGTATGATGTGGCTGTGGCAGCAGGTGTCAGCTTCAATGAAGAACTGGCTCTGTGCATTTACACGGGTCTTTTGACGGATACGGGTGGCTTTCGCTATTCCAATACGTCTCCTCATGTAATGGAAATTGCGTCGCAGCTGCTGCGTTACGGAGTCAAGCCGGGTGAGGTCGCGGAGCGCTGCTTGGAAGAAATCACGCTGGCTCACGTAAAAATGTTGAGACTTGCTCTGCAATCGCTGGAAATGTCTCACGAAAACCTGGTGGCTTCCATTACGGTGCATTTTGAAGACTTCGCACAGGCGGGGGCTAGTCGTGACGACACAGGAGGGCTGGTCAACTACTGCCGGAACATCGAAGGCGTAGAAGTAGGCGTCTCCTTTGTAGAGTCTGAGGTAGGCGCCGTGAAAGTGAGTCTGCGTGCACGTGATCGCGTGGATGTATCGGCGATCGCCAAGCAGCTGGGCGGCGGCGGTCATGCCAAAGCAGCAGGATGCACGATTCGGGGCTCCTTGCAGGACGCAAAAGGAAAAGTATGGCTTGCATTGGGAGAAGCATTAGGAGTGAACAGCAATGAGTAACGTAAACGGTGTGCTTGTGGTGGACAAGCCGGCCGGAATGACCTCGCATGATTGCGTTTCGCGAATCCGCCGACTTTACGGAACCAAGAAAGTAGGGCACACAGGGACTCTCGATCCGGATGTGACGGGAGTGCTACCGATCTGCCTGGGGCAGGCTACGCGGCTTGTCGAGTATTTGCAGGAGCTTCCCAAACGTTACGATGTGGTCATGCGCATTGGCTCCTCTACGACCACAGAAGATGCTTCCGGTGAAGTCATTGAGCAGAAAGAAGTCGATATCGCTTCGATTACAAAAGAACGAGTAGAAGAGCTCTTTCAATCCTTTCTGGGTGAGATCGATCAAGTGCCGCCGATGTACTCCGCAGTCAAAGTCAACGGGGTTCGACTGTATGATTTGGCGAGGGAAGGCACAGTAATTGAGCGTCAATCCCGAAAAGTGACCATCTATGAGCTGACTCTTCACGATATTTCGGCAGGCGATGGTGTTGTGGACGTTTCGTTTACCTGCACCTGCTCGAAAGGCACCTACATGCGTACCTTATGTGTTGACCTCGGGCGCGTACTGGGGTATCCTGCCCATATGAAGCTGCTGCGGCGAATAAAAAGCGGCCCGTTTACAGAAGGGGAAGCAATCCCTCTCCAGGTACTGGAGGAGCAGACTGCAAACGGGGAAGACCTTTCCCGTCATTTAGTCTCGATCCCACAAGCCATGTCGTTCATGCCAGCTTTTCAGGTCAAGCCGGAGCGCGTTCGGGCAGTGCGAAATGGGTTGGTTACGGCGCTGCCAGGTGTCAACGTTGAAGAAGGCAGCCTGATTTGCCTCTTTTCAGAGAACGAGCTGCTCGGGATTCACCGCGTCTGCCGTGGGGAAAAAGGCCTCTTTGCCAAAGCAGAAAAAGTCTTTCCTTCCGAGGTGTAACCGTGAAAACGATCTCCCTGACATATCCATTGTCGACAGAATTACAGTCACAGCCTTGCGCCATCGCCCTCGGGTACTTTGATGGTGTACATATTGGTCACAGGCGGGTCATTCAAAAAGCGATTGATACAGCAAAAGCAAATGGCTGGCAGAGTACGGTTCTGACATTTGATCCTCATCCGCGCGAGGTTTTGGGGCAAAGTGGCTATACCCGTTATTTGACTCCACTCGCTGACAAGCTGGAGCAATTCGAAAAAATGGGTGTGGACACCGCCTACGTGATGAGCTTCGATATCGGCTTTGCCGCAGTGTATCCGGAAGATTTCGTTTCAGAGTGCCTGTTGCCCCTGAATTGTCGCCATGTCGTCGTTGGTTTTGACTATACATTCGGGCATCGCGGGATGGGAACAGCGCAAACTCTCCAGGAGATGAGCGAGGGTCGTTATGGGCTGGATATTGTCGGGCCTGTAAATCGTTTGGGTGAGAAGGTCAGCAGCACGATCATTCGAGAGTACCTGTACGATGGTGATGTGGATCAAGTCCATCTGCTGCTGGGTCGGCCCTATAAAGTGCGTGGAACGGTTGTTCATGGCGACAAGCGTGGGCGTACGATCGGCTTTCCGACGGCGAACGTCAAGGTAGCTGCCCCTTATCTGATCGGGAAAAACGGTGTCTACGGCGTCCGTTTTACGGTCGATACGAAAAGCTACTACGGCGTGATGAATGTCGGGATCAAGCCGACCTTTGAGCTAGAAAAGAAAGAAAAATCGCTAGAAGTACACATTTTTGAGTTCTCGGGCGAAATATATGGCAAAGATGTAGAAGTAGAGTTTCTTTTTTACATTCGCGAGGAGCAGAAATTTGCTGGTGTGGATGCCCTGATCGCGCAAATTCAGCGTGACGTGGATATGGCAAAGCAAAAAATAGAAGAGTACTCTCGTAATTGAGGAAACTCCTTTGCTTTTCGCAAAATGGTATGCTATAATTCAAAACGTTGTACAGATAACCGCAGCTTGGCTGACCGAGGCTCACCGACGGCAGACTCGGCTAACGGTATAAAAAATGAGGAGGTGAGTCATGATGGCATTGACTCAAGAACGTAAAACTCAACTGATCCAAGAGTTCCGTACTCATGAGAACGACACCGGTTCGCCGGAAGTGCAAATCGCTATCCTGACCGAAAACATTAACAACCTGAACGGACACTTGCGTACTCACAAGAAAGATCACCACAGCCGTCGTGGTCTTCTGAAAATGGTAGGTCAACGTCGTAACCTGCTGACATACCTGCGTGAATCCGACGTTCAACGTTACCGTTCTGTAGTAGACCGTCTGGGTCTGCGTCGCTAATTAGCGTCTTGTAAAAAGCGGGTTCTTCCCGCTTTTTCTAACGTGTAGGAGTGTGCAGAGCTGTTTGGGTCTGCACTCTCTGAAACGTTCAATAGGAGCTTTTTTTAACGAGTAGGAATGTAAAAGCCGATTGCTTTTATATTCTGTAGCGCAAAAGCGCCTCATGAATAAGCCTCGACAGAGGTTTTTTTATTATCCAGGAAGACTGCCAAGCGTAACCATTTAATTTTGTGTGTGGCAGGAAATAATACATATAGGTAGAAAACAAAGTGTAGATATGCACATTGTCGTGAAGGAGGACTGCTAGTAACATGGAGCAACAATTCCGTACATTTGATTTCGAACTGGCAGGCCGTAAGCTGACCCTGGAATTTGGTAAAATGGCCAAACAGGCAAATGGCTCGGTCCTGGTTCGGTACGGCGATACGGCAATCCTGTCTGCAGTGACGGTCTCGAAGGAACCAAAAGCTCTTGATTTCTTCCCGCTAACTGTCAACTACGAGGAACGTCTCTACGCAGTCGGGAAAATCCCCGGCGGCTTTATTAAAAGAGAAGGTCGTCCTAGTGAAAAGGCGATTCTGGCAAGTCGTTTGATTGACCGCCCGGTTCGTCCACTTTTCGCAGAAGGTTTCCGTAATGACGTACAAATCGTAAATACTGTTCTGTCTGTTGATCAAGATTGCTCGCCTGAGATTGCTGCCATGATTGGTACATCTGCAGCGCTCTGCGTTTCTGAAATTCCTTTCGAAGGGCCAATCGCGGGTGTCATCGTAGGCCGTGTAGACGGACAATTCATCATTAACCCTACTGTAGCTCAAGCGGAAAAGAGCGATATCCACTTGGTCGTTGCGGGAACGCATAAAGCGATCAACATGGTGGAAGCTGGCGCAAACCAGGTTCCAGAATCGGTCATGCTGGAAGCGATCATGACGGGTCATGATGAAATCAGGAAAATTATTGAGTTCCAAAACCAGATCATTGCGGAGATCGGCAAGGAAAAAATGCAGGTGATCCTGCATGAAGTAGATCCTGAAATCGATCAAGCAGTGCGCGGCTTTGCCGAAGCGCGTTTGAAAGAAGCAGTACGCATTGAAGAAAAGCAAGCTCGCTACGATGCGATTGATAATATTAAAGCGGAAACCAAGGAGCATTTTGCTGCTTTGAATCCGGAGACGTTTGAAGAGCAGGAAAAAATGATTGGCGAAGTGCTAGGCAACATCGTAAAAGATGAAGTCCGCCGCCTGATCACCGAGGAAAAAGTTCGCCCGGATGGACGAGCTCTCGATGAGATTCGCCCGCTCTCCAGTGAAGTTGACATTTTGGCACGTACACATGGTTCTGCTATGTTTACACGTGGTCAAACCCAAGCATTGAGTGTGGCTACTCTGGGTGCACTGGGTGATGTTCAAATCCTGGATGGTCTGGGACTGGAAGAATCCAAGCGCTTCATGCACCATTACAATTTCCCGCCGTACAGCGTAGGGGAAGCACGCCCGCTTCGTCCTCCTGGTCGCCGTGAAATTGGTCACGGAGCATTGGGTGAACGTGCGATCGAGCCGATCATTCCTTCCGAGGTGGAGTTCCCTTACACGATCCGATTGGTTTCTGAGGTTATCGAATCCAACGGTTCCACATCGCAGGCATCGATTTGCGCAAGCGTTCTTGCCTTGATGGATGCAGGGGTGCCGATCAAAGCTCCAGTAGCAGGTATCGCAATGGGACTGATCATGGGCAAGGACGAGAAATCGTTCTCGATCCTGACAGACATCCAAGGCATGGAAGATCACCTGGGTGATATGGACTTTAAAGTGGCAGGTACCGAAGCAGGGGTTACCGCGATCCAAATGGACATCAAGATTTCCGGCATTAACCGCGAGATTTTGGAAATGGCATTGGAACAGGCACGCATCGGACGACTGCACATCTTAAAGCACATGATGAGCACGATCTCTGCTCCGCGTGAGACTTTGTCTCCATACGCACCGAAAATCATGACGATGACCATCAATCCGGAAAAAATCCGCGATGTTATTGGTCCTCAAGGCCGTGTCATCAACAAAATTATCGAAGAGACTGGTGTCAAAATCGATATTGAGCAAGATGGCCGTGTCTTCATCGCTTCGATCAACCACGAAGCAAACCTGCGAGCCAAACAAATCATCGAAGACCTCGTGCGTGAAGTCGCTGTTGGACAGACTTACCTCGGAACTGTCAAGCGCGTAGAGAAATACGGTGCATTCGTCGAGCTGTTTGCAGGGAAAGAAGGACTGTGCCACATCTCCCAATTGGCAGAAGAGCGAGTAGCCAAAACCGAAGATGTAGTCGCCGTAGGAGATAAGATACAAGTTAAAGTAACGGAGATCGACGACCAAGGTCGTGTCAATCTCTCCCGCAAGGCTGTATTGAAGGAGCAGGCAGCTGCTCAGCAAGCAGACTCTGCACCAGCAACAGCTGAATAAACAACAAGCAAAAGGCTTCGTCACTCGAAGAAATTCGCGTACGGAAGCTTTTTTCTTTTTTCGTCTAACTCCTCCCCCGGATTCATACATTGGACAAAGAGAGACTTGTACGAACGGGAGGAGGCGCGTGCCCCAATGACGGCAGCGAAGAGGAGGTTTGTGTTTACAATCAGCTGCGCAGTTCTGTTTATGCTGCTGCTCAATTACAAGCCCATCCATCAATACATAGATGTGATGAAGAGTCAAAAGGCAATAACGGCGGATGGGCAGCTGGATGAGAGGGAGCGGCTGCGAAGCTTGATCGAGCAGTGGAAAGCCGGAGTGGAAGAGCTGCCCATCGACGCCGTTTACGATAAAAGCTGGAAGTCTGCAATTCCAGGCTACAACGGACGTATTGTAGATGTAGAGGCCTCCATTCATAAAATGACCGCTACGGGTATTGTGAGTCCTGATTCGTTGGTGTACAAGGAGGTCCCGCCTGCTGTTTCACTCGAACAGGTTGGGGTTTTACCTATTTACCGGGGAAATCCGAACAAGCCAGCGATATCGTTTATGATCAACGTAGCGTGGGGAAACGAGTACCTCGATTCCATGCTGAATACGTTAGACAAACACGGAGTGAAGACGACGTTCTTTTTAGATGGCTCCTGGGTAAAACGTTACCCGGAGGAGGCGAAAAAGATCGCCGCGAGAGGACATGAAATAGGGAATCATGCTTATTCGCACCCAGATATGAAAACGTTAGGTACACAGCGGATACAGCAGGAGATCGGCAAAACGCAAGAAGTCATTCAGAAGACGATTGGGGTGAAACCGACGCTCTTTGCACCGCCGTCCGGTTCATTCGATCAGAGGGTTGTGCAAATCGCCCAGTCCTCGTTCCAAATGAAGACGATTTTGTGGACAGCCGACACGGTGGATTGGCAAAAGCCTTCGCCAAGCTGGGTTGTGCGCAAGATCAGCCGGTTGATGGGGAATGGTGTACTCGTGCTCATGCACCCGACAGCAGCTTCGGAAGCGAGTCTCGATCAGCTATTGACGATTGCGAAGCAGAAAGGATTGGTCCCTACCACTGTTTCAGAAGTGATCTCTGCGAACCGTCTCCAGAAGTAAGTAAGCGTGATCATTTCTTGTGGAGACCAGGGAAGTTTGCTATAGTTAGACGTGTTTACAAGATTTCCCCCTAGAAAAGTGGATAGAGAGATGATCAACCGAGGAGGATTTGTGTGATACAACGTCATACGTGTGATAACGGTCTTAGAATCGTGACGGAAAGGATTCCGTCAGTTCGCTCTGTTGCGCTTGGCATCTGGGTCGGGACCGGTTCGAAATATGAAAGCGATGTAAATAACGGCATTTCACACTTTTTGGAGCACATGTTCTTCAAAGGAACGGCAACTCGCTCGGCAAAGGAAATTGCGGAAACCTTTGACGAAATTGGGGGCAATGTGAACGCCTTTACATCTAAAGAGTACACCTGCTACTACGCACGAGTGCTTGATCAGCATGCGCCGATTGCTTTGGACGTGCTCTCTGATATGTATTTCCACTCCGTCTTCGATGCAGAAGAGCTGGAGAAAGAAAAAAATGTAGTGATTGAGGAAATCAGCATGTATGAGGATACGCCAGACGACCTTGTCCATGATTTGATCGCAAAAGCTTCCTATGGGAATCATCCACTGGGCTACACTATCTTAGGTACAGAGGATGTCCTGAGAAGCCTGAAGCGGGACGATTTGCAACGATATGTGGATCATCGTTATCTACCGTCGAACACGGTGATCACGGTTGCAGGGAATTTTGAGGACAGCTTGATCGAGGACATTCAAAAGCGCTTCTCTGTATTCCAGCGTTCTTCGACTTTCCCAACCCTTACGACTCCCGATTTCGCAGCCGATGTCATCTTCCAGCAGAAAAAGACAGAGCAGGCACATATGTGCATTTCGCTTCCAGGTTTTAAAGTAGGGCATAAGGATACCTATTCGCTGATTCTGCTGAACAATGTACTGGGTGGAAGTATGAGCTCCCGCCTCTTCCAGGAAATCCGCGAAGAGCGTGGTCTAGCTTACTCCGTATACTCGTATCATTCTTCCTATAAAGAAGCAGGGACTTTTACTGTATACACGGGTACGGCTCAAGAGCAGGTCGGGCAAGTCTTTGACATCGTCTCCCAAGTGCTTAGAGATGTTGCGGATCACGGGATTACCGATAAAGAGCTCAATAAAGGAAAAGAACAATTAAAAGGAAGCCTCATGCTGAGCTTGGAGAGCACGAACAGCCGCATGAGCAGACTGGGGAAAAATGAACTGCTCCTGGAACGTCACCTCAACTTAGATGAGGTTTTGGCAAAAATCGATTCGGTAACGCACGAAACGGTATTGTCTGTAGCCCAGCAGCTCTTCCGCTCCAAATTGGCGATGGCAATGGTAAGCCCGTTGGAGGGATTCCCTTCCAATATAAAAAACGACATTCTACTATAGAAACAAATTGTACAAGAAAAATCCGGCATAGGCCGGATTTTTTTGCGTATATCAACATGTAATCAGGACAAAGGGGTGAGCAGCATGCGGCTCAGCGATTTGGGAGGGAAAGAAATCATTGGTCTGGATACAGGCGAAAAAATGGGGGTGATCAGCGACTCAGATCTCGTCATCCACCCGGAGAGTGGACAAATCCAGTCGATTATCCTTCCAGGGGGCAGTTTTTTCGGGTTCGGGAAGAAGCGTGAGGATATTGTCATCCCCTGGAGCTCCATCGTAAAGATCGGACCAGACATGGTCATTATTCAATTAAATCAACAGGAAATACAAGTTTCTCAAAAGTAGGCCACCTGTCACCGAACCAGGGGGAAGAGAATAGGATGGGGGTAGACCGCATCGTTTTTCGTCAACTTTTTCACATGGAAAAACCTTTGCGTTTCGATCATTTAATGCAGTAAAATGTGTGGAAAGGGGAACGCAGCATGCTAACGGGCATACATGTTGCCTTCATCGGCGGAGACGCTCGCCAGTTGGAAGTAATCAAGCGTTGCATACAACTGGATGCTAGCGTCACGTTAGTTGGCTTCGACAACCTGGAAAGCAATTTCACAGGGGCAACGAAGAAACCATTAACATGCGATGTGTTGAAAGACGTGGACGCCCTCATCCTTCCAATCGTTGGGACAGATGACCAAGGCTTCGTGGAAAGTATTTTTTGCTCCAAACAATTGCAGCTGCAAGATGAGCACGTATCGAGCTTACCTAAGCACTGCGTGGTATACACGGGAATGGCAAAGCCCTATTTAAGAAGACTGCTCGATCCCAAGAAGATTCCACTGGTGGAGCTCTTGGAACGTGATGAAGTCGCAATCTACAACTCCATCCCTACTGTGGAGGGAGCATTGATGATGGCGATTCAAAATACGGACATCACCATTCATGGATCGCAGTCAATTGTGTTGGGACTAGGCAGAACCGGTATATCCATGGCTCGAGGACTGCATGCATTGGGAGCACGCGTCAGAGTGGGGGCTCGGCGTCAGGAACACTTGGCACGCATTTATGAGATGGGAATGACTCCCTTCCATATAAGCGAACTTAGGCAACAGGTCACAAATGCTGATTTTATTTTTAATACCGTCCCGCAATTATTGCTCACTGCTGAAGTGATCGCTCAAATGCCCCAGTCGGCGTTTATTCTTGACCTGGCTTCCAAGCCGGGCGGCACAGATTTTCGCTACGCCGAAAGACGAGGCATCAAAGCGCTTCTCGCTCCCGGATTACCTGGAATCGTTGCACCTAAAACCGCAGGACAAATTCTCGCTCAAACTTTGTCTCGTCTCATTGCGGAGCAATCGAAAACCAGGAGGGAATCATCATGAGTAAGCTTCAAGGGAAGACCATCGGATTTGGGTTGTCAGGATCACATTGCACATTTGAGGAAACCATGCCTCAGATCAAGCGATTCATCGATGCTGGAGCACGTGTGATCCCGATTGTTTCCAATACCATCATGACGACAGATACGCGATTTGGCACATCGGCTAGCTGGCAGCAGCAGCTAAAAGAACTTACAGGAGAAGAGCTGATCTCCACAATTCCCCAGGCGGAACCGTTAGGGCCTTCAAAATTGCTGGACGTGATGCTCATTGCACCTTGCACCGGCAGCACAACCAGTCGTTTGGCAAATGCCATTACAGACAGTGCAGTGCTGATGGCAGCAAAAGCGACTATGCGTAATCTACGCCCACTGGTTATCGCTATTTCAACAAACGATGGTTTGGGATTAAATGCGGCCAATATTGCCAAGCTGTTGGCTGCCAAAAACATCTATTTTGTGCCATTCGGACAGGATGCTCCGGATAAAAAGCCTAATTCGCTTGTCGCTCGCATGGACTTACTGTTGGAGACATGTGAGGCTTCCTTGGAAGGGCGACAATTGCAACCCTTGCTCATCGAACGATTCAACTATTAATTCCAACACTACAGAAAAACAAAAATCAACCAACCTGTTTTCTCGCGATTAGGAGGAGAGTAAGAGATGGCTAACCAACTGACTTTTAATGTCGCTGTAGTAGGCGCAACTGGCGCAGTCGGACAACAAATGATTCGACTTTTAGAAGAGCGCGATTTTCCAATTAAACAGCTGAAGCTGCTTGCTTCTGGGCGTTCCGCCGGTAAGACCGTAACGTTCAAGGGACAAGAAATTGTTCTGGAGGAAGCAACGCCAGAGAGCTTTGTTGGGGTCGACTTCGCTTTGTTTAGTGCAGGTGGAGGAGTAAGTAAGGAATTGGCTCCTCATGCTGTGCGCCACGGAGCTGTTGTCATCGACAACACCAGTGCTTATCGGATGGATCCAGAAGTTCCATTGGTCGTTCCGGAAGTAAACATGGAAGCTGCGCTCGCGAATAAAGGAATCATTGCGAATCCGAATTGCTCCACGATTCAGATGGTTGCTGCTCTGAAACCCTTGTATGATCGTTTTGGCATAGACCGTATTATCGTTTCTACTTATCAAGCGGTTTCCGGCGCCGGACAATCCGCTATCAACGAATTGCAAACCCAAAGCCGTGACATTTTGGATGGCAAAGAGCCAGAATGCAACGTGCTGCCAGTAGGTAAACTGCCTGTTCACCATCAAATTGCGTATAACGCGATTCCGCAAATTGATGTATTTACAGATAACGGTTTTACTTATGAAGAAATGAAAATGGTGAACGAGACCAAAAAAATCTTCGGTGATGATACAGTATTGGTGTCGGCCACATGCGTTCGCATTCCGGTCGTTTACGGACACAGCGAATCTGTCTACGTAGAGCTGAAGCAGGATTTCGATCTGGAAGAAGTAAAATCTCTGCTTGAGAATGCTCCTGGAGTCGTTCTCGTAGACGTACCGGAAGAGCAGCGCTATCCGCTTGCTACCGATGCTACAGGCAAACTGGATATCTTTGTTGGCCGTGTGCGTCGTGATCTCCATCACCCGCGGGGACTGCATATGTGGATCGTTTCTGACAACCTTCTCAAAGGTGCGGCATGGAATACAGTACAAATTGCTGAAGAACTCATCAAAGCAAGAGCATAGGGGAGAGGTTAGTGAAGATTCTCGTCCAAAAGTTCGGTGGTTCTTCCTTGACGACGGAGGATTGCCGAAACCGGGCAATCTACCATATAGAAAAAGCGATCGATGAGGGCTATGCCCTCGTCGTTGTCGTATCGGCGATGGGACGTAAGGGTGATCCTTATGCTACCGATACACTTCTGCAATTGGTTCGCAATAATGGAAACCAATTGCCAAGTCGGGAAATGGATATGCTGATGCATACGGGGGAAATCATTTCGGCTACGGTCATGTGCAGCATGCTAAACGCACGTGGCATCAAAGCCACTATTCTCACGGGCGGTCAAGCGAACATCATTACCAGCGATGATTTCAGCAATGCGCAGATCCTGACAATCGATCCCGCTCGAATCCACAAGGAACTGAAGGCAGGAAATGTCGTCATCGTACCGGGCTTTCAGGGCAGGACGGAAGAGTGGGAGATTACAACGCTGGGACGCGGTGGCAGTGATACGACCGCAACAGCGCTTGGGGTCGCCCTATCGGCGGAAATGGTGGATATTTTCACCGATGTGGAAGGAATCATGACAGCTGATCCGCGCATCGTACAGGAAGCACAGCCGCTGGCGATGGTGACGTATACCGAAATTTGCAATATGGCTCATCTGGGAGCAAAAGTGATCCATCCTCGTGCAGTGGAGATTGCGATGCAGGCAAACGTGCCGATTCGCGTACGCTCCACATTTTCGGACGACCCCGGGACATTGGTCACGACCATGCTCGAAATAGGGAAGATGGGTTATACTGTTCACGACCGACTTGTCATGGGGATTGCTCACGTACCCAATATAACGCAAGTGAAGGTGGCAAATCGGGAAGGTCATTACGACACCCAGCTGCAAGTGTTTAAAACCATGGCAACCAACAATATCAGTGTAGATTTCATCAATGTGAATCCTTTAGGTGTTGCCTATACGGTTCACGATGAAATGGGTGAAAAAGCTGCGCGGTTGCTCATGGACTTGGGCTATGAACCACAGCTGTTGCCGCATTGTGCCAAAGTATCGGTCATCGGTGCGGGAATGACTGGAGTCCCTGGTGTCATGGCACAAATAGTAGAAGCGCTGACCCATGAAGATATTCAAATTCTGCAATCAGCTGATTCCCATACGACGATTTGGGTGCTGGTACACGAAATGGATATGGTCAGAGCAGTTCGAGCACTCCACCAACAATTCAATCTGCACGCACATCATATGTAAGACTGACAAAGAGTAGAGGAGTTGGAAAGGCAGTGGCACGTTTTGGCCGATTGGTAACCGCCATGGTCACACCGTTTAACGAAAAACTGGAAGTTGACTACGGAAAAACGGAACGCCTCATTGACCATCTTCTGGCAACAGGCACTGAAGGGATTGTAGTCAGCGGAACTACAGGCGAGTCACCCACTTTGTCTCGCGCGGAAAAGCTGGATTTGTTCAAGCATGTAGTCTCTTATGCAAAAGGCAAGTGTCATATCATTGCAGGTACGGGCAGTAACGATACCGCATCTTCTGTCGAGTTTACACAAGCTGTACAGTCAGTAGGTGTCGACGCGGTAATGGTTGTGGCGCCGTACTATAGCCGACCCTCACAGGAAGGGCTATACGGGCATTTCAAGACAGTAGCGGAAGCATCAGAGCTGCCAGTTATGCTGTACAACGTACCAGGAAGAACAGCGGTGAACATGGCTGCAGAGACGACATTGCGCCTGGCAGAGCTGCCCAATGTGGTTTGCATCAAGGAAGCCTCTGGCAACCTGTCACAAATGGCGAAGATCATTGAACACGCTCCGGGGGGCTTTGAGCTGTACAGTGGGGATGACAGCTTGACGCTCCCGACGCTTTCGATTGGCGGCGTGGGGATTGTAAGTGTAGCGAGTCATGTTGTAGGCCGCCAAATGACGGAAATGATTCAGTCATTTCTCGAAGGCGACCATACAGCTGCTGCCAGCCTGCACAGAAGGCTAATGCCCGTATTCGAAGGACTGTTTACCTACCCGAGCCCCGGACCGACGAAGGTGGCTCTGGAGAAGCTGGGTGTCGAGGCCGGCGGAGTGCGTTTGCCTTTGGTTGAGTTAAATGAGCAGGAAAAATCTTTTGTGCATTCCTTGCTTGAATAGTGATTGGAGACATTGTGGTGCCAAGATGGCAGGTGTAGTCTTGGCTGTACTTATACCGGATAGGAATGGCAGCATTCCTATCTGCAGAACAAAGAAAAAGAGCTGTTCCCTCGGGAATGGCTCTTTTTCCTTGTGTTCATGTTTTCACTTCGGGTATAATGATAACAAGTGATTTGGGGCGGTTTAATTGAGTGGACATGACAACTAAATATAGGAGGTTACACGTTTTGGCAAAGTCGAATCACTCTGTTCTCATTTTCGCCCTGGGCGGAGTCGGCGAAATTGGGAAGAACATGTACGTGGTACAAACCGAGGAAGACATCGTAGTGATTGATGCCGGTTTAAAATTCCCTGAAGAGGAAATGCTGGGAATTGATATGGTTATTCCGGATATCTCTTACCTCGAGGAGCATCGCGACAAGGTTCGGGGGATTATTGTAACGCACGGACACGAAGACCATATCGGTGGCCTCAGTTATGTACTGAAGCACCTGAATGTACCAGTCTATGCTACAAAACTTACCCTGGGACTTATTGATGCAAAATTGAAAGAAGCGGGCATCCTAAATGACACCAAGCGCGTTTTGATCAACGGTGAATCGGAGATCGTTCTCGGCAAGGTAAAAGCAACCTTTTTCCGGGTAAATCACAGCATTCCTGACTGTGTCGGGGTTTGCTTGGAAACACCGGAAGGGTATGTGGTCCACACGGGGGACTTCAAATTTGATCAAACGCCGGTTAACAATCAGACAGCCGATCTCGCAAAAATGGCGATGATTGGGGACCGTGGTGTGCTCTGTCTTCTTTCTGACAGTACGAATGCCGAGCGGCCCGGTTTTACCGGATCGGAACGTTCCGTCGGCATCGCGTTAAAAGATGTATTCAGTAAAGCTACTGGACGCATTATCATTTCTACCTTTGCATCCAACGTACATCGAATTCAGCAAGTCGTGGATGCAGCTGTTCAATTCAATCGAAAACTGACGGTTGTCGGTAGAAGTATGCAAAATGTCATCAACATCAGCCGTGATTTAGGCTATCTGCACGTTCCTGAAGGGCTCATTGTTGATACAGATGAAATTAATAAATTGAATGCTGAACAAGTGGCTATTTTGTCAACTGGAAGCCAAGGAGAGCCCATGTCTGCGCTCACTCGAATGGCCCGATCCGCCCATCGGAAAATTGACATCCTTCCAGGTGACACCGTCATTATCGCTGCTACACCCATTCCTGGGAATGAGAAATATGTGGCGAGAACAATTGATCAACTATCTCGCATCGGTGCCGAAGTCATTTACGGCGGCCATGGACCAAACGGAACCGTCCACGTCTCCGGTCATGGCAGCCAGGAAGAACTGCGTCTGATGCTCAACTTGATGAAGCCGAAGTACTTCATCCCTATTCATGGCGAGTATCGTATGCTGAAGACCCATTCGCTCTTGGCGGAGCAGGTCGGTGTACCAGAGGATAACATTTTCTTGCTGGACAACGGCGATACGGTAGAAATCTCTGGCGGCAGAGCTCGTTACGGACCAAAGGTGCAAGCGGGGAATGTCCTCATTGACGGTTTGGGTGTAGGGGATGTAGGAAACATCGTACTCAGAGACCGTAAGCTACTCTCTCAAGATGGAATTCTGGTAGTTGTCGTTACACTCAGTAAACAAAATGGCACGATTTTGTCTGGTCCTGATATCATTTCACGCGGATTTGTTTACGTTCGTGAATCCGAGGAATTGCTGGATGAGGCAAATCGCATAGTGACCCAAACACTTGTCAAATGCATGGAAGAAAACGTAAATGAGTGGTCATCACTTAAAAATAATGTCAAGGAAGCATTAGGGCGTTATTTGTACGAACAAACGCGTCGTCGTCCGATGATCCTGCCCATTATCATGGAAGTGTAAGAAAACAGAATCACGGAGCCGAGAACCCTCGATGTATAGGGGATCTCGGCTTTTTTCATTTTGCTGCCAAAGGTGCATTATTTTCCCTCACCCAAACCATACTACAGAAGAAAGTGAGGGAGGATCATTCATGTCAAAGCAACAATTTACGGATTATTTGAATCGGCCGCCTTTTGCAAGTGCCATGACGAAAATGCAAAGTTCTCCGCCGCCATCTCCTGCGGAGGAGCAAGAGCCGAATCCCGCCCCGCCTGCAGAAGCGCCAGGGCCTGAAGATCCTAAGAAAAAACTGCTTGACTCCATCACGCAGTTGGGGCAAACGAACGTCCCACAGCTGGAAAGCAATATCTATTGTATGAGTATTATCGGGCAAGTAGAAGGTCACATCCAATTACCACCACAAAATAAGACAACCAAATATGAGCATCTCATCCCGCAGCTTGTCGCAGCCGAACAAAACAGCAAGATTGAGGGTGTGCTTGTCATTCTTAACACGGTAGGCGGTGATGTGGAGGCGGGCTTGGCGATTGCCGAGATGGTGTCTTCGCTCTCAAAGCCGGTGGTAACCTTGGTGCTCGGTGGCGGACACAGCATCGGTGTGCCGATCGCAGTAGCGGGTACATACTCATTTATTGCCGAAACGGCAACGATGACGATTCACCCTATTCGCTTGACGGGGCTCGTGATCAGCGTGCCGCAAACCTTTGAGTATCTGGATAAAATGCAAGATCGCGTAGTCAGCTTCATCGCCCGGCACTCCAAAATCTCTGAGCAGCAATTCCGCGAATTGATGACACGAACAGGCGAACTGACCCGTGATATCGGGACCAATGTCATCGGCGCAGATGCAGTCAAGTACGGACTGATTGATGAAGTAGGTGGGCTTGGCAGCGCATTAAAAAAGCTCAATGAGCTGATGGAAAACGCACGTAAAGGCAAAGATGAGGTGCTGCAATGATCCTGCATTCCGTGATGCCTTCCGAAACGGTATTTGCCAACATGGATCTGGTCGAGAAGCAAGAGCTCAAGGAAGTAACATTCGGGCATGCCACGATGCTGGTGGAGCAGACAGGTCCTTTCGAAGGAAAGATCGTCAGGCTCATTAGCCCAGACCCGCAGGACTACCTGAAACCTCGCTTTGCACCAGGCCAGACTGTTCAATTCCAGCCAGAGTGGAACTCCTAAGAAGTCCTGTATTTCTATGAATTTCCTGTGTTATACTAGATGTGTACGAACAGCAGCCGAACAGCGGACGGCTGCCTTTTTACCATTTGGTGTACATATCAGAAATATAGGAAAAGGAGGCGTGCCATCTGAGTAGAAGAAAAAGGGAGCAGTCGCAAGCGGCATTGGCCTCGGTCGTCAAAATAGAACTGCTCGGGCTGATCATTATTGTCCTATCTTTGATCGGGCTGTTGGAAAGCGGATGGCTGGGGAAAAACATCCTCGCATTCCTCTTCCGTTTCATAGCTGGGTCTTGGGATTTTCTCATTCCAGTTCTTCTGATTGGAATGGCGCTCCACATGATGTTTACGAGGAAGGCGCCACGGTTGACCTATCGCGTGCTAGGCATCGTTCTGATCGCCATGGCAATTTGCACATGGGATCATATGATTCTCTACAAGCAAGTCACGGCGGACGGTAAGTTTGCAGAGCAGAGCATCCTCCGCATCACGTGGGACAGGCTCTGGCTGGATCATAATCAGAAGGTATCCACTACCGGCGTTGGCGGAGGGATGCTGGGGGGGATCGTCTTTGCGATCAGCAATGGGCTGGTAGGAACGATCGGTACCGGGTTGATTATTGTTTTTCTGTTTTTGGTCGGCGTTATGTTCTTATTCAACCTGTCGTACGTGAATATTCTCATGTTCCTGCGCGACAAAATGGCACAAATGTACGGAAAAGCAAAGGATACCGTAAAGGATTCGGTTCAGCTCCTGCAGGAGGAAAGTGACAAGCGCAAGCAAGAAGCGAAGGAAGCGCGAGAGGCACGAAAGGTGAAACAGGAAGCCGAGACAGATGCTGCGATCGTGGTTCCCATCATTCACGATATTCACAAACAAGAAGCCAAGCAGCCTCAAGGAATGTCCGAGGATGGCTCCACAGCGATCGCACCAGTCATTAAGGATTTCACAGATCGAATCGCGATGGAGGAAGAGGGAGACGCAGATCCACAGCCAAGTCGCGCAGCGAGCAAGAAAACAGCAAAGCAGGAAATTACTTTCTCCCTGGAAGGGGAGGAAGAGATATTTGGCACACTGGACACAGACGAGTCACAGCCTGCAGTGCCTTATGAGCTGCCAAGTCTGCAAATGCTTTCCCGTCCCAAGGCAAGCGGGGTAGGAAAAGAGGTGGACCACACTTCCAATGCGAACAAGCTCGTCCAAACCTTGAAAAGCTTTGGCGTGAGTGCGACTGTCTCCGAAGTGCATCGGGGACCGGCCGTAACGCGTTATGAAGTGCAGCCAGCAGTAGGCGTAAAAGTCAGCCGGATTGTCAGCTTGACGGACGACCTGGCACTGGCATTGGCGGCAAAGGATATTCGGATTGAAGCTCCCATTCCAGGAAAATCAGCGATCGGGATTGAAGTGCCGAATTCGGAGGTCGCCGTCGTGTCCCTGCGCGAGGTGCTCGAGTCATCCGAGTATCAGGATGCACCTGGGAAGCTCACGGTGGCGCTGGGAAGAGATATTTCAGGCGAACCGATCGTGGCAGACCTGACAAAAATGCCTCACTTGCTGGTAGCTGGTGCGACCGGTAGTGGTAAATCCGTATGTATCAACGGGTTGATTATAAGCATTTTGTTCAAGGCAAAGCCGGAGGAAGTCAAGCTCATGATGGTTGACCCCAAAATGGTTGAGCTCAACGTCTACAATGGCATCCCGCACTTGCTGGCTCCGGTAGTTACGGACCCGCGCCGGGCTTCTGTTGCCTTGAAAAAGGTAGTAGCAGAGATGGAACGCCGCTACAATCTGTTTGCCAAAACGGGCAGCCGAAATATTGAGATGTACAATGCGCAGGTAGAAGGGGCTCCGCTGCCGTACATTGTCGTAATCGTCGATGAGTTGGCCGACTTGATGATGGTCGCACCGGGAGAAGTCGAGGACGCGATCTGCCGACTGGCCCAAATGGCGCGTGCATCCGGCATACATCTGATCATTGCTACACAGCGTCCTTCGGTAGACGTGATTACAGGGGTCATCAAGGCGAACATTCCGTCCCGCATTGCTTTTGGTGTTTCTTCGATGGCGGATTCCCGAACCATTTTGGACATGGGGGGAGCAGAAAAGCTGTTGGGCAGAGGAGATATGCTCTCACTGCCGATGGGTGCTTCCAAACCGGTACGTGTCCAAGGGGCGTTCGTATCCGATAAGGAAGTGGAGGAAGTCGTTCGCTTCGTGAAAGAGCAACAAGAGGTGCGCTATAACGAGGAAATGATTCCGGGTGACGTGCAGGAAGAGCAGCAGCCTGTGGTTGATGATGAACTGTACGACCAGGCTGTGCAAATAGTCTCGGAAGCGCAGACTGCCTCCGCATCGCTGCTGCAGCGTCGATTGCGTGTGGGATATACGCGTGCAGCACGGCTGATTGACATGATGGAGGCACAAGGTGTGGTGGGGCCTTATGAAGGCAGTAAACCACGGGAAGTCAGACTTCCAAGGCCTTCCATCGAAAGTAATATCTCTTGATAGGCGAATAGGCTTGGGTACGTATTCAGAATAATGGGCGTGTAGTCGCACAAATCTTTATGTTTCTGCACATTTATTCATAAATATTTGGCTTGCATGATACACGCCCCTAGGTTAAAATTTTTACGAGATTGAAGGAAATTGTTGTATCGTTTCCCATACGAATCAGAGGTCTGACGTCCTACCTGTTGGGATGGCTAATGGACAGCAGGAGTGAATGACAATGAGCATCAAAGGCAATGTTCGATCGCTTTGTCTCTTGGTAATGGACAAAATCAAGGGAGATATCGAGTCAGGGGACTTGCGCCCAGGTGAACGACTCCCTTCCGAGGCAGAACTGTCAAAACAGTTAGGCGTTAGCAGGGCGACTCTTCGAGAAGCACTGCGTCTTCTAGAAGAAGAGAAGATTGTCATTCGTCGGCATGGAGTTGGCACCTTTATCAATGCAAAACCTGTTTTTTCAGGCGGAATTGGGGAACTCTTTAGTGTGACGGATGCGATTGAGCGTCAGGGGTATGCAGCGGGCACGATGATCCTGAAAACATCCTTTGGCGAGTCTGCTGAAGAAGAGCGGAAAAAACTGTCACTGAATCCGGGCGAAGGCGTGCTGATTGTGGAGCGCATTCGTACGGCTGATGGGGAGCCTGTGGTCTATTGTGTTGACCGCATTCCCGCACACCTGGTTCCAGAAGGCTACACAGCTGTAGGAGAGTCTATCTTTAAATGGCTCGAGAGTGCGACGGGGCTTCGTATCGCTTATGCTGTAGCTGAGATTGAACCTATGGGCTACAATGAAAAGGTTTCCAATCTGCTACATTGTGACAAGTCTACACCGCTTCTCTTGCTCAAACAGATTCATTACGACGAAAGCGAGCGGCCTGTTCTCTACTCCCATAACTACTTCAGGGCCGACAAGATTCACTTTCACGTCGTACGGAGACGGTTGTAACCGTGGGGGCGACCTCACTCAACAATTTCATTCGACTAAAAACAGGGGGTATTCTCAGATGAAGAAAGTTCTTTCTGTGCTGTCTGTGACAGCTCTCAGCCTGTCTCTCGTTCTGGCTGGGTGTGGTAGCAAACCAGAAGCACAACCACAAGGTCAAGCAGGTGGGGCAACTGGCGGAGCAGCAGGTGGTGCAGCACCAACCGTAAAAATCGGTATGGTAACCGACGTTGGCGGGGTAAACGACAACTCCTTCAACCAAAGCGCATGGGAAGGTCTGCAAAAACTGCAAACTGACCTGAACCTGCCGAAAGACAACATAAACTATCTTCAATCCACTAGCGATGCTGATTATGTACCAAACCTGACTCAATTTGTTAAAGACAAATGGGATCTGACTTGGGGTATCGGCTTCCTGATGGGAGACCACCTGAAAAAAGTGGCAGATGAAAACAAAGATGCAAAACTCGCGATCATTGACGCAGAAGTAGACGCTCCAAACGTGGAATCCGTTCTATTTAAAGAGCATGAAGGTTCCTTCTTGGCTGGGGTAGTTGCAGCGAAAATGACCAAAACCAAAACAGTTGGTTTTGTAGGCGGAGTTGAGATCCCAGTAATCAAGCGTTTCGAACTCGGCTTTGAAGCTGGGGTAAAAGCAGTAGATCCAAGCGTAAAAGTATTGAAAGTATACACAGGTGCATTTGACAAACCAGACCTCGGCAAATCCACTGCATCCCAAATGTACGGTCAAGGCGCTGATATCATCTTCCACGCTTCCGGCGGAACTGGTGACGGTGTGTTTAACGAAGCAAAAGACCGCAAAGCAAAAGGCGAAAATGTATGGGTAATCGGTGTTGACAAAGACCAATCCCTGACTTTCGGTGATGAAGTTACTCTGACTTCCATGGTTAAACGTGTTGACGAGGCAGTTTACCGCGTTTCCAAAGACCTGATCGACGGTAAATTCCAAGGTGGTATCAAATGGCTGGGTCTGGCTGAAGACGGCGTTGGTCTCGCATCCACTTCCAACAAAAACGTTCCTGAAGACGTTTTGAAGCTGGTTGATGAGTACAAGCAAAAAATCGTTAAAGGCGAAATCACAGTACCTGAAAAATAATTACATTGAAGCTGCAAACGGACAAGGCTAGTTCGAGCAACTAGCCTTGTTCTTTACCTTCAAACTAGACCCACAAAAACGGGGGGAACATGGTTGAATCCGGTAAAGAGTGTTGTTGAGATGCGAGGAATTACCAAACGTTTCCCAGGAATCATTGCGAACGATAGCATCACGCTGTCTGTTAAGCAAGGGGAAATCCACGCCCTTCTCGGGGAGAATGGGGCAGGCAAGTCTACACTAATGAATATTTTATTTGGTCTTTATCAACCTGATGAAGGCGAAATCCTTATCAATGAAACACCGGTAAAAATCACAAACCCCAATAAAGCAAACGAGCTTGGCATTGGAATGGTGCATCAGCATTTCATGTTGGTTGAAACTTTCACGGTAACAGAAAACATTGTATTAGGAAATGAACCGAAAAACGGGTTGAAGATAGATATCAAAACCGCCGAAAGGGCTGTGGAGCAGCTATCCGATCAATATGGATTAAAAGTAGACCCACGAGCCAAGATCCAGGACATTTCCGTAGGGATGCAGCAGCGGGTCGAGATTTTGAAAACGCTGTATCGGGGTGCAGATATCCTGATTTTCGATGAACCGACTGCCGTTTTGACTCCTCAGGAAATCAATGAGCTGATCGAAATCATGCATAATTTGGTCAAAGAAGGAAAGACCATTATTCTCATTACACACAAGCTGAAAGAAATCATGGCCGTGTGTGATGCGTGTACAATCATTCGCAGAGGGAAAGTCATTGACTCTGTTCTGGTCAAAGAGACGAATCCGGATGAATTGGCAGCAAAGATGGTAGGTCGCGAGGTCAACTTCCGAGTAGACAAGCAGGCGGCGCAACCAAAAGAGACTATTCTGGCAGTAGAAAACTTGACTGCTCTCGGAAATCGTGGGGTCAACGCCCTGAACAATCTCAGTTTGGAAGTTCGGGCGGGAGAGATTCTCGGCATTGCTGGGGTTGATGGCAATGGTCAAAGTGAGCTGATCGAAGTTTTGACCGGACTTCGGAGGGCTTCAAGCGGTCGTGTACTTCTGAATGGGAAAGAAATAACGAATCAGACACCGCGCAGTATTTCGGAATCAGGCTTGTCCCACATTCCAGAAGACAGACATAAGCGCGGATTGATCCTGGATTTCACTATGAGCGAGAACATGGTAATGGAAACGTACTTCCATCCGACTTTTAACAAGAACGGATTTCTCGATTATGGCGCCATTGACAAGCACGCGGCAAAACTCATTGAAGAATTTGACGTTCGTACACCGAGCATTTACACACCTGCGCGTGCCCTGTCTGGTGGGAACCAGCAAAAGGCGATTATCGCTCGCGAGGTTGACAAAAATCCAGATCTTTTGATTGCTGCCCAGCCAACACGCGGTTTGGACGTAGGCGCGATCGAGTTCATTCATCGCCGTTTGATCGAACAACGTGACAAAGGAAAGGCAGTTTTGCTGCTCTCGCTTGAGCTGGATGAGGTTATCAATGTTTCTGATCGCATTGCTGTTATTTATGAAGGAAACATCGTAGGGATCGTCGATGCGAAAGCGACAACAGAGCAAGAGCTTGGCCTGTTGATGTCCGGCGGAAAACGGATGCAAGGAGGGGGAAACGATGAATAGAGTCATTGCCGTTTTTACAAAAGAGTCGTTTCTCGTCCCGCTTGTTGCGATTATTCTCGGACTGCTGACGGGAGCGATCGCAATGCTGGCTGGGGGATTCAATCCGATTAAGGCTTACATGTCGCTCCTTGAAAAAGTATTCGGTAACGCATATAACTTTGGGGAAACGATCCGTCAGATAACCCCATTGATTTTTACGGGACTTTCCGTGGCATTCGCCTTTCGTACCGGATTGTTCAATATCGGTGCAGAGGGTCAATTCATTGTCGGGATGATCGCCTCCACAGCAGTTGGTGTTTCCTTGGATCTGCCTGCTTACATCCACGCTCCTCTCGCGATTATTGCAGGGGCCGTTGCGGGTGGCTTGTGGGGCTCCATTGCGGGTTATTTGAAAGCGGCCCGCGGCGTAAATGAAGTCATTACAAGCATCATGCTGAACTGGGTAGCTCTCTACCTGGCAAACTGGGTGATGAATGCGTTTTTCGTACCATCTGGGCAGCAACGTTCAGAGATGATCCACGACTCAGCGGTCATTACGATTGGCTGGCTGTCCACGATGTTTGACAGTGCGCGTTTGCACTGGGGAACCTTGATTGCGGTGCTTGCTGCCATTTTCTTTTACGTTATCCTTTGGAAAACGAAATCCGGCTACGAACTGCGTGCAGTTGGGTTGAACCCGCATGCGTCTGAGTACGCAGGTATGAACGTCAATCGCAACGTCGTGAAAGCGATGTTCATTGGCGGGATGTTTGCTGGGATTGGTGGAGCTTGCGAGATACTGGGTGTATTTCACTATCAAGCCATCATGACAGCTCAACCAGGATATGGCTTCGACGGTATCGCCGTTGCCCTGATTGGTGGTAACACACCTCTTGGCGTCGTACTAGGAGCTATTCTGTTTGGTATTCTGACATTCGGGGCAGCAGGTATGAAGTTCGGAGCGGGTGTACCAGTTGAACTGATTCGTGTCGTGATCGCATCTGTCATTTTCTTCGTGGCAGCGCACGGCATCGTGAAGATTTTTGTGAAACCTATCATGAAGAAGAAAAAGGAAGGTGGAAACTGATGGATTGGGGATTAATTGCAAGTAACCTCGTTCATGATACCATCGTGTTTTCCACTGCCTTGATTTTTGCGTCGTTGGGTGGCCTTTACTCAGAGCGATCGGGTGTTGTGAACATCGCTTTGGAGGGGATGATGATTATCGGGGCGTTTACCGGTGCTGTCATCACCTATGCCTTTCAGGACTCCTTTGCAGGGGGAGCCCCTTGGATTGGATTTTTAGCTGCAGGAATTGCCGGTGCAATTTTTGCACTCCCTCATGCTGTGGCATCCGTGACCTTCAAAGCTGACCAAACGGTGAGTGGGGTAGCGCTCAACTTCCTAGCAGCGGGATTGTCCGTTTATTTGACAAAGATCATCTTTAACGGAGCAGGTCAAACGACTACGCTGTCCAGCGTTTTTGGCAAGTGGAGCATTCCTGTACTGCACGATATTCCTTACTTGGGGCATGCCATTTTTGAAGCGTATCCGACGAGCTACTTGGCGTTTATCATGGTGTTTTTCACATGGTATCTCGTATTTAAGACGCCATTTGGTCTGCGGTTGCGTGCAGTGGGTGAACATCCACGGGCGGCAGATACGGTCGGGATCAATGTGAAAAAGATGCGCTACATGGCTGTCATGATTAGCGGAGCTTTGGCTGCTTGGGGAGGAGCGACAATCTCTCTGACAACTACCTCCAACTTTTCTCACAACACTGTATCGGGCCAAGGTTTTATTGCGATTGCGGCGTTGATTTTCGGGAAGTGGCATCCAGCCGGTGCGATGGGAGCAGCGCTGTTCTTTGGTGTGGCTCAGGCGATCAAGTCGCTGGTGCAAATCTTTGGATTGACGAAGTACGTGCCAACGGAGTTTATCTTCATGCTGCCGTATGTATTGACAATCCTCGTGATGGCAGGACTGGTTGGCCGATCCAATGCGCCTGCGGCACTGGGTAAACCATACGATACAGGCTCTCGTTAGTTGACATAATTTGCGTCTAGAACCGTGTTCTATCCCTGTGAGATAATGCTCCATGTAGCATTGCGCGGGGAGGGATTTAGATGAACCGCTGTTTACATAAAAACAGCATTCGTCTGTGGACAAAGGTTCTAGGCGCTTTTTTTATTTGTCTAGGACTGGGTATAACTGTTCCAAATACAGCGGGACCTGCTTTTGCAGCAGAGCCCGGACCTGTCATTTCGCTGGTGATTGACGGGAAAGGAATAAGCACAGACGTACAGCCGATCCGTCAAAATGGTCGGATGCTTGTACCGATTCGAGTGATCGCAGAAAAAACGGGTGCAAATGTAACCTATGAAGCGGATGCACGTCAGGTGACTGTTACCGAAAAAGGAAAGCGAGTGGTCTTGCTTCTAGACAGTCGGACAGCGTATGTCGATGGGAAACGGGTTACACTCGATGCTCCTCCTATGGTCGTCAATAAGCGAACAGTAGTCCCGATCCGCTTTGTCAGTGAGGCCATGGGGTATCAGGTTTATTGGGATAACAAGTCGCAAGTGGCGATGATTCAAACAAAACCTGTCGAGGATACGGCAGCAGTGATTGAATATGCAAAGAATCCTTACGTCGTGCAGGCAGGGGACACAATAATCGAAATTGCAAATAGTCAAGACACCACCGTAGAAGAGGTGAAAAAGAACAACTATTTGTCTACGGACTTTTTGACCATTAAGCAACTGCTGTTTTTGCCGGAAGGTTCGAGCAAAGCTGCCCATCCGTTATCAAAAGAAGTAGGCGACAGTCGGCTGCTCGATGAAAAGTACTACTTTCCTTTTTCAGAGGCAAGCTGGTACGAGCCTTATGGGGACAGCTTCGGTTCTGATCGGGAATGGACAGAGAGCAACAACGGGAGTGTACGTAATCACGAGGGCATCGACATCATGGCCCCTAAGGGAACACCCGTATATTCGGTATCAAACGGGACAATCAATCGAGTAGGCTGGAATACGTATGGGGGATGGCGAGTCAATATTACGGATGAAGACGGTCGTTTCCGGATGTATTATGCACACTTGAGCGCATACGTTCCTGGCTTAAAGGTCGGGGGCACCGTGCGAGCGGGCCAGCTCATTGGATTTGTGGGGGATACTGGCTACGGTGGACCGGGCACAGCTGGGATGTTTGATTCGCATCTCCACTTCGGACTTTATCAAAACAGCAACGGAAAAGCAGTCGATCCTTATTACTATTTGCGCTACTGGGAACAAAATAAATTGGAGGATTCCATCTCGTAACGGGACAAACTAACAGCGTAATCCTTTTTTAGATGAGGAGGGCTCTGCATGTGGGTTTGCCCGTATTGTGGGGGAAATCACGGACTTCCCTTTCATGATGAACATCTGGATGGTATGCTTTGTCTTTCCGATGATTGCGGACGATTTGTAGAAGAGGCGTCCATCGAGGACGAGCGGACGGAATGGGACTATAGTGATTTGTGAGAAAAAGGAGCGATGATGCTCCTTTTTCTTTTTTTGGTGCGCCCAGCATGGGCGATAGCTCTAGGGTGTAAGTCCCGAACGGGGGTTGGCTGTACCAACCGTTAGCCCAAGGCAAGGGTGTCCACCGCGAGGTGGAATCTGAAGGAAGCCGGCGGCAAAGTCCCGACCTGAGGTACACGAACCCAATTTGAGGCTGTTGTATTCGGGTGAGTCTGCCAAACAAGACGAAGCCCCATACAGCCAAGGAATACAGCAGTAAACTTGGGCAGGTACATGGGATGAAAGTTATCGCTCTTACCTGGGGAGGTCTGCATGAAGTGCCTTCAAATGTTGGTAACCGTCTTCGTAAGGAGACGCTGAACATGCAGAAGTCAGCAGAAGCCATAGTACCCAAGTAAAGGACGCTTGAACGGGGAAGGGCTGAACATTAAGTCAACACATCCGCTAATCACTTTCGTGATAATACTGTGAAGCAGAATTCTGTAAGGAACTACTCTTGGAGAAAATGGGTGAAGCCCTGAGGGTACAAGAGAGGGCTGAGTATTGTCCGGCAAGACTAGAAGGATGCGTGCGGAGGAAGGGTATCGTCATGGAGCTGTTGGAGAAAGTCCTGTCACGAGAAAATCTATTAGTGGCACTCGAAAGAGTGGAAAGAAACAAAGGATCGGCGGGAATCGACGGTGTTTCAACCGAACAACTGCGCGATTATATCCGTGAACACTGGTTGACCACTAAAAAGCAGATTATGAAAGGGACCTACAAACCTTCCCCTGTCCGCAGAGTCGAAATCCCGAAATCTGACGGAGGAGTAAGGTTATTAGGTATTCCTACCGTGATAGATCGCTTTATTCAACAAGCCATCCTCCAAGTTCTTACTCCTATATTTGACCCCCACTTCTCAGAATCCAGTTTCGGATTCCGACCGAACCGTGGTGCGCATGACGCCATGAGACAAGCACAATTTTATATTTCCGAAGGATATCGCTTTGTCGTGGATATGGACTTAGAGAAATTCTTCGACCGGGTTAATCACGATATTTTAATGAGTCGGGTTGCTCGAAAAGTAAAAGATAAAGCTTTGTTGAAACTTGTTCGCGCATATCTACAAGCAGGCATCATGGTCAATGGCATCTGCCTTTCGGCAGTAGAGGGCACACCACAAGGTGGTCCACTTAGTCCGTTATTGGCGAACATCTTGCTCGACGATTTGGATAAAGAACTGGAAAAGAGGGGACATCGCTTTTGTCGATACGCAGACGATAGCAATATCTACGTGAGAACAAAGCGGGCGGGAGAACGGGTAAAAGAAAGTATCCAAAGCTACTTGGAGAAGGTACTTAAGCTTAAAGTAAATGAGCAGAAGAGCGCAGTGGATCGACCTTGGAAGCGTAAGTTCCTCGGTTTCGGTTTCACTAATGCAAAACAAGCAAGGATTCGGCTTCATCCAAAATCACTTCTGAAGTTGAAAGAGAAAATCCGCTTCATCACTAATCCGGTATGGAGCATCTCTATGGATGAAAGGATTCGGAAGCTAAACCAGTACCTCATGGGTTGGATCGGATATTTTGCCCTTGCGGATGCAAAGAAAATCCTTCAATCTATCGACGAATGGATACGACGTAGACTTCGACTTTGCTTGTGGTCTCAGTGGAAGCGAGTACGAACCCGATATCGAGAACTTCGCTCTCTGGGTTTATCGCACGTCCAAGCAATAGAAATTGCAAACACCAGAAAGGGTGCATGGCGTACCACAAAGACTCCTCAAATGCACAAAGCCCTCGGAGTTGCATATTGGCAACAACAAGGGCTGAAAAGCTTATTACAACGATATTCTGTCATTCGTCAAGCTTGATGAACCGCCGTATACCGAACGGTACGTACGGTGGTGTGAGAGGACGGGAGTTAGTCGCTCCCTCCTACTCGATTTGCATAAATTGCAAAATAGGACGATAAAATGCACTTCGCGATGAAGTTTCGCATGCTTGATGGCCTGTCAATTGGTTACAATAGAGGAGAGTACGCTGATGGAGAAGGGAGATAGAGCAATGGCTGCGAACATAACGGATATCGCGTTTCAAAGTACCCAGATTCATGGGATGAATGTACATATTTTGCCAACGGGCAAATTCAAAACCACAACGATTGTGACCATGATCGAACAGGCTTTATCGGAGGAGACGGTAACAAAAACGGCGCTGCTTGCTATGGTCATGAAGCGGGCGAGTGCTCGTTTTCCTGAGACGAAGCTGCTGCGTGCTCACCTCGATTTTCTGTATGGAGCGATCTTTGATGTAGACGTTACGAAAAAGGGAGAACGGCAAATCCTGCAGATTTACATGGAAGTGCCGAACGAAAAGTATTTGTCCAAGGAGGATTCGCTCCTGGAGCAAGCGATCCAGTTCGTGGGCGATATGTTGACCAGACCTCATGTAGAGAACGGCGCATTCTTGGAAAAGTACGTCGCGCAGGAAAAAGAAACGCTTCGCAAGCGCGTGGAAAGCCTGATTGATGACAAAATGAAGTATGCGAACCAGCGGATCACCGAGGAAATGTGCAAGGGAGAGCCTTTTTCCTTGCTGATCCAGGGCAGAGTGAAGGATCTTCCTGCCATTACAGGGCAAGAGCTCTACACCTATTTCAAGCAAATCACCACAACAAACCCCATTAACATGTTTGTCGTAGGAGACGTTGCGCCACAAGAGGTGGAGCAAGCGATCCAGAAGCATATTCCGCTGGAAAGATCACAGGTTGGGGCGCTCGAGATCAGTCAAGCTGCCGTAAAGGTGGCCGACGAGCGGGAAGTAATCGACCGCTTGGATGTCAACCAGGCCAAGTTGAACATCGGCTGCCGCACGCATATCACCTATAAAGACGAAGACTATCCGGCCTTGCTCTTATACAATGGCGTTCTTGGCGGTTTCCCTCACTCCAAGCTGTTTGTAAATGTACGGGAAAAGGAGAGCCTTGCCTACTATGCGGTCTCTCGTCTGGAAAGCCATAAAGGGATCATGATGATCATGTCAGGGATCGATGTAAACAAATATCAACGGGCTGTAGAGATTATCAAGCAGCAGATGGACTCTATGCGCCAGGGGAAAATCTCAGAAGAAGAAATGAGTCAGACAAGAGCGACCCTGTCCAACCAGTTCCGCGAGCTGCTCGACAGTGCGCGTGGAATGATCGAGTTTACTTACAACGGGCTGGTTAGCGGACGCAAGCGTCGTTTGGACGAATTGCTCAAAGGGATTGAAACCACAACGATTGAAGACATCAAAAAAGTAGCGGAGAAAGTGGAAATCGATACGATTTATCTGCTGCGCGACAAGAAGGGAGAGGCGTAAGCGATGCAGACCACCAAATTTGAACAGGTCAACGAAACCGTTTACAACGAGACATTGCCAAACGGGCTCCAGGTCTATCTTGTGCCAAAGCAGGGCTTTAGTAAGACCTATGCCGTTTTTACGACGAGATATGGCTCCATCGATAGTCACTTCCGCACCAGAAATGGTGAGGAAATCAACGTTCCGGATGGCATTGCCCATTTTCTCGAGCACAAGATGTTTGAGAAAAAAGATCGCGATGTCATGCATGAGTTCAGTAAAAACGGAGCATCGTGCAATGCGTTCACAAGCTTTAATCGGACGGCGTATCTCTTCTCGTGCACGGACAAATTGGATGACAACCTGAATCTGCTCTTGGACTACGTACAGGAGCCGTATTTTACGGATGCCAGCGTAGAGAAAGAGAAAGGGATCATCGGTCAGGAAATTACCATGTACGACGACAATCCTGACTGGAAAGTCTACATGAATCTCCTGAAAGCCATGTACAAGGACTATCCGATCAATATTGAAATAGCGGGGACGATCGAAACGATTTCCCACATCACCAAAGAATACTTGTATCAATGCTACGAAACGTTTTATCATCCAGCCAACATGCTGCTGCTTGTAGTGGGTTCCTTTGAGCCAGAAGCGATCATGAAGCTGATTCGAGACAACCAATCGTCGAAAGAGTTTTCACCTGCACCACAGATCACACGGCTCTTTCCGACAGAGCAGCCAGAGCCTGCCCAAGCAAAGATTGAGGCATCCTTGGCGGTCGGTTTGCCGAAGTGCATGATTGGCATTAAGGAAAGAGAGCAGGGCTTGACGAAGGAAGCCTTGTTAAAACGGGATTTGACTACCAAACTGTTATTGGACATTGCGTTTGGCACCAGCTCCACTGTGTACGAAAGACTGTACGACAGCGAGCTGATTACGGAAAGCTTTGATTTTGACTACAGCAGCGAACAGGATTATGCGTATACCATCATGGGCGGCGATACGCCGGATCCTGAAAAGCTGGTGCAAACAATCCAGGCAGAGATAGAGCAGCTGAAGCAAAAAGGAATCGACCAGGATGACTTCGAAAGAGCCAAGCGGAAGAAGATCGGAAATTTCTTGCGATCGCTCAACTCTGTTGAGTTCATCGCAAATCAGTTTACGAGCTTTAAGTTCAACGGGAACGATCTCTTTACCGTAGTGCCGACGCTCGAGTCGATCACACGCGAAGACGTGGAAAAACGCTTGCACGAGCATTTTATCAGCGGGCAGATGGCCGTATCCATTGTGCGTTCCGCTTCGCCACAGGAGTAGTGAATTCAGATGAATCAACAGACGCCATGGGCGTTAGTGACGGGAGCTTCCGGTGAGCTCGGGCAGGCGATCGCTGCTTGTCTGGCTCATGCGGGAGTCCCGCTTTATTTGCATTACTATCAATCGGAGCACAAGCTGAATGGACTCGTTCAGCTTTGCCAGCAGCTTGGCATCCCTTTTGTCAAAGTGCAGGCAGATTTGCGTGACCCGCATCAAATTACGGTCATGTTTCAGCAGATGGCGATTGCGCCACTGCTCATTGTCAACAACGCTTCTGCGGATCATATCGGGCTTTTTTCCGATGTCTCGGTTGCTCAGTTCGATGAGCTGGTGGCTGCCAATGTTCGTTCCGCTTTTCTCGTTACTCAAGCCGCTCTGTCAGCCATGCTTCGTGAAAGGTATGGGCGTATCGTAAATATATCCTCCATATGGGGCATGACGGGCGGTTCCTGTGAAGTCCTGTATTCTCTGACAAAAGGCGCTGTTAATACATTTACGAAGGCTCTGGCAAAAGAGCTGGCGCCCAATGGAATTACGGTCAATGCAGTGGCTCCGGGTGCTATTTCTGGAGGCATGATGGAGCGCTTCTCCCCGGATGAGCTGGAAATGATCGCAGAAGAAATTCCAGCGAACCGACTGGGTCAGCCAGCGGAAGTAGCGGCTGTCGTCCGCTTTCTGCTGTCTAGGGAAGCGAGCTATGTAACAGGTCAGATCATCAGTCCGAATGGCGGCTGGTACACGTAAGCGGTAAGTATTTTATGGTCTGCATAATTCGTGAGTATGAGTGGAATTCTACATCTGTGTGGGCAGCAACCTGTTCACAACGTACTTAAGGAGGGAATTCCTATGTCAGTTCTTGACAATTTTCGCGACTGGAAAGAGTTTCTCGGTGATCGCGTAGAGCAAGCGAAGCAAGCAGGTATGGAAAGTGATACCCTGCAAAATGTTGCTTACCAAATCGGCGGCTATCTCTCGGAACAAGTGGATCCGAAGAACGACCAGGAGCGTCTGCTCAAGCAGCTTTGGGATGCTGGAGACCAACAGCAACAGCAAGCTCTGGCGTCTTTGATGGTAAAGCTTGTACAAAATCCAGAAAACATTAATCGTGGCAGTTAACCTTTAAATCCCCTATTTTGGGGATTTTTCTTTTCCCGGATTGTCGATTGATGGGAAAGTGATATACTACATAAGAAGAGAATCTGTATGTCGGAGAGGAATGCATATGGAAGCAATAAAAGAATGGTATATGGAGTATGAGATCGCTCGCAACCGACCTGGTTTGCTCGGGGACGTCGCTTCTATTCTGGGGATGTTGAACATTAACATCGTGACCATCAATGGTGTAGATACTATGCGAAGAGGCATGCTACTGCTGACGGACGACGATGAAAAAATTGAGGTATTGCGCAACGTTGTACAAAAAATGGACAACATAACCATAACGAGGCTGCGTCCGCCAACCATGCTTGACCGCTTGGCTGTTCGTCATGGTCGATATATCGAGCGCGACAGCGAGGACAAAAAAACGTTTCGCTTTGTTCGCGAAGAACTGGGTCTGCTGGTTGACTTTATGTCGGAAATTTTGAAAAGAGAAGGCCATCAATTGATTGGGATTCGGGGAATGCCTCGCGTTGGAAAGACAGAATCTATGATCGCAGCCAGCGTCTCCGCAAACAAGAGATGGACGTTTATTTCCTCTACTCTTCTGCGGCAAACGGTAAGAAGTTCTCTTGCCATTGATGAAATGTCTACCGATCATGTATATTTGATAGATGGCATTGTGTCGACGCTTCGTTCTACGGAAAAGCACTACACTTTGCTTCGGGAAATCATGAATTTCCCAGCCGCGAAAATTATTGAGCACCCGGATATTTTTGTGAGAGAGTCGGAGTATGAGCTGTCCGATTTCCATTACATTATTGAGCTTCGCCATCATCCGGACGAGGAAATTACCTACGAATTAATCAATAATCGCGGCTTTGATAATTTTGAAATGAATTAAGGAGGGGCAGCTGTGTCTGAGCTTGGTCAAGTACTACAAAGGGCCCGCGAAGAAAAAGGAATCACGCTCGACGACATCCAACGTATCACAAAGATACAGAGACGTTATCTGGAAGCCATTGAGAGGGGTCATTTTCACGTACTTCCTGGCCACTTTTACGCGCGTGCGTTCATAAAGAGTTACGCGGAAGCTGTTGGTCTCGATCCGAATCACATCATGAGTCACTTCCAGTCCGATTTGCCTGCCCAGCCACCTACCGAACAGGTAGAAAGACTGCGCCGCAGACGAGTCGCATCGACCAACAGTCCATTGCAGGCTGGCAGATGGGTAACCAAGACACTTCTCGTGTTGTTCATCGCCTTGATCATTGGCGTCATCTACATAGCTGCAGTGAATAACGGTGGCACAATGACACAGCCAGTCCCAGGTGGCACGGTCAACCCTGGTGCGGAGATCGTCACTCCTGGCAATGGTGGCGGTGGAGCAGCTACTTCGCCGATCGCTCAAACACCACAACCCCCAAGCAATGTCACACCGACCACGGATCCAGGAACGGTCACAACAGACCCCGTCACGGAAACCCCCAAGACGACGATTACATTCGAGTCTCAGCAAGGTTCCATGTACAATTACGCTGTTCAAGGTGAAGAGAAAATGACGGTCAAGCTGAAGGTAAAGGATGACCGCAGTTGGTTTGGCGTTTCAGAAGGGAAGGGCAAGAAGTACGTAGAAGAAGGCGAAATGAAAAAGGGCGAAGAAAAGACGATCGAGCTGGGTAAATCCGCCTATGTGCGTCTGGGTAAGCCTATGATGGTAGAGTTGACGGTGAATGGAGTCGTCGTGGATACTTCCAAAATGAAATCCATGCCGTCGAATATCACACTGAAAATGAAAGAGACTGCAGCTCAGTAGGCAAGCAAATGCTTGCCTTTCATTCTTTTGTCTCTTTTGACACTTCCTTTAAGCTTATATTATACTGTATAGGTGTAATATGGGCTGGTGTGACCAATTGGAGGAAAAATGATGGCAGAGAAGGTAGGCTCGCGAGAAAAAGTAGCGATTGTAACATTGGGCTGTGAGAAGAATCTCGTGGATTCGGACATGATGGCCCATCTGATAGATGAAAAAGGCTATGAACTGGTTGATAATCCTGAGGAAGCAACCGTAGTCATTGTCAATACCTGTGGTTTCATTGATGCAGCCAAGGAAGAATCGGTGAACAAGATTCTCGAAATGGGTGAATTGAAGGAATCAGGCAAGCTCAAATCGCTTGTAGTGGCAGGCTGTCTTACTCAGCGCTACAAAGAGGATATCTTGAACGAGATTCCTGAAGTAGACGGCATTGTCGGCACAGGCGATTTTATGTCGATTACAGGGATCATCGAAGAGTCATTAGCCGGGAAGCGCCCGATTTTTGTGGGCAATCCCATTTTCACCTATGAAGATGTAGTGAAGAGGAAAGTGAAGGAAGGCACCTATTCTGCATACATTAAGATTGCAGAGGGCTGCGACAATGCTTGTACTTTTTGCAGTATTCCTTTGATGCGCGGAGGATTTCGCAGTCGGACCATCGAATCCATTCTAGATGAGGCTCGTCATCTAGCTGCACAAGGGATCGTCGAGATTAGCTTGATTGCGCAGGATTCCACCAACTACGGTACAGACATCTACGATGGAAAACTCATGCTTCCAGAACTGTTGAACCGCTTGTCTGAGGTGGACGGAATCCAGTGGATCCGTCTTCATTATGCGTATCCTGGATTTTTTACGGATGAGTTGATTCACGCATTCGCAACAAATCCAAAAGTGTGCAAATATGTGGATATGCCTCTGCAGCACTCGGAGGATCACATTCTGAAAAGGATGCGCCGTCCTGGCCGCCAGACTGATATTCGAAAACTGGTCGCGAAAATTCGTGAGCAAGTACCGGATGTTGCTCTGCGCACATCGTTGATCGTTGGTTTTCCAGGTGAAACGGAAGAAGACTTTGCCCGTCTGAGCGAGTTTGTCAAAGATATTCGTTTTGATCGACTGGGTGTATTTACTTATTCGAACGAAGACGATACACCTGCGTCCAGATTGCCTGACCATGTGGACGAGGACGTCAAAGAAAAGCGCGCCAACCAGCTGATGGAAATCCAGCGGGAAGTGGCGGGCGATAGGAACAGTCGCTTTGTTGGGCAGGTTCTGGATGTCTTGATCGAACGGTATGAAGGTCGTAATGACATTTACGTGGGGCGTACGCAATACGATGCTCCGGAAATTGACGGTGAAGTGTTCGTCTCCGGCTTTAAGGGGGAACTGGGCTCAATCGCAAAGGTCAAGATCACGCACTCCTTTGAATACGATTTAGCTGGGGAGGTAGTCTAGGTGAATCTCGCCAACCGCATCACCCTCGCCAGGATTTTCCTGGTGCCAGTACTTATGTTTTTTTTGCTGGTGCGTTACAACATCGGGACTTTTACGATTGGCAGCCTGACGATGACGTATAACGAGCTGATTGCGGCTTTGGTGTTTATCCTAGCAGCCAGTACGGACGGACTCGACGGATACATTGCCCGTAAACGGAAAATCGTAACGAACTTTGGCAAGTTCTTGGACCCACTCGCCGATAAGCTGCTCATCTCGGCTGCATTGATTTCGTTGGTAGAAATGCAACGGCTAGAAGCGTGGATTGCCATTGTCATCATCAGCAGAGAGTTTGCGGTGACAGGTCTGCGATTGATCGCAGCAGCTGAAGGGCAGGTTATCGCTGCCAGTGCGCTGGGTAAAATAAAGACATGGGTACAGATTGTTGCGATTACAGCGGTAATGATTCGCAATTTCCCATTCGAATTCCTCGGCATTCCGTTCGATGAAGTAGCTACATGGGCAATGGTGATCATCACGATTTACTCCGGGTACGACTACTTTGCGAAGAATCGCAACGTTATCCAATACTCGTAATGCGGGTATTGGTCTCTTTTTTCACAAGGCTCTTCTCCAATACGGTTGTCGATGATAGACTGTTAGTTCAGAGGCTTTTCTATTCTGGGTAAGAATGGGTGAGGAAGATGAGAGCGGAGATTATCGCGGTAGGGACGGAGCTGCTTCTAGGGCAAATCGCCAACACAAACGCACAGTTTCTTTCTCAAAAGCTGGCGCAGATTGGTGTCGGGGTCTATTTTCATACGGTAGTGGGAGATAATTCGGAGCGGCTGCTGCAAGTTATTCGCCTGGCAGCAGAACGCTCCGATCTGGTTATCTTCTCTGGAGGGCTTGGACCGACGCAGGACGATCTGACCAAAGAGACAGTAGCTGCATACGTTGGTGTAGATTTGGTTACGGATGCAAACGCCATGAAGTACATCGAGGATTTCTTTACACAACGTGGCATTGTCATGACGGAGAACAACCGAAAGCAGGCTCTCGTTTTGGCTGGGAGCCATGTCCTTCCCAACGATTTCGGAATGGCGCCGGGTATGGCGATCCGTCATGACAGTACTACGTTCGTATTGCTTCCTGGTCCGCCAAGCGAATTGTATCCGATGGTTGATCGCTATGTAATGCCCTATCTGATCGATTTGCTGCCTGAAAAACAGGTGTTTCACTCGCGCGTATTCCGTTTTTACGGGATTGGGGAATCAGCTTTGGAAGAACGCCTGCTGGACTTGATTGAAAAGCAGGACAACCCGACCATCGCTCCGTATGCCAAGGAGTTTGAAGTGACTCTGCGCGTTACAGCGAGAGCGGCGACTGCTGAAGCAGGGGAAGCGCTCATATTGCCTGTTGAAAAAGAGATCAGGGATCGTGTGGGACAGTACATTTACGGCACGGGGGAGGATTCCTCCCTGCATGAGGTGCTGATAAATGAACTTAGGAAAAGAGGGGAGAGCATTGCTTGTGCGGAAAGCTGCACAGGTGGTACCGTTGCTTCTTTGATTACCTCTGTTCCGGGGAGTTCCTCTGTCTTTCGCGGTGGGATTGTCTGCTACACCAACGAAGTGAAGAATCAAGTGCTTGGAGTATCAGAAGAAGTGCTGGCAACAGAGGGAGCCGTCAGCGAACAAACGGCGAAGCTGCTGGCAGAAAATGTACGTGAAAAGCTGGGAACCACTTATGGGGTCTCGGTAACGGGCGTAGCTGGCCCGGATTCCTCGGAAGGAAAGCCTGTCGGGCTGGTCTACGTAGGAATTGCGGCGGAAGGCTTGCCTACGGTGGTGAAAGAGCTGCGACTGGCGGGAAGAAGGCAGGCTATCGTTGGCCGTGCTGCCAAATTCGCGCTGTTCTACGCGCTTCAAATGCAAAAAGAAAGGTGACGTATTCATGACGATTTTTTCAGATTTTCCTTTACATAAATCCATTCTTCAAGCCATCCACGATATGGGCTTTGAAGAGCCATCGCCGATCCAGGCGGCTTGCATTCCGAAAGTGCTCGAGGGAGGCGACCTGATTGGTCAAGCTCAAACGGGTACAGGTAAAACGGCAGCATTCGGGATTCCTTTGATTGAGAAAGTGACTCCGGCGAACCGTGTTCAGGCGATTATCCTGACACCTACCCGCGAGCTGGCGATTCAAGTAGCAGGTGAGCTTCTGCGCATTTCCAAGTACAATAAAGTGCGCACACTCCCAATCTACGGTGGTCAATCCATCGGTCATCAAATTCGCGCACTGCGCCAAGGCGTTCAAGTAGTTGTAGGTACGCCAGGACGCGTCATGGACCATCTGCGCCGCAAAACGCTGAAGCTGGATCATGTACACACCCTCGTTCTGGATGAAGCAGACGAGATGCTGGACATGGGCTTTATCGAGGATATCGAAACCATCATCACCCAGATGCCAGAAGAGCGTCAGACACTGTTGTTCTCCGCTACGATGCCATCTGAAATCAAGCGTTTGGCGACCCGTTATATGAAACAGCCGCAAACAATCGCAGTGAGCCGTGAAGAAGTGACAGCTCCTCTGATTGAGCAAGTGTATTACAAAGTGTTTGACCGCAATAAAGTAGAGAGCCTCTGTCGTATTCTGGACAGTGAAGATGTCGAGCTCGGAATTATCTTCTGCCGTACCAAGCGTGGGGTAGATGAGTTGACAGAAGTGCTGCAATCCCGTGGTTACCTGGCTGACGGTCTGCATGGCGACTTGTCCCAAGCGCAGCGTGACAAAGTCATGAATGCATTCCGCGAAGGCTCTATCGAGTTCCTGATTGCTACAGACGTAGCCGCGCGCGGTATTGACGTTGGCAACGTATCTCACGTAATCAACTACGATATTCCACAGGATTCCGAGAGCTACGTTCACCGCATTGGCCGTACAGGTCGTGCAGGTCGTAAAGGAATCGCGATGACACTGGTTACTCCGCGTGAAGTCAGACAAATGATGTTCATCCAAAAGCAGACGAAAGCGCAAGTGCTTTCCCGCAACGTTCCTTCCCTCGAAGAAGTGGCGGAGCGCAAGCAAGAGCAGCTGCGTGAGCAATTGACCAGTCTCTTGGAGAGCGACGCGATTGCTGATATGTATCAAAAAGTAGCGGATTCTCTGGTGGGTCAATACCCAGCCGAGAAAGTAGCTGCTGCAGCCCTGCACCTTGCATTCCACAGCGAAGCGGGACAAACGCAGGAAGCAGAAGCATACAACTTTGGTGAAACCGGTGCTGCCAAAGGTATGGTACGCTTCTTCCTGAATGTGGGACGCAATGCGAACATGAAACCGCAAGATCTCGTACGCGAGATTTCCGAATCCGTAGGAATCCCTGGAAAAGCGGTTGGCCGTATCGACATCTTTGAGAACTTCACGTTTGTAGAAGTGCCAGAAGAAGTAGCGGCGTTCGTGTATGAGTCCCTGCGCCAGACTCGCATCAACGGAAAACGGATCAACCTGGAGCCAGCGAAGCCACGTGGAGCCAAGCGTTCCTAGTAGCTCGCAGCTATTTGGTAAAAGACAGTCATTTTGCCTCGTCGAAGGGCAAATGGCTGTCTTTTTATGATGCGAATATTTGTTCGTAAAAAACACTTGGCAAACCATTCTGTCTCGAGGTATGATGGAAACAAGCAAAACAGAAGCGAAATGTGAAAGGGTGTGTACCATTTGTCAGATCGTCGCGCAGCTTTGGAAAGTGCTTTGCGTCAAATAGAGAAACAGTTCGGAAAAGGGTCCATTATGAAGTTGGGAGAGGTATCCAACGTTCAAATTTCCACTACCTCCAGTGGTGCGCTTGCGCTTGATATCGCACTTGGGGTTGGCGGCTTCCCACGTGGCCGTATTGTTGAAATCTACGGTCCAGAGTCTTCCGGTAAAACAACCGTAGCACTCCACGCTATTGCGGAAGTACAAAAGCAGGGTGGACAAGCTGCGTTTATCGATGCGGAGCACGCATTGGATCCTGTATACGCTGCTAAGCTGGGAGTCAATATCGATGAGCTCCTGCTGTCTCAGCCTGACACAGGTGAGCAAGCACTGGAAATCGCAGAAGCATTGGTGCGCTCTGGCGCTGTAGATATTATCGTAGTAGACTCAGTAGCTGCATTGGTACCGAAAGCAGAGATCGAGGGCGAGATGGGAGATTCCCACGTTGGTTTGCAGGCTCGTCTGATGTCTCAGGCTCTGCGCAAACTGTCCGGTGCGATCAACAAGTCCAAAACGATTGCCATCTTCATTAACCAGCTGCGTGAAAAAGTGGGCGTCATGTTCGGTAACCCGGAGACAACTCCAGGTGGACGTGCCCTCAAGTTCTACGCGAGCGTGCGTCTGGATGTGCGTAAAGCTGAGTCCATCAAGGTAGGCAACGATATCCTTGGTAGCAAAACGAAGATCAAGGTCGTAAAAAATAAAGTAGCTCCTCCGTTCAAGGTAGCGGAAGTAGACATCATGTACGGTGAAGGTATCTCCAGAGAGGGCAGCATCCTCGACATTGGCTCGGAAATCGATGTGGTACAGAAGAGCGGGGCTTGGTACTCCTTTAACGAAGAGCGTCTCGGCCAAGGCCGTGAAAATTCAAAGATCTACTTGAAAGAAAATCCACATGTTGCTGCTCAAATCGAAACAAAAGTGCGTGAGTATTTCAGTCTCAATCCAGGTTCCATTCCGGAAGCGGAAGCAGTCATCGATCCTGAGCAAGAGGAAGAACCAGCTTTTGATTTAGAGTAAGCAAGTGATTCAGAAACAGCCTGTCCATGCGACAGGCTGTTTTGTTCACGTAACAGAAAGAGTAGCTAGAGCAGCACTTGGGAGAAGTGGAGAAGGGAGGGACAGCGATGAAAAGTGGCACGATTACTGCCGTTCATCGGGACAACAAGCAGAAGCAGCGCTACCATATAGATTTAAATGAGGAGTATGCATTCTCTGTACATGAGGATATATTGGTAAAGTACAATCTTTTTAAAGGGACAGAGGTCGACGAGGCCTTTTTTCATGAAGTGCTGGTAGCGGAGGAAAAGCATCGTGCCTATCTGGGAGCTTTGCGTTACCTAGGATTTCGTCCACGGACAAAAAGTCAGCTGAACTCCTATTTGGTTGAAAAGGGCTTTCTACCTTCTATAGCAGAGGAAGTTTGCGAGCGGTGCCAGGAGCAAGGGTACATAGACGACGAGGCATTTGCCCGCCAGTGGGTGGACGAGAGGCTGCGCTTAAAGCCGAGAAGTCCCTATATGCTGCGTATGGAGCTACAGCAAAGGGGAGTAGAGCGAGGGATCGTGGAGGATGCCGTACGAGCCGTTTCTCGTGAAGATGAGCTCATTGCGGCGAGAGCATTGATAGAAAAGAAAGCAAAGAGACTCGAGGGAGCACCGAATCCCGACGAAGAGCGGAAATTGCTGTCGATGCTGATGAGAAAAGGGTTTTCTCATGGCGTCATTCAACAGATTCGAGGCGAATTGCGTCAACGCACAGAGGAATAGGATGCCCCTTTTTGCATGATCTTGACAATTCTTGTTCACAAATAATAAAATAGATTTGTATTTACTTGGTGTATCATAACTTTTTGCTGGTTTTCTTACTCGTTGCCTGTGGAAACAACTGAAGACCCGTGCGACGAGTGCGGATTCAGCGGACCGAGTCGAATCGGTCTTGTTTTTTAGTCGAATGTCCGATAGTTGATCAAAACGACAGCGGCACTCCATGAAAAACGAATGCTTGGAAAGCGGGGAGATGTCTTACAATAAGGAGGTGAAATGAAAAACCTATGGATCCTATTCTAACTGTAGTCATTGTGCTCATCGCTCTGCTCATCGGTGCGGGTGCCGGCTACTTCACACGCAAATCCATTGCGGAAGCGAAGATCTCTAGCGCGGAAGAAGCTGCTAGACAAATCGTAGAAGAAGCGAAACGGGACGCCGAAGCCGTAAAGAAAGAAAAGGTACTCGAAGCGAAAGACGAAGTTTTCAAGCTTCGATCGGAAGCGGAAACCGAACTGCGCGAGCGGCGCAACGAGATACAACGTCAGGAACGTCGAATCCTGCAAAAAGAAGAATCGTTGGACCGCAAGATGGAGCAGCTGGAACGCAAAGAAGAAGAACTCTCTGAGCGTGACCGCGCCATCGCAGAACTGCAAAGCAAGGTAGAGCACTTATATAAAGAACAAGTTTCTGAGTTGGAACGTATTTCCGGTCTGACGCAGGATGAGGCGAAAAATATCATTCTGACAGATGTTGAAAATACGGTTCGCCATGAAATGGCCGTGATGATCAAAGAGATTGAAACACAGGCCAAAGAAGAGGCGGATAAGAAAGCTCGCGAAATCATTACGACCTCCATTCAGCGTTGTGCGGCTGATCACGTTGCAGAGACGACTGTATCTGTCGTGACCCTGCCAAACGACGAGATGAAAGGCCGGATCATCGGTCGTGAAGGACGAAACATTCGTGCGCTGGAAACGTTGACGGGTATTGACCTCATCATTGACGATACTCCGGAAGCTGTGATCCTGTCTGGTTTTGATCCGATTCGTCGGGAAATCGCGAAGACGGCTCTGGACAAGCTGGTTGCTGACGGGCGCATCCACCCAGCCCGCATTGAGGAAATGGTGGAGAAAGCGCGTCGGGAAGTGGACGAGCGAATCCGTGAGTATGGTGAACAGGCAACGTTTGAAACAGGCGTACACGGTTTGCACCCAGATCTGATCAAGATCCTTGGTCGTTTGCGTTATCGTACGAGCTATGGACAAAACGTACTGAAGCACTCGATGGAAGTGGCTCACCTGGCTGGATTGATGGCAGCCGAGCTGAAAGAGGACGTTAAACTGGCGAAACGCGCAGGTCTTCTTCACGATATCGGTAAAGCGATCGACCATGAGGTGGAAGGCTCCCACGTGGAAATCGGTGTGGAATTGGCCAAGAAGTACAATGAGCATCAAGTGGTTGTGAACAGTATTGCATCGCACCATGGCGATACAGAGCCAACCTCCGTTATTGCTATGTTGGTAGGAGCTGCGGATGCATTGTCTGCTGCTCGCCCAGGCGCTCGTCGTGAGACACTGGAAACCTATATCAGACGATTAGAGAAACTGGAAGAGATCTCTGAGTCGTTCGATGGCGTAGAGAAGTCTTATGCGATTCAAGCAGGACGCGAAATCCGCGTAATGGTTCAGCCTGAAAAGATTGATGATGCAGAAGCAACACGCTTGGCACGTGATATCACGAAACGAATCGAAAATGAACTTGACTATCCGGGTCACATCAAAGTAACGGTAATCCGTGAAACACGGGCAGTTGAGTATGCAAAGTAAAGTGGCGATTATGCCACTTTACTTTTTTTCTAAGGAAAGAAAACCGACATAGAGCGTTTAGAAATTCGTGATCGTGCCATAGGACTCGGCACTTGCGAAATTTCTAATCTCGCTGCGGTTGTGTATACTAGCATTGAGGTGATTGAGTATGAAGTTATTGTTTATCGGGGATATCATGGGTTCGCCCGGCAGAGATATGGTGAAGACCTACCTGCCCCTGTTAAAAAGAAAATACCAGCCCACTTTCATTGTCGCAAATGGGGAAAACGCCGCGCATGGAAGAGGGATCACGGAAAAGATTACGAAAGAGTTGTTCGAGTTTGGCGTTCATGCCATTACGCTCGGTAATCATACATGGGATCAAAAAGAGATTTTCGATTTTATTGATGACGAACCGCGAATGATTCGACCAGCCAACTTCCCCGAAGGTGCTCCCGGGAAAGGGATAACGTATATAAAGCAATCAGAGGGAGAACTGGCCGTTATCAACTTACAGGGCCGGACGTTCCTGCCGCCACTGGATTGTCCTTTTAAAATGGCTGACAAACTGGTGGAGCAAGCGAGAAAACGTACCAAATACATTTTTGTGGACTTTCATGCAGAAGTCACCTCCGAAAAGCAAGCGATGGCTTGGTACCTGGATGGGAGAGTCAGTGCAGTCGTAGGTACGCACACGCACGTTCAAACCGCTGACGAGCGTGTTTTGCCACAGGGAACAGGTTTTCTGTGTGATGTCGGAATGTGTGGACCCAGCAACGGTATTCTCGGGATGGAAAGAGAAGCAGTCATTAAGAAGTTCCTGACGCAGCTGCCTGTTCGCTTTGAAGTAGCTCCAGATCCAGCGCAATTAAACGCTGTGATCATCACACTTGATAAAGCTACAGGTAACGCGAAAAAATTGGAGCGAATCCGAATTGACGCCGACCATCCGTTTATGGAATAATATGAACAAGATTAGAATTTTTTGAATCTTTCATGACAGTTAGCAGGAATTTTTAGGGGTTATGCGAATATCATTCTAATGATGACAGGATTCCTATCAGACGGGAGGTTCAAAAGGATGGAAGTATTAAAAGTTTCAGCAAAGTCTAACCCCAATTCCGTTGCTGGTGCCCTTGCCGGCGTTCTTCGTGAACGCGGGGCGGCTGAAATTCAAGCCATTGGTGCTGGGGCGCTTAATCAAGCAGTGAAGGCAGTAGCTATCGCACGAGGGTTCGTAGCGCCGAGTGGAGTTGACCTCATTTGTATTCCAGCCTTTACCGACATCGTGATTGATGGAGAAGAACGTACTGCAATCAAACTTATCGTAGAACCCAGATAACAAAACTGAACACCGTTTGGCCCGCCTGTTTGTTCGACGAATGAACAGGTTTTTTCGTTTGTTTACATAGCAATACAGGCTTGCAGACACGATGCTAAGGAGAGAGCGAGATGAAAATTTTTGATGCGCACTGCGATGTATTGGGGAAACTATGGCAGAATCCACAGATTGATTATTATCAGGGAGACAAGCAGTTGCATGTAGGTTTTCCCGATCTCGAGAAAGGGAATGTAGATATACAGGTGCTTGCCTGTTTTGTTCCGACGCATGTGCCTTTTGGAAGGCGCTTTCATACCGTACTAGAAATGATTGATGTTTTTTATGAGCGGGTTGCAAGTGAGCAGTTTCGCATGATTACCACCAAGGCGGATTTGCAGGATTGCGTATTAAAGGGACGTAAAGGGGCTATTCTGTTTGTAGAAGGAGCACATGCGCTGGAAGAGAGTCTCGTTCAGCTGCGGACGTGGTATCGTCTGGGTGTTCGCGGAATGACTTTGACGTGGAATCACGGCAATGCTGTGGCGGATGGCAGCGGCGAGCCAAATCCAGGAGGCGTAACTGCCTTCGGGAGACAAGTCGTGGCAGAGATGAATCGCTTAGGAATGATCATCGATGTATCCCACCTCTCGGATCCCGGATTCTGGGATATCATGGAGCTATCCCAGGCACCCGTTATCGCGTCACATTCCAATTCACGAAAGCTCTGCAACCATCCTCGCAATCTGACGGATGAGCAGATCAAAGCCTTGATTGCCAAGGATGGCGTCATGGGTCTCACATTCGTTGACTTCTTTACAGTAGAGGAAAAACGAAAGGTATGGATTGACGACATCTTGAGACACCTCGATCACGTTTGTGCACTCGGTGGAGAAGATCATGTGGCGTTTGGCTCTGATTTTGACGGCATTTCGCAGACATACGGGGACCTGACATGCGCGGGTGATTATCCACTTTTACTAGAAGCTTTGCTAAAACGTTATAAAGAAGATGAAGTAATGAAATTTGTGCAAGGAAACTGGTTGCGTGTTTTCGGAAACGTGCTACAATGATAAATGAAGATATATTAATGAACCAAGTTCAACATTAAAATTCAGGTCAAAAGTAAGTTGAGTAAAAGCACTTGCAATTTTACATGGACAGGACTACAATTACTACTGTCTATGCACAAAATTGTCACATCTTATGTAAGATGGGCAGCTTTTCTCACAGTCACTGAAAGGGTGGAATCTGAATGATTAGTCAACTTTCTTGGAAAGTTGGAGGACAGCAAGGGGAGGGCATCGAGAGTACTGGTGAGATCTTCTCGATGGCGATGAACCGGATGGGTTACCATCTGTACAGCTATCGTCACTTCTCTTCCCGTATTAAGGGTGGACACACGAACAACAAAATCCGCGTGAGCACTACACCTATGCGCGCGATTTCCGACGATCTGGACATCCTCGTAGCTTTCGACCAGGAGACGATCGATTTCAATGCGCACGAGCTGCGCGAAGGCGGCATTATCATCGCAGATGCCAAATTCAATCCAAAATTGCCAGACGGTTTGAAGGAAGTTCGCTTCTTGACCGTACCACTTACTGAAATTGCAGATGAACTGGGAACTTCCCTGATGAAAAACATGGTGTCGATCGGTGCTTCCAGCGCAATCCTGGGTATCCCAGTAGAAAGCTACCGCGTCATCGTTGAAGATATGTTCCTCCGCAAAGGCGAAAAAGTGGTTGAGAAGAACATGGACGCTATTCGCCGCGGTTTCGAGTATGTAAGCGAATTAACAGGTGGTCAACTGCCTGAGTTCCAACTCGATAAAGCAGACCCACAAAAACAATTGTTCCTGATCGGTAACGATGCGATCGCTCTCGGTGCAGTAGCTGCAGGATGCCGTTTCATGCCTGCTTACCCAATTACTCCTGCTTCCGAAGTAATGGAATACCTCATTAAAAAGCTGCCTAAATTGGGTGGTACGGTTATCCAAACAGAAGACGAAATCGCTGCGATCACCATGGCAATCGGTGCTAACTTCGCTGGTGCACGTTCCTTGACCGCATCTGCAGGTCCTGGTCTGTCCCTGATGATGGAAGCAATCGGTCTGGCTGGTATTACCGAGACTCCAGTAGTTATCGTAGATACGCAACGTGGTGGTCCATCTACTGGTATGCCAACCAAAATCGAGCAATCCGACGTAAACGCAATGATCTATGGTACTCATGGTGACATTCCGAAAGTCGTAATCGCTCCTAGCACAGTGGAAGAATGCTTCTATGATACAGTTGAAGCTTTCAACCTGGCTGAAGAATATCAACTCCCAGTTATCGTGGTAACTGACTTGACTCTGTCCTTGGGTAAACAAACCGTTGTACCTTTCGACTACAACCAAGTGGAAATCCGCCGCGGTAAACTGCTTGCTGGACAAGAATTGCCTGAGAAAGAGCAAAACGACCTGTTCAAACGTTATGAAGTAACCGAAGACGGCGTTTCTCCTCGTGTTATTCCTGGGCAAAAATACGGTTTGCACCACGTTACCGGTGTAGAGCATGACCAAACTGGTCGTCCTTCCGAGAACGCAGCTAACCGTAAAGCTCAAATGGAAAAACGTATGCGCAAGCTGGACGGCGTGCTGAAAAACTTCAAAAATGCTGTAACCGCTGACGCACCTCATGCAGATGCTGATGTTCTGGTTGTTGGTATCAACTCCACAATTGGTACCATCCAAGAAGCAAAAGTTCGTCTGGAGCAAGAGGGTGTGAAGGTTAACCATGCCCAAATTCGCCTGTTGCACCCATTCCCGGCTGAGGAAATGGCAGCACTTGTAGCAAAAGCGAAAAAGGTTGTTGTCGTAGAACACAACATCCAAGGACAAGTTACAAACCTTCTCAAACAGCACGTAGGCAACGCAGAGAAGATCGAATCCGTGCTGAAATATGACGGAAATCCGTTCTTGCCAAAAGAAATTTATGCTGAAGTGAAGGAGCTGGTAAAACATGGCGACTATGAAAGAGTTTCGAAATAACGTTAAGCCAAACTGGTGCCCAGGCTGTGGTGACTTCTCCATTCAAGCAGCGATTCAACGTGCTGCAGCGAATGTAGGCTTGGAGCCTGAAAATCTGGCACTTATCTCTGGTATCGGTTGTTCCGGTCGTATTTCCGGCTACATCAACTGCTATGGTCTCCACGGTATTCACGGACGTTCCTTGCCAATCGCACAAGGTGTGAAAATGGCGAACCGTGAGCTGACTGTACTTGCTGCAGGTGGCGACGGTGACGGTTTCGCAATCGGTATGGGTCACACTGTACATGCTATCCGTCGTAACATGAACATCACGTACATCGTAATGGATAACCAAATCTATGGTCTGACAAAAGGTCAAACCTCTCCGCGTTCCGCGACTGGTTTCGTGACCAAGTCTACACCAGGTGGTTCCATCGAGTCTTCCATTTCTCCAGTGGAACTGGCGCTGTCCGTTGGCGCAACCTTTGTTGCCCAATCGTTCTCCAGCGATCTGAAAGGCTTGACTGAGCTGATCGAAAAAGGTATCCAACACGAAGGCTTCTCCCTGATCAACGTATTCAGCCCTTGTGTAACTTACAACAAAGTGAACACTTACGATTGGTTCAAAGAGAACATCGTACCAGTTGATACAATCGAAGGCTACGATCCTCATGACCGAATCAAAGCAATGTCCACTTCTATGCAATACAAAGGCCTGATCACTGGTCTGATCTACCAAAACACCGAGCAAAAATCTTACGAGTCCCTCGTAAAAGGATTCAAAGAAGAAGGCTTGGCAAACCAAGACATTCGCTTGTCTGAAGATGACTTCGCGAAACTGGTTGCAGAATTTGCATAAGGTTTCGATGAAAAACCTCTCCTTTCCGGGAGAGGTTTTTTGTGTTCTTGTTAAGGAAGTGTTTTGCCGCGCCATTGTCGGTAAAAGAGCATCACGAGGAAAAAGACGACGAGCTGTCCAAATAGCGGGTAGAGGAAGCGGAGAAGGGAGCTGAAGCCAACAAAGCTGATGAAATAGCTGATCGCGAGGATTCCTAGAAGAATAGTCGGTCCTCGCAGACGAGTCACAAGTCGAAGCTGTTCCGCCAGACCGAAGACGTTGGCAACGAGAGTAGAGAAAATTTCCGCGTATACCAGCAAGGAAAAGAGTAGAGGAATGCCGCGCCCTACACCTTGCAGCAAGGCAATCATCGGCATTTCCGCGTGTTGTATGCCCGGCATTCTCGATGATAAAGAAGCAAAAGCGAGGATGAGCAAGAGGCCAATTCCAAGCCCCCCAATGATCCCACCTGCCACTAGCGGCTTCCCACTTGAACTTTGACGTCCAATCGGTACAAGTACTGCTTGTGTAAGTGTTACGTTTAAGGCAACATAATAAAAGGGAGAGCTTAACCAGGCAAATGGCCGAGTCGATTCTGCGATCATAATTGGGTCTGCCCATGGTTTCGTGTAAAGAAATACGAGAAAGGTGAAAGCGATCAGCGTCGGTACGAAAATACTGTTTACTCGATGAATGGCAAAAAGCCCTTTGCGGGTGACGAAGAAAATCATCAGCATACTGATCCAGATGCCGACCTGCGAAGGAAGCTGAAACGATTCCCAGAAGATCGCTCCTGTCGCGGCAAGCATGACAGATGTCGTTCCAAACAATACGGTTAATAGCAAGCTGTTAAAGACCGTTCCAAATGGATGCCCAAATAAATACGTACTCACATCCTGGTAGGAATTGGCCTGAATTCGGTAGGAAATCAACATAACACGTATACCAGCCCATATGAAAAGGGCGGTCGCGAGCAAGATTCCAACCAGGCCTTGTGTTCCATATTGAACAAAGAATTCTACGATTTCCCTGCCAGAGGCAAAACCGGCTCCCACGACGGTCCCGATGTACGTAAAAGCGATCTGCCATGCGGTTCTCCATGATCCTTGCATCTCAGACCTCCTGTCCCACCTTATTCCATCCTATGAATAGGAGTGATCCGAATATGCGCGTTACTGTCTTGGGTTATCAATCTCCTTATCCCGGACCTGGAGGGGCTACTCCTGGGTACCTCGTTGAAACCGACCAGCTGCGAATTCTGCTTGACTGCGGAAGCGGCGTGCTGGCCAATCTCGGGAGGCATTACCCGATCTATGAGCTGGATGCGTTGTTCCTCTCTCATTATCATCACGATCATGTTGCCGATTTGGGTGTGCTTCAATATGGATTGATGGTTCATCAGCTGTTTGGAGAAAGAGACCCTCAAAAGCCTTTGCCTATCTACGCACCGAATACGCCTGTCCAAAATGTACAGTCGCTGACATACCGGGCAGCCACAGCATTTCAGCCAATTGACGAGCAAGCATCTGTGACGCTGGGAGATCTTCACGTGCGATTTTTGAGAACCGATCATGGCGATGGTGACCCGTGCTACGCTATGCGTCTGGAGTGTGGAGGAAAGGTTCTTGTCTATGGGGCAGACAGTGGTCCTGGCACGCCGTGGGGAGCGTTTCTCGAAGAAGCGAATTTGTTTATAGGGGAAGGTACCTATTTGGACCACAATTTGCCACAAAAACCGAACGGACATTTATCCGTACGCCAGGCAGCGGAGGTAGCAGAAAGTCACCGCTGCGGTTCGCTCTTGCTCACCCATCTCTACCATGGGTATGATCCTGCGGAGGTCCGCCGTCAAGCGGCAGGCTATACAGCAGGGACTTGCCATGTTGCCGAGATCGGGATGCAAATTCATTTGTAGTTCAAGCTGAAACCACATAGTAAGGAGAATGCCGAGATGTTTCCAAATGTATTGGAGGTAGCGCGAGCATTAATAAAAGAGAGGGTTCGCGCAGGAGAAACGGTCATTGATGCAACGATGGGAAACGGCAATGACACGCTGTTTCTCGCCCAGCTCGTTCAAGAGAGCGGCAGAGTCATCGCTTTTGATATTCAGCCGTTGGCGATGGAAAAAACGAAAGAGCGCCTGGTTCGCGAGGGAGTGGCTGATCGCGTAGAAATGCGGCTTGTCAGTCACGAAGAGATTCAGTCTTTGCAAGAGCGAGTAGGAGCCATCATGTTCAATCTGGGATATCTGCCAGGTGGGGATAAGGAAATCACGACGCAAGCGGCAAGTACGATTCGGGCCATCGAATCTGGTCTGAAGCTGCTGCGTCCCGGTGGCATCATGACAGTCATGATCTATTGGGGACACTCCGCAGGACAGGTGGAAAAGGACGCAGTTGAATCCTTTTGTCAAACGCTGAGTCAGATGGACTATTTGGTGTTGAAATACCAGTACATAAACCAACAGAATCAGGCGCCTTTCTTGCTCGCGGTTGAGCGTAGGGGAGAATAGGAAAAGTTAGGCTCTTTTCCCGGGCAAGCGCAGATTGCGACAGAGAAATCAAGAGAACCAAGAATTCTGTCAGAATCAGCGATGCCAACGAAGGCTAGTCGCGTGAAAAATAGGCACGCCCCAAGGGTTCAAGGCACATACCTTATGTTGAGGAACGCAGCAAGGGGGATCTATGTGAAGAGAATCGGCATTATGTTGGATTGGGGCATCATGCAGAAAGGAATCAAAGGAGACAAGTCATACGAGCGTTTGCCTTATTATGTCGAAATCGGAAAAGAACTGGACATGGAACCAGTCTTCTTTCATCCGTTTCATGTGCTGGCTGGAGATGAAAAAGTACATGGGTATTTTTGGAATGGGAATCGGCTAGTCCCCCGTCTGGTTCAGATCCCACGTGTCATTCACAATCGCGTCTTAACAGGAGACGGCCGCGCACGAGCAGTGATTCAGCGGTTAAGTCGAAAGAAGACCGTTTTTAATGGCCTGGTCGTGCGGGATAAACGCAAGGTTCATCAGATGCTGTGGAAAAATCCGAGCATCCGCAAATATTTGCCCCACACCGTGCCTTACTCGGCGGAGCAGCTCCGTCTGTTTCTGGAGAAATACCGAATCGTTTATGTAAAGCCGTCCATCGGTTCAGTAGGGATCGGTGTGGCGCGCATTGAAAAGCACGGAAACGAGTATCATTTTATTGCCTCGAAGAAAAGAAGCACGATGGCGTTGCCAAAGCTATTGCGCACGGTTCGCAAATGGGTGGCAGGAAGGCGATTCCTCATTCAGCAAGGCATTCATTTGGCGAGATATGAAGGAAAGACCTTTGACATTCGGGTATCGGTCCAGAAAAATGGAGAGCGGGAATGGACGGTTAGCGGAATGGTCGCAAAGGTTGCCAATCAGAAAAACAAGCTGAGCAACCTGTCTCGTGGAGGCAGGGCCGTTCCATTAACCACCGCGATCGCAGCGACATTTACCGCAGATGAACAGCTAGAGACGATGGAGCGCATCACGGAGGCCGCTATCGAGATTGCCAAACAGTACGGCCAGCATTTTCCCTCTCTGGCGGACTTAGGCATGGATATGGGGATTGATGACAAAGGGAATCCGTTTCTGATCGAGGTAAACGTCAGAGATCAGCGTTACTCCTTTTACAAAGCGGGGGAGAAGGCCATGTTCAAGAGGACATACCGGCACCCCATGGAATACGCGCACACCTTGATCCATGAAGGGAAGAAAGGGAAGCAGCAGCTTGCTTGATAAAACAGGAACTAAAAAAGAACGGGAGCAAATGCATCCGTTCTTTTTGCTGTTATTCTGCAGGAGAGGTCGGCTGATGGTCGGCCAGTGTCGTGAAGGGCAGGTTGCGGAAATGGCGATAAGCGAGTGCCAAGATCGATTTCCGTGTAAGGATACCTTGGAAATAGTGCTCATCATCTTCAATGCAGATAAACGGGTGATTGATGGAGACCTCCAAAGCCCTTAGAAAATCATCCGTGTACTTCAACCGGGCGATCTTGGTTTCCATGACTTCATCTACCGTATGTTCGGACATTTTTTCCGTTTCAAATCGTTCTAAACCTAATGCTTTATTCATGATCATGTTTGTGCTGATTAAACCGTGCAAACGATACTGGAGATCCAATACGGGAATAGCGGAGTAGCCTGACTTGATGAGCACGAGCAAGGCATGCTCAAGAGAGTTGCCCAATTGTACGTGAGCGACTTTTGTGGAAGCAATGATGAGATCTTTAATGGGTGTATGTAACAATGGGATATCCTGGTTCATCTGGATCCACCACCTCTTCTTTCGTCTATGGCAGTAACGCTGCCAGTGGTTCTCTTCTATGATACCGTAAGCAGCTTGCCAGTGGTAGGGCTGAAAAAAGAAAAAGCCCGGCAGTTTTGCCGGGTAATGAATCGAGGTGTGGAACAATTGTCCCTATTAGTAGTATGCAAGATCACTTGCCTTTTTACATTAGGAGTTTGAAGGAAAGGGGGCTAGTTCTACGCCTTGTGAGCTTCCACACGGTAGACGGCCTTGGATTTTGGTTTCGGTCTACCTCCGCGAGTCCAGTGAGAGATCAATGTGTGCTCGTACAAGAAGATGCACAAGGGCGGTGTAATGACGAACATCGCCAGCATCAGGATCGGAGTCGACCAATCCAGACGGAAAATCACGTAGCTCTCCAGCAAGAACAGGATCAAGGGATGGACAATGTAGATGGCCATATTTTGCTTTGCTAAGCGGGATAGCCACGCTCCAAGAGTAGGCAAAGACCCAAGATAGCGGGAAAGCGAGTAAAAGGCAACCAAGAAGCTCAGTGTGTAGATCAAGTACAGAGGATCAAAGATGTTGAGACTCTCTGCATAGCTCTTGGAGCCATTTAAATACTTCGTCATGATCACTGCACCCGATACAATGGTTACGACGTAGGCAACCAAGCGTAGGCGGGTAGTCCAGGCACGCCATTCCTCCACATGCAGACCCGCATAAGCGCCGAGTGCAAACGTGAAAATGTACATGTAGAAGTAGTTTTGCCCGGCAACATAGCTGTGCTGGATCATTTCGAGAAATGCGTTGGCGGACCAGTCAATCGCCCACAAGGAATCGACAAAGAGGGCCTGATACAGCATGTAAAGACCGATTTGTCCTAGGAACAGCACGCCGAGCATTTTCAAGGATAAATAGCGTTCTATCCATGGCTTCGTCAAGAAAAACAGCAGGTTTAGCTGCAAATACAACGGAATATAGTACAGGTGGTAAAAGGAGCTGCCTGTAAACAAGCTGTGAAAGAACGGACCTGCCAATTCAACGGGATTTATCGTCTGCAGCTGAAAACCAGTAAAAATCGCTGTCCAAATGATGTAAGGAAGAACAATGACACGCCAGCGCTTTCGCCAAAAGGCTGCCCAGTCCATCTGCTTTTTTTGGTGCCAGTAAAACAGGAGCATCCCCGTTGCAAAGATAAACAAGGATCGTCCAAAGCGCAATAAAATCAAGGATATCGCTTCAATGTCACCATTCCAAGGGTAATCGGTTTGATTCTCAACGAAAAATCCCAGGATGTGAATGATCAAGACCGTACATGCCCCGAAAGCAAAAAGGGCATTCAGATCCTGAAACGTCCCCTTTCGATTGGTATTCATATGACCTCCAGTATTCTCACCGAAAGCATCTAAAATCAGTTGAATCGAGCCATTATTTTGGCAACACCCAATCTGATGCAGTCAGTTCTTTTGCTGTAAACGAAAACAAATGCAAACGCTGCGAGAGATGCTCATGGGCATCCTGATGCAGATCGTTTTGCAAAGTAAACGGAGTAGGGGTTACAGGCCACTCCGTACGAATCGTGGAAAGCAGGCGTGCCTTCACATCTTCTACGGATACAAGCTTCCCAGTCAAACCGGCGATGCTGCCTACCGTCGACCCATCGATGCGCGGAATGGGCTTGTGGTTCTCCATTTCGTCTAATCCAGCAATTTGATAAAAACGTTCCATCCATTCGCCGCGTGGTCTTTCATCTACATTAATGCAAAGCTGTAGAATCGAGCCAAACCGCGTCCGACGTTGGGCCATTCCACCAATTTTTTTTCCTTTGAGTGAGAAATCGTATTCCCCCGCACAGTAAGAGCCGGCTACTTCGCCAAATTGAAGGGTTCCAAAATCGCGCAGCCCCACTTGCAGCAGTTGGGCAACGAAAGAAAAGAACGAATCAATCGAGATCGTCGTATCCGGCAATAAACAGGCAACATTCAGTACACCTGCATCCAATGGCACACAGGCCCCTCCAGAAGAGCGCAGCACACAGCCAAAGCCTGCCTTGCCAAATTGGCGCAAAGCCTTCTCCAGGTGCGGTAATTTCGCGTCTCGACGCCCCAGATACAGCGCTTGATCATATACCCAAAGGTGAATGACACCAGATGCGTTCGGATTGCGTAAACTCGCGGCCAACGCTTCATCTCGAACTAGCGGTTCAAGTGGACTTTCCTGATAAGTCCCGGAATCCATCCAGTGAAACGGCTGATTGACAGAAATGGACATAAGAAACCCCTCATCGAACAAGAATAGCTACCATTATACAACTGAACGGAGTACATTTCTAGGTTTTGACGCCCTTTTTTTATCGTGGTAAAAGATGCATTCGATAAAGATTATGTAAAAAATCGGTAAAGAACGGACGAACTTCGGAGTGACTGGAGCTGCTGTGAAATGATTCATGGTGAAAAAATGCCCGACACCATCAAGCTGTAGTGTCGGGCGGGGCACTCATGAAATTACTTCACTTCTTTAAAGGAGAAGTTGTCGAGGTACGTCAGTTTGCTTGGTGTCTCCTTCGTTGCGGCGCGCTGCAGGTACAGACCGATCTTCGTACCTTCTTGGTTTACCTGCTGCTGTCCGAACAGGAATTGTCCGTTCATGTAAATCGACACAGAAGAACCGTCCACAACGACCTTCAATCGGTTGCTCGACTTCAGTTTGTAGGAGCCAGAAGCGATCCAATCGATGTTCTCATTGTTCACATCGTTTACTTTGCCAAGAACGACACGATCTTTTTGCACGAAGACGACGTTTGCTTTGCCGTCTTTGCCATTAAAGAACAGGCCGCCTAATCCTTGAGTACCAGAAATGTTGACGTCTGCAGTAAGTTCGTAATGGGTTACTTTGTTCGACTCTTCCCATTTAACAGGGAGGAAGAAGTGATCGAGATTTTTATCCGTCGTAATGGCTGTTAGCTGTTTGTTGATGACACCCCATGTGCCTTTTGCATTGTCGGTATCCCATTTTTTCATGCTGGTGTCAGAGAAATCATCTGTGATGCTAATGGGTGTCGGCTTTGGTTCCTCTGGCGTAGGGAAAACCACCTTGACTTCATCGTCGTCATTGCGATCGATCAGAGCACGGTAGAGCAGGGATGCCGCTTCCGCACGGGTAATTGGATCTTGCGGACGGAAGTAATTGTTGGAACCTTGCATCAGATTGGTCTGAATGGCGATTGCGATGTAGTTGCGCAGGGCTGGAGAAATATCGTCGTCATCGCGGAACTTTTTCAGCTGGTTCAGATCCGCTTTGTATTTTTTGTCGTAGCCAAGCAGGCGAACCAGGGCAACGGCGATATCTTCACGAACGGCAGCGTCATTTGGTTTGTACGTGTAAGTGGAACCGGACTTGTATCCAGTCAGATAAGGCTTGGCGTACTCTACATAGTAGAACGCCCAGTGGGATTTCGGAACATCCTTAAAGGTTTGCGAAATGGAGCGCTTGTCAATGTCAACATCCGCGGCGGCAATCATGATTTTTGCAAACTCTGCACGAGTTACCTTGTTGTTTGGACGGAATGTTCGGTCGTCGTACCCGGCGATAATCCCTTTTTCAGCCATCTCCGTAATTTCCTTGTATGCCCAGTGACTGCGCGGGACATCGGAAAAAGAGGAGTTAGCTGCACTCACAAAGGGAACGACAGTCAAGAACATCATCACCGATAAAAATAGGGCTAGTGCTCTTTTCATGTTGAACCTCCTCAAATTGGATTGTGTTTTTGCGTCTGGCTGTTATTCTGACGCGGGGTGGGTAGGGAATGTTGCAAGAGATAAAAAGTTTTTTGGGAAAAATGGGTAAAAGGTCTTTGGAGAGTGGCTGGAAAACAGGAGGAGCTACCTAGAATAATGGTCCTGCAAGGTCTTTCGGAGTAAAATGGAGAAATCGCCACTAGCAAACGTACAGACGAGCTCTTTTTGATTGGTATAGGATAAAACAAGCAGGTTTATAGGTACATCGCCGTAGGTGGATATATCGTTTCAGGAACACTGACTCGTGTGGGGAACGATTACTTGTACCTGGCACCGAACAAGGTTCCTTTTGCAAACATACTCTATATAGAAGAGGTATCGTAGCCTTAGTCTAAGCAGAAGAGGTGAAGCACGTGGCCAGTATTTCCCCCAACAATCAGCTTCCATTTCCAGGCTCCCCTTTGTATCAATTGCTGACGAAGCACATCGGAGAAAACATTACAGTCTTCACGATGAATGGAGAAATCACGGGAGAGCTGTCGGGAGTAAATACGGGGTACATCACCGTCACAAAGGATACGTTCTCCGAAGTGCACATCGTCTTCGGGACCGTCATCAGCTTCTCGTTTCACTAAAAGAGCACTTGCCCAGTGCTCTTTTTTGCTGCTCTTTACATGGCTTGCGATTGAAAAGGGCCATTGTTCCGATTTCGCCTCATTATGCATTAGCGATGTATCGCCCAAAATGCTATAATTCTGTATTGGTGACTACTGACAATTATTCTAGTTGAGGTGATACATGATGAAGGATACGAAAGAGGCGACTGGGGACTTAAAATCCACTAAGTCTCCGAAGACCACGGCAGACTTTGCAAAATTCTTTCAAGCCCCATCCTTAAAGGATGCGAAGCAGCGGGGTAAAGAAGAAATCCAGGTACACTACGACTTTACGATCGCGGAAGACATGCGGGAAATCGGGAAAGGCAAGAGCTATCATGTGCGCACCTATGGCTGCCAAATGAACGAGCACGATTCCGAGACGATCTCCGGAATTTTGGAGCAGATGGGCTACACGGCTTCCGAGGAAATCGAAAATGCCGATGTCATTCTGTTCAATACCTGTGCGATCCGGGAAAATGCGGAGGACAAGGTATTCGGTGAGCTGGGGCACATGAAGCGCCTGAAGAACAACAACCCGAACCTCATTCTCGGCGTATGCGGCTGTATGTCGCAAGAAGAGAAGGTCGTAAACAAAATCCTCAAGAGCTACCAGCAAGTCGACCTGATCTTCGGGACACACAATATTCATCGCCTGCCTGAGCTCATGCGCGATGCCATGTTCAGCAAGGAAATGGTCATCGAGGTATGGTCCAAAGAAGGCGATATCGTCGAAAACATGCCAAAAATCCGTGAAGGCAACACGAAGGCATGGGTCAACATCATGTACGGCTGTGATAAGTTCTGTACGTACTGTATCGTACCGTACACTCGCGGCAAAGAGCGCAGCCGCCGTCCCGAAGACGTCATCGCAGAAGTGCGGGATCTGGCACGACAAGGCTTTAAGGAAATCATGCTGCTGGGGCAAAATGTGAACGCGTACGGAAAGGACTTCGAAGATATCCAATACGGTTTCGGCGATCTCCTGGACGAAATCCGCAAGATTGATATCCCGCGTATCCGTTTTACCACAAGCCACCCGAGAGATTTCGACGATCATTTGATCGAGGTATTGGCAAAAGGCGGCAATCTGGTTGAGCAGATTCACTTGCCAGTGCAATCGGGCTCGAGTGAGGTTCTGAAACGGATGGCACGCAAGTACACGCGCGAACACTACCTGGAGCTCGTGCGCAAAATCAAAGCGGCTACCCCGAATGTATCCCTTTCGTCGGATATCATCGTTGGCTTCCCGGGAGAAACCGATGAGCAATTCGAAGAGACCATTTCTATGGTAGAAGAGGTCCGCTACGATTTTGCGTATACCTTCATTTACTCTCCACGGGAAGGCACTCCTGCTGCGGTCATGGAGGACAACGTACCGATGGAAGTGAAGAAAGCCCGCCTGTACCGTCTAAACGAGGTGCTGGCGAAAATCGGTCTGGAGCAAAATAAAAAGCTGCAGGACCAAGTGCTGGAGGTTCTAGTTGAGGGCGAGTCGAAAACCAACGCTGAGGTGTTGGCTGGCCGCACACGCACCAATAAGCTGGTTCACTTCAAAGGCGATCATTCTTTGATTGGTCAATATGTGCATGTAAAAATTACAGACGCGAAAACGTGGACACTCCACGGAGAAATCGTTACTACAGTCGAGGTGTAAAGAGATGGAACAAACCAACGTATATACACAAAAAGAAATTTTAGACAAAGCGCGTGAACTGGCAGCGATGATCTCACGTACAAATGAAGTAGACTTTTTCAAACGAGCAGAATTGCAAATCAAGCACAATGAGCGCGTACAAGAGCTGATCGATTCCTTGAAGCAAAAGCAGAAGCAAATGGTGATGTTTGAGTCCATCAACAAGCCTGAGCTGGTGAAAAAAGTGGAAGACGAGTTCAATTCGATGCAGGATGAACTCGATTCGATTCCGATCGTCACCGAGTTCAAGCAATCGCAAGTGGATGTAAACGACTTGCTGCAAATGGTAACGAACGTGATCACAAACACGGTTTCCGAGCGAATCATTTTGGATACCGGCGGCAATCCGCTGACGGGAGAAACCGGCGGAGGTCCTGAGAAAAAACACGATGGCGGCTGCTGCTCCTAATCCGAGCGGCGATGGGCTTTCCAACGACTTTCTCTAAAATAAGGTGGGTGTTTGCACCCTAGCCGAATGCCCTGCATACAAATGTACAGAAACGTTGTATGGAGGAGGTAACGAAATGTCGGGTACAGACAAAGATCTACAGTGCCGGGAACTCATCGCGAAAGCTGTCTGCGGTAAAGGCCATAAATTCTCTACTACCACCCACACCATCATACCGTCGCAAACTCCTTCGACGATCCTCGGATGCTGGATTATAAACACGAACTTCCAGGCAGAGAAAGTCGGAGACGCGGTTGAAGTATCTGGTACGTATGATGTCAACCTGTGGTTCTCGTTTGCAAATAACACGCAAACCGAAGTCAAGCGGGAAACTGTCAAGTTCTCCGTACTCGTTCCGCTAACGTTCTTCGACAAAAACTGCAGAGGCGATCTTGAAATCGTCGCTCGAGCCGTGGAACAACCGAAGTGCGTAAAAGCAGAGTTGAGTCCTGGAGGAACGATTACAGTCAAGGTTGAAAGCGAGTTTGCGGTAGAGATCATCGGTGAAACAAAAGTCTGCGTTGTTGTCTGCAATAACTGCGATGAAAAAGACTTCCATGTACTTGGTGACTACGAAGAAAACAGCGACGAATTCGATGACTTTGATTCCGCCACATTGCTCGATGAGCTTGACTAAAGAGGAGATCCTTATCTCCTCTTTTTTCTTTTTCTATAGGAAGAAACGCAAGGTAGCTTCGAGACTCACTCTTTTCTGGGCGCATACATAGGATAATGCAGAAGAACGAGGGGGAGTGATGGCATGCCTGCACGCAAACATCAGGGAGAACAAGTGCTGCCACAGATGACAGCGAATGCCAAGGAAGCCGTCGAATTCTTGAAGCGTCCGGAAGTTGGTCGATGGCTGCTGCGTCTGGCAGGTATTCCCGTAACAACAGGCAAAAGCTCCCTGCCAGGCTGGCGCACCTATCAGGTCTGCCTGTATCAGGAGCATGTGCTGGATATGGTTCGCAGTTCGGAGAGTCCGCACTGGCTATTGCAAAAGCTTGCTGATCCCGAGCTGGAAACAGTCGTTCTCCCCTCGGCGGAACCCGAGATCAATCTCGTAAAGAGTGTTGCTGCGCGAAGTCTGTATGCTGCAGGAATTGATGCGGGTCAAGTGACGATCATGGCCGCATCGGCTCATCGCGTAAAGGTCGTTCGTGTTGACCCGGATTGGCCATTGAAATCCGTGGATCTATTTGTTGAGAAAGCGGAGAAGTGGTGGGATTCAAAAATGGCAGCGCAACCCCAAGAGCTTTCGGCAATGGGGGCGGACCCCGAGTTTGCTTTGCGCAAGCCTGAAGGTAGTATGGCGCTTGCCTCCGACTTTCTAAAGGTAAATGGAATCGTCGGCTGTGATACAACAAGATACAGGGAAGAGCTAGCCATGCATCAGCATCCTGTGGCAGAGCTGCGGCCTGCTCCATCTGAAGATCCGGATGAGCTGTTCTTTCATGTGCACGACGCCTTAAAGCTGGCTGGCAAAAAAATAAACAATCGACATATTGAATGGCTAGCTGGGGGAATGCCTTTTCCAGGCTATCCAATTGGCGGGCATATTCACTTTGGCGGCCTGACTCCAACCTTTTCCCTGCGCCGAAAGCTCGACGCTTATCTAGCGATTCCGCTGGTTCTGATCGAGGACAGTGGATGTCGACAACGGAGGAAGCGGTACGGATTTCTGGGAGATGTTCGGGAGAAAGAATACGGCTTTGAGTATCGTACATTGCCAAGCTGGCTGGTGCACCCGGATGTGACCAGGGGAGTGCTGCATCTGGCGCATTTGGTTGTGACGTGCCAGCATGAGCTGAAGGCAGCTCCACATCTTCAGCTTCCAGTCATTAAAGCATACTATCGCGGGGATAAAAACTACCTGATCGAATACGTGCTTAAAATTTGGAAGGAGCTAAAAACGCTGCCCGGGTACACGCTTTCCCGAACTCATCTGGATCGCTATTTTACGTATTTGCTCTCCACAGAATTCTGGCCGGCAACGGAAGACTTGCGGAAGTCATGGGGGTTTGTCTAGGTGCCCGACACAGTTCAACATTGGATGGAAAACATGATATAATAGCAGACGAGATTGGTAGCTAGGAGAAGAAAACAATGACTGCATATACACCGATGATTCAACAGTATCTGGCGATCAAAAAAGATTATCCGGATACTTTCTTATTTTTTCGCTTAGGCGACTTTTATGAACTGTTCTTTGATGATGCTGTTTTGGCTTCCCGCGAGCTGGAGATTACACTTACAGGTCGTGAAGGCGGCGGTACAGAGCGTATTCCGATGTGTGGCGTACCTCATCATGCGGCCGACACCTATATTGCCGAGCTGTTGAAAAAGGGCTATAAAATTGCGGTTTGCGAACAAGTAGAGGACCCGAAGGAAGCAAAGGGCGTGGTCAGACGAGAAGTGACTCGTGTGGTCACGCCTGGAACGATGATGGAAGGCAAGTGGCTGACGGACAAGGAAAACAACTACATGGCCGCTGTCGCAGAGCTGGACGGACGTACGGGAATCGCTGCGTGCGATATGAGTACGGGAGAGATGTATGTGACGTCGCTTGTGGGTCATGGCGAGTCCGTGATCGACGAAGCGCTGCAGTATCGTCCAAAAGAACTGGTTTTTTGCGGCCTGGCTACGATCCCCAAGACAGCCCTGCCCCATACTGTACTGGATAGAAACGAGATCGATGCCTTTGCGGTAGATGTCCAGTACCAGGAGCAGGCAAAAGAGCTTGACGCCGTGATGCGTACAGCAGTCAACGCCCTGCTAGGTTACATAGGCACGACGCAAAAACGCAGTCTTGCTCACATGCGGCTGATCAAACGCTACGATGCCAGACAGTACTTGCAGATGGACGGCTTTTCTCGGCGCAATCTGGAGCTGACCGAAACCATCCGGGACAAGTCCAAAAAAGGATCGTTGCTTTGGCTGCTGGATCGTACGGAGACGGCGATGGGAGGCCGGCTGTTGCGAAGATGGATCGAGAGGCCACTCCTTCGAGCGAACGAGCTGCAGGCACGACTGGACGCAGTGGAAGCTTTGAAAGGCGATTTGCTGCTTCGCTCCGATGTCCGAAGCTGCCTGGACAGGGTATATGATCTGGAGCGTCTCGCAGGACGCATTTCCTATGGAAACGCCAATGCCCGCGACCTCATTCAGCTGCGCTATTCACTCGAAGCTGTTCCAGAGCTGAAGCTTCTATTGAAGGAAACGAAGTCACCGGTGCTTGCGGATTTGGCAGCTGGAATGGATAATTGTGCAGATATCGTTCAATTCCTGCAAAGTGCATTGGTCGATGATCCCCCCATTTCCGTACGTGAAGGTGGGATGATCCGAACCGGCTACGATGAATACTTGGACAAGCTTCATTCGGCAAGTCGAGACGGAAAAACGTGGATTGCTCAGCTGGAACAGGGGGAGCGCGAAGCTACCGGAATTCGTTCCTTGAAGGTGGGCTTTAATAAAGTCTTTGGGTACTACATCGAAGTTTCCAAATCCAATATTGCCAATGTTCCTGCGGGACGCTATGAGCGCAAGCAGACGCTGGCAAATGCGGAGCGGTATATCACACCTGAGCTGAAAGAACGAGAGGCATTGATTCTTGAAGCGGAAGAAAAGATGATCGAGCTGGAATATCAATTGTTTTCCGCGGTTCGATCCGAGGTGGCGCAGCACATTCCGCGCTTGCAAGGGCTGGCTGAACGAATCGCCTCCGTCGATGTTCTGCAGTCATTTGCCACTGTCAGTGACGAGCGTGGTTACGTGCGCCCCGAGCTGACGGAGACGGGTGAGTACGTCATTACCGAAGGACGACATCCCGTTGTTGAAGCCGTGCTGGAGCGGGAGAAGTACGTTGCCAATGACGCGCGAATGGATCAGCAGCAGCGGCAGGTTCTTTTGATTACAGGTCCCAATATGGCGGGGAAGAGCACGTACATGCGGCAAATTGCGCTGATTACCGTGATGGCGCAGGTCGGTTGCTTCGTACCAGCCAAGTCAGCCAAGCTGGCACTCGTAGATCAGATCTTTACCCGCATTGGCGCAGCTGATGATCTGGCAGGCGGACACAGTACGTTCATGGTCGAAATGCTGGAGACGAAGCATGCTCTGCAAAAGGCGACGTCCCAAAGTCTGATTTTGCTCGATGAGATCGGTCGAGGCACTTCTACCTACGATGGTATGGCGCTGGCGCAAGCAGTGATCGAGTACATCTGCCAAAAGATCGGGGCAAAAACGCTGTTTTCCACGCATTATCACGAATTGACGAGTCTGGAAGAGACCATGAGCGGGGTCGTAAACGTGCACGCTCGCTGCGAGGAACGAGATGGAAAGCTTCTGTTCCTGCATAAAATTGAGGAAGGTCGAGCCGATAAAAGCTACGGGATTCATGTGGCAGAGCTGGCGGAGATGCCTGTTTGGGTCATCGAGCGGGCGCGGAGCATTCTCACAGGATTGGAAGCTGGCAGTACAAGTGCAGCGGCAGCGGATATGCAAATGTCGCTCGACATGCTCTGGACAGCACCTGCACCTGTACCAGCTGCGGTAGTCAAGGAAGAGCCGCCCCCCCTGCTCACTGCAGAAGAAGAAGCGATCCTGGCAGATCTTCGTGAGCTGGACCTGAATCAGACAACCCCGATGGACGCCATGCTGAAGCTGTTTGCTTGGAAGCAACAGCTGAAAAAAGGATAGGAAACAGGCGGAAGGGAGGAGCCCATGGGAAAAATTCAAGTGCTGGATGAACATCTGGCGAACATGATCGCAGCTGGCGAGGTAGTAGAGCGTCCAGCTTCCGTCGTAAAGGAATTGGTTGAGAATGCGATTGATGCGCAGGCGACAACCATCGAGGTCCATGTCGAGGAAGGCGGGCTGGAGTTGATCCGCATCGTCGATAATGGTCAAGGAATGGATCGGGAGGATTGCCGTCTCGCATTTGAACGCCATGCGACAAGCAAAATCCAATCTGCACGTGACTTGTTTCGGATCCGTACGCTCGGTTTTCGCGGGGAGGCTTTGCCCAGTATCGCGGCAGTATCCCGCATGGAGCTCACCAGCAGCCTTTCCAGCAGTCAGGTCGGAACACGCGTGATCAATGAGGGTGGGCATCTCGGTGAGCTTACCGATGTGGCATCAGTAAAAGGAACGGAAATTTGTGTACGCAGCCTGTTTTTCAATACACCTGCGCGCTTGAAATACATGAAGTCGATTGCGACAGAAGTCGGGCATATTTCCGACTACGTCAATCGTCTCGCATTGACCCATCCGCAGATCGCTTTTACTTTGACTCATAATGGCAAGAGCTTGCTGCAAACATCTGGCGATGGCAAGCTTTTGCATGTAATGGCCGCGATCTACGGGGTACAGGTCGCCAAGCTGCTGTTGCCCGTCTCGGGGGAAACGCTCGATTTTCGCTGGAGCGGCTTTGTCTCCAAAACGGAAGTGACACGGGCGAATCGTTCGTACCTGTCTACACTAGTGAATGGAAGATACGTTCGCAGCTTCGCATTGAACAATGCGATTATGCGCGGCTACCATACGCTTTTGCCGATAGGCAGGTTTCCCATCGTCGCTCTCCAGATCGAGATGGATCCTACGCTTGTGGATGTCAATGTGCATCCTGCAAAACTAGAGGCGCGTTTCAGTAAGGAAGATGAGCTGTGCCTGGCGATCGAGCAGTCTGTGAGAGGAACCTTGCGGCAAGGACTTGGAATCGTCAGACCGATGGTAACGGCTCCAAAAGCTAAGGTAGTCACACAGGTTGTACAGCCTCAGTTTGATCTACAGCTTCCAAAGCCAGCCGTATCGCTTTCACCCACTTTGGAAGCAAGCCCGCGTTTGCAGGAATGGATGGCAAAGCAAAGCCAGCAGCGAGAACGTTTGCCAGAAGTGCCGCCTGTAGCAGGCCAGACAGCCGCGATAAAGGAAGCGCTGGCAGGCTATGATAACAACGAGCAACGAGTGGAACAAGATACACTGTGGGAAGTAAAATCGAAGCAGCCCTCGTCACCTCCCGTAACAAACCTAGCTCCCGTCTCATTTGCTGAGAGGGAAGGACAAAACGGAGAGCTGACTTCCGCTGCTTTATCTGCTGAAGGAAGCGTACAGGAGCTTTCCCTTCAAGAGGATACTGATCAAACCATCCAGCCGCGCAAGGAAGAGCTCACGAAGAGTGAAAGCATGGACAGCGAGGAATCGGCAGTACCTTTGCTATATCCGGTCGGGCAGGTCCACGGGACTTACATCGTTGCGCAAAACGACGAAGGGATGTACTTGATCGATCAGCACGCGGCGCAGGAGAGGATATTTTACGAATACTTTATGGCCAAGCTGGAAGAGGAAGGCATCTCCAGTCAGATCATGCTGTTTCCCCACACGTTGGAGGTAACGACAGCGGAAGCGAACAAGCTGGAAAAAAGGCTGCCTCTATTGCAATCGTTTGGCTTGGAAATGGAGTCTTTTGGCGGACGCACGTACATCGTGAGAGCACACCCGCATTGGTTCCCCGAGGGCGCAGAGATAGAAGTGATCGAGGAGTTGATTCAGTTCGTACTCGAAACAGGGGAGAGCATGCAGGCAAATGTCGTGCAAATGCGCGAAAAAGCAGCGATCCTGATGTCTTGCAAGGCTTCTATTAAAGCGAACCGCTATTTGACTCATGCAGAGATGGAAAGCCTCTTGAATCAGCTGCGGAAAACGAGCAGTCCTTTTACCTGTCCGCATGGCCGCCCGATTGTGATTCATTTCTCCGGCTATGACCTGGAAAAAATGTTCAAGCGGGTTATGTAAAATCGCAAGGAAATCAGCCTTTTTATCATCCTCAGGACCCATATCCTGGGGATTTTTCAAACCGGGGAAGCCGACAGTTTAGAAAAGAATTTGTTTGACTCTCCAATTTAATCCTGCGTACAATAAAAGAGTTTCCGTCCACCTGGGACGAACATTTGAGGAGTAGAAACGACACATGATTGTAACCACCGGGCTTGCGCCTTGTTTGGAAACCCTGCACCATGCAGCAAAACTGGCAGAGCGGTTTGGCCTAACGATTACCAAGCGTGGTGATTTATCGCTAAACGAGCTGCGAAGACGAAGTGGAGACGATGAAGTTCTTGTCGTGTCGGCGCTAGGTGCGCGTCTGGAAGTGCCGGGGAAAAAGCCATTCTTTTTTCATCCGAACACTTCTGCTTTTCGTATAAAGCGGCTGGTGCGAGGCGATACTGATACTATGCTTGCTGCTTGCCAAATTCAACCAGGCGACCGTATCCTAGATGCCACCTTGGGTCTGGGAGCTGATGCCATTGTATTTGCACATGCTACGGGTGTGGAGGGACAAGTCGTGGGCATCGAGTCAGAGCGGGTTCTGGCCATCTTAGTAGAAGATGGTTTCCAGCACTGGTCGTCTGACGATCGGGCATTGGAAGAAGCGATGCGACGCATTGAAGTTCAATGTGGAAACCATCTGGATGTTCTGAAGGGACTGCCCAATGGCTCGTTTGATGTCGTCTATTTCGACCCGATGTTTGAGAGGACAGTCCACAGCTCCACGGGAATTGCCGGGATTCGCGAGTACGCGAATGCGGAGATGCTGCGTGAGGAGGCGATCTCCGAAGCGCTGCGTGTAGCCAAAAAACGAGTGGTAGTAAAGGAAGGCAAAACAGGGCGATTGTACGAGCGGTTTGGCTTTACCCCATTTCGCTCACGCGGCCAGCAGGTCGTGTACAGCTACAAAGAGATAGGTGGAGGGGAGTGACCTTGCACAAGAGAGAAAAGCTTGTTGTCATTATTGGCCCGACAGCCGTTGGCAAAACGGATCTCAGTCTGGAGCTGGCCGAACAGTTTGACGGAGAGATTATTTCCGGTGACTCCATGCAGGTCTACCGCGAAATGGATATCGGCACAGCAAAAGCGTCGCCACATGAGCTGGCACGTGTGCCTCATCATTTGATCGATATTATTTCTCCGCGTGATGAATATTCTGTTGCCCAATTTCAGGAAAGTGCCACACGATTGATCACCGAGATCAATCAGCGCGGACATTTGCCATTTATCGTGGGTGGAACGGGTCTGTACATAGAATCGGTAACCCATCGCTTTCAATTCTCACAAACCTCGCAGGATCCAGAGTTTCGCGATCGCCTGCAAAGACTGGCTGACACGGAAGGCGTGGAAGCGCTTCATGCCAGGCTTGCACAGGTGGACCCGATCACTGCACAGAGACTTCATCCGAATGACGTCAAGCGAGTAATTCGCGCTCTCGAAATCTACGAGAGCAGCGGGTACAAAATGTCCGATTTTCAATTGCGGGCGCAGCACTCGCCGTATGATTTAGTCTTCATCGGCCTGACGATGGATCGGGATGTCCTTTATCAACGAATTAACCATCGGGTGGATCTGATGATCGACGCAGGGCTGGTTGAAGAGGTCAGGGGCTTGCTCGATCGCGGATACGAAGCTTCTCTTGTCTCGATGCAAGGATTGGGATACAAAGAGCTGGTTCCGTATTTGTATGGTGAAATTACGTTGGAAAAAGCGGTAAATGACATCAAGCAGCGAACTCGACATTTTGCAAAGCGGCAGCTTTCTTGGTTCCGGCGCATGTCTGAAATTCAGTGGTTTGATATGACGGACCCGGCGCAGAGGCCAAACAACGTGCAAACTATCAAGCAGATATTGGCAGGAAAGTTTCAACAATTGCCGAATATATAACATACAAGTCCTTTTAGGGGGTAATGTACATGAAACAGACGATCAATATTCAAGATACGTTCTTGAATCATTTGCGGAAAGAAAACATCGCGGTCACCATTTATCTGGTGAACGGATTTCAATTACGTGGGTACATTAAAGCGTTCGATAATTTCACAATTGTGATTGATAGCGAAGGCAAGCAGCAACTGGTTTACAAGCATGCAATTTCTACTTTCACACCGCAACGCCCGGTTTCTCTGATGTCTCAAGAGAACAACCAATAAAAACGAACGGTAATTCCGAAAGCCTGGATCTGATCAGTCCAGGCTTTTTTTCTTGGTGCGCCCAGCATGGGCGATAGCTCTAGGGTGTAAGTCCCGAACGGGGGTTGGCTGTACCAACCGTTAGCCCAAGGCAAGGGTGTCCACCGCGAGGTGGAATCTGAAGGAAGCCGGCGGCAAAGTCCCGACCTGAGGTACACGAACCCAATTTGAGGCTGTTGTATTCGGGTGAGTCTGCCAAACAAGACGAAGCCCCATACAGCCAAGGAATACAGCAGTAAACTTGGGCAGGTACATGGGATGAAAGTTATCGCTCTTACCTGGGGAGGTCTGCATGAAGTGCCTTCAAATGTTGGTAACCGTCTTCGTAAGGAGACGCTGAACATGCAGAAGTCAGCAGAAGCCATAGTACCCAAGTAAAGGACGCTTGAACGGGGAAGGGCTGAACATTAAGTCAACACATCCGCTAATCACTTTCGTGATAATACTGTGAAGCAGAATTCTGTAAGGAACTACTCTTGGAGAAAATGGGTGAAGCCCTGAGGGTACAAGAGAGGGCTGAGTATTGTCCGGCAAGACTAGAAGGATGCGTGCGGAGGAAGGGTATCGTCATGGAGCTGTTGGAGAAAGTCCTGTCACGAGAAAATCTATTAGTGGCACTCGAAAGAGTGGAAAGAAACAAAGGATCGGCGGGAATCGACGGTGTTTCAACCGAACAACTGCGCGATTATATCCGTGAACACTGGTTGACCACTAAAAAGCAGATTATGAAAGGGACCTACAAACCTTCCCCTGTCCGCAGAGTCGAAATCCCGAAATCTGACGGAGGAGTAAGGTTATTAGGTATTCCTACCGTGATAGATCGCTTTATTCAACAAGCCATCCTCCAAGTTCTTACTCCTATATTTGACCCCCACTTCTCAGAATCCAGTTTCGGATTCCGACCGAACCGTGGTGCGCATGACGCCATGAGACAAGCACAATTTTATATTTCCGAAGGATATCGCTTTGTCGTGGATATGGACTTAGAGAAATTCTTCGACCGGGTTAATCACGATATTTTAATGAGTCGGGTTGCTCGAAAAGTAAAAGATAAAGCTTTGTTGAAACTTGTTCGCGCATATCTACAAGCAGGCATCATGGTCAATGGCATCTGCCTTTCGGCAGTAGAGGGCACACCACAAGGTGGTCCACTTAGTCCGTTATTGGCGAACATCTTGCTCGACGATTTGGATAAAGAACTGGAAAAGAGGGGACATCGCTTTTGTCGATACGCAGACGATAGCAATATCTACGTGAGAACAAAGCGGGCGGGAGAACGGGTAAAAGAAAGTATCCAAAGCTACTTGGAGAAGGTACTTAAGCTTAAAGTAAATGAGCAGAAGAGCGCAGTGGATCGACCTTGGAAGCGTAAGTTCCTCGGTTTCGGTTTCACTAATGCAAAACAAGCAAGGATTCGGCTTCATCCAAAATCACTTCTGAAGTTGAAAGAGAAAATCCGCTTCATCACTAATCCGGTATGGAGCATCTCTATGGATGAAAGGATTCGGAAGCTAAACCAGTACCTCATGGGTTGGATCGGATATTTTGCCCTTGCGGATGCAAAGAAAATCCTTCAATCTATCGACGAATGGATACGACGTAGACTTCGACTTTGCTTGTGGTCTCAGTGGAAGCGAGTACGAACCCGATATCGAGAACTTCGCTCTCTGGGTTTATCGCACGTCCAAGCAATAGAAATTGCAAACACCAGAAAGGGTGCATGGCGTACCACAAAGACTCCTCAAATGCACAAAGCCCTCGGAGTTGCATATTGGCAACAACAAGGGCTGAAAAGCTTATTACAACGATATTCTGTCATTCGTCAAGCTTGATGAACCGCCGTATACCGAACGGTACGTACGGTGGTGTGAGAGGACGGGAGTTAGTCGCTCCCTCCTACTCGATCCAAAAAAGCGGACACAGGATTCTCATCCTTGCCCGCTCTAAAGCAATAGGGAGAGCTATCTTCAAGCTTTGCGACGAATCATGAACACGTAGCAGAGAGTCGCGCCGATTGTCGTGGCTGCAATCACAAGGCCCATCGGAACCGCTGTGCTGCTTCCACCTAATCCTACGAGTGGGGCAACGATTCCACCGCCGATAAACGAAATCAAGCCCTGGAGTGCGGATGCGCTGCCTGCCGCTTTGCTCTGATTGGCCATGGCCAGCGAGAAGCCAGTCGCACCGACGATTCCTACGCATGAGACAGTGAAGAACAATGGTACCAGTACGGCAAACAATCCTGCTCCGAGGAGGATCATCGTCAGCAAAGTGATCCCAGCAATTGCAGCGATGGAAATGCCCGTGACGAATAGCTTCGTTTCTTTAACTTTCCCTGCCAGCTTGCCGGTAATTTGGCTCGCAATGATGATCCCAATGCCATTGACGGCGAAGATCACGCTGAACATTTGCGGAGATACTCCGAAAATCTCCTGGAAGACAAACGGAGAACCGGAAATATAGGCAAACATCGCAGCAGTCACCAGTCCCTGGGAGAGAGCATAGCCCATGAACGTACGATCCTTCAGAAGGTTCTTAAATGTCGTCAACGTATTGCCCAAACCGCCTTTGGAGCGCTTTTCCGCAGGGAGTGTTTCCGGCAATCCAAACATGACGGTGAAGAACATGATCACACCGATCAAAGCAAGCACGACGAAAACCCCGTGCCAGGATGTCACCTGGAGCAGCTGCCCGCCAACAATCGGAGCTGCGATCGGAGCGATCCCATTGATCAGCATCAGCAGGGCAAAGAATTTGGTCAGTTCTGTCCCAGCATACATATCGCGGACGGTAGCGCGTGCAATCACGATACCTGCTGATCCTGCCATTCCTTGAACGAGGCGCAGCAAGAGGAATGTCCAAATCGATGGAGCAACGGCGCAAAGAAAGGAAGACAGCGCGTATAATACCAGTCCGAACAATAAGGGCTTGCGACGTCCTTGGACATCACTCAGTGGTCCTGCAAACAACTGGCCGACCGACAAACCGATCAGGCAGGCAGTCAAGCTCATCTGTGCCATAGAGGTTGTTGTCTGTAAATCCGTCTCGAGCATAGGCAGTGCAGGCAAGTACATATCCAGCGATAAAGGGCCAAATGCGGAAAGCGAACCGAGAATGGCCGCAATCCCCAGTCTTCGCGATCGACTGACAGAAGATTCCGGTGTTTCCAAGCTTTTAGCGAGATTGTTCAAGTAATTGTTCAAACCTTTCTGTTATAAATTGCGCCGGCTTGCTTCATTCTTGTGCATCACCTGATCGCTTTTCACTGTACTCAAGCTGGAAGGCCTCCAAATCAGTGTGCAGACGTGTAAGCATATTCCGTAACAGGGCGGTTTCCTCGTCTGTGAAATTCTCAAAACATCGCGTCTCGAGCAGCTGCAAAGCTTCCTTCACGGCTCTCGTCGCTACTTTGCCTTTTTCCGTCAAGTACACTCTCGACACACGTTGATCGTTTGGGTCTGCTTGGCGAGTGACAAGGCCCGACTTCTCCATTCGGTTAATCATCACAGTCAATGTGGCAGGCTGAACGTTCATGCTGCGTGCCAAATCCTTTTGCATCATGCCGCCATGACGGTAAAGGCGCATAAGCAAAGGAGGCTGTCCTGGATAGACATCGTATTTTTGAATGAGTAGGTCAAGATTGTGTCGATGCAGCTTCATAACATGACCCATGATATGGGTTAAGGCATTTACGTAATCAAATTCCAAGACGATTCCTCCAGTTACTTAGCTGGCTAACTAAGCGTAATGTAAATGATTCTCATTGGCATGTCAAGAGGTAAGCAAGCAGTGGAAAGCTTGCTTCATACATCCTTCCGCAAATGGTACAATCATCATTATAGTGGACATCAGGAAGGACCGGGTGAAATAAATGTTGATTATGAATGAAAAGATTAAAGCTTCTGAAGTAGCGCTCACGGGTGTAAATGGAGAGGATTTGGGGATCATGTCGACAAAAGACGCATTGCTGCTAGCGAAGGAGCAGAAGGTAGATCTGGTATGCCTTTCCCTGGCGAGCAGTCCCCCTCCGTGCCAATTGGTTGGTCGGACTGATTTCAAGCAACAGGCAATCAAGGAAAGCGCGAAAAGCCGCAAAGCAGAAAAGGGGCCGAAGCTTAAGGAAATTCGCTTGAGCGCATTTATTGAGGAGCATGATTACGATACCAAGAAGCGCCAGGCAGAGCGCATTCTGACTTCGGGTGACGCGGTGCAGTTGCTCGTTCGGTTGGAGAAAAAAGAGAGTCAGGAAGCCAAGCAATTGATTGAGCAGCTTGTGCGGGAGTTAAAGCATTGTGGGGTACAGGAGAAAGGCATACAAGTAAGCGGCAAGCAAGTAATCGCTTTATTGGTGCCAACCGCTTAAAGGAAGCAGCACTCGATTGAGGCTATGGAGCCTTTGTCGAGTGTTTTTTCATAACCGTATCCAATCCTCATACTTGAGCGTCCTTATTTAAAAAAAGGTGAGGTTTCTCATGCCATTTACGTTTGCTCATCCAGCGATTGTCCTTCCTTTGCGTCACTCCCGATATTTTCACTTTCCTGCGTTAGTCGCAGGCAGCATGGCGCCGGACTTTGAATATTTCTTTCGCATGCAGGCTTTTAGCACATACAGCCACACACTGCTCGGCATCTTTGTTTTTGATCTGCCGCTAGTGATGGCTCTGTGCCTGGTGTTTCGTCATGTGGTAGAAGCCCCGCTTTTTACGTGCCTTCCCAGGGGTGTCCAGATGCGGCTCCAAAAGAGAGAGGCGTACCAAAGCAAACACCCCTTGTGGATTAGCGGGCTGATCTTTGTGTACTCCGCACTGCTCGGCATCGTAAGTCATTTGCTCTGGGATTCTTTCACGCATCAAGGAGCTTGGGCAGTCACTTCCTTTCCGCTGCTTCTGTCTCTGATTGAGGTGGGAGAGGTTGCTTTTCCGGTGTATAAATGGCTTCAGCATGGCAGTACCCTCTTCGGAGCAACGGCGATAGCGCTAGCTGTATGGCGAGTAAAGGAGGTAAGTACCGCTTTCCCTGAAGGAAGCGAGGTTTCGCTTTCGACCAAAGCCTGGTATTGGCTGAGTATTGTGCTGGCAGGGGGTGCTGCTGCTTCTATACATTTGCTGACCTTCGCCGAGCCGCTTAGCGGGAAGCAGCTTTTGTCTGGTGTCGTACCGTTTCTATCAGGCAGTCTGCTTGGGTTGGTCGTTGTCTCCTGGGTGTTTAACAGGCTGGCATGGAAAAAATAGGGCAGGTTTACCTGAATCATGAGTATACTAATGTATGACGGGGAGGCGGGCGAACAGGGGGTGAAAGCTTGGATACCCCAGCTTCGCGCTGCTCCAACCAGGACGAATCAGGCTGCCCCTGAAAAGAAGGCATAGTCCGACAACTACACTCAATCTAGAGCGATTGGTGGGTGATAAAATTGAAGCAATTGGAGAATAACGTGATCTTTGAGTCAAGCTCAGCCACAAGCACGGCAAATCGCATTCAGGTTGTATTCAAAAGGGAAATCCCTCAGACGACTTCGACATCGCCCACTTTGCAGGAGAGTATCAGTGCTTCGGCTCCTACCGAGCTGCAGAATCTGTTTGATGAGCTGGAAGGATTAATCGGCCTACAAGAAGCGAAGAAAACCATATACGAGATTTACGCGTTGCTTAAAATCAACAAGGAGCGGGAAAGACAAAATCTGAAGACAGAAAAGCAAGTGTTTCACATGGTGTTTAAAGGAAATCCGGGGACAGGCAAGACAACGGTGGCACGCATCTTCGGAAAGATCCTGCGTGAGATGGGAATATTGAGCAAGGGCCATCTGACCGAGGTAGAGCGTGCAGATTTAGTGGGAGAATTTATTGGACACACCGCCCAGAAAACGCGGGACTTGGTGAAAAAAGCGATGGGTGGGATCCTCTTTATCGATGAGGCCTATTCGCTGGCGCGTGGCGGTGAAAAGGATTTTGGAAAAGAAGCTGTGGATTGCTTGACAAAAGCGCTTGAAGATTCCAACAAGGATTTTATTTGCATCATTGCGGGCTATACCGATGAGATGGATAGTTTTTTAGAATTAAACCCGGGCCTGCCGTCCCGTTTCCCCATTCACATCAATTTTGCCGACTACACGGTTGACGAACTGTTAGAGATCGCGAATCTGATGGCAAAGAACAAAGATTTTGAGCTGACCAGAGGAGCGGTGGAAAAAATCAGGAGATCGATCATGGGGATTATAACCGACCCTTTCCAGATGAATTTCAGCAATGCCCGCTATATTCGTAATTGCATTGAAAAAGCGATTCGAGTCCAGGCGATCCGATTGCTGCGGAACAATGAATTTCGCCGCGAAGACTTGATGAAATTAAAGCCTGAGGACTTTTCCCTTTAGTCTTCAGGTTTTCCAATTGATGAGGAAAAAGAGTTCATAATGGCTCTACTTCATGAACATACTAACTTCAGAACCAAACACAACCAAGAGGTGAATATCATGGCACGTTCTAACCGTCTCATCAATCAGCAAGCGGAAGCGGTTCTTGACCAGCTCAAAAACGACATCGCACAAGGGTTTGGAGTTTCACTGGGTGGAGAGACATCTTCACGTCAAAATGGATCTGTAGGCGGCGAAATGACCAAGAGATTAGTTCAATACGGTGAGCAGCATATCTCTCGTGTATAAAGAGCAAGATTTCCATAGCGGGCAGGTAGGAGAGAACCAACCATTAGATATCAGGTTGGTTCTTTTGTATTCGTGATGATTAGGAAGGGTGTACCTCGTCACGAGCAAGGGGAAAATGTGGTATGATAGGGGAAGAAAGGGCGTGAATCGGTGAACGAAATAATCAAAACAAAGGAAACCGCCATCCTGGTGGGGTGCCTTATCGATAACCGTGATGAGGAACGGATGCGTCTCTCGATGGAAGAGCTGGCGGAGCTGGCTGATACGGCAGGCGTAGAAGTGCTGGATGTCATCACGCAAAACAGGGATAGAATCGATCCGGCCTGGTACTTGGGTACGGGGAAAATCGATGAACTCGCGCAGCGGGCAGAAGAGCTCGATGTCGATGTCGTTATTTTCAACGACGAGCTTTCTCCGAGCCAGACGCGAAATCTTGACCGGATTTTTGACTGCAAGGTGATTGATCGTACGCAGCTGATTTTGGACATTTTCGCCGGACGGGCGCAATCTCGCGAAGGGAAAATTCAGGTCGAGCTTGCCCAATACAACTATCTGCTCCCTCGATTAGCAGGGCAAGGCAAGCAGCTCTCCCGTCTGGGTGGGGGAATTGGTACGAGAGGTCCAGGTGAATCAAAGCTGGAGAGCGACCGTCGTCACATCCGCAGAAGGATTACAGAGCTGAAGCAGCAAATGGAAGATACGGTTCGCACCAGACAGCTGCATCGGGAACGCCGCAAGAAAAACAACGTCTTTCAGGTGGCGCTGGTGGGCTATACCAATGCTGGCAAGTCCACGATTCTCAATCAGTTGACCAACGCAGGTACCCTACAGGAAGATAAACTGTTTGCAACGCTCGATCCAACGACTCGCCAGTTGGAGCTTCCGAGCGGCATGGAGGTTTTGCTGACGGACACGGTTGGCTTTATTCAAGATTTGCCGACGAGCTTGGTCGCCGCTTTTCGCTCCACCCTGGAGGGGGTAAAGGAAGCCGATTTGATCTTGCATGTCGTCGATAGCCATCATCCTGATTTGCAAATTCACATGCAAGTGGTCGATCGGATCTTGCGTGAGCTGAAGGCGGAGGAGATTCCGCAGCTGGTTGTTTTCAACAAGGCAGATGCCATGGCAGAAGGCACGTATTTGCCACCCGCGGATGAGTGGATTTTGATCTCCGCGATGCGCCAGGATGATTTGAAACGGCTGTTAAAACGAATTGAATCCTATGCCCTCGAGTCTTTTAACGAGATGACACTGAAAGTACCGGTCTCGCGTGGGGATATCCTGTCGCTGCTCCATCGGGAAGGTGTCGAGATGCAGCAGCATTTTGATGAAGAGGAAGAAGCGTATCAGATTACGGTTCGGGTTAATCGAGCCAATCCAATCTACGGCAAGATTGCCCCTTTTCTCCTCGATAAACCAGAGACTGTTGAAGAAAGTTGGTAAGATAACAGATGTTCCAATATTTTTCCCATGGCGAGAAGCTGCGTCCTCTCGTCGCTGAGGTAGAAGCAACCATTTCCGAAAGGCATAGACAGATCGCAGCCCTTGTCGATACGAATCAACTCAAGGTGCTTCGTTCTTTTCAAAAGCATGAAGTAAACGAATTTCACTTTTCTCCTTCAACCGGCTATGGCTACGATGACTCAGGTCGAGCTACACTGGAATCCATCTATGCCGATGTATTTGGCGGGGAAGCTGCACTGGTTCGACCTCATATCATCTCGGGCACGCACGCGATCGCCATTTCGCTGTTCGGGATTTTACGTCCAGGCGATGACCTGCTTTACATGACAGGCAAACCCTACGATACCCTCGAAGAAGTCGTCGGCGTGAGGGGAGAAGGGCAAGGCTCCCTGAAGGACTACGGAATCGGCTACAGCTATGTCCCGTTGACTGCAGAGGGCGAGATTGATTTTATGGCCGTGGCAGATGCCATTACGCCGAAAACAAAAGTAATCGGTATTCAGCGCTCGCGTGGTTACGCAGATCGTCCGTCGTTTACCATTGCAAAGATTCAAGAAATGATTCGGCTGGTCAAAGAAATGAAGCCAGATGTGGTCGTCTTCGTGGATAACTGCTATGGAGAATTCACGGAGGAACAAGAGCCGCTCCATGTTGGTGCAGATATCATGGCGGGCTCGCTGATCAAAAATCCAGGGGGCGGTCTGGTAAAAACAGGCGGGTACATCGTTGGCCGTCAAGACCTCGTGCAGCTCGCCTCTTACAGAATGGCTGCCCCGGGCATTGGCGCTGAAGGTGGGGCTTCTCTGTATTCTTTGCTTGAAATGTTCCAAGGGTTTTTCCTTGCCCCGCACGTCGTCGGTGAGGCTTTGAAAGGCGCCGTGTTTTCTTCCGCTATGCTAGAGAGATTGGGCTTCAAAACGAACCCACTCTGGCATGAGCCGCGTACGGATTTGATCCAGTCCGTGGAGTTTGGCTCCGCAGAAAGACTGATTGCTTTTTGCCAAGGGATTCAGAAGGCTGCACCCGTAGATTCGCACGTCACGCCGTATCCCAGTGAAATGCCGGGATATGCGGACCCTGTGATCATGGCAGCTGGAACCTTTATTCAGGGAGCGAGCATTGAGTTCTCAGCAGACGGTCCGATTCGCCCTCCGTACCTGGGCTTTGTCCAGGGCGGGCTGACATATTCTCACGTCAAGGTGGGGATTCTGACAGCACTGAACGGATTGTTGGAAAAGGATTTGCTCGAATTGCCAACTATAGAATAAGCCAGATCGCGATACGCCAAGCTAATCGAGTGGCGTATCGCGATTTTTGTGTATGAGGCAGGTTTTCACGTAATCAACTGACTGGAGAAATCGTTTTCAAATTTGCCATAACTTGTTGTGTAACTTTCCCTAACATCTGTTGACAGGATTTATGAACTTGCATAGAATAGGGGTAAGGAATAACAAGTGAGGAGGGACAAGTCATGAGTGATGACATTCGTCGAAATATGGCCCTCTTTCCCATTGGGATCGTCATGAAATTGACGGATCTTACTGCGAGGCAAATTCGCTATTATGAACAAAACGAGCTCATTCAGCCAGCCCGCACCGAAGGGAAACAGCGCCTTTTCTCTTTCAATGATGTGGATCGATTGCTGGAAGTGAAAGCACTGATTGAAAAAGGTTTGAACATTGCTGGCATCAAGCAAGTATTGCAGATGCAAGTGCCTATTGAGAAGTCATCTGAAATTACGGTGACCTCAGAGGCGAAGCGCAAGGAAATGACGGAAAAAGACTTGCATCAGCTTTTGAAACAGCAAATCATGTATCGCAATGCTTCTCGTCACGGCGAGGATGCATTGATACGTGGGGAGCTTTCCCGCTTCTTCCACTGATATAGAGCTTTACCTAGAGACAGGAGGAGAGAAATGTGAGCAAGTACACAAGAGAAGACATTATGCGTTTGGCTCAAGAAGAAGATGTAAGGTACATCCGCCTGCAGTTTACCGACCTGATGGGGGTAATCAAAAACGTAGAAATCCCTCTGTCCCAGCTGCCTAAGGCACTCGACAACAAAATGATGTTCGACGGATCTTCCATCGAAGGTTTTGTTCGTATCGAGGAATCCGATATGTACCTGGTACCAGATCTGGATACTTGGGTCGTATTCCCTTGGGGCAATGAGCACGGTAAAATCGCTCGCCTGATCTGTGATATCTTCAATCCTGATGGTACTCCATTTGAGGGAGACCCGCGCTACATCCTGAAGCGCGCTCTGAAAGAAGCGGAAGAAATGGGCTTCAGTGCGTTTAACGTCGGCCCAGAACCTGAGTTTTTCCTGTTCAAACTGGATGAAAAAGGCGAACCAACTCTCGATCTGAATGACCAAGGTGGATACTTCGACTTTGCTCCACTCGATTCCGGTGAAAACTGCCGCCGCGATATCGTACTGACGTTGGAGAAAATGGGCTATGAAGTAGAAGCTTCTCACCATGAAGTAGCTCCAGGTCAACATGAGATCGACTTCAAATACGCAAATGCTCTGCAAGCAGCAGACCAAATCCTGACCTTCAAGCTCGTTGTAAAAACCATTGCGCAAAAGCATGGTCTGCACGCGACCTTCATGCCAAAACCTCTGTACGGGGTAGCTGGTTCCGGTATGCACGCCAACCAATCTCTCTTCCGTGGAAACCAAAATGCTTTCTACGATGAGACTGATGAAATGGGCCTGAGCCAAACCGCGAAACACTATCTGGCTGGTATTTTGAACCACGCTCGCGGATTTACTGCGATCACAAACCCGCTGGTAAACTCCTACAAACGTCTGGTTCCGGGCTACGAAGCTCCTTGCTATGTTGCGTGGTCTGCGAAAAACCGTTCTCCGCTGATTCGTATTCCAGCATCCCGTGGAATGGGTACTCGTATCGAAGTACGCAGCCCAGACCCAGCAACCAACCCTTACCTCGCTTTGGCTGTGATGCTGAAAGCAGGTCTGGATGGAATCAAGAACAAGGTAGAGGTACCACCAGCGATTGATCGCAATATCTACGTGATGAACGAGCAAGAGCGCGAAGAAAACGGTATTTCTAACCTGCCTGCTACTTTGAAAGAAGCGATCGAGTGCCTGAAATCTGATCCAGTGATTTGCGAAGCGCTGGGTGAGCATGCTCTGCTGCACTTCATCGAAGCAAAAGAAATCGAGTGGGATATGTTCCGCACACGCGTTCACGCATGGGAGCGCGAGCAGTACATGAGCACTTATTAATTAGCCAAACCCCTTGTGCCACTAGGTGCGAGGGGTTTTTCTCTCTGTTTGGGGAATTAACTCCCTCGTTGCATATAGGTTAACTTTCGATAGCAGACAGCCATTTGCAATTGGCTTAGTATGAAAATGCCCATTGTAAGAGCTTGTCTTGTTCGTTGGTGGAACGCCGTGTGCGATGAAAGTCGCCCGCATGGTGTAGGCTCGTCCGAAAACCGCACAAGGTTAGGCGAGAATAGCGAAGATGAAGAAGCTCCTTCTTTAACAGATGACGTGGAGGTGAGCATTCGCCCAGGTGGCAATGCCGTTCAGATTACGGCGAGCTTTAACGAGGACATAAAAGGATTCCGACTGCAGTACGTCAGCTTGAGCGACGGAGTTTACAATGATTTTGACATCACAGATTTGGATGTTGGAATCGGCACGTACAAGTGGACAGAAGACGGTGACGATCACGTGACTTCAACGGTGACCAAGGATACGGAGCCGAATGGCAGATTTGAAATTTACAAATTCGAACGGCCAGATGGATCATTTTACGAATTATGGCTAGACAATCAGGGAAGCACCATCTCCATCATTTTCAGTACGCCATATGGCCTCGAGGATGACACATTCCGTTCTTATGTTGAGATGCTGATTGCCGATTTTTCCACCCACTTGATGGTAACAGATGAGGCTGGCAATACCTCGAGCGATCTGCTGCACGAATAGTAGACGAGACTTTCAAAAAGAAATTTGACAACGAATAAAAAGTGTTGTAAAAATGATGTAACCAATTGAACGAATCAAATTCATTGACGAGAAAGAGTAAGCTATTTCCTTGTTCCCCAGAGAGTTGGCCATGTGCTGAAAGCCAACGTTCAAGATATAGCCGAAAATCCTCTCCGAGAAGGAAGGCTGAAGCGTGCAAGTAAGCTGACCCGGGATCCCGCCGTTAAAAGGGACGCGTATGATGGTACGTAGTAGAGTGCTGAAAAGTCATGGCTGCCATGATCTTTTTGGAACAAGGGTGGTAACGCGAGAGTAAATCTCGTCCCTTAGGGGGCGGGATTTTTTTGTTTTTTTCGGGCCCATCTTCCATCACATTTCATTTAGGAAAGGATGGCCGTCAGATGAAAAGTGTTGATGTGAAAGAAAAAGCGAGGGCTCGTGAGCTCAGGGTTTTGCACCAATGGAGGCAGGAAAATACCTTCCAAAAATCAATCGAAAATCGGGCGGGGAAACCCAATTTTGTATTCTACGAAGGTCCGCCAACAGCCAATGGACAGCCACACATCGGTCATGTCCTTGGTCGGGTCATCAAGGATTTCATCGGTCGATATAAAACGATGGCAGGGTATCGGGTTGTCCGTAAAGCTGGCTGGGATACGCATGGACTGCCCGTAGAACTTGGGGTGGAAAAGCAGCTGGGCATTTCGGGTAAACAGGAGATCGAAAACTACGGAGTAGAGAAGTTCGTAGAAAAATGCAAGAGCAGTGTATTTGAATACGAAAGGCAATGGCGCGAGCTGACAGAGGGGATTGCGTACTGGACGGATATGGATAATCCCTACATTACGCTAACCAATTCCTACATCGAGAGTGTTTGGCAAATCCTGTCCGAGATCCACAAAAAGGATCTGCTGTATAAAGGACATCGCGTGAGCCCCTATTGCCCGGATTGTCAGACGACGCTAAGCTCGCATGAAGTAGCACAAGGCTATGAAGACGTGAAAGACCTGAGTGCGACCGTGAAGTTCCGCAGTAAAAAGAATAGTGACATCTTTCTTGCGTGGACGACGACACCTTGGACACTTCCCGCAAATGTGGCTTTGGCGATCAACAAAGATCTCGACTATGTACGTGCACAGAAAAATGGCGAAGTGTACGTGGTAGCCAAAAATCTGGTGGAGTCCGTCATGAAGGATGATTTCGTCATCTTGTCTACGCATAAAGGTGCAGAATTCATTGGGACTCCGTACGAACCACCGTTTGCCTATATCCATGTGGATAAAGGCCATATGGTAGTGGATGCAGACTACGTCAGTGATAAAAGCGGTACGGGTATTGTCCATACGGCCCCAGCTCATGGGGAAGACGATTACCGGACAACACGCCAGCATGACCTGGATTTTGTCAATGTGGTTAACCTGGCTGGACGTTATACCGATCAAGTCACAGATTTTGCTGGACGCTTTGTCAAAGAGTGTGACGTAGACATCGTGAAAGACTTGGCTCATCGTGGCTTGCTATTTTCAAAGGAGCGCTATGAGCACAGTTACCCGTTTTGCTGGCGCTGCAAATCTCCGTTGCTCTATTACGCGATGGAGAGCTGGTTCATTAAGACGACGGCAATTAAAGAACAGTTGATCGAAAATAACCGAAAAATAGAGTGGTATCCGGGGCATTTACGAGACGGCCGATTCGGCAAATTTCTTGAGGAACTGGTAGACTGGAACATCAGTCGCAACCGTTATTGGGGAACCCCGCTCAACATCTGGCTCTGCCAGGATTGCGGATGTGAGTATGCACCCGGAAGTATAGACGAACTGCGCCAGAGGGCAATCGAACCGGTCGATGAGAGCATAGAGCTGCATAAGCCTTTTGTGGATGCGGTAAAGCTGCGCTGTTCCTGCGGTGGTACGATGGAAAGAACGCCAGAGGTCATTGATGTGTGGTTCGACAGTGGGTCGATGCCTTTTGCTCAGCACCATCATCCGTTTGGCAATGAAAAAGACTTTCAGGAGCAGTATCCGGCTGACATGATTTCGGAAGGGATTGACCAGACGAGAGGATGGTTTTTCAGTCTGCTGGCGGTATCCACGCTCTACAATGGCAAGGCACCTTACAAAGCTGTCATTTCAACCGGTCATGTACTGGATGAGAACGGTCAGAAGATGTCCAAAAGCAAAGGGAATGGGATCGATCCGTGGGAAGTAATCGATGAGTTCGGTGCGGATGCGTTTCGCTGGGCTCTCTTGTCAGACAGCGCTCCTTGGAGCAGCAAGCGGTTTTCCAAACGCATTGTGGCGGAGGCGAAGTCAAAAGTCATCGATACGATCCAAAACATCCACGCCTTTTATGCCATGTACGCCTTGCTGGATCAATATACTCCCGCGCCTGATCAGCAGGCAGTCACTAACGAATTGGACCGCTGGGTGCTATCCCGATTGAATTCTACCTTGCTGCAGGTGAAGAAAGGTCTTGAGACGTACGATTTTATGAACCCGGCAAAAGAGATAGAAGCGTTTGTGGATGACCTGAGCAACTGGTACATCAGACGTTCCCGTGATCGTTTCTGGGGCACCGAGATGACGGAAGACAAACGATCTGCCTACCAAACCCTGCATCAAGTTCTTGTGACCCTAGCCCAGATGATTGCTCCGTACACGCCTCTGATTGCAGATGATATCTATGGCAACCTGGAAGGAGAGCAGAGCGTCCATTTGTCCGACTATCCAAAGGCGAACACGTCTGCTATCGATACGAACCTGGAGCAGGAGATGGAAATGGCACGGCAGGTTGTCGAGCTTGCGCGAAACATCCGAAATGAAACGGGGATCAAGACACGCCAGCCATTGGCAGAGCTTTTGCTGACCACGGAACGGGTGTTTCCGCTCGATCGCTTTGCTCCCATCATCAAAGAGGAAGTCAATGTGAAAGAGGTAAGAATGGAAAAAAGCGAGGCTGGCTTTGTTTCCTATCACTTCAAGCTGAATCTAAAACAGGCAGGGAAAAAATACGGCAAGCTCGTAGCGCCGATCCAGGAATTATTGAAGGGACTGACTGATACAGAGGCTGCGCAGGTAATGGCAGAAGGAGGTGTGAACCTCACTGCAGAGGGAGAGAAGGTGCGAATTCCTTTGGATGAATTGCTGGTCGAAAAGCAAGGGAAGCGAGGATTTGCATCGGCTTCGGGCTATCAGCTGCAAGTCGCTTTAAATACGACGCTTACAGAGGAACTAAAACAAGAGGGTCTCGTCCGGGAAGTGATTCGTGTGATCCAGGACTATCGCAAGAAGCTCGATTTACCGATCGAAAAAAGGGTGTCCCTCACACTGGATGCAGATGAGCTAGTGAGAGAAGCGATCGAGCGATTCAAGCAAGTGCTTTGGAAAAGTGTATTGCTTGCTGAATTACGCTATGGGAATGAGCAGGATATGGAAACATTCTCGTTAGGTAATACCAGCGTACGTTTGCGTATCGAATAGTAGAGGAAGCTATATCGAATCAAAAGCGACAAGCCGAGCTCACGCTTCTAACGGATGAGATCGGCTTGTCGCTTTCTTGCCTTGCTGCCAAACATGCGGAACAGTTCTTCTTGAGAGTAAGGCTCTAATTGGAAGAGGGCTAGATAAGGATCAGCACCCGCAATCCCAAAGTAAAGGGCAAAGGCAGGCTCTGTCTTGATGCCTTGCTGCTTGAGCTTGCGAATCTCTTGATAAGCGTTTGGACCGCCCATTTCCAGGAGTCTCGCTTCAATAACCATGTGACGATATGCATTTTGCTGTTCAACGGCAACTGATTGCGCAAAGATCTCAAAGAGAAAGCTTTCCGCAGAAAAACGGATAACGCTGGTAGGGACTCTGTTTACCAGGAGGCGAGTCTCCTGATATCCATCCCATTCTCCATAGAATGCCCGGACACTGGCATCAAACTGTTCGAGATCGTCGCTCGTACAAATAATATCGAGGTCGCTCTCCGCAATGTCGATGTCCAAGGGAATGGTGCCGGCAAGGACGGGATCGTAGGCTTTCAGGTTCTCCATGACACGTGTTGAAGTGAGCGCATCCCAAGCAGCGCGTTGCTTTGATGTGCCTGTCTGTAAATAAGAAAGATCACGCCAATTTTTCATGAGTTGCCTCCATTTTGCATCCATCTGCACATTTTGGGTAACGATCGTAGGGAAGGGCAGTTCTTTCATTGTAGTAGGGAGCGAAACAGAGTGCAACGGAAATGAAAATCACACGTATACCTTACAGAGAGGAGTGGGAGCTGTGGATATACTGCTATGGATTGTCGTAGTAGCCTTGTTTGTACTGAGCATTGCGGGGATCTTCCTGCCGGTTTTGCCTGATACGATTCTGCTGTGGGTAGGCTTTCTGCTCTATCACTTTTTTATTGCAGATCCAGGAGCAGGACTGCCTTCATCCTTCTGGTGGGGGATGGTTGCCCTCAGCGTGCTTTTATACGGAGCGGATCTTTTAACCAACATGTACTTCGTGAAAAAATACGGGGGCTCCAAATGGTCATCCGTAGCTGCTGTCGTGGGGATTCTAGCGGGGATCTTCCTGTTCCCTCCATTCGGAATGATCATCTTGCCATTCGTTTTCGTCGTTCTCGTGGAGCTTCTTATCCAAAACCAAACACTGGAGAGAGCGGTCAAAGCGGGCTTTGGTTCGTTGATTGGTTTTTTGGGAAGTGCAGTCGTGAAAGTCGTCTTGCAAGTGGCGATGATCATCTGGTTTTTCATCGCGAGATAACAACAGAAAAAGACAGCCGCGGCTGTCTTTTTTCTTTTTTTGCGTATTAATGAATCAAGCGATAGACGCCGATGACTTTTCCCAAAATAGAGACAGCATCCAAAATGATTGGCTCCATCGTCGCGTTCTCTGGCTGGAGGCGGAAGTGATTCTTTTCTTTGAAGAAGCGTTTGACAGTAGCCTCATCTTCTTCTGTCATGGCGACTACGATATCCCCGTTGTTGGCGACGTGCTGTTGACGAACGATGACGTAATCGCCGTCGAGAATCCCTGCATCGATCATACTGTTTCCGGAAACGCGCAGCATGTACACCTTGTCCGATGTAACGATATTCTCAGGCAGCGGGAAGTACTCTTCCACGTCTTCAATTGCCGTAATGGGCTGTCCGGCAGTTACTTTCCCGATAACTGGGACACGAACAACGGAATCTTCAAAATCATCTTGAAAGCGATCTTCCTCAGACAGAAGCTCAATCGCGCGAGGCTTGGTAGGGTCGCGGCGGATGAGGCCTTTTTTCTCTAGGCGAGCTAAGTGTCCGTGGACAGTAGAGCTGGAGGCAAGACCAACTGCTTCACCGATTTCACGCACGGAAGGGGGATATCCTTTATCGCGCACTTCTTTACGGATGAAATCGATGATGGCTTGCTGTCGATTGGATAGTTTTGACATAGAAGACACCTCTATTTTCTCGAACATATTTTCCTATATTATACCATGGGATCTTGCGTTCGACAAACATAAGTTCGATTTTTTATTGACATGAACGTATGTTCCCATGTATGATGATAACAAGAAAACAGAACGTACGTTTGCAGGAGGGAATTATGATGTCTGTTGTGACTGTACATAATCGATTTGCGAAAAAGGAAACGCGCCGAGCAAGGGTGGGTATTACGCGCGGACAGGCTATTATGTTTGTAGTGAGCTTCTCTCTCTTTTTTTACTTGTTGACCGAACTAGTGTTTGCTTCTGATGCGAATGCAGTCCTCCCTGTAAAGGAAGTAACCGTCCGTGAGGGAGACAGCCTGTGGAAGCTGGCGATTCGTTATCAGGAAGAGGCGCAGATGGAAGTAAATGAGCTGATCCTCGCGATCCAAGAGGTAAATGAACTGGAGAGTGTCATCATTTATCCTGGACAGACCTTGAAGATCCCCGTTACATCCGAGCAAGGATTGTGAAAGCTTGGTTGATCTGCTTGCGTAGTGTCCTTGTTATGGTATAATGGAGCGGCATTACTTACAGGTGGGGAGGAACCAGTAGTGGTATCTGACGCAGAAATCAAACGCATCAACGAATTGGTGAAAAAGTCCAAGGAAGTTGGGCTGACCGATGAGGAAAAACTCGAACAAAAAGCCCTTCGTCAAAAATACATCGATGCCGTAAAAATGTCGCTGCGTGCGAATTTGGACTCGATCCGTTATGTGGAAGACCTTGAAGAAAATGGACGAAAACAGTAAGATAACATGTATTGATAGCACAGACATCCTCGCTTGAAGCTGGGGTGTCTTTTTATTCCGAATTGAGGTAAAGGAGAGCGGAAAAATGACGTGGCTGGCAGTAGCGATTGGAGGAGCTGTTGGTTCAGTTATGCGTTATGGACTATCGCTATTGGCGAATCTACCAGGATGGCCGCTGGGGACATGGCTTGCGAACATACTTGGATCTTGCCTGATCGGAATCCTCTCTGTTTGGGGGAAAGAAAAAGGAGTCCTTTCTCCGGAGCTCTATTTGTTGTTCACAACAGGTGTGATGGGCGGATTTACGACCTTTTCTACTTTTTCTCTGGAAGTCGTTACTTTCTGGGGAGAAGGACAAGTGATTCGTGGAATCCTTTATGTATTGCTAAGTGTTGGAGTCGGATTAATATCTTGTTTAGCTGGTATTTGGCTGGCGAGACAGTGGACGTAACGCTTTTGGATGAGACGAATGAGAGGGGGGATGGGTATGAGTACCCAGCACCGGGAATATGAACAGGAACAAAAGAAGTTGGATGATACCATCGCGATAATTGACAGTGAAATCACACAATTACGCGAGGACATTCGCGAAGCAACGGATGATTATGTCAAACAGGTTGTCAATTCAAAGAAAGCTAAAGAATTGCGCTACCTGGAAGACCACGGACGTGAAAAGCCTTATTTCGGGCGTGTTGATTTCCTGAAGGATGAAGTATACGAGCTGGACCAGGTCTATATCGGCAAACGGGGGATCGTCCGTGGTGACACCTTTGATTCTGTCGTCGTTGACTGGAGGGCACCGATTGCGAGTCTTTATTATTCCGGTGAGAGCAAGGAAGCCTTCTACCGGATGGGTCGTGAGATTGTGCGGGGAGAAGTCACTTTGAAGCGCAATTTTGCGATGGAAGACGGCAAAATTACCGGTATTTACGATGGGGCTGTCAAAGAAACCATTCATCGAGAAATGGGAGATCCGGATGACTTCCTGCAAGAGGGATTCATCGATGAGTTTTTGGCAGCGAATCTCAATCAGGCAAACGACAGTCGTCTGAAAGACATCGTCGCGACGATTCAATCAGAACAAAATGACATTATCCGGGCAGAAAAAGAACGTCCAATAGTCGTGCAAGGGGTCGCCGGTAGTGGAAAGACAACGATTGCTTTACATAGACTTTCTTATCTGATTTACAATTATCAGGACACGATGCTTTCGAAAAAATTCATGGTGTTCGCTCCGAACCGGATGTTCCTAACCTATATATCCGACGTCCTCCCAGAGCTCGGAGTTGATGATGTCCAGCAATCGACATTCGTTGACTGGGCTGCACGACTTGTCAAACCGCTTCTCCCGAAAGGCTGGAGAATTACTAGCCCGGATAAACCACTACAGCTGTTCTTTGAGGATGGTCAGGATGAGCGCGAACAGGAGCTTGCCCGAAATCGTCTGCGCTTTAAAGGCTCGCTTGCATGTAGGAATGCACTAGAACAATACATTCGCTTCGTGATTGAAACGAGGATCCCCTTTAAGAAGCTAAGCTTCCAGTACAACAAGACCAAACAGGTCTTTACGATCAGCGGGGAGTTCATCCGCCAAAGCTTCCTCGAGCAATTTGCCAATTTGCCGTATCAGCGCCGGCTCGATGCATTGCGCAAGCATCTGAAGCAGGAGATGAATAAGCAGATGTTCGCCCACCTCCGCGAGCTGAAAATAGATCTAGATAAACAGGGTCTTGCGAAGTTCGAAAAAATGCTGGAGCAGATTTTGGAAACGTACATGACTTCTTTTCCGCAGCTCGATGTCTTCGCGTCGTACAAGGAGATGGTTACGGATGAAAGTCTCCTTCGGAAGCTGGTAACGGCTGAGGTAGATGACCAAGTTTTGCAGGATGTCTGCCAATCCTCTCGCAATCTGTTCGCCGATGAACGGCTGGAGGCGGAGGATATTGCTCCGTTGCTGTATTTGCAGCACATTGTTGAGGGAATGAACAAGGCTGAGCATTTCGATCACACCGTCATCGACGAAGCACAGGACCTGAGTGCGTTGGAGATTGCCGTTGTGTCTTTGGCTACCAAAAATCAATCCCTCACGATCGTGGGAGATATAGCCCAAGGGATCCATTCCTATCGCGGTATTCACGCGTGGGAGGAGCTTACCCAAGGAATTTTTCAAAAGCTTCGCCCTTCCTACTACACGCTGTCGCAAAGCTATCGATCCACGATCGAGATCATGAAGTGCGCAAACGAGGTGCTGATCCAAATTGACCTGCCAGAGACTGTACTCGCAAAACCGGTACTACGGCATGGAGACAAACCGATAATGGTAAGTCCAGCCACGAGAGAAAAGCTGTGGGAGGATGTTGCCAAACGAGTAGCGGAATACCGCGCCCAAGGCTTTCAAACCATTGCCATCGTGACGAAAACGATCGGAGCCAGCAAAAAGGCGCAGAAAGGCTTGCAGGGCAAAATCGAGGATATGACGCTGCTGAGCAGTAAAGATAATCAGTTTCCCGGTGGTGTCACTGTCATGCCGGCTTATTTGACAAAGGGCTTGCAGTTTGATGTGGTTATCCTGTTGGACGTGGATCAATATACGAACTCGGAATGGGATGCCAAGCTGTTGTACGTAGCGATGACCCGCCCTGTTCACCGACTGGTTATGACCCACGTCGAGGGCAGTGTGCCACCGCTTTTGTGTGAGATGCCCGCAGCGTTATACGATCGGGCAGAATAAGTGCAAATAAAAAATCCCCCTGCAATGTCTGTAGGGGGATTGCTGTCTTGAAGTCGTGCTGATTAGTGATCGCCCGTGTTTCCTTTAGAAGGGTTTGTGATCACAAAGCCTTCTTGTGGCAGGTACAGGTAGTCCAGAATGATTCCGTCCAAGAGGGGCTCATCTTTTTTCACAATGACATCGATTTCTTTGTCCGTTTCGATTACTTCGTCTTCTTCCGTCGGCTTGTCCAGCGCGAGACCGTAGTGCGCATGGTCACTATGTGCGTGTGTGATATAGACGCGAAGCTTCAGATCCTTGTCTTCCTCTTGGTCGATGATGGTTTTTAATTGTTTCGCTGCATTGCGCGTAATTTTCACTTTCATCGGGCAGGACTCCTAACCTTTTATGTATGTTTCCATTCCATATTAGCAAAGAGGGAATTCCCTATGCAATGTTGAAAGTTCAGTGAACAAGGAAAGCAAAAGGGAGAGAAAACATGAAAAAGATTGATTTGCGAAGTGACACTGTAACGAAACCGACCGAAGCCATGATTCGAGCGATGGCGGAAGCGGAAGTGGGAGACGATGTATACCGGGAAGATCCAACCGTCAATCGCCTGGAGGAAATCGCAGCGGAGCGGCTGGGGAAAGAAGCAGCGCTGTTTGTCACAAGCGGCACCCAAGGCAACCAGGTAGGTGTTTTGACACACTGCGTAAATGGAGACGAAGTGATCGTCGAAGCCGAATCTCATATTTTTTATTACGAAGGCGGCGCGATGTCCGCACTAGCGGGTGTCCAGACCCGGACAGTACCAGGAGTGCGTGGTGCCCTGCGAGGCGAGGATGTCGAGAAAGCGATTCGTTCGACTACGAATATTCATTTTCCCCGTACAAAGCTGATTTGTCTGGAGAATACCCATAATCGCGCTGGCGGAGCGGTTATGACCCCTGAACAAATGAAGAGCGTGTACGAAGTGGCACAAAAGCATGGAATACCATTGCATTTGGACGGGGCACGTCTTTTCAATGCGGCAGTTGCACTCGGTGTAGACGTTCAGGAATTTAGCCGGTATACCGACACGGTACAAATTTGCTTGTCCAAGGGGCTTAGCGCGCCAGTGGGTTCCATCATTGCCGGGGATCGGGCCTTTATCGAAGAAGCGAGATGGTGGAGAAAGAAATTGGGCGGGGGGCTGCGTCAAGTCGGTTATTTGGCTGCACCTGGTATCCTCGCTTTAACGGAAATGACGGATCGTTTAGTCGAAGATCACGACCGCGCCAAACAGCTCGCGGAAGGATTCAGCAAGCTCTCTTTGGAAGTCGCTCCCGTCGATACGAACATCGTCCTGGTCAAAACCGACTCGATCCGCGTCCCTGCTGTTGAATTCCTCAAGCTGCTCAGCGACAGAGGGGTGTACGCCGTTGACTTTGATGAATACATGATCCGGTTTACGACGCACCGCCATATCACGGAGAATGATATCCAGTATGTGTTAGAAGTCGTGGAATCTTTGATCGCTGGTGTATCTACAGCGCAATAGCAAAAGCGGGGCAGCTCCGATCTGACCATTTGGTGAGGTTGGGGCTGTTTTGTTGTGTAAATCCGCTTAACCAAAGCAATACTATAGCTAACCAACATAGGGGAAAAGAGGGATGGACATGATATCGGCCAAAGATCGAGGACGAATTCAGGCGCAGATGCAGCGCGACGAAAGCAAGATCGTCAATATCGTATTAAGCGATGCCCAACAGGTGGCGGGAGAAATCGAAAAAGCCACCCACGAGGGCATTTTCATGGTGGATGGCCGTTATTACGGTTATGACAGTATAAAAGAAATCAACGGGCTGTAAAGAGAAACAACCATACTAGAGTCTGGGGGCAGGGAAGAAGTGGCGAAGACTGTCTGGCAGTTCCTTTTGCCACAGCCCCCAGACATGATTACCGGGCTTTTCCCGGTAGGACAGCTCAGCATACTTGGACTCCAGGATTTGCTTGGCTTCCCGGTTCCATTGAACAAAGTCGAAGGTGCCCATATGCGTTTCTACAGCGAGCTCATCCAAGCCCACCACCATCCATATTCGCAGCCAGGACAGGCTGGGTGCATTTTGGAGCTGATCCAGGGTTGGCTGGAAGAAGGCACCGGATAAAGCCAGTACCCGCGTAAATACTTCAGGGTGGTCCAAAGCGAGATGGAGAGAAACCGTGCCGCCTAAAGAGTCGCCGGCCAATATGCGTGAGGCGGGATCACGACGAACAGGATAACGCTCTTCGATAAAAGGAACGAGTTCCTCTGTGAAAAATCGTTTGTACGCAGCGTTGCGCGAGCCCACCGGGGAGTATTCGCTGGTACGCTTGCTTCGCTCAACGGAGACGCCTACGATCAGGAAGGGCTCGATGCCTTCCTCTAGGATTAACTGGTTTGCGATCGTCGCGATCCGCCCCATTGTAAAGAAGTCATTTCCATCCTGGCAATACACAACCGGATAGGAAAGCAGCTCATTATAGCCGGGCGGCAGATAGACTTTCACAGAGCGTGGAGTGTCCACATGGATGCTGGGCACTTCTTCTTTTATGATCGTTCGCTTAACATATTCGGACATGAATTCCACCACCAAAATTTACTTTTTCAAAAAGAAAGTCCTTGAAATAAACTGATACAGCTACTATAGTAAATGATAACAGAACGGAAATAAACCCTGTAATATCAATACTATAACACATTGAACAGACATTTTGTCTGCAGTATAACAGGGTGTGCAGGAATATCTGGAAACGGATTTTCTGCATGTTCCAGCTGTTCTTTTCCTTTTCTTACAGGGTATCCACCGGCAGGATCCATGATTCTTGACTGAACGGACAGTCGACCTATCAGTCTAGTCCAGGAAAGCCTAGCCAAGGAGCCTTTAATTCCAGTGACGAGGTGAATGAGATGAGCGTAACCACTGCTGTTGAACAAACAGAGAACAACGCCCCGCTGCAAATTCTTGCTCCGGACGGAACGGTTGTTCGTCCTGACTTGATGCCTAATCTCTCCGATGATGAATTGCGTGAACTGATGCGTAAAATGGTATTTACCCGTGTATGGGACCAACGTGCAATCAGCTTGAACCGCCAAGGCCGTTTGGGCTTCTATGCACCAGTAGCAGGACAAGAAGCGAGCATGATCGGTTCTGAAGCTGCACTGTCAAAAGAAGATTTCATCCTGCCAAGCTACCGCGATATTCCGCAAATGGTATGGCATGGTTACCCAATGCACAATGCGTTCCTGTATTCTCGTGGACATATTGAAGGCGGACGTATTCCTGAGGGTGTAAACGTTCTAATGCCACAAATCATCATCGCTGCACAATGTACGCAAGCAACGGGTGTTGCTATGGGTTACAAGCTGCGTGGTGAAAAACGTGTAGCGATCAACTACTTTGGTGACGGTGCGACTTCCCAAGGTGACTTCTACGAAGGGATGAACTACGCAGGGGTTTACAAACTGCCCGTTATCTTCTTCTCGCAAAACAACGGCTATGCGATCTCCCTGCCGTTCGAAAAACAAACAGCTTCCGAAAACATCGCTGTCAAAGCGGTTGCTGCAGGTATCGCAAGCGAGCGCATTGATGGTATGGACATCATGGCTGTCTACTACGCAGTTCAAAAAGCAAAAGAGCGCGGCGTAAATGGCGAAGGCGCTACCTTGATCGAAGCACTGACTTACCGTTATGGTCCACACACCATGGCTGGTGACGACCCAACTCGTTACCGTACAGGCGAAGAGCAAAGCGAGTGGGAGCTGCGCGATCCATTGATCCGTTTCCGCAAGTTCCTCGAAGCAAAAGGCCTGTGGAACGAAAAAGATGAAGAAGCAGTTATTGAAGAAGCGAAAAAAGCAGTTGCAGACGCGATCAAAAAAGCGGACGAAACTCCGAAAATGAAAGTATCTGAGCTGATCGATGTAATGTTCGAGACACTGCCACCAGCATTGGAAGAGCAAAAGGCAGAATACCTGGCAAAGGAGTCGAAATAAGCCATGGCACAAATGACAATGGTTCAAGCCATTACGGACGCGATGCGCGTTGAGTTGAAACGCGACGAGACCGTACTTGTCTTCGGGGAAGACGTAGGGAAAAACGGCGGGGTATTCCGTGCGACAGAAGGGCTGCAATCCGAGTTTGGCGAGCAGCGCGTATTTGACACTCCTTTGGCTGAGTCCGGTATCGGTGGACTGGCTGTAGGCTTGTCCATCAACGGTTTCCGTCCAGTAGCGGAAATCCAGTTCTTTGGATTCGTATTTGAAACCTTCGATGCGATTGCTTCCCAAGCGACTCGTATGCGTTACCGTTCTGGTGGACGCTTCCACAGTCCAGTGACTTTCCGCTCCCCATTTGGTGGCGGCGTAAAAACTCCTGAGCTGCATGCGGACTCTCTGGAAGGCTTGATGCTGCAAACGCCGGGTCTGAAAGTGGTTATCCCTTCCAACCCTTACGATGCAAAAGGTCTGTTGATCTCCGCGATCCGCGACAACGATCCAGTTGTTTTCCTGGAGCACATGAAGCTGTATCGTTCCTTCCGTCAAGAAGTTCCAGAAGGCGATTACAGCATTCCGCTGGGTAAAGCGAATGTAGTAAAAGAAGGAACAGATGCAACCATCATCACTTATGGTGCAATGGTGCACACCAGCTTGAAAGCTGCAGAAGAAATTGAAAAAGCTCGTGGAGCAAAGGTAGAAGTAATCGACCTGCGCACCATCAGCCCACTCGATATCGACACCATCGTGGAATCCGTGAAGAAAACCAACCGTGCAATCGTTGTGCAGGAAGCGCAAAAAACTTCCGGCGTAGCAGCGGAAATCATCACGCAAATCAACGAACGTGCGATTTTGCACCTCGAAGCTCCCGTTCTGCGTATCACTGCACCGGATACCGTTTATCCGTTCGCACAAGCAGAAGACGTATGGCTTCCAGATGTGAAACGCGTTGTGGATGGTTTGACACAAGTGCTGGATTTCTAATTAACCAAACATAATCGGCGGAAAGATGTGAGCTTTCCGCCTTCTTTTGGCAGAGACAATATGGCGAAGAGTTTATAAGGAGGAGATATCGTGAGTCGTTTTACATTCAGACTCCCGGAGCTCGGCGAGGGCATCCATGAAGGCGAAATCGTCAAATGGCACGTACAACCGGGAGATTCCGTAGAAGAAGACCAAGTCATTATGGAAGTGCAAAATGACAAGGCGGTTGTAGAAGTACCATCGCCTGTTAAAGGGAAAGTCCTCGAACTGAAAGTAACAGAGGGTACTGTTTCCGTAGTAGGTGACCCGCTGATTGACTTTGAAGTGGAAGGCGAAATTCCTAACCTGCCAGACCACGGTCATGGCGAGGCTCCTGCAGCTGAACCTCCAGCAGCACCAGCAGCTGCTGAGAAGATGGAACCAGGCTGCGATATCGGCTCTCAAGTGAGTGCGAATGCGAACCAAGCATTGGAAACGCCTATGGCTCAAGCAACTGCGACAGCTGTAGCAGCTCCAATCGATCGGAAGCATGTTCTCGCAACTCCATCCGTACGTAAATACGCTCGTGAAAAAGGCGTGCAACTGGCAAATGTACCTGGAACAGGCAAACTGGGACGAATTACTCGCGAAGACGTAGATCGTTTCGCAGCAGGCGGAGTGGCACCAGCAGCATCTGCTGTAGCTGCAGCACCAGCTGAAGCGGCGGCAGTAGCACCAGAAGCTGCAGCAGCACCAACTGGCGTGGCTCAAGCATCGGCAGCTCCAACTGTTCACTACACGCCATCGGCAGCTGGTGAATTGGAAGAGCGCGTACCACTCAAAGGCATGCGCAAAGCGATCGCAAAAGCTATGGTGAAATCTGCTTACACGGCTCCACATGTAACCATCTTTGATGAAGTGGATGTAACTGCACTCGTGGCTATGCGCAAAGACGCAAAACCATTGGCAGAAGAGCGTGGCGTGAAGCTGACTTACCTGCCGATGATCGTAAAAGCGGTAGTAGCTGGGCTGAAAAAGTTCCCAGAACTGAACGCATCCATCGATGATGAAAAACAAGAGGTTATCTATAAAAAATACTACAACATCGGTATCGCTACTTCGACAGAGGACGGCCTGCTGGTGCCTGTAGTGAAAGCTGCAGACAGCAAATCCATCTTCCAAATCGCTGGTGAAATCGGCGAACTGGCGAAGAAAGCTCGTGATCGCAAAGCGACTGCAGATGAGCTGAAAGGTTCTACTTTCAGCATCACAAACATCGGATCTGCTGGCGGTATGTTCTTTACCCCAATCATCAACCACCCAGAAGTGGCGATCTTGGGCGTAGGACGCATCAGTGAAAAACCGATCGTGAAAAACGGAGAAATCGTGGTTGGCCAAATGCTGCATCTGTCTCTCAGCTTTGACCACCGCTTGGTTGATGGCGAACCGGCTCAACGTTTCGTCAACTACGTGAAGCAGCTCTTGGAAAACCCAACGCTGCTCGTCATGGAGGGGTAATCAACAATGGTAGTAGGTGAATTTACTACAGAAGTAGACGTGCTTGTAATCGGTGCAGGTCCAGGCGGGTACGTGGCGGCTATTCGTGCCGCCCAGCTGGGCAAAACCGTTGCTGTTGTGGAAAAAGCGGATCTGGGTGGCGTATGTCTGAACGTAGGCTGCATCCCGTCCAAAGCGATGATCCACGCTGCACATACTTATGAGCATGCTCAACATACCGAGTCCATGGGGATCACCATGGAAAACGTGAAAGTCGACTTTGCCAAAGTGCAAGAGTGGAAAAGCGGCGTTGTGAAGCAACTGACAGGTGGCGTAGGCTCCCTGTTCAAAGGTCACAAAATCCAGGTAATTCCAGGTGAAGCCCTGTTCGTAAGCGAAAACGAAGTTCGTGTCTTCCATGGCTACGATGTAAACCGTTACCGCTTTGAGCATTGCATCATCGCGACAGGTTCCCGTCCGATCGAGCTGCCAGCGTTCCCATTTGGCAAACGCGTTCTGTCCTCGACAGAAGCCCTCAGCTTGACTGAGCTGCCGAAGAGCATGGTTGTCATCGGTGGAGGATACATCGGAATCGAGCTGGGTACCGTGTTTGCCAAGTTCGGAACGAAAGTAACCATCCTGGAAGGTGCCGATCAAATCCTGCCAGGCTTTGAGCCAGATATGCCTCGTTTGGTGGAACGCAAGCTGAAAAAGCTGGACGTAACCATCCATACAAAAGCACTGGCACAAGGCATGGAAGAAACCGAAAACGGTGTGGTTGTTACCGCTGAAGTGAAAGGCGAACAAAAACAAATCGAGGCAGAATACATCCTCGTCACAGTGGGTCGCCGTCCAAATACAGACGAACTGGGTGTACGTGACATCGGCATGAACCTGACTGACCGTGGCTTGATCGTGGTAGACAAACAAGGCCGCACCAACATTCCAAACGTATATGCGATTGGTGACATCGTAGCAGGTCCTGCACTGGCTCACAAAGCTTCTTATGAAGGGAAAGTGGCAGCGGAAGCAATCGCTGGACACCCGTCTGAAGTAGACTACAAGGCCATTCCTGCTGTTGTTTTCTGCGACCCTGAAATTGCAAGCGTAGGAATCAATGAAAAGGAAGCGAAAGAAAAAGGAATCGACTACATCGTGGGCCGTTTCCCATTCGCAGCAAACGGTCGTGCGCTGTCCATGAATGCCGGAGAAGGCTATGTGAAGCTGATCGGTGAAAAAGGAACCAACCTTGTGTTGGGAGCGCAAATCGTGGGTGCTGAAGCATCCAACATCATCGCAGAGATCGGATTGGCAATTGAAATGGGAGCGACTCTCGAGGATATCGAGCTGACAATCCATGCCCATCCAACTTTGGGTGAAGTAACGATGGAAGCGGCTGAACTGGCATTGGGTCATCCGATTCATGTCATGAAGTAATCATCCTTTTGAAAAGATCAAAGCCTTGCACATGTAGCGTGCAAGGCTTTTTTCTTCCACATCTTACCCTTTCCACCGATTCTTATATAATGTAAAATAGTGGGAGACTTAAGTTGGGTGGGGGTCGGCAGCATGGAAGCTACGAATCGGATGATTGATGACTTGCGCCGCAAACTGGAGCGTGCAGCAAAAGATGCAGGCTACAATTTTCTTGACCCTGAAATTGTCAGGATAAGTCAACAATTAGACAAACTAATTGTCGCTCATATGCTACATGAAAAACGCCCTTCATAGGGCGTTTTTTGTGGAAGCGGTTGGTGGCGAAAACGAATACAGCAAGTGTGCATTTTTCCCCTTTTTAGTCAGTAGGGGTTCAGCAAAATAATAATAGCTTGGATACAGGATTAGCTGCTGTACCTCAGCTGGTGGACAGTCGATTGGACAGTAGAGGCAATGCTCGGCTTCCTCATAGCGGAGCGCAGGAAAAATGGATTGCAGCAGTTCAATAGCAGTTGCTGCGTTCTCTAAAGCGAGATGGATTCTCTCTGCTTCTTTGACGAAGAGGGGGGCGATGGTCTCCCAGTTTGCTTCAAAGGAGAGCTGCCAGTAGGAAGAAACAAACAGACTGAAACGTCCCTTCACATAGTCAGAATCGTCGAGCAGATCATCGGCTACCTGTGGACGAATATGATGCTGATTCCACTGCTCCAGAGCGGGAGAAAGACTGCGTACAAACTGATCGGTAGGAAGTGTCACGAAATACTCGTACTGATCATTGACGGCCATGACGCCTTTCGTTTGAAAAGGATCAAAGCTGTCCGGAATCCCGTAGCGAAAAAGAGGAAGCAAATACTCCCAATCTTTCATCAAGCGTGCTATTTGAATGTGGGATATTTTTTCTGTACACCAATCTGCCAATCGCTCGGGAGGATTCAGCTGTGCAAGAGTGTGCAGACTGGCTGCAAGCTCGTATAATGGTGAGACGCTGTAGCTGAATGTGTGCGAGAGTGGGCTTGCAATCGGAAGCGGAATCTTGATCATCTTGATACCTCCAACAAGGATACTGCCTTCATCATAGTCCATCCTTGTGGGACAATTCAATCTTTTTGGTGTAAAATATAGGAAAAAGGTACTACCCGACTCCGGATGGGCAGTCGGGTAGTTTTATTAACGTGTAGGAATTTATAAGCGTTCACGTTTATGAATTCCGGAGCGCATGGCGAAGTGCCTCAGCGTCCGCTTCTGGCATTACTTCGGTAAAACTTTCCGCTAAAACGCGGTCGCTCCTCCTTGAACAGGCCTCGATAGAAGTTTTCTTAACCTTCTCTTGTTTTAATAGCGCGGCTGTGGTTTTCCTGCTTCACTTTCTTCGAGCCCGGCATCGGTTCACCCGTCTGCTCAATTCCTCTTGCTTCATTATTATACGTTTGATGTGGGTTCTCATCTAAAATATGATCTTTTTCCATACAATCAGCTCCTTCGCTATGTATCTTTTTGTAGTTTGTCGCAATCGAAGGATGACGAACCATAGGAATAACTGGTATTCTAGAAAGAAGCATGTCCACGAGCAAAGGTTGCTTCGATTGGCAATAAAACAAGGTTGGCACAAGAGTAAATGTCACACATAATATTTATTATGTAAACAAAGTGGAACAAGCATAATTTAGGTTGGCTACGCAATCAAAAAGGAGAGAATCTATGCCACGTCTGATCGCACCTGTGTTTAATTCGACTACGCCGCAATCTGTCCGGATTGATATGCCAAACTCCTTTACGCTTATTTCAGGTGCAGAAAAGCCGTATCAGGTAGCCTCTCGTTATTTGCGCAACGAAATGGATGAGAACAGGCGCATGTTCGACAAGCGTGTGGATATGTCCAGTCTGTTTCTCGTTGGCGATTACCCTGAAATGAGATTATCGGATGACCGTGACTGGATCGAAGAAATCGAGAACAAGCTGAACCTCGCCACGACCAGTGGAACCTGTTCGATCCCCTATGTCATTACTGCACAAGCAAACCTGTATGGAATTACGTATCTGAAGCGCTCGTTAGACGGCGGCAAATACATGTTTGACGAGGATGCGCAACGGATCTTCCTTGCCCTATTGGAGCGAAACCTGCCCACGTTGGCATTTCGGAGATATTCTCTTTCCTTGGAGAAGAAAAGCTACGAGGACCAGCTGCTTGATCTGTGGATTGGCCTCGAGTCGCTTTTTGTTCCAGATGGGAAAAAAGGAGAAATCACCTATAAGCTGCGTCTGCGTATGGCTTATTATTTTGGCGAAACGTTGAAACAGCGGGAAAAGATTGCACAGTTGATCAAAAAATCGTACAATCATCGCTCAGAGATCGTTCACAGCGGGAAAGTATTTGGAAACTCGCTGGAAGAGGAAGTAGGAATCCTTCGCCTTATGGCGCGTGCGGCGATATTGAACGTAGCGATGGAAGGAATCACCCTTCAGGATTTACGTGTGCGTCTGGACCAGTTAATTTTGACAGGCGATAGTTATTATGCCCACTATCAGCCGTCATTTTTTGAAAGAGTATCTTTGTAAACCTTGCAGAGGAATCAGAATCAGGAGGAAGAACATGAGCGTTTTGATTGTTGAGAATTTGTCCCATGGTTTTGGGGATCGCATTTTGTTTCGGGATGTATCCTTCCGTTTGCAGCCAGGGGATCACGTAGGGCTCGTAGGAGCAAATGGGACCGGTAAATCCACCATGATGGGGATTTTGACGGGACAAAATATGCCGGACAACGGTCGGATTGAATGGATGCCAAAGATCCAGTACGGATATTTGGATCAACATACGAAGCTGGAAGCAGGCAAAACGATCCGTGACATTCTGAAGGACGCTTTTCTGCCGTTGTTGGAGCAGGAAGCAGAACTGATGGTCATCGGTGAAAAGATGGCAGAGGCCTCCCCAGAGGAGCTCGAGGAACTGTTGGAGCGCATGGGCGAGATTCAGGATAAGCTGGAAACCAGCGGCTTTTATTTGATCGATGCCAAAGTAGAGGAAATCGCAAATGCATTGGGATTAAGTGCGATTGGTCTGGAGCGCGACGTTGCTTCCCTGTCAGGGGGACAACGGACAAAAGTATTGCTGGCAAAGCTGCTTTTGGAACAGCCAACTGTCCTTTTGCTGGATGAGCCGACCAACTACCTGGACGAAGAGCACATCGTTTGGCTAAAAAACTACTTGAAGGAATACCCGTACGCTTTCATGCTGATTTCCCATGATACTTCCTTCATGAACGAAGTCGTTAACGTCATTTACCACTTGGAATTTACCAAGCTGAACCGATATACCGGTAACTATGAGTCCTTCCTGGCTCAATCGGAAACGAAGCGCAGTCAGCACTTCGATGCGTTTGAAAAACAACAGGAAGAAATCGCGAAAATGGAAGACTTTATCGCTCGCAACAAAGCACGTGCGTCTACAACGGGACGAGCGAAAAGCCGGCAAAAGCAGCTGGATAGAATGGATCGCATCGACAAGCCAGAAACAGCGGCGAAACCGTCCTTTATTTTCAAAGAATCCCGTGCTAGCAGCCGTTTCGTCGTGGAAGCGGAGAATCTGGAAATCGGTTATTCTCATCCGCTTCTGCCAAAGCTGAGCGTCTCGCTGGAACGCGGGGAAAAAGTGGCGATCGTGGGAATGAACGGCGTCGGGAAATCGACCCTGCTGAAGACCTTGCTCGGCGTAATCAAGCCGCTTAACGGCAAGCTGGATCGCGGTGATTTCCTCCATCCTGCTTACTTTGAGCAAGAGGTAAAAGCCAAGCCAGTGACGGCTCTCGAAGAAGTGTGGAACGAGTTTCCATCGATGAACAATCACGAGGTGCGCGGAGCTTTGGCACGCTGTGGCTTGAAAAACGAGCATATCAACCGAAATATGAATGCACTCTCTGGGGGAGAGCAGGCAAAAGTGCGTCTTTGCAAGCTGCTCCAGCGCGAGAGCAACTGGCTTGTATTTGACGAGCCGACCAACCACTTGGACGTAGTGGCGAAGGAAGAGCTCAAGCGTGCACTCAAAGAGTTCAAAGGTACCGTTCTGCTCGTTTGCCACGAACCTGAATTCTTTGAAGATTGGGTTACTCAGGTCTGGGATGTAGAAAAATGGAGTTTGGAACAAGCTAAGACACCGATCAAACTGTAAAAGAAACAAAGAAAACAGGCAGCCCACGGTTCAGTGGAGCTGCCTGTTTTAGCGTGCGGTTATGGCCGCGCATTGCGCATACGGATCATGGAGAATTGCAGTGTGCGAGGAAGTAGAAATTCCCGCAGGGGAGTGAGCGACGGTGTCAATCTCAGCTCTACGTTTATGACCATCTCGGCTTGAGTCTGATCAAGGAAATAGGCTTTGTCCTCGGCGCTTGTATCCTCCTTCAACCGAAAGGCAATCCGTGGGCAATCACGGGGAAGGTAGTACATTGGCGCATGCGCTTCATCGATTGCCCAGACAGCAGGAGGAAGGCTAGGGTGAGAAGGATGGAGCCGCGGAACAAACGCTTGAATGTTTGGGTCCTCACTGAAATGATAAAGCAAGCTCATGGGACAAATTCCCTCCAGTGGTCATTCTTCCTAGCGTTAGATGACTGCCCAGGCATTGGGTAGATAACGCCCCCGATAATACGGACAAGACGTTTTCGTAATCGCTTCGCCATTGTGGAGCATCATGGAGCTGGAGCCGCCGTCCATAGCCATCGCTGTGACGATGCCCCGTTCTTCCAGCAGTTCAGCCAGGTCATTCATGCTGGCGCCAATGGAGTGACCGGGCTGTCTGCCGTCGATGACGACAAAAACGATGGTGCCGTCTTCCTTTTGACCAATGGCTGTCCGAGGCTGGATGCCCCAGCTACGAGCAGGTTTATCCGTAAAGAGGTTCTTGCCATTGACAATCAGCTGCGGGCGGAAGCTCATCGCATCGCGAACGCCCATTTTTACTAGCTGTTCTGCGGTATAGCTCCCTGTAATGAGTTTGCCTTCGTAGGTGATGCCCAGAGCAGTTTCGCCACTTTTTGGATTGTAGCCCTGCAGTATTTTTCCATCATGAATCACGACGCCGTATGCCTTCGCCCCTTTGCCGTAGCCATCTGGATCAGAAAAACCGCTCGCATTGACAATGCCAATCGCATTCGATTTTTTCACGAACTCATCGAGCAGATCCCCGCGGTCCTTGCGATTGGTTACGAGCAGCTGCACACGTGTTGGGTCATGGATGTACATGATCTTGCCCTTAAAGTAGTAATTGTCTTTTTTTACGTTGATTTCTTCAATATCAACGAGTTCTTTTGGCTTTTCTGGCAGTGGTACAACATTCGGTTTGGTTGCAGGTAGTTCTGTGGGCTTCGTGTCTGCCTCGGAGTTTATGACTTCCGGGTGCCTGATCTGGTCCTTCAAAGCCTGTAATTTGTCATCCGGAATAAACGTATAAGGTGCCCAGTAATCATGCTGCGTGGTTAATAACGTGCCGGCTGCCCATTCTCGCAAATCCTCTCCCGTGTCTGTTCCAAATAAAAAGACGAGACCACCGAGGGAGAAGAATAGAAAGGTTGAGACCGTTACGAGTAGCAAGGTTTTGACCCAACGCCATGGTCGTTTTGCTGTCCGTCTATGGGAGCGTGCCCGGGATAAGGATTGCATGTCATTTTTCACCCTGCCATTCAATAGGATTCTCTCTATTAGAATGGACGTAGAAATAGGTAAAAAGTTTCAGGGAAATAAATGAGATCATCCCGGGCAGAATAGCAAGAGGGGGTGAGCCATGTGCGAGGCTACGATAAAGAATTTCAAAAGGAAATAGAGGCTTACCAGGAAGGTCCAAAAGGGACTCGTAATCAAACAACCAGCCGAGATCGCCAGGATCAAGGGGAAATGCAGGAGACCCGTAAAGACTCCAACAACGGGTAATACACGAGTAGGCGAGGTCCAGCTGGATTTCGCCTACTTTTGCATAGGTCTTTCCTCTGTTCCCCTCGGGCAAAGTGTGGTAAGCTTACCCAATGCATGATTTTTCAAGCCAGGAGGGTTCTTGTGAGCACCACGTTTGCTGATTTACACATTAGCGCGCAGCTTGTCGACATTTTGCGCGAACGAAATATGGAAACACCTACGCCGGTTCAAGTGGAAGCGATCCCGCTTATTTTGGAAGGCCGGGATGCATTGGTAGAATCTCCGACAGGGACGGGCAAAACGTTTGCTTATCTTCTGCCGTTACTCACGAAAGTCAATATGGACAAAAAAGACGTGCAAGCGATTGTACTGGCTCCGACACATGAGCTGGTCATGCAGATTGCACGTGAGGCTGAACGCCTGCTGCCAGGAAGTGATACTGCCGTCGTGCCGATCATTGGCGGGGTTGATGTCAAGCGTCAGGTCGAGCGTTTAAAAAAGAAGCCTGTTCTCGTTGTGGCCACACCAGGCAGACTATTGGAACTCATCGATCAGCGTAAAATGAAGGTCCATGAGGTCAAAACGGTAGTGGTTGACGAGGCAGACCGGATGCTGGATGCAGGCTTTGGTAAGCCCGTGACAGAAGTCATGAAGCGTACCCTGCGCGATACACAGCGATTGCTTTTTTCTGCTACGCTGCCCGCTGGGGTAGTGGCGGCATCCGAGGTCTTTACCAGAGACGCAGCTGTCATCCGTGCTGCTGCTCCAGAAGGGGCACAAGGAGTCGCTCACATGTATTTGATCACCGATCCCAGAAAAAAGGTGGATACGCTGCGTCGCTTGCTCCGTCTCGTTGATGTACGGTCTTCCATCGTTTTCGTAAACCAGATTGAGAAGGTCGATGAAATCGTCTCCAAGCTTAATTACCACCACCTCCCAAGCAGATTGCTGCATCGCGATGCGACAAAAGAAGAGCGGGCTCGTACGCTGCAGCAATTCCGGGATGGCGTATTCCCTGTTCTGATCACGACAGATGTGTCTGCACGCGGGATTGATATTCCAGAAGTGGAGTGCATCGTACATTATGACCCGGCCTCGGATGCAGATACCTATGTGCATCGCAGCGGCCGGACTGGCCGGATGGGGCGTGCTGGGCTTGTCTTCTCCATCGTCAGTACTCAGGAGCGCTTCATTATCGAGAAGTTCTCCAAGCAGACGGGTGTGCCTATCGCAGAGAAATTTATGTCTCACGGAGCTTTGGAAGACCCAAGACCGTTACAGAAGCCACAAGTGAGAAATGGGAAGCCGGCAAATGGAAAACCGGCTAAATCCGGAGCCAAGCCATCGAATCCAGCAAAACGCGTACATAAGAAGGGCGGCTTTGGAACAAAGTAGGACAAGAAAGAACCACTCTTGTCAGCAGGAGGTTTCCATGCGCAAAGATCGTTTGTACGAAGAGGATTTATTGGTGAATGGTACAGTAGGTGGCGAAGTTCTCTCCAAGCAGGAGCGGCAGACACTAAAGCGTGAAGCTGGGGAACTGAAGGAAAAGATCGAACAAGCGAAAAACGAGCCAATATCCGAGTAAAAGGCAAAAAGAGCTTGGGCTGCTGCAGGAGGAAACTCTGCGGCTGCTCAGCTCTTTTTTACTGACTCCATGGCCGGATGTTCGAGTGGTTGCTTTCTCTCAGATAGTCCTCCAGATCGCAAAGAAACTGCTCGACCGTGTGGTAAGGCGGATCTAGCTGCAGAAGACGGCGAATCATCGCATGGATGGCAGGTGATAAAGACAGCTCCTGCTCCCAGCTTTGTTCAGACGCATTTTCATCTGGCGTATAGCTTGAATACAACAGGAATAGAAAGAAATGTCCTAGTGCAAACAAATCGCTGGAAGGAGCGACCTCCCGTTTTAGCTGCTTTTCGGAATGATAATCAGATAATGCCTCGGCAGAATAGGTAGGACTGTCTCCGAGGAAACGTGCCAGTCCAAAATCAATGAGATATGGCTCATCATCATGCCAAATAACATTGGGTATGCGTACATCCCGATGGATCAGTCGATGCTCGTGCAAGTGCGCGACGATCTCTGCGATTTTTTTCATCAAGCGGGCAGCTGAGTATTCATCGACCGTAATCATCTGATCAAAAAGGGCTTCTTCTAGCGTAGGCCCATCGATAAACGTCATGACGAGAAAGGAATCCCTCCTGTAGGTAAAGGAATGCAGCCAGCGAGGGATTTGCGGGTGAGAGAGGGTGGAGAGCACTTTCTGCTCATAGGCTTGCATGGCTTCTCCTTTAGGGGAGTGACGCAGACTGGGCTTCACCTGTTTAAGCACGACTTCAGAGCCATCGGTCAGGTCTTTTGCGAGATAGGCAATGCCGTAGCTGCCCATACCTAGCACTTTGGTAATCTGATAACGGTCGATTCGCCGTCCAGGCGCATATGGACGGTCCCGCATCGTGCTATTCCACCATGTAACGATTTTGTTCCACATTGTCCGTTTCCCCCCTGACTCCCATCTTACCATGTTTACCAAAAATGGCTGACCGCTTTTTCGTGAGGTTTGCTATAATCGATTCGTTACATGTAGACGGGAGCGGAATGAGATGAATTTTACCATTGATTGGCTATCCTTTTTTCTGATTGAACAGCCGGAGGAAGAGGATGGCGTAAAAAAAGTAAAGATGACCCGCTATTTAAGCCATGATGAGTATCAAAAAAGCGAACTGTGCGATTTCCTGGATGGAGAATTCGCTCGCATAGCCAAAAGAAAAGTAGAGTTGAATCCAAAGTCGGAAGGGACCCCGACGAAGCTGGGGCAATTTATCGTGGAACCCGGTCATCCCTTGGATTCCAATCCTAACTACGCCCTGCTTGGGCGACTGCTGGTAGCGGAAACATCCGGCGAAAGCAAGGATCCTTGCCAGGAGCTGATTCAGTCGTATTTGCGTACGTCTCAAGTACGCGGCGGCGTGATGATCATCGTGAGGACGCGTTTGGAGCTTTTGGACGAGCGTTATGTGTTTATTTTAAAATGTGATTTCGAACAAAAAACAGCGGTGATCACAGATGAGAAAAGCTTGATCGCCAATGTGCAAATGGCAATCAATGCGAAGAATATGAAATCGTTAATGTATCCGTATATGATCGAATCCGGAATGAATGATCCTTATCACGTGAAGATCCATCAATTTTCTCATGCGAGGTATTTTGAAGAGTTTTTGCGGTTCATTGAATATCCGCAAACGGTCACGCAAATCGTCTCGGAGGAAGTCATTTCGCTCGCCAGACAGCATATTGAGTATGCGTATCCGGAAGAAACGGAAGAGCGTCTGCGCGAAGAAGAAGCGATCGAGCTGATAGCAGCAAGCCCCAAACGGGAGCTCGCTGAGAAGTGGGAGCACGAAACCGTCATGGAAGCGATGCAGATTATTACCGATCGTCAGCCAGAGGTCGAGCTGAAGTTCAAGCTGGATCATATGCAAATTCGCACGCTTTTGGCCGATTACGGTACCAGCTTGCATATTGCAAAGGTTAATGGCCGCTATCTGGTCCTGCTGGAAGGGGAGCAGCTTCAGTTTGAACGAGGGGTATCCCCGGTTGAATTCGTGAAGCCAAAGGCTCTCACAGACCTTGTCCGTGAGATTGAGGCACGCAGCTACGCGGTTCCGGAAGTGGCCACAGCGAGATCAGCAGAAGAAGATGAACGACCACCTTGGGAGTAGGGAGTGGAGGATAAAAGTATGAGTGAAAATAAGAAACAAGCAGCTCCACGTCCTTCTGAACACAGCCTGAATGGGCAGGAACGAAATGTGTATCCTGTGCTGCGTCACTCGTCCATGATCGCGAAATACCCAGATCGCTGGGTGACCAGAGAGCATACAGCGGATACGGCCGTGTTGTACGCTCTGGATTTAGGGGAAGGGTATCTCCTGATTGAGCGTGAGATGCTTGCGCAGGCCGGCTGGAGCGAAGAACAGCTGCATCAGGCTGCCATGAAAAATTTGCAAGGATTGCCTTACTCGGTCAAAACACAGGAAGTAGCGGGAAATCGCATTCACTTCATCAATCCGACAGATGGCTATGCCGCCAGTCGGGTGCTGCTGGAGACTTTGCTGCAAAGCTTTGACCAGCAAAAGCAAGGGGATCAGCTAGGGGTGGCCATCCCTCATCAGGATGTTCTCATCGTCGCCGATCTTTCTGGCGATACAGGTGCACACCTTTTGGCGCGACTGACTTATGATTTTGCCTCAAAAGGACAGGTTCCGATCTCTGTTCTGCCCTTTTTCTGGGAGGAGGGGGAGCTTACACCCTTTCTGGTCGTATCGCAAGGAGGAGACCCGGAAATTCAGCGAAAGAAAAAGTGAAAAATCGATATTCAACGAAAAGCTGCCTTTAGAAGGGAGCTTTTTCTATGGGGACGGAGCAGGAGGGCAGTATGCACAATTTCATGATTGGGCTTTATGGGGGCTTTGAAGAAGAGAAGTACCGAAGAGATTTTCGAAAAGGCTTCTATGGAATCGAGGCGTGCCTCTTTGAAGCAGAGGAAGAGGTAGAGAAATTGATCCGGGAAGCAAAGCGAAATGAATTCAAAATCGGAATCCATTTTCCCATACGAAGCGACGAAACTAGACTGCGTGATGCCTTGTTTCTCGCACAGGATGAGCGGGTCAGACAGGATGCCTACGATTATATCCAACAACAGCTGGATATTATTGGAAATATAGACCCTGATTACGTCCTGTTTCATTATCCAAAGCCAGTCCTGCTCGATGTTCGGGTAAACTGGGACAAGTGGCGGTTTGCGGCTCGAGAGGAGTATGCGTTTGAGAGCGAGTACGATTATTCGGAGCTTGTAGTAAAAAGCGAGCAGTTGTTTGCGTGGCTTCATAACAAAGCCAATGAGTATTCCTTTACGCCTGTTCTCGAATTCGATGCCTTAAATCGGTATGTATACGAGGAAGACTTTCTGGAGTCTCTTCTGTGCCGCTATCCAAATATAAAACTATGCCTGGATACGGGAAGGCTTTTCATGCAAGAGAAAATCGACCCTTCTTTTGATGCGAGAGCTGTATTGAATCGGTACGCTAAGTACGCGAAACTGGTTCACTTATGGAACGTACAGTTCACGGATTCATTTGCTTTCAGCCGTTATCCAGCCTTGCCCCATTGTCGACCAGAGGACGGATGGGCACCGATCGAAGACTATCTGAATCTGATAACGGCGCACAATCCTGATATCACAATTATGTTTGAGCATCGTTCTGACTGGATCACAGAAGAGGAATTGCAGACGTGTTACCAATGGATCGATCAGATCGTGAATAAAAAAAGTCCGCTGCCTGCAGGAGAACACTGACAGGAAGCGGAACCGTTCAGACTCGCTCAAGAGGGCGATGGGGCAGAGCGGGATGCTCGACTTGGATCGGATCACCTGGGCGCACCTCACCGCCAGCGAGCACGATGCCCATGACTCCTGCTTTTCGAATAAGATTGCCCTCTGCATCGTGATCCAGGAGGGCATCCATCAGCCCTTTTTGGAAGCCGTTCAACTGGGGACAGGGATTACGAAGCCCTGTGATTTCGACGATCGCGGATTCCCCTATACGCAAAATCGCCCCTGTTGGCAGGGTAAGCAAAGAAATGCCGCGCGTAGTAATGTTTTCCCCGATTTGCCCCGGAGATACTTGAAAACCGGAATCTTGCAATTCCTCAAACAGTTCTGCATGGATCAAGTGCACCTGACGCAAGTTTGGCTGCGTAGGATCTTGAGCGACGCGCGAACGATGCTTGACCGTCTCTCCCAAATGAGCGTCTCCTTGTACGCCAAGACCTTTTATAAGGTGAATCGCGTCTGTGTTCTGCTTGCTGAACGTGTGAGTATCGCTTAAGCTAACCGCTACGACTTCTCCAGTGGATGGAGACATGGCAATCACCTCCTGTACATATTGTAAGGGATTCGGTGTGCGCTGGACGAGTTTTCCTTGTTAAAAAAGTGTAATGTTTTCAGAGTGGCCGTGAAAACAGAGACAACTCCACAAATCGTCCCGATTCATGAATCAGCCAGTAGGGGGATCTCGGCCCGAATATGTACAATTCAGCCGCCGTTGTAAGCATAGAGTCGACCCTGCGCCAGTCGCCCATGAGCCGGGCACACTCACCCATTGCCATCCACGGGTACAAATCGCCGGTTTGAAACGTATCGAAGTGAGGAAAGGCCTTCGTTATTTTCTCATACAAAAGTACGTCTTCATCGGGGCGGGCCATTTGATAAAGGATCGGGAATGCTTGAGAAGTTACGTCCGGATACCATTTTCTCCAGCCTGGATAGGACCTGTCATAGACAGCATAGGATTTGCGCAGCGCGCTGTACATGGATTGGATGCCTGCTCGGCAGGCCGCAGCTCGCCTGTTTGCCTCCTCCGCTGCTTCATCGCAGCCCAGCATGGAAAACACATGGGCAGCATCTGCAAATCCTTTGGCGACCTCACAATTATCCATCAAGTATTTGACGCGATAGGATCGCTTTGCCCATGTCAAACCATCCTTTTGTTGCAGCCTTGCCACTGCCTGCATCAAAACAATCAGCTCATCTTTGTAGGGCTCGACCCAGGCCGTTTCCTCATTCGCTCGCATCATTTCGGCCAGCAGGCTAAACAATGTTGTGTGATAGCTATCTTCGCTGTCCGCTTTTCCTGTATCGACTTCGAGCGTCCCCTCAAGCCGATAGTCATTCACATACCCATCAGCGTTGACATGGTGCAGATACCATTCGATATGGCTTCTGACGCAATCCCATTCTTGCATGCGGACGAGTGCGATCAACGCTAGATTCGTAAAGTACGGATTGATCTGGTTGTTTTTCGGAGCAAGACGAAAAGTCCCGCTGGGCAGCCAGCAGGAGAGGAGATAAGCCTTTTGATTCTCCACGATTTCATTCATGGCATGAATCATCCTTTCTTTTCGCATTTCTACGTGAGCATTGTGACAAGCTTGATACCATACTCCATCCATTGCAAAGCGCGAACGTAATCTTCACTTGTAATCGTCGGCAAATCACCGGACTGATCCACCAGCTCGACCCATTTTGGATCGCGAAACCAATCGACTCCGTCCGCAGCCGTGTGAGCAATATCCTTCCAAGCAGCGCTGAGCGGGGGGCTATACAGCTTTTTTTGGCCATCTCTAAGCTCGGCCCCATGCAAGTGCAAATGATAAGAGTCTTGCGTAGCAGCGCGGGGCAAACGGGTGGTAAAAATCTGAGGCCAATAGTCAGCTCGGGAGCCGGAATGCGGGATTCGGCAGGCAAACTGGCGGATTTGCTCAAATCGCAGGGGATCTGCATAGAGAAGCTTGTAGAGCGTTTTTCCGGTAGCGATCCGCTGCTCCACCTCGGGAAAGTCTTGAACATCCATCCCGATGAGACGAAGCCTGCGGTCTGTCGGGTGCGCCTTGTACGGAAAAAGCACCTGACTGAGGGACAAGGCTGATTGGGTAAAGTAGGCGAACGTAGCAAATACACGATGCACGGCCATTGGCTTATGTATCACACGCTGCTCGATGAACTGCTGTTCATTTACAATCATGGCGTGCGTCAAACGACGAGAATCACCGGTCGACAGAAACTCTCTCCAAAAGCGCTGCATAAAAACGGATACGCCGAGAGGGACGAGAAGGGGAGTGAGATCTTTTTTGGTGCGCTTCATTTCCGCATAGAGCAATAACTGCGCATAAGCATCATGAAAGATCAGCCAGTTACTCCTCTCCAAAAACCAAAAAAATGGCTGGATTGCTTGCTCGTCCATCAGCAGCGGTAGCCATTCCCCTTTTAAATCGGTCATATTCCAACCGCCATTTCGAGATACGAGATGGGCAAGCAGGGCCCAATGTATTTCCTCATGCTGGCGATAAAATTGTAAATAGGCGTTGGTTCGGGTGAGATTGTTCCGATTGGCCAGGGCAGTCTGCTGGCGAATGCTGGAGATCAACGTTTGTTCATCGACCGCTGCTAGTGTATGGCTCATGAAGTAGCTCCTCTGCTCGATGGCACTCTGAGGTTGAAAAAAGCAGGTCTTGGTGGCGACCCGCCTTCACTCATCCAATCATTTCTAATACGAGAAGTCTGACAAACAGTTTCTCTTTTGCTTCTTCCCATGTATCCGCAAAAATGACAACATGCTCCGATTGGAATTCTGTTTCTGCGACAAATATACCATCTCGCTCGTAAATGTTCATAGAAGATCGTCCTTTCTGCTGCCTTTCAAGCATTGTATGCTATCATGAAAGAAAAGATGCATCCCAATTATTAATTGGGCAAACGGAAGGGAAGATACAAGCCATGCAAGTAACCATTACCCAAGAAGCCAAGGAACGAATCATAGCAGCCAGCCGCCCAGATCAAACCATTCGGATCAACGGTGAACTCGTGGGTGGATGCGGAATGAATGTGGAATACGCGTTATGGTGGGACGAAGCAAACCCAACGGATCAAGTCATCAAAATCGGGGAGGTAACACTCGCCATCGATTCGCAGACCATCGAACACATGGATACCGACAAACTCACCATCGATTATCGGCCCCAGCAAGGTTTTCGCCTGGTTACCCCAGCACAAATCCTGGCATATGGCATTCAGCTCAAAGATCGCTGGGTATAAGGCATTACTTGGGGATAAATTGCAGGATAAAAGCGAGGATTCCTGCAGCAATGAGCGGTCCTACCGCAACCCCTCGAAAGAATGTCACGCCGATGATGGTTCCTAGCAGTAGTCCGGTGACAATAAAAGGGTTTGCAGACATGAGTGACGTACCTTTTCCAGCCAAGTAAGCGACGAATATCCCTACGAGAACAGCTAATACCGATTGCCAGTTGGTAAAGAGCTGGTAAATGGATTCCGGTTTGATTTTTCCGCTGGCCAGAGGACTTAGGATCCCAATGGTCAAGACAATGATTCCGACATGGAGGCCGTATTGCTCCAGAAAGGGAAAGAATCGCTCGAGATGAAGAAGCCGCATTAAAAGAAGAATCCCGACGGCAATCGAGACAGTCGCGTTGTTGCCGAAAACCCCTAAGGCCAAGAGAACGAGCAGGGTGACATTGATCCAGTCCATGGTTCTTTAGCCCGCTTTCGTTTTTGTTAGTATATCCAGATGGAATAAACGCCGTGCTTGCTCGGGCGAAATGAAAAAAGGACGGGAGAGAGCTCCTGTCCTCTTCTATATTCTTCCTCAACCAAACCAATCTTCCAGCATTCCCACAGGAAAACCGGTCTGCTCATCTGAATCGGGAAAACGGCCCCACGCAAACACCCCGTTAAAATAATCGATGGTGAAAGGCTGATCGTATTCAGGGACACTGTATTTGCCGCCGATCCGAAACTCATCCGTGCCGAGGTAATACGATTTCGCCATAAAGTATTTTTGCTGGATAATGCCAAATTGAGAATCGTCGCCCGCGTTCTTTTTCTCCTCTGCCTGCTGACGGAGACGCTCCATTTCTTCCTGTAATTCCGCTAACGTCATTTGACTGTACAATCGCACGCTCCTGCCTCCTTCCTGACAGGTATATTGTAGCAAAAGACAAGGGAAATGGCGATGGATAGAGAATTCACTACAGGACCGAAAGAAAGGGGAAGACGCAATATGACACGTTTTGATTTGACTGGCAAGACTGCAATTGTAACAGGAGCGGGGAGAGGAATCGGAAAAGCATTGGCACTGGGCCTGGCTGAGGCTGGAGCCGAGGTGGCTGTCGTTGCGCGTACCCAGAAGGATCTGGACGAGACCGTGCAAGCCATCGAGGCAAAAGGCGGCAAGGCGTACCCGATCACAGCTGATTTGACAGCGTCTGGTGCCGCAGAGCAAGTGGTTGCCCAAACCATAGAGGCATTGGGAGGGCTGCATATTCTGATCAACAATGCAGGAATGAATATACGAAAAAAAGCAAATGAAGTGACAGAGGAAGAATGGGATCGCGTGGTAGACCTGAATTTGAAGGCGTCCTTCTTCATGTGTCAGGCAGCAGGGAAAATCATGTGCGAGCAAAAGTATGGACGCATTGTCAACATCGCTTCTGTAGCAGGGGTAGTCGCGATGCGCACAGGAATAGCATACGGCTCGAGCAAAGCTGGAGTCATCCAAATGACCAAAGTGCTGGCACTGGAATGGAGCAAGTTCGGGGTAAATATCAATGCGATTGCGCCGTGGTATTTCCGCACTCCACTGACGGAGGCTTTGCTAAGCGATGAAGGATATCTTCAAGAAATTCTGCAGCGTACACCGAGCGGGCGCATTGGAGATGTAGAGGATTTAGTTGGGCCGGCGATTTTCTTGTCCTCGGATGCGGCAGCGTATGTTACGGGCCAGACGATCTCTGTTGATGGCGGTATGTCTGTCTACGGGTTCTAAACAAGAAAGTAAAGGGATGGACAGCATGATAACGATCAAAAAGGCAGCAGCCGAAGAAGCGCAAACCATTACCAGGCTGATGCGCGAGGCATTTCGCCAAACGACTCCTCCATCCAGCTCTCTCTTGGAGACAGCAGAGCAGGTCCATCAGCAATTTGGCGTCAGGAAATAAGCTGGCCGCGATTGCTCTGCAAAACACGCATACATGAAGAAAGAGCTAACATAGGGCATCTAAGCAAAAAAAGAGGCATTCCCTTTTGGGGAATGCCTAAGTATTGGGGGCGATTGAGAAAAAAACCGATCGATCCAGATAGCATGCTTTGCTCTCACCCAAAGCATAGCAAGGATCAACATTCAAAGTAGAACATCGGGCTTTTTCTCAATGCGTTGAAAAAGTGCTTACGATTCAAAGATAGCAAGCAAAAGTAAAATACAGATTAAATAAAAATAAAGTATTATTAAATTTTTCTGCTCTTACCTTTTCAACTTTTGTTTTGACCTCTTTATCTGGCAAATCTATGATTTCCGATGACAACCGTTTGTGGTCTCGACCAAATCCACTTGGACGTAGCTGTATCAGGATTGAAGAAGTAAAGGGATCCATTCGTTGGATCTTTTCCATTTACCGCATCTTGCACTGCTTTTCGAGCACTTTCATTTGTCTTCTGAGAGAGATGATCGCCATTTACTGGCGAAAATGCATTGGGAGCAAAAATGACCTCCCGAACCGAATTGGGGAATTCTGATGATGCTACCCGATTCAATACGACAGCAGCAATTGCTACTTGCCCCTCATACGGTTCACCACGGCTTTCCGCATAAACAAGCCGGGCGAGCAGTTCCATTTCGCGCTCCGATACTTTCACCTTACCATTGCGTATCAATTTTGGCCGCTGATCTCGGCTTACCGAGACACTAGGGCTCTTTCCGTTTGTGTCTGGAGCAATCGATTTTGCTTTTGTTTCCGGTATGGCAACACTTTTGGGGGTGGATGATTTGTCTGCGAGTGCAGGTGCTGCTACCTTGAAATGTGGTGCGGTGGCACTTGTCGGGGTGACGAAGAGGCATAAAAGCATGAAGCCAAAACCATTGATCCAGAATAAAAAGCGCAATCGCGCTTCGTGTGTCAACATACGGGAACCACTCCTTATCGCTTTTTGCTTTTGAATGCGGAAGCGAATCGGGACTTATGCAAGTCTATCGGCATTGTCGGAATGGTTCAAGAGGGAAATGGTTCCATGGAACTACAAGTCCATTGCACAAGAATCATTTTGGACTATTTTTCTGTAGATTTCGTCCGCGTCATTGCTGAGGGAATCAAGCGAAAGGGAATACATGGAACAAGCCAGTCGAAACACAAATGGAAAGTGTTGACTGGCTTGGCGACAAAGCGATCCCTATTGCAGCAATGACCAAAAGGCCGCCAGACTGAAATAGCCCATTCCTGCTCCTATAGAGTCGAGAAAAAATGTGAGCAGAGCGAGCATCGCTAATCGAATCAGTGTTCCAACAGAGCGAAAAAAGCTCATGATCCTCCCCATAAACTGGTTGTGCAGCAGCTCCATGTAAAGTGTCTGGCGAACCAGACGAGTGGAAACGTTGCCCCCGCCTAAAATGGTGGATAAGAGAACAAAAATCCAGCCGTAGGGTAGAGTAACCGTCAGCACGAAGGCAAATGCCATCAACAAGTAATGCGAAACCATGTATGAAAAAGCTCCCATTTTTCGAGTGAGAAAAGGAAACAGGAGGCCAGCTGCTACAGCTCCTACCGAGTAGGTAACTTTTCCCAGAGAGTAAATTTGCACGTCTGCGCTGATCGTTTGACTCACAAATATCGGGTTAAGTAAATTTGCTTCTGTCACTGTTTCTTCAATCCTTGGTGAACATATTTCAAGCTAGCTGACATAAAAACACCACTGCACAAAAAGCAGTGGTGTTGTCATGCGCTCGCTTATTTCTCCGTGATGGTCACAGAATTGATTTTAATCGTTTGTTCCGGAGTACTAGGCTCTCCTGTTTCTGGGTTGTTTTTGACTTTGGTTGCCGCGATTTTTTGAACGACATCCATACCGCCGCTAACTTTACCGAAAATGGTGTAGTTCGGAGAGTTTTTCAGTCCCTCGACATCTTTCCCCGTTCCGATGAAAAATTGGCTGCCATTCGTGTTCGGGCCTGCATTTGCCATGGCGACAACGCCAGCCTCGTATTTATGGCCGTTGTTCAGCTCGTCCTCGAACGTATAGCCTGGACCGCCAACCCCAGTACCAAGCGGGTCGCCTGTTTGGATCATGAAATCTTTAATGATTCGATGGAAAGTAACTCCGTCATAAAACTTGTCCTTTGCAAGGAAAACGAAATTATTTACGGCAATAGGGGCGTCCTTTGCAAACAAATCAATCGTAAAGTCACCCATGGTTGTAGAGACCTTCGCTTGGTATGTTTTCGCTTTGTCAATTTGCATAGCAGGAGCTTTCTCATACTTTTTCGCACCGGTTGGTCCAGGTGGTTGGGCAGGCTCCTTCGATGGAGTCTCAGCTGGAGCTGTCGGCTGTGTCGGTGGAGCACTCTCGTTACTTGCGCTGGAGCAACCTGTAACCAAAGCGATCGCGGTCAGACAAGCGAAAATGGTAGGTATCAGTCTTTTCATCTCAAGCACCTTCCTTTGCTTCTTCCTGAATAGGAGTTTACGGTTCCGAATTATAGCACACCTGATAGGGAGAACGCCAATCGTCTATTCTCTAGTATTGATTCCTTTTCTCGTGATATGATGGGAGAAAAAGGGTTGGGTGATCAGCATGGGGGAAAGATTTGAAACAAAAACCGTACATATCGGGCATCAACCATTGCGGCAAGTGCAGAGTAAGTCAACGCCAATCTACCAGACATCCGTTTTTGCATTTGAAGGCTTGGAAGAAGTGGAAAAATATTATACAGGTGAAGGAGAATACCTGTATACACGGAACGGCAACCCCAATCAGGCGGAGCTTGCGGACGCGATTGCAGCCTTGGAAGGCGCAGCTGCAGGTGTGAGTGCATCCTCTGGGATGGGGGCTATCATGGCAGGACTTCTCGCTGTACTCCAGCCAGGCGATCATGTGCTGGCTTCCCATGAAATCTACGGCGGTACCTATGCTTTGCTCAATAAAGAGCTCACCCGTTTCCAGATCGAGCTGGAATGTATTAACTTGAACGAATTGGAATCCCTTTCTGACCATATTCGTTCAACGACCAAACTCTTTTTCATGGAAACGATCACGAACCCGCTATTGACCGTTGCCGACATGCCTTTTTGGATCAAACAGGCAAAAAGCCACGGACTTACAGTGATGATAGACAATACGTTTGCGACTCCTTATCTGGTACAGCCGCTGTCCCTTGGTGCGGACCTCGTCGTTCATAGTGCCACCAAGTACATCGGTGGTCACAGCGACGTCACTTCTGGCGTTTTGGTCGGGAATGCGGAGCTGCTGGGAAGAGCACGGGAGATTGTGAGCAATTATGGCGCCTCGCTCAGCCCGTTTGAGGCTTGGCTGACGTCCAGAGGCTTGAAAACGCTGGCGCTGAGAATGGAGCGTCAATGTGAGAACGCCCGTGAAGTTGCGAATTTCCTGAAACAGCATCCAGCTGTGAAAACGGTGTACTACCCTTCTGAGGAGTCGACTTCCTTTTTCGCGCGTCAAAAGCAGGGAGCGATGGTTTCCTTTACCCTCGCTGACGAGAGCGGTATCTATGACTTTTACCGCGCGCTGGAATGGATCAAATTTGCACCCTCACTGGCCGGTGTGGAAACGTCGGTATCGCATCCAGTTACGACTTCGCATCGTGCCTTTACCGAAGAACAGCGACAAGCTACAGGGATAACCATGGGGCTGGTTCGATTGTCTGTTGGGATTGAATCGGCAGCAGACATTATAGAAGAACTGGATCGCGCCCTAGGAAAATAGTTGGAAAAAAATTTCCCGCAGCTTGTTACTTTCTTCTTGTTCAAAACGTATTACCTAGTTAAAGTAGAACAAGTATGTCTGAGCCGGGAAATCGATTTGGGTAAATCGAAAGCTGTGCTGTCAGGCTGGAGGAAAACGCAATGGGAATGGCAATTGAGCGTTCCGCGCAACCATCGGCCCAATCAAACGGGGACTTCTATGAGTCACGTCCATTTACAGAACTGTATGACGAGTATTTTGATCGCGTCAATCGTTATTTGCGATGCCGTGTGCAAAATCCCTGGGATGCAGACGATTTGACCACGGTGGTATTTTTAAAAGCGCTGGAAAAATTTGAACAATACAGCAGAACAAGTCCGTTCGCTTCCTGGATCTTCCGCATCGCTCACAACACGTTTGTGGATTTCGTGCGGAAGAACAGGGAGCTGCCCGTCGATCAGGAAGATTTGCTTGGGGCAGAACAGGACGATACATGGCAGCCGGAGAGGCAGGCGTTGACCAAGGAAGAAATACGCCTGCTTCGAGACCGGCTTGATTTGTTGTCCCAAGATCAGAAGGACGTTCTGATGCTCCGCTATTTTGCCGATCTCAAAATTGCGCAAGTGGCAGAAGTCTTGGGCAAGACTGAGTCGAGCATAAAAATGATTTCATACAGAGGGCTTCAAAAACTTCAAAAGATGTACGAAAAGGGGGAGTCCGAATGAAAGAAGAGGATCGAATCCCCCGGGACCGAACGGACGAGCAGACGGTCACATCGCTGCTATCCCATTTGCAGGAGATGCGCCAAGCTGTTCCGGTCAATTATCAATTAAAAACGGAACTGAAAAAGCAGCTGCTCCAGAGGATGAAGGAGCTGGAGCTGCAAAAAACGGATTCGGTTGTGGTGAAAATGCCGCACAGCCGGAAAAAGCTGCTTCGTGTTTGCGCCGCAGTCATGATTGCTGCGATCACGGTTGGGGTCTATTCGTGGTGGGAAAAAGACGTTCTAGCCGTAGACAAGCAAGGCTTACTGACGTTGCCTGCACATACCACGGAGGAGCAGGTCGATATCGATCCTACGGGAAAAGAGGTTGCCTACCTCGTGTCTCCATCGGTGATTCGTACGGTTTCCGTAGATGAAAAGAAACATCCCGAGAATATCTCTTTACCAGCTACGGACGGAGAATATCGCGCTTTATCTTGGGCCAATCACAATGAACAGGTCGCTGTCGTCGAGCAGAGCGGAAAACAAGCGAGGATCTGGATCGTCGACATTCCTGACCAAAATAACGTGAGCAGCAGTCGCTTGCTAAAGGAAGAGGAGAACGTCACCTATCATTCTCCTGCATGGTCTCCAGGCGACGAGACGATCGCCTACACGAGGATAAAAGACGGGGTCGAGGAAATTTGGGTGAGCAGTACCGTTTCTTTTCAGGAGTGGAAGCTGGCGGAGGGCTCGCAGCCGGAATGGTCGCCGGATGGCCGTTTTCTGGCTTATACGAAGGCGGGAAAAGTACAGGTCATGGAAGTGCGGACAGGAAATATTTCCGTTCTAGGAGATGGCAAGTGGCCGTCTTGGAGTCAAAATGCTGCTCTCACGTACACATCGCCAGAAGGGGGATTGGTGGAAGCTCAAGTGGACGAAAAACCATTCGCTTCAAAAGAGCTGGAGCTGTTGAACCTGTTTGGAGAGCAAGTGGTGAGAGGAAGCTGGTCTTCAGAAGGGAATCAGTTGCTCGTCGTGCATCGTGACGAACAACCGAAGTCGCTGGTCATTTCTTTGGCGTCAAGATAATGAGCGGAGGAACAAAGATGAGAGGGAAATGGATGTTGTTCTTCGCTGTTTTCTGGCTGTTATTTTCAGTAAAGCCGGTTGAAGCAGAGAGCAACATAGAAATAAACGTAAACGCTCCATTGGGCGGATTAAGCAAATACAACGCATGGACGAGAGTAGAAGTGAATTTGGCGCCTCAAGAAACGCCTTTCCATGGCTTTGTTGATCTGACAAAGGATAAGTCGGCGAAACGCTTGCACGAATCCGCATGGCGCCAGCAGGTTAATATCGAAGCGGGGAAGGATGCTACGATTACCTTTGACATGCCGTCACAGGTATTGCTTGATGATTGGTATGTACGTTTGACGGAAAATGGTCAAGTGGTTCAGGTGGAGAAGCTGCGATTGCCTTACCCAAAAGACGGCCGAACCATAGGTGTTGTCCATCAAGGGGGAAGTGCCTTTCATTTTTTGGCGTTGCAGCCTTCTCAAGTGACGAAAGGAATTCCTTACACGATTCAAAATCTCGCGGTAGACAAGCTCCCTGACAGTGCTTGGCTCTATCAGAATCTGGACGTGCTGGCGATGGGAAGTGAGCTGGTGGGGAGCCTGCGAGCTGAACAGGTCAACGCGATCCGGGATTGGGTTCAAACAGGCGGGCTGCTCATTTTGTCGGCTGGCCCCGGACAAGATGAGGTGGTAGAACCGTTTCAAGCAGACATGCCAGTAGAGACAGGTCGCAGCGGGCAGGCAAACCTGAAGCAGGCCATTGAACGCTATACGGATGAAAAGGCCATTCCGGAAGGCAGCCTTGCTGTTTTTAATCGCGACCTCCCTTTGTTCAGCGCAAAAGCGGTTGGCAAGGGAAGGATTCTTTTCGTCAATTACGATGTCACTGCCGAGCCATTGGCGTCCTGGCAGCACAACTCCCAGCTTTGGCAAAATGTGATGATGCAGCACGGGGCACTTTCCCAGCTGGAGAATAGTCCTTTCCGCGATCAGATGCTACATCCCTTTTTGGAGTTAAGCAAGCAGATCCCCGGAGTACAAACGCCAGCCCCCGTCTGGATGGTTGTACTTTGGTGCGGTTATATCGTGGTCATCGCTCCCGCTGTCTACCTTTTGCTGAAACGAAAGGGCAGAAGGCAGTGGGCATGGGGCGTGATTCCGGTTACTGCTGTTTTAATGACGGTAGGCATTTATCTGTTTGGGAAACCACTCGTCGTAAAGTCGAGTGCAAGCTACGAAATCTCGGAGGTTCAAATCGTAGATGAGCAGCTCGCGCAAACCCGGACAGCTGCTACTTTTTTAGCAGTCGATCAAAATCAGTACGATATCGATGGACAGTCTTTGATGGTCGCATTGCCGCTATCCATGGGGAAAAATGACTACGTGCCAGAAGGAATTACGGCAGGGAATCAGCTGATTTCGTTTCGAAATGTCCCCTATCTTACGCCGAAGCAAGCCATCGGTTTCGGAACTCTGCGGGATGCAGGCTCTTTTACTGCGCATTTGACCGTAAATGCAGACCGTTTGCAAGGCAGTGTGACCAATCATACCCGTTTTGCCATGGAGTCCGCTTTTGTCGAGGTCGGTTTGCAGCGAATTCCTATCGGCGCACTGGCGATCGGCGAAGAAAAACAGGTCGACATCCGGCTCGATCCTTTGTTGATGCCGCGTACTGGAGAGGGGAATAAAAAACTGTCGCCTGAAGAGCGGCTGGAGCAATTAAAAGAGAATGTGATCTCATTCAGTCGTGAAAACAAGCTGCGCGTAATAGGAGTGAATACAGAGCCGTTGCCTTTGCTCTCCATGCAGGAGCCGCATCTCGCGCACTATTGGAATGTCGTCCATCAGACCGTACGTCTGGAAGCGGACGAGAAGGGAATGGTCACCTATCCATACGGACTGTTGGGCATTTCCGTAAGCGATACGAGCGGTGAAGTAGATTCGAATTCACCTTATCTGTGGGAGCTGGGAAAAGGCAGCATCACATTCGAACTGGATGCAGCCGGAACTGGGCTGAAAGTCGAGCGCTTGACGGTTCCTTTGGATCACAGTTCATTTCGACCCTTTCATATCGAGGTCTTTTCTCAGAGAACAGGCAAATGGATAGCGCTCAAACGAGGGGAACGACTTGTAGTGGACAAGCAGCTGCAAGAAATGATGACGCCAAGAGGTACTCTCCTCCTGCGTTTTACCCATCATGCTTCACCTCGACTCACACTGCCAACGCCTTTCTTTCAGGTAGAGGGGAGGGAGCAGGCTTGGTAATTGAAATGGTTCACATCAGTAAACGATATGGTCAGCTTCATGCGCTGACGGACTTGAATTTTTCCGTGAAGCAAGGAACGGTATATGGCTTCATCGGTCCAAATGGTGCAGGAAAATCAACGGCGATGCTGATCCTGTCTACCCTGCTTGAACAGTCAGAGGGAGAAGCGTTCGTATGTGGCGAAAATGTCCGGAAAAATCCCAAGGCGGTGCGTCAATCGCTCGGTTACATGCCAGATTTTTTCGGTGTGTATGACAACCTGACAGCGGTAGAGTATTTGGAGTTTTACGCAGGCGCATTCAAGATCCCTGCAAGGAAAAGGCCAGCCCTAGTCGCTGACCTGCTGGAGCTCGTCAACCTTTCGCATAAAGCGGACGCCTACGTGGACTCCCTCTCTCGTGGTATGCAGCAGCGGCTGAGCTTGGCGCGCAGTCTGGTGCACGATCCGTCTGTACTGATCCTGGACGAGCCCGCTTCCGGTTTGGATCCTCGGGCCCGCATAGAGCTGAGAGAGATCATCAAGCAACTGCGTGGCATGGGCAAAACTATTCTGATTAGCTCGCACATTTTGCCTGAGTTAGCTGAGCTCTGTGACGAGATCGGTGTGATTGAGCAAGGGAGGATGATCGCAAGCGGTCCCGTCCGTGATATCAGTCAACGAAACCGCAGTCGAAAGCAGATGATCCTGCGAACGTTGTCAGAAGAAGAATTAGCCGCTCGTATCTTGGACGAATGCCCATTTGTCAGCCAACTGAACGAGTATGTCGAGGAGTTTCGTTTTCGCTTTGACGGAACAGAGCAGCAAAAAGCCGGATTGCTGCATGAATTGATTGCGGCAGGCGTTGACGTAGTCTTTTATGGCGATGCCAAAGAGAATTTGGAGGATGTGTTTCTGGCCATCACAGAAGGAGTGGGTGGGTGATGGAGAGCTTTTTCTTCAATCCGATTCTCGTGAAAGAAATGCGGGAGAGATTTCGCTCGAAAAAAACGATGTTCATTTTAGGGCTCTACTTGCTCATCATGGGTGGGATTCCTTTGGGGTTTTTGCTCATGGATCCTGTACGGGCGAGTGCTCTAGGGGAAAATCGCAGCTTGTTCCTCCTGTCTGCCAGTATCCATTACGCCATGGTGTGCTTTGTTGCACCTGCTCTCACGGCGGGAGCGATCAGTGGGGAGAGGGAGCGACAGACCCTGCAGATTTTGCTGACAACCCAGCTTTCCCCAAGTACGATCGTCTTGAGCAAACTCATCACCTCGCTTGCCTTTTCGGCGTTGCTGCTTGTGGCATCCATGCCGTTATACAGCATTGTCATCCTGTACGGGAGTGTCTCGCCAGAACAAATGGTTCAGCTGGTCGTCTTTCTCGGGGTGAACATGCTGTTTCTAGGGACACTCGGCCTGTTTTGTTCGATCTGGATCAAGCGGACTTCAGTGAGTACGATTACCTCGTACGGCATTGCGTTTTGCTTTATCGTCGGAACAGGATTGCTCTTTTATTTTATGGGGCAGTCCTTGCAGCAAGCGTATCCTGAGCAATTCCCAAACAACGAGGTGTGGAATCTGCCCGGACTTCAGATGCTGGCCGGGATCAATCCCGTCGTCGTTTTGTTTGGGATTCTTGGGGAATCACTCGCCGATATCGATCAGCTTGCCTTTTCCCCATGGCTTTTCTTTTCTTGTTTTTACCTCGTGCTGACGGTCGTGCTAATCTGCTTGAGTGCGTATTTGCTGAAGCCGATCCGGAGGAAATGGTGGGGTTGGAAGAAACGCCCGAATCGTGTAAACTAAGAGAGTTGTGTTGGAAAAAGGAGGTTTTATGATGAGCAATCAAGAGGTACAAGTCATCGACTTTGAAGAAATGCTGCGTTTTATCGAGAAGCGCCTCGCCTCTGCTGGGACATATGTCAAGCGAGAAGCGATCATCACCATTTTGCAGGCAGAGGAAGCATTTTTGCTGGAAAAAGGTGTATTGGAAGAATACAACGAGTAGACACTGGACAACCTGCCCATTGAGGTAGGTTGTTTTGATGAAGGGGCATGCTATATAGGATTGTTATATTCGCCTGTTTGCTTATACCGGAAAAAAACGGTATGATGGAATCGAGAACCTATAACATCGTAAGGACGTGAACGCTTTGACGGAAGAAAATAAAGACCTTGAATTGGGCGACATCATTACTCTGGATGACGAAAATGGTGAACCGTTGGGTGATTTTGAAGTAATCGCTATGTTCGACCTGAACGGTAAAGAATATATTGCCTTGACTGAAGCCATTGAAGATGAAGAAAGCGAAGAAGAGCTGGACGAGGAAGTAGACATCTTCGTTTTCCAAGTTGACGGCGGCGAAATGGTTCCACTCGAAGAAGACGAGGAAAGCACCGTGTATGCGAAGCTGAACGAAGTCCTCGAGGGAATCGAACTGATCAAGGAAGACTAATCGATTCATTTCAAAGGCAAAGCCACCGCTTGGGTTGATCCAGGCAGTGGCTTTTGATTTTCCCTTTGTCAGTCATTCATCTTGATGATATTGTCCTTCAGATCACGAACGACCAAGAGACATGTGTAATCCGTGTCCTGAAGCTCCCGCACGAGGGACGAGCATTCGTCTTTGGTCAGGCCGAGCTTTTCCAGACGTGTGCGCAGTTCTTCTCCGCCGTTGTCAAAGAAATGCGCTTTGCTGTCGATGTCACCGACGGCACTTTCAAAGTGGGTGCTGTATTTATAAAAATTGTCCCTTTGGTTCGAATGGTTTTTATCCGGATTCCACTTTAGAACCCAAATATCGTCTTTGTGGTAGCCCGATGAATTCAACGCTTGAATATCCGAGACAAGCTCTTGATCATACCGGTGGAATTTCACAAATGGCTTGGTTGCACTTATCACGATTGGTTCCCCCCTTTTTCACGTCAGGAATCGATGCCTTACTAGGTTGCCCAGCCTTTGCAGGTGGATGAATGGAAAAAGTTGATGCATTCTCTTTGACCTTTCTTTACCAGTAATGCTACACTATATCTTGGTTATCATCTGTTGAAAATCGGCCATCTCGCACGGGGCGAGGTGGCTTTTTTGCCCCATCTCGATACCAGGATTGAATACAATGGGAAGCATACGGTACAATAGCGATTAAGTGTTCGCTTTTTTGGGCACATGAAATGGAAAAACAGGTACCTGGTATTGTTTTGCCATCTTCTCAAGAAGAAACCAGCTTCTGGTAAAGGGAGCTTCAGGAGTAGAGGCTTTTTAGGAAGTTGCTTAATGTAGAGGGGAGAACGCGATTGAAGGAAACAGACACACTTCATACGTTAACGTATACCGAAGAAGATATTCAGGTCCTCGAGGGCTTGATTGCCGTTCGCAAACGGCCAGGCATGTACATCGGCTCTACCGGAAGCAGAGGACTCCATCACCTCTTGTGGGAGATCGTGGACAATGCGAAGGATGAAGCGCTGGCAGGCGTGAACGATAGCATCATTGTGACTTTGTACAAGGATGGCAGTGTAAGCGTAGAGGACCACGGTCGTGGGATTCCTACCGGTATGCACAAAACAGGCCGTCCTGTGCCAGAAGTCATTTTTACGACTCTGCACGCCGGGGGGAAATTTGGCGGCGGCGGGTATAAAAAAAGCGGTGGCTTGCACGGAGTTGGCTCCAGCGTGGTTGTGGCTTTGTCCAAATGGCTGGAGGTCGAGATTCACCGCGAAGGGAAAATACATAAGCAACGCTTTGAATATCAGGTCGATGCAAAAGGAATCGAGCATGTCGGTAAGCCGGTGACAGACCTTGAGATTATTGGCAATACGAAGCGCACTGGGACGACCGTCCGTTTTTTGCCGGACGAAGCGATCTTCGGCAGCGTTCGCTTTGACTACGAAACGATTCGCGACCGTTTTCGCGAAACCGCCTTCTTGCTGAAAAAGCTGAAGATGGTTTTGATCGATGAGCGCGGACCGGAGAAAAAGCGTGAGGAGTTTTACTTCGAGGATGGTCTGAAATCCTATGTCGCTTATTTGAACGAAGGCAAAAATGCGCTTCACCCGATCGTGTACTTCGAAGGGGAAAAGGATAACGTCTACGTGGAGCTGGCATTCCAGTACAACGACGGTTACGCTGAAACGCTCGTTTCCTACGTCAACTCGATTGTCACCAGCGACGGCGGAACCCACGTAACAGGCTTTCGCAACGGGACGACCCGGATCTTTAACGAATTTGCCCGTAAAAAAGGGTATCTGAAAGACAAGGATCCCAATCTCACGGGGAATGATCTGCGTGAAGGCTTCCTCGGTGTTCTCTCGCTGCAAATGGCTGATGTCCAGTTTGAATCGCAGACCAAGGACAAGCTGGGGAATGAAGAGGCGCGAGCCATCGTGGAGCAGATCGTATCCGAGAAGCTGGGCTTCTTCCTGGAGGAAAATCCGGAAATCGGAAAGCTGTTGATCGACAAGGCTTTGCGCTCGGCAGAAATTCGCGAAGAGCTGAGAAAGCAGCGGGAAGCTTTGCGTGGAGACAAAAAAGGCAAGACCTCCAAAAAGCGCAAATCGATCTCGGAGAAATTCACACCGCCCCAGTACAAGGATTCCAAGCGAAACGAGCTGTTCCTCGTGGAGGGGGATTCTGCGGGCGGTTCTGCCAAGCAGGCGCGCAACTCCGAGTTTCAGGCACTATTTAGCCTGAGAGGAAAGCCGCTGAATACGGAAAAGGCAAAGCTATCGGAGGTCTTGGCGAACGAAGAGTTCCGCACCATTCTGGAAGTGCTCGAAACGGATATCGGGGAAGAGTTTGACATCGAGAATTGTGCGTTTGATAAAGTCATCATCATGTCTGACGCGGACGTCGATGGTTCACATATTCAGACTTTGCTGCTGACGTTCTTCTTCCGCTACATGCGTCCGATGATTGCAGCAGGACATCTGTATATCGCTCAACCACCGCTTTATCAAGTGAAAAAGCAAGGCCGAGGCGGCAAGCAAGCAGAGGGCGTTTATTGCTGGAGCGATTACGACCTAGAGCAGGCCTTAAAGCAAGCGGGCCGTGGGGCAGAGGTACAGCGCTACAAAGGTCTGGGTGAGATGAATCCGGATCAGCTGTGGGAGACCACGATGAACCCGGAGACACGCAAACTGATTAAAGTGCAGTTGGAAGACCTCGCTCATTCGGAAAAACTGGTCACCGTGCTGATGGGTGACAAAGTTCCCCCACGACGTGAGTGGATTGAGAGTCATGTCACCTTTGAGATGGGGGAGGATGAATAAGCATGCTGTCCAATCAGATTATTGAGCAAAGCTTTGCTGAAATCATGGGCAAGCGCTTTGGAGATTATGCCAATCTGGTCATCCTGTCCCGTGCGATTCCGGATGCCAGGGATGGTCTCAAGCCTGTACAGCGACGGATTCTTTATGCGATGTACGAGGAAGGCAATACAAACGACAAACCGTACCGCAAATCGGCCAAAACAGTCGGTTTCGTAATGGGTACCTATCACCCGCACGGCGACTCCGCCATTTATGAGACGATGGTACGGATGGCTCAGTGGTGGAAAATGCGCCACGTGCTGATTCAGGGACATGGTAACTTCGGTAGTCTGGACGCGGACCCGCCAGCGGCGATGCGTTATACCGAGTCCCGTTTGTCGGCTTTGGCAAACGAGATGACGCGCGATATCGAAAAAGATACCGTGACCTTTATCCCGAACTACGACAACTCGGCACAGCAGCCAGCCGTTTTGCCATCGCGCTTTCCCAACCTGCTCGTCAACGGAGCATCAGGGATCGCGGTAGGGTTTGCAACGGACATTCCGACGCACAACCTGGGGGAAATCATCGATGCGGCTGTCGCGCAGATGAAAAAGCCAACCATCACGCTGGATGAGCTGATGGAGCATGTAAAAGGCCCGGATTTTCCGACAGGTGCGATCGTACAAGGTGTATCCGGCATCAAAAAAGCGTTTGAAACCGGACGAGGGCAGTTTATCATCCGTGCGAAGACTCATGTGGAAGAGCCAAAAGGCGGCAAGGTGAAAAAGATCGTCGTTTCCGAGCTCCCCTACGAGGTCGTGAAGTCCAAGCTTGTCGCGCAGATCGATGAGCTCGTGATGGAACGAAAAATCGAGGGTGCGATCGCGGTTCGTGACGAAACGGGCCGTAAAGAGGCGGAACAGAAAAAGGTGCGCATCGTCGTCGATATTCGCAGGGAAGCCGATGAACGGGCGATTCTCAACTACTTGTACAAAAATACCGATCTGCAGATCTATTACAACTACAACATGAACGTGATCCATGAGGGTACGATCAAGCAGATGGGCCTCAAAGCGCTGCTGGGTGCGTACATCGATCACCAAAAAGAGGTCGTCACGAGACGTTCCCAGTTCGATCTCGATAAAAAACAGCATCGGGAGCATATCGTCGAAGGTCTGATTCGTGCCAAATCCATTTTGCGACAAATCGTCGATACGATCATGGATTCCGAGGATCGTGCTGATGCCAAGCGCAACATCATGGAGAAGTACGGGTTTACCGATCTGCAGGCAGATGCGATTCTGGCAATTCAGCTCGCGTCTTTGACCCGGCTGGACATCGTGAAGCTGGAGAAGGAGCTGGCGACCTTGGCGAAAGAAATCGAGGAGCTCAAATCCATTCTCGGCAGCGAAAAGAAACTCATTCAGGTGATTACGGGCGAGCTGAACGAGATCAAGAAAAAGTATGCAGAACCACGCTTAACCGAAATTCAGGGTGAGATCGAGGAGATCAAAATCGACATTGCCATGCAGATCAATGCGGAGGATTGCATTGTGACGCTCACCAATGAAGGCTACATCAAGCGAACCAGCCCTCGTTCCTTTAAGTCGGTGGGGGGAACGCTCGAGACCTGTGGTGTCAAAGAAGGCGACAGGGTAAGGTACTTCGTGGAGACCAATACGTCCCACACCGCGCTGTTCTTCACACAGGACGGCAAATACTTTGCGACCTTGGTCAATTCCTTCCCGGACGACAAATGGAAGGATATCGGTTCGGCCATCGTCAACGTGATTCCGCTTGAAAAGCAGCAGAAGATCGTAGGCTTTACCATTGTCGAGAACTTCAAGCAGCCTCTGTACGTGTACCACGTGAGCAGACTGGGCCTGATCAAGAAAACAGCCTTGTCCGAGTACGAGACCAATCGTTCCGGAGCGCTTGTGGCCGCGAAGCTCAAATCCGAGGATGATGAGTTCATCGCTGCCTTCGTGGTAAATGATGAGGGTGGTATTCTGGGTGCGACACGAGACGGCATGGGAATCCGCTTTCTGCGAACAGAGGTAAGTCCAACAGGACGAGCTTCCAGCGGGGTAAAAGCCATTGCGCTTGCCACGGGTGACGATGTTATCAAGATGATGCCAGTTGAGGCCGATGACACGCGGGATTTCAGCCTGCTGACGACTGAAGGAGTGGTAAAACGGACGGCGATTTCCGACATCCCGCTTCAAGGCCGTGCGGGTAAAGGTGTCACACTGATTCGCAAACGGAAGAACAACCCGCATCAACTGATTGCTTGCAGCATCGAGGAAACGATTTATGCCTGGACGGCGCAAAACGAATGGTCCCTGGTGGATACCGATCAAGTGATCGTAAACGAACAGGGTGGAATCGGCCGCGCGATCGTCGAGGGCGGAGCCAAAGCAGTTGCATTTGAAACGGTTTTGCCAACGGAAGAAGGGAAAGAGGAAGCATCGCCGAAAAACCCGGGCGAAGGAGCACCTCCCCAAGGATCCGGACAGAAAACGACAGATAATCAATTCAGCTTGTTTGATCAGCGATCTGCCGAGGAGAAGGAGTGATAGCGGCATGTCTCGTCCGTTTGAAGCGTTTGTATCCCCACTAAACTGGCAGCAGCTGTCCTTGCTCCTGGATACGGTACAATATTTCGAAGATGCGCCGAAATGGCTCTCGATTCCGAGTGAAGCGGGAGCCAGTGTGCCAGTGCCTATGACGTCCGAGACGTTGCGTGCCATGCTGGTATGCACGAATGAGGACAATGCCTTCACACGTGTACCGTTTTCTATCGACTGGGAGGAAAAGGAAGAGGGGGAAGGCAAGGGTGTGCTTCTCGTAGTCTTGCCTACCGGGGAAACCGTTCGTCAGGAGACGGTGCTATCCGAGTTTTCTCCTGTCTAATTACATCGACACAGCCTTGGTATCGGAGCATCCGAGCCAGGGCTGTTTTTCTTCCTGACGTTTTGGACTGGTCATAGGCAAGTGGTGGGCGTAAAATGGGGAGAGCAAGCAAGAGAAAGAAGGTAGCAGAGAATGGAACGCATGTTGGTAATCAGTGATATCCATGGGGAATTGGAGAAGTGGGAATCGCTCTTGGAACTAGTAAACTACGATCCGTCAAGGGATCGATTGATTCTCCTGGGAGATTATGTAGATCGTGGGCCAGCTTCCAAAGGAGTTTTGGACAAGGTCATGGAGCTGCACGACAAAGGAGCCATCGTCCTGATGGGAAATCACGATCATATGATGATCAAGTCGTTCGAACAGGACCAAGTGTTCATCGAGCGTTGGTTTCGCAATGGAGCCTATAAAACGATGGAAAGCTACGGGCATCCTGCAGCGGAGCAAGAAAACGGCGCGCCGCAGACACTGGAGCTGACACCGGAGCTGGAGCAGCATCTCTCCTTTTTGAAAGGTTTGCAATGCTACCACGAGACAGAAGAGTACATTTTTGTTCACGGTGGCGTGCATCCGACGACCCCGATCCATGAAACAGATCCGTACACACTGATGTGGATTCGCGAGGAGTTTCATAAAGGCTACAAAGGCGAAAAGACAGTTGTTTTCGGTCATACCCCGACGGAAGGTCTGCACGGGAAAAATGACGTGTACTTCGGGGAAAATAACATTATTGGCATCGATGGTGGCGCTGTTTTTGGCGGCCAGCTGAACTGCCTGGAATTGCCGAGCAAAAAGGTATATTCGGTTAAATAACGATCGTGCAGCATTAGGGATGTGCCCGCCATTCTTTCTCTCGTTTCGGACGAGCAGGAATGAGCGGGCATTTTTGGTTTTCATTGGGATTTATGAAATTTCCGCTTCCACTTCAGGCTCAGCGGAAAGCCGTTTTTCTTTCAGGATGCGGGGTTCCGTGCTTTGATACATCCGATAGACGCACTCGATGATCTCAGCAAATCCCAAAAGCAGTATCAGACCCAGAATGGAGGAAAAAATGGTAGACCAGGCTTGAAGAAAAAAAGAATCGTCCAGTAATAGCAAAAATCCAAGGAGCCCACTCATGATCGCAGCCGTCTTAGCCATGGCTCGTACCCATCTCGCATATTTGTTGGTGTAGCGTTTAAACAAAAGGAATCACCATCCTGCTATATTTTACCAAATAATAACATTTTTCTGGCTCATATAGCTAGAAAGAAAAAGAACCCTTCTGTCATGCCCACCACATCTCGTGCAGAGGCTCGCTGATCAAGACTTGCTGCAGGTTCTGGACTGCCCGACGAAAGCCTTCCTCGATGGACATCAAGCCGTCCTCGTGCTCGATACTCACCACATCATCATAACCGACGAGGCGCAAAGTGCTCATGATGTCTGCCCACGTTTTCAGATCGTGACCATAACCGATTGTGCGGAACTGCCAGGCTCTATCCAGCATTTTCGTATAGGGCTGCATATCGGTGACCCCATGCATAGGCAAATTGATCGGATCAATCGCTGTATCCTTGGCGTGAAAATGGTGAATCGCGTCGGCGCGTCCGAGTATGCGAATCGCCTGTACAGGATCAATGCCCTGCCACCATAAATGGCTGGGATCGAGATTGGCTCCGATGGCTTCACCTGCACGCTCTCGCAGTTTCAGGAGAGTGCCAGGCGTATGGACAGAAAAGCCGCCGTGGAGCTCCAGACCGATTTTGACATGCCGGGACTGTGCGACCTGACCAATCTGGGTCCAGTACGGATAGACTTTTTCCTTCCATTGCCAGTCGAGCAGCTCCTGAAAGTCGTGGGGCCAGGGAGTCACGGGCCAATTCGGATACAAGGCGTGGTCGGAATCCCCAGGGCATCCCGAGAACGTATTGACGACGGGCACTTCCAGCTGCTCTGCAAGCTGCAGCGTTTTATGCAAGAGCTGATCTGCTTCCTGCGCGATTGCCTTTTGGGGATGAAGTGGATTGCCATGGCAGGAAAGAGCACTAATACGAAGCCCCCTCGAGTGAATGGCCGCAAGAAATTGCTGCTGCTTTGTCCGACTGTCTAGCAATTCGTCGAGAGGGCAGTGAGAGTTTCCCGGATAGCCGCCGGTTCCGAGCTCAACTGCTTTCAAGCCATGGTTTGCGACGAGATCGAGCATATCCTCCCATGATTTTTGGGAAAAGAGAACGGTGAAGACACCTAGATGCATGCAAATCACCTCCGCATTCGAATCAAAATGAAATCGATTACATGAAACATACTAGATCAAGAGAATCCGAATCGTCAATAATATAAAAATATTCAAAAAACTTATTGACACTTAGGCTCTGCGTCCGCTACATTATCCTTGTAATCGATTACAATTTTGAAGGGATACTCCAGACATATGGTAACTATTCAGGAAGTAGCAAAGGAAGCGGGCGTCTCCGTTGCGACCGTCTCTCGTGTCTTGAATCATCACGCCTCCGTTTCTGCGAAAACGAGAGCCAAGGTCGAGGATGTCATCGAGCGCCTTCAATACAACCCGAACATGCTCGGGCGAAATCTCCGCTGTGCGGAAAGCCGAATGCTCCTCGTCCTCGTACCAAGCATCTCCAATCCGTTTTACTCTAAAATCGTGCAGGGAATAGAAGACATCGCACGACGCAACCATTACAACACCCTGTTATGCACCACAGATTCCGATCCGGATCGTGAAAACGTCTATCTGGATCTTTTGCGAAATCGCATGGCGGACGGCGTCATCTCGATGGATCCTGCGGTTGATCTGGCGAGTATCAGACAGCTGGGGGATGAGTACCCCGTGATTCAATGCTGTGAATACAGCGAGACTGATCAGACCCCATACGTGTCGATCGACAACCAGACAGCAGCGTATAAAGCCGTGAAGCACTTGCTAATGATGGGACACAAACGCGTGTCGATCATCAATTCAGATGAACGTTTTTTGTATGCGAGACTTCGCCAGGAAGGCTATCTGCGGGCATTGCGGGAGTTTGACATCCCTGTGGAAAGCCGTTATATCGTTCATACTGATTTGCATTTTGAAAGTGGCCATCGAGCGATGAAATCTTTGCTTGCACTGGAGGAACGTCCCACTGCCGTTTTTGCTGTTTCCGACACGTTAGCGATCGGAGCCCTGCGCAGCATCAAGGAAGCGGAGCTGAAAGTGCCTCATGACATAGCTGTTGTAGGCTTTGACAATATTCCATTTGCGAGCATGATGAATCCCAGCCTGACGACGGTATCGCAGCCGATGTACGAGATGGGGTGTGAGGCAGCACGCATGCTGATCAAGCGGATCGCATCACCACAAGAGCGAGTAGATAGCATCGTCATGGACTACGAGCTGATCATCCGGGAATCCACGATGGGGTGAGGGCTGGCTGCCCAAGAGAAGGGCTTTATCCCGGGTTTCTTGTAAACGCTTGCAGCTGGGTTGACCCGGGTTATCTTTTATAAACAAAGGGGGAGAATGCATGAAGCGCTTTCATGTAGGCAAATGGGCAACTGTGGCACTCGCCGGTATGCTGATGCTGGCAGGCTGCGGAGGAGGTGGCTCTGCTGGCGGGGGAAACACTTCTAGCGGTCAAGGAAGTGGAAGCACTCCAGCACCAGCAGCTGCAGAGAAAGTCATTGGGATGTCGTTTCCCGCTGCTGACCACGGTTGGCTGGGGGCAGTCATCAAGAATGCGGAGGACGAAGCAAAAGCAGAAGGTCTCAAGTATGTGATTACCACTGCGGCTGATCCTAACAAGCAGACGAATGACATCGAAGACCTGATTTCAAAGAAAGTGTCTGCCATCGTCATGCTGCCGATCGAATCTGCTGCCATGACCCCGGTCGCGAAAAAAGTAAAGGATGCGGGCATTCCGCTGATCGTAGTGGACCGGGAACTGGAGAGTGACGATTTCACTGCGCTGGTAAAGGGCGACAACAAAGGCATTGGGTCCCATGCAGGAGCTTATTTGGTCGACAAGCTTGGGGGCAAAGGCAAGATCGTCGAAATCATCGGAGTACCTAGCTCCGTTACGACGATGCGCAGCGATGGCTTCCGGGAAGCGATCAAGGACCATCCAGACATGCAAGTCATCGTTAGCCAATCGGGTGACTTCCAGAAGGAAAAGTCTTTAAACGTTATGCAGAATATTCTGCAATCTCAGCCTCAGATCGATGCTGTATACACGCATGACGACGAAATGGCCCTCGGTGTGCTGCAGGCGATTAAAGAGGCAAAACGCACCGACATCAAAGTCGTAACAGGTGCGGGTGGTCATAAGGATGTGTATAAGCTGATCAAAGACGGCGACCCACTGATGCAAGCCACATTTACGTATTCGCCTCTGATGGTGAAAGACGCTGTCAAGCTTGCCGCAGATATCGTGAATGGAAAGACTCCGGCAGAGAAGGTCACCATGCTGGAGGCTACACCCATTACGAAAGACAACATCGACAAGTTCTACGACCCGAATGCAAATTATTAGATTTGCCTGATACACACAGGAGAGGACGGCCACGCAGAGGAGTTGTCTGACAGTTGCCGTCCTTTCTAACTGGTAGTGAGTTTTCTGGCAGGAGGTGCGCTTGTGTCTGACAATGGCCTTCACATGCAGGGAATACACAAAGCTTTTGGTGGGGTTCCCGTATTAAAGGGGATAGACCTGACCTTACGTCCGGGAGAGATTCACGCCCTGCTCGGAGAAAATGGTGCCGGGAAATCTACCTTGATGAACATTCTTGGCGGCATTTTGCATGCAGATGCAGGGGAGATCTCTATCGATGGGAAACGCATTCAGATGACCGATCCCCGGGTTTCCCAACAGGCAGGAGTCCGCTTTATCCATCAAGAGCTGAATGTCGTCGGTGATCTTATGGTCTATGAAAATATTTTTCTGGGAGCGGAGTGGACGGATCGGTTCGGATTCTTGTGCGTAGAGGATATGTGCCGGCGCACGGTGGAGCTGTTGGGAAAAATGGGGGCAACGATTCATCCGAAAAGGCTGGTTCGAGATCTGGAGCCCTCCTACAAGCAGATGGTAGAGATTGCGAAGGCACTTTTAACCGATGCCAAGCTGATTATTATGGATGAACCGACGACTTCCCTTACAAGCTACGAAGTCGAAAAGCTGATGGAGACGATGCGCACGCTACGGGATGGCGGAGTGGGCATCATCTACATTTCGCACAAATTAAAAGAAGTGCTGCAAATCTGTGATCGCTATACGGTTTTGCGAGACGGACAGCTAGCGGGAAGCGGGTTGATCCGAGATACAAATGAGGAAGAGCTGACGAGACTGATGGTCGGAAAATCAGTCGGGAACGAACCGCGCAAGGAAACTGTACGTGCGGAGGAGACGTTTCTGGAAGTTTCCAATTTGAGCAGCGGAAAATGGTTTCAAGGCATTCAATTCGCTTTGGCCAAAGGGGAGATTCTCGGCTTTACCGGTCTTGCCGGAGATGGAAGGACGGAATTGTTCGAAGCCATTTTTGGTTGTCGCCCGTACACAGGAGAGATTCGTGTGAAAGGACAGCAGCACAGGCTCCGTCATCCGCGACAGGCTCTGGCTGCTGGCATTGGGCTCGTTCCGAAAAATCGCAAGGAAAATGCCATCATTAAAGACATGAGCATTATGGAAAATCTGAGTCTTACCGCACTGAAGAACTTTCAGAGCAAGCTTCTGCTGGATGGGAAAAAGGAGAGTTCTGCATTTGAGCGATACCGCGAGCTGCTATCCATCAAGGTATCTGATCCCAATTTGCCCATCGTCAGTCTCAGTGGGGGAAACCAGCAAAAAGTCGTCCTGGCAAAATGGCTGGAAGCAGATCCGGAGATTCTCATTTTCGATAATCCGACGCAGGGAATCGACGTTGGGGCAAAGGCGGAAATCTATCAGATTATTACGGAGCTGGCGAAAAAAGGCAAGGCGATTATCATCCTTTCCTCCGAGCTGCCGGAGATCATGAGACTGTGTGACCGCGTCATGGTCATGTACCAGGGAGAGATTACCGGTGAGCTGATACGCCAGGAGGTAGACGAAGAGACAATCATGCTCTATGCGACAGGCGTGAAGAGGGGGAAACAAGCCGGATGATGAATCTGCCACCAACTGCACAAAACACAAAAGCATCCTCTTGGAAGGCGCGAGGACAGTGGCTCTGGTCGGAGTATAGCGTCATTGTAGCTTTTGTCGTCATTATTCTGATTGCATCCATGCTCGATAGCCATTTTGTCAGTTTAGACAATCTCACGAACATATTGCGTCAAGTTTCCATCATCGGCATCATTTCGTTGGGCATGACCGTCGTGATGCTATCCGGAGGAATCGATCTTTCAGTAGGTGCCGTACTTGCTCTGTTGGGAGCCTTATCCGTCAGTGTCCTGAATGCGACGCAAAGCGTGCTCCTCGCTCTATTAGCCGCTTTGGCAGCGGGTGCGATCGTGGGAAGTCTGAATGGCCTGATGGTGACCAAAGGCAGGATTCCTTCCTTTATCGCAACACTAGGCATGATGGCGTCTGCCCGTTCCATCGTTCTTTACTTCGCAGAAGGCGGGAGCCTTTCAGGGAGAGCGGAGGGGTATACGGTCATTGCCAACACGGAGTGGCTTGGCCTCGCTCTGCCCGTTTACATTTTTCTGTTCATGACGCTGCTGGTGTACGTCTTGATGCACAAAACGCGCTTCGGTCGCTACGTCTATGCGATCGGGAGCAATGAAAAGGCAGCTCTTCTGTCTACCATTCGTGTCAATCGGGTAAAAATGGGCGTTTACATGCTGTGCAGCATATTCGTTGCTGCAGCAGCTGTGGTAGAATCGTCCCGTCTTAACTCGATTTCGTCAGCAAGCTCGGGTCTCTCCTACGAGCTGGATGCGATTGCAGCCGTAATTATCGGCGGGACGAGAATGTCAGGGGGACGAGGAAAAGTGATCGGCACCTTCTTTGGCGTGTTGATCCTTGGAGTTTTGAATAACATGCTGAACTTGATGAATATATCGCCCTATTTGCAAGGATTGGTCAAAGGGCTGATCATTATCGCAGCCGTCCTGCTGCAGAAAAAAGAACAGCAATAGCGAAAGGTCGAGGAGGTAGATACGATGACGATCAAAGTGGGTATTATCGGGTGCGGTTCAATCGCTACTCATCGCCATGCACCGGAATACGCGAATCATCCACAAGCAGAAATCTACTGCGTGTACGATCCCAACCCAGATCGCGCCAAAAAGCTGGCAGAGCGTTTCGGTGGACAGGTAGCTGCGAGCTGGGAAGAGATCGTTAATCACCCGGAGATTGATGCCATCAGTGATTGCTCGACGAATGAGATGCATCATCTGATTACAACCCGTGCGCTGCAAGCAGGGAAGCACGTCCTCTGCGAGAAGCCAATTGCAACAACGCTGGAAGGGGCCAGACAGATCGTGGAAGCGGCCGAACAATCAGGCAAGGTGCTCATGATCGATCACAATCAACGTCTGGTTGCTGCACACCAGATGGCCCGCCAGCTGCTTCAGTCGGGAGAGCTGGGCAAGGTGCTTACCTTTCAGACTAGCTTTGGCCACAAAGGACCGGAGTATTGGAGTGTCAATGCATCGAAATCGACCTGGTTTTTCAAAAAAGATCGCTCGACTCTCGGCGTCGCCGGTGATCTAGGTATTCATAAAGTGGATCTGCTGCGGTTTCTCTTGGATGATGAGGTAGCGGAAGTGAGCGCGTTTGCAGGAGTTCTCGACAAAAAGGACGAGCAAGGGGAGCCGATCCAGGTGCACGACAACATGGTGTGCCTCCTGAAGCTGGTTTCGGGAGCAATCGGGACGGCCTCCTTTAGCTGGACCTATTACGGAGACGAAGACAACAGCACGATTTTGTACGGAGAAAGAGGAATCATGAAAATATTTGCGAATCCGGATGCGGATATCGAGGTCGTAAAATCAACGGGAGAGCGCATGGTATATAAGGTAGGTGCGATTCAGACAAATGACAACCAGACGAGCAGCGGGGTGATCGATGCATTCCTGGAAGCCGTCCAAGGGCAGAGGGCACCTGTCGTGACAGGAGAAGACGGAGTGCGGGCTTTGCAGATTATTCAGGCGGCAGTCGAGTCAGCAAAAACGGGGAAATCGGTAGCGATATTGCCTAATCATGGATAATGAACGGACAGATCGGTCACACTATGGCAGGAGGTGACCACTGTGGAACGAAACATGAATGTAAACGGTAGGGAATACAATTTTGCCACCACGTATGACGGAGATTCTCAGTACAATGTGCAGGTACGCAGCGGAAACAAGGTGGTTACGATGTTCAAGATCGCAGCAGATTCGGAGAGCGATGTATTTGACGCTGCGCTTGCCCATTTCTCCGCGGATGTAGAAATGGGCAACATCAACGTGTAAGGAAGATCAGAAGGCGCAGCCTCAGCAGGGGCTGCGATTTCTTTTCACAGGCGAGAAAAATGGACATTGCAAATGCGTATTTTTCGTGATAAAGTATGAAAAGTTTCCAAGGACACAAAAAGGAGCTGTACTGGTAAGTGGATCTGAAGCAAAAAATTTGGGATCAATGGGTTTTAATGCTGCACAAGCAGGAAGATCGTGCCAAGCGTCGTGAAGCTCTTCTACTGGAACAAATCCGGAAGAGCATGCCTGACTATGACGAGGTTGCCGATCTGTCTATCACGGAGCTTCACGTCATTCAGTCGATTGGGGAGAAAGGGAATGTAAATGTGACTTCTCTGGCTCAACGTATCGGGGTAACAAAAAGCGCTATTTCCAAAATAACGAGCAAGCTCCTGAAAAAGGGATTGATCGATCGCTTTCAATTGGAGGACAACCAAAAAGAGGTGTTCTTTCGACTGACCAGCGGTGGGGAATCCGTTTTCTCGTTTCATGAAATCTTTCATAGACGTTTGGAGCGTCAAATGCTTTCCTTTCTGTCGCAGTACAGTGATTCGGAGCTGGAGTTTTTACAGAGAGTCATGCGAGATGCGACTTTAGAAATGGAGAAAAATTGGAATAATCAGTAATTTTTATGTTGCTCTTATGTTTTTTATACACCTATTGTTTCCTTGGACACAAAAATGCAGTTTGGGGTGATCCTTCTCGTGAATGCAAACAGAATTCTATTCTTACTTGGGTCTTCCATCTTAGTCGGAACGTTCGCCCAAAACTTGTTCATGCCTATCATGCCTGCGATGCAGCAAGAGTTCCATACTACTTCCACCATTATCAACTGGACTGTGTCCCTGTTTACGATGGCACTCGCGATCATGCAGGTGGTCTATGGTCCGTTGGTGGACCAGTACGGACGCCGGAAGATTCTCCTACCTGCCTTGGGATTATACGTGTTGGGCTCCCTTGGCTGCTATCTGGTTGACACGATCCAAGGACTGCTCTTTTTCCGGGTTTTTCAAGGAATAGGCTTTGCAGCGATTCCGATCGTGGCGGCTACTGTCATTGGCGATATTTTTACTGGGGCGAAACGTGCTGAGGCGATGGGGACGTATCAGATGATGCTGGGAATTGGACCTGCTATTGGCCCGCTGCTAGGCGGTTGGATTGGAGGCTTTGGCGGACATAGTGCGGTCTTCTTGTTTCTTACCATCACGGCTATTGGCCTTTTGGCAATGAATGCGATCTGGCTCCCGGAAACGAAAAGCGAGCAGCCTGGCGCCAAAAGATTTGGCTTAGGCTCATTCCGGGATATTCTATTTCAGCCAGTCGGGGCATCTGTCATCTTGATTGGATTTACGCAGATGTTTGCGTATCATGCCTTTCTCCTGTTCTTGCCCGTGTATCTGAATGAAACCTATCATTTGTCTGCGGGTCAGATCGGTCTTGTTTACATGTTGATCTCCGCTGTGTTTGTGCTAAGCAGCAAGACTTCCGGTCGTGTACAAAAGAAATGGGGGACGCGCAAGGCACTGGTTTTGACCTCCGCTTCTCATGCTGTCGCAACTGTCTTGTTCATGCTCGCAACAAATATCTCCCTGCCTGTAATGCTGGCAGCAAGCGCCCTATTCGGGTTTACTCTGGGGATCGGGATGCCTACGCACACGACACTTCTTTCCGAAGTCTTTGAAAAGGAGCGTGCGACCGCGATTGGGGTATACAACTTCATTCGCTACATCGGGATGGCGGCTGGTCCTGTTGTAGGAGCTGCTCTGTACGGTTTAGGAGGAAATTGGCTGGAATTCGGACTGGCAGCCGTTGTTATTGCAGCTGCGGTACTGTTTGCACGCGTACAAATCCGCAAACAGCAGCAGCGAAGCATCGCACCCACTGCCTAAAGTGGCACGCAAATCTTTTCATGCTCCTCTAAATATGCTACAACAAGAAGGATAGTCAGGTTCGGGAGGAGCAAAGACAGGTATGCATCAGCAGCATGAACAAAATCCATTACAAATGCTTGAGAGATGGACGAAGAACCCATCTACGATACAAAACGTCACAGAAGGCGAATGGCTTGGCTTACTGCGGGAAATCGAGCAGCAGAGGAATGCGGAGTTCAGGGACGAAGAGCTTGACCATGCAGAGGCGGTCGTGCTGACAAAGCTGGCAGCCCTTCGCATGCACAAAAAAGGCGGTGCAACCCTGGCCGAGGAATGGCTGGAACGTGCTGCAGCGGTAGATCCATCCTATCAGCCTGCCTGGGAATCGCAGTTGCAGCTCTATTATTCGTTTTTACGTGAGCATGTGTTTGCCAATGCCTTCCCTGTGATCCGAGAGACAGACAACGTAGTGACGCGGCGGCGAACAGTGGAGGTACTCAGTGCACTAGCTTCTTCAGAAATCGCCGAAATAGGAAAGTGGCGTTTGATAGCTGCAAATGCGACATCGGCAGCGCGTAAATTGCAGGATGCCGAAAAGGAGGCGACTGCACAAGAAGTAGAGCAGCTGTATGCAGAGCGAGAGCGATTGCTTCTGGAGCTGACCGAAAGAGTCCAAGCGTATGGAAATTCTCTGTCTGGCGTGTTCTTTTCCACTGAGCTGCTCTCCCAGCTGCAGGAGACAATCCGAAAATTGGCTGAACAGCACGAGTTAAAAACGCGTCTTTTGTCAAAGGAAGAGCCAGTAGACAGTATGCAGGAGAAAAAAGGGGATAAGGTTGCTCTGGAGCAGCTGGAAGACTTGATTGGACTGGAAGAAATCAAGCAGCGGGTTCGCCAGCTTGCCCAGTTTTTGCAGTACCGCCAGCTTCGTGAGGAAAAAGGCTGGCATATGCAGGATGAATTGCCCCTGCACCTCGTTTTGATGGGGAATCCAGGTACGGGAAAAACGACGCTAGCGAGGTTGATTGCCCGTCTGTATCATGAACTGGGTTTACTGGAAAAAGGGCAGATGATTGAGGTGGATCGCTCCCATCTGGTCGGCGCTTATGTGGGTCAGACAGAGCAGCGTGTCATGGAGCTTGTAAAGCAGGCAAATGGCGGGGTTTTGTTCATTGATGAAGCCTATAGTCTGAAACGACCAGACAGCTCGGGGAGTGACTATGGACAGGTCGCGATCGATACATTGGTTTCGGCGATGACCAGTGGGGAGTACGCGGGTCGGTTTGTTGTCATTTTGGCAGGATACCCCGAAGAAATGCGTCATTTTCTGCAAGCCAATCCAGGACTCTACAGCCGGTTTCCACAGACAGGACACTTCCTTTTGCCGAACTACTCTGCTCAGGAATTGATGCAAATCGCCGATCATGTAGCCTTGCGCAACGACTTTTCCTTGACAGAGCAGGCGAAACGAGCTCTTCTTGCTCGCATCGAAAAAGCCCAAGTGGACGATACCTTCGGGAATGCGAGAACGGTTACCAACATCGTCTTGGACGCGATTTTTGCAAAAGGACGTGCAGCCGCTGGAAGAAAGCTGGGCTGGGAGGATTATACCATCCTGCTTCCTGAGGATGTGGCGGAGGAAGAGAAAGCTTCGACAGAGGATTCGGCGACAGCACAGCTGGAGGGCTTGATTGGCCTTGAGCAGGTGAAGGCTGAATTGAAGAAAATCGCCGCATTCGTAGCCGTACAAAAAGAGCGTGGCACTCTGGGAATGCCGATGAGCCCTGTCGAGCTGCATGCCGTTTTTGCAGGGAACCCTGGGACAGGCAAGACCACCGTCGCCTCGTTGTACGCCCAGATCCTACAAGAGATTGGCTATTTGAAAAGAGGGCATCTGGTGCAGGCGAGCCGCGCAGATCTGGTGGCAGGCTACGTTGGACAGACAGCTGCTTTGACCCGCAGAAAAGTGAGAGAAGCGCTCGGCGGTGTTTTGTTTATCGACGAAGCTTATTCCTTGCTAGGACATGGCGAGAACGACTTCGGTCACGAAGCCATTCATACGTTGGTGGAGGAAATGACCAGACATGAGGAAAATCTGGTTGTCGTCCTCGCAGGATACCCGCTGGAAATGAATCAGCTGCTTGCGAGCAATCCGGGCCTGCTTTCGCGCTTCAAAAAATACGTCCACTTCGCTGATTACTCGGTAGATGAATTAGTCCTCATTCTGGAGCAGGCAGCCTTGCAAGCTGGCTACCAAATCGAGGCGAGTGTCGTCGTGAAAATCAAAGACAGCTTAAACGAAGCGAAAAAAACACGCCACTTGGACGGGAATGCCAGATTTAGCCGAAATCTGCTGCAGGAAGCCATGCAGAACCAAGCGCTGCGCTTGATGGAAGTACCAAAGCAGGAGTGGGATCAGGCGCTGCTGACCAAGCTGGAATGGGCTGATTTTGCGCCGCTGCTCGAATGGATCGGGGAGGAAAAAGGGACAGAAGTCTAGCTTTTTGTCCCTTCACCGGTTCTTCCTGCGCTTTTTTCATAGACACTCTTTCCCGTATAATGGAAACATTACGCGATTTCTGGGAAGGGTGTTTTTGTATTGCATAGATATTGGCAAACAGGGCTTTCGACGGTAGTTGCCCTTACTCTTTTGGCGATGACGCTCCCGATAGATGCAAAAGAGCGGGTAGGACGACTGGGCCATATTGAGATCGAAGTGAAAAAACAAACGATGTGGCAACAGACTGCGGGATCGTCTGCGCTCGTCATCATTCAGTTAAGTGGACCGGTACAAGAAGAGTGGAAGGAAGAAATCGAAGACCTCGATGTCAAGCTGGGGGATTATTTGCCGGATTTTGCTTTCGTGGCAAAGCTCGCACGCTCTTCGGATCAAAAGAAGCTGGAAAGGCTGTCCTTTGTGAAGAGTGTCAAGCCATTCTCCCCAGTTTCGAAAATCTCACCTGCACTTCGATCTGCTTTCAGCAAGGAACAGGCTACAGAAGTGGCGATGATTCGCTTTGACGACAGCAGAAACAGCCGAATGAGTAGCGAGGCGGGGCAACGAACAGAAGATAGCAGCCATGAAATGGCAAGGATGACACGAGAAAAGAAGAGTGGACAAGCCTTGGAGGAGTTCGCTTTGTCCGAGGATATCGTTGCGCTCGTGCCCATTCCTCAAAATACGCTGCGAAACGATGTGGCTTCCACTATTCTGCATGTGGACGAGCTTTCCTCCTCGGGCTATCACGGGAGAGGGCAGATCATCGGTGTAGCCGATACAGGGCTGGATACCGGGGACGAAGCTTCGCTGCACCCGGATTTGCAAGGGCAGGTCGAGCGTTTGCATACGCTGGGCAAGCCAGGGGATGCAAGAGATTTGAATGGGCATGGTACGCACATCACGGGCTCCATTCTCGGGAGCGGTGCTGCTTCGGAAGGAAAAAGGAAAGGGATGGCGACAGAGGCCAAACTCGTCTTTCATGCCATCGAAAATGAAGAGGAGGGTCTGGAGACAGACGTAGAGAGAATTTTGAGCGAGGCATACGAAGACGGGGCACGGATCCACTCCGATTCCTGGGGAGATGACGATGAAGGGGAGTACAGCTATACCTCGTACCTCTTTGACAAATTTTTATGGGAGCATCCGGACATGATTGCCCTCGTGGCCGCAGGCAATGTCGGCGATAACGGCTACCAGACCATAGGCAGCCCGGCAACAGCCAAAAACGTCATCGCTGTTGGAGCGACGGAAAACGAGAGGCCACGCTTCGGATCACAGTCTGACGACGCGGATGATGTCTGGCGGTTCAGCAGCCGGGGATTGACGGAGGATGGCAGGATCAAGCCCGATCTTGTTGCACCAGGTACCTCTATTCTCTCCGTTCGATCTTCACTCGCTCCAGGGAAAAACTTCGATCAAATGTACGATGAACATTACGCGTATATGACGGGCACGAGTATGTCGACGGCGATCATGGCAGGCGGAGTCGCACAGGTACGCGAATTTTTGAACGAGCAGGGCGAGAAAACGCCGAGTGCTGCATTGATCAAAGCCATCCTGCTTAGTAGTGCGGATGAGCTGAACGAAGATATGCGCTTGCAAGGATATGGTCGAGCCAACCTTGAAAACGCCATTCAAACAAACTACTGGGATGAAAAGAAGGGCTTGCGGACAAAGGAAAAGGCGTCATTCGCCATCGAAGTGTCAGATGATTCAAAACCGTTGGCGATTACACTCGCTTGGACGGACTATCCTGCCTCTCTGGCAGCCAAACGCGCATTGGTTAATGACTTGAATCTGACGGTGACCACGCCCAAAGGCAAGAAGCTGAATGGGAATGACTTTTTCCAGGCTCCTTTCGATGACGAGGTAGATAATCTAAACAACGTCGAACAGATATGGATCAAGGAGCCGGAAATAGGAGAATACAAGGTGGTTGTGCAGGGCTACAACATACCGAAGGGTCCACAGTCATTCGCGATTGCGACGACGGGCAAATGGGCGGAAAAACCAGCGCAGCCTCCTGCAAAGACACCGAAGGAAGTTACGTACAGAGGGACTGTCGATACCGAGAAGAATTACCGTGAGTATACCATCCGGCTCATGCGCGATGGTGACGTCAAGCTGACAGCCGAATGGGCGGAAAAATGCGGATGTGAATCTGTTTCTGTACAATCGGAAAAAAGAGCTGATTGCCGCAAGTACAAGCAAAGCCAATCCAGAGAAGCTAGAGGTAGAAAGCCTGAAATCTGGTCTGTACAAAATCAGAGTCGAGCTCAAAAAAGGCGAGAAAGCAAGGTTTTTGTTATCGCTTCTTTATCCAGGCAGGTGGTAGATTACGCACAGACAAAAGGATCGGTCCTTCAGAATGCTTCGGGCCGGTCCTTTTTTTATTGGATTCGCACGTGTTCCTTATTGGTGAGAAGGCGCTGTAACCTGTTCCGTACTTTTCAGCCAATCAAGCGCCCGCAAGGCAATTTCCAAACACAATCGCCGGTGGGGGAGCATGTAATCTTCCCCGAGGCATTCTGCGATTTTGTCGAGTCGATGGTACAGCGTTTGTCTGTGGATGTATAGCTTCTCCGCTGCCTCTTGCTTGGACAGATTGGTATCCAGATAGACGCGCAAGGTGTGCACCAGCTGTGATCCATGCTCTCGATCATGTACGAGGAGCGGTTCGAGGTAATCATGAATGAAGCTTTGCAGCACAGGCTCGTGCGGGATGTGGAAAAGCAGGCGAAATAGGCCAAGGTCTGCGAAAAACGGGCTTTGTGCTTCATTTTGGAAAGCGAGTGCTTGTTCTGCCTCTGCCAGATGCTTGCCTGCATCCGCCAGCTTTTTTCCGGTCCTTCCTATGCCAAACCAGATATGGGTATCTGCTCCGAGCATTTGCTTCGTGATGCGTGTCAGCTCTTTCATTACCTTTTCCAGGAAACGCCGTGAATCTGTCACTGACTGTTTTTCGACGAGGAGAAAGGTAAACCGTTGTCCCGTACAGCGAACAAAAGGGCGGAAGCCTAGGCGGGTCAGGGCAGAGCGAAATACAGCTGTCAAGTCGTGGGGTGGCTGCGCATCGGGATGATCTCCTGGGCTTCTTTGGAAAGAGAGCAGCAGGGTGTGATACGAAGGAGGCTTGCCAGTCATGGGAAGACCCATCACAGATCGCATCCATTCTTCCGGGACTGGTCGGTTGGCAATTAAATCATCGAACAGGCGATTTTCAGAGGCCAAAGCCTGTTCCTCTACAAACATTTTGCGCATCATGATTTGAGCGAGTGTGCTGACCGTACTGTCTAAGGTCAGAAGCAGGTACTCATCGGATTGACGTTCAAAGAGAACAAGTCCTACGTAGGCTAGCAAGTGACCCATCGCCATCACCGGGTGATAAATTATTTGCTTCGTATCGGTCAGGGCAAAGGAGCCTGCTGTCGTGATCGGTTCCTCCCTTTGTCCAAAGTGTGTACGCAGCAGCTCAGTGAGCTCGGATTGGACGCTTTGAGGGAGGGGAGGAACGTAGAGAGGAGTGCTCTCTGGTGTATAGAAAAACACCTGTGTTTGGACTGCCGTCTGAAAATGCTGCAAAACTCTGGGGATCCCCTGCGTTTGCAGGCTGATCTGTTGAAGGCTGCGGGAGTAAGTCTCCAGATCGCGCAATGCTTGCATTTGGCGGTTGACCAAATGCTCGTGCAGGTCCTGGGTAATATCGACAAAACGGACCGGCTGATGAAAGACGATGAGCGGAAACTCGTGGTGATTAGCCAGTTCCAGCATGTCTTGGGGAATCTGCGGGATGTAATCTCCGAGCTCCATGCACAAGCCGACTGCTTTCCTGCGAATCAGCTCGGACAAGTAAGCCAACCGCTTTTCCCGATCACCGCCAAAACCAAGGCCAGTCGCGAGGATCAGTTCTCCTCCGTTTAAATATTGGCAGGAATCTGCAGACTCGATGACGTGGACCCAGCGTATCGGGCGTGCTAGCCCTCTGCTGCCAGCCACCACCTCCGCGTGTTTGAACAAGGGACGTCTGATCGATTCCGCAACAGTTAAACGCCAGTCATTGCTCATAAAATCCCTCCTCACGTGTCTGCATGAAAATAGGTGGGTTCTCATTTTTTTGAATTTGACATTCTGTATGATTCAGACTAATCAATGATTGTCGTTTTGTCTAGTGATGACAGGCATTGTTTTTGGATAAAATGGAATTGTCAAACAATGAACGAACGTGGAGGAGTTGAGCGGATGAGCACAACAACTGTCGGCAATCCATTAAAAAACTACATCGGAGGAGAATGGGTCGAATCCCAGACGAGTCGCTATGAAGATATTCCGAATCCAGCAACGGGCGAACTGTTATCGCGCGTACCGCTTTCTATCAGGGAAGACGTAGATCTGGCCGTTCAAGCAGCGAAAGCAGCTTTTGTCGGGTGGAGCGCGACTCCTGTTGTAGATCGGGCGCGGGTGATGTTCCGTTTTCAAAATCTCTTGTTTCAGCATCAGGATGAGCTTGCCGAAATGATTACGAAAGAAAACGGAAAGAATTTTCCGGAAGCACAAGCGGAAATTTTGCGCGGCATCGAAATGGTAGAGTTCGCATGTGGAATGCCTACGCTCTTGATGGGAGAGACGCTGCCGAACATCGCAAACCAAATCGATGGGCAAGTCCTCCGCTTTCCTTTGGGCGTCGTCGCAGGGATCACCCCGTTCAATTTCCCGATGATGGTTCCCATGTGGATGTTCCCGATCGCGATTGCTGCGGGCAATACGTTTGTCCTGAAGCCTTCGGAGCGTACTCCGATCTCCAGTGTCCGCATCGCCGAGCTGTTAAAAGAAGCAGGGCTGCCAGACGGAGTGTTCAACGTCGTCAACGGAGCTCATGACGTCGTGAACAGCCTGCTGGACCATCCAGATGTAAAAGCAATTTCATTTGTAGGCTCCCAGCCGGTAGCAGAATACGTGTACAAGACGGCCGCTGCCAATGGCAAGCGCGTACAGGCTTTGGCAGGGGCGAAAAACCACCACCTCGTCATGCCAGATACGGATCTGCGCCGTGCTGCGAAAACGATTGCCAGCTCTGCGTTTGGATGTGCTGGAGAGCGTTGCATGGCAGCGAGTGCCGTAGTTGTTGTGGAAGAGGTCGCGGATCAGCTCATCTCCCACTTGATCGAGGAATCCAATGCACTGAGCATGGGGAACGGTCTGGAAGAAGGAGTTGACCTGGGGCCAGTCATCCGAGACTCCCATCTGTCCAAAGTCCATGATTACATCGAAAAAGGCGTAGCTGCTGGTGCCGACCTGGTTCGTGACGGACGCGAGGATGCAAAAGCACATCCAGATGGCTACTTCCTCGGCCCAACGATTTTTGACAAGGCAAATGCGGAAATGGTCATCGTACGGGACGAAATCTTCGCGCCGGTTCTGAGCGTCATGCGCGTGAAGGATTTCGAGGATGGCTTGGAGACAATTAGCCGCTCCCGCTTTGGCAATGGGGCAACCATATATACGAACAACGGGAAATGGGGTCGGGAGTTCGTACAGCGAGTGGAAGCGGGGATGGTCGGTGTGAACGTAGGAGTGCCGGCACCAATGGGCTTCTTTGCTTTCTCTGGCTGGAAGCAGTCGTTCTACGGAGATTTGCATGCAAACGGGAAAGACGGCGTGTTGTTCTATACAAAGAAAAAGACAGTGACATCACGCTGGTTTGAGGATGGAGATACCAGCATCGGATCGCAAAAAGTGTTCGTGAAATAAGGAGGAATCTGGGATGGAAGATCAGCTGACGCAATCCTTTGACAAAGAAAGCCTGCTGGAAGCAGACCGTTCTCATATGTGGCATCATATGTCTCCGTACAACCCCAATCCAATGATCGTGACCGAAGCGAGCGGCTCGTGGATCACGGACATTGACGGGAACCGCTATCTGGACGGGATGTCCGGTCTGTGGTGCGTAAACATCGGGTATGGCCGCCAGGAGCTCGCCGATGCGGCGTATGAACAGCTGAAGCAGCTGGCGTATTTTCCGTTGACGCAAAGCCATGTGCCGGCGATTCGTCTGGCGGAAAAAGTCAGTGAATGGCTGGGGGAAGAGTACCGCGTCTTTTTCTCCAACAGTGGCTCGGAAGCCAACGAAGTCGCCTTTAAAATCGCCCGCCAATTCCATCACCAAAACGGGGAGCCGGGCCGATACAAATTCATTTCCCGCCACCGTGCGTATCACGGAAACACGATGGGTGCACTGGCAGCAACAGGCCAATCCATTCGCAAAGAGAAGTACGAACCGTTGGCCCCAGGCTTCCTGCATGTCCCTCCGCCGTATTGCTACCGCTGTCCGGCAGGCAAGTCGTACGGCAAGTGCAATATGGAATGCGCCCAGTTTTTCGATCAGGTCATCAACTGGGAAGGGGAGAAGTCGGTAGCGGCGGTAATTATGGAGCCGACCATTACCGGAGGCGGAGTCATCGTACCTGCTCCTGAGTACATGCCAAAGGTTCGCGAGATTTGCGACAAGTACGGGGTACTGATGATTGTGGATGAAGTCATTTGTGGCTTCGGTCGATCCGGTGAGCGTTTTGGTCACCAAAATTTCGGCGTCAAGCCGGACATCGTGACGATGGCGAAAGGGATCACCAGCGCCTATCTGCCGTTGTCAGCGACTGCGGTACGTGCCTCTATCGCCGATAAATTCAACGAGCAAGGAACCAACCTGCACTTCCGCCACGTGAATACGTTTGGCGGCAACCCTGCAGCTTGTGCGCTTGCCCTGAAAAACCTCGAGTTGATGGAGGAAGAACAGCTGGTTGAGCGCTCCAATGAGCTTGGAGAAGAGCTGCGCACAAAGCTAGCCTTCCTGGCCGATCATCCTTATGTAGGGGATATTCGCAGCTTTGGGTTCCTGATGGGTATCGAGATGGTAGAAGACCGTAAAACGAAGGAGCCTGCCGCACCGGCCAAGCTGACACAGGTCATTGCAGAATGCAAAAAACGCGGGCTGATTATCGGACGAAACGGAGATACCATCCCTGGCTTCAATAATGTGCTTACGCTCTCGCCGCCGTTTAGCACGACCAGTGATGATATTGACTTCATCGCACAGGTAATGAGAGAGGCGTTTGATACGCTAGAATAAACGAGTGGCACCAGTTTTGAAAAGCAGGTAATATCGACAGGCGATTTCAGCCATGTTGATCATCTACCTGCTTTTTTCTGTTTGTTTCTGTCATTCTTTTTATGGCGTGGTAAAAAATGATGCGATACACTAACTATTGTGGCAAATAACATTCACATCAACCAAGTCTCGGGAGGATATCATGAAACGTATTTGTGTATTCGCAGGCTCCAATCCAGGAGTCAATCCTGCTTTCGAACAAATTGCACAAGAGCTGGGCAGAGAGCTGGTCGCACGCGAGCTTGACTTGGTGTATGGCGGGTCCAATATGGGACTGATGGGGAGAGTAGCCAACTCCGTACTGGCGGGTGGAGGAAAAGCGATCGGGATCATGCCGACAGGACTTTTCCGTGGTGAAATCGTGCACACTGGATTAACCGAGCTGCATGAAGTAACTACAATGCACGAGAGAAAAGCCATGATGAATGATCTCTCTGACGGCTTTATTGCATTGCCAGGCGGATACGGGACATTCGAGGAAATTTTTGAAGTAGTGAGCTGGGGTCAAATCGGCATCCATACAAAACCGATCGGACTGTTGAACGTAGACGGCTATTACACACCTCTGATGGAAATGGTGAACCATGCGACGGCTGCAGGATTCATTCCTGTAATGCAAGGCGAGCTGATCTTGTGCGAGAGCGATCCTGCTGTTTTGTTGGATAAAATGCGGGATTACACGCCTCCAGTGAAAACGAACAAATGGTCGGAATTGACCGAGAAGTGATATATACAATAATCCGAAAGAGGACACAAAAATGTGTCCTCTTTCTTTCAAGGCATAGTTTTTTTAGTCGCTTTGACGAGTAAGTTGTGTTTGTATGTGCAGGCCACTTTATTTCTCTAGATACGCATATTTAAAGTAAGAACCGCCTAACGGAAAAATGACAAAGTCTTTTACTTTATCGTTCTTTACATACGCATTCCCACGGAAATGCAGAGGAGCAAGAGGCATTTCTTCCATATGTATGTTCGTTGATTTAGCAGATGATGGTATAATCATAGTAATCGGGCTTTACATGAAGGTGACTTAATGTTTTGGAAGCGAAATGTGCTGAATTTTATGAGTTTGGTAGCCCTAAAGACGTACTAAAGATTGCATATACAAAGATAGAACCAGCGAAGGATGATGAAATCCTTGTTCGAATGCTAGCGCGTCCTATAAACCCTTCTGACCTAATACCGATAAGAGGGTCTTATGCTCATCGGATTTCTTTACCCAATATCCCAGGTTATGAAGGGGTAGGAATTGTAGAAGATGCAGGGCGTTTAGCTCCTCCAAATCTCATTGGGAAACGTGTTTTACCATTGCGTGGGGAAGGTACATGGCAAGAGTTTGTGAAGACAGCCGCTAAATTTGCAGTTGCTATACCTGATACAATAGATGATTTTACAGCTTCGCAGATGTATATAAATCCAATTACGGCTTTGGTGATTTGTACAGAAGTTTTAAAATTACGTTCGGACGATGTTTTATTGGTCAATGCCTGTGGTTCTTCAATTGGGCGAATTTTCGCTCAGTTATCAAAGACATTTGGCTTTCGATTGATTGCAGTTACGAGAAATAGCCAATACAACGAGGAATTACTTCATTTAGGTGCTTCGTATGTAATCGATACATCAAAAGCTCCACTCTATGAAACCGTTATGGAATTAACGAATGGAAATGGTGCTGATGCTGCTATAGATTCCTAGAGATTGTAAATAAGGCGAAAGTCAATGCGAATATGTTTCATTTACGGAATTGGAATGCACAAGTATCAACGGATAAATGGCAAGAAATGTTCAGTCATTTGATAACGTTGATAAACGATAAAAGATTGCGTTTGATGAAGGTGGATTCGCTCTACGACTTAGCAGATGTAGCAAATGCTATTCATGCTGTCGAATATGCAAAAATAACCAAAGGGAAAGTCTTTTTGACAAGTCTCGCGAGCCGGGGGACATAGCGCGTAATGAAAAAAGCAGCTCGGACTGATCGCTCAGCGGGCTGCTTTTTTATACCTTGACAATGCTAGGTGAAAGATGGTATTTTTAAACAATATGAAATAACCGAGTATCAATATCGGAATAATTGGTTTTTGCATCTTACAGAGAGAGCAAGAGGAGGAACTTCTATGATTCAATCGAAAAAAATGCTGCAGCTTTCCGCATCTGCTGCACTGCTGGCGACTTTGGTTCTGCCACAATTTGCAAGTGCTGCCGAACAGCCAACCGCTGCTGCTGCACCTGTAACACTTTCTGTACAGCAAGCGTCTAGCGCGAATGTAGAGTTTAGCAGCTATGTAAAGCAACAATACGGAATCCAGTTTACAGGAAATGTGACGCGTGACCAGTACGGAACCGCATTGGCCAAAGTTGTGGCAAGCATTACCAGTATAACGGAAAAAGAGGCAGCTGCCAAAGGTTTCTTGTCCGCAGGATCGACGCCGTTGCTTTTGGGCGAAGCGATCAGTGCGACAATCCAAGCAGCTGATTTGAAAGAGCTGGCTCTTACATACAGCGAACAGAAGGTAGCGGCAGCCTTGAAAAAAGCAGGCATTTCCTATGCAAAGGGAGGAACCCTCTCGCAAAAGACCGCTCAGGGCATTGCTGTAGCATTGGATACAGGCATCGTTTCAGCAAGTCAGCTGAGCGCCAGTAAAGTGACCGGTGCCGTTTCAGCGGATCTTGCCTATCAATTGCTTGGAAAGGTATCGGAGCTCGGCGGTCATTATAAAAACTACCTCGGTACGATCAGCGAAGACGGGATATACGGTAAATTGGCTCAAGCATGGCACGAATCCCAAATCCTGAAGGCAGGAGAGCTGCAGGAAGTCGTGGATACGGCTCTCAAACAAAACCTCGTAACGGGCTACAATTTGAAGGATGCAGCGTTTGACCCGCACTTTGATCCAGCGCGGACCATTACCTATGGTCACAGCGATCTTAGCCATGCTATTCAATTGATCGGCCTTTTGAAAAGCGAAGGCATCGATGCAAAAGTCCAGTTCGAGCCAAAGACTTCGGCATTCATCTATCTGAAAGAGTGGGGAGAGCCTGTTCAAACAGATGATTACCAAGTGGTCCAAATTGAAAATGGCAACTACATCGCCTACGCGAAAGAATACGACCTTAGCTTCGAATTTGCGAGCGTCGAAGACAAAAAACGCTTCCAGCCTCTAATTTTGCAATATGCGAAGAAAGATGCTGAGGATCAAACAGGTCTGATCAAAGGCTCCTGGTGGCAGCCACTCTACCACTCTCGTACAGAACTGGCAGACTATCCTGTCATTACCAATAACCTTTTGAAAGAGGGCCGCTATATCGTGCAGTCGTTCTCGCTGAATGACCAATCGGCGAAAGTAGTGGAAGGCTTTAAGAAGCTGGACAGCAAGCTTACCGTGGAGACCTATCAGTTCTGGGTAGACCAGCCGTTCTACAACTATTTGCTGGGTGAGTATAAATAAGAATAAGCAAAAAGCATCTTTTGCGGATCAAAGGCGCCATTCGGCCCAATGATTCCCCAGAAGATGCTTTTTTTTGCCTGTTGGATCGCCCGGTTCTCCCTTCAGATGTGATTCCCTCGGTGATCAGTGAGTACTTCCTCGATCGTACGTCTGGAAATGTCCGACAGAACGGGATTCGTATGGCGATAGTAAGCGAGCGCCGTGAGTCCAAACGAAAGGGCCCAACCGCTCCCGCGTAGCCAGGTCACATCGTCAACGGCTAAACCCTCGCGAAAAGCTGGTCGGGATTGATCGTTTAAGACGGTCCAAGCGCACATACAGTCACATGCAGGATCGCCTACTCCCAAGAGGCCAAAGTCAATGACAGCGCTCAGACGGTTATTTTGTACCAACAGATTTCCCGGATGGAGATCGCCGTGCAGCCAGACAGGCTCTCCCTCCCATTTCGGAGCATGAAGGGAGGCTTCCCACGCTTTGGTTGCTTCTGTTCTATCAAATACATCGTGCAGAGCTTCGATTGCTTTTCGTACGGCTGCATCACGAAGCATAAGCGGCTCCCCACGCCCTGAATTGTGAGGGCCAGGTGCCGGTCCTTCTGTGGAAGGGAATTGCTGGAGCGCTCTGAGAAAGGAGGCCATGGAATGTGCAGCGTGTGGAAGATCCCCGATGGGTTCATTCACGGCGTTATCCCCTTCGAGCCAGCGATTTACAGACCATCTCCATGGATAGTCCAGGGCTGGCATTCCCATCGCTATTGGTGTCGGTATGGGGAGTGGGAGCATGGAGGCCATGGAAGGCAGCCATTTGTGTTCTTTATCGACCTGTCCTATGGCCCAGTCTACGCGAGGAATTCGGACTGACATGTGTTCTCCGAGCCGGAAGATGACATTGTCGGTTCCTCCTGACTGTACGGAAGCGAGTGGAAGGTCCGCCCACTGGGGGAATTGTCCTGCGATCAAACGCTTTACGAGAGCTTCGTCGATCTGCGGTGCTTGTGAATGATTCATAGTCAGAAGCACAACTCCTTCTATCCGTTATCCTTTAATCCATGTTTCTTCTCCTGTAAATATTCCATTCCCTTCTCGGATTGGAAAAAAGCAAAAACAATAGGCGATACACCTGTCTCATGATGTATGATAGATAAGGGAAAACGCTGTTATCAACCAACCTTCTAGCGAATGGAGAATATTGTTGATGTATCGGAATTTAGAAGATTGCCTAGTTGATTTGGAAAAGAATGGACACTTGGTACGCATTCGAGAAGAAGTGGATCCTTACCTGGAGATGGCTGCGATTCACTTGAAAGCATATGAAGCAAATGGACCGGCCTTGTTGTTTGAAAATGTAAAAGGATCGAAGTTTCGAGCAGCGTCCAACCTGTTTGGAACCATCGAACGCAGCAAGTTCATTTTCAGAGATACGTGGAGGGCTGTCGAAAACGTCATCGCTCTGCGCAACGACCCGATGAAAGCCTTAAAGAATCCTTTTAAACATATCGGAAGCGGACTGGCGGCGTGGAAAGCACTCCCGGCAAAGCAATCGAATAGCCAACCCGTATCCACCCATGAGATTCAAATTTCTGACCTCCCGTTTATCCAAAGCTGGCCGATGGACGGGGGAGCGTTCGTGACTTTGCCGCAAGTCTACTCGGAAGACCCGGACAAGCCGGGTATCATGAATTCCAATCTCGGGATGTATCGCGTACAGCTGAGCGGTAACGACTATGAGCTGAATAAGGAAATCGGGCTGCACTACCAGATTCACCGCGGGATTGGCATCCATCAGGACAAGGCCAACAAGCGGGGAGAGCCTCTCAAAGTCAGCTGCTTTATCGGGGGGCCTCCTGCACACACGCTGTCCGCCGTCATGCCACTGCCAGAAGGCATGAGTGAGCTGACGTTTGCGGGCATGCTGGCAGGACGCCGTTTTCAGTACAGCTACATCGACGGCTACTGCATCAGCAACGATGCGGACTTCGTCATTACCGGGGAGATTCACGCTGGAGATACGAAGCCTGAGGGGCCATTTGGCGATCACTTGGGGTACTACAGTCTGACGCATCCGTTTCCGGTCATGAAAGTGAAAAAAGTGTATGCCAAGCCGAACGCCATTTTCCCATTTACCGTGGTAGGGCGTCCTCCACAGGAAGATACGTCGTTTGGCGCGCTCATTCACGAACTGACTGGGGATGCCATCGTGAAAGAGATTCCAGGGGTCAAAGAGGTCCATGCTGTGGATGCGGCAGGCGTACATCCGCTGCTTTTTGCCATTGGCAGCGAACGGTACACGCCTTACCAGCAGGTCAAACAGCCAACGGAGCTGCTGACGATTGCCAACCGAATTTTGGGGACGGGTCAGCTGAGTTTGGCCAAGTATTTGTTCATTACCGCAGAAGACAAGCAGCCTTTGGATACCCATCGCGAAGAGGAGTTTCTGACGTACATCCTGGAACGCTTGGATCTGCACCGGGATATTCACTTCCAAACGAATACAACGATCGATACGCTCGATTATTCGGGAACTGGCCTGAACAGTGGCTCCAAGGTAGTCATCGCCGCCTATGGGGATAAATGCAGAGATTTGTGCACGGACGTACCAGAAGCCCTGAAGGATTTGCGTTCGTATACCGCTCCTCGCCTCGTGATGCCGGGGATCGTCGCCATCCAGGGTCCAAGCTTTACCAGCCACGAGCAAGTAGCACGGGAAATGAACGAGCTGAGCGATGCGATCAGGGAACGCGGCGGACTGCCCACTTGCCCGATGATCGTCCTCTGCGATGATAGTGCGTTTCTCTCCGCGAATCTCAACAATTTTTTGTGGGCGACATTTACGCGCAGCAACCCTTCCCACGATATTCACGGGGTAAACAGCTACTATGCGAACAAGCACTGGGTGTGCGACAACATGATCATCGATGCTCGGATGAAGCCGCACCATGCGCCGCCGTTGATTCCTGATCCGACCGTAGAAAAAAATATCGAGCGTCTATTTGCCAAAGGAGCGAGTCTGGAGGGCGTCCTGTAAAGAATGCTAGAGCCAGACCGAGAGATTGATGATGCAAGTGAAAGTGACGGAGGGTTCCTGCAATGCTCGACAAACAAAGGCACGGAGTATCTGTTGAAATCATTTGGTCCTGTGCTACGACTCCTATGGGAACCTATACGAGCTGAAAAGGTTTCTTTACTCAGGGTCCGAAGATGACAATAGATCCGTTGCCTGGCAAAGCATCAAGGTCTGGCAACGGATTTTTCATACAGTCAGAATGGATAAGATTCTCATCCAGTATAAGTGCAACGAAGACGCTGTCAAAAAGGCTTAGTGGAGCCAAGTCTCTAATGTGAGCATACACCCGAGAATTAGACACTCTATTTGGAAACTGGTATAATTTTCTTGATAAATTACTCACTTCTCCCATCTGTACACTCAGAATAAGACGAACAAATCGGAAAAGCCAAAGGAGCGGATCGTTATCATGACCCAAAAAACACGAATCGGGAAAACGGATTTGTACGTCAACCCAATTGGACTGGGAACGAATGCGGTAGGTGGCCACAATATTTATCCGAACCTCAGTGATGAGACAGGCAGAGAGGTCGTTCGTGCAGCTTTTGAAAACGGAATTCAATTTCTCGATACGGCTTTTATTTACGGGCCAGGTCGCTCGGAGGAACTGATTGGCGAGGTCATCAAAGAAAAAGGCAACCGTCAAGATGTCGTCATCGCGACGAAGGGTGCGCATAAATTCGTAGACGGCAAAGTTGTCGTAGATAATTCGCCAGTGTTCTTGCAGGAGAGTGTGGAAAACAGTCTGCGTCGTCTGCAGACGGACTATATCGATCTGTACTACATACATTTTCCAGATGAAACCACGCCAAAAGACGAAGCGGTTGGCGCATTGGCGAAGCTGAAAGAAGCGGGGAAAATCCGTGCAATCGGCGTATCCAACTTTACGATCGACCAGCTGCGGCAAGCAAATGCAGATGGCTATGTGGACGTTCTTCAATCCGAGTACAACCTGTTCAAGCGTGAGGTCGAAAAGGAAATCTTGCCTTATTGCGTAGATAAAGGAATCTCCTTTGTCCCTTATTTCCCTCTGGCTGCAGGCTTGCTGGGAGGAAAATATACGAGAGATACCACCTTCGTCGATGGCAGAAGCCGCAATCCGATGTTCCAAGGGGAGCCGTTTGCCCGTAACCTGGAGAAGGTCGAGCAAGTCAGGGAAATCGCGAATGCCAAAGGCGCGGAAGTCGCACATGTCGTCCTCGCTTGGTATTTGACTGTCGATGGGATCGATGCCTTGATTCCAGGGGCGAAAAAGCCGGAGCAAGTCACCAATACGTTGAAGACGCTGGATGTTCATTTAACCGCAGAAGAAATCGAGCGAATCCATCAGATTTTCCAGGCGTAAATCTTTCCATCCAAAAAGCCAATCCGATCCACAGCTGCTGTGTGAACGGATTGGCTTTTTTGTACGTCTGAGTGCGGCCTGCGTTCAAGACTTGCCGTGCTTCAGCTCTGCTTCGATTCTGGAGGTTTTCGAAGACTCCCCCATGCGCCAATACGCAATGAGACTAATGAAAATGCAGAGGGACACGTAATAATAAAAGAGTGACTCGATCCCGATGCTTTTCAGCCAAAGCGCAACAAACTCGGCTGTCCCACCAAAGATGGCGACGGTGAGCGAATAGGGGAAGCCCACACCCAGCGCACGAATTTCAGTAGGAAAGAGCTCTGCCTTCACGACGGCGTTTATCGAGGTATAGCCTGTTATGATGATCAGCCCCAAGAGCATGAGCAGGAAGGCAACGATGGAATTGTGCGCGCCTTCCATCAGGAGAAACAGCGGAACCGTGAGCAGGGTTCCGAAAATACCAAAGCTAAGCAGCAAAGGGCGTCTTCCGATCCGGTCTGAGAGTGAGCCTGCGAGCGGCTGAATCAGGGCAAAAATGAGCAGGGCGATAAAGTTGATCCAACTCACGGCTTTTTTGTCGAGTCCGACTGTATTGACCATGAATTTCTGCAGGTAAGTCGTGTACGTGTAGAAAGCAACAGTCCCGCCAAGCGTCAGCCCTACGACCGTGAACACAGCTTTGGGATATTGCATGAGCGCTTGAAGTGTACCCGCTTTTTTCTTGCTTTCGGACCCCATTTTGGTAAATTGCTCGGACTCGTCCATGGAACGGCGCAGCCATAGCACAACTAATGCTCCCGTGGCACCGATCACAAAAGGAATTCGCCACCCCCATGAAATCATCGCCTCTTCACTTAGCATGAGCTGGAGAATGATTTGCACGCCAAGCGCAACCATTTGACCAGCTACCAATGTAACGTATTGGAAGCTTGAGTAAAATCCACGGCGCCCGCTGCTAGCCATTTCCGACAAATAAGTAGCAGATGTGCCGTATTCGCCCCCCAAAGAGAGCCCCTGCAGCAAGCGGGCCAGTACAAGGATGATTGGGGAGAGCATGCCGATGGTGGCATAGCTCGGCGTCACGGCGATGATGAGCGAGCCGCCGGCCATAACCGTGATGGAAAGTGTCAACGCTGCTCTTCTCCCTCGCCTGTCCGCGTATTGCCCCATAAGAAGGCTGCCGATTGGACGCATAAGGAAGCCTACCGCAAAAATAGCCGCAGTATTGAGCAACTGGCTGGTCGGATCGCCTTTTGGGAAAAACTCCTCCGAAAAGTAGACGGCGAAGGCAGAATAGACGTACCAGTCATACCACTCGATAAGGTTACCCAGCGAGCCCTTGAAAATATTTGCCGTGATGCGTCTGGACTGTTTTTGTTCTTCGGTGAGAGTCATTCTGTCAACCTCCTGGTGAGATGCCGCAATAAGTAGTGTTAGTATGACCGAAGCTCCCGTTCTTTTAGTCGGTTTTTTTCCAGAAAGTGTGCTCTATAAGGATTGATTGGCGGAATAGAAATGAAATTCGCAATATTTTATAAATACAGAAGGCATTTCGGAGATCTCGCGAGAAAAGGAAAGGATACCAATCATGCCAAAAGTGAGGTGGGGCTTTTGTTCGAGGGATATTATCAGCTGCTGATGCCAGGAAAAATCATCTACGGTCGAGACTCGTTTTCACAGGTCGGCATACAGGCAGCACAGCTGGGAGCAAAGGTATTGATCATCAGTGATCCGATCATGGTGAAAGTGGGAAATGTGGCCCTTTGCGAGACGTATGTAGCGGAACAGGGCTTGGCCTACGCCACCTATACGGGAATTGAAACAGAGCCGACCGACATCCATGTGGAGGAAGCACTCGCGGTCTGCCAGCAGGAAGGCTGTGACGTGATTGTGGCTGTCGGGGGAGGGAGCTGCATCGACACAGCAAAAGCAGTTGCATGCATGGCGACGAACGAAGGGTACATCGGGGATTATATGGGAGGACAGAAACCATTTTCCGCAAAGCCTCTCCCGCTGATCGCATGCCCGACAACAGCAGGAACAGGTTCGGAAGTGACCAAAGTCACGGTGATCATCAATACAAAGACGCAAGTAAAGATGATGATATCACAGCCAGAGCTTTTACCCGTCGTCGCCATCGTCGATCCTATTTTGACCTTATCGTGCCCACCAGCTGTGACAGCCGCTACGGGGATTGATGCCCTGTGCCACGCGGTTGAGGCTTATCTTTCCCGCAAGTCTCAGCCCGTGACTGATATGCTCGCGCTCAAAGCTATGGAGCTGATCATCCGCCATTTGCTGCGCAGCTATCAGGATGGGCAGGACATGGAGGCCAGAGAAAAGGTCGCGCTGGGTTCCATGCTGGCTGGAGCAGCCTTTTCAAATGCTTCTGTTACGTTGGTTCACGGAATGTCCCGACCCATTGGTGCGCTCTTTCACGTACCGCATGGCATCTCCAATGCAATGCTGCTGCCCGTCGTGCTGGATTATACAAAAGAGAGTGCCATCGAAAAACTAGCAAGCATCGGACATATGCTGCATCCCGAGTGGAAAAGCCAATCTGTCTCAGAAGCGGCTGAGAATACTATCGTAGAGATGAAGCAGCTGTGCAAACGACTGCACATCCCCAACCTGAAGAAGTGGGGAATCGATAAAGAAGCATTTGAAGCTGCATTGCCCAAAATGGCAGCGGATGCGCTCGCGAGTGGAAGTCCTGCAAACAATCCGCTCGTGCCCACGCACGAAGAGATTGTCCAGTTGTATCGGCGCAGCTACGAATACGAGCTGACGACAACACAAATGGCGTGAGTGCCGGAGAGCCTTCCTGACAGACTATGTTTCTTCCTCCTCTCTCAGATAGGAGCGCATACCGCGGATAAACAGCTCCCGAATGACCTCTGACTGGGTTTTGCTGCTTACGCGCGATCGAATCATTTCCAATTCTGCTACCAGCTCGGAGTCCAGATGCAGGTTGATCGTTTTGCCCTTGCTTTTCGGATGAATTTCAAAGTAATCAGCACTTTTTCGTACTTGTCCGTCCACGATGGCTTTGTCATCTAGCTGCTGTGGAGCAGGAACGTAGAGGCAGGGTGCTTCCAAAATGATATGGGTCAGTTCCTCGCTAAACCGAATGGCGAGGGGCTGCCCCTTTTTTTTATGGAAATCTCGTATCCGTCGCGATAATTCCTGATTAGGAACCGTGTTTTCCAGAGTAATCGCTGCCAGTTCCATAAGGCCTCCTTACGGGAGTAGCAAGTCGTTCTCGTCAATGGCTGTCAGGACAGCTCCCGTTTCTTCTAGTTGGACTTGATAGGTAAAGCGATCACCATCTCTCTCGATAGAGGTAACCAAAGCTCCGACTTGACCAGAGGGAGAGCGGAGACGGACCCGATCCAGTATATCGAAAGCAGGCTCAAACAACCCTTTCTCGTGCAGAAATCGAAAAACCGCTTCGCGCGGGTACAAGAATCGCTTGTTTCCCTGTTTGCTGGCCAGCAAAGGAAAAGCCTCGCGTTCGTCAATGACCTCTCCTAGATAACCGCTATCCGCCCAGCGCTTGATGGTAGCCATGCTGCCATTTCTTCCTTGACGAGCTTCCAGTATGTCCAGAATCTCTCTTGAGGAGAGATACGACAAGCGACGCTCCTGCTGTTCGCAAAAGGCAAGATGCTCGGCTTCGAGCTGGACCAGCTGTTCGTTCAGCTGAGCCATTTGATTTCGTATGCGAGCCATTTGCTGCTCGTAGTCTTTCATGGATAGATCGCCTCACTGTCATAACCATCTCGTTTGTTTATCCCTATTCGCGAATGAAATCAATCATTCCACGCGTCCATGAATGATTGCGTCCCGTTTGTATTTCGAAAGGAAATGTAACAATCATAAAATCATTCATTCTCACATTGATTAATAGCAAGCACATTATTTTTATTACAAAGGGCAAGGAGGTTGTGAAAAATGGGCGTTCCGCATGATCTGCAGAGCAGCTTTAAAGAAGTGGTCCCTGCTTTAAAACCGAAGGAAGCCATCGATGAAGCAAATCGGTGCCTGTATTGTTATGACGCCCCTTGTATCAAGGCCTGTCCCACCTCCATCGATATTCCCTCGTTTATCAAGAAGATCTCGACAGGAAATTTGTTTGGCTCGGCTCGCACCATTATGGATTCCAATCCAGTAGGGGCAAGCTGCGCCCGTGTATGTCCCACAGAGGAGCTTTGCGAAGGCGCCTGTGTACTGAATCATGCATCCAAGCCGATCATGATCGGCCTGCTGCAGCGACATGCAACGGACTGGGCCATCCAAAACAAGGCGAAGCTGTTCCAAAAAGGTGAAGCGAATGGAAAGAGTGTCGCTATCATCGGAGCGGGACCGGCTGGCTTATCAGCCGCCCGGGAGCTTGCGCGGCTGGGGTATCAGGTTACTGTGTATGAAGCGAAGGAAAAGGCAGGCGGGCTAAATACGTACGGGATCGTCTCCTTCCGTTTGCCTCAGGAAATCTCTTTGTGGGAAGTCGAGCAAATTGAAGAGCTTGGAGTGGAGATCAAGACGAATACCCAGATCGGCATAGATGTAAGTGCCGAGGAACTGCTTGCGAACTTTGATTCCGTTTTGCTTGCCGCAGGGATGGGAAACGTTCCTGACCTGCAGATTGAGGGCGAAAATCTGGAAGGCGTGCTAGACGCGATTACGCTGGTGGAAGAGACGAAGAGCCAAGCCTTGACGGACAAAATGGTCGGGAAGAAAGTGGTCGTCATTGGCGCGGGCAATACAGCGATCGACGCGGCTACCTGTTCCAAGAGGCTGGGAGCCGACAATGTCCAGATCCTTTACCGACGTACCGTGAACGAAATGTCCTGTTATCAGTTCGAATATGAGTTTGCCAAACAGGATGAGGTGGAATTCCGTTGGCTGGTGGCCCCGTCCCGCGTGATCGGGGAAGGTGGCGTGGTGAAAGGGCTGGAGCTGATCCGGATGGAGCTGGGCGAGCCGGATGCGAAAGGAAGAAAGCGCCCCGTACCTGTTCCCGGCAGTGAGTTTGTGATCGAAGTCGATTTCGTGGTCAAAGCAATCGGGCAGAAACGGCTTGTGCCTCTGATCGATGCGTTTCAACTGGAGCACAACAAAGGCATCGTCGAAGTCGAGGACGGCACCTATCGGACGAGTAACCCGAAAGTGTTCGCAGCGGGCGACATTATTTTCGGAGGCGGGAAGACCGATGCGATGGTAGTCGATGCAGCCAACCACGGCAGACGAGCGGCGCATGCCATTCACCAAACGTTAACAGACCAAAAGCAGCCCGTGTAAGTGTTGCAGAAATTTCACGCGTAAGGAGGAGAGAGGAAATGGCAGATCTATCTATCAATCTGGCTGGCATACAATCACCCAATCCTTTTTGGCTAGCATCGGCACCGCCCACAAACTCCGGCTACCAAGTGCAACGGGCATTTGAAGCAGGCTGGGGCGGAGCTGTCTGGAAGACCTTGGGGGAGCCTATCATCAACGTGACTTCGCGGTTTGCGGGACTGCATTTTGGGGGACAGCGCGTTTTCGGCTTTAACAACATCGAGCTCATTACCGACAAACCGCTGGAAGTAAATCTAAAGGAAATGGATGAGACCAAAAAACGTTTTCCGAAGCACACACTCATCGCTTCGTTGATGGTGGAGCACAAGCAAGAGGCTTGGCATGAAATTGTGAAAAAGGTGGAGGCAATTGGCGTAGACGGACTGGAGTTGAACTTCGGCTGTCCACACGGGATGGCGGAGCGGGGGATGGGCTCGGCAGTCGGTCAGCATCCCGATCTGATCCGGCAGCAGGTCGAATGGGTAAAGGAAGTGGCGCAGACACCCGTCATCGTCAAGCTGACGCCTAATATCACGGACATTCGTTTTACGGCCAGGGCTGCTTCTTTGGGCGGAGCGGATGCGATCAGTATGATCAACACGATCAACAGCTTGATAGGAGTCGACCTGGATCGCTGGCTGCCTATTCCTCATGTGGATGGAAAAGGCGCACATGGCGGCTATTGCGGCCCAGCAGTAAAACCTATCGCTTTGAACATGGTGGCGGAATGCGCTCGCGACGCCCAGGTTGGCGTGCCGATCTCCGGCATTGGGGGCATTTCCAACTGGCGGGATGCCGTGGAATTTTTGCTGATGGGTGCGACTGGCGTCCAGGTGTGTACGGCTGCCATGCATCACGGCTTTAGAATCGTGGAGGACATGATTGACGGGCTGAACAACTACCTCGATCAACGAGGGATTTCCTCCGTTATGGACATCGTCGGCAAGGCTGTACCTACCTACTCGGATTGGGGCCATCTCAATCTGAACTACAAAGTAGTTGCCCGGATTCACGAGGAGACCTGTATTAACTGCAACAAGTGCCATATCGCCTGTGAAGATACTTCCCATCAATGTATCGACATTCTGAAGGACGAGGCAACAGGGGCGGAGCGGCTCGTCGTACGCGAAGAGGACTGTGTGGGCTGCAACCTTTGTTCCATCGTATGTCCGGTGGAGGGAACGATCGAAATGGTCGAAATTCCGAGCGACTTGCCGCCACTCAGCTGGAATCAACGGCAGGCAGCATTGGCAGCAAAAGGGACGGCTGAGACATAAGTACCAGATGTTCGTAATCTTTTTCCAAATAGGCGCATAGCCTGTACGGAAAAGCTGTGTCTCAATCTGGCTGCAGAAAAAGAACAGGGGAGGGGCAAGGATGAAAAAGTGGATTCGTGGCGGGACGGTTGTAACGGCAGCAGATACGTACCAGGCAGACGTGCTGATCGAGGGGGAGAAGGTCGTCGCGATCGGGTACAACCTCGATACCGCTGGCGCAGAGGAGATTGATGCCACCGGCTGCTACATATTGCCGGGTGGGATTGACCCCCATACGCATCTCGACATGCCTTTTGGCGGAACAGTGACCTCCGACAACTTTTTTACAGGGACGAAGGCTGCAGCATTTGGCGGAACGACGAGCATTGTCGACTTCTGCCTGACAAATAAAGGAGAGTCGCTGCAATCCGCGATTGCTACCTGGCATGAAAAAGCGCGTGGAAAAGCGGTTATTGACTATGGCTTTCACTTAATGGTTTCCGATGCTAACGATCAGGTGCTGGATGAACTTGCGTCCGTTGTTGCCAATGAAGGGATTACTTCGCTCAAAGTGTTCATGGCCTACAAAAACGTTCTGATGGCTGACGATGAGACCTTGTTCAAAACACTGATACGTGCAAAGGAAATCGGAGCGCTGGTTCAAGTCCATGCGGAGAATGGAGATGTCATTGACTATTTGACCAAGAAGGCATTGGCGGAAGGGAATACGGACCCGATCTACCATGCCTACACAAGACCTCCAGAGGCGGAAGGAGAAGCAACGGGACGTGCGATCGCCCTGACGGCTCTCGCGGACGCGCAGCTGTACGTCGTGCACGTCTCTTGCGCGGACGCCGTACGTCGGATCGCAGAAGCGCGTGAGAAAGGCTGGAACATTTACGGGGAGACGTGTCCGCAATACCTCGTGCTCGATATCGAAGACCTGGATCGACCGGATTTTGAGGGTGCCAAGTATGTCTGGTCCCCACCGCTTCGTGAAAAATGGAATCAGGAAGTGCTCTGGAGCGCCTTGAAGAACGGCATCCTGCAAACGGTGGGCTCTGACCATTGTCCGTTCAACTTCGTGGGGCAAAAAGAACTGGGACGCGATGATTTTACGAAAATTCCAAACGGCGGGCCAATCATTGAAGATCGCCTAACCCTGCTTTTTTCCGAAGGGGTACAGAAAGGAAAGATCAGCTTGAACCAGCTGGTGGATCTCACCTCGACAAAAGCGGCGAAACTGTTCGGGATGTTCCCGCAAAAAGGGACGGTAGCGGTTGGATCGGACGCTGACCTCGTCCTCTTTCATCCCGACGTGAAAAGAACGATATCCGCAAGCACCCATCACATGAATATAGACTATAACCCGTTTGAGGGAATGGAAGTCCAAGGGGAAGTGGTAAGCGTCTTGTCGCGAGGCTCCTTCGTCGTTCGTGATAAACAGTTTGTTGGTCAAGCGGGTGCAGGACGCTATTTGAAACGTTCGAGGTTTACACGTCCGTAAGAGAGGGAATAGAGAGGAGAAGGGATGGGATGGTAAATAAAGTAAGCATCGGACTGATCCAGGCAAAAAACGATGTGAATGGGGACGAACCCGTTCACCTCCATAAAGAGAAGGCGATCGAAAAGCACGTCAAAATGGTGCGAGATGCTGCCAGTAAAGGAGCACAAATCATCTGCCTTCAAGAAATTTTCTACGGTCCTTACTTCTGCTCCGAGCAAAACGCGAAATGGTATGAGGCAGCCGAGGAAGTGCCAAATGGGCCGACCGTGCAACAGTTCAGCTCATTGGCACGGGAGCTGGGTACGGTCATGATCCTGCCTGTGTACGAGCGGGTAGGAATCGGGACTTACTACAACACGGCTGCCGTCATTGACGCTGATGGAACGTACTTGGGCAAATACCGAAAACAGCATATTCCCCATGTAGGTGTGGGGAACAACGGATGGGGCTTCTGGGAAAAGTACTATTTCAAGCCGGGCAATCTAGGCTACCCGGTGTTTGATACGGCTTTTGCCAAAGTAGGGGTCTACATCTGCTACGATCGCCATTTTCCAGAAGGCGCACGTCTCTTGGGGTTGAACGGAGCTGAAATTGTCTTCAACCCTTCTGCAACAGTGGCTGGACTTTCCGAATATTTGTGGAAGTTGGAACAGCCAGCACATGCCGTGGCCAATGGATATTACGTCGCCGCCATCAATCGGGTAGGAATGGAAGCGCCTTGGAACATGGGCGAATTTTATGGGCAGTCCTATCTGGTGGATCCGCGGGGACAATTCGTCGCTGTAGGAAGCCGTGATCAGGATGAGATCATTATCGCGGAAATGGATAAGAACAAGATTCACGAAGTCCGCGATACCTGGCAGTTCTACAGAGACCGCCGTCCAGAGACGTATGATGACATGGTTAAACTTCTGCCTTGATGAGGAGAGGGAGGCGCCAACCTAGCGTCTTCCTCCTTTTCGCATGAAAGAGTAGCTCCTATCACTGGAACGTGAGGAGAATACCGGGATGAGGCAAATCGTTTTTCGGGGTGTGGAATATAAAGAGGCGTTGCGAGTCGTTCGCTCGGGGCGGTATGAGCGAGAGGAGCGCAGGTATTTTGTCAATGGTGCAAGTGCAAAGGCTGTTTTTGGTTCAGGCGTATACTTGGTAAGCAATCCGGAGGTCGCGGCACAATATGCCATCTGTCATGCCGAAACGGTATGGGACAAAGCAGCCATCTTGCGCCAGGAAGTCGATGCGACCGGACTGCTGCGCTTGGACGAGCGTTATGGCGAAAATGAGCTGCGTACCGATGTACTGCGCGCGGGGTATTCCATGGAGGCATTGGAGCATCGATCCCATTCCATGGGGTATCGGGAATGGCTGGAGTGGACAGGGGACGAGGTACGTTCCTATTTGCTAGCAGAAGGGTATACAGGACTACAGTACAGGATCAGTCCAGAACTAACTTACTATGTTTGCTATCAACCTGATATGCAAATTCACGAAATTTCCATTTTGTCGGTTGTGGATCTGAGTGAAATAACCTAAGACTATCGACTTGTCTGTCTTAATTTGGTAAGATTAGACAATATTCGAGCTTTTTCTACTTTTATTGCACCATGAACAGGAGGATCGCCAAACAACGATGAGTCTCTTTCGGAATTTAAGCACGAGAGCAAAACTGTTTAGCCTAATCATTTTGATGGCTGTATTCTTGGTAGGGGTAGGCTTCACTGGCTATTACCACTTGCAAGTTGCGAGTGACCGTATTCAGTCGATGTACAAGGATCAGCTGCTGCCTGTCAAATGGATTAATGATTGGCGTCAAGAGATGAGAGCGATTGACGGCTTGGTTTACAAAATGATTCTGGAAACTTCTCCAGCTGTTTTGGCCGAGTACAAGACGGAGCTGGAGCAGCGGATGGATGCCGCAAACCGAATCTTTGAAAACTTGAAGTCAGCCGAGCTCGATAAGACCGAGCAGGAGAGCGCCAACATGCTCGAAGAACTCCTCAACCAGTATCGAGGAGATCAGGGCGAAGTGATCAAGATGATCAGTGCACAGCAAACGGACCAGGCCTATTCCTTTTATCGCGCTACCGATAAGACTCTGAATTGGATCAATCAGGAGCAGTTGACTTGGGCGAATTACAAGTCGCAGCAAGCCGAACAAATTCGTCAGGCAAATGAAGTAGATTCCAAAAATGCAGAGCTGCTGCTGGCTGGAGTCGGTATTCTTAGCCTCGTGATCGCAATGGCCCTTGGGTATTTGATTTCCCGTATGATCTCCGAGCCTTTGCGTGTCGTCGTCAATCGAATGGAAGAACTTGCCCAAGGTAACCTGGCAGTAGAGCCAGTCCGCTACGTGACTCGCGACGAAGTTGGGAAGCTGGGATTGGCTTTCAACGGTCTCGTTAACAACTTCCGCTCCTTGATTGAACAAGTAAAAGTAGCAGGGGAACAGGTAGCAGCATCCTCTGAGGAGCTTTCGGCGAGTGCAGAGCAATCCGCACATGCATCCGAGCAAGCGATTGAAAGTGTGCAACAAATCGCAAGCGCGTCGGAAGTTCAGACGCAACGGACGCAAGAAAGCGTACGTGTCATGGAAGAGATGTCGATCGCGATCCAGCGAATTGCCGACACATCCAGCTCTGTTTCTGAAACATCTGCGCAAGCCGCTGTGGAAGCAGAACAAGGAAATGCACACATTCAAAAAGCTGTATCTCAGATGGACTCGATTTCGCAATCCGTCAATCGTGCAGCGGAACTCGTTCAACTGCTCGGCGTGCGTTCGGAAGCAATCGGGCAGATCGTCGATGTGATTACCGGCATCGCTTCCCAAACGAATCTGCTTGCTTTGAACGCAGCGATCGAGGCGGCACGTGCTGGTGAACATGGCAGAGGATTTGCCGTAGTTGCCGATGAGGTGCGAAAATTGGCTGAGCAGTCAGAACAATCAGCCTTGGAAATTGCTCGCTTGATTGGAGAAATTCAGCAAGAGACGACGCAGGTTGTGCACGTGATGAAGGATGGAACGAAGGAAGCCGAAAGAGGAGCGATCGTTGTACAGGAAGCAGGAGTGACCTTCCAACGAATCGTTGCCTCTTCCCAAGAAGTAGCGGATCAAATCCAGGACGTATCGGCAGCGACGGAGCAAATGTCTGCCAGCGTTCAACAAGTGGCATCCGCTATGGACGAAATGAATCGACTGGCCGAAGAAGCTGCCCTGCATACGCAAGGCGTTTCTGCTGGAGCGGAAGAGCAGGTGGCGTCCATGCAGGAAATTGCACGTTCCAGCAACAATCTGAATAAACTCTCCCACGAGCTGCAAGAATCCATCAGTCAGTTCAAATGGTAGAAATACTCGAAAAGAAAAAGACTGGCATCCCTCAAAGGATTTGCCAGTCTTTTTCATAGATCGCATATTTATGAGGCTTTCGACTCTCCACCACGTGCTGTGACCTTCTCGTAGTCCTTCACGCTCATGATCGTAGAATCATTTCGCATCATCCAGGTGTAGATGGCCAAGGAGATGAGCAGGCCGACTGTCCAGGCATTGTCCCAGATGATGGAGAGAGCCGGGACGTACTTGCAGACGAAGGGAATGACGATCCCGATTGCCATGGCCCAAAGAGCGCGGGTGTTATAGCCGGTTTTGTAGGAGTAGATCCCATTTGTCTTATAAAGCTCGGTGAGGTGAATTCTTCTCTTGCGGACCAGCCAGTAGTCAGCGATGGCAATCCCGTCAATCGGACCTAGCAGCGCGCCGTACGTGCCGAGCCATAAGAAAATGTAGTTTCCGAAATTTTCGAGGATGTACCAGGGCTGCATCAACAAGGACACTACGCTGGCGATGATGGCGCCATGCTCGTAAGTGAGCTTGCGAGGAGCGAGGTTTTCAACGGCACGGGCAGGGGCAACTATATTCGCCGCGACGTTGGTAGTGAGAGTGGCGAGGATGATCCCGATCGTTCCCAGGAAAATGGCAAACGGAGAGAATTTGGCTAGGACCGCTGCTGGATCCCAGATCGCTTCCCCATAAATGACGACGGTAGCAGACGCTACGGCTACCCCGATGAAGGAGAAGCCGCCCATCGTGGTTGGCAAGGAAGAGGATTGCCCGATGATTTGTGCTTTTTGACTCTTCGCGTATCGGCAAAAGTCAGGAATATTGAGAGCCATTGTCGCCCAAAATGCGATGGCACCAGTCAAGGCAGGGAAGAAGACTTTCAGGAATTCGCCAGAGGAAGTGAATTTGGATGGCGCGGATAACATAGGTCCCCAGCCACCTGCTTTTGTCAATGCCCAAACCAGCAAGGCAAGGCTCATGATAATGAGGATGGGAGCTGCCCAAGCCTCCATTTTCTTGATGGTTTCAGGTCCCCGATAGGCGATCCATGCGTTCAGCAGCCAGAAGGCAAAGAAGGCAATCCACAGATGCCCGGGGACATGCTCCCAGCCTGTCATGGACATCAGCAGCGTATCGATTGCCGCCCCGCCGAACCAACAGTTGATCCCGAACCATCCCGCCCCGATCAAGCCACGGGCAACCGCTGGAATATGTGCTCCTTTTGACCCAAACCAAAGACGGGCAAAAACAGGGTACGGGATTCCGAATTTTGTGCCTGCGTGGGAGTTGAGGAGAATCGGAATAAGGACAATAACATTCCCGAGAATGATCGTGATGATTGCCTGCCACCAGTTCATGCCGAGGGAGATTAAGCCTGCAGCCATCGCATAAGTAGGCAAACAGATCGACATCCCGACCCAAAGGCTGGCAAAATTATACGCTGTCCACGAGTGTTCGGCACGGGTAGTTGGTCGCAGCCCTTCGTTATAGAGCGGGCTGTCTTTGACCAGCTTCTCGCCTTCGCCTGTCAGCGTAACGATGCCATTTGATTCCGCTTGGGTTTTCACAGCAAATCCCTCCTTTTCCAGTAGTGATTCTGGTATTCGGACAAAAGCCCCAGTTTGTCTCGAATACAAGTTGTAACATTATATTGTGGACGAGAAGACCAAATTCCACAAATTTCACGAAACCTCGCGCTAGAGTGGACCGCATAGAGCAAGCTATCGAAAAACGCAGAGAAGATGGTACTATGTTCCAAGAGGTGAATTTTGTGACCACAACCAAATTGCGATTATCCTTGCAAACGAGAATGATTGTGCTATTTACTTTCGTCATTATTCTGATTATTGGGTCAATGGGAGCTGTCTTTGCTTCCATTATTGGATCTTCTATTGAGGAACAGCTGGGAAAAAAGGCGCTTAGCGTGGCAAAAATCGTGGCGAATGACCCCGAGCTGCGCAATGCCTTTGCGACAGAGGATCCGTCCGCTCTCATTCAGCCGATCGCGGAAAATATACGCAAACAGACTGAGGCGGAATTTGTCGTTGTGGGCAATCGGGAGGGAATTCGATACGCCCATCCGCTGCCGGATCGAATCGGGAAGGAAATGGTAGGCGGTGACAATGAGCAGGGACTCCTGTACGGGCAGTCCTATATTTCAAAGGCGGTGGGGAGCCTTGGGCCATCGCTGCGCGGGAAGGTCCCGATCAAAAATGACAACGGGGATGTCATCGGCATTGTTTCTGTTGGATTTTTGCTAGAGGATATTGAGAGCGCCATAGGGGCTTATCAGGAGAAGGTCGTTCTGATTATTATTCTGGCTCTGCTCTTTGGCGTTGTAGGCGCGATTGGTGTTAGCCGTTATTTAAAGCGAGTCATACTGGGACTGGAGCCGGAAGAGATCGCCGCTTTGTATATTCAGCGCAATGCCGTGCTGGAATCCGTGCGGGAAGGGATCGTGGCCATCGATCGAAACAACAAGGTGACCATGATGAACAAGGCAGCCATACGCATTTTGGAGCTTCCAAATGAAGATTTTCACCGCAAAGAAATCACGGAGGTTTTGCCGGACAGCCGTATGCCAGACGTGCTTGAAACAGGCGAGCATCAATTGGACAGAGAAACGATACTCGTAGGGAAAGAGATCATCGTGAACCGTATTCCGATGAGGCTGGGAGACAAAATCGTCGGTGTCGTCAGCAGCTTCCGTCCCAAATCAGAGATCGACAAGCTCGTGTCCGAGTTATCGCAAACGCGCCGTTATGCAGAGGTGCTGCGCGCACAGACCCACGAGTTTCACAATCTGCTGTATACGATTTCCGGTCTTCTGCAGCTAGGTTCGATTCAGGAAGCAGTCGAACTGATTACCAGCGAGACATCCGCGCAGCAGGAAATGATGCTCTTTTTGGCCAAAAAAATACCGGATCCTTTGATCGGCGCCTTGTTGGTAGGGATGCACAATCGCGCAAAGGAACTGAAAATTCAGTTTCAAATCAATCAAGACAGCAGCTTGAAGTCTCTACCGCCAACGATCAACCGCCAGCAAGTCATTGTGCTGCTTGGTACATTGATTCAGAACGCCTTGGAGGCCGTCAACGAAGCTGCTGTCGAGCGAAAAGTAGTGGAATGCTATCTGTCGGATACGGAGGCAGAAATCCTGTTTGAAGTAGAGGATTCCGGGCCGGGTGTACCCGAAAATTTGCGTGAAGTGATCTTTCAGGACGGGTTTAGCACAAAGCCAGGTGAGCATAGAGGACTGGGACTGGCAAAGGTGCAGGGGATTATCCAAGAAATGAAAGGATATATTCTGGTAGGAGGAAGTGAATGGGGAGGCGCGTTGTTCACGGTGTCACTCCCGAAGGAACGGAGGGATCTGGGTGCAGAAGGTGGAAGTGCTGATCGTGGAAGATGACTTGAGGATCATCGATATCAACAGACGCTTTGTCAGTAAAATAGAGGGGTTCGACGTCATTGCAACAGCAACGAACGGAGCGGAGGCGAAAGAGCTGCTTTCTTTTATGCAGCCGCATCTAGTTCTGCTCGACGTTTATTTGCCTGATATGCTCGGCACTGATCTGGTTTGGCACGTCCGCCAGCATCATCGCAGCGTCGATATCATGATGATCACGGCTGCAAAAGAGATCGAGATGGTACAGGAGGCGCTACGGGGAGGCGTGTATGATTACATCGTCAAACCGCTTGTTTTTGAACGGTTTCGCGAACGCCTGGAGAGCTATCGCCAGCATTTATGGCGGACAAAGGAGGTTGGAGAAGTCGATCAAGAAGTGATCGATCGGATCCTGACCCGCAATCTTCAGGCAGGAAAGACACGGGAGACCGCAATGCCAAAAGGAATCGATCTGCTGACGCTGGAAAAAGTAATCCAGGCGATCCGGCGAACGGGAGAGAAGGGCGTCTCGGCAGAAGAGATCGGAAAAGTAATTGGAACCAGCAGAACGACAGCAAGACGCTATTTGGAATACCTCGTTCTAGAGAAAAAGGCCCGCGCCGACCTGCTCTATGGGACAGTGGGGAGACCAGAAAGAAAGTATCGGTACTTGTCCTAGCGAGCCGTGAACAATATGAACGAAAAGTGCACAAAATTCAGAATAAACCTTATGCACGAAAACTATTCACTTCCAAATCCTCATGATACGGTAAGGGTAAGTGTTGTATGCGCTTACATTAACGTAAGGTCAAGGGGGATGCGGGATGCAAAAGAAAAAGGTATGGATCGCGCTGTCTGTTTTCTTTACACTCACACTGGCAGCTTGTAGCGGGGGGAATGCTGGGACGGGAAGCACGGGAAGCGCAGGTGGCAATGGCAGCTCTGGAGGGACTGGAGCACAAACGGCACCGGCCGCTTCGAGTTATCCGGAAAAGCCACTTGTCATCGTAGCGCCATCAGGAGCGGGCGGTGGCTGGGACAAAACGGCTCGGTCGCTGGGAAAGGTATTGAATGAGAGCAAGCTGGTAGGCCAGACCATTACCATTGAAAACAAACCTGGCGGCGGCGGGACCGTTTTCATGGCAGAGTATGTGAACAAGGACAAAGGGAATCCATACAGACTGTTTGTCAGTTCCCCACCAATCCTGATTAACAACAATAAAAAGGAAGGAAATACGCCATACGGATATCGGGAAGTAACCCCGCTGGCGCAAATGACGAAGGATTTTGGCGCGCTAGTCGTAAAGGCGGACTCCCCTTATAAAGACATCAAGAGCTTGCTGGATGCGATCAAAGCGGATCCGACCAAGCTTACGGTAGCAGGTGGCTCCGCTCCTGGTTCGATGGACCATCTGGTGAGCGTTCTTCCTGCTGCCAAGTATGGGATTGATCCAAAGAGCGTCAAATACGTTTCCTACGATGGCGGTGGCGAAGCGATTGCCGCATTGTTGGGTGGAAATGCCGATATGATCGCAACAGATGCATCCGGGGTGGGGGAGTATCTGAAAGCGGGGAAAATCCGAGTGTTGGGTGTGACTTCCGATCGAAGGCTGACTGGCGTGCTGAGCGATGTGCCAACGTTGAAAGAGCAGGGAATCGATGCGACCTTCACGATATGGCGCGGCGTCTTTGGTCCTGCAGAGATGCCGGCGGATGCCAAAGCCTACTGGGATGCGAAACTCAAAGAGCTGAACGACAATGAGGGATGGAAAAAAGAACTGACGGCTAACGGATGGGAAGCGGAATACAAGGATGCGGCGACCTTCACTTCTTTCCTTGACGAACAAGACAAGCTGGTTAAAGAGCTGCTGACCTCTCTAGGCATGGCAAAATAAACAAAAAAGGAGAGGGTCATCCTCTCCTTTTTTCATAGATGAAGTCATCGCGGCCCGCGACTGCTAATGAAATCGTACAGGAGGAAGAGCATGAATCTCACATTTGATCGCTTGGGAAGTATCTTTTTTGCCATCATAGGTGCAGCGTTTATTGTGGAGAGCCGTTCGATTGCTGCCAGCGCTTACGGAAGTGAAGTAGGTCCTAACATGTTTCCGCTTGGACTGGGCATTCTCTTAATCCTGCTGAGCCTGCGACTGTTCTGGGAGACGAGTAAGCACAAAAAGACGGGGCCAGCACCAGCAGCCTCCGAGAAACGAAACTACGGGCGATTTTTGCTGATACTCGCGGCAACCTTTATCTACGTATTTCTATTTGAGACACTCGGCTACTTGATCGCTACCTTTTTCTTCCTGGCCGTTGCTTTTCGGGTGATGGGCAGCAGCAGCTGGATAAAGACTGCCGCCATATCGCTGTTATTTTCTGCAGGTGTCTACTATATGTACGTCTATTTACTGCAGGGAACGCTGCCTGGATTTCCTTCCTGGCTAGGCTTGTAAGGAGGGATGGATCATGAATGCGCTGCAATATTTGGGTGATGGCTTTCTCCTCGCCTTGCAATGGCATAACCTGCTCTATGCGTTTGTAGGCGTATTGATCGGAACGGCAGTAGGGGTTCTTCCCGGAATCGGTCCGATGAGCGGTGTGGCACTTCTCATGCCTGTGACGGCATCACTTACATCTGGTCTCCCCCCGGAATCGGCTGCGGCGAGTGCAATCATCCTGCTGGCAGGTGTCTATTACGGCGCGATGTACGGGGGATCGACGACATCGATCCTGTTAAATACCCCGGGCGAATCTTCTTCGGTAGTGACTACGCTGGACGGCTACCAGATGGCGCGACAGGGCAGAGCAGGTACGGCACTATCGATTTCAGCGATCGGGTCCTTCGTTGCAGGCATCGTGGCGCTGATTGCCCTGGTTTTTTTGGCGGAGCCTTTGTCGGTCCTCGCCCTGAAATTTGGACCAGCGGAGTACTTTTCCCTCATGATTCTCGGTCTTTGCGCGGTAAGCGGCTTGGGTGGAAAGTCAATGACCAAGGCGCTGATCATGACAGTCTTCGGTTTGTTGCTGGCTACGATTGGAATTGACAGTGTGTCTGGTGTTGCCCGGTTCACCTATGATGTCCCTGATTTGTATCAGGGCTTGGAGTTCTTAACGATCGCAGTGGGGCTGTTTGCCTTAGGAGAAGTCTTCAAAACCACTCTCGAACAAGACCAAGAGAACAAGGAAATCATAAAGGTCGGTCGTATTCGCCCGTCTCTACTGGAATTGAAGCAAAGCGCCGCTCCGATTGCACGGGGCTCCATTCTTGGATTTTTTATCGGCGTCCTCCCTGGTGCAGGAGCTACATTGGCATCCTTCTTTGCCTATATCGTAGAAAAGAAGCTCAGCAAAGATCCTTCCCAGTTTGGAAAAGGGGCGATCGAGGGGGTAGCATCGCCGGAATCTGCAAACAATGGAGCTTCTGGCGGCGCGATGGTTCCGCTTTTAACCATGGGAATTCCAGGCTCAGGTACAACGGCGATCCTGATGGGAGCTCTTCTCATGTACAATGTTCAGCCTGGTCCACTCTTGTTCACGGACCATCCGCAAATCGCCTGGGGGTTGATCGCCAGCATGTTCATCGGGAACGTGATGCTGCTGATTTTGAACATGCCGCTCGTCAAAGTGTTTGCCAAGATCATCGAGACGCCATCGCAATATTTGCTTCCGATGATTATCGCAATTTCTGTGTTCGGAGTTTACGCAGTCCAGATTAGTACTTTCGATCTCGTGCTACTGGTGATTTGTGGAGTGGCGGGTTACTTTTTTGCGAAAAATGATTTTCCGCTGGCGCCTTTGGTTTTGGGGCTCGTTCTAGGGCCCATGATCGAAAATAACATGCGTCGTGCGCTGACTACCTCAAACGGTGATTTTACCATCTTTCTCTCCAAGCCAATATCGGCTGTGTTTCTTCTCGGTGCGCTCCTATGGCTGGTGATTCCCTTGTTATTGAAGATGCGTGGAAAAGAAGTTGTCATTTCCGAGGAAGCGTAAGAGGAAGGAGTCCCCTTTGTAGAAAAAAGCTGCAAACGGGACTTTTTCTGCTTCCTTTTCAACCATCGAATCCCCGTGTATGATGAAACAAACGTAATGCTTTTTCCTAATATTATGAAATGGATCTGGAGGGCATGGAAAAGTGGACATAACACAATTGGACACACCTTCATTGCTAGTAGACCTTGACATCATGGAAGCGAATATGAGGCAGGTAGACGACTTTGCGAAAGAACAAGGCATCGCGTGGCGTCCCCATATCAAAACGCACAAGTCGATTGAAATCGCAAAGCTACAGATGGCAAACGGAGCGTGCGGGATCACTGTAGCAAAAGTATCGGAGGCAGAGGTGATGGTGAAAGGGGGGATCGACAACATCCTGATTGCCTATCCGCTCGCGTCACGTACAAAGCTGGAGCGAGTAGCTGCGCTGCTTCCTCTTGCAACGATCATCCTCACGATTGATTCGGAAGAGCAAGCAGCCCACGTCCAACAATTCTTTCAGCCTATTGATCAAGAGGTAGAAGTCTGGCTGAAAATCGATTCTGGCCTGAAGCGCTGCGGTGTCGATCCAGGTGAGCCTACCCTGAGGCTGGCACAGTATGTCAGTGAACGTTGCCCCAACCTGAAATTGAAAGGGCTATATACCCATGCTGGGCATTCTTACGCTGCCACAGATTACGAGCAGATTGAGCGCATCGGCCGTTACGAAGGAGAGTGTATCGTGGCGAGCGCGCAGCTCTGCGAAGAACATGGGATTCCTATCGAGGTGAGGAGCGTCGGCTCGACCCCGACTTTTCGGATTTCCGGCAAAGTCCCTGGCATCACGGAGATACGCCCGGGGAATGCCGTGTTTTACGATGCGATTCAAGTAGGCTTAGGAGCTGCGACATATTCACAATGCGCCTTGCGGGTGATGGCTACGGTTGTAAGCCACCGTCCAGGCGAGCGGCTCGTTTTGGATACAGGGAGCAAGTCACTGGCTTTGGACCAAGGGGCGCACGGGAATGCAACCGTCAAAGGCTTCGGCCATGTGGTCGGTCATCCCGAGATCGTCATTCAGCGCTTGTCTGAAGAACATGGGGTTGCAAGTATCGAAGGTGAGACGAGCCTGCGCCTGCTCGATCGTGTCCAGATCATTCCCAATCATGCCTGCGCAGTGATGAATTTGTTTGATAAGGTTCATGTCGTACGTGAGGGGCAAGTCATCGATACTTGGAAAGTTGACGCGAGAGGGCATGTTCAATAAAAAGAATGTTTGACAGATTGGAAGTCCCCCCTTATCATAGGAAAAATTTATGAGAGCTGTTCTGCTTTGCAGCTTTAGCAGAACAGTCGGAGGAGACACAATCATGCTAAACATTGCGCCCGTCACGCTAGAAGGAAAATACGTCCGCTTGGAGCCTTTGCGCCATGCGCATATCGAGGGAATCTGGGAGGCAGGTCGATACGAGAATATCTGGACGTATATGAGCGTCAAGATCGACCAGCTGCAGGATGCGGTCAGCTTTGTGGAAACGGCTTTGAGGAATGAGGAAGAAGGAATTGAGCTTCCTTTCGCCATCATAGGCCAAGAAGATGGAAAAGTCATCGGCAGTACGCGCTTCTTAAATATCGTGAGGAAAGACCGCGGCCTCGAAATTGGATTTACATGGCTCACTCCCTCGGTTTGGAAGAGTGCGATAAATACAGAGTGCAAATATTTGCTGATGCGCCACTGCTTCGAACAATTGGGATGCATTCGTGTGCAGCTCAAGACTGATTCACGCAACCTGAATTCCCAACGGGCCATTGCCCGAATCGGTGGTGTCCGCGAAGGTGTCCTGCGCAATCACGTGATTTTGCCGGATGGATACGTTCGCGATTCTGTCTATTTCAGCATCACGAATACGGAATGGAAAAACGTCCAAGAAAAGCTGCATTTGTTGCTGATTCGTGAATAAACGGGTGGAACGATTGTGAGTCAGCAGGCAGGATGTGTACAATACAAGGGAAGCATGCTTGCTGTATACTTCGCTTCATGAGAGAAGAGGATATTCATGAAACTTCGCTTACTGCCGGCTGGCTATGTCCTGTTTGCAGGTGATCTGTTAGCTTTCCTGCTTTTCGCCTACTATGGAAAATTGGCTCATCATTTACCCGTGTCTTTTCTGGGCTTGCTCGATACTCTTGCTCCCTTTTTGGTAGGTTGGCTAGTGGCGATCTTCGTTTTTCGCAGCTATGGGCAAAAGTCCTATCGATCCTTTGGATGGCTGATACTGTCCACCTTTCTCACCTGGACGCTTGCCGCACCGATTGGTTTAGTTCTGCGAGCGTGGTGGACAGGGGTTCCGATGACCTGGGTGTTCACATGGGTTGCGTATGTGATTACCTTCGCCTTTCTCTTAGGCTGGCGCATGCTTTTTGCGATCGGTTTCTCGCTTAGCAAAAGCAAACAGCACAAACTTGTGAAAAGCTGATTAAGATTGGGGAGTAAAGAGTCCCAGATTGGTTACGCTATCCTTTGACAACTGCGTCAGGGGAGGTGGATTCATGGGTAAGAACAACAACAGCAAGGATCTGGGTAAAAACCGCGGGAAGACGCTTGATGAGAAAGACAAGAATACAAATCTGCGCCAGTCCAATCACAATGACCGAAATGAAGGAACAAGTGAAAGCCGCTGATTTCAGCGGTTTTTCTAATTCTCCATGGATGCTCCCTTGCATTGTGCTATAATAGGGTTTGTTTTTTCTAGCCAGGATCAGGAAAGCAAGTGGGGGGAAGAGCATGACGGAACCGATGCAGGAAGTACAGCCGGTGACCTTGTCGTCACAGGCATTTTTGATATTGTGTCGTCTCTTTGACGGCGTCTACGATGAATTGAAGCAAAACGAGCAGATTGTCGAGCTGGTCGAGTCTATCGCCAATATGCTGCTCGCGGGCGTGGAAACGCTGGAGAAGCAAGAAGAAAAACCGAAAAAGATTACGTTTCCCATGACAATTCAACAGACGTTTTTCCTCAGAAGATTAGTTATCGACTTATTGGCTCATGCACCTAGCGAAGGGGATGACAAGACCAAGCAGTGGCTGCAGGAGTGCTTGGCAGCCTTATCTGGAGGCGGAGGGCAGAGCAATGTCGACTAGGCCTGAGCTGCACGTCATCACGAACGGCCGTCAAGGCTTGGAGGAAGTGCTGGCAATGGCAGAAGCAGCTTATGCGGGTGGAATGGATTATTTACATATACGCGAAAAGCAGCGTACAGCAAGAGAGTGCATGGACTGGGTAAAAGCTTTGTCCACTGTCATGCCAAGCTCCTGTCTGATTGTCAACGACCGAGTAGACGTTGCAGCAGCAAGCGGTTGCCGGGGAGCCCATTTGGCCTACCACAGCTTGACGCCATCAGAAGCGCGGCTCCTCTTAGCAAAGGAGCAATGGATTGGCAGGTCTGTGCATTCAGTTAAGGAAGCAGAAGCAGCTGCTGCTGAAGGGGCAACCTATGCGTTGTACGGTCATTTGTTTCCCAGTGGCTCCAAGCCGGGTGTTCCTCCGAGAGGAACTGGAGAGCTTACGAGCATCACGGCGGCGCTGTCCATTCCTGTGATTGGAATTGGCGGGATTACCCCGGCGAATACGACGCAAGTTTTAGCGGCGGGCTGCCGAGGTATCGCTGTTTTATCGGGCATTACCGATGCACACAACGTCAAGGAAGCAACAGCGGCATATCGGAATGTATTGGACACTTGGGAGGGCAGGTCAATATGAAAGACAGAAACATACTTCGCGAAAAAATGGGAGTCTATTTTGTAGTCGGTACGCAGGACTGCGATTACTCCATCGAGCGGACAGTAGCTATCGTCGCAGATGCTCTGCAAGGCGGGGTAGGCACGCTTCAGCTGAGAGACAAGGGAAGCAAGCTCACGGCGGATGAACGCGATGAGCTGGGGCGTCAGCTGCAGCTTCTTTGCCGTGAGAGCGGGGCACTCTTTTTTGTCAACGACGATGTGGACTTGGCGATCCGTCTGCAGGCAGATGGCGTACACGTAGGCCAAGACGATATGCAGCTCGCTGAGGTAAGAGAGGCGGTAGGGCCAAACATGTACATTGGGGTTTCTGCCGCTACCATAGAAGAGGCATTGGCCGCTCAAGCGGGCGGAGTCGACTGCATCGGTGTAGGAGCGATGTACGCCACTTCATCCAAAGCGGATGCGGGAGAGCCGATCGGACCAGAAGGCTTGAGGGTCATTCGAGAAGCTGTTGGCCGCGAACTTCCTATTGTGGGGATTGGTGGGATTACGCTGCAAAATGCCGCGGAAGTTATTCGCGCAGGTGCGGATGGAGTGGCTGTGATCAGCGCCATTACGCGAGCGGATTCACCGAGCGATGCGGCACGTGCTCTGCAGGGAATTGTACGATCTGTCTAGCACGGACAGGTCTCAAAATACATATGGTACGTTAACCGAATAACCGGCTAAATCAAAAACGCCAAATGGCGACCAAAAGGAGGTGGAGCCGATGAAAAACCGGATATACCGAATCGGATATGAGTGGGTCAGCAAACGGGAGCTGCTGGAGCGTCTGTCTATGAATGAAAGTGCGCTTGTGGAACATAAGCGTCTGAATCCTGCTCCTGACGATCAGGACACCGAAGTTCCGCCAGAGGAAGAGCGTCATACCGTCCTTATTCGCAGTCAGCGACGTCCAGGGGAATGGGTTACTTTTAATGGACTTTATGAGATTTTGGAGCGGGAACCGATTCCATGGATTGATTCTCCCCTCGAATATCACCAGTTTGGTACAGAGCTGATACCTGGGAATATTCGCAGGGAGAAGGCACCTCAGGGCCGAATCCCCGCTCGTACGAAGCTGCAGGTGGCCGCTGTCCGTCAAGATACTGTCTTTGTTACGGTTCCTGGCCATCCCTCGAGGCGCTATGAAATGTCGCTTTCTCATGCACGCTTTGCAAAGGACTTTCCTACAGAGCTGGAAATGAAGCTGCAGGTATACGCGTTTCCTCCACGCCCAGATATTTTTGTCGACTGGCTGCTGAAAGAAGGGCGTAAATCAGGAATCATCACGCGTCCGAATCAAGAGAGAGTCGAAAAATCAGCGTTTCAAGTGTGGGATGATTTGCGAAAGGAATACGGGATCAGCGTCAGCGCTGCGCTCTTGGCGATTAAACAGGCTTTGATCGTCTTAGACCGCGCTGGGGTAGAGACCGATTTTCCGTATCCTGTGCAGGAACGCTCGGACCTGTCCCTCTTTAGTGAATCAGAGCGAGATGCCTTTTACTCCTATCAGTCCGTTCGTTGCGCGATGGCGGCAGTCGCTGCCTTGTTGACTACGGATCCGAAAGAACCGCTGCAGGACACTCTGCTGATGGATATTATGCTGGAACAACAAATGAACCGCAGGCGCGAATAGATGCGTCAGCGGTTATTTTTGTTTTGCTAGAGTCCCATGTATAATGGAAGGGAAAACCAATGTGGGAAAGGACGTGGCAAATATTATGTACGTATCGATGAACCGACTTCGCGTGCCAGCTGACTACGCATCGCATTTGGTAAGAGCATTTGGCAGTGGTGGAGAGCGGATGAAGGGTGTTCCTGGGTTCCTTGAATTCCTTTTCTTGGCTCCGTCTGAAGGGGATGAGTACGTCGTCTTTACGAAATGGGAGTCGGAAGCGGATTTCCAAAACTGGACGCAGAGTGAAGCGTTCCAACGAGCACACGCAGGCGGCAACCCGAACAGCCCGGTGAAATCCGAGCTGCGAAACTACACGGTAAAATCCCATTCCTAATAGCCAAAGGCATTTGTCTGATCACAGGGGCAAATGCCTTTTTTGTAGGAAACGCCTTGGTTTTGTCCTATTTCGCTAGTGACTATGCTTTACATATCAACCTATTTCCAGCCATAATAGAAGCATTCGGAAAATGGAAGAAATCACCACGGTACAGTTGGAAGCAAAGGAGCCAGAGCGTTTTGAAAAATCGAATACGTACGTATTTTGCAGATCTGGCCCCTGTGATGGCGGCCGAAATGCTCTCATTTCTTTCAGACGAGCAGCAAGCACTTGTGTGGGAGCGTGGAATGTATCGGGAAGAGTGTTTTGTTGAAACTTTTTTGCGATTAGGGGATGCTCTTGCAGCCTCTGATCCCCTGCAGGTCAGACAGCAGATAGTCGTATTCTCAAATTTTTTTGAAGAGCTGGGCTTATCCAACCGGCATGTAGCTGAGCAGCTTCGGAACGGACGGGACAAGATCATCGAGCATTTGCTGGAGCATGCGAGCTGTCTCCTTATCACTACAGAGGACAAGCTGTCCTTTTATCAAGTCGAGCTGCAGCTGTACCAAGCAGTGGACAATCAAGTGGCCAAGCTGCTGGAATTGGGCCAAGTCCATTCCGACATAGGGACGGGAGTGCAGGTACCCGCCCGCGTGAAAAACCGAAACGGTGACCCATTTGCGGAAGTAGCGGAGCAAGAATTAGTGCAAATCGTTTTGCAATCACTTGATATTGCCGTGCTGATGATTGACCGTCAAATGAACATCGTGGAAGCCAACCAAGCCTTGGCCAAACTGTTTCAGGTAAATCGAGAAAAGATCCTGGGTCAAAACATCGATGAGATCTTTCGCCCGCATGAAGGGGAGCGCTTTGTGCAATGGGTCCTCGAACGGGGGCAGACTGGTCATTATGTCGCGGAGTATTGGGGACAATGGACGACGGTAAGTACGAGTCCGATCTACCATGATGGGGAGCTGTGGGGAGCGATTGCCGTATTGCGGAATCTAACCGACAGCAATCGATACGAAGAGGAACTGACGAAAAGGGAAGCGCTCGCGGCAGTCGGCCAATTGGCAGCAGGAATGGCGCATGAAATCAGAAATCCGCTGACGTCGATCAAAGGCTTTATCCAGCTGCTGAGGGAACAGGAAGAAACGAATCGCAGAGAGACCTATTTTTCTGTGATCTTGACGGAGATAGAGAGAATTGACGGGCTTCTAAATGATGTTCTAGTTCTAGCGCGGTACAGGGATGACAAGATCGTTTCGGAGTGCTTTCCAGTGATGGAGGAGCTTTCAGGTGTCATCCGTTTACTGGAGCCCGAAGCAAACCGCCGAGGAATCAAGCTGGAGCTGCAAATTGCCCATGGAGCTTGGTACATATACGGTTTTCGCTCGAGAATCAAACAAGCCTTTCTCAATATTTTAAAGAATGCTTTTGAAGCACTCTCGAACGGCGGCTCACTGGTGAGGATCACAGTCATTGCATCCATTCATCGGATCGTGATTACAGTCGAGGACGATGGCCCGGGAATGTCTGAAGAGACTTTGCAAAATCTGTTCATTCCTTTTTTTACGACGAAGCAGGAGGGAACAGGCCTCGGGCTGTCTACGACACAGCGTATCATCACAGATCATGGAGGAGAAATCTTCGCGGGCAACTCGTCCGATTTGAAAGGTGCTCGTTTTGAAATTCGTCTGCCTTTACGCTCCAAGGAAGAGCTGTAAAACATGCAAAAAAAGACGGATGCTTCCTCCGTCTTTTTTCCTGTGAATCGATGAAAAGAAATTCGCTTGTTATTTGACCAGTTGCTGGCGAAGAGCCATGGCAACCGCTTGCGTGCGGTCTTCTACACCCATTTTCTGCAAAATGCGATGGACATGGGTCTTCACGGTTCCTTCTGAAATGAACAGATTCTGTGCAATTTGGTCGTTTCGATAACCGTATGCAATCTGCTGCAGGACGTCCAGCTCCCGATCCGTCAGCTCATCCAACAGGTAAGAGGCTTGCGGGGTAGTATCAGGTGCTGGCTGCTGTGTTTGCAGGACCTCCGCAAGTGCCTTTGCAGCCGTTACGGTGTGAAACAGGGCCTCTCCCTGATGGGCGCGCCTGATCAGATCCAGCATTTCTTGAGAATCCGCGTCTTTTAGCATATAGCCGACAGCACCAGCGCGGATGCCGTCCACTACGTAGTTATGATTGTCAAAGGTCGTCAAAATCAGCACCTTTAACGTGGGGTGGAGGAGCATAATTTCTCTAGTAGCATCGATCCCGGACTTGTTGGGCATCTGCACATCCATCAAAACGACATCGGGATTGAGCTCACCCACCAGCGCGACCGCTTCGTCGCCATCAGAAGCTTCTCCGATTACTTCCATATCCGGTTGCATCTGGATGACGTAGCCGAGTCCCTGGCGAATCATCGTTTGGTCATCTACCAGAACGACGCGAATTTTCTCTTGATGATGTGTATCTGTCATCTGCGTATGCTCCCTTCTTGTGGGGGTGTATCCAGCGGTATTTCTACATCAATTTGAAATCCGTGTGGAGTCCGGACAAAATAGCGGAATCGTCCATTTAGCTTTGTCAACCGTTCCTGGATGCCGTGCAGTCCGAAGCCTGGTTTTACCGCTTTATTCGGTGTGATGCTGCCGTCGTCGCGGATGCTGAACCAGAGATGCTGACCGCGATTTTCAACCACTACCTCGATATGCTTGGCGTCGGAATGGCGCAATGTGTTTGTAACCGCTTCCTGCAGGATGCGGTAAATCGTGATCGTGATCTCCTGAGACAAGGTGATGTCAAGTTTGTCCGTAACCAGCTCCATTTTTACACCGGTATGCTTTTCTGCTTGTGAGAGCATGGCACGAAGCGGGGTCAGACCCAGCGAGGTTTTATCCACTGCAAGTGTGTGCACAGAGGAGCGGATTTCCTCCAGACTTTGCTTGGCGACACCAAGCATATTCCGTATGGCTTCCTGTGCCTGGGGAGGTCCTTCCTGCAGCATGTACTTGACCGCATGAAGCTGCACGATGAGGGACGTCAGACTGTGCCCGAGGGCGTCGTGGATGTCCCGTGCGATGCGGGTCCTCTCCTCTAGAACGGCGACTTGCATGGTATGGAGGGCAGCTTCTTGCAGCTGTTCATGTGCTTCCTGCAGCTCCGCGTGCGCCTGCTGCAATTCTTCCAAATGCAGCTGATTGGTTTTATAGGCAGTATCCTGGATGCGGTAGCCCCGTGCACCGATATAGCAGCCGATGTAGGTCAAAATGAACGGTACGATGTGCGCAAGCTGCAAGATGTCTTCGAAATACAAAGACAGGGTCGTGCAGACGCCGAAAAAAGTGGCATAGGCCAGTGAGCGTTTTCCTTCAATATGAAAACCGATAAACACAGCAAGTGGCAGCATCATGCCAAAGCCTTCTCCACCGATAAAAACACTCTTGATCAGTGACATGGACCCGAGAAGGATGGTAACTAGCTCAATTTGGTAAGGCTTCCAGTTCTTTTTAGACACCCAGAACAAGACGATATAGAAAAAGAATAGTACCATAGTAGTGTAAAATTGAATGGGTGTTTCCCGCATGAATGAATTCGGAAGTAAAGACAAAATGATGAGAACTGAAAACCAGATGATCAACAAACGCTTTTGGATCGCTTTTAGACTCATTCGCAACAAAGAGACGTCCTTCTTTCTCTGTCGGGTTTTTCGCTTAGTTTCATTCTAGCATGGGCTGTCATCTATCTCTAGATAGACACTGTACACCTGGAAATCATCCAACTGGTAGACTTCACTCCCTGGGTCTGCAGGTAGAATGAAATGGGTAAATACACTCACAAGGTAGTGTAGAGTCTATAGTGATGCAGTCAACGCAAGGGGAGGCTTTCATGAAAGAGTTGATTCAGTTGGCAAAGCTTCTGCGGGAAGCGAGTGCCTTGTTTTCATCGATTTCGAAGAAGGAACTGGATACCGGCGATGTGACATGGCAACAGGTGCTCATCCTGGAGCAGATTGAAAAGGGTCCGAGGACGATGGGAGACATTAGCAAGGCTGTCGATCTTTCATACAGTACAGCTTCCGGACTGATAAACAGGCTCGAGCAGGAAGAGCTGGTGAGGAGGTATCGGGATAAGAGTGATCGGAGAATCGTGTGGGTCGCCTTGACTGAGCGGGTAACCGAGCAGGAACGGGCCGAGATGGAAGATCCTCAGACAATCTCATCTCTTCATGCATTGCAAGATTTATTTTCACCAAAAAAGAAACTGACTAGCTGAATTAAAAGAGGTGAGTAAAATTGAATCTGTCAGAGCTATCGATTAAACGCCCCGTTACGATGATCATGTTGACGGTGGCCATGCTTATTTTTGGCTTCGTGTCCTTACCCCGCCTGGCAATTGATTTGATGCCAGAGCTGAACTTCCCGGTAGCGGTCGTCGTAACGTCCGTAGACGGTGGTTCGCCGAGCGAGGTAGAGAAGCTCGTAACGAAGCCGATAGAGAATGCCCTCGGAACGGTTTCTGACCTGGATAGTATTTCATCCGTTTCGATTGAGGGTGCATCGCAGGTTATTTTGATGTTCAACTGGGGTACGGATTTGGACCAAGCGACCCTGGATATGAGGGAAAAGGTGGATCAGGTTCGAGGAGCCTTGCCTGATTCCGCACATGCTCCACGTGTACTTCGGATTGATCCGAACTCTCAACCGATTATTCAATTTGCGGTAACGGGTGATGCGGATGTAAACAAACTGAAGGACATGGCAGAGGATTTGATCCAGTCCCGTTTGGAACGGATTGACGGTGTAGCTTCTGCAGCAATCAACGGTGGTCAAGACCGCGTCATTGACGTCATCGTAGATCCAGCCAAGCTTTCTGCCTATGGCTTGACGCTTGATCAGATTCAGCAATCTCTCGGCAGCAGCAACTTGTCCGGTTCGGCAGGGGCTGTCCGTGAAGGGGATGGAAAACTTAACATTCGGGTACAAGGTGAATTTGCCAATGTCGAGCAGATCGCTCTGACGCCGATATCCGTAGGAAGTGGCGGTTCTATTCGCTTAAGTGATATCGCACAGGTGAACGATACGACCGAAGACGTCACACAGCTGAGCTATGTAAATGGGAAACCAAGCTTGGGCATCTCGATTACGAAAGCATCCGGCGGCAACACGATTGAAGTAGCCGATGCCGTAATCAAAGAGATGGAGCAAATCAAAAAGGATTTGCCTGAAAACATACAAGTAACAACAACGATGGATACATCTACTTACATCAAAGATTCTATTTACACAACCGCTGAACACGCCCTGCTGGGTGGACTTGTCGGGATTATCTTGCTGTTCTTCTTCTTGGGAAGCTTCCAGTCTATGATCATCGCGATCATCGTACTGCCTGTTTCGATCGTAGCGACCTTCCTGCTCATGTACATGACGGGGCAGACGATCAACTTGATTTCTCTTTCCGGTTTGACACTGGGTCTCGGGTCCTTGATTGACTTCGCGGTCGTTATGTTGGAAAATATTTTCCGACAACGCGAAAAAGGGAAAGGCATGATGGAAGCGGCACTGGTCGGTTCCAAAGAAGTGGGAACAGCCGTTATGGCTTCCGCTTTGGCACAGATTTGCGTATTCTTGCCGATCGCTTTGACGGAAGGGATCGCAGCGGAATTGTTTGGACCACTTGCTCTGACGGTGGTATTCTCTCACATCGCAGCACTCGTGTTCTCGATTCTGCTCGTACCAATGCTGAGCTCCCGCATTTTGAAAAAGGTGCCTGAGCATACCGAACGCAAGAATTACAAAGGGATCAACCCGGTTATCTGGTTTAACATCGGGTTCCATAAAGTAGAGAAAGCTTATGCCAAATTGCTCGGTTGGGCTTTGGGCCGCCGTAAAACGGTTATCGCCGCAGCAATCATCATGATGGTGGGCTCCCTGGCTCTGACGCCTTTGATCGGTGCTGAATTTATTCCGAGCATGGACCAGGGGCAAGTATCTGTCTCCATCAAGATGCCGAACGGTACCGTGCTGGCTGAGACAGAAAAAGTCACGAAACAAGTGGAAGAAATCGTGAACCAGGTGCCTGAAAAGGACATCGTTGGGGTATCGATCGGTAGCAGCGGCTCACCGCTCGCAAGTACCTTGTCCTCTAACCAGGCGACCATTACCTTGAAGCTGGTGGATGTAACAAAGCGTCAGCGTTCGTCGGATGATATCGTGATTGATTTGACGAAGAAGCTCAAGTCGATTGCAGGTCCGGAAATTACGGTAAGTGCTGCAGAAGGAATGTCAACTGGATCGCCAATCGAATTGACCGTTCGCGGGGATGATCTGGAAGTTTTGAAAGACATTAGTGGCATTGTGAAAGGCGAAGTAGAAAGTGTACAAGGTACGAATAACGTAACGACGAGCTTGGAAGAGTCCCGTCAAGAGTTTGAAGTGAAGGTAGACGCCGAGAAAGCGAGCCTGTACGGTTTGACAACCGGCCAAATTCTTTCCACTGTTCGTACTTCTTTCCAAGGACAGACAGTTACGAAATATCGTACAGGTGACGACGAGATTGATGTGAAGCTGCAGTTGCCTGAAAATTATCAGGAAGATATTAACTACTTGAACAATCTTCGCATTTCGGCACCAGGCGGAGCACAAGTCGCGCTCTCGTCTGTGGCAACGATCAGCAAAGTCGATGTACCATTGACCATTAATCGTTCCAACATGACGCGTGAAGTGAAAGTGACCGCTGATTTGGCAGGTCGTGACCTGAACGCCGTTTCCAAAGATATTCAAGCTAAAGTGGATAAGCTGAACCTCCCTGACGGCTACAAGCTGGAGTTTGGTGGTCAAAGCCAAGACATGGCTGAATCGTTCGGCAGCTTGGCACTTGCGATTGTCTTGTCCGTAGTATTGCTGTACATGGTAATGGCAGCGCAGTTTGAATCGCTTTACAGCCCGTTCATCATCATGTTCTCCGTGCCGCCTACAGTCACAGGGGTACTGCTTGGCTTGCTGGTAACAGGCACGTCGATCAGCGTATCTGTCTTGATCGGTTACATCCTGCTGATTGGTCTGGTCGTGAACAACGCGATTGTATTGATCGACTACATCAACCAATTGCGTGCGCAAGGCTGGGAGCTTCGCGATGCTATCCTGCATGCAGGTCCGATTCGTCTGCGTCCGATTTTGATGACGACATTGACTACGATTCTGGCAATTGGGCCGTTGGCATTCGCAGGTGGGTCGGGTACAGAGACGCAAGCACCGATGGCGATTACCGTTATCTTCGGTTTGAGCTTCTCGACACTAATTACGCTCGTACTGGTGCCAGTAGTTACCTCGTGGTTCGATGATAGAGGGAAAAAGCGCCGTGAAAAACGCGCACTGAAAAAAGCGAAAAAAGAAGCCAAGAAAAATGCCAAAAACGCTCCCGCTCTGGAAGTGTAGACGTTTGTGGGATAAGGAGGGACATATATGATTAAAATCAACAAACCCGTCATTCTAGCTTTGCTCGCCATCAGTCTGGTGGCAGGTTGTTCCAGCCCGCAAGCGGCAGAGACACCTACAGAAAAGACGGAGTCCGTAACACCGGTGCAAGTGGAGCAAGTCACGACCGGTACAGTGAGCTCAGAGGCTGGACTGACTGCCAAGCTGGCACCAAGTGAAGAAGTGCAGGTAACACCGAAAGTCAGCGGGAAAATTTCGTCACTTCCGGTAAAGCTGGGACAATACGTGACAAAAGGTCAGGTCCTCTTCAAAATTGACGAGCAGGACTTGAGTAATGCCGTTCAGCAGGCGGAAGCTGCTTATCGTGTGGCGCAGGCCAACCTGAGACAGACCAATAGCAGCTCTGACCAAGGACTGGTCCAAGCGAAAAACGGACTGAAGCAAGCGGAGCAAGCCTTGGCGGATGCCAAGCTGAACCAGCAGCGTATGCAGGAGCTGTTTACACAGGGCGCGATTTCTTCGCAGCAGCTGGAGCAAGCAAACACCCAGCTGACAAATGCACAGACATCCTATGCGAACGCGCAGCAAAGCCTGCAGGCAGCGCAGCAGAAAACGGGCACACAAGTATCCGAGGCTTCGGTGAACCAATCGTCTGTCAGTCTGCAAAACGCACGTAACCAGCTGGCGAATGCAACGGTAGTAGCTCCAATCAATGGCTTTATCTCCAGTGTGAACGGAGCAGTTGGGCAGATGGCGGGTCAACAGCCCGTTGTGGTTATCGTCAACACGAACCCGCTGCTGGTAAAAGCCAACCTGTCCGAGACTGACATTACGAAAGTAAAAGTCGGTACGGCAGTAAAAGTGAATGTGCAGTCCACCGGAAAAACCATTGATGCGAAAGTTTCCGCGGTCAGCCCGGTGATGGATTCAGCGTTGAAAGCTTATCCGGTTGAGGTGACCATTCCCAATGCGGATAATGCGCTGAAATCCGATATGGTAGTCAATATCACGTTCCCGAATGCTTCCGGTGAACAAAAATCCAGCCTCATTGTTTCTCGCAAAGCCGTGTTCGAGCGTGAAGGCAAGCAGTACGTATTCAAGCTGGAAGGCGATGTAGCGAAACAAGTGGAGGTAACAACCGGTGCTTCTACCAGCGATACGATCGAGATCGTGTCTGGAGTATCAGCAGGGGATCAGGTTGTAGTCAAAGGTCAAACCCTTTTGACAGATGGCAGCAAAGTAAGCATTCAGAAGTAAAGCAAAGAGGAAAGAGACGGGCGAGGCTCGTCTCTTTTTTGTATGCACAGAAATCAAGAGCTCCGGTCCAGTGGGGGAGTGTTGAACGAAAAAAAGGCAGTCCGTTTGGGGACAGCCTTTTTCCCTACACTTCGTTATTCTGTGAAAGCTTTTGAATAGTGGACGACACCTTGCGCATTTGCAAGAGCATTCTCCGTTAATTCCAAGGCCATAAAGAATTCGGGAGGAACATCAAAGGGAGCTTTTACTTTCCACAGGCTAGCTGGTGTAAAGCCAAACCTCGGGTAGTAATCTTTATGCCCTAAAACAATGACTGACTGGTAGCCTAACTCTTTAGCCTTGATCAGGGCTTTGCGGATTAATTGGCTGCCAATCCCTATATTCTGGAGCTTAGGAGCAACCGAAACGGGAGCAAGCGCCAATGAGTTTGCGACAACGGTAGTACCATCTATGATGTGAATTTTGGACAAAAGGATATGTCCGACAATCTCGTTGTCTTGTGTTACAGCGACTAAAGAAAGCTCAGGAACGAATGCATCTGATTTTCGGATGCGGCAAACCAGCAAATGTTCTGTTTTGTCGCTAAATTCTTCGTTTAGAAAAGCCCGCTCGACTACTTCTTCTGTCTTGTTATATTCTTCCGGGAGCTCTTGTCTGATCAAGATATCCATTTATTTTCTCCTATTCTTTGAGTCCATTGAAACGAGCGTAACGATCGGTTTCGCGAACAACATTCGCTCATTTCGGTGATTTCAGTGTAATTACAAGGACAAGTAAAGTCAACGACAGTATGGGGTGGCAGAAGTGAGAGAAATAAGTAAACATAATATTTATTACGTAAACAAAAATGTCACGGATTTAAGACAAAGTGTCGGTCCCACTTTTGACATGAAGAAAGTTTCGCTACAATAAGGTAGATAGTGGATGAATCAAATTTGGAGGTATGTATGACTGGAAATCTTTCCATTTTGTTAGCCTTTGGCGCGGGCTTTCTTTCTTTTATCTCGCCTTGCTGTCTGCCGCTTTATCCTTCCTTTTTATCATACATAACGGGGATTACAGTCGATGAAGTGAAAAAGGGGAAGACTGTTTTTCAGAAACAGGCGCTCTTGCACACGCTGTTTTTCATCATCGGATTTTCCATTATTTTTATCGCGCTTGGGTTATCGACCTCCTGGATCGGCAGTTTGTTTGTCAATCAAAAGGACTTGATCCGTCAGCTAGGCGGCATTTTGCTTGTTGTCATCGGACTGATTATGCTTCAGGTGTTTAAAATGGATTGGATGATGCGCTCATTTAAAGTTGATTTAAAATCGCGCCCATTGGGGTATACTGGGTCCATACTGGTAGGAATGACTTACGCAGCTGGTTGGACGCCATGCGTAGGACCGATCCTTTCCGGGATTATTGTCATGGGCGTGACGGATCCTTCTCGTGCCTTGTCGTATACACTCGCTTATACATTGGGTTTTGCTATTCCGTTTTTTGTGATGACTTTCTTTATCAGCAAAGTAAGCGCGATCGTCAAATACTCCGATCAGTTTATGAAGGTGGGCGGGGCTATCATGATTTTGTTTGGCGTGCTGCTGTACACCGATAAAATGACGGATATTACACGTGTGCTCATTCAACTGTACGGTGGATTTACGGGATTCTGATCGAATGAAGCAGAGGTGACGTAATGAACAAAATAGCGTTGGCGATGCTGGTTACAGTAGGCGTCGGCTATGCGGTCTGGCAGCAGCCTCAGGAGTCCGTCGCGGTTGTGTCTGAGGTGCAAAAGCCGGAAGTAGGGTTTGCAGCGCCTCATTTCTCTTTGACTGGGCTGGATAATCAAGTGTACAAAGTTGAAGGAAAAAGGGACAGGCCCGTCGTGCTAAATTTCTGGGCATCCTGGTGCGGTCCTTGCCGTATGGAGGCGCCGGATTTGCAGAAGCTCTACGAGAAATACAAAAACCAGATCGAATTTTACGGCATCAATGTAACCAACAACGACAGTCCAGAGGCTGCAGCCGCGTTTGTGCAGAGCTACAAGCTCACGTTTCCGATTCCCATGGATGTGGCCGGAACGGTCTCCAACCAATATCTGATTCAAGCGTTTCCAACTACGTACGTGATCGATACCAATGGCATCGTCCGAAAGAAGATTATCGGGATGATAGATGCACCAACGCTAGAGCTGGAAATGCGCAAGCTGCTCCAGGAAAAACCGTGAACGATAGAGAGAACCTCCCAAAACGCTGTGTGTCCGCGCAGCGTTTTTTGCTTTTGCCACGATGGCTATCACATGTCACTGTGCGGTGAAAATCGTGCTAAAATGTGGAAAAGGAGGTAGTCGTAATGGCAGATAAGATCTCGGTTTTGGAGCGCTACAATCGTGATCATCAGCACCCTGTAAACAAGCTGACACATGCGATTGGTATTCCGATGATTGTCGTTTCCTTGCCGCTGTTTTTCTGGAATGGGAAGTGGGCAGCAGTGTTATTTATTCTTGGCTGGATATTTCAATTTGTTGGTCATTTCTTCGAAGGAAATCCTCCGTCCTTTTTCAAGAATCCTGTTTATCTCCTAATTGGTCCGTGGTGGATCCTAAAGAGGTTAGGACGCTTTTTATTAGGAAAACCATTAAAATAGCGCGGCATGCGACCATTCTGCCTATTTTCGTGGAAAGAGCCCCGTTTTGTGTCTTTGCCTAAAGAATGGGGTTGTTCTCCTTCATAGACTGGAGTGATCTAGGGCTAAGGGAGGGGAGAAGATGGCTAAGGCAAAGAAAATCAAGAAGAAAAACTCTAGGCAGCATCCAAATCAACTAAACTTGAAAATTGTGACTTCTTCTACTTGTCAGGTGTGCAAACAGCAATGTGCTCGTGGGTTAGCATATCTCGAGAAAATGTCCCAGCCCGGCGAGATCGGATACGGGGTGCCGTGCATCCTGACGAAACGGCAGACATAGGCGGTTGTAAAGAGAGAACCCTTCATCCAGCAGAGACGAGGGGTTTTTTCGCGTGGAGCATGAACCGTTTTCCCCTCGAATGCCTGCGTTCTATGGCAAGATCGTCTGGCATGTACTATACTGAAGAGACTTCTATTTTGCAGATGAAAGGAGGGTGATTTTGTGCGTCCCTTGCAAATATCGCCCGAAACAGCCGTGAAATTGGCTGAGAAACTGAATGTTCCGTTGGAGCAGCTGATGCATATGCCCCAGCATATTTTGATGCAGAAAATGCTGGAGCTGGCCAAACAAGAAGAGGAAGAGAAGAACCAAGAGTAAGCAGCTCCTGCTGTTTGAAAGACAGGAGTTTTCGCGGGGGCTGTAGAATCGTAAACACGATACAGAGTATGGAGGAGGAATACATATGGCAGCAAACGTGTCTCACAAGCTCCGTAACGGGATAAAACCCCAAGCCTTTATCGATGGGATGACCAAGAATCAGGATACTTTTCTCAGCAGGAAGGCAGAGTTTACGTGGCCGAGTGAGGAAGACCGTGCTTTTTTTGCTTCGCTCGCCAATCGGGATGATCTTCGTTGTCTGATCATCGCGGCGGACTGGTGCGGTGACGTTGTTCGCAATATACCGGTGGTGCTGGAAGCCTTGAAAGAAACGGAAATTCCAACAGAGATTTTTATTATGGAAGAGCATCTGGATCTCATGGATGAATTCTTGACCATGGGCGGCCGCTCCATCCCAGTGGTTCTTTTCGCAGATACGGGTGGACATGTGCTTGCGAAATGGGGACCGCGACCGAAGCATGTCCAAGACGTGATGATCGCGTTTAAGGAGCAGAACCCGGATCGCAACGCGCCTGAGTATGAGGAGAACCTCAAGGCTGCGCGCGCAGAAATGCTCAAGCAATACGGGGAAGGTACTGGATACCAAGCTGTCATCGTGAAGGAGCTTCGAGAGCTTCTCTCTTCCATCTAACGTAACGGTTTCGTTCTTGGCGGGCGGAGTTCCTCTCCGCCTGTTTGCTTGATTTCACGGTTCGATGGAGAATCAGATGTAGAAAGGTTGAATGAAATGCACTACTACGGTAATGAAACGATTATGTCCTTGGAGCAAGTACTGCGATTAAAGCCATCGGAAGTACGTATTCTGGAATGGGTACGGACCTATGAGTTTTTGGAAAACAGCTATGGCATTGACGAGTCTGTACCGTACTTCCTGGATATCCAGTGCATGGCAGACGGGGTACGTATTCGGAAAAATCGCATTGCAGATTTTCCGGAATTTATTTGTGAAGAAGAGCGTTCTTTTCCAACCGTGGAAGAAGCATTGGCTGTTTTTCATCAGTGGGCTGAGGAAATTTTGGAGAAGCTGTAAGTGGTGAGAAAAATCAAACGTTGATTTTCTATCAAAATTGTGCTAGTATGAAGACACAGATTGATATGCCGGTGTGGCGGAATGGCAGACGCGCGCGACTCAAAATCGTGAGGGAAACCGTGGGGGTTCAAGTCCCTTCACCGGCACCACTATTTCCATAAAGAGAACGATACAGCACACACTTCAAGTGTTTACAGCGCTTGGGAGGTGTGCTTTTTGATTTGTCATTTTCTGCAGACGAAATTCGCGCAAACAAAAATCCCCCCGAAGAGGGATTAGTAGCTTAGCACATTTTCTTGATACCTTTTCATCACCGTATTCGCAATGCCAATTTTGCTATCCAGATAGCCAGTCGGATTGACAGAGGCGATCGATCCACTCTCTAGCTCCTGCAGTCTCAGATCAACGAGGAACCCAGCTACTCTCGACAAATGATCAATGACAGTTATCAATTCCGTTTGCGGTTGTTGTGCACTCAGTTGTAACGAGGCGGCATGAATCTCCGTAATCTTTTTGTACAGCTCCATGAGATATTCTGAGTTGAGTTGGGTCATGATTTCACTCCTTTCAACAGGGCTGATACTTCATTTTTATGTAGGAGTGATGGGATTAGAACAAGCTTTGTAGGCGTTTTCTTTCGTAGGAATTAGAGAATGAGCTGGATATCCTGACGGAGCAGCTCCATTTTAGCAGAAAATGAAAAAAGCCTTGCTGCGCAAGACTTTTCCGATGGAGCGGGTGATGGGAATCGAACCCACGCTACTAGCTTGGGAAGCTAGAGTTCTACCATTGAACTACACCCGCAAACGTTTTTTTTTTGCTTTAATTTAACAATATTATATAACGTTCAATCAAAGATGTCTAGTGGATTGCTTGATCCTGTAGTTTTTTACAAGGGCTCACTCGATTAGGAATGCGCCCATTATTAGGGTACGCGAATGGCAAGTCAGTGTAAATATCAGGAAAATCATCCGCACCATGTGGAGTCGCCTCGAAGTATGGTATCCTTAGGAAACAAAGAATGAACTGTCCGAATAGGAGTGATTCTCGCGTGAATATGTGGATGCTTTCAAAAGTGATGGTGGCAGCCGTGTCGGGCTTTTTCATGTTTGGGGATGTGGCGGAAACGGAATCAAGCGGAGGATCAGAAGCTGTCAACCATGCCCCAGCTCTCACGGAAAAAATGCCGGATGTAGAGACGATCTCTCCTTGGGTTGAGTATAAAATCGATGTCAGCGAGGTTTTTTCGGACGCGGACGGAGATGAACTCATTTATTCTGCCTTATCTCAGAGTGAGGCCGTCGCAAAAGTGGAAGTGAAAGGGAGCCTGGTGAAAGTCATGGCTCAAAAGCCGGGAGAAGTGACGATCATCGTGACCGCAAGTGATCAAAAAGGCGGAACCGCATCAACTGCCTACCGCTATAAAATAACAGAGTGATGCAAGGGAAGGCTGTCGATTACGTTTCGGCAGCCTATCCAGGCAGATTCCGATGATTCGCAAACATTCCAAGATTACATAAATTTTTGTAGGTATAACGCAGTTGAACATGGTAGGATGGAGAAGGAAGCAGAGGCAGTCAAAAGTCCTTCCAGGTAAAATCGATGCTCAAGTGTCCGATGGGCTTTTCTTTTCGCAAAGTACGAGATCTCATTGCCAATTCTGGTTTTCGAAAACAAACGAGGTCTGTGTAATACCCAAAATCTCGACAGATTTCTGGGCGTGCTGCGTGTATTCCGCACTGATCTTTATCGATGTCATAAAAAATACAGGTTCCAAATAAGCGTTGCTGCTTTTCCAAGCTCTCCCGGATTTTTCGCGGCATGCTTTTGAGCTTTTTCTGTATCTTTTTCAGCTCATGTTCGGTTATGGGAACAGGACCACAGCAAAGTCCTTTGCAGCCCTGGCAAGGTAGTGTCTCCATGATTGTCCAGCTCCTTTCATGATTCATAAGGTTTTCTCAATGAACATTATGGAAGCTGCAGGGGTGTTTGTAAATAAAAAATATTTAATCATAACACAATTAAAAAATTTTGTCAATAATTATTTTAGGGTTGAAAGATATGCCGATGCCTGGGGCCATCTATACAGGAAACACCAGGTGATTTGCGGATCATAGAGCTGGCTGCAAACCAGATCAGAAGATACTGGTAAGGTGGAAAGGAAGTTTGCGATGATGCTGGAAAATTTGCGCGGCTGGATGCTGGCCCCTCCCTCTACTGCTCGAATCCAAGACGAATAACACGATTCTGGGGAGGGCTGTAAGTGGGTAGGAAGAGCTTGTTTCATCCGTTGATTGTCCGCTACGGGGTATTTATGCTTGGATTGGCCATCATGGGTTTTGGGATCGGGATGATGATCCAGGCTAATCTAGGAGTAGCGCCATGGGATACGCTTCATATTGGATTGCAGAAAACGTTTGGCTTAACGATCGGGATGTGGTCGCAAATCGTAGGTTTGTTGATCATCGTCTCCTCTTATGTGATTGGAAAAATAAAGCCTAGCGTAGGAATGTTTTTGAATATGTTTTTCTTTGGGCTGTTCATTGATCTTTTTATGTGGCTGAATTGGATTCCGATCGGCGGGACGCTCAGTGAACGTATTTTTCTATTTGCGGCTGGCTTGTTGATCTACACGTTCGGGACTGGAATGTATATCTCACCGCATCTGGGGGCAGGACCGCGGGACAGCTTTATGCTAGCGCTGCACGACCGAACCGGCTGGGATGTCGGCCGGATCAGGATCGGGATTGAATGCACCGTGACTTTGCTAGGTTTTTTGCTGGGAGGTCCTGTTTCTATCGGTACTTTGGTAACGGCGCTATCGATTGGCCCTTTGATTAAACGCTTTATCCCCATGTGGGAACGCGTGATGGCAAAGCTGAATAGCGTCAGGAGCGAAAGTCAGTTAGCCAAATAAAAAATCGGACCGCCATGGAGCACCATTCATGGCGGTTCTCTTTTCAAGCCTTTTTTAAGAATCACCCTTATAAAACAGAGAGAAATAAGTTATAATATAGACTTGTGAAAGAGTGCGGGAAATCATTCGCACTTTTTGTCGATGAACGTAGAACGGAAAGAAATCCTTTGCTATCGAAAGAGAGTGGGAAAAATGGGTCGTAAGTGGAACAATATTAAAGAAAAAAAGGCGTCCAAAGACGCTAGCACCAGCCGTGTATACGCAAAGTTCGGAAAAGAGATCTACGTGGCTGCAAAGCAAGGCGAGCCTGATCCTGAATCGAACCGTGCATTAAAAGTCGTACTTGAGCGTGCCAAAACATATAGCGTACCGAAAGCTATTATTGACCGGGCGATTGAGAAAGCAAAAGGTGGATCGGATGAGGTTTACGACGAGCTGCGTTATGAAGGCTTCGGACCGAATGGCTCTATGATTATCGTGGACGCCCTCACCAACAACGTGAACCGTACAGCCCCAGAAGTGCGGGCTGCATTCAACAAAAACGGTGGAAATATGGGTGTAACAGGTTCTGTTGCCTATATGTTCGATGCTACTGCCGTTATTGGTTTAGAAGGAAAAACAGCGGAAGAAGTCTTGGAAATTTTGATGGAAGCGGATGTGGATGTTCGCGACATTATCGAAGAAGAAAACGCTGTGATTGTCTATGCCGAGCCGGATCAGTTCCATGCTGTACAAGAAGCGCTAAAAGCTGCAGGTGTATCGGAATTTACAGTAGCAGAGCTGTCCATGCTGGCGCAGAATGAGATTACGCTGCCAGAGGATGCCGTTGCACAATTCGAAAAGTTGATCGACGCGTTGGAAGATTTGGACGACGTGCAGCAAGTGTACCACAACGTAGATTTAGGCGAGTAATCTGGACCAAAACCCGAGTCTCTCAGCTCGGGTTTTTTATGTGCGCTCCGAGTGGACGTCATGAGAGGATAAGGTTCTCTATCGTAACAAGAGGAGACCTCCGATGCTGGAAGTCTCCCTATCTGGTGGGCTTGTCCGTATGTGTGTTGGTAATGATCAATGCTCATGGTCGTGACGGCGTAAATCTACGGATCGCAATTCATCCTTCGCTTTTTCCACCAGGACCTGATAGTCTCTGACTACCTCGGTCAAAGCGGCAACGGACTCTTTGTATTCTGATTCATTACAGATCCCGTCAATGGCTCGGTGGAGATGAAACATCTTATCTTCGGTTTTTCGGATAAATTCTACCCAATCCATCCCGTTCATCAAACTCCTCCTTTCCCATCGTAGTTTATACAGCTGCTGGAGAATGTATGCAAGACTACAAGCAGTAGCAACAGATAAAAAAGACATTTAGTCTTGTTGAAAATGAAAGTTCGTGATAACATACCTCACATTAGAAAAACTTTGTTTGCTAGGTAACAAGGATGTGCTGGGAGTGAAACGAATGTGGACTATTTAGCCAAACTAAACAAGCTGCTGGAAAAAATCATGCCTGCGCTTACACCCTGCAGCGTAGTGATTGGCGTGCTAACGGGAAGTCATTTGCAGCCTTTCTCTTTTCTGTCTCCCTGGGTGTTTGCGTTCATGACTTTTTCGGGGAGTCTGGGGTCGGGGTTTGGAGAATTCGCTCGAGTTCTTGCGCGACCACTTCCGCTTGTTGTTAATTTGCTCCTTTTGCATGCAATCATGCCTTTTGTGGGTTGGGGCGCTGCACTCTTATTTTATCCCGATGATGTGCATGTCTTGACGGGGCTTCTATTGGCATCCGTGATTCCTACCGGGATCTCCAGCTTTTTATGGACTTCTATCTACATGGGGAATATTGCTCTGACGTTGTCCATTATCTTGGTGGATACGATGCTGGCTCCATTGATTGTACCTTTGGGGATGGCTTTACTGGTCGGAGCCAAGGTTGATATGGATGCAGGTGCGATGATGCAAGGACTTTTCTTGATGATTGTGTTCCCGTCGCTATTGGGAATGCTCCTGAATCAGCTGACGCGTGGTGAAATCAAAAAGACGTTGGCTCCTAAGCTCGCTCCGTTTTCGAAGCTGGGAATGGGTGTTGTCGTTACGATTAATGCGTCTGTCGTGTCACCTTATCTGGTGCAGATCGATGGAAAATTAATCGGCTTGGCTGCTGTCGTTCTGTTGTTAGCCATCTTGGGTTACTTGATGGGGTGGTGGGTTTCGAGAGCATTTGGATGGAAACGTGACATCATTGTAACATTGACCTTCAATACCGGGATGCGAAACATAAGTGCGGGTGCCGTTATGGCTATTGCTTATTTTCCTGCCCCGGTCGCACTGCCAGTTGTATTGGGCATGCTGTTTCAACAGACGTTGGCTTCAACCTTTGGGAAATTCCTCTCTCTTGTTGAAAAAGAGCACACGGAGAAGCGAGTGGAAGCGACAAATCAAAAGGCTATGTAATGTCAGAAAAACTAACATAAAAATCAAAAAACTCATTGACACCTATCGTTATTATGTTAGTATATATTACATAGCATGCATTCTCTCCACTTCCTATCTTTGACCCAGAACATTTCTGGGTCCTTTTTTTGCCTAAAATCATGCGTGTGGCACAGAAACGCTGTCACTAGTGAAACGAAAGGCAGGACATGGGAATCATTTGGTGAATACTGGTGTGGAACAGTGAGTGAAGAAGTGCTTAAACACCTTGACACACAATTGTTTGAGTGGTCCCGAGAATGAGAACGGCAAGGATACCTAATGAAACCGGGCATGATAATAATGAACAAGCTCAGTCTCCAACTCTATTTTCTTTGAATCGAACGGAAAGGGGGGAATATTATGTGTGGACGCTTTACCTTGGTAATTGCGCCTGAGAATATGGTCAGACGTTTTCAAGTGGACATGCAAAACCTGGAGTATCGCATGCGCTACAATATCGCACCGGGACAGCAGGTTCTGGCTATCATCGCAGAGAAAGGGAAGAGGCGGATGGGGGAGCTGCGCTGGGGATTGATCCCTTCTTGGGCGAAGGATGACAAAAAGGGGTTTCAATGGATCAATGCAAGAGCGGAGAGCCTGCAGGAGAAGCCGTCCTTTCAAAAGCTGCTGAGCAGAAAACGATGCATCATTCCTGCCGACAGTTTTTATGAGTGGAAGGAAACGAAGCAAGGAAAGCAGCCCATGCGGATCATGCGGAAAGATGAACAGCCGTTTGCATTTGCTGGGTTGTTTGATACGTGGGTGCAACCGGACGGACAAAAAGTACATACCTGTACAATCATTACAACAACCCCAAACGATGTTGTTGCGCCGATTCATCCGCGTATGCCTGTCATCCTGCGGGAAGAAGACGAATCGATCTGGCTGGATCGCGAATATCAAGACCACCAGCATCTACAATCCATGCTCATACCCTACAAGGCAGAGTGGATGCAGGCCTACCCTGTAAGCAAAGCGGTTGGAAATGTGAAGAATGATCATCTAGACTGCATTCGGGAAGTACGTCTACATGAGGAAGAATAGCGAACGGGGAAATGCCCTTATTGGGGGTAAGGCTGGGCATCTCCCTGGAATAGTTTACTGACCATGGCAAACAGCTTTCCAGGCATGTTTGGGAAGACGAACGAATACTGATTCGCTCCATTTGCCAAAAGGGCGACAGGAGTTTCGATCACATACGGTATTTTCATGAGATCGAGCATTTTTTTGTATTCATCCACCATCGACTGGTCGACCGTATAATAAAATGATTTGGAAGATTTCATGGGCGCACACTCCTTTCTATATATTGTAGCATAGCCGACATCCAGAAGGAACGAGACATAATAAGGGTTACGTTAACTAATGATGAAGCCTGTACTTTTCATGCTACGAAAGTTGACCGAAAAAAGGAAAGTAACTATAATCAATATAATTGTTTCTTATCTAGTCAACAGGAGGTAGTCGCGTGAAAGCTCAATTTGCCCCACTATTTGAAAATGTCACATTAAACAGCGGAGTTACGCTGAAAAATCGAATTGTCCTCGCTCCAATGACCCATATTTCTTCGAATGAAGATGGAACGGTCTCGGACGAAGAGCTCGAGTATTACGCTAGAAGATCTGGTGGCGCCGGGATGGTGATTACGGCGTGCGCGTATGTGACACCAAATGGAAAAGGATACGCGAGACAGTTTTCTGTAGATGATGACTCCTTCATACCTGGATTAAAACGATTGGCAACCAGGATTCAGGAAAAAGGTGCGAAAGCGATTTTGCAAATTTTTCATGGGGGTCGATTAAGCCCTGCGTCTGAAGTGCCAAATGGAGAGCCGGTCAGTGCGAGCGCAATAGCAAGTGAACGGAAAGGCGCTGTCGTCCCTCGTGCTCTCGAGGAAGAAGAGATTATCGACATTATCAAAGGGTTTGGCGAAGCGACACGCAGAGCGATCGAGGCAGGCTTCGACGGTGTGGAAATTCACGGTGCAAACGGGTATTTGGTTCAGCAATTCTTCTCTCCTCACTCCAATCAACGCGAAGACCGTTGGGGCGGAAGTGTGGAGAAACGACTCGCATTCCCTCTTGCTGTGGTGGATGAAATCAACAAAGTGGTCGCCGAGCATGCAAAGGAGCCGTTTGTGGTAGGCTATCGCTTTTCTCCAGAAGAACCAGAGACACCTGGGATTACCATGGCGGAGACATTTGTTTTGGTAGATGCTTTGGCTGACAAAGGGCTTGATTATTTGCATCTGTCCGTAAATGAATTTTGGAGTGTATCCCGCCGCGGTACGGATGATTCGCGGTCTCGGATCGAAATTCTCCAAGAGCGTGTTGGTGACAAGGTAGCCGTCATTGGTGTTGGTGGCATCAACACGGCAGACGACGCAGTGAAAGCACTGACAGCCAATATCCCGCTGATTGCCATTGGAAGAGCATTCATCGTGGAGCCGGATTGGGTCGAGAAGATCCAGGCGGGAAAAGAAGAGGAGATCGTCACGACTCTAACCAAGGACGATCAGGAGCGCCTCGTGATTCCAGATCCGCTGTGGAAAATGATTGTTCATTCTCCGGGCTGGTTTCCTGTGGTTCAAGAAGCGGACAAGCAGTAAAAAGAGGTGGATGAGAGAACTGGTGCGCGCTTGGGGCGTTCCTGTTTTTTTGTTTTGTTTATCGAGTTTTCAGGGTTCGCAGTATAGCGCGTATATGATACGCTGATGCCAGTGATTTTCCGATATATGGGAGCGTGGAGAGATGGCAATCCCGCAAAAACGAAACAGGGGACGACCAGCGAGTCGCCCCCTTTCCTTCGAAAATGTCTATTTTTTCGTCCTCCCTAACGACCCGCTTATAAAGCTGTGGATCAACGCGTTGACTTCTTGCGGACTGTCGATATTCGGGAAGTGAGCGGAATTTTTGAGAAAGATTTGACGGACATCAGGGATTTGATTGACCAAGCTCTCTGCCGTCAAGAGGAAGTCTGCGTGATCGAGCTCACCTGACACGATAAGCGTTGGGGCGGATACTTCCGACAAACGACTTCTCGGATCAGGCTCCAGCCAGGTCGGCATTCCTGTGACGGTTGGCCGGGTGTAAATATCTCGATAAATGTCTGATAGCCACTGGCGCCTGCTTTGGACGCGCCCGCTTTGCTGATGGAAGCCATCCAGCGTGATATGCAATGTGATGTCCAGCGCTTGCTCCAACTTTCCCTTCTGGAGCTGCTCCTGCATCACCTGAAGCTTTTGTTGCCATTCATCAGAAGGGGGAACAAAGCCCCCTGGACACAATAGGATGAATCGATCGACCAATTCCGGATAGGCTAATGCAAATTCAATGCTGGCATAACTGCCAAATGAGGCGCCAACAAGTGAAGCGCGCGAGATGTTCAATTGCTGCAGCAAATCGTGCAAATCTTCGTAAAGCGTATAGGAACCGCCTGGGTTGGCAGACTGCCCCATTCCTCTCATGTCAAAACGAAGAACCTGGTATTGGCTCGAGAGTACAGCCATCTGCGGCTCCCACATACGGCTATCCAAAGGAAAACCGTGTAGAAAGACGATCGTTTCGCCAGATCCCGCCATTTCGTAAAAGATTTTAGCGCCGCGACAGGTAATAAACCCTTCTTGTGCCATCGAAACCACCCTTCCGTCTGAAGAAGTGATACCCTCTCATCCAAATACTACCATTTACTTGGGCGTTCATCTGTGAAAATTCAGTGGCATTTCGCAGGGGAACCTGGGCGTCAACTCCTGATTTTCAGGAAAGCGGATTTTTCAGTCATACAAAAAAGCGGCAACGAATATGTAAACAATATTCGGCAGCAAATAGGTCGGCATGGGCGTAACGATGGACGAGGTCTTGATGGAAGAAAGGGGGAGAGTGATTTCAAAATAACGAATGAAGTCATCGTGACGGCTGGTGTTTATGTCAGGGTACAAGGGCGCTTCCCTTTTCAAATCGGACCGAACCGAGCTGGAACTGCACTAGGCATCGTCCGGCTGGGGGGCCATCGGGAAGGCAGGGAAACAGGTTGGCAATGCGCTGCGCGTGAAGCTCATGAGGAAGCGAGTTTGCAGGTCAGTCCAGTTCCTCCGCCGAGAACCTATTGGTATGAGACTGCAGTGGCTGACACGCCAGCTTTATTTGAAGGCGCGTGGCTGGAAGAGGGGGTTGCCCCGATTTTGATTGGCAGACATTTGAACAGACACAACATGACACCGATCTACTTGGCTGTATCGCAAGACAAACCCGTCCCAGCTCATGAGACAAAGGGGTTGCTCCTTCTGAGTCCAGAGGAGATTTCCACCATTCTCTCAAAGGAAATCACGCTCGGACAGTATCTGGATGCAGGAGGCAAAGCGCTTCTGCGAGTAGATCTTCCATTAAACGGCAGACTGCAGCCTTTCCCGCATCTCCGACTCCTTCACTGGGTGCTCACGCAGCATCCCGAGATTCTGTCATAAAGCGTCAGTTCGGATCATCGTTACGGTTCTGCACTGACGCTCTTTCATGTGAATTTAAACGATCGTTTAACATAAGGGTGTTGGCTAAACATAATGGAATTGGCGAGGGCACACATGGGGCACTCTTTGGAAGAGCGAATCAGTAAAGGTATATCGAGAAAGTCGTTTTCAAAATGGTAGAATCATCCTAAAATACAGAATATAGGAGGAGGCAATAGGGTCTACCCAAAGATATGGATGTTGTTGGTCTGTTTCGTTTTCCGGTTTATGGATATTGAGGTACGGCGCTTCGCCGGATCAGGCTAAAAAAAAGCTCACAAACGAAGGAGTAGAAAACAGATGCCATTAACGATAGATCCAAAAGAGTTTGTCAATCGCCGTCAAAGACTCGCGGAAAAAATGCCTGATCACAGTGCACTTGTCCTATTTTCAGGAGTTCTCAAGACACGAAGCGGTGACGATAAATATCCGTTTTCACCGAACCGCAGCTTTTATTATCTGACCGGCATTGCGCGCAGCAAGCTCATTCTGATGATCACAAAACGCACTGGCATCGTGACCGAGACGTTATTTCTGCAGCGTCCCAATGAACTGGAAGCGAAATGGACAGGAGCCGTTCTTTCGGATCAGGAAGCGAGGAAGCAGTCTGGTATCGAACATTTTGACTATCTGGATGAGTGGTTACAGTCATTTGGAACCTTTGTAAGACGCTGCGAAGGCAAATGTTCGCTCTATCTTGATCTGTACCGCGATCAGTGGAGCGATGAGCTGACCCCTGTTGAAAGCTTTGCCGAAGAGGCGCAGAAGAAGTACCAAACTCTACAGATTCAAGACGCTGGCCCATGGCTGAAAGAACTGCGTATGGTGAAAAGTCCGGCAGAGATCGTAGAAATCAAGCGTGCGATCGCGATCACAGATGAGGCAATTCGACGCATGTGGTCCCATTCACGTCCAGGAATTATGGAATATGAGCTGGAAGCGCACTACGATTTCACGTTGAAGTCACACGGTGTTCGTGAGCTTCCCTATTTGCCTATTATTGCAAGCGGACTCAATGCCACTGTTCTGCACTATGAAGACAATGACCAGCGAACGGAAGATGGTGACTTGGTCCTTCTCGACCTCGGGGCAGCTTCCAACTACTATGCGGCTGATATTTCGCGGACGTTCCCCGTAAATGGTCGCTTTACAGAACGCCAGAAGGAAATCTATCAACTCGTGCTGGAAGCAGAAATCAAGACCATCGAAGCCGTGAAGCCGGGTGTCACACTCCAGCAATTAAACGAAGTCACGAAGCAGGTTTTAACAGATGGCCTGCTGCGCCTCGGGCTCATCCGGGAGAGCTCGGAGCTGACGAAATACTACTATCACGGCGTGTCGCATCACCTTGGACTGGATACGCACGATATCTCGGACTATAGTGCTGTCTTGCAGCCTGGTATGGTGATCACGGTTGAACCTGGTCTGTACATAGAGGAAGAAACGATCGGGATTCGGATTGAAGATGATGTGCTGGTAACAGCAGAAGGCTGCGAGGTGCTTTCATCGGAGATCCCGAAGGAAATCGAAGAAGTAGAAGGGTTGATCGGGAAAAAAGAGTAGCGGTTGCTGCGGTTCCGTCTCTCGTAATTTTCCAGGGGCTTCATATAAGGAGTGTCGAATCGCTTGATATCGGAGGATGCAACAGAGAAGCTTCTTGGTACAAAAGCAGCGAAATAGAAGTTCATCAAAAGACTCCAACAGACTCGACAACACTATTGTACGAGAATCGCACAGAGCTGCCCCAAACGAGGAATTGATACTCGTCTGGGGTTTTCTTTATAAATCCAATGCTCAGCAGAAATTTGTCAGACACTAAAATAATATTGCGAATTTTTGTTGACGAATGAAAAGGGTTTCAATTATACTTTCACTAAACCGGTTCGCTAAACCGATTTAGTACACTTCGGAATGTACCGATTATGACAGTATAAATCGTTTCTGCATCGTGGTAGAGGGTGTTAGGAGGAAAGAAAATGACATCGAATTTTGGTGTGTTCACGCTGGGAGACGCAATGATCACGATGAACCCGGCCGTGAAGGGCCCGCTGCGATTTGTATCGCAGTTTGAGCGAAAGGTAGGCGGCGCTGAGCTGAATTTTGCGATCGGCTGTGCGAGGCTGGGTTTGCGCTCGAAATGGGTAAGCCGACTGGGGAAAGATGAGTTTGGACGAGTCATTGATCATTTCGCGCGTGGCGAAGGGATCGACATGAGTGACGTTCATTTTGTGGAAGGGTATCCCACTTCCCTGAACTTTAAAGAAATTCGTGAAGACGGATCGGGAAAAACGTTCTACTACCGTTACCAATCCCCTATTTTGACCATGAAGCCGGAAGACATTACGGCTTCCATGTTTGAAGGAATCAATCTCGTTCACATTACGGGTGTCTATCTGGCAATCGACCCGCAAAATATGCAAATCGTCAAGCGAGTGGTACAGATTGCAAAGGAAAAAGGACTTGCCATTTCATTCGATCCCAACATCCGTCTCAAGCTATGGACGATTGAAGAGGCGCGAAAAGCCTACTTTGAACTCTTCCCGTACGTCGATATTTTGCTGACGGGCAGAGATGAGATTCGTCTGATACTGGGAGAGGACAGTGAAGAAGCACTGGTTTCCCTGGCAGAAAAATATGCGATCGATCAGCTCGTCGTCAAAGATGGCGCGAACGGGTCCAAGCTGTACACGAAAGGAACCTGGCATGAAAAAGAAGCGTTTTCCGTGGAGGCCGTTGACACGGTCGGGGCAGGAGATGGCTTTGATGCCGGTTACATCTACGCTTTTCTAAACGACTATTCCTGCGAGGAGCGGCTGGTCTTCGCCAATGGAGTCGGAGCGTTGGCTACGACAGTGTCTGGCGACAATGAGGGGCTGCCTTATTTGGAAGAAGTCTTTCCCTTTATCCGTCAGGAAGCCGTGATTGAAAGATAAGGTGGGAGAGAAAGTGACGACCATTCCGTTGATCTTGAAAGAAGTGGGAGCTGCACTCAATGGCTGTTGCCAAGTAGAGTATCAGACATTTGTTTCACTCCTGAAGCGGGAGTCGCGGTTTTTCTTCACAGGGGAAGGGCGTTCCGGTCTGGTCGCGAAAATGGCTGCGATGCGCCTCATGCATAGCGGGAAGTCCGTGTTTGTCATCGGGGAAACAACGACGCCTGCGATCGGTGCCGATGATGTGCTGATCGCCGTCTCTGGCTCTGGACAGACACCACTGACAAGCCAGATTGCTCAGTCCGCCGCAGCTGCCGGAGCATTCGTCTGTGTGGTGACCACGAGTGAAGCGGTTCGACAGCTTGCATGGTGTTCAGCAGTTTTGCGCATACCTGCTGCGACAAAATATCGTCTAGCTGATGAGCCGACAACCATACAGCCGCTGGGCAACCAGTTTGATCAGGCCGCCCATTTGCTTCTGGATGCCGCGATCATCGATAGTTTAACAGAAACACAATCAAATGAATCTTTCAGGGCAAGGCATGCCAATCTGGAGTAGGAGTGAATCCAATGTCCAGCATTGTGATTCAAGCAGAGGAAGCTAGAGAGCTTGTGGTAAAGAAGCTGACAGAAGCAGGACTACATAGTGACGACGCCAGCAAAGTGGCAGATGTCCTCGTGCACGCGGATTTGCGCAATGTAAATTCACACGGAGTGCTGCGGACGGAGCATTATGTGAATCGTCTGCAGGCAGGTGGGATCAATCCCCACGCCCGACCGACCTTTTCGCCGTCAGGGCAGGTAACAGGCGTGGTCGATGGGGATGACGGCTTCGGACATGTCATCGCGGATCTAGCGATGGAGCATGCGATCGACATGGCGAAGAAAAACGGAGTCGGGATGGTCACGGCCATCAACAGCAGCCATTGCGGGGCGCTCAGCTACTTCGTACAAAAAGCGGCGGATGCCAAGCTGATTGGCATCGCGATGTCCCATACGGACAAAATCGTCGTCCCTTTTGGCGGGAAGACACAGTTTCTGGGAACAAATCCGATTGCTTACGGCGTTCCTGCGAAATCAAAAAAGCCTTTCATTCTGGATATGGCTACTTCCAACGTGGCCCTGGGCAAAATCTTGCAAGCGCGTGAAGAAGGCAAAGAAATTCCGCATGGCTGGGGTGTAGATGAGCAGGGAACGTCCGTAACCAACCCACATGATGTCGTCTCTCTACTGCCTTTTGGCGGTCCAAAAGGGTACGGATTGTCCGTCATCGTCGATATTTTTTCCGGTTTGCTGGCTGGAGCCGCCTTTGGCCCGCACATTAGCAAGATGTATGGAGACCTGGATCAGAAAAGAAAGCTGGGCCATTACTTTTGTGTGATCAATCCTGCCTTTTTCACGGACGCTGACGTGTTTCTGGAGCAGATGGATCGGATGATGGAAGAGCTTTCGCTTGTAGAGCCTGCGCCTGGTTTTGACCGCGTTTACATACCGGGTGAGATCGAGCAGCTGCATGAAGAAAGAAATCGCGCCCACGGCATTTCCATCGCACAAAGTGTCTACGAATTTTTGACGAAGTAGGTGAGCGAGCATGAAAACAGTCCAAGTTCGAAAAGCGTATGAGCTTCATCTGCATGAGGTAGATAAGCCTGTGATCGCACAGCCAACAGATGTGCTGGTAAAAGTGAAGCGGGTCGGCATCTGCGGCTCTGACGTCCATATTTATCACGGAACCAATCCGTTAGCGACCTTGCCAAGAGTGGTTGGACATGAAGTGGCTGGCGAAGTGGTTGAGATTGGATCAGCAGTGACGAACGTCAAAGTAGGTGACCATGTGGTAGTGGAGCCTATTCGCTACTGCGGCACTTGCTACGCGTGCAGAAAGGGCCGTCCGAATGTATGCGCTTCCTTGTCCGTATTCGGTGTGCATGAGGACGGGGGGATGCGCGAGTGGTTCGTGCTGCCAGAGAATCAGGTGCATCTCGTAGACGCCAGCCTTCCCTGGGAAGAAGTCGTGCTGGCCGAGCCGTACACGATCGGCGCTCAGGCTGTATGGAGAGGTCAAGTGGAGCAAGGTGACACTGTGTTGATCCAAGGTGCTGGCCCGATTGGCATTTGCATTCTGAAAATGGCCAAGCTGCAGGGGGCCACTGTCATGATAACCGATCTAAATGAAGAGCGCCTCGTCTTTGCAAAGGAAAATGGCGCAGATTTCACCATCCATGCAGGAAAAGAAAATGTCCGTGAAGCCGTGGCGGAGTGGACGAAGGGGGAAGGCGTCAATGTCGTGATCGATGCGGTCTGCCTGCCCATGACGTTTGAGCTGTCGGTAGACGTCGTATCTCCTGCTGGAACAGTGGTCGTCCTAGGTTTTGATGAGCGCCCTGCTGCCATTCCTCAGCTGCCGATTACCAAAAAAGAAGTAACGATCGTAGGCTCTCGTCTGCAGACGAATCAGTTCCCGAAAGTCGTTCGCTATTTAAATGAAGGAAAACTGAAGCACAACGGACTCGTCACTCACACATTTCCACTGGAAAAGGTGCAAGAGGCCTTTGATTTTGTGGAAAAGCATCCGGATCAGGTCCGCAAAGCTTTGATCGTTTTTGAGTAAGGAGGTGGAACTGTGAACAAGAAATACGATGTCCTGCAGAAGCTGGAATCCGCCAAAGTCGTAGCAGTCATCCGCGGCGCGAGCGCTGAAGAAGCGATCCAGCTGTCAAAAGGTGCAATTGAAGGCGGGATTCAGGCAATTGAAGTCACCTATACGACCCCGAATGTAGCAGCTGTTTTTCAGGCACTGGAGCAGTCGAACGCCCTTTTGGGGGCCGGTACGGTTTTGGATGCAGAAACTGCGAGACATGCGATGCTGTCGGGAGCCAAATTCATTGTCAGTCCCCATTTTGAGAGAGAGATCGCGACGGTGTGCAATCGGTACGGGATCCCGTACTTGCCAGGGTGCATGACCATCAAAGAGATGGTACAAGCACTGGAAGCTGGCTGCGACGTGCTGAAGCTGTTTCCGGCAAACAATTTCGACGCTTCCTTTATCCGCTCTGTCAACGGTCCGCTTCCTCACGTTCGCATTATGCCAACAGGCGGTATCCATTTAGAGAATATGAAGGATTGGCTCGAGGCAGGGGCAGTTGCGGTCGGGATTGGCAGCGATTTGAACAAAGCCTATCGAACGGGCGGCTTCGAGGCAGTTGTTTCCTTGAGTCAAAGCTATATGCGCAAAAGCGCCGAATAAGGAGGGAATCGTATGCAAATGACGTTTCGTTGGTACGGACGAGGCAATGACACGGTTTCGTTGGACCAGGTGAAGCAAATTCCCGGAACGAAGGGCATCGTCTGGGCTCTGCACCAAAAGCCAGTGGGAGAAGTGTGGGAAAAAGCAGAGATCCAAGAAGAAGTGAGCTACATCCAGTCTTTCGGATTCCATGCCGAAGTAGTGGAGAGTGTAAACGTCCATGAAGCGATCAAGCTGGGGAACGAAGAGCGGACCAAGTACATCGAAAACTACAAGCAAACCATCCGCAATCTGGCAGAAGCAGGCGTAAAAGTCATCTGCTACAACTTCATGCCAATTTTCGACTGGACTCGGACCGAAATGTTCCACCCGCTCGAGGACGGGTCGACTGCGCTGTTTTATGAAAAGGCGAAAGTCGAGCATCTGGATCCTCAAGAGCTAATTCGTACCGTTTCGGAAGCATCCGATTTGACACTTCCAGGCTGGGAGCCCGAAAAGATGGCGCGCATCTCGGAGCTGTTTGAAGCCTATAAAGAGGTGGATGAAGAAAAGCTTTGGGACAATCTCGGCATCTTCCTGAAAGAGATTTTACCGGTCGCCGAAGAATGCGGCGTGAAAATGGCGATTCATCCGGATGATCCGCCATGGTCGATTTTCGGATTGCCTCGGATTATTACGGGAGCGGCAAGCTATGAGCGATTATTCGCGATTTCCGTCTCTCCATCGAACTGCATTACCATGTGCACTGGCTCGATGGGGGCAAACCCGGAGAATGACATGGTGGAAATCGCAGAAAAATACGCTTCTCGCGCACCATTCTCCCATATTCGAAATGTGAAAATTTACGAGAATGGCGATTTCGCCGAGACATCCCATTACACACAGGACGGCTCCATTAACGTCAAAGGTGTTGTGGAAGCCCTGAGCAAGCAAAATTACACCGGATATGTCCGTCCGGATCATGGACGCCATATTTGGGGCGAGGTGTGCCGACCAGGTTACGGACTGTATGACCGTGCTTTGGGGATCATGTACCTGCTTGGTCTGTGGGATGCTTACGAAAACGCAAAGGCAGGGCAATCCAGATGATCCCGATCCATGAGAACCTGAAAGACAGAGTAGCAGTCATCACGGGAGGCAGCGGTGTCTTGTGCTCTCGCATGGCGAAAGAGCTGGCTAGGCATGGGGTAAAGGTAGCCATCTTGAATCGCACAGCGGAAAAAGGGCAGCAAATTGCGGATGAAATTCGTGAAAACGGCGGGGAAGCTCTCTCGATTGCAACAGATGTACTGAGCCGTGAGTCATTGGAGACGGCAAAAGAAACAATCATTGCAGCGTTTGGTCAAATCAACATTTTGATCAACGGAGCGGGAGGCAATCATCCCTCTGCGATCACGGACTCAGAAGTACACAGCGAGGACAACCCGGGAAAATCGTTTTTTGACTTGGAGGAACAAGGATTTGCCCATGTGTTTAACAGCAATTTCACGGGGTCCTTCCTGGCTAGTCAGCTTTTCGTACCAGCGATGCTGCAGACGGATGCACCGACGGTTGTGAACATTTCCTCGATGAGTGCCTATGCACCGATGACAAAGGTTCCTGCCTACAGTGCAGCCAAGGCGGCGATCAACAACTTCACCATGTGGATGGCCGTACACTTTGCCGAAACGGGCCTGCGTGTCAATGCCATCGCACCCGGCTTTTTCCTGACGGCGCAAAACCGCGGTTTGCTGCTGGATGAAGAGGGGAACTATACGGCCCGATCACAAAAAATACTGACGGGGACGCCGATGAAGCGCTTTGGTCAACCGGAAGATTTGCTGGGTACTCTGCTCTGGCTGGTGGATGACACCTATTCAGGTTTTGTGACAGGTGTTACGGTTCCGGTCGATGGCGGATTTATGGCCTACTCTGGTGTATAGCTTCACTCTCGCATAGACGGGGGGATGGATAGGATATGAAACTGCAAGTAGCATTGGATCGACTGGAATGGTCAGAATGCTTTCGCTTGATTGAACAACTGCAGGATACCGTTGACCTTGTCGAGATCGGCACGGGCGTCATAAAAGAATACGGGATGGCCATCGTGCGAGAAGTGCGAGAAGCTTTCCCGGTTTTGCCCCTCGTCGCAGACATGAAAATTTGCGACGCAGGCAGGTACGAAGCGGAGCAGGCATTGCTTGCTGGTGCCGATGCTGTAACCGTAATGGGCTTTGCGCCGCTCTCGACGATACGTGACGTGCATGCGGTGGCAGGTAGGCTGGGAAAGCAAGCAATCGTAGATCTATTGGGCATAACGGATCTAAGCAGGGTAAACCAGCTGGCGGAAGCGGGCTGCTCCCATTTTTGTCTGCATGTCGGATTGGACGACCAGTCCGCTGGCCATCAGGCTGATCAACGATTGTTTGAGCTTGTACAGCCTCTCGCCCATGTGAAGATCAGCGTGGCGGGCGGGATTAACGAGCAGACGATAGATCGGTTCCTTCTGCAGTCGGTTCACACCGTCATCGTCGGTTCAGCCATTACGGGGAGCAAGCAGCCCAAACAAGCGGCGGAGCAGATCAGAAGCAAGTGCCAATCGCCGAGCGAAAGCGGATAGCACCATTTCAGGATCAAATATTCAAAAAATATTGTAAAGCGTTTTCATCCACGCTATAATTTTGCTACACAGGGAATAAATCGTTTTACTAAAACGTTTTATTTTGATCGTGACCAGGCTATGCTAGTTTTAGTAAAATGAAACTGTTGCGTAAGTAGCAAAAGATGGGATGGAAATATGAAAAATATCACAATAGCAGATGTTGCCAAACACGCGAATGTGTCGAAAAGCACAGTGTCACAGTATCTCAACAAGCGATACGACTACATGAGCGAAAAAACGCGGAAAAAAATCGAGGAGACGATCAAAGAGCTGAACTATCAGCCCAACAGCGTCGCCCGAAGTTTGAAGCAGAAATCGACCTTTACCGTCGGCGTTGTGGTCGCAAACATCTTGCATACATTTTCAACCTATATCATCCGCGCGATTGAAGACTTCTTTCACGAGCACGATTTTCAGATCATCGTTTGTAATGCAGATGATGAGCCCGAGAAGGAAAGAAAATACATTGAAATGCTGCGGGCCAAGCAAGTGGATGGCATTCTCATTTTCCCGACCGGCGGCAACCTCGACTTGTATGAGCAGATGAAAGACGACGAGTTTCCGATCGTTTTCATGGACCGGACGATAGAGCATCTGGGCATCGATACCGTAATGCTGGATAATCACCTAGCTGCCCGGTTTGCTGTCGACGAGTTTGTGAGAAATGGATACAGCCGAATCGCGATCGTGACGACATCGATTATTCGCAACATCTCACCACGTGTCGAACGGATTCAAGGGTATCGAGACGCACTTAGGTCACACGGCATGGAGGTAAACGAGGCCTACATCAAAACGATGGATGTCGGCCAAATCTCCCTCGCGTTAGCGGACCTGTTTCAGCAGACCGTACCCCCACAAGCCATTCTGGCGGGAAATGACATCGTGCTCGTCGAGGTCTTGAAATTCATGAAAGAAAACAACAAGCACATCCCGAAGGACGTTGCCGTCATCGGAATCGACGAAGTATCCTTCGCTAGCTTCTATACGCCATCCATCACCACGATCGCGCAGCCGACGAAGGAAATGGCGAAGAGTGCAGCGGAGCGGCTGCTGCAGCAAATTCGAAAAGAAGAAAGACCAGAGGAACTGCCGATTATCCAGCGATTTGCGCCAGCGATCATTTTGAGAGATTCCTGTGCGGTCAAATAAGCAAGTGGTCCAAAGTTCTGCAGTAGAGAGGGGAAGCGAAGGCTCCACCATTTTTCTCGGTGAAGCCGGGCTTTCTCACTCCAAAACTAAACCGGTTTACTCTCTAAAAAACAAAATGTATGCGTTTTCCTGCTCCGTTTGCAGAAAGCGATCACAGAGCAGCACCATGGAGCGCTCTTTTGGATTCATTCCATCACGGTAAGAAAAAAAGGAGGAGATTCTGTGTTTTCAAAGGACAAGCTTCCCGTCATTATCATGTTATTTTTGGCAGGCGTGATCAACTATCTCGACCGCTCTGCGCTATCGATTGCCGCTCCTTTTATTCAAGATGATCTAACGCTCACGGCAACTCAAATGGGTATCATCTTTTCCAGCTTCTCGGTCGGTTACGCTATTTTCAACTTCCTAGGTGGTGTCGCTTCCGATAAGTACGGAGCGAAGCTGACGTTGTTCGTCGCGATGATCGTCTGGTCGCTTTTCAGTGGCGCCGTTGCATTGGCAGTCGGGTTCGTGAGCTTGATCGTCATCCGCATTTTGTTCGGGATGGGGGAAGGGCCTCTCTCTGCTACGATCAACAAGATGGTCAACAACTGGTTCCCGGCAGATCAACGTGCATCTGTCATCGGTCTGACAAACAGCGGTACTCCTTTGGGTGGTGCGATTTCCGGTCCAATCGTAGGTTTTATCGCAATCGCTTACAGTTGGAAAGTTTCGTTTCTTCTCATTATGGTCATCGGCTTGGTATGGGCAGCGTTCTGGTGGAAATCTGTCAAGGAAAGACCAGCAAATAGCCAGAAGGAAAGCACGAAGGCACAAACAAAGCCAGAAACAACCGAAAAAATTCCGCTTACTTTCTATCTGAAACAAAAAACAGTCTTGTTCACAGCATTTGCGTTCTTTGCCTACAACTACATCTTGTTCTTCTTCCTGACCTGGTTCCCTAGCTATCTGGTTAAAGCGCACGGTGTCAGTGTAAAAGATATGAGTATCATTACGGTTATTCCGTGGGTATTAGGATTTATTGGCCTTGCAGCAGGCGGCTTTGTCTCCGATTACGTTCGCAAAAAATTTGTTAACAAAGGCATGCTCTTCTCGAGAAAAGTGGTTCTGGTAACATGCCTGTTTATCTCCGCAGTTTGCATTGGCTTTGCAGGACTCGTAACAACGACAGCAGGCGCGGTTACGCTGGTAGCGCTGTCCGTTTTCTTCCTGTACCTGACAGGTGCGATCTACTGGGCGATTGTTCAGGACGTTGTCGATCAAAACAACGTGGGATCTGTTGGTGGATTCATGCACTTCCTGGCGAACACTGCAGGGATTATCGGTCCGACTCTGACCGGCTATTTGGTAGATACATCTGGCTCCTTTACCTCTGCGTTCTTGCTGGCGGGTGGATTAGCCGTTGTAGCTTCCCTGACTGTCATCCGTTTTGTACAACCTATCGTCAAAAAAGTTCAACAAATGTATTAATCCAATCAGCGGCGCTCGCTTCCCCAGCAGTCTAATTAGGGAAGGGGGCGTCGCTTTTTTGCGTAAATAACGAAAAACCCCTCTGCCGCAAGCAGAAGATTTGTTCGAAATGAACAGTCTTCCTGCCAGCCAAGAGGGGAGGGGCGCATTCGCTTTAGCTGCTGAAAAAGCTGCGGCTGGAATGCTTTCTTTTGTAATGAGAGCTTCCGTAATAAGAATGCCCGTGTCCGGAGCCTTGTCCAGGGGGATGGCCGTATCCTTTGCGATACTTGTGGTCACTGCTGCTATATTTGCGATAACTGTGAGAGGATGAGTGATTCCCCATTAAGCTTTTCAACAGTTTTTTCAGCATTTCCCATCACTCCTTATGGTGTCGATATTAGGATATACGAATATATCGGGCATTCGTTTCATTTTTTACAACGCGATTCTTCATTTTTGTATATGCGGCAAAGATCCGATCGATGCGATTTGTCCAGATCCCCCCAGAGAAACCTTCTGGAACCCGCTTGAGGTCATCAAGCGTATCAAAGCCGCTGGACAAATCGCCGCTACCCGCTACGAGAATGACTCGTGTATCTTGCTTGTCCATTCTTTCCATAAAACGGGTAGGCCACCCCCAGAGCCAAGAAGCAATTTTATCTGGGATATGCAGCTGCGTCTGACCGCAGGCAGCTTTTTAAAGTAAAGCTCCCTTATCCGCTGTATAGTTCTACCCGATATCCGGCTTTTGCAGGTGGGCCAGCGAGAAGTCGCGGGTAACTCCTTCGCCATTTGTGCGACAACCGAGAGTCCAATCGTGAAAGACGGCAAATTGTCCATCCTTGGTCGGCTGTATGTCCAATTCTACTACATCTGCCCCACGATCAAAGGCGGCTTGCATGGAGGCGATAGTATTCTCCAGATAAGGATGCTCAGGAGGATAGATCCTTTCAGCGGTACAGGTATCGTTCGTGATGCCCTCCATGTGGAAGGTCTGCGCCATGCCCCGGTGGGCGAGGAGAAAAGGCTTGCGTGTAGATGGCTTTGCAAAAAGCGAGCTGTTGTTCACATAAACGAAAGCGATCAGGAAGAAGATGATTCAGAGAGCAGGCCGCTTCCTGAGGGGCTTTCGTGGCTGGCCCTTGTCATGCCTTTTGATCATTTATGGAAACCTCCGAAATGTTGGATAAGGTTCATCCTAAACTTGCATATTTCCATGAGGAAGTCTTGGCATAAGGAAAAAAGACTGGCACAATAAGAGAAACCATGCTAGCAGTCAGGAGGTTCCATGAAAATCGCATTGCATCATATAGCATATCAAATCGGATACCATCCAAATGAGATGGCCAAGCTGGTTCATGATGGGGAAATCACCGGAGATGTCCCGGAAAACAATCCACAGTCAAAGGACGCCTGGGTGGATTTGCATTCCTTGAGAAACTTCATCCAATGGAGGCGGGATCAGGGGCGAATCGATACCATGTTTTACGACAAGGCGATTCGTCATATTGACAAGCATCTGCGCCGCTAATAGAGACAAAAAGGAAACGGAGAAGATACAGACATGACAATGATTTATTGCCTGGTACCGAAAAGCTATTGGGAACAGTGGGAGGGACGGGATCATTACCTTCCGCGCGACTATGAACAGGAAGGCTTTATCCATGCTACAAAAGGGGACGATCTGCTCGCAAAGGTAGCTGACCGCGTCTATGCGACCTATGAAGGAGAGCTGCTGGTGCTCGTCGTCGATGAAGCCAAGTCCTCCTCGCCAGTAAAATATGAGCAGGCTAAGGATGGTCTATTGTACCCCCATATTTACGGACCGTTAAACCAAGACGCGATCGTAGACGTGAAAAGCATGGTGCGGACGAACGGTCACTGGGCGCTTGGTGCAAGCGTCCGTTGATTCGCTGCCCTACCAGTTAAACCATTGTAACAGGTCAAGTACCTCCCGGCGTTTTTCCTCGGGGAGCTTGTCTAGCCTGCGCAGGAGCAGTCCGATTCGCAGCCGCTGCTCCTCTTCTGTATCGGTTTGCTTGTGGGCATGAATCCGCTGGCGCTTTAGCCTGACGGTTTCAGTCTCCGAGATGATTTTGAGCAGCATGCGTTCAAGCAGATCCAGTGATGCCATATGTAAAAACCTCTTTGCTATGTAATCTGTTACTCGCATTATAGCACGGACTTCTTCGCAAGGTAGGAAAAACGAGAGACAGAGGTGCGATTGCCACACAGGCATAGAAGCATAATTACTCCAGAAATGGCGCACAATGGGATAGGTGCAATCACCAAGATACCACGCTGCAAAGGAGAGCTTATTCATGGCAAAACCAGATGATCGTTCAGACAACGCAGAAAAGCTGCAGGAGATGCTGCAAAACACGGAGGAACGTATTCGTGAGTCACAAGACTACGTAGCTGCGAATGCAGGAGAGATCTCGGCAGAGGAAAAAGCAAACATTGAAGCGAAAAACGAGCGTCGGGCAGAAAGTATCGAAGGTTATCGTGCTGAGATCAAAGACGAGATTTCTCAAAGCTAAAGTAGTAAATGCGCCTGTTGCCTTCCGTGCGACAGGCGTTTTTTCTACGAAGTGTAACAATACATGATTTGTTTTGCGAAACGTGGTAATCTGTTAGAGGAACAAATTGAGAATAGAGGAGAAAGACTATGAAACGACCAGAAGACACACGCGTCGTTGTCGGCATGTCCGGCGGGGTCGACTCCTCCGTGACGGCTCACCTGCTCAAACAACAGGGATATGACGTCATCGGCATCTTCATGAAAAACTGGGATGATACCGATGAATTCGGCCATTGCACGGCGGAAGACGACTTCCAGGACGTTCGTCGCGTCTGTGAACAAATCGGTATTCCATACTACACTGTCAATTTTGAAAAAGAATACATGGATAAAGTATTCCAGTATTTTTTGGATGAATATAAACGTGGGCGCACACCAAACCCGGATGTCATGTGCAACCGGGAAATCAAGTTTGGCGAGCTTTTAGCCAAAGTCATGGATCTGGGGGCGGATTACATCGCGACGGGTCACTATGCGCAAGTAAAGGAAGTAGATGGGGAATTCAAGCTCATCCGCGGTGTTGATTCGAACAAGGATCAGACCTATTTCCTGAACGTGCTCGGCCAAGAGCAATTGTCCAAAACGATGTTCCCGATCGGGCATCTGCCGAAAGCGCAGGTCCGTGAAATCGCGGAGCAAGCGGGACTTGCGACGGCCAAGAAAAAGGACAGCACGGGAATCTGCTTTATCGGAGAACGGAATTTCCGCGAGTTTTTGCAGAACTATCTGCCAGCCAAGCCAGGTAACATCGAGACGGTGGATGGGACTGTAATTGGTCATCACGACGGATTGATGTATTACACACTCGGCCAGCGTCAGGGACTAGGCATCGGCGGTGGTCATGGAACGAGCGGTCAACCATGGTTCGTGGTAGATAAAGATCTGGCACGAAATGCGTTGATCGTAGGAGAAGGCTCTGATCATCCGCGCTTGTACTCGACCAGCCTGATCGCGACAGACGTAAGCTGGGTCAGTGACAAGCAGCCTGCTTCGACATTTACATGTACGGCAAAATTCCGCTACCGCCAGCCTGATCAAGGGGTCACCGTTCATATTCGGGAAGGCAGCACAGTGGAGGTCGTATTTGACAAACCGCAAAAGGCAGTCACTCCAGGACAGGCTGTCGTCTTTTACGACGGAGAATACTGCTTGGGTGGCGGTACGATTGATAAAGTCACCTTGATGGATAAATAGAAGAACCGAGACAGACGGGGGTAACGCGGTGGATCCAACGAAAAAGTCGAAAGTCATTATTGTATCCTTTGTAGCAGGAGCACTTCTGCTAGGATTCCTGGCATATTGGGGCATGGCATCAACAGGAAACGAGCATATGGCGACCATCAAGAAGGTCATTGCTGAAAAAGGCGGGGTCGTTGTAGCGCATGGTGTGACCGCTGTTCCTGCTGATGAGAGCCCTTTTGAACGAGGCGGAAAAGGGAATACCATCTACAAGATTGATTATACGAAAGATGGGAAGCCGTACACGGCCTGGTACCGTTCTGAAAATCATTCCTCCATTTTGAAAGAACCGGAAGAATGGATTCTTCCTTGAGCGCGTGAACCATTTTTGGGAGAGTAGGGTTGATCATGACCGAATTTGCTGGGCTTCGTGAGCTCGCTCGACTTCTGCAGCGGATTGAACCAAATCTGGCAGGAGGCTCTTTGAGCATTTTAGCGCATGAAAACAAAGACGAAATCGCAAAGCAGCTGCTGGATGGTTTTGGCGTTTCCTTGCCTGTCCAGCACAGCTCTGGTGAATATGCCAACCATTTGGCGATTCTGCGTGCCGGCGGGAACAAGTACACGTTCGCCCAAGATTGGCGAGAAGTGTACATCAGTGAGATTAACTACTGTGCATGCCGTATCCCGGCAGGTTCCCATGGCTTGCTGGTCCACCACGTTGATTACCCGGGAGTTATTTACGATGTCTCTCGGAAATTAGCCGAACACGAAATCAATATTTCCAAGCTGAACGTCTCACGGGAGCAAAAAGGAAAAAATGCGTTGCTCGTATCCGTGACAGATGAAGAAATCACACCAGCGGTCGTTCGCGCGATCGAGGAGCTGCCGCAAATTACAAAGGTGGTCTCTTTGCAATAGGCTCGCGGTGTTCCGTTTCTTTCCAAGCGAGGCAGAAATGATGATAGAAATGCGTACCGTCCGCATGCTTGCGGGCGGTTCTCTTTTTTCCTGATTCTACAAGATCTGACAAATAGTAGATCTATCAAGCTTTTGTGAACCTTTTGCTTCTCGCAGGGGGAAAACTCGCTCCTCTCTCTTGACTGACACGATATATTGATGTAAAGTAAGTTTTACCAACTACATATTGATGCGGATAGGTGTCTTGCTACGAAATATCGGCAGACTTAATAGGGAAGTCGGTGAGAATCCGACGCGGTCCCGCCACTGTAAGAGGAGAGCTCATTTGTATAGGCTACGCCACTGGTCGACGTGATTGGGAAGGCGAAATGAAGCGATGATCCTATAGCCAGGAGACCTGCCTACCCGTTAAACACGAGTAAACCTACGGGAGATAGGGGAAGTGTTCGAGCGCTCGATTCGTTTTGACGAGTCGATTATCAGTGGATGATTGCGCATTCGACTATCTCTACCCGTCGAATGCGTTTTTATTTTCCTGACAGGTAGATAGGATCGCGCTACATAGAGGAAAGGATGAGGGCGTATGCTCATCGCGTACGATTCCAAAACGGGAAACGTTCGTAGATTTGTAGGAAAGCTGGCTTTGCCAAGTATAGAGATTGACTCCGAGATGGTGATCGAGGAACCGTTTGTTCTCGTCACGTATACGACTGGCTTTGGACAAGTCCCTGAAAAGGTGGCATCGTTCCTCAGCAGGAACCATCGTTACATGAAGGGCGTATCGGCAAGCGGCAATCGCAATTGGGGCGCGAGCTTCGCAAAGAGCGCCGATACCATTTCCCATCAATACGGGGTTCCTGTGATTTCCAAATTTGAATTATCCGGTACCGGCCGGGATGTCGAACATTTTACGAACGGGGTGGCCAGCATTGCGGCATATTGAACTGAACAACGAACTGATGCAACGGGGCGAGGATGGCTTTTATCAGCTGGAAAAGGATCGGGAAGCCGTCGAAGTCTTTCTGCAGGAAGTACAAGCCAAAACATTGACCTTTAACAGTGTAGCCGAACGGATGGATTATTTGATCCAAAACGATTACTACGAAAACGTCTATGAACGTTACACGGAAGAGCAGGTCGAGGAAGTATTCCGTTTGGCAAAGGAAGCGTCCTTTCAATTCGCCTCTTACATGGCTGTCTCGAAGTTTTACAAAGACTATGCGCTGAAAACAGACGATAAATCGATGTATTTGGAACAGTATCCGGACCGCGTAGCGATTGTCGCGCTCTCGCTGGCGCAAGGAGACTTTGACCGTGCCAAGCGGCTGACGGTCTCGATGATGGACCAACGCTTGCAGCCTGCGACACCAACGTTTTTGAATGCAGGAAAAAGTCGCCGTGGCGAAATGGTATCTTGCTTTTTGCTCGAAATGGACGATTCCCTCAATTCGATCAACTACATATTGGGTACATGCATGCAGCTGTCCAAAATCGGCGGTGGAGTGGCCGTCAACCTGTCCAAGCTGCGCGGACGCGGCGAGCCGATTAAAGGAGTAGAAGGTGCTGCCAAAGGAATTATGCCTGTCCTGAAGCTGTTGGAGGACGCCTTCTCCTATGCAGATCAGATGGGCCAGCGCAAAGGCTCAGGAGCTGCTTATTACAACATCTTCGGCTGGGATATCAACGAGTTTCTCGATTGCAAAAAGATCAATGCGGATGAAAAATCACGGATCAAAACGCTCTCGATCGGGCTGATTGTTCCAAACATGTTCTACAAGCTGGCGGAAGAGAACAAGCCGTTGACCATTTTCGCTCCTTACTCGGTGTATAAAGAATACGGCCAGCATCTGGATGACATGAACATGGACGAAATGTACGAAGAGCTGCTCGCAAACGACAACATCAAGAAAAAGACGATCATGAGTGCACGGGATATGCTGACCAAGATCGCCATGATTCAGCTGGAGTCCGGCTACCCGTACATCATGAACAAGACCAACGCCAACAAAAATCACGCGCTGAAAGACATAGGCTCGGTCAAAATGTCCAACCTGTGCACGGAAATCTTCCAGCTCCAGGATACCTCGACCATCAACAACTATGGTGAAATGGACATCATCCGTCGGGACATCAGCTGCAATCTGGCATCCCTGAACATCGTGAACGTAATGGAGCAAAAGAAGATTCGCGAGTCGGTCCATGAGGGCATTGAAGCCATCACCTCTGTAAGTGACATGACTGCTGTCGAGAACGCACCAGGTGTCCAAAAGGCAAACCGTGAATTGCACTCCGTCGGTTTGGGTGCCATGAATTTGCACGGGTATTTGGCAAAAAACAAGATCGCGTACGAGAGCGAGGAAGCGAAAGATTTTGCCCGCACGTTCTTCATGATGATGAACTTTTACTCCCTTGAAATGAGCATGGAGATTGCCAAAGAGCGAAAAACGACCTTCCTCGGTTTTGAGCAGTCTGAATATGCCAAAGGGACGTACTTCGCGAAATATGAAGAGACGGATTATCGCCCTCGGACGGAAAAGGTCAAGCAGCTGTTCGCGGACATGTATATACCGACAGCTGAGGATTGGGTACAGCTGAAAGAAAAGGTCCAGACCTATGGCTTGTATCATGCTTACCGACTGGCGATTGCACCTACTCAAAGCATCTCGTACATTCAGAATGCGACATCGAGTGTCATGCCGATCGTGGAGCATATCGAAACGAGAACGTACGCAAACTCGACAACGTACTATCCGATGCCGTACCTGTCGCAGGAGAATTACTTTTTCTATAAATCAGCGTATGTCATCGATCAATTCAAGGTAATTGACCTGATCGCGGAGATCCAAGAGCATGTAGACCAAGGAATTTCTACTGTTTTGCACGTGAACAGTAATGTATCTACGCGAGAGCTGGCACGCTACTACATTTACGCCGCCAAGAAAGGTCTGAAGTCGCTCTACTATACGCGGACCAAGCATTTGACAGTGGAAGAGTGCATTAGCTGCGCAGTGTAAACAAGGAGGCCGAGACCGTGGAGCTGAGGCAAACGCTGAAGAAGCAGTTCAATCCGCTTGTATCGCATGTGGAGCGTACATTTGAGCAAGTAACAGGCTCAGGTGCGGCTCTGATGGTCATTCACCATGACGAGATCGTGATGGAAACATACTGGGGCAAGCAGTCCCTGGAACAGGCAGCACGAGAAGTTCAAGCAGATACACAGTTCCACGCAGCTTCTGTGAGGAAGAGCTATATTGGCTATGCAGTTGCTTATGCGGTGACCTGTGGAGCCATCGCTTCCATCGACGATCTGGTGCGGAAATACTTGCCGCATTTGGACGAGGAGCGGATGACAGGGACCACCATTCGCCATCTGCTGACGCATACACACGGCTTGCACGGAACGTATACGGGGGAGATCGTACGAGAATTTCCTGCTGGAAGCAGTTGGGCGTATCGCGGGGTTGGCATTGATATGCTGGCACAGATCGTCAAAAGAACGACAGGCAAAACGATCGCCCAAATCGTTCAGGAGCAAGTCTTCCAGCCGCTCGGATTTGTGGAGACAGGCTGGCGCGCCCAGATGGATCCGAAAATGGTTGAGGTCATCCGCAAGCCAGATGACACCAGCTGGTACACGAGCACAAGCACCGAGGGTGACAAGATGAATCTCTACGTATCCGCACGCGAGCTGGCGTATTGGGGCTATTTTCACCTGAGAAAAGGCTTTGTGGACGGCAAACAGTTCGTCCCCAGGGAAGTAATCGATCTGGCGACAACGGTGCAAAGCCCTCCGCTGCAGGACAAGGACTTGCCACAGAACGGCTTTCTATGGTTTGTGAAGGACCTGCCTGCGAATATGACCGAGATCGGGGAGCGAGTGCCGAGGGGATCTTATCAAATACTAGGTTATACAGGCGTTACGCTGCTGGTCATACCTGAGCACGAATTCGTAGCTGTGCGGATGTTTAACAGCTTCGGATCTCCTCCTGGCTACGATTATTTGGAGGATGTCAGAGGGTTTGGGGATTGCGCCATGCGCTGTCTGCTAGATTGCTAGGAACAACGAAATAGAGAAGAGGAACGCCTACATGAAAGCTGTCAATTGGAACAGGCCCGACGATGATTTCACCATGACGTTTTGGAACCAAAACATCATGCAGTTCTGGACCGATGATGAGATTCCACTCTCCGACGATAAAATGGCTTGGATGGAGCTATCGGATGCGGAGCGTGACACCTATAAAAAAGTACTCGGAGGATTGACTCTGCTGGATACCGTCCAGGGAGGAGTCGGGATGCCGAAAATCATGGAGCATGTGGACGGACTGCAACGCAAAGCCGTGCTCGCCTTCATGGGAATGATGGAGCAAATCCATGCCAAGTCGTACAGCAGCATCTTTACGACGCTGGCCGCGACTGAAGAGATCGACGAGATTTTCAGCTGGGTCGAGCAAAACCCGCATCTGCAAAAGAAGGCGCAGATGATCTCCAGCCGCTATCAGGAAATCCATACGCAAAAGGATTTGTACATGGCTATGGTTGCTTCCGTCTTTTTGGAAAGCTACCTGTTCTACAGCGGCTTCTTTTATCCCCTCTACCTCGCAGGGCAAGGCAAGATGACGAGCAGCGGAGAAATCATCGACCTGATCGTGCGGGATGAGAGCATTCACGGATTGTATGTGGGAGTATTGGCGCAGGAGGTTTACCAGCGTTTGACTGTCAACGAGCAGAAGGCATGCAAAGAAGAGCTGTATCAGCTGCTGGCTGAGCTGCATCAAAATGAAGAGGCCTATACGGCTCAGCTGTACGCATCGATCGGTCTGGCACAGGATGTCCATGCCTACGTACGATACAACGCCAACAAAGCATTGATGAACCTCGGACTCGATCCACTCTTCCCGGAAGAGGATGTCAATCCAATCGTGTTAAACGGGATCAGCACGCATACCAAGCAGCATGACTTCTTTTCCAAGAAGGGGAATGGCTACGTTCGCAGTCTTCACGTTGAGCCATTGACAGATGACGATTTTCGGTTTGATTTTTAAAATTCATTTGATATACGGAAGATTTTCGTTTATTATGTCTACACAACCATATAGGAACGGATAAACGATGTTGAGGAAGAGCAAGTACGTATCAGAGAATGAGGCACAGAGAGTCGGTGGTTGCTGCGAACCGATCCTCACCTGATACCGAATGGGCTTCTGAATCGCTCCGCTGAAATTTAAGTAGGCGTTGCCGGGATTCTCTCCCCGCTATCAAGAGAGGAGTATCGTAAGGTTGACTTCTGACATCTTACCGTACTTTAGAGTGAATCGCTTTTTGCGATTAAAAAGGTGGTACCACGATAACCTCGTCCTTTATTGGGCGGGGTTTTTTTATCGTATAGGAATTTATAAGCGTTTACGTTTATGAATTCCGGAGCGCATGACGAAGTGCCTCAGCGTCCGCTTCTGGCATTCCTTCGGTAAAACTTTCCGCTTAAACGCGGTCGCTCCTCTTTGAACAGACCACGATAAAGGTTTTCTTATTTTCCTTGAAAGGGGTGATGCCCATGGATGATGGCTGGTGGATCTCTCGTTTACATGACACAAGCAAAATGCTGAGGAGGATCAGAAATGAAAGAGCGGATTTTAACAGGGGATCGGATTACGGGAAAGCTTCACCTTGGGCATTACGTTGGCAGCTTGAAGAACCGAGTCGAGCTGCAAACCCAATACGAAACGTACTTGCTGCTTGCTGACGTCCAGGCCCTAACGACTCATTTTGAACAACCAGACTTGATTCAAGAAAACTTGCGGCAGGTGGCCTTGGACTATTTGTCAGCAGGCATCGACCCTGATCAAGCCACGATTTTTATTCAGTCCTTGATCCCGGAGATTGCGGAGTTAACCATATACTTTTCCATGTTTGTGACTGTTAATTCCTTGCGTCATAATCCTACTATCAAAGCGGAAGCCACGGAGCGCGGCTATCAAGAGATGTATTACGGTTTCCTAGGATACCCCGTCAGCCAGGCGGCAGATATCACCTTCTGCAAGGCGACATTAGTTCCCGTAGGAGAAGATCAGGTGCCTCATATCGAGCAAACACGGAAAATTGTCCGGCGATTTAACCAATTGTATAAGCCTGTTTTAGTGGAGCCCAAACCGCTCGTAGGGGATGTTCCACGACTTGTCGGATTAGATGGCAATCACAAAATGAGCAAAAGCCTTGGAAATGCCATCTATTTGGATTCCACTCGGGAAGAGGTGAGTGAAAAGATCAAAAAAGCGACGACGGATCCTGCACGCATCCACAAAACGGATCCCGGTCATCCAGAAATTTGTCCCGTCTACGCTTATCATCAAGTATTTCGTAAAGACGGCTCAGATGAGATTTATGAAAGCTGTAAAAAGGGCCAAATCGGATGTATGGAATGCAAACGAAGCATTTCGCAAAGCGTCAATGATTTACTCGAACCCATGAGAGAACGCAGAAGCTTGTACAAAAACGATCCGAAAAAGGTCGATGAAATGCTGATGTCGGGTACGGAAAAAGCACGGCAGGTAGCCAAAGAGACCATGCAAGAGATTCGTGAGGCAATGAGCATGAACTATTTTTAAAATACGAAAGCCGATACCCCTATTGGTGTCAGGGGAATCGGCTTTTCCTTTATACGTACATTACTGGAGATGAACAGCTTCCTGCATATTCGCCATCGCAGGCTGACTGATCAAGCCTAGCCTCCACAAAGCAAAGCCCTTCAGGCTGTAGCGTTTGGCAAGGCCGATCTTTTGATTGACAGACTGCTCGTTTTCGCTGCCCATAGAGATTCCCAGGATTAGCTTTTCCTTCGACACTTGGGCGAGTGCCAGCTTAATGGCTTGATCGACCTGGTTCATCGGCTCGGGACCTTTTTCGTTTTCATACGCGTAGGCCATGATGACGAGATCATCAGCGAGACTGCCGAGGGTGGCATAGTCATAGCCCTGATAAGCTCCGTTGAGCGGATGGAGCACCAGTGTCAGCTTGACTCCAAGATTTTTCGTTTGTGCAGAGAGGAGCTGGACGAACTCGTTGTAGTCCTGCTTGATTTCTGCTCCCTGTCCATTCATTCCCAGACCTTCAAAATCAAGGACAATCCCTTCGAGTCCTTTTTCCTGTACAATAGTGAGGATGTTGGCGATGGCCTTATCCCGCAAGCTGCTGTCCGAGAGCAAGGTAGTCAATTCGTTGTTGGCATCCCCTGCAAAGACCATGAGATAGGGAGAGGTTCCGCCAGATTTCGCTTCATCGATAATCATTTCCGGGGTGGTTGCACCTGCTGCCTTTGGCCAGTAAAAATCGTTGCCTACAAGAGTCAGGCTGCCGTCTTTGTCGATCCGGCTCCAGCCAAATGCAACAGAGTCAAAATGGGAAATCAAGTCCTTTTGGGCAAAGGAAGAAATCGCATAGAATGCCAGACTGTAGAGGTCACGTGCTGGGGAAGTAATGGAAACCGTCTTCGTCGACTCATTCCAGCTCACTTGTGCTCCGAACTGCTCACTGAAAAACCGCAGCGGGATGAGGGTACTGCCTTTCATCTGAAAAGGAGCCACAGCAAGAGTATAGGGATGGTCATTGACCGAAATCTGCTGGTTATTCAAAGTCATTTTGACCGTTTTACGCTCCTGCCCGCTTTTTTGAATCGCCGTAATGGATTGCGTCGCTTTGTCCCATTGCACATCGATGCCCATCGCTTCGGAGATGGCTCGAAAGGGTACCATTGTCGTACCTTTTTCAATGACAGGCGGTGTCGGAAAAGCGAGTGGATAACCATCTAGTAGAATCGTAGTGGCAGGGGGAGCTGTCGAGGCCGATACCTCAGCAGATAGACCGACCATACCACTCGTACAAATGGACAAGGAAAGAATCAGCTTCCAAAGTCTCGTTTTCATGCGAATTCCTCTCTTTTCGGGAGTCGTTTTACATACCACTTATAACAGGATTACGTAAATCATTGCAAGAGTTGTTTCATTCAAACGATGTGAAATTTACAGAAACCAGGGAATTGTTGGAGGAATTATGAGACATGCTGCTGCCTTTTTCATTCTTCTCTTTGCTCTCGTAAGTGCAGGCTGCTCAGAAGGAGCTGGTGCTCCCACGGAGGAGATGAAATTGCCAATCGAAATGGATACGAAGCAAAAGGATCCAGAGCCTGCGGCTGGAAAGCAGCCAGGACCTGCAGGGGAAAAAATGAGCAAAGAGTGGGTCGTGAACCGCCTAGATGAAATTTCTCGCTACTATTTTAGCAGGCAAGAAGAGGCTTTGAATCAGAATTTGCCCTTCGAGGAGTTCCGGGAAGATCTGCAACGCTACATGACAAACCGCTTCATCGATCAGGAACAACTGGAGCAATACTACGATGGCGGGATTGGCATGACGCGATTGTTTCTCTTTCACTATGAGCCTGGGACGCTAAGAGCTCGCACAACCATCCTGGAGCAAACAAAGGATCGCATCGTAGTGAAGACGATGTGGTTCGCCAATGAATTAAACAGCGGATACTATGAGATCAGCACGCTTCAAAAAAGCGGTGGGAACTGGCTGCTGGATGAAAAGCGGAGGGAGGAGACGCCAAAGGGGGGATTTCAGTTGACGATCCAGGAAGCAGAAACCTACCTGAAAAATTACCCGTATGCAGAAAAGCCGTTCCAATCAGTCAATTTTGTAGGCAATCAAACCTTGGAAGACGCGCATGGGGAGTTTGCGGTTTTTTATCAGTTCGATTGCGATGGCGAAAAGTATTACATTTCTCCGATAGACGGGTATGTATTGTCAGCTGATCTGGAGCATTATTAGGCGTGAGGATGGTAGAAAGAGACGGCAGCAACTGAGCCTCTTTTCTCATGAAGTCTGTCTGAGAATCTATCCACTGCCCTCGTTCACGAAACAGTGCCAGTCTATGAAGATTCCATAAAAATCAGCGCAGCCTGGCTCCCTATCTTTCGAACGAATATCGCTTTCCCAACGGCATCTTTCCATGTGGGGAGGCGTTTTTTTGTTCCATCGTGAAATAAGTGGCGATAACGGTACAGGGTATATTTGCCTCAAAATGAAGCGTAAACTACATTTTTCTGGAAGTATTGTAGTGAATTATTGCAGAAGATATAATATTCACAAAATTAACTTCCGATTAGTCTTCAAAAGGAGTGCCGCAGATGGATGAGCATGTAAAAGAACGGATTCGAAAGCAGTATGGAAATCTCACAGCCAGTCAAAAAATCATTTCCAAATTCGTCATCGAAAAGCCCAACCTGATCGCAATCCATACCGCCAAAAAAATTGCCGATCTGACAAACATGAGCGAAGCGACGGTCATTCGCTTTTGCTACGCCTTGGGCTACACGGGCTATACCCAATTGCAGGATGAGATTAAAAAGGCGCTGCTGATTGCAGATCCGCGCAAGGGCCCCATTCAAAAGTACCGCGACTCAGAAGAAATACGGACGAAGGACAATTACGCCCAGCAGGTAATGGAAACGGACATCGCTTATTTGCAGCAAGGTCTTCAGCAGCTTGATTATGGTCTGCTTGACCAAGCCGCACGTCAGATTATTTCGGCAAACCGAATTGTCGTTGTAGGCTTTCGCTGGTGCCATATTCCTGCCAAATGGCTTTTCTCAACTCTCAACGCCATCAAGGGAAACACCCATTTGTATACGGGCGCGGTGGATAACGCGGACTACTTTCTTACGGAACGAGACCAGGAATGGCTCGTGATTGCGCTTTCCTTTCCCCGACACCCGGCTGAAACGGTGGCGCTCGTCCAATCCGCCAAAGCACTGGGGGCCAAAGTACTCGCGATCACGGAAGGAGAGCTGTCACCGATAAGCCAAATGGCGGATCTGCTTTTGAAGGTTACGACTCCCCAGCCTGCAGCAACCAGTGGCATGCCTGTTTTGTTTTCCTTGTTAAATGTGCTGATCAAAGGAGTGATGGTCTACGACGCAAAGAATGTCCAGAAACGGCTGCAGCACTACGACGAAATCAGTTCACAGCTATACTCGTTCATTGGCGATGAGGATGAATTTACGATTTGAGAGGGAGGGATGAGAACGATGACCAAACCAGTCACGTTTGCAGCAACAGGCGACAGCTTTATTACACGCCTACTTCATAAAGACGAGGCCTTCGAAGAGGTAGCTGCTCTGCTTCACCGGGCAGATGTTCGCCTAGCCAACCTAGAAACGACGGTACATGACAGCAAAGGATATCCGAGCGCGCAGAGCGGGGGAACGTGGGCAATGTCTCCTCCGGCTGTCCTGCAGGTCATGAAAGAGTACGGCTTCAACATGATCGGCTGGGCGAACAACCATACTCTCGATTATTTGTACGGGGGACTGGAGGCGACCGAACAGCATCTAAATGAATACGGTTTCGTTCACGCGGGCGCAGGTAAGAATTTGGCAGAAGCGGGTGCGCCAAGGTACTTGGAATGCGATTCTGCCCGCGTCGCATTGATTGCAGCTACCTCCACCTTCCATCCATGGTGGGCGGCAGGCGAACAGCGTAGAGACAGTATCGGCAGACCGGGAATCAATCCGATGCGCTACATCATGACGCACCATCTCTCAAAAGAAAAGCTGGAGCAATTAAAGTCAATTGCGGATTCTGTGGATATAAATGCCTTCAGCAAAGTATTGATCGAGGAAGGATTCATGAATTCACCGGGACAGGATGTTTTTCTGTTTGGGAACTCGCTTTTCAAGATGGGAGAGCAGGAAGGAACCAAAACAGAGCCGCACCCACGCGATATGCAGAGAATCATTAAAACGATTGAGGAAGCGAAGCGAAGGGCGGATTACGTCGTTATCAGCATCCATGCCCATGAGATGAAAGGGGAGCAGAAGGAAGCACCGGCAGAGTTTTTGGAAACGTTTGCCCGTGCCTGCATCGATGCAGGTGCACACGCTGTTGTTGGTCATGGCCCGCATCTGCTAAGAGGGATCGAAATTTACAAGAACCGCCCCATTTTCTACAGCCTGGGCGATTTTATTTTCCAGACGGAGGCTGTTACCAGTCAGCCCGCGGATTTCTATGAACAGTACGGACTTACTCACGAACACAACGTAGCGGATGCCTTAGAGGCGATGAGCGCGAATTACACGAGAGGACTGTGTGTTCATCGGGAAGTATGGGAAGCTGTCGTCCCGATCTGGAAAATGCAGGATGGTGAGCTACTAGAAATCGAGCTGCACCCGATCGAATTGGGCTATGATTTGCCGATTCATCGCATGGGGTGGCCGAGGCAAAGTACATCTCCTGCCATCGTTGAGCGCCTGCAGGCTTTGAGTGAGCCGTACGGAACGAAAATCGAAGTGGTAGGAAGCATGGGCAGAATACGAATCAAAAAAGAATCGGGCAGTGCGAAATGGAGTGATGGGCAAAATGGCTAGGGTGACATTGGTATTGCTGTTTGTTTTGTACATGATCAACTACGCAGACAAGACGATTGCGGGGTATTCAGCGGTACCGATCATGGATGAATTTGGACTTTCACAGAAGGAGTGGGGGCTGGTAGGAAGCAGCTTTTTCTGGTTTTTTTCCATCGCAGGGATCCTGGGTGCGGCACTCTCGGATCGGATCGGAACGAAAAAGCTGCTGGCGATCATGGCGATTTCCTGGACTGTGGTACAGTTTGGAGCTTATGCGATCGCCAGTTTGCCGATGCTCGTCCTGGCGCGTGTCCTGCTCGGCATAGGGGAAGGTCCGTTTTGGGCGACAGTTGTCAGTCATCTAAACAAATGGTTTCCTGAAGAAAAACGCGGCCTCGTTTATTCCACTGTCAATTTTGGTGCTTTTGTGGGAGCGGTTGCGTCCGCGCCATTACTGGTTGCCATGATCGATCAGAACGGTTGGCGCTTTGCCTGGGCATTCATGGGGGCGCTCAGCCTCATCTGGTTTCTTGTCTGGATCTGGATGGGGAAAGAAAAGCCCGCGATTGCGGTGGTTGCTTCTTCGCCAGTCAGCGTAGAAGCACCAAAAGCGAAGTGGTCAGAAATATCCAAGGTCATGCTCTCCTCCACCTACATTTTTTGCTTTTTGATTTACTTCGGACAAATCTGGGGCACCACTTTTGCAGCCGTTTGGGAGCCTGTCTATCTGGTGAAAGCCATCCACCTCACGAACCAGCAAATGGCCTACTCGATTGCAGGGACGGGGCTGGTTGCGGGACTCATGACCATTCTCATTTCTTCGATTGGGGACCGGTTGTACAAAAAGCATCGCTCTTATCGCAAATCCTACGTATGGGTAGGCGGCGTATCCATCATTCTCGGTGGACTGTTCTTTTACTCGGTCACTTGGGTACAATCGACTGCACTTGTCCTGATCGCACTTTGCTTAGGAAAAGGTTTTGCTTTTTCCGTAGGTACGGCTTCATCCGTCATCGTCAGCAGTCTGATGCCCGCTAGAACAGGTCTGCTTGTCGGGGTGATGTCCAGCCTGGTTACGTTAGCGGGGATCATTTCTCCGCTCGTCACGGGATCCATCGTGCAGGCAGCGGGGGATGTAGCTGTCGGTTTTGGTCATGCGATGAGCCTGAATGCTTTGATCTTTGTGGTTTTCGGAGTCCTTTTTCTGCTCTTTGCCAAACGGAATGAAGGAAAAATAGAAATAACCTCCCCAATCTCGAACAAAATAGAAAACTAATACTTTCGCCCGATTATTCAGAATGTTAAAATTTTTAAAAGGAGGTAGATATGAGATGTATGATTTGAACGAGAATTTGAAGCGTAGTGCCCACAGCTTTCCAGATCGTCCCGTGTATGTCTATCAAGGAGAGAGCACTACATATGCGGAGCTGGACCAGCAGGTAGAGTTTTTGGCAGCGGGCCTGGCGAAAAGAGGGATTGGCAGCGGGGATGCAGTGGCTCTGCTGTTAGATAACCGCCCCGAATTTGTGAGCGCTTACTATGCCATTCTCCGAGTCGGGGCGGCTGTCGTCCCCATGAATCCTATCTATACTCCTAGAGAGATCAGTTATATTTTGTCCAATAGTCATACCAAAGCAGTGGTGGCTCTGCCGGCGCTGGCCCCGACCATAAATTCGTTAAAAGAAGAGCTTCCTGAGCTGCAGCTGGTCATCTATACAGAGCCAGTGGGGGAAGAACTTACGATCGGCCAGCTGATCAGTGAGAAAGCGACCGAATACGAAGAGCCAGAACGACACGAGGATAGTCTGGCTGTTATCTTATATACATCGGGAACAACCGGGCAACCCAAAGGGGCCATGCTCTCCCATCGCAATATGGATTCGAATGCAGAAGCGATGGGCATCTTGTTTGAGCTTGAGCCGGATGATCGCGTTGTAGCCGTTTTACCGATGTTCCACGTCTTCTGCATGACGGTATGTCTGAACGGCCCGATTCGCTCCGGTTCTACCATTTTGATCGTCCAGCGCTTCCATCCAGTAGAGGTGGTCAATGTCATTCGCGATCAAAAAGCGTCTTGCTTTGCCGGAGTTCCTACCATGTACAATTACATGCTGCAGCTTCCTTCCGCTACGCGGGCGGACTTTTCTACCATCCGCGTATGCTGCTCCGGTGGGGCTTCGATGCCAGTCGAGCTGCTGCACAAGTTCGAGGAAAAATTCGGCGTAAAAATCATGGAAGGCTACGGACTGTCTGAGGCGGCTCCTGCGACTGTATTCAATCCGATTCGCGGCACACGCAAGCCGGGATCTGTCGGCATTGATCTTCCAGGTGTAACCAACAAGGTGGTGGACCCAGAAGGAAATGAAGTTCCGCGTGGGGAAGTAGGAGAGTTGATCGTCTATGGTCCGAACGTCATGCTTGGGTACCTCGGACTCCCGGAAGAAACGAAGGCAGCTCTCAAGGATGGCTGGTTGTACACAGGTGATTTGGCGCGCATGGACGAGGAAGGCTACGTCTACATCGTCGACAGGAAAAAGGATATGATCCTCGTAGATGGGTACAACGTTTACCCGCGTGAGGTGGAAGAAGTGCTCTATCAGCATCCGGCGATTATCGAAGCGGCCGTCATCGGTATTCCTGATGAGGTACATGGAGAAGCGGTCAAAGCCTTTGTCGCCTTGAGAGAAATCGCGGTATCTCAGGAGGATATCTTGTCGTTCTGCAACGATAAGCTGGCAAAGTACAAGATCCCACGCCAGGTTGAATTCGTAGCAGAGCTTCCGAAAAACAGCACGGGCAAAATCCTGCGACGTTCCTTGCGAAGCTAAACAGACGAATAAGCGAATACAGATACTCGCAAATAAAAAAACCAGCTGCAAACAAACGTTTGGGCTGGTTTTGTTGTTGTTTGTCCCTATTTGATCGGGCCACGCTGAGCCTGCAGGTTTACGTAAAAGGCACGCTTTTCGAGAGTAAAATTTCTAACAGCCTCGAGCTGCTGCATCTGTTTCTCCAAATGCTCAAGATGTTCATCCAGGATTTCAATTCGTTTTTTCAGAGTCTCGTCGACATGCATGACGGGATAATCGTCGGCTAACAGGCAGCCTTCCTGTACAAATGCTGCGATTTCCTCCAGCTTCATGCCGGTCTGCTTCAAGCCGTGGATAAAGCGGATAAATCGCAGGTCCTGATCACTGTATCGGCGGATGCCGTTTTTCCTGCCTTCTTGACGCGTAGGATCGGGCAAAACGCCAATTTTTTCATAGTATCGCAGGGTGTAAGCGGAAATCCCTGTAAGCCGGGCGATATCACTGATGGTGTACATAGGATGGAATCTCTCCCTTACGCAGTCAGGAATGGACGAGGACGATCTTACCAGTCGCCTTGGATGTCTCCAATAGTTCATGAGCCCGTGCCACTTCATGAAAAGGAATACGATGGGAAATCAGAGGCTGAATCATCCCCTGAAGCAACAAGGAGAACAAATGCTGCACATCCTCGAAAAACCACTCCGGCCGCTCTTTCTTCAGCGTCGTAATACTGTATAGGTGGACGGGGTTTCCGTTTGCCGTTGTCCCAGCTTCGGTCAACGCCTGCCATCGAGCCGCCCAATCATTTTCTTCTTCTTGTGAAAAGACCGAGGTATACCCATACCCGATAAAGATGCCCCGTCTATGTAAGGTTCGCATCGAACGGTCCCAGTTCCTGCCTCCGATCGGATCAAATACGGCATCCATACCTTCTGGTGCTTGCTCTGAAAGGACTTGTGCAAAATCCTCCTGGCGATAATCGATCGCATAGGCACCGTAGCTCGTCACGACAGAATGCTTTTGGGCGGAGGCGGTTCCAAACATCTTCAGCTTCGCCAGCTTTCCCAGCTCCAGAAGGGCAGTTCCTACCCCGCCGCTGGCTCCATGAATCAGCACGCGGTTTCCTTCCGACACGCAGGCGAAACGATGAAGCATTTGATAGGCAGTCACATAATTCAATAGGATTGACAATGCACTCGCTGGATCTAACGATGCAGGCACCGGGATGACTTCGCCGACCGGTGCGTAAAGATAGGATGCATAACCGCCCAGGCCATCCATAAAGACAGCGACACGATCCCCAATTGCAAATGCCGTGACGCCTTCTCCTTTTTCTATGACGATACCAATCGCGTCATAACCGGGTGTAAAGGGAGGCTGTGGGGTAGAAGGGTACAGACCTTCCCTGCGCATGAGATCGGCGAGAGCGACACCGGAGTACTCCACTTGAATCAACAATTCACCCCTGTGAGGCTTTCTCAACGGCTCCAAAGCGAGCTTGAGGACATCTGTCCCTCCATATTCAGTTACTACTACACGGGCACTTATCATCACACAATCCCCTTTTCTATTTTCGAAGTTGGGTATATGGTAAGTGTTAGAGTAAACTCGAAGTCAAGGGGGGAAATGCCATGCAAGAAATAAAGGTCGAACAGTTCCAACAGCAGGTGGAGCAAAAGCATTCATTCGCCCTGTTCGTCTATACGCCGATGTGCGGGACCTGCAAGGTAGCTAAGCGAATGTTACATGTTGTTTGCGAAGCATTACCCCAGGCAAATGTGTACCAGATGAATATCAATACGGCACCGAACGTGGCTTCTCAGTGGGAGATCAGCAGCGTTCCTGCCTTGCTATTGTTCCGAGAGGGCGTGCTGGCGGAGCGGCATTTTGCCATGCAATCAGTCGGGTTTCTCTTTGAGCGTCTAAAGGTTTTGAACTAGACATACACCTAATTCCTTCGCGCGGAATAAAAAGAAAGAGAGACTGATTGCGAAGGAGGAGGCGTATGCAGATTCATGTGGTGGAACAAGGACAAACGCTGTCTGGCATCGCCGAAACATATGGGACGACCGCGTCCGAAATAGCAAGAGCCAACGAGCTTCCCGATCCAGCGAATCTTGTCATCGGACAGGCGATGGTGATTCCCATCGAGGGAAGCTTTTACTGGGTGAGACAAGGGGATACTCTGTACACGATCGGCCAACGCTTCCAGATCAGTGCGGCAGAATTGGCGCGGGTTAACGGAATATCCCAGTATCGTCCGTTGCAGATTGGTCAAAAGCTGTATATTCCGCCCCGCCCCAGAAGAGCAGCAGACTTTAATGCTTATGCCGAACCGCGAAGGACCGTTTCCGAGGCGTTGGAAAACGATGTCCGCACAGCTGCTCCTCATCTGACCTATTTAGCGCCGTTTAGCTTCCGAATCAAGCGCGATGGCACGCTGGCACGGCCTGCCCTGAACAATTTTCCGGCGATTGCACGCGAAAATCAGGTGGTCATGATGCTGGTTGTAACGAACCTCGAGGGGAGTCAATTCAGCACAGAGCTGGGCGGACTGGTCTTGAACGATATGGAGCTGCAGAACAAATTGCTCGACTCGATCATTTCCACTGCACAGGAGCTGGGCATGGGGGACATCCACTTTGATATGGAAGCACTGCCGCCAACGGACCGAGAAGCCTACATTCGCTTTTTGCGTCGTGCCAAGCAGCGAACACAGGCTGCAGGGATGATGATGTCGGTAGCGGTAGCACCAAAAACGAGTGCAGAGCAGCAAGGAAGATGGTACACCGCTCACGATTACGGGGCGATCGGCGCCATTGCCGATTTCGTCGTAATCATGACGTACGAGTGGGGATACAGCGGAGGTCCACCCATGGCGGTCTCCCCGATCGGGCCGGTGCGCAGGGTGCTGCAGTACGCCTTGACGGAAATGCCAGCAGAGAAAATCTTGATGGGTCAAAACCTGTACGGGTATGACTGGACCCTGCCATTCGAGCAAGGGACGACTGCAAGAGCACTCAGTCCACAGGCCGCCATAGCTTTAGCAGCCGAGCACAATGTCAACATCCAGTACGACTATCGGGCACAGGCACCCTTTTTCGAATACACAGCCGCGGATGGGAAACGTCATCAGGTCTGGTTTGAAGATGCAAGGTCGATTCAAGCCAAATTCGATCTCGTCAAGCAGCTTGGATTGCGCGGTGTGAGCTACTGGAAGCTTGGGCTGCCGTTTCCGCAAAACTGGCTTCTGATCGAAGGGAACTTCCGAGTACGAAAACGGGCATGAGGAACGGGCGTGCAGTGCTTTTAGGCTGTGCGCCTGTTTTTTGTGGCCAGCTCACTTCAACTGCTGTATACGTTTTCCTATCTGCTAGAATCATGGTATGATGGCAAAAAGTAAGGATGAAGCGTCATGCTTCGAGTAGAAGGAGGGGGAGAAAAATGGGAGAATGCAAGCTGGACCACAGTGTGGAGGATGTACAAAAAAAGCTGGGAGAGCAAGCTCCTTTTTTGCCAGAGAAACGAGTCCAACAGCTGCAGACGTTGCTTGCAACCGAGCTGTCGCAAGAAAGACTGAACGAGCTGTTCCACCTGCTGAAAAAGTATGATTTGGCGACACCGGAAGAGCGAGCTAGACGTGAAGAACAAATGGAGCTGCTGCTGGGCTAGAAGGTGACGCAAGAAGCTGATTTACTCAAGCTTCTTGCGTCCCTGAAAGCCTTCATGCAGTCCGTGGTAGTGAGTGATCTCACTTTCTCCCTCCCGCCAGCACAGGAGGACTTCTTCGCCATTGATCATCGCCGGGAAATCAAACAAGCCGATGTCGACATCTTTCACTTGAACGCCTTTTTCAAGAAGGCGTGTGATACGCGCCTTGGCTTCCAACTCCATAAATTCCAGGCGGCATTCAACGGCAAAGAGCTCGCTCTCGTCCACGGGCAAAAGCTTTTTCACTTCTTCACGCTGTTGATAGAGCTTATAGAAAGTGCGTTTGGCTTCCTGCATAAAGGATAGCTCTGCGCGTACATAGGGCAGCAGCTCATTGGCTTCCTCGGGAGTAAAATACTTTTTGGACAAAAGAAACACCTCCTACTTATCTATTATACTAGCAACCCCGTACGGGAGAAAATGGCGGAAGCAGCGCAAATGTGTTTTTGCTTCTTGCGGTAAGGAGTCAGGAAAAATGAAGGACAGACTGTATTACCAGGATGCCTATGTGAAAACATTTACGGCCGAAGTAACGAAACGAGGCGTGGAAGAGAACGGCACGCCCTATGTGGTATTGAGTCAGACCGCTTTTTATCCGACTGGCGGTGGACAGCCATCTGATCATGGTCATCTTGGTGAAACGCGTGTCATCGATGTAGAAGAAGTAGATGGAGAAGTCCGTCATCGCTTAGCATCCCCCATCCCGGAAGAAACGGTGCAGCTCGAAGGCAGCATCGACTGGGAACGCAGATTCGACCATATGCAGCAGCATGCCGGGCAGCACATTTTGTCGGCAGCTTTCCTGGAGGTAGTGGGAGCAGAGACCGTTGCTTTTCATTTGGGAAAAGAGCGAGTCACGATCGATGTAAGACTCGATGAGCTGACCCAAGAGGTATGGGAAGCAGTCGAGCAGCGCGCCAACCAGATCGTTCTGGAAAATCGGCCGATTTCCGCGCGTTTTGTAGATGATGAAGAGCTGGCGACATTGCCGCTAAAAAAGCAGCCGACTGTTACTGAAAACATCCGTGTCGTGATCATTCCCGAGTTTGATTACAATCCGTGCGGGGGGACACACCCTGCACATACCGGCGAAGTGGGGATGATCAAAATTTTGGGCTGGGAGCGTCATCGGGGCAATATTCGACTGGAGTTTATTTGCGGCTGGCGTGCATTGCGAGATTATACAAGAAAGCAGTCCATGGTTCGAGAGGTCTCGAAGCTGCTCATGACGAGTGACGCGGAGCTTGTAGCCCAAGCAGAGCGGCTGGTCGCCGAGCGTGATGCGCTGAAGCAAAGCTTGGTGGAAAAGGAGCGTCTCTTGCTTGAAGTGGAGGTACGTCAGCATCTGGCACAAGCGGATCAGCTGGGAGGGGTGCGACTTTTGGAAATGACCTTTAGCGACCGCTCGATCCAGCAGCTGCAGCAATTTGCTCATCAAGCTGTAGCACAAGCGCCGAATGTCGTGTGCCTGCTGGCAGCGACAGGTGAAAAACTGCAGCTTGTCTTTGCCCGAGGAGCAGAGGTAAACGTGGCGGTGAACCAACTGATTAAGGATACCCTGCCTTTAATCGACGGAAAAGGCGGCGGGAATGCGGCTATGGCACAAGGCGGTGGCCAGCCAACTCTACCTGCGCAGGAAGTTCTTGACCATGCAAAACAGCTGTTGAAGGCAGCTCTTTCCTAAAGGATAACGAAAGAAAATAACAGAGGAGGATGATCGCGCCATGATGTGGAATCCGGGAGATATCGTACGCGTCACGCAAAAGACTGGGGAATATATAACGGAAGTTCTCGAGAACCATGATTCCAAACTGCTCGTAAAGGTACTGGCTGTCACCAAGTTCCCGACCCAGGGAGACTTGCATACATCGTTTGAGGTCGACGTGCCTTTGTTTCATCAACGCCCAGCGCTGTCGTACCAAGAAAAGTTCATGTGCCCAAGCAATGCCGTGATGCGGTATAACGGAGCGATCCCGGACTACAAGGAATCGGTGCGGATTGCGATGGAGCGGGAAATGGAGAAATTGAAGAAAATGTCTCTGTGGGCGCAGCGCTGTCTGGTGGAGCTGGAAGCGATGCACAAGGAAACCTTTACAAAATAGAAATAGAGTGATACTGTAGGTATCGAAAGTACGACAAATGAATAAGAACACTACCAAGCGGGGGCCGAGCATAGTTGGCTGAGATTGTAACGAATGTGTTACTGACCGTTGAACCTGAACTGGGTCATGCCAGCGGAGGAAGAGGTATAACGAATCGTTATGAACCAAAACCATCCACGGCGGATGGTTTTTTTTGTAAACTATCTGCGTGATGATTAGGAAACGGCTTCTTCTGTTTTGACTGGATGATTTCCAGCGACGGGAGGAGCCGTTTTTTAACGTAAAGGAATTTATAAGCGTTGACGTTTATGAATTCCGGAGCGCATGAAAACTTTCCGCTAAAACGCGGTCGCTCCTCCTTGAACACGCCTCGATTGAGGATTTCTTACGGATAGGAGGAATACGATGGTCGTAGTTCTGAACGGAAAAAAGGTGGAGCTGGCTGATGATGTCCAGAATGTACGCGCACTTCTCGCGTCTTATCAGCTGCAGGAGAAGATCGTAGTCGTGGAGCAAAACGGGGTAATCATCGACCGCACCCGCTATGAGGAATCACCGATTATGGATGGAGATCGTATTGAAATCGTTCACTTTGTTGGAGGAGGATGATCCTGATGGATACATGGAAAATTGGACCGTACGAGTTTAGCTCCCGCTTGCTCTTGGGAACGGGTAAGTTTGCTGATTTGGAAACACAGGGTAAGGCAGTCGAGGTATCAGAGGCAGAGATTCTCACTTTTGCCATTCGTCGACTGAATTTGGAAAACCCACACGAGCCTAACTTTTTGGAACAGCTCGACCTGAAAAAGTTCACGCTTCTGCCGAATACAGCAGGGGCTTACACGGCAGAAGAGGCTGTGCGCATCGCTCGCCTGGCGAAAGCATCTGGCTTGTGCGACATGATCAAGGTCGAAGTCATCGGTGATCCGAAAACATTGCTGCCAGATCCAATCGGCACACTGGAGGCATCCAAAATCTTGGTGGAGGAAGGCTTCATCGTCTTGACTTACACCAACGATGACCCGATTCTTGCGCGCCGTTTGCAGGAAGCAGGCGTTCACGCTGTGATGCCGGGAGCTTCTCCGATCGGTTCCGGTCAAGGGATCGTGCATGAAAACAACCTGCGCTTCATTATCGAGGATGCAAAAGTACCGATCATCGTCGACGCGGGCATCGGTGCGCCAGCAGATTGCGCAAAAGCCATGGAGCTGGGCGCGGATGGCGTGCTTTTAAATACAGCAGTAGCGCTGGCAGACAATCCGGTGCTGATGGCAGAAGCGATGAAGCTGGGCGTGGAAGCGGGACGCAAAGGCTTTTTGGCAGGACGCATCGCGAAAAAACGCTACGCTTCGGCAAGCAGCCCAACAGAAGGGATGATTGAGTAGCGTGAGTGGGGTACGTGCAGCAGTCGAGGCAATCGCCAGTCGAAAAGAAGAGTTGTTTGACCTGCTGGGCCACCTGGTCTCGTACCCGACAGTCAGCCCGCCTGCACGAAATAGCGAGCAGGCGCAGAGCTTGATTGTGCAAGAATTGCAGGGGCTGGGCTTTGCAATCGATCGCTGGCCGGTATTTCCGGGCGATGACAATGTGGTGGGTACGCTCAAGGGTTCTGCGTCCGCGACTGCGAACAGCTTGATCATCAACGGGCATATCGACGTAGCTGAGGTCGGAGATGATGCGGGCTGGACGTATCCGCCGTTTGCTTTGACGAAAGGAAAGAACGGACGTTGGTATGGACGCGGCGTAGCTGATATGAAAGGTGGAATGGCCGCCAGCCTGTTTGCGATCAAAATGCTTTGCGAACACGGCGTAGAGCTAAGGGGCGATCTGTTGTTCCAGTCGGTCATCGGGGAAGAAGCCGGTGAAGCTGGCACGCTGGCTGCCATCGAGAGAGGCTATCAGGCAGACTATGCAGTCGTCGTGGATACAAGCGGCCTGCATATGCAAGGGCAGGGCGGTGTCATCACGGGCTGGATTACGATCGAAAGCCCAACGACCATGCATGACGGGATGCGGGCAAAAACGATCCATGCTGGTGGGAGAGTGAAAGGTGCCTCTGCAATCGAGAAAATGATGAAGGTCATTGCTTCCTTGCAGGATCTGGAACGCCACTGGGCGGTCATGAAATCGTATCCGGGCTTTCCAGCTGGCAGCAACACGATTAATCCCGCTGTCATCGAAGGTGGTCGCCATGCGGCTTTTATCGCGGATCAATGTGCACTTTGGATTACGGTTCATTTTTATCCCAATGAATCGTATGATCAGATCATTCGGGAAGTGGAGGATCACGTCCTGCGAGCAGCGGCAGCAGATGTATGGCTCTGCGACAACCCGCCGACCTTTCGATGGGGTGGGCGTTCGATGATCGAGGAGCGCGGTGAGATTTTCCCGTCGCTTGAGCTGGATCATGCTCATTCCGGATTGGCTGCTTTGCAATCTGCTTATGAACAGCAGGTCAAGCAGGCACCGACCGTCGATATGTCCGTCACCGTGACGGATGCGGGCTGGTTTGCTCACGCGGGTATTCCAGCTGTCCTGTTCGGACCGGGAGAGCTTTCCCATGCCCATGCGGTGGATGAATCCATCGATCCCGAGCAGCTTGTTTTGTTTGCGCAAATCATGGCGCAGTTTATTGCAGATTGGTGCAATACGGATAAGGAAGGAAAGGCGTGAAGCTCATATGACAACGTTTACCGATCGTCTTTGGAAAAGCGTAGCCCCGATCTGGGAAAAGACTCATCAGCATCCCTTTGTCACCGGAATGGGAGACGGAACGCTGCCAGTCGAATCATTTAAATATTACATGAAGCAGGACTATGTCTATTTGATCGATTATGCCAAGATGTTTGCGATTGCAAGCACAAAAGCATACGATCTGGAAACCAGTGCGAAGTTTGCTGGTTTGCAGGAAGCGACCTTGAATGGCGAGATGAATTTGCACAGACAGTACGCCGAGCGATTTGGGATCTCGCGCGCAGAGCTCGAAGCGACAGAGCCATCTTTTGTAATGCTCGCGTACACCAGCTACATGCTGAGAGTCGCTCACCAAGGCTCTCTCGCTGAATTGGTCAGCTCTCTACTTCCGTGTATGTGGGGCTACTGGGAGATCGGCAAGAAGCTGGCAAAGATAGAGGGGGCGCTCGATCACGAACTGTACGGAGAGTGGGTGCGCACTTACAGCTCTGACGAGTTTGGGGAACTGGCAACCTGGCTGATTGGCGTGATGAACGAGCTGGCAGAGGGGAAAAATGAGAAAGAGCTCGCCCGTTTGGAGGAGCATTTCCTGACCACGTCCAAGATGGAATATTTGTTCTGGGATATGGCGTACAGAAAGGAATTTTGGCCGTGCTAGACAAAGTGGCCTTCTCCGGTGTCCGTTTTGCGTACGGAGACCAGCCTATTCTTCAAAATTTTGACCTGCGCGTGGCAAAAGGCGAGTTTATCAGCCTGATCGGCCCAAGCGGGATTGGGAAAAGTACGTTGTTTCAACTGATTGCAGGGCTTTTGCAGCCTGAACAAGGCTCAATCACGCTAAATGGTGCTCCGACAGAAAGTCGCCTTGGGATGGTCGGATACATGCCTCAGCGCGATGCTCTACTCCCTTGGCGTACGGTCGTGGAAAATGCGGCGCTTCCTTTGGAAATCAAAGGAGTTGCCAAAAAAGAAGCACAAGACAGGGTTCGTTCGGAGCTTCCCCGGTATGGGCTGCACGAATGGGCAGATGCGTACCCGGCAGAGCTTTCGGGGGGAATGCGGCAGCGCGTTTCGTTTTTACGCGCGTTGTTGTCTGACACCGACATCATGCTGCTAGACGAGCCGTTCAGCTCTCTCGACGGGATCACAAGAATGGAGCTGCAAGAGTGGCTGATGGAAATGTGGCAGGAGACCGGCAGTACGATGCTGATGATCACCCATGACATCGATGAAGCCATCTTGCTCGCGGATCGCGTCATTGTGTTGAACGGCAAGCCGATTGAAAAGCCTGTGGAACTCGTGGTAAATGTAGAGCGCCCGCGAACGACTGCCCACCGAAATCGTGCGGAATTCCTGGCATTACGTGAGCAAATTTGGGAGCTGCTGCGCCAAAATGCCAGTAAATCCCCAGCTGGGAGGGATGCGTGATGGCCGGGTGGAATCGGGGTGTGTGGTTCGGGATCTCGATTGCGCTTTTCGTAATCGTCTGGGAGGCCGTCTGCCGCTTGCTGCATGTGCCTCCCTTTATTCTCCCGCCGCCAAGCACTGTCGTCTTGTCGTTGTGGGACTTGCGCAAGACCCTGCTGGGTTTGCATCTATGGGTGACTTTGAAGGAAGTTATCCTCGGGCTTAGCGCTTCCATCGTGTTTGGGATTTTGCTTGCCTTTGCGATGAATATGAGTCGTGTGGTTGAACGATTGGTCTATCCGTATATTGTTATTTCCCAGACCATTCCGATCATCGCTTTATCACCGGTCTTTATCCTATGGTTCGGCTACGATTTATCGGGAAAGATCGCGATCACGATTCTGTTTACGTTTTTCCCGATCGTGGTCAATACGTATGACGGCTTGCGCTCGACAGACAAAGAGATGCTGCAGTTGCTCAAAACCATGGGAGCCAATCGCTGGCAGATTTTTACCAAGCTGCAGCTTCCGTCGAGCTTGCCGCACTTCTTCAGTGGATTGAAGGTGGCGGCTACCTACAGTGTCGCAGGGGCGACTATCGGGGAGTGGCTGGGATCCAGTGAGGGGCTCGGCTATTTTGGTCGCCGCGCCTCTGGAAACTTTCAGGCGCCGGCGCTGTTTGCCTCCGTCCTGCTGCTGTCCATTTTGGGCATGCTGTTGTTTTGGCTGGTGGGACGTATGGAGAAGTATTTTACCCCGCATCAAAGAACAAGTAGAAAAACATCGAAAGAAAAATAGGGGGATGTACCCATGAAACCGATTCAAAAATGGAGCAAAACGGTTGCAGCCTTGCTGCTGTCGGCAGGTCTGGCAGCTTGCGGAAATCAATCAGGAGCACAACCTACACCTGCACCTGGTGGAAGCGAAGGAAATGCACCAACTGAATTGACTGTAGCTTTGGACTGGTATCCGAATGCCGTCCATTCCTTCTTGTATGCCGCTGATGAACAAGGCTATTTCAAAGAGGAAAATCTGAAAGTAAACCTACAAATGCCATCAGACAGCAACGACCCGCTGAAAATGGCAGCCGCCGGGAAAGTAGACCTGGCGATCAGCTACCAGACGCAGGTCGTACAAGCTCGCTCCGAAGGAATTCCCGTCGTGTCCGTAGGAGCGCTGGTTCGCCATCCGCTCAACGTTATCATGACCAGACAGGATAGCGGCATTGATGGTCCGCAAAAGCTCGCTGGAAAAAACGTTGGCTATCCATCCGTGCCATTGGATGAATCCGTGGTGCGCAACGTAGTGAAGCAAGCAGGCGGAGATGACAGCGGCATTTCCTTTACCGATATTGGCTTTGACATCGTTCCTGCTCTGACAGGGAAAAAGGTCGATGCAGTCGTCGGTGGCTACAAGAACCATGAACAGCTGATCCTCGAGAAAAATGGCATTCCGGTCCATGCTTTTGCACCTACTGATTTTGGTGTACCGGATTACTACGAGCTGGTGATGACGACTAGTGACGATACTTTCGGGAAAAAACAGCAGGCCATAGAGGCTTTCATGCGTGCAGCTGCGAAAGGTCAGCAATACGTCAAGGACAATAAAGAAAAAGCGCTGGATCTGCTCTTGAGCAAGCAAGCGAACGAGTTCCCACTGGAAAAAGACATCGAGACGAAAAGCTTGGAGATTTTAATTCCATTGATGGACGCAGGAGATAGAACGTTCGGCAGCCAGACCACAGAATCCTGGCAGACGCTGATCGACTGGATGAAAAAAGAAAACCTGATCACGGAAGATGTGAAGGCAGAAGAAATCATGCGTGAAGTGGTGAAGTAAGGCTCAGCTCGAGGAGCATAATTAAAAAACGGCAGCTTGGGAGCGAACGCGATTCCCGAGCTGCTGTTTTTTACATTACCATATTGGATATTCCCCACAAGAGTACGAAACTGATTAGGATCGTCATGTTCGAGACCATCCCGACAAATTTGTAGTCGTATTTGAACTCGACGGAATAGGCGAGGACAGAGACACCCATCGGTAGAACGAAGCCAACGAGCAAGGTGTACTTGAACATATCTTCAAACGGCAGCAGCATGAAGCAGGTGATGCCGACAGCCAGACCTACGATGTAGCGCAGACCCAGAACCTTCCAGAAGTGATGCAGGTAGCGCTTGTCAAAAGAGAAATTCAAATAAATGCCGAGCAGCAGCAAAGACAGGGGCATATTCGCTTTGGAAATCGTCCCGGTGATGCCGAGGAACAGATCCGGAAGTGGAATATGAGCAAGATTCAATCCGAAAATAATGAGATACGTAAGCAAAGGAATGGATTTGGACACTTTGCTCAGTACTTGTTTGAAATTCAGCTTGACCTTTTCACCGGAATAATAGCTGCCGATCAAATAGCTGACTCCGAAGACGATCATGGCATTTCCAACATCGAACATCCCGAAGTACGCCAGCCCCTCCTGACCCCAAATGCCTTGAACGAGCGGATAGGCGAACAGCCCCACATTGAAGCCCGGAACCATCATTCCTAGCATCCCTTTCGTCTGACGGTTTTCTTTGCGGAATGCGAAATAAGCTAGGAATGCGGCCATGACTCCGTACAAAAAGCCGATGACTACCAAGAGCATGAGAGACCCATCAAGTGTTACATTATGAAAAGTAGAAACGATCAGGCAAGGAAGCGTGATATTAAAAATAATCCGTGCCAGCCCTTCGCCATCTTTTTCTTTGATGATGTTGCACCGCTTGAGAAAATAGCCGAGAGCGATAATGAGAACCGATGATAAAAATTGACTGTTAAAGCTGTCCATTTACGTAAGTCTCCTAACTATCGTGCATTTCAATCGTTTTAAACAAATATAGACTCTACCACTCTTTCGGTAAGATGAAAAGGAAAAATTCTTAGTCTGCCGATGCTTTTAGTCGAATATGAAGAAGCGAGATGCCTCCAGATTATCAGAGTGAGGTTACAAAAGAACAATAAAAACCCAGCTCACAATAGGAGCCGGGCAGGGAGAAGGGGGTCACTTACGTTCACGGAAAGTGACTGGATAGCTTTTTACACCGAAAACGAAAGGGCTGGGAATAGGGGTCAGCGACGTTTTCTCGAACTCGATATCCGTGAAGCGCGTTAGCAGGATTTCAAGGGCGATCTGTGCTTCCAGTCTTGCGAGAGGTGCTCCGAGGCAGAAATGGATGCCAAATCCGAAGCCCATATGCGCATTCGGCTTGCGATCCGTGTGAAACGTCTCGGGATCATCGAACTTTTCCGGGTCACGATTGGCTGCGCCTACCCACGATACTACTTGCTGCCCTTCCCGGATGAGCTGGCCGCAAATTTCTACATCCTGAGTAGCTACTCGGCCGATCGCAACGATCGGAGGATAGTAGCGAAGCGTTTCTTCCACCATGCTTTTGACCAGCTCTGGCTGCTGTCGTACCTGGTCTTGAATGGCGGGCTGCTCGGTCATGAGACGGGTCGCATTTGTAATCAGATTGGTCGTGGTTTCGTTACCAGCGACGAGAAGCAGAATACAGAATCTCAAAATATCCTGCTCCTGCAGCTTTTCTCCGTCAATTTCAGCATCCAACAGAGCGGAAACAAGGTCGTCCTCAGGCTTTTTGCGCCGTTCCTCGAGAAACTTGAGAAAGTATTGCACGAGTTCAGCTTCTGCTTTATCTCTTTCCGCCATCATGTGAGCAAGTGCCGTGTCCGTGTTGTCCTCGACTCCTTTGACCATCGTATCCGACCAATCCTTGAACAGCATGCGATCCTTTGCAGGAACTCCCAATAGCTCGGCGATGACGATCACAGGCAAAGGAGTGGCCAAGTCGTATACGATATCCATTTTTCCACGGGAAGCGACTTGATCGAGCAGTTCGTTTGTAATGGAAGTAATGCGAGGGGCGAGGTCGTTGATCGCTTTTGGAGTAAATGCCTTGTTTACCAGATTGCGCATGTGAGTATGCTTGGGCTGATCCATCGTGAGCAGCGTTTCGCCTCTCACTTCCAATCCACGCCGGGATGAAAAAGTTGCCGGGTCCTTTAAAATGCGATGGACGTCCTCATACCGAAAAACATCCCAGGATTGTCTGTCCTCGTCATAACGGACAGGTGTTTTTTCTCGCAGCTCTCGATAGATGGGAAACGGAAGCAATTGGGCGGCATTATTCGAGAGCTCTTTCATGAAAATGATGTTGCCATAGCGCTTTCCTTGTGTCTCCGTATTCAACGTAGAATTCCCCCTTCATGAAAAGAACACATACAAGCTAAGATTTCGCTGGCTGCTAGAAAATATACGAAAATGACAACGATCATCTCAGCGCTGCCCTTTCGATGAGAGCGTTTTTATTTTATAATGAAAGAACTGAATGATAGGGGTAAGGAGTAGTTTGCATGAGTGATAACCAGGGAAGTAACAACAAGCTTGTCATGTGGGGCTTCATCGGTACGATCTTGGTATGCGCGCTGTCTATGTTTGTGTTCATTTATGTCATGAGAAGTTAGCCAAAATCGACATAGTTGTACAAAAAAGAAACCGCTGAGCCGATGCGGTTTCTTTTTTGTATGCCTCTTTGGCCTGTATCGCTTAAGGAGAGACGCTCTTCACTTTTTTCTCGAATTCTTCGATTGTCAGTTGATTGAGCTCTGAAAAGCCAGCACCTTCCAGCGCAATGGTCTTTCCCTGAAAGAGGGGATAAACGCCCTGCCACAGTCCCGACGAACTATATAAATTAGGTGCAGAAACTCGTTGTAAAAACAGGACGTAGTTTCCTTCCGCAAGCGGACCGGGATAGGTGCGATTTAAGGGACTGCTGGCATCAGGCAAAGGCTCTACGCCTGTGCTCACCAGCTTTAGCATCCGTGCAGACGAGCCTTTCAAAATTTGTTTGATATGAAGGGTCTGCGCGTAGTTTACGAGTTTTCCTTCACGCAGGGAACGGCCTGTCGATGCAGACTGATTGGAGGTGTCTGCCCAGGCGACGACGATTAGCTCACTTTGGTTGACGAGCTCCTGCCACGTTCTTGAGGTAGCTGGATTGATAAGCAGACTCCCAATATCGGTTGCTGCCATTGCAGGAGCTGCCATCGTCCCGAGAAGGAGGAGGACGAGACAAATACGTTTGAACAAGGTAGATCCCTCCGATAGACAGTCATGTTGCTTAGTATGATCAGAGGAAGGAGTGGTATCCAGATTTTAACTTTTAGTATTATGGTAATATTTCGAAAAGAAAAAATGCATGCTATCATTGGGTCAACCCGCTTGTAAGACTCGATCAGAGAGAGAATAACACGAGGAGGATTCTATGAACGCACGGTTGGTCAGACGCACTTGTACGTGGTTACTTTTCATCATGCTAGTTTGGCAGGTGACAGCGGTCCCGGTCTTTGCGCAAGAGGCGGTAGCAGTAAGCGGTCCTCTGGCAGCTCAGGTGGAAAAATCCTTCGCAGATTTGAGAGGGAACGGAGAGAGCCTGGGCGCGTCAGCAGGGATTGCAGTCTTTGACTTGACGGAGAAAGCGTACCTTTACACACATAACGAAAAGAAAAACTATACACCCGCATCGAACATGAAGCTGCTCACGACCATTTCTGCCTTGGATCGGTTGGGGCCTTCCTATCAATGGAAAACGGAGCTCTACATAGACGGGAATGTCACGCCTGGGGGGATTCTGCAAGGAAATCTGATCTTGAAGGGCTACGGTGATCCGAGCCTTGCACAACAAGATTTGCGCTCGCTCGCCGATGCGGTAAAAGCAATCGGAATCAAGCAAGTACATGGGAACCTGCTCCTGGATGATAGCTACTTTGATGAAACCCGACTGGGAATCGGATGGATGTGGGACGACGAGCCTTACGGATACAGCGCGCAGATCAGCGCTCTTGCCGTTCATAAAAACTTCGTCACCGTAACTTCAAAGGCAGGTGCAAAGCCTGGAGCTGCGGCCACCCTTTCCCTTGAGCCTATGACCTCTTATCTTACCGTGACCAACAAGACAAAAACGGTGGAGGGTGCGGCAGCGGATATTGTAGTCGAGCGCCCACGCGGAAAAAACGAAGTGATCGTTACGGGTACGATCGGAACGGCCGCAGAACCGTATCAAGAAGATGTCACGATGGAGGACCCAGCTTTGTATGTCGGGGACATCTGGAAGCAGGAGCTGGCCGAAGCCGGAATTCAGCTTCAGCCGCAAGCAGCCATAAAAAAGACAGTAGTCCAAGGGGGAGTGCCCCTTCATACGCATCTTTCCAAACCTTTTCGGGATATCCTCGTGGAGCTGAACAAGGAAAGTGACAACTTTTACGCGGAAATGGTGCTCAAGACTTTGGGGGCCACGCAAAATGGCAAAGGGACTTCGGAAGCAGGTGCACAGGTTGTTGCAGATGTATTGAAAAGAGCAGGGATTGAGTCAGGATTCAAGATAGCAGATGGATCTGGCCTCTCGCGTTTCAATCTCATTACTGCGGAGCAAATGGTCAAGCTTCTCGCTTTCGTTCAAGATCAGGATTATCGAGAAGCTCTGGAGGCTTCTCTGCCCATTGCTGGCGTGGATGGAACGCTCCGTAATCGAATGAAGGATACGCCTGCCAAGAGCAATGTGCTTGCCAAAACAGGTTCGATGGGAGGTGTGTACAGCTTGTCGGGCTATGTAACAGCCCAAAATGGTCACAAGCTGGCATTTTCCATGATTTTCAACGGGCTGTACAAGTACGAGTACGCCCAAAAAATGCAGGATGCTGTAGCAGTACAGCTGGCCTTGTATCCGGAAAACGTGTACCCGGAAGGCTTTACACCAAAGCCTGCCAAGACGTATAAGCTGTCGGACAAGATCGATCCGATCCTGGATCAGCCAGCGACTGTGGGATTGACTACGAGCGTGCTTATTCAATCCCTGGACGGTGAGGTCTTGTATGAGCGCGACGCAGATTCCTTGGTGACACCGGCTTCCAACCTGAAGCTGCTGACGACAGGAACGGCTTTGAATCAGCTTGGAGTGGATTACACCTTTCAAACGGAGCTTTATGGCGATTCGGCGATACAAAAAAGCGGCGTTCAAAACGGCAATTTGTATCTGAAAGGCTATGGCGATCCATCCCTGCACACTGAAAATGCGCTGAAGGTACAGGATGGCGTATCGATCGAACAAATCGCCAAATGGCTAAAAGACAAAGGACTCAAGCGAGTGAACGGAAATCTGGTGATGGACGAGAGCTATTTTGATGAGCAGCGTCTGGGCATGGGATGGGCCTGGGATGACGAAAGCTATTACTACAATCCGACTCTCGGCGCCCTTGCCTTGAACCGCGGTACGGTCATGATCGAATACAAGCCGGCTGGACAGCCAGGGGAGCTTGTCAGCATGAATTTGCTGCCGAAAACCTCCTATGTGCAGGTGATCAATGAATCGCATACGGTCCCGGCTGGGGAGGAAAATACGTTTGCCATTACGCGGGATCGTGGGACCAATACCATTCGTTTGACGGGGAATCTGCCAGCCGATCACCCAGGCGATTATGAGCGGGTCCCAGTAGAAGATCCGGCAAAATACGTTGGAACCGTGCTAAAGGAAGCCCTCATCAATGAAGGTGTCAGCTTCGCTCCGAACAGCAGCGTAACAATCGGAAAAGTACCGTCAACGGCAGTCAAATGGAATGCATTCGCTTCAAAGCCGTTACAGGAAATCGTCCGGTATTTGAACAAGCAAAGTGATAATTTCTATGCCGAAATGCTCCTGAAGACTCTAGGCGCGGTGAAAAAAGGCGAAGGCAGCGCAGAGAAGGGCGCCCAGGTCGTTCATGAGAACTTGGCTGCCAAAGGTGGAAGTATCTATTTCGACATGTTTGACGGCTCGGGATTGTCCAGATACAGTCTGGTCTCCGCACGCCACATCGTAGCGGAATTGGAGGGGATGACCCACTCTCCTGCATTTTCTGCCTACGATTCGTCTCTGCCAATTGCGGGAGTGGATGGAACGCTGAAAAACCGTTTAAAGGGAACGCCCGCGGAAAACAACCTGCATGGGAAGACCGGCTCGATGACGGGTGTAAACAGCTTGTCAGGCTATGTCACAACGAAGGGGGGCAAAAAGCTCGTATTCTCCATCCTCGTGAATGGCTATGCTGAGAGTAGTAAAATTATGACCGAGCTACAGGATCAAATCGCGACGACACTCGCTTCCTTGGAATAAGCGGATGGGTAGAAATAAGCTGGACGTTCAGCAAAAGCTGAGGTCCAGTTTTTTCTTTTCCTCGCGTTTTCGACTGCTCGTCGTTGGGCCAACGCCGTGTCGGTGCATAGTCGGCCATCATATTTATATCCAGATGATTTCGGGCATGAGCGTTTAAACGATGAAAAGGAGGGCAGTCAAACCTTGGATTCTATACGATACGATTGGAAACGTCTGGAGGAAGTGGCCGCTGAACTGTTTGAGAAGGTCGGGGTATCAGAGAGGCATGCACAGACGGTCGCTCAATCCCTGGTTCATGCAGACTTGAGGGGAATAGAGTCGCACGGACTTTCCCGGTTGCCTATTTATCTTTCGCGCATCAAAGCTGGCGTCCTTTCGCTGAGAGAAGCACCGGAGATTGTGAGGCAAGACGGAGCTGCGGCATTGGTGGACGGCAAGAACCAGCTGGGGGCAGTGATCGGTCAGACGGCCCTGGAGCTGGCGATGTCCCTCGCAAGGCAAACAGGAATCGGCTTCGTCGGAGTCCGCCATTCCAATCACTTTGGCTCCTGTTCCTTTTACGCGGAGAAGGCGATTGAAAAAGGGATGATTTTGCTTGTGCTTTCAAACGCCCCAGAGTCGATAGCACCCACAGGTGGTATTCGCCCCTTCTTCGGGACCAACCCGATCGCTATCGGCATTCCTGCGGGCCAGGAAGCTCCGTTTTTACTCGATATGGCGACCAGCGTGGTAGCACGCGGGAAAATCGCTTTGGCAGCGAAAAAGGGAGAGCAGATCCCAGAGGATTGGGCGATCGATCCAGATGGCAGCCCAACCACGGACCCGCAGCGAGCTTTGCTGGGCTCCCTGCTGCCGATTGGCGGAGCAAAAGGATATGGACTGGCGATGTTTATTGACATTCTGTGCGGTCTGTTGACGGGAGCTGCGAGCGGGCCTGCTGTACAAAGCTTGTATGATAATTGGACACATCCGCAAAATATCGGTCACGTGTTTTTGACCATCGACATTCAGCGCTTTTGGCCGTTGACGGTATTCCAAAGCAGGATGGACGAGTACATTCGTGAAATCAAGTCTGTTCCGAAAAGAGCGGGTATCGAGGAAATTCTGATTCCTGGAGAGATTGAGCGACGAAAAATGATTGAGCAACAGGCAAACGGCGTCAAGTTATCGGCAGCAATTGCCCAGGAATTGGAGCAACTCTGTGTGGAGTACGGCGTAGATTGGAGCAAGGTGAAGATCCACGATTGATCAGATTGGAGCGGCTTCGGGTTTCACGGACAGCCGTTTCTACATAGACTGGTGTCATCGGTTTGGAAAGGAAGGATAACGGATGCAACGACACATGTGCAAAGGAAAAATCCATCGCGCGACGGTAACGCAAGCAGAGCTCGATTATGTGGGCAGTATCACAATCGATGCCCTTCTATTAAAGGCAGCGGACATCAAGCCGTATGAAATCGTCCAGGTCACAAGCCTGCGAAATGCAACACGCTGGAAGACTTATGCCCTCCCTGCGCCTGAAGGGACGGGCAAGATTTGTTTAAATGGTCCACCTGCTCATTTGTTTCAGCCAGGGGATTTGGTGATCATCCTTAGCATGGGCATGTACGAGGAGGAAGAAGTGGATCAGCTGATCCCGCGAGTTGTTTTTGTCGATGAAAAGAACCGTATTACTAAAATAGAGGAGCATCATCTTATAACGAATGGGGAGGCAGCGACATAAAACCGCCAAATGTTGGAAAGTGGAGCAAACATCAGCACATGATCAAGCATGCGTATTTGCGCGATTATCTGCCTGCCACACGTTTGTTTGCCCCAGATACGTTGTGGGAGTACGTGGAAGACTACCAAAAAATAATGCTCAAGCCATCCGGTGGCGGTGGCGGTGCGGGGATTATCCAGCTGACAGACAAAGGAAACCAGCGATATCTGGTACATGCGGGGAATGCCAAACGGATTGTAGAGGGCCGTGACAATACCGTCTCTTATGTAAAATCGCTGTTTCGGCCAAAGCCGTATTTGCTCCAGCCATTGATCCCGCTGGGGAGGATCAATGGCAGGCCGTTTGATATTCGTGTCATGGTGCAGCGCAAAACCAGCAAATCGACGTGGCTGGTTACGGGATGGGTAGCAAAGCTGGCAGGACCGGGCTTCGTCGTCACAAACGTGGCAAGGAGCCGGGGGAAGGTTTTGCCGCTTCAAACGGCCATTCGTTTATCCAATGTGGACGCACCAGATGATTTGCTGGCAGAAATCAAGAAAGTAGCATTGGCGGCGGCAGACGCACTGGGAAAGGCATACCCGACGCTGCGCGGGATCGGTTTGGATCTGGGCGTCGATATTGAGGGGAAGCCTTGGATTATCGAGGCCAATTTTCGCCCGTCGCTTTCCTTGTTTCGCAAGCTGAAAGACCAGACGTTTTACCGTCGAATTATTGCCATGCAGAAATAGGAGAGTGACTCAACCACTTGTCGTACAGTTTCGTACGTAAAACAGGTGGTTTTTATTTTACTCCTTTCCTTTTTCTGTATTTTCCGTTATGATAAACGGAAAGAGAACATTTGTTCTATTCGTATGGAGGTGCTTGCATGTACTGCAATTTAGGAAATGTTTCCGTATACTATGAAACGTTCGGTGAAGGCTTTCCCATCGTGCTGATTCACGGGTTTACGCCCGATCATCGCTTGATGACTGGCTGTATGGAGCCTGTTTTCGAAAATCAGCCAGGATGGCACCGCATTTACTTGGATTTGCCGGGAATGGGACAAACCAAGGGGGAGGATTGGATCCAAGGCTCTGATCAGATGCTGGAGGTGGTGGAGCGTTTTATTGACAACGTGCTCCCAGAGGGGAAATACGTACTGGCTGGAGAATCCTACGGGGGGTATTTGATCAGGGCGTTAGCGGCAAAACAACCAGAACGAGTGGCAGGAATGCTGTTTATCTGTCCGCTCATCGAAGCAAATCCAGACCTTCGCATCCTGCCTGAAGGTCGAGTAATCGCAGAGGATCAAGAATTTTTGTCTACATTGACTGTTGATCAAATGAGTCGCTTTGCACCGCTGGCTGTCGTACAGGATCGATACAACTTTGAGCGGTTCGAAAAGGAGATTTTGCCCGGGTTACATGCTGCCGATACGGTGTTTCTGCAAAAGATACGGGAACGCTATGCGTTTTCCGTGCCGAATGAAAAGGAAATGCAGCCCTTTGACAAGCCAGTACTGTTCTTGACGGGCAGGCAGGATCATGTAACGGGCTACCAAAATGTATGGTCCATACTGGAGCAGTATCCACGTGCCAGCTTTGCCGTGCTCGATCGAGCGGGGCATAACTTGCAAATTGAACAGAGCGGTTTGTTTACGGCCATGGTGAAAGAATGGCTGCATCGTGTTGCCGAAAGTGAAAACTTGCAATGATTTTGCAATTGCGAATATGCCCGAATGACTGGAATCTCGTATAGAAAATTGATAGAATGCCTCTCATTATGATGGGAGGATGTATGATCATCGATGATAACACTATCGAGACGAGAAGTGATTTGGATTAGTTTTATGCTATTTTCCATGTTTTTTGGTGCAGGTAATCTTATTTTTCCGCCATTTCTCGGTCAGTCTGCTGGAGAGAGCGTGTGGGTGTCACTCATTGGTTTCATTTTATCGGCGGTTGGTCTTCCCATATTAGGTGTAGTCGCCATCGCAAAAGCAGGAACATTTTACGATTTGGCGAGTAGAGTGCACCCATTGTTCGCTTTGGTGTTTCCCTTCCTGATTTACGTTTCGATCGGGCCGGGGCTTGCGATTCCGCGTGCGGGTAGCTTGGCATTTGAAATGGGAATGGCACCATTTTTGCCACAGGAGATGGTCATCTCACCGTATAGCCTGCTGGTCTACACCGTTGTATTTTTCGGTGTCGTCTTTTGGTTGAGCTTGTCTCCCTCCAAGCTTGTCGATCGCTTTGGGAAGCTGTTGACTCCTGCATTGCTTACCTTGATCGTCTTGATTTTTCTGATGAGCTTGGTAACGCCGATGGGAGCACCTACAGCTCCTGTGGAGAAGTATGCAGCTCTCCCCGTCATCCAAGGCTTCTTGGACGGGTATTTGACGATGGACGCCCTGGCTGCCCTCGTGTTTGGCATTGTGATTGCCAATACTCTGCGCAGTAAAGGGGTAAATGATTCACGCGCGATATCAGCGAATATGATCAAGGCAGGTCTGGGCGCGGGATTGTTGCTGACGGTCATCTATGTGATGCTGGGGATTCTCGGTTCCCAGAGTGCATTCCTAGGTCATGCTGAAAATGGAGCTCAAATCTTGACAAGCCTGATGAATCATCTGTTCGGGGAAAGTGGAACGGTGATCTTAGGGGTCGTATTTACGATCGCCTGCTTATGTGTGTCGATTGGACTTGTTACCTCTTGCAGTCAATACTTTCAAGGTCTTTTCAGCGGACTCTCCTACCGCATCTGGGTAACGATTCTGTGCCTGTTGAGCATGGCGATTGCCAACCTGGGACTGACGCAAATCTTGAGCGTTTCTGTTCCGATCTTGGGAGCGATTTATCCAGTTGCGATCGTGCTCATCGTCCTGGCTTTGTTCGGGAGTTGGATACCAGCTTCGTCAAAAGTTTATCCGACGACAGTCGGTTTGGTTGCATGCTTTGGGATCGTAGATATGGTAAATGGGACATTCCTGAATCATCAATGGGATTTCTGGTTGACATTCTTGCCGCTGTACAAAGAGGGTGCGGGATGGATCATGCCTGCTTTGTTGGCAGCATGTGTGGGGATGCTTTTGGATTTTGGGAAAAAAGCAGCCTCTGTCTACAAGCGAGGACCTGTATCCTGATTCCAGTCAAAAGTAGTGGTATAGACAGCCTTTCGCTTATGGAAGGCTGTTTTTTTTGGTGCGCCCAGCATGGGCGATAGCTCTAGGGTGTAAGTCCCGAACGGGGGTTGGCTGTACCAACCGTTAGCCCAAGGCAAGGGTGTCCACCGCGAGGTGGAATCTGAAGGAAGCCGGCGGCAAAGTCCCGACCTGAGGTACACGAACCCAATTTGAGGCTGTTGTATTCGGGTGAGTCTGCCAAACAAGACGAAGCCCCATACAGCCAAGGAATACAGCAGTAAACTTGGGCAGGTACATGGGATGAAAGTTATCGCTCTTACCTGGGGAGGTCTGCATGAAGTGCCTTCAAATGTTGGTAACCGTCTTCGTAAGGAGACGCTGAACATGCAGAAGTCAGCAGAAGCCATAGTACCCAAGTAAAGGACGCTTGAACGGGGAAGGGCTGAACATTAAGTCAACACATCCGCTAATCACTTTCGTGATAATACTGTGAAGCAGAATTCTGTAAGGAACTACTCTTGGAGAAAATGGGTGAAGCCCTGAGGGTACAAGAGAGGGCTGAGTATTGTCCGGCAAGACTAGAAGGATGCGTGCGGAGGAAGGGTATCGTCATGGAGCTGTTGGAGAAAGTCCTGTCACGAGAAAATCTATTAGTGGCACTCGAAAGAGTGGAAAGAAACAAAGGATCGGCGGGAATCGACGGTGTTTCAACCGAACAACTGCGCGATTATATCCGTGAACACTGGTTGACCACTAAAAAGCAGATTATGAAAGGGACCTACAAACCTTCCCCTGTCCGCAGAGTCGAAATCCCGAAATCTGACGGAGGAGTAAGGTTATTAGGTATTCCTACCGTGATAGATCGCTTTATTCAACAAGCCATCCTCCAAGTTCTTACTCCTATATTTGACCCCCACTTCTCAGAATCCAGTTTCGGATTCCGACCGAACCGTGGTGCGCATGACGCCATGAGACAAGCACAATTTTATATTTCCGAAGGATATCGCTTTGTCGTGGATATGGACTTAGAGAAATTCTTCGACCGGGTTAATCACGATATTTTAATGAGTCGGGTTGCTCGAAAAGTAAAAGATAAAGCTTTGTTGAAACTTGTTCGCGCATATCTACAAGCAGGCATCATGGTCAATGGCATCTGCCTTTCGGCAGTAGAGGGCACACCACAAGGTGGTCCACTTAGTCCGTTATTGGCGAACATCTTGCTCGACGATTTGGATAAAGAACTGGAAAAGAGGGGACATCGCTTTTGTCGATACGCAGACGATAGCAATATCTACGTGAGAACAAAGCGGGCGGGAGAACGGGTAAAAGAAAGTATCCAAAGCTACTTGGAGAAGGTACTTAAGCTTAAAGTAAATGAGCAGAAGAGCGCAGTGGATCGACCTTGGAAGCGTAAGTTCCTCGGTTTCGGTTTCACTAATGCAAAACAAGCAAGGATTCGGCTTCATCCAAAATCACTTCTGAAGTTGAAAGAGAAAATCCGCTTCATCACTAATCCGGTATGGAGCATCTCTATGGATGAAAGGATTCGGAAGCTAAACCAGTACCTCATGGGTTGGATCGGATATTTTGCCCTTGCGGATGCAAAGAAAATCCTTCAATCTATCGACGAATGGATACGACGTAGACTTCGACTTTGCTTGTGGTCTCAGTGGAAGCGAGTACGAACCCGATATCGAGAACTTCGCTCTCTGGGTTTATCGCACGTCCAAGCAATAGAAATTGCAAACACCAGAAAGGGTGCATGGCGTACCACAAAGACTCCTCAAATGCACAAAGCCCTCGGAGTTGCATATTGGCAACAACAAGGGCTGAAAAGCTTATTACAACGATATTCTGTCATTCGTCAAGCTTGATGAACCGCCGTATACCGAACGGTACGTACGGTGGTGTGAGAGGACGGGAGTTAGTCGCTCCCTCCTACTCGATTGTACGCACCCCAACGTTGCCAGGTAACGCGGTCTTTCGCCATAATAAGGAAAGCGAGTGGGAAAGGGACGATGTCGATGAAGGCTATACCTGTTTCCGAGGCAGAACGAATCCATCAGCTGGATGTGATTCGAGGTTTTGCCTTGTTCGGGATCTATTTCGTGAATATGCCAACGTTTTTGCAGCCAGCGTTGTTTCTCCCGGAGGACGGGTTGCCTGCTGATCATTCCATGCTGGATGTATGGATACGCCTTTTTTTCAATATGTTTGTCCAGACGAAGTTTTACACGATTTTTTCCTTCCTTTTTGGAGCAGGCTTTTATTTGTTTATGAGTAGAGCAGAGGCAAAGGGTCACAGGGTGAGTATGCTGTACATGCGAAGGCTAAGTGGATTGTTTCTCATTGGGGTGATTCATTTTTTGTTTTTGTGGTACGGCGATATTTTGCATACATACGCTCTAACAGGATTGATTTTACTGCTCTACTATCGAAAACGGGACATGCAGGTGCAAGGGTGGGCATGGTTCTGGCTGCTGAGCTTACAGCTGCTCTATGCGATGACACTCCTGCTTCCCAGTGAGCCAGACGTGCACAGAGCGATAGCGGATCAGAGGCTTGCCCAGAAAGCGATTCACGTATATACGAGCGGGAACTGGGACGATTGGATGCAATTTCGGCTCGTGAATGAGTTTCCTCTTGTGCTGGCCAACGAATGGTTTGCGATTTGGTCGGTTCTGCCGCTCTTTTTGTTCGGATTCTCTTTTGCCAGACTTGGACTGTTTCAGCAAACGCGGCTGTTTCTGCCTGCCATCAAGCGGTTGTGGTGGCTCCTGCTGATGATCAGCTGCGTTCTGGTCGTCATGATTCCCCTGCTTCAATTTGAAGTTGTCCGCCCTCCAGCATCAGCCTTTGTATCCGTACAGGTATTTGTGGGGTGGAGTGGGCTTAGTTTGTGCGCGTTTTATATCTGTTCCTTGTTGCTGCTCTATGAAAACGAAAGGGCACGCAAGCTGTTGCTGCCGCTCGCGCCAGTGGGCAGGATGGCACTTACGAATTACTTGCTGCAAACAATCGTATCTGTAGTGGCCGCCAGATGGCTTCAACTTTACGGAGAAGCGAGTATGGCAATGGGTCTGTTGCTGTGTCTGATCGTATTTTCTTTGCAAGTGGCGGCCAGCAAATGGTGGCTAAACAGGTTTCGATATGGACCTGCAGAATGGTTGTGGCGCTGCTTTACTTACGCCACTCTCATGCCCATCAGGAAAAAAAGAGAGCTTCCTGTAAAGAACAGCTAAGTAATTGCGAGCGAACGCCTGCTTGTTTAGGGGCGTTTTTGTTTTGCTTCTAAACAGAGAAAGTGGATAAAAGTGGGAGAGTCAGGGCAAAATTTCCTTATCTTGGACAGGGAAGGGAGGGGGAGCCAGGTGAGTGGGAATGCGCGCAAGTGGTGGAAAGCAAACAAAGGCAGGATGCAGCAGAAGCATGCGTCAACGCACACCCCTTTGGAAAAAAACATCGCGCGAAATGAAGAGAACCTGCGAACTCTCTATACGAACTGTTCGGATGTCGTCTTCCGTTCTTTTTTGATATTCGGCACAACGCCGGCTTTGCTCATTTATATCGATGGCTTGGCGAACATTGAGGAGATGGATGCGCGTGTATTGGCGCCCCTTATGCAAGGTCGAGGCAATAATGAATGGCGCACGGAAGACTTCTTGCAAAAAGTCATCCCGATCTCCAAGTGGCAAGAGATCCGTTCTTTGGAAGAGTGTGTCGAATCGATAGCATGCGGGTATCCTGTTCTGCTCATCGATCAGCAGGAGAAGGCGATTTCGATTGGGTTATCCAAATGGGAAAAACGAAACGTCGAAGAACCGGTAGCAGAAGGTGTCGTACGAGGACCGAGGGAGGGCTTCACAGAGTCCATAACGGTCAATACCTCTTTACTGCGGCGACTAATAAAGACACCGGCACTGAAGATGGAGCGAAAAGAAATAGGGGGTTATACCAAGACCTGTGTCATTGTTGCCTATATCGAAGGATTAGTCGAACCGTCTTTGGTAACGGAGGTCAATTCCAGATTGGGCCGCATTGAAATTGATGGCATTTTGGAAAGCGGATATATCGAAGAGTTGATAGAGGATCAGCCGTCTTCCCCTTTTCCACAAATACTGAGTACAGAGCGGCCGGATGTCGTATGCGGAAACCTGCTGGAAGGGCGCATCGCCATTCTCGTGGATGGTACTCCTTTCGTGTTAATTGCACCGACTACTCTCTTTGCCTTGCTCCAATCCAGTGAGGATTACTACCAGCGTTCTCTTGCCAGCACGGCGATCCGGTGGCTGCGGTATTTCTTTACAGCCATGTCCTTTGTCCTTCCTTCCCTTTATGTCGCACTGATTACGTATCATCACGAAATGGTACCGACTTCTCTGTTAATCAGTATGGCCTCTTCACGCGAAGCCGTTCCTTTTCCCGCTCTTGTCGAGGCGATGATCATGGAGATTACATTTGAGGCGCTTCGCGAGGCGGGCATTCGACTCCCGAAGCAAGTGGGTGCAGCTGTCAGCATTGTTGGGGCACTGGTGATTGGGCAGGCTGCCGTGCAAGCGGGACTCGTTTCGGCACCCATGGTCATTGTCGTGGCTATTACGGGGATTGCCTCCTTTATGATTCCGCACTACATGGCAGGCATCTCGATTCGTTTACTGCGTTTTCCCATGATGCTTCTGGCAGGGACACTGGGATTGCTAGGTATTATGTTAGGAGTGATTATGGCAGTGGTTCACTTATGTTCCTTGCGTTCACTGGGCGTACCATATCTGAGTCCTGTGGGCCCACTGCGGGTGCAGGAGCTGAAGGATACCCTGATTCGAGCCCCCTGGTGGATGATGGATACACGCCCGAAGCTGTTGGGTGAGGGTAACACCCACAGGCAGGCACCCGGTATGAAACCAGGGCCATCGAATGGCGGCGATGCCACATGAGGTGGGGAATCGTTATCAGTATGACCGTATTGGCTGTCGTATTGATCGGATACGAGTGGCCAAGATTGAAAATGCAGCCGCGAAAGGACAAGCTGGTCTTTCTCAGCCTGATTCTGATCGCGTGGACACTCTCGCTTTTTGATTTGCCTAACATACCTGGCCCGACAACGATGGTACAGACTCTCTTTAAGCCGCTTGCGATTTTATTAGAGTGATGGGATGGAGGGGAGGTGGGCACATGCTGGAGAAGGGAAAAATCTCAGCGTCTCAGATGGGAATGATGCTGTTTCTGGCAGTCGTTGCATCAGGGGTGATGTGGATTCCGGGGATCACAGGGAAGTATGCGCACAATGACCTTTGGCTCTCCCCGATCTGGGCAGCCCTGATGGGAGCCGTAACAGTCTGGATTGCCCATCGACTGCATTGTATGTATCCGGAAAAAACGTCCGTTCAGTACAGTGAGGAGATCGTAGGGAAGGTGGCCGGAAAAGCGATCGGTTTTCTGTTCATCTTTTTTTACCTGCACTTGTCCGGCTTTGTCGTCCGCAGCTATGCAGAGTTCATCGTCCAAAACTTTCTTCACAAGACTCCGATCAGCGTCGTTATCATTACGATGATTTTTGTGTGTACATGGGCAGTCAGAGCTGGCATCGAAGTCATTGGGCGAACGGCTCAGCTGTTTTTTCCGGTTTTCCTGATTCCGGTCTTATTTATTCCGCTTCTCCTCAACAACATGAAGCTGGATTATCTGTTCCCCATGCTCGAGCACGGCCTGGTTCCCACGCTAAAAGGTGCGTTGGTACCCGGGGGATGGTTTAGTGAGATGTTTCTCCTATCGTTTTTGCTGCCCTATGTGCGCAATCAGGAGAAAGGAAAATCGAGCGCGCTGTATGCGGTCATGGGTGTGATGCTGCTGCTGACGACGATCAATTTTTTCATTCTATTTATACTGGGCAAACAGATTGGCGATTTCCTTTTTCCCGTCATGGTTGCCTTTCGTTACATAAGTGTGGCGGAATTCTTTGAGAACATGGAGTCCCTCGTCATGGCGATTTGGATTTTGGGGATGTTCGTGAAAATTTCCGTTTTCTATTATGTGACGGTACTGGGTGCGAGCCAGTGGTTCCGGATGAGCGACTATCGATCTCTCGTCCTTCCCATCGGATTTTTGGTCGGCCTGTTCAGCTTCTGGTCTTTTCCCAACTTCAATACGGGACTTTACTTTGACAGCTATGCTTTACCGTTTTACGGTCCGTTAATCCAGACTGTACTGCCGCTGTTTCTGTTGATTATCGCCGCTTTGCGAAAAAAAGGGCAAAGTCAAAATCAAAATCTCACGGCTGCAAAGCACAAATAGGAACGGACGACGAGAGGAGGGGGAGCGATGCTGGAAAAGGGGAAAATTACCGCTACGCAATCTGGAATGATCCTGTATCCGATCATCATGTCGACGGCCATGATAGCCGGTCCGAGCTTGATGATGAAGCATGCAATGCAAGATATGTGGATTACCCCGATCTGGGCATCGTGCAGCGGCTTTTTGGCACTCTTTATTGCCAAACAATTGAATCAGCGCTATGTCAACATGACGATCATCGAACAAAGTCAGCAGATCGCGGGAACCTTTTGGGGGAAGGGGATCGGCTTTTTCTACGTTCTCCTGTTCCTGCAAATCAATGGTTTTATCGTACGCGAATACGCCGAATTCATCGCTTTGTTTTTAAACGGTACTCCCTTGAGTATCGTTTCGTCGGCTTTGGTCCTTGTAAGTGCTTTTGCCGTGCGAGGGGGAGTTGAAGTGATTGCGAGATCAGCTCAGATTTTCTTTCCGTTTTTTGTCGTCCCTTTTTTGATCATGATTTTGCTCATTTTGAAAGACTTGGAGCCGCAAAATATATTGCCGATTCTGGACAATGGTCTATTGCCTACGATTCGCGCAGCGGTTATTCCCCAAGGCTGGTTTAGCGAAGTGTTTCTCCTATCGTTTTTGCTGCCCTATATGAGTGATCGGACAAATGCTAAGAAAGCAGGGGTGGTGACCATTCTCGCCTGTCTGGTCACGATGATCGTTTCCAATCTGATCACCCTTTTCGTATTCGGTGATGTGACGATGACATTGCTTTTTCCCATCATGGATATGGCGAGGTATATTAGCGTCGCTGACTTCTTTGAAAACCTGGAGTCAGGGGTCATGGCCATTTGGGTGGTCGGGGTATTCGTCAAAGTTACACTCTTCTATTACGTGACGGTATTGGGCACGGCGCAGTGGCTCAATCTGTCAAACTTTCGCCCGATTGTACTGCCCGTCGGATGGCTGACGATACTCTTTTGCTTTTGGGGAATCCCCGACTTTTCTACTGTAGGGGAAATCAATTCCTTTGCGATCCCGTTCCTTTTAATGATATTTTTCGTGTTCATACCGGGTAGTTTGCTGCTTCTATCGACGCTGACTGAAAAGCGGAATCGAACAAAAGGAGTGGACACGGGGTGAAAGTCAAATGTCTTTGGATTAGCATCTGCTGTCTTCTCGTAGCGGGCTGTTGGGATCGAACAGAAATAAACGACCTCGCTATTATTACTGCAGCATCCGTAGACAAGGCGAAGAATGAGGAAATTACCCTTAGCGTACAAATATTTCTCCCGCGAGCATTGGGTGGCGGTGCGGGAGGAGCAGGGGGGACGGGTGGAGGGCAGGGAAAGCTGACGACGATGCGAAACAGCAATGGACCGAATATTGCTGATGCAATCTCCAAGCTGCAGGCAAAAATTCCGCGGCAAATATTTTGGGGGCACTGCAAAGTCTACATTTTTGGAGAAGAAATAGCCAAACAAGGCCTCGCCGACCACATCGATTTTCTTGTCCGCCATCCAGAGCCGAGGAATCGCGCGTATTTGTACATTTCCAAAGGGGAAGGGCTGGATACGCTGGATATTACCCCTTCCTTGGAGCGCTCCACGGCTGAATCCCTGCGCGAATACGCAGACCTGCATATTGGTATGGCTGTGACCCTGGTGGATTTTCGTAATATGCTGCGTGGGGAATCGGAGGCTGCTGCCATTCCGATCATCGAGAATGGGAAGAAGCTGCAGAAGCCGGAAGATATTCAAGTCAAAGCTGTGATGGTAGGAACGGCCATTCTCAAAAGGGATAAAATGATCGGCTCCTTGACTTTGCATGAAACGCGTGGACTGCTATGGCTGCGAAATGAAATGAATAAAGCCGCCATCTCTGTGCAATTGAACGGCGTAGAAGGAATCGTTTCTGTCAATCCGATTCGAACCAAAACAAAGCTTATTCCCCATCTGGAAAACGGGAAATGGTCCATGCTGGTGCACGTGGATACCGAAGGCGATGTGGTGGAAAACGGGACCCGCTTGAATCTGATGAAGCCGGAGCTCTTGGCATTGGTGCAGAATGCCGTACGTGCAGATATTGAAGCTCGAATGAGGATGGCGCTAAAGGTACTCCAGCAAGAGCTGCAGACAGATGTGGTGAATTTCGCAGCTGCCTTTCATCGAGAGTATCCGAAAGAGTGGGAGAAGGCCAAGGGCCAATGGGAGAAGATTTTCCCTCAAATCGAGATCCATACGCAAATAAACGTAAACATACGACGCCCCGGTCTAATATCTGTACCTGCAGGAGTGCCTCAGGAGGAAATTAAAAACGATGAATAAAGTCATCATTGTGGGTCATTTTTCCAATTTAGGGCAATCTAAAGGTAGGGATGGAGTAGAACGCTTTAAAAGGGGGAGTAAACATGAATGGAAATTGGCTTTACTTCCTTCTCGGTTCTTTTGTCGGAACCTTACTGGCGAGCCTGTTGATCGGTGTCATGATATTCCTCTTCTTTCGCCCTGCTGTCCAATGGCTGCTCGGCAAATTCATGAAACGGCTCATGGCGGATAGATATCCGGAAAATGTGTTCGAGATGATTTCTGCGATGAGAAAGATCAACCCCCAAATCGTTTTGGAGAACAGCTTGCGGGCAGGGTCGGGACAAGTCATTGAACGACCGTTTGGCAGCCCGAGGAAATTTCTGAACTTTGACGGGCTGGTGTTTTCACCCGCTCAGCTTGCCATCTTTCCAGCACCCGAAGATGCAGATGTCGATCTGCGTATCACGATCGGTCCTAAGGCCAAAAAACCACTGACGCTTGATTTGCCCATCATGTCTGGTGCGATGGGATACGGGATTGGTATCAGTGAGAAAGTAAAGATTGCCATCGCGAAAGGAACAGCAGCGGCTGGAACGCTGACCAATACGGGAGAAGGTCCGCTTTTGCCTGAAGAAAGGCAGTTCGCCAAGCATTTGATTATCCAATACAGCTCGGGAAAGTGGGCAAAAGAGCCGGAAACTTTGCGCAAAGCGGATGCTATCGAAATTCATTTTGGCCAAGGAGCCTCTGCTGGCTCGGCTAGCTTTATCCCTGCAGAATACATTCAAGGAAGAGCGAGTCAGATCATGGGGGTAGAAGGCGAGGAGGTAGTCGTCATCCCTTCTATTCATCCGGATGTGCAGCGTGCAGCGGACTTGCCGGTATTGGTAGAAAAACTGCGTAATTTAACCGGTGGGGTACCCATTGGAGTGAAGATATGCGCAAGTGCAGTGCTTGAAGAAGACATGGAAATCGCCATCCAGGCAGGTGTCGATTTTATCAGCATTGACGGCGGACAGGCAGGTACGAAAGGGAGTCCGCCTATCCTGGAGGACGACTTTGGATTGCCCACGATTTACGCATTATCGAGGGCGGTGCGTTATTTGAAAGATCGAGGAGTCAAGGATCGTATCACCTTGCTGTCTGGGGGCGGGTACGCAACACCCGGTGATTGCTTGAAGGCTTTAGCGCTTGGGGCGGACGGCATTTACATGGGAACCGCGGTCGTATGGGCGTTGACCCACGATCAAGTGATAAAAGCGATTCCCTGGGAACCGCCTACGGAGCTGACCTGGTATCCTGGGAAGCTGAAAGACAAGTTTGATACAGAGGAGGCTGCAGGGTATCTAGAAAACTTTTTTGCCTCGTTTGCAGAAGAGATGGAGATTGCGATTCTCGCATTAGGCAAAACGTCGATAAAGGATGTGACGGCAGCCGATTTAGTAGCACTCGATGAATGGACCAGCAAAGTAACGCAGATTCCCCTCGCCTATGAGCCGAAAGCGAAATCTGAAACGAAGCGCACAGGGGAAGAGGCGTGACATGGAAGGAGGGCTTCCCATCAAATCGACTATTCATCCGATCAAGTGGCCTTCTGATCAGAAGGGCTGGATTATGAGGCAGACGTGGGAGCATTTGTTGTTTGCTCATTGGGTAGTTCCCTTTGATGTTTTGCGAAAGCTGGTTCCCGATTCGCTGCAGATCGATACCTTTGAGGGACAGGCATGGGTGAGCATTATCCCTTTTATGATGACGGGTGTACGCTTGCGTGGCTTACCTCCTATTCCATTTACGACGACCTTTCCAGAGATCAATGTGCGCACCTATGTGAAGGTGGGACAAAAGTCTGGAATCTACTTTCTCTCCTTGGATGCCTCCAACCCGATGATTACAGCCATTGCAAAACAATGGTACCGCTTGCCTTATGCTCGCGCTGCGATGCAAGTTGTGCAGGAGAGGGAAGGGCTTCATTTTCAGTCCAGAAGATGGGGGAAACCAGCTGGGGCGGAGGCATTTCATGCAAGCTACCGGCCTGTGTCGAATTGCTTCTTTGCCGAGAGTGGAACCTTGGAATATTGGCTGACAGAGCGCTACACGTTATTTTGCGAATGCAGTCGTTCGAAAAAGATTTTCCATGCAGATGTGTATCATGAGCCGTGGCGGCTGCAAAAAGCTTCTCTAGAGCTTCAAGAGAACACGATGACGCACGCTGCCTTTTCCTTGGAGGGAACGCCACAGCTAGCCCTGTATGCGAGAGGAGTACAAAGCCTCGTGTGGCCGATCAAACGGGTCAAATCGGAGGGGAAGCCCTCTTGGTAAACCACTGGAAATATTTGTCGCTCATTTGCAGCCTTTTGCTGCTCACGGGCTGCTGGGACCGCATTGAGCTTAACGACGTGGCGATCGTAACCGCTGCAGGAATTGATCGCGGAGAACACAACGAGATCGAACTGTCCATCCAGGTCTTCATACCCCGTGCGCTGAGTGGGGGTGGTGCGATGCAAGGAGGAGGATTGCAAAATATGACACTGGTTCGTACCGCAAAGGGGGTCAATATCGCTGACGCCATGTCAAAAATCCAGATGAAGATACCACGGATGATCTTCTGGGGGCATTGCAAGGTATACCTGTATGGCGAAGCGATTGCGAAAAGCGGAATCACCGAGCTGGTTGATTATTTGGCAAGACATCCTGAACCGAGAAATCGGGCATTCATGTACGTCAGCAAAGGGAAGGCAGCAGATGTGCTAACAGTCACACCGGAAATCGAGCGCTACTCGGCAGAAACGGTACGAGAACTGTCAGGTTTACATGTCGGAATGGAAGTCACATTGATCGATTTGCTAAAAATGCTGAAAGGCCCTTCCAAGGCAGCTATCCTTCCCATCATTTCCCTGTATGCTACCAAGGGATCCGAATCAAAGCTGAACCCGTACTTGATGGGGAGCGCCGTATTTAAAGAAGGCAAGATGATCGGTCAGCTTACGGAGCGTTTGACGAGGGGAGTCATGTGGGTCCGTAATGAAATAGCGGCGACGACCGTTACCGTAAAGGCGAAAAACGTGAAGGGATTTGTCTCGTTGAACCCGATTCGAGAGACGACCAAGCTCACCCCCGTCATACAGAATGGGAAATGGAAAATGATAGTCGCGATCGAAACCGAAGGAGACCTGATTCAAAACGGTACCAATCTCAACCTGGTCAGTCCAGATCTGCTGCACCTTATGCAGGTCGCTTTACGCAAGGACATCGAAACGAGAATCAAGAGAACACTCCAGCATGTCCAGCATGGCATGAAAGCCGACATCTTCGGCTTCGCTACGCAATTTCACCGAAAGTACCCGAAAGAATTCGCCGCGGTCAAAGACAGGTGGGAGGAAGTGTTTCCGACCATTGAGATCGACTTGAAGATTTCTTCCTACATCAGAAGGCCTGGCCTCATCAGTATACCAGCAGGCATACCAGAATCCGAGGTGAAACAGAAGTGAAGTGGGGAGCCATTCTAGGCCTATCGTTGATCGTAGGGCTGATGATCGCAATGGAGTGGAATACATTATGCAGAAGCTCCTGGAAAACTAGGGTAGCTTATGCCGTTCTCGTGCTCGCGGGTTGGTTCATCGCGATCCTTCTGGTTCACAATCCTGATTTACCAGGGATGACACAAGTGCTCGAAGTAATCTACAAGCCAATCACTACTTTTTTAAAAATCAACTGACAGCAGGGTGAGCGAGCATGCAGGAAAAGCAATACATTACGGCAGCCCAAATGGGAATGATGATTTTTCCGGTAATGGTAGCCACCGCAGATTTGCTTGTTCCCGCTACGACTGCCCGACAAGCTCAACAAGATATGTGGATGTCGCCAATGATTGCTTCACTCGTCGGGTTTCTTACAGTCTATCTCGTTTTTCAGCTGCATAAGCTCTTTCCGGATGAGAGCATTATTCAATTCAGCGGCAAAATTGTAGGCACCTTCCTGGGGAAGCTGTGCGGTTTGTTGATTCTGTTTGATTTCCTGTACTGCAACGGGAATATCATCAGACAGTATGGGGAATTTATCGTCGGTTCCTTCCTTTTAGAAACGCCAATGCTAGTTGTGGTCAGCAGTATCGTCTTCCTATGTGCGATTACAGTGAGAGCTGGGGTAGAGGTCTTGGCTAGAACTGCACAGGTGTTCGTTCCGATCGTGGTGGTTCTCTACGCAGCTTTGCTTCTTCTCATGATTCCTTTTATGAAAATCGATAACCTGTTTCCTATGCTGGAGCATGGAGTGATCCCGGTTCTTCGCGGTGCGTACACTCCCCAAGGCTGGTTTAGCGAGGTGATCCTCTTTTCGTTTGTGCAGCCTTTTAGCGCCAATGAAGAAAAAGGGATGCGCACCGGTATGGTAACGGTAGGGATGGGAATGCTGGCTCTAACCAGTATCAATCTATCTACGCTGCTTGTTCTAGGAGAAGAAGTACCGTACATGACGTATCCGTTTTACAGCGCCATCCAAATGATCAGCTATGCGGATTTCTTTGAAAATATCGATTCCATCGTGATTGCTACCTGGGTCACGGGTGCATTTATCAAAATTTCCATTTTCTACTTCGCCTTGGCTCTTGGAACGGCTCAATGGCTTCGGCTCGAAGATTATCGACCAATTGTACTCCCGCTTGGCCTTTTGCTGGTTGTGTTCAGTTTTTGGGTTGCCCCTAATTTATCCCAGCTTGCTACCAATATCCAGACGATCATTGGCATTCAAATGACAGGTTACTTTACACTAATCCCGCTCTGCTTATGGATCATCGCGCATCTGAGGAAAAAGAAACGGATAGATCCTCCCAAGACGATGACATCTCCCGCTGCAAAAGAATAGGGGATCAGGAAAGAGTCGCCGATGCCAATCCGGGCATCGGTTTTTGTTTTGTGGTAGACTTGTCGGGGGGTTATGAGGAAGGTAAGATAAAAAGAAAACCAAAAGTGATTAAAATTGGAAAGGTTTAGGGGATTGGGGATGACCAGAAAAGAAAGAATCGCAGAACTAGATCTGATTCGCTCCTTCGCTTTTCTTGCTGTTGTCTATCAGCACGTCATCGGAGTATACATAAGGCGGCCGGGAGTAGATGAACAAACTGCGATCATTTACGGGATGCTTTTTCATCTGTTGAAATTTGCCGTACCCGCGTTTATTTTCATGACTGGCTTGGTACTGTTTTATAACTATTATGAGCGGATTTCCTATTTGTCCTTCATTCGGAAAAGAGTCACAGAGATTCTGGTGCCATACGGGATTTGGTCGGCCATCTACCTGGCATTGCAAACAAGACCTCCCGAGAGTGGCTCTGAACAGGCGTGGCATATTTTGAAAAGTATCCTGACGGGAAGTGCTTCATACCATCTGTGGTTTGTCGTGATGATTTTTCAGTTTTATTTCCTGTATCCGTTTTGGCAGTCTCTCTTTCGCACCCTGCGTAAATGGGCGAGCACGAGAGGAAAAGGGATTGCCATCATTGTTTTGGTCGGACTTGTGTACAGTTTCATCGTTTGGTTTTCGGCTCGGTACATTCCTGCGCATGGTTTTCGTTTTCATCTCGCATGGATGGACACGTACTGGATCAAGTATCGCGATCGCAATGCCTTCTACTACTTCTTTTATTTCCTCATGGGAGGGATGGCTGCGGTCACACTGGGTACGTTTCGGAATGCCATCACACGATATTGGGTCTGGATCAGCGGCTGCTTTCTCCTTTTATTTGCCTATATCGGCTATGAGCTATTTCGTGATTCTGGCACTGGGCATATCAATTTAAACGTGGCGACATCCTTGAAGCCCTCCATGTTTCTTTATACCGTTGTACAGCTTTTACTCGTATACAGGATCGCTTTGTGGATTGGAGAGTGGAAGGGGAGCAAATGGTTTGCGATGCTCGGCAAATATTCCTATGGGGCCTATTTGATTCATGCCTTGGTGCTGACATATTTAATGAAAGGACTCACGGCGCTCCAGCTTTTTCATAATAGCTTGTTGGGAAGCTTCGTTGCGTTTCTCCTATGTTCGGTCTTGTCCTTTGCCATCTCGTATGGACTGGGAAGATTGCCATTTGGCGCTTGGCTGGTGGGAGCAGCAGAGAAAAAAAGAAAGACTTCGTCCGTACAACCAAAAGATTTTCCATATGCTGGCTGAGGAAAAAGGTTTTTTCTAGTTGATGGAAAATAATAGCAGATAGTGAAGGAGGAGAGAATCCACTATGCTGCTCGCCTATTTCCAGTTAGCTATATCCATGGCATTCGTTGGCATCAATATTTCGATCGGAAAGGAGATCGTCTCACACATCCCTGTATTCTTGTTTTCGGAGCTGCGGTTCCTGATTGCTCTTCTGATTCTGCTGCCACTGCTCTCCATGCGGGGAGAATGGAAGTCATCCTGGAGCAAAGAAGAGGGAGTTGTTTTGTTCTGGCAATCGTTTTTTGGGGTCTTCCTGTTCAGTATTTGCATGCTGTACGGTGTCAAATGGACGACGGCGACTTCTGCCGGGATTATTACCAGCACGGTACCGGCTTGCATCGCTCTTTTGTCTTTTTGGATTCTCAAAGAAAAGTTGCTGCGAAACAGTTTGTGGGCGATCGTGCTATCGGTATGCGGGATCGGCTTGATCACCTTTTCGGGCGAAAGTCAGGCGTTGTCCAGGATTAGCATGCTAGGGAATCTGCTTGTGTTTCTAGCTGTGATCAGTGAAGCATTGTTCACCATTTTTGCGAAGCGACTATCAGGAAAAATTACGCCGTTTCAGATGACGGCTGCAATAAATGGGATCAGCTTCGTTTTGTTTCTTCCCTTTGCGATCGCAGAAGGAATGAGCTTCTCATGGGGGAGTGTCCCAGCTACGACTTGGCTGCTCGTTGTGTACTATGCGGTGACGGCGAGTGTGCTATCCTTTTTTCTTTGGTACAAAGGAGTGGCGAAGGTCGATGCCTCGAAGGCAGGCCTGTTTACAGGGATGATGCCGATCAGTGCCGCAATCGTAGCGGTTTTGTTCCTGGAAGAAGGCTTCACGTGGTTTCACGCGTTAGGGATGCTATGCGTTCTCGGGTCTATTTACATCGGCACGAATACGAACGATAAACAAGCTGCGGCTATCACAAAAGAATAGGTGGTACGTAGAGTACCTGAGAAAAGTGTTCTGGCTCCTTGCCCAAGGCGCTTTTTTAATTGGTTGATAAACATCTGTTGCCAATTTGACAGAAGACGGCGTTCATTGTTATGCCAAAAAAGGGAAATCATAGGGGTAATTCTTGGAAGCTACTTTTCCAAATGAGGAGATATCAGCATGAAACAGTCATTTGGACGTATCGGAATGAGCTTGCGCTAGAAGAAGAGCATGAATCGATCATCGGTCAGAATCATGAGTGCCGGTTCTCTGAAACGGTAAAAAACCAGTCATTCCTGCTTAACAAGGAATGACTGGTTTTGGTTTCGGGCCGAAGAGCGTTGCCTTCTGGCTTATTTGATGGCTGCTTTTTCGAGGTCTTTGACACCGCAGTAAATCATGTCGAACAATTCGTCGATCCCGTTCTCTTCGATGCAAGAGAAGGCGACACGCAGATCCGTTTCACCGAGTGCGATCGTACCTACGCCGTATTGATCCAGCAGATGCTGGCGGAGCGTCTCGGAATCCACCGTTTTGAGCTTCAAGCACATAAAGTAGCCGGAGTTAAATGGGTAGTAGCCCCATGCATCATCGAACTTGCCGCTGTCGAGGATGTGCTTGACGCGGTTCGCACGGCCTTTCATGATATCGAACTTCTCTTGTTTTTGCGCTTGGAACTCGGGCGAATTGAGTGCATGCAAAACAAAAGTCTGGGAAGGATGCGGTCCGCTGGAAATGGTAGCGCGGATAACCCCCATGGTTTTTTGCTCCAAAGCGCTAAGCAGGTCGCTGGAAGGATCAGCAAACGTAATGAAGCCTACGCGGAAGCCCCAGACGTACTCTTCCTTGGTAGCGCCGTCCACTTTGACCGGAAGCACGCGAGGATGCAACCCGCACAGGTTCGCGAACAAGGATTCTTGCATGGAATCTTCGAAGAACAGACCAAAGTAGGCATCGTCTGTTACCGCTACGATGTTGATGCCAGCTTCTGCGCCTTCTTTTAGTGCTGCGAGGATTTCTTTGCCCTCTTCAGCACCAGGTGTATATCCGGTTGGGTTGTTGGGGAAATTCAGGACGACGATGGCTTTTCCTTTTTCTTTTTGTGCAAGGATCGCATCGCGAAGCCCAGCAGCGTTGAATTTCATGTTGTCGTTGTATAGTGGATAATGGACGATCTCGGCACCGCGGCGGATGGAGAAGGTCAGCTCGTAGTTTTCCCAGTTTTTATCTGGAATGATCACGCTATCGCCAACATCTGCAAACAAGTCAGCAACGATGCTAAGTCCATGAGTAAGAGCGTTGGTTACGATGGGGTTGCTGAACGATTGGTTCGCCAGAGAAGGCTGTTCCTCGATCATTTTTTTGCGCCAAGCGGCACGAAGCTCAGGCTTCCCAGCTGGTGGGGCGTATTCGTAAATGTCTTTCGGCTGGTAAGCGGACAGTGTATCCTGGATAACTTTCAAATGCATGGGTTGTCCGTTCTCCAACGCGATCCCGATGGTTGCATTGTATTTCTTCGCTTTCGCTTTTGCCTCGGCAGATTGGCTGAGGATTCCCTCTTTAGGGAAATAGATCAGCTTGGCTAGATTGGACAACATTTCGTAAACATGTGGATTATCACGCTGAATGGTTGCATTCAGCTGTGCTGCTAATGCGTGCATGGTAGCCTCCCTCTTCAAGTAAAACATCTGTATCGTTTACCAATAAAGATAGCGTATATGCATCCATTTGTCATCTAGAAGGGGGACGATTTTTCTGATATTTGTACGGATTTCCTTTGACAGATGAAAAAGGCTTTGCTACGTTGAAATCGTAACAGAATGGCACGGGAGGGATTTTTATGGCTGAGCGGATCATTGTTCGCTTGGGTGACCCCATTTTGCGAGAACGGTCGAAAGCAGTTTCGTCCGTCAATGCAAATACAGAAAAGATACTGAATGACATGGCGCAAACCATATACGCTGACAAAGGACGGGCTGGCCTGTCTGCCATCCAAATTGGTATTGCCAAGCGATTGATTGTGATGGACTGCGGCGACGGTCTGATCGAATTGATCAATCCGGTCATGCTTGAAATGGACGGAGAGGAAGAGGGGCCGGAAGCTTGTCTGTCGATTCCAGGAGTCGTTGGCATCGTCAAGCGGGCCACATACGTTAAAGTCCAGACTCTGAACCGCAAAGGCGAAACCATTACGCTTGTGGCAGAAGGGTTTACGGCACGCTGCTTTCAGCATGAGATGGATCATCTGGAAGGCATTTTGTTCATTGATTATGTAAATGAGCTGTACTCTGCAAAAACGGGAAAAAAATTAAAACCGCAAGACGCCAATCCGATTCTCATGCAGCAAAGACGTGTGGTTCGATAAGCGAATTGCAGGCAGGATGGGGAAAGCATGAAACAGTGGAATGTAGTGATTACAGGCTTTGGTACTGTGGGCAAACAGGCAGCGCAGCTGCTTGCACAAAGACAAGGGTATTATCGGGAGAAGTATGATGCCGATGTGCGTTTGGTCGGTGCCGTCCGCTCAACTAGCAGTCTTTATGATGTGAATGGATTGGGAGAGGAAGCGTTGCTCGAGTGGGGAGCTGCTGGGAAAAGAGGGGACAGCACCTTCTCTGGGTGCGAATTCCTCGCGTCTAGTCACGCGGATATCCTCATTGAAACCGGCCCGTCCGATCTGAAAACAGGCGGACCCGGACTGACCTACATAAAGCAGGCTCTCGAGCAAGGGATGCATGCGATCGCCGTATCAAAAGGGGCGTTGGTTGTAGACTATGCGGGTTTGTCGGCATTGGCGAAACAAAAAGGCGTCAACCTCAAGATCAGTGGCGCGACAGCAGCGGCACTTCCGACAATCGATTTGCTGCAGTACAATTTCGCTGGCTGCCAAATACTTGGGATCGAAGGCGTCTTCACAGGCACAACCAATTTTGTTCTGACCAAAATGATGGAAGAAGGCATTACGAGCGAAGAAGCCATTTTACGCGCGCAGCAGATGGGAATAGCCGAGCCGGACCCATCCTTTGATATCGATGGCTGGGATACAGCTTGCAAGGTAACGATTCTTGCCAACGCTGCATTTGATGCGCAGGTAAAGTTGAGTGACGTTTCGCGGGCAAGTGTTCGTGAGGTAACGGACGAGCAGATTGCCTCATGGAAAGCAGCGGGCTTGACGCCGAAATTGATCGGTTCCATTCAGAAAACACCGCAAGGCATAAAGGCTGCGGTAGAACTTCAGGCAGTGGACGCTGCACATCCATTTGCAACCGTTAAAGGTACCACGAAAGCGGTTCGCGTGGAGACCGATGTGATGGGGGAGCTTCTCGTTATTGGAGGAAAGTCCGATCCAGTTGCCGCCGCTGCTGCCGCTTTAAAGGATCTGGAGCATATCATAAGGGGCCAGCGCGCATACTAAGCGGGTATTCTATTACAACGGTCTGATGAGGAAGGGGATAGCAGCATGACTCAACAAAACGATGTGAGCGCTGAGATGCAACAAGTATCTGCCTATCCGACCAAGCAAAAAATGCACCAAAAAGACGTAGCGCTGCTGGAAGGGCAAGACTTTAGCTATACACCGAAACAGACGCAAAGCGCAGAAGACCAACAACAAACGTAACAAAAGAAAGCCGAGCACCCTGTGGAGAGTGACTCGGCTTTCGCTTTTTTCATTATCCGATAAATTCTTGTACCCAGTAACCGTTGATGTAGCCTACGCCGATTTTCGTGAACGATGGGTTCATGATGTTTTGACGGTGGCCTTCACTGTTCATCCATTGGTTCATGACTTCTTCAGCTGTGCGTTGACCCATAGCGATATTCTCACCAGCAGTCATAAAAGAAACACCAAACTGCTTCATCATGTCAAAAGGAGAACCGTACGTTGGGCTCGTATGGTCGAAATAGTTGTTGTTGGACATATCAGCCGCTTTTGCCTGTGCGACGTTGTTCAGGGAAGCATCCATTTCTACAGGCTTCAGACCTGCTTTTGCGCGCTCCTGGTTAACCAGATCCGCGACCTGCTTCACCACTTCAGAAGCTTGTACTTGCTGCTCCGCTTGCTTGGCAGGTGCTTGCTGAACAGGTTGTTGTTGAACGGGCTGCTTCGCAGGTGCTTGTACAGGCTGTTGCATTTGTACAGGCAGTTGATAGCCAAACTGCGGCGCGAACTTCATTTGCGGCATGTATTGAAACCACTGAGCCTGCTGTGGCATTTGAATAGGTGCTGCCGTTTTCAGTGGGCAATTCGTTGCTTCAGCGGCAGAAGCTGTGTTAGAAAAGCCGGAGAGGGCAAATCCCAATCCCAAAGTTGCGATCGCAATAGTTCCGAGGCGTTTCATATTCACATCGTCTCCTTTTTTTGGCCTACGAGGTTAGTTGACGGATTCGGGTTGAGGAAACAACCCTACGCACTATGGCGATTCACCCCATGCAGATCTCTCATCTGCAAAAAAAGATCCCCCGCACTTCCATTCGAGAGGAAGTTTCGGCTGTTTGATTTGGCATGACTCAGAATAACAGACCTTTGCGAGAGAAAGATAGGAGTAATATTTGGTAGAGACTATTGGAAATGGCTATAAACACCCATGATAATTATAGGAAGAGAGGATGAAAGAAAAACACCCTCTCATAAGAAAAGAGGGTGCTTCCACATGCTTATTCTGACTGCATTCGATCTGCATTCCAAGCCGTTAAGCCGCCTTCCAGAGCCGATGCACGATATCCTTTCTCCCTTAAAAGAGCAGCCGCTTTTTGCGCTTTGTTTCCTGATGTACATAAGGTGATGATCGTAGCGTCGGCACAGGCTTCTGCTGTTTCTTTTGGCAAAGCTTGATCCTGTTCCTTCATATGTAAGTAAGACACGTTCTTGGTAGCAAGCCCTGGTAAGTGGAGGCTGCCTGATTGATACTTCTCTACATCCCGAACATCTAGAATGATTAGCTTCGCGTTTTCTTGTAGTAACTGTTCGAATTCACGTTTGTTTATGGTAGGTTTATTCAATCGTATCACTCCTTACACTGATTGTATCAGAAGCATAAAAATATGGCATGGTGCAGTGAGCTGTTGCTTTTACTGGACAGGCATGGTAGAATAAACTTGCTACTTGAAAATCCGATCGTAATATCCACGTGCGCAGATAGAGGATCCCTTACGTTTTTTTGAATGCCCGATTCACACTGGCGCGGTCATCGGAGCCGCAAGGATGAAAGAGAGGAAGGGCTTTCGTTGTTTTAGGTTTTCAAAAGATGTACCTTACTTGACTTTGAGTTCCGTACTATACACACAAGCATATTATGCAAGAAGTAAGTAGGAATTCACATATCATGAAGGCATATCAATTCAATTGAAAGACTATTGATATTTCTTCATGATATGTGAGCTTTATTTGCTTCGGTAAATATGACTAGCATATTCAAAATTGACATTTTTGGAGGTTTTTTTAAATGCAAACGAACGGAACAGTAAAATGGTTTAATGCAGAAAAAGGTTTCGGATTTATTCAAGTAGAAGGCGGAGACGATGTATTCGTTCACTTCAGCGCGATCCAAGGCGAAGGTTTCAAAACTTTGGATGAAGGTCAACGCGTTCAATTCAACATCGTTCAAGGCAACCGTGGTCCACAAGCTGAGAATGTTGTAAAACTGTAAGTCTCCTTCTAAAAAAACTGTCCGCTCGCGGGCAGTTTTTTCTTTTTCCGCCACTACCATTTCTTTCTAATTCCGCGTATAATCGAACCCTATGAAGAAAAAAGGGGGAAGGCACGTGGAGTCATGGCTGGATCACTTGATTCGTACAGCTTCTTCGCTTCAAAAAACGATTCATATCGAGCCGATCCTCAAAGGCTTTTCTACAGATCGAAAATTCCATGTGATTTTATCTGACGGCGAACAGCGAGTGCTGCGAGTGGCGGATCGTGAGCAATGGGAGCAAAAGAAAGCAGAGTTTCAAGTTCTGCAATCTTTGCAAGCGAGAAAAGGTGTCAAAGCCTCACGACCAATTGAGCTTGGTTTAGTAGATGAGTTCGATATCTGTTTTATGGTGTTGTCGTATGTGGCAGGTGAGGATGCAAAGGATGCTCTTAGAAATTTGACTGCAGAGGAGCAGTATCGGATCGGGAAAGAAGCAGGTAGGCAGCTGGCTCTTATGCATACGATTGCCGCTCCATCCGAGGTCACAGACTGGTACCAGCGCTGCTACGAGCAAAAGCACTCCCGTTATATGGAGGCGTATCGTGCGTGTGGTCATTCCATCGCGAATGCAGATCGCATCCTGGCCTTTATTGATGAACATGCTGCAGCTCTTCAGGATACAACAAGTGTTTTTCTGCATGATGATTTTCATGTGGGAAATCTGATTGTGGCAGGCAAACATTACGCAGGAGCCATTGATTTCAATCGCTTTGATTGGGGCGATCCCGTTCACGACTTTACCAAGCTTGCGTTTTTTTCGCAGGAAATCAGCACTCCCTATAGTATCGGCCAAATCGATGGATATCATGAGCGAAAAGGGAGCATTTCGGAAATATTTTGGCTGCGGTACTGTCTCTACACAGCGATGGCGATGTTCTCTTCTTTAGTCTGGACGATTCGGGTCATTCCTCAGCAAACCCGGGAGATGCAGGAGAGAATCAAGCACATCTCGCTGCAGCATGACTTCTTTGAGCAGCTGGTTCCTGACTGGTACAAACGTATGTAAAGAAAAAAGGAATTATGGACGGACCATAATTCCTTTTCATTTGCCGTTTCTTAGAAGCAAGATTCGACTGTAACCGTCTGGAATTGGCTATCCAGTACGGAGAGACCAACCACTTGACCGCCGCCAACTGCAGTACGTCCATAGGTGGTGAGAAGAACATTGTCTCCTTCGCTATCGTTGTTGCAGCCGACAGACAGACGCACTTCATAGTGGAAGGAAGCAGGTACTGTCGCATTAAAAGCCATGCGTGTGTTTCCTGGGAGCGTTTGCGTGATATCGAGCAAAGTGCTGACAGGGTTTGTTTGCGTTACCGCATTACCCCAGTTCAGAACTTGCACACGCACCTCTACTGGATCATTGTTGAGATTGACCAGGTCCAAGTGAGCAGTGAGGGCTACGCCGAGGTTGTTTTGAAGGATACCAGTTGTACGAACGATTTGTGTCCTGTGCTTGCGTTCAGACATTCATGTCACTCCATTCTTCGTTTATTGATTCGTGGGACAATATACTTTATTTCACCTTGTCTTCATTTGTAACGGCGAACGTAATGGGACAAGGAACCATTTCTATCAGAAGGAGGGGGAGAACCATGAAAGTAGCGGACTTGTTTAGACAAAAGGACTACAGCGCCCGCTTTGAATGGGGATATGAAGGGGTGGGGCACGTGGGTGCAGCCTCCGATGTTGTGGTAATTGTCGATGTTCTTTCCTTTACGACATGTGTAGATGTTGTGATCGGAAAAGAAGGAGTGGTATTTCCCTACCGGATGAATGACGAGACAGCACGTTCCTTTGCACGAGAAAAACAGGCCATATTGGCGGGCAAGCGAGGGGAGGAGATTTCGCTTTCTCCGGCATCTCTTTCCTCCATTCCGGAAAAAACCCGTATCGTTCTTCCTTCTCCAAATGGTTCGACCTGTACGGTTCTTGCAAAACAATGTGGGGGGATCGTGATTGCAGCCTGTTTGCGCAATGCATCGGCTGTTGCAAGATTTATTCGCGACAAAGGAGGCACCGTAACGGTTATTGCGAGTGGAGAGAGATGGCCGAATGGAACACTGAGACCGGCGATCGAGGATATGATTGCAGCTGGAGCCATTTTAGACGAGCTGACAGAGCATACGTTATCCCCTGAGGCGCAAATGGCAGTCGGTGCCTTCCAGATGGCAAGAGGGCAATTGGTTGAACTACTGCAACAGTGCGGATCAGGGCAGGAGCTGATTCAAAGAGGATATCCGGAAGATGTTGCGATCGCATCTATGTACAATTGCAGCAAAGCAGTTCCAATCCTAAATCACGAGGACGCCTATCAAGCGGCTGTCACTTGAACGCTGTTAACGTTTTGCACAGGAAAAAGCCCTGATTTTTCTCCAGCACGAAGAAAAATCAGGGTTTTGAGCTTTCTAATGCTTTCTAATTACGATCCTTTAATACGGATCTTGCTCGTGTCCTTTTTCGATGGCATCTTTTACCGCCTGATGAGCATCTTTTGCCCCAAGCGGATGCATTTCTTCCCCTATTTCCATCTTGAAGCCATCCTTCATTTTGCTTTTCTCCATTAAGCCTGCCCGTAAGCGTCGGCCATAGTCTTCATCTGCTTCTTCTGCGAGTGCCATCATCTTATCCTGAATCACCTGCGGACAGATGGCGAGATCATTCACGAGGTTGTTGATTAACTCATCTTTTTCCCATTGTTCAAAATGGCGATAAGTATCGCCTGCTTGTTTGGTATTGCTTTGGCGATCGATAGACTCTCGAACCAGGTTTCCTTCCACATGTGGAGTGTACTCGGTGCCCACCTGTTCCGCTTCTTGCAATCCGCCCATGCTGGATGGCTCGTAGTTCACATGCAGGTTTTGCCCAGGAGCTTTGTCATTGTAAAAGCGTAATTGTCCGCCTTCTTGATTCGTTGCGACGCGTTTTTTGGCTGCGTTGATCGGCAGCTGCAAATAGTTGGCTCCCACACGATAACGCTGGGTATCCGAATAGGAGAAGGTTCTTCCTTGCAGCATTTTATCATCAGAGAAATCCAGTCCGTCGACCAATACGCCCGTTCCGAAGGCAGCTTGTTCTACTTCATTAAAAAAGTTCTCCGGGTTTTTATTCAGAACCATTCTGCCGACTGGACGCCAAGGGAACAGATCTTCCGGCCATAGCTTTGTATCATCGAGCGGATCGAAATCAAGCTCAGGGTGAGGGCCGTCCTCCATGATCTGTACGAGCAGTTCCCACTCGGGGTAATCTTTGCGCTCAATCGCCTCGTATAAATCCTGTGTCGCATGGTTGAAATTTTTGCCCTGAATTTCTGCCGCTTCTTTCATCGTCAAATTTTTGATGCCTTGTTTTGGCTCCCAGTGATATTTGACAAGGACACCCTTTCCTTCGTTGTTGACCCATTTGTAGGTGTTGACGCCCGAGCCTTGCATCATGCGGTAGTTAGCGGGAATGCCCCATGGCGAATACACAAAGGTCACCATATGAAAAGACTCGGGGGAATTTGCACAGAAATCGAAGAAACGGCGTGGATCCTGTATATTTGTCACGGGATCTGGACGGAAAGCATGGATCATGTCCGGAAATTTCATGGCGTCCCGGATAAAGAAGATTTTCAGGTTGTTGCCGACCAAATCCCAGTTGCCATCCTCCGTGTAGAATTTCACAGCAAATCCGCGGGGATCCCGCAGTGTTTCAGGAGAGTGAAGCCCGTGGACAACCGTTGAAAAACGCACAAAAACAGGGGTTTGCTTGCCTTTTTCCTGAAAGAGCTTTGCCCGTGTGTATTTGGAAACAGGCTCATCGCCGACCGTTCCATACGCTTCAAAGTAACCGTGAGCGCCGGCTCCACGTGCATGAACAATGCGTTCTGGCACCTTTTCTCTGTCAAAGTGACTGATTTTCTCGATAAAATCATAGTTTTCCAAGGTAGCCGGACCACGATTTCCTACTGTTCGAATATTTTGATTGTTTGTGATCGGATGCCCCTGTCTATTGGTTAAGGTGTCATCGTCAGCACGATCTGTTTGGGGGTTATTGTTCGTATCCATTGTCTTTCCTGCCTTCCTTTTTACATGTCATTCTTCGATTTCTCTTCTGTATGCTTCCCAGAAATGGAAATGTATACGCGAAAATTTTCCATTCTCTTTTTGCTTGCTCTTTTTCTTGAGAATCACGGAATGCCCAGATGGACATCGGACAGAATAAGAGATGTTTGGCAGTCAAAAGGAAGGTGTGACAGGATGAACCAACGTACGCTTGCGGCACATGAGTCTCTGGAAATACATGAAGCTCTCAATCTAAAGACGCTAAGTTTGGCCAAGTCGAAGCTGATGCAAGGTCTCGTATTTGATCAGGAGTTAAAAGCTCTGATGCAAAAAGACGTGGAGCAGTCATTAGAAGCCATAGCCGAGCTCCAGGCGCTGTATCAACGTTCGCCATTTCAAGCACCGGTGCCTCAAAATCGTCCGACCCCCATTATAAATTGAAGGTGAGAAACGATGAATAACGATTATCAGGATCCTATCAACTCGCTGCATATGCCGGAGCTGGCGGATATGACGTTTGCCATGGACTTTCTTATTCGTGCCAAAGAAGGGGTCCGAAACACCGCGTTTGCTCTCACAGAAACGGTGTCACAAGAAGCGCGCGCTGTATTGCGCAAGCAGCTGCATCAAGCGATAGCGCTTCATCAAGAAATAGCAGAGCTGATGATCAGGAAAAAATGGTTTCATCCTTATGAACTCAACGAGCAATATCAGTTGGATCAGCTTTCTGCATGGAACACGATCAAGATCGGGCAAATGAATCTGTTCCCTGGGGATACATCAAGGAAAGGTATGTTCGATCAAGCACCAGATGAACAGGGGATGGGGAGGGACAATGCATGAAGGCTGTTACTTATCAGGGCGTTAAGAACATTGCAGTGAAAGAGGTTCCTGATCCAAAGATCGAGAAGCCGGATGATATGATCGTCAAACTCACAAGTACAGCTATTTGTGGCTCTGACCTGCACCTTATCCATGGGATGATTCCCAACCTGCAGCAGGATTACATCATCGGTCATGAACCGATGGGAATCGTGGAGGAGGTAGGTCCTGGCGTCACCAAGCTGAAAAAAGGGGATCGCGTCATCATCCCGTTCAATATCGCTTGCGGTGAGTGCTTTTATTGCAAAAACCAATTAGAGAGCCAATGCGACAATTCGAATCAAAATGGGGACATGGGTGCTTACTTTGGCTATAGCGGAACCACGGGCGGATACCCGGGTGGACAAGCAGAATATTTACGGGTGCCCTTTGCAAATTTTACACATTTCAAGCTGCCGGAAAGCTGTGAGGTAGAGGATGAAAAGCTATGCTTGATCGCCGATGCCATGACAACGGCGTATTGGAGCGTAGACAATGCTGGCGTAAAGAACGGGGATACAGTCATCGTTTTGGGGTGCGGTCCGGTTGGTCTGCTTGCGCAAAAATTTTGCTGGCTAAAGGGCGCAAAACGGGTGATTGCCGTTGATTACGTCGATTATCGTCTACAGCATGCGAAGCGTACGAATCAGGTAGAAATTGTAAACTTCGAGCAAGAGCCAAACATCGGCAACCATCTGAAAGAGATGACAAAGGGTGGGGCAGACGTTGTGATAGACGCTGTAGGAATGGATGGGAAAATGTCAGATTTGGAGTTTCTGGCTAGCGGCTTAAAGCTTCAAGGAGGAGCGGTGGGGGCTGTAGTCATCGCATCTCAAGCCGTGCGAAAGGGGGGGACAATCCAAATTACCGGTGTGTACGGTGGGCGCTATAATGCATTTCCTTTGGGGGACATTATGCAAAGAAACATCAACATTCGCTCTGGACAAGCACCTGTCATCCACTATATGCCTTACATGTATGAGCTCATCACTACTGGTAAAGTAGATCCAGGCGACATCATCACTCATGTCATCCCTTTGCACGAAGCGAAGCGCGGGTACGAGGTTTTCGATACGAAAACGGACAATTGCATCAAAGTCATATTGAAACCTTAATGAACAGGAGCAGGTGAATGCCATGCCATACGGATTGCACGAGCAGCTGGAGGTTCATGAGATCGCTACATTTAAGACGATCTGCATGACCAAATCCAAAACAATGCAGGCTATAGTTTCTGATGACGCGTTAAGACAGCTTTTGGCAGATGACGTTGATGTGTCGACTAGACAGCTTGAGGAGCTCAGTGAAATTCTTTCCAAGGCGAGCACGAGGGAGGGGATCGAATCATGACTGGCTTTCTACAAAATTTAACTGGATTGGGTGGAATGACCGATCAAGTTGTGGCCATGGACTTTTTACTGGCAGCCAAAAGCGGAGTGAGAAACTACGCAATGGCCCTGACTGAAGCGGGAAGCCCTGAAATAAAAGCCATTCTTACGAAGCACTTGGATGAAGCGATAGATATGCACGAAAAAATCAGCCAATACATGATGGAGCGTGGCTGGTACGATCCTTGGGACGTGGAAGAGCAGCGAAAACTGGACCAGCAAAACATTCAGACGGCATTAAACCTGATGTAAAGCGCCCCCTAAGGGTGCTTTTTTCATGGTGAATATCTTGTGGAAAGACTCTTGCCATTTACTCACGAATCTTGCATAATAAGAACATAAGTTCGCGTTATGTGGAGGGTTTGGAATGGCTAGAGAATCTTCACAAGAAGCAGAGTATCCTGCTGCCGGATCAATGGCGGCATTTGTGGAGCGACCGGTTGTCGCGGAAGACGATTTTGGAGAAATGTGCTTTCGTATCTATGACAGCACGCAATACAGCTATCCGATCCATATCAAATGGTTCGAAAAAGCGGCAGGTGTCTATGGAACCGTAAACGGTGCATGGGGGCTTGTGCGCGAAATTGATGTAGAGCATTATTCGGTCAAACTTGTGAATCAGGATGACTCACGCTGGATTCGAGTAAAAGATATCGTGAGCGTCACGAAATAGGGAAAAATCCGCCCTGCCTATCCTCACCTGCGTTTTTCCGAGCGCATACGATGGAGGATAAGGTGGTGATACACAATGGGTTATTCGTTGGCTGACTGGATGATCTATACGATCTGGGCGATTTTTGGACTTATGATCATCGATTTTCTGATCGTGTTGTTCCGTTCCTTTTGGCAAGGCTCATTTGACCCAGGCTTTGTATTGGGTTATCTGAAGGATATTTTGTACTACATTTTGCCATTAAACGTCCTAGTGTCCATGACCTCAATTGATCCCACCGGATATACGTTATTGGTCTTCTACTTCATCGGAGGACTTGCGGTAATGATCAAATACATTCTCGACATAAAAAAACGCTTTGAATGAAGCTGGGAGCAGTCTTCCTTTGGGGAAGGCTGTTTTTTTGCGGATACCGAGTTGGTTTCTTTTTCGATCCGAGACATGATTTGGATGGAAATCCGAATATAGTGGTAAAGAATCACTCATCGGGGAAAGTGCACCGATGGGTGGACGTGGCACCACGAGGCTTGTCTCCTCATACAATAATCCAAATATTTCGCAAAAGGAGTTGGTGCCATGAGGAGATATCAGTGGATTCGGTGGCGAAAAATCCTCCTCTGGCTCGGAATCATTGCCGCAGTCTTGATTATTTTGACAGTGGGTGGACCGACTTACTGGGCGGTCGCCTGGGGGATTGTAACTCTTCTCTTTCAGCTGCTTTTTGCGATTGTCTTTATCATCATTCAGTTTGTCGCGCTTTTTTGGTTCCTGGCACGTGGCCGTACGTACTGGATTCTACCGGGGGAAACAGGCTCGACCTGGGATGATTACCGGGGGAATCCCGAGATTGTGGAAAATGCGAAACGGATCGTGACCTTGCTCAAGGGTGTCAAAGAATTTAAAGAAATGGGCGGAGAGGCCATCCGCGGGCTGCTCCTCTGCGGGCCGCCAGGTACAGGGAAATCGTATTTGGCGCAAGTTATCGCCAACGAGGCACAAGTTCCTTTTGCGTATGCTTCGGCTCCCAGCTTTCAAAACATGTTCTTTGGTGTGGGGAATCTGAAAGTGATGGGGCTGTACAGAAAAGCGAGAAAGCGGGCAACCGAATACGGGGCATGCATTATTTTCATTGACGAGATCGATGCCATCGGGATGAAACGGCAAGGGGGCGGGATGGGCGCAGGTGGGATGCTCGGGATGGGAGGAGCAGGGCTATTAAATGAACTGCTGCTGCAAATGGACCCTCCAAACATCGATAGCACCAAAATCGCGAAGCTGCTGCGGTCGCTGGGTCTTCGTCGGAAAAAAGCGGAACGACCGCCTGTCATGACCATTGCTGCGACGAACCTCCCGGATGTACTGGATTCCGCTTTGCTGCGACCAGGACGTTTTGACCGACAGCTCTGGGTGGATTCCCCTGACTACGACGGACGGATCGATGTTTTTCAATACTATCTCAAAAAGGTGAAGCACGATGAGACGTTAACACCTGAAAAGGCTGCATTGGATACGATCGGGTACAGCCCGGCGCAGATCAAGCATATCGTGAATGAGTCCGTTGTCATCGCCCATCAGCGGGGGGCGCAGGTCACCAACTACGAGGATTTTCGGGCAGCCATGGAGACGTATGAATGGGGGATCGCCCAGCCTCTGCGTTCCATGAGTGAGGACGAAAAACGCAACGTCGCGTACCACGAAGCGGGTCATGCGGTCGCCCAATTTTTATTGAAGCCTCATGAACGCGTCTGGAAGGTAACGATCATTCGACGTGGCGGGGCACTCGGTTTGGCTGCTACCAAACCGACGCATGAACGATATAACCGCAGTGACAGCGAGATCTTGGCGGAAATCCAGGTTTGTCTCGCTGCCAGAGCAGTCGAAGAGGAATTTTTGCAGAAAAAGCTGAACGGGGTTACCTCCGATCTGCATCGGGCGACAGAGCTGGCTGGTGCCTATCTCGGGATTGTGGGGATGGGGGATGAGTTGTTCAGCTGGTTGGCTACCGGTTCACGTGTAGACGGTCTGAAATCACTGCGTCCGAAAATTAACGAACTTTTGCAGGACCAAATGCTCCAAGTGAAAAAACTGGTACGGGACTATTCCGACTTCGTCCATGCGATCGCAGAGGAACTGTTGAAGCGCGGCGATCTGACTGGAGAAGAAATCGAATAGCTGCATGAGCAATTGTACGGGCAGGGGAAATCGGTCTCGGCGGAAGAGGAGCAAAACCAGTAAGATCCAGGAAAAAGCGAGCTTCTCCCGGTTTATAGTCGGGGAAAGCTCGCCTTTTTCATGGGGGGCAGATGGTGCATAAGCTTCCCGACGGGGTATCCTTGGAAGAAGGGGCACTGGTAGAACCGACGGTAGTAGCTATGCAAGCCGTTCGTCAAAGCAAGCTGAAAGTGGGAGATAAAGTTGCCATCTTTGGCGCTGGTCCCATCGGTTTACTTACCTTGCTTGCAGCAAAGGCCGCGGGTGCTTCTGAAATTGTCATGGTGGACGTGTCCGAGGAACGATTGGCTAAGGCAAAAGAATTGGGAGCTGCTTACATCTTGAATGCAGCTACAGAGGATACAGTTCAAGCAATCGTGTCCCTGACAGGCAAGTTTAGATTGCCTATGAAGCAGCGGGGGCGCAGCCGACATTCTCCAACGCGATTTCTGTTTTGAAAAGAGGCGGAGATCTCATGTTCATTGCAGCTTTCACGAAGCCAGTGGAGCTGGACATGAGCCTCGTCATGATCAAGGAATTGAATGTAACATCGACATTGGCCTATCGTCACGTTTTCCCAGAAGTCATCAATCTGATGGCATCCGGCCGACTGGACGTCAAGAGCGTCATCACTAAAAAGATCGAGCTGACCCAAATCGTCGATGAGGGGCTGGAGCTGTTGATCAAGGATAACGAATTTGCCATCAAGGCAAAGCATGAGTCAAAGCGGGCAGGATATCGTTCTTGCCTGCTTTTTGCGTCTTTCATGGCAAGGGCAGGGATAATCAGGAAACCACTCACAAAGGGGGAATGGCGTATTCATTTGGACAAACTAACCGAAGCAAATTCATGTACGAAAGGAAAGTGAACATGCGAATCAGGGTGATTTGTTTATTCATCGTCCTCATGCTTGGAGTCTTCGGCTGTAGCCCGTCCGGACAGTCTCGTCAGCAAGCACTTCCCCAGAGTGAGGCACCCAAGGCAAAAGTGAACAATATTTCAAACAAGAGCAGTATTTTACTTGGATGGAATGCTTTTGGAACCACCGACATTTACATTGAACAGAACAACGCTTCTCCCGAGATGAATGTGGTCTCTCCACGATGGTTTAGTCTGGATGAAGAACGGATTGTTTCTGGTGAGGCGGATCAGCGCTACATCGAATGGGCGCATGGTGCCGGTAGAAAGGTGTGGGCCTTTTTCGGCAATCAGTTCAATGCAGAGCTGACAGACAAGATGATTGGGAAGCGGGACAACCACAAAAAGATTGCCGAGATGCTGAAGGAAAAGCTCGTCCCCGCGAAAATAGATGGAGTCAATGTAGACTTTGAAAATATCAATCCGAAAAACAAGGACGACTTCGTTCACTTCGTCAAGGAACTCAAATCAACGCTAGGCCCACACGGAATTGTGATTTCGGTAGATGTCACTCGGGAAAACCCGGATCCGTTCTGGTCGGGAAGCTACGATAGGAAAGCTTTGGGGAAAACAGCGGATTATATCGTCATGATGGGCTACGACGAAGATTTGGGCGGGGGAGAAAAAGTAGGCTCGGTGGCTTCGCTAAGTTGGGTAGAGGAAGGGATACAGCTTCTCATGAAGGATGTTCCTTCTGAAAAAATCATTCTCGCGATTCCCTTTTACACGAGAGAATGGGTGACGAATCTCCAAACCAACCAGTCTATTCGCTTTGACCGCAATATGATTGAAACCGAGCAGATTTTGATGGACAAGAAGCTGGATAAAAAATACGATCCGAAAACGAAGCAAAACTATGTGGAATTTATTGAAAACGGGGAGAAGCACCAGATCTGGGTGGAGGATGAAACCTCGCTGAAGAATCGTTTGGATTTGGTGAAGAAGTACAACCTCAGAGGCTCCGCCGTCTGGTATGTAGGGCAAGAGATTCCAGGCATATGGACGATTTTTCGTTAAGGAAAAAGGAGGCATCAATTAGCCAGCAGTGGCGTTGATGCTTTTCTTTTTGAAAAAAATCCCAAAAGCTTATGTCCAAAATATGATATGTAACAGGTTTGTAACACGATCGGTTGGATAATGCAGGTAAATGTTGAACGGTGTCGAAACCATTACGAATAAGTCTGTCTGGTTGGAACGAACCTCCTTGGTCAGGCGCCTAAACAGAAAATCGATCCCTGAAAAGGAGTACGGTCACATGATTCATTCTGATAGCAACGGTCGAGCACCACAGCAAGCCAGTGCGATAGGTCAAATCCTGCTGGACGATCATCCTGAAGTGCTCTCTCAAATACAAATGATAAATATGACTTCCAAGGATTTGGAATTGATCGCAAAATTACGTCCGGTGGTAGTCTCCCAAATTGATCGAATCACGTCTTCTTTTTATGAGGCGATCCTCGATGTAGATTCTCTAAAGCAAACGGTAACAAAATTCACGACGGTAGAGAGGCTGCGGCAAACTTTATCCAATCACTTGATTGAGATGTTTGAGGGCAAAATCGATTCAGCCTTTATTGAGAAACGTCTTAAAATTGCGATGGTTCACCAAAAGATTGGGCTCCCGCCAAAGTGGTACATGGGTTCGTTCCAAAATTTACTGAACACGCTGCTCCAGATCATCCATGAGCAGTCAGGTATACTTTTGGAAACAGAGGGACTTCGTGAAGCCGTTACCAAGCTGCTTAGCTTCGAACAGCAAATCGTACTGGAGGCCTACGAAAACCAAAACCGCTTGGAAGAGCAGCAAGCCAAAGCGATCATCGAGTACCAGGCCCTTCATGATGAGCTGACGGGATTGCCGAATCGACGAATGTTTCATCAGGCGTTATCGCAAGCGATTGAGCGCTACCGTGAAGAGCCTACGCCCTTTGCCGTGTTTGTGATGGACATCGACCGGTTTAAATTGATTAACGACTCATTAGGTCATACATACGGTGATCGTTTCCTGCAGGAAGTGAGCAATCGGGTCCGTGAGTGCGCAGAGGGTTATCCTGTGACGATCGCTCGTTTGGGAGGAGATGAATTCACACTCATCCTGGAAAACTGCGAGGAACCTTCTCTGGCGGCAGAGCTTGCTGGAAAGCTCGTGAAGGCAATTGAAGTGCCGTATCGGTTGCAAAATAACGATTACTACGTTTCGGCAAGTATTGGTATCGCCATTTACCCGACGCATTGTGCAAGCGAGGAAGATCTGCTCAAAAATGCGGATACGGCTATGTATGAAGTCAAAAAGAACGGTAAAAACGGGTATCAGTTTTTCTCTCCGGTGTTGGATGAGCAGCTGCTTCTGAGAATTGAACTGGAGAGTGATTTGCGCAAAGCCGTGCAGCGTCAAGAGCTGGAGCTGTATTACCAGCCGCAGTTTCAGACGGGCAGCTACAGCATGATTGGCATTGAAGCGCTGGTCCGTTGGCGCCATCCCACGAAAGGGCTGCTTTCCCCGGGTGTCTTCATTTCCATTGCGGAAGAGACAGGCCTTATTTACGAGATCGGGACCTGGACTTTGCACGAGGCATGCCGGCAGATGAAGGAATGGCATTTGGCAGGAGGGCCTTTGATCCCGGTATCGGTCAATCTGTCTTCCCGCCAATTCCACCAGTCCAATCTAGTGGCGTACATCCGCGAGATTTTGCAGGAGACTGGTCTGGAGCCGCAGTATCTCGAGCTCGAAATAACAGAGAGCATGATGATGGACGCAGCAGTATCTGCGGAGATTCTCAGAGAGCTGGATGAGTTTGGGGTAAAAATCAGCCTGGACGATTTTGGAACGGGATACAGCTCCCTTAGCTATCTGAAGCAATTCCCGATTCACAAGCTCAAAATCGACCGTTCGTTTATTTCGGATATTACGAGAAATGCCAGTGATCAGGCGATTGTCGCGACGATTATTTCCATGGCTAAGCATTTGAATATGGAAGTGATCGCAGAAGGGATTGAAACAAAAGGGCAGCTTGATTTTCTCACGGAAAACTCCTGCCAGGAAATCCAGGGCTATTATTTTAGCCGTCCGCTGCCTGCACAGGAAGTGGAAGCAGCTTTCTTCACTCCTTACCGCCTGGACCATACATGGACAACATTTCGAGAAGTTTAGAAAAGGGAAGATTCGACATTCAAGCGATTTACGCTATAATGGTATTCGTGTAAATAAACAAAAGGAGCACTCTACATGGATTTTTACGCACTAAAAGATATTATTCACGGAAGACGCAGTGTACGAAAATTTACGGAGCAGGACGTTTCCATCGATGATATTAACGACATTCTCGACTGCGCCCGTTATGCCCCAAGCGATACGAATTCGCAAACATGGGAATTCATCGTGATTACAAACAAAGATAAAATCAAAGAAATCGAGCAGCTCACTTGGGATGCTCTTCATGAAAAAGCAGCAGAAGCAGCAGAGAAAGGATTCGAGAAGGAAGGCAAGCTCTTGACGCGTTCGTTCGGGCCTTACGCAACGGCTTTCTCCGATGCACCTGCACTCATCATTTGCCTCGCCACTCCTTATCAATCGAAATTCCGCGAGAAAATTTTCGAGCCGATCCAGCTGGTGAACGACTCCGTTTGGGAAGAGGAAGGAATCAAGAGCAGCTGCTTGGCTTCCCAAAACCTGATGCTGGCCGCCTATGCAAAAGGATTGGGTACTTGCCCGATGACAGGACCGGTTTTGCTGGCTTCTGAAAAAATCAGAAAACTTCTGAACATCTCGGAAGAAAAGCAAATGAACATGGTCATTGCACTCGGCTATCCGAAAGATGTACCTAAAAAGCTCCCTCGCAAAGAAGTAAGCGAGATCACAACGTATATTCAATAAACACGCAAAGAAGAACCTCAGGGCAAGTGAATGAGGTTCTTTTTTTTACAGTAAGTAAGAATTTATAAGATTTTTAGCCAGTATAAGCGATGGCTAATGCTTAGCGGAACCAAGTTTCCTAATTGGAGCCATGTGCTCCAGAACAATGGAAACCACAGGTAAATCCTGTTAGAATGAGAAGAAGCCCCCCTGCTGGGGCTATTTGTATAAGGAGGAATCGAAATGGGAGACATCAAGTGGGTCAAACGCAAGACAGAAAATCATATCGGAGGTGACATCTATTATGAACCATAGAACGATGGATGCTACCCGTGAACAGCTGATCAAGCAGTTAGTGTTTTTTGACGAACAATATTCCCTCTTTTTTGATCATTATGTGCGTGATTACGGAAAAGAAAAACAGACCGTTGATACCCTGATCAAGCGATACAGGGATACGTTAGAGGATATTCTGGCTAAAGACGATGGAGCATTGTCCGAAAGCCTGCAGAGCGTGGCCTTGCTCGGAAGCAGTGTTCACGTGCGTTTTGAAGAGGATGGCTACGAGGAGTTATTCACTGTGGTTTTTCCCACAGATATTGATCCAGACCAAAATCGAATATCATTCTTATCTCCAATCGGCAGGCAATTGTTGTTGTCTGCCCCCCACGAGTCTATCGTCTTGGAGAGTCCGGCTGGCAGACAGTCCGTTCAGATTGGTGAGGTAAGATTCGCCTATAGAGGAGGGTTTCCATCAACGAAGGAAGGCCTCTGACAGAAAAGCAAAAGGCACCGTCTCAATGATGGTGCCTTTTTGCATGGGGCGAGGGCGGAAGCGAAATTAGACCTCACACTCATCGCTTTGATAGTTAAATTGCCACTCCATGCCGAACTTGTCGACAACACTGCCGTAGCATTTGCTCCAGAAGGTTTCCTGCAGCTCCATACGCACCGTTCCTTCTTCTTTCAGCCTTTCGAAGTAGGTTTTGATCTCATCCATGTTGGTATGGACGAGCGCTAAGCTTACGTTGTTGCCTGCCACGAAGGGAGTGCCTGGAAACGCATCTGAAAACATCAGCATCGTACCACAAACCTGAATGTTGGTGTGCATGACGAGGGGCCCCGCTTCTTCTGGAAGCGTAAAATCCGGATGCGGCGGCGTATCGCCAAAAGTCATAATCTGCGGCGGACTTGTTTCAAATACTTTTGCATAATACATCGCCGCTTCCCGACAGTTTCCTTGAAACGTAAGATAAGGATTGACTGGCATTTGCTTTGTTCCTTTCTCGTCTGACGATTGACCCTTTCTATTTTCGTCCAGGAAGGTTGGATGTAAACGATCGAGCCTCAGCAAATTGACGGTCTTTTCTTTTATTTACTTAAGGTAGGGAGGGCAACCCTGCAAAGAGTCGTCAATCCCAAATATCCGAACAAAGGATACAGGAACATCAAAAGCTGTGAATACCCAATTAAACAGAGAGAGAACGAGGCAAGGAACAAAAAGAGATACAGTCGCGTTTCAGGTACGTTGAATATTTCGCGGAGCTGCTGACCGATTCCAAATACATTTGAGATCAGGGTCGTGAAGATCTCGGAGTAGAGGACAAAAACGAAGAACAATTGCAGCCACTCATTCCATTGATCCGTCACATAGAGGATGGGGATGTCCATGAAACGAACGTCGTCCCAGTTCGCCAGCATCGCTGTATGGACGACAAGAAGCATGAAACCGAGGACGACTCCGCCGATGACGGCTGCGCGCAGCAGGACCACGGGTTCCCGGATGGCATAACCGATGGGGATGAGAACGGATTGGGCCATAGCGAGGTTAAAGGAAACGTACAAAACTGTCTTCCATAAAAATTCATAGCTATTGGGTGCAGAAAGCGGGAGCGGGGAGTCTACGTGGCCCTCCAGAAGGATGAGAATGGCGAAAATAAGCATGGAAGGCACCACGATGGCGTTGACGACGAGCAGCTGTTCGAGCCCTTGCCGCAGGATTAAAAGAGCAAGAACGAGTGTGGCAATCGTTCCTAGGAGATACGGGATATGAAACTGCTCCTCCAGCACTGAACCCGCACCTGCCAGCATCACAGTAGTCACACCAAACAGCGTGAGAAATACTAGCACGTTCATAGTTCTTCCAATAAAGGGACCAAACAGCTGTAGATTGAACGACTCATAAGAAGGTGTCCGCAGCTGATGAGCGAGCAGCATCATTTTGAAGCCCAGCCACACAAACAAGGCGGTAGCGGCTAGGATGCCGATGGTGCCTGCATGTCCGTATGAGGTAAAAAAGGCGAGAATTTCCTGTCCACTGGCAAAACCGGCTCCCACTACTGTTCCGATGTAGGTGGCAGCAACCTGGATACTTTTTCCCCATAACTTCATACCGGTCTGTTCCTTTCCAAATGGGATGCTAGTACAAGTGTATGAGCTATTGGCGAAAACAGAAGAAAAAAAGGCGACTGGCTTTTGGCCAATCGCCTTTCCTTTTCAACGTATCTTCTGCATTTATAACAAAAACATGGCAACAATAGTGGTCACCAGCAAGCCGATCGCAACCGGATACAAGTTTCGACGGGCAAGCTCGAACGGATCGACACCGCATATGGCTGCTGCGGGGATCAACGCCCAAGGAACGATCGTACCGCCGCCTACCCAGATTGCCGCGATTTGACCCAGGGCGGTCAGCGTAGCGATACCAGATCCCAGTGCTGTTGCAAACAGCTGCGCAAGTGACCCGGCGAGCGTAATGCCAGAGAAGCCGGAGCCATCCAACCCGGTAATGACACCGACAGCCGTCAAGGTAAGCGCGGCGATCTCTTTACTGATCGGGATGGTCTGTGCGAGAGCCACCCCTAAGTCGTTCACGATCCCATGAGAGCCGGCGGGAAGCACCTCGCCAAATACTTTGATGAATCCGCTGTCTCCCATATAGAAGAAAGCGGCAATCGGTATGACGGGACCGAACACTTTAAATCCAAATTGAAAGCCTTGGATCAGATGGTTGGTGACCTCTTCCAGCCCCTTTTGCTTATGGGCTAGCATGGTCGCAACGATTAGAATCAGGAGAGCCGTTCCACCGACCAGGGCAGTCGCATCTCCGCCCCGCAAGTCAAAAGCAAACATCGCGAGGACATCCAGCAAAAAGAGAATGGGAACAGCCGCTGCCAATGCCCTGCGTACACCAGGAGTCAAGGGGACGCGGACGGAAGCAAAGACCGAATCGGGAACGGCTGTTTCTGTAGGGGCAGGGACGTTTCCGATCTTCATGTCCTTGCGCAAATACCAGAAAGCAACGACGGTAGTGACAACCCCCATGACGATCACGAGAGGCACACTGGCTGCGATCACGTCGCCGACTGGAATGCCGGCAGCCTTTGCCGTCAAAGTAGGAGCACCCTGAATGACGAAGTCGCCTGACAAGGCAATTCCGTGTCCGAACAAGTTCATTGCGATAGCAACACCGATCGCTGGCAATCCTGCACGCAGCGCAACGGGAAGCATGACGGCACCGATCAGGGCTACCCCAGGGGACGGCCAGAAAAACCACGAGATGACCATCATGACGATCCCGATGACCCAATAAGCCAGCGTCGGATTGCGAATCAAGTGTGTCATCGGCCGAATCATGGTTTCATTGACGCCCGTATCCGTCAGCACGTGGCTCATCGCGACGATAATACATATAACCAGAATCGTTGGCAAAAGCTCGGTAATCGCGTAGATAAAGCTTCCAAAAATGCCGCCCACAGCGGACGTAACGGAACCGGTGGCGACAAGACCGAGCAGAGCAATTCCGAGAATACTGATCAGACTGGTGTCGCGTCGCAAAACCATGAGAAGAATAATACCCAACACAAACAACACGTAGACCCCATGCAGCCACACAAGCTCAATACCCATGGTGAACCCTCCTTTATCCTTTCTCCGTTTGAAAATCCCTTTGAAGTAAGAATATGCGGGTGACTGTATATGGGTGAGAGCGGAGATATGGGAGGGTTCCTTGGAAAACTGGCATTTTTGACCATGGTATGAGACTATAATTGAAGACAAGCTCCATTTTATCCATACTTGGGATCCTAGCACGAGGAGGGACAGGTGCTGCCTCCCCTCGCAACACGGAGGCGGGCACGAACAACGATGAACGCAACCACACCAATTCAACGAAAAATGGACCAGGCCATCGAGCTATTAGAGCGTCGCTTTTTAGAGCGAAGCGAACTGATTCGTCTGTTGCTGCTAGGGATGATTAGTGGGGAAAATGCACTCTTGATCGGTCCTCCGGGTACCGCCAAGTCACAGCTTGCCCGCGCAGTTTCCCATTTGTTTGGGTCTGAGCATTGGTTTGAGTACCTGCTGACACGCTTTACGACTCCCGATGAAATTTTTGGTCCCGTATCCTTGCAGCAGCTCAAAATGGATCAATACGTGCGCAAAACAGAGGGATATTTGCCTGCGGCTCAATTTGCTTTTTTGGATGAAATTTTTAAAGCCAACAGCGCGATACTGAATGCTTTGCTCTCCATTTTAAACGAGCGCATTTACTTTAACGGACGTGAAAAGGAAGCGGTACCTCTGCAGTTTTTAATAGCAGCTTCCAATGAGCTTCCCGATGATGATGAGCAGCTGACGGCTTTGTACGATCGTTTCCTATTCCGCTATGAAGTCAGTTATTTGCAAAACGCTTCCAGCTACGAAAAGATGTTCTCTCTGCCGAAGTCACCGCTGCCCGTCGTCTTCTCCCTGTATGATGTGGCCGATGTCCAGACACAGGCTGAGAATGTGACCATTCCGGAGGCGCTCATTTACTTCCTGTACCGCGTCAAGCAGGATATGGAGGCAAAAGAATACCGTTTGTCCGACCGCCGCTGGAGCAAGATCGCCCATGTCTGGAAAACTTCTGCTGCCTTGCATGGACGAGAGGAGGTCACGATCTGGGATACGGTATTTACGCCGCATATGATGTGGGATGTGCCTGAGGATTTGACGGTGATGCGGGAGATTTTTGAAAATCAGTTTACGGAAATGCTCAAGCTGGAGCTGGAAAACGACCTCCCACTACGCAGGTTTCAACAGATGGCTGAAAAATGGAAAGCGAAGGAATCAGATCTCCACGCTTTTCAATTCAAAAAAGAAGTCGGCGCTAAAATGGGAAAGGACGCATTGGAGCGTAACCGCCAGCTGCTGGAGGAGAGCCGAACTGAGCTGGAAGAGACTGCCAGAGATCTTCGGAATCGATTGCTTCAATGGCAGAAGCGGGAGCAGGATTTGACAGCCTACGTGTTTGAAAAGAACAGATTGATACATAACCCAGAAAAGTACACCGTGAAATACGCCTACCTACGCATAGAAGGTGAGCGGATTTTGCAGCAGCTCCAGAAGACGTACCGAACCGTATTTGACCAGGAGATTGCTGGCACTGCGTACGATTATACGCTCTAGGAGGTGGTGTCGATGATCATACGTGCCAGTCGAGTGGACCGGTATATGTTTGATACCTACCTCGCCTCCTCACGCACGGCCCAGGAATGGGTGGGGGAGGCCAAAGCACGAGCCCCTTGGTTTGAGCTGGAGCTGTTCGCCGATTTTTTCTTTGTCTTTTATCTGGACAAACCGGAGATTGATCTTACACAGGAAGCAACACCCTTTCATCATTGGATGATTCGAACGCTTATGAAGCAGTATTTCACCAAGATGATCCACCCCAGAACGGTCGGACAAGAAAGTGCAGCATTTAAAACGGCGATTAAAGCGTTGCTCTGGCTGACAGAGACGTTCGCGGAAGAAGTAGAGCAGAGGGAAAAAGATCAAAAGCTATCGCCGCTGGTTGCCGGCTTGAAGGAACAGCAGGGACAGGAAGGGCATCAGGAGGCACGGCTGTCCGAGCTGCTGACGGAAAAGCAAGTGGCGAAGCTTCAGCTCGTCGGTTATACTCTGCAGCAAGGCAAGCGCATGGTGGAGGACAAGCAGGAGGCGATGGATTCCAAGCCGCTTGTGCGTGCGGAGATTGATTCTCTGCAGGAGCGGATTAGCCAAATGCGGGAAGAAATGACCGTCCAGTTTACCAAGAGAACCAAGCTGCTGCAAAAGGTAAAAAAGCTGGAGGAAGAGCTTTCCCAAAGAGAAAAACAGCTAGAGAGACTCAATCGCCAGGAAAAAGAAGCGATTGCGGCTTTTGAAAACGAGCTGGGTCAGTGGTTGGAAAAATCGCTGAAGCAGTCTCTTTCGAGGGAAGAGCTGGATACAATGTTTGTCGAGGAATTGTTTGCGGCGAGTCAGCGGTTTGCCAATCGCAGCTGGGGGCATGATCTCGGCCAGCTTCGGCGCCAGAGCTTTGAGCAGTATCTCAAATGGTTGGAGAAGCTCAAGCGTCATCCAGATCTGATCGCTTTTCTAGAGGAAGTCGGAAGAAACGTCCATCATTTTCGCGTCAAACGCAAGGAAGTTCGTTCCAGGCAGCTACCAGAGGAGTATTACGATCTGCGGCAGTCGGGAGATATCGCACACATGCTGCCCGGCGAGGCAGTGTTATTGGCGGATCCTGATTATGAGACCTATTTTATGCTGAAATGGGTCGAGCAAAAGCTGATGACTTATGATACGTCTGGGTGGGTGGAGGAACCGCCAAAGGGCCCGGTGATCTGCATGCTGGATACGTCCCACTCGATGAGAGGCTCCAAGCTGAGACTGGCACAGCTGTTTGTCATGACCTTTGCAGCCCTAGCCATGCTGGAAAGACGTAATTTTGTGCTGCTTCTTTTTGGCGCAAAGGGCGAGGTAAGGGAGCAGTTTCTCTCTCATAAGAAACCGGACTGGACTGCTTTTTACAGTCTGGCACAAATGGCGTTTGGGGGAGGGACTCATTTTGATTCCCCGATGAAACGAGGGATAGAGCTGGTAAATGAGGACAATGCTCTACGCGGTGCTGATTTCGTCATGGTGACCGATGGGGTCGGGGGGATCTCTCCCTATGTCCAGGAACAGCTTGCAGATCTGGGCAAACACAAGCAAGTGCGGCTGCACAGCTTGATCATCGGCTCTGCTCGCCAGCATTTGGTCCAAAAGTATGACATACTGGGTGTTTCCCATCAGGTTCGTTTTGCTGCTTCTTGGGAGACAAAGGACGAAGAGACTTCAGGCTTGCTGCTAGATGTGTTTCAGGCATGAGATCAAATCGGTGCTCGTATGGGTCCTGCTTGAGGCAACATCATGTGCCACAGAATTTCTAACATTTTACAGAAGAAAAGATCATGTGCTACGATCATATGACTTAATGTGGACGGAGGGTTGCGTGTGGCAAACTATTGATTCGATTTTACCTTGCACAGTAAGAAGCGTAATTTCTTTCAGCTGTATTGTGTGCATAGTAATCGAAGAATGGTTTGCCTCGACGGCACCTAATGAAAGGGATCGTTTTCTATTTGCGTTCCACCAGCCGCCAATTTCGGTACATGTTTTGGTGTTCTGACATGTATTTGGCTTAGCGTCTGGGGATATTCTACGCGATCCTTCCATTCTTTTTCTCGTTTACGTGGACACAGGCAGCTAGCCTGTGTTTTTTTATTTTTCTTGAAGGGGAGATTTCATAATGAACGAACAATTGTTTTGTGTAAACGGAATCGAATATGCCGCTGAGAGCTTTGGCAATCCGGAACACTCGGCTATCTTATTAATCATGGGTGCGCAGGCATCTATGGTCTGGTGGGATGTAGACTTCTGCCAGCGTTTGGCTGCCAAAGGATACTTTGTCATTCGCTATGACAATCGTGATAATGCGATCCGCGTCCTCGATCAATTTGGAATTGCCAGGGCCCATGTTATAGGCATTTCTATGGGCGGCTTGCTGACGCAGATCCTGGCATTGCAGCATCCGGAAAGAGTTTTGACGATTACGTTGTTAGCTACCACAAATTTTGCTCCCGACCTCCCACCGATGGAAGAGAAGGTAATCCAATACTTTACACAAGCTGCAGAGATCGATTGGACGAAGGAAGAGGTGGTCATAGCTTTTACAGTGGGAAAATGGAAAGTACTCGCGGGTTCGAAGCATCCGTTTGAGGAGAAGAGGATCAATGAATTAGCGGTTGAAGAGGTCAAAAGAAGCCAGAATATAGCGAGCATGAACAATCATGGACTGGTAACGGGAGGAGAATCCTATTTGGTACGGACAGGCGAAATCGATGTACCTACGCTGGTCATTCATGGCACGGAGGATCCAATCATTCCCTATGCACATGGTGTCGCTCTTGCCCAAGCGATTGGTAAGGCTGAATTGCTTACTTTGGAAGGAACAGGCCATGAGCTTCACCAAAAAGACTGGGTTTGTATCATAGAGGCGATATCCAAACATTCCATCAAACACAGGAACACGCAGTGAACGAAGGAAATAGGCTGAATTGAAAAAAAAGCGGCATTCCCGACCAGAACTGGTTTCGGATTGCCGCTTTTCCATTTATTTCATAAGAGGATGCTTGTCCCATTCAACTTACTGATCATTTGACACGCATTAACCGACGCGAGTAGCGAGGCTGCGGCCAAATTCCAGTTCTTCAAACTTGCTGCGAACCATGTCACGGTCAAATTCCCAAGCAGCTGCTTCCAGGGAGAATTCCAGAGGCACGTCGCGGATAATCGTTGCCAGCTTTTGGCTGAGATAAACTTGATCCCGGTGATCTTCCAGTTTACTGCGCATTTTAGCCGTGCAGCTCTCCAAATTGCCGTAGAGTCGATCCAGATCGCCATGCTCCGTAATCAGCTTGGTCGCTGTTTTTTCTCCGATTCCCGGGCAGCCTGGGATACAGTCGGAAGCGTCGCCCATTAATGCTTTTACATCGACGACCTGCTCAGGGGAGATTCCGCGCATGGTAAGCAAGCTGGCTGGGTTGTAGTGTTCGTGCTTGCCGCCATTTTTCAAGATCTTCACACTGACGAGGTCAGATACGAGCTGGAGGCTGTCGTAGTCGCCGGTAGCTATGACAACCTGATGACCATCGGCGGAGAGACTTGTGCTTAGTGTACCCAAGACATCGTCGCCTTCAAAGCCTGGACAGCCAAGATTCGGTACAGAAAATGCTTCCGTCACTTCCTTCACCAAATCAAATTGGGGGATCAGCTCCTCGGGAGGGGCTTGCCGGTTGGATTTGTAGCCATCATACCACTGACTGCGCACGAGGGATTCGCGGGAAGCGACGTCCCAACCAACGATCAGATGAGTAGGCTTGACCAAGTCAGCATAGTCGAGCATCATCTTGGTAAAACCATGTACGGCATTGGTGTAGACACCTGTTGAAGTTTGGCGATAGCCTCCTCCCCACGCAGATGCGTAAAACGCCCGAAATAAAAAGCTCATGCCATCGATGAGCAGTACCTTTCCTGAATCACTCACTCTTGTAGCTCCTCTCCAAACCAACTATACGCAACATTATAGCACATAGGGGATCAGCATCTTTGACAGATTTTACAATTCAAAAACAACGTATGCTTGTGTGCATCGGTGGGATGATAGTATCACGAGAGGTTAACCAAACGCCTCTCGCACCAAAAATCATCTTCCGGTCTCGACCGGCGAGAAGCAAAAGCTGACGGTTCAACCCCGTCCCGGAAGACAAAAACGCGTTGGGAGGAATCAATCATGGCTAACAACAACGGTAGCAGCAACAACCTGGTAGTTCCTCAAGCGAACCAAGCTCTGGATCAACTGAAGTATGAGATTGCATCTGAATTTGGTGTAAATCTCGGACCAGACACCACTTCTCGTCAAAACGGTTCTGTTGGTGGGGAAATCACCAAGCGTCTGGTAAGCTTCGCAGAATCGCAAATGGCAGGCCGCTAAGCCACGTGCTTCAACACAAGTAAATAGCTGGATGCAGAAAGGTCCCTTCAATGGGGCCTTTCTCTATTTTGGCACGGAAATGGATTTTATAAGCTACATAGCGAGAAAGGCTCGTTAATAAGCCCTTTCTTAACGATCTAGTGCAAACACACAAGCACATCCGCGGACTAGTCATATGGTGTAAGGAACAGATAACTATTTCGTTTGTACACTCGAGGGGAGGACTTTCGCGGATGAAACGCAAAGAAGTGAAACGACTCTTAAAGGAGCATCCCGAATTTGAGTCGTGGCTGATGGAAGACGAAACGCGTGTCCAGTCGGTTCGCAGTAATCCTGGCACCGCAGAAGAATTGTTCAAGCGCTGGAATGATCGGAAGAAGGGCAGACTCGATTTTGACACCATTTCCCAAAAGACCAAAAGAGCCAGCGAAATGCTGAACGGCGTGCAAAATATCATGGACATGATGGCGGACTATACCAAAAAAATGTAATCCATTGGAGAAGGCTTGCTTTCTAGCCTTCTTTTTCTTTTTCCTTTCGCTTACTCTTTTGTTATACTGGAAATTGGGAGGGAACGGCTATGTTGCAATCAATGGTCGGTTTCATGCTGTTTGCTGCGCTGACACTCGTGTCTGGGACAAGCACCTACGGCAAAGAAATCATCGAGGATGTACACGAACAGTTTCAAATGCAAAAACAGCAGTTGCCTCTATCTGTGATGCCCAGCACCACGAATCCAGGCGACGTTATTTTTGTGCGCAGTAATCGGGCACAAGCGGTCACACTCTTTTCCCAAACCTATCGACTCCAGCCTTCCCAGGGAGAGTACAGCCGTTTTATCCCCATTCCCTTCAATACCAAACCAGGAATATACCAAGTGACGACAACGGACAAGCAGCGGAGTGTCCCTCTGACGATTTCACCTAAAAAATTTGCAGTAGACGTCCTGACAGTAAGCAATCAATTGAACGATATGCGCCAAGATACGAATCGAATCAATGCGGACCAAAAGAAGATCAATGCCGCTCGCTCAAGCTCTGCGAAAGTCCCTTATTTTAAAGGGGCATTTACGCAGCCTGCCGTTGGCACCTTGACGACCCCGTTCGGTTATCAGCGGGTGGTAAACGGAGTTCCTGCAAACAGGCACTCTGCTATTGATATTGCCAACAAACCAGGCACCCCGATATGGGCTAGCAACCACGGCAAGGTTGTTTTGGCTGACTCTTTATACTTAACTGGTAATACCATCATTATCGACCACGGACTAAACGTGTTCTCGATCTATGCCCATATGTCAAAGCTGGAAGTCAAGGTCGGCCAGGAAGTGAAGCAAGGCCAAGTGATCGGTCTTATGGGAACGACAGGATTTTCGACAGGTCCCCATCTGCATTACGGAATGTTGATCGGGAACACTTACGTCAACCCGCAGCCATTCTTTGAGGCGTCACCGTTCCAATGGAAGTAAAGAGAGGTGTGAAACGTGAGGATTTCACATGTACCCAGCAAAGTATTAAACAATATGGTTCATTTTTTGGCACCTTATGAGCAAGCTGTAGATGAATTGAAGCTAAAGCTCAAAGGGATCAAATACGGATTTCAAAAAAGTGGACGATACTCACCGATTGAATTTGTAGTGGGGCGAGTCAAAAAAGTCGACAGCCTCATTAAAAAAGCAAAGGAAAAAGGCATTGATTTTCAAGGGGAAAATTGGCAGGAGCATGTCGCCAGAGAAGTATCCGATATTGCAGGGCTGCGAGTTGTCTGCCGTTATGTAGACGATGTACGGGAAGTGCTGCAGCTTCTTCAGGAGAGGGAAGATATTGTCATCCATGATATCAAAGACTATATCGCCTCTCCAAAAGACTCCGGATACCGCAGTATCCATATGATTGTATCCTACACGGTATATCATGGCAGTGAAAAGATCACCCTGTATTGTGAAATCCAGATTCGCACACTGGGGATGAATTTTTGGGCGACGAATGAGCATGAGCTGCGCTACAAGTACGCAGGCAACATCCCGGCAGATGTGCTCGGCAAGCTTCAGGAAGCTTCTGTGATTACCCATCAGCTGGACATTTTGATGAACAATCTGCGCCAGGAAATATTGACCCCTGCCGAGGTGGATCAAAGCCTGGAGGACAAGCTGGAAGAGATTTTCTCTCTCTATGTGAAGCAGGATCTCGATGCAGCCTCGGCCCTGTATCGGGAACACGTTAGCGGTTTTGAAGAAGCGTTTGCCGACAATCCCAAGTTTAAAATGATTTACGACTTGTTAGGGAAACGACTGGGTTAAGGATAAGATAAGAGCAGAAGCCATCCGTCAAACGAACGACAAAGTATGGAAAGGACACCGACTACCATGCGTTTTCTTCTTACGTACCTTCTCGTTGTGGTCACGGCACTATTGGGTCCGGACACACCTTTGGCTTTTGCTGAAGACACATCCAAGCTTTCAGCCGATGCACTGAGCGGGGAGTCAGCCATTTTGATTGACGCGACGACAGGACAAGTCCTGTTCGAAAAAAATCCACATGAAAAGCTGTATCCAGCTAGCATCACGAAGATTGCCACTGGGATTTATGCGATTGAAAAAGGGAATCCTGATGATATTGTCACGGTTTCCAAAAAAGCGAGATATGAAGAAGGCACACGTGTCTATCTGGGAGAAGGCGAGCAGGTTCCGTTGCGCAAATTGGAATACGGTCTCCTGATGCACTCAGGAAATGATGCCGCTACAGCGATTGCCGAGCATATGCACCAGACTACCGAGCGTTTTGCAGAAGAGCTGAACGCCTATCTGTCCGAAAAAGTAGGGGTCACGGAAACGCATTTCGCGAATGCACACGGTTTGCACGATCCGAATCACTACACGACTGCATCCGACATGGCAAAGATCGCGAAATACGCCATGCAAAACCCTATCTTTCGCGAAATCGTAGGAACCGTTCGTTTGCCGTGGGACGGGAAAGAATGGAAGTCCGAGCTCGTGAATCACAATAAGCTTTTGCGTAACTACGAAGGTGCGACAGGGATTAAAAACGGCTTTACCGACCAGGCCATGCAAACGCTCGTTGGTTCGGCCAAGCGAGGAAACACGGAATTCATCGCAGTTACCATGAAGGCGTCGACGAGTGCAAGTGCCTACAAAGATGTCACCAGCATGCTTGACTATGGATTCGCCAACTTTGAAACCAAGCCGATCGCAGCGAAAGGAAAAGCTTATACCCACGCGGCTGCTCCTGGAAACGAAGCGGTGATTACCTATACAACCATGGATGATTTATATGCGACGGTACCTAAGGGAACAGAGCCGCTCGTAGAACTGACAGAGGACGGACATCTTCTAGTCCAAGGGGGAGACTTGCACATCACCTACCCGTTGTTAAGACAGGATCCGCCTCCGGTTGCTTCTGAGCCGAGACGTGCACAGTTAGCCAAATCGCTTGAGGATCATTCAGGAGTGCTTTACGGATTGCTGTTTGTTTGGCTGGCCATGAATCTCTTTATGATCAGCTACACGGTCCGTCGCACCCGCAGGATGCGCCGCGTGAGAAACCGGGATTGGCAGCGACGTGCCTATTAAACGAAGCACAGGACAGAGACTTCTCATGTCCTGTGTTTTTTTTGTACCTTGAAGAGCCGTGTCCACTTCACAATCATTTGCGTAATCTAGGAGAAGAAGGCATTTTCCGATGAGGGGGAATGAAGATGGACAAAGCAGTAGTCGATCGCCCCGAGGTATCTGTCGTTTACGTAGCTAGCGACGATACCAGAACGCTTCGGCGAATGCTCACGAATGTGAAAGAGCTAGCCACTTCACTAGAAGTCATCGTGGTTAGCCCTAAGTGCGTGGATACATCCTATCTGGGAGACGAGTCCTCCTGGATTGACAAAATCGTTTCTCCATCCATCTATAGCTATGACGAAGGCAGGGCATTGGGTGCTCGCCATGCTCGAGGTGAAACGGTTCTCTTTTTGGATGAAAGAGTCGATTTCTCCCTTCCGCTTTGGCAACAGTATGTGGATGCGGTAAGGAATGGTGCGGATGTCGCCGTTACGGTGCGTACCCAAACGTCGACCTCTGCCAAAAAGAAAAAGCCGCTGCCAACACGCTATGCCTATCGATTGCTCAATCATTTGCTTGGACACACAGAGCTCGGTACCGGGACGCTGTCCAGAATTCCGTTTGCCTGTAGTCGAAAGGCACTGAAGGCACTAGGGCATGAATGCTTGCGCACACCACCTATTGCTTATGTTAAAGCGGCATGGCAAAAGCTTGTTGTCGTAGGAGTTCATCCGGATTCAGCCATCAAGTGGACGGATGATATACGAATCTCGATGGTCAAAAGTACCCGTCAACTCTTGCGGGAGCATGCACACGCGATTCAGCTTTTGGTAAACCTGATCGGACCACGCGGCGGCATGCCGGATGGCGATCGGTATCGGGACCTGTTGCACATCCCGGGAGAGCTTCACTTGCGGTCAGTCTTTTACCCGCAGCCACGAGAGGATAAGGGGGGAGTGTGGGGTGGGAAACGAAAAAAGAAACAAACGGGCAGCCATAAAAAAAGATAAGAACCGGAAGCATTTGAGTGTCATCATCTCTGTTGAGCAGGATGAAATCACGATCAAAGCGCTGCTGCAGCAAGTCGAAAAACTACATCCAAAGGAAATTATCATGATCCTCCAGGGGAGCAACGAAGAGTCAATCGAAATTTTATTGAATTCCCAATTTCCTTCACATACGACTATCATTTATCCGTTCTCGCTCGGGGATGAGCTGTGGCGCTCGATCGGTGCAAAAGAAGCCACTGGCGATGTGTGGCTCTTCCTGGACGGAAGTGAAATGATCCTCGCAGAAGAGTTGTCCCCCTTTGTGCGTGCCTGTTATGGGGGAGCGGACATCGCCTTGCGTAAATCGACTGCGGGTTCGGTCACGGGTACAGTCAGCTTGGCGTGCGCGTTTTTCAATCATTTGCTGGAGCAGCAACAACTTGGGATGTCTTCCATGATGATGCTTCCTTTTGCCATAAAGAAGAAAGCTGCATCACTGGTTGGGATCGACCAGCTCGTTGTTCCACCTCTAGCTCAAGCGATTGCGATACGAAAGGGGTTGCGCGTCGAGACGGTTCCTTTGAAATGGTATTTCGGCCATGGCGGCCTAAATGTTACTCCGAGCAGGAGTAGACAGAAAGAGATGACCTGTTTAGGGGATCATCTGGAGGCGGTACTTTACTGGAGTGAACAGATTCGAAGTGAACAAGGAAAAGTCATCTAGACGAATAAATCATGGATGCTTGGGGCGATCAATCAAAAGCAGCTGCTGTCACAGACTCAAAAAGAGAGTCATTTCACGCAGCTGCTTTGCTGTGTTTGCTGTTTGGTTGATCGGCTTATTTTCAAGCGAGATAAGTTTCGTTTTGCAATGTTCGTGTTTTATAGTACCATATCATGGTAGGAAATTATTGAAGGTAAAGGAGAAAAATGCGATGAGTGTACATATCGAAGCAAAACCAGGTGCGATTGCCGAAACCATTTTACTGCCAGGAGATCCGCTGCGTGCGAAATATATAGCAGAGACATTTTTGGAAGGAGCAGAGTGCTACAACAATGTTCGCGGCATGCTAGGCTTCACAGGAACGTATAAAGGCAAGCGCGTTTCCGTTCAAGGTACAGGGATGGGTGTTCCTTCGATTTCCATTTACGTGAACGAGCTGATGCAATCCTACGATGTGCAAAATCTGATTCGGGTAGGAACCTGCGGAGCGATTCAGGAGGATATCAAAGTGCGTGACGTGATCATCGCGATGAGCGCATCCTCTGACTCACAGACCAACCGGCTGTTGTTTAACCAGATTGATTTCGCTCCAACGGCTAGCTTTGAATTGCTGCACAAAGCTTATCAAGCAGCAACGGAACGGAATTTGTCGGTGAAGGTGGGGAATATCTTTACGAGCGACAGCTTTTATCGGGAGAGCATGGACTTGTACAAGAAGCTGGCTTCCTATCAAGTTCTGGCAGTTGAGATGGAGTCCTCGGCTCTCTACACACTGGCTGCGAAGTATAAGCGTAATGCCTTGTCCATCTTGACCGTGAGCGATCATATCCTTACGGGTGAAGAAACCTCCTCCGAAGAGCGCCAAACCACGTTCAATGAGATGATTGAAGTAGCATTGGATTCAGTTCTATTGAAGTAGAAGCGTAAGGACCAGCTAATATTTGCAAACACGAAGCAGTGGCTTTTGTATTTGCGGGTATTAGCTTTTTTTACGGAATCAGCAAGGATAGACGGAGACGGCCTGGGCCATCGAAGACAAGCAGGGAATTCACCTGTGAAAGCATAAGTTAAAGAGACCACTATCGAAGAACTGGAGGGGGAGAGATGCACATGGAGCCGAAATACATGCTCTCTTTGGACCAAGGTACGACCAGCTCTCGTGCGATCTTGTTCGATAAATCAGGTGCGATGATCGGGGTCGCGCAAAAGGAGTTCTCGCAGCTTTATCCAAAGCCGGGCTGGGTCGAGCATCGCGCCGAAGAAATTTGGGAATCGCAGCTGGATGTGCTGAAGGCTGTCTTACTTGAAAATCATGTCAAGCCGGAGCAAATCGCCGGGATCGGCATTACGAATCAACGTGAAACGACGATCGTCTGGGACAAAGAGACAGGAAAACCTGTGTACAACGCCATTGTTTGGCAGAGCCGGCAGACGATCGACATCTGCACGCAGCTGAAGGAAAAAGGCTTTGATCAAATGGTGCGAGAGAAGACGGGGCTCTTGATCGATGCCTACTTCTCCGGTACCAAGGTCGCGTGGATCCTGGACCAAGTGCCAGGTGTTCGCGAGCGTGCCGAAAGAGGGGAGCTTTTGTTTGGAACCGTTGATTCATGGCTTATATGGAAGCTGACCAGTGGTAACGTGCATGTAACAGACTATTCCAATGCCTCGCGGACCCTACTGTTTAACATCCACACTCTCCAATGGGATGACGAGCTGTTGGAGATGCTGCAGGTGCCTGCCCAGATGCTGCCGGACGTTCGTCCGTCCAGTGAGCTTTACGGCTATACAGACGAAAAAATTTTTCAATATCCGATACCGATCGCGGGGATCGCGGGGGATCAGCAGGCTGCTCTTTTTGGTCAGGCATGTTTCTCGGAAGGCTCCGCAAAAAATACGTATGGCACCGGCTGCTTTATGCTAATGAATACAGGCGAAAAAGCAGTTGCCTCTCAAAATGGTCTTTTGACGACGATCGCCTGGGGAGTAGACGGAAAGGTTGAATATGCGCTGGAAGGAAGCATCTTCGTAGCTGGCGCGGCGATTCAATGGCTCAGGGATGGACTCAAGCTGATTGAAAAGGCCGCAGATTCGGAAAAGCTTGCCATGGAAATTGACAGTACAGATGGAGTGTATATGGTGCCGGCGTTTGTTGGGCTAGGAGCACCATATTGGGACATGGAGGCAAGAGGGGCTATCTTTGGTCTTACACGAGGCACGACAGACAAGCATTTGATACGCGCTGCCTTAGAGTCGCTTGCTTACCAGACGCGAGATGTTCTGGAAGCGATGGAGGCAGATTCAGGCAACAAGCTGCAGAAGCTTGCCGTTGACGGGGGAGCCGTAGCGAATCATTTTCTCATGCAATTTCAATCCGATCTGCTGGGGGCGGTGGTAGAGCGTCCCCGGGTAAACGAAACGACGGCTTTAGGTGCTGCTTATCTGGCGGGGCTCGCGGTTCACTATTGGAGCAGCAAAGAGGATATTGTCTCGAACAAGGTAATCGAGCGGTCATTTGAGCCTCAGATGGCAGAGGATCAGCGGCAAAGCCTTTACGCAGGGTGGAAGCAAGCCGTATCTGCAACCATGGGCTACAAGATTCGCAGGTGATTTTTACAGATGTTCGGAATAGAGTAAAAGTAAGTGAATGATACGGTGGAGATATAGGAGACAGCCGGTATCGAAAGGGCAAAGGCAGAGGCGTTGCTACTTTTGGATATAGGCTGTTTTTGTTTTTGGAAGGAAAGGATGGGAAGGGATATGCGTAACGAACCGGCGATGTCAGCTCTCCAGCGCGTCTCGTATCTGGAGCAGCTGGCGAGACGCCCAGTCGATCTGCTCGTTATCGGAGGTGGGGTAACAGGAGCAGGGATCGCGCTGGACGCAGCAGCACGGGGTCTAACAGTCGGACTTGTGGAAAAGCAGGACTTCGCTTCCGGCACCAGCAGCCGCTCGACCAAGCTGGTGCATGGGGGGCTTCGCTATTTGAAGCAAGGGGGATATCCAACTGGTCAGGGAGGTAGGAAGAGAGCTCACGATCTTGCATCGGAATGCCCCGCATATCGTGATACTGGAAAAGATGATCCTGCCGATCGTAGAAAAAGGTACGTACGGAAAGCTGGCCACATCCGTCGGACTATATGTGTATGATCTTTTGGCAGGAGTGAAACGGAACGAGCGGCGCAAAATGCTCTCCAAACAGGAAACCCTTTTGGCAGAACCATTATTGCGAAGGATCAAGTGAAGGGCAAGTCTTATACGCTCACGGCTAAAAAAATCGTCAATGCAGCGGGGCCATGGGTTGACAGTCTTTGTGAGAAAGATCAGTCGCTGTCCGGAAAGCGTCTGCATCTTACCAAAGGTGTTCATCTGGTCGTTCCTTATGATCGTTTGCCTCTGCGACAAGCCGTGTACTTCGACGTAGCAGACAAGCGCATGATATTTGCCATTCCTCGAAATCGATCCACGTATATCGGTACAACCGATACGAAATATCAAAGGGATGGCGCGGAGATTTAACTGGACTGCTCGGGAGAAAGAAAGGGAAGTGAAGCTGTTTGAAGCGGAGTATACGCAGGTGAAGACGTTTTATTAGCAGGGTGGCAAAAACGTAGTATGGGGTAGGATTGAAAGCACGCTTGTGGTGCGGAGGATCTGGCAATTTAGGAAGGAGCAAGCCGCTGACTGGACTAGGCTATATGCCTAGTCTTTTTTGTGAGCGCCTGAATTCTTAGCGAACAAAGCGGAGATGTTAATCGGGTATGCGAAGACCCATTCCGAGGAGGCTATTTATGAAAAGGTATGCTGCACATGAGTTTCTGGAAACACAAGAGGCTTTGCGCTCCAAACACGCAGAAATTGAGCAGCACGGGTTATTTGCCGAGATGGCCCAAGATCCCCAGCTGAAAAACATGATTATATCCCATCAGCAATTGATCATGAATGGCTATCAGCAAGGACTCAACCTGCTCATGGGAAAAGGGGTAAATGTTGGGGTTATGCCCCAGTTGCCGCAGATGAGAACGACAGAGCAAACCATGGTAGGACTCCAGCAGCCTCAAATGCCCCCACCCAACCCACAACCAACGCGCTTATCCGACATGACGATTTCAACACTCATGCTGAATTGTCATAAGGCGGGTTCGGCTGTGGGAATGCTTCGGGCAGGCGAGTGCGTAGATCCGCAAATCAGGCAGTATCACGTAAATGGAGCCAATCTTTGCCAGCAATTAGCCTATGAAACCTGGCAGTACATGAATGCAAAAGGATACTATCAAGCTCCACAGCTCGCGGATCATACGATGAATACCATGATCAATGCCTATCAGCAACAGCCGCCTCAACCTCAGCAGCCGCTGCTGTTCTAAACGTACAATCAATAGGAAGAGGAAAAGCCAACCGAAAATGGTTGGCTTTTTGTTTGCAAGGTGTGTGAGCTGCGTCCAAGAACTAAGCTCTTTCGCGTTCGTCCTCTGTATCAAACCGTTTCAAGAAGAAGTGATAAAGCAGCTCTACTACGCCGAGGAGCACCGCTGTAAACAAGAGCTCACCCCAGTTTAAGGACCAGTGCATAACGGCTGAGGCTGCCCAAAGGTAAACGACTGCCAGAATAGCATCGGAGACGGTCGCAACGAGATTATTGGATGCACGCAGGATAAGTCTGTCTCCAACGAGATAAGCAATGACGGAAAATAACAGGGTCGCGACAATTGCAGAGAAAACGTTTGCTTCTGTGTACCACAAAAGTAGAGGGACGAGAATAATGCCATTCATGACGACTTTCACCAGAAAACGGATCAAGGCAGCTTCTCCTTTCAAAGTAGCATTCAGGATTAGTATGAAGAAAAAGATTCACATTCATTCGAACGGATGAAAAGGGGACGGACAGCCTTTCTCGGACCGCCCTCCAAATATTTCCGCTGCCAAGCTGACTGGATCCAGTTCAGAGCAGCAATTTTCGGGGGAAAGCCACACACTAACATTGAGAAAGCAGAAACCAAAAAGAAGAAGTAACTTCTAATAAGGCCAAGCCTTCCTCGCTAGGGAAGGCTGTTTGCTTGCTGAATACATTGAAAGAGCATGCCCTACACATCCATGATGATCGGCAGGATCATGGGCCGACGCTTCGTTTTGGAGTATAGGTATTGACCGATGGATTCTTTTAGACCTTGCTTGAGACGATTCCATTGACTGACATTTTCTGCTTGAAGCTGATGAAGAGCAGCCAGTCCGACACGGCTTGCTTCCTCCATCAGCCCTTCCGCTTCCGGAGCAAATACGAAACCGCGGGAAATGAGCTCCGGACCCGAGATGATCTTTCCGTCTGCCTTGTTGCGTGTGACAACAACGACGAGGATGCCATCTTCCGAAAGGTGCTTGCGATCTCGCAGGATGACTGTTCCCACATCCCCGATACCGAATCCGTCTACTAGAGTGCTTCCTGCAGGTATTTTGCGTTCTTGCTTAGGGGCACCCTCTGAAAAATCCACGACATCGCCTATGTTGATGATAAACACATCTTCCCTGTCCATTCCCATCGATTCGGCAAGCAGGCGATGCTGATGAAGCATGCGGTACTCGCCATGGATGGGAATGAAGTAGGTCGGCTTCATGAGCGTCAGCATCAGCTTGAGCTCTTCTTGGCTGCCGTGACCGGAAACATGCATGCCCGTTGCGGAACCAGAGCCATAGATCACATTTGCCCCTAAGATAAATAGATTATCGACAATGCGCGAAACACTTTTTTCGTTTCCAGGTATGGGGGACGCAGAGAGAATCACCGTGTCCCCTGACTCTACCTTGACATTCCGGTAATTTCCTGTAGATAAGCGGGCCAGAGCGGCGTTGGGTTCTCCCTGGCTGCCTGTGCATAAGATGGCGATCTGCTTGCGATTGAGCTGATCTGCTTCCTCGGGCTCGATGATCATACCTTCAGGCACATGCAGGTAACCCTGCTCAGAAGCGATTCGCACCACGTTAACCATGCTTCTGCCAAGCAGCATGAGCTTGCGGTTTGTCAAAAGTGCCGCATCAATCACTTGCTGCAGGCGATAGACATTGGAGGCAAAGGTAGAAACGAAAATTTTGTGCTTCGCTTTGATAAAAGCTTCACGCAAATGATCGCCCACATGCTTTTCCGATGGAGTAAAGCCAGGGCGTTCAGCGTTCGTACTCTCGGACAACAATACAAGAACGCCTTTACTCCCGATTTCAGCCATTCGGTGAATGTCGGGTGTTTGATTATTGACGGGGGTCAAATCAAATTTGAAATCTCCGGTATGCACGACGGTTCCTTTCGGCGTTTCAAAAACAATACCTAGACAATCGGGAATGCTGTGGTTGGTCTGAAAGAAACGGATGGTGAACGCACCCAGCTCTATGACGGATTTGGAATCGATCGTTGTGCGAGTGGTCGCTTGCAGTAAGCCGTGTTCCTTCAGCTTTTCTTCGATTAAGCCAAGCGTTAATCTGGTTCCGAAGATCGGCATGTTGAACTGTCTCAGCAAATAGGGGATACCGCCAATGAGCTTCGTCCATCTTATAGGATGAACAGGAAAAGAATTTCATGAACTGGTAAATAAAGGTGAATCAATGAAGATAAAAAAGAGGTCAACCATAATCGGTTGACCCCTTAATCGGATAAAAGTAAAGCTCGTAAAATCAGTTCTCTTTTGTAAGGAATACGTTATTCGTCTTTGCCTTGCGTTCAGCGATATAGGAAGCGACGCCCAAAAGTAGAGCCAGTCCTACCAGAATGGCGCCAACCCACGGGAGTGATGTGATAGCCAGATGCGTAATCACCCATCCGCCGATGAAAGCTCCAGCTGCATTTCCTAGATTACCGGCCGAATGGCTGGAGGTAGAGGCGAGAGCTGGTGCCGACTGTGCCAGGTTCATCACACGCACTTGCAGCCCTGGAAAAACAGCAAACGAAGCAGCTCCCCACAGAAAAATCGTAATCACCGCAGCGATCTGATTATACATCGTAAACGTAAACAGAGTCAGGATGATACAGATCGAAAAGTAAAGCCCCAGGACGGAAGGCATCAGCTTCCAATCGGCAAGCTTGCCGCCTACGATATTGCCGATAGTCACTCCACAGCCAAACAGTACGAGGATCCAAGTGACGGAATGCTCGGCAAAGCCGGTGACTTGCGTTAGCAGCGGCGTAATATAAGTGAAGACCGTGAAAAGTGCGGCATTGCCCAGTGCACCAAACAGGAGGTACAGAAGCAGCTTCGGTTGGACAAGCGCTTTGATTTGTCCAGTAATGCTCTCCGTATTTTGCTGCCGCATTTTTGGAACGAAAACCATGATTCCGACCCATGCAATGATTCCCATAATGGCAATCGTACCAAAGGAAGAGCGCCAGCCCATATGCTGACCAATAAAGGTTCCCAAAGGGACTCCAATGATATTGGCAATCGTCAAGCCTGCCATCATGATAGAGACGGCACTGGCACGTTTGTCCGGTGGAACTAGGCTGGAGGCAACCACTGCTCCCACTCCAAAAAATGTCCCATGAGTCAACGCCGTCAACATGCGAGCGGCCATCAAAACGGCGTAATTCGGAGCGATGACCGAAATTCCATTTCCGAAAATAAAAAGAAGCATCAGGAAGCACAGGAGCTTCTTTTGAGGAATGCGATGAGTGAGGATGGTCATGATCGGCGCCCCGACAGCGACCCCAAGAGCGTACATGGTAATGAGCTGCCCTGCTGACGAGATGCTGACCCCTAAGTCATCGGCCACATTGGGGAGCAGACCCATGATGACAAATTCAGTCATTCCAATTGCAAATGAACCGAGCGTAAGCGAAAGCAAAGAGATCGAAAACGATTTTTTGTTTGCTTGTTCTTTGATCGAAAGCTGTGATATTTCCATGAAGTAAATACAACCTTTCTGCTGTTTTACATCCGGTTAGAATGGCAGTACCTTTCATGTGCGCCGGACAAGAATGCTTGTTCCCTATTATTAAGTTTCACCCGCGTAAAAATCAAGGTTTTCTTCTCCTTGAAACCGTCTGGAAGTGTAAGGGGTACGGCCTAAAAAGAGCAAAGGGGAAATTCCATCTCTTCTAAAAAATCTAATAATTCCCATTTATCCTAAACCTCTATCTTTTCTTATGACTCTCCGATATACTTACAAAAATATCCTTTATCGGCAAGGAGGAATTATCCGAATGGTTTGGCTCCACAATCTGATAGCCCGTTATGACAGAGCAATCTGGATTCGGGTCATCGGAACGATTTTGACGACGTTTGCCGGCTTTATGCTCAGACCTTTCCTGGCTTTTTACCTGTATGACAGAATGGACGGCAATCTACTGTTAGCAGCAATGGTCACGAGCCTGCAGCCTTTAACGAGCATCATTTCTGGCTATTTTGCCGGCAGTCTCTCGGACAAGTACGGACGAAAGCCGTTGATGATAGCTGCACTCCTGATCGAGTCCGTCTCCATGGCAGGCTATATGTGGGCAGAGTCCCTTTTCGCCTTTGCCGCACTCACGATTCTGAACGGAGTCGGGGCCTCCCTGTTTTGGCCAGCTGCTAGCGCACAGGTGACAGATATCGTCCCAGAGGAGAAGAGGAGTGAGGTCTTCGCGCTGCTGCATACGGCCTTGAATTTGGGGGCTGCTGCAGGACCACTGATTGGTGTGGCACTGTACAAGATCAATCCGGGTATCGCTTTTGGCATATGCTCACTCGCTTTGTTCATCTACTGTCTGCTTATTGCCTGGCAGGTGCCGGAGACATTGCCGAAGGAAGCACGCGCTCGGGCAAAATCCAGCAAAGAAGAAAGCAATACCAGCCCTCGCTTTGTATGGTCTGAGCACAAAACGCTGTTTTGGATGGCACTCGCAGCTGTACCTGTATCGCTCCTGTATTCACAGGTCGAAATCATTCTCCCACAGCATCTGCGTACCAAATACGACGATTTTCTCACGATTTTCGCGACACTTTTGACGATCAATGGAATCCTGGTTGTCTGCTGTCAAATCGCGATCGCCAAATTCGCAGAACGATTTCCAGCCCACCGCGTCATTTTGACAGCGTACCTGTTCCTTGCCTGTGTCGGCTTCGGTTATGGGTGGGCACCAGGCATGATCGTGCTCATTCTTGCAGAGACGATGTTTACCATTGGCGAGATGCTGTACGGACCACAAATCCAAAAAGCGATCTCTGTCATGGCTCCCGATGAATTCCGTGGACGCTACTTCGCCGTGTTTGGTGCAAACTGGGGTATCACGGGAACCATCGGACCAACCGTAGGTGCCCTGGCATTTCGCAATTTCGGAGGAGCTTACTGGTTTTCCACGCTCAGCGTATTGCTCTTGATCGGGGGAATGTTTCAGTACCGTTTCGTCAAAAAAGCAATACGACACACGAAATCGACTCCTGCTTCTGCGGAGGAGCCGGCGATTACGGGTTCGTAATGATATTACAGATGAGCTAGACCCCCATGCTGCGCAGGTGCACGTGGGGGTTTCCTGTTTTTTTAAGATGGAAAAAGGTTAACAGCATTCCTAAGCAAGAGGAGGCGGGGCACGATGTATCTCGCCAGTAGGTAGGGTTTCAACCGATAGGTTTTGCACCCCAAATCTGATTTTGATGGAAAGAACCACGGACATAGGAGTCCCGAATAGGCAAGTGATTCACATTTTCCTCATTTTATTCCACCTGATCCGATAAGATCGATGTTCACCTTGATATTCCATTCGAGTCGTGGATAAATGGCTTTCCATTTTTCCCAGTCTTCATCCCCATGATAATGTGTGGCCCGATAACGCAAAACGAAACCAATCGGATCAACTCCGAGCGACTGGAGTTTTTCCAGAACATGACGATAGCGTTTGGCCGCTTCGGTTTCCGCTACTTCTTTATACCGGTCCCATTGCGAATTGTAGAAAGTCTGCTTGGATTCCTCGGTGATCCCTCTAATTCGCACATCCATCATAAGCTTAGGAGAGGAGGGGTTTCGTTCATCAAACTGATACGAATAACCAAAATAGGTCACATTCAAAGCGAATTGAACATTTTCTTTCTTGGTTTCGATATCGAAGTTTCGGATTTTCTTGGATAATTCATTAAATATCCGGGTTTCCTCTGGATTTAAGATCGCTTTGATTTTCTCCTTGTCAAAGACTGCCACCCGATCAATTAAATAGGTTTCCTTCAATGGACGGATGACGGGTAAATACGGATCCAATCCTTTTTCGCTCAAGCGTCGATGGGAATCAAACAAAAATTCAGTAACGATAAAAGAAGATTCCGTTCCCTCCTGATCGAAGCTCATGAGCATGCTGTCAGCAGGGAGCCGTTCGGACTTGGGACGCACATTCAATACTTGCTCTGCAGTGGGGTCACCGATCGCCATGAACGCAATTCCTTGGATCTCTGATCTCCGCAAAAACCAATCAATGGTTTCCCTATTCAGCCGTTCCTCTCCGATCTTTGTTCCAAATACGATCATTTTGTTCTGGGAAAAATCTAGTTCTTTATCTACCTTTGATTTTAAATGTCGTACCGCTTCTGTAATGGTGGGTGCATCGTCACTGATAAGATGAAACGTGTTTGATTGGCCTGGGCGGATTTGCGAGGTGGGAATCGCGAGTTTTAGGGAGACGCGATAAGGCTTGTCTTTGATGTCGGATTTATCGACGCCAACCGCCATAACTAAATAGCGCTTATCAATGTCTTTGAAGCCGCAGCCCGTTAGCAAATACGATATTGCTAGCCAGATCAAGACATGTTTCACAGAGCCTTCCTCCTGTTGCTCAAAAAATACACCGTAAGGACAACGAAAATATCAATAGGGGAACGAATCATCATCCAATTCGTGGACACCGAAAAAAGATCGTCTTCCCCGAGCATATTTCCAACGATAACGGTTCCGATTGCAAAAACTGTACAGCTGATCACATGCGGAAGCACGGAGTTGACCTCTGACGTATTGGGCTGATTTTTGGTAAGGCAGCCGCTCAGCATCTCGGATCCGACATGCCAGGTGATCAAGGCAAATAGATAGGAAATCCCTAAATAAATGAGTAGAAAGATATAGACGACACGCTCGATAAAGGCATACTTCATCCGAACTGCATCTGCGGTAGAAACCCATGGGCGGAGATCGCTTGGCGGATACCTTGCAAACGCAAGTGATCGCGAGAATTCCTTTCGCACAGCCTGAAGAGAGCGTGCATTCATCCGTCTATGACGAAGACTCAATCTTAGGCGAAATCTATTCGAGTTTGGCCGAAGAGATCGATTATCGTCTAATGGGATCATCAGAAAGGTAGCCTACCCATGAATATCAAAAAAATGATAAGTGAAATCGAGCCGAAAGAATTGGATACGGAAATGATGATTGCCATCCTGCGTAATCAATCCGTGGAACTATACAACAGAAAGGACGTTACCCAGTACGTCGCCGTATTGAATGACATGCTGCAGCTGGCAATCAACCTAAAGCAGGATCTCGTTTTAAAGCATTTCGGCGCTGCACCTGTTGTCGCTTCTGATGAAACGATGCAGCTGCAAGAAATGTTCAAATGTCTTGCTTTACGAAGCCGCAATTCAAACTGGTTTTTGGATTTGTTCGGTCTATTTTTGGGATTGGCAGTCGTACTTCGCTTTCGTTCCGATGAAATCGAAAGCACTTTTTTTCAGGTAAAGCACTGAGCAAGGACTACCTGTGAAAGTGTAATCATCGCAGCCACGAAGTCCTACAGAAGGTTTTAGATTTTTTTCTATACTTGGTTTTTGTTTCCTTGATCGTAAAATATTTTAAAGAGAATTACCATTTCCCACTACGATGTTTTATTTACCTGGGGATCACAGGGACACTTCGGTTTATTATCGTGTCCCACGAAAATCCAATCGCGAATTTCGTATTTTCTCTCGTGATTCTTGTCCTTATGATTAGCTATCTCATGCTTACCTTCGAACGGAGCCAATGAACAAAGGAAATAGCCAAAACCAATTAGAAGACGCAAGGATGACCAAGGCAGATGCCTTGGTTTTTTCGCGTCCGATCCATCAAACGCATGATGAAAAAGCAAAGTATAGCTCTTTCCCGTGTGGGGAAAATTACCCATGCTTAGTAAAGCCATACATTTTTCGCATGCAATCTCGATACATATCATCCTGCTCTTAGTTCTTTGGAGGGAAATAAAATGGACGAGCGAAACTACTCGATTCAAATCGACGACCAAACGTTCACTGCTCTACCAGGACAAAGCATTTTGGATGCTGCAGAGTCCAACGATTTTTTTATTGCGCACATCTGTAAGCACCCCAATCTGCATCCGATCCAGACATGTGATACCTGTATGGTGGAAGTGAACGGTCAGTTAGTTCGTTCCTGCGTAACTCCGTGTGAACCGGGGATGAAAGTGACGACAAACTCTGACATCGTGAAAGAGGCGCAGCTGGAGGCAATGTCACGCATTTTGGTAAACCATGAACTGTATTGCACGGTTTGTGACAATAACAATGGAAACTGCGTGGTCCATAACACAGCGGAGCATTTGCAAATTGAGCATCAGAAATACGATTTTCGCCCGAAGCCTTATCCAGCCGATTTTTCCCATCCGTTCTACCGTTATGAACCAGATCAATGCATTCTGTGTGGTAGATGCGTGGAGTCCTGCCAGGATCTTCAGGTCAGCGAAGTGATACATATTGACTGGAGCCGCGAAATTCCGCGAGTGGTCTGGGACGATGATGTGCCTATCGATCAATCCTCCTGTGTATCCTGTGGTCACTGCGTCACAGTATGTCCATGCAATGCGTTGATGGAAAAATCGATGCTTGGCGAAGCAGGATATATGACAGGGATTCCGGCAGATGTGCTGGAGCCGATGATCAATATTACCAAAGTTGTGGAGCCTGGCTACCAGGAGATTTTTGCCGTATCTGAAGTAGAGGCAAGCATGCGAAAAACACGGATTAAGAAAACCAAAACCGTTTGTACCTTTTGCGGCGTAGGATGCAGCTTTGAGGTGTGGACCAAAGGACGCAAAATCTTGAAAATCGAACCTCAAGCAGAAGCTCCGGTAAATGGCATCTCTACTTGTGTAAAAGGGAAATTTGGGTGGGATTTCGTCAACAGTGAAGAGCGCTTGACCAAGCCACTCATTCGTCAAGGTCATAAGTTCGTTGAAGCAACATGGGATGAAGCGCTTACCTTTATCAGCAATCGACTTTCAGAGATAAAGGGAGAATACGGGCCGGATTCAATCGGTTTCATCGCTTCCTCCAAATGCACCAACGAGGAAAATTACCTGTACCAGAAATTCGTTCGTTCCATTATCGGGACAAACAACGTAGACAACTGCTCGAGGTATTGTCAGTCGCCTGCCTCCATGGCCTTGATGCGGACGGTAGGATATTCCGGTGACTCAGGAACCATACAGGATATTGCGAATGCTGGATTGGTGCTTGTGGTCGGGGCGAATCCGGCCGAATCTCACCCCGTGCTGACTACCCGAATCAAAAGAGCGAATAAGCTTTTCGGCCAAAAATTGGCAGTCGTCGATTTACGGAAAAACGAATTGGCCCAGCGAGCGGATATCCATCTCCACCCAAAACCTGGCTCTGATTTGGTCTGGCTCTCCGCCATTACGAAGTACATCATCGATCAAGGCTGGGCAGCAGATGAGTTTATTCAAGCCAGAGTGAATGGGTATGACGAGTACGTCAAATCGTTGCAGAAGTTTACCTTGGAATATGCGGAAGAAGTCACCGGCTTAACCAAGGAAGAAATGATGAATCTGGCCACCATGATTCATGAAGCCGACGGAACTTGCATTCTGTGGGCGATGGGAGTCACCCAGCATGTCGGCGGGACGGATACAAGTATCGCCATCTGTAATTTGCTGTTGGTTACTGGAAACTTCGGACGCCCGAATGCAGGTGCATATCCACTACGCGGACATAACAACGTTCAAGGAGCGTGCGACTTCGGTACGATGCCCGCATGGCTCCCTGGTTATCAGCCTATCCAGGACGAGAGTGTACGTGCTCGTTTTGAGAAGGCGTGGGGTGTGACCTTGCCTAAAGATCCGGGGTACAACAACCATCAGATGATCGAGGGCGTGTTTAAGGGGAAGCTGAAAGCACTGTATCTGTTTGGAGAGGATATGGCGGTCATTGACTCAAATATCAACCACGTTGATTCCGCTTTTGAAAAACTGGAGCTTTTCGTAGTCCAGGATATCTTTTTCTCCAAAACGGCTCACTTTGCCGATGTAGTATTGCCAGCGTCTCCTAGCCTCGAGAAAGACGGAACCTTTGTAAACACAGAAAGAAGGATTCAACGGCTGTATCAAGTGTTTGAGCCGCTGGGCGAATCCAAACCGGACTGGCAAATCTTCCAAGACCTCGCCAACAAGATGGGAGCTAATTGGAACTATTCGCATCCAAGCGAAATTATGGCAGAAGCAGCGAGTCTGTCTCCGTTGTTTGCTGGTGTCAGCTATGAGCGACTCGAAGGCTGGAACAGTCTCATTTGGCCTGTGAAGCCTAACGGAGAAGATACGCCTTTGCTGGATACAGAACGCTTCTACTTCCCGGATGGAAAAGCAAGATTGATTGCAGTCGACTGGACACCACCGATGTTCCAGCTGACCAAGGAGTTTGATCTGCATCTGAACAACGGTCGTTTGCTGGAGCATTTCCATGAAGGCAATATGACTTATAAGTCGAAGGGGATCACACACAAGGTTCCGAATCCGTGGCTCGAGGTTTCTCCAGCACTGGCCGAAGAGCGAGGAATCAAGGATGGGGCTCTGGTTCGTCTTACTTCACCTTATGGGCAAGTGGAGGTACGCGTCTTAGTAACCGATCGGGTGAAAGGAAACGAGCTGTATCTGCCGATGAATACGTCAGAAGACAACCAATCAGTGAACCGTCTGACCAGCAGCTACCACGACAGATTGACCCATACGCCAAACTACAAAGAAATGGGAGTGAGCATGGAGATTCTGGAGCGAGAAGGAGAACCGCCACTTCCTCGCGTGAATTACCGTTTCGGAAATAAGCAACCGCAATTGGGTGTACGAGTAGAAGACAAGTGGAACCGAGACGACTGGATTTCCATCCCGGATTTATTTGAAACAGGAGGACAAGCCGATGGCCAAAGCGATTTCAAACATTGAACGTCATATTCCAAGTCCCGAGGAAGTCAGGGATCAGGCCATTTCGCAGGTCCTTGATGCGGTCAGTGAAAACCACCAAGCCTTGCTTACCCTTCTCGACATTGTAAAAGAATTGCAGGAGATTGGGGTGCTGGATATTGTTCAAGGGGTATTAAAAAACCGGCGAGATATTGGCGTGATCGCTGTGACGCAATTGAACAAGCCGGGAATGCATCACATTATGAAAAACGGGATGACCGCGCTGCAGTTCTTGGCTAAACTGCAGCCTGACAAAATCCAGGGTCTCTTGGATGCTGTTGATCATGGATTAGAGAGGCTAACCGATACCCAAAACAATAAACCGATAGGCTTGTTCGGGATGGGGAAAGCCATGATGGAGCCGGACGTCACTCTCGCACTGGGTTCCATGATCAATTTCCTGCGTGGAATGGGCGAGGGAATGAAGAATGCGGACAAGCCGGTTCATTAACCCTTACAACAAGGAGACGGTACGACATGCATACAGACCGAATCCCCGTGCAGGGGATGAATGATGAGCAGGATGCGGAGAAAGTGAACAGAGCCTTACACGATGTATGGGGCATCTTGAAAGCGGAGGTGAGCCTGTCGAAAGGAGAAGCGCTCATCTCCTATGACGAGAATGCAGCGCAGCTGGTCGATTTTCAACAGGCCATCCGGGAATCAGGGTACGACGTGGCTAATTATGACGGCCCCTTTCACGGGGACAAGCAATAAGTAAGAGATCGGGAGGTTAATAGGAATGTCCAGAGTATGTGAAATATGCGGTCGGTTGGAAGAAGATGCTTCTCAGGCAAATCAGGAAGAGACCGCCTCCTCGGAGATGAGCATGAGTATCCTTCATGTATGTGAAGAATGCATTAAGGATCGGCAGTACCACCTTTCTTAAATGAGGTGGTGCTGTGAAAGCAACCAGGCAGACAATACCGTTCGGTGCAAGACTTATGCTTCCAAGGAGGAAAACGGATGGATCTCGCGTTGCAAAGCAGAACTCTGTTCGGGGTTACATTAGGATTTCACATCATCTATGCCACAATTGGAGTAGGAATGCCTTTACTGCTCTTGATTGCTGAGGTAATGGGGATATGGAAAAAAGATCCCCATTACAGGCTTCTGGCAAAAAGATTGGCAAAGGGGTATTCGATAACCGTCGCTGTGGGAGTCGTGACGGGAACCATCATCGGACTTCAATTGTCCCTTCTTTTCCCAGGGTTCATGAAAATTGCGGGACAAGTGATTTCCCTTCCGTTATTCATGGAAACATTTGCCTTTTTCTTTGAAGCGATATTCTTAGGGATCTACCTATATACATGGAGCCGATTTCAAAATCCGCTCTTTCATATACTCGTATTGATCCCAGTTGCGATAGGCTCCGGTCTATCTGCATTCTTTATTACAACCGTAAATGCGTTCATGAATACGCCGCAGGGCTTTACGATCACGGACGGCGCCATTACAAACATTGAACCTTTGAAAGCCATGTTTAACCCAGCGACACCCTCCAAAGTGGCTCATGTTCTCACTTCTGCCTATATGACAACCGCCTTCGTGATCGCGGCTATTACCGCCTGGTTTATCCTCCGAGGCCACCGAAATGAGTATTACAAAAAGGCATTGCGAATGACGATGACGGTAGGACTAATTTTTGCGCTGGCAACTGCAGTGGTTGGAGACCTTTCAGGTAAATTTCTAGCTGCCTACCAGCCAGAAAAATTGGCGGCTGCAGAGTGGCACTTCGAGACGAAAACACACGCTGACCTTCTCGTAGGGGGGGCTCTGGACAGGAATACAAACGAAGTAAACTATGCAATCAAATTGCCGAACATGCTGTCTTTTTTGGCAACCGACAGCTTCAGCGGAAAAGTAATCGGGCTAAACGATATTCCAAAGGAGAATTGGCCACCCTTAATCATCCATTACTGGTTTGACATGATGGTAGGAATTGGCTCCTTCATGATTGTACTATCCGGTGCATTTGTCGCCATTCGTTTTTGGAAGCAAAAGTTTGAATGGAATTCGTGGTTGCTTCGATTGATCGTGATCGGAGGACCTTTGTCCATGCTAGCCATCGAGTTTGGATGGATCTTTGCGGAATTGGGTCGACAGCCTTGGATATTACGCGGATACATGCGGGTGGGAGAGGCTGCTACCACTTCGCCAAACGTCGGCTCCATGCTGCTTTTGTTTAGTGTGGTTTACGCCCTGTTAGGTATATTGACTGTCTATGTGCTGATTCGCATGGCACGCAGAAATCCGGTAGAGCCCTTACTGGATGCGAGGAGTGAGCAAACTTGACGACGGAAGTGCTTGGGATATCGATACTCTGGTTGTTTCTATACGGATATATCATCGTTGCTTCCATTGATTTCGGAGCAGGTTTTTTCTCCTACTACGGAAGAATTACAGGGAAGGGGGAAATTATCAATAAGGTAATTTCCCGCTATTTATCACCTGTATGGGAAGTTACCAATGTATTTTTGGTCTTCTTTTTCGTAGGCATTGTGGGCTTCTTTCCGGAGACGGGCTATTTTTATGGTACAGCTCTGCTCGTTCCGGCAAGCATTGCGCTTGTTTTATTATCCATTCGCGGCTCGTTTTCGCTTTTAGCAAATACGGACATCCGAATAGCTATGTGTTCCATTTTCTCTACGCGGCAACAGGCATTTTGATCCCGGCTTCTTTTTCCACCGTCTTAACCATTTCGGAAGGCGGATTTATCGCAGTTGAAAATGGCACACCTATTTTTATGGCAAGCAAACTATTCTACAGTCCGTATTCATGGGCAGTCGTCTTCCTCGCATTAGTAAGTGTGCTTTTTATCAGTGCAAGCTTCCTCACTTACTACGCACACCGGGCGGAGGACCCTCAAGCAGAAAGTGTTTTGCGGCAATGGGCACTTCTGTACAGCCTGCCAACTATTTTTGCGTCCATCCTCGTATTCATGGCACTTTGGAAGCACAATCCGGAGCATTTCACTTCCATCATGGGAAATAGCATTTGGTTCATTCTCTCGTTTGCTTTCTTTTTAAATGCTTTACGGCTGCTCATCATGAAAAGATCGCACGGATGGATGTTTATTTCTGTGATGCTGCAGTTTTTCACTGCCTTCTGGGGATATGGAAAGTCTCATTTGCCGTACTTACTTTACCCTTACGTCTCTTTCCATTCCAGTGTGACAAATCCGACCATGGCTAAATTTTTGGTCGTGGCCTTTATAGGCGGAATGGTACTTCTCGTTCCATCGCTGTTTCTCTTGATGCGGTTGTTCATTTTTAACGCGAAGTATGTGAAAGGAAAGCTGAGCTAAGCCGGATTTTCACACTTCTTTCAATAATATAGTTGGATTTCAATATCGATTGGAGCTATAATATAGCCATAGTTAAACAATGATCATCGATGATTGGTAATGGTGAATTGCTCAATCATCCTGATCCCGCTCAAAAAAGAAGTTGGGACGGATAACGAGCATCATTAGGATGCTTAGGAATTAGCCCATCATAAAACAATTTGTGCATGTTTATGCCCAGGTTGTTTTATGATGGGCTTTTATTATTTTCTTGGAGGTCTTAGGGAAGATGAGAAAAGTCAGCTTTGCATTAAACGGAGAGAAGCATGAGGCCGAAGAAGGTACCCGAATTCTCGACTATCTTCTGCAACGTGATATCGAACATCCACATATCTGTTATTCAGAAGTTCTAGGTCCGATTCAAACATGTGATACTTGCATGTGTGAAATTGACGGGAAAATCATGCGTGCATGCTCGACGATTATTGAAGAAGGAATGAATATCCTTACAGCCTCCGAGCTGGCAAAAGGTGCACAGATGGAAGCTATGGACCGCATCCTAGAAAACCATATGCTGTATTGCACCGTCTGCGACAACAACAACGGAAATTGCCGAGTCCACAATACAGCTGAGCTGCTTGAAATAGAACACCAAGAACGTCCGTTCCGAGGAAAAAATTACGAAGTAGATATGTCGCATCCCTTTTATCGCTATGATCCAGACCAATGCATTCTCTGCGGGCGCTGCACTGAGGTCTGTCAGGACCTACAGGTAAATGAAACGCTCACTATCGACTGGGAACGTGATATTCCGAGGGTAATCTGGGATGACAATAAATCGATTAACGAATCGTCTTGTGTATCATGTGGTCAATGTGTAACCGTTTGTCCATGTAATGCGCTGATGGAGAAAACCATGCTGGGCGAAGCTGGATTTATGTCCGGCATTAAAAAAGATCTGCTTAACCCGATGATCGATCTGATTAAAGAAGTCGAACCCGGTTATAGCGGTATTTTTGCGATTTCTGAAGTGGAAGCAGCCATGCGGGAAACACGAACCAAGAAAACGAAAACCGTATGTACGTTCTGCGGGGTAGGCTGCTCGTTTGAAGTTTGGACCAAAGGCCGCCAGATTCTGAAAGTGGAACCAACCGAAAACTCCCCTGTTAACAGTGTCTCGACATGTGTGAAAGGGAAATTTGGCTGGGATTTTGTCAACAGCGAGCAACGTTTGACCACACCATTGATCCGCAAGGGAGATGAATTTGTTCCGTCTACGTGGGATGAAGCGCTGACCCTGATTGCCGAGCGTATGGGCTCCATCAAGGAAAATTACGGAGGAAGTGCTCTTGGCTTTGTAAGCTCATCCAAAACAACAAATGAAGATGCTTACCTCATGCAAAAGCTGGCACGTCAGGTGTTTGAATCAAACAATATTGACAACTGCTCGCGCTATTGCCAATCTCCCGCAACGGACGGTTTGCTCGCAACTGTAGGGCATGGTGGGGACTCCGGTACGATCAAAGATATCGCGAGTGCGGGTCTCGTCATTTTCGTCGGGGCGAATCCGACAGAAGGTCACCCTGTTTTAGCGACTCGCGTCAAACGGGCGAAAAAATTGCATGGCCAAAAGCTGATTGTTTCTGATCTGCGCAAGCACGAAATGGCGGAACGTTCCGATCTGTTCCTACATCCTAAACAAGGGACGGACTTCGTATGGCTGACAGCAGTTGCGAAGTACATGATCGATCAAGGGTGGCATGATGTGGCCTTTATTCAAAATCGGGTGAACCTTTTTGACGAATATCGCAAAATGCTGGAAAAATACACGCTCGAATATGCGGAGGAAGTTACCGGGCTGACAAAAGATCAATTGATCACGACAGCCAAAATGATCCACGAGGCAGATGGAACTTGCATCCTGTGGGGAATGGGTGTTACCCAGAACATCGCGGGTTCTCATACGTCTGCGGCTATCTCCAACCTATTGCTGGTGACAGGGAACTACGGACGCAACGGAGCAGGGGCTTATCCATTGCGCGGACACAATAACGTGCAAGGGGCGTGCGACATGGGGACACTCCCAACCTGGCTGCCCGGGTATCAGCATATTACAGATGATGTAGCAAGAGCCAAGTTTGAAAAGGCGTATGGCGTAAAAATCTCCAATCAACCAGGGTTGACCAACATTGAAATGCTGCAAGCCGTAGAGAAAGGCGAGCTGAAATCCATGTACCTGATGGGGGAAGACATGGCTTGGGTGGATTCCAATGCTAACCACGTGCATGAAACTCTCAGCAAGCTCGACTTCTTTGTCGTACAGGATGTATTCCTGACGAAAACAGCTCAATTTGCTGATGTTGTCCTGCCTGCTTCTCCATCTTTGGAAAAAGACGGGACCTTTGCGAACACAGAGAGACGTGTCCAGCGTTTGTATCAAGTCATGGAGCCATTGGGTGATTCAAGACCTGACTGGTCCATCATCCAGATGATCGCCCAACGGATGGGGGCAAACTGGAATTATCAACATCCTAGTGAGATTATGGACGAAATTGCCAGCTTGGCACCACTTTATGGAGGAGTTTCGTACGAGCGTTTAGAGGGCTGGAACAGCTTGCTCTGGCCAGTACAGAAGGACGGAACCGACGAGCCGCTTCTCTATAAAGAGCGATTCAACTTCCCAGACGGAAAAGCAAGACTTTCGCTCGTTGAATATGTTCCACCTATTGAGTTCCCATCTGAATTTGATCTTATCTTGAACAACGGAAGATTGCTGGAACACTTCCATGAAGGAAACATGACGAACAAATCCAAGGGTATCCAGTATAAATTGCCGGAAGTATTTGTGGAGGTTCCTACTGCTCTAGCGAAAGAACGCAAAGTGAAAGACGGTTCATTAGTTCGTCTCGTGTCTCCATACGGAGCGATCAAGCTGCGTGTCGTCGTGACCGATCGGGTAAGCGGCAATGAATTGTATGTACCTATGCACTCGGTTAGCCATGAAAATGCCATCAACCTTTTGACGGGTAGCGTTGGAGATGTTCGCACCCAGACACCTGCCTACAAACAAACGAAAGTGCGCATGGAGTTCCTGGAGGAAAAAGGAATGACGCCACTGCCAATGTACAATCCTCGTTATGCGAAGCGAAACCCTCAGATGGGTGTCCAAGTAGAGCGCAAGTGGGCGAGAGAAGATTATGAACCCATTACGGAAGTTAACGTTGTAGGAGGTAAAAAGTAATGGCTAGACCGATCACGAAAGTGGCTGAACCTGTTATGACTGAAAAAGACAGACAAGATCAAACGGTAGATAGCGTCTTGCAATCACTGGCAAATAATCCAGAGGGTATCCAGGCAACGATCAAACTGCTCCAAGAGCTCCACGAAAGTGGAATTCTTGGGGCGGTCAATGCCGCTATCGAAGCAAAGGAAGATATCGCAAAAATTTTAGTGGGGCAAATGGTGCGCCCTCCTGTCACCAATATCATCAACAATGCAATGGCTGCAGCTGGGGGACTAACCGAGCTCGATCCTGAGATGACCAAAAAGCTGATGGGTGGTCTTACAGCTGGTCTGAAAAAAGCGGATGTGGCACTTCAATCGGGAGCTAAGATTGGCATTTTTGATTTGATGAAAGTCGTAAGCGATCCTGATATCAATCGGGCGATGGCTTTTGGCATAAACCTGCTGAAAGGAGTAGGGGAAGGCTTAAAGGATTGAAGAGAGAGGGAGCCATCATGATAAGAAGGAGGCCAGGAGTTTAGATGGAGAAATGGAAAAACGAAGCGTCGATCGTACACTTCTATCAACTGATGCTAAACATATCGCTCATCATTCTAGGGCTAGTCTTGAGCTTTTTCCTGGTCCGAGAACTGTATTACATCGTAACCGCTGCACTATTTGGAAATACTAACGTTCATGATATTTTAGAGGAAGTCTTAGCCTTTTTTCTATATTTTGTTTTCGTTTCCATGATTGTCAAATATTTTAACGAAGAATATCACTTTCCGCTACGCTACCTAATCTATATTGGCATTACCGGTACCCTGCGGTTTATCATCGTCAATCGTGACAATGCCATGAATAATTTGATTCTATCGCTTGTGATTCTTATTCTGGTCATTAGTTACATTATGTTAGCTCCTCGGAAGAATAAAGTGGGGGAACTAAAGGAGAAAATCGAATGACGAAAAGTCTTGAACATCAATTCAGCATGCTGGTGCGTGAGATACGAAAAGAAAACGTAGGAAATGGGCCGCGAGAAATCCTCACGCGTTTTTGCGGCCCTTGGGTGATCTGTGAAATGAAAGGGAATCTGACGAATGTAGAAAAATTTATGATTTCGTCTGAGGATGGAAGACGAATGGTTCACGATGCGCGTACAAAGCTAGTGAAGAACATCTACAACGATCCGATGATCGTCGCAAAACTAGAGGAAATCATCAACGCAAAGATCTTGAGGATCTTTTCCGATATCAGTCTGGAAGAAGATATTGCCATGACCGTGTATGTGTTAGACAGACCGATTTCTTGATCGGCGTGTGGGAAGGTGGGAACACCCGTGATTCAACCCGTAAAAGTTATGTCACATGTCCTGCATTTTGAAGATGGCACTTTGCAGGATGTAGAAGATTCTATTGTTACAGAAGCACCGATTACGATCGTGTTGAACGAGGAAGAGTTCGCGACGATGGTCTGTAGCCCGGAAAACATCGAAGAACTCGTCATTGGGTTTTTGGCTTCTGAAGGGGTCATTCAATCATATACGGATCTATCTGACCTGTTTATTGACGAGACAACCGGCCATGCTTACGTCCGGGCCAATAAAGTGAACAAATACAACCAGAAGTTCCACTCCAAGCGATACGTCACCTCTTGCTGTGGAAAAAGTCGACAAAGTTTTTACTTTTACAACGATGCTCGAACGGTGAAACAGGTAGAAGACAACAACCTTTCGATCTCGAGCGCTGACTGTTTTCGATTTATGAAAGAGATGCAGCAATCTGCACAGCTTTTTCAGCATACAGGTGGCGTTCATAATGCTGCCTTGTGTGATAAAAACGGAATCGTCCTCTCCCGAATGGATATTGGCCGGCATAATGCTCTCGATAAACTATACGGATATTGCTTGAAGAACTCGCTAGCCGTTGAAGATAAAATCATGGTCTTTAGTGGCCGGATCTCTTCCGAAGTATTGTTGAAGGTAGCCAAAATTGGGTGCAGTATCGTTTTGTCAAAATCAGCTCCAACGGAACTGGCTATTCGGCTCGCACATGAACTGGGCATCACCACTGTTGGCTTTATACGCAACCAGTCCTTTAACATATACACATGGCCACAACGAATATACGTGGAAAAGAGGGGGGAGGTCCAGTGATTCCGAGTGAATTGGTGGACTCCTTTGGTCGGATCCATGACTATCTACGCATTTCCGTTACGGATCGATGTAACTTGCGGTGCGTGTACTGCATGCCGGAAGATGGGATGGAGTTTGAGCCTGATGAAAAAATCCTGTCTTTTCACGAAATTACTGAGGTTGTGAGGGTTCTGGCCGAAATGGGCGTCAAAAAAGTTCGGCTGACAGGTGGGGAGCCATTGGTCCGCAAAGGAATTGAAGATCTGATTTCTGGCATATCCGCTATACCGGGAATCGAGGATATTGCTTTGACTACCAATGGGATTTTCTTGGCGAGAAAGGCAGCAAAATTAAAGGCCGCTGGATTGAACCGGGTGAATATCAGTCTGGATACTTTGAAAGCGGATCGTTTTTCGTTTATTACCAGAGGTGGGCATGTCGAGCGAGTGCTGGATAGCATCGCTGCATGTCAACAGGAAGGCATTGATCCCATCAAGCTGAACGTCGTGCTGATGAAGGGAATCAATGATGACGAGATTGAGGATTTTCTACGGCTTACCATAGACAGCCATTTGCAGGTGCGATTCATCGAATACATGCCGATCGGCCACAACGACATCAGATGGAAACAATCCTATCTGCCATTGTCTACCGTATTGGAGCGCTGCCAGCAAATGGGCTGGAAAGTGGATGAGAGTCATGCAGAGCGTGGAAATGGGCCTGCACAGACTTTCCGGATTAATGGAGGCAAGGGGAGCTTTGGGCTGATTCATCCAGTAAGCGATCATTTCTGTGAAACTTGTAACCGGCTGCGCTTGACAGCAGATGGAAATATTAAGCCCTGCCTATATTGGTCGGATGAGTTTAACGTTCGTAAATGCATTGGCAACGATGAAGCGGTACGCTAGCTTTTTTTCAAAGCATTACGTATCAAACCTAGAAATCACGAAATGGCCAAGGCTTTAGACGACGAGAGCCAGTCGCATATACCAACAGTTAGGCGTATGTCTCAAATTGGAGGGTAGTGTTGCCGACATGGACAGAGTTGAAAGCGTACATCGATTTCGCCGCCATACAGTTCAGGTAGAGGAAGCACAGCGGAGAATTGAAGAACATCTCCACGTACTGGGTGTGGAAGAAGTCTCATTGGAAAATGCCTTTGGCCGTACATTGGCAGAGGATATGATAGCGCCAGAGGACATGCCTCATTTTCGCCGTTCCGGGATGGATGGGTTTGCCATCATGTCCAGCTCTACTCGCGGGGCATCCCCTGAATCCCCGGTCCTCTTGGAGGTGATCGACAATATACCGTGCGGAGATGTACCAAGATCCGAAATATCCCCCAAAACGGCTTCTCGAATCATGACGGGAGCGATGGTTCCTGAGAATGCCGACGCTGTAATCATGCTGGAAATGACAGAGGACTTTGAGGAGCAGGGCAAAACATACGTTAGGATCAAAAAGGAAATTCAACCCGGTAAGAATCTGACTTCGATCGGCCATGAAATGACAAAAGGCGAATGCGTCCTGCAAAAAGGGACCGTAATCCGAGCGGGTGAGACCGCACTGTTGGCTACATTCGGTTTCCCCATTGTCAAAGTATACAAGCGGCCAACCATCGCGATTTTTGCAACCGGTTCAGAGCTGTTACCTGTAGAAGCACCACTTTGCTCAGGGAAAATTCGTAATAGCAACTCCTACATGCTGGCAGCGCTTATTCGCGAAGCAGGAGGAATTCCTTTGCTGATGGGATCCATCCCTGACGATGCGGACAAAGCGCAAGCGCTTATTTTTGAAGCATTTTCTCTTGCGGATTTTGTGATCACATCAGGCGGAGTATCGGTAGGCGACTACGACATTCTCGTCGAAATTTTTCAAAACTGGGAAGGGAAGATGCTCTTCAACAAAGTAGCGATGCGACCCGGAAGTCCTACAACCGCAGGGGTTTGGAATGATCAATTTTTATTTGCATTGTCAGGCAATCCGGGAGCATGCTTTGTTGGTTATCAGCTCTTTATCCGTCCTGTTATTCTAGGCATGCAGGGTATACAAAATAGATATTTGCAGAGCTATACTGCCTTTTTAGGAGAAGATTTTAAAAAGGTAAATGCGTTTCCCCGATATGTTCGCGGAAAATCGTATATTCGCGAAGGCAAGGTATTCGTAGAGCCTGCCGGGATGGATCAGTCAAGTGTGACTGTATCCATTAAAGATTCCGATTGCTTGATCCAGATACCACCCGGAAGTAATGGAATGCAGCAAGGTGAGCTTGTCTCCGTTCTCATGCTCAAAGGATAACGAAATGCTGGTTGTGATTGCGGGCGGAGAACTACTTACCGGTAACATGATGTCAGTAACCCTGGCGATGTTTGAGGGGAGAGTTTCATTTGGGCTTCTGCTGAAAAATTGGTTTTGGGTCACAGTCAGTAATTTAGCTGGAGCCGTATTCGTTGCCTATTTTTTCGGACATGTTGCGGGGTTAATCACGGAAGAACCATTCTTGACAAAGACGCTGGCACTGGCTGATGGCAAGCTGCACGAGAGCTTTGTACAAGCATTTTGGTCGGGGATTGTCTGCAACTGGCTGGTTGCATTAGGTGTTTGGCTGTCCTATGCAGCAGAGGATATCGGCGGGAAAATCCTTGGTATCTGGTTTCCTATCATGGCTTTTGTGGCCATTGGGTTTCAGAACGTAGTCGCCAACATGTTCATCATCCCAGCAGCCATCTTCGCAGGACATGCCACTTGGGGAGACTAGTTCAGCCATTTTGTCCCTGTTTTCCTAGGAAATGCTGTTGGTGGGGGGATATTTGTAGCCTTTCTTTACTACATTGCCTACATAAAAGGAACGGAACAAAGCAAACTCCGAGCCAGCGCTGCCCGAAAGGAAACAACAAAATTGATCATGCATCGACAGCTCAGAAACAAGTGATTCTGTGTGATCCATACACCCACCTGGCAGCTTGTAGTCAGGTGGGTTTCCTTTTGTCATCCACCACTTAATTCAGAATATTATTTCTTGTCATAATATTGACAAGTTTTCGGCTGTCCATTATAGTTATGAATAACTTTCTGAAACTAGCAGCATACGGGGTGCGGTCAAATGAATCCGCTTGTACTCAGTGCAGGACAGTTAAAGCAAGAATTGACCAAGGTCTACAACGAAGTGAATTTGCAACTGTTTCAAATCGGGGTCAAACGGCTTCGCGTCGATTTTGTTGGGGATCGGATCTTATTCATGACGTACCATCGACGAGTCCCGGCTATTCGCTCGGTCGACGAGAAAAATCGGGAACTCACGCGAATGATGGATATTCTCCTGATCGACGAATTCAAAGCGCTGTTGAAGGGACGCCTAGAAACAAAATACGAAATCAAGGTGGTCTCCATTCTCAAGGATTACGACCCGGAAACCGAGCTCTCGGCAACCGTAGTCGTGCTCGAGCAGAATGTGGAGATGTACCTCCAAAAGCAAAGCTGACTGGTAGAATGATCTCAGGAATGAGTGCAGGACGGCCGTCAGTACGCAAATGAACAGGGGTTCGGGGTTATTCCCTATCCTGTTTGTTTGGTACTGGCGGCTATTTTTATTTCATAGAGGGAGGAAACCAAAATGACAACCATTTCGGATGTAGTTCTCGCACTAGACATACTTTCAGGAGGGAGGGTAAACGACTCCAATCCGATGCATTCCTTTTCCATTTGGAAGGATTCTGGGATTCAAGGGAAAAAGGTGCTAGAGAAGCCTGGCCTCGTTTGGGGCGACCCAATGCGCCAAGTGAAGAAACTGGCTGTTGCGATGACGCTCTCTGAGCACGACATTGAACTTGCGGCCGCCACCGGTGTAGATGCCATTGTGGCACATCACCCGATCGCAGATGCAGCCAGTTCGGGTGGAGTGACGCTAAAAAACTACCTGGGTCTCTCTGGGCTTGCGGTGCTGGAGCTTCATGAAGCCTTTCACGGACTTCACCCAGGCATAGCCTTTTTGCACGGCCATCAGGTGAGGTATGCCGACATTCATTACGGCGGTGTAGAAGGAAATGTTTTGTTTGTCGGTACGGTGTTGCCTGAGATTAAAGAGATGGGCCATATCCTTGATCGCCTTCACTCGTTTATGGGCTTGGAAGAGGAAGGAGAGCTGCTGAAGATGGAGCGCGAGATTCGGGGGAGCTCGTCGGTGATGGAGGCTACACTTGTCACGCAAGGGCGTATCGTACTGGGCAGTCGAGAGAGTCCCGTCAAACACGTGCTGCACATCTTCCCACACACAGGGTTTTCCCCAGCGCATTTGCGACAGGCAAAAGAGCAGTTTCCGGAGATTGACACCGTGCTTGCTTCCATTAGCCGAGTAAGAAGCGACAGTGAACTGGTTCAAGAGGCGAAGCGTTTAGGACTTCAGTTTGTCATAGGAAACTGCCATGTGCTGGAAATTTTAGAAAACGGTCTTCCTCTTGCGTATGCGCTCGAGAAGCTCCTTCCCGACGTGGAGGTGGTGGTGTTCCGAGAGCGGGTGACATCCATTCCGCTAAGAGAAATGGGAAGCAAGCGAATCCGGGAATATGCAGAGCGGATGGCCGACAACTATCTGGTCAAAAAAGTGAACGTGTAGGAAACGAGCGAGCAGAATAAGGGGGAAGAGGAATATGGCAAAACCACAGGAGCAGCTGGATAGTGTTTATACACTGCAGCAGGCAGCACAGAAAAGAGCATGGAGCCCCATCGAATGGGTAGGACTGGGATTGGTAGTAGCCGTCACGGTACTCTTAATCTTTCAGCCGAGTGTACTAGGTGATGCGTTTACCGCGATGTTAAACAAAGTGAAGCCGATTGTAGTCGACGTGTTTTTGATGGGGACGGTTGGCGTGGCGATCATCCTCAGTGTAATGACGGGGCGAATGCTAGAGCGGTTAGGCTTTACCGATGCCTTGATGCGAATCTTTGTGCCTATAACGGAGCGGATCCGAGTAAACCCGTCCGTCGTGATTCCAGGTATCTATAATATTCTCGGGGATATCAACGCGGCTGGTCGGATAGGCGGTCCCATCTTGAAGCGAGCAGGCGCAACCAAAGATGAACAAAAGATCGCCATCGCCACTATGGTGCAGTCGCAGCAGTCGTTTTCCTGTTTTATGCTCGGTCTCATCTGCTTGTCCATAGCTGGGATCGAGGCATTTCCCATCGTGTTTCTTGCCATTTTCGCCCCACTTGTTGTCGTGCCTTTTGTGCTCAGCAAGACGATCTATCGGGATACGAAGTCAGTACCGCTTCGTGATCTTCCCTCGTTCACTCCAAGTACACCCTTTTTCACCACTCTTTTCAATGGGGCTAAGGAGGGTGCGGAGCTGCTGTTTCTTCTGGTCATTCCTGCAGCTGCCGTAATCTTTGGGATCATCGGCTTGCTAGATTACGCAGGGGCGTGGAAATGGATTGAAGGTGCGCTTTCATCAGGGCTCAGCTTGATTGGGGTAGATCCGAAGACGGGGATTACGGCAATCTTGGCTTCTCCGACACTCGCCATGGCTCAGCTAAAGGAAGTTGCTGCAACAATGGACCCAAGATTGGTGGTAGGAGCTTTCGTGCTGGCGGCCTCTGGTCTTCCACTCTCCGACGTGTTAGGGCAGATCCCTGCGATTTGGTCTGCCAACTCTGATCTTACTCCCCGAGAGGCTTTGTCTGCTGCTTTGGTAGGGATGGGGATGCGCATTGTGACCGTAGTGATCTTTGCGTTTGGATTGACACCGTTGCTGGTTTAAATAGAGCATTTTAGGGAGTTCGCGGGAGAATTGATGGTGGTAGATAAGTTGCGTCCTCATTTCTAAGAGATCATGCTTGCAAATTTGTAAGGAGTTGCCTTCGGGCAGCTCCTTTTTTCGTTTAGTGAGGATGATCTTTAGAAATTTTAACTGCATTCGGGATGCGAAAAGCAGAGCAAGACGTAAAAAATTTTTTACGAAATGGGGATAAAAACTTCCCCCTCTGGCTAGTAAAGTCGGCTGATCGGCACGGATGGTTTAAGAGTGGCTGACTATATTAACGATGGCACGAGAATTGCTTTTGAAAAGCTTGATGATTCACACAATGTGCTTTTTAAGGGGGATGTTTGCTAGGAAGGAAATACGAGCAGTTGCGATCGTCACCGAAGAAGCAAACAGACTGGAGAGGAGGCATTTCAATTGATAGCAAACCTGCATCAGAAATTAGGGGATAGCTATGAACAAATGGTGGAGTGGAGACGGCACTTTCACCAGTACCCGGAGCTTTCCTTGAAGGAAGCCGTGGATGATTACGAGAAATCGCTGATCGAGATAGAGTGGCGGACGAGCACGGGGAAAATCGCGGAAACAGCTAGGAGGCTCGGGATTTCCAAGCAGCTGTTGAAATACAAATTGGACAAGCACCGCTTGCGGTGAGAATGGCATCGGGGCATCGGAAGCAAAAGAAGGCGCTTTATTGCGGTTTCTTTTTTTGTTTGCCATCTTTCGTTCGACGAAACGCTTCCGCTTCTTCTCCATGCACTTTTTGTTAAGCTCGGACCCGTAGCAGAAATGGAGGGAGGGAAAGCTGGTAAATAATAAATGGTGTGGAGTACCCCTTGTGTTAGGTGTATTAAGTGATATAATACACTACATACGCAGGAAAGGGCAGGAGGAAAGCCCATGGAGGAACAAAAGATTGGCTCATTGCGGTTCAAGATTGATTTTAGCCAGCCGTTGTATGAGCAAATCCTGGATCAAGTACGAAGCGCCATTGCAAAAGGAGAAATCGAATTGGGAGCAAAAATGCCATCCGTACGCGAGCTTGCCCTAGAGCTTCGGGTGAATCCAAATACGGTAATGAGGGCCTATCAGGAGCTGGAACGTGACGGGTTGACGGAAAAACGCAGAGGACAAGGAACATACGTTACTTCGTCAGCTGAGAGAGTGCAGCTGTTCCGGACAGAGCTGGCATCGAAGTACATGGATTCTTTTTTGGAGCAGATGGCGAGTTTGGGAATATCTTTATCAGAAATTCAGGGCTATTTGAGCAAGAAGTATCCGAACGAAACGGGGGGAACCAGATGATGGTGATACAGCCTATTGTCCAATGTGATCAACTTTCGAAGCGATATGGTAAAAAATACGCGCTGAACCACCTTGATCTGAGTATCCCCGCAGGAAAAATCGTCGGTGTACTTGGTCCGAACGGTTGTGGTAAATCCACTTTGTTTCGGGCCATCACGGGCTTGATTGCTCCCGATGAAGGAGAGCTTCGCGTGCTGGGGCAGCCGCCTGGCTGGCAGACAAACCGGCACATCGGTTATTTGCCCGATCGTGCACGCTGGTATCCGCGGCATACGGCCTTGCAAGCGTTCGAATGGGGTGCCTCTTTTTTGCCGGGCTTTGATCTGGAAGCAGCCAAGACGTTCGCCGCGTATATGGACGTCGATTTGGAGATGAGTCTGGCTGGCATGAGCAAAGGGCAGGAGGCAAGGGTGATGCTGATTCTCTGCATGGCTCGCGAGGTTCCACTCATCATTTTGGATGAACCATTTGCCGGGATTGATTTCATCTCCAGAGAAGCGATTATTTCAGGGATGATCGATTATTTGGAGGATCGGGAGGTGTCGATCCTGATCAGCACACACGACATTCAGGAAGTGGAAGGACTGTTCGATTATATCGTTCTCATGGATCAAGGAAAGGCAATCTGGTCAGGCGAATCGGAGGAGCTGCGGGGACAATACGGATCTCTCCACGACGTATTCAGGACGTTTTACAAAAGGGAGTGGAGTCGATGAATTGGCGAACGTTTAGGAAGCTCGTCCATCATGAGTGGAAGCTGAAAGGAAGCAGAAGGCGGCTGGACCGCTCACATACTCATCGGTACGGACGGTTGCTGTACTTTGCCCTTCTTGCTCTCGCCGGCATCGGAGTAGCCACGTATTTTGCGATCAACGGCCAGCTCGAGCTGCATCAGCTGTGGGGTGTCGCGATCGGGTTCCCTTACATGCTCGTGGTTATGGGCGTTTTGCTGCTGAGAAGAGAGTGGGAGAATGGAACATTTGGATGGTGGCTGACTTTGCCTTACTCACGGCTGAGTCTGATAGGTGCCAAATTTTTCGCTGCCTGGCTGCGAACAGTTGCAGTATCCTGCGTGGTATATGTGGTGATCTCGCTGTTTGCTGGAATCCTCACTTTGCTGGTGGGAGGATATTCAGCTGAGGACGTGTGGGTGACCATGCTGGCAGGGCTGCCATTGCTGGGAATAGTCATTGGTTTCAGCCCGATCATTCTTTCCCTAAGTCTTTTGCTGGCCACCTTTCATTACACGACCTTGCGCGTTTTCAGTCCCATTCTCTGGATCGGCATTATCGGCGGCTTGAGTACTTTCTACAACGGGTTCCAAACCTTTTTGCCCAGCTATCATATGGCGCAGCGCTTTTTCAGTGCTCAGCCAGGACCTTTGATTCCCCACCTTGGGGCAGTGCTGATAGGCATGGTGATCAGCTGGGTTATCGCTTATCTTTTCATTCGCATAGCGGCCTATCTGCTCGAACGAAAGCTGTCCATTTAAGAGCAGAAGGAAAGTAAAAAACGTAAACATCAAACTAATGAGGAAAGGACAGAGATGTCATGCAATCCTTTATTCCTATTGTAATTGTTGTGTTAATAGTCGGCTTGGGAATATGGCTAAAGTCCAGACGAGGGAAAAAACCCATAAAGGGAAAAGGCTACGGAATATTGGTCCCGCTTGCCGTGATGCTTGTGGGAGTTCCTTTGGGGTTGTACCAGCTCATGCACATTCCAGGGAAAACGTTTCATATGCCGGCAGTGTGGGAGCTGCTCATCGCTATTCTCCTTGGAGTCATCTTCGGGGTCGTGATGCTGACGCAAACGGAGTACGAGAGAAGGGAAGATGGGTTGATCTACCCGAAGCCCAACCGGAATCTCAAATATATATTGATCGCGATTGTGGCTATTCGCCTATTGCTGACTCAGTACTTCAAATCCATTGATGTAGTGGAATTTTCTGTTCTCATGATGTGTATGGGAGCCCTTTACGTCGGCATCTGGAGAATCGGAAGCTACATCAAGTTTACGAAAACCGTTTCAAGCCACGTCGGACAGAGGATATAGAGAGGGCTAGCGGGTTGCCACGACTGGCTGCCCACTTGGTGAGAAGTGAAAATCTCCCCATAAATATGAAGGAGCCACCTGAGGATGAAAAATCCAAGACGGTGGTTCTTTTATTCTTTCGCCTTGCGTGCCATCATTATGAAGGGGGGCGATGAAGGATGTTCCAGGATTTCAGGCTCGTCGATGACCGGCCGGTCGCGATACAAGTGAAAGAATACGTCAAACGTTTAATCATAAAAGGGGCGCTGCAAGCAGATCAAAAGCTGCCCTCCACACGAGAAATGAGCAGTCTGCTGAGGGTAAGCCGCAATACAGTCATTACAGCCTATGAAGGGCTTGAGGATGACGGCTATACGTATGCGATACCCGGCAAAGGCAGTTTTGTGGCAGCCATGACGAAAGAGCACGAAAGAGCCGACAGTCTCGACTCCCTGCAGATCGATTGGAAGGAACGAATGAACGAGTACGCTTTATTGGCGGAAGAGCTGGATTTGATGAAGAAAGGCATTCGCGCCAAAAAAGGAACCATCTCCTTTACAAGCATAGCTCCGGATGAGCAGTTATTTGATCTTGGGGACGTAAAGCGTGCTTTTTTAGATCGAATGGCAATCGAAGGACAGGTGCTGCTCAACTATGGCTATGCCAAGGGCTATAAGCCACTGATTGATTACTTAATGCACTACATGGAAAACAAGGGAGTCGATCTTTGCGGCAAGGATATGCTGATTACGAGCGGATTTACAGAAGGCTTCGACATTGTGCTGGCTGCACTTCGTCCTTCTGCACGACGTGGGACCGCAATCTGTGAAAATCCGACCCATCCTACTGCGATCAACAACTTGAAGCTGCAAGGGTTTGAGATTACCGGCATTCCAATGGAGGCTGATGGGATCAGTATCGACCATCTGGAAAAGGTGTTGCAAAAGCAGACGAACAGCTTCGATCTTGCTTATTTAACCCCTTCGTACCACAATCCAACAGGCATCGTTATGTCACCTGCAAAGCGCAGCTGCGTGATGAGACTCATGAAGCGCTATCAGATTCCTGTGATCGAGGATGGATTCAATGAAGAACTCCGCTACTCGGGAGCCCATGTTGCGCCACTAATCGCGACCGCCGGGCACGGAAATGGGGTCATCTATATTGGCAGCTTCTCCAAGGTGCTGTTCCCTGGCTTACGTGTGGGCTGGGTGTTGGGAGATCGAACCCTGATCGATGCGTTGGAAAGCATAAAGCGGGCACGCAACATCCATACGTCAACCGTTGATCAATCGATCCTGTACCAATATTTGCTAAATGGTAAATTCGATAAGTACGTAAAAAAAGTACGTGCGGAGTATAAGCGCAAATACGAGCTGACAAAAGCATGCTGTGATAAGCATCTTCCTTGGGCGCAGCTGTCTGGCGATGGCGGCTTGCATGTATTTCTCACCTTTCCCAAAAGCATAGATACATGTCAGCTTCTTGAAGGTTGTTCCAAACAAGGCGTTATTTTTACACCGGGAGACCGATTTTTTATTCGAGAAGGAGAAGGAACGAATACATTGCGGCTAGGTTTTTCTCGAGTCACAGATGAAAACATCGAGCGGGGTATTCAAATAATCGGCAGGCAGGCACGCCACTTGCTCTCAGTCAGCAAGAATACATGATAAGAATAATGAGGTGTAAAAATGAGAATTGGCGTTATAATGGGCGGTATTTCCTCTGAGCGTGAGGTGTCTGTACAGACAGGAACAGAAATGATCAATCAATTGGATCGCAGTCAATATGAAGTGATTCCGATTCTGATTGAAAAACGAAAGGATTTCCTTACACAGGTTCAGCAAGCAGGGATCGATTTTGCACTATTGGCGCTGCATGGTCAGTTTGGTGAGGACGGTACGGTGCAGGGAGCACTGGAGACACTGGGAATTCCTTATACAGGAAGTGGTGTCCTCGCCAGCAGCTTGTGCATGAATAAGCATATGACCAAGATGCTGCTAAAGACAGCAGGTGTGCAAACGCCTATGGGCCTCTATTGGCAGGGCATCGACGATTACGATCCGCAGGCGGTAGTGCAGCTTGGCTACCCAGTCATCGTGAAACCGAATAGTGGGGGATCTAGCATCGGCATCCAGCTTGTGAAAGAGGAAAAAGAGCTGCTGCCTGCTGTTCAGAAAGCTTGCAGCATGGGCGAGGCGATCCTGATCGAGCCTCATTTGAAGGGAGCTGAGATTACCTGCCCGATTCTGGACGGCGAATTATTGCCAATCATCGGAATTCGCTCTATGCATTCGGAATGGTTTGATTACCACGCAAAATACGAAGCAGGCGGTGCCGAGGAAAAGGTCATTTCGCTTCCGCCGACTATCGAACAGCGTGTACGTGAGGCTGCACTTGCCAGCTACCGTCTGCTTCATTGCAAGGTCTACGCTAGAGTCGATATCATCCTGTATCAGGACGAACCGATTGTGCTGGAAGTGAACACCTTGCCAGGAATGACCGCCAACAGCCTATTGCCAAAAAGCGCAGCTGCAGCAGGTATACCCTATACCCAGCTGCTTGATCGACTTATTGCTCTCTCCCTCCATGAGCGAATGAAGGAATGGGGAGCGTTTAAAGAATAGCCTAAAGACGAACGCAAAGCAGCGACATCCGAGGAGGGACTAACAAATTCCAAGGCGTCGCTGCTTTTTTTTGTCTCTTGAATTCATATGCTCTCGGATCACTCCATCGTATTTGGCGCCTCCTCATCGCGCATAGCTCCTGCTTCACGAGAGGTCATTGCGCCTATTCCTGCCTGCAGATCATTTTGAATCTCTTGTTTTACTTTTTGTGCATCTGTTCCTGCAAAATCTGGTTCCAAAATAGAGTCAACACTATGATTTGCTTGTTGATCCTGTTTCATCGTAGTCCTCCTTACATTTTTTTCAACATAGGTATTATGGCCAATGAAACCAAGATCTTTTCCCATTTGTACTAGATTTGTTTACTACGAGGAAAGTGCGGGCGAAAGGAGGGACAAGATCATAATCCACTTGTCCCAAGCATACTTTAGGATAAGCATAGCATCTGAAGATAAACGTGCTCATCTATCTCATCATGCCCGCATGAATCAAAAATAGAAACAAGCTAAATATATGTTGATTTCTCATGTAAATTGCTATATAACTTATTTAGAAGTATTATTATTTAATACTTAATTTAAATGACGGGAGAGGAAAAAATGGACTCTATGGCAACAGCTAACACTGGAAAGTGCCCGTTTTCGCATGGTAGCACGACGAGTCACCATCCGAGTGCTACATCGAATAAACACTGGTGGCCCAACCAGTTGAACTTGAACATCCTGCATCAGCATGACAGAAAGACGAATCCAATGGGCGAAGACTTCGATTATGCAGAAGAATTCCAAAAGTTGGACTACCAGGCTCTCAAGCAAGACTTGTATGATCTCATGACGAACAGCCAGGATTGGTGGCCTGCCGACTACGGACATTACGGCCCACTGTTTATCCGTATGGCCTGGCACTCGGCTGGTACATATCGTACGGGTGACGGCCGCGGTGGTGGTGGAACGGGAACACAGCGTTTTGCTCCACTGAACAGCTGGCCAGATAACGGTAACCTTGATAAAGCCCGCAGGCTGCTTTGGCCCATAAAACAAAAGTACGGCAACAAAATCTCTTGGGCAGACTTGCTCATTCTAGCAGGGAATGCTGCTATTGAATCCATGGGTGGGAAAACGATTGGCTTCGGTGGAGGTCGTGCAGACGTATGGCATCCAGAAGAAGATATTTACTGGGGTGCTGAAAAGGTATGGCTCGATGATAAGCGCTACACCGGCGATCGTGACCTGGAGAATCCGCTTGCAGCTGTACAGATGGGTCTCATCTATGTGAACCCGGAAGGTCCAAACGGCAATCCAGATCCGCTCGCCAGTGCACGCGACATTCGTGAAACCTTCAAACGCATGGGAATGAACGATGAAGAAACCGTTGCCCTCGTCGCTGGCGGCCATACGTTTGGCAAGGCACACGGCGCAGGAGATGCAGCACTGGTAGGTCCAGAGCCGGAAGCAGCCCCTGTGGAAGCAATGGGCTTAGGATGGCTGAGCGCACATGGTTCCGGAAAAGGCCGCGACTCCATCACCAGCGGTATTGAAGGGGCTTGGACGGCGAATCCGACTCAGTGGGACAATGGATTTTTTGAAAACCTGTTTGGCTATGAATGGGAGCTTACCAAGAGTCCGGCTGGTGCACATCAGTGGGCTCCTGTAAATCCTGCTGAGGAGCATCTCGCACCAGATGCCGAGGATGCATCTGTTCGGGTTCCGACGATGATGACCACTGCGGATATGGCATTGCGCGTGGATCCGGAATATGAAAAGATATCTCGACGCTTTTATGAAAATCCAGAAGAGTTTGCCGATGTCTTTGCGCGTGCATGGTTCAAGCTTACTCACCGCGACATGGGGCCTCGCGCAAGGTATCTGGGCCCAGAGGTGCCAGCAGAAGAATTTATTTGGCAAGATCCTGTACCCGCAGCTGATTATGAATTAACGGATGCAGATGTAGCAGAGCTGAAAACACGGATCCTGGACTCGGGACTTACCATTAGCGAGCTGGTAAAAACGGCTTGGGCTTCTGCCAGCACCTTCCGTGGCTCGGATATGCGCGGCGGCGCCAATGGTGCTCGCATTCGCCTTGCTCCACAGAAGGAGTGGGACGTAAATGAGCCAAAACAGCTGGAAAAAGTGCTGACGATTCTCAGCGTAATTCAGGAGGACTTTGGCAAAAAGGTCAGCCTGGCAGATCTGATTGTACTCGGGGGCAGTGCTGCAGTTGAAAAAGCTGCGCAAGAGGCAGGCTTTGATGTAGAGGTTCCATTTGTCCCTGGACGTGGCGATGCAACCGAAGAACAAACCGACGTGGAAAACTTTTCCGTACTTGAGCCAGTCGCGGACGGTTTCCGGAACTATCAGAAGAAGCAATATCGCGTAAGTCCAGCTGAGCTCCTCGTTGATAAGGCACAGCTGCTAAACCTTACGGCACCAGAAATGACTGTGCTCGTAGGTGGTATGCGCGTTCTCGGTACCAACCACGCTGGCACCAAACACGGTGTATTCACGGAGCGAGTAGGAACACTCACGAACGACTTCTTTGTGAACCTGCTTGATATGGGGATTCAATGGAAGCCTGTAGACGAGGGCGTATTTGAAGGGCGTGATCGCAAAACAGGTGAGCTCGTGCGTACCGCGACTGCTGTCGACCTCGTGTTCGGTTCCAACTCTGTTCTGCGTGCCATTGCGGAAGTTTACGCGCAGGACGACAACAAAGAGAAGTTTGTACGTGACTTTGTCGCCGCTTGGGTTAAGGTGATGAATGCAGATCGTTTCGACTTGAAGCGATAAAAGGAAAATAGGGAAATCTATAGCGAGAGCAAAGAACAGTATTTGCTAGAAAAATACTGTTCTTTTTTTGTGTGCGCAATTATTATTCCTGTCAAATGGAAAGAGTAAAGGAAGAAATTTTGGCAGAAATGTGAAAACTGGTACTTTTGTCACGATAAAAAAGTCCTGATAAAATGACGGATAAAAATAGAACGTGTTACTATATGAAAGCTGGTTTGAAAGTTTCGTTTCTTGGGAACTAAGAGTTTAGTGCAAAAGTAAAAAACGATAGGAAAAGCCTCCGTACCTAATCTATTAGACTTCTAACGAGAAGAGAAAATATTCGAGGGAAAGGAAGTATTCCGTAGTGATTTGTTCTCCGAAAGTGCGAATCGTACGCGAAGTGCGAATACACAATCACGAATAGCAAAGTGGCAAATAAAATAAAACAGTAAAATTAGGATAAAAGCTACCTTCGCAAGGAAGATAGCTTTTTATCGTTTAAGTATCTGCCGCATTGTTATCAAATCGCATTTCGATGAATGCACGCAGGGCATTGCTGATAAAAGAATCTTTACGCATGATGAATTCGGTTTTCATATGGCGCAAAGAATCGGGAATCTCATGGGTACGGATGATCCCCTCCGCCTCAGGTCTAGAGGTCACGGTCCGTGGGAGCAGAGAAATACCGAGCCCAGCGGAGACGCCGCCGATTATCGCCTCGATAGTCCCGAATTCCATGATGACAGGGGAGATAAAGCCACGCGTATGTAGAAAACGCTCGAGGACTTCCCGATACGTACAACCGTGGCCATAGACGAGGCTTGGTCGGGCAAGTGCTTCATCGAGGTCGGTAATGGCGGTTGCGGAAGCGATGACAAGCTCCTCATCAAAGGCCGGAATGGACTGTAGCTCCGGGTGCTCGCACTCGCAGCCGATAAAGGCTCCGTCCAGCTCGTAGTGCAACACTTTTTCCATTAAAAACTGCGTGTGACCAGTAGTCAGCGAGAGCAAAACATTCGGGAATTGCTCGTAGTAGGCTGCAAACAGCTTAGGCAGCCTAACAGCGGCCGCAGTCTGTGTGGATCCGATCATCAAGGGTCCACTAGGCTCACTGGTGGAGGTGAGTGCTTTAGTCGCCTCGTCGAGCATACCGACAATTTTATCAGTATAAGCAAGCAGCGTTATCCCGCTTGAGGAGAGAGTCATACCGCGGTTATGGCGAAAAAACAGTACGGTGCCAAGTTCTGACTCTAGCTGCTGAATACGTGCGGTGACATTCGATTGGACATAGCCAAGCCTTGAAGCAGCTTTCGTAATGGAGCCTTCTCGGGCTACCATTTGAAATATACGAAGATCCCCGCTCTCCATTGGAGATTTCCTCCTTTTCATATTGATATCAGAATGAGTGATGGTTAGTATCTGTTATGATCATTATACGTAAAACCAAGACTCCCTTACAATATGCCATATGAGTATTTCGCGCAAAGGGGATGTCATCATGCACAAGCTCAAGTATGCCTGTCTGATTATCGTGACAACGTTTTTGATGGGAATTGCATTTCCTGTTGGCAAGCTCGGCCTTTCGTATGCACCACCGTTCCTTTTGATGGGCATTCGTTTTGTGCTGGCAGGAGGATTGCTTGCCCTTCTCTGCTACAAAAGAAAGCAGCCCATGGGCAAAATGCAGTGGCTTCAGGCAGCCATCATCGGTCTGTTTCAGTCCGCTGGCGTGATGGGCTGCGCATTTTTCAGCATGCGCTGGATTACATCAAGCGAGTCCGCCATCCTAACCACCTCGAGTCCGTTGTTCGTGATCATCATGGGAACACTTGTCGCCGGAGCGGTTTACCGGGTACGCCAGTGGTTTGGTGTGGCAATCGGTTTCGTTGGCGTGGCGATTGCACTTGGATTTCATCTCGGTATGCAGCCAGGCACGTTCATTAGTCTCGCGGGTGCAGTCAGCTTTGCTTCGGCGACTCTTTTTATCAAACGGTGGTCTCCGAACTTTGACTTAAACGTGCTGGCTGCGTATCAAATGCTGGCTGGCGGAATCGCGTTGCTCCTCATGAGCTTTGTCACCGAACAACTTTTTTTTACGGTCACAGTCACATCTGTTGCAGTCGTGCTCTGGCTCGCGGTCATGTGCTCGATTGTCCAGTTTACACTCTGGTTTTATCTGCTTCACCGCGGCGATCCTGGGAAAACGAGCTCCTTTCTTTTTCTCGTGCCGCTTTTCGGGGTGTTCACCAGCTGGCTTTTACTCGGTGAGCGCGTGGAATGGTACGTCGGCGCGGGTGGTTTATTGGTCGGCATCGGTATTTTCTTGGTCAATTGGGAAGGGAATCGACTGGTCGCGGCGTCATCGAAAAAGATAGCGTAATCAAATTAAAATGGTCATGGAGTGATCGAATATGAGCTTGAAGAACCAAGTAGCGCTAGTTACAGGCGGTGGTACCGGAATCGGCAGGGCAACAAGCTTGATACTGGCCCAGCAGGGGGCACTCGTCGCTGTGAACTATTCCCGTTCTGAGGAAGAGGCGAAAGAGACTGTGCAGCTGATTAAAAAAGAAGGCGGCAAAGCGATTTGTGTAAAAGCCGACGTATCCAACGACAAGGAAGTAAGGCAAATGGTAGACACGATTGTAGAGCAGTTCGGAACAGTCAATTTGTTGGTAAACAACGCAAGTATCACGCGCCACATCCCAATGGATGACCTGGAAGCGCAGACGTCCGAAGTGTGGGATGAGCTTTACGATGTCAATGTCAAAGGAATGTTTTTTTGTGCGAGAGCGGTAGCACCTTATATGAAGAAAAAGAAACGCGGAGCTATCGTGAATGTGGGGAGCATCGCTGGTCTGACCGGAACAGGATCATCGCTTCCGTATGCCGTTTCCAAGGCTGCGGTGCATGGGCTGACAAAATCGCTCGCTCATGCTCTTGCCCCGGAAATTAGAGTTTGCAGCGTTGCCCCAGGGGCAGTCGCTACGAGATGGTGGGCAGGTCAGGAAGAGAGGATGAAGCAGCTGGCTGGTCATCTGTTACTGCAGAGGATCGCAACGCCAGAGGATATCGCCAAGCTGATTTGTGCCGTGTTGGAGCAAGAAGCGATGACAGGTCAAATCATCACAGCTGATTGCGGGCAGATGGGAAGTTAAATCAAAAAGCCGTCCTATAAAAAGGGCGGTTTTCTTCTGTTTAGACGGTGGAAATCGCACGAATTGGACCAAGAAAATCGGAAGAAAAAAATAGATAAACAAATATTCAGAATTTATTGACCGAAAATCATATATGATATATAGTATACGAAACGGATAAATCGAGGTGAAATCATTGGTTCAAGAAAATGAAGCAAACGTTTACACAACGAAATCAGATATCGTCCACAAGGTACTGAAACAAAAAATTATAGACGGCGAGCTGGCAATGGGTGAGAGCATCAACATCACGAAGATCGCAGCTGAGCTAAACATCTCCATCATTCCTGTGCGAGAAGGTCTCAAGCGATTGGAAACGGAAGGCTTGGTCGAGTTTTTCCCGCATAAAGGGGCACAAGTAAAGACGTTCAGTTCTACAAAAATAAAGGAAATTTACGATATTCGCGCTGTACTGGAGGGGTTGGCGGCAAGAGAAGCGATCGCCCATCTTGATCCCGATAAAATAGAGCAGCTGAAGGCAATGAACGAACAAATGAGACAATATGCGAACGAAGCAGATGACGAACGCTTTGGTCAAGCAAACAAAGATTTTCATCGATTCATGTATCAAAATGCTCAATATCCGACTCTCTTTGATATGATTTTCAATCTGTGGGAGGGGCATTGGACGAAGGCGATCTTTGCCTTTCACCCGGAGAGAATGCATGATGCTGTAGCCGAGCATGATGCGATTATTGAAGCAATCGAAGCAAAAGACGGAGTGAAAACAGAGCAATTGGTGAGAGCGCACAAATTGAAAACAGCAAAGTTGTTCGAAACGATCTCGAAGGAAACGAAGGGATAAAATGTCTCTTCATGTGAGCGGTTACATTCGCCAGTGGATAGCACTTCTCATTTTCGATGAGGGTCCTATTTTCACATAAATTAGAAAGGAAAGGGATGGAGAAGATCATGACGAGCAGCTGGAAAAACGAAAATTGGTGGGTTAGTCATTTCAATTTTAAGGAAGAGGTAACGAAGCAGTTTCATATCCCACACAAAGTGGAGCTTCATGACGCGACTCTGCGAGATGGGGAACAGACAGCGGGTGTTGTGCTAAAGCCGGAGGAGAAGGTGGAAATTGCCAGGAGACTAGGAGAGGCGGGAGTCCATCGGATCGAAGCGGGAATGCCTGCCGTTTCGGAGCAAGATCGAAAAGCGATTGCGGATATTAAAAAGCTGGGCTTGGACTCGAAAATCTTCGGCTTTGTCCGAGCAAAAGAAGAGGATATCCACATGTGTTTGGAGTGCGGAGTCGATGGGGTCATCATCGAATTGCCGATTGGCAAACCCAAATTGGATCTGCAATTCAACTGGTCCGTAGACCGCGTAATCGAATCTAGCATTACTGCCATAAAAAAAGCAAAAGAGCTGGGGCTGTATACCGTCTTTTTTCCTTACGATACGACGAGAGCAGACGAGGCAGATTTCGAAAAATTGTTAACAGAAGTTACGGCCGAAGCGTTGCCAGACTCCGTAGGTATTGTCGATACGATGGGCTGCATTTTGCCAGAAGCAACAGAATATATGGTGAAATTCGTGAAGGAGACGACGGGTGGGCTTCCGGTAGAGATCCATACACACAACGACTTTGGCTTAGCCGTTGCCAACTCGCTCAGAGCGGTAGCAGCAGGTGCAGAGGTTGTCCATTGTTGTGTGAATGGCATGGGCGAGCGCACAGGAAACGCCGCATTGGAAGAAGTGGCTGCTGGCATTCAAATGCTGTACGGCAAAGATATTGGGATAGATATTCCAAAATTAATGGGATTATCTGAGTTAGTTGAGCACTATACGAATTTCCCGCTCGCTGTAAACAAGCCCATTGTAGGCACTGCCAATTTCACCCGAGAATCGGGTATCGGGGCAGATACCCTGCTCAAGCATCCACTTGCCATGTTTGCGTTAAATCCCGGATATCTGGGACGACAAGCAAAATTGGTATTGGGTAAGAAGAGTGGAATGACATCAATCAATGTTCGTCTGCAAGAGCTGCAAGTGACACTCGACGAGGAAGCAAAGAAGCAGCTTCTCACAGATGTGAAAAACATGGGAATCGAGAAGAAAAGAATTTTAACAGACGAGGAATTTGTTCAGCTCGTTAAAAAATACCCGGTGTTACAGTGATTATTGGGTAGTGTCACGGGAGGATTGTCGATGATTGAATTTTCTTACAGTGAACCCGATAGCTTGGTAGAACTTCTTGAAATGCTAGAGGAAGGCGGAAATACGGCCGCACTCTTGGCTGGCGGCACAGACCTGGTGAATCATATACGCATCGGAAAACGTACTCCGAACAAAGTAATCAGTCTCAAAAGCGTTAGGGAGCTGAATCATGAGCTCACCTTTTGCCAGGATGGGATTACGATCGGAGCACTCACTACCCTCTCTGCCATTGAGAAACATAGCGTAGTGCGCGAGATGTTCCCTGCGCTTGCCGAGGCGGTCAACAAAATTGGTTCCACGCAGATCCGAAACAAAGGGACCCTGGTTGGTAATCTGTGCAACGCCTCTCCTGCAGCGGATGCGATTCCGGCTCTTCTGATTTACAATGCAGTGATCCATATTGTCAGCAAGAAAGACCGCAGAACCGTGCCTGTAGAAGCATTCATGAAAGGGCCGGGAAAAACTGATCTGCAACAGGGAGAGATAGTAGAAAGCATTTTCGTACCTACTCCTCCTGCGAATTCTGGTTCCTGCTACTTGAAATCGTCACGCAGAGATGGAGCAGACTTAACCATCGTAGGAGCTGCAGCATTAGTCGCTCTGTCTGGAGAGGTGAGAATCGGACTTGGGGCAGTAGCGCCAGTGCCATTTCGGGCGCATGCCGCTGAGAAAATGGCCAGGGATGAGCCAGTAAACCTAGATGCGGCTTTGGACGAAGCGGTAAAACAAGCGAATCCAATCTCTGATTTGCGTGCAAGCCGCGAATATCGCCTCGCGATGATCAAGACTTTCACACGCAAGGCTATCCATATCTGCCGAGAAAGAATTCAGAAATAAAACAAGATTTAAACTAATCGTCGGGAAGTGATGCAATGAGTACGGACCTCATAGAGATTCATTTTTCACTGAATGGGGAAAGAAAGACGATCGAGGTCAAGCCGTATCATACATTGGCACAAGTGCTGCGGGATCAGCTTGATTTAACTGGCACCAAATTGTGCTGCGAAGAAGGCGAGTGTGGGGCATGCACCGTTATTCTCAATGAAAAAGCAGTAACCTCCTGCATCGTATTGGCGCCTGAGATCAATGGCTGTGAGCTGAAAACCATCGAAGGGCTAGTGCAGGACGGTGAGCTGGATCCCGTGCAAGAGGCATTTATTGAAAAGGGAGCGGTTCAGTGCGGATATTGTATCCCGGGAATGATTATGTCAGCAAAAGCATTGCTCCAGGAAAATAATGACCCATGTGAAGCGGACATCCGGGAAGCATTGGCGGGAAATCTTTGCCGCTGTGCCGGATACTACCGGATTATTGATGCCGTGACGTCAGCTGGTAAACAGATCAGAGAAGCGAACGCTGCTAAATCGTAGACGAGGAAGGTGACGGTATGTCCTTTGAAATCATTGACTTGAGCTTACCGCTGGAAAACTACGCGAGTGAGCCGTATCCACCGAAAATTATCCATTTTGATCATGCAGCTGGTGCACGACGTCTTTCCGCACTTGCAAAAGTAGATCCTACAGATTTTCCGGATTCCATGGGGCTAGCAAATGAGATCGTCGAGGCGACCACCCATTCCGGTACACATGTGGATGCTCCGTGGCATTTCGGCCCTACGACTGAGGGAAAACCTGCGAAAACCATCGATCAGGTTCCGCTTGAGTGGTGCTATGGTCCGGGGGTAGTCATAGATGTCAGACACAAACAAGCAGGGGAAGAGATCACCGTCTCCGATCTTAAAACAGCGCTCGAAAAAATCTCCTACACGCTGAGAAAAGGGGATATCGTTCTCCTACATACGGGTACGGATAAACTTTGGGGCACATCGCGCTACGTCGATAGCCAGCCAGGGCTCGGTGAAGAAGGGACGGATTGGCTGGTCCAACAAGGAATCAAATGCATTGGCATTGATGCTTGGGGATTGGATCGATCCGTGAAATACATGGCAGAGGACATAAAAGCGGGGAAAGACAAAGGTCTGCTATGGCCAGCACATATGTATGGCAGAAAGCGCGAGTACATTCAAATTGAAAAACTGGCAAATTTGGATCACCTTCCTCGTCCCTACGGTTTTACGGTCTCTGCCCTGCCTGTAAAAATCGCGAATGCATCCGGTGCTTGGTGCAGGGCAGTTGCAATCGTAAATGAAGAGTAGCTCTCAATACTATGAAGAAAGGAATCGGGGTGAAATCATGGAGTTTGACGTTGTCGGAAAGGACATAAAACGCACCGATGCATTAAAAAAGGTAACCGGCACTTTGGATTATGTGATTGACCAGAAGATGCAGGGAATGCTGTACGGAAAATTGCTTCGCTCCGAACATGCCCATGCCAAAATCGTGAATGTGGACGCTTCAGCAGCGAAGGAGATCCCCGGCGTGTATGACGTCATCACTTCGACTGATTTACCGCAGCCTGTTCCGCGCTTTGGACCGATCAAACAGGATCAGCCATTGCTTGCGGATAGAGTGGTGAACTACCATGGGGAGCCGGTCGCGGTAGTGCTAGCAGACAGTGAAGAGGCGGCACAGAAAGCTCTCAAAAAAATCAAGGTAGAATACGAAAAGCTGCCCTCTGTCAGTAAATTAGATGATGCTTTGCGAGCGGATGCACCGATCGTAAACCCAGATAGTATCGGTATGTATGAAGAGCTTGGCTCTAACATCTGTGGAAACTGGAAATTTGGGTGGGGGGATGTCGAAGCGAAAAATCGCGCGTCCTCCTTCATGCTGCAAAATGTGTATGAGTTCCCGATGATTCACCACTTTCCGATTGAACCTTTCTCCTGCATTTGTTACCCCGAGAATGGCGGAGTGGCGATCCGAAGTCCGATCCAGCATCCTTTCATTTTGCGTCGTGTCGTAGCGAAGGCTTTACACATGGAGCTTTCCCAAGTTCGCGTGATCGGAAACGCAATCGGAGGAGGCTTCGGGGGCAAAGGCTATCCGAAGATTGAGCCACTTACCGCCTATCTTGCTCTGCATACTGGCAAGCCGGTAAAAATCGTCTTGTCATTAGAGGAAGGTTTTTTCTCGGCACGACGTTCTTCCTCCAGGGTGACGATGAACACAGGCTTTGATCTCGAAGGCAAAATTCAATTTCAGGATGTGAAGGTTGAATTCCTGGTCGGAGCTTATGCGGATACCGCGCCGCGGGTTGCTTCCAAATCAAGCTATCTCGGATGTGGGCCATACGTGACGCCGAATGCTCGTATCGATTGTCGTGCCGTTTACTCGCATACAGTACCGAGTACAGCCTTTCGAGGGTTTGGAATGCCGCAGATTGTTTGGGCGGTAGAATCTCAGATGAACGAGGCAAGCAAGGTATTGGGTATTGACCCGCTCGAGATTCGATTGCGAAATCTGCCTAAAAAAGGGGAGATCTTGGTACCCGGCGACAGACCGGTTGATGGAGATTGGGAACAAGGACTGCGTAAAGCTGCCGAGACGATTGGGTGGGGCACAGAGAAACCGGATGGCATCGGCCGCGGGATCGCCATCGGAATTAAAAATCCGATTCCCGCTTCTTTATCCAAATCTATCGTAAAGCTGCACGCGGATGGGAGTGTTACGGTCTCAGTCGGTACTTCAGAAATGGGGCAGGGAGCACGTACAACGATGGGACAGATCGCAGCGGAATCAATAGGGGTACCGATGGAACGAGTCTCACTCATTATGGCTGATACTGGTGCTGTACCTTTTGATACGGCAACAGCTGGCAGTCGTTCTACCGTGGCTATGGGAAATGCAGTCGTCTCTGCTTGTCATGACATAAAAGAACAGCTGACAGAGATGGCGCACGAACTCTTCGCAGACGGTTCCCAAGAGGAGGTGGTCATTTCTAGGGGAACGATAGAGGCTTACGGAAAATCCCTTTCCTATGCAGACATCCTCGCAGAATACTTTGGCCCAAATATGGGTGAGGTTGTGGGAAACGGGACCTACAAAGGAAGTAAAATTGAAGGCCATCCAGTAGGCGGGAAGGCAGATTTCTGGGAAATTGTATTCACTGCCGCTGAGGTGAGCGTAGACACAGAAAGCGGTAAGGTCTACACGAACAAGCTCGTGAACGTAAGTGATGTAGGGTGCATCATTAATCCGTTGCAGGCGGAAGCACAGGAAGAAGGCGCAGCCATCATGGGGATGGGCCACACGTTCATGGAGCAGATGGTTTATGACGATTCAGGCCGACTAGTTAATGGCGGTGCCCTCGATTATCGCGTGCCGACTATCATGGATATACCAGCAGAATTCATCAGCAAATTCATTGAAAATCGCGACGGTGCAGGTCCTTTTGGAGCGAAGGGGATTGGAGAGAGTGGAATCATTGCAATTGCTCCAGCTGTAGCCGCTGCAGTGAATGATACCCTCGGCATTCGATTTCGGCAGCTTCCATTATCGGCAGAAAATGTATGGAAAGAACTACATCGTGAATCGAAGTAAACGGTATGCACAAAAAAACACCCGACGAGAGCGCATACAGAAACACGTTCACTCTGGCCGAGGATTACGAATGTTTCTGAAATCGCTTTCAGTCGGGGGACAAAAGAAATCATCCTGAGACAGGGAAGACCCAATTTCAAGATATTCCCTGTAATCTTACCACTAAGCATGCTTGTAGTAAACGGATTGTGATGGCAGAGAATGGTGAATCGTTTAAAGAGTCCATTAACCAAAAGAGGTGAATAGAAATGGGTTTCGGTGCTGACACAAGTCTGAAACTGAATGCGACTTCCGTTTACACGCGGAATGAAACGCTTTTAGTGGTATTCTTTGCTTTCTTGGGTGCGCTATTTGATGGAATTGAACTTAATTTGATTTCATACCCGATGGTTTACATCTCCAAATCACTTGGAGTCACGACTGCTGATATGGTAACTGTGCTTACATGGCAAGGCTTGGCATCCTTGGTGGGCGGATTCTTATTCGGCTGGCTCGGTGATGTCATTGGTCGCCGCTGGTCGTATGCTCTCTGCGTTCTCATTTACGGGGTAGGTGCTATATTAGCGGCTTTCATCCATAGCTATGACGTTTTCCTGATCACCCGAATTTTTGCTGGGATCGGCATTGGCGGTCAATTTGGTTTGGTCTTCACCATGTTTACAGAGTGCTGGAAAACAGAGAAACGTGGAACCATGGGTGGACTTATCCAATCAATGTTTGTTGTTGGCCAAATTGTAACCGTTATCGTCACTTACTTTTGTCTTCAAGCATTTGGTGCGGATGAAGGCTGGCGCGATGCCTTTCTCATCCTGGGTGTGCTGAGTGTCATTGTCGGAGTTGCTTCGATTTTCTACCTGCCGGAATCCAAGCTGTGGCTGGAGTATCGGGAGAAGCTGCGCGCAGGAACACTGCCCGTAGAATTAAAACGCACAGGTGTTCCTTTGGTCGACATTTTCAAAAACGGCCTGGCATATGGCACAACCATGTTCATGATCGTTTCAACGGCTGTGTTCATCATTTCCTACCAAACCATAACGTATCAATCTACCTTCTTGCTGAAAGAAGCAGGAGTCCCACTCAATCTCACCAGCGTAATCGTATTGATCGCTTTGTTCATCACAGGGATCGCTTACGTAATCGTTGGCTACATCTCGGATAAGTTAAATCGGAAATGGGCGTTTTTCTGGGGAGCAGTTGTGGGTCTGATTGGCTTTGGTTCCTTCCTGATTCTCGCTTTAACGGGAAACATTACAATCGGAGAAAATTTCTTGTCTTCTCCCATGTTCTGGAGCCTGATGATTTGTAATGCAGGCTACGCTGGATTCGCAGTGCTAGGCGTATGGATGTCTGAATTCTTCCCCACTAGACTTCGCGCAACGGGAAATAACGTTTGCTACTACGTGGGTCGTGGCCTAGGTGCTGGGTTGTTCCCGCTGATTGCTATCAAGATCGCCGGGTCTGTTACGATGGCCTTGGCACTTGGGATTATCGGCGCCATCGCGGCTGTCGTCTTTGCCCTATTTGCTGCTGATAGGACAGGTAGAGAAATCAACGCGATTGAGTAGATAGAGAAACGAAAGAGAACGAGGAGCATGATGATCCAAGACATGCTCCTCTCGATTCTATTTCTTTGTAAGAGGGTGGATACATATGCGCGTCATGATTAAAAGAGTGACAGACGGAAAAATTACCCTGCAGGAAACATCAAAAATGGCGATTATTACTATGAATCGTCCTGCCTCACGCAATGCACTTACTTCAGACATGTGGCTGGAATTGGCGCGTCTGGTAAAGAGCGTCGAGTCTAACCCCAAAAACAAGGTTGTCATTTTAAAGGGGGCACGTGGACAATTTTCTGCTGGCTCAGACATCAGGGAATTCACCCAAATGACGGCTGACGAAGCGAATGCAGCATTTGAAAAAATGGAGGATGCTATGGCAGCGATTGAAAACATCTCCTTGCCTGTCATCGGTGTCATCGATGGGCCGGCCATGGGTGCTGGTTTTATCCTGTCGCTCGCATGCGATATTCGTATCGGTACCAGAAATACCAAAATGGGAATACCGGTTGGTAGACTTGGCATTACATTGGGGCCATCCTTTGTTCAGCGTATTGTCAGACTGATTGGACCGAGTCGCACGAAAGAGTTGGTGTATACAGGAAAAATCTATGATTACCATGAAGCCAAACAACTAGGTTTAGTCAATGTATTCGTGGAAAATCGTGAAGAGCTTGAGCATACTTGCCTGAAAACGGCTGGAATCATGGCAGACCAGTCAATGGCCTCCCTGGCAGCGGTTAAGAAGGCAGTCCATTTATGCGAGCAGCAGACCCATGCTCCGTGGAAATATGTAGACCCTGTTGATTTTCATGAAGGCTGTCTCTCCTTTGTAGAAAAACGGAAGCCGCATTTTGGCTAACGAGCTCTTCCATGTTCGATCTAGACATCCTGTGGGAAAGTGGGGGAAGGGTCAGTGAAAGAATTTTATCGACTGCTAAAGGTAATGAAGGCGCATCCATATTCTCCTATGGCTATAGCAACAGTCATCCGTGTCGAAGGCTCTGCTTATCGGCATGAGGGGGCAAAAATGTTGTTTGTGGCGGAGGAACCATACGGAACAATTAGTGCGGGTTGCTTGGAAAATGATTTAGCCTATCGTGCCCAGGAAGTGATGGAATCCAAAGTGCCGCAAACCATCTCGTATGATTTACGAGCAGGTGACGCACTTTCTTGGGGCCAAAGTGCGGGATGCAATGGGAAAATTACCATCTATGTGGAACCGGTAGCCTGGAATTCTACATGGGAGCAGTTGGAGGGCTTACTGGACGCAGGTGAAAAAATTCTATACGCCAGGGGAATCGGGGAGAGGGCGATCACACCGTTTTACCTCGCTTCTCAGAATGGAAAATGGCTTACTTGCGGAAATGAACAGAGTCGCCCGGATATCCATGCTATCATTGAAAGTTTTATCGATACAAACAAGACTTTCGCATTAATCGATCAAGCAGAATGGAAGAGTACGATTTTACTAGAAATCTATGAACCGAAAGATAGATTGTATGTATTTGGCGCAGGGCCCGACGCAGAGCCATTGGTAGAATTGGCAGAGAAGATGGATTTTGCGACAACGGTGATCGATCCGCGAAGCAGCAGATGCTGTGACAAGTACTTCCCGAGTGCCCATCAGCTGATCGTGGAGCATCCGGAAACATTTTTGAAGGAAGGCAAGATCCCCGATCACAGCTATGCGTTGATTATGACCCACAATTTTGATCGAGACCGCACGATCCTGAACCATCTCATCAAGCAGCAGGTAAACTATTTAGGGGTTTTGGGGCCCAGAAGAAGAACGGAGAGATTGCTTGCACCCACAAGACTTCCAGATCGGGTCTACTCGCCGGTAGGAATGGATATTGGGGCGGAGGGGCCTGAAGAGATAAGCGTCAGCATCGTTGCCCAATTATTGAAAGTGAGAAATGAGGGTAAAGCGTTGTCCTACACCTCACTCCTATCATTTTGATCCCCTAATAAAAAGAAATGACCCTTAGGAGAGTCCTAAGGGTATTGCTATTTCCGATCGAAGCTTCCTTCTATTCAGCCAGCAGTTTCTCCTCTTGCTCATCCCACATGGCAAACAAGGATTGCAGCTCTGCTCCTGTGTAAGCTCCAACCACTCTCACATTTCGATGAACCAGCTGCACGCCAACCATCACCGAGACAAACTCATCATCTGCTCGCAGCAATGCTATCGTTTCTTTGTCTCCTGTGATCAGGACGAAGCCGTTGAGGTCGCTGCCATGAGGCTCAAGAACAACGACCTCGAAGCGATCGATTTTTCCTTCTTGCTGCAGTCGTATACAATATTGCATTGCGTTGTTAAGCGTGGCTTGCGCGGCTTTCTCGCGCCCCGCGATAATTTCACCCCAGCCAACCATTAGCGAACCTTTTGCCATATCAAACTGTCAACTCCTTATCATGGTAATATTATCCTAGGTAATAAGTATCGCATTGTCAATATATTCCGTATGTACCGACACAAATCTATCAATCTGACATGAGGCAGCGTAACGGGTTGTTCGACGACAAAAGCCCAGTGCAAAAAGCAGTGTGCTTGCGTTCGCTTGCGAGCACACTGCTTTTATTTGCCTTGTGAAAAAGGGAAAAGGGAAAGGGCCTAAACCTAAACCTTGCTTGCTAGCTTCGCCTTAAACTCCAAGCGCTTGCGGTGCAGGATGGGGTCCGTGTATCCGTTTGGCTGCTCGCATCCTTTGATAACGAGCTCTACTGCTGCCTGAAAGGCGACAGAGTCTTCGTAATCGTCGGCCATCGGTCTGTACGCAGGGTCTCCCGCATTTTGTTGATCTACGACTTTGGCCATGTTTTTCATCGTGGTGAGAACCTGCTCTTCACTGACCACGCCATGGCGTAGCCAGTTAGCGATATGTTGGCTGGAGATCCGCAGGGTAGCAAGGTCTTCCATCAGCCCGATGTTGTTGATGTCCGGTACTTTCGAGCAGCCTATGCCTTGTTCTACCCAGCGAACGACATAGCCGAGGATGCCCTGGACGTTGTTGTTCAATTCCTGCTGGATTTCCCCCTGCGTCCATTTTGGAGCGGTGGCCACTGGTATTTGCAGGATGTCATCTCGGTAATCGCGAATGGATTCTTTCAGCTTATTTTGCACCTCGTTTACATCGATTTGATGATAGTGCAGGGTGTGAAGGGTAGCAGCTGTTGGGGAAGGCACCCACGCGGTATTTCCACCCGCAAGCAGATGACTGCTTTTTTGCTTCAGCATTTCCTTCATCAAATCAGGCATCGCCCACATGCCTTTTCCGATTTGTGCACGGCCCTGCAGCCCGCAAACGAGTCCGATGCTTACATTGGACTGCTCGTAGCTTTGCAGCCAGTGTGTGAACTTCATTTCATTTTTACGGATCATCGGTCCAGCTTCCATGGAAGTGTGGATCTCGTCACCTGTCCGATCTAGGAACCCGGTATTGATAAATACGATCCGATTTCTCACTTGATAGAGGCAAGCTTTCAGGTTTAGCGAAGTGCGGCGCTCCTCATCCATGACCCCGATTTTCAACTGGTGGCGGGCAAGTCCCAGCAAGTCTTCCACCCGGTTAAACAGTTCGTTGGCAAAAGCGACTTCTTCCGATCCGTGCATTTTCGGCTTGACGATGTAAACAGAGCCTTTGGCGGAGTTGACGAAGCGACCGTTGCGCAGCAGATCGTGCTTGGCGATCAGACTGGTTATGACTGCATCCATGATTCCCTCCGGCACTTCCTGTCCTGCTTTATCCAGAATGGCTCCGTTGGTCATCAGGTGACCGACGTTTCGAACGAGGAGAAGAGAGCGCCCCGGTAGGGTAAGCGTTTCTCCTGTAGGGGAAATGTACGAGCGGTCGGGCTGCAAGGTTCGGGTTATCGTCTTTTCGCCCTTTTGAAAAGCAGCCGACAAATCACCTTTCATCAAGCCCAGCCAGTTGCGGTACACGAGCACTTTGTCTTCTGCATCAACAGCTGCGACAGAGTCCTCGCAGTCCGTGATCGTGGTCAGAGCAGATTCCATCAGGATGTCTTTCACTCCCGCGGCGTCCGTTTTTCCGATCGGATGGGTGCGGTCGATCTGGATTTCATAGTGAAGCCCATGATGCTTCAGCAGGACCGTGGAAGGATTCGCAGCATCCCCTGTATAACCTGCCAATTGAGAAGCATCGGTCAGCGTCGTCGTTTGCCCGTTGCGAAGCTCGACGATAAGTCTCCCAGCGGAGATGGAATACTGGATCGCTTCTGTATGGGATGCGGATGGCAAAGGCGCGGTCTGATCGAGGAACTGCTTGGCAAAGGCGATGACTCTTTCTCCCCGCACCGGATTGTAGGAGCTGCCAAGTTCGGCACCGCCAGCTTCCTCGATCGCATCGGTTCCGTACAATGCGTCGTAGAGACTTCCCCACCGTGCGTTCGCGGCATTTATCGCATAGCGGGCGTTGTTTACAGGAACGACGAGCTGCGGACCGGCCTGAAGCGTGATGGTGTCGTCAATTCCTTCCGTATCTATTTCGAAATTGGCTACGTCCGGTTCCAAATAGCCGATCCTTTCTAAAAACGCCTTGTACTTAGGGAATGAAAACGAGTCCTTGTGCTCCCTATGCCAGCTGTCGATTTGCTGCTGCAGGTGATCGCGCTTTGCAAGCAGCGCCTTGTTTTGGGGAGTCAAGTCGTGAATCAATTTGTCAAATCCGGACCAGAACTGTTCACGGGATACTCCAGTTCCTGGGAGTGCCTCGTTTTCGATGAATGCATGTAGAATGCGGGAAACGCGCAGGCTTCCGATCTCAACGTATTGCTCCATGTAGTCTCTCCTCCTTATTCTTCGGAAAACGTAAATCACTGTATTTGAGCACTCGCAATACCCACGCAGCTGACTTGTATGTATTGTACAATAAGGGGCATTATGGTAAAAATATATATTCAGAAAATTCTTTATGCAATTACGTTATAAAGGATGGGGTGACTTCCTGTGGACATTCGTCATCTGGCGTATTTTTCTGAAGTGGCCAAGCATTTGAGCTTTTCCAAAGCAGCAGCAGCCTTGTATGTCTCCCAGCCTTCGATCAGTAAAGCGATCAAGAATCTGGAAATGGATCTGGGTGTCCCGCTGTTTTATCGTTCGACGAAACAGCTCGAGCTGACGGACGCGGGCAAAGCAGTTTTGACAAACGCCCAAAACGTCCTGGAATCGTTTCAAAACCTCAAGTCGGAGCTAAACGATGTCATGGAAATCAAAAAGGGCGAGATTCGGATCGGGATTCCTCCCATCGTAGGAGCGGCCTTTTATTCCAAGCTCATCATCCAGTTCAAAGCCATGTATCCCGAGATTGATATTCGCCTGACCGAAGTGGGCACAAAAATGATCAAACAGGGAATCGAGGAAGGCTCGCTGGATGTTGGACTGGTCTGCAGTTATCCAAAGCGCAGCGACGGATTTGAGGCCATGAGATTATTGAAGGATCCACTAATGCTTGTGGTTCACCAGGAGAACAGACTCGCTGCTCAGCCAAATATCCGGATTTCGGAAACGGCAGGGGAACCGCTGATCCTGTATCGGAAAGACTTTTCGCTGCACGATCGGATATTAGAAGAGTACGCCAGACAAGGCTTTACTCCAAAAATTGTCTGTGAAAGCTCCCAAAAAGACTTTCTGATCGAACTGGTGGATGCAAAGCTGGGGATTACTTTTCTGCCGAGCAAAATCTGCAGAGAGCTGGTGCATACAGCAGTGGTAGCACGGCCGTTGGAGGATGCGGATATTTGTCTGGAGCTGGGGTTGATCTGGAAAAGTGAAAAATACGCGCCGTACTGCGTCCGCAAGTTTATTGAAATGACGCAGCAAATGATCCTGCATCCGGTACAAGCGGCAGAATAGGAAGAACTGATTGTGCATCAGGTGACAAAACAAAAAAAGAACGATACATGAAAGATATATCGCTGGCATATGTTTGGGATATGATCGTTCAACCCTAGGGGTGATTACCATTTTGGAGGATAAGCAAAAATCAAGAGCCGAAAGTGTCTATCAATATTTAAAACAAAAAATCATCTATGATGAACTTCCTCCAGGAACATTCCTCCGGGAAGGAGAATTGGCTGCTGAGCTTGAGGTCAGTAAAACACCGGTAAGAGAAGCGCTAAATGGATTGAAGTTTGAAGGATTGGTGGATGTAATCCCTTATAAAGGGTACATGGTATCGCAATTCTCGTTTCAGGAGCTAAAGGATTTGTTTGAACTCAGGATTATTCTCGAGAAGGCATGCGTGGAATTGGCGATTCAGAACATCACCAAAAGCCAGCTGGCACGGTTTAAGGAGCTGGCGCTTCGGGAATTCGATGTCGATTCCGTGGAGGCCAGGAAAGAATTTATGAAGGTCAACATCGGTTTTCATTCGTATCTGGGAGAGGTCAGTGGAAATAAGCAGCTGGCTGCTTTGCTTGAAATAACGATCCAGAAGCTGCAGCGCGGACTATTCCAGGCCTTAAAGGAATCCAGCCTAAAAACAATGGTAGAGGAACATTTGCAAATCGTGAAAGCCATTGAAGAGAAGGATGAAAGCTTGGCAAAAAGCATCGTGACCAAGCATGCGCGGGATTCTCACTTCAATATTCTCACGATCAACAGAATCCTTTCCTAACCAATCAGCCAGCATCGCTTTGTCTTGAACAATCCTGATCCACACGAGGTGAGGAAAGATTGGAAGCCTTGCAGAAATGTATCCATGCAGAGAGGATGATTGGGCGAATAGAAGCATTGGCCCAATGCAGCCAACCAGGACGAGGGGTGACCCGTCTTTCCTTTACGGAACAAAGCGAACAGGCCATCCAGCTTGTTGCCGGATGGATGGAGGAAGCGGGAATGAAGGTTCGACGGGATGCGGTCAATAATCTCATCGGACGATATGAGGGGATGGACCCGGATGCGCCAGTTCTTTTGATTGGCTCTCATCTGGACTCTGTTGCCGAAGCAGGAAAATATGATGGAATCCTCGGAGTGATTGCTGGGATAGAGGTAGTGCATGCCTTCAAAGAGAGCGGAACCATCACGAAAAACCCGATTGAAGTCATCAGTTTCTGTGATGAGGAAGGAACACGTTTTCATACCACGTTCCTGGGAAGCAGGGCGATTTCAGGTACTTTGAGGGAACCAGATTTAGAGGCGCAGGATCACGAGGGCGTAACTGTTGCGCAAGCCATGCGGGCAGTTGGATGCGACCCCGAGCAGTACAGGCGGGCAGCTCGAGATCCGCAAACGATCCTCGGTTATTTGGAATTGCATATTGAGCAAGGACCCATACTCGAGGAAATGGGTCAATCATGCGGAGTCGTAGCGGGAATAGCTGGACAGTCCCGTTATGAATTCAGGGTAGAAGGTCAAGCAGGTCATGCAGGAACCGTTCCGGTAAGGCTAAGAAGAGACGCATTGGCTGGAGCGGCCGAAATGATTCAAGCTGTCGAAAGGATTGCCCTGAAAAATGAATCCGTAGTGGCGACTGTAGGGAAGCTGGCGGTCCTGCCGGGGGCAAGTAATGTGATTCCGGGTATGGTCGAGGGGACGTTGGATATTCGCAGCCTCCAAGATGATGTCAAGCAAAGTGCTTTATTGGAATTAATCGAGGAATTTAGGCAAATAGCCCAGCGCCGTGGTTTGGCTTGTCACTTCCAGCGTGTGATGGATTCTCCGGCAGTAGCGTGCACAGAGGCTTTCATTCAGGCCATCGAAACGGTTATCGAGGAGCGAGGAATGAAGCCGCTGCGACTGGTGAGCGGAGCGGGTCATGACGCCATGGCGGTAGCAGCGTTCACGGATATCGGGATGATTTTTGTAAGGTGCAGAGAAGGGGTGAGTCATCATCCAGATGAATACGCTTCGCCCGAGGACATCCTGGAAGGCACAACCGTCCTCATGAATGCCGTGCTTCGCCTGACTATGTATTCCAGCTAGATTTACCTCACTGTTATTTTTCTGAATAATCAAATTACAACCACTTCAACTACCTATTGCTTCTCACTTCAAAAGGGAAAGGAAGTAACATCCATGCGCATTGGAATTGACGGAAGAAAAATACCGGAGTCAAAGCTGCGAGGTCCTGTAGGAACACTCGATCATGCCAAAAGCCTAGGGATGGAAGGAGTGTTTTTCCGCACCATTCTGGATGTGAGTCCGGCACTTGACAGAGCGGTAATCCGTGAGGTCCGCGAGCGCGCCGACGAGCTCGGACTCTATCTGGAAGCGGGCCTTAGCAAAGTCAATCCTTATGCACTTCCAGAAACGCCAGAAGTGAGACAAATCGGCGATGGGGATACGCTGCTCGGTTTCCGTAGAATGATGGAGGCCTGCGCAGAATTCGATATTCGGGAGCTGTGGATTTCCACGGCAGGCATAAAGCAGCAGTACAGAGGAAGATTCACGACCGACCGCTTCCGAACGGACGTTTCCTGGGAAGATCAGCTGGAGGCCACACGCCGCTTCCTGATGAAGCTAAGGCCTATTGCTTTAGACCTCGGGATTCATCTGAATCTTGAAACGCACGAGGAGATTACGACGTTTGAAATTCTTCGCTTGATCGAGGCGGTCGGTGATGATGTAGTCGGGATCGTCTTTGATACAGGGAACATCTTTATTCGCGGCGAGCATCCGACCTATGCGGCTAAGCGTATCGCCCCGTACGTGCGTCAAACCCATTTTAAGGACGCCTACGTGGAACTGATTGATGACGGAGCCTATTACCAGTCACGCTTTTGCGGATCAGGGCTGGTCGATTTTTCAGCGGTGCTACGTGAACTGAACAAATATCGCCCTGATCTCAATGTCACGATAGAATGTGATACGCCTCGATTGGGAGCGGTAAAAGGAGAGCCGCATTTCCTGGAGCTGTACAACCCGGAATGGATCGCGGGACATCCCGACCTATCACGAGAAGAATTTTCCGCTTATTTTGAGCTGGCTCGTGACTTTACAGAGCGCATCCGAAAAGGAACGGTCAAGTCCTGGCAGCAGCTGCATGCAGAGAGCTTTGAGTACCCCGAAGCCATCCAGTGTATCGAGTCGTCCAGACAGCATATTGAAAAGATTTGCCAGGAGCTTGGGATCACGAGGGGAGAAAAGGCCAATGCTTGAAAAGTTGCCTACGAGAGTTGGTATTTTCGCGAAGGATCTCTGCGGTGCATCCTTTGATGTACGAGATTCGATTCAGCAGGCACGCCAGCACGGGCTGAAAGGCTCATTCATTGGAACCGCTCTTAGTGCCAGCCCGACTTTGGATCAGTGGGAGCTGGAAGACATTCGTCAAATGGCACAGGAATCAGGAATCAAGCTTGGGCTCAGTATCGGAATGTTGAATCCCTACCGGCCGGAGCGTTCCTCAGACGCACGAAAAGCTGGGGATGGAGACATAGCCAAAGGCTTGCTAAAGCTGACTGAGGCAGCGCTTCAACTAGGTCAGCCGAATGTGATGCTGGTTGTCGGAAAAGAAGAAGACCGCTTTGATCCATCCATGGCGTGGCCCGCTCAACTGGCCGAGGTCTCCTCTTTCCTGAAACGGCTGGAGCCTGGCCTGCGTTCGCTAGGGGCACGCATACTGATCAAAACGCACGAGGAAATCACATCTTGGGAGGTTCGTCGACTCCTCGAAGTATTGGATCCCGATCTTTTCGGCGTTGCTTTCGATCCCGTGAACGTGATTGTACGCATGGAGGATCCGCTAGCAGCTGCCGACCGTCTCGCAGGTCTCATCAGGCAAGTCCACGTAGATGATGCACGCCTCTTATGGAGCGGTGGAGGCTTCGCGCGACTGCTTTGCCCAGTGGGTACGGGTTGTATCGACTGGTCGGGTCTGATCAGTAAAATTCATGCAAGTGATCCAGACGCCTGGTATTGGGGGGAGATTCACCGCGCTGAACTTTACACACCGTTCCGAAATGAAGGGTGGTTTGATAGTCATCCAGACATCGAGGTTTCGGAATTGGCGACGTGGCTCTCGAAAGGAATGCCGATGTCCGAGTCACCAATGTCCCTGGTGGGAGATATAGAGGAACGAATCTTAAAGGTCACTTCGTTTCTTACGCGAGAGCTTGTCTATGGATAATGTATCTTGGCAATTGATTGCTTCATTCATTTTAAGGGCATTAAAATACAGAATATTCGGAAAATAAATACAGAAAGGTGTGAGAATGGTGAAGAAAATTTCCGTTTTCTTGCTCGTCGTCTTTCTGATTGGCAGCGTGATTGCCAGTTGCTCAAGTGAAACGGCAAATGGCGGGTCTGGCGGCCCAAAAGATACCATGATCGTCGGGGTGCCGGATGCGCCAGTCTATATGGATCCTCAGATTCAGGCATCCGTTGCTTCGTATCGTGTGACGACACAGATTTTTGACAGGCTTGTAGCGCTTGACAGCAATATGAAACTGGTTCCTGCTCTAGCAGAATCATGGGAAGTAGAAAATGAAACGACTACCGTTTTCCACCTTCGCAAGGGTGTCAAGTTTCACAATGGGGAAGAAATGAAAGCGGCCGATGTGAAGTATAGCCTTGAACGAACCATTGCAAGTGCTGGCGTAAATTACAATTACCTCATTATCAGCGACATCGTGATTGTGGATGATTACACCGTTAAGATAGTAACTTCAAAGCCATTTAATGCGCTACTGTATAGGCTCACGCTGGATGCTGCAGCCATTCTAAGCAAAAAGGCAGCGACTAGCGGTCAGGATTTCAACGCGCATCCGGTTGGCGCAGGTCCATACAAGTTTGTATCCTGGGAGCTTGGCGGCGATGTCGTTCTGGAAGCGTTCCCCGATTATTACAGGGGAGAACCGAAAGTAAAGACTCTTATTTTCAGGCAGATTCCAGAAGCACTGAACAGATCGGTTGGTCTGGAAACGGGAGAAATCGACCTCGCCTATGATTTGGCTATCACCGATTTGGATAAAGTCAAGGGCAACAAAAACCTGGCATTGCAAGAGGTGACGAGCACGACGGAATGGTATCTCGGCTTCAATACCAAAAAGCCGTTCTTGGATGATGTTCGTGTAAGGCAAGCGATCGCGTACGCCCTTAACACAAAGGACATTATTGATATCGTTTTCAACGGAGTAGCCACACCTTCGCACAATACGATGATTCCGCCAGACGTATTTGGCTTTGCACCTGACACGATTACGTATGATTTCAATGTAGAAAAGGCGAAAAGCCTGCTTGCCGAAGCTGGACACCCGAATGGCTTTAAGACGACACTCTGGGTTCCGGATAGTCAGGTCCCAAGAGATGCTGCAGTCGTGATTCAGGGTCAGCTTAGTGCCATTGGCATTGATGTTGAAGTGAAAACCATGGAACAAGGAAAATACTATTCTGCTACGGGAAAAGGGGAGCACGATCTGTTCTTCATGTCGAAAACATCGATTGATCCAGATAGCATGCTCAGAGCCGTTTATCACACGCAAGCCTTTGGACTTTCAGGCAACCGTTCTTTCTGGGCAACGAAAGAAGTGGATGAAAAACTAGACAGAGCCAGTGTAACCACAGATTCTAACGAAGCGAAGCAGCTTTATGCAGAGGTACAAAAGATTGTAGCTGACCAACTTCCGCTGATCCCCATTGGAATTGAGCATTTAAATGCCGGCATGCAGTCAAATGTGAAGGGCTTTGGGCTTTACCCGGGGAAAACGCACTCCATCTACGGCACGTATTTTGAAAACTAGAGCTTGACCTTCGTATCATGCCGATCAATTTCGTCGGCATGATACGGAGAAACAGACTGTCTGGCAAAAGCCGATTTTTTGAGGAGAATCCATTCGAAATTTGGAGGTTGTCAGATGTACAAATTTATTCTGCGCAGGTTGGTTATGCTGGTGCCTGTTTTATTGGGGGTAAGCTTAATCGTATTTACCATCATGGACCTTACTCCTGGTGATCCCGTTGAAATGTATCTCGGTGATAACTACACAGCTGAGGCGCATGCTGCCATGACACAGGAGCTTGGTCTTGATCAGCCATTTTTTGTTCGGTACATCCACTACATCGGAAATGTCGTTCAAGGGGACTTTGGGATTTCGTATTCAACCAAGCAGCCTGTATCTGCTGAAATCGAAGCGAGGTTTCCAAGCACGCTCGTCCTGGCCTGCTCGGCGCTCATTTTTGCCATTGCTCTAGGGATTCCGTTGGGAACGATTTCCGCAGCCAAGCAATATTCCGCGATTGATTCCGTCTCGATGTTTGCCGCTTTAATTGGCGTATCCATGCCAAACTTCTGGTTAGGGCTCATGCTGATTCTCATACTCGCTGCCAATCTAGGGTGGTTTCCATCGGCAAACTTCGATGGCTTCAAGTCGTTAGTTCTTCCTGCCATTACCTTAAGTGCCAGCTCGCTAGCTATCATTACGCGAATGACGCGATCATCCATGCTGGAGACCATCAGGCAGGACTACATCCGAACCGCGCGAGCGAAGGGAGTCAAGGAGTTTACAGTCATTATCAAGCATGCGCTGCGCAATGCGATGATCCCCATTATTACGGTATCAGGATTGCAGTTTGGTTTTGCTATCGGCGGCGCTGTTCTGGTAGAAACGGTATTTTCGTGGCCGGGAATTGGCAGGCTGCTCGTGGAAACGATCAAATTAAAAGATACGCCTGTCGTGTTAGCGATTGTGCTTGTCATGGCCACCATGTTTACCATTATCAATCTGGTCACCGATATCCTGTACGCCTATTTTGATCCACGTATCCGAGCTCAGTACAAGATGAAGAAGGTGTAGAGATGAATACAACCACCATACCGAGGGAAAAGGAATCAGCCGAAATCATCGTGCGAAAGAAAAAGAAATCCCAGTGGGTTTCGATCTGGAAACGATTAAAAAAGAATAAAATGGCCATCGCAGGCTTAGTGATATTAGCGATTATCAGTCTTTTGGCTATTTTCGCAAATGTATTGTTTGATTATAACGCAGTCGCCATTCAGCAAAGTGCCGCATTACGCCTCAAACCACCATCACTCAGCCATTGGCTTGGGACCGATGAATTAGGCAGAGATATTCTTGCCAGAATTGTTCATGGAGCGCGAGTTTCTCTTCCTATCTCGTTTGCGACGATTCTTATTGCTGCAGTGGCTGGTGGTGTGCTGGGGGCAATAGCCGGTTACGGAAGTAAAGCAGTCGATAATACGATCATGCGGATCATGGATATTTTTCTGGCTATTCCTAGCATTTTGCTATCCATCGCGATCGTATCTGCGCTTGGACCCAGCATGACCAACCTGCTCATTGCCATTAGCATCTCGAACATCCCTCCATTTGCTAGAATCGTCAGGGCGTCTGTCATGGCTATTCGCAATGAAGAGTTTGTGGAAGCGGCGAGGGCGATTGGTGCCAGTGATTTCCGCATTATTTTTCGGCACATCATTCCTAATTCGATGGCGCCCGTAATCGTTCAGGCAACGTTGTGTATCGCAGGCTCGATCTTATCCATCGCGAGCTTGAGCTTCATCGGTCTTGGCATACAGCCTCCTGCTCCTGAATGGGGCGCCATGCTCAGCGGCGGACGGCAATATATCCGATATGCGTGGTGGGTTTGTGCTTTCCCCGGTGTAGCGATTATGTTAACCATTCTTTCTCTCAATCTCCTTGGGGATGGCTTGCGGGATGCATTGGACCCTAAGTTGAAGAATTAGGAGGCAGCTATGACGGGTGGAAAGCTACTGGAAATTAAGAATCTCACTGTCGAGTATAGGACGGATGACGAAATCGTTCATGCGGTGAATTCCCTGGATTTGAGCTTAGCTTCTGGGGAAAGTCTAGGTCTGGTCGGAGAGACGGGCGCCGGCAAAACAACAACAGCACTCAGCATTTTGCAGCTTGTAGCGAACCCCCCGGGCAAGATCACGAGCGGAGAGATTTACTATGAGGGAGAAGATCTGCTAAAAGCCAAAACGGATAGGCTGCGTCATATTCGCGGAAATAAAATATCGATGATTTTTCAAGATCCGATGACCAGTCTCAATCCTGTTTATTCCGTGGGTGACCAAATAGCGGAAGTGATTCATCTCCATGAATCATGCAGTAAAGCTGAGGCACAGCAAAAGGCGGCTGAAATGCTGGAAATGGTCGGGATCCCAAAAGATCGGTACGATGAATATCCCCATCAATTTTCAGGAGGAATGAAGCAGCGCGTGGTCATCGCCATGAGTATTGCCTGCTCGCCGAACCTCATCTTGGCGGATGAGCCAACGACTGCGCTGGATGTAACGATCCAAGCTCAAGTACTGGAATTGATGAATGATTTGAAAGTGAAATTCAATACATCACTGCTGCTCATCACGCATGACCTGGGTGTAGTTGCACAGGTGTGTGACAGGGTCGCCATCATGTATGCAGGGGAGATTGTGGAAACAGGGACGATCGAGGAGATTTTTGAACATCCCCATCACCCGTATACGATTGGTCTTTTTAAATCCATTCCTACTCTGGATGAGAAAGTCGATAAGCTAAAGCCGATAGCTGGGCAGATGCCAGACCCGACGAATTTGCCGTCTGGCTGTTCCTTCCATCCCCGCTGTCCGCACATGAATGAACTCTGTTCGAGCACCCAACCGGCGATGACGAACGTGGCAGGGACTCACTTTGTGAAATGCTTGATGCACGAGGGAAAGTTTGAGTCACCTGCGTTTCTAGAGGAGGCGGTCAAACATGGCAGATAACATTCTGGAGGTCAGGAACCTTAAAAAGCATTTCAAATCGAAAAACGGGACGCTGCATGCTGTCGATGATGTCTCTTTCAGTGTGAAGCGCGGGGAAACATTGGGACTAGTAGGAGAATCCGGCTGTGGAAAGTCAACAATCGGCCGTTTAATACTCGGGCTGCATCAGGCGACTAGCGGGGAAATCCTCTTCAACGGGCAAGACATTTGCAAGATGAATAAGGCACAAATTCATGATCTGCGCAAGGATCTTCAAATCATCTTTCAGGACCCGTTTTCCTCGCTGAATCCGAGAATGTCCATCGGTGAAATTATTGGAGAGCCGCTGTATATCCATAAAAAGATAAAGCATCGAGCTGATCTCGAAGCAGAAGTCAGACGCTTGATGGATGTGGTTGGATTGAGTGAAAGACTAGTGAATTCCTATCCGCACGAGCTTGATGGGGGCAGGCGACAGCGCGTAGGGATAGCAAGGGCATTGTCCTTGACTCCACAGTTCATCGTATGTGACGAGCCCGTATCATCGCTGGATGTGTCTATTCAAGCCCAGGTTCTGAATTTGCTGAAGGATTTGCAGGCGGAATACGGTCTGACCTATTTATTCATTACCCATGATCTGTCTGTCGTAAAGTACTTCTCCGATAAAATAGCGGTCATGTATCTGGGGCAGCTGGTAGAAATAGCCGAATCTGACGAGCTGTTTAAAAAAACGATCCATCCCTATTCACAGGCATTGCTTTCTGCCATCCCAGTACCCAACATCCGTCAGAAAATGCAGCGCGTAAAGCTGGTTGGAGAACTTACCAGTCCTATTGATCCCGAACCGGGCTGTCGGTTTACCAAGCGTTGTTTGTACAGTCAGGCAAAGTGTGTGGGGCAGGATCCAGCACTCCAGGATTTTGGAAACAGTCATTTCTGCGCATGCTGCAGAGCCGATGAGCTACTGCATGTAACGGTATAGCGCTTCCTTTTCGACATCAGGATTTTCGCAAAATGTACAGGGATGTTTCAGTCTGAATATTTGTTCTACTCACGATCGAGAGGGGACCGCTATGAAGTATGACTTGCTCATAAAAGACGGGAATGTCGTTTTCAGAGATGACGTGAAAAGGGTTGACATCGCCATTCAAAACGGTAAGATAGTCGCCATTGCTGAAAGGATAGAGGAAGCGGCCGATCAAGTAGTTGATGCAACAGGTCAATTCGTAATGCCAGGGATGATTGACGCACATGTTCATATTTGTGAGCCAGGGCGAACGGAATGGGAAGGGTTTGAAACGGGGACAAAAGCGCTCGCAGCGGGAGGAACCACAACCTACATCGATATGCCGTTGAACGCATTGCCTGCCACGACGACGATAGAGGCTCTCGCTTTAAAGCTTGCAGCGGCCGAAGGGAAAAATTACGTAGACTATGCTTTTTATGGCGGCTTGGTTCCGGGAAATCTGGAGAAGTTACAAGAGCTGTCCGACGCAGGCGTTGTCGCGTACAAGTGCTTTATGGCTACTTGTGGAACGGACTTGCCGGATGATTTTAAAAATGTAGATGACTACACCCTTTATACCGGAATGAAAAAGATAGCCGAGCTGGGACATATGTTAGCGATTCATGCTGAAAATGCCGAGATCACGGACCATCTCGCGCAAGAAAAAAGAAAGCTGGGTAAGGTAACGGCTTCCGATTATGTGGCATCTCGTCCCGTTTTTACAGAAGTAGATGCTGTGAAGCGAGCCCTATTTTTCGCAAAACAGACTGGTTGCAAGCTGCACTTTGTTCATATAAGCAGCGCCGATTCGGTAGAAGAGATCATGAAAGCGCGCAAGGAAGGCGTAGACGTAACCCTGGAGTCATGCCCGCACTACTTTACGATTACGACCCGTCAGTTTGAAGAAAAAGGAGCCACCGCCAAATGTTCCCCGCCTTTGCGGGATGAGTGGGAGCAGGAGAAGCTATGGGAAGCACTGAAACAAGGCAAAATTGATATGCTGACCTCGGATCATTCTCCTTGCCCGCCAGCTATGAAGCATAGTGAAACGAACGATATGTTTGAAGTCTGGGGCGGGATTACGGGCTGCCAGAATAATGTTGACTTAATGTTTGATGAAGCAGTAAAAAAGCGCAGTGTACCCATAACTGAATTTGTTCGAATGATAGCGACCACCCCTGCGGAAAGGTTTCGCTTGAGGACGAAAGGTGAAATCGCGATCGCAAAAGACGCTGACATAATCCTGCTCGACCCCAATCAATCCTATGTGGTCAAACCAGACAGCTTACATTACCGGCATAAGCATAGTCCATACATCCATAGAGCGATTCATTGCCGTGTCACGAAAACATTTGTAAGAGGGCAGTTAGTTTTCGATCTAAATGAAGGGATTGTAGGGCGACCCATCGGACAATTCATACCATTTACGGTGTAAAGGAGAAGCCATTATGAGCGGAGCCAAAAAAGATATTTTGCAATGGATAGAGAGCAATCAGGCGCAAATGATTCAATTTCTGCAAGAGCTTGTTGCCATTCCGTCCGATAACCCGCCTGGAGATTGTTACGCAATAGCAGAGCATATTCATAAGAGATTGATAGATTTTCAATTCGAAAATGTTCAGTTGCTGGACGTAGATGAAGCGAAGGTCAAGGCGAGCGGTATGATCCGGGTCGCAAATGTCCTCTCAACGACAGCCTTCGGAGAGGGAGAAGGCCCCGAGATTTCCTTGAATGCTCATGGTGATGTCGTTGCTCCTGGAATGGGATGGACCTATCCCCCGTACGGCGGAGAGATCGTGGATGGGAAACTATATGGTAGAGGTGCAGCTGTTTCCAAATCGGATATAGCGACCTATACCTTTGCCCTTATGGCACTGCGTCACGTGGCAGAGGAATTAAGTGGAAAGGTATCATTGGCGTTTACGTTTGACGAAGAAACGGGAGGAGAAATCGGTCCCAAGTGGTTATTGGATCGGGGGTATATCACCCCTGATATGGCGATCGCGGCTGGGTTCACGCATTCCATCGTCAATGCCCACAATGGATGTCTGCATCTGGAAATCATGGTGAAGGGCAAATCGGCTCATGCAGCAGCCCCTCACACAGGATTTGACGCCATTCACGCCATGAGCGCGATACTCCACTCCTTGTATGACTATCGCGAATCACTTGGCAAAGTCAAATCTGCCGTCCCGGGGATTGAATCACCGACATTAGTAGTGGGATTAATCTCTGGCGGAATTAATACAAATGTGGTACCTGACCGTTGTACGATTCGTCTGGATCGGCGTCTCATCCCGGAAGAGTGCGGAGAACAGGCGGAAAAGGAAATCCAACAGGTGGTTGAGCAAGCGATTCGCCATTTCGAGGGCATTGAAGTGGAGGTAGAGCGAATCCTTTTGGCAAACAGCTTTGGTCCGGTACATGTGGAAGAGCCGTTGATACAGACTCTGGGCTCAAATTGGAGAGAGGTAATGGAAGGACCTCTAGAAATCCAAGGGGTACCGCTCTACGCTGATGCCAGGCATTTCTATGAAGCGGGCATACCGGTGGTGATGTTTGGAGCGGGACCGAAAACCTTGCTGGAAGCAAACGGGCACAGAGCTGACGAGCATGTCCTCATTGATGATTTGGTGAAGGCCGCGAAAATTGTGGCGCTGACGCTCTATGATTTGTTGAAAAAATAGGTGTCGCACAAAGAGCAAGTCAAACACGAAAAGTGGAAGGCAGGCTGGATCAAGAGGCGATCATTCGTCACGACCAGTCGATTCATTCTCTGGAGTACTGAGAGCGCATAGCAAATGTGCTAGTTTCCAGCGAGGTTCACAGCTTAAGCTTATCGACTTACATAAGAAGCACACCAATCTTTTATGAATGGTGTGTTCTTTTTTGTTCCCTAGAGCTGTAAAATCCATCGTTACCGTATCCATAACCGATGTGACCTACCGTACTAAAGCCTGTTTCGATCCAGTACCAACCGAGATGATGCAATAATAAGAATAGACTGTATTATCAGTTTGTTATATAATGTTATAAGATGTAATGCCGAAAATCGATGGGGGAATGGCGATGAGACTGATTGCAATTGGCGATAATGTTGTGGATTATTACAAAGACCGCGGGGAGATATTTCCTGGGGGCAATGCGTTGAATGTTGCCGTGCTGGGCAAGCGCTATCAAGCTGCGGTTTCCTCGTATATCGGTATCATTGGCAATGATCAGGCTGCAGAGCATGTAAAACAAACCCTGCTATTAGAAAACATCGATATTTCAAGATTAAGGCAAGCCTTTGGCCCAAATGGAGAAGCCATCGTCTCACTCAATACGGACGGGGATCGGGTCTTTGTCGGCTCAAATGCAGGCGGCGTACAGGCATACATGGGACTTCGGCTGAACCAGCAGGATAAAGAATACATCGCTTCCCATGATCTGCTGCACACCAGTATTTACAGCAATTTGGAGCATGAACTGCCCGAATTGCACCAGAAGATAGCGATTTCCTTTGATTTTTCAAATCGTTGGACGGATTCTTATTTGCAGCGTGTTTGCCCTTACATCGATTACGGCTTTTTCTCCGGAAGCGATCTGACAGAAGACGAGTGCCTCCAGCTGATCCAGCAGGTGCATCAATTGGGAACAAAAGTAATCGGTGTCACTCGCGGTGCCTTGGGAGCGCTCTTTTCAGAAGAAGGCAGGCTGTACCGGCAGCAAATTGTAGAAACCGAGGTAGTGGACACACTTGGCGCAGGAGATTCTTTCATCGCGATGTTTCTGATAAAATACCACCAAAATGTGGAGATGGAAGATGCGCTGCAGCAAGCTTCCCTAGCGGCGTCCAAAACGTGTGGTCACTACGGTGCTTTCGGTTATGGAGTTGCAAAAGTCGGGTAATCAAGAGATTTGCCAAAAGAAAGAAGCTAGATGCAGAATCTAGCTTCTTTTATCCTTTTATGCCGCCGCTGGTGAGACCTCTGACGAAGTATTTTTGCATAAACAAAAAGAGAAGAATGATAGGAAGAGCGGAGATGGTCAGTCCGGCGAGTAGCACACCCCAATCGGTTTGCAGCATATCCCGGAAAGCCATGAGTCCAGAGGGGATCGTCTTTAGCTTGTTGTCATCGATAAAGATGATAGAGAAAAGAAATTCATTCCACGAAAAGTAGGCGGTGAGAAGTGTCGAGGTGAGCAAGATCGGTGTGCTGAGCGGCAAAAAGACTCGCGTGAAGACACCGAAGCTGCTGCAGCCATCGAGGTAAGCCGCTTCCTCAATTTCTTTCGGGATGGTTAAAAAATGCGCACGGATCAGCAGGATCGTAAAGGGGAGACGATACGCCACATAAGGGATGATTAACGCCCAATACGTATTGAACAAGCCTAAGCTTTGGATGAGCTTGTAGAGCGGAATCAAGCTTACCTGCGGGGAAAGCATCAGGCCACCGAGAATCAAGATCAAGATAAGGTTCTTGCCGCGAAATTGGAACCGTGTGAGCCCGTAAGCCCCAAGAGCGCTCAACAGGACTGTCAGAAAGCAGGTCAAGCTGGTCACAATCACACTGTTCAGGAAGTATTCCGAGATCCCTTGTTCCCAAGCTGTTACGTAATTCTCAAACAGCCACTGAGTTGGCAGCGCCCAGCTATCGCTGAAGATTTCGGAGGATTCCTTGAGGGAGTTCATCACCATCCAAAATAGAGGATAAGCGATAGCCACAAAGTACAGCAGGAGGACGAGAAAAAGGGAGTATGTACCCAGCTTAGGCGAACGCTTTCGCTTTGCGAGGGGGAGGAGGGGAGTAGTACTTTGCTCTGAAACCGTTTCCAAATTTCTCTCCATGTAAGTTACTCCTCTCCTGTTTTGGATAGTTTCATTTGAACGAGCGATATAACGAGGGTAATCGCCAAAATGACATTCGCAATGGTGGAGGCATATCCCATCTGGTCATTTATGAATGCGGATTGGTAGAGATAGGTCCCCAGTACCTCTGAAGCATGACCAGGACCGCCGCCCGTGAGAATGTACACTTCGTTGAAAACGGTAAAGGCACCCGCTAACGTAATGGTAGAAGTAACGAATGTCATCTCCCTTACCTGTGGGACCGTCACATGGAAAAACATTTGGACTTTACTCGCGCCATCCATTTCGGCTGCTTCGTATAGTTCCTGTGGGATTTTCTGGATCGCTACGATGAACAGCATCATGATGTAGCCGATACTCTGCCACTGGGAAACCGCGATCGCTGCGAAAATGGCAGTGGCGGAATCACCTACCCAAGCCCTTGTCCAACTCTCAAGGCCAATGGCAGACAAAAATCCGTTTAATAGACCGACTTGCGGATGATAGATGAAGTCGAACAACAGGGCGATCACTGTGATCGAGATGATGACAGGTGTAAAGAAAACGGTTCGAAATAAAGGGGAGAATCTTCGGAAAACCTTATCCTCGAGAATAGCTGCCAGGACCAGTCCGCCGCCTACCTGAAAGATCATGGAGATGACCGCGTAGTAGATGTTATTCGTCAATGCCTTATAAAAAATCGGATCGTGAAACAGCTGAACGTACTGGGTAAGTCCGACGAAAGTCCTCTCTGGGGAGAAGGCGCTCCACTCAAACAAACTAAACTCGATGTTTTGAACAATGGGGAAGTAAATGAAGATGAGAATCATGAGGAAACAAGGAAGTACATACAAGTATCCAGTAAATTTCCGCTGAAGCATATGGTCATCCCCCTTTCTGTATGAAGAGACAGTGGAGTCGTTCGGACTCCACTGCCACCTAGTCTACTTGACCTGTTCCCGCACTTGCTGCGCTGCCTTCCGAACGTCTTGCAGAACATCCTCTGGCGTCTTTTCCCCATTGAGCATCTGCTGTGTACCAGCCAAATAAGCATCAACGATCTTGATATCCAGGTCCGTATCCAGCCATAGAGCCAATCCTTCTGCACTGGTCACACGTTCGACTGCCTCGATTCCGAGTGGGGAGGCCGTGTTTTCATTCACAGCACCTTTGACTGCACTGTACTTGCCTACATCTTTAACGAACTTTTCGGCTTGTGCCTTTGAAGTTAAAAACTTGAGGAATTTTACCGCTTCCTCTGGGTGCTTGGTCGTAGAGGAAATCATGAAGCCTTCCGGGGCACCGGTTAAATAGTTCGGATTCCCTTTGCCGCCCTCGATCGCCGGAAAATCGAGGAAGCCCCATTGGAATTTGGTCTTCGGTTCAACAAGCCGGACTTCTGCGGTTTCCGCATAGAAGATCGCTGCCTTTTGGTCGACGAACATCTGTCTCGCAAACTCATGATCCAGCCCGTTCACGTCCTTATTGAAATAGGGGACGAGCTCCTGCAATTTTCTCAGTGCTTCCACGTAGCCAGAGTCTTCAAACGTACCGGATGCTCGATTGTAGTCCTTCTCCCGGACGCTTTCCTCGACCATGCGTTGATTGAGCGTCCCAATATAGTGGGAAGAGGCCCAAGGCGCCTTGTTCCCGAAAGTGATGGGGGTGTAGCCGTTGTCCTTAATCGTTTGCAGGGCAGAGATGAATTCCGACCAGGTCTTCGGTACTTGAAGGTTCAGCTTGGAGAAAATCTCTTTGTTGTAGAAAAACGTCTTGCCGTCAATCGTAAGGGGAACGCCATACAGTTTGTTGTCCAGACTGAACGGTACCAGCTGAGATTCCATCAGCTGTTCAGACCAAGCTTTGTCCTGCTGGGCATAATTCGTCAAATCCAAAGCTTTTCCACCACGTACGAACTTGTAGGCGTACTCACCGCTCCACGAAAAGTAGATGTCGGGGGGATTATTCGTGCCAAGCAATACGCTTATTTTTTCCTTGTAGGCATCATTGAGCACAGCCTCGGTTTCGATGTGGATGTTTGGATTTTCTTTCTCAAACTCCTTAACCACCTGTTCAAAGTACGTTTTGTCAGGGTCCCTTGGCCAACGATGGAAGAGGCGCAAGGTAATCTGCTCGCCCGAAGCAGGAGTGACTGCATTGCCACCGGGATCTGCAGAGGCTTGCGGCTTGGACGAATCTGCCGTGGAACATCCTGTTGCGAGAGAAAGAACGAGCAATAGACCAGTCGTGAATCTAACCATTCTCTTCATGACGTTGCCCCCTTTTATCTTGCAGGAAAAATATAACATAATATAACATTATATTACGATGTAAAATTAAGAATTGTCAAATAACTATTTTCCTGTATGGCCTAATAAGGGACCTTCCACATGTACCTGCGAGTGGATAGTGGGTGATTACGGGCATCCGCCAATTCATTTGCAAACTGGCGCAGGACAAAATTCAGGACGAGTGGCGAGATGTAGCCTTTGAGATCTTCATCGATGCCGGACAAGTCAAATTCTTTGGCGTCGATCACGATCAGCTTTTCGCCATATTGTCTACTGAAATGCAGGGCGCGCTCCTCCAGCGGGCGAGTCTCATCAAGTCCAAGAAGCTGGATGATCGGCACGGTTTTATCAAGAATTTCAAAGGGGCCATGGAAGTATTCGCCGGCGTGGATGGCGTGAGAGTGAATCCATTGCATTTCCATGAGGATGCAAATCGCAAAAGAGTAGGCGACGCCGTAGTTTGCTCCGCTCGCCATCGTGTAGATGACTTTCTCGTCCTTGTTGCTGGCAGCAAATGCTTTTGCCTGGTCAGCGAACTGAATCTTCGCACGATCATAGGCACCTTGCAAGCCTTGCAAGGAATGAATCATGCGGTGGAATTTCGCATTTTCTTCTTTTACGTAAAGCAGCCCCGACACCAGCTGGTACATGATCGAGTAATTGGTTTCGAAAGCCGGCGCTTCTGGTCCGTAGCTGTATTTGATGACATGCTCGGATGCTTCCGCCAACGGAGAAGCAGGCTCGTTCGTTAAGGAGACAGTGAGTGCCCCCTTGCTGCGAGCAAATTTTGCTGCCTCGGCTGTCTCTGGGGTATTGCCGGAATGTGAGCAAAGGATAACCAGGGATTTGGAGCCTAGTCGTACGGGGTTGCGGTGAATAAATTCGTTGGAGCTATACAGGTCAGCCGCTATAGTCTTCGCTTCCCGATCCAGGAAATATTTGCTCGGGTACATCAATGCGGATGAGCCTCCGCATGCGACGAGAAACACATTCTCAATGGGGCGGGAGCTGATCGCATCCAAAGCCTGCTGAACTTGTGGGTGTAACATGAAATGACCTCCTTAAATGGATGAATTGGTTATATAACAATATATAACATCTTATCAAAAGGTATTCAACTGATTTGTCAGAAAAATAAAATAAAAATCGTATAGACATAAAAACACTGGATTCTTCGTCCAGTGTCAGTTGTTGCGGGTGTGTCCTGTATTGATCGTGAATGTGACGCGGTCCGTGGGGATGAGAGAACAGGAGGAATGGAAGGGCTTTTCTTGATCATCGTAGGCAACCTTGTCGATTTGATAGAGAGGGGTACCAATGGGACAACGCAGCAATTGGGCTTCTTCTTGTGTGGCCATAATGACATTTAGCGTCTTCAGATTGGAAGCGGGCTGGATATCATAGTATTTCTTCAGCACTTGGTAGGTAGAAATCGATTCGGCAATATGCTTTTCTAGGTTTGGAAACCGGGTCAACGGATAATAGACGGTTTCCCATACGAGTGGGGCGTCGTTCACATAATGCAGCCGCTTCAACTGGAGTATGGATGTTCCGGGCGAAATTTGCAGAGGGGCAGCAATGACTTCATCTGCTTCAAGAATCGTAGTAGAAACGATCCGTGGCTGCGGCATCTTGCCGGTCTGGGTGAGAAATTCTGAAAAACCGTTCACGGCGATCAGCTCGCGTTTTAATTTGCTGGCTGTGACGAAGGTGCCTTTGCCTTGCTGACGCTGCAAGATTCCCGCTTCAACCAGCTCTGTTATCGCTCGGCGGGTTGTAATCCGGCTCACACCGTACATTTCGCAAAGCTCTCCCTCTGGAGGAAGCTGCTGTCCGACTTTGTATACGCCACGATTGATATCTTCCTTGATGACCTCTTTTAGCTGGAGATAAAGCGGCTTGAGGCTGGAGTTGTTTAATTTCATCGTTTCGTCTCCGATCAAAAAAATTTTGAATCGTCATATAATAATATATCACATTTTATTCAGGCAAGCATTTTACTAAATTTCGTTCTTTCCTAAGCGGGGAAAGACGAAGCCTTCGTCTGCGGCCCCCCTAAAAGCTCAGTTTAATCAGAGGGTTACCATGGTCGAGAGCGTGCCCTCGCGTTTTGATATAAAATAATATTCTGAATAATCTGGACGAATTGCAGGTGATGTGCTAATAATATAGAGAAGCTACTTTATAAAACCAGTGGAGAAAGTAACTGATATCTGCGATTGGAAGGGAGGAGGGCAGCAGTGGATAGAAACGAGTACGCAATCGGGCTAGATTTGGGTGGAACGAAGATTCTGGCTGGATTGATAGACGGCAGGGGACAGATTGTAAGCCAAAAGCAGCTGCCGACTTCTTCGGATGATGGTGAACAAGCGGTAATCAATCGGGTTTTGGCCGCGATCGAAGCCGTGATGGCAGACGCAAGCGTGGAGGGAAATCAGGTGCGAGGGGTGGGAATCGCTTCGGCAGGAGTCATCGACAGCGCGAAAAACGAGGTGATTTTTGCGAGCAATCTCGGGTGGCGCAACGTTCCCATCGGCCAGCTGATTCAGGAGAGATTCGACCTTCCTGCGTATTTGATGAATGACGCGAATGCTTCGGCGGTAGCCGAGTGGATGTGGGGAGCGGGCAAAGGAACGCAAAATATGATTTACGTCACTGTAAGTACAGGCGTAGGTGCGGGGATCATTTGTAACGGTCGCCTGCTCACAGGAAATGATGGCAGCGCAGGCGAATTCGGGCACATATCGATCGATTGGAAGGGGCCGATCTGCCGCTGCGGGAACAGGGGGTGCCTGGAGAACTATTCGTCAGGCACTGCGATTGAAAATATGGCGCGAACAAAAATAGCAAACCGCGATTCATCGTTTTCCGGAAGCTTATTGGAAGGGCACGAAGCGCTAACGGCAAAGCAGATTGGAGAAGCGGCTCTCCAGGGAGATCGGTTTTCGATCGGCATTTTGAAGCAGGCGGGCTTTTATTTAGGGATTGGAGCGACGAATTTAATCCATTTATTTAATCCGGAACTGCTCGTGTTCGGCGGTGGGGTCATGAACTCGGCTCCTGTTATTTTGGAGGAGATTGAAAAAGGCGTGACAGCGCATTGTATACCCGGCTTGGCGAACCAAGTTCGCGTGGAGCTAAATCAATTAGGGACAGAATCAGGCGTCATGGGAGCGGCAGGCTTGCTATTTTCTACGCAAGAGAGAGCTGGAAAATTTTCATTTTTATAACTGAACATGTATTGCAAAAATTGAGATAATTTTGTATCATCTATTTAATAACTCCAATGGAAAAATTAATTAGCGATGAAGACAGATCATTAGGAGGCTAAACGTGAGAAAAGTAAAGGTCGCGGTAATCGGCGCAGGTTCCATTTCAGACATGCATATGCAATCGTACCAAAACAATGAAAAAGCTGAGCTGTATGCTGTCGTAGATTTCAATCAGGAACGAGCCAAGGAGAAAGCGGAAAAGTTCAATGCCAGAACCTATTATTGTCGATTGGAAGACGTATTTGCAAATGAAGAAATCGATGCTGTAAGCATTTGCACCTGGAACAACACGCATGCAGAGATTTCGATCGCGGCTTTGAACGCAGGCAAGCACGTCCTGCTCGAAAAGCCTTTATCCACATCGGTTGAAAGCGCTCTGGAAATCGAGGAGGCAGTAAAACGCAGCGGCAAGGTCCTGCAGGTCGGGTTTGTCCGAAGATACGATACGAATGCTCAGCTCTTGAAGCAGTTCATTGATGCGGGAGACCTCGGGGATATCTACTACGCCAAAGCATCCTGCCTGCGCCGTTTGGGAAATCCGGGTGGATGGTTTGCTGACAAGGAGAGATCCGGTGGAGGGCCGCTGATCGACTTGGGCGTCCACGTGATCGATCTTTGCTGGTACTTAATGGGTTGTCCGAAAGTGAAGACGGTCAGCGGAAATACATACAACAAGCTTGGTAATCGCGCCAACGTCAAGAACCTTTCCTTTTACAAAGCAGCCGATTACGACCCCGGAAAAAACACGGTAGAGGACTTGGCCAATGCGATCATTCGCTTTGAGAATGGAGCCTCGCTCATGGTGGATGTAAGCTACACGCTCCATGCGAAAAAAGAAGAGCTGTCTGTCAAGCTATATGGCGACAAAGGCGGTGCCGAGGTAGAGCCACAGCTTTCCATCGTAACGGAAAAACACGATACGATCCTGAACGTCAGCCCGCAGATCGATAAATTATCGTTTGACTTTAAGCAAGGCTTTCAAAATGAAATTGATCACTTTATCTCCAGTGTTCTTGGTGAGAAAGAGACTCTCAGCCCTGTACAAGATGGCGTAGAGATGATGAAAATTCTTTGCGGAATCTACGAATCGGCGCAGCAAGGACGCGAAATCGAATATTGAGTCAGGCTATTGGCAGTGTACCTTGGGACATCCAGATTTCATCTATCAGATAAAAATTGTAAGGGGGAAAAGGTTATGAAAAAAGTGTCCTATTTTCGAGCAGCATCTGTCTTCCTTTTTTCAGTAGCTTTACTAATTGGGTGTTCCAGCGGTAACAGTCCTACGAGTTCAGGCAGCAGCAGTGGTGGCAGTGCTGCTCCAAGCACTTCCACTGCACAAGAGACGCCATCGACAAAGAAAGATGAACTGGTGGTGGCGGTCAATGAGAACTTCATCACGATGGACCCGCAAAATACGGGTGACGCTTTGTCATCTGGTGTGCAGACCTCGATGTACGAAGGGCTGATGATCTATGACAAAGATCTAAAATTGATCCCCGGACTTGCGACTGAATATTCTGCGAATCCAGAGGCTACGGAATACACGTTTAAACTGCGCCAAAACGTGAAGTTCCATGATGGTACCCCCTTCAACGCAGAAGCGGTCAAAATCAACTTTGACCGTATGAGCAATCAGGAAAACAACCTGCGTGCGTATCGAAATTATAAGTATATCAAGAGCACGGAAGTCGTGGATGAATACACGGTAAAAGTGACACTGAACCAGCCGTTTAGTGCGATGATCAACAAATTTACTACGGGAATCATCAGTCCGCAAGCTTTGGAGAAGTACGGAAAAGACATTGCGAAGAATCCAGTAGGAACCGGGCCTTACAAATTTGTAGAGTGGGTGCAGGGCGACCATCTGACGGTCGAGCTGAATCCGGATCACTGGAACAAAGGTGCAGCGAAGGTTGCCAAAATTACGTACAAACCCGTTCCTGAAAATGGCTCTCGCGTAGCGATGCTCAAAACAGGTGAGGCAGACGTCATTTATCCGCTGCCTGAACAGCAAGTAGAGACTTTGAGCGGAGCAGAAGGCGTTAAGGTAGAACGTACGCCATCGACGATTACCCGTTATGTATCGATCAATATGGTGAAGAAGCCATTTGACGACCCGCGCGTCAGACAAGCCATCAACTATGCAGTAGACAAGGATGCGTTCATTAAAGTAGTCAAAGCGGGTTATGGTGCGAAGCTGGAATCCCTCATGTCGCCTACGATCGCTCACTACGCCAAACAGGGTGAGTATGAGTACGACGTGGAAAAAGCGAAGCAGCTGCTCAAGGAAGCTGGCTACGAAAACGGCTTTTCGACAGAAATCTGGGGCAATACCAACTCGGATACGATGAAAGGTATGCAGTTCATTCAGCAGCAGCTGCAAAAGGTCGGCATCACGGTAGATGTGAAATCGATGGAAGAAGCCACCCTGTCTGACGAAATCTACAACATCAAATCACCAGAAGAAGCAAAAATGCAGATGTGGTATGTAAGCTGGTCTTCTGCAGACCCTGACAACGCGATGCGCTCCCTGTTCAGCAGCGAGAACTTCCCGCCAGCAGGAGCCAACACCGCTTTCTACAAAAACGATCTGGTCGATAAGAGCATCAAGGAAGCTACCCAATCCTCTGACCAAGCGAAGCAAAAAGAACTGTATGGAATTGTACAAGAAAACGTATTTAAGGAAGCGCCATGGATTTTCCTCGCAGTCGATGAAATTTTGTACGGAAAACGCAGTAACGTAGACGGTGTTTACATCACGCCAAGCGGCGGCATCTACGTCAGAGAAGCGGAAATAAAATAAATCGAAAAAGTGGCGTTGGGTCACAAGCCTGTTGCCCAGCGCCGCTTTACTTTTCCCTATTTAGGAGGAACCGATATATGTTCCGTTATATCGTGAAGAGGCTTATCGGGATCATTCCGATCATTTTCATCGTGTCGCTGCTCATTTTCTTCTTCATTCACTTGGTACCAGGTGATCCTGTACGTTTAGCGGCGGGAAAAGAGGCAACGCTGGAGGAAATCACGCGGGTTCGTCAGGAATTGGGATTGGATAAACCATTGGCTGTGCAATACCTGAACTATATGAAAAACTTGTTCACAGGTAATCTGGGTCACTCGTTAAAGACAGGTCTTCCGATTAGCGATATGTTCGAAAATCGGTACGAGATATCGTTGAAATTGACATTTATGAGTCTAGGCTGGGCGCTTGTTCTGGGTTTAGTAATCGGTACGATCTCTGCTGTGTTCCGCAATAAATGGCCCGATTTTTTAGGGATGCTTACGGCGATTTCAGGCATTTCCTTACCCGGATTTTGGCTGGGACTCATTCTCATACAAGTGTTTTCCGTTCAGCTCGGTTGGTTTCCGACAGGTGGGACAGACAGCTGGAAAAGCTATGTTCTTCCTTCCATTACGCTGGGAGCCGGAATCATGTCGATGCTAGCGCGCTTCACCAGATCCTCGCTGCTCGAAACCTTAAAGGAAGACTTTATTCGGACCGGTCGGGCAAAAGGCTTGAAGGAATCGGTAGTCGTACGCAAGCATGCGCTGAAAAACTCGATGATTCCTGTCGTCACGATAGCAGGCCTGCAATTCGGATTTTTGCTGGGCGGCTCGGTTGTGGTGGAAACCGTCTTCAGCATTCCGGGAATGGGGCGGCTTCTGATTGACTCGATTGCCTTCCGCGACTACCCAGTTGTGCAAGCGGTCATTCTGCTGTTCTCGCTGGAATTCATTTTGGTGAATCTCCTGGTGGATATTTTATACAAAGCGCTCAATCCGAAAATCCGCTTTGATAGCTAACCAAAAGGGGTGAGATGTTTTATGGAAGCAGTGAAAGAAGTGAGTCAAATCTCTTTGGTTTCCGAGGAAAAGAAGCGCTCGAGGATGAGTGAGTTTTGGACAAAGTGGAAGAAACAAAAAACGGCATTTTGGGCTGGCTTTTTTATCATCTTCCTGCTCCTCGTCGCCGTATTTGGACCCATTCTTGCGCCGTACGATCCTTATGAGCCCGATTATGATGCGATCCTGCAGACACCATCTCAAGCGCACTGGGCAGGGACGGACGAATATGGCAGGGATATCTTGAGCCGGATCATCGTAGGTGCCGGCATATCACTCAGTGTCAGCTTTACCTCGGTCTTGGTGGGAGCGGTGATCGGGACGATTTTGGGATTGTGCAGCGGTTATTATGGGGGCTGGCTGGATCGCCTCATCATGAGGTCCAGCGACGTGATGTTTGCCTTTCCTGATCTTCTCCTGGCGATTGCGATTGTCGCGATTCTCGGTCCTGGCTTAACGAACGTGGTGGTTGCCGTAGCCGTATTCAGTATCCCTTCCTTTGCTCGGTTGATTCGCGGGAACACGCTTGCTGCGAAGGAAGCGGTTTTTGTAGAGGCGGCGAGATCCATGGGAGCCAGAAGCAGCCGGATCATTTTTCGCCACATCTTTCCGGAGACCGTCTCGAGCATGATCGTTTTCTTTTCCTTGCGTATCGGAACATCCATCTTGGCAGCGTCGAGCCTTAGCTTCCTCGGATTGGGAGCAAAGCCTGAGAGTCCTGACTGGGGAGCGATGCTGAGCATGGGGCGCGATTATCTGGACACCGCACCGCACGTCGTGATGATCCCTGGTTTGGTCATCTTCCTGTCCGTGCTGGCGTTCAATCTGGTGGGCGATGGCTTGCGAGATATTATGGACCCGAAAACGAAGAATTAATCGAGGGAGTTGGGGCAGATGAGTGAAAACATCATCGAAGTAAGGCATCTGCAAACGCAATTTACGAGAGATAACAAAAAGACAGTCGTCTTGGACAATGTCAGCTTTCACATAAAAAAAGGCGAAGTGCTCGGCCTTGTCGGTGAATCAGGCTGTGGAAAGAGCGTGACCTCCCTTTCGATCATGCGTCTGTTTAAAGATACGACAGGGGAAATCACGAACGGAGAAATCAAGTATAACGGAACGAACCTATTGTCCATTTCTGAGAGCAGCATGCGCGGGATTCGCGGAAAAGAAATCTCGATGATTTTCCAGGAGCCGATGACGTCCCTCAATCCCGTGATGAAAATCGGTGAGCAGCTCATGGAGTCGATTCGTCTGCATCTAGGCTATTCTGACAAGCAGGCGAAAGAGCACGCGATAAGCATGCTGACCAAGGTAGGGATTCCGAGACCCCAAGAGATTATCAGCGAGTATCCGCACCAGCTGTCCGGGGGGATGAGGCAGCGCATTATGATTGCGATGGCCATGTCATGCCGACCGAATTTGCTGATTGCAGATGAGCCTACTACCGCGCTGGATGTGACGATCCAAGCGCAAATCCTCGATGTGATGAAGCAGCTCCAAGCCGAAGAGCATATGTCGATGCTTTTGATCACACACGACTTGGGTGTAGTCGCGGAGATGTGCAATCGCGTGGTCGTCATGTACGCAGGACGAGTGGTGGAAGAAGCATCTGTCTACGATTTATTCGATGATCCCAAGCATCCGTATACAAAAGGCTTGATCGGCTCGGTTCCAAAGCTGGGGCAAAAGCGTTCCAGGCTCGATTCGGTACCAGGCAATGTGCCCAATCCGAATCAAATGCCAAAAGGGTGCAAATTTGCTCCGCGCTGCAAGGAAGTCATGCCCGTATGCTGGGAGGAAGAACCGACGATTACAGCCACAGGTTCAGAACGCTTTTGCCGCTGCTGGCTCTATCGCGAAGAAAGTAGGGATGCGCATGTCTAAGTCGCTGGTGGTAGTAGACGGGATCAAAAAGACATTTCCCATAGACAGTGGATTTTTGGGCAGCAAAAAAAGCGTGAAGGCAGTCAATCATGTCTCCTTTGAAATCAAGGAAGGAGAGACCTTCAGCTTAGTTGGCGAGAGCGGCTGCGGCAAGTCCACTACTGGGCGTCTGGTGACGAGGCTGCTGACTCCCGATGAGGGGAAAATCTGGATCAATCAGGAAGAAATTTCAAAAATGAATGAAAACCGGCTACGGGAAGTGCGAAAGCAAGTACAGATGGTGTTTCAGGACCCGTACGCTTCGCTCAATCCGAGAATGAAAATTCGCGAAGTCGTAGGGGAGCCTCTCGTCATCCATACCAAGCTATCTGCTGCAGAGAGAGAAAAGATCGTAGAAGAAATGCTAGATGTGGTCGGGTTGAACAGCTACCATGCTGATAAATTCGCGCACGAGTTCAGCGGCGGTCAGAGGCAGCGGATTGGCATAGCGCGTGCACTCATATTGAAGCCGAAGTTAATTGTGGCGGATGAGCCGGTTTCTGCACTGGATGTGTCCATTCAATCTCAAATTTTGAATCTGCTGAAGGATTTGCAGGAAGAGTTTCAACTGACGTACTTGTTCATATCCCATGATTTGAGCGTGGTGGAGCATATCAGCGATAAAATCGGCGTGATGTATTTGGGCTCCTTGGTCGAATCGGGACCGAAAGAATCCATTTTCGCAAATCCCCAGCATCCGTATACCAAAGCACTGCTCTCCTCTGTTCCGATTCCCGACCCACGAGCAAAAAGGGAGCGGATTATCTTGCAGGGGGATGTGCCCAGCCCGGTAAACCCGCCATCCGGCTGTCTTTTCCATACTCGCTGTCCGTACAGCATGGATATGTGCAAATCCACTGTCCCTCGCTTGCGGGAAATAGAGGTGGGCGGTCATTTTGTAGCTTGCCACTTATAAGCAGTTATTCTACGAAGTAAAAGGAAGGGTACCATGCGCAGGACGGGTGATTTAAAGCTAATCCAAGAGTTGAATCGATCCATCGTACTCGACACGATCCGTCATTATGGACCCATTTCCCGAAGCGAAATAGCGAAACGGCACAAGCTGAGCCCTACAACCGTTACGTCGGCAGTCAGTGAACTGATTCGTGACTCGCTCGTCAGTGAAGTTGGAACAGGAACTTCAAATGGAGGACGAAAGCCGATCTTGCTGCAGTTCTCGCCCGACAGCCGTTTCTTAATCGGGATCTCGATTAGTGGGTCTAAAATAACGATTGCGGAAATGAATCTGGAAGCAAAGGTCCGCAAAAAAGAAGTATTCACGATCAAGCCCTATCAAGGTGACCAGGTTATCGCGTACTTGCTGCAAATCATGGAGCAGTTCGTTTTGCCCTATGAAAGCTTAGACAACTGCGTTGGCATATCCATCGTGACGCAAGGAATCGTGGATTCGGACAATGGAGTCATCCGCTATAATCCAAAGCTGAAATTAAAGGACATTCCGGTGAAAGAGATCGTAGAAAGCCGCTTTCACAGCAAAACCTGGCTCGACAATGACACCAATGCCTATCTGCTTGCCGAAAAGAGCATCGGTGATTTCAGCCATTATCAAAACATGATCTATGTGACGATCGGGGATGGCTTGGGCTCCAGCATTCTCGTGAACGGCTCCATCTACCGCGGATTTGCTGGCGGAGCCGGGGAGTTTGGGCATACCACGATTGACCGCACGGGCGTTCGCTGTGATTGTGGAAATATTGGTTGTTTGGAAAATTATGTAAGTTGGCCAGCGATTTACGCCAAGCTTTTGTCTGCGCTTGCAAAAGGGAAGCAAAGCTGTATTTTTGAGCTCGCCGGTCACGACGTCAATCGTATTTCCGCAGCGGTTTTTCGACAGGCGCTATCGCAGAACGACCCGCTCGCTGAGAGCATTTTAGAAGAAACAGCTTCTTATTTGGCGTCAGGTCTGGTGAATCTCGTCCATCTCTTTAATCCGCAGGCCATTATTCTCGGCGGAGAAATTGCGTTTGAAAATGAACTGCTCGTCTCCAAGGTAACGGAATATGTCCATGAATATGCCCATGGCATTTTTACCGAGGGACTTGCGATCCGTCTCAATTCCCTTGGAGAAAATGTGGAAGTCGTAGGGGCAGCTGCAGTCGTGCTGCAGGATACGTTTCAATTTTCGTTGTAGAACTTGATTGATTTGGAGGTGGGATGTCACATGTGGAAAGTAGTCATCGCGGATACAGCAGCAGGGAGCACGCAGCAGCAGTGTGCCTGGCCCGAGGTAAACGAGATAAAGATCATAGGTGTGGCAGACAATCTAGCTGTCTTTGGAGAATGGGTAAAAGATCAAGAGGTCGATGCTGTCGACATCGCCCCGAGTGTGACGGCACCTGAAAAATGGATCGAGCTCGCAGTAGAAGCCAAAAAGCATGTGATCTGTGATGCCAATGTGCAAATCGATATCGAAGCAATCAGTGAGCTTCAAGCAATCTGCGAGAAACAAGGCATAATGCTGCTGCTGCCAAATGCATGGCGCTTTTCCCCCGTGTATGTACAGGCTCGCGAGCACGTCTTGCAGGGCGCGATCGGCAAGCCAGGTGTGATCCGGATGCAACGGAGTGCACTGCCGGCGACAGAAGGATGCATTTTCGACGTCTTGGGTGCCGAGGTATTCGATTGGCTGAGGTGGACTTTCGGTGATGTCTTGCGAGTCATGGCCAGGAGTGTCAAGCACATGGACGAAACGGGGCAAGCAGTCGAATATGCGCTGGTTATCGTGAAGCATGCCGATGGAACGATTGCGCATATCGAGCTGTCTTTGGCAGAGGAAGACGAGCGGTCCTCTTTTGAATTGACAGGTGCCTCGGGCATGCTTCAGTACGACAGTGACGACTGTAAGCCGATTGTGTGGGACACGAATAGGAAGCTGGTACACACGGAATTTGCTGCCAAGCGTTTTGCTGGTGGAGCCGCTGCCGAACGTTGTACCAGCCGCAGAACGAACTTTATTCGCGCTGTGTCCGGCCAAGAGGCGCTCCGAATGACTCCAGAAGACGTGAGGATGGCGCGAATAATCGCCCAGGCTGCACGACAATCGGCTGGGGCGGGGCAACCGGTTCAGCTCATGGACGGGGGTAGTGCCAAATGAAAGTAGGGATCATCAGTTTCGCTCATATGCATGCTCACAGCTATGCTACTTACTTGCAAAAGCACCCAGATGTCCAACTCACGGCTATCTGGGATCACGACGAGGAGCGAGGGAAAACAGCAGCTGCAACCTATCAGGTCGATTACTATGGCGATCTGCGGGAATTTTTGCAGACGGATGTGGAAGCGGTCATTGTCTGCTCGGAAAATGCCAGGCATAAAGAGCATGTAATCGCTGCTGCCAAATCCAAAAAGCAGATTTTATGCGAAAAGCCGATTGCGACTGAAGTGAAGGATGCCGAAGAGATGATCCGCACCTGCAAGGAAGAAGGGGTCATCTTGCAAATTGCCTATCCTGTCCGTTTTGCGCCTGTAATGGAGCAGGTCAGGCAGCTGATAGAATCCAAGGCGATCGGAGAAGTTTTGGCGATCAATGGGACGAATCACGGGCAAATGCCTGGCGGATGGTTCATTGAGAAAGAGCTTTCCGGCGGGGGAGCCGCTACCGACCACATCGTTCATGTAATGGATCTCGTTCGCTGGCTGCTAAAGGATGAAGGGAAAAGTGCGTACGCCGAGCTGGATACCCGTTTTTACGACATCGATGTGGAGGATTGCGGAATCGTTTCACTGGAAATGGAGTCTGGTGTGATCGTGACCATCGACCCGAGCTGGTCCAGACCGAAAACATTTCCGACGTGGGGAGACGTGACCATGCAAATCGTAGGGACCAAAGGCACGCTGTCGGTCGATGTGTTTAAGCAGCATGCTCTCTACTACAATGATCAGGCCAACAGGGTGCTGCATCTCCCGTGGGCAAAGGATATGGACGAAGGGCTGATTGCGGATTTCATTCAATGTGTCCAAGAAGGAAGAGCACCATCGATTTCAGGAGAGGATGGTCTGCGCACACTGGAAATCGTCAAAGCCGCTTATGAATCAAACCGCTGCAAGCAAGCTGTCATCATCGACAGGGTGACTTTTCCCGAGTGATTCTTGCAATGGGAAAGGAGGGATGGAGCCAAAACCAAAATGATGTACAGAGCGTGCTGGATGACACGTAACCCATTGACCATGATAAAAAAGAAGAGGTGGATCTCATGAAAATTGGATTGAGCACATATAGTTTGCTGACTGCCATCAGAGCTGGAGAAATGGATGTCCTGGATGTTGTGCAATGGATTGCGGACAACGGTGGCGAGCATATGGAAATCGTGCCCTACGGCTTCACCTTGGTCGACAACTATGAGCTGGCCGACGCCGTACGGGACAAAGCCAAGGCTGTAGGGATTGAGCTGTCCAACTATTCGATGCCGACCAACTTCATTCAGGAAACAGAAGAAGCTTTTGAGGCAGAGGTCGCACGTGTAAAAACGCATGTGGATCTCCTAAACCGAATGGGCATCAAGCATATGCGTCACGATGTATCTGCGTTTACGGTTCCTGTAGAGCAAACGACGATCGAATATTTTGAGAACAACCTCGAAATCATGGTGGAAGGCAGCCGGCAAATCGCCGACTACGCAGCCCAATTTGGCATTACAACGACCATTGAAAACCACGGCTGGCTCGTCCAAGCGAGTGATCGCGTCCAACGTGTCTTGCAAGCGGTCAATCGCCCGAATTTCAAAACCACCCTAGATATTGGCAACTTTATGTGCGTGGATGAGCATTCTCTGGTCGGTGTGAAAAAGAATTTGCCATACGCCTCGCTTGTTCATTTCAAGGACTTTTATTTCCGTCCGTATTACCAAGAGCCAGGCGGCGGAAAGTGGTTCAAGACGGTTCTTGGCAATTTCTTGCGCGGAGCCATTGTCGGCCAGGGCGATATCCCAATTCGCGAAGTCGTCAAGCTGGTGAAGGAATCTGGTTACGACGGCTATATTACAGTGGAGTTCGAAGGAATGGAAGATTGCCGGGAAGGCTCAAAAATTGGTATGGACAACTTGCGGCGTTTCTGGGAAGAAGCGTAGGAGGAAAGGGGAGAAGCATTGCGATCTGCATCGTGATGCTTCCTTCTGTTTTTCGTTAGAAAATGCAGCTGTTTGCAGGAAAGAAGGTTTAACAAGGCCATGTCGTTCTCCTGGAAAAGAAATCTCGTGGTTCTGTGGATCGGGGTATTTTTCTGTAGTACTGCTTACTCCCTTTCGATCCCCTTTTTGCCGCTCTTTATGTACAACACGCTTGGGGTTCGCGAGCATTTGGAGGCATGGTCGGGAGTCTCCTTCGAATGCTGGAAGGTCTTTTAGCTGGCTTTGTACCATCCGCGATTGCGCTGGTCGCGACCAACACTCCCGAAGCACACGCAGGCTACGCTTTGGGAATCATGGCGACAAGTGGAGCGACGGGAGGCATTGTGGGGCCCTTGATTGGGGGCGTTGTCAGTCATTTGTGGGGCAATCGGGAAGCCTTTTCTTTTTTCCTCGGGTCTCGTACTTGTGGCAGCGCTGATTGCTACCTTCTTTGTCCGGGAGGTTCACGTCACTTTTAAGCAGCGGTCAAAAGTCCGGGACGATTTGCGTGTGGCGATGCTGAACCCTCGTTTCATGATTGTTCTGGGAATCAGCTTGATGGTGACCGTTTCCGTCATGCTTTTAGAGCCACTGCTGACCGTGTACGTGCTGCAGCTTGGAGCAGCGCAGCAGGATGCTTCGCTTAGCTCGGGCATCATTATTTCTGCGATTGGCGTAGCGACAGTCCTGGCAGCTCCGCACTGGGGGAAAATCGGAAGTAAAATCGGCTACACCAAGGTCTTGGTTTTCGGGCTGGTAGGCGGTGGAATCGGAAGTGTGCTGCAATACTTTTTTACCAATCTGTACGGGTTTGGTATCCTGCGATTTTTGTACGGCTTGTTTTTCGCTGCCGTTTATCCGGCGATCAATGCCCTGATTGTCAAAGTGATTGAGCCTGATTTTCGTGGAAGAGCTTTCGGGTTGAACCAGTCTGCCGTCCAATTTGCCAATATGATTGGGCCAATCCTTGGAGGTTTTCTCGGAGGTATCGTGCCGATCCGGGTCATTTTTATCATGAATGGGGCAGCGCTTCTGCTGACGTCCCTCTATGTCAAATACAAAGGGCTGGATGAGGCGGCCGTTCACCAATCTACTAGATAGCAGCCATCCGGGAGAGTCGGGTGGTTGTTTGCTGTGCCGTTGACGAACGCTAGGCGGACAGGTAGTGTAAGGATTACATAGAGAGGTATAAGGGAATGTCAAAGGTAAGAGGGGGTAGTAGCTATGAAAAAAATCGTAAAACATGACCAGGACGTAACCAAACAACATAACAAGCAAATGATACTCGATATTATAAAAAAACAGCGACCTATTTCCCGAGCCGAAATAACGAAAATCACCAAGATGAGTGCGACGTCGATCGGCAGGTTTGTCAGTGAGCTTTGCGAGGAAGGCTTTATTCGCGAAACGAATCTGACGTCTTCGGGTCTGGGCAGAAAAGCCGTCATGCTGGATATTGAGCCGGGAGCGATTTACTCCATCGGTGTAGACATCGAAAAAAAGCGGATCAGCTTTGGATTAATGGATTTTAGTGAAACCGTGACGGTCTATCGCCGGGTAGACTATCAGGCCCAAAAATCTATGCCTGAGGAGACGGCTGAGCTGATCTGCCGGGAGATACGCGCGATGGTGGAGGAACAAAACCTTCCCTGCGAAAAAGTGATCGGGATCGGGATCGGGGTCCCTGGTGTTATCAATTACGAGCAGGGCATTGTCCAATTCTCCGCAACCTTAGGGTGGAAGAACGTAGCGTTCGCCAAGATGATCGAAGCAGAGCTGCAGATCAAAACGGTGATCGATAACGATCTGAAAGTAAAAATTCTTTCGGAGTATCTGTACGGTTCTGCCAAAGGCTCAAACAAAACGGCCTTGATCGGGATCGGTACTGGCATTGGATCTGCGCTCATCATCAATGGAGAGGTTTTCCGGGGTGGCTCCAATAGCGCCGGAGAGCTTGGACATACGACGCTCGATCCAAACGGCAATCTGTGTGACTGCGGAAAGCGCGGTTGCCTGCAAACCTATGTCGACGAGAATTCACTGATCATGGAAGCGCGGCGTGTAAGTGAAATTACGGATGTTCGCCAAGTATACTCAGCCGCGAGAAACAACGAGCGCTGGGCAAAGGAGATCATCTGGCGTACCGCACTGTACATTGGCATTACCATTAACAACATCGTTTGCATGTACAATCCAGATACCGTCATTCTGAGCGGAGAGCTGATTGAGAATTATAGAGAGATCGTAGACTTGGTGGAAGAACATAGTGAGCAAGTGATTTGGGAGCCGTTTCGAGGCACATTCAAGGTCATCCCGTCCGAACTGAGGGGAGATGGCATCGTCATGGGAGCAGGTGCTTTGGCCATGCAGCATTTTGCACCGCTCGCGGGTCGCTTGTCAGAGGAGTAAGCGGAGGGAGAGCCTGCCAGACTGCAAATGGGCAAAGCTCCATTCCTCCTAGTGGCGTAGGTACTGGAAAAGACGGTTGAATGCGTCGAGTGACGATGCATTTCAAGCGTCTTTTTCGTTTCATTATTATTCTGCTGCCGAGTATTGCAATCGCTTTCATGATCACATATGATCGAATTAATATTTTGAACTGATCAATTTCTGATTATTCATGATTTTTAATTGATCGTATATGATCATTCGTGTATCATTTCACTCAAGAGGAGATCGATAAGCATGGCGACAGATCGCGAGAAAGACATTCTGAATTTTCTGAACGAAAAATCCCCGTTGTCGGTGGAAGAACTTGCTGCTTCCCTGTACGTTTCCGAGGTTACCGTCCGCAGAGACTTGGCCGCGATGGAGAAGAAAGGGATGATTGTTCGCAAAAGAGGAGGAGCTTCTCTACCCGAGCTAGGATTTGAGCCGATGTTTAATCAACGGCAAAAGAAAAACAACGAGCTCAAGCAATCAATAGCCAAGTATGTAGCAAACACGATTCAGGAGGGAGAGGTCATCGCACTGGATGTCGGTACTACGACGGCGGAATTGGCGAGAGAACTGGCCAAGCGCTCGGGGATCACGGTATTTACCTCCTGCATCCAGGTCGCTTCGATTCTCGCCAAGAGCAATCTTCAGGTGTATATGATCGGTGGGCTGATTCGTAAAACGGAAATGTCGATGGTCGGCAGCATCGCCCAAGAGACGATTAGGAAATTCACTTTTGATCGCTTTTATCTCGGGGTAGCGGGCATCAATCTGGAAACGGGTCTCACGGATTACAGTATCGAAGAGACGGAAGTGAAACGAGCATTTATCGATCGCTCCAAAAGAGTCATCGCCCTTGTGGACAGGACGAAATTTGGACATTCTTCCTTGATCCAGGTATGTGAAGCCGAGCAGATCGATGAAATGATCACGAACAAAGGCGACTTTGGCGGGGAGCTTCCAGAAGACCATTTCAAAGGAAAAATTACTTTCGTCTAGTCATGTCCAGCGCACTAGAGGCGATCTACTTGGGCTGCGAGGGGAGTGAAGAATGTGGCTTATGTGCTAGGGATAGATATCGGGACCTATGAATCAAAGGGAGCGTTGGTAAACGAGGCCGGCAAGCTCCTTTTGAGCGAGTCGGTGGCCCATCAGCTGGAAATCCCGCAACGCGGTTGGGCCGAGCATGATGCGGAGCATACGTGGTGGCACGACTTTGTGCATTTGAGCAAAGCCATCACGCAAAAGGCCGCTGCCAAATTCGGGATCCGACCGGACGAGATCAAAGCCGTGGGAGTCAGCTCGATCGCCCCAGCCGTCGTCCCGGTCGATAGCGAGGGAAAGCCCCTACGCAAAGCAATCTTGTACGGAGTCGATACGCGATCGCAAAAGCAGGTCCATGAATGTAACGAAAAAATAGGGGTAGAGCGGATCTTCCAAGTTGGGGCACAATCCTTATCAGCCCAATCGGCAGGACCGAAAATACTCTGGATCCGCCAAGAGGAGCCGCATGTGTATGAGCAAACGGCCAAGTTTCTCTGTGGTTCGGGGTATCTCGTCTACAAGCTTACGGATGAGCAGGTCATCGATCGTTACACGGCTGCGTCTTACTCACCGCTTTTGGACATTCATCAGTTGAAATGGAGCGAGGAAATGGCGGGTGCTATCTGTGAGTTGGACAAATTGCCCCGACTCACCTGGAGCCACGAGATCGTAGGAGAAGTAACGAAGCGGGCAGCCGCACAGACTGGACTTGCCCCCGGAACGAAAGTGATTGCTGGTACAGCCGACGCGCTTTCCGAGGCGATTAGCGTAGGAGCGGTGAACAAAGGCGATCTGATGCTGATGTACGGCAGCTCTACCTTCTTCATTCTTGCTGCTCCCCATTTGCCAAAGACACATACCTTATGGGCCAATTTGCACGCGGTTCCTGGCTACCACACCATTACGGGTGGCACGGCTACAGCAGGCTCACTCACCCGCTGGTTTATCGATCAATGCTTGTCGGCAGCTGGACAAAAGGGAAATGGCATGACGGTCGATGAAGCCTACACGTATGTGACGAAGCTGGCAGAGCAGAGCCCACCTGGGGCAAATGGGCTGCTCACCCTTCCCTACTTTAGCGGAGAACGGACGCCTATTCATCACGCTGCGGCAAAGGGTGTGTTTTTTGGACTCACCCTCCATCACACGCAGTCTGACATGTACCGCTCGATTTTAGAGGGCATTTCCTTTTCCATTCGCCACAATATGGACGAAATCCGAAGCATGGATGTTCCGATCCATCGAGCCATTGCGGTAGGAGGTGGTGTTAGAAATCGCCTTTGGCTGCAAAGTGTGAGTGACATTTGCCAACTGACTCAGATCATCCCGGAAATTACACTGGGTGCCTCTTACGGAAACGCCTTTTTGTGTGCGCTTGGACTCGGCTGGTATCGAGATCTTACGGATATGGCTCAATGGGTAAAAGTCAAGGAAGAGGTTGCACCGCAGAAGACGCATCTGCTTGTCTATGAGCGCTACTACGAACTCTATCAAAAACTGTATCAGCGAACACGAGATTTAATGGATGAGCTCACTTAACCAAACAACGGGGGAACGAAAGCATGATTCCAGACTATCAAAAAATGAAAGAGGTTCTGCGTGATTTGACGTCTTGCCTGGCTCTGTCCGGATACGAGGATTCTGTCATCCGTTATGTAAAGGATAGGCTGGCAGGAGCGGCGGAGCATATTCAGGTCGATGCGCTCGGGAATGTCATTGTGCGAATGAATCGGATCCAGGCGGAAAATCCGTTTCGGGTGATGGTGTTCGCTCACATGGACGAACTCGGATTGGTAGTTACCAAAGTGGAGGAAAGCGGCTTTTTGCGCTTGGAGCGGCTGGGCGGAATTCCGGAGAAGAGCTTGGCAGGTACGACTCTTTTGATCGAAGTGGAGGGAAAGCGGTGGAACGGGATTGTCGGCACGAAATCCCACCATGTCACAAAGCAAGACGAGAAATATAAGGTGCTTCCGGTAAATGAGATCTATGCGGACTTTGGCTTTCGGAGCAAGCAGGAGGCGCTGGATGCAGGAATTTCACCAGGTACACCGGTAGGCTACGCCCGGCAGTTTTTTGACAATGGCTCGATCGTATTTGGCAATACTCTCGATAACCGTGTGGGCTGCCTGACCTTGCTTGAGCTGGCAGACCGTTTGCAGCATACCGAGCTGCCCTGCGAGCTGTACATTGTCTTTTCCGTGCAGGAAGAGTTTAACCTGCGCGGGGTGCTGCCAGCCGTGCGAAAGATAAATCCGCACTTGGCAATCACGCTGGATATTACGATCGCGACAGATACACCTGATCTAAAAGGCAGCGGGGATATTCGTCTTGGTGGAGGCCCGAGCCTTGGCATGTACACCTTCCATGGAAGAGGCACTTTGGGTGGACTCATCCCCAATCCCAAGCTGGTGAAGCATGTGCAAAAGATTGCAAGCGAACAGGAAATCCCGCTGCAGCAAGCAGTCTTTATGGGCATTCTGACGGATGCTTCCTTTAGCCAATTGGAAAATGACGGCATTCCAATGATCGATCTCGGCTACCCAGCCCGTTACACACATGCGCCAGTAGAAGCAGTGGATTTACAGGATGTGGAGCAGCTCATTTGCTTGCTGGAAAAGCTTTTGCTCACTTTCGACCAAAATTTGGATCTTAGCCGCGGATAACCTATTATCTACCAGAGGAGTGGAGTCAAATCATGACTTGGTTAAAAGACGTAATCGGAACGGAAAAAGCAATCATTGCCATGTGCCACCTGCTTCCTTTGCCAGGAGACCCTTCCTTTCAGAAAGAAAAAGGGATGGAATACGTCGTGGAAATGGCGCGAAAGGATTTGCGAGCGCTCCAGGACGGTGGCGTGGATGCCGTGATGTTTTCCAACGAGTTTAGTCTGCCGTATTTGACCGAGGTAAAAACGGAGACAGTAGCAGCGATGGCGAGAATCATCGGAGAACTCAAAAGCGATATTCAAATTCCTTTCGGAGTCAACGTGCTCTGGGATGCGAAAAAATCACTGGATCTGGCTGCTGCAACTGGGGCACAGTTTGTCCGTGAAATCTTTACGGGCGTTTACGCGAGCGATTTTGGCATATGGAACACCAATGTTGGCGAGACGGTACGTCATCAGTATCGGATCGGAGCAGAGAATGTAAAGCTGCTCTTCAATATCGTTCCAGAAGCCGCGAAGTACTTGGCAGATCGGGATATTGAGAATGTCGCGAAATCCACCGTATTCAACAATCGGCCGGATGCCTTGTGCGTATCAGGATTGACGGCAGGGACAGAGACCGATTCGCAAATTTTGAAGCGGGTAAAGGATGCTGTTCCCGAAACAGTCGTCCTGGCGAACACCGGAGTCCGCATGCAAAATCTGGAGCAGCAGCTATCCATTGCGGACGGAGCAGTCGTCGGAACAACGTTTAAATTAGACGGAAAATTCGAAAATCATGTAGACCTAGAGCGAGTAAGAGCGTTCATGGAAAAGGTAAAAGCGTTTCGGCAGAGGTAGTGCATGACATGTGACCATGTCATTTTCATTACAAACAGAAGATAAGGGAGGTCGACGATCATGAACAGACAGAGAAGAAGCTTGACGCTCGTGAGCCTGATGCTGGCTGTATTGCTGCTCTTACTGTCAGCATGCAGTGGCGGCGAAAGTACACAGCCACAAGACCAGACAGGACAACAGGCCAGCGGGAAAAAGTACAAGATCGCCACAGTGGTCAAATTGACGGGTGTCGCATGGTTTGATCGAATGAACGAGGGAATCAAGAGGTTCGGTGAGGAAACAGGCAACGAAACGTTTATGCAAGGGCCGCAGAAAGCAGATGCGGCGCTGCAAGTGCAAATTATCGAGGACCTGATCGCGCAAAAAGTAGACGCGATTACTGTCGTCCCGTTTTCTGCCGAAGCGTTGGAGCCCGTGCTGAAAAAGGCACGTGAAAAAGGTATTGTAGTCATTACACACGAGGCAGACGGCTTTGAAAATACAGACTTTAATATCGAAGCGTTCGACAACTTGGACTACGGTGCTTTCTTAATGGACAGTCTGGCGAAATCGATGGGCGAGCAGGGCGAATACATGACAACTGTGGGCAGCTTAACGACGAAATCGCACATGCAGTGGGAAGAAGGCGCGTACAAACGCCAACAGGAGAAGTACCCGAACATGAAAGCAGTCGCCCGCAAGCTGGAAACGAATGACGATCAGAAAACGGCGAGTGAGAAATTCCGGGAAACACTGAAGGCTTTTCCAAATCTGAAAGGCTTCCAGGGCGCGTCGGGGAACGATGCTGCTGGTGCGGCACTGGCAGTAGAAGAAATGGGGCTGCAAGGAAAAGTGAGCGTCGTGGGCACAAGCGTACCGTCCGTGAGCAAGCAATATTTGGAGAGCGGTGCGATGAGCATGATTGGCTTCTGGGATCCCGCTGACGCCGGGTATGTGATGAACAAGCTGGCTGTCATGGTACTGGATGGTAAGAAAGCAGATATCAAGGAAGGTGCAAATCTCGGGGTGAAGGGCTACGAAAGCATCAAGGTCGTCAATGACAAATACTTGTTCGGCAGCGCTTGGGTCGGGGTCGGAAAAGATAACATGAATGATTACAACTTCTAATTCTACACACGTTTAGAGAGGGTGAACCGCAATCATGTCGCTCATACAATTGTCTGGGATCAGCAAATCATTTGCCGGTGTCCAAGCCCTGAAGGATGTCAGCATCGAACTGGATTATGGAGAAATCCACTGTTTGGCCGGAGAGAATGGTTGCGGGAAATCCACTCTGATCAAAGTCATGTCCGGTGTGCACGCACCGGATCATGGCGAAATGCGGATACATGGTCAGAAACGCAAGCTGCTGACTCCCATCGATGCGATTAATGAAGGGATTCAGGTAATTTATCAAGACTTCTCCATCTTTCCGAACCTGACCGTAGCAGAGAATATCGCTCTCAATACCGAGCTGGCCCAAAACAGAAAGCTGGTTAATTGGCGCAAGATGAAGCAGATGGCCAAGCAGGCACTGGAGAAAGTCAACATCCAGCTGGATCTCGACGCAAAAGTGGAAACGCTGTCGGTAGCCGACAAGCAGCTGATTGCCATTTCACGAGCGCTGATGCACAAAGCCAAGCTGATTATCATGGATGAACCGACGACAGCATTGACGCAAAAAGAAGTGAGCTCACTGTTCTCCATCATTAACGGCCTGAAAAGAGAAGGAATGACGATTCTATTCGTCAGCCACAAGCTGGAAGAAGTCTTTGCGATTTCCGAGAGAATCACCATATTGCGCAATGGCAAGAACGTGGTATCCGAAAGGGTCCAACAGCTCGATCGTGACAAGCTCGTCTTTTACATGACGGGAAGAAAAATTGAAGAAAGCTATTACGAGATAAAAGAAGATGCCAGCATCCCTATCCTGCAAACAGAAGATTTAGGATTGCAGGGGTGCTTTGAACATATTTCGCTGCAGGTCAAAGCAGGGGAAATCGTGGGTTTGACGGGCTTGCTCGGATCAGGTCGAACGGAGCTGGCGGAATCGCTCTTTGGCTTGAGAAGCGCTACGAGCGGCAAAATCTTCATCGAGGGCAAGGAGCAAAAGATCCATTCTGTACAGGATGCGATCGCGCAGCGAATTGCGTATGTGCCAGAGGATCGTCTGACCGAAGGCTTATTTTTGGAGCAATCCATCGAGCGGAATATGGTGATCAGCGTGGTCGATCAGCTGTCCAGCCGCTTAAACATGCTGAATCAAACAAAAGTGAAAAGTACGGTTCAGGATTGGATCAAGAGCTTGGGGATTGTCGCACACTCTCCTGCATTGCCGGTCAAGACACTATCCGGTGGCAATCAGCAGCGTGTCGTTCTTGCGAAATGGCTTGCAACCCGGCCGCGGCTGCTCATATTGAATGGGCCGACCGTCGGGGTAGATATCGGCTCGAAGGAAGACATTCATCAAGTGATACGTGCACTGGCACAGGAGGGCATGGGGGTATTGATGATCTCCGATGACTTTCCTGAGCTCAAGCATAACTGCAATCGGATACTGGTCATGAAAAATGGTCGACTAGTGGGAGAAATGGCCGGTAAGGAATGGAGCCAAGAAGAATGGACGCGATTGCAAGAAACCACATCGTAGTGAGGCGGCAGGGGGAGAGCCAATGAAAAAGGTCATGCAAACCAGTGAATTTTATGTAGCCATCGTCGTCCTTGCGCTGTTTCTCGTGATCGGCAGCCAAAGCAGTGCCTTTTTTACCATCACCAATCTGTTCGATCTAATCCGAAGTGGAATCGTCCCCGGAATCTTTGTGATGTGTGCCATGCTGGTCATTATTTCGGGAGGGATTGATGTTTCTTTCCCTGCCATTGCGACCTTCAGCATGTTTTGCTCCACGAAAATTCTTCATTCCATGCACTATGACGGCCCCGTGCTCGTTGCTTTTCTGCTGTCCGGGTTGATTGGTCTGTGCCTGGGTCTGATAAATGCTGTCTTTATTTCTCTGTTCCGTTTGCCCACGCTGATCGTGACCTTGGGTACCTCCTCCATGTTCAGCGGGTTTCTCCTGACTTTTGTAGGGAGCAGCCAGATCAGCGATTTGCCGAAGCCGCTCTTAACCTTTTCCAAAGAGCAGATTTTCAAGTTTACGAATGACAGCGGAATTACTGTAGGGCTACCGGTCGCGGTCCTTGTTTCGCTCGGAGTGATTGTACTCGTAGCATTGCTGCTGCGATATACGATGATGGGCAGAGGTATCTATGCGCTCGGAGGTGATGCCGTATCTGCGCAAAGGATCGGATTTTCTCCCATTCGCATTCAGTTTTTTATTTATGGCTTTGTCGGGCTAATGGCCGGGGTCGCAGGCATGATTCATACGACAATGATGCGAAATTCCAATCCGGTTGACTTGCTGGGAACGGAGCTGCTGATTATAGCAGCGGTCGTGCTCGGGGGGACGCGAATTACTGGCGGACATGGAACGGTGCTGGGCTCCTTGCTGGGATTATTACTCGTTATCACGATCCAAAACAGCTTGATACTGTTGGGTATTCCTTCCTACTGGCAGCGATTTGTCATCGGTGCCTTGATCCTGATCGGAACGGGCGTTGCGGCATATCAAGTGAAGAGATCGATCATGAAGCGAAAATCGATCGTTTCCTAACTATGAAAGGAGGGTAGCTATGACAAACCCAAACGGGAATAGTCCTGAGCCAATTACGCCAATCAGTAGGTCGTCTTTTTCTTTGCAGCGCTATTTGCCACAAGATGCAAGCATAACCCGATTGTTCATCATCATGCTCGTCGTCTTTGTATTGATGGCAGGATTAAGTCCAAACACTTTTTTGTCGCTGGACAGCTTTACCTCGATGTCGTTTCAATTCCCCGTTTTTGGTATTTTTGCGTTTGCCATGATGCTCTCGATGATTTCCGGAGGTATCGATCTATCCATTGTCGGGATCGCCAATCTCACCTCGATCATAGCGGCTTCGGTTATGGTGCGAATGCTGCCTGCGGAAGCATCCGCGAGTGAGAGCCTTTTGTATATCCTGCTTGGCGTAACTGCTGCACTCATTGTCGGACTCGTATGCGGTCTATTTAACGGCTTTGCGATTACAAAGATTGGCATTCCTCCCATTCTGGTGACCTTGGGCACGATGCAGCTATTTATGGGGATTGCCATTATTGTAACGAAGGGGCAAGCTATTGTCGGGTTACCTGAGCTGTATACCAAAATCGGAAACGGAAGCTTGTGGATCTTTCCTGTACCGCTGCTTATGTTTTGCTTGTGTATTCTGGGGACGTATGTGCTGTTGAACAAGCAATCGTATGGGATGAAGCTGCAAATGCTGGGAGCAAATCCAACAGCTTCCGTCTTTTCGGGCGTAAACAACACGCGTGTACTGCTTACGACCTATGCAATCAGTGGTGTGTTGGCTGCTATAGCTGGTCTGGTCATTGTCGCCCAAACCAATTCGGCAAAGGCGGACTATGGGACGTCGTACATTTTGCAGGCCATATTGGTAGCGGTGATGGGTGGAGTGGATCCAAGGGGTGGCTTTGGAAAGATAGCGGGGATCGTGATGGCTGTCTTGACGCTGCAATTTTTATCAAGCGGCCTAAATGCCTTGCACGTGGGGAATTTCTTCAAGGATTTTATGTGGGGCATCGTTCTCTTGCTCGTCATGGTCATCAACGAATGGAGCAATCGAAGGAAGGTAAGGAGTATTAGTTAGGGAAGATTGTTTTTCCAAAAAGATGGTAGCTGTGGCTGTCATCTTTTTTGTTGGTACGAAAGAAGATTTAGCTGTCTCCATTAGGAAAAACAATCAGTTCAAAGCAGCTTTAGGCGACATTTACGAGAAGGTAAAATCCGGAGAGATCACACGAGCGCAAGCAGCGGAACTTCTACAGAAATAGATTTATGACGGCGATCGGCATAAAGAAAGCGCAGAGAAAGATGAAGTGACCCCGAAAAGGTAGACAGGTTATTTACTTAAGCAGCTTGTAAGGTTTGAGTTCGGATTGTTGCCCTAGCACAAATCTATTGTAAGTGGCGGGCATCGGCCTAACCGCTTTCCTCAAACTAAAAGCGACAATGAAAGAAGCTGGAGAAAAACGAATTGTTTTTCACAGCTTCTTTACTTTTTTAGAGGCGAATTAGAAAGCCAAACCCATTAGCATACATTAGAAACGAAAAAATTGACAAAGTTCATAAATGGTGGTAGCATTTATTTGAAAATACAGAATATTTATAGGAGGGATCAGCATGCAGCAAACGCCAACCCCGTCTTGGATCCAAGCAGGTACGCTGAAGGCGATTCAAGAGAATGGCCACAAGCTAATCCACGGCGGTATCGCAGTGTTTTATCATGAGGAACAGGTGTATGCGGTGGACAATCGCTGTCCGCACTTGGGATTTCCTTTGCATATGGGCAGCTTGTGCGATGGAATACTTACTTGCCATTGGCATCATGCGCGCTTTGACGTCTGCAGCGGCGGAACGCTGGACCCGTGGGCCGACGATGTTCCATCCTATGAGGTGAAAATTGAAAATGGGATCGTTTGGGTGAATCCGCAGCCAAAGCAGACGAGTAGTGTTGAAAGATACAAGCTACGGCTGCGGGAAGGTCTGGAGCAAAATCTAGGTCTTGTCATTGCCAAAGCTGTCGTTGGCTTGGTGGAAGCAGGGGTTCCAGCAGCGGAAATCACGCAGATCGGCATCGAGTTCGGTACCGTTTATGGGAGAGGCTGGAGTTCTGGACTTACTATACTCACCGCGATGGCCAATGTGCTGCCGAAGCTAGATAAAGCAGGAACCATTCTCGCGCTTTATCAAGGGCTGCGTCATGTAGCTCGTAACAGCTCCGGTGCCCCGGCTCGGCATCTGCTTAAACCGCTGCCAGGAGACGGCGTACCGTTTGAGAGACTGACGGAATGGTACCGCAACTGTATCGAGGTCCGCGATACACAAGGCGCGGAAAGAGTCTTGCTTACGGCGATTCGCCAAGGGGCTTCCCTAGAACAGCTTTCGGAGATGATGCTGATAGCGGCGACCGACCACTTTTATTTGGATGGCGGCCATACGTTTGATTTTCACAATAAAGCCCTGGAAGCGATTGACCTTATTGGCAAAGCGCACACCAAGCAGATATTGACCGCACTGGTTCCGCTCCTCGAAAATCCTACCCGGAGCGAGGAACTTCATCAGTGGCAGTCGCCAGTGAATCTAGTTGCTCCGCTAAAGGAAGCCTTCGCGCAGCTGGATAGCTTTCCTCTTGTAGAGTCTTATGCAGATATTTCCGAAGTGGACGAGAAGAAAATTGTGGATCAACTGTTAAGCGACGAACCACTTGAAACGGTGCATCTGGTGACTAAGGTCCTGAAATCGGGAGCAAATCCCGCTCAATTGGCGCAGCTGGTTGCTTTGGCAGCAGCCGAGCGGATCGTCCGCTTCCATACCCAAAATGATTTTAGTGATTGGATTTCCGTACTGCATACCTTTACCTATTCCCATGCCGTGCATAAGCGTTTGCGCGGTTCGACCCATCCTCTGCTGCTACGGGCGATCTATCACGGAGTCATCCGGATCTACTTAGATCGTTTTTTGAACATCCCTGCGGCACCCCGCCCAGATGGCTCGATAGTCCCCGCCGTGGACACTGCCAAACCGGAGCGGCTGCTGCAAATGATGGATCTTCGCCAGCAGGTAAACGAAGCGGCCCGCTGGACAGCTGGTTACCTGCACGCAAGCGGTGACCCTGATGCCATTCTAAATACATTGGGACATGCGCTTTTGCGCGAAGATGCCGAATTTCATTCCTTCCAAATGTACGAAGCGGCGGTCTCTGAATATGAGCGATGGGCTACGCGCGATGATGCCTTTGCTGCCCGCGCTGGTGAGACGATGCTTTTGGCAGCAACCCGCTATCTGGCTGCCCATGCGCCAACCCCGCGCGAACAGTCGCACACTGCCCGCATTGCCACTCGGTTGTATCGGGGCGAGCGGCTTTTCGAAGAGGCGTAAGCCGTTAGCGAAGCTTTGTTTCTCATAAACAACTGAGGCTGCCGATAGAACTCGGCAGCCTCGTGCAATGTATGATTGTATGATAGAAATGCAACCATAGTATTTTCCCCAAGAGAAGGAGATTTTCAAAGGAGAGGGAGTATGAAAGAATCCATTAAAAAATCGTATCCGAATTCAATATACAGTGCGCTAAACCCCTGTGAGCTCTTTGGCGGCTTGAATGTAGCGGGTCAGCGTATCCATAAACGCCCTTGCGGCAAAGCCTACATATTTGTCCGAGCGATACACGATACAGATATCCTGGCTGGGAGTGGGATTCACCAGTGAAACGACCGCAATCTCCTTTTTGCCGAGAGATTCCAATAGCAGCCGGGGCAGTACGCATGCGCCAATCCCTTGCTCTACGAGAGAGAGAAGAGAGGACAAGGTCGTCGTTTCGATATGGGGCTGCAAACGAAAGCCTGCCTGCAAGCAATAATGGCCAATCAGCTGCCTGACTTGATGATCAGGTGGAAACATCACCATTTTCATGTCACGAAGCTGCTCGAACGCCACCTTCCCTTTTTCCGCAAGAGGATGATCAGAACGAACAGCCAAGGCGAATTCCTCGTGAAACAGCGGGACAACCGTGAAGCGCTCATCTGGAGAAGGGGTAGTCGTGACACCGATGTCGATAGTGCCGGCAGCGACCTGTTCTATGATTTTCGTCGTTTCAATGACAGAAAGGGACAATTTGGGGTAGGTTTGGTGAAATTGCACGAGCAGCGCATTGAAAAGCAGATCGGCGTCTCCTGGGAGGACACCAATCGTAATGGAGCCGCCTTGCATGTCTTTCATTTCGGCAATCGCATCACGTGCATAGGCAATATGGGAAAAAACATGACGACTCTGATCGAGCAAGACTTTTCCGGCATCTGTCAGGGCGATCCGCTTGCCCATTCGGTCAAACAGGGGAACGCCCAGTTCGTTCTCCAAGAGCTTGATCTGCTGGCTGAGGTTGGACTGCGTGGTACATAGCTTTTCAGAGGCTCTGGAGAAATGCAATTCTTCGCAAACGGCCATAAAGTATTCAAGCTGTCTTAGCTCCATAGATACACACTCCCGGTGAGACATCATTACTGCTACTAATGATTATAATCGGAATTACGTGATTGTTGGATGTTTTTGTAAGGGATACACTTGGTTTGACGATAAGCGCGCGCAGTCAATCGAGGAAAAAACGGAGGAGATCCCTTATGTCCCAAAGCATGATTCGTACAGCACTTTCTGTTCGCCAACTGGTCCTGCATCAGATCCAATCGATTCCCGAGGATTTATTTGATAAGCAGCCACCACAGTTTGCTAATACAATCAGATGGAATGTCGGGCACATTGCTTTTTGCCTGGATTACTTTCTCACGCTCGGGCTTCCGTTTTCTTCTAGCCTGCCAGGTACCTACGCTGCTTTCTTCCATACCGGGACGAAGCCAGCCGATTGGACTGCGGCACCGCCAAGTAAAGAGGAGCTGGTTCAATGCTTATCGGCTCAACTGGCCAGCCTATCCGAAATCTCTCCCCACGTCCTTGAAAATAAGTTGGAGTCGCCCATAGAAATGGGGCCGCTGCGCTTTGAAACTGTTGGAGAAGTATTCAATTTTGCCTTCATCCATGAAACCATGCACTTCTCGACCATATCCTGCCTGTTGAAGGTTCTGCAATACGAGCGCGAAGAGGGGAAGTGATCACCCATGCCATTCTTTGAAACGCGTGACGGTACACGACTGTTTTACCAGGATTGGGGAACGGGCAAGCCGGTTGTTCTAGTTTCCGCTGCCTTTATGAACTCCGAAATGTGGGAGCTGCAAATGCCGTTTCTCGTCTCCAACGGGCTCAGATGTATAGCCTACGACAGGCGTGGGCACGGACGTTCCGATTGGCCGGCAGAGGGCTACGACTACGATACGCTCGCCAGTGACCTCGCCGCATTGATCGATTGTCTCGATCTGCAAGACATCACGCTTGTCGGCTACTCGATGGGGAGTGGCGAAGTTGTTCGCTACCTGTTTCGTTACGGCACGGAGCGTATTGCACGGATCGCGATACTGGCGGGTACCGCACCGTTTTTGCAAAAGACCGATGACAACCCTGATGGGATCGACCAGAAAATGTTTGATTCCATGGTCGCGATGCGTTCCCAAGATCGGCCGAAATGGTTCGCGGACAACGCCCCGCCCTTTTTCGGCGTAGGTTTGCCGGGGATTTCGGTATCAGCAGAGAGGATACAATTGGGCACGCAGATGTGCATGCAGTGTTCAGCGAAAGCTACTATTGATTGCAGCGAGGCTATTTTTCACTCGGATCTCCGAGCACAGATGCGGGACATTCACGTACCGACTTTGATCATTCACGGTGACTCGGATCAGTCGGCACCTATTCACCTATGCGGGCGAAAATCCGCGCAGCTTGTCCAAGACAGTCAGTTCATCGTGTATGAGAATGCGGCACACGGTTTATTCATCACCCATGCGGACCAACTCAATATTGATCTGTTGAATTTCATCAACAGCTAAGTGGAAGAGCAGAGAAGAGGACCAATCGTATAGAAGTCAGGTAAGCAAACACCTCAAAAGGAACTGATTTCCTTTTGAATACACGTACATTAAAAAAGGTTTTCAATATATATTTCGTATTTTTTGAAGAAAACTCTCTCTTGGTGAGAAAATTTACGGGGGTTATACTTTTGAGTTTGATAAGCTGCTTGCTAAAATCCGAATGATATCGAATTTGAAAAAGAGAGAAGAGCAAAAACTTTTCAAGCGATTGTCAGCTACGTACATCTTGAATCCCATCGTCAATAACAGAAAGAAATAAAACCAATGTGTCCAGGTGGAATACTGAAAAAACACCCACTTACCAACGGAATTGCAAAAAACGAGGGGGCTCTTGGCTCCCTTTTTCCGTTTTAAGCGGTCGGTGCTTTCGTATGCTATTGTTCCCATATGGTGAGATTGTTTTCTTCCAGGATCCGTTCAAGCCGCTGGAAGTCTTGTTTGGCCTGTCCTTCCAACCTGCGGCCGCTTTCGTGTGCCAACAATTCATTAATCAAAATGAGTGGCACGCATGAGAGCAAGCTGTCGATTTCACCGGCAGAGTTTACCACGCGAGATAGACTGGTCAAAGGGTGCTGATCCTGGTTGCCAGTAGTGATGAGCATCACTGGAATCCCTAGTTTGTGGCAAAGTCCTGGATTCAACCTGATCCATCTGGAGAACAGGTGTTACAAGATGAAAGGGAGGTCCAAATAAATGGAAAAGATCGGTAAATAGTTATCGGAAAAATGTAATGGTGAATAAAAGGAAGAGTAAACGAACATACGAACACTGCTGTAAACAAAAACGAATAACATTGAAATCGAAAGTAAATCTAATCATCAAAATAATAGTCTTTAAAATACGTTTGATTATCAGTTCATGAAAATGCTATTTCATGAACTGATATTTTTTATAAAAAATATAGGGCGTACCTTTGTCGACTTGTGAAGCTGGTTGTACAGCTGGTACTTAATCCTATTTATTCTAAATAACATTACATTACATCAAATCAATCATGTTATTCCATGCAGATGAACTTTGTCACATTGATTATAAACGCTTTGAATGACCTTAACCAGCTACGATAGATTCTTATTTAAAACCACATACAGTGATCTAATCATCCAGGTATGGCGCTTACCAAAGTGCGAAAATTTCTAAAACGATTAAAGCCATCTATTTGTACAGGAAATCCATGCAGTTAATATCAAATATCTGGTCATTACACACATCCAGATTTCTTCTCTTTTTATAAGTTTACATAATATATATTATCGGACTCAAAATAAACAGCGGTTTTACAGCAAGGGAGTACACTCTGTTCTTATGAAACATGACGTCATTTGATTGCAAATCATCATGGTTCGCTCACCAGCACATCCGGATCTCCGACAACGTAAATCAGCATGAATAATCATTGCTGGCTATCCTTCAAATCAGTTACGAAATCTAGCAGCGTCCAAAATCTTGATCGAACCTTGATTGTTTATGTATCGCTAGTTTAGTTTCAAACAAACATATCAAATGACACGGCGTGGAGAAAAAATGCTAGCTTCATAGATTCACAGCAATCCTGGATACGCGTTCACGTGTTATTTATCGATGATACGCTGCATTAGCAGCTGTTACGTTCGTAGGTTTCAAATTGAGCCTTTGAATCGTTCATTATCATGCTGATCAATGTTGTCGTTGGTGACCGATCCATGAGGTTTCACCATGCAACTGCCAAGCTATAATTTAACCGAGAAAAAACTTTTTAAATAATTTTAAAAAAACTATTTACATTATTTGTAAATTCACTTATATTATAATTAAGATAACTATAACTAAAAATGACCGGAGGCCCACCATGACGAAAGTAAAAGCGAAACCAAATACAACCACTACTACGCAAAAGAAAAGATCCTACGAAGATACCTTGAACAACCTGGCTCACTACCTCGAAAGAAACAAGAAAAAATAAAACGAAAGGAGTGCCAAAGGGCGGCACTCTGCTTCGTCGTGTTACGGGTCCTCCGTTCTCCCGATACTCTGTATTCTTTATTCCTTTATTCCGCTCTCTTCATTCCCTCTCGCCTCTCCGCTTATTCCAAGTGTCCTGCACAGCTAACCGCTCCCATAACGCACAGCTTTAGCTCACTTCATAAACTACATGTTAAGGCATTTCAGTTCGGATTGTTTCTTACAGATTGCGAAGCTTGCTGAGCTTCCATGCAAAAAGAGAGCTGTCACCATAAGCGACAACCCTCCTCTGTCCTTCTTGTGCTGCTTATACGCAGATCATCGAGCCCAAATCTCTTGGGTAGTAAGTGAGCATTTCCATCCCATTTTCTGTCACGAGGACCGTATCCGAATGACGGAATCCGCCCAGTCCGCGTACGTAAATCCCCGGCTCCACCGTCATGACCATTCCGGGCTGCATGATGGTGTGATCCCCCAGATCGAAGAAAGGCGCTTCGTGTCCCAGTAGACCGATCGCATGGCCTGTGTGATGGGAGGTCAGATGCGAAATTCCGTTTTCTTTAAAGAAGGCTTGAACCGCCTCTTCTACATAGGACATAGGTTTGCCGGGCTTGATGTGTGCAAAAGCGATATCTTGCGCCTGCACCATGAAGGAAAAGTATTTCTCCTGTTCTTCGTTTGCCTCTTGGACAAACATCGTCCGCTCCAGCTCACTATGGTATCCCCAGACATCTGCCGCGGCTCCCGTCACCAGGGTATCTCCTTTTTTCAGCACGAGGTTTTGGGTAACGGCATGCGGGAAAGCAGACATCGGCCCGACCTGACCGCGGAAAATGGCATAGGCCGTATTTCCGTGTGGCTTATAGTCTGCCCCCAAGGTTTCGATCATGGCCATGGTCGCCTCGGTAGAAGCCTTCGATGTGATTTCAATTTCGCTCAAGCCTGGCTTGGAATACTTTTGCAGCAAGCGATGAGCGAGATTTCCCCAACGGCACGATTCTTTGATCAGCTCAATTTCAGCTGCCGACTTGACGACTCGCATTTCCTCGACCCAGCCATAAATCGAGGTGAAATCTTTTGCCTCTAAAAATTGACGAACCTTTTGTCCACGATACCCCATCGAGGAGCCGTAGCCTTCTGCATCAAAGCCGACTCGTTTTCCAGAGAAATTGGCTTCGACCAATGCATCCTTCAGGTACTCCATCGGATGACGAAGCCCGGGGTACTCCGGATAGGAATGAACATGGTCTACGCTGGCGAATTCTTCTGCATGCTCATGCTCAAGGGCAGGAACAAACAGATGGGTCTTCTGCTGCGGGTCGATGAAAAAGCCGATCGGTCTTTCAGTTGGGTGAAAATGAAAGCCCGTCAGGTAAAAGATATCGACAACACTGAAGAGAATGGCGCAATCCAGCTCGTTTGCCGAGAGCTTCTCCATGAGCTTTTTCTGGCGGCCGATGAGTTCTTCCTTAGAAATGGCGAGTAGCATGTTGATCTCCTCTTTTCATCTGTTTTCAGTTGCATATGAGTGGCAAGCGACGACATGATCTCCCACTTCCACGACTGGCGGCTTTTCTGTCTTGCAAATTTGCATGCAGTCAGGGCAGCGTGGATGGAAATGGCATCCCTCTGGTGGGTTAAGCGGACTGGGAACGTCTCCCTTTAAAACGACTCTTTCTTTTTCCTCATCTGGATGTCGGATCGGTACAGCAGATAGAAGGGCTCTTGTGTAAGGATGCTTGGGGCTTCGGAATAGCTCCTCTGTCTTGGCTTGCTCGACCAGCTTTCCCAGATACATCACACCCACACGGTCAGTCATATGCCGGACTACCCCTAAATCATGGGAGATAAAAATATAGGTGAGATGAAAATCGCGTTGCAGCTGTAAAAGCAGATTTATCACCTGTGACTGAATGGAAACATCCAGGGCGGAAACTGGCTCGTCGGCGATAATCAGCTCAGGCTGCAGGATGACGGCGCGGGCAATGCCGATACGCTGCCGCTGACCACCAGAAAATTCATGCGGATAGGAATGCAGATGATATTCAGACAATCCCACGATCTCGAGCATTTCAATGGCCTTTTGCACGCGTTCTTCCGGCGTGTACAGCCCATGGACGCGCAAAGGCTCCGTCAAAATTTGCAGGATGGTCTTTTTCGGGTTCAAGGAAGCGTATGGGTCCTGAAATACCATTTGCATTTTTCGGCGCAGCTGCCTCATTTCTGTATAAGGAAGCCCGGAAATGTCTCTCCCCGCAAACCGAATTTCACCGGATGTGTGCTCCTGCAGTCGGAGAATGGCCCGCCCTGTAGTCGACTTTCCGCACCCGCTCTCTCCGACCAACCCAAACGTCTCGCCTTTATACACGGTGAACGTGACATCGTCGACGGCACGTACCTGCTGCATGGGCTGGAACCAACCTTTCTTGATCTCGTAGTACTTTTTCAGCTGCTTGATCTCGAGTAATGGCTCAGGTAGCATGTGTCACCTCCGAGGGCTTGCTGATGGGATGCCAGCAACGGGTCCATTGGTTCTCGTATGCTTGCAGCACAGGCCGCTCTTGCCTGCATCGGTCGGTAGCGATGGAACAGCGTGGCGCAAATGCACAGCCAGGCGGTATTTCATCTGGGCGCGGAACACTGCCTGGAATAGACGACAGCTCTCCTTTGCGCTCATTGGCGGTAGGCATGGAAGCTAACAGTCCTTGCGTGTAGGGATGCGTCGGCCGGTTGAAAATCGTACGAACGTCGGCGCTTTCCACTACCTGCCCCGCGTACATGACCATGACCCGATCGCACATTTCTGCTACGACACCCAGATCATGTGTGATTAGCATCATCGCCATATTCGTAGTGGCTTTGATCGCTTTCATCAGCTCCAGAATTTGCGCCTGGATCGTCACATCCAAAGCCGTAGTCGGTTCATCGGCAATCAACAGCTTTGGCTGGCAAAGCATGGCAAGCGAGATCATGACTCGCTGCCGCATACCCCCCGAGAGCTGGTGTGGATATTCGTCGATGATCTGCTCAGCTCTCGGGATCCCGACCGATTGCAGCATCGAGATAACGGCATTTCTTACCTCTTTTTTGTTCAGCCGTGTATGCTGCTTCAGTGGTTCGCTGAGCTGTTGGCCAATGGTAAAAACGGGATTCAGCGACGTCATCGGCTCTTGAAAAATCATGGAGATGTCATTTCCGCGCAGCTTGCGCATTTCTTTTTCAGACAGCTGCGTAAGATCTCTGCCCGCAAAGTGAATATGCCCTGACTCGATATAAGCCATCGGTTTGGGAAGCAATCCCATTACGGCCAGAGAGGTCATACTCTTGCCGCAGCCTGATTCCCCGACGATCCCCACCGTCTCCCCTTCATAAATGGTGAAATCTACTCCATCTACCGCTTTCACGATTCCGTTTGCCGTCTTGATATGGGTCATTAGCTGTCTTACTTCCAGAATGGGGGCACGCTCTCGCATGTTTTTCACCTCTTTCAATTGCCCTTCAGCTCTGGATCGAGTACATCTCGTAGCCAGTCCCCAAACAAATTGACCCCTAGCGCCGTGATGACAATCGCGATTCCCGGGAACGTGATCAGCCACCAGGCGCTGAAAATGTAGTCCTTTCCTTCGCTCAGCATATTGCCCCATGCTGGCTGTGGAGGTTGAACCCCGAAGCCCAAAAAGCTGATCGATGCTTCCGCGATGATGTAGGTGGCAATCTGCAGAGACGATAGCACAATAATCGGTGTAAACAGATTCGGGACGATGTGCTTGAGGATGATTTCCCAGCGTGGTACTCCTGTAGCTACACACGAGACGATGAATTCCTTTTCCCGCAATGCCAGTACCTCACTGCGTACCACTCGTGCATAAATGACCCAGCCTGCGATTGCCAAGGACAGAATGATGTTTTTCAACCCTGTTCCGATCACAGCGTTGATGACCAGAACGAGCAAGATAAACGGGAAGCTGAGTACGACATCTACCAGCCGCATGATGATGGTATCAACCCATCCTCGAAAGTAACCGGCAATAACGCCCAAGGTCATCCCGACAGCTCCCGCTACCACCACCGCGCAGCTCCCGATGATGAGAGACACGCTTGTTCCGTGTATCAATCTGGATAAGATGTCGCGCCCGAGCTGGTCCGTTCCAAGCAAATGGCCCTCTGACATCGGGGGAAGCAGCTTTTTACTGAGCTCCGCCAGATTGGGATCATAAGGAGCGACCCAAGAGCCAAAGATGCCCAGAAACAGGACGATCAAGATAATCACAAAGCCTGCCATCCCTGACGGACTCTTTTTCAGCTGTCGAAGGTAGAGGCCCGCTTTTCCAGAGCCTGCCTTTCTCTTTTTCAGCAGTTGCGGGTTGACATTGGATTCCGTTACGGTTGTTTGGTTCATCTGGTGGCCCTCCTACTTATACCGAATTTGTGGATTCACGTAGGCATAGAGCACATCCACCACAAAGTTAATCACGGAGTAGATGAAGGCAATCAAAAACACGCCAGCCATGACCACCGGAAAATCGCGATTGAGCAAGGACTGCATGAGTAGACGTCCGAGCCCCGGCCAAGCAAAGACTACTTCCACAATAACCGCACCACCGAGAAGCACGCCCAAATCGAGTGCGACGAGGGTAATGATCGGAATGAGCGTATTCTTCAAGGCGTAGACAGACAGGATTTTGTACATCGGAATGCCTGATGCTTTAGCCGTCCGGATATAGTCTTTTCTCAGAACATCCAGCATGGTCGAGCGGGTAAACCGTGCAAATCGTGCCACACTGTACGCCGCTAGTGTCAGGGCGGGCAAGATGAGATGAATCATCGAACCTCCTCCGCCCGTCGGCAGCCATTTGAACTGCACGGCAAAGACGTAGATGAGGATCAGCCCTAGCCAAAAGCTGGGGAGCGCCTGCCCTAAAACCGTAAAAGCCACTCCTGTCTGGTCAAAGAGGGTGTTGCGCTTGTAAGCCGAGTTGATGCCGATCGGAATGGCAATCAACAAGGAAAGTCCCAGAGCTGTAAAGGCCAGCTGAAAGGTTGCAGGAATGCGGTTGAGCACTGTCTGCAAAGCATCCTCTCTCGTACGCAAGGAGTTTCCGAAGTCTCCTTGCACCGCATTTGTAATAAACTCCGTGTATTGCACATACAGAGGGCGATCAAATCCGAGTGCTTTGCGGAATTCCTCCAACTGCTCCCGTGGCGCATCCGGTGGCAAAAACAGTGCTGTTGGATCTCCCGATAGGCGGATAATGAAAAAGACTGTCGTCAGAGCCAAGAAGAGAACGACTAGCACTTGCACCGTCCGTTTGATCAGATAGTCTAGCATAGAGTCCTCCTATTTCCTGTCGCTTCCTACTTGGCCCATTTCATTTCGAACACAGCGAATTTTTCATCCGCACGCGGAGTAAACTGCAGATTTTTGTCTACGGCATACAAATCGCCTTGCTGCCAAAGCGGGACCCATGCTGCTTCCTCTACCAGCTTGTTCTGCAGCTCGTCAAATCCTTTTTTGCGCTCTACTGGATCAAACACAGGCAGCGCTTTTTGAATCATGCCCTCTACTTCTTTATCGTAGAATCCGCTGTAAGGCGCTTTTTCGGTAAACAGATTTTCTATCGTACCTTGGGCATCAAAAGCAGGTCCCCATCCGAGGATAAACATGTCTTTCATCTCGTGCTGGCGGATTTTGGCGAGGTGATTTCCCCACTCATTGACTTGAACGTTTACCGTGATCCCGATCTTTTGCAGCTGCGATGCAATCGCTTGGGCTACATGCGTATCCATGGGGTAACGACCATTTGGCGTATCCAGCTGCAGCTTCAAGGTTTTCGGGTCGATATTGGCTTCGTTCAATAGGGCAATCGCCTTGTCCGGGTCATAGCCATAATCTTTCGTTTCCGTGTAGTCGGCGTTTACCTTGGATAATGGACCCGTCATTTTCGTTCCATTGCCGTTCAGTACCGACTTCAACAGCTCATCCACGTCAATGGCGTAGTTAATCGCTTGGCGTACCCGCTGGTCTTTGAGTGGACCATCGTAGAACGTATTTAGGGCAACGTAGTTGATCCTTGACGATCCTACCATCTCGATCTTGCCGTTTTCGCTATTTTTCACCCGATCTACCGAGTCTACGGGAACATTTTTAAACAGATGAATTTCTCCACTCAGGAACGCAGACAAACGTGCGCTGAACTCAGGAATGATTTTAAACGTCAGTTTTTTAATCGAAGGTGCGCCCTGCCAGTATTCTTCATTGGCTACCAATTGAAGAGACTCGTCTCTTGTCCACTTCTCAAACTTGTAGGCACCAGTCCCAACCGGATCGGTCGCTGCTTTTTCCAAACCAACTTCCTGGGTATGCTTGGGTGCCATGATCAGCAAATCATCAGCAATGCGGAGCAGCAGGGTCGGGAATGGCTGAACGGTTATAATCTGCACCGTATGATCATCGATGACCTTTACTTCTTTGATATCCTTCCATCTCGAGCGATAGAACGAGTTGTTCTTTTCATCCAAAATGTAGTCGATGTTGAATTTGACAGCCTCAGCATTGAAAGGCTCGCCATTGGTAAATTTCACTCCTTCTCGCAGCTTGAACTCCCAGGTCAGCGGATCGATATTCTTCCATTCCGTAGCGAGTACCGGAATAAGCGCGCCATCTTTGTCCCGATCAATGAGTGGGTCATAGATATTGCGGATCTGAATGTCGGTCACGTAGTTCACATCGGTGTTCGCCAGCATCGTGGCTGCATCTGCTTCAAAGCCGATAACCAAATCTTGCTTGGGCGGGGCTGAGGGGGCTTCGCTACTGCCTGCTTGCTGGGTAGTGGGCGGTGGGTTACTGGGAGTCGTACCCGCTGTTTCAGGTGTGCAAGCTGTAAGCAGTAATGCAACGAACAAAAACAAGTACAGCAGTGTCTGGTTCTTCCGTAACATTTCAATCCCCCTCTTATCAATTGCTAATTAAATTTTCTGAATACATTAAATTTTATCAAAGAGGGCTTTTCTTTCTACGTATGTTTCTATGAATTTCGCTTACAAAACTTGTATGTTTTACACGAAAAGCTAGGTAGACCGTATCCTTCTAAATAAAAAAAGAACCCCAAAAAGCTGGAGTTCTTAAAATCTTGCTTGTACAACAAAAGGATATTTATGCTCGCAGCCTGCGCGCGGCTACGATCAAACCACTCTCGATCTGAATCTGCACCAGCTTTTGAATCGGAACGACCGTGTAGTCGAGGTCTTGCTCGAGCTTGTCGCAGCTTTTCACTAGATAGGCTGCTGCCCGGTTTCTCGCGTCTTCCAGGTCTGCCAAAGCTTGCTCTTCGGCATTTCCTTCCTTTTTCAGCCTTTCCATCTCGTACTCTGCACCGCGAGCGATCAGTCCCGCCGACAAGCTGTTGTAAAACCGTGCAATGACAGTGTTATCCAAGACCTCGGAAACCTTCGCTGGGAGCTCGAATTCCGGTGCCTCTGCCCATTTACGTTTGGCACCCTCTGCCGATTTGGTAAAGGTAATCATCTGTTCTACCAGAATCACAATTTGTTCCGCAATCGGCACCATCGGTTTATCCGCTACGAGAAGCTTTTGCGCTTCTTTATAGAAAGGAGCCCGTTCATCTTCTTTTACCAGAGCAGCACCTTTCTTCAGATTTTCGTCCAGCTTCGGATTGGAGTACTACATGATGTTCATCGTACCTTCAGATGCAAATCTACCATACAGTTCACCTGGGTCCGGCCCTTGGTAGCCGCTGAGGAGCGTAAATTCATAGTTTTTGTTATTCCATACTTTTTCGTCCCAAGCAGCGCCTTCCATGACATTGATCTTCACGTCGATTCCGATGTCCTTTAAGTTATCCTTGAGTACCGTCGCGATATCCGGGAACGGCTCGGAATTAAAGACATCGAGTGTGGCAGTTAGGTACATCCCTTTGCTGTCCGCTTTGTAGCCGGCATCTTCCATCAGCTTCTTGGCTTTTTCGACATCGCGATCCGGATAGACATCCGTAGAATTTAACGCCCATTGGTACAAAGGCGTCATGGCCGTCTTCGCACTCAGTCCTACTCCTTTTAGCGCCTTTTTGATGACTTCATCCCTGTAGATGCCATAAACCACAGCCTCTCTCAGCTTAAGATTGGCAAATGGTCCTTCACTGACGTTAATTAAAAGCGACATGGAAGCGGGACGGCCAATTCTGCTTGCCTGCCTTCAGCTGCGGGTCGCTCATAAATCGCTCTGCCTCGGCAAGGGGTGGCTCGATTCCCAGGAAGTCCAGCTGTCTGTTGTACAAAGCCTGCGTCGCTGTATTGGAGTCCGACATGATCGAATAGACCACCCGATCTAAGTACGGCACATCGCCCCAATATTCGTCATTTCTTTCCAACGTGATGCTGACTCCTTTTTGATGCTCGACAAACTTGAACGGCCCTGTCCCAACGGGTTTTTGGTTCGCAGGATTCGTTCCCCAATCTGTTCCTTCATACAAATGCTTGGGCATGATAAAGCATCCATACCAAGACAAGTATCCCAAGAGAGCGGAGTCATTTTGCTTGAGCTTGAAGACTACTGTATTGTCGTCCGGTGTGGTAATTTCCTGAATCCTCAAACGTCGTTTCCTTGATAATCCCCTCTTTTTCTCTCTGCATGTTTTCTACGAAAATCAAGAGAGGATGATCCAAGTTCTTTTATAATAGAGATGGGTGTCCCTACCAGGTAAGCCCGCTTTTCCCATCCTCTCTCTAGTAAAGGTGGCCACATGAAAAGTGATCTGAGTCACGGACAATTGCAGATGTTGATCCAGGTGTCCAACGCGATTAATTCCACGCTTGACCTGGACGTTGTTTTCAATACCATCATGAAAGAAACGCTCGCTGTTATTGAAGCGGCTGATGAAGGTTTCCTGTTTCTGTACGATCCAACAGATGACCACTTGGTTGCAAAAAGCGTTTTTCTCCGAGACAATGACGTGCTTTCTGTCGTTCGCCTCAAGCCTGGCGAATCGATGACAGGCATTACCTTTCTTCGAAAAACGTGCACGCATTTTCCCGATCGCGACAGTGTGCAGCGAGCGGCAAGTACCATGTCTACGTCCAATCAACAGAGACTGCGTGAGGCTGACCCGATCTTTCCCACCTCAGCAGCGAGCGCTCCTATCATGTCCAACGGTGAGTGTATCGGCGTCATCACTCTGGACTGCTTTCGACCAGATGCTTCTTTTAAACCCGAAGATCTGCAGCTGTTGGAAGCCATCTCGCATCAAGCTGCGATCGCTTTGGAAAAAGCCAATTTATACCGGGACAAAGAAAAATCGGTTGAGCTGCTGGAAACGCTGAATACCCAGATGAAGAAGCAAAATCATCTACTAAACCGATCATTGGAGATACATCAAAGCTTGGCAGCCCTTGTTTTGCAAGGAGAAGGCGTGAGCGCAATCCTCGATCATGTGAATCATCTCATGGAGCAGCCGATCATTCTCTTGGATCAAATGGGAGAAATCCTGTCTTCCGCCCCTGCCTTCACGGAATTGGGATATCAGGCAAAAACCAAGCTGGAAACCATTCAGCACTCGATTCCATCTGCCTTGACGCATGGAGCGGCCTATCCTCCTTTTGGCACTAGGAAGACGCCCAATGGCTGCATGGTTTTCCCGATAGGCGCCAAGCCGAATTTTTTAGGCTATCTCGCGCTTCTCAGCGAAAAGCCACTGGACGAAGTGAACATGGCCGCTCTCGAGCACGTATGTACGGTCATCTCTTTTGAATTGGTTAAGGAGCAAGCCGTCTTTGAAACGGAGCAAAATCTGAGAGGGCAATTTATTGAACAGCTTTTTACAGGCCATATCAGCTCCCGCTTAATCGAACAAGCCAAGCATTTGCATATGGACCCTCACCGATCCTATCAAGTGCTTACAATCAACTTTGAAAATGATCGACGTAAATCCACTGACTTTTACGATCGCTTGCTTGCCGCTCGAAGGAATCTCATACAGATCGCTACAGACTCCTTTCTAAAGACGCATCCCCTTGGAATGATCGTAGCCAAGCAGGAGCAATTAGTGGTCTTGCTCTCTTTTGCGAGTAATCAATCCTGGAAGGACATTCGAAGTGCTATTGAAGACCAATGCCAAAGATTCGCAGCTGCCATCTACATAAAAAATTGGGGGCTGAAGGCATCGATAGGGATTGGAGGCATCAAAAAGGGTCTTAAAGATGTCTATAAATCTTCGGAGGAGTCCATTCGCTGCGTCTCCTTTTTGAAGAATTACAAAATGGAGCAACCCTATTTGAGTTACCCGGAGCTGGGGAGCAAACGGCTGCTGCTCCAAAATGATACAGAAGATTTATTGGACTACGTCTTAGAGAACTTAGGGCCACTGCTGCGCTATGAAAAATCAAGGAAAAGAGAGTTTTTACATACGCTCACATCCTTTCTGGATCATAGCCTGAAGATGAAAGAAACAGCAAGCGCACTCAATATCCACCTGAATACGTTGATTTATCGTGTAAAGAGAATGGAAGAAATTTTAGGGATATCCCTGGCAAACCAGAGGCAGTTTCTCGATATCAGTATCGCCATTGAGATCTATCAGCTGTTGGAGACAGAGATAGAAGAACGGCTTACGCGAGAGACGACAGTCTACCTTTGAAGCAGATGAACGAATTAGGTTCTAGGTATGAGCATTCTCATAAAGAGAGATCTACTTATTATCTTGCTAGCCCTGCTGTGTGTACAGGAAACAAAAAATAAGAGGGCACCCCTCGGTATCGACGTTGGACGCACCATTCAGGTGAATCCACTCCGTTTGTCAGGGGTGCCTATTTCTTCCTATTATTCTACGGTCTTAACCTACGTGTGAAATGACCTGCTCGGAAACCTCTCTATGTGGTCAGAAAGCAGATATTCCGCAAATTCTCGTGCGCTCACAAAAGGCCAAGCTCCTAGCGCCGCAGCTTTCCACCTTTTGAAGTATAGCCTCATCCATTATCTCAGCTGCTGACTGTATTTCGTATCCTGCATTCCCAAGACTGTTGGCTCGATTGTCATGGGCTAAGCGATCAACGGAATAATACCGGTGTTTCTCTCCATAATTTTAGCGCTAGCTTTTCATCAATTGCCCACGGGCGCACGCCTTCCCGATTGCTTTCATCGAGGGCAACTTTTGCAATATCACTATTTTCACAGTAAACGCCACCATATCCGTCCAGATCTGAACTTACCGCGCACCAAACAATCGTCGCCGCCCCTTCTGGAATCGTTTTGTTCTCGTCGTTGTAGCTTGTAAATCTTCGTTCCCCACTTGCTGTAATCGCACCGATAGCCCTCATTTCCTCGTCCGTTAAGGAATCAGAGAGATTGGTAACAATACTTCCCGGATGCACGGCAAACGAACGAATCCCGTCCGCTTGATAAAGCATATCGAGTGCTACGGTCATTAAAGACATCGCCGTTTTCGAGTGCCCGTACGCGATCCACTTATCGTAGCGGGTATCTGCAAAATTTGGGTCATCGAAGTTAAAGGGCCCAAACCAGTGAGCACGAGAGGAAAGATTCACCACTCTAGCGCCCTTTGCGTTCTTTAATGACGGCAAGAGCCCCTTTGTTAAGTAATAGTGCCCTAGGTAATTACTGGAGATTTGCAGCTCATTCCCCAAAGAATCAGTCTGGTAGGGAATGGCCATAATTCCAGCGCAGTTGATGAGAATGTCCAATGTGTGAAAATGCTCCTGAAACCACGAGATAAACAATTCGACAGTGTCTCTTTTGTTTAAATCGAATTCAGCCGGATATAACACCACATTCTCTACTTCAAATAATGCCTCTCTCGCCTTCCGGATGTTTCTTGCCGGAACGATAACGGTAGCCCCCCCTTTTGCCAAGGACTTGGCCGTTTCCAATCCTAGTCCAGCCGACCCACCGGTAACAATGACGACCTTTCCGTGCAAGCGACTATTTTTGATCACTTCTTCTGCAGTTGTTCGTGCAGTGTAGTTTGTTTCTAGCGGCTGCTGCATGCTTTCCCCTCCATCCAATGATGCTCATTTATACCCAAGTGAATAGACTGCTTATAACGGTGAAAGCTAGCTCCTTTGACAAGATTCATTATTTTGCAAGCTCGCGGCGCACAACAGGTGCGACTTTGGTTGCCAGCAATTCAATTGATTTTGCTACCTTCTCATAGGGCATTCCCCCGATATCCATTTGGAGCATCAATCGGGTATGTCCAAAAAGCTTATGTTGATGCAATATTTTTTCAATTAGCTGCTCCGGACTTCCCACGGCAAGTACTGTAGCTTGCCTCGCGGAATAATCGAAATCGGAACGAGGTATTCTCCCTCTTCCTGTCCTCTTTCCAGAAAATTGGTAAAAGTATTGGCTGTAATACGGATAAAACTCATCCCTGGCTTGCTGCGAGGTCTCCGCTACGTAACCATGACTCGAGACAGCTACACGAAGCTTCGACGAGTCATGACCATGATCTCGACCGGTGAGACGATACAGGTCGACTAGAGGCTTAGCCCTCTCTGGTTCTCCACCTAATAGGGCTATTGCCATGCCTACACCGAGTTTTCCGGCATTCACCGCACTTTCGGGTGTTCCGCCGACACCGATCCATACAGGGATCTCGGGCTGAAGAGGTCGTGGAGAGATTTCCGCATCATTGAGCGCACTGCGGAACTGACCGCTCCATGTAATCCGTTCCTCCTTACCCAGTTTCAGGAGCAGATCCAATTTTTCGGTGAAGAGACGATGGTAGTCATCTAGGCGATATCCAAATAAAGGGAATGAGTCGACAAATGCTCCACGTCCGGCAATGATTTCTGCTCGCCCGCCCGACACTAAATCGAGCGTAGAAAAATCCTCGAACAGACGGACAGGATCTATCGTGCTCAGTACGGTCGTCGCACTGGTCAGCTTGATTCTTTTGGTTGCCTGAGCAATGGCTGCCAAAATAACGGACGTGGAAGATACTGCAAAATCAAGATTGTGATGCTCCCCGACTCCGAAAATATCAAGCCCGGACTCATCGGCCAGTACAGCAGCGTCTACCATTTCCTGTAAACGCTGCCTTGCACTGATCCTTCTTCCATCATCCTGACTGGGAACAAGATCGCCAAACGTGTACAGCCCTATTTCAAAGCGAGATGCGGTAACGTCAGCCTGTTTTGGCTCGATGTTCATCAGGATCCCTTCTTTCACACTTCAGATGGTAGTAAGTTTTCTTAGGAGAACGGATAACGGATACCATCTATATTGATAAATACCAAAATGATTGCGATCACACCGAGTACAAAGGCCGGCATTGTTTTGGAAACAGGATCTTTCACTTTCAGATGAGCGATGCAGCCAAAGAGCATCGTAATAGCGAGCCAAACTCCTGCCCAAGCTGTTACCCATGGATGCCAAAAACCGATAATGAGACCGGTTACCCCGATATATTGGACAAGACCGGTAATGACCCGAAACCATTGAGGCAGGCCCAGATGATTGAAAGCTTCTACTTGAGCCTTTGCCCCCGCAAGCTTACTGCCTCCTGCAAGAAGGAAGATGAGAATTAACAGACTTTGAATAATGATGGAAAGTGTCGTCATTCTGTTTACACCCCTATTTTTTATTGACTTCGAATGATAAGATAGATGCGTTTCTTCCGGTTTTTCAGTGAATAGTTTTGACGTCATCAACACCCCTAGAAATCCAACAAGGAGCGTGCGATATATGGAGCACACAATGGAGGCTTGTGCGCTAGATCCGGCGCTGGATGTAATTGTCGGGAAATGGAAGTGTTCCATTCTATTCCATCTGTTTCACGGTACGAAACGGTTTAGCGAACTGCAAAAAGGGATTCCCGACATTACGAAGAAAATGTTGACTTCACAATTGCGTGAATTGGAGGAGCACGATATCATCCAGCGTGTTGTTTACCCGGTCGTTCCTCCAAAAGTTGAGTATTCGCTCACCGAATACGGCCGTACGCTTGAGCCTGTATTAAGTTCGATACATCAATGGGGAAGATCTCATGCAGAGCATATGCGTGTGCGAAGATCGAGCCTGATCCTTGAAGATACTAGGCAAAGCCTGTAAGAAACGTCGTGAACCTCCAGCTGTCTCAAAAGCCATACCTTTGGCATTGGGGCAGCTTTTTTCATGTCTTACTATGTTGTTCATGGTTGCGTCTCCCTCCTCTGTATATGGACTGAATATCGTTATTCGATATCCGCATAGTCATTATGTTTTCAAACCAATCAATTGAGAAGTAGGTACATTTATGTGTCAAGGATACATTTATGTAACCTAAGCAAATTGCCAGGAGCTTATTGAAACAAAAAATGCCCTCACGATCTGCTCATTGCAGCGTGAAAGGCACTTGAAAGCTGGCTTCCGTTACACCGAATAAAAACCCTCGCCAAGTGTCCAAGTATTGGCGAGGGAATGGTTATTAGCGATTTCTGTTCATTTTTGACAATTGATCTCCGATATCATCAATTTGCTTGGCCAGCCCGTCTCCTTCGTCTTCCCCTACTATATCTGCATACTTCCTGTAGAGATCGTCCCACGCTTCGTTGATCTTAACAAGCATGGCTACTCCCTCCTCCGTTACGTATAGCAAGGAGTGCTTTCCAGACTGCTCACTGTACAAAAGCCCTTTGAATTGCAGCTTCTCCACAAAGCGAGTAATGGTAGACGGAGCAGTATGCAGGAGCTCGGCAAGTTCTTTTTGAGAAATACCCGGTTTCTCATGGACAGCCAAAATGATAAAACCATAGGTTGGGGAAAGCCCCGTTGACCGAAATGATTCCTCCGCCAGCTTATCAAGAATTCGGTCCAGCTTTTTCACTGTAAAGAATAGACATTCCTTCAAAAACTCTTCGATTCGATCCCTTCGCATCATGAAACCTTCTTTCAGTCTTACTTCGCTAAAATTGCGTGCACAAGCAAATTATTTGGTAACCCGATTTTATCAATTGAGTTAGCTGGATTCAAATGCTTTTCTCTAAGATGCAAACGGAGAGGTCCACAGATGACGCTCAAAAAGAGTTGACAAGGAGACAGATCGTCCGTAATATAAACATCAGTTGCATGTGCAAGCAACTAAAATTCAACTCTTGAATAAGGAGTGATCATTTCTCATGATGTAGCCTTGCATTTAATAAGTCGGGAGCTGAAATAATATTCTCAGACGAAATAAATTGCATGTGCACGCAATTATATTGTTACAAGAAGCGCATGAGGTTCCTTTTTCGTCTCCAGCTTTTATAAAACTTCGGTGCGAGAGAAATTCTAGATAAGGGCACGATCGCCTGAGGCATAGCTCGCTGCAAATGCTTTCCTACTTATGCAGCCTTCTAACATAAATTCGCTAGGAATGAGGAGTGTATAAATAATGTCATCTACCCAAAAAGTTTGGTTTATCACTGGTGCCTCTCGAGGTTTTGGACGACTCATGGTAGAAAAACTGCTTAGTCAGGGTCAAAAGGTCGTTGCGACTGCACGTAAGCCAGAAGCCATCACGGATTCACTCCAGCATAGCTCTGAACAGCTTCTAGTGCTCCCACTTGATGTTACAGATGAAAATCAAGCCCATGCTGCAGCAAAAGCAGCTATCGAGAAATTTGGGCAAATCGATGTGCTGGTAAATAATGCAGGCTACGGCATTTTGGGCGGCGTCGAAGAAACGAGTGCGGCTGAAGTAGAGAAAAATTTTGCAACCAATGTGTTCGGACTGCTTAACGTTACTCGTGCGGTACTGCCCTACATGCGAGCGCAGCGTTCCGGGCACATCCTGAACCTCTCCTCCATCGGTGGTCAATTTGGCTTTATCGGCTGGGGGGTTTACGGCTCAACGAAGTTTGCTGTTGAAGGTCTTTCAGAATCACTCGCGCAAGAAGTTGCTCCCTTGGGGATTCATGTGACGATTGTAGAGCCAGGATTTTTCAGAACGGATTTTCTTGCGGGAGAATCTCTTGCTCGCGTAGAGAATGTGATTGCTGATTATGAAGAGACCGTAGGCAGCATGCGTAGCCAAATGTCAGCAGCAAACAAGCAGCAGCCGGGCGATCCTCAAAAGGCAGCTCAAGCCATGATTGATATTGCTTTTGTAGAGAATCCACCGCTCCGCCTCATGCTAGGTGCAGATACACTTGAAATGGTTGCCACCAAAATCAAGCATCTCCAAGCAGATATGGAGGCTTGGAAGCACGTATCTGTAAGTACAGGCTTTGACGAGTAAACCATCCATAGCGATCACTCCCTTTACCGTTTGGGGAGTGATCGCTTTTGTTTTGAACCTGTCCTCTCCATCGAGCCATTTTTCTTGAATACCCAAGCACTGGATTGGTAACCATATGATTGGACAGATACTGGCAGGTGGTTCCCTATGCAAGATACGCTATTCAATTCTTTGCAAAAGCTTTCGAAGTCCCATGATTTTACTCAGAAAAAGGTACGAACGAAGTGCAATGTAGTCCATTTAACCTATTACCAATCCGTGATCAGCAATGAACAATTGCATCACGATCTGCTCCCCTTCTTTCAAAATACAACAAACAACATACAGACTGTCCACGAGCTTCGCACATTAATACCCATCCAGGATTTAGTCATCTCATCAGACCTGGATGAAATCACACAACATTTGACGAAAGGCTATATCTTTATCCAGCTGGACAGCTACCTGGATGAAGGTGTTTTGGTAAACATAAAAGATCAGGAAAGTGGCGCCAGAAAGTACAACAACACTGAAAATGAATATAGCGTTGTCGGACCGAAAGTTGGATTTGTAGAAGATATCGATACCAATTTGAAGCTGATCCGCCGGATTATCATATCGGATAAGCTGACTTTTGAAGAGTTAACAGTGGGCTCTTTATCGAAAACCAGGGTCGCCATCGCCTACATAGAAGGGATTGCCAATCCAGAGCATGTCAATACCTTGCGTCAGCGACTCTCCGAATTTGATTTTGACGTCATTTTTGATAGTGCGCTGATCGATCAAATCATCGCAGACAACTCCAATTCCATTTTTCCGCAGTTTATGACGTCCGAGCGCGCAGACCGAATCAAATACGGGTTGATAAACGGGCAAGTTGCTATCTTTTGCAACGGATCTCCCTATGTGATGTTTGGTCCATCGACTATCTTCGATTTTTTCATATCGCCAGAAGATTATTACCTGCCGTGGATCCTTGGCTCATTTTTTCGGCTGATTCGCTATCTTGGGGTTATTTTTTCTGTCATGGCAACCCCGATTTACGTCGCCGTTTTAAGCTTCCATTATTCGGTCATTCCCAAAAATCTGTTGGGGCCGATTATCGAATCACGAGTAGATGTGCCGTTTTTGCCGGTCGTAGAAGCATTGTTCTTGGAAATTACAATCGAGCTGTTGCGAGAAGCAGGAGCCAGATTGCCGACAAAAGTAGGGCAAACCTTGGGGATCGTGGGTGGTATCGTCATCGGACAAGCTGCCGTTGCTGCCGCTCTGACAAGCAACATCTTGCTCATTTTCGTTTCATTGTCGGCTCTCGCATCGTTCACTACCCCGATTTATAAAATGTCCAACACGATTCGATTTTTACGTTTCCCTTTGATCGGACTGGCTGCCGTATGGGGGGGACTGGGCATCGTAATGGGACTTGTCATCATTTTGGGGCATCTACTCCGATTGCAGTCGCTGGGCACACCTTACCTTGCCCCCGTCTATCCATTTCGCTATAAAGATTTTCGAGACAGCTTCATTCGCGCTTCGACAGAGTATACGTATTTACGCCCAGGATTTCTTCGGCCCGTTTCGATGAAAAGGTATAAGGTCCATCCTCAAAAAGACAATCCGAACAGCTACGACAACGAATAAAAATCTCAAGGACAGGAGATAAGAAGATGAAATACGCCTATCTAACCTTATCCCTTTTTCTTGTCCTGACAGGCTGTGCCAAACTGAAAGTGATTGATCAAATCAAAATCATCCAGGGCTTGGGATATGACATCGAGGGAAAGAACATTCGTGGCATCGCCCTTTACCCGTTGTACAAAAATACGCATAGAGGCAACCCGCTCATCCTGTTAAACGGCCAGTCAGATACGATACAAGGAACGGTTACGTCCTTCACAGCCCAGTCACAGCACCAGATTGAGCTGGGTCAAACACGAACGGTGGTTTTAGGGGACGCCTTCGCAAAAAATGGGATATCCGAGCTTGTCAGCGTACTGGTGCGAGATCCCCTCCTAGGCAGCAACGCAAAAGTAATCCTTACGAATCAAACGGCAAGCAAAGTATTAACTCAGTCTTTGAAACAGCCGCCATACTACCTAGCGAATCTAGTTGAGCAAAATATGACGGAAGGAAATACCCCGATAACCAATTTCCACTTGTTGCTCAACCAGTATTATGGCAAAGGTCAGGATGTATACTTGCCCATTTTAAATATAGCTGAAAAGGGTCTAATTACCATGGACGGAGCAGGGATCTTTAAGGGCGATAAATTACATGTAAAAATCCACAGTAAAGAGGCATTGCTTCTCAAGCTGTTGACAGACCGAGATCTAACCGGAAAATACGAATTTACAACAGGAAAAAATGAACGTGTCTTACTTTCCTTTTTATATGGAAAACGTTCCATTTCTTTATTGGAAGATAAAACGGTTATATCCCTTACACTACATACCCAGCTTCAGGAATATCCAGCTTCCGTCAGTCCGCTAAGTGCGAGTGAGATGAACCGTTTCAAGAAACAAATCGAGGAGGAGCTTCAAAGCAAGATAAAAGAGCTTTTGACGAAATTCCAGACGAATGGTGTTGATCCAGTAGGATTCGGAGAGTTGTACAGAGGAAAACAGCGGGAATGGACAGAGGAACATTTCCAAAAGGATACCTATCCTAACCTTCACTTTGTTGTGAAGCCAGAAGTGATCTTGTCTCAATCAGGGGTGGGTTCTTAGTGCAAACAATCGTAAAGGAAAATTACTTGATTTCCGGATTTTTTGTGTTTTTTCTCATCCATGCCTCTCAAACCGGGATCGGCATGCTTCAGTTTCAAAGGATGGCGATTTACGGTGCTGAGCAAGACTCTTGGCTTGCTGTTCTATTTACAGGCATCAGCCTTCATCTTGTGTTATGGATGATGTATCAAATGTTGCGGAATCCCTCGAAGGATGTAATCGAGGTTCATCAATTTTGCTTCGGAAAATACATGGGAAATGCCGCTTCGCTTTTGTTGATTGCCTATTTTTTTATGACTGCTCTCACCGTCCTGCGTGTCTATATTCATGTGCTGCAGGTCTGGATATTCCCATCCCTGCAAACCTGGGAGTTATCCCTGATTTTTATTGGCATTCTCTCTTATTTAGTCACAGGAGGATTTCGGGCACTGACGGGCTTCTGCTTTTTTAGTGTCATCTTATCTACTTTACTTATGGCCGCCTTTTACTTTCCGCTCGAATATGGTCAGCTCCATCATCTACTCCCGGTATTCAATCATTCCTTATCTGACTTACTCTTATCCGCGCAGTCATCGAGCATCATCTTTCTTGGCTTTGAAACCTTGCTGCTGTATTTCCCTTTTCTCAGAACTCCTCAAGAATCCATGAAATGGGCGCACTTGGGCTTGCTCTTTAGCACTCTAAAATATGCGGTTCTACTGGTTATTACACTTCTTTATTTCAGTCAAGGTCACTTGATCCACTCTCTTTGGCCGACTTTGGAGATGGCTAAAATTATCGAAATCCAGTTTCTTGAGCGATTTGAATTGTTGTTTATTTTCTCATGGTTTATGATCATCATTCCGACTGTTTGCATCCCCTTATGGTGCTGCACAAGGATCCTCAAACGAGTTTGCAGAATCAAGCCAAGTTGGTCCCTCGTAATACTGATGACCTGTCTTATGGTCGCCTCCATCTTGGTTCAGGATCAATTAGAGGTGGATTTTCTGGGCAATTTCTCTTCCGTCACCGGACTTTACTTTGTTTACGTTTATATCCCCCTGTTATTTATTTTCTATAAGATCATCGAGAGGATCAAGCTGAGACGTAATCATCTGTGAGATCGGGAATATGGATTAGTTAATTTCTTAAGAACCGAAGGAATTCACTTCCGGTATTCGCCTTCCATGAATTCCTAACCTACTCGGTGATTTAGGACACTATCTTAAAATTGTCGAGCAAGCTCCATTGCTTTATGAATGGCCTTGTCTTTGATAGCTGGTGCCAGATCAGGAGTAGCGCCCATTCCTTCAACGAAAATCGCTTCAGTGCTAGACACTCCTAAAAACTTCATAATCACTTCCCAGTGGCGGTGACTCATTTCAAAGCTAGCTTGAAGTGGGCCTTCGGATAAAATGCTCCCGCTCGCTTGAATATGGATGGCTTTTTTGCCTGCAAGCAGTCCAACTGGTCCTTGATCCGCCACATATTTAAATGTTTTCCCCGCAACGCAAATCGCGTCGATGTATGCTTTCATCGCTGGAGGATAAGAGAAGTTCCAAACAGGATTCACGAACACATATTTGTCGGCTGCAACGAATTGGTCTACAAGCTCACCAAGACGACTCACCTTCGCTTTTTCAGCACTGGTTAGGTTATCAAAAGCCTCTCCATTTCTTAGCTTGAACCAACCATTTAATACGTCTGCGTCAATTTGTGGAAGGTCCGTTTTATATAAATCGAGGTGGACGACTTCATCATTTTGATTTTCAGCTCGATAAGCCTCTACAAATTCCTTTCCGACAGAAAGGCTGTAAGATGCCTCTGTATCGAGTGGATGTGCGGTAATGTAAAGTACGGTTGCCATATAACTATTTCCTCCTGTTACCTAAGTGCTAGATATCAACTGTGTTCTATCTGCACTGTCATTATGTTTTCAAAAAGCAAGTTTGAGAAGTAGTTACATTTATGTGTCAAGGGCACATGGATGTAACCATGAGTGGATCAACCGTTCCTTCACGCAAAAAAAGCCTCTAGATGAGAGGCTGATCGTCTTGATCTATTTGACTAACCGACAAATTTATAGCCAACGCCCCAAACCGTCTTTATGCTTTGATTTTTTAGGGCGAGCTTTGATCGCAAATTCTTAATGTGTACGGTTACCGTATTTAAATCTCCGTATCCAAACTGTCCCCAGATGGCGTCATAAATCTGCTCACGGCTTAAAACACGGTTTTTATTTTGAACCATATAAAACAAAATTTCAAATTCCTTTGTAGTAAGGGACACTTTTTGGTTCTCGTGATAGACCTCATAAGTATCTTTATTAATGACAAGATCACTTGTTTGTATAGTATTTGTTAAGCATACATACCGATTTTCGCGACGCAAGTGAGCTTTAATACGAGCAACTAATTCATTTACACTAAATGGTTTTGGGATATAATCATCTGCTCCTACTTCCAATCCAATGATGCGATCGAGCTCTCGATTTTTCACACTCAATAGTAAAATCGGAATGCTGACGTTGGGTCTGATTTTTTTGCAGACTTCCAGCCCATCCCCATCCTGAATCATGATATCGAGTAAAAGAAGTGAGATATCTGGATCCATTACTTTTTTTACGATTTCCTCTTCAGATTTGAAGCTAGTGGCTTGAATCCCCTCTTCTAGGAGGGCTTCTGTAAGCAATTGGACAACATTTTGATCTTCAGATGCAATCAGAATGGTAGAACCACTCATACGTGAACCTCCTGTCATCGTAGTAGTTTTCTTTCCTTGTGATCATACCCCCTTGAAATCTGTTGTTGAAGTAGGCACCTTGAAGAGACAAGGTTTAAAAAAAGTAACCTAGAAAAAACAGTTTGCTTCTATCCCTTGAATATTTTCTTGAAACGTTTATGAAATAACTGTCGTCAGAATGTACGCAACCAACTTCATCGGCATAGCAGAGGTGATGGAAAACAAATAGTTACGAATAAGCTGCTAGAATCGAGCTGGGAAAAATGCTCACGAGTGTTCCGAGTGCAGAAGAAAAAACAAAAAATAAATCAGTAAAATTCCATGTAACACTTACGAATTACCACCGTCTAAAGAATAGTAACTAGCAACACGAAAGCTGAGGTGGGGAAACGGACAGACTAACAAGCATCATGACGATTGCTGGTAGAGGTAGTACTCAAAATGGCTTCAATCGGGTCAACAAATACAAGAATTTCGTGACGTGTCGCTAGAGCAGCACATCTAAGTTAAGTTTCGTTAAAGTATAGGCTTTAGTAAGTAAGTAGATTTGAAGCGGATGCAAGTTCACGCTCCCCTTGAAATCGTTCAACCAATCAACTACTCATAAGAAAAGGTGGTCACTTCCATGAAAATGAACCGTACCATTCTCGCACTTTCCACTTTCGCTCTTCTGTCTGCAGGCTTCCTGCAGCATGACGCATCCGCTGCTACTTTCTTCACGGATCAAAATACTACTGTGGATAAAGATACCATGCACATCATGGTTGACCAGCAAACTCAAGATGAGTTGGCAGCTGACTTTTTCCTGCCGGAAGCTACCATTACGACGGCTGAGGGGATTCAACTGATCGTTAACGCCTTTGATTTAAATTTGGACACGATTCGTTTTGTGAAGCCCCCGCTTGCCAGTGATTACTACAAAAACGCGAACAACAGCGCCTGGTATGCCAATGCGTTAATCATTGCTGCAAACAACGGCTTGGAGTTACCGGCAGATCTTGAGCCGAATAAAATGTGGACAAAAGAAGAGTTCGTCTTCCAGCTGATGCGCGCTATGGAATCGAAGAACGCTCTCCCCATGATTAACGTGGTTCCTGCTAAGCTAGCGGATGAGGCCGAGCTGAATATTGCCTATCAAGGTGCCATTCAGCGAGCACTCGCGCTTGGCTTCACGAAGCTCGATGAAAAAGGAAACTTCAATCCAAAGGGCGAGATTAGCCGTAAAGAGTCTGCCGAGCTGATCCAAAAGGCGCTGGAGTATGTGAAGGCACGTACACTCCCAGCTCAGCCATAAGGGTAACCGATTAGACAGCACATAAAAAGGAGCGTTAGCCTACACAGCTAATGCTCCTTTTTATGTGCTCTTTTTATTTTCCTGCTATTGTTCATGGATAATAAAGACTTAGACTGCCTCATTGAACTATCGAATCTGTTAGCGTAATGAGAGTCATTTTTATGTTAAGATAGTCTCATCTAAGATATCCGACCTTGGGATGTGAAAATATGACAAGAGACGAATTGAGCAAATTAATTGAACGGCGTGAAGAAGGAAGAGCCAAGCAAGATCAAGCAATATTAGGTGAGGTTAGAAATCACTTATTAGAACTACTTTCCTATTACCCTGATGATGCAGAGATCAATTACCAAACCGGAATAGCCCATGACAATTCCGGCCTTGGACGTGAAGCTATTCCATATTATGAGCGAGCTCTTGAATTGGGTCTTTCTGGGCCTGATCTTGAAAGATGCCTAATGGGATTGGGGAGTACATACCGCTACTGGGGACACTACCAAAGAGCCGTTGAGACGTTACGCAGAGGAATGAGTGAATTTCCAGAGAACCAGGCAATTAAAGTGTTTCTCGCTATGGCCCTGTACAATAGCCAAAGTTACAAAGAAAGCGTTGAGCTGCTGATTACAAATTTAATGGAAACTACCTCAGATGAAAAACTTCATTACTTTAAACGGGGAATATTGGCTTACAACGAAGACCTTGATGAAATAGCCGAATAAGTACAAATTAAATGCAACTATCACGGTTGCTTTTTCATTTTATCTGTTTTTAGCCTCCAGTTTCTAGGTATACTATCGATCCCTAGTATTCTGCCCGTTAGCGTAACAAAGCTGCCGGTCATCATCGCTGCAGCTTTGTCGTGGTTTGTTTTTGCGTTATCGATCCCGTTACTTCAACAACTTCTCCGTATTTGTTATACGGTTACGATTACGGTCATACCTGCAGTAAGTAAGGGTACTCGATGTAGGAATCTCAGTGGCACTCGCACGCAGATAGACAAGATACAGAGCAGCAAAGATCTATCACTTCATCCATTGCTCTCTTTTATCGATGGCTCATGCAATCCCCTTGCTACGGGAATGCCTGATAAAGCGAAGAAAAAAAGGGTATAGAACAGGAGATGGTAATCCATTAGCAAACTTACTAAAACGGAAGCGATCATACCGCCCACATAGCGGAAAGTGGAAAAGATACCAGAGGCAACCCCAGACATCTCCTTTGAAACAGCTTGCAGCGAAGCCGTTTGCATAGATGCTGAACCTATTCCTGCCCCTAGTCCTCCGATGACCAGGCCAATTGCGATCGTTGCGAGTGAATGGTTGGAATAGAATCCTACATATACGCCCACTGCTACGGCTGAGAAAAGAAAGGAAAGCAGAACTATCATTTTCTTTCCAACACGATCTGTTAGGTACCCGCCAACCCATGAAAACAGAGACATCGACAGCGAAAATACAAAGAGCAGCACGCCAATCGTTTCCACGGAGAAGTGGAATTCATTTTGCAAAAGTATCGGCATCACCAGGATGGTACTATACATGATGGCATTGCTAAACAGAATAGAAAAATTGGCACTGGTAAACATGCGGTTTTTGAATAATTGAAATTGAATGAGCGGTTCCTCACATTTCTTTTCCTGCCGGATGAACAGAAGAATTAGCATACATAGGAGTCCCAATGTCCAAATCGTCCTATATTCATTATGCGTCACTAACAGAATGAGCGATATGAGACTGATACCTAGAAGGACCGATCCATAGATATCCAGCGTTGCAGTCTTTTCCTTTTTGATGGCTGGTAAAAGAAAAAACGATGCACATAACGACACCAAAGCAAAGGGGACATTGATCCAGAAGATGGACGTCCAGCCCCATAAGCTGATTAAGATCGAGCCCATTAATGGGCCAAGCGCAGCGCCAATGCCCATGGAGAAACCAAACATTCCAAAGGTCTTGCCCATTTTCTCTCTGGGTGTCACATACCTGATGATGGCGCTGGCATTCGGAGCAGCCAATGCACCACCGACAGCCTGGACGGCTCGAAAAATGATCAACCACAGCAAATTCATCGTAAACAGACATGCGATGGAGGAAAGTAGAAAAAGCAGCATGCCTAAAAGAAACATCTCCCGATTGCCATAAATATCCCCAAGTTTTCCGGCAATCGGCTGAAGCACGGTCATCACGATCAAATAAACGGTAATGATCCAAGAGGCATGAGTCAGGCTGCTATGCAAGGATTCAACAATGCTAGGCAAACCAACAGCAATCATGGTTGAATTGACAGGGACCAAAAAAGTCCCTGTCAATATGGAGAGCAGCATGAGTCCGTGCCTATTGTTTTCCAAAGTGAACCACTCCGTTGGTACCATCTACTGTTACGATATCTCCATCCCGAAGAACGCTCGTCGCTACTTTTGTACCCACTACAGAAGGCACACGGTACTCTCTGGCAACGGTTCCTGCGTGAGATAAGATCCCGCCCGCATCGGTCACGACCGCTCCCACGACTGAAAACAGAACCGTCCATGGCGGGGTCGTTGTTTTACAAACCAGTACATCGCCAGCCTGAATTTTGGAAAAATCCTCAGGCCCTCGCACTACCTTTACAACTCCCGTGTACTGCCCCTGTGAAGCCGCATATCCGGAAAAATGTTTCTCCTGCTCATTCACGTCTGGTGTCTTTATTCCAAATACACGCTCCAAAATGGGATCGTCTGGAACTTGTTCTGGTGGTGTTCCATAAACGGGCGGCACGTTTTTCTGTTTGTTCTGCTCATGCTCCTGTTTCCGTCGCTCTATTGTTTGAGATACCAAAGCGGGTTCTGACAATACGTCGAGCAACTCATCATAGTACAGAAAGAAGATATCATTAGGAGCTTCCACTACATTCGCGTCCACAAGCATCTCCCCTACACGTAACAAGAAGAGCCTAGATTTCGCGGGGAGCATCGCATCAATATAGAAGTGGTGGTCCTCATCCAGCCCCCAGGCCTCCAGCGCCCATTGATGCAATTGTATAAACGCCTGCTTTCCTTCTCCCTCTGGCATTTTGGCTAACGTTTCAAGTAACTTCTCCTCGCGCTTTTGAACGATTTGCGCATATTCCTTTTCAAAATCATACTCTTTCTGCAAGTAGGCGCTGATCATGTATAGAACCTGATTGGGATTTTCGATCCAAGTTTCATCAAGGAATTCATGGGAGTTTGGGGAACGGTACCCGTATACATCGAGAAATGCCCGCAGGCCTGTTAAAAAAGCTCTTCCTTCTTCCTGTTGATCGAGCTGTGATACGATTTCTTCAGTGGGAAATCCGGTGAATATCCCTTCTAGTACCGCAGACTGTTTCACCCGCACAGCCAGTTTCCATAGCTCCCGATCTGTCTCCAGCGTCTTGTTCATCACACCTGACAGACATTCATAAACGGCCGTTGCATCCGACTCGTTGGTTAGTCGAGTGTACAGCTCCTCCAACGCCATCGAATGTCCGCTTCTTGGCATCACAATTTCAAAATGAAGCTGCCATGCTTTCTCGTAGAACGCAAATAGTTCCTCAACTCTTTGTTTGGCTTCATCTAATGTAGCCGTTTGGCTTCGATATGCATCCAATTGGCGATAAAAAGGGGAGAAGATATGTTCCACGGAATCCATCAGTCTTTGCTTTTGAATGGGAAACAAGGGACCTACCAGCTCTTGATGCTCTCGAATCCGTGAGGGCATATCTCCTTCATGAGGAAGTGTTGCTTGATAAAGGCGACCATCCGCCAATTTCATCATGAATTGACGGAGTGGCATTTTGAGATTTTCAAAGGCCGTTTTCGTTCCTTTTGTCATCGCCGGAATTTGAAACGACGCAAACAACGGGCTTACGGCATGGGCCAAATGAACATCATCCTGTATCCAAAAATAGTTCTGTTTGTCTTCTTCATTCAGAATGATCTCTCTTTGAAATTCTGTCAGTTGCGTCATCAATCCTGGCCTCCTCTTGTGGTAACAGGTCTCACTTGCAGGATGTAGATGTGGTCAGCCTTGATCGCAAATTCGACATCGACGGGATGCTGGTAGAATGCTTCCATTTTTTTCGTTTCTCTTACCAGTGACAATAGTTGCTCATCTGTGAGACAAAAGCACTCTTGCTCTTCACTAGTTGTCTCTACTTCTTTTACGCCCTTTTGCCCATAAACCAGTTTCATTTCTTTGCTGCCCAGATCTCTGTGAATGTAAGCAAGCTGTTTACTGAAACGAAAGCTATCTGGCGTAACCATGCCGGAAACAATTGCTTCTCCCAGCCCATAGCTCGCGTTAATCACGATCTCTTCCTTGTTTTGGGTTACCGGATTCATACTGAAAACGACACCTGAGACATCCGCTTCGATGCACCGTTGAATCAAGACCGCCATCGGAAAATTTTCAGCCGCAATCTTTTTTTGCTGGGCATATTGCTTCACCCTGTCTGAAAACAAGGAGCTCCAACACATTTTCACGCTCTCCATGAGATGAGGGAAATCTTTCACGTTTAGAATGCTTTCATATTGGCCTGCAAAAGAAGCTCCTTGCAAGTCCTCTGCTGCAGAAGAAGAACGAACGGCAACAGAAAGATCCGATTCTTTCGTCTCCACTTTCAGTCGCTCATAGGCGGCTGCAATGTCAAGCTCAATCTCTGACGGTACAGTCGCCTCCCATATTTTTTCCTTTAAATGATTCTCAATCATGAAGCGAGCGAGTGCATTTGAAGTAACGATAAATCCTTGTGGTACTCGGAAGTTTTCTTGAACCAATTGAGCTAAATGAAATGCTTTTGTACCCACTCGAAGGATGTCTTCCTGACCTGCCGATTGTAGGGATACCGTGTACAACCATATGCACTCCTTTACCGTAATGTAACGAAAATTTTACGAATGATTTATAATCCTTAAACAGTATTCAAGAGTGACCCTAATATTCGAAAAAAATATTCTACTGAGTAATGATTCCTTTGTACGGTGAAGCACGCTAAATTTCCTCAACGTGAAAAAGACACGAATTGTTGGCTTCATGCCTTTCGAAGTGTTGCCTGTCGTTTCGCTTAACTCCCCCGTCTTCCCATGTTCACGGGGTATTGAAGTAATGTCACTTTGACTGCTTTCCAGGTATTCCATTTATCGTTCCGTTTTTCAGCAAATCCGAATGTGACTCGAATGTTTTATCCTCTTTCTAAAACTCGCGAAAATGCACCCATTTTGACTATGGGGTCAGAGTGGTTTTTTACAGACAATACACTGTTCACGAACTTTCTCGGCAAAAATGTGGAAAACGAACGGAATTTTGTGTAATATTTGCTTTGAAGAAACGAAAATGTTTGGAATTGGGCGATGCCTTTGAGCCAAGCCCAGTAATGCATACCCATTAGGAGTGAGTGAAGTGAGTCAAAAAGTAAACCGCGCGTACAATTTTAATGCTGGACCATCTGCTCTCCCATTGCCAGTGCTGGAATTGGCTCAACAAGAGCTGATCGATTTCCGTGCAACAGGCATGTCCGTGATGGAGCTGAGTCATCGTAGCGCAGCATATGAAGTCGTTCATAATGAAGCGATCAGTAACCTGCGTGACTTGTTGTCCATTCCTGAAAATTATGAAGTATTGTTCGTCCAAGGCGGAGGAAGCCTGCAATTCTCGATGATTCCGATGAACTTTTTGCAGTCTGGTCAAAAAGCAGGCTACATCATGACTGGGGCATGGGCAGAGAAAGCGTTCGAGGAAAGCAAACTGTTCGGTGACGTGTATGAGGTTGCTAGCACGAAAGCAGGCAACTACCGTTCCGTTCCTTCCATTGATGAATTGAAATACCATGCAACCGATGCATACGTACATTTGACTTCTAACAACACGATTTTTGGTACACAATGGAAGCAGTTCCCGAACACAGGCGACGTTCCTTTGATTGCGGACATGTCGAGTGACATTTTGTCCAAGCCAATCGACGTGAGCAATTTCGCGATGATTTATGCTGGCGCACAAAAAAATCTCGGTCCATCCGGCGTGACGGTTGTCATCATCCGCAAAGACCTGCTTGAGAAAGCGAACAAAAACATCCCTACGATGCTCAAATATGGCATCCATGCGAAAAATAACTCGCTGTACAACACGCCTCCAACATTCGGCATTTATTTGCTTGGCGAGGTTCTTAAATGGGCAAAAGGCTTGGGCGGTATCCATGCATTGGAGAAGCAAAACGAAGCGAAAGCGAAGCTCATCTATGACGCGATCGATCAAAGCAACGGGTTCTACGCTGGTCATGCAGAACCAGCCAGTCGCTCGCTGATGAACATTACGTTCACACTGAAGGATGAAGCTGCAGAAAAACGCTTCCTCGCAGAAGCGAAGCAAGCCGGTTTCGTCGGGCTGAACGGTCACCGCTCGGTTGGCGGATGCCGTGCATCGACGTACAATGCAGTACCGTATGAAACGTGCAAAGCACTGAGCGATTTCATGGTTCAGTTCCAGAAGGTAAACGGATAATTGTTCCTTCTGTTCAGTGATAATAGAGTTTTAGACCGGAACCCCTTATGGTACAGGGGTTCCGGTCTTCTAAATTACCAGGTAATTGAAAATAGTTTCAGACTGACCAACGGAGTGCTCATATTCATTAAAGTAATAGGTTTTCAAAAATGACAATGTATATTGAACTAACCAAACTTCCATAGACAGACTTGGGTTCCATCCTAACCTTGTGTAACCATCTCCAAAAAACAAATGCTTCCGTGGGCGTCCAAAACGCTTTGTATATTTCATCGACACAATGCCATCCCCAATGCAAACTATTAGTATGATATTGTTTTTTATTGAACGTGTCCTTTGTTAAATAAATACCATCAGCAACCTCTGCTTTATCTCAAGCACTGTTAGAAACAGTAACTTACCGGGTGGAGATGGTTGACACCCTGTTTTCCAGTCAAAAGAGGATGCAATTTTGCATATTCAATCGCGGCTTCTAATGGCATTTGGGGGGGCATTTAACAATTAGTTGTTGCGCGTCTAAATGGGCATTCGTATGCTAAGAAGATGAGAAAAAAGAGAGAAGGTAGATACGAGAGAATGAACGGTAAGCGTAGTGCCTTCGTCCTGTTTTTTGTGCTAGCTTGGATGAAATGTGTCCTGTTTTACGGATTTCTCCTGGATGAGAGTCATGACACATCCCGATTTTTCTTGAGTTTTGTCATGATCCTTTGGCGATTTCCCTTTTACATCGGATTTTTGGGCTTGTTTCTCTGTCTGCTTTTCCTGTTTCGCGGGCGCGCAAAAGCGTGGATAGGCTGGGGACTTCTTGCGATATTATCGGCCATCGTCGTCAGTGATTTGTGGTATTTTCGTGGGTTTGAAACCTTGCCGTCTTTGCATGTGTTGCAGCAATCAGGGAACCTGCAAGACCTCGGCGGTTCCATTCGTTCCATGGCGCGCCCTTGGGACTTGTTGCTGATCTTCGATGTAATGATCATCCCGATCCACTTGTGGATGCGTCCGACTTGGTTTCAAGAGGAGGTGCGTTCATGGAGGGCGTTTTCCTGCTGGCTGATCGTTTGCCTCTTATGCACAAGTGCGATCCCTGCGCTGAAGGCCTATACCCCGCTTCGCGATTCTTGGGCGCTGTATTCCACGATCGACTCAGAGGGTACCGCCTACAATCTCAGTCCGATCGGCTATCACATACTAGATGCGATCGAAACGGCGAAAGAAGGAGAAACGCTTGCCCTTGACGCAAGCGAGAAAGAGAAAATCAAGGACTGGTACGCACAAAAAGAAACGAACTTGGAAGAAGCTTCGCGTGAGCCGTTCGGGCAGTTTCGTGGGTACAATTTGCTTCTTCTACAAGTAGAATCCTTGGAAGCGTTTGTGTGGGGACAGTCGGTAGAAGGACAAGCCATCACCCCCACTTTAAACGAAATGAAACAACATAGCTATTGGTTCTCTCGCTTCTACGAACAAGTGGGAGAAGGAACCACTTCGGATGCGGAATTTACTGCGAATACGGGCGTGTATCCTCTGAGAAAAAGCAGTGTATTTGTTCGCTTTCCGATGCACCGCTATCCATCGCTACCGAAATGGTTTGAAGAGAGCGGCTATTCAAGTATTTCCATGCATCCTGACAAAGGAGCGTATTGGAACTGGAAAACAGCCCATCAGTCTCTTGGCTATGACACCCGTATCGATTCGCTTGATATTGGCGAGTCAGAACGGATCGGCATGGGGATTAGTGACCAGGCTTTTTTGCAAGAAGTATCCCAAACACTTGCCAAGCAGCCACAGCCGTTTGTTTCTTTTGCGGTGACCTTGTCTTCGCATGCTCCCTTTGATTTGGATGAGAAGTATCGATCGATGCGCTTGCCCGCGCAGCTAGATCAGCATCGGATGGGCGGATATTTCCAAAGTATACATTACGTCGATGCCCAAATCGGGAAATTGCTTGCCTCGCTTCGCGAAAACAACCTGCTCGATCGCACTGTCGTCGTCGTTTATGGGGATCACGAAGGCATTCACAAATACTACGATGACGAAGTCGCAACAACTCCGCTTGCAGGGAATTGGTGGAAGGAAAATCACAAACGCGTCCCGTTTCTGATCTATCATCCTTCCCTTTCCGAAAAAGAAATTTCGATTCATGGCGGACAAGTTGATATATTGCCGACTCTCGCTCATTTGTTCGGGCTTCCTGCATCACCCCTCTCGCAGGCAACCCTTGGGCGAAATTTATTTACGACCGCTGACGACTTTGCTGTTCTCCGAAAGGGCGATGTCGTTGGAAATCTGCCCAATGAGCGGGCAACTTGGGCGAAACAAGGACCGCTCTATGCCGACAGGCTGATTCGCAGCAATATGCTTCTTCCATAAACAAAGCTCTCTTCTTCGAACAAAAACAGCCAAATCGGCTGTTTTTTTCATGATAGCAATAAACAGAAAATGATTGATTTTCCCATTCTTTTGAGTTTGTTTGTAAGTCGCTCCTTAAAGAACGCAAAAATAAAATGAATTCGTCCTTTGTTTGTCTCATCCCTCTCTTTTTCATTGTTTCAGAACCTTTATTACGTTAAACTGCCTGTTAGCGCAACAAAGCTCCATAAAGTCATAAATTACATTTTCTAAGCAAATAGAGTCAACTTTGTAAAGTGAATTTTTTATTAAAAGGTAGGAGCAGGTGGTTCGCCTATTTTCATACGGAGTAAACTATAAGGCTTTTGCCGCAGGTCATTTCCATAATGAAATCTTGCCTGCCGATGTAATTGGTTCACGATGAAATATAAGTATTGATCTGGACCTATAGAAAAAGTATCCGGCCATAAAATTCTCGGATCATGTGCGATGGTTTCCATTATTCCATTCGGCAATATCTTTCGAATACTATTGTTTTCATAGTCTCCAGCGTAAACGTTTCCTTTTGCATCGGTGATCATTCCATCTGAAGCACCTTTTTCTCCCCAATACTTCACGTGATGCTGTAAATTCATATCCGGTATCCTTCGGTCTCTAAGGGCTTCCGTTGAAATCGAGTACAGATGACGACTGGAGAGAGGACAGAAATACAACATCTTGCCGTCCGGGGAAATCGCTATACCATCGGATGCCAATCGAAAGGGTGAAGTAGATCCGTCTTTGTTTCGATTCATCAGGATTTTACCTTCAACTTTCGGTAAGAAAAAGAGATCGGGCGAAGTTGAATTTGCCCCGTTTAACCGTCTCCAAGCATAACCCGTTTCTAAATCAACGACAATAATGGCTCCTGGTCCTCGGGAAGACGAATCCGTTATATAAGCATAACCTGCTTTACCAACACGAAAATCAAATCGCACATCATTCAGATAAGTGGTTGGCAGGACAACATCTTCCGTAAATGTATATACACTTCTTATTGTATTTGAATGTAAATCTACAGCGACTAACTTCGCCCCCCCTTTGATAGGTTCTGAGAAATTAGGAGCTCCTGTATCCAGTACCCAAAGTGTTCCATTTCCATCAGCAACGACACTTTGGACACTAATGAAGGACTTTGTGATATTCGATGGGCTTACCACATTAGCGTCTAAACTAGGATAAGGCTGTAATGTATCGTGAACGATTTCAGCCACCGTAAATTTAACGTCGTCTCCCCATTTCGGAAAGCAAATAAAAATACGTCCGGTTTCAGAAACAGTAACGCCTGTAGGCATGGCTCCGTAAAATAAAAAAACCGCCTCAAACTTACCGAAATACTTTTCACTCGGTAACATCACTTGTATAAAATCCTCCTCAATAGTTTCGAACTGCTATCACCTATATATGACTGAATGTGGTTCAAGTGCCTGGATAATAAAATATTTTTACGGGAACCCCGCAAGTTGTGGAAGCGGCAAAACAAAAGAACGCAGCCAGTACGAACGTTCTTAAATAGGGGGATCCCCGAAGACGTCTCCCAGCTTGCACTGCCGCGCACCTGCTGTCGCCGCGCTGTAGTGCTGAAGAACGTCATCATTTTAACGACCAACCCGTAATACTAGGAAGCAGAAGCAAAAGGGAGGCTCCTTAAGGGCCTCCCTTTCGCTTGTCATGATGAGAGTGTCGGCTGACATTAGTGAGCTTGACTCCACTTGTATCCGAAAAAGAAGGAGAATCTCTGCCACTACCAAAGCTACCGATTTATTGTTGGTCCGACAGTCGTAATGCGGTGCACCTTCTGCCGTTTTCTTGCTTTTTCGGTGGAAGGATATTTGGCATGCGCATCTTTAGTAGATCATCGAGTTTTAATGAATTTAGAGATCATTATTGACAAGATATTAGCTGGTTTTATTTTAACAACTTTTCCGTTCGTTATGATACGGTTCACCTTAACGGTCATAGCGGCGAAAAGTGCAAAGAGACTGCCGCGGCAGTCCCATGTTTTGGTGATTATTGTTGCATTGAAACTTCAGTCTCTCTTGCACCCTACGCTTTGACGATATCTGCAACGATTTCGTAGGAGTGCAGGCGCGCCTTGTGGTCGAACATTTGGGCGATGACCATAACTTCATCAGCCTGGGTATCGTCCAGAAAGAATTGCAGCTTTTGCTTCACAGTATCCGGACTGCCGAATATGGATGAACCGAGCTGCTGCTCCAAGGCTCGCTTTTCGTATTCGCTCCAAAGACCATCCATGGTATCCACCGGCGGCTGCAGAGGCACTTCATTGCCCCGGATCAGGTTTAAAAATTGCTGCTGCAAAGTCGTTCCCAGACGTTTCGCTTCGTCATCCGTATCCGCTGCAATGACGTTGACACCGACCATCGCATAAGGTTTCTCCAGTACTTTCGATGGCTGGAAGGAACGCTGATATAATTGTATCGCCGGCACGGTGTTGGCAGGCGAAAAGTGGCTGGCATAGGCGAATGGCAGACCTAGCTGACCAGCTAGCTGCGCGCTGAACCCGCTCGAGCCAAGCAGCCATATAGGAATAGGCAAGCCCTCTCCAGGAATAGCCCTCACATGATTAGGGACTGATGATAAAGACGGGTCGAAGTAGGCCCGCAGCTCATCCAACTGATCCGGGAAATCTTCTCCGTCATTCCTACTGTCGCGGCGCAGTGCGCGTGCGGTTCGCTGATCCGTACCGGGTGCTCGTCCGAGACCGAGATCAATGCGTCCCGGGAACAAGGATTCCAGCGTTCCGAACTGCTCCGCGATCACCAGGGGCGAATGATTGGGTAGCATGATACCGCCTGAACCCACTCGGATTCTAGACGTGCCGGCTGCCACATGGGAGATCACTACCGAAGTAGCGGAGCTCGCAATAAAAGGCATATTGTGGTGCTCCGCCAGCCAGTACCGGTTGTAGCTCCACTTCTCTGCATGCTGGGCAAGATCAAGCGTGTTGCGCAAAGACTCGGCTGGACTGCCGCCCGCGACAATCGGGGACAGATCGAGAACAGAGAATGGGACGTCGCTCAGACGCTTGTTTGTTTTATTTTCAGACATGTCATCTTCCTCATTTCAGTGACGATATTGAAGATTCGACTCCCGACTTAGCCGCTTATGATCAATTCTTGATCCTTTATGTTGGCTTTAGGCCCCAAAATTTCCGGGTTAAATTCCCGCAGAGGCTGCCCTGCCGCGATTCGCTTGGGCCAGTCATGATTAGCAAGCGCTCCTTTACCCAAGGTGATAAGATCAGCCTCACCGCGTATCAAGAGCTGCTCCGCTTTCTCAGGATCTTCGAGATTGCCATTCGCAATTACCGGAACATTACTGAATTTTTTGGCCAATGCCGCCAGCGTATGTTCGGTTCCTTCAAATGCCGGTTGTGTCGCATCATATTCGGTTACATGGATATAATCCAATCCTACTCTGCTCAAGCTTGAAAAAATGATTTCAGCATCCTTTTCGGCTCCGGCCCATTTATGATGGTAATCACTGACCTTCCCTTGCGAGATACGGATTCCTACGACAAAATCGGTCCCAACCGCTTCACGCACAGCGTTAGCAACCTCGATAAGAATACGGACCCGGTTCTCTGTTGAGCCTCCGTATTCATCCGTTCTTTGATTCATATAATCCGTCAGGTACTCGTCAAGCAAGTAGCCGTTGGCACCGTGGATTTCTACTCCATCGAACCCTGCTGCTTTTGCTCGCTTGGCAGCTTCTGCAAAACTGCGAACGACCTCTTGGATGTCCGCTTTCGTCATTGGTTTTGGGTTTTTATAAGGCCCTTCCCCGACATAGAACGGAAGCTGTTCACCTTTTGCTCGTACGTGAGAGGGCGCGATGATCTCACTCTTGTAACGATTTCCTTGTGATTGGGCTCCTGCGTGCATCAATTGGACGATGATTTTGGATCCGGATTGATGTACCGCCTCAGTTATCTTTCTCCATGCAGCGATATGCTTCTCATTTGCTATTCCTGACTGATTCAAATACCCTTGGCTATACGTCTCATCGGGATAGGCACCTTCCGTGATCAAGAATCCAAAACCACCCTGTGCATAGCTTTTATAATAGTCAATCATGATTTGGGTTGCTTGGCCATCTTCAGTAGCGCTTACTCTGGTCATCGGAGCTAAGCCGATACGATTTTTTAATGTCAAATGACCAATCCGAATGTCAGTGAAAAGACGCGAAAACTTTTGATGGGTACTTGTTGTCAAGTTGATTTCTCCTTTTAACTTCTGCTGGTATTGCTATAGTTCCATGCGGGTGTATAGGCAAGCGGCAAACGTTGTTTTCGGCAAGTAGAGGAACGTCTTCTTATCCTGTTCGAACAGGGCGGCGAAGTGGGCAAAGAAAAGAACAAATTGCGTCTCATGTTGCCGACCTTGTCTCGACATTTCCTTTCTCATAGCCTATATACTTGCTCACTGTCTTTCATGAGATGTTCAGACGTTCAGCTATAGCCACCTGCCCCAGCCCTTGCGCCTGTAAATCTTTTATCGTTTCCACCTGACTCATCTTCAGCATCTCCAGTCTCCGTCCCCTTCACGATTGTCCTATGAAGAGGTATCGGAATATCTGGAATCGAACGTGTTACCCTAGCGATCTGTAATTTTGCACATGTATCGATTATTCCCCATGTACTCCCTCGTCATGCGGCATTATTTCAATGTACAGTAGACAGTTATAATAAGACGTTGTATACTTTCCGGCAAGTACACACTTTTTTGTAAGATAGTTTCTTTATTGATACTAATGAGGGGGATAACGGATTAACCCCCTGATTTTGGACACATACTCCCTTAATCTTTGTTTTCCTCCGAATTGTACTCATAGACAAACAGCTTTTATCGAGATAAGCTTTTTTTTGTTTTTTTCGTAAAACGCATATGGAGAAAGGTCTGAATGCTAGAATGGATTCGTCGCTCATTGTAATACCGAACGTACTCTGTAACTGCCTGGTAGGCTTCTCCATACGTCTGAAACTCATATCGTGACAAACACTCATCCTGGGGAAGCCGATGAAATGACTCGATGTGAACGTTCATATTTGGCGTTTTTGGTGGAATTCGTTCATCCTTTGCTTCGCAGCTCAGTCCGATGTGAAAGGCAATAATCGAGCGGTCATATACGTCTATGAAAGATTGAATAAAGAAGAATCGCTCCTCGCCTACTATAAATCCGTACTTTATATCTGTTTCGAAGAGCTGGTTTGAGTCAGTAATCGTTCGATTACGAGCCAGTTCTCGCGGATACACAACACGTTTCTGACGTGTGGGCGTAGAATGGCAAGCTCAATTCTTGAATCTGTTCATCCGACACTTTCGTTCCATTCGTTTGATACGAATAGCCTGGTGCTGGTCGCCCCTCACTGGCTGTTTTCTCGATGACTTTTTCACTTTTGAGTAATAGTAAGTCGAACGTGGGATTTTCACCAAAGGCAGCACGAGTGTTACAGCGTACCCCTGGGAAACTTCACCCAACTTCCCTGACTCATAATCCTTTACCCATCGATGCAGCATATTGGTGGCAATCTCATAACGCCTTGCTACTGCTGCTTTATTTCCGCTTTCTAATGCTTCCTTTACAATTTGTAATTTAAAATCATTCGAATGTCTTGTTCGTTTCATCAGTTATCAACCTCTGTCACTAGTAGTGTAAACTAGATACACTCTTAGTGTCCAAGTTCATTAGGGCGCTTTAGAACTAAGTTATCTTGCCCGCTAGTTAAGCAAAGGCTGCCGGTATTAACACCAGCAGCCTCTTTTCGTGTTTACGCCACTATCGAAACCGAGAAAACACTACTTATTTAAGCGAATTTTCATAGTAATAATAAAAATCCATTCCGTTATCTACAGAAGTTCCAATGGTATCCGCATGAGAATGTCTAAAATTATACTCCTCATCATCTTCGATATCTTTAAACCTATCGGCTTGATACGCCAAGTATAACAGTATATCTCTGTTTCCTGAAACGGCCAGATACTTAGAAAAGGCTTTAGTATTAAGTAGCCTTTTCAATCTCCAATGATTCCAAGTGTCTATATAATCATTAAGCAAAGTGGATTTGGACATTAGATTAATCTCTTTCCCCGGAAGATATGTTAGGGAGTTTATAACCCTTTTAATTTCCTTTGGCCTAATTTGTAGTATGTGATAATTAAAAAGAACGAGGTCTAAATCATATTTCCCAATGTTGTATCAGGATCTTATCTCTTTTGTTGCAAGCACAGGCGTATGATTATTTTTGTATGGTCTAGGAACAAAAAACATCACATTAGGGATTTGGTTTTCAACAGCTATCAAAAAAAGTTCAGAAAGAAAGGCAAATCCCAGTCTACTACTTTATTATTCAGCCTAAGACTATTCATCACCACTGAAAAGAACTCGCTTGACCAGATCTGTCGCATAATGGGCGGGTTCTTGGTGCGCTATGGCAGCCACCGCTTCAATCTCTACTAATTGGTTCGTATATCCAAGTACAGTTACTCCAGACAAGGTGCTTGGAACATCATGATCGCCAAATTGCGTACGGATTGCGCGCCAAGCTGTTACTAAATCCTCCTGGTTCTGTGACGCGACAAGCACTCTCGTGTAGACAACATCCGTCAGGGTGGCACCGCTTGCCTGCAGGGCTTCTTTCAGATTGTCCATACAAAGCTCCGATTGCTTGGCGTAATCTGTGGGGTAAGGGACGTTCCCGTCTTGATCGAGCGGGCAGGCGCCAGCCAAAAAGATGACATCCATTCCCGCAGGCACAACACTCGCGTATGCATAATCGACAGCGGCCAGCTTCGCTGAACGAATCAAGGATATGTTTCTGTTCATGTGATTTCCCCATTCTTTTACTTTTGTGAATCGGCAAAAAAGACTCAAAGTGATTTTACCACAGATCTGTCCTGTTATTGGAAAAATCATCCTATTCCTCGAAGCCTCGACTCCTCCCTGCAAATCTATTTCCGCTGAGAAATGAAAAATCCCGCCAAATCGTAGAGGCGGGATTCCGGTTTCCATTCATTTGTAGGAAGATCTATTTCAGGCAGTCTGTTCTTATTAATAAACGTCCCGCTGGTAACGGCCTTGCTCTTGCATGGCGCTCAGATACGCTTCTGCGTTTTCGCGAGTCATTTTTCCTTCTTTTTCAATGACATCGATCAGCGCACTATGCACGTCTTTCGCCATATTTTGCTTGTCTCCGCAGACATAGAAATATGCGCCGTTTTCCAGCCACGCAAACAGCTCTTTACTGTTTTCAAGCATTTTATGTTGAACGTATACTTTTTGCTCAGAATCCCGAGAGAATGCCGTATCCAGACGGGTTAGTCCCCCCTCTTTCAGATAGGCTTCGAATTCGTCCTGGTAAAGGAAATCAGTCGCAGAGTGCTGGTCTCCAAAGAACAGCCACGATTTGCCTGTGGCTTCCGTCACACTGCGTTCTTGGATAAAGGAACGAAATGGTGCGATACCTGTTCCTGGACCCACCATGATAATATCTTTCTCTGGAGAGTCGGGCAGATTAAAGTGCTTATTCACCTGGATAAAGACAGGGAGTGTTTCTCCTTCTGGCAAGCGTTCCGCGCATTGCACAGAGCAAACCCCTTTTCGTTCACGCCCGTGCGCCGTATAACGAACAGCGCCGATGGTCAAATGTACTTCCTCTGGGTAGGCAGTCAGGCTGCTTGCAATGGAATAAAGACGTGGTGGCATTTTTCTTAATAAAGAAACGATCTCTTGCACAGAAGCCTTCCACGGTCCAAAATCACGAAGCATGTCAAGCAAATCGCGGCCATTGATGTACTCTTTCAGTTCATTTATGTGATCTTCGGATGAAAGTTGTTTCAGCTCTTCGTTGTCTGTGAATTCAGCAGCTTGCTGGATCATTTTTTTGGTCAGAAGTGTAATTTCAAAGTGAGTGGTGAGGGCGTCCCGCAATGGAAGGGTCTCTCCCAGCTTGCTGATGGTAACAGCCGTCTCTGGATCCCACTTCATCTCTTCAAGCAAGGAAGCGACCAGCTCTGGATCATTTTGAGGATAGATTCCTAGGCAATCGCCTGGGACATAGGAAAGGTCAGATCCCTTCAAGGATAACTCAATATGTCTCGTTTCTTTTTTGGAGCCTGCACCGTTTAAATTTTGATTTTTAAGTACTTTCGCTGGAAATGGATTCGTTCTAGAGAATGTAGTCGGTACCTTATTGGCTATCGTATTTTGCATAAAAATCACCTCAAGAAGTAGTATAGAGTGGCTACAAACTATTACTTGGTGTAAATGCAATATAAGTGAAACCGAAATCTCGTCTCCCATTCATCATCTTACTGTCTTACGATTGATCAGCGACTCGTTGGCGATCAAAGACCGCACTTGCAGGATATCCCAATTTTGCCCGTTTCAAACCCGGTTCATTGGGGCAGCTGCTCCCCTTTTTTACTTTATGACCCTCCTCAGTGCTTTGCCAGCCCTTGATATTTCAAAGATGTCGTTCCTGTTTGCTGTCGTACTTCGTTTTCATCATATTCTGAATCTATTACATTTGTAAATACTAATACCCCCAGAAGTATGAACTCTTCTTGAAATTCCAAGGCAAGACTGGCATGCAAAAAAACAGAGGCCCGATCAAGTTGCTCTCGGACCTCTGCTCGTTCTTCTCCATGGTTTCAGGTCTTAGCTGCGAATAATTCGTTTCGCTTCTCTCAATGCCCACGCCACGCGATTTTGGCCGCGTCGCAAATGATTGATCGTCACATTGTACAGATGGGTATCTGGTGCAAGATTTTTTAATGTCGTAGCAGGCGCGATATCCGGCAGCTTGGGAACGTCGAGAGCCGGGTCATGGCGGAACTTGCCGCGGCGCGAGAAGTTGATGGTGATCAAGTTGCGTCCGAGCTCCTGGAGCTGCTCATTCACTTTTTTGACCTGCGGGTCTGTCACTTCGCCATCCTGCAAGCCTTCGATCGCCTGATAATACGCCTCCAATTCTTCACGCAGTTGACGGGCCTCTGTCAGTGCCGTTTCAAAGCTGAAGTGGGCTCCTGCTGCTTCTTGATACGTTTGAATCGTCTGGGCAAATTCATCTACCGTATTCCGGAAGTTGTACGGCAGCACAGACGCATTGACGACGCGCAGGATCGACGCTGTGTAGATTTTGATGTCCTTTAATAAAATGTCCAGATCCGCTACGTGCAGCAGGTCATCTTCGGTATGCCACTCGATGTTGGCTCCGCAGCCGCCCACGGGGTAATACCCTTTTTCCTTCAGCAATTCCTCTGGCATACTGGAGGACAGCATGTAGAATGAGGTAATTCCGATATTGTTAAACGAGTAGTCTCCGGCACGGGATGGTCTGCTGCCCTTTGAGCCTTGCTGGACCGTGTCCAAAATAGCTCCCTTGCACAGCTCATCTACTTCACTCATCCACTCACTGTAGTCGTAAGAAGTGGCCCAGCGGCAGCCTGGAGAGTCGCAGTTTACTTGCGCCACGCAATTGGCATCCAGATCCAGACCATACGTGTCGGCAAACCAGGTAGAGCCAGCGTAGCGTCCGGTGGAGTGACCTGGCCAAATGGCGATCCTCAGGCTGCGCTTCAGCTTGTCGCGATGCTTGTAAAACACGCGTGCCATCTCCAGCATAGCGGCGTCCCCTGTAGTATTGTCTCCGATCCCCACATGCCACGAATCCAAATGGCCATGGAGCAGGACGTATTTCTCCGGTTCCTCTGTCCCTTCGATGAAAATGTCAATCAGCGGGCAGGCAAACCAGCCTTTTTTGTGGACGGTCTGGAACTCGACCTGTACTTTCCCTTGCTTGCACAGCTCGATCAGATCGTCTCCATCCGTACGGTTGACCGCAAGTGCAGGGATTTTCGGTTCATTGTCGATCGTGTCCAGATCCGGAGCTCCCCAGATTGTCGTGCAAATCCCATCGTGGATGTTTTTCCCCGGGTTGACGAAGATCGCTCCCAGCACCCCCAGCTTGTCAAAGGAGGCTACTTTTCCTGGCATCGCGAGACCTTCGGTGATGACCACCTTTCCTTTCAGGTCGCTCGAATCCACACTGACCTGCGAATGGAAAACCTCCTGCATGTCGGCTGCATGCCCGGATGGGACGTAAACAAGCTCGCCGCTAACCCATTGATCTCCTGTAGAAACGGCGAACGCTGGCGTTTTTGCCCGAATTTCCTTCACTGCTGGGCTTGTCACTTTGACGCCAGCGTGGACAGGCACACTCAAGTACAGCTCTGGATAGTGCACCTTGTGCGGCACGCCCCATTCCTCCAAAAAGTGAGTCAGGTGACCAAATGCTATGCGCTCATCTTCACTGGAGGATTCGCGAACCAGCGTGCTGAACTTTTCCAGGATAACCTTTGAAGCATCCAAATTGATTTCGTCCAGCAGCGTTTTTTCCGTGTTTTTGTAAATGGTATTCATTTGAACTCTCTCCCATCATGATTTTTGACTGCTTCAACCCGCAGCTGACCAAGGATTCTGCCAGCTTTAATGCCGCTTTTGCCGGATTGATCACGGGGATGCCGAGCTGCTTCTGCATATCTTCTGCGACTTGCAGGAAGGCCATGGACATGCAGCCTAGCACCAGAACATCTGCGCGATCCTTCTCGATGGCGTCCCTGCCTATTCGAACGAGCTTTTCCAATGTCTGCGTGCGGTTATGGGAGAGCTCCAGAACAGGGATATTGACGGCAAGGACAGATGCAACGCTACTTGCGAGTCCTGATTTTTGAATCAGCTCGTAGCTGCTCGCGATCATGCTGTCTTCTACCGTCAGCAGGGTAAACTTTCGCCCAAGCAGGGCAGCTGCGTGAAAGCCACTCATTCCTGGTCCCACGACAAGCATGTTTGTACATAGCTCCCGATAGGCGTCTATCCCCGGGTCACCTGCACAACCAACGATCGCTGCAGCAAAGCCTTCCCTTTCCAAACGAACCATGTTTTTCGCGTACTGTGGGATTGCTATGTACTCTTCATACATGGACTCGATCGAAGCAGGACCTTCTGTTGCATACGCCATTTCAATGGTTGTGCCAGAAGCGGCCCATTGCTGCAAAAGACGCCCCCGTCTTTCCACTTCTTCAGCCGATTTTGGCGCAGCTCCGACATAGGCTATCTTCATCTGCCTATCCCTCCTCTCCCAGTCGAGAACTAGACGATTACGGCGAAGTCCTTTTGTGGAGCAGGTCATCCAGCGATTTTGCTTTCCCCGAAGATAGCTTCGGCGGGTAAGCATAGCCATTCTTGGAATGGTGCAGCCCGCACATAACCAGCGCTTCCGCTGTCTTGAGTGCAGTTCTAACCGGATTCATGACTGGTATCCCCAGCCGTACCGTCATCTCCTCTGCTACGTTCAAAAAGCCCATCGACATGCAGCCGAGAACCAGGCAATCTGCGTGGTGGTGCTCGACTTCTTCTTGACCGATCTGCACCAGCTTTTCTAAAGCCGCCGATCGATTTTGTGCCAGTTCGAGGACGGGGATATTCAAGGCACGCACATGAACGAGCTTTGAGCGTAGTCCTGCAATCAGCGCAAGTTCGTGGCCTCTGGGGATTCTGCTGTCCGTAACCGTAAGCACACTAAACCGATGGCCGAGCATGGCGGCCATGTTCATGCCTGCCTCTCTGGGACCGACAACCAGCACGTTTTGGGTGATTTCGCGCAGCCCATCCAACCCAGGATCACCTGCACACCCGAGTACAACCGCAGCGTAGTCTTCCTGATCCAGCCGATATATGACCTTGGCTGCCTCGAGAATGCCCAAGTATTCTTCGTACATGGATTCAACCGAAGCTGGTCCTACTGCGACGTCTATGATCTCCACAGTGACACCGGGATTCGCCCACTTCTGCAGCAAAAGCTGTCTTCTGCTGATCTCCTCCCGTTTCATAGGTCCTGGGACGACGTATGCGATTTTCATAGCCTTTTCCATCACCGAAATTAGGAACGGCTTACTAGCAGCTCGTCGAGTGATTTCACTTTTCCACTGGCAAGCTTGGGTGGTAGGGAATAAGCCTTCTTGGAATGGACGAGCTCGATCGACACGAGGGCTTCTGTCATTTTCAAAGCAATTTTCGCCGGGTTGACGACTGGAATACCAAGTGCATCCTGCATCTCTTCCGCTACATTCAAAAAGCCCATGGACATGCAGCCGAGAACCAGTACGTCCGCGCGATCTAACTCGATGGCTTCGCGTCCGATGCGAACAAGCTTTTCCAGCGTTTCCTCCCGATTCGTCGCCAGCTCCAGGACAGGTATGTTAACGGCTCGTACCGAAGCCAGCTTGTCAGTCAGTCCAGACTTTGCGACCAGCTCATGGCTCGAACCAATCATGCTGTCTGCCACGGTGAGCAAGGTAAATTGATGGCCAAGCATGGCTGCTGCATGAAAACTGCTTGCAGCGGGACCGACGACTAGCATGCTGGTGGTAATTTCTCGAAACGCGTCCAAGCCTGGGTCACCTGCACAACCGAGTATTGCCGCATCATAGCCTTCCTGTTCCAGCTGATACATGATCTTCGCTACAGGCGGAATCGACAGGTATTCTTCATACATCGATTCGATGGAAGCTGGACCTTCTTGCACCGTGACGATTTCCACGTTTGTCCCAGGTGCTGCCCACAGCTTCAGCAGGTCACCTCTGCGGGCGGCTTCTGCCTGATCCATGGGGCCTGGCACGACATACATGATTTTCATATCACATGCTCCTCTCTTTCTGCCTTTCGATCAAAAAAGGGCGTAACCATGTGGCAAGCAACGATCTGACCGGTTTCCGATTGCCGCAGCTCTGGCGTTTTTTCTCGGCAGATGGCCTCGGTGTAGGGACATCTGTCTTGGAAGTGGCAGCCATTGGGCATATTGATCGGGCTTGGCACATGATTTTTTATGAGAACCTCTTCCGGCTCCTCGTCGGGATCGGGAGAGGGTACTGCCGCAAGCAAGGCCTGGGTATACGGATGCTTCGGTTTCTGCAAGACGCTCATGGTATCCCCGATCTCCACGACTTTTCCCAGGTACATGATCGCCGTCTGCTCACACATGTAGGAGATGAGCGATAGATCGTGGGAGATGTAGACCGTGGTCAGCTGCAGTCGCTCTGTCAAGGTTTTCATCAGGTTGAGAACGCCCGCGCGTACCGATACATCCAGCATGGACACTGGCTCATCCGCCACCAGGAAGATCGGGTCTACGATCAATGCCCGTGCCAGTACGACCCGCTGGAGCTGCCCCCCGCTCATCTGGTGGGGATACTTTTCAAAGAAGTTTTCAGCCGGAATCAAATTCACTTGCTCAAGGGCCTGCTTGATGAGGGCGGCTCTCTCTTCCTTTGTACCGATATCATGGACAATGAGCGGCTCCAAAAGTGAACGGAAAATGGTGAAGCGAGGGTTCAGTGCCTCAAACGGATTTTGAAACATGAGCTGGGCTTGCTTGCGAAACTGTTTGAGCTCTTCTTTTGCTCTCAAATGTGTGATGTCTTTGCCGTTGAACAAAAAGGAACCAGAGGTAGGTTCATACAGCTTCAGCAGCATTTTGGCGGTCGTCGTCTTTCCGCAGCCACTCTCGCCAGCAATTCCGAGAGAGTGACCTTTCGGAATGCGAAAGCTCACGTCGTCAACGGCTTTCAGGACGCCAGCTCCCGTGCTGCTTTTCCGGAACAAATGCTGTCTGGCCTCGAAGTGCTTGGAGAGACCGCGCACCTCTATGATGGGATTTTCCGCCATGTGTCCACCTCCTTCGCCTTTGCCTGGAGAACAGCGATTTCGTCCAAGCGATGGCATGCCGCGAAATGACGATCACCTACAGAAACGAGTGATGGCTCTTCATGCGCGCACGCCTCGATTTGAAACGGACAACGGGCAGCAAATCGACAGCCTTTGGGTGGGTCTACCAAGTCTGGCGGAGAGCCTTCGATCGAGATCAGAGTGCTCTCCGTTTTCTTCAAATTGGGGAATGCGTTTGCAAGTCCCATCGTGTATGGGTGCATGGAGTGCTTCAGCACACGCGAGACAGGTCCGAGCTCGATGATTTTCCCTGCGTACATCACCGCTACATCGTCACATGTCTCTGCCACGACAGAAATATCGTGCGTGATCATCACCAGCGTGAGACCCAATTCCTTTTTCAAATTTTTCAGAACGCGCAGGACCTGATTTTGCACAATCACATCCAGGGCGGTAACAGGTTCATCAGCAATGACGAGCTTGGGACTTAAAGCCAGAGCTAGCGCAATCATTGCCCGCTGCTTCATCCCGCCAGAAAATTCATGGGGATAGTATCGAAGCCGTTTCGTATCCAGCCCAACCATGGTAAACAGCTCTTGTGCTCTTTGGATTGCGTCTGCTCGCGAAAGCTTGCCTTTGAGCATCAAAATCTCCAAGAAGGAATCAATCACCGGATAGACCGGATTGAGAGAGTCCATGGCCGCCTGTGGGATGAGCGACAAATCCTTCCAGCGAACCTGGCGAATGTGGGATTCTGCCATTTTCGTCAAGTCATTCCCGTCAAAGTTGACTGATCCCCCTGCGATGACGCCGTTTCCTGCGAGAACGCGAATGATGCCTTTCACCAAGGTGCTTTTCCCACAGCCGCTTTCTCCCACAAGTCCGAGGCTTCTTCCTTGGTCGACCGCAAATGACACCCCATCGACTGCTTTGCTGATCCCCCGCGACGTTTTGTAGTAGATTTTCAGGTCGTTTACTTCCAATAGCGACAATGACTTCACCCCCTTGGCTATTGATTTTTCAAACGAGGATACAGGATTTCTTCCGAGCCTCTTCCGATGTAGAAGCCGGCCATGACCGTCAGCATGATAAAAATGCCCGGCGGAATAATCCACCAGTACGCCTCGCGACTCAATGCCTGGGAAGCGTAGGCGTCATTTAGCATGAAGCCCCAGCTCATCATGGCCGGATCTCCAAAGCCGAGAAAGCTGACCGCCGCCTCCGTCAAGATCGCCCAGCCCATGGCAAGCGAGCCATACAGAAACGACAAAGGAAGAATATTCGGTGCCACCTGCACGAATAGAATGCGTAAATCGGATGCTCCTGATATCTTCGCGGCTTCCACAAAGCTGCGCTCGCGGACCGTGAGTACCTGGGAGCGAATGACGCGGGCCGTATCCCGCCAGAGAAGAAGCCCCATCGCGAGGACGATATTCCAGACGCTCGGACCTAAAAAGGCAACGAGAACGATGACGAACGGCTCAAAAGGAATGCCGAATGCGATATCGGTAACGCGCATAAGCACACCGTCCACACGGCCTTTGTAGTAGCCGGCGAACAAACCGACCAACGTCCCTACGACTACAACGAAGAATGCGGCTGTCAAACCAACCATCATCGCTGGTTTTGCCCCATACACAAGCTGGGAGAAAATATCCCTGCCCATGTTTGTCGTCCCTAGCCAGTGCTCAGCAGAGGGCGGCTGGTTAAATGCCAGCTTTCCGTTGTGCTTGATCATTTCATGCGGATCATAGGGAGCGAGGAGTGGCGCAAACAGCGCGATCAAGATAAAAAACAGGTAAATCGCTGCTCCTGTCATGCTGAACGGGTCGTTTTTCAAAAAACGGTAGACTCCTGCTAGATTCTTTCCCAAGACTACTAGAAATCCAGCTTTTCGATAGGCGACTTGTACAGGCCTCTGTTCCATTCTTACGTCCGTGTTCATTCCACTCACCTCCCTTTGCCAAATGTGACCCGCGGATCCAAAAAGCTGTACAGGATATCTGCCACAAAGTTCATGATGACCATGACAGCGGCACTCAAAATAAAGGCTCCTTGAGCCAGTGCATAGTCGCTTGCCGACACAGCATTGACAAGCAAACGTCCCAAGCCCGGCCAGCTGAAGACCATCTCAATGACCACATTGCCGCCAAGCGCGTACCCGATCCCCACTGCCATCGCGGTGACTACTGGCAGCGCTGCATTTCTCGCTGCGTACTTGAGCATGATCCTTTGCTCGCTAAGTCCTCTCATTCTCGCAACTTCCACGTAGGATTCCCCCATCACGTCCAGCATGTTGGACCGCATCAGGAGCAGAGGAAGGCCCATCAAATAGATGGCTGCGGTTAAAGAGGGCAAAAACAGGTGCTTCAGAAAGGAGAGAGAAGTAAGCTTCTCCCACTCAGACGCATAGACGACTCCTGTCGCCGAAGCCCCCCCTGAGGGAAACCAGTTCAAATGAAAGGAAAAGATCACAAGGACGATCATTCCTACCCACATCTGCGGCGCTGATCTCGTAAACAGAGTGGCGATAATCCCGATGGTCTCGAACCTGGTTTTCCGTTTCCATGCGAGCAATACACCGCCCAATATCCCTACGAGGTAGGCGATGACAAAGGAAAAGAGCATGAGATACAGCGTGTTGGGCAGGACGCCCCAGATGACTTCCATGACGGGAGCCCGGAATTTAAAGGAATCTCCCAGCTCACCCTGCACCAGATTTGCCAGGTAGATCAAATATTGCATCCACAGTGGTTTATCCAGGCCAAACTGCGCCATTAAAATGTCTTGTTGCTCTTTGGTAAAGGTAGGGTCGATATAGGCAACTAGCGGATTGCCAGGCATCAGCCGAAAGATGAAAAACAGGATCGTCGCGATGATCCATAGCGTCAGAACCATCTGAGCCAGTCGACTCCATATGAACTTGGATCGGTTCCCCAATGCGTTCGCTCCTTTCTCTGAGGAATTCCAAGGCGTGGAACGCTGGTCATTTGCCGCTCCCAGCATTCCGCGCACCTAGAGATTGAAGAGGGAGTCAGCTTTTATTTGCCGAGCTCTTCTTTTTTGCCAGCCGGATAGAGCAGCTTGCCTGCTGCATCCCACTCATAGCCGGCTTCCTGCAAAATCTTCTTCGCTTCCTCTACTCCACCCGATGGATACGGCAGGCTCGGGTTTTTCCAGATCGGCAATGCTGGCGAGATGACCGAATCACCTGGTTCGGCAAAGCCTTTGTACACGACTTGTGCCATCATATCGCGGTCAACGGCGGCTGCCAAAGCGCGGCGGAAAGCCACATCGTTGAACGGTGGACGGCGATGATTCATGGCGAAGAATTGGAAGCCCAGGTCAGTCGTTGTAACCATAGTGAGGTTGGGGCTTGCTTCTACTTTCTGCTGCAGCAGCTGTCCATCACCCGGGAATACGGCGAGGAAGTTGATTTCGCCATTTTCAATCATGCCGAGAGAAGCTTCGGTATTGGGAATCTCTCTCATGATCCACTTCTCGATTTTCGGAGGAGAAAAATGCTCTGTATTCGCACTCAAAACAACTTCTTCTTTGAATTTCCAGTTCTCGTATTTGAAGGGTCCAGAACCGATTGGGGTCTTCTCCTGGTAGCTCTCCGCATTCTCGGGCTTGTTCTTCAGATCTTCGATGATCGGTCCCCAAATATGCTTGGGAACAAGATTCAGTTTGGATAAGCTAGCCGTTTCAAACGCTGCCCACGGACGCTTCAGTGTAAACTCCAGCGTAAGCGGGTCTTTGATATCGATCTTATCGATGATTTCCACAAATGGCTTATACATCGGCACTTCTCCTGTCAGAGGGGCCTCATAGGAGAATTTCACGTCTTCCGCAGTTACGGGCTTGCCGTCGTGCCATTTCATGTTTGCGCGCAATTTAATTTCAATCTGTGTATCCGTCTTCCAGGTGACGGATTCGGCAGCCCAAGGCTTGGGCAAACCGTCTTTGTCGATCCGCATCAAACGGTCCCAGATCAGCTCTGTTACCCACGAATCAAAGGAGCCGCTGATATAAAAAGGATTGAGCGCCTGGACAGAGTCGTTGCTGTTCAAGACCATGTTTTTTTGCTGGCCGATTGGTGCGGCATTCAAGTACGTCCAAATGTTGCGGATACCCATACCCGCCATCTCTACGATGGAATTCGGGTCAAACACTTGATGGTTGTAGACGTATTTTAATTTGGGATGGACGTTGAATAGGTAGGCGACATCGCTTGCGATCAGCTCCTGTGCTTTGAAGATCAGGTTTTTTCTCTCTTCGCGATCCACCGTGATCCGTTGCTGCTCCGCAATCTTGTCGTATTCCGGATTGTTGTAGCCGATGAAGTTGTAACCATCTTTCGCTGTGCTGGAATGGAACAGGTTATACACAAATTCATCCGGATCCAGCCTTTCCGGACGTGCTGCCATTTGCCAGCCCGTCATATCCCACTCGTCGCGTTTGTACCAGACAATGTCTGATTGCTGCTCGTACGGCATCGCCTTGATCTCTGCGTTGATACCCAGCTCTTTCATGGCCCCTGCAATCAGGTTGGCTCGTTCGTATTCGTCAGGTGCGGACGCTTGCGGCCTGCTCAGGATCTGCAGGGTACGAATCTCTCTGCTTTTCGCGTCAGCTGGCTCCGTTTTTGGCGTATCCGTGGACTTGGGCTGTGTTTGTGTCTCGCTCGTGCAAGCAGACAGGACAGTTCCCAAGAGAACGGTTGTGGCCATCAGACCGTACTTCCACTTGGCTGCTTTTTTCACTCGGTTTCCCCCCTAAAAAATCGATTACGCCAGAACGCTGCGCTTGGCTTGGTGCAATGTCCAGACAAGACGGTTCTGTCCGCGCATCAAATGTGTCAATGTCACCCTGTACAGATGCGCCCCCACTTCAAGCTTGGGCAAGGTGGTGGCTGGTGCGATATCAGGCAATGGCAAAATATCAATGGCAGGATCGTGCCAAAACTTGCCGCGCCGGGTAAAGTTGATGGGCACTAGCGTTCGACTCAAGCCTCGCAGAATCTGGTTGGCATGCTTGACCTCTGGATCGTTGATATCACGCGTTTGAAGTTTCTCGCTTTGATTATAAAAATCGACGAGTGCGGCCCGGAGCTCTCTCGCCTCCCCGAGGGAAAGCTCAAATGAAAAATGCTCGCCAGCAGCATCCTGGTAGCTTTGAATCGTGCGGATAAATTCATCAACGGTGTTCACAAATTGGAAGGGATGCAGGGTAGCATTCACGATGCGGTACAGAGATGCCATATAGACCTGCACATCTCGCTGGAGGATTTCGTAATCAATGATGTGGATGAGGTCTTCTTCGGTATGCCACTCAATATTCGAGCCACAGCCGCCAACTGGGTAATAGCCTTTTTGCTGCAGCACTTCGTCCGGAATACTGGAAGAAAGCATGTAAAAAGCAGTCAATCCGATGTTATGGAAGGAATAATCACCCGCACGCGGCGGCCGTTGACCGATCGAGTCCATGCCGATTGCTTCCTTGATAGACGTTTTACAAAAGGAATCGACTTCGCTCATCCAACTCATCTCGTGGTAGGAAGTAGCCCAGCGACATCCCGGAGAGTCACAATTCACCTGGGCGATGCAATTTTCATCCAGGTCCAAGCCAAAGGTGTCTGCGAACCAGGTCGAACCAGCATAGCGTCCCGTGGAATGTCCTGGCCAAATGGCAATGCGCAAGCTGCGTTTCAACAGATGCCGATTTTGATAGAAGACTCTTGCCATCTCGATCATAGCTGCATTGCCGGTAGCGTTATCTCCCAAGCCTTGATGCCAGGAATCCATGTGCCCGTGAAGCAGCACGTACTTATCGGGTTCCTCTGTGCCCTCGATGAAGATGTCGAGTAACGGACAAGGGAACCAGCCTTGATCCAAATGCGTTTGGAACTGCACCTCCACCTTGCCTTGGGCGATTCGCTCGATCAGCTCCTGTCCATCCGGACGATTGATCATCAACACAGGCAGTTTCGGGACATTTTCATGCGTATCCAGATCAGGTGCTCCCCAGATGGGAGTGCAGATGCTCTCGTGTATGTTCTTACCGGGGTGGATAAAGATGGCGCCGATAATTCCCTGCTCGTTCAGCTCCCTGATTCTCGCCGGCCTCGGAAACCCTTCCGTCAGTACGATTTTCCCATTCAGACTGCCAGACGCCGGATCAAAGGATGTATCTTTTTGGTTGTCCCACTTCTTCTTGAAGCCAGTGGGCACATAGACTACTTCTCCTCCTCTCCATTCATCGCCGGTGATCACAGAGAAGGCCGGATTTTTTGCCCGAATTTCTTTTTCCTCCGGTACAACCAGCTTCAGCTTCGCAGCTCTAGGCACACTTAAGAATAGATTGGGGCGATGTACTTGATACGGTACCCCCCACTGATCCAACAAACTGGACAAAAACTGTGCGGCGATTCTTTCATCTTCACTGCCCGATTCTCTAACAAGGCTGCCAAAGCGCTCCAAGATTGCCTTTGGCGTCTCCATGCTGATCTCATCCAGCAGCCTTTTCATGGCTCCCACCAACACTCATCTACCCCCTTTTGTCATTCGCTTGCCTCGGTTGGTGAAATACGCAAGTCCCGTGCCAAACGAAAAAGCCGCAAACAATGCCCATCTGCCTGCTGTTTTGCGGGAATGATCTGTTTCAATTGCAAATTTAGGGTAGGAAAGCCATACCTGATGTACCCCAAAATCACCTAAGATTCTGATAACTCACCAATGCAAAAAAGCAGGACAGCCATTTACTCTACTCGAGAGCCATGACCGTCGCTGCCTTTATTCATCGTTTCCTTCACCGTATAGGAATCGAATTGAGGTGGATGAGGAAAAAATTATAGCGAAATGTGCCAGTCAAGCAAAGCAGCCATTCATTCAATGTATGCACACATACCCATTGGCCTGTCCACCTTAGCGAGAATAGCTTGCCTTCTGGATACCGCCCCAAAAAGATCAGTACTGTGCTTGTAAACACGATGAGCTCACCCAGGACACAAATCAGCTCACTGTTGAGAGGCCATTGGGGATGCAGATACCATAAGCGATGATGATACGTGATGTAGTAGTAATGGACGTTGAGCAGCAAAAGATATAGAATCGTAGGCTGGTACTTTTTCCAGTGCCTCCAGTCGCCCCATCGCGTACCGGCCAAGGTCTATCTATTCCCATTTTGTTCCATAGCCATTCGTCCCTCCAAAGCCCTCACGCACCGAAAGAAAAAAACGGATGCAGAAGCACCCGTTTGGTTTGGCGGAGCTGGTGAACAGCAGCTGACCCTCCATTTCATCCAGATAGGAAGCGGTCGCAATAGATGCTGCTGTTACGCTTTGCCAATTATTTTTTGCGCTTCTTTCATTGCCCATACGACTCGATTTTGGCCACGGAGCAGATGGGTTTGCGTGACACGGTAGCGGTGAGACCCTGGATCTAGTGCGGCTAGCTGCAGAGCGGGGGCGATATCAGGCAAAGCAGGAATTTGAACCGCAGGATCGTGATGGAATTTGCCACGGCGAGTAAAGTTGATCGGAATCAGCGTTCTCCCTAGCTGCAGAAGCCTTTCATTTGCAGCCTTCACTGCTGGCGAGGCGAGATTCTCCGTTTTCAGGAATTGCAGCTCCAGATAAAAATCCTCTAACGACTGACGAAGCTCTTTTGCTGCAACCACCGCTTGATCAAACCGGAAGTGTTCGCCGCAAGCCTCTTGATATCGTTGGATCGTATCCATGAACTCGTCAGCAGTCTTGCGGAAATCATAGGGAAGGATCGTTGCCTGCAGGACGCGATAGATCGATGTCATATACACCTTCAAATCTCTATGCAGAATATCGAGGTCAGCCACATGCATTAAATCATCCTCGGTATGCCACTCGATATTAGAACCGCAGCCACCAACGGGATAGTACCCTTTTTCCTTCAGCTGCTCCTGCGGAATACTGGACGATAGCTTGTAAAAGGAGGTAATCCCAATGTTGTGGAACGAATAGTCGCCCGCGCGATTCGGACGCTTTCCCTTTGCTTCTTCTTTGACTGCGTCGAGGATCGCTTGTTTGCAATGCTCCCCTACCTCAATCGTCCAGTCCATTTTTTCATAGGAGGTCGCCCACCGGCAGCCAGGAGAGTCGCAGTTTACTTGCGCGATGCAATTGGCGTCGAGATCCAGCGCGAACTGGTCCGCGAACCAAGTGGACCCTGCGTAACGCCCCGTCGAATGTCCGGGCCAGATGGCGATGCGAAGGCTGCGTTTCAGCTTGTCACGGTGCTTGTAGAAGATTCGTGCCATTTCCATCAAAGCCGCATCGCCTGTCGTATTATCCCCGATCCCGATATGCCAGGAATCCAGATGGCCGTGCAAAAGGATGTACTTCTCCGGCTCCTCGGTGCCTTCGATAAACAAGTCGATCAGCGGGCATTCATGCCAGCCTTTTTCCAGACTCGTCGTAATCTCGATCACGGTTGTATCTGTCTGACACATCGTTTTTAGCGCTTCTCCGTCGGATTTGTTGACAGCCACTACGGGGATCTTGGGCTCATTGCCGATGGTGTCCAAGTCTGGGGAACCCCAGATCGTGGTGCAGATCCCATCGTGAATGTTCGTACCCGGATTGATGAAGATGGCACCCAGCACGCCTTTGTCGTGGAAGGTGGCGACTTTTTCGGGCATCGCCAGGCCTTCGCTGATGACGATTTTTCCCGCCAGGTCATTCACTTCTTCTTTTACTTTGGCATCGAAAATATCGTAGCGGTCTGTAGCCTGAGCGGATGGAACGTATACGAGCTCGCCCGTTACAGGCACTCCGTTGGTTGATACGGAAAAGGAAGGCGTTTTCGCCCGAAACGATTTGGCAGCTGGAGCAAGAGCTGTTACCGAAGCTGTTTTCGGAACACTCAAATAAATGGAAGGATAGTGGACCGTATGTGGCACGCCCCATTCCTTCAAAAGCGACGCGAGAAAGTGGGCTGCTGTGCGCTCATCCTCACTCCCAGATTCTCGAATCAAGCCGCTGAATACATCTAGTATTCGTTTGGGTGTCTCCATACTGATTTCATCGAGCAAAAGCTTTTCATGCTCTTTCACGATACTTGTCATGGGTACCTCCCTTGAATTTATGCCTGTTTTCCCGTGTCCCTTTACCCGTTTTTCAGCAGCTTGCGTAAGCGCTGAAAGGTCCACGCCACACGATTTTGACCTCGGGTAAGGTGTGTGAGGGCCACTCGATACGGATGTGACCCAGGCTCCAATCTGGACAAATGGTGCACGGCTGCCAAGTCCGGTAACCGAGGCATGTCAACGGCTAGGTCGTGACGGAACTTTCCTGTTCGCGAGAAGTTGATCGTGACGAGCTCACGTCCGATTTGGCGGATAATTTCATTCACTCGTATCACACTTGGATCACTGACAGAGGCAAAGGAGAGGAAGGGCAGCTGCCGATAAAATTCTTGCATTTCTCGAAGCAGAGCTGTGGCCTCTCCTTTCGCGGCGGCAAACGAAAAGTGATCGCCTGCTGCTGCTTGGTATTCCTCGATGGTCTCCATCAGCTCTTCTACTGTTTTTGTAAAAGCGAATGGATGAATAGGTGATTGGACCACACGTAGTATGGTCGTCATATATACCCGAATATCCCGTACGAGAATATCCAAATCAGCGACATGCATGAGGTCATCTTCGCTGTGCCACTCGATATTAGATCCGCAGCCCCCGACCCCGTAATAGCCCTTTTCTTTCAATTCTTCTGCCGGGATGCTAGACGAAAGCATGTAAAAGGACGAAATTCCGATGTTGTGAAAAGAATAATCGCCTGCTCGGTGCGGACGAGTGCCTTTGGAATGCTCGTCGACGGCATCCTTAATGGAGGACTTGCACAGCTCTTCCGCTTCACTCATCCAGGTCATGTCCTCGTACGAAGTCGCCCAGCGGCAGCCGGGAGAGTCGCAGTTGACCTGCGCAATACAATTTTCGTCGAGATCTAGACCGAACTGATCGGCAAACCAGGTAGAGCCTGCATATCTGCCTGTCGAATGCCCAGGCCATATCGCAATCCGTATGCTGCGCTTCAGCTTTTGGCGGTGCTTGTGAAAGAGGCGTGCCATTTCCAATAAAGCGGCATTCCCCGTCCCATTGTCACCGATTCCTTGATGCCACGAATCCAAATGACCGTGCAATAAGACGTATTTATCCGGCTCCTCGGTGCCTTCGATCCATATATCGATCAGCGGACACGCAAACCAGCCGTTGTCCAGATGCGTCTGGAATTGTAAGCTCACCTTTCCTGCTTGGCATGCGCGGATTACATCTTGCCCATCCTGCTTCCCGATCATCAAAGCGGGTATCTGGGGCTCTTCGTTCATGGTGTCCAAATCCGGTGAGCCCCAGACGACGCCAATTGTGCCCTCATGTATGTAGCGGCCTGGACTGATGAAAATAACGCCAAGCGCGCCTTCCATGCACAATTCCTTCGTTTTTCCAGACACTGGATATCCGTCCGTCAAGACGATTTTTCCACGGACATCTCCATACTTGTTGGTTGCAAGCGGGTCAAAGGCATCGCTCAGATCGTCTTCATCCGCTGGAATATACATGACCTCACCACTAATCCAGCGATCCCCTGTGGAAATCGAGCACGATGGTGTCTTGGCTTGGATTTCCTTCGTTTCCGGGTGGGTGACGATGATGGCAGCCTTTTTCGGGACGCTTAAATAAATCCGCGGGTGATGAATCCGATACGGTATGTTCCAATTCTCCAAATATTGGGTCAAAAAATGAGCGGCAATCCGTTCATCTTCACTCCCGGACTCACGGGTAAGCGTGACAAATCGCTCCAGAATGGCTTTCGGCACCTCGGTAGAGATGTCGTTTAACACCGTCCTTTCGAGTTGGTCAATCTCGAAAGTCATGGGCAACCCCTCCCTCTCGAACCTGGTTGATGGTTACTTGGAGATCGCATCTTGTGGATTCTGCTTACCCGACACTCTCTGGCAATAGTGGTCAAAGAAGATTGCCATTGACTTCTCGAAGTCGAGAACGCCTTGTACCGTGCAGTACTCGTCGCTGGAGTGTTGTCTGGCCCCGTGCCCCATTCCACCTGTCACATAAGGAATCTGCAAGTAGCGCTCGAATACATAGTAGGGAGCACTTCCTGGATTCAGAGGCTGGATTTGCGGCTCTTTGCCCATCGTCCGGTACGTATCGATCATGGCTTGCACGACATTCTCCTCTACCGATACTTTTGACCAGTAGTATTTGTTGGCGACATTCATTTCGATGTCGGCAAATCCATGTTTATCCAGATGCTCGCGAATAGAGCGAACCACTTCATCCGGCTCCATATGAGGCACCATGCGAACGTCGACTTTGGCTGTTGCAATATGAGGCAGCAGCGTTTTCGTCCCTGGACCCGTGTAGCCGGAGTAGATTCCGTCGATGTTCAGCTGAGGCCTGCTGTACAGCTTTTCCCATACGTCCATTCCGGTTCCATCGTATTTCAGGCGTTTGACATCATAGTTTTCGAGGAACACGTTTTCGTCATAGATGCCTTCCTCGATTTGCTGTTTCAGAATATCCCTTTCTTTTGCAGGAATCTCTGACACATCATCCAAGAGGCCTTCTATCAAAATATTTTCATCGACGTCCACCATGGTAGAGAGAGCTTGCACGAGGCGCCACGCAGGGTTTTTCACCCATGCGTTAAAGGAGCCATGAATGCCGCGGGAGGTAGGACCTCCCCAATCTCCGCCCTGACAAACCAGCTCAAAGTAAAGCAGTCCTTTTGTGCCAAGCACCAGACCGGGTGTACCGACTTCATCCTGCTCGAAGAAAGGGAATAGGACAGCTTCTGCTTTGGACAATTTCTCTTTGTACTGCTCGAGGAAGGCCGGAAAGTTGCGGCTGCCCATTTCCTCTTCCCCTTCAACAGCAAAGATCAAATTGACCGGAAGCCTGCCATTCACTTCCCGGATCGCGCGGATCGTATTGAAGAAAGCGCCCAGCGGTCCTTTTGTATTCACTGCCCCACGGTTGACGATGCACGGCCCAAACTTGGGCAGATCCTTGATTTCTGCGCCCCACGGATCGACGGTCCAGCCCTCTTCATCCGTCGGCATTACGTCGTACATCCCGTAGACCAAAAGAGTATGGTCCTGTCCTTCGTCAAACTCTCCAAATACGATGGGATGCCCTTTGGTCGGCACCACTTCCGCAGTTCCTCCCAGCTCCTCGATGATCTCTTTTAATTTGTTTGCCGTCTCTTCGATTCCTTCGCCTGTGTAGCTGATGCTGGGCATGCGGAGAAATTCACGGACACGTTCCAGATCTTCCTCGAAGTTTTTTTCCAAATGGGTGAGAACCTCTTGCAGATTCATTCCAGTACCCTCCTCGGTTTTCTTTTTACTAGGATTGCGAATGTTATTTTGCGAGAAATTGACGAACACGGCTCAAGTACTTTTCATTTTCTTCGATGTGCGGCGAGTGTCCGCTATTTTCGTAGATAACCAGCTCGGATCGCGGGATGAGGCTCGCGATTTCCTCTGACGCATCCACCGGAGTAATCCAATCGTGTCGCCCTACCGATACGAGAACGGGCACGTCAATCGCTGGCAGCTTGTCGCGGAGGTTGAAGGTCGGCTGGTTCACGCTGAAGGCAAAATTATGCGTCTCATAGTGATAGTAGATGCTATCGATTTTCTCCTTTGCGACCACGGGATCGTATTCCACCGTATACAAGGGCTGGAGGGCAAAAAAGACTGATTTCAGCTCTTCGTTGGAGCGCATTTCGCCCGCGAACATCCGGACCAGCTCATCCTCGGTCAGCCCTGGCAGATCGGCTTCCAGTGCGCGTTTTGTCGCTACATCCTGGCGATCGGAGCCTGGCTTCGTATCACGTAGCATGACATGAGAGACATGCTGCGGATACCGGGTAACGTATTCCAAAGCCATGTAACCGCCATAGGAGCCGCCATGGATCACGATTTTGTCCACATTCAGCTGTTTGCGCAATTCATCGATGTCAGATGCCCATTGCTCATGCGTATAAGGAGGCTTCTCTTCCGACCGACCTGAACCGCGCATATCCAAAAACACGAGCTTATGGGTCTCCTCCAATGGTGCAAACGCTTTGCGATCCGCTCGACAATCTCCCAAGCCAGGAGCACCGTGGATGAAAAAGATCGTCTCGCCATCGTCTTTTCCGTGAACCTCATAGTAAATGCGGCAGTCGTTTATCGTCGTGTACATGCTCATCCTCCTATACGTTGATAATCAGTTGATCCAAGGACTTCGGAAATTGCGTGACGACAAGCGGTTCGTCGTCCGTGACGATGATCGTATCGGAATGGCGGAATCCGGAGAAGCCTTCGATGTAAATGCCAGGCTCGCTGGACAAGACCATGCCTGGTCGCAGCACGGTATGGTCGCCCACCTCGATCCAAGGAGCTTCGTGCTCCTCTAGGCCCTTTCCATGCCCTGTCCGGTGCAGCAGGTACTGACCGTAGCCGGCTTTTCGAATATAATCCAGTGCGATCGCGTCGATATCCGAGCACTTATTTCCCGGACGCATGGCCTCGATCGCCATCTGCTGTGCGGTCGCCATCACCTCGAGTACTTTTGCCTGCTCAGCACTCACGTCTCCGATGAAGCACGTGCGTTCACATTCTGCCCGGTAGCCGCCTATATTTGCGCCGCAGCTGAGGATTAACGTCTCTCCTTTTTCCATACGCTTCGCACTCGGCAGCGCATGCGGCATCGCAGTACGAAGGCCACTGGGAACCAGTCCGCCTGCAGGTCCACCGGGGACGTACACGACATCGCCCAAATCTTCAATCATTTTGTTCAGGGTATCTCCCGAAATGGTTAGCAGCATCTCCAGCTCAGACATGCCTGGTGCAGCTACCTCTGTTCCCCGCTTGACGATATAGTCGGAGTACTGCCCGGCAGCACGGAGCAATTCGACTTCATGCGCATCCTTCGTCAGCCGCATTTCGTGGATAAGCGGATCGACGGACAAAGAGGTAGGCGCAAACAATTCGCGCACGCGATAGAAGAGCTCGCGGCTGCCGCCATCGATGCTCACTTGTGACAGCTTCGGATAGGTTTGCTTGATGCTGCCCACCATCCAGTCAATCGGGTGAACGACTCCCGGGTATTCGAAATAGTCGCGAATGTCCCGGAAGATCGTCTGATGTTTCGCCTCTTGCAGCTCCATCACCGGAACAAACAAAATCGATTCGCCAGCTGCCGGGACAAACAAGGCAACAGGCCGTTCGTTTGGAAAATGGAACAGCCCTGTGGTGTAAAAGATGTTGTACGTGTTGGTCACGAGCAGGCCGCTGATCGACTTCTGGCGCAAATGCTCCTGTATGCGGGCAATCCTCTCGGCATAAACTTCTTTCGGAATCCTGGTCAGCATTTTACGTCCCTCCTGGAAAATTATCTTTTTCTCAAGCGCGGATTCAGTGCTTCATTGATGCCGATACCGAGGAAGTTGAAGGACAGCACCAGAACGACGATAGCGATGCTCGGAAACAACGCCAGCCACCACGCATGGATAATGACACCGGTAGAATGCGCATTTTGCAAAATAGTCCCCCAGCTCCAGCTCATAGGGTCGCCCAGACCGAGAAAGCTCAAGCCTGCCTCGGATAACACGGACGTTCCCATGATGATCGTCATGTTGACGAGGATCGGAGGAAAGGCATTTAACAGAACGTGGCGGAAGATGATTTTGGACTCTTTTGTTCCAATCGCTCTCGCAGCTTCGATGTATTGCTTTTCACGAATCGCCAGCGTTTCCGCACGGGTCACCCGCGCAATCTGCGGCCAGCTGAATAGGCCGATGATAATCGCGATATTACTGATGCCCGTACCCAGAACGGCCGCCATAATGATCATGAGCGGAAGCACAGGCAGCGTCAGAAAAATGTCCGTAATCGCCATGCCGATGTGCGACACTCTCCCCCCGTAGTAGCCGGATAACAGGCCGATCGGTACTCCGATCAGGATCGAGATCACAGCAGAGGTCAGACCGACGTACAAGGAAACGCGCGTCCCCCAGATGACCTGATCGAAAATGCTCAAGCCAACCGAATCCGTACCAAACCAATACTGGGCGTTTGGCGGCTGCAGCATGTTGGTGACGTCCCCGTACCCGGTAGGACGATCACTAATGGCGGGTGCGAAAACCGCCAGAAGCAGCAGCGCCAAAATGCCGAATAATCCAATGACCCCGAGTCGATTCCTCCGAAAGTGCTTGATGAACTCCCGCAGAGGGGACGTTCTGGGCTGCTGGATCGAAAGGGGCAGCGAGCCAGGGACATTTTCTTTGACCAAAGTGGTATTTTCCATTCCCCTTCCCCCCTAGCTGTTAGTTATTTTCGGATCCAAGTACGAATAGACAATGTCTGTCAAAATGTTCACCACGACGACGGTTACGGCAAGTATCAAGAAGGTCCCCTGTAAAATCGGATAATCATGCTCTTTAACTGCTTCATAGATCAGCCTGCCAAGACCTGGATAGGCAAACACGGTTTCCGTCAGGATGGCACCGCCGACAATGGCTCCCAGCTGCAAGCCCATCATGGTAACTGTGGAGAGCAAGGAATTGCGTACTGCATGGCGCCACAGCACGACCCTCTCCTTCAACCCTTTGGCGCGGGCTGTGCGAATGTATTCCTCATTTAAAACGTCAATCGTGCTTGCCCGCATATAGAGCACGTAGCTGGCCAGATGCACGATCGTCAAGGACACGACTGGCAATACCAAATGCTTTGTGGCATCCCAGATGTAATCCCAGCCCTCCAAGCCGACGGTTACAGCGCCGCCTATGGGGAACCAAGGAATTTTCAGTCCCAGGAAATACAGGAGTATGATCCCCAACCAGGGAATGAACAAAGCAATACCCAGGATCGACAAAGCATTGATTGCCTGGTCCAGAAAGGAGCCCTTGCGATAAGCTGCAATGACGCCCAAGGGTATGCCAATCAAAGCGGTAATCAGCATAGATACAGACATCAATACCAATGTCCAGGGAAGTCTCGACAAGATCACATCCATGACGGGAACCCTTTGCACGAAGGACGTACCCAAATCGAAACCAAGAAATAGCTGCTTGAGAAAGATGAGATATTGCGTAAACAAATCTTTGTCCAATCCAAAATCCTTTAAGAGCTGCTGTCTGATTTCCTCAGGAACGCGATTGTCCAGCATCATGGTCGTCGGGTCGCCGGGCATTACACGCAGGATTAAAAAGGTAGCAGTCACGGCAACCAGCACGGTGATCACGCCGCGCAGCAGCCGGGCAATGAGAAAATGCGTCATGAGCGGCACTCCCTTACGTGGATCATACTACCCGAGCAGCCAATGATGAGCCGCTCGGGTAGATGTCCGTTTTACTTTTTGTAGACGCCAACGAGTGAGTTTGGATCCACCAAGCCTTGCAGGTCTCCTGGGAACAACGTAAAGCCCCCAAACTTATCTGCGTTATAGGCGAGGTTGAATTTTTGTACATAGATCGGCACCACCGGGAACTCTTTGACGAACAGCGCTTGGGCTGCTTTTACATCGTCACGCGCAATCTGCTCGCTCTTCGCGTATTTCGCTCCGTCTGCCAAACGGTCCATCTCGGTATTCGTATAAGTGGCCATGTTGTTTTTTGCTTTGGAATGATACAGATTGGAGAAGGTTTCGCTCGGCTCATCCAGAACGCCCCATTTTCCGATATGCATTTGAAAATCGCGTTCGTTAAACACTTTCGCTACCAGCGTGTTGTACTCGACCGGCTTCAAAACCAGCTTCACGCCGATATCAGCCGCGTTTTTCTCCAGAATTTTCGCAACCTTTTGGTGGAAGACGTTCGCCCCGTCGTAGATGACTTCCGGTTCTACGTTTTTGCCGCCAAAGCTGCCTGGAGCATTCAGAATGCCATCTCCGTCGGTATCGCTGTATCCGGCACTCGTGAGGATCTCTTTTGCCTTGGCCGTATCGTATGCAGGTGCTTTCGCGTCGGGGTTGATCCAGTCGGCAAACAGCGGGGAAATCGGCGTGTCGATCTGCATGCCTGCTCCCTCCAGCGCTACGTTCAGGATGGTGCTGCGGTCTGTCGCTGTCGCCATCGCTTGGCGGAAGTTGACGTCTTGCGTCGGAGATACGCCTTTGGATGCATCTGTATTAAAGCTGTAGTAAGCGAAGCCAAGGCTCGCTGTTTGCTCCACCTTGATAGACGGGTTGGTCGCCAAAAGCTTGGCTGCTGATGTCGGCAAATCGGAAGAGGTCACGTCCACTTCCCCTTTTTGCAGCGCAAGTGTCATCGTATTGGCGTCCGGGTAAATCTTGAAGATCACTTTATCCAGATAAGGGCGTCCGCCTGGTGCAGAAAACCATTTGTCGATCGCAGCCAGCTCGATGTACTGACCTTTTTCATACTTGACGAGCTTGAATGGACCCGCCCCAACCGGCTCTGCGTTTTCAAAGGCTTTCGGATCGTCGACTTTTTCCCAAATATGCTTCGGAACGATCCGTACCCAGTAACCGATGGCCCCAGAGAAGGCAGGATAAGGACCTTTTAAGGTGTATACGACGGTCAATTTGTCCGGTGTTTCGACCTTGGCTACCTGATCAAAAATCTCTGCCGTCCATTGAAGCTTTTTGTCGTGCAAGAGCTGGCCCGTGAATGCGACGTCCTCCGAGGTGATCGGCTGCCCATCCTGCCACGTCACGCCATCGCGAAGCTTGATCGTGATGGTAAGCCCGTCCTCTGAAGTCGTGACGGATTCAGCCAGGTAAGGTACCTTTTTGCCGCTCGGATCCATCTGCATCAAATGCGGATACAGATTGTTGACGACCCAACTGCCCGGTGTCGTGTTGGAAACGAGTGGGTTTAGGGTATCGGGTCCAGACAGCGTTCCCACTACCAGTGTTCCCCCGACAGCAGGCTGCCCGCTTGCTGGTGCAGGCTGAGAAGTGGTCGCGGCCGGAGTACTCGTGCCGGATGGACTGGCCGCGCTTTGATTTCCATTGCTCGTCGGCTGCGATGAGCAAGCTGCCAGCATGCTTGCAGACAGCAGGAGTGAGAGCATGACATTCTTTCTGTTCATTGGCTTCACATTCGTTTCCCCCTGATCTTGTTTGGTTTGAAGTGATTGACGAGATGCTATTCGCTGTATAAATGGCAGGCAACAGCCTCCCCGTCCGCAGTATGTCGCAAGGCTGGACGTACCTGCTTGCAGATGTCCATACAAGCCGGACAGCGCGGGTGAAATGCACACCCCGAAGGTGGATTGGATGGACTGGGAACGTCGCCGGTCAGGATGATTCTGTCCTTCTTGCGCTTCGGATCAGGACTGGGAACCGCCGATAGAAGCGCCTGCGAGTAAGGATGAAGCGGTCTTTCAAACAAACTCTTTTTTGAGCTGATTTCAACCACCCGGCCCAGATACATCACCAAGATGCGATCACAAAAATGATTCACCACACTTAAATCATGGGAAATAAAAATAAAGGTCAGGGCATATCGCTGCTGCAAATCCTTCAGCAGGTTCAATACCTGCGATTGAATGGAGACATCCAGGGCCGATACGGGCTCGTCTGCGATGATCAGCTCGGGTCCGAGCATCAGTGCTCTTGCTATGCCGATCCGCTGTCGCTGTCCTCCACTAAACTCATGGGGATAGCGATGAATCGCTTGCTCACCCAGTCCCACGACTTGAAGCAGCTCCAGAATCTTTTCTCGCCATTCATTTTTGGGGGAAAGCTGGTAGTTTGCCAGTGGTTCTTCGAGGATCTGCCCGACAGTCAGCCGGGGATTCAGCGAAGAGTACGGATCCTGAAAAACCATTTGCAATTCCTTGCGAAGCTCGCGCATTTCTTCCTTTTGGGTGTGCAGGATGTTTCTTCCCTTGTAAATGACTTCGCCTTCCGTCGCTTCCAAGAGGCGAATTAACAGCCTGCCCGTCGTCGATTTTCCACAGCCGGACTCACCGACGATTCCCAGCGTTTCGCCTTTGAGGACGTGAAATGACAAATCATCTACTGCTTTTACCTGGGAAACCGTGCGGCGCAAAAACCCTTTCTTCATGGGAAAATACTTTTTCAAGCCTTTTGCTTCTAACAAAATCTCACTCATACAGACACCCCACTCGTTTTCGGATATAACCAGCAGCGGCATCTGACTTGCTCAGATAGCTCTACCAGCGGCGGGGATTCTCGGATACAGCGCTCCGTCACTTCCGAACAGCGTGTGGCAAAGCGGCAGCCTTTGGGCATTTCAGAAAGCTGAGGTACGGTTCCCTCGATCGTATGTAGGCGCTCCTTTCCTTCCCCGATTTTGGGAGTCGAAGCAATCAGTCCTTTTGTATAGGGATGGTTGGGGGATTCAAACAGTGTGAGAACCGGTGCTTCCTCAACAATCTGTCCCGCGTACATGACGATGACTCGGTCGCAAACCTCTGCGACGACACCAAGGTCATGCGTAATGAGCAAGATCGCCATGTCAAACTGTTCCTGCAGTCTTTTCATCAGCTCGAGGATCTGGGCCTGGATCGTAACATCGAGAGCCGTCGTTGGTTCATCCGCAATTAAGATATCGGGATTGCAGGCGAGCCCCATGGCGATCATCACCCGCTGCCTCATTCCACCGGAGAGCTGATGCGGGTATTCGTCGATGACCTCATGCGGTCTGGGAATCCCGACGGTCTGGAGCATTTCGATGGCTTTCTTTTTCGCCTTTGCCTTGCTCATCGTGGTGTGCTCTCGTAACAGCTCGATTAGTTGAAAGCCGATGGTATACACCGGATTCAAAGAAGACATCGGCTCCTGGAAAATCATCGACATCTCTTTTCCCCGTTTTTTCCGATAGGCGTCCTTGCTGATCGTGAGCAAATTGGTGCCCTGCAAGCGAATCTCTCCCTCGCTTACACTGGCGTTTTCTGGCAAGAGCCCCATGATGGACAAGGCCGTCATGCTTTTTCCACAGCCTGATTCCCCGACGATCCCAACCGTCTCTTTGCTATCCACGTGGAAATCAATTTCCTCGATGATGGCGTACTCCTTGCTCTCCATCTTGATCCGCGTTTTCACATGTTTGACTTCCAGTACTTTTGGCTTGTCTCGAGACATGACTTCCCCCCCCTGTGAAACGACATCTTCTATCGTTACCTTGGTTTAATAGCAAGGACTATGCCAGATGGTTTCATCGTGGGAAATCGTGCTACTACCCTCCTTTTTGCGTCCGGGATAATTGAAGACGGCCCATTAGGTTCAGGCATGGTTGGTTGGCAGACCCCAAATGACCCTAAGAACAGTTGTGTTCGAATCTCGGAAAAAGAGAAAAAAGCTGTCCCCAGCAGCGGAACGAATCTGCCGGGAACAGCTATCTTTGCTCGTTTCATTTTTGCAAGCACCGGAGTGTTTCCTGCACCAGCCGATTTGCTTGCTTCAGCGCATAATTGACTTCATTTCGCTTCCTTTGCAGGGATGTCAGCAGAAAGTAATACTCTGGCAGATCCGGTGTGGTTTGCACCAGCAGCTCGAGATCAGAGAACTTCGGAACGGCTGGCTGCTTCAGAGCCAAGTCATGCTCGTAGATACTGCCCTTTACGTAGTTGAGTGGAACCAGATAACTGGAAAGCTCCAGCAGGCAGTGATTGATGAGTGTTACCTTCTCTTCCTCTAAAGCTATCTTCATTTCGTCCTTTAACTCCAGCAGGCTTGCTTTCACACTCTCAATCCGTGCAAGCGTGGACGACAAATCAAAGCGATTCCCTGCTTTCACCTGCCATTTCTGGACGCTTCCCTCAATGTCAGCAATCGCTTCCAGCTGGTCGATTGGATAGAGTGGACTCGTCAAAGAACGCCAGACAATGGACAAGTAGATTTTGCAATCCCTCTCCAAAAGCTCAGGATCAATTTTATCCATCGTGTCTTCCGTCGTATGCCACCACCAGCCAAACCCTCCTGATTTCCCCGATCCAAAAAGCTGACTGAAGGCTTTTGCGGCGGGATCCTCGGATGGTTCTTGTTCAGAGAGGCCCATGAAAAGGGAAGGTGTTCCCGTCCCCCAGAACGACTGATCGCCAGAGCGCCCAAAGCGCGAGCCCGTAAATTCCTGATCGGCGACCAGGCTTATGACATCGTTTGCAAGCTTTCGCGTTTCTCTCATCGTATTGGCTTCGGTCAGAACCGTTGCATCCATCGCCCCGACGGAATCGATATTCAGATGCAGGAGACAATTCTCCCGCAAATCCTCCCAGTGCGTGTCGCAATACCAGGCAGAGCCTGCATAACGACCGTGAGAATGACCGGACCAAAACGCTAGACGCAGCGTCCGTTTCAGTTGGGAGCGTTGGGTGGAAAGAATACGCGCCACCTCCAGCATAGCAGCGTTGGCCGTCCCGTTATCCATCGCCCCGTAGTGCCAGGAGTCGATGTGCCCGCTAAAGAGCACGAACTTATCCGGCTCGGCTTGCCCTTTGATGTCCGCGATGAGGGTAGGAATGGTGCGAATACCCGTTTCTACCACAGTCGAAATCGTACATATGCTTTTTCCTTCTGCCAGGTAGTTCTTGATTACTGCGCCCGTTTCGATCGTGACCGACACCACTGGGATGCTTGGGAGCAGTCCCTTGTTCTCGAGGGTCGGAGTTCCCCAGACGGTAGAGACGATCATCTCGTGGGTATAGGTCGCATTGATAAAGACAGCCCCAATCGCTCCCTGCTCCTCTGCTGTTTTCACGGCAATGGGTGTAGCTAAACCATCCAGGAGCACGATTTTGCCTACAACCTCCAGCCTTTGATAATCCTGTGCAGTGCCAGAGGCCGCATAAACGAGCTCAGCCTCCAAATGATTGACGGATTGCCCCATCGAATGGGTGATGGAGGGAATCGGTTGATCGGCCACGGTGAGGTGGGACTTGACGGGCAAGCTGATATACGCCTGGTGAAAATGCAGCTGTGTTTCTACACCCATCTCTTCTAATGTTTCTTTGACATAGTGGAAAGCACGCAGCTCTTCTTCGGAGCCGGACAGACGCACTTCTTTGGAAATGGTCTGCGTAAACTCCATCAGCTTGCTTTTGTTAACCTGCAGAAGCAGGTGTTCCTCTGGAATAAGCGTCTGCCATTGGTTCATATACGGTCCTCTTTCCTTTTCGATTTTAAAAGCATTCGGATAGGAGCAATCAGCCGACGATGTTTTTCGTGAGGACGGTAAGGATCTTCGTCGTCTGAATCAAGTCTTCGATTTCCATACATTCATTAAAGCCATGGATGCTGTTCTCGCTGGTGCCGGGCCCGAAATTGATGCCGGGTATGCCATTCTGGATGAACCAGCGCGTATCTGCTTGTGCCAAAATTCCAACTACAGGCAAGGTACGTCCCGTTACTTCTTGGACGGCCTGCTGGAGCTCGGAAATGAGCGGCGAATTTTCATCTGTGATGGTTGGCTCTGTCTGAAAGTCAGTAATGCGCGTGAGCTTGGCTTTAAAGGTGGGGTCTTCAAGCTCTAATGACTGAAGGATCGCCTCTACACGACCATAGAGTGAATCGAGGCTATGCTCGGGAATGACACGGAAATCTACTTCGATCTCACATGATGCGGGGACAACATTGACCTTTGTTCCTCCCTGGATCGTACCGATATTGACAGTTGTATACTTCATCCCGGGAATAGAGGAAGGCTCTCCCTCGAGCTCCTCCTGTAATTTTTCCAGCCCCTGTACGACCTTCGCCATCTTTTCTACAGCGTTTAACCCTTTCCATTTATAGCCGGCATGGGCAGGGATGCCCTCCGTGACGATTTTTAGCTGCAAAACGCCTGCCATCGCCCGCACAATGTGATTGCTGTAACCTTCTACGATCACCATGTCTCCGTGTACATGCCCGTTCTGATTGATATAGCCTGCACCCAAGATACCGCCTGTTTCCTCGTCGCAGGTCGCCGCTATGATGACGTCCCCTTTTCGCGCAATATCGGTTTTTGCCAATGCGACAGCAGCCATGATGTACGCGCTCAATCTTCCCTTGGAATCGGTCGCACCTCTCCCGTAGATACGCCCATTCGCAATCGCTCCGGAAAAGGGAGGATAATCCCACTGCGCAGGATCTCCAGCTGGAACGGTATCGAGATGGGAGTTAAAAATCAGGTTCCTTCCCCCACCCGAACCGCGCAGGATGGCCACGACATTCTTGCGTGGAGTACTCAAGCCTGCCGCCTGGGTCAAACCATCTGGCACAGAGATGACTTGCACTTCAAACCCTAACTCCGTCAGCCCTTTCTCTAAGAAATCACATATTTCCACGTAGTTTCCCGGTGGATTTTCACTTGGGATTTGGACCAGGCTTTGAAGAAATGTAATGATCTGCGGTCTCATCTCTTCGACCACCTGGAATAGCTCCTGCGTTTTCGTTTCATTCATGCGTTACCCCTCCTCGAGGATGAATAATTGCAAAGTCTATGCCAATCAAAACATGCTGAAAAGCGCCTGAATTTCGTTTTTTGGAGGGGGATTGTGGTGTCTTAGGGTGTGAGCGGGAACCTAATCGTAAAAAGGAACGTCATAGGTGTTATGGTGAGTCACCCACTTGAGCGGCAGACGGCTTTTGGGAGCAGCTTCTTCCACGGAATAACCAATGGGCAAAAGTCCGATGATCCGAACGTACTCGGGGATCCGAAGGCTTGCTTTGATCGCCTGCTCGTTGATCCCTCCTACCCAGCAGCCGGACAAACCCAGAGCGGTAGCGGTTAACAGCATATTTTGCACGGCAGCCGCCGTGTCGATCATCGCCCACTCTGCTCCTGCTGGTCCATATCTGGCTGCTGTCCGCTTTACGTTGGTGCAAGCGACGATCACTACTGCAGCGTCGGCGATCCAATATTGATAGTTTTTTCCTTTGGAAAAGTAGCCGCTGTAGGTGGAGCGTACAATTTCCTGCTTTTTGTCGGGCTTATCTATCACGATGAACTCCCAAGGCTGCATGTTGCCACTGGAAGGGGCCCGTGTGGCGGCTAGCAAAAGCTGCTCGAGCATTTCGGGTGCAATAGGTTGTTGGGTGAACTTTCGTTTGCTCACACGCTCAAAAATCGCAGGAATGGGGTAACACGATTCTGATTTCATCCTGTCCACGTCCTTTACGTGAAGATCTCGGCAACCGTCAGTCGCGGCGGAATTTCCTTTTCTTCCTCGCTGTAGCCGATAGTAAGAATCGCAATTGGCTCTATGTACCAGGGCAGTTCCAAGTTTTTGTGCAGGATTTGCGGGTCAAATTCCCGAATGACCGACGTACTGAGGCCATGAACAGCAGCAGACAAGCGCGCGTTCTGGATGGCGCTAAACGTATCTTGAATCGCAAAGATTTCGCCTCGCTCCCCTAGCCGTACCAAAGCCCTTCTCTTTTCAAGCATCACCACTACGATGACAGGTGCGCTCTTCAACCACGCTTGCCCTCCGTAGCTATCTGGCGACAGAAAGGGATCCAGTGTGGCGGCTATCAGCTTCTCCCTCTCTTCGGATGTCGTGACCAGCAGCAGCTCCCAAGGCTGTGTATTCGCCAAGGACGGCCCTAATGTAAAGGCATGGAATACTTCATTCAAAGCCTGCTCTGGTACGGGTGCTTCCAGGTAGCTTCGCACATTTATGATCGTGTTCATGACGTTGTCCCACTCCGCATTCTCGGTATGAACCAAAGCAATCATTCCTTTCTCTCATAAATCTATTGAATATTCGGAACCACATTTACGCACGCAGCTCCATCGATTGCTTCATCATAGAGAGCATATGCAAACCTTTGTCCGTGATACGGCTGCCTTGCCCCCTTCGCCCTGAAAAAATGTAGCCGAGATCTTTTAAGCTATCCATCCGATGGCGCACTTGCTGATCCGTTATCGGCACGCCTTTTCGCGAGGCGAATTCTACGATTTTTCCTCTCCCTACACATTCCAATCTACTTTTTGCCTGCTCCAGACATTCCAGTATGACAAAGAAGCTTAACAGCTCTCCTTTGGCCTCCAGCTCCTCCATGTCCCCGCGTTTGGTTTCCCTCACCAGCTGCTCCGTTTCCCGGAACTGTTCGGGAAGATCATTCTCCGTGATGGTGCTTCCAGTCATTACACTCGTCATATATTGCACCACGCTGTTGAGCTCCCGTACATTCCCGGGCCAATCGTAGGTGAGAAGACGATGCATGACAGCGGGCTCCATCTGTACTTTCACGACGGTATTTTCTCGGATAAAATGGTCGACGAGAAGCGGAATGTCTTCTCTTCTTTCTCGCAGTGAGGGTACTCTCAGCGGCAGAACAAATAAACGGTAGTACAAGTCCTGGCGAAATTTCCCTTCCTCTACGAGGTCCTTCAGACTGCGGTTGGTCGCAGCGATGATTCGAACGTCGATGGGGATGATTTGCTGCCCCCCTATTCGCATCACCTGCTTTTCCTGCAAGACACGGAGCAAGAGTGCTTGCAGTGAGGGAGAAGCATCCCCGATCTCATCCAGAAATAACGTCCCATTGTGCGCTAGCTCGAACAACCCAGGCTTCCCGTTCTTCTTTGCTCCCGTAAAAGATCCACCCTCGTAGCCAAACAGCTCGCTTTCCGCCAGCGATTCGGGCAATCCTGCAAAATTCACCGGCAAAAAGGGACCGTTTCTACGTTTCGATAGGCTGTGAATAGAGTGAGCAAATAATTCCTTACCAGTGCCGTTCTCTCCCAGAATCAGGACGGTTTTGTCCGTAGCTGATATTTTTTGGAGCACGTCCAATGTTGAGGTAAGACGTTCACTTTTCCCGATGATGTCTTTGATCGTGTATTTTGAGGATAAGCCTTTTCCCTGCAATTCCTTCCGCACTTCCTGCTCGACCTTCTGGATGTTGGTCACGTCTTGAAACGCAGTCACAACCCCTATCTTTTCATCCTCCAAAGTGATCGGGGTGTTGTTCACGACCAGATTCAGATGCTGAACGGCTTGCACCTTGTTGACCTCGATCTGCTCTTTGCCTTCCGGAAGGGAAAGCCATGGCAGTACCTCATCGACGGGTTTGCCTACCAGATCTTTGTTTAAGTCTGAGATGCCGAGGATGTTCTTCGCTGCTTGGTTGATTTGAATGATGGTTTTATTGGGATCGGTCGTGATGATGCCTTCGTGGACGGTATTGAGGATGGTATCCAAATGCTTGTTCAATTCTTTCATTTGATTCAAGGTTCGGTAAAAACGTCTGCTGTGCTCAATGATTTCCCGGATGTACCTGGCCGCATATAGATTTGCTCGGTCCACATTGGTGTTCAGGCGAACGGCTAGCTCAATAATAGTAGAAACATCGAGTGGACGAATTCCGATATTGACGACCTTCTGCATGCCCCGCGGCAGCAGCTCTGCTCCTTCCGCGTAAATCGCCGTATGAATACCGTCGATCGGCTGTTTGCATCCTGGATAGTACGGCACCATATCGAACTGAAAGCCAAGATTTCGGAGCAGCTCAATCGTTTCATAGGAGGTCTCGAGCATATTGTTGACGACAAGACAACGCACATCCGAGGGGAGGGTCACAAGCTCTTCCATTTTGGCGATGTTAATGGCTCGTCTAGCAATAATGAGCTTCTCACTTGGTATGTTCCAGCCCTCCATCACTTTCGGTGACGATACGAGAACCAAGTCAACCTCATCAGTATTGGAGATTTTCGACTCATGGAGAATGGTAATGCGATTTTGGAAAAAATCATTGATTTGATTCGCAAAAACAGAATGGGTGCGATGATCTTTTGCCACAACCAGAACGGTTCGCTTATCCACAGTATCCCCTCCCAAGATAGTCATACGGATATTCTCTACCATCATAGTATGGGAACTCCTCTGGTTAATAGGGTCAAAAAATTTTGGTGTGACTGGATTTTTCTGGAAGTTGCTTGATAAAGAAAGATAGCTCTCTTATTAGCGAAGAAATGCTAAGCGAGAACTATCCGGATGAATCGTTTCGAATTAGGACTGACCTAGCAAAGATAAGATGGATCAGGCGCGAGCTTTTTCATCCTTCTTGCCTACACTCATCGATTTCGGATCATACCAGACCTCTTCCAGTACGCGCATGATATTTCCGCCGATCACTTTGGCGATATCTTCATCGGAATATCCACGAGTGATCAACCAGCGCACAATATTCGGGAAGGCTTCTGTCGGATTTTCGATCCCTGCTACATAATCGACTTCCTCGAAATTTTTCTTTCCGTGTGCAGCTGAGATGGACAGGGCACTGGCAAATACGCGGTGGATGCCCACGTGGTCTCCGAACAGCACATCTGGACCGAATGCGACATGATCAATGCCCACGAGGTTCGCGCAATACTCGAAATGCTCCATGAAAGAGTCCAGATTGTGCCTTGGCTGATTTTTCGTCATCGTCGTATGAGGAGCTGCTTCAATTCCGATGACGCCCCCACGCTCTGCGCATGCCTGAATAATGTGATCCGGCTTCAAGCGGTTGGATTCCCACAGAGAACGCGCCCCTGCATGGGTAATGAAGATCGGTTTGTCGCTCGTCTCAATCGTATCCAACGAGGTTTTGTCTCCAGAGTGAGAGATATCGATAGCGATGCCCAGCTTGTTCATGCGGCGCACCGCCTGTCTGCCGAACTCCGTCAGTCCCCCATCGTTCTTCTCCTTCAATCCGTACCCTAACGAATTTCCTTCACTATAGGCGATCCCCATGCAGCGAACACCGAAGCCGTACAGAATATCCAGGCGATCCAGCTCGTTCTCGATCATCGTGGAAGCCTCCAGCGATGGCACAAAAGCGATTTTTCCATTTTTCTTCGCCTGGCGGATGTCCTCTGTGGTGAGTCCGAGCACTACCATGTCCTGATGCGCGATATCACATAAGCGCATGCCTAAATCAAACAGGATGTCATCCCATTTCCACCCGGCACGAGAAGTAATCATGGCTGTTCCATTCATGAGATTGTCAAACACGCAATCGAGCCCTGACTGACTCAGTCCTTCATAGCCCATGCTGTCTCTGCCCCACCGACGAAACTCGAAGAACTCATTCAGATTCTCAGGCGCGACAAACATGTGGTCATGCAGAGAAATCACGACGTTTTCCTCGAAAAGCCGCCTCGCTCGCTCTTCTTGTGCGGTCGTCAATGGAATCGTATACGCAGGGAATAAACCTGTTTCTTTGGATAGCTTGAATTCTTTGAAATCAACTCCTGGCTCCAAATACTGATAAGCGCGATACCCTTTGTAATCCTTTTTTTGCATAGAAATCACACCTTTCTGTTCTTCATACGATGGATAGGAGGCTCTCTGTCATCGCACGAGCCATTGGCTATTCATAGTGAACAAGATGCATTTTCGATGCCAAGTGGGAGCATAAGGAAAAAGGCAAGACTTATCAGCGTTTTTCCTGGGCTGTCTTCACTGCTATACAGAAAAGCTAACGATGTTTGAAACCAACTTCACCCTAATAGAGCAACCTAAGAGAACTCATTTTGAGTAAGCCTAAGTCCAAGCCTTTCTTTTCTTTGCCTTAGCGATCTAAAGAAAGGAATGCGCAAAGCCCACGTCGAAAAGATAGCTCTTGCCAGCATCTGTGACAATGCCTTACACCGAGGCAGAAAGATTGGGAGGGATATCGATGAGCGGAATTGCCAAAACACCACAGCCACCGTACTATGCCGTCATTTTCACTTCGGAACGGACGGATGGAGACAACGGATATGGGGACATGGCGGATGAAATGGTAGAGCTAGCATCCTGTCAACCTGGTTTTCTGGGTGTGGAAAGTGCCCGAGAAGGTCTCGGGATCACCGTGTCTTATTGGGAATCACTTGAAGCCATTCAAAATTGGAAGCAGAACGAAAGACATCTCGTCGCTCAAAGGAAAGGAAGGTCGGAGTGGTATCAGCACTATAAAACAAGAGTCTGCAAGGTCGAGAGAGATTACGAATTTGAAGCGAGAAATACATAGGAAAACACCCATACAATACCCCCGATAACAACCAGCATTATCGGGGGGTATTGTATGGGGATAGATTGTTTATTTTCCTGCAAGCCAGTCAGGCCCTGTCTAGTCCATCTCCGCTAGCGCCCGCATCGCCAAGTTGCGTATCACGTTTTCGTCCATGGGTGGATTGTGCAGCCCTGCCCGAACGTCACGATACATCCGCTCCAAAGGCAAGGAACGGGACAAGCTCGCCCCACCCACAACCCGCATCGCCTTATCTACGATGGAAATAGCGTGATTCGTTGCGACGTATTTCACCAGCCCCAGCTCTGGAATCAGCTGAAGCCTGCCCGATGGGTCTTTGTCCCAACGATCCGCGATTGCATACATGAGGTGACGTGCGACTAGCAGCTCTGACTCCAAAAGCCCAATTTGCTGTTGGACAGTAGGCAAGTCAGCGATCGGCGTGGGCAGGCTCGCAGGATGATAGCTTTTGGCAAAAGAAACAGCAAAATCCCGCGCAGCGTGGGCAATGCCTAAATAGCACGCAGGAATATGCAATAGCCACGCGCTGGCATCACTCGGTGCCTGTGGCTTCTGCCCAACCGGATAGGAGCTGATGAGCGCCTCATCCGGGACAAATGCCTGATCCAATACCACGTCATGACTTCCTGTAGAGCGCATCCCCAGCGTATCCCACGTCTCATCGATGTGAATCCGGTCGGAGGAGCGTACCAAGAAGCTCCCTATTTCATTTCGTTCCACTATGCTGACCGAGACCAAAAATGTATCCAGCACAGGACTTAGTGTGCTAAAGGTTTTTCTCCCGGAGAGTAACCAGCCTCCCTCTGTCTTCACGGCTGTCGTCTGCGGTGTTCCGCCTCTGCTGGGGCTGCCAGACGATCGCTCTGTCGAAAAATGGTTCAGGAGCGTGCCTTTTTCCACCACTTCTCGGCAAAACGATCGGAACAGCTCCTCTGGCCAGGAACGAGTCGTCCGGTAGTGGAGCATCAAACCCATGTGCCAGCCGATCGAAAGCGCTGTAGAGCCATCCCCCCGCCCAAGTTGTTCTTGAATCAAGAGCATTTCATAGAGCGAAATTTCTTCTCCTCCATACTCGCGAGGAACGGTTAATTTCACATAGCCCGAGTCCTTTAGATCCTGGATATTTTTAAAAGGAAAGCTTCCTTCGCGATCATGCAGAGGCGCCCTTGCGGCAAAACGCTCGGCCAACTCCGCAGCTGTCTTCACCAAGTGCGCTTCCTTTTCATTGCGGATAAATGGATCGTTTCTTTTCTGTGTAGTCACACGACCGCACCTCCTATCCTACTTGTTATCATATTCGCTTTTCTTGGATCCTTCAATCATTGCGCTGTTTTCCACGCATTTGCTGCCTCGTGAAAGGTAGTTCCGTCCCAAACCAAAACACCCCCAGACAAGCAGTTTGCTCGTGTGGGGGTGCTCGAAAAGGAATGTCGTCTGCGCGTAATTACCGAGGGGGGAGCTGCTGCAGAAAACTCTTCGTGTCCAATCCCGATCTCCTGATCCTGGCATCTACCTTGACCTCGATGTTTGCTTTTTTGAACGCCTCCTGCCATCTGTCCGAAACTTTGTGGAAGTAAGCCGGATCCTGAAGATGCATGTGATCTCCAAAACCAAAAATGTCAGTACCAAAATCCTTTTGCACTTTCTTGATCGTTGCGAGCACCTCCGCTCGGATAAAATCTGCCGCCTTCTTCTCATAATCCACATAAGAAGAATGCTTGGACAAGTCTGCACCACATTGAGTACCATCCAGGATCGTCTCCACTTTGATGTTCAGTTGAATATGCGGAACGTCATTTTTGCCGCGGGCTTTTACATTTGTAGATGAATTGTAGACGAGGACATTGATGTATTTATCCTTGGAGCAGGGAACCGACAACGAAGTATGCCGCAATTTGTTTTGCGTCCAGAGATAAACACGCACACCTTCAAGCGGCAGATAACCCACCAATTTTTCTTTATCAAAGACAGCCATACCGGGTACAGTGATCAAGGAAGGTGGGATCGGATGCTTCATGATATCTGTCGAATTTTGAATGTGCTTGGTACCGGAAACAGTCAATGCCACCGCTACAGGGCTCCTCCCTTTCGATACCAATGCCTTGATAAAATCCTTGAGACGCACATCGGGATCGCCGCCCCACTCATCCTGCAGAGTGTTTAGCTGAACCTTGAGCTTAAGCGTGGAGATTTTTTGGAACGGATAGAGAACCGTAAGTATTTCTTCTGCTTCCACTCCCTTGGCTACTACCAGGTTAAAATCATTGCGTACCTCCCGATAGCGATCCATATAATCAAGAAATTCCATTAAGCTCGATTTGGCAATCTCCTCCGAAATCACCACTACGCTCATATGCGATAGGATCAGTTTTCTCGAGAGGCCTGTATTCATCTTTTGCACAAGCTCGGAAATGGTGTCCCCTTCCTGCGTGTACACGACGGACGGCGTCTCTCCGCCCTTTGTCTTGGGGGACAGCTCCGTGATATTGACCGTTTCCGCACTCAGCTTGTACTTCTTATTCTCACCCTTGTCTATGGCAATTCCGGAAATCAAGGAAATCTCGTTTAACTCTTTGCGGTCCCAGCAGCCCGTCGTCATGAATGTGAATACACAGCACAAAAGAAGCAATTTTATGACTCGTCTATACCCCATTATGTCCCTTCTTTCTGCGGAGGTGTGGGCGAATGGGCATTGGGCTGCTTGATGACATCAGCAGGCTGGTTCGAGGTGGGTCTTTTTTTCATCGTGAATACCGGAAGACGCAGGATGACATCTTTTTGATCCTCCAAAATAAACGGTGCCATCGGCGAAAGATACGGGATGCCGAAAGAACGCAAGCTGTTTAAGTGTCCGACCATGAAAAACAACCCCAGCATGACACCATAGAGTCCCAGCGAAGCCGCCAAAATGACCAACCCAAACCGAAGCAGCCGCGCCGCCATGGAAAAGCTGTAAACGGGACTTACAAAGCTGGCAATGGCCGTAAGCGCGACGATGATAACCATAATACTGGAAATAATCCCCGCTTCTACAGCTGCTTGTCCGATTACTAACCCACCTACGACCGATACAGTCATCCCGACGGCGCGAGGCATGCGAATCCCTGCTTCACGAAGGATTTCAAAAGTGAACTCCATGATCAGAACTTCGACGACGGCTGGGAACGGAATACTTTCCCTTTGAGCCATAATACTGATCATGAGAGGCGTCGGTAATAATTCGTGGTGATACGTAATGATGGCTACATAAGCAGCCGGCATGATCAGTGCGATGAGAAAGGCAATATAGCGAATGAAACGGATAAAGGTCGCCATCATAAATGGCTGATAGTAATCCTCCGAGATTTGAAAGAAATCGTTTAAGGTCGCTGGCATAGATAGTACGAACGGAGAGCCGTCTACAATGATCATCGCTTTTCCGGAGATGAGATTGGCTGCGGTAGTATCTGGACGCTCTGTATTAAAAACCAATGGAAACGGAGTCATTGTTTTATCCGTAATAAACTCCTCAATCATTCCCGAATCAAAGACTGCGTTCGTATGAATAGATTGAATGCGTTTGCGAACTTCCTGAAGGATCGCTGGATTGATAATGCCTTCTATGTAAGCCAGATAAATCGAAGTATGGGTTTCCGTCCCCAACTGAAATGGTTCAAAACGCAGCTTTGGATTTTTAATCCGTTTGCGGATCAACGTGATGGATTGCTCCGCTGATTCCGTAAATCCTTCCTTCGGTCCTTTAATTACCGTTTGGGTAGTAGGTTCTTCTATGGCTCTTTGGCTTTTTTGGGGACAATACAAGGCAACTGCCCTCGTCATGCCATCCAAGCAAACAACGACATAACCAGACAGGATCAACCACGTGAGCTGATTTAACGTACTCGCCATCACGTACTTTTTGCCAGAGAAAGAAGTTTGCATGTAACGTTCCAGCTCTTCGTCATTATCGATTTCAGATTCTGTTCCATCGAGATCCGACAGCGGTTCCATAAATATCTGATTGACCATCTGCAGATCGATGGTGGATGACAAATAGCTGAGCATACCCTCGCGCCCCTGTACTCTGATTCCGATGGTATGCAAATCCGCCGTATTTCCAAATATGCTGCGAATCTCTTGCTTGTTTATTTCCACTTCTGAATGGATGTGCTTGTCCCCTTCGGTAGAAGAATGATAGCTGTAAATCCGTTCCTCTCTGATCTGCATTTGCCTAATTTTCGCTTTGAACCACGTTGTCAAGTCCCTCATGCTTTTTTTCCCCTTTTCTTCTTCTCACCTTTATGAGGAGTATCACCGTTGTTACTAAAGGGATGCCGATCTGAAATGGGATATGAAGATAAAGCGGGACTGCAACTAATCCCTCCTCAATGTGCTCGGCAAAGTTGGCCGCAATAAACACAGATATGGAAGAAACGAGCAACCCAATCGGGAAGACAAAGTTCCGATAAGGAATCAGGGTTATAGATTCCATCCCTTTTAACGCTGCGAACAAAAAGACGCACACCTTGAGCCAGATTCCCAGCATCATCACGAACACGACCAGGGCATCCAGCCTCTCGATAAATTTCGCAATGGAAATGTCGCGGATGGTACTCAAGAGTGGAAACTCAACTCGATCGATCATATCCACCCCCAAAACACTCACATTAATCATCGTGAAAATCATCAGGATCGTTCCCGCAACTGCTACGGCTGATATACCTACCTTTGTTAAGTAATCTTGTCTAGTTACCGCAACCATAACCGTGGTCAAAGCGACGATTTCTCCAAAAGGAAACCCGAGCATCGACGGAAAAACAGCTTGAAAAACGGGCCCCCAACCAAACTCCAGCACAGGCCGAAGATTTTCGCTATGAAAAGAACGATTAATAAAGAGGAAGATCACCAATAGAATCAAAAATGCAGCAGAATACGGAAACAAGATCTCTGTTGACCTGCCGATAACCTCTATCCCTTGATATAGAAAATAACAGCACATAAGAGCAAGAGAAAGTGAAATAATCTCAATCGGCGTTTTGGGATAGATCGCAGTCGTAAGGAGCTCGCAAAAATCTCGAGTGACCCTAGCAGCGATGTAAAGAAAATAAAGCACATAAAAATAAGAAAGAATCCGTGACAGCAGGCTTCCATAGGCTATCTTCAACAATTCATAAAAGCCTTTGCCCGGAAGAAGGGAAAGCATGAAGCAGTAGGCAAAGATCAAGAGCACTCCATAAATCGTCGCGATGCCAACAGAAATCCATGCATCCTGCTTGGCTGACTGTCCGAGCCCAATGACGATGGCTGTTCCTAATTGAAAGATAACAATCATTAAGAAAAACTGGCTGAGCGATATTTTTTCAACAAAGTCTGTACGCATATACCCTTCTCCAAACCACAAGATGGTAGATCACGAGCTCTGCTCTGAGCGCTGCTCCTTCCTACGAGACAAATCCGTACGAACGGTGAACACGAAGCTGACGAGATAACCAAAGATCACGTAATACTCTTTGGTGCCAAAGTCTATATCGAAAATATAAACGAGCGTGTCCCATACGGATCTACCGTACAAACAGATATCGATCATCGTAATCATGAAAATCATCGACACGCTAATAACGAGCACGGAAATCGTAATCATGATGCACCACCAGCCCGTGGAAATTTGTTCCTACTCATTATGTTTCAATTGGTGAGTGAACATACACTTCATCCGGCTTCTATTCGCAATTCCTACTATTCTCCTATATACTTAATGGTATTCTTTGACAGAGGTGAATGCGGATGAAGAACCAGACGAAAATCAAAATAGCGCGGTCGGCCCACGACGTGTTTGAAGCATTTGTCGACCCTTCAAAAATCGGGAATTTCTGGTTTTCTTCCAGTTCAAAGCGATGGGAGCCAGGCAAAACCATCACACTGCGCTACGAGGAGTACCAGGCGGAAGGCGAAATCACCATAAAAGAAATCGTAACGGACAAAAAAATCTCCTTTGAATGGGATTATGGTACGATACACCTGGTCACGATCGCGCTGACAGCGATTGACGATACGACGACTATTGTGGAAGTATGCGAGGAAGAGTTTCCGGAGAGCGCCGATGCGATCCCCCTGATCGTAGGAAACAAAGAAGGCTGGGTATACATGCTGACATGTCTAAAGGGCTACTTGGAGCACGGTATTACGACATTGCGCGCAGCACTTGTGCATGAGTAAACAGTCAGATTGACCACAAAAACACCCCTGAAAGCACAACGGGAAATCCGCTGCCAGCTTTCAGGGGTGCTTCTCAAGAACTACTCTTTCACGATCTCTTCGTACAGAGTATCAATCAGTGCTTCCTCCACGTTGTTGAAAGAACCGCGCGTGCCAGCCGATGCGTTCGAGCCATTTGTCACGAAAATAATGCCAAAGTCTTCCTCGCGGCTAAAGTACAGGCCTGAGTACAGCCCGTATGCACTGCCGCCGTGACCAAACATCCGTTTCGCTGGAATACATTCATCTGTAATATGGAATTGCAAACCGATAGCATGGAAGCCCTGATCAACTCCCGCTTGCGCCCATTGTGTGGAGAGCATCTGCTCCACCGTTTCTGGCTGCAGGATGCGTGCTCCGTTGAAGCTGCCCCCTCGCATAATAGCCATCATAAATTTGCTCAGCTCTCGCGCATTCGTGCGAAGCCCCCCTTGAGGTCCAAAGAGAGAGCCGTTCGTTCCTGGTGCAACGTTGGACCAGTCAATCGATTCCGGCTTCACCCCTTTGCAATCATCGACACCTGCGATAAACTGTCCCTCTTCCAAGCTGTAGATGACACCAAGCTTATTGATATCGGCTAAAGCCTGCACATGAAAGTCAGAGGCAGTCATCCCAAGTGGCCGAAGAATATGATCCCGGCAGTACTGATCGAAACGCTCTCCAGACATTCTCTCGACCAATGCCGCATTGATCATCGAAGCGAGGTTGGAATAGGCGAAGCATTGTGGATCACCAGGCTGAAACGAGCTCCACAAGCTGTCTACATACAAGGAGCCGCCTGGAACGAGCAGGTCTTCCATGGTCGGTGGGTCTGATTGGCGAGATGCTTTCGAGAACACCACATAGAGCTCGCCCCCTGTCTCATCCTCGTTTAAGCTCGTTGTATGTGTCAACAGCTGGCGAAACGTTATGGGAACATCCGGATAGTGTGGATTGCGGAACGAAAAGCCCAAGTAATCACTGATATCGTCATCCAGTTGAAACTTGCCCTGTTCATACTGCTGCATCAAGGAAGTGGCGACAAACAGCTTGGATATCGATGCAATACGGAAAACGGTGTCCTCCGTAACAGCAATCTCCCTATCCAGATCGGACCAGCCATATTCATTGGCCCAAACGACCTGGTTTTCTTTCACGACAGCAGCCGAGACTCCGACGATCTGATACGTCTCCATCAATGCGACTATTTTCTTGTCCACTTCTGCAATCAGTTCTTTTGCAGGCGGTTGCTTCCACAGACTCATCGCGTAAAACTCCCTTTCAGCATCTTTTCCCTAGATTCGGAATGGCTTTTTTCACTTCCTTACCTGTTTCATTTCCGCAGAAGCAGCCTGTTTTCCTTTCTAAAGATCACGATTGCCAGAAGTTTCGTACAAATCTAATCAGCTTTTTTGCAATGCTTAAACGCTTCCTAAAATTGTATTAGACTAACCGTGTTAAAAAAGTCAGTGACAGTCAAGGGAACGTTAATCAAGAATCCTAGACCGCCTCTGGATCATTGACGTATGGCAGCTAGTCATCGAGCCACTTAGCCGTTTTCTCAGCGTAGAGTGGCTTTCATTCAGGTATTGAATTTAAGAGTTCGTCTATAACAGTGGTTTGCAAGAATTGATTTACCAGGTTCACCCTCTCCTCATCGAACAAACCTGCCCGTTTCCTTGAGAAAAGAGCGCAAAACCGGCAGACGTTATTGAGCGATCGGTCCCGTTCGTTCAATAGCTGCAAACCGCTCACCATTCATCATATTGATGAATGGCCATACACCGAGTGAATCCAAGTTGTCTAATTGACCACACGAAAGCATTTCTTTCTCCCGGTTATCCCAACCCCGGAATTTCAACTCACGTCCTGCTTGCATCCCGTTCCCTCCTCGTAACTTCTTTGGTTGACTAGTAGCATGTGAAGGAGAGGATGTTCCGCTCAACCGCAAAGCCGAGCTCCTAGATCCGGCTAAAAACCGAGTCCGATCGACCAGGTGCACCAATTGGAGCCACAGGCAAATCGCTTTCTATTCATGCCATCCTTACCCTTTATCACAAATAATGATGTGTTATATCCGTATTTGTCTTTGAATCAATCTGTCTGTTATAATTTTTTCAATTAATTACAAGAGGTGATTTTTTTTGGAAAACACTGCGACAAGCGATGTCCAGTTACGAGATGTCATAGAGGCGGATCTTCCCGTATTTTTCGTGCAACAACTTGACTCAGCTGCCAACTATATGGCAGCCTTTACTGCCAAGGACCCAACAGACCGGGATGCATTCACTGCCCACTGGGTCAAGGTTTTAGGCGACAAAACTATCCAAAAAAAGACTGTACTCTTCCATGGGCATATAGTTGGCCACATCTCGAACTTTGAACAGTTCGGTGTGCCAGCCGTCAGTTATTGGATCGGAAAGGAATACTGGGGCAACGGCATCGCAACCAAGGCACTCTCAAAGTTTCTGGATCTCGTAAAGACGCGGCCCCTTTATGCCCGTGCTTCCAAAGACAATATCGCCTCTATCCGCGTCTTGCAAAAATGCAATTTCAAGATTTCCGGCGAGGACAAGGGGTTTTCCAACGCACGCAGTGAAGACGTTGAAGAATTTATTTTGATACTAGATACAAATGACCATTAACATATTGAAACGAACGTTGTAATTGCAAACACTCAATAAAGGTGCGATCTTATACTTGTGCTTGTTTAATCTGATACAAGCTGATGGCAAGTTCTAAGGACCGGTTTATCTCAGATACCACCTGCAGGGCAGGAGCCAGTGAGTCATCAATGCCATCCACGAAGAGATCAAGGTGGAACTTCAACGTATGACCCAGCTGTCTGCCAGACGGCGTCACAGGCGGCAACGCAAACGGCCGCAGCTGCATCTTGTGGCCGCCTCTTGCACAATCCCGGACGAACCAGCCGAGAAACTCAAGTGCTTGCCAACCTTCCTGTGACGACTGCAGCACAAGCTCAAATTGAATTAGAACCTCATTGTCCAGCCCTCCCCCGGTACGCAGCAGAGCGGCATGTGGCAGATGGGCATACTCCGATACGAAAAGCAGCTCCGCATGTACAGATGACAAATCATCCACACCGCTAATGGCAGAATCGACACCGGCTAAGCTGCACAAGGTTTGGTGAAACTGTTCAATTTCAGGGGGATACCCTCTCATTGTTTTTCCTCTTTTCTATTGGTGTATGGTCTTCATCTGTGATGAATCCGCCAAGCAGAACAGGTTCCGATGATTCCGGTAGTCTACCATTTAGCTCAACGAACCAATGATATCTCCATAAATATCTTTGGCATTCACATCAATTTCACAGAGTTTTTCGTTTTCGGTAGGGTTCGTTATGATCCTCAATAAATGAGGAATTAGTTCCTTTTAACTTCATTTAGTTCTGAAATAAAAAAACAAATGCATGAAAGCTGCCAGCAATCATCACCACTGTTCAAGACCATCTTGATTCATCAATCCATATCCAAGAATCCGCTCGAGAGTCATTTTGGGTGGGGCCATTCCCAGCCAAGCTGGAGGAAAAGTCCAAGACGATCACTGACGGCCCGAATCTCACTTATTTTTCCATCTGACACGGTGAAGATGAAAATCGCCTCATTCTCGAAGCATTTATTCGTCGGTTTGAACATCCGGGGATGAGTTCCGCTGTGAATACCATTTTGAGTAATCCGTACCACCACGCGGTCAATCTCAGAAATGATTTCGTCGATACGAGCATGGTGCCGCCAGCTGCTGTTTGATACCATCAAAGGCGCCACCCGGCTCGTCGGCTTCACCGTGGATGATTTTGTTGTAGTCGATGACATCGGCAGCTAAATATTCCGTCAATGCGCCAATCTGTCGATGGTTAATCGCATCGAAAAATTGCTCCACCACTTTTTTGTTGTTCTCCGACGTTACAAGTTCCATGCTCCTACGCTCCCCTACATCCCAAGATTTTCAATCCGATTCTAGTATTACGATGGAAAAAATGTCAAGAAGATTGGAGTAGAGATGAAGATAACTGCTCGTTACCTCCATACATCAAATAGGAGCTGTCCTTGAAGCATCTCCACGTTAGCCATTCCTGATCAGGGCACGATGTGTGCGAGAAGCCAATGACAGCGATGTCGGAACGGTTTTCACCGAAGTTGGGAAGCACTGGCACAAGCGGCTCGCCGAGGACGACGACCGATTAACGGAATTGTAGATCCGTGGCTTTCGCGCATTTGCTCAATCGGACGGCGTACCCGGGCACCACACACCTAGCCACTGCTCGGCACCGTAGTCCTCGAACCGCTCCACCTCGGTGAACCCCAGCTTCGCCGCGACGCGCATCGAGGCCTCGTTGGCGGTCTGGGTAGAAAGCACCACCCGCTCGCCGGGATGCGTGTTGGCGAACCAGTCGAGCGCCGCTGCGCACGCTTCGGTGGCGTACCCCCGTCCCCACGCCTGCGGCAGGAACATGTAGCCGAGCTCTGGCTCCCCGCCCTCTGGACGGATGTGACCCTTACGCTCCCGGTCGCGCCGATCGAGCGTGATCATACCGATCGTTGTTCCGTTGAGCTCGACCACGAAGAAGCCGAAGCGCTGCCCTGGAACCTCGGGCAGAGCGCGCTCGAGCTCTTCACGCGGTCGAGCACCGCCGACGTAGATGACCACCTCTGGTGAGGCGAACAGGTCGATCAGCGCCGCACGGTCCCGTGCCTTGGACTGACGGAGTACGAGCCGCTCGGTCTTGATCGGGGCAGGTGGCCAGTCGACGGGGTGTACTGTGATCTCATCCGACATGGTGTAATCTCCCTTCTTTCACATTGGGGTACCGCCAACAAAACGCAGAAAACCATACGCTTTGCAATTCGTTGCATAAAAAGCGAGCTCTCCTTTTCTCTACAAGGGGATCGCTTTTCGTAAATCGCAGCAGACTTGAACTAACGATATCCTTTAGTGATAGTTTTCCATTTCTGGTTTTAGCGGAAATAATTACTTAGACGATAATTCTACCAATAATTTTCTCGCCTCTTCAAAGCTTGTATATTCCTCATAAAATTCCTTATAGGTACTAATTTGGTCTTCAAGAAACTTATACTGATTAAAGTAATCAAAAAAAGAAAAACGTAAAAGCTCCACCTGATTTTGAGGGATTCTTTTACCAGCTAAAATGTAGCTTAGACTTCCAGCGATATTCATGCAGAAAGAATGAAAATCACCACTTAAACAATTCTCTTCGTCTGACAGCTTCAAGAACTCTGCGTGGAAATCCTCTTGTAATTTTTGTACATCCTTTTGAGGAAAAGGATCGAATAATTTATTATTTATGTAGGTTAGCTGTTTTACAATATCCTCCATAAGCGATTCCCCTCTGGACATATGTTTGTGCCAAAAAAAAGAGGGAGCATACATTTCCCTCTTTCCCTTTTACGAGCTGCTATGATTTTTTATCTAATATGGAGCGCAGCTCCTTCATGTCCTCTTCCGACAAGGAATCGTCCTGAATGAACTGAACGAGCATGGATTTCATCGTCCCACCATAAATTCGTTTCAAAAACGACTGTGCTTCGGCTTGTTGGCACTCCGCTTGCGTATAGCGGGGGTAAAACGTATACACCTTTTGATTTTGATTTACGCCGACTACCTCTTTTTTCACGAGACGATCCAAAAGGGTACGAATCGTCTTTGGCTTCCAATCCATTTTTTCCTGCAAGGAGGAAATGACTTCGTTCGCCGTTTGTGGAGACTTTTCCCAGAGTACATTCATGACCTCCCACTCTGCTTCCGTGATTCCTGGAACTTTATTTGCCACCATTACCACCCCCTTACGATTCCACTTGTCATGATGCGATCGTTGTCATCTACTGATCAACAAGGCGCGGGCTTTCATAGATTCCTTTTTCTTTTAAGATCGAAAGAGTGATCTCGGCTGCTTTGCTTCCAGAGCTGTGATCTTTACCCTGAATATTGGTTGCAAAAAAATACGTGTTTCCCTTCGTCTCCACATAACCGATAAACCAACCGTTTGTCTCTTTGTGATTGACTGCGCCTGTTCCTGTTTTTCCGGATAGCAGGACTCCATCTTTTTCTTCTAATGCAATCGCATTCTTCACTGTCTGTATGTTTGGCTCCTGGAACCCAAATTGATTGAAATAAAAAGAGCGAAGGAGCAGCACTTGCTCTACCGGAGAAATCTTTAGGGAGGATTCCATCCAGAATGAATCTACGCCACCTGACACGTTTTCATTTCCATAGCCAATCTGTGATAGATACGCCTGCAAATGATCGATTCCCGTTGCTTGATCAAGCTCCTGGAAGTACCAGTTCACGGAGCTTTTCATCGCGGTGTTCAGGGTCTGGTCTCTGTTCCATTCCGCATAGGGAGATGGCACACCGCTCCAAGCAAGAGTGGAATGGTCATTCGTAATCACATGTGTCTCCAAGGCGAACAACGCGCTATATATCTTGTACGTCGAATCGGGTGACACCCGTGATTCGCTCTGTTGCTTATTGTAAATGCTGTAACGATCAGCTTTTTGATCATACAAGACGAAGCTGCCATCATATCCAGCAAAAAATGACGCGAGATCCTCGTAGTCTGCGTTGTCGCCGTGAAATTGGTAGCTCGTGCTGTCGCTTGCGATTGCGGTAACGAGGGGGATCTGACTGATCACGATCGCGCCTGCAAGGATAAAAACAGCAATACTTTTCGTCCGCAGCTGTGTGGATTCCATTTGAAACGTGGCAATCTTTTGGATGCGCCTTTTTAATTGCTCTTTGGAGCTGCCCATTTCGCTTTCCAAGACAAATCTCTTTTGCTTTGAAATTTTGCCTACAAAATGAATGATCGTATGGCCGTATTCGACATGGCTACGTTCATCCAGCGTCTGAAGAACATCACTATCACAGGCGATTTCACGATCCACGCGCATCTCTCGAAAGGCAATCCAAACGAGCGGACTAAACCAGTACAGAAGCTGAAACAAGACGATCAAAAAATTGGACAGATTGTCTTTATTTTTGGAGTGACTCAGCTCATGCAAAAGCACATACCTGATCTCGTTTTGCGATAGCCACTCCTGAAAACCGATGGGAAAGACAATGTACGTCCTGCGCAGTCCAAACATCATCGGAGATTGCACCAGCGGTGATTCCCCTACGATCAATTCTGCGGATAGCTGGACACGCTGCTTGCACTCCTCGAGCAATCGCAGCAGGTCAGGATTATGGATGCGGGAAGTGGATTTTTTTATTTTCTCCATTTTAAGCACGGCGTGTATGGCAGGAACCGTAAAGAGCAGCATTCCTGCCACCCAAATTATCACCACAAGATGATCCAAATACGCCGGAGTTGCGCGATCAACCGAAACGGCAAAATCGTTTAACCAGTTCGCCTTTTCCTGAGCTGGACTCTGGGCCATCGCTTCTAAGCTGCCGAGCCAGCTGTCCGAGTGAAAAGCCTCTATCGGAAACGCACTGCTAAATGACAATAGCGGCTTGGGAATAAAGGGAATGAGCAAGGCAACAAACAATAAATACCAAATATTATAATGCCATCTTGCTGAAAGATTCCTTTGAAAGATCTTTTTCGTCAGCAAAATAACAGCCATGCTAAAAGAAGACACGATTAAACATGTCAGGAAATGGGTCAAAAACATACTTCTCCTCTCCTTCATGGAGCCTGAACCACTCATATATTACAAGTGTAAGACGAAATATGCAAGCGTAAAAGGAGAAGTCTTACGGTTAAGAAAACCTCTATCGAGGCCATCTCATGGAGGAGCGACCGCGTTTTAGGGAAAGTTTTACCGAAGGAATGCCAGAAGCGGACGCTGAGGCACCTCGCCATGCGCTCCAGAATTCATAAGCATGACGCTTATAAATTCTTATACGTTCAAAAAGACTCGCAAACAGCTGCGAAAGCCATTTGCGAGTCTTTGCTGACAGACTAATTGGAGGTTAAGGCATCGAGTGCGACTTTTGCGGCCTTTTCTATAAGCGCATTGTCGTACGTAGCATCCTGTTTTTCTTTACTGGATAAAACAGCCATGACAATCGGATCCCCATTTGCGGGCCAGATGACGGCAATATCGTTGCGTGTGCCATAGCTTCCGGCACCTGATTTATCCGCGACGATCCAATCCTTTGGTGCGCCAGCACGAATCAGCTTATCACCTGTTTCGTTGCCAAGCATCCAGTTAATCAGCATAGAGCGTTTTTCCTCGGGCAGTACATCCCCAAGCGTCAATTTTTGGAGTGTGACAGCCAGCGCCTTTGGTGTGCTGGTATCCCGAGTGTCACCAGGAATGGCTTCATTCAGCTCGGTTTCATAGCGGACAGGGCTCGTTACTTTATCGCCCAGCTCTCGCAAGATCTTTTCAAAGCCTTCCGGTCCGCCCAGCTGCTTGAGCATGAGATTCCCTGCCGTATTGTCACTGTAGCGGATAGCCGCTTCGCTGATCTCACTGAGCGTCATCCCTGTTTGTACGTGCTTCTCTGTTACTGGCGAATACGTTACCAGTTCATCATTTGTATAGTTGATTACCGCATGGAGCTGCTCGTCTGTACTTTGTTTGAGCACCGCTCCTGCTGCCAGCGCTTTGAAAGTCGAGGCAAATGCGAATCGTTCCTCGCCGCGATACTTGATCTCTCTTCCCGACCCTGTATCGATGGCATAAACCCCGAGGCGCGCTCCAAAGTCTTTTTCCAATTGAACGAACTGCGGATCAAGTGATGTTTGTTCGTTCGCCTGCTCCTTAGCTTGAGGAACCTTCTGCTCATCCTTAACAGACGAGCATCCCGCAAATACGACAGCCATTAATAGAAATGGGATCACTGCTTTCCCGTTCGCAAGATAACGTGCCATTTTTCTTGCTTTATTCATAGCTAACCCCTCATTTCTTCCAAATTTATAGGAATATCCTGTACATACGCTATTCCCTCTTTTGATTACAATTGTAATCCTTGAGACCGAAGTCATCCCTCGTTTCCAAACAACGAAGAGAGCTCACTTTTGCAGTCCGACGTATTTGTCATAGGCGTCATATACGGAGCGCGTAATTACAGCTGCGGAACGTCCACCGTACCCCCCTTCCGGAACGACTACTGCAACCGCCAGCTTGGGACGGTCTGCAGGAGCAAAGGAAATACTCACACCGTTTGTAATACGGGCATGCATCTTCCAGTCCGTCTTTTTCTCTCCCGAATTTGGATCCGTCGTCGTGACGGGTACATAGATGTCTTGTTCGGAAGTTCCTGTCTTGGCTGCGACCGAATACGGCAAACCTCGGAAGGCATTCACTGCCGTACCTCCCGGCTGTGTCACCATCATCATTCCTCGAGTAAGGATGTCCCAGTAGGCGTCTGGATGGGGGAATGTACTAAGTACACGCGGGGTAAAGCCTTTCACAAGCTTGCCGTCTGGTCCAGTGATCTTTTCAACTAATTGAGGCTGCAAGCGTACGCCCTTATTTGCCAGTGTCGCCGTATACTGGGCCAGCTGCATGGCGGTAGCTCGAATTTGCTGACCAAAGGAAGCTTGCACCATGGCTGCCAAGGGACCGTAATGATCATTCATCACGAGGTAGTCTTCTTTTCCCCTGCTTTCATTTGGCAAATCCACACCTGTTTGAATCCCGAGCCCAAACGCATGGTAGTAGGTTTGCAGAAGCGATAAAGATTTCTTCCCAAATTTGAGAGAGAGCTCCTCTCCAATCCGTGCCATGTATGTATTGGAGGATTTTTGGATCGCCTTCTCAGGTGTCAATACTCCGTAGACATGACCGCTATCATTCTTGATTCGATCGGTTCCTCTTCCATAGAAGTAAACGCCCGGATCTGTCCATTGATCCTTTGGAGCTATGATACCTTCCTGTAAACCGAGTAATATCGTAATCGGCTTGATGACAGAACCAGATGGAACGATGGAGCGCGGGTGCTTGTCGTTTTCCTTGGCAGCGGCTTCCCCTGTCAATGGCCTTGCGTCATACGGTGCTTCTTTGATTGTCCCATTCGTTACTGCGTACTGAATCTGTTCGTACTTTTTCTGATCGGGTCCCTCGATCCAAACATTCGGGTCGTATTCGGGGTAACTGACCATCGCCACGATCTTTCCGGTTTGGATCTCCATCGCCACGACATAAGCTCCCTTGGCATAGGAAGCTTCTGGGATGGTAGCGCGCAGGTTGGGCAAAAACTGCTGGATCGAATCTCGTATATCAGTTTGCACGCGTTGGTCAATCGTGAGAGTCAGATCGTTTCCACTTATGGGCGAGACTTTTTCGATCTGCTTGACAACCGTTTGATCAGCAGCCACCTCGTACAGCCGGTAGCCGTTTACTCCACGCAGCTGATCTTCATACGACAGCTCAATTCCATCCAAACCGACGAATTGATTAGGCAAGTATTTCTCCTGTTCGCTGCGATAATGGGCAATATCCAGGTTTTCGGCAACATGGTAGGGCCTCACGTACCCGACTGCCTGAACAGCAATTTGCTTAGGGTCGTATTGCCTGATCGGCTTCGTCACGACCTCGATCCCATGTAAATCCCCCCGGTGCTCGCTTAATTCTGCAATTTCTTTCTGTGAGAGATCACTTTTGAGCTCTTTTTCTATATATTTTGGCATTTGACGCGCGGTCCTGATGAAGCGGCCATTTTCAAAAGCGTAACCGATATCCATTTTTTTCAGAAGCGTCGCGCGATCTACGTTCGTCAATATGTTCTCCAGCTTTTCGACCAGTTGAATGTAGTCTTGCTCGCTCATCGTATCCTCCTCCCGAAAAACCGCGAGAAAGGCTGGACGGCTCTGGGCAATGACATGCCCGCTACGATCGTAAATGTTACCGCGCATAGCCAAAATCGCATCTTTTTTGAGTGATCGTGCCATGAGTTCGCTCGTATACTTGCCACCTTGCTGAATTTGTAGCTGTGCCAGCCGCAGAATGATGGAGGCAAACAGCAAGAACACCATGAGGTACACGATTTGCAGTCGGTTGATGCGCTTCTTTCGTTCCCCTTGTACCGATGGTTCACTCATCTTTCTTTCACCTCTTGCATTGCCTCTTTCTGCTACTCACTCCCCCGTAAAGGAGAGATTGCTTTCCGCTCCTCCCTTAAGATTACAATCGTAGTACAATACTACATTCGTAATCCGAAAATGTCAAACCTCTCTCCAACAAATCCTCTCGCATGCAGACACCACGTAGGATACCCTGTGAGCTGTCTCACTTGTGAGAGGCACCCCGGGGATACCTCTCGCAACGTTCGAGGCTTTGCTACCAAGTTTTATACCGAAGAAGGCATCTTTGATCTAGTATGCAATCATATTCCTGTGTTTCTGGTACGGGATCCGATCCGCTTTCCTGAATCTATCAAAGCCCTTTCCCCTTCTCCCGTAAATAACCTGCTGGACCCAGAGCGGTTCTGGAGCTTTATTGCCAGAGCGCCTGAGGCCACGCATTTTCTCGTCCGTCTGTACTCTGATCAAGGTACGGTCAAAAGCCTTCGCCACATCCCCGGCCATAGCGTCAATACTTACGTCTGGCGGAATGCACAGGGTGTCCGCAGCTATGTGAAATACCGCTGGCTTCCTTTCGATGGCGAGCAGTACATCGATCGTCAGGAAGCAGCTCGTCTGGCCGGAGAGAATCCTGATTATGCGGGACAGGATCTATTCCAGACACTAGCCGCAGGAAAAACGGTGGAATACGGGCTTTATGTTCAACTGATGAACCCCGAGGACGAATCGAAGCTTCCCTACGACCCGCTGGATGATACCAAGGTCTGGGACGAACGGCAATATCCCTTGCTGCCGGTTGGAAGACTGGTGTTGAACCAAAATCCGGATAACTACATGGAGCAGGTAGAAAAGGTGGCCTTTTCTCCGTCCAATCTATTACAAGGCGCGGAACTGTCTGCCGACAAAATGCTTCAGGGACGTGCGAATATTTACTGGGATTCCCAAAGGCGGAGATTAGGTCCCAATTTTCGCAGTATTCCAGTGAATCACCAGGAGGACTGGACCCCTGCTTCTCTGGTAACCAGCGGCAGTGGCGAATATGTGGAAGGTCACCTTGTCCGATCGGCTGCTCCCAAACCCGACGACTTCTCGCAAGCCGGACAGTTTTATCGTAGTCTAAATGCAACGCAGCAAGAGCATTTGGTAGGTAATCTTGCAGCTGACCTAGCGGGTATTTCCCCAGAGTTGCAGGATATCGTGCTAAGCTACCTGCACAACGCTTCGCCAGAGCTGGAGGAACGAGTATCTCAGCGTTTAAAGCGCTAGACTCAGCATAGAGGCCATAAAAATACGGCAGCTCTGAAATGATCGTAGATCGATCACCCTGAGCTGCCGTACCTTTTACATCAATAGATCTCCGCCGCTACGTATATCGCGATCCCAATCGACACAACGTTTGCAAAGATGAGATACCATTTGAACATCAGTTTGTTGCGTCTTTCAGAATCGAAGAGGCTCCAATTTAGATCAAAAAAACCGGGGATAAACCACATAATCATCACGATAATGTACACGACAATCCCTGTAAGCAACTGCTCTCCCATACTTTCCACTCCTTCAAGATCTTTCCCAACAGTGAAAATAGCAAATCGGAGCAAGCAAAAAAAACTAACCAAAGTTAGTTTTTTCGTAAAAGCATGAGACTCGATGGCTATTCCTTCAACAAACCCAGCTCTTTTGCTCTTGAAACAGCTTGAACCCGGCGATTCACCTGCAGTTTTCCGTACAGGTTCACGATGTAGGATTTGACTGTTCCAACAGTGAGAATCAACCTTTCCGCGATCTCCTGATTGGACAGCCCCTCTGCGATCAAAAGCAAGATCTCTTGTTCCCGGTCAGTGAGCGGCTCGATCAAGGAAGCGGTTTTTTCAGGTTCTTTTTTCTCGCTTACGCCCGCGTCGGAGAATCGCAGCAGCTTGGCGCTAGCCATTTGGGCAGATAGCATCTGGGAAAACTCCAGACGATCGGTATGGAATGCATCCGGAGTCAGGCTATTCTCTAAATAAAGCACCCCCACCAGTACGCCTGTGTAAAGGATCGGCACGCAGAGAATGGAACGCGGGCGATATCGCACCACGTAGGGGTCTTTGCTGAGCCATGAGGAACATTCGGCTTCGCTCAGTACGACAGCTTGTCTTGTTCTCGCCACATAATGAACGATAGAGGCGGGAATGTATGCAAAGCTGTCTACCGATTCTCCCAGATTTGCCGAATCAAGCAGAGCATCTGCTATTTTCCCGGCCTCGACCCGTAGGTCACCATCTTTCTCTAGAAGGACAAAACCCGTCTCGGCACCAGCATTTTTCATGGCCGTTTCCAGATAAGAGACGAGCAGCTTCGGCAAATCCGTCTCCTTTGAGAAATCCAGGAGCGCTTGCTGGAAGGTTTCTAGATCCAATTGGAAAGAAGAGCCTGAATGCGTAGTCGTACTGCTAAAAAACAGACCGTGGTGATCTCCCATGTGCAGTGGCTCCTGCTCGTCCTCGCCGCCCCATTGCGTTACTTGGTCTTCGCACAGCTCTGGGTATCTCTCTCGAAGCTGCCTGACCTTTTCAGTTGCCCCCCACTGCCCAAAGGCTTCGATCGCTTCTGTGATGTACGCTCTAGCAAACCTCTCCTTTTTCTTCTTTCCATAAAAGCTTGCCGCAAGCTCACAGGCGATCGCTTGGTTGCGGACATATTGCTGTTCCTTCGCTGACTGGATGGCTTGGTCGTATAGGTCGGTAGCATCTTGATCCCTACCATCCAAGCGTGCTTTTTCAGCTTCCATCAGTCGGTATTTATGCACAAAATTGTCTGGGCAATCTGCTGCCCATTTTTTCATTTTCTTGATATTTCTTTTCACGAGCCTTCCGTATTTTTGGCGGCTCGCATCCGAGAGCTCGTCAAATCCGGCGGTTATCGCCAGCGTCTGGTAGAATACCAATTCCGGTACATGCAGCAGATGCGTCGAGTATTTCAAATGAACAGCAGCTTTCTCGGCATAGCTGAGAGCCCCTTGATAATCGCCAAATAAATAGCAGATTTGCGTTTTGTACGTGTAGTATTGGAAGAACGTCGTTACCTGCGTATCTTCTTGTTGAATTTCCTGCACAAACGCTTCTTCGCTAAACTGATCGTCGCTAAGTGTAAAGCGATGATCCGTTTTGCCTTGCAGGTTGCGAATCAGCTGTAAATACACGTAAAAATTTTTCCGGACAAACTCGTCCTTCAGCTGTTGCAAGACGTTCAAATAACGAGTGACAAGCTCCTCCAATCCTTGCAAAGAGCCCCATACATAATACGCATTGACGTGTGTCCCCATGGCGTAGCTGGCGTAAATGAAATCGCCTCGCTCCAAACCCAGCTGAAGCGCCTTTGCGATGTCTGCATGAACGTGCTTGGGATGACGTACCCACGGGCTGAGCGTACCTCTTGCTACCACCAAGGTTTGGCAGGAAAAAGGATTTTGAGGAAACTGTTCCATCCATTTCATAGCAATTTCTCCCAGCTGATCCCCTTCCTTGTAGCGCCTCATGATCAGGCTGAGAACCAGACCGAAGCTTGCGTACGCCATCGCGGAAGCATCCGTGTTGCCATATTTCAGAGCAAGCTGGATATATCTGCACGTCAAGACAACAAACACTTCTTTGTTTGCAAAAAACGTTGGTGCGACCAGTGTCATAATCAATTTCATCGTCGCTTTGATCGTCGGATCACTTACGTTCGGAAGTTGAAGGAGCTGTTCCCTCTTTTTGATAACCTTTCCTCTCGTCATAAGCGATTCGAATAGAATGGTGTGCGGACTGGGCCTAACCGATATCGACGTCCCCAGCTCTTCCAATCCTTGCAAGCCGAGCTGAATCGCCTCTACATACTTGCCGAGATTGGTATAAAGCGCAATCCGTATCCGGTACACCTCCGCACGGTCGATACGATCCCGGGCACGATTCAGCAATTTCCCAAATTCTTCTTCTGCTTTTTCATAATGCGTGCACAAATATTCGCATTCCGCCAGGCGCAGATGCATTTGAAAGATGAGCGCATAGCGTTCGTCCCAATCTGTTTCCGAGAGCAGCTCCATCCCAGTGCGAAAATGCGCCAAAGCCGAGAAGTATGCCGTCGTGGCTTTTGCTTTCATCCCAGCCTGAAAATTCAGCTCTGCCAGCCTTTTTCGCTCGTCCGCGCTCTTGATCTCCTCTTTCCCGATGTTGAGGTGGTGAACGATTTGATAGATTCTCTCTTCCAAATTTTCCGGTCCGACTAGCTCTAGCATTGCTCTGCCAATTCTGGCATGGATGGACTTTCTCTGATCCTCTGAAATCAATAAGTAAGCCGTTTGCAGAACACGGTCATGCAAAAATTCGAAAGACGTGTTCCTATCAATGGAGGAATCCTCCTCTTTGACTAAGACCAATCCTTCCGAGATGACTGGTTCAAGCAGGCGCAGGGTATCTTGCAGGCCAAACCCGGAGGCGCGTGACAGTGTGTACAGATCGAAGCGGTTACCGATGCTTCCCGCGAACATGAGTATCTCTCTGGCTTCATCGGGGAGCTGCTCCATTTTTGCAAGCATCCATTCCATGACGTCCCCGAAGCTCTGCTGTTTATCCATCTCTTCCAGATCCCATTCCCATTTCGCGCTCTCGAAGTTAAAAAGCAGGAGGTGATCCTTGTACATGGCCTGAAAGAGCTGCTTGAAATAAAAAGGATTGCCTGCTGTCTTTCGATACATCACTTCAGCAAGCGGACGAATATGCTCTTTTTCAGTAGAAAGCGTCTGGGCAATCAAATGATGAACATGCTCCAGCGTGAGTGGGCCTAGCTGCACCCGGGTCAGCGCGATCCCCTTTTCCTCCAGGTCGGTAATCGTTTCGAGCAACGGATGAGAATCCGAGACTTCATTCTCCCGATATGCCCCTACCACAAGCAGATGACGGCTTCCCTGTTCGGTGAAAAGCAGTCGGATAAAATGAAGCGTGGCTTGGTCGGCCCATTGCAAATCGTCAAGAAATAAAATAAGCGGATGATTGCGATTGGAAAATACCTGAACGAATTTGCGGAAGACGAGCTGAAAGCGATTTTGCGCCTCAGCTGATGGCAACACTTCAACCGACGGCTGCTCCCCAATGAGCAATTTGATTTCCGGAATGACCTCGGTCACGACGGCACCTGTGCGTCCCAAAGCACGCTGCAGCTTCCTTTTCCACTCGGCGATCCGCTCTGATGACTCCGTGAGAATCTGTAGAACAAGATCCTGAAAAGCTTGAATCAGCGGCGCGAAAGGGATCTCCTGTTGCAGTTGCTCCCATTTTCCTGAAATAAAATAGGCTTTTTCTGAGGCGGCCAAACGATAGCTTTCTTTGATTAGCTCTGTTTTTCCTATACCAGAAAAGCCGCGGACAAGCACTAGCTCCGCCCCACCTGCCTTGGCCCGTTTGTACGCGTCACGCAGCTGAGCGATCTCGTTTTCCCGACCGTACAATGTCGGGGGCAGCTGAAACACACTCGAGGCATCTTTTTGCCCGATGACAAAGGGGCGGATCTCTCCGTCTTCCTCCCACATCCTGTGGCAAAGCACTAGATCCTCCATCAGTCCATAGGCGGTCTGGTAGCGTTCGGCTGCCGTTTTGGCGAGCAGCTTCATCGTCATGTCGGATAGGACTATAGGGAGTTCGGGGATCCATTCATGTGGAGGGATTGGCTTTTTCGCCATATGAGCATGAATCCAATCCAGCTTCGTCTCTGCGTGAAAGGGAGACTGAGCGGTCAAGATTTCATAAAAAATGATGCCCAGCGAATAAAGGTCGCTGCGGGAATCGACTGCCCTGTTCATTCGTCCCGTCTGTTCCGGTGACATGTAAGGCAAGCTTCCTTCCAGCGACTGTACCAGATAGCTTTTGCGATTTTCCTTGAACCAGATCGCATGGCTAAAATCAATGATAGATACTTGCTCGCTCTGCTCGTTGATGATGATATTGTCCGGCTTCAAATCCTTGTGAACCACGCCATGCCGATGTATGTCCATCAGGATCTGGCTCAGCTGAATAGCAATCCGGAAAAAAGCTGGCAGGGTCAGCCTTCCCTTTTGCAAGTAGGCTTTCAGCGATATGCCGCCTGTATCTTCCATAATTAGAGCTACGGTTCCCCCCGTTTGCTCCTGGGACAACGGCTTTACGATTCCTTTGATGGGCAGATGCTTCGCGACATCGTATTCATGCAGCAATCTTGCTGTATCACTGGTTGTCATCGTCTCTGCGTTCAACGCTTTGATAATGACTGACTTCCCATCCGCAGATCGCAAAGCGCGGTAAATCCTCTTTTTTTCGCTTTGGTATATCACTTCCTGCAAAGCGTAGCCAGGTAAAGCTGCCATTTTCAAAACTCCCCATGATTTCCATTTCTTTCGATATTATATAGCGCTCGCAGGCTCTCATCTATCAAAATTCTGCCATCATTCGACTACAGTTGGTACTTTTGAATCAAGGGAACGCCGAACCGCAAGAGGATCCATGACAACACACGCCAAACAATCCGACGGGACAAGGGAAGATGTCTGACGTACACGGCGGTATACTCTACTTCTCCCACTGCGCCTCGATCCGCCTTGAAGGCCCCAACTCCTGCGCTTTGATGCAGCAGCAGTTCCTTTTTCCTGGCTTCTTGTACCAGTAAGCTGGACAGCATCCGGTACAAACCCGCTTCTTTCGGCAGCGTGGTGTCATATCCGAATAGCGGTGTCGTCATGACCCCATTCCGCTCAAAGTACCCGAGGATGCCATCCAGCTGTCCATCCTTCTCGAGCCCTATTAATGTCAATGTCCTCTTTTTCAGAGCAAGCCTAATAAAGTCATGGGTAAACTGAGGATTTTGATGGGAGTATTTATCCAAATAGAGAGCGTTATACAAGTCGATGATCCGCCCGACCAAAGCTTGGTGCAGTTCTTCATGTGGAACGACGCGATAACCGGAGTTTTGCAGCATTCGCTGATCGCGCTTCAGCGTATTGCGTACTCGCCACCCACCAAGAGCAGGCCAATCAGGATGAAAGAGATAGATGCAACGGCTCGGCACCATGAGATACCCCGCTTTTCGCATCCCTTCGTACATAGCAGGGTGCAATTTCGCACTCACAGAGCGAAAGGCGATCACATACTGAAGAAATTCATGGGTACAAAATTGTGTGAGTGCAGATATCTGTTCCGGGGACAAGTCATGATAGAGATTGGTAGAGAGGAGCCAGTTGTTGAGGATGGCGATCTGATTGACCCTGCTTATCTTGAGCAGCCAACCGAGTCCCTTTAATACTCGCTCCAAAATCCATTCGAGCATCGGCATCCGCAGCATCCGCAGCTCTTCCCGGGCATAGGTAATGTAGTGAGTATACGGCGAACACACGTAGGAGTTTTCGTATTCCGTTTCATTGATGGTCACAGGCAACACGATGTCATCAACGGCTAGTGCCTCCATTTTTGTCCGTACGTTTTTCACATAGCGTTCTGCTCCATCTATCAGGCAGGCAGATAGGTAGGCTTTCACATAAGCTCCGTCTTTCATTTGTTCCCAGGGAACTTCCTGCAAAGCGCCTTGATCGTAGCGACGTACATTTCTACTCGATTTCACTTTGAGTAAACATCCTCTCCACTCGTCGCATTTTCTTCCCGCCTGACACTCGCTCGTATGGGGTAAACTGTATCTTCGGAATCTGAGCGCCATGCTGGCTTATGGCCTCCTGCAATCGACTTCTGACCTGCTCATACAAAAGCTCTTCTTTGCCTTCTGCTTTTATCGATACCTCGAGCAGCTGCGGATTCATCTGCTTGACTTTGTACTCCTGGATATCCTCAGACGTACGCAGCAGTGCACGCCGGATAAAATCAGGAAACACTGAAACCCAGCGATTTTGCGGTTGATTTTTGTGCCTGAACAGGAACACATCGTCTGCTCGTCCCTCAATCTTCTCCAAGGCTGTAAAAAGAGAACCGCATGGACAAGCGGTTTTCTTCTCTGTCAAAATATCGTTTAGCCGATAACGTATGATCGGCTGGGACGTACGAGAGAAATCTGTAAGGATTGGGTAAAATCGCTCCTTCTGTTCATCCAGATACTCTTTTCCCATCACGAGGATGTCTTCATTCACATGCAGGGTGCCGTGCGCACAAGTCACAGCAAGAAATCCTTCCGTGCATTGATAGATTTGGTGAATATTCTGGTGAAAGACTTGGCGAATGAAAGCTTCATCTAGCGGATCCAGCACTTCGGCTACCGAAATAATCTTGGCGGGAGACACCCGAAGCTCCCCTCTTTGTTTCGCTTCGGCTAACAAACGGAGCATGGAGGGTGGCGCCACGAGTACGGTTGGAAAAAACTCGTTTAGCCGTTGTATATGCTCTGAAATCGGATGTAACAGATCAAAAAAGGAAAAGCGAATGCGCCGCCGATTCACAGAGGTATAGAGATTGCTGTTGGCACGAAGGAAAAAGGCAATTCGATGGTCGTTCCACAGCTGCCCAGGAAGCGCCTTTGCCAAAACCATTCCCGCCCATCTCGCCCGCTCCTGTGGCCCGACGAGAAAAATCCCTCGGTTCCCCGACGTTCCCGAAGACAATCCAACTGTCACTTTTCCGATCTGCGGTGTAAAATCTCGTGAATCCTCCGCTTGAAAAGCGACTTGAAACGCATCCTCTTTGTGGATTCCAAACGTATTTAGGGAACTGAAATTTTCCATCATAAGCTGTTTATCGATGGGTGCAAGCTCCCTCCACGCATCCGGCAGGAGATCTCCAAACCTTTCCTGGTAAAAGGGAGATCGGGGCAAAATAGTGCGCAGCAGCTTTTGTACCTGCTGCTCTTGCCAGGCTTCCAGCTGGCTGCGTGTAGCCCACTTTTTCTGTAGACGCTTGGTCATCCAGTATTGCCACAGTAACGTTACGATCTCCATGCAAACACTCCTTGGCTCATTTGCCATACTTCCGCACAATGCGTTGGCAAAATTTTCAGACTAGGCCAATGAACAGACAGCTCATGGAGTCGTTTCAGATTTTCCCTGTAAGAGCGAATATCTCCCATAATGAACTGAGCTAGAGCATGCGGGAGCAAGTTTTGCCTATAAGCCGTGCTCGACCATGCCGCATCTGCACAGAGAAGTACGTCGCCTTGCTCCTGATCACGCAAAAACAAACCATATTGGCCGATAGCATGTCCGCTCAGATCAACCAAGAGCATACTTCCATCTCCAAAGAAATCATAGGCCTGCGAAAACGGCTGATAGGTTTGCGAGAGTGCTTTTGGGACCCCATGATCTACAAATTTCACGCGCTTTTCAAAATCGGAAGGCAGTAAATCAGGCAGATACCCTTCGCGAAGGGCACTGAGCCCCCGCTTTCCTTTTATATGCTCGTATGCAGCGGAAAAACAGAAAAGCTTTGCGCCTGGGAAATCCTGCAGGCCACCGATATGATCTGCATGGAAATGAGAGAGCAGCACCCCCGAAATACGCTGTGCTTCGATCCCGTGAGCCGACAGCTGTGCCTTTATACTTAGCTGCGGCGCTGTCACAACCGGGGTGATTTTTTGGTAAAGCGCATAGGGAAACAAACGGGTCGCCTCGAAAAAGCGTGGAGAGTACCCCGTATCAAATAAATACAAGCCATGTACCGGATGCTCAATGAGCGCAGCAATGGCATGAAAATCTATTGACTTCAGCCTGCCCCCTTTTATCGAAAACATCTCCAGCTGCCGGCAATAGCCTGTGTCCAAAAGGGTTAGCTTAACGTTCATGCTGTGTCCTCCACCATTTCGTAAACAATTCGATTCCTTCTTGCATGCTCACCCTCGGTTGGTAGTCAAGCTCGTCTTTCGCACGTGAAATATCTAGCGTCTGGCTTTTTGCCAGCACCCCGACTGAGTAACGCGTCAATACTGGCTCTCGGTATCCCAGAACCGTTTTGGATGCCAGTTCGAGCATCCATGCTGCTGCATATGCCTCCCTGTATGATATTTGCTTGGCTCGCAGTGGCATGCCTAGTCGCTGGAAGACCTCTCTGAGCACATAGATCATCGTCACAGGCTCTCCATTTGTGATGTTATAAGCCCGCCCCAGCGTCCGACTAGGTGAATCCATACAAAGCAGCAGGGCATCGACGACATTTTCTACATAAGTCAAATCGATTGTAGCTTTTCCGCCATTCACCAAAGGCACGAATTTCTCCTCGTTTGCCCGAATCAACCTGGGAAGAATCGCGTTATCTCCCGGACCGAAAAGCCCCCGCGGCCTGATCGTGATCGTCGCCAGCCCTCCTTGAAAAGCCTTTTCGATCTCAAGCTCGGCCAAATATTTCGTTTGTGCGTATGAATTGGCAAAGCGCCTGGGAAGCGGTACGGATTCTTTTATGTCGAGTCGGTCTTCAAAGTCAAAATAGATGCTGGGCGTGGAGACATGAACCAATCTCTCTACTCCATGTGCTAGGCAGCCCTCGATGGTATGGATCGTCCCTTCTACATTTGTCGCGTACATATCGGTGTATTTTCCCCATGGGGAGGAAAACGCTGCAGCGTGAAAGACGATTTCCTGACCTTTGCAGGCATGTCGAATCGCTTCCCTATCCGTGATATCCGCTTGGACAAACGCAATGCCACGATCGGTTAAATAGCGGCCAGCCATCTCGTTTCGCCCAATAACGGTAACGAGATGGCCATTGTCCTGGAGGCGCGTCGCCAGTTTTTGTCCGAGGAACCCTGTTCCGCCTGTCACCAATACTCGTTTCATCATGCCTCACCATTCCATTCTATATCGCTCGTGCTGCATTCCATCATACTTTTGCCAGTCTTTCGAGACTGCATCGCTAGATCAGTCAGCATGCGTACCTGTTGCAAGAACGGGAAAGGGTCTGTCCTGCTCCATACGACATCCCGCGCCGAACGAAAGTCCTGCAAAAAGCGCCGGCCATCTGCTGCTGACCGTACCGCCGGAAGACCGTACGCCATCATTGCCATCCCCAGCATAGACGGATGATTGCCGTGAGGAACGAATAACTCTGATTGTGTTCCAAAAAACGCTGCCGTTGCTTCAGGCTGATCTGCAAATAAATGAATGCCGCTGGTAAGGCGTGGGTTACACTCGATCACGTAAAGCTCGCCTGTTTCGCCTTCTATGAAATCAAAGGCAATCTGCCCCGAAAACTGCTGTCCATGGACAAATCGGTGAACAAAGTCCTTGACCTTGAAGTGATTGGCGTATGAAAAATGAATCGTGGCCCCTTGTCCAGCCGTATAAGAGGTCTCGTAATCTGCATAAAGGGCCAGTCTCCCTTCATGCGCCACAGCGTAGCTACAGATTTGCCTGCCTTTGATGAAATCCTGGACAAGCCATGGCTCTTGTTTGGAAACGGCCGGCAATTCCCCAAGCGCTGCCGAACGTGGGTCTGTTACGATCCGTATGCGTGAGGCAAATCTGGAAAAAACGGGCTTCAGTACGACCTGCCTGCTCGAATGCTTCAATGCTTCCCTCAGCTGCTCTTCTGTCTCTACCTTACGAGTAAGAGGCACTGCAGCCCCCGCCTGTTTCGCCAATTGCTGAAAGCTCCATTTATCATGAAGAGGACGCAGTATTTCTAGCCCTTCTGTCAGGACCTGCCCTTTCTCCAATAACCCATTCAGGCCACGCGAGACGTAGAATATCTCTTCGCAGGTTGGCAGGAGCATATCTACTTTTTCCTGTTCCATGATCCTTTGCAGTGCTTGGATATACCCCTCAGACTGTTGCCGCGGAGAAGGTACCCGATAGGATCGGGACACGGCCCGGGAACCCTGGCAAAGATGGTGACGGGCACTTTCCGCCACGATGACCCGATGCCCTGCCTGATGAAACAGGCGAGCGAGCTCCAGTGTAGCGGGCGCTCTCCCTCCTGTCAGTAATACCGTTTTTCTAGTACTCAAGGAGGAGTCCTCCAAGCGATAATCCTGCCGATGTTCCTAATAGCAGCAGGAGATCACCTCGCTGGATTTTTTCCTGCACGATTGCCTCATGCAAAGCCATTGGAATGGAGGCAGCAATCACGTTTCCATGGTTTTCGATGATATTCATCATTTGACTGCTGGAAAAGCCCAGCTTGGTTCCCATGATTCTCAAAGCCATTCCACTTGCCTGATGCGGAACAACCAGCCGTATGTCTTGCTTATTGATACGAACTGAATTCAACAGCTCTTCGACAAAGCCGGTGATGAGCTGGGAAGTCATTCGAAATATCTTCTTCCCATCCATGTCAAACTGAAAGTCTGCCTCTCGTCCTTGTCCGTATTGGCTCGGGTGTACCAGCGTTCCTCCTCCCCTGATTTCCGAATAATGAGCTCCTTCGCTGTAGGTTTGCATGCGAGAAGACAGGATACGGGAATTCTCCCCTTCCCCTGTTCGCCCGATCACCACGGCAGCAGCTCCATCGCCAAAAAGGATACAGCTCTCTTTTTGACCCCAATTTAGCCCTACGGAGGATACTTCTGTAGAGACGATGAGAATCCGCTGGTAGCATCCCATGGCTAACGAGCAGGATAACATATCCAAAGCCGTCACAAAGCTCAGGCAGGTCGAGTTCATATCAAAGCAGGGAATACCCGAATGGGATTGATGCAATTCTTTCTGAATGAGTGCTGCTGTGCAGGGAATTTCCTGCTGAGAGGTTCCACTTGCGCAAACGAGACAGTCGATATCAGAAAAGTCGAGCCCAGCCATTTCCAATGCTCGCTGCGCCGCGATGGCTCCCATCTGGGATGCCGTTTCGTCCGTCACGAAGTGCCTGATCCGCACACCCGATTTTTTTGCAACCCACCCTGCAGAGAGGCCAAGCTTTTCATCAAGCTCCTCTGCCGTCACTTGTCGCTGGGGCAAGTATTTACCTGTCCCCAAGATTTTTACTTTTCTTTCCATGCTGCGGTTCTCCTCTACTTCGTTCACAATCTCTCTTTTCTTCCTACAATTTACAATATATGAATGGAGTGGTATGTCAATCTATCTTTCGATTCATAGAAGTAATGCTCTCAAGTTGCTCGAATCTTATCGCTTTACCAAAATCCGCATAAGGAAGCCCTGAAAATGGCATCATTACCCATATAGTCAAAAAGGAAGGTTGTCCTCATAAGTGGGTAATGAATCAAGCGGAATCTCTGTGATTCAATTGTTTACGATATTCGCCCTGATGAATGGGCTCAAGAACCATGTGATCATCAACCCTATGCTGCTTGACGCTTCTGGAAGAGATGCTTGGATTACCGTTCTGGTGACCGGGCTGCTTTTTATTGGATGGTGTCTCCTTTTAAACTGGATGAGCACGAGATCGGGTCAACGTCCTTGGAAGGAGTGGTTAGCGAAGAGTACGCATCCCGTGATCATGTGGATTCTCATGATCCCCATTTGGTTGAATTTGTACTTGATTGGTGCGACAACGGTTATCCACACCGTTACCTGGAATACGACCAACTACTTGCCGGGATCATCGGCGATTTTACTTGTTTTGGCATTGATCATCATTTGCCTGGTCCTCTCTATCTGGGGAGTTCGGATCATCGCGATTACTTCGGGAATTTTGCTTCCGATCGTCATCCTCTTGGGCATTTTCGTCAGTCTGGCAAACTCGGCCGAAAAGAACTTCCAGCTCCTCAAGCCTATACTGGAATACGGATGGGAACCTGTGAGAAACGGTATGATCTATGCCGCTGGGGGCTTTTCTGAAATGCTCCTTGTTCTGTTGCTCCAGCATCGATTGACGCAGAAGCTTAAGACCTGGCAATTCTTTTCGTACAGCATCTTCACGATCATCATCATGATGGGACCAATCTTGGGAGCTATCACAGAGTTTGGTCCAGTTGAGGCTGCCAAGCAAATGACATCCCCTTACGAACAGTGGAGACTTGTCAGCATCGGCCAATACATCGAGCACGTAGACTTCTTTTCCATTTTCCAATGGCTGGCGGGTGCCTGCGTGCGGGTAAGCACTGCTGTTTATTTGCTCATCGATACCTTGCCCATAAAAAAAAGTGGGCATCGGATATGTACGATTCTTATCGTGATGGCAAGCTACATCTTGCTCTGTAGTATTCCAGCCATTAATGATTACACCTTTTATCTGTGGATGTACCACTATTCCATCCCTATTTCCTTTTATGTACTCTTCTCCTTATCGATCATTTGGTTTTTGATTACCTTATTTGCGAAACCTCTGCGAAAGGCTGAATCCGGATGACGAAGATGAAGCGCAGTTGGTCGGAAGATCAATTCAAGGATCTCTATAAAGGGTCGGCTGATGTCAGTATTGAGCCTTGCTATTTTCAGTCAGACTCTACTCCGACTGTCCTTCTGATCTATGTAAATGGCTTATGTGACTCCATCCGTATCCAAGAACTCGTCCTGCCTGAGCTCATTCGTTATTACGAGTCTCCAACTTTGGAGGATCAATCGCTGGATCTGTTGAAGACCAAGCTTTCCCTCGTCTCTTTTCTGGATGTTCCTTCTATCGACGAAATTGACGAATCTATTTTCGAAGGGGATCTTTTTCTTTTTTTTGTAAACGAATTCCGATTCTACCGAATGCATTTGAACAGCGTACCCAAGCGTCCACCCGAAGAGTCGAGTACAGAAATCTCCATCAAAGGGCCGAAAGACGGTTTTACGGAGGATATCACGACCAGCGTGGCGCTTATTCGCAAACGAATCCGCAGCCACTCCCTACACGTGGAAGAGTTTGTCATCGGCAAACGAACAAAGACCAAGGTAGCCTTGCTCTATTTTACTGATATTATCAACCCCAAAATATTAGCAGAAGTAAAAACAAGACTTACCTCGATCGTAACCGATGGCCTTTACAGCATAAACCAGCTGGAAGAAGCTTTAACTGGCTCTAAGCTAAAAATTTTGCCGCTCATCGAATACACAGGCAGAACAGACTTTTGCGTGAATGCTTTACTGGCTGGAAGATTTGTGCTTGTCCTTGACGGAAATCCGATGGTTTTAGTCGGACCTGCAGGGTTAAGCTTGATTTTGAAGTCTCCTGAAGATATACATTTCAATTATACCTACATCTCTTTCGCGAGGGTCATTCGAATTTTCAGCCTTTTTCTCTCTGTCTTTTTACCAGCCGTATGGGTCGCTTTGATGGCGTTTCATCAAGATCAGCTTCCCTTTCGAATCATGGCTACCATTGCCGTTTCACGTTTGGGGCTACCCTTCTCCTCGCAGATTGAGATGTTCATCCTGCTGATGCTCCTGGAGATATTTCGGGAAGCAGGGATTCGTCTGCCCAATGCGATTGGCCAAACACTGACTTCTATCGGAGGGTTAATTATTGGCGATGCCGCTATTCGAGCAGGGCTCGTCTCCCCCTCGGTGGTTGTTGTCGGTGCCATCACAGCTATTTGCAGTGTAACATTGGTCAACCAATCACTCAGCTCCGTCAGCAGTATTTTGCGTTTCTTTTTCTTCTTTCTCGCTTGTTTTCTCGGGATGTACGGGGTCATTCTGGGCATCGTCTTATTTGTCGCCTATATGGCAAGCCAGCGATCGTTTGGAGTAAGTTATTTGGCGCCGCTCTCCCCGTTGCTCTTGAAAACAGTCGTTCAGTCTTTTTTGCGAGTGCCATGGGAGATGCTGCGCCGCCGGCCAACCAGCATCCGAACACAGGACGATGATCGGTAAGGAGGGTGTGTGCATTGAAGGTAGATCGCATTTTTGTCCATTCCCTGCTCGTCCTTCTCTTGTTCCTTCCCGGATGCGGAAACTCGCGGGACATTCAGAATTTGGCCTATGTGACTGCTCTTGGTGTTGATTATGTCAATGGCAAGTATGTATCCTATGTGCAAGTTTTGAATTTCAGCAATATCGCCCGCTCAGAGGATTCCGTGCTAGGAAAGCCCGTTCCGATATGGATTGGTGTTGGAGATGGACAAAGTCTGTCTGGTTCGCTGACGGAAATCAATGCTACCTCCCAATACCCTTTGTTTTGGGGACATCTCAAATCTGTGGTCGTGACGGAGAGAGCCTTGAAACAGGGAGTTGCCGAAATATGCAGTACGTTAAATCGCAATCGTGAAATTCGCTACAATATCCTCGTATACGGTACCAAAGATAATTTGACGGACATTTTGACGCAAAAGTCGATCTTTAACCTCTCTCCCCTGGACACGATCATGTTTACTGGCGTGCAAATGAGTAGCCAAAAATCTTTTTTAGTCCCCTTGAACGGAAACCATGCCATCGCGAATCTTCATGAAAAAGGGAACCCGGCCATGATCCCCTCTATCGCCATCTCCAAGAAGAACTGGCGGGAGGATCACCTGAAAAAAGGAATGTTTATGATTTCTGGCGCTTACTTTTTCGAGAATGAGCGGTTAAACACGTGGATGCCACTCTACGAGCTAAAAGGCATACGCTGGACGAATCACGAACTCGAAAAAACTCCTCTCCGCATACCGTCAAAAGCTCCTGCGGGTATCGTGATCATGATGACTCATCCTCGCTTTAAAGTGAAACCTCACATCAAGGGAAATACCGTGACGTTTGATATACACGTAAAAGTAGAAGGAACGATTTATGAGCAGTTCGATGATATTCCGACAAGCACGCTTGAGCGGCATGCCGCCGAGGCCATCGAAGCTGAGCTGAGAAAAACGTTTGCGAAAAGCGTAGCCCTCAAATGCGATCCTTACCAATTACGCGAAATCATCTACCGTGATTTCCCTGCTGATTTTCATCGCCTGACCAAAAATAAGCCCTTCTTTTTAGACAAAAATTCGCTCGGAAGTGTAAAGGTAGAGGTGAAGGTGACTAGCACAGGCAAAATGAAAGGAGGATTTAATCGCAAACCGTAACAGCAGGCCCTTCAAGCTTAGAGGTGCCTGCTGTTTTTCTCGAGCAAAGCATGTTTTCCTTTCAACAAGGCATTCAGCTTTTCCGTAAAAAAGAGCATTCCCGCAGCGCTCAGGACAATTGCCCACGGAAAAATGGCAATGGATGTTTGGGACGCCAAAAAACCAAAAAGCGGCGGCAGACAAGTACTTCCCGTATAAGCGAACGCCATTTGATAGCCTATCATGGACGGAGCGTTTTCCCTTCCAAAGCGTCTCGGTGTTTCATGGAGCATGCATGGATAGATCGGAGCAAGGCCGAGCCCCGTAATGATTATGCCTGCCAGTGAAAAGAAGGGCGGCAATGGCAGGATCAGCAAGCACGCCCCAAATAACGCTATCCACTGGCCGAGACGGATGAGGGATTGATTTTTTATCGTAAAGGCAACAAATCCCGTAATGAACCTGCCTACCGTAATGCCCGCGTAATAGAAGGAAATCCATTGAGCAGCAACAGCTGCAGGAACTTCTTTCACATGGACAACAAAGCTGCTCCCCCATAAACCGATCATCGCTTCGACCCCGCAGTACAATAAAAAAGAAGCGAGTGCCAATCGCCCCCCTTTGATCTGAAGCGGATGAGAAGTATGGACACCTTCTGTCTCGATAAGAGGTGCTTCGATTAAGGGAGCCTGTGCGCGATTGGCTGCTGCTCGTTCCCATAAAGGGAGTGTAAGGAACAAAATAACCACTAACATAAATTGAACGCAGGCAACAATGAAATAGCCCTGCCTCCATAGAGTTTCCTCAGAAATATAAGGCGCCATGATCAGCGGTCCAAGCATGGCCCCAACACCCCAAAAGCAATGCAGCCAGCTCATATGATGCGCTTTGTAATGGGCCGCTACGTAATGGTTCAATCCCGCGTCTACTGCTCCACCTCCTAGCCCAAGCGGAATGGCGAGTATCCATAGCCATAACAGCGATGGGGCAAAAGCCATTCCGAGCAAAGCGGTGGCAGTCATGATGCAGCTAACCAAAGTGACTTTACCAGTACCGAACCGCTTCAATACTGTTCCACTCGCTAAACTGGATACAATGGTGCCGGCAGCAATGCTCATAAAGAGGAAGCCAGCCATCTCCATCGGGGCCTTCAAATCCTTTTGCATCACCGGCCATGCTGCACCGAGCAACGAGTCAGGCAAGCCCAGGCTGATGAAAGCCAAGTAGATCAGGACTAAAAAGAAAGTCGCCATCCTTACCCCCCGCTTATATCTTCCCGTAGTCGGTCAAAAAACAGAACCTGCATCCATACCTATTCAGCGCCATTGGTTTCATTACGGAAAGGAGCAAATCAAAAAAGCGCTATCTTCCTCAAGCTGGTCGAGCTTTTCAACGGAGAGGCTGCTCAAGACCTGCGTGAGATTGCGTTGTGCGCTTTCCGCTCCCCATCGAGATGATGTGGCCATGTGGCCATTCCGGGAGGCTTTCAATTCGCCTGATCAGCAGCAAGTCCTTGTATGCCATGTTGAAAAGGTGCGTACCAGCTCTCTTTATCGAATGTGGAATCTAGGACCTTCAGTAGCAAATCCATTCGGCTCACAGACAGCTCCTCCTTGTTGGTTGGATTACTTCAAGTATCTTCCCGTAATCGACTGCTCGGCATGGATGATCTGCTCAGGTATACCCTCGAACACGACCTGACCGCCCTTGCTTCCTCCATCCGGTCCACTATCGATAATCCAATCCGCTTGGCTGATCACTTCCAGATTGTGCTCGATCACGCCCTCCACCGTAATATTCGTGGCCTTCCCGGCGAAATCCATCTTCACTATCCTCCTTATAGTCCGGCAGCAAGATGGCCCCTTCATTTAATGATTTTGACATGTCCAGCGCCTTGCTCATGTCTACGACCAGCTTGCGTCCAATCCCGTTACACTCGGGACACATACCTTGTGGATCGTTGAACGAGCCACCCAGCCGCTTTTGATCCACGATCACAGCCATGCTCAGGTTTTCGATCGCGTCTGTATCCGGCTGCGGATAGCGGGGCAGGAACGTACGCACGAACATGCTGAAGTTCTCGTTTAGCAAACGCGTAGACTCTGCGGCGGTCGTATCGAAGACGATCGAGGATTTCCATGGCACCATTCTTCGGGCTGGGAAAGTCGACTGCCCGACACGGGGGCTCGTACATGAAAAAACCGGGGGCAAATATATACCCTCTGCTAGCTGATTCTTATTGTGGATTCAATAGAGGACTTCAAAGCAGCTTCAGAATCGGCCTATCGTTGTGCCAATCCAACTGAAGCGGTACGTGATAAGCACGCGACAGGTTTTCTGTGGTCAAAACCTCATGCTTTGCACCAGCCGCTATGATTTTCCCTCTTTCGAATAACGCGCAATGGGTAAACAGGGGGACAATTTCATCCAAATGATGGGTAACATAGATCAAAGTGGACTCAGCAACCGTTTTTTCTAAGGTCGATAGCACTTGCTCACGCTCGTACAAGTCAAGCCCGGAGCAGACCTCATCCAGTACCAATAGATCCGGAGATTTCATGAGCGCGCGGGCAAGCATGACTTTTTTCCGTTCTCCTTGGGAAAGAGAGCCAATCAACTGATCATGCAGATGCGCCAAGCCGAACTGCTCGAGCTTCTCGTACGCTTTTTCCTTCAGCTTTGGAGGCATTTCCTCATACATCCGCAAGTAGCTGTATTCACCGGTGGCGACGACTTCCCATACAGGGTCGTGAGAGGTCAGTCTTTCAAATAACGATTGGCTGACATACCCGATGCGCTTCCGAATCTCTCGTACATCGCATTCACCGTATGTATGTCCAAGTACCTGCACACTCCCCTTGCTGGGAAACAAGTAGCCAGTGATCAGCTCTAGAATCGTCGTCTTGCCAGAGCCATTTCTCCCTAGAAAGACCCACCGCTCCCCTTGATCAATCTGGAGATGCACATCTGTAATAACCTCGCGCTCCTGGCGTTGAAAAAAAATCTCTTCCAAGCGAACTACGCTGCTCATCAGCCGATTCCCCCGTTTTTCATACTCCGTCTTTTTTTCTTTCTACTTGTCCCGTCAAAACCCGATGAGACTCTTCACCGTCAAATATACCACTGGAAAGAGCAACGCGGGTATCAGATTCATCGTTTTAAACTTCTTCACCCCAAGAATGCTAAGTCCTGAGCTCAGAATCAAGACACCGCCGATAATTGAAATTTCCGTGAGCAGCTCAGAGGTAATAAAATCGGCAACATACCCTGCTGCCATGTAGAAAAAGCCTTGCCAACAAAACAAAACGATGGCAGATAAAGCAATCCCGATGCCGAAAGTGGCAGCCAGCACCATGGATGTGATCAAGTCCAAGATCGCATTGGTAAACAAATAGGTCTGATTGCCGTTCAATGCACTCTCAATCGGTCCGACTATGGACAAGGTACCGATGCAGAATAGCAGTACAGCCGTCGATAAGCCCTCAGCCAGGTTTCCTTTGGAGATACGAGAGACGAGGTTCTTAAATCGGCTCTCCATATCCAGCTTTTCACCAACAATACTCCCTACTGCGAGACTTACGATGAACAAAACCGGGTATTGACTATTCCCCATATGCTTCGAGATGGAAAAAACGCCAAGCGCCGTGACGGCGAGCCCCATTCCCTGCATCAGGATGTCTTGATAGGATTCTTTCATCCCTCTCTTAAAAATACTTCCAATCACACTGCCAATGATGATCAATACAACGTTCACAATGGTTCCGAGCACAGTGATTTTCCTCTCCTTCATTTATTCTTGGAGAAAGAATAAACCCTCCAGTAGATGGAGGGTCAATAAAAAGTTGCTGCTCGCTTATAAGTCGACTTCTTTGGTTTCGGGACCGATCAGTGCGCCTATTGTAATGAAGAGTCCACCTATGACCAGAATCACGATCGGGGTATAGACATAAGGCATGAAGCGTTGGAAACCGAGCATGATAAATGGTGTTAGCGCTGGAATGATAAGTGCCAGGCTGTAGCCGACTCCATAGCCGGAAGCTCGTACTCCGGTATGAAAGCGCTCCGTAATGTAAGAGGTCAAGACGCCGAAGACTGGCATCACCAGCGAGTTCACCAGCACAACCAAAAGGATGAGAGAACCAGCATGCTGGTAGCCGCTGCTAAGTAGATAATAGTAGAGAATCGGAGAAACGGTAAAGCCCAGGATGCCGAATAGAATCAGGACTGCTTTTCGACCTATTTTTTGGCTGATGGCTCCTGCAAAAATAAACAGAAAGAACATGACAATGTTTGTAATGAGTTGTGCATTGGTGGAAAGGGTACTATCTACCTTCAGCATCTTCAGCATACCAGGCAAGGAAGAAATGATTGCGTTGGTCGCAAACCACACACCGCTCATGACCAGAAATACTTGGCCGAGCTGGGCGAGGTTTGCTTTGCTGACTAAATCCTTGAGAGGGTTATCCGCCTTTTTGGATTCTTTCCATACCTCTGATTCTGGTACTTTATAATAGGAGTAAATAAATAGGGCAAAAGAGAGCAAGGCACCGATGATAAAAGGAATTCTCCACCCCCACACGGCATAGGCGGAGGTCGCGTCACCCGCCGGGAACAGCTTCAGGGTAGCCAGCGTCACAACGGATACGATAATCGTTCCAGCTGGAAAGCCGGCATTGATAAATCCGCCAAACAGTCCACGCTTTTGCTTGGGCGCGTACTCCATAGCCAAAGGATTCGCTGACGTATACTCGCCTCCCATAAAAATACCCGCAAACAGTCGGAGGATCGCCATCGTGATAATGCCGCCGAGCCCCCAGACAGCATACCCGGGCAATAGCGCAATCAACAGTGTCGAGACCGCGATGCCGAGAATGGATACCAGGGTCGTTTTTCTCCGCCCTATCTTGTCTCCGTAATAACCGAAGATCATGGAACCAATCGGCCGTCCAATCAGTGACAGGACAAATACCAGGAAATAGAGCGTCGTTGCTACTGTCGGCGAAAGATCTGCCGGCTGAAAATACACCATCGCAGGCGCTAAGGCAATAATCGGCAAATACACGTCAATCATATCGACTGTAAATCCAAAGAAGGCTGCCAGTAACGTTTTCTTTCCTTCTTCACTCAGCTTCTCGCTGGATTGGTCTTTCGTTACAAGGATGCTGTCTGTAGCTGCTTTCCCCATGGATAACCCCCCTTAGGCTCTAACATGCTTGGAAGCTGCGCCTTACGCGTTTTCACGCAAGGCACAGGCTTTGGCGATACCTTCTATTACCTGTTTGAACAACGCAACATCGGACGCCCATACAATATAGGGAATTTGATGTTGGAGCGCAAAGCGATACTGCTCTTCATTTGTGACGGCGATTCCCGCTTGTTTCCCCCGCTGCTGACAAACCTCCAAAATGCGATGGACAGGCTGGGCGAGCCCTCCGCGCAAATAGTCGGCTCCAACTCCCAAGGATATTCCCAAATCGACTGGCCCGATAAATGCTACATCCCATCCCTCTACCTGGCAGATCGCATCCACCTGATCGTAAGCGCTTTCAGTTTCGATATGAATGGCTATCGTTGTCTGCTGGTTGGCTTTTGCCAAATAGTTTGGCGGTGTATTCCCGAAACCTGCTGCGCGGTGGGCGTAAGTGACGCCACGTGACCCTTCCGGTGGATATTTCGCTTTGTCTACAGCATCCTTGACCTCCTCGACTCCGTACAGCTGCGGGATCTGGATGCCTGTCGCACCCAAATCCAACGCTCTGAGCACGGAGCTCCTGGTCGCATCCGGTATCCTCACCATGCTCGTCATACCATGGAGATCTGCTGCGCGAACCATCTGCTCCACCTGAGAGAAGCTCAGGGTGGTATGCTCCATATCGATCACGATAAAGTCAAAACCTGCCATCCCTAACAGCTCAATGATCTCAGCGGAAAATATTTTCACAAAAGTCCCCAGCTGCGGCTCGCCCGCTCTCAGCCTCTTTTTGAAGGTGGAGTCCCTCTCCTGCCTATGCATCATACTCTGCTCTTTTCGGTGTAAAGATGTCCAGATTGTATACAGGCTCATCGCCAACAACTTCTGCGTAATGCTCTACATCGGGCGGCACTACGAGAAGTCCTCCTGCCTCCAGATAGACGATCTCTGCACCCACATGAAAATTCACCTTGCCGCTCACGATGTAGACAATCTGCTCGTAGGAATGATGATGCGGCTTCGGTTCATGTCCGGGATGAAGTACGTGCAGAGCGAGCGTAGCCCCTTCTCCGCTGAATGCTTTTCGAGTCACACCTTCGCGTACAAGCACTTCCTGCATCGTGTTCCAGTTGGCTGCCTTAATGGTTGCGTTCCCCATATGTTTCCCTCCTGAGTATGTGGATTTCTAGCCTTCTACCAAAAACGTCGTGTTGGTTGCAGTCATTTGCTTGATTTCTTCTTTCCCAAAGCCATTGTTCAGCAGATTGGAAACAAAAGTGACCATTCCTTCATCTGGGAACGGATTGTTCACTTGTCCAAGGTCGCTGGAAAGAATCGTACGCTCTGGTCCGACAAAGCGAATCATTTCATAAAACTGTTCCCATTCCACGCCATACGTCGGTGTAATGACACCAAAGCACTGCTCCATGAAAGCTCCTAGCTGCGCGAGCTCCTTTTGCTCCTCTTTGGAAAGGCTTACAGAAGAAAACGTGGGATGGGTGACTACGACCTTTTTCACACCGTGATCGCGTGCGGCTCGAACCAGATGATAAATTTCTTCCTTGCCCAAGTGACCGGTGGCCAAAATCAGATCTCGCTGCGCCACAATCTCCACCACTTCTAGGGCAGCTGCCGTCAGCTTGCCATCCTCTAGAATGGAAAGACCGGCCTGAGTTTTGCCCTGCTGATTGAGCTCCAGCTGGACCTTCGCCCAAGGGGGCAGCTCTTCATAGCTGTTTTGCGCCAATAAGTATCGGAGCTCATTGGCTGCATCAAAAGTAGGCATCCAAACTATTTTGGCGCCGTCGCGCGCTGCCATCTCGACTGCCATCGGATTGATTCCGCCTGTCGGATAGTTCAGGGCAATCGCCCCGATCGGATTGACGTCAGGATACAGCTTCTTCACCAATCTCGCCCGCTCTGCTGTACAGAAGTAATGAGATTTGATCCCAAAGCCTTTCATTCCTAGACGTTGCACCCGCTCCGCCATCTCGAGGTCATCGAGCTTTCGTTCGTTGACATCAGGTCCGGTGTGTACATGGAGGTCATACGCTCCCTCAAGCAACTCTGCGTACATCGTATCAGCTCACCTTCTGCTCAAAATGATATGGAAAATTTTCACCATTACATATGATGATGAGTCAAATTATATATAATCTGAATCATGACTGTATATTATAAAAAATATTGCGAAACTTCAAGAGCTTTTTTCCATGAATTTTCTCATGTCGCGTTTGCAAAATACCCTTCGTTTACGAATCATGTACAAAATCAACAAAATCATATATAATTACTATCCGACATGATATATTTTTAGTGGATTCTTTATGAAAAGGATCCTACTTCTTACATCTATAGAATGACTAGAATGGGATTTGCGAGAATCATATTTCGAGGGAGCGTTTATTCCATGACAATCGGAGATTTTGAGGGGAATACCAAATCAGATAAAGTATACGAGTATTTGAAGGAGAGAATTTTGACCGGGGCCTACAATCCTGGAGACCGTCTCGTCATTCGAGAGGTATCTCGCCAGCTTGGAGTGAGTGACATTCCCGTACGTGAAGCGATCAAGAAGCTGGCTTCCGATGGTTTGCTCGAGCTGAAGTCACATAGTGGCGCTCGAATTGCACCTCTGAATATTAAAAACCTGGAGGAAATCTTCACGATTCGCGTAGAACTGGAGACGCTTGCCACTAGACTTGCCGTAGATGCAGTGACTTCCGAGGAGCTGGACCTCTTAGAAAGCTATGTACAGAGCATGGATGAAAGCATCCAGAATAACGACATTCCCACCTACACCGCGAGCAACCGCCAGTTCCACCAGCTGCTCTACCGCGCCTCCCACGCGCCTATTCTGGTAGAAATGATTGAGAATCTGTTCATGAGAAGCGAAAATTCAAAGATGATTTTCCACCATGATCCCGCTCGTCTACGCGCATCCAATGAAGAGCACCGCGCCGTTGTAGAGGCGCTGCGCAGCAAGGACCGGGAAAAAGCTGTATCCGTCATTCGGGCACAGAAAGAGAGTGGATTTAAAATCGTCATCGATGCCTTAAAGCTTTCCAGATCACTGCTCGGGGGGTAAATCTGCCTCCCTGCTCGTTTTGACTCGTATCTGGATTTCGGTGACAAATTTGGATCTGTCATTCGTAAGACCATAATCGATCAACGTAATTTCAATCGCATCCTCCGTCATTTCGTAGCCTTTCCGCTCGAAATAATCCAAGAGCTTTCCATAGTAAAAAGAGGCGTCGGCATGCGTCCCTGTAAAGCGAATCGTGGCGTATTGGCCTGCAGGGAGCGTCGTTGCCTGCGCCTCCTCCATTTCCAAGCTTTCATTTTCCATGATGACAAAGATAGAGTCATACTCCTCAAAGCTCCGTTCCTTGACCTTTTCCACGTCAAGCAATAACCCGACCTTCCCCAGAAAAATCGTGGATTTCATCCTCGTACTGTTTTCCAGCAGGCGTATAGACATTTCCAGGCTGTCGTTCTTCTGAATTTTTTGTTTCAGACGAACGATCATGCGTTCCGGAATGAAAACTTCTTTGATCTTATCCAGCTCTTCTTTCTGTGTGGCGTCCGTGATCTGATGGATGCGGCTCGCAATCTTTTTTTCAATCTGCTTAAATTCCTGGATGCGCCTTTGTGTTTCCCGCTGTTGTTCTTCCAGTAACTGCAGGATTCGGTCGATATCCCGGTTTTCCAAAAAGTACTTCACATTTTTCAGCGGGATGTTCAATGCTTTTAAGTACAGAATGGTATTGAGCTGTTCAAATTGCTCGATCGAGTAGTAACGGTAGCCCGTTTTTTCATCGACGTGGGCAGGCTTAAACAAGTCGATATCATCGTAATATCGCAAGGTGCGGATATCGATTTGGAAGAGTTTTGAGATTTCTCCTATTAAAAACATCAGGCAGCACGTCCTTTGGGAACTTTTCTCCAGCAGCGGAAAAAGCGAAGATAAAATTAGTATAGAAGCTAGCATACAATCATTCAATCTCCGCAAGCCCTGTGCCCTGTGTTGTCCCTCCTCCCTTCGAAAACCGTGAGCTTCAATGAAAAGCATTTGGACTGTGCTGGCTCGATGCGCATCGCCACTCCTTTTTCTATCGAGTCTAGCAAGCCTTCCTCTGAAAACGTGCTGCAAGGCTCCACTCCCATGACGTAGCAGCGCCCGTAAAACGGGTAGTCTTTGAGTCCCTGAAATTCTTGCCAGAGCCATACATACGGCATCACACGCAAATCCCAGGCAACGCCTACCGACAGATCAAGTTTGCCATTCGTAAGCTCGTAATAGCCCTCTGACAATTCGCATAAAACGCCAAAATCGGTTGTTTGCTCGTGACGCGGCGGCAATTTGCTCATATCGTGGATGGCGCCGTGTGAAGTAACGAGTGGCCAATTGGATGGACCAAAAGGCAATCGAGACAAGCGTTGATCCCGCACAGCGCCGATGATCGATTTGGCAGGGACATGCAGCGAGCAATCTTCCGAGAGAAACGGTTCGCCGAAAGCAATATGCTGCCCCCACTCGCAGTCCATGGCTTCCCTACCCAGGTTTGTGATCTTCTCTTCGATCGTCAGAGTCGCCGTGTTCGCCTCCAGCTGCAGTACCCGCTCCAGACGAAAGGGGGATCTCGTCAAATCGGTGCAAAATCGTACACGCAGCTTCTCTCCCGTTTCCTCGACCTGGTACTTCCAGAGAACCATGCTCGCTTCTCCATGAAAGCCGTACAGTGCGCCTTTATAGTGGCATTCATTCCCCGCATTCGGAAACATGAGCTGCCAGCCTCCATGATAGGCATCCAGCCATCGCTGCTTGGAGCCTTCGCTGTGAAGCATGCACATTCCCGGCGCGCTCACACCCCAAGGGGCTTTCCACAAAAGCTCCAGATTTTCGCGTTTTTTGTACTGAATGCTGTATATATCCGCTCCCTTCGCTGGCAGGACGACTACCCGCAGCAGCGGGGTATGCATTTCGATAGCGAGCATTCCGTTTTCCAGCCTGCTTTCCTTGACGATGCACAGATTGTTAGGCATTGCGATCTATCCCCCCTATTCCGACTGAAAAACAGCCCAAGAAAATCGGGCTGCTTACATTCTAACGGGCACGCTTTTTCTGAAATTGGATCGCCGTAATGAGAACAGCAATGAGAATCAACAGGCCTCGAACGATGTATTGCACGTACTCGTTAATATTTAATAGAACCATGGCGTTGATCAGTACCCCGAGAAAGATCAGCCCGATAAAGGTGCCCCACACCTTGCCAATACCGCCCATCAAGCTGGTTCCCCCGATAATAACGGCCGCAATGACCAACATCTCCCACCCTTTTCCAAAGTTAAACGATCCAGACATCACTTGTGATGATACGAGGATTCCGCTCAAGGCTGCACAAAGCTGAACGGCAACCATGCAAATGATCTTCACGCGGGTAACATGGATTCCGGAAAGACGCGCTGACTCGGGATTGCCTCCAACGCCATACACCTCACGCCCAAATTTCGTATGGTTCATGATGACAAAAACGACTGCGAAGACCAAGAGCAGAATGATCGCAGGGATTGGGATCGACCAAATCTTCCCCGAGCCAATCACGCTGTACCAGGATGGAAGCGTCGTAACGGGAAACCCTTTTGATAAAACAGCAGCAAGCCCGTAGATCACATTGAGCATCGCGAGCGTGATGATAAACGAAGGCAGTTTGTATTTGGTCAGTATCCATCCGTTAAAAAGCCCGAGCAAGCCAGCTGCGAAAAAAGCGACAACGATTCCTACGAGGGCCGCTTGATCGATTCCCATCCAGCCTGATTCAGACAACCATCCGCTCACAAGACCGACAATCACACCTGTTAAAGCAACGGTCGAGCCAATCGACAAATCAATCTCGCCTGCGATAATTACCATCGTCATGCCGAACGCGATGCATCCCTGCAGAGCCATGTTCCTCAGGATGTTCAGCAGATTATCCGTCGTGAGAAAGCCAGGAGAAGCGAAGGTCATCGACAGAATAATCACGAGGAGGATAATCTCCAGTACGTATTTGTTGACGATCTTGCTCCATAGGGCTGCTTGGCCCTGCTTGGTAGTATGGTTAACCTCGATCGGGGTCGATTTCACGTTCCTCGCCTCCCATACTCAGCGCATACACATCTTCCATCCGCAGCTCTTCCGGAGCGTATTCCCCCACAATCTGTCCATCGCGCAGGATCAAAATGCGATGACACACCTCCAGCAGCTCCTCCAGCTCAGAAGAAACGATGATGCTGGACACGCCTTTGCGCGACTGATCCCAAATGATTTGAAAGATTTGTTGCTTGGCGTTCACATCGATACCTCGGGTTGGCTCGTCAAAGAAAATGACGCGGGGATTGCTATTCAACCAGTTGCCCACGACTACTTTTTGCTGATTGCCACCCGATAAAGAAGAGATCGGATGCTCGATGTCGGTCACCTTGATTTGCAGATCAGACACTTGGCGATCGACAAGCTGGAGTTCCTTCTGACGATCCAGAAACAGACCTTTTCGGATCTGGTCGAGATTGGCAAGGCATAGATTTTCCCGGATGGAATGGATTTGAATCAAGCCTTCTTGTTTTCTGTCCTCCGGGGTCAGGGCAACTCCCCATTTTTTCATTTTTTCGGGAGTAGGGGCAGGAATGCACTCCCCTTGATAAATAATCTCTCCGCTGTCAAATCGCTCTGCGCCAAAGATGGATTTTAACAGTTCTGTACGTCCTGAGCCGAGCATCCCAGCAATTCCGAGAATTTCTCCTTCACGCAGCTGAAAGGAGATGTCTTTCCATTTGTTTTTTCGGGTTAATCCTTTTACCTCCAGGACAATCCGTTCCGATCGGCGTAAATCACTCGGACGCGTCCGAATTTCCACGTCGCCAAACATCATGCTGATCAGCTCACGCCGGGATAGCTTTTCCATGGGTGCTGTACCAATCAACTGGCCTTCTCGCAATACCGTGCAACTGTCCGCTATTTCCCATAGCTCGTGCAAGCGGTGCGAAACGTAGATGATAATCACGTCCTGCTTTTTTAATTCGCGAATCATCGCAAAGAGCGCTTCTACCTCGTTCTTCGCCAAAGCTGAGGTGGGTTCATCCAACTGCAGCACCTTTGGCCGAAAGCTCATCGCCTTTACGATTTCGATCATCTGCGCTTGCCCGACACTTAAGTTGTAGACCATTTCGTCTGCGGGTATATCAACGCGCAGCTCTTGTAATAGCTCCTTTGCCTTCGCATACGTTTGCTTCCAGTTGACGAGTGGACCACGCATGGGGGTTCGGCCAAGCAGAATATTTTCCGCTACGGACATCCCGGGAACGAGGCTTAGCTCCTGATACACGGTAGCAATTCCTTTGGCAAATGCTTGACTCGGGTCTGTGAACTTCAAGGGGGTGCCATCGAGCACGACCTCGCCGCTGGTCGGCGGGACAGCTCCCGAAAAGATTTTGAGTAGAGTGGACTTTCCAGAGCCATTTTTCCCGAGCAGCGCATGCACCTTGCCACTTTCAAAGGAAACGGATACTTGCTGCAAGGCAACCGTGCCAGGGTATATTTTGGTTATGCTTCTCGTCTCCAATCTCGTCACTTTGGGCCACCACCATTCCCTTGCAAAAATAGAAAGCGGGCCCTGCAGAATCGAGAAGAGGCATACTGCAGGAACCCTGGAAATGCGAATCGAACACCTATTTCCCCATCTTTGCTTTCAGATCTGCTTCGAACTTGGCGATGCCATCCGGATTGGAGCGGCTGAGCAAGATACCGTCTACAATCTCGGTCTTCCCTTTGCTCGCACTGACGTCTTCTCCCTTTACTTGCTTGATCAAAAGCTCCATTGCCTTGTAGCCCATAGTGTATGGATCTTGACCGGTTATCGCCTGCAGGATGTCGTCATCTGCTTTCAGCATGGAGATTAGCTGGTCGCTGGCATCAGTGCCAAAGACTTTGATCTTCCCTGCTTTTCCAGCATTCTTAACGGCCATGACCGCACCGATCGTCCCGCCTTCATTTGCCGCCCAGATGATGTCGACATCTGGATGAGCGGTCAGTACGTCACCTGTCACAGCTACTGCTTTATCCTGGATCCATGCGTCCTGATCGGCCACAATCTCGACGTCCGGATTTTCCTTTTTTACTTCTTCCACAAACCCCGTATAGCGTGCCGCACTTTGCTCAGGGAGCAGCGACTTGTATTGGATGATCGCAATCTTCGCTTTGCCGCCCAATTTTTCTTTGATATAGGCAGCTGCTTCTTTGCCCGTAATCTGCCCGATGTTCTGATTGTCGGATGTAAAACCACCAACAATGAATGGGGCATTGCTCAAGGAAATATTCGTGACCGCTACCTTCACCCCTTGCTCATCTGCCCGCTGCAAGGCCGCTATGGAGGACTCCTGATTCAATGGGGCAATCGCAATTCCGTTCACCTTTTGGGCAACGTAGGTATTGATCAGCTCTGCCTCTTTTCCTTGATCGTTTCCTGTATTGCTCGTCAAGATTTTCACTCCGGCAGCTTTGGCAGCATCCTCATACCCAATAGAGAGCAGCTTCATGAATTGGTCTTCCTGAAAAACGACACCCGCAACAGTCAACTCCCCTCCGCCCGATGAGCCTGATGCTCCACTTCCAGCACTGCCACCGCCATTCCCGCCAGCAGGTGTACTACTGCATGCGGCGAGCATAACCGTCAGAAGTGTTGAGACACCAATCAGAAGCGATTTCCTCCACTGCTTCATTGCCGATTACCCCTTTCCATTTGTAAGGAATCTGACAAAGCGAAAGTAAGCGCTTACTAAAACACCTTAGCTGCTGTTTTGGGAATTTTCCGTCAAAACGGCGCCTTACGTATTGATACCTTCCAATCGATTTAGACCTGGGTCAGTAAACACATCGAACTCATCCCGGCTCGTACTGGAAAATTCGGATACAATCGCCCCTTCGTCGCTCGCCTGAAACCAGTGCTTCGTATGCGGAGGGATCGTGTACTGCTCGCCTGGTCTCAAAATGATTTCGTGCTTGGCTGTGTAAAAGGCTTCTTTTCCTGCGGGAGGAATGCCTTGAATGTTTGGCGTTTCCTCCCCCTCCACGTACAGATAGACAGTCCCCCAACGGCAGCGAAACGTTTCCATTTTCCCATCTTCGCCATTTACAGGTGGATGCAGATGCTCCGGGCACGTTTGTCTTGGGAAAAGCACCAGCTCCTTGGCGCAGTAACGATCAGTATTGATGTACGTAAACAGCTGCAGTCCTTCGATCTCAAGATGCCCCAATCCCATATCCGCAATCTCGATTTGTTTCTGCTCTTCTTCTGTCAGCAATAATCCCGCTTTGTGTAAAAGCTCTACCGTGCGCTGCTTTACTTCTTCACGATTGGCCATGGACAAAAACCTCCCTGAAATTTAGACGAGAACGAGCTTCGGACTTTCTTTTTCCTGGAACTCGCGCTGGTACTCCGCTTTTACTTGCGTGGTCGAAATCACGGCATCGACGTGCTCCCATCCGGCGAATCTGTTGAAGGCTGTTTGTTCAAATTTTGTATGATCCGCGACTACATAGACGTGACGGGTCACGGTCATCATTGTACGTTTGACTTCTCCTTCAACCATGTTGGAATTCATGAGACCGCGCTGCTGGGAAAGCCCGCTGCAGCCAATAAAGGCGTGATCCACCTGCAGCTGCCGTAAAAACTGAACGGTTGTGGGGCCGACCAGCGATTGCGTGGAATGACGTACATCGCCCCCCGTCATAATGACCTGCAGATTCACATTTTGCGACAGCAAAGAAGCAATATTAATCGCATTGGTAATGACCGTAATGTTTTTTTGAGCGAGCAGCTTCCTCGCAATTTCGAGTGTGGTCGAGCCTGCATCCAGCAGCACAGACTGCCCCTCCTGAACGAGGGAAACCGCCTTTTCGGCAATTCTCTCCTTTTCCGGCTTGTGCGAATCCTCGCGAATGGAAAGCAGGATGTCTTCTTCCAAATCTTCGGTGTAAACGACACCGCCATGAACCCGCTTAAAGGTGCCCAGTTTTTCCAGCTGCACCAAGTCGCGGCGAACAGTCATATCCGATACCCGAAAATGCTCGATCAATTGTTGAACCGTAACGTTTTTCTGTTTCTCGATAAACTCTTTCATCTGTATTTGTCTCGTGCTGTTCAGCATGATTTTCCCCCTCGAAAGCGAAAGCACTTGCCTCGATTCATTCAATTCCACAAACAAACATTTTCAAACAACATTAAACGCGCGATCGATCCTTGGGTCCGATCCATACCGTTGCCGCCTCCTGCCACTCCCAGCAGGCTGGAGCCTGTCGCAGAGGAAGTCGATCGCCCCTCTCACGTACCCGCACGGATACTTGCTCCCACGGAACCACGCCGCTTGTAGCATCGATCGCTTCCACACAAAAAGCACCGACGGCAACGGCATGATTCATCGCGCTCTTTGGTGAAAGCCCTTTGAGCAAACCCGCCAAAAATCCAGCGATGGTGCAATCTCCCGCACCTGTCGTTCCTTTTACATTTGTTTCAAAGCAAGGTGCCCACAGCTGCCTTTCGGACCAGCGTTCCACGTCGCCAATCAGTCCTGCCCCTATTTCTAATAGCCGCTTTTTGGAGCCTGTTTGCAAATACAAACCGGATTCTCCCAGCTTGATGACAACCATTCCACATCCCATACCAAGCAGCTCTTCCGCAAGCTCGCCAATCACTTCTTCTCCGACGAGAGACAACATTCCGTCCTGGCCCGCCCGAAGCTGCAGCTCATCATAGTAAGGGCGCTTCAGCATAAACAGGATTTCCTCCAAGCTGGGCAAGAAAATATCTACATGTGGCAAGGTTTTGCGCAGCACGCCTACCCAGTCGATGCTCCCAGATTCTGCATCCGGGTCAGGCATCGCCATGTCCAAAGAAGTGGCTGCCCCTAAACCTTTTACTTTTTCCATGAGCTGCGCAAGATTATGCCCTTCACGCTCGCGGATTCGTTTCATTTGTGGCGGATAGCCAAAATGGAACAGCTTTGCCCGCTCGACCTGTTCGGTTTTGATGTCCTCAACAGTAAATGTATCATTGGCGCCAGGACAATGCAGGAAGATGCGATCAACGCCAGGAATGCTCAAGACGATCGAGTAAGAGGTGTGCTGTCCCTCTGCTACGATCATGCTCTCAGCCAAACGAGGATCTACTCCCTTCAAGGAATCAAGGAGAATCCTGCCGAATTCATCATTGCCCACCTTGCCCATGAGACTCGTCGATATCCCCAAACGATGCAGGGCAACCCCCGTATTGGCAACGGCTCCGCCTGTTGCGATCGTCGCAGCTCCTACCTCGATCAGCTTGCCTGGCAAGAAAAATTGCTTTAGTAATTTCCCTTCCTGGATGGAAGGGATGACATCCAGACAAACAAGTCCAGCGACTACGACTTCCGGTATATTAGGGGTCATTTCGTTACCACTCCTTATTCCAAGTTGACAATCACACCCTTCCGATGGGATTCCAAAGCAGCTGAAAATAACTGATGGGTAAAAGCAGCTTCTTGTGGAGTTGCACATGTGAAGGGCTGGCGCATATTTGGGCCATTTACGACTTCATCGCAAAACGCTGCCCACATCTGCAAAATCGCATCGGAAAAGCCAAATTCAAAAATAGGTCCGGTAATCGTCGGGTATGCAGAAGCATAAGGCAAATCTTCCGTGCACCAAGCCTGCTCTCCTCCGGGCCGATAAAGCATCGAACGCCATTCTTTCGGATTCTTGGTACTGAATTCGACGGAGCCTTCCATCCCAAGCACACGAATGAACCAGGTGTTGTTATGACCAGGAGCAATGCGCTTCATCGATAGACTCATGGGGAAGACATGCGAATCCGCTTTCACTTCGCAAAGCAAGGTAGCGTTGTCCCACGTCTCACATGGGACCAGACTGTCATCTGCTTCTGGCCTTTGCTCCACCAGATTACTTAGGATCGCTCGCACATTTCGCGGCTTCCACCCAAGACGCAGCGGCAAGTGCAGGACGTGCATCCCCAAATCTCCCATGCAGCCGTATTCGCCATTCGTAGCGATCCGGCGCTTCCAGTTGATCGGCTTTTGCGGATTCAAGTCGCTGCTATGTAAAAATCCTGCTTCCACCTCGATGACTTTCCCCACGTTTCCTTTTCGCACAAAATCATAGACCTTCAAACCCCCTGGGAAAAATGGCAGCTCAGAGGAGCAGCGCACCACCAAATCTGGACGCTCCGAGATGGCTTCCAGCACTTGCACATTTGCTACCCGATCGATACCAAACGGTTTTTCGCCCAGCAAATGCTTGCCTGCCCGAATAATCGCTGTGTATAGCTCTGCGTGCAAGTGATGGGGAACCGCACAATAGATGGCATCGATTTCCGCCAGAGAAAGCAGCTCCCGGTAATCCTTTGTCACATGACGAATGCTGGGGAAATGAGAAGTGAACCACTCGGCAGCAGCCAGATTGGCGTCACAAACAGCGACAATCTGCGGCTCGGCCTCCGTATCTAAAAGATGACACCAGCGCGAAACGGCACTGGCAAACTCTTTTCCCATCAAACCGCATCCAATGACTGCGAATCTCACCTTCTTCTTTGACATCTTCAGCGATTCTCCTCTTTCAAGATTTGCATCGCATGCTCGACAGTCGCCCCATCATGAACAATTGCCATGAAGGCCCGGGTTATTTCTCTAGGTTTCGGATGTTGGACGACATTTCGCCCATAAACAATTCCAGATGCACCTTGTTGCATGAGCTGATAGGTCCTTGTGAGAATCTCCTCCTCCGACGCTTTTCCGCCTCCACGTACCAAGACAGGAATTCCAGAAGCGGCTTCAATCACCCGATGATACTCCGTGATGTCATCGCAGGGATCTGCTTTGATGATGTCTGCCCCCAGTTCTACCGCCTGTCGCACAAGCGGGATAATTTTCTCGATGTTCCCGTCCACCATATAACCACCGCCCTGCTCATTTGGCAGCATGACCAACGGTTCAACCATCAGCGGCATCCCGAATTTTTCACAGGCGAGTTTGATTGTACATACGTTTTGGATACATTGATGATAGACCTCAGGCTGGTTCGGAATAGAGAACACATTGACCACGACACAAGCAGCATCCAGCAAGAGAGCCTGCTCCACCGGATTTTGAATCATCTCGCTGAACAAATGTCTTGGCAGCTCTTTTCCATAAACATTGGCAACATCTGTGCGCAAAACAAGGGACGGTTTTTGTCTGCCAGAAATCCGCTGCAAATACTTCGCCTGACCGACGCTGAGCTGGATGGCATCCGGATCGGCCGCCACGACCGTCTTTACAGCGCGCTCCATCGACTCGATCCCGGACAGAAAAGCATACTCATTGAAAAAGCCGTGATCAATGGCCACATCAAAGCATTTCCCATCAGCAGCAAAGAGCCGGTTGAGCCGGGCAGAAGGCGACATCTTCATCACTCCATTAACGGAATATTTTTGTTTGTAAGATATATGCCTATCATAGACAGGAGATAACTGGAAATCAACATAATTATCACAAACGAACATTAACAAACAATCAGCTTGTTTATCGCTAAGGAATGTCGTTCACTCTGTTCACTTACACGCGAATTTCACCCGCTGCTTTCTTGCCTCGATTCTTCGGCATACGATGTTAGCACGGAGAGAAAGGAGGTATGACTGTTGAGCATCAAAAGGACGATGGAGTGTTTCCATCGCTTCTCCTTTTATTCGCATGTTTGTTGGTTTACATAATGATTGTTATGTTGCGTAATTTGCCATACCCGTGCTCTATTTACCTACATGCTTAAAACGCAAAAAGAAAAAGCTTCATCCGCGATTGGACGAAGCTTTGTATTAAGCAGATTCCGAGCTGCTTGGAAATATGAGCTTGTACTCGGTTCCTTTCCCAGGCTCACTGGTGATTTCAATCTTGCCGTTCATTTTTTTGATGATCCCAAATGAGACCATTGTCCCCAGACCTGTCCCTTTTTCCTTGGTGGAATAATACGGTGTTCCCAGTCTCTTGATCTGTTCCGCAGTCATCCCAATCCCTGTATCGTTCAGATTGATGATGATATGATCATTCTTTTTGCTTGCCTTTATCTCCAGCATTCCCCCATCACGGAGGGCCTCGATCGCATTTTTCCCAATATTGATTAAAGCTTGACGGAATTTGTAGCGATCCCCGATGATCTGGAGCGCTTGATCTTCAGGAAGCACTTTGTGAATTTGGATATTGTTGTAATTGGCATACGTGATCAGTAGATTCGATAAATAGGTGATCTCTTCGTGTACGCAGATGGCTTCAATCGATTCCGGATCTGGCTTTGCCAAGGATAAATAATCACTGATGATGAGCTGCGCACGATCCAGTTCTTCCAAACAAATTCTTTGATAGAACTGCTTCTTTTGCTTGTCCACATCATCGGCAGCGAGCAATTGGATAAAGCCTCTTACGGTTGTCAGCGGGTTGCGGATCTCATGGGCGACCGAAGCCGCCATGTCACTGACGATTTTGGTTTTTTCGCTTTTAACGACCTCTTCTTGCATATAAAAGTACGATTGCAAAAACTCCATAGCATACACGCAAACGCCAATAATGACCGCTTGCAGGATATAGGTATTCAGGGTTGCGAGCGGATACTGCAATACTTGCTGCAAGCTCCCTTGCGTGATGAAAAAATACGTCGAAAACGTAGTGAGCTTTATCGCCGTACACAACAGAATTGCGACAGCAATTTTTTGATACAGCTTTTGATAAGGATAGTTTTTGTACAGCAAAAGAACAAAGGCGAAGCTCGGCAGTATGGAAACTGCATAAAGAAAATTGTTGGGATTGCCTAACAAAAATCGATAAATGAGTAAGGTCAAGTAGAGCAGAATAGAGACGACGGGCCCACCGTATAGAGAAGCGATCGCCAAGGGAACCGACCGAAAATCATACGTGACTTCATTTACTTTTACCGGAAACGACATGCTCAGCAGCAAGGCTGTTGCGAAGAGGACATAAAAAAGTAACCGGTGATAAAATACGTTGCTTCTGTTTTTATACAGATAGGGATAGAAGACAAGCGGGGAAAAAATGATAAAAATATTGAGTAAAAAATCCTTGAAGTAAACGAACGCCGGCCCCTCCCTTTTCGTAACGAGAAGTATATACCCTCTTCATACACATTTTAACATTTATGAAAAAATGTGCACAGAGTTAATTGTGCCAACAAAATTGGCGTGACTTTGTCGTTGAAATCGTGATTTGTTCCTATCGTAGCATGTCTTCTCTTTCGCACTCTGTCAAGTCTATTTTCCATTCGGAGCTCCATTGTCATTCCATCTATTGCTGACTGAATCGTCTGCTTGGTACAATCTATTCGATACATACTTAGACGTATGGAGGGGTGTAAGCGTGAAATACTTTCCTTTGAGTGACACGAATCTCGAGGTTTCTTCACTCGTGTTGGGCTGCATGCGGCTCAAGCAGCTGTCGATATCTGAAGCAGAGTCATTGATACGATCTGCGATTGAGCAAGGAATCAACTTCTTTGACCACGCCGATATTTATGGCCATGGCGTATGCGAAGAGATCTTTGCGGAAGCTCTCCAAATGAATCCCAGCATACGCGAAACCATGATCCTGCAAAGCAAATGCGGCATCCGCTCCAAAGAAAACTACTACGATTTGTCAAAAGAGCATATTCTCCGATCCGTAGACGGAATTTTGAAGCGACTTCAAACCGATTACCTGGATATACTCCTTCTCCATCGTCCGGACCCGCTTGTAGAGCCTGATGAGGTTGCCGAAGCCTTTGATCAGCTGCATAGCCAAGGCAAGGTGAAGTACTTTGGCGTGTCCAACCATACACCGGCACAAATCGAGCTGCTCCAGCGCTCGCTTCCACACAAGCTGATCGTCAACCAAATCCAGCTAAGTATTGCCCATACACCCGTGATCGACTCTGGTGTTTCGTTCAATATGAAGGTCGATCAGTCCATCAATCGTGATAGCAGCATCGTGGACTACTGCCGCTTGAACAACATCACCCTTCAGGCATGGTCACCTTTTCAGCATGGATTTTTTAAAGGGCCTTTTCTTGGAGATACCACCAACTTCCCTGAATTAAACCAAATCATTGACACCATTGCAAAAAAATATGAAGTGACCAATACAGCGATCGCCACCGCCTGGATCGAACGTCATCCGGCAAACATTCAAGTGATCCTCGGCACGACGAAGCCGGAGCGCCTGCTCGACGCTTGCAAAAGCTCAGGGGTAACACTGACGCGGGAAGAATGGTACCAAATCTACAAAGCCGCTGGAAATATCGTGCCGTAGCTGTCCCGTTCTCCAAAAAAGAAACGAAGGCCGGATCAGCCGACCTTCGTTCTTTTGTGCGTTCTTCAAATCTTCCGTTTGTATTTCAGCATATCCTTGATTTCTTTGTAGGTGCGAAATGGTTTGCTCATCACACGATAAGGGAGTGAAAACAGGAAGTGAGGTAAGTTATCCCCTGCCTCATTTTTAAACCGCTTCGGCTTGCTGAAGACACGCTCCATGTAGTTTAAGTACAGCTCTCTTTGAATGTCCGCCCCGCGCGAATCCGATAGGGAGCATACTTCGCAGCGAATTTCATACAAAATGTTGTCGACATACGTCACTTCATGGATGGTATCGTCCATGCATTTGATACAGAACAACGAAGCCTTCATCTTATCCTCTTTCACTTATACTCACCCCCTTGGCCTTCTCCAGTAATCGCTCTGCCAAATATTCATCTATGATCAACTTGTCGAAATAGTTGCCTTGCAAACCTGCCCAAACTGCCGCAAGCTTTTTCGTGCCTGAGACAACACCTACAACCGTCGGGATATTTTTGAGATCTGCAAGCTCGATTCCGATGACCCGGTTATTCAAATTGTTATCGATCGGCTCTCCTGTCTTGTCAAAGAAACGGGAGCTAATGTCCCCCACTGCTTCGCCATCCCGCAATTGTCGGATGTCTTCTTCTTTCAGATAGCCCATCTCTGCCATGGTGGATTCGTATGGATTTCCGATCCCTACTATGGCCAGCTCGACACGGCGCGCTTCCTCCTGAATGGAGCGTATGTCCGGCGAGTCTACCAACTGCTTTTTCAGCTCGATGGAGTCCGCGATGGCTGGTGCGTAAAGAAACTCACAGGTTCCTCCCAGCTTTTTGGAGAACTCGTAAGCAAGCTGGTTGGAGTGAATTTCAATGCGGTGCCGACCGATTCCTCCTACTAGAGGGTATACTTTCATTTTATGATGTCTCTCAAATGGATATTCATTGACCAGATGGTATAGCGTCGTTCCCCAGGAGATACCGATCCGCCGTTTGTTGCGGATCCACTTCGGAAGGTACTGTGCTGCTGCTTTCGCTACCTGCTGCTTGATGATTTCTTCATTTGTAGAGCCTTGGGCGGGTACGACAATGACCTCATCCATCTTCAAGGCTGCTTCCAGCTCTTGCTCCAGCTCAACCATACTTACAGTCTCGTCCCGAATGTAGATTTCTACGACTCCTGTATCTTTGGCACGCTGCAGCATTTTGGAAATAACCGGCCGGGAAACTCCGATTTTTTTGGCGATTTCCGCCTGTGTGAGTCCATTGACGTAGTACATTTTGGCGATGCGTACCAGTTCGCGTTTTTCTGTCCAGTTATCCATATGTATCCCTCATTAAAAACGTTACTATACTCTTCTTCCTTACATATTATAACAGATTTCCCCTGTTTTTTAGAAAGAAAAGAGGAAGACGGCTGTTGCCTTCCTCCCACTGTTTAATCATTGTTCTCCATTTGTTCACGAAGTCGCATGATCGTATTTTGTTCGGTGATCTCAATATCATGGAAAGTAATCACGGAGCCTTGGGCAACGTCTCTGCTAAGCCGAATATTTGGACCAATCAGACCAATCGGCAGCGCTTCTTGTTCGCGCCTATCAGCTGCCGTGATGATTTTCCCGTACGCAGAGAATCCTCCGATGCCATCGAGCGCTTCGCCAGCTTGCAAATCTTTTTTGGCTACGGCCACCGTTTCTGCCACCATCCCAAAGTAGGGAGCAATTGTCGCTTCCTTTTGCAGGTAGGCACGGGCGATGGAGAGCGGAGTCTCCAGACTGGTCAAATGATAAGGCCGATACAGGACGTAGTTTGGACCCGAACCCATCTTCAAGTACTTCATCGTGTCATGTACCTCTTGCATCGAGGAAGAGATGATTGCAAACACTCCGGGCGCAACGCCGTCCACATAATCAACGATCTTGGTACGATGCAGCATGCCGCCTGCTTCTGTCAGAGAGAACAGCCCTGGCAGCTCAGCCAGCTGTGCTTTGCGGCCATGCATCCCCGGAACATCCGGAACGAACCCGGTTGCGTTTGCCACTGCCGTCATTTCCACCATCGTCTTGGTGCCGTCCTGGAACGAAGCAAGCATCTTGGGACTGGAGCCTTTGGCAGCAGCTTCTTCCCGTGCCGTATCGGGATTGGCGTGAACATTCAGAGCGTTGTTCTTTCCTTTTCCGAGCGCAACGATCTCAAAGCCTAGCGCGTCGGCAAAGTCATGAAGCTCCATAATCGCACCCGGCTCATCCCCAGCAGAACCCGTATAGACGACTCCTGCATCATCTGCCAGCTTCTTCAGCCATGGTCCTACGGTGACATCCGCTTCTACGTTCAGCATGACGATATGCTTTTTATGGCGGATGGCTTCCCAAGCTATTTTCGCCCCGATGTCTGGCATACCAGTCGCATCCACGATCACATCCACATTGGATAGCTGTGGGATCAGCTCGGCTTCTGTGGTCGCGACCGAATAACCCGAGGCAATCGCTTGATCCGCTTTGTCAAAATCCTGCGTCTCCAGGATGCGAGTATCTGGTACACCTGCTCTGCGATAGGCAGCTTTGATGTTTTCCGGAAACAGGTCAGCCGTGATGACGACTCTCATTCCGTGCATGCCTTCTATTTGCGAGATCAAACCGCGTCCCATTTGCCCAGCGCCGACCAGACCGACGCGAATGCAGCCTCCTTCTTTTTCTAGTGCTGCAAGTCGTCTATTGAATCCCAACATGGTGTCTCTCCCTCTTTTCTCTTGATTGGATGTTGTGAATTACGGACGGATGAAGGCGACTTTCAGGCCAACTTCCAATGGGGGAAAGTCAACCTTTGCTACGTGGATATTCCCAGGCAGCTGCGGGGTTTCACTTCCATCCGCTTTCACAGTGCAATGACCGATGTTTTGAAGGGTTTCGTTTGCTTTCTCGCCCACACTCGTCACTTGCAATTGCGTATCTCCCAGAAGTAGAATGTCCCCTGGCTTGATTTCCTCTGTATGCGCTGATTTGGTATGCAGCACGGCCATATCGTGCAGCTCTTCCGGGGCGTCCTGATTGAAGAGGATCAGCATATTTTCATTCAAAAAGTCTGGAACCATCGCTCCAATCGAGACAACAGTGCTGGTAAACAAGGTGTTCATGGAATACCTCCTGAAATGATTACTCGCTGTAGAGTCCAAAGCTTGCTACGTAGGCAATGACGACTGCGATCGGGCCCGTGATCTGGCGGGAGAGCAGTACGGCTGGTACCCCCACTTCGATGGTCTCTGGCTTTGCTTCACCCAACGTCAGCCCTACTGGTACGAAATCGCAGCCTACTTGCGGGTTGATGGCAAAGAGCGCCGGCAACGCCAACTGTGGCGGGATCGTGCCACGACCAATCTCTACCCCCACCAAGACACCGACTACTTGCGCGATGACGGCACCTGGTCCAAGCAAAGGCGAGAGGAACGGCAGTGCGCAGACGATCGAGATGATCAACAGGCCGATGATATTTCCTGCGAGCGGTTTGATGACGTTCGCTAAAATATCGCCAATCCCGGTGAAGAGAATGATCCCGATCAAGGTACTGACGAATGCCATGAACGGAAGAATATTGCGCAAAACCTGCTCGACCGTATCACGACCTGCCTGATAGAAGGTTCCGACCACGCCCCCCATCAGGCGACCAATTTTCTCAATGAACCCGGTTTTCTTCGGCGGCTGATTGCCCTGCATGCTGGCGACTTTCGCGCGGGCTTCCGCTTTCAACTCCTGTGCCGATTTTTTTTGCTGGCTTGCGGCATTACTCGCGGCAGCAGTCGCCACTTCATCCATTAAGGACACATTGTTCTCTTTTACGCCGGAGACAAAATTCGTCTCTTTGATGAAGTTAATCAGTGGACCAGAGGGAGAAGCAGGAGTCACGTCTACGGTAAGAACGCCTAGCTTTGGATACACACCGCAGCGTGCTGTTCCACCGCAATCGATCACGACGCATGCCATTTCATCCGGCTCTACTTTGCTGGAAAAGCCATCGACGGCAATCCCGCCCGTCAGCTCCGCGATTCGGGCTGCAACGGGATGAATCCCTCCCCCTGTAATCGAAGCGATATATGGTTTTTCGTCTGTCGGCAGGATGGTAAGAGGACCTCCCCACCCACTTGACGCTTTTGTTACTTGCACCGCACGATAGTTGCTCATGTCAACGTCTCCCCTCTTCGCTTCCTTATACTGCTGCTTGTGCTTCGCGGCGTTTCATCATCGCCTTTGTGATGTACTCGGTTACGATACCGCGAATCAAAATGACGAGGATCCCGACCAGGAAGTAGCGAATCGCCAAAGGCCCGAGAGACAGTCCCAACTGAGTGATGCCGGTCGCAATACCCATGTAAACGAAGAGCTCAGAAGCGTTCGCATGAGGGAACAATCCCGTGATCGGATGGCAGAACGATACGGCAGAATCGTAGAAGGCCGGTTTTTGATACTCCGGCAAGAATTTACCGAATGTGTATGCCATCGGATTGGTCAGGAAAAACATGGATAAGATCGGGAAAATGGTGTATCGCAGGATCATATTGCCTGTGCATTTGGCAGCGAAGCGTTCGATGCGTTCTTCTCCAACGAATTTGATGAATGCGTTTACAGCTGTGATCAAGCAAATCAATGTAGGAATGATTCCTGTCACTAATCCTACGAAGGTCTTGCCGCCTTCCTGAAACATTCCGATAAACCCTTCTGCAAGATGTACAAAAAAGTCCATTTACGCATACCTCCCGATTAAAAAATAAAAACCAGATGAAAGAATTCATCTGGCCCGCGGCCCAACTTTTTTATCCAATTTGTTCATGTTCCCTTTGTTGCTGCTTGGCCTGCGCGGCCCGGATTTGCTCGATTGCCATTCGAAGCGCTGTCTGCACCGGCTGCTTTTGCTGTTTGGAGGCAGTGTCGTACAATGTGTCCATTGATTTGCCAATCGGTTCCCCGTACTTCTGAAACCGGGAGAAAACGCTGACCCCCGACATCCGCTTGCACTGAGTCACAATTCCTTGTGGATCGGTAACGAGAATGACGACGGCACCGACTCCAAAGCGTCGTTTGTTCACTCCCACTCCCAGGTAGCCGTTCGGTTGCTGCTGCATGAGACGCAGCTCCTGATAGTAATGGCGTGACTGTAGCTGTGTCAGCACAAGCTGCAAAATCCAAAGCCCTGCGAACAACAGAACAACGTACCCCCAAGTCAAGTGACCACCTCCCTTTACAAATGTTCTTACTAGTTACAATTGTAAATTGAAAACGTTTTCATGTCAAACAGATTCTTTCTTAGGCGTGGATGCCTTTCCCTAGCCATTTTGCTGCTGCCTCCATGAAGCTCTCTGAAACGGTAGGATGCGGATAGATCATGTTCGCGACATCGTCTACGGTTGCTTCCAGTGACAGGAAGGCCGTGCCTGTTGAAATCATTTCCGTGACGTGTGGGCCGACCATGACGACTCCCAGCACTTCACCGTACGTTTCTTCCGCAATCAGCTTGGTAAAGCCGCTGTTCTCGTCTGAAGCCATCGCTTTTCCGTTTCCTGCATGCGAATAAATCGTTGTCTTCACGGCATATCCTTGTGCTTTTGCTTCCTCTTCGCTCAAGCCCACGCTGGAAATCTCAGGCGAGGTATAAATGCAGCGAGGAACTGCTTTCATATTTCCCTTTTGTTTTCCGCCTGCTGCATTGATCGCAGCAGCTTGACCTTCTGCACTCGCGACATGTGCCAGCTGCCATCCACCGATGATATCTCCCGCCGCATAGATACCTGGTATCGATGTTTCCAAGTATTCATTGACCTGGACAAACGGGCCGTTCATCTCTACACTCAAATTTGCTACAGCGGACAAATTTGGCTTCCGACCCACAGCTACAAGCAACGCGTCGGCAGGAATCGCTTCGGTATTCCCCTTCGTATCCTGGGCATGGATTACGATCCCTGTCTCACCATTTGCGATCGAAGTCACTTTTAACCCCGTCCCAATCGTCACCCCTTTCTTGCGCAACGACTTGGACAGGCTACTAGCTGCGTCTTTGTCCTCTTGAGGAATAAGTCTGTCCGCCATTTCCAGCACAGTCACCTTCGACCCCAGGCTCGCAAAAATGCAGGCGAACTCTACTCCGATAAAGCCTCCCCCGAGAATCGCGATTGACCTTGGTACCTGCTCGACATCAAAGATCGTGTCACTCGTGAAATAAGGTACCTGTGCTAGTCCTGGAATCGGTGGTACAGAAGGCGTGGAACCCGTTGCCAAAATGATCGAGCTTGCTTTGACGACCGTGCGCAAGCCGTCAGCTGCTTGAACGGAAATGCTCTTGTCTGGATTCACCTCGCCAAAGCCTTGTACAAGATCGATTTTGCCTGCTTTTAATAGACCCGCAATTCCCGTGCGAAGGGTTGCGATCACCTGATTTTTTCGGTTCAGCATCTTCTCGAGAGAAAACGTCACCTCCCCGGTCTCGATTCCCCAGCTAGCGGCATTCCGGATCTGGTCCAAAATCCCCGCCTGATGCAGCAGCGTTTTGGAAGGGATGCAGCCTCGATTCAAGCAGGTACCACCCAAATGGTCTGCTTCAATCAGTGCCACGCGCTTTCCTTCCTTTGCACCGCGAATGGCTGCAACATACCCTGCTGGGCCTCCCCCAATCACTGCGATATCGTATGTTTGCGACATAGTTAGCTCCTCCTTTTACGCCAGCAGGTGGTATGGTGCCTCTAGATATTCTTTGACATCCTGCAAAAAAGCTGCCGCAGGAGCACCATCCATGACACGGTGATCAAAGGAAAGACTCAAAGACATCATCGGGCGCAGCACAATCTGTCCATCGACTCCCACAGGCTTCTCATGAATTCTTCCCACACCTAAAATGGCGCTCTCCGGTTGATTGATGATCGGGGTGAAGGCATCGATCGCGTACATCCCTAAATTGCTGATCGTGAATGTACCACCACGCATGTCATCTGGCAGCAGTCGTCCTTCACGTGCCAATCCTGCCAGTCGTTTCGTATCGGTGGTCAGCTCGGCAAGACCTTTGCGATCGGCATGCTTAACGACGGGGACGAGCAGTCCATCGGAAACCGCTACGGCCAATCCGACATGAACCGAATCGTGGTACACAATCGTTTCATCCTGCAAGGAAGCATTGACCTTTGGATGGCGTGCCAAAGCGGCTGCGACCGCTTTCATGATCATTTCGGTATAAGACAGGCGCTGACCGGTCGTTTTCTCGATGGAGGGAAGCAGTGTCGCTCTGACTTCCTGCACGCGTGTCATGTCCGCCTCTGTCGTCAATGTCACATGAGGAGCAGTGAATGCACTCTGCGTCATTCGCTGTGCGATTACCTTGCGCATTCCCTCGAGCTTACTTGACGTACTCGAGGAAGCAACTGTTTCAAAAGCTTGGCTCACAGCAGGCTGGGACTGCCCTTTCCGTGCTGAAATGGCGTGCTCGACGTCTCCTTTTTGAATACGTCCATTCGGTCCGGAGCCTTTTAGTTGGCGAAGGTCTACATCATTTTCACGCGCAATCCGTCGAGCGACTGGCGTGGCTCTGAGTTTGTCTCCATCCGATTGGGTTTCCTCCATCTTTCTTGCTGTTTCCTCATGCTCTTCCTGTTTTTCTCCGACCTGCTGGGTATCAGCTGCTTCCAAAGAAGGAGGCGCGTCTGCTACCACCTCGCCTGCAGCGCCGACATATCCTATAACCTGGTTGACAGGTACGACTTCATCTGGGCCATAGTAAATTTTCAGCAGCGTCCCTGTCGTATAGGACTCTACCTCGATATTGATCTTATCCGTTAAGACTTCCAGTAAAACATCACCTTCACGAACCGGGTCTCCCTCTTGTTTAAACCATTGGATGACGGTTCCGGTTTCCATCGTCATACTCAGTTTTGGCATGAATACTGCGGTTGCCATCTTGCTTATCCCCTTCCTGTCAGCGGAATACCGTTTCCTTGACTGCTTGGATGATATCTTGTTCTTGTGGAATGGCTGCTTTTTCGAGGACAGGATTGTACGGAATCGGAACTGCCTTTCCTCCCAGACGTTTGATCGGCGCATCGAGATAATCGAAGGCTTCGCTTTCCGCGATCAGGCTCGCTATTTCTCCGCCAAAACCGCCGCGCTTGACTGCCTCATGGACGACAACCACACGCCCTGTCTTCTTGACCGATTCGACGATCGTCTCGATATCCAAAGGCACCAGCGTGCGCGGATCGATAATTTCTACACTGATTCCTTCCTTCTCCAGCTCGGCTGCTGCCTGCAAAGCTTTGTGTACCATAATCGCAGTTGCCACGATGGTCACATCGGTTCCGGCACGTTTGATATCGGCTTTTCCAATCGGCAAGCTATAGGACTCCTCCGGCACATGGCCCTTCGTCCGATAGAGCAGCTTGTGCTCGTAAAAGATGACAGGGTTGTCGTCATCGATGGCGGCTTTCAGCAATCCTTTAGCGTCATAGGCGGTAGAAGGCTGTATGACCTTTAGCCCCGGAATATGCGCCATCCATGCTTCCAGGCTTTGGGAGTGCTGGGCTGCAGCACCTGTCCCCGAGCCAGAGGGCGTGCGCAGAACGAGTGGAACCTTGCCTTTCCCGCCGAACATGTACCGGTTTTTCGCTGCCTGATTCACGATCTGATCCGTCGCAATCGTGATGAAATCGGAAAACTGCAGCTCCACGATCGGGCGCATTCCCGTCATGGCTGCTCCAACAGCTGCCCCTGCGATCGCCGCTTCCGAGATCGGTGTATTTCTCACGCGCTCTTTTCCAAATTCCTCGATCATGCCGCGCGTTACACCAAACGCGCCACCGTAGACGCCGATGTCCTCCCCCATGATGAATACATCCTGATTGACCCGCATTTCCTGACTCATGCATTCCCGCACCGCTTCCAAATAAGTAAGCTCTCTTTGTGCTGACACTGTGTTCCCTCCCTCGCCTATGCGTAGACGTCTTCTTCTAGAATTTCGATGGGCGGCATCGGGCTTTCCTCAGCAAACTTCACCGCATCCTCTATTTCCGCTCTTGCCTCCGCTTCGATCCGGGCTGCGTCCTGTTCACTGAAGATTCCTTCACTGATCAGCACCCGTTTCATTCGCTCAATCGGATCGCGGTTGTTGCGCCAGTCCATTTCCTCTTCCCGAGTCCGGTACTTTTTGGCATCGCTTTTCGAGTGGCCTTTCCAACGGTAGGTTTTCGCTTCGATCAGAGTTGGACCCTCGCCTCTACGGGCACGTTCTACTGCTTCATGGGTCACATTCATCATGGCGAAAATATCATTTCCGTCTACGACTGCTCCAGGAATGCCGTACGCTGCAGCCCGCTCTGCGATGTTGGCGACCTTCACCATCTCTTTTACCGATCCAGACATGCCGTACTGGTTGTTTTCACAAATAAAGACGACAGGCAAATTCCAAATGGCGGCCATGTTCATCGCCTCGTGAAAGCTCCCTTCATTCGATGCCCCGTCTCCGAAAAAGCAGAGGGTGACATAACCGAGCTGCTTCATTTGGGAAGTCAGCGCAGAGCCAACAGCGATCGGGATCCCTCCACCGACAATGCCATTCGCCCCCAGATTTCCTTTCTCTACATCGGCTATATGCATGGAGCCGCCTTTTCCTCGGCAGTAACCGGTTACCCGTCCTAACAGTTCCGCCATCATCCGGTTGGCTTCTGCACCCTTGGCGATGCAATGGCCGTGTCCTCTGTGTGTGCTCGTAATCTTGTCGCGATCCTCCAGCACCGCAATGGCACCAGCTGCGGAAGCTTCCTGCCCTACACATAGGTGCGTGGTCCCGTGAATCATCCCTTTGGCAAAAAATTCATCGACTTTCTCATCGAAAAAGCGGATCACCCACATTTGGCGAAACAGCTCCACCAGCTTTTTCTCTGTAACCATCGATGGAACACTTACATTGATAACCAAATTCCTCTCCTCCTCAAGTTGTCTTTCTCTCCAGGCTTGTATATAGCAAAAACGGATCAGATGGAGGGAATATTCCCCCACCTGACCCGTGGTCCAAGCGTCGGTCTTGCCTATTGAGATTATGGAGTTGACTGCTTTTGCTGGCTTTGATCACGCTCGTATTCTTCGCGCGTCATCTTTTTGACGGAGATGAGAAACACTTCATCTTTTCCTTCGCAAATCAGCTCTTCGTGTTCAAACAGTTTGTAGACCTTCGTTCCGGGAGTTACCTTTTCAATGACCTTCATGCGTGTCACCTCCGGATGTCTTTACATTTGTTCTTAGTAGTTACATTTGTAATTCATTATAAATATTCTGATAACCTAGTCAAGTGGCAAACGTTTATTCTTCCCCAAACTTTCTCTCCACAAGAGCGGAAAGCGAGTCGATCGCTTCTTCCTCATCTGGTCCTACCGCCTTAAGTGTCAATACCGATCCCATCGTAGCTGCCAGGGAAAGAACATTGAGTATGCTTTTCGCGTTTGCCACTTTTGTCCCCAAAAGAATCGTGATCTCTGATTTATATCCCGCCGCCAGCTTTACAAATTCTGCAGCAGGACGGGCATGCAAACCAGTTTTATTCAAAATCGTTACTTGTTTTTCCATATGGAATCCTCCCTGATGTTTCACCATTTTCGAGTAATGCTTGCAAATCGGGTGATTGATTCGCCTCTTGTCTTTCGCTTAAAAAAGAATAAAGCTCCTCCACAGCTAACTGGCAGTGCTCCGTGATCGCCAGCATGTAAACGTATTGGACGAATAGACCTGGCTCCCATTCCACTGGATGAGCGAGTCTGGCGGCAGCAATTCCCGGACGGATTGTTTGCATTGTATCCGCATGCGGGATAGCCGCTCCCAGCAAGCATGTATTCCCCATCCGTTCCCGTTCCCAAACCTTCTGGGCAAAATCTTGCTCGACAAACCCTTGTTCTCGCAAAAGGCTTGCAAGGGCTTCGATGACTCGTTCCTTACTGGCCCGCTCCTCACAATTCCAGATCAGTTCGGGATGCAATAATTCTCGTAGCCCGTAAGAATGCGGCGGCAGCGATGGGGAGAGTGTTCCATTTGCCACGAGCAGCAATCTCTTGATAAAGCTGATTCCTGTTTCATCTACGATCTCTTTAATGGAAATAAAAGGAATTCCGTCCAGCATCGGATTGACTGTCCCTACCACTGCGAAAATATGATATTTTTCCAGCCACTCCTTGTATAGCTTGCGAATGGAGAGCGAGCTTGCCTGAAGAATCGTCACCTGTTCTTCTGTTGCATCCAGCTTTTCCTTCAAGAGCATATCCAGTCTTTTCGCCGCTCCTTCTCCAGTCAGGCAAATCGTCACGATCGCAACCGGCTTTGAATTGGTCGTATAGACGGACGGCAGCGCATTCGTCGGCATTGTGCGCAACCGATTCACGATCTGACTCATCGACTCGCTCGAGTACAGGCATTTTCGAATGACCTCAATCACCAAGGTCGTTGTCACGTTTGGCAGCACCTGCACACGCACGCCGGTCCGCACCTCCCACTCGGCTTCACTCAACAAATTACTGCCCATATCCGCGAGCAAAATGACGCCCTCTCCCTGATCCACCTGCCGTATCGAAGCACTGATACGTTTGATCGCAGAAGAGAGGTCGTCGTTCCAGTACAGCTCGACGGCGAGCGCATGCTTCCTCTCAAACAAGCGCGCAGCAACCTCGACCATGCTTTTTGCTACCTGCCCATACGAGGTGACGACCACGCCGATCACCGGTTTTGGTTCCGTGAATACCGAGCATTGCTTCAAATACATCTCGAGCAGCGCTACTTCCGAATCCGGCAGGGTGATTCCCCATATGGTCTGCACGACCTTCGCCATTTCCAGGGCGACTTTGTACTCCATCGATTCGCAGTCTGACTCCAGCGGAAGCTCTCTCGTTTTTGGATCCGGCCATCGATCCAAGAGGCCGTGCAGGTGAATCGCCAAGGCATAGGAAATTCGCTGGTAATCCAGCGTCATATGCCGCTCCGCAATCCATAGCATTTGTTCGACCGCCTGAACTACCTGATCGCCGACAAGCTTTACCAGCTGTTGCAGGCGCAGCGCTCTCTTTTCATGTTCACCTGCTGCAGGCTCTAGACGAGTATCCAGCTCTTTGTTTACGATCAGCTCAATCAGTTCTTCGCTTTGGCCCTGGTTTTTCAGGTTGCGATACCGTTCAACAACCCAGTTGTATAAATGCTGGGCGGAATCTTCGCACAACTCACTGCCGAGATCGGAGCGCTGTCCCGGAATAAACAGGAACTGATCTTTTTTCAGCATGGGCAGCTCGGGTGCCAGCCCGTTCAATTGCTGCTGACTTACGACGTGCATGGGCAAATCGTACCGATCCACTTGCACCACGGACTTTTCTTCCTGATGGATCGTTTTGAGAAAGGCTTTCGCCAGCAGTACCCGGATGTCACTGTGCAGCTGCCCCATATTGGCGGGACATTCGTACATCATGAGGGAGGCAATCACTTCTTTTTGGACGACGACCTCTTTCCCGATCCGATCGGTTTCTTCGTTCAAAAAATGCAAAATTAGCGAGAGCCGCTCCTGCTGCGTCCACTCGGATAAGGCAGGCAGCTCAATGGTCATCGGGATGCGCCTGCGCAGTGTCAGCAGCAGGCTCGACTCCGGGCTTTCCGTAGTCGCACCCACGATCAAGATCGTCGCCTTTTGCTGGAACTGAACCTCTCCTAGCCGACGATATACCCCTTTGTCGATCAGATAAAAGAGGTTCTCCTGCCCTTCTGGCGGCAAGCGATGGATCTCATCCAGAAACAGAATGCCCCCATCCGCCTCATCCACTAATCCGAGCTTGTCTTGCTGCGCACCTGTAAATGCACCTTTCACATATCCGAATAGCTGGGACAGCAAGAGCTGCGGGTTTTTGGCATAGTCCGCGCAATTAAAAATGATAAAAGGGGCATTTCGCTTCATCACTTGCTGCTCAATCGCGAAATGATACATCGCTTCGGCCATCCTGCTCTTCCCGACGCCACTCGCTCCAAAGAAAAGCGTATGCAGCCCATTTGGCGGGTAAAGCGCCGCTGCCTGTGCTTGCTGGATCGCTGCTTTGAGCGTCCCCTTTGCGCCGATCAAGCTGGCAAAGGTCACCGCCTGGCTGGCTTTGCGAGCTTTTTGACGCGTGCGTTCTTCCGTTTTGGGCGTATCCTCTTCTTCTGAGAACGCTTCCATTTTGCCACGCAATTGATGGACCATAAAACGCGAAACCTCATAGCCCATCTCATTTAAACGACTGGTAAGCTCTCGACTCGGCATGCTAGGGGTTTGCTTCAGAAGGTGCTCCATTTCTTTGAGCAGGAGTGGCTGCCTGCGTTTTCGAGAATCAGGAATCTGCAGCTTGTGTCGAAGCAAAGTCACCTCGTCACGTCGCACTCCCAATTGACGGGCGATTTGCTCATCGGTTAAGGGAGCTTTTTTATCCTCGTATTCGATGATGTGCCTGATGCGTTCCTCCATACCATCCCCCCACAATCTATCACAAGCAACATTTGTGCCAATGGTTAAAACTCGCATTTTCCTCGCCATTTCGCTCTACATTATCTACCATAACATAATTCAAAAACGGTATCAGAATATTCTGTGGCATTTTTTGTGCACGTTTCTCCACAATGTATACCTTTTCGTTGACGATTATGAGAGGAACCGCTAAGATAAACGTATTCAAATCCTTTGGATCATGGGTCAGGGACGATTCCCTGGCCTTTTTTGCGTCTATAACTTTACTTTCACTGGAGGGATACGATGTATAAAGGGATTGCCGCCTCACCCGGCTATGCCGCAGAACGCGCTTTCGTATGGAAGGAACAAGCATTATCCATTCCCCATGAAACAATCACAGCAGACCAAGTGGAGCTGGAAAAGCAGAAAGTCCGCGACGGCCTAGAGCAGGTCAAACAGGAGCTTGCCTTCACACGAGAAGATGTCCGCGAGCGCTTCGGTGAAGAGGAATGCGCCATTTTTGCCTCTCACTTGATGATGCTAGAGGACCCTATTCTACTAGAAGAAATCGATCGAGAAATCCTCGATTCAGCCAAAAATGCTGTCTGGGCAGCCCACGATGTCCTAACGACTCACGCTTCTGTTTTTGAATCGATGGACGATGCCTATTTGCGCGAGCGTGCCGCTGATTTTAAAGACTTGCGTGGCAAACTCGCGAGACGACTTCTCGGTGTCGGTGACGTATCTCTTGAAGCGCTAGATCGACCCGTTATTCTAGTCGCCCATGATCTGACGCCCTCCCAAACGGCTCGGCTGAATCCGGAATGGGTCAAAGGAATCCTGACGGAAATAGGCGGACCGACCAGTCATTCTGCTATCCTGGCACGCACTCTGCAGATTCCTGCTGTCGTGGGTTGTGGTCCGATCGCCTGCGAGATTACCGATGAAACGATTCTTGCTCTAAATGGAAATACGGGAGAGATCACGATCCATCCAGAGCAGGAGCAGGTCGAGCGCTACCACCGGGAGCAGCACGCCTTCCAAGAAGAACAAACGCGATTGCGCGCCGCCGCTTTTGAAACCGTATACACGGCAGATGGAAAAAGGATTGAGATTGCAGGGAATATCGGGAACCCCGCGGACTGCCGCTCTGTACTCGCGAACGGCGGAGACGGTGTAGGCTTGTTCCGCTCTGAGTTCCTTTTCCTTGAGCGGGATCAAATGCCGAGCGAAGAGGAACAGTTCGAGGCGTACGCCGAGGTGGCACTTGAAATGGCTGGGCGCCCTGTCATTATTCGAACGATGGACATTGGCGGAGACAAGCAGCTGCCTTATCTGCCGATGGAGGCGGAAGAAAATCCATTCCTCGGATTTCGTGCCATTCGACTCTGTCTGGCTGAAAAGGAAATGTTCCTAACCCAGCTGCGCGCCATCCTGCGAGCTTCCAGCCAAGGCAAAATCAGAGTGATGTTTCCGATGATTGCGACAGAGGAAGAATTGCTCGAGGCGAAGTCTCTGCTCGCACAAGCGAAGGAACAGCTGCGAGAAAGACAGCTTCCATTTGACGAGAAGATCGAGACAGGAATCATGATTGAGATCCCTTCCGCAGCCATCATCGCCGATCAGCTTGCTCCTCATGTCGACTTTTTCAGCATTGGCTCCAATGACTTGATCCAGTATACCTTTGCCGCTGACCGCATGAATCAAAAGGTCAGCTATCTGTACAATCCGGTTCACCCGGCTATCCTTCGTCTGATCGGTCGAGTCGTCCAAGACGCGCATACACATGGCAAATGGGTCGGCGTTTGCGGGGAAATGGCTGGTGATCCTCTTTACGCAAAGGAACTGATTGCCCTTGGCGTCGATGAATTAAGCATGACTCCTTCGCTGATCCCCAGAATGAAACAAGCGATCAAAGGCATGTCCGCTACTACTCTCATCTATAAATAATTGCTGCCAAAACAAGACCCACAAATGATTTTGTGGGTTTTTGCGCTTTTCAGGTTGATTGAAACGGACAATTCCTTCAGGTATACCTTTGCCGACTAAGCACTTCTTCAAAAGGAGAAGCACTCCTGAAAATAACGGTACTACGCTGACTATTGGCAATTCGAGATTGAAGAATAGCATCGGGAATATCAAAATTTACGATTATGCTTACAAAACCTTTTTGACGGAACCGCTCGAGTAAATCCAGACGACCTTTGCGACCACGATTGGCATTACATAAAATGAGATGAAAATTTGTTTCATTAACAGCATAATCGACGATCGTTCGAGAGATAGCGTCCTTAAGTGTATTGACTCCTTGTTTAGGTAGCAAGCTTTTATAATAGGTCTGGATAAATTCAGCATGGTTATCTCTGTCAATCACAACGGAGTTTTGTAAGTGCTGTTCTAATTCTTTAGCGAGCCTTTTCATTCATGCACCCCTTCCATTCTCAAATCATTAGTCGAACAAAGTCGGCTGTTAGCTTTGTGTCTGCCCCACCAATAGTGGGTTCTATCTCAAACATGGGATTGTTGTCGCCACCCAGGTTATAAAAATTCCATCTGAATGTTTGTAGCATTTCAACCGTTCCAGGAGAATATCCTCCCTACTGTAAGCTAACTTTCCTGTCTACGCTTGCAGAAGCAACAGTCTTTATGAATAGAGCCAAAGAAAACCACCCTGTACATGCCAGCAGGCAACGTACAAGGTGGTTGTTCGTTTTCGTCCTTTATAATGCTTTGTTCACAGATTGCGAAGAATTCTTTTGCTTGCGCTGGACCAGGTAAGCGACGCCCAAGCCAATGACGGCAATCCCGATAATCCCCACGTAGCCTAGCTTTGCTCCAAACAAGAAGATTGCCGTAGTCGGAACCGCCCCATCGACAAGAGAGGATATCGCACTTGCCCCGTCCGGGAATTTGAAGCCGGCGTTTTGGGCTGCTTGCGTAAACAGCGGCGAAATATAAGTAGCCAAAAGCAAGCCAAATGCGAGCGAGATCGTTGCCCCGATCACGGTACGGATGACGTTTCCTTTAAAAATAGGCACCATCAAGCACACGATGAACGGAATGGTAGCCAGGTCTCCAAAAGGAAGAACTTTATTGCCCGGCATCAAAACGGCCAGACCCAAGACAATCGGAATCATCAAGAGTGAAGCGGCAATCGTGGCCGGATGACCGACCGCAAGTGCTGCGTCCATGCCGATATTGACTTCACGTCCAGGAAAGCGCTTACGAACAAATTCACTCGCAGCTTCCGAGATCGGTATCAAGCCTTCCATCAAAATACTGACCATTCTCGGCAAAATCAGCATGACAGCAGCGGTTTTCACGCCCAAATCGAGAACCTTCTGAAGATCCCATCCAGCCAAAAGCGCGATAATAATGCCTAAAATAAGTCCTAAAACGGTCGACTCACCCAGCAAGCCCAAACGTTTTTGAATCGTTTCGGGGTCTGCTTTCAGGTTGCGGAAGCCCGGAATCCGATCAAACAGCTTTTCCAGCGGCAGAGCGATCAAGTAATACGGTGTCGACGTTCCGTGCGGGAAGGAAATGTTCGGGTAGCCATAATAGTTGGATACGTGCTTCGCCGTGAGATCCGCCAAGACAAGAAGGATAATGGCATGGGCAATCGAAGTCAAAATCCCCAAGGTAATGTTGTTCGACATGACTGCGACCAGCGAGCCTGTAAATGCAATATGCCACAGATTCCAGAGGTCGATGTTCAGCGTTCGTGTCAGACCGAGCACCAGCATGCCCAGATTGACGGCAAGCCCGATCGGAATCGCAAGTGCACCGACTGCCGATCCAAACGCAATGGCCGAGGTAGCTGGCCAGCCTACGTCAATGATCGTAAGCTGGATGCCCAGGTTTTTGACCATATCCTGGGCAGCGGGTCCAAGACTTCCCATCAGCAGGCCAATCACAAGGTTGATCCCAATGAATCCAATCCCGACCGTCAGACCTGCACGGAAGGCTTCCCCCGGCTTTGTTTTCAAGATGATCCCAAACAGAAAAATGAGAACGGGCAAAACAACCGAGGGGCCAAGGTCTACGAGGTACTTGATAACGTCCATAGTGAACCTCCTTTGATAAGGCACATATTGATTTTAGGATGTTAGCTTTGCTTCAATTTGTTCAAACACTTGCTCTTTTCCGATTCCTGTAAGCAGGGGAACCGCATTGATGACTTTTTCTTGCAGCGAAGGAGGTACCGTCGTGGTGGAAATGATCAGGTCGTATTGATCGGCTTTGTTTAGTACGTCACTGACTTTGGACTGATCCAACGATGCATCGATGCCTTTGTCCCGTAAAAACGCTTTCAATTTTTGCATGACGACAGTTGAAGTAGCTACACCGGTACCACAGATGACGAGTACTTTTTTCTTGTTCATGATTTCTCCTCCACCTGCTCAAGCTGGGCGAGTACATTCCATACCTCTTCCGTTCCTTGAGCATCCATAATTTTCCGCATATTCGCCTGATCCTGAATCAGGTTCATGACTTGTTCCAAAATGATTAATTGCGTCTCGCCTCGCTCGGGAGCAAGCAAAAAAACCACTTGTACAGGCAGGTCATGGTTTGGATCTGCCATATTGCGAAAGCGCACACCTTGTCTGGCTACTCCTACAGCGATCGTCGGTTTCCGAACGTGCAGGGGGTCCGCATGAGGGATAGCGACATTCACCTCGCCTGTGAGCAAACCTGTCGGGTAAGATTGCTCCCGTACGCACACCGCCTCGATGTACTCCGTACCTACTGCTCCGGTTTGTATCAATGTGTCTCCCAACTGACGGATCAGCTCGGACTGCTCCAGGTGTTCTTCAAATATGCGAATATGGTCCTTCCCAATATATTCAGACAGACTCACTCTTTTATCGCACCTCCTTTCCCTTTTGAAATAGCAATTCCCGTGCCAAAATCGTTCGCATGGATAAAGCCTTATTCCGCAAGCCTTCACAACATTTTCCACACAATTTCTGGCGGTCTGCACACAAATTCTTCTGCATGGTTTGTGGGCGGTTTTGCGAAAGGGAGAAAGGATAACGAAACCAAGCGCTACTGCTCCTTTTTTGAAAAGCTCTCCCGATGAAAACGAGTGATGAAGGAAAACAAATGCTCGCCGCTGGTTGAAATCGGCTTAGGGTTGAGCTGATAGTACATCGCCCGATAAGGTTCTGGGACCCAAATGTATTTATGCACATATTCCGTTGAATGAAATCCCGCTTTTTCCCAAAACTTCGCGCGCTCTGCATTCGTCTGGGTGTCTTCCGCCTCCACTTCTATGAGGAGGATCGTGTAGTCGCCATCCGCTTTTGCCCATTCCTTCAGTAGCGCGAGAAAGACGGAGCCGATCCCTTTGCTTCTCAGGTCAGCCCGCACGGCAAAATAGTCGATTATGATAGCACGGCTAGCTTCGACTGTTCCCGTGATCGCCATCGCCACAAACTCCCCCTCACTCTTCGCAAGATGCAATTGACAGAGCTGTTTTTGAAACATGTTGCGGATGATCGCTTTGCTTTTCCTCCCATGCTCCGGAAAAGCCGCATAGTAGATAGGCTCCGCTTCACGCCACAAGACTTCGTCCCAATGATCTGTGGTAATGACATCCATGCCCTGCATCCCCTTTCTGCTCGTACCTCCTATTGGCTTTCCCACTCTCTTCCTTTTTCATGAAAAAACCTTGAATCAAAAAGAGGTGCATGGGCACGCTTTCCGATTCAAGGGTTGTACTTTTGCTAAATAGCAGACTGAGCTAATCATTTTGTTTCAGTTGTACGCCATTGATTTGCAAATGGGCACGGAACATCTCAAGGATGGAAGGCACCGTTTCTTTTTCCGGCCAGGACGATGTGTTCCATATACCTGCTTGTTTGAAAGCTCGCGGGCAATGGATGAAACATTCTTCTACTTTTACGACCACGCCAATATTGAGCGTTTTGCCTTTCCATTCTTGCTGAGCCAACAATTCAGCATTTTTGGTTAAAGTAGCGGTACCATTGATTCGCAGCACTTCTTCCAGCCCAGGAATCACAAAAATCATGCCAATCTGCGGATTCTCCAAAATATTCAACATGGAATCTACACGCCGATTCCCCATTCTTTCCGGATAAATGAGATGGTGATCGTCCAGTACCTTCACAAAGCCAGGCTCGTCACCGCGCGGAGAAACATCTCCTTTTCCTTCTGAATTGGCCGTAGATAAAAAGAACAGGGGGGATTTTGACAAGTATTGCCGGACGTGTGAGTCTACTTGCGCAATCGTTTTTTTGACGACAGTTTCATGAGGGGCTCCCACGAGACTTCTTAGTTCATCCGCTCTAGTGATGCGATCTTCCGCTGTCATTTGATTCCACATCGATTCCCGCTCCTCTCTAACCACTATGTATGCCTATCATATTAAATATTGCGAATGATTCTCATACTTACTCCTCATCTTAATGGCTCATCGGTTTGAATGCAAGCTTCTCCAAACAGCCATTTCATTGCCGCTATAAATCGGATCGAAAAGAAGAAGGAGTCGTGTGTACCAAGCAAATCCGTTTCCAAGCGGAGGTTCGCCGGAACAAAGCCTTTTTCCAGAAGGACGTGATGAGCTTCTTTCGTTTTACTGACCATTTGGGACTGAATCGTCTTTTTGTAGATTCCTTCCAGCTCCCCTGCATATATGTACATCTGGTGGTCCAATGCTGGCAGCGATTTGCTCCGAATGAATTCGACAAAGCTACCATACCAAAAAGAGGCGGAGATCAACGCGCTCTTGCCGAATATCTCCGCATGCTCATAGAACGCGTAAATACTGACCAGGCCACCGAGCGAGCACCCAGCAATGGCAGTGTTTTCTTTCTCCGGTAGTGTACGATAGGTTGTTTGGTCTATATATGGCTTTATCTGGTCGACAAGTGTTTGCAAGTAAGCCTTCGCACCTCCGCCAAAATCTCTACCGCCTGGAACAAGCGAAGCTGTCGGCCAAGGCGTATACTCATCATTTCGCTCGTGCGGTTTGATCCCGACAAAGATGATTTGGGGAAGCTGCATGGTGGGTGATTGCTCTCAAAATAATGAACAGGCAAGTAAATACGCAGCTCAAAGCCGGCAACTTCTTCGATGATGATCCGTTTCTTTTTCATTGCTCTTCCTCATTTCCACGGTATTTCCCCTATTATAGAGAGAGTTCGTGGCACTGAACATGTACGATATCCAGATGCTCCATGGAGCAAGTACGGATGTGCTCATGAAAAAACTCCGTTATACGGCAACGGAGTCGTTTTGCATGTGATTGCTCAGTCTTTCCTGACCCCCGCTTCCACCACTTCAAGGAAGGCTGACATCATGACCGACGTAATGACTACGGCAACAAACGCAGTTCCATTCTCAAGCTCTTGGCGTACACTTGCTGGATTGGCTGCGATATTACCTAGAGGAATATTTTGCTGCTGGGCTCTTTCTCGCAGCTGTGCGATAACGTTTTGCACCTCAGGATGCCGAGCTCCCTCTTCCTTGTAGCCCATGGAAATCGACAAATCAGTCGGACCAATGAAAGCCATGTCAAGACCAGGCACACTGACAATCTCCTCAAAGTTTGCCACTGCCTCCGGTGTCTCGATATGGACGATGACCAAGGTTTGATCGTCTGCGGCATCCAGAAAGCCGATCCCGTGATCCTTTCCGTAGCGAGCAGGACGTGTCGTATAATTCGCTCCCCTTTGCCCGAGTGGAGGAAACTTCACCCTCTGTACCACTTTTTCAGCGTCTTCCCTGTTGTTCACCATCGGTACCTGGATTCCTTTCGCCCCTCGGTCCAACGCCTTTTGAATGCAGGAAGGGTCGTAGGCAACACGAACAGATCGACGCATTCTGCCGCACGGATCATATTTTCCAGGTCTCTCGGACTAAACGCCCCGTGCTCGTCGTCGATGACGAGAAAATCGAAGCCGGCGTGCCCGAGCATCTCTACCATTTCCGGGCTATAGATCCCTACAAAAGCGCCAACTGTTTTCTCCCCGTTCTTCAGTTTTTCTTTCACTCTATTTTTCATCATCGGTAACCAGTCCTTTGCTTTTCAGCTAATCTCGGTTGCTATTCGAGAGTTTGGCGACATTCTCCTCTTTCCGTTGATGAATCATTTATAAACAGGTGTGACCCATTCCATGTAGCGCTCGTCTTTACCTCTCACAGCCGAATCATAGGCTTCCTGCAGCTGCTTTGTAATCGATCCCATCTTTCCTGTACCTACAGGACGACGGTCTACGGAAGTAATGGCGGCGATTTGCGCCCCTGTACCTGCCAGAAACATTTCATCGCAAATGTACAGCTCGGTTCTGTCTATCTGGCGAACCTCGTAGGACAGCCCGAGATCATCGGCTAGCTGCATGATCGCACGTCTCGTAATCCCTTCCAGAATGTCGGAGGTAATCGGTGTTGTAACCAGCACACCATTGCGTACGATAAAAAGATTGGCAGAGCTTGCTTCTGATACCTGTCCGTCACTGGAGAGCATGATGGCTTCATCATAACCATCTGCTGTCGCTGCATCATTCGCCAAGGCGGGGTTTATGTAAGCGCCTGTCACTTTGGCACGGGAAGGAATCATGTTGTCGGAAATGCGCTGCCAGCTGGAGACGGTAGCAGCCAGCCCGGCCGTATCCACGTAATTGCCCATCGGAACAGAAAAGATCGCCAGTTCATCGCGGAGTCCTGTGAGAGTGACCTTGATGACTTGCGAGGCTTTGAAAGCAAACGGGCGGATGTACACGTCCTCGCGGTAATCGTTTTTGGCAAGCATGAGACGCGTCCGTTCGACCAGTTCTTCCGCATTGTACGGAAGGTTGATTTTCAGAATCCGGCAGGACAAGAGCAAACGCTGGTAATGCTCCAGAGCTTTTAGGACATACAGCTGCCCTTCTTGTGCATTCCAGTAGGCGCGTATGCCTTCGAAGCAGCCGGTGCCGTAGTTGAGCGCGTGTGTGGAAATATTGACATTTGCTTCTGCGAGGGGCATGATTTGTCCCTTAAAAAAGCAATAGCCGGACGTGATCTCCTGATTTGGAGATGGGCCTTTCGTGGTCTCGATGATTTCCATTCGTTACTCCTCCTTTGCGTTACCTGTTGGTCAAAAAACAACCTGGAAGGTGATTCGCTCTTCCTTCCAGGCTGTGTGCACGTTATCTTGCTGTACGAAGCTTTTCGGTTGGTTTCATATAGGTGATGCGGCTCTGCTTGACCTTCATCGCGATGACGCTTTCCAGTACTTTGGCAGAAGCAAACGATGGATCAATAACCGGAACATCGTAGCCATGCTCCTTCAGCTTGTTTTGCAGCGTCTCGGCTACGCCCATCATACCTGTGCAGCCCAAGATTAAAGAATGAGCTTTATCGATTTCGATAGCTTTTACCATTTCCTCGAACAGCGCTTGCTCCATTTTCTCTTTGTCCACGAGGTCGAGCACAGGGATGTCGACGTAACGGATCGACGCTAGCTTGCCGTGAACGCCAACGGATTTCGTCACATTCTCGATCATGGCAATCACGTTTGGCAGAACGGTAACGACTGAGTAAGATTTGGCCAGCATACTTGCGAACAGCATCGAGGATTCACCGGCACCTACGACAGGAATATCCACTGCCTCACGAGCCGCTTTGACACCGGGGTCAGCGAAACACAAGCTGATCACACCGTCGCAGCCTTCGTTTTGCGCTTCTATGGCTTTTTCCAGCATGTTCGGAATCGCCAGTGCTTCATCGTACTCGCCTTCTACAGAAGCTGGACCGTAATCGAGGTGGCGAACCTGTACTTCGACGGATTCATCCAAGTAATGCGCAAATTCCTGCTGAACCTCCTCGTTGAAAATATCCATGATGGTTGGCAATAAGACTCTGATTTTCATCTGAATCTCCTCTTTTCTATTATTTTGGAGCTGCCGTGGTCAACAAAATGGAACCTTCGCGGAATATTTATACCTCTACCGGTGCTGCAAGCGTCCCTGCCGCTTTTACGCGAATACGGGTGGCATTGCCCAGATAGGACAAAGGAATGTCCTCAAATTCAACGATTTCAACGGTTTCCGGTTCAGCTCCAGCTGCGATGGCTTCATCGATCGCCATCCGTTTCGCCGTTTCCAGCGTCTGCTCGCGGCCCGTTTCATCCAAGGAAAAGACCCGATCAATCTGTCCACTGATTTGCGCAATCGCGGCACCAATGGCATTCGCCACACCGAAGTTTTCAGGGCGGATGAGCTGTGATGCGCCTTTTAAGGAATCAGGGAACAGAATGCTTCCGCCACCTACCAGAATGACCGGAACGGGCTCTGCACTGGTCTTCATCTTGTCAATCGCTTCCTCAGCCATCTCGACGATCCGGCTGTAGATCTGCTCGAGAAGCCCTTTATCCAGATGGGCCACTTTTTGCGGATCACCCAGATTCACTTTTCCGAGCGCAATCACAACATCCGTCGTAGTCAGCGTATCCCCGCCAAAGGCAAGACCTTTCTGTGGCAGCTGATAGCCAACGCTGTCTGGCCCTACCGTAAACTGTCCGTCGTCTTTGATTCGCACAATCGTTCCTCCACCCAAACCAATGGAGATCAGGTCAGGCATGCGGAAGTTCGTGCGTGCCCCACCGATTTCCACGGCCAGTGAGGACTCGCGCGGGAAGGAATTGACGAGGACACCAATGTCTGTCGTTGTTCCGCCTACGTCTACCACGAGAGCATTTGCCAATCCAGACAGATAGGATGCGCCGCGGATACTGTTCGTAGGGCCGCAGCCAATCGTGAGGATCGGGTACTTGATGGCGTACTCGATGCTCATCAGCGTCCCGTCGTTTTGTCCGAAGAAGACTCTTGCGTTGACGCCTTCTGCTTTCAGTGCGTCTATGAAGCCATAGGCGGTCGTTTTTGCTACCGTCACGATAGACGCATTCAGGATCGTTGCGTTTTCGCGCTCCAGCAGACCTACGCTGCCGATTTCGTACGACAAGGAAATGGGAACTTCATCGCCTAGAACTTCTCGCAGGATTTCCCCAGCTCTCAGCTCGTGATCTTTGGCGACAGGCGAAAAGACAGCGGCCACCGCTACCGAGTCTACTTTTCCTTTGATCTCACTGGCGATCCGATACAGCTCCTCTTCATCCAGCTTCACGATTTCACGCCCATCGAACTCGTGACCGCCACGGATGATGTAGACACGCTTGCCCAGCAGCGCTTTTAAGTCATCCGGTACGCCAACCAACGGCTTGATCGCCAGGGATGCAGGTGCTCCAATGCGGATATAGGCGATTTCATTCAGTCGTTTTCTTTCTACAATCGCGTTGGTGCAATGCGTGGTTCCGAGCATCGCGTACGTAATCTGCTCGCGAGGAACACCTGCTTGCTCGATCACTTCTCTCATGGCTGCATAGATCCCGCTGCTGACATCCTGCGTTGTAGATGATTTTGTTTCCGCCAGCACTTTGTATTCACTGTCCAACAAAACAGCGTCCGTATGCGTACCACCTACGTCAATTCCGATGCGGTAATTCATTTCGCAACACTTCCTTTCTCTACCAGCTGCTCTACCGGGATGTAGTCGGCATCATAACGGAAGTAACGTGGTCCCACCGTTTCAATCCCTTTTTCTGTCCGCCATTTTGGATGGCAAGGCATGCCGATGACGACACAACGTGCACCGTAGCGCAATCCTTCCGTGGTGATGGGAAGTCCGGTTTCCGCATCCAGGACGGCAATCAAGTCAGGAGTGACGCAAAGCAAACGATCCTTAGTACGGGCCAGGAGATGTTCGTTTTGGAAGCGGATTTCGAGATTTTCACCTTTATAGGCCTGCAATCCTTCGATTTTGGCGACTCCACGTGCCCAGCCGCCTTCTGTTTTGCGATCTACGTCTACCACTTTACCGCGGAACAGCTCAAACCCGCTCGTTAGCTTCAGTACCTCGTTGACCGGGTCTACATTCGTTTCCTTCGCCAAACGGATAGCACGGCCGATCTCTTCTTCCAGCTGCAAGATGCTGTGAATACCGCTTTCCTTCAGGTTTTTACCCAGCATCGGGTAAATGGCGCAAGTGGCGGATCCGCCTTTTTGTACCGTAACGCTGCGCGCAATGCGTTCCGTCCAGGAATTGTCGATCGTATCCATGATGGTGACATTGCCTTTTTCATCCGCTAGCACCATTGGCGTAGCGGAAATGCCATCGAGGTAAAAAGTCGTCATTTGCAGCTCAGGGAATGCACGACCCATTCCGTCTACATCCACGACAGGGAGACGAAGTTGTGCCGCAAGAGCCAATGGCAGCATGGAGTTGATTCCGCCAGCCTCGATTGGATACGTGGCAAAAACTTCTTTCCCCATGTATTTCTCCAGGGATTGAAAGGTTTGCGCGACTTCATGGCCGCTCGGAATTTTCTCAATCAGGACGGTAGGAGCACCCATTCCACCCGATGCGACGACGAGAGCGTCATCTGGAACTTCATCTACCGACAGCAAGGTAATAGGTCCGTATTCTTCTACTGCCTGCAGAGCCATCAATTTGCCGATGTACGGATCTCCTCCGCCTCCGGTTCCGAGTACGGCCGCACCAATTGCGATGTCTTCTATTTCTTGTTTACCTATCTGTCTCACATGTACCTCTCCTTTGATTTCAGATTTACCCTGCTTTGTCCATTTTCACATTCCATTTTTGATCCAGAGATGCCCCGAATACCTTCATACCGGCGTAGTAGACAATACCGGCGACCAGCAAGGAGTTGATCGAAGGAATCCCCCATTGAACCATGTAGCCGACTCCAAAGCCTAGCGCCCAAGCGACGAGTGAAACTGGATTCCACGTTTCACTCACCACTGGCAGCTCCCCGCGCTCTCGACTCTCATCCAATACTTTTCTGCTTCGTTTTAAGATGAAATAATCAACTACCATGATTCCGGCGATAGGTGGGATCCACACCCCGAGAAAAATGAGGAAATTAACGAATTGATCCAAGATACCGAGAACAGATAAAATGGTTCCTGCAATTCCGACAATTAGCGTGATAAGTCCGCGATTCACGTTCTTACCGAACAGGGCATGGATGATGTTGGTGAAACCTAGCGAAGCCGAGTACAGGTTAATATCGTTGATTTTTACAGTAGCAAAAATGACGGTTGCAGCTCCGATCCAGCCAGACGTCTGCAAAGCAATCGTCACTACGTCACTCGTTTTGACAGCGTGAGCCATTAGGACCGCGATCAGATTGATGATAATTTCTCCGATGACGACGGAGATCAAAGTCGACCAAAGCACGTCTTTGCTGCTTCGGCAATAGCGGGTCATGTCTGGGGTTAGTACCGCCCCAACCATGAAGCTTCCTGCAACCATTGTCGCCGCCGCGCCCAAGGAAAGAGCTGGACCAGGCGCTGCAGAAGACATGAGCTCAGGCAGCGAGTGGCTTTCAAACACGTTGTAGATACCGTATGCAATGGTCAATAAAAATCCGGGGACCGCGATCTTGGCCGTTACTCCCAGCCACTTGAAACCAAAAATAACGATCACGGTGACAAACAATCCTGTCAGAGTCGCAGCGAGAGGAAATCCTAATGCCCCACCGACAGCGTCATTGATCCCGTTTGCAAATACGGAGTTCTGCACACCGAACCAGCCGATGGTAGAAACCGCGATGACGAATCCGATAATACTGGACCCGTATTTGCCAAACCCCGTCCATCTGCTCAGCATACTGGTCGAAAGCCCCTCGCGCGCACCAGCAATTCCGATGAGGAGGATGACTACTTCCAGGATAATGGCACCGAGAAAGCTAGCTAATGCAGCGTCCCAAAAGGACATGCCATAACCGAGAAATGCACCGAGAATGAACTGACTGAGAGAAGTAAACGCCCCAATTCGAATGACGAGAATTTCCCACATCGGCACGCGTGCCTCTTTCGGCACCCTGCTCAGCGAGAAGTCGTCTGCCATGTTTGAATGACCTGCCATGATATCGCCCCTCCTTTACCTTGTTTGTTTTTCTGGATGGAACAGAAAAGACTGAATGTTCACCTCCGAACAGTTTGAATATTCTTTGTTGCAAATGGCATGCCAACCTGAAAAGCTAGATATTTCTTGCATTTTGGGCTGCATTTGAGAAAATTCTCAGCTCAAAAAACAATCAAAATTCACAGATAATGATTGTTATGGACTGTTTTTATATTCTTTTCTCATTTTTTCTCTATTTTTCGCACTCTTTATTTTTTCTCAACCTGAGAACTCTCCGTCATAAAAAAGAAGCCGGATTTGCAAGGAGCAATGCCCAATGCAAATCGGCTTCATGCTTGATACTTTTTTTACTCATCAGTTGTACTTGTTCGCCATCCTATTTCTTGTGACCAATTATGGGCTTTCTGCAGAATATCCCATACGATCGGACCTTTTCCTTCCACATATTTCGGACGTTCCCCTCTGTATAGCTCCATTAATCGATGCTTTTCTTGGGCGTAGCGCAAACAATCATCAGGGTGAGCACGCAAGAAGTCCCTGAAAAGCAAGGTGACTTGTTCGGAATAACTACCTGCCTCTCTTACATGAACGTGCGTCCTGCGATTTCCCGGTATCTCCCGAAAATACCTCTTCGTCCTGTCCCGATTTTCTTCTCGTAACACGAACCCCACGTTTTCAATCTTCGTCTGATAGGTCGAGATATCATCATAGTTTCTTACAGATATTTGGATATCGATAATAGGCTTTGCTGCCAGACCAGCTACAGAAGTTGAGCCGACATGGTCGATTCGAACAGCCGAATCTCCCAACGACTCTCTTAAACTAGAAGCAACGTCACGAAACAGACTCTTCCATCTAGGGTCATACTCGGATATTCTCCACTGATCCTCCACTGACACTCACCTCTGGAGTCGTATTCTCAAGGTTGAAATGATTGCTTTGGATTACCGCAGATGCTGAAAATCCAAAGTCCCTATGGCTTTTACATTGATACGTATTGCTTTCGTCGGCATATAGGCAATGGGGTTGATTTCTACTCTTTGTACGAATACCGACTTGGGGGACGCTCCTTCTGCGATGGCAGCTTGAATGGCTTCCTCTTTCGCGATCTGAATCGTTTTATCCCGATCTTCTTCATCTACCCAATAAATACGATCGACTGCTCCGCTCACCTGTGCGATACATGCACCAATCGCACTAACATTTTCAAACTCGGCTGGATGAAGTACATCTGACCATGGATACTTGAACGAAGGGAAAATGCGATCGCTCCCATCCCCCACAAAAACGATAGGGAGGGGTTCGAAGCGAGGCTGAAACCTTTGAATCGCGTGGTAGATCGCATCCAGATTGTCGTCGTCTGCAGTACGATCCTCGCTTATGATGAGATTCGTAACGTCTGACATTTGCAGACTGACAGGAACACCGGCCATTTTCATGTTACGGCGTTTTTCTTTTGGAAATCCGCGTTCCAATGCCCCGATGCTCGCTTTCGATTGGCAAATATCGACAATTACACAATCGTTTAAACCTGTGAGCAGCGAAGCTCCACGAAAGCTGTTGGAAATGCGTGAACCACAGGTACGAATCGGATATTGCAAGGCAGACTCATAGCCTAAGAGAGAACCATCGTTCTGAGTAAAGTAGATCTTCGCGTGGAGCCCGTTTTGATGCATCAGGTCTTGGAGCCCTTCGACGGAACGCAGAATCGTCTTCGATAAAGCAGCATTGAAAATACTGGAGTTTTCCCGCTCCAAAAAACCGATACTGCCGAGCATATGCGATTTGGTGACGGTACAATCATCCCCCACGATCTCGCGAATCCATTGCTCGACGATATTTTCATGCGCAGGGTTCACAAGTGAAAAGGCGCCTGTGATCGCAAATGAATTGATGCCTTCCTCACGAATCGTTTCCAAGAATGTTTCCAGATCGTGCTTTCCGGGTTGCAGGGAGGAACTGCCGTCCATCTCATGTCCCCCGTATAACTGAAAAGGAGTGACTTCGATCGCTTTTTGAATAGAATCGGATGCTCCGTACAGTGGCGGGATTGTGTTTTTCGCTTGCCCTATGCGGATGGAGCAGACTTTGGAGAGCCGCTCCCCTTTTTCTAATAGATTGGCAAAGTAATCGGTTCCAATAATCACTTCACCTATACTCGTGCAGCTCTTGTCAGGAGCCGTAATTTCTTTTATGACTTCGGAAAGCCCGACTAAAAAGTCATTCTGGGTAGGTGACTTCGCCACATGCAGGATCGATCCATCACGGTTCATGACAATTCCCGTCGTTGTTTTGCTATTGATATCAATCCCAAGACGCAGCACGATGTATGCCATTCCCCTCTTCTGAGATTAGTTGTTCGACCGGTACATACTGGTCCATCAGGCCAAAATTCCAGGGGCCAACGACATCGAGCATTTTCGGATGGCGAACGAGTATTGGGCAAGGGATCGCCACGACCCACACCTTCATTTGCAGCTCCAGCTCATCAATCATCACGGGAAGTCCTGTGTCCGCATCCAGGATACAAAGAATATCAGGTACGGTCGTGATGACTCGCTCGCCCTGCTTTGCCAGCAAGTATTCATTGAAAAACTGAACCTCAATTTGCTCACTGTGATGATAGCCCGTGCCTTCCACGATGGTTTCCCCCCGTAGCATCCCATCCTTCAAATAGCGCTGGACGTCCACAATTTTTCCTTCGATGAGCTTGAAGGGCTTACCGTATATGGAGTTTTGCAAAACGCGCGAGAGATGGAGAAATACACGGTGCACATCCGCTCCTGCGGCCAAAATACCTTCTCCAAGCCTTTTGCACAATAAGAATGTGTGTGGAATGACCGCTTCTTGCAGCGCTTTGGCTTGCATCGGAAAGGAAGCAGCTGCTACCGCTCCGCCCATGCCAGGTAAAGCATTGCGGGCCATTTTCTCCACTTCCAAGGTGGATTCATGAATAATCCGTACGTACTGACCGTTGTCGGCGCAAAGGATAAAGGGGCTCGCCTGTACGCCAAAAGCATGAAACGTCGTCATTTGCAATTCCGGAAAGGCTCTTCCCATCCCATCACAATCAACCAGTGGAAGGTTCGTTAAGGATGCTGCCAAAATGGGCGTAATCGCATTGATTCCCCCGATTTCAAAAGGCACAATCACCTTGGCTGTAATCTGCTTCTCGTTTTCCAAAATACGCAAAGCTGTCGTAAATTCTTGTCCGGATAGGAACCTTTCATATCCGATCGTTTGGGAGCCCATCATCGATATGGTGACACCCCAATCCTCGTCCTGAAGCTCAAAGGGCGAGAGAAGTCGAACGGGTCCCCGATCCCGTATCTCCTGCTTGGCCATAATTTGGATAATGGAGGGATCTCCTCCGCCACCAGAACCGAGAAACAGGGCACCGCAGGCAAGGGAATCGACGTCCTTTTCCGTTAATATTTGACTCATGTCCACCCTCCCCCTATGTGCTACACCAAGTGCTTTCGCTTTAGCTTATTTAAACGTCTGTACAACGTCGCAACACTGATTCCGAGATGCTCGGCTGCTTTTCGTTTTCCTTCTGTTGTTTTGCCAAATCGTTGGATCGCTTGAATAATCAGCTGCTCTTCCGTCTTTTCCAAGGAAGAAGCCGCAAAGGGCGGGGCTGGAGCAGCGGTTGCAGCCATGGTTTGCTCTTCTTCCAATACCCGATCACCTCGAATGGACGCAGGCAAGCTGCTGATCGTAACCAAATCCCCGATCTCCAGGTTCACAATGTACTCCAATGTGTTTTCCAGCTCACGGATATTCCCTGGCCATTGATATTCCAGCAAGCATTTCATTGCCGCTGTGGTAAAGCGCTTGGACTCCTTGCCTAGCCGATCTCCGAACCATTTCATGTAAAACTGAATCAAATCGTACAAATCTTCTTTACGATTCCGCAAAGCCGGGACATAGAGCGGGATGACATGCAGGCGATAGAACAGGTCTTCACGAAATTGTCCGCTGACAATCATCGACTCTAGATCCTTATGAGTAGCAGCGATCAGTCTCGTGTCTACCGGAATACTCTCTGACCCTCCAATGCGCTCAATCCGCCGCTCTTGCAAAACGCGCAGGAGCTTCGCTTGGAGAAAGGGTGGCATATCTCCGATTTCATCCAGAAACAAGGTCCCGTTCAAAGCCAGTTCAAACCTCCCTGGCTTTCCTCCTTTTTTGGCTCCGGTAAAAGCGCCATCCTCATAGCCAAACAGTTCACTTTCCAATAGGGATTCCGGTATTGCCGCACAGTTGATGGCGACAAACGGCCCGTTGCTTCGGTTGCTCGCATGATGAATCGACTGTGCCAGCACTTCTTTTCCCGTGCCGCTCTCACCCCGGATTAATACGGTCGAATCGCTTTTTGCTATTTTTCGCGCCTGCTCCAGTAAAGCGATCATAGCCGGACTGTTTCCCCGAATATCCTCGAATGAATAGCGCGTGGCATATTTTCGGTTTTTTTCGAATTCGGTCTCGATAACTTGCTCTGTGAACTGAAGGATGGCCCCTTCGACCTGACGATTGACGAATAACGGGTGCAAGCGGCAAAGATAAGGAAAGTGCTTGCCGGCAGCGTCCTTGATTTCTACCGGATAATCTCGAAGGGGCTTGCCTCTCCGTACAAAATCCAGCAGCTTCGTCGATTCTACGAGATCCGTCAGCCTCTGATTCAGCAGAACGACCTGTGAACGGCGCCAGATGTGCTCAGCTGTTGGGTTGACGTGTATGACTTGTCCACTCTTCTCAACTACCAAAATAGGCAAGGAGATAAAAGACAGAAGCCCCTCAACTTCCTGTAAAAGCATTTTCCGTTCCTTTTCTGTCTGCTCCGCCATTTTCATCCCCCCTTCGCGCGCGTCCCTGTATGCGTGTTTAGATTATTATAGCCGATCTATCCGCGCTCCCCCAAAAAAACTTGCTTGATCGCGATTCGACAAGTTGGCTGCCCCAAGACTTGTGCGGTGCCTTGGCACGAAAGGGTTAAAAAACCTAGTCCAAAAAATAAAAAAGAGCTGCACGCAAGCAACGTACAACTCCTCTTATTCACTCTATGGCTTGCCTACTGCAAGACTTTCGCTTTATTCACAATATGAATGGCGTGACCGAGTACCGCTTCTGCCGCTTCCAACCATACCTCACTCAGTGTCGGGTGGGGATGAATCGTGAGGGCCAAATCCTCTACTCGTGCAGCAAGCTCTAAGGCGAGCACACCTTCTCCAATCAGATTGGAAGCATCCGCGCCTACCAGGTGCAGCCCTAGCAGCAGATGGCTCTGTTCATCCACAATGACTTCTGCAAATCCTTCTTTTTCATCCGTCGCCAAAGCACGCCCGTTGGCACGGTAGGGAAAGGCTGCCGTTTTGACGCGATAGCCTTGCTTCTCCGCCTCTTCCTTTGTCAATCCCACTCCCGCGATTTGCGGCTCCGTAAAAATTACATATGGGACATACGGGGTGTCAAAGCTGCTTGGCAGCCCGGCAATGACCTCTGCCGCTACCACACCTTGCTTCGACGCTCGATGGGCCAAAGCTGGACCTGGCGTCACATCCCCGATCGCATAAATATGCGCCACGTTCGTACGCCCCGTGCTATCCACATGGATGTACCCTCGCTCGTCTGTCTGTACGCCTGCTTGTGACAGCCCGATCTCCCCTGTATTCGGCACACGCCCAATCGTAACGAGGACTTTTTCCACTGATACCTGCTCCCGTGTGTTCTGATGGGTCAAAATATCAAGGGTAACTTGAGCTTGCTCTACAGATGCAGCCTCTACCTTCGTCCCAGTGCGGATCGTGATCCCCAGCTTTTTTGCTTGCTTTAATACCTCTTGGCTGAGACTGGCAACCGTCTGCGGCAAGACCTTGTCTGCCGCTTCCACAATGGTGACTTTTGCGCCCAGCTTGGCAAAAGCCATCCCGAGCTCCATCCCGATATACCCGCCGCCTATAATCCCCAGTGACTGAGGGACTTCCTGCAGATTCAAAGCATCCGTGGAGTCCAATATATGTACCCCATCCGGTTTCACGAATGGCGGCGTGAAAGGTCTGGAGCCTGTCGCGATAATTGCTTGGCGAAACTTGTATGTCTCGAAATCACCGCCGGTCTCGACTCCGATCCGGTCATTGGACAAAAACGTCGCTGAGCCTTTTACTACGGTGACGCCATTGGCTTGGCAAAGATGGTCCACCCCATTTTTCAACTGATTTACGATCGATTCTTTCCACGTCTGCCAGGTGGACATCTGAAAAGTGACGTCTCCTTTTGGCAGCTGAATTCCCAGCTTCTCCAAACTCGCCAGCTTGTGATATTCCCCTGCGCTGTGAATGAGCGCCTTGGAAGGAATACACCCTCGATTCAGGCACACTCCACCGAGCTGATCCTTTTCAATCAGGACCACTGATTTTCCCAGCTGGCCGAGGCGAATGGCAGCAGCATATCCGCCAGGTCCTCCACCGATTACGACAACATCTGTCTCGACTGCAACCTCTCCGACTACCATCTATACCATCTCCACGAACAACAAATTCGGATCCTCCAGCAGCTCTTTGATGCGGTTCGTAAACCGGACTGCCGTAACTCCATCGATTAGGCGATGATCAAAGGACAGTGACAGGTTCATCATCCAGCGAATCACGCCCTTATCTTCGCGAACAACCCAGCGCTTCTCCATTTTGTGCAAAGCCATGATCGCGACTTCCGGGTGATTGATGATCGGAGTCGCTTGCAGGCCGCCGATCGGACCTACGTTGCTGATCGTAAAAGTACCGCCCGTAATCTGATCCAGCGAAAGCTTGCCATCTCTTGCCAGCTGAGCAAGCTCGCTGATTTCGCGAGCGATCTGGAGGAAGGATTTACGATCAGCTTCCTTGATCACCGGTACGATCAGCCCGTCTGGTGTATCGGTAGCAATTCCAATATTGTAAAAATGCTTCAAAAGAACTTCATTCGACGCATCGTCTATGGAGGCATTAAACGTCGGGAACTCTTTTAAGGCGATCACTAGCGCTTTCACGAAAAACGGCAGGAACGTCAGCTTGATTTGGCGCTTGTTTGCATGAGGCTGCAAACGCTCGCGCAATTCGCGCAGCTGATCCATTTCGATTTCATCGACGGAGGTGACGTGCGGGATGATCGTCACGGATTTCACCATATGCTCCGCGATTTTTTTGCGAATCCCTTTCAGTGGCAAGCGTTCTACCCGCATCTGCGATGAGGTCTCAGGCGCAGCGAAGGCAGTGGCCGCTACCTGCTCCTCCGCCTTTCGCACACTGGCCGACTTTGGTTCTGTTTTGGCTGGGACCAGCGAAATATCTGGCGTGCTTGGCTTGCTGCTTCCCTGTTGGAATTGTCGCAGATCTTCTTCCGTTACTCGTCCGATCGGTCCTGTGCCGATGACTCGCTCGATGTCTATTTTCATTTCGCGAGCCAACTGACGCACATACGGCGTAGCCAATGAACGTCGATTCTGAGTCGTTTGACTCGTTTGCGGGACTGCGGGGCGCTTCTCTGCTGCCTTTTGGATTGGTTTTTCGGTTTCTTGAGCAGGGTCAGCTGGAGCACTCACTGCCGCTTCTCCCGTTCGGATCACTAAAAGCGTCGAGCCTACCTCTACGGTTTCTCCCTCCGCTACTTTAATTTCTTGGATGACTCCGCTAACGGGTGCAGACAGCTCTGCGTTTACTTTATCCGTCTGTACTTCGATTACAGGCTGATCCTGTGACACGGTATCGCCAGGACGGACCAGAATCTTCAGGATTTCACCTTCATGCATGCCTTCCCCCACATCGGGTAGCTTAAACTCTACCATTGCCCTCGCTCCTTCTTTCTAGTACGTAACCGTTTCCAAAATTCCGTTCATGACACGACTTGGCGTTGGCATGTAATCATCCTCGATGCTAAATTGCGGAACGGGTACATCAAAACCGGTTACCCGCTTCACAGGGGCTTTCAGGTAAATCAGTGCTTCATCGTTTATGACTGATATGATTTCGGCACCCACACCCATAGTCTTATGCGCTTCATGGACGACCATCGCACGCCCCGTCTTTTTCACGGAGGAGACGATCGTATCCCGATCCAGTGGGTAAATCGTGCGCAGATCTACCACTTCGCAGCTGATTCCCTGCTCTCTCTCGATCTGTTTCGCTGCGTCATCGGCTACGCGAAGCATCGCTCCCCAGGCGAAAATAGACAGGTCATTTCCTTCACGGACCACCTTTGCTTTGCCGATTGGCTCCCGGTACATTTCCTCTGGTACTTCTTCCTTAAAGGCGCGGTAAAGCTTTGTCGGCTCCAGAAAAATAACGGGATCCGGGTCTTCCATTGCCGCGATGAGCAGGCCTTTGGCGTCGTACGGATTGCTCGGGACTACGACCTTCAAGCCGGGTACGTGAGCGAAAAACGATTCCACGCTCTCTGCATGCAGCTCAGGCCCGCGAATGCCTGCTCCGTACGGTGTACGAACCACCAAAGGTACGTTGTAATGACCGCGCGTCCGGTAGCGCATCCGTGCCGCATGAGAGACGATCTGCTCGAAGCCTGGATAGATAAAGGCGAGGAACTGGATTTCGACTACGGGAATCATTCCATTCATGGCAAGCCCGATTGCCGCACCAATAATGCCCGATTCAGCTAGCGGTGTATCCACGACTCGATTCTGACCATATTTTTGAAGCAGGTTTTCAGTCGCCCGAAATACCCCACCGTTCACTCCAATGTCCTCACCGAGCAGCATGGTGCGAGAATCTTCTGCCATCTTTTGGTCCATCGCTTCTGTGATCGCCTGTATCATTGTCAGTTTTCGCTTCATGCTGGGATCCCTTCCTTTTTCACAGGCTGTGCGAGTTCTTTTTCTTGTTCAGCCGCCATCCAGGTAGGCTCCGCATAGACGTGCTTGAACATATCCTCTGGACGCGATTTCGGGTAGCTCTCCGCTTCAGCCAGCGCAGCATCGATCTTCTCCCCAAAGCTTGCGAGGCGCTCATTTTCCCACGCTTCTGTCCACAGTCCTTGCTTTTCCAAATAGACGCGCAGCCGTTGGATGGGATCGCGTTCACGTCTCCATTCTTCCGATACGTTTTCCTGGTCGCGGTATTTTTTCGGATCGTCTGCAGTCGTATGCGCTCCATAGCGGTATGTCACGGCCTCGATCAATGTCGGTCCTTCCCCGGCTTTGGCACGCTCGATCGCCTGCCTAATCGTCATAAAGACTGCAAACACGTCGTTTCCATCCACGCGAACGCCAGGAATGTCATAAGCAGCTGCGCGTTGGGCAATCGTTTTCGACGCAGACTGCTGCGAGAAAGGAACGCTGATGGCATAGCCATTGTTTTGGCACAAGAAGATCGTCGGCGTTTTAAATACCCCAGCGAAGTTGAGTGCCTCATGGAAATCCCCTTCAGAGGTCGCTCCGTCTCCAAAATAGGCCAAGCTGACCTTCTTTTCCCCTTTCAGCTTGCTCGCCCACGCTGTACCCACGGCATGGATCATTTGCGTTGCGATCGGCACACATTGCGGCATGATGTTCAAATGGCTAGGGCTGATACTGCCGTCCATATGTCCCATCCAATAAAGGAAAACACGGGCCATCGACTGACCATGCACGATGCTCGCCGCATGATCGCGATACGTTGGGAACAGCCAGTCTCCAGGGCTCAGCGCCATGGCACTGCCTACCTGTGAAGCTTCCTGTCCTTCAAAAGGTGCATAAGTACCCATCCGACCTTGACGCTGCAAGATAATTGATTTACGGTCAAACATTCGAACGAGCAGCATATTTTCAAACATTTTCACCATCGTAGCTTGATCCAGTTGGCCATCGAGGTTTGTGGCGAGCTCCCCTTCTGGAGTCAATACCTGATATAATGTAGACATTCCAACATCCCTCTCTTTCTGATTCGCTTCGTTACGCTACTGTAGAGCAAATAACGTGCCAAGCGAAAAAACGGCATTTTCGGCCACTAACGACGCATAGATGATCATTTTTGCATATGCATCTTTGCTCATGAATGCTCAATTCTGACTATTCCCACGAAAGACAGACTGGGTCCAAGGGGGCAACCATGTTTCGTACAAAGTTTTTTCAGTCAAGCGATACCGAGGAGCTCGTCAAACTGATGACAACCGTTCTGCAAAGCTCGCATGATGGCCTTGCAATCTGCGACAGGAATGGCTATGTCCTTCTCTATAATGAAGCGTATTTGCAAATCACGGGTATACCGGCAGAGGTGTTGAATCAATACAGCTATTTCGAGCAAAAGGATTTACATATGGTGCCGGATTCCTCAGCTGTGCGGGCGATGAAGACGAAGCAAATGCACAGCGTTGTCATCGATTACGCAAACGGCCGAAAAGCGATCAATACAGCCACTCCGCTGCTGGATGAAAATCAGGAGCTGCTGTACGTTGTCGGAAACGTTCGCGACATTACGGAGCTTAACCAGCTGCAGCAGGAGCTTGAAGAGACACGTCAGATCAACACTGCCTTTCAGCAAGCTTTGGAACAAATCCGCAACGACATCGACTACGACGGACAGCTCATCTACCGCAGCAATCTCATGCTGCGAATCGTGGCACTTGCGGATCGTTTTGCCACGAACGATTCTCCCATCCTCCTGCTTGGGGAATCAGGTGTGGGAAAGGATGTGCTGGCAAACTACATCCATACGAAAAGCGGAAGAACGGGAGAATTCATCAAGATAAACTGCGGAGCGATCCCGGATCATCTGCTGGAATCTGAGTTGTTCGGGTATGAAAAAGGGGCGTTTACCGGTGCCAGTCATGCAAAAGAAGGTCTTTTTGAATTGGCGCACAGCGGCACTATCTTTCTCGATGAAATAGGTGATCTGCCCTATCCACTGCAGGTAAAGCTGCTTAACGTCCTGCAGGATGGGAAAATCCGGCGTTTGGGGGGAAAAACGTCCCGCGAGGTCAATATGCGAATCATCGCGGCCACCAACAGCGATCTGGAAACCATGGTCGAGCAAAAGCGGTTTCGCCAGGATCTTTTTTACAGGCTGAACGTCCTTTCTATTACCATACCCCCATTACGCGAGCGGCGTGAGGATATACCTGCCCTAATTTTTTACTTTTTGAAGCTGCTGGAGAAGAAATACCAGCAAGACATGCGCGTGGAGTCAGATGCGCTGGAAGCTCTGCTGGAGTACGACTGGCCAGGAAATATTCGCGAGCTGAAAAACGTCGTAGAACGCTCCTACCACCTGAGCGAGCAAGGAAAAATATCACTGGAGCAGCTCCCTACCTCCATACGCAAGGTGCAGCATGCTGCGATCCCAGCCGAGCTATCCACCATGGATCCTTCTCTGTCATTGAAGGAGGCTGTCGATCATTTTGAACGAGAATACATTCACCGCATTTTGCAAGAGACTAAGACCATGCAGGAATGTGCAGACCGTTTAGGCGTAAACATCTCTACGCTCGTACGCAAGAAACGGAGCTTGGGAATTAAATAGAGATTAGAAAACTTGGCTGCGCCAAGCCTTTTGCACCCAAAGGGTACAGGTCTCCGCCTTAGTACCCAAAGGGCACAAGTCTTGCTATCTCACTTCGTTCGAAGTCTCGCTATGTTGCACTTATACTGGATAAGAATCTTATCAATTCTTACTGTACAAAAAAACAGCTCGCATCCCAAAGGATCGAGCTGTTTTTTCCTGCTTTGGATGAAGCGTATTAGAACGAGTTCACTTGCCCGCTTTCTGGAACGCGTTAAAAGTAAAGCCTTCGTACCCCCTCTCCGCGATACCTGTACATATCTGGCGGTAGTTTCCCACACCTCCGAGGTAGATGGGGAACCCAACCGGCTTATCTTTAATATTCGCGCCTGTATACCAGGATTCGGCCTTGGTAAACAGTGTTGCGCTGGCAACCTCCCAGCAGTGCTTGCTCCATGCTTCTTCTGCATCCTTCACGGCCTCTATACTCTCATAGCCTTGTTCACGAATATATTGAATGCAATCCGCGATCCACTCCACGTGCTGTTCGATGGATACAGGCATGTTGCTCAGTACAGACGGGCTTTCCGGTCCGGTGATCATGAACATGTTGGGAAAGCCTGCGTTGGCGATCCCCAGATACGTTTTCACGTTTGCCCCTTCCGCCCACTTGTCTTTCAGCTTCTCGCCGTTTTTTCCAACGATGTCCATTTTCATCAAAGGCCCTGTCATTGCGTCGTAGCCGGTGGCGAACACCAGAATGTCCAGCTCGTATTCGCCTTTTTCCGTGCGAATTCCCTTAGGCGTGATTTCAACGATCGGGTCTGCTTTTACGTTTACCAGCGTGACATTCTCCCGGTTGTAGGTTTCAAAATAGCGCGTGTCTAGAATCGGACGTTTGGTCGCAAAAAAATAATTCGGCATCAGCATTTCCGCAGTCTTTTCATCGTGTACGACCGCCCTGATCTTGGAGCGAATAAACGCAGATAATGTCTCATTCGCTTCTTCGTTCACAAGCAAATCGTTAAAGGTACTAGTGAGAATCAGACCCCCTTGGGCCCAAGCGGATTCATAAACCTGCTGCCGCTCCTCCTCCGATACTTCCAGTGCCGAAGCTCGGCTGCGTTTGTAAGGGAAACCCGCCGTAGATTCTCGCATCGACTGTTTCATCTCATGAAAGCGGTTTTTGGCATTTTGCACGTACACTTCTTCCAAATCATGATTCTGTGCAGGCGAGCTATATTGCGCTGTTCTTTGAAAAACGGTCAGGTGCAAGGCTTCTTCCGCAATTACAGGTATGGACTGGATTCCGCTTGAGCCAGTACCGATCACCCCTACACGCTTACCATGGAAATTTACTTTCTCATGCGGCCAATTTCCGGTGTGGAACCATTGTCCCTCAAAGGTTTCGAGTCCTTTCATTTTGGGAACGTTCGTTGCGGATAAGCAGCCCACAGCCGAAATAAAATAAGTAGCCATGACGGTTACCCCATCATTCGTTTGAATTCTCCACTTGCGCTCATTGTCATCGTAGTGCGCCGCAGTGACTCTTGTACGGAATTGAATATCTCTGCGCAGGTCGAATTTATCCGCAACGAAGTTCAAGTAACGCAAAATTTCCGGTTGTCCCGGATAGCGGGAAGACCAGGTCCATTCCTGATACAGCTCTTCGGAAAACGTATAGTTGTAGTAGATGCTCTCGGAGTCGCATCTCGCACCCGGGTAGCGATTCCAATACCAGACCCCGCCTACGCCTTCTCCTGACTCATAGACACAAGCGGACAAACCAGCTTGGCGCAGCCTATGCAGCATGTACAGCCCGGAAAACCCCGCTCCGACAATGACAGCATCAAACGCAGGAAGCGGATTAGATTTTGTGTTGTGTTGCGTTGTCATCCAGCCTTCCCCCTCACAACGGAAATTTGAAAGCGCTCTACAGAACATCCCTGTCTCCCTATCGATATTTTCATTTTAATCTTATTTGTAAAGCGGAGAAATTACCTGTTTTCAGGCAGACAGACTCCCTCAAATCAGGGGGTTGCCCCCCCTTTCACAGGCATAAAAAAATAACCGCTTCTAGGGCGGTTATTCGGCAGATTTCATGGCTCACAGGCTAATCGGCGCCAAGGTTTTGCCTGTTTCCAGCAAGCTTTTCAGGTTGCTGAGAATGGCTGGCCATCCGTTGTTCAATCCCTCAAATGTGTCATCTCGGTCTACGATGTCTACGGATACGAGCTTCTCATGCTTCAATGTCAGCTTGACCGCAGAGTCCATCTGCTTCAGCTCAAAGGTCACTACAGTCGGCTCTTCCCGAACAGCTGTGTCTGCTGTATACGTCCAGGTAAACGACAACACCCGATGCGGCTCACACGTAAGGATCTTTCCATAATCAGAGACTTTTCCATCTCGGGAATAGGTGATTTCAGAACCGACCTTCCAGTCAGACTGAATTTTGCTTCCAAAGAAATACTTCTCCGTAAAGTCACTATTCGTCAGTGCTTCCCAGAGTTTCTCCGGTGTCGTCGCGATGTAGGTCACATAAACGAAGGTCGAATTATCCATGCGTGTCCTCCTCAAGCTTTCTTTTCAGTTCCACCAAAGCATCGATTCGCTGCCGCTCGTATTTCCCAATCCAACGGTCGTAGATTTCTGCGATGGGAGCGGCATTCAAGTAATGCCGTTTGTGCCTGCCTTGCCATTCCACTACGACAAGATGTGCCTCCTCCAAAATGACGAGATGTTTCGTGACCGATTGCCGCGTCATATCGAGATGATCGCACAGCTCACTGAGTGTTTGCCCGTTATTCTGATAGAGCAAGTCCAGAAGCTGCCTTCTTGTCGCATCCGCTAACGCTTTGAATACCTTGTCCATGTCTTGATTATATGCAACCAAATAGCTGCATGTCAATTCTCCTTCTGCCATGCAGACACACAAAAAAAGAACCCCACGTTCATTCTTGGAGTTCTCCAGCCTTTTCATCTTAATGACCCGAACCAGCGTGATCTACGTGCATGACGTGGCGGCGATTCAGGAATACAAAAACCACAGACAAGAGGACAAAGCACGCCCCTACAATAAACGGAACATGAGGGTTGAACCACTCTGCCAGCTTACCTGCCATCACAGGAGCAATCGCACCGCCGATAAATCGCAAGAAGCTATACGCAGCCGAAGCAGTCGAACGCTCGACTGGTGCTGCATTCATCACAGCGGTCGTAATCAGCGTATTGTTATTCCCCAGCAAAGCGCCGGAGAAAATGACTGACACAATCACGACAGCTGGTGTATTCGTCCATATTCCCATGGCGAGAAGGGTTAAGCCAAAAAAGCCGAGCATGACGGACATGGATTTGACTGTCCCAAACTTTCGCTGCAGGATGGGCGCCATGAAGACCGACGTGACGGCAAGCAAGACTCCCCATCCTAAAAAGACGTAACCCAGCCCATGCTCATCCAGTCCCATCACGAAAGGAGCGTACGCCATGAGAGTGAAAAACCCGATGTTGTATAAGCAAGCCGTCAACCCAAGCACGACGAGGGAACGATGCTTCATCGCACGGAATGGATCGCTAAACGAGGTCTTCTTTTTCGGAGCATTGGTTGTCACAGCCTCAGCCGGCATGAGGAAAATAAGGGCGATAAAAGCAATTACCATCAACGAAGCTACTCCAAAAAATGGACCTCTCCAAGAGATCGCTCCCAGCTCTCCTCCCAGCAGTGGACCGACAGAAATACCAAGTCCGATTGCAGCTTCATACAGGATGATCGCCTTTGTCACACCTGATCGGGACAAAGAGACAATCGCCGTCAATGCGGTGGCTACGAAGAGTGCATTCCCAAGCCCCCAGCCTCCACGCAATCCACCCAGTACCCAAATATGATTGGATATACCTCCGAGAAAAGAAAAAAGCGCGATGATGACAATCCCAGTAAGCAGCGTCTTTTTCACACCGATCCGGGAAGCAATCATCCCTGTGAACAGCATAGCTATCGCCATGACGGCATTATAGCTGGTAAAAAGCATACTGACTTCACTCGGGGTTGCATGCATCTTTTCCGCAATAGCCGGCAGAATCGGGTCAACCAGCCCAATGCCCATGAAAGCAATAATTCCCGCAAAAAATACCGCCCAGACGGATCGGGGCTGCTGCAGAAGTCCAGCCTCGTACGTATCCGCACGGTTTGCCTTGGCTGCAGCATTTCCTGAACGTGACATCCTTATCTTCACTCCTGATTTGCCATCATGGCTGTGTATTTTGTTTTGGCGATTTCTACGCGCTCCTGCAAATCTACGAGTTCAAACCGGAACTGCTTGATCTTCTCCAGCTTTAGATCAATCATGCGAAGCTGTTTCTCCAGCGTTTCCTCCAGCTCGGCTACTTTTTCCAGCTTCTTCTGAATATCCTCTGTTTGCTTGGCTTCCACACGCTGATTGTTGACACTATCGCTCATCTGGATAAACTCTACAAGCTCCGGCAGTGAAAAGCCCAGCACATCCCGTGCGCTGATGATCTTCTTTAGCATCTCAATATGCCGCTCTGTATACATGCGATAGCCTCCGTCACTTCTCTCGGGCGGAAACAGCAAGCCGATTTCCTCATAGTAACGGATGGTGCGCTTCGTCAAGCCGCACTCTTTTGCGACTTCTTCGATTTTATAAAAGCTCATGACATCTCCCCTCAAGTCCTTCTGATTTATGGAACTAAATTATCACGTAAGTAACGTTTACGTCAACGTTAATATTTTGCGACAACATTTGCACGCTATCTGTGTGATCCATTTATTGTAAAAAACAAGGAGATGAACGTTGTTACTCGAATGGTTACATGGGAATGAAGTTTTCCCAAAGCCTGAGTTTTAGCGAGATTCCACGAAAATGAATGCGAGGTGCTACATGTTGGCTGGAATCATCAAGGAAAAGCGAATTTAAATCGTATACCAAGCCTTTCCTACAGCACAAACCCGTGAGTCAGGGCTGTGGGCCGCATCTTTTCGTGTAACAAAAAAATACCCTCGAGTTATCCCCGAGGGCCGTTGATAGAATTTCTTGTTACAACCTTGATGAATCGATCTGTAATTCACTCCAGTCAAAGGTAAAAGGAAAGAATCCATCATTTTCCTTGCCCCCAACCTTCTGCTTCATAATGAACGTTACCATTGCTCGTTGTTGAAAATGCGTAATACGAATATTGTTCCCACCGTACCACCTTAGCAGTATCTCCTTTTAATCCAGTTACTTCTGGATATCTTGGTAACTACCGGTAATAACGGTTGGATCAGCGTAGCTCTTATTTCCACAAGGGTTCGACAGCTACACGCATGATATCCGGAATGCGAATTTTTTCTTTCGTGTTCTTATCTACGGCTACAAAAGTCACCTCTGCTTCCAACACCTCTGCCTCACGTTGATTCGTGATGGTCTGCTTCAGAACGAAGCTCGTATTTCCGACGTGGTGAACGCTGGTTTGAATGCGAAGCTGATCACCTAGAAAGCTTTCCTTTTTGTAGGAAGCGTTCAGATTCGCCATAAAAGAGCTGAAACCCAGGTTCGAAAAGGCTTCATACCACGGTATGCGTGCCTGCTCCAAAAATTCCAGGTACTTCACGTTGTTCACATGTCCTGCTTGGATGACGTCAGGTTGTACGACCAGCTCATAAACAGTAGATTGCATGCGTTTCCCTCTCTTTCCTTATCGGGTTCGGATTTTGCTAGAGTCGGAAATAGACATCCCCATTCCCAGCCGCTGTCGCTTTCTGATCAATTGTAAGTCCGTTTTTGTCTACGTGCAGTGCTACATCGAGCAGCCATCTGGTGAAGCTGGCCAGCTCCATATCCTTCATTTCCTCCAGAGAAAAGAAGCCTGCTTGGTCGACTTCCACTTCATCTGGTCGAGGTTCGCCTTCCACATAATCCATTTCGAATGCAATGTATACATTATGAATGCTGCGTGGCTGGTCGCGGACCGCAACAATGCTTTTCACTTCTGCCTGTATGCCTGTCTCTTCCAAAACCTCACGCACGATTGTTTGTTCAATCGGCTCCAGCTGTTCAATATACCCACCCGGATTCGTCCACTTTCCTTTTCCCGGTTCCTGCGCTCTGCGTACGAGGAGCATTTTTTCGTCCTTAAACACGAGGGCTCCGACCCCAATACTGTAGTTTCCCCAGTGAACATTGCCACAAGCTGTGCAGACGCGACGTTCGACCCCATCTACTTCGCGGGTCTCCATCGGGTGTCCACATGACATACAGAAGTTAACAGCCATCTCTCTCATCCATCCCTTTTTCTTTCTATGATAAGAAAATGATAGCAGATCGTTCCCTAAGAAAGAAATGCCTGAACTGCCCGGGAAGCTAACAAAGAAAAAACCGATCCTCACCTGACAGCAGTGAAGGATCGGTTTTGATGCTTTGGAATACTACTTTCCGACAGTAGCCGCGACTTGTTCTTCCGCTTTACGCTTTGGGGCTTTTTCGGAGTTTTTCTTTTGGCTCATCTCAAAAGCTGCCAAAATGGCTTCGCTGCGCTTCATTCCGGACTGAAGCAATTCTTCCAGCGTGAGAATGATTTGCTTGTAGTCTTTTGGAATGACTTTGACGAACTTTGTTACTGTCTGCTCCCATTGGTCGAGCAATCTTTGGGCATGCTTGCTGCCAGTATACGCGACATGCTTTTCCAGAAGCTGTTTCACTTCCTTCCTTTCGCGTTCCTCCTGCAGCTGTTCAAGCAGTACCATTTCCTGATTGCAGGAAGCGGCGAACACTTCTTTGTTTTCTACCAAAACATATGCCGTACCGCCTGACATCCCGGCTGCAAAGTTTTTCCCGACCTGGCCCAGCACGACGACACGTCCGCCTGTCATGTATTCCAAGCCATGATCGCCGACTCCTTCGACTACAGCTGTCATGCCGCTATTGCGTACGCAGAAGCGCTCTCCTGCCATACCGCCGATATAGGCTTCACCGGATGTCGCACCGTAGAACGCCACGTTCCCGATGATGATGTTCTTTTCGGGAGCAAAGGTCACTTTTTGCGAAGGGAACACTGCAATTTTCCCGCCGGACAATCCTTTGCCTACATAGTCGTTCGCATCGCCTTCCAGCTTCATCGTGATACCACGTGGGACAAAGGCACCAAAGCTTTGACCAGCAGACCCTTGGAAATTCAGCAGAATGGTATCCTCAGGCAAACCATGCTCGCCATAGCGTCTCGTCACTTCACTGCCCAGAATGGTTCCCACCACACGATTCGTGTTGTTGATCGGCAGCTTGACTTCCACTTGGCGCTGCTTGGTCAGCGCTGGTTTGGTCAGATCAAGCAGATGCTTGCGGTCCATCGTGGCATCCAGCTTGTGATCTTGTGCACGCTGATGGAATCTGCCTGTATCGCCCTGTACCTCTGGCTGGAACAGAAGCAGAGACAAATCAATGTGCTTCGCTTTCCAGTGTTCTTTCGCTTTGTCGTTCATCGTCAGGAGATTGCTGCGGCCGATCATGTCCTCGAAAGAACGGAAGCCCAGCTGAGCCATGATTTCACGTACTTCACGGGCTACGAAGCGCATGAAGTTTACCGCATGCTGCGGATCTCCCTTGAATTTTTTGCGCAGATCCGGATTTTGGGTAGCAACTCCTACCGGGCAGGTATCCAAATGGCACACCCGCGCCATGACACAACCGATGGAAACAAGTGGTGCAGTCGCAAAGCCAAACTCCTCCGCACCGAGCAATGCCGCGATGACAACGTCACGACCTGTCATCATTTTGCCATCTGTCTCTACTACGACACGATCGCGAAGCTGGTTTAAGAGCAGCGTTTGATGGGTTTCGGCAAGTCCCAGCTCCCACGGCAATCCTGCGTGCTTGATACTGCTTTTTGGCGATGCACCCGTCCCGCCATCGTGTCCGCTGATGACGATCACATCCGCCAGACCTTTGGCAACACCTGCAGCAATCGTACCTACCCCTGCTTTGGAAACGAGCTTCACGCTGATCCGTGCTTTTGGATTCGCATTTTTCAAGTCGAAGATCAACTGTGCCAAATCTTCAATGGAATAGATATCGTGATGCGGCGGTGGAGAGATCAGCCCGACGCCCGGTGTAGATTTCCGTACTTCCGCGATCCACGGATAAACCTTGTTCCCTGGGAGCTGGCCGCCTTCACCTGGTTTCGCCCCTTGCGCCATTTTTATTTGAATCTCGCTGGCATTGACCAGATAGTGGCTGGATACGCCGAATCGCCCGGAAGCTACCTGTTTGATCGCACTGCGGCGCAGGTCGCCATTTTCGTCTGTAAGATAGCGCTGTGGATCCTCTCCGCCTTCCCCGCTGTTGCTTTTTGCACCCAGACGGTTCATTGCAATCGCCAGTGACTCATGTGCTTCCTTGCTGAGGGAACCGTAGGACATGGCACCTGTTTTAAAGCGGTGAACGATGGAATCTACAGACTCTACTTCGTTTAAAGGCACAGGCTTTCTGTCCGATTTAAAATCTAACAGATGGCGCAGGAACGCAAATTGCTGTTCATTTGCCAGTTCCGAATACAGTTTGTATTGCTCATAGCTGCCTTCACGAACAGCCTTTTGCAGAGCGTGCACCGTCTTTGGATTAAAGAGGTGAAACTCGCCGTCACGACGGAATTGGAAATCGCTTCCTGCCTCCAACGTTTCCTCCGCATGCTCAGGCAAAAAGGCTTTTGCATGACGGATCAACGCTTCTTTTGCAATAATCTCCAGCGTGATTCCTCCGATTTTGGAGGCTGTACGTGTGAAGTATCGATCGATGACAGTCTGGTCAACGCCGACGGCTTCGAAAATTTGTGCACCACGGTAGCTTTGGACGGTGGAAATTCCCATTTTGGACATGACCTTCACGACGCCCTCAATGGCCGTTTGTAGGTAGATCCCCACTGCTTCTTCCGCAGTAACATCAGAGACCTTCTGCGCTTCGACCAGCTCAACCAAAGAATCAATGGCCACATAAGGATTGATCGCATCTACACCATAACCGATCAGCATTGCAAACTGATGGACGTCACGCGGTTCTCCGGATTCGATGATCAAGCTTACTTGCGTCCGGGTACCTTGACTTACCAAGTGATGATGAAGGCCGCTGCCTGCCAGCAATGCGGGAATGGCAGCTAGCTCTGCGTTCATCCCACGGTCAGACAAGACCAGCAAGGTGTTACCCTCTGCCATCGCTTGCTGGGCAGAAGCAAACAACTCATCTAGCGCCTTCTCCAGCTCTTCCGCGCCACCGTTGGCCGGGAACAGAATCGGCAATCTCTTCGCTTGAAACTCTGCATGTGGATTGCTTACCAGCTGTGCCAGCTCTGCGTTCGACAACAGCGGGGAACTGAGGCGAATACGCCGGCTGTTGCTCTCATCTGGTGCCAGCAGATTTCCCTCTGCACCCAGATAGGATAAAGTAGAAGTGACACATGCCTCACGAAGCGCATCGATTGGTGGATTGGTTACCTGTGCAAAAGATTGCTTGAAGTAGTTGTACAGCAGCTGTGGGCGATCAGACAGGACAGCCAATGGCGTATCGATCCCCATCGAGCCGATCGGATCCTTTTTCTCGGCAACCATCGGCGTCAGAACTTTGGACAGCTCTTCCTGCGTATATCCAAAAGCTTTTTGAAGTGCCAGCAATGCCTCTTTCGTCAGCTTGGCTGGAGAAACAGCTTTTGGCAGGTTTGCAAGCGATACCAGGTTTTTGCTGACCCATTCTTCATAAGGCAGCTCGCTGGCAATCTGCTGCTTGATCTCTTCATCGGAGACAATTCTACCTTCCTCCAGATCGACGAGAAGCATTTTGCCTGGACTCAGACGTCCTTTTTGCACGATCTTTTCATCTGGAATTTCGAGAACCCCTACCTCCGATGAGAAAATAATAGTATCATCAGAGGTAATATAGTAACGAGCAGGACGCAGACCGTTGCGGTCCAGAATCGCCCCGATTTGTTTTCCATCGGTAAAGGAAATCGCTGTTGGACCGTCCCATGGCTCCATCAAGCAGCTGTGATATTCATAGAACGCTTTTTTCGCAGCGTCGATATTTTTGTCTTGGTCCCATGGCTCAGGGATCAGCATCATGGCCACGTGCGGCAGCGACCGACCGGCCAGGGAGAAGAATTCCACACAGTTATCGAGAATCGCAGAGTCACTGCCTTCTAGATCGATAACAGGCACGACTTTGTTCAGATCTTCTCCAAACGCTTCTGATTGGAACATTTGTTCACGCGCACGCATCCAGTTGATGTTTCCTTGCAGCGTATTGATCTCACCATTGTGGATCAGATAACGATTGGGATGAGCACGCTCCCATGTCGGAAACGTGTTCGTGCTAAAGCGGGAATGCACGACAGAAAATGGGGACGCGTAGCTTTCGTCTTGCAAATCCGTATAAAACTGATCCAGTTGCTCTGGAGTCACTAAGCCTTTATAAACAATGGTTCGGCTGGACATGGAAGCTGCATAGAAGCCTTCTTTCGCGATCCGCTCCATTTGTTTTCTGATCATATACAATTTTCTTTCAAATGCGAGCTGTTCTTTGACCTGCGAGCTAGCGCCGATAAATACTTGGCGGACAAACGGCTGACTCGCCTTCGCTGTTTTGCCGATTTTCGTCGCATCGGTTGGAACCGTTCTCCATCCGAGCAGCTTTTGACCTTCTTTGATAATGATCTCTTCCAATTGTTTTTCGTACGTCTGGCGGAGAGTCTCGTCCATTGGGAGAAACAGCATGCCCACACCGTACTTGCCTTGGGCAGGAAGCTTGAAGCCTAGCTCTTCACATGACTTTTTGAAGAAGCTGTGCGGAATGCCTGTCAAAATACCGGCACCGTCGCCTGTTTCCGGATCGCTTCCCTGTCCACCCCGATGCTCCAAGTGACAGAGAATTTCCAATCCTTTTTTCACCATCTCGTGATTCGCCTTGTTTTTCAAGTTGGCGATAAAGCCGATCCCACAAGCGTCATGTTCGTACATCGGGTCATAAAGTCCCTGTCGTTCAGGCATTCCACGCATTGTCATAATCTCCACTCCTTACTCTCTCTGGTAAGACTTATTTTAGATTGAGCAAATTATTTAAACAATATATAATAATTGGTGAATTGATCTCATATTGAGATAAGTCGCGTGTAAGGAGATAAAAAATGGATTTCAGACAGATACAATACTTCATTGAGGTCGCCAAACGTGAGCATTATACGGAGGCAGCCCATTCCCTTCACGTCGCCCAATCCGCACTTAGCAGGCACATGGCCATTCTGGAAAAGGAACTGGGCGTGTCTTTGTTTATCCGAGAAGGACGAAATGTCAAACTGACGAATATCGGCAAGATTTTTCTCCAGCATGCAGAGCTGTCATTGGCTGAGATCGAGAAAGCCAAGAAAAAGATCAAGGAAATCCTCGATCCCGAGCGCGGTTCAATCCGTGTAGGCTTTACCAGCAGTCTCGCAGCCAACCCGCTTCCTGCTGTGATTTCCGCTTTCCGCGCGCGCTATCCGGACATCGGCTTTCAGCTGCGGCAAGGTGCCTATCTTCCCCTGATCGATTCGGTCATCAAAGGGGAGCTTGACATCGCGTTTCTCGGCCCGGTTCCCACTCAGGAAAAAAACGTGCAGAGCCACATCTTTTTTGCCGAAGAGATCGTTGCCCTGCTGCCGGCGAAGCACCCACTGGCGAAAAATCAAACGCTGCGTTTGAGCGAGCTGATGCAGGATACATTTGTTTTGTTCCCACCGGGGTATATTTTGCGCAGCATTGTCGTCAATGCCTGTGCTCAAATGGGGTTCGAGCCCAAAGTCGCATTTGAAGGAGAAGATATCGACGCCATCAAAGGGCTGGTGGCCGCTGGACTTGGAGTGACCCTGCTACCAGAACTGACCTTGGCAGATAATGTCCCGCGTGAGACTGTCAAGCTGCGAATCAATGAACCAATCGTGACGAGAACCGTAGGCATCATCATCCCGAAAAACCGGGAGCTGCCTCCTTCGGAAAAACTGTTTTACAACTTCCTGAAGGAGTTCTTTGACAGATTGGGCCGCTATAGTGGATGAGGAAAGACAAAAACTGACGCCTTTGAGCGTCAGTTTCTTTTTTGTCGGGATATTCTTAGATTCGCTTACGTCAATGAAGTGGCATACAGCTCCGCATACTCTTTCTTTAGCAGATGCTTTTGGATTTTGCCTGTTGTCGTCATGGGAAAGGCTTTGACGGTCACGACTTTTTTCGGTACCTTGAAGCCTCCCAATTGGGTTCTGCACAGCTGGATGATTTCTTCTTCTGGCACTGCCTCATCGTCCTTGGAGATGACAAAAGCCGTCAGCGCCTCCGTCCAATGCACGTGAGGCAAACCGACCACTGCGACATTGAGCACCCGTGGATGCTGGAAGATGACCTTTTCCACCTCGATCGATGCCACGTTTACGCCGCCTGTTTTAATCATGTCTTTCTTTCGGTCTGCGAACCACAGGATGTTATCTTCGTCAAAATATCCCTCGTCCCCGCTATGAAACCACCCGTTAGCAAAAGCCTGTTCCGTGTTCTGTGGATCATTCAAATAGCCTTCCATCGTTTGCGGGCTGCGGTAGACGATTTCACCGACTTGCCCTGTCGGCAATAGATCTCCATATTCATTCATGATCCCAACCTCGACATTCGCAGCCGGTGTTCCCACCGCACCCGATTTGGTCAATTGATGCTCAGGCCGGAATACAGTAGCGACCGGAGCCATTTCTGTCTGACCGAACAACAGGGCAAAATCGCATTGGAAAACATCATGTGCTCGCTGCAAATCTTGATTGGGCATAGGTGCCATCGCATAAATGCACAGCCTGAGCGTAGTCAAATCAAAGCTTTCCCTCTCCGGGTGATCGAGCAAAGCACGGTACATCATGGGGAGGCCGAAGATTTGAGTGACTCCCTCCCGTTCGATGAGCTGCATGACAGCAACGGGGTCGAACTTTTTAACAATCACGGTCGTTCCCCCAGCGATCATGACTGGCGTTGTAACCGCATTCAATTGTGCGGTATGAAACAGAGGCAGCATAGCGATCGAGACATCGTTCTCCGTAAATTTCAAATCAAAGGCGGTACCCAACGTATTTAAGTAAACCGCAATGTGACTGCTCATGACCCCTTTCGGATGAGAGGTCGTTCCACTGGTGTACAAACATTGCATGAGGTCGCGATCTTCCACGTGGCATAAAAGCTCCGTGTCGTTCTGAGCCTCCCATACTTGTTCCCACTTGTGGCAGCGAATCGCTCCTGGTTGCTCGGGAACCGACTCAGTACCAATCAGGATGAGATCCGTGACAGCATGGTGCTCCCCTTCCGCAGGCCATTTATCTAGAAACATCTCTTCCAATACGACTGCTTTTGCGCCAGAGTCCTGTAAAATGTAGGAGACCTCATCCGGATGCAGCGCCAAATTAATCGGAATGATAGTGATCCCCGCTTTGGCGCAGGCAAAATAAACAAGCACAAATTCGATGGAATTGCTCGCCAAAATCGCCAAGCGGTCGCCATGCCCCAGGCCCAATGCGAGCAAGCCCCTCGCGACTTGATTGACCCACGCATTGCACTCTTTGTAGCTGATTCTGCGATCGCCTTCAATTACTGCCGTTTTATGAGGAAACCGCGCCGCGCTTCGCTTCAAAATATCCCCCACGTTCACACGGTGAATCAAATTGTACGCAATCGACATGGCCATCCCTCCTCATGTTTATTTTTAAAATTCAGACAATATTTCCGCCAGATGTCTCGCTTGTGCTTTGCTGCATCCGATATTGCTGCTTGAGAATACTTTTATTGATTTTTCCGCTTCCTGTCTTGGGGAGTTCCGAGACGAAGAGGACCTTTCGCGGTCGTTTGTATCCAGCGAGTCCGCGATGCTGCACGCAAAACGCTTCGATATCGGCAATAGCGACATTCGCTTCTTCCCGGGGGACGATAATCGCGGTAACCTGCTCCACCCATCTTTCGTGCGGCGTTCCAATGACGGCAACTTCAGCAACGGAAGGATGCTCCGCCAGAATGTTTTCCACTTCCTTCGGGTAAACATTTTCGCCGCCGGTAATAATGAGATCATCGAAGCGGTCGGTATAGTACAGGTACCTGTTTTCATCCCAGCGGACGATGTCCCCTGTCTTCAACCACCCGTCCTCAAATCGCTCGCGATTCAACTCGTCCTGCTTCCAGTAGCCAGGAGTCACGACGTCACCTCGCAAATACATCACCCCTGCTTCCTCGTCACCAGGTGCGATCAGTCTCTCTCCGTCAGCAGAGACGATTTTGGTTTCCACGACTTGTGCCATTGGTTTGCCCATCGATCCTGGGATGCGCCGTTCTCCTGCTTGATACGTAATCATCAAACCGGATAGCTCTGTTTGCCCATAGATTTCCAGCAAATTCACACCTACTACCTCTTCAAAATACTCGCAAATCACACTGGGTGTAGGAGACCCCCCAAAGAAGCACAATCGGTAATGATTCATCGGGCGCTGCTCCTGCGGGTTTGCTTTGAAAAAGTTCACGACATCCACCTGTAAAAAGCGTAGGAAGTGTCGTACACTGCAATCCTCCTACATGAAACATCGGAAGGGTAGCCAATATATGATCACGTGAAGTCAGCTTCCATGCATCCACAACCATCTCGATCGATGCGGAATTGGTTCGATGAGTTTGCCTGACTCCTTTCGGCTTGCCGGTCGTCCCGCTCGTGTACATCAGCATCGCGTCTTCTGAATCCCGGCAGGGCAAGACCGACACCTTCTGCTCCACACTTGTTTTATAGATCTCGGATAAGCACGTATGACGATTGCCTTCCTCCAGTTCTCCGGCAAACAGCAGCCGGATGTGCGCGTGCTCTGTCAAGATGTCTTGTAATTTTTCAAGGTCTTCCCTGGTCAAAGCAAGCCATTTGATCTCAGCGTCCGCGATCACAAACGCAAGCTCTTCTTGGCGGAATCGATAGTTGATGGGGACAGCCACTCCCCCAAGCATCCATGCGGCATAAAAAAGAATGAGGTAATCAGGGCAATTGGCTAGATAGATACCTACTTTGTCACCTTTGGTAAATCCATTTTTACGAAAATACGCTGCGAGGGCTCTGGCCCTCTGGTCAAACTGTTCATAAGTGATTTCTTTCTCGTCCATTCGAATAGCAACCTGCTGAGGATTCTCTCGAACGGATCTTTCCAGATAGGATGCGAGATTCATTTCGTCCTCCTCACTTTCGGGCAACATGTTCGCGCTTTAAGTTTCTCGCTCTTAATAAGGGACGAACGTCAGTCCTCTACCAAGCGAGTTGCCGCCATCTATCACAATAAATTCGCCTGTCATATACTCTGCTGCCGGGCAGGACAAATAGGTTACCAGCCAACCCAGCTCCTGCAGCCTTCCTGTCCGCCCGAGAGGTACGTCCTGGGTGACTTGCTCTATGAAATGGGGGCCCGCCGAGCTCGCCATTTCCTCTTTCATTCCTTCTGTCACAAATAGACCGGGGCCAATCGAGTTGATACGAATATTGTATTTCGCCCATTCCAAGGCCAATGTACGCATCATCCCGTACACCCCATTTCTTGCGGCTACAGAATGCGCAATCCCCGGAGCACCTCGATGCAGAAAGCTGACCAGGATATTGGTAATTGCCCCTCCCGTCCCTTGCTTGATCATCTGCTTAGCCACTGCCTGGGTGACGTAAAAGGTTCCATTTAAATTATTGTGTATGACAGCATTCCACCCGTTCGGTGTCAGTTCCTCTGATTTTTTAGGAAATTGCCCGCCCGCGTTGTTGACGAGAATATCCACTTTGCCAAAGGATCCTACCGTAAAATCTACCAGCTGCTGGACTTGCTCCGGTACTCTTATGTCTATGGAAATCGCGTGAGTCTCAATCCCCTCCTTTACAAATTCATTCCTGGTTTCTTCCAAAACTTCTTTCCTGCGCCCGGCGATAACGACTTTCGCCCCGCTTTCCCCGAGGGTTTTGGCAATCTGCTTTCCGATGCCTGTGCCTCCCCCAGTTACGATGGCTACTTGATTCGCCAAGAGATTCTCCGAAAAGATCTGCATGATCTCTTCCCCTGCCTTCTACCGGATGGACCGGACATTTATTTATCCTAGAACGTCTTTACTCCCAACAGTTCTCTGGCGATGATCAATCTTCTTACTTCCGACGTGCCTGCACCGATCTCATATAGCTTCGAATCACGCAAATACCGATTCACTGGATAATCGAGCATATAGCCGTAGCCCCCGTGAATTTGCACCGCCTCCAGCGCTACCTTTGTCGCTGTCTCCGCTGTAAAAAGAATAGCAGCCGCAGCCTTCAGCGTTATTTTTTGATTCTCGGCTGCCAGTCGCGCTGCATCGTAAGTAAGCAAGCGAGCTGCTTCCAGTGCGGTGTACATATCTGCAATTTTTGCTTGAATGAGCTGGAAATGGGAGATCGGCTTCCCAAACTGGCTGCGCTCCTTGGCGTATTTGACTGCCTCGCGAAACGCTCCTTCTCCGATTCCCAGTGCCAATGCTGAGACGATCACACGCTCGATATCCAAGCCGGACATCATCACCTTTACTCCCTTGTTCACTTCTCCAAGTACATTTTCGGCTGGAACCTCGCATTCATCGAAGATCAGCTCCCCTGTCTGTGAGCCGCGATTCCCCATTTTTTCCAATCGCTTGGATACCGAAAAGCCAGGAAAGCCCTTTTCTACGAGAAAAGCTGTGATCCCATGCGCTCCTTTCTCTTTGTCTGTCTTCGCGTAGACTAGGATAAGGTCAGCAACAGGCCCATTCGTGATAAACGTTTTGCTGCCATGCAAAATGTATCGGTCGCCTTCTTTTCGTGCCGTCGTCCTCATCCCGACCGCATCCGATCCCGAGCCTGGTTCAGTCAGCCCTAAAGCCCCAATCAGCTTTCCGGTGCATAGGCCAGGCAGATACTTTTTCCTTTGCTCTTCGGTTGCATTGTGGTACAGATTGTGCGTGCATAAATTCGCGTGTGCCGCGTAGGACACCGCAATCGCAGCGCTGTATTTCGCGATTTCCTCCGTAACCATGGCTTGCTCTACAGGTCCCAATCCTGCACCACCGTATTCCTCCGGGACAGTCAGTCCAAGCACGCCAAGCTCTCCCAGCTTGTTCCACATGTCCTTTGGCCACTCATCTTTGCGATCCATTTCTTCAGCGATCGGTTCAATTTCTCTTTTCACAAAGCTGCTTACCGTCTTCCTCAGCAAATCAAATTCCTGGGGAAAATCCATATACGCCACCACCTGTTTGGGTAGACTGCTGTCAGGCTATTTTCACCCGACTTGATTAAGCAAGGACCGTACCAGACCGAATCTTTTTACTGATTCGCTAGCCTTATCACAGAACGGGCAGCGAATAATTGGTTATCTTTCGTGCATTCGTCCCGTTTCATAGACAGATGTGCATTTTTTAAACAATTTGTTTGGAGGGATAAGAAGTTAACATAATAAACATTCCGTAACCTATTTTCGAAACAGCTCGTCCCTTTCCTGAATCCTCCACTAGGTACACTCATGAAAACAACAAAAAAGCACATGGTTTCCTGTAAAAATCCATGTACTCTTCTCTTCACTCGCGAAAGATATGTCATTTGTAGTTATTCAAAGATCGATACACTTTTCCCCATCGTGTTTACGCCTGTATAGGTGCGCGGATCAAATTTCTCCACACACATCACCTCAGACACCATGAGTGGCTGCTCCGAAATGAGATCCTTGATTTGCAGATCGCTGTAAAATTCGTACGCATACCGATGGAGAAACCGGATACGCCAGATTTTCTGTCCTTGCAAAGAAGCGAAAAACTGCTGAAGGTGTGTACATAGATCTTTCCGTGACTCAACGATTTGCTGACAGGTCAGACATATATATTCCACGTTCCATTCCTCCAGACTGATGATAGTAAAAACACAAGCCCCTCTAGAATGCATTCCATGAAGGAAACCGAGGCGAAACTGAAATAGAATGATTCTTATTTATTTTAATCCTATAATTCATACCGGTCAAGTGTGTTTAATGAGTTTCGCAGCCTTTATTCCCAATTGTCCAAGCCCAATTTTGAATAAGAGGCAAGCTTCTGACCATATCTTTGTTTATGAAAGAAGCGAGTAGCTGAGAAACCATACAATCGTGAAAGGAGGCCGCGGAAAAATGGGAAAATCGAAATCAGATCGCCCTATGCCCGAGCCGATGAGAAGTGATGGGGCTGGCTGGGTCGATCAAGGTCCTCGAAATATTGCACGCGATCTGCAAAACCCAGATATGCTCGTTCCTCCCATTACGGACAACGGCTTGCTCCCAAATTTGAAGTTTTCTTTTTCTGACGCTGTCATGACATTGAACCATGGCGGATGGTCTCGTGAAGTGACCGTTCGTGAGCTCCCCATTGCAACCACGTTGGCTGGTGTCAACATGAGCCTGACCCCAGGAGGCGTCCGGGAGCTTCACTGGCATCAACAGGCAGAATGGTCGTATATGCTATTGGGACGGGCGCGGATTACTTCAGTTGATCAGGATGGGCGTAATTTTATCGCGGACATCGGACCTGGGGATCTGTGGTATTTTCCGCCGGGAATCCCCCACTCCATCCAAGGTCTTGAGGAAGGGTGTGAATTTTTACTTGTTTTCGACGACGGAAATTTTTCCGATTTAAATACGTTGTCGATCTCGGATTGGTTCGCGCATACCCCTCGTGACGTGCTTTCCGACAATTTTGGTGTACCTGAGAATGCTTTCGCCCATATCCCGCCCAAGCAGGTGTACATTTTTCAGGGAGAGGTCCCCGGCTCGATCCGAGAAGAGGAGGTGGAATCCCCCTATGGGACGGTTCCTTTGAGCTTTACCCATCGCCTGCTCGCTCAAAAACCAATCGTGACCCCGGGAGGTAGTGTACGGATCGTTGATTCGCGCAACTTTCCTATATCCAAGACGATTGCGGCAGCACTGGTCGAAATCAAACCAGGAGCCATGCGAGAGCTGCATTGGCATCCCAATAATGACGAATGGCAATATTACTTGACTGGTCAAGGGCGCATGACGGTATTTACGGGAGAAGGTACAGCCCGTACCTTTGACTACCGTGCAGGGGACGTCGGCTATGTCCCTTTTGCAACCGGTCATTACATACAAAACACGGGGAATACGACACTCTGGTTTCTGGAGATGTTCAAAAGCGATCGGTTTGTCGACGTATCCTTGAATCAATGGATGGCACTTACCCCGCATGACCTCGTCAGTGCCAATTTGAATGTCGGCCCAGAATTGATAGATTCTTTGCGAAAGGAAAAATGGCCCGTCGTGAAATACCCTGGCTATTAACTGTTGTGATCTTTTAACAAGAAGAGCACGCCATAAATGCGCGCTCTTTTTTCGTTTACCCTTTTCCAATCACTTTGCTTGCTCTCCATCCTTCAATCTGCTCTGGCAAAAAGCCCATCTCCAGCAATATTTCCTCCGTATGCTCGCCCAGAAGCGGTGGATGCCTGTGAACCTGTGCAGGTGTATCGGAAAGCTTCACGGGAAAGCCGGGCATTTTCAAATCTTTTACGATCGGATGCTCTACTTCGAGCACCATCTCGCGTGCCAGCACCTGAGGGTGATTCAAGACTTGATCTACGGTATGAATCGGGCCTGCGGGAACACCTGCTTGATCAAGCTTGTGAATGATTTCCTGTCTGTCCATTTCAGCGATGCGTGCAGAAATAATGGCAACCAGAAAGTCACGATGGGCGACTCGGTCGTCATTGGTCTGAAACCGTGGATCTTCTCGCAAATCTTCCCACCCCAAAGCACGACAGGCTCGCTCCCACAGGCTGTTGTTTGCGATCGCTAGAATGATATCCCCATCTTTTGCCGGAAAAGCTTGGTACGGAACGATGGAAGGATGGGCAGAACCTAGTCGGCCAGAAGCACGGCCTGTGGCAAAGTAGCTCGTCGCAAGGTAATTGAGGAGAACGACCTGACCATCCAAGAGACTGACATCGATGAACTGCCCTTTGCCGGTTCTTTCGCGGGCTATGAGGGCAGACAGAATCCCATAGACGGCAAACATCCCTGCATTCATATCGACAAGGGAGGTCCCTACCTTGACAGGTGCACGGCCTTCCTCTCCAGTTATGCTCATCAGGCCACCGTACCCCTGGAGCAGCAAGTCGTAGCCTGCTCGATTCTTCTCGGGGCCAGTACGTCCAAATCCAGATACGGAGCAATAAATCAGCTTGGGATTAATCTGTCTTATTTGTTCATAGCCCAGCCCCATCTGATCCAGAGCGCCCGTGCGAAAATTTTCTACCAGTATATCTGCTGTCTTGGCTAGCTCATAGATGATCTCTCTTCCTTCCTCCCCTTTGAGATCCACTGTTATGCTTCTCTTGTTTCGATTGGACGCAAGGTAATAGCTGCTGATGCCATCCCAAGTAGGCGGAGTAAACCGACGCGTCTCATCTCCTACGTCTGGCTGCTCCACTTTGATAATGTCTGCGCCCATGTCACCGAGCAGCATGGTGCAAAACGGTCCCGCCAATGTTCTCGACAAATCTAGTACACGGATATGATCTAACGCCTGCAAAGGGGACCCTCCCTTCAATCACTCGGTAGTTTCTGCATCGCCGTTTTCTACTAGCTGAACTTGGGCGGTCGTTTTTCGGCGATCGCTCGTACTCCCTCCTGATAATCCTCAAGCTCGGTTACCAGACCCATTGCAGATGAAATCATATCTAGCGATGTGCGCAGATCCGTCGACATGCCTTGGTAGACGGCTCGCTTCATAAAACGCATCGTTTCTTGCGGACCGCTCGCCAATCGCCGCACATACGCATCAACGAATGCATCAAGCTCCTCATCCGGCACGACATGCGTGATCAATCCTATCTGTTTTGCTTCCTCCGCCGTATAGGTATCACCGGTCCAAAGAATTTCCAGCGCCCGATCGACTCCTACCAGTCGAGGTAAAAAGTATGCTCCTCCATCTCCCGGAACGATACCCGCTTTGATGTAACCCTCCGCAACTCTTACACGTTGTGCGGCGATCCGAATATCGCACATCAGAGCCATATCCAAGCCGGCCCCCGTGGCAACACCGTTCATCTTGGCGATCACAGGCTTATCGATTTCCTGCAGCAAGAGCGGAATTCGTTGCACACGCTTCCACAGGCTCTTTTTGCGAGCGAGACCAGTTGATGACAGATCTTCTGCCTCGGTATTGTTGTGTAAAAACCCATCCCCGCGGACCATGGATTTGATATCTCCTCCACTGCAAAAGGATCTTCCATTTCCTGTAAGGACTACCACCCTGACAGAATCATCGTCACGAACAGACTCCAGAGCTTTGATCCATAGATCGATCATTTCCGTACTGAATGCATTCAGAGCTTCCGGTCGATTCAGCGTAATGGTGGCAATTCCCTCGTTTACTGTATAGAGCAGATCGGTCATCTTCCCGTCCCCTTTCCCATTTGCGGAAAATCGATTTGTTCGGTAACAACTATCCTTGCCGACTGATTGCTGGTTCGGTTAGAAACGGCCATAGTTCGTTATCTGCGAGCTGCATGAGCTGTTCCGCCAGCTTTTCTGCCCATAGGGTCTCATTCCCCCATTCTTCCCGCCAGGAAAGGACGCGACGTGTGCTTTGATGCAAAATGTGCTCATGGGTGAATCCGATAGCCCCGTGCACCTGATGCGCGATGGGCGCAACGGTTCCTGCAGCTTCGTTGATACGGATCTTTGCCATGGCGATGGCTTTCGAACCCGGAGTATGCTCATTCGCTGCTATTGCGCTTTGGGCAGCTATGTCGGCAGCCGTTACCTCCCCTGCCATAGCCGCCAAATGCTGCTGAATGGCTTGAAAGCGATGCAGCGGCTTGCCAAATTGGGTGCGCTCTGATGTATAGGCAGCGGTCAGCTCCAGAATGCGCTCCAAGGCTCCTGCCATCATGACCGAACGGCAAAGTGCGCCTGTGTATAGCAGCCACTCCTTTACCTGTTTGGCCTCTATGGAGAATACCCGACTCTCGGCAACGGCTGCGTGGTTAAGAATTACAGTGTCTCTCGCTTCTCCCGCCATATTCTGTCCGTTGATAATCAACGCATCATCGGAGCTTACGATGGCAAGAGAGCTGCGGGAATTCTCCTCCCCGATAACCAGCATCTGCTTCGTGTACCTGGCCCACGGCACATTCACGGCTTTACCTGTTATCTGCCAGCCATCCTGCGTGCGGATGAATTGGATCGGTTCCACCTCGTTACACAAAATGGTGAGCGGGTCCGTAGAGACGGGCATTTCCAAATCGGACAACAGCCAATTGCTCATATACGTTTCCGCTAGTGGAATCGGCGCTGCGTATTTGCCAGCCAGCCGCAGAATGTGGTACGCATCTGTAAAACTGCCCCCTGTTCCATCGAGTGACTCGGGAACAGCAACAGTCGTCATGCCTGACTCAGCCAAAATCCCCCACAGCTCAGCTGCCCAGTGTCCGTTTTCTGCTTCATTAACGAGCTCCTTCGTACACACATCTTTCATGATTTTCGTCGTGGAGTGAATCAAGATCTTCGTGACGTCGTTCACTTTGCGATCACCCCTTTCGCCACGATTCCACGCAAAATTTCGGTCGTCCCTCCACGCAGTGTGAACCCAGGTGCATGCAAGACTGCCTGAGCCATCAGCTGATCCAATCGGTTTGCAGCATTCGTCGAAGGTGTAGTCGGGATGAGCAGCCTTGCGATTTCAGCCACCTGCTGCTCGAATTTGGTCCCCATGTCCTTGACGAGGGCAGCAGCAATATCTGGACTCTCTCCCTTTTCCAAAAGGTGTGCGATACCGATCGACATCTGCCGCAGCGTACACAAACGCGAAACAAGCTTGCTTCCCTGAGCCATCAAATGCTTGTCACCTTTCTTGCGCAATTGGTTTATCAGCTCTTCCAGCAGCGGATAGGTGCTCAGAAATCGCTCAGGACCACTGCGCTCATATGCCAGCTCCGTCATTCCCTGCTTCCATCCGTTGCCCTCCACACCGATCAGCCTGTTCTCGGGAAGGAAGACATCTTCAAAAAACACTTCGTTAAAATGATGCTCGCCTGTCATGAGCAGGATCGGCCGAATGGTTACACCAGGCGCGGTCAAGTCAACCAAGAGCTGGCTCATCCCCTCGTGACGCTTTTCGGGATGGTACGGGGACGTGCGGCACAGGGTGATCATGTAATGGGCATGATGCGCACCACTCGTCCACGTCTTACTCCCGTTCAAAATCCATCCGCCATCTATTTTTTCCGCTCTCGTATGTACGGCTGCCAGGTCCGACCCGGCGTTTGGCTCACTTAATCCAATAGCAAAATAGCATTCCCCGCGTGCAATTCGCGGCAGAAACTCCCTGCATTGTTCATCTGTACCGTAACGGAGCAAAAGTGGTCCCGTCTGCCGATCGGCAATCCAATGGCCGGCTACGGGAGCACCAGCTGCCAAAAGCTCCTCAATGACCACATACCGCTCAATGGCTGAACGCTCATGACCACCGTATTTTAGAGGCCAAGTCATTCCGATCCAACCCCGCTCCCCCAATTTACGGCTGAAATCCGCAGAGAACCCGCTCAACCATGTATCGCACTTGGGGACAAAAGCTCCGTGCTCTTTCTCCTGCTTAAGAAAATCCCGTATCTGTGTCCGAAGGCGTCCTGTCTGTTCCGAGATTTCTCCAATCGGCAATTGCAGGCTGTTCATAGCTAACCTCCTCGACCAAGCTGTATAGATGGGAAACATTAACGTACCGTTTATCGGTACGCAATTCCTATAATTGAAATGATACACGAGAAAAAAGCTCAATTCAACACAATAGACTGAATTAAACAAAAATTTAACCCCTTCTCTTCTCATGCAAAAAAGCTACGTAATCCACTCATTGGCTGCAATGGAGTGAGCTACATAGCTTGCAAAGGTACTCAATATTCTTTGGTATGGGAAAACTTGAACTCATCTGAGATCTGTCTGGCTGTTTGCGTGATTGCCTGAATGAACTCTTGAAATCGTTCATCCGTGACTCGAATCATAGGGGCAGAAATCGAGATACCTGCGATCGTCTCCCCCCCTCGATTAAAGATGGGGGCACTGACTGAGCAGACACCCACAACACGTTCTCCATTGCTGCTGGCATAGCCTCTTTGCCGAACCTCCGCCAGTTCATCTGCAAGTTTTTCCTTATCGACCACCGTAGCGCTTGTTATCGGCTGCAAAGTTGTTTGCTGCATATACATCGCTAGCTTTTCAGGAGGCAAATAGGCAAGCAATAGCTTGGCAGATGCACCCGCATAGAGCGGTGAAGTTTGTCCAATGTACGATATCGTCATCAGATCGTGCTTCCCCTCTTCAAAAGCGATGCATTTTCGTTCGTTATTTTCAATGATATTCAGATAGACACTCTCACCAAAACGATCCCGGACCGCCTTGAGATAGGGTTTGGTCACGGTAAGCAGATGCGAATGCTCCTCCACCAGCTTGCCCAAATAATAAAGCTCATTTCCGAGGCGGTATGTTTTTCGCTTCTCGTCTTTTTCCAAAAATCCAAAGTTCACCAATGTATGTAAAATCCTTTGCAGACTGGATTTGGATAAGCCAAGCTTACGGTGAAACTCCGCCAAGGAAATTTCCTTCTCCTCCTTGGAAAAGCATCGCAGGATATGGATGGTACGACTTATCGTCTGCATAGATTGATCTGCGCTCACCGCTATCACTTCCCATACTCAATAGTGAGTCCATGGTATCATTTTTCAAGGAAATGATAAACCCATCTTCCAAACATTCAGAATGCGTTTACTCTTTGTGCAAGGCGCGCTTCAAGGCTTGATTGTACTCCTGTTTTGCTCGTTTGCTGACCGACGCATTCGGTACCGAGTGCTCGAAGCCGTGGAAGCAACCTGGATAGAGATGAAACTCGACAGGCACCTTGGCCTGAGTCAGCTTTAACACGTATTCAATCGTCTCGTCACGAAACGGATCCAAATCTCCTATGCATGTATACGTAGGGGGAAGCCGTGAAAAATCGGTTGCACGAGCCGGAGCCGCATAAGGAGATACTTCTCCGCCAGCCAGCTCTCCCAGATACATTTCCCAGCCTTGTCGGTTAAACTTCGCATTCCATACGCGATGATCCGTGATCTCATTACTAGAAACGGTGATATGACGGTCGTCGATCATGGGATACAGCGGCATCTGAAAAGCGATGGCTGGGCCGTTTCGATCTCTCGCCAACATGGAGACAGCGGCAGTCAAGCCTCCTCCTGCACTGGCTCCTACCACAGCTATGCGAGCTGGATCGACTCCCATTTCCACTGCGTTCGCTGCGAACCAAAGCAATGCCGAGTAGCAGTCCTCCAGTGGAATCGGATAGGGATGCTCCGGTGCCAGACGGTAATCGACAGAGACTACCACGCTGGAGAGGTCATGGGCTAATTCCTGGCAAGTATCATCGAACGTTTCAACACTTCCGACAATGTATCCGCCTCCATGAATGTAGAGGATTCCAGGAAGCGTCTCCGTCTTGGTGCGCGGAGAGTAAACCCTGACACGGAGCTGGTATTCTCCATCTGCTGCAGGTATGAACCTATCCTCTATGGAAAGGGCTGGGTTCTGCGGTGCACCTACGAACATCTCATCCATCGCTTTTCTCATGGGTTCGAGATTCTCCCGATCGAAGTTCAATTCAGGCATTACTGACAGCATCGTACGCAGCTCTGGATGCACTCTCTCTTCCATAGCTATTCCTCCTCCACAATTGGAAACGCATTCATTTTAATTGTGATCGAATCATCACAATTAAAATATACTAAGCTATGGTATAATAGTCAACGAAATATTCGGACTATTTTTCTTTGTTGACGCAGGAGGATATTTTCATGCAGCTGTTGATTCAATCTGGCGACCTTGGTCCAAAATGGTTTCATGTCGCCTTGAGAGCTCTTGTTTTGATGGCGGAGCAAAAGAGCATGGTAAAAAGCAATCAGCTCGCGGACGCAATTGGAGAAGATCCAACGTTTGTCCGAAAAATACTGGCGAAGCTGGCAAAGGAAGAACTGGTAAAGACATTTGGCGGAAGATACGGCGGGTATGTATTGGAAAAGGATCCTCACTCCATCACGGTCCTGCATGTGTATCAGGCGCTTAGCTCTTCTGATATGATCCCCCATTGGTCGGTTCCATCTACAGGCTCCGAGCTATTTATTTCCTTGATCATTTCAAAGGCGGAGGAAAGATTTCAATCGACCTTGGCTGATTATACGATAGCAGATATTCTGCTCCATAAAACGGAGCCCCGCCATCAGGATAAACCTGGAAATTAACGGCCCCTCATGCCTTAGTAAAAAAGCCTGCTTTCTGCTTTTTCGTAAAGAAGAGAGTAGACTTTTCGTTTTGAGAGATGCTTATGAAAACGTAGGTTGCCTTGGTTCCTCTTGCTTGTTTGACTGCGATTGCGGTGTCATCACCCCGGATCGCAGGACGCGAGAATCGGAGGAGCTTAGCTTCCAAGGGATGCTGTCTGTAAACCTATCCGGTACGGCGTTGAATGGATGGCGTAACATGGTTTTAGTATAGTATTGGGCCGTATAAGAATTTAGTGCCTTGACGAGAGATCATTTGTTAATAAGAGTTATATTATTTGAATCGATCCTCGGTTATTATGTACACATGCCCGATATTCTCAGGATGGTCTCCCGCTAAGTTCTTCACTACTCTAACTTTGTATAACCCATCAAGTCTACCAAAATCGAGGTAGTGAGGAGACTCTTTTTCCGGCGCTTTTCCAACGTCTATCGTTAGTCCAATTGACTGCAAAACCTTCAATGCATCAGCAGGGTACTTTAACACTTCAACCGGTCTTACTTCAATACTAGCCACGTTACCTTCTATGAACTTCACGCTAATTTCACCGATTTCCGTTCTGTAAGTATGTCGAACCGCTTTTGATGTCTCCTCGGTCGAGAGAGACATCCAAGACCCGGTCATCGTTAGTTTTGGATTACCCAGTAGAGATGTTACCTCGGTCTCAGATTTTCCTACGATCGATTTGATATCGAATGTGATATCGTGATCTGCAAACGAAGGTCCTAAGTCGTACGAGAAGTTTCCTGACGGCTCCGTCGGCTTCGTTAGCAACCCATATTTATTTGCTATGGCAGCTTTTTTTCCTCCGTTAATCCTGGCTTTTCTAAAGCAGATTCTTTGGAACTTACTACTTTTGCATCTATATGTACAGATGAGACTTCCTTTAAACCTTGCCCTTGGTCGCTACATCCGACTATTATTGCTACCGTAGCCATTATGCATAGGATACGTTTCATGGCCCTCCCCTTCCCAAATTGTTACTAATAATTAATTGTACTTTCACTTAGAAAAATATTCCATATATTAATCGCATAATTTTGATTATAGATGCGCTGAAGATCCTCACTATATTTGGAGTAAAAATGTACTTAGTAGTGAGAGTAAGAATAACCTAGAAGAAAAGTTAAGTGTAATATCAAAAGCCTTAGCAGCCAATCTAAGACCTGAAAATAAAGGATTAGATTGGCCGCTGTTTTAATTATTGGTTGCAGTCTAAAACCAATTTTAATGAGCTGTGGTCTTTTTGGCCAAAAAACTGCGTAAGATCAAGAACTTTAGTCTAGAACATTATTATCTATGAACAATATTGTCAGTGAAAAAATTAATTACGGGTTCGGTCGTACAATAGAAGCAGCGGAAGTCTAGGACTTTACTATTTTACTAAATCTAAGAGTTTTGAAGTGCGAAAAGTCTTTTAGATTCAACATGTCGAGCCCAATACTTTATTTTCAACAAAAAGCAGTAATTTACAGTTGATGCACCTTTCCAAGTTGTCTCGGACGTTTGAACGACCCCACGCCCTATTCCTCACTTCTATCCTCTGAGCCCCTCTTGGTTGTTCTCGTGACCGTTAGCTTTCGAATCAACCCAAGAATGATCCCTAGGCCTGTAAACAAATACAGGATGGTAAATATTTTGCCCAGATCCGTTTTAGGTGCCAGGTCCCCGTAGCCGACAGTCGTCAAAGTCGTCACACTGAAATAAATCGCATCCACCCAACGAAATCCTTCGACAGTTGCGTAAAAGATCGTTCCGGACAACAAAGTAGTTAGGGTCAAAACGAGAAGCCCCTGGAATTCCTTGTCTTTCATCGAGTGAAAAAACGACGAAATAAGATGCTTCAGCGTTATGAGGAACGAAATCATCGACATTCCCCTTTCCTATGTAATTTCGCCGCGCCTTATCGCCACCAAGAAAGCGATCACGCTCATTTTTTGATTTCTTTAGCTTTCCCTTCTCATTTTGGATTAATCAGGAAACGATGGGCGCGTGGCGTGTGCACCCAATCCACAAAAAAAGAGGTGCTGCTCGCACCTCTTTTACGATTTAACTCCTCTTTTTCGCAGAAATAGAATCAGAAATATGACGATTCCTCCGCCGATGACCGCATATGCCACCGTCGAATACATGTCCATGAAAGTCAAAATCTCTTCCCAGGACTGCCCCAGAAATGCCCCGAGCATCACGAGTGCGACATTCCATATCAAGGTTCCCAAGGTCGTGAACAGCAAAAATAGCCACACGTTCATTTTCGTCATCCCCGCAGGAACGGAAATCAGGCTTCTGACCAAGGGCACCATTCTGCACAGGAAAATCGTCCAGTACCCATATTTATCGAACCACACATTCGCTCGTGCGATATCCCCTCGCTTCAAGCGCAGGATATGACCCCAACGGTCGACAAGCACTTCTATTTTTTCCAACTCTAGATAATAGCCGATCCCGTATAGCACGATTGCCCCCATCACAGATCCCATCGTAGCTGAAATAATGACGCCCGGAATCGATAACGTCGTGTACGTCGTCATGAATCCACTGAAGGTAAGAATCACTTCAGAAGGAATCGGCGGAAACACATTTTCCAAAGCCATCAGTAAAAAAATGCCAATATAGCTGAACTGCTCTAAAAAAGCAGTAATCCACGTTTGCATGGTATCCCTCTCATCCCTAGATTGATCTGGTGGTGAGTGACAGTCAGAGCACCCTATCAAGTATTACGTATCTCCTTTTAGTATAGATACCCTCGAGCCATTTGTACAATTCGAAACCAAGAAAGGAGATTCTCTCTATAATTGGCTGATTATTGTGATAATATGGAGGTTGTAGGATTCTATCTGGTAGCCAAAAGGAGACGTGGACGATGACCAAAACGACGGAACTCTTTCCAATCGCGGCAGTTCGAGAACAGTTTCCCGCCTTGCAGCGGACTTACAAAGGTAAACAAGCCGTTTATTTTGACGGCCCTGGAGGTTCGCAAGTCGTAAAAAGCTCCATGGATGCCATTTATGCCTATATGCAAAACGGCGGGGCCAACCTGCATGGTTCCTTCCCGAGCAGTCGTGAAACCGAACAAACCATAGCGAGTGCAAAGGAAGCCGTAGCTGCCCTCTTTGGAGTGAAAGCGGAGGAAGTCGCCTTTGGAGCGAACATGACGACGCTGACCTTTGCGATTGCACGCGCGCTGGGCAAGCACTGGCAAGAGGGCGATGAAATTATCGTATCCGAGCTGGATCATCGCGCGAACGTCGATCCATGGCTGACGATCGCTGCAGACCGCGGGATGACCGTGCGCTGGCTCCCTGTGGACCCAGACACCCTTACCTTGCGTGTAGATGAGCTGGATTCTTTGTTGAATCCGCGAACACGTCTGGTAGCCGTTGGTCTTGCTTCCAATGCTGTCGGTACGATCAATCCCGTTGCTGCGATTTCCGAAAAAGCTCATGCTCTCGGTATTCCCGTCGCCGTCGATGCTGTCCACGCCGTCCCGCATCTTGCCATCGACCGAGACGCTTTGGGTGCTGATATTCTTCTCTGCTCTGCCTATAAGTTTTTTGGCCCGCACGTCGGGATTGCCGTCATTCGCCAAGAGCTGTTTGAACAGCTGCAGCCATACAAACTCCAACCCGCTCCCACCTACATACCAGATAAACTGGAAACAGGCACGCAAAATCACGAGGGGATCGCGGGAATAAGACCCGCTATCGAATTTATTGCGGGATTGGGGAACGGAGATAGCCTTGCTGCGCAAATCCAATCCGGCTATGAACGAATCGAAGTCTATGAAAACGAGCTGGCAGAAAAGCTGAGACATGCGCTGTCCCTGATTCCTTCTGTCACCTTGTTCCAGGCTGCCCCTGATGTCCCCAAGACGCCAACACTCGCCTTCCGTGTAGAGGGCTGGTCCCCGCAAGCCTTCTGCGAGAGAATGTGCGAGGACTACGGGATCTTCATCGCAGACGGAGATTTCTACGCAATGACACTCGCGGACAAGCTGGGGATAAATGAAAGTGGCGGCTGGATTCGTGCAGGGCTGGCACCGTATAATACCTTGGAGGAAGTGGACCGTTTCATTCAAGGAATCAAAGAACTGACCCAAAGCTGATCAGCTGAAATAGAATTGCCCAAAAGTGACAAAAAGAAATATCCCCTCGTGGTTGTATTGTGTAGCAACCTTCGAGGGGATTTTCTATGAGTCAACTTTTGCGTACGAATGATTCAGAGTGTAAGAATCCGCCAGCAGGATCACTCGGAATGGGGGTCGCCTCCCCATCCAATAAAAATGCACCCCGTCGAGAGTTCCTCTAGCTTTTCCCATGTCTATTCGTAGGAGTGCCTATCGCTTGTCTCTCTGACTTTCTTATTCTATGTAGCGGGAGTACTGTTCTTTTGCCAGCTCCAGCAATCCGATTTTCTCCAGCCGTTCTACGGGTGCTAGGAAAGTGACCGTAACAACACCCGGGTGACGGCCAATCTGGATTGCCCCTGTAATGGTAGCCCGATTCAATACCTCAGGAACGGTCATTTCCAACAAATCAGCTGCACGCTGCAGCCCGTTCTCCGTCGCTACGTTCAGATTGGCACCCGTACCGATGACCGATAGGGGCAGAGACTCTTCCAGTTTGTCCAGCTCCCATGTTTTGGCGTAATGCAGCGCTTTTGCCTTTTCCTCCGCTGTAAACGGCTTTGCCAAATAGGGAAGATCTTCTTCTACCGGCAACAATACAGGACCATCTATGGAAAGCCCGGGTATAACATGGACTTGCAAGGTGACAATGCCGGAAACATCCGTCGTGTGGCCGGCAATTTCCCCATCCCCCTGCATCGCGTGCATGTCGCCGAGATAAACACCACCACCAGGTACTTTTACAGGGCAAATCAAGATGGCGTTCTCGCGCACACGGTTGATATCCATATGCCCATCCGTCTTGTGCTGATCGAGTTGTTCTTTGGTCATGGCGTACTCATGGGGAGCACCGACGAGAAAAGCACCAAAGTCTCCCGCATTATGCGAGTCAGGAATTGCATAGGAAGGAGTTGTCCCCAGCTGGCCAAGAAATGGACGGACGCGGGCAACAACACCAACGAGATCATGCGGGGCAAAGGTGACAATCGGGTTTTGCTGAGATTGCTCAGGTGTATTCATATAGTAGCGACCGTCTTGGGCAATTTTTTCTGCGGCCTTCTGCGGAAGAGTAACTCCAAGCTCTCTGGTTTCATTAAATCCAATCGTGTAACCATTTGTAAACGTAAAGGGAGTAGTTTCTGCACCGCAGTTTACGCAGCGGATGGCTTCTGGTCCGATACCCTCAATTTTTGTCTCTGGATACAGCGTACCGCAGCCAGGACATTTTGCTGCAACAAATGGGTCTCCCAAAAAACGCCCCTCCATCGTCCGCTCATTACCTGATGCAGTCACCATGGAGGTCACTTGAATGGATTTGATTCGGATCGCGATTGCGTCACCTACATTTGCTCCTTCAACAAAAACAGGCTGTGTCACCTCATGTCCACCTCGAAGTGCAGGCGTGATCATGGGTCCCCAGCAGCCCGGGGTGGTATTGGCTACGATAAATCCCCCATCACGAACAGGTCCGAGCATAGCTTTTTCAGGATCTAGGATGCCATTCACAAAAGAATTCACGTAAATGGTTTGTTGCGCTTTGACCTTTTCCATTACGATCTCTCCTCGCTCAGTAAAATGTCCACAAGATTATTATCGCTCTAACAATTCCAGGAAGGCACAAAAAGTCCGCTTCGCACGAAGAGAAACTAGCGAACAAAACGGACTCTTCCTGCTCTTAATTCAGTGAGCTGTTCAAAGGGGAACGTGAGGCTGGCAGCTGTTTAAAGGCCGCAAGCGTTTGATCGTATTCCGTTTGAAGCTCGTTTACAATCTCTGCTACGGTTTGAATGGATTTCGTACGGCCAACTCCGTGACCTGCCGACCAGATGTTTTTCCATGCTTTCCTGCCCGTCTTTGCAAATTCAGCGTATGTCCCCAAATGATCTGGATCCAGTCCTTCGCCCACAATACTCGGCTTTAAATAGTTTGCTGGAATGCCGCTGAAAGTGGGCGTGTAGATGATGTCTTCAATGCTTGCGTCAATCAGCATCTGCTTGTAATCGTCCCCCGCGCTGCTCTCCACGGAAGCGATAAATCGCGTTCCCATAAATACAAGATCCGCATCGATCGTGCGGGCCGCCAAAATTTCCTGTCCGCTTGCGATCCCTCCTGCCAAGACGGTTATCCCATCCCAAAACTCACGGATCGCACTTAAGAAAGCAAAGCTGTTCAGTGTTCCGGCATGACCGCCTGCTCCGCCGCACACCAGGATTAACCCGTCCACGCCTGATTTCACTGCTTTTTTTGCATGATAGATGTTGGTGACATCGGAGAAGACGATTCCCCCATAAGCGTGCACAATCTCTACTACAGGCGCGGGATCTCCCAAGGCTGTAAAGACAAACGGAGGCTGATACTTTTTGATGAGCTCGAGCTCTTCTTCCAACCGTTCGTTTAAATGGCGTATGACAATATTGATGGCCCAAGGAGCAATCTTGCGGTCCGGCTCCGCTGCTCGGCTGCGCGCCAGCTCTTCCGTAATGGTAGACATCCAGGCTCGCAGGTCATCCACCGTCCGAGCATTTAAGGACGGGAAAGAGCCGATGACCCCAGATTTGCACGCAGAGATCACTAGCTGCGGATTCGAAACCAAAAACATAGGAGCTGTAATGACAGGCAGCACGAGATGCTCGGAAGTCCATTCTGGCAAACGATTTTTCATAGCGTGTTCGCTCCTTTCTCATTCGACAACTGAATTTGGCTGTTTCATTTGCAGTGGAGTCTCGTTTCCTCAATACGATCTGGGCAGGCCAAGGACATGCTCGGCTACATAGGAGAGGATCAAATTTGTCGAGATCGGAGCGACTTGGTACAGCCGCGTTTCCCGGAATTTGCGTTCGATGTCGTATTCTTCAGCAAAGCCAAAGCCCCCATGCGTCTGAATGGTCGCATTGGCTGCCTCCCAGGAAGCATCTGCTGCGAGCAGCTTGGCCATGTTCGCTTCTTTCCCGCATGGAAGACCTGCATCAAACAGCTCTGCTGCCCGAAAACGCATCAGATTAGCCGCCTCGAGGTGGATATAGGATTGGGCGATCGGAAATTGAATCCCTTGATTCTGACCAATCGGCCGATTGAACACTACTCGTTGATTGGCGTACTGAGTGGCGCGATCGACAAACCAGTAGCCGTCGCCGAGACATTCGGATGCGATCAGGATTCGCTCCACATTCATTCCATCCAAAATGTAGGAAAACCCTTTTCCTTCTTCGCCGATCAAATTTTCCACCGACACTTCCAGGTTTTCGATAAACAGCTCAGTCGTTGCGTGATTCATCATGGTGCGAATGGGGCGGATCGTGATTCCGTTCCCTACAGCTTCCCGCAGATCGACCAAAAGAACAGACAAGCCCTCTGTTCGCTTTTTCACCTGGTCGAGTGCTGTCGTGCGCACAAGCAGAATCATCAGGTCAGAATATTCCGTTCGGGAAATAAACACCTTTTGACCGTTTACGATATACTTGTCTCCTTTTCTGACCGCCATCGTCCTCAGCTGTGTCGTATCGGACCCTGTGTTCGGTTCTGTTACGCCGAACGCTTGCAGGCGAAGTGACCCATCTGCGATTTTCGGCAGGTACTTGCGCTTTTGTTCCTCTGAGCCATGCCGCAACAGAGTTCCCATGGTATACATCTGTGCATGACAAGCCCCCGCATTTCCCCCGGAGCGATTGATCTCCTCCATGATTATGGAAGCTTCCGTTACGGAGAGACCCGAGCCACCATACTCTTCTGGAATTAAGGCGCCCAGGAATCCCGTCTGCGACAGCTCGTTCACGAAGTCTTCCGGATACGCTCTTCTCTCATCCAGCTCACGCCAATAGGCATCGGGGTACTTTTTGCAAATTGAGCGAACGCTCTGTCGCAATTCTTGATGAAAGGCAGTATCAATCATAGCTTCAACCCTCCCATCTACTTCGCATTATTTTCCGACAAAACGGGGTGCGCGTTTTTCCACGAAAGCCAAGACACCTTCCAGCCGATCTTCTGTATCCACACATCGGTTGTAGTACTCCAGTTCCTTTTCCCTGGCGAGATCATCCTCCATGCCAAACAAGTTGTCCACGGCTTGCTTGCAGTACTGGACAGACAGGGGCGCATTACGGGCCAGACTTTCTGCCAAATCCAGCGTGACCTCTCTCAAATCTTCCGGTGCTGTCAGTCGGTTGATCAGCCCGGCACGATCAGCTTCCTCCGCCTGAATCATTCGTCCCGTGCATATCCATTCCTTTGCTTTATGTAAGCCAATTCGTTTTGCCAAGAGCCGAGTTGCTCCTCCTCCTGGCATAATCCCGCGCGTCACCTCTGGGAGCCCGAATACTGCACGAGTCGTTGCCACGAGAAAATCGCAGCTCAGAACAAGCTCAAAGCCGCCTGCCAGTGCATATCCATCCACAGCTGCAAGAACCGGCTGCGGTGTATCAGCAATCGCGTAGAACATCTGCTCGAACAAGCGATGCTGCTCTCGCCATGCTGCTTCTGACATACCATTGCGCTCCTTCAGGTCAGCTCCTGAGCAAAATGCCTGTTCGCTCGATGACTGCAGGATGACAGCGCGTGCATCGGATTGAGCAATTTGCTGAAATGCTTGCAGCAGGTCTTGTGCCATTTGCGTGTGAAAGGCATTACGAGATTGTGGTCGATTCAGCTCAACTACAGCGATGCTTCCCTCAAAACCTATGCGTCTACTCTCAACAAAAGACATGTCCTTCCCCCTTGTTGTCGTGCAAACTCGGATTGCTCCTACTTGAAAAACCTGCACCTACCAGTCAACATGCAACAAACTTTAATTGTCTATATTTTAACACAATACAGACTATTTCTCCTACTTTCCTGCTGCTCGCAAATCGCTAGGATAGCTGTCAGCAAAGCCACAGGGAATGAGGAATAGCGCCTTCCTTCTTCAGAAGACGCTTTTTCGCTCATTTGCTACTCTGCCTTATGGTAGGAAATGACTCCCTCTCGTTCCCGAGCTTGCACTTTGCCCACTGACTCCATATAGAGAATGCGGGTGAGCGTCATTAAAAACTCTGCGCTACGGGGCATCGACATTTTTTCAAACCCGTATACCGCTTGGGCAAGCTCCCCTGCCGTACTTCCCGCTTCTGGTATCGCAGCTAAAATCTGCTGCATTCTTTGCTCATGGCCGGCAATCAGCTCGTGAATACGCGCCGGTACATTCCGAATCAGACTCCCGTGCCCTGGCAGTCCGATGCTCACCGGCAGCTTGGCTATCTTCTCCAGAGACTCAAAATAAACCGCCAAAGGGTTGCCATCTTGCTCCGTCCAGATCGGAATAAGCGGTGAAATCTCGTTTAACACATGATCGCCAATCAGCATGACTCCGTTGGATTTATTCAGAAAGCAAAAGTGATCAGGCGAATGCCCAGGCGTCCAAATCGCTTCAAACGCTTGATCCCCCAGTTGGATTTCCTGCTGATCCTCCAGAAGCTCGTCCGGTTCAAAATAATCGGCGTCCAACTGCTCCAGCATGGCCTTCTCACTGACCGATGGGCCTCCATGCTTTGTGAAAAAGGGGTACGTGCTCGTTGCATCCCCTTCATGTGCTTTTCGGCGGGCACGAAGCTTCTTCATTTCCTCATAGCCTTGTCTCGCTATCACTAATGGTGCATGATACGTCTCCCGCAGCCATTTTGCCAATCCGATATGATCAGTGTGCGAATGCGTCAGAAGGATTTTTTCTACCTTGGTCCCTTCTGGCAGTGCCTCCTTCCAGATCCCGATCGCCTGCTCTGCATAGCTGCCCGTATCTACAATGGTCACACCGTTCTTGCCTTCGATCACATAACTGTTTACTTGCCGCATGCCAAAGGGAAACTGTATCGACAGCAGATGAATTCCTTCTGCAACCTGTACCAGCATCGTTTTTCTCCTTCTCTCTCTTTATTGTTTTTTAATCTTACCATATTTTTTTACGGATCATGGGAAGCCAGTTACCTACGCCATCCGAACAGGTTTATCCTGCAATGGCATTGCCTTTTGGATCCCGAAAAAACTGATCAGGCATGAAATCTATGTAACCTCCCTTTTTGCTGTGGCTCTCGCTATCATCACAGATACCTATCTGGACCTTAAACATAATCTGTACGGTTACTTTCACGTTGGTCCGGATTATGAAGTGCTACTCGTTTTGTTTGGTCTCTATCCGGCGTATAGCTTTATTTACTTAAACCTTTTTCCTATTACGAAAGGCCTGTATGCAAAGGCCGTCTACCTACTGCTTCATTGGCTCTTCTGTCTTTTCTATGAATGGCTAAGCGTACAGCCGTTTGGTTTTTTTTACTACAACGGTTGGAAGCTCTGGTATTCAGCCCTTGTTTACCCGCTTCTGCTTGTCACCCTTTTCGGCCACCTACTCTTTTTTAGAATGCTTTGCTCACCTCGCAAGTAGCCATACATCTCTTCTTTTCTGCACACAAAAGAGCCTCAAAACCTCGAGGCTCCTTTTCTTGCTAGGAAATCTACGTTCTCCTTATAGATCCAGCTTGTTTTTCTCCAGAAAATTCGTTGCGAAATGACCGGCAACAAAATCAGGGTGCTCCAGCAGCTTCTCATGGAATGGCACTGTTGTATGCACACCTTCGATCACAAACTCATCAAGGGCACGACGCATGCGGGAAATCGCCTCGTTGCGGTCTGTTCCCCAAACAATCAGCTTCGCCACCATGGAATCATAAAACGGCGAGATTTCATAGCCGGGGTAGACAGCACTATCTACACGTACGCCATAGCCTCCTGGCGGCAGATAGTTAACCACTTTTCCAGGCGAGGGCATGAAATTTTTCGCAGGATTCTCCGCATTGATGCGGCACTCGATCGCCCAACCATTGATTTTGACATCTTCCTGGGTAAACGACAACGGATTGCCTGCAGCAACCGAAATTTGCTCCTTGATCAGGTCGATCCCTGTAATCATTTCCGTCACGGGATGCTCGACCTGAATGCGTGTGTTCATTTCCATGAAATAGAATTGACCATGCTTGTCGAGCAAAAATTCTACGGTTCCTGCCCCGTGATAGTTCACAGCTTTTGCCGCTGCCACAGCAGCTTGCCCCATTTTCTCGCGCAGCTCTTGATCGAGTGCTGGGGATGGCGCCTCCTCTACCAGCTTTTGATGACGACGCTGAATCGAGCAATCACGTTCGCCCAGATAGACGGCATTCCCATGCTTGTCACCCATGATTTGGATCTCGACATGGCGCGGCTCTTCCACATATTTCTCGAGATAAACACCCGCGTTGCCAAAAGCGGACTCTGCTTCTTTCTGTGCTTGGTGGATCGCTTTGCTAAGCTCCTGCTCGTCATAGGCGAGACGCATACCACGACCGCCTCCGCCTGCTGTTGCTTTCACGATGACAGGATAACCGATAGTGGCTGCAACGGAAAGCGCCTCTTCGATGTCATCAATCAGACCTTCCGTCCCTGGAACGAGTGGTACGTTCGCCAGACTCATTGTCGCCTTCGCTTCGGACTTGTCCCCCATTTTCGTAATCGACTCTGGATCCGGTCCGATAAACGTAATGGAGCAGTCCTGGCACAGCTGTGCGAACGACGCATTCTCTGCCAGGAAGCCATATCCGGGGTGGATCGCGTCTGCTTTCGTCAAAAGCGCAATGCTCATGATGCGCGGCATGTTCAGATAGCTGTCCTTGGAGGCAGTCGGTCCAATGCAGTACGCTTCGTCAGCTAGCTGGACGTGCAAGGCTTCGCGATCTGCCTCCGAATACACAGCGACAGTGGCAATTCCCAATTCTCGGCAAGCGCGAATGATTCTGACAGCGATCTCACCGCGATTGGCTACTAAGACTTTTGTAAACATATACGCTCTCCTCCTAGCCTTGTTTGACAGTCAGCAAAGCTTTCCCGTAATCGATGAGCTGACCATCCTCTGCGAGCAGTTCTACGACTTCTCCATCGAAAGGAGAGACAATATCCTGGGAAAGCTGCAGGGCGTCTACCGTGCAACGCCCTACCACGTCTCCAGACTGAACCTTCTGACCTGCTGCAACCGATGTGCTGAAAATACCTACTGATGTAGAAGTGATCGTATGGATCATTTCCTGTACCACTGGTGCTTGTTCCGCAGCTTCAGCTGTCACCGCTGCTTCCTGATAGCCAGTTTCGACTTCGGCTACCTGAGCAACTGGCTCCATCGCTGCCGCCACGACAACGGGTGCTGCTTTTTTGATCACGATGGAGGTCGAGCCCTTTTCCCACTCCAGCTCCTCGATGGACGATTGATTCACCAATTTGATTAACTCGCGAATGTCGTGCAGTTTCATCTCTATCGATCCCTTCTACAATGGGATGTTCCCATGCTTTTTATAAGGACGTTCTTCCTTTTTATCCCGCAGCATTTCCAGCGCTTGCGCTACTTTCATTCGCGTTTCGCGTGGATCGATGACATCGTCGACCATTCCCAGACTCGCAGCCACGTATGGATTGGCAAACTTCTCGCGGTACTCAGCGATTTTTTCCGCGCGCGTCGCAGCCGGGTCTTCGCTTTGCTCGATCTCTTTGGCAAAGATGATGTTGGCCGCCCCTTCAGGACCCATCACGGCGATCTCCGCATTCGGCCATGCATAGACTACATCTGCCCCGATGGACTTGGAGTTCAGCGCCACATAGGCTCCGCCATACGCTTTTCGCAGGATAACCGTAATTTTAGGCACGGTCGCTTCCGAGTAGGCGTAAAGAATCTTCGCACCGTGGCGAATAATGCCTCCATGCTCTTGGTTGATCCCCGGGAAGAAGCCGGATACATCCTCAAACGTGAGCAGTGGAATGTTGAAGCAATCGCAGAAACGGATAAAACGAGCCAGCTTGTCGGAGGAGTGGATATCGAGCCCTCCCGCCATGACTTTCGGCTGGTTCGCGATGATCCCGACGCTGTGACCATCGATGCGTGCAAGTCCAATCACGATGTTGCGTGCGAAGTTGGGCTGTACTTCCATGAAGTCGCCAAAGTCGACGATTTGCTCGATCACTTTGCGCACATCGTATACTTTCGTGCTTTCGGCAGGGACGAGCTCCAGCAGTTCCTCCTGCCAGTTTTTCCCTTCCTCCGCATCGCGTACGGGCGCTTTGTCCCTGTTATTTTGCGGCAGGAAGCTCAGTAGGCGACGTACCTGATCCAGTACTTCTTGCTCCGATTCCGCTGTAAAATGGGCGTTTCCGCTCACGGTGGAGTGCACTTTTGCCCCGCCGAGATCCTCGGAGGAAATCTTCTCCCCTGTTACGGTCTCAATAACCTTAGGACCCGTGATGAACATCTGACTGGTCTTTTCCACCATGAAAACGAAGTCCGTGATCGCGGGAGAATAGACGGCTCCGCCTGCGCATGGTCCGAGGATGACAGAGATTTGCGGGATCACACCGGAATAGATCGAGTTGCGATAAAAAATGGTTCCATAGCCATCAAGTGAGCTGACGCCTTCCTGAATGCGAGCTCCTCCGGAATCATTCAAGCCGATAAATGGGGCGCCGTTCTTCGCTGCCAAATCCATCACCTTGGCGATCTTCATGGCGTGCATCTCACCGAGTGCCCCGCCAAATACCGTGAAATCCTGTGCGAACAAATAGACAGGACGACCGTTTATTTTTCCATAACCGGTAACGACACCCTCACCAGGCGCCTCCATTTTATCCAAGCCAAAGTGAGACGCACGATGCTCTACGAACGGATTTAGCTCCATGAACGTATCGGGATCGAGCAACAGATCGATCCGCTCCCTGGCCGTCAGCTTGCCGCGGTTGTGCTGCGCATCGATCCGGGCATCGCCACCGCCTAGCTGGACTTTAAATTTTCGCTCCATTAGCTCGTCAATTTTTTCATGCATGCTGCTCATGGTCCGACCTCTCTTTCTGTTCCATCACTGTCTCGTTTTTTCAAATATCGCCACTAGTTGTTGCACCGCGCTCGTCGCAGACAGCTGTCCGCTGGCTACGGCGTTTTCGATCTGCGGCAGCATGCTGGCTACTTCCGGATTGCTGTAAAAGGTGGAGCGCAAATAATCCTGCGTCATACTGTGCATCCAATCCAGGGATTGCGCCCTCCGGCGGGCATCGAAGCCTCCCGTTCGAGTCGTCTGATCACGAAACTGACCGATGACGTTCCATATTTCTTCGATCCCTTCACCGGTAAGCGCAGAGCACATGTATGCTTTTGTTTCCCAACCGGTTGTCGCCGGCTGTAGGTAATGCAAGACCCGATTGTACTCGCCGCGTGCGACGAGTGCCCTTGTTTTGTTCTCTCCGTCTGCTTTGTTGATCAAAAGAGCATCCGCGATTTCGATCACGCCCTTTTTGATCCCTTGCAGCTCATCTCCAGCTCCTGTCAGCATGAGCAGCAAAAAGAAATCGACCATGGACCGAACCGTCGTTTCACTCTGCCCTACGCCAACTGTCTCTATTAAGATTACATCGTACCCTGCCGCTTCACAGATCAGCATCGTTTCTCGCGTTTTTCGGTTGACCCCGCCGAGCGTGCCCCCCGTAGCAGAAGGGCGAATGAATGCATTCGGATTGCGCGACAGCAGCTCCATCCTCGTCTTGTCACCGAGAATGCTTCCACGTGTAACTGTGCTGCTAGGGTCTACTGCTAGAACAGCCACTCGATGTCCTCTCTCGCAAAGCATCGTACCAAAGGCTTCAATAAATGTGCTTTTCCCCGCTCCTGGCACACCCGTAATTCCGATCCGAATGGATTGTCCCGTATGCGGCAAAAGCTGCTTGATGACTTCCTGGGCCATGTTCATATGGAGGGCAGAATTGCTCTCTGCAAGTGTGATGGCCTGCGCAAGAATCGTGCGGTTGTTTTCCCGCACCCCCTGTACGTACTGTTCAACCGTTAAGCGAGGGAGACGGACAGACGATGTAAAATGCAAGGAAGTCCTGTCGTTCCTAGCCTCACTCATAGGCTCGAAGCCTCCAGGCGACGAACGATTTCTTGCAGAACATTTTGCGCAGCAACAGGAATGACGGTCCCTGGTCCGAAGATAGCAGCGGCGCCATTTTCCCTTAGAAACGCATAGTCCTGTGCGGGAATGACCCCGCCAATCACCACGACGATGTCTTCACGCCCCAGCTTTTTCAGCTCTTCTACCAGCTGCGGCAGCAACGTTTTATGTCCGGCAGCAAGCGAGCTGAACCCGATGACGTGTACATCGTTTTCTACGGCCTGCTTCGCTGTTTCCTCGGGTGTCTGAAATAGCGGTCCGATATCGACGTCAAACCCTAGATCGGCAAAAGCGGTTGCAATGACTTTCGCTCCCCGGTCGTGACCATCCTGACCCATTTTCGCGATCATGATGCGTGGACGGCGGCCCTCCCATTGCTCGAATTCGTCCGCCATTTTTCGTACCGCTGCCACTTCTTCTGCATCGGCATATTCTGAGCTGTAAACACCGCTAATGGAACGGATAACCGCTTTATGACGACCCACGACTTTTTCATACGCATCGGATATTTCCCCGAGGGATGCGCGTGCCCGAGCCGCTTCAATCGCCAGCTCCAGGAGGTTGCCTTCTCCTGTCTCTGCGCACGTAGTAATTGCCTGCAAGGCTGCTTGCACTCTTTGCTCATCGCGATTTTCTCGCAGTTCACGCAGGCGCTTGATCTGCGCTTCACGTACAGCGGTATTATCGACCTCGAGAATTTCCAGCGGATCTTCTTTGTCCAACCGATATTTATTCACGCCGATAATAGCCTCTTTGCCAGAATCGATATGCGCCTGACGACGTGCAGCTGCCTCTTCGATTTTCATTTTCGGCAGACCGGTCTCAATCGCTTTTGCCATGCCGCCAAGAGCCTCGACCTCTTCAATATGCGCCCAAGCTTTTTCCACAAGCTGCGCGGTCAATGCTTCGACATAGTAGGAGCCTGCCCATGGATCCACGACTTTGCAGATTTCCGTCTCGTCTTGTAAAAACAGCTGTGTATTGCGTGCGATCCGTGCAGAGAAATCCGTCGGCAGCGCGATCGCTTCATCCAGCGCATTGGTGTGCAAAGACTGTGTATGCCCAAGAGCTGCAGCCATCGCTTCTATGCACGTACGAACGACGTTGTTGAACGGATCTTGCTCCGTCAAGCTCCAGCCTGATGTCTGGGAGTGTGTGCGCAGCGCCATCGACTTTTCCGATTTCGGATTAAACTGCTTGATGAGGTTTGCCCAGATCAGACGTCCCGCTCTCATTTTGGCAATTTCCATGAAGTAGTTCATGCCAATCGCCCAAAAGAAAGACAGCCGCGGTGCAAACGCATCGATGTCAATCCCTGCTTTCAAGCCGGTACGGACGTACTCCAGTCCGTCTGCCAGCGTGTAGGCCAGCTCGATATCTGCCGTCGCACCTGCTTCCTGCATATGGTATCCGGAAATACTGATGCTATTAAATTTCGGCATGTGCTTGGAGGTGTAAGCAAAGATATCGGAAATGATTTTCATAGATGCTTCCGGCGGATAGATGTACGTATTGCGCACCATGTACTCTTTTAAAATGTCGTTCTGGATGGTTCCTGTCAGCTGAGCTTGCGATACACCCTGCTCCTCTGCAGCTACGATATAAAACGCCATAATCGGCAATACCGCACCGTTCATCGTCATGGATACCGACATCTTATCCAGCGGAATGCCGTCAAACAAAATCTTCATGTCTAAAATGGAATCGACTGCTACACCGGCTTTTCCTACATCCCCGACAACTCGCGAATGATCGGAGTCATAGCCGCGGTGAGTCGCCAGGTCAAACGCGATGGAAAGACCTTTTTGACCCGCGGCGAGATTTCGGCGATAAAAAGCGTTGCTCTCCTCTGCCGTAGAAAAACCTGCGTACTGACGCACTGTCCAAGGCTGCGTCACGTACATCGTCGGATAAGGGCCACGGAAAAACGGAGGCAAACCCGGCATATACCCCAGATGCTCCATGCCCTCCAGATCTTCTTTTGAGTAGAGGGGCTTCACAGGGATTTGCTCAAGTGTCTGCCAGAGGAGCTCATCCATTGATTGCTGCGTATCCGGCATCGATGAGTTCGCGCCTACACTTTTATTTGTCCGAAACGAAACTTTTGAAAAATCAGGTCTCTTCTTCATGCCATCACCCCTATGCGCTGCAGAAGATCTCGAAGTACTTGGTAGCAATTCGTACGGACGTGGATGCAATCATCCAACCCCACATCCTTATAGACAGCGAGCTGTTCTGCTGCTGGAAGACCCGCCAAAAGAACAGTCATCTCCGGCTGGCCCGCTTTGATCCCTTTCACGATTGTCGGAACGATCTCGGGATAGCTCTCATCATCCGAGCAAATGACCGTGATCGCTGCACCAGAAGCATTTGCGGCTTCCACTGCTTCTTCAGCAGAAGTAAACTGCTGCTGGCGTAGGACATCAAAGCCGCCTACCGTGAAAAATTCCGCGGCGAAATCGGCACGACCTTTATGCTTCGATACCGGTCCCATATTGGCGAGAAAGACATTTGGCTTGCCGCCTGTCTTTGCGGCATATTGTTCTGTCTGGAAGCGCAGCTGCTCAAAAGATTCAGCGATGCGCTGTTGCGGCAGAGCTTTTACCGAAATCGCTCCTGTACCGGATGGAAGCAGTGCTTTCGTCAGTTCGCCCAAGGTCGCCCCGGCCTGCACAGCTTTTATCGACGCATCCAGCAGATCTTGCTGGTCAAAGGAAAGCGCCTGGAGTATCGCCTCCATCGCAGTACGGTCCTGTTTTTGAAGAAAAGCCTGATGCTCCGCTATCCTTTTTGCCGGATCACACTGGAGTTTTTCAGGTTGTTCCGGACGCTCTTGTGCATTTGCGTACATATTCGTCCCTACGATACGAGACTTGCGTGAAGCAACATTCTCGGCCTTTTTGCTCGCGACTGCTGCGATTTGCTCCTGTGGCATACCTGCTGCGAGTGCTTTCTCCATGCCCCCTTGCTCTTCTACCTGCAGGAAAAGCTCCCATGCTTTTGCAGCAAGCTCATCTGTCAGCCACTCGATATACCAAGAGCCGCCTGCGGGATCGGCCACCTTTGCCAAATGGGCTTCCTGCTCCAAAATGATCTGCGTATTTCTAGCAATGCGCCGTGAAAACTCGGTGGCAGGACGGATAGCTTCATCGTAAGCAGACACATGAAGACTGTCTACACCGCCAACTACCGCTGAAAACGCTTCCGTTGTCGCGCGCAAAAGGTTTACATTCGGATCAAGTACGGTTTTCGTCCAGGCAGAGGTTCTCGCGTGAATGTTCATTTTTTGCGCGGCTTCCGAACCACCGTACGAATCGATGATAGAGGCCCAGAGCATACGAGCCGCTCTGATTTTTGCGATCTCCATAAAGACATTCGAGCCGATGGAAAAAGCGAACTGGATGCGTGGTGCTATTTCTTCAATTGAGAGTCCTCTATCCAGCAAAGCTTGCACGTACTCCACTCCGGTAGCCAAAACGTATCCCAGCTCCTGAGCAGCACTTCCTCCAGCATTGTGGTAGGGGTGCGCCTGCACGAGAATGGTTTTTACTTGAGGTGCATGCTTGATCGCCCAGCGAGTCGCATGAGCCATTCCGTCATACAGGATGGTCAGGGGGACAGATAGAATTCCTTCGCTTGCGAGCCTTGCCATTGGATCCGCACCCACACAGGCATGAAGTTTGTTCGGATCTTGACCTTTTGCCTTCATATGAGCAATCAGCAAGCTGAGCAGTGGCAATCCAAAAGCGCCGGCGTTCACGTAAAGCGGGACTTTCTCCAGGTCGATTTCTGCAAATGCCTGGTCCAGATCCTCGCGACTAAAAATGGAAAGCCCTTGGTTTCCGACTTTACTATGCACACCATCTTCTGGATCAAGTCCAGCCTTCGTAGCTTCATCCAAGACCAGATTCAGCATCGTCTGACCGCGTGCAAGATCGTGACGAGCAATCTGATTGAACTCTTCTACGGTAGCGGCCAGGATCTCTTGCGAAACTTCCCATGCGCGCGCTGCAAAGGCTCCCGCCGCTTTTGTGCCTCGCAAGTATGGCGCAACACCCGGTTGGACATGAATATGCTTGAGTTTTTCGATATCTTCCTGTCGATAGATCGGCTGAAGAGTAATTCCCTCGTAGGTTTTGGTCAACAGCTTGGCGTCAAAAGAAGCGCCTTTCAGCGTCTTTTCTGCCGCCTCCCGCCATTGCTCGTACGTCGGGACGGAAAATTCTTTAAACAACGTCTCTTTATTCACGTATTTTGACCTCCCCGATCGGTGAAAGCCTCACCGTTTATTTTGCCGTCTTGACGAGGAACAGGGGCTGCCCGAGATCAACAAGCTGGCCGTTTTCCACCAGGACCTGCACAATTTCCCCATTGACCTCTGCTTCGATTTCATTAAAGAGCTTCATGGCTTCTACAATACATACGATAGTAGATTTCTCAACCTGACTGCCAACTGATACATAAGGGGCAGCATCAACTGCTGGGGAGGCATAAAAAGTACCTACCATCGGCGAAGTCACTTTATGCACGTTTTCTGTGCGATCGTCTGCGAGCGTTGTAGACTTTTGAACCTCTGCTGTCGGACGTACCGTTTCGATAACCGGCTTTGCCGCTTCAGCTTGGGGGGGCGCAGCAGCTTTGACAGGTGCGAGCACTACCTTCGTCGCGGGCTGTGTCTGCACAACCACTCCATTCGAGCGTCTTTTAATGGACAAGCGTGCATCCTCTTCTTTGATCTCGATGGATTCTACATCCGTTTGCTCCAATAATTTCACGAGTTCTCTCACTTCATAGATCGTCAGCACAACCATTCCTCCTGTTTCTCCGTCAACGAGTCAGCCCGCGAACCTCAAACCGACTAGTTGGTTTGAAGGCGCTGAGCAAGACCGACCAGTTGGTCTTTGCTACAGTATAACAAGTTTCTGAATAATAGTACAGACCAACTGGTTGGTCTGACGGAACTATTTTTAATCTCGTTGCAATGCTTTGTACAACGAGAGAAGGTTTGGAGCGACCACAGCCCCATCCCGCTATCTTCTCGCAGCGCGATTTTTGACACAGTCGCTTTTTTCTCCTATAGCTGTTTCCTAAAAAGGCTTAAACGGCATCTCCGAAGATGTTAAAAAGAATCGATTGAAATCAGGGTTTGCCATCGCATCCTGTTTCAGTACAGAGTGCAGTACCATATCTGCATAAATATCGGCAATTTGCTCAATCGAGTATGTACCCGACTTTTGGTACCATTTATAAATCCAGTTCACCATCCCGAAAATAGCCATCGATACGATGGGAACAGGCAGCTCGGGACGAAATTCTCCAGAGTCGATACCGTCTTGTACCACCGTGAACATGATTTTTTTGTAACGATCCCGCTTGATCTCGATGTCTCTGAAATATTCGGGGGCCAAGAATAAGCTTTCCTGATAGAAGATGGTCACTTGTGATCGATACAGATCGATCATCATGACGAAGGACTTCACGATCGCCTGCAACCGCTCTGTCGGTGTTTCCCACTGCTCGTAAGCTTCCTCCGCCTTTTCCAGTACGTAAGAAATAAACTGATCGTGGATGATGTAAAGAAGCTCATCCTTCGACTTAAAGTTGTGATAAAAACCACCTTTGGACGTGCCGCTTTCTTTGACGATTTGGTCCACAGTCACCCGGTGGTAGCCATTTGCTTCAAACAAGCGCATGGACGTTTCAATAATTCGTTCTCTGATTGATTTTTCGCTCATTATCTTCACCCGTAGTCATTATAGCACAAGATCTGGTATCGTCACTCCTGTTGCGATGCAAGTTCGCGATGAAATGAAAAAAACGTTGCGTAAAAAAACAAGAGCCCTACTGCTTTGGAGCCCTTGTTTGGCGTTTGCATGATCACTATCCGATTAACTACTGACTGACGATCCTTGCTTGGCTGCTGATTGCTTTTCTTTTGTTAGGAAGGCGCCGCCAAGCAAAAAGGCACCGCTAATATAAAAGACCGCAACTAGACCACCCCAGCTGCCAATGACGCCAAAAAACAGTGGCGCAATGAGCTGCGAGAGTCGATTGGAAGCAAGCCGCAGCCCCAGCACTTCACCCGTTCGCGTTTTCGGTGAAGCGTTGTATGTCGTGGTCAAGGATAAAGGCTGCCCACATCCCAATCCTACCCCCATGATGGCGCTCAACACGAGCAGCCACCACTCATTACTTACAAACGGAATGAAAATGAACGAGATCCCCGCCGTTAAGATGGAAAACAGCAAAACCTTTTCCCTGCCTGCCTTTTCCGCTAGCTTGGCTAAAAAGAACCGGACTGGAACCATCGCAAGTCCCTGAATGGCAACAATCCACCCGATATTCGAGTCTGAGATCCCCAAATGACTCGCATACAAAGGGAAGTACGCCACATAAATATCACGAGAATACAGGACGAGCGCACTTGTCGCGAGTGCTTTGCGCAGCAGCGGAATCCGCAATAAAGTAAAGGAGCTGCCCGATTCTTCTGCTGCCATCTGCTTCTTCTGCCCCACCACTTTTGGTATCAGCAAGGAAAAACAAATCGGCACAACGCTGATGATCACCGATACGATAAATACGGACGCATACGATACATGCTCCGACAAGTATCCACCGACCACTGGACCAATAAAGCTTGCGAGTGCGACGACTGTGCTAAAAATGCTGAAGTAGTGGTCGCGATTTTCTTTTGTCGCCGCTTTTCCCAAGACATTTTGCATACATACATTGATGAAAACATGGGATATCCCTACGATCGCCTGGGAGACAAAGAGTGAAGGCAATGTCGGAAATAGAAAAGGAAGCGTCAGTCCAATCGCACAGCCGATGTTGGACAAGAAGAGCGGAATGCGGTCCCCAAAGTAATCCGCAATTTTTCCCGCATGGATGGCAAACAACAACGGAAAAAACGCAAAAGTCGCGGCCAAAATCCCGATAAGAAACGTATCTGCCCCCAAGTGAGACGCATACAACGTCATGATCGGTCTCGTGGCGAAAATCATGATCTGGAATCCAAAGGTAATCATTAGCACATTACGTAAAATCATTCCTGTTCCCCCGGCTCTTCTCTCTCGTTACACCTGTTCATTGTAGTAAAATTTCGATAGAAAAAGATATTCCGAAAATTTATCACAGTCATTTAAAAAGCAAATGTGATGGAAAGCTTTTTAATAGGTTGTTATGTACCAATGTAAGACGCTTTTGCAGCAATGTGAAATAGCGGTTTTACATGAGTGGTGATAACTTGTGGTTATGAGAGGGCAAACAAAAAAACACCCCGTAACAGGGTGCTCGCTGCTTGCTAAATCATTTCTAATAAAATTTTCGCCATGAGGGCAGAAGACAGGATGACCGGCAGACCTGTCAGATCACTTGCCAGCTGATGTGCTTCTTCCGTGTACCCCATGCAGTCCAGAAGGAGTATATCGACGTGATCCCTCAATGGCGCTACCGCTTGTTGGTATGTGTCTGCATCTAGCTTGAACGGGGAAGACTCCTGTACATAGCAGCAGCGTAGTGGAAATCCCACGGCTCTCCATTTCCCTGATCTTCTCCTGTAGAATAGGCCGCTTTTTTGTGTGCGCTTACAATCGGCTCAAACCAAAAAAGAGAAAGCCGTCCTCTCCAAAGGAACGGGCTTTCTCTTGTTCATGTAATCCACTACTGTTCTGACGAAACCGGTGCGATCCCAAAGTACTCTTCCATGGTCGTTTGTTTCTCTTCGATTGCTTGGGCAACTTCATTTCCAACATAACGCAAATGCCAAGGCTCGTATATATACCCCGTGATGGCGTCCTTGCCCTCTGGGTAACGGATAATAAAGCCGTATTCATGCGCATGATCCGCAAGCCATTTCGCTTCTTTGGTTCCAGCAAAGCAACTGGTCGCTGCGCATTTTCCGTCCGCGCCTGACACGTCGATCGCAAGTCCGGTCTCATGTTCACTCGTTCCAGGGACTGCGCTGTATGTACGCGCCTTCTCCAGTCCATCCTGCTGCACGTAGCGATTAAACAATGCCTTCTGATAGGCATGTGGACGATAGGCAGATACACCGGCGAGGGCTACTCCATCCGCTTTCGCAGCCGCAAACAGCTTTTCCAGCGCTTCTGCCGCTTCCTTGCGCATTTGGCGCTTTTCACTCTTGGCGGGGAGCAGATATGGCACATTCGGGAAAACGAGATCCGTCGGCTGATAATTATCCGGCAGCTGCCGCTGTTTGTTGACGAGAACGGTTACACTCTGCGGCTCCGCTACTACCTCGAGATCAAGGTCTGGAATCTGCACCGAATCAGAAGGCTTGCCGGATGGCTTCTGCTCTTCCGGTATAGTGGAAGCAGCTGGCTTTTGCGGTTCCGCAGATGATTTCGGTGGTGTCTTCACCGGCGCTTGACCTTCTGTAGGCTTCGGTGCCGTTTCAGTGGAATTGCTCGGCTGTGACTTTTGTCCCGGTTCGTTTTTTTCAGTCGAAGCAGGGGCATCGGATTGAGTAGGTGCCTCCGATTGTGGAGGAGCAGCAGCACTACTGCAGCCTGTCACGAGTAGGAGCGCGGTTGAAATCAGGAGAAAGTGACTTTTCACAGGATTCCTTACTTTTTTCATCTTGTCGTTCCTTTCAATCCCGGCGATTTCACGTAAGTCCGGTCTGGGTGTTCGTACCTGTTACCTTTATCGTACGTAATCATTATGACATACATCCACCCGTTTTCGTTACAGGTTTCCGTAGATTTATGGTCACAAAAAACCTTCGCTCCATCCAGGGATTACTGGCGAAGCGAAGGCTGTTTTGTTGACATGTTTCCCGCTATTTCTCTTCCTTTTTGGCGAACCAAGTAGCGAGGACAGAACCGGAAATATTATGCCACACGCTAAAGATGGCACTTGGCACTGCAGCAAGCGGATTGAAGTGGGCTGCTGCCAAAGCTGCTCCCAAACCAGAGTTTTGCATTCCGGTTTCCAAAGTAATGGCTTTTCTTTTAGCGAGGTTTAATCCAAACAATTTGGCAAAGCCATATCCCAGCAGGTACCCAAGAACATTGTGCAAAATGACGACTGCAAAAATGATAAGTCCCGTTTCCACGATTTTTCCTTTATTAATAGCTACCACGATCGCTACGATCAGGACGATGGCGATCGTCGATATCAAAGGCAGCGCTTTTGCACTCGCAGCAGCTTGCTTTTGAAACAGCGCTTTGACGATTACACCCAGAACAATCGGCACGATCACGACTGTCACGATGTCCATAAACAGGGACTGGGTGTTAATATTCATCCATTGACCTGCAAGCAAGGAAATGAGAGCGGGCGTTGCCAGCGGTGCGATCAGGGTCGATACAGCAGCGATGGATACACCCAAAGCCACATCTCCTTTGGACAAATACGTCATGACGTTTGAGGCAGTACCACTTGGACAGCAGCCAACCAGGATAACGCCAACGGCAATGTCAGGCGGAAGCTGCAGAACAATGGCTAGGATGAAAGCGAGCGACGGCATGATCAAATAGTGGCCAATCACACCAATCAACACATCCACCGGGCGACGAAACACTTCCCGGAAGTCTTCCGAGGACAAGGTCAGTCCCATCCCGAACATAATGACACCGAGCAGGAAGGAGATGTACCCTTTTCCTCCCACAAATGCTTCTGGGGCAAAAAATCCGAAGATCGCAAACAAGATTACCCAGATCGAAAAAGTGCCTCCTACAAATTTACTGATTTTTTCAACGGTATTCACTGCATCTCTCTCCACTCTCTTTTTTATCTCTATTGTATTTTTTTCATTATACTTTACGACTTTTCATTATTCTATACACTCTCACAATTCCATCTATACTTATTACCTATATAACTATAGTTTTCATATCAAAGCGTGCGTTCGGAAAAAGACCGCCATCCTCCCACTTTGGGAAGTGAACTGCACCCCAATTGTTAGACACATCTAACGATTGGGGGTGCAGTTTTTTCTATGGCTAAATTTTCTCCGGAAGATAAAATAACAGCGGTTCTCCGCTATTTAAACGGTAACGAAAGCTTTGCTTCCATTAGCTCGTCAATGGGTATTGCGAAATCTGAGGTGGTTAAATGGGTTCAACATTACCAGCACCACGGTACCGAAGCGTTTATGAAACTCTATACAGGTTACACGGTTCAGTTTAAACTAGACGTACTCAATTATATGAACGGTCAAGGGACGTCTATCAGGGAAACAGCTGCACGGTTTAACATCTCGCATTCGTTGCTGATTCAATGGAAAAAGCAGCTGGAATTGCAAGGATTGGATGCCCTTGAATCAAAGAAGAAGGGGCGTCCATCTATGCAAAAGAAAAACTCCAGTTCAATGAAAAATCAAGTACCAGCAGAAGGATCACTAGAGGCATTGAAGGCGGAAAATGAACGTTTGCGTATGGAGAATGCTTATTTAAAAAAGTTGAATGCCTTAGTTCAAAACAAGGAAAAATCACCAGGCAAGACAAAGCACAAGTAGTCTATGAACTAAGGCATGAATTTCCGGTGAAAGCACTTCTTCAACTCGCAGATATTCCTAGAAGTACGTATTATTTTTGCGTGAAAAACTTTGGTCGTCCAGATTTGGATGGGGAGTTAAAAGTGTTGATTCAAGCCATTTATGACGAACATGAAGGACGCTTTGGCTACCGTCGTATCCGTGATGAACTTCGAAATCGTGGGCATATAGTCAATCACAAAAAAGTCCAGCGAATCATGAAGGAATTGGGGCTAAAATGTCTTGTCCGCATGAAAAAATATCGCTCTTATAAAGGAAAAGTCGGTACGATTGCTCCAAATATTTTGGACCGTAACTTCAAAGCTGAAAAACCAAATGAGAAGTGGGTAACAGATATTACAGAGTTTAAATTATTTGGTGAAAAGCTCTATTTCTCACCGATATTGGATTTGTTTAACGGCGAAATTATCACCTATACAATCGGTTCAAGACCAACCTATTCCTTAGTTTCAACCATGTTAGAACAAGCTTTTGAACAATTGACAGATGACCATACTCTTATGATTCATTCTGATCAGGGCTGGCACTACCAAATGAAACAATATCATCATGCCCTTCATGAGCGAGGCATCACACAGAGTATGTCCCGAAAAGGGAACTGCTACGATAATGCAGTGATGGAAAATTTCTTTGGTATTATGAAATCAGAACTTCTATATCTAAAAGAATTTCACAGCGTGGAGCACTTTAAGACAGAACTAGCCAAATATATTGAATACTATAATTCCAAACGAATTAAGGCAAAATTAAAAGGCCTGAGTCCGGTGCAATACCGAATTCAAGCCCTAGAGGCTGCCTAATAAATTAATCTGTCTAACTTTTCGGGGTCACTTCAAAGCTGACGGTCTTTCGATCATTTTTCAAACAAACGCTTGTACTCGCCAAAGCCTTCCTCTTCCAAACGATCTTTTGGAATAAATCGAAGCGCAGCCGAGTTGATGCAATACCGAAGTCCATTCTCACCTGGACCATCCTCAAATACGTGCCCCAAATGGGAATCCGCATCTTTACTCCGTACCTCGGTACGAATCATGTTATGCGTCAGGTCCATATGCTCGGTGACTACTTCTTGATCGATCGGCTGTGTAAAGGATGGCCAACCGCAATTGGAATCAAACTTGTCCAGCGAGCTAAATAGTGGCACGTTCGAAACGATATCCACGTAAATCCCCTCTTCATTGTGATTCCAAAATTCGTTGGTAAAGGGGCGTTCCGTTCCACTATTCTGTGTCACTTCATACTGCAAGGGTGTCAGTCGTTGCTTAAGCTCTGCTAGCTTTTCGCGATCACGCCAAGCTTCCTTCGTAAATTTCGCACGTCCGGAACCTTCCCGATAGTACTGGTAGCGTACCGGATTTTTTTGATAGTAATCCTGATGGTACTCTTCAGCAGGATAGAACGTCATGGCTGGCAGGATCAATACGGCGATCGGCTTTTGGAAACGTCCGCTCTCGTCCAGCTCCTTCTTCGATTCCTCAGCTAGACGCCTCTGTTCTTCATCGTGATAAAAAATGGCTGGCGCATACGACTGTCCTCGATCCCCGAACTGTCCGCCTGCATCAGTCGGGTCGATTTGCCGCCAAAATAGCTGCAGCAAATCTTCATAAGAAAATCTTGCCGGATCATATGTAATCTGGACCGCTTCATAGTGACCCGTCGTACCGGAACAAACCTGCTCATACGTCGGGTTCTCCACTGTCCCTCCTGTATAGCCTGAGATTACTTTCTGAATGCCTGGCATTTTATCAAACGGGCTGACCATGCACCAAAAGCATCCACCCGCAAAGGTAGCCAGCTTGTAAGCATTTGTGTCGCTACTCATGCCCTTCGCCTCCTAACGTTTTCCCTTACATGCTTTCATCCCTTCGATTGTACCTGTTTTTGAAAAAGAAAGTCCACCTTGCAACTGTTATACTTACATGCACTCTGTGAAAGGCAAAGACCCCGCCAGCTAGCGAGGTCTCTGTTTTCATTTGTCTAGCCCCATATTTCCGTTTATCCTTGCGCTGTTGCAGACTCGATAGGACTTGGAAAGGACGATGCGTCGCCCCCAAAAACGATGGAAAGAAACGCTTTGCCGGTCAACAGTATGGCTCGCTCATCTGCATCAAACATGGGATGGTGATGTGGATACGTTGCCCCGATCTCCGGATTACGTCCACCTACAAAGAAAAAGGTACCCGGGACTTTCTGCAGGTAATAGGTAAAATCCTCACTCGCCATGCTTGGATCCAGGTTTTTTACGTTTTCCTCGCCTATCAGATGTTGAAATAGCCTGCGAACGACTTGTGTCTGCTCGGGATGATTCCAAACAGCGTCATAGCCAGAACGATAGCGAACCGTCCCGACAGCACCCGCCGCCTCGCAGGTAGCTTCCGTGATCTGGCGAATCTGCTGCTCCACGAAGCTTCTGACCTCTTGATTGAAGGTACGGACATTCCCGTTGATGTGGCAGGTGTCGGGAATGACATTCGCTGCAAGCCCGCTGTGGATTGATCCGACTGACAGAACGACTGGTTCAATCGGATCTACACGCCTGCTCACGATCTGCTGCAAATTCACCACCAGCTGACACCCTACCACGAGGGGATCGATCGTCAAATGCGGCTGACCGCCATGACCGCCTTTTCCTGAGATGTCAATCTCAAAGCCATCGCCAGCAGCCATCGTATAGCCGTCTGTCACACCAATCGTTCCATACGGCTCTGTAGACCACACATGTGCACCGTAAACTTCATCTACCCCGTCGAGGCAGCCATCCTCAATCATGGCTTTTGCGCCACCGGGAGGCATCTCCTCTGCGAATTGATGAAGAAATACGACGTTTCCGGGCACCTGCTCTCGCACCTCGCTCAGTACGTGTGCGACACCAAGCAAGGCCGATGTGTGTATGTCATGTCCGCAAGCGTGCATGACTCCTGGAACGCGAGATTTGTACTCGACCTGTTTCTCGTCCTGAATGGGCAGTGCGTCAAAGTCTGCACGCAGAGCGATCGTCTTTCCTGGCTTGCCGCCACGTAAAAGTCCAACGACTCCTCGGCCACCAACTTCTGTCCTGACCTCCAGCCCAAGTGCTCGTAAATAATCGGCTACTTTTTTCGGGGTATTCACTTCCTGATAGGATAGCTCCGGATGCATGTGGAGGTCGCGTCGAATATTCACCAATTCGGGGTAAAGCTGTTCCAATCTCGTGAACAAATCAGACAACATCCGCCTACTCCCCCTTCTTTTCCTCTTACGCTTCTACGCTTCTTTCTTCTCCAGTCAGCGCTGCCGCAAATCCCGAGAGCAGCAGGACCATATGGGCTATCCCTTGCTCAAAATCCTGCAGTCGAATGGATTCGTTTGGAGCATGCGCTTTCGATCCTACCCAGCCCACTCCGGTACTCACGACTGGCAGCTTCAACGTTTCTCCAAAGGCGAACATCGGTCCTGTACCCGCTGAATTCGGAGCGAGAACCGGGCCCTTTTCGTAGATGACTTTGGCAGTGTCGAGCACATGAGCGACAAACGGATGATGGAAGTCGGAACGATACGCCTTCTGACCATTAATCATCGTCGCTTTCACATCGTCAAAGCCATTTGCCAGCAAGTGCTTTTGAATGCAAGCGAGAATATGCTGAGGATCTTGCCCTGGTACCAGACGGCAATCCACTTTTGCCTTTGCACTCTTTGGCAGAACCGTTTTGGCCCCTTCGCCTGTATAACCGCTTTCCAATCCGCAAATCGTCATCGTAGGATGGAAAACCATCGCTTCCCGTGGATCGGTTCCCTTCTCAGCCGTGATAAGAGGTCGTTTGAGACCATACAGCTTGCTCACGGCTTCTTCGTCAAAAGGAAGCTCCGCTACGACCTGCTTCTCTCCATCCGTAGGCTCTTCGATTCCATCAAAGAAACCTTCGACCAAAATCTCGTTCTGCTTGTTTTTCATGGAAGCCAGAGCCTGCACCAAGCGCCATGCCGCATTGTCCACATAGGCTCCTACGGAGGAATGCATGTCAATATCGGCACCGACGCAAGTCAACTCCATGTATGCCATGCCTTTGATCCCTGCTACCATACTGATGCGGTCTTCCTCGTCCTTGGAGCCGAACTCCCAGATGCACGCGTCAGCGGCAAACAGCTCTTGATACTCTTTTAAATACGGCTCCAGATTCGGACTCCCGATCTCCTCTTCGCCCTCAATCATGAACTTGATATTGCAAGGCAATCCGCCAAGCTCACGATTTAAAATCTGAATGGCAGTCAACCGGGCAACCAGGTCGCCTTTATTATCGGCGACCCCCCGTGCAAACAATTTCCCGTCTTCAATGACCGGATCAAATGGCTCTGAGTTCCATTCTGCAAATGGCTCCGGAGGTTGAACATCGTAGTGGTTGTAGAACAGCAAGGTCTTCGAAGCATCGCCTTCGCTTCCCGCCGCAAAAAACGCGTAGATGACGGGGTTTCCACCTAACTCATCGAGGATCTGCACTTCGCCGCCAGCAGACGTGATCATTTTGGCAACGAAGGCAACCGTTTCTGGAATCGCTTTGTGCTGCGCCGATATGGTAGGAAATCGCAAGTACTCCTTAAGTGTTTCGATAGCACCTGGCACGCTTTCCTGAACGATGCTGACCAGCTGTTCTTTTTCCATTATTGAGCGCCTCCCATGGACCATTTTTCAAGGTGATTGTGGAATCCGAAAATTTTCGGTTCCCCAGTGGCAACCTGTTTGGAATAAGCGAAGAAATCACTATCCGAGTACAAGGAAATCAAAGGTACATCTTGATTCCAAATCGCTTGCAGCTCGTTGTAGATCTCTTTGCGTTTGTCTGGATTCGCTTCTGCTTTCCCTTTCAGGAGAAGCTCATCGACTTTTGGATTTTTGTACTTCATGAAGTTAAAGGATCCAATCGAGCTGTACAGGGAAGATACTTCCGGATCGAGCGTAAAGGTAAGACCCATTAACAGAAGTTCGTAGTCCCCAGCCTTTGCTTTTTGCATGATGGTCGGGAAGTCAAACGTAGATACTTTGACTTTCAATCCGATTGCTTTCAGGTTTTGCGTCAAAATGTCTGCGGATTGCTCGCGAACTTTGTTGCCAAGCGGAACGACAAAGTTGAGCTCATGGTTGAAGTCCCAACCAGCTTCTTGCAGCAGCTGCTTCGCTTTTTCTACGTTATAGCTGTATTTCTCCAGGTTTTTGTCAAGGTATGGGCTAACAGAAGTATACGGTCCATCCACGATTTCACCGTATCCTCGCAGCAGCTTGTCTACAATTTGCTGACGGTCAAGCGCATACGTGATCGCTTGGCGTACACGAGGATCTGAAATCTTTTCAGTGTTGAACATCATGGTTTGGAAGCCGTATTGCGCTTCGCTCTTCGTCGTCACGTTCTCAAACTTCTTCACTGTCTCGTAATCTTGCGGTGGAATTTTCCCAATTCCGTTACCAATGTTCATTTGCAGCTCGCCTGTTTGCAGCTGTGCTACGAGGTTTGGCGCAGGCATAATTTTGATGAACATTTTATCAAGCTGTGGGGCTCCCAGATAGTAGTCTGGGTTCTTTTCAAACTCGACGTACTGGTCCTTTTTGTATTGGACAAACTTGAACGGGCCGTTTGTTACCGTTGGCTTTTGCATGAATGGATCTTGCGACAAGGCAGCTGGATCAATCTTCTCAAGCGCGTGCTTCGGCAAGATCATCAGCTTTGTGCCCAACTGCTCTTTGATCATATTCGGATCGACAGGAGCTTTGGTTTTGAACTCAATCGTTTTCTCATCAATGACTTTTACACCAGGCAGTTCGGTTTTCCCATCCTCTAGCTTCCCTGTATCTTTCGTGCCTTCAAACATCGACAGGTAGCTGCCTACAGAAATCTCTACCTTTGGATTCGCAATCAAATTGAACGTGAAGGCTACATCCTCTGCGGTTACCGGTTTGCCATCCGACCATTTGGCATCCTTGTTAATTTTGATGGTAAAGGTTTGGTTGTCGGTTGTTTCAAAAGAATCAGCCAGCTTCGGAACAAACTTCAGCGGCGCTTCCATCTCGAGGAAGGAGTCGAACATGAATTTTTCTACAAACTGAGAGGCTACGTCCGCGCTGTTGATCGGGTTGAAGAGAATGGGCGGATTGACCAAGCCGAGGAACATCGTTTTCCCAGCCGCGCTGGTGGTTGAGCCACCACTGTTTGATGGTGCGGCAGTGCTACCGGTACCACTCGTCGCTGTATTGCCGCCTCCGCAGCCTGCGAGCAGCAAGAGTGAGGCAACTGCTGCAATACTGATGCTTCGATTGATTCGTTTCATTCATAGACCCCCCTATTTTTTTATTTCACCCAATCCTTGTTACTTCAAGCTTTTCGGATCCATCGCATCCCGCAAGCCGTCTCCCATGAAGTTGATAGAGAGAACAGCGAGCAAGATCATCATACCCGGTGGAACCCACAGCCAAGGTTGAGATGACAACACCGTTAACGATTGCGCTTCTGTCAGCATATTGCCCCAGCTCGCTGTCGGCGGCTGTACGCCCATCCCCAAAAAGCTGAGGGAAGCCTCCATGATAATGGCCTGCGCAATCCCAAAGGTCGCATTGACCAGAATGGGAGCCAAGCAGTTCGGCAAAATGTGCTGAAAGACAATTTTCGGTGTGGAGTAGCCAAGTGCAACACCCGCCTTGACGTAGTCCATTTCTTTAATAGAAAGGACACTCCCTCGGACAATCCGACAAATTGCTGGCCATCCGAGTAAACCTAACACGATAATGATGTTATAAAGGTCTGGACCCATGATACTGACGAGAACCAAAATAACCATCAGATAAGGGAATGACATGAAAACGTCTGTAAGGCGCATGATCACCATGTCTACCCATTTCCCAAAGTAACCGGCTATCGCTCCCAAGACGGTTCCGATCACGACGTAAATCGCAACGGCGCCAACCCCTACAGAGAGTGAAACTCGAGACGCATAGATCAGACGACTCAAAAGATCACGTCCCACCTGATCGGTTCCCAGCATATGTTCGCCTGATGGCGCTGCCGCAAATTCCCCAGAAATCTCATATGGATCACTCGGGGAGATCAACGGGGCGAAAACGGCTGACAGAATAATCAAACAAAAAACAATCAAACCAAGCACAGCGAGCTTATGCTTGAGGAAGCGCTTGGTGATCATACGCATGTAGCTTTCCTCTGCCCCAAGTTGGGCTTGAACATTTGACAACGGAATATCCTTTTCCGTGTTTACATTTGCCATCGACATAGCTGTCCCTCCCCTCCAACATTCGTCATCAATCGTACTTAATTCGTGGATCTGCTACTGAGTAGAAGATATCCGCCAACAAGTTGGAAGAAAGTACGGCAATTGCTGCCAGGAAGTTGATCGCCATAAGCGTCGGATAGTCGCGAGAGCCAATTGATTGAATCGTCAGCTGTCCGAGTCCAGGCCATTGGAAGATCTGTTCGGTAACAACCGCACCACCAATCAGGACAGACACGTCTATACCGATTACCGTAATGATCGGAATCAGGGCGTTACGGAATCCGTGCTTGTTAATAACAAAGAATTCCCGCAGCCCCTTGGATCGAGCTGTACGCAAATAATCCTGACCGAGGATGTCCAGCATACTCGAGCGAACGTATCGTACCATCCTTCCCGCAATCCCTGCAGCGAGCACCATCGCCGGCATGATCAGATGCTTGAAGGTATCGCTGAATCCGCCTTCGCTGCCGAGCGTATTCATACCTCCTGTTGGCAGTGAATGCATCTGGACGGCGAAGATGTAAATAAAACCGAGCCCAAGAAAGAAGTGAGGAATGGAGATGCCTAGAAAAGAGACCGATGTCGATAGATAATCCAACCAGGAATACTGCTTCGTCGCGCTCAACACACCAATCGGAATGGCAATGAGATAGGCGACGAACAAAGCGGTTCCCATCAGGAGCAGCGTCGGACCAATCCGGGAAGACACCATGTTGAGTACCGGCTCGTACGTCGAAAAGGAATAACCGAAATCTCCTTGAACCAAATTGCCGAGCCAGCGGACGTATTGAACATAGATCGGATCATTCAGTCCCAACGCTTCTTTTTTCAGTTCAATATCAGCTTGTGTCGTATCCGGGTTTACAAACATTTCAACCGGGTTTCCAGGCGCCAGGTTTACGATGAAAAAGCTAAAGACGGTAACACCAAAGAGGACAGGTACCGCGATTAAAAGTCTTCGTACGATGTATTGAAACAAGGTATCCCCTCTCCTTTCTGTCAGCCTAGTGGAAAATGGCAGGCTACGGTATGCTCGTCACCCTGCAGTGCTGGAGCCTGTGAACGGCAAATGTCTTGTGCCAACGGGCAGCGTGCATGAAAGCTGCAGCCTTTTGGTGGATTTGCCGGACTTGGCACGTCCCCCTCCATGACGATCCGCTCCCTGTTTCGCAGATGCGGATTCGGAATGGGGTACGCATGGAGCAGTGCCTGCGTGTAGGGGTGCCGCGGATTTTTAAAGATATCCTCCGTCTTTGCCAGTTCTACAATTTTGCCAAGGTACATGACGGCGATGCGGTCACTTATGTACTTGACGACACCAAGACCGTGTGCGATGAACAAGTACGTCAGCTGAAATTCCTTCTGCAAATCTTTCAGCAGGTTGAGCACTTGCGCCTGAATGGAAACGTCCAGGGCAGATACCGGTTCATCGCAAACGATCAGCTTCGGCTGCAAAATCAGTGCTCTCGCAATCCCGATCCGCTGTCTTTGGCCACCGGAAAACTCGTGAGGATAGCGGCTTTTGTGAAATTTCGAGAGGCCAACAATTTCCAGAATGTCATCGACCTTTCTCGAAACCTCGCTTTTATCGGTCAGCTTGTGGGCGAGCAGCGGTTCCGCTAACAAATCGCCAATTCGTTTTCTCGGATTCAAGGAAGAGTAAGGGTCCTGGAAAATGATTTGGAGGTCTGTGCGAATTTTTCGCAGTTCCATGGACGACAAGGTACTAAGCTCCTTGCCTTTGAAAATGACTTTCCCCTCCGTTTGGGGATCCAGCTGAACGATTGCTCGTCCTGTGGTCGATTTTCCGCACCCGGATTCGCCCACAAGAGAGATCGTTTCTCCCTCATAAATCGTCAGGTTCAGACCGTCTACGGCTTTTACCTGACCGACTGTGCGAGAAATAATCCCCTTTTTGATAGGAAAATACTTTTTCAGGTTTTGCACTTCCAGTAAAGGGGTTCGTTCGTCGGATTTTATCAGACTCATGCGATCACCTCTGTCCTCGGTTGGATCGGGGCTCTGTGCGGATCATCTTGTTGTAACCAGCAGCGAACCCGGTGGTCGCTCTCAGGCTGAATCGGAAGTAAAGGCGGCTTTTCGTGAGCGCATTTTTCGGTCGCGTACTGACATCTTGTGTGGAAGCGGCAGCCTTTAGGCATGTTGTGGATCGTCGGTACTGTACCTGGAATCGAGAAAAGTCTCTGATCGCTGTCGTGCTCTAAGTGGGGAATGGAATCCATCAAACCTTTTGTGTAGGGGTGCTTGGGGTCATCAAACAAAGTAAACACGTCTGCTTCTTCTACTACTTGTCCGGCGTACATGACAATGACTTTGTCCGCCATTTCCGCGATCACTCCCAAGTCATGGGAAATGATCATGATCGCCGTATTCGATTCGTCTCGGAGCTTTTTCATCAGCTCCAGGATTTGTGCCTGAATCGTCACGTCCAAGGCCGTCGTCGGCTCATCTGCAATCAACAGCTTTGGCTTACAGGAAAGCGCCATCGCGATCATGACCCTCTGCCTCATCCCACCAGATAGCTTGTGCGGATACTCGTCGATGATCTCCGATGCACGTGGGATCCCGACTTTGGTCAGCATCTCGACCGCGTAGGCTCTCGCCTCTTTTGCTGGCAGCTTCATGTGAAGATTGATCAACTCTAGCATCTGGTTGCCTACTGTAAAGACAGGATTCAGAGAAGTCATAGGCTCCTGGAAAATCATCGAAATCTCGTTCCCTCGAATGCTGCGCATTTCCGCTTCTGTGGCTTTTGTCAGGTCTCTCCCGTTAAAAGTGATAGACCCCTTTTTAATCACGCCGGAATGGCCCAAGAGTCTCATGAGAGATAGGGAGGTCACGCTCTTCCCGCAGCCAGATTCACCTACGATTCCGATCGTTTCTCCTGGCCGAAGCTGAAAGCTCACTTCCTCTACGGAGATGACCTCGCCTTTATCGGTTTGAAACGCAGTCTGGAGCTTATCTACTTCGAGAAAGTTTTTTTCCAAGCCTCACACACCCCCGTCTTAGTGATCGTTATTCGGTATTAGACTGCCGGTTCGGGAACAGGCTTTGTTTCCTTTTCTACGGCGTAATGATAGACCAGTGCGGTCAGTGCTTTCGCTGCGTGTACCATCGCTTGCTCATCAAAATCAAATCTTGGATGATGATGCGGGTAATGAGCGCCTGTGTCTTCATTTCGTGCACCTGTAAAAAAGAACATGCCCGGTCTTTCTCGCAAATAGTAGGAGAAATCTTCACTACCCATGATGGGCGTCATTTCTATGAGCTGATTCTCATCGGTGAATGTTTTGACCGCTTCGAGGAACGCGTCGGTCTCCTCTGCGTGATTGAAAACAGCAGGATAGCCTGATTCGTATTTCAATTGGCAATCGGCATGCAGCCCCTGGCTGATTCCATTCACGATATTGGTCACTTCCCGCTGCATATGCTCTCTGACATTCTCGTCGAACGAGCGAACGGTTCCTTTGAGTACAGCTGAATCTGCGATGACGTTGCCCGCGTTTCCTGCATGGAAGGAGCCTACCGACAAAACAGCGGCCTTTTGTGGGTTAATTTGCCTGCTCACGATATATTGCAGCTGACCCACAAGCTGTGCCCCAATCGCGACGGCATCGACTGTCTCGTGAGGCGAAGCACCATGTCCGCCTTTGCCCTGCACCACGATCTCAAACGCATCTGCTGCAGCCATCGCGTAGCCTTTTGCGTACAAATAGGTGCCGGTGGGTGCTTGGGAAGTGAGATGGGTGCCGAACACGACATCTACTCCATCTAAGCAACCGTCTTCTATCATTCCGATCGCACCGCCGGGATTCAGTTCTTCCGCGTGCTGATGCAAAAGGACCACATTACCTGCCAGCTTGTCACGGTTCTCACTCAACACTTTTGCTACAGCGAGCAAAGTTGCCGTATGTCCATCATGTCCGCATGCGTGCATCACACCAGGTACTTTTGATTTATACGGAACTTCTTTTTCATCTGGGATCGGGAGGGCATCAAAGTCTGCGCGCAAGGCAATTGTCTTTCCAGGCTTCGCTCCACGAATGGTTCCGACAACGCCTCTACCACCGACCTGCGTCTTCACCTCAATCCCATAGCTCTCCAGAATGCCTGCAATCATTTTAGGTGTCTCTACTTCCTGAAAAGATAGTTCAGGGTATTGATGCAGATGTCTTCTCCATTCGACCATTTGCTCATACATCGATTCTATCTGAGTAAACCAATGATTCAGCATTCGGATTCCCCTCTCAATATGTTGGTAAAAATCCATATTTTGAGTATACGAATATTCAGATATAGATTCAATTATATTTTTCAGTTTATTCAGAATAAAAATTCTATTATGAAAACGTTTTCATCTATGATCTTGCAAGTTTGTAATCGCTGTCAACACATCGGAACACTTGGTATTAAATGATCAAAAAAGGAACGCAATACACGTTCCTTTTTTGATTAGAGCAAACAAAGCCTCTACTCCATCACTACTTTTTCCGTCTGGTGCAGGTACGTATCGAACCATTCTCCTGTGTATTGCAAGCGCAAAACACGCTGTTCCGGATCTCCGCTGCGGGATAGCTCGTGGCTCGCCCCTGGGAAACGAATGAAGCTGACTGGTGCCTTTCCCTGATGCTGCAAGGCGATATACAGCTGCTCTGCCTGTTCGATCGGGCAGCGATGGTCCTGTTCACCATGCATGATCAGGAGAGGCGTTTCCATCTTGGCGACATGACGAATCGGGGAGTGCTGCCAAAGCTTCTCTGGATTGGTAAAAGGATTGCCTTGAATCTCTTCCTCCGTGAAATAGTAGCCGATATCGCTCACCCCGTAAAAGCTGAGCCAGTTGCAAATGCTGCGATCTGTAACCGCCGCTTTGAACAGATTCGTTTGGCCGATGATCCAGTTGGTCATGAATCCCCCGTAGCTGCCGCCTGCAACACCTAGTCGCTCTGTATCGATAAAATCAAACGTCTGGCATGCAAATTTGACCGCACTCATCAAATCGAGGTAGTCGTTTCCACCGTAATCTCCGCAGCACGCTTGGACAAATTGGTCACCGTAGCCCAAGCTCCCCCGTGGATTGGTATACAAGACTGCATAGCCTTTTGCCGCGAGCAGCTGGAACTCGTGGAAGAACGTATTACCGTACATGGAGTGTGGGCCCCCGTGGATTTGCAGGACCATCGGGTATTTTTCACCAGGCTGAAAGCCCACTGGCTTCAACAGCCAGCCGTGAAGCTTCCAGCCATCTTCCCCCTGATACTCCAGCTCGATTGGCTCAGGCAACGCCAGCTCTTCCATCAGATCATGATTGACGTCCGTCAGACGAACTTCCTCACCTGTCGATAAATTCGCCGCATACAAATCTCCGGGCGTACGCGTATCGCTGACAGCCAGTACGACGGTATGGCTCTGTTCATTTAGACTAAATCCGTAAATGTTTCGAGCGCCGCCTACTACTTGGGTAATCTTACTGTCCAATGTCGTATGATATAGACCCGAATTGCCTCGCTCACTCGCGATGAAATACAGGCCTTGACCGTCTTCCGTCCAAACTCCGCCTGGATTTGGATGGCCAGGAGAGCGCACGTCTCCAATCGTGCAATCGCCTACATGAACATCCCAGTTCGCCGTGATGCAAGTCTGTGTTCCCTTTTCCAGATCCGTCACCCAAAGGCTCTTTTGTGTGGCGATCATCCGTGTGGGAGATTCGTTACCGATATACGCCAGCTTCTTGCCATCAACTGACCAGGTAGGGTTTGAAAAGGTTCCTGCACTATTGGTCAGCTTTTTCCAATCTCCTCCTGCTACAGGTACAAGATAAACGTCCAGAGCAAGATGCAGATCCGTATTCTCCACGCGGTTGGCCGTTATCGCCAGCCACTCGCCGTCTGGGGACCATGTCCCTACAGTGTGCTGATACTTCCCTTCCGTCAGTGGTGTGATTTCTCCGGTTCCCACTTCTACCACAGCAATCTGCTTGTTGGTATCATAGACAAAGCCAGCGTCATCCGACTTGTACATCATCCGGTTAACCACGATCGCTTTTCTCGGCAATTCCTTCTTCTCGTCGGTTTCCAGGTCAGCAAACGAATCATCCGGCGCAAGTGTCGATGAAAAAGCGATTCGCTTCCCGTCGGGTGACCACACTGGATTACCCGCTCCTGTTCTACATCTTGTCAGCTGCCTTGGCTCTCCCCCGTTCACATCGATCAGCCAGATTTGCGATTTTCCCGAACGTTTGGAAACAAAGCAGATCGTGGAGCCATCAGGCGACCAGCGAGGATAGGAGTCACGTACCTCACCCGTTGTGAGCGCTGTAACCGTTTGGTCTTGTAAAGATTGAAGAAACAGATGCGTTTGGTAAGCGCGATTTTCATCCACCATCGACTGCACGTACACGACTTTCCTTCCATCGGGAGAAAGCTGCGGATCACTCGCATACCGAATTCGATAAAAATCTTCCGCCGTAATGCCTCGTTTGTCCTGTACCATCGTCCTTCACTCCTCTTCTGAATGGGAATTCGCCAGGTGATGCAGAAAAAACTCGGATATTTTGTGATTCATGGTGATATGATTTTCCAGTTTCTCAGTCATGTGGCCTTCATCTTCAAAAATGTGAAGATCGACCAGCTGTCCCCTCTCTTTCATGTCCGCTACCAGCTGTTCTGCTTCACTGACAGGGACGCGCGTATCGTTGCGGCCATGAAATACGAGCAAGGGGACGTTGATTCGAGCGGAATGATTGAGCGGAGCGATTTCTTCAAAAAACTCGCTGTCTTCTGCGAGCGAACCGTACTCTGCTTCCCGCAATTTGCGTCTCCACTCCCCCGTGTTTTCGAGGAAGGTCCGGAAGTGTGAGATTCCTACAATATCGACGCCAGCTGCCCATAGATCCGGATAATGGGTTAATGCCGCCAGTACCATGAAGCCACCATAGCTGCGTCCCATGATACCGATTGCGTGCCCATTCACTTCTTCTTGATTGGACAGGTCCTTTGCCAGCCAGGCAAGATCCGCTACAGAGTCCATCCGCTTCCGCTTGTCATCCAGCTGCACATAGGTACGGCCATACCCCATGCTGCCACGCACGTTTGGTGCCACGACGATGAAGCCTTGATTCGCCAGATATTGAAAAACGGGATGGTATTCGGCGCGTATCTGACTCTCCGGCCCACCGTGCACGTGAATGACAACCGGTTTATTCCGTGCCTGTCCTTTGGAATAGAAGAAGTAAGGTACTTCCAAGCCGTCAAAGGAGCGAAAGGTTTTCAGTTCCGGTGTCACGAGCGTCTGCTCAATCGCCTCGGACCTGCCAATCGTTGTAATCTGCTCGTATGCTTTTGCTGCAAGCGTGTAGGTCCAGATGTCTCCTGGCATCGTAGGGCTTTTCAACGTAAATGTCAGTTGCTCATCCGACAGCCAGGCAAGTGACTGGATCACGCCAAAGGGAGTCCCTTCGACCTTCTCGTATGTACGTTCTGGTACGGAATATAACGATAAGGATGAGATGCCGCCTTCGTTTGTCGTGAATGCAATCTGCTGCTCATCCTTTGACAGGACGATTTCTTCTATATCCCAGCCGGGAATGTGGACAAGGCGCTCTAACTCGGGGCTATCAAAGGTAAACCGGTACAAGCCCATCGTATCTTCGCCGCGATCTGTGACAAGATACCCCCCGTTTCCGTCCGCAGTCATTTTCAAGGACTGGAATCGCGCAGGGACACTGCAAATCGGCAATCTCGATGCTGTTTTCGTTTGCACGTCCAAGAGGTACAGTGCGTTGTCGATATTCGTTTCCTGCACGCTAAAGACGATCTGCCCCCCATCTGGCAGCCAGCCAATCGGGACGCATCGGCCGTCATAGGCGAAGACTTCCTCGATCACTCCGCTTGCTACATCCTGCACAAACAAATCAAAGCATCGTGGATGACGCCGGTTACTGGACCAAACAATCTTTTCCCCATTTGGAGACCAGCCACCGAAATAATGAAAATGCTCAGGTGAGTTCGTGAGTGAAGCAACCACCTCTCCCTGGCCGTTCAGCAGGTAAAGCTGCTGGCGTTCATCCCCTTTGCAGTCCATACCTACAATCGTTTTCGTACCGCAAGGAGAATGCTCATACTCCACAACTCGATCAGGCAGAGAGGCGATTTGCACCGGACCTGACTCTCCCCAGCTCCACAGCTGTGCAGAGCCGGAGATTTTGCTGAGAAACGTCCATTTCTTCTGTCCAGGAACTACTTTCATCTGATAAGCGGACTGTACTTGCAAATAATCCAAGATCATACGCTGTCATCCCCCTCTCGTTGTTTCACTCCAATCAACCAGTTCCACGAAAATCGAATTTATCCTTCAACTTCTTTTCAATTGTCTGTATTTTTTGCAAATTCCCCCAATGTGCTTCCATCAAGAAAGCGCAAACCCGTACAGGAAGAAAACTTCCTGCGAGCTTGCGCTATTACCTACTTACATGGATTTTGTACGTTCTGCCAACAGCTCTGTCTGTCTCGTCGATGCTTTTCGAGAACGAACGGTCGCGACGATAACCCCGGTCACGATCAAGAGCGATCCCCCTACTTGAATAGCGGTTACTTGGGAGCCAAGCAGAAGAAAACCAACCAGCATGGCTACAAACGGCTGCAAATTGAGGAAAATGGCAGCTTTTCCCGTGCCTACTACCTGGAGCTGCTGATTCCATACCAACCCGCAAATCCCCTGCATAAAAATCGCTGTCAAAATGAGCATGGCCCACGCCCAAAACTCATGGCTGATCACGGATGTCCGATCAAGGGTGAGGAAGGCAGCTGGGGTGAGAAAAATGGTACCTACTGTAGTGGAATACACGGTCGAGATAAACGGATGCATCGTCTCTGTCAGCTTGCGGATGATGATCATGGATGAGGAGAAGGTCACCATCGCAATCAGAATCAGCATGACACCTTTGGAGATCGTAAGTCCTGCACCGATGCCCACTACACAAAACGTTCCCAGAAGAGCCAGAGCAGAGCCAATCTTCATACGATTGGTAAACTGTTCCTTCAAAAACAGAGAGGCCAAAATTGCTGTGACAATGGGTGCCATCGATAAGATCAAGGAAGCCGTTGTTGCATCCGTGGTAAGCAAGCCATTGAAATAGGCAGTCTGATTCGCCAACGTCCCAATCAGACCAAGCAAAACCAATAGTCCCCACTCTCTCGGCTTGATTTTCACGAATTTCTTTGTGATCCACGCATAACAGAGTAAAAACAGTGACGTAAACATCAGTCGAACATCTGCCAAAAACAGGGGAGGAAATTCTTTGACCAGCATGCTGCCGAATACAAAATTGCTCCCCCACAGCGTAACACAAAACAGCAACAGCAAGTATGATCGAATCATGGTCTATCCTTCTTTCGCCCGTTACATTCAACTCTTTGCTACGCTATAGTAACCGAGAGTTGCGCAAAAGTCCATGAGATTTTCAACCATATTTTTTTGGTAAAGATGTTCTGATTTACACAATACTTCCCAAGGATAAAACCAAATGCGCCAGCCGCTTGTAAGATCCCAGCCGCTTTTGATAATCGGGAACATCCGTGATGATCATGAGTTCATCTGCACGAAATTTCGATACGAGCTCATCCAAAATGGGCGCCAGCTGTTTCGATGTGCCTATAATCATTTTAGTGGAACGGCTCCCTTCCTTTTTTTCACAGATCATTCTGGATGCCTCTTCCTCGGTTGCCGCGCAATACACACTGACAGCCAAAATAACTTGCGGCTTCTCATGATGACGAGTGGCTTGAAACTGTTCGCGGTAATGCGCAATGGCCTCTTCCCCAGGCTGCTCACTCATAAAGTGGCCAAACACGTAGCCAGACCCGAATTTTGCAGCAAGCTCTGCACTTTTGCGATTGGTGCCGAGCATCCATAGCTGTGCAGGAGCAGGCGGAATAGGCCGTGCGATCACGGGCTGCCCTTCCACTGTAAATTCATTGGCTAAAATAGCGGACAAGTCCCCGACAAGTTCCTCCATCTTCCCCACTTGCGCGAGAAAGCTGCCACTAATGGCCAAGGAGGCATGAGCGGACCCTCCAGGCGCACGTCCTATTCCTAGATCGATCCTTCCCGGGTACAGCGTTGCCAACAGGGCAAAGGCTTCTCCGACTTTATACGGGCGGTAATTGGGGAGCAGTACCGCTCCTGAGCCTATTCGGATACGACTTGTCTTTGCTCCGATGTGCGCGAGCAGCACTTCTGGAGTTGACGAGGCAAATTGTGGCATGTCATGATGCTCAGAGACCCAGTATCGCGAATAGCCCAGTGCTTCTGCGGTTTGCGCGAGCACTACCGATTGCTGCAGGGCAGCATGGGGGGCGACTTCTTGATAGATAGGGGAGAGATCTAGAACACTAGCTTTGATTCCTTTCAGCAAGTCAGTAACACTCCTTTCGATCACGATGAGAAGCAAGTCTACAATATGGGAGAAGAAGGCGGTGTCCTATGAACGATAGAATCACGATCCCCATTTGGGCTATCGGATCATTCCTCGTTTTAATGAATACGACGATGTTCAACGTTTCTTTGCCCAGTATCATTACGGCTTTGCATATCGATGCCGGGCTCGGCTCCTGGATCGTTTCCGGGTACTCCATCGTCTTCGCTCTTTCCACGATCATTTTCAGCAGACTCTCCGACAGTCTCCCGATCCGCAGCCTGCTCACTACTGGCCTTTCCATCCTTGGTGTTTCTTCTATTATCGGTTACATGGCGGACAGTTTTTTCCTGATTCTGCTCGCGCGCCTCCTGCAAGCCTGTGGCGCTGGGGCTGTCCCCGGACTCGGGATGATTTTGGCCAGCCGCTACATACCCGCAGAGCGGAGGGGCAGGGCCATCACGGTTCTGGCATCGGGCAGCATTTTGGCTTTCGGCTTAGGTCCAGTCATAGGTGGCGTCCTCACGCAGGTAATGGGCTTTCATGGACTGTTTTTAATCATCTGCCTGGTCTTCGTTTTGATTCCCGTTCTGTGGAAGCTTCTGCCCAAGGAGACATCTACAGGGCTGCAATTTGATTTCGCGGGTGCTCTTTTGACTATCGTTGCTACGGCAAGCTTGTTGATCGCCTTGACTCAGCTGTCTTTGTTCTTTTTGTTGATAGGGATCGCTGCGATTGTCGCGAATATCCGCCACCTGCGCCAAAAAGAAAAGCCTTTCATTCATCCTTCCTTACTCTCGCATGCAGGCTATCGAAAGCTTGTCATCATCGGCTTTTGTGCATTCATCTTGAATATGTCCAACCTGTTTTTGATGCCCTTGGTACTCGCGCAGGTTTTCCATCAAAGCGCTGCAGCCATTGGACTCACGATTTTTCCTGGAGCGATATTGTCCAGTATCGTCATCCCGTTCATTGGACGCTTGATTGACAAGTATGGAAATTTTCGTTTTTTGCTCGGCGCCCATTTTTTTCTTTTTCTTTCCATTCTACTGACTGCGGTACTTCTACCACAATCACCTATTGTCATTTTACTCGCTTATGTACTGTTTGCGCCTTCTCTTTCCACTATTACCTCTACCCTCTCCAATGAGGTTTCACAAATCCTGCCGAAGGAAATGATAGGCGCAGGGATGGGACTCTTGCAGCTGTCGCAATTTCTCGGCGGCTCCTTTGCCGTTGCCCTTTGCGGATTGCTGCTCAGCTGGGAAAAGAATCTTCCTGTACAGCTTGCGTTCCAAAGCCTTTTCTTCTTACTCGCTCTCGTGCTGCTCGGTGCGATCGTGATGGTCATCCGCTACCGAAGCACCCAACAAGCACGTACATTTAGTGCCTAACCAAAAAGAAAAGACAACGGCATGCAGGGCGTGGTAGTAACCCTGCAGTCGTTGTCTTTTTTCGTTGCACCCATGTGTCTACAGATCTCGCATTGTTGGCGGAAGCTCTCTAAATCCTTTTGTTTTGAATGCAAGCAGAATTACTCCTACAATCATCCAGCTTGTTCCTACCGCAAAAGTTTTCCAGTCAAAGCCCCACCAAACAAATCCGATGACAAGGAATCCGAGCCATGGGAGCAAGCAGTAGTTGATGAAGCCTTTCATGTCTCTCTTTCTTTTCTTCACGAAGAAGTAAGCAAAAACGGATAGATTCAGAACCATAAAGGAAGTCAGCGCACCGAAGTTGACCAGCTGAATGATCGTTTCAATCGGCATGAACATCGCAATGAAAAACGAAGCCGTCCCGACAAAAATGGTAGCATTGAACGGTGTTTTGTATTTCGGGTGAATTTTCCCCAAGAAGCCTGACATCGGGAGCAGCTTGTCGCGGCTCATCGAGTAGATAATGCGGGAGATGGCAGATTGAATCGCCAAAGCGTTTGCAATCCCCACTGCGGCAACGGCAATCAGGATGAATGCGTAGTACAGGAACGCTCCCCCAACTTCACGTGCGATATCGAAGTAAGCCATATCCGGGTCAAGGTTGGTGTAATCGGGATGTGCCAGCGCAGCCAGATAGGTTTGCGACATAAAAATCACACCGATCAGCACAAGGGTGGACACGGTAGCTCGTCCAACCGTTCTGCCGGGATTTTTCACTTCTTCAGACAGGGTAGAAATAACGTCGAAGCCTAGGAAGCCCAGAACCGCGATCGAAGCTGCACTCGCGATAAACCCGAGGTCAATCTTGTCGGCTTGGAACAAAGGTGCCAGGGAGAAGCCTCCTGCTCCGTGACCATCAATAAACACGAATTTGATCGCAAGAACCATAAAAGCAAGAAGGATGGCAATCTCAAAAAAGAGAAAAATCTTGTTCGTTGTGGCTGTCAGTGTTATTCCTCGTGCCGTAACAAATGTATTAATGGCCAAAAATACCAAAACGATAAGAGGCGTAGGAATAGCAGGAAAAATGCTGTTTAGCCACAACGCAGAAAATGCGGTCAGCAAAGCAGGAGCCATTAAATAATCGACGGCGATCAGCCAGCCTGTGACAAACCCGACATGGGGGTTCAATCCGCGCTGTACATACGAATAGACAGAACCTGCGATGGGAAACTCCTGGCTCATTTTGCTGTAGCTGAGTGCCGTAAAGACCATCGCGATGACGCCTACCAGATAAACGATTGGAACCATTCCAAATGTTTCATGCGCAATCATTCCATACACTTGAATCGGGGCGATCGGAAGCATCGTGATCAAACCGTAGATGACAAGATCCTTGAAAGTAAGAGCTCGCTTCAGCTCCTGTTTGTATCCAAGGTTCGTGCCGGTCTCGGGTGATTGCACTTCTGCAGCGGCATTTGACATACGCACACCTCATTCTTTGATTTTTTCGAAGCAAAGACCACCGAAGCGGTGGCGTTACTCGAGCGTTAACGCCACGTACTTCAGCTCCATATATTCCTCAAGTCCTTGGTGACCGCCTACTCTGCCGATCCCACTTTCCTTTACACCACCGAATGGCGACTGAGGATTGGCGAGGGATGTTCCGTTAATGGCCAGATTTCCTACCTCCAGACCATCAATCATCCGGAACATCCGGGCAGCGTCTTTTGTAAATACATAGGCAGCCAAACCATAAGGCGTATTGTTGCATCGCGCCAAAACTTCAGCTTCATCGGTAAAGGACAGCACCGGTGCTACCGGACCAAAAATTTCCCGTTTGGTCAGCTCCATGTCAGCTGTCACTTCATCCAGCAAGGTTGGTGCGTAGAAATACCCGTCTTGCAGACCTTCATCCGATACGCGGTTGCCTCCGACGACGAGCTTTGCCCCTTTTTCTACTGCATCGCGCACCAGCGTCTCGACTTTATCCCGATAGTTCGGGTCGATCATCGGGCCGACTTGTGTGCCTTCTTCTGTTCCGAAACCTACTTTCAAGCTGCGCACTTTTTCTGCCAGCTTTTCCACGAGCTCTGCACGAATTGATTCATGTGCGTAGATCAAATTGATCCCGTTGCAGACCTGCCCGCAGTTCTCAAACTTGTTGCCCATGATGGCATCGACAGCCTTCTCGAGATTGGCATCCGGAAAGACGACGACCGGTGCATTTCCACCCAGCTCCAGCGTGAGACGCTTCACATTGTCAGCCGCTTGGCGCATCAAGATTTTGCCCACCTCTGTGGACCCCGTAAACCCGATTTTGCGCACGCGCGGATCAGCAGACAATGTGGCTCCGATCTCCTCTGCAACACCTGTCACGACATTGGCGACGCCTGCGGGAATGCCCGTCGCCATCAGATGATCGAGCAACGCGATCGCGATAAGGGGAGTCTGCTCCGCCGGCTTCAGTACAAACGTGCAGCCTGCCGCAAGTGCCGGTGCGACCTTGTTCGCTACGATGGCACTCGGAAAGTTGGCAGGTGGAATCAGTCCAACCACACCGATGGCCTCTTTAAAGACCATCAGACGCTGTCCTTGTCGGGAAGCTGGAATGATCTCCCCGTAGGCACGCTTTCCTTCTTCCGCATACCAGCGAATATAGACCGTCGTTCCATAAATTTCGCCTCTTGCTTCGTCTAACGGCTTTCCTTGTTCGGTCGACAGCAGCCAAGCCAACCGCTCTTGATCAGCCAGAATCCGTTCCGCCCAATCCAGCAGGTAGCCGGCACGCTGATCTGCTGGAAGCTTCGACCAAGTTGGAAATGCTTTTGCTGCAGCATCAATCGCCTGCTCGGTCAATGCTTTGCCTCCGCGGGGAACACGGGCCATCGGTTTTCCTGTCGCTGGATTGATGACATCCATCGATTCTTTCAAAAAGACTTTTTCCCCATGGATCCAGGCATAGTTCAGATCGTCATGCTGTATCTGGAACATCGTCGGTTCCCTCCTTTTCATTGCGTACGAAAAAGCGCTTTGCCTGCGTTAGATAAACTCGAAGTACTTTTTCCGCTCCCAGTCGGTTACTTCGAGGAAATAGTCGTTCAATTCATTTTGGGCGGCCGTCAGGTAATGATCGACTACGTCATCTCCCAAAAGCTCACGGGCGATTTTGCTATTCGAAAGCTTTTGGATGGCTTCTGCCAAATTGGCCGGCAAGCGTCTCACTCCAGGAGCACTGGAAGCATCACCTTTTGTTGGGGCTTCGATGTCGATTTTGTGCTCGATACCGTACAGTCCTGAAGCCAGGCAAGCAGCGAGAACGAGATAATGGTTGGCGTCAGAGCCCGGAATGCGGTTTTCGATGCGGCAGGACTTGCCTTGTCCATCTACGCGGAAAGCGGTCGTGCGATTATCTTCGCCCCATGTCTGTGTATTCGGCGCTCCCCCCGTATTGGCAAGGCGCTTGTACGAATTGATGTACGGCGCATAAAACAGCATGAACTCAGGAGCGAGCGCCATCATGCCGCCGAGAAAGTAACGCCCCGTGTCAGACAGCTTATAGGGATGGTTTGCATCGTAGAAAACATTGTTTCCCTGTAAGTCCCACAGGCTAATATGCGTGTGTCCGCTGCTGCCTGATGCTTCTGTATCGTGCTTCGCCATAAATGTCACCATCAGGTTGTTCAATGCGGCGATCTCTTTGATCCCATTTTTGTAAATAGCCGTGCGGTCTGCCATTTCCAGCGCTTCTGCGTACTGCACATTCAACTCGACTTGGCCGTTCCCCCATTCCCCTTTCAGAGCTTCTACAGGGATACCGGCTTCTTCCAGATAGCGAGCCAGCTGACCTAGGAACCAATCATCCACATTAAGCCGATAGATCGAATAGTCGACTGGATAAGAGAAAAGCGGCTGCAAATTTGAGAAGTTCTTTTCCCTAGCAGAGTCTATCGTTTCTTTGAAAATATGAAACTCGATCTCGGATGCCGCATAGGCGCGATAGCCCAGTGCCCCTGCTTTTGCCAACTGCTTTTTCAGGATATTCCGAGGGGCGATCGTGACTTCCGATCCGTCTTTATTGTAAATATCACCGATGACCACCGCATTTTTCGGAATCCAGGGGTATGTGCGCAAAGTGGAAATATCCGGTATGACCTTGATGTCATGCAGCCCCGTATCAAAGTTGCAAAACGTGTAGTTCTCTGCGTATTTCAAGCTGACATCCCAGATGAAATTGATGGCGCAAGTGTGAATTCCGTGTACGGCGTCATCGAGAAAATAGCGCACCGGCACCTTTTTTCCAAACAGCTTCCCTTGCATATCTACACCTGCAACGGTAATCATGTCGATCGTTCCATTTTGGTACTGATCCTTTAATGCTGAAAGATCAAGCTTCCCCATGCTGCTCACTCCTTTTTGTGTGAAATCTGACGACGCTTAGTGAATCGTCCAGCCGCCATCTACCACGAGCGTGCTGCCCGTTACGTAAGAAGCTTCATCCTGAGCAAGGAACAAAACGGCATTCGCTACATCCTGGGGTTGTCCGATACGCCCTACTGGCAGACGCTCCAAAATCCATTCTTTTACTTCCGGGATCGCCAAGCCTTTCTCTGTGAACGGAGTCTGAACGACGCCAGGAGCAACCGCATTGCACGTAATCCCATGAGAGGAGAGCTCCAGCGCGATGGCTTTCGTCAGCATGTGCAGTCCACCTTTTGACGAATTGTAATGAGGCTGGCAATGCCCGCTGCTGGAAACAACGCGATGCGCTTCCACGGAAGTAATGTTAATGATGCGTCCGCCTTGCCCCGCTTTGATCATTTCCTTTGCGACTGCTTGCGAGCAGAGGAATGGAGCTTTCAGGTTTACGTCATGCACTTTGTCCCATTCCGCTACGTCCAGTTCAAGGAACGGTGTAAAGGCAACGATTCCCGCATTGTTGACGAGGATATCCACTTTGCCGAATTCTTGAATGGTTTGCGCGACCATGTTGTCCACTTGATCCTTTTGAGTGACATCTACCTTTACTACCATCGCTTTACTGCCTTCAGGGGCTAGGGAAATCGTTTCATTCGCACCTGCTTCGTTCAGGTCGGCGACAACCACTGTAGCACCTTCTTCGAAAAGGCGAAGGGCGATTGCGCGTCCATTCCCCGACCCTGCTCCTGTTACGATTGCTACTTTATTTTTCAATTTCATCTGTGCTCACCTTTCCTTCCAATTGTTTGATGAAATGTTTTAGAATTTTTTGATAGTAAACGAGTGACTCAATTTCTACGTACTCGTCAGGTCCGTGATGATTCGCACCTATTGGACCAAACTCGACGGCTGGAATGCCATATTGAGCAAAAAATCGCGTATCGGCGGAACCGTCCTGGCCAAACAAAGCGGTTTTCTTGCCGAAGACATGAGCGGTAGATTGGTAGAGCGATTGCACATAAGGATCGAATTCACTGGTAGTGACAGGTGAGCCGTGCCGGAGCGTTTCCACATGAGCATCTGGAACAGCCTGCCGAATGGATTCGAGAATATCCGCCGGGTTTTGTGTAGGGAGATAACGAATGTCCAAGTAGAGCGAGCAACGATCCGGTACCTGATTCAAGGCTGCACCGCCCTCAATCTTTGCTAGATTAAAAGACGGCACCGGGAAAAAACGACTGCTTTCTTGCATGAAATCAAGGGTCGCAAGCTCGTTGTACTTTTGCATGGCAGCTACAATCGCATTCTTCCCGAGCCATGGTCTGCTTCCGTGAGCAGCAACACCAGAAAACTCGACTCTGACCTGCAGGACACCTTTTGCCTGAACGGCTATATCCAGGTTGGTCGGCTCCCCACAAATGACAAAATCACCTCTGCTCCCTTGTTCAACTAGAAAACCGCTGCCTAATTCCCCGCCTTTTTCCTCATCCGGGACAAGTTGCAGAATTATGCGACAGTTTGGCGGCTGGTGAACAAGATCTGCTGCCAGATTCATCATCGCGGCTACCGATCCGAGCATGTCATAGCTGCCTCTGCCGTATAGCCTTCCACCTTCCACTCGCGGGATGAAATTCTCAGGATGTCCGGGCACTACATCAAGATGGCCATTCAAAACGAGCGTGCTGCCAGCATTCACTTGACCGATCGTTGCCGTAATCATTTTGAGCCCTTGATTCTCCCAGAGACGGACAGGAACACCATGGCGCTGTAGCCAATCCGCACAGAATTCAACGGAGTAGTTGATCCTCTCGGGAGTCGTGTTTTCCATTTGAATCAGGCTGCTAGTCAATCGAACAAGCATATCTTCCATGACGATCACATCCTTCTTTGATCTGTGCTGTTCGCTCTAGTTCTTTATTCCTATTCGATGTAAGCCGCCACTCATTAGCTAAGCAAGTCCCATGCCAACATGTTCTGCTACAATTTCAATTATTTAGAATGGACAGAAAACGGGAGAAATGGGTGATTATCTTCCCGTTACTCCCATTTCTCCCGATTTACCCTTTTCCGTATTGCCGCAGCACAGATGATATCCTCTCTCCGTCAAGGCAATGCCTCCGCGCCCTGTGCTCACTTCGATTAATCCCTCGCTCCGCAGCTTTTCGATGATGCTCCTGACCTTTGTTTCATGAATCACCACACCATTTTGACGTGCCTGTTCGACTAAGGAACGCCTGCCAGCATTCCTTCCGCTTGTCTTGGCTTGATAAATCAGGTTCAGGATGAATCGCTCGTTATCGGGAGTAGAGTGATACAGCTGAAGCGGTACCTCATTGGGCGAGATCGCTGCAAACTCCCTTTCGTCCCCCTCGTCTAATCCGGGTATATCACTGGCAGACAGGTTGGGATCGTTCATGAAGGCAACGTACTCCATCGCGTTTTCCAGCTCACGCACATTTCCATGCCAGTCATGTCTGAACAAAGAGGCCAGCAGCGGCTCTACTAACTGTTCGTCTGCTCCTCGTCTGCGCAAAAAATGAGCAGACAGCAGCGGAATATCCTCTTTGCGTTCACGAAGAGGTGGGATCAGCAGCTGGAGAACTTTTAACCGGTAGTACAAATCGGCACGAAAAGCCCCGTCGTTGACCATCCTGGACAATTCGCGGTTGGTTGCCGCAATCACTCGAACATCGACAGGAAGCAAACGGGTTCCGCCCACTTTCAATACTTCCTTTTGCTGCAGGACACGCAGAAGCCGGCTCTGCATATTCGGAGAAATGTCCCCAATCTCATCCAAGAAGATCGTCCCTTTGTGTGCTTGCTCAAACAGCCCAGGCTTGCCCCCTTTGCGCGCCCCTGTAAAAGCTCCTTCTTCATAGCCAAACAGCTCACTCTCCAGCAAGTTATCCGGCAACGAGCTGCAGTTGACGGCAACGAACGGATACGAGGATCGGGTAGAAGCCTGATGAATCGCATGGGCAAACAATTCCTTGCCTGTTCCGCTCTCCCCGAGAATCAGCACCGCAAGGTCACTGTTAGCCATTTTTTCTGCTTGCTCTACTACTTTTTTCATACGACTCGAGGTTGTAACTAGATCGTAAAAAGAGTATTTGGCATGATGTCCTTTTGCATGCAGCCGCAGCTTCAGCTCCTGCTCTTCTACGTGGCGTGCCGCTTTTAAGGTCAGGACCCCGCCTGTCGAGTGGCCATTTTCCTCGATAATCTGTCTGCTTGCGAGAACCTTGTGTTTTTTAATTTGCAAAAGGGCTTCGCTGAACTCTTCTGTCAGCGCATCCAAATCGATTTTGACCCGCGCAAACAAGCTGTTTACCGTCAGTTGGATGGCCTCCTGAACCGTACAATCGAACAGGGCTTGCGCCGCGGAATTAAAAAACGTAATCTTTCCGTTCATATCATAAGCGATGACGCCATCCTGTACCATGTCAAGCGTTTGCTGCAGCAGCAGCTTCGTATGAATCAAGCCTTGCATCGTGATCTGAATCCCTTGGCTCCTCGTAATGATAGATTCAGAATAAACAGACAACATATCTCGGGCGTCACTATGCAAGAGATTAAGCTGTGTCAGGATGTCGACGAGTGTGCTGACATCGATGACCCTCTCTCCGATATCAATCACGCGGGTGACACCGTCTGGTACAAGCTGCCCTTCTCCTGGTGTAATCGCAGAAGGATACGGCGGACAATTTTGGATTTCCGGATAATATGGGAAAAGCTCGATATGACCTGCTCCCAGCTCCCTCAAAAGGGCGATCGTTTCTTCCGCAGAATCCTTCTCGTCGTTGACCATGAGAAGCTTCGACCCTACAGGAATCGACATCACCTTTTCCCAGCTAGTTCGCAATAAGGTTCGCCGAATGATCAAGATTACTGTGCCCGGTTTAATTTTGGGTGCGAGCTCGCGTGTAAAGATCGTTTGCGTACTGATGAGAACCATGTCGTAATTACTATCGTTGTTCCAAGACTTTTGCGAGAAACCATAGAATTCTATAAAGGCACCAAATAGGGCAATCAACTGGTCTGTGATCGCCTCAGCAGTTTTACTAGATCCTGCAATAATGGCTACTTTTTTCTTTCCTTTGATTGGAAACACTCCTTCTTCCTCCACTTGATTCCTCAGAACCTGCTCTTTTGTCTCTATTCCTATTATCGTCCTATTCTCGTCCTTATTTGACAAATAATAATATAAATCGACAAAAAAATCACCCAAATAATGGCATGATTCTTGCAATTCAATAAACGGAGCGTTTTTCCCACAAAATAGAAAAAGGAGTTGAAAAAAATGCCACGCAAGAAGATGCAGGTCTCATTCTTCGGTAAGAATCTGGTGCTCTCCTGCTTGACGATTCTCTTGATGGGCTTGATGTTGGGGGTCGCCAGCTTTGTTGTTCAGGATACAATCCTTCAGCAAAACCTGGATGAGCAGGCACGAGGATTCGCTGCTTACGCAAAGGGAGAGATTGACATTGCGGACATCAAGAGTGCTCTTACACAACATGATCCAAAAGACCCAGTTCAAGTAAAACTAACGGCCCAGCTCGACCGGATGTCCAAAGAAAATCCAAACATTGCCCAAGCGTACGTCTTTGGTGCAGAGCTGAAAAACGGCAATACCAACCTCACAATCGCACTGCCTACGCATGTGTATGAAGCTGGCTTCAAAGCAGGTGATGACTTCGAGCAAGCACCTCAATGGGTAGTTGCCGCTGAGAAGCTGATGCAGAGCAAAGAGGCAGTGAATACAGGAATCTACAGTGACGTGTACGGCACGTGGGTCACGATCCTGCAGCCGCTGATGGATGAAAACGGAAATATCATCGCGATTTTTGGCGTTGATACGAATGCCAATATCGTGGATCGAGGCAAGCAAGAGCTCTTTCAATGGTTGGGAATTGGCTTCCTAGCATCCTTCATTATCGTTTTCCTCTTACAATACGGCTTCCTGCGTAAATTCTTGTCTCCGCTGAAAGATCTGGTACAGGTAATCGGAAAAATGAATGAAGGACACCTGGATGTCTCCATCCAAGTGAAACAAAACGATGAGCTGGGCCTAGTCGCGGAGAAAGTAAACGGCTTGATCAGTCATTGGCGCACGATTATCGAAAACGTCCAAAAACATGCAGAGCACGCTGCGACATCGGCCCATGAGCTGGCAGAAGGAGCGGCTCAGAATACGGCTACCTTGCAGCAAGTGACCGAAACCATCCAGGACTTGAAGGCAGGTACAGATGCTACCTCCCTCTCTGCAAACGAGAATGCTCGCGCCATGACAGAGATGGCCACAGGCATTCAGCGGATTGCGGAATCTACCTCCTCCGTTGCAGAATCCTCCCTCGACATGTCGAAGGAAGCGGAAAAAGGAACAGATTCCGTGCAAATGGTCATTGACCAGATGGATTCGATCAGCCGTTCTGTTCAAATCTCGGCATCCGCTCTCAGCTCACTCGAGAGCAGTTCGAAAGAGATCGGTCATATCGTCGATGTCATCACGGAGATTGCCTCCCAAACCAATCTGCTGGCTTTGAATGCGGCGATCGAGGCGGCACGTGCAGGTGAACACGGGAAAGGATTCGCGGTTGTGGCAGACGAGGTTCGCAAGCTTGCCGAACAGTCCTCCAAATCGACCGCTCAAATCACTCTCCTGATCGAAGAAATTCAGCAGGAAATGGGCAAAGCCGTACAAAGCATGAAGCAAGGTACGAAAGAAGTGGAAACGGGGATCCAGGTTGCGAAAAATGCGGGAGATGCCTTCCAGCATATCCTGAATGCTACCCAGCAAGTTGCGGAGCAGGTCGAGGACGTTTCTGCTGTCTCGGAGCAAATGTCTGCAAGCTCTCAGCAGGTTTCCGCAACGGTAACGCAGCTCGCTTCCATTTCCCAGACATCCGCGGACCAGATAACGGATGTCGCTGCCGCATCGGAAGAACAGTTCTCTTCCCTGCAAGCGATCTCTGAATCGGCACAGCGTTTGAATCAGATGGCACAGGAGCTGCGCGACACCGTGAATGTCTTCAAAGTATAGCGTTCGAACTGCATCATTCGGTAGAGCAGGAGTACATCCTACATTCATTGCCCTAGCAAACGCTTAGCGATAAGACTTTACTCATATCGTGGTAAACAGAAGACGTGTACCGGTATTCCTGATCGCAAGGAAGGCTCAACAACCCGGTCACGTCTTTCTGCTTTTCTAATGTCCAGACGTTTCGATATGGGGAGATTTCTTTCCAGAAGGTTTTCTACCCAAGCATTCCTGGCTTCTAAAAAGGAAAAGACAACGTCGTCCGTTGTCTTTTGTCGTAGCTGTTTATTTTTCGATTTCCAGCACTTCCGGATTTATCAGCGCAGGTGGTCGATTGCCAAGAATTCCTTGAACAAAGTTCTCTGCCGCGAATTGCACCATCGCCTGTCTCGTTTCCCATGTAGCCGATCCGATATGTGGCAGAGTGACCACATTCGGCATAGACAAGAGTGGATGCTTCGGGTCTATTGGCTCTTGGACAAAGACATCCAGCCCCGCTGCCAAAATCTCTCCTTCTTGCAAGGCCGAAACCAGTGCCTCCTCATCTACCGTGGCGCCGCGTGAGCCATTCACAAAAATGGCCGACTTCTTCATCAAGCGGAACTCTTTTTCCCCGATCAGCTTGGTCGTTTCTGCACTCAACGGAACCATCAAACAGATGAAATCCGCCTCCCGACAAAGCTCTTCGAGGCTGCAATACGTTGCCTGATAGGTTTTCTCAACCTCTTCATTCCGGGATCGATTGTGGTACAAGATATTCATCCCAAAGCCAAAATGGGCACGTTTTGCGATAGCAGCGCCAATGCGCCCCATCCCGATGATCCCAAGCGTCTTGTGGTGCATGTCCACCCCGTAATACTCAGGCGTGATATGCGACGTCCAATTGCCAGACTTGATCATGTGATCCAGCTCTGGAATGCGCCGTGCAGTCGCGAGCATCAGACCAATCATGGTGTCTGCCACTGTTTCATTCAGCACATTGGGCGTGTTTGTTGCCATTACACCGTGTCTTGTGAGCGCAGGTACATCCAGATTGTCGTATCCCACGCCCACATTACTGACGATTTGCAGGTTCGGTGCCTTTTCCAGAAGCTCGTCGTTTACCTTCAGACCCGTTCCTAACAGTCCCTTTGCCTCTTTTAATTCTTCGTAGAACGCCTGCATATTATCGGCATGAAGCTGCTCAAAATAGACGACTTCACAGGCTTCCTGGACATACTCGAGTACACTTGGTTCCACTTTTTTATAAATAATCACTTTCGGTTTCATATACATGCCCTCGCCTTCCAGAAAGTAGATGATACACTGCCAATACGAGCGAATTGTCAGTTGTCTTTTCTTTTTCGCAAAGAACTTCTATAATTCCTGCTATTGCTTCCCTTCCTAACAAAAAGAGGCGGGGGATTTCTCCCCACCCTGCGAGTAAATGCTTGAATCTGCGTCCTGCACACATCGCTTCGATTACCAAACCTTCAGTTGAATCGTGATTGTCCTTTGGTTTTGTTCGATAATCATTTCGTTGATTCCTTTACTAAAAAACGTCTATCAATAAAGTATGCAAACAGCAAACTGATAGTGGCTAGAAATAGTGGTACTCCAAAGGCTTCAATTGAGAATGGATTACCCTCTAGCTGCAAATAGTCTGCACGATACTCCAAGCGCTTTGCTCCAAATTTTGCAGTCAGCTTATCCTCCTGTTTAGCTAAATCTTCAAGTGGTGCATCAAACATAAATCTCTTCGTAGATTCGCTATGCAAGAATTCAGGCTTAACGCTCTTTCCGCTTGCAATCCATGCTTCTACTTCCTCGGCTCCCAATATTCTTGCCTCGGTGCCTGGAACAATGAGGCGATCTAACTGAGGAGCATTCTGAATTTGATATTTAGAAATCAGGTTCAGATGATATTTTGTGACTATCGGTTGCTCATTGCTCGATATAGAAATGACTTTCGTCGTTCCTGAAGCCGCATACGTATCATATATCGCGGATAACTCGCCATCATCCATACCATTGTATAACAATACGCCTGTCTGTGTCTGGTTCCACTGAAAAGCTTGATTAAACAGGTAAATTATTTCGCTCCTATCCAGGTAATATGGATCAACCTTAGGATTATTCACAAAGTGGTAGGTAGGGTAATTCATGTCGGCCGCAATTTTTTCGGCCATTGATTTGCCCAGCTGCTGGGAAATGACATAGAGGGTAGCATCGATTCCTGATGTGAGACCTGCCGAGGATACTATTTTCTCTCCACCCACTACATATCGCTGGTCCCTAATCCAGTTTGTTTCCGAGAATGACTTTTTAATTTGATCAAAGAATTGCCAATGCACAGTTGAAGATTTTCCTGTTAATAATCCCGCATCTGCCGCATTGACAGCTCCTCCACATATACTCAGAATGAACGTGTCCGAATGTTTTTGGATCCATTCACGTACAGGTTTATATTTTTCCTGGTTTTCTAAGGGCATGTATGGGATCACAATGAGATCTGGACTTTTACCTAACAATTGATCCAATTCTTCAAAAGAATAATGTGGCAACAAATCAAGACCACCTGTTAACGAGGTAACATTTTTGTCAGGAGCAATGGCGAACACATTATAAGCTTTAGTCATCGCTAACATTTGATAGGGAACCAAAAAATCAAATACTTCTGTGGTTGGACTCCCCAAAAGAACTGCGGCAGTCGGTTTGTTCGGATTATAATCAGGTATTTCTACCTGGTTTATTTTGGGGATCGGTTCATTGCGTAAGGAGTACCAATACGCCTTCTGCTCACCAAGAAAACCGATTACCCCACCTCCTCCAACGATAAACACGAGTATACCTAGATAAACAGCCAAACGTAGTAAAAACCTTTTCAAAGAAATTTCCTCCTTATTAAATCCATATGCCTTCCATGCATTTCACTATAATCCACCAATATGAACGTACTATGAACAGCGGATGCTGCTTCCCTTTGCAATCATGAAAACAGACCGTATCCCCATGTATAATGCGGGGGATACGGTCTTATCCTTCAATCAGTTATTAAACCCATTTTGAAAGAAAACGTCTATCAATCAGGTAGCCTGTCAACAAAGCCCCAACACCAAGCATAAGCGCGGTGATAAAAGCTTCCCAGGCAAATAGTTCACCCTCCAGCTCTAAATGATCAGGCCGATATTCTAATCGTTTGGCGGCCCATTTCGCTGTAAGAAGGTCCTCTTGCTTCGCTAAATCTTCCAGCGTCGCGTCAAATACAAACCTGTCTGGCTTGTGGCTATGGATGTATTCAGGTTGCACTCCACGATCTTGTTCGTTCCATGATTGACTAGCGTACGTTGACAACGTGGGTGCCTCTGTGCCTGGCACTAATAATCGCTTAATTTTGGGAGCATTCGATACTTGATACCTAGCTACGAGATTTAAATCGTGTTTTGTCGTGATAACGCCTTCCGAATTTGAAATCGTAAAAACCTTTGCCGTACCTAATGGCGAATACGTGTCAAAAATGGAAGCCAGTGCACTTTCTTCCATTCCTTCATAAAGAAGAACACCTACTTGCTTTTTTTGAAACTGAAAGGCCAGATTCATATAATAAATTGCCTCAGTTTTATCAATATAATAAGGCTCTACTTTAGGATTGTTCACATAGTGATAAGAAGGGTAATGCATCTCTTTCGCTATTTTGACAGCAGCAGACTCTCCTAACTGTTGCGAAATAACATAGAGAACAGCATCGATACCCGATGTGAGACCTGCTGAGGATGTAATATTTCCTGCCTGGACGAACCTCTGGTCCCTCATCCAATTGGTATCAGGATATGTTTTGGTAACCTGGTTAACGATACGCCAGTGGATGGTGGATGTTTTCCCTTTTAATAACCCTGCATCGGCAAGATTGCTTGATCCAGAACAGATACTTAATATCTTGGTTTTCCCATGTTTTTGTATCCACTGTCGAACAGGACGGTACTTCCCTTCATCGTCCATAGGCATATAAGGGACCACAATAAGATCAGGACTCTTTCCAAGTAACCCATCCATTTCTTCAAATGAAAAGTGTGGAATGAGATCCAAACCACCGGTTAAAGCCGCGACCTTATTTTCTGGTGCCACAGCATACACATTAAATTCGTCCGTCATTGCAAACATTTCGTAAGGAACAAGAAAATCAAATACCTCTGTAATTGGATTTCCCAATACGACTGCAACTGTCGGTTTAGTGGGATCATACTTTGGTATTTTTACTCCCTGAAAAGAAGGGCTTGATATGTTACGAACAGATATCCAATCGGCTCTTGAGCGAACAGCACCAAATGCACCAACACCCCCCACAAATAAAAGAAATAGAGACAGATATAGAACAAAACGCATGAATCCCTTCTTCAATTCGTATTCCTCCACCGGAAAATATGCTTTAATCAAGAATCAATTCTTTCAATTTTCGCAAGGTACCTTGTTCGATCCCACATGCTCGAATCAGGTACATGTCAATCGAACCGTACTTTTGAATTATGTCACTGAACACTTCATCCAAGCACTCCTTGTTAGCCATCAATATGAGTTTTATTCGCGCTGGCTTTACCTGGAATAAAGTCAACCATGACATCGCTTTACTCAATTTCTCCAAGCGTGATTTGTATAAATCATTGGTTACTAGATATTCTTGCACAACAATGGGATAAGGAACTCCCGCGATCAATTGGATTAATGCCGAAATAAAACCGGTACGGTCCTTACCCGCCGTACAATGAATTAAGGCAGGAAGATTTTGCTCTTGAGCGAGTAAGTCTATGATTTTCTTTATCTGTAGAGTACTCTCTACTGCCATATAATGATAATAGGCTCTACTAAACTTCTTGAAATTTTCTGCTCCTGCCCTCCCAAAAAAGAAGTCTATGATTTGTCGTTTACTGGCTTGTGTTCCCTCCAGATGAAGTGGCATATTCATAACCTTAAATCGTCCGTGTGGTAATAGACGTGATTGTTTTGATTTGTGCTCTTTTGGAGAACGGAGGTCACATATGACTTTTATTCGACATTCATCCAGCTTTTTCAAATCATTTTCTGTCATCCGGGATAGATCGTCAGAGCGGTAAAGAACTCCGGTTTTCAAACTTCTTCCATCTTCCGTTTTCAAGCCTCCCATGTCCCTAAAGTTAACCAGTTTATCAAATGACAGATTCATTTCTCCAACAGCTCGCTGCAAAGGATTCCCTCCCGTTTCGTGGTTTCTCGATTAAGGATTCTGCATGTTTAACAAGGCAAGATGACGGTTAAATTTTACGTGCAACTTACTGCCTCGCCAGAAAAATACAACACTTAACAGAGCAATGAGACCGTATGTTCCAAATGTGAAGAACCCGCCAGATGAGAAGTGTGTGAGAATCACACTACCTAGCCAAGGACCAATAAAAGACCCCAGTGTAGTGAAGCTTTGCGCTCCGTAGTACGCTCCACGAAAATGAGCAGGTGTGATTTGATCCAACAACTGGTATTCCGCAGGGATAACTAGTACTTCCCCCATGGTAAAAACAACCATGGACACAACAAAGTGCCACCACTCATTTGCAAAAGCAAAACCAAGCATCCCTAAGGCAAAAATGCTGCTGCCCATAAAAACGGACACAATAGGTTGAAATTTTTGAGCAATCCTCGTCACTGGAATTTGAAACACGATTACACAAATCGAATTGACACCGACAATGATTGCAAATAACTTCGCAGGTTCATTTACCTGTAGGCCTAAATACTGCATAAGTGGAACAGACCATTGACCATGAACAACCGTGCTTAAAATTCCCCCTATTATGAAAAGAAGCAATGGAGCGTCTCTATAAATCACTTTGCACGCAATTACGATAGAGGACTTATCGGATTGGTTGTAGGAGGCTGGATGGCGGGTATCCTGTTTTATCAAAACGAGAAGTCCGACTCCTAAAATACAGTAGACTGCTGCCGCGACATAAAAGGATTCAATCGATCCTCCTATATCCGCCAAGAGCCCAATCAATGGTCCCAACGCATAGGCAATATTCACAACCAGGTAACGCAGTGAAAAAACTTTCAAGCGATATTCCGACGGCGTTACATCTGCCATTAGTGCTTTTGAGACTGGGCTAAAAAAGCCGGAGAAAAAACCTTTGAGAAAAACAAATAGAAACAACAAAACGGGTTCCTTACTCAATGCGAAGCCTATCATAAAGACGGAATAGGCAAACATAGACAGTATGAGAACTGGCTTTCTGCCTAAAACATCCGAAAGCGATCCCGCCAAAAATCCGCCCAATGTTGCAGCCAATGGTACGATCCCAGAAAGTACACCGATGTGGATGGGCTCCATTTTCAGCACACTGGATAAATAGAGCGGCAAGAATAGAATGGAAGTGGCATCTGCCAAGGTTAAGAGGAAAGTAAAGCACACGAATAGATACACATATGGATGATGAGTCATCCTGGCCCTTCCTATGTGAGACAAGAGTACAGCTCCTTTTTGATATAAACTTTAACAATCTAAAGAAAAATGGTAATGATGAACGCATCATGAACGAATCCCTTGCTATCACCTGTACGGAAGATGCTTTATCTTTTTCGTCATGAACCGTTTGTCAATGAAGCGCGCTACCAGCAAGGAGATAATGGTTAACAGAATCAGATTCCCATAAGTCTCTAAAGAAAACGGTTTGCCTTCAAGCATAATTTGGTTGGCTCGATATTCTAATCGCTTCACAGCGTGCTCTGCACTTAAAATGTCCTCTTGCTTTGACAGATCCTCAATCGGTGCCTCGAATACAAATCTATCTAGTGAGTTTTCATGTATGAGCAGTGCATTCTCGCTTCGCCCAGCTTCCTGCCATTGCTGAATATCCTTAGCTGCAATTGTTTTGGCATCAGCCCCGGGTACGATCATTTTATCGAGCTTCGGTGCATTCGGCATTTGATACCTAGCCAGAAGTATGAGATTGTGTGCAGTAACCACTGGCCGCTCTGATTGGGAAATGGTCAATACATTCGTCGTTCCGGTATCCGAGTAAGAATCAAAGATGGAAGAGAGCGCCAATTCTTCTATTCCGTTGTATAGCAGCACTCCTGTTTTTTGCTTGTGCCACTGATAAGCATTGTTTAACAGGTATGTCATAAACTTCAAATCAATTGAATAAGGATCAACATTTGGATGATGTAGAAACGGATAAGAAGGATAATGAACCTCCTTGGCAATCTGATTCGCAACAGGTTCTCCTAATTCTTTTGAAATAACGTACAGGACCGCGTCAATTCCAGCTGTTTGACCAGCTGATGTGATTATGTTACCTTCTACGACGTACCGCTTGCTTACTGTCCAAGCAGTATCTGGAAAAAACCTTTTCATATCCGGCATGATTTGCCAATGAGTTGCTGCTGATTTTCCCTTTAGTAATCCTGCATCTGCGAGTTGAGCCGATCCTGCACAAATACTCAACAGTGTCGTATCCGCGTGCTTTTTAATCCATGTAAGGACGCTTTGATATTGACTACCAAAAATAAGCATATTCGGAACAACAATTATGTCAGGACTCTTTCCTAGCAATCCATCCAATTCTTGAAAAGTAACGTGTGGTACAACATCTAGCCCACCGGTTAATGATTTCACCTGATGATCGGGGGCAACCGCATAAACGTTATAAGCTCCCGTTCTAGAAAATAGATTATACGGCATGAGAAAATCAAAATCTTCGGTAATCGTGTCCCCCAATACGACTGCAACAGTTGGCTTAGCGGGATCATGTTGAGGTATCGTTACTCCCTGTAAAAGAGGGACAGGCTCTTCTCGGAAGGACTGGTAAAAGTCTATCTGTGAATTTCGAAATCCGACAGCTCCGACGCTGCCAGCGATTAACACAAAAGTCACTACATAAATAGCGATGGGCATTAGTATTCGAAACATTTCAGTCTCCTCCTATTACTTAACCTTCTATTCTTGCTTGTTCTGGTTAACTTCACGTCATTTCTCTTCTGCTATCGCAACTACATAAGAAAATGTCCTGATTTTCCCATCTTGTTTAAACTCAGCCCATATTTTATACAGACCGGGATTGGAGAACTTTGTCTCAAAGATTGGCTCTTCCCCATTGGATGGGTGGACATGAAGATATTTTTGAGCATTTTCATCCAGAATGACTACATGCCCCATAGCACCTAAATAAGGAGTAAGTTTGGTGCGATCCAAGTCAAATTTCAGCGAAACGGGTTCGTTTGTACGAAAAGAACTCATGTTCAGCTTTACTGTTTCTCCCTCTACCGTCTGAATGAGTTGGTCATCAGGCTTGAGTTCCTCATTGTCCACTGAAACGACTGGATTCCCAACAACAAAGGGTACTGGCTCAACCGAATATACTAGCTGCTTTGGCTTAATATCAATAAATGCCTTATAAAAACCATTCGGCAGTATTTTCCCAATCCTAAATTCTCCCTTCCCAATCCTCTCTGGATGGAGGTGGTAATACTTCTCCTGATGTTCATCCACAATGATAAAATGAAGTAGTTTTTCATGATTGATCACAAGTTCATGAGCGTCATTACCGTGCCCTTCCTCTCCATTTTCATGAACACCATCACCATCCGTTCGCAGCTGTTCTACGGCAACCACCTGTTGATTTTCAACAAGATAGCTTTCATAAAATGCATATCCCCCAAACACTACTGCTAATTACAGAAGCGCACCAAACACCGCTTTCACCTTTTCTTTTCTTTATTACCAGTTCCTTGAGTGTTGCCATCACGAATGCTATCCATCTACATGCTCATTTCTCCTCGTGTTGATGAATGATAATATCGTCGTTACTGACTTGCTGTACCCAAAATATAAATCGCTACTGTGAACACAATATGAACTCTGTATTTTCGTTAAAAGGGCTTGAATGCATATCCCGTTGAGGCTGCAACACCTTTTTAAGCACAGAAAAAGCCTGTTGGTTGAGGAAAGACGAATCGTCATTCCAGTCAACAGACTTGCGTAAACGGTCCCAAACAAATTGGTGAAGGATACAGCATCTGGTTATTTTTATTGTGTGGCAACTGTTCCTACTGAATGAAAAAGGGAGTGTATACCCCATAGAAAATTGACTCTATTTAGCCTCTCTCGCTAATGAAACGGTATCATTACAGCAGGGCAACTAGTGTCGACTGTCTGCGTACAAATTAACTTTCCTCAAACAAGAAATTCTGCCATAATCTGCTCGAGATCGAAGGGCGTTACCCCTTCCTCAGGAGAAAAAATAGCATCCGCTAGGTCTCGGGTTTCTACCGACTCCCCTCTTGCTTCCACATGGAGAGAGAACAAATCGTACAGGTCAGGCTTTCGCCAGACCGTCATGGCTTTCCCCATCAGTACCATACCTTTTGGGTTGCCTTCGACATGATTGTAGTGGTGTGGATTTCTCGTCAATGCTAAATCTGTCCAGATGACCTCGCGTTTCACCAGGTCCATGATGACTGGAATCGCAATCTGCGTATCAGCCGTGACGTCCATCTTGTTCGCAACCGTGGCGGGCTCAAATATCTCGCCAGAAAGAGGTTTCTTCCGCATCATCCAGCCCGTAAAGCACTCTGGCAAGTTGCAGTAAGGTTGATTCGTGAAGGAGTGTAGAGTGGCTACGAGATAACGACCTCCAAAGTTCACAATGGAAGGAATATGCAGATCTATGAATTCACACGCCCCCTGAGGAGCCGAAACCATATCCCCACTGTGGGCAGCCTGGTATTTAGAGGACCGCAAATTCGTATAAGAAACATGCACCACATACTGCCAGTTCTGGTCGTACATGACGGCTGACAGATCAATATCGACACGCCCCGTTGGCTTACCATCAACATTCCCCTCTTTCCACCAGAAGAAGAAACGAATGGTATCTCCCTCCCCCATCGGAAGCCGGCTTCCCCTTACGATCGTATGAAGGGCTTTGCTGGCAGACCTCTGAGAAAACGGCACGTGATAGTTCTTCAAGCGATTGTCGACGAACACTCTTCCCAATGGAGGTAGCTCAGCAAATCGCTGAATCAGCGACTCTTTACATATTCGCACGATCTCCTGGCACGCAGCTTCATCGATAACTGGCAGGGTATAAGGAGCTGCAAATGCTTTTGCGACGTTTCCTTTAGGAAAAAAGATCCGAAGCCCCTGTCGTTCCATCCGACGGGCAAAATGATTTTTCACTTGAAGCAGCACAGGCGTCGATACCTGACTGGCGACCTCTCCAAAAGCCAGTGCAACATACTCGCTTTATTCGGTCGAGCGCAACAGGTGATCAAGCCTTCTGGCAAATTCACCCGGCCGCTGCATCAACAACTCGATTGCATTCCAGATCTATCGCGATTGAAATGCGAGCTCCACTGATGTGTTATAAGTTGTAAATGGCTTGTTATTCCGCAGGATATCAAAAGCTTCTTCACAACGGGCATATCTATGCTTGTATTCGGAGGGGTGCAGAATTTCGCCTAGTCGAATCCAGCGTTCCTTATACCTGAGCATATCCTCCACAATAGGGTGACATTGTTCCAGCAACCCAAGCAACAGCCGTCTTTCGCTCCGTTTCAGCTTGCGAAAACGGGTAGCTTCAGCCAGGCTGATATCACCATCCGATAAAGCCACTGCCAAACGCAGGACATCGGTAGCCGTTTTGAAGTATCGTCCGATCCGGTTTACGTCGGCTTTATCCTGTTTCAATAAACACCCCACCATGAATCCCACATTTTCCTTGAACGGAATCACGTCTGGCAGAATCGCATCCAATTCATCCGGCTCGGCGAACTCAACAGCAGCTCCAATATCTTCTCGGTCCGTATCTGAGATAGATGTCTTCGCTTGGATCAGCTGACGGATCATAGCATAAAAGTCATCCTTGCTTCCCAAATCAATGACTTTCAGCTCTTCGTCATTCTGAAACGTAGGTCTGCTTGTTCGCTCATAAGCAGGCAGGTCCAGTGTAAGGTAATGGTAAATGGCATTCAGATAGAGCTGCGCATCCGATGCCTGCATCACCTGCTCGGGAAATCCCGGATACATAGGCTGGTATTGCACATGTGCGCCGAGCAGCAACCGAATATCCGCATCCAGCTGACGATAAAACGCTGCAAACTGGTCCTTGGATAAGGTGCGTAAAGCATGCATCAATCGATGGGAGAACGTGTATCCAAGAGACTCCACATTTTTCATAGCGGTAGCCAAATATACCTTTGGGAGTCGATCGGCTCTTTTCCCTTGGCTGACAATCAGTTTATTTGCTCTTCTTAAAAAATCGTATTGATCATCATTAAAGTGTCCAGGAAAGCTCGATCCCTACTGTCATTAGGAGTCAAGTAGAAGGAAGGATCGCAATAGCCTGAAAGCTGGGAGTTCAAAGCCGTTGACCTTGAACGCTTGATGCATTCAGCATCACATACTGCCCCAGCTGCGAACATGGCGAAAGTATTACGACTTGGAAAAATAGTCCGAATAAAAATGGGGCAAATGCGGTCTTTTCCAATCGAGTAGGAGGGAGCGAGTAACTCCCGTCCTCTCACACCACCGTACGTACCGTTCGGTATACGGCGGTTCATCAAGCTTGACGAATGACAGAATATCGTTGTAATAAGCTTTTCAGCCCTTGTTGTTGCCAATATGCAACTCCGAGGGCTTTGTGCATTTGAGGAGTCTTTGTGGTACGCCATGCACCCTTTCTGGTGTTTGCAATTTCTATTGCTTGGACGTGCGATAAACCCAGAGAGCGAAGTTCTCGATATCGGGTTCGTACTCGCTTCCACTGAGACCACAAGCAAAGTCGAAGTCTACGTCGTATCCATTCGTCGATAGATTGAAGGATTTTCTTTGCATCCGCAAGGGCAAAATATCCGATCCAACCCATGAGGTACTGGTTTAGCTTCCGAATCCTTTCATCCATAGAGATGCTCCATACCGGATTAGTGATGAAGCGGATTTTCTCTTTCAACTTCAGAAGTGATTTTGGATGAAGCCGAATCCTTGCTTGTTTTGCATTAGTGAAACCGAAACCGAGGAACTTACGCTTCCAAGGTCGATCCACTGCGCTCTTCTGCTCATTTACTTTAAGCTTAAGTACCTTCTCCAAGTAGCTTTGGATACTTTCTTTTACCCGTTCTCCCGCCCGCTTTGTTCTCACGTAGATATTGCTATCGTCTGCGTATCGACAAAAGCGATGTCCCCTCTTTTCCAGTTCTTTATCCAAATCGTCGAGCAAGATGTTCGCCAATAACGGACTAAGTGGACCACCTTGTGGTGTGCCCTCTACTGCCGAAAGGCAGATGCCATTGACCATGATGCCTGCTTGTAGATATGCGCGAACAAGTTTCAACAAAGCTTTATCTTTTACTTTTCGAGCAACCCGACTCATTAAAATATCGTGATTAACCCGGTCGAAGAATTTCTCTAAGTCCATATCCACGACAAAGCGATATCCTTCGGAAATATAAAATTGTGCTTGTCTCATGGCGTCATGCGCACCACGGTTCGGTCGGAATCCGAAACTGGATTCTGAGAAGTGGGGGTCAAATATAGGAGTAAGAACTTGGAGGATGGCTTGTTGAATAAAGCGATCTATCACGGTAGGAATACCTAATAACCTTACTCCTCCGTCAGATTTCGGGATTTCGACTCTGCGGACAGGGGAAGGTTTGTAGGTCCCTTTCATAATCTGCTTTTTAGTGGTCAACCAGTGTTCACGGATATAATCGCGCAGTTGTTCGGTTGAAACACCGTCGATTCCCGCCGATCCTTTGTTTCTTTCCACTCTTTCGAGTGCCACTAATAGATTTTCTCGTGACAGGACTTTCTCCAACAGCTCCATGACGATACCCTTCCTCCGCACGCATCCTTCTAGTCTTGCCGGACAATACTCAGCCCTCTCTTGTACCCTCAGGGCTTCACCCATTTTCTCCAAGAGTAGTTCCTTACAGAATTCTGCTTCACAGTATTATCACGAAAGTGATTAGCGGATGTGTTGACTTAATGTTCAGCCCTTCCCCGTTCAAGCGTCCTTTACTTGGGTACTATGGCTTCTGCTGACTTCTGCATGTTCAGCGTCTCCTTACGAAGACGGTTACCAACATTTGAAGGCACTTCATGCAGACCTCCCCAGGTAAGAGCGATAACTTTCATCCCATGTACCTGCCCAAGTTTACTGCTGTATTCCTTGGCTGTATGGGGCTTCGTCTTGTTTGGCAGACTCACCCGAATACAACAGCCTCAAATTGGGTTCGTGTACCTCAGGTCGGGACTTTGCCGCCGGCTTCCTTCAGATTCCACCTCGCGGTGGACACCCTTGCCTTGGGCTAACGGTTGGTACAGCCAACCCCCGTTCGGGACTTACACCCTAGAGCTATCGCCCATGCTGGGCGCACCAAGAAAAAAGGACAGCAACAGATGCTGTCCTTGCCTTGCCATTATCCTGTTTTCAATCTTTCTTCTTAGCTGTTGCTTTCTGAATAGCTTTCGCCAAGAACTCGGCATAAACCTTCGCACCCTCTGGTCTGAGGTGAACGCCGTCATCATAGAAAAAGGTGTCCTTGCCTGCACTCACAGTGTACCAGTCGAGCAAAACGGTATGCGGGTAGGTCGCAGCTACTTGCGCAAGTGTTGTATTGACGACACTTTCCCAAGGCTTCGGAACTCTCGTATTCACCAGAATAATGTGATCAACTCCATCAAGTGAATCCAGGAGCTTGATAAGCTGCTTCTCGCTGAAGGACCCATTCGTCCCCAGTTCGATAACAACCGTGTCGCCAAGCAGCCCTTTTGCTTTGAGGTTCGCCAGCACAGCAGGAGCTTGAGACATTTGTCTTCCGATTTTGCCGTCGATGACAATACCTGGCAGCAGCTTTTCCAGAAAAGGTTCGATATCCAGCATAACGGAGTCACCCAGAGCCGTGACTCCTTTTCCAGATCCCATCGGTTTTTGCTCTTGCTTTTCATTCGAGTCGGCTGTTTTCTGGTCTTGCTCTTCTGTCGCTGTCTGATCAGGCTGGCCTTCCTGTTTTACACCTTTATCTTCAGCGACAGCTACATCCTTTTTCTGTACCGAATCTTTTGCTTGTGTCGATTTCCCGCCAGCCTTTGCTTGTGCGGATGTTTCCTTTTTACCGCCCTTTTCCTCCGCCTTTGAAGATGCGCTTTGCTTATTCCCAGCAGAACCGTTCGGATGGACTGGACCTACCTGTTTGGGCAGTTCAACCGTGTAAACGACATTCTGTTTAGGGGCTTCCGCTTTTTTGCTGGGGACAGGGGTTTGACTGGCAGTCGCATCAGAGGTCAGCGATGCAACACCGAAGTATGTCGCACACAAAACCACAGCGCATGCATAGGCAATGATTCTCTTATAGCTTCTTTTCTGCCCTTCGCGGCGCTGGGCAATTCGCGACCAGATTCTTCCCAGTGCTCCATGGCGAATGGGTTCCTCGATGTATTTCCATGACAGTGCTGCCAGTACTATGCAAGCGAGCACTTGAAGAATGGCGCGAGGGATCGCGTATGCATCTGTATGCTCCGGACCGGGATTGGTCAGCACAATGACCGGGTAATGCCACAGGTAGATCCCATACGACCGGACGCCAAGCCATTTCAACGGCTTGCAGCCCATCCATTTGGCGAGTGTACTCGCGGGGTGAGCCAATGCAGCGACGACGAAAGCACTTACGACAGAGAGAAGGACAAGACCTCCGCGATACAGGAACTCATCATATTGATTCGTTTTCCAAATCGCCAGTAGCATAATGACAAGTCCTGCACCACCAGCCAGGTCAATGGATAAGCGCGCACGGCGGGAAATGGTAGCGGATAGCTTGCGACTCGGCCACACCATCGCGAGTGCTGCACCGATCAGCAAAGCGAATACACGTGTGTCCGTACCGTAGTAGACACGGCTTGGATCGAGTCCAGGTTCGTACATCCACGCCATCGCTACTGCAGAGATTGCGGCAGCCAAAAGTGTAATCACGACGAGCGGACCACGTCGCTTCATATAACGAAGCCCGAGGGCGAGTAATAGTGGCCAGAACAAGTAAAACTGTTCTTCAACTGCCAACGACCATAAATGACCGAATGGCGATGGGGGGCCAAACTTTTCGAAATAGGAAACATCCTGAAAAATGAGCCACCAGTTACTGACGTACAGCACAGCTGCTGGGACGTCGCCTTTCATACTGGGAAGATGGTCTGGTTTGAACCAATTTACCCAAGCTACAACCACAACCAGCAGTAACAAAAGAGCGGGTAACAGCCTACGGGCACGACGTAACCAAAAATCTTTCATATCGAGACGTTGATTCCGGCTCCACTGGGCAATGAGCAGATCCGTTATGAGATAACCAGAGAGAACAAAAAAGATTCCGACACCCAGCAATCCTCCAGGTGCCCAATTGTAATTGATGTGGTACAAAATAACAGCAAACACTGCCAAGGCTCTCAGCCCGTCGATTCCAGCCATGTATCGGCTGGTGCCTTTCAATGGCTCAGGCATGTTGACGGCCTCCCCTGCGTGCGTGGTTCCATTCTTGATGAGACTTTTCCGTACTCGATATGCAGCTCATCTGCATTCTCCCCTTTTTGTTTCCATTCTGTTCATTGACTAAAGTTGACCGGGGTCAGCCATTCCACATCGGGAAATGCGTGCTGTATGAATGCAAAGCCCCCCTATTTTCCTCAAATAGAAAACGGGGCTGGTATCCTTTTTCATGGTTCCAATCATATTTGCCCGTATTCAGGATGTGTGTAGCGACTCGCATTGGGGGGTGATGCCCTCTTTTCGTTTATTGATGTATCATTCATCGCCTCTTTCCCGTACCCATTTACAGGAAATTACCTTTCGTTTGCGAGTATGGGTCCATATGTACGCTTCAAGCAGAGGTAACCTCGTGTAATTCGATTATAAGACGATCCGCAGGTAAAACGCGTTACAAAATGTTTACGAAGTTCGGGAGGAAACTTTCCCGGAATTCATCGACAAAAAGAAAGAGAAGCTGTTGGCGTCGATATCTGCCAACAGCTTCCTTATGTAAGCGTTGCTCCGTACCGGAAATGATCTGACAATCTATGATCATTTTCCAACATTAAATGTGATGTGTAAACAAATAATTCAAGAAAAGTCCTCCACTAATGACCGCAATTACCATGAAAATAATGCCACTGCGAATCCGTTGCGAAAGGAGACGCATGAACCCCAGACAAAAGAACACACCGGTCACCAGAAAATACGCGATTCCCACCCAAAATAAACTCCACGGCAAGCTCGCCAAATCTACATTACCCAACGACTACACCTACCCTACTCTCATCTACTTTCCATTTTTTCACCATTGATACTCCATTATAACAGGTCTTTCGTCCAACTTCTGATCCCTACCACATTCGTAACAGAAGTTTCATACATCGATGTCTTCATGGTTTCTCCATATTGTTTTGCTACCTTACCGTTAGATAACTTCAAAGGAGGTCTGCACTTGTTTACCCATCACGCAGGAAAAAAATGGCGCCGCCTGTCCATCCTGCTGGCAGGGATCCTAACCCTGTCCGCTTGTTCCCTTACCAGTTCACCGATGAACCACGAAGGTCATGAAATGCCCACGAAGAATTCAAAGGCAACTTCCGCTGGAGCATTTGAAGTTCTGAGCGGGAACTCCTTTACGTTAACCGCCAAAGAAAGCATGTTGCATCTGGACAACCAAACAATGAAAACTGTCTGGACGTATAACGGAACCGTACCTGGCCCCCAATTGCGCGTCAAGCAAGGGGAGAAAGTAAAAATCGTACTGAAAAATGAACTCCCCGACCCGGTCACCATTCATTGGCATGGTTTGCCTGTTCCCAACAACATGGATGGCATTCCGGGTGTCACGCAAAACGCAGTCAAACCTAATGAGACCTTCACCTATGAATTCACTGCAAGCGTGGCAGGCACATACTGGTATCACTCGCATCAGAGAAGCTCCGTGCAGGTGGATAAAGGGCTATATGGATCTCTCGTCGTCGAGCCTGCTGCTCCTACGGCAGATCCTGCCGATCAGGATGTCACACTTGTCCTGGATGAATGGATGCAGGACGACAGTATGGCCCAAATGCATGGCGGTGGCAATTCCGGCGGAGAAGAGATGAATGGCATGGATCATGGGACTATGGATCATGGATCTATGAACCATGGCTCCATGAGCAGCAGCGCAAATCCTGCTATCAACCAAAGCCAAAATACTGCTAACGGTCACGAAGATATGGCCGGAATGAGTGACGCAGAAATGATGCCGCTGATGTATACGATTTTTTCTGTCAACGGAAAAACCGGCCCGGCAATCCCTCCGATTCATGTGCAGGAAGGAGAAAAGATACGGCTTCGCCTCGTCAATGCTGGGTATCTTTCGCATAAGCTGAACCTGCAAGGGCATGAATTCAGGATCGTCTCAACCGATGGCCAGCCCATTCACAACCCGCCCCTCATTAACGGGCAGCTGCTGAACATCGCTCCCGGAGAACGCTACGACATCGAGTTCGTGGCAAACGAGCCCGGAAGCTGGCTGCTGGAAGAAAAAAGCCCGTATCCTGGGGCAAAATCACTGGCCGTGCCCATCCTCTACAAAGGCTATGAGAAGGAGAAAGCGAAACCGGATACGCCCCAAATGCCGATCGTTGACATTACCAAATATGGCGAGGCAGCCAAAAGCAGATTTAGCTTGGATCAACAGTACGAGATTACGTATCAAATGGACCTGAATACACAGACGATGGATGGGCAAATGGCATTTACCATCAACGGGAAGACATATCCGGATGTTCCTCCTTTGAATGTGAAAAAAGGAGATCTTGTCAAGGTCACCATGGTCAATCGTTCCAAAGAAGACATCCACCCGATGCATCTGCACGGTCATTTTTTCCAGGTGCTCAGCAAAAACGGCCAGCCGGTCTCGGGCTCCCCACTCATCAAGGACACGCTGAACATTCTACCGGGAGAATCCTTCGTCGTTGCCTTTGTCGCTGATAATCCGGGAGACTGGATGTTCCACTGCCACGATCTCGGACACGCCGCACAAGGAATGGTTTCCGAAGTTAAATACGCAGGCTACCAAGCTGATTTTGTGCCAGATCCTAGCATCGGAAATATGCCAGAGTAGCTCCCATACACGATCGGAAACTCGGCTCCTCCAAGCCCTCGCTAAAATTCTGATACATTCTTTCTTTACAAGAAAAAAGAAAAGAGCAGGAACACAACCGTTCCTGCTCTTCTTTGCACGAGTCCAAACTACAAGACTGTTTTCCATTCTACTCCGGCCGGGAAGACATCCTTTACGTGCTGTCTCAGCTTGTCGTTTGTATAAAGCTCCGTACTTAAGATGGACACGATACCGCTATCCTCTCTCGTCCGAATCAGCCTGCCAATCCCTTGACGAAGCCGCAATAGCATATAGGGCAAATCGACTTCTTCGTACGGCACGGCCGCACTTTTTCTTTTCGCAGCGTAGACGGGGTCGTTTGGAGGAAACGGCAGAGACCAGATCACAACATTGGACAAGGAAGATCCTGGGACATCAAGCCCCTCCCATAGTGATACGGCACAGAGGCTGCTCTGCTCGTCCTCCTGAAAACAGGATATGAGGTGAGTGATTTCCTGATCTCCCTCATAATAAATGCGCATGTCCGCGCATTCGGGCACACTCTCTATGGCTTGCTTGAACTGCCGCATTTCCTCCAAGGAGTTGAACAACAGCAACGCACGTCCCTCTGTACGCTTCAAAAGCGCAGTCGCTGCCTTCATTTTTTCCTGGAAAACAGATTCGTCGGACAAATGCGGAACGAAAGCCTCCATCTGCTCCGGATAATCGTACGGAGACGGCACGGAGAACGATAAGTAGTGACTGATTCCCAAATTGTCCGCTACAAACTGAAACGATCCATCGACGGAGAGCGTCGCAGAGGAAAAGATGATCGGCATTGCTTCAGCAAAGACGCGCTCTTTCAAGACTTCCTGTACCATTTTCGGCATGACGATGAGTGTCGAGCCAGTCCCCGTCCCCTCCTGCGTCATCCACGAGATGACTTGGTCAGGTTGTCGGAACAAGCTCAAGGCGAGCTGCATCATCTCCAAATGCTCTTCCACAATACGCAGCTGGAATTCATCCAGCGTATATAGCCCGCTCTCCAATGCAAGCTCTTCTTCAATCCAGCCGATCTGCTCGGTAAAGCGGTTGATGGCTTGCAAAAGAGCAGCATCAAAATGAATCTCTCTCCGATTGGAGCCGATGACCGCTTGGCTATGCTTGTCCAACTGGTAGAACATTTCTTCGCTCTGGGTAATAGCGTCTTCCACTGCAACTGCAAGAGATTCACGGATTTCGCCTTTGAGCAGGCGAGTAATGATTTCTTCAAATACAGCATGGTTCAGCTTGTACGTCAGTGCCTTCTGTGCGGCAGGCTCCAGCAGATGACCTTCATCAAAGATTACCGAGCTGTGGCTTGGCAGGAGAGGCAGCTGGCCGCCTCTTTTTCTGGCCTCGTACGTCCAAACGTGCTCCATATAGAAATCATGGGAACAGATGATTAAATCGGCTGACTTTCGGTAATGGTTTCTCGAAAGTGTTTGCCCACAGCGATGCTGCTTTTCACAAGCAAAGCAATCCTGGAACGAATCCCAGTTGACCATTCCCCATTTTTCATCGTTTAATTCAGGATAATCAGCGCGGTCTCCGTACGGATAAAACGACTGCAGAGCTTCATAGGCATGTACAAAAGGAGGCAGCTCTTGATAAATCAGCTGGAAGTCTTCGCCAAGCTCAGGCTGATGTCTTACTTCGTCGAGCTTTCGCAGACAGAGATACTGATCAGGAGATTTCCCCATTCTCGCATCGATGGTCAAGTCGAGATGTTTCGCTAGTTTCGCGATATCTCCCTGTGGCTTGACCAGCTGTTCAATCAGCGATTCATTGGCACAGGCGATGATTGCCGGTTTTCTCGTGTAGCGTGCGTAGCAAATGGCATACAGCAAATAAGCAAGCGTCTTCCCTGTCCCGACACCCGCTTCTGCAAAAATCGTTTGCTTTTCAGCAAAAGCGCGCTCGAGCTGAAAAGCCATGTAAATTTGTTCATCTCGTACTTCGAAGCCTGCATCTGGCAAGATGTCATAAAAAACGTCCGCCACCCAATCGCTCACTTGTGAGATAAACGACTGGGTAGGGTCGTATTGAAAAGGATACCGTTCCACTTCTGTCCTGCCTCCATTAATGAAAAGTCCATCGATCTATTTGATGCCAAGATGTAATCATGACACGTCTTGTCCATAAACACAATAAGAATGGCTCAAAAAGATCAAAGTGGTGGCAAGGATAAAACAACAAACCCTACTTCTGTTATACCAACGGGAAATGACAGGCGACTGACCGCCCATCAAATTGCTGAATTTCCGGCTCCTTACTCTTGCAAATGTCCTGTACATACGGACATCTGGTATGGAATCGACAGCCGGATGGCGGACGAAGTGGGCTGGGAATATCCCCTTCCAAAATTAGCTTCTCCTGATTGCGCGAACGAGGGTCGGGGACCGGCGCCGCTGCGATCAAAAACTTGGTGTACGGGTGAAGTGGCTGTCGATACACTTCTTCCGTCGGCCCAAGCTCCATCATTTTCCCCAGAAACATGACTCCGATCCGATCCGAGAAATAACGAACAACACTCAAATCGTGGGAGATAAACAGGTACGTCAGATTGTTTTGTTCCTGCAGCTTTTGCAGCAGGTTAATAATCTGCGACTGGATCGATACATCCAGAGCGGACACGGGCTCATCACAGACGATGAACTTCGGATGCAGAGCCAGAGCACGAGCAATCCCGATACGCTGTCTCTGTCCGCCGCTGAACATATGCGGATAGCGGGAGCCGTATGCTTTACGCAGACCGACCAGCTCCATCAGCTCTGCAACACGGTCTTCCCTCTCTTTTTTCCCGAGCGACTCATGTGTGATTAACGGCTCCGCGATGATATCCGATACTTTCATCCGAGGATTTAACGAGGCAAAGGGATCCTGGAAAATGATCTGCATCTCTTTCCTCAGCTGCCGCAGTTCGTTTTGCGACAGTGAAAAAATGTCTCTACCTTCGAAATGTGCAGTTCCTTCCGTCGCATCCAGGAGCCGTATCAAGGTCCTCCCCAGCGTGCTTTTTCCACAGCCGGATTCGCCCACGATCGCCAAGGTTTCTTTCTCGTACACATCAAAGCTGATATCGTCCACAGCATGGACCGTACCTGTTTTTTTCCCAAAGAGTCCCTTATCTACGGGGAAGTATTTTTTTACATTTCTCACTTGCATGAGTGGCTTGTCCATCTCTTCCCCTCCTTACTGATTGTATTTGATACATCTGACCAGATGATCGTTGCCCATATCGACCAGCTGCGGCTCTACTTCACGGCAAGCGTCTACCGCATATTCGCACCTCGGATGGAAACGACAGCCACGTGGAAGCTGCAGCATATTGGGAACCATCCCTTCGATACTGTAAAGACCTTTTGATTTGTTCTGGTGAACATCTCTTCTCGGAATGGACTTTAGCAAACCTTCTGTATAGGGATGCTTCGGATTGTCAAACAGGTCAAAAACATCGGCTTGCTCCATGATTTTCCCTGCGTACATGACGTAGACATAATCGCACATCTCTGCGACGATCCCCAGGTTGTGCGTAATCATAATGATGGACGTGTCGATCTCTGCCTGCAAATTTTTCATCAGCTTCAGGATCTGGGCCTCAATGGTCACATCGAGAGCGGTAGTGGGCTCATCGGCGATCAACAGCTTGGAGCGGCAGATCAAAGCCATCGCGATCATCACCCTTTGCCGCAGCCCGCCCGAGAGCTGATGCGGATAGACGCTATAGCGCTTTTCCGGTTCCGGAATCCCGACCATCGCAAACATCTCAATAACTTTTCGCTTCGCTTCCGCTTTGGTCATATTTTCATTGTGCAGCAGCAGCGTTTCAGCAACTTGCTTCCCCACCGGATAAACGGGGTTGAGCGAGGTCATCGGCTCCTGAAAGATCATCGAGATCTCATTTCCACGAATCGATCTCATTTCTTGCTTGGAGATCCCTACGAGATTTTTTTGATCAAAACGGATCTCTCCCCCCGCGATCTTCCCAGGTGGCGCTATCAGCTGCATAATCGACAGGGACGTCATGCTCTTTCCACAGCCGGATTCGCCCACAATCCCGACAATCTGGCCTTTTTTCACCTTGATGCTGACATCATCCACTGCAGGGACAACACCTTTATCCGTATAAAAATACGTTTTGAGGTTGTTTATTTCCAAGATGGTATTGTCTTCTCTCATCCGTTTAGCTCCCCCTTATTGCTTCAAGTATGGATCCAGTGCATCGCGCAGGCCGTCTCCCAGGAAATTGAACGCCAAGACGATCACTAAAATGGCGATCCCCGGTGCAATCGCTACCCAAGGGGCATTGAATAGAAACTCTTTTCCGTTGGAGACCATGAGCCCCCAACTGGATGCAGGCGGCTGAGCCCCGACTCCCAAAAAGCTAAGACTCGCTTCGGAAAGGATAGAGCCTGGGATTTCCAGTGTAAACAGAACGAGCAGCTGCGGTATGCAGTTGGGGAGAATGTGCCGCAGCATGATGATGTAGGGCTTGACCCCTACAGCTCTGGCTGCTTCCACGAATTCTTTATTTTTCAGGGATAAGGTCTGCGCACGTACCACCCTCGCCGTTCCTGCCCAGCCCACGATACTAAGCGCGATAAAGATGTTTAAGAGGCTCGCCCCCAGCGTGTACATGACCACCATCGCCAAGAGCAGGGATGGAAAAGATAGCACCATGTCCGAAATCGTCATGATGACAAAATCGGTTCTCCGTCCGAAATAACCAGCGACGATTCCGAGGACAATCCCGATCGACATCGTAATCATGCTAGGTACAAGTCCGATCAAAAGAGAGATTTGAGAGCCGTAGATAATACGGGACAAAACATCCCTGCCAAACATATCTGTTCCTAGCCAATGCTCCAGGCCAGGCTTTTGAAATTGGTTGTCGAGATTGACTTCATACGGATCATGCGGAGCGATCCACGGAGCAAAGATCGCCATCAAAACAAACAGCAAGATGACAATACCGCCGGTGATCGCCATCCGATCTTTTTTCAGCGATCGGAACACGTCCTGCCAAAAGGTTTCTTTGACCAGCTCGTCACTGGCTTCTATTACTTCTTTTTTGAGCATCAGATTTCTCGCTAGATTCATGCGTCATGTCCTCCTTTAGTCATATTTGATCCGTGGATCGATCAGGGAATAGAGTATGTCTGCAACTAAATTCCCCAAGATGACCAGAACAGTCGTGAACATGACGGCTCCCTGCAAAAGCGGCATATCTCTGCTCTGAATGGCGTTTACCGCGATCCTGCCGATTCCCGGAATACCGAATACACTTTCTGTAATGACCGCACCAGACAGTAGACCCGCCACTTGCAGAGCCATGACGGTAACAACGGGAAGCATCGAGTTTTTCAAAGCATGGTTGAGGATGACTTTGATCTCGAGATTCCCTTTTGCTCTTGCCGTTCGGATATAGTCATTTCTCATAACCTCCAGCAAGCTCGATCTCGTCAGTCGTGCGATTGTACCTGCCGAGCTCCAGCCGAGAACGATCGCCGGCATGATCAAGTACTCGGGTCCGCTAAATCCGGAAACAGGCAAGATCCCCAAAACCATGGAAAAGATGTACTGGAACAGCAGCCCTGCCCAGAAAACGGGTATGGACACACCCAATAGGGAGAATCCCATGATGCTGTTATCTAGAAAGGAACGCTTTTTCACGGCTGAAAGGACACCAGCCGGAATCCCGATGATCCATGACACCAGTGCTCCCGACATAGCCAGAGCCAGTGTGTTTGGAAAGGCATCAAGCAGCAGCGTCGTCACCGAACGATTTAATTTGTACGAGGTCCCAAAATCACCGTGCAAGGCATCCCAAACAAAACGGAAAAATCGAACGTAGGCAGGATCGTCGAGATGCATTTGGGCACGGACCCGCTCTACCACATCCGTACTGATATGCTCCTTCATCATGAGAGCAATAGGGTCACCGGGAATGACATTGAGCATGATAAAGGTAATGAGTGAGATTCCGAATATGACAGGAATGGAAATGAGTAGTCTCTTTACAATGTACGCCCCCATCAGGCCCCTCCTTTTCACAACAGCCCCTATGTAAAAATAACTACCAGGCAGCAGTAGTTATTTTTACGGGAGACTGTTCATTTCTTCTTGCCTAACCGCTTATTTTTCTTCCACGATATCAATGTCATAGAAGCTCATAGCCGACCAGCCATTCCAGGAAACCTGGAAGTTCTTCACGCGAGGCTGAACGACAAACAGGTGATTGAGAGCAAAGAGCGGGATCCATGCAGCATCTTCCTGTACAATTTTCTTTTCCAGCTCTTGATACAGTTTGATCCGTTCATTTTGATCAACCATTGTCCGTGCTTTTTCTAGATCATCCTGAACGGCTTTGTTTGTGTAGTTGAAAGAGCGAGCCTTTGCATTTTTCGCAGAGAAGAACGTATAGAAGAAGTTGTCGGGATCGTTGTAGTCGGCTGACCAGTTATTATGAGCAGACGGCAGTTTCCCTTCTTTACGTGTCGCAAAATAGGTAGACTCGTCCATTTGCGTGATTTTGACCTTAATCCCTACTTTGGAAAGCATGGCTTGAACGGCCTCGTTCATTTTTAGCGTATTCGGGCTATCCGTCACCTGGGCAATTTCCATGTCAAAGCCATTCGGGTATCCGGCTTCTGCCAGAAGCGCTTTCGCTTTTTCTGGACTATATTCAATTTTTGGCAAGTCAGGGTTATAGCCCAAAAGTCCAGGCGGGGAAATGCCATCTACGAGCTTCCCTTCTCCGTTGTACAGTTTGTCCAAAAGCGTTTGACGGTCAAGAGCCATTTGGATGGCTTTGCGTACGCGCACATCGCCCAAGGCTTCCATGTCTTCGTTAAACGCATAATAATACACGCCTACGATTGGTCCGCTCACGACTTGGTTCTTCCACTTGTCGTTGCCTTTAAACTGCGGGATTTGCGACGCGGAGTCTTCCAAATCCAAGATGTCCAGCTTGCCGGTCTCGAACATCATGCGGTTTGTCTCTGCATCCGGTACGATTTTCATGACCAAGCCATCGAATTTCGGTGCCCCACGCCAGTAATCCGCAAAGGCTGTCATTTCTATGCTGTCGTTCAACGACCATTTGGAGAGCTTGAACGGTCCTGTACCTATCGTTTTATCCGGTTCAAGTCCGAACTGATCGCCTGCTTCTGTCACGGCTTTTCGGTTGTAAATAGAGCCTGGAGGAGTTGCGAGGTTCGCTACAAAGGGAGCAAAGGCCTCTGACAGCGTAATTTCAATCGTGTTGTCATCGATTACCTTCAACCCGCTGACGCTATCTGCTTTTCCATCCATGCGCTCCTGTGCACCTGCAATCATGTCCAGGAAGTCTGTGTTCAACGCTTTTGTCTTTGGGTCCAGCATGCGATCGAACGTAAACAGCACGTCATCCGCTTTGAAAATCTCGCCATTGTGGAACTTCACATTTTTTCTGAGGTGGAAGGTGTACTTCAAACCATCAGGAGAGACATCCCAGCTCTCCGCCAGCCCAGGAACCAGCTCGGATTTACCAGGCGCCACGGTTTTGGCTTCAACCAGTCGATCATAGATGTTTAGAGGAATCGTATAATCATCGGTCGTTAACTGAACGTCTGCCGTACCAGGGTCTTTTTGCTGAGAGATAGTTAACGTACGGCCGGAGCTAGCGCTCTTTCCACAGCCGCTTAAGACAGCGGATGACAGAATAATCAGAATTAAAATGAATGAAAATAGCACACGCGAAGGTTTTTTCATAGAATTGCTCCTCTCGATCTGAAAGATGTGTCATCGGGCGTCATTCCTGTACGCAGGTCATCTTAGGTGGGTACACCTCCCCCAAACACGTATATTTATAATGAATGTTACCCTTCTTTGCGTTAACGCGTCATTTCACAAACTGTACAAACATTCTAGTAATTTTGATTATTCTTTTATTCACCTTGTCTAATTTTCTCATGCTTTCATTTCCTTTTTTGTATAAAAATACTCCTCATGCTTAAAAAAGGGTAAATGCTGCATGAATCGATCAATTGGAAGTCGCGAGAAACGCCCAGAACAACCTGCGGGATTCAGCTTGTATGCCCAACTGGATTCGGAAGGCTTGATGCCCAGCTGCCATCGAACGATTGGGCTATCCTGGGTGAAAATCCGCTATAGGCCTATTGCCACTCGCCACTTTCGAGATTTTGTGATCCACTACTTCTCGCCCTGAGAATTTGTTTTGTCACAATCTCGTCCCCAACAACGTGATAAAATAACAGGGACAAAGAAGGCTTACATAGGAGTGAGACGAATATGGAAAAAGTCATGTTTATTGAAATTGGGATGGGCATTGACCTACATGGACAAAACGTCACCAAGGCAGCTGTACGTGCCGTTCAAAATGCCATTCATCACAACTCGATGCCGGGTCTGCGCATGGTTCTCCCGGAAAACAATATTCACAACATGAAAGTCAATGTTCGCTTGGCCGTCCCTGCGGACCAAGACAAATTGGATTTGGACACCGTCCGTGCAGAATTGCCTTATGGGGAAGTCACGTTTGAAGTAGTAGAAGGTGGAATGCTGACCAGCAGCGGTGTGGTCATCGCTGAAAAAGAAGACAAAAACGACCTGGCCTACGTCGTCATTGCTTCCGTAGAAGTGGGATATTAAGGATAAACGGCAAAAAACAGGCTTGCCTAGGCGCAGGCCTGTTTGCTTTACCCTCTTTCTTCTTCGCGTAGAAACGGATCCAGCTCTTCGGCGGAAACGTATTGAAAGGTATTCAAGTCAATCGCCCCGTCATCAGACACTCGCACTCCTTCTGCTTCCAATCGCATTTTTTGCTCGTGAAATGAAATTTCATCCGACAGTGCGATCATGCCTTTCGCGTTAATCACGCGATGCCAGGGCAGTTTATGCTTTTTGCTCATGGAGTGAAGGATTCGCACCACCTGTCTCGCCCCTCTCGGACTGCCTGCCAAGCCGGCAATTTGGCCATAGGTCATGACAGTCCCTGCCGGTATTTGCGAAATGATTTCCACTGCACGCTGGGTAAATGGTCTCATTCTATGCTCCTCTCCCAAAAGAAAGAGCTTGCGCGGCTTTCACCTGCACAAGCTCAGCCATTCCTGCTTCCTTACTGCTCCTGCGCGGCAAAAAGCTCTTCCAGCTGGGTTATCAGGCTGCCCACGTAGGCAACGGCATCGCGGATCGGTTGTGGATCAGACATGTCGATCCCAGCCATCTTCATCAGCTCCAGTGGCCGCTTCGTTCCTCCCGCTTTTAGAACCTCCAGCCAACGATCCACTGCAGGCTGTCCTTCTTCCCGAATTTTCGCTGCTACCGCTGTGGAAGCCGTCAAGCCTGCTGCGTACGTGTATGGGTATAGCCCCATGTAGTAGTGCGGTTGACGCATCCAAGTCAGGCTGGACGCTGCATCGAGCTCGACAGCATCTCCCCAGAAATTCGCAAGGACCTCGCTTTTCCACTCGGACATTTTCTTCGCGGTAATCGGAACATCGACTTGTGCGGCTTCGTACACTTTTCGTTGCAGCTGCGCTTCCAGCATGTGTGTCACGAAGTTGTGATAGTACGTATTCAGCAGCTGGATGATCACCCAGCGCTTCAGGCGAGGGTCGTCGGATTGCTCCATAATATGCTGTGCCAAAAGAAGCTCGTTTAACGTCGACGGTGCCTCAATAAAATACATCGTCGGACGGAAGTTGATATAAGCCTGATTTTGGCCGCAAAGGATCCCATGACCAGCATGACCGAGCTCATGAGCCAACGTAAACGCACTGCGCATATTGCCCGACCAGGTAATCAGAATGTACGAATGGTTTCCGTACGGAGTCGAGCAGAAGGCGCCTGTCGATTTGCCTACGTTGTCTACGTAGTCGATCCAACGGTTGTCCAGCGCTGTTTCCATGATCTGCGCGTATTCGGGCCCCATCACTTGCAAAGCGGATTTGATCAACTTGCCCGCTTCTTCAATCGTTACAGGCGGACTAAATTCCGGGTCGAGCGGCGCCTTCAGATCGCAGAACTGCAATTTCTCCAAACCCAGCTCTTTCGCTTTTAGCTTGGCAAAGCGCCGCATGTGGGGAGCGAGCTGTGTCCCGATGATGTCCAGAATATTATGGTACATATCTAAAGTGACTTGCTGGGGCTGAAGCAGCATTTGCGTGACCGATTCATACCCACGCAAGCGAGACATCACGGTTTGCCGCTTGACCTCTGATGCATACACGGCCGCAAAAGAGTTTTGGTAGTTGGCAAGTGTCTGCGAAAACGATTCGTAGGCAGCGCGTCGCAATGCCGTATCTGACGACATTTCATAATCTGTTTCAAACAGGGCGAACGATACCGGTTGCTCTGCCCCTTGGGAGTCCCGTACAGCTGCAAATGTCATATCAGACAGCTTCCCTCGATTGTAAATCGTGTACGGAGCAGAGAAGACCTCCCCTAACGCTGCGAGAGCGGATTCGGTATCTGCACTCAAACGGTAGGGCTTTGTTTCCAACAGCTCGTGCAGGCTCTTGCGATAAGTCTCAAGCCCCGGCTCCTCCTGCAGATACGTTTCGATCGTACCATCGGGCAAGTCGAGGATCTCGGAGGAAATGAACGAGAGTGCTGCATTCAAGGCAGAAATCGCATCTCCCACCCGCGCAGAAATTGCCTGATTTTGCGGATTGGTCCCATCCTCTGAAGTACGCAATCTGGCATAGGTCGCCACGAGCTGCGCCCTTACGACAAGCTCATCTCTCGCTTCCAGGCAAGCCAGCAAATTTTCTGCCCCACTATGTAATGTCCCTTTAAATGCAGTGAGCATGGGAAGATGATCGATTATTTCCTGCAGCTCGGCATCCCATGCTTCTTGGGTTGAAAATAAGTCGTCCAGATTCCAGGTTTGCTCAACTGCCACATGCTCACGCGTCGTTCTAGATTTCAATGCTCACGCCTCCCTCGATTTCGGTAAAATGTTTTCTATTTATTAAAATTGGATTCTTACTGGAATATTCCTCTATTTCCAAAAAAGAAAGCGATCGCCAAAGGTAGGCTCGAAAGCAGCGGGATTCTGTCTCTTTCTGCGCTTTCCTAGGAAATGCGCAATAAAAATTAATAGAAGAAAAAACCAGATGGACAGCTATAATAAGGAGTAAGGTTAGGTATTGTACATAGGAGGTTTTCTCGATGAATTATGAATCGTTAATCGATCGCTATGCAGAGCTAGCTGTTAAAGTCGGTGTCAACGTCCAGCCTATGCAGACTCTCGTCATCACAGCTCCCATCTCCTCAGCTGCATTCGTGCGCAACGTCGCGAGAAAAGCGTACGAAGCCGGCGCCAAAAATGTACAAATCGACTGGACTGACGATGAGCTCACCAGAATGAAGTACGATCTCGCTCCTGATGAGGCTTTTCGTGAGTACCCGATGTGGCGGGCAAAAGGACTGGAGGAGCTCGCGGAAAACGGAGCGGCTTTTCTTTATATCAATGCATCCAATCCCGATCTTCTGAAAGGGGTCGACCCGGAGCGAATCTCTACCGCCAATCGCACGGCTGGTCAGGCACTCCATACGTTCCGTAGCTATTCCATGGCTGACAAAGTGAGCTGGAGTGTCATTGCCGTTCCGTCCCCTGCCTGGGCATCTGTCGTATTTCCAGACCTGCCAAAAGAAGAGCAGGAGCGCGCACTTTGGGAAGCCATTTTCCGTGCTACACGTGTCGATACGGAGGACCCTGTGAAAGCTTGGCACGACCATCATGCAAAGCTCAATGAAAAAGTCGACGAGCTCAACGCGAAGCAGTACCGCTTCTTGCATTACACAGCACCAGGGACGGACCTGACCATTGAGCTTCCCCCTCGCCACATCTGGATCGGCGGAGGCAGCGTCAATAAAGATGGCACCTCCTTCATGGCCAACATGCCAACCGAGGAAGTCTTTACAGCCCCTCTCAAACAAGGCGTAAACGGAACGGTCACCAGCACCAAGCCATTGAGCTATCAAGGCAACCTGATCGAAAACTTCACGCTTACCTTTGAAAATGGACGGATCGTCTCCGCAAAGGCTGAAAAAGGGGAGGCTGCACTCACGAAGCTGATTGAAACGGACGAGGGCTCCCATTACCTGGGTGAAGTGGCTCTGGTCCCGCATTTCTCCCCCATTTCGGAGTCGAACATCATTTTTTATAACACGCTTTTCGATGAAAATGCTTCAAACCATTTGGCCATCGGGAATCCTTACCCCGTCAACATCGAAAATGGAGCCAATATGAGCAACGAAGAGCTGGAGGAATACGGTTTGAATAGCAGTATTACTCATGTCGACTTCATGATCGGTTCGGTCGAAATGAATATCGACGGGGAAACGGCGGATGGCAGCCGGGAACCGATTTTCCGAAACGGCAACTGGGCGTAATAAATAGGGGCAGGCGGAACGAGATGGGTGTTCTGCACTGCCTCTTTTCGTTTGGGGCACTTTCATGCAGCTAGTCCAATTCTCCCTAGCTTTTTCCGTTTTTCTATACCATCAGATCTACCTGCGAATAGTTCTTCCTAATCATTTATCAATCACAGGCCTAATTTACGAAAATTCCTCTTGCTCCGCTGTAAAAATTTTCATCTCCCTTACCGATATACCAATTAACCATACCTGAAATGAGTGGTTGATTTGGCCTATATCCTAGCTACTTCTATATGGATTCTCTCCTTGGCATCACTGGAATTTATTTCCTATTTCTATCAAAGCGACCTTCTTGGAGTCGGTCCCCGCTTTGCCAATATGGCGTTGGCTGCTGTTTTTACCAGCGTGTATCTTTTTTTCATTTTTCTCGTTTGGCTGTTCCAGAGAAGGCTCAACTCCGCGGGATCTTGAATACGAAAAAGGCGTCGTCGTAGGTTCCCCCTTAGACGGCGCCTTTTTCTATTTCTTTGGATTAATGCGTGATAATCGGATACATGTGACCCTGCATGGCAAAGGATGCTTTTCCCGTTTCTTCGGAGACGACGATGATCAAGGCATCGCATTGTTCGCTGAGTCCCAATGCCGCCCGATGTCTTGTTCCCAGTTTTTGTTCTCCAACGGACACATGCGATAAGGGCAAGACATTTGCCGCTGAGAGGATGTGATTTTCCCGGATAACAACTGCCCCGTCATGCAAGGGACTGCCCGGAAAAAAGATCGATTCCAGCAGGGAATGGGTCATCCAGGCTCCAATCGGAATTCCGGCTTGCAGGTACGATTGGAGTGAATCTTCTCGCTCGACGACAATCAATGCCCCTTGTTTGCGCGAGGATAAATTTTGCACAGCCAAGGAAAGATCGGTGTATTTGTCTGTATACGGACCCAGATAGCATTGCAAGTAAAAGGAAGCCGCCGTGGTCTCCAGCTGGCTAAACCGGCTGCGAATCTGATCGAAAGTTCCGAGCAGACATCCATTTTCATTCTCGAGTGCAAGAATGCTTTGTTCGATTGCACCGGCAATTGCCGTCAGTTGCTCTTTCATCTCTCCCTTTAGCGGAGATACGTCGCAGTTCACTCGTTCCATGAAAACCCCTCAGTTTCAATTTATCCCTTGTATGGATGATTGTTCCCCTCCCCGCGTAGAAACATTCTATTTCTAGAATGGGAACCCATTTTCTAACAAACCCTAGAAGCAATATCGATCGAAAGGCTGATGCGGCGAAGAGGATTCAAGGAATACTGGACGGATTTTCTCGGCTGGATGTGAATCCGTTATTTGTTTATTTTCATAAAGTACGAAGACGTAATTCATAAAAATACTGAACAATCGGATGCTTTCCCTTCATTTTCTCGGCCATGTTTAAAATTCGCTTTTTCCCTACTCGTCTGTCCACCAAAGCTAGGATATTCAATAAGATATCATTGCTCTCCATGCTTTCCTCGATAGAAATGGATAAAAATTTAGTAGCTACACCGCTGAAATTTGATTTACTTAATGCTGCTTGGGCTAACAAAAGCTCCTTTGCATATTCTGAAATTTTTCTATTTCTTGCAATTACTCTTAGACGATCTTCCGGAACTATTCCCTTGGTTTCTTTTCTGACAGCTTCGATTTCTTCATCGCTGATAGGAATTCGGATATCCGGATCACTCTTAATTTCCTGCTCCGTCTGATACCATTTGATTGAGGTCGTTTTATCACTCATATGGAGTACATTCTTTTTATCTACTGCAATATAGCACAATCCTGCTTTGTCTGGTAAATAACGATAGCCGGTCGCACGGTATTCAACTTTTCCTTGTAAGGCAGGACAGAGAAAACTCTCCAGCTGTTGTTTCAATTTGCTCCAGGACATTCCATCCTCCTATGTTGTATTTCATCATTAGCTAATGCGGCAGTCATTCTAGTACCCATACTACAATAACTAATACATAGATCATACTCAATATAAGTAACATAGCGCTTCTCAAATTTCTCCGAATAGGCCAATATCGGAATATCATTAAATCCCATAAGACCTGTCTTGCGATAATAATTCAACTTAAACAAAATGCCTTTCACGGATTTATTTAAGTCTTCCTTCATCATACATCGGTTTTGACACGCTTTGGCAAGCTTAAGGAGGGCGCGGGGACTGTCCATTTTTAGCATATAGAACAAATACTTGAACTGGTAAAAAAAGCCGTTGGCGATTAAGATTATTGAGTCCAATTAGTGTGCTTGCCGAAAATGCAGCGACGGGGATTATTATAAAGTTCCTCCAAAGTCCCGTTAAGGTAGAGGCTAAAGGCTCAAGATATGGATTCGAGAGGTAGCAATAAATCATGGAGAAATGCAGTAAATGAAGCGGTGAAGAAAACAGGTATAGATAAAAATCGGAGGTGTACTGGCGGAATAATATATATAATTCGAAAGGAGTCTGTAAAATATTTTGTGTAAACTCTCAACCTCTAAACTACAATTAGGAGTAGAAAGATTGGAAGATTTTTATGATGTCAAAAGAGCAGATCAATCAGTGGATCAAAGAGAAAAACACTCAAATTCTCGCCCTCTATGCCAAAGGCGTATCCACACGCGATATCCAAGACCATCTGCAACTGCTCTATGGCATCAAAGTCTCACCAACGCTCATATCCAATGTAACGAATAAGATTGTACCGATGATCAAAGAGTGGCAAAATCGCCCCTTGCAAGCGGTTTATGCTGTTGTTTTCCTTGACGCTATTCACTTTAAGGTAAAACAGGACGGAGCTATCGTCAATAAAGCCGCCTATATGGTAATTGGTATTGACCTTGACCGGCATTGTAGAGTAGAAAACTGAAACTTTCGGGCGACCTTGAGGTCGCCTTACTTGTTTCAGCTCCCCCTCATCAAACCGTACGTGAGGTTTTCCCTCATACGGCTTTCCGATGTTCTTCTTTCTTTGGCATTCGGCACTGCTTATCCGGCAAGTTTCACAAGTATTCCTTGAGTATCTTTAATGACTTTTCCTTCCCACGAGTGTTTCTTTCGCACATTCCTTTTCTTGTTAACGAAAAGGGTAAGCCTTTCAATAACATACCAGTCAATCCGATTTAACCATCTTGCAGCTATTGGCGATAGCGAGTAGTAGTTCTTGAAGCCTTGAAGTTTTCGATTTAGCCCCTGTACTAACTCCGTTAACGACCAATACAACTTGCTGCGAGGTTCGGTATACACTTTTATTTTCCGGCGCATTTCCTTCATAGCTTTCTTACTCGGAATATGGGACATGACAAACACCTTCGATCCGCCCTTGTTAAGGACCGGAAATTTCCGGTGATGTAGACCAAGGAAATCAAAGCCCGAAGTATTATCCCAGATGTTGACCAGTCGAGACTTGTCCTTACTAAGTGCAAGATCCAATTTGTCCATAATAGCTTTAATGACCTGAATACTTTCCATGGCATCCTTTTTCGTTTTGCACATGATGACGAAGTCATCGGCATATCGAATCAGTTTTCCCAAATGGGCAAATTGCTTTCCCCATACCGTATCCATGTAGTTGAGATAGATGTTGGCTAACAGTGGGGAAATGACTCCTCCTTGCGGAGTACCCAATTCGGTGTCATGAAACTGTACATCTTCCATCACGCCTGCTTGTAGCCAGTTCCGAATCAGCTTTAGTACCCTACGGTCAGAAATCCTCTGCTCAACTAACTTCATCAGCTTCTCCTGATTGATGTTGTCAAAGTACCCTTTGATGTCTGCATCAACCACCCAGTAAGCATTTTTACTTGCTTTCCTGATTTGTGCAATCGCTTGATGAGCGTTACGTTTTGGGCGAAATCCGTATGAGCAATCTTTAAAGTCCGCTTCAAAGACTGGCTCAATGACCATCTTTGTCGCCATCTGAACAACCCTGTCTCGAATAGTTGGGATTCCGAGTGGTCTTTGTTTCCCATCCGCTTTCGGAATGTAAGTACGCCGTACCGGTGCTGGATGATACTGATTTCTCTTTAGGTCGAGATAAATTTCATTAAGGAATTTACTCTCTCCATACTCATGCACAATCTTATCTATCGTTTGACCATCCACTCCGCCACTTCCTTTATTGGCTCGTACTCTACGCCAAGCTTCTGCAAGAATGTCTGGTCTGTATACTTTGTCGTACAGAGCATGAAACCGCCGTTTTGGCTTTTCCTTGGCACAAAGATATAGAGTTGTCCAAAGTTGTCGAGCTTTTGCATCGGTGTAGTTAGCAAGTTTACTTGCATTCACTCACTCTTACCTCCTTTCAACTCTTGAACAAAGCAGGGCTCCTTCTCTCCATAGAGTTTTGTTGTCTCTACTTCATCGGTACTATGAACCCCTCCGACTCCCTTCCTGCCGTCCTCCATTTCCCTTTCGGTTATAGGATTCCGCTTTACGCTCCAACGGAGCGTGCAGGGGAGGGTCTCCCCAGTTCCGTTAGCTACTTTCTCAACATACCGCTCCCCATACTCCGGGAGGTTCCTGGGTGCTGCATTCCAAGTGCTACACACCTTCCATGGACTTCGCCCAATATCCCAAGGCTCGTCTCCCCCTTGTCCATCTTCCGATGGTCTCTTTTAACGAAGCGGCAGGATTCACTTTATGTTACGGTCTGCTGATTTGCTCGCACTCCTGTCGGAGTTACTTTGTCACAGGGCTTCAACCTTAGGATCTCTCCACCAGTTGCCTGTCAGCTACGAGGCGACTTGGCTCTTACCTCGGTCGGACTTTCACCGACTAGCAATTAACGGCTTGCTGGGCGCGCGAATACAAACAAACCGACCGATTCATGCTTCAATCGTCGGTTTATTTGTTCGTGCGGCCAGCCTTCCATTCTGAAGGTTGCCCTATCTCTGCTAGATAAATTTTCTGGCACTTTTCAGCAAACTACGTATGAAATCCAGCCACAATCGATTTCATACGCTCTGCTCTCATTCCAATGAGTTCTGCCATCTGACTGACCTTTTCGGAGCTAGCGAGCTGCTCCTCCGTATGGACCACGACCTCTTTGCTGTGGATCGATACCGTCTGCGCAGACGAAGTCAACTGCTGCATGGAAGCCGACGTCTCCTGGGCGCCGGCGCTGACCTGCAAGGAGGCAGCCGATATTTCCTGCAGCTGAGCTGTGACCTCTTCCACCAAGCCCATGATTCGTTCAAAAGCGTTTCCGGTTTCATGAGCCGACCCAAGGCCCGACTCGACCTCCAGAACCATGTCTTCCATAGCCGTCACGGCATGCTGCGAACCGCTCCTGATTTCTGAGATCAATCGTTCAATCAGCGTAGCGGACTGCTGCGATTGTTCGGCGAGCTTGCGAACTTCGTCAGCGACCACGGCAAATCCCCTCCCATGTTCACTCGCACGCGCCGCCTCGATCGCTGCATTGAGCGCAAGCAGCGAGGTCTGCTTGGAAATATCTGAAATGACGCCCAAGGCCAGGACGATTTCTTGCGATTTCTCTCCCAGGTTGCGGATCGTCGTTGCTGTCTCTTTTACCCTGTCATCCATCAGCTCAATTTGCTCCACGACTGCCCGCAGCAAGCTGTTTCCCTGCTGCGCTCCTCCAGTCATCACCGCTGATGCTTCCGCGATGGCAGACGTCCTGTCCGCAATCTCCTGCAAACCCGTACTCACCTGCACGACAACAGCCCCCACCTCTTCGGTGCTGCACAGCTGCTCTTCTGTCAGGGCAGAGACTTCCTTCATCGAAGCTCGCACGCCTGTCGAAGCAGCGTACGATTGCGTCGCGCTTTGTTGCAAGCCTTCCGCAGAGAGGAGCAGTTCGTCGACGCTCTCCTTAGTGGTATGGACGATTTCCTGTACTTTTTCGATAAACACATTGAACGAAGAAATGAGTGTGCCGATTTCACCCGATGCCTGGATCCACACCCGCTGAGTCAAGTCTGATTCGCCTCTGGCTGTTTTCTCAGCAAATGCGGTAATCCACTCCGTCACTTGCTGCACGGGCAGCGACACCGAGCGGGCAATCCCAATGCCAAACAGTGCGGACACCACCCCTGCTCCCGCGAGGATCACGATCATGATCCGGTTGGCATTGGCTCCATCCGCTGTGGTCCTTTGATAGTTTGCGACTGCTTCGCTTTCCTTGGCTGCCATCAGCTCCTGGAAACCATTGTTTATCTCCTGTAGCAAGGGGGAAAGCGTCTGATACTGGCTTGCGGCAGCCCCGCCCTCCTGATGCAGCACCAGCTGGATCAGCTCAGAGCGCTTTTCCTGGTATTGCTTCAGCATTCCCATCAGTTCCTCCAGCCGTTTCCTTTGTTCCGGCTCCTGCACGGAATCGGAAAAGGAAGAGAGCAATTGGTTGTTTTCGCTGATCAGCGCCATCATTTGTCCAATCAGGGTATTGTGCTTGGTTGTGTCCACCTCCAATGTCATCTGATAAAAAAGGGTCTCCATCGTACGCAAATTCGTTCGAACTTTACCGACTTCCAAAATCGGCACCAGATTGTTCTGGTGAACCACTTGCATGTTTTTGCCGGTTTCCTTCAAGTAGTAAAAGCCCGAGAACCATATCCCGGTCATGGTGACCAGCATCAGGACCAGCAACAGCATGATTCGCGGAAAAATCCGCAGGCGATTCATCCTCTTCACAAGTTATCCTCCTGAGCTTTCTCTGTAAAAAGCGCGCGAAAGCAACGGATGAGAAGCTCTCTCTCATCCGTTGCAGCATGTGAAGCCATTAACTGTTCACGATGGCGACGCTGTTGCTCGAACCAATGCGCGTGGCTCCGGCCTCGATCATGCGTTTGGCGGCAGCCAGGTCCCGTATTCCTCCTGATGCTTTTACACCCAAGCGCTCTCCCACTACTACCTTCATCAAGGCTACGTCCTCTACCGTCGCTCCTCCTGTTGAAAAGCCTGTCGAGGTTTTGACAAAGTGGGCACCCGCTTTCTCCGACAATTGGCAGGCCAAAATCTTTTCTTCTCGGTTCAACAGGCATGCTTCGATAATCACTTTGACTAGCTTGCCCTCCGCCGCTTCCACGACCGCACGGATGTCATCCTCCACTCGTTTGGAATTGCCTGATTTTAATGCACCGATATTGATGACCATATCGATCTCCTCGGCGCCGTTACGGATGGCCTCTCTCGTTTCCTCTGACTTGATTGCCGTTGTATTGGCTCCAAGCGGAAAGCCGACGACCGTGCAGACCTTCGCCTTCGAGGTCTGGAGCATGGAGGCTGCCAGCTCAACAAAGGAAGGATTGATGCAGACGGAGGCAAAGCCATACTCGCGAGCTTCCACACATAATTTCATCACCTGTTCTTCTGTGGCCTCCGGTTTCAGAAGAGTGTGATCGATGTAAGATGCAATCATCCTGGACGCCTCCTTATTTCATTTGGGCAAACACGTCTTTTTCGTTGTAGACATCTTTCGCGTTGGAAGCATCTATCAGGCCCGTGCCACCATCCACGTATTCCGGAACTTGCTCTCCTTTTGCTACTTTCAGCGCCGTATCGACCACGATGGAGCCGAGCTTGATCGGATCGTTGAAGACCGTTGCGCTGTATTTTCCATCGATGATCGCTTTCACCGCTTCAGACAGGCCGTCGATGCCCACGATTTTCACCTTGTCTAGCATGTTGGCCTGCTCCAGCACCTGCAGCGCTCCAAGAGCCATGTCATCGTTGTGCGCGTATACCAGATTCACATCCGGATTCGCCTGCAGCAGGTCTTGGAATGCTTTGACCGCTTTGGAACGAATGTAGTCCGAATACGGCCCTTCCACGATTTTGACTCCTGGCTCCTTGCCTACGATCTCGTGAAAGCCATCGTGGCGATCCATCATCACCTTGCCGCCGGCGTCGCCTTGCAGCTCGATTACTTTACCGGATGCCTTTCCTTCACCGCCCAGAAGCGCAACCGCTTGTTTTCCGGCGATCCGGCCCATTTCCTTGTTATCGCGTCCGACAAAAGCCGCTACTTTTTCCTCGGTCGGGCGGTCGACGGTCACGACCTGAATGTTGGCTTGCTTCGCTGCTGTCAGGGCAGGCACTACCGCCGTCGGATTCGTCGGATTCAAGATCAGCACGTTGATTCCTTTGGTGATGAGATCCTGTACGTCAGCGTTTTGCTTCTCGATGTCGTTCTGCGCATCCATTACAACCAGTTCTGCGCCTTGTTTCGCTGCTTCTGCCTTCGCTCCGTCGACCAGCGCCGTGTAAAAGGGCGACTCGGAAGTCACTTGCGAGAAGCCGATGACGATTTTTTTTTCGCCGCCAGCAGCTGTGCTCCCGCCGCTGCCCTCGGAAGCAGATGGCTGCGACGAGCAGCCAGCAAAGACCAGGCTGGTGAAAAGCGCGGAAACCATAAGCCATTTGTTTGTTTTCTTCATGTGAAATCCCCCTTATCCTTCTTGTGGAGAATGTGAAACCCAATCATGCATTATAAGTCTTTGGTTTGCTTAGAGATCACAAACCGATTCAGCACCAGTGCCAGGACGATGATGGCGCCCATGAAAATGGATTGGAAGTACGAGGACAGTCCCAGCAGGTTAAAAATGTTGGTAATCATGCTCATCAGCAAAACTCCGACGAATGTACCGCCGACGCCGCCAATTCCGCCAAACAGACTCGTTCCTCCGAGTACCACAGCGGCAATGGCATCCAGCTCGATGCTTTTTCCGGCGGTAGGCTGCCCTACGGTAAGCCAGGAGGCGAGAACGATCCCCGCCAAGGCGGAAAGCACGCCGCTGATGATGTACGTGTAGGTGATATACCGATTCACCTGTATGCCGGACAAATGCGCTGATTGCGAATTGCCGCCAATGGCGTAGAGCTTGCGCCCAAACGTGGTATAGCGCAGGACGAGCACAGCCAAGATCGTGAGGACAATCCAGATGATTCCGGAGACCGGGATGCGGTCAAAGAGATTTTTGCCGAAAAAGCGAAAGGACTCAGGCAGGTTGTACACAGGCTTTCCATCCGTGAACAGCAGCGCCAGACCGCGGGCAGCCACCATCATAGCCATCGTGGCGATAAAGGCGGGCACTTTGAGCTTCGTTGTCACCAAACCGTTGATATAGCCCATGACGGCACCGGCGATTAGCCCCAGTAAAATGGCGCCAAATACGCCCGTGTACGGAATCGCGAGCGCCGTAGCCATTCCCGCCAAGGCGATAACAGAGCCGACAGACAAGTCAATCCCGGCCACGATGATAACAAAGGTCATTCCGATGCTAATGATCCCGACTACAGCGGATTGCTGCAGAAGGTTCAGGAAGTTTTGGATGGTCAAGAATTTGGGTGACAGCGCAGAGCCGATCACGATAAAGACCGCCAGCAGAAAAAACAGATTGTATTTGCGCAACATTTTGCCAAGGTCGAACGAGGGCGCTGTTTTCTTCTCGCTGCTCACTTCCCTTACGTGTTCCATAACGTAGTCCCCCCTGTCACTGCGTAATTGAGTATTTCTTCCTTCTGTCTTCCAGGATCGCGGAATTCTCCGACGATGTTCCCTCGAAACATGACGAGGATTCGGTTGCAGATTTCCTGGAGCTCATTGATTTCCGACGAGGCGACGATGATGCTGGTTCCCTCTGCTACGAGCTTCTGAATGATCTTGTAGATTTCTTGCTTGGCGCCAATGTCTATGCCCTGCGTCGGTTCATCAAACAGAATGATTCGGGACTGGCCGATCAACCATTTGGAGATGATAACCTTTTGCTGATTTCCACCGCTCAGGTTGCCCATTAATGTCAGCACATCCGGCGTTTTCACATTCAGCTCGCGGATTTTTTCTTCGACCTGACTTCGAATGCGCCCAGGATGGATGACGCCGCCGCTCGCAAAGCGACCGTAGGCTGGCAGGATGGCATTTTCTTCGACGCTCAGTCCGAGAATCGCCCCTTCCGTCTTCCGGTTTTCCGGCACGAGTCCCATCCCTAAGTCAATCGCTTTGCTCGGACTATCGATGCTCACCGCTTTGCCTTCGAGATAGATGCTGCCGGAGAGAAGGGGATCGACTCCATACAAGGCTTTGAGCAGCTCTGTCCGGCCTGCCCCGACAAGTCCGTACAGACCGAGGACCTCTCCCTTTCCCAGTGAAAACGACACATTGGAAATATGGCGCGTCCGAAGTCCCTCCGCTCGGAGCAGCTCAGAAAAGTGCTGCTGCTCCGTATTCCACTCCTGCCGCTCCATCTTGTAGCCGATGATCAGCTCCGTCAGGCGGGCTTGATCCAGCTCGCTCAATTGCTGCGTGGCCACCCACTTGCCATCGCGCAGGACGGTTACGCGGTCACCGATGGCAAACAGCTCTTCCAATTTGTGCGAAATGTAAATGATCGTGATCTCTTGCTTAATCAGCTCTTCAATGATAGTGAAAAGCGTGCGAATTTCCTTCTCGGACAAAGTCGTGGACGGCTCATCCATGATGATGACTTTCGCATTTGCCTGCAAAGCTTTGGCCAATTCCACGATCTGCTTGTGACCCATGCTCAGCTCGGACACCGGGGTATCGACATCGATCGCAATCCCGAGACGATCGATCAGCTCCTGCGCCTGCTCCCGCAAGCGCTTCCATGAAACCATGCCAAATCGCGGATTGGCGTAGGAGCCCAGAAAGATGTTTTCCGCTACGCTCAAATGCTCCACAAGTGAAAGCTCCTGATGAATGGTGATGACGCCAAGACGTTTGCTGTCCGCAGGAGTGGAGATGTGCACCTTCTCCCCTTCCAGATAGATCTCGCCTTCATCCTTTGGATGGACGCCCGCCAAAATTTTCATCAAGGTGGATTTCCCGGCCCCATTGGCACCGATCAAGCAGTGAATTTCCCCTTTGTTCACGGAGAAGTCCACATTTTGCAGCGCTTTCACTCCCGGAAACGCCTTGGATATATTCTGCATCCTGAGGATCTCCGTCATCTCATCCCATCTCCTTTCTCAGGTGATGCCAACCCTTTCATGATCGGAATTAGTGCTGCATGCAAATCCAGATAGGCGGCAAAATACCGGACGTACTTCTCGTGGGCTTCTTTTTGCGGACTATAGACACGCCCTGATCGGACATTGGCCTTGGCTGCATCGGCCAGGCTCGGATATTTGCCCAGTCCGTAAGCCGCGACAATGGCCGCTCCCTTGCTTCCGGCCTCTGTCTCCTCCAAGGTCTCAATGACGAGCCCCGTCACATCGCTTAAAATCTGCATCCACAGTGCGTTTTTGGTACCGCCTCCGCAAGCGATGATCCGTTTGATCGGCACATGGGAGTCTTCAAACGCCGCGATAATATTGCGTGTTCCGTATGCTGTCGCTTCCAGAATGGCACGGAAGATGTGATAGCGTGTATGTGCCAGGGTCAACCCGACCATCGAGCCCGTCACGAGCGGATCGCGATAAGGCGTCCGATTTCCCTGCCAGCTGTCCATCATGACCAATCCGTCACTGCCCGGCGCAATCTTTCCGGCTTCCGCCACTACTTCCTCATACACTGATCCCATTTCTTCGGCAGACACATGAGGGTAAAACTGCTGCAAAAACCAGGTCGTCAAGGAACCGCAGGAAAGCTGTCCGCCTTCAATAAGCCATTGATCGGGCAGGATGGCATTTTCATAAGGACCCCACAGCCCTTCGTGAAAAATAGGCTTCTCGGTATGGACAAGATGGACAAAGCTCGTCCCCATGATCAAGCTCATGAGGCCCGGCTCCACAGCGCCTGCCCCCAACATGCCGATGTGCGCATCGATTCCGCCCTGAAAGACGGGAATGCCCGGAGCGATGCCCAGCTCTACAGCAGCCTGCTCTGTCACCTCGCCTACCCGACTTCCAACAGGGATGACTTCCTGCGGCCACAGCTTTTGATAGTCGGGGAGAACGATCGCTTCAAAAAAGGCGGGAGAAAAACCTTTGCCAACCTGGTAGTTCCATTTGCAGACGGCATTGCACTGAGAGGCAGACCACCTGCCTGTTAATTTGAAGTTGATCCAGTCCAGCTGCTCGACTACTTTTCTTCCCGTAGTCAAATAGCCATGCTCCTTGAGATATAGGACTTTGGCCACCATCCATTCTTCCGATACCTTTCCTCCTGAATACCGGAGAACTTCCTTCACAGCAGGGTCCGCCTTTTCATTGATGGCCTTTGCCTGGTCAACCGCCCGATTGTCCATCCACAGAAGCGCCGGTGTTTGCGGCACGCCCACTTCATCTACTACGAGGACCGTGGAAGACGTCGCGCAAACTCCAATCCCCTCGATCCGGGAAAGCAAAACGAAATTCGCCGCTTCCTTCAGCACCTCCACAAGCGCTTGCCACCAATGCTCCGGCTTTTGCTCCGCCCTGCCCGCCAGAGGGAAGAAGGTCGGATAGGAGCGCTCCCCTCTCCAGACGAGCTTGCCCTCCAGCGTAAACAAGCTGAACTTCAATGCCTGCGTGCCAAAGTCGATACCCGCTACCAAGCCTTTATGTGTTGTCATGTTATACCCCCCTTGCTTAGTTGGGCAGGAACATGATTTTATTGAAAATCAGCTCTCTATTCTTAATCTTCTGAAATACTTCCGGTGCCTGATCGAGCTGGTAGCGATGCGAAATCAACGGCTCAGCCTGCAGCTTGCCTTCCTCCATCAGTTCAGCGGTGAACGACCACTCGCGTCCAGGGAACGGATTGGAGAACGAGTTCCACGAACCGTACAGGGCAAGCTCGTAGCGCAGAAGGTTGTTGACCGCTTCTTTGCTCAAGGTCAGCTCGCTGTTGGAAATGCCCAGGAAGACGACACGTCCCTGCTTGGCTGCCGAGCAAACCGCCTGATTTTGCGCGATCGGCGACCCCGATGTATCGAGGATGAAGTCGGCACCGCCCGTTTTCTCGACAATTTCCCGAGCCGGATCCCCCTTCGTTGAATTGATCACGATGTCCGCTCCTAGTTTCTGAGCCAGCTCCAGCTTTTCCTCGTGAATATCGACGGCGATCACCTGCTTTGCCCCCAGCACCTTGGCAAACTGGACGGCAAACAACCCAATGGCCCCAAGGCCGAACACCGCCACGGTATCGCCTGCTTTACACTTCCCGCGCCACAATCCGTGAATTGCATTGGCCGCCGGATCGATCATCGCACCCGCTTCGTAGGAAACGGAGTCGCCGAGACGCACGAGATTGTCTGGGGTGACTTTTATATAATTCGCCATGGCGCCATCCGTACGAGAACCATAGTAATTGTAGTCCTCGCACAGCGAGTAATCGCCTTGCCGGCAGTATTGGCACTCATTGCACGGGATCAGGGGAGCAACCGAAACGCGATCGCCTGCCTGCCACCCCTCCACCTCCGGACCGCATTTGACGATCTGGCCGGAGAACTCATGCCCTAGCGTCAGCCCTTTGTAGTACGCCCCCTTATACAACGCTCGAGGAATGTCAGACCCGCATACACCGACGGCTTTTACCTCTACCAGCACTTCGCGTGCCCCAATCTCGGGAATGTCGATTTCTTCTATCTGCAGGTTGCCTGGTTCGTACAATTTAACCGCTTTCATTTATGCTGCACCTCCGCTGTTTGCACAAGATCATGCTGTTTGATCAATTCTCTTGCCGTATTTTCATCGGTAAACAGTGTATTGATGTATTTTCCACGAACGGCTCCAAGTACCGCCGGAACCTTATCTTCTCCGCACGCGATGGCAATCGTATGCTTCTTGCGGCGCAAATCGTCCAGTTGCAAGCCGATTGTCCGATCATTGAGCTGCTCGTCGCTGACCGATCCGTCGATGGAGTAAAACCGGGAGCAAATATCGCCGACCGCCCCTTTTTGCAACAGCTTGTCATACTCGTCCTGTTTAAAATATCCCGCCAGATTCAGAACCGATTGATAGGAAGTGCGCCCGATACCAAAAACGGCTATGTTTGCTTCCCTGCCCACTGCTATAATTTCGCGGATACTGGAATCGCTCAAAAGCGCTGCGACAATCTCGCTGGAATCCAAAATGGTCGGGACTGACAGGGCATGCGGCTGGGCTTCGAACGCTCTGGCAAACTGATCGAGGATGTTCATCGCGCCGGTGGAGAAAGCCGTCGTGCTCACACCGCCGTTGAGTTGCACCACGCGAACGTTCTTGCGCTTCACCGTCTTCAGCTGCTTAGCTGCATAGGTGAGGCTATTTCCCCAGGAGATGCCAATGGTATCTCCGTCGGATACCAGTTCGTTTAAATACTCGCCTAGCAGCTTGCCCACGTCCGTCAAGATAAAAGATGGCTCCGGAATAATGGCGGGCGCGACACAGACCTTCATGAGCTCCAATTTCTTTTTCAATTCTTCTTCCAGGTCATCTACTGACTCCAGCGGATACTGGATCGAGAACGTGACGATTCCTTCTTGAATGGCTGCGTCCAAAATCCGGCTGACAGTCGGGCGGGAGATATTTTCGAGGGCCGCAATTTCTTGCTGGGTCATCCCTTTTTCATAGTAAAGCTTGGCGACCCGAATCATTTCCCTTTGGGTGTACATCCTGTCCCTCCTCTCTGAAATTTTGTTCATTGCTTGCACCTAATTTCAAATCACACCTTGATTATAGACAGCGATACCCCAAAACGCTACAAAATATTAAGAATGATTTAAATATTGCACAAAATTTCAGTTTTGCCTTAAGGAAACTTCCGAAGAAATTCGGATTACACACGGCCTCACGCTACCCACACCACCTGCTCTAATAACAAAAAACAAAGGACTCTATAAGGAGCCCTTTGCCGCTTGTTCGATGTACGGTTTCGCCATTACACCAAGGACTTCATCGCTTCTTTGGCAGCTTGCACCCATTGTTTTGTATCGGCTACTTGTGCAGTGGAGTCCGATCCCGCAGGATCACTGACGGCGCTGGCTCGGCGTGGACTACACCAGGTAGCAGGAGCACGCCAATGAGTAGAAGACTTAGTGATTTTTGTTGCCATCTCTTGATTCGCATCGATTTTCCGTCTATGCCCAGCCGCGACGTTCAAATCTTGCGGTACATCGCGCACGATGGCTTCTGTATCTGTAAAGGCAATACCGAATGGACTGGAGACCACGTTAGAGATGGCCCCTACAACCTTACCCTTGGGAATGGTGACGGTAATTCCTTCGATACGATGCTTGCTCTCGTGCTCGACTGCTTTTCCTGTCAGTTGAAGGGTGAGCTGTGTGTTGCTATTGCGTGTAATGACCGGCTGCTGGCCAGCTGGGAGTGTTTGCACGGTAACGCTATTGGCGGACGATTCGTGCAGAAGAGAGGAAGCGACCGTTGCACTCGGATCCATTGACACCGTCAGCCGTGTATGCACACCTGCTTGTTCCGCGGAAGATACGTAGACGAAATAGGTTTGTCCTTGTGGCTTGCCCTTGGTCGATAAAGCTCGGCATGAGCTGCTTCCTGTAGGTGGAGCTTTGCTTCTCATAAGCGCTCTTCAGGCTTTTGATGTTGCAGAGTTGTCTCTTTATCTTTTGTTGATGGACTTTTCGATTTTTATCCTTCGGCGTTACATGCAGCTCTTTGTTCTTTTTGGCCAAAGACGCTGATTTCTTTGCCAATTTCTTGGCCAGCTTCTGATCTCCCTTTTTATTGGCTACCGCTTCTAAAAACTGCATGGTCTTTTGTAGATATTGAGTTGTCTGTCCATATCAAGAACTTCTTCTATGGACTCTTCTTCCGTTTTTGCTTGTGCCATTGGTACGCATACGAATGCGAATAACAGCGGCAGCAATAAAAAGAGGCTGACTGCTTTGGTTTTCATGTTCCCTTCCCCGCTTCTCTTATACAACCTTAGGTAATAAATGATAATAAGTTTCAGGAATTAACCGATTATGTACTCATCGCTACACCACAGATCTATCTAATTTGTATAATGAAGTATATCAACTTTCAAATATCCTTATTGGTAAACAACATGGGTGATTTGGTAAATTCTCTTCAAGTACTCATGATCTCACCTCCACTAAAAATCACATCAAGACAAACAAAAAAGCCGCCCGATTATCGGATGGCTTTCATGTTTGTCATGTGGCTGAGGATCACTCTGAGTAAAATGACGGAAGTGTATACTTGTGTAAACGATTGTACATCAAGATATCAAAGAAGCACTCAAGTTCTCTTCGGATCCACAGTATCAAAATCGAGTATATCCCCTGCATATTGGTTCTCTATCATCTATGGAGCAAAAAAGCAGAGCAGAAAACAAAAGAAGCCCGAGTGATGATCTGGGCGTCGGGCTTCTTCCTTCAGTATCGAACATAAAAATCAGCTCTTGGCTGCAAACGCACGCAGCTGGATTCCTGCTCGAGCAAACGCCTCATGAATATTTTGGGCAAATTCCAAGGCATGCGCCCCATCTCCATGGATACAAATGGTATCTGCCTGAATCGATACGTCGACCCCCTGTCGCGAAAGAACGCGCCCTTCTGTTACCATGCGCACCACCTGCTGCAGAGATTGTTCCTGGTCGGTGATCATGGCATCCAGCTGACTGCGCGGGGTGAGCGTTCCATCCTGCTGATAGGTTCTGTCTGCAAATACTTCGTTCGCTGTTCGCAAGCCGATGCGTTCTGCGGCCCGTGTCAATTCACTGCCTGCCAATCCAAATAAAAGGAGGGCCGGATTCACTTTGTAGACCGCTTCTGCAATCGCTTCGGCGAGCGGTGCTTTTGTCGCTGCCATATTGTAGAGCGCACCATGCGGCTTCACATGCTGCATCGTGCCTCCCTCTGCCTGAATGAACGCCTGCAGAGCCCCGACCTGATACACGACCATGTCGTACGCTTCTTGGGGTGAAATATCCATATTGCGTCGGCCAAAGCCGACGAGATCGGGTAGACCCGGATGAGCGCCAATCGCAACTGCTTTGTCCAAAGCCATGCGCACGGTTTTTCTCATCGTTGCCGGATCTCCTGCATGAAAGCCGCAGGCAATATTGGCAGAGCTGATGTAGTCTAAAATCTCTCTATCATTTCCCAAACGGTAGGCACCAAAGCTCTCGCCCATGTCGCAGTTGATATCAACGTATTTCATCTTTTACCTCCATCCAGCAGCGAGTTGCATCGCTACCCTCAGTTGTTTTAGCTCGAGCTCTCTTTCGTACAGCCATTTTTGTGCATCGCGAACAGAAACAGGCTGAAAACGAACGGTATCACCTGGTTTGAGCTGTGCAAAAACCGGTAAATCCACCGTAGCTACATATCCAATTTTCGGGTATCCGCCGATGGTTTGACGATCCGCCAACAAAATAATCGGTTGTCCGCTAGGGGGCACCTGGATCGTTCCTGCGGTTACGGCTTCAGAAGTCAGCTCCAGCGGGGAGGAAAGGGATAATATGGGTCCCGACAGCCGATAGCCCATGCGATCGGACTGTGGAGTCACTTGGAACGACTGCGCCCAAAAATCCTTCTGGCTTTGATCGGTAAAATCAGGGTACTGCTCTCCCTGCATAACCCGGATCACCGATTGTCCCATGTAGGCAAGCATGGTTTTCGGGACAAACCAGTCTGTTTGGATAAAGGGATTCGTGCCTGCCTGCTTGGCCAACTCGCTCGCGAGATATCGGCTGTAATCACCCGGAGCGCCTGATTTTACTACGTCTTTCCCCTGCAGCATTCTCCCTTCATAGCCGCCAAATCCTGCTCGGAAGTTGGTACTGCGACTTCTCATCACGACAGGAACATCCCATCCTCCCGCCACTGCCAAATAAGCTCGACAGCCTTGTCTGGCATGGGAAAACTGCAGGATACTTCCACGCCTCACCCAAACGGGGCGGTTAGCTGGCATCCGTCTCCCATCGATAGAAGGGACAAAATTCCCACCGCAAACCGCAATCAACAGATCCTCGTGAAAGAGCAGGCTCGGACCCTTTAAGGTCAGTTCGAGAACAGCGTCTGTTGGCTGGTTCCCTACGAGCATATTGGCTATTTGTGCGGCGAATGTATCCATCGCCCCTCCAACAATGACTCCATGCTGCTGATAGCCTATTCTCCCCAGGTCCTGCACCGTGGTCAAAACGCCTGGCTGAATCACCTCTACACTCATGGAGTCACCTCCTGCTGTTCCTGAAAGGCTTCCCAGGAAATGGGGCGAAAGCGCACCAAGTCACCTGCGCGAAGCAGACTCGGCTCCTGATCCTCCGGGCGAAACAAAGGGTGGGCCGTTCGACCGATAATATTCCATCCTCCTGGGCTCACGATTGGGTAGATCCCTGTCTGAGCGCCTCCAATCCCAACGCTTCCCCTCGGAATGGCCGTACGTGGAGTGGACCGGCGCGGAGTCGCAATCCGCTCATCCAGTCCACCCAAATAAGGAAACCCAGGCGCAAAGCCGATCATGTACACCAAGTATTGCTGCTCCGAATGAATGCGAATGACTTCTTCCGGAGCCAGTCCGCTGTGCTTTGCCACTTCTTCCAGATCGGGTCCGCATTCCCCTCCATAGCAAACAGGTATCTCCACGAGCCTCGGCTCTCTGGGAATCTCGCTTTCGGCATGCGTAATGATCTCGCGAAGGTACGCAGTGACTCTCTCATAAGGCGTTTGATCGCTTCTTGGATCATACAAAGCAACTGGATCGTAATACACAGTGACCGTCGTATACCCTGGAACGATTTCGACCATTCCCTTCGGCCGTTCGTCCTGCAAACGATCTGACAGCGTTTTTATTTTTTGATGTGTGCTCTGGTCAATGGTGTTTCCCAGCTTGACCACAACTCCTGAATCCCCTAAAGGGAAGAACTCGTGGCTAATCACCTTTCCGCCCCTTTCATTCCGATTATCGGGATTATCATTCCGAATTATGGATAAAGGAAAAGAGGAGATTCCCTCCTCTTGATTAACTAATTTGCCCACCCATCATCGTGATATCTGCTTCATGGGCCAGTGCCGCTTCCATAGCAATGCGCAGCCCTTTTACAATGGTTTCGACGGCCATGCTCGGTTGACCTGCCAGCCTCGCTGCCTGCTCTGGCAAATACGGAATGTGGATGAATCCTCCTCGAATGGAAGGATTCGTAGTGGCGATCCTATGCATCAATCCGTAGAACAGGTGATTGCATACAAAGGTGCCTGCCGTTTGGGAGATCGAGGCGGGAACCCCGTTTTCCCGCAGCCTCTTCACGATCGCTTTAATGGGGAGGCTCGACCAATACGCCACCGGCCCCCCCTCTACCACAGCTGTGTCAATCGGCTGATTGCCTTCATTGTCGGGGATGCGTGCATCATTGACATTGATTGCGACCCTCTCAACGGTGAGGTCTGTTCTTCCTCCAGCCTGCCCGATACAGAAAACGATATCGGGACGTGTTTCCTCGATTGCTGCATACAAATGCTCCAGCGATTTATCAAAAACAGTGGGAATTTGCCGTACTTCTACTTTGTAGTCCGAGGATTGATGCTCCGTTAGGCGCTTGACTGATTCCCAGGCGGGATTAATCGATTCGCCTCCAAACGGATCAAATCCGGTGACAAGTATTGTTTTCATGACTGGTCCCCTTCCCGGATGGTAGTCCTTATTTTGCGCCTCGCCATCCTAGTTCTCGTGAGATCTCTTCCGATGTTTTCAACAGATGCCCAATCAGGTCCGGAATCCGCTCCTTCTCAAACCTCACCTGTGGACCCGCAATGCTGATGCCAGCTACTAAACGGCCAGTATGATCAAAAATCGGAGCTGCAATCGATACCGTATCATTCTCAAGCTCCGAGTAACTGATGGTATATCCCTTTTCGCGAGCCTGCTCCAGCTCTTGCCGAAGCCGCTCTTTATCCGTAATGGTTCCATGGCCGAAGGGATTCAGCTCCGTTTCCTGCAAATACCGCTCACGTTCTTTCTCTTCTATATAAGAGAGGATAATTCTCGAGCATGCTCCTGCATACAAAGGAGATCTCCTGCCGATCTTGGTGTAGAGCCGAACAGGGTGATTCGTATCCAGCTTCTCGATGTAGATGGCTTCCTTCCCGTCTCGGATAATCAGATTCACAGCCTCTTCTACTTGATCTCGCAGCTTCGTCATGGCTGGCAAGGCGATTTGACGAATATCCAACCGTTCTGCGACAAGCTGACCAAACTGCAGGAACAACAGTCCGAGCGAGTATTTGCCGTCCTCACCCTTTTGCAGGAAATCCATCCCCTCCAAGGAGCCTACCATCCGATGAATGGACGTTTTCGGAATCCCTGACAGCTCTACCATTTCGTTGAGGCTCAATCGGGAGTGCTCAATGAACAGATTGAGCAGCTCCATCGATTTGACGACCGTCTTGTTTTTGTTCTGAATCATGGACTCTTCTTATCCCCCGTGTTCAGGTACTGTTTGTCCATATTTTATCATTTGTTTGAAGTTTAGAGAACGTAACTTTGACTGTTACAGCGAAATGAAATACAACAGCGCGATGTTAAAGCATAAGAGAATCAAGGCAGTAGGCACTTGTACACGAATGACATGGTTTTTGTCTTTTAAGTCAAGTAGAGCTGCTGGCACGATATTGAAATTCGCTGCCATCGGCGTCATCAGAGTCCCGCAATATCCCGCAAACATCCCAATCGCCGCCAAATGGTTGGCATCCACACCGAATTGACCGATCAAGAGCGGGACAGCGATCCCTGCGGTCATCACCGGAAAGGCTGCAAACGCGTTGCCCATAATCATCGTAAACAAAGCCATCCCTACACAATAAGCGAAAACGACCCAGAACAAGGAATGTGTCGGAATAATGGTGCTGACCAAATCCGAGACGACCTTCCCCACACCAGCGCTGGTGAAGATGGTTCCCAGTGTTGCCAGCATCTGTGGGAGTACTGCTGCCCAACCGATGGCTTCCAGCAAACGACGGGATTCTTTAATCGGAGTCATCGGACGGCTTTTCGTCATCACCACTCCGACAATCAAGGAGATCAACGTAGCCAGTGCCAGTGACACCAACGTAATGTTCTTTTGATCCAGAATGAACAGCTCACCGATTTTCACATCTTTCATACCAGTGGTACCGAGAATCGTAATAACCGGAATCAGCAGGGCAGGCAGGAACAGCCAGTTGCCCAATCGCTTGCGGTTCTGCTGACGCTCTTCCCCACTCGCTTCGCCATAGCTCCCTACTTTCAAGCCTCCGGCGCCCACGATAATGACCATGACAATCACGAGAAGTCCCATGACAAACGGGGGAATGACGCTGCCAAGCAGCAAGCTGATCCCATATAGAAAATAGAAGAGTCCTGACGTCACGCGTCTCGGATTTTTCTGATCGCGGAAGGTATACAAGCTTCCGAGCAATGTGATGATACCTAGAAAAATGTAAACAGCTTCAATCGAAAGAAACAAAGCCTATTCCCCCTTCCCTGCGGATTTGTTCTGCTTATTCCCAAACCTGCGATCCAGCGAGCGGTCCAGCATATTCAAACGAATACTGTGAACGATGAGGGCCGCGATCGCGGTAGGAATCGCCCACATGGCCATCTGGAGTGGATCGGACGGAATGTTGTTCTGGTCGAAAAAGCCTTTCATGAGCAAGATGGCGCCAATCGCGATAAAGACATCTTCTCCGAAAAATACACCGATATTGTCTGCTGCTGCAGAGTGTGCACGGATATTTTGACGCACATCGTCGGGAAGATCTTTACCGTACTTGGCTTCTGCCGCCCCTTCCGCCATCGGTGCTACCAACGGCCGAACCATTTGCGCATGTCCACCTATAGACGTCAGTCCGAATACGGCTGCTACTTCGCGAATAAAGAAATACACGTTGATGATTCTGCCCGCTGTCGCCGCCTTGATCTTGGCCACAACCGACTCAGCTTGCTCACGAAGGCCATAGCGCTCCAGCAAACCGATGACTGGCAGCGTAGCGATAAAAATCGCCATGTACCGGTTGGTGGTAAAGGCTTTTCCAAACTGCTCAATGATGTCAAAAAGAGATTGCTGGGCCACAAGCCCTGTGACAAGACCTGCTACCGTAACTACCAAAAGTGGATTTAACCGTACAATGAAGCCAATGATAACAATCGCAACGCCAATCAGAACCATACTAAAACTCCCTTCAAACGATGGTGGATGTGGTTTTTCCTACAAGGGTCTGGTGCGTTGAAGACCGATCCGAGTCACGCCGTCTGCCCATTTTTCCTGGCAAACACGAACTTCGATGGGCCGATCTTTCATCCAGTCAACGATCGCCTGGTGCACAACATGATGAGCATGTCGGCATGCGGCTAGCTCTTTCCCATAGACCGTTTCGTCATTCACCTCTGTCATCAAATCGGCGGTAACCCATTCCGGGAACCTTTCGATTAGATCATGCGAGCTGCGATTGATCGGGCTGTCCCGTGTATAGGCAATGCTTCCATTGGACAATTCAATCGGGAAATGCACTTTGTCAAAATCATTGCCCCATAGCCTGTAGGTCTGCAGCCAGCTCTTGTTGTCCGCGGCTATTTCCTGATCTTCATCGAGCCTTTTTGTCAGATACGAACGAAGGGATTCATAAGCGATTCGCTGTTCATGGGTAGCTTCTGTCAACTCCCGCCAGATCGTGTACATACGCGCACTCGGAATCCAATACGAGACCGGAAAACGCGGCGGACTGTTGTATCCGCTAAATGGCTGAATCCACTCATGAGATGGAATCCCGTGATCATCCAATACGATGTCCGGAGCCCATCGCTCCCACACTTTCGGGTAGACACGGCTTTCGCCAAAAGAGACGCCTTCCTGGAAGCGATACTTGGCAAATTCGAGCCCGCACGCGTTATAACGCGCGGCATGCAGCTTCCAGCATGGGCTTTCTTTCGCCATCTCTGCATGCAAAGCAGCTCCATCCACATTTTCCAATGGGACGATCACCAGATTGACCGATTCGAGCAGCGCGGGCTCAACCGAGAGCTTCTCGATCATTTGCAGAGCAGCATTTGTGCTCGACACTTCATTCGCATGATGTCTCGCATTGATAAAAAAGGTTGGCTTATACAGCCCGTGCTTCTCGAGGCGAGAGGATGACTTGGCAGCTTTCCCCTTAGCGAACAGCTCGACCAGCCAAATCCAGCTTCCGTTCAAAGAAAAGTCAATCGGAGTCACACTGCCGGGGATGTGTCCTACTCTCTCGTCTAGCCAGCCTTGCACATCTTCGTTGACGAAAACGTCCTCCCAGATAGATTTCTTCTCTTGCAGATTCGGTGCGTTCTGTAGGATAGGCTGCGCAGAATATGCTGCTGCAGCGAGCCATTCCCCACATTCCTTTTCCAAACGAGGCTCGCCAACTCCCTCAAACGAAAACGCCAAACGGCCATCAGCTGAAGTTTGCTCCGTGATTCGCGCCTCCGCAAAAAGCTCAGGAGCGGGGGGATGGATTACCTCTCGTTGCTGCTCATGATTGGTATACCAGACCCAGTGTTCGGAAGGAAACGCATAAAGCGCTACGCTTGCCCATGGCTTCGCTCCTGATTCTACGTGCATGAATGGGAGAATGCCTCCAGGTGCGTCCCATTCCGGATCCCCTACTCTTTTTCCATGATCGTGCATGGCATGCAGCGTATAGAAGTAAATGTCCTCGTGCAAGGCTTCCAATACAGAGCTGTTCTCTTCTAAATGCGGCAATTTCTTCTCTACTGCATCCATCCCTACGTGGCATTCAAGCCTGGAAAACTTAGGAACACCCGGGTTGCTTCCTACCTGTTCCAAGACTTGCGGGAGGACAGAATCTTGATACCATTTCCAGAAACGATACGGGTTGGTAGGAAAAGACTTGCTAGCGATTTCGTTGCCTGTCGCTCCTTCGTAAATACGAATTCCTGCGAAAGGGATCATTACGTTCCCCTTCTTTGGTTGTCCAGGCATGTAAGGCAGGCTTTCCACCCAGCCTTCCCATCGCCACGCCTTTATCTCACGCCCACTCTGGTCAAAGGCAGCCACACTAAACATCGTGGCCGCTGCATCCTCCATCAGCTTCAACGAGATTTGCTCCAGGGAGAGATCCATTGCGTTCGCCAAAATCGAATCAAACGGATACAGCTCCTGCAAAAAACGATGAACCAGATCCAGATGTTTTTCGCTAGGCTGGAATGCGCGTGCTTGAAGCTCGACACGATCGATCCCGGCAAGCTCTTGGATGTGTGGCAGAACTTCTTGCATCGCCCAGTTTAGCCCCGACTTGTTGGCATCTCTGTAAACAAAGCGCAAGAGCAGTCCCCATTGTTCGTGGATTTTGGACTGAAGCTGCTGTGACCACTCGTGAAAGGTCGGCTCACTGCAAGTGGTCGTGACTTCCAGCTCTAGCGACCCGACTGGATTTATACCCGCTTGCAGCTTTTCGATTTGCCCGAGCAAATACGCTTGAATCTCTTCCAGTTCACCAGCGTCTTTCCACTCCGCTGCCCATATTGGCTCTTCCTTTTCCATCTGGAGAGAAACTGATCTGTCCTTCTCTCTATCCCCCACATAGGTTTGCCACAATTCAACAGGCGAAAAGAGGTGCTCTGGTACGTGCAGGGTTTGTATTTCGTCAGCCTGATGAAGCGTAAACGCTTGCATTCCTAGCTGAGCACGTATCGCTACATCAGAACTGCTGCTTTTCAGCTGTGAAAATCGATGCCGCCATGTATCCTTCTTCCAGGAATCAAGAGGCTCCAATCCCTCGTCGAGAATATCCCGCGTAAAAGCGACGAGATGATCTGAGTGACTGATCAGTTTGAGTGAACGCTTTTGATTGCTCAGCTGAAGCTTCTGCTGGTTTTCCTTTTCTTCTACGGCAGTATCGATCTCCACGACAAAGCGCTCTGAAGCCGCTGTCTCTCCAAGAGTATGAGTCAAGGGGAAGCATACCGCTCCGGCTACCTGAGCGAGTCTTGCTCCCAGCTCAATAAATGCAACGGTTTCTTCCTGAGCGGCTCGGTTCACAGACAAGCTGACATCGAGTGTCGGGAGGAGCTCTCCCTCTTTTCTTTGATAGATTCCTTCTGTCGTAAAGAGGTTATGCAAGGAGTAAAAGGACGGCTGCCGTCTATTCTCTGGTCTAGCTTCTCTCGGGCCGCTCCCCTGCTTTGCTGCTAGCAGCACATGACCGTTTTGCAGGAGACTTTTGTAATCGAATGATTCGGCAACCAAAGCGCGCGCTGCATGAAGCGTCATCAGGGGTGACGTTCCCGTTACAACCAAAATCGTACCCTCTTCTTCTGGAATCACCTGTAGAATTCCATTTTCCTGCTGCTCGTTCTGGCGATAGGGCTCTAGCGCATGGATTCTGTCTCCCAGGATATCGGTCAGCCAGTTCCATTCATGGCCGAGAACGAGGTGGAAATGGCGCTGGTCCGCTGGCATCTCACCCGCCGAATGAGAGTCGAGTCGATCCTCTGCAAACAGATTCTCGTAAACAGGAAGCGGCAAATCGGGCAAATGAAGACCGATTCTCCCCGCCAGCTCGACCATGGCAGCTGATTCCCAGCTTGATCGCTGAGAAGGAACGGTCATCCGATTTCGGATTCCCTTTGGTGATGCATTGTCGTTCAGCGAAAAAAAGATGCCGTCATTGCTCCATATCGTGCTTGTACGCATATTTCACCATCCCACTTGACTCTGTTTTTCCGCAGTTCCGAATTTCGGAATGTTCATTTCATTTTTAATAGATTTATCATAAATACATAAAGCTTAAAAATCAACAGTGGATTTACAAGGTTCTGAAAAAATAATCATTTTTCGCTACCCTTGCTTTCAGAGCATTGCATCTGCAGCAAGGGGAATGCCCGTTCCATGCACTTAATGAATGTTTTTCTTCTTAAATCTTCCACCCGACACATCGTGAATATGACCAATAGCCAAAAAGGCGGTCGGGTCGATTTCCTCCACAATCGATTTTAATTTAGCTTCCTCCAATCGGGTAATCACACAAAAGATGACTTTTTTATCCTCGCCGGAATACCCGCCTTCTCCGCTCAAGTAGGTAATCCCTCGCCCTAACCGCGCACCAAGAGCGTCGCCTATCTCGTCGGGGCTGTCACTGATGATATAGACCGATCTTGACTGCTCAAGACCGACCATCGTCAGATCAATCATTTTGTAGGCAATATAATAGGCAATCAGGGAGTACATCGCCCGATCCCATCCGAAAATAAAGCCAGCACTGCCCAGTATGAAAATGTTAAAAAACATGACGACTTCGCCCACGGAAAACGGGCTTTTCTTGGTTAAAAGAATCGCGACGATCTCGGTGCCATCTAGTGAGCCTCCTGCCCGAATCACCAACCCTACCCCAAACCCCACGATAATGCCGCCAAAAACGGCCGAGAGAAGCAGGTCATGTGTCAAGCTCGGTACCGGCAGCAAAAGAAAGGTACCCACAGACATCACCGCGACCCCGAATAAGGTCGAGATGGCAAACGTTTTTCCGATTTGCTTATAGCCGATAATTAAAAATGGGAGATTTAAGAGAAATAAAAAGAGCCCCAGCTTCATGCCTGTCAAATGAGATAGCATAATGGAGAGTCCTGTCACCCCGCCATCGATAATGTTGTTGGGGACAAGGAAAATTTCCAGCCCGACTGATACGAGCAAAGCACCTACGAATATAATGAACGCTCTGGTGAGGATTCTTCTCTTTTTCGTTTTTTTATGCGTCGTACCGATTACAGTCCCTACCATTTGCACCATCCTTCCCCTTTCTCTATAACTTCATCATTCCCACCACGAGCAAAAAAAATAGCCAGCCCCTGCCAAGGGAGGCTGACTTCGAAAAATGACTTTACCTAGAAGATAGCTTTATGTGGCCTTCTTTCTACTCGCTTAACGCTCTATGAGAGTAATTTGAGGTAGAAAGGCATCGATATTCTCACGTGTGCAAAAACCTTCTGAAATCGCAGTCGAACAGCCTGCCGCAACAGCATAACGAAAGGCGTCCCTGATTTCCCACTGGTGTGAAACTCCATACAGGAACCCTGCAACTACCGAGTCCCCAGCACCTATTGAATTGACAGCCTGTTGTTTCGGGAACTGTGCGACCAGCTCCGTCTCCGGACTCACCAACACCGCTCCGTTCCCTCCCAGAGTCACAATCACATTGCTTGCCCCTATTTCCATCGCCTTTTTTGCATAATACACGGCTTCCTCGAAAGTCGTTACCTGCACTCCAAAAAGTTGTCCAAGCTCGTGCTGGTTGGGCTTGATTAAAAAAGGTCCCTCTGGCAGAGCCTGGGCAAGCGCCTTTCCTTTCGCATCGAGAATCACGTTTACACCTCGCGGACGCAGGCGTTGCATGATCGAGCCGTAGAAATCTGCGGGCATGCTTGCAGGGACACTCCCTGCGAGCACAAGCACATCATTACCCGTCAAAAGATCGAGCTGGCCTAGGAGCTGGCCTTGGGCTTCGCTTGGGATCGAGGGCGACACGCCACTTATGTCTGTTTCTGTCCCCGCCTTGATTTTGATATTGATTCGCGAATCTTCTGCAGTAGAAATGAGCTGGTGAACAATGCCTTCCCGCTCTAGCTCCTGTCGAATAAATGCCCCCGTAAAGCCGCCTGCAAAACCAAGAGCTACGCTCGGCAGCCCAAGATTTCGCAGCACTTTCGAGACGTTGATCCCTTTTCCACCTGCTGATTTCCACTCTTTTTGCGCTTCGTGAATGCTGCTTTGAGTCAATGTTTGAAGCCATACATGGTAGTCGATGGAAGCATTCAAGGTAACGGTATAAATCATGCGCTCACCACTTTTACGATTTTCTTTTCTTTCTATTTCTACATAGCGCAGCGGATCTCTTTCTTTTTGGGGGCAGCTGCACGATTCCCACAAAACCATGCATAGGACACCCTGCCAGTTGGGATAGCTCCACCCGCTTCTTCATATACATAAACCGTGATTTCTAGAACCGATCCTTTTTGGAAAGCGGTGGTGACTCTTGTCTCCCTATCCCTCTCTGGAAGAAGGGCTCATCGATCAGTTGTTCCTCACCTATGCGGGCTACAGTATTGGTACGGATGGAACGCCCCATTACCAATTTTGGGAGACGACTGATTTTCTCCCGCTCTTAACCTACGTGGATGCGCATACGGGCTGTGTGGACGGTACGATGTTTACCGACTTCCTGTTCCTTGCCCTTGGAATACTCAATGAGTCAGGCGAGGGGCGCTATTTGACCCGGAATGAAAAGTCTCCTGCCAATTGGACGGAGTGGGTCCGTTACCTAGATGAGCTGTTCTTGTGTGATCGGAATCTGGACGCACTTTGCCAGGCTGTCCATCGATCCGCCCTCTCTACGACAAATGTCTGGATTGCGCTCCCCTACCCGAATCCACAGGTTTTTACCAATGACCTTTTGCGCGTACAAACCGTCGTCGAATGGATCTGCCTGTTTCTCTCGAAGTGGGAGAGCAGCCCCCTGAAATGCTGTTTGCACCTGAAAGGTTTCTATTGGCTGCAGGAGAGCCTGTATGAACACGGAGGAGCTTTCGACGATCGCTTCGTCATTAAAGAGGTAAACCAACAGATTCACTCCCTCCAGGTGGACGGTTGTCAACTGAAGTCGATTTGGATTCCTTACCAGCTGGCACACGGTTGGAACGAATGGAGCTCTTTAGGTTTTGACCTCGCTTTTCTCCAGCCCAATGCTTATTTCAATCCACAACGGAGTATTTCAAAGGCTGCTGCCTCTGCTTACGAAAATGGCATGGGCTTCGAGATCGAGTTTGATCTGGCCGTCACGTATGATCAGGCAAAAAGAGAAAAGCTGCAGGAGTACTTACGGCTTGGAGCTACAGGTGGCACGGATGAGAATGGGAGATACTTCGGCCCCTATCAGTTTGAATCTCCACTTGCCTGGTATACGGGTGGCTGGTTTTTTGGCAAAAATGGAAGAAAGCAAGCCATGGTCAGCCTCTATCATTCGAACGATCCTCTTTATAACCAGATTTTTGCCTTTTTGAACGGATTTACGGATTGCTAGAGGTTCTTCCTTTTTCCATTCCCCGCTGTTTGGGTTATAATGGAGGGATGACACTTCGTGCGGAGGATCAAACCAGATGTTGCAAAGAGAACTGACACGGGAACAAGCAGTGCGGGCAGGTGAGCAGCTCCTCGTTTTTGCGGAAGGGCCGATCATAGAGCGTGGATACTCCTACTTTTCGGATGGCGTGGTATTCAACACCCGCGTCGAAAAGGAAACGCTATTGACCAGCGATGTACAAGGCACGCAGGTATACCATGTCGTACTGGATCTCGAGGATGTCCAGAACAGTACCTGTACCTGCCCGTACAGTCGGCTGTGCAAGCATATTGCAGCGACGTTCTTTCAGATGTATAGCGTTTTCGAAAATCCACGCCAATACCTGTCCCGTGCCCAACAGCCGCGACGAGCGAGATTTTCCCCTGCTATGCTCGTTCCTACCTTTCGAAATAGTAACCAGGTGACCGCTCAGGAAGGTACAGCAGCTGTGCAGTCCCCGCTGACGCCTGGCAGTCCTGTACGTGATTGGTGGACGTTTTTGGAAAGCTGGACACGCAACCTCCCCTCTGCGATGGAAACGTATCGGGCTTCCTCAGAGCTTATGTCCAGCTATCAAAATGTCCTGAGTGTCGCTGCTGGCTGGTCAACTGCCCGTGCGCAGCTATTTACGGTGCACGCCATCGTCTTTCACCTCCTGAAGCTGCAGGAGTTCGTCAAAACGAATCGGCAGTCGTACTGGTTCCAAGACTTATCCCAAACCGCTGAACGCTTGGTTGAGCAGCTGGAAGGCACTTTGTTTTACCTGGATGTGGAGGAGCTACACGCAAAGCATCGGGATTTACTGGAAGAGACCATGCAGATCGTCAAAAAAATGAAGAAAACGGAATCGACGGCTCTTTACTGGACCTTTGCCTACCAGCTTCTTTGGTGGCACCTGCTGCAGGTACCGGAATGGATACAAACGGAGGTCGAGGATCTAGAACGGCTGCTTCACCATACTTCGGCCACCCCATCCGAGCAGGAAATTTACAAGCTGCTGCGTGCTCATTTTTATGTCATGGCAGGCAAGGATGAAGCTGCCAAAGAGACATGGATTGCCAACAGTAGACTCACGCTTTCCTTTTATCTGCCCTATTTGAAAATGTTCGCTCGAAATGAGGATTGGCAGCGCTTTTTGACTTGGACGGATTGGCTGCAGTCCCTCATCGGCCAAGCGGATCCTCAGAACTACCAGCTCGTGATGGCCATCTGGCAGGAAGCGATGGAGCGCGTCGGTAGGGCGAGTGAGTGCGGAGAGAGTTTGAAGCTCTTTTTGCCTAGCAGCTTCCATGAGTATTCGTCCTACTTATTTGATCAACAGCAGTTTCGGCAGTGGATCGATTTGCAGATGTCCTATCACGTGCCATTGACAGAGGTTTTGGCAACTCCATTTAAAGAAGTGGAAGACAGGCAGCCTTCTCTGCTCTTCCCTCTGTATGTACGAGAAATCAATCGGCTGATCGGCGAACGAAACCGACCAGCCTATAAAGAGGCTATCAAGCTGTTAAAGAAGGCCAGAGCTGCCTTTAGCAAAGCGGATCAGGAAGCACGCTGGGTGCAATTTGTCGAGCAACTGTCTACGAAGCACAATCGTTTGCGCGCCTTCCAGGAGGAGCTAAGGAGAGGAAATCTGAACTTATGACCATCGTCACTACGCTGGTGCTCGCCGCAGAGATTATGGCAGACGGGCGTTTTTTGATCACTGGATCTGGACCACACGGAGAACGAATCGACCCCGAGACACTCGGAAGTACCTTGTTTGCTTGGGATGAGAAATCGTTCTACGGAACCTTTCTGGAAAAAAACGAGTACGGCTTGCTCCTGAGTCCGTCCGAAGCCCTGTCCTTTTTTGCCTCTCCTGCCTGGCTGCAGCACATGACCTATGAACTCGATCATACGTTTACGTCTTATCAGGAAATGGCGCGTGTCATTCAGCAAGCACTTGCTGCTGGTGCCATCTCCCCTGATTTTGAGCAATGGAAGATGGGCCGCTACGGATGGAAAATGACCGATGCTCCCGAAGACATTTCAGGACTTTGCCGGAATTGGCTGACACTTGCCCTGGAAGAAGCGCTTCTATCACGGGGTGAGGTCGGACTCGCCTGGGATCAATTATTGACTCAGTTTCCGGCGCTTATGGTCATGGGCAGTGATCTTTCGCCACATTTGGAAGAAAAGGAATGGCTGCAATCCATCGGCTGGCTCCCGGATCTGACTCCTTTTCGTACATGTCTGCGCTTGGTGGAGGCCGAGGACAGCTTTTCGGACTGGCAGCTCTCCGTCTATCTGCAGGACCGCGAAGAACCGGACCGCCTGTTCTTAATCGAACGGGATCTTGATGCTCCACATGGCTATTCTCGCGCGGATATCCCTGAGGAATGGGTCGAGCACTGGGAGAGGTTCCTGCACGATCTTCACAAATGCCAGGAGATATTGCCTTGGGAGACACCCTCCAGTGCGGAGCCCCTCTTGCTTTCTCGCCTCTCCAATGAGCAAGCATGGATTTTTTTGACCGCCAGCAGCTTGCTGCTTGTGCAAGCAGGCATTCATGTCTTCTTGCCTGCATGGTGGGAACAGGCGCGCAGGGTCAGACCAAAGCTGAAAGCCAAGGTCACCTCCTCAGTCGGGGCGAGCAGACAATCGTTTTTAGGAATTTCGCAAGTGATGGAATTCGAGTGGAAGCTCGCCTTAGGTCCGATCGAGCTGAGTGAAGAAGAGTTTGAGCAGCTGATCAAGCAGAAGCAGCGGCTGCTCAAAATACGCGGACATTGGGTGCAGCTCACCCCGGATCTCTTTTTGCAGCTGCAAGAAACCTTAAAGAAATCAAAAGGCAAGAATGCCCTGACGTTTCGCGATGTCATGAAAATGCATCTGACTGCCCCCGAGGAGCAGGAAGACGATTTGCTCGATGATGACGAGCTAGACGCCTATTCGCTGACGATGGAAGTCGAGTTGAATCAGCACTTGCTGCAGCTCATGCACCAGCTGCAAGAGACGAAGCAAATTCCGATCCTCGAGCAACCGTCCACCTTCCGCGGCACACTGCGCAAATACCAGCTGGAAGGCAGCTCCTGGCTGCTTTTCCTGCGCCGCTTCGGACTAGGCGCTTGTTTGGCGGACGACATGGGGTTGGGGAAAACCGTACAGTTTATTACCTATTTGCTGCAGCTAAAGCAAAATGGCGTATCGGACACCCCTTCCCTCTTGATCTGTCCGACTTCGGTCATCGGCAACTGGCAAAAAGAGCTGGAGCGTTTTGCCCCTTCCCTGAAGGTCTTTGTCCATTACGGCAACAACCGTCTGAAAAAGGAAGACTTCTTGCCTGCTATTGAAGGGGCAGATCTGGTCATCACCTCCTATGCCTTGTCCCATCTGGATGACAAAGAGCTCTCCTCCATCACCTGGAATGCCATTTGTCTGGATGAGGCCCAAAACATCAAAAATGCATATACCAAGCAAGCATCGGCTGTACGTGATTTGCAGGCTTGGCATCGGATTGCTTTGACAGGCACCCCTATCGAAAACCGTTTGAGCGAGCTGTGGTCCATTTTTGACTTCCTAAACCCCGGGTATTTGGGGAGCTTGGGTGACTTCGCCCGGCGATACGTACACCCAATCGAGAGGGACCAGGATCAGAGCCTGATACAGCAAGTTCAACGACTGATTCAGCCCTTTTTGCTCCGCCGGGTGAAAACCGACCCTAGCATTCAGCTGGATCTGCCAGAAAAGAACGAGGGGAAAGAGTACGTCCCTCTCACTGCAGAACAAGGGGCGCTTTATGAAACAGCCATCCAGGAGATGTTTGCCCGGATGGAAAATACGAGTCCGATGGAGCGGCGCGGGCTCATCCTCACGACTCTCTCCCGGCTGAAGCAGCTTTGTGATCACCCTGCTCTCATCCTCAACGAAATCGCGACGAGTGAGGAAGCGAGCCGTTCCCATAAGCTAGAGCGGCTCCTGGAGCTAGTCGGGGATATCCGGCAAAAGGGCGAGCGCTGCCTGATCTTTACGCAATATATCGAGATGGGCAACATGCTGCAGCGTGTGCTGACTCGAGAGGGCTATGGTCCTGTCTTCTTTTTGAATGGATCAACCAAAAAGGAAATGCGGGACGACATGATCGCACGCTTCCAAAATGAAGCGTTGCCTGATCAAGAGCGCGGCGCCATCTTCATCCTCTCTTTGCGTGCAGGAGGAACCGGTCTGAACTTGACCGAAGCCAACCATGTCATTCACTACGACCGGTGGTGGAATCCTGCCGTCGAGAACCAGGCAACCGACCGTGCCCATCGAATCGGCCAACGACGAAATGTGCAAGTGTATAAATTCATTTCGCTCGGAACCATCGAGGAGCGCATCGATGAGATGATGGAAAGAAAGCTCTCCCTTAGTCAACAAATCGTCGGTTCAGGCGAATCCTGGATCACGGAGCTGTCGACCTCAGAGCTTCGCGAGCTGTTTGCGCTGCGCCATGAATGGCTCGATATGAAAGGATAGAGACGCGTATGGAAGACCAAAAAGACAAAAAAGGGGTGCCTCCATCCAAATTGGACTCCCCCAAGCAGCCACCCAAATTACCGGACGCTTGGCAACGTCTGCTCGATGCCGTCCGAAAGCACTACGAATCTCCCCCTCATTCATAAGTTAGAAAACGGGCTCCGCCAAGCTTTGTGGCGGAGCCTTATTGTACAGAGAAGGTCCGATCAAGTGACTGATCGGACCTTCTCTATGGGAAAAACGACCTCTACTGTCGTTCCTTTTTGCGGATCGCTGGAAAAGTGGACATAGCCTTGGTGATACTCAATAATTTTATAACTCACCATAAGTCCGAGGCCAATGCCCTTTTCCTTTGTGCTGTAGAATGGCTCCCCTAACCTGTTCAGACGATCTTGACTCATCCCGCAGCCTTCATCGACAATACGGATTTTCACTTTGTCACTGCCCTCGTTGAACATGCCGACCTGAATGGTTCCTCCACCCGGCATCGCATCCATGGCATTGGTCAGCAGATTGAGAAAGAGCTGCCGAATTTGACCGGGATTACAGCGTATTTTTGACGACTCCCCATCCAAGTCGAGTTTCAAATCATAAAGAACCGTTGCCTCCTGAAGCTGCCCTACGACACTCACGAGTATCGTGCTGAGTTCCACTTGCTCCTCTAACAGGCAGCGCTGCCCCGATAAAAACACAAATTCACGCAAAGTGTTTTCCAGCTGTTGAAACTCCGCAAGAATAATATCAAAATACTCCTTTTTTCCGCGATCTTGCTTGAGAAGCTGGACAAACCCCTTGATGGAAGTAACAGGATTCCGAATCTCATGGGCGACCCCAGCTGCCAGCTGGCCTACTGCAGCGAGCTTGTCAATCTTGTGCAAAAACTCCTCTGCATGTACTTGAGCGGTAATATTGCGAATCAGGAAGATCATTTGCTGAACCTCCCCCTGACAATCGAAAACAGGAGAACCTTTGGCTTCGAGAATCAGCTTACTGCCATTTCGATGCTTGCCTGAGAAAACAAGCTGCTGCGGCAATTTCCATTTAATCATTTCCTCTACATGCTTCAGGACCCGCTCTCTTTCGTCCGGTAAAATAAAGGTGAGCATGTGCTTGTCATGCACTTCCTCCGGGGATATACCCAATATCGAGGAAACGGAAGGAGAGGTATAGGTAACCATGCCTCTTTGATCGAGTACCACGATCATATCCGAAACGTTTTCCGCGATCACACGATATTTGGCTTCACTCTCTCGCATTTTTGCTTCCGCTCTTTTTAAATCCGTAATATCGACACAGGAAGCAATGACTTCTTTGACTGCACCATTTTGAAAGATGGGACGCAGCGCCGCCAAATAATAAACTCCATTCGTCAGACCCTCGTAGTTGATATTCTCTTCGCCACTCCATGCGCGCTCATAATAACGCGTTTTTCTCTCGGCCTCGAGAGCCGGCAAAAACTCCTTCAACTCTTTGCCCACGACTTGTTCGGACATAAGTCCAGCACGATGCATCAGCTCGCCTTCACAGAGCGTGTGGATGAACTTATCGCCTATTTTCCGAAATGTAAAAATCATGCCCTGCTGATTTTTCAAAAGATTGCCTAGTTCGCAGCGCGTGTGGATGGCTCTCCATGGCTCATGCGCGGCTTCATTTGACCGTAAGCCGTTTCCATGCTTATCCACAATCTCTTGAGCAAGGGCCATATTCATTAAGAGTTCTTGGGCAGCGACTGGCCTCGCGATGAAAAACCCTTGTGCTGCGTCACACATGTGCTTTTGCAAAAAATGCAGCTGCTCTTTTGACTCTACACCCTCTGCGACAACTTGAAGGCGTAAACTTTTCGCCATGCCAATAATGGCTGTGAGCACCATTTCTTCTGCCTGATCCTGCACAAAGGATTGATCGATTTTGAGCTTGTCGACCGGAAACCGCTTGAGCTGGGAGAGCGAACTATAGCCACGTCCAAAGTCATCGATGCTGATCGTCACACCTATACGCTTCAGCTGAAGCAGTATTTCCAGAGCTTGCTCGGCATCGAACGCCATATCCTCTGTCAGTTCCAGCTCCAGCCATCTCGGTTCTAGTCCGCTAGCTTCTAGCACACGCTCTACGACCGTTACCAGATCATCGTGAACGAGGGAGAGCAGTGACAGATTGACAGAAACAGGGAACGGGGAAATGCCGGACTCCTGCCATTTTTTATTTTGCATACAAACTCGCTGTATGGCCCACTCTTGAATAGAGAAAAGAGTACTTGCCTGTTGGACACCTGAAAGAAACTCTCTCGCTACCAGTAAACCCCTTCTGGGATGGTTCCAGCGCAGAAAAGCCTCTGCCCCGACGATTTTTCCCGTTCTCAAGTCGATGACAGGCTGATAATGAAGCAGGAATTCCTGCCTTTCCAGAGCAAGGATGAGTTCGCTATCGTAGTCATCTGCGACACACCTTTCGTCCCTTTGCTGCCAAATCTGCAAATTGGAACACTCCCTTCCTCTGATACATGCCCTACAGCACGTATGCCCCCGGAATTTTGTTTGCTGGTATTCATTTTTGGGAATTTTTATAATCTTCCTTTACTTTACTGGAAGAATATATCTTCTGTCTAGTTCCATGGTCGCAGTGGTGAGAAAACTTGTGTGGGGCAAGCCTCTCCCCAAGGGGGACATGTCTCGCATTCGCTGTCTTTAGGCGAATAGGATCATTTCTGCATAAAAAAACGGCTCGATTCGACGTCGAGCCTTTGCTTTGATCCTTCTATCCTGTTTAGCTGGTGAATGCGGTGCGAGATTGTTCGAGATAGGTTCCAAACTGGGCTTGATACAGCCTGCTGTATACCCCTTCCTGATCTAGCAGCTGTTCGTGGCTGCCCTGCTCCGTAATCCCTTCTTCTGTCACAACCATGATGCGATCCGCGGTTTTGATTGTGGCCAAACGGTGCGCGATCACCAATGTCGTTCTTCCTTTTGACAATTCCGCCAGCGATTGCTGGATTGCCGCTTCCGTCTCGGTATCCAGAGCAGATGTCGCTTCATCCAGAATTAAGATCGTCGGGTTTTTCAAAAACATGCGTGCAATCGCCAGCCTTTGTTTTTGACCGCCAGACAGCTTGACTCCGCGCTCTCCGATAATCGTCTCCATCCCATCCTGCTGCGCGCGGATAAACTCATCGAGCTTGGCACGTCTGGCTGCTTCCCAAATTTCTTCCTCTGTTGCCGTTTGGTTCCCATAGATGATATTTTCCCGAATCGATCCAGAGAACAGGAATACATCCTGTTGAACGATCCCGATCTGACTGCGCAGTGACGACAGTTTGATCTTGCGAATATCAATACCATCGATGGTGATGCTACCGCCGTCAATTTCATAGAAACGCGGGAGCAAGCTGCACAATGTGGTTTTCCCCGCTCCAGAAGGTCCTACAAAAGCAATCGTTTCCCCTGCCCGAATGTTCAAGTCGATGTTGCGTAAGATACTTGACTCCTGATCATAGCTGAAGGATACGCCTTTGTATTGGATGTCCCCTCTTAGCTTCTCTACCGCAATCGCATCCGGTGCATCTGTAATATCCGGCTCCGTTTCCATAATCTCGATGTACCGTCGAAACCCTGCAATTCCTTTTGGATAGCTTTCAATGATAGCATTAATTTTTTCCATCGGACGGAAAAACACGTTGGTCAGCAGCAGGAAAGCGACGAATTCCCCGTAGGTCAGCTGATTTTGCAAGACAAACCAGCTTCCGCAGATTAAGACGAATAGCGTGACCAGCCTCATCATCATATAGCTGACTGAGGAATTTTGCGCCATAATTTTGTAAGAGAGCAGCTTCGTCAAACGGAAGCGCAAATTGTTCTCGGCAAAGCGCCCATTTTCAAAAGCCTCGTTGGCAAATGCTTGGACAACGCGTATCCCGCCTACATTGTCTTCTACGCGTGCATTAAAGTCTGCCATGTCTCCATACATGCGGTGAAAAGCAGTCGTCATTTTCCGGTTAAAGTGGATGACGAGCCAAATCATGATCGGAATCACCAAGAACGTCATGATCGCCATTTCTTCGTTGATGCTAAACATCAGGAAGAATGCCCCCACCAACGTCATGATGGCAATAAACAAGTCTTCCGGCCCATGGTGCGCCACTTCTCCGATCTCCATCAAGTCGTTGGTCAATCGGGAAAGCAGATGCCCTGTTTTGGTATTATCAAAGAAACGGAACGAGAGCTTTTGAATATGATCGTACAATTTTTTTCGCATGTCCGTTTCGATGTTGATTCCCAGCATGTGTCCCCAATAGGTAACTACATAGTTCATGGCTGCATTGAGTATGTACATGATCAGCAGTCCGAAGCAAGCCCACAGGATCAGCGGCCAGTCTTTGCTGGGCAGCAGCTTGTCTACGACCATATTTACCGCGACAGGAAAGCCCAATTCGAGCATCGCAGCTAGGATGGCGCATGAAAAATCAAGTAGGAACAATCCCTTATAGGGTTGATAATAGGAAAAAAAACGGCGAAGCATGCAAGCAACTCCTCTCTCTTTCAGGCATTTCTCCAATCGAAGCACCTTTGATAATCATTTTCATTATATAGCAAGCTCGCGCAATATCGACCCTTTTCTTGGAATCCCTTTCCTAATTTCCCTTCAGAGGCACACGTCGGAAGAAGATGGGAGTGCGCATAAAAAAGGCAAAGACCACAAGGAAGTCTTTGCCCCCGAATTTATCTACCTTTTTTCCGTTTTTTATAAGCTCTCGCCAGTCTTCGGATATTGTGAAAATGCGATTTGTCCTTTAATTTCAAGAACAGGACATGGGATGGCACCTCGTGGTTGACCTCAATCAAATAGATCCGACCGGTTTTGTCTACCGCAAAATCAATTCCCAGCTCGGAGCGCCTTTTGAAGCGATCGAAATATCGGCTGATTTGATAGCCTAGCTGCACGAGCCTTCGTTTGACCTCTGCTGTTTTCGCCTGGGATAGAGACGGTGCTAATGCCGCTGCGACTGGCAAAGCATAGCCTCCTCCACGACGTACATTTGAGATGATGCTGCCTTTACCTGCGACCTTCGCGAGCATCGCTGCATACTCCCAGCTTCCCGTGGCGTTGCGCATCATCATGACGCGGATGTCAAAGCGCCGTCCGTTTACTTTCGCCAGAGGAATGGTCTTTTGAATGATATGGCGCCCTTTTCCATTGGATTTTCGAATCTTTTTGTACAGCCCCTCCACGGAACTGCTCTCCCTTTTCTTGCCTTTCACTTTTACGAAAGAGTACCTGCCATTCTTTTTCCATGCACGGATGATCCCCGTCCCCGTATGTTCCGCGTCCGGTTTGATGTATACCGAGGAATAGCGCCGTAAATATGCGGACAACGTCTTTCGTGACAGGACTGCCGTGGGTGGAAGATACCTTCTTAAGCTGGAAGAACGAGAATAAAACTTGTGAAGCGCCCACTTGGATGAGTTGTACGGCATCGAATGACCCCTTTCTCCGCTCCTGAATGAACCACCCTTCTGCTAGACAATATATCCATCCACATCTACAGTGGAACGGCAGCAACCCGATGCCGGGACACATGCCTGCGCCGTATTTTGCTCTGCGTTTATGGCTAAAGAAAAGACCCCCAGGCCACAGGCAGGAGTCAATCCCGACGGCCGTAAGGGTCCCTTTTCTATCTGCTTGTCTTATTTCTTCCCGTGCAAATCCTGATAGGCTGGAACGCCGCCTGCTCCTTTTGCGGACAAGATTGCATTCACGACCGCTTCTGCCAGCACTTCCACGCTGAGTGCTCCGACCAGATTGACCGAGGCATCCACACCGCCTGTAGCGACAGCAAACACGGTATCCCCATCACTCATCGTATGTACGGGATTGATCGTTTTCGCCAGTCCATTATGTGCCATTTGCGCGATTTTGTTCGCTTGGACTTTATTTAAATTCGCATTGCTCGCGACAACCGCGATCGTCGTATTGGTTCCAGACGGCACTGGGGGGGTGCTGGCGTCAATCATCCAAGCCAAGCTATCCCGCAAGCTTCCATCATCGTCACGAACACCTGCCAATATCTCGCCAGTTAACGGAGAACGCACCTCGCCCACAGCATTGACAGCGACAATGGCACCGACGACCAGCCCGTTTGGCAACCGGCGGGAGGCTGAGCCTAGTCCGCCTTTCATCGCTCGTTTCATTCCTGCCATTTTCCCTACCGTGGCTCCCGTACCCGCTCCCACATTTCCTTGCTCGACCGGTTGTTTACTTGCCAGCTTTGCTGCCTCGTACCCCATTTGCTGGTCGGGACGGACCTTGGAGCTTCCGATCGACAGGTCAAAAATGACGGCAGCCGGAACGATCGGGACTACTCCCACTCCTACGTTGTAGCCTTGTCCGATCTCCTCCAGATAGCGCATCACACCGCTCGCCGCGTCCAAGCCGTATGCACTTCCGCCAGTCAAGACAACGGCGTTGACCTCCTGCACCGAATTGATCGGATTGAGCAGATCTGTCTCTCGGGTTCCCGGCGCTGAACCACGTACATCGACTCCACACGCGGACCCTTTTTCCAGGACGACGACTGTACAACCTGTCAATGCCTGCTCGTCCGATACTTGGCCGACCCTCACGCCTGGTACATCGACAATGCTGCCCTCAGACGCCTTTACTCCCTCTGCAGGCTTTTTTTCCTCAGCCATTGCGGACATCGTCAGTAAAGATCCGGGAACAGCCGCTGCCAAACCTAGCATCGCCGTCCTTTGCAAAAACTTGCGTCGTGAAACACTTTCCTTGATCTGCTCCTTTTGTCTCTCTTCCCTTTTTGAAATCGAAGCATCCCAATCATTCGCCATGTCGTACCCACCTTTTCCTAGATTTGGAGGACCGCCCACAGTTGTTTGAAAGTTCTGTCTGTTTCTTTATCATAGCGCGCATTAAGCACGGTCACAATCACCGTGGAGCTTTTGAGCGGAAAGATGCAGTGCTTTTTGCCTGTTATGCTTGTTCTCCTACGCGAAAGATGATCTTGCCGATGTTCTCATTTGCCTCCATACGTCGATGCGCCAGCTGAATCTCCTCCAGCGGGAATACCCTATCGATGATCGGCTTGATCACACCGCTCTCGAACAGTGGAAGTATCTTTTGTGCGAGCTCCTGGCTTAGCTCAGCTTTGTACGCATCACTGCGCGGCGTGAGCAAAGTTCCCGTAACCTGCAATCTTTTCCCCATCAGTTCAGACAGGTCGACGTCTGTCTCTTTTCCCCCTAGCGTGCCGATCAAGACCAGCCTTCCGTCCATGCTCGCGCTCTGGATGTTCTTTTTCCAGTAGGAGGCTCCGATGAAATCGAGAATCAGATTGGCCCCTTTACCGTCGGTGATTCTCTCGACTTCCTGCTCAAAGGCTGCCCGTTTGTAATCGATGACATGGTCGGCACCCAGCTCTTTGCAATAGGCCAGCTTTTCCGCAGAGCCAGCTGTCACGATCACGTTGGCCTTCGATACCTGCTTGGCCAGTTGAATGGCAGCTGTTCCCACTCCGCTCGCTGCAGCATGGATCAGGACGGTTTCGCCCTCCCCCAGCTTGCCGATCCAATACAGGGTCTGATAGGCGTCAGAAATACCTCCGGGATCGCTGCTGCTTCGATATAGCTCAGGTTATCAGGAATGCGCATCGCTCGATCAGCAGGAATCACGACGTACTCCGCATAGCCTCCACTGACCAGTCCCATGACTTTGTCGCCTGCTTGCCATGCCCCTGCCTGGTTTCCCACTTCCTCAACCACACCGGCCATTTCCACCCCGAGTCGGTTCGTCGCTTTTTTATAAGCAGACCCTCCTCCTTTTCTCGCCAAAATATCCGTACGGTTGATCGCCCCTGCTTTGACGCGAACCAGCAATTCTCCCTCCTCTGGTGTAGGAATCGGAACCTCCATGATTTTCAACTCTTCTGGACCACCTGGTTTTTCAACGACGACTGCCTTCATCTTTTTCCCCTCCCAATCTGGAAACGCGTTCCTTTTTCATGATCTACACTCAGTTTCCGTCACGGAATACAGGCCGTCAAGTTTTTCACCCAGTTTTTGCTTATTTCACTTTGGCATAAGAATGATCGCATTTCTTTATTAGTCAGGGGGTATAAGCAGTGCTAGAATAATCAATGCGAGCATCCTGCTTTTTTACTGCAAAGGTTGTGACAGAAAGATGGATTTTTCTTGGAAACGAAACTTAGTTGTACTATGGGTTGGGGTGTTCTTTTGCAGCACAGCCTATTCCATCGCAATACCGTTCTTGCCCATCTTCCTTCACAGTTCTCTCGGAGTTAATGAACACTTGGAAGCTTGGTCTGGTATTTCATTCGGCATCACTTTTCTCGCGAGTGCCTTGATCTCTCCCTATTGGGGCTCTCTCGCAGACAAGTACGGCCGAAAACCGATGCTGATCCGATCTGGATATAGCCTAGCTGTGCTGTACTTTCTCACCTACTTTATCAACGACCCGTATCTGTTTGTCGTCTTGCGCATTTTTCAGGGGCTTCTGGCCGGATTCGTTCCTGCCTCTATCGCGCTGGTTGCGACAAACACACCTGAAAAACATGTTGGATATGCACTTGGAGTCATGGCGACATCAGGTGCTACTGGAGGCATCATTGGTCCCCTCGTCGGCGGCGTAGTCAGCCACATGTGGGGGAACCGGGAGGCATTTTTATTTTCCGGAGCTGTCGTGCTGATCGCGGCCCTCATCGCCACGTTTTTGGTGAAGGAGACCAATCTGAACCGCTCTGGTACACGATCGAATGTACGTGAGGATTTGCGCTCGGCTATCGCCAACAAATCGCTTATGTCGATCCTGGGCCTTAGCCTGATTGTCACGATGTCCGTCATGCTGCTAGAGCCCCTCCTCACCGTCTATGTTCTGCAGCTGGGTGCTTCCCAGAAGGATGCTTCACTCAGCGCCGGTATCATTTTCGCTGCGGTCGGGATTGCAACCGTGATTGCGGCACCGCAATGGGGCAAGCTCGGAACCAAGGTGGGCTACTCCAAAATCCTGTTTATCGGTCTGATCGGCGGCGCAGTCGGCAATCTGCTGCAGTTCTTCTTCACCAACCTGTATGGGTTTGGGGTGTTGCGCTTCGGTTATGGCTTGTTCTTCGCCGCCGTTTATCCGTCCATCAACGCGATGATCGTCAAAGTGACAGACCCCGAGTTTCGCGGGAGAGCATTCAGCCTCAACCAGTCCTCTACACAGATTGCGACGATGCTGGGTCCCGTGATCGGTGGTTTTCTCGGTGGAGTCATCCCGATTCGTGTCATTTTCATCATCAACGGTATCGCTCTTTTGGCGACCGCGATCATGATTCGATCAAAAAGACCGGATGAAGCCTATCAGAAACAAAAACAGCAAGCTACAGAAGCGAAGCTTGCGACGAAGTAAACAGGCATGAAAAAAACGGGGCCCTTTTGATGGGTCCCGTTTTTTGTTTTCGTATCGATTGTTCCTTACAACGCCCGAATATCCTCGATCAACGTCTCTACATTCTCCCTTTTCGTAGCCCAGCTGGTGCAGAATCTCACAACACTATGCGTCTCATCCGCTTTTTCCCAATGAGAGAACGAATATTTTTTGCCCAATTCCTTGCAGATCTCGTCGGGCAAAATCGGGAACTGCTGATTCGTTGTCGAGTCGTAGCGGAATGAAAAGCCTTTTTCCGAAAATGCAGCTCGAATCATCATCGCCAATTGGACCGCATGACGGGAAATGTCAAAATACAGGCCATCTTCAAACAAAGTTTCAAACTGGATCCCCAGCAGTCTCCCCTTCGCAAGCATCCCGCCTCTTTGCTTGATCATATACCGAAAATCCTTTGTCAGGGCATCGTTCATAATAACGACTGCTTCCCCAAACAGCGCCCCTACTTTTGTTCCCCCGATATAAAAGACATCGCAGAGTCTTGCCACATCAGCCAGCGTCAAATCACACTCCTCAGAAACGAGACCGTATCCGAGCCTAGCTCCATCCAGAAACAATGGCAACCCGTTTTCCCGGCAAACCTTACTGATCGCTTCCAATTCCGCTTTTGTGTAGGTCGTTCCATTTTCGGTCGGATGGGATATGTACACCATGCCAGGCTGTACCATGTGCTCATGAGTGACGTCGTTCCAGTGGGCATCGTATATTTCTTTGACTTGATGTGCCTGAATTTTTCCATCCTCACTCGGCACGGTGAGAACTTTGTGACCAGTCGCTTCAATGGCCCCTGTCTCGTGCACGGCGATATGGCCCGTGGCGGCACTCACGACACCTTGATGCGGGCGCAGGATGGAGGCGATCACTGTCGTATTGGTCTGCGTTCCTCCCACTAAAAAGTGGACATCAGCATTAGGCGCGTCACATGCTGTTCGAATGTACGCTCTCGCCTTTTCACAATGCTCATCCGTCCCGTACCCGGATGTCTGCTCTTCATTCGTTTCCCATAGCCGCTCCAAAATCCGCTTGTGTGCACCCTCTGTATAATCATTTTCAAATCGAATCATTCTGCGCCCTCTCCAATCGGTTCATTTTGCTTTGAATAAACAACATCGAAGAACGTACTTCTGTGATTTCTGTTGGCGATAGCCCATCTAGCAGCCGCTCGATCTGTTCATCCGATCTTTCGTTCAGCTGTTGAAACAACTCCGCCCCTTTTGGAGTCAGTCGAATCAGGCTCGTCCGATTGTCCAACGGTGAGCTTTCCTTCTCGAGAAGCCCATCCTGTTGGATCTTGGAGATGATTCGGCTCATGTAGCTGCGATCCATGTCCAGTTTTTCGACCAGCTGATTTGCAATACACGGCTCCATGAAGCCAATCTCCAGGACAACCCGCGCCTCTGTCAACGTATATCCGGTATCCAATACATGCTTGTTTAAAACACCAAGAATATTGGTATAGAAGCGATTGAATTGCCGAATATCTGCGATGATGCCTTCATCCAGGCTCATGGTTGGCCTCCTTTAGTGGACATAGTCAACAATTAATCTAGTTGATTTAGTGGACATTGTCAACGTTTCGTTCATTCGGATGGCATAGAAGGAAAAAGCGAAAAAACTACTGGGATGAACCAGTAGCTTTCCGATCACTATGATCTTTTTAGAGGCATTGGCTTTGTTCCAGCAGGGATGAGTGATTGATAGACCTCTCCCTCTAGCTGTTCCAAATGCTCTGCCTTTGCTGTTTCGATCCACTGGGGATTTTTCATGACTTCGATCGCAGAGGCTGCCATTACCTTTCCTGCCAAGAGCATACCTTTGTGCGCGATCGATGATTTTCCCTGACTTACGAGCTGCCAGCTATGAAACGGCGTTCCAAATGCGCACGTTGACACGTATATTTGCCCTGTAGGGACCACCCAGCTCACATCCCCTACATCCGTTGAGGCGGGGATGAAACCAGGCTCTTCCGAATAATCGTTCACTTTCTCGGACAAGACTTTTCCATTCTGCTTTTTCACTACCTTTTTTTCTTCCTCGGAAAAGGTATCCTGAATCGCTTTGGCAAACGCTACTTCCTCTTCGGTGTAGGTCTCGGCGCCATACTCCTGAAAGTTCTTGTGCAGAAGCTTACCCAGAGTAATATTCGGGATCAGGTCCGCAGAGGCTGCATCAAATTGCATTTCCAGATTAGTTCCGGTCATCAGTGCTGCCCCGCGTGCGATGTCACACACACGATCTAGTAGCTCACTCACCTGCTGGGATTTTGGAGCACGAAGCTTGTACAGAACTTCGGCTTCTGCCTGAACGACGTTGGGTGCCAATCCGCCCGCATTCGTGATCGCATAGTGCAGCCGCGCATCTGGAATCATGTGTTCCCTGAGGAAATTCGCTCCCACGTTCATTAGCTCAACCGCATCCAGCGCACTGCGTCCCATATGGGGGCTAAAGGAAGCATGACTGCTCACACCGGTGAATTTGAAATACATTTGGCAAGTCGCCAGCATACGGCAGTTGTACGCAAGATTTTCATCCCATGGATGCCACGTAAAGGCAATGTCGACATCATCGAACAACCCGGCGCGAACCATGTGCGCTTTCCCACCTCCCCCTTCTTCGGCAGGGCAGCCATAATAACGAACTGTTCCCTTCAAGCCAGTTTGCTGCATGTAGTGTCGAACAGCGACTGCCGCTGCCAACGAGCCCGCCCCAAGCAAGTTGTGCCCACACCCATGACCATTGCCCCCATCGTTAATTGGGCTTTTCACAGCTATTCCTGCCTCTTGACTGAGTCCAGACAAGGCATCGTATTCTCCCAAAAAGGCGATGACAGGCTTCCCTTCACCAAAACTCCCCACCAATGCTGTCTCGATTCCACCTGCATTCCATTCCACCTGAAAGCCTTCTGCTTCCAACATACGGCCCAAAATCTCGGCAGAACGCACTTCTTCATATTTGATCTCGCTATACCCCCAGATGCTGTCGCTGATGTCGGTAAACTGTTGTTTCTTTTCTTCAATCAGATCAGATACGATTTTGTGATCATTCATTTATCTTTTCTCCTTTTCGTTTGCGAGAAATGATTCTCTTACTCGATTACAGCCGAACTCGACTCCTTCTTTCCGGACTGGATCGTCATCCCAACTACCATAACAACGAGGCTAGATGCTACCAGGAACATGAAAGCCGCATTGTAATTTTGGTGAAAGGCTGTAATGAGATATCCGACAATGGTTGGTGTCAAAACGGAGCCAATCTGTCCACCGGTGTTGATTATCCCGGTTGCGGTCCCGACCGATTCCTCCGCTATTTTTTTCAAAGGCAGTACAAATACGGTGATATTCATGGCATTCAAAAACACGTTAGACAACGATAAGTACGTAAACGCGATTGCAATCGACTCTGTATTGAACATCATGTAGATAAATAGGGCAGAGAAAAAGGCTCCTCCAATGAACATATACTTTTCATACCCGGCGAGAAACTTGTCCAACACCCAGCCGCTTACCAAAAAGGAGAGGAATCCAAGAACATACGGCACAGAGGAGTAAAGTCCCATCGATACCATATCCATGTTTTTGACCTTTACCCAATACGATGGCAGCCAGCTTTGCAGTCCCCAAAACACGATATTGGTAAACATCGCAGCCAGCATGAGCTTCCAAATCAATGGATTTTTCAATAGCTTTTTGATCGCTGTTTTATCGATGGACTTGCTCGCAGCTGCCGAACGATCTACCTTCTTCTCCTCTCGCTTGAGCAAAAACCAAAGGACAATAGCTAGCGCAACCCCGAGTACCCCCAAAATGATAAACATCAAACGCCAGTCGAAGGTAGCGATCAGTAGCGTCACCACAATGGAACCAAACATAAATCCGACTGGGGGCCGTACCTGTCAGAATGGTTGCTGCCGACCACAAAAAGACGGCTCCGCTCAAGACCTTTTTAATTCCGAATCTGTCTGCCAAATACCCTCCTACCAGCTGCATGATCGCGTAGCTGAGAAAGAAGCTGCTTAGCACCAAGCCCACTTGCTCCGTAGGGAGATTCAATTCTTTCGAAATCGGGATAATGGCAAAATTGATTGCTGTCTTATCAATAAAATTCAAGATCTGCGCCAAAAACAACAGCATAAGGATGAGGTACTTCTTTTGAACGATTCCACCAAGCTTCAACCATTTCACTTCCCATCTGAGGTATTTTTCAAATGATGACTGTATTCGGAATATTCATCATTTGTTTTACACAATCTCCATACTAAATTAAAATAGAAAAAACGCTATGTATGTAATTAACAAGCGATAGCTATTCACTTGTAGGTTTTTACACATGAAAGGAAGGAACGCATGCAAAACCTGATTGTGCTTCAATCGTTTCTGGCTGAAAAACTACCCGGTATCCCTTATCAGATCTGGATGGGGCATCCTGATTCCATGACGTTGTCTTACTCGACCCCACAAATAGAAACAGAGCGTCCTCTCTTGCCCGGACGCTCTTCAGAAAAACCTTATTTCTTTTTTCAAAATCCAGATAAAGCTTATTTTTCCACGGAGCTGGACAAGGACTTTCAGATCACAATCTGTTTGTACGATAGAGACGTAAGTGCATTGCCAGCTACCGACTGGGAGGTTCTCTCATACATTTGCAGCGGCATGTACTTTCAGGAAATTCATCAGCCACTCAAAAATGATTTAGAAAAAATGGTGGACAGCCTCCAAATCCTTACCGCCACTCTCGATGTAAATGAGCTGCTAAGTAAGATCATCCAGATCGCCCTCACTGTCATACCCGCTGGCGATGCTGGCGTATTTCGGCAATTTGACGCGGAAAATCAGCAGCTAACACCGCTTACCGTTGTAGGGCTTCCTGATGGATATTTACGATATAAAACAAGATTAGGCGAGAATGTCTCCGGTAAAGTCTTCATCGACAAACGTCCGCGTCTATATAACTCTACGGCCGATATTTTATCCGAACAGACGAATCTATCCCCAGAAAACGTCGCATTCGTGAAAAAAGGGCCGTACGCCAACAGAATGATTATCGTGCCCGTTTGGTTAGATGACGAATGCATTGGAACACTGGCTATTCTGCAATTCACGAAAAAGAGGAGCTTTATTGATCGGGACGTAAAGCTCCTGCAGGGATTTTCTTCTCAAGTGGCCATCGCTTTTCATAATGCCAAGCTGTATAAGGAATCCCGGCTACATCTGGAAGAATCCAGGCAGTTAAGCAGAGAGCTGGATGAAAAAAATCAGCTTTTCCAGAAGAGAATTAACGTCCACGAAACATTAACACAGCTTTCCCTGACAAACAAAGGCATTCAGAAGATGATCTCGGAGATTAACCGCATCCTGGGACGCCATGTCGACTACGTGGATTTTCTCAACAATGACAACTCACCTGGGCGGCGCCCTTCCCCTTCTTTTCCTTTTGAGACAATCGCTCACTATTTTTCCGGCTCGCAAAAGTCGGCGGTAACGACTACCCTGTCGAATCAGGATTACTATCTATACCCGATCTTCATTGGGTCGGTGCTATTAGGATGCATGATTGTCTCCCTTTCTCACCCTCTAAGCCAAATGGATATCGTCACGATTGAGCAAAGCGGCTCTGTCCTTGCGTTAGAAATGGTGAAAAATATTTCGATGACCGAGCTCTATCATAAAAAAGCTCTTACGTTTTTCACCCAGCTCTTAGAGAAGCAAGATTACGAAGCTTTGCTGGCCCGTGGATTGCCTTTTAATTTTAAAATCAATACCTATACGTTTGTTTGCTTATGCGAAATCCCTGGATCTTTTGAACCTTATGAAGTTGAGGCTCGGCTGCAACGGCTGCTATCGAAAATCAATCAACGGCTATCCGCCATCAATAAACTGACTTTTGGATTTCATAACAAAATCACGCTGCTTTTTTCCGTTAATGAGAATGCTGAAGTGAAGCATATCATCTCACAGCTGGAAACGATTGTTCGGGAATGGCTGAACACCGATCAACATTTTCTTTACGGTGGTATTGGAGGTGCTTACCTCAATGTAGAAGAGATTGCAAAAAGCTATGAGGAAGCCCAAAAGACCATCTCTTTTTTAATCAACCGTAATCAATCCGGTCTCATTAGCTACGAAGAGATTGGGATTAATCGCTTCTTTCTGAATCAGTCCTCGCAGGACATCGAGAAGTTTACCGAAGAAATATTCCTTCCCCTGCGCTCGGACCACATTCAAAGCAGTGATTTGGAGACAACGCTCATGCAGTATGTGGCATGTAACTTATCCGCGATCGATACGGCAAAGAAACTTCATATTCATATCAATACCCTGTATCAACGCTTAAAACGCATCGAGGAACGACTAGGTCTTCGGTTTGACAGCCAGGAAGACATGCTAAAAATTCAACTGGCTTGCCATCTGAAGAATCATTTGTCTTCTTTCAAGAGCTAAGAGCAAGTTGATCGGCTTGTTGGTGCCGATCTAGTCAGTCGTTTCTTGCAAGGATGACGTGCGGTCTCGACCTGCGTCCGTATATAACACATTAATCCTACCAAAATTTATGCCTTTCATTCACAGGTGAATCTCTGTTATTCTGGGTCATGCCAAACAAAACAGCCGAAACTTCCTCTCGAATGGAAGTGCGGGGGATCTTCTTTTGCAGATGAGAGATCTGCATGGGGTGAATCGCCATAGTGCGTAGGGTTGTTTCCTCAATCCGAATCCGTCAGCTAACCTCGTAGGCCAAAAAAAGGAGACGATGTGAATATGAAACGCCTTGGTACAATTACGATCGCGACTTTGGGATTGGGATTTGTTCTTTCCGGCTTTTCTAACACAGCTTCTGCCGCGGCCCTTGAACAACAAACTCAATCGTTCCCATATACAGCACAATACGGATATCAACCTGTGATGCAACAACCTGTTCAACCACAATACGCGACACCTATTCAGCAGCCTGTACAACAACCGGTTCAGCAGCAGCCAGTAGCTGCTCCAAAACCCGCGAAGCAAGCTAAAAAGCAAGTTGACGCTTCCGCTGTCATGAAGCAGGTAGCTGATCTGGTTAACCAGGAACGGGCTAAAGCAGGTCTGAAGCCAGTGGAGCTGGACGCTTCCCTGAACAAGGTCGCACAAGCAAAAGCGGCTGACATGTCCAGCAACAACTACTTTGACCATACAAGCCCAACGTACGGCTCTCCATTCGATATGATGAAACAATTTGGTGTGTCTTACACGACAGCTGGTGAAAACATCGCGATGGGTCAACAAACCGCCGATGAAGTCATGAACCAATGGATGAACAGTGAAGGACACCGTCAAAACATCATGAATCCAGCTTTCACTAAAATCGGTGTAGGTTTTGTGAACGGGTACTGGGTTCAAGAATTTATCGGATAATGAAAAGGGATAGAAACGCCGAGTCCTGTAACTAGGGCCCGGCGTTTTTTTGGTTTTGTTTTTTACCTGGGCGGACGGCGGCTGCATATTCAGCGCAACATTCTGTGTTCGGTGGAGCTTTCCACGATATTAGTATCCACCCAGCCGCAGCATTCATTCGTTGAAATGCTTTCGCCCTTATGTAAACCTGCTTTTCACTTCACAGTAAATTGGTTATAGCTGACAAACTCTCCTACTGGCTTGCGATAGCCTCGGACTCTTTGGCTCGAAATATCTTCCTTGCCAATCGTAATCATCAATGCCGGTACGTACTGATCTGGGATGCTGAGCAGCTCGCGAATCGCTTCGGGATCAAAGCCAATCATCGGGCAAGTATCCCACCCTTTCTCTTTAGCTGCCAGCATGAACAGCATGGCGGACAGGCTTGCAGATCGGATAGCTTCATCGCGCTGTAACGACTCGCCCCCTTTTTCATAAAACCGGTGGATCGAGGAGACAGTGTCTTCGTATTCCCGCTTATCGATTACGCCCAAATGGAGTAGCCCCTCATTGATTTTCCCTGCCTGCGTATGTGCCTCTTGATTGCCCAGCACCAGGATCACCGCTGATGCGGTTTTCACTTTATACTGCTTTTGTGCGGCTTCAAAGACTTTGTTCTTCATTTCTTCATCATTGACGATAACATAATGCGTATGCTGCAGGTTGAAGGCAGATGGAGCAAATTTCACGAGCGAAAAGATCTCATCGAGCTCGCCTGCCGATATCTCTACATCGGGTAAAAATTTTGTTGCAGACCGTCTTTGTTTCACCAAATTTGTAAAATCGCTCATCGGAAAAACTCCTCTCGAAATCATATATCTTAAATTAAAGGTTTATGGGGAGAGAAAGTCGTGTCTCGCCATCTTTATTGAGTAAATATCTCAAATTCAAGATAATTGTATAGTGAAATTTACCCAATGTCAACAAGCATAAAGAAGACCATCCCTTCCGTATCAGAGAGATGGTCTTCTTTCCCTAATTAGTTCGGTGATACTTGCTTCGTACCTTGTGGTTGCTTCGGCCCTCCTGCACGCTTCAGAAAAAAGGAAGCAAGCAAAGCTACGACAACCAAAGCAAATGCCAGCAGGAAAGCACTTTTCATTCCTGCAATCATCGATAGCATACGCAGGGTAGATTCCTCCTGCCCAGGTGCGGAGTTTTGCAAATATTGTTCGGTCCCATTCATCATGACAGTTACCAATAGGGCAGTCCCGACAGCTCCTGCCACCTGCTGCAGCGTCCCAATGATCGCAGTGCCATGTGGATACATTGGCGGCGGCAGCTCATTGAGTGCATTTGTCATCACTGGCATCATCAGCATGGAAATCCCCAGCATGAGCAGTGTATTGAACAGCATGATCGTGAGGTAAGAGATCGAAACGGTAATAAATGCGAATTGCAGCAAGGTGTGTGCAATCAAAATCAAGCCTACAATCGCCAGCCACTTCGCTCCGAATTTATCGAACAGCCTGCCCGTGATGGGTGACATGATTCCCATTATGATTCCACCTGGGAGCATCACTAACCCAGCCTCAAACGGACTGTAACCCAAGGCGTTCTGGAGAAAGATCGGCAATAGCATCATCGCAGCGAACATCGCCATCATCACGATAATCATGATTAAGGTAGAGATTCGAAAAATGCGATACTGAAATGTCCGCAGGTCAAGCAAAGGCTCCGCCATTTTTAACTGCCGAATGGTGAAGAGCGCCAGCGATAAGAAACCGACCACAATCGGCAGTAAGACGGAGTAGCCTGCCCATCCTCCATGTCCTTCACTTGCACTGCTAAATCCGTACACAATTCCCCCAAATCCAACAGTCGAGAGCAGAAGCGATAGCAAATCTATCTTGGGATTCGTCGGCTCTGTGACGTTTTTCAATCGGATAAAGGCAAAGATCATCACGAAAACAGCGATGGGCAGTACTCCGTAAAAAAGGTATCGCCAGCTGAAATGCTCCACAATGATTCCAGACAATGTGGGACCGATTGCCGGAGCAAACGTGATGACGATCCCGATCGTTCCCATTGCGGAGCCCCTCTTTTCCAGCGGGACAATGGCAAACACCACGTTGGTCAAGAGCGGAAACAAGAGGCCGGTGCCAGCCGCCTGGAGAATCCTTCCTAAGACTAACAGGGAAAAACCAGAAGAAACCGCCGCAATGAACGTTCCCAAAGTAAATAGTCCCATCGCTGATAAAAACAACGTTCGAGTGGTAAAACGCTGCAGCAAAAAAGCGGTGACCGGAATGAGCACGCCGATGATCAGCAAATATCCTGTAGTGAGCCACTGAGCGGTACTAGGCAAAATCCCGAGGTCCGCCATGATTTTGGATAACGCCACATTGAGCAGCGTTTCATTGAGAATCGCCACGAATACACCCAAAATCATCACGATGACCACCGTAAAGTTCGCTTTGCTCCCGAATGTTCCTTGCGCTCGGTTTACGTCCTGCTGTGTGTCCACAATCGCACTCCTTTCCGTGTCGCATGGATCGCTTATAACGGATCCATGGCAGATGCACGTGAGAAAATTTCAGCTCCCCCATTCTATCGCGAAAATGAGCGGGACATTTCTTCTAAATTGCGGTATTTTCCCCCGCTCCCTCTTTCCTGTTTCGGATCGCAGCTCTTGCCAATTCATCTGCTGCTTTATTTTCAGAGCTTGGCACCCATTTCATAAAAAACAAATCAAATGGACGAATTAGCGTCAATGCTTCTCCAAGCAAGGGAACGAACCTTTTGTTTTTGACAAATTCCTTCTCAACTGCTTGGCTCACAAGCTGTGAGTCGGTCCGGAATGAGACCTGGCTATATCCCTTATCTTTGCATATTTGCAGCGCGATTAAGAAAGCTCGGAATTCCGCTTCGTGATTGTCCATATTCCCCAATGGGATGGAATATCGCTCCACTTCCCCATCCTTTTTAATAAATATTCCTGCACCGCTGGGACCAGGATTTCCGGCGCTTGCTCCATCCATATACACTTCATACATCTGCACCGCCCCCAGCTCTATCGTCATTTTCAAGGATTTATACAATCTGCCTCAACCAACTGTCATCATAGCCCATTTTAAAAGGAATGCCAATGATCAAGACTTTCCGCTTATACCGATCATCTACAAAATTCCAAATGGTGAGGTCATCCCTTTCCAACTAAAAAGGAAGACAGATGGATCCGTCCTTCCTTTAAGCAACAAAGTGGTAGACAATCGCTCCTAAACCTACGATGGCTGCAACTCCAAGACCGACTATGAACCAAATCAGTATGATTGCTCCATTAACCCCTGCAGCGTACATAAAATACCTCCCTGTTCTCTTCCTTTTCTCCCGTATGCTTTAGCCGCCAGCCCGCTTAAGGGTGAAGTCCCTTCCCCCTTCTGCACACCACCTGCTGTCATAAGCGTGATTCCTCGCTTTTTTTATTAACCGAATCGCTGCCTCAAGTATATTCGAAATGGTTGTCCGATTTGTTCAATGCCGGGAGTGTAAACTTGTGTAAACCTTTGTAAGATGCATGGCTGCGCTATAGCTCGGCAGCTGCTTACTGTACTCCGATAAAAAAACAGCCAGGCTCACATGATACGCGTCCTGGCTGTTCACTGATTATGTGCCTTGCTTAGTAAACCTTCTTCCATTCACCGATGTTGCTGGAGTCAAATTTGAATGGATCGCCCAGCATGATCTGAGTGCCATCGCCATCCTGGATCACTTCTTTGTCACCCAAGCGACCTGCCTTGAACTTATCTCCTACTTTACCGGTAATCGTCCCTTTGACGAGTGCGTCAGCAGCATAGCCTGCCAGGTAGCCTACATCCACTGGGTTCCACAGGTACATCCATGGAGTCACGCCGCTTTCGATATATTCTGCCATTTCACTCGGCAAACCAAGACCCGTCAGCTGTACTTTTCCTTTCAAGCCTTTGTCCGTGAGAACCTTACCTGCTGCTGCAATCCCTACAGTAGTCGGAGCAATGATTCCTTTAAGATCCGGATAGGACTTCAAAAGTGCTTCGGTTTCCGCTACGCTCTTGTCGCGAAGGTCATCCCCATACGCTACTTTCACCAGCTTGATATCTTTGTATTTTGGATCTTCCAGCTCTTTTTTCATCCATTCAATCCATGTATTTTGGTTGGTTGCTTGTGACGTAGCACTGAGAACGGCGATTTCGCCTTTGCCGCCAATCATTTCGCTTACTGCTTGAATCTGGACGCGGCCGATCCGCTCTGGGTCAGCCTGATTGATATGAACCATCCGGCTCTGCGCATTTACTGCCGAGTCGAGGGACAATACTTTAATTCCGGCATCCATTGCCTTTTTCAAGGCTGGCTGCAATGCATCCGGATCATTCCCGACAATGGCGATCGCATCCACTTTTTGAGAGATGAGTTCCTCGATCATTTGAATTTGCGCTTCCGCTGTTGGCTGGTCTGGGGCCTTCAGGATGGCTTCGCCGCCGAGTTCCTCAATGGCGTTTTTAAAGCCTTCCATCTGCTTCTCCCCATATGGGTTCCCTGTGTTTTTAAAGATAATGGCAAATCTCTTTTTACCGCCGTCTGCACCGCCTGTGCTGCCAGCGTTGTCAGCAGACTTTGGTGCCTGCGTGCTGCAGCCGACCATAACCGTTACTGCGAGCAGTAAAGACAGACACGATGTGAAGAACTTCTTCATTTGGCTCCTCCCCTTATCTTCCATTATGTATACAAAACAGCCACGAGGACCGCTTAGTATCGGATAGAACAATCAACCGCGCCTAAAGTAAGCGCTCTCAAATCACGGATGCCTCTTCTTTTCTGTTTGTCCCCTGCGTCTGTTTGTTTGTTTTGTTTCTTTTTGAATGATTGGACAGAAGCAGTAGACATACAGTCCAAACGTGGAAATATTCCCCAAATACATCCTTGTTGATATTTAAAAAGGTGAAAATCCTGTTGAACAAGAGATAACAAAATTCTTCAGACAAACAAGAATGGACAATCTCATTTTGTTTTATTTTTGTTTGTATTTTATTATTTATGTTCTGTATCTATGCATTCGTTGTATCTTTCTGATTTCCTTCTTACTTTCAAAAAATTTCTGCTGTTTTTTTCAACACACGCACTCTCTTTGCTTAAGAGATCTCGAAAATGCACGTCCCGCTTAGGAAACTCCTGGCTTTGCTGTGAAAAAAAGGCGTACTCGATTTCGTACACCTTTTCTTGCTTCTGCTTATGGAGCGACCGTTACGGCTACGCCTTTTTCCTGCAGCTGACGAACTTGCAATGCATCGATTTCATCATCGGTAATGATTTCATTGATTTGCTTTAATTCCGCAAAATAAGTAAAGGCCTGGACACCAAATTTGCTCGTGTCTGCAAGCAGATAGACTTTGTCAGAAATGCTAATCATTTTTTTCTTGACCAGCGCCTGCATTTCATTCGATTCACTGATCCCGCGCTCCAGATGGATTCCTTTACAGGAGAGAAACACTTTGTCCACATGGTATTGATCCAAAGAGCGTTCCGCGCTTGGACCCAGGAATGATAGCGATCGTGGTGCCAGCTTTCCTCCCGTTGAGATAACTTCGACCTTTTCCTTTGTACTCAGCTCCATCGCGACTTTGATGGAGTTTGTCAGGACAGTCAGCGGTATGTCGGGAATAATCGAAGCCATATACCAGGCAGTGGTGCTGGCATCCAGAATGATGCGGTCGTTTGGCTCGATGTTGGAAACGGCTTTTCTGGCGATTCGCTTTTTCTCCTCCATCATGGTAATTTCCCGCTCGATATACGGAATTTCCGGTTGGTGCTCAGTAATGCTGACAGCACCACCATGGCTCCGCAGCAGCCGCCCCGCTTCCTCCAGACGATCCAAATCTCTGCGAATCGTCTCTTCTGTCACCTGGCAAATATCGCTCAACTCGGAGACCCGGATACTCCCTCTATCGTTGACTAGACGGACAATCTTTTCGTGTCTTTCGGCTACAAGCATTGTCATCCTCTTTCCCCTTGTATATTGATCGTCTTGTCGTAATTATTTGTATAGTTTTGATTATACCAGTTTTACATGCGTACGCAGGATTTTTTTTGGTTTTTCGTTTGTTTTTTTGGTTACCTTGTCTTTATTCAACTTTTGCGTTTGGCTCTAAAAATGCAAAAGGCGCCTTCCAAATCGGTAGAGCGCCTTTTCGCTGCCTATTCAAGTTGCTTACAATGTCACTTGCAAAATGCCCATCAGCTCTGCCACTTTTTGAAACAGCTTCGCCTGATGCCCGATTGCCATCGCGCAGTGGTGTGTCGGTGATTCCTGGAACCACTTCTCCATATACTCATCCGGATGCTGGCGGAACTTGACCGGCGTCTGGGTATTCCCGATTTTCATGATCGGTCCGTTGGTCGACTCGCCTTCGCTGATGATCATTTTCAGCTTGCCTTCGCCCGTCTGCGTAACATTTAGCGTAGAAACAGGACCGGTCTTCACTTTTGCCTCTACGGACACGCCGGTTCCCTGCTTGCCATGGTACAGTCCCATCCCGCGCAAGACAGGCTTGCCCTCCGATATGGCAATATGGAAAGGCCCGTCATGACCGAGCAATATCGTCTCGTCCTCGTAGTCCACAACGACGATCTCCGAGTAGCTTCCTCCTGTTCCGAGTATGTCGCAAATTTTCATGGCGACAGCAGTCTTGAGGTCCCCTTCTCCAGCGCACGGAATCCCGCGTGCCGTCAGCAGCGAATGCCCGACAATCAATCCTCCCTGCAGCTTCTCGTACTCACTTCCAGGGGCTCCATGATAATAGTAGGTCAATGCATCCAGATCGTACTCGCGGACCAGCTTTTCCTGTGCAGCCGCGACTCGGCAGGACCACTGCATCTGCTCCTCTGTCGGGCGCTTGGCGATCGGGTCTGCTGGAGAGTCCTCGCTGATCGTGAACATCTCCTGCACCTGGGCAAGCTTCTTTCGCACTTCGTTTTCCGTCACATCGCGCAGCATCCGATCGAGATCGCACATTTCCAAAATCTCTACATGCAGTCCTGCCTGTGCTTGAATCATGGTGAAGTCGCTGTACATATCGAGCATTCCGCTGTATGTATTTCCTAGAAACCCAAAGCGGCTATGACGCAGCGTACGGGGAACCGCAGCTGCACGAATCCATTCCTCGATGCTCTTCCATGCTCGAATGGCCGCTTGCTGCTCCTTTGTGTTTTCATTTGTCAGGGAAATTTGTGGTGTATAGTCCAGCCCTAGCAGTCCGTTGATGACACGAAACGGAATATTCGCCCTCGCAAAGGCATTCGATATTTCCGGTACCGGGCAAGCTCCGCAATGCGCCAGCCATTCCCCTGTCGTCGTCTGCTCGTAGTTGATTCTTGCAGCTGGCTGCAAATTCAATACCACTACGGGAGCCTTGCAGATTTGGTGCACGGGTAAAACGGCCGAGCTGGTGCAATACGTACCAGAATGACAAAAAATCAAATCCACTTTCTTTTCATTGAACCATTCCCCTGCCGCTCTTCCTTCTGCTTCCGTATCGACCAGGCCATAAAAAAAGACCTCGCCGTATTCGGACATTTTCGTCTGCATGAAACGCCCGTACTCCAGCAGTCTCTCGCGAAGTCCAGGGAACTGTTTCCAATAGGCGGCCAGGCCAATCGTATACAGGCCAATCCGTGCCTTTTTTATCGGTTTAATCGGTTGAAGAATCGTCATCCTGCACCACTCCTTGAAAAAAATACGAGCTTTATGCGTCCATTGTATTCGCTTACAATAAAAGAAACATCCACGCATCTTGTTCATTTATAACAGAATCTTGCTCAAGGAGGGCTGGAATGGGAAGCTACATGGAAAAAGCCGCACATGACTGGACGGACGACTCCATCCGAATCATTGCGACTCCGAGCATGGCGGCAAAATCAACTTATTTTTATGTCCAGGAAGTGGGCCATTTCCGTACACTTCCTACCTATTTCACCGAGCGTCAAAGCTTGAATTCCTTTTTGATCGTGTATACTTTGGCCGGTAAAGGCTACCTGCACTATCAAGGAGTGACACATGAGCTAAGCCGCAACCAAGTCTTTTTTATTGACTGTCAGGAATATCAGCATTACAGGACAGACAAGCATGAGCTGTGGGAGCTCGCCTGGGTCCATTTTAATGGAAGCAACAGCCGTGGCTATTTCGAGCAATTCATGAAAAATGGTTCACCTGTACTCACCCTGGATGAGTCCAGCACGATACCGCAGATCCTCTCGCAGCTTCTCGAGGTGAACCTGCAAAAAGACATCCGAACCGAGCCTCTTTCCTCGAAGTATCTCGTTGATTTGCTCACAGAAATGATTATCATGACGAGTCCCCAGGAAGCGGACGGCTCCTTCCTGCCGGCTCATATCCAGCGAATCGTTTCTGACCTGGACAAACGCTTTCAGGAGAAGATCTCTTTGGATGAACTGGCGAACCAGCACGCCATCAGCAAATACCATTTGCTGCGCGAGTACAAGAAATACACTGGGTATACACCCAACGAGTATGTGATTCATCGACGAATCACGTACGCAAAGGAGCTCCTTACCTACTCCGATCTGACCATTGGCGAGATTGCAAGCCTGTCAGGAATGGATAATGTCAGCCATTTTATTAATCTTTTCAAACAACGTGTGGAGATGACCCCGTTGGCGTACCGCAAAAAATGGCAGGGTATCCACTAATGCCGAGGTCGGATAGCAGGAAGCGTTACAGACACTGCCGTTCCGCGTCCGACTTCACTTTCGATATCGATCTGGCCTCCATGAGCATCCACAATCCCTTTGACCACAGTCAGACCGAGGCCCGATCCACCGCGCGCTCTCGTTCGTGAGCGATCCCCACGATAGAAACGGTCAAAGACAAAGGGCAGATCTTCTTTCGGAATTCCAGCACCGTTGTCTTCGATATGCAGCTGGACCCGATATCCTGAAAGCTTTACCATGACCGCTATTTTCCCGTTTGCTTCCAGATGCTTGCTAGCATTGTTGAGCAGATTTGTCATCACCTGTGCCAGCCGCTCAGGATCGCCCATCACCCACGCATCTGCTGCGAGTTCCTTTTCTATCTGGATGTGGTCACGGATAAAGGCTGCACTCATCGCATCGAGGACTTGCCCGGCAAGCCCGCTCAGATCGATCTTTTCACGATTCATGCGCAAAGCCCCCGACTCGACTTGAATCACCTGATCCAGATCCCGTACGAGCCTACTCAAGCGCAAAACCTCACCACGTGTCGACTCCAAATGCTCAGGGCTTGCTTCCCAAATTCCATCGATCATTCCTTCGACTTGTGCCAAAAGCGTATTTAACGGGGTTCGCAGCTCGTGCGCAATATCAGAAGTCAGGCGCTTGCGCAGTTCCTCCTGATGCTGTAGACTGTGCACCAGATTGTTGAAGGTATCGACGAGCGAAGCGATTTCGTCGTGACCACCGGGTTCGGCTACACGGACAGACAAATTGCCCTTTGCTACTTTCTTTGCAGCAGCACTGATTTGGACGAGTGGCTTTACCAATGTACGTGCCAGCAACACACTCATGAGAATCACGAGCAAAATCAGAGCAAACATCGTCCATTGCATGGCATTGGTATGCGCCAGCTGAAAGTGATTTTCCATGGACTGATACGAATTTTCATCATGGTAGGCGATGGAGAGATAGCCGATTTCTCGCCCATTTAACTCCAACGGGATGTCGTCTGCCATGCTTCTGTTTTCTGCATCCCCTCCCCATGACAGGACCTGCTTATACTGGGCATCAAACAAAGTGAAGCGCATGCCTAGAACCGAGGAGACTGCTTTCATTTTATCCAGGCTATTTTTGTCCCAGCTGCCGGCTTGCTCATAGGCCTGGATGGCCATTTGGGATATTTTCTGATCTTGTTGATTTCGGACTTCATCGAGGTACATCTTGAAGTGATAGTCCATCTCTTTCATTGACAAAAAGGTAGTGAGCATGATCGCCAAGGTTCCTACCGCCATGAGCACCAATGCGAGTTTCACCCAGATTTTTCGCATGGCGTCCTCAGTTCTTCCCAGGGTTTTCAAAGCGGTAGCCGAAGCCGTATACCGTTTTGATGTAAACCGGATTTTTCGGATCATCCTCTATTTTGTGCCGCAAATTTTTGACGTGAGTATCGATCGTTCGGTCAAAGCCGTCGTAGTCATACCCCAGCACCTGTGCCACTAGTTCTTCTCTGCTCCACGTCCTCCCTGGATATCGGCATAAGGTCGTAAGCAATCGGTACTCATTCGGTGTCAGCTCGAGCCAGCCGTCTTTTTTCCGAATTCGCTTGTCCCCGAATGAAAGGTACAAATCCCCAACCGTCACCTGATCCGTCAAGGCTTGATAATCACCTGCTCGTCGCAGGACAGCCCGAACACGAGCAACCAGTTCTCGAGGACTGAAGGGCTTGACCAAATAATCATCCGCCCCGATTTCCAAACCATGTACGCGATCTATCTCCCCGCTTTTTGCTGTCAGCATCAGGATCGGTACCCGGGAATGCGAACGGATTTTCTGGCAGATTTCTTCTCCGCCCAAATCCGGAAGCATCAGATCCAGGATGATACAGTCGGGATGAAGAGAAGCAGCCAATTCCAAAGCCTCGTTGCCTGTTTCTGCTGTCACGACATGAAAGCCATCCTTTTGCAAATAGGAAGATAGGATCTCCACTATTTGCGGCTCGTCATCTACCAGCAAAATCGTCGACATAAAGCGTCCTCCTTTGACTCGTACTAGGACTTACGATGAACGGCTTTTCTCTCTTTTCCAGAACAACAGAAAGACGAGAGAGCCTGCAAGCAATGAAATAATCAACCGAGATTTGTTTTCAGACAGGTACACCAAATCATGACCGACAAAGGTTTCGAAAACCATCGATGGAATTTTCCCCACTAGCGTAGCGAGAAGAAAATCAGCAAAGGAAATGGTTGTGAGTGCTGCCCCCAGATTGATAACTCCGGATGGAATGAGCGGATTCATCCGCAGCAAGACGATAGCCAGACCTTTGCGAAAACGAGACGCCCCGTTGATATGCTGGATCCACGAGAACTTCTCCAGCTTTTTCAAACCCTTTGATTTTTGTAATCCGTATCGATACAAGAGAAAGGCTGCCGTCGCTCCCAGTACTTCCCCCGTTAATGAAACGAAGAAACCGCCCACCAGCCCATAGACAATCGCATTCGCCCCAGACAAAAAGATGGACGGGAACACCCCTGCCACACTGATGATAATGTTGAGGACAATACTCCCTATGATACCGAGAATTCCCCACGAGCGAATCCATCCTGCCATTCCCTCTACGTTTGTTAACCACTCCATGAAACCGCAGGACTCCTCTCATCAACTATTCTCTCTACAGAGTAAACCAAACTTGTGAAGAAATCATGATGTTGCATAAAAGAATACGTCCAGACCATACTAACACTGGTTAAGAGATTTACACTTTTTGCTAAATCACTCATTAAAATAGAACCTCAAGGTGATGGATACTGATGTTTTCGAAAAAAAATAAAAAAAATAATGATCCCACAAAAACACTACCATCTACTACCGCTCAAACCCCTGTCACACTGGATAATCTGAAACGGGTATTGGCCAACATCGACGAGGCGGAAATCATCGAACGACAAACGAATAACGGCCAGCAGGTGATGCTGCTCTATATAAGATCGCTAGTTAATCTAGAGCGATTAAATGAAGCGATTGTCGAACCACTAAACACCAGCTCCCACCTGACGATCCACGAGTATATGATATCCTCCAAAGTTTCCCGAATGATCACGCTAGAAGAGGCGGAAACCCACCTCCTGCGCGGAAATGTGATCCTGTACGGTATGGATCATGAGGAATTTTGGGCGGTCCCCCTGCAAAATACATTGAGTCGTTCCATCCAGCAATCTGGTACGGAAACCATTATCTATGGCGCAAAAGACAGCTTTAGTGAACTGTTGGAACAAAATATCACGATGATTCGCAGACGAATCCCACTGATGAATCTGAAAACGGAGTCTTTTACGATTGGATCCATCAGTAAAACAGAGGTTGTCATCCTGTACATCGAAGGAATCACCAATCCGGACTATGTTTCCATCGCTCGAAAGAAAATAGCATCGATTGATTTTGATCAATTTTTGGACTCCTCACAAGTCGCTGCCTTTATGGAAGATCATAAGCATAGCGTCTTTCCTCAGTTTCAGGAAACGGATCGTCCGGATTCCTGTGCTTTTTCATTGGGGATCGGCAAACTCGTGATTTTGGTAGGCAACACGTCTTATGCCTTAATTGCCCCTATCACCTTTTTTCATCTCTTTCAATCACCCGAGGATTATTTTTTGCGTTGGATTATTTCTAGTTTTTTGCGTTGCATCCGGTATCTGAGCTTTATCATTTCCGTCACGTTGATTCCGTTTTATGTCGCCTTGACTACACATCATTACCAGATGATTCCCTTGCAGATCCTCTTCGTCTTGTTGGAATCGCGAAGCAAACTGCCATTCAGCCCCTTTTGGGAAGCGTTCATCATGTTGATCACTTTGGAAATTATAAAGGAAGCCAGTCTGCGAATGCCAACGAAGTCAGGACAAACATTGGGAGTCATTGGTGGGATCGTCATCGGTCAAGCCACAGTTGCAGCTGGTTTTGCCAGTAATGTCTTGATCGTACTCGTGGGCATATCCGCCATTGCTTCTTTTTTAGTACCCAATTACGAAGTCACGAAATCCAATTCGCTCTTGCAATTTATTTTACTGCTCCTCGCTGCTTATCTCGGTTTGTTCGGCATTCTACTCGGTGCAATCGGTATTCTCACCCACTTGAATGGGTTAAGTTCATTGAAGCAACCTTACTTTGCACCGGTCGCTCCTTTCTATCTCAAAGAGTGGAAGGATCTGTTCATAAGAGCTCCCTTACCATGGATGAAAACGCGTCCTGAATACTTACATCCGGTGCAGAAATGGCGTATGAGCCGAAGGAGATGATCTGGTGACCGCACTTTCGTTATTTGAAAAATCTACCACGTATAACGGTGCCTACATCTTTATGATGGCAAACCGCTTTCAGATGCTTTACTTTGTGATCATCATGCCTACTTATTTGATTCATCCCTATATGATTTGGGGAATCGTACTCGTAGGAATCGTGTCACACTTCAATCTGATGCTGTTGTCCAAATGGTTTCGTTCGAGGTTTGCCACAAAGGGGTACGATGGCTTCGTTGAGCTTTTTGGTGAGACCTTGGTACGTTTTTTCGCATGGATCGGCTTGTTTTTTCTGTTGTTGAAAGCATCCATCATTCTCATAGGATATGTCGAGATTGTACGTACGTTCATTTACCCTTCCATGAATCAAAAATGGCTGATTCTCTTTATGCTCATGATCAGCTGGTATGTCGCTGCCAAAGGAATGGAAATCACCATCCGCTTTATTGTGATTGCTTTTTTCATGATCATCTGGATCATCCTGCTTATTGTGCCGTTCTATCTGCCGCCGATTGCGGCTTTCCATGATCTCTTCCCCTTAATCCCCCTGGAATGGTCACAAGTAAATTGGGAAGGGCTGTTATTTATATGGTCTTCGTTGTCAGGACCGGAATACTTGATTTGTTTGGGTCCCTGGCTCCGTCCGAATGAAAACACCTTCAAAAGCCTAGCGTATGCAAATGCTCTCACTGTCCTCGAATATTTGCTTTTGTTTGTTGGATCTCTCTTCTTTTTTGGATCGAATTATTTAAGTACCAGTATCTATCCCGTTGTGAATATGTACCGATATTTGCAATCACCTGTCATTGAACGCATTGATATGCTACTGATTTCCATCTATCTTTTCCAATTTGTATTTGCCATTTCCGTCTTACTGCTGTGTTTCTATGGCGCAGCCAGAATCGCTGGCAGAAAAACGACCAAGCCGACCTCTCGAATGGGATATTTCGCCAGTTGGCTTACCATACTCGCTTGCACGATGATCATCAACGAATGGGCTTGGAATGGTGGCACCGTGGTAAATAGGTTGTTGAACCTGCAGATCTGGTCAGGGGCAATCACCTATCTGTTGGTTCCTTCCTTCCTTCTCATTTCGATCTATCGAAAAGGACGGGTATAGCCATGCGCTGGATACACGCAGCTTTTGCATTGGCGATTTTAAGTGGGATCATAGCGACGACGGGATGCTCTCCTTTTGTGGAGAACAATACAATCGAGGAAATCGCCCCCGTCATTTTCTGGTCGCTCAACCAGTCCGATGATCGACATTTGGAAATCAGTACGTTGGTCCCTCCCCTCATCCACGAGAAGAAAAGAATGCTGACCTTAAAGGTCGATCTGCAAAAGCAAGGTGGAAAAGAATTTAATCTGATCTATTTTCGAGAATTGAAACCTGGACAGCTACGTGTAATCGTCATCAATGAAGAACTCGCTAGAAAAGGGGTGTTACCGCTCATTAGTACCTATTTGATGGATACGGACATCTCTCAGCGTTTATATCTCATCATCTCTAGAGGAAATTTTGAAGAGTTCATGAGAGAACAGCTAAATGACCAGGCGAATCTGGATTATTTCCTCTATCGCATGCTCAAACACTATGAAGCGAGTAATCAAGGAGAGATGAGCATCCTCAATCTGCATCAATTTAAAAACAAGCTGTTCTCGCCCTATGCCGACCCGTTTCTACCTTTGTTTGAAGTGAAGAAGGACAATTTCACGTACAAAGGGACAGCCATGTTCAGGCATGACAAGATGATCAACATGCTTCCCCTCATGGACGACCAAATTTTTCAGCTGATTGGTCATGATCACTACCTAAAGCTTTTTGCTGTACCATCCTCCGATGTCATCTTAGGTCATGTCCGCTCCAAAGTCGACATCGATCTGGACCCTGCCTACAAAAATATGACGATAAAGATTGACCTCACTGGCCGTCTTGAGGAGTATCGAGGGAACAAAAATTTACACAAGCGAGAGGATCTGGCTAAACTCCATCAAGACATTGAGAAATACTTAGTCAGTCGTACCTCCGATTTGTTGAAGACCATGCAACACTGGAAGATCGATCCTCTGGAAATTGGTACACGAACCCTTCATCCTTTTTCTAAGCCAATCAGTGATAGCGAGTGGCTGAATCTCTGGGAGAAAATGAAGTTCAAAATCGAATACCGACTCACGATCCAGCCGTTAGTTAATGTAAATCAGTAAAAGCCGAGGTGATACTTTCCTCGGTTTTTTCCCCATCTTTTCAGACTAGTTGATATCTGCAGTCTGTTCAGTCCGCTTCACATGCAATATACAATTGGACTTGCGTATTGTTGTAGACGATAGGATGCACAGTCCCCGTCCCCGTTCTTTCGCTTCCTGTCGTAGCCAAAGTTTTGATTTTTTCCAACAAGAGACCGACTTGACTGTCCGCGGAAGAAGACTGGACTCCCTTTAGCGCCGCAATCACCGTCACCAATTCTTCCAAGGAAAGATATTGTCGATCAATCGTAAAGCTCTCCATAATTTCGTATCCGCCGTACGAGCCAGGGTAAGCTACGATCGGAATTCCAGCCGTATTAATCGCCTCTAGGTCACGATATATCGTGCGAAGAGAAACCTCAAAATGATGGGCAAGCTCTGATGCACTCATTCTCCGCTTGTTGAGAAGCATGATGACGATTGCCAGAAGTCGCTCTACTTTCAATTCACTCACCGCCTCCTTGTCATCATCCGAACAAAAGAGGGGACGTGCAGCATCGAAATCTGCACATCCCCTTTTTGTTCCGTATCATTCCGTCGTATTTTATACGCCTGTACGTCTACGTTGATTGTTTGGCTTTTTCGTTTGTTGGCTTTTCATCGCTTGATTTTTTGCTTTTTGGTTAATCGGATTGTTGGCTTGCGCTTGCTCAGCCTTTTTCTCCGCTAGTCTGCGTTTCATCGCCTCTTGCAAGCTGATTTTTCCTGGTTTTTGTTCAGACGTTTCTTTTTCGTTTTGATTCGGCTCCGTCATGCGTAGCAACTCCTCATCAATAATGATCTACTCATATTGTATTCTAGTGCATGAACGAATGGGACGCCAGTAGGAATCTACCTAATCTGCGAAAGGTCTGACAAGACAAATGCCACGGTGGGAAGCAGCTCTTCCTCCAAGACTGGCTTGACCAGACAAGCACGGATGCCCTTTGCTTTCGCTTTTGCTACGATCTCATTCTGGCTGTATGCCGTTAGCAGCAGGACGGCTGCCTGGCCGCTCTTTTGGATGAGTTCTGCCGCTGTTAAACCGTCCATCCCCGGCATTTTGACATCCATCATGACGAGATGGGGGTGCAACGTTTGCGTCAAACGGACATCTTCCTCCCCGTTTTTCCCCTCTGCCACGACATCATATCCTGCATCCTGCAGCATTTCCACTAAATCCATGCGAGTGATCGGATCGTCATCAATGACAATGATACGATAGGTTTGACGCAAAGCTCCACCTCCTGCTCTACAGAGAATGGAAAGACATGCGATGACACCCTAGTCGAACTGCACTGCCGATTGTGATCCTAAAAACCATTATAGCGAGCACAGGGGATTTTTTCCAGTCACGCTTATACAGATGCTTCCCGTCTTGTACAATGATCAAGAACGTCTCGCCAAACGAGCGAGCCATTCTTCCGTATGCTCTGCGCGCTTTTCTGTTCCAAATAACACGTACCCACATAACGATGTCCCCATTTTTCCTGAATAAGTCCTCTTGCCTGAATCTGGGGATGCTGATGAAGCTCCCCGACCTCGAGAATCGGTGTCAAACAGCAGTCAATCGTCAGGGAAAATGTCGTCCACTCGGCTAAGGTTCGACTCGCAAACAGCTGCTTCATTCTTGGAAGATCGGGTTGTCCTCACGCTGCAAGCTCATGCGCGCAGAGAGCCACTGCTTTCTTTCCACGGCCAAACAAAAATTGTCCCAAAACTTTGATTCCAATGCCCCCAATGCAACGTACCGGTTATCCTGCGTGCGATAGATCCCGTAATAATATACATACCCTCGGGACAGCTTGGCAAGTCCATGCTGCTCGCCGCTGCCAGACTCCACTGCCACATGTGTGGTCATCAGCGACAGGACGACATCCGCAATCGCTATGTCGAGGTAAGCTCCCTTTCCTGTTTTTCCTCTTTGGATGAGGGCAGCCCAGCCGCTTTTAATAGCGTACTTGGGAACAGAGAAAACTGTCCGGCGCACCGGACAGTCGGATCAAACTTTCGCTGTTTCTTCGGGAACTTCGTTATCTGATGCTCCGTCTGCCGAAAAGGAGCGAGAGGACAAAGAGAATCAAGAAGACGACGAACAGGAACTTCGCAATCCCCACCGCTGCCGTAACGATTCCCGTAAAACCGAAAACAGCGGCAATCAGAGCGATGATCAGAAACATCATGGACCATCCTAACATAGGAACACCTGCTTTCTTGGATCATTTCTTTTTGATTTCTTCTTACTCTTTCTTAACCGTAACTTCGGCAACTGAAACAAAGGACCGCTGCTGCTCGATGGAAACCATCAACAACTGTAGCGGTCCTTCTCATTTATTTTTGCACTGCTTGTTTTCGATAAACTTTTTCTTGCGGGATAAAGTCTTCATAATACACTCGATCCGGGGCAAGCAGAATCGATTCCTTGCTTCCCAGCCCTAGAAATCCACCGTCCGACAAGCTGTTATGCATCAAGCGATGGACGTGCTGCTGCAGGTCCTGATCGAAATAGATCAGGACATTTCGGCACAAGATCACATGAAATTCATTAAACGAACCGTCCGTCACCAAATTATGCTGAGCAAACATCATGTTCTCGCCCAAGTCGGGGTGAAAATACGCATATTGATGATCAGTCGTATAGTACTCGGAAAAGGCTTTTGATCCCCCTGCCTCCAAGTAATTTTTCGTATACTGCTGCATTTGCTTTAAGGCGAAAGCTCCCTTTTTCGCAGCTGCTATGGCTTTCTCGTTCATGTCCGTTCCGTAGATTCTGGTCTTCTCACCAAGTCCTTCCTCGTGCATCAGGATCGCCATGGAGTAGACCTCCTCCCCTGTCGCACAACCAGCATGCCAAATGCGAATCTCGGGCAATCCCCTCAACAACGGAACCACCTGCTTTCGAAACGCTGCAAAAAAACTGGGATCTCGAAACATTTCTGTCATGCGAATTGACAAATCGTTCAAGAGGCGTTCGAGAACCCCTTCTTCATGCAAAACCTTCTCGAGTAGAGCCGTGATGGTCGGCAGCCTCTCCGCTTTCATTCGGTTCAAGATTCGTCTGCGAAGAGATGACCGCACGTACCCCCGAAAATCGTATCCGTACATTTGATAGATTCCTTCCAGAAGCAGATTAATCTCGATTTGCTGGCGTTCATCGTCTGCAAAGCTCTCCCGATCTGCATACACTTCCTCCGAAGCTTCGATGATAGAGATATCCATGATCGTTTCGTTCACCTACTTTGTCAGCCACACCCGCATAAGCGAAAACAGCTGGTCGATATTAAGCGGCTTCATGATATAATCCGAAGCTCCCGCCTCCATACATTTTTCTCTTTCATTTTTCATCGCTTTGGCTGTCAGGGCAATGATCGGCATATCCGTCATGCCAAGGTCCTCGCGTATGGCTTTCATCGCCTGATAACCATCCATGATCGGCATCATGATATCCATCAGCACCAAGTCGTAGCTGCGATCTTCTAGCAGCAGATCCACAGCCTGCTTCCCGTTTTCAGCGACTTCGACCCTGACCCCTTTTCGCTCCAAAGCAGTCACGAGCGCATATACGTTTCGTGCATCATCATCCACTAGCAGTACATGCTTGCCTTGGAAAAGCTGCTCATGTAAAGGAACGCTGTCTGCGATATGCACGACCAAATCCTTCTCGCTCTCGATCTCCTCCAGCAGCTGACTGCCACCAGCCGCGACTTCTTCTGCTGCCGTTTGCTCTGCGGCCTGCTGCTGGGCTTGCCGTTCTGTTCGGTTCGGAATATACAAGGTAAAGGTGCTGCCTTTCTCAGGCTCGCTCTCGACGTATAGAGCGCCTCCGAGCAACCGTGTGAACTCACGGCAGATAGACAAGCCGAGGCCGGTTCCCCCATACTGCCTGTTAGTCGTGCCGTCTACCTGCTGAAAGGCATCAAAGATGATCTCCTGCTTGTCACAAGGGATGCCGATCCCCGTATCGATCACGGAAAAGGACAATACCTGCTCTTCCTGTAACTGCGGCAGCAGCTCGCGTACACGATCTGGATGCGCTGGCTCAATCCGCAGGGTCACGCTTCCCTTTTCCGTGAATTTGCAGGCATTGGACAGCAGATTTTTCAAGATTTGATGCAGTCTTTGTCCGTCTGTCAAAAGGACGGAAGGCGTATCCGGATGCATCTCCACGCAAAAAGCAAGCTGCTTCTTCGCTGCGATCGGCTCAAACATACTCTGCATAGATTGCGGAATCTCGGAAACATTTACTTCATCCGTCAAGATTTCAATCTTGCCTGCCTCAATCTTCGACAAATCCAAAATGTCATCAATGAGACGCAGCAAATCTTGTCCTGCACGGAAGATGACGCGCGAGTATTCCTCCACTTCCTTTTCCTCGCCTTCCCCCTGATGATTCTCCATGAGCATCTGGGAGAGAATCAAAATACTATTGAGCGGGGTTCGCAGCTCATGAGACATATTAGCCAAGAAATCCGTCTTGTACTGGGAACTCGCCTGCAGCTTTCGGGCATAATCGGCAAGCTCATCACGTGTCTTTTTCAGCTCGGTCGCTCTCTGCTCGGCAAACAGGTTTTGCTCCTCCAAAAATTCATTCGTGATACGCAGCTGCTCTTGCTGCATCTGAAGCTCTTCTGACTGGGTCTGCAGCTCCTCCGATTGGGTCTGCAGCTCCTCGGTCATCACCTGGGATTCGCTGAGCAGCCTTTCCACTTCCATTCGACCCAGTACGTTGAGAATCGCCTGTCCAAACTTATCCTGTAGCAGGTCGAGCAGTGTCAGATGGGAAGCTTCGAACGGTTGAAAGGAAGCAAACTCGATGACTGCCTCCACTCTTCCTTCCACGGTAATCGGAGCGACTACCAGATTGCGGGGAACCGCCTCTCCTAAACCTGACGTCACCTTGAGATAGTCCTCAGGCAAATTGTCAAAGAGAAAGATCCGTCTATCCAAGGCGCATTGCCCGACGAGCCCCTCTCCTACGCGAAAGGTGTCTGTGGTATTCTGATGCGCTAGAGCATAGTCAGCCACCCGGACAAAAACGGTCTCATTGCCGGCATTTTTCCGCAGATACACGATGCCATATGCTGCTTGAAGCTTCGGTGCGAGCACGGTAATGACCGCTTTGGACAAATCGCCAATATCTGTGATTCCCTGATAAAGGGTGGAAATCTCCGTCAAGCTTCTTTGAATCCAGCTCTGTTTTTCTAAGCTGCTCAGCAGGTCGTTGGTGGCTTCCGCTAGATCTCGGAGCTCGTCCTTTGACTGTACGTGGATTCGCGCACTCAGATCCACTCCCGTATCCGATTTCGAAATATCTTTGATTGTCCTCACGACCTGTCTAATCGTCCTGACAATGGACGAGGACAAGAAAAGGGACATCGCAAAGCTAATCAGCGTCACGCCCCCGGCAATGACATACCAGATGTAAAGCACGTTCTCGTTGCTCTGGTTCAGCTTCGCCACACGGTCTGCCGTCAGGTTCTTTTCTTTGGCTACCAGCGAAGACATTTGCGAGCGAATGTCGTCCATCGCGTTCTTTCCTGTGTTTTGTGCAAAGTACTGCTGCAATGCCGCTTCGTTGTTTTCCCTCTTGTTTTGGATGACAAACTCGCCGGTATTAGCGATCCAGCTTAAGATGAGCGGACGCATTTGCTCTAGGGCCTGCTGCTGATCCGGATTGTCCTTCAGAAGCGCGTACAGCCTGTTATAGTTATCCTGCCAGCTGCGGCTGCTGATCTGATAGGGCTCGAGGTACTGCTCATCCCCCGTTATCATGAATCCTCGCATCCCTGTCTCCATGTCCAGCATATTCTTTTGGATCTGATTCGCTAATTCATGTACGGCCATGTCATGGTTGGATATCACATCGATCTCTGCCTGCAGATTTTTCATTTGACCGTTCACGACAAAAAGAGAGATTCCCAAACAAATCACGATCGCTAGGTAGCTGATAAAAATCTTAGCTTGAATAGGAAAATTTACGCCCTTCATCTTTCCGCTTCCTCTCTCCCTATGGCTCGTGCAGAAAATATTTCCCAATTATTCTATCATATTCCCTGATACATAACCGAAAAGGGAAAGAGAGCGCATGGTTTTTGCGCTCTTCGCGTTCCAAAAAGCCTCTGCTCTTCATTCTGACAAGGCACTCTTCAGCTTATCAATCGCCCGCTTTTGAATCCGCGATACACTCATCTGCGATACGCCGAGCCGTTCGGCAATCTGCCGTTGAGAATGGCCTTCGTCATAAATGAGCGAAATGACCGTTTTTTCCTCTTTCTTCAAGCAGCTCATCGCCTCATCCACCAGCAGCCGTTTCTCCAGCTGCTGGTAATCATCGGCGGGCTCTGCGATCATGTCGGCGATCGTTGCTGTGCTCTCCCCCTCTGGAGAAAGCGGCGTATCTAACGAAGTATAGTTGTAGTAGTCGCGGCCCACGAGTATCTCGATCGTCTCTTCTACAGTCAGTCCTACCTGTTCGGAAATCTCTTCCATTTTTGGTGATCGCTCGAGCTTGATCGTAAGCTCGTCAATGATGCGTTGAACGAGAGAGCTCTTCTCTTTAATTTTTCGCGGTACTTGTATGTACCAGGACTTGTCCCGCAAGTAATTTTTCATATGACCGATCAAGCTTTTCATGGCATAGCCTTCAAATGGAATGTTTAAAGTACGATCGTACTGCTCGAACAAGCGAAGGATTTTGATGCGTCCCACCTGATACAAGTCCTCTGTCAGGTCAGGACGGTTTCTCGACATCTTGGAGGCCGCTGTCTGAATGACCTGGTCATAGTGTACCAAAAGTTCAGTTGCGATCTGTGGACAGCCTGTCTCCCGATAAAGCTTCATTTTGGAGTACAACTCGTACAAAGCCTCCTTGGGTTTATTTGAATTCATACGTATTCCCCATTTCTACTGAGGCGTTTCGATAGGACGATCTCTGTACCGCTGCCGTTTCCCGTGCTCACTCGGACGTCATCCATCAGGGCTTCCATCAGAAAAATGCCGAGACCCCCCACAGCGAGATCCTTGATATCCTCTTGCTGCTCCGGAATGCCAATCCCTTCTTGGGAAAATACGAAGCTTTGCCCATGGTCTTTTATGGTAATCCGCAAATGCTCCCCATCGTGTTCCAGGCGCAAATCGATCCTGCCATTTTCGTTATCTCCATACGCGTGCAGGATCGTGTTATTGCATGCCTCCGAGACTGCCACTTTCATGTCCTCGATTTCCTCAAAGGAAAAACCAGCCTTTGTCGCGAAGCTGTACAATGTCAAACGCACAATATCCAAATATTCCGCCTGGGCGGGTATCGAAAAACTAACGTATGGGTTCATGATTGCGCCTCTTTCCTTTCCTGATTCCTGCTATTCTTCTTAGTGTACAACAGTTTATTGTGTACCGGGTCTACTCTTGATTACCGCGTGCCGTGGGCGTTTGAACGCGAGGACTTCACCTTCTGCCATAGATCAACAGCAGCTATGACTCCCTCGAAAAGGGAATGCCATCTGCCAGTCGGCTGCGCTATCTTCTTGCTGTTTTTGAAGCTTGTCATCGAAGCGATTAGGGAGGTCGCAGACTCTTTAATCGACGATGTTAGTTCGTGGACGATTTGCCCGACATCATTTGCACTGCTAAACAAATGATCCAGCATGGTAAGCTTCGTTCGTAGATCCACGGCCATTTCGTTGGCTTTTTCCACCACCTCTTTTACTTCGTCTCCGATCTCTCTTACCTCTATTTTCATTTGAACCAAGGTATTGGTGACCTCATCCAGAGAGTTCTTCACCGCTTGCAGGGTTCGAATCAAATAAAAAGTGAGGATCACAAACGCGACCGCGATCAAAAGCGCGCTAATTTCTAGTAGCATAGCCTCTCCTCCCTCTGGACTGTTTCGCCTTATTACCCACCTTCCTCTACATTTGAAACAGTCTTCTTTTCATTATTTTGTTCTGTTTCAAAGAGAGCTGTAACGGGGTAAGAGTTGCTGTCAACACCTATTCCATGAAACGGAGGGATTCCCTATGACAACCCCGGCAGCCTACTCGATGTACTTGACTGATACGCTCAATCAACAAGTAGCCAACTTCTCTGTTCTCTATATGAAGCTGCATCATTACCACTGGTACGTGAAAGGCGAAAATTTCTTCACCCTGCACATCAAATTTGAGGAGCTGTATACCGAAGTCGGTGTGCATCTGGACGCCATTGCGGAAAGAATGCTGGCCCTGCAGACGATCCCCACCGCTACTCTCAAGGAGCATCTAGCCATGGCGACGATTAAGGAAGCCACAGGTGAAGAAGATGCGAAGCAAATGGTGGAAGCACTGTCCGAGGATTTGGAGAGCATCATGAAGGAAATCAAAATCGGGATTACCTTGGCAGAAGAGCATCGTGATCAATCAACGGCTGATCTGCTCATTGCAATCCATTCCTCGTTTGAAAAGCATCGGTGGATGCTCGATGCCTACCTCGGCAAGTAGCAAAAAACCACGGAGGGACAGCGAGTCTGCCCTTCCGTGGTTTTTTCCTATAAAAAGACGACGCTCTCCTAATGAGCGTCCCCTTTTACACCTGCCAGCAAAAATTGAGAGATGCCCGTAATCTCCAGAAGCTTGCATACACTAGCCGGAATGTTCTGAACCGTCAATGCTGCCTTTCGCTCGTTGCGAATCTTCAGGACAGAGACAAGAATTCCGATCCCGGTGCTATCGATGTAGGACAAATCTGTTAAATCCAAGACCAGCTCTTTCTCTGTTCGGTAGACTACAGTCTCAAGCTTGTCGCGGAACAATGTCGCTGCCACTTCCAAATCAAGTTCACCATGAAAATGCAGAACAATCGCCTTATCCGTTTCCCTCTGATCAATGGAGAATTTTTCTGCTGCCATTTCGCATACTCCCTTTCTCTCTTTTGATTGCCTCGCATTCATATGTGGTGTCAGTTCGTCGAAATCATCACCAGGCACATATCGTCTTTTGGTTCTTCTGCTGTTTTCAGCTGTAATCGCTGCAGCAAAGCGCTTGGATCGTGTTCATCCTGCTCTCGCAAGCTGTTTATCAGCACAGCAGCATCATCGTCCATCTGTTCCTCCAGGCTTTCCACCAAACCGTCCGTAAAGAGAAGGATGCGTGCTTCCCCACGATAGGAAATCTCTCCCTGCCCAATATCGATCTGCGGAAAAAAACCCAGTGCACAGCACCCTTCTGTCAACTGCACCGTCTCTCCATCTACTATCGCGATTCCCGCCGGATGGCCAGCATTCACATACTGGATTGTCCGTTTTTCGGTATCAACGACCAAGTAAATAGCCGTGAAGTAATATTGGATGAGTCGATCTGACATCTGCAGCTGATTCATGCGGCGATTCAGCTCTTCCATGACCGCTTTTGGCTCGCTCAAGCCCATGATCGTGTCCTTGAGGGCAGCATACATATACATGCACACCAGCGAGGACGAGATCCCATGCCCCATCATATCCAGTAAGATGACGCCATAGCGCCCTGCACCAAGAGCATGCCAGGCATAAAAGTCTCCCGCAAGCTCTGAGGAGGGTTTATAGACAGCTGATATCTCGATTGCTTGATCCCGTATCGGGCTTGAGAGCATGCTGCGCTGGACTTGTCTTGCAAGCTCCAGCTCATTTTGAATTCGCTTGTCTCTCTTCTTGCGCAAATCTTTTTCGTGCTTGAGCCGTAGAGTAGATCGGATGCGCGCCAGAAGCTCCACTTTGTTAATCGGTTTCATTACGTAGTCGAGGGCACCTGCATCCAGCGCTTCCGCCATTTTATAGGAATCGCCCATGGCCGTAACAAAAATAATGGGCAGATCGCGATACCTCTCCTGACTCAAGACGGTTCTGCATGCTTCCACTCCGTCAATTTCCGGCATCATCAAGTCCATGAGCACCAAATCGACCGGAACCTCGGCTGCATTGGGAGAATCCATTTCCAGAAAATGATAGAGCTCTTTCGCCGATGAGAGCAGCACCAGATGATGATAGCCTGCTTTGCGCAGGATTTTTTCGATGATGACTAGGTTCGTTTCGTTATCGTCTACAATGACTATATCCATGGCAACCCCCTATCACGAGAAAATCAGGGGAAGCTCCCCTACTCTTTCCCTATCATAGCATGATCCTACTGAGAGCTCCTTCCTTTTACTACCCATCTGCAAGACACGTGAATCAGCTAATTTTCGAAATAGACCGTTCTGTGTTTCACTTTCGAAAAAAACGTTTATTGACTAGTAGGAACCAAACAAACTGCCACATAAAAGGAGAGATGAACGATGAATCAAACAGCTGATAACAATAAAAGTCTTTTGAAAGGAATGTTGATCGGAGGAGCGATCGGTGCAGCGGCTTCGTTGCTGATGGCGCCAAAATCCGGTTCGGCACTGCGAGAGGATTTGTCCAACGCTCTGGGCTCTCTCAGCGAAAAGAGCATGGGGCTCGCTTCTACTCTGAAGGAAAGAGCGCAAAACGCTGCAGATACAATCAGCATCCAGGCTTCCGAGCTGTCGGACAAAGCAATGGAAGGAAAACAAATTGTGGCGGATACCCTTCAGTCCGTCAAAGAAGATATGCAAGGAAGAAGCTAACGGAACTTGTGCTCGTGTATCCAAACTTTTCGGTGAGGAAGTGAAATTATGGAATATCCTGCTGTCCACCAAAAATTTATCGAGATGGGATTCGAGCGGATCGAACATGCGGTCACCTCGACTTATCGCCTCCCTATTCTCTGTGAAAAGACAGGGCGAGTTTATCCGTTGTTTGTCACGGCTGTCACCTTTGAGCATGGCCAAACGATGATCAACTATGAAGAGGCATCCTTCGAAGAGAGCAGGAGCGTTCCTCTCTCCGTCCGAAAAGCCGCCTATGAGAAGCTGATCGAGCTGGAGCAGCGTTTTCTAGAGTCGCCGTCCGCCTCAGTCAAGCAAGCGAAGAACGGCTCCATGGCACGAAATATGGAAGAAATCAAAAAGCTTGGCGAGGAAATGAAGGATCTCAAAACAGGCAGTGAAATTATCGATGAAAACAAGATCCCCGATCCGATTCAATAGCCGTGAACGAAGCAGCTCTTAAACGCCTGAAAGCAGCCTTAGTCCGATCCTACTGGACGCGGGCTGTTTTTCTGTTGAAAAGATTCGACCACTTCGGTAAAAATGAAACTACGTTGTTCGGCATAGAAGTTAGCATGGCTGCTTCCTAATTACGGTAAAGTGGATAAGGGGATGCGCTTAGAGACAAGGCAATTGAATCTGCAACAGACGAATGTATCAGGGGCAACATGGCAGGACGTTCGAGCAGAAGGGCTGATCAAGGAGACAGCATTTACCAGCCCCATGGGCAATATACGCCCGTAAATTTTCATCAGTGCGACCTTTCCCATGCGCAATTACGAAATTGAACGGACTGTGACATTACCGGTTTGAAAAGAAACGGGATCCTGCTATCGAATCTCCTCAAAAACAAATTACGGCGCACGTCAAAAGCCGGACATCCATTTGCAAAGGGATCCCCGGCTTTTTTCAACTCTTTTTTACAAGCATCATGGCGCTCTGCGATTTCTCTCTGACTTCCCCTCGCCTATCTTTACGCTTTTCAAATAGCGGTAGATGAGGTTGTCCAGCTTCCTTGATTTTTTTAGAACAAAGGCTCCAGAAAAGCTTGGACTGCCCTTCGCATATGCGGCTTGGTACAGTTCATTTCTCGCTTTCTCGATTTGGTTTATGATCAGGTCCCGCATGGCTTCACATCCCCTTTCGATACAATGACGTTTCCCGGGCAGGAGCTTTCCCCAACCCTTGGGGAGAGCCCCTGCCTTCTTCTCGATCTAAAACATCGGCGGATAGTAATAGATAGCCGAATCGTAGTCATTTCCCTCGTAGTAGGTACCGCCCCATGCAATCACGACGATCTTGTCATTTTCCATTTCGCTCTCCAGACGCTCAGCTTCCGCCTGCATGAAGCCCATGGATCTGAGTTTTGCACGCAGCGCTTCATCGCGGGTGCGGAAGACGTTCGCAATCGCTGTACCGAAGCCTTCCTCCAGCACGCCAATTTGTTCTGCGTTGGTTCTTTCTGCTACTCGCTCGGTACGGTCCTTGTCATAAGCAAGTACAAAGATATAGTCATCCCGGTACCCCTCTAATTTGAATTTTCTGACTTGTTCTCCTGCTTCCGTGACGTTTCGCACTGTTTTCACTTTCGTATCCATGACATACATCAAAATCCCTCCTAAATGGAATGTTGTGCTGGATGGAGACGATGCTCTCAATCCTCAAAGTGCTGTTCCGCTTGCTTGATCTGTATTACCCTTGAAAAACGGAAATGAAACAAGGCGTTACACAAAAAAAGCCACCCCTTGCCGGGCGGCTTCGTTATTGTAGCGATTAACTATTGGCAACGATTTGGACGCGCAGGTCCGTAACCAAATCCGCCAGCGTGACACTCCCCAATATCTCTTCCATCGCATTCTGTGCACGAGTCAGGATGAGCTCCAGCACGAATTGAATATTGGCACCCACTGGACATTGCGGATTGGGCTGCTCGTGGATATGGAATAGACCGCCTTCTTCCACGACATCTACGGCTCGATAGACATCAAGTAAGGTAATATCCTTCCATTCTTTCGTAAGCGAAGCTCCACCCGCACCCGGGCGCACATGGACAAACCCGGCTTTTTTCAACTGCCCCATCACCCGCCGAATAATTACAGGGTTCGTATTCACGCTGCCTGCGATCCACTCGGACGTACAGTGTGCCGTGGATTCGATGGAAAGTAGTGATAAGATATGGACAGCCATAGAAAAACGGCTACTGATTTTCATTTCGGTCACCCTTTCGTTGTAATGATTATAGTTACATCTCAAAGGGGAAGTCAAGTTACCTGAACTGTCACATCTTATCCCTCTGTCCCATTTTGATCTTTACTATAATGAATTTGCGGTTTTTCTTATTAGATAAAGGAAGGGTATGATGTTTGTCATGCTACGTCCACAAATTGAGGTTACCCCATCCACCGCCTTAATTGACGTCCCTGTCCATATTACACTGAGTGGCTTTGCCCCGCATCAACTGATTACACTCCACGCGACCCTCACGGATGGAATGCCAGGGGGAGAGATGTCCGCGTCGTCCCACGCTATTTTTCAGTCAGATGAGGACGGCAATGTCGATCTCGTTTCTCAAGCTCCCCTCTTCGGAACCTACGAAGGAATCGATCCGATGGGATTGTTTTGGTCCATGCACGTGCAGAGTCAGCGTTTTTACAGTCCTCATTCTTTGGATACGTTTGAATTTGCGCCTCGTTCGACGGAAATTCACCTGTCAGCCGAGGTGCATGGAAAAGTCATTGCTAAAGCGAATGTTACCCGAATCTTTGTCTCTCCAGAGGTCTCCATCGAGAAAATCCGGGAGAACGGTCTCGTTGGCCTGTATTTTTACGATCCACATGCGAAACCGCGCCCAGCCGTACTAGTTTTGGGTGGCAGTGAAGGTGGAATCGGATCTTCCTCCCAATTTGCCGCGTTGTTTGCGTCACATGGATATCCAGCTCTTGCTCTTGCTTATTTTCAATGCGACGATCTTCCTGACGATATTCGCCAAATTCCTTTGGAGTACATACAAAATGCCATCCAATGGCTTAAGACGCAACCTCAGGTTCATCCGGAAAAAATCGCGGTCTTTGGCCGTTCCAAAGGGGCAGAGCTCTCCCTTGTCATGGGGTCCTTCGATCCTGATATTCGAGCCGTCATCGCTTCCAGTCCCAGTTCCACCGTATGTATTGGATGTGACACCGAATCTGCTGACTCCGATATTTTTTCCCCACAGTCCTCCTGGTCCTTCCGGGGAGAACCCCTTCCTTTCGTCCCTTGGACAGAAACACAGTCCCGTGAAGCGAACGAGAGACTACAGACCAAGGAGCGAATCGACCATCTGCATAAAGAAGCTTGGAAAAACTGCGAGTGGATGGAGGACGCAAGCATTCCCGTTGAGCGGATACAAGGCCCTATCCTCTTATTATCCTCTGATGACGACCATTGGTGGCCATCTGCAGAGCACTGCGAGCAAATGGTCAAACGCTTGCGTGAAAACAGCTTCCCCCATGAAGTCGTTCACCTGCGCTATGAAAATACAGGGCACATGATACGTTTTCCCTATATCCCGACCACACGAACACAGCTAAATGGCGGAACAGCCAAGAACAATGCCTATGCCTGCGAGCATTCGTGGCGGGAGGTCCTGCTATTTTTAGAAAGAGCGTTTCCGAAAGCTTCTGGGACGACAGGCTGAGAAGAGAAAGAGCACAGGTCGCGAAAACGTTACCTGTGCTCTACTTTTTTTAAGATTGAGTCAGTGGATCTGCAGCGAATACCTGTGCAGCTGCGGATAGATAGTAAGCAAGTCCAGTTTGCTGTGCTTCCAGCATGGCCAGATGAAAGTCGTCCTGGAGAAAAAACGCTGTCTGATTGGCGAAATCAACGGCAGTCATGGTGTGACCATGCTGGTTTAAAAACGCCACATGCGTCTGGATTTTCTCTTTGATTCGTTCGTCAAAATGCTTGACTCCAGCTCTTAAGGCATCTGCCAGCTCTGTCATGAAAAAAACAGCTTCTCGCGCTTGCTCGTTCATTTCCTGCACGTCTATGGTACTCGTGTCGAGCTCTGCCTCGTAGGTTTCTTGCAAGTACTCTTTTTGTTCTTGTAGCGCACTCTTCCATTCTTCCTCGCTTGAAAATCCTGCAAACATTTCCTGTTTTCCCATCGTTACGCCTCCCTGAACCGCCTCTATCGATTTTTCCAACGTCCCTAGAATCTGCCCAAGTCTAGTCGCTTTCTTTCGCAGCATGGTTCTTTGTTCGGTCAGGATGCGCAATCGATCTACATCCCGCTCCAACAGCTGCTTGATTTGCAACAACGGGATCTCCAACTCCCGATAAAACAAAATGGCTTGCAGCCGCTCCACTTCCCCTCTACCGTAAAGCCTGTAGCCCGCTTGACTCACTTTCTCAGGCAAAAGAAGTCCAATCTTGTGGTAGTGGTGCAAGGTTTTAATCGTCACCTGGGAAATCGCGGACAGTTCCTTTACCGTATACAGCAACCACTCGTCACCTCCTCGAACAAAGAATAAAGGCTCCTCTAAGGGGAGAGTCAATAAACAAATCCATATTTAGTATAAATGAAATTTAGCTACATTTTTTCACGAGAGAGGATTATAATGAACACGTTTGCTTGCACTTCGTTTGACCAGTACCTGGGAGGCTTTTTTCAATGATCGACTATGTCATTAAGTTCTTGATCGGTGGCTGTGTTCTAGTTTTCGCTTCTTACTTGAGCAAGACCAAGAATATTTTTCTCTCCGGCATTATTACGACGCTGCCCATTCTTACCTTGTTAAACATGATGCTTCAGATCCAGTATCTAAACACGCAGGAATTTCATCTGGCTCAAAAAAGCGGTATATTAGGGGCTATTGGGCTGGTCTTGTTCGTGGCATCCTGCTACGTTTTGACGACCTGGCTGAAGCCTGGGTATGCAATACTCTTTGCGATCTGCATTCTATTCCTGTATTTTTGGATGTACAAACAGGTAACCGGCTAAAATCCATTCAAAAGAAAGAAAAGGTAAAGCCTACTCGGACGACGAAGTAGGCTTTACCCCTATCAAAAGCTGGAAAGGAAGTTGAGAAGCATGGATTGTATCTTTTGTAAAATCGTGAACGGGGAGCTCCCGTCAAAAAAAGTGTACGAGGATGATCACGTCGTTGCCTTTCATGATATCAACCCGATCGCACCGGTACATGTACTGATGATCCCCAAAAAGCATATTCAATCGCTGATGGCCATTGAACCTGAGGATAAAGAGCTCATCGGTCATCTTCATCTCGCCCTGCAAAAAGTAGCGGAAGCGATGGAAGTAAAAGACCCCGGCTTCCGTGTGATCACCAACATCGGCAAGCACGGACAGCAAACCGTCTTTCACTTGCATTACCACTTAATCGGCGGCAAACAGCTGGAATGGACGATGTAAACGGCTTACCTGGCCAAGCGTGACGTAATGTGGCGGGCAATTCCCTCGCCGTGGAATCTGCCGTTTTCAATAAAAATGGACTTTGTCCGGTGACCGGATGCGATGACACCCGCGATGTACAGTCCTGGCACATCGGTTTCCATGGTATCCGGATGATGAACGGGCGAACCCGTCTCTGGATCGATCTGTACGCCAAGTGATTGCAGGAAGGATCGATCCGGGCGGTACCCAATCAACGTAAACACATGATCGTTCTCGATATCCAGGATCTCATCCCCTGTTTTTACCCGAATGGAGCGCTCCCCGATCGACTCGACCGTTGATCCGAACATTATCCGAATCCTTCCCTTGTCAATCAAGCTTTCAAAGACAGGCCGCGTCCACGCTTTGACCCTCTCGGATATCTCTGTTCTGCGGCAAATGACAGTCACCTCTGCCCCTGCGCGCTCCAGCTCTATGGAGGCATCTACGGCAGAATTGTTCCCGCCGATGATGGCAACACGCAATCCCGCATACGGATGCGCTTCCTTATAAAACGAAGATACTTTCGGTAAATCCTCGCCTGGCACGTTTAGCCGATTGGGATTGTCAAAATATCCTGTGGCAATGACGAGATTCTTCGTCTCATACGTTTGCTGGCCGCCAAAACGATCCGTCGTATTTATTTGAAAGCCTACCTCCGTGCGAACGGTCGAAGTCACGGTTTCAAAGGTGTGGACACGAAGCTCTTCCCGTGATGCCACCAGCCGGTAGTATTGGAGCGCTTCCTGACGCGTCGGTTTATCATGAGCAGTCGTAAAAGGAATTTTTCCAATTTCTAATAATTCCGCCGTGCTGTGAAAAATCATATACGTCGGGTATCGATAAATAGAGTGGACTAATGAACCTTTTTCTATGTTAATCGGGTTTAGCCCTACTCTTTTGCAAGCGATCGCTGCGGCCAGACCACACGGACCAGCACCGACGATCAGTACGTCTTCCATAACTCTCCCGCCCCGTTTCTACTCTCTTTTCGTTTCCGTACTATCATATCATATCCCAGAGTCCGAAATACGTTCTCCCCGGTTGTCAACCCTTGATTCCCTGCCAATATATGATCAATGAAAGATTGGGTATCTCTCCTTATACTGGATGTATGATGAAAAAACAACACATACATATGTCGCTCCTAACAATTGTTTTGCTCACCTTTTGCTTCACGATGGGAGTCAGTGCCCCTGCCTCGACAGCCGCTTCGAGCAGCCTGCGCGACATTTCCAGCAGCTATGCAAAAGAGCAAATCGCCTCGTTGCAAAAGGCCGGCATTGTATCAGGCGATGAAAACGGATATTTCCATCCGGATCATCCCGTTACTCGTGCCGAGTTTGTGTCAATGCTAGATCGCACTCTGGGCGTAAAGCCTGTTTCAAGCAGTGTAGCGTCCTTTGGGGATGTGCCCAAATCTTCCTGGGCGTATGGGTACATTCAAGCAGCAGTGTCTCTCAACATGGCTAGCGGAACGAGTGCCAATACGTTTTCTCCGAATCGAACGATTTCACGCCAGGAAGCCGCAACCTTTTTGACGCGAGCGTTGGGGCTGAAACTAGCTTCTACAGCCGCCCCTTCCGTCAAAGATGCCAATGCGATTTCCAGTTGGGCACGCTCTTCGGTGAGCGCCGCCATGAACAAGAAATGGCTGGTAGGCTACCAAGGCTATTTCCGACCGACGGCCGCCATGTCCCGCGAAGAGACCGCCGTCCTTCTGAAACGAGTTCTCGATGAATTGAATGCGCAGACCGTATCGGCAAAACCATTGGTGTCCTTGGGCTGGCAGTATCAGTCCACCACACAGGAATTTATTGCGCAGGTACAAAAATCTGGCGTCAGTACGCTCTCTCCACGTTGGTATTTCCTGCAGAAGGACGGTTCTGTCAGCGATTTTTCTGACGCAGCTCTCGTTCATTGGGCACAGAAAAACGGAAAAGAAGTGTGGGCTTTGTTTGGCAATCAGTTTGATCCAGCCACGACCCATACGGTTTTGTCTGACAAAACCAAACGGACGGCCGTCGTGCAGAAGTTGAGCGCGTTTGTAGACAAGTACCAGCTGGACGGAATCAATGTAGACTTCGAAGGATTCAATCCTGCTGATCGCGACAACTTCACGGCATTCGTAAAAGAACTCGCTGCTGCCTTGCATGCAAAAGGAGCTGTCGTGTCGGTCGATATACCACCCGATACAGACACCGATTGGAGCGAACCGTTCGACTATACGAAATTGGCAAGCTATGCAGACTATCTCGTATTGATGGCCTATGAAGAACATTGGGTCGGAGCTACGGAAGCTGGCTCTGTGGCTTCGCTGCCTTGGTTTGAAAGTGTGATCAAAGGTGTCCTCGACGATGTTCCGGCACAAAAGCTGATCGTTGGAATGCCGCTTTATACTCGAGACTGGTATCAATCCGGCGGCAAGCTACAGTCTACGGACATCTCGATTCCGCAGTCGTACCAGCTCCTCTCCCAATACAAAGCGAGCACAAAATGGGATTCCTCCATCGGTCAGTACCGCTCTACCTTCAAGAAGCAAGGCGTATCCCACTCCATCTGGCTGGAAGAGAGTCGATCACTTGGGCTAAAAGCACAGTCCAGTCTGACCTGGCAAATCGGTGGTCTCGCCTATTGGTATATCGGTTCTGAATCTACGGATGTGTGGACCTCGATCGCGAATTCGATCTCGCTTACGCAAGCGAGACAAAAAATGTAACAGCATCCAAAGAAAAAGGCAGTGATTACTTTCGACCAAGAGGAAGTCGGAAAGCGTCACTGTCTTTTGTTTGCGTACAGTCCTCGTGCTATTCGTGTTTTTTTGTCGCCACCAGCAAGAACCGTTTTGCGTTGGTCCGAATCCCCTGCTCGCTGTTATTTTGCTTTATGTAGGTATGAAGTTTATGAAAATCATCGGCGTACTCACCAAAAGACGGTATGATCGGCGTGTGCAAGAGTAGAAACAGTACATCTTCCACTGACTGGTAGTATTCTTCCGCATCGTACTCCCGAACCTCTACTTCCAAGCCAGCAAGCTGCAGGTCTCGTCGGTAGTTTTCACGCAGCGCTCCATCATCCTCACCATAGCACTGCCCTCTGCCGAAGCAGCTTTTGAGCGCATACTTGTCGTGCTCACTTACTTGCTGTGACAAAAAAACGCCGCCTGGCTTTAATACTCTCGCTATCTCATAGGAATCAAAAGGAGCATGTCTGCTCGTAACCATGTCAAAAAAGCCATCGGGGAAAGAAAGGGCGGACGCATCCATTTGAAAGAATCGGACATTCCTGTGCGGTGAGGAGACGAGATTTTCCTGTGCTCTTTGGATCATGGCGCCTGAATGATCGATCCCTACCAAGAGCCGCACATGGCTGGCTATTTTTAAAACGGCTTCTCCGCCACCTGTCCCGATATCGAGTACCAGATCGTTTGGACGGCATCGCTGCAGGACTTCATGGGTGAAATCCCATGTCTCTCCTTTTGTTTTCACGTGCAAGCGAGTGAAATCCCACCCATTTTTCTTCCCGATGGATTCGTAGAAATCCCGATAGGCTGCCTCGTCCATGCCACTTATCCCTCCTTGCTCGCTTGATTGAAAAATAGGTACAGCTTGAATAGCAGGATGTTTCCAAATCGATCACCCATTCTGGGAATATGACGATGGTAAAAAGTTTGCTCTCCTGTTTTCCGCGAATTTCCATGCGGTTCCTTTTTGGAGCCGCCTTGTGCTACTCCCCGCTTTCCTGCCCTTCCACAAACCTTCCCATCACCACTGTGTGATAGTAGTTTCCGTCCGAGAGCAGTCGATCATGCTTCCATACTCCTTCGACTTCAAATCCTAGCTTTTCGTATAGCTGGATCGCCTTCCCATTTGTCTGAAGGACATTGAGCGTTATTTTCTTGATGCCATTGGAATCCGCCCATGCCAAGGATTGCTTCAATAGATTTTTGCCAATACCGAATCCCCAATACGCTTTCAAGATACAAACGCCAAATTCTGCTTTATGAGCAAAACGAGTCAAATAGGTCCCTTCACAGCGGGAAAATCCTACGATCTTATCCTCCACAACCGCGACCAGGAACAGATTTCTCGTCAGCTGTGCATCCATTTGGATGATCTGTTCAAATCCTGCAGGATCAATGAAAGCTTCTCCGGGCTCTCTGTCCAAATTTTCAGTTTCCCCATCGATTTTGACTCGTAATCCAGACAGCGCTTCTGCATCTGATGGAGCGGCTGATCGTATCGTATACGTAGTGCCCTTCACGTGATACTCCTGTTTGTCGATGATCATTGCGGCCTCTTTTCCTGTTTGGTGATTCGAATGAAAAGAAAGAACAGTCTCGTTAAACTTGTCGGGAGCCGGCTGAAACAGCGGCATCTTGCTGGCGTCTCTGGAACGGATGATTCACTCCGTGCCGATACACAGTCACTGATTGATCAGATGATGGTTGGAAATTTTTGAAAGAAAGTTATTTACCAGCAAGGGAAGAGAAATCAGGATGGGGGGATCGTCTGGTGCCGGTGGATACAGCCATGCATCTCGATGAGGGACGATGGCTCCTGAAGAGACCACAATCGGCTCTTTGGAGCGCGTACGCAGCGTCGTGTGGGGAAGTAAAATTTCTGAAGCCTGCATCTCCCAAAGAACAGATGTTGCCATGAGATAATACGTACCGGGTTTGACTCCTGTAAAACAGAAATGCCCCAGTGAAGACAGAACCGTCCCATACAGAGGGAGTCCCTCCGGTATAGGTTTTGCGAAAAGGCCGATCAATATGACACCCTCAAACGGGTAATCGCTATGTACGGTTCCAACCACTCGCCCTCGCCCCGGCGAAACAGGATGCTCCAGCTGCCATTCCCCTAGCGAGCGCAAAGCATGAAGGTTTGTATGGGTCGCCTGTACCGAGTTGCGAAATTCCGTCGGGGAAACGCCAACCTTTTCTGTAAAACGGCTAGAGAATGTCCCCAAGCTTTGCTGACCAATCTCCAACCCAATATCGCGAACGCTCATATTCGTGTGGATCAGGAGGTCTTTTGCTTTTTGGAGGCGAAGCGAAGACACGTAGTAAAGCGGTGGAAGACCCATTCTTTCCTTAAAAAGACGTGTAAAATGATAAGGACTATACGCGACATACGATGCCAATCGTGATAGAGGAAGCGGCTCATCGATATATTGGTGAATATACGCGATCAGCGCATCAATTTCAGCATTCTCCATACTTGCACCATCCTTTGCGCCAGGACTCCGGAGGGAATTTCACCATCCAGAACAATCGTTCGCATATTATTCTAGCATAGATTTTCCTCCTATGGAACAGCCAATCTACCCAGTAATTGTTAGAAAACTTGGCTGCGGCAAGCCTTTGGGCGCAGTCTTAGTTGAACTTATACTGGATAAGAATCTTATAAATTCTTACTGTAGAAAAAAGACTGCCTTCACGGAATTTTATCCGCGACGACAGTCTTTCAGTTAGGTATTCATTTATCCGACTTTTTGCAGCAGCTTCCCACGTAGCTTCGTGAGCATATCTGCCGTCATTTTTTCCAAGTCGTACTCGTACGTAAAGCCCCACTCCTCTTTCGCACAGCTCGCATTGATGGAGTTCGGCCAGCTTTCTGCGATTGCCTGACGAACAGGATCCACTTGATACGAAAGCTTGAACTCAGGGATATGCTTGCGAATCGCAGCTGCCACTTGTTCTGGCTCGATGCTCATGGCTGTCACGTTGAAGGCATTGCGATGCTTAAGCTTGGAGGCATCAGCTTCCATCAGGTTGATGATCGCGTTCAGCGCATCCGGCATATACATCATGTCCATATATGTGTCTTTCGCGATATAAGAGGTGTATGCCCCTTCTTGGATGGCTTTGTAGTAAATTTCAACGGCGTAATCTGTCGTCCCCCCACCTGGAGGTGCTACATAGGAAATCAGACCAGGAAAGCGCACTCCACGTGTATCCACGCCGAATTTCTGGTAGTAGTAATCGCACAGCAGTTCACCCGATACTTTGTTTACCCCGTACATGGTCGTAGGACGTTGGATCGTATCCTGCGGGGTGCCATTTTTCGGTGTGGAAGGACCGAATGCCCCAATAGAGCTTGGCGTGAAAAACTGGCAGTTGAGCTCTCGAGCTGCTTCCAGAGCATTCACCAGTCCACCCATGTTCAGGTTCCACGCGAGCAGTGGCTTTGCTTCCGCCGTAGCGGAAAGAAGGGCAGCCAGATGCATGATGGTGTCTACTTGATGAGTTTTTGCCAGCTCGAACATACGATTGGCATCTGTCACATCGAGAATTTCAAACGGCCCTGACTGCACCACTAGGTCTTCGTCTCGTTTTCTGATGTCTGTCGCGATTACTTGGTCATTTCCGTAAACCTCGCGCAATTTCATGACGAGCTCCGAGCCGATTTGTCCCAATGCGCCAGTAACTAGTATCTTCTTCATTTCAGGATCCCCATTTCCTTCCCAACTTTTTCGTAGATGCCAAGGGCACGATCCAGCATTTCTTTTGTATGAGCAGCAGTTGGCATATTCCGTACGCGTCCTGTTCCTTTTGCAACGGTTGGGAACACGATCGCTTTGGCATAAACGCCTTCTTCATACAGTCGCTTGCTGAATTCCTGTGTTTGTTGTTCGTCGCCAATAATGCAAGGTGTGATAGGTGTTTCGCTTGCACCAATATCGAAGCCCAGTTCTTTCAGACCCTTTTTCAGGTAATGTCCATTGTCCCATAGCTTGTCGTGCAACTCTGTGCTGCTTTGCAGGATATCGATGGCTTGAATCGATGCCGCAACATCTGCAGGAGTCAGCGCAGTCGAGAACAGGAACGGACGGCTGCGTACCTTGAGCCAGTCGATCAGCTCCTGTCTTCCCGCTACATACCCTCCAATAACCCCGATGGCTTTGGAAAGAGTCCCAATCTGGAAGTCAATCTTATCCGACAGACCGAAATGCTTTACGGTTCCTGCGCCTTTACCCAACACGCCCGAGCCGTGAGCGTCATCCACGTAAGTCATGAGGTCGTATTCTTCAGCAACCTCAACGATTTCCGGAAGCTTGGCAATATCGCCGTCCATGGAGAATACGCCGTCTGTGATGACCATGAGCTTTTTGTATTTACCGGATTCTCTAGCTTCCTTGGCCTTCGCACGCAAATCATCGATATCCGAGTGGTTCACACGAATGATTTGAGCGCGGGATAGACGGCAGCCGTCGATGATGGAAGCGTGGTTTAGCTCATCAGACAAAATTGCATCATCTTTGTCCATAACCGCAGAAATGGCGGCCATATTGCAGTTAAACCCGGACTGATACGCGATTGCCGCTTCCGTATGCTTGAAAGCTGCGAGCTTTTCCTCCAATTGAATGTGCAGCTCCATGGTTCCATTAATGGTACGGACCGCACCTGCCCCGACACCGTATTTCTGTGCAGCAGCAACTGCGGCATCGATCAGGCGATGGTCCGTTGCCAGTCCCAAATAGTTATTCGAGGAGAGGTTAATCAGCTCTTTGCCAGAGATCTTGATTACCGGACCATTCGCACTTTGCAGCGGATCGATTACGTTGTATAGTCCTTTGCTTTTCAGATCTGCCAAATTTTCATGTAAAAAAGTGGTCAAGGTTTTGCTCGCCAAGTCGAATCCCTCCATCATTTCAGTGGTAGAAGTAATTTCCACAAAAACATGTGTACTCCTGAAAAAGACATTAGTATTTGAATGAAATCGCATGATATCAGCTTTATTTGTAATAAGATTATCACTTTTCTCTTGTTGTGTCCATATGACAAAGACATTACAGAGAGCGTTTTCACTATTTTTTTCTGATCTCGTTCCTCATAATTTCTCCTGAACCCTCCATATTAGCCCTTCGAAATCTTGGCGTTTCCTGCAAAAAAAAAGCCACCCTCCAGCGGTTTAGGCTAAAGTGCGGTTTGTGGCTACTTCTTTACTTTTTCTGATTTTAAAATCCCTTGAGGTGCGTCTCCTACTCGGACAAAGCCGTCCTCAAAACGGTGCGAGACTAACGATGCTACCGGCTCGCCCTTCACAAAATGCTGCTCAACCAGTGAAGGCGCTATTTCAGGTGTAATTTGTTTGTACCAGATGCCTTCTGGATACACGATCATGACAGGCGCATCTTCACAGCGTCCATTGCAGCGCGTACGAGTCGTGTGCACACGATCATCCAGTCCTGCCTCGGCAATGGCCTCACGGATGGCGATGGTTACTTCTTCTCCGCCTTTCCGGTTGCAGCTGCTGCCGTTGCATAGCAAAACGTGATGCTTGGTTTGCGATAGGTTCCATGTTGCCATTTTCTTTCCTCCTTTAACCCAATAAAACGGAAGTACTACGGTTTATGTACATACGCCCTATCTTACCTTGCCAGAAAACCCCTGTCTATAGCGCAATTTGCAATTCCCAGACTGTTTTGTTTCTGATAGAATATATGTTCGTATACTATTCAACAAGATTGGTGGTGTTAGCATTGTCGGTGACCAAACAGCGCGACGCCCTGCAGCTTTTGCAATCCATTGGCTCTTACCCATGGTACGTCGAAAAGTTTATCGAACATAAAAAAACGAAAAAAAACTCTCCCTCCACGCTGCTCGGGTATTTGCGTGACTGCTCTTTCTTCTTTCGCTGGATGATGACAGAGGGACTGACTGCTGCAACTGACATGAAGGAGATCCCTTTGGCAGATCTCAATGAACTGAAAAAGGAATCCGTGGAAAGCTACATCCTCTACCTGCAAGAGTCCCATCTTTATGAGCGCTCTGCTCTTCTGAGCCATCCAACGAAAAGCTCGCGAAAAGAGTATAGTGACAAGACCATCAGCCGAAAGATTTCCAGTCTCAAATCCTTGTTTCATTATTTGTCGGCCATCGCTGAAGATGATCGTGGCGAATCGTATTTGACACGCAATGTACTGGCAAAAATCGAGCTGGAGACTACGGAGCTGACTCCTCTGGCCAGAGCGCATGCTATCCGGGCGAAAATCCTGATTGATGATGAGATCTACCAGTTCGTTGATTTCATTTACAATGGATACCTTGCCCACTGCCAAACCACAAAAAAGCAGCAGTACCACATGCAAAACAGAGATCGTGATACGGCTATCGTTGCCATGATTCTGTCTGGCGGCTTTCGGGTATCCGAGATTGTCAGCCTGAATCTGTCTGACATCGTACTGGAGAAAAACCAGCTGAAGATGATTCGAAAAGGGAAAAAGGAGGACGCACCTTTCTTTAGTGACTGGGGAAAAGAGTACTTGGCCAAGTATCTGCAGGTTCGAGCCAACTACCATCCGTCTGCACAGGAAGACGCCGTTTTTTTAGCTGTCTCCCCTTCCAATCCCCATGGACATCGTATCGAAGTGCGTTCTGTGCAAAAGCTGGTTAAAAAATACGCCAAAGCTTTCGGAATCCCTGATCTGTCCGTCCACAAGCTGCGCCATAGTTTTGCCACCCAGTTTTTGCGGCTGAATCCCGATCCCCATCAGTTGCAGGCACAGCTCGGCCACTCCAAGATCGAAACAACGATGCAATACGCGCATGTCCTGGAGGATGCCCTGAGTAAAGCCGTAAATCGCACTACATAATGAAGAAAGGAATGGCTGCTCTAATCATGGGCAGCTTTTTCTTCCTTAGTATAGGAATGCTTGCAGCAAAGTGGATAGAACTGTTTCGCAAAAAGAAACGGCGAAAAAGCTTCCCTGTATCCATACAGAGAAGCTTTCGGCATGCTAGATTGCCCACGCAAAGGTCACTTCTTCCTGCGCCGCTTGTTTTTGCTCTTGAGTAATCAGCCCCTGTTCCACCATCCTGCCCAGAACGACGGCTTGACGCTCCTTCGCTTTTTCCCAATGCTTAAGTGGAGAATATGCCTCTGGAGCCTTCGGTAGAGATGCCAAAATGGCTGACTCGCCGAGGCTTATCACACTCGGATCTGCTCCATTCACCCTTTTTCCAAAGTACAGCTGGCTGGCGGACTCGATCCCATACTGGCCATGGCCAAAGTAAATGACATTCAAATACATCTCCAGGAGCTCTTTTTTGCTGTATCGCTGTTCCAGTTGATAGGCAATCGCGATCTCCTTTGCCTTTCGTAGGATCGTTTTGTCCTGGGTCAAGAATAGATTGCGTGCGAGCTGCATCGTAATCGTACTGCCCCCTTGGACATAGGAACCAGCTTGTACATCTGCCCAGATTGCCCGAGCGAAGGCGATATAATCGACCCCATGGTGTTTCCAGTAGCGATGGTCTTCAATCGCCACAAAGGATTGCCACAAGTAATCCGGCATCTCATCTAGTGTCACGTAGCTGCCAGAAGCCGCTTTCTCGACCTGCTGCAGCTTCTTTTGATCGATCCATGCATTCCCAGCAAAGCTAAGCATGCTCGGAAGCGAAAAAACGCAGACGATGATCAGAATGACAGGCAACCATAAACGTTTTTTCCAGGATGCGTTTTTTCGCTTCGGTCTATCGACATTCTTTATCGTAAATAGAGGATCGTTTTCATGGGTCGCCGATACGGAAAGTTGATTCATGCTGGATTCCCCCTACCTTGCTTCTGTACTCATTGTAGGGAAAAGGCAGCGTACGTCCCATCGAATCCACTTACAGGAACCTTACATTTCCGTAAGACACAGTGAAAAAAGGTTAGCTCTGCTGCTGCTTCTCCTTTTGACGCAGCTCGATCCTTCTGATTTTACCGGAGGAGGTCTTCGGAAGCTCCTCGACAAATTCAATTTTTCGTGGATATTTATAAGGAGCCGTCAAATTCTTCACATGCTCCTGCAGCTCCGCTGTCAGCTCATCCGACGGTGTGCTTCCTTTTTTCAGAATCACAAACGCCTTGACGATATTCCCCCGCTCCGGATCCGGGCTGGCTACTGCTGCGCACTCTGCTACAGCTGGATGCTTCACCAACGCATCCTCTACCTCGAATGGTCCGATCGTATATCCGCCGGAAATGATGATATCGTCAGAGCGACCTTCGAACCAAATGTAACCGTCTTCATCCATCCGTCCTTGATCCCCGGTCACGTACCATTCTCCACGAAATGCTTTTGCCGTGCGCTCCGGATCGTCCAAATAGCCTTTAAACAGCGCTACCATGTGGCGGTCGATGGCGATGTCTCCTACTTTGCCGGTCGGCAGCTCCGCACCTTCCTCATCGACAATCGCTACCTGTACAACAGGAGACGGACGTCCCATGGAACCAGGCCTTGGCTCAACTCCGACAAAGGTACCGACGAGCAAGGTGTTTTCCGTTTGCCCATACCCATCGCGTACAGTCAGATCAAATACGCGGCGGAACGTATCGATGACCTCCCGATTGAGCGGTTCGCCTGCCGAGCAAGCAGAACGCAACGCCTGAAGCTTGTACTGATCCAGATCCGTTACTTTTGCCATCAATCGGTACTCGGTAGGTGTCGCACACAGGACAGAGACAGGGTATTTTTGCAAAAGATTCAAATAAGTCTCTGCGCCAAAGCGGCCTTTGTAAACAAATGCTGTCGCGCCCATACCTAGCGTGGAGACAAAAGGACTCCAGATCCATTTTGCCCAGCCAGGACCCGCTGTTGCCCACACCGTATCGTCTTCCCGTACGTCCAGCCACTGCTTGGCTGCTACCGCCAAATGGGCAAATGGCCAACCATGTACATGCATGACGCCTTTTGGACCGCCAGTTGTTCCCGATGTATAGGACAAAAAGGCAAGCTCATCTGCACGTGTCTGGGCACAAACAAACTCCTCATCCTGATCACCCAGTAGATCCTGCAGCCCAATCCAGCCGTCCTTTGCGTGGCCAATCGTCACAAAATGGCGGAGAGAGTCGCATTGTCCACGGGCAGGCTCCACTTCCTCCAGAATGCCTTCAAAGCCAATGACCGCTTTCGCCTTCGCATGATTGACTCGGTACTCAATATCTTTATAGCGAAGCATCTCTGAGCCTGGCATGATGACCGCACCCAGCTTCAACAACGCCAAATACAGACCGTATGCGGTTATTCCCCGCGGGACGAGCACCAATACTTTGTCTCCCTGCTCGATCCCGATGGTGCCAAGGACATTTGCAATACGGTTGGAATAACGGCGCAGCTCGTCATAGGTTAAAACAGCCTCGTTTCCTTGCTCGTCTAACTCCCAAACTGCACGCTTCTCTGGATGCTTAACCGCCCATTCATCCACCTGTGCCGCAAAATTATAAAATTCTGGCATGTTCAATTTCACCTGAAACACCCCCGTTTTTTTCAAGTATACAGTAACATAATTCGACGTTTTTGCAATTTTTCCTCTTCATAGTCGATTCGAACCAAAATAATTTACTAAGGTAATGAAACATTTGGCAACCCGTTTTTGTGAAACTATTCGCCTTCCGGTTCGTCTTACATTACAAAAGAACTACTCCGAATAGAATCAAGGCCCCCCTGCTTGTGCAAGAGAGCCTATCTCTACGATTCTTAGTCGTTTCCTATGATTCACTCGATTCCGACGAGTTAGATCACACGTTTGATTTTGACAACGCGTTTTTCCCAGTTCGTGCCGTCGAACTTGGAGTAGGTAACGCCAGGGCTGCCGTAAGTATGCAGGATTTTGCCGTTTCCTGCGTAAATCGCTACGTGCGTGATGCGATCCGAAGAGCTGTTCACTGAAGCTTTCATGAAGAGCAAATCGCCTTTTTGCAGATTCTTTTTAGAGACAGTTGTCCCGACAGTAGACTGCTGACGGGAATCACGTGGGAGCGTAATTCCTGCTTCCTTGAAGACACGCTGTGTAAACGAGGAGCAGTCAAAGCTTTTGGTCGTACTGCTGCTGGAGCCGTATTTGTACTTGGTTCCCAAATACTTCTCCCCATTCTTGATGACTTTGCTGGCGATGTCTGACGCCGGCGTACTTGGCGAATTCGACGAATTATCCGACGACGAGTCCTCTACGATTCTGCGCGCGCCAAGGAACTTCTTGCTGTAGTCAGAGAGCTTCTTGAGAACTACTTTTCCTTCGCCTTCGGAAGAATAAACATATTGACCATTACCTATGTATACCCCCATAAAAGTAGGGCTGCCGGAACCGTTCGAAGAGAAGAAGACCAGATCCCCAGCTTCCACCTTGCTGATCGAAGATACCTTGGTTCCAGTTTTGTATAAACCACTGATCGTGCTTCCGATTTTTACTCCAACCTGTTTGTAAGCATATGTTGCTAACTCAGCTGATCCAAATTCTTTTGGTCCAGAAGCTTTGTAGCTGTAAGGCTTCCCGACCATGGATTTGGCGATAGAGGCTACCTCACTGGTTTGTTGTTCATAGTTCGTACTAGCGGCCGCTGCTTGTCCAACTTGACCACCCATTAACAGGGACGTACTCAGGATGACTGCTACAGTTGACTTCATTACCCAATCTCGTTTCGTCACTTGTCTTTTCCTCCTTGTCATGTTGTGGCACCCTTCGTGGGTACAACGTCAGATTACCTCAGGAGGAAACTGGAGGATAAGACCGTAAAATTTACCAATACGGAAATTGGTAGCATTGAACTAGATGGAAATCGAGTGGAAAACTGTGCGGTTGCAACCCTTTAGTTCTATGGAACCACACGCATTGAGAATCACTATCAACTAGGGCTTTCGCCATAGAAAAAGCCAGCTTCTCCCTGATCCTGTCAGAAGCTGGCTTTTTTATCGTCTGCTTTTCTTGTTTCTTAGCGCAAACGCGCCGTAAATTCTCCCCATTTTTGGTCGCCCCACAGGAAAGTGAGTTCATCCCCATCTGCTACCGGTCCCACACCTTCAGGCGTTCCGGTATAGATGATATCTCCTTTTTCCAGCCCAAAATGCTCAGAGATATATTGGATCAATGTCATTAAATCAAAAATGACATTGCGAATATTCCCGCGCTGAGCCTGCTCTCCATTTTTCAGCAGGGTAAAGTCCGTCTTCAGGCATTCATCCAGCCCCGGGAACGCATGAAAAGGCGTCAAGATCGCTGAATTTTTAAACCCTTTGGCGAGCAGCCACGGATGTCCTTTTTTCTTCAATTCGCTTTGTACATCGCGCAACGTAAAATCAATGCCCAATGCGATCTCGTCTACCATTTCATCCAGTGTCACTCCAGGCTCATAGGAACGGGCGATGTGAATGATAAGTTCAGTCTCATAATGAAGCTCTCCGCGAGTTCCTGGCAGTACGATCTCCCCACCAGCTGTCTCTGCCAGCGCATGAGTCGGCTTGCCAAAAATCATTGGCTTCGTCGGCACATCATTGCCCAGCTCTTCCGCATGCAGTTTGTAATTACGTCCAACGCAATAAATATTTCCGATTTTCTTCATAGTCTCTCTCTCCTTTTACACGGACAACTGGTTGTGAATTCCTTTTAACTATATCACGGTGCGTCGTACGTGCAAAAGCTTTCCTGCCTAACCAAAGGAAGGACCCTTTCGCGGCCACAAATTTGCATTTCCCCTCGCTTCGATTTCACATACGGTGTCGCAGATCGCCTCAAGCGCCGACTCCAAATCCGTAGGCTCTGTTCGCTCCCACTCAAATTCATAGTGAATGACGGATATTTGCTCCCCTGCCTCATACCCGATCTGAACGAAGCCAGATTGTTCCTCCAGTGCTTGTTTGCGAGCTTGCAGCGTTGCTTCCAAGGGGAAAAACCCATCCCACTCGCTTTGGACATAGGTAGAAGTGACCCGAATCCACAAAGACTGCTCCTTGTGTCCGCGCTGAAACACTACCCGGTCCTCGGGATAAAACCCGTAGCCAGAAGGGAGAGAGCCATCGAGTGTAAAGCATACTTCCATCGGGAGGTCCTGAGGTTTTAGTGCTTTCACAAGCCTGCCAGGCAGCTTGTAGGGACCACTCGGCTGACCAGCCAGAGGTTCCCCCATCACAATGACCGACAGATTGTCACGCTCTCCTGTCACTTGTACGTACATGATGATCCACCTCCCTTTTTCAACCAGTATGGTCTTGCACCATTACATTTATGAGGGAGCGCACAACAGTTTTCCATAGATTCGGCCCAATTCGTCCCTTTTTCCAGCAGAAAAAAGCAGGAAAGGCCATATCCCACTAGGGGAGCCTTCCCTGCTTTGAAGATGGTTCTACCTATTCATTAGTCTCGAACGATGGCGATTACGACATGTTCGTCATCAAACGTTTTCGCTTTGATTTTCACCTTCTCATCAAACGGATTCGCAAATTGAAAATCGAGATAGCCGTATGCGACTGTCGCATCCATACCAGCTGGTACATAGCCGACAGTCTTGCTGTGCCCATGTCGCTCTACCATCGTCATACCCGCTTCATTTGCCGCGTTAAACAGCGTGCTGGACACCTGGCAGATGCCACCACCGTAGTCTTCTACCAATTGCCCATTGACGATTGCACCTGCTTTTTGCCAGCCGTCCTCGGAAATGTTGGCATTGCCCACTGTTCCATTGTAGGAGAAGGTTTCATTCTGCTTTAGTTTTTGCCCGTTGATTCGCTTAATTGCCTTCTTGATGTTGTGCTTGCGAGCATCCGTGCTTCCGTTCATAGACGTATGGTAAAAGCCCAGGACATCCTTTGACTTTAGATCCATCTTGTCCAAATATTTCTCTCGTAGTTCAGCTTGTGTCGGTTGAATAGTCTCTTCGGCTGTACCATTGGCTGCATAAACCGGTACGTCCGGAGACAGCGCTGCAAACAGGAGTGCAGAAGCAAGCACAGGAGCCGTCCATATATAGGATTTTTTCATCGTTCATTCCCTCGCTTATTCGTAGCTGTATGCAATGATTCGATCCTCGTCAGTTCCTACTCTACACACGAAGCAAGCTGGCAACAACCTGCAAATGTTGGACATCTATCAACGAAAAAAACCGCCGATTATGAACTGCACCCCAATTGTTAGACACATCTAACGATTGGGGGTGCAGTTTTTTCTATGGCTAAATTTTCTCCGGAAGATAAAATAACAGCGGTTCTCCGCTATTTAAACGGTAACGAAAACTTTGCTTCCATTAGCTCGTCAATGGGTATTGCGAAATCTGAGGTGGTTAAATGGGTTCAACATTACCAGCACCACGGTACCGAAGCGTTTATGAAACTCTATACAGGTTACACGGTTCAGTTTAAACTAGACGTACTCAATTATATGAACGGTCAAGGGACGTCTATCAGGGAAACAGCTGCACGGTTTAACATCTCGCATTCGTTGCTGATTCAATGGAAAAAGCAGCTGGAATTGCAAGGATTGGATGCCCTTGAATCAAAGAAGAAGGGGCGTCCATCTATGCAAAAGAAAAACTCCAGTTCAATGAAAAATCAAGTACCAGCAGAAGGATCACTAGAGGCATTGAAGGCGGAAAATGAACGTTTGCGTATGGAGAATGCTTATTTAAAAAAGTTGAATGCCTTAGTTCAAAACAAGGAAAAATCACCAGGCAAGACAAAGCACAAGTAGTCTATGAACTAAGGCATGAATTTCCGGTGAAAGCACTTCTTCAACTCGCAGATATTCCTAGAAGTACGTATTATTTTTGCGTGAAAAACTTTGGTCGTCCAGATTTGGATGGGGAGTTAAAAGTGTTGATTCAAGCCATTTATGACGAACATGAAGGACGCTTTGGCTACCGTCGTATCCGTGATGAACTTCGAAATCGTGGGCATATAGTCAATCACAAAAAAGTCCAGCGAATCATGAAGGAATTGGGGCTAAAATGTCTTGTCCGCATGAAAAAATATCGCTCTTATAAAGGAAAAGTCGGTACGATTGCTCCAAATATTTTGGACCGTAACTTCAAAGCTGAAAAACCAAATGAGAAGTGGGTAACAGATATTACAGAGTTTAAATTATTTGGTGAAAAGCTCTATTTCTCACCGATATTGGATTTGTTTAACGGCGAAATTATCACCTATACAATCGGTTCAAGACCAACCTATTCCTTAGTTTCAACCATGTTAGAACAAGCTTTTGAACAATTGACAGATGACCATACTCTTATGATTCATTCTGATCAGGGCTGGCACTACCAAATGAAACAATATCATCATGCCCTTCATGAGCGAGGCATCACACAGAGTATGTCCCGAAAAGGGAACTGCTACGATAATGCAGTGATGGAAAATTTCTTTGGTATTATGAAATCAGAACTTCTATATCTAAAAGAATTTCACAGCGTGGAGCACTTTAAGACAGAACTAGCCAAATATATTGAATCCTATAATTCCAAACGAATTAAGGCAAAATTAAAAGGCCTGAGTCCGGTGCAATACCGAATTCAAGCCCTAGAGGCTGCCTAATAAATTAATCTGTCTAACTTTTCGGGGTCACTTCAATAGACGCCGGTTTTTAAGTATTAAATAGCTTCCTCAAGTCTCTGTTCTTTTTCCTCCATCATAATACGCTCAATGGCAGCCCTATCTTCTTCAGTAAAACGATCTACACCGCTCCCCCATGGATCCCAAATAGGATGATACATGCTTCCTACCACACCTGGATGAACCGGCAGCATGGCAAAGAGTGCTTCCCTAAAGCGGGAGCTAATCGCTATTCCTTCCGAAATCTCACGTTCTAACACTATTTGATAGGAAAGTAGCGCTTCCTTCTCCTTCCACTTGATCCCCAAAGCGTGCATATGCTCGAGGATGAGAGTACGTGCATCCAACGTAAGATCACCGATTCCGCCACTAAACCTTCCTCTTCCCTTTCTCTGGTAGCCAGTATAGCCGCCATATCGAATATCTTGAGAGGCTTTGAGAACAGCACGCATCTCAACATACCGATGAAGCTCAGGGTAATCGAAGGCCATGTTTCGCAACGAATCGTCATTCTTCACTACGGTGCAGGTTACACATCCCATTCGGGCACCGGACGAGCTTCCACATGCTTTTACAGCATCGTTTTCATTTATAATGGCTGCTGCAGTAGGACACTCGCTCCAACCACCCGCGGCGGATCCGTACAAGTGAAGAAGATGATGATTCGAGTATCCTTCCCATGGCGCCTTCTCATGCACGAGGTACGTAACCACTTCAGCAGCGGTCCAGGACCGGATCGGAGCGGCTGTCTTTATACCCGGTATCGAATGAGTTCCATAGAATTCCTCTCCAAAAATTTTTGAGTTACTCCTTGCCCTCGTAGAACTTTCCATATCTCTTGACCCGAGGATGAGACATATTTCCTCTTCAGGCATTAGCAGCTGCTCAAGTATTTTTTGAGCAGGCTCTAATTTAAGCCGGCGAACGCACCATTTAAAAAGGGAGCTTGGAGGACTATACCCCTTCCCAATGACACATGTGTAAAACGAATCTTCCTCTTCTGGTTCCACGATATAGAAAGGGATGGAGAGTGGCAGAGATTCCACCCTCTCTTTCACACGGAGGATATGTTCTTTAAGCACCATGTTTTCTACACCGGTGTCTGAGCTCACAACGATGACTTCCGTTTGGCAATCTGGATTAACTAGCAAGTAATGGAGAACGAGCAGCAGGCACGCATGGCTGTCCTTTCCTCCGGAGTACGCTAGGCATACCCTGCGTGACTCAGTCATGATTTTAGCAATCGCCATTCTCGCAATATCTAATGCATTGCTAGGCATTTCCTCCAATATGGTTAAAGCCTCGCCATTCGCCGCTCTCACTAAAGCAGTAACTTGAACTTCCTCGATACCAAACATCTCACTCCATTCCAACGATGATGCATACTCATATTCATAGGTGAGATCTGGCCAATCCAAAGCCCCGCTTACTCCATAAGGTGCCATCTCTTTGGCGGGGAATACTTCAATCAGCAGCGTGGTGTCATCCTTTTCAAACCACACCATCAGCTTGTTTTTAGGTGACTCTAAATGCCAATCCCACTCATGAGGCAGCAGCAAACTATGAATAAAGGCATCGATGAACACTTGCTCTGGGATCATATGTGTAAAATCCTCTTGCTCCAAAAAGACAAACAAATTCCCAAGTGTGGTATCCGCCGAAATGATATCACGCCAAACCAAGTCACTGTCTATCCCTTGCATTTGTTTCTTTGGTTTATCGTGAGTAAAATGATGAATCACAATGAATCCATTTCCTTTAGAAAATACACCGCTATGATCTCGTACAACTCCATGAAAATCAAAGTCATTATTCTGTAAGTAGGACCACACGGAACGTACGGTATTATTCCACTTTTTCAAGCTCTGGGAGACTGATACTCGCTGCTCCCCTTCAGTAAATTGATATCTTTCGTCCATACATTTCGCCTTAACTGCATGAAAAAAGAGTAGGCTTTTGCCTACTCTGGAATAACACGCAGCCAGAGGGCATTCGCCTCCTCTTTTTAATTTCTCGTCATTCACTTCGATATGTCATTCTCCGTGAAGTGTAATCTCGTCATCTTTAACATTATCCGGATCCGCGTTATTCGTGAACAATTTCTCAGCAACACTAATAAGTTCCTCTACCGATAATCCCATCGAAGACGCCATCTGCTGTTTTAGCTCGTCAGTCATTTCCTCCATGACCTCCCAGAGAGTATTAAAAGCAAAGTACGCCATTTTGTATTCTGGGCTTTCCCAAGCATACGCCTTGCTCAAGGGACCATGCTCAAATTGATCTACCTCTTTAGGAGAAGCGGGGCTAGGCACGTGTTTAAGTACATGATTCAGATCGTTATCGTTCAAATAGATCGTATCAACTTCGTTACAATCCTCATGAAACATGATGAGGCTGTAAACCTCCCCTGCTTGCATGATTGCCCCTACTGACTCGTCATCTGACTCCCACTTTTCAAGCAACTGAAAGCCTATCTTCTCCTGGCTGGCAATCATACTTTCCAACTTCTCTCCTGCCTCGTCTCCGATTGAATCGCAAATCTTGCACTCTCCAATGCTCTGATTTGCTTGACTCTCACTCACTACCGGTAGATAGCTACTTGTTTGTTCGATCGAAACGTTAAATGGTAAGAAATTCTTCTTCATCACTCATGTCTCCTTCAATTCGATTGTTGGTAGTTTTAGGGATAAAAAAACACCCTATGCCAACGATAGACAATGCTCAAAAAGAGCAATTCATACTGTCTATCACTCGCATAGAGTGTATTCGGTCAGTTATTCATTCCCGGCGCCTGCCAGAAACAGATTAAAAAAAACATGTTGATACGATCATTTTACCACAAAATTCTACTCGAAGTCATTCCTGGCTATACAACATATCGAGTCAAATTGCCCTCCAACTTCTAGAAATTGAGAAGTTATTTACAAAAAAGGAAGCGGAAGTATCCGCTCCCCAGTAAATTATTTAATAAAGCTCGGAACACCGTAATGTACTTTACCGTTTCCAGAGGCGATGAGTGTAAAGCCTTCATCCGATCGGAGTACAGATGGCCCGAAGAACTTTACATTTTTTGAGGACATTACCTTTTTTGGTTTAGCCTTCCACGTTACACTTCCGTGAGTTAGAGGACCGCGAGCTGCAACAAGAACACGTCTATTCGCCATCTATAACCTCTCCTTTCAAGAACACATGAAACGAATCAAAGATGTCCTTGTTTAGATTATATATAACGGCATCAAACTGTTCAACCTCATCCTCTGCTAAGGTTTGGTCTGTGAGAAAATGAATGGAAATAACGAAGTTATCTGCGATTCTTCTCGTGTACAGATACTCCGTTTCACCTAATCGTTTCCCTTTCTGAAACAATCCCCAGCCATTTTCGAAAGCATGGACAACAAAACTTGGCTCATCCGGGTTACTTTTATTATGTTCTAGCGTAAACGATAGAGGCTCACTGTTCACTACACCAGAACTACCAATTTGAGTAAGGCATGCCTTTTCGTTTTCCAAACGAAATAGAGTGGTGCCTTTTTTACTGAACATTGGAGTCGTTTCCAGCTCAGCCAGGAAAGCGGATAGAATTTGGGAATAACTATGCTTCGTATGTTTACTGTACCGGACCAGATAGTACATGAATCGCGAAAACGACTCAAGTTTTTTAAATTTTTGGTACAGATCAACTGAAGCGATTGGCCCTAATTCCTGTACCTTCTTTCTGACTTGATTGCAAAAAGGACCCAATGCTGCTTTTAACCTACCGTCCATCCGATCATCCTGATATGAACCGATCGTTATTCCGGCAAGATCCGTGGCGATTCGAAGTGGAAGATCTCCTGTTTTGCCCCGCGGCTTTACAAGGAACACCCGCTCCATACCAAGCCTACCAATGAACAGCCCTGATTCGAATATCACATTATCTCGAACGACCATCGTCTCATGACTTCTAATGTTGGCATAATCATCTGGATGGAATACAAAAATAGCAAAGTCACTATGATTGATTTCATCGATGAGATCATGCATGGCTGTACTGGATAGATCAAAGACGCCTTGATCCCAAACTGTCACTTCAGCGATATACTCCAGGTTTTCCTGTATGGCATAGGCTACATCAAGTCCCTCAATAGAAGAACCAATAAATATCTTTGGTTTCATCTCGTTTTCCCCCTAAAATAATTTACTAAGAGGAAGAGGAAAAAGGATCCTCTCCACCAATACGCTAGTTCTCATGGACATTGTCTGGGATAAACGTAACTCCCGCTCCCCCGTACATGGCACTAAAATTGATGTAGTGCGCCCAGATGCTACGTGAATGAAGCAGATTATTAAAGAACACAGTGGCCATTTCTGCAGCCATCCGATTCGTTACCAACCGCTGAGGGTTATTAATGATCAGGGATCCGCAGCTCTCACCAGGAAATGCCGTCTCCTCATCCTCTAACACATTTGGATAGACTCGAGTTACCGGATCCAGGATAACTCTTCCATTCTTCTTAACACCGCAAACAACCTGCCCGCCGAAGCCAGAAGTCGCTATAAAATCCTTCTCTTCATCGGTTAGCTCCCTATTCGTCACATCCAGGACTTCTACTCCTTCAACACCGGCGTCGATCCAAATGAGGTCTTTGACATCATCTGAATGGAAAAAGGCATCAAAAAGCTGACGCGAGCGGTTATTATCGACCATACCTACCAATATCGGTACGATCTGCGTATTCTCATTAACCTCAGGCACCGTAAATAGCCGGCGCATCATGTCGATGTCCTTTACGAATTCAATAACTCGTCTGATGCTAAGATCATAGACATCTCCGTACCGGTCCGCTAAAGCTTCCACTTTGAACTGAGAAATATCTTCCTGATCAAATAACTGATTGGATAGGTTTTTATGCTCGACCAAATCTGCATCGACAATGGTTAGCTCAACGGAAAAGGGAACCTTTTCGCTTCTGAATGCATTCGCGTGCGTGCGAATGAGCTGCGTTAGTCCGCGAAAGAAGTGGCTACCATTGGCACCGGCTCCAATCTGAACAATTTGCCAATACGGTCGTTTTGTTGGTTCCACGATGGTTAATTGTCTAGGCATTTTTTATCTCTCCTTTTCAATAAAAAAAGAGGAAGCGGGTAAATACCCGACTTCCTTTTCTATTCTACAAAATTGTAACGCGTTGATCCCATGTAACCGGATACGTTACTTCCCGATCATTTAAGATAGGGAGATTGAAATACCTTTCGATCGGGAGGTTATTGATATACGATCCATTGCAACCTACCCGTAATGAGACTGCCGGTATCTCCTGATCCAGTTGCCCGACAACCATATAGAGCATATAACTGAGCTCATTTTGGTTGTCTAACGGTGAAAAGTTGGCTTTCATCATGTTGTGACTATGGATGTGCATGACCGGAATAAACCGACTTGAATTCCGTCCGATGTATTTCTCATCGAATTGGGCATCAATGCGAACTTTCGATACCTCTTGGTATGGGCATTCTAGGATATACTTTTGCTCAAGGATATCCCAATAAATGAGAGTCATTACTTCATTTTGCTGCCACTTTGAGCAATATGCCCGAAAAAAGGATAGTGTTTGGCTCAGCAGTCTTCCTGGAATCTTCGGTAAGCTAAACCTGAATCCCGCATTCACTTCATCCAAAGAAGGAACAAATGCAGCAGGAACGACGAGTCTACCCAAATGGCTTTCTCGTGCTTCATATAACCGGCCATCCCGACTGGTGATATAGCTATGAGGGACCGCAGCAGCTTCCGCTACCTCTTTTAAGTATTCGTCCACCTTTAGGTACAGCTTACCCAACCCTAGCTTTACGGATTTTATCTCTTTCATTCCAGAAATCAAAAAATCCGTAGTGACTCGGTACAATTCTGCAAGCTGTCCAATCGTAAAAACATCAGGTGTACGCTCTCCGCTTTCGTATCTTGAAATTGTACTCTTATCAATGCCAAGGAAGGCAGCAACCTCAAGTTGATCCATACCAACTGACTGTCTCGCTCTCTTTAATCGAGCTCCGATTTCAGTATTAAAATCAGCACCTTTGGAGGTTGCAAATACGTCCGGATACAACCGTTTCTCCTCTTTGTCGTAATCCCATTTCACGCGAGAACGTGTGAATTGAAAAAAGCTTTCCTCCATCTTCTGACGAACTTCCTCGAGTGTTTTTTCTTCGGTGTCAGTCATGTCCGGGAACAGGTCGCCAATACGGATGGATAAGGTAGAGTAATGAAGGGTCCATTCCGCTGTCACCTTCAGCTCTTCTTTCGGCTTTACTGGAGCTGAAGGAGCTTTGGTATCCTTTTTACCCGTTTTCTTGCTACCCGACGTCTTAGGAGCTGGGGTTGCCTTGCACCCATTCTCTTCGTCTTCGCCATTTCCGCTAAGCACGATAAGGTCATCTTCTCCAAATAGGCTATACTGACCGTCTTTTGAAAGAGTGACCGAAATTTCCGAGGTATTATCTAAAGCGGGCTTTTCTCCCTCAGTAGATCCCACAATCGGATCATTAGGTTGATCATCCGCTTGCTCCTCAGCCTGGGGTACTTCCATCTCATCGGAGTTTGCTGCCGGCTCGTCCAAAAATTCGTCTACAGCCACTTGGTTCTCAATGACTTCTGTAGGGACATCCACCAGATCATCCCCAGCTGATTGTTGTTGCTCCTCATTATCAAAGTTATTGTAGATATCACCCATTAGCTTATCAAACGATCCCATTTGTGAATGCTAATCTAATTCTTGACCACCTAGTGGTACATCGCTCATAAAAAAGTTGACCACCTGAGCTCCTCTTTCCTGTATCTTGAAGTTGCTGAGACATCAAGGTATAGGAGGAAAGGAAATGCTTCAGATGGCTAATTATGAGTTTATCAGGAAACAACACATTCTGCTAGGGAAGCCGATTCGGCAAATTTCTCGCGAAACCGGATATTCCCGTCAAGTCATACGAAAAGCCTTGAAATCAACGGAGATCCCTGTATACCAGCTTTCGCAACCAAAACCGAAACCAGTCATTGATTCTGTGCAACCCATCATCATGGAATGGCTTCGTCAAGATGAACAGGCTCCCCCTAAGCAGCGTCATACTGCCACCCGTATCTATCAGAGACTTGTCGACGAATACGGATTCACCGGTGGTGAATCTACAGTTCGACGTTACGTCAGACAACTACGCGTTTCTCTTCCAAAAGCGTTCGTCCCCCTCGACTTCCCGCCAGGGAAATTTGCCCAATTTGACTGGGGCGAGGTTACTGTTCTTTTACAGGGTAAGCAGGTAAAAGTTCAAGTCTTTTGTATGCGTTGCACCTTCAGCAGAAAGATTTTTGTCAAAACTTTCTTTCATCAAAAGCAAGAAGCTCTTCTTCAAGGACATGTCGATGCCTTTGAATTTTTCGGTGCTGTTCCTCAGACTGTTACGTACGACAATCTGACAACAGCCGTAAAGAAGGTGCTGGAAGGTAAGAACCGCGAGGAACAGGAGCGATTTGTCCAGCTTCGTTCTCACTACCTGTTCGAAAGTCATTTCTGCGATCCGGGAAAAGGGCATCAAAAAGGCCAAGTAGAAAATCTCGTAAAGTTCATCCAAAAGCAGTTTTTTACCCCGGTTCCAAGTGTCTCTTCTCTAGAGGAATTAAATCATTTCCTTCTTGAGAAATGTATCTCTTACGAGACAACTACCGTTCCTAGGTCATCTTTAACCGTTGGAGAAGCCTTTGTACAAGAGCAGCACGTTATGCTCCCCTTGCCTCCACAACCACTGGATTGTTGCCGTATCGTGTCTGTGAAAAGCAATACCTTGTCTATGCTTCACTTTGAGAAAAATGCCTATTCTGTTCCTGTTTCACACGCATCTACCGAGCTTACTTGCAAGGTGTTTGCCGAACGGATTGAAGTGTACCATGGTAGCAAATTGATTGCTCAGCATGAGAGATGCTTAGAAAGTGGCAAAGAGCTTTTGCAATACGATCACTACCTGGATTTGCTTCTGACTCGACCAGGTGCCGTTTTGTATGCCAGACCTTTGCATCAGGCGGGGCTACCCCCAATTTACCAACAGTTCTTAGACAAGTGCCGCCATCGACCAGGTGGAATGAAGGAGTTTGTTCGACTCCTGTTATTACATCGTGAATTCGATACTATTCTTGTGGAGGAATCATTAGAGGAAGCTTGCCAAAAGGGGATGTTTCAGTATGATGCCGTAAGGCAATTGTTGTTTCATCGTACGTTACCAGAGCATCGTATGCCTCAACTCTCGTTGACTGAAGATAGTTCTGTTCCGCGTATTCAAGTAAAAACTCCCGATCTTAACCAATACAATCGTCTGTTACAAAAGAGGTGTGTGGTGCATTGAGTACAACTTTCTTGCTTGAAACCTATGCTAAACGGCTTCGATTACCGGCTATTAAACGTTTCTATAAGGAAATGGCCAATGATGCTGCCGAACGACAAGTCCCTTATGAGGAATTCCTTCTCGCTCTTTTGGAACAAGAAGTGCAGCAAAGGGATGCAAATCAAATCGCCAGTCGGATCAAGCATGCCAAATTCCCTTCAACGAAAACACTCGATCAATATGAATTTTCTATGATTCCGTCTCTTAATAAACCGAAATTGTTACAACTTGCTCGTTGTGATTACATCGAGAAGGCAGAAAACATCATGTTTATCGGAAACTCCGGTACGGGTAAGACACATCTCTCGATTGCTCTTGGGAAGGAGGCTTGTCACCATGGTTATTCCGTACAATTTTGGACAGCTGCGAAAATATGCAACGAGCTCATGGAAGCCCAGTCCCAAAAGCGAATCCTTCAGTTGGAGAAACAATGGCTCAAAACCGATTTGATCATTCTAGATGAAGTCGGATTTGTTCCCCTAAGCAAAACAGGGGCGGAATTATTATTTCAATTTTGTGCAGCTCGCTATGAAAAAGGGAGCATCATCATCACCAGTAACCTTGAATTTGCGGATTGGACGCAAATTTTTAAAGATGAACAAATGACAGCAGCTTTAGTTGATAGGCTTACACATCGTGCCCATATCTTTGCCATGAATGGGGACAGCTATCGCTTTAAGCAAAGCATCCAAAGATCGTGATCATGAAAAAGTTACCCACCCGTAGGGTGGATTGATTTTTGCCATGGTGGTCAATTTTTTGATGAGCACGGTGGTCAACTTTTTGATTGACATTCACACCCATTTTTCATTTCTCCTTTTGTCATAGTCATTTTTCACTCTTCGCGAATAATTACTCAGTATCGAAATCTTCGAACTCGTTAACTTCATCAAGCTCGTCCATTTCGATATCATCTTCATCATCGGTTATTCGATCATCTGGCTCTGGTTTTGCCTCTGGTCCTATCCCAAAATAGGTACCAAAAGTAAGGCCCGTTCGCTCCAGTAAGCTGTTATCAAAATCTTTGTTCTCTAAAGCAGCAAAGACTTCTTTCAGCTCTCTTCCCCGATACAAATGATCGTTAGATGGAGATTCAAGAAAAAACAGCGGGAGTGTCTCCAATTGAGCTATCTCTTTCAATTGAAATGAATTGAGATCCGGCCAGCACGCAGAAAAGTTATCGTTCACATTGGAAAACGGAAAACGATACAATTCCGTCTCCTTACTCAGTCGTAAATCTTTGACCGCATAGACTTTGCAGTTCGTAATATTCTCACCAGAGACTGAAAAGACAAAAAGCATCTTTGGATGTCCCACAGATGCAAACTTTTCTTTACGATAAATCGTATTAATCCTCTGACGCTCGACCTCCAAACAAACGATATGCGTTCCATCCAGCTGCTGCTGGTAGAACACCGTGTTCTTAGGGAGAATCGGAGTTACTATTACTTTTTGTTTGCTCACATGTGGCGCCAGCACTTTTTGAATCCAATGAGGTCGAGCTTTTGCCGCTAATACCTCAAACATGGATTCTACCGTCTCCACATCCTGCTCCGTCAATGCCTTCGTGAGGAGTTCTTTCAGTACTCTCGAGACGAGCGTATGAGAAGCCAACGCGATCTGTACTTTCTTAAGCAGCTCTATAAAGAGTTCTTGATAAGCCCCATTCACCGCTGCGTCATCCACCCTGCCAATACGATGCAGCATTAACTCCATTATCTTTGCCATACTCTGGGGATCAACTTTGCTCATATCAAACTTCTCGACGATCGCCTTAAAAAGGCTCGCAACAAGTTGCATATCCTCTTCCCGATTGACCCTGTTTATATAGATAGAGAGAGCCGTAGCGGGGGCAAGGCCGGTATACTCGTCGATGATTTTCTCCATGCCTTCTTCAAGGAAACCGTTTCGGCCAAGCAACTCCACGACATCCTGCGTCTCAACCATATCCAGGAGATTAACTACGATATTCTCGATACTCACTTTTTTGGACATTACTCGCAGTCCATTATCCCAAGCCTCAACGGTTGCAACTTCTGTATCATCTCGAAATCGCACAACTGTCTCTTGCTCATTAACTTGCTCTGACATCTCGCTTATCCTCCAAATTGTCATTGTAATGACTCCATTCTTCGACCGCTCTTTCCAATCGCGACTTCATGGCAGCGTAATTTTTAAATATCCGATTGAAGCACCCAGGAAAACCTAAGACTTTGATTCGTAATCCCCCCGGGATAAACGTTCCTTCAACGACCATATCTCCATCGTCGCAATACAATTCCGCTATTGCTGTTTCTAACCCGCTTCGTTGCTCCTGAAATGCAGGATGAGCACCATGAAGTTCGGAGAGCTCATCCCACCGTTTAACCAGCGGGGAAAGAAATTCGAAGACATATTCTTCATCTTCATTGGTCACAGCGGTACTTGCCGGACTTCCAAATAAAAAAGAGACTCCCTTTTCAAACAAGGAATCTCCACCCATAAATGCGTAATTCTCAATGAAGTTAGTAGCTTCTGGAGATAACGATCCGCACTCCAGCAATCGCTTGGCAATAAGAAGATTGTCAATGGCTTCAATGATCTCCGATTTCGTATCATAGGTTAAAAACAGACTTCTTGACACTCTTACTCCTCCTAACTAAATAAGGCGCTTCTTCCTCTGGTTATGAGGCTTTACTTTTTTGAGAATGTTTTTGAAACCAGCATGCCGATTTAATAGAGTGATTGGGCTTGAATAATTAATACCCTCATCTTCTCCATAATCATCTGACTCATAAAATAACATCTCATTTAGTGCACGCTCTGCATGCTCATACGTAAATGACGATAAGTCGACTTCTCCTAGTCGAGCGAAGGAAGAATAGTAAGCCAGGTTTATAACACGCATGGCTCCCTCAAGTACTTCTGCCCCTTCATCCGACATTGCATCTACTGTGAGCAAGCTAAAAAAACTCTCCTTTTTCAAGCGTAATGTCATTGGTTTCCCTCCTTTCATAAAAGTGATTGTTGGTTGGTTTTGGGCAAAAAAAAGACCACGCCCAAATCAACGACCAAAAACCCATAATGGGTATGACTACAATCACTTGTAGTTTTGGTCACTCATTTGAGAGTGGATTCATGAGTTAGACTTCCGTAGACGCGTGTCAGGAAGTGAAATATGATACAAAATTAGATGGAAAATATATGTATAGTTTAACACTTTCAGATGAAAGTGAAAAGCCCTGAAGATCTGGGCTTCTTGTTGACTAGAAAATCCAGGCAACCTTTATTACATTGTGGAAGGATTTATAAATCACCTCCTATTAGAAATATCCTGGATCAAAAATAAAAAGATATGTGCGAAGAATCGCACACTCACAGTAACTTCATATGATCCTCCTGCAGCACAGAACATAGAAAAGAAAGAAAAAAGATAGCTTTTTCTTAGCCGAGTTAGTCGAGAGCGTAAAAAGTTTTGTGTAAATGGTTAAACTTGCCATTAAGGAGATGATCATTTATGCAAGACAAAAGGGATCTTACGATCAAAGAATTAGCAAAGGATTGCCGCACCATCGAGGATGTCCATGTGATGCTGAAGGACCTGTTTCGTGACACAATCCAGCAGTTGTTTGAAGCTGAAATGGATGATCACTTAGGCTACAACAAGCATAGTTCCGACGGCGACCATACTGGCAATAGTCGAAATGGCTACAGCAAAAAGACGGTGAAAACGAAGTTTGGCAACACCGAACTTCGTGTGCCTCGTGATCGCAACGGCGAATTTGAACCTCATATTGTGAAAAAACACGAGACTACCGTAAATGGTTTAGAAGAGCAAATCATTGCTCTCTATGCGAAAGGAATGTCTACGCGAGACATCGAGGAGCACATGAAGGATTTATATGGGATCGAGGTGTCAGCGGCGATGGTCAGTAAAGTAACGGATAAGATCATGCCAATGGTAGCGGAATGGCAATGCAGACCGCTTGACCGCGTTTACCCCATTGTATTTCTTGATGCTATCCACTTTAAAGTTCGCCAAGATAATCGGATCATCAATAAAGCAGCATACAGCGTTCTAGGTATTACCATGTCTGGACATAAGGACATTTTGGGTATATGGATTGGTGAGCACGAGAGTGCTAGCTTTTGGCTAAATGTGTGTACGGAGTTGAAAAGTCGCGGGGTAGAAGATATCCTGATTGCTTGTAAGGACGGACTTTCAGGGTTTTCAGAGGCAATTCATGCTGCATTCCCGAGAACTCAGATTCAGCTATGCGTCATCCACCAGATACGGAATTCCATGAAATATGTCCCCTTCAAAGAAGAAAAGCTAGTCTTGGCAGACTTAAAGAAAGTCTATCAAGCTCTTACATTAGAAGAAGCCGAGGTTGCCTTCTCTACTTTTAAAGACAGATGGGAGAAGAAGTATCCTATTATTATACGTTCCTGGGAAAATAACTGGATTGAGTTGACCGCTTATTTTAACTATCCTCCAGAGATTCGCAAGATGATCTACACCACGAATGTTATTGAGGGATATCACCGTCAACTCCGCAAGGTAACAAAAACGAAAACTGCCTATCCATCTGACGATGCCCTACGAAAGATCATCTATCTTGCAACTATTGAGGCTTCGAAGAAGTGGACTATGCCAGTCAGGAGTTGGAAAGAATGTATATCGCAGCTTGCCATCCATTTTGGAGACCGATTGCAAGCGGAGCTGTCCGCCTAATCCAACTGTTGAGCCGGCTTGACATGGAGCCTCTGCGGGCATGAGATCTTGCGATCGGGCGATTCTTGTAAAGACATGCATCGCACGGCGAACCAGCCTATCATGCCCGCCCCTCCATGTAAAGCCTTTGATGTAGCTATTCATTTCTTAAAAACCCATTTACACAAAATAATTTACATTCCCAGTTAGTCTAAGGGAAAGCTATCTTATTCTTTGTCTTTTCCTAAGTTGCCCTTATTTAAGATAGTGCAAACAGTAATTCGAAGTTCCCTGAGCAGCAGTTGAGAACTAAGGAAATTCAATGTTTATTCTTGTTGAATTAATGCATTTACTACGAAATAATATTAAGTTGGTTCTACAAATTTCAACTGAATGGTTTCACTATGTACGACTCCCTGCTCATCTATCCAGGTAATCTTATAAACAGGATAATCTCCGAAGAACCGTTTTATTTCGTCTTCCGTTACGCCATTTTTAAATTCCTTTTTTGCACTTTCTGTATTTGGTAGATCCTGAAACAAAATAATAAACCCATTGTTAAAAATAGGATTCTCAATTTTCCCTTCCAATTGGCTTGTATTTGTCATTGTAGCCTCATACTGAATCAGCTTGATTTTTTCTTCTGATAAATGATCAATCTTACCTATGAATCGTGCTCCATTTTCACTATCTGGAATAATATCAGCTACTACTTTCCAGTTTTCAGACTTGCCTTCGTAGCGATATGACCAATCGTTTGAGGAACATGCTACAACAAGAAGAAACAGGACAAACACGAAAGACACTTTTATCGCTTTGTTCAATAGATCTGCCTCCGTTTCATTTTTAAATTTATGTATACCCTTTGAAAATATGCTTATTTAAATAGCATAAAGCCCCAACATTAAGACTAAATGCTTAATCGAAAAAATTAAACAATGAACGGTCTTCATAGGACCGTTCATTGCTCTGTTTTTTAAAATGAAATACTGCCTACAGAAACAGTACTATATAATGTACCGCTGGAAGTTCTTGCGGTATAAGGGGTCTTTAGTCGAGCCCCAAACCCACCAAGTTGGTTATCAATTTGAACATAATCCCAAGACGGAGTTTTTATATATTGTTGCCCCCAAGAAGGAGGATAGTATGGTTTCGGATCGCTATAATTCACATTTTTTCCAGTGGATTTGCTAATCCCATTCGCTTTGGCAGTGAATTCTCCTGACTGTATAGTCAAGCCGTTTGCGTCGTGTAAATCCCACCTTGCTTCGTATCGAGTCGCTTTGCCCCATTTATCAATGTTGTTTTCTTTTATGATGCTAGTCCACATCCAAACTGTCTGGGTAAAGTTAGACGCAGGATTTGAGTCGTTATCCATTCCGTTGTAACCAGTGGGATCAGAGACTGCATAAATTACAAAGTCACTAATTACCTGTTCACCCACCTGTGTTTCTTTCAGCTTTTGGACTGTGTAATGGCTATATTGACTTAAATCCTTGACAACCTTTCCTGTTTCATCTTTAAATTGAATTTTTAGATTCTTAAATTCCCTCTCTTTATTACCTGATAAGGCATCCTTCCGGAGTTCTTTTTCAGACTTCATCTCAGCTTTGTAAAGAATCTTTTCTTGCTTCGCTGCTGCAAAACCATGCCCGGAAGCAAATGTTGTTACAGCTAGGATTAATGCTAAAGCTGCACTTGATAGGATTTTTTTCATTCTAATACCTCCTAATTTTAGACTTGTTCACTATGACTAAGGTTGTTTAGGAACCCATGGTTCAAAAGGAAGACTTCCGCTACCAACAACTACGGTGCTGTACAAAGTAGAGCTTGAACTTCTAGCGGTGTAAGCAGTAGCTACCCTGGCTCCGAAAGCCCCGTATTGGTCGTCAATTCGTATATAATCCCAAGTTGGGAGCTTTACATAAGTTCTTCCCCAAGATGGTGGATAGTATGGTGTTGGATCGGTTGACATTATTGTTTTACCAGTAGATTTACTTCTCCCATTTGCACTCGCGTTGAATTCTCCGCCTTTAATCGTTAAACCGTTGCCATCATTTAATTCCCACTTGGCTTCGTATCGAGTTGCTTTCCCCCATACGTCAATATTGTTCTCTTTAAGAATGCTTGTCCACATCCAAACAGTCTGAGTAAAGTTAATTCCCGGGTTAGAATCTTGGTCTCTTGCATCATAATCAGCAAGAGCATATACAACATAATCACTAAGTACTTGTTCACCTACTTTCGTTTCTTTCAATTTTTGGACTGTGTAGTGAGTGCTTTCGCTCAAATCTTTGACAATATTACCATCCTCATCAGTTAATTGAACTTTTAGATTTTTGAAATCGTAATCTTTTTTTCCAGATAAAGCATCCTTTCGAAGTTCCTTTTCCGATTTCATTTCAGCTTTGTATAGAATTTTTTCTTCCTCTGGTGCAGCAAGACCATGTCCAGATGTGAAACTTGACACTGCTAGAACAAGTGCTATGGCAAAGCTTGATAGAATTTTCTTCATCCATAAACCTCCATATATTGTATTTACCGTTAACTATAAATTATATTAATCCATTTATTTCCAAATTTCAATCTTTTAATTATTCTATTAGCGTAGTATATACATGACTGATTTACCAAAAGACAATATGTCAAGCCAGGCCGCTTGATATCTTTCACTTTAAAGACGATCTTTATTATGCATTAGTTTCAGTTTTAAGGTATTTTTTATAAATATTTCCTTTTTAAAAATCATAATCCATGTGTCCTTGGTTCCTCGGCATGAGCCGCAACACAAAAAAGATCAAAGGCTTATGCATTTGATCTTAATGTAAACGCTGCTGATCTAAATAACCAACAAGTGTGCTTTTGCCAATTTTAGTTCATTCCTTAGGGGATAACAGATGCGCAGTAGCTGTTTGCAATTTCTTATCTAATTGTAATTCCTTTTTAAACGGAACATAAAATATTAATGCATTTCCAGCCTCATAGATAAATGGAACATTCATATCTGTTTTTGACTGAATCACTTCAAACTCCATGCGTCCTCTGACCCGATCTTCATAAGACTTATAAACATAAATGTGAACGTGTTCCATTTCTCCTATCTGATAGCTTACTGGCTCAATCTTGTTAAGTGTGTAATATGATAGTTTATGGTCATTTAATGGTAACCCTTGTGCTTTTATTGCTTGTTTAACCATGTCTACTGTCACTAACGAAACCATTTTTGCTATATTAATCTCAACAGATTGATCTTCAGCGTTCCACTTTGCCTCATATCCCAAACTCTCTGCAATTGCTCTAACAGGAACATAGGTTATGCCATTATAATTGATGGGTCTATTTGCTAGCGGCAGACTATTTCCATTCACTACAATATCTTTAACGTTAAATCTTACTGCTATTTGATATAAAGGTTCAGCAAATGCATTCATTGATCCAAAAAGAAATCCACCGATAAGAAAACCGCATACAAATTTTTTCACAAGCTTTTATCCTCCCTTTTCTAAAGGGTAATAACCTAACTTATTCCCAACTATGCTTCTTGAGAACTTGTTTTTTTAACTTATTAAAATGTCTGACGTTCTCACCAAATACCTCTTCGCCTTCTACTTCATCAAAAGTGACAACCTGGTTATCATCCTTTTTTGATTCTTTGGTTATTGAATGATCATATTTTCCTTGATACATTCCGACAATTTGATACGTATCTTTCAGTGGAGTTGCTCTTAAAAACAAAGTATATTTACCCTTTCTATCTAATAGGTTATAGCCTTCTGTAGTGACAAAAGCATTTTTCTTATTATCTAGCGCAGCAGGTTCTAACACTATTATTTCATCTTTCTCTTTTAGATCGCCTTTAATAACACTCTTTACATTAACCTTTGTTTTTGAGTATGGTAAAAAATCACCAATATCCTTTGGTAGAACTGTTTCTCGTTCACCTGAATACTTTACTTGCACAATTATTGGTGAATGACTCTCCAAGTCCTTATAATCATCAAACATTTTGTAATCTGCTTGGATTGAATAAACTTTTGGTCCGTCAGATTTAGCAAAGATTATGTCTGTTTTAGTTGTTATTCCAATCGTCAGTGCAGCTATAAGCAGTGTAGAAATAATTCCAGCTGTCTTTTTTTTCATGCTCCTGTTCCTCCCTTTTATTAATATTTCCATTGAATATTTTGAATATCAACTGTTTGAAGATCAGGGTAACTAATTTGCCCGGAAACCATCACTGATTTCACCCCATCATATTGATGGTCCATAGCAAATACGTGACCGATCTCATGAATAACAGTCTTATTTTTCTGTTCTGGTGTAAATTTATATTGATTCATAACCCAGTCATTTATCCAAACTTTGGTTTTATCCCAAGTCTCATAATTTGAAGCATCTACATAAGCAGTAGTTTTAGGATCAATTTTCCATGGTGACATATACCCAAACGCATCTCGAGCATACTCACTCCCATTGTCTTCATCTACAACAATTTGCATCCAAGAATCACTACCTGTACTCTTCACGAAGCCAATATCCGCATTAGATATGGAATCAAATTCCTTAATAGCATCATTTACGTAGGTTATGTAGCCTAAATCTGTTACGTCTTTAGAAGTATAGTATTTTAAGTTAGCATACTTACTATAACCCAACCCTCCTCCAGGCCAAAAAGCATTTGCATTTGTTTTCGCGTCAACTCCGTACACTGTTGTGGTCAGTAAGCAAAACGAAATCAACGATAATAATGAAATAGTTGTTTTTCTCATTAATTGTTTTTCCTCCCTGTAATTCTATAATTTACCAATTTACAATACCATGATCAAATTTTGATAACAATCGTTTTCTATTTACATAATTCGACATGTTGCTTTGGTTGTGCCCTTGTATATCCTAGGAAATTACAATCTGAATGCTTGTTATTTATACCACTCTTTTCAAGAACCAGGGCGATATGCCCTGGTTCTAAATAGCATGATCGCAATACGATCAAATCGATCAATTTTAGCAGGACATCAGTAGGCGTTGGCAAATTAAGCAACTTCTTCAGTTCATAGGTTTCAATATAGGAATCACCGTCATTTGTAACCATTATCGTCTTATCAATACTACCTGGACGATAATATCTGATTTCAGGTTTTGTTTCACCGCTGCCCGAAGAACTTCGATCAAATGGGATTTGTGCTTCCACCAGCTTCTCCTCTAAGTTATGGAAGTAGCCGTGGCAAGCATGCTCATGTTCAAAGAATGTTACCCCATCCTCTTCTGTTGCGTTATCAAAATTCCAGATATTAATTTCTTCTACGATCCAATCTTTCACTTCACCGTTAATAAAACGAGTCGGAATAGAAATGCTTGCATAATGGTAAGGTGACATTTTTCTCAACCTTTCATTGAGTAATTTTCTTACTTAAAAGCAAGAATCAATATGATATCCTTCAAAAAAAGAAACGGAACCGTTCCTTATTAAGCGGCCACATCGATGACAATATACCCGCTTATCTCTTCGTGAATATGATCGTTCTGCCTCTACTTGCTCATCTTGTAGGGCACTCCACAATTCAGCCTTTTCAGCTTGACTCATTTCGTTCCAAACGTCTGGAAGTTTAGTCATCATGTCCCTCCTTAATAGGAAAATAGCTGCTGCTCAGCCTTATTTAGCCGTATGCAACTATTAGGTCCTAATTGAAGAGGAAGTTTGGAAATCAGAATTCCAAAAAAATTCACAACAACGGCTTCTTCAATCGTAACTGGATTTCCCCAATCCGAATCACTATGACGAATTTCATAATAGTAAAGGTCTGGATCTCGACTCTCCTTCTTAATGCGAGCTTCACAAACATTTACTTCCTGGCCTCTGAACGCAACAGCTCTCCATTCTGTCATGTTCACACCTACTTATTTCAGCTTGATTGACCCAACAACTGTTAAGCTTTTCAGTTGTTGAAGTCTCTGAATTTTACTTAGTGCGATTGCTACCTCACGTTTACTCATTACAATCTCTCCTTAAAAGTAATGTTGGTTGTTTTTGGGCATAAAAAAACCGCACCCACAGCAGAAACCAAACCAATCTCTCGGGAACGAGAAAATGACTACAAAATGTAGTTTGGTCGCTCTTGTAGAAGCGGATTTTATAAATTAATTGATATCAGACGCTTGTCCGATACAAGAAATTGAATTAAATATGTTGATAGTAGTGAAATTATATCATCTTTACCGATTTATTGAAATATCTATGTATGAAAATTTCATAATAAAAGGAACAGAGAACTTGGTCCCTGTTCCTTTGTATATTTATTTGGAAGATAATTTGGCTATCTTGTACTTCTTAATTGTCATAGATGGCAAGGGTTTTGTATGCTTGGACAGGTGCTCATCAATCTGCTGGTCAAGCTCAACAAACTCTTTCTGCAGTGCGTCTGCCTCTTTAAGGAGTTTATCAACTGATGGCCAACCAGTGGTTTTTACCGCCATATTAGCTCCCCCTTCCTTCTAAGCTCAGTTTATCATATAACAGAATTAGCGAGCAACAATTGGCGTAAAATGTGACCGCTCGTAAATCTTCCTGGGTAAATCCATTTTCCCTCTCACATTGTAAACACAAAACACCAAGCACGTCATCTCCAATTGAGATTGGTAAGCCCAGTATCGATTTAAACCCATGTTTAGGTCTAAGGATGCCTTGAAAGCGAGAGTCGTTCTCTACATCAATAGAAAGCTCGATCGTTGGCTCATTTGACTCCCAGACACTACCTGCAAAGCCTTCACCTTTCGTAAACTTTCTCGTGGCAGCTGACTCGGCACTGATGCGACTGTAGCTACGCATAGCAAGGTGTTCCCCATCAACTTGATACAATGCGATGGATTTATCATTATAATCTCTCTGGAGAATCGTTGTGCATTCATTTAGAACGGAGTGCAACATCGAATCTACAAATCGGTCTCTTTCACCATTCTTGAGCAAGAATGAAGCAGAGCCAAGTAACCGGTTTGCATTATCATGATGTCGAATAAAAACGTGCAAGCTTTCTTGGATCTCAAACAATTTTTCATGAGTGGCTTTACCATTCCGAATAACTCTTTGTAAGTATAATTGTGTCTTCATATACTCACGTCGCAAGTGCTGATATTTACGTTGCAACGCATATGTACCTGGCTCAAAATCCGGATCGTAGAATGGGTTCGAGAAGTCAGTTACCCCCGCTTTTATATCATCCTCACTTGCTCTCCACTTATTACCAAGATAAACGGTGAAAAGAATAACAAGCGTACCGAATCCCACCCATTGATAGAACGTAAACCAACTCCATTCCTGGTCTCCAGAATAGCCCATTAGAAAATTAATCCCTGCGGCAGCGGGAGATCCGATCGCATACATAACAAATAAACCGAACGCAGCTGCCAGCAGATAACACAAAAATAATCTCAGCTTTGAGATGCCCTTTTGGTCAGTGTCTTTCGTTTCAGCATCTTCTACTTCATTCTTTTCCCTCATAAAATACTCCCCCTCTATGGAAAAGAAGGTGACAACCGTCACCTTCTTTTGCTTCGAATTGTTATTGAAAGAAGACTAGTAAATCCTTCATCCAATAGAATAGCTACGTTGATGAAAGACACTATACAATTTATGGGTTCACGACTGATCATCCACGTCTAAAAGAAGTGGTATTAACATCGTGCCACATCCACAAATTGCCTCCTGATCTTTGGCCCGGTTATGAATGAGGAGGCACGCTGAACAATACAGCTCAACAAGCTCCTCATCCTCATTGTAAAAGTAGACCTCCTCACAATGCTGATTAAAGATTCTCGCATCATCATCCATCTCTCCATGAAAACCCAATGCAAGATTCTTTTTCATCTCCCGCCAAAGAAAGAGAAGGTCATTACTTATTTCAATCGCGCTAATTCTTCCCCCAAAGCAGTAAACTGCTACAAAGAAGGGCACATTAACACGCTCAACTGATATCGTTTCTCCATTTTTTCGAGCCATTGATTTTTCTCCTTGTTGTAAGTGATTGTTCGTCTCTGTCCTGATTAAGCGACAGTAATTTCCCTTTCTGGATATCCACTCAGCAGCAGATTCATGGCATTTTCCGAAAGGTAATAGGGGCGCCGAATGTCACGGATTAACTCCGTCAAATCCGCTTCCTTCAAGTAACGCAATTGCTGCATAAGCTGGTCTGGAGATGTTTTGGAAAGCTCAAGGTATGAAACCTTCACATACCTCCCCAAATGCTTCTTGTAGGCAAGATACGCACTTTCTGATTGAAGCAGCAGATCCTTCATCAACACCATTTCATGGTCTACTCTGACCATAACCGGAGCTGTCTCGCATGAATACAAATCATTCAAATGGATCATCGTAATACTCACCCTCCATGTAAAAAGACCAGTTACCCATTCTCATGGGCCACACAGTACACCATGGCAATTCTCCGATACGGCACGATGAATCACATTGACCAAGATATACAGCAACAATTTGGAGACCGGATTCACCTCATTACCTGGAGAGACGTCTTTCCGGATCGCCCTCTCGGAGAAACTATTCTTCATGCATGGTTGGGAGAGCGGGAATACATTCCATTTCAAATCAAATCTGACTTACATTGCAGCTTTATCAGAAAGAACCATATCGCCATTGTTTTCCCTGATCTTCCCATCAGAAAGTATGCAAAGATTCATGCATGGTTTAGGGGAGCGGGACATACTTTTCCTACTAGCTTGTGATTTCTAAGCTCAACATTATTAAGACTTTCATGTTGAAAAGCTCTCTCATTTGGTAGTGCAGCCACTTTGGTAGACAATTCACTTACTGAAGTGGCCACTTGCAAATGCCCTTCAATTGCTGCCGGTATTTGTCTCTCAATAGAAAGATCGTCTCCATTTACATAAAAGACGACGTTACCGTCCTCTGTAGTGTTTATGGCAGACTAAAAATGTAGGTTATGGCAGTTAATTTATGCAGACCCGTAGGGGCTGCATAAATTAAAAAAACCACTTGCCAACGTCCCCTTCTCAAAATACACTCCCAGTTGGGCAAACTGACGACGGGAGGTATAAAGTTAGGAGATGTTAGCAGTGGCAGAAATTAATTATATCAGGCATGAGGCAAACAAAAAAGGACGAGCTTATAGCAAGATTGCAAAACAAATGAATCGGGATTCGAGGACGGTTCAGAAGTATGCAGAAATGGATGATTTCAATCTTCAAGAAAAGCCCAAGCAAATTCGAAAAGCAAGGGTCATGGAACCAGTAAAACCGATTCTTGATCAGTGGATCAAAGAGGACTTGAAAAAGAAAAAGAAGTTCCGAAGAACAGCACAACGCTTGTATACACAATTAGTGGAAGAACACCAATTTACAGGATCATCTCGCTCTGTCAGACAATATGTTTCTCAACGAAAACACCAGTTAGTAGAGACAAGTGATGCTGCGGCATTGCCATTGGAGACGAAACCTGGATCAGCACAGGTTGATTTCGGAGAAGCACCATTTAAATATCTGGGGGAAAGTGTTACCTTGCCATTTCTCGTTCTCTCATTTCCTCATAGCAATACGTTTTACTTCCAAGTTTTTCAGTCTCAGAACCGAGAATGTTTTCTGGAGGGGCTAAAACGTATCTTTCACTACATAGGTGGCGTACCTAAGGTGATTCGTTTTGATAACTTATCACCAGCGGTGAAAAGAATCATGCCGAACGGTCAGCGGGAGTTGACAGAGGAATTCCAAAACTTCGTTTTTCACTATGATTTTGAATACGAGTTTTGTAATCCCGGTAGTGGTAATGAAAAAGGTCATGTGGAGGCGATGGTAAAGTACATTCGCAACAACTTTCTTCTGCCAGAGCTACAGATACACAGTCTTGATCAGCTAAACGAAACCCTGTGGAAAAAAGCCGAGAAAGATCGGGAGCGACCTCATTATGTAAAAGAAACGATGCTTTCCGAATTATATTTGGCAGACAAGGAACACCTTCTTCAATTACCTGCCAAAGAATTTGATTGTATCCGATATGAACGAGTAAAAGCTGATAAATACGGATATATCCGAGTCGAAAATAAACTCTACTCAACGTCTCCTCGTTTTGCCAAATGTACGGTTTTGGCAAAGATCTTATTTGATCGAGTGGATATTTTAACGGAAGAATATGAGCTGATTGTGCAGCATGCTAGGCTGTATGGCAAAGAGCCAAAATCAGTGATTTGGCAGCCATATTTGACATTGATGGCAAAACGGCCAACTGCCATTAAATACACAAGTTTTTATGAACAATTGCCCATCGAATGGCAAACCTATCTCTCGAATTGTACAGTCCCAGAGAAGCAAGAAGCTCTCCAGCTGCTATCCGTCATTCTAAAGGACGATGATATGAAAATACCTACGCAAGCTTTGCAGCTTGCCTCCGAGAATGGCCACCCATCCGTTGATTCTATTAAGCAGATCTATTATCAACTCATCAATGGTCGTGGACAAAGGGATACCATTCAACCGAAAGGTTTTGTTCCTGCCGTTCCAACTGCCACTAGAGGATTAGCCCATTATAATGAATTTTTTAAAGGAACGGGAGGTCATCACTAGTGGAAGCATTGATAAAGGAATATGCAAAGCGTCTCAAGTTGAGTTGGGTTCGGCAACATTACCTGGAGATAGAAGCGAAAACAAATGAAGAGTACTTACTCAGAATCTTAGAAAGAGAGCTACAACAACGAGAAGAACGAAAAATCAATCTGCTTTTCAAGCAGTCTTCCCTGCCAAGAATAACAGGAAAGCCATTTGAATGGGGCCATATTCAGATGGGACAAGGTCTCACGCAGGACCATATTCTTCATGGTGGATTCATAGAGGAGAAAGAAAATTTGATCTTTTATGGCGGTGTGGGAACGGGAAAAACGTACTTATCAACTCTCATTGGCTTACATGCCATTCAGAAGCAGGGAAAAAAGATTAAGTTCTTCACTGTCGCTGGATTAGTCAATCGGCTGTTAGACGCTCACGAGACCGGCTCGTTGAGCCGATTCTTCAACCAGATTGAGAAGTTAGATCTGTTAATACTCGACGAGCTGGGGTATATTCCCTTACACAAACAGGGAGCAGAATTGCTTTTCCAGATTATCTCCATGTGCTACGAAAGAAAGAGCATTATTATCACGACCAATCTACAGTTTGGCCAATGGAATCATATATTTGGAGATCCTATTTTGACAGAGGCAGTAATCGATCGCTTGATTCATCACTCTCATTTGATCGTCTTTAATGGAGAAAGCCATCGGTATAAAGAATCGCTACTACACGGCAAATAATTTAGGGGTTGGCAAGTGGTGCATTTTTAATTGCCATTTGCTACATTTCTTACTTGCCAAAAACACTCTGTAGTAGTAATGAAAACAGACTTCTCTCCAAGTTTGCTTTTCCTCGTACCTTTTGCCAATTGACTAACAGTACCTTTTAAAACCTCACTCGCCATTTTGAACATAATCCTTCTCTCCCTTTGGTTGTGGTAATTTTCAGTTGACGTAAATAAAAAATTTGCGCCCGCTTTCTCGATTACACCTCGCTTTTTGAGAACGCAAAAAAGCCCTCTGCAGCGACAAGAGCAATTTCACCAGAAAATATAGTGAAAGCTTTAGTCGCCACAAAGGGCTCAAGTTATCTGTTATCGATAAAACTATCCTATCTCAAAGAGATAGCAATCCGATCTAAGCGATCATTGAATCACGCGCGAGACGCATGTCCAGCGGGTCAAAAAGAAATTAGGATAGTTATATGGAACTAGTGTACTTCATAAAAAGCTACATGTAAATATTGGGTTCCCTTTAAACTCCCATTTTTGCCCTATCTACAAAAAAGTCATACACTTCATTTGGAAAGGACGTGATCATAATGATTCAGATAATGCTAGAAGAATCTGCTGCCTTTGGCCCTTGGGTTGTTACCAATAAGGGAGACATCGCGTGCCTCACGCTTGCTGATAAACACTACTCTCGCCAAACAGTTGGCGCCAGCCAATTTTGCCGTCCTGGAAAAAATCTTGTTCTCCGCACAGCTGCAGGAGACGCTGTAATCGTCTTCTGGTCCGGTATAAGAGACGATGGACTTGATGCATATGAAATTACATTGTTCCGTAATGAATCCCAGTTTTTGAGTAGTGACCTGATCAAATGGGGACTAGCTGCAGTCACCAAACTTTGGGGTCATCCCCCAACCGATCAAATTATTACATACGTCAATCCAGATCGGATTCAGAGTCATAATCCAGGGTACTGTATTAAAAAAGCTGGCTTTTATATAGCGGGAACAAGTAAGCGTGGGCTATTAAGGATGCGCATTGATAAACATATTCGCCTTCTAAACATTTACGAAATTGAAGGGATACAAAAATATTGGAATACGAAAGAAGCGGCACTTAAAGCATTTGAGGAGAGGAAATACATTAAGACGAACTCCTTATCAAGCAGTTGATGAGTACAGAGCGGAATCTTAAACGCATACAGTCAAAATTAACCGGTATGGGGTATAATTGCTGCACGTCTTTCATGCCGATCATCACTGATGAAGCACTTGAGTCTGCGGGAATCTCGACTTAATGTTCTGTTGTCCGATGAAAATAATGTTTTAGACTGGAAGGCTTGATATTACGGGCTTTGAAAAAGGGAAAATCGTCAGCTTGCTGTTTAATGATAATAAAGTATTAGACCGGATCCCCTTACAGCACAAGGAGTCCCGGTCTTTTAAATCATCAGGTATTTTAAAATTAGTTTTAGACTATACGTCAGAATGAAGCAGTCTATGGATCTAAACCTGAATAATAAAGTCTTAGACTGCCTCATTGAACTATCGAACCCGATTAGCTGAACAAAACTAATTTACCTAAGACTTAATAAATAAGGTCATCTCTAGTTTGAATATCATGTAATTCGCAAAAAACTCTATATTTATTTAGGACGGTATATACGTCGTCTTGTCCGATGATGTGATCGTTCTCATCAAAATACTGAAGAGAGCCGCCCAATATGAAAAGAGTTATTACTTCTTCGTCTTCTGTAATCAAGGTATGAATGTCGCCTGGCGGTTCAAATATAAAGGTACCCGGAACAGCTACCCATTCGCGGCCTTCATATCTCCATTTCCCCTGAATATTATAGCCAATTACCGATCCGCCAGTGTGTCTGTGTCTTCCCAAAACCTGATTGCTCTTAATTTTAAATAAGTAAATCCATGTTCCGGTGTTTAGATCAAAGCGTAAAGGCTTGAAATAGCAAGAATGATTATCAGTAAACGGGATCCAAGGCAATTCTTCAATGTTAACTAGACGTTCTGGCAACTGAAATTTTTCTGCGAGTTTTATTACTGATTCTTCAATAAGAGAATTCATGGGGAGCACCTTCAATTGTAGTTAGGTTATAATTATCATTCGATATCCTTCCTATTTTTCCTTTTATTTCATCCCCTGTCACCACGTTAAGCTACCCTTCATCACAACAAAGCTGCCAATCATCGCGGCAGCATTGTTGTGGAGTGTTTTTTTAGCGTTAACATTACATTGGATAGCCCACCAACATATGTCTAATGGATGTTAGTTTTGCCAAGGAGTTTGAAATCTAAGTCTTGTTTCGTCAATTACGCGTTTGAATTTAATCTTCAAACCTCCATACCATTCTGGAGCATTGTCAATTTCACTATTCTCTATAGACACCAATAGTCTAGTGAAGACGTAAAGCTGATCGAATCTATAGAAATTCGGAAATAACCTCACCATTTCATCATCCAGTGGCAAAATGGAACGGTAACCTCTCAAGAAGGATTGGGTTCTTTTGTCTTTATTCAGTTCTTTACTATGAAACAAGTCCTTGAGTGATGTAACAATATCCATAGCAAACCAATGATACATAGAGTCATCAAAGTCGATGACGTTAAACTCATGTTTATTTTCATCCCAGAATACGTTGTCAAGTTGGAAATCATAGTGAACTAGTCCGAAATTATCGTTAGATATGTTCAATGAATTGAGCCAAGACGTTATTCTGTGTAGTTCGTTTTTAGCTTCTTGTTCCAGCGGATATCTCTGTAATATCGTCTCTACTGATTCTAATATATTTTGCCAACTCTTACGTTTCACATCAACAGATGAATATGTCTTTGCGAACGAGTGAAGTGTGGCAAGTGATTTACCCCATTGCTCATACTGCTTGTCAGTCATTGTTTCAATGTCAAGACAAGATCCTCTTGCTTCGCTGAAAACTACACCAACATACAATCCATCATTTGTACTAACGGTTTCAACCAATGTTCCATTTTTAGAAGGAATAGGAACTGCACAAGGATAACCATTACGAACAAGGTGCTGCATGAAATCAAGTTCTGCACGAATTTGCTCAATCGAGCAATCTCGTTCAAAGGAAAATCGTAAGAAAAACCTTTGCTGATTTTTCTTAAAAGCATAAACGAAATTAGAACTAGCTCGCCAGAGCTTTAACGAGCCTTCGTCATGTTCCCAGAACTCAATAAACTTCTTTCCAATCAAATCAGATTTTAAACCGTTAAACATGTTTTTTAAATTCATCATATCGTTTCTTCCTCCCGCCACACGAGAGGACCATGTTCAGTAACGAAGCGAGTCCTCTCCTAGGTATGCAAATTTGAATTCACCTTTCTCCAATTTGCTCACTCCTTTCTTGAGGCTAAGATATAGACTGATGCCTCTTACTCACATTACCATAAAATCACATCTTTGGATGCCTGTAAAATTGCCCCGTTAGTTTAATGGCCCCAGTCTAAAACTTTATTATCCAGTCTAGTACTTTATTAATCAGTCTAAAACTTTATTATCTTTGTACAGTAAAGCGGAGCAAAAGATGCGGATACACCCGAAGAGTTATATAATTTATTCAATTCCAATAGCCGAGGTGTCTTATGCCAACCCTGATAATTCTTAAGTTTATTGCTGTGGTTATCGCTCTATGGTCAGGCTACCAAATTGTAAGTGGCTTTGCTTTTAGACCATCAAGGAGAACCCTACAAAAATTAGATAACATTTACGTGGTTAGGTATACTTCCCGTGATGTAATATCTAGTGGAAACACCATATATATTGCACCCACAGTCGAACGAAAGGGGAATTCTAGTACTCTTTATAAACCGGCAATTTGGTTCTTTTTAGATGAACCATCTGGTAAAGATATATGGAAAAACAACATCCAGAAATCCGAGATCAAGATAAAGATTCCAATTACAGCTTTGGAGGAAGACAAGATATTAATCCGGAAATCTGACAACGCACTCGCTTATCTTGCTCCTTATAAAGGGGAAGCCATCATTCAAGAGAGCGATTTCCCAATTGACACTTCTTTTAATTTACGTAGGTTTTACTACTCGAATATCCATGGCTTAGTGCTACTAGGTGCCCTATTCGGCTCAACTTTCTTGGTCAGTCTCTATCTTGCACTAACACTCGTCATCATGTATCTGATATTTATGGTCATTGATTTATCTTTTTGGATACTTGATATTGGTAAACGAAAGCAAAAAACCGGCGCATAGTGAACTGCACCCCAATTGTTAGACACATCTAACGATTGGGGGTGCAGTTTTTTCTATGGCTAAATTTTCTCCGGAAGATAAAATAACAGCGGTTCTCCGCTATTTAAACGGTAACGAAAGCTTTGCTTCCATTAGCTCGTCAATGGGTATTGCGAAATCTGAGGTGGTTAAATGGGTTCAACATTACCAGCACCACGGTACCGAAGCGTTTATGAAACTCTATACAGGTTACACGGTTCAGTTTAAACTAGACGTACTCAATTATATGAACGGTCAAGGGACGTCTATCAGGGAAACAGCTGCACGGTTTAACATCTCGCATTCGTTGCTGATTCAATGGAAAAAGCAGCTGGAATTGCAAGGATTGGATGCCCTTGAATCAAAGAAGAAGGGGCGTCCATCTATGCAAAAGAAAAACTCCAGTTCAATGAAAAATCAAGTACCAGCAGAAGGATCACTAGAGGCATTGAAGGCGGAAAATGAACGTTTGCGTATGGAGAATGCTTATTTAAAAAAGTTGAATGCCTTAGTTCAAAACAAGGAAAAATCACCAGGCAAGACAAAGCACAAGTAGTCTATGAACTAAGGCATGAATTTCCGGTGAAAGCACTTCTTCAACTCGCAGATATTCCTAGAAGTACGTATTATTTTTGCGTGAAAAACTTTGGTCGTCCAGATTTGGATGGGGAGTTAAAAGTGTTGATTCAAGCCATTTATGACGAACATGAAGGACGCTTTGGCTACCGTCGTATCCGTGATGAACTTCGAAATCGTGGGCATATAGTCAATCACAAAAAAGTCCAGCGAATCATGAAGGAATTGGGGCTAAAATGTCTTGTCCGCATGAAAAAATATCGCTCTTATAAAGGAAAAGTCGGTACGATTGCTCCAAATATTTTGGACCGTAACTTCAAAGCTGAAAAACCAAATGAGAAGTGGGTAACAGATATTACAGAGTTTAAATTATTTGGTGAAAAGCTCTATTTCTCACCGATATTGGATTTGTTTAACGGCGAAATTATCACCTATACAATCGGTTCAAGACCAACCTATTCCTTAGTTTCAACCATGTTAGAACAAGCTTTTGAACAATTGACAGATGACCATACTCTTATGATTCATTCTGATCAGGGCTGGCACTACCAAATGAAACAATATCATCATGCCCTTCATGAGCGAGGCATCACACAGAGTATGTCCCGAAAAGGGAACTGCTACGATAATGCAGTGATGGAAAATTTCTTTGGTATTATGAAATCAGAACTTCTATATCTAAAAGAATTTCACAGCGTGGAGCACTTTAAGACAGAACTAGCCAAATATATTGAATCCTATAATTCCAAACGAATTAAGGCAAAATTAAAAGGCCTGAGTCCGGTGCAATACCGAATTCAAGCCCTAGAGGCTGCCTAATAAATTAATCTGTCTAACTTTTCGGGGTCACTTCATTATTGGCGGTTCTCACTCTTTTTGGCAAGCAAAACTAATTCGTTGTCTCGATCGCCTGTTGAAATGCCTTCAGGAAGTTTTCCGGTGGGTGTGCACCAGATAGCGCCAGCTTGTTATCGATCACGAAGAACGGCACTCCCGTAATTTGTAATTCCCTTGCAAACGCAATGTCTTCGTCGATTTGAGCTTGCATGGCGTCCGTTTCGATAGCCTGGCGTACCTGCTCTTGATCTAAGCCGAGCTCTTTTGCAATCGCAAGAAGGACATCGATGTCGCCAATGTCTTTTCCCTCTTCAAAGTACGCTTTGTAAACCGCATCAACAGCCTCTGTTTGTTTGTCATCCGAAGCAAGCTTGATGAGTGTGTGGGAGGCGATTGTATTTGGCCACTGAGTTACTTTTTGAAAGTCAAAGGGAATGCCCGCCGCTTCTCCTGCGCGAGCCGCATGCTGCACCATTTGCTCTACAGCTGCTCTGCCGCCTTTATTGGCCGCCATCGTTTCCCAAAACGGCAAACCGTTTTTTGGTGTATGTGGATCAAGCTGATAAGCACGATAGTGAATTTCAATAGGCTCACCCTGCCACTGGCGCATCGCTTCAAACAGATGCTTTTTACCAATACGGCACCATGGGCAAATCGTGTCTTGAAAAATCTCGATGATCATGGACGAGAACTCTCCCCTTTCTTCCTACGTTGTCATTGTACAGGATGCCCCAAATAATTGTAAGGCCATTATTTTTTGTAAGTGTATGTATATTCCTTAAAAATAAAAAAAGCCCGAACCAATTCGGGCAAATCCACAGAGAATGCGAAAGTTGGTGCGGTCGAGAGGACTTGAACCTCCACGGTGTTGCCACCACTAGAACCTGAATCTAGCGCGTCTGCCAATTCCGCCACGACCGCATAAAACGAAAAAAATCCAATTTTCAAAACCAATCCATCTACATGGTGCGGTCAAGAGGACTTGAACCTCCACGGTGTTGCCACCACTAGAACCTGAATCTAGCGCGTCTGCCAATTCCGCCATGACCGCATGTATAGATAAAATGGTGCCGGCAATAGGACTTGAACCCACAACCCCCTGATTACAAGTCAGGTGCTCTACCAATTGAGCTATACCGGCATATTCTTTCAAAATCGCCTATTATCTGTCCAATATTGGAAGATAAAATGGCGGAGCTGACGGGACTCGAACCCGCGACCTCCGGTGTGACAGACCGGCGTGAACTCCAACTTCACCACAGCTCCAGGCTTGTTTAATCGCGCCGTTTCGCGTTTTGCTCGCAACGACTTCTGTAATATAGCATGATTCGATTTTAAAATGCAATAGTTTTTAAAAACTTTTTCGTTTTTATATTTTTTCATAGATTTACCAACGAAATTCCGCTAGAATTTTATCTAGATATGCAGAATTTAGTAGATTGGTGGAGACGATGACATGAAACATACTTCGAGGCTGATCACCTTCCTCGCCCTCTTCACTCTGCTGCCTACTGCTGCCCACGCAGCTTCGCCCCTTTACGTGGTATCAGCAGGTGATACGTTGAGCAAAATCGCACGTGAGCATCAAACCACGGTGAGCCAGCTCATGCAAGTGAATCAATTGAATTCGGACCGTTTGGCAATTGGCCAACAATTGCTCTTGGCGGGAGACAACCTCCCGGATGGCTCATCTTCTGCGCCACCGGACTTGGCTTCTTCCCCTGACAATTCCGACAAAGATCAGCCGAAAGCTTCTGCCCCATCCGATGCCAAACCAGATGTTCTGGAAGGCAAGGCTCGGGTAACAGGCGATAACGTGAACGTGCGCCGAGACCCATCCATGGATGGCAGAATCATTGGCAAGCTTCGTCTGGGCAGCACGGTGGAAGTAGTCGAGCCTGGCCACGAGTGGACGCGAATCAAATACGAGGATCGAAAGGAAGCCTATGTATCCTCCAAGTTTTTGAGCACTTCTGTACTCGCTGATGACCTAGAATTTACGGGTGAGCTTGATACAGCTAGTGTACGACGTCTGGACAGAATCATTGAGCCTCTGTTGAATACCCCGTATGTTCTAGGGGGAACAACAACGAACGGCTTTGATTGCAGCGGCTTTACTTCTTACGTTTTTGACAAGCTTGGGGTTACACTCCCCCGCACTTCCGAAGAACAATTCGGCAGCGGCAAGCCCATTTCAATGGATCAGGCTCAGCCAGGGGATCTCTTGTTCTATGATGCACTAGGCAAGGGCCGCGTATCCCACGTAGCGATCTACATGGGTAACGGCGTCATTGTTCATGCAAATGGTGAGGATGTTCGCTACGGCAAGGTCGAGTACATGGACAAGCTCTATCCATTCTACGGCGCCAAACGTTACATTGATTTTCAGTAAGCCCAGCAAATGAAAATGCAGCTGACGAATCTGATTGCAGAGATTCCTCAGCTGCATTTTTTACTTACTGAGTGCCTTGTGCATGGTTGGACTGAGAGGCGCTTTGAGCGGTGTTAATTTCCAGGGCCCCCAGTGCCTGTTTCATTTTATCCAATTGGAGCTGATAGTCCCTGACAACCACTGTCAGAACGCTCACCGTCTCCTTGAAATCCGGTTCGCTGCTCACCTTGTCGATGGCTCTATGTAAATGCAGCATTTTATTCTCTGTCTCCCGAAGCAGATCCAACAACTGCAATCCGTTCACCACGTAATCACCTCATTTGTTTTTCTTACTTTCTCCCTGCAAGTAACATGCTATGCGCAAAAAAACGTCCAGAAGTTGATTGGACGTTTTTTTGTCTTCTGTATGGGTTTACCTGGAGGCAGCCAGTTCAACAAACTTCTCGATGTCTTTGCCGATGAGGGATAAGGAATTCCGCCAGAAATCAACGGAGCGCACATCCACATCCATGATGGCAGCTACATCGGCAATGCTCATTTTACCGGTGACGGCGAGCAGTTGATCGTACTGCTCGACAAACGCCTCCCCACGCTCGAGGTAGACTGCGTACAGTCCTTTTGCAAACAAAAGCCCGAATGCGTATGGGAAGTTGTAATAGTTGTAATCAGCACTGTAATAATGCGGCTTGCAAACCCACATATACGGGTGCAGCTTTTCTGGATCCAAGCCGTTGCCATAGGCCTCTTTTTGAGCCTGCAGCATCAATTCCTTTAATTCATTCACAGACAACGAACCATTTTCGCGTTTTTCGATCAAGGCTGATTCGAAAAGGAAGCGGCTGTAAATATCGACAATCACTTGGCCTGCACCAGAAATGTCATTCTCCAAAATAGCGAACGCTTCGTTCGGAGTTGCTTGCTGCAGGGCGGCATTTGCAATGATGGTCTCACACAGGATAGACGCCGTTTCCGCGATCGGCATCGGATAATCGCTGTTGAAGAAGGCTTCCTTCACCAAGCAATCTCCATGGTATCCGTGTCCAAGCTCGTGTGCAAGCGTGCTGACATCATTGTAGCTGCCCGTGTAGTTCGCCATGATACGGCTTTCCCCGACCACGTGCAGATTGGCGCAAAACGCTCCGCCCCGCTTCCCTTCCCGCGTCTCGGCATCAATCCAACGATTGTCAAAAGCACGAGCTGCATAGTTGGCCAGCTTCTCACTGAAGCTTCCGAAATGCTTGACGATAAAGTCACGGGCTTCCTCATACGTGAACCGCATATCCGCATCGCCTACAGGGGCAAACATATCGTAGAAAGGCAGCTTGCCAGATGCATGACCCAAGAGCTCTGCTTTTTTGCTGTAGTATTTATGGAAGGTTGGCAGGCTTTCCCGAATCGCTGTCCACATCGCATCCAGCGTTTCCTGATCCATACGCGCGTCTTTCAACGTCTTATCCAAAACGGACTCATAGCCGCGCAGCTTGGCTACGGTAATCACTTCGCCTTTGATTCCATTGAGGCTTGCAGCCGAAGACTCCTCGATCTTTTTGTAAGCAGCCAGCTCTGCTTCATACGCTTGCTTGCGCACTTCCGGATCTTTCTCATACGCCATATTGCGCACGACAGGAAGCGGCAGCTGCTGCTTTTCGCCGTTCACGGTGACTTCCACGAGCAAGGTCGAAGTCAGCATTTCCTGAAGCTTGGTCCAAGCGTTGGATCCGGTATTTTTCATTTTGGCGATAATGATTTCTTCTTTTTCACTCAGCATATACTTGCTTTTTTCAGCCATTTCCTTCAGCATGAAGCGGTGCGTTTCCAGCAAGGCAGACTCCCCGATCTGCCCATCTAGATCGTCAACAGCACCCAGCCATTTTTGAAACTGGACATTAGGCTCTACCAGTTCCACGGATTGATTTTGAATTCGCTCCACCATTTGCAGTGCCTTTTCGTTTTTGGCATCCACACTCGCTGTCAGCTCCGCAAAGCTGTACAAGCGGTTTTGCTTTTGCAGGATCGAAGTCATTTTGGTTATGTACGCTTCCATTTTAACTACGGCATTTTCTTGGTTGCCAAGCTGTTCCCTTGCCCAGCTTTTGACTTCTTCCGTCTCGCGGCACAGCTGTTCCCAATCTTGCTCGCATTCAGGTGAATCAAATGACGTGTACAATACATCCAAATCCCAGCGCATATTCATGACGAGGGCCTCCTCTGTCTGGTTCCTGTATATTTTACGTGCGAATGAGGATAACAAGAATCTTCTGCTAGTATAAAAAAATTTGGATGAATGAAGCAAGTTTTCTGGAAAAAAAAGACCCCGCTGGCTTTCCGGCAGGGCGATTCACTCTATTAGGCACGTACGGGCTGCGTCAAAAACGTCAGCGCTGATAAAGCAAAAAGCTGGGTGGACTCTACCAATTGGTCAATATCCACATATTCATCCGCATGGTGCGGAATATGACGGTCACCCGCTCCGGTCGTCAGGATCGGGATGCCAGCTTTATGCAAAAACGTCCCGTCCGTCGCTCCCGGCACTCCATTGTACACTGGCTCCTTGCGCGTAATTTCCCGATAGGAGCTTGCCACTGCCTTGACGACCTCTTCTTCCATGGCAGTCAGCGTCCAAGGTCGCTCTTCAATGATTTCCAGCGTCGCTTTGAACTTGTCGTCCTCTCTAGCCAAAACTTCAAGAATCGCAGACATTTCCCCATGCAGCACTTCATGATCCTGTCCTGGAACGGTGCGGATATCAAGGGTCGTCATGCATTGATCCGGCACCACGTTGATCTGAGCGTCACCCTTGACAGGCGCTTGTAATATCGTCGGCGTAATGCTTGGCCAGCCTAGCATCGGATGCTGACCCAAGCGCGCCATTTCCTTGCGCTCCAGCTCTTCCAAGGCCACAATCGCTCGCGCCATTCGCGTATTTGGATTGATACCGGTCAGTGGCATTGCGCCATGCGCCATTTTTCCATACGTCCGCAATATCGCCCTCATCGCACCTTTTTGCGTGATGCACAGCTGATTTTCCTCGGGCTCACATATAATCGCAGCATCGACGTTGTTGGCCCATCCGCGGCGAATGAAATCCTTGATCCCAATCATCATGCCTTCCTCGTCACATGGGATGCACAAAAGGATCTTGCCCGAGAACTCCTGCTTAGAGCGTTGGATCGCCTTGACCGCGCAGATGGCAGCTGCCAGATTGCCTTTGGTGTCGCAGGAGCCCCGGCCGTAAATGCGTCCGCCCGAAATCGTCGCCCCAAACGGGTCATAGCTCCAGGCATCCCGGTCTCCTTCCGTCACCACATCTGTATGCGCCTCAAACAACAGCGTTTTTCCCGGCCTGCCTGAATCATAGATCCCGATGACATTGGGGCGACCTGGAACGACCTCTTCATAGTAGACCTCAAGTCCCATTTTCCGCAAATAATCTGCGACAAAAAGGGCTACTCTCTCCTCGTTCGCGCCTGCCTGCTCGGGTCGGAAAACACTGTCAATTCGGACGAGATCCTGGGTCAATCGGACGACTTCCTGCTCATCAACAAAGGAAATTACTTGGTTCATCTGACAATCACTCCTCTGCATCGATTTGTGTGAAAGGTAGGGGATATGTTACTTGGAAAGACTGCTGTGTGAAGGAAGTCCCCCAGCTGCTTTTGCCTGCTTCACTGCCTGTAATACAGCCGCAGCCAGCACATCAGCCGAGAGAGAACCTATCAGATCGACGCTGCACTTCACATCACCGGTGGCAACGGAAAAAATGGTATCTCCATCATTCATCGTGTGAATCGGACGAATCGTTCTCGCCAGTCCATCGTGTGCCATTTGGGCGACTTTTTTCGCTTCGGACTTGGTGAGTACAGCATTGCTCGCAACAACTGCTATCGTCGTGTTCGTACCCGGTGGAATCGGAGAAAACGAGTAGCGCTTCATCACCTCTACGCTGTCTACCATCGTTCCTTGCTCATCGCGTGGACCTGCCAGGATACGATCCGTTTGCGGGTCAAAGACGTGACCGACCGCATTGACCGCTACGATCGCCCCGACGACCAGGCCGTTTTCAAGCGTGATCGATGCTGAGCCTAGCCCGCTCTTCATCGCATTGGAAAAGCCGTTGAGCTTTCCGACCGTCGCACCAGTGCCTGCTCCTACATTTCCTTGCTGTACCGGATCTTTGCTCGCGTTGACAGCAGCCTCATACCCCATCTGGCGGTCTGGACGAATTCTATGATCGCCGACTGCCAGATCGAACAGGACTGCACCTGGAACAATCGGTACAACACCAAACCCTACTTCGAGACCGATGCCATATTCTTCGAGATACTGCATGACTCCTGCAGCCGCATCCAGCCCGTATGCACTACCACCGGACAGGCAAATGGCATGCACGACACTCACCATGTTCATCGGGTCCAACAGGTCCGTCTCGCGGGTGCCCGGGGCTGAACCCCGGACATCCACGCCGCATACGGACGGCTTCTCCATCAAAATCACACTACATCCAGTCAAGGCATCTGTGTTTTGCGCGTGCCCGATTTTGATGCCAGGCACATCCGTGATGGTTCCATTCATCTTTTACAAGTCTCCAGAAATTTTCGATTTTTGTTTTCCTGAGGTGCCCAGCTTCTTCCATGCAGCTACGACTGCCAGCGTCACGATGACGGATACGATCGCTTCAGGCAAACCGCTTGTAATCGCGACAGTAGCAGCAACTCCTGCTGCCATATAGCCACGAATGACGGCCATGCCGAGCACGAGCAGAGTGTTCGTCATCGAGCCTACAAAGCCTGCAACCCCGATCGCGACATACTGGTTGACATTTTTCAGTCCGACATAGGTCAAATAAGCCGTTACCCCGATGAAGAGACGAGGCAAAATGGCAACGAGCGGGTCTTTAAACAAGGGAACGGTGGCGTTTAAGAAAGAGGAGACTCCAAAAATGAGACCGATGATCATGCCAACGCCCCAGCCTTCCATGATACCGCCAATGACTGCCGGGATGTGCAGAATCGTGGCATTCCCCGCTGCCGTCGGAACCGGTATGTAGCCCAGACGCGTGACCCCGAGCAAGATCGCAATCGCTCCCAATACCCCTGCAATAACAATCCTGCGTACTGTCAAGCCTTTCTCCATGCATATTCCTCCTTTTTTTACTGGTTCTCTATGGAAATCCCGTATAGGGAGACTTCCCGGACTTACTACCACGGTATTCCCAGCATCACGGCAGAAATGACTACACTCAGGACAATGGCGACATAATCTTTGCCTGCAGCCTTGTAATGAGCGAATCTCGTACGTGCCGCTCCCGGAATGTAGCAACGTGCTTCCATAGCCAGGATCAAGTCCTCTGCGCGCGCCAGAGCCACGTTAAACAGCGGGATAATGATAGGAAACATGTCTTTGGTACGCTGCACGATGCGCCACCACTCCCCTGTACCGAAATCGGCACCACGGGAAGCTTGCGCCTTCATCATCTTTTCCATCTCCATCGCAAAGGTAGGAACAAAGCGTATGGCGATCGTGATGATCAATGCAAAGGCATGAACCGGAAATTTTATCTTTTCCAAGGGACCTAGCAATCTCTCCATCCCATGTGTCAGCTCGGTAGTGGAAGTACTTAGAGTAAGGACACTGGAGAGGAAGATAACCTCGACGAAGCGCATAGCAGAAACGAGAACCAGCCGAATGCTCTCACTCGTGATTTTGATGAAGCCGTACTCGAAATAAACGGCTCCGCCATTGGCAATTCCTCCGTAGAAGAGAAGCTGCAAAATCGCGAGGATGATGATGAAAGGAATAGCTGGCTTGATTCCGGAAATCCCGTAATGAATGGGAATTTTGGATATCTGAAACAGCCATACGCACATGATGATCGCAAAGATATTTCCGATGTAGGTGTTGCATACGGCGATCGCTAAAATCAGGATCACAAAGGCTGCCAGCTTAAATCGCGGGTCCAACCGGTGAATGATGGAGCCAGTCGGCAAATATTGTCCAATCGTGATATTTCGGGTTAATTCAAATTCTGCTGACATCTTGTTCCCCCCTAACGTTTCAAAATTTTCAGAATTTCGTAGGCGGCTTCCTCGGGAAGATACGATTCTGGGTTAATCAAATACCCTTCCGTACGCAGCCTGTACAAAATGTCCACCGATTCCGGTGTTCCAATATGATGCTGACGCAAAAGCTCTTCGTTCCCAAAAATTTGCCGTGGAGATCCGTCACAGACTGCCTTTCCATTTGCCATGACGTACACACGATCCGCCAGCTGAGCGACCTCCTCCATGTTGTGAGAGACGAAGATGACGGTCAGATTTTCTTCCCGATTGAGATGGCGAATGCGCTCCAGCAGTTCTTTGCGTGAAAGGGGGTCGAGTCCTGCTGTCGGCTCATCTAAAACGAGCACCTTGGGCTGTAGGGCCAGCACACCAGCCAATGCCACTTTTCGCTTTTGTCCACCGCTCAAGGCGAAAGTAGGTCGATCCTTCATTTCCTGGAAGGACAAGCCTACCAGCTCCATCGCCCAGTGAACGCGGCGCCGAACCTCTTCTAGGGGAAGCCCCATCTTAAAAGGGCCATAGGCCACATCGTCACCTACCAGCTTTTCAAACAGCTGGTCCTCCGGATTTTGAAAAACCAGGCCGACCTGGCGACGCAAGCTCTTGATATCAACTTTGGGCTGGGAAACATCCAGTCCGTTGATAATCACCGTACCCGATTGCGGACGGATCAAGCCGTTTAAATGCTGGATCAATGTCGATTTTCCCGAGCCGGTATGTCCGATGACCGCCATGCATTCGCCCTCGGCTACTTGCAGTGTCACATCATCGAGTGCACGGTGCTCCAGCGGTGTGCCTTGCATGTAAATATGAGATAGATTTCGGATGTCTACGATCGGTTCTGTCATGATCCGCTCGCCTCCACTTCTCTGATCTGGACGCGAGTGACTTCCGCGACGACTTCTTCGTTGTGTATCAGATTGGGATTGAAGGCGGGGTACTCGGAATGAACCAGCGCTGCTATGCGACTGGCATCCGGAACATCGAGGTGGAGCTCCTTCAGCTTTTCCTGATGGGCAAACACTTCCCGAGGCGTTCCCTGCAGTACGACTTTGCCGCCTTCCATGACGACGACCCGATCCGCTTCTGCTACCTCTGACATGTGGTGCGTCACCGTCACGATCGTCATGCCCTCTCTGTGCAGCTTACGGACGACAGCCAAAATATCTTGACGACCGTAGCTGTCCAGCATGCTCGTCGCTTCATCCAAGACAAGGCATTGCGGTTTCATAGCCAAGATCCCAGCAATCGCGATCCGCTGTTTTTGTCCACCAGAGAGATGATGGGGCGGTCGATGGCGAAAAGCGCTCATGCCCACTGCGTCTAGGGCAAAATCGATGCGATCTTTCATTTCCTCCGCAGATACTCCGATATTTTCTAATCCGAATGCGACATCGTCCTCCACGATCGTTGCCACGATCTGATTGTCAGGATGCTGGAAGACCATACCTACTCGGCTTCTCACTTCATGAATACGTCCTTTGTCCCGCGTATTGATCCCATTTACCAGCACGTTTCCTTCTAACGGTGTGAGGATGCCATTGAGGTGTTTGGAAAGTGTCGACTTGCCGGAGCCATTGTGACCGATAATCGCCAAATACTCTCCGGGATATACTTCGAGGGAGACGTTCTGGAGCACGGGTATTTGTTGATCCTGGTTTACCTGATAGGCAAACGAGACGTTCTCGACACATATAATGGGTTGGTTCGACATGCGCTCCCCTCACTTTGTGTAATTTTGTCGCAGCAGTAAACTTCTGTAGCAACTCCCATGCCAAATCAGTATGTTTCAAATTTTCTGTTAATTAATCGTGATTTTGTTAAACACAGTTGTTGCAAACTGTGGCAGCAGCGTTGCGATTGCAACACAACACCCCCGCCACCTCTATACCCACAATGTTCGCCGCTTCCCCTGCTTTTCCCTTTGCAATTTCCAATCCTTTCCTGAAATCAGACAGCTTTCAATTTCCGGTGTCCCCTCCCTCTGCCCGCTCCAGCATGGCCGTTACTTCCGCTGGAGGTTTTCGCGGTCGGCGTTTCGTTTTCCGCTTCTTTTTCCGCAAGACGAAGATAGCAGTCAAGAGCAGACCGAGAGTCGCCAATTGAATGGGTTGTGCCATTGTAGCGACTACCCAGCCACTCATACCTAACAGATGAAAAATGACAGCCAGATACAGTAGGATCGTCGCCAAATTTTGTGCATTCACTTGCGTCCTCCTCCCCTCTTCTTTTGATAAAAGATGAAAAAAACTCCTATGAAGCAGATAGAATCGCTCCACAGGAGTTCGCATTCGGTGAGATACCCTTAGATCGGCAGTAGTTCCACCGTTTCTTTGCCAGACAAGCTGTCCACCATGTCCAGCCAAGCCTGTGGCTTTTGCGGCAATACAGAATAATAACGCGTGAGGAAGGAGACGATCAGGTCGGCCTCCAAAGTCGTTTGCTCTTCGTTAGCCGGCATAAAGCCCAAGTCCAAACCGGTTACGGCTTCCCCGTCATTTTGCCAGGATGGGTGAACATACGCGATGTTGGTGCGCTTGTAGCCCAGATGAGACAGCACTTCTCGACGTACAAACGGGTCCATCGGCTTGATTCCGCCAAACGCATGCTCTTCTACGCGGTATGGATCGTAGATTTCTGCAAACATGCCGTACAGTTCTTTGCCGTTTGCCCTCGCGAGCGCTTCCAGATCCTTTTGTCGCTCTCTCACCAGAAAACGACCGACCCCAAGACCCTCGCGGCCAACGATGGTGAAATCCGTCATTGCCACGTTCAAATCGGTATAGTAACGATATTCGGTGGTCCCCACTACTTCTCCTTCGTGGACTGCGACAAATACACGAATGTCTGGATCTTCAAGCGGCTCTCTCCACAGCTCGTAATCGAGCACTTCTTCTGGCGGAAATACTTCCTGCATCAAACGGTGCATTTTTGCGAACAACGGGTTGTCAATATGCTGAATACGTACGAATTCCATAGATGAAATATCCTCCTAGTACTCTCATGAGAATAAAATGATGGCCGCTGACGGCTTTCGCTACGAAAGAAACGGATTTTTCCATTCCATCAAAGTAGCGTAATTCCTTGATTCTTCGTCCTCCAGGTAGTTGGGGACCACTTGTACAGGTGTGCGTCCGCAACGCATGAGAAAGGTAAGAACCGGGTCCTTCACCTCTCCGGCTACGACTCGTTCCACGTACTCTTGCGGTGTCCACTCACTCGCATGCCGGCCGTATCCAGGCATTCTTCCACCGCCGAGCAAACGTTGCAAACCACGCTGAACGACGAGCTCATACATCGCCTGCATCATCAACTGTCCAAGACCGAGCTTGCGATGACTGGGACGAATGCAAATATCGACGATGTACAACGTATCGCCGTGCGGATCGTGGTTTCGGATGTAGCCATTATCCGTGATCTCTTCCCATTTATGCTCCGGGTGAGCAGGATCAAATTTTACAAGCAGCCCGGTCATTGAGCCTGCCAAGACCCCATCCACCTCGACACAAATGGCGCCTTCCGGAAATAGCGTGACGTGGTTCGTCAGCTGCTCTCGATTCCACCACAGCTCAGATGGGAATGGCGGGGGAAAGCTCTCTGCCTGTATCTGAATCAGCTCGGCAAAGTCCTGCTCGCTATAGTTGCGAACAACGGCCGCATGAGGCTTGTCTTTTTCGAAGACATACAGTTCTTTTCGATACATCCGCTACCTCCTGCTGGCGATCATCAATTCCAATCGGTATAGAGGTCCGTACGGCGATCCCGCCAAGTCGTGACTGAGCCTTTTTCGCGAACATCATAAAGCAGTTGAATATCCAAATCAGCCGTGACGAGCATGTCGTTGTTGATTTCGCCTTCCGCGAGAATGCCGCGTGGCGGGAAAGGCACATCATTTGGTGTCAAAATAGCTGCCTGACCAAAGTTGGCGCGCATGAAATCCACTGTCGGCAAGGAACCGACTGTACCTGTCAGCACGACGTAAACCTGGTTTTCGATCGTGCGGGCATGGCTGGTATAGCGAACGCGGTGGAACGCGTGACGATCGTCTGTGCAGGAAGGGCAGAAAATGACGTCTGCTCCCCGGGCCTTCGCAATACGGACCCACTCGGGAAACTCGATGTCGTAGCAAATGATCATCGCGACTTTGCCTTTGTCCGTTTCGAAAATTTGCAGGGAATCCCCCGCTCCCATATTCCAGCCTTTCACTTCCCAAGGCGTGATATGAATCTTCTTCTGTTGACCTACGCGGCCATCGGGATAAAAGAGGAAAGCGGTGTTGTACAGCTTGCCGTTTTCTTCGATAATATGGGTTCCCCCGATGAGGTACATCTCATATTTCGCCGCTAGCGAACGAAACAGGCTCACATACTGCTCGGTAAAGGAAGGCAGGGCTGTGATCGGCAGGGCGTTCCCTTGTTCATCGCCAATGGACATCAATTGTGTCGTGAACAGCTCAGGAAACAGCAGGAATTCGGTATCGTACTCCTGTGCGTTTTTCACGTAGTGCTCGACCTGATGGGCAAATTCGTCGAAGCTATGTATGGTATGCAGATGATACTGCACAGCGGAAACACGCATTTTCATGCCACTACACTCCTTCTTTTTCTACATGACTAAAATATAGCAAAAAGCTACCATAATGTCTCGCTTATGAGTGTACAAAAAAATCGCCCACCTCGGATTAAGATGGGCAAGAAGCTCTCAAATTATTCGCAATACCGTTTTGTACAGCAGCTCGGTGCCAAGAGCGATATCCTCATAGGTGGAAAACTCCTGAGGATTATGGCTGATGCCGTCTTTGCAGCGCACGAAGATCATGCCGTAGTCACATACGTAAGAAAGGGCCAGCGCGTCATGGAAAGGTCCGCTCATCAGCTCACGCGGCTCAATCCCCATCGCTTTGCTTTCCTCGCGTATGATGTCTTTGATCCAGCTCGCACAATAGCGCGGATCACTGTTTGTATCTTCAGTGATCGTGTACTTCAGCCCCCCCTCCATCGCAGCCAGCTCGATCACCTCCCGCAATGCTTGTTCCCGCTCGTTTCGACGCTCCAGGTCGATGTCCCGCAGATCGACTGTGAAACGCACCCGTTCCGGAATGATATTGCGCGAGTCCGGGAACACCTCGAGATGACCAACGGTACCGACTGTCGGTGCAGCAGGGTCCAGCCTAGCCAGTTCATTGACCGCAACGATGACCTTGGCGGCACCAAGCAGTGCATCCTGCCGCATATTCATCGGCACGGAGCCCGCGTGACCTGCAAAGCCTGTCAATTCTACCGTCCACCACAGCGGACCCGAAATGGCAGACACGATTCCCACCGCTTCATCCGCGCGATCAAGGATCGGGCCTTGCTCAATGTGCAGCTCCAAGAAAGCGCCAATGCTGCCTTCCGGGTAAACAGAGCCCTCCAAAGCATCAGGGTCACAACCAAATTCGATCAGAGCTTGCCTGCGGGTCACGCCGTTTTTGTCGGTTCGCTCAAGCTCACCAGGCTCAAGCCGGTTCAAAATGCCGCGAGAGCCGAACAGTCCTTTCTGGAAGCGGCAGCCTTCCTCATCGCAAAACGCGATCACCTCAATGCTCTGTTCCGGGACGAGAGACTGCTCCCGCATGGTCTGTACCACTTCCAATGCTCCCAGCACACCTATGACTCCATCATATTGCCCACCGTACGGCTGAGAGTCGATATGTGAGCCGATCATCAGGAGCGGAGCGTCTGAGTTGCGCCCATTTACCCGCCCGATCAAATTACCAAAGTCATCGATGCGTGTCTGCATTCCTGCTTCGTCCATCCAGCTCCGAACCAGGTCTACCCCAGCGCGATCTTCCGGAGACAGCGCCAGACGGCAAATACCCGTTTCGCCTATTTTCCCAATTTGGGCTAATTCCTGAATCCGTTTTTGCAGCCGATCCTGATTTATGGTGAGAGTCCTCGCTTTTACGTTCAAGACCGCATGACCTCCTCGTCTTGCTTTTGATAAACAAGCTCTCCGTCAATCATGGTCATTTCCACGCGTAAGTCCTTGATCTTCTCATTCGGCGTATCGAGAATGCAATCATCCAGCACGATCAGATCCGCTAATTTTCCTGCTTCAACGCTTCCTTTCACCCCCTCTTCAAAGCTGGCGTACGCTCCGTTCCAGGTAAACATCCGGATCGCTTCCATCACACTGACCCGTTGATTGACACCGACCTCTTGCCCCGTTTTGCTCAAACGGTTGACGGCCGCATGAATACCGATTAACGGATGAAAATTCGTTACCGGACTGTCAGATGCGCCAGCTGCGATGATGCCGTGGTCGATCTGATCACGCGCAGGGAACATATACCCCGCCCGCTTCCCGATATTCGTTACATAGGAGTCACCGTAGTCGTAAATAAAGGCGGGATTGGGGATCGGCACAACTTGCAAACGAGCCATCCTTTCCATCAAGTCCGGGGCTGATACACCTGCATGCTCAATCCGATGCCGGTGATTTTCACGCGGATGCGCTGCCAACGCCGCCTCAAAGCAGTTCAGCAGCATCTCAATCGCTTTGTCCCCTTGCGCATGCGCTGTGATCTGGAAACCTTTCGCATGCGCCTCTCCTAAAATCGTATTCAACTCGTCCTGTTCGTAGTAGAGAATTCCGCAATCATCCGGTCTGCTGTCGAAAGGTTCGCGCATCGCCATCGTGGGTGCAATGCTCGCCCCGTCTGTAAAGACCTTCGCTGGCCCGATTCGAAAGCGTTCATCTCCGGTGCCGGTCACCATTCCCGCATCAATCATCTTGCGAACGAAATCCTCCGATTGATTGAGCGCACATATCATGGCGTAAATCCTCACCTTTACGTCCCCTGCTTGGACTGCCTTTTGCATCGCCCTGTAGTTGTCCGGCCCGTACCCGCCCGCGTCATGCACACTCGTGATGCCGTGAGCGACAAAATCCTCGGAGGCCAATCGCAGCCCTTCTTTGTACTCTTCTTCTGTAAAGGCCGCGAGCTCAAACATCTTCATATGCGCCGTTTCAACGAGAAAACCTGTCAATGCTCCGGCTGCATCCCGATCAATTCTTCCCCCTTGGGGATCAGGTGTATCCCGGTCGTATCCCGCGATTCCCATCGCCATGGAATTGGCAATGGAGTGATGTGCGCATGTCCGCATGACAAAAATCGGATGCTCTGTCGACACTTCGTCCAGCTCTGCTAGGGTGGGATAGCGTTTTTCGATCATGAGGCTCTCATCAAAGCCGCATGCTCTGACCCACTGGCCTTTTGGAGTCTTTTGTGCTTGGTCCCTGAGAGCCTCCAGCAGGTCGCTAATCGAAGCGATGGAACGAGCCTTGCAATCTACCCCGAGCTTGTTCGTACCGTAGATCGTGATGTGCAGGTGAGCATCGATAAAGCCTGGCAGGAGGCTCTTCCCTTGCAAATCTATGACCTTCGTCCGGGGGCTGATATAGGACTCCACTTCGGCGTTGGTCCCGACAGCTATAATCCGGTTGCCACGTACCGCGACCGCTTCTGCCACGGAATTGTCTTGCGCCACAGTAATGACTTGTCCATTGAGAAACACAGTATCTGCCATTTATTTACCTCTCCTTTTCACTGCCTCGTTTTTATCGTCGGAAGATCAGATTTCGGGGTCCCCTTCGTATTCGCCAGCTTGATCAAACTGTCGGGGTCCCCTCCGTATTCGCCGGATGACGGCCAGTTGTGAGCAACGTGCGCGTCACGAACGTCACACCAAACATGACGATGATATTGACCAACAGAGCAATCACTCCGATGTTTAGATCCTGGATCACAGCCGGCCAGTTCGGAAATACGCTGGCGATCGTCACTTTCGAAATCGTCACGTACGCTACAGTCAGCACACCGGCTGTTATACCGGCAAAGGCTCCGTATTTATTGACCCATGGCTGCCTATGAAGGCTAAACAGCAAGGCGGGAAACAGCTGTGTGACCAGACTGTACCCCATCAACAGCAGCGTCACGAGGGTATCCCCACCGCTTAGCGTAAAATACAGAGAGATTAGAGACAGGACTGGCACCAACAGCTTCGCTACCTTGGCTACCCGTGCCTCCGAAGCTGTAGGGGCCATGACTTTGTATACATTCTTCGCAAGCAGTGTGGCTGCGGTCATGAGCAGCATCGATCCCGGTACGAGTGCAGTCAAGAGTCCTGCCGCTCCAATCACACCGACGATCCACGGATCAAAGGTCTTTAAAGACAGCCGCAAAAGGGACAGGTCGCCATCTGCACCTTTCAGTCCAGGAACTTGCAGAATCGCAGTAAAGCCGACGAAAAAAACAAACAGCAGCATGATCGTATACAGCGGAAGCATCACCGTATTTTTGCGAAATACATTTTCGTTCTTCGCGGAGAAAACGGAACCAAAAGTGTGGGGCCACATGTAAAAACCAAAAACCGTCACCAGCACAGTGGAAATGTACCAAGAGACGCTCAGCCCTTCATCAGGGAACGTCAGGAACCCGGGATTTGCCGCTTCCACTGCTTCAAACATGGGTTTTATCCCACCGTAGTAGTGAAAAGGCAAGTACAGACCCATGAAGACCACGACAAAAAAGATCAGAATATCTTTGATAGCAGCCGTCCACGCGGAGCCATGGATACCGGAGATCATGACGTAGATGGTAACGCCGATTACACCGATCCATACCGCTGCCGCCGGTGAAATGGATCCATAGGAAGCTTCGGAGACGATGATGCCAAGTCCCTTAAACTGCAGGATCAAATAGGGGATGATCGCGATAACCCCTACGGCCGCGACCAAAATGCCGAGAATGGGACTGTTGTATTTGCTGACAAAAAAATCCGATTGGGAGACGAGTCTGTGCTGCTTGGCATAGCGCCAGATCGGCGGCAGGAGCCAGTAGGAAATGACGTAGGCAAGTGCAATGTAGGACAAAACGTAATAGGAGGGGGCTCCTTTGGAGTAGGCCCAGCCACTGCCGCCAAGGAACGTGAATGTGGTGTAAATCTCACCGGCCACGAGCAGAAAAATGAAGATCGAACCAAAGCCTCTTCCGCCTACAGTCCACTGCTCCATGGTCATTTCTTTTCCCTTTTGTGCGCGGATGCCTGAATAAATCGCCAGAAGAAGAACCGCAAAAATGATGATCAGTGCACTGTTCATCCGTGGTGCTCCTCCTCTCTTGTACGAGGGTCGAGCCGATTCACGATCGCCATGATCACGGACGTCAATACGACCCACAGCACGATCCAAAACAGGACAAACGGCATTCCGAGCACGTATGGTTCGACTTGATTCACAAACGGTACGCCGCCCAGCATCCCTACGAACGGAAGTACGCCCAGCCAGTCTCTAGCTTTCATGCAAATCCCCCTGTTTTGTACGATTTGTCCCATTGCTGTTAGACACTTGGGACATGTAATCTAAGATTATCGAAAGATTCGCTCTTTTCCTTTGTTCGATTTGCCAGAAAAACGGTCTTCCCTTTGTCCATTTCCGATAAATGAACGAAACGAGAGGAGGATAGGAATGATCACTGTACGTGAACTCATAGCAGTCGGAGGCTTTGACGAAAATGCAATCCTCGCTGGCGATGCCTTTTTGGAAAAAGAGCTGCTGGGCGTTACCTCTTTCGACTCGCCTGACGGCCATCGCTGGCTGCGCCAAGGAGAGTTTGTCCTGACAACCGGCTTTCCTTTTCTCTCGCAAACGGAAACGATTGAAGCAGGACTGATCCAGCTCATCGATTCCCTAGCCGATGTAGGAACACCCGGCCTCGCGATCAAACTGGGGCGCTATATCGAGTCCCTCCCTTTCGCTGTCATCGAACATGCAGCCCAGAAGCAGATGCCCATTCTCTCTTTTCCCATGGAAAAAGCTTGGTCAGACGTAATCGTCCCAGTGGTACGCTACATCGTTGACAAGCAGCGATCCGAGCTCGAGCAGACCCATGCCATTTACGAGCGGTTTCATCGGCATCTGACGATCGGTGCCCCCGTCTGCCAGCTCGCGAAGCTGCTGCAAGAAGCATTGAACACGTCCGTCACCATTTATTCGCCATCCCATCGGTGGAACTGGACATCCCCTTTTTCAGAGCTGTCCCAGAACATCGCCTGGATCGAGAGACAATGTGGTCACCCCGCTCCCCCTGCCATCATGAATCAACCGCTTGTACCTCTGGAAAATGGCTCCTACCTCCGCTGGTTGCTATGCGGACAACACAAACAGGGTGGCATTTTAATCGATGGCCTGCATCGCGATTTGCATAGCTGGGAAAAGGTCGCCATCGAGCAAAGTGCTGCACTGCTCTCGCTCGAAATGCAGCGCCAGCAAACGGTGAATGAGACCTATCAGCGCTTCCGCAACGATTTTTTGCAATGGCTGGTAAGCGGACATGCCGGCCCTCGCAGTGTGGTGACTCGCAGGGCACAAGAAGTAGGCTGGGAGCTTGATGATCACTATTTCGCCGTATTACTTCGTGCCGATGTGGCAAGCCTGACGACCTTGACCTCCTGGCAGGAAAATCATTCGCTGCTCGAGCTGATCAACAGGTATTTCTCCAAAACACCCCATCGCATTTTATCAGGACTCGATCGAAACAATCACCTTCTGCTGCTCGTCCCCTTCGCTGAACAGCAAGCCCGCCATGCGGACAGCGAAATCTTCTCCTTGTTGCAGCAAGCGCTCTTGTCCACCGACGTAATACCAGCAATATCGATTGGCATCGGTCGCCATCACCTCGGCTGGGAAGGCATCTCGGAAAGCTATCGGGAAGCACAGATCAGCTTGCGTACCGCGTTTCATACAAACAGCCATACGCATACTATGGGCGATCACTCCCCGCTGCGTATGCAATCCTATCGGGACCTCGCTCTGGAGCGCATCCTGTTTGCCGAACAGCCGAACGTAGAAGCCCGCGTGCTCGCAGAGGAGTGCCTCAGTAAAATCGTCCAATACGACGCTGAGAAAAACGGGCAGCTGCTGCAAACACTGCAAGTCTTTATTCAGGCGAATGGCAATCATGTCGATGCAGCCAAAAGTCTCTTTGTACACAAAAACACGATCAAGTATCGTCTGCAGCTCATTCGCGATCTGACAGGGCTTCATCCCGAAAGCGGACAGGACCAACTGCTGTTTCGGATCGCCTTGACGGTCCATGCCGTTGGGCGTCATTCTTAAGTCTGCTATAATGGGTGCATGTGATGAGCAGGAGGAAAAAAGATGGATGATTGGTTGAACAAACCGGTGAAGACACGAGAGCGGCCGAAAAAGCGTGGCATTGTGGAATATGTCGATGCAGAGCACATCGTGGTTTACTTTACGGCTCCACGAAAAGAACGGCTCATTTTTACGAGCAAAGAAGCTTTTTTGCACAAGCTAGAATTCATTGAGGAAACACCAACCTAAACGGCGTACGACGTACATAGAAAAGAAGCCCTCAACCGTAAATTGGTCTTACCCCTGTCAAGTAGACAGTTTGAAACAAGCCCTCGTTTAGGTGTTCGTTGAAAATTGAGTTTTAGACTATGACCAATACATGAAACAGCGGCGACTTAAGACCTGATAATAAAGTCTTAAGCTCACCGCTGTTTTTATTAAACTATCGAGCCTGTTAGTTGAATTACTTTTTATCGATAATGATTTTGGTAAAAACACCCAATTTATGTTATGTTTAGATGTGAAATGGCAATAGTTAGAAAAGGGTGGGGATTAATGAAATTACCAACTTCTTGTCTAGTATTCCTATTTTTATTTGGTTGTGAAACCGTTGATCGCTTTAATTCAATGAATGTTAATTCTGCTATTGATCGGGATAAACTTGTAGATCAATATTCCATGATTCATGACTTTAATTCTGGTGAGGAGTTCGAGATAGAAAAGCTTATAGAATTACAGGATGAATCAGATCGGAAAGATTATAAAAAAGTACTCGGAAATTTTTTCGCACAATATTTGCAAAAAGAAATCGAATCTTTCCAAACAATCAATAAGAGCGGACATGATCGCCACATACTAGTTATAACAAAGGACAGATGGTTATATAGAGTGGACATAAAACAATGGCTAGATTACGGTAATATTTGGACTGTTGATATGTATGGTGGTTTTTTACTAACTCAGTAGCATTCAAGATCCTAACATGTAGTGGTCTTCTCTTAAACCGCAATGTGTCCCAAGGATCGCTTATCATGGACCGTGCGTATTCGTTATTTGGTGTTTTATTAATCTCGTTATATGTAGCCCCTTGTTCAAATTTTTCCACTACATGGTGTTTGAATTCAAGGGAGTAGCTCTTTTTTATTTGGCCCATAAAAATTCCCCTCCAAGTTAAACAGTAAAGGGCTTTCTAATTACTGTCTACTTAAAGGGGATACTATCAAATGGTAGAGGGCTTTTTGGGCCAAGCGCAGCAAAGACTCCGCCACAAACCTGGCAGAGTCCGCTCCTAACGAAATGGCAGCTTATGCGTAATGCTCTTCGCGCAAACGATTGATTTCGTCGCTCTCGAGGTATTCATCGTAGGTCATCATTTTGTCGATGATGCCTTTTGGCGTGAATTCGATAATGCGATTCGCAATGGTCTGTACGAACTGATGGTCATGAGATACGAACAGCAGTGTGCCATCGAAATCGATCAATCCGTTGTTCAGTGCGGTAATGGACTCGAGGTCCAAGTGGTTCGTCGGTTCATCCATGATGAGGACGTTGGCGCTAGCCAGCATCATTTTGGACAGCATGCAACGAACTTTTTCTCCCCCGGACAATACGTTTGCCTTTTTCAGCGCTTCATCCCCGGAGAACAGCATGCGTCCCAGGAACCCGCGGATAAAGGTTTCGTCTTGCTCTTTGGAGTATTGACGGAGCCAGTCAACCAGGTTGAGATCCGTCTGGAAATACTCGGCATTGTCTTTAGGGAAATAAGCCTGGGAGGTCGTAACGCCCCATTCGAACGTACCGCTGTCTGGCTGAATCTCGCCCATCAGCACTTGGAAGAAGGTCGTTTTTGCCAGCTCATTTGGTCCGACAAATGCAACTTTATCTCCTTTGTTGATCGCAAGGTGCAGCTTGTCAAACAGCTTTTCGCCTTCAATCGTTTTGCTCAAGCCTTCGATTTGCAGCAGGTTTTTGCCCGCTTCACGCTCAGGCTTGAAGTTGATGAATGGATACTTACGGCTGGACGGACGGATGTCTTCCAGTGTAATTTTCTCCAACAGCTTTTTACGCGACGTCGCCTGCTTGGACTTGGAAGCATTGGCGGAGAAACGCGCGATAAACTCTTGCAGCTCCTTCATCTTTTCTTCTTTTTTCTTATTCTGATCACGAACCATTTTCAATGCCAATTGGCTGGACTCGTACCAGAAATCGTAGTTACCCACGTACATTTGAATCTTGCCGAAGTCGATATCGGCGATGTGCGTGCACACTTTATTCAGGAAGTGACGGTCATGGGAAACGACGATTACTGTGTTTTCGTAGTCAGCTAGGAAGTTTTCCAGCCAGCGAATCGACTCGATGTCCAAGTGGTTCGTCGGCTCGTCAAGCAGGAGGACATGTGGGTTTCCGAACAGAGCTTGCGCCAGGAGCACACGTACTTTTTCCGTACCAGACAGATCCTTCATCAGCTTGTCGTGCAGATCTGTCGAAATGCCCAGACCGATCAACAGGCTCGCTGCATCCGCTTCCGCCATCCAACCGTTGAGCTCCTCGAACTCCCCTTCCAGCTGGGAAGCGCGGTTACCATCGGCTTCAGAGAAGTCCTCTTTCATGTACAGTGCTGTTTTCTCTTCCATGATTTCATAGAGTCGCTTGTGACCCATGATTACCGTCTTCAGCACTTCAAATTCGTCAAACTCAAAGTGATTTTGTTTCAATACTGCAATCCGTTCGCCTGGAGTTACAGAGACATGTCCACTGGTAGGGTCAATCTCTCCGGAGAGAATTTTGACAAAGGTGGACTTACCCGCACCGTTCGCGCCGATGAGGCCGTAACAGTTACCTGGGGTAAACTTAATGGATACATCTTCAAACAGTGCGCGTTTGCCGTAGCGCAGCGTCACGTTCTGAGTGCTTATCATCGTCGCAATACCTGCCTTTTTTGAATCGTTCAAACACTTATCTTACCAGAGTTGACCGGATAATGCAAAAATCGCGGAGCATTTTATCAATAGAAGGAAGCAAACAAGGGAAAGCTAGCACAGAACTTCCAATCCAGCAAGAAAGAGGTAAGGAATATGTCCAAGAAAAATGGCGTGAAAAATGAAATGGGCAACAAGGAAAACCCTTCTCAAACCCGTTCATCCAACACCCTTGGAAAAGAACAGACCCAGTCCAAGCAGCGCGGCGAATAACACAAGCCATCGACACAGGAAGAACCGGATTGCACACAAGCAGTCCGGTTCTCTCTTTTCTATATACTCGCCTGCAGCGGGATAAAGGCCGGCGACGGTGCTTGAGCAGGTTGGGAATCTACGTAAAACGACAGATTGTGCAAGGTTACGTAGACGATTGCTTTTTCTGCGAGCCCAAGCTCTGTAAAACGTTGACGAGTCAGCTCTGCTTCGAACACTTCTTCTGTATCGAGTCTTTTCAAATCCAGACGGACAATCGGACCGAGCGGGGAAATATGCCGGATTTGTGCTTGCACTGACTGCTCCCACTTCGGTGTCAGGGAGACCTCTACATCGTGTGGCCGCATATAGCCAATGGCAGGGTATTCGCCTGGCTGTTGTACACTGTCCGTCTCGAATTCTGCTTCTCCCAGCTTCACGATGCCATTCTGGATTCTTCCCCGAAACAAATTCACTCGTCCCAGGAAGCTGTAGACAAACGGGTTTGCCGGATAGTTGTAGATTTCTTCAGGCGGCCCTACCTGCTCGATTCTCCCCTCATTCATGACCACTACCTGATCAGCCAGCTCCATCGCTTCCTCCTGATCGTGCGTGACGAACAGAATGGTCAGTCCGAGCTTTCCATGCAAATGACGCAGCCATCGTCTCAATTCCTGCCTGACCTTTGTGTCCAAGGCACCGAACGGTTCGTCGAGCAGCAGGAATTTGGGCTCTACCGCGAGTGCACGCGCCAATGCCACCCGCTGCCGCTGTCCTCCAGACAGTTGAGACGGATAGCGATGTGCCAATCCTTCCAGTTGGACCAGCTTGAGCAAGGAATGGACGCGCTCGTGAATTTCTTGCTTGCTCGGCCGTGTCTTGCGCGAACGGACTGTCAAGCCAAACGCGATGTTGTCAAAGATGTTCATGTGCCGAAACAAAGCGTAATGCTGAAACACAAAGCCGACTCTCCGTTCCCGCACATCCCGATCTGTGTTGTCCTCGCCATTGAAGAGAATGCTGCCTTGCTCCGGCTGTTCCAATCCGGCAATCAGTCGAAGCAATGTCGTTTTTCCTGACCCGGAAGGACCGAGCAGAGCCACCAGCTCACCCTCGGGTATTTGCAGGCTGACATCCTTCAATGCCGTAAAGTTCTTATAGGATTTGGTAATGTTGACAACCTCTATGCTCATACGGCCCTCTCTCCTGACCCCTCGTAGTGATAATGCTCTTCCTCGGTGGCGTGCTGTCGCTCAGTCCTCCACTCAATCAGGCTTTTGACGATTAGCGTCACGAGTGCCAGCACGGCGAGAAGTGTGGCTACGGCAAAGGAAGCCGCAAACTGATATTCGTTGTACAAAATTTCAACATGCAGAGGGAGCGTATTCGTCATGCCCCGAATATGTCCCGACACGACCGATACTGCTCCGAACTCTCCCATCGCACGGGCATTGCACAATATGACGCCGTACAAAAGGCCCCACTTCACATTGGGCAGCGTCACGCGGAGGAAGGTTTTAAAACCGCTAGCTCCAAGCGAGACAGCTGCTTCCTCCTCATCCTTTCCTTGCGCTTCCATGATTGGAATCAGCTCGCGGGCAACAAAAGGAAACGTCACGAAGGTGGTCGCCAGTACAATCCCCGGTACGGCAAAAATGATCTTGATGTCGTACACTTCAAGCAATGGGCCGAGTACGCCCTGACTCCCGAACAAGAGCACAAAGATCAGACCCGCAATAACGGGGGAAACAGCGAAAGGAAGATCAATGAGCGTCAGCAGCACGTTTTTTCCAGGAAAGGAAAATTTGGCAATGGCCCATGCCGCCGCTATGCCAAAGACGACATTGAGCGGGACGCTGATGGCAGCCACGAACAGCGTCAGCTTAACGGCAGAAAGTGTCTCAGGCTCCGCTATGGAATCCAGGAAAACTTGGGCTCCCTGCTTGAATGCTTCTGTAAATACGGCGATCAACGGCAATATCAGAAACAAGGCGAGAAATATAAAGGCTATCCCAGTCAGCAGCCAGCGAATGTAACGCGGCTCGGTCAAATGCTTCAAAATTTGCACCTCCTATCGTGCGGCGTCAAATTTGTTGATTCTCCACTGCAGGTAGTTGATGATGAGCAGCATCACGAAGGAAGCGATCAGCATCACCGCTGCAATCGCCGTTGCCCCTGCGTAATCAAATTGCTCCAGCTTGGTCATGATCAGCAAAGGAACAATCTCCGTCTTTAATGGCATATTGCCGGAAATAAAGACGACCGAGCCGTATTCTCCGAGCGCACGGGCAAAAGCAAGCGCAAAGCCGGTGAGAATGGCGGGCATCAGATGCGGCAGGATCACACGCACAAAGGTACGCAAGCGGCTCGCTCCCAAGGTCGCTGCGGCCTCCTCCATCTGGAGGTCCCAGTCTTGGAGAACCGGCTGGACGGTACGCACCACAAACGGCAGCCCAATGAAGGTCAAGGCTACCCAAATGCCCAAGGGAGTGTACGCAACCTTTATCCCCCACTCCGCCAAATACTGTCCGATCCAGCCGTTTTCCGCATAAATTGAAGTCAGCGCGATCCCGCCGACCGCCGTAGGCAAGGCAAAAGGCAGGTCTACAATCCCATCGATGATTCGTTTTCCGAAAAACTGATAGCGTGCCAGAACCCAGGCTACCAATACGCCAAACACAGCATTTACACAGGCAGCGAAGAAAGAAGTCAGGATGCTTACACGAATAGAAGCAAGCACCCTGCTATCGAGGATCGTGCCAACAAAATGTTCCCAGCTCATGGTCGTCGCCTTTAAAAACAATACAGACAGAGGGATCAACACCAGCAAACTAAGGTAGACGATCGTATAGCCCATCGTCATTCCAAAGCCAGGCAAAAACCCTCTGTTGCGTAATGATTTTCTCATGGAGATAACTCCTCTGATGGTTTAGATGATTAAGGCTTGTAGATTTGGTCGAAGATGCCTTGATCCGAGAAATGATCCTTTTGGGCTTTTGTCCATCCACCGAACCATTCGTCGATGGTGTACAGCTTGATCTCTGGAAATGCAGGGGTATGTGCCTTAAGCACTTCTTTGTCACGTGGTCGGTAATAGTGTTTGGCTGCAAGCTCCTGCCCTTTTTTGGTGTACAGGAATTGCAGATACGCATCAGCCACTTCTCTTGTCTTGTGTTTGTCGGTATATTTGTCGACCACAGTTACAGGTGGCTCTGCGAGAATGCTCAGCGACGGATTAATAATCTCAAACTTGTCTTTGCCCAGCTCGTTTACAGCGAGATACGCTTCATTTTCCCATGCGATCAGTACATCCCCGATCCCGCGTTCCACAAAGGTCGTGGTCGAACCACGTGCACCAGAGTCCAAAACGGGAACATTTTTAAAGAGGTTTGTCACAAATTCCTTGGCTTTTGCCTCGTCATGGTTATTCTTTTCCAAAGCATATCCCCAGGCAGCCAAATAGTTCCAGCGTGCTCCCCCAGAGGTCTTTGGATTCGGAGTGATGACGGAAATGCCCGGCTTGATCAAATCATCCCAATCTTTGATCTGCTTCGGATTTCCTTTTCGCACGAGAAAAACAATCGTCGATGTATAAGGAGAGCTGTTGTCAGGAAGCTTCTGTTGCCAGTCATTCGGAATCAAGCCTCTCTCTGCGATCGCATCGATGTCGTAGGCGAGTGCGAGTGTGACAACGTCGGCTTCCAGTCCATCGATAACAGAGCGGGATTGCTTACCAGAACCGCCGTGAGATTGCTTGATGGTGACTGTCTGACCCGTTTTCTGTTTCCATTCCGCTGCGAACTCCGTATTCACATCCTGGTAAAATTCGCGGGTCGGATCGTAAGAAACATTCAACAGCTCAACCGCAGGAGCAGCAGCCGCATCCGTGGTTTTGGTTTCTCCTCCCGTCGGAGCTGTTGACGAGCACCCACCAATGGCAGCTGCCAATAAAATAAATCCTGCTCGTTTCCACCACTTCTGGATGGGACTGATTGCTTTGCTCATGTAGGTTTTTTCACTCCTCTTTAATCTATACTATTTTAATCGGAATACTTAGTTATTAAGAATTATACCTGCCTTTTTCTTCCTGTCAATCATATTTCCATGTACATTATGCCGAAGCCCTAGGCAAAGTTCGGGTGGCATTTGCCTAGGGAAGAAAATTAGGCGCATTCCGGGGACAGGAGCAAGTCGAGTGCAAAAGTGCAAAAAAACTCCTCCGCAAGCGAAGGAGCTCTTCGTAGTTAAGCTTTGGTACTCATGATCAGCGCGTCCTGCAATTCTCGAATTTCCCTTTCCAGCTGTGGGAATCCACTGATTAGCGGGATCGTTTTTTTAGCGAAAGAGGTTTGTCTCTCCGCTGATTTCGCCATGTTCTCAAAGACGAGCAAAAGCTGTGATAGCGTTTGGTCCGGGAGAATGGGGCACTGAGCCGATTTCAAACAGGATTCGAGCAGGTAGCCGATCTGCTCGATGGAGAAAATGACAGGCCAGAGAAATTCCAGCTTCGTTTTATCACTGGGGATTTCTCCTGTTGCTGTCGTATAAACAATCCGCAAATTGCTCAGGTTCGTCTGCATTTTTCTTCGTTCCATCGACGCTCTGAGATCGGAATGATTTTTCTGCTCGGAAAAAAGCGTTAACAAATATTGCTGCTGGCTGCGAATCGTTTTAGCGATATAGTGCGGCAGTAATGCTGATGCCTGGCGCCTCCCGATAAGCAAGGTCCCAACAAGTCCAATCGCACAGCCCAAAAGCACATCGATGAGCCGTGCCGAAGCATAAAACGAGAGGCTTTGTTGCTGTCCCATACTCTCTGCCAAAAGCAAGGCATTTGGTGTAAGAAAGAAGGCAGCAAGCCCGTAGTTGAGGACGATTGACAGCTCCGTCAATGCGGTCAGAAGCATGATGAATACGGCGATGAGAAGTCCGTGTGGATGCGCAGCCAAAACGATGATAGCCACTAGAATTCCGACGACTGTACCGATCGACCGTTGAATCGCACGATGAAATGTGGCAATAATCGTCGAACCGGACATCACCGCTGCACAGGTTAACGTCACCCAATACGATCGGTTCAGCTCAAAGGAATAGGCGAGAATCGCTGCGACTGCTAATATTAGTCCAAAGCGAACCGATGTGAGAAACACAATCGAATTCTTATCAAATGAACCGCCAAGCACCACCCAAAAGGATGGCCGCCTCCCGATCCTCTCTTGCTCCAGAGCGGCGACAGGTGCCTCCAGCACCGCCAACGCCTCACGGATACTGGCCTGCAGACGTTCTGTCACCTCGCTTTGCTCATATGGCTCTTCTCGCTGCTTCTCCTCTTGCTGCTGCCTTTTTTCTTTTCCCCCAGTGCAGATGCTATCGCTCGTACAGACCGTCCCAAATGCGTGGGGAGCCTGTCCTTCGATTGATCCATATGGGCAAGGATGTCAAGGAAAATGGCATTGGCCTGATCATTCAAGGAATGAAGACGCAGGTATTCACCGGATTGCTGCCAGGAGACGTGCCCAGCATACAACGTTTCCTCAGCTGATTTGAGTAACAGTACCAGTTTTTGCCTCTCCTCTTGTGCCTCTGCACTGCCTACTGAGTCCATAAATTTGGCGAGCTCCAAATAAACCTTTTTCATCGCGGTAGTCTCCGGTCCATGTGGATTGCGGAGCCAACCACTCATGCCCATCACCCAAGCCAAGGCTCCCCCAAGCAAGACCAGCCCTGCCCGAAGCGGAGCTGCCGACTGGTCAATCGGCATTCCGGTTGCAAGGGAGAAGCCCAAGACAAAAAAAATAGCAGCAGGTCCCGCTACTTTGTATGCTCCAAAGATAAAGGTTGCAACGGCGCCGATCCATCCCACTGTAATCGCTGCCGCCAAGGGGTGGGGAGCCACCAACGTCCCCAAGCCGACAGAAAAGGCGAATCCGAGCATGACAAACAACAGTCTTTTTGCACGTTGGGCGTAAGGAATATTGAATACGTACAAATATGTAAAGCTGCCGATCCCGGCGAGCATCCCGTAGGGCAGATTTCCCGCTAGCAATCCAAGCAATACGGGGATTCCGGAGCAAATACCAGCGCCGATCACCCTGCCCCACGGAAGCGGGTTCTTTTTCAATTGGAAGGCTTGCGAAATGGTCGTAAGAAGAGCTGTGTACCATTGTTTGGAGGGCACGATACATCTTTTTTTGTGCATGCTCTTTTGCATAGACCTACCCCCTCCCCGCGAGAAAAGATAGACCTATCTTGACTCATTCCAACTCCTTCTATTCACCGTCCCCTCCCCAACCCAAACAGCGCGTGCACTCGGGTTCCCATCCGAAAGCTCGCGCTGCTTGGTGATAGAAGCACCTATTCCGTGACATGCTTCCATACGTTGATCGCAAAAAGCAGAATGCCTATCCCGAGTACCAAAGAACCAATAATGGCCCCCACAACGAAGGATTCTGTCCCCGTTAGGATCATGAGGAACAAGGATCCCTGCATAACCGGCAGGCCGAGATTGTGCAGCCAAAAATGCCAATTCGCAAGCCTGCTCCCAGCTGCTTGGGGATAAGCTTTGTAAATCAGTCCGATGATTGCAAGCGTGACCCACCCCGCCAGATTCAGGTGGGCGTGGACAGATGCATAGGCAAAAACATGCGTGATTCCCATACCGATTCCTAAAATAATGGCTAGAACAAAGTAAATGGTAGCGATTTTCAAAAAGCGAGCCGCCATATCTTCACCTCCTTTCGCGGTCACACTCTAACCTTATTTCCGATCCTAGGAACTAAGTACCAGAAAACGTTGCCTTCCCCGATTCTTTTGCCCAGCACAAAAAAACGGATTGTCGCTCTTGACGAAATCCGTTAGAAATGGCTCGGCTTTGGGGCGGATGAAGCGAATTTCGGGCGATCAAAGGAGAACAGGGCTGCGTCTGCATTTTCTCCCTTCACAATCAAATCGGCAATGATCTGCCCGCCAATCGTTGAATAGACAGTGCCATTTCCCCCATAGCCAAGCGAAAACAGGCAATTCGGGTAGTTTTCTTGTTCCCCGAACATAGGCAGGCCATCGTGGGTGGAAGCGAATGCAGCGGACCAGTAATACTCCACTTCCAGAGATAGCTGCGGAAATAAAGCCTGTACCTTGTCAAGCAGCAGATCTCGCTTGCTCAGCACTGTCATTTCTCGATGTTTGGGGTCTGTATTCGGCTCGTCCAATCCTCCTACGATGATGCGTCCTTCCTCGTTTGCCCGTATGTACATGTAGGGTCGGGCTGTCTCCCAGATTAGGCAGGCTTTCGGCCATCCGAGAAAGCTTTTGACAGGCTTCGTCACAATCGCAGAGGTGCTGGATCGGATTGCGTTTGGGTTGCGTTTCAAGACCTGTGCTTCATAGCCGGTGGCAAATACAATCCGTTTGCACCGGATCCGGCTTCCCTTTCCTGTCAGGATGAGCATATCTCCTGCTTCCTCTTTTTGATGGACGACCTCTGTATGCTCGTATACCCGCATGCCTTGAGCAGCAGCATCGGCTATCAATCCCACGGTCAGCTTGTATGGATTGATCTGCGCATCTCCCTTGGAATAAATGGCCGCGGGCTTGGAGAAGGAAAAATGGCTCTCGATCTCTTCCTGCCCCCAGTAAGAGACGGGGAATCCATGCTGGATCAGGTTTTCGTACTCGGTACGAAGCGACTCGATATCCTGCGGCTGACTCGCAAAATAAAGGCTGTCTTTGCGTTGAAAATCAGGAAAAATCGTCAAGGAACGGGAGATGATCTCGAGCTGATCAAGTGCTTGACGGCATAATTGATAAAATCGCCTTCCTCTCTCCTCCCCAAAGGAGCGCATACAGGAAGTCAACGATTTATCATTTGCGAATTGCAGCATCCCCAAGTTGGCTCGGCTGCTTCCTTCCCCAATCCATCCTTTTTCTATTAACACGACATCCACATCGTGCTTCATCAAATAAAGGGCGCATAGACCTCCGGCAATCCCTCCGCCCACGATCACGACATCGCAAAGCAAGTCTTCCGAAAGTTCTGGGTATCGTGGCGGCACGGCAAGTGTTGTCGGCCAATACAATTTTCCTGTCATCAGGTTCATGTCCATGTCCCCTCATTCGTGATCCCTTTTAGGATAACCAACGCCCAATGGCTAATCCGTTGCTATCGCGCCTTTTGTCCTTTTCGGGTATGATGAAGGTCAAAGGAGTGGTCGAGCATGATTCACGTGTACGTCAAACGCCCGCACGAAGCAGCCTTTTCCTACGAGGTAAACGGACAGGACGAGCTGCAGGAGTTGGTTGGAGGTGAGATCGAAGTCGTAGTAGACGACAGTCTTGCCGGAATCTCCCTGGTCGTCAATGAAGATGCACGCGGAGTGAAAGCCAATAATTTTCCAGTCACCTCAGAGGGGTATCTGGATTGGGTATATGGCACCTGTGTTTTTGTCAAAGAGGATGGGCGATCCCTGTCCGAAGAAGACCTGCTGCGGATCAATCAATTTTTGACAGCGAAAGTTTAACCGGCGAAACAGGAAAGCCCCTTACATCGGTAAGGGGCTTTTGTCATGCTGATTGAGTTAAAAGGCACGCCTAGCCTTTGATGCCGCTGCTTCCAAAGCCGCCTGTACCACGCTCGGTCTCATCGAGCTCGTCAACGAGTTCAAACTGGGCAACCGGAACAATCGCGATCACACCTTGAGCGAGTCGGTCCCCTTTTTTGATCAAATAGCTATGCGTGTCCACTTCTTGATCTACAGTGACTTCTTTTTCGCTAGCATCCAGACAAACGTTTTTGTACGTTCGGCTAGCTTCCCTTGTATTGTCAACGAGAATGGCCACTTCCCCGCGATAACCGGCATCGATCGTTCCTGGCGCATTGGATAGGCGCAGCTTTGTTTTTGCACTGATTCCCGAACGGGGACGTACCTGCAGCTCAAAACCTTCTGGCAAGGCAAATGCCAAACCAGTCGGTACCTTCACTGATTCGCCCGGTGCAACCAAGACATCCTCTACTGCCACCAAGTCAAAGCCCGCATCCATTGCGCGTGCATACTGCGGGATGACTGCATCGGGATGAAGCTTCTTTATTTTTACCTGTGCGGTTACGCGTTCACCTGTTACCATCATGATTCGTCTCTCCTTTTTCTCTACCTATGATCCTCTCATAGTGTACAAGAAGGCTCTTCTCCCAGCAAGGCAGCTTTTCCACACATTTTTTTCATAGAAAGCTCACAAATCCCTGTCTTTTTCTACGCATTTTCACATTCGGTGTGGTATACTCTCCGTTGTATCAAAAAAATTAATATCGCTAAAGAAAGGTGGATTGTACCTTGCAAGTACAAAAACCATATCGCATTCTCCTGTATTACAAGTATACTCCGATTGAAAATTACGAGGAGTACGCTGCCGAGCATTTGCAGTTCTGCAAAGACAACGGCCTCTTGGGACGGATTATCGTCGCTCCGGAAGGAATTAACGGAACGGTTTCCGGTACCATTGAACAAACAGAAGCTTACATGGAATACGTACGCAAAGACCCGCGCTTCGCGGATATGTGGTTTAAAATAGATGAGTCGGATGAGCATGCCTTCAAAAAAATCTTCGTCCGTCCAAAGAAAGAGCTCGTTACCTGGCGTCTGGAAAATGACGTAGATCCTAACGAGAAGACAGGGAAGTACCTCAGCCCAAAAGAGTTTTACGAAATGCTGCAGCAAGATGACGTAGTTGTCCTCGATGGCCGCAACTACTACGAGTATGATCTCGGTCATTTCCGTGGCGCGATTCGCCCTGAGGTGGATTCCTCCCGTGAATTCCCTGAGTGGATCCGCGATAACATGAGCCAATTCAAGGACAAAAAAGTACTGACCTACTGCACTGGCGGTATTCGTTGCGAAAAGCTAACAGGTGTGCTGCTGGATCAAGGCTTTGAAAATGTGTATCAGCTTCACGGCGGAATTGTCACTTACGGGAAGGATCCGGAAGTTCAAGGTCGCCTGTGGGATGGCAAGTGCTACGTGTTTGACGAGCGCATTTCCGTGCCGATCAACCACACGGAAGAAGATGTTGTCATCGCACGCTGCTACTACTGCGGCAAGGTGGAAGACCGCTATGTAAACTGCGCGAACCCATTCTGCAACAAACAGCATTTCTGCTGCCCTGAGTGCGAGCAAACCTACAAGCGTTCTTGCTCGGATGAATGCCGTGAGCATCCTCGCAACCGTTTCGTGGAAGCGGAAGAAAAAGCGAAGCTCGAGGCTGCCGGAGTAAGTAAATAAATAGAAGTGTACACCCAGCTGATTCCTTTTCGGAGTCAGCTTTTTTTATACCTCTTCTCTTACCCTGAAAATCGTTACAATCCTCTTCTTCTTTAGTAAAATAGAAACTGTCAAAACTGAATGAAAAAGGTGAAAAAAATGGAGCTTAGCCATGAGTCTACGATACGGGAATGGCAACAAGCAATGGAAGCAGGAACGACCACTTCTCGGGAAATGACCCTCCTGTTTTTAAAGAGAATCGCCCAATACGACAAGCAAGGAATCGCCGTCAATGCGATCAGTGAAATCAATCCGGATGCCCTCCATATTGCAGAAGCTCTCGATCGGGAGCGGGTGGAAAAAGGCAGCCGCGGCCCACTTCACGGTATTCCTGTCTTGATTAAGGACAACATCGCAACCGGCGATTCCATGCACACAACGGCAGGCTCACTCGCCCTAGCAGATTCCTATGCTGCTGCTGATTCGTCCGTTGCCGCTCGCCTACGCGAGGCAGGGGCTGTGCTTTTGGGGAAAACGAACTTGACCGAGTGGGCCAACTACATGACGGAGAATATGACAAACGGCTACAGCTCTCGCGGCGGACAAGTCTTGAATCCATATGGCCCTGGTCAGCTGGACGTCGGGGGGTCCAGCTCAGGCTCTGGTTCTGCGATCGCTTCCGGCTTTGCTGTTGTTTCAGTCGGGACGGAAACATCCGGCTCCATCCTGCACCCTTCTGTCAAAAACTCACTGGTCGGCATCAAACCGACTGTAGGACTCATCAGCCGAAGAGGAATCATCCCTATTTCAACAAGTCAGGATACTGCCGGCCCCATGGCTCGCACGGTGGAAGATGCGGCCATTTTACTCGGCGCCCTCACAGGTGTAGACGAACAAGATCCTGTAACAGGCAAAAGTCTCGGCCTCTCCCATGCGGACTATCAGCCTTTCCTTGATGTGAATGGCTTACAGGGCGCTCGTATCGGGATCATCCGCTCCTTCTTTTTGGACAGGTACGATGATGAGGAAAAGAAATTGTACGAGGATGCCATCAACCATTTGCGGCAAGCTGGTGCTACTGTCATCGATGCCGTAACTATCCCAGCCGAAAACGCGGAATGGGGGCCGAGTGTGCTCCTGCATGAATTCAAATCCGGTGTAAACGCCTACCTGAAAACGTTGCCCGCTTCTTACCCTATTCGAACGCTGTCAGATGTCATTGCCTTTAACCGTGAGCATGAGGAACGAGCGCTGCGATTCGGGCAAGTTTTGCTGGAGCGAGCCAATGAGACGAGTGGAACCTTGACGGAAGCTGCCTATCTGAACCAGCGGGCCTACGATCTGGAAATGTCGCAGGACAAAGGAATCAATGCCGTGTTGACTGAGCACAACCTGGATTGTATCCTCTTCCCAGGCAGCGAAGGATACGGAATTGCAGCACGCGCAGGCTATCCTTCTGTAACGGTACCGTCGGGCTACACCTCCGCAGGAAAACCGTTCGGAATCATGTTCACCGGCCTTGCCTTCTCCGAGCCGGCATTACTTCGTATGGCGTATGCCTATGAGCAAGCAACCCGCCTGCGCATTCCACCGCAAATGGAATCATAGGAGTAGCGATACATGCAAAAAGACGCAGCTCTCTCACAGGAGGCTGCGTCTTCCTTTTGTTTTTCAGCTGCTACAAAGCCGTTCCTTCTTGTTCCGCTTTTCCCAGTCGATCCTCAAACATTTTGCCTAGCTGACCGATGTCGACTTCCCATTTCTCGTCTTTGTAATAGACGGTGGCTTTCGACTCGCCTCTTTTCCCAACAATCCGAATACTCGCTGTCCTTACTTCGTAGGTGCCATCCGGCTGAAAATCAATGTCCGCATCCTTCAGTTCCCCATCCAGCACAGGCTTGATCGTTTTGTCAACGACTTCCTGCGTAGCGGAAACTGCCTGACGCCCCATCTGTATCACTTCTTCAGGACTGAATTGGAAGAAGAGGACCAGAACGACCCCAATCACCACAAGCAGCGAAATAATCCGAAACAGACTGCGCAGCATCCACTGAGCTGCCATGACCACCACGATGATGCAAAGCGCAACCGGCCAATAATCTTTCGCCAATTGAAGCAGTTGTTCCACGCTCATCACTCCTTCTCTCCCCATTGTCGCCAAAAATTGGGGGGACGTATTCAAGCGATCGGGAACGGCGAAAGATTATATTCGCGATGAAGTTCGACATTTCCTGCTTTTTTTCGCGTGCGCGCTATCCCAGTTATCCCCAGAGCAGCACCCCTGCACTGAAAATAACCCCCACCCACAGCATCATGATGACCAGATAGCCCATGATGTCTTTCAATTTCAGGTTGGAAATTGCCAGCACGGGAAGGATCCAGAACGGTTGGATCAAATCATTCCAAGCGTTCCCCAGCATGACAGACATGGAGACCTGATTGAAGGGCGCCCCCAGCTGTTTGGCTGCTTCAATCATGAAAGGGCCTTGCACCACCCAGTGACCTCCCCCAGACGGCGCGAAGAAGTTGATGATGTACGAACTCCACAGCCCCCACAGCGGCAACGTGGAAGCATCAGACAGTTTCACGAAAATAGCAGAAATGGTGTCTACCAGGCCAGATCCGGCCATGATGGCCATGATTCCCGCATAAAACGGATATTGCAGGAGGATACCTGAGACCGTTTTGATCCCTTCGTTCAGCTGAGTCACGTAGTTAGCAGGCGTCCCGAGCAGCAAAATCCCGCCAAAGAGGATGATAAAATTGATAATGTTAAAGTCCAGCGAGCCGCCTGTGGCGAAATGATAAATGATGTAGGTGAATCCCAGCAAACCGATGAGCAGGCTAAGGATGCGGCTGTTGTTCAGCTTCGTAGCCAGCGTGACGTTCTCTTGCTGAAGGGTCAGCTCGACTCCTGCCGCTGCTTCCCGTTGGGCACTCGCCTCCAGCTTGTACTCGATTACCTCTTCCTTCTTTTTCGGGTGAAGCCAGGCATTCAGCAGAGGTAGTGTTACGATCGTCACGACAGTTGTAATCACCATCGGCCAGGCAAAAATCGTATCGCTCAACGGCACGACGCCCATAGCCTTTTCCAGCGGATGGCCAGGAGTCGATACGAGAACGGGCACGCTGGACGAAAGCCCCATCCCGTATAGGCTAAAGCCGCTATACGCAGCGGCGATAATCAACGGATAATGGACACCTTTTACTTTGGACGCTAGCTTGGTCGCTACGATTCCTCCAATCACAAGCCCAAAAGCCCAGTTCAGATAGCTGCCGATCGCGCCCACCAATGTGGCTGCGATGATCGCTGTTCTCGGCGTGTGCACCAGATTGACGAGCCGATCCAGCAGCCTGTCCACAATCGGCGCTCTCGCCAAAACGTATCCCATCGCGAGCATCACAGCAACCTGTGTTGTAAAAGCGAGCAAATTCCAAAAACCTTTTCCCCAGTCTGCTGCCGTAGCCACGATATTTTGCCCTTCTACCAGTACCGCCAGCAGAACAGCCAATAGCGTCAATCCTATGGCAAAAACAAAAGGATCGGGCAAATACTTTCTCATCAGTACAGTAAAGAAATTGGTAAGTCTCGCCATGCTGCTTCCTCCTTAGTCAACAATTGCCAACGCCCGAACTTGCCCGCCTGTACCACCCAAATACGGAATCGGCGCTCCCGAAAACAAAAAACGGGACTTGGGAATCCGGTTGATATTGACCAGATTCTCAATGATGGCAATAAACGCATCATTGCCTAACCCGAGACTACGCGGACGCAAAAAGTTCATGTGAACAGGCAGCGTCAGCTCGCCTGGCGCATCCACATTGCACGTATCGATTCCCACCGTTTTCACTTGTTTTTCACGCAGCCATTCTCCAGCATCAATCGATAAGCCCATATGGTCGAGGGCATAGCTCGCCGGGTCCTGGATCGCCGACCAGCCTGTAAAAATGAGCACGATATCTCCTTTGCGGACGGATGTCCCCGTTTTCGCTTCCGCTTCCTTCAGATCTTTGGCGGTAATTCGCGCTTTCGGCCCGAAGCGATGCGAGACGTCAAGCCAGATCGCGTCGCCAAAGCCGCATTCAATCGGCATTTTGTCGATGGTGTACGGCGATTCAGGATCTCCGTGAAAGCAGGAATCCATGTGCGTGCCTGTGTGTCCGCAGACGATGATGTTCTCATTTTGAAACGACACCAGATCCTCTTCGTTATAGTAATTTTTCCGGCTAAACGACCTCCACACGTCATGGGTCCTCGTGCCTGTCAGAAACATCGGTGTCCTTCCGTGAGAAGGATGCTGAGGCATTCCTTCATAAATGGGCATTGTCAAGTCGATGATTTTATTCATGTCTATACTCTCCTGTCCTGTATTACTGAAGCTGCAACGGTTCAACCTGCAGGGCATCTGCCAGCTTGTTTAATTCAGCCACGACATTGTCACTGACGGGAATGCCTGTCTGCATCCGCTTTCCTTCTGTGGACAATTCGATTTCACCAGGCAAGTACAGTTGCTCGACTCCGTTTGCTTTGACAGCGTCTTTCACGTAGGAAGAAAGAACCGTTGACAGCTCTTTAAACCGTTCTACTTCCATGAAGGAAGAAATGTTGATCGCCAGCATGAAATGGGCGATGGCTTGCGTTTGCGTGAGATCGTACATCGACGGAATCATTTTGGAGAACGCTCCGCCGGACAAGACACCTGTCAACAGCTCTACCATCAGCGCGAGGCCGAAGCCTTTGGGACCGCCTACCGGTAGAATAAAGCCGCCATTGAGGACAGCGGAAGGATCCGTCGTAGGGTTTCCATTCCGGTCTGCACCCCAGCCAGCTGGAATATCCGTGCCTTTTGTTTGAGCGTAAAGGATTTTCCCTAACGCTACGTTGCTCAGCGCCATATCCAAAAGGAGTGGGAATTCTCTCAGCGTCGGAGCAGCAATGGCGAGAGGATTGTTTCCCAGCACTTTTTCCGCTCCTCCTGTTGGGGGCATCAACGGGGCCGTATTGCTCATGACGATTCCCACCATGTCTTGCTGACTCGCCATCAACGCGTAGTGCGCAGCGATGCCAAAATGATTGCTGTTTCTCGCGCTGACAATTCCGACGCCATATTCTTTTGCTTTCGTGATCGCCAGCTCCATTGCCTGGGTCGCCACTACCTGGCCTGCCGAGCCATTGCCATCCATGACCGCGATGGACTTGGAATCGTTCACGACCAGAACGTTGGAAGCTTTTTTGACCAGTTCTTTTTCCATTCTCTCTATGTAAATCGGGAGTCGCATGAGTCCGTGGCTGTGGATTCCTCTCGCATCCGCCTCGATCATCGTCTCTGTAATGATTTTTGCTTCGCGTTGTGGCACGCCGATTTTCACGAGGCACGAATTGGAAAATTCAGTTAGTTTTTGCCAATTGAATTCCATTTTTCATCCTTCTTTCTCCTCTATGGGAATCCATTTATATTTCCAGATCTCCTGCCAGCATATCTTTCTTGTTTTTCATGCCCGCCCATACACTGACCAGCAGGATCACCACCGTCACGACGAGCAAACCTGCCGCAATCGGACGGGTGAAAAAAATGTCTGCGCTTCCTTTGGAGATCGCCAGGGACTGCAGCAGAGAGCTTTCGATTTGCGATCCGAGCACCAGCGTCAAAACCGTGGCAGCGATGGGAATGTCGAGCTTTTTCATAACGTAGCCGATCAGTCCAAATACGATCATCATTCCGACATCGAACATATTATTGCGAACGGTGTAGGCTCCTACCATGGTAAACATGACAATTAACGGCAGCAGCACATTATAGGGAACAAGCGCGATTTTTGCCCATACGTTGGCAAGAGGGAGATTCATGACAAGCAAAACAATATTGCCGATAAACATGCTGGCAATGACGGCCCAGGCAAAGTCTGCATGTTCCGTAAATAATCGAGGTCCAGGCTGCAGGCCGTGCATGATAAACGCTCCCATGATGACGGCAACTGTCGGTGAGCTGGGTAAACCCAGTGTGAACAGCGGAATTAAAGCGCTTCCCGAGCACGCGTTGTTGGCTGTCTCCGGACCTGCAACCCCTTCAATGGCCCCCTTCCCGAAGCGTTCCGGGTTTTTGGCGATTCTTTTCTCCAGCGAATAGGATGCGATCGATGCGAGCACGGCATTGGCTCCTGGGATTAATCCGATCAGGAAGCCGAGCGCGGTCCCCCGTCCGATCGATTTGGAGGTGGGAGCCCACTCGCCTTTGCGCGGCAGCAGCCCCGTTACTTTCTCCGGTTTTTCCAGCTTGTTCTGACCCTCGGCATTCATGAGGATTTCCGATACCCCAAACAATCCCATGGCTACGATCACAAAATCGATCCCGCCCAAAAAGTCCTGCACGCCAAACGTTAGCCTGGTGGAGCCTGAGATCGGATCGATCCCGACCAAGGAAAGCAAAAGTCCAAAGGCAGCCGCAATAAATCCTTTCACCAGCGACTTGCCCATCAAGCCAATCAGCATGACCAGTCCAAGGATCATGAGGGCAAAATATTCGGGTGGGCCGAAAGTCAGCGCCAGCTTCGTGAGCGGAATCGCCATGAACGAGAGCCCGAGCAAGGCTGTTATGCCGCCCACAAACGACCCGATAGCCGATACGCCCAACGCCAGCCCCGCTCTTCCCTTGCGCGCCAGCTGGTGGCCGTCGATACAGGTAATGACGGACGCCGCCTCGCCCGGTATATTGATCAATACGGAAGTAATCGTCCCCCCGTACATCGCGCCGTAATAAATACCAGACAGCATGATAATCGCCGACGTAGGATCCATTCCGTATGTGATCGGAATGAGGATGGCCGTTCCCGCTACTGGCCCCAAGCCTGGCATGACACCGACAAACATCCCGACCGAAACCCCGATAATACAGAAAAGCAGGTTTTCCCAGGTCGCTGCATGAGCGAAGCCGCTGATCAGAGAATCCAATGCTTCCATATCTCCACTCCTTTACCACCCAAATGAATTAACCGGCAACGGCACAGACAATGCTTTCACAAAGATGAAGAACAACAAGAGCGAAATTCCGATCGAGAACCCCACTGCAACGCCCTTACTAAATGCTCGATAAACGAGCAAAAATACAGAAATCGTTCCAGCGGCGATGAAGCCGATCCACTCTGCTGTCAAAACGAACAAAGCCATCGCCACGAGAATGAGCAGAAATTCCCGAAGCGCTTTGTTTTTCGGAAGCATTTCCTTGATGGAAATCCGTTCTTTTCTCGTTTGGAACAAGTATGCGATGGACAAAACGATCATTAAAATGCTCAGCCAGAATGGAAAAAACCCTGGACCAAAGCCAAGTGCATTCTGATTTTCCATCCCCCGCGACTGCCACAGGATAAGTGCCGAAAAGATCAAGAGGACAACAGCTGCCCAGCTGCCTGCGTTTCGCACTCGAACACCCCTTTTGGAGAAAACCGAAAGACGTACCCGTTTTGCACGTCTTTCGCCCCTTCTTTATTTTTTCAAGCCGATCGCTTGCAAAACTTCCCCGTTCGTTTGGTAATCCTGCTCGATAATCGCTTTAAAATCAGCCGGTCCTTTGTAGACAGGGGCTGCCCCAATCTTTTTAAACTGATCGACTACGGCCGGATCCTCCAGAGCTTTTTTGAACGAATCGTGCAAAATCGTGACGATCTCATCAGGAACATCTTTCGGAACGGCAATTCCTGTCCAAACATCGCCGCGAACATCAATTTTCTTGTCAGAAAGCATCGGCACATCTTTGAGCTCTTCCGGTTTGAAAGTGCCTGCCACAAAAAGCGGACGAGCCGTTCCATCGAGAATGTATGGCATCGCTTCGGTCGTCTGTACAAATGCTCCGGCAACGTTGCCGCCCAGCATGGCCATGATCGCAGGAGAGCCTCCGTTGAACGGAACATGCGTCAATTTCGTTCCCGTTTTTACTTGAATGCTCTCCATGGTAATGTGCTGCGTGAGGCCGGTTCCCGTCGTGGAGTAATTGAAGTCACCTGGATTTGCTTTTACATAATCCAGCCATTCGTCAAAGCTTTTCCAGGGAGAATCCGATTTCACGATCAATACATTGGGGGTTGCCACGACTTCCAGCACTGGCTTGAAATCTTCCGGCTTGTAAGCGACTTGCCCGCCATGTGGCTTGATCGTCATCGGTCCGGACGTCACCATGCCGATCGTGTAGCCATCCCCTTTGGCCTGGAAGAGCTCGGATACTCCGATGGTTCCCCCACCGCCGTCTTTGTTGATAACAGCCACCGTCTGGCCATTAGGCATGTATTTATTGATGACACCTGCAAGCGCTCTGGCCGCGATGTCCGTCGTGCCGCCCGGCGTAAAGGGTACGATCATTTGAATCGGTTTGTCTGGGTAGTTGGCCGTGCCGCCCGATGTCTGACTGGCACCTGAACAGCCTGCCAAACCGATAACGAGTGAAAGAGCCAGCCCTGCCAGTGTTACAAGCTTCCTTTTGTTCATCAAGAGACCCTCCGTTTTTTTATAGCTTGTTGGCCACTACATTTTTCAGCGTACCGATCCCCTCAATTTCCACTTCGACGACATCGCCAGCGTGCATCGGGGAAACACCCGATGGAGTCCCCGTGATGATGATGTCTCCTGGCTCAAGGGTCATGACTTTGGAAACAAACGAGATCAATTCAGCAGTAGGGAAGATCATGTCGCTCGTGTTGGAATCCTGCCGGACCTCTCCATTCACCCGGACGCGAATCGGCAGGTCATCCGGATTGACGTCTGTCACGATCGCGGGACCGAGCGGCTTGTAGGTTTCAAACGATTTTGCCCGTGTAAACTGACCGTCTTTCTTCTGCAGGATCCGGTCGGACACATCATTGCAACAGGTATAGCCGAGCACATAGTCAAGGGCTTCATCAGTAGAAACGTCTTTCGCCCGTTTTCCTATCACGATCGCCAGCTCTCCCTCATGCTCATTTCTGTGTTCCGGCTGGGCCAGCAAAATTCGTTCATCCGGACCGATGACCGCAGACGGTGCCACGAGGAACATCATCGGTTCTTCTGGCAAAGGCTTGTTCACTTCTTCCGCATGTTTCTTGTAATTCAACCCGATCGCCACGATTTTTCCTGGCTGCACGGGAGCAAGCAGGTGAACTTGATTGAGAGCATATTTTTCGTCTGTTTTTTCGTAGGATGCAAATATCGATCCCGTCAGCTTGATGACTTCGTCTCCCTCTACAAGACCGTAAGAAACGGAAGCGTTTTCAGAAAATCGTACGTACTTCATGCGTGTTCTCCCTCCATTGCCTTCTATCGTTGAGGCTCGAGCAAGAAGCAACTCCTGCTGCTTCTTGCTTGTTGCCACTCCCTAAACCTCTACGTAGACTTTGCTGTCTTCTACGGAGACTTCATAGGTTTTGACCCGCACCTTGTCTGGATCGAACAAGGAGCATCCTGTTTTGATGTCGAACTCCCAGCTATGCCACGGACACCTCAGTACATCTTTGTCCGGTTCAAAAATATACTCTCCTACCTCTTTTCCCGCGCAGCTTTTATCCAGCATGCCTTCAGACAAGCAAGGTCCTTTATGCGGGCAAACATCGCGAAGGGCATACACGTCGCCACTTTCCGAGCGGACGACGACAATCGGCTTTCGATCAATCGAAACTGACTTTTTTTGGGTCAGCAGCAGATCGTCGTAATGACACACGAGGTGCTTCATTTTTGATCAGTTCCTTTCTTCAACGCCCAAGTTGCTAATAATCTACAAGCGGTAAAAATCACGCGCATTTTCATAAAGGATCTTTTGCTTTAACGAATCAGAAATTTGATGGGGCATCGTACGTTCAGGCGGATCAAAATCCCAGTGCGGATAGTCCGAAGCGTACATAATCATGTCTTCCGAGCCCATCATGTCAATTACATTCATGAACTCCCGGGCAGTAAGATCATCCCATGGCTGTGTGGTGAACCGCATGTTGTCGCGGAAATAATCGCTTGGCATTCGCTTGACCCATGGCGTCTCTTGTCTCAGAGCTTTGTACGCAGAGTCCATGCGGTGCATCATGAACGGCACCCATTCAAAGCCGCCTTCCACCAATGCGACCTTCAGATCCGGAAACTTATCGAATATGCCGTTCGTAATTAAGCTGATCACCTGGGTCATATACGCTTGCGGATGCAGAGAGCGCCACGCTACGTAATAACGGAGGAAGTCTCCCCCTTGAGCGGTGATGCTCGCGGACAGGTGCATGGCGATCGGCAGTCCGTGCCGGTTTGCCGCTTCAAAAATGGGGTGGAAATAAGGATCTCCCCACGCGAAGTCCCCGATCGGAAGCATGACTTGAGCCATTTGCGGATGTGCCGCCATCCGGTCGATTTCTCGCACGGCCGCTTCAGGCTCTCTGGGGATCGTAATGGAACCAAGCAAGCGCTTATCCTTCGACAGCCATTTGTCTACCGTAAAATCGTTGTAGGCAGAGGCCCGCGCTGCTGCAAACTCATACCAGCCCTTCGCTACGGTAGCCTCGTAAAACCAACCGGTCAGTACGGCATACGACATATCATGCTTGTCGAGCAGCTGTTCTTTCAGCAGATCAAAGTTGGAGCCTGGCGTCGCTCCGTCTTCCGGAATGGAATCCATCCGGTATTTCGTATTTTTGCGCACCTGATTGAATGGAATCGCTCTTTCTGGCACCCATCCATACTCTGCAATATAACGTTTCCATTGATCCGGCAGGTAAGGAAGCAGATCTCTCGTTGAACGAATCTCGTGATGGACGTCCGTATCAATGATTTTTTGTTTTGTACTCACAACCGGCCCTCCTCGTATGTTCGATCTAGCAGCTTCATTAGCTAGAAACTGCGCCCGACGATAAAATACTCACTGTTCTCACTAGCAGGAAAATGATTCGCGCTGCCTAAAGATGTGGCAAACTAATTTCACAACTATCTAATTAGATTGTGTCAAGAGTTTGCTGACCACTCTTCCCCTTGCCGCTACACCATGAATCGCCCACCATTTACATCACGGCTCCCGTGATGAAGCTTGACTGCTCGGAAATCAAAAATCCGATCGCCTTGGCCACTTCATCCGGTGTGCCTAACCTGCGCAATGGCGTATTGTTCGCAGCATTCTCGTTTACCTCGGAAGCGACATCCCAAATCATCGGGGTGTCAATTCGCCCAGGCGCTACAGCGTTTACATAGATCCCGTCCGGCCCTACTTCTCCTGCCAGCTGGCGAGTCAGCGAGATCATTGCTGCTTTACTCGCGGCGTAATGTGCCCCTGTGATCGGACTGTATGTACGGCCAGCGGAAGAAGCTATGTTGACGATATGGCCCTTTTTGTGTTTTTTCATGAGCTTGACTGCTACCTGACTACAGTAGAAGGTACCATTCAAATTAATATCCAATACCTTTCTCCAAATCGCCGGGTCCATGTCCTCCACAAGAATTCGCCCATTCTCCCCTTTCGGCGAAATCCCTGCACCGTTTACGAGAACGTCCAAACGACCAAACGTGCTCTCTATTTTTTCACCGGCCAATCTTACCTCTTGCTGATCGGATACATCCAGCACGATCGGTAAAATTTGCGTTTGCTCGTTTTTCAGCTCCTTGCAAAGCTCATACAGTTTTTCTTCGTTCGCATCCGATACGACCAGATGACCTCCGTTGGCCATAATCAGCGAACATACAGCTTTACCGATTCCCCCCGCAGCGCCTGTTACCCAGCAAACAGCCTGGTTCAACTCGTTCATCCTGCTCCCCCTCATCGCTTGCTTTTGTCATGAAACTTGTTTGATCAATGAGTTTTCTTACTTTCTAAAACCAAGAACGCGTCTGCTTGTAGAAAGCGCATTCACAATTGGTTTACTGAATTGTTTATATTGTATTTCATTTCTGTCTCCTGATAAAATACAGGTTAGTCATATTGGTATGAGATTTTGTCATACTGGAGGGTGCCAAGTGAATATTGAACAGCTACAGTATTTAGTAGAAACAACCAGAACGGGCTCCATTTCAGCTACTGCCCAAAATCTTCACGTCTCTCAATCCGCTGTCAGCAAATCGATCTCGCGCATGGAGCAGGACCTGGGCTTTACTTTGTTCATTCGTTCTCGAACAGGTATCGTGCCTACACCAGCCGGATGGAAGCTGATCCAGAAAGCCGAGGAAATCTTGAGCAAAGTCAGTGAGTTCAATGAGATTGCGGATGAGCACGGGCCAAAAGCAAAACGGGAACTCAAACTCGCCTCTGTTCCAATGTTCATGCTGATCCTGAACCAATCTCTGGAAACCATTATGAGCGAGCACCCTTCTACACAAATCGAAGTTGCAGAAAAAAGCTCGAAGGAAATTATTTATGAAGTGCGAAACAACCTGGTCGATCTGGGCTTTTTGATCCTGAATGACGAGATTCGGCAAGACCCAGAGCTGGATTATCAGGTGCTGATGTCATCCAATACTTTTGTCTGTATCAATAAAGACTCTCCTCTTGCCAAGAAAGAGTCTTTATCTCCCGAAGAAGTGATCGATCAGCGCATCGTCATTTATAATGGCAGTATCAAGGAGTGGTTCCGCAACTACTTCAACAAAAGTGATTACTTTAAGTACTCTTTGACCACCAACAATATCGAGGCCATTAAGAGCAGAGTCGTCAACGGGACGAGCATCACTTTTCTCTCTGAGCTTTCGATTCGCAACCACGCCTTTTTGGATGACGGCGAAATCGTGGTGGTCCCGCTGTTGATGAACGGTGAGCAAATCAAGATGCAGATCGCCTGGGTCAAAAAGAAAAAAACCTCCTTGACCAAGACGTCCAAGGAGCTTTTGCGGCTTTTGAGACAGCACATCGAGAAAGGCGAAAAATGATCATTAAAGGAGTGACTGACATGGAAATTAAACCATTGCCTGCTTCCTGCCCTATCCCGCTAGACTTGCTCTTGCTGGCAGATCCTTCGCAAAAGCTGGTAGAAGAATATATCAAACGGGGCGTATGCTATATCGCCCAGGAAGCTGATGCCATCTACGGCGTTTATGTGCTGCTGCCGACCCGCCCGGATACGATCGAGCTGGTCAATGTCGCTGTCGCAGAGGCCAGGCAAGGACAAGGTCTCGGCAAACGTCTGGTCCAGCATGCAATTGAGCAGGCGAAGCTGCTCGGATATCGCACGCTGGAGATCGGTACGGGAAATTCAAGCGTTGGACAGCTCGCCCTTTACCAAAAATGCGGCTTTCGCATCACAGGAGTGGACCGGGACTTTTTTCTCCGCCATTACGACGAGCCGATCTTTGAAAATGGCATTCAGGTGATCGATATGGTTCGTCTGTCCCAGGACCTGTTTTAATCGAAAAGTTGCCCCCTACGACTGCCGTTACCTGCTGGTTTCATTGTGAAATAAGTTTACATAATAAGTATTATGTATCTTTCCAATTGCTCCCTTTCTCGCACAATGGCAAATGAAAAAACCGGACCTGCTGCTGGTCCGGCTTTTCCTGTCATTCACGCTCATTTTTTAGTTTTGGAATCGAATCGTACAGGTCCGAAGCTTTCCTTCCCCCTGCATTTTGTCCCCTCGCCTCACCGCCTGGCGGATACGCGGGAATACTTTTTCTCTTTCTCTTCCTGTCCTTTCGTGCGAGCCAAATACATCGCGTATTCGATTGGTCTCGAAATGGCCTGTTTGTACTGCTGCACGGCCCCCATTTCCCGGAATACCTCGCGAGCAGGCTTCGGATTCACCTCGATCAGCCACGCACGTCCGTTTACATCAATGCCGATATCAAGGCCGAACTCCACCATCCGGCCAAAGTGATTCTCCAGGGATTCTGCCGTCTGATTGGCCAGCTGCTCGCAGTCTCGCACGATTTCCACGGTGCGTGCATCCCCAAATCGCGGACGCAAAAACTCCTGAACGGGCATTGCCTTTCCGCCGCCGTGCAGGTTCGATGTGGCGCTGCGCTCTCCCCCGACACGCATCCCGTGCCCCGTAACCCTCCAATCGCCATTGCCGTCCTTTTGAATCAGAAGGCGCATGTCGACAGCCCGTTTCGGGACGAGCTGTAGCCGAAGTCCTTGCTGCACAATATACTTTTCTGCCCTCGTCCAGCGATCGACATAACGCAAAACAGCATCCACCTGTTTGACGACGGTAGATATTTTCGATCGCTGCCTGTCTCGTCCCAGCAGGCGGTAGCCCTGATCCGTCTTTTCAATGCAAAGGATGTTGCGCCCCCCTGTACCGTTCAACGGCTTGACGTACAAAAAGGAATGCCTGCCCAGCATTTTAACGAAGTTGGCACGGTTGTACAAAAAGGTCTCCGGCAGCCAGCGATGCATCCGCTCATCCCGATACAACACCTCATGCACGCGCCATTTATTCGCCAAGCGATTGTTGGCATAGAGGAAATTGCTCGTGCGGCGAAACGCGACATAGTCTTTAAAAGCTTGCGTTGGCGTATAGCGGTATCGATCAAAAACGGCATCCGGCCGGTCGAACATCCGCGCCTGCCAGTTGCCATTTGCGTCAAGAATAAAACCTCTCACCTGTTTTCCTTGTGCCAGCACATCCTTGGGAGAAAACAAAAAAACCGTGCTGCCCAGCTCCTGTCCTGCCCGGAGAAGACGCCGGAAGTACGCCGGCTCTGCAAATCGTTTGCCTTCGCGCCAGGTCAGAACACCGATCGTGGGTCGTTTCATCACACCACCCTCTCTCGATTCCTCCCTGGCAGTTTATTCACCTACGACAGCATTGGCACTTATCTGAGTCTCTTTTCCAGCTCCACCAGATCGGCTGGCAGATCGGCATGCACTTTGACAGTTTCATTTCCAAATGGATGCGTAAATTGCAGGACTTCTGCGTGCAGAGCCTGACGCAAGATCCCGTCGCGCTTGCCTCCGTACAAGGTATCGCCGATCAATGGATGTCCGATGTAGCTGAGATGAACCCGAATCTGATGGGTCCTCCCTGTTTCCAGACTGCATTCGACTTTGGTTGCGTTGCGATACTTCTCTCGTACCGTATAGTGCGTAATGGCTGATTCCCCATTTGGCGTCACTCTTCTACGTGTGGCGTGATTGCGGTCTTTTCCGATCGGTTGATTGATCTTCCCGCTCTCTTTGGTCACCTGCCCATGTACGAAGGCCACATACGTCCGTTTGATGAGCCTCTCGCGCAGCATTTCATCCAAAACGGCGGACGCCCAAGGGTGCTTGGCGTACAGCACGACACCAGAGGTATCCTGATCCAGCCTGTGGACATGCCGTACTTTTGCCTGCTGCCCTGTGCGGAAAAAGTGGCCCGCAACCAGATGATCCAACGTCAAATGGTGGTGTGGCTCTGTTGGATGCAGCAGGATTCCTGCCTGCTTTTCAACGATTAGCAGATGGTCGTCCTCGTACAAGACGTCGAGTGGCTCTTCTACCGGCTCGATCCCAAACGGCTCCGGCTGGCATAGACGCAGCCGGATTTCTTGCCCTTCTTCCACCTTTGCATGCTGCGGCACAGGCTGACCATCGATGAAAACTTCTTTGTGCTGAAACAAAAGATGGACCTGCTTGCGAGGCAGCTTCCATCCCTCTCTAAGCAGGTTCCCAATCGGGGTGGCTGCATCAGCGGCAGTCAAGCTCGCTACAAGCCACTCCCCTTCTTTTTTCATGGTTTGCATGGCGTTCGATTCTCCCTGGCATTTCTACTCAAGACTTAGGCTTGCTCCAGCCCTTTTCCTACTTGGATGACGCGATCCAGGAAATGCTCGATTTCTTCACGGCTTTTGCCCAGCTTGCTAACAAAGCGAATCAGTTCTTTTCCTTCCTGAAAGGCAATGAAGCTTGGGATTCCAAATACATCCAGCTTTTGGGACAGCTCTGGCAAAGTGTCGCGGTTTACCGAAATCATGTCCAGCTCTGCTTGATACTTTTCTTCAACTGCTGGCATGAATGGGTCGATCCGATGACAGTCTGGGCACCAATCTGTGAAGAACTTCACGACAACTGGCTTCGATGCGGAGATTGCTTGCTCAAAATCTGCTTCTGTTTTTACTTCTCTCATGGTTGTTTCCCTCCCAGAATGATTTGGAAATAGTGTATCACAACCTTGCCGATCTTGCGTAACTGGAAGTGTAGCCGCAGGGACTTCGCGGGCAAAAAAGGCTCGCCTTTTGCTTTAGATATGTTCTCCCTGTTCTACGAGATTTTGCACGAACACCTCAGCAGGACGAGACAGCGGTCTGTCCTTGCGATACGCCACGACGAGCGTCCGGTACGGCTTGGCTGTCATGCGGACGTAGACAGGCGGCTCGACGGTGCCAGGTGCCAGCGTAATCATTTTGGGAGCAAAGGAAAGCCCCATTCCCGCTGCCACTAAAGACTGCACCGTCTGGATGTTGCTGCTCTCGAAAACGATCTTGGGACGAAAGCCTGCCTGCTCACAGAGACGCAGGGAAATGGTGCGGAAGCCTTGTCCTTCTTTTAGCAAAATAAAGGGCTGGTCCGCTACTTCCGCCAAATCGATTTCCTTCCGATCGGCCAGAGGATGACTAGGAGGCAGCGCCAAGAATATTTCCTCATTGATCGCCGGAATAATCTCCAGGGAAGGATCACTGATTGGCATGGTCAATAGACTCACATCGATTTTCCCTCGCACGAGTAGCTGCTCCAAATGACTGGAAGTATCCTCCATCAGCTGCAGCTCTACACCCGGAAACTGCTTGGTAAAGGCAGAAATGACGCGCGGCAGGACGTAGGCTCCCGTGATCGGCAAGCTACCGACGAGCAGCTTGCCGCTCTCCCCGACCGCGTACGCACGCATCTCGCGCTCCAAGCCCTCTGACATATCGACCAATGTTTGGGCGACTTGCACAAAACGTTGTCCTGCATCCGTCAGCTCCACATGTTGGGGCAGCCGATGAAACAAGCTCACTCCGAGCAATTTTTCTAGTTTGGCGATCTGTTGGCTAAGCGATGGCTGAGCCAGATGTAATCGGTTTGCTGCTCGCGAAAAACTGCGTTCTTCTGCGACTGCAAGCACATAGCGAACTTGTCGTAACTCCATAAAAACCTCCCGATAGGCAAAAACTATCCTTCTCATAATTATTATATCTTTGAACTATTTTCTTTACCATGATACAACCTTGATAAGAGTTTCGAACGAAGGAGGAATCGTCATTATGAAAGCTCGCACCATGTTTGAAAAGATTTGGGACAATCACGCGATTCACGAGGAAGCAGGAAAACCTAGCCTTTTGTACATCGACCTGCATTTGGTTCACGAGGTTACCTCTCCACAGGCATTTGAAGGGCTCCGCTTGGCTGGTCGCAAGGTTCGCCGTCCTGAGCTCACTTTCGCTACGATGGACCACAACGTTCCTACAGCAGACCGCTTCAATGTAAAAGATCCAATCTCCCGTCAGCAAATGGAAACATTGACTGAGAACTGCCAAGAGTTTGGCATCACCCTCGCTGACCTGAACAGCCCTGACCAAGGGATCGTACACGTCATCGGTCCTGAGCTCGGTCTGACTCACCCAGGGAAAACGATTGTTTGCGGGGACAGCCACACGTCTACACACGGAGCATTCGGTGCCCTGGCATTCGGGATCGGCACCAGCGAGGTTGAACACGTACTGGCGACCCAGTGCCTCCAGCAGCTCAAGCCAAAAACGATGGAAGTGCGCGTAAATGGCGATTTGCCATTCGGAGTCAGCGCAAAAGACTTAATTTTGGCGATTATCGCAAAATACGGAACTGACTTCGCTACTGGCTATGTTATCGAGTATACAGGTGCTGCCATCCGTAAGCTGACCATGGAAGAGCGTATGACAGTTTGCAACATGACGATTGAAGGCGGCGCTCGCGCGGGTCTGATCGCTCCTGACGAGACTACGTTTAACTACCTGAAAGGCAAGCGTTATGTACCACAGGGTGAAGACTTCCTGGCTGCCGTAGAAGCGTGGAAACAGCTTGTCACAGACGAAGGTGCGACGTACGACACAGTGGTAGAAATCGATGCTACACAAATCGCTCCGCAAGTGACATGGGGTACTAGTCCTGGAATGGGTACCAACATCACAAGCACCGTTCCAAATCCAGAGTCCTTCGAGACCACTGCACAACGCAAAGCTGCGCAAGACGCGCTCGCTTACATGGGTCTTGAGCCTGGCACACCGATGAATGAAATCAAAATCGATCGCGTGTTTATCGGCTCCTGTACGAACGGTCGGATCGAAGACCTTCGCAAAGCAGCTGAGGTGGCAAAAGGACGCAAGGTCTCCCCTGCTGTTCATGCCATGGTAGTTCCTGGTTCTCAATCGGTGAAACAGCTCGCCGAACAAGAAGGCTTGCACCTCATTTTCCAAGAAGCTGGCTTTGACTGGCGCGAGTCCGGCTGCTCGATGTGCCTCGCGATGAACCCTGACATCCTCTCGGAGGGCGAACGCTGCGCTTCTACCTCTAACCGGAACTTCGAAGGTCGTCAAGGACGCGGTGGACGCACACATCTGGTGAGCCCGGAAATGGCTGCAGCTGCGGCGATTGCTGGCCACTTCGTAGACGTACGTGAATGGAAAAATGAGAACGTGAGCAAGGAGGTATTCCAATGAATCCATTTGTCATCCACACAGGTCAGGTAGCCCCTCTCGACCGTGTAAACGTAGATACAGACGCCATCATCCCAAAACAATTCCTGAAACGGATCGAGCGCAGTGGCTTTGGCCAGTTCCTGTTCTTTGAATGGCGCTTTAACGTAGACGGCACACCGATTGACTCGTTCATCCTGAATACGCCAGCGTACAAGGATTCTACCATTCTTCTCGCCCGCAACAACTTCGGCTGCGGCTCCTCCCGTGAGCATGCACCTTGGGCGCTTACGGACTACGGATTCCGTGCGGTCATCGCACCATCTTTTGCGGATATTTTCTACAACAACTGCTTCAAGAACGGCTTCTTGCCGATCAAGCTGAGCGAAGAACAAGTCGACGAGCTGTTCAAACGGGCAGAAAGCCGCGAAAACTACCAGTTGACAATCGACTTGCAGGAGCAGGTTGTGAAAGACAACGAGGGTCTTTCCTATCCGTTTGAAGTGGATCCCTATCGTCGTTACTGCCTGCTGAACGGACTCGATGACATCGGCCTGACGCTGCAGTACGAAGACAAAATCTCCGCATACGAAGCACAACGCTCCTAATAGAAAAGAGAGGCGAAGGCACGGGTTCCATGCCTTCGCTTTCTTGTTTCCGAAGCCCCTCTTCTCTTCGATCTATTCGATTAGCATGTACATATGCGTTTCATCGAAGTAGTGCTCCCCTACCTTCAGCGCTCTTTTCTCGAATCCATAGGTTTGGAAGCCCATTTTCTCGTAAAAGCGAACCGCTGCCGGATTCGTGGTAACGACAGCTAGCTGTACCTGATCTACATCTCCCAATCCGCGGATGTAGTCGAGTGCCGCATGCATTAAGCCCGCAGCCACCCCGCTGCCACGATGTACTTCCCTTACGTACATGGAAACAATAGCGCCTTTATGTCTGACTTTCCTTCCCTTATGTCGGAAGAAGCCGATGGTTCCTACGATTTCTCCCTTTTCAAAAGCGCCAAAGAATGCGTTTTCTCCCGGTGTCTGGGTCAGCCTCTCCTGCCATTCCTCCAGCGTGCGATTCCTTTCGTCCTCGTAGGTCGACCCGAATGCATCCGGATCCTTTTGCAGCGCATCTAATCTGCATGCTGCAAAAGCTTGTGCATCCTCTGGTCCCAGCTGTCTGATCTCCATCCCTGCTGCCCCTCTCCCTGCATTTCCCATCAATGATAGAGGAGACCTGCACGAATGTAAAGACTTGCAGATCAGCTTATGCTGTTTCGATACCCGTATCTCCCTGCAGTCCTAGCGACTGGATGGCTTGCTCACGCAGTTTGAATTTTTGTATCTTTCCAGAAGCAGTCATCGGGTACTCGTCAACTACCTGAATGTAGCGCGGAATTTTAAAGCGGGCGATTTTCCCATGGCAATACTCGAGCACCTCTTCTTCGGTCAGGGCCTCTCCCGGCTTCACACGAATGCACGCCAGCACCTGCTCCCCGTATTTCGGGTCCGGCACCCCAACCACCTGGATGTCGAGAACTTTGGGATGAGTGTAAAGAAACTCCTCTACCTCCCGCGGATAAATGTTCTCTCCCCCACGTATAATCATGTCCTTCAGGCGGCCAGTAATTTGAAAATAGCCGTCCTCGTCCATGGTTGCCAAATCGCCGGTATGCAGCCAGCCTTCAGCGTCGATCGCTTGCGCCGTTTGCTCAGGCATGTTGTAGTAGCCTTTCATCACGAGATACCCGCGCGTGCACAGCTCGCCTTGCACTCCTTGTGGCAGGCTCTCACCCGTGACCGGGTCGATGACCTTCGCCTCGACTCCTGCGTGCGGTCGTCCCACTGTGGATACCTTCCGCTCGATGGAATCCTCTGGGACTGTCTGTGTAATAACGGGTGAAGACTCCGTCTGTCCGTAAGCAATCGTGATATCTCGAATGCCCATTTTATGGACGACGTTTTTCATGACCTCGATCGGGCACAACGAGCCTGCCATGATACCCGTCCGCAGCGAGCTTAGATCCCGCTCGGCAAAGGTCGGATGGTTCAGCTCTGCGATAAACATTGTGGGTACACCGTATAGGGCCGTGCATCGTTCTTTTTCCACCACAAGCAGCACGATACCCGGATCGAATGCGATGACAGGAACCATCGTCGCCCCTGTAGCGACACACGCCAAGGTTCCCATGACGCAGCCAAAGCAATGAAAGAAGGGAACAGGGATACATACGCGATCCTGCACGCCAAGTCGCTGGCATTCGGCTACCTTGATCGCATTGTTGACAATATTCGTATGGGAAAGCATGACACCCTTGGGAAAGCCCGTGGTCCCGGAGGTGTACTGCATATTGATCACATCATCAGGTGCTAGGCTTTGCTGCCTGGCGATCCGCTCTTCCTCCTGGATCAGATTTGCCCGCTCCATCAGATCCTGCCATAAAAACATCCCTGGCTGCCGTTCTTCCCCGATATAAATCACATTTTTCAAATGAGGAAGCCGTGCTGAATGCAGCTTGCCTGGCTCGCAGGTGTCAAGCTCTGGACAAATCTCCCGAAGCATCCCCAAATAGTTCGCATCGCGATAGGAGTCGATCAAGAGCAGGGTCGTCGATTCCGACTGTCTCAGCAAATACTCCAATTCATGCGTTCGGTAACTCGTATTGACTGTTACCAGAACGCCTCCCATTTTTGCCGTGGCGTACTGGGAGATGACCCATTCTGGGACATTCGTTGCCCAGATCGCGATGTTCTCTCCTTTTTGAATCCCTAAAGACAGAAATCCTCGCGCTGCCTGATTGCAAATGTCCTGAAATTGAGCAAACGAATAGCGAAGTCCCCTCTCATGATAAACGAGGGCCTCTTTCTCTGGATACTGACCCGCCGTTTCATCCAATAAATCTCCGATTGTGATTTCACGCAGCATGCAAAACACCTCCGAATATTCAGACAAATCGACCTTGCCATTGGAAAAATTCTCTCTCTTCCAGCATATTCCTGCTCTTCTCCAAAAAGAAAAGCGTCCCGCAATTGGAACGCTTTCTGCTTACTTCACGACAAACTTTTGAGTCGTTTCGACCTTATAGGGGAGGTGATTGCTGTAGTTCAATTCTACACGCAGCTCATGCTCTCCTTTTGGCAGCTTCTTTAAAAGAAACTCGGGGTGGTAGATCATGCCCTTCGCTTCTCCATCCAAATACAGATGAGCGTGACCTTGACCAAATACTGCTTGCTGGCTCATATCGCCATTTTCCTGTGTAAACTGGAAATTCTGCGTGAGCAACGTTACTTCCGCTGTCGTACCGTCTACCGAAATGTCCATGTTCAGCGAGGGCTTTTCCGAACCGACGGGCTGAGTTACGGGAACCGAGGAAGCCGGTACGCTTTCTTCAGTCGGTCGATACGAATCCGATACGTGCAAAGGATCTTTTACTAATAACACGATGCCCGCTACCAGGACGATCAGGACGACGATTCCACCCAAAATGAGATTGCGCATACTGACGATAAAGACCTTCATGTCTCTACTCTCCCTTTCGCTCAAGCTTGTCACTTATTTGTACATGCATACGCGAAATTATAGAGAGTTAGAAGCAAAACTTTTCTAGCATTTATCGATAGTTGATAAATTGCACGTCCAGTGGAAGGTCTGACTTGCGAATGGCAAGGATGATCTGCTGGAGCTCATCCTTGCTTTTTCCGGTCACGCGAATCTGATCGTCCTGGATTTGGGTTTTCACTTTCAATCCGGCATCCTTGATGATGGTGTTGATTTTTTTCGCGTTTTCCTTGTCGATCCCCTGAACCAGCTTGACACGTTGGCGCACCGTCCCCCCAGCGGCTGGCTCTACCTTGCCATAATCCAGATTTTTAATGGGAACTTCCCGTTTCACGAGCTTCCCGATCAAAATATCCTTGACCTGCCCGAGCTTGAATTCGTCATCGGATACGAGGACAAGCTCTTCCTTTTCCAGCGTGATTTTACTTTTGCTGCCCTTGAAATCAAATCGGTTTTCAATTTCCTTCAGTGCAGTCTGGATGGCATTGTTAACCTCAGACAAATCCACTTTGGAGACAATATCAAACGAACTTTCTTTGCTCATGGAAAAACCCCTTTCTACGTCTACTTTTTTTCAACAGGCTAAAAAACGCTAGATTGCACGTACAAGCCCGCCATCTACGAGGAAGGATTGACCCGTCACATAGCTGTTGGCAGGGGATGCGAGGAACGTAACCATACGCGCAAACTCGTCCGGTTGACCGTAACGTCCAAGCGGGATCGATTTCTCAAAAAAGCTGCGCACTTCGTCTGCACTGGAATCCAGCTTCTGCGCGTCCATCTCATCGAGCTGTCTCACACGATCGGTGGCAATTCGTCCCGGTCCTACCGTATTGATCAGAATGCCGTCCGGGCCGAGTTCAGCAGACAGTGTTTTTGCGAGGCCGAGCACACCAGTCCGAAATGTATTGGAGAGGATCAGGTTCTCCAACGGTTGCTTAAAAGAGGATGAAGCAAAGTTGATGATGCGCCCGAACTGATTGGCGCGCATATGCGGCAACACGGCGCGAATCGCCCGAACATAGCTGAGAAGGTTCAATTCAAATGCCTTGACCCAGTGCTCGTCACTGAGTTGATCGAATGTACCAGGAGTCGGTCCGCCCGAGTTGTTGATTAAAATATGTACACTGCCAAAATGACGAACCGTTTCGTCTACAACACGTTTGATGTCTTCTTCTTTGGTCACATCAACAGTGACTGCCAGTGGAGACTTCCCTGTCGCTTGCTCGATCTCATCCCGTACGGAGGCCAATGCGGCTTCATCGCGACCGCAGATTGTGACATTTGCCCCTTCTTGTGCGAGACAAATGGCGGTTGCTCTTCCCAACCCTTTTGACGATGCGAGTACGATCGCTGTCTTTCCCTGCAATTGCAAATCCATAACCATTCTCCCTTCATGATGCCCATCAGTCAAATCTTATGGCTCTCTCTTTATTCTACAGAACTTTCTGAAGTACGAAAAGCAAAAGAGAAGAGGGATCATGCACTCCTCTTCTCTCTTTCTTCCTTTTACATTTGTGTCGGCTGCAGATTGGCTTTCTCTGCTTTCTTCTCCTGGCGCTTGGCTTGTCGTGCCAGTCTGCGGGCGAGCCGCTTCTCTTTTGCTCCTTCAAACAAGGAGTACAAGACAGGCACGAGAACAAGCGTCACGATCGTGTGGAATACGAGGCCTGAGATGACCGCTGTCGCGAGCGGAGCCTCCAGATCGGAGCCCTCTGCCATGGCAAGACCCATCGGGAGCATCCCTAGTATCGCCGTCAGTTTGGTCATGATGACGGGACGCACACGCTCCTTGGTCCCTTGCACTATCGCCTCTGCCAAGTTCATACCGCGACCGCGCAGCAGGTTGATACGGTCAATGAGCAAAATGGCGTTCGACACCACGATCCCCACGAGCATGATAATCCCAATCATGGCCATCTCACCGAATACGCGCTGGGTCAGAACAAAGCCAATCACGACTCCAACCAGTGCCATCGGTATCGTCAGCAAGATGATAAACGGCTGAGACAGTCTTCCGAACTGCGCGACCATGACGACGTAAATCAGTGCGAGCACGCCGGCGAATACGAAGATTCCTTGGGTCATATTAGCGCTCTGCTCTTTCAGCTTCCCTGCAATTTCAATGCTATAGCCAGCAGGCACAGCTAGCGTAGGGAGCTTTTCCGTTACCTGTCTGCCAACTGCCCCCAAGTCGGTTCCTTGCATTTCTGCTGAAACCGTCACGATTCGCTCACCCTTGTCGTGGGTGATGACCACTGGCGATTTGCTGTACGTCCAATCTACCAATTCGGATAAAGGTACTTGTGACCCACTTTTGCTCGTAATCATCATGTGCTTTAGCTGATCAGGGTGCTTTAGCCAATTGTCAGGGAGCTTGGCGACGACATCTATGTCAATCCCGTCTTTCGTGATGGACGTAATCGGCTGATCCCCAATCATCGTGCTGAGCTGCTGCAGCAGGGAACGAGGATCGACGTTCAGGCGGGACATCGCTTCCTGCTTGGGTACGAGGGTCACTTTTTCCTTGCCCTCTTTAAAGTCGTTACGGATGTTGTCAACACCTGGGATCGTGGCGAGCATGCCTTCTACATCGGAAGCGATCTTGCGCATTTGCTCCATGTCATCCCCGACGATATCCAGCTGGATCGGTGCATCCGTACCTTGCCCACCAAAGTTTGTGGAAATGGAATCAATACCCGGTATCGCTTTGAGGCGCTCATTCACATCTGCTGTCAGTGCTTCCTTGTCTCGCTGACGCTCACTTTTCGGGCGCAGGGAGATAAAGATTTCCGAGCTTTCTTTGGAAGAGAAGAAGAAAACATCTTTAACCTCGGGAATCTCGCGCAAAGCTACCTCTCCAGCCAAAGCGGCCTTTTGCGTTTTTTCCAGCGTTGAGCCTGTCGGCATCTCGATGGTGGCAAACACCAGATTTTCGTTGGCATCGATGCCTTGCCCCATCTTCATGAGCGGCATCATCGTTCCTGCTACGACGAAAGTGGCGACGGCTACCAGCAACGTTTTCACCCGGTGACGCAGGGCCAGCTGCAGCAGCTTGCTGAACCACCGAACGATAACATGCTCTTTGACCTCTCCTTCCAGAGAAACTTTCTTATCCTTTTGCAAGAAGCGATCAGAGAAGACCGGCACGAAGAAAAACGCAGCGATGGTAGATGCAATAATGGCCGAGGAAACCGTAAAAGCAATCGTAGCTAAAATCGGTTTGAGCCAGTCTTCAAAATCTGCAAAAACCAGCGGGAGAAATACGATAATGATCGTCAATTGCGACGTAAAAACCGGAGTAAGTACTTCCCTGGTCCCTTTGACAATCGCTTGCGTCAAAGGCTCGCCCTTTTCTCTGAAGTGATAAATGCTCTCCAGAACCACGATGGCGGCGTCCACGATGAGACCTACGGATAGACTGAGAGAAAGCAAGCTCACCATGTCGATGTTGTATCCACCCAGCTTCATCGCGATAAAGGTCATGAGGGCAGACAATGGCAGTGTAGTCGCGATGACCAGTGTGACGCGCCAGTTGCGGAGGAAGACGAACAGGATGATAATGGCCAGCGCGCCGCCAATCATGACATCACGGCTGAGGTTTGTCACTGCGTGCTGAATATACGAGACGGCTTCTACCATGACCTTCAATTGGTATTGTCCGTTTGCCTCTGCCTGGATTTCACGGACGACTTCTTCGACCTTGCCTTGCGTCGTGATCAGATCACTGCCTTCTGCGCGTTTGACACTCAAGTGAACGAAGACATTTCCATCGGTCAGTGCTACCGATTCCTTGACCTTTCCGCGCAGGTCCTCAATCGTAGCGAGCTGGCTCAACGTGACTGTTCCATTTGGCGTTTCGATCGGGAGAACGGTCATTTCCTGTACCGTGCTGTACGTATCATCGACCATGACTACCGTATCAAACCCGGAGTTCTCCAATGTTCCGACGGCTTGCTTCCAGTTGGTTTGCTGCAGCTGACTTATGACCTCGGCAGGTGTAGTCCGAAAAGCGTTTAGCTGCTCGGGGCGGAGTGTGACGGCAATCTGATTTTCAAAGCTGCGGTCGGAAATCTCTACTTCCTTTACACCGGGAACAGCTTCAATGCGGTCTTTGATCGTCGTCTTGGCTAGGCTCAGCATCGCTTGCGGATCAGCACCAACCAGGGCATAGTCGATCAGGGCATCGTCACCAAAGCTCATTTGATTGACTTCCACCCGGTCCACTGCTTTTGGGAAGTCATTGCGCAGCCGGTTCACAGCATTTTGTACGTCAGATTTGACCTTTTCGCCTGTCCCTTCCTTTGCAGTAATTTGAATGTTTACGGAGCCAGAGCCTGTCGTCGATGTGTATTCCTTGATTTCCGTGATGGACTTTAATTCTTGCTCGATCTTTTTGGTGACTTTGTCTTCCATTTCCTCTGGTGGGATGGATCCACCCGATACGTTGACCGACAGAACAGGGAAGTTGGTTTTCGGTACCAGCTCGACGTTGAAGCTGGTTAGAGAGCCTATCCCTGCAATCACCAACAGAAACGTGAAGAGGTAGACAATGAGCCGACGCTTTAGCAAAAAGAGGATCATCTTGTTCATGCCGCTATTCTCCTCTCGCCTCTACTTTTTGCCCCTCTACGTAGAACGTAATGCCGGTGCGCAAAAGCTGATCCCCTTCTTTGATTCCGGACAGGATTTCAACCTGGTCCCCTGTCATCTGACCGACTTTGACTTCTTTACGGACAGTCAAGCCGTTCTCCACTGCCATGACGTAGTGCTGGGATTGGCTTACCCCGACACTCTCCAAAGGTACCAGGAAGCCGTTGATCTTACGTGGAACCTCCACCGTTGCAGTCATGCCTCCTCGCCAGTAGTTATCCGGGTTCGGGACGGTGACCTCGACGCGGTATTTACCCGTCTGCTTGTCGACGACGGGGGATACGAATGTTACCGTTCCTTCGCTTTTCTTCCCGTCATCTGAGACAGTTTGCACCTTTGCTTTTTCCTGGAACTGACCAATGCTGTCATTGGTAATATCCAATGTCACCTTTACCTCAGACAAATCGACTAGGTGGATGATCTGCTCACCCGGTGAGGCCTGCTCCCCGGATTGCTTGAAAACTTCTACGATTGTGCCTGCGAAAGGCGCTTCGATCTTCGCATCTTCCAGCGTCTTTTTCGCTCGATCTACCTGACCTGACGCCTGCTTGATGGATGCGTTGGCGACTGCCACGTCTTCTGGCTCGGCTCCACGCAACAGTTCGTCTAGCGCCAATTGTGCGTCTCTTACCGCGATTTCGGCTTGGGTCAGCGCCCGCTTCCGGTCATTTATTTCGCTCTGCGAAATAGCACCTCCAGCTAACAGCTTATCGCCTACTGTAACATCCTGCCGGGCTTTATCCAGCTGACTTTGCGCACTTTTTACCTGCAGGCGCTGCTGCTCGATCGCTTGCGTCGTCGCCCCTTTGAGCGTCTGTGTCTTGCGTGCCGCCGCTTCTGCGACCTGACTTGCCGCTACTTCCACTTCTTTTTGGTAGTATCGGGTATCAAGCGTCGCCAAAAGCTGCCCTTGACCGATTCTGGCTCCCTTGCTTACCTGGATGGCTGAGATCGTCCCCCCTGTCCCGAAAGGCAGAACAGCATCCCTCTTCGCTTCCACCATGCCCGTTACACTCAGCATGACAGGTTTTGCAGCCTTCTGTACTTTGATCACTTCCACTACTTTTGCCTTTGCTTCTGCCTGCTGAGGAGCTTCGGGAGCAGGGCCGCATCCCGTTGCTACGAGCAGCAAGGAAGCCAACATAATCGACGTTCTTTTTTTCACCTTGATTCCTCCACCTATTTCGCAATCATTTCCTTGCATCATTGTGCCAGTTTTTCCCTCCTGTGCAAAACAGCCAACGGGTGGAAATTCTCCTCCGTCCAAGGGCGGAGGGACAATATAGCGCAAGACATAAGTATATACGAAACAAATAGTCAGCCGTTACTTTTTTTCTCATTTTTTACAAAAAAATCAAACAAAAAAAACAGCCAAGGCGTATGCCCTGACTGCTTTCTCGGATCTGTGCCTTGCTCTTCTTTATCCTTTCGAGACCAGCTGCTCCATTTCTTCCAGCAGCTCTTTGAAGACCGCCAAGCCCTCGCGAATCGGATCGGGAGTCGTCATATCTACTCCTGCGTTTTTCAGCAGGTTCAGCGGATAGTCGGAGCTGCCGCCTTTCAGGAAATTGAGATAGCGATCGACGGCTGGCTGACCCTCCTCCAAAATTTGTTTGGAAAGGGAGGTTGCTGCAGAAAAACCGGTCGCGTACTTGTACACGTAGAAATTCCGATAAAAATGGGGAATTCGTGCCCATTCCAAATCAACCTGCTTGTCGACAACCATATCCGGCCCATGGTAAGCCACATTCAGCTCCCGGTAAATTTCGCTCAGTGAATCGGCTGTCAAAGGATCGCCCTTCTCTTCCTTTTCGTGAACGATCTTCTCGTACTCCGCGAACATCGTTTGACGGAAAACGGTTCCCCGGAATTGCTCCAGGTAGTAGTTGATCAGATACATTCTTTGCGCTTTGTCGGTAGTCGTCTCCAGAAGATGATGCATGAGCAGCGCCTCGTTGAGTGTAGAAGCGACTTCTGCTACGAAAATCTTGTAATCGGCGTACGTATACGGCTGTGCGTGGTTGGAATGGTAGCTGTGCAGGGCGTGCCCCATCTCATGTGCGAGCGTAAACATGTTGTTCACATTGTCCTGATAGTTCATCAGCACAAACGGATGCGTGGTATACGCCCCCCAAGAGTAGGCGCCACTTGTCTTGCCTTCGTTTTCATACACGTCAATCCAGCCTTCGGAGAAGCCTTCCGCAAGCACCCGCCCGTACTCCTCCCCAAGCGGTTTCAGTGCGGCCTTGATCGTCTCAACCGCCTGATCATAAGGAATTTTCATGTCTACTTCTGGCACGATTGGCACGTACAGATCGTACATGTGGAGCTCATCGACCTCGAGCAGCTTTTTCCGCAAAGCGATATAGCGATGCATCAGCGGCAAATGCTCATGAATAGTCGCAATCAGGTTGTCGTATACGGAAAGGTCTACATTATCCGCAAACAGAGCCGCATACAGCGCAGATGGATACTTGCGAGTCCGCGCGTAGAACACATCGCCTTTCACAGCCGACGTAAGGGAAGCTGCAATCGTATTGCGGAATTTCCCGAACGTCTCGTACAGCGCATCAAACGCCTCTTTTCGCACGCGCCGGTCTTTGCTTTCCATAAACTGCGTATAGCGGCCTTTGGTCAGCTCGACTTCTTCCCCGTTTTCATCCGTGATCATCGGGAATTTCATGTCCGCATTGGACAGCATGCCGTAAATTTTGTTTGGCGCCGACGCCAATTCGCTCATATTGGCCAAGAGGGCTTCTTCCTCGGAAGACAGCGTATGAGGCTTGAAGCGCGTAATTTCGTCCAGCAAAATACGGTAATGAGCAAGGCCGGATACTTCGTTGATCCATTTTTCCAGCTCGTCTGTAGGGATCTCCAATATTTCCGGCTGTATGTAAGAAATCGCGCCGTACGCCTGGGTGCTCAGACTCGTAGCTCGGTCTGTCAATCCTTGGTACGTGCTGTTGGTATTGTCCTCGTCTCGTCTCATCCGTGCATAGACGAAGACTTGATCGAGGGTCTGGAGAAGCTCATCTTGCAGCTTCAATGCAGCCAGCAGGTCATTTCCGGATTGTCCGAGCTTGCCCTTCAGCCCTGCCAGCTGATCTGCGAGCTGCTTGGCTTTTTGCACATCCTTTTCCCAATCGGAATCACTGGGATAAATATCTTCGAGACGCCATTTGTATTCGACAGGGACATCACTGCGTTTAGGCAGTGTTTTGCTTTTGTTCACCGTGATCACTCCCTCGTGGTTTGCTTATTGGTGAAATCATCCATATGATTATCCTATCGTATTATGCCGCTCTGTTCAAATCAACCAAAGAAAAAGCTAACCTTCCCAGTATGGAAAAGTCAGCTTCTGCCTACCCCTGTGTACACAAACCCGACATCCTTCAGAAGATTGCCCGGCCAAGCGTTACGTCCATCGAACAAAATCGGAGCCGCCATGCTCGCTTTGATCTCCTTCCAATCCAGCTGGACACATTCTTTCCATTCGGTGATCAGCATGGCTGCGTGCGCCCCTTTGAATGCGGCAGCCGGATGCTTCACGTAATCGACGTTTGGAAACTGAGCTCCTACGATCGCCGAGGCAACCGGATCATAAGCCGCGATAGAAGCTCCTTTTTTCTGCAAAGCCTCCAGCACCTTCAGAGATGGCGCTTCGCGAATGTCATCAGTGTCCGGCTTAAATACGAGACCTAAGACGGCGATCTTTTTCCCTGCCACCCCATGCAGCTGTTCCTCCAGCCTCTCCAAAAACCAAGCCGGCTGGGTTGTATTCACGTCGCGGACTTTATCCAAAATCGACAAGGATATCCCATGCTGACCAGCCAACTGAAGCAGGGCGATCGTGTCCTTCGGAAAACAGGAGCCACCGTACCCGACACCTGCCCGCAAAAACTCAGGTCCAATCCGACTGTCCAATCCCATTCCCTGCGCCACGGTTGTGATATCTGTCCCAAGGACCGTACTCAACCTGGCCAGCTCGTTCATGAAAGAAATTTTCGTCGCTAAAAATGCATTGGAAGCGTATTTGATAAATTCTGCGTTGGCTCTCGTCGTCGTCACTTTGGCAGCGTTTACGCCGTTGTAGAGCTGCTCGATCGCGGCAAACGCTGCTTCATGGTCTGCACCTATGACAATCCTCGAAGGCTTCAAAGCGTCTTGCATGGCGCTTCCTTCGCGAAGAAACTCTGGATTGGAGGCGACGTAAAGACCGTCGTACCCGCGAAGCTGCTCTGCGATTCTGTCTCCAGTTCCCACTGGGACTGTGCTTTTAATCACGATGACACGTTTACCAGTAGACGGTTGCTGCAGGGATGCTATATCCGAAACCGCAGCGAGCAAATAAGACAAATCCGCCGATCCATCCGAGGCTTCCGGCGTTCCTACGCAAATGAACATCATTTCGGCTTCTCTTGCATCCTTGATTTCTGTTGAAAATTGCAGGTTTCCCTGCTCTAGCATCTGCGCCAAGGCTTCTTCTAATCCTGGTTCGTAGATCGGCGACTTGCCCTGCCTGAGCTGGGCAATTTTCGCTGCAACCAGATCGATCCCCAGGATCTCATGGCCGTGCATCGCGAGTGAAACCGCAGTCGTTAAACCAACATACCCGGTACCGATAACGGCAACCTTCATTCTTTCACCCCATCATTTTTTCATCACGCGCAGATAGAGGTCTTCTAGCTTCGCGCGTTGCTTTTCGATGTTATGGTTGCGCTCTACCTTTTCTCTGGCGCGTGCGACGACCTCGCCCCATTCGGCCCGTGCGTCCAATACTTGGTTGATCATCCTGCCCAGTTTGGATGGAGATCGCTCAGGGACCAGGTACCCTGTCACTTTATGCTCAATCAGCTCGGGTATTCCAGAATGATAAGTCGAAACGACAGGACGCCCTGTGGCCATGGCTTCCATCAGGACATTCGGTATCCCCTCTTGATCACCGTTTCGTGCGGTCTTGCAGGCGATGATGAACAAATGGCACTTTGCCAGCTCGTGCTGAACCTCTTGATGTGGCAGGGCACCTTTGAGCACAACCTGCTTCCCGAGCTTGTATTTTTTGATCAGCCGTCGCAGCTTTCGCTTTTCCTCTCCCTCTCCCACGATGATAAGCTTGGCTCTGGGATGCTTCTTTCGCACGCTGGCAAAAGCTTTCACCAACGTGTCCATCCCTTTCTTTTCTGTCAAGCGGCCCACGCTAAGCAGGCGAAACTCCTCATTGGCAACAGTACGAGGCGCTTGCATAGGAAACTTCCTCAGGTCGATGCCGGAGCGTATCATCGTTATTTTTTTCGCGGGACACCCGAGACGGATTAACCGTTTTTTCATATGGCCGCTCACTACGGTAAATGCCTTTCCTCTGCGGAACAATTTCCGCAGTGCACGCCGGTATCCCGGATTTCCTTTTACCCGTTTCGTCGCATCAAAGCCATGAAACGAGGTAATCAGCGGCAAGCGCGTTTTTCGAGCGTATGGAAGCAGCTCCAAGCCCGCAGGTCCAAATCGCGCGTGCAAGCATCTGATTTTATGTTTTCTCAACCATGTGGAGAGGCCGGCCATATGCTTTCGCACATAGACCGGCGAGTAAGGAAATTGCTTGCGGTTAAACGGACGCTGTCTGGTCAAGACGACCGGCTTTACCTGGTTGTGACCTACCAGCTGTTCGTAAATAAACGTCTCACTTCTCGGAAGAAATTTTCTTCGATAGACCAGAACCCGATGCATGCAACTAGCCTCCCATTTCTTGAGAGTTATCCTTTGGCTTGTGAGCGCATATCTGCTAATTGCAAACGAAGACCTTCCTCGAGGGGAACTTGCGGTTTATATCCAAGACGTGTCTGAGCGAGCGTGATGTCGGCGCATGTACGCTTTGAATCACCTGCTGGACCACTTTGAAACGTGAGCTTGGGCGTGACGTTCAACAAGCCGCCCATGATCGCCAGGACGTCGAGAAGCTTGATTTCCCGATCGCCTCCCACGTTAAAAATTTCGCCTGGAGCGGCGCACTTCGCTGCCAAAATGTTGGCTTGCACCGCATCAGCCACATAAGTAAAGTCTCTCGATTGCTGACCATCTCCGAATATTGTTACTTGCTCCCCTTTCATCAGCTGGCGAAAGAATCGATGAAACGCCATATCCGGGCGTTGTCTGGGACCGTAGACCGTGAAGTAGCGCAGCATCGTAACACGCAAGCCATACGCTTTCACGTAGACCTGACATATTTGTTCCATCGACTCTTTGGTTACCCCGTACGGAGAAACCGGTCGCAGCGGCGCTGTCTCGTCGGTAAACGAACCTTGCATGGTACCGTATACCGACGAGGAGGAGGACACGACTACCGTAGGCGGTTTAGGTTGCTGCAAGCATGCTTCCAGCAGCATTTGCGTCGCCAGAATATTGTGGTTCACGTAGTCGGTAAAGGCTTTCCCCCAGCTATTGCGCACACCTGGGAGTGCAGCGAGGTGATAGACGACATCTACCCCTTCAAGCCAACCCTTCCAACGCTGCGCTTGCAGCATCGTTGAGTGAAAGGTGAAAGCGGGGTGACTGCCGATCTGTGCCAAATTACGAAGCTTTGCCGCCACATCGTAATTATCCAGAAATCCATCGATCCCGATCACGGTCACCCCTTCACTCAGCAGACGCTGCGTCAGATGGGATCCTATAAATCCCGCACACCCGGTGACCAGCGCTTTTGTCATCGCCGTCGCCGCCTCACTTTCCGTAAACGTTTGATGACCAGGTATCCATTTTTGTATCCATAGACGGGTTTAAACCTGTTTCCCCACCGCTTGAGGTAGTATTTAAAGGTCTTGCGCCGCAAATGGTTTCGTCTGCGTTTCATCTTGCCGTCTGTCAGCTGTCCCCTGTGCTTCGTGCGGTTGTACAGCTTTTTATTGATGAAGCGTACCCGATATTTTTCAATCAGGCGTAGGATAATGCGCCGGTCTTCCATAATGCGCCCTTCATACTTGTCGGAGGTATCCCATCCGCCCACTTCTCTGAGCGCGGCTACCCGGTAGCAGCGAGGTGCGACCATCCAGCGATTGTACTTGAGAAATTGGTACTTGTTGCGGAAATGTTTATGTTTGACAAGGAACGGATTGTAGTACCGCCCTCTCCGAACTCGCCAGATTTTCACATTGCCATAATACAACGCCGTGCTCGGCTTGCTTTTGCGAATGTATCTCTTCAGCACTTTCAAGGTTTTCCTCGGCAGCCAGTCATCAGAATCGAGCTGGACGAGGTAAGGTGTATCTACCATCGCTAGTGCTTGATTCATCACTTTCGAAATCCCTGAGTTTTTTTCCATGCGATAGTAGGAGATGTTCGGATGGAACAGGTATTTATCCACTTTTTGTCGCGTCTTGTCTGTTGAGGCGTCATCCATGATCAGCAGCTTCCAGTCTTTACAAGACTGCCTGATCACACTTCTAATCGCTTTGCGAATAAACTTGGCGCGATTATACGTCGGAATCACTACGGTAAAGGTCGGATTCATGGCTCCTCCCTCTTGTTGGCTGGAATGCGAATCGAGGATTTGTCACTCAAAATAAAGACGCCACTACTGTCGGTTGAATTTCCTGTCAGATGTGACGAACGCCCGAATACACTGTCTGAGATTTTCCATGCGACATCGCGCAGGGAGCTACTTTCCAATAAAATGCTGTTCTCAATATGCGCACAATTTTCTAAGTGAACACCGTCTTGAATGGAGACAAAGGGTCCTAGACGACAATTGCGGATCTGACATCCATCCCCTATCAAAACAGGTCCTTCAATTTCACAGTTTTCAACGATGGTATCTTTTCCTATTTGATGTAGTCGTCCCAGTTCACTTGTCAACATCCACCTGTTTGCCTCCAGCCATCTATCGATCGTCCCTACATCCGAGTACTTTCCACTCGCGACAGCATGGGCAATATGATAACCACGATGAATCAAGGATTGGATTGCGTCCGTGATCTCGTACTCACCACGGGCAGATGGCTGAAGTGTAGCAATCGACTCAAAAATGGGTTTGGTAAACAGGTATGCGCCAATAACCGCCAGATTGCTTTTCGGCTGGCGGGGTTTTTCCTCGACCGAAACCAGACGCCCTTCCTGTACTTCGGCGATCCCATAATCCTGTGGTCTCTCCACTTCACTTAGCATCACTACGCCGTCGGTTGCTGTTTCGGAAAACGCACGCGTAAGCCCGTGCAGCGAATCCATCAACAAATTGTCACCGAGTAACAAAATAAACGGTTCGTCATGCAAGAACGGTTGCGCTAATTGGACGGCATGGGCGATTCCCAAGGGTTCTTTCTGCTCGATAAACGTAATGGTAGCCCCGAATTGACTACCATCGCCTACCAAAGGAGGAATTTGCACTTGGGAAGGGTGAATGACGATCCCGATGTCATAGACACCCACTTCACGCAGTTTGCGGATGCAGTAGTGTAAAACCGGATGATTGGCCACAGGGAGGAGGGTTTTGGGCTGCGAATAGGAGAACGGATGAAGACGCGTACCCCGTCCAGCGCACAAGATTAACCCTTTCACAAGTATCACTCCCCAAAGGTGCTCTGCGATACTTATAAGGTATGCTCCTCTTGATTTCTGGACAGGGCAGACGTCCAGCCGAATGAAAGAAAGGGCAGGCACCTATAGGTCCTGCCGCGGGATTATCCTGTTTTACGCAGGTCTTGCTTCGTCGGAGGCGACGCTGCCTTGCGTTTCTTCAACGCCGTTTCAAACACTTCGAGATACCCTTGTGCCGTCGCGTACCAGGAGAACTGCTTGGCTCTCATCAAAGCATTTTTCCCCATTTCCGTACGAATGGCAGGTGCGCTCCAGAGCAGCTTCCACAGGGAGGGCAGCTCCGCTTTCCAGTCCTTGGGAGGGATTAAAAATCCGCTTCCTTGATGGGTCACGACCTCCCCTATGCCTCCCCTTGGAGTCGTGATGACCGGCTTTCCAGATGCCATCGCCTCGAGATTCACGCGGCAGAACGCTTCTTTCCAAACGGAAGGAGTCGCAACGATATCCCCTACCTGATAGTAAAGCGGCATCTGCGCGCTCGGCACGAAGTTGACGAACTTAACCTTGTCACCAAGCGGCTTAGCTAGCTGCTTCAGCTCGCGTACATAGGGATTCAAGCGATTGCTTCCATACCCCGTCCCCCCGACGATTACGAGGCGAGCCAGCGGATCCTGCTCACAAACTTCCCTGAACGCTTTGAGCAAGACATGAACACCCTTTGCCCGCATAAGCCTTCCCGCATAAAAAAGAACGCGGTCTTCCGGCTTTAAACCGATTTCCTTGCGTATTTTGCGGATCGAATAATGTATTTTGGCTACCTGATAAGGACTGACGTCTACGCCCAAATGAACCGCATGAATTTTATGGGCAGGTATCTTGCATGTTTTCATAAAATGACGACGCAAGAACTCGCTGTTCGTAAAAAAGCCGGAAGCCCTTCTAACCACCTTTTTCATTTTGTCTTTGCTGATCATACCCGGCGATCCATAGACATGGGAATGCATATTGACAAATACCGGGATTTTCGGAAAGTGTCTTTTCAAGGTCAGGACATAGATCGGCCGGTTTTCCACCATGATGACATCCGGCTTCCTCTTGCGAATATGGGAAATGATGCGCCGTAAGTATGGTTTTGGCCCATTGTAGGGGAAGCGAATGAACTGCCGGTTCTCCTCCACCGCTGATTTGGGATAAGTAGCGCAGGTTCGTGTGTAAATGGTGACCTGGTGCTCTGGATCGATCATCTTGGTGACTTCGTCGATATCATGCTCAACGGAGCTTCCTTTGACAGGCGGCACGGAGAATGGACCCGGACTAATGATGGCGATCTTCATTTCGCTCCCTCTCCCACTCCTTTTTCAGGGCAAGGACCACCTGATACAAGTATTGATGCTCCTTTGCCTGCTTTTCTTCGAACTCCTTCAACCGCTTTTCCCACGAGGCGACCTCTTCTTTTAAGGATGCAATTTCAAGCTCGAGTTTTTCCACATGATCGCGGAGGACCGATTCCTTTTGGGTCAAGATGATTTCAATAGGCTGCTCAGGTGTTGGCGGGGGGCTTTGCTTCAACGCAGTTTCCAACGCTGCCTCCACCATCAATTCCAGCGCTTCTTCATTTTCCGGCTCAGTTCCTTTTTCTACCGGCTTGACAATCGAGATACGCTCTACCGCTTCATCTACCACATAGTTGCCAGAAAAAACGCCTGGCATAACCCAATGAGGAAGATCCCATTTCTTCTTTTTTTCCACAGACATTCCCTCCAACTATGTTGCCCCTGCCATTCGAGATAACTGCTCGATTACAGGAGTAGCAACTGAACTCGTCATGTATGCTATAGGTTATGACGTACACGGAAAATGGGTACGTATCCGGTATCGCGGCAAAGAAAAAACCGCTTCGATTGGGATCAATCAAAGCGGTTGACGATTTCTGCGGAAATTCATACTGTAAAGCCGCGCTTGCTCCACGCTGGTGATTTGCTGCTTTTGCCATTCGAGCAAAATCCGGTCGATATAGCGGATGTGCAGCTTCCCTACCGTCGCTGCTTCACGCAAGGCAGTTAAAATCAATTCCTCCGAATAGCCGTCTTGTCCCGTCCACATATGAATGCTTTCCAGCTCAAAGGGTGACAGCGGGCGACCAAAGGCTTGCTCAAATCGGCTGTAGATAGCAATAGGTTCATCGTCAAGAGCCGCAGCGCTTTGACGGAATGGCTCGTGGATCGTCTCCATCACTTGCGGGGCTGCCAGCTGTTCACGCCAGGTTTGGTACAGCTTCCGATACAAAGGAGTCAGATTGTATTGCTCATGCCGCATTCCGGTTTGGGGGTCTACAAATTCGTCAATGCTAATCCACTCTTCCTTCAACAGCTTTTGCAAAGACTGGATTAATCGCATGTTAGACATGGACATTCTCTCTTCCAGCTCTGTCAAGGTTGGGAAACGATTCCCCTCCTGTTGAAAGGAAAGCAGGTGGATGAGCAGCATCATCTCGTCATCTGCCAATGACATGCGTTTATACATTTTCAAAAGCAGGTTGGAGACGGATGTTGCACCTTCTTGCAACAATTGCAATATTTGGGAGTCCATAAAACTGATTCACCTCTGTGTTGGAATGACAAGGGAGTACGTAAAATCGAGTAGGAGGGAGCGACTAACTCCCGTCCTCTCACACCACCGTACGTACCGTTCGGTATACGGCGGTTCATCAAGCTTGACGAATGACAGAATATCGTTGTAATAAGCTTTTCAGCCCTTGTTGTTGCCAATATGCAACTCCGAGGGCTTTGTGCATTTGAGGAGTCTTTGTGGTACGCCATGCACCCTTTCTGGTGTTTGCAATTTCTATTGCTTGGACGTGCGATAAACCCAGAGAGCGAAGTTCTCGATATCGGGTTCGTACTCGCTTCCACTGAGACCACAAGCAAAGTCGAAGTCTACGTCGTATCCATTCGTCGATAGATTGAAGGATTTTCTTTGCATCCGCAAGGGCAAAATATCCGATCCAACCCATGAGGTACTGGTTTAGCTTCCGAATCCTTTCATCCATAGAGATGCTCCATACCGGATTAGTGATGAAGCGGATTTTCTCTTTCAACTTCAGAAGTGATTTTGGATGAAGCCGAATCCTTGCTTGTTTTGCATTAGTGAAACCGAAACCGAGGAACTTACGCTTCCAAGGTCGATCCACTGCGCTCTTCTGCTCATTTACTTTAAGCTTAAGTACCTTCTCCAAGTAGCTTTGGATACTTTCTTTTACCCGTTCTCCCGCCCGCTTTGTTCTCACGTAGATATTGCTATCGTCTGCGTATCGACAAAAGCGATGTCCCCTCTTTTCCAGTTCTTTATCCAAATCGTCGAGCAAGATGTTCGCCAATAACGGACTAAGTGGACCACCTTGTGGTGTGCCCTCTACTGCCGAAAGGCAGATGCCATTGACCATGATGCCTGCTTGTAGATATGCGCGAACAAGTTTCAACAAAGCTTTATCTTTTACTTTTCGAGCAACCCGACTCATTAAAATATCGTGATTAACCCGGTCGAAGAATTTCTCTAAGTCCATATCCACGACAAAGCGATATCCTTCGGAAATATAAAATTGTGCTTGTCTCATGGCGTCATGCGCACCACGGTTCGGTCGGAATCCGAAACTGGATTCTGAGAAGTGGGGGTCAAATATAGGAGTAAGAACTTGGAGGATGGCTTGTTGAATAAAGCGATCTATCACGGTAGGAATACCTAATAACCTTACTCCTCCGTCAGATTTCGGGATTTCGACTCTGCGGACAGGGGAAGGTTTGTAGGTCCCTTTCATAATCTGCTTTTTAGTGGTCAACCAGTGTTCACGGATATAATCGCGCAGTTGTTCGGTTGAAACACCGTCGATTCCCGCCGATCCTTTGTTTCTTTCCACTCTTTCGAGTGCCACTAATAGATTTTCTCGTGACAGGACTTTCTCCAACAGCTCCATGACGATACCCTTCCTCCGCACGCATCCTTCTAGTCTTGCCGGACAATACTCAGCCCTCTCTTGTACCCTCAGGGCTTCACCCATTTTCTCCAAGAGTAGTTCCTTACAGAATTCTGCTTCACAGTATTATCACGAAAGTGATTAGCGGATGTGTTGACTTAATGTTCAGCCCTTCCCCGTTCAAGCGTCCTTTACTTGGGTACTATGGCTTCTGCTGACTTCTGCATGTTCAGCGTCTCCTTACGAAGACGGTTACCAACATTTGAAGGCACTTCATGCAGACCTCCCCAGGTAAGAGCGATAACTTTCATCCCATGTACCTGCCCAAGTTTACTGCTGTATTCCTTGGCTGTATGGGGCTTCGTCTTGTTTGGCAGACTCACCCGAATACAACAGCCTCAAATTGGGTTCGTGTACCTCAGGTCGGGACTTTGCCGCCGGCTTCCTTCAGATTCCACCTCGCGGTGGACACCCTTGCCTTGGGCTAACGGTTGGTACAGCCAACCCCCGTTCGGGACTTACACCCTAGAGCTATCGCCCATGCTGGGCGCACCAATAGGAACACCCTGCTGCCCTCCAGCAACAGGGTGTATATACAAGCGAGCAATAAAAATTACGGGTAGAGACGATACAGCATACGAGGGAATGGAATCGTTTCACGAACGTGATCCAATCCGCAGATCCATGCAATGGTACGCTCCAGCCCCAGACCAAACCCGGAGTGAGGCACGGTACCGTATTTGCGCAGATCCAAGTACCAGCGATAAGCGTCCTCAGAGAGCTCGTGCTCGGCAAAGCGCTTTTCCAGAAGCTCTGGATCGTCGATACGTTGGCTGCCGCCGATGATTTCGCCATAGCCTTCTGGAGCGATCATGTCCGCACACAGCACGACTTCTGGACGGTTTGGATCTGGCTTCATATAGAAAGCCTTGATCTCGGTCGGATAGTTCGTGATAAAGACAGGCTTGTCGAAATGCTCCGCAATGGTCGTTTCATCTGGAGCGCCAAAATCATCGCCCCATTTGATGTCGCTGCCTTTTTCTTGGAGCAGCTTGATCGCATCATCGTAGCTGATACGCGGGAAGTCGCCCTTCACGTTTTCCAGCTTGCTGGTATCGCGCTCCAAGGTTTTCAATTCCATTTGGCAATTTTTCAGGACGGATTGTACCACGTGGGATACAAATGCTTCCTGGATACGCAGGTTTTCTTCCTGGTCAACGAAAGCCATCTCCGGCTCGATCATCCAGAACTCGATCAGGTGACGACGAGTTTTCGACTTCTCTGCACGGAAAGTCGGACCAAACGAGTACACGCGGCCCAATGCCATCGCAGCTGCTTCCATATACAGCTGACCGGATTGAGACAGGTACGCGTCCTCGTCAAAATACTTCGTATGGAACAGGTTTGTCGTTCCTTCCGCAGAGGTTGGGGTCAAAATCGGAGGATCGACTTTGTAGAACCCATTTTCCTGGAAGAATTCATACATCGCACGAATGACTTCGGAGCGAACCGCCATCACTGCACGCTGACGTGGCGTACGCAGCCACAGATGGCGATGATCCATCAGGAAGTCTACACCGTGTTCTTTCAGGGAAATCGGATAGTTTTCCGCGAGCTGGATGATTTCTACACCCGTCACGTTCAATTCGTATCCGCTGGGTGCGCGATCATCTGCGCGAACAACACCTGTTATGTATAATGAGCTTTCTTGCGTCAGTTTCGTTGCTTGTTCCCAGACATCTTCAGCTACTTCTGCTTTCACAACAACCCCTTGAATAAAGCCGGAGCCATCACGCAATTGCAGGAATTGGATCTTCCCGCTGCCACGCTTGTTATACAGCCAGCAACCCAAACGTACTTCTTGTCCAACATGCTGCCCAATTCGAGCAATCGTCGTCAACATCGAATCATTTCCCTCCATTTACCGTCACAGACAAATAACTAACGGGTATACCTAGCAATTATACTATTGGGATTAGGCAAATTCAATGAAAGACTGCCTATAAAGTTTACCATAATTATATTATGAAAACAAACTCATTGATTGAGACCAGGATAAAAAAACCTTCCTGCCATTTGCAGAAAGGTTCCTATTTTTATGATTCTTCTTCTTGATCCTGTGATAATTCTGCAAAGTCTTCCAAACTCTCAAGATCCTCTTCCAATGCTGCTATCGGTTCCTCATCCGCCAGCGCTTGCAACTCGTCTGCTTCTTCCGTCGATTCGAGCAAGTCGTCTTCTTCGTCCACTCTGCTTCCTTTTTCGCCGATCGCAATCCATTGCAGAACACCGCTCGTCTCTTCATTTGCGGACTGTCGGAATACGGTAATGATCGCTGTCGACCTGTTTTGCTTTTTAAGTGCTGCTGCCAGACCCGCCTGATTTGTCATTCCGACGATACAGTAGTTCGTATTCGCGTAGTGCTCCATCAGTGACACTTTGACGTCCACGCTTGCCTGATTGGCCTCCATCCGAAAAGGGGCAAACCCAAACTGCTGCAGCGTTGTACCAAGACGCCTGTTGGTGTGCACAGTCTGGAAAGCGAGCTTATCCGCCGTAACCGATCGATCCTCCAGATGCGTCTCCTGAATCGATCCAGGTGCCAGCTTCGCTCCTGTCACACTGCCATCCGCAAGCTTCTCCTCTGTGACGACTCGGTCATTCAAATGCTTTGTCTCGACGACTTTTTGAGCCAGCTTCTCGCCTGTGACACTTCCTTCAGCCAGATGTTTGCCGGTCAAGCTTTCTAAAACGACGTGCTCTCCTGTTACCGATTTGTATTCCAGCTTGTTGCCGTCCACCACGCGATCAACCAGCTTCTCTCGCGTGACACTGCCTTCCTGCAGCTTTTCCTTCGTGATGGATTTCGGTACGAGATGTTCATTTTGAACGGACAAACTAGCCAGGTGTACGCTGGTAATTGCCTTTTCAGCAAGCTTCTCCCCTGTCACGGACGCTTTGCTCAGGTGCCGTGTTTTCACGGCCTCGCTCGCCATCTTTTGCGCTGTGACCGCTGAATCTGCCAGTTTGCCCGTGTTTACACTTAATTCCGTAATTTTATCGGTAGAAACGGATTCCGGGGCAAGCTTGGATGTCGTGATGACATGATCCGCGAGATGATGGGTTTGAACCGCATACTCCCGAAGATGGTTGCTGCCGATAAGGCGGTCGGTCAAGTGCTGTTCTTCAATGGACTTTTTGGCAATTTTTTCTGGAATGACGGCTCCGTCAGCCAGATGCTTGGCGTCCACACTGTCTTCCAGCAAATGATGACCCCATATACTGCGAGTTGCCAGCTTATCGCCGGTGATGGCACGATCCGCCACCTTGGAAGTCGTCACTTGGTCGTCGGCTATTTTTTTCGTGGTCACGACATTGTCTTGCAAGTGGGTGGTCTGAATGCTGCCCGCTTTTAGATGAACACTGCCAATCGATTCCTTCGCGACTTTCTCCGAGGTCACACTCGAATGATCCAGATGCTCAGTCAATACAGCAAACGTGCCGATTTTGTCACTGGTGACCGCCTCTGAATGGAGATGCTGACTGAAAATCGATTGAAAGCCAATATGGACATCCGTCACAGATCCGGGTGCCAGGTTGTCGCTATCGATTGCATGCTCTGCCAGATGATGATGAAAAATGGCCCCTTCACGTATGTGCTGGGACTCGACTGCATCCTCATCGATCTTGTTGGCCGTAACCGACGCATCGCGGAGCTTGTCGGTCGTAACCGCGCCATCCTCGAGCTTCACGGAATTAATGACGTAATTGGCCAAATGCCTGGTCTGTACACCGCCTGTCTTGATTTTGTCTCCGGTAATCGCCTGATCCTGAACCAGCTCAGTCGTGATCGACTGCTCCTGGATATGCTTGCTTTGAATCGCTCCCTCTGCAAATTTCATCGAGTCAATGACTTTATCCGCCAGCTTATCAGAAGTGATGCTGTTGTTCAGAAGCTTTTGACCGGAGATGGAGCGATCACAAATCATGTCACTGTTGATGATTCCTTTTGCGATGTGTTCACTTTGGACCGCGTGGGGTGCGATTTTATTCGAGGTCACACTTTGGTCGGCAAGCTTGCTGCTGTCTACGGCATAATCCTTGAGCAGCGCCGTTTCCAAGGTTCCAGGCTTAATTTTGCTAGCATCAATGGCGCGGTTTGCGATTTTTTCATTCGTGACGGATTGATCAGTCAGGTCATCTGTATAGACAAATGATCTCACCCGGTCATCATTGCGATCCTTAATCACACGGGTAAAAGTTGTTTGATTAGAAGAAATACCTTGTTTCGGTATCTTTTGAAAAGGTGGTGTCTTTGGCGCGCTTGGCTCGATGTTTGTCTGATTTGGGAAGCCTGAGGTAAGATCTACCTCCAGCAATTCTGTCTCGAGCTCCTGGAGCCAATCCGTATCTTTATTGGTTTGCAAGAGCGGAATTTCGTTTTCCAGGGAGTTTTGCCGCATCGTTTTCCCCAGATTTTTATTTAGCTTTCGCCGATTTACATTTGCCATAGAGTCTCCTTGCCTCCTGATGTCTTTCCCGTATCTTATGTAGGATATTCATGGAAATAGGCGTTTGGTACACGGTAGGAAAAATTATCCTTGATATGGCTGATAGTGTTCATTCGCGCGGTATCTCATCTGTCTCACAGACACAAAAAAACCTGCCAGCCAAAAGGATTAACCTTTGGCAAGCAGGCTTTAAAAAAGACGTAGCTTCCTTGTGTTTTACACGAGTACTTCTTCTTTTGTTTGGTTTTGTTCGAGCAGCTTACGGAACTCATCGCCCTGTAGAACCTCTGCATCCAGCAACGTCTGCAATCCGTTTTTAAAGACAGCATCGCATTTTCCAAGCATATCGTGCGTCTGCTTCAGAAGGTTGTCCAGCAGGTACTCGACTTCATCGTGAATCCGCGTCTTATCGATAAACTGCGGATGGATGATCCCCAGACGCGACATCCCACTCTGAACAATCTCCTGCGCCATACCTAACGCTTGCTCAAAGTCGTTCTTCGAGCCCGTACTGCGTCCACCATAATAAATTTCTTCCGCTACCGCACCGCCGAGGCTGACCATGATCTGTTTTTCCATGGCCTCTTTCGTATACAGGTAACGATCCTCCAGTGGATTTTGACGGACATAGCCCAATGCTTGTCCACGAGGGCTTAGGGTTACCTGTGAAACGGAGCCCGGACGTACCATTTCACTGACGATCGCATGTCCAAGCTCATGGAGAGCCACGCGTCTTTTTTCCTCAGCGGAGGCTTCACGGTCAACCTTTTCACCAAGCATGACCTTGTCTACTGCATAGGCAAAGTGACGCGCTTCAATTTTCGAGCTGCTGTCTCGCATCGCATAGATCGCCGCTTCATTCGCAACACTCTCCAGCTGAGCACCGGAGAAACCAAATGTCTCCTGCGCTACCTTTTCCAGCGCTACATCGGAACCCAGCGGCTTGTTAGCCGTATGAATCGTCAAAATTTGTTCACGAGCTGGCTTATCTGGCAAATCGACATTGATGTGGCGGTCAAAGCGGCCTGGACGCAGTAAGGCAGAATCCAGCATGTCTTTGCGGTTGGTTGCTGCCATGACGAGTACACGCGGCTTGTCGCTAGTTGCGACGCCATCCATTTCCGTGAGCAGTTGGTTCAACGTCTGGTCGTACTCTTTTTGCTGCTGGCCGTCGCGTTTTCCCCCGATGACGTCAATCTCATCGATGAAAATGATCGCACTGTCCTGACCATTTTTCTCCGCCATGGCTTTTACTTCTTTAAACATATCGCGAACACGCTGAGCACCAACACCCACGTACATCTCCACAAACTGGGATCCGGAGGCTGCCACGAAGGCAGAGTTGGTGTAGTTCGCCGCCGCTTTGGCCATAAGCGTCTTCCCTGTTCCCGGAGGTCCTGTCAGCAGGACACCTTTAATGGGACGGATGCCGTACTGCTCGATCTTGTCTTTGTACACGAGAAAATCCAGGGCTTCTTTCAGCTCCTTCTTTGCTCGCTCCTGTCCTCCGATATCAGCGAACTGTATATCCGTTTTGGGAATGACATGTTTGCTTTGCTTTTTCTTTCCTCCGAGCGCAAAGTTGCCTCCCTGACCGCCCTGCTGACGAATCAAGAGGAAAAAAAGACCCCCGAGTACCAATGCGAACAGTACAAAAGGAGTAATATTTACGCCTAGAAACAACAGAAAGATCAAGACTCCGGGGATGATACCGATCAAGGCTTCTTTACCCACGAGCCGTCACCTCATCTTCCAGGGTTCGGGGAACGATCGTATAGAAATCCTCCGTCCCCTTTTTTAGATAAACATAAATGTTGTTGTCATCCATCAAGGCAGACGCATCATCTAACTGATGGTCTTTTTTCCATTGGTCCACGAGCTGTGGAATCCGGCTGTATTGATGCAAATCGATTGCTTCTGTAAATACAAACTGACCATTCGTCCAGATCTCTCGCAAATCCTGTGACTGGTTATCAACGGAAATGACCACATTCTTGTTGGCGGACAGCTTCGATGTCACGTCCACCAGCTTGCGGTATTCTTCGGGAAACGATTCAGGCTTTGTTACCTTCAAATCTATCTGAATTTGATCTTTACCCACGTCCAAATGCGTTAATGAAGCCGATTGCAGCTGTCCGATTTCGGTACGGATCGGTTCCTCTATCTCGATCTTTTGATACAAGAACCATCCGCCGAACAGGAGAGCAAGTGTCGCTACCAAGGACAGTCCAATTGTACTCTTTTTCATTTGCACTGTAGCTTCTCCCCCTTGCCAATACGTTCTGTTCTCTCTCTTCAACGAAACCAGTATATCATATGAGTATATCATTTTATTATACAGTTACTGGTTATGATGCCATTGCAGCCTCCTCTGTAGAGTAGAAAACTGAAACTTTCGGGCGACCTTGAGGTCGCCTTACTTGTTTCAGCTCCCCCTCATCAAACCGTACGTGAGGTTTTCCCTCATACGGCTTTCCGATGTTCTTCTTTCTTTGGCATTCGGCACTGCTTATCCGGCAAGTTTCACAAGTATTCCTTGAGTATCTTTAATGACTTTTCCTTCCCACGAGTGTTTCTTTCGCACATTCCTTTTCTTGTTAACGAAAAGGGTAAGCCTTTCAATAACATACCAGTCAATCCGATTTAACCATCTTGCAGCTATTGGCGATAGCGAGTAGTAGTTCTTGAAGCCTTGAAGTTTTCGATTTAGCCCCTGTACTAACTCCGTTAACGACCAATACAACTTGCTGCGAGGTTCGGTATACACTTTTATTTTCCGGCGCATTTCCTTCATAGCTTTCTTACTCGGAATATGGGACATGACAAACACCTTCGATCCGCCCTTGTTAAGGACCGGAAATTTCCGGTGATGTAGACCAAGGAAATCAAAGCCCGAAGTATTATCCCAGATGTTGACCAGTCGAGACTTGTCCTTACTAAGTGCAAGATCCAATTTGTCCATAATAGCTTTAATGACCTGAATACTTTCCATGGCATCCTTTTTCGTTTTGCACATGATGACGAAGTCATCGGCATATCGAATCAGTTTTCCCAAATGGGCAAATTGCTTTCCCCATACCGTATCCATGTAGTTGAGATAGATGTTGGCTAACAGTGGGGAAATGACTCCTCCTTGCGGAGTACCCAATTCGGTGTCATGAAACTGTACATCTTCCATCACGCCTGCTTGTAGCCAGTTCCGAATCAGCTTTAGTACCCTACGGTCAGAAATCCTCTGCTCAACTAACTTCATCAGCTTCTCCTGATTGATGTTGTCAAAGTACCCTTTGATGTCTGCATCAACCACCCAGTAAGCATTTTTACTTGCTTTCCTGATTTGTGCAATCGCTTGATGAGCGTTACGTTTTGGGCGAAATCCGTATGAGCAATCTTTAAAGTCCGCTTCAAAGACTGGCTCAATGACCATCTTTGTCGCCATCTGAACAACCCTGTCTCGAATAGTTGGGATTCCGAGTGGTCTTTGTTTCCCATCCGCTTTCGGAATGTAAGTACGCCGTACCGGTGCTGGATGATACTGATTTCTCTTTAGGTCGAGATAAATTTCATTAAGGAATTTACTCTCTCCATACTCATGCACAATCTTATCTATCGTTTGACCATCCACTCCGCCACTTCCTTTATTGGCTCGTACTCTACGCCAAGCTTCTGCAAGAATGTCTGGTCTGTATACTTTGTCGTACAGAGCATGAAACCGCCGTTTTGGCTTTTCCTTGGCACAAAGATATAGAGTTGTCCAAAGTTGTCGAGCTTTTGCATCGGTGTAGTTAGCAAGTTTACTTGCATTCACTCACTCTTACCTCCTTTCAACTCTTGAACAAAGCAGGGCTCCTTCTCTCCATAGAGTTTTGTTGTCTCTACTTCATCGGTACTATGAACCCCTCCGACTCCCTTCCTGCCGTCCTCCATTTCCCTTTCGGTTATAGGATTCCGCTTTACGCTCCAACGGAGCGTGCAGGGGAGGGTCTCCCCAGTTCCGTTAGCTACTTTCTCAACATACCGCTCCCCATACTCCGGGAGGTTCCTGGGTGCTGCATTCCAAGTGCTACACACCTTCCATGGACTTCGCCCAATATCCCAAGGCTCGTCTCCCCCTTGTCCATCTTCCGATGGTCTCTTTTAACGAAGCGGCAGGATTCACTTTATGTTACGGTCTGCTGATTTGCTCGCACTCCTGTCGGAGTTACTTTGTCACAGGGCTTCAACCTTAGGATCTCTCCACCAGTTGCCTGTCAGCTACGAGGCGACTTGGCTCTTACCTCGGTCGGACTTTCACCGACTAGCAATTAACGGCTTGCTGGGCGCGCGAACAACAAAAAGACCTTTTCCCGTAGAAAAGGTCTTTTGCGCTTCAAACGTACTTTTCCTGTTTTAAAACGTAGGGGACAACACGTAAGAGGCAAGCAGGGCACCACTGAACAAATCGTAATGCACATAGCGGAAACGCCCATCCTTGTCTTTCAAGGTTACTTCCCAAAAACGCTTCTCGTTTTCCAGTCCAGGCACGATATGCGTGATGGTCGCTTCAGGGAAGCTTTTCAGCACGGCTGCTTCCACGTTTTTCCTCGGAACAGCACGATCCATCCGATCAAACGCAGCAGTTTTATCCGTCAGCCACGCTACGACTGGTGTTCCCACTTTGTTTTTCCCGAGTACGACTGCATAGCTCTGCTTTCCTCTGTACTCATCAATCGAATCAACCTGCGTGATCGTTGTGCGGTCTGCTACCCATTGCATGACTTGCTCATCAAAGTTACTTCGTGCCCCTACGACGGAAGAGGCTAAATGGTACGTGAAGCCCGTCCCGACAATTACGAGAGCGGCGATCACGACCACAATCATTCTCACTGCCACAGTCCAATAACTCCTTTTTCCCCATGACCCTACAGGCGGAAGCGCAGCTGATCCCGTTTTTCCCCTGCAGCGGTCTTGATTTGCATCTCGATATCCATTTGCTGGATAGTACCCGTGGCAGGCTCGTACCACAGCTGATAGGTGACGCCTATTCCTTTGGTTAGCTCCGGCGTCATCTCGGAGACCGGAAACGATGGCCCAAGCCAGAGGGATAACAGAGAAGTCACTTCCCTTGGCGGCAAGGACAGTCGATATCCCTTCCAGCCTTGCCCGCTAGGATCTTGCATAGGTTGAGGTGCTACCGATTGCATGACGCTCTTGATCACTGCCGCATGCTCGTGCGGTGTGTACAATGCGTAGGGAAGCGAGGCACTATCCTGCTTCTGCCCATCTATTTGTACGTTTACCTGTGGCTCACCGTTACGTGCAATCTCCAATTGATGACCACCAATTTCTCCACTCAACTCGAATTGTTCCTGCTGGTATCGCCCATTCAATGCTTGATCCTTCATATAAACGATGAAGGATCGCTCTTCATCCTTGGTCAATTGATCCAAAAGCATAGACAGTGTTACTGGATCATAGCCTGCCCCTGCTCCCTGCTCCATGACTCGACCGCCTTTCATGTCGCTCTCGCTGCCGAGCTTGCCAAGAGCGATACCCACGAAAAACAGACTGAGAAAGATGGGTACGAGCCACCAAAGCAGCCTGGGCCGTACATACATGTCCACATCCCCCTGTCCCGTTTTTGTCTAAGCCTATGCTATACGGGAAGGTTTTAGAACCGGACGGAAAAGTTGCTAATCATAGCATGGAACATGACGGTCATACTACATGTACACCCCGAGGAGGTGAGCGCGTGAAGAGTTCTGGGCAGACTACATCTCCTGACGTACTAGGGTTTTTGTTGCAGGAATACCGCGTCTCCTGGGCAGCATTGTCTTCACCACTGCGTAACTCGTCTCATACACCCACCCTGCATTTCCGCCATCATCTCTTGAGCGAGCTATGGCGAAAATGAACACGGCAAGTTGTTGAAACCAAATTCCCCTACCTACACCTAACCCTCTTTACTCCTGTCCTCACCTGACAGGAGCCTTTTTACCGTTTCAATGCTTGAAACACACGGTTGGCTTCGTAAATAGCCCGTTCTTCATCCAAGGTCAGCAACTGATGATTACGCATCAAATACTTCCCTGCTACAATCGTATCCTTTACATCGCGTCCATTCGCCGCGTACACCACATGGGAAATAGGTTCATGAGCCGGATGGAAATGAGCTTGATGGCTGTCCAGTACGATGAGGTCTGCTTTTTTGCCCACTTCGATGCTGCCGAGCGTATCTGCCTGGAATACACCCTCTGCCCCATAGCGAGTCGCCATCCGAAGGGCTTCCTCTGCCGGTACCGCTACAGGATCGTTGTTCACACCTTTATGCAAAATCGCAGCCAGCTTCAGTTCTTCAAACAGGTTCAGGTTGTTGTTGCTCGCAGAGCTGTCTGTACCCAGCGAGACGCTTACGCCCTTTGCCAGCATTATTGGTACAGGAGCCACTCCGCTCGCCAGCTTCAGATTGCTCACGACATTGTGGGAAACTTTCACTTGGTATTTTGCCAAAATGTCAATCTCTTCATCCGTCAGATGGACTGCATGCGCAACCAGTGTCGGACGGGCAAACATGCCGAGCTTTTCTAGATGAGCTACCGGACGAAGCCCGTAATCCTTTTCGTTTTGTCCAACTTCCCAAGCCGTTTCGGACATATGGATGTGAAGCGGGAGGGACAGCTCATCTGCTTTTTCAATGATTTGTGTAATGAACTGTGGATCGCATGTATACGGAGCATGCGGTGCCATCATGACTGTGATGCGTCCATCTGCCTGGTTGTGCCATTCCTTTGCAAACTTAACCGATTCTTGCAGCTTTGCTTGACGCTCCTCCTCCGAGCATAGGCCGATCATCCCCCGGCACAGACGAGCGCGCATACCAGCCGTATCAACTGCTTTTGCTACTTCATCCATGTGGTCGTACATATCGACGAAGGTAGTCGTACCCGTACGGATCATCTCGATCAGAGAAAGATGGGTGCCCCATTTCACGTGATTCGCCGTAAATTGTGCTTCCAGCGGCCACATCTTGTCCTCCAGCCATTGCTGCAGCGGCAAATCATCCGCGTACCCGCGCAGCAGAGACATTCCTGCGTGCCCATGCGTATTGATCAAGCCAGGAAGGACATAATCGCCCTTTTGATCGATAACTTCATCATAGCCTGCGTCAGACAGGTCCTCTGGTGTAGGACCCACATAAGTAATGGTGTCGCCTTCAAATGCGACAGCACCGTCGTGGATGACTTCGTTCGTCTCGTTGACTGTTAGAACCGTTGCGTGAATGAGGATCGTCTTTTTCATGGATACACTCCGTTCTTTACGTTAGATAATAAGCTAAGCTTTGCATATTGGATGTCACATCAGCATAGTGAATTCGCACATCTTTCGGGGCGCGAATCGTGGTGGGCGCAAAGTTCAAAATCCCTTTGATCCCCGCTTCAGTCAACTGATCACATACGGATTGCGCAGCCGGTGCAGGCACAGTGATAATCGCCAGCTTGATCTGTTGATCTGCGATGGTCTGTGCCAGCTCCTCCAAGGGCTGAATGGACAACCCAGCCACTTTTTTTCCCAGCTTTTCCGGATCGCTATCAAAGATGGCCGCAATACGCATGTTATCCTTCAAATAAGCGTTGTAGTTGCTGATCGCATGGCCCAAGTGCCCGGCACCAACCAAGGCTACCCGGATTTCATCCGTCAGCTTGAGGATTTGACGTATTTTTTCTACCAGGTAATTTACATCGTAGCCAATTCCCTTTTTGCCAAAGTCCCCGAACGTGGCGAGATCTTTTCGGATTTGCGCCGGATTGACGTCCAGATTCTTGCCCATCTGTTGAGAGGAAACAGTTGCCACGCCCACTTGCTGCAAGTAACTCAAATAGCGCAGATAGATCGGCAGGCGGCGGACAACCGCTTCCGAAATCTTTTCTTGTTTGGCCACGTTTGGTCTCCCCTCTTCATTTCTTAGCCTTCAATACCCGGTAATCTACTCCATTCGATAAAATCGTGATCGTCCCATCGTGACTGGTGATATACGTCTCTGCCCAAGACTCCCCCAGACGCTCTAGCACTTCGGAGTGGCCGTCTCTCATGCTGTCTTTGTTCTTTCCTGTCTGGATGATCGCCACCTGTGGATCGACCTTGGTCAAGAACGGCTGGGAAGAGCCTTGATTGCTGCCTTGGTCCCCGACCTTCAGCACTTCTGCTTTCAAAAGGTCTGGATGCCACTGCAGCAAACGCTCCTCCGCTTGCTCATTAATCCCACTGGTAAACAAAAATCGCAGATTCCCATGCTTCAGCTGGAAGACGAGCGAATTGTTCTGTGGAGACAGAAACAACGGCTCCTGTGGCAGCAGCACCTGCATAGATACCTCGCTGCTCAGTTTGAACTCGCCAGGAGCTGTGACTGTCATCCGTTTGAGGGTAGAGCGCACAGAGAGCGCTTTGACGATACTTTGCTCAATCAGCTTCGGTACAATCACGTTTTCAACCAGAATTTTTCCAGTGAGCTGCTCGTAGCCACCCACATGCTCCGGCTGGTCATTGGTCAGGACCAGGTAATCAAGTCGCGTTAATTTGCGCTCGGACAATCGTTCAAACAAAACTGGCCAATCTTCTGCACTTCCAGAATCGATCAGCATCGTCTTGCCACCTGGCAATCGGACAAGTGTGCTTTCTCCATGCGGAAGGTCAAAATAGGTAATTACAAGACCTGAAAAGTCTTGCTCGTTCTCACTGGCATACGGATCCTCCACCTTTACCGCACTCTGTGACGGACTCTCAAAAGAGTACGTGAAGAGAAAAGCCGCACAAAACCCCAGAAGCAACCAGCGCCATTTTGTTTTCCATCCCACTATTTTATCACCTAAATCCTTGGGAGACTATTGCTTCATTTTATGAGTCTAACAAGGTGGACATACCGAGGAATGGTTCGATTCTCTCACGTAGCTCTGGCCATGGACCGCTCTCTACGGCATAAGGCGGCAGGGATTGCAGAAAAGACCGCCCATATCTTGCCTCGACGATTCGCGTATCAAAGAGAACCACCACACCACGATCCAGGTGGTGACGGATCAATCTCCCTACCCCTTGCTTGAACAAAATCACCGCTTGAGGCAATGCCATCGACATAAACGCATTCTTTCCTTCTGTCTTCAGCAGCTCGGAACGTCCTTGATAAACCGGATGATTCGGTGGGGTAAATGGCAGCTTGACAATAACCAGACTGCTCAGTGCTTCGCCAGGGATATCTACCCCCTCCCAAAAGCTGCTCGTTCCAAGCAGTACGCTTTTCTCTATCGTTTGAAACAAACCGACCAGCTTGCTTCGGTTGTTACTGTCTATCCCATGTCCGAGAAGCGTATAGGAGTCAGGGGCATCTGTTAGACGTTCCTTCATCGCGTTGTAGACCAGACGCAGCATTGAATGAGAAGTAAACAGGATCAGCGTGCGTCCCTTCGATGCCAGTACTACATCCACACAGCCCTGCACCACTGCATCTACATAAGTCAGATCGTTTTCCTTGCCAGGCGCAGGAAAATCGGATGGGATGAGCAGCAAGCCTTGGTTTTCATAATCAAAAGGCGAAGGAATGGAGAGCGTTCTGACTCTCTCTTCCGGTAATTGATCCAGCCCAAATCGATTGATTACGTAAGAAAAGCTGTTTTTCACAGTCAAGGTCGCCGAAGTGAGAATCATGCTCTGTTTCTGAGCAAAAAGCGGCTCGGTAAGAGAATCAGAGACCTTCAAGAGCGCTGCCGAAAGATGCACCTGCTTGCGCGCTGTCCGTGCCTCTACCTCCATCCAGTACACGTACTGCGGATCTTGCTCCAGTAAAAAGAAATGGAGCAGTTCGGTTACCTTTTGCCAGTCATTCAATAGCCCGAACAGATCTGTCCGCAAACTGCGCAAAGCAAACGGCGGCTTATCGTCAGCCGGCAGCCCTCGAACAAAACGATCAAACACCTGTGCAAAAGCGGACATGCTTTCAATGAGCTTGCGCGTCGTTTTTCGGATCCGCTCATGTTTACCCGTAAAGGATTCCACTCGATAGCGGACCGTTTCTCTCCCCGCTTCCGTCGTTTCCTCCGCACGGTCCGAGGCCCAAGCATACAACAGCTGCGTCCAGTGGGTAGCTTTATCACGCAAAGGAGCGTATAGGGCTTGCAGCTCCGCCATATGTTCTGCGACAAAGTCTTGTGGAGCACCTACCCAGCTCTCCCATTCCTCTGCAAAGCGAGTCAGTGCCGCACCTGGCTCCACGGACGCCCGGTCCAAGAGAAACAAAAGCTGTGTCGTGGTAAACTGTTTTCCCATATGCTGGGTCGCGGCGTCTTCCAGATGGTGCGCCTCGTCGATTATCGCCACTTCATATGGCGGCAGTATCCGATTTTCCGCTTGCAGATCACTGATCAGCAATGCATGATTGACGATCAAAACGTCAGCGTCCTTTGCTCGATCCTTTGCCTGGAAGTAATAACAACGGCTAAACCAAGGACAATCTCTGTTCAGACAGGAGCCTGTATCGCTTTTTACTTGCTGCCAAAACAGCTGTCCGGTCGGGGGCATGCTCAGCTCTTCCACATCCCCCGTCTCTGTTTGCGTCAGCCATGCCAGCATCTGACCTTTGACCAGACGCATTTCCTGACTGCTGCCTTCGATCGGCTCCTCGAGTGCCTGCTCAAATTTGCGCAGACACAGGTAGTTTCCTCTGCCTTTCAAGGTGGCCGCACTGAATTCAAAGGGGAGTGTCTGCTGCAAGCTCATGATTTCTTTGTTGAACAGCTGTTCTTGAAGCTGGATCGTATTCGTGCTGACTACAAGCTGCTGTCCATTTTGCTTTGCCCAGATGATACCTGGAAACAGATACCCCAAAGATTTTCCTGTACCGGTACCTGCTTCGATCAGCAAATGCGTGCCGTCCTGCATTGCTTCAAAAACGGCGTGCATCATCGCCTCCTGAGCATCACGACGCTGATACCCCGCTACGTGTACGCTCATGCTTCCCGCGTCGCCTAACACTTGACCCAGCAGCTCGTCAAAAGGCGCTATTGACGTTGTGTCGTACGCAGGTGTGCGAAGCGAAGCAGTCAGCTTTTCTCGACGCTTTCGCAATGCCAGCTGACGGTAAATATCCCACATTTCAAACGGCTCGTTTAAAACGGGCTCGGCCTCGGCATCCAGCAATGGAATCTCCGCCATTTTTTCCATTTCCACATAGCGCAAAAGCGCGTCAATATCCGATCGAAAGGATGAAACGAGCATTTGCAGTCGCTGAATCGTCACGAGCGGCATTTCATTTACGATGTTCATCAGATGTAAAAACAGTTGAGCAGTTGCCATCGCATCGCTGTCCGCCTGATGCGGATTCTCATGCTCGATATCCAAATCGGAGGCCAGCTCACCCAGCCTGTAGCTATTTTGAGTGGGCATCAACAAGCGCGATAGCTCAACAGTATCGAGCACATAGCCGTCAAACGCATAATAGCCCTGGCTCAGCAGGGCTTCTTGTAAAAATTGGAGGTCAAAGCTTGCATTGTGGGCAACAAAAGCCCGTCCATCCAGCAACCGCAGCAAACGCGGAAAAACTTCCTCTAGCGAAGGAGCGTCTGCTACCATCTCCTCCGTGATACCCGTTAATTGTGTAATAAAGGGTGGGATCGCCTGTCCCGGATTCACCAAGGTGGAAAAGCTGTCAGTCACGATGCCATCGTCAATCGCAACGGCTCCGATCTGGATGATGCTGTCTCCTTGGCGTGGATGGCTTCCCGTCGTTTCAAAGTCTACAACCAGTAATCGATTCAAACGTTTGTCACCTCGTAACCTGGGCGGATCCTAGTCATCCGCTCCCCCCACACACTTCGGCAACCACAGGCGGATTTCCTGCTTTTTTGCTCCATTAGGATGGAAACAGTTCTTTATTGCGCACTGCTTCTCCTAATTTCGTTGCACACAGCTGCATGTATATCGGCACTTCGCGGAAATGCTCCGCATGTGTCAGTGTTCGCTGAAAATATTGTTCGGCAAGCCGCCAGTTTTCCTCGACGACAGCCAAACGTCCCAGATGGAAATAGCCAAGTGCACGAACATAAGGATCCTGATCGTTTGTAAAATCTTTTGCAAGACGCCTTGCCGAAGCAAGCTCACCCAGCTTTTCATACGCGGATATCATCCCGGATTGTCCCAAGCGATTGTCTCGATCCCTTTCCAGGATATGACGAAATGCTGCCATCGCCTGGTCCACCTTTCCGTCAAACAAAAGCATCCACCCGTAGCTAAAGGTAAAATCGTCGTTTTCAGGTGACAGCGTAATGGCTTTTTTCAACAAGGTCAATGCCCGTTTGGTACCTGCGATCAGCCATGTGTTCCAGGCCAGACCGTGCCAAGCCCAGCCCGCTTTTGGCAAACGCTCCGACAAGAAATGATAGCAGATCTGCGCCCTGTGATAGTTGCCCACCGATTCGTATAAGGACGCCATTTCCTGAAGCGTGTCGTTATCCAGCTCCCTCGTCGGAAGCTGCAAAGAAGGCGGCGGAGTCAGCTCTGCTTCCTCATCCATTGCTTGCAGCTGCTGGGCTGCTCGCAGCCATAGCATTTGGGCTTCCCAATCGTGCTCATCCTTTTGCATATAGCGTTCAATTTCATCCAAAGCCTCTTGAGCATCCCCGTCCAGATAGTAGCAGAGCGCCAGATTATAGCGAGCTTCCTCCTGATCCGGCTTCGCTTCCAGAGACAGCTTGAAAGCTTGAGCAGCTTCCAGCCATTGCTGCTCCTCCGCAAGAATGCAGCCTATGGCATTGTAGCTGATAGCCACGACCGTAGGAGAGCTGGCAGATCTGCTAAGCAAACGGAATTCGCGAAAAGCCCCCTCCTGTTCCTCGCAGAACAATAAGCTATACGCATAGTACAAGCGTCCGCTCTCCCAATCGGGGGATTCCTCAATCAGCTCGGCAAAGCACTTTTTCGCATCCTGATACATTCGCAGATGATAGAAGCCTTCTCCCCGGCGAAACTTCGGCTCATACGCGCTAGCTTCCTTGGGTGGAGAGGCAGGTGTATAGCTGGTTTTCTCCGTTTTTTCCATGGCTGATCCCTGCTCGTTTGTCATGGTTATCGTTGCTTTCACTGCGGACAGGCTTTCTGCAGCCGGTACACTTTTTTCTTCGGGGCTAATTTGCCCTTCCATTTCCTTCACACGCCTGATCGCATTGGATAATCGCTCTTCAAATTGTAGCCACAAATCTACGACAGTATCACTTACCTGACGCAAATAGAACAATTGGTCGGCCAGCTGCAGTCTCTCTTGCTCCGAGGCATCCGACCACTGCTCCTCAATCGTTTCCGCTTTGGAGCGCAAAACTTGGAACCACTCTTCAATTTTCACGCAAAAGCCACCCCCTATGAGGCGTGAGTACTTTCATTGTCTCACAAGGTGGGTGGCTCTATGCAGGGCGATCTGATAGCCGGTTACAGGATCGTCGCGTGGATCTCTTCTCCGAGCAATTCTTTGATCTGATTTTTCTCATCCATGATGGCAACGCGCGGCTTATAGGTGCGAGCCTCTTCGTCGGTCATCATCGCATACGCAATAATGATGACGATATCGCCTTCCTGTACGAGCCTAGCAGCCGCTCCATTCAAGCAAATGACACCGCTGCCCGGTGCTCCCTCGATCACGTAGGTTTCCAGGCGGGCCCCATTGTTGTTATTGACAATTTGCACCTTTTCATTTGGTAAAATATCCAGCGCATCCAACAAATTTTTATCAATCGTAATGCTGCCTACGTAATTGAGGTTGGCTTCGGTTACTGTGGCGCGGTGGATTTTTGCCTTCATCATCGTGCGGAACACAGGTAATTCCTCCCTTATCACTTGTGGATCTTAGATGTTTGTAATGAGATTGTCGATCAGTCTTGTATGGCCAAAACGGACCGCGAGCGCGATGATGATCGACTCTCCCGGTGTTCTCTGTTCAACAGGATTTAAATCCGGATAGCGAAGCAATTCCACATAGTCAATGGACGCAAGAGGCATCGCATCGATCATGTGGATAATCCTCTCACGAATCTCAGAAAGGGCAACCCCTTCCTCAATCCAAGACTTTGCCTGCTTCAAGCTTTGGGACAAAACCAATGCTTCCTTGCGCTGCTCGGCAGTCAAATACACATTCCGCGAGCTCATCGCCAGCCCGTCTTCCTCACGTACGATTGGGCAAGGAACGATCTGTACAGGCATGGACAAGTCATACGTCATCTGCGTGACGACTGCGACCTGCTGCGCATCCTTTTGGCCAAAGAACGCGAAGTCAGGCTGTACAATCTGAAACAGCTTGGTCACGACAGTCGCTACTCCGTCAAAATGGCCAGGGCGCGATTTACCGCACAGCTGCTCCGTTACATTGGATACGGAAATATTGGTCAAAATCGGTTTTGGGTACATCTCGCTGACTTCTGGCGTAAACAACAGGTCTACGCCTGCAGATTGGGCCATTTGCCGGTCGTGCTCGATGTCTCGAGGGTACCGCTCAAAATCTTCATTCGGACCAAATTGCAGCGGATTGACAAAAATACTCATGACCACGAGATCGCATTTTTCTCTCGCTGCTTTTACAAGACTCAGATGACCTTGGTGCAAAAAGCCCATGGTCGGTACAATTCCGATTGTTTTGCCCAGACGTCTTGCTTCCTTTATATGAACGCGCATTTCAGCTATGGTTGAAATCTGCTGCATGGTTTGAATCATTTCGTGGCCACTCCTTCGCCGTACAGCTGTTTGATGGTTTCCTCCGACGCGCGGAAGACGTGCTCAGGCGCAGGGAAGCTCCGTTTTTCCACATCTTGAACGTATCCCGCTACCGCTTCGCGAATCGTCTCTCCAATATCCGCATAACGTTTGACAAACTTAGGTGTGATCGAGGACGCATAGCCGACTACATCGTGGAAGACGAGAACTTGACCATCGCAGGTCACGCCTGCACCGATTCCGATTACAGGAATGTCCAATTTTTTCGCAATCATTCCCGTCACTTCCTCAGGAACACATTCCAGTACGATCGCAAAAATACCGGCTGCCTGCAGAGCAAGTGCATCTTCCAACAGTCGCTGTGCTTGCTCCAGATCACGTCCCTGTACTTTATAGCCACCTAGCTGATGAACGGACTGTGGCGTCAAACCGATGTGTCCCACGACCGGGATTCCCGCTTGAACACAGCGCGTAACCAGTGGAGCAAGCTCCTGTCCGCCTTCCATTTTTACCGCTTTTGCAAGGCCTTCCTGCATGAGGCGCCCCGCATTTTTTACACCTTCCTCTACCGTTCCGTGATAGCTGAGGAAAGGCAGGTCTGCTACAACAAACGCTCTTTTTGCTGCACGGGTAACCGCTTTCGTATGATGGACCATATCCTCCATCGTCACAGGAATCGTCGAGTCATAGCCGAGTACGACCATTCCAAGCGAGTCCCCTACTAATATCATGTCCACTCCCGCTTCCTCGACCAGCTTGGCGGAAGGGAAATCGTATGCTGTCATCATGGTGATGGGAATGCCCGCTTCTTTCTTCTTTCGGATGTCCGAAGTAGTGATTTGCTTAGTACCATTTGCCATCCTTTTCACCTCTGTACGCACCTAACCTGTGGGGCAAATGGAATCAAAAAACCTTCTCGCCGAAATCGGGAGAAGGTTGTCCATGCCAAAGAGACATTTAACGTCTTTTACGGATTCCTTCTGTCTCGGTCCACACAGGCTCTGAGCAGATTCTTGTCCATTCTTCATTCACTTAAGCTTTCGCAATAAGACCATAAATTACTCCGGGAGTACCGTTCACCACGTGATACAGCCTCCACTTTATGGAGTATAACAGAAGATTTACGGATTTGCACGATAATTGACGTCAGCGGAATACACTTTATGTACGACACCAGCCTGATCTTCCACCATTAGAACGCCTTCATCGTCCAGAGCGATGGCTCGTCCCTCAAGCCTTTGGGAAATCGTTTGCACATTTACCCAGCGGCCTATCGTGTAGGAATGAGCTTCCCACTCTTGTTTTACACGCCCGAAGCCGTTCTCCAAGTAGTAATCGTACTCCTCTTCAAAAAAGCGGCAAAATTGCTGGATGAACGATGCACGCTTTAAGGATTGTCCCGACTCGATCCGCAGGGAAGTCGCGATCTTCGCCAGATCCTGTGGAAAGTCCTCCTCCACGCTGTTTGCATTGATGCCAATACCGATCACAAGATAGTTCACTCGATCCGATTCTGCGTTTAGCTCCGTCAATATTCCACAAACTTTTTTATCCCCAATAAAAATGTCATTCGGCCATTTGATTTTGACGGGAAGTCCCGTTTCTTCCCGGATGGTTCGGGCGACACTTACCGCAGTCAAAAGGGTCATTTGCGGCGTCTTTGGCAGCTGTATGGCAGGTCGGATGATCAAGCTCATCCAGATGCCAGTTCCTTTCGGCGAATGCCATGGACGGCCCAAGCGACCTTTTCCGCCAGTCTGCAGCTCGGCCAAAACGAGAGTGCCCTCTTTTGCCCCTCGAGCGGCTGCTTCTTGTGCAAGCGGCTGTGTCGACACCACTTCATCGTGTGCGATAACCTGCTGTCCGATACGTTTTGTGTCCAGCCCGGCCGTGATCTCTGCTGCAGATAAACGATCCGGTGCAATCAGCAAGCGATAGCCGGATTTGCGAACAGCTTCAAATTCATAGCCGTCCTTTCGCAGCTCCTCGATATGCTTCCAAACCGCTGTACGCGAGCAGCCGCACGACTGGCTTAATTCTTCTCCAGAGATGAACTCTCCAGGGTGATCATGAAAGGCTTTTAAAATGACCTGTTTAATATTCATTTCGTGCAACCTCTTTCTTTGCCGCCTCGAGCAAGTCTTCCGGTGTATTGGGCAAACCTTGCAGGGCCACTTGAGACAACAGGGTCGCAAGTGTACGCCAAATCCATTCACCCGGCTTCTTCTGAAGTGCTGCTTGCAAATCCAAGCCTGACACCGCTAGCTCTTTTACGGTTTTGATCGGCATCGCTTCATGCGCTTTGCGCAGCGTGTGAGCAAGCGCTTCGTCCTGCCTGTTCCACCAGCAGCCTTGAAGCAGTGCAGCCAAGTCGGTGCAAACCTCCCAGCCTGCCTCCAACAGCAATGGCCCCCACTCAATCGCTTTTGGCTCATCCCAACGCGGCTGTATTCGCAGGAGTAACTCAACCAGAGTCACGCATGCTTCCGTTTCCTTTTTCGACATCCGCAGCTGCGTGCACACTTCTCGGGCAGACGAGACGGATAAGCCTGCCGCATACATCAGCATGGCCCATTTCTGCGAGAGCGTTGTCAAATGCACGAGTCTCCAAGCATGATTCGTTGATTGGACGAACAATTGGGCAAGCAGCGGCGAATAATCTAGCAGCTTCGTCTCGCACAGTAACTGACAGCCCTTTTCAGGTGCAGCGCTCGCGAGCATTTTGTTCAGCTCTTCCCTGACACGTTCGACCGCAATATGCGCCAATAACGGAGCTGTCTGCTTCATCGCATTTTGTGTATGCGCTTCTATCGCAAAGCCCAGCTGAGCGGAGAACCGAACCGAGCGCAGCAAGCGCAAGGCATCTTCCCGAAAGCGCTCTTCCGGGTCTCCAACGGCCCGCACCAGCTTCCTTGCCAGATCATCACGGCCAGCAAAAGGGTCCTGCAGTTGATCGCGCAGATCCATCGCCATGGCATTCATGGTAAAATCGCGCCGCTCAAGGTCTAGTCTCAGATCGTCCACAAATTGCACATCACTGGGCCGGCGATAATCTTCGTACTTGCCTTCAGTCCGGTAGGTCGTCACTTCAAAAAAGTGCCCGTCTATTTTCACAGAAACGGTCCCGTGCTTCAGCCCTGTAGGAACATGGTCGGGAAACAGACGGATGACGTCGCCAGGATGGGCATTCGTACATATATCTATATCATGCACGGGTCTTCCGAGCAGCCAATCGCGGACGCAGCCACCAACGAAATAGGCTTCAAAGCCGCTTTCTTCCAAGGTTTGCAGTATCCGTATCGCTAGTGCTTTTCCCATGTAATCTCCCTCCATTTCCGTCCCGTCCGCCTGCCAAAGGGGGTATTTCTGATGAAATTTTTGTACGGGTTTTTTATATTCATCTCCAAGCTGCATCAGCTGACCAAAAGCAACCTGCCGCGATCATAAATACGCGTGCAGGTCCTGCTGGCTCTACCCTTTCAGTAACTGAGTGTAAAGCTCTTCATATTGGGATGTAATCGTATCATGGCAAAACGTTTCACACGAGCGGTGGATGCTGTTACGGGAGAAAGTCTCGTATAGCTCCTGGTTTTGCAAAAGCTGTACGGTTCCACTCGCCATGCCTGCTACATCGCCGATCTCGTACAAATAGCCCGTTTCGCCATCGAGTACGACTTCTGGCAGTCCACCTGCGACAGTTGCAACCACGGGGACTCCGCAAGCCATCGCTTCCAGTGCAACCAGCCCAAAGCTTTCCTTTGAAGAAGGAAGCAGCATGATATCCGCGAGGGAGAGCACTTCTGCCACATCCTCCTGTTTACCTAGGAAACAGACATCATCTGTCAAACCCTTCTCGGCAATCATCTGGCGAACGAGTCCCATTTCCGGGCCTTCCCCGATCAGCAAGAGACGAGACGGCATTTGTTCACGTACTTTGGCAAAAACCTCAATAACGTCTGGTACCCGCTTTACGGCGCGGAAGTTGGATATGTGCATCAAGATTTTTTCCCCGTTCGGTGCAAACTTTTTCTTCAGGTCACGAACATCCTTGGGGTAGTACCTGCGTTTATCGACGAAGTTATAAACAGGAATGATTTCTTTGTCCACGTGCAACAGCTCATGTGTCTGGAATATCAGATCTTTGGATACTGCTGTCACCATATCACTGCGTTCAATACCAAACCGGATCATATCACGCAGGTTGGAATCGTAGCCCAACACAGTAATGTCGGTACCGTGCAAGGTGGTCATGATTTTCAAATGATCGCCGACCATCTGCTTCGCCAAAAAGGCGCACAAGGCATGGGGAACGGCATAATGAACATGGAGCAGATCCAGCTTCTCATTTTTGGCGACCTGCGCCATACGATTTGCCAGCGTCAAATCATAGGGCGGGTATTTAAAAACGTTGTAGTTGTTGACTTCGACTTCATGATAAAAGATGTTCGGGTGAAAGCTGCCCAAGCGAAATGGCATCCCCGAGGTGATAAAATGCACCTGGTGGCCCCGCTCTGCCAGTAGCTTCCCAAGTTCAGTGGCAACGACGCCAGATCCGCCAAGAGACGGATAACAGGTGATCCCGATGTTCATACCAGGGTGTCACTCCTTCTTACAGGTTAGCCAATACATAGGGTGTTGCGCTCATAAAACCTTCCGCATAGGTCACGCCCGCTTGCTGTCCGAAAAGGCGCTCGCGGTACTCGACCATCTCCAAATACCCGTTCGTGAGCGGCGTTGTCACACTGCCTTCCTCCAGCTCGAACTGGCTGCGGTAGCATCGGAGCACCTCCATTTTCTCTGAATAAACGGAGGTCACATCGACGACAACCTGGGGAGTCACCGTAGAATTGATAAAGTAATACAGCAACTGGCTGGGACGATAAGCAGGTGGCGTTTGATCCGCCAGATACTTGCGGATTCCAGCAGAAAAAACCGCCTCTCGCACAATTCGGCTGACGCTCTCATGGTCAGGATGACGATCCTGATGGTAGGGCGCCAGTACGATTTGTGGACGAGTCGTGCGAATCAGCTCCACCACTTTGCGAATCGCTTCCTCCTTGACCGCTTCCAACCCACGATCAGGCAAGCCAAAGTTATAACGCTCCACTACGCCAAGCAGTTTATCTGCGGCGGCGGCTTCTTGCTGACGACGCTCCACATTTCCATTCGAGGAAAGTTCAGCGTATGTCAAATCCAGAATGCCAACACGCTTTCCTTGTTTGGCAGCCAACAGCAAGCTTCCGGATGCCCCAATTTCCACATCGTCCGGATGAGCGCCAATGGCCAAAATATCGAGTGAGCTCATTCCTCATTCTCCTTGTGTACTACCTCACGCCAATCCAGCTCGCCCCGCTGCAGCGCCTTCAGTACAATTTCAGCCGTACCGAGGTTTGTCGCGAAAGGAATTTTGTGCACATCACAGAGCCTCAAGAGCGCCGTGATGTCCGGCTCATGCGGCTGGGAGGTCAGCGGATCACGCAAAAAGATGATAAGATCCATTTCATTGCGGGCAATCATGGCACCAATCTGCTGATCCCCACCCAGCGGCCCTGACAAAACGCGGCTGACGGTAAGCGATGTCGCTTCCATGATACGCAGCCCTGTTGTTCCCGTGGCAACCAGCGTATGCTTTGCCAAAATAGACTCATAGGCCATTGCCAAGTGAACGATTTCCTCTTTTTTTCGATCGTGTGCGATTAAAGCAATTTTCACGCAAACCTCTCCCTTACTGTTCACTCGAGATCGACTTTTAAACGATCGTTTAATCTATCAAATGCTCCAATCCATAGACCAGGCTGTTCATATTCACCACTGCCTTGATAGCCATATTGACGCCTGGCATGAACGATTCACGGCTGATCGAGTCATGACGAATGGACAAGGTTTGACCCACGGCACCAAATAGAACCTCTTGATGGGCAACCATGCCTGGAAGTCTTACGCTATGGATGCGGAAGCCTTCGTATTCTGCTCCACGTGCCCCGGCGATGATTTCTTTTTCTTCCGGATGTCCCTGCTTCAGCTCTTCCCGTACCGCTGCAATCATCTCGGCCGTCTTCAATGCGGTGCCACTCGGTGCGTCCAGCTTGCGATCGTGATGCAATTCGATAATTTCCACATGCGGCATGTATTTGGAAGCCAGCGCCGCGAATTTCATACACAGAATCGCCCCAATCGCAAAGTTTGGCGCGATGATTGCTCCCAATCCAGCTTCCCGATAGCGATCAGTCATTTCCTGCAATTGCTCGGGGGTCAATCCAGTCGTTCCTACAACAGGGCGAACACCATACTGCAGGCAAATTTCCATATGGCGATACACGCTATGCGGCGTCGTAAAATCCACCAGAACGTCCGGTTTCATTTCTTCCATTTGCAAGCGAATGGATTCCTCGTCGCCTCTCGTATCCAGATTTCCGGTGAAAATCAGCTGAGCATCTTCTCCCAGCATTTTTACTACTTCCTGACCCATGCGACCTTTGGCACCCGCCACTGCAACCCGAATCTGCTTCTCCATTATGATTGATTCTCCTCTATTCTTGTCCAGCGATCTTTATCGCGTGTATTAAATTTGTGCATAATACGATCAAACGCTTCTTGCATATCGATCCCAAGCGAATTGGCGAAGCAGATCACGATAAAGAGCACATCCCCAAGCTCTTCTTCCACCGTTTTCTCGCCTTCGTCACTCTTCTTTGGCTTCTCACCATAGAAATGGTTGATTTCTCTTGCCAGCTCGCCTACTTCTTCTGTCATTCTCGCCATCATCGAGAGAGGGGAAAAGTAGCCTTCTTTAAATTGCGATATGTATTGATCCACTTCCTGTTGCATCTCTTGCATGGTCTTCTTCCGTTCCATCTTCTCACTCCTTTAGTCACGCTTCTCTCTTTCACTTATCGTAACCGAAAAGGCTCCGTTTGCCAAATCTCAATACTTCCGCTTTCCAGCATATGGACAATCAAATAAACGTTCCATTATAATGGCAATCGTATGGATTCAGGTAACAGGCGATTTACCTGCATTACAGGTCAATTGGGATCGCAAACATGACCGATTGGCGAACAGGAGGACTTTATGAATGTACGTCTTAAAAGCATCATTGCCATCATCATTGGTTCTGCCATCATGGGATTTGGCATCAACTCGTTTAACATTCCCAATCACCTTGCAGAAGGCGGAATAACGGGCATCAGCATCCTCATCAAGCTGCTGTTCCCAGTCGTGGATCAAGGGGTTGTCTTTTTAGTCTTAAACATCCCGCTGTTTATTCTGGGGTGGAAGATTCTTGGCCGGACTTCTTTTTTCTATACCATTCTCGGTACCGTCTCCCTCTCTGTGTTTCTATCGGTCTTTGACGGCGTGCTCCCGCTCCCGATGAACGATCGCTTGCTGGCATCCTTGTACGCGGGGGTCGCTGTCGGTGTAGGACTGGGCATCATCTTCCGTTACGGAGGCACGACTGGTGGCGTAGACATCATCGCCCGACTGCTGCAAAAATACATGGGGGTCAGCATGGGGCGCACCCTGTTTCTCGGTGATATTCTTGTCATTGGAGCATCACTGTTCTATTTGAATCTGGAGAGCGCGATGTACACACTGGTGGTCGTCTTCATCGCCGCACGGGTCATTGACTTCTTCCAGGACGGGGCCTATGCAGGAAAAGCTCTCACCATCATTTCGGGGAAAACTGACGAAATCTGCAAGCAAATCCTCGATCTGGGCCGCGGAGTAACCTTACTTTCCGGGAAAGGTGCATTCTCTGGTGAGTCCAAGCAAGTCATCTACGTTGTCGTCAGCCGCAACGAAGTGATGCGGTTTAAAAATATCGTTCAGGAAGTCGACCCGCACGCTTTTGTCATCGTCAACGATGTTCACGAAGTATTGGGTGAAGGCTTTACCTTGGATGAAAACAAGCAGCCGATTCAAGACTAACCCTTCTATCTACAGACGAAAAGGACGCGGGAGCAGCTACCCGCGTCTTTTTGCTTTTGGCTATCCCCCGCCCTTTAGGCAGAGCGGATTTCCCCGTCATATTTTTTCCAAGCAACATAGGACAAAGCCACCAGCAGTGCAATACCAACCGACACCAGCATGACAATAGGCGAATCTGGCCTCATCATCAGCCTGGCAAAGGTACTTTTCTCTTCACCGACAAATGCCAGCTGCATCGATCCATTCAAATCACGCAGTGCTTCCCGGACCAACTGCCAATCCATCTGGGCATTGCGCATTTCTTTGGAGATCACCTCATAGGCAGTCGTGATCGAATACATCTGGCTCTCGGGAAGCTGTATGCTCATTGCCGGCTTGATCACGAGGTACAACTGATAATTTTCGTCAAACTGCTCCCGAAACTGCGCGTAATTGCGCTCGACCGCAGATTGCTGCAAATTTTGCACCTGTGTCGCAAAGGAAGGATAGTAGCTTCTCCACATGGGCTGGTGCACGTGGGTCAAAGCATCTATGGCGACTCGCACTTGCGTCGCATGCCACAGTAGCTGTTGTTCACTCACGTTTGCAGAGGCAAAGCTTTGTTTCGCTGCGAGGATCGACTGGGTCACCGCATTGAGACTTTCAATCCGGATGGGGATCGGCAAATGCTGATTGGGGAACTGATCAGCCAATTGAACGAGTTGTTTCTGAGCGTTCTCCATGTCCCCTTTTTTCACATTTGACAAGAACTCATGTGCGATCTGATCGAGGGCAGCCAGCTGCTTTTCTTCTACTGGCTGATCCAGCTGTGAGTATAGATTGTGAATCGGCCAGGATAAAAACAAGCCAACACTCAAGAAAAAGAGCAAGTAGCGGATGTTTTTCTTCAACGCAAAAAACCTCCTTTCCCTTGTACAGACTATGGAAAGGAGGACAAGATTAGACCTTGTTTGTTGTATATTTGCTATTTACAAACCATATAACGGAAATGGAAATTAAACTGAGCAGAACGGTAAACAAGCCAACTATTCCTTCGTAAGGATCGAGTACACTCGGCAGCCACGGATGGATATTCATCACGTAATCTAGAAAGTCGTTGTTAAGTGTCCATAGAGCCGCAATCCCTACTGGCAATAAACTCAGCTTGTAAAATCGAGCGTATAATACAGATTCCACAGCCATACCCGCATGCGAGACGATTAGCATGATGTCCGTCCAACGCACTTCATTTCCCATCATCCATCCAGCCAAAATAATGCAGACCGCCCAGACACCGTATTTAAAATTGGTGATGCCAGCTAAAGCTTCCAGTACAGGAATGTGGCGACCCAACAAATAGGTAAGTAGAACTAGAGCGAAAAGTCCGCTACCTGTCGGGCTATCCGGAACAAAAGGAGTTAAGAACGCAGGTGTTTCGGCCAGTTGATTACCATACCAGACAAATCCGTATATGGTACCCAAGAAGTTGACAACAAAGAGCGTCCATAGAAACCATCTTTTCCCCAACGAATGCCTAAACCACTCCCACCAGATCATGATTATCGTCTCCCGCTGTGTACGCCGCTAAAGAAAAAGCTGACCTTTGCGTCAGCCAGCTTTTTCCCTATTAGCTTATTTCAAGCTTGCCATGTATTCAGCCAGCTTTTTGATTTCCGCTTCATCTTTAATCATACCGCCTGGCATTGCAGGTGGTTTACCGTTATGGATGATATCGGCAATCTGAGTGGCATCGTATTTGCTACCGATTTTTTGAAGGTTAGGTCCCATGCCGCCTTCCATGTTTTTACCGTGGCATCCCATGCAGCTTGATTGCGCTTTCCAAACAGCGTCAGCGGTAAAGCTGGAATCAGCCGGAGCAGGTGCTGCTGCGCTAGATCCGCCGCTGCCACCGTGTTCTCCACCCGTTTTGCTGGATGGATGACTGAGGGAATGCTCATGGTCTGCAGCCCAAGTCAGATAGAATGTACCCACCAGAGCAGTCAGCATCAAGCCAGTTGCTACTGGGCGTTTGCTTGGACGACGTTCTTTGCTGGTATCCAGCCAAGGCGCCAGCATCAATGCACCAAAAGCGATACCAGGAATGATAATGGTTCCGAGGACTACCCAGTCACCGGATGCCCAAGGATACTTCAGCATTTGGTACAGGAACAGGAAGTACCAGTCTGGCAACGGTACGAATGAGGTATCATTCGGGTTTGCCTTGTCAGTCAACGGCGACGGATGGGAAACCGTCAGCACGAGGAAGCCGACCAAGCAAACAGCTGCCACCATCCACTCTTTCAACAGGAAGTTCGGCCAGAAGGCTTCGGTTTTACCTGGGAAGTCAGAGTAAGATGGAGAAATGTTTGGGATGCGCTTCGCCGATACCCGTGAGTCTCCGACGAAGGTAGCATCTTTGTCTTGTTTAGCCATGCTATTTCCTCCTTAGTAATCGAAGACTGTTTATAGTGGACCGGAAATACCTTGAGCGCGAATCATAACAAAGTGAGCTCCAAGCAGGCCGAGAAGTGCACCTGGCAGGAAGAATACGTGGATCGCGAAGAAGCGAGAAAGTGTCTGCGCCCCTACGATGTCTCCACCAGTCAAGAGCATTTTTACATAAGGACCAATGAATGGAACAGAGTTTGCGATCTCCAAACCTACTTTGGTCGCAAAGTAAGCGGTGTTATCCCAAGGCAACAGGTAGCCTGTGAAACCAAGACCGAGCATCACGAAGAAGATCAGCATTCCGACAACCCAGTTCAACTCGCGAGGCTTTTTGTAAGCACCTGTAAAGAACACACGCAACGTATGTAGGAACATCATCACGATAACCAAGCTGGCTCCCCAGTGATGCATACCGCGCACGATTACCCCGAATGCTACTTCGTTCTGCAGGTAATTTACGGACTCATACGCATTGATGATGTCTGGTACATAGTACATCGTAAGAAACATACCAGACAAGATTTGAATAACGGTAATAAAGAACGTTAGGCCACCAAAGCAGTAAACGAAAGCGGAAAAATGATGTGCTGGGTTCACGTGCTCTGGTACTTCGTGGTCAGCCAAATCACGCCACATTGGAGTAATGTTCAGGCGCTCATCGACCCAGTCGTACATTTTCTGTAACATCTTAGCCTGTCACCCCCGGACGAGGATTTCCTTTTACTTTCCCCAGATACAGCTTTCCATCTTTTACTTCCGTCTCGTACTCATCGAGGGATACTGTCGGAGGCGTTCCCAAGATGTGTTCACCGTTAATGGTATAACGGCCCAAATGGCACGGACAGAAATACTGATTTGGATGTTCAGGACTGGTGTTCCAGTCTACTGTACAACCCAAATGCTTACAGATCGGGGACAGAGCGAGGATCTCACCCTTGTCGTTTTTGGTTACCCATGCAGACAGTGTAGATTCTGATTCATACCAACCGTCCTTGGTATGTACCTTAAATTCAACACGCTTTGGCTCGGCATTAAACTCATCCGGACTGCCAACTGCCACTTTATCTCCACCTGCATGTCCTTGTAGCAAGGGGTCAACCGCAAAGCGAATCATTGGAGTGATCATACCCGCTGCAAGGAACCCGCCAGTTCCCATCAGAGCGTAGTTCAAGAATGTACGTCTGGACATTTCGCGTTTGTCGCCCATCTCTTTTTTCCCTCCTTATCCTGTAAAATAGCGCAACGATGGCGTTTTCTCACACATACACTAGGTCAATCCCAATCATAGCTAACGACTTTTGAGATGTCAAGAATGTCCAGTGGACATGTCTTCGTCCAATCCCTACTAGGGAGGTGATTGTTGCCATTTTGTCAAAAATTACACCTTGTCCCTCCCGTTTTCCTGTAGTATTACCGGAAAACGCTTACTTTATTGAGACGTTCTTTGCTGCCAATGACGAATTATTTCTTTATATAAAACGTCGACGGTAACCTCAAAGCGCAAGGAAGATTCCAGATCTTCATCCCCTACCGGCAGCATGAGCAGATTTGACTTTTGTTCAGGCTCGACGGCGCGGATGCGATCGCCTCGGAAGTGAAGCAGCACACAGAAGTTGAATCCCTCCGGCGTCTGCTGGGCAAGCTGCTCTTCGGCGAAATGATAGCTAACCGGATAAAGCAGGACCCTCCCTTTCAGTTTCTGCTCGATCGCGGCCGCTACATTCAGCAGGTAGTTCATCCGCCATGCATGCTCGGAAACTTCTTTTCCTTCCCGGTACAAATAAATAGGGAGAAGTGCGGTATCTACAAAGCTCCGCAGCTCCTCCCAGTTTTCCAATTCATTCACATTCCACTGCATATGGTCGTCTCCTCTTCCATCACGTAGATTCTGGAAACTAGCGTACCATGAATCTGTGGAGACTGGCAAATGCCAGGACGACATGATTGCCTTACGCTTGCTCGTACGCCATGATTTCCTTGAGCTCATCGGTCAGGCGCAGGAATACCTCTTTGTCTTTCGCAGCCAAAGCTTCGTCAATTTCCTGATACAATGTACGCTTCCGATATTGGCGCATCTGCTCGTCGATAACCATCTCGGACAGCAGTCCGGACACCATTTGATTGTTTGTTCCGTACGCGTTGGAATAGAAATTTGGCCACTCCATACCCATCCCTCACTTCAATAAAATAGTCGTTTCCGTAAAGCCATTGTATTTGCGAAGCCATGTCTGGCTAGCATACGTCGCGGTGTACATCCACTGCTCATTCTCATCCTGGCCTACGCGCAGCAAGCCGAGATGGACCATCATCTTGCACACGCGATTCACCAAAATATCGACAGGTGAATCGTAGTAAAACTCTTTGATCCATGGCAGAAGCGTGTCCATCAACCCTTGCTGGGTTACCCAGCCTCCAGAAGCGATTAACGGGATCAGTTGTACCAGCATCGGCAAGTTGGGAATCGCACGTTTGTACAATCTCATCCAGAAACGGATCAGATCGTGATAGTGCTGATCCTCGTACGAAAGCTGCAAACGCTCATTTCCTGCTTCCGTAATAGCCACTCTTCCGCCCGATTCGTCTATCCATTTATGGAAGTAACAAAAATCGTAGAGCAAGGAGAAGCGATCCGGGTACAGGTCAAAATGCAGGCCGTAGCCAAAACGCCATTTTTGCGGCTGCAGTGTTTCTTCTTTCACATGCAGAAACTGAAACAGTTGCTGCTGATGACGCTTGTACATCCCTCCCTCAGCCGTTAATGGAACAGGTTCCCTCTGAAGGAATTGTAAAAATTGCATGATATCGTCGCAAAGGGCAGTTCCTTCGTCTCGATACGCCTCTGGACCTGATAAAATCAGCGCTTGCTGCGTTCGCCATTTTTCCAGCCAGCCATGCAAATACGGCTCTCGGATGTCCAATGGAATCTGGTATTGACCCACCGTCTTGCTCTTCGCGGGAAAGATCCAGCCTCGCCGCATCGCTGCCGCAATATAGCGCCTCGCTTCTTCCTGCTTCTTTTCCTTGCTGCTCTCGAGGACGATCCCCGCCTTTGCCATTAAATCCTCCAAAGACATGACCGTGCGCTTATCGAGAAACAGCAGCAACATAAAATGCGTTTCTTCTTTTGAAAGCTGTTCGACTTCCTGCGAAATGGTCAACCTGTGCCTCAGACTCGACAGTAGTGAGGTGATCAGTTCGTTTTTGGAATGAGGGTTGCATTCGCATCCGTAATGGTTGGCAATCTGATGGAGCTGCCGGATATCGGTATAGACCAAGATCTCAGCTAAGTTCATCCTTGCATCCCTTCTTTACGATAACTTACTTGTATCCCTCATTCTTGCCAATAAGCGGAAAAATAAACAGGAAGCCACTAGTGTGACTTCCTGTTTTCTTCCCAGCTTTTGTTATTCTTCTTCCGACTGTTCATCCCACAAATCGTGCAGCTGTTGGTATTCCTTCGCTTCCTCGTAGCGTCCAGCCTGAGTGAGGAGGGCAATGAGTCTGCGAATTTGATCCAAATCAAAACCGGATAAAGAAACATACTGCTTCAAGGAATCGATAGCTTTTTCTGTACGGCCAAGCGATAGCTGAATATCTGCAGCAAGCGGATACGCAGCCACGTATTCTTCATCCAATGCCTGCAATTGATTGATCAGCTCGGAAGCCTCATCCAGCCGTCCCAGATGGAACGCCATCATTCCTGCTCCATAGAGAACCTCTGGAGAATGGTCGAGGACAAGCGCCTGACGGAAGACTTGATAAGCTTGCTCAAACTGTCCACTTTGTGCCAGTGAGCGACCCTTGATCATGAGCAAGGAAAGGCTCTCCTCCCCTGCCTGCTCCAGGACCTTCATCGCTTTGTCGTCTTCACCGATGCGGAAGTACAGATTGCCCAATGCCGCAAGCAAATCTTGATTATCCGGCTCTTTTTGACGTGCCTGCTCCAGGTATTTCACCGCTACTTCATCCAGATCCTGAAGCGAGTAAAGATCCGCTAACAGCAAATCCAGTTGAATGCTTTCGTAACCAGACTCTTTGCACTCATAAAGAAGATGCTGCGCTGTCTCAAAATCGCTGGAATCAAGAGCGATCTCCGCCAACAGCATTTGACATTCACGGCGCAGGGATGGCTCCATGCCCGGATTTTTTCCCATGACTTCTGTCAGGAGCGCTGACGCCTCTTCCAAATGACCGAGTCGATACCAGACCTCAGCCAAATACATCATGACATCAGGCAAGTCTTTGCCATGCTCTTGTACTTTTTGCAGAGCGGTTAGTCCGAGCTCCACTTCATCATTCTCGATCCGTTTTACTGCTTCGTCTATGACATATAGCCATTTTTTCGGCATTACTGCTCACCTCATATGTAAAGTTACGCGGATGCTATCATCCGATGTAGAGCTACAAAAGACCGTCCGAGGACGGTCTTCGTTTCTTTGATCATATACCATTATGCCCGCGTAAGCCAGCTCATTGTGATAACCGTTATGAGAATTCCAAAAACACTGAGCACAATGCTGTAGTTGGGTTTGCCCAAATCACTAGAATTCGGCTTTCCATCTAGTGGCTGGATCGACGCTGTCGCATTGGCAAGCGGGTCATCCGCTGAAATAGGAGTCTGCGCCTCTACCACATACGTACCATCGTCTGTTTGCATGGAGGACGAGATCACCTGTGCTTTCGGTGAGTTCATCGCCATCACTTCTCCGTTGATCACCAAAGAATTGGCTTCTTCTGTAGAACTTGTGTTCAGGTACAAGGTGAACGTGAACAGCATTAGCAGTGCTACCGCAACGCTTGCGCTCATGCGGCGCATTCTCGCTGTCACGCTAAAGATTTTCCGACCAATCGGAATCGCCCACTTCTCCTCGGAGAGAATCCTGGCCATGACCGCGTCCACGATGGAACGAGAAGGAGTCACATTGTGATACTCTTCTTTATCCATCTTCATCCATTCACCACTGTCTGTCCACATCTCGTAATCCGCCCGACAGGCAAGACAGCTCGCCATGTGATTGTCCACACGACGCTTTGTGACTTCGGGTAACAGATTGTCGGCGTATTCAGGCAAAATTTCCTGAACTTCTTCACATCTCATCATCGATTCATCCCTTCAGCTTCATCCAAATGAGGGTCCAGGATGTAGGTCTCCAACTGACCTCTAATACTTTGCCGAGCGCGGAACAATAGCGACTTCACAGAGCTGACCGTCAAATCGAGGATGGTCGCAATCTCCGTGTAATCCATTTGTTCATACTCTCGTAATATAAGGGCAGAACGCTGTTTTTCAGGTAGACTATTGATTGCCTGTCTGACCATCAATTCGCGTTCATTTCGCAGCAAAACCTGTTCCGGCAGAGCTTTGGCTGATGCTACAGGAACTTGCAGCGTATCATCCAAATACACGTCCGAATTACGGCTTTTGCGCAGCTCACTCAATACGGAGTTGCGGGCAATGGTATAGAGCCATGTCGAAAAGGTCGCCTCTACATCTCGGAAAGAATGAATGCTTTTATACGCCTTGTAAAACGTCTCCTGACAGATATCCTCTGCGATATGTTCCAGATGTGCCTGACGCAGTAAATGAGTGACAAAGGAGAGGATCTTTTTCTCATATCGACGAATCAGTTCAGCATAGCATTCCAGATTACCTTCTTTAATATCTCGGATAAGCTGGGAATCGGTCATGATCAGGATTACCTCCTTGCGATTCCGATCCCTAGCTGCCTTTGCATAATTAGACAGCTGGGGATGTAAAAAGTTGCGCGTCTCTACGATTCTTTTTCTCGATAGTTAGCCGGAATCCTTCACGAAAAAACCCCCATTTTTGGGGTTAAATGACATATGTGTAGGGTTTGGTGTCGAATAACCACCGCCCCATGCCTACTGTAGAACAAAATCGCGAATCTCGATATATCCACTTACCGTTCGACATAACAGATGTTGGAAGATGCGTTTCACTAAAATTGAGAATAGTGGAAACATCAGACTTTGTCAACCAATTTTCCTTTTTCAGGAAAACAATATCTGCATCTGATCCCGGGAGCAAGCTCCCTTTTTTCGGGTATAGCCCGATGGCTTTAGCGACATTTGTCGAAGCAAGACGAACTAACAGGCAGAGCAGTTCCTCATGATACCACCATCGCTTGCGCAAATCAATCTGAATATCATGCAAGGGCGCGAGAAACGGCAAGGACTGAAACCAGTTTCGGTGCAGCAGGCGCATCCCTCGATCAGTCCATTCCCTTTTCAAGCGAAATAGATGGTAGTAAGGGTCATAGCCCTCCATATCCAGCTCTGTAGTGGACTGGGTAATAACTGTTCGCAGCTTCCAATGCTTTGTCGCCTCCAGCCAGGATTTCAGCAAACGCTCCTTTTGATCCTTTGTCACGCTGCCTGTCGTCAACTGTAAATGAAGAATCGATTTATTTGACGTATGAAGTTGCGATATCGTTTCCCAATCTACGCTGGAAATTTCTTCTGGAGCTCGTCCCGTTATTTGCAGGGCCGTATATCCGTATTTTTGCCACATGGAAACCTCTTTCGGCTTCAGCTGACTGATGTCCAGTCCCACATGCCAGACATAATCAATCAAGCTGTTGAAATGAGCGGTCTGCTGATAACGGACCTGGGCGAGGTTCATCCACGCATCGGGATAAAAGGTATCAACGAGGCTTGTACAGCCCATTTTTATCAAGGAGTGCATGCTCTCTAGGTAGACAGCACGATCTCGAATTCGATAGAAGGGAGTGTGTGGCATGGCGATAAAGCCCGGAAGCAAATACATCCCGGAGACATCCACTTCGATGGGCGAATGGCCGTATGTAGTCTTGAGGAGGGTATCTTTCGCGACTCGCGTTATTTTTCCGTCTACGATCCATACATCAGCTTCCTGCACCCCGTAAGGTGAAACGACTGTTCCACCACGAAGAATCATTTCCTGCAGCGACATTGCTCGTCCTCCTCCCGATCCCCACGTCGAGATGCCAATTTGTACGAGCATATGCGCGAATCAGGAAAAAAGTACAAAAAAATACCGTCGTTGATGTAAGCGCATTCAAACGACGGTAGCACCACTGTGCTTTTTATATTGGATAGGAGTGGAGAGAAACCATACTGTAGTTTTATAATAAACGGAATGTAAGCGCTTGTCAAATCATTTTCGCTAAAAATAGGATCTTCAGACATATTTTTTTACTGGGAAGATTTGTTCGGCTTTCAAACGATTCTCTACCTGCACAGAAAACTTGGCTGTATTCGAAAACGCAGCTCCACCTTGCTTTATGGCCCTGTACAAGCAAAAAATCCGCACGACCCCATGCGGATTTTTCCTGTCTCTTCTATTTACTGATTTGCTCGAGCAGTTCAGCGAAGCCTGGGAAGGATACATTGATCGCTTCCTCATTTTCGATGATGGTTTCACCGCGTGCTGCGAGGCCAGCAATCGCCATAGCCATCCCGATACGATGATCTCCCATACTGTCGATCGTTGCCCCTGTCAGCGCTGTTTCCCCTTCAATAATCATACCATCGTCCGTTGGAGTCACCTTGGCACCGAATTTACTCAGTTGACCTACTACTGTCGCGATCCGATCCGTTTCCTTTACCTTCAGCTCCTCGGCATCCCGAATCACCGTTTTCCCCTTTGCCTGCGTGGCCATTACTGCAATCACAGGGATTTCATCAATCAGACGAGGGATAATATCACCCGCGATCTCGATGCCATGAAGCTGAGAATGCTTGACCAGTAAATCTGCCACTGGCTCTTCATTTACTACGCGCTCATTTACCAGCTCCAGGTCTCCACCCATCTGCTGTACGACTTCAATGATTCCCGTACGGCTCGGGTTGATCCCTACGTTTTCAATCAAGAGAGAACTGCCTGGCACCATCATCACAGCAGCAATCAGGAAAGCTGCAGAGGAAATATCCCCTGGTACCTGAATCGCACGTCCTTTCAGCTTTTGTCCACCCTCTACCGATACGGTAAGTCCGTCACGTACGACATGTACGCCAAAAGCTTGCAGCATGCGCTCTGTATGATCACGAGACAAGTGAGGCTCCGTGACGCTCGTGACACCCTTTGCCTGCAAGCCAGCCAGTAAAATTGCGGATTTCACTTGAGCACTCGCTACAGGAGATTGGTAGGCAATTCCTTGCAGGTCTCCCCCGCGAATCGCCAGTGGAGTAAACTCTCCGTCTTTTCTTCCGTCAATTTTGGCACCCATTTGACGCAGCGGTCCAATCACACGACGCATCGGTCTTTTCGCGATGGACTCGTCCCCTTCCATGACTACGTGGAAAGGCTGTGTGGACATAATCCCCGACATCAGACGAATCGTGGTACCGGAGTTGCCGACATCCAGCCGCTCCGCTGGCTCCTGCAAACCATACCAGCCTTTGCCGTGTACGGTTACTTTATCTCCCTGCTGCTCGATCTGGATACCCATCCGACGAAAACAACTGATCGTGCTAAGGCAGTCCGCACCGGGCAGAAATCCTTCGATCGTAGTAGTGCCCTCTGCCAAAGACCCGAACATAACTGCCCGGTGAGAAATCGATTTATCTCCTGGAACTCGAACGGTTCCTTGAATTGTATTAGCTTGACGTACGCGAAGCACTGTTCCACTCCCCTTTTTTCTCATGACAGTCATGCTGTGAAGCGTCTTCGTTGTAAAGTCTGATTATAGTAAAATACCCCTTGCTTACTGCCCGCTGCCTTTCGGTTCCTACACTCGCTTATAAACGTTGTAGTCGAAGTAACGAAGCAGCTCCTCGCCTTTTTCCATTTCAGACTGCGATTGGAACGTGATACGCAAGGCTCCGTATATATCTTCACGCGTTTCCCGAATCTGCAGGTTGATAATATTGATCTGTCGCGCGCCCAGAAGTGTCGTGATTCGTCCGATCTCTCCTGGATGGTCGGGAATATCGATATACAAATCGTATAAAGGCGGCAGCGCTCCCGCTTTACGCTCAGGCAGCCCATCGCGAAAATCTCGCGCTGTCTGGAAAAATTGCTCAATTCGATCTGCATCACCAGCTTTGACCAGATCCATGACTTCTTCCAGCGCATTCGCCCAATCCTTAGCTATCTTTAATAGAGGCTCGCGGTTTTGCAGCAAAACATCTCGCCACATTCGTGGATTACTGGAAGCGATACGGGTAATATCTCGGAAGCCCCCTGCTGCCAACCGAGCATGCCACCCGTCATCCCCGTCGTAGCCTGCTACCAGGTTGACGAGTGCCGATGCAAGCACGTGAGGGAAATGACTGACTGCCCCTACTACTTGGTCATGCGTCTCAGGGTCCATCTGTACGACTTTTGCTCTTGTCAGAGACAAAATGTCCGCTAAACGATTGACCTGCTGCTCGGAAGTTCCCGCAGAAGGAGTCAAAACGTAGTAGGCGTTTTCCAAGAGGCGGTCCGAAGCTGCTTCTACGCCGGACTTATGCGATCCTGCCATTGGATGGCCCCCGATAAAGGTCACATGGGGAGGAATCACTTTGAGCGCTTCTCGTACAATCTCTGCTTTCGTACTGCCAACATCCGTCACAATCACATCGGACTGAAGCTCCAAGTCATCGAGCATCCGGAGGGTGGAGAATATCTGTTCTACAGGTGCTGCTAAGAAAATGATGTGGGCCTCTCTGACAGCTGTTTGCAAATCTGTCGTACCCGCGTGGATGACGCCCGACGTCAGAGCCTTGTCCAGCCGATCTTGTCTCACGTCATACCCGACAACCCGAATCTCGGGGTCGCGACGCATTGACAAGGCGATTGATCCGCCAATCAGCCCAACACCTAGTACTGCTATGGTGGTTTTTTTCATTTTGACTTCTCGATCCTTCCTGCTTGCGTGTAGACAAAGATGCCGGGGGTGTCCCGGCATCTTCTATGATTATTTCAATGCGCCTGTGACGATTTCCTTCAGAACGGCTAGAACCTTCTCATTTTGCTCCGGCGTACCAATTGTAATGCGTTGGTAGCCTGGATGGCCAAGTGCATTCCCGGAGCGGAGAATGATCCCCTTGCTCAAAAACTTCTTGAATACTTCGTCCGAATCTTGATTCAGGTTCACCAGAATAAAGTTTGTTTGAGACGGGAAGTAGTCAAGACCCCATTCTTCAAAGGCATCCGTGTATTGCTTCATGCCTTCACGGTTGAGCTCGCGGCATTTTTTCACGAAGTCTTGATCGTGAAGAGCGGCACGCGCTGCCACTTGGCCCAATGCTCCTGTGTTAAACGGCTCACGAACATGCTCCAGTTGAGAGACGAGCTCTTCGGATGCAATTCCGTAGCCCACACGCATGGTAGCCAGTCCGTAAATTTTGGAGAATGTGCGCAGGATGATCAGGTTTGGGTATTCCGCCAGCATCGGAATGGTTTTCGGATATTCTGGATCTACCACGTACTCGTAATACGCTTCGTCCAAAACAACGAGCACGTCTTTCGGAACTTTCTTCAAGAAGGCTTCCAGTTCCGTTGTCGTTACGATCGTACCGGATGGGTTGTTCGGGTTGCACACCCACACAACGCGCGTCTGTTCGTTAATAGCCGCAGCCATTGCTTCGAGATCGTGAACGCCATTTTTCAAAGGAACTTCGATCAGCTCAGCACCTTCAATAATAGCATTGGAGCGATATTGTGAAAAAGTCGGCGATGCCATCACGGTATTCGTACCTTCGCTCAAATACGCGCGAGAGATCATCAGCAGACTTTCATCTGATCCATTTCCGAAAATCAACTGACCCGGTTTTACTCCGAGGAATTCAGCCAAATCCCAACGCAGATTCAGGCTTGCACCGTCCGGATACAAAGCCAAATTGTCCAAATGAGCAACGATTGCCTCTTTTGCTTTTGGCGATGAACCATACGGGTTTTCGTTAGACGCCAGCTTGATGACTTCAGTCAACCCGTATTCCCGTTTGACATCATCGATCGGTTTGCCGGGTTGGTATACTGGCGCATTCAAAATTCGTTGCTTCGGTTGCATCTACATTTCACTCCAGACCTTTTTAGTGATTATTGTAACGCACTGGCTAACTGTTGTACAAAGGTTTTTATTTTTGCGACAGCCTCTTCGGATTGCGCTGGATCTCTCAATTGCTCCTCGTGTCGCTCGATTTCGAGGACGATGGCGCTCCCGACGATCACACCATCCGTATGTGGCGCCACTGCTTTGACCTGCTCGGGAGTCGAGATGCCGAAGCCAACAGCCGTTGGAACCTTCGTGCTCGCCTTTACTCTGCTGAGGAAATCAGACAAGTCCTCCCGCAGGCTGGCGCGAGCTCCTGTTACTCCCAGGGACGACACGCAATACAGAAAACCAGTGGCTTGCTCCCCGATCGTTTGAATGCGCGATTCTGAGGTAGGTGCCACCAAGGAAATGACGTGAATTCCGTTCTTTTTCGCCGCCTCGACTGCAGGTCCGTTCTCCTCGATCGGCAAATCAGGAATCACGACGCCATCTGCCCCATAGGTAGCCAGATCCGCAAAGAATCGCTCCACACCATATTGAAGGACGGGATTAAAGTACGAGAACAGGACCAGAGATGCTTCCATGCCGGAATCACGCAATCTTTTCACGAGCTGCAAGGCATCGATGATCGAGATGTTATTTGCCAGTGCCCGTTGCGAGGCGCGTTGAATGGTTGGCCCATCTGCCAGCGGGTCCGAGTACGGAATGCCCAGCTCGATCAGGTCTGCTCCCGCTTCTACCATCGCTTGTGCTAGCTGATAAGTGGCTTCCAGCGTAGGATCCCCTACTGTGATAAACGGAATGAAGCGTTTGCGGCTGCGATCTTCGAACAATCGGTCAATACGGTTTACGGCTGCTGTCATTATTGCTCGCCTCCCTCTGCGGTTTGCTCCAGCGCATCCTGGATCGTCAATACGTCCTTGTCTCCCCGACCAGACAGGCAAATGACAAGAATTTCCTCTTTGGACATTTGCGGTGCTCTCTTGATCGCTTCCGCAATGGCATGGGCACTCTCCAGAGCAGGGATAATTCCTTCTGTTCGGCAGAGAAGCTGTACTGCCTCCAGTGCCTCAGCATCGGTAACGGACGTATAGGTCACGCGGCCACTGTCTTTTAGATACGCGTGCTCCGGACCTACCCCTGGGTAATCCAAACCTGCCGAGATCGAGTGGGCTTCCTGTACTTGTCCATGCTCATCCTGCAGCAGATACGTCAAGGAACCATGGATTACTCCGGGACGACCAAGGCTCAAGGTCGCCGCATGTTTGTCCGTGTCAACACCTTGCCCAGCAGCTTCCACCCCTCGAAGGGCAACCGCTTCGTCCGAAATAAACGGGTAGAACATCCCGATCGCATTGCTGCCACCGCCTACACACGCGATTACTTCATCTGGAAGTCTTCCGAGCATTTTCAGAATTTGGGCACGCGTTTCTTCTCCGATAATCTTTTGGAACTCACGAACGATGTATGGATAAGGATGCGGACCTACGACAGAACCGATCACATAAAACGTCTCTTCTACATTGGAAACCCAGTAACGAATCGCCTCATTCGTCGCATCCTTCAACGTGCGAGAACCCGAAACCGCCGGGATCACCTCCGCCCCCAAGAGCTTCATGCGGAAAACGTTCAAGGATTGACGGCGAATGTCTTCTTCCCCCATGAATACCTTGCAGGAAAGACCCAATTTCGCAGCGACAGTCGCACTTGCCACTCCGTGCTGACCCGCTCCTGTTTCTGCAATAATCGAGGTCTTCCCCATACGCTTAGCCAAAAGTCCTTGACCCAGTGCATTATTCAGCTTGTGTGCTCCTGTATGATTCAGGTCTTCCCGCTTGAGGTAAATACGGGCTCCACCCAGCTCTTCTGTCAAACGCTCGGCATACGTGAGTGGCGTTGGTCGGCCTGCATACTCGCTCAGCAAATGATTTAGTTCCCCGCAAAAAGCCGGATCCTGGGTCGCTTCCTCAAAAGCAGCCTCCAGCTCGGTCAGCGCGTTCATCAGCGTTTCCGGTACAAACTTTCCTCCAAACGCTCCAAAGCGTCCTTTTTCGTCTGGCACGATTCGCGTAGTTGTCGTTGCTTGCTTCATGCGCCTTTCACCCTCTCCACCAGTGTTTTTATTTTCTCGGCATCCTTTTCGCCGTCTGTTTCGACTCCACTTGATACATCAATCATCTCTGCTTGATAACGGTTAATGAGCTCCGATACATTTTCCGTATTGATCCCGCCAGCGATGATGCACGTTTTTTCCTGGCAAGCCTCCTGTAGCTGCGGGATCTGCTCCCAAGAAAAACGTTTGCCCGTCCCTCCTGCCTGGCTCGGATCGTACGTATCGAACAGGTACGCGTCAACGGAACCGGCGTAACGTGCGATTTCTGCTGCGGCATCTTCCTCTCCGCCAACCGCCAATGCTTTCCAAACAGGGAGAGAATAACGTGCTTTGACCTGCTGGCAGTACTCTGGCGTCTCCTGACCATGTAGCTGAATAACAGCTAACGGTACGTCCGCGAGAAGGTCATCCAATTCCTGAAGAGTGGGATTGACGAACACGCCGACAGCTGGTGGATGTTCAGGGATCTGACTCAGCAAGGATTTGACTGTTTGGCCATCTACCTGACGCTTGCTTTGGGCAAAAACGAAGCCTACGTAATCAACGTCCAGCTTTTTTAAGAGAGCAAGCGTCTCCACCCGTTTTATGCCACATATTTTGACGCGCGTCACAGGATCACCCCCGACTTCGCACCATTCGTTTCGCCAACCAAGGAAATCACGGCTTTCGTCACATCGGACTGTCGCATGAAATGCTCGCCTACTAGGACTGCTCTCGCCCCAGCCTTCCTCACGTTTTCGATATCCGCTGGAGCTGAAATACCGCTCTCGCTGACGACTGTGATCGAGGACGGGATCTCGGCAATCACTTCATGTGTCACTGCCAGATCCGTTTGGAACGTATGGAGGTTGCGGTTGTTAATCCCCAATAGCGTGGGAGTGATGTGCCTTAGCACCATCTCGGTCTCTCGGCGATCATGCACTTCCACCAGTACATCCAGGCCCAGCTCTTCTGCTGTCTGGTACAAATGACGCAGCTGTGATCCCTCGAGAATGGCCGCAATCAGCAGGATGGCATCTGCTCCTGCTGCCCGGGCTTCTACGACTTGCATTTCATCGATAAGAAAGTCCTTGCGCAATAAAGGTCGATCGATTGCCTCGTGGATCGTCTGCAGATAAGTCAGGCTTCCCTGGAAAAAGGATTCATCGGTTAATACAGAGAGACACTCTGCCTGCGCCGCTTGATATGCTTTGGCGATGGTCACTGGCTCAAAGTCAGGACGGATCAGTCCTTTCGATGGGGAGGCTTTCTTCACTTCAGCAATGACACTGACAGATCTTGTGCTTGTTTCCAATGCTTTGCGGAAACCTCGCGGCGCTTCTACGGATTTTGCAGCTGAAAGCAGGCCGGCCATTGTGTTCTCTATGTGCAGGCGGCTAACTTCTTCCCGTTTTTTCTCGACAATTTTACGAAGCATGAATCATTCCTCCTGCAATCTGTCGGACTTGCTCGAGCTTATTCATCACGAGTCCGTCGTCAATCAGTTCAGCGGCGCGGATCACGCCTGCTTCAATCGAGCTCACCCGATCTGCCAGGTACAGGATCGCTCCTGCGTTCAGCAAAACGATATCGCGAGGCGCTCCGCGTTTCCCTGCAAAAACATCGTGGATGATGGCCGCGTTTTCCGTTGCATCTCCACCGCGCAAGGCATCTTTTTCATAGCGCCGCAATCCGAATTGCTCAGGCTGTATTTCATAGGTAGTGATTTTGCCATCGCGCAGCTCTGCCACATGGCTGATTCCGGTTACTGTCAGTTCGTCCAAGCCGTCTTCTCCTGCTACGACCAGCGCTCGTTTGACATCCAATTGAGCAAGAACGGAAGCGATCGTCGGAAGCAGCTTGGCATCATAAACACCCATCAGCTGATGACTGGCATTGGCTGGATTCGTCAAGGGACCGAGCAGGTTGAACACGGTGCGAACAGCCAGCTCCTTGCGTGGTCCAGCCGCATGCTTCATCGCTTGGTGATACAGCGGCGCAAACAGGAAGCACAGATTCGTTGCACGCAGGCAGTCTGCCGCATTTTTCGGAGTTAGATTGACCGGAACATCCAGTGCTTCGAGCACATCTGCACTCCCACTTTTACTGGATACGGCACGATTGCCATGCTTGGCGATGCGAACCCCGTCGCTCGCTGCGACGAAAGCACTCGCCGTGGAAATGTTAAAGGTATGACTGCCATCGCCGCCTGTTCCACACGTATCCACCAAGCCCGGAAGCTCGATCGGAAACGTCGTAGCGCGTGCTCTCATCGCTTTGGCGAAGCCGAGAATTTCTTCTACCTGCTCACCTTTCAAGCGAAGGCTGGCGAGAAAAGCCCCGATCTGGGCAGGAGTCGCTTTGCCGTCCATAATCTCTCCCATGGCTTCCTCGGCAACAGCGGTATCCAAATGCTTGCCTTGCAGGATCTGCTCGAGTGCTTGCGTTAGCATGACAATTCCTCCTTGCGCGAAAACAGCTGCTCCGCTTTTTCGAGTGCGGAAATCATAGCTGCTGCCTTGTTGACAGTCTCCTGATACTCATTCGCAGGTACAGAGTCAGCGACAATCCCTGCTCCGGCCTGCACGTGTGCGTATCCATCCTGGAAAAACAGCGTGCGGATCGTAATGCAGCTATCCAGCGAACCGTCAAAGGAAATGTACCCGATCGCCCCTGCATACAAGTGGCGGGCATCCGGTTCCAGCTCTGCGATAATTTCCATCGCTCGAAGCTTGGGAGAGCCCGATACCGTACCTGCTGGAAAAGCGGAAAGCAGTGCGTCAAATGGATGCAGATCTTCCCGAAGCCTGCCTGTCACGTGCGACACCATGTGCATGACATGGGAGTAGTTTTCGATTACCAGGGCTTCCTCTACTTTGACACTACCGTAGGCGGACACTTTCCCCACATCGTTTCGTCCGAGATCGAGCAGCATGTAGTGCTCGGCTCTCTCCTTGTTGTCCGCTAGCAAATCTGCCGCCAGCAGTTCGTCTTCTTGTGGAGTAGCTCCTCTTTTGCGCGTACCCGCGATCGGCCGCATTTCTACTTTTTCATCCTCGACCCGTACCAGCAGCTCCGGTGAAGTCCCAACTACTGTTTCCCCTTCATACTCGAGGTAGTACATGTACGGAGAAGGGTTTAGCGTACGCAGCAATCGATAGACCGCAAAAGGATCCACATCTGTTTTCACGGAGAATCGCTGGGATAACACCACTTGGAAAATATCGCCCGCGGCAATGTATTCTTTTGCCTGCTCCACGATTTGCTCGTACTTCTCGCGACTCATATTGGGTTCCACAGTGAGAGGTGTCGGCTCTTGTTCAGCTACCTGGATACGGCGGTCTGCCTGAAGGGGCTCACTTACTTTCGCAGCCAGCTGTTCAAGGCGTTCACAGACTTGCTCGTATTTTTCGGCAATGACGGCTGGTGTATCTCCCGTCTCGACATGCAGGTTTACAATCAGCTGGATTTCTTGCTTCAGATGGTCAAAGGCAATCATTTCATCCACAAACAGAAAACGCATATCCGGAACAGCCAAGCGCTCTTGTCGATGGGCTGGAAGATTTTCAAAATAACGTAGTGTATTGTAGCCGAAAAACCCTACAGCTCCACCACTAAGCCGTGGGAAACGAGGCAGCTTAGGGCTTTTGAAACGATCCAATTCTTCACGGAGGTACTGAACCGGATTCCCTTGGAGGGACGTACGCTCTCCATTACGGCGCAGCACGGTAATTTCTTCTTCCTTTGCTTCGACGATCTGAAAAGGATTCATCCCGATGAAGGAAAAACGTGCCCATCTCGCTCCGCCTTCCACACTCTCAAGAAGGAACGAGTCACTTTGGCGAACCTTTTGGTACAAACGAATGGGTGTCTCATGGTCAGCTAACAAGGTCATGCTCACGGGAATTAAAGAATACGAAGCCGAAAGGGATTGGACCTCGGCTAAAGTGGGGAAATACATGGACTCTCATCTCCTTTTTCGGGGGAAAGAACGGGACGGAATTTTGATCCGTGCTCTTCCCTGCCCGCTAACTAGAGCGAGAGGTAGGGGGAGAATTTCTATACAAACAACGAGACTGCCCGTTGTTTGGTGGCCGTTTTGAGACCACGTTCAAGCCTTATGAAAATCCTGAGTGGAGTTTTCATAATAAACTTGAAATTGCCAAGCTTCTGGCACAGGTGAATGATCAGCTGCCCACCTACTATCCTGTTATGCTTACAAAGCATTGGGATAATAAAAAAACCAGTGCGAGCACTGGAATGGGCGCAAAAAATATACCCAGCCTGCTCTTCTCTCCTCAACCTAACTCATCTCAACTCTGCTCTACTTGCTCTGCTCTCAGCCGGTAATTCATCAATCCGGAAAACGAGACGCTCTCGTTTCACTTATCGTAAAAGAGAGCGCCCAGAATGTCAACTATCGATTTGTCAGATCGGGGCGTAGTTTAACCGCATCCCGCAAAAATACGTGTTGAATATCTTTTGCTTGCTTGTCCGTGTTCACATGCATCATGACACGCACACACATAGGCAGACCGCCTGGAACAGGAATTTCGCGCGCGCACATCAGCGGAACGTATTGCCATCCATCGCCCTCAAGCAAGCGTGCAGCCTGCGCAGGGAAGGTAGCACTTACATCTTCTGTCGTGGTAATGATAATACTTGCTATGTCTTCTGCTGCAATCTCATTTTTGCTGACCATTTCTTCCAACAGCCATTTGGTGGAGGACACGATCTCTTCACGTGTGTCGACCTCTACTGTAATGGCTCCTCTGACTCCTCGCACTCCCATGATTACGCCTCCACTTCTTCTCGCATCACTGTCAAGATGATTTCTTCGTCGATGTCTTTAATTAGTTCTACATGGCCGATTGCCCGTGGCAAAACAAGAGCGAGCTTGCCGCCAACGGTCTTTTTATCCCGCTTCATCGCTTCCAGCACCGCTTCCGGCGTGAGACCTGCTGGCCATTTTGTCGGGAGATGGTACAGGCTCAGCACGCGCTCTGTCTGTTCACATACGCCCTTCTCCGCAATTCCTACCCGTTCTGCCACTTTGGCTGCGATACACATCCCAATCGCGATGGCTTCTCCGTGGTTCAGCGCGGAATAAGCGCTCAATGCCTCAAACGCATGCCCAAATGTATGGCCCAAATTAAGTAAGGCCCGCTTCCCTTGCTCTGTTTCATCCTCTGACACGATCGCCGCTTTCACCGCACAGCCTCTGTGAATCGCTTTTGCCAACAATTCAGAATCGAGCTCCCACAAACGGTCTGCATTCTCCTTCAGCCAATCGACAAAGGCTTCATCCGAGATAAGCCCATGCTTGACTACCTCAGCAAAGCCAGCTGCTACTTCCCTTTTCGGAAGCGTATGCAGAGCAGATGTATCGTAGATGACCACGCGCGGCTGATGGAAGGCACCGATCAGGTTCTTCCCGAGGGGGTGATTGATGGCAACCTTGCCCCCTACCGAGCTGTCATGAGCCAGAAGCGTAGTAGGCAGCTGAACAAAGTCGATTCCGCGCATATAGGTAGCTGCGACAAAACCTGCTAAATCACCGACAACACCACCGCCCAGCGCCAGCACAGCTGACTTGCGATCGAGACCTGCCTGAATGGCTTCTGTCATAATTCGGTCGTAGACGCTCAAGCTTTTGGATTGCTCACCCGCAGCAATCACACTCGCAGTCGTACGGTAGCCTTCCGTTGCCAAGACTTCACGCAGCGGCTCCAAATAATTCTTTGCCACGTGTTCATCTGTTACAATCAGCAGCTGACTCTTCGAAGAAATGCCAGCCTCCTGCAGCAGCTTCGGTGCATGCTGCAAAAGACCTTCTCCAATAACAATCGGATAGGATCGCTCGCCCAATTCTACAGTCAGAGTCTCGTGTTTCATTAGAATTTCTCCGTGTAAGCCCGGTATTGACGAACGTTTTCCACCATGTCGTCCATCGAGTCGGAAGGGAATTTATCACACATCGCATTGGCAATTTCCCATGCCACAACTGCTTCGGCTACGACACTCGCTGCTGGAACCGCACAGCTGTCCGAACGCTCAATGCTCGCGGAAAACGCTTCTCGGGAATCGATGTCAACGCTCATGAGCGGCTTGTAAAGCGTAGGAATCGGCTTCATCACACCGCGAACCACTACCGGCATACCCGTTGTCATACCGCCTTCCAAGCCGCCTGCGCGATTGGATTTTCGGCTGTAGCCCGTCTCTTCATTCCATTCGATTTCATCATGGACCTGCGATCCTGGAAGACCAGCCGCTTCAAATCCGATACCGATTTCTACCCCTTTAAAAGCTTGAATGCTCATGATGGCTTGTGCCAGACGTCCGTCCAGCTTGCGATCCCATTGTACATGTGTTCCCAGACCAATTGGCACGCCTTCTACGATTACCTCAACGATCCCACCGAGAGAATCGCCATCCTCTTTGGCTTTATCGATCGCAGCCATCATTTTCACTTCAGCTTCCTTATCAAGGCAACGAACCGGCGATTCCTCTGTTCGAGCAATCAATTCGTCGAGACTCACATACTCCCGTTTTGCAATGATGTCATTAATTTGCAGGACTTGTCCGCCTACGCGGATTCCAAACGCTGCGAGCAGCTCGCGAGCGACAGCTCCTACTGCTACGCGAATCGTCGTTTCACGAGCGCTGGAACGTTCCAGAATATTGCGCATATCCCGCTGATGATATTTGATCGCGCCATTTAAATCCGCATGGCCCGGACGTGGACGGGATACACGACGTTTTTCCTCTGCTCCCTCTTCCACCGGTTCTGCACTCATGATTCCTTGCCAATGTGTCCAATCCTTATTTTCCACGACCAGCGTAATCGGAGCTCCTGTTGTATAGCCATGACGAACACCGGAAAGAATTTTCACCTGGTCCTTTTCAATTTGCATTCTTCTGCCACGGCCATGTCCTTTTTGACGACGAGCCAACTGCTCATTGATCGCCTCAATGGAAATCGGCAGATTGCTTGGCACACCCTCAATAATCGCAGTCAACTGCGGCCCATGAGACTCTCCTGCTGTCAAGTAACGCATTACTAGCTTCCTCCATCCTCCAGGCAGCCCGATCCCTTTTTCCCTAAGCAAACGGGATGCTGTCCTTTATCACTTTTAAGCGCTATAATATCATACCTAGTACTCGGTGGAAATACCAAAGTCATAAACGATTACAGATTCTCCCCTTTTACAGGAAAAACGCCTCTCCCTTTAGGAGAAGCGCTGCTGGACGTCTTGGCGCTGTTCAGAAATGATCTACCATCAAAAAAGGATTGGACCCCAAAGAATGACGGGAGTGATCCGCTCGCAATAAATCGTCTAGCTGCTGCTTTTCCGCACCGAGTATTTGTCCGCACTCTTGCAGAGTGATCAGACCCCGGCGATATGCCTCAATGACTTTGTATTTATCCATCTGCTGCCCCCCAGAATATACATGTCGATAATTCTAGTCTTGGGAAAAAAGGGCAGAGATATACAAGCAGCGGCACTCAAATCATCCCATTTTGCGATAAAAGAATGTATCTTCTGTCTCCAGCTGGTATTGTTGCGGTTGGAAAATTTGCTCCGTGCTGCCTACGAACAGTACTCCGCCCGGCTTCAAGGCACGGCTGAATTTTTGATACAGCTCGTGTTTCGCTTCTTCCGTAAAATAAATCATGACATTCCGGCAAATGATCAGGTCAAACTGTGTATCAAACGTATCCGCAAGCAAATTATGCTTTTTAAAGGTTACGAGATTCTTCACCTCATCCGTAACCCGATAGCTCAGCGCGTCTTTCGTAAAATACTTCGTGATCAAATCCTTCGGGCAATCCTGCAAGGAACGGTCCGTATAGACACCTTGCTTTGCCTTTGCTAATGCACCTTCATCGATATCGGATGCAAGCACAGTGGCCGCTAGTTTTTTTCGCAGCAGAATGAGCGACAGCGTATACGGCTCTTCCCCCGTCGAACAGGCAGCGCTCCAGCACTTGATCCGGGGCGATTGCTTGGTCAAGCGCGGAAGGATCTTGTTTTCTAGCACTTCCCATCTTCCAGGATTGCGGAAAAATTCGGATACGTTAATTGTCATACGATCCAAAAACTCATAGAACAACGTCTTGTCTTTGGATATCGCATCAAAATAATGCGTAAACGTATCATATCCTCGTTTTACCCGTAGAGATGTCAACCTGCGCTTCATCTGTGCTTCTTTGTAGAGGGCAAGGTCAATTCCGGTCATTTTTTTGATGTTTGCAATAAATTGAAGAAAGTCCTTATCTTCCATGGGAACGCTCCCCCTTTGACAGCTTACCTTCTATACATTCGCCAAAATTCGAGAAAACCCTATCAAATACGTGGGGATATTTGTCAAAATAACGAAAAAAACCCCGAGCTCGGGGTTTTTCTGCATTTCATTCTTAGATCCAGCGTTGGATTGTTTTTTCGAAGGAAAGAACTTCCTCAGCGGAGAACCACAGACCGATTTCACGCTCAGCGCTCTGTGGGGAGTCAGAACCGTGGATGATGTTCATACCAACGGAAGTAGCGAAGTCGCCACGGATTGTACCGGAAGCAGCATCAACTGGGTTGGTTTTGCCCATCATTGCACGAGCAGTTGTGATTACGTTGTTACCTTGCCATACCATAGCGAATACAGGACCGGAAGTGATGAAGTCTACCAGTTCGCCGAAGAAAGGACGCTCTTTATGCTCTGCATAATGTTCTTCAGCCAGTTCGCGGCTAACAACCATCAGCTTCGCGCCAACCAGTTGGTATCCTTTTTTCTCAAAACGGGAAACGATTTCCCCGATCAGGTTACGTTGTACGCCATCAGGTTTTACCATAAGGAACGTTTTTTCCATTGTAAGTATGCCTCCATTAGAGCTATGTATTGGTGCACGTTACACCAACGAAAATTTTATCAAAAGAATAGTGGTCAAGCAACAGCCACTCGGTTAAAATTCATTAAAATTTGCGTTCAATAATAAAATCGGCGATGCCGGACAAAGAAGTCTTGGCTTGGTTGTTAGGTAAATCCCTTAATATGGCATGCGCTCGCGCAATGTACCGCTCTGCAAGCTGCTGCGAAAAAGCAATGCCTTCGTCTGAACGGATCAGATGAATCGCTTCATCGACATGATCCCAAAACGTCTCTTCTTTCATCCACGTTTGAAAGCGATCCCGCGTGCGACCGAAGTGAGCGGTATAGAGGGCAGGCAACGTAATGTTGCCGTTCACAAGATCACTACCTGCAGGTTTCCCAAGCTGCTTTTCTGTTCCTGTAAAATCAAGAATATCATCCGTAATCTGAAAGGCCATACCGACATTGTAGCCGTACCAGTACATTTTCCGGATCAATTCCTCACTTGCACCGCTTGCCACAGCCCCGAGTTGGCAGCTGATTGCGATCAACAATGCTGTCTTCCGTTTGATCCGACGCAAGTACGTGCGAAAATTTTGATCCCAGTTCTTGAGATCCTTAACTTGCTCAATTTCCCCTTTGCACAGCTCCACCATTGCATTAGACAATATTTGATGCAGCTGTGGGATGGGCAGCTCAGCCGCGATAGCCAAGGCACGGGCAAAAATATAGTCGCCAGCGTACATAGCCACTTTATTGTCCCATTTCATCCGAACCGTATCTTTTCCGCGACGCTTGTCAGCATCGTCAATGACATCATCGTGAACAAGCGAAGCCATGTGAATCAGCTCCAAAGGAACAGCTACATGCTTCAAACGTTTGACATCGTAGTTTCCCCATTTTCCTCCGAGCAGGACAAAAACCGGACGAATCCGCTTTCCTCCTGCCTTGAGAAGATGAGTAGCAGATTGATTCAGCTCTCGCATATCTGTATCAATCGATTTTTCCAGCTCGTCTTCAATATACTGGACGTCCTTTTTCATTTTAAAATAAATATCGACCAGGTTCATCCGTTCCACCTATCTCGTCAACGTAGTATTGGTCTGCCGTCCACCAGCCTGCCAAAGGTCGACGGTTGCCGGTGCCGGTAGAAGTCCCAGCTCCGCTGCGCATCGGTAGTAATACAAAAGTCCAATCCGCTGTACGTCGCCGAAATCGTGCTGTAAACCTTGAAAATATTGAGCCCATTCTTGCTTGTCGCCACCAAAGTGGGTGTGGACATAGTCAATGAGCGGGGCTGGATTTTCCCTTGTCTTTCTCTTGCTCGCAAGAAAAGAGTTATGCACTTCAGCAAGCAGTTCACTTTGCTCGGCCAGGACCTCTTTTCGCACAGCCCAGATCGCAAAGGTCATTGAGTATCCGGTGAACTGATGCCACAGCTCTCCCAGATCATACACGTGGAGGTCGCCGCCGCGTCTCACTGCCTGAATCGCGTCGTCACCGATCAACAAAGCAGCATCTGCTTCGCGCAGCATGTCAGCAAGTATCGGCTCCTGTGTAACGTAAGAAATCTCATAATCGTAAAACTTAGACAGAATGATCTTCAACAAATTGACTGTCGTCGCTGACGTGTTCGTCAATGCAATCTTTGCACCATTCAGCTGTTCAATCGGCTTTTTGCTAAATAAGAAAAGGGAGCCTACTCTCCCATTGGCACTGACAGACAAATCTGCTAGTGCCACATAGCGGGAGGCATGCTCTGCGTAGCTAAAGGAAGAGATTGGACCCAAATCGATTTCTCCGCGTGCCATCGCCTGATTTAGTGTAGCGGGTACTTGCCGGATAAATTCGATCTGATCCTCAAAACGCTCCTGCTGAAAGTAAAAATAGACCGGGAGTACATTTGTATACAAGATCTGTCCAATTCGCAAGGACTTTTGCATGCTTCTATTCCCCCCAACGCCGAAACAGCGAGTGTGGTACATCCAGTGCATCCAAAGCTTTTCCTACGACGAAGTTGATGAGATCATCCATAGTTTGCGGCTTCTGATAGTAGCCAGGCATCGCTGGCAGGATTTTTACACCCAGCCTGCTTAATTGTAGCATGTTTTCCAAATGAATGGCATTCAGCGGTGTTTCACGCGGCACGAGAACCAGCCTGCGCCCTTCTTTGATCATCACATCTGCTACTCTCTCCAGCAGGTTTCCAGATGCCCCATGTGCAATTCCTGAAACGGTACCCATTGAGCAAGGAACGACGATCATCCCGTCACATTTGTAAGAACCACTGGCAGCCGGGCAATTAAAATCACGAAGGCCCCAGTAATGGAGCTGCCCGGGAAAATCCTGCTGCAGCTTATCCCGCAGCAGGCCTTCACGGTCATCCGTCACCCAATCGAGCTCGTCATGAAAGACTTGCCAGCCAGCTTCCGTGATGATGAGATGCACGGTATGTCCAGCTGACAGCAGTTCCTGCACCAGTCGAACGCCATAAATAGCACCACTCGCTCCTGTTATCCCGACAGCCCATTTCTGTTCACTCATGAAATCACCAGATCAATCATTGTAAAGGCAAACATGACCACACTCAAAATCCCGTTCATATTGAAAAAGGCTACGTCCAGCTTGGACAAATCCGTAGGCTTGACCAGGCTGTGCTCATAGATCAAAATCGCGCCGGAGATCAAGACGCCGATCAAGAACCAGATCGACAGGTCAGCTACCACATACAAGGACATGAGCCCCACAAAAGTAATCACGTGACAAATACGCGCGACCATCAAGGCATTCGCCACACCAAAACGGCTCGGCATCGAGAACAGCCCTTCTTTTCGGTCGAATTCACTGTCCTGGCAAGCATAAATAATATCAAATCCAGCTGTCCAAAAGAGCACAGATGCGAACAAGAGAAGTCCAATCCCGTCAACCTGTCCTGTCGTAGCCACCCAGCCACCCAGCGGACCAAAACCAATGGCAACCCCCAGCACAAAATGGCACAGCCAAGTAAAGCGTTTCGTATAAGAATACAAAACCAATACGAATACTGCGAGTGGCAGCAGCTTCACAGCCAAATCGTTTAATTGGAACGCGGCAATGAAAAGCACTGCGAAGGAGACGACGATAAACAGAGTGACTTCCACAATGGAAATCAAGCCTGCGGGAATCGCTCGGTTCGCTGTCCGCGGATTTTTCGCATCAATGAGACGGTCAATAACTCGGTTTAAGGACATCGCCGCACTGCGAGCCCCTACCATGGCAACTGTTACCCAAAAGATTTCCATCCAGGTCGGCCATGCTTTTTCTATAACAATATTCCCCAAAACCGCGCCCATAAAAGCGAACGGCAGTGCAAAAAGCGAGTGCTCAAACTTAATCATTTCCAGAATAATTTTCAATTTACGAAGACTCATGTAATACACTTCCCATCACTGAAAAAATACCGAAAGCAACCTACCCGGTCAGCGCTTCAAACGTTGCTCCCGCAGGTAGGCGGCCAAAAGAATCCGCTATGGCTTGGTACCGATGTGCAGGGCTGCTACTCCACCCATGAAAAGCTTGACTTGTACTGGATCAAGTCCAGCTTGTTGAAACATCTTGGCAAGCTCACGGCTGTCTGGAAAGTTGGTCAATGACTTTGGCAGCCACGCGTATTGCTCGTACTTGTTTACTGTCCACTTCGCCACCAGTGGCAAAATATTGTAGAAATAAAAGTAAAAGAGCTTGCGATAAGGTATAAACGGAGGCTTGGACACCTCTAGTGAAACGACTTTACCACCCGGCTTCACCACACGTGCCATCTCATTTAAAACGGTCTGGACATCCGGTACATTTCGGAGCGCAAACCCGATTGTCGCATAGTCAAACGTATTATCTTCATAAGGAAGCTGCATCGCATCGCCGTTGACGAGCTGTACGTTATTTCCTACGCCTTTTTGGGCCACCTTGTACGCACCGACATCGAGCATGTTCTGGCTAAAGTCGAGCCCGACTACACTGCCTTCTTTCCCCACTGCCTGCGCGAGTGTAATGGTCCAGTCAGCCGTTCCGCATGCAACATCTATCGCTTTTTGTCCGGGCTGGATGTTCATCTGCTTCATCGTGTAGTTCCGCCATGCCACATGGCTTCCAAAGCTGATGACATTGTTCATTTTGTCGTATTCATCCGCAATGCTTTCGAAAACGGAATGAACGTATTCTGCCTTCTCTTTCATCTGGGCTTGGTTCACGTAGACTACATCTCCTCAATAACCCGTTTCAGGCGGTTGATCCGGTGGGAGTAACGGGCCGTCATGGTTGCAAGCATATTGCGGGTTTCCACAGGATGCAGCGTTCGCACCATTTGCTCGCACAGACCAATCATCTCAAGTGCTTTTTGCTCAATACCGGACATGACCTGTGAGATCGTCGTTCCTGGTTTTTGCAGCAAAAAACGGGCAAAACCAAAAGGTACTTGTTCTTGCCATTTCAACTGTTCCCATTCTCCAATGACACTCTCTACTTTTGCCGTCTCTTTCATGAGATTCGTCCAGAAACGACGCTTCTCATCCGTGCCAGCATACGCTTGTACTACGGCGACGTACAATCCCGTGTCGATCGTATTTCGCAGCTCCCAATATTCTTCAGCTGATGGGAGTCTGCTGTCCTTGCCTGCCAAGTACAGCTTCATCTTCGCCTCGTTTACTCGCTGCACGGCTCCAGACAAGACTTGGATCGCCTCGATCTCACTAGCTTCTGCCAGTAGGGCATAATAGCGAGCACTGTAAAAATCTCCTGCTAGAACAGTTAACTGCCGATTACGCTCGTCACTTTGTGTCCGTTCATAATCATTTTTCACGTACTCGTGAATGTCCAAGCCTAATTGGACAAGCCCAGTCGCTGTGCAGAAAATCATCGAGCGTTCCTTGGTCATCCCTTGTTCCATCAAAAACAGGTACAAAAGGGCGAGACGATTCTCCGCCATGGAAGGAACGTCTACATAATGTTCTACATAGGAGTGGGTACTTCTCTTGTAGATCTGTTCGATGATCACTCGAACTTCTTCTACGTATGGGGTATGTTCTTTGCTCATGCGTCCTCCTCCACAAGCTGTGCACAACCTGATGATGTCTGATGTGTTCCGTACACGATCGGTCTATCTGTACTACCCGGTCAAATGGCCGTCCTTGCTATCATACCATACTTCTATCATCAGGGACTAATTCTCTCGTAAAAATACGGATCGATTCGAACCGGAAAAGAATCTCTGACGTATTGCTCCACGTCCATCTGCGCCTCGAGCGGCTTGTCAAATGCATCCGCGTCTGTCCCATTCGACTCAATGGCAACGAGAAGTCTCGACTCTTTCGGAGTGTCTCTTTCCTCCAGCACGCGAAAGTACACCTGTTTGACATTATCCGTGAGTGTGAACAGCTCGTGAGTCAAGCTGTAAAAGTCCTGATATACATGGGAAAGCTCAACCTTATCAGAGGGCTTCACCGCCAAATCGACATAAAGCGACGGGTTATCCCATTTTATACGCTTAATATTATAATGTGTTGTCATGCTTGTAAACAAATCCAATGCATTTTGCTCGCTTAGATGAATCGGACGGGAAGCTTGGAAAGTCGGAACATCCATCCGTTTCCACCCTGTGTTCGGGACAAGTGACAGCATCAGAGCCAAAAAGGCAGAAACAGCGATGGCCGCAAACAGTCTACGTGGCATAGACATCCCTCCTCTCCATCATTGTACAAACAAAAAAAGCAGGCTATGCCTGCTTTTGCACAAAACGTACAGCTTATTCAGTCGTGTCGATCGTTCCGTGTTGAGAGTAAATAACCGCTTTTCCACGTACTTTAATTGCGGAAGTATGCTCGGTAAATTGAAAAATCATGACCTCGCCTTTATCGAGCTTTTCCGTGTGATGAAAACGAGTATCGGATCCCCGAGTGAGCCCGATGACGTGGACCCCGTTTTCTTTCGCCTTTACTACGAAATAATCTTGATTGAACACGGTTGGTTGTGACACTGTTTATCCTCCTTGCCAAGCGTTATGTGTCATTGACTACTATGATGTCCGGTCAGCCTGCAATCTGTTCATGATTTTTTCCACATAGCGCTGCGTTTCCTGCGGCAACTGGCTATATTTCTCCTCCAGCTCCGCATCGTTGTCGATACCCAATCGTCCGATGCGACCCGGGCCGGCATTATACGCTGCCAAGGCTACTTTCACATTGCCATCGTAGCGATCCAAGAGACTTTTCAAGTACTTGGTTCCACCTGCCAGATTTTCATCCGGGTTGTATACGTCACGGACCTTCATCGCTTTTGCCGTCTGGTCCATCAGCTGCATCAGTCCTTTGGCACCCGCCTGCGAAACCGCCGTTGGGTTGAAATTGGACTCTGCTCGTACCACTTCACGAATGAGGTCATTGTCTACACCGATCGAACGCGCCATGCGATCAATCTTTTCTAAAAGAGCGGAAGTCGGGAGATTGGAAGCTCGTCCACCTACTGTCGTATTTGCCGCAGATGAATTCGTGTCTACCTCTTCTAGTCTCTGCGCAAAATTCCATTCTGGCGAACCGTCCAGCTCGGCAATAATCTCTTCTGCTGTAATAACACGCTGACCCGAAGCGAGCTGCGCTTGAAGTACATCAGAAAACAGGCCGTCATCCACGGATGGAAGAGCTGCCTGAGCAGTATTTGTGCCATAGGAAAGCTGGTTCAAATAGGGCTGAAGCGATACGGGTACATTCATAACTACTAACAACCTTTCCTTGCTTGTCTCCCTCTTATTATAGAAAAGAAAGAACAGGAAGCCAATAGTGAAATTGGTATCATCTTGAAAAACAAAAAGGAACCTGAATCCTCAGGTTCCGCTAATTGCGATGTAAATGGTCGGAATGCAGGGATTCGAACCCTGGACCTCACCCACCCCAAGGGTGCGCGCTACCGGGCTGCGCCACATCCCGACGTACATCTGTACTATACAATAATTTACCTGCAGCGTCAAGATAAATTTCCGTATTTTTCTTGTTTACAAGCCGTTTTACGGACGGATCAAACTGAATACTTCTGCTCTAGCAGCAGCATCTTCTTTAAACAATCCACGCACAGCTGAAGTCACTGTTTTGGAGCCAGGTTTTTTCACACCACGCATCGTCATACACATATGCTCGGCTTCTACCACAACAACGACGCCATGCGGATCCAGCTTGCTCACGATCGCGTCTGCTACTGTCGAGGTGATTCGCTCTTGCAATTGGGGACGTCGCGCTACCGTATCCACAGCGCGAGCCAATTTACTCAGACCGACAACTCTTCCGCCCTTTGGAATATACGCCACATGTGCTTTCCCAAAGAAAGGCACGAGGTGATGTTCACACATCGAGTAAAACGGAATGTCCTTGACGAGTACCATTTCTTCATGATCCTCGCTGAACACAGTCTCGAAATAGTCTTCTTCGTTTATGTGCATGCCTTCGAAAACTTCGGCGTACATTTTCGCTACACGTTTAGGAGTATCTAACAATCCTTCACGATCCGGGTTATCACCAACTGCCTCCAGAATCATGCGAACTGCCTGTTGTATTTTATCTAAATCGACGTTCATCTCGGTACCTCCTACTTTCTGACTCTCACTCTACGAGATCTTTCTAAGTTCTGACAGACAAGCAACACCAATCTTATCATATTGAAATCAAAAAAACAAAAAGATCTGACAAGAATTCCCCTATGTAAGTGTTTGAAAGGCAGAAAAAAATCCACATCACGAAAATGTGGATTTTTTTATGTAAGTGTTTCGATCACGAAATGTGACGATTACTTGATGGAGTCTTTGAGTTGCTTACCTGGTTTAAACGCAGGTACTTTGCTGGAAGCGATTTCGATCTCTTCACCTGTTTGTGGGTTACGACCTTTACGAGCCGCGCGCTCACGAACTTCGAAGTTACCAAAGCCGATCAGTTGGACTTTGTCACCTGTTTTCAATGCCTCAGCGATCGCGTCGAGTACCGCGTCAACTGCTTTGGTAGCATCTTTCTTGGTGAGTTCAGTGGTGTCAGCCACTTTTGCAATCAGTTCTGTTTTGTTCATTCTTGTTCACCTCCCCTCAAAGAACACCAAGTCCCTCGTTACTATTTTTCTTAACCGAAACAAGTCGTTTTATACACGATTGGTTGTTTTTACCGTTCTGACAAGCTTATAGTAATACACGGATTTCTTAAATTCAAGCCCCTCCTGTCGAAATAAAGCGAAATACAAGAAAAAAAGGCATCCCGTCACGCCGGATGCCTTATTCCCTTCCTACCTTTATAGGACTTTACACCTGATTTTAGAGGATGATCGCAATCAGTCCGCCCGAGCCTTCGTTGATAATTCGTCCCAGTGTTTCCTGCAATTTGTAGCGCGCATTGTCTGGCATCATCGTGATTTTCGCCTGAATTCCTTCGCGAACGATGGAGTGCAGCGAACGTCCGAAAATGTCCGAATTCCAGATCGAAAGCGGATCTTTATCAAAGTCCTGCATCAGGTAGCGGACGAGCTCTTCGCTCTGTTTTTCCGTACCGATAATCGGCGCAAACTCTGATTCTACATCCACTCGGATCATGTGAATCGAAGGCGCAGTCGCTTTCAATCTGACGCCAAAACGCGGTCCCTGGCGGATGAGTTCAGGTTCGTCCAAGGTCATCTCATGCAACGACGGAGCCGCTATCCCGTAGCCCGTACTCCGAACCATATGCAGAGCTTCTGCTACCTGGTCGTACTCCCGTTTCGCATGAGCAAACTCTTGCATAATCTTCAACAGATGATCCTTTCCGTTGATTTCCACTCCGACGATTTCCATCAGAATGCGATCATACAGCTCATCAGGAGCGTAGAGATCGATCTCCGCGATCCCTTGCCCCATATGCATGCCTGCGAGAGAGGCCCGCTCCACGAAGTCATAGTCGTTGAAAAAGCCGACGACACGGTCCACATCGCGCAACCGGCGGATATCCTGCACGGTTTCACGTACGGCCTCTTCATAGTTCTGACGCAGCCAGTGGCCATTTTCCAGGACCATAACCCAGCTCGGCAGATTGACGTTTACTTCATGGACAGGGAACTCAAACAGGACTTCTCTCATCAGAAGCAGAATTTCCTGCTCGGTCATGTGATCCACCGACAGGGCGACTACAGGTACATCGTATTTCTCCTGCAGCTGCAAGCGCAGATTTTGCGCTTCATCTGAACGTGGGCGAGTCGAGTTGACCACGATGACGAAAGGCTTTCCGACTTCTTTGAGCTCATTGACTACCCGCTCTTCGGCATCAATGTATCCCACACGCGGGATTTCCGCGATGCTGCCGTCTGTTGTAACCACGATCCCGATCGTCGAGTGCTCCTGAATCACTTTCCGCGTTCCGACCTCGGCCGCTTCTTCAAATGGAACAGGCTCCTCATACCAAGGAGTGTTGACCATGCGCGGTCCGTTGTCGTCTTCAAATCCTTTTGCACCCTGTACCGTATAGCCGACGCAGTCAACGAGGCGGACGTTGATGCTGAGCCCTTCGGTTACATGTACATTGACGGCCTGGTTAGGAACAAATTTTGGTTCTGTCGTCATAATTGTTCGGCCAGAAGCACTTTGTGGCAACTCATCCGTGGCACGGATTCGCTCTGCTTCTGATTGGATGTTCGGGATGACGACCTGCTCCATAAACCGCTTGATAAAGGTCGATTTTCCCGTACGTACAGGCCCTACCACTCCCAGGTAGATATCTCCGCCCGTCCGTTCGGCAATGTCTTTAAAGATGTCGACTCGTTCCACCATCGATGACCTCCTTCTATTTGTCTATTTTTACACTATGACCATTTTTCCGAATTATCCCTGACCGCCAGTATTTTCCCGGGAATCTCGTACTAGTTTTGTGGACAGTACAAATATATGTGAGAAACAGATAACTAGAACAAAAAAACGACTCTGCTTTGAGTCGTTTTTCCTCATGACCGATTTACAGTTTTAACAGCCGCGGCTCTCCATTCACCATTTCATAAGGGAAGGACTTCGCCGGAACAAACATGGACTCCCGTGCAAATACATAGCGCGGATCCGTATTTTTCGGAACGGCTGCTTTGGTATCTCGCAGGACTTGCGCAATATCCGCCGCGTAATCGATCCCTACTTCCCCATTTGCATTCATCACGAGAGGCAGCAAAGAGTTCCCCAGCGTGGACGGTACTTGCCACGTTTTTACTCCAATTTCCTCATGATCGATCGTAAAGTAGCCATTTCCTAAATCGTCCTTTACCGGGAGCTTGTTGTAGAAATTGCGATAGCGATTCACGGCTGATTGCACGTCGGCAACTGTACTGACAGCTCCGAGGTTTAGCAGCTTTGCCGCAGGCTTGGTCTCTACGTCAATCAAAACGTATTTGTAAACGCCGCCTTTTTCAAAGGCATTGCCTGGCACATCCGGCATGTATCGCGGCGTCATTTTTCGGAAATCAATCTCGTATTTTTCAAAAATCGGCGTATCCAACGGCTTGGTCACGATCGGCAGAACCGCTGTATCCTTCTGAAACTGTTCGATCGCCTTCTGTGTTGCTTCTAGATAAAATGTACTAGGTACTTGATTTTCCGCTTTTCGCTCATCCGGATACAAACAGCCGGAAAGCAATACGGAAAGAAGAGTCAAGCTTAGCATCAGCTTGAACGATTTTTGCCATGAATGCCACATTATGTACGTACACCTCTTAACCTAATCTTCGTTTTCCTCGCGCTGCCGCTCCAATGCCGCCTGTACGACGGATTTCAAGCGACCCTCTGGTATTCGAATCGTGCAGTCTTTATCCGTAGCCTTTGCTTGACAGCCTAGTCGGATTCCTTGTGCCAGATCCTTTTCCGGCATTTTTCGGCGCTCCAGCTGGCTTGGAGGTGACAATTCCCCACTCTCCAGAACAATGCGACACATGAGACATGAAGCATGTCCGCCACATCGCTGCGGAATGACTACCCTCGCTGCCGCTGCTGCACTCACCATAGTTTGCCCGGATCTCGATTTGATGCTTTTTCCGCTTGGTAAAAACGTTACTCTTCCCATTTGTTGAATCTCCTGTCAATACGGTCGGTGTGCGAGCTTTACGTCCCCATCCTGCACAACCTGAATCTGGCAGCCGAGCCGGAAGCCCTCTGCCCGCTCTGCTTTGCGCAGTCGGAGCTTTTCTTCCTTCGTGACTTCATTCAAAAATTCGGCACCTTCCAAAACGAATGTTCGACACTGTGCACATACTCCTCGCTTGCAGGCGTGTCCCCATACAACCTTATGTTTTTTGGCGATAGCGACCACCGTCTGGTTCAGCTCCACAGGCAACTCGTGGCTCCCAGCGCGTGTCACTAGCGTTAGTTGAGACATTCTTTCCTCTCCTTATACAAAAATAACGATCAGAATCATGACAAAAATCGCAAGTAGCATTAAAAATGCGAATGTCTTGACCAAAAATCGCAGAAACGCATTGGTCATTTTCCTTGCATAAATCATGAGTAAATTGCAGACGAACATCAGACCCATGGCAATCAGGGAAATGTTCATCTTCGTCATAGGATCGATATACATCTGGAAAAACAGCACCCTTTGCATTTTTTGCTTCATTATACCATACTTCGACGCTGTCCGTCTGACGCTTGCGAACCTCCCTCTGGACATTCGCATAGACTATCGTGATGAATTCGCCCATTGGAGGGATGGCAAGTGAGCAACAAATCGAGCAGCAGCAAACGCAAGTGGCGCAATCCCTACGCTCCCATACCCAGCAAAAAGCTGAGCGAACAAGTGACAGAAGCATCCTTGGCCGTGACACCGAAAAAATTGCTGCCGCTACCAGCTGTCGATCTGCGGACGTCCGTTTCCAAGATGCGCAATAATATTAAAGGAATCAGCACGACGATCCGACAAGTCGAGGAAACCATGGATTCCTTGTACGGGGCAATGGAGATATTTGAAAACCTGGGCAAGAGCCCTGCCGAAAAAGCAGAGACGGTTTCCGCGGAACGCCCCACTTCCAAGCGCAGAGGAGCCTCGGAGGCCTCTCGTATGGTGGAAGAATCCTCGGAGCCTGAAGCTACCACCAGCGGCAGCGGCAACCCTTTCGGAAATATCGACATCGGCCAGCTACTGGGGCTGCTGCAATCCCCGCTCGTTCAGAGCCTGCTGAGTCAGACCGTTGGCAGCAACAATTCCAAGCAACGAAAAAAAGAGGGATGAGATCCCTCTTTTTTTCTTCGTTCTGTAGGTCAGCCATGTCCCTGTAGAGCCATGATTGTTCCTAGTCTTACTGTATGACGGTTTCCCCATCAGGTAACGGGCATAATCGCCCATTTCTCTTATTTCAGGAGCTTTGTCAAGGAAGACATGTCGTGGATGTTGATTTCCTGGTTGTAAAACATCTCGATGATCTTATCTTCCTTTTCAGCTGTCAGCTGTTTCCCACTCATTGCAGCGAGTGTTTTGATGATTTGACGCAGCTTTGTCTCGTCTTCAAAATCGCTTTTCTTCACTTGGCTTGCCAACGAGCGCAGCTTGGATTCATCAATTTTGTCAGTGCCTGTTCCTTTGCCTTTCAGACGATCCAAAAAACCGCCAGAAAATGGATTGTTCATGGATGGGCCTCCTCCTGCTACCAAGGTTTACACCCTTATGGTATGTGCAGGAGCCTAAATGTGTGAGACATTCGCCTACACATGATCCGGATTCAAATATTCCGTTTCATAGGTTTTTAGTCTTCCCATCAGCTGCTCCACGCCTTGACGAGGATCTTTTCCTTCGAACAGTACGCCGTACAGAACATGGGTGATCGGCATTTCTACATCCTCGCGCTTCGCAAGCACATCAGCGGCCTGCGTGGTGCGCACACCCTCTACCACCATGCCGATTTCCTGGAGCACTTCCTCGAGCTTTTTCCCTTGTCCCAAAAGGAAGCCTGCTCTCCAGTTTCGACTGTGCTTGCTGGTGCAGGTCGCTACCAGATCGCCGATTCCAGCCAGTCCTGCAAAAGTGGGCGGCATGGCTCCGAGCTTGAGTCCCAGACGACTGATTTCTGCAAGGCCGCGAGTCAACAATGCAGCCTTTGCATTGTCGCCAAATCCGAGCCCATCCGACATGCCAGCTCCCAATGCAATAATATTTTTCAAAGCTCCCGCGAGCTCCGCCCCAATCAGATCCGGGTTGGTATAGACGCGGAAGTTGCGATTCATCAGCAAATCCTGGGAACGAAGCATGCTGCTCTCTGATTCAGAAGCTACAACAACCGTTGTCGGCTGGCGGCGGACTACTTCCTCCGCATGGCTTGGACCAGAAATGACTGCGAGTCGAGAAGAAATTTCAAACGGAATCTCCTCTTGGATCACCTCGGACATACGCTTAAGCGTCCCCAGCTCAAAGCCTTTCACCGCGTGAATCATGAGCACATCCGAAGCGAGAGATGGTGCAAGATCGCGGCAGATTTGGCGCATTGCATGCGAAGGTACCGCCAATAAAACAATCGGCTTCTCGGATACAGCTGCATGCATATCGGAGGTCGCAGCAATTCGCGCGGAAAGCTCGACTCCCGGTAAATATTTTTCATTCCTGTGTGTGGTCGTAATTGCTTCAGCTTGCTTGGGGTCCCTCACCCAGAGCGTGACTTGATGCCCGTTATCCGCCAATACGGAAGCGAGAGCAGTACCCCAGCTGCCAGCACCGATCACGGCAACATTTTGAATCAATCAAACTCCCTCCCCTTTTCCCTTATGGACAAGGTTTTAGCTTAATTTTCGGTTTGACTTTTCACCCAGTTTTCTTTCCGTGCCTGCGAGAAGATTTCGGATATTATTATAATGACGAACGTAAGCAAAAACAGCGAGAATTAAGCTTGTCCAGAAAAAAGCAATCGGCTTATCCAGTACGTACACCGTGATCGGAATCGTGGTAACCAGTACGAGCGATCCCAGTGACACGTATCGCGTCACTGCAATGACCAATACAGCCAAGACCGCTCCAATGAGAAAAGCAATGGGAGAAAAGCCAAGAGCTACCCCAAGTGTAGTCGCAATGCCCTTTCCCCCGCGAAACCCAAAAAAGATCGGCCAGTTGTGGCCCGCAATCGCAAACAGACCAGAAACGGCATAGGCAGCAGGATCGCCAGTGATCAGATGAGTAATCCCCATCGCGATGAGCCCTTTAAGCGCATCTAAAATCAATACAGCGATTCCTGGCCCTTTTCCCAATACACGCAACGTGTTCGTGGCACCCGCATTGCCGCTACCATGTGAACGGATGTCAATTCCTGCAACTTTTTTGGCGATGAGATAGCTAAAGCTGATCGATCCGATTAGATAGCTGATCACCCAGGATAATAACACCATGGCGGTTTTCTCTCCCTACGTTTTTTTACGTGTCCAGATCCGTACTGGCGTGCCTTCGAAGACAAATGCCTCACGTATCTTGTTCTCTATATAACGTTCATAGGAAAAATGCATAAGCTCCGGATCGTTCACAAACAGAATGAACGTCGGCGGCTTGACAGTTGCCTGTGTCGCATAATTGATTTTGAGTCGTTTTCCCCTGTCGGACGGTGGTGGTGTCCGGATCGTTGCATCTGTTACCAGATCGTTGAGTACGGACGTAGGAACCCGCATAGCATGCGCCTGGGAGATTTCGTTTACTTTTGGCAGGATCGTATGTACGCGCTGCTTGGATTTTGCCGAAACGTACAGGATCGGAGCGTAGTCCAGATACTTGAACTCTTCGCGGATCAGCTCTGTAAATCGCTGCATCGTCTTGTCGTCCTTTTCCACCGCATCCCATTTGTTGACGACAATCATGATACCGCGACCGGCTTCATGCGCGTATCCAGCGATTTTCTTGTCTTGCTCGATGATGCCTTCTTCCCCGTTGATCACCACGAGTACGACATCGGAGTCCTCAATGGCACGCATCGCACGCATGACACTGTATTTCTCCGTGCTTTCGTACACTTTTCCACGCTTGCGCATCCCTGCCGTATCGATGAGGATATAGCTTTGGCCATCTCGCTCGAACGGCGTGTCAATTGCATCGCGCGTAGTACCCGCTACTTCACTGACGATCACGCGTTCTTCACCCAGGATCGCATTGGTCAACGAGGATTTCCCTACGTTTGGACGTCCGATAATCGATACGCGGATGACATCCTCGCTGTATTCGTCCTCGTTTCTTTCTGGGAAGTGCAGCACGACCTCCTCCAGCATGTCCCCCAGTCCAAGACCGTGACTACCGGAAATCGGAAACGGCTCCCCTAGTCCCAACGAATAAAAGTCGTAAATATCCGCGCGCATTTCCGGGTTGTCCGCTTTATTGACGGCGAGCACGACTGGTTTTCCTGTGCGGTTCAGCATCCGCGCCAGTTCAACGTCAGCATCCGTCACACCTGTGCGGCTGTCGGTAATCATGATGATGACATCTGCTTCATCAATCGCCAATTCCGCCTGGTAACGCATTTGTGTGAGAATTTCGTCGGTCTCTCCGAACTCGATCCCACCTGTATCAATTACATGAAAGGTATGGGTTAACCATTCACCTTTTCCGTACAAACGGTCACGGGTAACACCCGGCATGTCTTCTACGATGGCGATGCGCTCACCAATCAATCGATTAAAAATCGTGGACTTGCCCACGTTGGGTCTCCCCACAATGGCTACCACTGGCAATCCCATAATCAACAACACTCTCTCTCATTAACTTTTTGAATCCATGATGAACGATCACTCGTGCACGATCACTCATCACGAAATAACCCTCACTGGAGTTATTTCACAGCTTATCATACCATAGACTACTTATGCCGAACAACGATGAGGGTATCCTCACTCACTTCATGCACCATCGCGTCTAAAATTTTTTCCAGCGTAAACGCTGTCTGCTGCATCTTTTCCTTGTTTGGCTCAATAAAAATGGGTGCCCCACCTGCTATGTTCTCCTTGGACAAAGTGATCACGGCCAAGATCTGGCTGGTCAAAAGCCTACACCTCCTGCTTGGCTGCATTCGTCTTTTGCGGCATCCGGAAAACACTTTCCAAAATCGGAACGGCGCGTATAACAGCTTCTGCCCGATCTTGATCTTTCACTTGCGGCAACAAGAACACGCCCAAGCGCCCCGTATGAAGATCTCGCTTCACCAAAGGCGTCAGCGAAGGCTCTCCTGCATCCGTAAAAACTCCCAGCTGAGTCGCTACGTCGTGCAAAATCGCCTGACGTTGCCCCGGATGGGCGATCGTGACGGTTGCATTTGCGTCTTTTGGGATAAGAATAAACCCCATGCCCTGCTCTGAAATTACTTTCTGGGACTCCTCCAAACCTACGTTCATGATGTAAATGTCACCTACGTAAAGATCCTTTCCTTCCACCCGCAGAGGTGCCTTTTCGACCTCCACGATCAGCTGGAGCGTCTTCCCCGATTTTAGCTTGGAGGCGATCGCCAGGGCAATGACACCTGCTATTACCCCTCCCCACCACTGAAAAAAGATCATCGCGGAAGTCGTCACCAGAGACGTAAACATTACCAAATAATTGCGTCCCTCGAAGACCATCGCGATCCCTTCAATATAGGGACCTCCCCGTGGAACAAGCTCCTGTTTGTCTATTTCATTCAAAGTCGTTCTCTCCATATTTCGCACATCACGGAACTGCTGTGCAGCGACCGTAAGAAAGGTGACCGCCGTATAATTTTCCTTCAGCAGTGCCGGAATAGCTAGCGCTCCCAAAGCGGATGCGATGACTCCGAGCGAAACGTGAATAATTTTGCCATGCGGATAGGTCGGGTATTGTCGATAGTCGGTGCGCAGCAAATTGATTCGGCAGAGAATCCCGAAGACAAAGCCCAGCATGAGCGGAAAGACGAACTCATTTGCTAGCAGCTCTTTAAACAAAGGAGCCTCACCACCTTTTCTGCTGGGAATGGGATGACACAGTCTTTCTCCATTTTACTATCCGTAAAACCGCAAGACGGGTGACACTCACCAAATACCATAAAGACACCGTACTCCAAAGCATATCCTGGGCATACTCACCGCCAAGCTGACAGGTTCCCGACAGCTTCCAGACAAACAGAGAATAGAGGACATCTGCCAAAGTAAGGGAGATGATCACTTGGAAAAGCTGTGCTACGCTCTGCCGGCTCATCGCCAAAATCGATAGGATGGCCGCTACCGGAATGATGATACGCTCGTCCCAGAACATCAGGATTGGATCCGTAAAGAACAGCCATTGCAGCCAAAACAGCAGAATGGCTGTTGCACATGCCCCGAGCACATGCAATCGGCGTCGCAGCTGCTGCATGCGAGCGTAATACAGCCATGCACCCGTGAGCAGCGGCAGCAATGTGCCGCTTAAGCTCACTTCAATCGGGGCAAAGTACAGCTTCCAGCTGACAAAGGTGCAAATCAAGAAGGAACAAATGACAGCAAGCACACGTTTTGGCGAGATCCTCATTTCTAGCAGCTGTGCGTCTATACTCCCCATCCAGACCAAGCAAAGCAAACTCCATTGGGAGAGGAGCGCAATGGTTCCCTCGTTCATGTTCATCTCCTCAAGATGTGGTGTTCTCCCCAAAGTATGCCTCAAGCCCCAGTCTTTCATGAGTTTTTTGCTCTTACATCTTTTGCGCCCATTCCTCCAGGGCAATTCCACGCAGACGAGCTTTTTCCGCTGTTTTTCCCGTGATCATAACGGGCTGTTCTCTCAGCTGTGCAAGCCGATGCGCACCAAGTGCCGTCATCGCGATACGCACCTGCTGATGCCACTCATCCAAAGCAGCGAGGCCGCCCTCGACGTCTCGTGTCTGGACCTGCTTCAGGACTGCACCTGCCACGCCTACTGCGGAAGCACCGAGTGCAATTGCTTTGGCTGCATCAAACCCGTTCCGAATTCCCCCCGTCGCCACGAAATGCACACCCCGGCCAGATTCGCAAGCAGCTTCCAGCAGGCTATCGACAGTAGTCAATCCCCAATCATCAAACATCGTTAACGGCTCTGGCCTGCGCATGTTCTCGACTTTTGCAAAGTTTGTGCCTCCCTTGCCACCGACATCGATGATGGTGATCCCTGCCTGTGCCAGCTCTCGGATCGTTTTTCTCGCCATCCCAAAGCCGACCTCCTTTACCATCACAGGTACTGCCGCGCGCTCCTTTATTTCATGAATGCGCTCGAGATACCCTCGAAAATCCCGATCTCCTTCTGGCATCAAAAGCTCCTGCATGACGTTCAAATGGATCTGCAAGCCATCTGCTTCGATCATTTCTACGGCTGCCATCGCTTCTTCGACAGTTGCTTCTGCTCCGACATTTGCGAACAAAATTCCTTTGGGATGCTCTTTTCGCACAACTCCATAGCTATCTTTCACTTGTGGATCACGGATGGCAGCCATCTGCGAACCGACCGCCATCGCAAGTCCCCTCTCGCGTGCGAGCACGGCGAGCTTCCGATTGATGTTGGTCGTGGTGGCTGCTCCTCCTGTCATCGCATTGATCATAATCGGAGAACGCAGGCGATAGGGCCCTACCTCACAATCCAAGGATGTCTTCTCGTAGCTCGTATTGGGCAGGCTGTTTGGCAAAAAGCTTACATCGTCAAAGGCATTGGCTCCGAATTCATTGGTTGAAAGTGCATGCTGAACATGTTCGACCTTTCGCGTAGCACGGTCCATGCTTGTCCCCCCTTGTCTGCTATATCTCCATACAAAAAGGGATACGCCTCATGCGTATCCCCTCCTCTATCTGTGCGAAGCTTACTTGAATTTATCCTTCAGATCAGCGAACAATTCGCCCAGTGTCACACCCATTGGCTGGTTGTTTTCCTGTTGGAATTGCTGTTGTTCTTTTTTGCTGGCGCGCTCTGCTTGCTCTACACGATCTTCTTCAACCGCGCGGATGCTCAGGCTGATACGCTGCTCTTGAGGGACAACGTCCAGGATTTTCACTTGAACTTCTTGCCCTTCTTTGAGCACTTCGCCAGGTGTGTTCACACGGCGATTCGCGATTTGGGAAATGTGCACCAGACCTTCAATGCCAGGAGCCACTTCAACGAATGCACCAAAGGAAACGAGGCGTTTTACTGTACCAGCAACGATCGAACCTGCTTTGAACTCTTCCGCCACTTTCGCCCAAGGACCTGCTTGCGTTTCCTTGATGCTCAGCCCGATGCGTTCATTTTCTTTGTCAACCTTGAGGACCTTCACAGTTACTTTGTCGCCCTCTTTTACTACGTCAGACGGTTTGTCTACGCGGTTCCAAGCGAGCTCCGAAACGTGAACCAGTCCATCCACACCACCGATGTCGACAAATACGCCGAAGTCAGTCATGCGTTGCACAGTACCTTCCAGCACTTGACCAGGCTGGATTTTATCGAGAATAGAGCCTTTTTGTTTTTTCGCTTCGTCTTCCAGCACAGCTTTGTGCGAGAGGATGACTTTATTCTTTTCTTTATCCATTTCAACCACTTTGAGGGTCAACGATTTTCCTTTGTAATCGGAGAAATCTTCAACAAAGTGACGCTCAACCATGGAAGCAGGGATGAAACCGCGAACGCCTACGTCAACGACGAGACCGCCTTTCACGACTTCTTTCACTACTGCCTCAATGATTTCGCCTGCTTGCATTTTTTGCTCCAGATCAGACCAAGAAGATTCCATGGCAACTGCTTTTTTGGAAACCACGAGCTCTTCTTTTTCATCGTTGAGCTTGATTACTTTCACTTCAAAGGTGTCGCCTACTGCTACTACATCCGACACTTTCTCGACATGCAGTGGGGAAAGCTCACTGATAGGAATAAGTCCATCGTATTTGTAGCCAACATCTACCAACGCTTGTTTGTCTTCAACTTTTGTGACGGTTGCTTTGACAACATCCCCCACAGAAACCGTTGCTGCATCTGTTAGACTTACATTCGTTTCTTCCATCATCAAAAAGACCTCCTTAATACCATCCAGTCCCAGACCATCTATGTAGACGTTCTTTTCACCACGTTACAAGAAGCGGGAGCAAGTATATTTTTAACTGCCGTCGTAAGACTAGCAGTTCCTGCTGATGAAGCCAGTATGTTCCAGCAGAATTAGTATTCTACCCTTTGGTAATTCTATACTCTCTGCTTAGGAACGATGCTGATCACGCAATTTTTGAATGTGCGTCATGATCAGTTCACTCGTTTCTTTCAACGTATCCGCGCTCGATTTGGCCTCGCGCAGTGTGGTGAGGTCAATCGGTTCACCGTATACGATTTTAATAGGACGGAACATCCGGTAAGGTCCAATAATGGCTACTGGAATGACTTGCGCCTGCGACTTCAGGGCAAACATCGCACTGCCCGGCATCGCTTCACCCAGTTCCCCTGTTTTGCTGCGGGTACCTTCTGGAAAGATTCCTAAGATTTTTCCATCTTCCAACAATTTCAACGTCGTACGGATGGCAGATCGATCGCCAGCACCACGTTTCACTGGAAAGGCACCGAATTTCGCGATGAGAAACCCGACCACTGGAACACGGAAAAGCTCTTCCTTCGCCATGAAGTTGACCATTCGCTCAATCCCCGAGCCGAGAAGTGGCGGATCCCACAAGGAAATGTGGTTGCAGCAAAGAATGACTGGGCCTTCCTTAGGTATATGTTCACGCCCGATCACTTGCCATCGAAAGACAAGCGAAAAAATAATTCGAAAAAATCCTCGAAAAGTACGATAATAGCTCACTGGGTAGACTCTCCCATTCGCTCGCAGATTTGCAGGATCCTGTCGACGACCTGATCGATCGAGATCCCCGTGGTATCTACCAGTACAGCATCATCAGCCTGGCGCAAGGGAGCTACATCCCGATTCATGTCGCGATAATCCCGCTCTTCAATTTCTTTCTCCAGATCAGCCAATTGTACTTGGCTTCCCTTTGCGAGCAGTTCTTTCCATCTTCTTTCCGCACGCTCCCGAATGGAAGCAGTCAGAAAAATTTTGACTTCGGCATCTGGCAGTACGTGCGTCCCTATGTCTCTACCATCCATAACAACGTTGCCCTGCTTTGCCAAATTCCTCTGCAGCACCAGCATCTGTTCACGAACGCTACCGTAGCTAGCTACGATCGAAGCGTACTGACTCACCTCGTTGGAACGAATAAAGGAAGTCACGTCGGTATCATTCCAGTACACATGCTGCTGTCCAGCTTTTCGAACCAAGCGGATCTCGTTGTTTTGCAATAATTCGGAAACAGTAGCTTCATCGTCGATCGGAAGCTGGTGATGATACACAGCCCAAGCCAACGCGCGATACATGGAACCCGTATCGATATACACGTATTCTAGCTGACTGGCAACCTTTCCTGCGACAGTACTCTTTCCTGCTCCCGCTGGCCCATCAATGGCAATGTTCATTTACATCTCACCTGCTATGTACAGTAGTTCTGAAAGGGAATAGAAACAAGAAAAGCTTCTGTCGAAGCCCCTGAAAAACGTGGTTTGTTCCTATGTTATCTATAATAGTACCATAGTATGGAAGCATGCGCAAACCCTCATGGGAGCCGAGAAACGCCTTCCAACCGCTCTGTCTCGATCAAAAGCATGCGAGCAGGTACGTATGAAATGGCGATTTCCCCAATGATTAGCATTAGGGCGCAAACTACAATTCCGATCATGATGCCTCTTTCCATCCTGCTTGCGAAACGTCGAAAGCGCTCGTTATACTGGCTCGTCATCAGGGCCACATCCTTTGTCGTAGACGTTATTCTACAACGCCTTTTTTGCGAAGCTCTAGCTGTCTTTCATAGCATGCTCTCACGACTTTTACCCGATCCTGCTCGCTTATTTCCGTAAATTTTCCGGAGATCCACTGATGCAATCCCTTTTTCTCTGCAGGCTTCTGTCTGACGACTTCCACGACTGCATAAGCGTGCTGGACTTGACCTGTTTTGCTAGGCATGGAAATCCAAACCTTCAGTGAATCATGGTCCTGAATACGGAACGACTCATCGCATGTAAAGGAAAGCCCGCCTCCAGAAATGTCCACCGTCCTCGCCACAAAATGATAATTGCGAATCGGATCTTCGAGTTTTACGGCAATATCGAGCGCGGTGTCAATCCGCAAGTAGTTTCTACGCTGTGTCCGTAAAATTTCTTCTTTCGGCGGAAGCTGTAAAAACAATACCGGGATCGGCTCGCTTCTTCTGCCTGTAATGGACGTGTGAAACTCATAGCGGGAGCCGTCTTCTCCCACATACCACACCTCACACACCGCACCTGCTCCAAACAAACCTGTCCGACCCGTCTCTTCACTGGTCGGCAGTTCGATCGAAGCGATCTCGTCTTTCATATCTACGACGCGGCTCTTGAATGTTTGTAGACTTGTATCCTCAGAGGAACCCGCAAAGGTTAGCCTGATCGTTTGTCCAATTCTTGGTAGTAACATATGGAAACGTCCCTCCTTGTCCCTTCTCACGTTCCCATTATATACCGCCTTCTTCCAATCCGGCAAATAGGGAAAGCCTTTGTAAAGATAGGCTTTCCCCATTTCCTGCAACCATTTTTTATCGCTCTGCTTGGTCGCCTTGTCCCGTATCCATTTTGACAATTTCTTCTTCGTCGCCATTCATGGCATTGATGTAAATCATGTACGGACTGCCATCAAACGAGCAGGTCATTTCCCATACCAGCACTTCTTTTCCGTCGTTTTTGCCTTCGATCAATGCCAGACGCTCGCTCGTGACCTTGACACTCGGATTTACTTTTTTCCGCGCCTCTTCTTTGCTGATACGCGGCTTGGAAAGGATCCGCTGCTTATGATTGAACAAGTACTCCGTTGAGTTAAAGGCAGTTACCTCACCATTGTCCAAAGCGACTTCCACCGTAATGGAATCCGGGTAGATCCGCACACCGCCCTGCTCTGGCACAAACGTATAGACGGCACTTCTTTCGTAGCTGTCAGTCTCCGCTACTACCAGATCGTCATAGCCATGGTCTTTTAGAAACTTGCGCCCTTTTTCTTCCGCCTGCTTCATATCGAGCTTTTCTTCCCCAACCTGCCGTTCATTCATCATCCAGACGACTTTTCCCCCACGCTTGGTTACGTCTAGATTGATAGCCTGTTTCTTGTCGGGAGAAGTAACGCGGACACTGTAAGCAGAATATTCCTGGCCTTTTCCATTCTCATCGACTTCTACCTGAGCGCCCTTTGCCCTGTCTCCCAGGAAATCAACCGCGATCTTATGCGCATCTTCTTTTGTAATCGATTTGCCATCGATCCCTTTGATCCGCTGCTGCTTCTTTTTATCCAGGCTCTGAATGCCCACTCCCCAATCGAGGTCGGGATACTCTTGCACCTTCTTTTCTATCGTCCGGAACCCATCAACAATGGTGTTGTCCGACTTCTTGTCATCAGAAGCGAGCGCTGTCTCGACATCCATCCAGCGCAGCTGCTTGTCGATGACGTTGGACTGTACTTTTCTCAGCTCGTCCTGTATACCTGCCGCATGCTTGTGCAGATTTTTCAGCGTACCGTACTCTTTTTCGGTGAGCGGCTCTTTATCCAAATCCCGTACGGCTACTCGGTACGAGAAATCCGCAACGCGCGACAGCATTTCCTCCGTCTTGTTAAACGGCATCAGCGTCAGCGGCAATTGCCCGACATCGGCTTGAGCCGCGTAGGCCAGTCTCCATACATTCGTCAAAGTCGGTGTCATCTGGCGCCGTGAATTGATGACTAGTGCTTTGCCCAGCTCATCATGCAGCTTGTCTACGTGATAGGTCAGATCATGAAAAGCTCGTTGATAGGAGTTTTCCGCTTTGATCAAGACCGAGTTTTTTTCGTTATGCTCCTGATATCCCCACATTCCGGCTCCAATCAAGGCGACTACTGCCACCGGAAGCAAGACTCGTGCTGTAGCTCCGTATACCATACGTTTCACTCCTTCTCTTACGCAATCAACTGCTTATCGGCAAAAGATATGCTTCCCAATCTTTTTGACTTGTGGTCTGCTCCAGATCCATTTAGAGGTTGCCGTGACGGGATTGAAGTAGTATGTACATCCGCCAGTTGGATCCATTCCATTCAACGCATTTTGAACAGCTTTGCGGGCATTTTCGTTAGGCGTAAGCCAGATCTGTCCATCTGCAACTGCTGTAAATGCTCGCGGCTCAAAAATGACAGCAGATGGCGTGTCCGGAAACGATGGGCTTTTTACTCGGTTGAGGATGACCGCCGCAATCGCAACCTGTCCCTGATATGGCTCCCCTCTCGCTTCTCCATAGACGGCGTTAGCCATGAGCTTCAGATCATTTGCGGAGATTTTCGAAGAATGAAAGGTTTGATTGCCTTTGGTCTTCGGTTTCTGCTTGGCTGGAGCCGTCATTTCCACTCCTGATACAGCAGCACTCCCTCTCTGTGCAAAGAAAGCTTCGTACCCGGTAAACCCAGTCGCAACGAGCACCAGTAGAACACCCGCGATCCATTTCATCCGCACGGCGTGTATCCCCCTTGGCAAGTAATGATATCTGTGCATATTGTTAGTGGAGGAAGAATGGATTATGCATCTGTTTCTGGGGGAGGCTACTAAAAAGAAAAAAGACCCATGCTGTTCGCATCGGTCCTCTTCACACATATTCGCTTATGCTTCATTGATACTAAAATGTTTATCATTGTCACACAGACACTGTTTGAAACCCGTTTCTACCTGCCCTCCCGGTTCTCGACGACCGCGCAGGGTAAACTTTTCTCCACATACGTTGCAGCGAATGGTCACTTTGGCTCGTTGATTTTTAAACACGTCTCGTCTCCTCCTCTCGTCTATTGTGGACGGGAAGAGAGCTTTTTAGAACCGTAATCATGCGCTCGCTGCACCTTTTTCAAGCCCTGCCACCAGAGTACGAGCATAAACGGTACAATGACGACCAGCCAATTCTGAACAGACAAGAAAATCGCATTGTACAACGCGTGCAAGCTGATTGGCAAGAGGACGGAAACCCAGAGAAAGATTCTCTCTTTGCGCACTCCTCGCGAAAACTTTGCTAACCCTAGGTAATACCCCATCCATACGGCAAACAGGGCGTGGCTAGACACTGGCAGCAATGCGCGCCAAAAGGCGATATCCAATCCATTCAGAATCAAATAAAACAGATTTTCCAACGTAGCAAAGCCGAGAGAAACCGCCACGGCATAAACAATTCCATCATAGGGCTCATCAAATTCTACATGCTTATACGCTGTGAAATAGATGACCATCCATTTAAAAAACTCTTCTACAACAGCGGACTGGAAAATCTCCGCGACAATGCCGTCCCGCCAGTTCCATTCGTTCTGCATGACGTATTGGATCACCATGATCGGGATCACCAATAGGACACCAAAGATAAATGACCGGATTACCATGGAAATCGGCTCCGGCTCCAAACTGTCACGCAGGTAAAAATAGCTCAAGATGGCAATGCCGGGGGCAACTGCCGCTCCGATCATAGCAATCATCTGTGTATTGCTCCTTTACACAAGGCTGATATTCATCGTACCATGAATACTGGTTGATGAAAACCCGCTACAGGAGAGAGATCATGTTGAAAAAAATATTGGTATTAAATACAGGTGGTACCATTGCCATGTCGGTGGATGACTCTGAAGGAGTAAAACCGATGGATGACCAAGCTGTGAGTAAAATTGTTCCGTTTCTCGAACGCTACGCCGATATCACCATGAAAAACGTCCTGAATCTACCAAGTCCCCACATGACTCCAACCATCATGAATCAATTGCGCCTGCACATTGAAAAAGAGCTCGCTGCAGAGCCTTTCGACGGGATCGTCATCACACATGGCACGGATACTTTGGAGGAAACTGCCTATTTTCTCGATTTGACCCTACCTCACTCTGTCCCTGTTGTGGTTACCGGTGCGATGAGAAGCAGTAATGAGCTTGGAGCAGATGGACCTGTCAATCTGATTTCCTCTGTTCGCACCGCTGCAGATCCTGACAGCCACAACAAAGGGGTTCTCGTCGTTTTTAATGATGAGATTCACGCAGCATGTCATGTCACCAAAACGCACACGAGCAACGTAGCCACCTTTCAGTCCCCTCAATTTGGGCCTATCGGTACGATCGCGAAGAAACAAGTCCACTACCATCATGCACCCTTGATTCGTGAACATTACGCCATTTCTCACGCAGACGCCAACGTCCCCCTGATCAAAGCAGTTGCCGGCATGGATCCTTCCTGGCTGCAATTTTTGCTGGAGCAGCCGATCGACGGCTTGGTCATCGAAGCTTTCGGACTCGGGAATTTACCACCTGCTATCCTTCCCACCCTAAAGCAGCTCCTGGATAAGGGAGTTCCGATCGTTCTTGTCTCCCGCTGCTACAATGGCCAAGTCCAGGACGTTTACGATTACGAAGGCGGAGGCCGTCAGTTAAAAGAGCTCGGTATCATCTTCTCCAACGGCTTAAACGGACAGAAAGCTCGTTTGAAGCTCATCGTTACGCTGCAGCAGACTCGTCATTTCCAGCAGCTTCAGCATCTTTTTGACCGCTAAAACTGCGAATACACACTCATAAAGAAAACCCCTCCTGCTTCGTAGCTTGGAGGGGTTTTTGGTTCTGTGTATGTGGAGAACAGTCAGGAGTTTACACCCAACCGCGGAAACGAGAAGCTTCAGCCATTTTGCGAGCGCCCACCATGTAAGCGGACAAACGCATGTCTACACGGCGTGTTTGAGACAAGGAGTAAACATTCTCAAACGAACGCACCATGACTTGCTCCAATTTCGCTTCCACTTCTTCTTCTGTCCAGTAGTAGCCTTGGTTATTTTGTACCCACTCGAAGTAGGATACAGTGACACCGCCAGCGCTAGCCAGTACGTCTGGAACAAGCAGAATGCCACGTTCCGTCAAAATTTTGGTTGCCTCCAATGTCGTTGGACCATTGGCTGCTTCTACCACGATCTGAGCTTTGATATTGTGAGCGTTCGCAGCAGTAATTTGGTTTTCAATCGCTGCAGGCACCAGGATATCGCAATCCAGTTCAAAGAGCTCTTTGTTCGTAATCGTGTTGTTGAACAGCTTCGTAACTGTACCGAAAGAGTCACGGCGATCCAGGAGATAGTCGATATCCAGACCATTTGGATCGTGCAGTGCTCCGTAAGCATCGGAGATACCGACTACTTTAGCCCCTGCATCGTGCATGAATTTCGCCAGATAGCTACCAGCATTACCAAAACCTTGGATTACGACGCGAGCACCTTTTACGTCGATGTTGCGGCGTTTTGCTGCTTCGCGAATGCAAATCGTTACACCTTTTGCAGTTGCTGTTTCACGACCGTGCGAACCACCAAGCGCGATCGGTTTTCCCGTAATGAAGCCAGGGGAGTCAAACTCACGAATACGGCTGTACTCATCCATCATCCAAGCCATGATTTGCGAGTTCGTAAATACGTCTGGAGCCGGAATATCTTTTGTCGGGCCAACGAGTTGGCTGATTGCGCGAACATAACCGCGGCTCAATCGTTCCAGTTCGCGGAAAGACATTTCACGCGGGTCACAAATGATACCGCCTTTACCACCACCATATGGCAGATCGACGATACCTGCTTTGAGGCTCATCCAGATGGACAGTGCTTTTACTTCATCCTCTGTAACTTCCGGGTGGAAACGAATGCCCCCCTTGGTTGGACCTACTGCATCGTTGTGCTGTGCACGATAACCAGTAAACACTTTTACTTCGCCGTTATCCATGCGAACCGGAATGCGTACAGTCAAAACGCGTAGCGGCTCCTTCAAGAGTTCAAACATCGATTCTTGGTAACCTAGTTTCTCCAGTGCTTCCTTGATCACCACTTGAGTAGATTCAAGCAAGTTCAAGCTCTCTTGCTTTTGTTCCCCTTGGGTGCTTTCGGTTACCACGTCTTGATTACCCATTACTTACCACCTCAAAAATGTTATCGGTAAACGCAGGTCTTAGTATACATGTTTGTCCCCAGTATGAGAAGGTATAAAAAAACCTTTTTTCCATTTCGTAAGCGTTTTCTCGTGTCGAAAGGCATAAACATGCAAAATATTGCCAATCCGCAAAACCCTTGATATAAGTAGTCTGAATTTGCTGTACAAACAAAAAAACGCGATAGGAATCGTACTTATAGCCTCTCCAACTTGGCAGGTTTCATTACCAATCCTGAGGAATCATGTCATTATAAAAAGAGTAATTCTGGAAGTTTATACATGGGGTATTTTGTTGAATAATTTATTGGGTTGTCATTATTTTTTCCCATTCGGAATAGATATCCCCTCACACGAAGAACAGCTTTTCCCAGTTATAGAAATAACCAACACAGCGACCACGTCGTCATCTACTCACAGCAAAAGCACCTAGCAAGAAACTAGGTGCTTTTTTATCTCCCCAAGCATTTTCCTTACGTAAAATGCCTGCATATTTCTTTTACTGCATCATCTGCCACGACAACCTTCCCGTATTCCTCCAATACGTAGATGGTTGTTGGCGTCGCTTCCCCGTACTCAGAGAGGATCGCAATCAGTTTGTGGTAGCGCTCCTGATCCAATTCCACTTCTTCCAGCACCAGGTGATACTTGCCTTGGTAGAAGTAAGCGGAGCCTCCATTGGTTAAAAGAGCATTTATTCGGTGAGCAGCTTCTACCATGTGCTCAAAATCACGGAAGGCGTAGATGATGAGGTCGCTTTCTTCAAGCGTCACCTCAAGCTCATATACTTCTTCGTCGTCGAAATCCTCTTCTTCTTTCCCGTCTTTTGAGCCGGTTTTGCCACGAGTAACGATCACGACCATACCCTGAGCTGGCAAGGCGAACACTTCAACGGCAACAGGCCCTGACACTTCAAAACCTAGTTCATGATACGCCTGCTCCATCATGTCGTTGAACAGTTCATGTACTTTAGGAATGTCACGCCACATGTCTTCTTTCTCTATCCCGCGCTCTGACAGGTCATCAAACGTTAAAAAGATTCGTATTTTATCTTGACCAAGGCGTTCAACACGCATGACTGTCCCTCCTCGCCATCCAGTCGTACTACAAAATATGATTGTAAGCCTGTAAGAGTTCTCCGCATTTTCCGACGAATACCTGTTGTCATTCATCCATTTTTTCTTCGTTTAGGAAAATCCGAGGTAGTCCTATCATATCACATTTGTCATCTGGAACATAGCCACGCTACACCTTGCGCTTGTCTTCGCACCTTTCAAGTGTGCTGTTGATAGTAGGAGAGTGAGTATCGGACTTTGTTGGCAGCTGTCAGTTTTTGCGCTTTCCCAGGAAAAGCAGGCGCTTTTGCGTTGCCTCGTAGATGACGACCCAACCGGCCAAAAGTGCAGTCGGGATCGGCATTTCCACAAATTGAACAGTAAACAAAAAGAGTGAAAAAAAGTACATGAACACATGCATCCATGCGTTTTTCCTATCGACAAATCGAACATTCACCTCACGTGCATTCTTCTCCCCATCTTATTGAGTGCTGCTAGTTCGGGTTCCTGTAAAAAGAAAAAACGCCGACTACCGGCGTTCCGTAAAGCCTTGCTCTCTCAGTCTCTTCTGAATCCAGATGGCGGCCTGTGCGCCGTCCCCCATCGCGATCGCTACCTGCTGGGAATGCTCCACTATATCTCCAACCGCCCACAGATTCGGATGATCCGTCTCTTTCGTTCTCGGGTTCGTAAGCACATGTCCTTTGGGATTCAGCCTCACGGATAGCGGCTTTAAAAGAGCTGTCTGAACTTGTGCGCCCGGAAACGAGAGAAAAGCTCTGGTTACCTCCAGATGTTCACCTGTTGCAAGTAAGAGCTGCCTCAACCTTCCCTCGTCATGAAGCATTCTTTCCACGGCTGCTTCCAGCAAGGTATACCCTTTTTCTGTCAACGTCTTTCTCAGCTCTGGCTGCACGGGTACCTGCTCATGGTTAATGATATAAATTTTCGAGGTATAGAAAGTGAGCTCGTCTGCCATCTCGATTGCCTGGGGGACAGCTCCAATCACAGCAGTACGCTGCTCTAGGGTCTCATAGCCATCACAGTCTGGACATAGAAAAATGGATGTTCCCAGACACTCCTCGATGCCGGGGATGGCCGGAAATGGGTCCTTTATCCCCGTCGCCATGACCAAGGTCCGGCATTCCAGTGGCTGTACTGCGTTCCTCATATGTACCAAAAAGCCAGCTTTTCCCTGACTTTCCAATTTAACGACTTCATCAGCAAAGAAGACAGCCCCGTATTTGGCTGCCTGCTCCCTGCCTTTCCTGCGTAAGCTCTCTCCGCTTACCCCATCCTCAAAGCCAAGGATATTCCGGTAGGATTTGGCGACAGTTGACCTTCCCCCCGGAGTGTCTATAACCGCTACACGACGCATGCTCCGCGCCAGCTGGATCGCTGTTTGAAGTCCGCCAATCCCACCGCCAACGATAATGGTATCGTACATCAAGCGCTCCCCGCCCATCGTTTGCATTTCTCCATAGCATAACCTAGGTCAGAGAGACTCATTACGGAAGAAGTGGGACGAGGACGACCTTTCCCGCTGTCAATTGGGCTTCGAGTGAGAGACCATTGTAGTTTGCAATTTTAGCCACATAGGAGTTGTTCCCATAATATTTGCGCGAAAGCATGTACAGTGTCTCGCCTTTTTGCACGACATGCTTGATTGCTTTCGGTTTTTGCACAGCTGCAGCTGGTTTGGCTGCCGGACTCGATTTGGTTTGTGTACTTGCTTTGGCATCTGTCTGCGGCTTGGTGACGCTCTGTGCTTTCCCGGCAACTTCCTGGGTCCCTGTTTGTCCTGCCGGGGATCCATCAGGCTTTGGTCCCTGTACAGCGTCTGGAAGTGCTGGTTGATTAGGTGCAGATGCCACTTCGGTTGTCTTGGCTGTTTGAGGCTGTTCTACTGGTGCTGGTGTAGGGGAATTGGGCTCTGTACTAGCTGCCACTGACTGGGTCGGGGAATTTGTCACGGTTGAAACAATAGGACTACCTTCCCCCTCAGACAGGTGACTCACTTTTGCTTGGTATAGTTCAACACCAATCAACCCGAAAAAAAGGGCACCAAACAGATACAGTCCGGACGTAATGAGCTTTTTTAACGAGATGGAACCAGAAGGTCGTTTTGTTCGCGAACGACGAGGAGGCAAGCCAGTTTGTTCCGTACTCACTGTTTCTTCCCCTTTCTCCTATTTAATGTAAATTGAAGATAGTAAGCCAATACCAGATCGATGAGAATATGAGCGATAATCGATGGCCACAAAGTCCCTTCCCGTTCATAGAGCATTCCTAGAAGCAGGCTGGTGACAAACACACTGATAAACAACAGCGGCTTTTTCAGATAACGTACATGGATGAGCGTGAAGATGATACTCGTCCATAAGTTCCCGACCCAGGACTGGACGACGCCACGGAACAGCCATTCCTCACCCACTCCAACGGAAATGCAAACCAGCAGGGTCATGAACGGCGACATGTTTCCAAACACCGTTTCATTCACGTTGCCGTCGTCTTGCCAGCTGCTCGGCAAGTACCGATCCATCGCAACACTTGCCAAAATGATACCGAGAGCAACGAGCAGCGCCAGCGCCAGCCCAGATCCGTCTGGGGCCGTAAACAACCTGACGGTGCGTTCCCAGCCTAAGAAGAACAAGCTGCTTCCTGCGGCAATTGCCAAAACCAAACCCTGAGTCAGCCAGAGATTTAACCGTAGATTAGCTTCATCTATCTCTTGCCCGCTGTCCTTCACTGGTTTTGTTCCTCCTTTATTTTTTCGGCAAAAGCTTCTCCAAAGCCTGCCGCAAATCCCAAGAGTTTTCATCTTTCTTGTTCGTCGTATTCGTCCGATCACCTTGATATGCTTGTCTATCAAGCCCGCAGCACGAACAGCAATGAAGAGTAAATGCCACCTGCTCCTCTCCAAAATAACGGTTCAGCTTCTTCCGCAGACAATCATTCACGTCTTCTACATACCTGAGCATTTCGTACAGCTTTTGCTTTTTCAACCGTTTTCGTTTCTCGGTTTCCTGCCAAATGCGCTGTACATGCTCGGCTCCAGAATCAGACGCAGCGGCAACCTCCTGGTCAAGACCTGTCTGCTCTGCGTAAAAAGTGAGCATCTGAACCATCTCTTCAGTCATTTCAGTAGATCCCCATGCGTCCTTATTTGCTGGCGCAGCGGTTTTGAAGGCTTGAAAAAACTGCATCACTTGCAGCTGAGTAGGGTATTCCTTTTCCACCATGTGCTGATGGATCTGCCAATCATCCTCTACATAGAACAAGACGGCATAGCCTGGCTGGCCGTTTCGCCCAATGCGACCGATTTCCTGCGCGTAAGCCTCCATGCTGGAAGGAAGCTGGTAATGGATCACATATTGTATATCGGGTTTGTCGATCCCCATGCCAAATGCATTGGTAGCAACGATCACGTCCAATTCTCCTAAGAGAAACTGCGACTGGATCAGCATCCGCTCCATGCTCTCCATGCCACCGTGATAACCGTGTACTCTTTTTGATCCCTGCAATTGATAAGAGGCAACGAGTACCTCTACTGCATTTCTCGTACTGCAATACACAATACCTGGACCTTTCAGTTCATCCATCAACTGCAGGACTTGCTCACGGCGCTCTCCCTCATCGCTCACCCTTACCAGATCGAGTGCGATATTCTCCCGATTCAAAGGCTGCGACATCACATTCTCTTGGGCAATTTGTAGCAGCTGACTGATTTCTTTCCGCACATCCTCTGTTGCGGTTGCTGTAACTGCCAGCACCGGAGGGTTTCCCAGATGTTTGATCGCATCCGGCAGACGTAAATAGTCCGTCCGAAAATCATGTCCCCATTGGGAAATACAGTGCGCCTCGTCGATTGCAACGAGCGACACCCCTATCCGCTTCAGTACGGACTGGATGTACGGCTGCTGCAGTTTTTCCGGAGAAATATACAAAAGCTTGTACACACCGTTACCGAGCTCGCGCAGGATCTCTCGTGATTCAGCCGGATCCTGCGAACTGTTCACATAGGCTGCTGGAATCCGCCTGCGTGTGCGCAGCTGCTGCACCTGATCAATCATCAGGGAGATTAACGGAGAAACCACCACTGTGATACCGGGTAAAAGCAAAGCTGGGAGCTGGTACGTAACCGACTTTCCTCCCCCTGTAGCAAGAATCGCAAGGACATTTTGCCCGGAAAGCAGTCTCTCGATAATTTCTCTTTGACCTGGTCGAAAGGAAGCATGTCCAAAATGCAGCTGCAATTTCTCTAGCAATATTCTGTTCACGTCCACCTCTCCCCCTGTCTGCGTGCCAAGGCCAGCCGAATCTGCAGGTACGAGACAGCTTCGCCCAAATGATCCTTGATGAGACGAAGTCTGCTCGTCTGCAGCTGTTCGCTGGTCTGGATGATTAAAGCGCTCAGTTTTGGCTCTAAATAGGCAGAGCAGTCCCACTCTGGACAACGCAAAGCGATTTCGGCCAGATGATCCTCCACGGTACTTTTTTTGATTTTGCGCGCATCAGCGATTTGCTCGATACTCATCCCGCGCTGCACCAAGGCATACGTGCGTGCAGCGCTCTCAGTCAAACGCGTGTCCCATTTTTCTGTTTGAACGACGAGATGGGACAACAATGGAAAACGAACAGGGTCTTCTTGTAGCTGCAGGATGGACATAGCTAGCCCATAGCGGAATGGCAATTGTAAATAAAATGTCGATTCCTTTTGCTGCGCGGCTAGCTGTCCCAGCGTTTTCCCGACCTGAGTAGCCCCGGACAATTGTCCAATCAACAGTTTTTGGACATCCTCAGGAAGTGGGCTCCAGAGCGTGTGCAATTCTTCCCCGAGCCGTTTTTGCCATTGCTCGCGAGCGGTTTGTGAAGCCAACTGGGTTTTTACCCACTGCTGTATTTTTTTGTCTGAAACGACGGGAAAGAATCCCAAATCTCCTGAGAGAAGTTGGGAAACGGTTTGTACGAGCAAGTGAAGACGCTGCCAAAACAGCTCTATTTTTTCTGCCATTCCTGATTCTGTGAAAGGCTCGTTCCACCGATCCAGTTGAAAAGCAGACTTCCATTGCTCTGCTTGGTCAATCCCTTTTTCCGTGATCGAGAATGATGGTTTGGACGTCGGCGTTACTGCTGGAAGCTGTACAATCCATTCTTCCTGCAACAAAGTTGAAACAATTTTCTCCCAATCCTCTTTTGAAAAACGCGGAAACATCCGATAATACGGATAAAGGTGGTACAAATGTACGTCTTGCAAAGTCTGATTGGCTTTTCGGCCTCGCAAAATGTAAAAGGCTGCCTGAAGCGTTCGCTCATTGGCAAGAGGAATCATGGCGTTTATGGTCACAGCGCATAAAAAATCCTGTGCCGCAATGCTCCGATTGTTCATTGGTACTCCTTTATGGATCTATCTTTATCACTTATCTGCTGCAATTATCATATGGGGGAGTTTTATGACAAAACGATTGAAAAAATCAGAATTTATGATGGCCTATATGATCATCATAACACTTGCTTGTACGGTTGGTGGATTTTTTTTCGGGGCGCATTATATGAAAACAAAAATCGAGGCGGAGCGTGCTGCTGCCCTTGAAGCTGAACAACAAGAAGCCATGCGTGACCAGCAATTAAAAGCACAAAAGCTCTACAATGAGCAGGATTTTATCCGCTTTTATTATTCGGTGTATGCTCCACTGCTCCATTTCCGTCAAGCGCACTTTGATGAAATGGCCAAATGGAATGCCTTGGATAAAAAAGAACAGGCCGAGTCTTTAAAATATTTGACGAAGCAGGCTGAAGAGACACTGAAAGCATTGGAAAAGAACGTGCCGCTCCCGACATCTCCTCTATTGGTACAAGCCCACAGCAATTTTGCGAACAGCGTACGGGCTTATTTGGATAGTATGGATCAGGTGCGATCCGATCAGAATAGTAATGCCCTAACCCCAGCTGCAATCGCAGCACGCATGCCGCTTTTTCAAAACAGCTGGCTGACGGCTCAAGAAATGCTGTACCGCTCAATTGCCGCATGGGAGTCCGCTTATGTCGTGAAACAGCCTTTGCCTAAATCATTGCCCGCTTCAGTGACCACTGGACAATGGAAGCAATATCCCTTCCATTACCGGACGTACGTTGCTGCTACTGCGATGGCAAAAGACAAGCAATGGAAAAGCTACAGCCCCGAAGACTTGACGGCTCGCATTGACAGTCTCGTTGCGACACAAGATGCCCAGAACCTTGGCATCCAGGATGTGGCAGACGCCATTCGGTTGCTAAACGCCACAGACGCGATTCATCCAGGTGACTTTAAGCAAATGAGTGGAAAGCTCTACTCCCAGCTGAAGGCTCCTGAAATTCCGCTTTACAAGTAGTCGTACATTTTTAGACTGATTCAATCTTGAAATCTTTTGAGCAAGAGCATACAATGGTCTATGATAGTGGACGTACCACTTCGTAATGGGAGGTGAAACGACGATGACAACATGGGTAGATAAAGATACTTGTATTGCATGCGGCGCCTGTGGAGCAACTGCTCCTGACGTCTTTGACTACGATGATGAGGGCTTGGCCTTCAACAAACTGGATGACAATGCAAACAGCGTTGAAATCCCGGATATCCTGCAAGACGACGTTCGCGACGCCGCAGAAGGATGCCCAACTGATTCTATCAAAGTGGAATAGTTCATTCCATCTACATGGATCGAAACCTCTCCGCCTCGTGCGTGAGAGGTTTTTCAGTTTCTTCACACTTGCAAGTGAACGGTTGATCAGCAAATTACCATTTCAACTTCCAGCACTTTTCGATACAATAAAAGCAACGCAAAAACCGAACATTAAATCCGGTATTTCCCATTTTTTGTGAGATGAATATCTTAACGTTCGGATTTTATGTGTTTTTAACCTTCCGAAACTATTGATTAGCCTATTATTTACGAACGTTAAATACATTTTTATTAGCATTGTTCATTTTTTCCGTTTTTTGTGCTTGACGACACCCTTTTTGCCATGATATCGTAAGTACAAATCTTACGAGACACATACTGATAAACAGCGATGACGAAGAAACGCTGTGTCCGGAAACCCTCAGAGAGCCGATGTTTGCTGCGAATCGGTGGTTCCACTCACAGATAAGCACTTCCGAGTTGTTGCGTCGAACAACGGTTGTTTAGTAGACGCGAACGGTTGATCCGTTATCTCTTTAGGTCATGTACCTGCTAAGGCTCTTCTTTGAGAAAAGAAGGGTAAATGAGGGTGGCACCGCGAAGCAAAGCCTCTCGTCCCTCACTGTTCTGTAATAGGAGCAGTGTGAGAATGGGAGGCTTTTTATACTTTCATTCGCTTGTGTTCGCTAACGCGATACAGAGCGAAAGTATAAGAGCATACAGGCTCTGCCATATGGCTTGGCGCCGACAAGTTTATTATCGCAATCATACTTAGGAGGAGAGAAACATGTTTACTGACAAACAGATCTTGAGAATTCCTGGCCCTACCCCTATCCCGCCGCGCGTTCAACAAGCGATGAACCAGCCTATGATGGGACACCGCAGCGGCAAGTTCTCTGCTCTATTCGCAAAAACGGCGGAGCGCCTAAAGCCGTACTTCGGTACACAGCAAGATGTGTACATCATCACAGGAAGCGGAACAAGCGCTCTCGAAATGGGTGTGGTCAACACGCTTGCGCCTGGTGATGAAGCAGCCATTTTGGTCAGCGGAAACTTCGGGGAAAGATTCGCAAAAATCTGCGAGCGCTACGGCGTCATTGCTCACCGTCTTGAAGTTCCTTGGGGCGAAGCCGTAACACCAGAGCTTCTGGATGCTTTCCTGAAAGAAAAGCCGCAAGTCAAAGCCGTTTTTGCTACCTACTGTGAGACTTCTACAGGTGTCCAAAACCCGATCGCTGAGCTTGCAGAGGTCATCCGCAAACAATCCGATGCTCTGTTCATCGTAGACGCTGTTAGCTGCCTGGGTGCTGTTCCTTGCGAAATGGACGCTTGGGGTGTTGACATCGTCGTGACTGGCTCGCAGAAAGCTTTCATGCTCCCGACTGGACTTGCTTTCCTGGCTGCCAGCGAGCGTGCATGGTCTGTCATTGAGCAAAACAAATCCCTTGCTTTCTACCTGGACCTGAAAGCATACCGCAAGAGCTTGAAGGATCAAACGACTCCGTACACACCTGCTGTATCGTTGATCTTTGGTCTCGCTGAAGTACTTGATATCTTGGAAGAAGAAGGCTTGCCAGCCATCGTGAAGCGCCACGAGCTGATGCGTGATATGACACGCGCTGCCATGCGAGCTTTGAACATCAAGCTGATGGCTGAAGATGCTTACGCGGCTACTACCGTTACTTCCTGCGACCCACAAGGCGCATTTGATGCCGAAGCGATGCGCAAAGCATTGACCAAGCATTACAACATCTCGATTGCGGGTGGACAGCAGCACCTGAAAGGGAAAATCTTCCGCATCGGTCACATGGGCTATTGCGAGCCGCTCGATGTCCTGCAAGTGATCGCTGCTATTGAAATGTCGCTCCACCAAATCGGCGCGCCTGTAGAACTGGGTGCCGGTGTCAAAGCTGCTCAGGAGGTGCTCATCGCACATGTATAAAGTACTGATTACTGACCCACTTAGCGAATTTGGAATTCAACAACTGCTGGACGCGCCTGATGTAGACGTCGTTCGCAAAACAGACCTCTCCCCTACTGATCTGCTTGAAGTCATTGGCGATTACGATGCCCTGCTCGTACGCAGCCAAACCCAAGTGACGGCAGAAGTGCTGGCTGCTGGTAAAAAGCTGAAAGCCGTCGGTCGTGCAGGTGTGGGTGTCGACAATATCGATATCAACGCTGCTACACAAGCAGGGATTCCTGTCATCAACGCTCCAGACGGAAATACGATCTCTACGGCAGAGCATTCGTTTGCCATGCTGATGGCTGTTGCCCGCAACATTCCACAAGCTCACAAAAAGCTCGTTGACGGTACATGGGATCGCAAAAGCTTCCAAGGCGTGGAGCTCAACAATAAAGTACTGGGTATCCTCGGTATGGGCCGTATCGGCTCCGAGGTAGCCAAGCGTGCAAAAGTATTCGGTATGACAGTCATGGGCTTTGACCCGTTCCTGACAGAAGAACGCGCACAAAAAATGGGTGTGATCAACGCAACCGTCGACGAGATTTGCCGTGCTGCTGACTTCATCACGGTTCACACTCCACTGACCAAAGAAACACGCCACATCATCAGCTCCCGCGAGTTCGCCAAAATGAAAGACGGCGTTCGTCTCATCAACTGCGCTCGCGGTGGGATTATCGATGAAAAAGCGCTGTACGAAGCCATCACGACTGGCAAAGTCGCGGGTGCGGCTCTCGACGTATACGAAGTGGAGCCGCCAGTAGACAATCCATTGGTCGGTCACCCAAAAGTGGTAACCGCTCCTCACCTGGGTGCTTCCACAATCGAAGCGCAAGAAAACGTAGCGGTAGACGTATCAGAAGAAATTCTGAAAGTACTTCGTGGCGAGCCGTTCAAAAATGCGGTGAACCTGCCATCCATCCCTGCTCATGTGATGGAAAAGGTGCAGCCTTACTTCACACTTGGCGAGAAGCTCGGTCATTTCCTCGCACAAGTAACGGTTGGCTCCATCTCGGAAATCGAAATCAAGTACAGCGGTGAATTGACGGATGTAGATACCTCGCCACTGACTCGTACCGTATTGAAAGGTGTGCTCTCTTTCCGACTCGGGGAAGAAGTCAACTTCGTCAATGCCCCTCTGCTTGCCAAAGTTCGCGACATCACGGTTACCGAACAAAAAGCGGCACAAAACAAAGGCTTTACCAACCTTTTGACGGTAGCCCTGAAAACGACTCAGGAAACCCGTACAGTCGCGGGTACTCGCCTGAACGGTTATGGTGCCCGCATCGTGAAAATCGATGACTATGCGATCGACGTGGCTCCAGAAGGCTATCTTCTGTACATCCACCACAATGACCGTCCTGGGGTAATCGGACGCGTTGGTTCGATCCTGGGTGAAAACAACGTCAACATCGCGACCATGCAGGTAGGGCGCCGCGACGTTGGTGGAGATGCGATCATGATGCTTTCTGTCGATAAACCGCTGACTGGTGAATTGCTCGATACCATGGGTGAATTGGCGGAAGTAAAAAGCGTTACACAGATCGAGCTGTAATAAATGACTAGCTCAAAGACCTGGTGAAAAACCGGGTCTTTTCCTTTACCCCTTTTTTGCGAATGGATATAATAGGACAAGAGCTATGTAATAGAAAGGAGCAGCTTATGACAAACCAGGCAGTGATTGCCATTGGTATCTTTTTAGTTACCTACGCATTTATTATCAGTGAAAAACTGCACCGTACAATAGTAGCGATGTCCGGCGGGATCCTCATGGTACTGTTCGGGATTGTCTCTCAGGAGCAAGCTATCCACCATATTGACTTCAATACGCTGGGCTTGCTTATCGGCATGATGATTCTCGTAGCGGTAACCGCACAGACTGGCGTTTTCAAGTACGTGGCTATTCGTGCAGCCAAGGCTGCCAAAGGGAAACCGATACGCATTCTGGTGTACCTGAGCATTATTACAGCTGTGGCGTCTGCTTTTCTGGACAACGTAACCACTGTATTGCTGATTGTACCAGTGACATTCAGTATTGCCCGTCAGCTTCAGCTAAATCCCATCCCTTTTCTCATTACTGAGATTATTGCATCTAATGCGGGAGGTACGGCTACGCTTATCGGAGATCCGCCGAATATTATGATCGGGAGTGCGGTTCCAGAGCTTGATTTTATGGCTTTCATGATCAATCTGGCACCTGTCGTCTTGGTCATAATGGCGGTAACTGTTCTTTGCTTCGTCTTCATTTACCGCAAACAGCTTGTTACCTCCCCAGAGTTAAGTGCCAAAATTATGCAGATGAATGAACGGGATGAGATCACCGACACCCTCTTATTAAAAAAATCGTTGACGGTCATGGCTCTAACGATTATTGGCTTTATGCTACATGGCGCTTTCCATCTGGAGTCAGCTACGATTGCTTTGACCGGCGCTTTCCTCCTCCTGCTGTTGACGGGCGAGCATTATTTGGAGGACGCAATCAGCAAAGTCGAATGGAATACGATCTTTTTCTTCATTGGTCTCTTCGTTCTCGTCTCGGGCCTCGTGGAAACTGGCGTCATCGCGAAGCTGGCCGGCGAAGCCATCAACCTGACAGGAGGAGATCCGCTGCATACCTCCCTTTTGATCCTATGGCTGAGTGCCATTGCTTCTGCCTTTGTGGACAATATCCCTTTCGTCGCGACGATGATCCCGATGATCAAAGAGATGGGAGCGCTCGGAATTACCAATTTAGAACCGCTGTGGTGGAGTCTTGCACTTGGAGCTTGCTTGGGCGGTAACGGTACATTAATCGGAGCAAGTGCGAACGTCATTGTTGCTGGATTGGCATCCAAGGAAGGCTACAACATCAGCTTCATGGGCTTCCTGAAGGTTGCATTCCCCCTCATGCTTCTCTCGATTGTCATTTCGCATTTGTATGTGTATCTGCGCTATTTTATCTGGTAAGGAGGAGTACGAATGCTGCTCTATACATTTGATGAATCTTTGATCACTATCACAGAAGCTGCAAATACAAATGACGTCACCTTTCAGATTTCCGTCCACACGGAAGAGATGCGCAGACGGTTAAAGCAGGTACGTTCCTACTTCGAGGACAACAAAGATTATACCGACGTCTTGTTCTACACACAAGCAGACGGGACCTATGAAGTGATCGTTAGAAATGATTCTATCCATCCCTTTTTGATTCATGCTTTTCGCTTTCAATGCTTAAAATCGCTGCAGTGGGAATAAGCTTGCAGACGCAAAAAAGACTCCGCCGAAATGATTACGGCAGAGTCTTTTTTTTGGTTCGTTGAATCCTCTACTCAAGAATCGACAAGAGATCTCTCACGTCGTCGAGAATATAGTCAGCTTTTACGTCCTCAAACTTCGCACGAGCCTCTTGACCAGACAGCCCCGTAAGAGTTGCGGCAAATTTGCAGCCAATGGACCGTGCGGCTAGAAAGTCTGCCGGCGAATCTCCTACAATCAAGACTTCATCTCCCTTTTGAATAGGCAAGGAGAAGTTTACCACATCGCTATTTGGAGCAGACAAACCAAGCAGCCCTTTTACATACGAGTACGGATGCGGCTTGGACATTGGCGCATGAGACGGGAATTCCTCTTCTGCTTCTAGGACATGAGATGCAGTAACCACGCGATTTGGGTCAAACCATTCCAGGATCTTCATTTCCGAGAGTGGAACATGTGTCTCGATCGTAGGACGGCCAGTACCGATTCCAAGCGTATATCCCTTCTCCTTCAACGTGCGGAACAGCTCGATCATTTCCGCAGGCGGTACGATCGGGATTTCGTCTGTCAGAAAGCCTTTCTTACCAGTCTGGCTGGTTTCCCGACCGATGGAAGCCGCTACCCTCTCGTCACCCAAATACCATTCCTGAAACGTTTCGTAGCATAGCTGCCACAGGGTGCTGCTGCGAGAGAAGATTTCTGTGTCTACACCAAGACGCTCTTTCGTGATTTGATTCAAGTACAGCAGCATTTCTGCCTTTTGTGCGGAGCCTTTTGCAAAATCAGGGATAAAGGCTGCATAGTCAACCGTAAAGTCGGGTGCATAAGCAGCGCCCCACTCTCTGAGCTTGGCCAGTTCAGCGCGGTCCACTTGTCCACGGAGAATACTCTTTGCCTCATCGCCTACATGCGGCATCAGAACTTCTACCAACCGAATCACTTGATAGGAGAACGCGAGATAAACCATGTCCCAGTTGGAGTTGATTCCACGAGCTTTGATCAGATCCAGCACTTCGTCATTTGCAAACACTTGCTCGCGCACCCGACGTATTTCCTCTTCCACCGGAGCGGGAGTAAAAGAATCAGACCTTACGCCCAAATACTGCGTGCTGTACAGCATTTCCCATACCGTCAAGGCAGAAGCATCGAAGTAACGTTCTTCGCTCAGCATAACTCCATCTACATCAAAAAGAATCGTCTTGATCATTTCTCTCTACACTCCTATTTTGTTTTCGATTGCAGCATCAAGGCAATCGTAAACGTCGTTCCTTCTCCCATTTTGCTCTGTACGCCTATCGTCCCGCCGTGAGCCTCGACAATGTTCTTGGCGATGGCAAGACCAAGTCCAGTGCCACCTACCCGACCTCGCGTACGCGCTTTGTCGGCTTTATAGAAGCGTTCAAATACGAACGGCAGATCTTCCTGGGGAATACCACTGCCCGTATCACTAATCTCCAGCAGCAAAGTCTTGTCGCCGCGAGCCCGGATGGTCACGCTGCCTTTGCCCGGAGTATGTCGTAGCGCATTGTCAATCAGGTTGGTCAGCACTTGTTCCATGCGATCGGGATCCATACTGACCACATTGTGAGAGGTTGACATTTCCAAGAGCAAATGAATATCCCGTTCCCGCGCCAAATTCGTAAACTTGCGCTGGATACGCTCCAAATACGGCCGCAGCTCCACAGGCTCGCGGAACAGCTCCACATGACCTGCTTCCATTCGTGCCAGGCTTAGCAGCTCATTGACGAGCTTGGTCATGCGGACGGACTCATCGTATATGATTTGCGCCAGTTCTTTGTGTTCTTCCGGTGTAGTGGCGATGTCGTCCACGATCGCTTCGCTGTATCCTTGCAGCATGGACAGCGGCGTCCGCAGCTCATGGGATACGTTTGCTACAAAATCGTTGCGCATTTTATCCAGTTTGCGCTCCTGTGTCATATCGCGCAGGACAGCGACTGCCCCACGAATTTGCTCGCGATCAATTACCGGAACCATGACCAGCGCCCAAATCCGCCCTTGTAGCGGGATATCCTCTGTCACTTCCTGACCCGTTTGAACAACCTGCTGATAGATTGGGAACAACGGGGCAGGTTCATCTGGATGCTCGAATTTCCAGTCGCGCAAAAAGCGCTCACCCGGAGGATTCGTTAAAGCGATTTTGCCCTCTGCATCGATCATGACTACACCGTCAACCATGCTTCTCAGTACGCTCGCCAATTGTTCTTTTTCCTTGGACAGCGCATCTACCAATTGGTTGAGGCGAGCAGCCATCGTATTAAAGGACGCGGCAAGCTCCCCTGTCTCATCTGCAGTACGGACGGGAATCTCTGCATGAAAGTCCCCTTCCGCAATGCGATGCGCGGTTTCTTTCATCTGACGCAAAGGAATCGTCACCCTCGACGATAGGAAGAAGGCAAACACCGTGGTAGAAACAAAAGCGAGAACGCCAACCACAAAGATCAGGAAGCGAACTTCATTCACCGTATCATCAAAATCTTCCATCGCCTGATACATGACGACAGAGCCATGCTTGCCAGCGGAATACTCCATCGGCACGGCTACCGCGATCAGCTGCAGACTCGCATTGGGATTCTTTTGGTCGTTCGCCCCCACTTGCAAATAGATGCGTTTCGGTGCGGGATGTTGACCCGCCAAGGCCTCCTCAAGCTTTAGCTCAGGAGAAGCTAGCAGGTCATCGACCGGTATGCTGGGAAGACCTTTCCCCTCGCTCTTCCCAATGACGTTTTTCTGATCGTCCAAGACCACCATTCCGGTGTGATGCACGACGCCAAATGCCGCTGCCATCTCCAAAGCGCCTTGTGTATTGTCGCTTGCTGACAATCCGCTTGATAATCCTTCCGCCAGATCCTGCAAATTTTGCGTCTGTCTGTTCGTATAGAAGCTGTCAAAGGATTGTACGATGAGCAAGCTGAAAATCGTGAGTACCAAGGCAAACAAAGCAATGATCGTCATCCAAAGCTTTCCGACAACGCTGCGAAAAAAAACATCCACTTTATTTTGGCACCTCTAATTTGTAACCGACGCCCCATACGGTAGCTATCATATTCGCTGCCTGAGGAGAGACACGGTTTAATTTTTCGCGCAAACGCTTGATGTGTGTATCAACTGTGCGAAGATCTCCAAAAAACTCGTAATGCCAAACATCTTTCAGCAGCTCCTCGCGAGTGAATACCTTGTCTGGCGAGAGCGCCAAATAATGCAAAAGCTCGTATTCCTTTGGAGTAAGGCTGACTTCTTGACCACTGGCAATGACTTTGTGCGCGTCATGATCAATGGTCAGTTCCGGAAAGACCAGGACAGAATGGCTGTTAAAGGTCTCTGTTTTCAAATAAGCAGTTGCCGACGAACGACGCAGGATCGCCTTTACACGATACATGACTTCACGAGGACTAAACGGTTTCACGACATAATCGTCAACCCCGGCTTCAAAGCCATGAACGCGATTGGTCTCTTCTCCCTTTGCCGTCAGCATGACAATCGGAGTCGCTTTGAATTCCCGAATGCGCTGACAAACTTCGATCCCATCCATTCCCGGTAGCATCAGATCGAGCAAGATGATGTCGTAGTCGCTCCCGACTGCCATTTCGACTGCCTGTTCTCCGTTGTCTGCCTCGTCGATCAAGAAGTTTTCTCTTTCCAGATACATTTTCAACAGACGGCGGATGCGTTCTTCGTCATCCACCACAAGGATACGTGCCAATTTCTCCATGCCCAACACCTCTTAGCGATTTGATTTCGTATAAATGATGGAAGATAGTCCAAAAAGCTGGTCTAGACCAGCTTTTTTCTCGGATAAATTATACACCAGCATAGGAGTGCAAACCAGCAATAACCAGATTGACTACGACCAGTGTGATCAAGATGATGACAAACCCGATAACGGACATCCAGGCAGACTTCGCACCGATCCATCCGCGGGAGAGTCGTAAATGCAAGTACGCGCTGTAGAACAGCCATACGATCAATGCCCATACTTCTTTCGGGTCCCAACCCCAGAAGCGACCCCATGCTTCTTGCGCCCAAATCATGGCAAAAATCAGGGCACCCAGCGTAAACACGGGATATCCGATACTGATGGCGCGATAGCTGATTTCATCCAGCAGTTCTGGTTCAATGCCCTCAACAGATGGCTGGATCAATGCACCCAGACGTTTTCGGAAGATCAACCGCAGAACACCGTACAAGACAACACCTGTAAGTACCGACCAAAGCATGGTGTTCAGCTTGCGAGCAGCATCCTTGCCTTCCATCCACGTAGGAGCTGTAAACAGCGGGGACATCGGACCTTGCTTGATGATCGTAGCATCAGCTGGAGCTACTAGAGCTGGCATCGTATACTCAGCCTGAGCCTTTTCCATCTGCCCCATTGCACTCTGTGTTTCTTTGTTCATTTCAAATACTGTTTTCTGGTCCATACGAGCGAATGTCGATTCCATCCCGATAAAACCTACCAGCATCAGCACAACAGCCAGAACGACTTCTAGCCATTTTGTACTCTTCGTAGATACAGTTTGCGGTACTGTGCGGATCAAATACATCAGACCAGCCGCAAAGCCGACTGCCAAAATTCCTTCACCCAGCGCTGCTGTCGTTACGTGAATATGCAGCCAGTAGCTTTGCAGAGATGGGATCAGCGGTGTAACATCCTTGGGAAACACATAGGAGTACGCCAGCATGATCACGCCGAGTGGCAATACGAATGCTCCGATTACCGTCAGCTTATAAATCCTGTAAATAATCAGATAGGCAAGAATAATACAGAAGTCCAAAAACGCCATGAACTCGAACATATTGCTGGTTGGGCTATGTCCTCCCCCAATCCAGCGAGTCACGACATAGCCTGTCTGTGCGATAAAGCCGATGACGGCGAGCCAGTAGGCAATCCGTCCATACTTTGCTTCATGTTGCTTGGGGTCGCGCCCCGCCCAGTTCTTCCCCGTCATAGCTATGACGAAAACAATGGACGAGAGCACATAAAGCAGAAACGCAATATCCAATAACCAGTCACTCACTTGGATGAACTGCACGTCGAGTGTCCCTCCTTGAAGCGATTACGCCTTCGATTTTTCTTCTACGGTCAATGGCAGCTTCGTCTGTTCGATCAGCCCGTCGACCTCTCTGCGCAGGCCAAACCAGTTTTTGTTGGTATGTCCTGCCAGCATCACGTCATCCTCCTGGAATTGGACCCAAATCCGTCTATGTTGCCAGAAGAAGCCCATCGCTACCCCGATCATGAAAATGAAGGATCCGAAGTAGATCAACGGCACTGCTTTGTCCTTTCTAACATTCAACCCCGTAATATCGATCAAATCCGGCTTTCGGATGACCAAGCCAAATTGTGGATCGGTTTTTTGGGTGATAACCGAGCCTTGCAGGTACACCATCTTTTCACTGATCTTTCCGTTGTCCGCAACAATCTCCAGAGCGACCATCGGATTTTTGGGCAGGTTGGTTTGCGTGGCTGGCTTACCGTCAGCCCCCATAATAAAATCGGGGAAGTAATCCAGTGTTCGAACTTTGATACCATTGCCTAAATCCTGTTCTTTGGGAGGGTCGTACAGATCGACCTTGATCAAGCCAAGTTCTTTATTCCCGTTCTTTTGATCGATGAGGTTGAAGTTAAGCGCTCCCAATTGCATTTCTTGTACACCTGATTGATAGAGGTAAAGACTCTCGTGCTCCATCGGATGATTCACGACGATCGGTCCACTTTTTACTTCTATCAAGTCTGGCTTTGCTCCCGGCAAGTCCGCGTTTTTATTCAAGTACAGGATGGCATCTGTCTGAAAGCTCTTTGGAATGACCCCGCCTTTTAAATCCAGCTTCTCAGGCATTTCGCTCTCCGACCAGTATTCCGTGTGATAGGAAACATTCTTGACGTAATAAGGCGTATCCGGGATCGCAACGGTTTGCCCTTCGCGGACCCATACGTATTCGTCCATGAAAAAGCCAGGAATACTACGCATCAAAACGCCGATCAAGAAAAGAATCAAACCGATGTGGTTCGTGTAGGGCCCCCAACGGCTAAAACGGCCTTTTTCCGCCATCAGAGCTCTATCTGTGGAGAAAATCCGATAGCCTTTTTTACGCAGCACTTGCGCGGCATTTGCGAGAAGCTCGTCCTGCTTGGCTCCTTCCGGCATCGGCCCTTCCGCAAACAGCTTTTGTCCCTTCAAAAAAGACTTGTGCTGGTTGAGTCGAGGTTTTTTCAACGCTTTGTACAGGGGAATGACCCGGTCAAGACTACAGATCACGAGGGATGTCCCCAGCATCACGAGAAGCGTTACAAACCACCAGGAAGAGTACAGATTGTGAAAGCCCAATTCATAGTAGATCGTACCCAGCTTCCCGTATGTTTCCGTATAAAAACGGGCGACATCGGCTTCGGTGGGCACTGGTACAGGTATGTATTGCTGCTGCGGAAAAATGGTTCCTACAGCGGATCCTATCAAAATGACAATAATGATACCGATTGCAATTTTGACAGAAGAAAACCAGTTCCAAACTCGATCAATTACTTTTTTCGTATACGTTTGTGAACGGCGCGCCATTCCTTCGTAGCGCATGTCCGGAAATGCTGTCTGCTCCTCAATCTCAATGTCCAGCGGCTTGCCGCAAGATTCGCAGAGCAGCGTCCCAATGGGATTGGTATGTCCACATTCACATTTTCGCTGATCCATTATTGAACCTCACTTACGGCAAGATTTTTGACACTTTTTGTGCAATCATAGCTTCGTTTAATTGACCGATAAAGATTTCTTCTACATCCCCGTCCGGCGAAATGAAAAATGTCGTCGGGATCGGTCCGATGCGATACAGCTTGGTAATTTGCGATTGACTGTCCAAGAGAATCGGGAAGTTAACACCGAACTGCTTCACGAAAGGCTCTACGGCAACCGTCGACTCTCCAATATTGACCCCCACTACGACAAGTCCTTTATCCTTGAACTGGTCGTATTGCTGCTGCAAGGCCGGCAATTCCTTTTTACAGGGCTCACACCAGGTCCCCCAGAAATTGAGGACGACTCCTTTGCCCTTCAGATCACTCAATGCCATATCTGGCCCGTTCAGCTGCTGCAGACTGAAATTTGGTGCAGCTTTCCCTACCTTAACAGCGTTCGGATCTTTAACGAAGCTGGAATAGAGAGCAAAGACAAGTGCCACGAGCAAGAGGCCCAATACGGCGACTCTTATGTATGTACGATTGCTTTTGTTCATGTTGCTCTAACTCCCATCTACCACTATTAGAATTGCAACGTTTTTCCTTTCTATTATAGCGTTCCTAGATTTTCCGGCAGCGCATAACTTATGAACACATTTTGAACGAATCAGCGATTGCGTGCTCTGCTTTTCCGATTCTGTACAAGTCCTTGCTTCAGCTTTTCAACTTCCGAGCTGGTCAGATGGCGATATTGTCCTGCCGAAAGTCCTTCCAGTGTCAAAAAACCGAGACGTATACGTTCCAGTGTAAGGACGGGATGTCCGATCGCATCGCACATGCGCCTCACTTGTCTGTTGCGCCCCTCGTGAATAGTCAGCTCTACCAATGCCTTGTCTCGCGCAGGCGCCGTCTCCAGCAGCCTAGCCTCACCGGGCGATGTCATGCCATCCTCCAGCGAAATACCCGTTGCCAGCCTCTTCACTTTGTCGGGGGAAGGGACTCCCTTCACCCATGCACGGTAGACTTTATCAATCTCGTAGCTCGGATGAGCCAGCCTGTTGGCAAGCTCGCCATCGTTGGTAAGCAGCAGCAAGCCAGACGTATCATAGTCCAATCGTCCAACGGGATAGACTCGCTCTTTGATTCCTTTTAACAAGTCGGTAACAACCCGTCGTCCACGGGGGTCGGATACGCTCGTAATGACGCCTGTGGGCTTATGTAGCATCAGATAGACATGCTGCTCGGTTTGGATGGGTCTTCCATGTACCAAGATTTGATCAGCCTGCGGGTCTACCCTCGTACCCAATTCTCGTACCACCTTGCCATTTACCTGTACATGCCCTTGCACAATCAATTCTTCACAGTGACGACGAGAGGCGACTCCGGCGTGTGCTAATACTTTTTGTAATCGTTCCATTCATGGTTCACCTCTACAACATCATACCCATTCTTACCAGTGTGGACAAGAAAAAGGGAAAAACTTCCCCGAGGTGCGGAAGTTTTTCCCTGTCCATCCTATATGGATCATTTCGAAAAAACGTACGTAACGATAAGTAGTGAAAAGATAACCCCAGCCAGATCCGACCACAGCCCGACCTTCAATGCATAGGAAGAGTTGCGTATCCCCACGGCTCCGAAGTAGACAGTCAGCACGTAAAGGGTCGTATCTGTACTGCCTTGCATGGTTGCAGCCAATCTCCCCAGGAAAGAATCCGGTCCGTGCTGAGCGATCAAATCAGTCGCGATGGCCAGCGAACCTGTACCTGTCAACGGTCTCAGCAAGGCCAGCGGGACCAGTTCTTCCGGAAAATGCAGCGTGTCCAGCACGGGTCTCAATAGGCCAAGCAAAAGCTCGAGGGCACCGGATTCCCTGAACATCGTTACTGCGACCATCATCGCAATCAAGTGAGGGAGTATGCGAATCGTTGTCGTCAGGCCGCCTTTTGCCCCCTCGACAAACGTCTCATACACCGGAACCTGCTTGCGCCAGCCGTAAAGCAGCACAAAGGCGATCGTGACGGGGATAGCCCAAAGAGAAATCAGGGATACCCATTGGTACATGCGGTTTCCCCCTATCGGTAACGACGTACATGGCGATAACGATACCAGCGATCAATCAACAGAGCTACTATGGTAGCAGCAAAGGATGAGAGCAAGGTAGTCCCGACGATCTCTACCGGATTGACCGAGCCGTACTGCATGCGAATCGCGATCATGGTCGTCGGTATGATCGTGATGCTGGCCGTATTGATCGCCAAAAGCGTGCACATGGCGGGTGAGGCTACCTGCTTATCGCCATTCAGCTTTTGCAATTCTTCCATGGCTTTAAGGCCCATCGGTGTTGCTGCATTTCCCAATCCCAGCAAATTGGCGCTCATATTGGACAGAATGTAGCCAATCGCCGGATGCCCTTTGGGAACATCGGGAAACAGCAGCTGGATGAGAGGTGACAGAGCACGTGCCAAAAGCTCCAGCAATCCGGATTTCTCCGCGATACGCATCAGCCCCATCCAGAATGCGAGTATGCTCAAGAGGCCGAAGCATACGGTCACTCCTGTTTTCGCGCCATCGAACGCAGCTTGGTTGATCAGCTCCATCCGTCCGTTAATCGCCGCTACGACGATACTGATGACAATCAGAGCCAGCCAGATGATGTTAAGCACTCCACAGCCCCCCCGCAGCGATCTCCCAGAAATGCTGCCAGAAGCTTTGAGCCTTAGCTTTTGGAAGAGCTGATGTCGGTGTGTCCACGTTCACGAGAAGCGGCACCTGGCCAATCATATTGTCTTTCAGGTAGATCTGCATGAACCCTACCAATTGGCCGTTCATTTTGCCATTGATGATCGACTCACCTAAAACAATTTTCTTATGGACAGCTTCTGTTTCCGTCTGCTGCAAAGGATAATGGAACGAATTCATCGTGACCAAATGAGTACCTGCTTCTAGCGTGACGGGTGTATCCGGCTTGACGGTTTCTTTTTGTCCTACGAGCTCTTTCACAGGAAAGTTCGCAAACCCCCAGTCGAGCAGTTTGGCTGAATCATTCCAGTCATCCGATGCATTCAAGGTAATGGTAGCGAGCTGTCGTCCCTCTCTCGTTGCAGAAGTAGCGAGACAGCGCTTTGCCAGCTTCGTATAGCCTGTTTTTACGCCATCCGCACCGTTGTATAGGTGCAGCATTTTATTCTTGTTGAGCAGTCTTCGATCCCACTGCTCTCCTTCCCACGAAATATCTTTTACTTTTGTAGAGACAATTTGCCGAAAAACGGGGTTGCGCAGCGCGTAGGCAGAGAGCTTGACCATATCCTCCGCCGTGGAGTAGTGCATGTTGCTGTCATCCAGCCCATGCGGATTGGTAAAGTTGGAATGCTCCATCCCGATCAATGCCGCTTTTTCATTCATCATGTATACAAAGCCAGGCAAGGAGCCGCCCACTGCTGTCGCAATCGTCACAGCCGCATCGTTACCGGAGCGGAGCATCAACCCGTACAGCAGCTCTTCCAGCGTCAGTTTTTCCCCACGCTTCAAATAGATCGAGGAGCCTTCGACACCAACTGCTTCCGGGGGAACCGTCACGACTTGATCCAGCTTGCCCGACTCGATCGCGACTATTGCGGTCATCGTTTTAGTCAGACTGGCAATCCTCATTTTTTTTGAGCCATTTTTCGAGTAAAGGATGCGACCGCTCGCAACGTCTATCAAGGCTGCGCTTTCCGCAGACAATCCGGGTGGAGACGCTGCTGCTTTCACCTCAGTAGCTGGCAGCAGAGCCTGTATAAAAAGAAAAACGACGAGCACGCCGGACAATAATTTTCGCACGTTCATAAACGTCCTCCCCATTACAAAGTACAGCGAAGCAAAGGTTTGTACCATGTATATGGGGACGAGTCATCTGTTAGTACGAAAAACTGTCCGGTGTGTCTAGTCGTTTGTCGTCTCTTCTGCTTTCCCGAAGAGAGCGGAGGCTTCCAAGCGCGCTTCCTCAATATCCAGATTGACCGGGGGTTCTGGCAGATCGCCTATTTCCCGCAAGCCAAAGTGTTCCAAAAAGTCTTTGGTCGTCGCGTAGAGGATCGGCCGTCCAATCCCTTCGGCACGCCCCGCTTCTCGAATCAATTGCTTAGATAAAAGGGTGTTTAGTGCCTTTTCACATTTTACACCCCGTATTTCCTCGATTTCCGAACGGGTCAGCGGCTGCTTGTACGCAATAATCGCCAATGTTTCCAAAGCTGCCTGCGATAGGGTCGATTGGCTAGGCGAGCTGGCTAATCGCTCGAAATAAGGCACATGCTCAGGCAATGTCGTCAGCTGGTAAGCCCGCGCGACCTCTACGATCTGAATCCCCCTGCCTGCCCGGCGGAAATCTGCTTTCATGTCTTCAATCAAGTCGATGACTTCTTCCTCAGATACCTCGGTAATCTCGCTGATTTCCTTGGCATCGATGCCTTCATCGCCCGAAATGAACAACAAGCCCTCAATGACACCTTTCAGCTTGTCATAGTCCATCCTCAGGGACTCCTTTCGTCGTGTTCTCACAAATCATGATGTCTTGAAACAACTGATTTTGAACGCACGTAATTTCTTTTGCTTTCATCAGCTCCAGAAGAGCCAAAAAACTAGTCACAATCTCGGAACGAGTCGCTCCACGGGAAAATAGCTGAGAAAAGCGCACCATTCCTCCCCCAACCCGCACCAGCTGGCGAATTTCATGCATTCGATCTTTAATCGACACTTCGTCACGGGATACCCTGGTAATCGGCTGCTTGTCATTGACCTTCTTCACCAGCTTTTCCAGGGCAGAGATCAAATCGTAGAGGGTCACGTCCTTGACGGTGTTTTCCTCTTCTTTCACATACGGTGCCAAATTCTCTGCAGGTCGAGTAAATACCTGATTGCGTCCGATCTCCATTTCTCGCAGGCGCTCGGCGAGCATTTTATAGCGTTTATACTCCAACAGACGCTGTACCAGCTCTTCCCTTGGGTCGATCTCTTCTAAGTCCATATCGAGGTGCTGTTGAAAGACGTGCTCCTCTTTTTTCGGCAGCAGCATCTTGCTTTTGATCGAGAGGAGACTCGCCGCCATCACGACAAATTCGCTCGCGACATCCAGCTGCAGCTGCTGCATCGTATCAATCGTCGCCAGATACTGCTCGGTTATTTCCGCGATGGGAATGTCGTAAATGTCCACTTCGGCCTTGTCGATCAAATGGAGCAACAGGTCGAGCGGCCCCTCAAAGGAATCCAGTTTGATGCTGTAAGCCACGGTAGTCCCTCGTTTCCTTTATATGAACAGTGTAACGATCTGAACGGCTACTTTTTGCACCCAGAGGATCATAAAGCCCATCGGTATTCCGAAAATGGTAGAACTGACTCCTGGAATAAAAATAAGCAATAGCAGGATCCACGGTCCATAAACTTCAAAATTGTAGTAGAATCGGTCCAAATGTCTAGGGGACAAGAAACGCAAAATTTTGTATCCATCTAAAGGCGGAATCGGCAATAAGTTGAAAACAAACAAGGCGGCGTTGATCACAATACAAAACTCCATCGTGGTTTGAATCGCGAAAGCCAATTTTTCATTCATTCCCACCAATGCGTCATTGTGGCCTACCACAATGTACAAGACGGAGAACAAGATGGCAAGCACCAGATTTACCAACGGCCCCGCAGCAGACACGTAAACAATCCCCAGCCGTTTGTTTCCGCGAAAATGCAGCGGGTTGATCGGTACTGGCTTCGCCCAACCAAACGGTCCAAACAAAATCAGGATCAAGCCGAACGGATCGATATGGGGGATCGGATTTACGGTCAAGCGCCCCTCATCCTTGGCCGTGTTGTCACCCAGCTTCCAGGCCACAAAAGCATGTGCCCATTCATGCAAAGAGAAGGCGATGACGAACGCGATCATGCGGAACGGCACCGTCTTCCAATCAAAATGAAATAGATCCATTGGTTCCTCCTCAAAAAAATCGTCTATTTTCTAGCATACCAGTAGATGGATATGCTTACAAGCCTTCTCCCCCTAGCATTCACGTGTCCTTCCCCAAACAAAAAACACTGACGAAATCCATCGCCAGTGTTTGGAGAAAAAGCCCTCTTATTCAGCAGATACTTTTACAGTACCCATTTTGTCGCCTTGCTTGATTGCATCCACGTGTTCCATACCGGAAGTAATGTTTCCGAATACGGTATGTACGCCATCCAGATGTGGGAAAGAATCGTAGCAGATGAAGAACTGGCTTCCGCCTGTGTCTTTACCAGCATGCGCCATAGAAAGGGCACCACGCAGATGTTTGTGTGGGTTGCCTTTCGTTTCACATTTGATGGTGTATCCAGGGCCGCCTGTACCTGTTCCATAAGGGCATCCGCCTTGTGCTACGAAACCTGGGATAACACGGTGGAAAGACAAGCCGTTGTAAAAGCCTTCGTTAGCCAGTTTTTCAAAGTTGGCAACCGTGCCAGGAGCTTCCTGATCGTACAGCTCGAGCTCGATCACATTCCCATTTTCCATGGTGATTTGTGCTTTTTTCATATGTATAGCCTCCAGACCTGGTAAAGTTAACGTACCCATTTTACCATGCGTTTGGTGCGCCGTCCAATTTAACCCTGGGACGCAGTGTTCACATCATCCGCTGCACAATCCCACTCGTCCAAAAAGATGGTTCCCGGCAGCTCCTTCGCCAGCTTTTTCACAAAGGCTGCCCGCTCAGCAATTGCTTCCACATTCGCATAACGCCCCGGTGTCAGACGTACGCCTGCCATGGACATAGAGAGTACGGAACCATCCCCCATCCGGCGTTTTTCATAGATGTCGATGAAATACGGCGAGAACGCGTTGATCAAAAAGCTGACCAGTTCAGCGGCACAGCTCTCCTGTGTAATGACGATGAAATCATCTCCGCCAATATGACCCACGAAATCAGTCGCACTCCCATAGCACCTCACAGCTTCCTTTAAAAGATTCGCTGTACGCACGATAATCTGGTCTCCGACTTCAAAGCCGTATCGATCGTTGAACCATTTGAACCGATCCAGGTCGCAGTAGATGACGACTTGTGACTCTTTTTGCTTGATTCGCTTGTTTAGTTCCCGCTCGATCTGTATATTGCCTGGCAGACCTGTGAGGGGATTGGCAGAGCTGGCCATTTCCAGCTTAATGGTGGCCATTTTGTCCAGCAAGCTTTGGACCGTCACAATTCCCAGGTACTCCTTCTCCTCACCCGTAATGATCACCACGTCATAGAGATGGTGGGAATCACGGGCCATCGCCTGCCTGGCTACTTCATCCAGCTTGTCGTCCCTATCCACGGTGAGTGGATTCGCATTCATGACCTGTGAAACTGGGCGCTCGTAATACAAGGCGATTCCGTACTGGCCACCCAGGATTTGATACAGCTGAAAACGCATCACGAGCCCAATCGGCTTTCCTTTTTCCAGCACAACGACACTTTCGATTCGCTGGTTCTGTTCAAAGATTTCATGGACACGCCTTACTCTTTCCTGCTTATCCACGCAGATCGTCTTCACGAGAATTTCCGACATGGCGGGGGTAAAGAGCAAAGGCTCGTCTCGTCCGCTCGTTCGTTTTTCCTGCATGAACCGCAAGAAATTCAAGGCCTCGCCGCGGACATGCGTCATCCCTTTGTCTGGCCGCCCTAGATAGTAGCCCTGCCCATAGGCGACCCCTACTTCCATCAAGGTTTCCAGCTCTCTTTGCGTCTCGATGCCCTCTGCAATGATTTTGCACCCTACCTTGTTGGCAAATTGGACGAATGTCTCCAGCAATGCCTGTTTGATCGGATCAACATCTACATTGCGAATGAGGGACATGTCGAGCTTGATAAAATCCGGGTAAATCTCGGTGATCGACTCCAGACTGGAGTACCCCGCTCCTGCATCGTCTACGGCGATCAGGTATCCTTTTTTCCGGTATTCTTCAATGATTTTACGAAAAACCGCGTAGTTGGAGATCGCGTGACGCTCTGTAATTTCCAGCACAATATTATGAGGATTCAGTCCAAACTGCTCAATCTGGGAAAAGACCTCTCCCCGCAGCAGGTACGGATCGTCGATCGCACGCGGATCGAGATTGATAAACAGCTTCTGTGACGGCTTCAGGTAGCGCAGCTGATCCATGGCTCGTTTCCGACAAATATGCTCCAAGCGAAAAACTGAGTCCGTCTCCTCTGCATATTTGAACAGCATAGCTGGAGACTCGAAAAGACTGTCCACCGGCCCCCGTGCCAATGCTTCCCAGCCCAGTGTTTCTCCGTCCGGCAAATGAATGATGGGCATAAAGCGCATGCTAACATTTTCCTCTGATAGCAGCTTGTGAAACTGTGTAACATTCGTATAGGTTTCGGATGTGACTCCGTATTTTGCCATATGCACAGCACGCTTGACGGACGTGTACATTTCTTTGACAATATCTTCTCCCGGTATGTCCGCATAGCCGATATGGACACGCAGCGCTTCCCGATTGACAAAGCCTACATGACGATTCAGCTGCTTCTCCGCCTGCTCCTGAAAATGGATGGACAGCATCCGACAATCCTCTTCATTCAGGCTCCCTTTAAAAGAAACATAAATGGCAAAATCATCGCCCCACAGCTTCTGGATCGCAAGAATTTTCCCTCTCATCTCAAACACCTGCCTAGATACAGGTGGCATAATCCTTTCAAATTGCTGCAGAACCCGTTTGGCTATCACATCGCCATAACGATTCTCCACCTCAGTCAGCTTGACGATGTCTACATAAAACATGATGATACTGCGCCCTTTGTCTACTTCCTGACGAATGATTTGTTTCATCCATTGGCGCTTATCCAAAGAAAAAAAGGGGATGCGTCGAAAGTGTTGCTTCAGCGTCGACCACATGGTGAATCGTTCCTCCTCGCCACCCCCATTATGGCAGTCGCTTGTTAATTTCTTGTAAATGAGGGATGGAGGATTCATGAATAATGTTACTTCGGACCTAAAAAAGCCTCCCCGCATAGCCAGGGAGGCTCATTTCTCTTCCTCATTACCGCTGCAATTGAGCTCGTTTCGGCAGCAGATCATGACCAACGACGTCAGCATAGCTCTCACGCTTAACCACCAGCTCGGATTCGCCTTCTTTTACGAATACCACTGCTGGACGGGCGATGCGGTTGTAGTTGTTTGACATGGCGTAGCCATAGGCACCTGTGCTCGGGACAGCCAGAATGTCTCCGGCAACCGCCGCAGGAAGCTTGACATCCCAAATCAGCATATCACCGGATTCGCAGCATTTTCCTGCGATGGACACCACTTCTGTCGCAGCTTCATTCATTTTGTTCGCGATCGCTGCTTCATACTCGGCCTGGTACAAAGCAGGTCGGAGGTTATCAGTCATGCCACCGTCTACCGCGATGTATTTACGGACATTTGGAATTTCTTTTTGGGAACCGATTCGGTACAGAGTCGTGCCTGCGTCGCCGACGATGCTGCGGCCTGGCTCGATCCACAGTTCAGGAAGCGGAATATGACGAGCGTTCAGCTCTGCTTTCACCGTGTCTGTGATTGCCTTGATGTACGTTTCAGCAGGCTGTGGTGTATCGCCGTCTACATAGCGAATACCAAAGCCACCTCCAACATTCAATACCTCAGGCAAAAATCCAAAGGAATCTTTTGCTGCACCCAGCAGTTCTGTGAGCTTTTGTACCGCAACGATAAAGCCGTCCGTCTCAAAAATTTGGGAGCCAATATGACTGTGAACACCGAGCAAATGCAGATGGTTGCTTTCATGAGCAAATTTCATTGCTTCCAGTGCTTGACCGTGTTTCACATCAAATCCAAATTTTGAATCAACCTGTCCCGTAGAGATGTACTCATGGGTATGAGCTTCCACACCAGGAGTCACGCGCAGTAGAACAGATACCTTTTCTCCGCGTTCTGCTGCCAAGTGGTCAAGCAGGTGCAGTTCATAAAAATTATCGACGACGAAGCAACCGATTTTGGCATCGAGTGCCATTACGATTTCATCGAGAGATTTATTGTTTCCATGGAAATGGATACGCTCTACCGGGAAACCCGCTTGCAAAGCTGTATACAGCTCTCCCCCGGATACCACATCGAGAGACAAGCCTTCCTCTTCCACCAATTTGCACATCGCCATTGTACAGAAAGCCTTGCTGGCATAAGCTACCTGAAAAGCAAAGCCAGATTTACGGAACGCCTCAACATAATCACGGCACTTGCTGCGAATCTGTGCCTCATCGTATACATAGAGTGGTGTTCCGTATTGTGCTGCCAATTGTGTTGTGTCACAGCCGCCAATTTCCAGGTTCCCCTGCTCGTTTACTCGACTTGTCCCGTGTAAAAACATGTGTCTTTCCTCCCCAATTCTTCTGCGACGAATCTCTCCTATAGAGAAAGGCAACCGACAATAGTGTCAGTTGCCGAACATACCAGGCTCCGTAAGGCTTCCCATCCAAATGTACTACATGGACGTTCATTTGACAATGGGTGTTCACTGCCGTTTTCAGAATATTATTGCCTGGAACTATTTTGCGATCGGACAATGCTTGGCCGGTTGTTCTTACTCGGAACCGCGATTCGGATCAGGATGTCTTTGAATCCTTTGTAGTTGAACGGGATGAATGGCCACAAATACGGCGTGTTCAAAGAGCGCGTACCTGCCAGTCCAATCAATACAACCATGAACCCGATCATGAGCCCTGGAGTCGAGAAGAAGCCTACCATCAGGATCAAAAAGATCCGCACCAAGCGGTTGGCCAGACTCAACTCATAGCTGGGGGTTGCAAACATCCCGATGGCGGCTACCGCTAGATAGAGGATGACTTCTGGGGCAAACAATCCAACCTTGATCGCTACATCCCCCACTAGAATAGCCGCCAAGAGTCCCATAGCCACTGACAAGGGAGCTGGAGTGTGAATGGCCGCCATCCTCATCAAATCAAGCCCGATCTCAGCCATCATAAATTGCGCCAATAACGGTATGCTTCCTTTGTCTTTAATCCCTATAAAATGGAGCTGATCTGGAATCATGGACGGATGCATAACCAACAGCAGCCAGACCGGTAGAATGAAAAGAGATGCAAAGATACCAAAAAAGCGAACCCATCGCAGGTAAGCTCCCACAACTGGCGTTTGCCGATATTCTTCCGCATGCTGAACATGATGAAAGTAGGTCGCGGGAGTGATCATCACACTGGGTGAATTATCGACGTAAATGAGGACGTGTCCCTCCAATAAATGAACGGCTGCCACATCCGGCCTCTCCGTATACCGGACCATGGGGAACGGATTGAACGTCTTTCCGATAATAAATTCCTCGACCGTCTTCTCGGCCATCGGGATCCCGTCGATTTGAATGTTTTGCAATCGTTCCTTTAGGGTGTCTACGAGCTTTGGATTCGCAACATCCTGCAAATACGCCACAGCTACATCCGTCTTGGTTCGCTCGCCAATTTGCATAATTTCAAAGCGAAGTCTCTCATCGCGTATTCTCCGCCGAGTGAGTACGGTATTCATCACCAAAGCTTCCGTAAAACCGTCATGCGCCCCCCTTACGATTCTCTCTGTATCCGGTTCCTGTGGGGAGCGAACCGGGAGCACTTTCGCATCCATGATAATTGCTTCGGAAGAATGGTCCATGATCAACCCAATTTGTCCAACTAACAGCTTGTCCATGAACTCGTCCGTTTTTGATACTTTTTGGAGCTGGAAAAAAGGAATGTATTTGTAAAACAGGTGGTCAAAAATATTGTTTTGGACGTCTCTCCCCCTCAAATCATTTAAATCTCGCATGATTTGTGTGATCAAATGGCTGTCTGCGAACCCATTTATGTAATACAGGACGACTTGGGTGCCTCCGATAAAAAATTCGTGTGCACCGATATCAAAGCTGGTGCCAATGCCAAGCCGATCATTCAAATAGGCTTTGTTCTCATCGATCCTCTCTGAGATGGGACGACGCTTCTCCGTTACTTGGGTCATGAACTTTGCTCCTTTCCAAAATCCATTGCACGGCTATTCTGGTGATCGGGCATCCTTTACTCAGGCTGTCCTTGCCTTCCATCTTTCCGATGTCTCCGATGCCAATTACATTTTGGATCTGAAGAGAGTTCAAAATATCTACGGTATCCCCATAGATTCGATGCTTCAATTCCTGATCCGCATAGCCATCCTTATCTACAGCTTCTTCCACGATCTGTCCGTGATTGTCGACGGAATAGGCGACTGTCGCCCCCTGTACAGAGCGCGTATTGGAAGCCACAGCGATCGCACCGATCACCTCAATATCCGGATGCTTGGCCACATACTCGATGGCCTGCTCTCCTCGCCCCTGCCCAAAGTCTCCATTGTCATCAAACATGACGATGACGGGGTCGTGTGGAGTCATTTTAATCAGCTCGACCATTTGCTTACCACGAAGCGGCGTCGGGTTGCCGGAAGAAAGAGAAATGCATCGGCCTCCCAGCTCTCTGGCTACCGTTTCAACTACCTTTTGCGCGACGTGGTCCCCGTCTGTCACCAGAATTACCTTTCGTGGCTCTTGATCCATCCTCTTTCACCGCCTCTACGTGCGAAACTCGGTTATCCTTTTGGCTTGAACACGAGTGAAGCTAAAAAGCCGAAAGCAATCGCTGCCGAGATCCCTGCACTGGTCACTTCAAAGATTCCCGTCGCGACCCCAATTAGACCGTGCCGTTCAGCCTCGCCAATCGCCCCGTGGTAGAGAGAATGCCCAAAGCTCGTGATCGGGACCGTTGCACCCGCCCCGGCGAAGTCAATAAACTTGTCGTAGACCCCAATGAAATCAAGGACGACCCCCGTCACGACCAACGTACTCATCACGTGTGCAGGAGTCAGCTTGGCAACGTCCATAAGCAGCTGACCGACTACGCAAACGAGACCTCCAATGACAAACGCAATCACGTATTCCATCATATGCCTCCTTCGAGTGCTACCGCATGAGCGATACACGGAATGGAATGTCCCTGCTGATAGCTGACCGGACTCAATAACGCACCGGTTGCGCAAATCAAAACTTTCTTTAGCAACCCTTTTTGCAGCTGATCCATAATGTAGCTGTACGTAACCACAGCACTGCTCGCGCAACCACTCGCGCCAGCGAAGACGTCCTGGTCAGGAGAGTACACCATCAAACCGCAGTCGTTGTAGACAGGCTCCATGTTGTATCCGTCTTTGAGCATCAGCTCCTTCACGATCGGATACCCCACGGAAGCAAGATCTCCCGTTACGATGAGATCGTAGGTCTGAGGAGATCGACCCGTGTCCTGAAAATGTGTCTGCAAGGTAGACACAGCAGCCGGAGCCATAGCCGAACCCATGTCAAATGGATCTTTAATCCCCATATCGATGACCTTTCCCAACGTGGCATAGGTGATGCGCGGTCCATTGCCGCCTATGCCGACGAGACCTGCTCCCGAGCCCGTCACCGTCCACTGTGCCGTGGGCGGCTTTTGACCACCGTATTCCGTTGGATAGCGGTATTGCCTCTCTGCTGTCGCATTGTGGCTGCTGCAGGCTGCGATAGCCTTGCTTGCGTAGCCAGCGTTGACCAGTGCGGCCGCATTCGATAAAGTCAGCATCGAAGTCGAGCAGGCACCATACATTCCGAGCAAAGGTATCGCCAGCTTTTCCGCCGTGAAGTTGGTCGTGATATTTTGATTGAGCAAATCCCCTGCGAGAATGACATCTACGTCCTTTTCCGTGATCTTGGCTTTCTGCAGGACCATCGTCACGGCATCCTCCATCAACTGCTTTTCCGCGTCCTCCCACGTCTGCTGACCGGCGTACATATCGTCGTGTATTTTGTCAAACAAGGCAGCCAGCGGTCCCTCCCCTTCTTTGGGACCTACTGCCACTGCTGATGCCTGCAAGCGAACATCCTGTGCGAAATGCCATGTTTGCCGATTGATACGGGACACTTGCTTCTTGCTATCCACCGCGTTCCCTCCCTCAGAAGATCATTTTGAACAAGGTTTTGATAATACCGGCGATGAATGCGGCTACCACTCCGAAAACAATGACGGACCCGGCGAGCTTGAACATGTTGCCACCGACACCGAGCACCAAGCCTTCACTACGGTGCTCAATGGCTGCCGCTGCGATCGAGTTGGCAAAGCCGGTTACAGGAACGGCAGAGCCTGCGCCTGCGTATTGACCGATGTTGTCATAAACCCCAAACCCGGTAAGCAAAACCGAGATAAAAATGAGCGTCGCCACGGTCGGATTGCTTGCCGTTTTTTCCGTAAAGCCGAAAAAGTGAATGTACATATTTTGCAGGATTTGCCCAAACAGACATATGGCTCCCCCTACCCAAAAAGCACGGATGGAATTTAACAGCACGTTTCGCTTCGGCTGGTATTTGGAAGCCTGCTGCTGATATAGCTGTTTGGTCATTTGCATGGACCCGATAGGTTTTGACTTTGCTTTGGTCGCCACATTTTTCACTCCTTTGTTCACTATGATTCATTGCCCAGTATGTCAACTGTACCTATATCCTTCCTTTTTCAAAAGATGCCTATGAATAGAGGTATTTACCAGTTCACAAGTGAAGAAACCATTGCAAAAGCGAGCCTGTCACTTTGCCAAATACGACTGCCATCAGCAAATAGAGCAGCTTGCCATCCATATGTAAACGCTTGGCGAGGATCGGAAATACGTTCAGTACTTCGGTTAAGCCAGCTGCCAAAGTACCGACAAAGATACCAGCAAATATCCCGTAAATCGACGATACGAACAAGGGAAGTCTCGCACCCCAATGAAAAAAATCAATGAGCGTGAAAAAGAGAGCTCCCATGACTAAGGACCACTCGAATGCGCGAATATAGCGGTGAGCATTTGTGAGCTGCGTCAAGCGCGGTATGATATCCAGCACAGTAATAAACGCTACCAAACCGCTTCCGACAGCAAGACCGCCACCCAGCCCGATGAGCACCTGCAGCACCGTGATCCAGATACTCATGTCTTGGTCCGCTGATTTTCCTTGTTCTCGTGCTGGAGGTAGTATTGATCGAGACTTTGTTGATACATGAACAGCTCGACTTCAAGCGGGCTGGGCTCTTCGTTAATTTTCTTCTTGAAAATGTGATTAAAAAACAGGATCATCCCCATGCCGATACCGATCGAATACGGAATCTGCAGCCAGAGTGGCTGTTTGCTCTCCAAGCCTGTAATAAGCGTATAGATTCGCTGATGGACCTGAAGCATGCTCACGTCAGTATGAAAATTCATGATCGCCAAACCGGATCCGACAAACAGAAGAATCCATACCAAGACCACGAGCACCGGGTTGGCATTCTTTCTTGGGTTAAGTACCTCCACAATAAGCTGAGGTGCTCCCTGGATATCCAGCTCCACCTCCGGATAGGCAGAACGGAGCCGCTGGATGACTTGCATAATGTCAATAATGATCAGGTTGCCATCCTCTGGCTTCACCCGGTAGATCGGCATGCGCTTGATTGCCTCTTCCCTTTCTCCATTCCAGTAAATCTGACAGACATCACCCATCGTGATCAGCGCCTCGGGTTTGACCGCCAAGCGCTTGCGCAGCCGTAAAAACATCGGCTCTTTCAAAATAACCCCCTCCTTCTTGCTCCCTCTCCTGTATACGGTAGTATGTGCCCCTCCTCAAATGCCATTCCTTATCGAAAGGTAGTATCAATTAGGCCAATCGTAAGACACATACTCCTTCCCTTTTGTTCACAGGCTCATATAATGTATCATCGAGGCTGACAGTCGAGAGGATGAGTGAATTGCTGCTAGTCGAGAAGTTAGTTACCTTGATTAAAACGCGATATTCTGTTCTTTCAACAGAATCTATCAGCGTAAATGAATCCGGTTGGTCTAACCTTGTAATCATCGTAGGAGGGCGTATGGTTTTCCGTTTTCCTCGCACAGACAGCGCAAAAAGAACCTTGCAAATAGAGCAACGCATTTTACCTGCTTTGCGCCCAACATTGCCTATACCGATTCCTCATTTTGTATACGAATCAAGTCCTACAGACGAAATTCCTTACGTCGCTTACCCTCTTATCCAAGGTGATCCTCTCATGCCTGTAACATTGCGATCTATACTTAAATTTCAGCAGGAGCGGCTTGCCTGCCAACTTGGAGAGTTTTTGACCGCCCTTCATTCCTTTCCATTAGAAAAAGCATTTCCAACGACGTTAGATAGTTCCGGTACGATTAAAACATGGCAAAGAATTCACGAAAAAATTACGAGGACAGCCTTTCCCTATATGGACCCCCACCTCGTTGCCTGGACGGATCACGTATTTACCGACTTTTTAACTGACTCCAATTATTTTCTCTTTTCACCGTGTTTATTGCACAATGATTTTAAACCCGATCATATTTTGTACAATTCCAGGCAAAAAGCTATCTCTGGAGTAATCGATTTTGGCTCCATGTGGGCGGGAGACCCGGCCTATGATTTTGTCGGACTGCACTCAGCATATGGAAAGGAATTTGCGGCAGAGGTCATAAGGCACTACGGTGCACCCATTGATCACGCATTCTTCAAACGTATTAACGAGTTTTACTTAAAAGTGATGAGTTTTTGGAAGCTCCTTTATGGAATCGAAGCAAACGATCCAAGAATGATCCAGAGCGCCTTAGAAAAGCTCAGGTTTATAGCTAAGAAAGATAGGGCCTAAATTACGATAGCCCATCTAGTACAGTCGTCTCCAGTCCGCAAGTCAGTGCATATGGTATTGAGAAAAATGCACTCCATCATCTGAGGTGAAAACATGCGTGTTTTGTTTTTGGAAAGCCACCCGATGTGGATCCACGGATTACCAAACGGATTTCGTGATGCTGGACACCAAGTCAAGATCTCAGGTCCATTAACCGAAGAAAACATTCCGAAGATGATTGCTGAATTCCGGCCTCATTTGATCCTCATGATGGGTTGGGGACCGGAGCACACTTTTCAACGACAAAATTGGATCCAAAAATACGTTCATGCCACCGACATTCCACTTGTTTACTGGGCTACGGAAGACCCCACCTTTGCTGTGAGCTTTACTTTGCCATTGATTCGGATGGTCATGCCTCATTTTGTATTTACGATTTCTAAGGACTGGGTGAAGCATTACAACAGCTTAGGAATTAAGGCAGCCCACATGGATTTCGGGCATCATAGCAGTGTCCATTATCCCGTCGAGAGTCAGCCTCGCTATCGAAGTACTATTTCTGTAGTTGCAAATGCCTATCCCCATGTATTCGAAAAATATCCCGATCATTATCGACTTACTTCTCTCCATACACTGATTCGTCCACTGCTTCAGGAGCAGATACGAATCAATTTTTATGGTCGTGATTGGGATAAAATGAAGCCGTATCTGGGAGTTGATATCCCTCGAGAGTGGCAGTATGGGTATTTGCCTTATATAGAAGCGAATAAAGTCTACAGCTCTTCTGATATCATCATCGGCTTGCAGAATTATCAGAGCCAGGTTACTCAAAGAACCTACGAAATACTAGGGTCAGGTGGATTTCTCCTCACTCAAAACACGCCTGAAATTCGGCGTTTGTTCACTCCAGGTATTGACCTCGTGGCTTCTTCTTCACCTGAAGAAACATTACGATTCATACATCACTACTTGGATCACCCAGAAGAGTGTAAACCTATTCGTGAGCAAGGTAGAATTGCTGTAAGTAATGCCACCTATCGTCATCGAGCTGAGTATATGATTACCGTCTTGCTGGAGGATGGAATCTTGCAAAGGGAAGAGCGGATTGAGCTCTCCGGTAAAGAGAGAAATGCGAATATCGATGATAAAAAAGAGAAAATGGCAAAGCACCACGTAATAAAGGGAGATACGCTTTGGAAGATCGCCCAAAAATATGGAGTCACTGTCGAGCAAATTAAAAGCTGGAATAAACTTGCATCAGATATGATTTATGTCGATGATTGCCTATTCGTCAGTGAGAAAGCAGCAGAAGACCATGAACGCGGAAATGGTCGAAAGGTTCAAACTCATCTCGTAAAACGAGGAGACACTCTTTGGAATCTTTCCAAGAAGTACGGAATTTCAGTCGAACACATAAAAAGCTGGAATCATCTTACTTCTGATACCATCTATGAAAACCAGCTTCTCAAAATTGAGGATGATGGATCGGGGAGAACGTAATGGAACGTGGTGACCCAATCTTACGAAGGCCAAAAGAAGTGGCTCTTACCTTTGATGATGGTCCTGATCATATATGGACACCGCGCATTCTCGATGTTTTGGATAATTATCGAGTTCACGCAACATTCATGTGTGTTGGCAAAGCAGTGCAGAGAAATCCTCAGATTCTGAGGCGTATTAAGGATGAAGGGCATATCATCGGTAATCACACCTGGGATCATCCGTATTTGACACAATTGCCCGTGTCCGAAGTGCAGACTCAAGTTTTGCGTACGACTGAAGAAATCATTCGTGTGGCTGGTGTGAAAACTCGGTTATTTCGGCCACCATACGGCGATTTGAATGATGAAGTCGTCAGGAAAATTGCTTCGCTTGATCATGAAGTCCTCCTCTGGGATATCGATAGTTGGGACTGGAAAGGACTTACTGGTCCCCAGGTTGCGAAAAATATACTTGGTCATGTACGGGATGGATCCATCGTACTTCAGCATTGCTCCGGCCCCGCCGAGACGGTGCAAGGAACGTTAGAAGCACTCCCTTATATTATCGAAGTACTAAGGGAAAGAGGTTTTACTTTTTCCACCATTCCCCAATTACTCCACCTTCAAGCCTATGGTTAATATCTTCTAAAATAAGAAACGGCCGTTCCCGTAAGCGTACTGGGATCTGGCCGTTTCTTATGTTCATCATTTTTACGTGCTACTTCGCTGCCTAGTGTTCAATTTGGTCCTTGATTGTAAGTAGGATGCGCTTCTCCAAACGCGATACCTGAACTTGCGATATTCCAAGCCTCTCTGCCACTTCTGACTGCGTCTGATCTTTGTAATAGCGCAGATAGACAATGAGCTGCTCGCGCTCACTCAAGCGGCTGATCGCATCCTTTAGGGCAATTTTCTCAAACCACTTGTTTACGCCTTCATCCGCAATCTGATCGATCAAGGTGATCGGATCTCCGTCGTTTTCAAAGACAGTTTCGTGAATGGAAGACGGGGCTCTGCTCGCTTCCTGAGCAAAGACCACTTCCTCCGGCGTAATTCCCACAGCGTCCGCTACCTCGGCGATCGTGGGGGCACGGCCAAACTCTTTGTACAGCTCATCTTTTGCTCGTCTTACCTTGTTCGCTGTTTCCTTCAACGATCGACTCACCTTGACAGTTCCGTCATCGCGTAAAAACCGTTGGATCTCCCCAATGATCATGGGAACAGCATACGTCGAGAAACGCACGTCATAGGAAAGATCAAACTTGTCGACGGCTTTGAGCAAACCGATACAACCGATCTGAAACAGGTCATCTGCTTCATAGCCACGGTTTATAAAACGTTGGACGACGGACCAGACCAGCCGGATGTTACTGTTTACAAGAAGCTCACGTGCGTCAGCATCACCGTCTTGGCTCTTGGCGATTAACTCTTTCACTTGGTCATTGGTCAGAAATGGTTGACTCGCATTTTTGATATCAGCACCCATTTGGCACTACCCCTAATTTTGCAAGGCTTTGGCAAACGACAGGCGTTTGGTTAGGCGAACTGTCGTCCCTTTACCGACGGAAGTCGCCACTTCCAAAGAATCCATGAAATTCTCCATAATGGTGAAACCCATTCCAGAACGCTCCAGCTCCGGTTTGGTTGTATACAATGGCTGCATGGCTTGCTCCACGTCTTCGATCCCTTTTCCCTTGTCTTCCACGACGATGTCGATGGTTCCCTCGTCAATTTGCACGGAGATATGTACCACACCCTCTGGATTTTCGTCGTACCCGTGGATAATCGCATTGGTCACCGCCTCAGAAATCACCGTCTTGATTTCCTCCAGCTCGTCCATCGTAATGTCCAGCTGAGAAATGAACGAGGCGACCGCTACACGGGCAAACGCTTCATTTTGACTTAACGCTGCGAACGACACGGACATAAAATTTCGTTGTGCCATCATTTACGCCACCCCCAGGACGAGCAGAGCATCTGCTTCGTTTTCACGAAACTTAATCACTTTGAATAAGCCAGACATCTCAAAAATCCGGTAAATCGTAGGATTGATGGAGGTCACGTACATGTCCCCCGAGCGTGCGGATATTTGCTTGTATCTGCCTAAAATGACTCCGATGCCTGAACTGTCCATGAACGTTAATTCAGCCAAGCTCAATACAATATGGCGAATATGGGGGGTGCGCAAAATTTCATCCACCTTACCGCGCAGCTCTTCTGCCGTATGATGGTCCAGCTCTCCCTGCAAACGGATTACCAGCACATCCTGCTTGGTCTCCATCGCGATGCGCAAACTCATAGCTGACTCACTCCTTCATCCCGTAATGAAAGTCTCTTTCTTCTTCGTCTTAACCAATTCCTGCCAGTCGACAAAAGAACAAAAAAATCGAGCAGCCACAGTATTCCATTCGAGGCAACTCGATTCTTTTCGCGTTCATGGTGTCTGCCTAGTAGCTGATAAATACATTCTTGGTGGTCCGCTTAAGAATCTCCCACATACCTGCTTTTGCCACTGCTTGCTCGGGATACAGATCGATCCGGTTCACTTCTTTCCCATCCTTCGCTCGGATAAAGATATGACCAATGACCTGATCCTGCTTCACCGGTGCATTGACGCGTTGATCCAGAACGATTTCCTTCGTGTATTGGTCAGCCGATTCTCCTTTTTTCATCAGCATACTGACGGAATGTGGAGTAATCGCATTAATTTGTGGCTGCTGGCCTTTGTCCACCGTGATTGGCTGGACAGCTTCCCCTTTTTTGTACATCGGCATGACCTGGAAATGGGTAAACGCGTAATTAAACATCGTAGCCACTTCGTTATTGCGCGTTTTTACATCCGGTTCCCCCATGACGACAGCGATGACTCGCATATTATTGCGCTTAGCCGTTGCGGTCAAGCAATACTTGGCTTCCCCTGTGTAGCCTGTTTTCAAGCCGTCTACGCCTTCGTAAAAACGCACCAATCGGTTTGTATTTACTAGCCAGAACGGATTTGCACTATCCTTGCGCAGGTAGTCCTGATAGGTACCTGTAAACCGTGTAATTCCTTCGTGCTTCAATAGCTCTCTTGACATGATGGCAATGTCTTGTGCAGAGGAATAATGGTTTTCAGCAGGCAGCCCATTCGAGTTCACAAAATGGGTGTTTTTCATGCCTAGCTGCTTCGCACGTTCATTCATACGGTTGACAAAGCCTTCCTCTGTCCCTCCCAGATGTTCCGCCATCGCGACAGAGGCATCGTTCCCGGAGGCAATCGCAATGCCTTTAATCATATCCTCCACCGTCATTTCTTCACCCGGCTGGAGAAAAATTTGCGATCCGCCCATGGAAGCAGCCCGTTCGCTTGCTCTCACTTTATCCGTAAGTTTTAATTCTCCTCGTTCCACTGCCTCCATAATGAGGAGCATCGTCATCACTTTGGTGATACTGGCAGGCGGCATTTTTTCATTCGCATTCTTGTCGTACAGAACCGTGCCCGTATCCGCTTCGATCATGACAGCTGATCGCGCGTGCGGTGCAAAATTCATCTCTCCAGTCTGCGGTCCAGACTTCTCAGCAGCCCTTACAGCCATCGGAGAAAAGAAGGTGAAACACATGATGAAGCATAGAGCGAGATATCCATTCCGTTTCATAGCAGTCTCTTCCCTCCATTCATGGTTTTATTCTCACCAATGGCATAGGAAAATATTCACTTGAAAACGTGGATTTGCCAAGCTCTACTTCCAGCGAAATTTGGCTGGCAGCAAACAAAAAATCCCCCTGCCAAAAGCAGAAGGGATTCTTGTATTAGATAACGAAGCGGCGCACATTCTCGGTAAGCTCGTCCGCCATTTTTTTCAGCTGTTCTACATTCTCATTGATGCGAGCAATCGAATTCAGCTGTTCGTCTACCGTTTCGACTACACCGGTAATGGAGTCGCTGATCTCATCCGACATCACCGCAAGTCGCTGCATCGAGTTGGTCACAACCTGGTTGCCTGCTGCCATTTCCTCGGATGTGGCCGTCATCGATTCACTTTGCTCCGCGGCCGATTGAATATCCGCTACGATATTTTGGAAAGCGGTGCCAACTGACTCAACTGATTTCAAGCCGCCGCTGACCATCGTCACGATTTCGTCCATATGCTGCGTCATATCCATGGCTTCATCGTTGATGGAGTGGGCGATGGAAGCGATCCGTTCGGAGAAAGAGCTGCTCTCCTCAGCCAGCTTGCGAACTTCACTCGCAACAACCGAGAAGCCTCTACCGGCATCTCCTGCACGGGCTGCTTCAATCGCAGCGTTTAGCGCCAACAGGTTCGTCTGCGATGCGATGCCACTGATCATTTCTACGATGCTCGTAATCTGACGAGCTCTCTCACGAAGGCTGTGCATTTGTACTGCCGTACGCTCGACCTCTGTGGTGGCCTGACGTACGGTACTGATAACATCCTCTACCAGCTGCAAGCCGCCCTGTGCGCGCTCAAAGGTACGTGTCGTCGCAACGGAAGTGGACTCTGCCGAAACAGCCACCTGTTCCACGCCCTGCGATATCTCAGAAACAGTATGGGCAGTCGCTTGTACTTCATTCGTTTGTGTAGAAACGCGGTCGGCAATGGACGAGATGTTATTCGTAATAACCTGAATAGCTCCCTTGTTTTCCTCTGCAAACAAGGTCAGCTCGTCCGTTGCGATGTTCAGCTGATTGGCTTGACCTTGCACCAAGGCAATCAGGTTACGCAGCTCTGCAGCCATTTCGTTCATTTTGCGCCCTACCATGGCCAGCTCGTCGTTGCCTTTTACGTCAACATGGACGTCGAACTGTCCTGCGCCGATCCGGTCCATATCCTTGGCAATTGCGTACAGAGACGAACGGATGCGCTTGGCAAACCACCAGATCAGCCATACAGATATCCCGATGACAGGAATGCTGATGAGTGCAAAGTACCAACCCATGCTGTTAACCTCACCATACACCTCATCGACCCCCGTCGAAAGAACGACATGCCAGTGCAAAATGGGAATCGGTGCAAATGCGGCAAAGCTAGCCACTCCATGGTCTTTGTACTGCAGGCTGTTGCTTGCGTCATTTTTCAGCATTTCCAGCATATCGCTATACTCGCTTTTTCCAGCCAGTGTAAGCTTGTTGTTTTGCTCCGCATCTTTATGCGCGACAACCAAACCATCCGGTCGAACCACAAAGGCATAGCCATTTTGCATGAACGGAATCTCTTGTGTTTTCTCCACGATTTGGTCAATTGTGAATCCCACAACAAATACGCGCGACGCATCTTTGTTTTGCTCGCCAACAGGTGTCGAAATATAAAGAAAACTCTTGTTAATTCCTTCGACAATTTCTTCATCCGAAACAACTGTCGCCTTTGAGCTGATTACATCATTAAAGTATTTCTTTTCTTTGAAATTGATCTCGTTTTTCCCGGTAAGGGAGTAAATGGATTTCCCGGTCGCACTGTCGATCAGGTAGATCTTGGAGATCTCTTTGTGGCTTTGCCGCAGCAAACTGAACTGTTCCATAATAAGCGGTTCTAGCTCTGTCGTCATCACTCGCTTGGAAGCGGCGGTCTCTGTAGAATCAACAATTCCTTGTAGCCAGTCATTCATGCTGGTAGCATGCTGCTCGGCTAACATTTTAGCTTGATTGGAAGTAATGTTAATTAAAGTTGACTTTGAAAAGGAAAGCGCTATGTATTGCAAGGAACCGATAATGATAAGTACGAGTATAAGACCGAATACAATCATCTTTGTCGCGAGGGAGCCCTGGAGCTGTCCTGTTGATTTTTCTGTTAGGGATTGGATTTTCTGAAACAGCTTCGAGGAGTTTCCGATTCCAGAACCCGATCCCTTCGTCTTCCTACGAGGAAGTGAGAATTTTTTCATTAATACTTACCCCCTTTTACTAAATACTCTACATTTTACCAGATCAAATGCAGAAAAAAATACCTCTGATAAGTATGCTCCTGGGTATCATACCCGTTTTTATCAGAGGTAAAACCACTTTCTGAAAAGGAAGCGAGTTCCCTGCCGGATGGCTTGAGAACCCGCTAAAAGTCTTAGTTATACAAATGGCAAGCAGCAAAGTGGCCTGGCTCGATTTCTTTCCATTGTGGCACGGAAGCAGCGCACTCTGGCATTGCTTTCGGGCATCTGGTGCGGAAATGGCAGCCGCTTGGCGGATTCATCGGGCTCGGTACGTCCCCTTGGAGTACAATGCGCTCCCGGTTACGCTCGATTTCCGGATCCGGAATCGGAATCGCAGACAGCAATGCTTGCGTGTATGGGTGAAGTGGCTTTTCATACAAGGCATCACTTTCAGCCAGCTCCACCATCTTGCCCAAGTACATAACAGCTACGCGGTCGGAGATATATTTCACCATGGACAGGTCATGGGCAATGAACATGTACGTCAGACCCATTTTTTCCTGCAACTGTTCGAGCAGGTTGACTACCTGCGCTTGTACGGAAACGTCCAGCGCAGAGATCGGCTCGTCACAAACAATGAACTTCGGTTCTACTGCCAGTGCACGAGCGATCCCGATCCGTTGACGCTGACCACCGGAGAATTCATGCGGGAAGCGGTTCATATGCTCTGGGTTCAAGCTCACCAAGGACAGCAGCTCTTGGATGCGCTCTTTTCGTTTTTGACCGGAAGCCAGATTATGAATATCCAGCGCCTCACCGATGATATCCCCTACTGTCATACGCGGGTTCAACGAAGCGTATGGGTCTTGGAAGATCATTTGCATGTTGCGGCGCATCGCCTTCATCTCTTGATTGTTCAGGTTCATGATGCTCTTGCCTTCAAACAGTACATCGCCTTCAGTCGCATCGTACAGACGGAGCAGGGTACGGCCAGCTGTGGACTTCCCACAGCCAGATTCCCCTACGACACCAAGCGTTTCACCGCGTTTAATTTCAAAAGAGATATCATTAACAGCTTTCAGTGTATTATCACCAATGGTAAAAAACTTCTTCAAATTGCGGACTTCAATCAGCGTATCACGGTTATCCACTGTTTACCCTCCTCCTACGATCCTGCGCGGTTCTGAGCAAGCGGATGCTGGAGCCAGCAAGCTGCTCGTTGGGACGTGCTGACTTCTGTTAAGTCAGGATCGATTTCTTGGCACACACGCATCGCAGACTCACAACGTGCTGTAAAGCCACAGCCAACTGGTGGACGCAACAGGTCCGGCGGCGTTCCGAAGATCGGTGTCAATGGCTCGTCGCGATTCAGGTCAAGACGCGGAACAGAACGCAGCAAACCTTTTGTGTATGGGTGTTGTGGGTTGTAGAAAATATCATCTACGGTTCCCGTTTCAATCACTTTCCCTGCGTACATCACGATGACGCGATCGCACATTTCCGCTACAACGCCCAGGTCATGCGTAATCAGGATAATGGAAGTACCTGTTTTCTTTTGCAGGTCTTTCATCAGATCGAGAATTTGCGCTTGAATGGTAACGTCGAGTGCTGTTGTTGGCTCGTCGGCGATCAGAAGCTTTGGAGAGCATGCCAGTGCGATGGCGATCATCGCACGTTGACGCATCCCGCCGGAAAATTCATGCGGATATTGCTCAATGCGTTTTTCCGGTTGTGGGATTCCTACCATCGTCAGAAGCTCGATAGCACGATCACGAGCAGCTGTGCGACTCATATTTTGGTGTTTGACCAAGCCCTCTGTAATTTGGCTCCCAATCGTCATGGTTGGGTTCAGAGAGGTCATTGGATCCTGGAAGATCATTCCGATTTCTTTACCGCGAATGCCTTCCATTTCTTTATTCGACTTTTTGACGATGTCCTCGCCATTAAAGAGGATTTCTCCCTTTTTAATATCACCAGGAGGCATTGGAATCAGTTTCATCAGAGTTTGAGCGGTTACGGACTTCCCACAGCCGGACTCCCCTACGATAGCAACTGCTTCCCCGCGGTTCACGTGGAAATTTACACCGCGCACTGCCTTTACTTCCCCTGCATACGTATGGAAGGAGACATGCAGGTCTTTTACATCAAGAATGCGTTCCATAACGATGATCCCTCCTATTTCCGCAGGCGTGGGTCTACTGCGTCGCGCAGACCGTCACCGAACAAGTTAAATGCCAAGATGGTCACGGAGATAAACAATGCCGGGAACATCAAACGCCATGGATAGTACTTCATGGCCGGCAGACCTTCGGACGACATCGTGCCCCAAGATGCAACTGGTGCTGCTACCCCAAGTCCGATAAAGGACAGGAAAGACTCTGCAAAGATAGCAGATGGTACAGTCAAGCTCAGCGTTACGATGATTGGACCCAGAGCGTTTGGAATCAAGTGCTTGAAGATCAGACGATTTGCGTCAGCACCCAAAGAACGCGCTGCAAGTACAAACTCCTGAGATTTCAGCTGGAGCATCTGACCACGTACAATTCGGGCCATCCCGATCCATCCAGTTATCGTTAAGGCGATAATGATTGTCCCTACTCCTGGTTCTAACACAACCATGAGCAAAATAACAACGAGAAGATATGGAATTGCAAACAATATATCGGCAATACGCATCATGATCTCATCCACTTTGCCACCGTAGAAACCTGCGAGACCGCCCCAGATTACGCCGATGACCAAGTCGATAAACGCTGCTGCAAGACCTACTTCAAGCGAGATACGTGCGCCGTACCAAATACGAACGAACATGTCGCGTCCAAGATCGTCTGTACCAAACCAGTGTTCAACAGATGGTTTTTTGTTCTTTCCTGCCAGATCAGTCGTAAAATAGTCATTATTGGTTACAAAAGGAATGACAATCGCGGCAACGATCAGCACTACGATAAAGATCAGGGATGCCATTGCCACTTTATTCATTTTCAAACGGCGCCACACGTCAGCCCAGAATGACAGGCTGGGACGTTTGATAGCTTCCGATTGGCGAAGGTCAACAGAAATTGGCTCAAAATGCTCTTTCGTCAATTGTTGCATCTTATCATTACTCCCTTCCTGCATCTGCCAGCTTAATCCGCGGGTCAACCAATGTGTACGCTACGTCAACGATCAGGATCATTACGACCAGGATGATGGAGTAGAATACAGTTGTACCCATAATTACGGTATAGTCACGGTTTGTAATAGAAAGAACAAACTCACGACCAAGACCAGGAACACCAAAGATACGCTCGATAACGAATGCCCCTGTCAAAATGTTGGCAATCAATGGACCCAGGTAAGTAATGACTGGCAGCAATGCATTACGGATTGCGTGTTTGATCGTGATGGTCATGGTGTGCAACCCTTTTGCTCTCGCTGTCTTGATGTAATCTTGACCCAATACCTCAATCATGTTGGAACGAGTCAGACGAGCGATAAACGCCATTGGAGAAGCAGCAAGTGCCAGGGATGGAAGAATGGTATATTCAAAACCTTCCCACTTCGCAATTGGCAGCAAGCCCCATTTAATGGAGAAGAAGTACTGATAGAAGGATGCCAGGATGAACCCCGGTACCGATAGTCCCAAAACCGCTATGACCATCGCTGAGTAGTCCTGCCACTTGTTATGCTTTAGCGCTGCAATGACACCCAGTATAATACCTCCGAAAATAGCCAGTAAAAGCGCTTGCGCACCCAAGTGTGCAGAGACAGGGAAACCGCGACTGATCATTTCATTGACCGTCGAAGATTTTTCCGTGAAGGAAGGACCCAAATCCCAAGTCACAACACCTTTCAAGTAGTTGAAGTACTGCTCATGCATCGGCAAGTTGAGTTTGTATTTGGCCTCCAGAGCCGCTTTGATCTCATCCGGAACATTTTTCTCTGACGTGAACGGTCCACCAGGGACTGCCTTCATGATGAAGAAGGTCGCCGTTACGATCAAGAAGAGTGAGATGAGCATGAAGATGATGCGCTTACCAAGATAACGGATCAACTAACTTACCCCCTTGACAAAAATTATGAATGAATGCTTTCACTGCCCATCTTTACACTGCGTAAAGCAAGCCGACACACAGTGCAAAAATCGGCTGTGTAAATAACCCAAAAATTATGATCTCTTGCAATCATATATTTTCTCTACTGGCTTTTCGCCATCTAATTTATATGGGAAGGGTCGGAATACGAGAGGGTATATGGTCCACCATACACCCTCTCGCTACCAAGCCCGATTCCTTCAAGCAGAATCTTTATACGTGGTATAGAAAACGGTACTACTCGATGTAAGCGCCTTTCCAATCTACGTCGCCCAAACCTGTCATTTGAACGCCTTTTACGCTTGGATTTTGTACCCAAGATTGTGTATAGAAGTAGATTGGCATGATTGGCATATCATCCATCAGTACTTGTTCAGCATCAGCCAGGATCTGTTTACGTTTGTCCAGATCAGATTCCAATGCGGATTGGTTCAAGAGCTCTTTGTACTTCGGATTTTCCCAACGAGTATCGTTGTTTCCACCCATCTTGTCTTTGTACAGCTCCAGGAAGTTGATTGGGTCATTGAAGTCGCCCAGCCAGCCCATACGTCCGACTTGGAAGTTACCATTGTGTAGATCTTCGAGGTATACTTTCCACTCTTTGTTTTCGAGTTTTACATCGACGCCAAGGTTTTTCTTCCATTGGTCTTGGATTGCTTCTGCAATCTTTTTGTGAGCTTCAGAAGTATTATACGACAGTGTGATGGCAGGCAGTTTGGAAATCCCTAGCTCTTTCATACCTTCTTCCAGCATCTTCTTCGCTGCTTCCAGGTCGTTGTCCTTGAAGTATCCATTTGGATTCAACACCATGGACGGTGGTACTGCACCTGTTGCAGGGATCTGACCCGTTTGCAGAATGTTGTCGATCAGGCCTTGACGGTCAACTGCAAATGCAAATGCTTTACGGATCTTCACGTTGTTAAATGGTGGCTTTTCTGTGTTGAACTTGTACCAGTAAGTACCGGCGATTGGCTTGGTAGTGATTTTGTTCTGCTCTTTCAAAGCAGGGATTGCATCGGTAGGCAATGCGCTCATTGGTGCGCCGGCCCAGTCGAGCTCACCATTTTCAAACATGGACAATTCAGTATTTTCATCCTCTACCATGGAGAACTCGATTTTGTCGAGCTTCACATTGTCCTTGTCCCAATAGTTGTCGTTTTTCACGAGCACCATTTTGCTCTTATGTTCCCAGGACTCCATTTTGAACGGTCCGTTACCTACGTGTGTTGCAGCTTCGCCTGCCCATTTCTCATTTCCTTCAACCACTTTTTGATTGACTGGGAAGTAAGTACGGAATGCGAGCAGTTCCAGGAAGAATGGAGTAGGATTCTCCAATTTCACTTCCAGCGTTTTGTCGTCGAGTGCCTTCACTCCCACATCGTCCAGCTTTGCTTCGCCTTTGTTCGCTTTTTCCCCGTTTTTCACGTAATACAGTTGATATGCGTAGTTGGAAGCTGTTTTTGGATCGAGAGCACGCTTCCAAGCATATTCAAAGTCCTTCGCTGTTACTGGATCTCCATTGCTCCATTTGTGATCACGGATTTTGAAGGTATAGGTCAGCTGGTCGTCAGAAACCGTATAGCTTTCCGCTGCTGCTTCATGCGGCTTTTCATCTCCGCCAATCCGTGTCAAACCGTCAAAGGTAGCCAGAATTACTGCACCGGAAGTGGTGTCTTCCGCAATTCCAGGGTCCGCTGTTGGCGGCTCGGAGTGCAGATTCATTCTCAGGACTTGTGGTTTTTTCTCTGCAGCAGGTGCAGCAGCAGGTGCTTGGGTTTGTGTGTTGCCAGCTGGCTGTTCTGCAGGTTTAGCAGCTTCTTGGCCGCCACCGCAACCAGCCAAAGCCGTTCCGAGTACTGCTACTGAACTCACCAATGCAAAAATATTCTTTTTCAACGCAATTACCCCCAGTACGTTTTCTGTTTTGTCTTTTTTCAGAAAATAAAGGACGAAAAAAAAGGAACATCAAGCGAAGCAAAGCGACTTCGGCTGGAAGGCATCAACCCCTTTCACTGCAAGGTCACCTCGTCATCCTGAACGAAAGAGAAGGAATCTTTGTACTGCTTCAGTTCCAGAGAAACATCCGCTGCAGCAATCCCTTCAATTTGAGAGAGTCGTTCGTTGACAAAGGTGATCAGTTCGTCATTGCTATGGAAACACGCTTGGATGATCAAGTCGTGCTTACCGCTAAACGCACCCACAAAACGCACGGCAGATATTCTGCTCAATTCTTCGGCGACATTTTTCTGCATACCGAGCCTTGTGGTAAGTCCAATAATGGCCTGTACATGTAACCCTAGCTTTTCAGGGTCAGGATGAATCACGAATTGGAAGACCCCATCCTGTAACAGTCGTGTGATTCGAGAACGAATCGTACCTTCACTTACACCAAGTTGATGCGCGATTTCTGTATACGGTGTTCGTCCGTCTTCCTGTAAAATTTGCAGGATCTGCTTGTCAACCTGGTCTAGCTTTTTCATAAATACGATTTTTCGGGAACCTCCATCCTTTTTTTACGAAATTCGAAAAAATCTTTAACAATATCTTTGATACATTAAAAGTAATCTGAATTGATAGCGGTGTCAACGAAATTTGACAAGTAGAAATATAAAACATTATAAAGAGCATATGAACAATCAAATATTTTTTAACTGATCAAAAAAACTATCGGTAATACATATTGAATAGGAAAACGTGAATAATATCAACCATAATAACTCTGAAAACTGTATATTTACACATAAAAAGAGGGGAATGCAGACTGCATAGTGCACCCCCATCTTCTTTGTCAATCACATAACGGTCTTATCCAATAATTTTATAAATTAACGGTTGATCGACAGGAGGCTTTGTCGAAAGCACGATTGCCCCCTCCAGCTCCTGGAGGGCACTGGCCAAAAGCTCCTCTTTATTGGCATGAATTGTCATGAGGATGTCGCCAGCTTTTACCTGATCTCCCCGTTTTTTGTGCAGCACCATGCCAACGGCCAAATCGATGGCCATTTCTTTCGTCAATCTGCCCGCACCCAAAACAACGGATGCATGTCCCACTGCCTCCGCATCAATCTGCGCAACGTATCCATCCTCGGAAGCCACCAGCTCATGGATGATCGCGGCTTTCGGAAGACGAGATGTCTCGTAAACATCACTCTTGTCTCCACCCTGCGCTTCTACCATTTGCGCCAGCTTCTCTACCGCTTTTCCGGATGCCATGATCTCTTCCAGCTTGGCTCTGCCTGATTGCTCATCCTCGACGAGACCACCTAAAACAAGCATGCGTGAACCAATTGCCAGCGCAAGCTCCGTCAAGTCACGCGGACCTTTTCCTGCCAGCGTGTCGATCGCTTCCTTTACTTCCAACGCATTGCCCACAGCAAAACCAAGCGGCTGGTTCATGTCGCTGATGACTGCCACTGTCTTTCTTCCTACCTGTGTTCCGATATCTACCATCGCTTTTGCCAGCACTTCTGCTTCCTCGATGCTTTTCATAAACGCACCCTTGCCCACTTTTACATCCAGCAGAATTGCATCAGCACCGGCGGCGATTTTTTTGGACATGATGGAGCTTGCAATCAGCGGTACCGCTTCTACGGTCGCTGTCACATCACGCAGGGCGTACAGCTTTTTGTCCGCTGGTGTGAGGTTCCCTGATTGTCCGATGACGGATACGCCAATATCGCGGACCTGCTGCAGGAATTGCTCTCGCGAACGTTCCACCGCAAATCCGGCAAACGACTCCAGCTTGTCAATCGTACCGCCCGAATAGCCCAGACCACGCCCGGACATTTTTGCTACAGGAATGCCTGCTGCCGCAACGAGTGGAGCCACGACGAGTGTCGTTTTATCGCCTACTCCTCCTGTGCTGTGCTTATCCACCTTGATTCCGTACAGCGAAGACAGGTCCAGCTGCTCGCCAGACCCTGCCATTGCCATCGTCAAATCGCCTGTTTCGCGAGGTGTCATCCCACGGAAAAAGACAGCCATTGCCCAGGCAGACATTTGGTAATCGGGAATGGTCCCATCGGTGTATCCCGTCACCAAAAACTGAATTTCCTCTGTTGTCAGCTCGCCGCCATCTCTTTTCTTGGCGATAATATCGACCATGCGCATTCCAGGTCCCTCCTTAGGTTACCGCTTACAGTTTGGCGACGATCCCGTTCACCAATGCCAAAAATTGCGTTTTTACTTTTTCAGTTGTCTCCATGACTTCATCATGGGACAGAGGCTGCTCCAAAATGCCCGCTGCCATATTGCTGATGCAAGAAATTCCCAGTACTTTCACGCCCATATGACGCGCTACAATCACTTCCGGTACTGTCGACATTCCTACTGCGTCTCCACCGAGGATGCGCAGCATGCGGATTTCTGCCGGTGTCTCATAGCTTGGACCCAGCAGTCCTACATATATCCCTTCCCGCAGCTCGATGCCTTGCTCGCTTGCTACCTGTTTTGCAATCTGACGAAGCTCTTTTGAGTAAGCCTCGGACATGTCTGGGAAGCGCGCGCCCATCTCATCATCGTTTGGTCCAATCAATGGATTGCGGAATGTCATGTTGATATGGTCGGAAATGAGCATCAGGTTGCCCGGATCGTAATTCTCGTTAATACCCCCTGCTGCATTTGTGACGATAATGGTTTCGACACCGAGCAGCTTCATGACGCGGATCGGGAAGACTACCGCATCAAGACCGTGTCCTTCGTAGAAGTGAAAACGGCCTTGCATCGCTACAACTTGCTTACCTTGCAGCTTTCCGATAACAAGCTGTCCTTTGTGTCCAACGACAGTCGATACCGTAAATCCTGGAATTTCGTTGTATGGAATGATAACAGGGTTCTCAATCTCATCTGCAAGAACGCCGAGGCCAGATCCAAGCACCAAGCCGATCGTAGGTTTTTCTTCCAGTTTTGGTTGAATATAGGCTACTGCTTCATGAAAATTTGCCATGTAAAACACTCCTTTTTTTCTGTTTCTTCTATATAAATGTTTATAAATGCTTTATCTTTATAAATGACTTAGGAAGCTTTTTCCTATGACAGGTGCTTCCACTCCGAAGTTGTCCGCGATCGTTGCTCCTAAATCCGCAAAGGTTTCCCGAATTCCCAGATCCGAACCAACTGTCAATCCTTTGTGGTAGGCAAGCAGAGGGACATACTCACGCGTGTGATCCGTGCCATGATGAACAGGGTCGTTACCATGATCAGCTGTAATCAGGAGCAGATCTCCTTCCTGCAGGGCGGACAGCAGCTCTGGAATACGTGCGTCGAACTCCATGAGCGCTTCTCCGTAGCCTTGCGGGTCACGGCGATGCCCGAATTTCGCGTCAAAATCGACGAGGTTGACAAAGCTTATTCCGGTAAAGGATTCCGTCATCGTTTTCAGCAGTTGATCCACGCCATCCATGTTGTCCTTGGTACGAATAGATTGTGTGATTCCCTCTTCTGCGTAAATATCACTAATTTTTCCGATTGCAATCGAAGTCAATCCCGCATCCTGCAAACGGTTCATAACAGTGGGTGCGAATGGTTTGACCGAATAGTCGTGACGATTGGAAGTTCTGGAAAAGCTTCCAGGCTGTCCTAAGAACGGTCTCGCAATGACACGCGTCACCGCAAATTCGTCGCGCAAAGTCAGTTCACGAGCGATTTCACAAATGCGGTACAGCTCCTCCAAAGGAATAACTTCTTCGTGAGCAGCCACCTGGAACACGCTATCTGCAGACGTGTAAACGATGACATTTCCCGTCTTCATGTGTTCCTCGCCCAGCTCATCCAAAATGTCTGTTCCCGACGCTACCTTGTTCCCCAGTACCTTGCGCCCAATCCGCTCCTCAAATTCACGGATCAAGCTATCTGGAAAGCCATCCGGGTACGTATTAAACGGTGTTGACACTTGGAGACCCATAATCTCCCAGTGACCCGTAGTGGTATCCTTCCCCATGGAAATCTCCTGCATTTTTCCATAGTGGGCGTGAGGTACTGCTGCAGGTGGTACATTTTCCAGGGGCGCAATGTTTCCCAAACCAAGCTGTGCCAGATTTGGCACGCTGAAGCCTTCTACTCGCTGCGCAATATGGCCAAGTGTATGAGCACCTTCGTCATTAAATTTCGGAGCGTCAGGAAGTTCACCGATCCCTACACTGTCCATCACAATCAAAAAAACTCGCGAAAAACGCAATGCAAACGCCTCCAGTTCCACGAAAATTAGATTTTGCGATCAAGTCGTCAGACGTCTGACCTGATGCAAAAAGCATTCTCCGTCTTAAAACGCGACGGAGTGTTTTTCCCTAAGGTATCTCTCTCTTTCCTTCCTCATACGTGCAAATTACGCGCGCGGATGAGTTTTGGCATAAATATCTTTGATTCGGGTACGTGTCACATGCGTGTAGATCTGCGTTGTGGAAATGTCTGCATGACCGAGCATTTCCTGAACAGAGCGCAGGTCAGCACCATTCTCCAGCAGATGAGTGGCGAACGAGTGGCGCAAGGTATGCGGCGTAATCTCGGCTCGGATATTGGCTTTTTGCGCATAGCGCTTGATGATCTTCCAAAATCCTTGTCTCGTGATCTGTTTTCCCAAGTGATTCAGAAACAAGGCTGTATCTCCTGTACCTTTTACCAGCTTGGGCCTGCCTGCAGACAAGTAATGCCGAACCATCTGGACAGCGACAGAGCCTAATGGAATAATCCGTTCCTTCGAGCCTTTCCCCATGCACTTCACAAATCCCATATCGAGATTTACATCAGCTGCATCAAGGTTAACCAGCTCAGAGACCCGAATCCCTGTAGCATACAAAAGCTCAAGCATGGCCTTGTCGCGCAACCCGGCCGGATGATGCACAGGAGGACTTTCCAGCAACCGCTCCACTTCTTCAATCGATAGCACCTTCGGCAGCCGCTTCTCAATCTTCGGGGTTTCCAAATGGATAGAAGGGTCCTTGTCTATGTATTTGTCCCGAACGAGAAACTGATAAAAGGCACGTATGGAAGCCATGTTCCTCGAGAGTGTCGCTGTCGCTCTGCCCTTTTCCCGCAGCACCAGCAGGTAGCCAATGATTTGCGTTCTCGTGGAATCTTCAATGCGCGTGATACCTTGGTCCTGCAAATACGTAGTATAGGCTACCATATCCCGCTGGTACGATTCCAGGGTGTTGCGCGATAGCCCTTTTTCTACAGCCAGGAAATGGATAAATTGATCAATCAGACTGTCCATGAAGCTGTCCCCTTCAGGTGATAAGTATCCTGTATTGCTTTCCACACCAATGAAGAATCTCCTGCTTTTTTCACAAAAAAATGCGCAGGTACACTTCTTCTTCTAAGTTACTCGCCCGTCTCATAAAAAAGCTGCAATCGTGAAAAATATCCTTCCAAGTCCTGTGTCTCTGGAGAGTTCAATAGCTTTACCACTTTTACCGCATTGCCATGTGGTTCCTCATACGGATTGGCCGGCATCAGCTTGTCGGTCAAAATCGTGATAATTCCGTAAGACAATAAGGTACACGTAACGAAGAGCAGCAAAAAACGCAGCGCTTCCATCACGCGTCGATACGGAATCCGCATGCTCTCTCCCTCCTATGCTTTTTCACCATTATATGCACTTGTCCACACCTGCATGCGCTGCTATAGCGGCATGTCAGACAAGACATCATCCATCGGTGTGTATGGCAGCTGCAAGGATTTGGCGACAGCCTCATACACGATGTGGCCGTTAATGACGTTCACTCCGCGAGCTAATGCACGATGCTGGGAGATAGCAGCCCGATAGCCTTTGTTGGCAAGCAACAGACCGTATGGCAGTGTCACATTGGACAGCGCAATCGTCGAGGTGCGAGGTACTGCTCCTGGCATATTGGCTACCGAATAGTGAACCACGCCGTGCTTGACATAGGTCGGATCGCTATGGGTCGAGATGCGGTCGACCGTCTCGATTGAGCCCCCTTGATCAATGGCTACATCTACAATCACCGAACCTGGCGACATCGACTTGACCATCTCTTCCGTCACCAGTCTCGGCGCACGCGCTCCTGGTATTAAAACCGCGCCAATCAAGAGGTCGGCATGCTTGACAGCTTCCGCCAGATTGTAGTGGTTGGACATCAGTGTATGGAGCCTGCCTTGGAACGTGTCGTCCAGCTCCCTGAGCCGATTGGCATTGATATCCAGAATGGTTACGTCTGCACCCAACCCGATCGCCATTTTCGCTGCGTTGGTACCGACGATCCCGCCACCCACAATAACCACTTTCCCTGGAGGTACTCCGGGTACTCCACCGAGTAAGATTCCTTTCCCCCCATGCGGCTTCTCCAAAAATTGCGCGCCGATCTGGACTGACATCCTGCCTGCAACTTCGCTCATTGGCATGAGTAGAGGAAGCGCACGATCGTCCGTTTGAATCGTCTCGTAAGCGATGGCCACTACTTTTTTGTCCATGAGCTGTTTGGTCAGCTCTTTTTCCGGCGCCAGATGCAAGTACGTAAACAGAATCTGATTTTCCCGAAAGTAAGGATATTCGTCTGGCAATGGCTCTTTTACCTTGCAGATCATGTCTGCATAACTCCACACATCTGCTGCTTTCTCAAATATTTCGGCGCCCGCTGCCAGATAGTCCTCATCCCCAAAGCCCGAGCCCATGCCGGCATGCATTTCCACGAGGACACGATGCCCTGCCTGTTTATACGAGCTCACCCCAGCCGGAGTCAGGCCTACACGATTCTCATTGTTTTTTATTTCTTTGGGTACCCCAATAATCATCGGCATATCGCCTCCAGTCTCTCTTATTACCTTTGTATGATGCCACGCGAGAACGATGACCATTACATGCAAGAGAAATCGGCGAGATTAGAAAAATTATCCTGTACGCAAAAGAAAAGAAAAAAACTTCTCCGTTCCCAGAGAAGTTTTCTTTATTTGAAGTCTTCCACATTTACTTTATCAATGCAGCGACTGCAGATACCGTAAAAGGTCAAGCGGTGATCGGTAATGTAAAAGTTGTAAACATTCTTGACTTTTTCCTCTGCTGTGACAAGCAAGTCTTCAAATATTTCATCGACAGAGCCGCAGTTCAGGCATATCAAGTGGTGGTGGTGATAGGCTGCGTTGTCATCACGCAGGTCGTACCGAGCTACGCCGTCGCCGAAGTTCATTTTGTGCAGGATCTTCAGCTCACTCAATAGCTCCAAGGTCCGATAGACGGTTGCAAGTCCGATTTCCGGCGCTTTATCCTTCACCAACAGGTAGACATCCTCCGCGCTCAGATGGTCTTCTTCATTTTCCAACAGGACGCGAACAGTGGCTTCACGCTGTGGTGTCAACTTGTAGTTTTGTGAATGCAATTGCTGCTTAATTTTCTCTAACTTTTCTTCCAACATTAATGCCCCTCCCCGCTCGCATGAAACCTGTTCCTATTATAGTAGAGGGTACTTGAATAAGTCAAATGCAGAAGTTCTTACATGATAATTATTCTTAATTAAGGACAATCTGCATGAGCCTCGGTGATACGAACGTCTCAAACAGAGCTGCCATCGTCAACACGGCCAGCATGCAAATCACAAGCACGGTATAGCCGACAAAATGAGGCATGATGACATCTCGCTTGCTGACCAACCTCGTTTTGATCAAACGGAGTGAAAAAGAAATTCCGCTCACACCTACGATAAAAAGGGCAGGAACAACCAGCAAATTTTGCGGCAGCACACCTAGCAAAGCAAACGTGACCCCGTGCCATTGCAGCTGGTTGACCAGAAAGCCGACTGTGAAACCGACGACAACTCCTTTTAAGAAGAGCATGAGGAGAATCATCGGAAGTCCAATAATCGAAAGTCCCAGCACCCACATGATCCCGATGGTTTTCGCATAGTGTCCAAACGCTTCTTGAAAATGAGTCGTCGTCTCCGGAATTCCTTGGGTGGATAAGCTGTTGAAGAAATATTGAAGGAACCCGTTCAGCTCCTGCTTTTGCGATAGCGGCAAGGAATTGACCAGCACGGCTCCAAAAATAATGCCCATGGTAAACAAGACAATCGTGAACCAATAGAGCGACTGATGATCTCTCGCATACGCCTGGATAGTTTGTCCGACTCGTGAACGCACATTGCGTCGCCTCCCGCTTCACTGATTACTGTAAAGCTTATGCGGACAAACTTGATGCTATGCCTGCTCAGTCTTCAACAATCCGTCCGTAGGTTCCTGCCCCACCCGCTTGAACCGACAGCCTTCCGCCTCTTGCCTTGTCAATCCAATCCGCAATTTTTTCGCCTGCGACCACCGCTAGCTCATTCCGACTTACGCGATGGAGGACATTCATTTGCGTTCCAAAGGCGTCGTATAGCTTTTGTAAAAGCTTCGGCCCGACTCCCGGGATGAATTCAAGCGGAACCTGTTCTACGTAAGGTGGACGATGGGCCGGATGAGTGCCCAGCGGAACATCAGCCAGCTCTTCAATCCGTGCTGCTACTCCACGAACAATCTGTTTGTGACCGCACTCCGGGCATCTACCCAAAGCATCTGCCGGCAACAGAGATTGGCAGCTGTGGCAGGCTGTCTGATGATACTTTCCTAGCTGCGGCTGCAAGCCGTAATTGACGCTTACTCCTCTGCCGTTTTCCCGTCGAATGGCTTTTTCCCATTCCCTATAGGAGCGCTCCTTCATACGGATCGACTGGTACTCTCGCCCAATTTTCCCGAGTGAATGGGCATCTGAATTGGTGAGAAACGTCTTGTTTGCCAGCTCCGACAGCTGATCAGCCATTTGCGTGTTGGCACTAAGACCCAGCTCAACTGCCCATATTTTCGCGGAATCCAGCACTTCTGCCATGGAATCGGTGCAGTTGCCATAGAGTCCTTTATGCGGTGTGAAAATATGAGCAGGTATAACGAGGCCGCCTGCCTGCTCCACATAGGACTGCAGCTCGTTCAAGCTGGTTCGTATCCGCTGGGAGCTCAGGGTGACATTTTTGCATCTGCCCGAGAGCCATGTAGTGAACGACTGCATTTCTCGCAAATAGGGCATGTACACGAGGAAATGGGCTTCGCCGCGCGCTTCTTCCTTGATCTCAACCTCGCAGCCGAGGATAAGCATCGTTTCCTTGTAAAGAATCCCTCCATCGCGATGCTCCAGCGCCATCCCACTTTTGATCAGATCGATCAATTCCTCTTGCACCTCAGGAGAATGGGCATCGATGATTCCTATGACATCCATACCTTTTCGCTCAGATGCCTCCTCCAATATGCTGGTCAGCGTCATCTGGCGCGATGCCGTAATCTTGACCGGCTTCCCACTCCTCGTGCCCCCGATATGAATGTGCATGTCACAGAAGTATTCAGTCAGGTCGTTATTAACCACGGGAACGCAGCACCCTGTTTTCCCATGCAAATATTGCTACCACCGTCTTTGCGTCACGGATTTCTCCCGTACGGTGCAGCTCGTGCGCTTCTTCCAGCGACAGCTCAAGAGCATCGACAAACTCGTCTTCATCCGGTCTGCTCTCCCCTTTTGTCAAACCGGTCGCGATGTACACATGCAAGAGCTCATCTGCAAAACCTGGCGAGGTATAAAACGAGCTAAGCAGCTCCATTTTTTCTGCCTTATAGCCTGTTTCTTCTTCCAATTCCCGGATTGCGCAGGTGAGCGGTTCTTCGCCTGGCTCCAGCTTCCCTGCCGGAATTTCCACGATTGTTTGTTCCAAAGGCTTGCGAAACTGCCGAACAGCTACCATTTTCCCGTCATCTGTCAATGGCAGCACTGCCACAGCCCCCTGATGGTTCACAATTTCCCGTTTGGCTGTCTTGCCGTTTGGAAGCTGAACCTCATCGACCTTTACTTTGATGATTCGTCCATCGTAAATGGGCTGACTGGAAATCGTTTTTTCGTAGAGATGCTCATACTTGTTCAAGAGAAATCCTCCCTTTGTCTTTTTCTTCGTTCTAAACGCTCGAGATCCACCATAAGTTGGGAACATAAAGCTTGTCCACATTCATTGTAGCGGAGGAGATCAGTGATGAAAACCTATGTGAGTGAAAAGCAGTTGCGCCTGGTAGGAAAAGCTTGGGAAATCAAGGCTGCGCTTCGGTCCTGGTCGAAAAAAGATCTAACGCTGCAAGCGTATCTGGAGCGCCGAAGCAATGCGGGTCGTCGCTAAATGCTTTCGCCAACCCCTCACGCCAGCTGCACAATAATTCAATGGCTAGAACGGCAGTCTGAAAAGGTACAGGGTCTTCCACCCAGGTTCTGCCCATCGTCGTAAAGGACAAGCCGTACGCTTGCTCCAGCGACGAAAGCCTATGCTCACCCGGTACCTTTCCCCATACTAGGAGGTGCTTATCCAGCTTCTTCAGCGTAGCTGCTTGCTGTTCGAGTAGGCAATCGCGATGATCGCCTATTATCGGCATGGTCAGCACGACTGGACGCAGGGCATAACGCTGCAAAATAGTTTGTGTATGATGGCTGATGCCATAATGACGCTGACGAGAATCTGCAAAGCTGATGCGCGGGATCATCAACGGAAATCCACCAAGGATGGAAACCGCATGAATCACTTCCGCCAATTGAATACCCGAAAAGGCATAGGATGTACCCGTTCCTGCCACGCCAGGACCAAGTGTACAAATGATGAGATCTGCTTTTTCCACATGCCGTGCAGCCAAAAGCCCGCTGTGGATGGTGACCGCCTCGTGATCGCCCCCCCAAGCGTGTCCGGTCGTAATCGTCGCAGCCAGAAATCCCTGTCTCTTTAATTGATGGACGTGCCGGCTGAGCGCCATAGGTAAAGAAGCGCCATCTGGCATGACGTAGACAATTTTCGATTCCGGATTTTTATGTTTCCACGCTACCACCGAAGCAGGGAGCAGGCTATGCAGCTCTGCAATCAGCACCGGTGTTCCTTCTAAAGACAGATCTTCCCGGAGAAACAGGTCATGATGAGGGCTTGCTTGCTCTTCTACGGTATCGACTGCCAGCTGCCAAGGCGAGTAGCGCATTTTCATAATATGACCCCATTGCGAGGGTGATAGATCACGTTCGTTCATGCGGTCTGCTTTGCCCACAACCACATGATAGCCCCCAGTCCCCAGCTTTAAATGGATGGCCGTCGTATTGACAATGACTTTGTCTCCTGGCACGTACTCTTCCTGGGCAAAGGACATGGCTTCCTCATGCAGCCCCGTTTCTGCCATCCAAAGCCCGATCAACTGAAAACCTGGCCGCTCCTCGATCACGCGCACAACTGTCCCCAAAGCCAGACGAAGCACGACATCCCCTCCCTTCCCGCTCTCTCCCCTATTGTATGATGAGTTGGGCTTGACCCAATCATTTATCGAAAAAAAGCCGGGACACCCAAAGGGAATCCCGACTTCTCTTCTACCGATCTTATTCTTGTACCGCTTCGATGACAGCGAGCACGAGCTCTGCAGCCTTATTCAGCTCAGCAATTGGCATCCGTTCGCTTTTCGTATGAATTTCTTCATACCCAATCGCAAAGTTCACGCTAGGGATATTGTAGCCATTGAATACGTTACCGTCGCTGCCCCCGCCACTTGCTACCAGCTCAGGGTTGCGGTCCACACGTTTTACGGCGTTAATCGCTTTTTGAACGACAGGCGTATCTTCATTGAATTTGTAGCCGTGGTACATGAAGATGACATCGTTCTCAACAGTTGCACCCATTTCGGCAGCCGCTTCTTCAAAAGCAGTCGTCATTTTCTTCACTTGCGCTTCCAGCTTGTCCATTACCAAGCTGCGAGCTTCCGACCAAACTTCTACATAATCCGTAACGATATTGTATGCTTTTCCGCCTTCAAAACGGCCGATATTTGCTGTTGTATCCGCATCAATACGTCCAAGCGGCATACGGGAGATCGCTTTGCTTGCGACAGAGATTGCACTGATTCCATCCTCTGGGTTCACGCCTGCATGCGCTGCTTTCCCATGAATTTTAGTCACGATGCGGTACTGTCCAGCACCCGCAACCGTAATTTTACCTACAGGACCTTCTGAGTCGAGGATGAAGCCCATTTCCGCCTTCAGCAGGCTGGAATCCATGGCACGGGAGCCCACCAGCCCGGATTCTTCGCCGACAGTCAGGACGACCTGAATCGTAGGATGAGACAGATTTTGCTCTTTCAAGGTGCGAATGCCTTCGAAGATCGCCGCGATTCCGGCTTTATCGTCAGCACCGAGGATTGTGGTGCCATCCGAGTAAACATAACCATCGCGGATTTGCGGCTTGATACCGTTTCCAGGAACAACCGTATCCATATGGCTGCTGAACAAGATTGCCGGACCGTTTCCAGTACCTTCCAGAGTAGCAATCAGGTTGTTTCCACCGTGGCCGGTTTTCGCAGCTGCATCATCCTCTTGAACAGTAAAGCCCATGTCGATCAGTTTTTCTTTCAGCACCTTGTTCACTTGTGCTTCATTTTTTGTTTCACTGTCGATTTGTACGAGCTCCAAAAACTCGTTTAGCAAACGCTCTTGGTTGATCACTGTTGTAACCTCCTACATCACTGTCCGATTTTGGTACATATTCTCAAGTTCCAGTATACCGCAAAAAAATTTTTTCTACCATGAAAACGTCGCAATCTTTCAAGTACGAGGCTGTCTCTTTAATGCGCAGCATCCTTCGGGTATTGGCAAAGCTCATACAAGACGCCCTGTGCCGCTTTCGGGTGCAAAAATCCAATTTGCGCCTGGTGAGCCCCTTCTTTAGGTTTCTCGTGGATCAAAGGTACACCATTTTCTTTTAAAGTCACAAGACGCATCTCGACGTCGTCAACATCCAGGGCGATATGATGGATCCCTTCTCCCCGTTTTTCAATGAATTTCGCAATGGGGCTCTCCTCTGAAAGCGGTTCCAAAAGCTCGATACGACTTTCCCCAATTTCCAAGAAGGCGACTCGTACCTGCTCGCTCGCCACCTCTTCTTTCCCGAGCAGCTTCAAACCCAACTGCTCCGTATAAAAGGGAAGAACATGATCCAGACTTTTCACAGCAATTCCGATATGGGCAATCTTGTTCGGTGCTTTCACTGCACTCATCCTTTTCTATGGAATCAGGTTTCCCAATCAGTCCGGTGCTCATCACGATGTCCTTCTTGTGGACAACGGTTGTTGCTACACCTTGTTTGATTCGGTAAAATGAAAGGAGCTTGTACTGTTTTCCTCATCATTTTAGCACACCTTTTCGGGCCTAGAGCCGTCATTTTCCCCAAATACCGTATTTTTCCCTGATAGAAAGGAGGATCACCGAGATGAAGCAATCCTTGATCGCCAAAATTTTGATTGGCATTCTTGTTCTCTCCCTGATTGTTCCGACGTTTTTCTATTTTCAATAACCAGCAAATAGGAACACATAATCAACCCCCCCTTCCGACTTGAAGTGCACCCCTTAGAATAGACATTGGAAAAACCCCTAGGGAAATCCGATGTAATTCTAGGGGGTGTATTTTTATGGCAATGAAAGGTCAGAAGTATAAGTCGTATCCTGAATCCATGAAAATGGAGGCGATTCGTTTACATCTCGAGGAAAAGTGGACTTATCGGCAGATCACCGAGCACTTTGGTATTCAAGATAAAGACCGCGTAAAGAAATGGATGAAAAAGTATAAACAACTTGGAGAGTTTGGCTTTCTCGATCAGCGAGGTCGACGCCAGGCGTATATCGACCAGGATCGATATGTTCAACAATTGAGGCGGGAGAATCACATGCTAAAAAAGTGTTGGGAAATTTGGATGCGGGAGGTGCAGCACAGAAGTACTCCATCATAAAAGCAGCAGTTGGCGAGTACAGCGTCACGGAACTTTGCAAGCTGTTTGGCGTTTCAAGAAGTGGATACTATGCGTATGTAAAGCGACAGAATGTTGATCGAGACAGACCGGTGAGAGATCTCATCCAGAGTGTGTATACGAAGTATGATGGGAAATATGGATATCGACAAATCCAATTGTTTTTGCTGCACGATCATGGAGTGTGGATCAATCATAAGAAGGTTCTGCGTTTGATGCAAGAAATGGGACTCCGTTCTCGAATTCGTCGCAAGCATCGTAATCATTATGCTTCATCTGAAGGAGGACGAGTTGCTGAGAATGTACTGCAGCGTGATTTCAGAGCACAGGCTCCCAATCAAAAGTGGGTAACCGATATCACGCAGTACCGTGTGAAAGATACTTGGCTGTACGTATCGGCCATTAAAGATTTATTCAATAACGAGATCGTGGCTTATCACATGGACGTTAAAAATGACAGACAACTCGTCCTTCAAACCTTTACGAAAGCCTTTGAAAAGACGAAAGACGTGACTGGACTGATCGTTCATAGCGACCAAGGATGCCAGTACACGTCCTACGATTACCACGACATGCTGCCTACGGTTGGCGCCCAAATCAGCATGTCGAGGAGAGGCAATTGTTACGATAATGCCTCTATGGAGAGCTTCTTCTCGCATCTCAAAACGGAAGGACTCTACCCTTATGATATCCGAAATCTGGATGAGGCACAAAGACGAATTGAAGAATATATCCAATTTTATAACGAAAGTCGGCCGCAACGAAAACTGAAAAAGCTGACGCCGGTAGAGTACCGACGCCAGCATACTGCCTAGGGCTTTTTTCAATGTCCACTAAATGGGGTCTTGACCAACTTGGCAAGGGGGGTTTGATTTAGACAAGCTGCCTGTTCTTAACGGTAAACGTATACGCTGGATGTTTTCGCATCCCAGCCTACTTTGTAGCCGAGATTATCCGTTACAAAACGAACTGGGATCATCGGCATGCCGTCCTTCAGTACAACTGGAGTTGGCAGCGTCACTTCTGTATTGCCTACGCGCGCTTTGTTGGAACCAACGGAGAATTTCAACACCTTCGTACCGCTGATAATCGCAACGGTTTGGTTGTTCCACTGCGTAGTCAAAGCCAGAGCTTCTTTAAAGAACTGCGCTGGAACCATTGTCGTATTTCCTCCAGCCAAATATGGCGCTTGAGAAAGAGGATACGATTTACCATGCAGCGTAAATGTTTTTGCATTTACTTTAAACAGCGCTGCATTGGAAGGAACCGTTACAGATGGCTGCGCTGGAGTCGGTGTTGTTGGAGCTGGTGTCGTTGGTTTTGGAGCAGTAGGCTGTGCAGGCTGTACCGGTGCTGGCATTCCTACTCCAACAGCGCGAGCAAATTGCAGACCTTTTTCTTCGGAAGTAAACACGCTGATGCTGTACGCGTTTTTCACAGCTGGGTTCACAATGTTCGCTGCAGCTGTGATCGATACAGTGGCAGCTGTTGCAGCCGGGATATCCTGGGACGGATACACCAGAACGTTTTGACCGCGTACGGCTACATAGTTCGCTGCAACGCCGTTTACCGTGATGTTCGCCGGAGCGATGTAAGCCGGTACTTTGTAGCCTGCCGGGAAGACAAGCTCGATAAAGTCGCGTTGTTTTGCCAGACCGACGCCGAGTCCCTTGATCGCCACATTCACACCTGTTGCCTGATTCAGAGCAGTCGTCGTCAGCGTGATGGTCGCTGTGCTGTTATTGACAGGAGTCGTCGGGGCTGTCGGTGTCGTTGGTGTAGTAGGGTTTGTTGGCGTTGTCGGATTTACGGTAGAACCGCCAATCGTGAACGCTTTGGAAGTAATCGTTTTTCCAGCGGCTGTCGCTTTCAGTGTATAGGAGCCAGCTGTTTTCGGATTGGTAATCCAAGCTGTATACGAAACAACTACCTTGACATTACTGTCCGCGCTGAAGCTGGTTGGAGTCGTGATGTATACTTTGTTGCCGATTGCCCCTACTTTTTTCGGTTCTTTCCCATTCACACTGAAATCGGAGGTGCTCAAAATCATCGGCACCATATCAGCGGAAGGGAATTCGATGATCAGGTCAGAATCTGCCTTCAGGTCTTTACCAAAGTCAGCTTCGAAAATATAGCTGGAGCGAGCGCCTGCAGCTGGATCAGACAGATTTACCGTGTAGTTGCCGGAAACTGCGCTGCTAGAACCCGATTTGGTGATGTCAACGGATTCGGACTCGTATGTAGTTCCATCATACTTGACTGTAAAAGTGTAATCATCAGCTGTATCCGGGTTTGTGATACCTGCCGCTTTCAAGAATTCTAGGTTGATGTAGTCATCGCCGTCTGCACCACTCGGTACGTCAATCGAGACTTCATCGCCATCAACATCTACCGCTTTTGCCGCATATCCATTCACCTTTACATCGCTTTTGGAAATGCTGCTCGGAAGCATGTCTTCATCTGGGAAAATGACCGTGATGGTTTCGCCGGTCTCCAGCTCATCCTTGCCGTCGAGGTCAAAATCCCCGAGCTCCAGCGATACTTTTTCGCCAGCTACTGTACTGCTGAGGTCTACATTGAACTCATCGTCGGAGCTGCTGCTGCTGCCGCCGTCTTCGATGTCAATTTCATCGTACTTATAGGTGGTTTCATTCGTCGTTTTCACGCCGATCTTATAGGTATCTTCATCGTCTGGATTGACGACATCCGAAATCGTGAAGGAGAGATCTTCATCATCTTCGATATCTTCATCGACAGTGATCTCAACGACATTGCCGCTGGTTACTTTTACACCATCAATATCAAAATCGGCGTCGATGGAATCTTCATCAACGTCATCCAAGTCAAAATCTTTATCAAATTTGACGTAAATTTTATCACCAGAATCAATAAAATCTCCAGTGGTAAATTCGATATCGTAGTCAGTCGTTTCACCAGCTTCTTCATCATCAGCTGTAATCGACACACTTGTTAATGCATGTGCCTGCTGCGGCACTGCAACCAAAGGGGTAGCTGCCAGTGCAGATGCGAGTACGATCGGCAGTGCTTTTTTACTCTTCTCCATGTTTTTCCTCCCATATTTGCCCAAAATCAGGAAATGTTTCTCTAGCAGTTCGCTATCAGTTTACCATAAATGCTTAATCGAGGAAATCAATTCTCCGGAAAATGATAGACTTCTTGCTTACATTTGCTAAGACGCAAGGGTTCGGCAAAAAGTTACATCCGTTTGCGGCTGCAGGCCAACTTTATTTTTCTGCCTGAAAAAGCTGGGCAGAGAAAAACCAGACCTGTGAAAGCGTCTGGCCTATTCCTTAGTACAGTTTTGTATCCGGTCCGATGCTTTCGAGCTTTTGCTTGACGCTTTGCAGGAAGCGGCCGCAAATCAGGCCGTCCAGCACCCGGTGGTCCAGTGACATGCACAGATTGACCATCGAGCGGATAGCAATCATGTCGTTGATGACAACCGGACGTTTCACGATAGACTCCACACTGAGAATAGCGGCTTGCGGCGAGTTGATGATCGGCTGAGACTGAATGGAGCCGAATGAGCCGGTGTTGTTTACCGTGAAGGTGCCACCTGTCATATCGTCCATGGTAAGCTTGCCTGCGCGAGTCCTTGCTGCCAGGTCATCGACTGCTTTCGCGATTCCCAAAATGGACTTCTGGTCCGCATCCTTGATGACCGGAACGTACAGCGCGTCATCTGTTGATACGGCGATGGAAATGTTGATGTTTTTCTTCACGATGATCTTATCCCCTGCCCAGGTAGAGTTGATCATCGGATATTCTTTCAGCGCTTCAACGACTGCCTTGATAAAGAACGGCAGGAACGTGAGGTTGATACCTTCTTTGCGAGTGAACTCCCCTTTTGCTTGATTGCGGAAGTTTACGAGGTTGGTAACGTCCACTTCAACCATCGTCCAGGCATGTGGTGCCTCGTGCTTGCTTTGCACCATGCGGTTCGCAATCGTACGACGGATCGAGGAAACTGGAATGACCTGATCCCCACTCGCTACCGGAATTTCAGCCGGTGCCGAAGTATGTGCGACAGGTGCACTAGCTGCTGCAGGGGCTGCTGTTGGCGCAGGAGTTGATGGCGTTTGTGCAACCACCGGCTCTTGTGCGACTTCTGCCGGCTTTTGACCACCTGCATCGATAATAGCCTGCACGTCTTTTCTCGTCACCCGTCCACCTGCACCCGTGCCCACTACGCGGGAGAGATCGATTCCATGCTCTTGCGACAATACCATGACTGCAGGAGAGTAGCGCTGCTTGCCGCCTTCTGGAGCCGTTGTCAGTCTTGGAGCAGCTTGCTGCGTGACAGCCACTGCTGCAACTGGAACGGCAGGAGCTGCGGAGGCTGCAGGAGCTGCTTGAGTCTCTCCCGCTTCCCCGCTTTCTTCTATATAAAGAATAAGTGTGCCGATCGCCACGGTTTCCCCTTCTGGTACCACAATTTCTGTTACGCGACCAGACACCGTGGATGGGACTTCCGCATTTACTTTATCTGTAGTGACTTCTGCCAGAGAATCGTACTTCTTCACCGTGTCGCCCACTTTGACGAGCCATTTGCTGATGGTGCCCTCGGTCACGCTCTCTCCGAGCTGGGGCATAAGTACTTTCGTTGCCATGATCCTAGGTCCTCCTCGTCTTAATAGTTGGCCAGCTCCCGCATCGCTTCCAATACTTTATCCGGGTTGAGCATAAAGAATTTTTCCATCGGCGGGCTGTACGGCATAGCCGGTACATCAGGACCACACAGACGTTTAATCGGAGCATCGAGATCAAACAGGCACTGCTCGGCAATGATAGCTGCTACTTCGCCGCCAACGCCGCCTTCTTTGTTGTCCTCATGTACGATCAGAACTTTCCCCGTTTTCGACGCCGCCTCTGCAATCGCCTCTTTATCCAGCGGGTAGAGCGTCCGCAAATCGAGCACATGGGCACTGATGCCTTCCTGCGCGAGCTTTTCAGCTGCCTGCAGGCAGAAATGCAAGGCCAGACCGTAGGAGATAACGGTAATGTCGCTTCCCTCTCGCTTGACATCTGCCTTGCCGATCGGCAGAACGTAATCGTGATCGGGCACTTCGCCCTTGATCAAGCGATAGCAGCGCTTGTGCTCAAAGAACAATACTGGATCTTCGTCGCGGATCGCTGCCTTGAGCAAGCCTTTTGCATCATACGGCGTAGAAGGCGCTACTACCTTCAGACCTGGAATATTCGTAAACATCGCTTCTACCGATTGCGAATGGTAGAGGGCACCGTGTACGCCTCCACCAAATGGAGCTCGAATCGTGATCGGGCAATTCCAGTCGTTATTGGAGCGGTAACGCATTTTCGCCGCTTCACTGACGATCTGGTTGACAGCCGGCATGATAAAATCAGCAAACTGAATTTCAGCAATTGGGCGCATGCCATAAGCTGCCGCACCGATCCCCACACCGACGATGGCAGACTCCGCCAGAGGTGTGTCAATCACGCGCTCTTCGCCAAACTCTTCAATCAATCCAACGGTTGCACGAAAAACACCGCCGCGGACGCCGACGTCTTCCCCGAGGACAAATACATTGGGATCGCGACGCATTTCTTCACGCATCGCCATCGTAATCGCATCAATAAATGAGATGACCGCCATCTGGATTCCCCCTTATTCCCCGTATACGTGTGTCAGAGTCGATTCTGGTGTAGGATACGGCGCGTTTTCCGCATATTCCGTCGCCTCATCCACTTCCAGCTGTACGCGAGCGAGCATATCTGCTTCCGTATTTTCATCCAGCAAGCCAATCTCTCTCAGATACGCAGCAAAGACAATCAACGGATCCTTTTTCTTCGCTTCCTCTACTTCTTCACGCGTACGGTATACACGGTCGTCGTCATCGCTGGAGTGCGGAACCAGACGATACATGACCGCTTCGATCAATGTTGGCCCTTCGCCGCGACGCGCACGTTCTACCGCTTCTTTCGTTACGCGGTAGACTTCGATCGGGTCATTTCCATCTACACTGATCCCAGGGAAGCCGTAACCGATTGCGCGGTCTGCTACACTTTCACATGCCAGCTGCTTTTTCAGCGGAACAGAGATCGCGTATTTGTTATTTTCACAGAAAAAGATCACCGGCAGCTTGTGAACGCCTGCGAAGTTCGCCCCTTCGTGGAAATCCCCCTGGTTGCTGGAGCCTTCTCCGAACGACGCGTACACGACGAAGTCTTTTTGCTGCATTCTACCTGCCAGCGCCATGCCTACTGCATGAGGTACCTGTGTCGTAACAGGGCTGGAGCCAGACAGGATGTTGTATTTTTTCCCGCCAAAATGTCCAGGCATTTGGCGACCGCCGCTGTTCGGATCCTCTACTTTCGCGAATGCAGACAGCATGCAATCGCGAGCTGTTTGCCCGAATACCAGGACCAATCCCAGGTCACGATAATACGGGCACAAGTAATCCTTGCCGGTTTCCATGGCAAAAGCCGCACCGACCTGTGCAGCCTCCTGACCTTGGCATGAAATGACAAACGGTACTTTTCCCGCTCGATTCAACAGCCATTGGCGCTCGTCAATTTTACGAGCCAACAGCATGTAATAGTACATGTCAAGGACTTGTGCGTCCGTCAAACCTACTTGTTCATGTCGCTTCGTAGTCATCGCCTTTTGCCCTCCTCGCTAATTGTGAATTGCTTTTCCTTCTACTGCCAAAGCAGCTTCCATAAAGGCTTCAGACAGCGTCGGGTGCGGATGGATGGTCGTGCCGATTTCCCACGGGGTCGCATCCAGTACGCGAGCGAGACCCGCTTCCGAAATCATGTCCGTCACATGCGGACCGATCATGTGCACACCAAGCAGATCATTTGTTTTGGCATCCACGACAACCTTGACAAAGCCATCGTTTTCTCCATAAATGATTGCTTTCCCCAGCGGCTTGAAGCTGAATTTGCCCACTTTTACCTCAAAGCCTTTTTCCTTCGCTTCTTTTTCCGTCAAGCCGACGTTTGCCACTTCCGGGCGGCTGTAAGTGCATTTCGGTACTTTTGTATAGTCCATGGGATGAGGATTTTGACCAGCCATATGCTCAACTGCCAAAATGCCTTCATGGGATGCTACGTGAGCCAGTTGGAGCCCGCCGATCACGTCGCCAATGGCATAAATATGCGATTCCGCTGTTTGAAAATGCTCGTTGACAACGACAGCGCCACGCTCGACCTTGATCTCTGTCGCTTCCAGTCCCAAATTTTCTACATTTGCCTGGCGACCCACGGAAACGAGGATTTTTTGTGCTTCAAAGGATTGCACGCCTCCAGCCGTTTCCGCTTGGATCATGACGCGCCCTTCTCCCTTTTCCAGAGATTCAGGCAAAACCTTGGCAGAGGTCACGATGTTTACTTTGCGCTTTTTCAGCAGACGTGCCATTTCCTTGCTGACTTCCTCATCTTCCAGAGGCAGAATGCGATCGGCATACTCAACCACGGTGACCGCTACTCCGAAATCGTTCAGCATAGATGCCCACTCGATCCCGATCACTCCACCGCCTACGATAACAACGGATTCTGGCAGCTGCTCCCACTGCAGGGCTTCATCACTTGTTACTACATAGGACCCGTCGATAACCAGTCCTGGCAACGTACGAGGACGTGAGCCTGTCGCAAGCAGCAAGAAGCGAGGAACGATCATCTCCTGATCCCCATTCTCCTTTTCGATCCGAACAGCACCCGCTTGAGGGGAAAAGATCGACGGTCCCATTACCCGTCCAAAGCCTTCAAAAATAGTGATGCTGCCTTTTTTCATCAAATATTGAATGCCTTTGTGCAGCTGCTCGATGATTCCTTGCTTACGATCCTGAATCTTAGAAAAATCGTAGCCGACTTCACCGGCAATTACCCCGAATTTATCGCTTTCTTTGAGGGTGGCGTATACTTCTGCACTGCGCAAAAGCGCTTTGGAGGGGATACACCCACGGTGCAGGCAGGTTCCGCCGAGCTTTTCCTTTTCGACGATCGCTACTTTCATCCCGAGCTGGGAGGCGCGAATCGCTGCCACGTACCCTCCCGTTCCACCGCCCAAAACAACCAGATCAAACTCCTGAGACATAATCTGAACTCTCCTTTCGTAGGGAAAAACCGCTATCGAAAAAGCCGCCTCTGGCTCCTTACATTACCAGTGGGGTCACCCACGTTTTCGGCGTTTATGAATATTCAAAGAACAAAGCATATGTACCCCCTGACCGCATGATGGGCAACGATCAGGGGAAAGGGGATCATCGTGTTACTTAGCGATGATAAACAGTCTTGCCGTTTTGCAGAAAAGTATTACGGGATTTTGCTACGCTGGCGATTCGTTCTTCGGCCATACGGTCAGCAGCCTGGTAAGAAGCCATGCCATCGCGCTCAGCGATTTCGAATACTTTCAGGATGTTGTCGTAGATGGTCTCTACTTTTTTCAGGGCGCGCTCGCGGTTGTAGCCTTGCAGCTCATCCGCCACGTTGATTACGCCACCTGCGTTAATCACGTAGTCTGGTGCATAGAAGAGGCCCATTTCGTGGATCTGGTCACCGTGGCGTTCTTCCTTCAGCTGGTTGTTAGCCGCGCCTGCAATTACTTTTGCTTTCAAGAGAGGAATCGTATCGTCATTGATGATCGCTCCCAGTGCGCAAGGAGAGAAGATGTCGCATTCAACACCAAAGATTTCGTTCACGCCCACAGCTTTGGCTCCAAAATCGTTTACGGCACGATTTACGTTTTCTTCGTTGATATCCGTTACGATCAGGTGCGCGCCTTCTTCGTGCAGGTGACGGCAAAGGTTGTACGCTACGTTTCCTACCCCTTGAACCGCTACTACGCGTCCGGACAAATCGTCTGTTCCATAAGCCAGCTTAGCCGCTGCCTTCATACCTCGATACACACCGTAAGCTGTCACCGGAGATGGATTACCGCTGGAACCAAACGCCGGAGATACCCCTGTGACGTAATCTGTTTCCAAATGGATCATGTCCATGTCGGCAACCGTGGTTCCTACATCCTCGGCTGTAATATAACGTCCGTTCAAGCCTTGAATGTAACGGCCAAACGCACGGAAAAGTTCTTCGCTTTTGTGCTGGCGAGGATCGCCGATGATGACAGCCTTACCGCCACCGATGTTAAGACCGGCTGCAGCGTTTTTGTATGTCATACCGCGTCCCAGGCGCAACACGTCAATGATGGCCTCTTCTTCCGTTTTGTACGGCCACATCCGTGTACCGCCTAGTGCCGGACCCAATGTCGTATCATGAATGCAAATAATGGCTTTCAAACCGGAATTTTCGTCCTGACAGAATACCAATTGCTCGTAGTCGTACTTTTGCATGTAGTCAAAGATGTTCAATGAAGAAACCTCCCTAGTATCGATCGTTGTCATCATAGTAGCTCTTGGCTGAAATACATGGGATCCGTTTGGATTACTTCCCGTCGAGATGTTAATGCAAAAGTCGTGCCAACTCATTCCACGTTTTGAAAGCGCTTTATTTGCCTGTGTAGGCGTAGGCTTCCGGCTTGCCTAGTGTGCAGTTTCTTGCACGATCATGCAGTTTTTTGCATGCATTTTCTTGCACGGACGTCTCACTTACTTTGATCGATCATTCCCATACTCTCTAGCTTCTCCAACTTGTAGTAAAGACTGCGAATGGAAATGTCCAAACGTTTTGCTGTCAGCGTCCTGTTTCCGCCGGCCGCTTTCAGCTCACGCAAAATATGCTCGCTCTCTGCTTCTTCCATCGCTTCCTTCAGCGTTTTTCCAGTCGCCTGCAAGCTTGGTCTTGGTTCCTCTCTGTGAGAGACAGCCCTTCTCTCTAAAGGGGGCAAATGCTCTGGCAGGATCACACGCTCATTGATTCGCATATGGATCATCGCTCGTCCCAGCACATTTTCCAGCTCGCGCACGTTTCCTGGCCAATGATAGGTAAGCAGCAGCTGCAAGGCTCGCTCGTCGATTTCTTCTACATTGCGACCGTACTCCAGGTTGTACTTGCGTAAAAGGTGCATGGCTAACGGCTTGATGTCCTCCAGTCGCTGCCGCAGTGGCGGTATCTGAATCGGAACGACGTGAAGTCGGTAGTACAGGTCCTCGCGAAACTTTCCGACCGAAATCGCGGACTCGAGATTGACGTGGGTAGCGGTAATGACCCGCACATCGATCGGGACCGGCTTCGTCCCCCCGACACGTACGACTTCCCGTTCCTGCAAGACGCGCAAAAGCATGACTTGCATGTTCATGGACAGCTCGCCGATTTCATCCAGAAAAATAGTCCCGCCGCTCGCTTCTTCAAAAAGTCCACGCTTTCCGCCTCTGCGCGCACCTGTAAAGGCACCTTCTTCATAGCCAAACAGCTCGCTTTCCAGGAGACTCTCGGAAATAGCAGCGCAATTGACACGAATGAACTGTTTATACTTGCGTTCACTTCCGTTATGAATGGCATGGGCAAAAAGCTCTTTCCCCGTACCCGATTCTCCTCGAAGCAAGACCGTGGCAGGTGTAAGAGCAGCTTTCTGTGCTTGCTCGATGGCCAATCGCATGGTCTCGCTGTACCCGATAATGTCTGCAAAGCTATATTTTGCTTCCAACGTACGAATAATGCGGCGTGCTTTTTCCAGTTCTTCCGTCAGACGCTTGAACTCAGACACGTCGTGAACGACACCGACACTGCCTTTCAGCTCTCCATCTACCATCACGGGAGCCACATTCACCACGACATCCTTGCGCTTTGGACCAATTTTCATCGGTACACCGCGTACTGCCTTTTTCGTTTTCAGGACCTGCATATGCATGCTTTCCCCTTCGGAAATATCGACAGTGGCCGGCTTTCCGATGATGTCATCCTGTGTCAAACCCGTAAGTCTGGTGTAAGCCGGGTTGATCAGTAGACCGTTCCCGTTTTTATCCACGACGGAGATGGCCTCATCCGATGAGTCGATGATTGCCTGAAGCATGCTTTGCAGCTCTTTCAAATCTGTTACTTCCTCCGCAAGAGCCATGATCTCCGTAATGTCGCGAAAGATCGCTACGGCTCCGACTACTTCTCCCCGTTCATTCCGGACTGGCACGCGATTGGTAATGATTCGCGTCTGATTGGGCAATATCTGTTCCTGATTCAATTCGGGTGAGCCCGTCTCTAATACGATATGTAACCGGGTGTTCGGTATACGCTCAGTCACCCCGGTGCCCAGCACTTTGCTGGCTTCAATCCCCATCAGTCTTTCGGCTGCCTTGTTGAACAAGGTAATGACACCCTGTCGATTTACACCAATAATCGCATCGTGCGTGGAGTCGAGCATCGTTTCCCGCTCACGCTCATTCTGCATCATGGCGTTAATCAGCTTGTCTCTCTCCCGGATGAGCTTCATCACGATTCGGGTAAACGTGCCGGGGATCAGTACGGTCTTTTCCTGCTTGAGATGACGCAAGTGCTTATATTCGCCCAGATCGCCTGTCGCTTCCAGGATCACGTCCAGATCAGCATCCAAATACGGACGGTAGTCAATATCGGTCGGAATGCCAAAAGAACGCGCCAGCGCGAGACCCGGGGCGTCTGGTCGATGGTCGACAACAGCTACGATTTCAATGCGATCCATTTGATTCAGCATGCGCAAAAGTGCGCTTCCACCCCGTCCGGCACCAACGATGAGCAGCTTGTGCATGTGTGCCCCCTCACTTTTCGCAATCGTACTCGTTACCATTGTACTCCAATGGTTCGGTGAAGGACAGGCGTAGTTGTCTAGCGTGCGCTCGTTCACTGCACGCCGCTTATGGACAAGCAAGACCTCATTCGATATGATGAGTGGGAAGAGAAGGAAAGGTGTGAAACACCCTTGGTCGTACAGAAGATGATCGCACTTCTGATCATGGTGATTCCTGCTGCCATAGCGATGTACGGAATCAAGCTGATTCGGGATGCGTTTTTTTACTCCATCTCCCCCGAGGTAAGCTTCTTGTGGGGAAAGCTGATTGCAGGTATTTTATGCTTTGTCATCCCCGTTTTGTTTATCGCAGGCTTTATCCTGCACCACGAGCGCAAGAAAAATCGTGTGCAGCCGCGCTTCATGATACCGGAGCCAGACGAAGACGAGTAGACCAGGCTATGGACAGCCTGGTTCTTCTGTTTTTTAAGGCTCTGCTGATCTCCCCCATCGATCAATCCGTGTGAGCCAGCTGCTGCTCTCGATGAGCTTCGATATCGAAAAGAACTCAGCCACTATATGTACGCCGACAAACAGCAGGAAAATCATAAGCTGAACGATCAGTGGAGTCCCAGCGGCGAACGCAAACCCGACAACAAAGCCGAGCGTATTGGAACCGGTGTCGCCGAGCATAACGCGTGCCCCTGCATCGTGACGGAAAAGCATGCAAGTCGCAGCCAGCATGGGCAGCTGCCAAATGCCATGCTTGAAAAAGCTTGACAGGTCACTCGTACAGTAACAGATTGTGATCGCCACCGCCTCCAGCAACCAAAAGACTTTGATTGCCCTGACCGGCCGCAAGTCAAACAGATTGAGGACATTGGCAGCGCTGGCTAGCAAGCAGGCGGTTAGCAGGCCCGACCACAAGTTTGCGGGTCCAAGGGCCAAGGCCAAAACAATGGCGGTACTCCCTGCACCCCATACTTTCCACAAACCGCTCGTCATACGTCTCTCGCGCCAAAGCGTACCGAAGTGGCCCCGAAATCCTTTTGCCTGCTTGTCCACGGAGCAGTCATCCTGCCAGCCCCAGAAAGCAATGGCCAGCATTCCCGCTCCCATTAACGCCCCTTCTTTCCAGACCCACGACTCCTTCGAGCCGATCCCGATTACCACCAGCATTCCGAGCAGGGCAGCAGCCGTGGAGATGACGAGCATGACACCCCCAGCAGTCACCACTTCCACTCCCTGGTAGTTCACCCGGTGCATGCCCCGCTTACGAAATCTTTTACGTACGGTTACGAGAAGCCGTCGGTGGATTCCAACAGGGAGAAGCAACCCGATTGCCGCTGCTATCAGCCATTCCGTGCCCATGCATGTCCCTCCCACCATTTTCGACAAAGGGTCCGGCTGATCGCGATAAACTCTTTTCCACGATGACAAAAGCCAGCCATGTCATTGCCGGTCTCCCGATGGGAAAACCGTACGGGCACTTCCATCACCCGATAGCCCGCCCGCAGAGCATCCACTGTCAAACCAACCTCTACGCCAAATCCTTTGTCCAGTTTTCCTAGCTGATCCAAAACTTCTTTGCGCACGGCTCTTTGTCCTGATAAAGGGGCTAGCGTCTCGAAACCAGTAAGCATGCGAATGCCGTGATGAGCCAATCCTTTCGCCAGGCCCATTCCCCCCTTTGTTTTTGGTGGCGGGAGAACAGCTACAGCCATGTCACAAGCATCTTCTTGGACCGGTAAAAGCAAGTGCGCGGCTTCAGCGGCACTTTCGCGCAGGTCCCCATCCAGAAATAGGACAACCTCTCCTTTTGCATGCTGCCAGCCCGTCTGCAAGGCGGCGCCCTTTCCACGATTTCCGGGAAGCTGGATGACCAGATCAGCCCATTTTTTTGCCAGCTCTCCGGTCCCGTCCTTGCTGCCATCATCAACGACGATCAGCTCATCGCAAAAAAAGCGCTCGCGAATGGCACGAAGCGTGGCTCCGATCGCGTCCGCTTCGTTGTATGCGGGAATGACGACACTAACTTTTTTCACGTTCCACCCTCATCTCCGTCAGCAATTTTTGGACTTTCTCCAGCAATGCCCACTGCTTGGCAGGAGAATCAGGTACTTGCTCGAGCTGCAGCCAATGCCGGGGTCCTGGCAAGCTTTCCAGCCACGAGGGTTCCTCATGAGCAAACACCAGGAGCAGGCCATCAGAGAGAGCACGACCTTCCGCATATGGCAGAACATCCACACCAACTGTTCGCAGCAGCCGTTTGATCGGCTCCAGCTTCAGCTCAGGCTCGTGCCAAACGAATACCTTGCTCCCGGAAAGATCAGACGAATACCGCATCGCCATCAAATGAATGACTTCCTCATTGCTTCGCTCGACCTCACTGAGCAGTTGGTTCATTTGCTGCTTCAGCTCATTGTTGCTTTTGAGCGCCCGATCGTATTTGGCCTCCATTTTCGCCAGCACTTCTTGTTCCCCCACCGCGAACCAGGCATGACCAGCCGTTCCTCCTAAAAGGATTCCTACCCCCAGCGCAAAAAAAACGGCCGTGAGAGATAGCAAATGATATCGAAAGTGTATCAATGAATTGCCTCCTAAAAAGCCCAAGTCCGCCATTGCGTCCACAGCATTTGCGCAACGTGCCTAGCAACTGGATTGATCATAAGCGCGGCGGTAATGGGTGTCAGCATCGCAGCGATACACCATCCCCACAGCTTCCACGACCAGCGTGGCTGATAGAGCTGATTGACACCCTTGGCATCGATCAGCTTCGTTCCAATTTTCGTGCGTACGAGCAAGGTGCTAGCCATCCCCTTGCGCCCTTTCTCGAGAAAATCGATCATGTTGGTATGCGTACCGATCGTTACGATCAGCTCTGCGTTATTTTCATAAGCCAATAGCATGGCGACGTCTTCACTCGTGCCAGGTGCAGGCAACAAGTGATAGTCCAGTCCAAGGTCGCTGACCCTCCACCTACCCGGTGCCCTTCCGTCTGAGAAGGCATGAACCACGATCTCGGCGCCGCACATCAGCGCTTTGTCAGAGATGCTGTCCATATCTCCTACAATCAGATCAGGGATGTATCCGGCCTGGATTAATGCGTCTGCGCCGCCGTCCACTCCGATTAGAATCGGTCGGTATTCTCGGATGTACGCGTGAAGTGTTTGCAGATCTTCACGGTAGTGCTTGCCGCGAACTACCACCACTACATGCCGATTCTCCATTCGGGTACGTAAATCCAGCTGGCACAAAGGTTTGAGGAACAGGTCCTTTTCCCGACTGGCATATTGGAGTGTATTGTCAATAAATAAGGAAAGCGTTTCATCCAGTGTGACGTTTGCCTCCGTCCACTTCGCTTGGATATGCTCGGCGGTGACCATTTGGAGCGGAATGATCGTCTCCACGCCTTGTGTCGTAAAGAAGTGCAGCTGGCTGTTCGTCAGGGAAGCCTGGCAGCCATTCAGTTGATCAATCATTGCGGGGTTATCGTAATTGGCGGGGATTTCATAGAGCCGTACACCTGCTGCCAGTAGCCGGCGAGCACCCTCTGCCGGGTATTGCCCTGTCATATAAGGAGACAAATTGATAACTGTCTGCACTCCGGTGTCCAATAAAGAACCGGCCGCCATCTCATCTACGTCTGCATGATCAATGAGTGCAATATGTTCGGAGCCCAGTCGTTTGCACAGCTGCTTTGTCTTGCGATCTGCCAGGACGACTGCCTCGCTCGAAAAGGTACCAGGCTTTTTTCGCTTGATCACCTGCTCCACCTCCGAACCTAGTATGCTAAAAATTCCCTCTGCTCATGCGTGAACGCTTGATATTTATAGGCACGAAAAAGAGGCTGCGCAAGGGTGCACAGCCTCTCCTCAATCATGTTTGAAGTTATTACGCGCCTTTAGTTGCGTAATAAATAATCAGACCGTCGGCAAAAAGGAAGACGAGCAAAGAAACAACCCCGAAGCCGATCGCAAACTTGTTTTTCGCTTTGAGAGAGCTAACACAGCCCCAAGCGATGAAAATCGTGAAGATAAACATGAGTAAATCAAACAAAACCACTTTCATAAGTACGACAACTCCTTTACCAAGATGACGCGAACCGGAATACAATGGCAATTTCATTATAAAGCTTCATCAATAATGAGACAAGCATATCCAAATTTGTGACAAACGATTTCACAATTAGAGAATGATTTCTTGTCTATTATGCCTTATTTCTTTATGCCTATCCATATCGTCCAGTGGTCTTGCTCCTCTATGCTGGTCTCATGCGCTACTTTTTCTCCGATATAGTTGACTAGTATTTGCAGCTCTTCATCTGAGAGCTCATGCAGGATCGAGCGCCCCGTCCGCGCAAGCAGATCCTGTTCCAGCTCCTCCCATCGCTCATACCTTCTTCTGACTTCCCAAAGAGAAGTGGCCGCAACCTGCTCAAAACCGTTTTTTTGCAGCGCTTCACGCACTGCCTGATCTTCCGGTCGCCGTATGGCCTCTTTTGCCAGCAGCTGCGGAAACTTTTCTAGGAAATAGCCACGAAAATGGGTAGGAGATGCTGGCATGAGAACATCCGTCATGGTCCTGTCCTGGATGATACACAGGCCTCCCGGCGCGAGCAAGCGATACGCTTCCTCCATAAAGGGATCGAGCTCAGGTAGATGGTGAATCAACGCCCGGGCAAAGACGATATCCATACTTCCGCTATCCAGCCCTGTCGCGTGAGCTGCCCTACGAATCAATTTTATGTGGGGGTCCTGATGACAATTCTCCCACGCTGCTTTCAACATCACCTCGGAGAAGTCGGCACCAATCACTAAAGCAGCTCCCATCTCCACCCACGCTTTGCTGTAGATCCCTCCTCCGCAGCCGATATCGATTACACGCTTGCCCTCCGGTTGAACAATCGCTTTCATCGCCTGTCTCCAGGATTCATCGGCGGTCCGACCTATGTATGAGCTTTGATTTTCTTCCGCATGAAAATCCATCCCCATCTCATTTCCCCTCCATAAACTCCAATCGGTTTCCGAACGGATCTTCCGTAAAGAATCGGATCACCCCTGGAATTTCGTCATCGACTCGTAGCGGAATGCCGCTTTCTTGCAAATGCGCCATCAAACGTTCGATATTCCCGACCAAAAATGCAGGATGGGCTTTTTTTGCCGGTTGAAAGGCTGCTTCTACTCCAATGTGAATCATCTGAGGACCACACTGAAACCATACCCCGCCGCGAACTTTCAGCTTCTCGGGTTTGGGCACCTCTGTCATTCCCAGCAGGTCCCCAAAGAAACGGCGAGCTTCCTCTTCACAGCCAACCGGTGCCGCTAATTGAACGTGATCAAAACCCATCCATGTAAACTCGTTTCCCATCTCTACAAATCTCCTCTCTCTTTGCGGCAGAGAACCATCCACTCTTCGATCTGATGCGTTCGTACGCGGCCATCCTCCACCAGCATTTCCAAATAGGCTTTTTGTTTATCGCTCGCCTGAAGCAGCGCATTCTCTACAGCTTCTTCCTGTTCTTTGGATTCCGCAGTCCTGGTTACCCACTGCTTGAAATCTTTTCTCTTGACCCGATGCCTTTGCATTTTTCCGACCAATCCATACTGGGTGAACAAATCGATCCACTCTTTCACAGCCAAGCACCGTACATGACTCGGGTCACGCAGTTTTTCGATATGATTGAAAAACGCTGCGAGGTCAGGATCATCCGAAACGACGTTGTCGATCAAAAGGAAGCTTCCCCCTGGACGCAATACTCGGCTTACCTCGCGGACAAACGCTTCCGGGTCCGGGAAGTGATGCGCAGCGATCCGGCAAGTGACTGCATCAAAGGACTCATCCAAAAACGGAAGGGCTTCCGCATCTGCCTGCACGTATTGAATGGGGCCAGCACCTGCTTCGATATTGGCCCGTCTCGCCGCTTCCAGCATCATTCTCGTCAAATCAGTTGCCACAACAAGCTCCGTATGGACAGACAGCTTTCTCGCCACATGACCGCCACCCGTTGCAATATCGAGAACGATCCAGTCCGTTTTCGGCTGCAGCCAGTCTACCAAGAGGTCTAGATCGTCACCTTTTGCATGGCTTTCGCTTTGAACATATTTTTCGGCGTTTCTTCCAAATTGAGCTTGAACGGCCTTTTTCACATCATCCTTATTGATCATGAAGAACACCTCCTGCCACTATCTTATTCCAAAAAACTCCTACTTTGTTATAGAATATTGATAACTAGATATCGAAAAATTCGCTAAGGAGTGAAAGACGAGATGGACAAGGAGAGTTTAGAGATATTTTTGACCATCGCCCGGCATGGGTCGATCAATCGTGCAGCACAAGCCCTGTTCCTCGCCCAATCGACGGTCACCCATCGGCTCAAGCAGTTGGAACGCCAAATTTCTACTGCGCTATTCGTGCGGACTGCTTCCGGCGTATCCCTGACAGCAGAAGGGCGTCGTTTGCTGCCCATCGCCGCCAGTATTGTGGAGCAAATGAGAGCCTTTACCGAGCAAAAAGAACAGCGCCAATCTATGACGATCGTCGCAGGCAAAGCTTTTGTGGCCTACGAGCTCCCCCGTCTCATCGGGCAGTATCGAGCGGCAAATCCCCAATTTACCTGTTACGTGCGCTCCACTTTATACGAGGAATCGCTCAATGCCTTGCTGACCGGAACAGCCGATATCGCGTTTCTTGGGAGCGAGATGTATCACCCACATATTTACCAGGAGTTCTTGCCAAGTGACCGAATTTTGCTCGTCACTTCGCCTACCCACCCTTGGGCAAAAGGGTTTCCCGGCTTTCCTGAATGGGGAACCGAAGAAATGATCCTCTTTGGCAATCATACAGCCCCTTACCGTCAAAGAATCGACCGGTTTCTTGCTCAGCACGGTGTTTTCCCGAATGCGATAATGGAGCTGGACAGCTTCAGTGCCGTCAAAAAAATGGTGGAGCAGTCTCTAGGCATCACGATGCTGCCAGAAAGAACGATCCAAGAAGAGCTCTGCTCAGGATCGCTGGCCGCGCATGATATCGCGGAGGGTGAGCTCGTACGCCCTACCCTCATCGCCTATTTACACCCAAAAAAAGAGGACGAAGCTTTTCAGCAATTCGTCCAGTGGATGAAAGACAATTATTAACGTAGTGTGATGACGGTCACTTCCGGTCTGCAAAATAAGCGAATGGGCAATATCGTCGTTCCGAGCCCTCTTGAGGTATAGACCTGCAGCGAAGTGTCTTTTACCTTGTACAGGCCTTGTACGTATTTTTGGGAAAGCTTGGGGGTCAATATGGCCCCAATTAACGGGAGCCTAACTTGTCCCCCGTGGCTGTGCCCCGATAGCTGCAATCCGACCGGATAAGCTGCCGTCTCATCCGCAAAATCCGGCTCATGCGCCAGCAGGATCACGGCCTCGTCTGTGGGAATATCCCCAAGCGCTCTCGCCAAATCAGGTACCCCAAACAGGACATCGTCCACGCCTGCCATATGCAGAGAGCTGCCTTGCCTATCCACGCGTACGTGGCGGTTGTCCAAGACCTCAAAGCCTGCACTGCTTAGCATATCGCGAATGACCTGCTGCTGTCTGGCACGGTAGTCATGATTGCCTAGCACCGCATACTTACCCAGCGTGGCCTCCAGCTGTCCGAGAATCGGCAGCACAGCGGAAAGATACCGTGTGCTCTCGTCCACCAGATCACCTGTAAAGCAGATCATGTCAGGTTTTTTGCTCATGATGAGGTCCACGACATGCTGGACGTCTTTTGGCTCACTGAAGTGCCCCAAGTGCAGGTCACTGAAATGCACGAGCTTCGTCCCGCGAAACGCATCTGGCAGCTTCGGCAGCGTGATCGTTACCTCTGTTGTTTCAATCCAATGCCGCTCCCAGCCATAGCTGTACACCCCTGCCGCCACACCTAGACCGACCAGTCGGCCTGCCCAATGCATGAGCTTTTGCAGAAAGGTTTTGCGCGTGATCGCAGAAATCTTGGGATCACTCATCACCTAAATCTTGTCGTACCCGTTCACGACGACATCAAGTCTTCCTGTTACCGGATCGATCAGGAGACCGTGTACCGCAACGCTCTCTGGCAACAGTGGATGGTTCTTGATCGTTTCCACGCTGTTCTTCACGCTCTCGTTCACATTATCAAATCCACGCAGCCATTGCTTGAGGTTGATTCCCGCGTGCTGCAATGTCGAGAAGGTCTGAGCCGATACGCCTTTATCCATCATTTTTTCCATGGTGCGGCTACTGTCAATCACGCTCATCCCGCAGTCGTAGTGGCCGACAACCATGACTTCCGCAGCATTCAGCTCATAAATCGCAACCAAAATACTGCGCATGATACTTCCAAAAGGGTGAGAGACAATCGCCCCCGCACTTTTGACGTGCTTGATGTCTCCATTTCGCATGTTCATGGCTTTCGGAAGCAGCTCTTCCAGACGTGTGTCCATGCAAGACAAGACAACCAATCGCTTGTCCGGAAATTTGGTGGTTTGATATTTTTCATATTCTTTGTTTTCTACAAATTGACGGTTGAATTCGAGGATCTCATCTAGGTTACGCATTACTTGTACACCCGCCTCATTCAGTATAGTTTCTATTCTATTTTACATGGTTATCCAGATGGTTCAACTGTTTGCTCACATTTGGGGACTGGTCTAAACTCATGCATGCCAGGAAAAAGGATTCGGGAATACCTCCAAAAGGGTAAAATGAAGGGCTAGGACCTTACTGGTTAAAGCACTAGTTTCTGCAATCTCTGACACTTTTATGTCCCTTCTTTTCCGGCGTTTGCCCATGTAACATGGTCCCGTCCTATATGCCTGCGCCGCTAGTCTGTTGCCCCATCCATGAAAGTTCAACAAAAACACCCCGTTCATGGTAGGTTGAACCTGTGAACAGGGATGTCTTTGGGTCAATACGAGATCTCTTTTAACAGAGCCTTAGCTAATCTTGGCCTCAATCCGCAGCTTGTCTGCCACCATCGCGATAAATTCGCTATTGGTTGGCTTCGCCTTGGTGTTGGAAATGGTATAGCCAAACAAGCTGGAGATGGAATCCAGATTACCGCGGGACCAGGCGACCTCGATCGCGTGGCGGATTGCACGCTCTACGCGGCTTGCTGTAGTGTTGAACTTTTTCGCGATATCCGGGTACAGGACTTTCGTGATGGATCCTAGCAGCTCGACATCGTTGTACACCATGGTGATGGCTTCACGCAAATACAAATAGCCCTTGATATGAGCCGGAACCCCGATCTCATGAATAATGCTGGTGATGCTGGCGTCCAGATTCCGTCCTCTCACCTGCAAGGTAGACTGCGGCTTTACCGAGGTGACAAAGGATGATGGCTTTGACGAAATCATTTGGCGAATTCGCTGGGCCAGAACCTCCATGTCAAATGGTTTGAGGATGTAGTAGGCAGCTCCGAGCTCAACCGCTTTTTTCGTGATTTCTTCCTGTCCGAATGCAGTCAACATGATGATTTTCGGCTGTGGAGACAAACGCATGGCCTGAATTTGTTCCAATACAGCCAGACCATCTAAATGAGGCATGATAATATCCAAAATTAAAACATCGGGCACACGTTCTTGGAGCAGTCTAACTACCTCATTACCGTTGTACGCTACGCCAACGACTTCCATATCATACTGACTACTAATGTACTCTTCCAACAGATTGACGAATTCGCGGTTATCATCTGCCAACAACACTTCAATCTTGCTCAAAGTCGTTCCTCCTAACAATGGACGGTCTTTTGGAAAGAAGGTGGCATCTTAGAAGTTGGTGATTTATAAGAATAAGTCCAAGCCATCTTTTCACTACTAAAGGAATTCGACAAACCGATATTCATTCCTGCCAATGACGAAAGATTGAACGATTTAACTGATATTTCGACAAAGAATACGCTCATTTGCCATAGACCGAACCTTCTCGACGGAAAGAGAAAAAAGCCGTCTCGCTTTTTCGCGTGACGGCCCGTCTCCCTGTCTTCATGCTGCTTTGCCGATCGGGGATTGCTGCTCCGACTCAGGTGCGTTGCGCACATTGACCCCGGCGTCGCGCAGCATCCATTCGATGTAACAACCATAGCCCGAGGTTGGATCGTTGACAAAAACATGTGTCACTGCTCCCACAATTTTTCCTTTTTGAATAATGGGGCTGCCGCTCATTCCCTGAACAATGCCACCCGTTTTTTCCAGGAGACGTTTGTCCGTCACTTTAATTATCATGCCTTTTGTAGCAGGAAAATGCTGCTTGATCACATTTGCGATCTCAATATCGAACTCTTCTACCTTTTGCCCGTTTACGACGGTCAAAATTTTGGCAGGGCCTTCTTCTACCTGCTCTGCCAGAGCAACAGGGAGTGGCTCATCGTAAAAGCTTCTTTTCGGTTCGTCCTTCATTTTTCCAAAAATGCCGAAAGGGGTATTTTTGGTGATGTTACCTAGCACTTCACTCTCGTTGTAAAAACGAGCAAACTTTTCACCGGGATTGCCGCTCTGTCCTTTTTCTATGGATGTCACACTGGCTTGCACGATCTGCCCGTCCCCAACGACAATGGCCTGCCCAGTATCCACGTCGGATATGACATGTCCCAACGCACCATATGCCTTTGATTGGGGATCATAAAAAGTAAGCGTTCCTACTCCTGCTGCCGAATCGCGAATGTACAGACCCATTCGGTACTCGTTATCCTTTTTGTCTTTGGCTGGCTGCAGAGTGAGGTTGAGCTTTTCTTTTCCACGCACGACTAAGAGCTGCACCGGATGATTCTTCTTTCCGGCCTCGTTGATCATCTTTTTGACATCGCTCATGTCGTTGATGTACAGATCATTCATTTTGACAATCATGTCTCCTACGTGTATGCCAGACTGCTCTCCAGGTGAGAATTTGGATTTGCCATCATCCACCAAATGATGGCCCACGACGAGAACACCCGCTGTTTGAAGCTTGACGCCAATCGACTGCCCGCCCGGATACAAACGCAAATCAGGCAGGACGTTCACTTTGACGGCTGTCAGGGGGATATTCCGCCACTTCACCTGCAATTGGGCTTCACCTGCCCGACGAGGCTCGACGGACATCGGCTTGCTCAAATCAACGGACACTTCACGCGCCTGCGTCCCATTGACGTGCAAAATGTCGGGGTTGCTGTTGACAAGAGTGCCCATTACTGGCACGGAGACGCGCAACTGTTCGAGGGATCCTTCCATCACTCGCAATTCGTGAGGAAAGGACGACAGATCGCGGAACGGGGTGGAACTCACGACGAGGGCCGTGATGAGGAGAAGGAAACTTCCCATCCATTTTCTTTTGTTCTGTCGGATCACCAGCAATCACTCCTACCGTTCCCTACCTACACCTATGTGACACCTCCACCTTGTGTACCTTTAATGTTGCCTCCGAGGAAGCGGATTATGTCAGGAAAAAAAGACTGCTACCCTTCTGTCAGGTAGCAGTCTTTCTTTCGCGTCCAAGCTCGATCATTTCACGAGCATGCTCTTCTGTTTTCGTCGTAACTTCCGCACCGCTCAGCATGCGAGCAAGCTCAATCACGCGCTCGTCATCTGACAGCCTTGTTACCAACGTCATCGTTTCGTGGTTACTCATTTCCTTTCGAATGAGAAAATGAGCGTCTGCCATGGAAGCAACCTGAGGCAGGTGCGTAATGCAGAGGACCTGCCGCTGACCGGCAACACGGGCCAGCTTCTCTGCAATCGCTTGGGCCGCTCTCCCGCTGACTCCCGTATCCACTTCATCAAAGATCAAGGTCTCGACCTGATCTGTCCCTGCGAGAATGGCCTTGATCGCCAGCATCACACGGGAAAGCTCGCCACCGGATGCGATTTTGGCCAGCGGACGCAGGGGCTCGCCGGGGTTGGGAGAGATGAGAAACTCGATCTGATCCATCCCGTTAGCGTCAACCTGCCGCTTGATGCCCTCAATCTCGACACCATCCTCATCCGGTGTTTGTCGGACATCAATCGCGAAACGAGCTCGTTCCATGTGCAGCTCTTTTAGCTGCTGCTCGATTTCGACAGCCAGCTTTTGCGCACACTCCTGGCGGATGACTGACAGCTCCATAGCTTCTACAGCCAAGTCCGCTGCAAGCTCTGTCAGCCGCTCCTGAACCTGCTGGAGACGATCTTCATAGTGGTGCATGTCATCCAGCTCGTCCTGAATCGTCGCGGCATACTCCAAAATATCATCTACACTTTTGCCATACTTTCGTTTTAGCGATTGAATTTGATCCAGCCGACTTTCGACCTCTGCCAGTTGAGCTGGTTCGAAGTCCATCTGATACGACAAATGTCGCAGCTGATGTACCACGTCTTCAATCTGGTAGTACGCGCTCTGGACGGATTCCAAAATGGGTCCAAGCTGTTCTTCGTAGCCAACCACGCGTTCTAGCTCGCCCATGGCGTGACCAAGCCAGTCCATCCCTTTTTGATCTCCATACAGGGAACGATACGCGTCCTGCATGGATGAATAAACCTTCTCAATGTTCATCCATTTTTTTCGCTGCTGCTGCAGCTTGTCATCTTCTCCAGGGGAAAGCTGGGCCGACTCAATCTCGTTGAGCTGATATTCCAGCAGATCGATACGTTGAACAAGCTCTCGTTCATTTCTGGCCATCCGTTCCAAGTCCTGTTTGGTTTTGCGAAAAGCCGTGTACAGCTTTGTATACTCTGCCTTCGCAGCTCCCAGCGCCGACTCCCCGTATGCATCCAGCCAGTTGATATGCTTGTCCGACTGCATCAGCATATGCGTATCGTGCTGTCCGTGTACGGTAACCAGCCACGGTCCCAGCTCGCGCAGCATGGCAAGGGTGACCAACTGTCCATTCAGGCGAATGATGCTTTTGCCCTGATTGGATATATCCCTTCTCACGACCAGCATGCCATCCTGCTCGACTTGGACACCAACACTCTCGCACACGGCTAAAGCCGGATGAAGCGCTGGCAGCTCAAACAATCCTTCGACCTCTGCCCGTGTTTCTCCATAACGGACAAAGTCGGCTGATGCCCTTCCTCCCAGCAAGAGACCCAGCGCATCGATGATGATGGATTTCCCTGCTCCTGTTTCACCGGTTAAGATATTCAGCCCTTTTTGAAAAGACACCGTTACCGATTTGATAATGGCAAAATTACGAATGGAGAGTTCCACTAACATGGTATGTGACCCCTTTACAGCATTTCCATTAAGCGCTTCGTCACTTCATCGGTATTTTCCTTGGAACGGCAAATGATCAAAATCGTGTTATCGCCGCTGATCGTTCCCATGATTTCTTCCCAGGGCAGGTTGTCAATCAGTTCAGCGACCGCATTTGCATGTCCGGACAAAGTTTTCAGAACAATAAAGTGATCGGCTTTGTCGATGCTCATGAATGAATCGACGAGCATGCGTTTTAGCTTCTGCAGTGGATTGAACTTTTGCTCGGTTGGCACAGAATACTTGTACCTTCCATCTGGCAGCGGCACCTTTACCAGATGCAACTCCTTTATATCACGGGACACAGTTGCTTGCGTCACATTGAAGCCAGCCGCGCGCAGACGTTCCACCAGCTCATCCTGGGTCTCCACCTCAGTGTTGCTGATGATATCCCGGATTCGGATATGTCGTTGCCCTTTATTCATATGATTACTCCCATTCCCCTTGTAATTTCGTACGAATTGCTTCGAAAAAGCCGCCTGTCTTCCATTTGATCAACGGTGTGACATACGGGGACTTTTTAATAAAAATTTGATCGCCGCCCTCCAGCCTGTAGCCGAATTGACCATCAATGGACAGTCCCATTTCCTGATGAACGGCATCCACCTCTATGCGGATGACTTCGTTTCCAGAGAGCACCATCGGTCTTGCGGTCAATGAATGAGGAGCGACTGGCGTCAATAATAGCATGTCCACATTCGGGGCAACGATCGGCCCTCCTGCAGACAACGAGTACGCCGTCGAGCCAGTCGGCGTCGAGACGATTACACCGTCGCCACTAAAAGTCGCCACATAAGCGTTGTCCAAATAGACCGCGCATTGAATGATTCGGCAAAAAGAGCCTTTTGCGATCCCGATGTCATTCATCGCGGTATACGTGCCCAAGCTGACCTCTTTGCGGACAAGGGTTGCTTCCAGCATGGTGCGTTCTTCTATATCATACTTTCCCAAAAGGAGATTATCGACAGCATGCTGCAGGTTCTCCGGCTCTGCTTCTGACAAAAAGCCCAATGTCCCGAGGTTGATCCCCAGTACCGGCAAAGAACGCCCAGCCAGCTGACGGGCGATACCCAGGAGCGTGCCGTCTCCCCCCAGTACGCATACGAGGTCGGCTTGTTTCCCGATCCCTTCTACAGTCGTTCCCAGCTCGGCACGTCCCAGGTCAGATGCGATGTGTTCATCCAGAAAAACCTCAGCACCACGGTCCTCTAACAGATAAAGCAGCTCGCGTGCAACGATTCGCGCCTCTGGTTTTCCTTTATTCGCTATAATTCCAATTTTCTTCACATGGTCCACCCCAAACCGGTTGGTTGGAAATCCTTATACAAGTATACAACTTCTCATGCATAAATAAAAAGCCTCGTTTCGGACAAAACTCCCGAGGCTTTGTGCACTTCCTTATTTTAACACGGCATGAGCTGAAGTGACTACCTCTGTTACCAGTTTTAGCCACTCCTCCGAATCCAGCCCGTCTCCACCTTTTGCAGCATGCATGACAAACTCGATGTTGCCCTCTCCCCCTGTGATCGGAGAGAAATCCAAACCTTTCAAGGAGAAGCCAAGCCCACGGGCATATTCTCCAATGTCAGTCAAAACGGCTTCATGGGTTTCTGGATCCCGTACAATACCGTTCTTTCCTACTTTTTCTTTGCCAGCTTCAAACTGTGGCTTTACAAGCGCGACCACTTCGCCGCCGTCTTTGAGAAAACGGTGCAAAACCGGCAAGATCAATCGCAAAGAAATGAACGATACGTCGATGGACGCAGAATCCGGCATTTCATGATCAAAGGTCTCAGGATCCAGATGGCGGAAGTTCGTTCTTTCCATGACTACGACACGTTCGTCCTGACGGAGGCTCCATGCCAGCTGGCCATAGCCCACGTCAATTGCATAGACGAGCCTTGCGCCATGCTGCAGGGCACAATCCGTAAACCCGCCCGTAGAAGCTCCGATATCCATCATCACGCGTCCAGTCATGTCGATCCCAAAGACACGCAATGCCTTTTCCAGCTTCAGCCCACCACGTCCTACGTACGGATGGACCTCCCCTTTGACCGTAATTGCGACATCCTCCGGGAATTTGGTTCCCGGTTTGTCGCACCGCTCGCCCGCTACTTGAACGAGTCCAGCCATGACAGCTGCTTTTGCTTTTTCTCTCGTTTCATATATGCCCCGCTCCACGAGCAGGACGTCTACACGCTCTTTTCGAATACTCATGCTTCCACTACGCCCTTCGTTACAGGCATCAACGCACGCACACGGGACGCAATATTTTCTGCCGTGAGACCTACTTCGAGCCGTTGTTCTTTCACACTGCCATGCTCGACGAAATAGTCAGGAACTGCAATCATCTGCACGTTTACATCGTGAAAACCTGCACGATTGTAGCATTCCAGTACAGCACTGCCGAACCCGCCCATTTCCGCGCCTTCTTCTACGGTAATGATGTGGTAGCCTTCTTTGGCAAGGCGCAGTAAAAGCTCCTCATCCAGCGGTTTGCAGAAGCGGGCATTGACGAGCATCGGCTCGAACCCCTCGCTCTTCAGCTGGTTCACTGCTTGCTCCGCTACCTCGAAAACATGCCCGAATGATACGATCGCCACATGCTTGCCTTCGCGTACGATTTCCGCCTTTCCGATTGGCAGTACCTTGAGTTCCTCGTCCATTTCAACTCCGCGCACAGGCAGACGTGGGTAACGGTAGGAAATCGGCCCTTCTTCGTAAACCGATGCCGTTTTCATCATATGACGCAGCTCGTTTTCGTCTTTCGGCGCCATGATGACCATATTGGGAATGATCCGCATAAAGGCGGTATCGTACATTCCCTGATGCGTTTCGCCGTCTGCACCAACCAAACCGGCGCGGTCCACGGCAAATACCACATTGAGCTTTTGACGAGCCACATCGTGGATCAGTTGATCGTACGCCCTTTGCAAGAACGTCGAGTAGATAGCCAAAACCGGCTTCAAGCCTTGGGTCGCCAATCCTGCAGCAAACGTACAAGCATGCTGCTCTGCGATCCCGACGTCAAACAGGCGTTCCGGAAACTTCTGTCCAAACGGGATCAGCCCTGAGCCAGCTGGCATGGCAGGTGTCACGGCGACGATATTTTTATCCTCGCTCGCGAGCTGCATCATGGTTTCAGCAAAGATCGACGTATAGGTCGGCGCTGACTTGGGCGTATCACCAGACTCAATCTTGTAGGTGCCGATTCCGTGCCACTTGACCGAATCCGCTTCCGCTGGGGCATAGCCCTTTCCTTTTTTCGTGATCGCGTGAATCAGGACAGGTCCTTTTGTCTGTTTGGCTGTCTTCATGGTATCCAGAAGCAGACCAAGGTCATGCCCGTCGATTGGGCCGATGTAAGTAAACCCGAGCTCCTCGAATAGAACCCCGGAAACCAGCAAATACTTCATGCTGTCCTTGAAACGCTCTGCCAGATTTGCCAGCTTTCCGCCTACAGCAGGGATGGATTTGAGGAGGCCTTCCACCTCATCCTTTGCCCACTGGTAGTTCTCCGTGGAACGCAATTTGCCTAAATAATTGTGCAGGGCGCCAACGTTCGGAGCGATTGACATTTCGTTATCGTTCAGCACCACGATCACGTTTTTTCGCTCATGCCCGATGTGGTTCAGTGCCTCCAGCGCCATCCCGCCGGTTAAGGCTCCATCCCCGATCACAGCAACCACATGATTTTTTTCCTTTTTCAAATCGCGGGCTGTCGCCATCCCCATCGCTGCAGACAAGGACGTACTGCTGTGCCCGGTTTCCCACACGTCATGTGGGCTTTCAATCATTTTCGGAAACCCGCACAGCCCCTTGTATTGACGAAGGGTAGGGAACATGTCGCGGCGTCCCGTCAGCATTTTATGTACATAGGCCTGGTGCCCTACGTCCCAGATCAACTTGTCCCGAGGGCTTTCGAATGCATAGTGCAAAGCCAGCGTCAGCTCGACTACGCCAAGGTTTGGAGCCAAATGACCGCCCGTTTTGGACAGGTTCTCCACAAGAAACTGCCGGATTTCGGAGGCCAATGTATATAGCTGCGGCTGAGTGCACTTTTTTAAGTCTTGAGGATCATTTATAGTAGTTAGCAGCATGGGTATTCCTCACTTTCCACTGTTCGTTCTCCGGCGATTGTGCGTGCTGCAATCCAATCCAACCCAAGGAAAACACGGCTCCCCCTTTGGGCAGAGCCTTCAATTACGCTTCATTTACGCTCGCTTCATTATAACGGTTTCTATACAAAAACACCACTTTTCATCAATATCAGCGAATACGAGTGAAAGATGTCCAGCTTCTAGCAAGAGAACTTTTACCCATCTCAGCCCTCCATCCGTCATTCAACGCGGCAAAAAAGGATGTGCAACCGATTTCATAAGTCATTGCGCTTGTATTTTTCTACACGTTAAAATAAAGTGGATCGAACAAAATCGAAGAGAGGTGGTACTTCCATGAAATTTACCCAAATTGCTTATGAACGGGTCAATATGGAGCAGGTAGAACAGCAATTTGACCAGTTACTGCAGGCGTTTGCACAAGCTTCAAGCTTTGAAGAGCAGGACCGGGTAATGGGGCAGCTCATCTCGCTGCGCCAGGAAGTCGAATCCGCCCGTGAAGTCGCCCAGATTCGCCATACCATAAACACCGAGGATACTTTTTACAAGGATGAGCAGGACTATTGGGATGAAGTCGGCCCCGTGTATCAAGGACTTGTTTCCCGTTACTACGATGCGATCGTCCATTCCACCTTCCGTGCCGATCTCGAGCAGAAATGGGGGGCGCAGCTATTCCGGATCGCCGAAACTACGCTCCGTACCTTTTCCCCTGAAGTCGTGACTGATCTGCAGGAGGAAAACAGGCTGACCAGCCGCTATGTCGCGCTCATCGCCTCCGCAAAAATTCAGTTTGAAGGGGAAGAGCGTACGATCCCGCAGCTGATTCCCTATCAGACCTCGACCGATCGAGCTACACGCAAAAAAGCAAATGAAGCGAAGTACGCTTTCTTCCAAAAGCATGCGGAAGAGCTCGATCAAATCTACGATGATCTGGTCCAGGTACGCTCGAGAATCGCGAAAAAGCTCGGTTTTTCCAGCTTTGTCGAGCTTGCTTACGCCCGTCTGAACCGCACCGATTACAACGCCGAGCAGGTCGCCAACTTCCGCAAGCAGGTTCTTGCGCATATCGTTCCTGTCGCTACCAAGCTGGCGGAGCGCCAACGGGAGCGCATCGGCGTAGATGTCATGAAGTATTACGATCTAAGCTTTGATTTTGCTACAGGAAATCCTACGCCAAAAGGTTCTCCTGAGTGGATCGTGGAAAACGGCAAGAAAATGTATGCCGAGCTTTCCCCGGAAACCGATGTGTTTTTCCAATTCATGCTCGAGAATGACTGCCTGGACTTGCTCAGCAAAAAGGGAAAAGCAACCGGAGGCTACTGCACGTATATGAGCAAATACGAGCTGCCTTACATATTTGCCAACTTCAACGGAACCTCTGGCGATATCGATGTACTGACACATGAAGCTGGGCACGCCTTCCAGGTGTTCGTAAGCCGCAGCTTTGAAGTTCCTGAATACCACTTCCCTACTTACGAAGCCTGCGAAATTCATTCCATGAGCATGGAGTTCTTGACCTGGCCGTGGATGGAGATGTTTTTTAAAGAGGATACCGAAAAATATAAGTTCGCCCATCTGAGCAGTGGTTTGACCTTTATTCCGTACGGGGTCGCTGTGGATGAGTTCCAGCATGCGGTCTATGAAAAACCCGAAATGACACCTGCGGAGCGAAAAAGCACCTGGCGTCAAATCGAACGAAAGTATCTACCGCATCGTAACTACGACGAAAATGAGTTCCTGGAAGAAGGCGGCTTCTGGCAGCAGCAAAGCCATATTTACCGTGATCCTTTCTACTATATCGACTACACACTCGCACAGATCTGCGCCTTCCAATTCTGGAAGCGGGCTCAGGAAAATGCAGATGTCGCTTGGCAGGATTATCTGACATTGTGCCGGGTAGGCGGCAGCAAGTCGTTCACAGAGCTCGTCGCTGTCGCAAAACTGATCTCGCCATTCGCGGATGGATGCGTTGAATCCGTCATCGGCGATATCGAGAGCTGGTTGGATAATGTCAACGATAAAGCACTGTAAAACAGTTTCCCCTCCTCTCTGGGTTGTCAGAGAGGATTTTTCTTTTCAGCAGCGCTGTACAAAAAGAACCAGTGCGTCGTCCGGATTACTCCGAAAAACACACTGGCCTTTTCTTAAACCGTGCCATTACTTTGTCCGATTGCGCACATAATCTGCCAGGGGACTCAAGGCAGAATGCTTTATACCCGCATCTGACAAAGCTGCTTTTGCTTCCGTGATCAATGCTGCTACGCGTTCTTTGGACTGTGCGAGACCAAGAATGCCTGGATACGTCGCTTTTTGGCGTTCCGCATCGCTGCCGACCGCTTTTCCAAGCTGGCTTGCGTCGCCCTCGACATTCAGGATATCGTCCTGAATTTGAAAAGCAAGCCCGATGCAGTAGCCATAACGAGTCAACAGCTCCATCTGCTTCTCGGTCGCTTCTGCTAAATAGCCGCCACCACGCAGGGCAGCGATCAAAAGATCACCGGTCTTGTGCTCGTGGATAAATTCAAGCTGTTTGAGCTCAAGCTGCTTGGTCTCTCCCTCGATATCGGCCATTTGCCCTCCGACCATACCAGTTGCACCCGCTCGTTTGCCTAATTCCGCGATCAGATTGACCGTCGTTAAAGCAGAAACGTCCTTGCGATTGCGGTACGACTCCGCGATGAGAGAAAACGCTCTCGTCAGCAAGGCATCCCCAGCCAAAATGGCGGTTGCCTCCCCAAAAACCTTATGGTTGGTTGGCTTACCGCGGCGCAAATCGTCATCGTCCATGGCAGGCAAATCATCGTGGATCAACGAGTATGTATGGATCATTTCCAACGCAACGGCGAATGGCACTCCACGCTCAAGCGGCTTGTCCAGCGCTTCCAGAACAGCAAGGACCAGCATCGGACGCAGTCGTTTGCCTCCCGCCATCAAGGAGTATTTCATCGAATCGTAAAGTGCTTGCGGGACGCCTTCCTGTTCGAGCGCTGGAATTAACTTTTCCTCAATATAGGCTGTCTTTTCGGCCAAGTAAGTATCAAACGTATCCACAGCCATTATGCTTCCCCTTCCACGCGAAAAGCTTTTTGTTTCAGCATGCCGTCTTCCTCGACCAGCTGAGTAATTTTTGCCTCGATCGCGTCGAGCTTCTGTCCGCATATCCGCGAAAGAGTGACCCCCTCCTGGTACAGCGTAATCGCTTCCTCCAATGGGATATCCCCTTCTTCCAGGCGCGCTACCACTTCTTCCAGACGCTTCATTGCTTCTTCAAACTGCAGATCAGTCTCTTGCTCCGTTTTCTTTCGAGCCATTTTGCTTCTCCTCCCGATCAATCTGTTCCACGCGTGCAGTCGCGCTACCATCACTTAATCGTACCACGAGCTCGTCCCCACTCGCAAATTGCTCGACTGATTTGACGATCTGTCCTCCCGCATAGACGAGTGAAAAGCCTCGCTGCATGACTTTGAGCGGGCTGAGTGCGTCCAGCTGGGCCACTCTTGCAGAAAAGGCCATTTGCTGGTCGGTCAACCTCCTGCGCATCCGCTCATCCAATCGGGCGCGGACGGTGAGAACTTGCTTGCGGCGCTCCCCTACCTGGTCGGCCAACCGGTATCGCCTGATTTGTTGAGCAAGGCGTTCATAGCGCTCACGACGCAAGGTAAGCAAATGCTTCATCGATTGCTTCATTCGCAAATGCGCGCGATCTAGGCGCTCGGCTGCCTCTTCCAATCGGCGCTGCGGCTGGCGCATCGCGTACGAATTGCTCAGCTGGTTCAGACGCTTGCGCTGGTCAGAAATACGAGTAAGTACCGCCCGTTGGATTCTCGCGTCAAATTGCTTGACCCTCTCGACCCATTCTAAATAGTGCGGTACCGCGAGCTCAGCTGCTGCTGTCGGTGTTGCTGCGCGCACGTCCGCTACAAAATCAGCTATCGTAATATCCGTCTCATGACCAACTGCAGAGATGACCGGGATGACGGAAGCGGCGATCGCCCTCGCCACCTTTTCGTCGTTAAAGGCCCACAGCTCCTCGATTGAACCACCGCCACGCCCTACAATCAGCACATCAATATCAGATTGTGCATTGATAATACGTATCGCAGAAATAATGGACGCCGGTGCTTCCACCCCCTGTACGACTGCAGGAGCGAGTACAATCTCTGCCTGCGGGTACCTTCGGCGAATCGTCGTGCAAATATCGCGGATCGCTGCACCTGTCGGAGAAGTCACGACTCCGACTCTTTTTGGAAAACGGGGAAGCTGCCGTTTTCTTTCGGCGGCAAACAGCCCTTCTGACGCAAGCTTTTCCTTAAGCTGTTCAAATGCCAAATAAAGAGATCCCAGTCCGTCCGGCTGCATCTCTTTGGCGTAAAGCTGGTAGGCGCCATCCCGTTCAAACGCGGATATCGAACCACGAACGATAGCTTTGGTCCCGTCCTTGGGCAAGAAGCGCAAAAAACGGTTGTAGCTGGCAAACATGACGACTTTTATTCGCGACTGCTTGTCCTTGAGCGTGAAATACATATGTCCGCTCGAATGATGTGTAAAATTGGATATTTCCCCTCTCACCCACACATCCTGCAACCGCGAGTCTTTCTCCAAAACCATTTTGATATAACGGTTCAGATCACTGACAGATAAAATATCTTGAATAGCCATGCGCTCCTCCTAGATAGAAAACCTCTTTTGCCGGCTGCATCGAGAAGATTCAGGTGCGGACTCTTATAAATTCTTGCTGTATAAAAAAGAAATGGATAAAGTACCTTTACCCATTTCCCTTGTCTGTGACTTATCGGTTGGCTTGCTTGCGAGCCGCCGCCACTGTATTTTTCAAAAGCATGGTGATGGTCATTGGTCCAACGCCGCCAGGTACCGGCGTAATATAGCTCGCGACTTCCTTCACTTCATCGAACTTCACGTCACCTACCAGCTTGCCAGTCTCAATGCGGTTTACACCTACATCGATCACGACAGCTCCTGGTTTTACGTGTTCTTTTCCGATCATGTGCGCACGTCCTGTCGCTACGACGAGGATATCCGCTTTTTTCGTAAATTCCTCAAGGTTTTGCGTTCGGGAATGGCACATGGTCACGGTAGCATTTTCCTGCTGCAGCAAGAGCGAGACGGGCTTACCCACGATGTTGCTCCGACCGATGACAACCGCATGCTTTCCGCTCATATCCGTACCTGTGCGCTTGATCAGTTCAATAATACCATGCGGCGTACATGGGAGAAACGTTTCATTTCCCAGCACCATGTTTCCCACACTGATCGGATGAAAGCCGTCCACATCTTTATCCGGATGAATCGCTTCGATCACGGCCGTTTCGGAGATATGCTTCGGCAGAGGGAGTTGAACCAAGATCCCATTAACGTTCGGATTTTCGTTCAATTGCTGAATAATGGTAAGCAGTTCTTCCTCTGTAATGGAAGCATCCTTTAAAATCAGCTCTGATGCAATTCCAACTTCCTCGCAGCCCTTCGACTTGCCTCGTACATACGATTGAGAAGCAGGGTCATCACCGACCAATACAACGGTCAACCCTGGAACGATGCCTTGTTTTTTTAGTTCCGCCACTTCGTTTGCCAGTTCGGCGCGAATGCTTTGCGCGACTTCTTTTCCTTGGACAATAATTGCAGCCATGGAGAAAAAACCTCCTTCATAACGTCGTTACCTGTAGTGTAACGATTTCACAGCGAGCTGTAAAGGCGAATCATAAAATGTTCAAACTTATGTAATGTTCGTCTTTTGCTTCATCCACCCCAGCATAGCTACCCCGTATGCGTTGTCACCCGAGTAAACCGGGTCACAAAAATACAGCCGAGCCTTGACTGCCGGATGCTCCAAGCGCTTGATCAATCGTTCGCGCATGTATTGATTCGCAGCTACTCCGCCTACAATCAGTATGTCCTTCGGTAGCCCTTGTTCTATCGCATAGCGCAAGGTTTTTTCCAGTGTATTGGCAATGCACTGCTCAGTCGCGCGTGCAATATCAGCAGGAGCTGCTTGGCCTGCCTCGATCGCGCGCAGCAACGAAGCCTCCGGACCGGAAAAACTGAAGGAAAAACCATCTACCGCAGAAGAGATGCGAAACTCACCGGATGCGCCTTTGGCAAGCTCCTCCAGCTGAGGTCCTGCTGGAAACGACATTCCTAGTGCCACTCCAATCCGATCGACGAGCTGCCCGGCATGCAAATCGATCGTCCCGCCGACCTTTTCAATCGCATAGCCAGCTTCATGACGATCACAAACCAACAGCTCGCTCGTACCGCCAGATAAATGGACGACTAAAAAGCGATTTTCGCCCGGACGCTTCTCAGCGGTAAATTCTCCTGCTGCGATGTGCCCTTCCTGGTGCGTCGTCAAATGCAGCGGAACGCGCAGATAGGTAGCCAGTGATTTTCCCAGCCCCTCTCCCACCTTGAATACAGGCATGTAGGATTGATCCACTGGACGCGGCTTTTCGCTGACGCAGATCGCTTCGATCTCGTACTCGTTCCACTTCATTTGTTCACTTAATTCCGGCAAGTTCATCACATGTTGAAAGACGGCTTCAGATTGCTGCAGCCCGCGTTTGCCTTCCTTCACTTTCAGAAGGCGCTTCGCTTCTGCCACAATCCGGCCGTCTTCCTGAGCCAAGCACAGTGATGTCCGGTAATTGCTCGTATCGATGCCCAAAATTACCTTAGTCATGCCCCGGTCCCCTGCCCTATTTACGCCTGCGCAGTCTCACGAGCATGCAGGAAGCTGGACAAGACACCGTTGATGTAACGATGGGATTGCTCATCACTAAACAGCTTAGCAATTTCAATCGCTTCGTTCATGACGACCTTGTCAGGAGTCTCTGCTTCAAACATAATCTCGTAGAAAGCCAGACGGAGTATCGCGCGATCTACGTTGGCAATGCGATCCAGCTGCCAGCCGCGCAAGTATTGTTTGATCTCGTTATCGATCGCAGCCTGATTCGTTAGGACACCGTCCACCAGATAACGCAGATACTGGGCGTTCTCTTCAGAACCCTCCATAACCAGTGCTACAGCTTCCTTTACCGGAACTTCCGCCATATCGATCTGGAAAAGACATTGGACTGCTTTTTCTCGTGCTGTTCTTCGTTTCATTCCATTCACCTACTATTAAATTTGAGTTCGGGAGCGGACAGATTTACCGGGAGCACCCGAACATCCGTTACCGAAACTTGCCTGGCAAAATCCGATCCAAAATTTCCCGCAAGTCTTCTTTATGATCCAGCTTTCGGCCGATGTAATAACCGGTACCGATAAACACAACAAACACCAGTGTATCCCAAAAGCCCACCAGAAGGTAGATGATCCCGAAAATAAATCCAGCCAAGATCCCCAATAGTTTCCCCTTGTGTTCCCACAATAACTCCCATAGCATGGCTCTCACCTTCTATTCCACCCGTTTACGTGCCGCGTAGTTATCTTGTTGAGCCACTTCCGTCACGACGACCGTCACTTCCGAAATCACGACGCCCGCGATCCCTTCGACCTGTTCCTTGACGTCCTGCTGCAGCTTTTGTGTCAAATCAGGCAAAGGAGTTTCTCCGTCTACCGATACACGCAGGGTGATGATATTTCCGCTCTCCAATGCCTTGACACTGGTCTTCATGTCACGTACGCCCTTTACTCGACGAGCAGCACGCTCCGCAATCGTTGTGATGGTTTGAAGGGTAATGTTGACTTCACCCAAATCGCTGCGTTGACGAATACCGCGGTCTACTTTAGGCTTGTTTGAACGGAATGAGCTGAAAAAGAAACGAAGGCTGACAACGAGGAAAATAATCGCGACGATGAGATAGGCTAGATTCGTCCCTGAGAGCATTTGCTCCACGTAAGGGCGAAACACATCTGGAGAAATCAAACCACTAGTCGCTGCAATCGCAATGCAGGAAAGTATAATCAGCGCAAAACTGTAGATCGTCAAAATAAACCGGTCGAACAAGTTCACATGCATCTCTCCTTCAACCATGCTTCACTCAGTCAAACATGGCACGTTCGGGGTAGCAGTATGGTGCAGCGGTTGATGAGGAAAATGCCCCCTGTGAGTAGGGGGCATCCATCCGTTGCCTGTCTTAGCGCACGCGCTGGTAATCTTCCACCACAGCAGTTGCAGCTGCCGGCGCTTTTTCTTCCGCTTTCAGCTCTACATCTACGATATGTACATTTACTTCCACAACTGACAGCCCTGTCATGCTCTCAATTGCATTGCGCACACTATCTTGAATATTTCGAGCGACATCCGGGATGCGGTGTCCATATTTGACAATAATCGAGACATCCACAGCTGCTTCACGAGAGCCTACTTCTACCCGAACTCCCCGAGCAATATTTTTACGGCCTAATCGTTCCGCTATTTCCCCAACGAAACCGCCGCTCATCTGTGCTACGCCTTCTACTTCGGACGCAGCCATGCCGGCGATCACTTCCAAGACTTCAGGAGCGATCTGGACCTTCCCAAGTTCTGTTCTATCTAAATCTGGAGAAAATTCTTCCACGCTTCGCACCTCCCTTTGGATTTGTATTCCATTATACCAAGCGCTCTGTTTTTTTACAAATAAGCGCCTATTCCTCGTCGAGGTTCAGCTCGTACGTCTCCAGGAATTTCGTGTCAAAATGACCGCTCACAAAGACTTCATGCTCGAGAACCTTGAGGTGGAAAGGAATGGTTGTCGTGATGCCTTCCACAACAAACTCTCCCAGTGCACGCTTCATGCGCTCAATCGCTTCGTTGCGATCTTTTCCCCAGACGATCAGCTTCGCAATCATCGAATCGTAGTAAGGCGGAATGGAATAGCCAGCGTAGGCCGCACTATCCACACGCACGCCAAAGCCACCCGGCGCCAAATACTCGGTAATGCGTCCTGGAGATGGCATGAAGTTTTTCGCAGGATTTTCCGCGTTGATCCGGCATTCGATTGCCCAGCCATCCAGCACAATGTCCTCTTGGGTAAACGACAATGGCTGTCCTGCTGCTACCGTCAGCTGTTCCTTAATGAGGTCAAAGCCCGTTACCAGCTCTGTTACCGGATGCTCTACCTGAATACGGGTATTCATTTCCATGAAGTAGAATTTGCCATGTTTGTCCAACAAAAACTCTACTGTACCTGCTCCGTGGTAGGATACCGCTTTGGCAGCAGCGACAGCGGCTTCTCCCATTTGCTTGCGCAGTTCCTCGCTCAAGGCTGGCGATGGAGCTTCTTCAATCAATTTTTGGTGACGGCGCTGAATCGAGCAGTCACGCTCGCCCAAATAGACCGCGTTTCCATGCTTGTCTGCCATCACTTGAATTTCTACGTGACGAGGACCTTCTACGAATTTTTCCAAATAAACGCCCGGGTTGCCGAATGCCGTTTTGGCCTCGTTTTGCGCCTGGCGAATGGCTTTCTCCAGATCCTCATCGTCGACTGCGACGCGCATCCCGCGTCCGCCGCCGCCTGCTGTTGCTTTTACCATCACCGGATAGCCGATCTCGTTCGCTGTCTTGATGGCATCCGCAACATCTTCAATCAGACCTTCCGTACCTGGAACAGTAGGAACCCCCGCTGCCTTCATCGTATCTTTGGCGGTAGCTTTATCCCCCATGTTAACGATAGCATCCGGATCTGGTCCGATAAACGTAATATTGCATGCCGCGCAAATTTCTGCAAAGTCAGCGTTCTCCGCCAAAAATCCATAGCCTGGATGAATGGCATCTGCCCCCACCTTGGTCGCTACGCTCATGATGTTGGCTATGTTCAAATAGCTGTCCTTGGATGCTTTTGGACCAATACAGTAGGCTTCGTCGGCCATTTTTACATGAAGCGCTTCACGATCCGCTTCGGAGTAGACGGCGACCGTACGAATGCCCAGCTCGCGGCACGCGCGGATGACCCGCACTGCGATTTCTCCGCGATTGGCAATCAATACTTTTTGAAACATTCCGCTCTCCCCCACCTTATTCTGGCTTCACTAAAAACAATGGCTGTCCGTATTCAACCAGTTGGCCATCCTCGACCAGAACCTTTACGATCTCGCCGTTGACTTCTGCTTCGATTTCGTTGAACAGCTTCATCGCTTCCACGATGCAAACCACTTTGCTTGCGTTTACTTTGTCGCCGGCTTGTACATACGCAGGCTTGCCTGGCTCTGGAGAGCTGTAGAACGTTCCTACCATAGGAGATACGATCTTGTGCAGGTTTGCATCGTCTGCTGCTGCCACTGCTGGAGCCGCTTTTGGAGCTTCTACAGCAGGTGCAGCCACAGGCGCAGCTTGCAGAGCTGGAGCTACAGCGACAGGAGCAGCTTGTACAGGAGCTGCCGCGACTGGTTGAGATACAACTACTGTTTCCATACCGGTAGACTTTTTCAGCGTTACTTTCGCGCCTTCTGTCTCCAGCTTGAATTCATTAATGGAAGATTGATCAATCAGCTTAATAATTTCTCGGATTTCATGGATTTTCAACACGAATGAGCACTCCTTCGTTTCGTTAGATGTTCCTGGGTGGCTATATATGTATCAAGAGCGAAGCATAAATCAATGGTAGCCTGTTGCCCATAACACGTCAAGAAAGGATTTCCCCCCTTCTGTTTGCGAAGAAGTGAGGAAATCCTTACCATCATGCCCATCTCTCGCTTCCCTTATAACGGTAAACTTATCCACGGGATCCGCTGCGAGCGGGGATGTTACGTTGTTTTAAATTGGACCGTTACGTTTGTCGCAGGCACGTTGAGCTGCTGTTTCACTTGCGCAATGATATCAACCGCTTCGTTTGCAGACAGCTTCTCTTTTTGCACAATGACGGTCACTTTGTCGTTTTGGACGAAGACAACCGCGTCCTGATACCCGTTGGCTTTCAGCATTTCTTCGATGTTTGTCGTCGCACTTTCCTGCGTGGAGAGCTGCTCGTATTTGGTGCGTGCATCTGCTACGGCTTGAGCGGAGGAGTCTGAGCTGCCGATGATCGCCAGCTGTTCATCCTTTTGCTGCTGAAGCTGTGCTTCCCGCTTCATTTTGTAGCCTTGGAAGATCTCGCTGGATGTTTCGGCTACAGGAACCACTGCATTGCCAACATTTTGCTGTGGAGCAGGTGTGGATTGAGCGGCAGGTGCTTTCGTGTCAGCAGGAGCAGGCTGATTGGTTGCTACCGGGTTCTCATTTTTCGCATTTACAGGTGTAGCTTGCTGCGGCTGATCCACTTGCTTGGACTCAACAACGACCCCAGAGATTTGCTCCTGTTTGTCTACTGCCTGCTGTTGTCCGGAAGTGGGCATTTGATCTTGCGGCCCTTTTACCAGGTAATACCCGGACAGCACCACCATAACAGCCAGCATTGTCAACAACCATACCGTTTGCTTGCGCAGAATCATTCGCCATTACCTCCTACCCTTTTTTGGGCAATATGGATATTTTGTAGGCGGGAACATCCAAAACCTTTTGGACAGCTTCGGTGATCCACGCCTTGACCTGGATGTTATCGGCGCCCTTCGCGACTACCAGGACACCTCTGACACGGGGTTTCATCGTCTTGACAATGACAGGCGAATCTTGTTTGCCCCCCTGTACGATGACGACTTCGGAATCCTTTGTTTGGTCGTTTTGATTGCGCGTTGCCCTGTCTTTGTCCATTTCCTGGTTGGTCGAAGATCGGTTGTTGCGATTCTCTGCCATGACTAGCTCGGGAGTGGACTCCAGATTGACCATGACATCGACTTCTCCGACTCCCACGACGCTTGCCAAAATATCGCGAAGCTGCGCTGCGTAATTGTTTTCATATTCAGCGATGATATCCGGTGCAGGTGATCCACCGATTGCGGGTGCTGCCGAATCGCCTCCAGTCCCATCACCACCGCCACCACCGCCACCAAACCATCCTGCACTGCTCGCTCCCGAAGTCGCATCCGTCTCCGTGCCGCCGATAAATCCAAGCGGCGCATCTTTTTCCACGCGCAGAAAGTCGGTCAATATCATGGCGGCGATCCCAATCCCCAGTACGACGATCAGATAGTGAAGGGGCTTCAGCTTTTTGCTTCCACTGTTTCCTTCCCATAGCTTCTTCAGCTTTTCCAGCATCTTACTCACCTCGCTTTTTAAGCCACATCCGTTACTGTTTTTCTCCTTGGTGAGACTCGTCCGTAACGACCACTTGATCGCTCGACAGGCCCCATTGTTTTGCTATATCTTCAGCGATCTTCGCATACGTAGGATCTTGCTTTTGCGAAGCCGCTTCGATGTCTTTTCGCGTATCCGTCACGGTTTGCCCGTTCAGCTGAATCGAAACTGGTTGAACCGGCTTGATTGGCGTGATCGAAGACTTTCCTTTCTGCTCGCTATCCCCCACGCTCAGCTCGATTTTTTCCAAAGCAGGCTGCTGGGGATTTTGATAGTTCACCTGGATTTCCACATGCTGGACCTCCATGCCGTACTCGTCTTTGACCTTTGCTATCACGGCCGCCTCCACTTGCGATTGGACGTATGCTGTCACCTGTGCGTCCTGCTCACCCAGCAGCTTGTCAGTGACGCGCTTCCATTCCACTGCAGCGGGCTTGTTCAACTCCTGCTGGTATCGGTCAAGCCGCAGCGCCAGGTCATCCTGCGACAGGCTAAACAAGGAGAAAACGGGTGAGATGATCGTCAGCAGCAGAATAAGCCCCATCACCATCTTGACGTATCGCTGCAAAGTCGTATTGGGCAATATCAGATCGAGAAAGGCTGCCAAGAGCACGAGCAAGATGATTTTTTTTAGCCAGAGCGTTAACCAGTCCATTTGATCACCTACCGAACCATCATGGAGATGTTGCCCGCTGCAATAATGATGGTAATCGCCAGAAAAAACATCAGTCCCACCGTTGCCAACGCGGCGAATACGAACAACAGACTTTTGCCGATCGTTCCCAGTGCGCTAATGATCGGGCTATTTCCTAAAGGCTGCAATACCGCGGATGACAGATTGTAGATCAGTGCCAGCACCAAAATCTTCAGGGCTGGGAACGCACACAGCATGATCAGGATCACCACACCTGCCAATCCGACTGCGTTCTTGACCAGCAGCGAAGCATTGAGCACGGTATCTGCTGCATCGGAGAACACCCTGCCGACGATGGGAATGAAATTTCCGGTGATGTATTTGGCTGTTCGCAAGGTAACGCCGTCGGTTACAGCTGAGGTCGCTCCCTGGATCGAGATCACCGCCAAAAAGATCGTGAGAAACGACCCGAGTACCCCCATCGCGATGTTGCGCAGCAGCGTTGCAAGCTGTGTCACTTTATACCGCTCGGAAAAGAGACTGACGATCGACAGCATCGCAGAAAGGAAGAGCAAGGGAAACACGACGTAGGAAATCATCATGCCGCTGATGTTGATCATGAAGATGATGAGCGGATGAAACATCGTCGCCGTCGCCAGATTTCCCACCGACGCCAAGAGCGCGATTACCAGTGGAATCATCGCGAGCATGAAGTCGGACATGTCGGTAATTGCATCCTTGGCGTAAGAAATGGCGACGTGAAAGCTGTTGATGGCAAGTACCATCAAAACGAGGTACGCAATCGAGTAAGCTACTGTGGAAACAGCGTTTCGCTCAAAAGCATTTTGCATGGTCTCCAGGATCATCGCGAACACGGTAATGATAATTATGGAGCTGAGCAGCTTGCCGTTCATCAAAATTTCGTGAAAGACAAATTTGCCCATTCCTTTAAGAACTCCTGAGATACTCAGCTCGCCCTGCTGCATGAGCAGTTGAATAAAGCCCGGTGATTGAAGGTCAGGCAGGTAGCCTTTGTACTCGCGCTGCAGCTGCTGCCAATACTGCTCTACCCGCTCCAGCTGCAAATGGTCGACCTGCTCTTGAACCATTTGATTAATCGGTCCGGAGGTGGTTGTCCCCTCGGCAGACGCACCTTCAAACGGTACAAACAGGAATAGCAGGAAGAGTACGATTATTTTGCCTGTACGCACCACGGACTTCATCCCTCCCCTCATGCAGGCAGCAAGTCGATGACTGTTTCGATAATGATCTGGATAATCGGTACCGCCATGACCAGGATGAGAACCTTGCCAGCCAGCTCAATCTTGGAAGCGATTGCCCCTTGTCCCGCATCTCTCGTCATCTGTGCACCGAATTCAGCAATGTACGCAATTCCAATAATTTTGAGGATCGTTTCCAGAAATACAAGGTTCAGATCAGCCTGGACGGCCAATCGTTCGAGGATCCGGATTACTTCGGCGATTTTTCCGACGAGAAAGAAAAAGATGATGACGCCACTCGCGATCGCCAGCAAAAAGGCGAACATCGGCTTCTGTTCCTTGATGACCAGCGCGAGAATGGTAGCCACCAGCCCAAGTCCGACGATTTGTACGATTTCCATCTGCCCTTGCCTCCTCAGTTAAAAAGGAAGACACGTTTCACCTCGGTAAACAGATCGCCAATGTAGTGGGATACCATGTACAGGACGATGACAAACCCGACCAGCGTAGCCCAATGCGCGATTTCTTCCTTCCCTGCCTGCTTGAGTATGGCATGCAGGATCGCTGTGATAAACCCTACTGCACCGATCTGGAAAACAGGTGTCAAATCAAAACCCACTGTGAACACCTCGCCTTTAGAACATCAGGATGACGACCAGCAGTCCACCCAAAAACCCGAGACTCTTGTACATCTTTTCGTATTTCGCTTGCTCGACCCGCGCTTCTTCCTCCAAGCCCCGTAAATGGGTGACAGCGAGACGCAGATGTTTTTGCTGGTCTTCCCGGTCGGAGGAACCGAGTACTTGCGAAAGGCTTGCCAGCACATCGCCTTCTTGCTTGCGCAGCGCTGTCTGCGACCAATGACGGCTCATCGCTTGCCGTAGAGAATCTTCAGCGGAGTGTGCCTTTTCTGTCACTAAGAGCTCTGCAGCGAAGACAAACATTTTGCCGACTTCCTCGTTTACGCGATTGCCTACCTTTACAAACGCGCGGTGGAGAGGGGTCAAGCCGTAGACGATTTCCGTCTCCAGCATTTGCAGGGCGACGAGCAGGGCGCGAAGCTGGATCGGGCGGTACGCGTAATAACGTCCAATTTGCCAACCGACCATGGAAGCGGAAAACAGGATCAGCACTGCTCCAATCAGCTTGACCATGCCACCTTCTCCTTTTCCACTAGTTTTAATTGCTGGTCGTAAATAGCTTGGATCGTTCCGACTCCTTGCGCGCGACTCAGCACGATGTAGCGAGAGAAGGCGCCATACTGAATCAGCTTGCCAAGCATCGGTCTTTGTGACACCTCAGAAACATCAGCCCCATGTGCCGAGCAAATGACGGCGACACCCGCGTGAATCGCTTCCCAGACAGCCTCTCCGTCTTCCGGTCTGCCTACTTCGTCTACGATCAGAACATCCGGGGACATCGAGCGAATGAGCATCATCATGCCGGCAGCTTTGGGACAAGCATCAAGCACATCGGTACGTGGGCCTACATCTCGCTGGGGCACTCCTTGGAGGCAGCCTGCCAGCTCCGAACGCTCGTCCACGATCCCTACCTTGCGACTCGACGCCCATTCACTCCCGTAGCTGATGGAGCGGGCCATGTCACGCAGCAGCGTCGTTTTCCCGCATTGCGGCGGGGAGATGAGTAACGTATTTTGCAGTTTCCCCCCGTCGAACAAGTACGGCATGACCTTCGTCGCTGCTCCTTTTTTCTCGCGGGCGATCCGGATGTTGAAGCTCGTTACATCCCGAATCCCCTTTACTTCACCTCTGTCCAGCACCACCTTGCCCGCAATACCGATCCGGTGACCACCAACGACAGTGATGTACCCGCGCTTCAGCTCTTCCTCCAGCGCGTACAGGGAATGCTGGCTTACCTGATTTAGCAGTTTCACTGCGTTTTCCTCGGTAAACAGCCACCCTTGCTTGGCAATCGCTGTAAGCTGGCCGCTAGGTGTCACATAGCTGGATTGTTGGCCGTAACGGATTTCTAGTGGCTGATTTTGCCGAAGCCGTATTTCCTCCAGATGCTCTCTGACCGCGGAGGGGAGGGCGGTCAAAATGCTTCGTACGGAAGCGGGCAAGATCGCCAGTATCTCTCTCACAGCAGTAACCCTCCTTTTGTGGCCAGATATTCATCCAGCCTTTGTCCACATTGACTTACCTCCATCCTATGCATGGCTGGACGAGATTTATGCTAACAAAACTCTACGAGTCCTCCTCAACTTGCATCCTGTACTCTCGCAGAATTCTACTTTTCCTCCACTCAAAAACTCGACGGAGGAAGCCTTCTGTGATCCCATTTGCCCCCGTGCAGGTTCAACTTGCGTCACGCTGCCCTGCTGCTGGATCAGAATCTTTTCCCATCTTATCTGCACAAAAAAATCGCCCTGCACGATACGCACAGGACGGGCTGCACAAGCCTCGTTTTTAGAAGCTTTTAGGTGGGATTGATAGCTTCGATATCCGATCCCGTATGATACGGCTCGATGACGAAATGATAGTAACCGTCTTCATCTATACCCTCATGCAAGAAAATCATCTCCTGACAAGACGGGCAAGCAAATTCATACGTGGTTTCCAAATGATCTTCGTCGTCAACGGATTCGTACACGCGGGCATCCTCATCATCATCCAGATCGTAGTAGGTAACGTATTCGTCATCCTCGTCCTCGCAATCGGTGACAGTCTCATAGAGCTCCTCCTCGTTGTCAAACAGGATCAGCTCTACATCCTCCAAATCTTCATCGATCGCTTCCATGTAATCCTCTGTTTCCTCGATCCTCATATGCAGCTCGCGAAATTCATTTTGCATCTCATCCAGAATACCCACGATTTCTACCAGCAGCTTGCCTTCTGCACTCTTTTCACTCACATCCAGTCCATCTGCCAGACCGCGCAAGTATGAAATTCGCTCTGTCAACGTTTCGAGCATGATCATTCCCCTCCTCTTGTCCATTCCTTCCTCTATCATTCCCAGAGGAGTAGATGGTTACCAGTGGAAGGAATTGGGGATTTATTTGCGCACCCCTATCAAAATGCACGAAATGCCGACCAAGATCCAAGCCAGCTTGGAAAAGCTGATACGATCCGACATCCCCAGAAGACCGATAGTGGTCGTCGTAATCAAGATAATGGGTCCCACAATCGCCAGCCCGGAATTTATTAAAAGAGCTTTTTCCACTTCGTTTACTTTCAGGATCAACAGAGCAGCCAGGATTTCCAAGCTCCCAGACAGTATGCGCAGCGCTGCCATGCCGATAATCGCTTTTTCCCACATTTCGCTCGTCCTCCCTTTCTTCCACTCTATGCTTGTACCTAGTTCGCTCAGCACTCCTCTGGGCAATCGCCTAGAGACGCAAGCCTTCACTCCTGCTCAGCAAGAGGCATACACTGAACCATACGCCTAGAAGAAATGAGGAAACAGCCTATGCTAGACTGCGACCACCCTTTTTTGCCCGTTCATTGGGCAAATCCCTCCGGTTCCAGGCGAGAAAAGCCACGGGCAGAGGGATTGACGATGGTCATTGACAAGGGCGTCGGACTTACCGCCTATCGAGATCTGCTGGAAATGGCCTCTCCTTATATGGATATATACAAGTTAGGCTTTGGCACAGCGGCTCTGTATCCTGATGAGCTGCTGAGGCAAAAAGTGCATCTAGCAGTCCAGTACGGGCTGCACATTATGCCAGGCGGCACTTTCTTTGAGATCGCCCTGAGACAATCCCCCGTCTCCGCTTACATGAAGGCGATCAAATCGGCTGGCTTTAACGCTGTGGAGATTTCAGACGGTACCTTTCCGCTGAGCGCAGAAAAGCGTAGAGCTGCTATCACGGCAGGATGTGAAGCTGGACTGTTCGTTTATTCCGAGGTAGGGAAAAAGGCTTCGGATTATCGAGCGGAGCGTGAAGAGCTTTTAAAGACGCTGCAGGCAGACCTAGAAGCTGGGGCCAGTCATGTGATCGTGGAAGCGAGAGAAAGCGGCACGGTAGGCATCTTTGACAAAAACGGCAGTGCAGATGACACCTTTATACGAGATGTCGTCAGAGCTGCAGGTGAACGGGCGAGCCGTCTCATCTGGGAGGCTCCCCAAAAAGAACAGCAGGTGCTGTTGATCTGTACACTCGGCACAAAGGTAAATTTAGGGAATATCCACTATCAGGATGTCTTGTCAGTGGAGACACTTCGTCGAGGCTTACGGGGAGACACTGCTGCCATCATGGAGGCAGGGAGGCCTGCCGCGTGCGAATAGAAGTTGTTCCATCCGTAGAGGAAATACGGTTCGACCAGATTAGCAACCATGTGGTCATCGTGATCGACGTTCTGCGCGCCTCCAGTACCATTGTAACGGCTCTTGGCAACGGCTGTGTTTCCGTCATTCCCGTAGAGACAATCGGTCAGGCCAACGCTTTGCGCACAGCGGGCTGCCTGCTGGCTGGCGAGCGTCACTGCCGCAAAATCCCGGATTTTGATTGCAACAACTCGCCCACTGAAATCGCTGCTCGAACATTAACTGACAAACAGCTGATCCTGACCACTACAAACGGAACACGTGCCATCCAAAAGGCAGAACGAGCCGCTGCCCTTCTGATTGGCTGCTTCCTCAATGCTACTGCCTGTATGTCTCACGCTCTGAGCTTTCATCTGGACGTCACACTGTACTGTGCAGGTACGCGCTCCGAGTTCGCCCTCGAGGATGGATTGGCAGCGGGACTCATGATCGCGCAGGCACAAAAAATGGCACCTCATTTTCAAGTCTGCGATCTCGGAGAGGCTCTCAAGGCAAGCTACTTGTATTTTGCGGACAGAATCAGTGAGCTTTTGCCGCAAACCACTACGGGAAAACGCCTGATGCAGCATCATTTTGCGGACGATGTATCCTACTGTGCAAAAGTGGATCAGTACCGACTCGTTCCCTACATCAAGGAGAAACGCATACTCCCACACCTTGTCTCATAAAGTGAAAGGAGAACAGGAACAGGGGTTTTGATGCCAATGATGTCTGGAGAAGTGATGCTCGTCATCCTAATCGTGATAGGGTTAATAGGCCGTTCACCGATCATCGCTACTGCCGCGAGCATCCTTTTGGTTCTGAAGCTCACGGCGCTGGAACGTTTTTTTCCTTCCGTAGAAAGACGCGGGCTGGAGCTGGGGTTGCTTTTCCTGACGATCTCCGTCCTCGTTCCCTTTGCCAGTGAAAAAATATCGTGGAAAGATGTGCTCCCCTTATTCACTACCGTCGTCGGCTTGACTGCACTGGCGGGCGGAGCACTTGCCACCTGGATGAACGGCAAAGGACTCGATCTGCTTCGGACCGAGCCCCATATGATCGTCGGCTTGGTCATTGGCTCGATTATTGGTATCGTCTTTCTGCGGGGCATTCCGGTCGGCCCTCTCATGGCTGCGGGCATAACGGCTTTCGTGCTGAAGCTGTGGGAATGGCTCGGGGGACGATAATACAAAAAGGCAGTACCCTTCGAGTGGGTACTGCCTTTCTTTCGTCTTTCCCTTTTTATGCGCGAGAAACGTATGCTTCGGTACGCGTATCGATGATCAGACGCTCGCCTTCTTCTACGAAGAGAGGTACGTTGACAACGAATCCTGTTTCCAGGGTAGCTTTTTTCGTTACGTTGGAAGCAGTGTCGCCTTTTACGCCTGGCTCACACTCGGTAACCACGAGTTCAACAGTGTTTGGCAGCTGAATTCCGATGGTTTCACCGTTGTACTGCATGATTTGCACGTTCATGTTTTCTTTGAGGAAACGAAGTTCGCGCTCGATTTGGCTGCGAGTGAACGTCATTTGCTCATACGTTTCCGTATTCATGAAAGTGTAGTCATCGCCGCTTGCATACAGATATTGCATTGTGCTGGATTCAATCCGCGCAGGGTTTACTTTTTCTCCGCCGCGGAAGGTCATTTCAGTGGTATTACCACTACGCAGGTTGCGCAGTTTGGAGCGAACAAATGCCGCACCTTTACCCGGTTTCACGTGTTGAAACTCAAGAACCGTAAAGATATTGCCGTCCACTTCGATCGTCAAACCTGTCCGAAAATCGTTCACAGAGATCATAGTAGTCCTCCCAAATCAATCGATAACAGAATAAGTATAAATTACACCGGCAAAATGATCAACTCTTTCGTAGACTTGTTCAGAACCTCGTGTCCGTCAGCTGTGATCAGCACATCATCCTCGATCCGAACGCCGCCTAAGCCACTAACGTAAATTCCTGGCTCCATCGTTACCAGCATGCCTGGCTCCAATACAAATGTGCTGACAGTGGAGAGGCTTGGCAGCTCATGCACCTCAATACCCAAACCATGTCCTGCACTGTGGCCGTAGCAGTCACCATAACCCGCTGCCGCGATAATGTCGCGAGTAGCAGCGTCCGCTTCTTTCCCTGTCACACCCGGCTTCAACGCCTCCACACCGGCGAGCTGGGCACGCAGAACGATGTCGTAGATTTCTTTCATTTTGGCACTTGGTTCACCTACGGACAAGGTACGGGTAATATCGGAATTGTAGCCTTTATAAGCCGCGCCAAAGTCAAGGGTAACCATTTCACCGGCTTGAATGATTTTTTCACTTGCACGACCATGTGGCAGCGCGCCGCGAGGACCAGAAGCCACGATCATGTCGAATGCAGAACCGGATGCCCCTTGCTTCCGCATGAAAAATTCCAGTTCCAGCGCTACGTCTTCCTCGCGCACTCCCGGTCGGATATAGCTTTGAATATGCGCAAAACCTGCTTCGGCAATACGCACCGCTTCTCGAATGATGACCATTTCGGACTCATCCTTGAACATGCGGATCTTTTCCAACAGGCCGTTTGTCGCTACCAGCTCCACGCCATCAAAAGCTTTGCTCCACTCTTGATGAGTATGGAAAGAAACAGAGCTTTCAAATGCCAAACGCTTTACTCCTTTTTCTTTCAGAAGCTTTGCGATCGCTTCTACTGCTTTGCGTTCGTTGTTCACAACCGTGAAGTGAGGAGCTTGTTCCCCAGCCTGCTCCACATAGCGGAAATCCGTTACGAGAAACGCTTCCTTTTCGGTTACGACGACCCACCCCGTAGAACCGGTGAATCCACTAAAATAAAATCGGTTTTCCGCTTTTTCTGTGATCAGAGCATCTGCCCCCACATTTGCCAAAGCCTCGCGCAATTTGTCCAGACGTTGTTGCATGACAACCTCCCCTTTCTATGAACAACCCATTGGTCTATTTTTTCTCGATTTTACGAACCAAGGCACGCAATGCCCACTCGTATCCGTCTGTTCCCAAGCCGACTACCTGCCCAACGACAACAGGGGCGATCACGGATTGATGGCGGAATTCTTCTCTCGCATGAACATTGGAGATATGTACTTCAATGGTTGGCAGAGCCACACTCGCAAAAGCATCGCGAATCGCGTAGCTGTAGTGTGTAAATGCACCTGGATTGATTAGGATCCCATCATGCACGCCTTTTGCGCGATGAATGGCGTCGATCAGCACGCCTTCGTGATTGGACTGAATGTGCTCCAGTTCGCCACCCAGCTCTTGCATCACCTTGCGCAGGTTTGTGACCACGTCCTCTAGCGTTTCACTGCCGTATACTCCCGGTTCCCGCAACCCCAATAAATTGAGATTCGGCCCATTCAGCACCAGAACGGAAGCCATCGTTCATCCCTCCCAGGTAGAATTTCTCACAAAAAGTTTTTTTACTAATGAAACATTTTACCACAAGCCTTGCAGAGTTCAACTGTCGATCCGCTGTTTTAAGAAAGATGGCAAGATTCGCACGCTAACGGACAGAAATGGGCGTTTCCACCCATCAGTAGGAAAGCTGCTATTCCTCATCGGATGCCTCAAGGGTCAAGGTCATCCCGATAAACAACCCGTAAGACAAATACCAAGCAGCTTCTGTACTTAACGTGGACATCTCCCAATTCCCGATCCGAAAGAAAAATCCTGCTACCAAGAGCATAACAGCCCCCAGTACCAATCCGCTCCACCACACTCTCAGCTTGCCAAACAGCGTGGAAAAAATAGCGGAGACGATCAGCGACTCTACAAACAGAAAGATAACTCCCAGACCGAGAGCAGCAAGGGACTTCTCATCGATTCCAGCGAGGATCGGACGCGCGAACGATCCTAAACCATAGGGGGTCAGATTTAAAAAATGGGCAGTCAAACGGATGATTCCCCAGAAGATTGTCCCCCAGAGGGCGACCTCCAATATTTTCTTCGATGCGCTCTGTTCCGTTCGCTGCTCTTGTCGATGTTGTTCACTCTGTCTTCCCCGCAAACCTCTAAAACTTCTCCGAGTTTTCGTTGCATCCACTCTCCATCACCTCGCCACTAGTATGTGCGTTGCTGCTGTTTTTCACTAATTGTTGACATTTGCTTGTTAGGCCATGAACTGTATGTAGCTTCAAGACTCTATTTCCGTTAATATAGGGAATAAGGATGGTGATTCAAGTTGGCGCAGCAAATCGTACCCAGCTACGGTGGTCAGGCCGTCATTGAAGGTGTCATGTTCGGTGGCAAATCCATGACCGTCACAGCTATTCGGAAAAAAAATCAAGAAATTGAGTATTTTGAAGCACCACGTACGGAATATAAATGGATTACTCCCTTGAAAAAGATTCCGTTCTTGCGTGGGGTTGTTGGATTGATCGAATCCGCTGCAAACGGGGCCAGACATCTGAACTTTGCCTCTGAACGCTACAACTCAGAGTCCGGCGAAGAAGTGACAGAGAGTCCTTCCCGCTTGACGATGATTCTCGGCGTAACCCTCGTAGGTGTCCTGTCTTTCTTGTTTGGGAAATTTGTCTTTACGCTCGTCCCTGTATTCCTAGCCGAGTTCCTTCTGGGAAAATGGGTCCCGGATGGTGTCCCGCAGACCCTTGCAGAGGGCGGCTTCAAAATTATTCTGCTTCTCGGCTACATCACCGCGATTGCGAAAGCACCGATCATCAAAAGGCTGTTCCAATATCATGGGGCAGAACACAAGGTGATTAACGCATTCGAGTCCGGGGTAGAATTAACAGTAGCCAATGTACAAAAATTTTCCACCTTGCATTATCGTTGCGGTAGCAGTTTTCTCATATTCACGGTGTTCGTTGGCGTAGTGATTTACTCCCTGTTCCCTTATGACTCCCTGACGGAACGAGTCATACAGCGCATCGTTCTCCTGCCAGTCGTAATGGGCGTCTCTTATGAGGTGCTGCAATGGACAAACAAGCTCCGCGATACACCTGTCCTGCGTTTTTTGGGATACCCGGGATTGTGGCTGCAAAGAGTAACAACCCGTGAACCGGAAGACCATCAGGTGGAAGTGGCCATCGCCTCCTTCCTGAAAATGCGTGAGCTTGATCAACAACAGTTCCAAGAGAGAATGGCAGCGAATTGATAACGTGAGGCATTTTTGAATCTCTCAGAGGTGAGGCCCTATGTTACGCCGCATTCCACCAGTGATTTTAATCGTGATGTTGCTGGCCATTTACGGTTTTCTGTTGACGTTCATCGAAGACCCTGTGAATACGTTGATCATTCTGGGGTTGTCTGCCTTGCTCATCATCGTAGTGCGCAACTACTTGCGTACAGGATCGTTTTTCCAGCGTAGCAGCGGGCCTCGCAAACCGAAGCCAACCAAGCCGAAGTCGCCTGGATTGCGACAAGCGACCAAAAAGCAAGCTCCCACCCCCAGGAGAGATCATCCTTTCCGTGTCATTGATGGCAAAAAAGGAAAGGCCAAGCAAAAACAGGACGACCAAAACTCACACAACAACATTTCGCATTAAACGAAAAAGAGACAGACAGCCGGTTGCAGCTGTCTGTCTCTTTTTTTATTCCCCTCTTTTCTTACACCAGATGCTTGGGGGACGTATTCCGAAAAACCTTGACGTACTCCTCGAAGTCCCATTTCCCCAGAAAGCGCTGCGCCGATTCCTCCCCCGACGTGAACAGCTTTTGACGAAGCTCGAGAGGCATTTGAAACTGAGTAGCACGAATCCCAAGGGTGTTGATGAATATGGTGCGGACAGCACTTGCTTTCTCTACGTAGAGTCTGTCGTGCGCGTCCAGCATCGTCGTCAACAGGCCTCGCGTAAACGAAAAGAGCCCGTGTATAGGTGTCGCTTCCGTTTCGATCTTATTGTCGTGCAGACGAAATCCGATCGTCGGCCACTGCGGTTTGCCTGGCACATCAAATAACCAAACCGGATAGTTACTGAGTAAAGCCCCATCGACAATATAATGGTTCTGTCCCTCGCTTTGCAGATGAGCAGGCTGAAAAAAGAAAGGAATGGAGGAGGACATCCGCGCTGCTTTTGCAATCGGGAAATCATTTGGGTCTATATCGTAGCGCGGCAAGTCATCCGGCAAAACCAGCATCTTGCCCGCAGTTACATCTGATGCAACTATTCGCAGCTTTTCCGGCGGCAGATCCCCGAATGTACGTATCCCCTTGCGACGCAGCAAATCCTCTATAAACAGCTCCAAGCGATCTGCTCGAAAGAGGCCTTCGTGAAACACAAGCTCAATGATCGGGCCAATCACGGGAAGACGCCCCAGCCCTTTTCGCTGAAGAAAAAATAGATAATCCATTTCTTCAAAAATCGGCTTCAGCTCCAGGCTGGTATAGCCAGCGCTCAGTAAGGCGGCTACAATCGAGCCAGCCGATGTTCCCGCGACTTTTTCCCAGGTGTATCCATGCTCCTCCATGACCTTCAAGGCTCCGATAAAAGCGATCCCCTTCACCCCTCCACCTTCAAAGACCGCGTCCGCTTTCATCTGCTCGCCCCCTGTGACTGGAATTCTTAGTCTCTTTACCAAATATAGGGGGATAGCCTATCCATTACGACTAGAAAACTCGGAATTGCCGAGCATTTCTATACGAAAGCTTGACTGCGCCAAGAAAGTCTTGCTTTCTCACTTCGTTCGAAGTCTCGCTATGTAGCACGTATACAGGCTCGGAATCTTTTACGTTTTTTCTGCACAAGAAAAGCGTAAGCCACATCGCGGCCTACGCTCTCATTTCCCCACCTATGCTATTCTTCTTTTTGCTCATCTTCCTGACGAATGCGCCGCAGCTCTTCCATCCGGATGGGATCTGCCTGAAAGTATTGAACCAAATATTCCAAGCAAGTGATCGACTCCCAGCTCAAGTGGTGTTCGATCCCTTCCACGTCCTGATAAATATGATCTTCATCGACACCAATCACCCGCATGAATTCTTCCAGCAGGCTATGACGATCAACGAGCCGTTTGCCTATCTTTTTCCCTTTTGTCGTCAAAACAAGACCACGGTACTTTTCGTAGACAAGGTATTTGTCTTTGTCCAGCTTTTGTACCATCTTCGTAACCGAAGAGGGATGTACTTCCAACGCTTCAGCAATATCGGAGACACGAGCATAGCCCTTTTCTTCAATTAAGCTGTAAATGCGTTCCAAATAGTCTTCCATACTCGGCGTCGGCATGTGAACCCCTCATTTCAAACCGTATTTCTGACGTCCTTCAAAAAAAATCGGGTTTTCGCCAAAGAGCGCAAGCCATCATTTTTCATATACTATCGTTTCCGTATAGTACAAAAAAGCACGTAGAAATATAATACCGCGTAATGAAAACGATTTGCAAGGGGAACCTGCCTTAGTGGACCTGTTTTTCCGTTTGCGGGTTCATCGATTGGATGTACTGGACAAGTTGTTTGCCCAGCAATTCAAATCGGGCCTGCAGACGCTCGTCCTTTAGCTTACCTTCCGGTGTGAATGCATTGTAAGCATTGGGGATGCTCGGACTTGCAGGAAGCGGCCATGCATGCAAATTGCGCATGATGAGTTGCAATGTGTTGACTGTATTGGTTGCCCCCATACTTCCCCCTGCAACTCCGATAATGGCGACCTGCTTATCCCGCAAATGGCGACCTTCCAAAAAGTCCAAGCTATTTTTCAGCGCCCCTGTCATCGTACCGTGATACTCGGGTGAACCGATGACCAGCCCGTCTGCTTCCGTAATTTTCTGGATAAAATCATGAACCACCTTTGGATAGGTGGAGGATTCCTCGCGATTGTCATATATAGGCATTGGCCACTCACCCAGATGAATCAGCTCTACTTTTGCACCTGCCGTTTTTGCTGCATCAAGAACGATGCTCACAGCCTTTTTCGTAGTGGAGTCGGCGTTCATGCTCCCGGAAATTCCTACAATTTTCACGAAACGTCACCTCGTCTTCACTTATTTACCTGTTGTCCTTATCCATTATATGCAATTTACCATAAATAGTAAACATTAAAGTTTAATTAGTATCCTCGGTTCTGAACAAGCCTTGCATCCTCATACACTTGTACCAAGCTGGAAATAAGGATGATGCCTATGGACAAAGGCGCTTGGCAAATCGCCGTTCTTTTTGCAGGAGCTGCCCTTGGGGGTACGTATCTGGGTGGATATGAGTGGCTGCGATTCTTTGCTTATTTCGGTTCTTGGGGAACGATCGGGGTGGTGCTCGCCAGTCTTGCCCTCGGATGGTTTGGCTATTCTGTTTTGAGTATTTGTTATCGTGCCCATATCCGTTCCTTGCACGAGCTATTTTTGCACTGGTTCGGGGAAGCGTTTGGTCCTACGCTTTCCGTTCTTACTCATTTGTTTTTATTAGCGTATGCGGGCGTCATTACGGGACAGTTTGCGATGCAGGCACCAGCTGGAGCTTCCCCGCTCCTCTTTGTCCTCGTCCCCTTGCTTGTCGCCATTGTTTGGCTGCAAAAGGGCTGGTCATGGCTGATTACCGGGATGTCTGTCTCCCTCGCTACAGGGTTTCTGCTGTTCGGAGTGATCTTCCTGGAACAACCCCATGTTCCGATCCCCAATCTCGGTTATCAGATGAACCTGAACTGGATCGTTCATGCCCTGCTGTACGTAGGACTGCACTTTTTGCTCTGCCTGGCTGTAGCCATTCCTTTGGTAAAGCATGTCGCGCACCACCAATCCATTCGACTCGGGGTTGGCATCGGCTCCTTGCTGTTCTTTCTCCTTCTGATCACCGGACATGCGATTTTGCTGTCTTACTGGCACGATGTTCATGCTTCTGCATCGCCATTCAAGCTGATCATGCTGCAGCTGATCCCCAAGGGTGACTGGCTGCTCGGCTTGTTTTCCCTCTTTCATGGGGGCGTCCTCATCGCAGCAATCCTGTACGCGCTCGCCGAGCCTATCACAGACCGCCATGATCTTCATCTCCTGCCACTGCTCCTGGTGATGCTGTCCTTTCTTGCCCTTTTTGCCCTGCTCCCCATGGCGTTAAGCTGGAGTGTGTCGCTCGTTGCCTCGGGTACTACCTACTGCGGCCTCAGCCTGTTAATTCGCTTCATCTGGAAACGCCAAGCTCCCAAATAAACGGATCCCCTGGGCAAATAGACTCCAGGGGTCTTCGTCTACCTATACAGGCAGCGTAATATGTACGGTCGTTCCTTTTTCCGGCTCACTCTCGATCGTTAAACTGCCTCCGTGTTCTTCCAAAATGCGATAGCTGACCATGAGGCCAAGTCCTGTTCCATTTTCCTTCGTCGTATAAAACGGCTCTCCCAGACGTGGTATACGGATTGGATCGATCCCTTTCCCTGTGTCACGGATGCTGATACGGATACGTGATGCGGCAAGTCTCGAGCTTTCCACGTAGATATCTCCCCCCTCTGGAAGTGCCTCAATCGCATTCTTGCAGACATTAATGAAGACCTGCTTCAATTGATTTTCATCACAAGAAATAGTCGGCAGGCTCCTCTCGAGATGGTCGTGAAAGATGACGTTGTTCATGTTTGCCTGGCTTTCGAGCAAGGAGATGACATCATAGATGATTTGCGTCGGTTTTTTGTCCTGGAATTTCATCTGCTTAGGCTTGGCCAAAACCAGCAGCTCGCTCACGATAAAATTGATCCGGTCCAGCTCTGCCAGCATAATTTCGCAGTAGCGCGGGTCAGCTAGCGAGGCTTGCAGTAGCTGCACAAACCCTCTCAAGGCCGTTAGCGGATTTCTAATTTCATGCGCAATACCTGCGGCAAGCTGTCCGATCGCAGAGAGCTTGTCAGTTTGTCGGAGCAGCTCTTTCGTGTGCATGACCTCGGAGACATCCCGAGAGACAATCATGACACTGTCGAGCCTTCCCGCTTCATCCAGAATGGGGTTGTACCTGGATTCGATCGAGATCCAGTGTCCTTCCTGATGTCGGATCCGAAACACAATCGTCGTCCCGCTGCACTTTTCCCAATTCCGAGTGAAAACCTTTGCGACCATAGCCAGATCGTCTGGATGAATCAAACCGGCGAGTTCATCCGGCTTCATCGCGACAAGCTCATGGATGGGGTAACCAAGCTGCTTCGTGTGGGAAGCAGATGCGTACAGAACGTTGCCACTTGGCTGATAGACAAAAATCATATCCGACATATTTTCTGTAATCAGGCGATAATTGGCTTTACTCGCTTTGAGCTCCTGCTCGATTCTTTTTCGCTCTGTCAAATCTCGAGAGCATCCGATTATCCGTACGACCTCTCCCCTCTGATTGAAAACGGGGGTCAACGTATAAGAAACCGCGAGCGGCGATCCGTTCTGGTGTACCCACGTTTCACAACCACTGGCGGTACTGCCTTGCAAAACCTGGGTGTACATCGCTTGAATATCTTCACTTCGTTTTTTATGTAGATGCGGCTGTTTTTTTCCGAGCAGCATTTCTTCTGTGTATCCCGTCAGCTCCGCGTAGGCGTGATTGATACGCTCAATTCTGCCCTCTGCATCCATGATCGCGATCGCATCAGTGGGATGCTGCAGCAAGACTTCCAATAGCTCCCGCGTTTGCTCCAGGTCGGCTCCTCCCTGCCTGCCCCGATGAAAGGTGCGCCAGTTCCCATACAGCAGCCAGATGATTCCCCCGCCTAGAATTACAGGAATGACACTGAGATGCGGTGTGTTGATCAGCTGTTTATTCGACGCGAGCAAATAAAGAGTGAACGGGAACCACCCCGCGAGGAATAGAACAAGAATGAATAAAGGATGATACCCAATGCGATTCATTACGACCTCCACGATCTTTGGTGTGCGAACTTCGGCTTTATGTGAGGATGGATAGCTAGGAAGTATGTCGTATAATCCGTGACGCTCATTCACAAAAATCAGATAATGGAGAACTTTTTTAGGACTCTTAAAAATTATACGACTTTTCTAAGTTCGTGACCATTCCTTGTCACTCGACATTGTTCGACACACACGCTCTCTCGTTCGAGCCAATAAAAATAGCGCCCTTTTCAAGGACGCTTTTTCACTCTCTTTGCTATTGCGTTGATTCTGATTCCGTTGATTTCCCGCTTTGACTGCCGTCAGCGTTTTCCCTGTAGGCAGGTGATGCAAAGTCAGTTATTTGGGTCACCGCGGAAAACACAACATGAACAGCCTCTGCGAGACGCTCACGGTCGATCTTTTCTACTGTGTCCTCTGGTTGATCCCGCCATGTATCTGCGGGTGCTCTCGTGAGAAGGGCTGCCGGTATGCCTGCATCTGTGAGAGCCAGATGATCACCTGTTTTCTCCCCCCGATCATTCCAAACCGTAGAGAATACGGCACCGCTGCTCTCTGCCAGGGAGACAGGCAAATTTTTCGTTCCTTGCTCATCGGTTACCGTGAGATTTCCCGCCTCCCTGCTCCCGACAGCATCCAGACAAAAAGCGGCGATGGTTTTCCGTCTATCGGCATCCGAGAGGGATTCTACATATGCAGCTGGTCCTCTCTCCCCTGTCGAGGTCGAGCCAAAGCTCACCAGGCGCACCTCCGTATCGATCGGTCGCTCCGCTAGCATCCTCGCTACCTCCAGTAAGGCTGCAACACCGGAAGCCCCGTTGTTCGCACCTGGCGATTTCGCTGCACTGTCATGATGAGCGGTCACAAGCACGGTTTGTCCTGTTCCCGCCTGGCTCGGCTTTCGAGATGCCACGAGATTGTACGAGGTTTGCCTGGTCGTTAATCCACCGTCTACCTTTACGATTCCTTTGAGCGTTCCCTTTTTTAGCGCCTCCTGCAATCTGCCCCCCTGCTCTTTTGATAGGGAAACCACGGGAACAGACATATCAAGCGGTTCTCCAAGAGTTGCCTTCCGATTGTCATCCCGATCGTTCCAGATGATGACTGCCACAGCACCGGCAGCAGCTGCCTGTCGCACTTTTTCCCCGAATGGCGTCTGCCCTCTTTTTACCAACGCAATTTTTCCTCTTGCTTTCCCATCCTGAAAGTCAGCAGCCGTTCCAAAGCCGCTGTCTACCAGCTCTCCTGTTCCTGTCCCGTTCGGACCGTATGTAAAGCTGCGCACATCCCACGCAGAGCCCTTCCATCCCTCCACAGAGAGGGTTAGACTGGATGGCTGGCGATAGGTGTAGTAGTAAAAAGGCTGCAAGTCGGTTTCATAGCCGTATGCACGAAGCTGATTCTCTACATAAACAGCTGCTGCAAACTCGGACTCCGTAGCAGGTGGCCGCGGTGTACGCGACAATTTTTCCACATGCTCGTATAGCGTATCTGCATCGATCCATTCAGGTACCGATTGGGCATTTGCCTCTGTGAAGAAGGGCAACGGCAGCAGTAGCAGCCCACTGGCTAGCAAGGCAGTCAGCGAGTAATTTCGTAACGGTCGCACGGCAGTTCCCTCCTTACGTCCTCTTTGCCTTTTTATTATGAGCCGTTGCTGCAAACAGCGTCTAGTCAGAATAGTTAGTCAAATACTTTCATCCCACGCCAGCGGACGACAGCTTTAGTTTTCCTTCCCCCTATTCTTCCTTCCGACCGCTGTCGAATCAGAAATACCGTCGATTCTTGCTTTTTCAGGAGGCGTTCCGACAGCATTATATTTCTTTATAGACTCGGCTTTTTCTGACGAAATAATTGATAGCCTTTTCGCTACTTTCAAATTGACCCTCCTGTGTCGATTTGCTAAGGTTGAGTCATAAAAGCGCTGGAAGGGTTAGCAACCAATTGTTCGTAAGTAGGGCAATTGCAGATTGTTCTAGCAATTCATTCCTGTCATCATTATTCTTGAACTGACCGAAGGAGGACTCACCATGCTGTATGTAGGTGGAAAATGGGTAGAAGAAGGGGAAGTAGCCGTTCATCCAGAGGATCGAGGTTACAACTTTGGAGACGGGATTTACGAGGTTGTGCGGATCTACAAAGGCAAGATGTATCAATGGGATGCTCACCTCACCCGCTTGTTCAGAAGTGCACGGGAGATCAAAATGGAGCTGCCTTGGACTGCTGATGAGCTGAGCACGCTCGCCCAGCAGCTGCTGGAGAAAAACAACATCACGAAAGATGTGGATGCAACTCTCTATCTGCAAGTCTCTCGCGGCATTTCCCCTCGCGTTCACGATATACCAGAAAAGACTGAGCCTGTCCTCATGGCTTTTGCCCGTCCGAAAGCACGCCCTCTGGCAGATATGAAAAAGGGAATGACTGCGCAATTGATCGAGGATATCCGCTGGCTTCGCTGCGATATCAAAACACTGAACCTCTTGGGTGCTGTTCTCGTGAAACAGTACGCAAAGGACGCGGGCGCTCAGGATTCGATCCTGCACCGGAACGGTACCGTGACCGAATGCAGCTCCGCGAATGTTTTTGCGGTTAAAAATGGCGCTCTCTACACTCATCAGGCAGACAACATGATCCTGCACGGTATCACGCGCCAAGTCGTCATCGACCTCGCAAAGGAAAATGGCATTCCTGTTCACGAGGAAGCCTTTACCACAGACTTCCTGAAGCAAGCTGACGAAGTGTTCTTGACCAGCACTACTGCTGAAATCATGCCGTTGGTGTCTGTAGACGGACAGCCCGTGGGAACCGGCGCAGTTGGCCCCCTTTCCCTGAAGCTGCAAGACCTGTTTGAGCAGCACATCAACGAGAGCGTACTAGTCTAAACAGCAAAAGCTCCCTTGGTCATCTCGATGGCCTCGGGAGCTTCTTTTGTTCTGGTGCGGGTAATGCTAGCGTCGCAAATTCCATTCATCAGTCGAATATCGCGTGCGGGCCAGCTCTTCTGCCAGCGCCAGCTCTTCTGCGGTCAGCTCCGTTGACACGAGCTCTACTTCCAAACCAGATGCAAAGCCCGGCCCAAATGCTGCGATCGCTTCCTGCAAGCCGATCGGACGCGGGCTCACTTCGTTGATCGTGACTGCTTTCTGGCGGAAGCTGTCCATCATTCTTTCCTTGACTCGCTCAGACGGGAAGTTCAACAGGGAGAACAACAGCTCTACGTCCATGTCCAACAGGATGGAGCCATGCTGGAGGATGACGCCTTTTTGTCTAGTCTGCGCACTGCCTGCTACTTTTTTCCCTTCTACCACGAGCTCATACCAGGAAGGAGAGTCAAAGCAAGCAGACGAGCCAGGAGAGCTGTACTTCTCTTTTTCTTCTTCACTGGCGAGCGACACCATCTCTGCCTTCAGTCCCAGATTTTGAAAACCGTGCAGCAGCCCAAGACTTATGATCTTGTAGGCTTCTGTCACGCTGGAAGGCATCTTGGGATGGTCCTCGGACACGATCACACTGTAGGTGAGCTCTTTATCGTGCAGAACCGCACGTCCCCCTGTCGCCCTGCGCACAAACCCCAAACCGCTCTCATGCAAAGCCTCCATGTTGATTTCCTTGACTGCCTTTTGAAAATAGCCAATCGACAGCGTGGCTGGCTTCCACGTGTAAAAACGGACAGTTGGCGGTACTTTGCCTTCACTGTGCAACTGCAAAATCGCTTCATCCACTGCCATATTCATCGCGGGAGACATCGCTTCCGTCACGATATAACGCCACTGTTCCATTCTATGTACCTCCCTCATCACTACGCATACATTGTAGCCTTCTGCCTCGAGAATCGGCAATACCTCTGTGGGCTTCCTTTTGTTGACGGATAATAAAGTGTTAGACTGGCTTAGTTTATCGAAGGCCGCCGGTTTATAATCGGCAGCCTCATTTTGTGTTTATTCCGCTATCAAACCCCGCTAGCGTAACAAAGTATGTCAAGCCGCCTATATCGATTCAATATAATGGCGCGTACCTACAGAGTACGCGCCAAGACAACTGTTCGAGTTACGAGGATCAGATCATGAACCCGCCGTTGTTAAAGGGTATGCGATTCTGCAAATCAAGGAAAATGATAATAAGGTTGCATTAATTAATTTATCTAACGAAAAAAAACAATGTGGTTTCCCATAATTAGAAATGGATGTTTCTTCAATGTCTATGCTGATAAAATTTTTCTGCAGGGAAACTCTATAAACAAAGTAAACTTTTATCGGTTGGAGGCCGTTAAAATGAAGGTTTTATCAATGATTCAGCCTTGGGCAAGTCTTTTTGTCCTTCGTGAGGCCAAATATGAAACAAGGACATGGAGAACGAATTATCGAGGGCAATTGGCGATTCACACAAGTAAAAAAATAGATAAGGCTGTCTGCAACCATGTAGCAATCCAGGCGTTGCTTGGAAAGCATGGGTACACAAAAGAGAACCTTCCAACTGGCATGATCATTGCGGTATGCAGGCTGGAAAATTGTTTGATGGTGACTGAAAACAACCAGACGAGTTCAATCCTGGAGGATGGAAGAATCGTATCAGGTAATGACTATTTTTTAGGTGACTTTCAAGTGGGAGGTTTTGCTTGGGAAGTTCAGGACATGCAGATACTGGATGAGTTTATTCCAGCGAAAGGAAAACTAGGACTATGGGAATATAATTTATAACAATTTTTAGATAAAACTTATCGGCAGAATAAATTACACTGACTTAATTATTAGGGTGCTATTCAGTTTTTAGATCTTTTTTCACCACAACACGTATAGAACGGTTACATATGTTCGTTGAAATTAAATTCTTTATTTTTCAGTCTAATGGTTTATTTTCTTTTATCACCTTTACCCTGCTGTTTGCTCAAGCAAAGCGATGACCTTCACCAAAGAATCGGTGTGAGGGTCTTCCTTCATCCGGTTCAATAGCTGGAATCGATTTTCCTCCAGCTTTTTCAGTGCTGCAAGAAACGTGGATTCTGTCAGCTCCTCCTCCAGCAGAACCTCGCAAAAGCCTCTTTTTTCAAACGACCGCGCATTTACTATCTGATCCCCGCGGCTGGCAGCTTTGGGCAAAGGAATGAGGAGCATCGGCTTTCGCAATGCCAAGTATTCAAAAATAGCATTGGAGCCAGCCCGGGATACGACCATGTCGGCCATAGCCAAGAGATCAGGAAGCTCCTCTTTGACATATTCGTATTGGCGATAGCCTGCCCTTTTAATGGAATCATCACATTGACCTTTGCCGCAGATATGAACAACCTGATAGCTCTCCAGGAGAGCAGACAGCTGAGAGCGAATGACTTCATTGATGCGTCGTGCGCCCAGGCTACCTCCCATCACAAGCAGAATCGGCTTTTTGGGAGTAAAACCGCAGTAGGAGATACCATGCTCCCGAGAGCCCTTCAAGAGCTCATCGCGGATCACAGCTCCTACATGCACCCCTTTTGCTTGCGGCAGATGCTGGACCGTTTCTGGAAAGGTCACACAAACCTTGCTCGCGAACGGCACGGACAATCGGTTGGCGAGCCCTGGGGTCAGATCCGATTCGTGTATGACCACAGGCAATCGGTTCATCCACGCCCCTAGTACCACCGGCACCGAAACGAAGCCCCCCTTTGAAAAGATCACGTCCGGCTTCCACCTTCGCAAAAAGAGAAAGGCCTCCCCGATTCCTTTGGCGACACGCATCGGATCCGTGACATTTTTCCAGTCAAAATAACGCCGCAGCTTCCCGGTGGAAATCCCGACGTACTGAACTCCTGCCAGCCCGGCTACCAGTTCCTTCTCTATTCCGCTTGTGGAGCCAATATAGGCGACCTCCCAGCCAGATTCGAGAAAATGGGGAATCAACGCAAGATTGACGGTCACATGTCCTGCAGAACCACCGCCGGTAAAGACAATTCGCTTTTTCATCCCGACACCCCCATACCCCACATCATAACATCGCCAAATGGAAAGAAAAACCGCCCAAATGATCAGGCGGTTGTTCGCTCCTCTTGGCTATTAAGCTTGCGGCTGGTAGCGCAGGATCGGTTTGCGGGCAGCTGTTGCTTCGTCCAGTCGTTTTACCACAGTGGTGTGTGGCGCTTCCTGTACGAGTTCCGGAGTTTCCTCGCACTCACGGGCAATCTGCAGCATAGCGTCAATGAACTCATCCAGTGTTTCTTTGGTTTCGGTCTCGGTTGGCTCGATCATCAGGCACTCGTCGACGATCAACGGGAAGTAGATTGTTGGTGGATGGTAGCCAAAGTCCAGGAGACGTTTTGCAATATCCAGTGTACGAACACCCAATTTCTTTTGAATCACGCCAGACAAGACGAATTCGTGCTTGCAGACCTGATCAAACGGCAGATGGTAAGCCGTAGCCAGGCGGCGCATCATGTAGTTCGCGTTCAGCACTGCGTTTTGGGATACCTGCAGCAAGCCTTCTGGACCCATCGTACGAATGTAGCTGTACGCGCGAACCAGAATACCGAAGTTTCCGTTGTAGCCTTTTACGCGGCCGATAGATTGTGGACGGTTGCTGTCCCAGTAGAATGTGCCATCTTCTTTTTTCTCCACGATTGGAGTTGGCAGGAATGGCTCGAGTACTTTTTTGACCCCGACAGGACCTGCACCCGGTCCGCCACCGCCGTGAGGACCCGTAAAGGTTTTGTGCAAGTTGAGATGCACCACGTCAAAGCCCATATCCCCTGGTCTGGCAATACCCAAGATCGCATTTGCATTGGCTCCGTCATAATACAGGAGTCCACCTGCTTCGTGCACGATTTGTGCCATTTCCACAATATCTTCTTCAAACAGACCAAGCGTGTTTGGATTGGTCAGCATCAGGGCAGCGGTGTCAGACCCAACTGCATCACGCAGCGCTTGAATGTCTACCAAGCCGCGCTCATTCGACGGGATCGTTACTGTATCGAGACCCGCAACAGCTGCAGAAGCTGGGTTGGTACCGTGCGCAGAGTTTGGCACGATGACTTTTGTACGATGTCCTTCCCCACGGCTCTCGTGGTAAGCACGAATCATCATCAAACCTGTCCATTCCCCTGCGGCACCAGCTGCTGGCTGCAGAGTCACTTTATCCATGCCCGTGATTTCAGCCAGCTCTTCCTGGAGGTTGTAGAGCAGCTCCAGTGCGCCCTGTACCGTCTCTTCCGGTTGGTAAGGATGCGTCTGAGCAAAGCCAGGATAACGGGCAATATCTTCATTGATTTTCGGATTGTATTTCATGGTGCAGGAGCCGAGCGGATAGAAGCCGTTGTCTACCCCGTGGTTGCGACGGGACAGCTCGGTGTAGTGACGAACGAGCTGCAGCTCGGATACTTCCGGCAGCTCCGCAGGTGTTTCCCGGATGAGATGCTTCGGCAGCAGGCTGGCTACCTCTACCTCAGGCACATCCAATTCAGGCAGATTGTAACCCACACGGCCTGGTTTGCTCATTTCAAAAATCAGTGCTTTCTCCTGGTTTTTATGCACGGGTGATCGCCTCCAGTTCCTGCGCCAGTTGGTCAATTTCTTCTTTCGTTCTCAGTTCTGTTACCGCCAGGAGCATATGGTCCGCAAACTCTGGATAATCCAGTCCCAGATCGTAGCCACCGATGATGCCTGCAGCAAGCAGGTTTTTGTTTACTTCTGCTACTGGTTTGGACAGCTTCACGGCAAATTCGTTGAAGAACGGCGATGCGAAAACAACTTCCAGCCCTTTTGCTTGCAGGGCTTGTTTGGCATAGTGCGCTTTTTGCAGGTTCATCATCGCCATTTCCTGAACACCCTGCTTGCCGAGTGCCGTCATGGTGATGGAAGCTGCCAAAGCGAGCAGCGCCTGGTTGGAGCAAATATTCGAAGTCGCTTTTTCACGACGGATGTGCTGTTCACGAGCTTGCAGCGTTAGTACGAAGCCGCGCTTGCCATTTTCATCTTTCGTTTGACCGACGATACGACCTGGCATTTTACGCATCAGCTTGGTAGTGGTTGCAAAATAACCGCAGTGTGGTCCGCCAAAAGAAGCCGGAATCCCGAATGGCTGCATGTCGCCTACAACGATGTCTGCGCCCAGCTTTCCTGGAGCCTCCAGCACGCCCAAAGCAAGTGGGTTGGAGGAAGTGATCAGGAGTGCGCCGTTTCCATGTGCGATGGATTCGATCGCAGACAGATCCTCTACGTTGCCGAAGAAGTTCGGGTATTGGACAATCACAGCTGCTGTGCTGTCGTTGATCAGAGCTTCCAGCGCTTGTGGATCCGTCACGCCGTCACTGTTGATGCCAACTTCAACCAACTCAACGTTTTGGCCGTACGCGTACGTTTTCAGAACGCCGCGTGCTTCTGGATGTACGGCGCGAGAGACGATTACGCGCTTTTTGCCAGTATGTCCAGCAGCCATCATGGCAGCTTCTGCCAAAGAAGTGGCGCCATCATACATGGAGGAGTTCGCTACTTCCATGCCTGTCAGCTCGCAAACCATGGTTTGGAATTCAAAAATCGCTTGCAGCTCGCCTTGGCTGATTTCCGGCTGGTAAGGTGTATACGCGGTGAAAAATTCCCCGCGAAGCAGCATGTGGTTGACTGTGCTTGGCGTATAGTGCTGATAGACTCCGGCACCCAGGAAGTTTACGTGTGTGCTGAAGTTGACGTTTTTATTGGACAGGCCGGTAAAGTATTTGACCAGCTCTGGCTCAGAGAGTGCTTCCGGGATTTGAAGCGCACCTTTGAAGCGCACTTCCTCTGGGATGTCAGAAAACAGTTCTTCTATGCTGGAAATGCCGAGTGTTTCCAGCATTTCGCGCTTGTCCTGATCAGTTTGTGGCAGGTAGCGGTATTTCACGAACGTAGTCCTCCTTTAGTATGGGAAATAGGCATTGCCATTAGTTTTTCGGACGTTTATAGAAAGGAGCGGCAACCACTTGCGCTTTCAGTCGTTTTCCGCGAATTTCCACTTCGAGTGTCGTTCCCAGAGCGGCATGCTCTGTTTTGATCAGCGCCAGACCCACATTCTTTTTCAAAGTCGGCGATTGTGTTCCTGTCGTTACTTCTCCGATCAGCTCTTCCCCAGCATAAACCGGATAGTGCGTACGCGGGATACCGCGGTCGATCATTTCGATGCCGACCAGCTTGCGCGGAGCACCGTTTTCTTTTTGCGCTTTTAATACTTCTTGGCCGATAAACGGCACTTCTTTGTCGACCTTCACCGCGAAGCCGATACCCGCTTCGATCGGAGTAATCGTTTGGCTCAGCTCTTGTCCGTAGAGAGGGAGCTTTGCCTCGAAGCGCAAAGTATCACGAGCGCCGAGACCGCATGGAACCAGGCCTTCTTCAGCACCTGCAGCCAAGAGGGTGTCCCAGAGCTTTGCTGCTTGGTCTGCAGCCAGATAAATTTCAAAGCCGTCTTCACCCGTATACCCGGTACGGGAAACCAGTGCAGGAACTCCATCGACCAATACGTCGGATTGAAAGCGGAACACGCCGATTTGAGACAAATCTGTCGTCGTCAGCTTTTGCAAAATCTCTTCTGCCGATGGACCTTGGATCGCAAGCTGAGCGGTTTGAGGAGAGATATTTTCAATCGTAACCCCTTCGATCAGATGCTCTTGCAGCCAAGCGTAGTCTTTGTCAATATTGCCAGCATTAATGACCAGCAGGTAGTGATCATCTGCGTATTTATACACCAGAAGGTCGTCGACGGTGCCTCCATCCGGGTAGCAAAGCACGCTGTACTGTGCCTGACCAACCGCCAGTTTCGACACGTCGTTGGTTGTGACGCGCTGGAGATAAGCCAGTGCGTTCTCTCCTTTTACATCCACTTCTCCCATGTGGGAAACATCGAACAGACCAGCCTTTGTCCGGACTGCTTCGTGCTCTTGACCGATGCTGGAAAACTGAACAGGCAATTCCCAGCCACCGAAGTCAATAGTTTTCCCACCGTACTTTGCATAAGAATCAAACAGCGGTGTTCTTTTTAATGTGGACATATCGGCACCTCCTGATAGCCAACTGGGTTGGCGTTTTTCCCCGCGAATAACATCCAAGCTGGAAAAACGAATGACGTTTTTCCGCATAAGAAAACCTCTGTCGAGGCCATCTCATGGAGGAGCGACCGCGTTTTAGCGGAAAGTTTCCATGCGCTCCAGAATTCATAAGCATTACGCTTATAAATTCCTACACGTAAAAAAAGAGGAGGAAAAATGGGTACACCAAGTAATGGTGCCCATTTCTCCTCCTCTGTCCTTGGTACCTGAGAGTTACCTTGCATATCAAGCGAGGCGGGGAACACCTCGCTTGCAAGTTTCCCCTTTGGTGGCTCCGAATTGAGCTCTCTCCAGAGTTGCGTCCAGTAGAGGTACTTTTGCCTGAGAGATTCACCGTTACCGGCTTGCTCCTTCGGCGCTGCCTCGATCGGCAGTCTCTCCCTGCTACTATCATTCGCGTTGGATTTGTGGTCATACATAAGTTTTTCATATGATTCCATACTAACAAGTGAACTTCCTCTATATCCTACCATGAGAGTACGCACTTGAAAATATGCAAATTCACAGTCATCTTAAGAAATACTTAACAAAATGATCTATCAAAATAAAAACGTTAAGATTTTTTCCTCTCGTTATGTAAGATATGGCACAGACATGCAAAGGAGCTATACGTATGCCGAATATTCCTCTTACCTTCGACACCAGCTGGCTCGATCCGCTTGCGGAGCGCATGCAGGAGGACGGACCTTGGGACAAGTGGGAGCTGTTTAAACTGGCTCTGGAGGCCGAAGAAGCCATGGCCGTGCGCGAGTTTGACCAGCTGCAGTCCTTAAAGTATCTGCCTCTTTTGTCTCCTTTTCCTCATCAGCTCCAAACGGCGGAGAAAGTCCTGCTAGAAATGCGCGGACGTGCCATTTTGGCGGATGAAGTAGGATTAGGCAAAACGATAGAGGCCGGACTCATTATGAAGGAATACATGGTCCGCGGTCTGGCGAAAAAGATCCTGGTGCTGGTCCCCGCCTCCCTCGTGATTCAGTGGACGAAGGAGCTGTATCAAAAATTCGGGATCGCCGCTGTCGCCCAAAAAAAGGAGTACATGTGGCGGCAGCATGATGTCGTCGTGGCTTCCATCGATACGGCGAAACGAGACCCACATCGTCGCCACGTCCTCGATATCGACTATGACATGCTGATCATTGACGAAGCACACAAGCTCAAAAACAAGCGCACGCGCAACTACCAGTTCGTGAAGGAAATCCGCAAGAAATACTGCCTGCTTTTGACCGCAACGCCGATTCAAAATGAGATGGACGAGCTGTACAACCTGATCAATCTGCTCAAACCTGGTCATTTGGGACATAACGCGACGTTCTCTTCCAATTACGTCGAAGGCAAACGCCAATCCAAAAACAGTGAGAAGCTGCGGGAAGAAATCGAAAAGGTCATGATCCGCAACAAGCGAAGCGATGGCGGGATTCAATTCACCAGCCGCCGCGTACAATCTGTGCCCATTCAGCTGTCTGCCGAAGAAATGGCTCTCTATGATGGCGTAACCCGCTTCGTTCGAGAGCAGTACCATACCGGCATCACAGGCGGAGCAGGCGGTTTTAACTCGCTGTCGCTGATCACCTTGCAGCGCGAGGTTTGTTCCAGCAAGGAAGCGGCCTTCATGACCTTATACAATATGCATCAGCGCACCGCTGAGAACTCTGTGATGCGCGAGCAAATCATGGAGCTCGTCGAGATGATCAAGCAGATCGACACGCATTCCAAAGCCGCCAAAACTGTCGAACTGATTCAAGACATCAACGACAAGGTAATTATCTTTACGGAGTACCGTGCCACCCAAAACTATCTTCAAAAGTATTTGCATGACCATGGCATCACCTCTGTCCCCTTTCGCGGCGGCTTCAAACGCAGCAAAAAGGACTGGATGACCGACCTGTTTCAGAACCGCGCCCAAGTCCTGATCGCTACGGAAGCAGGTGGGGAAGGCATTAACTTGCAATTTTGCAACCAGGTCATCAACTACGATATGCCCTGGAACCCCATGCGCGTCGAGCAGCGGATCGGACGCGTCCATCGACTCGGTCAGAAACGGGATGTCCATATCCACAATCTGTCTACCGTGGGTACAATTGAAGAGCATATCCTAAATCTGCTCTATGAAAAAATCGATTTGTTCGAGATGGTAATCGGAGAGCTGGATGACATCGTGGAGCGTCTCAGTCTCAACCATTCGCTCGAAGAAAATCTCATCCAGATCATCATGGATTCCCGCTCGTCCAGAGAAATGGCTCTCAAGCTGGACAATATGGGACATGCCATTCGTGCCATCCGGCAGACGCAGGCTCGGACTTCATCACCTCTATCCGAAGCCGCAGACCAATAAACACGAAAAGAGGTTCTCCTATGCAGCAAGAGCAGGTTCGACAATTTGTGGAGCGCTATCTCGCCTCCTTTTCTGCCCATATCGTCGAATCCCATCCCGATTACTTGACCGTCAAGCTCCCCGTCGAGGTAGACAAAGATATCGGAAATCGCCCGTTTTATTGGAGCTGGGTAGAAAAGATGAATATCGCTTACCAGCCATTAGTGATGACGTTTGCCTTTCACCCTGACCGTATTCCTGAAGGGAAGCGGGCAGAATACCTCCATCTCGGAGCCGCGCGCATGCAGCAGATCTTTGCTTCTACCCAAAAGCATGGCCGCTTTCTTTGCATGTATGAGCAAAAGGGCGGGGTGCTGGGAGGAACGCGCCGCTCGACGCCGCTGGTGCCTTGGCTGGGGCTAAATTTGAAAATCTCCCTCCTCTGTGACAAGAAGCGAGACATCCTGCTCTACCTGGGGATCAATCTTCACAAACCGCAAGTGATCCATGATTTCACTTCGTTTTTATTCAGCCTGCCGCTCACTCCGACGATCCCGGACTACTTTTACACCTTGGATCGACGGATCACCGTTCCTCAGGCACTCAGCATGGCAGAAAAGACGGTAGCAGATGTATTGGAGCTAGAAGACCAAACCTGGGCAGAGGAAGCCAAAGCTCGTCTGCAAGAAGAACTGGAAATTCTCTCAGCCTACTACGAAGAGCTTGCCCGGCGCGAGCCCGAATCTGCGGAGAAAGAAGAAGACGAGCAAGAAGTGGAGGAAAATGTCGAGATAATCCCGGAGGTGGAAGCTCCTGCCGCTCCTACTTCCCCTCCTGTCGAACAAGTGCAGACGTTTGACGAATATCGAGCTTCGGGAGGAAGAATCCTCGACTTTTTACGTGCGAACGGCATTCATGAAACCCCTAAAGAAGAAGTCAATCAGAAGGAATGGCGAAAAAGTACACCAGATGAGGAACGGCAGCGTCGCATGGACGAGCTGACCTGGCAGTACGAGCCGCGAATCGAGGTGCAGTTTATCAACGGAGGCCTGTTTTACCTGTCGTCTACCCCTCCGTCCAACTCGACGCCAAGAGGGAAAAACGCATCCAAATCCCTCGTATCCGGACGAATTCTGTAAAAGAAGTGCGAGAAAAGATGACAAGGAAAAGACAAGTTGCAACAAATCTTTTTGGCATACCTGGTTACAATAGGAACGTAGAAAGCCTTTGCAAAAGGTGGTGCATGCAAGTGACCAGACGCTTGGTTCCGTTCTTTATCGCGCTGTTTTCCCTGCTCGTGTATCTCACTCCTGCCCATGCAGAAGGGGAAGGCGGCTGGGACAAACAATTTCAGACGCAAATTCACTCGTGGATGGACACGATCGCAACCCGCGATGCCCAATTCAAGCTATGGCAAAATGCAAAAATCGACGTTCAAACATTGGGAGCAGGTCAACATCAATGGCTTGTCAGCATTAGCCAAAACGGAAAGCAGGTCGGCTATCTCGTCGTCGGCGAGCTGCCCTCCCCGAAGGGTGCTGAAAAATTCGTTCTGATGGAATATGGGGTAGGCGAGTACATTTTGTTCGATGACGCTTTTGCTCCACGCGAAATCGCTGCTGAGCCCGTCTATGACGGATTCGCTTCCCACTGGCTGCTGACTCAAAACCCTGCCGCACAAATGGTAAATGCGAAAACGGGTGAATCCTACCCGACAGACTTCACCGCGAATGAAGCGGTAATGAACTCCTTATCCGTGGATGAGCTTGCAGCCGAGGGTCAGAGTCTCACACAAGCAAGGGTGCTGCGTTCCGAAGAGGCAAGCCCCTTCGATCAGATCAGCTGGGTGTATGATTTGTATTCCGCTTCAGATGTGAGCTTGGGGCAGCTCTGGCAGCAGCAATCTGAGGCGGGGCCAGTTACATTGACCGTACCGATGTACCATTCTCGTGTGCTTGCTCCTTTCGTTGTCGGCTCTCTCCACCTGTGGAACGATCAAAATGCCTATGTCGGGGTTTGGGATGAAGGATTGCGTTTCGTCCCTTACTCGTACGCCCATAAAGTCGGCACGTTTCACATCAAAACTGCTCAAGCGATGCCGGTACAGTAAATTTCCAAAAAACAAAAAAGGATAGAGCACTGAATTCACTCAGCCGCTCTATCCTTTTTCTTGTGGTTCTTCGCTTCGTTAATGGGCGGGGTGTGTCTCGAGAAAATGCTTTCCGTATTCCCCATGGTTATGGAAGGAAGCGTGCTCCGCCTGAATCGTTGCATGAGTAATCCCGTACTTTTCCTTCAGCATTTCGTTAATCGCCAAAATGACGCAAAACGTCTGAATGTTGTCATGAATAAATACGTGGGCAGTAAGCGAGTAGTGCTCGGTGGAAATGGCCCATAAATGCAGTTCATGCACATCCTCCACGCCTTCGATCTTGGAGATTTCAGAACGGATTTCATCGAGGTCGAACTTTTCCGGCACCGATTCCATCAGGATCAAGAAGGATTCTCGAATAATTTTGGCTCCGCCGATGAATATGATCACAGCAATCACCATACTGATCAACGGGTCAAAGAAGTACATGCCTGTAAAATAAATGAGCACGGACGAGATGATGACTCCAATCGAGCTGAGCAGATCCCCGATAAAATGCCACAACGCGCTTTGCACATTCAAGTTTTCTTCCTCTTTCATGCTGCGCGACAAAACGAGTGTCAACACCAGATTCACGATAAGGCCGATGGTGGAGATGATCAGCATCAGCTTGAAATCAATGTTTTGAGGTTGAATAAAGCGATGAATGCCCTCCACCAAAATTCCAATCGCAATGATGGCCAGCGCCAAGCCATTCAGGAAGGAGGCGATGATCTCAAAGCGCAGATAGCCAAAAGTACGTTTGGCATCGGGCTCGCGCGTAGCCAGATAGATCGCCAGCATACTGAGTCCCAGCGCCAGCACATCGGAAATCATATGCGCGGAGTCAGACAGCAACGCGAGTGAATTGGAGGCAATTCCCCCTATAATCTCTACGATCGTAAAAAACAGTGTCAAAAAGAGAGTGATCCACAATGTTTTCTTTGATTTGGATTGTTCCTTCACATGAGGAAGATGATGATAATCGTACATAATTGCGCACCTGCTTTCTATGATTCATGTCTCACAGAGAATGAATGTTATTTAGAATAATTTTAATCAAATACTTATTTTTATTGTATGCGCCTTTTTCCTATTTTACAAATGGACATTTTATGGATCTTCATATTGAAAATCATTATCTGTCAAGAGGTTTTGAGAATCTTTATCGACAAAATCGTTAACTGAATAGACAGAAAATGGTCATAGACAAAAAATAAAACAAGCTCCCTTGCCGTATCCACGGTGGAGAGCTTGTCTTTTGTCGCGGCTTTTTCCCTGCTTTAGCGATGCTCTGTCGGGGACAATCGCTCATGAACCGCATGAAACACTTCGCTGGCAGTCATACCTTCCGCATTGATGACAGGGGCGCCCGTAATGGTCTTGCTTTCATCACCTAGCACATTCACATCTTGTCCTGTAATGATGACAGCATCTACAACCTGCTGCCAGTTACCCAAATCGACGACATCATACCCGTTATCCCGCAGCATCTTGCTGATTTGGGATAGAGATTGTTCTACTGCGACTCTCGCCATATGCATCCTCCGTCCACGTTTCCAGGTATGGGGTTATTTACGCCATAACAGCTTTATCGACATGGGGATCGCCCCAAACCAGCGGGACGACCAGGATTCCCGCGGCATCTTCCGCTGACGCCGTTCATCTTTCGGGGTTTCCATGTACTGGACAAACAATCTGGTCAGAAATTTTAAATACTCCTGAAAAGACATGGTACGTGCCTCCTTTGTCGTGCGGATTCACGCCGTCTTCCCTGCGGCGGAGCGCTTCATTCCTAGTCTTCCCCGCCTGTTTCGTTTTCAACCAAAAGCCCCTTTATTTCCTCTACGATCGCGGTCAGGCTTTTCCCCGTCGTGTCTATCTGGATCGGTGCGAAGTCATAAGCGCCAGCACGCTCTGCAAGCAGCGTACGCACGCGCTGTGCCACTCCTCCTGCCAGCAACGGACGGCCTGTATCGTTTTCCAACCGCTTGATCAGCTCTTCCTCGGATGCGGACAGAGCCACGACCAAGCCCTTTTGGACCATGACCTCAACGTTTTGCGGACGAAGAACGACTCCTCCCCCGGTGGTCAGGATGCAAGGACCATGCTCCAGCAAATCGGCCAAATACTTGCTTTCAGCATCCCGGAAGTACGGTTCCCCCTGTTCAGCGAACAAAGCAGGGATGCTTTTGCCTTCTCTTCTCACGATCTCTTCGTCCAGGTCGATTTGAGTCATTCCTAGCGCCTCTGACAACGCCGCTCCTACGGTTGTCTTGCCCGTTCCCATAAATCCAACCAGCACCACGTTTTTCATGGATTATTCTCCCGCCTTTCCGGATGCCTTGCGCGTCACCATTTTTACTGTTCTTTCCTGCGCGTCATACACGCTTTCAAAATCCATCGCCAATCGGAAGAACGCCATAGGAACCATCGTACGCTCTTTGATCGAACGGATGGGCTTACCCAGATCTACCCGCTTACCTGCTACCCATGCAAAAGAGTCGCCTTCTTTGAGGTAGGCTACACGCCCATTTCCGGATACCTCAATCATCTGCTTCTCTTTGGACCATTCCACCGAAAGCCCCATACGTTCCCCCACTTCCCGCAAAGGAATGTAGGCCGTTTGATTCGTCACTCTTGCGGGGATGGACGGATAAAAGCTCATTCCGTTAATAAAGGTAGTTACATATGGCTCGAATTGTACCGGCCCAAACGCTGTTGTATTGAGAGCCTGCGTATATTTACGGAAATATACCGCTTCGCCTCGCAAGGCTTGTCCTAATGCCTGGTCGAGATGCTCAGCACCAATGACACTGCCATGATAATTTTGCTGCACCTTATGCAAAAATTGTTTATAAGCTTCGTCGCCGATCTGACGTCTCAAGTGGTCAAAGAGCAGTGCTCCCCGCGAGTACCACGTCCAGTGAAATTCTTCTTCTGTAGCAAACTTCTGCAGCGGCTTGTCCAGCTTTCCACCCGGATAGCGCTGCCCCAAACGCTGAGAGTCACTCGCATACTCGTCCAGCAGGGAGGTAGCCGCTTGGTTCCCGTAGCGTTTTTGCAAATAATGCGTCACGCTGACCTCTACCAGGCCCTCGTCCAGCCAGCCGTGTGTTGCTTCCAGCGTAGCCACGCTGTTGTACCACCACAGATGGGCGATCTCATGCGGCAGCCAATGATCGATTAGATTTCGCTGGTACATATCTCGCTTGAAAATGGCCATATTGGCATACTCCATCGCGTATGTAGTCCCCGTGCTCGTCTCGGCAATGGCTACATGTGGATACGGCAGATTTCCGTACCAATCCGCGTAGGTAGGGAATACCGACTGGGCAATCGTTTTGATCCTCTCGATGTTGCCCTTGTCCACTGAGGCGATATCCACGGAGAGGTTTTGACCGAGCGTGATCGTTTCCACGTGATAAAGAGGACTTCCCACCAACGCAAAATTCAGCAGCTTTTTCCCCTGATAGCGTACCTGCTGCCTGCTTCCATCCAGCGGAGTGCTGACACCCCGCCCCCAGGAGCTCACCCAGTTGTAGCCTTGAGGCGAGACGAAGGTCACGTCGTAATCCGCGTAATGATAAATGAACGGATCACCGTAATCGATGCGCAGGGGAGGATCGTACCATTTTCCTTGCTGGTTTTGCGCGCCCAGCATCGGGTACCATGTCGTCAATGTCCAGATGTCATCTTTGACCCCAAAACGGGTCCCTCTACGCGGTACCGGGTTTTCAAACTCAATCGCAAGCGCCCCACGCAGCTCTGCTCCAAACGGGTTCGAAAGCTTGATGGCTGTTGTCTCTCGGTCGAAAGCAAGCGGCTTATCCTTATATCGGATCGATTTCACACTCATTCGGTTCCATAGATAGTCATAAACGTACAAGCGGATATCCTTGGTTTTCGGATTATCGAACTCCACAGTCATTTTACCGGCTATTTTTGCGTCTGACGTATGCAGTTCAGCCTGTATGTGGTATTTCGGATGTAGGTCTTTTACATAGGAAGGCAGCGGCGGATCATAAGAAAACGGATCTGCCCCGATCTGTTCTTCTCCTGTTGATTTGCTCATCGCTTCTGCCAGCACCTGAGATATCGTAGGCCAGTAAAAAACGATTCCTGCTGAACCAAACAGGATTAAAATCGTGATGCAAACCAATAAACTCGTTTGTTGAATTTTTTTCATGTCAACCCTCAAATCGCTCGGCGGCAAGCATTCGTTTTTTTTATAATAGCAAATCCTTGTCAACCTGAGTAGAAATTCGGGAGATTCTGTAAAGAAAAGGTTTATTTTGTCGACCAAATGTCCAGAGATAATATAGTTTAGACTAAAATAATATAGCATTAGACTGAATAATAAAGTTATAGACTGGCAGGTACTTAAGAGAACGGGAAGTTTTGTGCAACACTGTTGTTTGCAAAAAATTCAGTTTCCCCCTTGAAGCTTACGTAACGTCATGATTTATAGTGAACGTAGCAACAGGACAAAAACACAGGACAACGTCCAAAAAATCGAAAAAGATAAATCGAAATCGGAGGAGAAGCAGACATGAGAAAACTTGTATTGTTCATGCATGTGTCGCTGGATGGGTATGTGTCAGATTCGAAAGGGGGACTGGGTTGGATTCCGTACGACGAGGAATTAGAGAAATATGCCGAGGAGGTCGTAGCCGAAGTCGGCTCACCCGTTTACGGACGTACGACGTATCAGCTGATGGAGAGCTATTGGCCCACGGTGCTAGAAAATCCGAATGCGTCGAGGCACGACATGGAGCATGCTAAATGGGTGCAGGATGTTAAGAAGATCGTCATTTCCGGCACGATGGACAAGGCTGAATGGAACAATACGATGCTGATCAAGGACAAAATCGCAGAGGAAATCAAGGCGCTCAAGGAGCAGCCTGGCAAAAACCTCGTTATCTTCGGCAGCCCGGGGGCAGCGAAGACGCTGCTTGATCTCGGTCTGATAGACGAATTTCTTCTGACGATTTGTCCGGTCGTGCTGGGCAGCGGAAAATCGATATTCGGCGACGGCGTCGAGAAAATCAGGCTCAAGCTGCTATCCAGCCGAATGCTCAAGTCGGGCATTATCGCGACCCGCTATGAGTTGGAGAAATAGTCGCGCCGAACAAGGTGTTCCACTATAACGGGTACGATAGTTCAATCTGAAGTATAGTTTAAAACTAATTTCCAAAATTTGGTGTATAAGAAGACCGGGACTCCTTCTACCATAAGGGGTTCCGGTCTAAAGCTTTATTATCACTGAACTCCAAACACAGAAAAAGCCGCCTCCTCGCAATCACTCTTGCTTGGACGGCGGTCTCCATGTGGTTTACCAAGTCTCGTACATGATCTTCCCTGTATGCGTCAGCTCGTACCCTCCGATTGCACTCAGCTCTTTTTGAAAAAGCTCTGACCGTAATATCTCCAGCACGCGGGATATCAGCTGCTCGTTCTGCTCGTTTTTCAGAATCACCAAATCGTATCGCTCGCGGACCAATGGCACAAAATCCACGCCGACCATGGCGGCTGCCCGCTCAATGCCTATGCCTACATCGGCTTCCATCCGTGCGACGGTGCCTGCCACAGCGAGATGATTGGCTTCCTCCCGCTCGTAGCCCATTACTTCGCTGCCCTTGATCTTGTGCAGGCGAAACTCCTCTTCGATCAGTGTACGCGCTCCTGAGCCTTTCTCTCTATTGACCATCTGGATACCTGCTTTACGCAAGTCTGCCCAGGTCTGTATCGCTTTCGGGTTCCCTGGCTGCACGTAAAAGCCAGCCCATCTCGACAGCAGATTGACGATCATGTACCGGTGACCGGAAAGAATGCTCCTCACGTGCGGGATGTTATATTCGCCCGTTTCTCCATCAAACAGGTGTGTGCTTACAATGTCAGCTTGTCCTGCGTACATCGCGATGAGACTGTTTATACTTCCTACATAGGAGCGAAGAGGTCGATAGGCTTGATCGCGGCTTCGCAAGTGACTGGCCAGCATGTCGAGGCTGACATCCTGACCGCTGATGATAATGTCCCGGACCGCTCCTGCTTTTACCAAAACGGGTTCTGCCACTTTGGTTCCAGCCACAGGAGCAGAAGGTGCTGGCTGCTGCTTGTACTCTCCCTTGGCCTTTGCTTTATAGGCTTCCAGATCGCTTGCATCTACTCGCATCTGCCGTCCAACCCGGTATGCAGGCAAGTCTCCCTTTTTTATCAAGTCGTACACGGTCAGCTTAGAGATCCGCAACAGCTTGGCGATTTCCTCTGTCGTATATGAATTTTCACTGCTCATGGCTGACCCCCTATTTCCTTATTCCTACCTTTCATTTTCTTTTACTTTTCGTAAAATAGCAATTGATTATTGAATACAACCTAATATAATCTGATTATATCAAGTTATATTTAATTATAACCAAATATAATTACGGAGGGTTTTCTTCATGAAAAAGCAATTACTCGCATTATGTACTTCTCTGGGCCTTTTGCTCACTGCGTGCTCCGGCACTCCTGCAGCACCTCAGGCAGCTCAGCCTGCCCCTGCCACATCGGCATCGGAATCACCTGCAGCTCCTGCAGCGCCAACCGAAAAAGCAGAGATCTTGGTTTCCGCCGCTGCCAGCTTGACCGATGCTCTCAATGAGTTGAAATCCACCTTCGAAGCAGATAATCCTGGCATCACTGTTTCCTATAACTTTGGAAGCTCGGGCAAATTAGCGCAGCAAATCGGACAAGGTGCTCCTTCTGACGTATTCTTGTCAGCAAGTGCAAAGGACATGAATGGCTTGGAAGAAAAGCAGTTGATTACCAAAGATACCCGTCAAGACTTCACCAAAAATGATTTGGTCCTCATCACCGGTGCGTCTAGCTCCGTTACCATCGATTCCTTTGAAAAGCTGACTGATGCTTCCCTGAAGCATATTGCTGTTGGCGAACCGGAAACCGTTCCAGCAGGCCGCTATGCAAAAGAAGTCATGGACACCCTGAAAATCGGCGACAGCGTCAAGGATCGGCTCGTCTACGGCAGCGATGTACGCCAAGTGTTGACCTTTGTAGAGTCTGGTAACGCTGAAGTGGGAATCGTGTATGCCAGTGATGCTCTCATCTCCAAAAACGTGAAAGTATTGGCTACCGCAAAATCCGAATGGCACAAACCGATCGTGTATCCAGGTGCCGTTGTCGCCGCTTCTGAGCATGCAGATGCAGCAAAAACTTTCCTTTCCTACTTGACTTCTGATAAAGGAAAAGAGATCTTAAAAAAATACGGTTTCCAATAATAGACGGAATGGAGGTGGCCAGCGTTGATCGAAACCAATTTCACACCCTTGATCCTCTCTTTAAAAGTAGCCGCGCTTTCCACCTCCCTTGTTTTTGTCATCGGCTTACTGCTTGCCCGAATCATGACCCAGCGGGATTTTTTTGGAAAAAACCTGCTGGAGTCTTTCTTTTTGCTCCCGCTGGTTCTCCCACCAACTGTCGTGGGGTTCGGCCTCTTGATTCTGTTTGGCAAATACGGATTTTTCGGAAAGCTGTTACATGAATGGTTTGGAATCCAAATTGTCTTTACCCTGACAGGGGCAGTGATTGCCTCCATCGTCGTCTCTTTTCCTTTGATGTATCAAAGCGCTGTTGCTGCTTTTACCAGTATCGACCGCCGATTGGAGGATGCCGCCCGAACTCTTGGGTCGTCTGAATGGCGTCTGTTCTGGACCGTTTCCTTCCCTCTCGCATGGCCCGGGCTTTTGGCAGGGATTGTCCTTTCCTTTGCACGTGGCTTGGGAGAATTCGGGGCTACGCTCATGCTCGCAGGCTACATCCCCGGGAAAACGGATACCATTCCTGTTGCGATTTACTTCGCCGTCGAAGCAGGTCAAATGGAAAAAGCGATGTTCTGGGTCGTCATCATCGTATCACTGGGAATGGGTACGACTTTCTGGCTGAACTGGTGGAGTAAGCGAAATCTCCGTCGGTATGCCCATCACAAATGAGGAAGGTGGTCTCCATGTTGAAGGTTTCGATCCAGAAGCAGCTTCCGGATTTTTTGCTGGACGTCTCGTTCTCAGTGAACCAGGAAATTGTGGCTCTATTCGGCCCATCCGGCTCCGGGAAAACAACTATCCTGAGCACCATCGCCGGCCTCGTACATCCGGATGCCGGAGAAATTACCCTTGGGGATCAACATTATTTCGAGCAGGGGAAGAAGCCCATGCCCGTACAAAAACGAAAAATCGGCTACCTGTTTCAGGACTACGCGCTCTTTCCTCACATGACCGTCGACCGAAATATTCGCTACGGGATGAAGCCAGGCCATGAGCTTGCTCTCGAAGCCTTGCTCTCGACTGTCGGCATCGATCACCTGCTGGACAAGTACCCCCATCAGCTCTCCGGGGGGCAGAAGCAGCGTGTCGCCCTGGTGCGGGCATTGGCTACCGAGCCTGAAATTTTGCTTCTCGATGAGCCGCTCTCCGCCCTAGATGCAGACACACGCAAGCAGTGCCAGGATGAGCTGCTTCGTTTGCATCGAATGTGGAATATTCCTTTTTTACTTGTCACCCACGATCGCGAAGAAGCCGAAAAGCTTGCGGACGTGATTTTGTTTATCGAGAACGGACGAATCAAAGAAAGCCATGCTGCGACATCCTTGTCCCGTTAACCGGGGGATGTCACATGCATGGCTTTTCTTTTCAGCTTTGTGCCTATCGGGCATGAATTGGTTCGATGATGACCTCGTTCTGCTTTGCCCAGCGATGCAGCTCGACTAGAAACTGCAGGACATCCGAGCTTTCGTGATGGACACAAAGTGTATCTGCAGCCAGATCGATCTGCTGGCCATCTACCGTCTTCACTCTTTGGTTGAGAACCAGCTGACGCGTCTGATCCATTCTTTCCTCTTTACTGATCAGCACACTGCCCTCCAGCTCGCGAGGGGCAAGCCGACCGTTCGGCAGATAAGCACGCTCTGCAAACACTTCCTCAGCTACCTGAAGGCCATGCTCCAAGCCTGCCTCCACCAGCTTGCTGCCTGACAAGGCATACAGAATCAGATCCTCGTCGATGTCAGCAACTGCCTGTACGACAGCCTCTGCCAACTCAGGTCTTTCTGCAGCCTCGTTATAAAGCGCACCATGCAATTTCACATGATGCAATTCTCCTCCGAGAGCTCGAGTCATGCCTGAAAGAGCTGCGACCTGATACAAAACCAGTTCATAAACCTCGTTCACCGATAGATTCATGGAACGGCGCCCAAATCCTTGAACATCCGGATAGCCAGGATGCGCCCCAATTTTCACATCATGCCTAAGCGCTGCTTCGATCGTTCGGCAAATGATGTGTGGGTCACCAGCGTGCATACCACACGCGATATTGACGGAGGTGATCCACTTCATAATGCCCAAATCCTCAAATTGTCGCCCTCTGCTAAAGCCCTCGGCCAAGTCACAGTTAATATCTAGATGTATCATGAAGGTACTCCCCCACCTTTCCACCGCTATTCTTTATTCCATGAAAACGGATTCATACTTGCTTCTTATGGATTTCCTCTTCTAAGAATACCATGTTCTAGGTGTAAGCAAAAGGAAAAAAGCTGCCGAAAACTGGCAGCTCGTGTCGGTTTTTAGGAAGAAACTGCTGTCGGTTGATTCCCTTCTTCTGTGGAGAGCGTCTCAGCCAGAGCCAGCAATTGGCTTTTCTCTTGCTTGTAATCGTACTCCTTCGCCTTATCCGGTCTGGCGTTATTGTACTCAACCGGAATCTCATGGCGATGGGACCGCTCGATTTTTGTGACGAAATGTAATTTCTCCATGGTGCGGATCGTTTCGTCGATGAGCTTGGCATCAACGTACATCGAAACGTAATTCAACCGCTTGGAGATGTAGTGAATGGTGCCAAATTTACGTAAATTTTTGGCGGCACGCGTGTTCTTCACCCACACGGCAACCCCCAGACGTCGCTCTCTCATGTCTTGGCGTCGGTCTCCTTCCCAAATCGTGGTATAATGACCTTGAAAGCTTCCGATGAAAGGAATCGTGGTCGATAATGCTGGCTACGTTTTATCAGCAATTTGAAAAAACGCTTCTCCAAGAAGGAACCATCACGTCTTACAACTGGCGCACGCACGCCGGCCAGCGCTTCTTTTATGTAAGCAGCGCGCTCCCCGCCACGAGCCTGACTACACGGCTGATGGAAACAGGAGAGCGCCTGACTACTGGTACAAAGTTGAAACCTGAGTGCATCTACGTACGCTCAGATGACCGCCATCACGTGTATCGTTTCCGTTTTCTCGTTCCAAGCGAGAAGCAATTTTGCTGCGGAAACCTTTGTGAGGACTGCTTTTTGCTAAGAGAAAATCGCTAGTACGATGCGGTTCAGGATGGCTTTTTCACGCTGCAGCCGCAGCTTCCTCCTGTTCCGCAGCCGCTGCTCTGTGCTTCGAGAAACGGATTGTTGCTCGGAACCTTGATCGTACCCGATACGGCATTTGCGATCGTGCGGCTCACTTGGTAAAGCAGTTCATCCAGGGAGTCTTCCGCCCGTTTGAATGCCTGTACGGAATCCAGCAGCTCGATGGTACGCTTCAGCTCGCGAACTTCTTTGGATATATGGTTGTAGTCGGGATGGTACTTCCCGAATCTTTGAACATCCTCGTACTGCTCTTTCTTCTTTTCAAAAAGCGCCAACAACCGCTGCGCCTCCACATCTGCCTCCATTTGCCTTTTGGCCGACAGATAGTCCGAGACCTCGCGCGACTGGTTGATCATTGTGGACAGTTCATGTGACTCCATCAGCAGCTGTGTCATGTCCGCTGCTTCCAATGTTTCCATTTGGCGAGACCTCCTTTCTCAAGGTAACTACCCCTCGATTGTACCACGATCATACCCCTTCGTACAGATAATCGGGCACTACAATGCGCACTCGCTCAATATCGTCCAGGCGATAGCGCTGTTTGCCACCTTCGCCCGCAAGCAGCACAGTCCAGTACCCCATCTCAATCCGTACTTCGGTTGGCAATCCTCGCAGCTTGTCCTTGCCCGCCCGCCGAATCTCGACCTCAAGCTGCAATTCGCTCGCTCGTTTTAACAAGTCCCGCATCGATTGCGGATGGTACGATTGAAAATGCTGCGTCCACATTTTTGGAAGAGCTGCCACCTCCCCCATCCCTTCTAATGGGTCGGGAAAAGTGTTCTCTACCGCGTATCCATCCCACGGACGCTCCACCACGAACCAGCCTGCGGGCGCATTTGCTCCCTCTGCCGTTTGATCAGCAGTCTCGAAGAAATCTGGCGTTTGCGAAAGCACTTGAGGCTCGTAGCCATACTCACGGAGCAGCTCCACAAGCTGAGATTTCTGGGAAAGTGCGATCAGAAAGTCGGTTGGAGAAATGATCTGCGACAAAAATGGTTGAAAGTCAGCGATTTCCTTCCACTCTTCGAGAAACCCTGCGTGGGCGGTTCGAACCCGATAATACGGCTCCATCTGAATCTGACGTGCCGTCTTTGCCCAATGGCTGATCGTCTCCACAAGTGCTTCTGGCAGCGGATGAACACATCCTGCACGCAAAAAGTCGATGATTTGCTCTTCGGTTTTCCCAGAGGCGAGATACGCTTGCACCTCTTTCGCTTGGATCTCCCCCCGGATCATCGGACCATCAAAATGAATGGTGCAAAACCGACTGATTTCCCACACATGCAGTAGCGGTACGAGGGGAGGGATCGTGATCGCGCCTGTCGCATCGATGAACCACCCTTCTTCAGCAGTCAAATGAGGCAGACTGATCCAGCGCCAGTACAATTGATTCTCACTGTCGCTCCCTAGCTGAATCCATCCCATCCCCAGAAGCAGGTGTAGCCATTTGGATGCAATGAGCTGTTCTGCGTCAGCGGGCATAGAAAAACCAGCTTCCTTTAGTATGTGCATTTGCTCCGCCAAGGAACACCACTGATCAAGCGGGGCTTGTCTCATGAGAAGGGAAAAAGCCTCCCACCAGTCGCCATGTGGCAAATACTGGGCTGCCACCTGCTCATACAATCCTCTCCAGCGGTCAGGAGACGACTGTGCCATCCAGCGCCGGACCTCTTGCGGACGTATGGAGAGGTGCTTGTTTTGAACGTGGATGAAACCAAGGCGAATCGCTATGTCCAATGCGACGGTTAATGCCAGCCCTTCTCTTTCTTCTTGATCCAAAGGGGCCAGCGTCAAGCCCGCACAATGCTCGTCCGCCAGGGAAATGATTCCTGCCATGCGTACCGACATCCTGCGATGAATGGTGCCTTTTTGTGTAACGGGTACCTGGTTGTCGCGAATGAAAAGCAGGAGCCCAAAAAGATCCAGATGTATGCCCCGTCCACCCGTTATATAATAAGGGAGCGTTTTTGAAAGAGTAACGAACGCCCTCGAAGGTTCCGCGAGCATGAAGCTTGTTATTTGCTCCCGAATCTCTTGCGGCATGAGATAACCGATCTCGCTCCACATTTTGCGGACGGTCATAACCAATCCCAGCCGTCTCAGCCTAGTCAAGCCGACGGTTAATTGTCTTTGGTCAGAGGCAGCTTCTCGCTCCCAAGCGCGTTTGCTAAAAAAGCCTCTGGTTGATGCGATGACAAATCGCTTCATCACGTTTCGTTCGATGTCACTGGCCTGCTCCCACACGCACCGCAGAAATTGCGGGTCTTGCAGCCGAGTGGACAGATTTTGATCATCAGCGGCACCAAAGCGTTTCGTCTGCTCCACCATGATTGCTTGCCGAGTTGTTTCGGACAAATATTCCAGCGAATCCTGGACTCGCACGACTGTCACCTCTTCTTTATCATTTTCAAAAGGATATCCACAATAATGGAGGGATGTTTGAGATGTTTACAATGATTCCCGGACTGTTGCTCTCTGCTGCTTTGACATTGACAGGAATTCAGCCATCGCCTACTCCACATCCTACCCCAACAGCAACTTCTGTGAAAGAGGTCAAGAATGCGGGTGCACAGTACGAGCCGGTAGCTGCCCCTTATCCACCAGCCGTTCAGAGCGCTCTTAGCAAAGTACGAAAAAGCGGTGGTCATACAATCGTTCGTGCCAATGGCAAATCGTACGTCGTCATCGGAGCCGGACAACGCCCAACTGGCGGCTATCAGTTGGTAGCCGATCAAGTGAAGCGTACAGGTCCGCATGGCTTTACGGTATCCGTACACATGAAGGCCCCCGCTCCCGGCTCGATGAAAATCCAGGTCATTTCCTACCCAACCCTGGTCATTGCTCTGCCGGACCAGCAAGCACAAGTAACGGTACAAATGCGATAACAGAAGCTTGTTACAGAAAAAGCCGACTTCTAAGTGCGCCAAACGGGCACTCGGAACGTCGGCTTTCTGCATGAAATGCCTTGGTGATTCTCGATCTACGGTTTGACTTCAATCGGAATACGCTGGGAGACGCCGTAGGATTCATGGTTGTTATTTGCCAGCTCCACCATGACCTCATGCTTGCCGCTAGGAATATCCTTCATTACGTAAGTGGGCTCAAATACCTTTGCCACCTTTTTCCCATCCAGATAGAGATGGACATGCCCTTCTCCTTGTCGATTATCTTTTCCCATATTTTCGAGGGAAAAAGAAAAATTCGTGACCGCAATCTTGAGCTCCAAATCATCCTGATTCAGAGTATGGGTCACGCTCAAGGTCGGAGCTTGCTGATGGCTGTGCCCTGCTTCGACCGCTGCTTCTGTTGGGGCAGCTTCGTTATTCGCATAGACGAACCACTCCACGCAAGCAGCGATCCCGATCAGCAGCAATAATCGGTAAACAAAACGTCTGGCCTTCATCGGGACACTCCTTTCCAAATTCAGTCATCCCCCAGTGTGCCCGATTGGACCATCGTTCATTCGCCTATAAAGTTAGAAGAATTTCTTGCGGCCTTGCTCTTCTTTCAAAATCTCCACGGCTTCACGGAAGCGCAAAGAGTGGACAACTTCTCTCTCACGCAAATACTTCAAGCCGTCCTGGATATCCACATCATCTGTCATGTCAATGAGCCATTGATACGTCGCGCGCGCTTTTTCCTCCGCTGCGATATCTTCGTACAAATCGGCGATGGGATCGCCTTTTGCTTGAATGTAAGTAGCGGTAAAGGGCACCCCACCTGCATTTTCATAGAAAAGAGCTCGGTCGTGGTTGGCGTAGTGGGCACCAAGGCCCGCTGCCTCCAGCTCTTCCACCGTTGCGTCCTTGGTCAATTTGTACACCATGGTCGCGATCATTTCCAAATGCGCAAATTCTTCCGTCCCGATATCCGTCAAAAGTCCAATGACTTTATCCGGGATCGTGTATCGTTGATTCAAATAGCGCAGGGCAGCAGCCAATTCACCGTCGGCACCGCCGTATTGCTCCATCAAAAATTTTGCCATGCGGACATCGCACTTGCCGACACGAACCGGGTACTGTAGCTTTTTCTCATAAATCCACATCGTCGCAATTACCCCTCACTTCTCTATGTTAGACTTGCCAAGGCCAAGGTGCATCGTTCCATTGCCATGGATAACCCGAATAGCTGTGTCCGAGGTTCATGAGCGGTCCGTACAAGGTCTCGAATTCATTGGCCATATGCCAGCGCTGCTGCACGAGTTCATTGTATTGCTCGATGGCGTTCGCATCATTCGGATGAGTATCCAGATATAAATTCAGCTCACACAAGACGAAGTCAACTGCCTGCAGCTGTGTAAGCATTTCCATGTACTGCTCATCGCCAGGTCTTGTATGCGGATTAGCGTTCATGAATGGCCCTCCCCTCTTCTTTCCCTCTGTCCTGTCGGAACGTAAGGACTGTACAGCGCAGGCCACAGCGTGCCATGCATCAGGGCCTCCATAGGAGAGAACTGCGGCAGGTTTTCAGGCTGAAAGCCGATAAAAAGCTGGGGTGGGACGTAGTAGGATTTGACACGAATCGGCGGGCAAGGATCATGCGGGCTCACGTAAGGAAAATAGACCCGAGTTTGAGAATCCAATGGAGACATCCTCCTCCAAAAAATAGGTATCTGACCAGTCATGATTACCTTATGTCGCCCACCCATTTCAGGTGATGGGCAAACACCCAAAAGAAGCCTCTCCTACGCAAAAAAGCTGATTCCGCTATCAGGGAATCAGCTTAGGACATGGTATTCGTTTTTTGTCCGGCCTTATTCCTTCCGTTGTAAATGCGTTCTCAAATGACCTCTCAGGACACCTACATGCGGTTCCTTCAAGATCATGGCGTGATCCGCTTCCATGCAATGTTCTTCAATGAGTCCGGTCGGCGACGTTTGCCAGCCGAGTCTTTCGGCAGGGTTAAGATTCGTCACCGCACGGATCAGCAAGAGCTTCCCGGGGTATGGCTTAGGCCGATAGGAGCGCGTCGCGGAAACTAACTCTTGCACGTTGTCATCCTCGGGTGAAGATTCATCAACGGACTTCTTCAGCACCTTCCCTACAAACCGCAGCTTTTGCATCACAAACGGTTTGCGCAGCTCGGAAGGCAGACGGAATAGCAGTTTGAAGCTGTTGATGATTTTGTCTTGCATTGTCAGCGGAGGCAGAGCTGGGCTCGCGTAGTTGAGGATCGCAAGCAGCTCGATTTCTTCTCCCGCCTGCAAGAGCTGCTGTGCCATTTCGTAAGCAATCGCGCCACCAAGGCAAAACCCGATGAGATGATAGGGTCCCTTTGGCTGAACCTCGCGAAGCTCGTGGATGTATTTGCGTGCGATCGACTCTACGCTTACCTCGGGAGCACCTGCAACATACCTTAACCCGTACACCGGCTGATCCTGCCCCAAGCAGCGCGCCAATTCTCCGTAGATCAACACTTCTCCCCCTCCGCCGTGAATGCAGAAGTAAGGAGGCTTCGTTCCTACGGGCGAAATTGGCACCAGTGACTTGGACAGCTCTGCGTGATCTTCGTCAGATGCCAGCAGCTTCGCCAGCTTTTCGATCGTGTCTTCCTGGAAGACACTCGAGACAGCAAGTCGTTTCTGGAACGTTTTTTCCATATAGGAGAACATCCGCATAGCGAGCAGCGAATTGCCGCCTAGGTGAAAAAAGTTGTCCGTGACACTGATTGGCTTTACGTCCAGCAACTGCTCCCAGATTTGGACGAGCGTATCTTCAATTTGATTTCGCGGCGCGGTGAAGTGTGCTTCATTGCTGGCTACCGTGGGTACGGGCAATCGCTTGCGGTCTATCTTGCCAACCGGCGTAACGGGGACCTCCTGCAGCTCCACAAAGAAGGTAGGAATCATGTACTCCGGCAATTTATCCCGGACAAACGCTCGGATCGCTTGCTGCTCAAAGCTGGCACCCGCATTCATCACCACGTAGGAGACGAGGCCAGTGGTCCCATCCTTGCCTTTCGTTACCCCTGCCACAGACTGTCGAACGCCTGGGAAGAGCCCCACAACCGTTTCGATTTCCCCCAATTCAATCCGGCAGCCCCTAATCTTCACCTGATCGTCTGCTCGACCGATAAAATCCACATGACCGTCCGCTCGATAGCGTGCCAGATCCCCCGATTTGTACATTCTCTCGCCTGCTTTTGGGCTAAACGGGTCAAGCGGGAATCTTTCTTCTGTCAATTCTGGCCGGTTCAAATATCCTCGCGCCACGCCATCTCCTGCCATGTACAAGTCGCCAATCACTCCGATCGGCACCGGCTGCAGCTGTGAATCCAGAATATACAGTCGATCTGTCGCGATGGGACGTCCGATCGGGATCGTCGTTTCATTTTGCGCGATCTCTTTGACATGGTAGCTCGTCGTGTTGACCGCATTCTCCGTCGGTCCATACAGATTGATCAATCTGCAATTCGGAAGCTTCATTAGGCATTTGCGAGCGAGCCACACGGGCAGCGCCTCTCCACCGGGCATAACCTGACGCAATCCAACCAGCGCCTCGCTGTAATCCTCCAGCAGGACATTGAGCCGATCCGGTGTGACGTTGAGAGAGGTGACTCTGTAGCGCTGAATCGTCTGCGCGATCTCTCCAAAGGAAGGTTTATTGGTGGACAGGATGACCAGTCTGCCTCCGTTTAAAAGCGCGCCATAAATTTCAAAGGCGGATACGTCAAAGGCGACCGCGCCCAAATTCATGTACGTCTCATCCGGTCCGACACTGGCGTAGTCGATATTTTTCACCAAGCGAACGATCCCGCGATGATCAATCATGACGCCCTTTGGTTTTCCGGTTGATCCAGAGGTATACATCACGTAAGCCAAATGGGCAGCGCTGCTGCTTCTGGGGAACGAATCAGCCTTACTTTTGGCCTCCAGTGAATCCTGATTGAGGAAAACCATCGTAGCGTTCAGCCGGGGAAGGTCTGCAAAAATGCGTTCAGTGGTAATCACAAAGGATGCCGCTGAATCTTCCAGCATGTACGCAATCCTCTCACTAGGGTAGGTCAAATCGATAGGTACGTAGGCCCCTCCAGCTTTTAGCACGCCCAGGTAGCTGGCGATCATGTCTGGCGATCTGTCTAGACACACTGCGACGAGCTGCTCAGGGGCAATTCCTTGGCTACGCAGGCGGTGAGCGATTTCATTTGCCCGACGATCGAGCTGTTGGTAGGAGATTTCCTGATCTTCAAACAGCAAGGCAATCTGATCGGGCCCAAGCTTCACCTGCTCTTCAAACAGATCCACCATGCTCGCGTCACGGGGATAAGCTGGCTTTGCAGTGTTCCAGTCCACGAGCAGCTGCTTGCGCTCAGCATCCGTCAAAATCGGCAAGGTGAATAGCCTTGCAGCTGGATCTGCGAGTGCGCCCTCCAGCAGCTTGAAATAATGCCCCGCTACTCGGTTGATAGTCTCCTCTCTGAACAGGTCCGTCGCATACGTGATCGCGAGCGTCATCTCTTCTTCTGACTCTACGATTCTAAACGTCAGATCGGCCAGGGCGTCACCATGCCATCCATCGTCCCTTTTCGCCAGCAGATTTCCTTCCCTCAAATTCTCTCCATAGGAAGACATGTCCAGCAAGACGCGAAACACAGGAACAGATCCAGCAGATTGGCTCAAACCGAGCAACGATGCAAGCTCATCAAGTGGAATACTCTGATGCTCCCTAGCTTCCGCGAAAGCTTCTTGAACTTCTCGCACAGCTTTATCCAGTGATTTTTCCCCCGTCCAAAAGCTTTGCACGATCACCGGATTTGCCATTGGCGCAAGTTCTGATATTGTGCCAGACAACAAGGCAGCGACACGGATTTCGTCTTCAGCGTTATACCGATGCATCAGCATTTTTAACACAGTGAGCAGCACGAGAAACGAGCTTACCTGTGCTCGCTTGGCATACGTCTCGATACTCTGCCGGATCGCAGCTGGGAGGGAATAGGAGCGGGTGGTTCTAGAAGGTGCTAAAGCCGGTGAGGTTCTCGAAAAATCGGCAGGCAAATACTGCTCGGGAGGCTCATAGCCCATTTTACGTTTCCAAAAGGCAACATCCAGCTTTCTTTCTTCCTCCGTGAAGCGAATCTTTTGTCCCTCACGATACATGTCCTCTTGCTCCAAAAGAATGTTTTTCACCTGCTACTCCTCCTTTTGCACCTTCACGTCATGAACGCGTCTTGACCTTTGAACGAACAAAAACGAACGACTGGCGTATCTGAATCTGTCGCCACCGTTCCTACGTAATGGTTCTGATAACAAAATGGCACCAGCTGCAGATTCTCTATCGCAAACCTTTCCGCTCGATCTGCCTCCAAATCAAGCGCAGCTAATCCGAGTCCAAGTGCTTTGAGCTGAGCTTCCTTTCTCGTCCAAAGCTGAAAAAACACCCGGTTCTGTTCGGCTTCTGGCATGGATTTGAGCAAATCCTGTTCTTCTCGGGAAAAAACAGCTTGCCCAATACCGTCCCACTCGAAGTCAGGATCGAGAAACTCCAGATCGATGCCTACCGCACGATTTCTGGCGAATACATAACAGACATGATCCCGCGAGTGCGACATATTAAATGCAAGGGCGAATGGAATGTCGTGATGGAGAAGTGATGGTTTTCCGAAGCGATTTTTTTGAAAGTGGATGGCAGAAGGCTGTATTTCGATATAAGCAGCTAAAAGAAACCGGAGGAGACGATGTGAAAATTGGTAACGAAACTGATCGTGAGGAGATCGGAAGCTTGCAGCTTGTCTTACTTCTTCCTGGGAGAGCACTTCTTGGCACGCAGGTAAAGACCCTATTTGTGCCAGCCAAACGTGAACCTCATTGCCAGCGATAAATGCCTGGCTCTTTGCTATGTCAATCGGTCGTCCGCCTTTCTCCCAGTGAGTATCGGCCTGTCCGAATGGTGTTGATTGGTCTGCATTTGCAATCGTCATGAATCCTGTACCGGATAACAGCTTGTTACACTCGTTTTCACTCGTACGGTCCCTCCCCGATATCAAAGCAATGGCTATACCACCTATTGTACCAGCTTTTCGTTCGTTGTAAAGAACACTCGAGCGAACAATCTTTCTACTCTTTCTATTCCAAAAACAAAATGCCACCCCCATTATCTACGTTACGGGGGTGGCATTTTGTCATGTTCATCTCTCAAGAGGGCGAGAATTCTCACAAACGATGACCTTCATTAACGTTTCGGCGCTCGGAAACCGGCAGCCTTCGCTTCTTCCTCTGTTGCAAACCACATTTCCGCATTGGTTTGCTCATAGCTTGCAGAGCCAGGCACGTGGTAGATTTTTTCGCCTTTGGCATTGATGTTTCCTTTGATCGTCTTGCCCTCTGGCGCGGCCTCCTTGGCAGGCTTGGCCGTTGTCGCTTTCTTCTCGGGCTTCTCTTCGGATTCGGATAGTCCCCATAGCCCTTTGTTGTTCTCCCTCGCCTCTCGTTCCGCTTCTAAAAACAGATCGGCATAGGCTACGTTGGGAGGAATCGTCATGATGCGAGCGTAACCGTCGCGCACCAGCTTTTCGTTGACGAAGGTCCCATCCTGCAGGTACATATACGCTAACAAGCGCTTGTATTTATCATATGGCTCTACATCGAACTTCAGCTTGACCTTTTGGCCTGTCAGCAGCTGCTTGGAGAACTCACTTGCTTCTTTTCCATACGGCTGTACTGGTGTATTCGGTTTCACCGTTTCTGGCGTATCCACCCCGATGAGCCGCACTTTCTCTCCTGTTGAAAGTTCAACTGTATCTCCATCCACTACCCGCTGGACGGTCGCTTCCATTTCCCCGTTTGCCACAGGTTGTCCCGTCGTTGAAGAACAGGCACCCAGCAAAGCAGAGAACAGTGCCAGGCAGATTGCAATACGTTTCATCTCGTTCCTTCCCTTCTCCCACGTTGCATCGGCTTATAGCGTAGTGGAAGTTCCTTCTCAGGTCAAGAATCAAGGTCGCAGCCGCGCAAACGCACGGAAAAAACGACCTATCCGATGAGGTCGTTTTTGTCTATACATGTGGATTAGTCACGATCCGCGTTAAATAAGAACAGCAACACGACCACCACAATAATAATCCAAAGAAGCTCGTCGTTATCTCGATCAAAAAAACTGTCAAACAGACCCATTTCGGAGTCCCCCTTTCCTTCTCGCTACAGCCTATGCAAAAGACTAGACGCGTGTCAGTAGGTGGAAGAGCCCAAAAGTGAAAAAGATGTTCTATAGCAGCTTGGCAGAAATTACGTGCACGTATGGGGTGATTTGCTGTGCTTGGTTCTGAAAGCCTAGCTTTGTCAACTCCTCTTGCATGCGAGTACGATTCGCATAGCATTCCTTTCTCATCTGCTCCACCGCTTGCTCATCTCCTGCCGCTTCCAATTGCTGCAGACGGGCAAGACGTTCCTCTTCATTTATAAACATCAGGTCAGCGATTACCAAACGTCCGCCGGGCTTGAGTACACGCCGACACTCCGCCAGCGCCAGCGGCTTTTGCTCATCGGTCAAATGGTGGAGCGCATAGCTGGAAACGGCAAAATCAAAGCGGTTCTCCAAAAACGGAAACGCGAAAAAAGTCCCGATCTTCGTCTCCACCTCAGGATGCTTGCGCCTGCACTGCCGCAGCATTTCCAAGGATTGATCAAACCCGCTCATCTTGACACTCGCACGGACAAAGCGTCCCGCCAGGTTGCCGGTTCCCGTTCCGACATCCAACCCCCATTCGCCTGGCATGGGAGCAGCCGCTTGGAGGACGGCATCCAGCACTTCCTCGTAGTTTTCGTGTTTGTTGAAGCCATCCTGTTTTCGCGTTACCAGCTCGTCATACACTTCTGCGATCTGATTAAAATTCCATCGATCTACCCAATCCGCCCGTGTCTGACGTAGGCGCTTGCTTCCTTCCGCCAGCTCAAAAAGCGAAGCAGGGTCGATGACCGTATCGCTTTTGACCCGCTCGATCATCGCCTCGGTCGTCTCGATCACCTTGCTAATCTCTACCCACCGGTCGTACATAAAAGAGCGCTGCAGCTCCAGATAGTTCAGCAGGCTCCCCTCTCCTTCCTCCATTTGCCGCAGGAGCTCACCGATGTCTTCAATAGGCATCCCTACCTCGCGCAGGGTGATGATCGTCTGCAAACGCCACAGGTCTTCCTCGGAAAATTGACGATACCCGGATTCATCTGCCTTTTGCGGGTGAATTAATCCTTTTTCTTCGTAATAGCGGATGGCTCGCGGCGTAATTTGCAGTCGCTGTGCCATGTCCTTTATTTGCATCAGGTACATCTCCCTGCTTGTTTTTTCCTCGTCAGTCGTATTCTAAACCTTTCCGTTACGTCAAAGTAAAGAGAAGCTCTCTCTTTAAAGATAGGAGAAACGGATAAAGAACTCTAGAGGGCTAAATGAAATAGGCAGCAGAACAGAAAAAAACTGTCGGTGAAGGCACCGACAGTGTGAGCGAAGGCAAGCTATTTGCTATTTTCAGCTTCCTTGACAACGGAAGCGAACGCGGCTGTGATGATGGATGTGCCGACAACTCCGATATAGGCTGAACCGCGCTGCATCCCTTCACGAACTCCCTCCAGATTGCCAGCGACGATCCCGACTGCTGCCCCTAGCTCCTCGCCTTGTGCAAAAAACCAAGGTGTCTTCATTCTCGCGATCCAGAAACGCTCGCCCGCTGTCTTTCCCATACCGGGCAGCACGATGAGAATACGCCGCTCCTCTGGTTGCCGTACGGGGGATATTTCGCCAGCGCAACGGCAGCTTGGGCAGCCTCCCTGGTGTTTACCTTTTCCAACTGGTAGTCATCGTGGTTCGTATTGTAGATGATTACATCGTACTTTTCCTTCTGCGCCTTGCTTATGATCACACCTGCAGACTCGGCAAAGAAGGGGTTTGAAATATTCCCGATAATCAATCCAATTGTTCTGGTCTTCTTTTCAACCAAGCTTCGCGTGATCTCGTCTCGGGTAAAGCCTAGCTCATTGATCGCCTCAAGCACTTTTTCTCGTGTACCTTCCTTGATAAACGGGTAATTATTCAATACACGGGAAACGGTTGACTGCGACACCCCCGCCTTTTTGGCGACGTCGTCTGCTGTAACTCTTCCTTTCATCATCAAACGAATCCTTTCCTTACACCAACAAACGGAACGATCTTTTGAGTAATATAATGGCTTTCTTTTTCATTTTCAACACATTTCTGACAACTTTTTATGTAAAAAAGGCTGACGGACTCTATCGCCGGCAGCCTCGTACAAATGAGCGTTCCCCACAAATCGTTTTAATGTGTAGCAGGCTCCGAGATTTCCTGGAGGGCATCGCTCGCCTCGTCGTGATGCACTTGGCGAATGGCCATGTCAGCCAAAGCAACGATCCCTACGAGCTTGCCGTTCTCTACGACAGGCAGGCGACGAATCTGGTGCTGTGCCATGATTTTCGCCGCTTCGTCCACAGTCATTCCTGGCTGACCAAGAATGATGTCACGCGTCATCACGACTTCTGTCGCTGTTGAACCTTCGTGCTTCTCAGCCAACCCGCGAATGACAATATCACGGTCAGTTATGATTCCAATCACGTCATTTTTCTCGTTGACGACCGGGATCACACCTACGTTCCAGTCACGCATCTTGCATGCCACTTCATACACATTATCCTTCAGCGTCACGGTCGCGATATCTTTTGTCATGATTTCGCGCAATGTACGATTCTCTACTTTCGCCATCTATGTTCTCCTCCTTTAGCTAATGAACGCTTGTAGTGTGTCCTGTTACCTATTCCTTCATTCGTTCAACTGGGACATGCGTCATGATTTTCGACTAGAGCAGACCTGTCTGACTGTGATAAGATGGAAGCATGGTGCTTTTGGACAGTAGCAAAAAAAGACCGCTGGGTGCTGCAACACCCGCGCGGTCCGTAAGCTACAATGGTCGTTCCTTTCGGGGAGTCGGCTCCTAGTACCTGCCTGTAGACCTCCCGGCTGTAAAGCTCAAGGGAGGTCTACTTTTTCTTACTAGATGACAGCATTATTACTAAAGTCCCAAATGTCAACATTAGACTTAGTGCTTCGAATACTGTCATAGTATCACCCCCTTTCATTCGGGGATGCCGACCGCCCTTGAGAATCAATCCATTGTGTAGCAAATTATACCATATCATGGCAATTACGGTCATCTACTCGTAAGATTGACTTATACATTGCGCTTCTTCCAAAAACAGACTATCATTAGGATGTGAAAATCTTACCTTTTTGTAGGAGGAAAAAGAATGGTTATCAAGGATACTGGGGTAAGCACCAAGGAAGTCTTTTTCGCCGATCTGGAACACTATATGAGTGATCTCGGTTTCGATCGTGGTGCTTGGGATTACAAACACGCTACATACGACTATAAAATCCAAGATAAAGGAAACGTTTATTACCTGCGTCTGGAAGCAAACGTGACCGAAGGAAAGCTGGAAGACTCCCACGCTGTCCTGAAATTGGAAGATCCTTATATGGGTAAGCATCTGTTCCCACATGGCTTGGACTACGATTATCCGATTCCAGATTCCGTGATCAAATCGGCCAAGCTGAAACTGCAAATGCTGAACGAAAAGCTGTCTTCGCACTAAGCCTCGGCATTGCGACAATTGAAATAGTGCTGCGAAACAGAGAGGTGTCCCCTCTCTGTTTCACGTAGAAGGGGGTTCTACGATGAAAACACGGGGCGTACCTGATTTTTTGTTACTGTTTTTAACCGCCCTGATCGTGGGGTTCGGCATCACAATGGTACTCAGTTCCAGTTCGATTTTTGCGCTGACCAGCTTCACCTCAAACGGCTGTGATTACTGCAATGGCGATGAACTGTACTTTGTGAAACGGCAAATTCGCTTCTTAGTTTTAGGCATAGTCGGTATGCTGGTTGCCATGAACATTCCCTTTTCTTTTTACAAACGCAATTTCTTGCTAATCGCCACGGTAAGCTTTTTCGCCTTGCTGCTGGTACTGGTGCCAGGTATCGGGGAGAACATCAAAGGGGCTCGCTCCTGGTTTCGCATCGGTTCTTCCAACCTCCAGCCTGCCGAGTTCGCGAAGCTGGGGCTGATTTTGTACCTGGCTGCCATCATCTCCAAAAAAGGGGATGGGATACGAAAGCTAAAATCCGGCTTGATGCCTCCCCTCTTAGTGACCGGGCTGTTTTTTCTTTTGATTGTTGCCCAGCCTGACCTGGGATCGGCTGCCATTTTGCTTGGGACCGGCCTGATTGTCATGGTGTGTGGTGGCGCTCGGCTCCGTTATTTGATTGGGATTGGCGGCCCTGTAGTTGCGCTAGCTTTGGCCGCTTACATTACCGTCAAGCAGCACGCACTCAACCGAATTCACTCCTATCTGGACCCGTGGAGCGATCCCCTGAATACGGGCTACAACATCATTCAGTCGTGGATTGCTATCGCCCACGGCGGCCTGTCTGGTACGGGATTTGGTAAGAGCATTCAGAAGTATTTATACTTGCCGGAAGCGCATACCGATTTCATCTTTTCGATTATTTCCGAAGAGCTGGGCTTTATCGGGGCTTCCATCTTCCTGCTCATCTATCTGTTATTTTTGCTGCGGGGGATCCACATTTGTCTGCGCGTCAAGGATACCTTTGCCAGCCTCGTCGGAATCGGCATCATCAGCATGATTGCCCTCCAAGCTGCGATCAACATCGGGGGTGTGACGGGAATCATTCCTTTGACGGGTGTCCCTCTTCCCTTTATCAGCTACGGAGGTTCCTCTCTATTGGTTTGCCTGATCTCTACAGGAATCCTGCTGAACGTGTCCCGAGAAGTCAGCCGTCAAAAAGTGGACGAGCAAGTAACAAAAACGACCTATACCGTTTGAGGAAAGAAAAAACGACCTGCTTTTGCCGCAGGTCGTTCTTATTTGATTTCGATCGTTTCGACACGGACATTGATTGCATCCACCCAGAGACCAGTCAGTGTTTCAACCGCATCCTTCACTTTTTCCTGGAGAGTGTGACAGACCTGATGGATAGGCGCCCCGTATTTGACGGATACCCGCATGTCGATGGTTACCTTGTCTTCCACCATCGAGACGCTGATTCCTTTGGATCCGCCATTGATTTTCTTGGCTAAATCCTGATACAGCCCCCCCGAACGGACCGAAACCTCCAGCACCTCTTCTACCGCCACTCCTGCTATGACTGCAATGACTTGATCTGCGACTCTGATTTCACCGAGTTTTTCAACCACCTGGACGCCCTCCTCCTTGCCCGATTTTTACTCTCTCCCACCCGTTTTATCTGACTTTTCTCTCATTATAAACAAATCATGCTTGGGCTTGGAAGGGGATTTGTTTTTTTCTCTCCGTTAATGTCGGAGAAGTGCATGTCACGTCGAGAAGTGTCAGTTCATTGGTCGAAAGAGCTTCACTGATGGCGCTGCTCAGGTCACCGACCGTACGTACATGACGCCCGGAAACGCCGCAGGCTTGTGCCCACATGACGAAGTCGGGATTGTGCAGCTTTGTACCAAATGAGCGATAGCCCGCTTGCTTCATTTTGATTTCTTCCAAGCCTAATGACGCGTTATTGACGACGATCAGGAGAAAATCCGTATGCTGCTCCACCGCTGTCATCAGCTCCGCGAGATGCATCTGCAAGCCACCGTCCCCTGTGATGCAGACGACCTGCTGCTTTGGATGAGTAAGCTTGGCGGCGATTGCTGCAGGCAAGCCAAAGCCCATCGTACGCCACTTGCCCGAATACAAAGGAGTTTGTGCACGCGTACGAAACGCACGGTTAAACCAGAGCGTGTGCTCGCCGGTGTCTAAGGCGATGATCGCGTCATCTTTCACCAGCCCTCCCAAGGTGTGCAGCAAGGTTTCGGGTTTGATCTGCTCACTTCCTCCTTGATTGGTGATGCTATGCGTCTCTTCCCAAAACCGGGCATGCCATTTTTCTACCTGTTCTTCCCAAGCATGTTCGACTGTACGCATTTCTAAACGTCTCTGCCATAATGGAAGGACATCATCGAGATTCGCGATCACAGAAACAAGATGTGGATGCGCATGAATGGACTCCGAATGAGAATCCACTTGGAGGATGGGAAGGTGCTTGGGAACAAACGATTGAGGAAACCAGCTCGCTCCCAAAATGACCAGCAGATCCGCCTTTGCAAGTGCTTGGAGAGCCGCTTCACTGCCACCTTCCCCGAGTCCCCCTAGCACCAGCGGATGAGAATCCTCTATACTACCCTTCGCTCCCAGCGACAAGAGAATGCCGGCACCGAGGTTCTCTGCAAACCTGCGGCAGCTCGCTGCATCTGCCCGCCCTCCCGCACCTACCAGAACCAACGGCCTTTTTGCCTGTACCAGCTGCTGTGCAGCATGCTCCATCTCGATCCTATCCGGCCTGACAGCCTGAGAAACCCGCGGCAGTTCAGGAGTAATTTCTGCTGTGGTCATTTCCTCGAAAACATCCTTGCATATCGCTACATGCGCGACTCCTTTTTGCTGGGCAGCTGTAGCAAATGCTTTGTGTAGGACGGATCCAATGGCTTTTGGATGAGTGACGGTCGTCGTGTACTTGCACAAGGGTCGCATCAGGTCTTCTTGGGGAACATACTGCTTGTACGCTCCTCCCATTTTGTACGTTTCGACCTGTCCTGTGATGGCAACGACGGGCACATGATCTGCCCACGCATCTGCGAGACCATTTAAAAGGTTAACGGTTCCCGGGCCTGTTGTGGCGATACAGACAGCGGGACGCCCTGTGAGCTTCGCCTCTGCACTCGCCATCAAAGCTGCTGCCGCCTCGTGCTTGCAAGGTACATAGTGAATCGAATTTTGCTTGCCCAACGAATCCAAGAAGGCAAAGAGTGCGTCTCCGGTAACACCATAGATTCGTGTAACACCCCAGGCCTGCAACTGCTCCGTAATGAATGAAGCGACTTTCCGCATACGTGCACCCTCCTTTCTTTGTACAAAGCTAGTGTGTACTTCCTCCAGTATTTTACTAATGGGCCTTTTTCACTTCTTGGAGAACCTAATCTCTATCATCTGGTGTTCAGCACCCTTACGAAGGAGGATTTGCCATGAAACAGCCTTTTAAATGGCTGATGGCCGTAGCGGTACTTGCAATTCTCATCACGACTGCAGTAGTGGTGTACCCTCATCGTTCTGATGCATTCAGCCAACAGATCGTGAAAGTTGGTGCACAAGGCTCCGATGTCCGTGAGATGCAATACCGCCTGAAATTTTTAGGCTTTTACACAGGGAAAGTAGATGGCGTATTCGGATGGCGCTCCTACTGGGCTCTACGCAACTTCCAGTACGAGTTTGGGCTTCCTATCGATGGTGTTCTCGGTGCCAAAACTAAAATGAAGCTTTATAACGCAACGAAGAACTACAAGCCTACTGCCTCTGATTTGGGCGTACCGCAAACCTCTCAAGGGACGCCAAGCAATACGGGCACACCCAGCAAACAGACGTATCACGCAGCAGGTATTTCCGAGAATGACCTGCGCTTGATGGCGAATGCCGTATACGGAGAGTCTCGTGGAGAACCGTACATCGGCCAAGTGGCCGTAGCAGCCGTCATCCTCAACCGCACGAAAAACCCTGCGTTCCCGAATACGCCGGCTGGAGTCATTTTTGAGCCACGTGCCTTTACCGCTGTTGCAGACGGACAAATCTGGCTAACGCCCAACGAAACCTCCAAGCGCGCTGTTAACGACGCCTTAAAAGGATGGGACCCTACTGGTGGCGCCATTTACTACTTCAACCCGGACACGGCGACTTCCGGATGGATTTGGAGCCGTCCGCAAATCAAGAAAATTGGCCGACACATTTTCTGCCGTTAAATTCCTATACGTTCAAAAAACAGGCACGTGAGCCGTCAGACTCCGTGCCTGTTTTTATCCTGTATCCTTTAGGTGCGTTGATTTTGCATGTGCTGCGCCATTTTGACGAATCTCTCTTCTGGTTCCGTAGTCCCACACACGCCGCATTGAATCATGTATGCGTCACCTTTATAAGGCTTGTGGAACATATCCAGCTGGTCAGCGCTCAACTCGGCTACTACCTCTCCGGATTGCGGGTCGAGGCGCATGTAGCGCGGAGTCTGCTCGATTACCGTAAATCGCATGCGATTCGATTTACACGTTGGACACAAGTAAGGCATGGTCATGCTTTGCCACCTCCCATTCCATATTCATCGTTTAGTTTCTTCCACAAGAGGAACTCTATACCTATAGGCATCTTCATGAAGAATATGGTAATTTTTAGAAAGAATTGAACGTACATAATCGAGGTGACCGTATGAATTTGCGTCTGTTTTTCAGCTTAGTGGGAGGAAGCTTCCTCCTGGCCGCGTTTGCTCACTATTTTACCGAAAGTGAGATGTTCCAGTTTATCACCGCTGCCATCTGCGTCGTATTTCTGGCTGCCTGGCTAGGAAAATCGACGGAGAGTGTGGCCCATTATGCGGGGGATCGAATCGGTGGATTTCTGAACGCTACCTTCGGAAATGCAGCCGAGCTGATCATTGCCTTCTTCCTTGTAAAAGAAGGACTTTTTGAAATGGTGAAGGCTTCCATCACCGGTGCCATCATCGGTAATATGCTGCTGGTACTGGGACTGAGCGTTCTGATGGGCGGGCTCAAATTCAAGGAGCAGAGGTTTAACAGCAAGCTTGCGGGGCACAATGCCTCCCTGATGACCCTGGCGATTGTCGCTCTGTTCATCCCTGCTGTCTTTATGCGTGAGCTGCCCTCTGTCAAGATCGAGACTTTGAGCATCGTCATCGCCGTTCTTTTGATCATCGCGTACATTCTCTGGCTGATTTTCTCGATGATCACGCATAGCGACTTTTTGTCGGATATCGAAGAGCACGATAGCGAAGCCGTGTGGTCCAAAGGCATTTCGATTCTGATGCTCGGTATATCCACGGTCTTCGTGGCGATCGTCTCCGAATGGCTGGTCCACGGTGTCCAGCACGTCTCGGAATCGTTGGGCTGGTCAGAGCTGTTCGTCGGTGCTTTTGTGATCGCCATCATCGGGAATGCAGCGGAACACAGCGCTGCCCTGCTGCTCGCCATGAAAGGCCGTATCGGAGCCGCCGTCGAGATTGCCATCGGCTCCAGCCTGCAAATCGCTCTGTTCGTCGCTCCGACCCTCGTGCTCGTCAGCCTCTTGATCGGAAAACCGATGGATATCGTGTTTACTGCCTATGAACTGGCCGCAATCGGCGTCGCAACCTTTATTACGATTTCGATCACCAAGGACGGGGCCACCAACTGGTTTGAGGGGGTTCTCTTGCTCACGGTCTACATCATCCTGGGCACGGCATTCTTCTTTGCATAAAAGCTTTCCTGGATGCGAAAAAAGGACTGCGCTGGCATTTCCGCCTCGCAGTCCTTTTCGTTTGCTTCCTTACATAAAGCCAACCATATACAAAAATACACACAAAATCGCCAGTGGCGCCAAATATTTGAGTAACAACAGCCACAGGACAAACATTTTGCGTCCCGCACCACTCTTCACTTTCAGCTCTTCAAGCAAGGTCTCGCGCTTCATTTTCAAAGGAACAAACACGGCGATCAAAAGCGCCCCGAGCGGCATGAGGATATTGCTTACCAAAAAGTCGAAAGCATCGAAAATCGATTTGCCAAAAATGGTGTACTCGCTCCAGATTCCAAAGGAAAGGGCGGACGGAATCCCGACGATAAAAATCAGCAGGGCAATCACCCAGGAAAGACGCTTGCGCTGCTTCTCCTCTCCTTTCGCCAAAGACGCTACGATGATTTCCAGCATGGAAAACGCTGAGGTTAGCGTAGCAAACAGGAACAAGGCGAGGAAAATCCATAGGAACACACTGCCTAACGCAATTTTTTCAAACACGGAAGGCAGGACAATAAAGAGCAATCCGGGTCCCGCAGTCGGCTCCATCCCAAGGGAAAAAACGGCTGGGAAAATCGCTAGCCCTGCAAACAGGGATACCAGCAAGTTCAGTCCTACAATCGATCCGGCAGAGCGCACGAGGCTTTCATTTTTCGCCAGATAGGAGCTGTAGGTTACCATGACGGATACACCTACACTCAGCGCGAAAAACGATTGGCCCAAAGCGTACAAAATCGAATCTCCATTCAGCCTCGAGAAGTCGGGACTGAGAAAGAATAAAACCCCTTCCATCGCCCCATCCAATGTGAGCGAACGAATCATCAAAATGACAAAAAGGATGAAAAGGCCTGGCATCAAGTATTTGTTCGCAGACTCAATTCCGCTCTGTACCCCTCTGGCTACGACCCAAGCCGTGATGACCATGAACACCAGCTGCGCGAATACCGCACCCAGCGGATCCCCAATGATCGAGCTGAAAAGCTTGTCGTAGGCAGGACCATTGATTTGACCGGTGATGCCCTTTGCCAAATACGTAAGAATCCAGCCGCCCACTACGCTATAGAAGGAAAGCAGGAGAAAACACGTTACGACCCCAAGCCGTCCAACCCAATGCCACAGCGTACCGGGCGCGATCACTTTGTAGGCGCTGACCGCTTCCTTTTGTGTACTTCTTCCAATCACAAATTCGCCTAGCAAGAGCGGCATGCCGATCGCAAGGGTAAAGATCAGGAACAAGAGAAAAAAGGCTCCACCCCCGCTCGTCCCAACGATATAGGGAAACTTCCAAATCGCTCCGAGTCCGATCGCAGAACCGGCTGCGGCCAAAATAAACCCGAGCCGACTCGTCCACTGGTCTGTCTGCTTCATACAGCTTACACTCCTCCATCTGTCTTTCTTTGCTGTCAAAATCGAAAATTGTTGGCTTCGCCGTGATTTGGCAAAGCCTTCGCTGTGCTTGAGCTGGATAGGAATCTGGTAAATTCCTCTTTACGCAAAAAAACCCGCCCCCAAAAAGGGACGAGTTCATTTCATTTCTCGCGGTACCACCCTACTTAGACATCAGCTGCTCTCGCTGACGGTCTCGCTCTTACATTGGTAACGGAATGACCCAAATGCTCCAGAGTGAATTCAACAGGACAACCTCAAAGCTGCTCCCAGTCTTAGACAGCTTCTCCCTGACAAGTTGTTAGTCTGCTTACTACTCTCTTTCTACACATTTACCTATTATTAAAAATCATATCTTTTAATTTAATGTACGCACAAAAAATATGCAACCTCTTTTTTCAGGAGGCTGCATAGTGGTCCCAAGCAAAATGAAAAGCGAGGAATATCGCCGTTCTCCTCGCCTTACCTTTGGTTATACAATTCATGCAGATGGGCCAATTTTCGTTCCAGGGAACCCATGATTTCGCGCCCAACCTCATCTTCAATAAGTCCAAGGCGAACCGCATATTCTACTTCGCGGGAAAGCCCGAACATTTGCGTATCCAAAACCTCTTCATACAGCGGGCACTGCGGCATGGTCAGGTTTTCCATCTGTACGTCGATCAGCTTGTAAATTTTGTCCGCGTCTGCTTGAAGCAACGCTAGCGCTTTTTGTTCCAGATCGGGAACCTTAATTTCTGTCAAAACCTATCCCTCCGTTTGCCTCCATCCTTATCATCCATAGTACGCGATTCTGGGCCATTTGAAAAGGGGAGAAGGTACATCAACTGCAAGTATCTAAAAGATACCAAGTTTCCATTCCTTTGATAGAAGCTCCAGCAGCTTGACTCCCGCTACTGAGTTTCCTTTTTCATCCAAGGCTGGGCCAAATACCCCTATGCCCATCTTATTTGGAACTGTGGCTAAAATGCCACCTGCCACGCCACTTTTTGCCGGAATGCCGACGTCGATAGCAAACTCTCCAGAGGCGTTGTACATGCCGCATGTAACCATGAACGTCTTGCAAATCCGCGCTACTTCTGCGGGAAACACTCTCTCTTTGGTCATGATATCCATGCCATCCGCTGCGAGTACCATGCCCAGTCTCGCTACTTCCTTGGCTGTGACCTCAATCGAGCAATGGCGAAAATAAAGATCCAGCGTCTCCTCCACGTCACCGGTCAGCACTCCGCTGTCTTTTAAAAACCAGGCGAGTGCGCGATTTCGGTCTGCCGTTTTCTTTTCAGAGCAATAGACGGCTTCATTTATGCCAATTTGTGGATTCCCGGTCATCTTGCGCAAAAGCTCCAGCACGCTTTGTAACCGCTCTTCCACATCTTTTCCTCGAATCATCCCCGCCACCGCGATCGCCCCTGCATTAATCATCGGGTTTAACGGCCTATGTGGCTTGATTGTCTCTAATTTGATGATCGAGTTGAACGGATCCCCTGTCGGTTCTTTCCCCACCCGCTCAAACACATATGACTGACCATTTTGGCAGAGCGCCACAATCAGGGAAAAGATCTTTGATATGCTTTGAAGCGTAAACGGCTTATCTGCTTCCCCAGCAGAGAGAATGGTCCCATCTGGCAGGCAGACGCTAACGCCAATCTGGCAAGGATCCTCTTTTGCCAGCTCAGGTATATAGGAGGCCACCTTCCCTTTGTCCGTATAGGCGTAGGCTTCTTGGCGCATTTGCTCCAGCTGCTTTGTTGCATGCTCGATGTTCATCCGCTATCCCCTCTTGACAAATTTCTTTTCGCTAATATACCAAATTGTAAAGAGGAATTTTATCCCTGTCAAACTCCCCGCATTCCTACTTCCACGGAGGCTGACCAAAGGGAAGGGCACAGATGAAAATAGAGCCGCACCAAAAGGCACGACTCTAATCGCTTCCTAACGCGGATATACACCCGGCCCGACTGGCAGGTCGAGAAAATACCAGATTGCCATCTGAATGATCCAGATCACCAGGAAGACGAGCGCGTACGGCGTCATCGTGGCGAAAATCGTTCCCATCCCCGCATTCTTGTTGTACTTTTGATAGAATGCCAAAATGAGCGGGAGGTATGGATTTACTGGTGAGATCGTATTCGTCGCAGAATCGGCGATCCGATAAGCGACCTGAATAAAAGCAGGGCTGTAGTCCAGCAGCATCAGCATCGGCATAAATACCGGGGCGAGAATCGCCCACAGGGCCGAACCACTCGTAATGAACAAGCTGCATATCCCGGTGAACAGCGTGAAGCCGATCACGATGGGAAGGCCGGTCAATCCGATGCTCTTCATAAACTCAGCACCGTTCACAGCCATCAGGATGCCGATATTGCTCCAGTTGAAAAAGGCGATGAACTGTGCTGCCGTAAAAGCCAACACGATAAAGCCGGACATGTCCTTGATCGCCTCGGACATGTAATGCGGCATGTCTTTTGAGGTTTTGATCAGTCCCATTACCTTCCCGTAAACAAACGAAATAGTCACGAAGAACAAGAGAATGATCGGAATGATGCCTTTCAGGAAAGGCGAGGTCAGAAAGTCGCCTGTTTTCGGGTCGCGAAGCAGTGCTCCTTCTGGGACGACCAGTACAGCGAGAACAGCAATAAATAGCAAGGCGACGAGCCCGGTCACGCGCAGCGCCTTGTTTTCCTGAGGTGTCAGCTCATCAAACTGCACGCTGGTATCACCCTTGAAAGTGCCTAGGCGCGGCTCGATCACCTTGTCCGTAATCCATCCACCGATAAAAGCGAGAATGAAAACCGAGGATGACATGAAAAACCAGTTGTCAACAGGTGTGACATGGGCATTCGCATCAATGGTTTGAGCGACGGAGGTACTGATTCCGGACAAGAGAGCATCCGTACCTGCGATAAACAAGTTTGCTGTAAAACCGGACGATACTCCCGCCATCCCGGCGGCAAACCCGGCAATCGGATGGCGACCCATGGCGAGGAAGACGAGCCCGCCAAGCGGAGGAATGATCACCATAGCTGCATCAGATGCGAGGTTTCCCAAAACTCCTACAAAGACAACCGCGTAACTGACGATCGCAGTGGGTACGTGTGACATCATTTTGCGAAGGACCGTTGTCAAGAGCCCTACTTTTTCCGCCAGACCGATCCCGAGCGTCATCGCCAAGACGAGGCCGAGCGCGGGAAACTCGACGAAGTTTTTGAGCATGCTGGTCAAAATCCAGTGTATGCCCTCGACACTGAGCAGGTTTTTGACCGCGACCGCTTCTCCCTTTCCGGGATGAATGACAGATAGATTCATCGCCGAGAGAATCGCCGAGACGACCATCAATACTCCGCAAAGAATGATGAAGAGCATAAACGGATGGGGAAGCTTGTTCCCAACCGTTTCGATCCATTTTAAGATTCCTTTTTGATTTTGCAGCTCCGTATTCAGTCCTGCTGCGCCATTTGCCATATTCCTCCGCCTCCATTTCACATGTCCTTACGATCCTGGTGTCCCTGCCAAAGTCTTGCAGATGTATCGAACAAACAGCCTTACCCCGTCCTGCAGCGCGTCTTCATCGATCGTAAAACGCGGATGGTGATGCGGATAGACGATGCCCTTTTCTTCATTTCCGGCACCCACGAGGATGAAACAGCTTGGCACCACGTCTGAAAAGGCTGAGAAATCCTCTCCACCCATCATCGGAGGATGCTGCAGTAGCACATCTTCTCCCCACTCCTCCACGATCAGTTCCTCAACCGATCGGGTAACCTCTTCATCATTGATGACGGAGCCGTATCCGTAGCGATAGTCAAAGCTGTAAGTCGCTCCATGCGCGAGTGTGATCCCTTTGATGATCCGCTCCATCCCTTTGACAGCCAGCTCTCTCACCTCTGGGGCAAAGCTGCGTACAGAACCGCTCAGCGTTGCCCGATCCGGGATGACATTGTAGGCTCCTGTGCCCCCATGAAAATTCGTTACGGAGATGACCAGATTCTCCAGTGGGTCCGCGTTTCTGGAAACGATCTGCTGCAAATTCGCAATGACCTGCGCTCCGATGGCCACCGGGTCAACAGAGGAATTCGGTGTGGAGGCATGTCCGCCCTTACCTTGGATGGTGATGTCAAAACGGTCCGAATTGGCCGTGACCGCTCCGTAGGTAAGCCCGATTTTGCCGACAGAAAGATGGGACATCAGATGGATTCCCAGCATCAGATCGACGCCCTCGGTCACGTTGGCCTGCACCATTTCCCTCGCCCCACCTGGATGCATTTCTTCCGCATGCTGAAAAAGAAAGCGTACTTCTCCTGCGAGATGAGCCCTCAGCTGGGAAAGCACCTTGGCAGCTCCCAAGAGCATCGCCGTATGTCCGTCATGGCCGCAAGCATGCATCACCCCTGGCACTGAAGAGGCAAACTCGAAATCATTTTCTTCCGTGATCGCCAGTGCATCCATGTCGGCACGCAATCCGATGACCTTGCCTGGTCTAGCCCCGATCAGCCTCGCCATGACACTGGTCTTCGTCGGTCGTGTGAGCTCCAGATTTCCAAAGGATTGAAGCTGCTCATAGACGAAGCTGGCCGTCTTTTCCTCTTGAAAGGACAATTCTGGGTTCCTGTGCAAGTAACGACGCCAAATTATCACTTCTTGACGCACGGATTCTAGCAATGAAGAGACAGAACTCGGATTCATCGGGGGAAATCTCCTCTCACAATGGGATATAACGAATGACAACACCGGACGGATTTTTACACTCCTTTCATATAAGTAATCTATTATTTTATTACAATTATATAAACTCTGAATTGAGTGTCAATAAATTTTGGAATAATTTCTGAAATTTTCGCTATATTGCATTCGTTTGCCGACCTCTGTGAACTTGCAGTAAAATGTAAGATGAGATTGATAGATTACGGAGGAATGCTTCATGTCAGATGTTATCGTGATTAAAGGGGCAGTTTCCTACCCTATTACATTAGACCCTACTGTCTGGGTGTTTGATGATCGCAAGTTTGACCTGCGTGAGTACGTAGGAGAGCAAGAAGGTGCTGATCACAGGCAGGCGAAATATTTGCAAGGAACTGGTTCCCAATGGGACAAGGAGCTCGCGGAAGGGGCACAGCCCCCATCCGAACGCAAGAAAACTCTCGCGGAGGAACGGAAAGTCCTCGAGGGCGATTACGGCATTCTTCTGGCGCCCTTCATCAACAATGCTGAGCCCTCAGCTGAAGCCACGCGCGTTCGCCTGCACCGCGAAGGTCTCGAGCCGTATGAGCTGACTCTCGCTGATGCGAAACGTGCCATCCTGCAGTTCGCAAAAGACGGCAAGCCGATACGCGAAAACGGTCCTGTCTATTTCTATTTGCCAGAGACTCTGCTCGCCAAGGAAGCACCGATCGATCGCATTTATGCCATGGAATTCATTGTTTGAAAATCCCCATGATGCACAGACACAGAAAAAGCCATCCTCCTAATAGGGGATGGCTTTGCCAATCTTATACTAGCCCGCTGTTTACGCACTTACTTGCGCAATCCGAATTTCTCGATGATCCAATTCAGAACGGAGCAACTCAATAAATGCTGAATCTAGTTGAAGGTCGACAGCTCGATGATATACTTCTATCAACATTTGGTCACTCAAGTATTTCACCTTTGCTCACCTCCACCTTGTTTATGAGCCCATTGTATCAAATGCTTTCGAATCGAACAACCGTTCCGATATCCACACGCCATGTGGAAAAGTTGTGGAAAAGGTGTGAGTAAGATGTGCGCAACTTTCCAAATCCTTGAAGTACCCATGTGGATTTTCTTTCCAACTTTATCCACAACCAGTCGAAAAATGTCGAAAAATTATTCTCGAAATCGAGGCATGTTTTTCTTTTTCCATGACAAAAGACTATCCTCCAAAGAGAATAGCCTTTTGTCGAAGGAATCTTATGCGTTTGCTGTTTCCGTTACATGCAGGACTTGCTTGATTTGCGCGATTGCCCAATCCAAATCTTCCTTGGAAATGACGAGCGGTGGCGCAAAACGGATGGTCGTTTCATGCGTTTCCTTGCAAAGCAAGCCCAATTCTTTCAGCTTCTCGCAGTAAGGGCGAGCAGCTGTTTTCAGTTCCAGTCCGATGAACAACCCGCGTCCACGGATTTCTGCAATCAATGGGTTGTTGATTTCCCCCAGCTTCGCCAGGAAGTACTCCCCCATTTCCAAAGAGCGCTGTACGAGGCCTTCATCCTGCAGTACGTCCATTGCCGCTACAGCAACTGCACAACCGAGTGGGTTCCCACCAAAGGTAGAGCCATGGGAGCCTGGTTCAAAAACAGACAGGATTTCTTTGTCAGCCGCTACTGCCGAGATTGGGAACACGCCGCCGCCAAGTGCTTTCCCCATGATGTACATATCTGGCTTTACGCCGTCCCAATCGCTCGCAAACAGCTTTCCGGTACGACCGAAGCCTGTTTGGATTTCGTCGCTGACCAAGAGAACGTTGTTTTCTTTACAAATGTCATACGCTTGCTTCAGGAAGCCTTCTGGTGGAATGATAATGCCCGCTTCCCCTTGGATTGGTTCGAGCATGAAAGCAGCTGTGTTTGGCGTGATTGCCTGTTTCAGTGCCTCGATGTCGCCGTAAGGAATGATTTTGAAGCCTGGTGTGAATGGTCCAAATCCGCGTTTGTACTCATCCGCGGAAGAGAAAGAAGTAATGGTAACCGTACGGCCGTGGAAGTTGCCTTCACAAACGATGATCTCCGCTTGGTTTTCAGGTACTTTCTTCACATCGTATGCCCAGCGGCGAACAGCCTTGAGTGCGGTTTCCACAGCTTCAGCACCTGTATTCATCGGCAGAATCATGTCCTTGCCAGTTACCTTCGACAATCTTTCGTAGAATTCACCCAGCTGGTCATTGTAAAATGCACGGGAAGTCAGGGTTACTTTGTCTGCCTGATCCTTCAGAGCTTGAATGATACGTGGATGACGGTGTCCTTGGTTCAGAGCGGAATAAGCGCTCAGCATATCCATGTACTTGTTGCCTTCTGGATCCTCTACCCATACGCCCTCTGCTTTGGAAATCACGATTGGCAGTGGATGATAGTTGTGTGCACCGTATTTTTCTGTTTGGTCAATGACTTTTTTTGTTTGTTCCATGTTGACGACCTCCTTATTTTCACATACCACCAATACTTGCAAAAATGATGCCAACAGAATTTTCCGTGTAAGCTGCAAAAAATCGAACCCTAAATGCAAAATTCCTTTGCATATTGTTTTAACTTTTTCGGCACCTGCATAATCATTTTGCACTCTTCTCTTCCTGTGATATGATACTTTCACGAGGAAAGGCTGGTGAACAATTGTGTCGTCTCCCCTGCAACATTCTTCACTCGACACTTTTTTACGCATTTACGAACAAATATTGGACAGAATGAATGAAGGTGTCCATGTCATTGACGCGAATGGGACCACGATCGTCTACAATCAGAAGATGACAGAGCTTGAATCCATGACGATTCAGGATGTGCTGCACAAGCCATTGTCTGAGGTCTTTGCTTTTCCGGACGGTCAGGAAAGCACGCTGCTCACCTGCCTTCATACAGGAAAAAGCATTCGAAATACACGCCAGACGTATTTCAATGACAAACAAAAAGAGATCACAACGATCAATAATACGTATCCCATCATAGAAAACGGAAAAATCGTAGGTGCGATGGAAATAGCGGACGACATCACCAAAATGGAACGGCTGATTCGTGAAAATTTGCTCGAGAAAAACGGGTCTCGCTATACCTTTGATCAAATCATCGGGAGCAGCGGGGCGATCCTCGATGTCATCGAAAGCGCCAAACGGGCCGCCCGTACCTCTTCCTCCGTTTTGGTCGTTGGCGAAACGGGAGCTGGCAAAGAGCTGTTTGTACAAAGTATTCACAACGCTAGTTTGCGCGCTTCCGGGCCCCTTATTTCTCAAAACTGTGCGGCTCTTCCTGACAGCCTGATCGAGGGCCTTTTGTTTGGAACGGCACGTGGTGCTTTTACCGGAGCCATCGAGCGCCCAGGGCTGTTTGAGCAAGCTGAAAAAGGAACACTTTTTCTCGATGAAATCAACTCGCTTAGTATGCCTCTGCAGGCAAAATTGTTACGTGCCCTGCAGGAGAAGTCCATTCGCAGGATTGGAGACACCAAAGACCGCTCCATCGATGTGCGCATCATCGCAGCCATCAATGAGGATCCCGTGGAGGCCATTGCGCATTCACATCTGCGAAAAGACTTGTACTATCGACTTGGCGTCGTCACCTTGTTCATTCCTCCGCTTCGGGATCGAAAAGAAGATATCCCCCTGTTAGCCAATCATTTCGTGGAGAAGTACAACCAGCTGTTTCAGATGGAAGTGCGTGGTCTGAGCGACGAGGTTATTAAATTTTTCAACGAGCATGATTGGCCCGGGAATGTGCGTGAGCTGCAGCATTTAATAGAAGGTGCCATGAATTTGATGATCGATGAGACCATCATTGGGTATGAGCACCTGCCCCTGCACTTTCTGCGCCGCACACCTGCTGCTGCCATCATTGCCGAGCATGAAAAACAGCCGTTTCTCCCCTTTCCAGACGAAGGAAAGCCGCTAAAGGAAACGATGCTGGAATTTGAAACCTCCTATATTCACCACGTCGTCGATAAGTACAACGGCAATATTTCACGGGCTGCCAAAGAATTGCAAATCAGCCGACAGAGCCTTCAGTACCGCCTGCGCAAACTGGGAATCAGAGGTTAATACAGCATCGCGATTGTAAATACGCCAAAATTCTTGGCGTATTTTTTATTTATTTTGCACAAAACTGCAAATTTTTATTGCACTCCTTCGTTATAAGATTGACGAAACCATGAATTTTCTGCTTATTTTATTTGGTATCATTCTTGCAAAACATATCTGAATCCTGAAAACGCATTCATCTAGCCTATATTTTGCACGAAGGAGTCGACTACATGACCACACACAACGATCAACAGCACGAACTCAAACGCAGTATGAACAGCCGGCATCTATTCATGATTTCCTTGGGCGGTGTCATTGGTACTGGCCTGTTCCTCGGTTCAGGATATACGCTTAGCCAAGCTGGACCGGTTGGGACGATTCTCTCCTTCTTGGTCGGTGGTTTTATTATGTACCTGACCATGCTCTGCCTCGGTGAGCTTACCGTTGCCATGCCGGTTTCCGGATCCTTTCAGACGTATATGACCCGCTTTGTGAGTCCCTCTCTCGGCTTTGGCGTCGGCTGGCTTTACTGGTTAGGCTGGGCTGTTACAGTTGCTTTGGAGCTTTTGTCATCCGGTCTTCTGATGCAGCGCTGGTTTCCAGACTCCCCTGTCTGGATGTGGTGCGCCCTCTTTGGCGGTGTGTTGTTCCTGCTTAACGCTTTATCTGCCCGTGCTTTTGGCGAAACGGAGTTTTGGTTTTCCAGCATTAAAGTAAGCGCCATCATTCTATTCATCATTTTGGGTGGCGCGGCGATGTTCGGCCTGATTGACTTGAAAAATGGTCAGCCTGCACCGATGTTTTCCAACTTTGCCACAAGCTCTTTGCTCCCGCACGGAATTACAGGCTTGTTGATGACGATGATTACCGTGAACTTCTCGTTTCAAGGAACAGAGCTGATCGGGATCGCTGCCGGTGAAAGCAAAGAGCCCGAAAAAACGATTCCGAAGTCCATTCGCAACACTGTATGGCGCACGCTGGTTTTCTTTGTCCTTGCGATCTTTATCTTGGCAGGAATGATTCCTCACGAGCAAGCAGGAGTTGTGGAGAGCCCCTTTGTCGTCGTCTTTGACAGCATCGGGATTCCGTATGCAGCGGATATTATGAACTTCGTCGTCCTGACTGCCCTCTTGTCCGTTGCCAACTCCGGCTTGTACGCAGCGACTCGCATGCTTTTCGCTTTGTCAAAAGAAGGGATGGCGTCCGAAAAGCTTGCAGCTGTCAACAAAAAAGGCATCCCGATGAACGCCCTGCTCATTACATTCGTCATCGCGCTTTTGTCTCTCTTGTCCGGATTTTTTGCAGAGGATACCGTATTCATGGTGCTGTTGTCCATTGCCGGACTCGGTGCTCAGGTAGGCTGGATCTCGATCTCTGCCTCGCAGCTCGCTTTTCGACGTCATTACCTGAAAAACGGCGGCAAGCTCGAGGATCTGAAATTCCGCACTCCGCTGTATCCGATCGTTCCGCTCCTATCGCTGATTCTAAACCTGACCGTACTCGTCAGCCTGGCGTTTGATCCTGAGCAGCGAATCGCTCTTTATTGCGGTGTTCCTTTCATGGTCGTCGCGATTATCGTGTACCAGCTGCACTTCAAAAAGAAGCTCGAACCTTTGCAAAAGAACGCAGCATAGGTTTTCCCGTGGAAAAAGAAAAGCTTGCAGCCCTCTCAACCGGGCATGCAAGCTTTTCGTTCTTTATGACACGTATGTTTGTTTTTAAACTACAAGGAAATGCGTACGATTTCGGTAACGACTACCATTGCAAAGACAGCAAATCCTAGGGAACTCGTGACCAGCAGCATGCGTTTCAGCTTCTTCATATCTTCCATGAAACATTCCCTCACTTTCTAGCTCCAATCATCTCTATCGTTATATACGTACCACTAATGGAAAATGTTTCAAAAAGAGCCCAAATTTTTTTGTGACAGATGTGAATACTGCCTGCCTTCTTATGACCGAGCGATTTTCGCGTAATCTTTGCCAATTTTTCCTGTGCTATGTTCCATTTGATACAGCATCCACGCCACCAGAACCCCAACCAAAAGACAGATTGTCCACGGCAGCCACGTCGCTTCTAGCTGGATAGACTGGTCATAGACCCACCCTCCGGCAATCTGCCCTACAGAGCCGCCGACAGCGATCGAATACCCGTTAAAGCCGTAATAAGCTCCCACCAGGTCTCGCGGGGCAAAACGCGGAACGACATCCACCAGATTGGGTACCGCGATCATGGTTCCGAGCGCATAGAGGAACACATCGAGCAGTAGCATCCACAGCGAGCTCGCAAACGTCAGCATGAACAGTCCCGTTCCCATGATCAGCGTGCCAACACCGATCAGCGTCAATCGCTGAGAAAAACCCTCCATCCACTGACTGACCTTCATCTGCAGTAGGATGACTGACACCGAGACAGCTGATAAGACAATCCCTACGTCCCCTTTGTTGTGCGTTACATTTTCCACTAACAACGGAATTGTCAAGAAAATTTGATTACTTAAATAGTAATACCCCATGAGAATAACCGTGAAACGGACAAACTGCCGATCCTTCAAAACGTGAACCATGCTCTCCCATATACTGTGACGCGTACTTGTAGCAGCAATTGGAGGCAAGAGGAAAAACGACACCAAGGCACAGATTCCAAAGACAGCTCCTGCAAAGAGAGACAAATACGTGAAATCGACAGCAGACAGGGCAGTGCCGATGATTTGTGACCCTACGACGCCAATATTGGTCAAAACATTGCGAAAAGCAAATACTTCTTTACGGATGGCTTCCGGTGTCAGTACGGCAAAAGCAGCAGACCCTGCCGGATCGAACAAGGCTCCACCCAAGCCGGACAAGATCGCCGCCACAAAAAACTGCCATGTCTCCGTACAAAACGCGAACATGGCAAACCCGATAGCACGCACGGCCATCCCAAGGACCATGGTTCCTTTATATCCAAATGCATCAGCTGCAACTCCGCCAATAAAAGCCAAACCTTGCTGGGCAAATTGCCTTACACTCAAGACCAATCCGGCCATCGCCAACGCCCAACCGATACTGCCAGTCAAATACAATGTAAGATACGGGATTAATGCGTAAAAACCTAGGTTCATCATGAAAGAGGTGGACAACAGCAGCTTTACGCCAAACGGTGTTTCCCTCCAGATTTCCCGCTTCATCGAAATACCCCTCGTTCTTCCCTTTAGAATGCTTGAAATAGGGATATTCTCAGCTTAAAGAACAGGGTATAATTTGAGAAACGAACAATTTTGTATATGGTAATCAAATATTTAGATAAGAGGGTTTTACTTTATGGACTTTGAACAATTACGCGCATTTTACACGCTAGCACAGACAAAGAACTTTACAAAAGCTGCAGAAATGCTCCATCTTGTTCAGTCTACCGTGACCATGCGCATCAAGCAACTGGAAGAAAAAGTAGGAAAACCCCTCTTTATTCGGGATAAACGAAGTGTGGAAATCACACAGGCCGGACTGACACTGCTTCCGTATGCTGAACGAATCTTGAAGCTTTCCCATGAGGCACTCAATGAGGTCGCCTCCCTGCAGCCTTATGAGGACTATTTATCGATCGGCAGTCTGAACGCAATCTGGACCTCGACTCTAGAGCCGATCCTCAAAGAATATCACTACCGGTACCCGCAAATTGCCATCAGTACAAAAACGGGACACTCCTCGGATGTCATTCAGTATTTACTCGACAACGTGATTCAGATCGGGATTGTATACGTGCCGCCATCTCTGCCGAACTTTGAGGTAATCCCCACCTGGGAGGATGAAGTCGTCCTCGTCAGCCGCCCCGGCTGTACCTACATCACGGCGCCGAAAATCGATTCCCGCGAGCTGCGCCGACTACCGCTCATCCACATGAGCTGGGGCCCACCTTTTAACGAATGGATTCGTCAGACACTCCCTAGGAATTACGTACCGAAGCTGACGGTGGACAAAGCGGAATTGGCCATTGATCTGATCAAGGAAGGCTTGGGAGTGAGTCTGATGACGCGTTCGGCCGTAAAGGCAGATTTGGCAGCTGGCGAGCTGATTGAAATTGAAATCAGCGGCAACAAACCGCCGAAGCGCTCCGCTTACATCGTCCTACCGCGCGAAAAAAAGAACAAACCCAGCGTAGAGAAATGGCTGGGTTTGATGAAAGAATTGGGATATTCCACGTAGCCCTACCTCGTCGGTATAACAGGCTGTACGGTGTCGCGTTTTCTCTCCAGATGCCGCTCATAGCCGTAGCGAACAAAGCAATAGCCACACATGGCCAGACAAAAGCCCGTCACGACGTCACTTAGAAAATGCACGCCCAAATATACCCGGCTTACGGACAACAGGATAACCAGCGCAAGCATCAGCGGCTGTACGAAAACAGCCCAGCCCTTTTTCTCTTGCCAGCGACTGATGAAGAAAGCGAGCATGCAGTAAAAGGCGGGAGCAATCATGGCATGCCCACTCGGAAACGAAAAAGACTCAGGCAGTGGAATTAAGTGAAAGTCCGTCGGGCGCGGTCTGGCAAAAATGGCCTTCATGATTTCGTTCAGAAGCTCGCCGCCCCCGAGCACCAGCAGTAGGACTATGGCTTCCGCCTTCCATCTTTTTACAAAGAGGAATACGATAAAAGTGACCCCTAAAGGAGCGAGTACTACTGCACTTCCCAAATAAGTGAAAACGTGAAAAAAAGAAGTCCATTCCTCTGTGCGCACAAAGGCTGCTGCAGCAAAGCCTGCATCGTCCATTCCCCTTACTCTTCCTGTCAGGAACAGACCAATCATCGCTGCGGAAATGGCTGCAAAAACGACCGCAATGGCGATTAGCCCTGCCCCTCTCTTCGACTGGATCAATCCGATTCCCCCTCCCTTTTTTTCATTAAGAAACGCAGCGCCTCTTCAAATTTCTGGTCGTCTTCACGAGTGCGAGCCGCAGGTCCCCTTGTCCGGCCACCTCCGCGGCGAAAACGGGCTTTTTCATTTCGTTCCTCCAAGTGAAACGCGATGCGTTCCGGATCAAAGATCGTTCCGTGCGGGGTCAGCGATGCAGCCTTCTTTCCCAGAATCAAGGCTGCCAGCCCTATGTCCTGTGTGACGACAATATCTCCTGCTCGTGTATCATTTGCCAGCTTCATGTCCACCGCTTGTGGTCCCGCATCAACGGTGATATGGTTTTCTCCACGCAGCTGGTGGTTGAAGCTCGCGTATGTAAAACAGTTCCAGCCAAACTCCCTGCACAGGCCCTGCGCGATCGCCAAGGCTTGGCGTGGACAGGCATCTGCATCAATCAGCACGCGCAACTCATGCATGGACATCCACCCTTTCGTGAGCTTTTTTCTCCCCGTTCCGAGCCAAATTTGGTATGATGGTCTTGGAGAGGAGTGAACGAATCTTTGCGCAATCATTTTATCCTAGACGAACGACTTGGTATTCGACTCCCCGCTTTGGATATGGAGTGGGAGTCGTACTCGACAGAAGAGCGAGCCGACATTTTGTTGGAGTGGGAGGAAATCCGCGCTACGATTCCCGACCAAATTATCCGGATCGAAACGGTCATCATCGAAAAGACAAAACAGATGTCCGAAGAAGAAAACTTCATTCGATCCTGCGAGCTGAACAGCGAAATTCACGAATTAGCCAGTGTCATTAATGATCTTAATATATGGTTCCGTGTCCAGCAAGATCATGACACCAAAGTCCATCAATAATGTCGTGAAAGCACCTAACAGCAAAGCCCCGGGAGATCATCCCAGGGCTTTTTCATGCTTGTTTTTTGGGAAATGCTGTGCAATATGTACACAGCTCTTTTGCTTACGCCTGTTGCTTTCGCCTTTTCGAACGCGAAAGCTCGAGTGCTTTGAGGCCAGTAACGTGGGGTGCCGCCATGGAAGTCCCGTTCAACGTTTTGAATTGATTTCCCGGCCACGTCGATAAGATGTCTACACCAGGTGCCTTCGTGTTTGCTCCTTTGCCACGCGAGCTAAAATCGGCCAGCTTTCCGTTTTGATCAATTGCACTTACGCCGACGACACCTTTGTACCTCGCCGGATACTCCACTTCACCCCCGTTGTTGCCTGCCGAAGCCACCATGATGATGCCCTGCTTGTTTGCCCGCTCGACTGCCCTGGCCAAGGCTTCACTGTATTGCGGCATGCCAAAGCTCATATTGATGATGTCCATTTTGTTTTCAATGGACCAGTTGATCGCCCGCAGGATCGTCCCCAACGATGATTTTCCGTCCTCGCCAAAAGCGCGCACATCATACAGATGAGCTTCTGGCGATACACCGACGATACCACGCTGATTCATTTCCGCCACGATAATGCCTGCCACGTGCGTTCCATGACCGTTTTGCCTTCCCGTCACGAAGTTGATTCCGCCCTTGATCTGATCCTTCAATTCAAAATGATCCCGGGAGATTCCCGTATCGATGACGGCAATTTTGACCCCCGTTCCTTTTCCTCTCCGCCATAGCCGCTCTGCTCCGACATAGCGGACGCCCCACGGAATTTCCTCCTCGGAATGGACGCTTACGATCACATCTTCCTCGACTGTGGCGGGATAGCGGCTAAAATGCGCTTTGTGCCTCTGGTAGATCTGCTCTGTCACGCACAGGCAGGACAAATCATCAAAGCAGCGCCAAACCTGCCTTTCCTTCTGCTCGGTGACGTGTGCCTGTAGGTCTTCCAAAATATCACGGAATGGCGTCTTCCGGTGAAAGCTGATAATTTTCACACTTCTAGCCTCCTGTCATGCATGCCCTGACAACATCCTATGATCGCTTGTGGTGGGTGGGTTTGGGCATACACACAGGCTTGCTAAAATAGGCGATTTGTCTAGTCCATCTGTCCAAGCAGACTATCCGCTTTTCCCATATAACTGCATAGGACGAAATTGTTCTATCCTGGAGAGGAGCGATGACGCGATGGCCAAAAAGAAAATCAAAGTCAGCAAGCTCAAAGGAAAACCAAACGATATCCTGAAAAAGATCAACAAAAAGAGCAAGAAAAAATGGAAGATGAGCGACATCAAAGCACTCGCGAAAGATTACTCGAAAAAAGACTTGAAGGACGACGAAAAGCTGAAAAAGTTGATCAAGAAAGTCAGCAAAGCCGTAGGAATCCAGCTGAGTGACAAACAGATTTCCAGCGTAAAAAAACAGGTACACGACGCCTTGGGATAAACGAGCGAGCTTGGCTGCGCCGAAAGCAGGCGTAGCCTTGTGTAGGGGTGGACGAGCTGTTCGATCCGAATTGGGCTATCGCCAGCACAAATCTACCAGGAAAGCTGCTCGTTCCCTTGGTATTACCCACTCGATGCTTGTCCGTCGCCTAGCCAAATATCACATTCAAAAAGAGGCCGATGTCGAGTAGGACTTTCCCGAAAAAGCAAAAGGGAGAGCCTCTCAGCTCTCCCTCTTGCTATCCAAGAATCAGATCACGCGAACTTAATCGCAGGCACACGCAACGATCGTCAGCAGTACGAATAACACCAATACCAAAGCAAAGTCGTCGAAGCCAAATCCGTTGAATCCGCTCATTCGCTTTCCCTCCTTCATCGGCAACTAATCATAGGGTATGTGCGAGAGGCTAGCGTTGATTGGACCATGGCCCATTTTTGACGACATTTCTCAAAAACGTTTTTCGAACCTCGATTTCTCTAGCTTGCTTGGCGTTTGACAGGCTCTGGCAAATTGTACTGCTTTTTCATGACCATTTCCCAAAACGGAATGGTGCGCTGGATCATCGGGCCTGTGAGCAATGCGATCAGTACGGTTCCGATTGATACTGGACCACCCAGTGCGGCACCTGCGATGAGTACAGTGACTTCGATAATCAGTCTGACTTTTTGAATGCTCCACCCCATCCGCTCGTTCATGGCAAGCATGAAGCTATCCCGTGGACCCGCTCCCAGCCGTGGAGAGATATACATCCCTATCCCGATCGCCATTACGATGACGCCCAGCAAAAACATCAGCAGCCTCGTGACAAAAGCCTGAGGCTCGGGAACGATATCCATCCACAGGATCCCGTCCAGAAAACTCCCGAAGCAAATCATATTTAAAAACATGGCAAAGTTCGGTCTGATTTTAGCCACTACATACGAGGATAAAATGACGATGACTCCCACAATTTGCGACCAAATGCCGATGGTAAGCCCGAACGTCCTCTGCAGCCCAATGTGAAAGGTATCCCAGGGGGCAACACCCATATTTGCCTTAATCGTCAAGACAAATCCAAAGGCCCCGATAAACAGACCCAAAATAAACATGACATAGCGCATGGTAATCGGCCTGCTGATCCGTAAACCCGCCACTGCCACTCACCTATCCTCTCCTGCTTTTGCCAATTCGGCTCTCTCTATCGTTTGTCTTACGGCTTCCAGCTGGCCACTACTTCATAGAACACGCCGTCTTTTCGGTAGTACGCCTCCGCCTTTGGAGATTCGATGTACGTTTTCGCTTCGGGCAGCCGCTCCCCAGCCAAGACAACCTGACGCTGTTTGCCCGCTTCATCCCGGTACTCCACGACGAGACTAACTTGTTCGTTTTCACAATGCTGAATCAACTCTTCGGGTGTCGCAAAGACGATCCGTTTCATGCTCTCCCTCTTTTCGTACGCAATTGATCACTCATTATAACAAGGATCTGCCGATTCTCCCATCGTTTTTCGCACCCGTTTGACCGGTACATCCATGAAGTCCGCAGCCAATACAGTACTCGGATGGATGGCTTGTGCTTCTGCCAAGAGATCCTCCATGGTGAAATCGCCCTCCTCATCCTCATAGCGCGGACTGAAGTGGGTCAGACAAAGCTGGTTCACAGAAGCTTGCCTCGCGAGCTCAGCAGCTTCCTGCGCCGTCGAATGGCCGCTGCGTACTGCCAGCTCCTTGTCCCGCTGTGCATACGTCGCCTCGTGCACCAGCAAATCCGAGCCTTCTGCCAGCTCCCGTACCGCTGTACAAGGCTCGGTATCACCGCTAAACACAATCTTTCGCCCTGGCTGCGGCTCTCCTACAAAATCCTTGCCAGCCAAAATAGTGCCATCCGCAAGCGTCACTTCCTCCCCTCGCTTCAGAGCACCATACAACGGCCCAAATGGCACACCTGCCTCTTTGGCTCGCTCGACCTGGAACGCGCCCGGTTTGTCCTTTTCCTGGATGGCATACGCAAATGAAGGAACGCGATGCTTGGCCAAACGGCACGTGACGATGACCTCCTCATCCTCGTAAACCACGCCATCCCTCACGATCTTGAGCTCCAGCGGGTATTGCAGGTGAACCGGACTTGTGTCCATCACCGCACGAAAATAACGATCCAGTCCCGGCGGACCGTATAGCTCCAAAGGGGCGGCTTCGCCATTTCGCAGCGACCGGCTCGCCAACAGCCCGATCAAACCGTACAAATGATCTCCGTGCAAATGCGTAATAAAAATTTTATCCAGCTGACTGATTTTCATAGGGGATCGGAGGAGCTGATGCTGGGTCCCTTCTCCGCAGTCGAACAGCCACCACTTGCCCGCTTGCAAAAAACGAAGCCCAATACCGCTGACATTGCGGCGTGTGGTAGGTGCGCCCGAACCTGTTCCCAAAAATGTTACGATCACGTCCTGTGCATCTCCTTTTTGGCTCTACTTCCACTCCTGCCTCTTGGGCGTGCCTGTCAGTCTCTATGGGCATTCACCCTTTTTTCCATGGGCGCATACGCTACATCAAACAACAGCCTAGCAAGGAGGGACTCCTGATAATGAAACGACTCATCTCTATGGGTCTTGCCGCCGGCCTGGCCGTCATGGCTCTACTGGCCGGATGCTCGAGTGCCCCGGAAAAAATACGGATCGGCGAAGTGACGCGTTCGCTCTTTTACGCGCCTCAGTACGTCGCCATCGAAAAAGGATTTTTCAAAGAGGAAGGACTCGACGTCGAGCTGTCTACGATTCCTGGCGGAGACAAAGTCATGTCTGCACTTCTCTCTGGCGGAATCGAAGTCGCACTCGTGGGATCTGAAACCAGCATCTACGTAGCCCAGCAGGGCGCTGCGGATCCTGTTGTGAATTTTGCCCAGCTCACACAGACAGACGGCACTTTCCTCGTCGCTCGCAACAAAGTGGACAATTTCTCCTTTGACCAGTTGAAAGGGAAAGTCTTCCTGGGTCAACGCAAAGGCGGCATGCCGCAAATGGTTGGCGAGTACGTGCTCAAGCAGCACAATATCAATCCACAGAGCGACCTTGAGCTCATCCAAAACATTGAATTCAAAAATATAGCTGCCTCTTTCGCTTCCGGCACTGGCGAGTATGTACAGTTGTTTGAGCCAGAAGCCTCCCGTTTTGAACAAGAAGGGATCGGCCACGTCGTCGCTTCGTTCGGAAAAGAAAGCGGGACGGTGCCCTACACGGTCTTCATGACGAAGCAAAGCTATATCGACAGCAATTCGGCTACTATCCAAAAGTTTACCAATGCCGTCTACAAAGGGCAACAATGGGTTGCCAGCCACACGCCTCAGGAAACGGCTGCCGTGATCGCTAAATACTTTGACACCATCCAGCCCGATATTCTGGAGAGCGCCGTCAAACGCTATCTGGATCAAGGCTCCTACGCCACAGACCCCATCTTGGATGAAGCAGAGTGGAACCAGCTCCAGGACATCATGGACAAAGCAGGAGAACTAAAGCAGCGCGCGGATTACGCCAAACTGGTCAACACCACCTTTGCCAAAGCTGCTAAAGAAGGGAAGTAGGCGAGGATGAACCAGACTCCTTCAACGCCGGCCAAAATAGAACTCGGCCACGTGACCCATCTCTACCTATCCGCTACCCGGGCATTCATGGCGGTCAGGGATATCAACCTGCGCGTGGAGGAAGGCGAGTTCATCTGTTTGGTTGGCCCGAGCGGCTGTGGAAAGACAACATTGCTTTCCATCATGGCCGGACTGGAGCGGCCTACGGCAGGAAAGGTCCTGATCGACGGAAATCCGGTTTCAGGCACCTCCCGGCAGGTCGGCTACATGCTCCAGCAGGATTACCTTTTCAACTGGCGCAGCATCGAAGACAATGTCTTCCTCGGACTGGATATTCAAGGGCTGCGGACCAAAGAAAACGAAGCATACGCCCTCCATTTGCTCGAGGAGATGGAGCTGATCGATGTGCGCAAATCCTCTCCGATGCAGCTGTCTGGCGGGATGAGACAGCGGGTCGCTCTCGTGCGTACGCTGGCCTGTCAGCCAGACGTCCTGCTCCTGGATGAACCCTTCTCTGCCCTGGATTATCAAACCAAGCTCAAGCTCGAGGACCTGATATTCACAACTCTTCGCAGGCACAAAAAGACAGCCGTACTCGTCACACACGACCTCTCCGAATCTATCGCGATGGGTGACCGGGTTTATATCCTCTCTCGCAATCCTGGCCGGATCAACAGCGAAGTCCATATACCCGCGCACATCCGCAATGCGATCCCGTTTGACGCACGAAATCAAGACGGATTCCAGGATCTGTTCCACCGTGTCTGGAAAGAGATGGAGGTGGTTTCTGATGCAGCAAAAGGACATTGAATCCGCCCATCGAAAGTTCCTGAAGCAAGAAGCCCGCTCACGATCCTGGGTTCTTTCTACACAACTACTGCTGTTCATCGCTTTCATCGGATTATGGGAGCTGCTCGCACGGACGAATACGATCAACTCGCTCATTTTCAGCTACCCATCCAAAGTTGTGACAGAGTTCTGGTCGAGACTCACGGATGGCAGTCTTCTCCCCCACGTCGGCATGACGGTCTGGGAGACGATCGTAGGCTTTCTGCTCGGCACTCTGCTCGGGACCGTGATCGCAGCCGTTATTTGGTGGTCGCCTTTCCTCTCCCGTGTTTTGGAGCCCTACCTCGTCATCGCCAATAGCATGCCAAAGGTTGCGCTGGGACCGGTTTTTATCGTCAGCTTCGGGCCGGGACTGTTCTCCGTGATTGCCATGGGCTGCGCGATCTCTGTGATCATTACCACCATCAACATCTACACCAGCTTCAAAGAAGTGAATCCCAATTACGTGAAAGTCGTGCAAACCTTGGGTGGGAGCAAGCGGCAAATTTTCTCGATGGTTATCCTCCCCTCTACCATCCCGACGATCCTCGCTACACTGAAGGTAAACGTCGGCCTCTCTTGGGTAGGGGTCATCGTGGGAGAGTTTCTTGTTTCTCAGCAAGGGCTGGGATACCTGATCATTTACGGCTTCCAAGTCTTTAATTTCACCCTGGTCATGATGAGCCTCGCCATCATTGCAGTCGTCGCAACCTTGATGTACCAAGGCGTCGCGTACCTGGAAAGGCGGCTCACCAGCCAGTTTAAATAGATGGCAACACCAAACAGCGGGACTGGTTCTTCCGGGATGAGAACCAGCCCGCTTTTTTCCTATTCCAGTACGATTGGCAAACGTTTCTCCTGCACCTAACACTGCTACATCCCGAAAACAAAAAACGCCCGGACACATGGCGCGGGCGCTCTTATTGCTTTTTGCTATTTCCAGATTTTCCACCAGCTTTTTTTGGTGCCTGCATCGGCAGGTTGGCTTTGTGCCACTTTTGCTGCCGCCGCTGCTTCCACTTCCTGGGCGCCAGGTACACGCAAGAGGAAATGATCGACCATCGGCTTGTAGTTGTCTGCCAGCTGCTCCTGCATGGTGCGGAGAATGGCGATAGCCTTTTCCTTCTGGTCCGTTGCAATGAGCGCATTGGCATAGTTGAATCCAGCATACGGGAACGGGAAATCCGGAGTCCAAAACTTTTCGCAAATCTGGATCAGCTGATAGACGTAGCCAGCTTGTCCGAGCTCACCGGTCACAGTCATTACGACTTCAAATCGATCCTTGGCACCTTCAATGGCCAGCGTATACCAATGCATGGCTTTCAAAAGGTTCTCTTCGGTCAATGCCAATCTCGCCAGGTGCAGCTGTGGACGCCAGGCGCCTTCTTTGCCAGCTAGCGTCTCGAGCTGCTGTCTCAGCTCTTCTTTTCGGCCCGATTGCAGGAAGCTTTCCACGAACATATTCAAGCCGTTTTCCTGATTCGGGTCTTTATGCAGACCTGTATTCAGCGTTTCAAACGCTTTGGCTTCATCGCCCTCATAGGCGTAGATTTTTGCCAGGTTCGTACAAGCTGTGCCGGACGAAGGGAAGCGCTCGAGGCAATCACTCAAGATCGCTTTTGCCCGATCAAACTCCCTCGCCTGCATATGGACGACTGCACGAAAAATGAGCGCAGACTCAATCGGACCGTACAATTCCAAAAGTCGGTTGGCCGCAACGGCTGCCTGCTCATGAAATTGCTCCTTCACCAATTCCATCGCAAAATCGCGAAGCTTTTCTTTATTGTCCCAGTACATGTCCAAGTTATGGGGGATCACTTTTTTCTGGTAGTCCTCTCGGGACATATCGATGGTTTGACCAAACTCATTGGTAAACGACACAAATTCAGACATGTAACGGCCTCGCTTTCATTTCCTCTGCAATTGTTTCAAGAAGCTGTCGCTCCCTGGTTTTAAATCCAAGCCTTCATATTTACTTTACGAATAAAATCCTCTACTGATTCCTTTACAGGTTCGTCATTTGCCTCTTCTTCATCCTGCAAGCCCACCAGCTGACGGAAAAGGGCCTCGTTGCGCGTAGCCAGAGCAAAGTCGAGCAGCGCTTCACGTGAGATCCTCTCTGCCTCTTCTTCAAGCAGCTTCGCCTCGAGGGCGATGTCCTCTTCAACAACAGGGTACTGCTTATCTATTTTTGGTATGCGAACCACCCAAGCAAACGCACTGTCAGGATTCCGGTCGCGTGCGATCAAGTAACCGTATTCGCCCAATGGCAAGCCTTGCTCAAAGGAGTCGGCAACAATGACGACGCGTTGTCCTAGCTTGAACATGAGCGTCAACTCCCTAAAAAGATTAATTCTAATCATACTAAATTGTATGTGTTCTTGGGAAGAGCAAACCGGCAGGATGGGCTTTTACATAAAAAGTTTGTTGCCGTGCCAAAAATACGGTAAACTTCTATATAGCAAACATTTTCCTGTAAAAAGTACGCTTAACGAGGTGCCGAAGCATGTCACAAATGTCTACAGGGTTTTCCCTGTTTATCGTCGGCTGGTCCGTTCTTCTCGTGGGTTTAATGGGGATCGGCGGCTATTTCATGTTCCGCAAATTTTTAAAATCAATGCCGAAAAAAGACGGCAAATCCGATCTAGACTGGCAGGACTATTACATCGATCAGACACGCTCGCTTTGGACAGAGGACGGACTCACCCTGCTCAACGAACTAGTCGATCCTGTCCCTCAGCTTTTCCGGGACGTGGCTAGACGCACGATCGCAGGAAAAATCGGCCAGCTCGCTTTGGAGGAAAAAGCTTCTTCTATCAACATCGACCTGATTGTCAAAGGTTATATCCTCGCTACGCCAAAACGAGATCATAAATTTCTGATCTCGCACTTGAAGGATAAGCAGATCGACTACAAGCGCTATGAGCATTACCTGAACGTCGAGAGCTGATCGTTTTTGAAACCACTCACCCACTCATCCGTATTACATGGTAGATTCATCGCCAAGGAGAAGATGCGGATGACAGTCATTCTAACCATATTGGGGATCGGCCTGGTGCTTTTCATTATCGCTGCCGTTATTGTCGTAGTTCTACTGAAAAAAGGGGCAAGCTTCCTCTGGAACATGGGCGGGAGACACTACCGGCACTACAGCAGCAGTGATTACAAGCGCCGCGGCCCATTTTGGTCACATGGACATAAATCATATGGGCATCATCATTACCGCAGAAAGCATAGCAGTCACAGCGGATTTTTCAGCAGCTGATCTAAGAAGGCTGTCCTTTGAAGAGTGAAATCTCTTTGAGGGGCAGCTTTTTTCATGCTCCACATAAAATTGGGCTACCTCATGCCAAAATATTAGGTTATTGCCTATTCATCGAGATGGGTAAACACATAGAAATACAGAGTATCCCGCGTGGAAGAAGCGTCATCCAAAATAAACATCCAATAATTCTTAAATGAGCTTTGGATAAAATACAATAGGAGGTATGTATGGCTGACCAATTTGTCGTGAGGTCTTTAGAAGAGATACGTTTCTGGTCGCGAATCATGAAAGAGCATTCTCTCTTTCTGAAATTAGGATTTAATTGCGACGATACACAATTGATAAACGAGGCTGATCGGTTTTACAGGGTCTTTGAGGATATTGAAAACCGCTCCAATTCCTACTCCGCTGATTCTGATCCACAAACGATCTACGAATTTAACAATATCGTTCATCATGCAGTATGCCATATTTGGGCCTTTAAACGAAAGGTACTCGGCCTTATCCTTCACTGCAAAATACTGGGCAATAATTTTCCGTTGCTTGTCGATCATGTAAGCAGGGAAGCGAACTATTTCATGAAACGTCTGGAGCAGCTCAATACAGGAACGCTGGACGCTTTGCCTGATGCCGTTATTAATGAAAACGTGTTCTTCCTGCGAATCATGGCCGATCATGCTAAGTTTATTAACCATCTTCTGGACCCCTCGGAAAGAAAGCTGGTGGAGCAGGCACGGGATTTCAGTCATGACTTTGACCAGCTGCTGTTCCAAGCCATAGATCTCGATTCTATGCGACCCCAATCCCAAACCCAGCCACTTCTCAACCAGTTTGTGGATCAAAACCGCGTTTCTGTTCGCCAGCTCCGCGATTTCAAGAAGACCGCCCATGAATTAATCGAGGCATGCAGAATCAAAAGCATCATCCCTCCCTTATTGGCTGACCACGTGTTCCGTGAAGCGTCCCATTTCTTAGAGATACTAGATTCGTTCGATCATGCTTTAACAAAGGCTCGTTAGCAAAGATCGGACGCACATGCTAACCCACAAGTAAGCACTCCCGCACATTTTCAATCGAAATCGAGCCTGCACGGGATCATAAAAACGAGTTCGACGGGGAAACGAATAAAAGCCGATGCTCCTTATTTTAGGAGATCGGCTTTTTCGCTGCATTCTCTGCCTTTCCTGAAACCCCGCCCGACACGAGAAACGCCATCGCTTCCGAGCTTTCTACATCGAGCGGCTGAACTTGCTCGCTCGGAAACAGCAAAAGATTCCCCGCAAAATTGTACGACTGCGGCAGATAGACGGCTACATGGTCTTCCAAGCCGTATGCTTCCATGCTTTCCTTTGTGATAAAACCGATTGCTTTCGCACTGCCCTCCTTGGAGAGCGTGACCAAGACCGGCTTGTCAAAGCTTTTCTTCTCGCCCACGAATGCCCCGATCAGATCCTTGATGGATGTGTAGATCAATTTGATGAAAGGGACTTTCTCAAATACTTTGGATACGAGTGACAACACCCCTCGTGTCAGCACGTTAGATGCGAGAAAACCGATGACCGTAATACCAACGATGGTCAGAACGAACCCCACACCAGGGATTCCCAGACCAAGCCAGCTATCTACCGTGACAAAAATCGTATACAAAATATAGATCGTGACGGCTAGCGGAATGACGTATAGCAAGCCCTCCAGGAAATATCGAATAAAACGTCTCATGACTCGGCTCCTTCCCCACAAACTAACCAGAATATTGTACCCTATCTAGTTGCTCTTCTGCTATGATGTAGGGAAAAAAGTGAAAGTAGGGAGATTCATGCAAGCACTCGTCTCACCGCAATGGCTGCACGAGCATCTTCACGACGACCAGATCGTCATCGTAGACTGCCGTTTCAATCTGAGCCTCGCAGAAGCAGGTTCTGAAAGCTTTGAGCAGGATCATATTCCAGGCGCTCTCTACTTCCATCTAAACCGCGATCTTTCCGGCCCGAAAGCGGAGCATGGCGGTCGCCATCCACTGCCTGAACCTGAAACGTTTGCTGCGTTCCTCTCTCAAAACGGCATTGATGAACAGACAACGGTAATCGCCTACGACGATCAGGAAATGGCGATGGCCGGTCGACTCTGGTGGCTCCTGCGTTATTTGGGACACGAAAAAACAGCTGTTCTGAACGGTGGCTATGCCGCTTGGAAAAACGCAGGCTATGCGGTTACGGCAGAGGTTCGCACACCGACTCCGCGCACCTTCATGCCACATGTACGCTCCGAAATGCTCGTCGATATAAAGGGCGTGCGCGAAAGAAATCCGGAAACCATCCTGCTCGACTCCCGCGCCGGTGAACGCTATCGAGGTGAGGTCGAGCCGCTCGACCCGAAAGCAGGCCATATCCCGGGCGCTCGTCATTTCTTCTACAAGGACAACCTTGGTTCGGATATGACCATGCTGCCGATTGACAAACTGCAGGAGCGAGTCGCTCCCTTTGCCGATCAGGAAGTCATCGTCTACTGCGGATCCGGTGTGACCGCATGCACGAACCTCCTTGCCCTGCATGCTGCTGGTCGCACAGATGTGAAGCTTTACGCAGGCAGCTGGAGCGATTGGAGCTCCTACGATTTGCCTGTTGCAGTCGGCCCTACTCCAGCTGACGAGATCAAAGAGTGATTCGTGCCTTTCGCCTCCTGCTGCACTTTGGCTACCAGGAGGCTATGTCCTGTCTGTTTCCGGTATTTATCTTCGCGTCACTCGCCTTGTCCAAGTTCGTGACGATACCCGGTCTGGGCAGATACGATCTCTTGCTTATCCTTTGCCTGTTGTTTCAAGTCGTCATGGTGAAAACCGGTCTGGAGACCAAAGACGAGCTAAAAGTGATTACCGTTTTTCACCTGATCGGCTTGGCATTGGAGATTTTCAAGGTGCATATGGGCTCGTGGGGATACCCTGAAGAGGCATACAGCAAAATATTCGGCGTTCCGCTGTACAGCGGTTTTATGTATGCGAGTGTCGCGAGCTATTTATGCCAGGCTTGGCGTCGTCTGGACGTCTCCCTGACAGCATGGCCTGCTCCTTGGTTAGCTGTTCTACTCGGAGCCGCGATCTATCTCAATTTCTTTGTCCATCACTTCTGGGTGGATATTCGCTGGTACCTGATGGCCGCGATCTTCGTCGTCTTCTGGCGCTCGCGAGTCCATTTTCGCGTCGCGGAGGAGCGACTGTGGATGCCTCTTCCCCTCGCTTATTTTCTGATCGGGTTCTTCATCTGGATCGCCGAAAATATCGCTACGTTTTTTGGCGCCTGGTACTACCCGAACCAGCGAAATGGCTGGGAAATCGTCCACCTCAGCAAGATCAGCTCGTGGTTTTTGCTGGTCATTGTCAGCTTCATTATCGTGGCCCAGCTCAAGCATGTGAAAAGCCAGATTACGCAAGGCAACCCCAAATCGAAGCAGCGTTAGCCATCGATCTGCATGGCAAAGGCATTCCCCGTCAGACCTGGGAATGCCTTTTCTTTTTATGCAGTGCTATCGGGTGACTCCACTGAGAATGATCCGGTGAATCCCCCCAGCCAAGCATACCCCTGCCGTCACGAAAAAGGCGATGAAATACGAGTGGTGCCAGTTGCCAATCAAACCAGCAATAATGGGACTCAGCACCGCTCCCATGGAGAGGATCGCCGAATAGATGCTAAATACACTGCCGTACAGCTCTCGCGGAGAATGTACGGTAAGCATCGTCGCAAATGCCGGGAACAGCATTCCAAAGCAGGCTCCTAGCAAAAACATCATGATCTGGAGTGGGATGGCTACCCCGATCGCCATCGTGTACAGCAGCAGACTCAAAACGGCTAGTCCTGCAAACGCACGTTGCTCAATGGATACCTTGTACAACCAGAATTGAACGAGGATGGCCAGTGCCCCCAGCCCTTTCAGGCTGAAGAGAACTCCAGTGACAGCAGGTGAAAGTCCTTGCTTCTGGATCAATAGCGGAACCTCATAAATAATCGTCCCTTGCGCGTAGATGATCGCAAAGCCACCTAGAAATGCGGGATACAGTAACCGATTTTCCAGGACATGCGTTAAAGTCCCTTTCCCACCCGGCTTCTTTTTAGCGGCAGCGGCGGAACTGCTTGGCTCAATCAAACTGCCGGGTACCCTGGCTGGCAAAACCAATCCGGCAAATACACCTGCGATCAGCATGATATAGCCCAAGATGATGAAGGATTGACTATAGCCAAATTGGACAGCCAAAAAACTGCCCACTGCAGGCGATACAATCCCTGCCGACGTAAGCACCAGTCCTTTGTTGCCCATGATTTTCCCTTGCTCGACAGCAGTCTTGCCCGTCTCACCAAGCAATGCCGAGCAGGCAGGGGAAACGAAGGCCATCAAAAAGCCGAGCATGAGACGAAAGGCAAAAAATCCTCCTGTGTGCTGTACGACCCCTTGACCAATCAGCATAACCCCTGCTAGCATCAAGCCTCCAGAGATGAACCACTTTTTCGGGTATCGATCCAAAAAGGGTCCAGCCAGCAGATTTCCGGTCAGATTGCTGATGGCATATCCCCCCAGAACAAAGCCAATCATTGCTGCTGAGACGCCCAGGATGTTTAAATACGGCGCCAATAGCGGCGTCTGTGCGTGCATGTCAAATGAAACGAGGAACAACACGACAAACAGGAGAACCCTCAAGGCATTCTCCTCCTCTCCTTGGGTGTTACAGACCTTTGTCCCAATATATGAGGGGAGTCGTCCAAATAGGATAACGGGGTTGATATTTTAACATGTGACCAAAAAAAGAAATGATGGAACGATAAAGGAATTTCTGCCAGGTATGTCAAAGACATCAACTTCTGCATTTCTGAAAGGATGTGATCTGCTTGATCGTACTGGAAACCGAACGCCTCTATCTTCGCTACCAGACACTGGACGATGCCCCCTTTATACTCGAGCTGGTAAACGACCCAGCCTGGCTGCAGTTTATCGGCGATCGTGGTGTTCGGACACTCGATGATGCGCGCTCCTACATTGCCAATGGCGCTATCAAATCATATGAACGAGACGGATTTGGCTTTTATCTTGTGGAACGCAAAGAAGACCACACTCTGCTAGGCATGTGTGGCCTGGTCAAAAGAGAGGGGCTAGAGGATGTCGATATCGGCTTCGCTTTCCTTCCTGACTATCGCTCCAAAGGCTATGCGTACGAAGCAGCATCCGCCGTCATGCAATACGCGAAGGAAACTCTCGGTCTAACCAGAGTGGTCGCTATTACGACGCAAGACAACCACTCGTCTGGCCGTTTGCTGGAAAAGCTCGGCCTGCGGTTTGAACGTCTGGTCCAAATGCCGAATGATACTGAACTGTTAAGGCTGTTCGTCTACGACGCTTCTCCTGCCAGCACCACTCTCTAGGAAGTATCATGCTAGGTGATTTTGTGCTGTTAGTGAAGCGGATGAGCCTGCCTCGTTCTGTATTATTTGAGCAAGTGAATGGCGGGCAGCTTTTTGCATAGGCTCCTCCCTGGTTTCGTGAAAAAAAGGGTCTCACCTGTACTGGGAGCCCCTTTTCGCCTTATTTGATAGTTTTGTCTTGCCCTTATGACAGGACGGATTTCAAGCCCAGCGAGCTCTCGTGGAACTTGATCGACGAATGCTTATCCATCGCTACCCGCAGCTGGTATTCGCTTTCGAACAGCATGACCGGACGACCGTAGCGATCTGTTACAATCTTGTTTTTGAGTGCGTCAATCGCAGCCTTGTCGCCTTCCAGCCAACGAGCGATCTGGTAAGGCATGCGAGTCAGCATGATGTCGACTCCATACTCAGCTTTGAGACGGTATTCCAAGACCTCGAACTGGAGTACCCCGACCACGCCCAGGATCAGCTCTTCCATCGGATGCGTACGGAACAGCTGGACTGTCCCCTCTTCCGTCAGCTGCATGATTCCTTTTTGGAACTGCTTGTGCTTCATCGCATCTTTTACCATGACTTTGGAGAAAAACTCCGGCGAGAAGTGCGGCATTTCTTCGTACTCGAATGACTGCCCCACACAGAGCGTATCGCCGATCTGGAAGATGCCCGGGTCAAACAAACCGATCACATCGCCCGCGAATGACTCATCGACAATCTCGCGGTCCTGCGCCATGAACTGCACGGGCTGCGCCAGCTTGATATCTTTGCCCAGACGCACGTGCTTCACAGACATGCCGCGTTCGAATTTGCCGGAGCAAATGCGCAGGAATGCAATGCGGTCGCGGTGAGCCGGGTTCATGTTTGCCTGGATTTTGAAGATGAAGCCAGAGAACGCATTCGAATACGGATCGATCAATCCGGCGTTGCTTTTCTTAGGCGACGGCGGAGGTGCCATTTGCAGGAAGTTGTCCAGGAAGGTTTGTACCCCGAAGTTGTTGATCGCACTTCCGAAAAAGACAGGAGTCAGCTCTCCTTTTGCAATCAGCTCTTCGTCGTAATCGTCCCCTGCCACATCCAGCAAGGAAACTTCATCTTGCAGCTGCTGCCACAGCTCCTGTCCGACGCTCTCACCGATCCGCGAGTCTTCTGCCCCCTCTACAGGGAAAAAGGAGATCTCCTCGTGCTGCGTGCCCGTTTGGTACAGCTCTACGCGGGATTTCATCCGGTCGTATACCCCGCTGAAGTAGCTGCCCATTCCAATCGGCCAGTTCATCGGATACGAACGAATCCCCAGCACACGCTCGATTTCTTCCAGCAGCTCGAAAGGATCTTTCCCGTGACGGTCCAGCTTGTTGACAAAGGTAAAGATCGGGATCCCGCGCATGCGACAGACCTTGAACAGCTTGATCGTCTGTGCCTCGACCCCTTTGGCGACGTCGATAATCATCACGGCCGCGTCTGCAGCCGTCAAAGTCCGATACGTATCTTCACTGAAGTCCTGGTGACCAGGTGTATCCAAAATGTTGATATGATGCCCTTTGTATTCAAAGTCCATCGCGGAGGACGTCACGGAAATTCCGCGCTTTTTCTCGATCTCCATCCAGTCGGAGGTCGCATGCTTGGAGTTTTTCCGTCCTTTGACCATCCCCGCTTCACGGATGGCTCCGCCGTAATAGAGCAGTTTTTCCGTCATCGTTGTTTTACCCGCATCCGGGTGGGAGATGATGGCAAAGGTGCGTCGTTTCGCTATTTCCTTCTCCCATTGGGGATTGATTTGACTCATCTTCATTCTCCTGTCATGACAAGTAAGTAGCCTCATTCTTTTCCTTACGATTATACCGACATTTTCGTGCTGCATCCACCTAGTATTTTTCCGCAAAACCATTATAATGTGTAGTAGTAAAAATTTTTTGACTGCATTCAAGAAAGTACATACGAAAACGATATCAGGAGGGACCTCATGTCGACCAATCTGGAAGCACGTTCAACCGCTTTTCGAGCGTATGTGAAAAAGCTGTCGAGCTACAATCAGGCTATCGCCGTCCTTCATTGGGACAAGGCTACCCAAGCTCCCCGCAAAGGAATGGAAGCGCGTTCCGAGGTCATTGGTACATTGGCTGGCGAACAGTTCAAGCTAGCGACCTCAAAAGAAATGGAAGAGTTTCTGGAGACGCTGAGTGAGCCCGAAGCTCTGGAAGCTCTTGACGAAGTAACCCGTCATACGGTTCTCGAATGCAAAAAGGAATATGACCGCAACAAGCAAATTCCCGCAGCCAGATACCAAGAGTACGTCATTTTGACTTCACAGGCAGAGACCATCTGGGAAGAAGCACGGGAAAAAGATGATTTCTCCCTGTTCCAGCCTTACCTCGAAAAAATCGTCGACTTCCAGCTTGAGTTCATCGACTACTGGGGGCACGACGGAAAAAACAAGTATAACACACTTCTCGATCTCTACGAACCCGGCATGACCGTCGATCAGCTAGACCCGATCTTCACTACCTTGCGTGAGAAAACGGTGAAGCTGGTGGCCGCGATTGCGGAGTCACCGAATAAGCCTGACACCTCTTCCTTGAAAAGACACTTTCCAGTAGCAGAACAGGAAGCCTTCAGCCGCTTCGTTTTGGAACGCATTGGCTACGACTTCCAAGCAGGTCGCATGGACCGCAGCGCCCATCCTTTCTGTACTTCATTCAACCCAGGAGATGTGCGCATCACGACCCGCTATGATGCCAATGAATTCAATACAGCTCTGTTCGGCTCCATCCATGAAGCAGGGCATGCCATGTACGAGCAAAATATCAATCCAAGACTGTTGTTTACCCCATTGTGCGATGGTACTTCCATGGGTATTCACGAATCTCAATCCCGCTTCTGGGAAAACATGATCGGCCGCAGCCTGCCTTTCTGGAACGGCTTGTACAGCGATCTGCAAAAAGCATTCCCTGCCCAATTCGACGGGGTCAGTGTAGACGGGTTCTATCGCGCGATCAACGAAGTCACTCCGTCTTTCATCCGTATCGAAGCGGATGAGTTGACGTACAATCTCCATATCATGATTCGTTATGAGATCGAGAAAGGCTTGATCAACGGTACGCTGAAAGTCGCTGATCTGCCTACAATATGGAACGAAAGAATGCAAGAATACCTGGGGGTTACTCCTCCGACAAATGCACTCGGCGTGCTGCAAGACATCCACTGGTCTGGTGGGAGCTTCGGCTATTTCCCTACGTACTCCTTGGGGAACGTCTATGCTGCTCAGTTTGCCCACGTGATGGAGCAGCAAATCGGCGGCTATCACGACTTGCTTGCCAAAGGAGATTTTGCTCCCATCCGCGAGTGGCTGAAAACAAACATTCACCAGTACGGAAAAATGAAGAGCCCTCAAGAGCTTGTTCAAGCCATTACCGGTGAAGGTACCAATGCCACCTACCTGATGGATTATCTGGAGAAGAAGTTCTCTGCCATCTATCAGCTATAAGGAATCCTCGTTGACATGAAAAAAGCGTTCCTCTTTGGAGGAGCGCTTCTTGTTTGTAGAAGCAGGAGGTTGTCCCGCTATTTCTCGCAGCTCAGCTGGGAGCTTTTTCAAAGGCAAGCTTGATTCCAAATGCGACGAGAACAAATCCGGAGATCCCCTGTATGGCCCGCTGTGTGGACGGTTTCTTCATCCAGTTGCGAATGTAGTTGATGAACGACACGTACAGGATGAACCACAGAATCGTAAGCATGGAGTACGTCGCGCCCATCAGCAAGAATTGCAGAAACGGCTTGGTCCCAGCCGATAAAAATTGCGGAAGAAATGTCAAGAAAAAAACCGCAACCTTGGGGTTCAGCAGATTCGTCAGCAGCCCCTGACGAAACGGAGATTTATGCTTGTATTTGCTCTGCTGCTCCTCCTGCTCCGTTCCTTTGTTCTTTTTCAACGCCCAGATGGAGGTAAGGCCGAGGTAAATCAAATACACGGCACCGACGTATTTAAAAACAGAAAACAGGACTGCCGATTTGACCAGGATCGCCGAAAGCCCAAACACCGCCGCCAAAGTATGGAAGACCAAGCCAGTCGTGATGCCGAAGACCGTTTGAAACCCACCCTTTTTTCCGTGCGCAATCGTGTTTTGCGTGGCGAGGCCAGTATCGGGACCAGGAAGAATAATCAGTAAAATAGACATGACGACGAACAACCAAAAGTTTCCCATCTTCCATTCCTTCCCCTCTGCATGAAAATGATGTGAATCACTTTAACACAAATGGAGAATGGTGAAAATACTTGATTTGTGATTTCCACGCCACTAGACTCAGGGCCAAATGGATGAGGATGCAGGGAGTGTCCATAAACGATCCTTGCTACATCCTCGCGTCATTCTATAAAAAAGGCAGTTCAATCCCGGCTGCCTTCATGCATAGTTCTCCGTTTTTACAACTTGTTATATTCCTCTTCTGAAACTGGCTCCAACCATTCCGGTACCTCCAATAAATAGCACGACAATTTCATTAAGAAAACCTCTACCGAGGCTTGTTCATGGAGGAGCGACCGCGTTTTAGCGGAAAGTTTTACCGAAGTGATGCCAGAAGCTGACGCTGAGGCACTTCGTCATGCGTTCCAGAATTCATAAGCATTACGCTTATAAATTCTTATACGTTAAAATAAATGGAAACCATTGCTTTCGCTCCAATCAACTGTCATGCTTAAGTAAAATAAGAGACAACGTGTTCTCGACAAAGAATGTGCAGGTGATTGAAATGCTTACCGTAAAAACTTCCTCCCTCAGTAATGGCGATCTCAATCGGGGGGTATTTGCCACAAAAGATATTCGCAAAGGAGAACTGATTCACGAAGCACCCGTTCTCCCTTATCCCAATGCGGAGCATGAGCATATTGAGAAAACCATGATTGCCGACTACGCTTTTGAATATGGGGCTAACCACACTTGTATCCTTCTGGGCTACGGCATGCTGTTCAATCACTCCTATGAACCGAATGCTGTGTATGAAATCAATTTTGACAACCACACCTTTGATTTCTACGCCTATACGGACATCAAGGCGGGAGAAGAAGTGCTGATCAACTACAACGGCGATGTCGATAACAAAGATCCCCTCTGGTTCTACGAAGAGGAGTAATCGTTTGCCGTATCCCTGAATTTTCGTACTAAATTTATGCTGGCCGTTCGTTATGACGGCCTTTTTTCATTGGACAACTAACAGTTTAGCTCCAAACGATCTCCCCTTCCCTTTTCGCATAGCTCAGGTAGTATGCTACGATGAAGGGGACAGGAGGGATCGTGTGTTGGTTGACTTTACGGAAAAATGGCTGCCTACTTATATTCGGCGTGATCTGGCTGTTTTGTTTTGCGGGATCAACCCGGGACGCGTCTCGGCAACAGCCGGATACCATTATGCCAACCCCGCCAATCTGTTCTGGCGAGGCTTGTATGAGGGGGGATTGACTCCTGAACGATTTGCTCCCGAAGAGACCGCCCGTCTGCTCGACTTAAACTATGGCATTACTGACCTGGTCTCCCGTCCGACTCGCTCTTCTACCGATCTGCGCGAGGATGACTATGCGACCGGAGCGGAGCAGTTCGTGCAAATGATTCAGACCTATCGTCCCCGCGTTATTTGCTTTAACGGTATCACTGCGTTCCGCCACGCCACCGGACAGAAAAAAACGAAGATTGCGCTCGGACTCCAATCCAAGCTCGAATTCGGCACAGACGATTGGCCTGGCAGCTATGTGTTTGTCATTCCCTCGACAAGCGGTGCGAACGCCTCCTTTTCCCGGGAAGAACGGCTGGCCATGTTCAGTGAGCTGAGCCAGTTTCTGCGGGAAAAAGGATGGCATCCCCTCTCTTGAGTATCACATTTCCTCTGTTCGCAGTACGATAAAGGATAGTCGCTTACTCGCTTTTCGTAGGAGGGAAGAGATGGAAGCACTAATCCGACTTATTGAAGAGGAGTACGGCCTCGGTATTCTCAGCTACGAGATTTTGCGAAACTCCAATAAATCATTGGTGATTGTATTGCGGACACGCAAGGGCAAATTCCTAGGCAAAAGCCTGTTCACTACGGAAGAGCGGCAAAACTTCATCCTGGATGCAGAAGAGCATCTGCGAAAAAAAGGGATTCACATACCCAAATTGCAAAAAACGAAGTCCAATCAACGCTTTATTTATTGGAACGGGTATCCCTTTCTCATCCAGCATTGGGCATCCGGTCCCATGCTCGCTCTCAATCTTCCGGCACGCATCAGGCGAACCGGATCCACCCTCGGGCGAATTCACGCCGCATCTGTCGGCTTTTCCTCTGCTTACAGTCACCTGTACAACGCCACAAGCACATGGGACGAGGAATATCGAAATGATTTTACTGCCCTGCTGCGCTGGAATCAGCAATATGAGTCAAGCAAAGACCCGAAGCATCAGATCATTTTTTTGCATCTTCCGTTCTTTCTGATCGCCGGTAAGATCGCCATGGAGAGCCTGGAAAAATCATCGTACTATCAGAATTGGAGGGGGCTCCCTACCTCCCGACATTTCTTGTGTCACGGCGATTTCAACAACGGAAACTTGCTCTCGGAAAAGCAGAAAATTACCGTCATTGATTGGGAGGACGTTCGCTTTGATTTTCCTTCCAAAGATATCAGTCGTGTGCTCTCCTTATTAATGCGAAAGAACAAAAAGTGGAATCCCAAAGCCTTCCACTACCTTCTCGATGGGTATCTCCGCGAGAATCCACTGTCCCGGCGACAGCGGCATCTTCTGTATACCGACCTCGCCTATCCCCATATTACCGAACGGTTTTTACGCCAGCAGCATTACCTCGAGATGTCGGAGCGGGATATCGAAAAATTTCTGAAACAGGAAATCAGGAAAACGGCTTATATGCTCGAAGAAATGAAAGCCCTCGAGTAAAGAGCGGCAATTTGCCTGCTTCTTCACACAAGGGCATCAGTTCTGACGATTGTATAGACTAGTGGGTAGCTGTCTTCACGAGCGCACTTTGCTGTCGTACGTATTGCACCAGCTCAGCTGCCATGGAGGAGTAATGGAATGGCGTGATCAGGTAAATGCCTTTGAAATACTGAATGGCGGTATCGAGCAGCTCCTTCGCCATTTTGATCCCCTCTTGCCTTGCCGCTTCCCCTTGCTCCACCGCTCTCATCCGTTCCAGTGCTTCAGGAGAAAGCTTGATACCAGGCACTTCATTGTGCAGGAACTCCGCATTTCGCAGGCTGGTCAACGGCATGATCCCGATGAAGACTGGTATGCCGATATGCTTGGTGGCTTCATACACTTGCTTGATCGATTCTGCATCGTATACGGGCTGGGTCATGATATAGTCCGCTCCGGCCTCTACCTTCTTTTCTAGACGGGCAATCGCCGCATCCATCTGTCTTACGTTTGGATTAAAAGCCGCACCTACGATGAACTGCGCTTTTTGCTTCAAAGGACGACCTGCAAAAGAGACACCCTCGTTCAATTGCTTCACCATGCGGATCAAATCAAAAGAGGTCACATCAAACACAGAGGTAGCACCTGGCAAATCGCCGAAACGGGACGGGTCGCCGGTAATGACAAGGATTTGATCGATACCGAGGGCGTGCAAGCCCATCAGATGGGATTGCTGTCCGATCAAGTTGCGGTCGCGGCAGGCGATGTGCAGCAGCGGATCGATACCGTGTCTGCTTTTCATCAAAGCGCCCAGCGCCATGTTGCTCATCCGTACGGTAGCCAGCGAGTTGTCGGCCAAGGTAATGGCATCAGCCCCTGCGCGGTGAAGCTCGCAGCAGCCATCCAGGAAGGACTCCGCATCCAGATCGCGCGGCGGGTCGAATTCTACGATAACCGTCGTCTCTGTTTTGACTCGTTCCACGATGCTCGGCTTCGACTGATCGCGGATGCTCTGTACCGTCACCTGTGGACGATCACCAGGCACGATCGTCGGATTGATTCTCTCCTGTGGCTCAAGCGACTCCAGAGCATCTGCCATCGCTTTGACGTGCTCAGGAGTCGTTCCGCAGCATCCGCCGATCAAACGGATGCCCTGCTCTCGCAAACGCAAGGCACTCTGGCCGAAATAGTCAGGCGTCGACTTGTAGGCGTACTCCCCGTCTGTAAGACCGAGACGGCCCGCATTCGGGAAAGCAGACAAGAGTGCACCATGCGGAACCTGCGTATTTTCAAACGATCGCAAAATTTCCGCTGGACCGAGGCGGCAGTTGAGACCCACGATGTCCGCTCCTGCCTGCTTCAGCTGCCCAAACGCATCTGTCAGCGAGTATCCATCCCGCGTGCGTCCTACCTCGAGCGTAGCCAGCTGGGCGATCAGGGGAGCATCCGTCAGCGGACGAATGACCTCCAGCGCCATAAGCAGCTCCTCCAGGTCGAGAAACGTCTCCAAAATAATTCCGTCCACACTCGCGTGAAGCAGGGCAATGGCTTGCTCCTCATACTGGTCCCGGTATTCATCCAGCACTTTTTTACGCACGCGACCTGCCAGAATGGAGCCAATGCTCCCTGCGACATACGCATCGTCTCTTGCGGATTCCCGGGCAATTTTTACGGCTAAGCGATTGATCCTCGCCACGCGATGCTCCAGACCATAGCGGGACAAGGAATCCCGATTGGCTGAGTACGTATTGGTCTCCAAAAGTCTGGCTCCAGCCGCATAATACGAATCATGAACCTCTTGGACAAGCTTCGGATTCGACAGCGACAGCTCTTCGAAGCTCACTCCGAGCGGGACGCCCAGCCTGTGCAGCTGGGTCGCCATCGCTCCATCTCCTACCAGCAAGTGATCCTGCAAATACTCCCGTAAATCTTTCTTGCCTGTGGTCAACTCAATCACTTCTCTCCTTTTGATTCCGTTTATACTTCAAACACCGACGGTCCGGCGTTAAAATAGCGAGCCTCGGGGTGTGCGAATACCATCGCTGATACGGATGCTTCCGGCTCCATCATAAAGCCTTCGGTCAGTTGAACGCCGATATTTTCCGGCTGCAGCAAGCGGAACAGCTGCGCCTGATCCTCCAAATTCGGGCAAGCAGGATAGCCGAAAGATACGCGGATCCCTTGGTAGCGGGCCCCGAATCGCTCCAGCATGGTCATCTCTGCCGGGTCAGGAATCCCCCATACATCACGCATGATGTGGTGAATCCGCTCAGCGAACGCCTCTGCCAGCTCCAGAGCGAGGGCCTGCAGAACATGGGAGCGCAAATAGTCTCCGCGTTCCTTTAGCTCGGTAGAACGCTCGCGAATGCCTCCACCCGCTGTTACTGTCAGGAAGCCGACGTAATCCATTTCTCCACTCTCCACAGGTCGAAGGAAATCGGAGAGGCACAGATGCGGTTCTTCCGGCTGACGCGGGAACTCAAATCGCTCCAGCACCTTGCTGTGATCATTCGGATCGTAGACCAAAATCTCATTTCCCTGGGATTGCGCCGGGAAGAATTGGTACACCCCGTGTGCAGAAATCGAGCCTTGCTGCTTGGCGTCATTCAGCAAATCCTCCACCAGTCCGTACAGCTCCAGCGTTTTCTCATCTCCGGATTCAATCAGCTTATCTACGTTTCCACGTACCCCAAGATGTTTGCCGAGCAGCATCCGCAGGTTCAAGTATGGCTGCAAATGCGTGATTGGATATTGGCGCAAAATGTGGCGCTCGCAATCTGGGGGAACATGGACAGGGACGGTTTTACTCACGGCCGAGCGTGCGGGGAGAGCTGGTTTTTTCTCCTCGACGACAGGTTGCGCGGTGGCGACTGCTTCTAGCAGATTTTGCTGCTCCTCCACCAAGCGTTCACGCTCTTCCGGATTTTGCAGTCGGTTCACGAGGTCCAGACCATCCATCGCATCTTTTGCATAGAGCACGATCCCGCGGTATTCTGGCGCGATCCGGTTGGATGTGAACTTCCGAGTCAGCGCGGCGCCGCCTACCATCATCGGTACGTCAATTCCTGCATCGCGCAAATCCTGCGCCGTAATGACCATCTGCTGTGCGGATTTCACCAAGAGACCGGACAGACCGATCGCATCCGGCTTCTGTTCCCGGCAGGCAGCGATTAACTGCTCAGGTGGAACTTTGATCCCGAGGTTCACCACATCGTAGCCGTTATTCGCCAAAATGATTTCCACCAGGTTTTTGCCGATGTCATGTACATCGCCTTTTACCGTCGCCAGCAGGATCTTGCCCTTCGCTGCCGCATCGGATTTCTCCATATATGGTTCGAGATACGATACCGATGCCTTCATAACCTCGGCACTCTGCAGCACCTCTGCCACGATCAGCTGGTTGCCGTTGAAAAGCCGACCGACCTCTTCCATTCCCGACATCAACGGTCCGTTGATAATTTCCAGCGGTGCATATTTTTCCAAAGCCAGCTTCAAGTCTTCCGTCAGACCATCCTTGGAACCCTCGACAACATAGCGTGCCAAGCGTTCTTCCAGCGTCAGCTTGGATACCTCTACGCTCACTTCTTTCTTCTTTTGACGATAAAACTCAGTAAAGGCGGCCAACGTTTCGTCATTCGTTTCGAACAACAGCGCTTCGGCCAGCTTTCGCTCATTTTCCGGTATCGAAGCATAGCGCTCCAGCTTTTCCGTGTTGACGATCGCGTAGTCCAGACCTGCTACTGTCGTGTGGTACAGGAACACGGCATTCAGCACTTCCCGACCTGCTGCCGGCAAGCCAAAGGATACGTTGCTGACTCCCAGAATGGTTTTGCACTCCGGCATTGCTTGTTTGATCAAACGAATCCCTTCCACCGTTTCCTTGGCAGAACCGATGTACTGCTCATCGCCTGTTCCAACAGGGAATACCAATGGGTCAAAAATGATATCCTGGGGCTTTACTCCGTATTGATTTACCAATATATCGTAGGAACGCTTGGCAACCTCGAGCTTTTTCTCACGAGTTACAGCCATCCCGGCTTCTTCAATCGTCCCGACGACAACTGCTGCACCGTATTTGTGAATGAGCGGTGCGACTTCCTCAAAACGCTCCAGCCCATCCTCGAGGTTAATCGAGTTGAGAATGGCCTTCCCTTGGGAGTAACGAAGACCCAGCTCCATCACTTTTGCATCGGTGGAGTCGATCATCAGCGGCGCCTTCACCTTTTTCACGATGAATTGCAGGAATTTTTCCATATCCTCGTATTCATCCCGGTCCGGGTCAGCCAAGCAGATGTCGATTACGTGGGCTCCACGCTTTACCTGTGCTCTGGCAATGTCGGATGCTTCCTCGTACTGACCTGCCGCGATCAAGTCACGGAATTTTTTCGAGCCGATGACGTTGGTACGCTCTCCTACGAGCAACGGACGATTGTCATCTTCCACGTAAACCACTTCGATACCAGAGACGGCACTCACCGGCTCCTTCACTTGCCCACGCGGCTTGCAATCCTTTAGCGCCTCTGCCATTGCCCGGATATGCTCTGGCGTCGTACCGCAGCAGCCCCCCGCTACGTTCAGCCAACCTTGCTCGGCGAACGCGCGCATTTTGGCTGCTAAGCCTTGGGGAGTTTCGTGATAATGACCGTTTTCATCCGGAAGCCCAGCGTTCGGGTAACAGCTGACGCCGCATTCCGCCAAACCGGACAGCGTACGCAGATGGTCACGCATGAATTCTGGGCCTGTCGCGCAGTTCAAACCGACCGAAACCGGCTTCAAGTGCTCCAGGGAAAAATAGAAAGCTTCAATGTTTTGACCGGCGAGGGTGGTTCCCATCGGCTCGATCGTCCCGGAGAGCATGATCGGCAGCTCGGTTTGCAGTTCTTCAAACGCTTTGCGGATCCCGATGCCCCCCGCTTTCACGTTTAGCGTGTCTTGGGAGGTCTCTAATAGAAGCACATCGGCTCCCCCGAGAATCATCCCTTTAGCTTGGCGATAGTAGGACTCCACCAGCTCTTCAAAGGTGACGCCGCCTGTCAGAGACAGCGTTTTGGTTGTCGGCCCCATGGAACCTGCCACGTAGCGCGGCCATTCCGGAGTCGAATAGGCATCCACCGCTTCCTTCGCCAGCCGGGTTGCCGCTATATTGATTTCGAGGTCTTTATCGGCTACGTCGTACTCAGCCAATACCACAGAAGTTGCACCAAAGGTATTGGTCTCGACGATGTCTGCGCCTGCCTCCAAATACTTTTCATGGATGGAACGAATCACATCCGGTCTTGTCAAATTCAACAGCTCGTTACAGCCATCGTACTCCTCACCGCCAAAATCCTCGGCTGTCAGGTTTGCCTGTTGCAGCATGGTTCCCATTGCGCCATCTAAAATCAGAATTTTTCGGGAAAGCTGCTCGCGAAAAGTTGGTTTCATCAGCTTGCTCCTTTTCGGCCTCTTCTCAGCCGTTTCATACACTGCTCTGTTGTAGTTGCAAGTCTTCCTGTCTCACTTTGTTGTGCGTATACCGGATAAAACCTTATCCATGCTTATCTGCACAAAAAAATCCCCTTCTTAAGTAGAAGAGGATTTGTCCGCGAAATACAGAAGCGCCTGAGTCATCCTCTCATCTTTCAAAGCCGTAGCTTTGCTGGAATTGGCACCGGATTGCTACCGGTTGCCGAGGCTTCATCAGGCCAGTCCCTCTGCCTCTCTGGATAAGAGTCGTACATGGTTATGGAGTTGAAATGTCAAACTTCATGAATGTTTGCAAGTATCTTATCACCCCCCTGTCTCTTCGTCAATTGAGAATTTGTCTAATATTTACTCTTGTCTCAAAAGATTGCGCCCATTTTTGGTTGATCTAGACATCCGCCCACGCCAATCTGTGTGTTCGTGTATAGACTAGAGCATAACGGAAAGGAGGGGAAACAAACATGAGTACATCTTTCTGCGGCGGATTCTTTGGTGACAACTTCGCATTGGTGCTCGTACTGTTTATCCTGCTGGTAATTGTTGGGTGCTCCGAAGACTGCTAGTCATAGCGTATGAAAAGGGCCTAGATCCTCTAGGCTCTTTTTGCGTTTGCCTGGCTCGAAAAAACCTCCGTTCATTGTCACTCTAAAGCGCTTTTGCTATACTGAATACAAAAATGAATTGTATCGCGGCTTGGCAATACAAAGGAGCGAAACGCTGTGGACACACTAGATGCCCGTGAAAAAGACGAATTTTTATCGTCTCTCGAAAAAATCAAGGAACTGGAGCAAAGTGAATTCGAGACTTACTCCATCGTGAAAAACCGGGAGACGGGTGACCATTATCTGCATTACTTCCTTTCCCATCTCAATTTATCCGCGGGCGGACGTCGAGATGATTACGACTATTTTCTGCCCCTCGATTCGGATGAAGTACTCGGACTGATGTTTGGCGAGCAGCCTTACCATTTTCCCGATCATTGGCGCAATCCATACCTGCGCAGCGGAAACGACAATCGGCTGATCCCCTTCGATCCATCCGAGAACTACGATCTGGAAGAAGATGCTGCAGCAGAGCTGGCTATGCTGGCACAGCTCGAGCAATTCAAAGAGCAATGGATGAATGCAGAAAACATGAGTGCAGAGGAAAAGGAAAAGCTGACGAGAGAATACTTCGCACAGCTGGACAAGATTTTAAATAAACCGGAAGAGTGAGTTGCGCGAGTGCAGCCTCACCAGTTATAATGCTAGAGATATCGTTGAATCGTTGAAGAGGAAAGTACCTCATGCAAATGACGCTAGCGAGTCGGGGATGGTGGAAGCCCGATGCAGAGCATGAGAGGAAACGCACCTCGGAGATGCGTCCTGAACATTTGCGATTTGCAGATCGTGTAGGGAAACGCCGGGACTGCCCGATACAGCAGGTCAAGCGGTTTTTGCTTTCAAGCAAAAACAACAGGAGTGGCACCGCGGGAGCACAACCTCTCGTCTCTTTCTTATAGGAGACGTAGAGGTTTTTTTATTTGGAGCACCCACCCTCTTTCCAATCAGAAAGGAGATTCACATGAGCTACAAACACCAAGTGGCGGAAAAAATCGCCGACGCCCTCGCACAGCAAGGGGTAGAAAACTTTCCAAAAGAAACCGTATACGGCATGCTGGAGACACCACCAAACCCTGCCATGGGAGATATCGCGTTCCCTTGCTTTCAATTAGCAAAAGCATTGCGTAAAGCTCCTCCTATGATCGCAGCAGAGCTGGCAGAGAAAATCAGTGGAGATCCTTTGCGTGAATCAACAGCAGTCGGTCCCTACATCAACTTTTTCCTTGATCAAGCTGCTGTTGCCAAGCAAGTGATTGGCACCATCCTCGCTCAAGGAAGTGCCTATGGAGACAGCCATATCGGACAAGGACGCAAGGTCCCGATCGACCTCTCCTCCCCGAACATCGCGAAGCCATTCTCCATGGGCCACCTGCGTTCGACCGTCATCGGAAACGCGATCGCCAACATCATGGAAAAGCAAGGCTACCAGCCCGTTCGCATCAACCATTTGGGCGACTGGGGCACGCAGTTCGGCAAGCTCATCGTAGCGTACCGTCTGTGGGGAGACGAAGCAAAAGTGAAAGCGGAGCCGATCAAGGAGCTGCTGACGCTCTACGTTCGCTTCCACGATGAAGCCAAGGACAACCCTTCCCTGGAAGACCAAGGACGCGAATGGTTCAAAAAGCTCGAGGACGGCGATGAAGAAGCGCTGCACCTGTGGAAATGGTTCCGCGATGAATCCTTGAAGGAATTCATGAAGATCTACGACCTGATGAATGTCTCCTTCGACTCCACCAACGGAGAAGCTTTCTACAATGACAAGATGGATCGTGTCGTCACCTTGCTCGAGGAAAAAGGTCTCTTGACTGAATCCGACGGCGCGCTTGTCGTCAGCCTGGACGAGTACGACATGCCGCCTTCCCTGATCAAAAAATCCGATGGCGCAACCCTGTATGCGACACGCGACTTGGCTGCTGCCCTCTACCGCCACGAGAGCTACGATTTTGCAAAAGCCGTATACGTCGTAGGAAACGAGCAGCGCCTCCACTTCCAGCAGCTGTATAAGGTACTGGAAAAAATGGGCTATGCGTGGGCGCGCGACATGCATCACGTGCCATTCGGGATGATGCTCAAGGACGGTAAAAAAATGTCCACCCGGAAAGGGAAGGTTGTCTTGCTGGAGGAAGTGCTCTCCCAAGCAATCGCGGATGTGCAGAAAGTGATCGAGGAGAAAAACCCTTCTCTGGCAAACAAAGAAGAAGTCGCTCGTCAAGTGGGCGTCGGCGCGGTCATTTTCCACGACCTGAAAAACTACCGCTTGAACGACATCAACTTCTCTCTGGAAGAAATGCTGACCTTTGAAGGCGAGACCGGCCCGTATGTGCAATACACCCATGCGCGCGCCTGCTCCCTACTGCGCAGAGGCAACTTCCAGCCTGCATCTGCTCCATTGGCAGAGGGTGCGCTGGATAGCAAAGAGGCTTGGGCAGTCATTACACTGCTGAACGGATTCCCGGAAGTCATCGAACGCGCCGCTGACAACTTCGATCCTTCCCAAATCGGGAAATACGTGATTGACCTCGCTCAATCGTTCAATAAGTTCTATGCCAATGTCCGCATCTTGGCGGAGGAAGAAGACATCAAGGCTTCCCGCCTCCAGCTCGTTGCAGCAGTAGTAGCCGTACTCAAGGAAGGTTTGCGCCTGCTCGGTCTGGCTGCACCGGAAGAAATGTAAGTGCTAAATACTGGAAAATAGAAAAACCGCTGCTCCTCACTTGCTGAGAGCGGCGGTTTTTCACGTTACAGGAAACCATTTTTTCATACCTAACAACAATTCACAGGTTTCTGCGTCAAACAGATAACAACGAAATCGAGGTGAATCCCTGTGTGGATGAAGCTATCTGCTGTTGCGTTGAATATTCTCTTTGGGATCGCAGGCTTTTACGTTTTTATTTTTGTCCTCATGACGGGTGGTGCGCTTAGTGGTAGTCAGGCTCCTAGTCCCAGTCCTTTGGGTTATTTGGTCATCGTGCTTTACTTCCTCATTTGTTTCGGAACCAATTCTCTTTTCGCCCGTAAAGCCTCGAGTACCTGGAGATACTGTCTAGTGAGCGTTTCCGTATGGATCGTTTCTTTTGTCATAACGATTCTATTATAGGTGCTACATTTTTTCACCCATGGTTCTCGCTTTCCCTAGGTTCGCTCATCCAGCTCGCATGAAAAAGAGGCTACCGAATTTTTTCAGTAGCCTCTGTCTCAGGAAAAGAATCCTCTTTTCTTTCATACCATTCATTTATGTGAAACGCTGTGGCACGATCACGAAACCATTTGCCCGACGTGATTTCAGCAGTTTGATCAACGACTCCTGCATAGCAGCAGGACATGTTACCTCTAGAAGAACCTCCCTACTAAACCAAGCAGCCCCCAAATAATGGGTCCCCAGTACAAGACAAATCCATAGATGGCTCCTAGCACCCCAAAGATCGTTGCCCCCATCATGGCTCCATCCAAAACACTTTTCCCATCCACCCGATGGATAGAGTCGATAATATGGGTTTGAGACTCAAGATTTTCCAGAGGCAAAGCAACGATATTTTGCGAAGGTACTCCCAGCTTCTCCATATCGTGGATAACGATTTCCACAAATGGCGAATGCTCAAATGTGGCGATTACTTGTTCAACGGAATCGTTTTCTGCTTTGTGTAGGTGTGCCAACTTTTCAGCCCTCGCTCTGAGAAATCGGATTTGTTCAATATCGTATAGCGTATTGCTTTCATTTACCGAAGTATACGCCTGATAGATTGCAAAAGCATACATCGAAGGTAAAAAAAGAAACCACTGCCAATCCACCATTTCAGTCACGCTGCTAAAATCTCCGAGAAACGAATGAAGCCAGGCACGTATCGCCTCGGACTTATAGCAAACATAGGGCGGACCAAACCAATCCTACCCATGGATGCTTCTTCTCGAGAATCATCACGTCGAAAAAGCTAACAGCGGATGGGGTAATCGGTGCATCCTCGATTTCAGCCAAAGAATGGCTTTTATTGATTTCAACCGCGCAACGGTAACTGTCCCAGATGCTATACACAAATACTGCCACATAAAGAAGACCCCAGCTCTGGTTGATCTGAGCCTTTGCTTCGTCAAACCTGCCAAGAAACGATAAGGCAATGGCCATGTTGATATGAGCCTGGTTGTTGACCACCAGCTCCCAGATAAAGGCAGCAGACCACCAAGCTGCAATCCAAGGAGTACGGGGATAGATCGAGTTGATTCCAAATACGGATATTTGCCCTTTGGAATAACGAGGTTTACTATCAGCTGACTGAACCTTTGATATGGCATCGTTTTTTCTCCTGCAGCATGAGGTCTCCCTATAATGTAACCAGCAACTTCCATACCTATCCCGACCGCCACCTCGCTGAGCGGCCTGCTGCGAAGCTTCATCTCTTTATTGAATTTCCAGAATATTACAAACGGAATGAAGTATCGGAAAAAAAGGAGGCGTTCCTATGGCGACACTTGTTTATCACGTAGCTGTTTCACTTGACTACTTCATTGCTGTGAGGCGGCGTAGAGCTCGCAGGCGCTTTGCTGGAAAAGAAGCTTGATTCAGGAGTACTGAAAACGACGTACGATATTCACTATCGATAGCCTTCTCCCCCGCAATCTAGTGCCAGACAGATAAAAAAGGAGCGACCATAATGATCGCTCCTTTCCTCGTTAGCGTTTGAATGAAATGCTTTACGCATCCACATCCGCTTTTTGTTTCTTCCCAAACCACGTCTTGCTAACCTGCTCCACGACTTGCTTGGGCAGCGAAACCGGTGCCTTCGCTTCATTCCCAGTCTCATCTAACATGCGATAGAGCAGCGCTTTGTCATCTGCCGGATCGGACTTGGTTTGCAGCGTCAAATCTCCTATTTTTCCTGCATTTGTCCATTCCTCGATCATGAGCTGGTATTCCGTTGGAGCCAGTTCGAGATAGTTATCTTCCGAAAGGTCCACTACCGCATACCCGTCATGCTCGATTTCGGCGTCATATGTATTTCCATTGGCAGCTTCGTAAAGAGACAGCTCCTCAGGATCGTTCAGGTTTTGTTTGATCGGCTCAAAATCCGTGATCGTGACCTTAATCCGTTTCTTCATCAGTACTCCTCCTCTTGGACCGCATTCCAACTCACACTGTACCACATGTCGGTCATCCCTGCCACTGATCGATTAATGCTTGGACATGTTTGATCTCCTCGCGATGACTGTCCTCCCCTTGCTTCGGTGTTTCAAGCACGAGGGGCAAGTCATGCAATTCGGGTGTCCGCAAAAAAGCAGCAAAGGCAGCGTCCCCGATCTCGCCATGTCCGATATTCGCATGACGGTCGCGGAAGGAACCCGTTGGATATAGCGAATCGTTCAAATGTACAGCGCACAGGCTTGCAAAGAAGTCGAGCTCCCGCATTCTTTCTGCCACTTCTCCCCAGTCATTTCCTTTCCACATACCACTTGCAAATGCATGGCAAGTGTCCAGACAAAACCCCACTTTCTCCGGTTCTTCTACCAACAGTCTTACTTGCGTCAGCTCTTCCAGAGTCGTTCCCATCCGATTTCCTTGGCCAGCATTGTTCTCTACCAGGAGTCGCGCTTGCCCCTGCCAGCCAGTCAGGATCCGGTTGATCATCGTAATCATTCGTTTGTAGCCTTCCAATATATCGCTGCCTTTATAGTGGCCGAAGTGAACGACGACACCCATCGCACCGCAGGCCTCAGCGATCTGCAAATCATTTTGCACCGAAGAGATCGTGACCTCAAACAGGTCTGGATCCTCGGCACATAGATTGACCGTGTACGGGGTGTGTGCGATCGAGGATATCCCTTTCTGCCTGCAAAAGCTGCGGCAAGCCTCGGCATCTCGTTCATCGTACGCCTTTACACCTAAGCTTCGCGGGTTTTTCGGAAAGAATTGAAACGCCTTCGCTCCCAGTTTATTCGCTGTGATGGCAGCACCTTCATAACCGTTTCGTATGCTCACATGACTTCCAATCTTCATCCGCTCACCCTCGCTTTCTCTTCTCCATTTTCCCCAGTCCTGTCAAGCGCTAGAAGTGCGGTAACATAAAAAAGCTGCCCTACTGAAGGACAGCACTTTTATCCGATCTGATTAGGATTTTACAATAAGCAAAGGCGTTTGCGCACGGTGAATGGTTTTGAAGGTTACACTGCCCACCAGTGTTCCAGCAATTCCACCCAAGCCATGATGCCCCAGAACAATGAGACCTGCTTGGTCGGCTTTGGCTGTTTCCCGAATCAGGGTAGCTGGATCACCGATCAGCACCTTGCTTTCAAATGGAACCTGCTTCGCCTCAAGCAATTCCTCGTAAGCCCGGTTCGTCTCTTTTCCCCAGCCCTCGAGTGTTGCCGTATCCTCCCATCCGGCGCCATACATGCCTGTATACGCTACAGGAGGAGTAACAACGGTTAGCAGCGTATAAGTGACGTCCATTCCCTCACTCAGCTGCAGGGCTGTCTGTAGGGCTGCCATAGCCGGGTCGGAGCCATCCACGGTAATGAGGACCTTACTCCACGGGAACGCATCCGCATTTGTCTCTTCCGATATAAGAAAGACTGGAATTTTCGAATCATGAATCGTAGGGTAGCTGACACTTTGCTTCAGATAGCCTGTCATTCGGCCATACCCATGCGTGCCCATGACGACTGCACGATAATCCGCCGTCGCGTGCTTGGCGATTTCCTCGTGAGGGATTCCAAAGACGATTTCGAGCTGATAGGAAGTACCTGCTTCCTCCAAAATCGCTATCATTGGCTGCAAATCTTCTTTTGCTTCTTCCAATTGAAACTTTTCGATATTTTGTTTCCCCAGCTTATTTACCACGTTGCGCGAAGGAAACGGCTGTATGACATGCAAAATCGTCAGTTCATGACGATCCGCTGCATAGGCGACAGCAAAGCGGACAGCTTGCAAGGATTGTGCAGAAAAATCTACGGGTACCAGAATACGGGACATAAAAACACGTCCTTTCCTCTAATCATGGTCAAGGGCCAGCCCCTTGCCTGTTTTCATTTTAGATCAGACAATCTCCCCTGTATGTAGGGACTATCCCTGATCTTGGAAGAAAAAAACCCTGACTTTCGCCTTACTCCATAACCCCGGTAATAAACACCGTCACCTCTTCACCCAGGTCAATATCGCGGATCTCGTGTTCCTCAGCCATGTGCCTGCTCGCTTGCTGGTCTCGACGGATCACCCTTACCACTGGTCGCGCTGGCAATCCGCGATTCTGGTCAATGACGACCCCGATTTCCCCTGTGCTCAGCTTTAGCGAGGTCCCTGTCGGATACAAGGCAATCGAGCGTAAAAAGTGAATCACCATCTTGTGATCAAAACGCTTTTCTGCTAGTCCCATGATTTTCTCGCAGGCCTCGTACGGTGCCAATGTCTCCTCTTCCTCGGAAAGAGGGGAGATCAGATTATCGTAGTAGTTGCAGATCGCCACAATCTTGCCAAAATCATGGATTTCATCCCCGACTAGTCCCCGCGGAATGCCACTCCCATCCACCCACTCATGATGTTGAAGAGGAATATGCGCGGAGACGATGCTCATCTCATGCTTTTTCCGCAACAGATGAAAGCCAAGCCAGGTGTGGTGATTCTCCATGCTTTTGGCCTTATAGGCAGGGGCGTCCTTGTCCACGCTGAGCTTGCCAACATCATGCAAAAGAGCCCCAATCGACAACTCTTTTAATTGGGCCGTGTTATAGCCAAGACCTACTCCCATCACAGTCGCCATCATGCAGACGTTCAACGCATGGATGTACATGGCGTTGTCCGTCGTCCGGATCTCTCCTAGGTTTAACAGCACGCGGCGATTGCGAAGAGTCTCGTCGACGATACTGTTCACCGACTTGTGAATGCCGCGCACATCCATATGCTTGCCGGTCTGTACGCATTGGAGCGCTGCGGAAAGATTGCGAATCGCATCTTTCCGTGTCGCCTCTGTGATGACATCCTCTTCCTTTACTTCATCCAGCAACGGATCTTTCACACTCAGCATCGTCACACCAAAACGGCGCAACTTATGAATCATTCCGACAGTTAACTGAACGCCAGCATGCAATAAGGTCAAGCCTTCGCTCGTATAAATACTGCGGGCCAGCACGTCACCCGGTTCCACTTGCTCCACATTTACGTATTTCATGGGGTCTTCCTCCTGGTTGCTTCCTCCCCTTTGATACTTCCCTAGTTTACCACTGTGAAAACCTCTTTCGTAGTTCAATATGCTCAGACCATTCCTGCTCTTTCAATGGGAATACACATTTTTCCGGGGAGCAAAGTCTAGGGTGAAACGAAAAAAACGACCTTGATGGGTCGCTTTCATTCTTCCTTTTTCATCACGCTGTATTCGTCACGCACCATGGAAACATTGTCTCCTTGCTGGGTCATTTCCAGCTTGTGCAAAATATCTTGTAAAACCGAGGCAAAAATCAAGGTCAAATCCCCTGTGTTGACAGCCTTGCGGAAATACTGGCCTACCATCTCATAGCCTTGCCGCGTAAATTTCTCCGTATCCTCTTCGTCCAGCGCTTCCTGCAGCTCATCAATCAGATCTACAAGAGCAAAACGCGCTCGCTCGTATACATCCATTTCCGCTTGCGAGGCTTTGCTCGATTCTTTTTTCGCGCCCATGCCATTCCCCTCCCTCTTCGATAGGGTGGAACAGGCAGGTCTTCTTTATGCGCCTTCTCTCTCCATTTTTCGCCCTTTCCACTGCCGAATTCCGGTGTGCGCCTGGAAAAGCACTCGCTCAAACTGTTCATCCGCCAAAGGGGCCGGCTTGCTGAGCCAGGTTCCAACCAGCGCCCCTAAAAAGCCGAGGGGAATAGAAATCAGACCGGGATTCGTCAAAGGAAAGATCGGCGAACGCTGAATCAAGCCATGATCCAGATCCATGACAGCGGGTCCCATGATGACGAGGACGACAGAGGAAATCAGCCCCGTCAGCACTCCGGCAATTGCTCCTTGGACCGTGAATCTGCGCCAGTACAACGTGCAAAGCAGCAAAGGCAAATTGGAAGAAGCCGCGACAGCGAAGGTCAGCCCTACGAGTATGGCCACATTCATTTTTTCCGCCCCAATCGCAAGCCAGATGGAGATCAACCCTACCGCTACGGACGAAAATTTTGCGACCCTGACCTGCTCCTTCTCCGATGCCATCCCGCGCCGAATCAAATGGCTGTACACATCATGCGCAAAGGCCGATGAAGCCGAAAGCACGAGACCTGTTACGACGGCGAGGATCGTCGCAAAGGCGACAGCTGCAATATACGCCATCAAAAACTCTCCACCCAGCGCATTTGCCAAAAGAGTCACCGTCAGATTTCCACCAAACCCGACGCCAGAAAGCGCCTCATAGCCGACGAACGCGCTGGCGCCAAAGCCGAGGAAAATGGTCATCAAGTAAAAAGCGCCGATGATCCAGGTGGCCGTATAGATCGAATACCGCGTCGTGATCGCGTCTTTTACCGTAAACAAACGTGAAATGATATGGGGCAAGCCAGCCGTGCCCAATATGAGTGCCAAATGCAACGAGATCGTTTCCAGTGGTTCATTCAAGTGATTGCCAGGCTGCAAAAACTTTTCTTGCAATGGCGTGATGGTACTGACGTGCGCAAACATTTCTGAGGGATTCCAGTGAAACCGCGATAGCACGATCAGGCTAAGAACAAGGGTACCGGTCAACAGCAGGATCGCTTTAATAATTTGCACCCAGGATGTAGCCACCATTCCACCGAAGACGACGTAAAAAGTCATCAGGCTGCCCACAACCAAGACAGCCTTGGTGTAATCTACGCCTAGCAGGTAATGCATGAGAGCGCCTGCCCCGACTAGCTGCGCGAGCATATAGAAAATGGTGATCATGAGAGTCGTCACAGCGACCACCCCACGCAGCCACAAGCTGCCAAACCTCACCGCGATCGCATCCGCAAGCGTATAACGCCCCAGATTGTGCAGCGGCTCTGCAATAATAAACAAAATGATCAAGTAAGAAACGAAAAAGCCAATCGCATAGACAAACCCGTCAAACCCGTACATCGCAATCGTACCGGCTATGCCGAGAAAAGAAGCTGCACTCATGTAGTCGCCAGCGATCGCTATGCCATTTTGCAACCCTGTCAGCCGATTTCCCGCTGCGTAAAAGTCTTTGGTCGTCCCTGTCTGCTTCGCCGCGGAATACGTGATGGCCATTGTTCCTATAATGACCGCTAAAAAAAAGATGATGGTAGTCAAAAGCACCACCTCCCAATCTGGCCAGCTCGGCATATAGAAAAGAGGCCGGGGATGACCCCAGCCTCCTGGTTGGCACGAGCTTCCTGTCTTACCTTTTTCTATGCGGACTCGGACATTCCTGTATTCGCTTTCACCAAAATTTCATCGTACTTGGCATCGTTGCGCGTGCTGGAGAGCATCGTACCGATCCAAGCAGCCAAAAAGCCCAGTGGGATGGAGACAATTCCCGGGTTCGGCAGCGGGAACAGGGCTTCCCCTACCAGGATCGCCTTTCCTGCCACCGGATTCCATACGTTCGGGCTCATCGCCACAAGGATCAGGGAGCTGAACAGTCCTACCAGCATCCCCGTAACCGCACCCGTGGTGTTAAACCGTCTCCAGAAGATCGTGAACAAAATCACGGGAAGGTTGGCGCTGGCCGCTACCGCGAAAGCCAGGGACACCAGAAACGCTACGTTCAGCTTTTGAGCGAACAGGGCGAGGATGATCGAGACTATAGATACCCCGACGGATGCCCATTTCGCCATTTTCATCTGATCTTTTTCGGTCGCCTTGCCATGACGGAGTACGTGTCCATAGAAGTCATGGGCAAAAGCGGATGCGGCCGTGAGCACCAAGCCTGCCACTACGGCGAGGATCGTCGCAAAGGCTACTGCAGAAACAAACGCGAACAGGAAGTTGCCGCCGATCGACTGCGCCAAGAGCGGAGCGCCCATATTACCCGCTGCATCCATGTTGCTCGCACCCACGAAAGCTGCTGCCCCAAACCCGAGGAACACCGTCATGACGTAGAAAATACCGATAATCCACGTAGCGTAAACGACTGATTTGCGCGCTGTCGTCGCATCCTTCACGGTAAAGAAGCGAATGAGGATGTGCGGCAAGCCGGCTGTACCTAAAACCAACGCGAGATTCAGTGAAATCGTATCGAGACCAATCTTGAACTTGTTCCCCGGATTCAGGAACTGCTCGCCTAGCGGTGTTGCTGTTTGCATATGAGTGAACATTTTCATGATGCTGAAATCAAATTTCGCAAAGACCATCATGGAGATGACAAAGGTACCCAGCATGAGCAGAACCGCTTTTACGATCTGCACCCACGATGTCGCCGTCATGCCGCCAAACACGACGTAGACTGTCATCAAAGCACCTACGATCAATACGGAGGTCGTATACTCGAGACCCAGCAGCAGCTTGATCAGAGCTCCTGCCCCTACGAGCTGCGCGATCATGTAGAAGATAGAGATCGCGATCGTGTTCAGTGCTGCCACACCGCGAATCTGTTTATTGTCAAACCGCGCGGCAATCATGTCTGCCATCGTATATTTTCCGAGGTTGCGCAGAGGCTCTGCCACCAGATACAGCACGACCAGATAAGCAACCAGAAACCCGATGCTGTAAAAGAAGCCGTCGAATCCGCTCAGTGCGATCATCCCTGCAATCCCCAGGAACGACGCTGCAGACATGTAATCGCCCGCAATCGCAAGCCCGTTTTGCCACCCTGTCAAGCCGCCGCCAGCCGTGTAAAACTCACTCGTCGTATTCGTTTTCTTGGATGCGTAATAGGTGATCACCAGTGTCATCAGGACAATCGCTAAAAAGAGTAAAAATGCGGTTACGTTCATTCTTTTCTACCCCCTGTCTCCTGCTTGATTTTCTCGACCAAATCGTCAAATTCTTTTGCCCGTTTGGTGTACAGGATACAGAGTCCCCACGTCATGATAAATTGTGCAAATGCGAAGACCCACGCCCATGAAATGGCTCCGAACGCTTTTGTATTCAAGACAGTGAAGTAGGAGGTAAGGATCGGGAGTGAAAAGTAAAAGACGAAGAAAAAGATAGATGAAGGCAAAATGAACGCTTTCTTTCTTTTTAGCAATTCTTGAAACGATGCAGATTTGATGACCGCTGCGTAGTGCGTATCAGACTTGCCCGACGACCCGCCCTTTTGCGCGGAAACCGGATTGCCCATTGGAATCTCCCCTCTTCAAAGCAAATTGTAAGCGCTTCCTCTATTGTAGAGATTATGGCGATCCTATGGCGGTTTTCTGCGCCAAATGTCGTGGATGGTGCGCCAACGGTTTGCTTTGCCTCCCCATTTGCAAAAAAATGGAAGACTACTCCTCCAGCTTCCGCAGCAAATCCTTTGCGGAGGTGCGAGACACCGGGATCTTGGTTCGGGCATCTCCTTTGAGCGTCAAATTGTAGGCACCATTAAACCACGGGGTAAGCTCGCTGACAAATTGCAGATTGACGAGGTAGCTTTTATGGGTGCGGAAAAAATCGTACGCCTGCAGTTTTTCAGCGAGCTGCGTCAATGTCATTTTCGTCGTATACGTCTCTGTCTGTGTATGAATTTGAACAAAACGCTCCTCGCGAACGGCGTATACGATCGTGGCTGGATCGATAACGACAAGTCTGTTATTTTCTTCCACAAGGAGCTTCGAGCGCTTGCTTGGTGCTGTCTGTTCCGCTTTTGCTTTGACAAGCCGCTCGCGTACGCGCTGCATCGTCTCCTGGATGCGTTTTGGTTCAAAAGGCTTGAGCAGATAATCGACGGCGTACAGCTTGAAGGCATCGACCGCAAACTCTTCATGTGCGGTACAAAAGACGATCAGTGGCTGCTGCTTGCGCGATGCCAGCATGCGCGCTGCCTGAGTGCCTTCCAGCTCCGGCATTTTGATGTCGAGAAAGACCACATCCGGCTCATTGGCATCCACCAGCTCCAGAAGCTCTCTCCCGTTTGTCGCGGTTGCCAGCAGCTCTACATCCGTCTCCTGTTGGAGCAAGTAAACAAGCTCTTCACGCGCGAGCCTTTCATCTTCCGCGATCATAATGCGAATCTTCATCAGGCACTCTCCTCTTTTTGAATCGGAATGGAAAATGTAACGAGACACCCGCCCTCTGGCTTATTGCAAAAGTTCAGCTGCGCATCCGGTCCACGCAGGCTGACAAGTCTTTGATTGACGTTGTGGACGCCGATCCCATTTCCCTCTTTGCTCTCGGTCGGAACCCTGCCCAGCACCGGGAGTAGATCAGGAGCGACCCCGCAGCCGTTATCCTCCATATGGAAGCACACGAGGTTCCCCTCTTTTTTCACCGTAAGAGCGATCTCTCCTCCCGTTGGCATATGCCTTAGCCCATGCTGGATGCAATTTTCTACAAGAGGCTGCAATGTGCCTGGCGGGATGAGCGCATCCTCTACCCCTTCGCCAATATAGCAGCGTACAGCAAACTGCTCGGAAAAACGGACCTTGATGATCTCCAAATAAGCCAATAGATGATCCAGCTCCTGCTTGACAGAGACGAGCGGCGCTGCCGTCAGCTTCAGTGTCAGCCGCATAAAGGTACCGAGCTGAACGGTCATGTGCCGCGCCAGCTGTGGATCGATGCGAATCAACGTGACGATGGCATTGAGCGTGTTGAACAGAAAATGCGGGTGAATCTGGGCTTGCAGCATGCGCAGCTCCGCGTCCTTCATCAAGCCTTTCATTTTTTCTGTCAGCGTCACGGTAAGCTGGTTGGAAATCAGATTGCTCAAACCCTTTGCCAGCGCTTCCTGAACTTTTCCGATCTGCTGCGGCCTGCGAAAATAGAGCTTGATCAGCCCGACGACACTCCCACCTTCACGGATCGGAACGAGAATCGCCGCTTGCAGCGTACAGTTTTTGACGCTGCATCCGAGCACTTCCCGGCTCAATCCCTTCTCGATGGCACCGCTGAAAAGAGCTCTTTTGTCCAGATCTCCTACGATCTCTGCACCCGGCAGGTGATGCTCCGCCCCTGCGCCGACATGTGCCAAGAGCTGCTCCCGATCGGTTACGGCCACTGCCGCCGCCTTCACTTCACGCTGCAGCAGCAAGGCAGCTGCCTGTGCTGTCTGCGGAGTCAAGCCCATTTTCAGGTGAGGCAAAATTCTCTCTGCAATCGTAAAGGCACGCTCTGCCTCCAACGCTGCAGAGCGCTCCTGCTCCTGCAGGGCAACGCGGATCATCGTCGTAAAAATGGCAATCGAAATGCTATTCGTCAGCACCATCGGAACCCCGATCACATTCACTACCGTTCGAACCAGATCAGGAGGCCCTGCCATAATCAGCATGAGCGACATCTGAATGACAGGTGCAAACATACCGATGAACAAGGCCTTGGACGGAGAGATGACCCGCTCCTGGGAGAAAAACCTCGCGACATACCCCGCCAGCAGCCCCGTCACCGGAATGGATATGCCAATCGGCAACGCGGCAAATCCCCCCATTCCGTATACATGGGCGCCAGCAATGAGTCCCGCTCCCAGCCCCACAAGCGGACCGCCCAATAGCCCGCCAATGACGACTCCTACCAGCGTCGAATTGGCAATGACATCTTCCGGGGAGAGAGCAAAAATCCAAAACGCAGGCGAGAACGAATCCTCTTTTACAACAACACCCGCATAAGTGCCCGCAATGCCGAACAGTCCAAACATCAAGGAATACGATATGGATGTCCCCGCATGAACCTCCCGATCCAGCAGTTGGCGAAACAAGGGGATTCGCGTGAGGATAAATGCAAGCGTTAGCAAAATGCCCATTCTCTCGATGAGCAATAAAGTGAGATTGTCCACTGCGTCCTCCCAGCATGTTGAAATCTTCTATAAATTCCGCCTTTTGCTGCAAATTCCCTGCTGGACAGACAATCAAACTAGGCGACTTGCATACGCTGTGGGTGCAATGCTTCATGGGAAGGATGAATCGATATGTGTGGAATCGTAGGTTGGATTGATTGGGAAAAAGACCTTTCCCAGGAGCGTCCTGTTTTACATGCCATGACCCAGTGTTTGACGAATCGCGGCCCTGATGCAGAAGGCTTTTGGCTCACTCCTCGGGCAGCGTTTGGGCATCGTCGCTTAGTCGTTGTCGATCCGGCTGGAGGCCAACAGCCGATGGCGGCAATCCATAACGACTATGCATGTACCATGATTTACAATGGGGAGCTGTACAATACGGAAGATTTGCGCGCGGAGCTGCTAGCTGCCGGTCATACCTTCCAATCCCATTCCGATACGGAAGTCCTGCTGCACTCGTACCTCGAATGGGGTACGGAATGCGTAGCTCGCCTCAATGGCATTTTCGCCTTCGCCATCTGGGATGAACGCTACCAGCGCCTTTTTGTTGCACGTGACCGCATGGGCGTCAAGCCTTTGTTTTACGTACAGCGCGGGAGCTCTTACCTGTTTGCCTCCGAGCTGAAATCCTTGCTCGCCCATCCCGATGTAAGGCCGGTGCTCTCGCGCGAAGGACTGGCTGAAGTTTTCGCGATTAGTCCTGCCCGTACTCCCGGCCATGGCGTCTTTCGGGATGTCCATGAAGTTCGCCCAGGCTATTCGTTCGTCGTCACTCGCGATGGCTTGAAAAAACAACGCTACTGGCAGCTGGAAAGCCACCCGCACACCGATGATGCAGAGGAAACCGCCCGAAAAGTAAGGGAGCTGGTAACCGATTCGATTCATCGTCAGCTCGTGGCAGATGTTCCTGTTTCGACGCTCCTGTCTGGTGGATTGGATTCGAGTGTCATTACGGCCGTGGCTGCACAATCCTTTCAAAAAGAAGGACGCGGGCAGCTGCACACGTATTCCATCGATTATGTAGACAATGCCCGTCACTTTCAGGCGAGTGCTTTTCAGCCCAATGAGGATGCTCCATTCGTCAAAGTGGTTTCCGACTTTTTAGGCACCCAGCATCACAACATCGTTTTTGACACCGACGAGCTGATCGATGCGCTCAAAACGGCCACCCTCGCCCGCGATTTGCCGGGGATGGCAGATGTAGATGCTTCGCTGTACCTGTTTTGCCGCGAAATCAAAAAAGAAACCACCGTCGTTCTCTCTGGTGAATGTGCAGATGAGGTATTTGGCGGCTATCCCTGGTTCCATCGGGAAGAGATGCTGAATGCCGGCACTTTCCCTTGGGCGAGAGCAACGAAAGAACGCGCCTCCTGGCTTTCTCCAGAGCTTCGGGACTGGGTGAATCCAGAAGAGTACGTAGCTATGCGCTATGAAGAAACACTCGATGAAGTCCCTCAGCTTCCTGGCGAAAGTCCCTTTGAAGCACGCCGCCGGGAGATGTTTTACCTGAATATTACCTGGTTCATGAATACCCTGCTGGACCGCAAAGACCGTATGAGCATGGCGGCAAGCCTTGAGGCTCGTGTGCCTTTTTGCGATCATCGCATCGTCGAATACGTATGGAACATCCCTTGGGCGCTGAAAACGTACGGAAACCGCGAGAAAGGCATCCTGCGAAAAGCCATGGAAGGCATTTTGCCTGATGAAGTGCTCTACCGCAAAAAAAGCCCGTACCCGAAAACACATAATCCTTCCTATACGGAGGGAGTTCGCACCTGGCTATTGGATATATTAGGAGACCCTACCTCGCCCTTGCTCCCCTTGATCGATGTTCCTACCATTCGGCGGATCGCGGAATCGGATGCACAGGCGTCCAGTATCCCGTTTTTCGGTCAGCTCATGAGTACTCCGCAGCTGTTTGCCTATCTGGGGCAGCTTGATTACTGGCTGCGGGAATATCACGTTTCCATCGAAGCATAATGGATGTGCGCCTTTCAAGAGCAAAGCTCCTCGACCCCAGGCTTACGGGGTTTTGAGGAGCTTTTGTCTTCCATTGGATTTGGATTTGGACTTTGGAGCTGCTGTTGGATTTACCAATGGCTTCGCCGGGGGCTTCGCTTTTGCATTTGTGTTTGTCGCAGCAGGTGGCCGATAGCGTCGATCGTACTCCTTGCCTGAACGCTTCATGATCATATACGGGGCAGTGGCTCCTACGCGAACAAAACGATACTCTACGCGTACCTTCCTATTGCCTCCTACTAATACCGCAGATACGACCTTCTGATTCGGCTGGTTTAATTTGAGCTGCAGAGTTTGGACATTCGTGGGAAAGACAGGGATCTCTCCGTACGGGATGCACAGCTTCCCTTTTACCAGACGCAGATTCAGATTTCGGATCAACGTTTCACTCAGCTGTCTTCCCCAATATCGGCGAAAGATACGGGAAATCTTTCGCTTCGAGTTGTACCTCTCGGGCAAAGGTGTAAAATCTACGCCATTGACCGTGTAAACAGGCTTTCCTCTCGGCGAGGTGGCTATCTGGGTCCAGACATGTTCGGCCGCATGGATAAACTGTTTGAACATGCGCAATTCATCCAAGGAATTCACCTCCTCCATAAACCCTATGGAAAAGGGCTTATGCTAGTACGCCCTTTTGTTAACCATTTTTCCAAGGGGAAAAGAAGAGCGGGACAAATGCCGCAAAAAAGGCACCCACATGGTGGGCGCCTTCCTTCTTTTTATCGTTCTGCGACGACGATCACATATACCTGACCGTTTTCGTTGGTCCACAGGTCGATCTTGTCTGTGGTTTTGATATCCTCTTCGTCCAGTTCCGATCCATCGTAATATTTGATCTGAGCATCCTCTGTCAGCTTCAGGCTGCTGGATACATCTGTAAAGAAGACGTACTTGTCTCCGTTGACACGCGATTCAATCCCGACGAATTTCACTTCGCTCTGCGCCTTTTTCCCTTTGGCGGTAGCACCGGTTACTTCTCCGTCACGGTTCAAGGTCAGCGTAGCGTATTCGAACTGGTCCAGATCCGCTACGGCGTCCTCATCTGTTACATCGTACTTTTTACCGTTCAACTCTACTTCAGCAGATACCACTTTTCCATCCTCTTTGCGTACTTCAACGGAGTCGACTACCCCGCTCACGGTTTTCGGCGCGCCGGAAACTGCTTTTACTTTTCCTGCATTATTCAGTGTCAGTGTATATTCCTTGTCATTGGAAGCGGCATTGCTGTCAATGGTGACTCCCGATGCCAGCTGATACACTTTGCCGTTTACGGTAATCTTGTCGCCGGACTTTTTGGTTACGTAGCCTACTACCGTTTGTTTTTCCAAAGTCAGCTCCACGATGTCTTTGGTGCCGACGTTGTACTTCCATGTGATGATTTTATAGTCGTTCAATTGGTTTGCCCCAATCGAGGTTGGAGACACATTTTGTTTATCGATGGTCAGCTTTGCCGTTGTCAGGATCTGGTAGGATTTCCCATCGACCTTGATCGTAGCGAGCTTCGCAGGATTGCCGGATTGATAAGCCGTTGTGCCCTCGATGAGCTTGTTGCTGGCTACGCCGACACCTTGCTCCACTTTGGTCAGGTTGCCGTTTTCATCAAAGGTCAGGATCGCCACTTGGCCGTCCTTCAAGTCATCCAGCTCGTTTACCTCGTCTTCATCGACGTACAGCTCCGTATCTTCCAGTACCTCGTACTCTACCCCATCAAAGCTGATCAGATTCTCATCCGTGTCGATCCGGATGGAGTCGGTGACGGAGAGCTTGGTTACAGTAACAGCAGTCACTTTTCCATCGACATCCAGTGTCAGTTCCACGAGATCGCCTTTTTCGATGTCTGCGAAGCTGCTCGATGCCGCTTTTGCTTGCGGGTGAGCTTTCACCTTCACGGATGCAGAGGATGTGAGCGTGTACGTCTCGCCATCAATTTTGATTACCTTTTTCGCACTAGAGCCGCTAACGGACGATACTTTCTCTACGACCCCGGTTGTGGTGTTTTGCGAGAAGGTAATAGACGATACTTTGCCCTCCTCATCGATGACAGCCACGAACTTTTGTCCAATCTGGCTGCGGGATACGTTTACCCCATTTTCTACCTCCAGCAGCACTTCCTTGCCTCCGACGATCGCTTTGAACTTTTTCTCGTCCCCTACGGCAGTGGTAGGGTTCAAGCCTGTCTTCACAACGCCCTCCACGATATTGGCATCTGCCGTCGATACGGTTAGAAACCCGACTTTTCCGCTTTTTACGATGTATTCGACCTGTGCCCCTACTACAATATTTCCGTAGACTTGCGCAGAATCAGGGATCGCGAGCTCACTGCTTTTGCCAACTAGCTTCAGCTTTTTGGAAGCTTTGTCATAGGAAGCAACTGTTCCTTTTTCAACAGGGAGCTTTTTGACCGTGCCCTCGGCATTGCCATCTTTGTCGTAATAGGCTCCATTTGCATATACCGGTGTTTCCATAAATCGATCTGTGTATTTCGCTACAATGTCGCGTTTTGCTGAAATCGTCGGCGTTTCTTTTGCCTCGTAAATGCCCGCTTTGTCAGCCGCCAGCAGATATGGGTAATACCATTCACCTGTGCTAGCAGGATTTACGCTGATTTTCAGGCCCTGAACGTACACCGTCAACGCTTCTGCAATTTTCACCTGGTTGTCTGGCTTGAACGTTCCGTCTGGGTATCCTTTTATAATTCCTTGGGATACAGCCAGATTGATGTACCCAGTTGCCCAGTGACTAGCTGGCAGGTCTTTGAAAGCGGTCTTGCCCTTCAAAAGATTTGCCTGTTCATCGGTATAGCCCATTGCCAAAACAGCGATCTTGGCAAACTCTGCGCGCGTCACTTCTTTGTCCGGTTTGAATGTTCCGTCCGTATAGCCCTTCAGTACACCTGCGTAGTTCAGCTTCAGGATCGCATCCTTGTTTGCGTTCTTGGCGATGTCTGAAAGTGGCAGCGCACTTGCCGCAAAAGCAGAATGTGGGACCAGCAGCATGCTCGCAAGCATTGCCGTTGTCACTATTTTTTTCAGATCTTTCGCAGATCGTGATTGGTTCATTTTCAATTCAATCCCTCCATTGCAATTAGATAGCCCGTATATTTTCTCTGTCTTTTCTTGCCCTTGGTTCACGTTTTTTTGATTTTTCTTTGAAAGAGGGGGCAAGTGATCTATTTGACGAGGATAATCTCTGAAATGTTGCATGTCGTCTCCCTGCCAACTTATGCCAGTCCAAAGCCCATTTCTTTTCGCTCTCTATCTTTCATAAACAAATCAAAAAAACCACCTGAAAAACTCAGGTGGTTTTATCTTTCATTCCAGCAGGAAATGCTATAAGCCAGGTTCTGTTTCTCTCGTGCTGCAAGCGGGTTGCCCCTCGCACATAGAGCGGTAGCCATCTATCTATGACGTCAATGACGCCATCCGTCCCTACGTTCAGTTCCTTCAGGACGGTTCCCCTACCAAATTTGGGTTTCTCGCTCGCAGGGTTTACCGCGTTCCATCTTTTCTGTCGCCAGAAAAGCTACGTTTCTGTGGCACTTTCAGCGTACTCAGGCCTCAGAGAGAGCCTTTTCCACGCCGTCAGCGAAGCGAACCTCGCTGCCCTGGTTTGCACCAGGTACGAACACTCCAAGCATCTCAGCTTGGGCGAGCCTGGACTTTCCTCTACTGCCGATCGAAAACGACCGCAGCAGCGACTACCCACATTTCCTGCACATCAGAATCAGTAATAGTAACTTTATCATACGCCGCCTGATCGGTCAACTAAGCCAATCCTGAAATGCCAGCCAAATTGTTCATTCTTTGAAAGCTGTAGTACAATAAATGGGTGACAAGGAGGGTTGAACGTGATTACCATTACTTCACTCGCAGCAGCACGCCTCTCCCTGTTGATCGCGGAAGAACCGGATGCGCAGGATCTAGGAATCAAGCTCATTCCGACAACAACGGGTTGTGGAAGCTTCACCTACAGCATCGCGATCACAGAAGTGACGAGTCGTGATCATGTCCTGGTTTTGAGTGGGATTCGCTTTTTGTACAGAGACGAAGAAGCGGAGCAACTGACAGGGACCGTCATCGACTTCGATGCGAACACCGGTCGCTTTTCCATTATTCATCCCCGGCCGTTGCAAAACGATTGCCCAACGTATATGAATTAGGAGGATATTATGTTACTGCTCTCATTTGAAGATATCAAACCGCGTATTCATCCATCTGTCTTCCTCGCAAAAGGAGTGGTCGTCTCTGGCGATGTAGAAATCGGCGAAGACTCCTCTATCTGGTACAACACCGTGATTCGCGGCGATATTGCCCCTACTGTGATCGGCCGCCGAGTCAGCGTACAGGATAACAGCACCTTGCATCAAAGCCCGAACAATCCACTGGTCTTGGAAGATGAGGTTACAGTTGGACACAACGCTGTCTTGCACAGCTGCATCGTTCGCCGTGGTGCATTGATCGGTATGGGCTCCATCATTATGGATCGTGCAGAAATCGGTGAGGATGCTATGGTTGCAGCTGGCGCTCTCGTCCCGCCGGGCATGAAAGTCCCTCCCCGCTCCCTCGTTGTCGGAAATCCGGCAAAGGTCAAGCGCGAGCTGAACGAAGCCGATTACAAAGAGCTCGTCCGCATCCGCCAGTCGTATGTCGATAAAGGGAAAACCTACCGTCAGTTGGAGCAAACACCTTTAGAGCGTGAATAGCTTCCCTGCAAAAAAGCCGCTGCGGAGCGGCTTTTCTCCTTTCTTTTGATTTCGCTCCTTGCAAAAAGTGCGCTGCCCCCTTCCATAAAGCGGCAGTGTGTCGCCTCTACCAGTTCCTCGATCTTTCCTTTTCTGCGTCATATACGCGGATCAACTGCCTGATCCCTTCCCTCAGCTGTTGCTCACTCATGTAAGAATAGCTCAACCGAATCCACGACTTAAGCTCCCTCTGCGGATCACAGATCGACCCGGGCACAAAAGTGATCGACTTCTCCTTGCATTGCCCCAGCAGCCTTTCCATCCCGATCGTTGCCGGCAGCTTCACCCACAGATTAAACCCGCCAGCCGGGCTTGACCATTGCCAATCGGTGGCTCTCATTTCATCCTCCATGAGCTCTTTGCGCACCGACAGCGCGATTCGGAGCTTTTCCAGATGCTGCTGCATGCGTTCCGAAAAGAAATAGTGCAAAAAGATTTTTTGGTTAAGAAAAGGGGTTCCACTGTCAGAAAGCGATTTTGCACGCAGCAATAGCTTCATGATCGGCTCCCGGCAAGATACCGAAGCAATACTCAGCCCCGGAGCGATATACTTGCTAAAGCTGCGGATGTACACGACCACTCCCGATGTATCGTACGAAAATAGCGGCAAAGGAGGCTCTTCTCCAAAATACATGTCCCGATAAGAATCGTCTTCCATGAGCAGGCAGTGATAGTGAGCGGCTAATTCCACGAGCCGTTTTCTTTGCTCCGTCGGCACCGTATAGCCTGTCGGATTGTGAAAGGTGGGATTCAGGTAGAATAGCCTTGGCTTGTGTATTTGCATAAGCTTTTCGATCTGCTCCAAATCATATCCGTTCTCTGTGATCTCAACAGGCAAAATGGTCGCACCTTGTCTCCGGAACACATCAATAGCCGGGCTGTAGGTCGGTCTCTCCAGCAGGACGACGTCACGCGGCTTAATCAGCACTCTTGCGGTCAGATCGATGGCTTCCTGTGAACCCGCTGTGATCAGCATTTCTTCCGCTGACAGATAGAAACGGAAGCGATGAACGAAATAGTGGCATAAGGCTTCTCGCAGCTCCAGATCTCCCTGTGTAGTGGAATAGGTTCCCAGAACTTTTGGATACAGATCAAACACTTTTTTCACGTATTCAGAGAAATAAAGATTGGGCAAAAGATTCGGTTCGAGCAACGCTTTTGAAAATTGATACGTTGCCTGGACTTGATGAATTTCCGAAAGATGGCTGTCCTGTACATAGGCAGTGATAATAGGGTCTTGCCGAGCCTCCACCGGCAACGAGCTGCCCGGCTGAACATAGTACCCTGATTTATCTTTTACATACACCTTTTGATTTTGCTTCAACAGCTGGTATGCTTTAAATACCGTAAGCCTGTGCACATTGAATTCCAGCGCTAGCGTACGCACCGATGGAAGCTTTTCGTGCTCCTTCCACTCTCCGCGCACAATCCGCTCCAGGATATAATCGTAAATCTGCTCAAAAAGTTTGTCTGAATGATCATGGGAGAGAAAACCCCGTTTCATGTCAGCCCCACTCCTTTTCTCTCCATTATGCATGCACTTCATTCTATCTGTTCTGTTCTTCGCCATCTGTTCTATTCCCTTTCCTTTATGCTAGGGAAAAGGAGGAATTGTTATGGTGCTTTTCCAGTATGTCGTCATGTGTTTAATCTTTGGAACGACCTTTTTGGCCATTAAAGTGGGGATTGACGCAGGTGCAACTCCCTTCTTTTCCGCAGGCGTACGCTTTTTTCTGGCAGGCTTGATCTTGTTTGGGTGGATGGTCTGGAAAAAGAAAGCGAATCTTCGCCTGCTGCTGGGCAAAGAAATGTTTCTTACGGGTTTTTGTCTGACCTTTGGCGTTTTCGCTTCGTTATATTGGGCAGAACAGTACCTAAGCTCAGGCATTGCAGCTATCTTATCCGCTACAGCCCCTCTGATGATTCTGCTGCTTCAGTCCAGGATTTCTCGTCAAAAGCTGAATTTCACAGCCTGGGCAGGTTGTATCGTCGGCTTGGCGGGTGTGGTGATCCTGCTGCTACCCGGCCTGACCGTCAGCTTTAACAAGCTATGGTTAATCGCGTGCTTCGTAGTCTTGTTTGGTCAAATTTTTTATGCCAGTGGTACGGTGTACTCCCGAATCGTCATTCAGCGTTTTCGAGAAACCTCTCCCATTGCACTGAATGCTGCCCAGATGATGCATGGCGGGCTTCTCTTATTTCTGCTTTCTTTGTTTACCGAGGACGTACACATCGGGACGCTGTTCGCTCCCCAGGCTTCCCTCTCGCTGCTTTATTTGATTATCGCCGGCTCTATGATGGGGCACACGATCTTTTACTGGCTCGTGTCCAAAACGAATCCCGTATTTCCTTCTACGTGGCTGTATATCTCTCCATTAATTTCTCTTTGTCTGGGTCATTTTTTGTATAACGAGCCGCTTACCCTTTTGTCGTTGTTCGGTGGGATTGCCATTATTGGAGGCATCATTCTGGTCAATCTGGACAATTTGAAAAAGGTGGTGAATCAAAGACAGCGCATGCTGCCAACAGTTGGTGATCACCGGTAGCGTCCCTTCATCTCCAAGCCATGTCTTTCGAGTGACAAGGATAAAGAATCAGGATACAATGATAAGGTTACCAACAGGCCATCTTTCGGGATCGTGTGGATTCCATCCGGAAATTTGACCATGAGAAGAGCTACTTCTTATGGTCTTTTTTGTCTAGAACGGGATCGCCTAATTTTGGAGGGGAAAACAACGACAGAAATGGAGGGTGCAGGATGAGGGACTATTTATTCATAAGCGACTACAGGCAAAACGAAACATGCAGGGAGAGCTTTAATCAGCTCGCTATGCAAGTATTTCAGCTGGATTTTCGCACGTGGTACAACAAGGGATTCTGGACTGACGATTACATCTGTTACTCCTATATGGACAAGGATCGAATCATTGCGAATGCTTCGATAAATAAAATGGTCGTAACGGCAAATGGCAAGGAGTATAAGGCACTCCAAATAGGCACGGTAATGACGCATCCAGACTATCGTCAGCAAGGACTGTCCGCCAAATTGATGCATCATATCATCGATCAATATGAGGGAGAGTATGATTTTCTTTATTTGTTTGCAAATGATACGGTCCTCGACTTTTATCCGAAATTCGGTTTTGAGAAAGTGCAAGAAAGTCATTTTTTCCTAAATACAGCGGAGCTTACCACGCATGCTCAACAAAAATCCGCCCTGCGCAAGCTAGACGGCAGCAACGAGGCTGATCTTGCGTTGATGCAGGAATTTGCCCATGAAAGAATACCTGTATCGACACGACTGGGAATAAAGAATAACCCGTCCCTCTTGATGTTTTATTTCCTGCTGGCTTTTCCAGATGAAGTTTATTATGTAGAACAAGAGGATGTGATTGTCCTCTTTTCTCAAACGGATCGTCATTTGAACATTTTCGATATCATCAGTAAACGGCCGTTCGATGTGGAGCAAGTCGTCAGCCATCTGATTCATGCGGATACGAATACCATCCAGTTTCACTTTATCCCTGATAATGACAATCAGAATATTGTGTCTGCCAGGATTACGGAGCCCCACGATACTCTGTTCGTCCGTCCAATCTTATTCGATGATCAACAGCCGATTCTGTTTCCGCTAACATCCCATGCCTAATCCGAAAGAAAAAGGCCGCCTGCTCTCGTCGCCAGGCGGCCGTATCTATTCGCGTTACTTTACTTCCTGCAGACGCTCTTCCAGACGATCCCATGTTTCGGTGATGCCCTGCAGCATTCCCATATCGATGACGGTCTTAAGCGCCTCTGCGGACACATATTCCCCACGGTTGACCAGCTTGGTTTTGCCTTCAAGATCAATAAATTCCAAGGTGACCTTAGTCGATGGCAATTCCTCGTTCACATTTCCTTCGGCGTCCGCAAAGTAGTCCGTGTAGACGATCTTTTCCGGCTCTACAATTTCCGCATAAACGCCTTTCCCCCAGGACTCCATACCGAAAAAATCACCCTGGTTCTGATCGACGCACTTCATGCAGTAATGCCATACGCCACCTGGACGGAAATCGATGCTGCAGACGGGCACCTCCCAGCCTCTCGGTCCCCACCAGCGCTTGAGATGCTCAGGCTCTTTAAACATCTGGAAGACAAGCTCACGCGGCGCATCGAATACGCGCTCCAGCACCAATACCCGTTCGTTCTCAACACGTGAAACCATTGAGCTGTTTGCCACTGTAATTCCTCCTCAAGGATTTGCTTGATTTTTATTTTCCTTGCCCTGCAATTCCCGCAAATACTCTTCCAAATTGTCAAATCTGCTTTCCATGACACTTTGGAAGGACTTAACCCAAGTATCCAGTGCTTGAAAAGGCTCCGACCTCAGCTTGTAAATACGCCTGTTGGCCTCTGCCTTCACTTCCAATATTCCGTTTTCACTCAGAACCTTCAAATGCTTGGAAGCCTGGGGCTGGCGCAACCCCAACCGGTCGGCGATTTCCCCTACCGTCAAAGGACCGTCGCGCAAGAGTTCAACGATCTGCATTCGATTTGGTTCGGCCAAAGCACTCAACGTCGCTACTTCCATGACAGGCTTATTTCCTGGCATGCTGCTCACCTCGTCATCCGATCTTCTTGGGTATCGTCCCCCTAATCGCACTAGTCGTCTATGTGTTACTCATAATATACACCATAAGGAATATTCTTGTAAAGGAATATTATAAAGAACAGAAAAGGCACCGTCTCTGTGCCGATGCCCCAGCGCGCTCGCTTGTTATGCCGCCTGCCGTTCTTTTTCCCGGATATGCTCGAATAAGATGTAGGAACGCAAGGCTGTCTCCAGGTGAATCCGATCCGGCTCCTTGGTCGTAAAATGCTTCTGGAAAAACTCTGAGAGCTTATACGCAAACCCGCAGTATTTGCGCAAATACCGTTCACCGAACATTCCAGCGAGCAGAGTCGCTACACCGGCAGCCACACTCCATTCCAAAGGGAGCAACAAGACCGTGAGCAAAAAACCGACGAAAAACCAAACGACTAAATTTGTTGAGCAGCCTGCATTGACGATATTCGCCTTCGCAACCTCCCCGAGTGCACCCATTGATTTTTTCCCGTAGTGGCTAAATACTTTATGCTCCGCCCCATGAAACTTTTTCATGACACTGGGAAAGACGAAATGAAGGCCTCCTATGTAGACAGCCACCCACATGGGGTCAACGATCTCCAGGGAAGGGTACAAGAAAGCTGCAACCACATAAGCAGCCAACAGGAAATGAAATAGCTGATAATACCAAGGAAAGGAGAAAAAAATCCGAAGCCATAGCTTGCCGATGGTTCGAATGGTTATTTTTTCCGCCCACAAATGGATAACTCCGTCTTTTACTTCCGCACAAGCCAGCACATTTCGATCGTGAAACAGCACTCCACGACTAAAAGACATCCCCATAATCATCTGTTAGCTATTCTCCTTCCGCTCGAATGTCGTTATAATAGGTTGAATGTACGCAGAATGAAGGAGGTTTCAACAATTGATCCGCATGGTTCCAACTACACCACTTACACCAAGGCAAGATCCATGGGAGCCGCTGTTCAATGCGACACCACCCAATTACAAATTGACCAGCGTCGAATTTACTGTAACGAATCTGTGCAATCTCCGCTGTGAGCATTGTGCTGTTGGTGATACATTGCGTTACAAAGACGATCCTGCTCTCCCCGTCGACCTCATCCTTCGTCGATTGGATGAAGCCAGCGATTTGCTCACTCTCAGTATAACAGGCGGAGAACCGATGTACAGTGAACGTACGGTCAAAGAGGTCATCCTGCCCATCCTGAAGTACGCGACAAAACGCGGCTTGCGAACGCAAATCAACTCCAACATGACGATGCCCTTTTCTCGTTACGAGCTGATCCTGCCCTACATAGATGTCATGCATATTTCATGGAACTGGTCTACGCCAGAAGAATTCCATGATATTGTTTACGCAAAAGCGAGACAGTCGGTTTCATCCAACCAGGCAGAAGCCCTCTTTACAGGTATCATGGAGAGCTCGAAAAAGCTGGCGGAAGCTGGTGTCTTTGTCTCAGCGGAGACGATGCTGAACCATCGCACTTGGCCGAAGCTTGCGAAGCTTCATGAGCAAATCCAGCAGATGGGCGCTCGCCGTCACGAGGTTCACCCTATGTATGCGAGTGATTTCGCCCGTGAGCTGGATGTCCTTTCCCTGGATGAATTGCGGGCCGCCGTTCATCAGATGCTCGATATTCGCAACGAGGATTTGTGGATGCTCTTTGGCACTCTGCCCTTTTTCGCATGCAGCTCCCTAGAAGAGGATCGGCAGCTGATCAAGCGCCTGCGGGAAGCCCCCAATGTGACGACGCGCAACGACCCAGACGGACGTAACCGCTTGAACATCAACATTTTTACAGGCGATGTCATCGTTACGGACTTTGGTGATGTGGAACCGCTTGGCAATATTTCGAGCGACCGCCTCCAGACCATGTTTGATAAATGGCAAGACCATGCGCTAAACCAAAAAATCAACTGCTTCTGTCCAATCGCCAGCTGTGCGGGTCCGAACTTGCTCGTTGCCAATACCTACTATCCCGAAACAAACTTTACAGAACGCAAGGCTTTGGTCTAAACGGGCAACCTAAGGGTAGAGGTGATTGTACATGAGCAGACGCAGACGCCCTCTAGTCGCGAACTCCCAATCCGGTCTGGACGCCTTGAAAGCACGAATTGCTCAGGTAGCCGACCCGAATGCGGCCAAATATGAAGTCGCCCGTGAGCTGGATGTCCCGTTGCAAAAAGGATATAACGGGCAGCTTAGCTCCCATGATGCGGGCCGGATTGGGGGAAGATTGGGTGGCGGCATGGTGAAAGAAATGGTCAAAATGGGCATGCAAGCGATGCAGAAGAATCAGCACCCTTAAGGCTTGGTCCGTTTTTCTGATGAATACGACGAAAGAACCCCTGCATTTTTTGGCAGCGGGGTTCTTTACGTGACTCGTTTAGCGAAGTCGATCCAGCTTTTTGGCACTAGGCTTACGTGGTCCAAGCATCGTCTTGCTGATCGAGTTCACCTTGTGGAAGGAATCAAAGACGTTATCCAGCACTTCCACCAGTTCACGAATCTGCACCACTTTTCCATAGACGCCCATGAAGTGGTGTTTCACCGTTTTCCCGTTCAGTCCAAACATGGCCGCACCTCCTCTTGGTCCTCTCCTATCACCCTATGCAGAAACCCGTATAAGGGAAATCGTGAATTCAGAAAAAAATAAAGGACACACAAAATGCCCGAAGGCAGCTTTCGGGCATTTTCCGTACGAAGCTATCATTATGTCCTTGGACGAGGGGTCGGGGTTGTAGTCGGGCGTGGACGAGGTGGTGGTGCCGGTGGACGCTCCAGATTGGTTACTCGATTTTCCACACGTGTCATTCTCGTTTCCAGCCGATCTACGCGATCATTCAGCTTGGTGTAGTCATCGCGCAATGCATCTACTCGATACTCTACACGCGTCAAACGGCGGTCGAAATCACTCATGGGCGGCGGGGTTGGGGCAGGCGTCGCAGCTGTTGGGATGTAGATTGTCTGTCCGACGTAAATGTAATAAGGATATGCGATATTATTTACGCGGATCAATTCTTGTACAGGTACCCCAAAGCGGGCAGCGATGCTGTTGAGTGTATCACCCGCACGGACTACATAGTTCACTCGCGATCACTCCTTCTCGGTATCCTTTCGCTATTAACCTATGCCCGCCCGCAAACGCCGAACCTAAACCAATACCCATTTTTCAGAAGAATGGTCAAATACCCAGTATATATGCCGTGCCATTTTCACCTTGCACAGGCGCGCATACGAAAAAAGCCTCCAGCAACCACACAGGTGCCAGAGGCTTTCCAATCTTCTTATTTAAATACCGGTGCAGCAAATTGCGCCAATTTTTCAAAGGAAGTCTTCTCTACGTCTGCGTGCAAGCTGTTGCCATGCGAATCCATCGTAACGATCGCAGCAAAGCCCTTCACACGCAGATGCCACATGGCTTCTGGAATACCGAATTCCATAAAGTCTACACCTTCTACTTTTTCCAAGCATTCTGCGTAGTACTGTGCGGCTCCACCGATTGCATTGAGGTAAACAGCTCCATGCTCACCCAGTGCTTTCAGTGTTTTTGCACCCATACCGCCTTTTCCGATAACGGCACGGATACCAAACTTTTTAATGATGTCGCCTTGATATGGCTCCTCGCGAATGGAGGTAGTCGGACCAGCAGCTTTTACATGCCACTGGCCTGCTTCGTCTTTCAGCATAACCGGACCACAGTGGTAGATGATGCCACCGTTCAGGTCAACAGGGCAATCATTTTCCATCAAGTAGCTGTGCAGCGCATCGCGACCTGTATGCATTTCGCCGTTGATGATTACCACGTCGCCCACTTTCAGGCTACGGATTTGCTCTTCGGAAATAGGAGCTTGCAGGACAACCTCTCTGCGCTCTTCTTTCTCTTCAGCTGCTGCCACTGAAGACAGGTCCATTTTTACTTCTTCGTCTTTGTACAGGTAACGGAGAATTTCGCCTGTTTCCGCGTTCAGGCGTACGCCTTGGCGACGGAATGCCCAGCAGTTGTATGCTACCGATACGAAGAAGCTTGCTGGCAGACGGTTTTCTACCCCTACTTTACAGCCAAGCAAGGTAGCGTTTCCACCAAAGCCCATAGTACCGATACCCAGCTGGTTTGCGGTTTCCATGATGTAGCTTTCCAGCTCAGCCAGTTCCGGAATCGGGTTCACATCATCCACTTTGCGGAACAGCTGGTGTTTTGCCAGAGCATAGCCGGATGTGCGGTCGCCACCGATCCCTACGCCAATGAAGCCTGCAGAGCAGCCTTGACCTTGGGCTTGGTATACCGCATGCAGAATGCATTTACGAATGCCATCCAGGTTGCGGCCTACTTTGCCGAGACCTTCGAGCTCACAAGGCAGGGAGTATTGAATGTTTTTGTTCTCACAGCCGCCGCCTTTGAGGATCAGCTTGATCTCAATTTCATCTTCTTCCCATTGCTCGAAGTGAATGACAGGAGTACCAGGTCCGAGGTTGTCCCCTGTGTTTGCTCCCGTCAAGGAATCTACGGAGTTGGAACGCAGCTTCCCTGTTTTGGTCGCCTCCGCGATCATTTCCTTGATAGCCTTTTTGATAATCAGCTGGTTCACGCCAACCGGTGTTTTCACTTCAAATGTCGGCATGCCAGTATCCTGACAGATTGGAGAAACGTTTTCTTCAGCCATGACTACGTTTTGTGCAATTGTCGACAAAGAAAGCGCTGCGCGAGTGCCCAAATCTTCTTGCACTTTTGCGGCATTGACCGCACGACGTACGTCCGGTGGCAGGTTTGTGGACGTATCCGTGATCAGCTCCAGGATGCTTTGCTTCAACTTTTCCATCTATGACGCCCCTTTTGACGAAGTGGTGTGATTGGTATCATAAACCGCCTATTATTATAGCACACGCTATCTCCCCTGTCCGTAGATTGTGCGGGAAGAAGTGTGAAACATTTGCTGAAGCTCTTCGTCTTATAGACAGTGAACTACAGAGAAACAAAAAAACGAATAGGGGGAATACGATGAAAAAAAGCTGGCGCGCTCTGCTCGTCGCTGCAAGCTTTACGCTGGCGATCATCCCGTTGTTCGGGGGAAATGGCGCGATGGGAGAAGAAGCACCACCCCATCCCAAGGAAGGCCTCCCCGTTGTCGGATCCTACACTCAGCTGAAAAAGCTGTTGGAGACTCAATGGCAAAACCAAAACACCATCGTTTACGCACCTGTCATGGAGTCAGCCGCGGTCTCTGCCGCTCCGCAAGCAAAGACAAGGGAGGCTTCCCTTAATTATTCGACGACCAACACGCAGGTGCAAGGAGTAGACGAAGCGGACATCGTCAAAACAGACGGTTCTCACATCTATCAAGCGACTGCCCAGGAAGTGCGAATCATCCAGGCGTACCCGGCCACCCGTATGAAAATCAGCAGCCGCATCACCTACGACAACGGACTCTTTCATCCTGTAGAACTGTATGTAGATGGCGATCAGCTGATCGTTATCGGTCAAAATAGGGAGTCCGTCAACCAGCCGGCTCCTTTCGTTTCCAAACGAAGACTTCCTACCTATCACGAAAAGCAAACGGTCAAAGCCATGATTTACGACATCCGTGACAAGTCCCACCCACAATTGACCCGTCAGGTGGAGGTAGAAGGCCAATACCTCACTTCTCGTAAAATTGGTCCGAACCTATACGTAACGGCCAATCAGTATGTAAACACGTACGAGATCTTCGAGGGCAAAGAGGAGTTTCCCGGCCCTCTCTATCGGGACAGTGCCCAGAGTGATCAGTATCAAACGGTTCCCTATTCGGACATCCGCTACTTCCCTGAAAACGTTCAGCCCGACTATTTAATGGTAGCTGGTGTCAATCTGGATCGCCCGCAGCAAAAAATGTCCTTGCACACGTATCTGGGTGCTGGGGAAAATGTGTATGCTTCCACAGATCGTCTGTATGTAGCCGTCACAGAGTATGAAGCCCCCTCGAAAAATGCACAGACAGCTCAGTTCATGCCGGTACCGCTGAAGTCCGATACTACCGTCTATCGCTTTGGAATGGCAGACGGTTTGCTAACATACTCAGGAAAAGGAACCGTTCCTGGCCGTATTCTCAACCAGTTTTCCCTCGACGAGCACGACGGGTATCTGCGCATCGCAACGACTACCGGGGACATGTGGCGTACGGATGAAAACACGTCCAAAAACAATCTGTACGTGCTTGACCAGAAGCTGCAGACCTATGGGAAGCTGGAAGGCATCGCCCCCGGCGAGCGCATTTTTTCCGTTCGTTTCATGGGAAACCGCGCTTACATGGTCACCTTTAAAAAGGTAGATCCTCTGTTTGTCATCGATCTGGCGAAGCCGTCTTCTCCATCTATCCTTGGTGCTCTGAAAATTCCTGGATACAGTGATTACTTGCATCCGTATGATGAAAATCATATCATCGGCTTCGGGAAGGACGCGGAATCGGACAAGGATATGGCTTTCTATCAGGGGATGAAGATCGCGCTCTTCGATGTGACCGACGTCAAACATCCAAAAGAGCAGTACAAGACCGTCATCGGCGACCGCGGGACAGATTCTGAGCTTTTGACGAACCACAAAGCTCTCCTCTTTTCCAAGGAAAAAGAGCTGCTCGCCTTCCCTGTGACCGTCATGGAATGGACTGCTGAGCAGAAGGCGCAAAACGACATCCACGCATATGGACAATTTGCCTTCCAAGGAGCGTATGTCTACCAATTGAATCTGAAATCTGGCTTTACGCTCCAAAGTAAGATTACCCATCTGTCTGATGAAGAAATGAAAAAATCAGGCGACGGCTGGTACAACAGCCAGAACAATATCAATCGGATTCTCACCATCAACGACACGCTCTACACGGTCTCTGAAGGGAAAGTGATGGCCCAGGATCTATCTGGCAAACGCCAGCTCGCTACTCTTCCTCTGACGAAATAAAGGCAACTCTCTGTCATGCTGACAGGTTCTGTGCTAAGATGGATGAGTAGAAGCAGCTGGGAAGAGAGGGTGTCAACTCCGTGGATTATTTGAATCTGAATCTGACATCAACTTTGGCGGGGGTTGCGGTCGTGCTCGTGGTCATGTTTATCCGACTGCATTGGCCTTTCCGCTTTCAATATATGGCCAATCTGAACAAGCGGCGCGCAAATGTCAGGCTCCGCTGGCTGGATGCCTCGTACCGAAAAAATCGTTCGCGCGCAGTCGCTATGCTGGATAAATCCACCCATGAAATCATGACGGGCAATTACGAACTAGCGGAAAAGTTCATCGTACAGGGAATTCATGTTTGCAAAGATCAGCCCTCCCTGTTCAACCAAGCCATGATTCACTATTTGTTCTACAACCTGGCCATCGTCTACTATTCCTCCGGTCGCTACAGCGAAGCGCTGGAAGTCGCTTTTCGCATCTATCAGCGCGATCAAGGCATGACAGATTCGCTGGCGCTCATCGCTTGTTCGCACGCTCGTCTGGGAGAAGTCGAAAGTGCGTGGGAAGCCTATCAGCTGATCGCTTCCAAACGCTCTGGCCGTGAATGGAGACTATTTTGTCTGGCTGAGATCGAAGCAGCAAAAGGAAATTACGAACGCGCCCTCACCCACCTGCGTCAATTAATGGGCAAATCTTCATCCAGTTTTCTGCATTTGAACCGTACTGAGCTGGAGAAACGTTTGGAAGAATGGCAAAAAGCATCCACGCAAGCAGGATAGCAAATAGAAGTCAATTGGAATCACAAGCCGCACAATCGTTTTGGCTGTGCGGTTTTTCCTTTGTTTGGAGGCGAATTTTTGCTGCGTCAATGCGCTCCCATAAGTTCCTAGCAAATGTGGAATTCTTGTAAGAAGGGGTTACATATTTCTCCCGTATGTACACCCTATACTGTTTGGCAGATAAGCACGAAAGAGAGGGTCAACTCTATGAAAAAGTTCGATGTATCCATTCTCACTGTATCCGTATTAATCCTCGGCCTCGCTGTCATCGGCGTGTCTCAAGCAAAAGGTACTGGGACAGCTTCTTCCGATCCAGTGGTAGCCAAGATTGGTGATACCACGATTACTCAAAATCAAGTATATGATTCCATCAAGCTCAAATCGGGTCCGAACGCCATGACACAGCTGGTAGCTGCTGAGCTTTACCGACTCGAAGGAAAAGCCCAAGGCGTTACCGTGACTGATGAGGAACTGGACAAAGTCATTAACCCGATTAAGGAAAAGCTGGGCTCGGCAGATAAATTCCAGGAGTACCTGGACGGAAAAGGCGCGACGGAAGCCGAGTTCCGTGAGAAGACGCGCTTGATCATCCTGCGGGACAAGCTGCTCGAGAAAGCCTTCCCTGTCACCGAGGACCAAATCAAGGCCTACTATGAGAAAAATAAGGACAAGTATGAAAAGCAAACACTGGAACAAGCTCGTCCTGACATTACCGAAAAAGTAAAAGATAAAAACAGAAGAGCCAACATCGACAAATGGCTGGAAGATCTGCACAAGAAATACAACGTCGAAATCCTCGATCCGGCTCTTGTAGAGCAAGAGAAGAAAAAATAAGCACCCACAATAAAAAGACTTGTGTCGGCGAGAAGTGTCAGCCGTCCAAGTCTTTTTGCTTGCTATCCGCGAACGATCGTCAGGATCTCTTGTATAAAAGGGACGATATTCCCTTTCAAAATCGGTCCGTGTCCTGTCGCCAATATTTCGATGGGCCAATCCAGCAAAATTTCCAGACCTTCCGCATACTCAACAGCGCGCTCCGGCTCTTTTGCCTTCCACATCTGAATATATTGCTTATACGCCTCGCGAACGTCGGGCAGATCCCCTTCCACGCTGCCAAGCTCCGCATCCGGAAAACAAAGGTGATCGCCTGTAAAGCAGACCTTCGATTGCGGGTCGAATAAGGCGACAGATCCTTCTGTGTGATAGGACAATTGTCGAAAACGAAGCGATGGAAGATCTCCCCCAGAACCGGTAAACGTATGGCCGAACATCGTTTGGGAAAAATCGTCCAGCTCGTAGTAATCATCCAGATGAATCCAGTTGATCCGGGATGGAAACAAGTCGGCATTGCCGATATGATCAGGGTGGCGATGGGTAAAGTATACATACTCTATTTTTTCTGCCGATGCCCCGATATCCTCAAGCGATTTTTGAAAAAAGGCCCGATGCTTCCGCAATTGGGAATCAATCAACACAAACGCGTCACCCTGTTTGATCACATAGCTATTGATGTAGCTTTTCCATGCTTCTTCATAGGTGATGATCGCCCAGGTGGAGTCTGCGATCGGTGCAACCACATTGGTCATGCCTCCATCTCTCCTCTCCTCCCAGATTCAGTTCCTTACACCTATTATACACAATCATAAGCTCTCGTGCTTTCGCCAATAAACTTAGCGAACGATCGCCTCTTCGCCGAGACTGATCCAGGAACGTCCCTGCGAACGGTGGATATTTACGCTCACGCCGAAAAAGCGTGACAGCTCGTCCGTTGTCAGAACCTGGTCGTTCTCACCTGCCTGATACACTTTGCCATCCTTTAGGAGCAGGGTGTGGGTAAAGCAAGGCAAAATTTCCTCGATATGATGGGTGACGTACACCAGTGCTGGTCCGCCCGGTTGTTTTGCGATCTGCTCGATCATGGCGAGCAGCTGCTCTCGAGACAGCAAATCGAGTCCTGTACATGGCTCGTCCAAAATCAACAGACGAGGCTTGGCCATGAGTGCACGGGCGATCAGCACTTTTTGCCGCTCCCCTTGGGAGAGAGCGCCGTATGGCCGATTCTTCAAATGCACACAGCGAAACATCTCGAGGAGCTCCTGTGCCTGCTGCTTGTCCTCCTCTGTTGGAGCTGTGTACAGGCCAATCGTCGCTTCCCTGCCGCTCAGAATCACGCGAAAGGCCGTCTCATGCTCGTGAAGCTGTGACATCAGCGACGTGCTCACCCACCCGATTGATTTGCGAACCTCCCGCAGGTCAACGGTTCCGTAGAGATTGTCCAGAACACTGACTTCCCCTTTTGTCGGCCATGTGTATCCACTGATAATTTTCAGTAGACTCGTCTTTCCGGAACCGTTTAACCCTACCAGACACCAGTGCTCCCCTTCACTGACCTGCCAGTTAATCTGGTCCAGGATAGTCGTCTCATCGCGCTGCCAGCTGACATTTTTCACATCGATAATCATGATTTCTCCACTCCTGTCTCTCTCTATGTGTCCCGTAATGTTCTGATTATTACGAGTATAACCGTCATTTCCTGATCGATCAATTCATTTTGTACCACGAGAGAGCTTGAATTCGACAAGCTTCTGCTTCAAACAGTAATGGTCCTGACTTGATTGATTGCACGTAAACACGGAATAAAGAAAACCTCCGTGCATAAACGCACATGGAGGCTTTCTGGTCATTCCTGCAATTAGAACTTCCCTTGGATCTTAAAGATAATTTCTGCAAAGAGGGTGGCGAAAAGGAATGTTCCCGTGAACACTACCAGGGAAACGACTACAATTCTCCAGCTGAGCTGTTTGAACAAGTGAATATCTTTCCCCAGAGACAGCCCTGCGTAGGCAAGGATCGGTGTCGCAAGCGCCAGCAGATTGATTTTACCGATAGCAGCTGCGGTGAATGCATTCCCCGGGAAGAAGGGAGACGTTGCAATCATCGCGAACAAGGAAATCCAAACGATGACCGGCGACTTGAAGGGCAGGATTTTCGTGAAGCCCATCCCGATCACTGTAATGAGTGCCAGCAACAGAATACCTGGCAGCGATTCCATCGGCGGCACCTGATAGCCAATCCAGTTACCTATGAGTGCAATTACGCCAATGAGTAAGATCGTCAGTATTTGATTCATGCGCTTTTTTGCCCCCCTACGTTGCTGTTTTTACTCTTGCGTCCGATGATTGGCTCGAGCCGTTCATACAGGCGCTGGGTGAGTGGGAGTGAAACAAAAATACATACGTACGTACCGATGATGCTCATCATCAGATTGGCAGCGCCGGAATAGAAAGCAATGTCCTTGGCCGCGTCTGGAAAAATAACCGCCAGAGAGCCTGTCGCTGCTGCCATCATACTACCGGAACCAACAGCTGCTCCCATCGCGAGTGAGATCGGATGGAACAACCCGCTGCTTCCTAGCAAGCTGGCCAGAATGGACATGTAGATCGCACCGAACAGCGTACCGCAGATGTAGACCCCGAGCGCACCACGGGCTTCTGCAGAATTCGCGCCGAACTTTTCAACCACGATTGCGAGATTCGGTTCACGGTCGAGCGAGTAGGTTGCCCCGATCGCTTCCCGTTTCAAACCGAGCCACAGGGCAATCGGCAGCCCCAGGGCAATTGTTCCGACGATATGACCTACTTCTTGGAACAAAAGCGATACGCCAGAGCCCATCAGCTTCGGCAGCTCAGGACCGATATTTGCCCCCAGTTTGCAAATAAAAAGGAAGAAAGAAAGTCCCAAAATATTTGCTGCCACATTCATTTCGTTTTCTTTGAGCCATTTGAATTTCGGCCAGCTGATAAAGCCCCCGAGAACCAGTGCATAGAGCATCGGGAACAGAGCGATCACGCCAATTCCGATGTTGATTTTTTTCGTACCGATAAACTCGGTGAGAGCTACCAGTACGAGTACAATGAAGTGCAGCTTGAATACATTAACGCGTTGCTCCGTCATGATGTACCCCCCAGTACGATCTTTGTTGTTATTTCATTACCACTTTCTCAGCTGCACGAAGGAATAGCTCTACTCCTCGAGCGAGGCAATCTTCATCGAAGTCAAAGCGCGGATGATGATGGGGATAAGTGAATCCCTTTTCCGGGTTGCCCGCTCCCAATTGAATGAAGCAGCCTGGTGCTTTTTCCAAATAGGCTGAAAAATCTTCTCCCGGCATAAGCGGGTCAATATAGATGATTTCTTCTTCGCCCCAGCCCTCACGGATGGTCTCTTCCATCAGCTTCGTGACGGCAGCGTCATTGATGACGGACGAATAGCCCAATGAGTAGCGGAACTCGTAGGAAGCTCCATGCGCATCCGTTACCCCTTTGACGATTCGTTCGATCCACATCGGAATGTTCTTGCGGATTTCTGCGTCAAAGCAGCGCGTAGATCCGGTTAACGTCAAAGTATCCGGAATAATGTTGTAAGCGGTCCCTGCATTCAGCATCGTTACGGAGATGACCACCTTCTCCAAGGCACTCACATGACGGGAAACAATTTGCTGCAAATGGTTGATGACTTGCGCCCCGATCACGATAGGATCTACGGTCATTTCCGGTTGGGAGGAGTGCCCGCCCACTCCTTTGATCGTGATATCGAAGCGGTCTGTGGATGAGGTCAACGCCCCATAGAGAACACCGAATTTTCCCACAGGCATGTAAGACGCCAAATGGATACCGATGATGGAATCCAAGCCGTCGGCAGCGCCTGCCTTGACGATCTCCGCAGCTCCACCTGGCGGCAGCTCCTCTGCATGCTGGAAAAAGAATCGAACCTCACCCTTGATCTGTTCCTTGTATTGAGACAAAATCTTGGCCGTCCCTAAAAGCATAGCGGTATGGCCGTCATGGCCACATGCATGCATCACACCCGCTTCGGAGGAAGCATATGGCACTTGATTTTCTTCCTGAATCGGCAAAGCATCGATATCGGCGCGAATTCCAAGTACAGGACCAGGCTGTGCACCGATAAGACGTGCCACAACACTCGTAGCAGTGGGACGACTAATCTCCAGATTTCCAAAGGACGATAATGTTTCGTAAATATACTGAGATGTTTTATTTTCCTGAAAAGAGAGCTCAGGGTTTTGATGCAGATAGCGGCGCCATGCGACGACTTGATCCGCGACTTCCGCTGCCAATGACTCTGCATTCCAATTCAAGGTCAACCACTCCTTTTTGTCGATCATTCACAATAGTTAAGTATAATTAAAAATAATAACCTTTTGTGAATATACCATGATTACATAGAAATGACAAATGTCCTTTTTAGGTGGACACCATTTTTAGTGAGCCTCCTATTCTTTCCGATTAATTAGATAGTTTAGTCAATTTAGCTGAACATGTCCACGCTAAACAAACATTATGAATGATAAAATAAATTTAACTGAAGTTTTTACTAAACTAAACACTCGTGAAACCCCATTCAAGATCTGAGCACAAAAAAAACCAGCCAATTATATTTTCCTTCTCTGGAAGAGGCTGGTTCTCGATTTGATTTCATTGATTGACTGCCACGATGACAAACTTCTTTTCTTTTTCCCTCAGCCAAAGCTCTCCGTTTCCCACCATGACTCCCTGATAATTGACAAACGTATTCTTTACATCCTGCTGTATGAGTGCCTGCTTCACTTTCTCCGTCATAATCTGGTCATGCTCGGCAAGAAATTGCTTCTCTGTCGCAATCAATCGACTCTGTCCATCCTTGTTCACGCGAAGCGGATATTGCACATGGTTCGCGATAGCAGCCTTATTCCCTTTTGCCACCCAGACCTGGAGCTTTCTATAGAAAGCCTCAAATGCTTGCGGATTCGTGATGCCGGCTACCTCATATCGATTCGCCGTCTCCTGTGCAGCCACGACGAAGACTCCCCACTTCCCCCAAGCTGGTCCATACAACAGCCCAGATACGATGCCCATCACCAATAGTGCTCTCCTTGCTTTTTGCATTCACTTGCTCCTTTTTTTGCGATAGTCTATTTCTTTTAATAGGTTCCCCGCTTCTCGCTCCTCTCTATACAAAAAAGCACTCTACCGGATCGCCCCGACAAAGTGCTGGATCGTTTATCGCGCTTGATTAGGAGTCGCGAAACTTGGCTTCCTGACTTTTTATTTCTTCCTCCGACTTGCTCAGAGCTGCTTGTGGACCAGGGAAGTGATTCTTGTAATAGGCCAAATCCATGATCAACAGCACGACAAACATGGCGATCAAGGCGTAGCCAGCCGTCTGGTTAGGGGGAATCACCATCATGATCGAGATGAAAATGATCCATAGCAAGCTGAGCACATTGATCGTTTTACTCCAATTCCCCAAATTCCATGGGCCATAATGCTTGCGCTGGAATACTCCTTTCGCCTCAGCACGCAGCTTGAGATAGAGCGGAATGCCGTACGCTACGTACAGGCCGACAACACTTACTGCCGTCAAAAAGGCTAACGTCGTATACGTCGCCTCCGGATTGACTCTTTTGACAATGTAGTCAAACAAGGCAAGGGCAAAAGACAAAATGATAACCAGCCAGATGGCTTTCGCTGGCGTTCTGTATTTCGTGGAGATTTCAGCCCAATGACGGCTCCAGGGCATCCCTTTGTCGCGGGAAAATGCGTAGAGCATCCGCGAAAACGATGTGATCGATGCCAAGCCGCAGAACCACATCGCAAAGGTCACCAGCCACAACACCACCGAACCGAAAGTACCGCCTAATGCTTCGCTGATGACGTAGATGAACGCATTAGGCGCTTCACTAGCCGCCGCCGCATTTTTGATGGACAGGGTAACGAAGGCGAGCATGATAAAACCGAAGATAAAAGAAAAGGCCACCGATGTAAAAATGCCCCACGCCGCACGAACTCGCGGATTAATCGTCTCTTCGATGGTGTGCGCAGATGCATCATATCCGGTAAACGTCCACTGCGCCTGCAAAAGTCCAATCAGAAAAGCAAGGGCGTAGGGCTTGTCAGAAAACGTCTGCCCCACCTGGAACAAATAGTCGAGCGGCTGCAGCTCATGACGCGAAAAGAAAACTAAGCTGCCGACGAGGATGACTACCACGCCGATGTGATACCAAGCGGAAAAATCGTTCAGGCGCGCTACCAGACGAATCCCGATGTGATTGAAGGCACCGTGGAGCAAAAGGGTAATCCCGAAAAGAATCAGCGTGGTTGTTTCTGTCGAGGTATAGCCAAATGCGCTTGCCAAGAGCGGATCGGCAAACAACGAAAAGGAATAGTCAATCCCGGCTACAATCCCGATTTGTCCGATGAGGTTGATCCAAGCCGTGTACCAGCCCCATCTTTTACTCCCCAGGATCGCCGCCCAGTGATACAGTGCCCCAGCTGTCGGAATCGCTGATGCAAGCTCCGACATCGAGGCTGCAATCAAGATAACGAAGAGTGCGACGATCGTCCAACCAAAGCCCATCATCCCGGAACCACCGTATAGCAAACCGTGTCCGTACAAAGAAACAGCGCCAGTCAAAATGGAAATGATGGAAAAGGAAATGGCGAAATTGGAGAATCCCCCCATATCCCGCAAAAGCTCCTGCGCGTACCCAAACTTATTTAAGTCTCTTTTGTCTTCTAACAACTGATCTTCTCTTTCGTGCTGCATTCCGTCCCCTCCTTTGCTCATGAATTGTTCTTCGATCCGATAAAGCTTTCGTGCTCTTCCTCGTCAAAACGACGCACGCTTTCGTTTGCCCGATACCCGATCGCCACTGCTACTCCAATCGTCACGACAACCAACAAGATCCCCAACCCGAGCATTGCATCTCCTCCCTTCCTCTTAGATGAGGCAAATGGCATGTCAGCAAGATTAGTACATTGTACGTTTGAAAAGAGCAGCTATACCAGTTTCTGGATCTCTCTGAAGGAGCTGATCTACACAAAAAAACGCAGGATCTTTTCCTGCGTTCTACCATAGTAGCCTTATGAAATTTTTTGCTTTCGCTTCTGCATATAGGTAGTGATTTCATCCTGAGGAAGCGGCTTACTGAACAGGTACCCCTGCACCTCTTCACATAGATGCTCCTGCAAAAATGCGAGCTCATCGTCTGTTTCGACGCCTTCCGCAATGACTCGCAGCTCCAGATTGTGCGCCATGGCAATGATCGTGGAGACAATCGCTCTGTTGCTGGGACTTTGCTTCATGTCCCTGACAAACGAACGATCAATTTTCAGGCGGTTTAAGGGAAATTCCTTCAAATAGGACAAAGAGCTATAGCCCGTCCCAAAATCATCGATGGCGATATGTACACCCAGCTGCTTCAGCTCAGCCAGCGTGCTGCTCGCCCGGTGTACGTCGATCATGGTGCTCTCCGTGATTTCCAGCTCCAGATAGTGAGGCGCGAGCCCCGTTTGCTCCAGTATATCCGCAACCAACTGGGTAAAGTCTTTTTTCAAAAACTGGCGTGCTGACAAATTCACTGCCATGCGAATGGGAGGTAGGCCTTGGCTTTGCCATTCCATGTTTTGCTTGCACGCCGTCTGCAGAACCCACTCACCAATTGGCACAATCAAGCCGGTCTCTTCTGCAACAGCGATGAACTGGTCGGGTGACACTAGCCCTCGCTCCGGATGATTCCAGCGCAGCAATGCCTCCATGCCTACGATGTCCCCATTGCTGACACTGATCTGCGGCTGATAGTACAAATCCAGCTCGCCCAATGCCAATGCCCGATTTAATTCATTTTGAATGAACATTTTATCGCTGGTTATTTGCTGCAGATCGGGGGCGTACATGTGATAGCTGTTTTTTCCCCGCTCCTTGGCAGAGTACATGGCCGTATCCGCCGTTTTCATCAACCCGTGGCGGTCATCCCCGTCCAGTGGGTAGCGAGATATTCCAATGCTCGTGGTAATGTACAGCTCATGACCATTGATGAGGAAGGACTGCTCGATGGTCCGATTCAAGGAATCCGCTACCTGTGCAACCGTTTCCTCTGGAACATCTGCCAGTATTACCATAAATTCATCCCCACCCAGCCTGCTCACAACGCCTCTTTGCCCGATACAGTTGCTCAGGCGCATAGCTGCTTCCTTTAACAAAAGATCGCCATAATCGTGTCCGAGGGAATCGTTAACGAGCTTGAAGCGATCCAGATCGAGAAACATCACGTACACGCTATATCCACCTTGGCGTGCCTCTTCAATCATGACATCCAGCTTTTCTTCCACGTATCTGCGGTTCGGCAGACCAGTAAGTGCGTCATGAAAAGCCAAATAATTGATTTTTGCCTCTGCCTGCTTTTGATTCGAAACATCGCGTGCAATGATAAAGACGCCAGCAACGGCATCGTCTACAAAAACAGGAACATTGGTTAAATTCAAATGAACTTGCTTTTTATTGGTCGTCATACAAACTTCGTAGTTATTGGAGTTTCCCCTTACAGCTTCCTCGAAAAACTTCGTTACCTGCTCTGCATCCTGCGTACTGCACAGAGCCCTTAACGAATCCAGCGGCAGCCGCTCTGCTCCTGTCAAATCCTTCGCTGCCGGATTTAAAACGTTTTCTTTTCCATCGATGGAATAAAACATGACGCCGTCGTAATTATGCTCAAACAAGGATTTGTATCGCTGGTCGCTTACCATGACACGCAGTGTATTTCGGGCAAAGAGCTTGTCCATGTATATGGAGAACAGCGTCACTCCGAGAATAAACAGGGTGACGACCCCAACTGCATAAGCAATCAGCCTCATATCAGCTGCCATGAACTCTGCCTGATGGCCTGACAGGTGGTCCCCTCCTACGAAAGTCGTTGCGTACATTCCTGTATAATGCATGAAGGCAACAGCAGCGCCCATGAGCAGTCCAGCAGCCAGCTTGAGTCCGACTCCTTTAGCATCCGACGCATAACGCAAGCGAAACGTCAACAGAAGTGCAACTACGGAGACGACGATCGCCACCAGGATCGACAGTCCGAAAAAGAACCAGTTATACTCGATGACTGCATCCATTTTCATGGCAGCCATTCCCGTATAGTGCATGGAAGCGATCCCCACTCCCATAAAAAGAGCACCGATGACAAGCCTTTTTCTCGTCATGGTTTTGGTATTGATCACCCATAAAGCGATCCCGGAAGCAACCATGGCAAAAAGGATCGACAAAATAACGATCGCCACATCGTACTGAACCTCAACCGGCAGATGGAGTGCTAGCATGGCGACAAAATGCATGGCCCAAATGCCGAACCCCATAGAGATTGCTCCGGCGCAGAGCCAGAAAATCCGTCCCTTTTTTTGAGAGTCATGGATGCGCGTACTCAAACTCAATGCCGTGTAAGACGCCATTACCGCAAGGAGATAAGAAAAAATGACGAGGGCAAAATTATAAGAATAACTGAGCGTGTTCATTAAACTCCCCTTTTTTGTTCGGAGTCAAGCTCGGACGCGGTATGGTAATATTCCCCTATCTTATCCGTTTTGTTTTCAACTGACAAGAACTCAGTCGGCTGGTGTGACTGGTTTTGTTGGGAACTTTTCAGCCCGCTAAATCTCGGTTTGCACGGGGATACTACAGCGTAGACACGCCGTATAAAGGGAGGGAGTTCCTTGATTCGTTTGGGTTATGCCTGCATCAGTGTAAAAACGAAAAACAACCCGAACAAGAAAACGACTGTCGCCCAGCTGAACAAGCTTGAACCACAAGCACGCCTAAAGAAATTGAGACATATCCTGCAGACCAACTTTTTCAATTTGATGGATTTACTTGCCTACAATGTGGATAACCATATTTTTTTGTATCGCTTGCCCTCGGAATTTGTCCCATTAGCTACCCATGCAGTAGCCGAAAGTTGGGACTGGGCAAAGGAATTCGCCTGGGATTTTCAAAAAGCAGGCGAGTTTATCCGCAGCAACGGCATTCGTATGACAGCTCATCCCGGTCATTTCAGCATATTAAACAGTGACAAGCCATCCGTAGTTGCGTCCACGATCAAAGATTTTCAATACCACGCCCGTGTATTTGATCTGCTGGGATTGGATGACAACTCCGTTCTGGTTACACATGTTGGCGGCATCATCGATGATAAGGCCTCGGCTCTTGAACGATTCGCAGCCCATTTCGAACAGCTCCCGGAGGAAGTAAAAAAACGGCTTGTGGTCGAAAACGACGACTCTTCCTTTTCCATGGTCGATGTACTCACGCTATGCGAACGACTTGGCATTCCGATGGTTTTTGATTACCACCATCACAAATGCCTCAACGACGGAGAGAATTGGGTCGATTATGTGCCGCGCATCATTCAGACGTGGGGAACGCGAACGCCGAAAATGCATATGTCCTCGCCGAAATCAGAAAAAGACTTTCGTGCCCACGCGGACAACATCGACCCAGATCAATTTATCGAATTTATTTCTCCGCTCGCCCATTACCATGTGGATATTATCTTGGAATGCAAAAACAAGGATGACGCCCTCTTCACACTGCGTCGCGAATTACAAAAGCGCAAAATGGACGTTGAAGCGACGGCTTCTCTTTCCTGAATCACATAACAAAACAGACGCCACTGTCCAAGCGGCGTCTGTTGCACTTTCTAATCGGAACAACCACAACCACAGCCGCATCCAGAAGATGATCCTCTATGGCCATGGGAGGAAGAACCTCTGCCTGCTGAGCTGCTTCCCCGATGATCCCATGTCTGGCATCGATCGTGGTAATGCTTCATCCTGCGCTGGTGGTGTTTATAATGCTTGCGATATTCACTGTACTTGCGGCGGTTCTCGCGGTGTTGCTCGCATTTGTGATGATAGTATTGCATCCGATCCATATGGAACTGGAATTTGAACAGATACAGCTCAATGTCTACACCGCCATGCGCTTGCGGCGGACGATTGTTAGGAGATCCCCAGTTCGGCGGCATATTGTTGGCAGAGGAATTCGGTGGTCTCCTGTTTGGCAGCGGCATCCGATTTGGCGAGGAATTTGGTCTTCTGTGCGGCATGTTAGGAGAAACGTTCGGCGGCCGGTGATTTGGCATTGGCATACCCATATTTGGCGGCATTGGGTTGGCCGGCATCCGGTTCGGCGGCATTGGATTGGCTGGCATCCGATTGGGGGGCATTGGGTTGGCTGGCATCCGATTGGGGGGCATTGGGTTGGCTGGCATCCGGTTTGGAGGCATTGGGTTGGCTGGCATCCGGTTTGGAGGCATTGGGTTGGCTGGCATCCGGTTCGGTGTATTGGGAAGCGACTGATTCGGCTTGGGCAGGATCGGTCTTTGCGGCATTGGTCGAAGTGGCTTGATTGGCTTCGGTTTTGGTGCCTCCATTTTCGGCAATGGCAAATTGGGGGATGGACGATTCGGCGATGGCAGGTTTGGCGATGGGATATTGGGAGATGGCAAATTCGGCGAAGGAACATTCGGTGACGGGACGTTTGGCGATGGCAAATTTGGCGACGGCACGTTCGGCGATGGCATGTTCGGCGATGGCATCATCGAAGGCGGTTTCGGCATTTCTTTCGGTCTGCGCGGCAATGCGGGAGGCATTGGAGCCATGCTTGGAGGGACTCTACGTCGTCTTTCCACGGAATGGAACACGTCCTTTCAAGTGAAATCACACAGTACATGGTATGACATTTATCCCAATCGAGAAACGACACTCGCCTATATCAGGAAAATGGACTAAGCCCGTTTTTTCGAAAATAGTGTAGTCGCCGTGACAATGTACCACTTGACTATGCGCATGCATACGCTACAATTGAGGTACTTCTTAAAATAATCAGACAGCCGCATTTGAACGAAAGTGAGGAAGACATATGCCGGGAAATAAGGCTTCAACGGTCTGCCAATCACATAGATGCCCAGGAAGAGGGGTTAGGATCTAGTATCCTAACCCCTCTTTCTTTTCGTTCTCTGCTAAGCTAAAGGAGGAAAATGAGGACATGAATCAGCAAGCAAACGGAATGAAAATGGATGGGAATCACTTGCAAATTGAAGATGTAGTCGCAATAGCAAGAGGTGGTGCGCGCATTGAATTAACGAAGGAAGCGATCGAAAACGTGCGCCGTTCCAGGTCCATGGTAGACCGAATGGTGGAAGAACAGCGCGTTATCTACGGGATCACTACCGGATTCGGCAAATTCTCTGATGTGATGATCTCTGGGGAAGACGTGAGCAAGCTTCAGGAAAATCTCATCATGAGTCACGCGTGCGGTATGGGTGATCCCTACCCGGTAGAGGTCGTACGCGGGATCATGGCCTTGCGGATCAACGCATTGGCAAAAGGCTACTCCGGCATTCGGGAGGAAACGCTCCTGCATCTCGTGGAGCTTTGCAATCTCGGCGTTCATCCCATCATCCCTCAGCAAGGCTCTCTTGGAGCCAGCGGAGATCTCGCTCCCCTCGCGCATATGGTACTCGTCATGCTGGGCAAAGGGGAAGCGGAGGTAAACGGTCAAAGGCTTTCCGGAAAAGACGCTCTCGAACAGGTAGGGCTTGCTCCGATACGTCTGCAGGCAAAGGAAGGTCTCGCCCTTATCAATGGCACGCAGGCCATGACGGCACAGCTTTGCCTTGCTCTGTACGACGCTAGAGTTGTCCTGGAAAGTGCTGAGGTCATTTCTGCCATGACCGTAGAAGCTCTGCGCGGCATTCCCAAAGCCTTTGATCCGCAGCTGCATCTCGTGCGCCCTCATCCGGGCCAGCAGGAATCTGCTCGCAAGCTTTTGCTCCATCTGGCAGGCAGCGAGCGCACCTCCTCCCAAGGTGAGCTGCGGGTACAAGATCCGTACAGCCTGCGCTGCATCCCGCAAGTCCATGGCGCAACCCGCGACACACTCGAGTACGTATGGCAAACCGTCACACGGGAATGCAACAGCGTAACGGATAATCCGATTCTGTTCTCCGAAACGGGCGATGTCATCTCCGGTGGAAACTTCCACGGTCAGCCGATGGCCTTCGCTGCCGATTTCATGGCGATTGCGATAGCCGAGCTCGCCAACATCTCGGAGCGTCGTACGGAGAGACTGGTGAATCCACAGCTAAGCGGGCTCCCTGGCTTTTTGACAGAGAACGGCGGCCTCCACTCTGGCTTCATGATTACACAATACGTAGCAGCATCCATCGTCTCCGAAAACAAAGTTCTGTGCCATCCAGCTTCCGTCGACTCCATCCCTTCTTCTGCCAATCAGGAGGATCACGTGAGTATGGGGACGACAGCCACTCGAAAGCTGCGAACCGTCGTTGGCAATACAGCGAAGGTACTCGCCATCGAATATTTGGCGGCAGCCCAAGCTATCGAGTTTGGTACAGGTGAACTCGGTGCGGGTACGGGGCGCGCTTATCAGCAGCTGCGCAATGTCATTCCTCGCCTCACGGAAGATCGGGAAATGCACCCGGACCTTGCGAGAGCGGAGCAGCTCGTTCGCGAGGGAACTCTTTTTTGGGAATAGGAGCGAGCAGCGAGTATGCTCCCCATTCTTTTTCCAACGTGTGTTTGATATGATGGAGGCGTAACGATTATTCTCATGGAACTGGGAGGGCTGCGTCTATGAAACCGATCCACGCTTCAGGCGAGCCTGCATCGATCCTGCTCTTCGATGGCGTTTGTCATTTGTGTCACGGCGCCGTCCAATTTATTTTGCAGCGCGATCCAAAAGGGTGCATCCATTTCGCTTCTTTGCAATCGGAGAAGGGCCGCGAGCTGCTGGCAGCTTTTCATCATGAGAATCACCTGCAGTCCGTAGTACTGATTGAAAACGGCACCCTTTACACGAAATCTGATGCCATTTTACGCGTCGGACGCAAGCTTCGTGGTGGATGGCCTGCTTTGTCCTTCGTGGCGGGGCTGCTTCCTAGGAGCCTGCGCGACATGGGATATGATTTTATCGCCCGGAATCGATACCGCTGGATGGGCAAGGCCGAGCATTGTATGCTGCCTACCCCTGACATCCGCTCTCGTTTTTTAGAGTAACCGTACGCTTCGCCCATAGAAAGGGGCAGTATCCTGTGATACGGCCCCTTTACCACGATTCCTATTCCGTTATGAGAGATGAACCGCTAGTGGATGATCGTCACTCACGAATTCCGCCGCTTTGGCATTCGCTTCGACCTGAGCAGGGCTCTTGCTTCCCGGGATCACGGTAGTTACCGCAGGATGCTTGAGGCACCATGCCAATGCCCACTGAGCCATGTCCATTCCTTCTGGCACTTCGTTTTGCTTGATATCCTCCACCTGCTTCAGCAGATTCGCCACGTGCTGCTGATCGTGTCTGTGGCGCACGTCATTTCCGGCAAAAACAGAGCCTGGCTTGTATTTCCCGCTCAAATATCCGCTCGCCAGAGGAACACGTGCCAAAACTCCAAGATCTTGCTCTTCGCAGGAAGCAAACACACCTTCTTCTGGAATGCGATCCAGACGGTTGTAAACAGCCTGAATGGTCTTGGCATTGATAGACGATGCTTTGCTCGTCTGATACAGATTGCCGTTTTTCGAAATGGAAAGACCCAGATGCCTGATCTTTCCGGCCTGTACCTGTTTATCGAGCATGGTCCACAGAGCGTCGTTATCAAATGCCGAATCAGGACCCGAGTGGAATTGATACAGGTCAATGTAATCCGTTTGCAGAGCAGCCAGGGATTGATCCAGCTGCTGCAGTACCTCTGCTGCACCGTACTGATCGGTTCGGGAAAACTTGTCATGAAATTGATGACCGAATTTGGTAGCGACGATCCAGTCCTCTCGGCGGTCCTTTTGCAGATAGCCGCCGATCAAACGCTCGGACAGGTGATCTCCATAGCATTCCGCCGTATCAATCAGGTTGATCCCGAGTTCCTTTGCCTTATCGAGAATCTGGTCGACTTCCTGCTGGGTAAAGTCCATTCCCCATTCTCCACCAAACTGCCACGTACCTACTCCCACTACAGATACTTTCAGTTCTGTTTTCCCCAGTCTGCGGTACTTCATGCCAGTCCCTCCTCTTCTCAATAGCCACTTTGATCAAATGGTTTTCTCAATCGTCAACTCGCTGATAAACGCTTGCGTATTCGCCTTGCGCTCTTTGCGCATTTTCTTTCGTTCCTCGGCGGATGCCATCAGACGTTTTTCTTCATCTGTTTCGGCTACGATGCCCGGCACCTCAGTAGGGTTGCCCGCTTCATCCAGCGCAACGAACGTCAGGAAGGAGGTGGCCGTCAAAATACGCTCACCCGTTTGCAAATTTTCGGAAATGACTTTTACAAATACTTCCATCGAAGTGCGTCCCGTAGAGGTTACAATGGCTTCCAAACAAATGGAATGTCCCATTTTTACGGGAGCCAAAAAGTCGATGGAGTCTATAGAAGCGGTCACGACAGGGCGGCGTGAATGACGCATCGCGGCGATGGCAGCGACCTCATCGATGTACGCCATCATGGAGCCCCCGAAGATCGTACCGTGATAGTTCGTATCGGATGGTTGAACCAGAGAAGCCTGGATCGTACGCGAATCTTGCATTGTCTTGATATTCATAGCTGATACTCCTTTGCGAATCTACTACATGCCGTACCCATCATAACACAAGGGGTCTCGCGTTCCAATTAGCAAGGCACATTCACAGAACGTTCTGCCAGAAGGGCTTCGATCTGCTCTGCATGCTCCTTCAGCAAATAGCGCAGCAAAGGCATATTCCATTCATAAGCCGGGCGATAGCCATCCAGCGAAAACAGCTCAGCGTTTACATGGTCCGCCTGCTGCCTGCGTTCCTTGCTCGCACAATAGAAATGCTCCAAATAATCTGTTCCCCAGCGTGAAAAGGAAGAAGTATCTGGCGTCACGGCGGTGAGTAAGATGGCATCTCCTGTATCGATGAGATCTAGCGGATACAGCTGACAGCTAAATGGCTTGAGGGGAAACAGCTCTTTCCCCGTCCTTTCAGCATAGGCGTGGATCGCACATCCACGTCTGCCATCCAGTTCCTGATAGAACAGGCAGTTTCCATGTCGCATGCGAATCGTGCCGGGTGGCTGCGCAATATCCCAGATCCCGTATTCCATCCAGTGAGTGCGTTCCTTTTCTTCCCCCAGCTGTGCGGCGACCAAAGCCAGTTCTTCTTCCAAGATCGACATCTGCTGTTTTTGCACGGCGTACGGCTGTCCCCCTTCACAACAGGTTTCGCCGTGCACGGCACGACAATTCCAGCAATCCAGATGAAACAAGGACAACAGCGCAGGCACATCCACCAGATACTCTCCGGCTCTCACCAGACTATCCCGATTTTTCTTCATGTATTTCTCGCATTGATACGCCTCTTTTTGCGTCATAGGGTCTGGCGTTCCCACGTACCTGTATCGTTGCTGCCGTCTCATTTTTCCAGAACAACTTCTGCTTCTGTACCAAAAATGGCGAGGCGTCCATTTTCGAAGGTAGCCAGATCGACTTCTTCCCCTGGAATTTCCATCAGGATTTCAACCGATTCCGCTTCTTCATCTGCAAACAACAGCAGCAAATCTTTCTCTTCAAATTCATTATCGGTCAGCTTGTAGCCAACGAGCTTGCCCGTAAACTGGGTTTCTTCTTCTTCGTCCTCACTGTCTGTGTCCCACTGTGTAAACGTGACTGTTGCCATTTTATTCTCGAATTCGTCTGTCAAAAGACGGAGCAAACGCTCGTGTTGTTGGATATCCATTTTCATCCCTCCGATGTGATGTTACTGCCCATCATATCAAACTAGCCGCAGAATGCCAAAAGAAATACCGCTTCCAGCATCGAAGCGGCAGGCTGGGCAGCCCTTTATTGAATAAGAACCGGCTGCTTGATAGCATAGAAAATCATTCGCTCAGAATTTGCAGCATGGAATGGCTCAAACTCGTAGTTTCCAAATATCTGGATTGGAGATATGCCCGCCATCTGAAGCATTTCGATCATCTGCTCCACTGTGAACAAGCGCACCTGCTCCTCATACTCACGAGGATCGGATGCCGTAGGATCATGAATGAGAATTCGTTTTTTGACGAAGCCATCTTCAATCCAACGCTCTTCTTGAATCCGCATGCCAGCTTCCTCTTTTTCCGAGTAAGGCACCAGATTCTCTGCTACATGGTTAGGACTCAGGTAGTCTATGACCACCTCTCCCCCTGCTTTCAATGCCTGTGCCATATTATGAACGACTATCGCGTTTTCCTGATCCGTGGCGAAGTAACCAAAGCTTGTAAACAGATTGACCACGATATCGAATTCGTCGTGAAACGGCAGATAGCGCATGTCATAACGCTCGTATGTCAGATTCGGATCACTGTTTTGTTCTGCTGCCTGCTTGAGGAGTACAGCAGACAGGTCGACTCCGACAACTTCATAGCCCCGGCGAGCCAGAGCTCTTGAATGACGCCCGTTGCCACAGCAAAGATCAAGCACTCGCCCCGAATCTCGGATCGGCAAATGCCTCAAGAGATTGACAACCTCCGAGTCGGCTGTGGAATCATCCCGATGCCGGTACACCAGCATGTAATCTTCTTGAAAGCTGCGCTCAAACCATTCTTCTGCCATGTCTGCGCTCCTTTATGGGAAGAGTACGTGTATTATGCCTCGCCAGCGCAGAACAAAAACCCCCTTTCTCAGCCCATAGCCGCAAAGGGGGATCTACACTCTTATAAACGAGTCTCTCGTCCGAGACGAATTTTTTCGGCAACGCGAGCGATGATGCTCTCTACCGAAGCAGGGTCATCCACGACGTCGTATTCGTTGATGTTAACACGCAGGATCGGACATGCATTGAACGAGCTGATCCATTTTTCATAACGGCCAAACAAGTCCTGCCAATAATCGACCGGTGTCTGCTGCTCCATCGGACGTCCTCGCTCTTTTACGCGGTCGATAATGTCGTCAAAGCTTCCTTCCAGGTAAATCAAGACATCCGGATGCGGGAAGTAAGGGGTCATGACCATCGCTTCAAATAGCTCCGTATACGTACGATAGTCCTCTTCCGTCATGTTTCCTTGCTCGTACAGCATGCGGGCAAAAATGCCCGTGTCTTCATAAATCGAGCGATCCTGGACAAACCCGCCTCCGTAATCAAACATCCGCTTTTGCTCCTTGAAGCGCTCAGCCAAGAAAAAGACTTGCAGATGAAAGCCCCAACGCGACAAATCACCATAGTAGCGGCTCAAATACGGGTTGTTGTCCACTTTTTCAACGGACACTCGAAAGCCCAGCTGATCGGCAAGTGCATGTGTGAAAGTCGACTTGCCTACACCGACCGTTCCCCCGATTGTGATGACCGCGTTATTTGGTATTCCGTATTTTTCTCGGATTTGGCTGTTTTGAAACCTAGACATGTACGCAACTCCTTATTCACAGTTCTCGCTATAGCTCGTCCCTTTTTACCCCTGCTTCGCCTGCAGCTCCAAAACGCGAGGAGCAATCGTCTCCAGAACTTTGCGCAAATCTTCAGGACGATGCACAAAGTCCAAATCATCACAGTTGAACTTAATGACGGGTGTGGCAGGGTGATGTTTTTCAAATGCTTCCATAAATTCGTTGTAATCCGCAATCAGGTTTTCCATGTACGTGACGTCCATGCTTCTTTCGATCTCCCGGTCACGCAAGGCAATTCGTTTCATGACAGTATCGATAGAGGCCGTCAAATAAATGACCAAATCTGCCTGCGGTAAATCCTCGGTCAAAATATCATAGATCTTGAGATACTTGGGCAGGTTATCTCCAGTCAGCGTACGTTTAGCAAAAATTGTATTTTTGAAAATATTGTAATCGGCAACGACAGAAGTCCCTTTGTTCAAATACTGGGAATGAATGTCTTGAAGCTGCTTGTATCGGTTGCACAAGAAAAACATTTCGAGTTGAAAGCTCCACTCCGCAATGTTTTCATAAAATTTGCCCAAAAACGGATTTTCGTAAACGATCTCTTCGAGCAGCTCCAGCTGAAACGCACGGCTCAATTCCCGAGACAGGGATGTTTTGCCGATTCCAATGGGCCCCTCAACTGTAATCAATATGGACTTCATGTATCCTTCGTTTCCTTTCACGAAAATGAGAGCACTCCATATTGTAGCACGCACATAATCTTTTGTCGAAAAAAATCGTTTGATGTTAGAAAACCTCTATCGTGGCCTGTCTATACGTTCAAAAAAGAAAAAACTGCCATTTTTTCTGGCAGCTTTTCCTTTTTCCGCTAGGTAAAATATTCTATTTTTGCACGTGGGAACAAGCGGCTGATTTCGTTTTCCAGATGAGCCTGCAAAGCCTTCGCCTGCACATCCGGGTACACATACTTTCCCTTTCCGTACTTGCCCCATTTGTATTTGCGTTCCTCTTCGTTCATCTCCAGCTTTGTTTTAGGGTAGCGTTGCAGAATCAGATTTTTCGCGATCTTGGTAAATCGATGCTGAATGAGCTCAAACGTCAGATCCTCCAAAGCCTCCGGCACGAGCTGGCTGCGCAGTCTCTCCAGCAAGTCGGTATAGCCTTCTTCCCAGCCTTCAAACCAGTATAACGGCGCCAGAATAAAACCAAGTGGATAGCCTGCCCTCGCCACTTTGCCGGCCGCCTCGATTCGCTGCGCGAAGGTGGATGTACCGGGTTCAAAGTTTTTAATCACATAATCGGCGTTCATGCTGAAACGAAACCGTGTGTGCTTGTTGTGCTTCGCATCCAGCAACGAATCCACGTGATGAAATTTCGTAACGAATCGAAGTCTGCCAAATTCTTGGGTGCCCATAAACTCGATGGCTCGCTTCAGGTTCCCGGTGATATGCTCAATGCTGACGGGATCTGATGTACAGGCCGCTTCAAAGCGAGTCATTTCCCCTGGTCTTTCCAGGATGTACTTTTGCGCCTGCGCAAGGATATCGTCCGTATTGACATAAACACGAATGTACGGCTTGGTCCCCACGTTTGTGTTCAAATAACAATAATGGCAATGGGCCGCGCAGCCTGTTGCGAGTGGAATCGCATATTCAGCTGATGGTTTGGAGGTTTCAAATTTGAGCGTTTTCCGTACGCCGATCACAAGCGTTCGCTTGGCATTGCGGTATTTTTCCAAATCTGTCTCGCCGGGAATCCCACGCACCTGATTGTGACTGGTTGTCATTTGAATCGGGATGCCTTCCCGGGAAAAGCGCTCGTACAGCTCCCGTCCGAGCGGATAATCCAAGGCATGCGGCTCGACAAATACGTAGTCAGGGACGAAGAGCTGCGAGCTTTTTGCTGCCGTCTGCTTCGGTGGTTCCATCACGCTGGTGGCCATGTCTCACTCCCCCTCCTACTAGTATGACCCGTCCTTTGCTGAGGCAGACAGGGGGCAGCTGGCAGTCTTCCTTTTCATCCCGCTACGAAATAGCATCTTTAAAAGCCTGTAAACAGATCCGCGCTAGCGCTTCTTGATCGGCTGGCACTTGCAGCATGTATACATGTCCGGCTCGTTTCGTTTGCTTGAAATAAATCCGTACGCGGATGCCCTGACTTTCCAAATATCTGCGGCACTCCTGCGCTACTCGCGGCAATCCATACGACTCATGAATCGTTACCCATTTGATCCACCACATTCACTTCGCCTCACCTTTTCTTTCTATAAAGTAAGCGCTAGCTGGGCGTTCGGTTCTCATCTGAAGCATAATGTTTTGATTTTAGGAAAACCGTTTGCCCTCCTCGCGCGTCTAATCGACTAGGAGGGGTGAACGTGAATCTCGAACATCTGGTAAAGGAAGCCCGGAGCGGTAATGACGAGGCTTTTTACCAACTTATGAGGCTACACAAGGATAAACTGTACAAAGTCGCCTATGCGTTCCTGCGAAATGAGACGGATGCTCTAGAAGCCATACAAGAAGCGACCTGCAGAGCCTATCTCAAGCTGTCACAGGTAAAGCAACCTGCTTATGTGTCTACCTGGCTGACGCGCATCGTGATTCATATCTGTACGGATGAACAAAGACGAAAGAAACGTCTCATCCTGCGCTCCACGCAGCGAGAAACGGAAGCAGGAGGGAACATTGGGGAATCAGACCAAGCAGCTATCCGTCTCCATTTGGAAGAAGCTCTCGCCAAGCTCGCTCCCCTCTACCGCCACGTTGTCATTCTGAAGTATTTCGAGGATTTGACAATTCGGGAAATTGCCACGGTCCTCGGCCAGCCAGAAGGAACGATCAAGACGTGGCTGCACAAGGGGCTAAACATGCTTCGGCACGATCTGGGAAAGGAGTGGTAGGCAATGCATGAGGATCAATCGTGGGAACAGCTGGAGCAGGAATTGTGGAAAGACAAACAGAGGGTGGAGAGCATCCCCGTTCCTGAGAAAATCGACTTGTCCATCCTGAGGGGCATGCAACAGGCCAAGCAGCAGCTTGCGCAAAGACAACGCCGCTCACATTTTCGCTGGGCAACCAGTGGAATCGCTTGCCTTATCCTGCTAGGGCTGTTCTTTTCCATTCGTCTCTCACCTGCAGTAGCCGCTTATGTCAGCCACCTGCCTGGCATGGAGAAGCTGGTTGAGCTAATACGGGATGACAAAGGCCTGCAGATGGCCGCTGAGCACAACATGATACAACCTATTGGCGCCAGCGCTGAGCATGATGGTGTCCGCTTTACGGTTGATCAGGTTCTGATGGATCAAAAGCGGATGCTGCTTTTTTATACCATTCGCCACGAGCAGCCTGGTCATCATGTGGAGCTGAATCAAGTCAAATTTTACAATCAGAACGGTGAGCAAACGACTGCCGGATACTCCTGGTCGTCTCGGGGAGATAACGAAGAAAGCCGATCCAGCCTGGAACAAAATCGTCTGGATGTTTATTGGCAGGATACGACCCACATTCCGGATGCACTGGTTGCAAACGTTACCCTTACAGTAGATCAGAAGCAGCTGGATACGCCCTTTCAAGTTTCCTTTCCGATCGATAAGAGAAAGTACGAGTCGCTAAAAGAAATCGTTTATCCGCTTAATCAGAAGGTTACCGTAGATGACCAGCAATTTACCATTACCAAGATCGTCGTTTACCCTACCCAGACCGAGGTCTCTATTCAGTTTGATCCAGCCAATTCCAAGCGCATATTCGGATTTGACCAGCTGCGGCTGGAGGATGAAAAAGGACGGACGTACTCTTTCTGGGGCAACGGGATTGTCTCCACGCCAGATGGGGAAACCGGCGTCACCTACAACCTGGAGAGCGTTTATTTTGAACAGCCCAAACAGCTTGTGCTGAAAGCAGACGGGATCCGTGCTCTGGACAAACACAAGCTGCAGGTCGTCATCGATGCCAAAACAGGCAAACTGATCAAAGCACCCGACTCCCGTCTCACTCTGTCAGCCATTCGGCAAAATCAAGACGTTGTGGGCATCGACCTCTCCCTTCAGGTGGGAAGTCAAGACGAAAATCGAATGCTTTCGGTCGGGAATGATCTGACGGATGATCGCGGAAATCAATATGAGTACGCCAGTGGTTCCACTTCATCCCGTCCTGCCGAAGAGCCAAGTAAGGGGTATCTGCAAAACAGCAGCATTCTCTATAAGCGCACAACCGACAAAGGAGCTCCACAAGAGTACCGCTTCACGCTGGAGGATTATACCTCCCGACTCTCCACTGGATTTTCCGTGCCGATTACCGGCCAATGAAAAAGAGAGCCCCTCAAAAGGGCTCTCTTTTCTATTCATCAATCACAGCCCAATGGTTTGTCGGACCATGCCCTCCACCCAGCTGTGGAGCGGTTTTGATGGCTTCAAAGATAAAGCGGTTCGCCTTCTCTACCGCCGTTACCAATGGGGTGCCTTTCGCCAGCTCAGCGGTCAGTGCCGCCGAAAAGGTGCAGCCTGTCCCATGGGTATGTCGCGTCTGTATCCGCTCATGGGAAATCTCGTAAAAGGCTTGTCCATCGAACAGCATATCGACGACGATGTCTCCCTCCAGATGTCCGCCTTTCATCAGCACATTCCGTACTCCGAGTGCGTGAATCGCTCGGGCGCCCTCTCGCATGTCTTCTGGTGTGCGAATTTGCATGCCTGTCAAGCACTCCGCCTCTGGCAGATTCGGGGTCACGACTTCGGATACCGGCAGCAAATGCTTTTGCAAGGCTACGATCGCTTCATCAAGCAATAGCTTGGCACCGCCTTTTGCCACCATGACAGGATCAACCACCAGCTTTTGAATACCGAATGCTTTCACTTCCTCTGCCACGGCCGAAATGATGGCGGCATCAAACAGCATCCCTGTCTTGGCTGCATCCGCCCCAATATCTCGCAGGACTTCGCGAATTTGCATGGATACGGCCTCCACAGAAAGTGGATAAACGCCTGCTACCCCTAATGTATTTTGAGCCGTTACGGCTGTTATTGCACTCATTCCGTAAACACCCAGCTGATGAAAGGTCTTTAGATCCGCCTGAATCCCTGCTCCTCCACCGCTGTCGGAACCTGCTATCGTTAACGCTGTTGCCACTTTACCCAATGTTCTCCCTCCTGCTCCTGACGCTTGCTCTGATACCGAGTATATCATCCAGCCGCCTGCTTCGGTATACTAGGATTGATTGATACAGGTAAGGAAGGGATTGCCACAATGAGCTACCGCATTTTTTACTGGTTGACTGTTCTGATCCCCACCATCATCATTGGTGGCTTTGAGTTTGTCCGGCATGACTTTTTGCTGCCCTACATGTCCATGGAGACTGGCAACGTATATATCACCCTGCTGACCCTGCTCCTGTCCTTTTTGTTTGCCACCTGGATGTTTAGAACCATCGAACGAATGAACGCGAAAATCGTGGAAGAACAAGCCCGGCGAGCGGTTTACGAAGAAAGAGAGCGTCTCGCTCGCGAGCTGCACGACGGGATTGCCCAATCTCTGTTTTTTTTGAATGTCAAATTGAAGCAGGGCCAGCTCGACGATGCTCGCGTCGCCGTTTCCGCCATAGACAATCATGTGCGCCAAGCTATTTTTAACCTGCGCTCTCTCCCGGAGGAAGGCAGCCTGGAGCAGCGCCTGGAAAAATGGCTGACGCAATGGAGTGCGCTATCCGGTGTCGATGTTACCCCGCAGCTGCAAATAAAGGAAAACTTCTATACACCAGCTGAGGAGGTTCAGCTTTTTGGGATCATCCAGGAAGCCTTTGCCAACATCCGGAAGCATGCGCAAGCAAAGCACGCCTGGATTCAGCTCACGACAAACGAACCGCGGGGCTGGACACTTGCCATCGAGGATGATGGTATCGGCTTGTCTGGGCTCAGTGAAACATCAAAGAAATACGGCTTGTCCATGATGAAGGACCGCGCGAGGCAGCTGCAGGCCTCACTGGATATTTGCACACGCTCTAGTGGCGGCACCATCATTACTTTGACATCTCACACTGGAGGTTTTGCCAAATGAACGGCTATCGAGTATTAATCGCAGACGACCATCCGATGGCACGATCCGCCATACGCAGCTTGCTCGACCCTGACCCTTCTTTTGAAGTGATCGGCGAGGCTGAAAACGGCGAGCAGGCTTTCCACTTATGTGGAGAGCTGCAGCCGGATCTCGTGCTTATGGATATCAATATGCCAAAGTGGAGCGGGCTGGAAGCCACGCGCGAAGTCAAAAAAGCATATCCCCACATTAAAGTCGTTATTTTAAGTGTTTCTGATGATGTCGGCGACCTGATCACCGCGATCCAGTTTGGCGCGCAGGGGTATTTGCTAAAAAATCTGGAGCCAGACGACTGGATCAATTACTTGCATGCTTTACTGGGAGAAGACAGCGAGCTTTCCCGTGAAATGGCAAACCGGCTCCTCCACCGCTTCCGTCAAGAAGATCAACCGACAGGCACAGGACCCGAGATCCTCACCCCTCGTGAGCGAGAAATCGTGATGTACGTCGGAGCGGGGAAAACCAATCGAGAAATCAGCGAGACACTCATCATCGCGGAAAACACGGTAAAAAATCATGTGAAAAACATTTTGGACAAGCTGCAGCTAGCAAACCGGGTGCAGCTCGCCGCTTACGCTGTAAGGCATCATCTCATCGCACGTGAATAGGAGCTAAATGGGCAGGTGACACACTCACCTGCCTTTTGCATATGCTGATTCACAAAAACAGCAGATTCGTCACCTAAAATTTTGCGCAAAGGAAACATTTTTGTGATAAGCGAATACTGTTGCATCAAGGAATCATTATGTGCTAAAGTTGCCCCAAGGAAACATTCATGCATAAACTAAAAAGAATTGAAGGGAGACAAACTTGATGTCTACATACTTTACACGTTGGAAAAAAGGACTGTTTAGTCTCATTCTGGGTACTACACTCGTATTTGCCGGTTGCTCGGGGAGTACTGCACCTGAGGAAGGAAACGGTGCCTGGAAGGTTACGGCAACGACTGGCATGGTCGCTGACATCGTCAAGCAAGTAGGTGGTGAGCACGTCGAAGTGACCCAGCTGATGGGCGCAGGCGTCGACCCGCATTTATACAAAGCATCAGAAGGCGACATCAAACGAATCGATCAAGCTGATATCATCTTTTACTCTGGACTGCACCTCGAAGGAAAAATGGTCGAAATCTTCGAGAAAATCGGAAAGACAAAACCAGTGAAGCCCGTTACTGCCAAATTGACAAAGGAAGATTTGCTGGCTGATCCCGCTTCCCCTGATAATCCTGACCCTCACGTCTGGTTCGACGTCTCCTTGTGGATGAAAGCGGTCGAGCAGGTCCGGGATGATCTGATCGCATTTGACGCCGCCCACCAAGCTGATTATTCGGCGAATGCTGAGAAGTATTTGGCAGAGCTAAAGGAGCTCGACGCCTATGCAAAAGCGCAGCTGGCTTCCATCCCGAAGGAACAGCGGGTACTGGTTACCGCTCATGATGCCTTCCAATATTTTGGTCGTGCCTACGAAGTGGAGGTACTTGGTTTGCAAGGCATCAGCACCGCATCCGAGTATGGGCTCAAGGATGTACAGAAGCTCGTTGACACCCTCGTCGATCGCCGAATTAAAGCCGTCTTCGTCGAGTCTTCCGTCCCGAAACGCTCGATCGAAGCAGTCGTTCAAGGGGCTGCCGCCAAAAACCACTCAGTCTCGATCGGCGGTGAATTGTTCTCGGATGCCATGGGAGCGCCTGGAACTCCAGAGGGCAATTACCTGGGTATGGTGAAGCACAACGTCGATACAATCGTTGGGGCGTTGAAATAGACAACGCGGAGAAAGGAAGGGTTTTGGTATGACAATGACATCGCAAAAAGCTCCCTTGGTGGTCAAAGACTTGACGGTTGCCTATCAGAAGAAGCCTGTGCTAAGAAGCGTGCACATAGAAGTGCCTGAGGGCAAGCTCATTGGCATTATCGGGCCAAACGGTGCGGGGAAATCCACATTTATCAAAGCGGTACAGGGTCTGATCCCCATCGCTTCGGGTGAAACCGAAATATACGGGAAGCCTTACAAGCAGCAGCGAAAGCTAGTCGGATACGTCCCTCAGCGTGAATCCGTGGATTGGGATTTCCCCACGGATGCGCTGGATGTCGTTTTGATGGGTAGATACGGAAGACTGGGCTGGTTTCGTCGCCCTGGAAAAGCGGACCGCGACTTTGCCTTGGAGTGCCTGTCAAAGGTAGGAATGGCAGACTACGCAAACCGGCAAATCAGCCAGCTATCCGGCGGTCAGCAGCAGCGGGTATTTCTGGCACGCGCATTGGCTCAAGAGGCACAATTGTACTTCATGGATGAACCATTTGCTGGAGTAGATGCTGCCACCGAGAGGGCCATCATTCAGCTCCTCAACGAGCTAAAGCAGCAGAAAAAAACCGTTCTCGTCGTCCATCATGACCTGCAAACAGTGGAAGAATACTTTGACTGGACCATCCTGCTCAATCGTCGTGTGATCGCGGCTGGCCCCACCCACGAGGCCTTTACCCCTGAAAATTTGCAGAAGACCTATGGCGGCCGGCTGCATGTCTTGGGCAATCAGGTACTGCTGACCGGCTCTGCTGCAACGGAGGAGGCATCCGCGCAATGAATATTTGGCTTGCATTGCAGGATCCCAATACACAGTGGGTCCTCATGGGTTGCGTGTTGCTCGGAATTAGCAGCGGCGTTCTCGGTTGCTTTGCTTTCCTGCGAGGGCGGTCTCTGGTAGGCGATGCCCTCGCCCATGCCGCTTTGCCTGGGGTCTGCCTCGTCTATTTGCTCACAGGTTCCAAGTCCATCGGTCTCTTTCTGATCGGAGCGGGTGTCGCTGGACTTTTAGCCACCTACTGCATCACGGCCATTTCGCGCCATACACGAATCAAGGAAGATACCTCTCTTGCCCTCACCCTCTCTGTCTTTTTCGGGGTCGGGATCGTGCTCTTGACTCACATCCAGCACAGCGCAAGCGGAAATCAGAGCGGTCTGGATAAGTTCCTGTTTGGGCAGGCAGCTTCTCTTGTTTTTACCGATGTCATTACGATCATGCTCGTTGCGGCTGTCCTGATTGTCATCACTGCCCTTTTGTTCAAAGAATTTACCCTGCTCTCCTTTGACCCCGGCTTTGGGCGCGGACTGGGCTTCCCTATGGGCTTGCTCGATGGTCTGCTCATGCTGATGCTGCTTATGTCTGTCGTCATTGGCCTGCAAGCCGTTGGGGTCGTGCTGGTAGCCGCCATGCTGATTGCTCCTGCTGTCACAGCCCGCTATTGGACAGATAAGCTCAGCAAAATGGTGTTGCTGTCCGGATTCTTTGGAGCCTTGAGCGGCGTACTCGGAACCTTGATCAGTACCCAGCAGGAAAATTTGCCAACAGGTCCGACCATTGTGCTATCCGCTACCGCCTTCTTCCTGTTTTCCCTATTGTTCTCCCCTCGCCGTGGCGTGCTAGCCCGGATGGCTCGTTTCTTGCGCATGCGTAAAAAAGTCCTGCGCGAGGATGTCATGCAAGCCTTGTACGAGCGTTTGGAGGAACAGACAAAAAGCCGCCCTACCAGCGTGTATCACGGTTTTGGAGCGGAACAACTGGCACAGAAATGCGGAAAACGGGCCACAGCTGTTCGCAAAGCTCTGTACGATTTACAAAAGCTAGCTTTCGTCTCAGAGCGTTCACGTACGGAAGTGGAAACACTGTGGACCTTCACGCCTGAAGGACTGAAGGAAGCTCACCGGCTCGTGCTGAATCAGCGTCTTTGGGATTTGTATCATATGAACCAGAACCAATACCACAGCCTGGAGATTGATGTAAACCAAGAGGAATTGGCCCCTCAGCTGTCGGACGCAACGCTGTCACTCATGCTCGCGCAGCTGAACGCCTACGATTTGACTCCGAGGCTGTCCGACCATCACAGCGTTTCTCACCTTCTTCACCCTTCCAAACAAGGAGGGCTCTCGCTATGAACTCGTTCTGGATCATTCTAACCGGGTCACTCGTGGCTGCCTCTTGCGGGTTTCTCGGCTGCTTCCTCATCTTGCGCCGAATGGCCATGCTCGGTGATGCGATCAGCCATGCCATCCTCCCTGGTATCGTACTCGCCTTCCTTTTCAGCGGAAGCCGGGAAATCCTGCCTATGCTCATGGGGGCTGCCATCATTGGCTTGATCACGGTCTTCATCGTTCAGATGCTGCATCAAAGCGGGGTCAAATCAGACGCTGCCATAGGCGTTACCTTTACCGCCCTCTTCTCTGTCGGGGTCGTGCTGGTTTCCCTGTACACCCAGCAGGTCGATCTAGATCTGGATTGCGTTTTGTACGGGGAGATTGCCTATGTTCCATGGGACACCTGGCAGTTTGGCGGAATGGACATGGGACCGCGTGCTCTGTGGGGGGTAGGAGGCGTGTTTTTGTTCAGCCTTCTCATCATCGGATTGTTTTTCAAGCAATTCAAGCTGTGCGCTTTTGACCCTGCGCTCGCTGCTGCCATCGGGATTCCTGTTGTCCTTTTCCACTACCTTCTGATGACACTCGTCTCCCTGACGACAGTCGCTGCTTTCGAAAGTGTTGGCGCGATTCTGGTCGTCGCGATGCTGGTGGTTCCGAGCGCTACGGCCTACCTGCTGACGGACCGTCTCCACATCATGCTCTTTATCAGCATGGCTGTCGGTGTCCTCTCCGCCATCATTGGCTACTTTTTCGCCTCTTGGCTGGACAGTTCGATTGCTGGCGCGATGACAGCGGTAGCTGGGCTGCTCTTTTTCCTGGCTTTCCTGTTCTCCCCTCGCCACGGCATGATCAGCAAGATGGTGGCGAGAAGAAAGATCCACATCGGCGAAGCATAAGAAAAGCGGAAACGCTGACGTTCAAAAAAGAGCGTCAGCGTTTTTGTGTCACGCACAATGGTTTGATTGCCTGGAGGATTTCACGGTTCCCCTATGGAAGTAAAAGGAAAATCATAGGAGATAAGGGAGGGACGCACTTGATCTACCGTAGAAAAACGTATCGTATCAGCCCAGAGGTGCTAGAGGTTTTCACCGATTTTTTTCACATGTATCTGTACCCGAATCAAATTCAGCATGGAGCCAGATTGGTCGGGCGCTGGGTCAATGAATCCAAAGACGAGATCGTTGCCATATGGGAATACGACAGCATGGAGCACTACGAACAAATCGAGCGAATGATCAAACAGAGTGACTTGCACACCAAGGCAATGAGCAAGCGTAAAGAATTAGGTGAGTTGTATCTGGACTTCACTCAAGACTTTTTGACATCTACTACGCATTCGCAAAAAGGATCACAGACTCCTCGGCACATTACTGCAGTCAGCGGTTTCATCACCAATCAGGATGGGGAAGTATTACTTGTTCGCAATTTCCATCGCCCTGACACACTCGAAATGCCAGGTGGGCAAGTCGAGGAAGGCGAAACCCTCGAAGAAGCTTTGCATCGCGAAATTGCGGAGGAAACCGGTGCGACCGTACGGCTGATCGGGATGACAGGCATCTACCAAAATGTCACCTCAGGCATTCTCTGTGTAGTCTTCCGTGGCGAGTATCTCAGTGGAGAGCTGCAGCCAGCTGAAGGCGAGACCTCAGAGGTCGTATTCAAGAACATTACCAAAGAAAATGCGGAAGCCTGGATTACCCGCCCCCATTTCAGGAGTAGATTGCTCGATGCACTGGAGCCCAACTACTTGCCTTATGAAGCTTTTCGCTTGCGGCCTTATGAGCTTCTCTGTCGTTATGAAGCAAAAAAAGAATTCAGCTGACTCGGTAGACGCGGTCAGCTGAATTGGTTGTGTACGCTCATCCATTCGATTCTGGTAGATCATAATTGTAATACACATACGGATCTTTTGGCGCCTTGGCTTGCTCGACTTTGCTCGCCCGAAGGACTAGCATGTCATACCCGTCCACACTTCTCGCCTCCAGCTTACCTCGTACTTTTACCCAGCTGTCCTTTGCCCATTTGCTCGCCTGCCCGTCTTCCACCAGCACGCCAAACACACTAGCATCTGCTGTGCAGCATGTGACGGAGAAACGGGCGACTACAAATTGTTGGGAGGTAAAATCGGGCTGTCGATAAACGAAGCCAAATGTCTCAATCTCTTTACCCGCAAAATCCTTTGCGTACAGCTCCATCGTCGTCAATCCATCTAAAAATACCTTGTCGTTCAGCTGGATGATGGGCTGTTTATACAACGTAACGGCCAAGTCGGTATAAAAGTCTCCAAATCCCGTGTTTGTAAACTTTTGACGAATCTGTTCATCCGTCAGCTTTGGCAATTTCACAGGCGTTTCCTCCACGGAGGATGGCGCTTGACTCGTTTCCTTGTTTGCAGGTAGCTGCGCTTTCGACTGTGGTTCCCAATCAGCTGGGGGAGCCACCGTCTCGCTCTTTGCGGCTGTATTTCCTGAACCTGTTACCTCTGCCAGCTTCCTCACATCATTGCTAAGCAGCGTAATCCCTCTTTTTTCGGCGACGTCACTTCCCAGGATTTGATCCGGCATCAAAAAGCCCATTACCAACGGCAATGCAAACATTCCGTAAACGAGTGCGGAGCGCCACCAAGTGCGCGGCAGCTTGTGCGCATCCTCGCAATCGCACTCATACGCGTTTACTCCCAGATACGCCTGACGCAGACTGACCAATGTCAGCAGAATCAAAATGGCCAGCGTCACGTAGCTGAATACGTGCAAGCGAGGGGCCAGGTAGTGGTTCAGCCTATCGGTTGCGACTAGCTGTGCCAATAACAAAGTAAATCCGATGAGAATGAGGCTGCGCAAAAAATAGTGACGTTTCACTGCTGCTTGATTCACCTTCACCCCTCCTAAATGGGCCAGAATACCGTGACGGCAAATACGAGCATGGTAACGGCCGCTACCAGTTTTACCACGAATCCGAAGCGAAATGATCCAAGAAGCATGAGTGTCGTTTTCATATCGAGCATGGGACCAAAAACAAGAAACGCTAATAGGGACCCACTATGAAAGGACTGGGAAAAGGACGCGGCGATAAAGGCGTCTGCCTCGGAGCATAAAGAAAAGAGATACGCCATACCCATCATGACCAGATGAGAAGCATACGGCGCCTGTCCGACTTCAACAAGCGTCTCCCTGCTTACGTACACTTGAAGAATGGCACTGATAAAGGCACCCAGCAGCAAATATTTCCCCATGTCAAAAAATTCATCGATGGCGTGGCCAAAGGTGGCAGACAGCTTCCCTCTGATCGCTTCTGAATGCGCTGCCTCATGACGGATTTGCGACTCCATGCCTAGACGTAAAGGATTTTTACGCACAAACAGATAAACGAGAGCACCTATCAAGATCGCAACGACAAAAGCTGCTGCCGCTCGATGGAACGCCATATCAGGCTGTCTGGTAAAAGCAATGTATGTAGAGGACATAACGACTGGATTGACGATGGGGCCTGCTAGTAAAAATGTGATCCCTACATGCAGCGGCATGCCTTTTTGAATCAATCGACGTACAACCGGTATGATGGCACATTCGCAGACCGGGAATAAAAATCCAAGCAACGCTCCAAAGGGAAGCGCTATCAGCGGATGCTTGGGGGTCCAGCGCCGAACCTGCTCTTCTGTGACAAACGTCTGGATGAAAGCAGAAAAGAATACCCCGAGCAAAACAAACGGGATGGCTTCCAAGACGATACTCAGAAAAAACGTTTTGACGTCCAGCCAACGCGGCGACCATTCCCATTGCCCACCAGCAAACCAGTCCTTTTTGCCGATCGTGGTCAACCAGACGGCTCCCAGTCCCAGAATAAGAGCACCAATAATCTCCAGGAAAAAATGGCGCAGCTTCGTAAGCAACTCGAGCTTCCCCTCTCTAAATCGTAATTATTTCGAATTATATTCATTTCAGGACAAACATACAACCATTTTCTTTTCAACCCCGCTTCCTCCAGTTCACTACCTCCACTACCTCCACTGGGGTATGAAACGGGTTCTTTCGCATAGCTGCCATGAGCCGTCAGCCGTAATCAGTCTCTTTCTTCGTCCGTAAGCAGAGGACATGAATCACAAACCCGGCTCTTATCGCCGCCACGTACGATGTAAGCGAGACAACAGTGCTTGCGGATATAATAGGGACTGCTTCCATCTGACGGGTGATAGAGGCGAAACTCCATGGCAAGTGGATTCTTTTTCGTTCGGTCACAGCCAGCAGGAACCTCTAGTAATGTCTTCCATTGCCGATCGATCTGCAACGCTTTTTCGGGAATGTCCATTTTCAGCTGCAAAGCCTTCTGTGCGGTATTATACGAAATCTGCGAAAACAGATGTGTCGTCTTGCTTCTCGACACCTCGGACACCCTCTGAAACAACGGAGTCAGGTGCTTGTACACAAAAGAAGACAGGAAGACCTCGACTTCATGGTCGGATAGCTCGCTCAACAGCTTTACCGCCGTTTCAGGAAGAACAATCCCCATTTCTCCTCCGTCTTTTCGCGTAATAAACGTATGCTGAGGCGAGGTATCCAAAATAATCTGATAGCGGATAAGCGCATCGAACACTCCCATGCTAAGGACTGAATAACGCTTGGCAAACAGCGTGCCAGTGACAGCTAAAGCTATATGATTCATCTGACTGCTCTGCGCTTCTAAAAACTCCCTCATTTGCACCTTCTGTTCGATTAGATCCTGTACCGTATACTCACCTTTTGTCTGCGAAAGATCGTCTTCGATAGAGATGCCGTATTGTTTTGCTAAATACATTGACCATTCCCGATTCATGTACGCACGACCTTCCGCATCATATGATAATAATTCTTATTCTCACTTTTATTGTACCGAAGACAGCACGCTATGAAAAGATTCCCAGTTTTTTGTGTTTCGATTGTCTCTCTACGGGACAAGCGCCCTACATCAGGCAAGCAAGAATTGCTTCCAATCACCTATCCTTCCATCCTTTTTATTCCAGTTCCAATCCTTTATAATAGAAGTACCAACTCTCGTCCATCCGGAAAGGAGGTGGGTCCCCCAAAAAGCCGCTCACATGATTTGACGTAACCGTGTCCGGAGCACCTACTCTCTAGACGAATGGAGGCGTCACGCATGAACCATCCTGATTTCCGCAATCTGTTAGCCTGCATGGACGACGTCACGTCCGCTGCCATGGACGAAAACACGGGTCCAGCAGATCCTGCCGAGTACCACTCTCTGTACGGGCGTTTGCAAGATGCTGCCGACACCCTCCCGCCGCTTTATCGCGTACATGTTTATGAACCGTTTATGCTAGCCGTGGACAAGCTTTCCGAGGCTGGATTTAACAGCATGCTTAGCCGCGATCCTCGAATAGAACGGGAGGCAGGGTTGTTTTTGGATATTGCCCACGCCATTCTCCAAAACAGTGAAGCGTACGAACGTGAAGCAACTGATGCCTTTCAGGAAGTAGTCAGCGATTTGTACGACGGCTTTTTAAGTGAGGAAGACAGGAAAGGAATCAAGCCACCAGATGAAAGCCTGATCGCTCCTCTCGTGAAATGGGGACGCCCCCAGTTTGGACCCTATACCTGGACGGCTGAAGCTGCCGCCCATTTTGACATCAAAACAGGAATTGTCAACCTCCCTCCGGCCAACGCTCGGCATGGTTTGTTGGCGTGGTCAGCGCTTGGCCACGAGACAGCCGGACATGACATCCTGCACGCGGACAAAGGATTGCTCGCCGAGCTGCAGCATCATGTTTACGACGCTTTGGCTGATGAGCTGTCCAATTCTACTTTAGCCAACTACTGGGCACTGCGTATCGATGAGACCGCCTCGGATGTCCTCGGCATTTTAAATACAGGCCCGGCCGCAGGCATCGGTTTGATCGGTTATTTCCGCGGATTGAACAAGGCATACACGGGTGTGCCCACTTTGCGCAACACGGGTCCACAAAACGATCCTCACCCAGCAGATATTCTTCGAGGCTACCTAGCCGCCGAGACCGTTCGCCTCCTCCAGTTCGACAATGCCACCGAGTGGGCGGAAGCCTTAGAGGAAGAAACAGATAAAGACCACTCAGGAATTCTTCTCGGAAGGACCTCCTTAGATGTAGAGACTGCCAAAAAGTCAGCGGCGATTGTCGCTCGCACCATTACCAATGCACGATTAAATAGTCTGGAGGGGCATGCCCTCGGCCAAATTCAAAACTGGCAGAATCACGATGAAAAAATCGTTCAGGATATCCGCACACATTTGTCCGAATCACAAGCTGTTCACGATTGCGTCGTTTCAGGCATGTATGCCGCACATGTCGTCGCGGCTGCGGTCACGTCATCCATTGCGGGTGAAGTCCCCATTTCCGATGCCTTTCCCCGTATGACTGCCTTGCTGAAAACGATGCACGATGCCAACCCTTCTTGGGGACCATTGTATGTTCGGCATCGTGGAGATCTATCGCCACACCGTGCTTATTCTCGTACCGCTAGCTAGTGTTTCACTTTCATTCCGAAAAGCCGTTGTCTTTTGCGTGACGGCTTTTTTTGCTGTTCAAATAAACATTCAAATGATTACTTGAATATTGTATTGTATCTGGTATGATTTAGGAAAATACAGTCAAGAAAGAGGAGATACACATGACTGACTACGACGTGATCGTGATTGGCGCAGGCCAAGCGGGGTTATCCATCGGGTACTACCTTCAGCGACGTAAGCTTTCCTTTGTCATTCTGGAAAAAAATGATCGTGTCGGTACAAGCTGGCGCGAACGTTACGACTCTTTGGTCCTTTTCACTCCACGTGCTTTTAATGATTTGCCTGGACTCCCCTTTCCCGGAGATCGACATGGATTTCCAGACAAAAATGAAGCGGCTCATTATTTGGAAATGTATGCCCACTACCATTCATTCCCCATCCGGCTAGGTGTGGAAGTCCTGCGCCTAGAAAACCAGGGAGGGAGCTATCAGGTGCACACGCAGGAACAGGTTTTTCGCGCACGGTCGGTAGTTGTCGCGACTGGTCCTTTTCAAGAGCCGTATTGGCCTTCTCTGCATGCCCAAGCTGGGAAGGAGATCGCGCAATGGCATACGGCCACCTTTCGAAATGGGCGGCAGGTCGACCCAGGCACCGTACTTGTTGTTGGCGGAGGGAATTCAGGCATCCAAATCGCGACTGAGCTGGCTCAAGAGCATTCCGTTTTTTTATCCATCGGGCAGTCACGAACCCATCTGCCGCTTTCCATATTGGGTAAAACTATTTTTTATTACCTTCGCTCACTGGGCGTGCTCACCGCTCCTTCCTCTTCCTGGCTCGGAAGGCTTTACCGCTCATTGCCTGACCCCATTTTCGGATACAAAAAAGAGCTTCGGCAGCTGCAACGTGCAGGCAAACTAAAAATAGCACCACGAACCGTATCCCTGTCAGGCTGTACCGCTGCTTTTGAAGATGGCAGCACCGCTGACTTTTCAACGATCATTTGGGCAACGGGCTATCGCCCCAACTATGCATGGCTGGACGTACCCGGTGCATGCAACGAGCTAGGCCGCCCTTTCCATCAAAAAGGCGTCTCCCCAGTTCCCGGACTGTTTTTTCTGGGATTGCCGTGGCAGCGCAACCGGCTGTCTGCCTTGATGGGCGGCGTTGGCCATGACGCGGCTATACTGACAAACGAAATTGTAGACTTTCTTCGCACGGAAACTGTTTCTATAGGAGGCACGATGTATGGGACACCACCATCACGATCACTCTCATGATCATAGTCACCATCACCATGGCAGAGGTGCCAGCAAAAAGGCTCTGCTTGTATCCCTCTGCATCATCACGCTTTTTTTGATTGTAGAAATTATCGGAGGCTTCTTCACGAACAGCTTGGCGCTCCTATCCGATGCAGGCCATATGCTCAGCGACGCCTCGGCTCTTTTGCTCAGCTTGATTGCCCTTCACTTTGCTTCGCGCCCACCATCTGCCCAGAAGACGTTTGGGATGCACCGCTTTGAAATTTTGGCTGCCTTGATCAACGGTGTCACGCTCGTCGTGATTTCCCTGATCATCATCTGGGAAGCCTACCAGCGCCTCCTCGCACCGCCTGAGGTCGCCAGTGGAACCATGATTATCATTGCGACTGTCGGGTTGTTGGCGAACGTCGCAGCTGCCTTTGTCCTCATGCGTGGAGACTACAAGGAAAATATGAATGTCAGAAGCGCCTATCTGCACGTCCTCGGTGACATGCTGGGTTCCATCGGCGCTATTCTTGGCGGAATTTTGATGTGGTCATTTGGCTGGTATATCGCCGATCCCCTGATCAGTGTAGTCGTCGCCATCCTCATCATGCTCAGCGCTTGGCGGGTTACGAAGGAATCCGTCCATATCCTACTGGAAGGAGCCCCAAGCCGACTTGACACCACCGAAATCGCAGGAAGGCTGCAGCAGCTGGAAGGTGTCACTGCGGTACATGACTTGCATGTGTGGACCGTTACTTCCGGCTTCGAATCCCTCACCTGCCATTTAATCGCAGCGGACGATTTGCCTAGCTATCCGATATTGGCACAGGCTCTCCAGGTATTGGAGCATGATTTTGGGATCACGCACGCGACGATCCAAATCGAGAATTCTTCCGTCCAGCACGACCGACTTCATTGTGAAGAAAGCCCTCATCAGAAGGACCATGAAGCGCACAATCACGCGCATACTTGTCAGGGACACGAGCATTAGCGAAAAAAAACCATCTACCTGTTGATAGGAGATGGTTTTTGCTTGTTCTGTTATTAGTCTTCCATGGTAGACAGGTCGCCTGTCGGCAAGCCCAGCTCCCATGCTTTCAAGACGCGGCGCATGATTTTACCGGAGCGCGTCTTCGGCAGCTTGTCGCGGAATTCGATCTCACGCGGCGCAGCATGCGCAGCCAGACCTTCCTTCACAAACTTGCGGATTTCCTCCATCAGTTCATCGGTAGGCTCATAACCGGCACGCAGCGCGATGAAAGCTTTGATGATTTCCCCACGAACAGGGTCCGGTTTACCGATCACACCTGCTTCCGCTACAGCTGGATGCTCGACCAGCTTGCTTTCTACCTCAAACGGGCCAACGCGCTCACCCGATGTATTGATCACATCATCAATACGTCCTTGGAACCAGAAATAACCTTCTTCATCCTTGTAGGCAGAGTCGCCAGAAACGTACCAGCCCGGGATGTGGAAATACTCCTGATATTTCGCAGGGTTGTTCCAGATTTGACGCATCATTGCTGGCCAGCCGACTTTGACAGCCAAATTCCCCATGCGGTTTGGCGGCAGCTCATTGCCTTGGTCGTCGATGATGGATGCGTAGACACCCGGAATCGGTTTGCCCATCGAGCCAGGCTTGATCGCCATGGATTTGTAGTTACAGATCAACTGGCCACCTGTCTCCGTCATCCACCATGTATCGTGAATGCGATGGTTGAATACACGCATGCCCCAATACACAACCTCTGGATTGAGTGGTTCACCGACGCTCAAAACGTGACGCAGGTTGGAGAAATCGTATTTTTTGACCAGCTCATCCCCTGCTCCCATCAGCATACGGAAGGAAGTCGGTGCGCTGTACCAAACGCTGACTTTGTACTTTTCTACCGTTTCGTACCAGGATTCCGGTGTGAAACGTCCCCCGCGGACAACGTTTGTCACACCATTCAGCCAAGGGGCAAAGATCCCGTAGGCAGTACCCGTTACCCAGCCTGGATCGGCTGTGCACCAGTAGATGTCGTCCTCCTGCAGATCCAGTACCCATTTTCCTGTTTGATAGTGCTGGATCATGGCATTGTGCACGTGCAAGACACCTTTGGGTTTCCCCGTAGATCCAGACGTATAATGCAGGATCATTCCGTCTTCACGATCCACCCATTCGATTTCAAAATCGGAGGAGGCTTCTGCCATCGCTGCTTCGAAGCTGATTTGTCCTTCTGGCAGCTCGTCTTTGGAGCCTACAACGATTACGTGCTTCAAAGCAGGCAGTTCGTTCACCGGAATGCGAGGCAGCAGCGCAGGTGTGGTGATGATCGCAACAGCTTCACTGTTTTCCAGACGATCGCGCACAGCTGCTTCCATGAACGCCTCGAACAGAGGCCCTACGATTGCTCCTACTTTTAACGTCCCTAAAACGCTTACATAAAGCTCTGGCGTACGAGGCATGAAGACGAATACGCGGTCTCCTTTTGCAATTCCCAGCCCGCGCAGGACGTTCCCGAATTTATTGGACAGCTCGCTAAGCTGTGCATACGTGTACGTTTCATCCCGAGTCAAATCACTGTATATGAGAGCGGTTTTGTCTTTACGATCAGTCAATACATGGCGGTCAATGGCTTCGTACGCCATGTTTACTTTTCCTGTCTCGTGCCAAGAGAATTGTTTTTCCACTTCAGCCCAATCAAAGTTCGCGTAGACTTCGTCGTAATTGCCCAGGTTAAACCGGCCTTCCGTAGCCGGAATTTTTTCCACGTTCATACTTTCACTCTCCTAGACTCCAATGGATTCTTTTTCATTCAACTTTCATAATATTTCTGCACTTCTTCGTAAATTCCTTCTGCCAGTAACCTACTTATTCGAAGATCGTGCAAATCTAGTATAATGAGCGGTACTCACACCCAAGAAGGAGATGGCACCCGGAAATGATATGGTTGTTCCTTGCCGTAGCTATCGCCCTGTTATTCATTCGCGCTTACCGCAATACATTTGACGTTCATACCAATTATGTATCCGTCCCGCTTCAGCCTTCCCGCAGACTCCCTGATCCCGCGGATTGGGAGCCGTTGTCTATCTTGCACTTATCTGATTTGCACATGGAAAATATCTCTGTGGAAGCATCCAGAGTCGTCGAAGATTTTTCCGATCGTCAGCTCGATCTCATTGCGATCACCGGAGATCTGTTAGACCGTCAAAAAAACATTCCGAAGGCGATTCACTATGTGAAAACGGTGATGACGCTGCAGCCTGCTCTCGGCACCTACGTCGTTTTCGGCAATCACGATTACGTACTGCCAGCCTCCAAGCTCGCCCTCCTGAAAACGGAGCTAGAGCGCATTGGCTGCAAGGTACTCATCAACCAGCATGTAACGGTTTCCCATCGCGGAAACCCACTGCACATCATCGGAGTAGACAACTTCTCAACAGGACACTGCAAGCTAGGCAAGTCTTTTGAGCACGTACCCATGACAGGGGCAAGACTGGTGCTCACCCATGATCCAAACGTGGTCCTGCACATGAAGGACTACTCGTACGACTACTTGCTTTCCGGTCACTTCCACGGAGGGCAGATTCACTGGCCGCGCCCGTTTCACCTCGCGAAAATGGGAAAGCTGCCTAAGCTGAACATGGTAGTGGGGCTGCATCACGTGGATGGGCGCCCTTTTTACATCAGTGAAGGTCTGGGGCAGACTGGGCTCAATATCCGCTTGCGTTCGCGGCCGGAAATCACCCTGCACACCATGGCAGGCTCAGCCTATTTCCCCCACGGACAAAATGCACCCTTCGCCACTTCTATGCAGGAAGCTTCTGCCACGCTCGCCCTTGACTGAGGTATAATGCAAGAAAAGGGCGAGGAGAGAGCGCTTGCATGGAACAATGGATGAACTACGCTGAACAGATTCGTCAAGAAACTGGTTTGCCTATTATTTGTGTTCAGACCTCTCGTGTATCTGTCGACCAGCTCCTGCTTGAGCACCAAGAGCGCGGGTGGGAGCTTTCGGCCATTACGGAGGACGACTCGGGCGCGGTTTGGCTTATTTTCATTGAGAGTCTCTCCTGGCATGAATCAGCAAGGGCTTTGCTCCGTCTTTTTTTCACCCCGCAAGCCACTAGAACAGGCGGATCCGTAATCAATCAGGTCTCCGCCTGGTTACATAGCATTTGTCATGGCTCACCGATCTCTCCCCCAGCTCGCCTCGAACAGCTTTGGTCCTGGCGTGAGCCGCGCGCTGTTTTTCTCATGGAGCATTCCAGATGGGAGAGCGTATTTGAGTGGCAAACCCTCCAGCCCTTGCTCCAAGACTTTTTCAAAGGAGAGGATTCCTCTTTTCTTGGAATCCCGCTTGGTCGCTCCTATTATTTGCTTCTCGTCCCCATCTCCATCCTTGGAAATCAAAACGATCCGGAAGATTTACTGGAGTGGGCATCCGGGCTGCATGATCTCGTTTCGACCGAGCAGATGGAGCATGTCCGCCTTTTGGTGAGCAGAACGATCTCGACGCCGCTTTTGCTCGGAAAAGCGCTGCAAGAGCTTCTCTCCCTGTCCCACGCCTTGACCACTTTTCGTCCTCGGACCATGGTTGCCGGCTCCTGGCAATATCCGTTAGAGCAATGGGCAGCAGCCTTGCCATCCGAGACGAGACTCGAGCTTTTGCGCAGCCTTCCTCCCTTCATCACCGCTCATACCTTAAACGCAGAACAGATCGAGACACTGGAGACGCTGTTTCACTGCCAGTGGAACATCAGCGATACGGCCCGCCAGCTGTATGTGCATCGCAATACCCTTCTCTACCGCTTGGACAAGCTGACAGAGCAAACGGGACTTGACCCGCGACAGTTTCCACATGCCATCCTTTTCCGGCTATTGCTGCTTTTTCGGCAAAATTGACCAAACAATTCGTGCAATTTTACCGTGGAGCCATCTGCCATGACTTGGTACCCTTGTGGTAGAACCTCATCCATGATTGTCTTCACGCTGCTTGGGAGGTATCCACGATTATGGCAAAAGTAACCTTAAACCACATTTACAAAAAATACGGCAACAACGTAACCGCAGTAGATAACTTTCATCTGGAAATTCAGGATCGGGAATTCCTCGTCCTCGTCGGTCCGTCTGGATGCGGGAAATCGACGACCCTGCGCATGATTGCTGGCTTGGAGGAAATATCGGAAGGCGACATGTACATCGGAGAAAAACGCGTCAACGACGTCGCCCCAAAAGATCGGGATATCGCCATGGTATTCCAAAGCTATGCCCTCTATCCTCACATGAATGTGTATGAGAACATGGCTTTCGGGCTGAAGCTGCGCAAATTTTCCAAATCGGATATCGATGCACGCATTCAGGATGCTGCACGTATCCTCGATATTTCCCACTTGCTCGACCGCAAGCCAAAAGCGCTGTCCGGTGGTCAACGCCAGCGGGTAGCATTGGGCCGTGCAATCGTGCGTGAGCCACAGGTTTTTCTCATGGATGAACCGCTGTCCAACCTGGATGCCAAGCTGCGGGTTCAAATGCGCACGGAAATTTTGAAGCTCCACCAGCGCCTGAACACCACGATCATCTACGTTACTCATGATCAGACAGAGGCCATGACGATGGGAGATCGTATCGTTGTCATGAAAGATGGACTCATCCAACAGGTAGCGACACCGACTGAAATTTATAATCATCCGCTAAATCTGTTTGTCGCCAGCTTCATCGGCTCCCCTGCGATGAACTTCGTGAAGGGCAGTGTCGTCGAACGAGAGGGCCAGCTATTTTTCGAATCTGATCAGCTGATCGTGACCTTCCCGACAGACAAGGCCAAACAACTGCGTGAGCGAGGCTATGTTAACAAAAGCGTCATTTTCGGCATCCGCCCCGAAGACCTGTACAGTGACGCGCAATTTATCGAAGCGAATCCATTTGACAGCTTCCTTGAAGCAGATGTGGATGTCGTCGAAAATATGGGCTCGGAGCTGTACGTTTATTTCCATAATATAGCCCAGACACAAATGGTTGCTCGTGTAGATGCCAGAGAAGGCCTGAAGCCCCGTATGAAGGTAAAACTGGGAATGGATTTGTCCAAATGCCACGTATTTGACAGCGATACTGAACTGGCTGTATTCTAATAGCAAAGTGAAGGTGGAATGTCTTTTTTCCGACATTCCCTTTTCTATTTTTTACGATCAAATCTTTTGGATCAGGCACGATTTTCCTGGTTCTTGGATTATACAGAGAAAGAGTGGAGAGGAAAGAAAATGGCGTATAAAATTGTCTTTTTTGACATTGACGGTACCCTGCTCAATACGAAGCATGCCATACCTGCAGCAACCTTCGAAGCCGTGCAGCGCCTGAAGGATAAAGGCGTCCAGATTGCCATTGCCACGGGGCGTTCGCCTTATCACTTGTCGAACATCGCTAATCAGCTGGGCATCGATACCTTTGTCAGCTTTAACGGCTCTTATGTGGTAAGTAAAGGCAACGTGATCGCACACACGCCTTTTTCTACAGAGACTTTGGCGAAGCTTGAGGGAATGGCAGACGGAAACCAGCATCCCATGGTGTTCCTCAGTGCAGACAGCTGCTATGCAAACGTCAGCGATCATCCGTACGTCATCGAATCGTTTGATTCCTTGCGCCTGCCTGCTCCGGCTCATCGTCACCGCTACTGGGCGGAAGCACCTATTTATCAAGCATTTCTTTATTGCAATGCGGATGAAGAGGAGCCGTATGTCGATCGTTTCCATGAGGTTTCCTATGTACGCTGGCACAAGCAAGTTCTGGACGTCTTGCCGCCTAACGGTTCGAAGGCAAAAGGCATTGAAGCTGCCCTGCGCCATTTTGGCTACAGCCCGGACGAAGCTGTCGCGTTTGGAGACGGACTGAACGACAAAGAGATGCTCGCCTATGTCGGAATGGGAATCGCGATGGGGAATGCCCACGAGGAGCTCAAACCATTTGCGAACCGCATTACCCGGCACGTCGATGAGGACGGCATTCATCATGGATTATTACAACTAGGGCTGATTTAGTAGGAAGGATGTAGGAAAAAGCATGTCTTGGGAATGGTTTAATATTATTGGAACGGTCGCATTCGTGATCAGCGGCGCTGTCATCGCGATGGAGGAAGAATACGATCTTCTCGGGGTTATCGTCTTGGGGATGGCTACCGCTTTTGGTGGAGGAATTTTGCGCAACATCTTGCTGGGAATCCCGCTTACTGCTTTTTGGAATCAAGGCACATTGTTTACTATCGCACTTGTATCTATGCTCATCGTCTTTGTCCTCCCCCACAAATATATTGGCTATTGGAACCGATGGGGACTGTTTTTCGATGCTGTCGGGCTTTCCGCTTTTGCGATTCAGGGGGCGATGTATGCAACTCAAATGAATTATCCCCTCAGCGCAACGATCGTCGCTGCTGTTTTGACCGGTATCGGCGGCGGGATTATCCGCGATGTGCTTGCAGGACGTAAGCCACTCGTGTTCAAGGAAGAAATCTATGCGGTTTGGGCCATGGTGGCTGGTGTCGCGGTCGGCTTAAAATGGGCGACATCAATTCCAGAGCTGTATGCATTGTTCTCTGCTATCATCGGGTGCAGAATGGTTTCTGTCTATCGGGGCTGGAAGCTTCCACGCCGTTCTCTGCGTCCTACCCCCACCCCCTCTTCTGCTCCACGACCTCTAAACAATCGAATGTAAGCTTTTACCTTCATAATCACTCTCTCGGTGTGCAGGCTATATCCATAAGCACATGAGGGAGTGATTATTTTGCGCTTTGCCCCGATTGTCGTCGCGGTCGCTTTGGTCGGGCTCGTCGTCGTTCCCTATCGCATGCAGCAAAATGCAGAGCAGGAAATGCGCGAGCCCCATCCTCGGGTCACTTCACTGAATGCCAGTATCCCGAGGATCAACTACATCGAACAAGTAAAAGACATACGCCGAGGCTTGGAGAAGCGCAGCCACATTCAGACGCTGCATCACAACCCTCGCGATCGGAGCCATTATATCGAGCATGAAGTCGTTGTTCGCTTTTCACCGCGCCCTGATCAGAAAACGATAGACAAAATGGTCGCTTCCCTCGATGCCAAAATCAAACGGGACTTTGACAAATTCATCATCATCAAATCACGCAGCCTCACTACCAAGCAGTTGATGAAGAAGCTGGCCGAGCATCCGGACTCCGTTTTTGCGGAGCCAAACTTTCTTCTGCTTCCGAACAGAACGCCGAACGATCCCTACTATACGGAGTACCAGTGGAACCTCCCGCTGATTGGAATGGAACAGAGCTGGGATGTCAGTGAAGGCAGCAGTGACGTCATTGTTGCTGTTGTCGATACAGGGGTAGACATGGAGCACCCAGAGTTTGAAGGCAAGCTCGTAGAGGGCTACAACGTTCTTGACGGCAGCAATAAGCCTCAGGATGACAATGGTCACGGTACACATGTCTCCGGAGTGATTGCGGCCAAAACAAACAACAAGGACGGCATTGCCGGGATGACCTGGAAAAGCAAGCTGATGCCCGTCAAAGCGATCGGTGCTGACGGCTCAGGCTCGGCTGTAGACATCGCGCAAGGCATTTACTGGGCAACGGATCACGGTGCCGATGTCATTAACCTGAGCGTAGGTAACTACACATCCTCAGCCGCTCTGAAGGAAGCGTGCAAGTACGCCTACGACAACAATGTCGTGCTGGTCGCGGCTTCCGGAAACGACGCATCTGATCAGCCGAGCTACCCTGCTGCCTATGACGAAGTGCTTTCCGTTGCTGCCGTTGATCACCTGAAGGAACGCGCCGATTTCTCCAATTTTGGGGACTATGTAGACGTTGCAGCACCCGGGGTCGATATCCCCAGCACCTACATTTACAGCGACTATGCCTCCCTGTCCGGGACGTCCATGGCATGTCCACATGTAGCCGCGCTGGCAGCGCTCGTACGCTCCGTGCATCCGGATATGAAATCCCATGACGTGATGGAGCTCATTCGCAGCTCTGCCCTCGATCTGGGGCCACCTGGACATGACCAGCTGTACGGATATGGGATGATCGACGTCAATCGAACATTAAGACAGCTGCATACGGAGCCAGCCCAATCCGAGCAAACCCCACCAACTTTTGGCGGCCTCCTCAACAAATTTTTACTGCGTCTTCGCTTTGGTTTTGAATGAAGGAACTTTTGGAGGAGGATGAGATATGAAGGCTTGCATCCTGTTTGCCCATGAAGGTGAATCCAGCTTTTGTCACGCGATTCTATCCCATGTTACCCAAGCGCTGGAGAAGCAAAATATCGAGTACAAGCTGCGCGATCTGTACAAGATGAACTTTCAGCCGGTGTTTCGTTCAGAGGATATGAAGCTGGTTGAGCAAGGTAGCGCTTCTCCCGATATTCTCGAAGAACAAACCATCATCTCCGAATCGGATCTGCTCGTTATGATCTATCCCGTATGGTGGTGGTCAACCCCTGCCATTTTAAAAGGATATATCGACCGCGTCTTTACAGATGGCTTTGCTTTTCATTACGAGGAAAAAGGTCCTGTCGGTTTGCTCGCGGGCAAGCAGGCCATGGTGTTTACAACGACTCGGGAAACGGCGAAAGAATTGGTTGGCAAAGGCATGGATGCGGTCATCGAAAAACAAATTGCCGAGGGCACCCTTGGGATGATTGGTTATCATGTCGACTATCATAACTTCGCTGCCGTCTCCCATATCGAGGAAGGAGCGCTCAGCAACATGCTTCGCCAGGTGGACGAGCGCATGCTGCACATCCGTCAGCCCGTAGGCGTGTAAGTCCGGTTACTTCCCTTCGCCTCAAGCGCTCAAAGCAATAGCCAGATAAACAGAAATGGATAGAGATTCAGTTGATGACTGAACCTCTATCCATTTTTTTTGCAGTCAGCTCGCACTTATGCCTGTGCTTGCTCCTTCTGCATCCGTTTTTTGGTGATATAATCCGTTTCGTAATATTGCAGATCATCTCGCATTTGCTCAAATACCTTGGACAGAGATAGCGTCAGCTGCTGCAGCTCAGGGGTGACCTGTTTGCGGAAAATAATAGCGTCTTGTCCGGTATAGGAATAGCGACCGTCTTCGTCATAGACCTCGCCTTTGGGGTAGTAGAAGTTATTGACACAGGTATGGTAGACCTGATACAAAACTTCTTCGGCAAACTCCTCATTGAATCGTGCTCGGCGAAGGGAAACCCCTAGCCTGTCGTACGCATTTTCGCAGTATACAAGTAAATGGCGCAGGTCAGAAAGATAGGTCCGATAGTAAGATTCGTACTCTTCCTTATCACCGGACTGGGAAACTAGGCTGGATAAGGTCACCTGGTTCAAATAGCGTTCCACTTCCATGCTTACCTTTTTCAACTTGGTGTACGTCTCTTCGCACAATTGTTTCAGATGAGTCGCTGACATAATGTCCCCCTTGCGTTGAAAATCTGCCTTTTTTAAGTAAGTATATAGGATAGATTCTTTACAACACAAGAGATTCTTTTCCTTTTTCCCCTTCTTAAACCGTTGCCGACTCGCCCACTTTTTCCGTTTTTTTCCTTGTCTGCACCAGGTAGATCACATAGGCTGCGAACAGGCCCAGCGCGGACATGAAGCATAAAATCAGGAGATCAGACGTGACTTGGGACAGCCCGTGTCCCTTCGTTAAAATTTCTCTGGTTCCATGTAAAAAATAGGTAAGCGGTAAAGATTTTCCAATCGCAGCCACTCCAGCTGGCATAGACATGAACGGCCACGTAAATCCGGAAAGCATAAAGGACGGAACCGCAATGAGCATAGCCATTTGGGTTGCCTGCAGCTGGTCTTTGGAGAAAAAGGAAATCGCAAAGCCGATCGACAGGACCGCCAAATTGAAGGCACTTGCGATGAGCATGAGATTGACCGTGCTACCGTAGTACGGGATGCCAAATACCTTCAGCAACAGCGTAAACCCGATAAACATATTGAGTGTTCCTGCCAGAAAATAAGGGAGCAGCTTGCTTATTGCTATTGACCAAAAGCTGTTCTTCTCCATCGTGCTTCGCCAGGTTCCCGCTTCTTTTTGTTGCGTCACGGAGATCGCAATGCCGAGAAACAGCACCTGCTGCAGAACGGTTCCTGCCAACCCGAAGACCATGAAGGACATGTAGCTAAAGGTCGGATTGTAAAGGACCCGATAGCGGTAATCGATCCCTGTGTACAGGTTTTTCCCCCCTTCTCCCCAACCCCCTTTTGCCTCCAGCTTTTTGAGGGTAGCACCGGCTGAGACCGTCTTAACTACGGTACTGGCAGTCCTTACAGCCGTGTTGGAGATCATCATGTTGCTACCGTCGATAACCGTCAGTACTTCTGCTGCTCGTCCCGCCTTCACGTTCTTTTCCAATTCTGCCGGGATGATCAAGGCGACGTTTGCCTGCCCCTGGTCAATCAGCCGCATCGCTTCCTCCTCGGTCCCGACAATGGAAGTGATCTGAAAGGTCTGATCGACCTCAAATGCACGGTACAGCTCCCGGCTCAGCTCTGTTTGATCCGCATCCACCATGACCGTCGGGATATGCATGACCTTTTTCTCACTGTACAAAAAGCCAAACAAGGTCAAATACATCAATGGAACGATGAAGATGATGTTCCGAATTGTTTTATTGGTAAAAAGGTTTTGCCATTCTGTCCAGAAGAGGCGGTAGAAGTTACTCACCGTTACCAGCCCCTTCAACGTTCCACTCGACCGTCAGGCCCGGACGCAGCTCTGTATCATCCACGATCAGTTTCACCTGGAAGGAACGAATATCTCGATCCCCTAATTCCTGTGTCGCTTTTTTCACCGCAAAATCCGCAGCAGGGGCAACCGTAACGACTTTTGCATCCACTTCCCGTTTCAATGCCGGTACGTACAATTTCACGGTATCTCCCGCTTTTACAGCGGACAGGCTGTACTCATCCACGTAAAACTTCACATAGTTATCTGCTTTGGACTGAATGGTCAACACGGTAAAGCCCTGTGCGACCAATTCGCCTTTTTGAACCGCTACCGATTTCACGACACCGTCAACAGGCGCAGTCAGCTTCGTGTTGTTCAAATACGCTTCGATCTCCGCCAAAGCCCCTTTTGCCTGCTGGACACCCGCTTCTGCAGATTTCACATCCAGCTCTTTCAAGCCGACCTGTCCGCGCGCTGCTACCGCCTGATTGTACGCCGCTTTCGCTTGATCCAGCTGGGCCTGTGCTGCATCTACCTGTTCGCGTCTGGCTCCCGACTGTGCCATATTCAGCGACTCTACAGCCGCTTTGTTCTCTGCAGTCGCTTGTTGATACTGCATGTCGGCTTCCTCCACTTTTACTTGGGGGACAGCCCCTTCTGCAAACAGCTTTTTCATCCGCTCCAGGTTGGTTGCCGCGATCTGCTTCGCTGTAGCTGTAGCCTGTACCTTCGCTTTCAGCTGAGCGACCTCTTCAGCCCGCGCACCATTTTTGTTTGCAGCCAATTGAGCAGCAGCGGAGTTTACTTGCGCGCTTGCCTGATCCACCTGTGCATCGCTCGAGCTATCCGTCAGAGACACTCCCTTTTTCGCCTGCTCCAGCTTTACTTGCGCCAGACGATAGGCTGCCTCTGCCTGTTCTTTCTTTGCCAAAAGCTCCTCACTGTTCAGCGTGGCAACCAGCTGCCCTGCCTTGACCTCATCGCCCTCGGCGAGGGACAATTGCTCGATGGAGCCCCCCATTTTAAAGGACAAGTCGACTTCGGTTCCCTCAATGACACCTGCTATTTTATCCGCTCGCTGCCCGGAGACGTTTCCTACTCCCGGTCCAAATAATACGGTTCCCAATACTGCGATGCCGGCCGCAAAGCCAGCCACCCCGATCCATGCACGCTTGTTCATCTGTTTTCCCCTCTTTTGTGTATGTGTATTTCTTGTAGATTAGCAACGCTTATCCAAGATACCCGCCAGCATCGTCCGCAGCGTCTCCCGAACTGCATCCGTATTTAGCGGCTCCTTCCGAAACTGTTTGCGCAAAACGGTGAATCCGATCATGCCAAACAGAGCCGAAGCCAAAGTCCGTATCTCCACATCTGCTCGAATATATCCTTTTTGCTGCAAATCGGTCATGTAGGTCTCCATGGTGGTAAAATACCCGGTCAACAGACTTCCGACCAACTGATCTCGTTGTTCGTCACCCGTAAAGAAGCTCAGCAATAAGAAGCAAAGCTCCTGATTTTCGGAAAAGAAGCGAAGATGCTCATCCAACACACTCATCATGCGGTCTTCCAGTGATAGATCTTCCTTTTGCATGACACTGTCTACATGGTAAATCAGCATCTTCACGCCTTTTTCGATGACGTATAAAAACAGCTCCTCCTTGGTGGAAAAGTGGTAGTACAGCGTCCCTTTAGCAACCTGCGAGACTTCTGCGATCGTGTCCATCGAAGTTTCACTGAAGCCGTACTGAGCAAACGCAGTCAAAGCTCCCTGCGCAATCTGGTCTTTTTTGGATGAGGCCATCACTCCCATCTCCTTTCGTTTTTTGAACTGACTAGTCAGTACAAAAACAGTGTAATTTGCCTTCCTAGTTTTGTCAAGAGAGTCCCGCCTTATGTCTTACCACGTTATTTGTATTAGAAAACTTGGCTGCTCCAAGCCTTTTGACGCAGTCTTAGTTGCACTTATACTGGATAAGAATCTTATAAATTCTTACTGTACAAGAAAAAAGACCGCGTCGAGGCGGTCTTACTGGGTCATGATCTTTTGATACGTTTCCTGCGTAGCAAGCATGGGCGCAACCCCCAGCTGCTCCTGAAGCTTGGCCACACATTTTTCGTACCATCGAATAGCCTGCTTGCGATTATTCAATCGGTAGTAGGCTGTCATCAGCAGGCGGTAGGCTTCCTCCCAGCAGTCATCTACCTTCAGGATGGCCTCGCACCAGCGGATCACCCCTTCCAGGCGATTCTCCTCCAGCCTGATTTTCGCCAGTCTCTCGGCTCCCCGTAGGAACAAGGCTTGCAGCCGCTCTCTTTCCTCTACACACCAGTCGTCGTAGCGGCATTCCGGCAGATAGTCCCCCTGGTAATACCCTAGCCCTTTTTCGAGCAAAATCGCCGCCTGCACGGGGTCTGCTTCAGCGAAACCTAGCGTGACGAGCTTCTCGAATTCTTCGACATCGATGTGATAGCCGGAAGCGAGGTTAAATCCGTAGGAGCTGCCGTGCCTTTGGATGAAAAATGTTTCGGCTCTTGCTGCTCGGTTCGGCTCCAGCGCTTTATTCAAAGCATTTAATGCAACCTTGAAGTCCCGGATCGCCGACTCCTCGTCACTGTCTGCCCACAGGCGGTTCATAATCTCCTCTCGAGCGAGCAGATGCTGCCGTTTGGTGAGCAGGAGCTGAAACAACAGCTTGGCAGTACCGCGCTGCCATGCTTTTTCACTCAGTTCGTTTTCCCCAAGCCATACACGGAATTGCCCTAGTGTTTGTATGCGCAGTGTGTAGCCGGGGTGGAACGTCACGTTTTGCAGTCCGAGATCGTTCAGCAGCTGTGAAACGTAATCCGGTGATACTTGGCGCCGCTCCGCTTCGATGAGCACGGGCATCAGCTGCTGGACGTCCTGAGGTGTAAGCATCGTCGGACGTCTCAGCAAGAAGTGATACTCGCCAGACTGCATGAGTGACAAGGCTTGGGTCATGGCGGGTACGAATTTGTCCCATTCTTTGTTGCGATAGGCCAGATAGCTGATCCACAGCTGACTGGTAACGACACCATAGCTGTCACCGCATTTGCTCAGCCGCTCCACACAATCGGCGAAGACCTCTTGAGCCTCTCTGTCCTTTCCATAGGTCGCATAAGCAATCCCGATCGCCATACGAACCAAGCTGTTGAGCCAGTCGTCTCGCATCGCGTCCGTCTCCTGCTTGCCTCGCTCGCCGTATTGCAAGGCGAGATCAAGTGCTTTTTCCCTGCCGTACAGCAATGTGAGTCCCAGGAGCGTTTCCGATTTTCCACGCGTGGACTGCAGCTCCTCCATCATGCGCAGCCCTTTTTCGTACAGCAGGCGAATTTCTTCCGCTGGGAGCTGCTGGCTGATCAGAGCGGCATGCGCTTTTCGGACGTAGCCGTTCGCTTCCACAAAAGGAGAGTTCGCCGCTCTGCCCAGCTCAATCGCCGTTTCAGCCGCTTGCCAGCCGCGCTCCCAGTCTCCGTTCAAGGCGTACACAAACGAAAGAAGAAGGGAAGTCTCCCGGTACGAACGTGTCAGCTTCGGGTGCTTCTTTCTCTCGTCCAAAGACTTGTTCTCCAGCAGTTGGATGGAGGATTGCAGTCGCCCGGTGCGAAACAGTAGCCGTGATTCGAGCTCCACCTCTGTCAACTGCTCCAGCTCTTGGCTTTTTCCATACCATTCTGCAGCCTGTTTTGCGTCCCCGCGATTGGTGTATATCTCGGCAAGCACCCGGTACAGTCTAGGAGCCGTTTCCTGCCCTTGTTCCGCCGGAGGAAGAAGCTCAATCGCCTGCTTCAGCAAGGTCTCCGCACGATCTCCGCCCTGAACGCTGTCGAGGTGTACACGTGCCATGCCCTCCAGGCCTCGGCATTGACCGATTAGATCATGCTTGGTCTGGCTTAGGTCGATAAAATGCTGGTACGACCCAAATGCATTTACGTAGTGGCAGCGGTAACGTTCTACCTCAGCCTGATAAAACCACAGCCAATGCTTTTCCTCTTTGATCGTGTCGGGCAAAAGCGTGATCCAGTGATACAAAACATCGAGCTTTCCGTCCATCAGTAATCGCTCGGATGCCTGATAGAGCCACTCTCCCAGCACATCCCATTTTTCTGCCAGCTGCAAATGCTCGAAGGCTTTCCCGTCTTCCCCTTTTCGTCGATACCAAAGGGCAGCCGCTTCGTTCACTTCCAAATACAGGTCACTATGGGAAGCCAGCTTACTTGCAAGCAGCCGGTGGAAGAGCGGATGGAAGAAATGCCGCCCTTGTGCATCCACGGAAATGAACAGATTGCCATCGTGCGCCTCTCTCAGATTCTTTACGCCTTCATTTCCGAGGACTTGGCGGCAATCCTCCTCTTCAAACTGTTCCAGCACAGCGCATTTCATTAAAAAGGTCTGTAAGGAGCCGTCCAGCTGACTCCATACCTCCGCGTCCAGCAAGTGAACCAACCGCGACAAGTCCCGTAAGCTTTCGGAAACGGAGGTCCCCATCGCCATTTTATCTCCCAAGAAACGTAGCGAGAGCACCCAGCCGCGTGAAACCTGCTCCACGCGGCTCCACTCCTCGTCCGAGAGCCAGACGTCGTACTCATCCTGAAAAAAGGCTTCGCTGTCATCCCTGGAAAACGTCAAATCGGCTGTATCCACTTCCAAGCAATCCCCTCGCGTTTTCCATAGCTCCATCTCTGTCCACGTCAGACGGGTTCGAGATAAAACCACCAGCTTGAAGCGATGGGGGAGCTGTCCAGCAAGCTTTCGAACGAACACGTCAACTGGACTGTCCTTTGGAATAAACTGAAACCCATCTAAAACAACAAAGTAGTCAGAATGCGCCTGCAGCTGCATCCATTCCCGAACGAACAACTCTGCCAACCGATGTGGCTCAAGCGCTTCGGTCTCTTCGGTCAGCTTTTGCATCAGCGATTCACCAAAGTGAGGCAATACACGCCGCACGCTCTCCACCAGCCCGTACAGAAATGCGGACAACACTTGATCCACCTCGGACAAGAAATACCAGCACGTTTCCCTCGCGGCATCATGTAAAAACGTAGCAACTGCCATGGTCTTTCCGTAGCCAGTGGCTGCGTGCACGACGCAAAACGGGACGTGATCCATCAGACGAAGCTTTTTCGCCAAAGTTGGACGCCTTAGCACGTATGGTTTTGGGGTGGGAGGGGTTATTTTTGTGATCGAGACCTGCGGTGTTTTCATACATTGCACTCCTTGCCGTTCTCCTTCTCTCTTCTTTTGTTATTTCCCCTTTATTGCTGTATTTCCTGCCTCGGGAGTGCAAACGCCAAAAAGCCCACCCGGACAATCCAGGTGGTGCTTTGTCAGTCGACCAAATTGTAGCCCTTGATCGTGTATCCAATGTCGTTGATCAAAACTTGAAACTCTTCGTGGCTCACCGGCTCTTTACGGATAATCCGCTCGTGCAGATCAGCGATCCGATCGTACAAAGCCCGACTCGTGGACACGTACATAATATTGTACTGGGATTCGGTCTGCAAACGAACGCGCATTCTGTCCACTACCCGTTTTTGCAGGGCATCCGTGTGGCCGTTGTCGTTGCGAATGATCTTGCCTTTCGTATAGGGAATGCTGGGGTGTGGATTGACCTCATCGGGCTTCGGCGTATCGATCGGCAGTACCCCCACGAGGAGTGTATCTTTATACGCCAGCACTTTGATGTCGACTACTCCCGGTATCTTCTCGGCGTGTCTTTCCAGCCTGGAAACGAGATGTGGCTCGCGCTGGTGTACGTATTTTTGGCTAATCATCGCCGCTGGGCCTTTATCCAGCCCGGCATTGTCATTGCGATAGTTGATCCCGTACGATTCGTACTTCGCCTGATTTCCGTTCAAATCCTCCGATCCCTGTTCTTTGTTTGGCGAACAGCCTGCAAGCAAACCGGCGAGCATCATGGAAGCGCAGATTCCCACTTGAATTCGTTTCAACAAAAAACACCTCCTTGCCCATAGTGTGATGTGCAGGAGGTGTTCTTACTCACAAATCGTAGGGGGATTCCTTTGCCAATTCCTTACGAATTGCTTACAAACTCGCCTTCATAGGTATCGACTTTTCCATCTTTTTCTGCCTTCAGCGTGAAATTGCGAATTCCATCATAGGTATCTTTGTTAAACTCAAAGGATCCATCCGCATTTACATCTACTTCAAAGGTATTGTCCTCCAGCGTAACCACTACTTCACTACCTGGTTCGACGTTCCCGCTTACACGATACAAACCAATTGTAGCAATCGTAAATGTTCTTCCTTTGATCGTAGTACGATCAATCAACTTGACTGCAGTTTCATTTGCTGCCGGCTTTTGTGTGGCGCTGTTGTCTTTGGGCTCTTCGGTCGCATTCGATTGAGTAGCTTGCTCGTCCGTAATCAGAACAGTTTGAGTCGCTTGGTTCCAATTCACGTTATAGCTCAAGGCTTCCGCGATAAAACGTACAGGCACCATCGTCCGCTGGTTGATAATTTGTGCAGGTACATCCAAATTGATGGTTTGTCCGTTTTTCTTGGCGATTTTTTGTGTAACAACCAGTCGGACATTACTCGTACCTTTGTTGATCGTTACCGTTCTCGTTTGCTCGTTCCAGTCTACATCGAAGCCAAGGCTCTCTGCGATTGGTCGGATTGGCACCAAGGTGCGGCTGTCTCGAATGACAGGTTTTTGGTCAGGAAATACAATTGCCTTCTGGTTGTATTCCACTTTAATGGCAGCTGGCGCAGAAGCTGCGGATGCAGAAAAAGCTGCCACTGGTACAAGCGCAATAGCCAGTACAAGCGAGGCTAATTTTTTAAGCATTTCGTCCACTCCATTTCAATAAAGATTCACACGGTTCTTAATCTACTATAGGAAGTAGACCGTTGCAAGCTAATCATTCTATGTTTCATGCTGGATTCTATGAAAATAAGCAGGGAAGAAATGGATACTTTCGAACTATTTTCAAATTGTTACAAAAATGAAACCATCTTTCCCCAAAAAACCGTTACAATGGACATACAGCGACGAAATTTTTCCTTTGAAAGAGGCAATGCCGATGAAAAAATTAATTCCGCTCCTCATCCTCGCACTCATTTTTTGCATGATTCCGCCTGGCGGAAGCTCTGCGAACACTACTGCCATTCAATTGGGAAGTGATGTTCTATTCGAGCAATTTCATTCTTTGCTGGAAGGCAAAAAAGTGGGGCTCCTCACCAATCAAACGGGAATCAACAGCCAAGGAGTCAGCACCATCGATATGCTCAGACGAGATCGCACGGTTAGCCTAGTAGCTCTCTTTTCTCCAGAAAACGGTCTGGATGGAAAGCAGCCGATCACCTCTGAAGTAGGAGTCAGCACGCATCCGGTATACGGCATTCCCGTTTTCAGCATGAACGCTGCCCATCGCGAGCCCAGTAAAGAAGTCTTCGACAAGCTGGATGTCTTGCTAGTAGACGTACAGGATAGCGGTGCCCGAACAAACCCATACATTACGAATCTGTATGACTGCATGTCTGCCGCGAAGCGTCTCGGCAAGCCAGTCATCGTTCTGGATCGCCCCAATCCTCTTGGAGGGCGTATCGTCGATGGACCCGTTCTCGAACCTGCCTATCATTCCTATATTAGCCCTGATATCCTGCCACTCGCTCATGGCATGACGATCGGTGAGCTTGCTTTATACTTTAACCGAAATGTCGGTGCTGATCTAACCGTTGTCCCTATGCAGGGGTATACGCGATCCATGCTGTACCAGGAAACGGGTCTAGCCTGGAAACATAGCACGCCAGATTTGCCGACTCTCCCTTCTGTGTACAGTTCCCTGGCTACCGGCATTGGGGCAGGAACCGCCCTGCGTGTGGAAGAATCTTATTCCTGGATCGGCGCTGAGGGAATCGATGCGAGCAAGTATGCTGATCTCCTGAACGCAAGCCTCCTGCCAGGTGTCATGTTCTTCCCTGTAAACAAAGAATCCGCTGGCGGAGTTCGCATGCAAATTACCGATCCGCATCTTTTTAACCCAGCCAAGACAGGCATGTACGCTTTGGCATACGCTAGACAGCTCAGTCATTTTCCCGTCCCCAAAACCAGCGCGAATGAAATTCCGCTATTTGTCCAAATCATGGGAACGGACAAAATCAGTCAAAGTCTGGAGCAGGAAAAAAGCCCGCAAGATATAGAAGCGTCCTACTCCGCACAGCTGACGACCTTTCAAGAAACGCGCAAGTCTTTCCTTATTTATGGGGAGGAGCCCTATCAGCCTCTCTTGCCGATTGTGAGCAGACCAGCTGCAGCCCAAACAAGTCAGCCTCCTGCCCAATCCGATCCAGCTACACCTGCGGCACCTAAGCCTGCGCAAACGAATACTCCACCTGCGCCGTCCAAGCCAGCAACAGGGGGAACGACCACACCTGCAAAGCCGTCACAACCTGTACCAAAGCCGCCTGTGACAAAGCCTCTGGAGTCGACACAGCCTGCTGCCAAACCGCCAGCTGCGCCAAAGTCTCCTGCGACGCCAACCGCTACCGATAAAGTCGCTTACCTGACTTTCGATGACGGACCGTCTGTGGTGACACCACAAGTGCTCGATATTTTAAAAAAATTTGATGTGAAGGCAACCTTCTTTATTGTAGGACGCAATGTTCCTGGTCACGAAGCCATCCTCAAGCGCACGCTTGCCGAGGGACATGCGATCGGTGGCCATACTTACTCCCATGATTACCGTATCGTGTACAAAAGCATGGAAGCCTTCTTTGCTGACTTGGAAAAAGGAAATCAGCTGATCGAAAAAGCCACCGGGATCAAGCCCGCTCTCTTCCGCTACCCTGGTGGAAGTTCCAACACAGTCAGCCTCAAATATCAGGATCCAAAGCTCTACAATAAGACGAATCCCGTTATGAAGTCCATCAAGGCGGAAGCCAACAAGCGCAAGTATACCTTTATCGACTGGAATATAACAAACGGCGATGCTAGAAGCAATCAATACACCGCTCAAGCAGCTCTCTCCAATATCAAGCAGCAAGTGAAGAACCAAAAAGAAATCGTCGTCCTGATGCACGATTCCAGCACGAAGGCTCCCACAGCTCAGGCACTACCGGAAGTCATTACCTTTTTAAAGTCGAAAGGATATCGCTTTGATGTCATTCATCCAGAGCACCCTACGGTATCCACAGTGAAATAGAACGAAACAGCCCGCTCCTCGTTGCAATCGTCCGAGAGCGGGCTGTTTCGTTTTATACGGCTATCGACTTACTGCTGAGAAGCGAGAACGTCATAGCGCAACCGCAGCTCACGCTTGAGAATCTTTCCGCTCGGGTTGCGCGGCAAGTTGTCCGCAATGACGATATATTTCGGTGCTTTAAACGCCGAGAGCCGTTCCTTGCAGAAGGTCAGCATCTCTTCTTCGGTCAATGCTTCGCCAGCTTTTGGCACGACAACTGCTGTAACAGCCTCGATCCAGTAAGGATGTGGAATGCCGATGACTGCCACCTCGGATACCTTTGGATGCAAATAGATCATCTCCTCCACTTCCCGGCTGGCGACATTTTCCCCGCCAGACTTGATCATATCCTTTTTACGATCCACGATCGTTATAAATCCTTCGTCGTCCATGATTCCCAGATCCCCGCTGTGGAACCAGCCTCCCTCGAAAGCAGCCTGCGTTTTCACTGGGTCACGGAAGTAGCCGATCATGGCGTGACTGGTACGATGTACGATCTCCCCGATGCTGCCTCGGGGCACTTCGTTTCCTTCGTCATCCACGATCCTGGTCTCCACATTGAGTGCAGGTTTTCCTGCTGATCCAGCTTTACGGATCTGCTCTCCGGGCTTGAGCACCGTTGCAAGTGGTGCCACCTCTGTTTGCCCGTAAAAGTTGTAGAACTGTGCGCTTGGCAGTCGTTGATTGAGCTCTTTTAACACCTCAACGGGCATGATGGCAGCTCCATAGTAGCATTTCTTGAGAGAGCTTAGATTACGCGAAGCAAAATCAGGAGAACGCAGAAGCGCGATCCAGACTGTTGGCGGGCAAAACAGCTGCGTCGCTTGAAAGGTCTCCACGGTTTCCAGCATGCTTGCAGGAGTGGCCTGCTCCAGAATGATACCGCTTCCACCTAAATATATGTATGGCCCTAAAAAGCAGTGCAGCTGCGCGCTATGGAATAATGGCAGCGCGTGAACGGCTACGTCGTCCTCTTTCATATCGCCTTCGATGATGGTACTTACGTATTCGGATATGATGCTATTATGAGTCAGCATGACCCCTTTTGGCTTGGACTCGGTACCGCTCGTGTACAAAATATGGGCAACATCCTCGTCATCGAGATCGACTTCCGGCTCCTGTTGATCAGCGCCTTCCAGCATCTCACGGAAGGGCTGCCATTCCTCTACTTGTGCTGCCGGCTTGGAGATAAGCAACTTCACCCGAATGGCTAGCCCCGACTGTTCTATCGCGCCCTGTGCAAGCTCATGAAACTCAGGAGATGCGAAGACCGCACTTACTTCCGAGTGTCCTAGGATAAAAGCCACATCCTCCTTATTCAGCATGAAATTGATGGGAACCATGATGACGCCTGCTTTTGCCAAAGCAAAATTGAGAATCACAAAGTCCATCGAGTTGCGCGATAAGACAGCTGCCCGGTCTCCCTTTTTCAATCCCTTTTCTATTAAGGCATGCGCAGCTTGATTGACGATTCCATCAAGCTCGCGATAGGTAAGCACTTCTTCTTCAAACTGCAAAGCCTTTTTGTCAGGAAAACGCATGTGACTTCGGCGCAGAATATCACCCAACGTATTTCTCCTTACCCTTTTGGCTTCGATCATGTACACGCCTCCTAGCATCATTTCTTGTATTATACTATAATTTTCTTTATTGCAATTATATTCTGATATTTTTCCATAAAAAAAACGGCAGCTTCGTCTGCATTTTTGAAGCTGCCGCAGGGCCCCAAGAATCAATCGAGTCCTTACGTACAGGATATATCATTCTGACCTATTCAACGACATTGGTTTTGCTGGATTTTAAGGAAAATAACGGTCAATCGAGCATTTTCGGCAGAAAAAGCTTACCCACAGCAGCTGTGTCGTTGGTTTTGCCAATCAATTCCACTCATAAAAAGCAAAAAAAGCTCCAACCCATACTGGTTGGAGAAGGGATAGTACGTTGAGTACTTACGTGAATGTCTTTAAGATACACGATTTTATCCCTATTGCCTACAAGCATATGAAGGCAACAATGCCTAAAATGGGCAAAAAAATAGCGACGACTCTCTGCATTGTTTAGTCCGCCGCATATTCCCCAAATGTTTGTACTAGATTTCCTTACAAATCCATTATGCTCCTGGTCAACTGTTGGTTCCACAAGTAAATAATGGGAAGCTAGGGAGATCGAACTAATTTTTGAAGGTCAGACAACAAAAAAACGTCCCATCTGCAAGGCTCTCAAAATCGCCTTTTGACGGAACGTGTATCTACTTATATATGGCGGAGGGAGCAGGATTCGAACCCGCGTGAGCTTTCACTCTAACGGTTTTCAAGACCGCCCCGTTATGACCACTTCGGTATCCCTCCACATTTCAACAAGTATTACTATAGCATAGCTGCTTTCCCATGCGCAAGAGCCCAGCACTAGAAAACGTTGGCCACATTACCAGCTAACTAGCTAGCTGCGCCCCTCTGCTCCAGACCTGGTTAGCAGATATCGACTTGCTCAATGAAAAAAGCCTTGGCTCCTCCACTTCTGTGACAGGAAACCAGGCTTTTTACTCTTTCTACTATTTCTTGACGACAACCAGCTTCAGCTCCGTGAGCTCTTCGATCGCGTACTTGACCCCTTCACGCCCCATACCGCTTTCCTTGACGCCTCCATATGGCATATGATCCACACGGAAGGTAGGGATATCGTTAATCATCACACCGCCAACATGAAGCTCATCTGCTGCCTGCAGTGCGAGCGACAGGTTGTTCGTATACAAACCAGCCTGCAAGCCATAACGCGAATCGTTAACGAGACTGATTGCCTCTTGGACAGACTCGACTGCATTGACCAGAACTACTGGACCGAAAACTTCTTGGCAGGATACTTTTGCATCTGCAGGAACTCCTGTCAGTACCGTTGGCTGGAGCATGCGATCGACTACTTCTCCGCCACATTCCACGCGTGCGCCATTTTGCTTAGCTTCCTCGATCCAGTTCACTGCCCGCTCTGTCTCACGCGGATTGATCATTGCCGAATAATCCGCCTCTTCCGACAGGGAATCTCCCCCGCGAAGCTTCTTCGTCTCCGCCACAAACTTGGTTACGAATTCCTCGAAGCGGTCTTTGACTACATAAATGCGTTGAACGGAAATGCACACTTGACCGGAGTAAGCAAAAGCTCCGAAAATGCAGCGTGGGATTACCTCGTCAACATTGACATCTTTATCAATAATCACTGCGGAGTTAGATCCGAGCTCCAATGTAACGCGCTTCAGTCCTGCCCGATTCCGGATATCGATCCCAACGGCTGGGCTTCCCGTAAAGGTCAACGCTTTCACGCGCGGGTCTTTCACCAGGAGGTCACCAACGGACGCCCCGCTGCCCGTGACGACGTTCAGAGCGCCTGCAGGGGCACCCGCCTGCTCAGCGATCTCCGCCAGGAAAAAGGCAGACAACGGTGTTTGGGAGGCTGGCTTCAAGACAACTGCATTTCCTGCAGCAAGGGCTGGCCCTACTTTGTGGGCAACCAAATTCATCGGGAAATTGAAAGGAGTAATCGCCCCGATCACGCCCAGTGGCTCTCGTACGGTGTAAGCGAGCCTGCCTTCGCCGCCAATCGCCGCATCCAGTGGCAGCGTTTCGCCGTGAATACGTTTCGCTTCCTCAGCCGCAAACTTGTACGTCTGAATCGTCCGAATCACTTCTCCACGAGCGGTTTTGATCGGCTTTCCCGCTTCCAATGCGATGATCCGCGCAGCCTCCTCCAGGCGTTCGTCCATGAGCAGAGACATTTTCTCCAAAATCGCCGCTCGCTGATAGGCAGGCATGCGTCTCATGACTGCTGTCGCTTCTTCTGCAGCATCAATCGCCTTTTGCACCGTTTCTGGATCAGCCTGCGGTACTTGAGCAATTTCCTCGCCACTGTATGGAGAATACAACGGCGCATACACCGAAGCTTCTACCCATTGCCCGCCAATAAAGCAGTTTTTCTTCAAAACAACCGCCTCCGTCCAATTAGTGATTGGGTGTGCACAGCTCAGCCAGGACGCTTTCCAGTACGTTCAAGCCTTCTTCCAGCTGCTCATCGGAAATGACCAGTGGCGACAGTACACGAATGACATTGCTGTACAAACCTGCTGCCATGACAACCAAGCCGTTTTGATAGCAAGCCTGCACGATTTTGGCCGTCAGCTCTTTATTCGGCTCCTTCGATCCTTTGTCCTTCACAAGCTCGATCGCGCACATTGCTCCCAGTCCGCGAGCATCGCCTACTTCAGCAAATTGCTGTTTGAATTTCTCGAAACGCTTGAGAATTGTGCTGCCCACTTTATTGGCATGATCCAAGAATCCGTCTTGCTCCATCATTTCGATGACTTTCAACGCAGCGATACAACCGAGCGGGCTGCCTCCATAGGTACCACCGATTTCACCCGGGTTTGGTGCATCCATGATTTCCGCACGACCGGTCACCGCACTGATCGGCATACCAGCCCCCATGGACTTGGACATAGTAATGATATCCGGCACAACATCATAGTGCTCCATCGCAAACATTTTACCAGTGCGGCCAAATCCGGTTTGCACTTCATCTGCAATCAGGAGAATGCCATACTTTTCGCAAATCGCCTTGACGCCTTTGACAAATGTTTTGGATGGTACCACGAATCCACCTTCGCCTTGCACAGGCTCCATGATGATTGCAGCTACGTTGTCTGCAGCAACCTCTGCGAGGAAGAAGTCTTCAAAGCGGCGCAATACCTCTGCATCGGTCTCTTCTGGAGATGCATCGTATGGAGAACGATAGTAGTACGGGTAGGTCATTTTGTAGGTGTCAGGAGCAAACGGCCCGAATTCGTATTTGTACGGACGTACTTTGCTCGTCAGCGACATCGCCAGCAGCGTGCGTCCGTGGAAGCCGCGCTCGAACGAGATGATTGCCTTGCGCCCTGTGTATTTGCGTGCGATTTTCACCGCATTCTCGACTGCTTCTGCTCCGCTATTGAGGAAGAAGGTCTTTTTCGCGTGGTCGCCCGGCGTGATTTGATTGAGCTTTTCTGCTAGCTGGACATACGGCTCATACATCATCACGTGGAAGCATGTGTGTATGTATTGATCCAGCTGTGCCTTGAGCGCCTCGACCACAGCGGGCGGGCAGTGACCAGCATTGATGGAGCCGATCGCCCCAGCAAAGTCGATGAAGGTGTTGCCGTCGATATCGGTCAAGAGTGCGCCTTCCGCTTTGGCTACAAAAGCTGGAGTCGTATTGGATGGCCCCCGTGGAACATTGGCTTCCTTTTTCGCGAGCATCTCCTGCGATTTTGGTCCAGGAACAGCTGTTTTCAGTTGAATAAACTTTGTGGTGATCGGACTCATGTATATCCCTCTCCCTCTAGTTCTGGGTATTTTGTTCGGCAACACCGCACCATTCAATCAAGGCTAGTGCAAAGATCTCTGCGCACGTAAAGACATCGTCGAGTACGATATGTTCGTTGGGATAATGGGCAACCTGTGTAACTCCAGGGCCTACGACGATAGCAGGCGTGTCGGCGAGCGCCGTCAGCAAGCCGCCATCTGTTCCCCATGGAGAAGCTTCGACAACAGCCCGCTTCCCTGTTACAGCCTCAAACTGGCGATGTAGAATATTCATTAATGGATGGTCTTCCGCTACCGAGCCCGGTACCCATCGCGCTCCATACCACTCCAGCTCCACCGGCTGCTCCGCAAACCAGGGATCGACTTCAGCCAGTCGCTTCAATGCAGCGGTCATCTCTGCCTTTGCATCCTCCATCTGTTCTCCTGGTGCGACTCCCATGCGACCTTCTAGCTTAACGAGATCGGCAACAGAAGAGGGCCATTTTCCTCCCTCGATGACCCCGATGTTGATCGGGATAGGAATCGGAAGTTTCTCATAGAGCGGATCGTCCAAACGATCGTTTCGTTCTTTTTCCAGCTTTCCGATTGCTTGCACGACAGCCAGGCTCTTTTCGATGGCACTCACGCCTTCGTAGCGGGTTCCCCCATGTGCAGAGCGGCCTTTCACAGAAAGACGGAACCACATCGAGCCTTGCTGCTTCGGGAAAATCTTCATATTCGTGGGTTCTGGTATCAGTGCCGCATCTGCCTTGTAGCCGCGCAGGATGGTCGCCAAGGTACCCGCACCGCCGCTCTCCTCTTCAACGACGCTTTGGAAAATGACGTCGCCTTTCAGCTTTACACCGAGCTTCTGCAGGACCGAAATAGCCAAGAGGGAAGAAAGATTTCCCCCTTTCATGTCGGTTGCACCGCGTCCGTACAGCTTTCCGTCCTCAATTTTTCCACTGAACGGATCATCGCTCCACTGTGCCCGGTCACCGGCAGGCACTACGTCCACATGACCGTTTAAAATGAGGGAGCGCCCCTCACCTGCGCCCTTCCATACCCCAACTACGTTTGGACTGCCCGTAAAGACCGTACGCGGGGACACAAAGTACGGGTGAGATAGGAGCTCCTTCCCCTCCATCACCCACAAATCGACGTCCAAGCCCATCGATGCCAGCGTTTTCGCAATGCTCTCTTGGATAGATTCTTCCTCGCCCTGTACGCTCGGATTTTTTACCCATGCCTGCAACAGCGCTGTTGCCTCATCCCGATCCTTTTCCAACTGCTCCCGAATAAGAGTCTGCCAGTTTGCCATGGTTCTCCTCCTGACTCGCGGAAATTTGGTATTGCCCGTATAGTAAGAAAACCTCATTAACGAAAAACGGCTACTTCGCCTTCGATCTTCAGTTCTGCTTCTGTCGCCCCGATCACATCCGCTACACAGTACGGATACATCACCTCGCGCAGATAGAGACCGTCTGACTTGACCTCCATGACAGCCATGTCGGTGATGATCCAATCCGCTGCGCCACGAGCGGTCAGTGGCAGCGAGCACTCCCTGACGATCTTGGAGCGTCCGTTTTTATCCAAATGGGTAGTGACGACCATGACTTTCTTCGCCTTCTGTGCCAGTTCCATCGCTCCCCCCATGCCAGGTACGCGTTTGCCTGGGACGATCCAGTTGGCGATATCGCCGCTCTGGCTTACCTCTAATACTCCGAGGATCGTCATATCGAGCAGCCCACGTCGGATGATGGCAAACGCCGTAGCGCTGTCAAAAAAGGAAGCCCCAGTCGCCAGTGTGACGGGAAAGCCGCCAGCATTGCAGAGCATCGGGTTTTCCTCACCCTTTACTGGGCTAGGTCCCGTACCTAAAATGCCGTTCTCTGCATGAAACATCACGCGCACATCAGCCGGGATAAAATCAGCAACCAGCGTCGGGATGCCGATACCGAGGTTGATGATCATGCCATCCTCGACTTCCAACGCTGCACGCCGGGCAATCCGCTCTCGGTAGCTCTCGGTCTCTTTTACTTCTCCCACGCCCATTGCCAGTTCACCCCTTCGCTCTGCACGATAAAGTTAATGAAAACGCCTGGTGTTACGATCTCCTCCGGCGACAGCTCGCCGATCTCGACGATTTCATCCGCTTCCACAATCGTGATGTCTCCTGCCATCGCCACCAGCGGGTTAAAGTTTCGTGCGCTAGTGTCATAAACAAGATTCCCGTAGCGATCCGCTTTTTTGGCGTGAATGATCGATACTTCCGCGGTGAGCGGCGTCTCCAGCAAGTACTCTTTGTCTCCCACTACGACTTTTTGCTTTCCCTTTTCCGCGATCGTGCCGATTCCCACATCGGACAAGATCCCGCCCAGACCGACACCACCTGCCCGCACGCGCTCTGCCAGGATACCCTGAGGGCAAAACTCCACCTCGAGCTCGCCTGCTGTCATCTGGGCGCCCGCATTTGGATTCGACCCGATGTGAGATGCGATCACCTTTTTGACTCGCTTTTCTGTTACCAGCTTGCCGATGCCGATGTGAGGAAACGCTGTGTCATTGCTGACCAGAGTAATTTCGCGGACACCTTTATCTAATATCCCCTGAATCAGCGAGGGTGGATTGCCCACTCCACCGAATCCGCCAGACATCAGCGTCATTCCATCGCGGAAATGTGTCAGCGCTTCCTCCATGGAAATCACTTTTTCAAATCGATTAGTCATGAACGCGCGCTCCCTTCTATCCGATCAACGCTTTTTGCTGCAGCTCTTGCTGAACGGCTTCAATCGCCTCTTTCAAAATGCCGATCAGTGTATCAATTTCTTCTTGGGTAATCGTAAGCGGCGGTGCGAGAATGACCGAATCACCTGCTACACCATCAATTCCTCCGACTGCCGGATACACCAGCAAGCCCTTTTCAAATGCTTTGGCAATCACCTTCGCGCTCACGTTTTCAGAGAGGGCGAACGGCTCTTTGGTCTGCTTGTTTTTCACAAACTCGAGTCCGCACAGCATACCCAATCCGCGGGCATCTCCGACTAGAGGCAGCTCGTCTGCGAGCCCTTGCAGGCGTTGCAGCAGGTAAGCACCGTTTTCGGCCGATTTCTCAATCAGATTGTTCTTCTCAATATAGTTCAGGACAGCCAAAGATACGGCTGCGGACTGTGGGTTGGCGCTGTACGTATGTCCCGCCATGATGGAAGCGCTGCCTTTTTGGATGACTTCAATGATCTCCTCTGTCACGATCGTTGCGGCCATCGGCGTATATCCTGCGCTCATACCTTTTCCGATCGTAATCATGTCAGGCACGACGCCCCAGTGATCTACCCCAAATGCTTTTCCAGTTCGTCCCATTCCAGTCATGACTTCATCGGCAATGAACAGCACGTTGTATTTATCACAAATTTCACGGATTCGCTGGAAGTACCCCGGTGGAGGAACCACAGCACCCGCAGTCGCCCCGATAACCGGCTCAGCGATGAAGGCGGCTACCTGCTCGGGTCCTACGCGCAGGATGGCTGTCTCCAGCTCGTTCGCACATTGCATCGCGTATTCTTCCTGGCTGATTCCTTCTGGCTTACGGTAAGGGTACGGCCCCGTAATCGCCGGGTAGTCTTCGAGCAATGGCACAAACCGTTTGCGGCGCAGCACATGCCCGGACATCGACAAGGCTCCCATCGTGATTCCGTGATAGCTCATCCAGCGGGAAATGATGCGGTTTTTCGTGAAATTGCCTTGTTCCTGCCAATATTGAATTGCTATTTTTTGTGCCGTCTCCGTCGCTTCAGAACCACTGCTAACGAAGAACGTCCAGTTGAGGGAGCCCGGTGCCCACTCCGCCAGCTTTTTCCCCAGCTGCTCAACAGCATCACTGCTGAAATGAGAGCGATACGCGAAGGAAATGCTCTTGGCTTGCTCGTACATGGCATCCACGACTTCGTCTACCGCATGGCCGATGAGGGCTGTAACGGCACCGCTGCATCCATCGATGTATTGTTTTCCCTCTTTATCGTAGAGATAGATCCCTTTCCCATGAGAGATGACCGGATAGGTCTTTCCCAGTTCAGGCTTAATGACATAACTTCTTTCCATTGTCGCCACCTCGCTTTTCTCTACCTTCATCCTATCCGACCGAAGCGCAAGCGCCATCCGACGAGCTGGCAAAAAAACATGGAAAAGAGACAAAATCTTTTGTACATTTTGTATAAAGAACTTTTTCGGAGGGATCACTATGAGCATTACCATTCGGGAGGCCCTTCAATTGCCTGATATGGTTCAGACCAGATTGATTGCCGGCGCTGGTGGATTGGACAACCCCATTCGCTGGGTGACGATAGTAGAAGTACTGGAGGACGCGACACGGCTGCAGGAAGGGGAGTTTCTCATCACGACAGGCTTTGGGCTTGCTGACAACACGGAGCGTCTCTCTTCCTTCATCCCATCCCTTGCCAGCCAAAAGCTGAGCGGGGTAGCGATTCATACCGGATTTTATTTGCGAGAGATCCCTGCCGCTTTTATCGAGGTGGCCGACCAGCTGCAGCTGCCCCTCATTGAAATCCCGGCGGAAATCAATTTTTCGACGATTACAAAGGCCATCCTGCAGCCTATTATCAACCGCCAGTTCGAGACCCTGGCTTATTCGCAAGCAATTCACAACCGCATGATTGACGCCGCTCTCTCCCGGGGAGGATTAGCCGCCATCGCAGCCGAATTGGCAACGCTCACGGGTGGAGTCGTATCACTGGTTGATGCCTTGGGCTTTGAGGTGACTCAGCATGGAACAACAGAGCAAAGGGAAGAAGCCGCGGGAGAAGGTAGCACCCACTCGATCCCGATCCGCGCCAATCGCGAGCATTTTGGCACTCTTTCGTTGGTCAAGCCTTTGCATGCATGGAAAGAGCTCGATGATGTGGCACTGCAGCACGCCTCGACCCTCTGTGCGTTGGAATATGTAAAAGAACGAGCCGTTTCTGCAACGGAATGGCGGTTAAAAGGGGACTTTGTAGAGGAGCTGTTAAATGGCAAGCAGATGAGCCATTCGGAATTGGAAAGCCGCTGTCGGATGCTGGGCTACCCTTTGGCTGGTGGACACTTGGTCGCTGCTCTAAAAGTAGATGTGAGCGACGATGCTGGACTCTACGAGCTGCATCAAAGTGCCATCATGCTGATGCGCAGGCTGTGTGATCGTCAGCAGCGCTCCTACCTGCTCCGTGAGCGCCCCCATTATTTACTGTTCGTTTTCCCCGACAATCGTGCGAGCCTGCAGCTTTTGGAGCTATTCGCGCAACGATGGGAGCAGCTGCACAAGGAGTATTCGCTCCACTTAGCCTTGAGCACCCCTCGTCAGCAGCTCTCTGACGTAGCTACTGCGGCTGAGGAAGCCACCTTTGCCCTGCAGGCTTACCCGCTGCTCGCAAAACCTCCGGGGATCTTGCGCTATCGTGACATGCAAGGCTATCAGTTTCTGTTTCCTTACCATCGCAGTGAAGAGGCTTTGCAGCAGCTATGGAAGCCTTTGCTCGCACCACTGATCGGATACGATAGCAAACATAATCAGCAGCTGCTGGAGACATTAAGCGTGTACCTGCAGCAGAACGGCAACGGACTTCAAACGTCCCAAGCCTTATATATTCATCGCCATACCCTGAAATACCGACTCACCCAGATTGAAGAAAAAACGGGCTACCACCTGGAGGATGCGCATCAACGCTGGCAGCTGCAACTCGCTCTCATGGCGCGCAGTCTCCAGCAACAGCTCTATCCTTCACAGGCGCAGCCCTAGCTTTCTTACTCCCAGGATGGGCGGAGTGGCTTCACCCAAATATTCATATCTTCGTAGCCGGAAAATATCGTGCAGTTGTTGATCAATCTCCCGCGATACGTATAGCCCATTTTCGCGGCAGTCACATTCATCCCTGGTGATTGCGCGCGGGTAAGCGAATACAAGTAGTAAATGCCGGATTCCTCCATTTTGCGTTCCAGCGCAACAAACAACGCTTGGAGGAGTCCTTTGCCCCCGTGATCGGGGTGAGTGGCGCAGTCCGTCATTTCGGCAGAGCCCATCCGCTCGTTCACTTCCGCTGATGCGGCACAAGCGATTTTCCCCTCGTACTCGACGACCATGTATCGAGTCCCTTCCTCCATCGTTTTACGGACATAGACAGGGTCATCCATCGGTGTCGGATAGGTAGCAAACACGAGTGCATACAGCTTCGCAAGCTCCTCCGCGTCCGCCTCACCCGCCTCTCGCATGGAATAGCCTGCCGGCAGTGCCTTCTCCTCGCCGTTGCCTTGTTTGCCAAGGCTAAGCGCAAGTACTTCTTCCGCTAGATCAGGTGCGACGGAAGTAGCCCGCTCCTTCGTCAGAAAGCTAGAGAGCATTTGTGCATTTTCTCCATGAAAAAAGCCTTCGATGACACCTTCCAGCGCGTACCCCAAAGCGGTCCATTTTTCCACATCCGCTTTTTTGCCGTAGACAATGAGCTTTGTCGCGCCAGACTCTTGTGCAAGCTTTCTCATCCATTGATCAAGCACCACGACCTGATTCGGGTCATATACATGCAGCTTCACCCGCCGGTTTTGCTGGTCCACGACCAGATCCCCTGAGGCGAGCATGATCTCTACATTTACCATGACGCACTCCCCCTTTCCGTTCTCTATTCATTGTAGCAAACGGAAATTCTGCGTCATCTGCCAATCTGTATAAAATCCTGCTTCGTTGCTGCCGGAGCATCATTTCCCTCTTCTATTGTCTTGAGATAGGTATTCGATGAGAGCCATTTGTACCTTCCGCTCATAGCATGATAGAAGGAACAGTCAAAGACGGGGAAGGAGGGAATTTTCATGAGTATTGGAAACAACAATTTCGCCCTGGTACTGGTGCTTTTCATCCTTCTGGTGATCGTGCTCAGCGCAATTGGATAGTCCGCTGTTTACGTCGCGCCCCTCATCGCGGTAGTATCGAGGGGCTTTTTACATATCATGGTAGTATGTGGATTTAAGTCTGTCTTTGAAAGGAGGAAGCTCACGTGACTCCCCTCATCTACGCCCATCGCGGTGCTTCCGGCCTTTTTCCGGAAAACACCATGGAGTCTTTTTACGCGGCTGTTCGGCGTCGTGCTGACGGCATCGAGCTGGATGTGCAGCTGACCCGTGACGATAAACTCGTCGTCATTCACGACCATACACTGGATCGCACAACCACAGGCAGTGGTCTTGTCCGCAGGCATACCTTGCAAGAGCTTCGACAATTTCGTGCTGACAGAGGCTCATCCTCCCGTTATTCCCGTGCGAGGATCCCGACGCTGCGCGAGGTCTTCCATGCTTTTGCCGAAACGCCCCTCCACTTTATCATTGAACTGAAAAACTTTCTCTCCGATCAGCCGCATCTGGAGGAGCTCGTTATTGAGCAGATCCGACGTTATCATCTGACGGACCGAACCATCATCTCCTCATTTAACTTCGACAGCTTGCAGCGCATCAAACAGCTGGATCCCGCTCTGACTACGGGTCTGCTGTATGTCGGCCCGATTCCGCGTCCCTGGGAAGTCGCCAAGCGCTATGCTGCCGATCAGTTGCATGTACCTATGGATCAGCTATCGGCACAGCTGGTCAAGGAATCCCACAAACATAACCTCACTGTTCTCGGATGGACCGTGAACAGCTCCAAGGACATCCAGGATGCCTTCGATATGGGTGTCGATGGCCTGATCACCAATTACCCCGGGCGAGCACGAAAGATCCTACGAGCCCGTTCGTAATCAGCTGCAACAAAAAGGGAGCCTCCTTTCATCGGCTCCCTTTTGCTCTGTCGCTTTATCATTCGTTCGTTTGCGGAACGAAAAATTTCCCTTGCCACGAGTTGCGATTTTTCAACTCAGCATCGATGCCATTGAGGACTTCCCATTTCTTTCGGCTCCACATAGGACCAATCAGCAGGTCTGGAGGGCCATCGCCTGTAATGCGGTGCACGATCATCTCTGGCGGCAAGACCTCCAGCGAATCCACAACCAGCTTGGTGTATTCTTCTTGCGACAGGAACTCCAGGAGCCCTGCTTCATACTGCTTTACCATCGGCGTCTTGCGGAGAAGATGCAGCAGATGGATTTTGATTCCCTGCACATCCAGATGCGCCACTGCGTTTGCCGTCTGCATCATCTCTTCATGCGTCTCTCCCGGCAGTCCGTAAATAATGTGGGAGCAGATGCGGATGTTGTGCTTACGGAGCTTCTCAACGGCCTGCAGGTAGCACTCGTAGTCATGCGCACGGTTGATCAGCTGGGCCGTATGTTCGTGAATGGTTTGCAAGCCGAGCTCTACCCACAAATACGTCCTCTCGTTTAATTCAGCCAAATATTCCACCACATCGTCCGGCAAGCAGTCAGGACGCGTCGCGATCGACAGCCCTACAACCCCCTCCTGCCTGAGGATGACTTCATACATCTCGCGCAGCTCAGCCACAGGCGCGTACGTATTGGTGTAGGCTTGAAAGAAGCCAAGGTACTTGGCGCTCGGCCACTTTTCATGCATGCGATTCTTCACATCATGAAATTGACGTTCCAGGTCCATTCGACGGTCACCCGCGAAGTCCCCCGAGCCTCTGGCACTGCAAAACGTGCAGCCGCCAGTCGCGACCTTTCCATCTCGGTTCGGGCAGCTGAAGCCCCCGTCCAGCGGCACCTTGAAGATTTTTTCGTGAAACGTATTTCGCAAATGGTAGTTCCATGTATGATAACGTTTATCTCCCCACATCAAGGGAGACTCGTTATGGAAACACTTTGGTGCGAGCTTCATTGCTGTATTCCCTCCTCGTGGCGAAGCTGCTTTCAGTCGCCACTCTCTTACGTCCATCCTGTTTGACGATTCGGTACTCGATCCAATTATTATACCAACTGGAGGCAACCACTGCCACCCCCGTAAAACAGGAAAACCACAGGTTCCCCTGTGGTTTTTACACGTGTAGCTGCTATTGCTGGATTTCCTCGATCCGAATTGCACGACTGTGAGATGTATGGCTCCACACCTGATTTTTCTTAGTAAAGAAGGCGTAAAACATAATCGGGAGCCAGGTGAGGAAAAAGAACGGGAGACACAGTATTCCCAGATACCCCTTAAGAGGCACTTTTTCCAGATATAGAGCCATGAACGGCAGCAAATAGAAGACTGCTGTCGAGGTATATACTAACCAGCTAGGTAAAATGCTTGCAGCAGGCATCAACATATCAATTTCGAAGAATCGACCCAAGAACACCAAAGACATGAACGTTACAATCAATACGTACATCGGCTGGAACAAATAAAATGCAGCGTCCAGCATTCCCAAACGTCCTTTGGTAATCCCGTTTTTCAAAACGGAACCAATGTAGCGTCCAGCGACATCGTAGTGTCCTTGCATCCAACGCAGACGTTGGCGCATGGAAGATTTCAGGTCAATCGGCTTTTCATCCCAAACCTTGGTGTCATGAGCCCATGTCGGGTAAATGCCCCGTTCAATGCAGCGTGTGGCGAACTCAAGGTCTTCCGTCAAGCTCGTAGCACCCCAGCCCATTTCCTTGAGCAAGCTGCTCTCGATGCAAAGTCCAGTACCCCCTAATGTGTTCGGCAGTCCAAGGTTATGACGTGCCAGCTGCCACATCCGGTTGGTGAACCAGTAGGTCACCGCGTAAGACAGGGTAATCCAAGAATCGAACGGGTTTTTCGAATCGAGGTAGCCTTGAATGACTCTTGCCCCTTTGCAAAGACGATCGTTCATGACACGCAGGAAATTTTTCTCTACCAGATTGTCTGCGTCAAACATGACGACAGCATCGTATTGCTCTGGTCGTGCCCAAAGATTTTCCAGCATCCACTCAATCCCGAAGCCTTTTCCTCGTTTCGATGTGTCAAATCGCTCGCACGCAATCGCGCCATGAGCTCGGCTGATTTCCGCAGTATTATCTGTACAATTGTCACAAATAACGAAGATGTCGTACTTCTCGCGCGGGTAATCAAGCTTTTTCAGGTTTTCAATCAGTGGCGCGATAACGGCGCTCTCGTTATGTGCCGCGATCAGCACTGCAAAGGTTTTCTCCGGTTCATGTGTGACTTGCTCCTTTTTGCGGAACAGCCCTGCACAGGAAACCAGTGTTTGGTACGTGCTGACTACACCTACCGTTGTACTAAATCCGATGAATAATCCCTCAATGATCTCTCTAAATACACTCATGGGTTCTTCTCCTCGACCTGAATCAAAATTGGGTCAGTTTTTCGTTCAGGTAGTGTTGTTTTTCCAACATTTCTCTATTGTTTTTCTCTCAATTGGGAGTGTACATCAAATGCGATTCATTAGCAATGACCCAAAAGTGGGAAAAAGAAGGCACTGCTATCACCTTTCCCACGTTTCTTTCTTTCTATTCGACATCTCACGACAGTGAGCAGAAAAAAAAGCCTTCGTAACAAAAGGCTTCGATTATTCAGTCTGACTAAAAAAATGGTGACCCGTAGGGGATTCGAACCCCTGTATGACAGCGTGAAAGGCTGCTGTGTTAAACCGCTTCACCAACGGGCCAATCTGTCCATTCTTTATGGTGCGGTCGGCGAGACTCGAACTCGCACGGGTCGCCCCGCCACCCCCTCAAGATGGTGTGTCTGCCAATTCCACCACGACCGCAAAACCTTTAAGCCTCAATCACGTTCTCGAGTATACACAATCCGTTTTCGTAAGTCAATACGATTTTCTGACTGTTCGGCGCCCATTTTCATTCAAATAAAATCCGTTTTCACAGCCTCAATTCTTTCTTATTTATATGTCGAGTCGAAACAGGTCTGACCGTGTAGAAAACTTTTCTGATATCGGTAAGAAACTCTTTCGGAAAATATCACAGATTCGTCACACTCGACAATATTTCCTACAAGTCTTTCCATTCTTTCCATACATATTTTCTATGCTCCGAGGAAAATACTAAAGCGAAACAGCATAGAACGAAGCGTCTATTCAAAAATGATCCGATGGGAGATTGCCATGATACCTGAAAATATTAAGCTGCTCTTGCATGATATCAGGCTGATAGGCGGTGGCATGGAGGAATATGAGAACCCGGATGATTGGCAGTTAATCCGTGGCCTGGTAGGTGAGGAATGGAACGTAGACCAGTGTGACGCTACACCAGAGTTTTGGGAGAAGCTGAAAGCCTCACTGGAGCAGCAAAAAGAGGTCGCGATGAGTAAGGCAGAGAAACGGTACCTTCACGGGCTCTACTACTACAACCCGTTTGTTTGATTACGCCTCACTCTAGTTTACTCACTAGGCTAAAAGTATGAATCTACTTGGAATTTGTAAGCTTGAATAAGAATACGTGGATCGCATTTGCCCGTTTTTTCTCAATGAATACAAAAAAGCCTCCTTTACACTCAAAGCAGTTCCCTTGAGTACACAGGAGGTCTTTTCGTATTTTTCCAATAGGCAACGATGGCGTCCCAGGAGAGATTCGAACTCCCGACCGACGGCTTAGAAGGCCGTTGCTCTATCCAGCTGAGCTACTGGGACAGAATTGGAGGGAGTACCCGGATTTGAACCGGGGATGAGGGTTTTGCAGACCCGTGCCTTACCACTTGGCTATACTCCCATAACATGGGGCGATCGATGGGACTTGAACCCACGAGTGCCGGAGCCACAATCCGGTGCGTTAACCCCTTCGCCACGACCGCCATAGCAAGATTAAAGTCCTTCTGGCAGGGGCAGTAGGAATCGAACCCACACCAAAGGTTTTGGAGACCTTCGTTCTACCTTTAAACTATGCCCCTTTGGTAGCGGTGGAGGGAATCGAACCCCCGACCTTTCGGGTATGAACCGAACGCTCTAACCAGCTGAGCTACGCCGCCAAAATAGAAAATGGCGGAGAGTGAGGGATTCGAACCCTCGCTACGCTTGCGCATACTAACGGTTTAGCAAACCGTCCCCTTCGGCCTCTTGGGTAACTCTCCGCGATAGATATATGTTCCTTCAAAACTGGAACTGCATGTTTGCTAAGATGTGTGGATAAGTCCTCGACCGATTAGTATTCGTCAGCTCCACGTGTTACCACGCTTCCACACCGAACCTATCAACCTCATCGTCTATGAGGGGTCTTACCAGCTTGCGCTGTGGGAAGTCTCATCTTGGAGGGGGCTTCACGCTTAGATGCTTTCAGCGCTTATCCCGTCCGCACATAGCTACCCAGCTGTGCCACTGGCGTGACAACTGGTGCACCAGCGGTGCGTCCATCCCGGTCCTCTCGTACTAAGGACAGCTCTCCTCAAACTTCCTACGCCCGCGACAGATAGGGACCGAACTGTCTCACGACGTTCTGAACCCAGCTCGCGTACCGCTTTAATGGGCGAACAGCCCAACCCTTGGGACCTACTTCAGCCCCAGGATGCGATGAGCCGACATCGAGGTGCCAAACCTCCCCGTCGATGTGGACTCTTGGGGGAGATAAGCCTGTTATCCCCAGGGTAGCTTTTATCCGTTGAGCGATGGCCCTTCCATGCGGAACCACCGGATCACTAAGCCCGACTTTCGTCCCTGCTCGACTTGTAGGTCTCGCAGTCAAGCTCCCTTCTGCCTTTACACTCTACGAATGATTTCCGACCATTCTGAGGGAACCTTTGGGCGCCTCCGTTACCTTTTGGGAGGCGACCGCCCCAGTCAAACTGCCCACCTGGCATGGTCCTCTCGCCCGATAAGGGCGACGAGTTAGAAACTCCGTACATCAAGGGTGGTATCCCACCGACAGCTCCACAGAGGCTGGCGCCCCTGCTTCTCAGCTTCCCACCTATCCTGTACATGATGCACAAAGTTCCAATACCAGGCTACAGTAAAGCTCCATGGGGTCTTTCCGTCTTGTCGCGGGTAACCTGCATCTTCACAGGTATTATGATTTCACCGGGTCTCTTGCCGAGACAGCGCCCAAGTCGTTACGCCTTTCGTGCGGGTCGGAACTTACCCGACAAGGAATTTCGCTACCTTAGGACCGTTATAGTTACGGCCGCCGTTTACTGGGGCTTCGGTTCAAAGCTTCGCTTGCGCTAACCCATCCCCTTAACCTTCCAGCACCGGGCAGGCGTCAGCCCCTATACTTCGCCTTGCGGCTTCGCAGAGACCTGTGTTTTTGCTAAACAGTCGCTTGGGCCTTTTCACTGCGGCCCCCTCGGGCTATTAACCCTACCGAGGCGCCCCTTCTCCCGAAGTTACGGGGCCATTTTGCCGAGTTCCTTAGCAAGAGTTATCCCGCGCACCTTAGGATTCTCTCCTCGCCTACCTGTGTCGGTTTGCGGTACGGGCACCTTGTTCCTCGCTAGACGCTTTTCTTGGCAGTGTGAAATCAGGGACTTCGGTACTAAAATTTCCCTCGCCATCACAGCTTGCCCTTATGGTGTGCGGATTTGCCTACACACCAGGCTTGCTGCTTGGACGGCCATCCAGTAGGCCGCTCACCCTATCCTCCTGCGTCACGCCATTGCTCAAGCGGAACAGAGGTGGTACAGGAATATCAACCTGTTGTCCATCGCCTACGCCTTTCGGCCTCAGCTTAGGTCCCGACTAACCCTGGGAGGACGAGCCTTCCCCAGGAAACCTTAGGCTTTCGGTGGACAAGATTCTCACTTGTCTTTTCGCTACTTACACCGGCATTCTCACTTCCAAGCGCTCCACCGCTCTTTCCAGTACGGCTTCACTGCTGCTTGGAACGCTCCCCTACCCAGTCCGTAAGGACTGCCATAGCTTCGGTGATACGTTTAGCCCCGTTACATTTTCCGCGCAGAGTCACTCGACCAGTGAGCTATTACGCACTCTTTAAATGGTGGCTGCTTCTAAGCCAACATCCTGGTTGTCTGGGCAACTCCACATCGTTTCCCACTTAACGTATACTTGGGGACCTTAGCTGATGGTCTGGGCTGTTTCCCTTTTGACGATGGATCTTAGCACTCACCGTCTGACTCCCGGACATAAGTCATTGGCATTCGGAGTTTGACTGAGTTCGGTAACCCGATGAGGGCCCCTAGCCCAATCAGTGCTCTACCTCCAAGACTCTCATTCCGAGGCTAGCCCTAAAGCTATTTCGGGGAGAACCAGCTATCTCCGAGTTCGATTGGAATTTCACCGCTAGCCACACCTCATCCCCGCACTTTTCAACGTGCGTGGGTTCGGGCCTCCAGTAGGTGTTACCCTACCTTCACCCTGGACATGGCTAGATCACACGGTTTCGGGTCTACGGCAGCGTACTTTCGCCCTATTCAGACTCGCTTTCGCTGCGGCTCCGTCTCTTCAACTTAACCTTGCACGCTACCGTAACTCGCCGGTTCATTCTACAAAAGGCACGCCGTCACCCTTTTAACGGGCTCCGACTATTTGTAAGCACACGGTTTCAGGTACTATTTCACTCCCCTCCCGGGGTGCTTTTCACCTTTCCCTCACGGTACTGGTTCACTATCGGTCGCTAGGTAGTATTTAGCCTTAGCAGATGGTCCTGCCAGATTCACACGGGATTTCACGTGTCCCGCGCTACTCGGGATCCGTCTCGGAGAGACTCTTGTTTAGATTACGCGACTGTCACGCTCTCTGGTCAGCTTTCCCAAGCTGTTCATCTACAAGAGTCTTTTGTAACTCCTAGTGAGACGTCCCACAACCCCGCCGGG
>NZ_CP176856.1:1060000-2217500 GCF_046622605.1 Brevibacillus centrosporus | reverse complement strand
AGCTCCCAGTTCGTCACGTTCAAGGAATGCAGCGCTTCTACAACTTGCGCCCCGTAATCCTCAACCAGCATATCCGGCTCCAAACCGACGTGGTTGACCACCGTATGCTCGGGGGTAAAGTACTCGTTCAGCGTCAGCTTCAGAGCATCTCCTTCCGAGAGTGGAATCACCTGCTGTGCGCTGCCTTTTCCATATGTTTTGGTTCCAACAAGCTTGGCGATTCCATGGTCGCGCAGGGCACCGGATAAAAGCTCCGACGCCGAGGCTGTCCCCCCGTTCACCAAGATGCGAACCGGAATACCGATGTCCCGGCCGTTACGGACCCATGTCTCCACTTCCACGCCATTGCGGTTCGTTGTGTACATCAGCAAGCCTTCCTCCATAAAGAGACTGGCGATGTCACGGGCAGTCGAAAGATACCCCCCACCGTTGTCGCGCAGGTCCAAAACAAGCCCTTTCATTGGCTGCCCGGAACGAGCAAACTCGGCAAGCTTGTCTCTCATCTGAATGGCCCCATCCGATCCGAACGTTTCCAGGCTGATATACCCGATGCCGCCTTTGGTGAACAGCTGCCCTTCTGCCTCAGGCAACGAAAGCGAAGCACGCTGGAGCTTCACCTGAAACTCGCGGTCCTCTGACGCTCGATAAATAGTCAGAACGGCTTCGGTTCCCGCTTCTCCTTTTAAATAGGCATATGCCTCTTCAAAGCTTTTGCCCACCAGCGAAATATTGCCTACCTTTTTCACCTGGTCGCCCCGCTTCAATACCTTAGAGGCTGCCGCGGGTGAACCCGGAACGATTTCGCGTAAAATCAGCTCGTTGTTTTGCATCCGCATGCGGAAACCAAAGCCGACGAATTGATTTTCCACATCGGATTGGAACAAACGCAGCTCATCCGAAGTGAAAAAGACACTGTGCGGATCATTTAAGGTAGAGAGCATCCCGTCGATCGCCCACGTATTGATGGTGGTGGAATCCCATTTTCCTTTGGCTTGCCATTCCGCCATACGCTGCTCCATCTCCCCCAGCGTATCGTCTTCCGCGGAGACAGGGAGTTTCAGCTGCTGCTTCTCATCGGCATGTTCGCTAATGGATTGCAGCGCGCCTTTTACCAAATGTTTGACTTCCGGCTTGCTCAAGTGACTTTCCATGACGTGATAAAAAACTTCTTCTGTCTCCATATAGGGTCTTTCTGCTGCATGTGCTGGTATCACAGTGGTCAAAAGCAAAACAGCTAAAGCCCATTGACTCAACCGTTTCATGGTGTCACCTCTTTCCGAACCTCATCGGGGATGGAAACCTTGACGTTAGACGACAGATTGTACTGATCCGTCCCCGAATAGGCCACATACTCCCTGTTCTCATAAATTTCTTCGTACCGCCATACATGCTTGACCAGCTCGTCACTTTCGCGGTCAATATAGTATTTATTCATATAGAGGGAAACGTTCTTAATCTTCCCTCTGCTAAACGAAAGGTTTTTTGCTTTTTCCGTAAGAGCGGCACCCGGAATCCACTCTGTGATGATGTCATATCGACCAAATGATTGCTTGTAGTAGCGGGCATGCAAATTGTTCATCCGATCTTGGATGCTTTGTGTCCCTACCCATTCATGCACGAAATCCAGCTTGTCTGTCGGATGCTGCTCCCAGCTCTGTTTCTTCGTGTCATACGAATACTGGATCTTTTTCTGACCGTCTGTATACGTCTCAAGCTTGTCCGAAACCAACTGCTGGGGAGATTGGTAAAAGCCTAGCGTATGGCTGGAATTGCGCGTAGCGTCTACATCCTGCGTGTATTTGAAGGAAAAACCACTCAAAAACGCTTCCCCTTTTACCTGATAAGACGAGACTCGATCCAGATGGTTCAACGTATAGGTCAGATCAGTTGCAATCGATGGCTGCTGCTTGAGGGAGGCAAGCTCCTGTCCCAAGAGCTTAACCAGCTGTGTCATCCGCTCATCCGAGGGCTTTGGCTTCTGTTTTGCGAGCAAAGACTCCGCCTCTTGGATCCGCCCTTCCTGAACTAGGTAATAAGCGGAATTCAAGAGCGCCTCTGCATGCCTGGAAGCAAACGTTTCATACCGAACCAGGGCTTTGTCTTTCAGCCCAGCTTTGATCTCCAAGGCTCCCAGATAAATCGCCAAGGATTCCCATTCCTCTGTATCCTGCTTAAGCTTCGGCTCATACGCTGCCAAACGCTTCAATACTTTTTCATACTCCCCAGAATCATTTGCTCCCATCTGCAAAGCGATATCATACACGTTCGCACTCAGCAGGCGCAAAGTATCTGGCAAAATGATCTTATCCTGAAAATACGCATCAATAGAACGGAATGCTTCTTCCAAATTGTCCGCCAAAGGTGTCGAGGGGTTCCAGCTTAAATAGAAATGAACGCCGATCTGATTGGAAAACGAGTTGCTCGCCAGCTTCTCCAGTTCAACGTAGGTATCATCTGTATCCTCATGATTGCGAATGGCTTCCACCGCGTTCACATACATCTGCTCATCTGACGTTTTGGAATCCGTATACGTTACAAACAAAGGGAAAAGCTCCTGAATCTCGGGAACCATCGGAAATTTCGAGCCATCGTAATCAAGCAAGGGCAGAATGGTATCCTGCAGCAGGTAGGTCATCAAGCGATCCGCTGCAGCGGCTGCCTCTCCTCTTTTCAAAAGGTCTGTGCTCTCACCCTCGAGCCATCCCCAGCTCTTCACTTCCTCCCATGCTTTTTGGCTGTCACCTGTCATGGTAAACATTTGCATGAGCTTAGCCGCTTCTTCGTGGGTGATCGCTTGATTCGGCTTCATTTGCTCCCCAGGAAACACTTGAGCAATCGCATGTGGACCATACAAACGATCCAAGATATACGAAACACGCAGCGTAGGCGTGTACATCCAAGTCAGGCGGTCGACGTCCTTGTAGGGCAAATACGGCTCTTCAAAGCCCTCGCCCCTATTCCATTCCGCGTGCTCCGACAAAAACGTCAGGGGATACAGCTGGTACTGTCCGCCGTTGTACAAGCGATCGATTAAAGCCACAAACTCTGCTCGGGTCATATCGCGATTTGGGTAAAAAAGCGGTGCGCTACTGCCTGCTGCAAAAAGCCCCGCCTGAACTCCGCGGATAATGGAGGTCTTTGCCCAATGGTTGCTAATGTCCCCGTAAGGCATAAAGCCCCCAGCCGCAGAGGCAAAGCCGGGGGTAAGCAGCGTAGCAGCGAGAAGAACACAGGAAAACGTTCGTATGAATTTTTGCACGTGAATCCCTCCTACACTTCAACTGGCAGGCCATTAGCCGACTGGCCAATACGCCTGGTCTCCTATACAAATTGGAACGGATCCGTGTGCATAGTCGATGCAATCACTTCTGTCTGATAGCCGTTTGCTTTAAGTAGTTCATTTAGGTAATCAGCCAGCTTTTGCTTCATGATCTTTTCTATATTGTGGCCAGCATCAATAATCGAAAGGCCCTCTGCCTGTGCGTCGTGAGCGGTGTGGTAGCCAATATCGCCCGTCAAGTAAGCATCCGCTCCTTTAAATATCGCTTTGGAAACAAAGGAGCTTCCGTCGCCTCCCACCACAGCCACTTTTTTCACTTGGCCGTCCAAATCTCCAACAACGCGTAAGCCTTGCAATGAGAAGCGCTCTTTTACTAGCTCTGCCAGCTGTCGCAGCGTCATCGGCTGTGGCAATACGCCAATTCGGCCGATGCCATAGCCTGTTCCAGCCTGCTCGAGTGGAATGATGTCATAGGCGACTTCTTCATAGGGGTGCGCCGCGAGCATGGCTTTTACAACCGCGGACTGTCGAGAAGCCGGCACAACCATCTCCAGCTTGACTTCTTCGACCTTTTCCAGCTTGCCTGTGGTCCCGATAAACGGATTCGTGCCTTCCCCTGGCTTAAAGGTCCCTGTTCCTTCTGTCTGGAATGAGCAGTGGCTGTAGTTTCCGACAAAGCCTGCTCCAGCTTCTGAGATCGCATGAAAAACAGCATCCCGATGCGAGGCGGGTACGAAGACCGCGAGCTTTTTCCAGCTGTCGCGGTGGATGACATCCAGTACCTCCACCTTGTTCAAGCCGATAGCTTCCGCCAGCCAATCGTTCATGCCACCGACAGTGACATCGAGATTTGTATGAGCCGTATAGACGGCAATATCATGCTTAATCAGCTTTTCGAAGACACGGCCTGCTGCCATATCTGTGCGAATGTTTTTAAGCGGGCGATAGATGACCGCATGGTGCGCAACAATCAGATCCACGCCTTCTGCAATCGCCTCATCAACGACGGATTCCAGAACGTCCAGTGCAACCATTACCTTTTTCACCTGTTTTTGCAAAGTGCCTACGTGAAGGCCAATCTTGTCTCCTTCATACGCCAACGATTTGGGAGCCAATCGCTCCACGTATTGAATCACAGTCTGTCCGTGCGCAAACATGCAATCACCTCATCGATCCATTCAACTTCTGCCGTAATTTCCTGTATCCGAGCTGCTGCTTCCGGTTTTTCCGAGCGGCTTAGCTGCACAAGTACCTTCGCCCATTTTTCTCGTTCATGGAGCCATTTTTGTACGAGAGCAGGCTGTTTTTGCTCCCAGAGGAACGGACCGATTCGCAGCAATTCTACCTTGGTTCGGTCCTTGTTTTCATAAGGCAGCCCCACATTTCCACGCTCTGCCACTAAAATTTCATATACGATCCCGTCTTCTTCCAGAATCGTTTCAGCGATCAACTCCCAGCCACGCTCCAAGAACCATCGGCGGACGATTTCCTCCCCCACATTTGGCTGTAGAATCAACCGTTTCACACCATCCAGCTTGTCCACGCCGGCTTCGAGGATGGAAGCAATAAGCTGTCCGCCCATCCCCGCGATACAGACCACATCTACTTCACCGGGAGTGAGTACGGCCAAACCGTCTCCTTTTCGTACAGATGCGCGGTCCTGTAGTTGCAGCGTATGTATTTGTTTAAGCGCTGCCTGATAAGGTCCTTCGTTTACTTCGCCTGCGATTACATGCGATGCGATTCCCGATAGAAGCAAATAAGAAGCCAACAACGCATGATCCGACCCGATGTCGGCGACGCGGGCTCCTTGGGGGCAATAGCGAGCAATCGTTTCCAGACGCTTGGAAATTGTTACATATGTCATGTGTCTCTTCACCTTCCGTTCCCTCTATTCTACCCTATTTGGGAGCGATTGCCCAATGCTAAATACCTGACAAAGAGCGCGCAAAGAACGACAAAAACCCCGCTGGCGTTTCTCAGCGAGGCTCTCTTCAAAGCATAATTTAGCAGCCAATTTCACGAGCAATGACATTGCGCAGAATCTCGGATGTCCCTTCCCCGATCTCCAGTAGTCTGGCATCACGGAAAAAGCGCTCTACCTGATATTCGCGCATGTAACCGTACCCTCCATGGATTTGAATCGCCTGATGAGTGGCGGACATGGCAACCTCGGAAGCATACAGCTTTGCCATGGCGGCTTCTTTTGTGAAGCGACGACCGTTGTCCTTCAGCCATGCAGCTTTGTACACCATGTTTCGCGCAAGCTCGATTTGCATCGCCATGTCTGCCAGCTTGTGCTGGATCGCCTGGAATTGGCTGAGTGAATTTCCAAAAGCGGTTCTTTGCTTGGCGTATTGCAGGGCCTTATCATAGGCAGCCTGCGCAATTCCTACAGCCATCGCCCCAATTCCGATCCGTCCTCCGTCTAGCGTAATCAGGAACTGCTTGAAGCCCTCTCCCTGTTTCCCCAGCACATTCTCTTCTGGAACGCGCACATTCTCCAAAACCAGCTCTGTCGTATTGGAGCTATGCAGGCCGAGTTTCTCGTAATTGGCCAACACGGTAAAGCCAGGCGAATCCGTCGGCACGATAAAGGCGGTGATACCGCGCGCCCCTTTCTCTTTATCCGTAACAGCTGTCAAAGCGAGAAAGGATGCATAGGAAGCATTGGTAATAAAGCATTTCGATCCATTGATTAGCCAACCGTGATCATCGAGCACTGCTGACGTTTTCGTGCCTCCTGCATCCGATCCCGCATTCGGCTCCGTCAAGCCAAATGCCCCAAAGCTTTCTCCTGAGCAAATTTTGGACAGATACGTACGTTTTTGTTCCTCTGTTCCAAATAAGGAAAGGGGAGCCCCTCCTAGGGATATATGCGCCGAGTACGTAATTCCCGTCGAACCACAAGCTCGGCTGAGCTCTTCCGTTACGATCGCAAAGCTCGTGGTATCTGCCCCTGCACCGCCATAATCTTCTGAAAAAGGCAGTCCCATCAAGTTCAATTCTGCCATCTGCTTAAATACCTCAACAGGAAACTGCTTCGTCTTGTCGCGCTCATCTGCACCAGGCGCGACTACCTCATCCGCAAACTCCCGAATCATTTTTTTCAACATAAGCTGTTCCTGGGTCAAATCATAGTTCATTTTTGAAGCCCCCTTGAAAGCGCTTTAGTATAGTGGTAAAAAGGATTGCGGCATTTTGACTGAGCGTTTGTTCAGAATTCTCTTACCATTATACACCATAGCTCCCCTCCTGTGGAGTTACATTTATAATCTCCTTGGCCAGAAAAAAGCACGCCTTATTTTTGGCGTGCTCCCACTACAATAGCCCCGATAAAAGAAAGAGCTCCCAATATGTACCCAATACTATAGGTCTTGTAGCCCATAAGCTGAGCAGCCGTTTCCCCTCCGAGAAAAATGACGGCGAGCAAAATTCCGATCAAAACTTTCCACTTGTTGTCCACTCTATCACCTCAACCCCTTATCCCCACCCATTGTAGCAAACAGCAAACCACCGTGTCAGGGAAATCCAAAGTCATCCTCTCTACAGACGCAGCCAGGAAAACCAATAGCCACGCGTAAAGAAAAACAAGGCAGAAGCCAGAAAAACCTTTAGAAATAGCAGCAGCTGGATCACGTCACGTTTCGCTTCCGGTATGTAGAGAGCCTGCACCTCGGCTCCGAAAAAGGCAGCCAATCCGCAGAAGGCAAAGACTCCGGCCCATTTGGGATTGCCGCTGTTCATGAGAAAGCCCAGTCCTGTCCACACACAAGCCAACGGTACCCAGTACAGCTCCGAACGCCACCATGAATACTCTTGACTGATTCGGCCCATTGTAGCAAATCCATATAAAAGGGCCAAGCCCAGCATGCCGCCATAAAGCAGGTAGGTAAACCCAAACAGAAACGCACTCGCGCACAGCAGAACACATATCAGACCCAAGTAAAACAGAATCATCGGGGTTGAGCCACCCATTTGGATAATGCTGTATATCCCACCCGCGATCAAGACGATGAAGGAGAGAATTAAAAAAAGATGGGTGAGAGGCGGTGCCGTGCGGCGAAATACTAGTCCCATAATATAGAAAACAAGTGCGAAACAGGCAAAGATGGTAATTTGCATTGGGGTTTGAAAACGGTTAAAATGAAAAGCAAGTAAGATCAAACCCGCAATAACAAAGGCACCTAGGAGCCATGCCATTACCATTTTACCGGTTATAGGAGACGAGTAGGAAGCAGGTGTCTTATAAATGACCTCCGATTTCTTCCTTTCGCTTTTGGCTACAGCTGGTGAAGAAGCCTGAGGCCGGTCTCCTTCCGTATACAGATTTAATAGGAAAATGCAGTAATGTTCAGGCAGCAAATGATTTCTCCGCCAGTTTTCAATCTCTGCAATAATGATACGTTTGCGCTGGTCGTCCAACGCGGCCCCTCCTTACTATCGACGGCAAAGGTCTGATTGGTGGAAAAAGAAAAGCCTACGTAGGCTGTACGTAGGCCACATATTACTATATCGGTTATTCCAAGAAATCTTTTAAGCGCTTGCTTCTGCTTGGATGACGAAGTTTGCGCAGGGCCTTTGCCTCGATTTGACGAATCCGCTCACGCGTCACGCCAAATACTTTCCCCACTTCCTCCAGTGTACGAGTGCGTCCATCGTCGAGACCAAATCGCAGGCGCAATACGTTTTCTTCTCTATCCGTCAACGTGTCCAGCACGTCTTCCAACTGTTCCTTTAACAGCTCGTAAGCCGCGGCATCAGATGGCTCTAGTGCATCCTGATCCTCGATAAAATCACCCAGATGGGAATCGTCCTCTTCCCCGATCGGCGTCTCCAGCGATACCGGCTCTTGGGCAATTTTCATGATTTCCCTCACCTTTTCCGGTGTGAGATCCATTTTTTCCGCGATTTCTTCTGGCATTGGCTCGCGGCCCAGCTCTTGCAGCAGCTGACGAGATACACGTATCAGCTTGTTAATGGTTTCCACCATATGCACAGGAATCCGAATCGTACGCGCCTGGTCAGCAATCGCACGGGTAATAGCCTGACGGATCCACCATGTCGCATACGTACTGAACTTGTAGCCTTTGCGGTAATCAAATTTTTCCACCGCTTTGATCAAACCCATGTTTCCTTCTTGAATCAAATCGAGGAACAGCATGCCGCGACCTACATAACGCTTCGCAATGGAAACCACCAGACGAAGGTTGGCTTCAGCCAATCGGCGCTTCGCTTCCTCATCCCCTTGTTCGATACGCTGAGCCAGTTTAATCTCCTCTTCAGCGGAAAGCAGAGGCACACGACCGATTTCTTTCAGGTACATTCTTACAGGGTCATTGATCTTGATTCCAGGTGGAACAGAGAGATCGTCAAAATCGAATTCTTCGTTGTCCTCGTCCTTCATGATCATTCGATCGACTTCTTCATCGTCGTCTTCGTTCTCATTATTGTTTATTTCAATGCCTTGATCACCCAGGTATTCAAAAAACTCATCGATTTGATCAGAATCCTGCTCAAAACCAGAGAGGCGATCTGTAATTTCCTTGTAAGACAACGCACCACGCTTTTTACCTAATTCGACCAATTGTTCCTTCACTTGTTCGATGGACATAGCTTCCATGTCAGAAGTGATGTTTTGTTTGTTCATCTACTATCCCTCCTTCCCCGGGAATGATCTGATGCTACCCTTCTTTTAAAGCATTTTCCAATTCAAGAATCTTCATCCCTATGATGGCTGCTTGAATTTCCAGTTGTTTGCGCGCATCCTCGCTGTCCGCTGCGGCCGCTTGGAGGTGTAAGCTCCGCTGCTCTTCGCGCAATCGTTCCAACTCGGCACGCTTCGGGTAGTTATTCACTTGTTTGATGTAGTCGCCGATCTCTAAATCAGATACGTCTTCCTTATACTCCATCATGGCCAATCCCGAGGCTAATTGCTTTAACGATTCGTCTTGCACGTAATGTATAAACTTTCCAGGGTCTTCCGTGTTTCCCTCTGCATAGTAAGCATACAGGTAGGCTGAAAGCGCATCATGTTCGTCCACTTGAAAGTGTGCGTTGCATTCCTGCTGAACGCGAAAGGCAAGTTCTGCATTTCGCATCATGTAAAACAGCAGCTTGCGCTCAGCCGTGTGATAAGCGGGTGGCAGTGTTTTCGCGAGCGTAACTTTGCCATTATTTATACTATTATTCCATGCTGGCGACACTTTATCCCTTTGGCGCTCACTTTTTTGCTGTTTATACGCGCGTTTTGACTCCCATTTTAAATCGCCGAGAGTCAGGGAGTATTCTTCTGCCAATTGCCGCTGATACAAGTCCCTTTCTACCGGGCTGTCCAGTTCGTTGATGATTTCTACCGCCTTTGCAATCAGGCGCGTTTTATCTGTCTCATCATTTATTACGTACTGGCTCCGCAAATGTTTCAGTCGGAACGCTGTCACTGGCATTGCCTGCAACAAAACTTGCTGAGAAAACGCTTCGGCCCCATGCTGGCGAATGTAATCATCCGGGTCTACCCCCTGTGGGAGCGGAGCCACCCTTACGATCAAACCCGCCTGCTGCAAAACATGAATCGCCTTGCTTGTTGCTTCCTGACCTGCTGCATCTCCGTCATAGCAGAGTACTACCGATTCCACATTCCGCCGTAGGATTCGGGCCTGCTGCTCGGTCAGAGCTGTTCCTAACGTGGCGACACCTTGCATAAAGCCCGCCTGCCACGCTGACACCACATCCACATATCCTTCAAACAGCAATGCCTGCTTTCGCTTACGCATAGTCGAGCGAGCCCGATGAAGATTGAAGAGGGTGGCGCTTTTGTTAAACAGGAGGCTTTCCGGACTATTCAAATACTTGGGTTGCGACGACCTGGGCCCCGTGTTGTCCAATAGTCTTCCACCAAATCCGATGACATGTCCCTGTGAATCATGAATGGGAAACATGACCCGCCCACGGAAACGGTCGAATACTTTTCCGGCCTCACTTTTCGCCAACAAGCCTGCTTCTACCATCAAATCCTGTGAGAAGCTACGTTTCTTTAAAAACTGTGTCACGAAATCCCACGAATCCGGGGCATACCCAATTTGATACTCGGTTAACGTCTGCCTGGACATCCCTCGTTTGGTGAGGTATTTCATCGCTTCCACACCATAGGGAGTCTCCGTCAGTACGTAGTGGTAAAGCTTTGAAACAAGCTCATGAGCTTCTAGCATCGCTTGCTTCGCCCGTTTTTCTGGAGATGCCTCTTCTTGTGGTGGCTTGGGCACATCGATTCCGGCACGCTCTGCCAGTTTGTGAAGTGCCTCCGGGAACGTCAGCTGCTCCAATTTCATCAGAAAGGAGAAGACATCCCCACCTGCTCCACAGCCAAAGCAATGAAAAAACTGTCGCTCCGCATTCACGTTAAAGGAAGGACTCTTCTCAGAGTGAAATGGACATAGACCGAGAAAGGCACGACCGCTTTTTCTCAGCTGTACATACTCTCCTACAACGTCTACGATGTCGACAGCGGCACGCACTTGGTTAACAAACTCATCAGAAGTGTGACCAGCCATCACTATCCACCTTTTCAGGAGAATCGAACGACGAGATTATTTAGTTCGTCAAAATTCGTCATTTTCCTTCTTGTGATCGCACTTCTTTTCTTCTTTTCTACTTTTCCACATTTCCGCATGCAATAAACGCTCGTCACAAGGCAAGATCGTGATTCCTGCCCTACTCGTTTTCTACAAAAACCGCCATTTTCCTTCTTTTGGCCTATTTCTTTTCGTTCCGGAGGTTGTTTTTGCGAATCATCTCCAAAATGATGTTGGCCGTTTCTTCCACTGCCTTTTTCGAAACATCAATGACTGGGCAGCCCAAGCGTTCAATAATTTTATTCGAATAGGCCAGTTCTTCCGCGATCCGATCCAGATTTGCGTAATTCGCCTGTGACGTCAAACCCAGCGCTTTCAGCCGCTCGGTACGGATGCCGTTCAGCTGCTCTGGATTGATCGTCAGCCCAATACAGCGCTCAGGAGGCAATTGGAACAGCTCCTCTGGCGGCTCCACTTCGGGAACCAGCGGCACATTTGCCACTTTCAGCCGCTTGTTGGCCAAGTACATGGAAAGCGGTGTCTTCGATGTGCGGGAGACCCCGATCAAAACAACGTCAGCACGAAGCAATCCGCGCGGGTCACGTCCGTCATCGTATTTCACGGCAAATTCAATCGCGTCGACTTTGCGGAAATACTCTTCGTCCAAACGCCGAACCAGTCCAGGCTTGCCTGTTGGCGGCTCTTTCAGCATGCTTTGCAGCGTATGCATGAGTGGCCCCATGACATCAATGGCTGGGATTCCGTGCAGAGCCGCTTGCTTCGTAATGTAGGCATTCAGCTCGGGAATGACTAGCGTAAAAACGATCATTGCTTTGGACTCTTTTGCGGAAGCAATGATCTCGTCGATGGATTCTTTATCTTCTATGTAGGGATACTTCTGTACATCAATCAAAAAACGGTCAAACTGACTAGCACCAGCGCGAACAACAAGCTCGGCGGTTTCACCGATCGAGTCTGAAACTACGTAGATGAGCTGTCCTTGTTGATTTCCTTGCATTGCTTCTCCTCCTACACTTTCGGTTCGCTGCCCAATTCTACAAACGCTTTGGCGATCGTTGTCTTCGTGACTCTGCCTGTAAGCTCCATGAATTTGGGATCATCCTCGCTGGGACGAACCACTGGCAGGGAATCAATCTGGAAGTCGATCAGCTTTTTGGCTGCTGCATACAGTGTTTCCTCAGGAGCACAGGTGATGATATTGGGCATTCGTGACATGATGATGCTGACCGGTACATCCTCCAGCGTCTTGTTGCCAAGAGAGGCACGCAGCAAGTCTTTTCTGGAGATGACACCTGCCAGGTAGCCCTTCTGATTCACGACAAACAACGTCCCTACGTCCTCGAGAAAAAGCGTTACAATCGCATCGTATGCAGAGGCTGATTCGGACACAACGATGGGAACCGCCTTGTAATCATTGACGAGAAGCTTGTGAAGCCGTTCACTTATGACCGAGCTGGCTGGTCTCCCCGCATAAAAATACCCGACCCGAGGCCTGGCTTCTAAATAACCTGACATGGTGAGGATGGAAAGATCGGGCCGCAGCGTCGCACGGGTCAGATTCAATCGATCTGCGATATGCTCGCCTGTAATCGGACCTTCATCCTTCACTATCTGTAAGATTTGCTCTTGTCGTTTGGTGAGCTCGATGACCAATCACCCCGGTTTACGTCTGTTTACCTCTTCCTAGTATTACTCTATTCGACCGGATATTCCTTCTTTCGCATGGAAAAAAGGTACCTCCGCCAGTATATGGACGAAGGCACCCGGTGATTCTCACTCTATTTCTAGTAAGAAATATCTTTTTTTAGGCAAATACAAGCTTGGAAAAATCAGCATAAGCGAAAATGAGTCGAGAGAGACGCAGCAGCAAGCCCAGTCTGTTTGCCCGCACCGCTTGATCCTCCGCCATGACCATAACTTTATCGAAGAACGCCTTGATCGGCTCGCGCAGGGTTGCCAGCGTTGCCAGTGCCTTCTCCTGATCTTTCAGACCCGCTACTTCCTGTTGTACGGACAGGTACGCCTGATACAGGCTACGCTCCACGTCCTCCACAAACAAAGCTTCGTCTACTTGATCCGCTTCGGCTTTTTGCGCCAGATTGTTTACACGGTTGAACTGCTCCACGATGAGCTTGAACTCCTCGTCACTTACAGCTGTCATCAGCGCTTTTGCTTTTGCCAAAATTTCTGGCACGTAGGACAGGTCCGCAGACAGGACAGCATCGACTACATCGTAGCGCACGCCGTTTTCTTGCAGAACGTTTTTCAAACGAAGGCCAAAGAAGTCGACCAGATCCTTCTTCACTTCTTCAACCGTGCGCTTGTTCACACCTTGAGCTGCATACGTCTCGAGAGTTGCATCCCATAGCTGATCCAATGAAAGCTGCCAGCCTCGCTCCAGCAAAATGGTAACGATACCTGCTGCCATTCGGCGCAATCCGTATGGGTCTTGAGAACCAGTCGGCACGATGCCGATGGAGAAGATCCCGATGATCGTGTCCAGCTTATCCGCCAGGCTCACAATCGCTCCTTGCGCGGATTTCGGCGTCAGGTCACCTGCGAAGCGCGGCAGGTAGTGCTCAAATACACCGCCAGCAACGATCTCGTTTTCCCCTGCTTTGCGGGCGTAGTCTTCACCCATAATACCTTGCAGCTCAGGGAACTCGCCAACCATGTTGGTCACCAGGTCGAATTTGGCTATTTCTGCGATTCGATCGACTTGCTTTGCCTCTTCCTGACTCACACCCAGCTTTTCTGCGATTTGAGCAGCCGTTTTGCGAACACGGCGTACTTTGTCTCCGATCGTTCCCAGCTCTTCGTGGAAAACGATGGTTTCCAGACGTTTTAGGCAGTTTTCAATCGGGAGCTTTTGGTCTTCTACATAGAAGAAGCGAGCATCAGAGAGACGTGCACGAAGCACCTTTTCATTTCCTTTTGCTACGTTTTCCAGCGCACGGCTATCACCGTTGCGTACCGTTACGAAGTGGTTCAACAGTTGGCCTTGTGCGTTTTCCACAGGGAAGTAGCGCTGGTGCTCACGCATGGAGGTTACCAGAACCTCGCGCGGGATCGTCAGGAACTCTTCTTCAAATGTTCCGTACAGGGCAGTAGGATACTCAACCAGATGCACGACCTCGTCCAGCAGCCCTTCGTCCATCGGGATTTTCCAGCCATTTTCCTGTTCCATCCGGCGAATCTGCTCCACGATCGTGGCACGGCGCTCTTCCGGATTGACCATTACATGCTGTTCAGCGAGCTTGCTTGCATATTCAGCAGGCGAGTTGATTTCCACATCTGTGCCCAGGAAACGGTGACCACGGGAGATTCGGCCGCTTTTTACACCAGCAATCTCCAATTCAATGACCTCTTCCCCAAACAATGCTACCATCCAGCGAATCGGACGAACGTATTTCAGATCGTTTGCGCCCCAGCGCATGTTTTTCGGAAAGTTCATCCCGGCAATGACGTCTGCGAGCTGCGGCAGAAGCGTCTTGGTTTCTTTTCCTGCTTCTGATTTGCGCGCATGCACGTATTCCACGCCATTCACGTCTTTGAAGTACAATTGATCTGGTTCTACTCCGTTGCTGCGGGCAAAGCCCAGTGCCGCTTTCGACCAGTTCCCGGCTTCATCCTGGGCGATCTTGCGTGCAGGACCTTTCGCTTCGTCATTGCGATCTGGCTGCTTTTCTGCAAGGCCATTGATCAATACAGCAAAACGACGCGGCGATTCCATCGAGATGATTTGATCAAAGGGGATGCGCTCTGCTGCCAACCATTTTTCCACTTTTTCTTTCAACTGCGCTGCTGCCAAAGCGACGAAGCGAGCAGGCATTTCTTCGAGACCGACTTCCAAAAGCAAATCGCGCTTACTCATTCGAATTCTCTCCCTTCTCCACAACCGCACCATTGTTTCCTTTTTGCAAAAGCGGGAAGCCCAGTCTTTCACGCTCGGCGTAGTAGGTCTGTGCCACTTCACGAGATAGGTTGCGTACACGAGCGATGTAGCCTGCACGCTCGGTCACGGAGATAACGCCTCGCGCATCCAGAAGGTTAAAGGTATGGGAGCATTTCAGCACGTAATCGTAAGCTGGATAAACCAGGCGTTCTTTCATGAGACGCTTGGCTTCAGCTTCATAGGTGTTGTACAGATTGAACAGCATGTCCACGTCAGACAGCTCAAAGGTATATTTGGAATGCTCGTATTCCGGCTGAAGGAACACGTCACCATAGGTGTAGCCGTTCACCCATTCCAGGTCGAACACGTTTTCTTTTTCTTGAATGTAGGAAGCAAGGCGCTCCAGTCCGTAAGTCAACTCGACGGCTACCGGTTTGCACTCCAGACCGCCCACCTGCTGGAAGTACGTAAACTGGGTGATCTCCATCCCATCGAGCCATACTTCCCAGCCGAGGCCCCATGCGCCAAGGCCAGGATGCTCCCAGTTGTCTTCTACGAAGCGAATGTCGTGCTCCAATGGCTCAATGCCCAGCTGGCGCAAGCTGTCCAGGTACAGCTCCTGGATGTTGTCAGGCGACGGCTTCATGATCACTTGGAATTGATGATGCTGGTACAGACGGTTTGGGTTTTCTCCGTAACGTCCGTCTGCCGGGCGACGGGAAGGCTCTACGTAAGCTACGTTCCACGGCTCAGGACCGATGGAGCGCAGGAATGTCATAGGATTGAGCGTACCTGCCCCTTTTTCTACGTCATACGGCTGTACGATCAGGCAATTTTGTTTTGCCCAAAAGTTTTGCAGCGTCAAAATGATGTCTTGAAACGTCATCTTCATGCTCTTTCCTCCTCAAATAATAAAAACCCCTCGCCGCCTACACCGTCTACTTGCGACAGTGTAGGGACGAGAGGATTCTCGCGGTTCCACCCTACTTGGCGAAAAAAGCTTCCGCCCACCTTGGATTATGCATTGCTCCAGAACGCCCTTCATCAGCTTGGTGACCGGGCTTACACTATCCCCGGTTCGCTAACACATCCAGCGGCCGACTACTCTTTTCCTTCATGGCAACATTCGGTATCAAGTTTGGTAATTATCATAACGAAAAGACAAACGGATGTCAATTACTCGCTGTCTTTCATCGGCAGCCGTTCCATCCGCTCCAGTTGTTCCAGAAACGAACGACTTTTCAGGCGAAGATCGAGATGCTCATCCATAAAGCTGCGCAGTACATGCTTGAGCTGATTGCGCGTCGCGGGCTTCACTTCGATATCCCCCAGTCGCTCCAAATCAAAAACCTGAAACAGCCGCAGCAGCTTCCAGGTCGAGGGTGTCACTGCTATCGCATATGGATCTGCAGGCAGGCAAACAGGGCACAAAAGGCCTCCTTGCGAGACACTGATCGCATAAGGCTCCCTCTGCGCACCACAGTTTGCACACGCGGAAAGTTGTGGCGAGATCCCTGCCACGATCAGCATCTTCGTTTCAAAGATGCGACAGAGGATCTCCGCATCCCGCCCTTCGTCCAAATATCGAAATGTATGGAGAAGCAGCTGAAACAGATACGGATTGGGCTCTCGCTCATGTGTCAGTCGATCCAACAGCTCTGCTATGTAGGCGGCATAAGCCGTCGCACCCAGGCTTTGCCGCAGGTCCCGGAACGATTCCATGATGTCTCCCTGCGAGAGATCAGGCATACCTGTACCGGGTCCAGCCTTGCATAGATAGTATCCATGTGAAAACAATTGGGAGACGGCTGCCAGTCGGCTCTTGGTCTTTTTGGCTCCGCGCGCCATCAGACCCAGCTTGCCGTTCTCCCGGGTAAACAACGTCACCACTTTGCTGGACTCGCCATAGTCCACACTTCGGATGACAATTCCTTCCCACTTTACAAGCATGCCTGCGAGTCACCCAATTCTTCCTGGGCGAGATCAAAGGAGGCCTCCTCGACAGCACCATCCGTTTGATGGTGATCCCGGTAGAGAAGGTACGCATGGATGTCACCGGTTGAAGCGAAAACTCTCCAAGAAAAGTCACGAAGCATGGAGCATCATCCTTTCCTATATCGGGTCTATCCACTTCCTTCTTAGAATCACCTTAGCCCGTTTTTCTATGCCTTGGAAAAATTAACACGTATGAAGCTCGTCCTATTCTTCGTTGTAAAAACCGAAATTGCGCAGCATCCGCTCCTGGTTTCGCCAGTCCTTCTTCACCTTGATCCACAGCTCCAAGAAGACCTGGTCCCCCATTAGCCGCTCAATGTCCTTGCGCGCACGGCGCCCGATCTCTTTGAGCATTTGACCTTTTTCGCCGATGAGGATACCTCGCTGGGAATCACGTTCTACGTAGATAGCTGCGTAGATGTACAAAGTCTTGCCGTTTTCCCCACGCTTCATTTCCTCAATCACGACAGCGATCGAGTGCGGTACCTCTTCCCTCGTCAAGTGCAGTACCTTTTCACGAATCAGCTCGGCTGCTACAAAGCGCTCGGGATGATCCGTCACCTGATCAGCTGGGTAGAACATCGGACCTTCTTCCATCTCGCCCATGATAGCTTGCATCAAAGAATTGGTATTGTTGCCTTCGAGAGCGGAAATCGGCACGATCTGCTTGAAATCATAAAGCTTGCGATAGTCGTCGATGATCGGCAGAAGCGCTTCCGGATGTACCTTGTCGATCTTGTTGATGACGAGGAAGACTGGTGTTTTTACCTGTTTCAGACGCTCGATGATATACTCATCTCCCGCCCCGCGTTTCTCCGTCGCATCCACAACAAACAAAACGAGATCAACTTCGTTCAGCGTATTTTCCGCTACGGTCACCATGTAGTTGCCCAATTTCGACTGCGGCTTGTGAATCCCTGGTGTATCGAGGAAGATGATCTGCCCATCCTCTGTCGTATGGACAGCCGTAATTTTGTTGCGTGTTGTCTGCGGCTTATTGGACATGATAGCGATTTTATGACCTACCACATGGTTCAACAGTGTCGATTTTCCAACATTCGGCCGTCCCACGATAGAGACGAAGCCGGATTTAAAGCTTTTCTTGGTCTTGCGGTTATCCACGTAAATCCTCCTTGGTGAACGCCCCTGGAAGCAGGGCAGATACAGTCGTTTCCCAAACATCTCCGTTCAGGTTTGTTAAATAAACAGGCATTTCAGGCGGGCACAGCTCCGCCATCACTTGACGGCAAGCACCGCACGGAGACACTGCTTTTGGAGTATCTGCCGCTACTGCGAGTGCTTTGTACTGTTTATCCCCCTCGGAATATGCCTTAAACAAAGCCGTGCGCTCTGCACAGTTGCACAGAGAATACGCCGCATTCTCAATATTGCCGCCCAGATAGACTTTGCCTTCCTCTGTCAGGAGTGCAGCCCCCACTTGAAATTGGGAATACGGCACATAGGCGCGCTTTCGAGCTTCTATGGCTTGCTTCATCAATGCTTGTTTATCCATTCTCATCATTCCTCATATCGGTATTCTCTAACACCTAGGAGACACCAAGAGACCAGACTTCTTTCTCTTGGTAGAGGAAAGCATCTGGTCCATAGTAGTCTGATCATGCCATATTTTCAAGAAAGAAACCACTCTAACATTTTTTCATACAGTGGAGGTCCGAAAATAAAGCACCCAATCACCACTGACGCGATGGCTGCCACGAGAACGGCACCCGCTCCGACATCCTTGGCAATCTTGGCTTTGGCGTGCCAATCCGGGGAGGCCAGATCCACCGCTGCTTCGATCGCTGTGTTGACCAGCTCCAAGGATGTGACCAGCCCGATAGAAAAAAAGACCAGCAAAACATCGCTGCGTGGAATTTGCAGCCACCAAGCCGCCGCCAGCACGAGGAGAGCGGCAGCTACGTGGATTTGCATGTTTCGCTGTGTCTTCACGGTATAAACAATCCCTTGCCAGGCGCAGGAAAAACTACGCATCAAGCGACTCCACTCTTTCACTGCCATCGCCTACCTCGTCAAGCCAATTTGCTCCAATACCGCATCTTGACGGGAAAACATTTCTTTCTCTTCTTCTTCGCTGCCGTGGTCGTACCCTAACAGGTGCAGAAAGCCATGCACAGCGAGAAAGCCCAATTCTCTTTCCAAAGAATGCCCGTAGTCTTCTGCCTGCTCCTTTGCTTTTGGGAGCGAGATAATGATGTCTCCGAGCATGTTCGGGAAGTCTTCGAGATCACTCTCATCCAGAAAGATTTCCATCTCGCCTTCACCCGGCTCATTCATGGCAAAGGACAAAACATCTGTTGGCCGATCAACATCCCGATAGTCGCGATTCAGCTCGTGAATCCGCTCGTTGCTTACAATCGTCACAACGACTTCTCCACTCACGTCCTCGTGCACAGCAGCCGCCTCGAGGCTTTTTACAATCAAGCTTTGCAAATGTTCATCGATCGGTTCGATATCTTCATGAAGAATTTCTACAGATAGCACAGATGCCTAATCTCCTTTATCCAAAACAATTTATCCATAATTGTGCTCGACTTCTTCTTTCGCATACGCTTGGATAATCTTCTGTACCAGGCTATGCCGCACGACATCCCCTTCTTGAAAATGGATGAAGGCCACATCCGCGATCGGGCTCAGAATGCGCTGGGCTTCCCTCAGGCCAGACTTTTTGCCTTTTGGCAAGTCAACCTGGGTAACGTCACCCGTGATTACCATTTTCGAGCCAAAGCCGAGACGAGTTAAAAACATTTTCATTTGCTCGGGAGTGGTGTTTTGCGCTTCGTCCAAAATGACAAAAGAGTCTTCCAACGTACGGCCACGCATATACGCCAGTGGAGCGACCTCGATCAGCCCTCTCTCCATCATCTTGGCCACCTGCTCATTGCCTAGCATGTCATACAAGGCATCGTAGAGAGGCCGCAAGTACGGATCGACCTTTTCCTGCAAATCCCCAGGTAAAAATCCGAGACTTTCTCCTGCTTCCACAGCCGGTCTGGTCAAAACAATCCGTTTTACCCGAGCATTCTTCAATGCATTAACCGCTGTGACAACAGCTAGGTACGTCTTCCCTGTTCCAGCTGGTCCGATTCCAAAAACGATGTCTTTCTTTTTGATCGCCGACAAATAGTGACGCTGCCCTAGCGTTTTGGCACGAATGAGCTTCCCGCGTTGGGTTCGGGCTACTTCTTCGTCATAGACGTCCAGCAGTTGGGCTGCATCTCCCTGGTTCGTGAGCATCATCGCATACGAGATGTCACGCTCGGACAAGGCAATCCCTCTGCGGATCAGCTGCAGCAGTATGCCGACCAATTCAGCCAGCTTATCCACCTCAGGCTTGTCGCCAGAAATCACGAGCTCGCCTTCGCGCGTCATGATTTTGGCAGAGCTTTTCTCTTCGATCAATGTTAAGTACGCGTCGTGTGGTCCGAACAACAGCAAGGCCTCAGATGCGTCTGCAAATGGGATTCTTACCTCATCTTGTAGGTGCAACAGGCTTCCATCTCCTTGCAATGATTATCAGCAATCCATCACGGCTTGCCAGCATCGGCAGGCGGCTGCGGTGCTCCCACAATCGGCTGTTCAACGGCAATATCCTCAATGACGGAAAAATGAATGCTCAAGTAAACTTTACCATTCTCTGTAGTGACGTGCAAAACTTTTTCGTCTGAAATCTCCGCATCCTTACCCGCTTTCCTCAAGATGTCCTCTCTGGCAAAGCGTTTCGCGATCTCGGTCGCTTCCTCCACACTAAGCTTGCGCTGGATAGGTTCTGTCTCCGCAGTATGAACGGACTTCCACCCAATCGGAAAGGTGTACCCTGCGTAGGAAGGAATAAAGCGCGATTCCGTACTCTCCGCATGGACAAAAGTCCCTTTGTTGAATGGCCATACCTGGACAGCGTAAGGCCCAACAAGCAAGTATTGCTGCTCCTGATTTTCACCGGTTAAGCGGTACATGTTCTGCGTCAAGGGAACAGACGTTTCACTGACATACCATACTTCTCCACGTACAGTCCCTCGCGCGGAGACGACCTGCTGACGCGTTTCATTTCCGATTATCCCTGAAATGAGGACCTGTCCTTTTTCAACCAGCTGGTTGATCGTCACTTGACTCTTCCCAACCTCTGGCAATATCTTGGTTATAACGGCACGTTTTTTTGCGACCAAATGGCGTGGACTTGTCGGAAGTGGCTTGACAGGGGCATCCTTTTCAACCACCTGCAACTGCACCTTGGTTCCTTGGAAATCGATTCCGACCCACGTCACTTCCGGAAGCAGGCTCATCAGCTCTTTTTGCAAAACCAGTGGTTCCTTTAGTTTGACCTTCCATGCCCCTTCTTTAATCCCAACTTGTTCGGCAGCGAGCAGAACCTTTTGCGGATCCATGTGACGTGTGCCCGTGACCTCTACCGACCAAACAAACGAAGAGAGCATGTACAATCCGAGAAAAAAAAGAGAAGCGCCTATAGCCAGTCCTGCCCGCCTGCGAAGACGAATGAACCAGAACGGCAGTCCCCCTCGCCCCTCTACATGGCTGCGACAGCCTGTCTCCCTGAGCAACGGCCGCAGCCGGAAATAATCCCGAATCAGAATATCGCAGCGAGTCAAATCCTCACCGACCCGGCGGATGTTCCAGATGCGAATCCCATCTCGGATCGCCATATTCAACAAGCGCTCAAACCGCTTCCCTCGCACTGTGATGGTGACGTGTCCGTCTATCCACTCTTTCAGCCCGTTTCGCATGTGACTTCCCGCCCTTTCAAGTGTTACGAGCCCTGCGGCCCGGTTTCCAGAAATTTTACGCCCCCGATCCTGCCTTCCAGGAGCACTTCCTCGGGCAAGATGGCTCGTATCACGAGCTGCTCGCCAGATACGATCATCTGTCCATTCGTCAACAACAAGCGGAGCTCTTTTTCACTGAAGTGGAGAACTCCACGGTGATTCTCTATGTACATTTGCAAATGGCCGATCATGGTGATGCGCGGGACTTCCAGGACAACATCCTGCGGCAGCTCCAAAACCCCTCCCGCCAGTTGGCGCAGACGGCGGCTCCAACGCTTCATGGATAAGCCCCCTCTCTTACTAGCGCTACTGCGCCGAATATACTTTCCAATGGCCGTGCAAAACCGTTCTTACCTATGCGTATGCGGCTGACGAAGGTGGCATTCATGAAAAGAAAAAAGACCCTAACCGTCACGATTTCTCGTGCAACAAGGGCCTTTGTCAGCTATTGATCATCTTTAAGAGGTAGGGTTGCCATTTCGTTTCGAGAGAGTGCTTTCCATTTTTTCATGACACGTTTCACTTTTTCCGCTGTGCAGCCGCAAGCTATCGCTGTCTCATAGACCGATTTCTTTTCTACATACACGCATCGGATGACCTTTTGACGAAAACTCCCCATTTTTTCAAAAGCTTGTTGATTCATCGCTTGTCCACTACCCCTCATCCCGATTGGAAGATATTTCTATATAATCAGAATAGTCAACCGCAGGATGTGACACAAGACAAGATATTCGTGTTCTTTCGACACTTTTCTGTATCAGCTTGCTATTTTCTTCGCGCCTTTCGCCTACCAAAAAAGAGACAGGCAGACCCGCAGGCCCACCCGTCTCTCTACTCATTTCTTATACGTGCCTATTTCTTGCAGCAGGTGTCCCATGCGGAGCTTTCGCACGAGGCTCGCCAAAAATGATTGCCCACTTCATCCCTTGACGAGGATCCATGTGAGGTGCCGTAGGTTCTGCTTCGCTCTGCACCTCAGCTTGCACAGGCTTTTTGCGCTCTGCTGCGGCCTTTCTTTCATCGTCGCTCTCAGCAAAAGCCCACTCCTGCTCGACACCTACGCCTTCCATCGACTCGGAAGCGATAGGTTCGTATTTGGAAGAGGCACGAACGATTTGGCGCTCTCCCGGTGGTGCGGTGTTCGGATATCCACCGCTTTCCACAGGGGTCAATTGACGGCGAGGCTTTCCTTGTGCCATCTTCTTGGCACCTTTTCCAAAAAACTTGTAGCCGATCAGCGCCACGATGAGAAGCCAAAACTTGCCGATCAGTGGAATAACCCAGCCCAGGAGATCAAAAAGCAGATCAAGGAGTGCGTCCATGGCGGTCGCCCTTATTCCTGTCCGTTAGGCGGTGTATTCTTTTGCTTGTCGCCCGGCTGTCCAAAGGATTGGCGCATTTGCGTATCAGCAGCAATGTTTTGCATGTTGTAGTAATCCATGACTCCCATTTTGCCGCTGGTCAATGCTTCTGCGAGTGCAAGAGGTACTTGCGCCTCCGCTTCCACAACCTTCGCCTTCATTTCCTGTACGCGGGCTTTCATTTCCTGCTCCTGGGCTACGGCCATCGCGCGGCGTTCTTCCGCTTTTGCCTGTGCAATCCGCTTGTCAGCTTCGGCTTGGTCTGTCTGCAGCTGTGCACCGATGTTTTTACCGACATCGACGTCCGCAATATCAATGGACAGAATTTCAAAAGCTGTTCCTGCATCCAATCCTTTGTTCAATACTGTTTTGGAAATCAGATCCGGGTTTTCCAGAACTTCTTTATGGCTGTTGGAGGAACCAATGGTAGAGACGATCCCTTCGCCTACACGGGCGATGATTGTTTCTTCGCCGGCACCACCGACCAGTCGGTCAATGTTCGCACGTACGGTCACTTTTGCTTTTGTCCGCAGCTCAATCCCGTCTTTCGCCATCGCAGCAACAACCGGTGTTTCGATGACTTTCGGGTTAACGCTCATTTGCACAGCTTCCAGTACATCGCGTCCTGCCAGGTCAATGGCAGCCGCACGCTCAAAGCCCAAAGGAATATCTGCGCGCTGTGCCGCAACGAGAGCATCCACGACACGGTCTACGTTACCTCCCGCGAGAAAGTGACTCTCCAGCTGGTTCGTATCCAGCTCGAGACCAGCCTTGCGGGCCTTAATGAGCGGATTTACGATACGGGATGGAATAACGCGACGCAGTCTCATCGCAACAAGTGTAATGATTCCGATCCGCACGCCCGAAGCCAATGCTGAAATCCACAGCATGACGGGAACGAACGAGAAAAATATAGATAGGACAACAATGGCGACTGCCACCATGAAAATAAGTGGTATCAATCCGCTTTCTAGCATAATCCGATCACTCCTTTTGTTCTTGTTCTTGCACCACGACGCGTGTGCCCTCTACCTGGACAATAATTACAGGCGTACCTGCCGCCACATAACCGCCAAGCGTTACTGCGTCGATTCGTTTGCCTTCTACCTTTACCATCCCTGCAGGACGTAATGGCGTGAGCGCAATCCCTTCCTTGTTGAGCAATTCACGCTGATCTTTTGGTGCAACGTATCCTTCTTCGTTGCGCTGTACATCTCCCAGAATGAATTTGTTGAACAATCCCTTCACCCCAAATCGTTTCACGAGTAGGAGCGTGACGATCACCGTGATTACCACCGCGATGCCAAGCGATGCAAGTCCCTGCTGCGTGTCATAGGCTGCCATCACCAAGCCAGTGACGATACTGATGAATCCGAGGGCTCCGACGATACCACCTGGAAGAAAGATTTCCATAATCATAAGCAGAATCCCGATGATGAACAGTCCAATATGGAGCCAGTTGGCAAATCCAGCGACGAAGTGACCAAAGAAATACAATCCAAAAGCCACCAAGGATATGGTTCCGGCAACACCAAATCCGGGCGCAAAAAGCTCTACAACGATCCCGACAAGACCAATGACCAAGAGCAGGCTCATGACAATTGGACTGGTCACCCATCTGGCGACGCGTTCACCTGCTGTCGGATCGATGCTTTGGACAGCGGAAGCGCTCACACCTAATTGACGAAACAGCTCCTCCTTGTTAACAACGACCCGGTCCGCATATCCTACGTTCTGAGCTGTCTGGGCGTCCAGCGAGAGCACCGTCCCCTTTGGCTTTAATCCAGGGAACTCGGTATCAATCTCCACCATCGCCCGAGCCACTTCCGGATTGCGCTTATTTAGCTTGGCAGCACCCTGCATTTGCTCGGACCATGCAGAGATGACTTTGATATCCGCTGCATTCCCCGCCAAATCGATCGGCGTAGCGGCTCCCATACTGCTGCCTGGTGTCATGACGATTTCATTCGCATTCAAGGCAATGTAGGTCCCTGCTGAAAACGCCTGATTGTCTATATAAGCGACCACATGCATCGGTGCCTCACGGATGAGCTGCCCGATCTCTCCTGCTGCTCTCACTTCACCACCCGGTGTATTGATATCCAGGATGACTAGATCAGCCTGCTTCTGCTCTGCCTCCAAAAACGCACGCTTCAGAAAGCTTTCCAGTCCGCGTTCAATCGTGTTGTCCACCGGAATCCAGAAGGCTTTCTGGTAAGAGGCAGCCTTTGCTGCTTGCATGGAAGCGAACATCATGAGTCCAGTAAGCAAGCTGAGCAGCGATAACCAGAACCGAACGCGGCGAATGGATGGTCGTGCGGCTGCTGTATTCATCTCTTCTCCCCCCTCTCTATTTATCAGCTTCCACGAATGGCTACTATGGTATACGAAAGGGGGCAGGAAACGTTTCATTTTTATGCGTCCCGATCCCAAAAGAAAAAACCCAACCGCAATCGGCTGGGTTTTTCCTATTCGTATCTATATGAGGTGTTACTCGTCTACGTTGGTAGTTCCTCAGATACAATCTTCTGCACGAGGTTTCCGTCTGCTCTGCCTTTCACTTTCGGCATGATCGCACCCATTACTTTGCCCATCTCTTTTTTCGAGGAGGCATTCGTGGCTGCAATCGCTTCCCGAACGATATCACGAACTTCTTGTTCGCTTAGCTGAGCGGGTAAGTAAGCGGCGAGCACGTCAATCTCTTCGCGCGCTTTCGAGGCAAGGTCATCCCGGCCTGCCTTTTCAAATTCGTGGAGGGATTCACGGCGTTGTTTTAACTCACGAGTCAAGATGGTCAGCACTTCGTCGTCAGACAAAAGTCTGCCTTTGTTAATCTCTTCGTTCTTTAACGCGGCTTTCACCATGCGAATAACAGAGAGTTTTAGAGCAGCTCTGTCCTTCATTGCTTGCTTCATATCTTGATCGAGTCGCTCCATTACACTCATGATGGGCCCTCCGTCAATTAAAACTTGCGCTTGCGAGCTGCTTCGGATTTCTTCTTGCGCTTGATGCTTGGCTTCTCAAAGTGGCGACGTTTACGGAGTTCCGCCATCACCCCGGATTTTGCGCTCTCACGCTTGAAGCGGCGAAGTGCGCTATCCAAAGACTCGTTTTTCTTGACTCGAATTTCTGCCATTTGTCTTCCCTCCCTCCGCTAAAACCGTGGGACGCCTGAATCGAACGTACGAACAGACTGTCACACTTCATTATAGGATAATTAACTAAAGAAGGTCAACCTTTAGTTCATTTTTCTTCCTGAAATCCGGCAAGAAAATGATAGTGAATGTGGAAAACTTCCTGTCCACCTTCTTTACCGCAGTTGTTGATCAACCGAAATCCTTTGAGTCCAAGCTTGTTTGCCAGCTTCTGAGCGACGACATGAATATGGCCGATCAGTGGCAAATCCTCTTCCTGGACGTCCATGAGCGTAGCAATGGGCTTGCGTGGAATGATCAACAGATGCACCGGGGCTTTCGGAGCAATATCATGAATCACGATGACCTGTTCGTCCTCATATTCTACACGAGCCGGGATTTCTTTTTCCATAATTCTCGTAAAAATACTTTTTTCCATCTCAAATCACCTTTCGTTTCCGTAGATGCGGGAAAACTTTCGTTCGATTATGTACGCTAAGATAATATCATGATAGCGGACAATCCAGAGGAAAAGCAATCTTTTCGACAGCACGTTCCCCTTGCGGCTGCTTTGCCAGCGTGTTAGCATGACTTCGAGGTTTGGACTTATTTCATCATAAAGGAGCTCTTGGACATGAAACCAATCGCATTGGAACATGCGGCCATCAAAGCAGAAGGGATGGTACGAGCAGGCGATCCCGGATTGCTATTGCAAGCAGTTCACTTCGACACCCGCCAATTGATAGACGGATCCCTATTTGTAGCCTTGACCGGCGGTGCCAGGGACGGCCATGATTTTCTCCTCCAAGCGGCGGAGCAAGGTGCCGTTGCAGCGGTTATTTCAGACGAAAGCAAAGTTCCACAGGGTTTGCCTCAAGGATTTGGGCTGATTCTGGTCAACGATACGCTGCGTGCCTTTCAAAAGCTGGCCGCCGCCTATCGCAAAGAACTGACGATCCCGCACATCGCAGTAACGGGAAGCATCGGGAAGACGACCGTAAAGGACATCATTGCCCATGTGCTGGGAAGCCACTACTCGGTCTATAAAACCTACAAAAATTTGAACAATCATCTGGGTGTGCCCTATTCGCTTTTGCAAATTGAAGCGAGTCATCAGGCGGCTGTCCTGGAGCTGGGTATGAATCATGCAGGGGAAATCGATCTGATCGCCTCCCTGACCAAGCCGGAAATCAGTGTGATTACGTACATAGGGGATTCCCATATGGAGTTTTTCGGCTCCCGTGAAAAAATTGCTCTCGCCAAAGCGGAGCTGCTGCCCCATACTTCGCCAGACGGGCTCGTCCTTTTAAACGGCGACTCCGAATACTTGCGCATGATCGCTCATCTATATCCGGGGAAAATCGCCTATTATTCCGTCGAAGGCCCTGCGGATATTTGGGCAGAGGATATTCTGTCAACCGATGACGGCATGCAGTTTACCGTGTGCTTTCCTACTGGAGAACGCTTTGCAGCCGCTTTGCCTTTGTACGGAACGCACAGCGTGCTGAATGCTCTCCCAGCCATCGCCATTGCCATGCGCCTGGGAATGTCTGTCGAGCAGATTACGGACGCTCTCTCGACTGTCAAGCTGTCTGCCATGCGTTTTGAACAGGTGACTTCCGCTCATGGTGCTCTCTATATCAGCGACGCCTACAATGCCAGTCCGGCATCCATGGAGGCAGCGATCGGTACCTTTGCCGAGCTGTTCCCCAATCGTAAAAAAGTACTGGTACTCGGAGATATGTACGAATTAGGTGCTGAAAGTGATGCGATGCATATACAAGTCGGAGCCTATGCAAGTGCCCTGCGCGACCGCTTCTCCTTGCTCGTAACGGTCGGGGAACACTCTCGCCACATCAGCGAGGCGTACGAGGGACAAAAGCTCCATTTTGCCACGAAGGCGGAAGCTGTAGCCGCCCTGCTCTCTTTGCGCAACGAGCAGCATGCATTCTTGCTGAAAGCTTCTCGCGGCATGGAGCTCTGGACTGTCATTTCCGATCTGGAGAACCTGTCATAAGTAAGACGCCACTCCTGTGAAGCACTCACGGGCAGTGGCGTCATTTTTTATTCCTCCCACAATCGGACGACTTCTCTCAAGTCATTTTCGGCGAATGTCAATCGATACAAATCCGGCTTCGTGGTCTTCCTCCAGAATTGGAAGTCGTATGTGGAGTCAAAGCGATTCATGATGATAGTCATGATGTTTCCATGCGTCCCTATCGCCACCTTTTTCCCCCGATACGTTGCGAGCAGCTCCTCAAGAGCCTTCACCCCTCGCACGCCTGCGACTGCGTTGGACTCACCGCCTGGGTAGGAAAAAGCAGGATCCGAGAAAGCTCGTTCGACCGCCTGCTCCATGTCTATGAAGAAATGATCGTGACGAGCAAGGTCGCGTTCACGGAATCGGGAGTCGATTACAATGGATTTCCCCAATCGTTTTGCCGCGATCTCGATCGTTTGAATGGCTCTCTTGTACGAGCTGGAAACAAACGCGTCCACGCCCTCTCTTTGCAGGATCTCTGCGATACGCTCCGCGTCCTTCCAGCCTTTCCTCGATAGCTCCCTCGTCTCTTCCGCGTTTAAGGTAAAAGGAGATTCCGCATGTCGAACCATATAAATGTGAGTAAGCATAGTGTTCCTCCTCCGCTTCTAGGGCCCAGCCTTTTCAACAATTCGCTCCAGCTCGTCCAGCTTGTCGGCCGCAAAATCAGTAAAGTGCACCTAAGACCAATCTGCTACGTAAAAAGAAACGTTTCTGCACGCGCTTTGTTGCAGGTAACAGCAAAAAAGGGATGCCTTCGCCGGCACCCCTCGTTTCCCACGCTCCCATATTCGTTCCTGTGCAGCTATTCCAGTTCTTCTGCATCTACGATGTTGCGCTGCTTATCTGCATGGCGTTCAATTCCCAGTTGTACAAGTCTGTCAATCAGCTCGCTATAGCTGATTCCTGCAGCTTGGAACAGCATCGGATACATACTGAACGGCGTGAATCCTGGCATCGTGTTGACTTCGTTGATATACAGCTTGTCGTTTTTCTCGTCCCAAAAGAAATCTACCCGAGATAAGCCGGAGCCATCGAGCGCATGGAAAGCTTTTTTGGCGATCTCAGCAATTTGCGCGGAAACATGCTCGGGTACAATCGCTGGAATCGACAGCTCTGTCCCTGCCCCTTTGTATTTCGCTTCGTAATCGTAGAATTCTTTTGCAGCGATAATTTCACCGACTACAGACGTGATCAGCTCTTCATTTCCGAGCACACCGATTTCCAATTCGCGCGCATTCACAAATTCTTCGACAATCAATCGGCGGTCGAACTTGGCTGCAACATCGAGTGCGGCCGCGAGTTCATCCCTGTTCTTCGCTTTATTGACACCTACGCTTGAGCCCATATTCGCCGGCTTTACAAAACAAGGAAACCCGAGCTCTTCCTCGATGCGGTCCATTGCGGCTTCCTGATCTTTTTCCCATTGGGAACGCAGCAGTCCAATATATTTCACCTGTGGCAGACCCACCTGGCCAAATACGGTTTTCATCATCCATTTGTCCATACCGACGGCGGATGCCATGACACCAGCTCCTACATACGGCAGGTTCGCTAATTCCAGCATCCCCTGCATGGTGCCATCTTCCCCATTTGGTCCGTGTACGACCGGAAAAATAACATCAATCTGTTGGCCGATCGAAAACAGAGAAGCAGGCTTCGAGGAAGGGACCAATTGCTGTCCCGAAATTTCTTGGTTGTTGATTTCGTCTGGACGTCCTGGTGTCAATCGAAGAGCATCAATTCCCTCAGGCAATTGTCCGGCAATGACCTCTCCTTTTACCCATGAACCGTCGAGCTGAACGTAAATCGGGGTCACTTCGTATTTATTAGCATCGACTGCCTGCATAATAGACATCGCCGTCCGCAGAGAAACCTCATGCTCCGAGGATTTTCCACCGTAAATAATTCCCAGACGAATTTTCTCGCTTCCCATCTTCCTTACTCCTTTCCCCTCTGCTGCGGCAGAGAGCCTACCCAGTATCTTTCTCTCCTATGCTATGCGAAAGCCCAGCATCTGTTCTTTATCACTGGGCCGAGCCCATCAATCAGCATACACAAACTGTTCTCCGAATTCAAGGGATTCACCCATGGACTTCATCCGTCATATCATAGCAAATAAACTTCCTGACATGGAGCTATTATGTTGGAGGGATGTCCATGAGAGACTATCTCGTCTACTGTACGTACTGCTCTTCTTATACGCTGTTGCACAGCTTTGACAAAGACAGTGGCTCGTTTTTAGGGGAATATTCCCTCCTGCACAACGATTACACGCGAAACAGTGTCGTGCTGAACAAATTCCTGCTCTCTCACCTCGGTCATACCATCCGCTCGATTCCTTCCAAAACGGAAGACTATCGAAACATCATCTGTACGGCCTCCCATTTTCTAGAGAATGACATCGACAAGTACGTCGAAGAGAGCCAGGACCGAATGAGGTTCAGTGAGCGGAATCGGAAAAGCGAGCGGGAAATTGGTCAGGTACAGCTTTATCTCGTCGAGCATTTGCTCACCCACGAGCTGCAAATGATGACGCAAGCCCGAGCATCTACACCGGCAGAAGGACAAGTCATGCTGGGCAAGGAATTAGGTCTCAAGCAATCTCTGGAGGTACTGCGCAAAGTCCGCAGCGACAAGCAGTTCGCGTGAATACAGGAGGATATGGCAAAACCCCCGTTCGCGATGACGGGGGTTATTTTTCTTGCTCTATTTTCGATCGCGCACTTCAAAGATGGCAAACTTCAAGTAGTGCGCTTCATCGGCTCCGCTAATTTGCGGATGGTCTTTCCCTGCTCCACGCCACTCGATCAGGCGCAGAATTTTCTTCGCATCGATTGCGGCTTCCTGAATCGTATCAAGAAACAGCTCCGGCGACATATGATACGAGCAAGAAGCAGTCACCAGGAAGCCTCCCGGACGGACAAGCTTCAAGCCGTTCAGGTTGATGTCCTTGTATCCGCGGATGGCCCCTTTTACGGCACCCCGAGATTTGGCAAAGGCTGGCGGGTCAAGGATGACGACATCCCAGCTGCGTCCCGCTTCCACATTTTCACGCAGGTAATCAAACGCATTGGCTACCACAAAATCTACGCGATGCAAAAAGCCGTTCAAGGTGATGTTTCGCTTTGCTGTTTCAATCGCATGCTCGGAGATATCGAGTGCGGTTACCTTTTTAGCTCCATGCTTGCAAGCATTTAGTGTAAACGAGCCTGTGTGAGTGAAGCATTCCAGAACCTCGGCTCCGTCCCAAAACGGGTTTTTGATGGCTTTTCCCCGCTTGTCTACTGGCACGTTCTTCAGCTCTCCATCCACCTCAACCGACTGCAAGGAGATGCCATGCGACTCCCCCCACCCCTTCATCAACGGCGCGATCGATGCGCGGTTTTCACGCTGATCGTAGAAAAACCCTGTCTTCTGGCCTTCGACGATATCTACGTAGTACTTGAGCCCATTTTCTTCGATCAGTACTTCCCGCGGGCATTCTCCGTACAGAACCCCTTTTCCTTGCTCCAGACCTTCCAGCTTGCGCACGGGCACGTCATTGCGCAAATAAATACCTTCCGGGGCAAAGACTTCTACCAGCGCATCACGGATCCATTCGATTCGCTGCTCCATCCCAAGAGACAGTACTTGCACGACCAGCACATCGTTATAACGATCGACAATCAAGCCCGGCAAAAAGTCGGCTTCGCCATAGATAACCCTGCAGGCACGCGGGTTGTCCACAAAGCGCGTGCGAAACTCTGCCGCTTGTCTAATTTTACGCAGGAAAAAATCGTAGTCGATCGCTTCATTTGGATCAAAGCTCAAGATGCGGACGATCATTTGAGATGCTGGATTGATGTAGCCTTTTGCAAGGAAATGACCTTTGTGATTGGTCACTTCCACAATTTCTCCTGGCACGACATCGCCCTGGATCTCCAAAACCTCCGATTGATAAATCCATGGGTGACCGGTTTCCAGCCGTTTTTTTCGATGCTGATTTAAAAGTACTTTTGCCACTGTTCTAGGGCCTCCTTGTCATGCTCGTCTCCGTACAGGCATAGCGTAGTAATATCTTGCAGAAATCTCCTTAAGGAACAAAAGGATCTGCGCATGTATGTCTAGGGAAGGAGGATTTTGCTTTGTGATCGTGTCCATCCTCGCCCCGTTCACTTTTGGGCTCAGTTTTTTTCTGTTCGGTATGTATGCCATGAGGACCGGGTTTCAAAATCTTGCAGGCAAAAAAATGGAGCAATGGATGGGGCGCTTTACACGTACGCCTATCCACAGCTTTTGGATGGGGCTTTTATCCACGTTTGTCTTGCAAAGCTCCAGTGCAGTCACCGTGCTGACCATCGGCTTGACCAATGCAGGGATTATCCGCTTTAGCCAAACCGTCGGCATCATCCTCGGCACCAATCTGGGTACGACTGTTACCACAGAGCTGATCGCACTCAAGCTGGAGTCGTTCGCCATACCCATGCTGCTCATTGGAGTCGCCCTCTGGCTCATGCCTCGGCGCAACATCCGCTGCACGGGACTTGTCGTCGCAGGGTTTGGGCTGATTTTTCTCGGGATCGATACCTTGAAGCTCATGGCTGCCCCTCTGGAGCAATCGGAAACCTTTCGCTCCCTGTTTCTGGAGAGCAGCCATTCAATTGGGGTAGGTCTATTGACCGGGATCATTTTTACCGGGTTGATCCACAGTGGCTCGGCTACAACGGTCATCACGATGGGGCTGCTCAGCCACAACATCTTGTCGATGGAGACAGCCATCGCGATCGTGCTTGGCGCCAACATTGGCACCTGCTTTACCGCCATTATCGCCAGCATTGGAACCAATACAGCCTCGAAGCAAGTAGCGTGGTGCCATACCTTGTTCAACGTCGCCGGTGCTCTTGCCTTTCTGCCTATTCTTCCTCAGCTTTCCCTGGTCAGCGCCTTTTTAACGTCCAACCCTTCTATGCAAATCGCCCATTCTCAAACCATTTTCAATCTGGTTTGCTCGCTCGTCGCGCTGCCTTTTACCAGCCAGATCGCCAGCTTTATTCAGTGGCTGATTCCGGACAAGCGAATCCCGATCAAACGCTCCTGATCCAGAAGCGTTTCAAAAGGAGAATGGGATCAAATAGATCGAGGTGATGACTCCCGCTACAATCATCGCCACACTGGACGCCGCGGTTTGAACGGGAGAGATCCGATTCAGACTGGCCGTTCCTATGGCGTGGGCACTCGTTCCTACTGCGATTCCAATCGCCCAGTCATCCCGGATACCCCCCCATTTGAGGACAGGTCGGGCAACCAGAACGCCAATCATCCCGGTCAGTGCCGTGAAGAAGGCAGCCAAAGCAGGTACGCCGCCAACCGAGCGTGCCAGCTCCAAAGCGATCGGCGTAGTCACTGACTTGCTCAGCATGCTTTTCAAAAGGACATCATCGGAGCCTAGGCACCAGTGTATAACGTACACGGTGAGTATCGCAACTGCACAGCCTATCGCCACCCCCAACAAGACACCTTTCCATATATGAGCGAACTCTCTGATTTGTTTGGCTAACGGAATAGCGAGTGCCACCGTAGCCGGACCTAGCCAAAAGGAGATCCATTGACCTCCTGCCGAGAATGCCTCCCAGTCGCCGCTCACAAGCCACCACAAAAGCCAGACGAGTACGACCGCTACAATAAGAGGCTGTAAGCGCGGGAAGCGAGCACTGATTGTGGTCGCTCCTTTGTAGCCGATGAGGGTCACCACAATGGCAGACAGCTGACTAAGCATCCAGAGCCCTCCCTTCGTGCTGAACGGATGGCTCTTCTTTGTGCTTGTGTCGGCTCAAATACCATTGGACGACGCGACCGGTAACCAGCATAACGATGACGGGTCCTAGTACCAAAGACAGAAGGATCGTCCATGGATCTTTCGCGATTCCGCTCATATAAGACGCGACTCCCACAATAATAGGCACAAAGAACAACATCATGTGCCGTACTAAAAACGCGCTCGCTCGTTCAACCCAGTCCATTCGAATCCAGCCCATGCATAAGCACAGGGTCAACAGCAGCATGCCAATCAGATTGCCTGGCATCGGTATGTGCAGCCATTTGCTCGCCAAGGTCCCTACTCCGTAAAAGGCAAGCAAGATCAAAATTCCAGAAACGAGCTTCATCCCTGCTAACCCCTCTCCCCCAATTTTCACCCATCGGTGCTTCTCTTTTTCTCATTTTGACGATGAAGAAAAAGCCCGGCCTTTCCTTGGCCAGGCTTTACTCTGCTCCTAGTATCCGTTTCCTGTCGTTTTTGCACCTGTCACGATCGCTACGCCAGAGCTGGTGCCGATCCGGCTCGCTCCTGCTACGATCATCGCTTGTGCCGCTTCTCCGTCGCGGACGCCGCCAGAAGCCTTGACCCCAATATCAGGTCCTACTGTCTTACGCATCAAGGCGATGTCTTCCACCGTAGCCCCACCTGGTCCAAAACCCGTGGACGTTTTGACGTAGTCTGCTCCTGCTTCCACAGATAGCTTGCACGCGGTTTCTTTTTCGGCATCAGTCAATTGGCCCGTTTCCAGAATAACCTTGAGCAGAACGGAACCCGCTGCTTGTTTCACAGCCGCAATATCTTGCTTCACTGCATCCAGATCTCCGGATTTCAGCGCGCCTACATTTAGAACCATATCTACCTCAGTTGCGCCATTGGCGATCGCATCGCGCGTTTCCGCCGCTTTGATCTCTGTTGTATTTACACCCAGAGGGAAACCGATCACCGTGCATACTTTTACGTCTGTCCCCGCCAGCAGTTCTGCACAACGCTTTACCCAGTAAGGATTGACGCAAACGGAAGCAAAATCGTGTTCCTTTGCTTCTGCACACAGTTTGTCAATCATCGCTGCGGTGGCTTCCGGTTTTAACAAGGTATGGTCGATATATTTATTGATATTCATAGGCTACACCTCTATCCCTAATTGTTCAAAAGCCAGTAGGAACACTTTGTCGTTGTTTCGATAGCCGCGAGCCTGCTGGAGCGCCCAAGCCTCTGCAGCCGGATGCCAATGAACGTCATTGATCTCTTCCAGCTGCACCGTGATCTCTGTATTGTAAGCTTCAACCAAATAGTAGTGGACTTCCTTGTCGACGGCTTCTCCCGTCACCGGATGGTGGTATACATACGTAATCATATCCAGCTTTCCACCCAGACGCCCTGCTACACCGGTCTCTTCCAGCACTTCACGCAAAGCAGTTTCTTCGATGGTCTCCCCGATTTCCTGCTTCCCTTTTGCCAGCGTTACCTTCCCATAGCGATCCTCAATCAAGAGAAGCATGTATTCTCCGTCTTGCTCGCGGTAAACAACGCCTCCTGCCGAGATCTCTTTCATATGGCTCGCTCCTTCAAGAGGGGCAGATGTTCGTTTTCCAAGACGCGCACGAGTGTCCCTTTGCAATATTCAGAGCCTGGTTCGTCCAGACGGACCTTGCAAATTTTGCCGATCATGCTCTCGTCACCTGGGAAAACGACGTTCAAATAGTTGTCGGAGTACCCCATCAAAAGCCCGCTCTCTGGAGCTTCTTTGTAAGGGCGTTCTGGAATGACTTCCAGAACATCGCCAACGAATTTCGAAGAGTATTCCATGGTCAGCTGTTGATTCAGCTCGAGCAGCTTCGTCACGCGCTCGTGCTTCACTTCTTCCGGAATCTGATCGGTCATGCGGGCAGCAGGTGTACCTGTACGCATCGAGTACGGGAACACGTGCAGCTCGGCAAACCCGATTTTTTTGATGAACTCGTAGCCGTTCATGAACTGCTCTTCCGTTTCGCCAGGGAAGCCTACGATGACGTCTGTCGTGATCGCTGCACCTGGCAGAGCTTCGCGCACTTTCACCATTCTTTCGTAGAACTCAGCTGTCGTGTACTTGCGGCGCATGCGCTTCAGCACCTCATCATCCCCTGCTTGCAGCGGGACATGTAGATGGCGCACGACACGGTCTGAATTGTTGATGACTTCGATCACTTCATCCGTGATTTGGCTTGCTTCGATCGAGCTGATCCGAATGCGCTTCAGCCCTTCGACTTGGTGCAGGTCAACCAGCAGCTTCGCCAGGTTGTAATCTTCCAAATCCTCGCCGTAACCGCCGGTATGAATGCCCGTCAGCACGATTTCCAAATACCCTGCATCCACCAGCTTTTGCGCTTGTTCAACCACGCTCTCCGGTTTGCGGGAGCGCATCAAGCCACGCGCCCATGGAATAATGCAGAAGGTGCAGAAGTTGTTGCAGCCCTCCTGAATTTTCAAGGATGCGCGCGTGCGGTCTGTGAAGTTCGGTACATCCAGCTCCTCGAATTCACGAGCCTTCATGATGTTTCCAACGGCATTGATCGGTTGGCGCTCCACTTTGATCTGGTTCACATACTCGATCAGCTTCTCGCGTCCTTGCGTCCCTACGACGATATCCACCCCAGGAATTTGCGCAATTTCGCTCGGAGAGGTTTGTGCATAGCAACCCGTAACGGCGACGATTGCTTCCGGATTGCGGCGGATCGCCCGGCGAATGACCTGACGACTCTTTTTATCACCTGTATTGGTAACCGTACATGTATTGATGACATACACATCCGCGTCCTCCTGTTCGAAGTCGACGCGCTCATAGCCCTCTGTTTTAAATAGCTGCCAGATAGCCTCAGTTTCATAGCTGTTCACTTTGCAGCCCAATGTATGAAATGCAACGGTAGACATTGCGATTCCTCCTTTCTTCCTTGTCAAACTTAGCGTGATGATGGAGTCGTCCGTTCAAACTGATAAGAAGCACAGGCCAACACATACTGACTCGCTGTTTCCGTTCGCAAAATGCGTGGGCCGAGTGAGACAGAAAGAAAGCCCTTTGCTTCGGCTTGAGCGACTTCATCAGGGGTAAAGCCCCCTTCAGGTCCAATCAAGACGAGCAAAGACTCATCTGCAGTCATCTCGGTCAGCACCTGATGCATCGTCGTACCGCCCTCTTTTTCATAGGCAATCGCACAACGAGTGTACTGTTCGCCAGCTTTGAGCGCCTCCCGAAACGATACGGGTGCCAAAAGCTCGGGAAGCACATCGCGATGAGACTGCTCCGCCGCTTCCTTTACAATCTTTCGCCAGCGCTCCAGCTTCTTCGCCTCTTTTTTGGCATCGAGCTTGACGATGGTGCGCTCCGAGGAAAATGGGAAAAAGGAATACGCTCCCAGTTCCGTCCCCTTTTGCAGGATCCACTCCATCTTTTCGCCTTTTGGCAGCCCTTGGCCAATCGTTACGCGAATCGGCAATTCACGCTGTTCATTCAATAACTTCACTATGGTTGCTCTGACCTCTTTCGCAGACAGTGACACAAGCTTGGCCACTGCAGATCTGCCCGCTCCGTCAGAGACGAATATTTTTTCGCCTTCTTTTGACCGCATCACGTTTACGATATGGTGGACGTCGTCTCCAACAATCGTTACCTCGTGCTCGTTAAAGTGATCTGGCAGGGCAAAATATCGTTGCATCTCGCCAACCCCACTATTCTATCTTTTTTTCGACACAATTGCTACCCAGTCGTCGATCAAAATGGTTTCCACTACCACCAGTCCGGAATCAGCCAAAGCCTTCTTCACGTCAGCTTCGCGCGCCTGGATAATCCCTGATGCGATGAATACGCCCTCTGGTTTGAGAACGCGATATACGTCGTCCGTAAAGCGCACGATGACCTCCGCCAAAATATTGGCAACGACCACATCTACTGGCTCTTCTACTCCGTCTAGCAAGTTGTTCTGACGGACCGTGATTTTTTCATGAACCCCGTTCAGCTCCGTATTGGCTTGTGCGGAACGAACCGCTACCTCATCCAGATCCATCGCCAGCACATGCTCTGCGCCAAGCTTGATTGCAGCGATGCTCAAAATCGCAGTGCCTGTTCCAACATCGTAGAGACGGTCTCCTTCGTCTACATACTTCTCTACCGCACGCAGACACAGAATGGTCGTCGGGTGTGTGCCTGTTCCAAAGGCCATCCCCGGGTCCATCTCAATGATAATCTCCTTGTCATGTCTAGGCTCGTACTCTTCCCATACAGGCTTGATCGTCATCCGATCGGTTACATGCACAGGCTTGTAATACTTTTTCCAGGCGTGGGCCCACTCGTCTTCGTGCACATCGTTTACAGCAATGTTCGCCTTACCGATGTCCAAACCGTACTCGGTCAACTGTGCGAGCTGCTCCTTCAATTCTTCTACAACATCAAACAGCTCACTGCTATCAACCGGCAAGTATGCTTTGACGAATACGCCCTCGGCCGGAAAATCATCCGGGGAAAGCTGGTAGATTTCACCAAACGGCGTATCCCACTCACGATATAGTACCTCAGGGTCTTCAATTACGACACCATTTGCACCCATCTCGTACAGAATACTCGAAACCGCCTCTGTAGCTTCTGCTGTTGTATGGATACTGATTTCTGACCATTTCACGAATCTACCACTCCCCACGTATGCTCCCTAATAAAGCTGTGTAAAAGCGGACAACCGCGGCTGTTACTCGCCGCGGAATGCCCGTTTCATTTTTTCAAAAAAGCCTTCGTCTTCGCCGCCATGCTGTCCTGGCTTTTCACCTGACAGCTCAGCCAGCTCCCGCAAGAGCTCTTTTTGCTTGTCGCTCAGCTTGGTTGGAGTAATCACGCGCACTTTGACATGCTGATCTCCACGACCGTTGCCTCGCAGATGAGGAACACCTTTCCCCCGCAGGCGGAAAAATGTCTCGGTTTGTGTACCTGAAGGAATCTTCAGCTTCACACGACCATCTACTGTCGGCACTTCAATCTCGTCACCCAAAGCAGCTTGGGCGTAAGTGAGCGGAACCTCACAGTAGATATCATTTCCTTCACGCTCGAAAAACTCATGGCTCTTCACGCGCAGGACAACGTACAGATCTCCTGGAGGGCCGCCGTTTGCACCCGGTTCGCCTTCTCCTGTCACGCGCAGCTGCGCACCGTCATCCACACCCGCTGGAATGTTGAGATGAATTTTTCGGCGTACCTTCACGCGACCGCTTCCACGGCAGGTCGAGCATTTTTCTTTGAAGACTTTCCCTTTTCCTTCGCAAGTTGCACAAGTGCGACGGTTGGCAATCCGGCCAAACGGTGTGTTCGTGACCACTTCCTGCTGCCCCGTACCGCTACATGTTTTACACGTCTCGACTCCGGTACCTGGCTTGGCACCTGAACCATGGCATGTATCACACTCTGCTTCCTTGGGAATTTCCACGTCTGTTTCTTTCCCAAAGATCGCATCCAAAAAATCGATGCTCAGACCAAATTGAAGGTCGGAGCCTTTGCGAGGTGCATTCGGATTTGCCCGTCTGCCTCCACCGCCGAAAAACATATCAAAGATGTCGCCGAAGCCGCCCATTCCGGAAGCATCAAATCCGCCGCCACCAAAGCCCTGGTTTGGATCCTGATGTCCAAAACGGTCGTACTGCGCACGCTTTTGCGGCTCAGACAAGACATCATACGCTTCTTTTACTTCTTTAAACTTCTCTTCCGCATCTGCGGCTTTATTTACATCCGGGTGATACTGGCGCGCCAGTTTGCGGTACGCTTTTTTGATTTCATCTGCGTCCGCGCCCTTGCCGACTCCCAGCACCTCATAGTAATCGCGTTTCATCTCCTAAAATCACTCCCATGACAGTCAACTGTTATCATAGCATGTGACAGACTTGAAAAAAAGTCAAAGTCAGCATTCCGTGACTTTGACTTTCATGGGTCACATCGCGGGGAGGCAAGGGGAGAAACCTCCCCTGCCAGACTCCAACGTGATTACTTTTTATCGTCTACCACTTCGTAGTCTGCATCAACCACGTTATCCTTCTTTGGTTCTGCGCTACCTTCTGCTCCGCCTTGGGCAGCTTGTGCAGCCTGAGCCGCTTGCTCATACAGCTTCACAGAGATTTGTTGAACGATCTCGGACAGTTCGTCTTTCGCTGCCTTGATCTCGTCGAGGTTGGTACCTTCGAGCGCTTTTTTCACTTTGTCTTTCGCAGCATTTGCACGGTCGATTTCCGCTTGATCTACTTTACCTTCAACCTCTTTCAAGGTTTTCTCGGTAGTAAACACGAGCTGGTCAGCTTCGTTGCGGACTTCTACTTGCTCTTTGCGCTGTTTGTCAGCTTCTGCGTTCAGTTCCGCTTCTTTTACCATGCGGTCGATCTCTTCATCGGACAGACCAGAGCTCGCCGTGATCGTGATGCGCTGTTCTTTACCGGTACCCAGATCTTTCGCACGAACGTTTACGATACCGTTCGCATCGATGTCGAAGGATACTTCGATTTGTGGAACGCCGCGTGGTGCTGGCGGGATGTCGTTCAGGTTGAACCGACCCAGTGTTTTGTTGTCTGCTGCCATTTGACGCTCCCCTTGCAGTACGTGGATTTCCACGCCTGGCTGGTTGTCAGCTGCAGTAGAGAACACTTGGGATTTGCTCGTTGGGATGGTTGTATTGCGATCGATCAGCTTAGTGAATACACCACCCAAGGTTTCGATACCCAGGGACAATGGCGTTACGTCGAGCAGTACAACGTCTTTCACATCGCCAGTGAGTACGCCCGCTTGAACAGCAGCACCCAGTGCTACTACTTCATCAGGGTTTACACCTTTGTGAGGCTCTTTGCCTGTGAATTTTTTGATCGCTTCTTGTACAGCCGGGATTCGTGTAGAACCACCGACGAGGATTACTTTGTCGATTTCGTTTGGAGTCAGTCCTGCGTCGTTCAGCGCTTGACGAGTTGGACCCATCGTACGCTCTACGAGGCTTGCGGACAGCTCTTCGAATTTCGCACGAGTCAGGTTCATTTCCAAGTGTTTTGGACCAGTCGCATCTGCTGTGATAAATGGCAGCGAGATGGTAGTAGTCAATACGCCAGAGAGGTCTTTTTTCGCTTTCTCAGCAGCATCTTTCAAACGCTGTTGAGCCATGCGGTCTTTAGACAGGTCAATGCCATGTTCTTTTTTGAATTCGCTCACCAGGTGATCGATTACGACTTGGTCGAAGTCGTCCCCACCCAGTTTGTTGTCACCGGAGGTCGCTTTTACTTCAAAGAAGCCTTCGGACAGCTCAAGGATGGATACGTCAAACGTACCGCCGCCCAAGTCAAATACGAGCACAGTTTGATCTTCGGACTTTTCCATACCGTATGCAAGCGCTGCAGCCGTTGGTTCGTTTACGATACGCAGAACTTCCAGACCTGCAATTTTACCAGCGTCTTTTGTTGCTTGGCGCTGGCTGTCATTGAAGTAAGCAGGAACCGTAATAACTGCCTGCGTCACAGATTCACCCAGATACGCTTCTGCGTCAGATTTCAGCTTTTGCAGGATCATCGCAGAGATCTGTTGAGGGGTGTACTCATTGCCTTCGAGGGTTTCTTTATGAGCAGTACCCATGTGGCGCTTGATGGAAATTACGGTGTTGTCAGGGTTGGTAATCGCTTGACGTTTCGCTGCTTCCCCTACGATTTTCTCGCCATTTTTGAACGCAACAACAGATGGAGTGGTGCGGTTGCCTTCTGGGTTTGGGATAACGACTGGCTCTCCGCCTTCCATTACTGCTACACAAGAGTTGGTGGTTCCAAGGTCAATACCAATTACGCGACTCATACTATATGTCCTCCTAACGCTTCACTGTCTATTTAATAAGAAATGGATCTTACTCGTTTACTTTGACCATCGCCGGACGAACGACGCGATCTTTGAACATGTATCCTTTTTGCAGCTCTTCTACAACCACACCGGAATCAAACTCTGGATCCTGTGTTTGCATGACAGCCTGATGGACATGTGGATCAAAAGGCTGACCTTTTGCGGCAATAGCAGCCAAGCCTTCTTTTTCAAAGACTTGCACCATTTGACGATGCACCATGTCGACGCCCGTCAGCAGGCTTTCTACTGTCATGGATTCCTTGTCAGCTGCCAAGGCACGCTCGAAGTTATCCAGAATAGGCAGCAGCTCTTCCACGATTTTCTGGGAAGCGTACTTAGCCAAGTCTTCCTGCTCCTTGCGAACACGTCTTCTGAGGTTATCCATGTCAGCCATGGCGCGAAGCATCCGGCTTTGATGCTCTTCTGCCTGGGCCTTCCAATGGGCAGCTTCCTGTTCCCAGTTCACTTCTGCCGATTCCTGCGTATCTGCAGCTTCTGCTTGCTCTTCAGCAATCGGGTCTTGCGTCATTTTTTCTTCGCTCAACTTCGATACCTCCTGCGGCCAAGCTCCGGCTAGTAGAGCAGGAGCCTTTCCATCCATTTATTTCTCAAACTGCGAAGTCAGCATGCGCGATAAGCCTTCTGCCAAATAGTTCAGGACCGTAATGACTCTGCCGTATTCCATTCGCGTCGGGCCAAGTATCCCTACCATCCCTACAGGCTTGCCGCCCAAAGAATACGAGGTAGTAATGATACTGCATTGCTTAATCGCGTCTAGCTGGTTTTCCTGGCCGATGCGCACCGTGAGTCCATCTGCCGGCACTCCGAACAGGTGAAGGAGCTGATCATTACGCTCTAAGAGCTCCAAAATATCCTTGACCTTGTCTACATCCCGGAATTCTGGCTGGTTCATGATCTTGGTCGCACCGCGTAAGTATACTCGATCCTCTTCAGGCTGGATCAGGGATAGATCAAGGAGCTTCAACATTTCTTCATACTGCTCCGCATGGCGGCGCATCTCTCCTGAAATTTCCTGATACAACCGCTGGCGCAGCTGCCATAACGGGACATCGGAAAGCTTGCTGTTCAGCAGATTGACGAGTCGTTCGATCTCGGACGCCCCTATCCCTTCTGGCAATTCAATCAGCTTGTTTTCCACACGACCGGTATGGGTGACCACGATGGCCACAGCCTCCTTGTCGTTGAGAGGAACGATTTGTATATGTTTTAACCGATGCTCAAAAATCTCGGGTCCAAGAACGACGGCTGTATAGTTCGTCAACTGGGAGAGGATTTGAGCGGTGTACTCTACTACTTGTTCAGCATGTAGAATACGCTCGGCAAACAACTGTTTCAGTTTACCCAATTCACCCTCATCCAAAAGATGGGGCTGAATCAGGTTATCGACGTAAAAACGATAGCCCTTTGTAGAAGGCACGCGCCCTGCCGATGTATGTGGCTGTTCGAGATACCCCAGCTCCTCCAAATCGGACATCTCATTGCGGATCGTAGCCGAAGAAAATCCGATGTCGTCCCGTTTGGAAATCGTGCGGGAGCCAACAGGTTCGGCTGAATGAATGTAATTATCGACGATCGCATTCAGAATCAATTGTTGACGGTCAGATAACATAAATGTCTTTCGCCTCCCTGTTGTTAGCACTCATCTCGATCGAGTGCTAATTCTACTTACTAAGGTATCAATAGTAGAAGGATTTGTCAACGGACTTCGTGTGTTCCAGTGCGAAAATCACATCATTCGCCAGCAAGCGTGGGCTTATCGCAAAAAACGAGCAAAGACTTCGTTGCCGAGCGGCAGTCCTTTTTTTGTCAGACGCAGATGGCCATGTTCCTCTTCCAGCATGCCTTTGGCAATCTCTTCTTCTATTATGTTCCCAAAGACTTGCCGAACAGATACGCCAAACCGCTCTGAGAATCGCTCAAGACCGACGCCTTCTCGCAAACGAAGACCCAGGATCATTTGCTCCTCCATCGCATCCTCGCGCGGAACCGGGAATTGCTCGACACGCGGCAAGCCACTTTTGCTCATTTGCATGTAGACGGCTAGCGGTCCGGCATTTACATGTCTTTCCCCACTCACATAGCCGTGGGCACCCGCTCCCAAACCATAATATTCGTCATTGAGCCAATAGGTTTTATTATGTTTGCTTTCAAAACCTTTTTTGGCAAAATTGCTGATTTCGTACTGCTCGTAGCCGTGCTTCTCCATTTCCTCGATCAAAAGCATGTACATGGCAAGCTCCGTATCTTCCGAAGGCAGCGGCAGCTGATCCTTTTGGTACAAGGTATGGAAGAGGGTGTTCTCCTCTACCTTTAAGCTGTAGGCCGAAAAATGCGTAGTTCCAAGCGCAAACGCCTGGCGCAGCGTATCCCTGAAAATGTCCATCGTCTGATCAGGCAAGCCGAACATCAAGTCAATGGTGACGTTATCAAAGCCGACTTTCCGCGCATTTTCAATACTGCGATACACATCCTCTGTGTCATGGATCCGGCCGAGCCGCTTGAGCAGTGCATTGTCAAACGATTGCACACCAAAGCTCAGGCGATTCACTCCTAGCTCTCGCATAATCGCCAGCTTTTCTACATCTGTCGTCCCTGGATTGGCTTCCATCGTAAATTCGATATCATCCGTCCAATACTTACCGAGGTTATCACGAACACTTTCCAAAAACTGACGCATCTGAGCGTGATCGAGGAAAGTCGGTGTCCCTCCGCCCACGAAGATCGTTTTGACCCGCTCAGGCGGTTTGCTGGCGAAGGTCAGCTCCATCTCCTTTTTCAAGGCATCGAGATAGTCCCAGACCAGCTGGGGGTTGTTCGTCACAAACGAGTTGAAATCACAGTAAAAGCACTTATTGGTACAAAAGGGAATGTGGATGTAAACCGATTGCGGCAGCATGTCCCTTCCCCTCCTTTTTTCCTGAATTCAAGAATGGAAAAGACCTGACACCAGGGTCAGGCCTACTTCTTATCATCCATGCGCAGAACGGCCATGAAAGCCTCTTGTGGCACCTCGACGGAACCGACCGATTTCATGCGCTTCTTTCCTTCTTTTTGTTTCTCGAGGAGTTTGCGCTTCCGCGAGATATCCCCGCCGTAGCACTTCGCCAATACGTTTTTACGCAGGGCGCTGATCGTTTCGCGTGCTACTACTTTTTGACCGATTGTCGCCTGAATCGGCACCTCGAATTGCTGGCGAGGAATCAGTTCCTTCAGCTTTTCGCAGATGACTTTTCCGCGCGCGTACGCCGTATCCTTGTGCACGATAAACGACAGGGCATCCACCATTTCACTGTTCAACAGAATATCCATTTTCACCAGCTTGGATGGTTTGTAGCCTGCCAGCTCGTAATCGAACGAAGCGTAACCGCGAGTACTAGACTTCAGCAGATCGAAAAAGTCGTATACGATCTCAGACAGAGGCATATCGTATTTCAGCTGAACGCGATTTTCCCCCATGTACTGCATGTCGAGGAAATCACCGCGCTTGCCTTGGCACAGCTGCATCACGTCACCTACATATTCCTTCGGCACCATGACGGTGGAGAGAACATACGGCTCCTCAATAGTCTCGATCTTTTGCGCTTCCGGCATTTTCGACGGGTTGTCAATCTCGAATACTTCCCCGTTCGTTTTGGTAATGCGATAAATAACGCTCGGTGCGGTCGTGATCAGATTGATATTGAATTCGCGCTCAATGCGCTCCTGAATGATTTCCATATGCAGAAGTCCGAGGAATCCACAGCGGAAACCAAAACCAAGTGCTTGAGACGTCTCTGGTTCAAACTGCAGAGACGCATCGTTCAGCTGCAATTTTTCCAGGGCTTCCCGAAGGTCGTTGTACTCATTCGTCTCAATCGGGTACAGACCACAGAATACCATCGGGTTGATCTTGCGGTAACCAGGCAAAGGCTCAGCAGCAGGACGGCTCGCATCTGTGATGGTATCCCCCACGCGCGTATCTCCCACGGTTTTAATGGAAGCAGCCACGTAGCCTACATCCCCAACGGTCAGCTCTTCTACCTGCGTCTGGCGAGGTGTCGACGTACCGATCTCGGTTACCTCGAACGCCTTGCCAGTTGCCATCATCTTGATCTTCATACCTTTTTTCAGTGTACCGTTAAGCACACGGATAGAGGCAATAACGCCACGATAAGCATCGAAGTAAGAGTCAAAAATCAGGGCTTGCAACGGAGCGTCTGGATCTCCCTCTGGAGCCGGCACTTTTTGCACCACGGCTTCGAGCACTTCCTTGATCCCGATGCCTGCTTTCGCCGAGGTCAGAACGGCATCACTCGCATCCAGACCAATGACGTCCTCGACCTCTTGCTTCACGCGCTCAGGCTCTGCGCTAGGCAAATCGATCTTGTTAATGACCGGGATGATCTCCAGATTGCTGTCCAACGCCAGATAGACGTTTGCGAGAGTCTGTGCTTCAATCCCTTGCGCGGCATCGACGACCAGAATCGCCCCTTCACAAGCAGCCAAGCTGCGAGAAACCTCGTACGTAAAGTCTACGTGTCCAGGGGTGTCGATCAGGTGGAGAATATATTCCTCTCCGTCTTCCGCTTTATAGTTCAAACGCACGGCATTCAGCTTGATTGTAATCCCGCGCTCTTTTTCCAGCTCCATTGTGTCCAGAAACTGGGCTTCCATCTCACGCGCTGACAGTGCACCGGTCAATTCCAAGATCCGGTCAGCCAGCGTAGACTTTCCATGGTCAATGTGGGCGATGATGGAAAAATTTCGAATCCTCTTTTGTCTTTCACGGCGATCCATGTGTTGTTCGTTCCCTCCCACGCGAATCCATTCACTCGCTGACGGATTGCGGTCGCAAAAAATACACTAACGTTTATTATATCAAACGCATGACTTCCCGTGCAACCAAAGAGAAACAGGCTTTCGCCGCTTTTTCGCGCACAGATCACTTCGCTTAGGTTTTCTGGATAAAAAACAGACCGAAAAGAAAATCGGTCCGTTTTCCTCATCCCTATTATTGGCGGGTTTGTATTCGTTCCAATACCTTTTGGGGAAAGATTTGTTGCAGACTGCTTTGGTAGCGGTTCCCGTCCTCTGGCATCTGAAAGCCGGTCACTTTGTACTTGCTCCCGTCGTAAGCAATCTGGAAGGCCATAGGCGCGCTGACCCCTGACGATTTGAGCGGGTCCTTGCTCAATACTTTTACCCAAGCATAAACGCTGCGGTTGGCAGCATCTGGCGCTTCTACTCCCAAAAGCTCAATCGTCACGTCTCGTTCTTTCCCCAGATCGCCCAGTTCGGAGCTTTCCCTCTCCACATATTCACGGATAATCGGCTCGACCAACTCCCGATTGGCAGGAGAAACGCCTGTCTTCACCTCTACAAACACTTGACCGAGATGCTTCCCGTCTGCATTTACCTGCAGCTTCCAGATTCCTGGATCGGGCAGCGTGACTCCAGTGGGCACATGGCGCTGCGCATCAAACAAAGGGCCACTAACCGAGTACGATCCCAGCTCTACACGCCTTCCCTCACTGTTGTAGGCAACCAGCTCTACCTTTTTCATTTGCCCAGCATCTAGCAGCCAAAAGACTCGTTGCTGCTGATCTTCATAAAAACCGGACGGATCGGTGATGATTCTCACCGGCTTGTTTCCGAGGTAGGAGAAGGGCTGACCATTAGCGGTCGTTTCTGTTCGAGGGGATGCATTCCACAGAAGAGGAACATCCAGGGAGCCGCCTGGTAAAAGCTCTGGTACGGACGTGGTTTGCTCAGAGGGTTTTGACGCATGTCTCTCTCCAGAGAAGAGAGACAAAAGCCCTACCTGCCATGCCAGAAACAGCAGCAATACGGTCAGGACAGGGAAAGCAAACCTCGACCACCTGACCATCCTTTTGGAGTGTCGGTGGTGGATGCGCTGACGGACACCTTCTTTCATGGCAGCCGTGAAATGGACATCGCGGAACATCTTGCTATCCGCCTTCTCTTTCAATTGTTCGATCCACTGGTTCTCGTCCATTCCCACTCACGCCCCTCTCCCATCCTCTTTTTCAGCTGCTGTCTGGCCCGGTGCAAACGCGTACGTACGGACCCCTCCGATACAGACAGGACGTTTGCCACTTCTGCTATGGACAAGTCTGCATAGTAATGAAGGACGATCACTTGACGGTACATGGGAGGAAGGCTTTGCACCTGCTCCACCAGTTCATCCCTCTCATACTGCTTCATCACGACATGCTCGGTAGAAGCATCGCTCCCCGCTTTGATCCAGGAGCCCGGCCATATTTTTCGAAAGGCCCATGAGCGCAGGTATCCTTTGCATTCATTGACCGCGATCCGGTATATCCACGTTTGCATGGTGCTTTGTCCACGAAATCGCGGCAGGTTTCTGTATACCTTCACAAACACATCCTGCGTGATATCTTCCGCGACATTCCGCTCTTTTACCAGAAACGTCACCAGCCTAAGCACGCGCGTCCCGTATTCCCGCATGATTTGTTCAAATGCGGCATCCTCCGTGGGCTGCAATTTCTCCACGTGCGCGCCTCCTCTGCATGAATTCGTTACTGGTTAGATGCAGCTGCTGACGTTTTGTTACACGATTCCGGATATTTTTTTGGCGATTGCAGTCCAGCCAGTCCCACCAGCGGAGGCATCTGTCGATCGGACGAAAGGATAACCCCTTGTGCTGCCACCGGTCCCGGTCATAATCTTTCTCCCCTGTTTCATGCGTGGTCTTCCCGATCACCTGGAAGCCCTCGGACTCTAAGAGCAGCTCCAGCTCATTTGGCAAAAGCAAGGCATATTCACGGTCCACTCGATACCTCGGCTGTTCGAATTCCCCTTGCCTGAAATGCTGTCGAGATAAAGTAAATCTGCTTCTTTCCCGTAATCGGATGCACAGATACGTCCGTCTCCACCCCAAAAACCTCTCGAATCAAATCGGACGTCAGCATCTCATCTGGCGAACCCGATGCAACAAGATGGCCTTCTTTTAATACATACAACCGATCACAATACATGGCCGCAATGTTCAAGTCGTGCAGGGCAGACAGAACGGTAATCCCCAACTGCCTGACGATATCCATGACCTGCAGCTGGTAGCGCACATCCAAATGATTCGTGGGCTCGTCCAAAACCAGAAAATCAGCTTGTTGTGCCAATGCTCTGGCAATCAAGACACGCTGCTTCTCTCCTCCAGACAGCGAGAAGAAACTGCGCTCGGCATAATCGCTCATGCCAACGCGTGCCAACGCCTCGTCGCTGATCTCTTTGTCCTCTACCGAATCCAGCTGAAACGTTTTTTTGTGCGGCGAACGTCCCATCATCACGATTTCCTGCACGGAAAAATCGAATTCGACCGAAGATTCCTGCCGAACAACGGACATACGCCGGGCGCTTTCCTTCGGAGACAGCTTGTATAGATCGTCCCCGTCCAGCCCGATCCAGCCCGCAGTTGGCTTCATGACACGATAGATGCTTTTGAGCAGCGTGGATTTGCCGCTGCCATTTGGTCCGATTAGCCCCACGAACTCCCCTTCTTTTACCTCCATGCCTATATCGTGAATGATTCGCTTGTTGGTCAGGGAGACGGTTATGTCACTTGCAACAAGCTTCATCGCCCACCACCTCCAAATGAATACGAGCTGCGAAGCATCAACCAGATAAAAAATGGCCCACCACAGAGTGCCGTAATAATGCCAATGGGCAATTCTTCAGGAGCGAAGGAAAGCCTTGCCAAGGCATCCGCCCAGATCAGAAAGCTGGCTCCCAAGAGTGCGCTGACGGGCAAGACACGTCGATGATCGGATCCGACAATGACTCGGACGATGTGTGGCATCATCAGACCAACAAATCCGATTGACCCACTGATGGCTACGATGACACCCGTTAAAAGCGCCGTAATAACCAAAAGCAGCTTGCGAAATTGCACCGTATTCACACCAAGAGTGCTCGCCGACTCTTCGCCCATCAACATGGAATTAAGAGAGCGGTATTGCGCCAGCAAGACTGCGAGACATACCAGGACGACAAGGCTGGGAATCGTCAAGTACTCCCATTTGGCCCCTGTCAAACTGCCGCTCAGCCAAAAGAGGACAGAACGTATGCCATGCTCATTCGGAGCCGAAAAGATAATCAAGCTCGTGACACCCGATAGAATAGCCGAAATCGCAATCCCTGCCATGAGCAGGCGGACGGTTGAATTTTGTCCGCCTATCCGAGAAAGCGAGAAAATCAGCACGATGGATAGCAGAGAGCCGAGAAATGCGCCTACCGACAAGGCGTATTGACCGTACATGCTAAAGGCGCCAAACAGGATGACGAGTGTGGCACCTACCGAGGCTCCTGAAGAAACACCTAGTATGTAAGGATCAGCCAGGGAATTTCGAACCAACGACTGGATGGCTACACCGACCACAGACAGACCAGCGCCAACGACTGCGGCCAGCAGAACACGAGGAAAGCGAATGTCCCAAATGATCGAGTGCTGCGCGCGAGTCCAATCTTCTGTCGTCCATTCCCCGAGGAAGGGGACATGGTTCAGTGCAATTCTCCAGACTGTCCTAGGATGAATGTCTACAGACCCCAGTGTAATGGCGAGCGTAATCGATACAAGCAGCCCGATCATTAGAGAAAGGATAAGCACAGTCAGGCTTGTCCTACGCAATTCTGACTCCCCCTCCTGCAAGATGCCCTCGTCTGTTACCCTTCGTCACTTTGCTAATGCTCGGTCTCATTGCTTGAATTTCTCCGGATAGAGCCCTTCCGCCAAAATCTTCAAGGCAATCGGCCCACGAACCCCTTCGCTTGCAGCCGATAGCGGCAAAACGATCAATCGATTGTTTTGAATAGCTGACACGCTTGCCAGCTCTTTTTTGCTCAGGAGCAGCTCACGTTTTTGCTCCAGGCTCTTGTCTCCGTAATCAACGATGATGATCACGTCTGGATTGCGACTCACGACTTCTTCCCAGCTCACATCAGCCCAGCCTTTTTGAATGTCGTCAAAAATATTTTTGCCTCCCGCCATGTTAATCAAGGCAGTCATATAGTTGTTTGCAGCTGTAAAGGCCTGCTCTTCCCCGCTGTCATAAACGAATACCTTTAACGGTTTATCTACCTGGCCCAGCTTGCTCGTCGTTTGTTCCATTTCTGTTTTCATTTTGCTCACTAGCTCATTCGCCCGATCCTCCATCCGGAAAATGCGTCCGATGTTTTGAATATCGGTAAATACATCTTCTACAGTCGGAGCTGCCTTATTAGACGATTCATGCAAGTACGACTTGATCCCTGCTTTCTCCAATTCCTCCATGGATCCTACGCCTTTGTCACCAAAACCGCTTTTCCAGCCTGCATACACGAAATCAGGCTCAGCTGCCATCAGCACTTCCTTACTCGGATACTTATCAGACAGCACAGGAACTTTGTCATACGCTTCTTTCAACTCAGGCAGAATTTGATCATCTAGATAGGCTGTCCCAACCATTTTGTCGCCCAAGCCCAAATCCAGCATGACCTCTGTTACATGCTGATTCAACGTGACCGCTCTCTTTGGTGCTTCCGGATAAGTCATTTCCATGCCGTTGTTTTGCAGCGTGACCGGCTTGTCTGCTACTGGTTGTGCTTGCTGCTGTGCAACAGGAGCTGGATTCCCTTGTGCTTGCTCTCCCTGTCCGCTAGCTGCCGGCGAGCCGCATGCCGTTGCGACCAGCATAAGCGCCAGAATCAGCGCTGACCAGCTCCCCTTCCACAGTCGATGCCATTTCTTTTCAGGTGCTTTCATCTTTCTCTTCTCTCCTTTTTTCGTCCCCCGGTTATCGGTTTGGTTTCATCCTTTTCATTTCGCCAGCGAAAGGTAACTCGCCTCACCTCCTCTCCAGATTTGAAAGCTTGGCTTCGTGAAGCCTTCAGCGGAGCTTTCGCGGAAATAAAAAAAGCATCTCCCACGCGCAAACGGGAGATGCTTTCCAATGTGGACAGAGTATGGCAAATAAACGGGATTCCGCCTTTACACATGCTGCTGTACTTCCACATCATCCCATCCGCGTGGGTCGATTGTGCATGGTTTCATGGCAGGTCTCCTGGCTTGGAATCATCGTCCTCTACGTCCTTCCCATTCCCTACAAACAGCGGAACAGTGGTTCATCGCAGAGGACTCCTCCTTACAGTGGCGGGACCGCGCCGGAATTTCACCGGACTTCCCTATTAAGCTGGCTGGACTTGTCCTGTTGTCCAGCAGCACCATCAAACACCTATTCAATTATGGCTTGCTCTTATCCAATGACAGTCAGTTGTTTCGGGAATTGCGTCATGACTTCTACGCCTGTCTCCGTTACGAGTACGTTGTCTTCAATCCGCACGCCGCCTACGCCTGGAACATAAATTCCCGGTTCGATGGTAAACACCATACCTGGGCGCAGCGTCTCCTGATTTTGTCCGTGTACAGATGGATACTCATGTACGTCCATGCCGAGTCCATGGCCCAAACGATGCATGAAGTATTCGCCGTAGCCTTTCGCTGCGATCACATCGCGTGCTGTTTGGTCGAGGTGAGCAAAGGTCACGCCGGGACGAACCTGTGCGATCGCTGCTTCATTCGCAGCCAGAACGGTTTCGTAAATTTCACGCAATTGCTCACTGATTTCTCCGACCGCAAATGTGCGCGTGATATCAGAGACATAGCCGTTTGCTTCCACACCGATATCAAACAAGAGTACTTCGCCTTCTTGCACTTGGCGAGAGCCCGGTTTTCCATGCGGCAGCGCAGACTTTTCTCCAGCCAATACCATCGACGTAAAGGACGGGCCGTCAGCACCCAAGCGCTTCATTTGAAACTCCAGCTCAGCCACCAGCTCCGTTTCGGTTACACCAGGCTTCACTTTTTTCAAGGTCTCGCGCAAGGAGTCCTCCACCAGCTGGATCGCATGCTTCATACGATCCACCTCGTCAGCGGATTTGATCAGACGCATTTCACGCAGAGGCTCTTCTACATCGACGTAACGGGAAGCGCCAACCATTTCGCCCATTGCCTCATAGCGCTCGACTGTCATATGGCTTTTTTCAATGCCCAGCTGCTTCAAGCCAGCAGGAAGCGTTTGCTTTAAGACTTCATATGGATTTTGAATATCAGTGTGGGTGAAAATATTTTGTACGCTCGAAGCGGATGCTGCGGCTTCACGATCCAGCGCAGGCACGATCAGAGATGGTTCTCCCTCCGCCGGAATAATCAGACCCAGAAAACGTTCATGGGGATCGGTGAAAAAGCCTGTCAAATAATAAACATGTTTGGGAGAGGTGATCAACACCGCGTCAAGTTCTTGTTTGCTAAGAAAATCGTGCAGCTTTTGGATGCGTTCTTGGAACATTTTCGTCACCTAGCTTTCTCCATTTATTCTATTGCGAGAATACCATTTCCCTCTATAAAAAAGAAGCTTATCCGAGAAAAAAACCTTTTCAAAACCAAGTTATAGCTGAGGTGAATATTGCTATGGAACACACAATTACTCTACCAAACGGAACCCTGGCATGCACCATTGTCGGACAAGGCACTCCACTCCTCTGCATTCATGCGCCCTGCATTGGCTCTATCAATTTTGTCTCTCAGCACCCTCTCGCGGATACGTTCCAGCTGTTCGTACCCGATTTACCTGGTCATGGACATAGCAGCCCGCTCCCTGAACCGTTCTCTATTCATGATCTCACCGTATGCCTGCATGAGCTCATACAAACGCTAGGTTTGGAGAAGCCTTACTTGCTCGGCTACTCACAGGGAGCCTCGATCGCTCTCGAATACGCTCTTTGCTTTCCCGAGCAGGTGAGTGGACTGATCTTGGTCAGCGCCTTTTCTGAAGTAAATGATCTTTATTTGCACAGTCGTTTTTACCTCGCGCAAGCCATGGCAGGCATTCACGGAGTACCCCTTTTGGCACAAAGCATTACGTCATCTCATATCGATGACCTACAACTGCAAGAGAGATGGATCAAGCACGCCTCTCTGACCGACTCTACCACCTTGAGTCACCTCTACAAGGCAGGTCATTCCTACAACTGTACCCAAAGACTTCCCGAGATTACTTTGCCCACCCTTCTCGTGTACGGGGCAGAAGATCGAAGCATTCACCCCTATGGGCAGCTGCTTAGTGAAGGCATACGGAATTCTAAAATGGTCATGATCCCGGGAGTCGCCCATCAAGTGGTTACCAAGGCTGCATCCGAATTGAATCGTCTGTGCCGGGAGTTCTCCACATAGGAAAAGGGAGGGTAAGAACCTCCCTCCCACACGAGCCCACATGTTTAGTTTTTCATACGAGGGTCAAGCGCATCGCGCAAACCGTCCCCAATGAGGTTAAAGCCCAATACCGTCAGCATGATCGACAATCCCGGGAAGATGACCGTCCAAGGTGCCTTTTGAATGTATTGCCGCGAATCGGAAAGCATTTTTCCCCACTCCGGCTCGGGCGGCTGCGCACCCAAACCGAGGAAACCCAAGGCTGCCGCCTCAATAATCGCTGTGGCAATGCCCATCGTCCCCGTTACGATGATGGGAGCCAGGCTGTTCGGCAAGATATGCTGCATCAAAATGCGCGAATCCTTCATCCCAATGGCACGAGCCGCCATCACAAACTCTTCTTCTTTCAAGCTCAGAACCCGCGAGCGTACGAGACGACCAAACGTCGGAATGTTGATAATCGCGATGGCGAGCAAGGCGTTTTGCAGGGATGGACCCAAAATCGCTACGATCGCAATCGCCAGCAGAATGCTAGGGAATGCCAGCATGATGTCAAAAATACGAGAAATAAGCGTGTCAATCCATTTCCCATAATAACCTGCAAGAAGTCCGAGCACCGTCCCTGCTACTACCGAACCGATAACGGAGAACGTACCTACCCACAACGAAATGCGAGCACCGTACACGACGCGGCTGAATACATCCCGACCGTTATAATCCGTTCCAAACCAATGCTCTTCGGATGGTGGCTTGTTTTTCATGACAAGCTCACCTTCGTCGTACGGATACGGCGCGATGATCGGCGCAAAGACCGCTACGACGACGAAGAAGAGAATGATACCCAGTCCTGCCATCGCCAGCTTGTTTTTACGCAAGGCTCTCCATGCTTCTCGCCATGGTGAGATAATTTGCTCGTCCTTTACTTGCAAAGGCACTGTTTGCACTTGTGTATCTGCCATATCTCCTGCCTCCTTAGCGATATTTAATACGTGGATCGATATAGGCGTACAGGAGGTCGACCAGCAAGTTGATCAGCACGAAGATGGTAGCGATCACCAAAATCCCTGACTGGATGACCGGATAATCGCGGTTCCCAATGGCGGTAAAAATGTATCGCCCTACCCCTGGCCATCCGAAAATCGTCTCGGTCAAAACAGCTCCCCCCAGCAGCAAGCCCGTTTGCAAGCCGATTACGGTCAGCACCGGAATCATCGCGTTTTTCAAAGCGTGCTTGTAGACAACCCAAAATTGAGCCAGTCCTTTTGCTCGCGCCGTTCTCACGTAGTCCGCACGCATGACCTCCAGCATACTGGAGCGTGTGATGCGAGCGATAATCGCCATCGGAATCGTTCCGAGAGCCACTCCCGGCAAAATAAGATGCTTGATTACTTCCCACAGCTGATCCCATTGTCCAGCTAGAATCGTATCCAGTATATAGAACTGCGTAATGGCCTCCACGGGATTACGCGAATTGTCACGACCAACGGATGGCAGCCACTTCAGCTCTTGCGCAAAGAACCACTGCTCCATCAAACCCAACCAGAAAATTGGCATGGAGACACCAATCAAGGCGATCAACATCGCACAGTAGTCAAACCAGGAGTTTTGCTTCCACGCAGATAAAATACCTGCATTCACACCGATGATTACAGCGAACAGCATACTGACGATAGTCAGTTCGGTCGTTGCTGCTAAATAAGGCATGATTTCTTGCGTAATACTCGCGCCGGAGTGCAAGGAAACTCCGAGATCACCCGTCAAAATCTGTTTGAGATAATCAAAGTACTGAATGTACCAAGGATTGTTCAAGCCAAGTACTTCTCGTAAATCTTCGATCGCTTTTGGACTTGCTTTCTCCCCCAAAATAGTGAGAGCCGGATCACCTGGGATGGCACGAATAATAGAAAAAACGACGATCGACATGCCCAGTAGAACGGGGATGAGCATGAGAATTCTTCGGATGCTGTAGGATAGCAATGCCATCTCCTCGCTTTCCTTAATAGAAAACTTGACTTTGCCCCTGGAAGGAAGCAGGCACAGCCTTTCTTGCCTATATAGCAAGGATAAGTGCAGAAAAATAAGGAAAGGGCAAGAAGAGGGATAACTCCTCTTACCCTTCGCCTATTCATGAATCACAGCATGAGCTTACTCTTTGAAATCAACCTTCTCCAAGCTCTCGGATCCTTTTGGATGCGGCTTGTAGTTGATGATGTTTGCTTTTGCTGCCAGGGCAGGAGTGGAGTGAGCCAGTGGAACCATAGGCACATCCTTGAAGATGATCTCTTGCACTTGCATGTACAGCTTTTCACGCTCTTCCTTCGTCGTAGCAGATTGCGCTTGCATCAGCAATTTGTGCGCGTCTTCATTCGCCCAACGTGTACGGTTGTTACCGCCAATGTTGTTCTTGTCAAGCAAGGTAGCCAGGAAATTGTCTGGGTCTCCGTTGTCGCCAGTCCAACCGAGCATGAACATTTCTTGTTCGCCTGCTTTTGTTTTTTCCAGGTACGTTGCCCATTCCATTGTTACGATTTCTGCTTCTACACCGATTTTTTTCAGGTCTTGCTGGATTGCTTCCGCGATTTTTACGCCATCTGGCATGTACGGACGAGCAACTGGCATTGCCCAGAACTTAATCTTGAAGCCGTTCGAGAAGCCAGCTTCGGACAGCAATTGTTTTGCTTTGTCCAAATTGAATTCGCGGTCTTTGATGTTGCCATTGTGTCCCCAAATGGAAGGTGGCATTGGGTTGGTAGCTGGTTCTCCCAATCCCGCAAAGAATGCTTCGATGATAGCTGGTTTGTTGATCGCATAGGCAATAGCTTCACGAACTTTTGGGTTATCCAGTGGTTTTTTCTCCACGTTGAACCCTACAAAACCGATGTTCATGGAAGGACGAAGAATCAGTTGCAGCTCCGCATTGTCTTTCACAGCTTGAGCGTCATCTGGGTTCAGGCCGTCCATCATGTCGATCTCGCCGGATGTCAAGGCAGTCAGACGAGCTGTATTCTCAGGAATGACTTTGAATACGAGCTTGTCCAATTTCGGGAAGCCTGCGTTCCAGTAGTTCGGGTTCTTTTCCAGTGTGATCGTGTCGTTGCGCTTCCACTCTTTGAAAACGAACGGGCCAGTACCTACTGGATTTTCGTTGAACTTCTCAGGTCCCATTTCTTGTACCGCTTTCGGGGATGCGATCGCAAAGCAGGACATGCCCAAGTTTTGAATGAATGGAGCCAAAGGACGGTTCAGTGTGAACTTCACCGTTTGTGGGTCAACGGCTTCCACTGACTTGATTACATGGGTCTCATCCCCTTTGTAACCACCGAACATGTCGTTGTAATATTCAAAGCCTTCTTTGTTGTGTTGTGGATGACTCTTGTCCATCCAGCGCTCGAAGTTCCATTTCACGGCTTCCGCATTGAAATCAGTGCCGTCGTGGAATTTTACACCAGAGCGCAGGTGGAAGGTGTAGGTCAAACCATCAGGAGTGATTTCCCATTTCTCCGCCAGAGAAGGAACGACAGCTGTGCTCTCTTCCTCGTAACCTACCAGCGTGTCAAATACGTTTTCTGTTACTTTGAAAGACTCCCCGTCTGTTTGTGCGATGGGGTCCAAACCTACCGTATCGCCACCGCGACCTACGATCAGCTGTTTCGGTCCGCTGCTTTTCGCAGGTTCAGCAGCAGGTGTTGTTGCCGGCGCTTCTGTCTTTGGCTGCTCTGCCGGTTTTTGTGCCGTTTGAGTTCCGCTGCAACCCGCAAGCAGCATAGCAAATGCAAGCATGCCGGTCATGGCAGCCGAGAGCACTCTCTTCTTCATGAATAATCCCCCTCTTCTAGAATTTCAGATTTTACAGTTGGTAGAGAATCGATTGGCATGGCTTTGCTTCGCATCCCCCCTTTGATGAGGATCCTTCCCCAATTAAGACTTGTATAGATGGCAAGCCACAAAATGTCCGTCTCCCACATCCTGGAAGAGTGGTCGAGTCGTGCGGCATTCATCTGTCACATGAGGGCAACGCGTATGGAACGTACAGCCACTTGGCGGATTCGCTGGACTTGGCACATCGCCTTGGAGTATGACTCGTTCGCGTGCAGCGTCTGGGTCAGGCGTGGGAACTGCCGAAAGCAAGGCTTTGGTATACGGGTGCAGGGGATTGCTGTACAGCTGTGCACTGCTCGTCAGCTCGACGATTCGGCCGAGGTACATGACCCCTACCCGGTCACTGATGTGGCGGACCACACTCAGATCGTGAGCAATAAACAAATAGGTCAAGCCGAGATCGCGCTGCAGGTCCTGCATCAGATTCAGCACTTGGGATTGAATCGATACATCCAGCGCTGATACAGGCTCGTCCGCCACAATCAGCTTGGGATTGAGCATCAGCGCGCGTGCGATCCCGATCCGTTGACGCTGGCCGCCACTGAATTGGTGTGGATAGCGCCTGGCGTGATAGCTGCTCAGTCCCACGACCTCCAGCATCTCCTGCACGCGTTTTTTGCGCTCAGCAGATGAACCCATGCCATGAACAATCAACGGTTCTTCCAGAATCTTCTCAATATTGTGACGGGGGTTTAGAGAAGCAAATGGATCTTGGAAGACAATCTGCATGTCTCTGCGCATCTTCCGCATTTCTTCTATCGAGAGAGCGGATACATTTACGCCATCAAAATAAACGTCTCCTGCTGTCGGCTCGATCAAGCGAAGCAGCGAACGTCCTGTCGTCGATTTGCCGCATCCACTTTCTCCAACCAATCCCAATGTTTCTCCACGATTCACAGTAAACGAGACATCGTCTACGGCTTTTACGACTCCGATTTCCCCTCCGAGGACACCGCCTGTGATCGGATAGTATTTTTTCAAGTTTTTAACGACGAGCAGTTCTTCAGTCACCTGCATGCTCCTTTCGGGTTATTCGGCTATCCAGCAGCGCGAGCGATGATTTTCGCCTACTGCTTTTAGCTCGGGCATCTCCTGGCGACAGCGATCTGTCACCTTGTCACAGCGCGGGGCAAAACGGCACCCAACCGTGAGTGATCCCGGGATAGGCACGTTCCCTGGAATGGAATATAAACGCTCTTGGGATTGGTCCAGCTTGGGCAATGATTGCAGCAGGCCAACCGTGTATGGATGCTGCGGATTTTTCAGGATCGTCCGCACGTCTCCTTCTTCAATCACATTTCCTGCATACATGACTACGACTCGATGACACATTTCCGCTACGACACCCAGATCGTGTGTAATGAGCAAAATAGCCGTATCCGACTCTCGATTGCACTGGCGCATCAAGTCCAGAATCTGCGCCTGGATCGTTACATCTAACGCAGTCGTCGGCTCGTCCGCAATTAACAGCTCGGGATCACAGGCCATCGCCATCGCGATCATGACGCGCTGCCGCATCCCCCCTGACAGCTGGTGCGGATACTCATCTACGATCGCTTCCGCTCGTGGAATGCCTACTTTTTTCAGCATTTCGATCGCACGCTGCTTGGATTCCTTTTTACTCGCCTTCGTATGTAAACGAACAGCTTCCCCGATCTGATCGCCAATCGTAAACACGGGATTGAGCGATGTCATCGGTTCCTGAAAGATCATAGCAATTTCATTTCCGCGTATTTCACGCATCCTCTTTTCATCTGCCGCTACCAGGTCTTCTCCTTTAAAGCGGATCGAACCGCCGACAATTTTCCCTGGAGGATTCGGAACCAGCTTCATTACGGAAAGGGAGGTTACACTTTTTCCACAGCCGGACTCACCGACGATACCGACAACTTCACCTTTGTTTACGGTAATGGTGACTCCGTCTACGGCAGGAATCTGGCCGCGATCTGTAAAAAAGTGCGTCTGCAAGTTTTCGATTTGAAGGACAGGGTGTGACACGGGGCGCACCTCTCTTACCGATATATTCAATAGAAATAGTTCTATCAATAGATATTATGCCATTAGTACAATTTTTTGGCAACACAATAAATTCAAATAATTATATTTTCGCTGACTATATAAAATATTGTTTTAACTCGAAATAGAATGTTAAAATAGTTGCCTCACATCTTCTGATCCCAAGCCCCGTCTATGATTCATGGCTTTTGTCACTTTTTTCATAGCCATTTGGGAAAACAAAAAAGGCCCAATGGCTCGGGCCTTTCGTCTCTCATGCTTTCTGCCTATGGTTTTTTTGTCCATAAACAATTGTTACGGTGCAAAGAGTCCCCCTACCCAATCGACAAAAGTTTGCGCTCCGCTCTTTATTGTCGAACCGAGGGTCATCCCCATATTACTCATGTAGTTGACCACTTTTTCCGGATTCTCCGTCTGCACCTGCTTGCCCATCACAGCGATTTCCATCTTGCCTTGATCCATTTTTTTGATGTAAAAGGTTTGCTGCTCCTGTTCCACCGTTCCGCTCACTTTTGATATGCCGCGTTCTGCCGTTTGCAAGCCTAATACGACTCCGATTAATAGGATCAGTAATAGCCCCGTCAATTTTACCGTCACGTTCACGCTCGTCACCTCTTTGCCGGCTCATCCGAAGCCGGTTTGTCCACTTTTTCCGCCTTGAGGTAGTAAGCGGCAAACACATCTGCCAGCGCTTCCGCCGTGTTGTAGCTCTCCTGCAGGGTGTTTTCCGTGCCACCTATTTCCATTAACAGGCTTCCCGGTGAAATGGACTGATTATACTCCCCATGATCTGTCTTTGCTCCTTTTTCCATCACACCTCTAGATAATTCGGGATACATCTCTTCCATCAGCTTGTGCAATTCGGTAGCAAACGCTTCATTTTTCTCGAAGCTCTTGTTTCTTTTTCCGATGACAAACAGGACGCGCGCATAGGTTTTTCCCTTTATCGTGACGGTCGTTCGATCCCTGGGGGCAGTATCGCGATGCAGATCAAAGAAGTAATGCAGCTCGCGGTTGTTCTCGGCAGCGGCCTTCACGACTTGCAGTGACTGCGCGTAGGACAAGGCGTAATCCTTTTTTTGATTAAGGAGCTCCTGATAAATGTCGTCTGTGCTCACATCCGCTCCAATGCCTCTCTCGTTTAAGGCCTCAGACAAATGCTTGCCTACCATCGAAATATTTCTCGTCGGGTGATCCACAGAGGATCCGACTGGCTTCGTCTCGCTGTACCAAGACTCCCGATTGTGCGTATTGTACACATAGACGACTTTCTTGCCGCCCGTATTCGGTTTTGCAATGGGCTTTAGCGGTTCAGCTGTCTTGTCTGTTTCATTCTCAGCCGGCTTGGGCGAGAGAGGAATGGCGTCAGAAGCGTCAATTACCTGCTTGGGGTGCGGGGGATATTCAATGTAAAAATCAGAGAGACTCGCCCCTTTTCCGGCTACAACGAATCTGGCGTCGTCCGTGGTTACCATGCCAGGAAGCTCTCTGCCAAGCAGGCTGCGCAAATCACCGGGTTGAATGCTAGTCGCGAGCTGGAATAAAAAGCCGGACACACTATTTGTTCGTCGGTCAGATCCGGTCTGCACGATTTCGCTTAGCACCGGGATCTCCTGCCCCATCCACCCTAGGATTGCTAGACTGGAGATGTGTGTAGCCGCCTGCTGGACAGTAGAGGAGGCGATCATCAGCTTGTTGCCTCCGAGGGAAAGGACACCGGTCATGACGAATAGAAAGGCTGTTATAAACGACAGAACAACGAATTGGCGTTGGATAAAGGATGCCATCTGTCTCACTCCTCATGCTGTAGCATTGATGCGGGCTTTTCTCTTTCGCTTCCCGCTTGTCTATGCTTTAGCCTATGAGCCTCATAGAGACGATAGAACCCTTTCCCTAGCATTTCTCTTAAATCATGCAGACTCTCCTACTGGATCGCTAGTCTAGTGCGTGTAGGACGCGCTATTTTCCTCATCTACCGCTCTGTGCAAGGCACGGTTGAGGCCAGTCGCGATGACATTGGATATTCCTTCGATAAAATCGTCCACCTCTTTTGGCGTTACCACTAAATCCTGACCCAACGGACGCAGCACCTCGTGAATCAGCTGACGCTTCTCCTCCTCGGGGAGTGACCCTACCAGACCCATGAACGTTTTACGCGATTCCAGATCAGGCAAGTCATCTTCGGTGTACGGCTCTTTGCGCTCAGGCAGCGTACTCATGGAAAGCTTGTTGAAGGCACGCTTGCTCTCCGCCATGGACTGACCAAAGTGACCGAGCAGATACGTAATGGCGTCGTTCACGATGGTAGAGGCAAAGACAACCGTCGGCACACCGATCGCGATAACCGGGATCCCAAGCGTATTCTGGTCAATGGCCTTACGCTTATTGCCGACACCCGAGCCTGGATGGATGCCCGTATCCGAAATCTGGATGGTTGTATTCACCCGATGCAAAGCGCGCGAAGCCAAAGCATCGATACAAATGACAAAGTCCGGCTTGCTTTTTTCCACTACACCAAAGACAATCTCGCTCGTTTCAATACCCGTAATGCCGAGAACTCCTGGAGACAGCGCACTCACTTCCCGATAGCCGTCTCCAACCGTATCCGGAGCCAGCTGGTACAGGTGCCGGGTCACCAGCAGGTTTTCCACCACCATCGGGCCGAGCGCATCTGGCGTTACGTTCCAGTTGCCCAAACCTACGACAAGTGCCTTTTTCTCTTCCGTAATTCCGAGCTTCATCAGGAAGCTGGCGAATTCCAGAGCAAATCGTCTCGTTACCTGCTCTTCTATAGAAGTATCATTGTCACGAAGCTTGGGAACTTCGATCGTGAGGTAACGCCCCGGCAGTTTCCCAATCGCTCGGCCTGCCTCTTCATTTTCCACGTGAAGTCTGGTGACTTTTATATTCGGTTCTTCATCGTCTGCCTGCAGCCAAATCCCGGGGATATTGCTCTCATTTTGCTGCTGCGCCAGCTCGTGTGCTTCTACCGCCAAATCGGTTCGAATCGAGTAGCCAGACAGATCAATATTGTGTTCCATGGTTAATCGCTCCCTTCTCCATTTTGTTCCTGCTACTAGGTTGCTTGAATCCTTCATTTTTATTCCGAATCCTTTCTTGCAAATGGATTCCGTGCATGCTAGAATTACTTTGTTGTATGACTGTATGTCTATGGTCGTTCTAAGGAGGTGACACACATGCCAAACATTAAATCCGCGATTAAGCGCACCAAAACCATTGAAAAGCGCCGCGCACACCGTGCTTCTCAAAAGTCTGATCTGCGCACTTCCCTGAAGAGCTTTGAGAAAGCTGTCGCCGCTTCCGATGTAGCATTGGCGAAATCCACTCTTCTGGTGGCTGTGAAAAAGCTGGACAAGGCCGCTTCGAAAGGTCTCATTCATAAAAACGCAGCAAACCGTCAAAAGTCTCGTTTGATGAAAAAGCTTAACGTTCTGAGCGCTCCTGTAGCGTAAGAGACCATGGAACAGAAAAAAGCCCGCGAACCTAGCGTTCACGGGTTTTTTCTTTTTATCTGCTCGTTCTGCTCCGTTCCTCATACGCACGCGTAATAAACAGCTCGAGGGCCAATCGCTTGTCCACCTGACCGGACTTCATCCGAAAATCGTCCTCGGCCAAGATCAGCAGCAATTTTTTCAAGGAATCCTCAGAAAAATGACGGGCCTGCTCCATTGCCTTTTTGACGGCGTATGGATGCATTTTGATCATCCCGGCCATCTGCTGCTGCGAATAGCCTCGTGGGGCCAGCTGCCTTACTTGCAGGAGCATGCGAAATTGCCTCGCAAAAAGGGAAAGCAGCTTGATGGGCTCCTCACCGGTTTTCATGCTGTCATACAGCATGCGCAGCGCCCTGTCCAACCTTCCCGACGCTACCTGTTCAATCAGGGCAAATACGTCCTGTTCGAGCGTTCGAGCAGCGAGGTCCTCGATATTTTGGTCAGTAATGGTTCCGCCTTCTCCCACAAAAATCGCCAGCTTTTCAATCTCCTTGTCCAAAAGGCGCAGCTCGCTGCCGACTCGCTCTACAAGCTTCATCGACTGTGGCCGCTGTATAGACGCCCGGTATTTATCTGCCTGCCGTTCAATCCAAGCGTAGAGATCTCCATCCTTCAAATGCATGAAAGGAATTACTTTTGCCTTTTGCTGCAAGGTTTTGACCAGTTTTTTTCGTTCGTCCAGCTTTTCCGCTTCTGTCTGTAAGATCAACGACGTGTAGGCAGGAGGATTTTGCATGTACCCGTGCAAGGCATCAGGATCACTTTCTACCTTCGAGGGAGGCTTGCTCCCCGTTAAAAAATACGCTTGTCGCGCAATCACGAGCCGATGCTCCCCCATGAATGGCAGTGTTTCCGCATCCTGCAGAATATCACTCAGGCTTGTTTCCGTGCAGTCGTACACGCTTATATTGAGATCACTGAAATCAGGATCGATCATTTCCCGTCGAGCTAAAGACAGAAACTCTTCTGCCAGAAAGGATTCCGGACCGTGAAGAACGTAGACGGGCGCGTACTGTTTTTGGCGTATTTCCCGAATGGCCGATAGCAATGGCATGGATCTTCCCTTCCCTTCTATGTTCTGTCCTGCGCTATTATAGCATAAAACGGATCGAATGGAGGCAGCGAAGCATCCTCGATGATCTTTTGCCCCGCTTCCTTAAATAGAAAGAAAAAAACCGCTCTCCATGTTGGGTAGCGGTTTTTCCATCTGTTGGCACCTCTATGTAAACGTCTAGGGAAAAGCCCCGGGATTCCTCCTCCCCAAACGGTAAGCAGGGGGTGCTTGATAATGTAGGATACGCAAGACTCCCCTGTTCGGTGCCGGTCCAGATGTGAAATCCACGTTTGCCAGACGTTTTTTTCACATCAATCATCATCGTTCTCTCTGTCTTTTTTTCGGTCATTGTCTTTGTTTTTTTCTTTGTCCTTACTCTTCACTTTTTCCCTGTCCTCGGAGTCACTGTCTCTGTCGCGTGAGTCTTTGTCCGATTCTTCTCCTACACCATACGGGAATGCTGGTGGCTTTGGATCTCTGACAACAGGCTTTGGCGGAACGACTGGTTTCGTTTGTGCCGGATTCGAAACGGGCTTCTTGTTGGAATTGTTCTGGTGCGACTTGGAAGAAGTATTCTTCGCAGGCGCCTTTTTCGTAGTTCCAGTGTTTTGTGTCGCCTTTTTATCCTCCTCCTGAGAATTGGATGTAGAGGGATTAGTGCTTGGAGGTGGAGATTGCACAGGCGGCCCCAAAATCGGAGCTTTCTTTAGTGCCGGATTGACCGCTTCCGATCCTTGCTGGTACGGGTCGGCCTCGATCTTCTTTCCATCACTGCCAGTAAACATGATTCCAATCAAGAGGCAGGCAGCCACTGCGGTACTGCCAATGCTGGCCAACCACACATTTGTCTTCTTCCACTTTTTCGATACCGACGGCGAAGTTTGCTTGCGCTTTACTTCCAGAGTGGGCAGGACTTCTTCATTCAGCGTAGATGAAGCTGCAGGAACGGCAGCAGCCGACTCTAGCCGAGGCAGAATCGAATCCACGATGCTGAACGAAGGTACGACAGGGGGCAGCTGTTCAAGCTGCTGCGAAACAGTTTTCAGACGGTTGTATTTCAGTTGCAGATCAGAATCTTTGCGAATGAGATTGAACAGCGCGTCCTGTTCCGTCGGAGAAAGATCTCCATCCAAGTCCCGCTGCATCCATTCCCAAATTTCCTCGTTGGTCATCAACCGATCCCCCCTTTCTGGTAGTCGTACAGGAGTTCCTGCAATTGTTGCCTAGCCCGGAACAAATACGACTTTACCGTGTTAAGCGGCAAATCCAATGCTTCCGCAATCTCCTGATAGGACAGATCCTCGAGATAGCGGAGTACTACGACCATCCGGTACTGTCTGGGCAGCTTCCCGATGGCTTCCTGAATGTCATTTGACAATCCAGTGAGAAGAATCTCATCCTCTACGTTGTTACGATCAGGGATAATCAGCTCATGCTCCTCAATTGAGACCGTTTCCTTCTTCGCTCGAAATTTGTCCATGCAGACATTACTGACAATTCGTTGCACCCATGTGGAAAATTTGGCCTTTTCCTGATAGGTATCTAATTTTCGATAAATGCGAATAAGCACTTCCTGGGCTGCATCGAGTGCGTCCTGCTCATTCCCAAGAATATAGTAAGCGCTGCGGTAAACGGAGGTCTCAATGGATCGGAGCAGATCGACTAGCGCATCGTGATCCCCGGATTGCGCCTTCCTGATCAGCTCTGCTTCCTGCATATTCTCCTCTCCCCCCTACAGACGGTACGTTTAAAGAAAAGGTTGCAACCATATTATGTATTTGATCCTTGGGTCTTCCAGGACATGCCATCCGGTGTCAGAATCAGCGTTACTGCCCCATTCATGTCCGTTCGGAAAACCTGCGATCCCATTTTTTTGAACCGTTGCAATACTTCTCGCGACGGATGACCATAGCGATTGTTTGCCCCGACGGAAATGACCACCGCCTTTGGGCCCAATGACGCCAGCAGTTCTTCTGTACTCGACGAGCTGCTCCCGTGATGAGCTACCTTTAATACATCCACTTCTGACATTCCCAACTGGACTACTGCCCTCTCCCCTTCATGCTCGATGTCGCCGGTGAACAACACCGATTTTCCGTAAGCTGTAAGTCGCAGTACGACGGATGCATCATTGCCAGAAGCTTCTGATGTTTGTCCCGGCCAAAGCCATGTCCATTCCACTCCCGGAAGATCTGACCACGTCTGTCCGGGGCTTCCCGTCAAGATCGGTACTCCCTCTCGTTGCAGCTGATGAAGGATTTCTCTCTGTTTTCCTTCAGGTGTGATTCCATTCACAAGCACAGAGCCTATGGAAAAACGGGGAACAATCGCTGCCATTCCTCCGATATGGTCCATATCCCCGTGCGTCATGACTACACGATCAATCTTCTCTATCCCGCGCGCTCGCAAAAAGGGGAGTAGTACGTCTTTTCCCACCTCATAAGGATCGCGCTTTTCCCTCCAGGATTCACGCACAGGAAGACCGAGTGTCCCACCTGCATCAATTAAGTATACCTTCTGATCACTGATTTCGACAACGATGGAATCCCCCTGGCCTACGTCCAAAAACGTAATCCTCACTTCGTCCCCTGCCGAAAAAGGTTGCCTAGCCAGTACAAATAGCCCGATAAATAGGGTAATACAGACGATGACATCTCTTTGCCGATGATAACCCAATTTCCACAAAATGGGCAATACGATCAGGAACCCGGTATACAAGACGAGCCACCACCAGCTTGGATGCGGCCAATGGGAAAAGGGAATTCTCCATTTTTGCATGACGAATAAAGGCTCGTGAAGCCAGTGCAGCAGTTCAGTGGATAGCAGAACGGGCCAGCTTGCCAGAAAGGGATGAATCATCCCGGCTACGAGAGCAATGTATCCAAGCGGGAGGACGACCAAGGACAAAATGGGAGTCACGACTAGATTCACCAGCCATGACGCCATGGAAAATTGATGAAAATGATAGATGAGAAAGGGAAACGACACGACCTGTGCTGCAAGAGTGACAGCGAGCAGCGTGCGAATCCAAAGAGGAATCCGAACAAGCACATCCTGACTAAACGGAACCAGAATAATGAGCCCAAGCGTAACGGCAAAGGAAAGCTGAAAGCCAATATGCCATAGCTGATAGGGATCGGTCAGCAGCATAACGATCAGCACACCGGCCCATACATCCTTTCCGTCCACTTTTTTGCCTGCCACCTGCGAGGCAAGCCCAACTCCGCCCATCATTCCCGAACGGACGGCAGATGCGCTCAGACCAACCAACAGGACGTAGCCGACAAGCAAACAAGCCGTTGTGACCAGCGCACTTCTCCGTCTCATTCCAACCCGCTCCAGACACCACATGAACATGCTGCTGACAAGCGTGACATGGAGCCCGGATATGGCCAGCACATGGCTCAGGCCCAAATCGGCGTACATATTTGCCGTTTCGAGATCTACCTCATCGCCTACCCCTAGCAGCAGCGATTTCATATACCCCGCGACCTCGGGAGCTTCAAACAGCCGCTCTACCCTTTCCGCAGCATCCTTTTGCCATTGTTGAAAATACCCCCATAGTCCTCGCTCCCCTCCGACTTTGATCTCGGAGTACGAGGCTTCCCCTGTCACATGTACCCCCTGCCAGCGCAGGTACTGGGCATAATCAAAAGCATGCGGATTACGAGCCGAAGCGGGTAAGGAGAGCTGAAGGTTTGCAGTGATTGTGCTCCCTCTCTTCCAGGTGTCTGCCTGCACCGCTTGTTCCTCCTTACTTAGACGGACGCGTACCGCAATCCGTTCCGAGTGGCGCAGAGAAACCCACTGTTTCATGTCATGGGTCCAATCGCTTGCCTCCACATAGAGCCTGGCGATATCTCCATCCCGTTGAACGGCCGAATCAATCGAGCCGCGTACCCAGATGCTGATCTCTTCTCGCCCGTACCCTTTCAGCTCGGAAGCATGAAAAGCGTCGTAGACGAGAAAGTAACTGCCTGCCACGACCGCCGAAAGGGTGCAGAAGACGAGGTGCTTTCGCAAGCTCGTGCGAAACGCAAGGACAGCAAAGCCGGCAGCCATCCCAAGAGCAGCAAGTATCCATACGGGGTGCAGATAAGCGGACAGCAGCAATCCCACAATCATAGAGAGACTAGCTCTATATATCGTCATGCCCACTCCTCCCTTCCTTTGTCGAACCATTCTTTCGTATCCGCGAGTATATCCTGCTCACAAGGGACAAAAATAGGGAGGAAAAGGCTATACATCACGTTTGAGAGCAAGCTCGTAGGCATTCGGAGTGATTGCACTGTCTGTCGATCCATGATAGAGTTAGCAGGAGCAATCCAGTGAGAGGAAGAGTCATTTCATATGTGTGGAATCGTATCACTCTACAACAAACGGCAAACACCTGTCGTGCAAGAAGCGATCAGCGCAATGACCGGTGTCATCCTGCACCGTGGTCCAGACGACGATGGTTTTCATTTGGAGGATAACGTCGCCCTGGGCTTTCGTCGTCTAAGCATCATTGATGTGGAAGGCGGACATCAACCGCTGTTCAACGAAACACGGGACATCTGGATCATTGGGAATGGGGAAGTATACAATTACAAGGAATTGCAACAATGGCTAAAAGACATCGGACACGTTTTTCATACCGATTCTGATATCGAAACCATCCTTCACCTTTACGAGGAAGTAGGAACAGATGCGCCGAAGCATTTGCGGGGCATGTTTGGCTTTACCATCTATGACTCTCGCAAAAAACGAGTGTTTGGTGCCCGTGATCACTTTGGAATCAAGCCGCTCTACTACGTGGAGACGGCCGATTCTATCGGAGTCGCCAGCGAAATCAAGAGCTTGCTGGAGATGCCTGGCTTGACTCGCGAAGTGAACCATACGGCTTTTTATCACTATCTGACTTTCCAATACGTACCAGATCCTGAGACGATGTACCGAGGTATTTACCGCATCCCTCCGGCTCACTCTTTTATCATCGAAAACGATCAAATCAAGCTTTCCCGTTACTGGGATGTCGAGTTCAATCCGGACGAAAGCAAGCCTTTCTCTTATTATGTAGAGGGCACACGCAGCGTACTGCTGGAATCGGTCGATAAACACCGGATCAGCGAGGTATCGCGCGGAGCTTTCCTCTCTAGCGGTGTCGATTCTACCAGTATAGTCGGAATGCTTCGCACGTTCGAGCCTGTCAAAACCTTTTCTGTCGGTTCTGACATCCCTGGCTACAGCGAGCTGGACTTCGCTAGACGAACAGCACAATTTTTAGGTTCCGAGCACCATGAACTGGTCGTGGGCGCCAAGCAGTACATGAACGAGCTGCCTCGCCTGATTTGGCACCAGGATGAACCGGTAGCGGATCCGTCTGCGATTCTCCTCTATTTTGTCGCTCAAATGGCAAGTGAGCACGTAACCGTCGTTCTCTCAGGGGAAGGCGCCGATGAATTTTTCGGTGGCTACAACATCTATCGCGAGCCAAACTCGCTGAAAATGTTCTCCGGAATGCCTGGCTGGATGCGTCAATCGATCGGTTACATGGCAGAGCGTCTGCCAGATCAAGTCAAAGGTAAGAACTTCCTGATCCGTGGCTCCAAAACCGTGGAAGAACGCTTCTTCGGAAACGCTCTGATCTTCAGTGAAGAAATGAAAAAACGCGTCGTGATGGAAGATATCGCACGCTCCAGCTCGTATGTCTCTCCTTTTACCATTACCGAGGAAATCTACAAGCGCGCATCCCAGTACGACGATGTGACGAAGATGCAATACCTCGATATTCACACTTGGCTTCGCGGAAACATTTTGATGAAGGCAGACAAAATGACGATGGCCAACTCTCTGGAGCTTCGCGTGCCGTTCATTGACCTGAAAGTCTTTGAATTCGCTGCGACCATCCCGACGAAGTACAAAATCGCCAACGGTACGACCAAGCACGTCCTGCGCGAGGCGATGAAAGACTTCCTGCCGCCGGAAATCAAGATGAGAAAGAAACTGGGCTTCCCGGTTCCGACTCGTCATTGGCTGAAAAATGAATTCTACAAATGGGCGAAGGAAATCATTTTCGAATCCAAAGTGGACGATTTGATCAACAAAGCTTACGTCCTGTACATGCTGGATGAGCATCGCGAAGGCAATGCCGACTACAGCCGCAAAATCTGGACGATCCTCGTCTTCATGCTGTGGCATCAGATCTTCATTGAGCAAAAGTACAACTTCGATCCTTATGTCAGTCCGAACGTCGATATCCGACGCAAAAAAAGCTCGCTCCAGCATATTGGATAGAGCTGGCAAATAGATTTGCACACCCTCCCTTACTTTTCGTAGCATCAGGAGTAGAAGCAGTATCCTCTACTTCCAGAATCGACCAAGTAAGGGAGGGTTTTTTGTGTTCCTTGAATGGTGGGAGCGATATCGGAAAATTTTTTTAACAGCTATCGCGCTTTTGTTTGTAACGAGCAGCTTTTGGCTTTATCAGACTCGTGTGGCAGGACACGAGGGTACGGACACTGCACTCCCCCTCGTCCCTCCCGCTTACGCTTCGGATGATGTTTTGCCTGCTGACGAACAGGCAAAAGATAGCACTGTGGCTGGCAAACCAGCCTTAGAAAAAACGCCTTCTGCACCCGCGCCCCTTTATGTCGATGTGAAAGGTGATGTCAAGCAGCCCGGCTTATACCCTCTGGATGCTGGCATGCGTGTAGCTGATGCGATCGCCAAGGCAGGGGGAGCCAATCCCACTGCCGATCTTGCACAGATCAACCTGGCGGCTCCTCTGGTAGATGGTACCGCGATCGTCATACCTGTAAAGGAGAGCTCTCCTGCAGCAGGGCCGGTAAATCTGTCTGCACCTGCATACGCCGCCAATGGGAAAAATACGTCCAATGCCTCTTCCTCTGATCAAACGGTTTCGCTCAATTCGGCTACTGCCGAGGAGCTGATGACCTTGCCCGGGATTGGCGAAGCTCGTGCCAAAGCAATTATGCAGTACCGCGAGGAAAAGGGAAGCTTTCGGGCACTTGAGGAGCTGAAGAGCATCGAAGGTATCGGTGATAAGCTGTATGAGAGAATCGCTCCGCGCATACGGATCCATTAGTCCTTTTGGATTCTTGGTCATGATGGCTCCCCGGCGCACATAGAATGGGGAAAGAATAACGGAGGGAGGTATGGAGATGGATAGGATCGGGTTCATCGGTACAGGTAGCATGGGCACGATCTTGATTGAGGCTTTGCTGTCGTCCAAAGCCCTGTCCCCCGGTCAGATCATGATTGGCAATCGCACCCCCGCCAAAGCGGAACGGTTAGCCGAACTGTACCCCGGATTGGTCGTCGCACCAAGTAATGCTGAGCTGGCTGAAGCCGCCAAGGTATTGCTTCTGTGCGTTAAACCTTTGGAGTATAAGGTTTTGCTGGAGCAAATTACTCCTGTCTTGACCCCCGAGCATCTCTTAATCACGATTACCAGCCCGATCAAGCTGTCTTTGCTGGAGGAGCGAGTACCTTGCGCTGTTGCGAGAGTGGTCCCGAGTATTACAAATGCTGCCCGGAGTGGTATCAGCCTCTGCGAGTTCGGCTCGCGGATTGACGAGGCGCAAAAGCAGTACATTCTCAAACTCTTCTCGTCCATTAGCCACCCGACGATGGTCTCAGAAGTCTTTTTACGTGTCACCTCCGACATCACCAGCTGCGGCCCCGCTTTCTTGAGCTACATCCTCCAGCAAATGATCCAGGAGGCCGTAAACGAAACAGGCATCTCCGAGGACGCTGCCACTTATTTGACAACGCAGATGTTCATTGGCATGGCCGATCTCTTAAAAGAAGATATTTTCACCCTGCCTTCTCTGCAGCAGCGAGTTTGCGTACCAGGAGGCATTACTGGCGAAGGTTTGATTCCCTTGAAGGAAGGGATCCCTGGTCTTTTTACAGAGGTGTATCGCCGCACACATGCGAAATTCGCAGAAGATCAAGAGCTGGTAGAACAGCGGCTTACAAACCATCAGCGCTAATTGGAAAATTTGGCTGCGCCAAGCTTTGTGGGGGAACCTTAGTACCCAAAGGGCACAAGTCTTGCTTTCTCACTTCGTTCGAAGTCTCGCTATGTTGCCCTTATACTGGCTGAGAACCTTCTACATTCTTACTGTATGACAAAAAAAGGAGCGGAAACCTGTCTTGCACAGTCTCCACTCCTTTTTCGTTTTTTTAGCGAACGACGATGTTTACCAGTTTGCCAGGAACCGCAATCATCTTGACGATTGTTTTTCCTTCGATCAATTCCTTGATGACTTCATTTTCCATCGCAAGCTCTTCCATTTGTTCTTTTGTCGCATCGGAGGCAATGAGCAGTTTTTCTTTGTTCTTGCCATTTACCTGCAGAACGATTTCTACCTCATCTTCTACCAGCTTGGATTCGTCGTACGTTGGCCAAGCCTCGTATGCGATTGTTTCGGTATGCCCCAGCTTTTCCCACAGCTCTTCCGCAATGTGCGGAGCGATTGGGGACAGCATTTTCACGAAGTCTTCCATGTACTTCTTCGGCAATACCTCTTGTTTGTACGCTTCGTTTACAAATACCATCAGTTGGGAAATACCCGTGTTGAAGCGCAGACCTTCGTAGTCTTCGGTTACTTTCTTCACTGTTTGATGGTAAGTGCGCTCCATACCTGCCACTTCGGAGGTATCTACGATCTTCTCATTCAGCTGTCCGCTGTCATTCACAAACAGGCGATAGACACGGTCCAGGAAGCGGCGTGCGCCGTCCAGGCCTTTTGTCGACCACGCGATGGAAGCGTCCAGAGGGCCCATGAACATTTCGTACATGCGCAGTGTATCGGCACCATGGCTGTTGATGATATCGTCCGGATTCACTACGTTGCCTTTGGATTTGCTCATTTTTTCATTGTTCTCGCCCAGAATCATTCCTTGGTTGAACAGCTTTTGGAACGGTTCTTTCGTCGGTACGACTCCGATGTCGTACAGGAATTTGTGCCAGAAACGGGAGTACAGCAAGTGCAATACCGCGTGTTCGGCACCACCGATGTAAATGTCAATCGGCAGCCATTCTTTCAGTTTTTCTGGATCTGCCAGCGCTTTGTCATTGTGCGGATCGATAAAGCGCAGGAAGTACCAGCAGCTACCCGCCCATTGTGGCATCGTGTTGGTCTCGCGGCGAGCTTTTTGACCCGTCACAGGATCTACGATGTTGATCCAGTCGGTAATATTGGCGAGTGGCGATTCGCCTGTACCCGACGGCTTGATTTCTTTTGTTTTCGGCAGAATGACAGGCAGCTCTTCTTCTGGAACGACCTTCATCGTGCCATCTTCCAGATGAATGATTGGAATCGGTTCACCCCAGTAGCGTTGACGGCTGAACAACCAGTCACGCAGACGGTAGGTCACTTTGCGATTTCCTTTGCCGTTTTCAACCAGCCATTCGATCATTTTGGCAATGGCCTGCTCTTTGTTCAAGCCATCCAGGAATTCGGAGTTGATATGCGCTCCGTCCCCTGCGTACGCTTCCTTGGAGATATCTCCGCCTGCGATGACTTGCTTGATAGGCAGGTCAAACGTTTTCGCGAATTCGTAGTCGCGCTCATCATGTGCAGGAACCGCCATGATGGAGCCGGTACCATAGCTGATCAATACGTAATCGGCAATCCAGATCGGCAGGCGCTCGCCGTTCACCGGGTTAATGGCATATGCACCGGTAAAGACTCCGGTTTTTTCTTTCGCCAAATCTGTACGCTCCAGATCGCTCTTGTGTTTTGCCTGCTCCAGGTAAGCCGCTACCGCTTCTTTCTGTGCATCGGTGGTAATCAGGTCCACCAGCTTGTGCTCAGGCGCCAGAACCGCATAGGTCGCCCCATACAAGGTGTCAGGGCGCGTCGTGAAGACGGTAAAGGTCTCATCATGCCCTTCGATGCCAAAAGTGACTTCCGCACCCTCAGAACGGCCGATCCAGTTGCGCTGCATTTCCTTGATGCTCTCTGGCCAATCCAGCTCTTCCAGATCAGACAGCAGACGCTCCGCATACGCTGTAATTCGCAGGACCCACTGCTTCATCGGACGGCGTTCTACCGGGTGACCACCGCGTTCGCTTTTTCCGTCGATGACTTCTTCATTCGCCAGTACCGTTCCCAGTGCAGGGCACCAGTTTACAGCTACTTCATCGATGTAAGCCAAACCGTGCTCATACAGCTTTGTGAAGATCCATTGGGTCCATTTGTAGTAATGTGGATCCGTGGTGTTGACTTCGCGATCCCAGTCGTAGGAGAAGCCCAGTGATTTGATTTGACGGCGGAAGGTCTGGATGTTTTTCTCCGTAAATTCTGCAGGATCATTCCCCGTATCCAGTGCGTACTGCTCCGCTGGCAAACCAAACGCATCCCAGCCCATTGGATGAAGTACGTTGTAGCCTTGCATGCGCTTCATGCGGGACAAGATATCCGTCGCCGTGTAGCCCTCTGGATGCCCTACGTGCAGGCCAGCACCAGAAGGGTACGGGAACATATCGAGTGCATAAAATTTCTTTTTGCCCGCGTCCTCAGAAGTCTTGAAGGTCTTGTTTTGCTCCCAGTATTGCTGCCACTTTTTTTCTACGTTGTGATGACTAAAAACCATGGTAAAGCACTCCCATCCTTAATGGTAAAAAAATAAAAAAACCCCACGTCCCTATCGATTGACGAAAAGGGACGAGAGGTTGTGTTTACTCCCGCGGTACCACCCAGATTGGCAAATGTCCTGCATTCACCCACTTGATTCCATCCGTAACGTGGAGGATTCGCCCACCCTTACTCAACCGAGCTGTACCCGGCCTTGGGGGCAAGTGCTGGGAGGTGAGTTCAGCTTACTCCGGGTTGACTTGCACCAGCCGTCAACTCTCTTAGACTCGGAGTGATTACCTACTATTCCTCTTTCAACGCGTCGAATTTTGCAGTTATAACACGATTATAGTAAATGTGAACCTGCCGTGTCAACGTTTCGGCTTTCGTGCTGCAAAAAATAGGCGATCGCTCTTTTCATGCGGCGGTTGGTTGGAGTAATCTGCCGACAGCACGATATCTTCAAAACCTGCATCCTTCAGCCAGCGAATCAGTTGAATCGGCTGATATGCCCTTTGAAAATGCTCCTCTTCCATTCGCTCATACAAGCCATTTTCCTGGCGGATGAAAAAGGTCAGCTGATGCTCGACTTCAAGGCGAAGCGGATCGCAAAAACATTGCCAAATGTACGAAACTTCATCATCCATGTACGTGAACGTCTCGTCTCCGAAAATGTGCAGCATCTTGTACGGACTGTGTACGTCAAACAAGAAGCTGCCTCCGTAGGCGAGATGGGCGTACACCCTGCGAAAAGTCTCCTGTACATCTTCTTCCTCTGTCAGATAGCTAAGCGAATCACACAAGGAAATGACAGCATCTGCCACAGGCAGTTCCAGCTCACGCATATCTTGCTCGACCCAGTTAACGTCAGCTTGCGCCTGGCGCATTTTATCATAGGCGACCGCCAGCATATCGGCAGACAGGTCGACACCGGTCACACGATAGCCGCGCTTTGCGAGCGGGATGGCGATCGTGCCGGTCCCGCAGCCCAAATCAATCACCTGCTTAGGCTTATCCCCTTTTTCCCAGTTGCTTTCCACCCAGTCCAGCCACTGATCATAAGGCGAATCCGCCATCAGCTTGTCATACACAGCTGCCATATGCGCGTACGCCATAGCTATTACCCTTGTTCTGAGAAGGATACGACCTCTGCATCCTTCCACAGACGCTCCAGGTTATAAAACTCGCGATCCTCACGGTGGAACACGTGGATCACCACATCACCCAGATCGACGAGAACCCAGCGACCTTCCTCAGCACCTTCAATGCCGCGGATGTTCGTTCCGTTTTTGTGTGCCTGATCACGGATCTCTTTTACAATCGCTTGCACCTGACGCTCGTTGTTCCCGTGGCAAATCATAAAGTAATCGGAGATCACAGACAGATTGCGGATATCCAGCACCATTAGATTTTCTGCTTTCTTGTCCTCTGCTGCCTTCACGACCAAACGGGCCAAATCTTCTACTGTTTTAACCATTAAACCCTCCTATTCTCCCTTTTTAAGGATATCAAATCGTTATAAGCCAATAATGTCAACGGAAATACCGTCTTTTTCTTTTCTATCAAAAACTGCATCGTGCCTCCTAGAGCAAGGGCAAGCGCTGCATCCAGATCCTCTTGCGCCAAGGCGCGGATTTCTTCGACACCAGGGAAGTTGCGGTTCGGTTCTATATAGTCTGCCACACATACCACTTTTTCTAACAGAGTCATGCCTACACGCCCCGTTGTGTGATAGCGGACAGCCTGCAATATTTCCGGATCCGTAATACCGAGGTCTGACTGGATGACAATCGCTCCGGCAAAAGCATGCCACAGCTCTTTCTCGCCTTCCAACAGCTCTGTTGGCATATCATGGCGAACCAGAATCTCAAACATCTTGTCTACTGGCCAGCATTTGCAGTAATCATGCAAGTATCCGGCAAGCTGCGCTTTGTCAGGATCGGCCCCATAGCGTATCGCCAGCTGCCTTGCGGACTCCGCTACGCCCAGCGTGTGCGCATACCTTTTCTCATGCATTTGAGCCCGCACCTGTGCGAGCAGCTCCTCCCGATTGCTCCACTCACGCATAAAATCCGTTCTCCTTTATATAACGCTCGACTGAACGCGGAACCAAATAACGAATGCTTTGGCCTTCCGCTGCTTTCATCCGGATCAGCGTGGATGAGATATCCCAAACCGGCATTTCAACAAAGGTTACTGTGTCATTCGGCACACGGTCGATATCCGCACCAGGTCTCGCCAAACCGATAAATCGAATCATGCGGCTCAGCTCCTCAAAACGGTACCATTTCGGCAGGATCTCGACCATATCACCCCCAATGATAAAGGAAAAACGGCAATCTGGGTACTGCTCGACCAGCTGAACGATCGTGTCGTAGGTATAAGAGGGTCCCTCACGTCTGAGCTCCACATCCGTCACCCGAAACGATTCGTGATCCGCTACCGCAAGCTCCACCATCTCAAGCCTAGTAGCAGCGTCCGTCAGCCCGTCACGTGTTTTATGCGGCGGGATATGTGTGGGCATGAACCACACCTCATCCAGACCCGCTTGCTCCCTCGCCTGCTCTGCAGCAAGCAAATGGCCACAATGAATCGGATCGAACGTCCCACCTAAAATTCCGACATGCTTTATGCGTTCATCCATGATGTTCGCTACGGCAGCTTGATCGTTTTGTTTTCCCGAGACTCTTTGTACAGTACAACGGTATGCCCGATCAGCTGAACCAATTCCGCTCCTGCACCTGCCGCCAAATCTTCTGCGACTTCATGCTTGTCGTCATTGTTGTTTTGCAGGATCGCTATCTTGATCAATTCACGCACTTCCAGCGCCTCTTTGATCTGCGTGATCATATTTTCATTTACGCCACCTTTTCCCACTTGGAAAATCGGGGTCAGATGGTGCGCTTCTGCGCGTAAAAAACGTTTTTGCTTGCCGGTCAACATCGGCATGCCTCCTTCTACGTATGAACGTATCATTATCGTTATTCTGCTGTTTTTGTCAATTGCGAAAGGACGATCTGGCGCATGGCTTCTGTCGGAGCCTTTTTCCCGGTCCACAGCTCAAAGGCCAATGCCCCTTGGTTAACGAACATGCCAACACCTGAGTGAACACGTGCTCCAATCGCTTTTGCTTCTGCAAGCAAACGGGTTTCCAGTGGATTGTAGATCAGATCACTGACTGTCAGCTGATCGTGCAGCCACTCTTTTGGAACAGGCATTTCATTCACATTCGGCAGCATGCCGATCGAAGTCGTATTAATCAACAAGGACGCATCCGCGATCGCCTCTTTCCCCTCTCCCTGCTCCACGATGCGGGTCGACACAATCGACTTTAAGGATTCGGCCAGAAGGGTGGCTCTTTCACGTGAACGGTTGATGATGCGAATTTCCTTCACACCTTTTTCTGCAAGGGTAAATGCTACTGCACGCGCCGCACCGCCTGCACCTACCATCGTCACGATCTGCTGCTCAAGCTCAATCCCCGTCTCCTCTACGAGGGAACGGACATAGCCCATACCATCCGTGTTGTAGCCGATCAGACGACCGTCTTCAATCACGACCGTATTTACCGCACCGATCCGCTTGGCCAAGGGGTCAATCTCATCGAGCATCGGCATGATGGCGACCTTGTGCGGAATCGTCACGTTGATTCCTTTCAGACCCAGAGCGCGAATCCCTGCCACGGCATCCTCCAGGTTGTCAGGCTCTACATCAAAGGCTGCATAGGCATAGCTCAAGCCTGTTTCTGAAAAGGCGGCATTCTGCATCATAGGCGACTGTGAATGGGAAACCGGGTGGCCGAACAAACCAACCAGCTGTGTTTTACTCGTAATCATTTTGCTCTCCTACCCCCTATAGGCTCTCTTTACAAACAACCAAGAAACAAGGGCGGCCCTATTCTCTTCGGAGGAGCTAGATTAGCCCTTTTCTGATCCCCACACTAACCCCTTTAGGCGCATGAACGACAATACTCGCATCATGCTTGCCCTGGAGGCTAACCCAGCCTAATCCGGAAATGACAACGTCTGTCGTGATTCCAGTCGGCTTAATTTTAAATGTATGCTTCACAAACGGAGGTAACGCTTTTGCGGCCTCTTCTCCAGTCGGTGGAACAAGCAAGCTGCCATGATGCTTTTCCAGGACTTCATCCGCCTTTTCCAGCTTGGTGCGATGGATGTACAGATCGTTATCCACATAAATGACAAAAGGCTGACGAGGGCCGTGGACAAAGTCGATGCGGGCAAGTCCGCCCAAGAACAGCGACTGTCCGTCATCGAGCTGATATACCTTGGAGTTGATCCGGCTTCTCGGCGTGATTTTCCGCAAGTCTGCTGGCGGAATCATATGTCCGATCTGATCGCGATTGATGATCCCTGGCGTATCAAAGATGGAGCGACCATCCTCCAGCGGAATCTCAATCTTGTCCAGCGTCGTTCCCGGGAACGGCGAAGTGGTGATTTCCAGCTCGGCTGCCCCGTAGTCATGCAAGATACGGTTGATCATCGTGGATTTGCCCACGTTCGTAACACCGACAATATAAACATCGCGGCCTTTTCGCAGCTCTCCAATCCGGGCGAGCAGTTCGTCGATATGCAGACCTTTTTCGGCACTGATCAGGACTACGTCTTCCGGACGCAGACCGCGCTCTTTCGCCTCGTGCTGCATCCAGTTTCGCACGCGATTCAGATTGATGTTGCGTGGGAGCAAATCGACCTTGTTCCCTACGAGCAGAATCGGATTTTTACCGACAAAACGCGGCAACCCCTTCAGCCAAGAGCCTTGGAAATCAAAGATGTCCACGACCATGACAACAAGGGATTGAGTAGCGCCTATGCCATCCAAAATCCGCAGGAAATCATCATCCCCCATGCTTACAGGGGCTACTTCATTATAATGCTTGATCCGATAGCAGCGCTGGCAAATCACGACTTTTCTGCCTAGGGCAGACGGTGGCGCATAACCGGGCTGTTTCGCATCTTCCGACTGAATCAGGATACCACAGCCAGCACAGGCAGTAGTTTCATGATCCATCATGTTTTTCTCCTCCACGAAACCATTCCTTTCCGTTCCATCCAAATCAAGGCAACGCGTTCCATTTGACGATTGAAGCGCGTCCAAAAACCATCCGTCTGAGCTACCGGTACGACCAAGATCGTATGAAACCCGAGACGATTTCCTCCCAACACATCCGTAAACAATTGATCGCCGATAACGACTGTCTCGGCAATGGTCACGTTCATCTGCCGCACTGCCTGTAAAAAAGCACGATTCGTGGGCTTGCGAGCCGCGCAAATAAATCCGATATTCAGTGGCTTACAGAAACGCTCAACACGCGAGAGACCGTTATTGGAGACGACCGTCACCTGAATGCCTGCGTCATGCAAGCGCTTCAGCCAATTGACAACCTCAGGAGTCGCCTCCGGCCTGTCCCATTCCACCAGCGTATTGTCCAAATCCGTAATCACTGCGCGGACGTTATTTCGTTTCAATTGATCTATATCAATGTGGTGGATCGAATCCACGTACTGATTGGGCACCAGCTTTTGTAAAAACACGGGGCACCTCCAAATGATGTGAAGCAATCAACCGCGATTTCGGCACCTACTATACCATAATCGGCCACCCTGTTGCAAAAGAAAAAGCTAGCGCCGGCTTGCATCCTAAAGGAAAACCATGTAGAATTGCCTTGATCTAATAAAACTAAAACCGTTTACTTGGTTTTCTTTGCAGATTACATACAAGGAGGCGATGCTTTATCCGAGACAGAATCATGCGCGGCTTCATCGAAGAAATTTGGGAAAAAGGCATGAAGTTTTCGATGGATGACTTAGCTCGCAGACTTGGGATCAGCAAGCGTACACTCTATGAGCACTTTTCCTCCAAGGTCGAGATCCTCGAGACGATCATCGAACAAACAGCGCAGGAGTTCGATGAAAAGACGAGACAAATTGTAGAGGACAGCAACCTTACGCTCCTCGAAAAAATCCGTTCGGTCATCATGGTCGTGCCTACCCATAACGACTTTTACGACCTGCGCATACTCGAGCAGATGAAACGCTACTATCCTGAGCAGTGGGCGATCGTAGATGCTTCTCTTTCCAGTGACTGGGCGATGCTCCGCCAGCTCATTGAACAGGGGATTCGGGAAGGTCTGATCATCGACCGCAATGTCACACTCATGATGAAGATCATCATCGATGCATGCAACTCCGCCCTCGATCAGCGCTTTTACACGAAAAACAATATTACTACGCAGGAGTCACTCGCTGCGATTGCCGATGTGTTGTTATTCGGCCTCGTTCCGGTGGATAAAAGATAAGTCTTTTATTCCCCTTTTTTACGCGAAAACGATTTAAACGTTTTTAGTTTTCTTGGTTAACTTGAATAGTACAGAGGTGAATGACTATGACACTCCTTCCGAAAATGACAAAATCCCAAGGAATCGGCCTGCTTTTTGTCGTGCTGATCCTTTTCATCGACATGCTGCTCTACAGCCTGCTCATACCGATCGTGCCGTATTTCACGGAAACGCTGAAGCCCTCTTCGACAATGATGGGAATCCTCTTTAGCAGTTATGCGATCGCCATGCTCGTCGCCACCCCGATTTTTGGGCCGATATCCGATCGCATTGGCCGGCGGATCATACTGCTGACCGGGCTTGCCGGGCTTGCCTTCTCTACTCTTCTGTTCGCATTTGCCGATTCGCTCCCGCTGCTCATCTCAGCTCGTTTTATCCAAGGGCTGGCAGCAGCAGCTACATGGCCGACTGCTCTAGCCCTGTTGGCTGATCTGTTTCCTCCTAAGTCGCGTGGTGCCGTCATGGGGATCGCCCTGACTGCCATTTCATCAGGTACGCTGCTCGGTGCTCCGCTCGGTGGATGGCTTTTTGAAGTAAGCGGTCACCGCACACCCTTTTTGGCTGCGGCAGGCTTTACGGTGCTCAATATCCTGCTCGTTGCCTTATTCCTGCAGGAAGCCCCCGCGCGCAGCCAGTCCGAGCAGCTGCGTGTCAGCAAATTTTTACGTCATCCGCAGGTTGCCTTTATTGCCGGCATCGTTCTGCTAGCCGAGATCGCCCTTTGCTTGCTGGAGCCTACGCTTCCAAACTTTTTGACAGAAAAGCTGAGCGTAACACCCGCTATGATCGGTTTGCTATTTGCCATCATGACATTGGCCTACGGGCTTATGGCTCCTGTGGCAGGCGCATTGTCCAGCCGTTTCAATCCATTTTTACTCATGTTCATAGGGATTTGCATCCTGGCTGTTTTCATACCCGCTCTTGCTTTGGCGAGTACACTTTGGCAGGCATCTCTGGCGATGGCGCTTGTAGGCGCAGGAGTGGGATTTACCCTGTCTCCTACCCTCGCTACGCTTGGAGAGATTATCGACCGCTCGGGAAGCGGCGCCTATGGGATTGCCTACTCCCTGTTCAATATGTTCCATGCGGTCGGAATGGTCGCAGGGCCGCTGGCTGGCGGGATTTTAACCGACGTTCTTCCCGTTTCCACTGTCCTGTTTGTCGTTGCCGGTTCCATACTGGGCTTGGGGATTCTGTTGTACGTCTTCCTCAGGCTCAAGCAAGGCACAACTGTCTACGCCGACAGCCACGACATGAAAATGTGATTGTGGAACAGCAAAACCCCCGTCATCCTAGCGAAGCGGGGGTTTTGGCTCCTTCCATCGGTCGGGGTAGCCATGATGCTACTTCTCCAAGATCTGAATCAGGTTGCCGCAAGTATCGTCGAAGACAGCTATTGTGACATCGCCCATTTTTGTCGGCTCCATCGTAAACGTCACGCCTTTTTCCTTTAAACGCCTATACTCGTCTTGTATATCTGCAACGCCAAACATGGTGGCTGGAATGCCATCAGCAAATATCCTTTGTTGATACTCCTTTGCGGCCGGATGGTTGTTTGGTTCGAGCAAAAGCTCCGTATCGCCTTGATCATCCGGTGAAACAAGCGTAATCCACCTAAATTCTCCGACGGGGACATCCTCCTTTTTTATGAACCCCAGCTTTTCTGAATAAAACTCCAGAGCCCTGCCCTGATCTTGTACGAATAAACTGGTAACGATGATTCTCAAGCTGGCCCGCCTCCTTTGGTAGTCGTGCGCTTCTTGCTGAGCTGACAATCTAGCAGCCAGCATAGCTTTTCGTCAGAATTCTTGTAACTTTATACCCTCACCACAGCTACTCTTCAGTTTTCTCATGTCTTGCGTCCATTAGACGCTTGACGCTTTCTTTTGGGGACCAGCATTGAAACTGATACTCCGGTCTTGTCTCGTACGTCAACCGAGAGCAGCGATAGGAAACGTTTCCCGTCGTCTTTTCCACGCGAAAATGCTGGCAGGTCGCACAGCAATGATACGGATTGCTTCCTTCCACCAGCTCACCCTCCTATCTCCCCTGTTTCCAGGAAAACATCATTAGCTGCTCGTAGCGCTCCTGCTGCGGCTCTGTAAAATTCGAGAAGCCCACTCCGACCAGCCGAACTCCCGGCGTGTAATCAAAGGCATCCAGCAAGTCATCCAAAAGCTCCTGCCAATTGGCATCCGGTACCGCTTTATGCTGCTTGGTTCGCTGTGTGAAGTCCGCGTATTTGATTTTCAGCGTGATGGTCTGAGGATGGACGCCTTCCTCGCGAATGTCCTCTTCGACTTCTCGCAGCAAAGACATGGCGATCGGTGCGATGGATTCTCTGTCGAACAAATCGAAGGGCAGTGTGGTTTCGCGGCTCGAGGATTTCGGCGTACGCTCTGTGACAATTTCCCGGTTGTCCTCGCCTCTCGCCCGATGATAGAGCGAACGTCCCATCTTGCCAAAGAGCTGGACCACCTCCTCCAAGGAAAGTGCCCAAAAGTCCTCTACCGTCTTGATGCCTTTTTTGGCGAGAACCTCCTGCGACTTTCTCCCGACTCCGTTCAGGGTGCCAATCGGCAGAGGCCGCAGGACTTCCAATGCCTGCTCAGGACGGATAATGACAAACGCATCCGGCTTTTTCAAATCACTTGCTATTTTGGCCAGTGACATATTGTACGACAGTCCGATACTGCAGGTAAGCCCCGTCTCTTTTCTCACACGCCGCTTGATTTCCCGCGCGATGGGAACAGCATCCTCGTAATCGCTCACGTCTAAATAAGCCTCATCCAATCCTACCGTCTGATAGCGATCGGTATAGGCTGAAAAAATCTCCCGTACCTCTGCTGATTTTTCTACATAGCGCCAGTATCGGACGGGCAGGTAAATGCCCTGGGGACATTTTTTACGCGCCATTGCGATCGGCATGGCAGACCGGACACCGTATTTACGCGCCTCATAGCTGCATGTAGACACGACACCTCGATTCCCAGTCCCGCCGACGATAACGGGCTTTCCACGCAGCTCAGGACGATCCAGCTGCTCGACACTGGCAAAGAAAGCATCTATATCCATGTGCAAGATTTTTTTCATAAGGGGATAACCACCAAACATACATTCTCATTTTGTTTTATTATCCCCTTTTTTCTAGCATTGCGCAAGGTACGGACACCTACTCGGCAGGGAAGCCTACCTGAATACGATGTCGAAGCTGAAGGTATGATCGGCCACCTGCGTGAATTTGTTGGTCGTCGGATCAAAGGCAAGAACGAGGATTTTCCCAAAAGTCGGTGAATCATTTCGCGTGTCGACTACCGCGATTTTGTTCTTGTCCAGCGAAACGACAGAAGCATTCGAGGAATCAGGCACTTCTGGAAATGGAATCGAAGCTGGCGGACTGTAAAAAGAAGGCGCCGGCTTTTGCGCAATCACAAATAAGCATGCAAGTATTCCCAGAAGTAGGACTCCTGTTATTTTTTCAGAAACAGACATAGGATGAACTCCTTTCTCTCTTCTTAGGCAGGGCTAGCTTTGTGCTTCCAGAGCATGCAGCAGCTCTGAGACAGGGGGGTTGCCCTTTTTTGCGTAAATAATGTTGCCTGACTTCCCAATGATATAGACGATCCGCTGCTGGAAAAACAGCCCCAATATCTTGCCTACGCCATAGGACTGGCGGATCGATTGGTCAGCATCCACAATCAGCGGGAAGCGGTAACCAAACTTACCTGCAAACGCCTCTTTTTTTGCCCGTTCGGCAGGATTGATCCCGAAGACGACAGTATCCGCGTGCTCAAAGGCCGCATAATGGTCTTGAACAGCACACAGCTGCTTCGTGCACACTGGCGTATCATCCCCTGGATAGAAGATCAGGACGATATTCTTTTTCCCCATGTATTCTTGCAAGTCGATCAGGCCTCTGGTGCTGTCCGCTCGAAATAGCGGTGCTTTTGTTCCTATTGGCAGCATTTCCCTCACCTCGTATATAGTTTGCTTCCCCTCACATGTCAGCCTGTCTCTAGTATACATTTCCAGCAAAATAAGAAAACCTCTATCGAGGTCATCTCATGGAGGAGCGACCGCGATTTTTCGGAAGGTTATTCATGCTGAATCAGGTAGATGGCTCACGTCGTTTATACTTTCTGATTCAGTTAGAAAACTTGGCTCCGCCAAGCTTTGCGGTGGAGCCTTAGTTGCACTTATACTGGCTAAGAATCTTATAAATTCTTACTGTACAAAGAAAAACCGCTCCACATGTTGTAGGGGACTGACCCCCGTCCGTAGAGCGGCTTGCTATTCCTTTTTCTCTGGCGAAATTCTGCCTGATCTTATCTGGCTTGCAGCTTCGCTTGTTTGACTTTGGCGACAAACGCCTCCGCTATCTTTTGCATGTCGCTGTCGTGGCCCCACATCCGCTCTGGATGCCATTGCAGCCCGACATGCAGCCCGTCGAGACTCTCGATCGCCTCGATTACACCGTCAGCCGCTGCCCCTGTCATGGCAAAGCCCGGAGCGACGTCTTTTACCGCCTGATGATGCGAGGTGTTGACCAGGATTTCCGTCTTGCCAACCGCATCTGCTACAAATCCTGGCTGAAGAGTGACTTTGTGTGCGCCGTATTGACGTGAACCTTTTTGGGCGTGTTGGAATGCTCCTGGCACTTGGCTTGGAATGTCCTGAATGAGGGTACCGCCGCACGCCACATTCAGAATTTGCATTCCCCGGCAGATTCCGAGGATTGGCTTTTTCATTTCCAGAGCCAGCTTGATGACTTCAAGCTCTGCCAAATCCCGTTCGTATTCAATATGTCCCAGTCCTTGCAGCGGCTCCTCTCCGTACAAATGAGGAGCAGGATCGTCTCCTCCTGTAAGGATCAGGCCGTCAAGCGACTCCAGCATCGCGCGAAATGGCGCATCTGCATATGTCAGAAGAGGCAGGATCAACGGAGTTCCGCCACTGCGTGCAATCCCCTCCACATAGCCGGAGCCTACATAAAAGAACTGGTCGAGATTGTTATTCGGGAAATACATTTTCGTACACGCCACACCAATTATCGGACGCACACACGTCACTCCCTATTCTCTATTTATTTCTTTTCATTGGATGCGTATTTGAAGTCGATGAAGCCGAGTGCGTCTACAACTACGTCTTTTACAGAGTCTTGTTTCACCCATGCGTAAGTGTAGTAGTAGATCGGCAGAGCAGGCATTTCATCCATCACGATGGCATCCGCTTTTTTCAGGATTTCTTTACGTTTTTCTACGTCGCCTTCTTTGGCTGATTGAGCCAAGAGGTCGAGGAACTCTTTGTTCTCCCATTTCGAGGTGTTCAAACCGCCTTTGAACACTTCCAGGAAGTTGATCGGATCGTTGAAGTCGCCGATCCAGCTGCCGCGGCCGATTTGGAAGTTCCCTTCCTTCATTTGTTCGCGATGTACTTTATTTTCTTTATTCACCAGCTTCACTTCGATGCCAAATGCTTTTCTCCATTGATCCTGGATGACAGTCGCGATCCGTTGATTGGCTTCTGTCGTATTGTAGGAAATGGTGAGCTCAGGCAGCTTGGTGATTCCCGCTTCCTTCATTCCTTCAGCCAGCAGCTTCTTCGCTGTCTCCACATCACCGTCTTTGATGTAGCCGTCAGGGTTGAGCGTCATGGTAGGAGGCAAGATTCCGAGCGCTGCTGTACTCTTGAATGGAACGACGCTTTCAGTAATTTCTTTGCGGTTTACAGCAGTGGCAAATGCCTGGCGAATCTTTTTGTTGTCAAAAGGCTTTTGCGTGGTGTTGAAAATGTACCAGTAAGTTCCTGCCGTTGCTTGCGATTGCATTTTGCCGGAATCTTTCAAGGACTCAAGTGCGTCGAGCGGCAAGTCACCCAGCGGAGAGCCCGCCCAGTCCAAATCACCATTTTCAAACATCGAAAGCTCCGTATTGGCGTCTTCGATCATGTTGATGTTGAGCTTGGACAGCTTTACGTGGTCTTTATCCCAGTAAGTATCGTTCTTTTCGAATTCGATACCCGACTTGTGCTCCCATTTCTTCAGCACAAATGGTCCGTTCCCTACGTAGGTTTCAGGCTTGGAAGCCCAATCCTTGTTTGCTTCCACTGCTTTTTGGTTCACAGGGAAGTAAGTCACAGATGCAACCAGCTCAGGGAAAAACGGTGCCGGATTTTCCAGGTTGACGACAAGCGTTTTGTCATCGGTTGCTTTTACGCCAACATCCTCTGCTTTCGCTTTCTTCGCATTGAAAGCTTCTCCGTTTTTCAGATAGTACATCTGATAAGCGTAGGAAGATGCTGTTTCCGGATTCAATACGCGCTTCCACGCATATTCGAAATCATGCGCAGTAACTGCTTCGCCGTTGGACCACTTCGCATCGCGCAGATGGAAGGTATAGGTCAGTCCATCAGGTGATACCTCGTACTTCTCCGCGACCGCCTCTTTCAGCTCGCCCTTTTCATTCAGCCGAAGCAGGCCATCAAATGCTGCACGGGCAACAGACATCGAAGGGATATCTTCTGCCAGTCCAGGGTCGATCGTGTTTGGCTCCCCTGTGCTCAGGTTCACCTGCATGCTTTGCGGGGTAGAAGATTCACCTGCTGAAGCTGAAGGTGCCTTCTCTCCCGACGTGCTCCCTTGTGGTGTGCCACAGCCAGCGAACGCCAAGCTCGCGAGCAGCACTGCACAAAATGATAGTTTCTTAAACCGTTTCATGAAAAAACCCCCGTCTCTGGAATAATTCTTCTTGATTGTTAGGAGCATGTATAAATAATATTATCTTGAGAAAATTTTGTCTACATAAAAAGGGGATGAAGGAAATGCTCTCGAGTTTATCCACCCAAATCGCTCAATTGGTTGAAAATGCTGGCGGCGAGTGGGGTATCTACCTGGAAGACCTGCAAACAAGTGAAACGCTGGTGTTCAATGAGCATAAACGTTTCTATGCGGCTAGCGTGATCAAGGTACCGATCATGACGGCAGTTTTTGCAGAAGCCTACGCTGGCAACATCGCATTGGAACAAAAAATCAAGCTCCGCCAAGAAGATTTGGTAGGCGGTGCTGGGGTGCTTCAGCACATGACCCCCGGCACTGAGCTGACCGTGCAGGACATCGTCACACTTATGATCATCCAAAGCGACAACACGGCGACCAATATTTTGATCGACTTGGTCGGAACCGAGAGCATTCGAGCAGCGATGCAAAAGACAGGCATGACAAACAGTCAGTTCTACAACAAGCTGATGGTCGTGCCTGCCGAGCTGGAAGGCTACAACGAGCTGACGGCTGCAGACATGGGCTCTCATTTCCGTTATTTGGCTACAGGAAAAGTCATTTCCTATGACAGCTGCCTGAAAATGATGGCGATCCTAAAGCAGCAGCAGCATCGAGACCGCATTCCGTTCCACTTCCCCGATCCAGATGGAGACGTGATCGGCATGCTTCCTAAATGGGAGCTCGCCAACAAGACCGGCTCCGTTACCCACATCACGCATGATACCGGTGTGCTGTTCGTCGGCCCGCATGCTGTGACCATCTGCGCTCTGAACAAAGGTCTGGAGCAAATCCCAGCCGCCCAAACGATCGCCGAAATTGGCCGCCTCGTCTACAATCTGTACCAGAGGGCCTAGTTTTATCCCTCCCCCGCAAGCGTATCTTGCGGGGCTCTTTTGCAAGGGAAAAACGGGTGCTTCGCTCAAGCAACAGTTGAGAAAAGCACCCGTTAACAGATGAATTATTTTTCCAAAATTAACTTCGCAACGTTCATGGCACTGGAGAAAGAAAGCTCGGACAGTTGTCCTTGGCCTTCGCACCAGTCACCTGCAAAGAACAGGTTGCGATAGTCAGGCATGAAGATTGGCATAGGCTTCTGGTTCATTGTCCATTTGATCTCCTGTACGATGGCACGTGTGGAGACGCGAGGAACGACCAGTTGCTCACGCCAGCCGGCAAAGTGCTTGTCGTACAGCGCTTCGATTTCCAGCTTGCGTTGCTCTGCCAATTCCTTGTTCCCTACATCAGACTGGCGCATGTACGCTGTCGCTTGGAGCAGCTGACCGCCTTCTGGCACACAGGTCTGATCGTAGTAGGAAATGTCCGTGATAAAGATGTTGTTTTGCTTGTCGTAAATATAGGAATACGGAACATCGATGCGCTCTTTCAAGCCAATGTCGTACACAATAACAACGGTAGGCTCGTATTCTGCGTGCTGGGCAATGGCATGCTCCAACCGCGTTTCCGCAAATACCTTCACCATTTCTTTCGGCGGGATACAGCTGATAAACTCATCTGCCGTAAACTCGCCCTCCGGTGTTACCACTCCCACGACGCGATCTTCTTCTACGTGGAAACTTTCTACTTTTGTCTTCGTCAGGATGACGCCGTTATTCGCCTCGATGACACGAACGAATTCGTTAATCAGCGCCTGCCAGCCTCCGCCAATATACGCTACTGGCTTATTGGTCGTGAACAGTCGGCTGTAATAGGAAAAGAATACGTCAGATGGGATTTTTTCCGGTTCACGTGTAAAGAAGTTGGAGGAAGCCAGTGTCAGCATCATTTCCTTTACTTCTTCATTGACGTTTTTCTTCTCCATCCATTTTTGGATAGACATATGCGGATGTCCCGTTTCCATCTTCAGCATCGTTTTCAAGATTTCAAACGTAAACAATACTTTGTCCAAGCCTTTGAGCAGCTTGGTTTGGAACAAGCCTTGTACATTCGCTGGAACAGCTGTCAGATCGTTCCCGATATCGTACTTCGCTTTTGTCGGATTAAAGTCTTGCCAGTCAATGTGAAGGTCCAGCTCTTTTTCAAACGTTTTCAAAACGGAGCTATCACGAGCGTAAATAGCGTGTGCACCAAAGTTAAAGTTAAATCCTTTGATCTTCAGCGTAACGGCACGACCGCCTAATTGTCCGCGCTCCAAAACTGCTACTTTTTTGCCTTTCGACGAAAGATAGGCGGCACTGGATAAACCAGCGAGTCCTCCACCTACAATAACTACGTCATAGTGATTGGTTGTCATACACAATCTCCCCTACGCACTAGCAATGTTGATAACATGATCGAAAACCCTCTCCTAGAATAAGGGATAGATCACAAGTAGTCAACCATTATTGAACTGTGTCTATTTTTATACTGTTTGATACCAATAATTTCCTTATGTTTCTCGTGCTATAATGAATAAAATCCCGCAGAAGGGTGTTTTCGACCTATGAAGTTTACCACTCCCATCCCAGAATCGGAATCAAGCGCCGCTTTAGCTAGCTTGCCAAAGATCCTGGAAACCAACGAACCCGTCGTCCCTCTGTTGCAGTATGCCCCCGCAATAGCAGTATATCCTGCTTACTATCACGAGGGGTTGGCTGGCACGCGATCTGATTGCTTCGTTCGGCGTTCCGTTGCTGACCGTCTGGTCGAAGCCGCGGGCTTGCTCCCACCCGACCATCATCTCGTGGTTTTGGATGGGTGGCGCCCGCTAGAAGTGCAGCAATCCCTGTATGATCGCCTAAAAAGCCAGCTTCTCGCACAAGGCTGGACGGAAGGAGAAGCTTTTTACGAGGAGCTCCACCGGTTCGTAGCCCGGCCCTCGCACAATCCTGAGCGTCCTCCCCGTCATTTGACTGGCGGTGCTGTTGACCTGACAATAGCAGGTCCCAACGGCTGGCTGGACATGGGTACTCCCTTTGATGACTTTACTGATCGGGCCCATACACGTTTTTTCGAAATCCATCTGCCCAGTGACGACCAGGAGCGGCAAATCCAGCGCAACCGCCGACTTTTGTATCACATCATGATTCAAGCCGGATTTACGAACTATTCGGATGAGTGGTGGCATTTTGACTATGGAAATCAGGCATGGGCGACTGCTCGCCGTCATGAACATGCTTTTTACGGAGGCATTTTGCAGGTGAATTGACCAGAAGCGAAGTGGCGCGTTCCACCAAGCCTTTTGGCGGAGCCTTAGCTGCACTTATACTGGCTAAGAATCTTATTCCTGTACAAAGAAAAAACAGGGGCAAATGCACCCCTGTTTTCGATTATGAGAGTCGTGCTCTTACTCGCTTTGTTCGTTTCTGCGGGTCATTTGCTGCCAGACCGTACCGCTGGCGGCTTCCCCGCTTTCGATCCGCTCCACAGCCATTTGCACCTGCAGGCTGACTTCAAACTCCGGATCGTTTTGGGCCGATCGCAATGCTGGAAGTGCTGACTCGTCTCCCACTTCGTACAGGAAACGCGCTGCACGCCAGCGAACGAGCTTGTTGCGGTCATGCAAAGCTTCACACATCGGTCCAGTCGCCAGTGGATCCCCCAGATCAGACAAGGTATCTCCAGCCGTTCTTCTTACGGATACCGAATCATCCTTTAATGCCTGGAACAGCAACGGGAAGACGGCATCTCCCCCAACCATCCCCAGATAGACGACCGCCAGCCTTCGGATCGACGTCTTCGTGTCCTTCAGGGCTTTCTCCAGCACTGGCAAATCCTCTTCGGTTGGCTCCATGCGATCCAATGCCGCGTACCGGTTTTGCCAATCGGGATCATCCAGCATTTGCAGGGTAACAACTTTCTTTTCACGGATGACAGGCTCTGGGGCTTCCCCTTCACCTAGCTGCAAGGCACGCTCCACAAGCTCCTCCACACGCTCTTCCGGATACGAAGCCACGATCTCTAGTGCGACTTCTTCTCCGATCTCGCGCAGATCGCCATAACGGACACCGTGCTCCACCCATTTGCGCTCCATGATCAGGTTTGGCGAGGCCGATCCAGCTCGCATCGCTGCTTGTCCAAACCTCTCCGGCAATGCTGCACGGATCTGTTCTGTCCCCATCGTGACTTTTACCTGCATGGGCACTTCCCGGAACATCTGGATAAAGACCTGGGCCTCCCCAAAAGCGGCTCCATCCGTAGCTGCCAATACCGGTACGGCCGTTCCTTCTCCTGCCTGAAGAATCTCTCGGGACTGGGTCAAGATGCGCTGCCAATCCGCGTTTGACTTTCTTTCCAGCGCCAAAAAATCAGCGGTATGAAAAATAGAGGTAACTCCTTCAATCGCCAGCAGCTTCCCCATCAACTCCGGGTACTTGGCGACATTCTCTTTTGTATAGACATGTTGGACACCATCCGGCAAACGCTCGTCTACGTTCAGCTTCATTACGTTTGGACTCGGCGTCGGTTCGATGGACAACAGCTTCATCACTCGTCACTCCTTTTCCGCACTCTTCCCTCAATCTTCTCTATCGTAGCACGGAACCAAACTACATTTCCAATCGTGGGGTGCAACTGTGCAATTAAAGTAGTAGCTTGTAGTAATCGTTCGCCGATTTGACGACAAATCCGCACGATTCGTAAAGACCGAGCGCATGGCTGTTCTCGCAGGCGACCTCCAGTGACATTTCCTCGTAGCCTTGCTCGAAAATCAGCTCGATCGTTTTCGCCAATGCTTGACGTCCATACCCTTTTCCCTGATGATCGGGATGCACACAGAAGCCGAAAATAAAGCCTTTTCCCTCACTGATCATCGCGCTGATCTTGCCGACGGGCTTATCCTCGACAAGGATAAGGTACGTTTTGCTGTTCGACTCGCCTTCGATGCGCCTGCTCATTTCTCTCGCCTGCTCTTCCTCCATCTGAAAGCCGTGGACATTCAGCCAGATCAACGTTTCCAGATCAGCCTTTTCTGCAGCACGCATCTGGATAGCGCTCACGGGGACGTTTTTCTTTTCCCCCTGAAGGTCCATCCAATACTCCGAAAATTTATACTGCGCTCCCAAATGCTCCATGCAAGCTTTTCCCGACAAAGACTCTCTTTGAACGATAAACAGCTGTTCTGGAATCTTTCTCTGCTGACATTCTTCTGCCGCCTGAGCCTGCATCGCCCGGAAAATTCCTTTTCTGCGATACTGCGGATGCACCATGCCGCTTACTTCCGCCTCTGCTCCATGAAATACGTACATCCCCAAGAAACCTACCAGCTGATCGTCTTCGTAGCACAAAAAATCTTCCGAGTGAGTGCCCGAACGTCGAGTGAGCATGTCTGGATTTATTTTAAGGTCAATTCCGTCATGCTCATTGCATACTTTCACCAGCTGCTTTACTGCGGACAGCTCTTCTGCTGTCATTTGTGTGGTTCCACGAACTTGATACCCCATACTCTCCAAGCCCCCTAAAAGTAAAGATGCCTCATTTCTGTAACCATATCATCCAAATTATTGGCCACCTGCGGAATGGAATAGCCGATGTAGAGCGGAGAGGTAACAAAGCGTGGCACGGCTTTTGCGATCAGCTTGTCTCCCCAGCGATAAAAGAAAAAGTTATAGCTGAGACAACGGCGATTGACGTGGTTCAAAATCCAGTGTGCCAGAATTTGTAAGTACTCAGCCATCCTGTCCAGCTGATCCCAGTCTGTTAGGATCACGTTGTATTCAAAAAAGCCTGCGCGCGGATGGGTAGACAGATTGCACTCCACCCCTCGCCCGCGGTCAATGGTGATTCCCTCAAAGTCCATTTCCTTTACTTGGCTGCGATAATCGTAGTTATTCAAGCCAACAATTTGCATATGTGGATGGCGAATGCTGCCCCCGGAGTACGGTCCGTGGTTCTTGAAGAAGAGCACAGATTGAAAAGATCCGCTATTCGAAAGCTCCTGCCACTTCTCTACGCCAAACGAGAGCAGCTCATGCACGTGTGCTTTTGAATAAGTCGACCAATCCCCTTCGCAATCATCCGACTCGATCAGAACCGTCTGATAGGTATCCTGCAAAACGGGGAACTTGTTCATAAGCCAGATCATGGACCCGCGCTGCTCGAGGATATTCGTCAGGTTATTGGTGTCGCAAAATGGACAAGCAGTTTCCCGATTGATCACGCTTTCCGGTTTCTTTCTGCCTATATGCATGTTGAAGTGCAAATGAGTCTGCGTCACACGAGAGTCCCTCCTAATTGCCACCTGCTTCCACTTTACAATGAAATCGGGCGAAAATCATTCACAAAAGTAAGGGTTAGCGTTACGATAACGGACAGAACCTAGAATGACGAGGAGGCTTCTCATGATTGACGTACATAAAGCCGCATCACGCTACACAGCAGATCACGGCTGGTTAAAAAGCAATTTCAGCTTTTCCTTTGCGGATTACTATGATCCAGACAATATGGGATTTGGGCCATTGCGCGTCTTCAATGACGATACGGTTGCCCCGCAAACCGGATTTGGCTCACACCCTCACCGTGAAATGGAGATCGTCTCGATCGTTTTGCAAGGACAGCTCGGTCACCGCGACAGCACGGGACGTCAGGAGGTCGTTCGACCGGGAGAAGTACAGCGGATGAGTGCAGGCACTGGGGTCGTTCACTCCGAGATGAATCCCTCGGCGACCGAGGAAGTCAAGTTCCTGCAAATCTGGTTTGAGCCGGCAGAGTACGGCCTCTCTCCGTCCTATGAGCAAAAGTCATACGATCCAGCCAAGCTGGTGAACCAGCTACTCCCGGTCGTATCCACCGAGGGCGGCGAAGAAACGGCCAAAATCCATCAAGACCTGACGCTCTACCTCTCGCGCCTGGAAGCAGGAAAAGCGGTTCATTTTGAACAAAATCCTGGCAGGCGCATCTATCTGTTCGTCATGGAAGGAGAGCTTGTGCTAAACGAGGACGCCACGCTTGAGACACGAGATGCCGCACGCATCACCAAAACAACTAGCCTGGATATCCGCGCTGCCCAAGATACCTACTTCATGCTGATCGATTTGCCTTAAGTCCTTTTCCTCATCCAAGCACAGCCTATTTTTCCTTCAATAGGCTGTGTTTTCTTTTTTTATCTCAATGGGTTCGCATACAATGGGTAGTAGTGAACCATGGAAAGGTGTTGGATGAAATGGAAAGATCCTTTTACTACCCGGTCAGCTGGAGTGAAGCTCACAAATACAAGCTGTTATTGGATCAAGAAGGCGTTCCGTACGAGATTTTGTCCCCGGTGGATTTGCCCATTCTGGAAAAGGGACAGCTGGCCATCGTCTTTCCGTCTATCCCTCTGCGTATGTACGCTTGGGTGCGCACCTTATTTTACCGGGATGGTTTGCGTTACCCCGACCCCTTTTCTCTGGATTTTCGTGCGCGCTGACCTATTTTGCCAGGAGGTGAGATCATGCCTGATTACAGCATCCGCATCTCCATCGCCAAGCTGCGCCTGGATTTGTATGATGCCTCCACACGGGTCCGCTCCTTTCCGGTTGCATTGGGGAAAATTGCGACTTCCACTCCTCGAGGAGATTTCACCATCATCAATAAAGTCCCTTATCCGGATTCCTACCCCGGCGGACCTTTGAGCGTTTTCGGCACGTATTGGCTTGGTTTGAGCCAGCCCCACTACGGCATTCATGGTACCAATGACCCTTCCTCCATCGGCAAATACGTCTCTCACGGCTGTATCCGAATGTATAACGTAGATGTGAATACGTTGGCAAGCCTCGTCCCCATTGGCACTCCTGTAAGAATCAGGGCCACGTAGTGCACTCTATTTCTTTTTTTCACAAACAGCAAAGACCCGCCTCTGCTTGCTTTGAGGCGGGTCTTTTTCACATGAGTCTTACGTTTTTGTCTTCTTCATCCGGTTCACTAGACTCAAAATACACCAGGTATCTTCTGGCTTGCTTGTACATGATAGACAATGTCAATTCTCGTATTTTGTTCATCACTACATCTTTTTGGTCTGGTTGAAGCTCCAGGGTGAGCTTCTCTTCTTGCATGGTTAGATAAGACATTACCCATTCTGGGTCCAACTTGTAGGCAGGCAACGACAGCGACTCCTCTACTAAGTAATCTATTACAGTCTACAGAAGCCCACTGTCGTTTCACAGCCACAATTACTGGCTACATACACAGAGATTGGCACTAGCAGCAAGAATTCTTATTTTCCCTGCTCCAGCTCTTCCACCATGGCGGAGAGCTCTGCCCAGCGTTCAATCGTCGCTTCCAGGTCAGATGCTACCTGCTGTTCCTCGGCGTACAGCCTCTCGATTTTTCCGTAATCGCTGCCGGATGCTGCAATCTCTTTCTTCAGCACTACGCTGCGCTCTTCCAGCGCTGCGATTTTGCCTTCGATTTCATCCCACTCTTTTTGATCCTTATAAGAAAGCTTCTTGGTCCGGTTGTTTCCCCGGTTGGCATTGCTGTTCTCGCTTTTTTCACTGGAAACAGCAGGGGCAGGTGCTGCGACTGCTTTTTGTGCCCGCAGCTCCTCCAGGTACTCGGAGTAATTCCCCATAAAATCCCGGATACGGCCCTGCCCCTCAAAAGCGAACAGATGGTCAACCGTCCGATCCAAAAAGTAACGGTCATGGGAAACGGTGATCACCGCACCCGGAAACTGCTCCAGATAATCTTCCAAAATGCTCAGCGTCTGAATATCCAAATCGTTCGTCGGCTCATCCAGGAAAAGGACATTCGGCTCCCCCATCAACGTGCGGAGCAAATACAGACGCCGGCGTTCTCCACCAGACAGGCGGGAAATCGGTGTGTACTGCATATGCGGAGAGAACAGAAAACGCTCCAGCATTTGCGAGGCCGTGATCGATTCCCCGTCACTCGTCTGAATGACTTCCGCCGCTTCCTTTACGTATTCGATCACGCGCAGTTTTTCGTTCATTTCGACGCTGTCCTGCGTGTAGTAAGCAATCTTCACCGTTTGGCCGATATCGATCGTCCCTGCATCTGGCTGAATTCTTCCTGCCAGCATGTTGAGCAGCGTCGATTTTCCGCTTCCATTTGGGCCAATGATCCCTACACGGTCGCCTGGAAGCACGATGTAGCTGAAGTCTTTGATCAGCTGGCGATCCCCGTAAGACTTGCTGATTTGTTCCAGCTCAATGACCTTTTTGCCGAGACGGCTTGCTCCCAGCGCCATATCCATCTTGGCGCCTGGTCCTTCGACCACACGATCACGCAGCTCCTCCGCTCGTTGTACACGCGCTTTTTGCTTGGTGGTTCGCGCTTTGGCTCCCCGGCGCAGCCAAGCAAGCTCGCGTCTCAGCAAATTTTGCCGCTTGCTCTCTGCTGCGGCTTCATTATCCTCACGCTCCGCCCTTTTTTCCAAGAAGGTCGCGTAATTGCCCTCGTAGCTGAAAAGCTTCCCGCGATCCAGCTCAAAGGTCCGGTTCGTCACACGGTCCAGAAAGTAGCGATCATGCGTGACGAGCAGCAATGCTCCTTTATAGCGGGACAAGTACTCTTCCAGCCACTCTACGGTTTCATTGTCAATATGGTTGGTCGGCTCATCCAAAATCAGCAGGTCCGCTGGCTGAATCAGAGCCCGTGCCATGGCAACCCGTTTCCGCTGACCGCCAGAAAGCTCGCTCACCTTTTGCGTGAAATCGTGCAAGCCCAGCTGGGTCAGGATCGTCTTCGCCTGTGTATTGCTCTCCCAGGCATCCGCGGCGTCCATTTTGGTCTGTAGAGCCAAGACACGCGACTGCTTTTTCTCATCGCTTGGCGAGAGCTGCAGGTCAGCCAAAGCGCCTTCGTACTCCCGCATCAGCTGGATCAGCGCTGATTCGCCATAAAACACCTGATCCAATATAGAAGAATCTTCATCAAAGCTCGGATTCTGCGGCAAATATTCTACATGAAACCTGTTGGCGTGCACGATCTTTCCGCTGTCTGCCGTATCCAAGCCCGCGATAATTTTCAAGAGGGTGGATTTCCCTGTCCCATTTACACCGATCAAGCCGATTCGCTGCTGCTCGCCGATATGAAAAGATATATTGTCAAAAAGAACTTTCTCTCCGTAGCTTTTGGAGAGATTTTCAACCGTTACGATTTGCATGGTAGTCACCTGTACTTTTCTATTTGCCTTGAAATGCAAATGAATGCTTTTCTTCGATGGTAACATGTTTTGCTAGGAAGCTCTAGGGCGGAGAAAACATTTCGTGAAGCGGAGTAATTGGAAACAAATGGTCCCTCCCCGTTATCCCCCATTCAAAAGCTGCAGCACTATCGCTGGAAGAGAACACAGATGCCTTGAAGAGCTCTTCGCCACGTGTCAAGCGCACGGTAGAGCAAACGATCGAATACTTCGGACTGACAGCGTATTCGATCTCCGCTCAGAAAACCCATGTCACTTTGCAAAACAAAGAGGTGGACTCCAGTCTGCCATCCGTACCTACAACTATTTACCTCTCTTTTTCAGACAAGGATGATAGGCTGACACAGCTGACTGCAGCTTGGTCCAAATCTCCAAAGGATCAGCCCCCCAATTTGGAAGCAGCCCGAAGTACTGCCGCAGACTTTGTAGAGCTGGTGCTCGCTGAGAAATTCGCCTCGGCAGAGCGCGGTACGTTGTGGAGCAGCTCCAAGATGGCGATCTTCCCCGTATATCCCGTCGTCAATGAGATTCCTGTACAGAAATCGGTCGGTGAAATCTTCGTGGATTCAAGCGGTCACGTATCCTCTTATCAACTTCGGGACGCCGACTTTAAGGAAAACAATCTCCCCTCGAAAGCCGGCATTCTTTCCAGGGAGCAAGCCATACATCAATTTTCCAGCCAGCTCCAGCTGGAACTGACTTATGACGACGAGAACGGGCGCTATGCATACGCGGCCCTTCCCTACAGCGCCATTGATGCCAAAACCGGAAAAGCCCTTGAAGCATCGGCGGACTTCACTGACACTCACATCACCATAGATAAGCAGTCAACCAAACAGTCCATCACGACGCCTGTCGCAGCGAAGGAGCTCGCGGCCACCTTTTTTGGTCTGAAGTCGGATCAGCTGTCGACTTCTGCCAGTAGGGAGAGTCACCCAAATGAACCGCCAATTTCCATTTACACCGTGGAAAATGATAGGCAGACTCTGGAGATTCGGGTAAGTGAACAAACGAGCGAACTTCTTTCTGTTCAACTCAGCGCTTACCGTGCAGATGATGACAGCGACGCCCTCGTCGATCTGTCGGAGGCACGAGGGCAAGCCCTGACATTTATGAAACGGTACATACCACTTGCACCTGGGGATTACATACTGCGCGCGTATCCCCAATCGTCCGAGAAAGCCACGAGTCCTGCCAGAGCTTGGATGGAGCTTTACGCAAGTGCAAATGGTGTGCGGTCTAGCAAACCACTCGTCGTAATCACAATGGATCTGCATGGAAATGTCCTGAATTCCGCAACTGCCCGGACCTACGCCCCCTCTTCCGCTGCGATACCAGGCGTCCTTTCATTAGAGGAAGCCAAGCAGAACTGGATGAGAGCTTTGCCAGTAGGGCTGGCTTACGTATATCCCAGTGATCTGGACCCGGAAAAGGACTCGCCTGTTTTGGCTTACGTCCCTTCCTTTTCAGCAGCTGACCGCTACGTAAATGCCCTTACAGGGGAAGTCGATTCGTGGAAATAAATCGGTCTATAATGAAAAAAACCAGGGAAAAATTCTCCCTGGTTTTTTGTTTCTCAGGTGCTAGCGAAGGGATTTGAACCCCCGACCTGCTGATTACGAATCAGCTGCACTACCCCTGTGCTACGCTAGCACGACGATTACAAAAAATATTTTAGTCAACTCCTCTCCAAAAAACAAGGGGGAAGTCTCACGCATTCAAATATTTTTCGGTTCGCTGCAAAATGCTGCCAATCGGCTCGTTTTGAATCAGCAGATCTGCCCTCTCATCCAATGGGGTAGTGTCACGGTTCACAATCACCAGCCTGGCTCCGCGTTGTTTGGCTCTCTGTGGAAACAGGTTGGCAGGACTGACAAGCAGAGACGAACCGAGGACGATAAACAGGTCGGCTTCCTCTGTCCACTCTTCCGCTCGCTCAAAATCGAAAGGTGGAAGCCCCTCACCAAACAAAACTACCGATGGTCGCAAAAATCCGCCACACTCGCAGTTGGCACCCGTTTCCTCCAAATATCGACTGCTGGCGTACTCCCGCACGCAGCGCAAGCATCGAACGGAGGCAAGTGTGCCATGTAGCTGCGCCACCTTCTGACTTCCTGCCCTTTGATGAAACCCATCCACGTTTTGCGTAATGATCCCCCGAACCACCCCCCTTTTTTCCCAGCTCGCCAGCAATGTGTGTCCACGATGCGGCTCGCATGACTGCAAGCTCTCGATCCGCATCCGATAAAAACGGAGGAAGTCTTCTCTGTTGTGGTACATGGCTTCCGTGCTTGCCAGCCTGGTTGGATCTTGGCCTTGCCACATCCCAGTCTGTGACCGAAAATCGGGTAGTCCGCTTTCCGTTGACATCCCCGCCCCAGTAAACACCACACACGAAGAAGCAGCCTTGATCCACGCGGCCAAAACTTCCGCCTGATCCTTGTTCATGTTATCCCCGCCTTCACCCATCTCGCACTTTCTCATATTGTAGTAGAGTATGAAGCCATTTGTACACAAAGGAGGTTGGCTCGTCCATGACGACTTATTTCGTTTCCGATATTCACGGACAGTACCAGGCGTTTCAAAAAGCGCTTCAGGATGCTTCCTTTTCACCCAGTCAGGGAGATAAATTGTACGTCATTGGCGATATGATCGACCGCGGCCCGCAGTCAAAGGACGTCCTGCTCTCACTGCTTGAGCTGCGCCAGCAATATCCCCAGCAGGTGTTTCTCATCAAAGGCAACCATGAACAAATGTTTGAAGACTGGCTGGACCGCAGAGGAAATGATGAGAACTACCTGCGATTCAATGGAGGGGATGCGACCGTACGCTCTTTGCTTGGGAATCATCCTTTGCGTCGGGCGTTTGCCAATGGCGGACTGCCATCTCCGGAAGTTCAGGAGCAGGCGCGTCAAATCATTCTTACGCAGTACTCCTTTCTCCTGCCTGCCCTTCAAGCCCTCCCCCTTTATATCCAGCTCCCCGCAGATGCACAGACCGGTTCCCCGGCTGTCCTTTTAGTCCATGCCGGCATCCGTCCGGGAATCCCTCTTTCCCAGCAAGCCCCCGAAGACTTATTGTGGATTCGCGAGCCCTTTTTTGAAGGCTATGATGGCGAAATGCCCGTCGTATTCGGTCATACCCCCGTACCCAAGCTGCCAGGTTATCGCGGCAGAGGTCCTTGGCGTCGCGACAACATCGTCGGGATCGACGGCGGAGCTGCCTTTCGCAGAGGAATCTTGCTGGTAGAGTGGCCTTCCCTGGAGTCGATTTTCGTTCCTATCCAAGACGTCCATCCTTATCCGATCGTCCAGGTAAACGCATAAAACAGCAGTTTGTCCAAACTGCCATATTGTTTCTTGTCCGCTTTTACACTACAATGGGTAGTGGAATCGGACAATTCGATGTCAGACAAGCCCTGTCTTGTCTCACCGTTTTTACCAATCTACAACCCTAGCTTACTGTGCTACTATGAGGACGAGGTGTTTTTATGAGGCGTCAACAAGCCATGGAACAGGCCATGTTTGCTTCCTGGGGAATCTCCCTGATTGCTACGGCAGGCAGTCTCTTTTTTTCAGAAGTCATGAAATACATACCATGCAACCTGTGCTGGTACCAACGGATTCTCATGTACCCGCTCGTTATTTTGCTGGGAGTCGCTTCGGCTCGCAAGGATTACAACATGTCTTTGTATGCGCTGATCCTCTCTGTCATTGGAGGGCTGATCTCGCTCTATCATTATTTGATCCAAAAGGTGCCTGCTCTGCATGAGCTCGGCAACGCATGCGGAATCGTGCCCTGCAATACCGACTACATCAACTGGTTTGGCTTTATCACGATTCCGTTTTTGGCCCTGATCGCGTTTACCCTGATCAGCGTGCTGCAATTTATCGTCTTGAAAAGTGGAGAGGAGCAATAATCCATGAAAAAAATCATTTTTTTCTCTATTCTGGTAGCTGCCCTGCTCATCGGAGCGATCGTCTATTCGGACATCTCCAATCGTCAGCAGGCTGCTGGAAACCCGTATGGCAAAGCCAATCTCAACCCGGCTACTCTCGCTCAGCTGAATGATCCGCTGTACGACAACCTGATCATGCCCGATGAACTAAAGACGCGCCTGACCAACAAAGAAGATTTGTTCGTTTACTACTACAGCCCGCTGTGCGAGCACTGCCAAGCTACTACGCCAGTTCTCGTACCAATCGTAAAAGAGATGCAGATCGATATGAAAAAGCATAACCTGCTCGAATTCACCAACAGCTGGGATGACTTCCAAATTGAATTCACCCCTACCCTTGTTCACTACAAAGGCGGACAAGAAGTGGCACGCCTCGTTGGTGGTCACGAAGCGAACGAATGGAAGCAATGGTTAGAAGAACAGAAAAAATCATAATTCCATCTCCAGCCTCCCTTCTTCTTTGGGAGGCTGGTCTTTGTATGGAAGGTGACATTTATGTGAACACTCCGGTTATATCTGGAAAAATAGCCCGAATGAGTCATAAGGCTTTCTCCTTCCTTTGCCTATAATGATGGATGGGGAAGTTCCTGGGTTAACGGAGGTTTGGTCATGATACTCACCTATTTCACATCGACGTTTGGTTTTCGAGCGACATGGAATCCTGAATTGATATTCCTGACCCTTTTGATTGGCTTTGCTTATTTTTCCTTGATCGGCCCGCTTCGTCATACCTTTGCCCACTCCACTCCGGTGCTGCTCCGTCAAAAATGGATGTTTGCACTAGGGCTTTTGCTTTTCTATTTCGGGATGGGAAGTCCATTAAATGTCGCTGGGCATTTCTTGTTCAGTGCACACATGCTGCAGCAGTCCTTGCTCTATTTGGTGATGCCTTTGCTGCTCCTCGCAGGTACACCTGGCTGGCTGCTTTCACCCCTGCTGGAACGAAAATGGTTGAGGGCACTGATCCGCCTGTTTAGCCATCCCATTCCTGCCGTTCTTCTATTTAATGCCCTATTTTCCTTTTATCACATGCCTGTTATTCTGGACATGGCGATGAATAGCTTGGCGATGCACAATCTGATCCACCTGCTTTTGCTGCTCTCTTCGCTCCTGATGTGGACGCCTGTCATTGCACCGCTTCCACAGATTCACCGCTTAACGGAGCTGCAAAAGCTGGCGTATATCTTTGCAAACGGCGTGCTGATTACTCCAGCTTGCGCTTTGATTATTTTCTCGGCTACTCCGCTGTACGAGACATACGTGAACGGACCTACGATGCTGTGCGCACCTTTCTTTTCCGCTCCCATCGACAAGTCCATGTTTGCCGTCTCCCTGGAAGCTCTCGATGATCAACGATTAGGCGGTATCATCATGAAGCTGATGCAAGAGCTGACCTACGGCTCCGTCCTCGCTTACATATTCACAGCCTGGTATCGGAAAGAAAGGGACCAGCCTGATGATCAGCTGCTTCCTCATTAAATTCGGAAAGGAGGCGAGGCTGGACATGCCTGAAGCATCTGTGAATGCCATTCGCCTCAAGCGGGTGCTGCTGCTTTTGCCGGTACTCGTACTTGTGGCCCTTGTCTCCTCCTGGTTTTGGGGAGACTTACAGCAAGCCAAAGCTGCCCTGCCCTCTCTGACCTTAGAGACTTTGGATGGCAAGCCTTACCCGCTTTCAGCCAGCCCTGGAAAAACCCGCTTGGTAGAGCTGATTTATACGCGCTGCCCGGATGTTTGTCCGACCACGACCTTTAAAATGGTCCAGCTGCAAAAACGCTTGACGGATGCAGGAGTAATGGGAAAAAACGTTGAGTTTTTGACCATCACCATCGACCCGCAAAACGATACGGCGGATGTGCTGCAAAGATACGCTGATCAATTGCAGATCCAAACACAAGGCTGGACGATCCTACGGGGGGACGAAAGTACGATTCAGTCTGTGACCCGCTCGCTGGGGTTTGTCGCCAGGAAGTCAGCCGATGGTTTCATCTCCCATACGACTAGCACCTATTTAGTCAACGCAAGCAACGAAGTCATCCGTACTTTCGGGATGGGCGACGATTTTAACACCGATCTTATTTATCAAGAGCTAATATCCAAGAACAAGGAAGGATTGTAATCATGAAACGGTATTTTTTCTCCCTGCTTTGCGTATTTGCTTTCTTCGTCTCTGCCTGTAGTCAAAATCAACAGGAGGCGTCTCTTCCCTCCTCTGACCCGATCGAGGCCGACTTTTCCTTTCAACCCGCTGAGCCCGCAAAAGGCGAGGCCATCACTTTTTCAGTCAAAGTGACCCAAAAGGGGGAGGCTGTCAACGACGCGAAGGAAGTCAAATTTGAATGGTGGAAGGACGGACAGGAACAGCATGTCACCATTCCTGCTGCCCTTCAAGCAGATGGCGTGTACACCGCACAGCAGACGATTGATGAACCCGGCTCTTATTTTGTTTATTACCACGTAACTGCTCGTGATTTTCACAATATGCAGAAAGTCGCCTTTACAGTGAAGGACCCAAGCGCAGGCTCTTCGCAAGCCCACGAACATGGAAATTCCACCGCCCCCAGCCAAAACGACCATCATTCGAGCGGTGTTGACTTTCACTTTATGCCAGAAGAGCCAACCAAGGCCGGTCAACCTGCTTCCTTCATGGTTCACTTGATGAAAGACAATCAGGCTATTGCAGAAGCCAAGGTCAAGTACGAGATTTGGCAGGGAAATGACGAGAAGCACATGTATGTAGAGGCAGAAGAAACAGCTCCAGGCCAATACAGTGCCACCGCCACGCTTCCATCAGCTGGCAGCTACACCGTAAACGTCCATGTAGAAAAGGGCGAGGTACACGATCACAAGAGCTTTCCGCTTACCGTGCAGTAGCTCTGTTGTTGAAAAACGTGAACCAGGCGCATTCCCAGCAGGAGAGGGGAAATGCGCCTTTGTTCGTTTAGCACGTAAAGTAAGCAATCCGGTCGAGTTCCGTACCGTAATAGTCCCAGCGATCTCGTCTCCAACGGTAGCCTGAAACAGAAGAACGACTGATGTAAACAGGATAAAACCAGAACGAATTCCCATTCTTCAGCCATACATAGGAGTATCGGTACAAACAAGGATAGAAACTCCCTGCGTCAATTCGACGTGTTCCTCCGTATCCACGCGCTCCTGGCGAACTAGGCGTCCTGCCCGGCGGTGGTCCTGGTGGTGGCGGTGGAAAACCTCCCGGTGGTTGTGGGTAACCTCCCCTTGGGGGCGGTGGCGGCGGTGGATAGCCACCAGGCGGTGGTGGCGGATAACGATGTGACATGGCGTTTCACCTCCTACAAGTCTCCCTATAGGAAATGCAGCAGACGCGGAGATGGCATGTGCGTTTGCCGCGGGGCATTCACCTATTTTTCCGCTCCTGTCTGCTATGCCATTGTCACGTATGCTTGCAGGCAGGCTGCATGCAAAAAGGACAACGCTAGATGCGTTGCCCTTTTTACGTTCGATGGTTGTAGATGGCAGAAGACTTATGGTATTTAGTAAGGGCGTCCACCCATGATAAAGCGGTATTCCCAATGAGTTCCTTTGAAATCCGTGATTTTCACTCCACCGGACTCTTTTGAGAAAGTATGTAGCAGCTTGTCATCCCCCATGTAAATTCCTACGTGAGTGATACTTTGTTTGGGGACATCAATATTTTTGTAATCAGACTGTTTATAGCCTTTGTAGCTCATGAAGAAGACCAGGTCTCCTTTTTTCAGCTTGCTGATGTCGGTTGTATAGGAACCGTGACTTTTGACATAGTTTGCTTGCGAGCGAGCCCCGCCGTTGCCCATGTCGATGTTTGCTCCATCCAGATACGCCCATTTCGTGAATTCCGAGCAATCCATGGTCTTTTTATTGGAACGTGTTGAGCCGTATTCATAGGGCGTTCCCAAATACTTTTTCCCCGCAGCAATGACCTTGTCCGCGATCGCAGTTGACGACTCTCCGTCTCCCGGATTGGTAGTTCCCGTATCCTCTGGGAGTACCCGACGAATCCCTACCAGCTTTTTGGAATAATCACTGAAGGTTTTCAGCACCACAGCGTCTTCCCCTTGGGAGGAATAAATATACTGATCGTCTCCAATGTAGATCCCCATAAAGCTGGGAGCTCCACTTCCATTCGACGAAAAGAACACCAAATCGCCTTCCTTAGCAGACGATACTTTGTCATCCGCTTTGTACAGCTCCGCGATGGTATCATCCACTTGAATGCCGGCCTGCTTAAATATGTACGTAGCCAAGCCAGCCGACCCAAACGAACTAGGCCCTTCTGCACCGTATTTGTAATCTTTTCCTATCAGTGTCTTTGCGATCTTCACTACTTCTGCTGATTTGGCAGAAGATTGAGAATCCACAGTCTGCGCTGCTGCAGCATGTCCGCCCTCTGAGAACATGAGCAAGGATGTACTCAGCATGACGGCGACAGTCGATCTTTGCAACCAATCTCGTTTCGTCATTCATTCTCCTCCTGGCTGTGTCGATCCCAACGGATTGGGTACGGAACCAGTTTACTGGAAAAAGAGGACCCCTAATAGGCTGTAAATATTACCAATACAGGATTTGATTACATAGACGGATGTCCAAAGCACTAGGCGGAAAATGGTTAATTCTGTTTTCATAGACAGATGGAAAAAGCCCTCGTCCACCTATGTGGCAAGCGCTTTTCCCCAGAATCTCTTTACTTCGGCTGCTGATATTGTCTGACCGTTTCCTTGCACAGAAAAAGGACCGTTTCTCCCATTTTTAGTCGATGGGAGCCTTTCACGAGAAAAGAGGTATCCGGCCCAATTCTTTTCGCCAGCAAACGGTGAAGTCTCGCCTTGGTCTGGCAATGAATCACCCGATTCGAAGGAAAACCAGAACGAATGGCTGCTCTTGCAATATGGCGTGCACTTTTTCCGATCGTATATAAATAATCGACGTCCTTCTCGCTTAAATAACGACCGACGTCCTCATGTCCGACAACCTCGTAATTGCCCATCTCCAGCATGCTCGCCAATACCGCTACTTTCGTTCCACTTCCTACTTGGCAGAGAACATCAATCGCAGCCTTGGCCGCATCCGGGTTGGAGCTGTAGGTGTCGTCCAGTACTTGTACGTTATTCGCAAGTCGGTAGCGTGTCAGACGTTTTCGCTGCGCCTGAAACGAGCGCAAACCATCTCGAACCACTCCGATCGGAAACCCTAGAGCACGGCTTACCGCAATAGCAAACAAGGCGTTGTAAATATTGTGCTCCCCAAGCATGGGCAAGTAAAACGCTTCTCGCTCCCCGCCAAACACACAAGTAAAGTGGATTCCTTTCTCATCCATAACAATATCTTCTGCTCGATAATCGGCCTCACTCTCTATCCCGACGGTAACAAATGCCCCCGCGAACGCTCCGACATACGGCTTCTCCGTCAGCTTTCGAGAATACTCACAGTCCATATTGAGAAAGACGGTTCCCGTGGGCTTCATGTGGCGGATCAGTTCTGACTTTGCCATAGCGACCCCATTGATCAGACCGCCGAAATTCCCGATATGTGCCGTGCCAATATTGGTAATCACGCTCATCGACGGCTGAATCATTTGACAGTGCTTTTTGATATGTCCACTATTTGTCATCCCGAATTCGAGAACAGCCGCCTTGTGCTCACTTTTGATCCGTTTGATATGTGCCCGTGTATTGCCTAAAAAGTTTCTGTTGTACATGGATTTATAGATGTTCCATCTTCTGCTCAAGATGTCTGCAATCATTTCTTTCGTCGTCGTCTTTCCGGCACTACCGGTCACCGCGATCACAGGCTTTTGGAGAATGAGTGTTTTCGCAGGTGGTGCTTTCGCTTTGCCCTTGACTTTGCCTTTGCCGGTACCTCTCAATGGAACTCCCCCTCACCTCTGTCTTCGCCATCAACGATATTGTATGTACAAGGAAGACAGCCTGTTTAGACCTTTATCTATGAAAACGCTCCGCTTTCATCCAAAACAAGCGGCCAGCTTCCCGAATAAAGTAGTGATAGAGGAGAGGTGATGCCTATGAATCGCAAAGCTACGATCGCCGCAGTAGGCGATATCCTGATGTGGCGAGAACAGATTGAGTCTGCCCAGATAAAGGGGACAGACCAGTACTCCTTTGCAGATATGTTCGCACCTGTCGCCCCCATCCTTCAGGGAGCTGATTTCACGATCGGCAATCTGGAGACGACATTCTCCGGCAAAACACAGCCTTATCAAATCGGATCTGCCCGGGCAGGATATCCCCGCTTTAACTGTCCAGACGAGCTGGCAAGGGACCTGAAGCAAGTAGGTTTTGATGTTTTAACAACGGTCAACAATCATTGCTTGGACGGGGGTCCCGAAGGTTTGCTGCGCACTCTTGACATGTTGGACCAGCGTGGGATCGCTCATACGGGAACGTACCGCAGCGAAAAGGAAGCCTCCACCTATTTAATCCGTGAAGTGAATGGCATTCGGATCGGAATTCTTGCCTATACGTACGGAACGAATAAACAGCATGTTCCACCAAACACGCCATGGCTTGTCAATCTGTTGGATCAAAACAAAATCGAACAAGACATTTCCCGACTTCGCCCTCAAGTCGATCTCTTGATCGTCGGCCTGCATTTTGGAATTGAATTTCGGTTCATCCCTACCCAAAAGCAGAGGTTGCTCGCTCAAAGCCTGTTGGAACGCGGCGCAGATGTCATTCTCGGGGCACATCCCCATGTTCTTCAACCTGTGGTGACCCCCACGATCACTACAGCGGATGGCAGAAAAAAGCGAACGCTGGTAGCCTACTCATTGGGGAACTTTACCTCGGAACGCATGCTTTCCTTTGACCAATCCCAATGTGGTGCCATCCTGCGCTTTACCGTTGAAAAAAACGAGCAGGATGTTACCTCCATCACCAAAATATCCGTTGTCCCGACGTATTCGCAGCGATATTTCTCCGGGGGAAGAGTTCATTTTCGTGTCCTGCCGCTGCGAGCCTATTTGAAAAAACCAGATCGTCACGTGACGTTAAGCGCTCTACGGCGGCTACAGCAAATGTGGAGACGGGCCATTCAAGTCATTGGCCGAAAATATATCTAAACGAAAAGGGAGCGTGAACTTGTACGTTCCCCTTTTCTGTTCTTTCAACACATAGCAGTGCGAGCAGCCAGCCGAGAACACGGCTACGGCAGCCAATTAATCGACCTTCTGATCCAAAAATACAAAAGTAAGGTGATTGCGGCAGAAACCGATCAGGAGGCTGTCGGCTTTTACCGGAAGGACGGTTTTCAGATCAAAAGTCTCGGTGAAAAATACCCTGGAGTGGAACGATTCCTTTGCGTGTACTACGTGTGAGCCCAATCGAATCATCAGGAAATAGCAACACCTGCAAAGGAAGCCTTCGTTGCCCTTGCCAAATCGGCAACAGTCAGCTCGATTTGCACGCCAATTTTTCCGCCGCTGACTATGATGACCTCTAGGGCCTGTGCGCTCTCGTCTATCACTGTTGGGTAAGCTTTTTTCATACCGACTGGAGAGCAGCCACCACGAATGTATCCGGACACCGCGGTTATGTCTTTGACCGGTATCATTTCGATCTTCTTCTCTCCTACGGCTTTTGCCGCTTTTTTCAGATCGAGCTCGTCCTCGACAGGAATCACGAAGACGTAGTAAGCCTTACTCGCCCCCTGCGAAATTAGCGTCTTGTAAACGATGCCCTTTTCCCGCCCAATCTTTTGCGCGACGGACACCCCATCAATCTTCCCGTCATCTGCTGTATACGTAAGCATTTCGTACTCGATTTTTTCTTTGTCGAGTAGACGCATCGCGTTCGTTTTCCCTTGCTTCATCGCTTCTCCCTCATTCCATGCGTTTTCTTGCTCCCTTTTTATTATAAAGTTAAATCAATGCTGCAGTCACAGGTTTGCTCAGCTCAGTATAGAAGAGCAATAAACAAGGCTGAACGGATCGACTCAGTCCAGCCTTTTGCACATTCAATGGCAGATATACGTCTACTGAAGCATGCGATCAACCCGAGAAAGCCAAAGTGCGACTGAGCCTCTTCCTGCGAAATGCTAACGACCGGTACATTCAATTGCTTGCCAATGATGCCGGCGATGTCGCGAAATGGCACTCCTTCGTCGTCTACTCCGTCCAGCCGTGAACCTGCCGTGGCGGATTCAATTGCCAAACGGAAAAGGGAAGCCGCATCGAGACGATGTACAGCGGTCCAGCGGTTGGAGCCCTCTCCAATGAAGCCGGAGAAACCCTTCTCGCGTGCAATGTGGATCAGTCTTGGCACAAATCCCTTGTCCTTCTCTCCATGCACGGACGGGGCAAGCGACACGATGGATGTTCGCACTCCCTGTTCAGCAAGAGCCATCGCCGCATCCTCCGATGCCTGCCCATTTGCGTGAGCCGTAATAACGAAGGGCGTTTCCGAGCCCTTTAGCACTGCTCCCATCGCTTCAACAGCGCGAAGATCGGTGGCGAGAGAACCAGCGAAATCAGAGAAATCGTGACGAAACGCCAAGTGAATAACACCATCTGCAGAAGCGGCTCCGCTTTGAAAACAGGCGAGATCATCCAGGGTGCCGATGTGCGCCTCCGCTCCAGCTGCCTTCAAGATTGCCGCACCCTCGTCTGAACGACTAAGGCCAACTACCTGATGACCGTATTGCATAAGCTCGCGGACGACGGCAGAACCAATGTATCCTGTTGCTCCTGTTACGAAAACTACCATTCGCTATTACGAAAAGGAAGGTTTTATTGGATAGTCGCCATGTCCAGAGAGAGAAAAATCAAAGCATAGGCTGTTCACTGGCTGAACTGAAGGAGGTCCTGCAAGATCACGATACAAATACACGCACCAACACTTCGATTAAAACTTTGAAACCGCCCGTCCCATACCAGGATGAGCGGTTTTTCTAACAACTTCAAACAGGTCTGAGCATCCATACATTGCGGTATTATAGGCAAATCGGATTAATCAGAGGGGTATAAAGAAAATGGAAAAGTCGGAAAGCTAGTCAACACAAAAAAGGATGCGATCGCTTCAGCAATCACATCCTCATCTTCGTATGAAATAAGATTGAGTACTTTGGGAAGGTATCCGTTAAGGAGCGACTTTTACAGCTTCCTCTGAAACCATTCGCTTTAACAGCTCGGTCGCTTCGTCACTCTTCAAGTCACGAACGAGGGCAATTTCACTGACCCAGTTCATCATGGCATTGTCGAGCATCATTTTGTCACTCGTGCCGAGAATCTTGTTTCTGCTGATCATAAGCAAATCCCGAATCACTTCGGCACATTCAAAAATGTCGCCGCTTTTCAGCTTTTCGGTATTCAGCTTATAGCGCTGTCCAGCATTCACACTCAGGTTTGGTTCTCCCTCATGGAAGACACAAAATGCTTTCTCCAGCGTCTGTCCGTCTACGATACTACGAATTCCCAGGGCGGACATTCTTTCAACAGGAACCATGATGTCGAGTTCCTTCAACAACATGTGCAAGACGAAATAGAGGTGCTTTTCACCGAGAAATTCTTTTTCCTCTAATGCCTCGATGATTCCAGCACCATGCATTGGATAAAAAATCTTGTCTCCAACTTGAAACATACGTCCACCTCCTTTAATTCCAACCCCTTTATTATAGCACACTTCAAGAGCAAATTTATCATATTAACACGAAATTAAATTTTGGGCAATATTTTTCTTTGAAAAATTTTACTGTAAGTGTACTCTTTCCCCTGCTTGGAAAAACACTTGTAGAAAAGGGTTCCCAGCCGCCTTTGCAGAATAACATGGATGTAATTTTCACAAGATGGTGGAGGTGGCTGACATGAATGCACGTGAAGGAATCAAAGCGATCAAATTGGCGATGAACGTGGAGGGCGGACAGTTTGTCGTCCATACTACGTTATTGTGGGACGAGCATGAGGTCATTCTGGTAGATACGGGAATTCCAGGGCAGCTAGACGTGATTCAAGATGTTTTCGAACAGGAAGCAATCCCTTTTCAAAATCTAAAAAAAGTCATCATCACCCATCAGGACCGAGACCATATCGGCAGCCTGCCTGAAATCGTCGATGCCTTCGAAGGCACAATCCAGGTATGTGCCCATGAAATCGCCGTTCCCTATATCGCGGGAGAAGTCCCTTTGATTAAAAGTGGGGTTTTGGCTCCCCCTGTCAAAGTCGATCAGGTGCTTCACGATGGTGAGGTTTTGCCTTATTGTGGCGGTATTCAGGTCATTCATACGCCTGGCCATACCCCCGATCACATTTCGCTCTATCATATTCCCAGCAAGACACTGATCTCTGGCGATGCGCTGACGGCAGAAGACGGTGTGCTCATGTCCTTCAACCCTGCTTATACGCAAGACAAAGCTTTGGCGCTGCAATCGATCGCCAAGCTAATCGATTTGGAGATTGAGTCCATTATCGTCTACCACGGCGGCGTCTGTACTGGCAATATTCGAGAGCGACTGCAAGAGATCGTTGAAAACACTACAGTCTAACATGCAAAAACCAATCGAGACACTCATGTGGTGTTCCGATTGGTTTTTTCGCCTTGACTCATGCCCTATGCGACTGTCCGCTCCATTTGAAAACAAGCATTCCCCCAATAATCATGAAGACTCCGAACAAATGGTGAACCGTAAAGGGAATCTTGTCCAGCCCCATCCACCCCATCGAATCCCACCACAGAGCAAATCCGAGCTGTGAGGTCAGAACGATGGAGATCGCAAAAGTCGGTCTGAGGCGCTTCATCGCCTGGACCAGACTGGTAACGACCCCCACTCCAATCAAGCCGCTGAACCAAAACCATGGCTGCATTTGTCCCACCTCGAGCAGATGACTCCCCTGTGTAAGCAGTCCCATCAAAAGAGACGCTAGAAATCCCATTCCTAAAACGAAAGTAGTCGTCGCCCACGAGCCCACACGTTCATTCACTTTGCTGTTGAAAATGTTTTGCAGACTGATAAGTGAGCCCGCAAGCAGTGCCAACGCCATCCCTACTAGCATGACTTTCCCTCTATTCGTAAATATTTTGTCCGGCTAACTCCCGCAAGCCCTGATGATCCTTCACAAGCAAGAAGCCATTTTTCCGCTCAACGAGCCCACTTGCACAAAACTGCTGCAGCACTCGATTGAAATGCCGATAGCTCGTTCCCAAAAGGCTTGCCGCATCCATCAAATCAGCTGTGCTCAGCTTTTTTTCCAACATCGTATCGGCCTCGTCAAAAGAAACGGAAAGGAGGTAGCTAGCCATTCTCACTTCCACCGGATACAGCAAATTAAAGCTCAAGGAATGCGATTTTGCATAAAACTTCATCGTGATGTGCTCCAGTAAAAACTGCAGGAGAGCAGGATCGCTCTTTCCGTACTTTTTCAAATACCGATAAGGCACACCTAGCATCAACACTGGAGAGACTGCCTCCACTGTATTGACAATGTCCGTTCCCCTCACATATTCGATATCCCCGATTAACTCCAGCGGCGTTTTAAACGAGAGAATCAATGTTTTTCCCTCTACAGAGGTGGTGTAGACTTTTACCTTCCCTCTGACCAATACATACAGCATAGCTGCGGATTCTCCTTGGGAGCAGATCAACTCCCCCAGTTCAAAGTCATACAAGGATATGTGCGGCTTGATTTGCTCATTCCAGACTGTATCTATGTTGTGTGCCCGCAAATACTGCTCGACCAGTTCATGATCCTGCCATTCGCTCAATGGCGACGCCCCCTTTTTCCTACCTATAGCTTCAGTATCACCACACCTGCGATCATCATGGCAATACCAAGGAACTGAGGCAGCTTCATTTTTTGCCGAGTTACACCAAACCAGCCGTTGCTGTCGATCAAAAAGGTCAAGCACAGCTGCGCGATCATCAAGATAGCGACCGTGAGCGTTACCCCTATCTGTTGAATTGCCGTGATGTTGCTGGATATTATTATGGTCGCGAAGGCTCCCCCTGCCAAGTACAGTGGCTTTACCGTCCGAAAGCCACCCCGTCTGGTATCGCGTATAAATAACAGGATCACGAAAGCTGCCAAAAACCCGATAAACTGCGTTAAGATGGCCGTTTGCCACGTACCGATGCTCTCGCTGATCCGGGTATTTGCTACGCCCTGCAAGGTCAGAAAAGCCCCGCCAACAATCGCAAACATGCTCCCTTTCATCTTTTGGATTCCCTCCTCTTGAGTCTTTCTTTATTAAAAGACAAATGAAAGCGAGGAAAAAGGACATCTGTCCTTAAACAACAAAAAACCCGCAAGATGGGCATCTCTCTCATGCCGATCTTGCAGGCTGCTGCGATACGTCAGGATTTCATTGGCTTTTCCTTTACCGGTTCTGCGTCTGCTTCGTACGGTAAAATTCGTTAAACAGCTTCATCAAAGCACGCTTCTCGATGCGAGAGACATAGGAGCGCGAAATGCCCAATTCGCGAGCGATTTCCCTTTGGGTCTTCTCTTTGTCCTGATCCAATCCGAATCGCCCGATGATCACTTCTTTTTCCCGATCGTCGAGAATGTGGATGTGCTGATAAATCTTGTTGGACTCCAGCTTCAGCTGCACCGCATCCACTACTTCGTCGGTTTCTGTGCCGAGGACGTCGATGAGGGTGATTTCGTTCCCCTCTTTATCTGTCCCAATCGGGTCGTGCAAGGAAACGTCTTTCTTGGTCTTTTTCAGACTGCGAAGATGCATGAGGATTTCATTTTCAATACAACGCGCTGCATAGGTAGCCAGCTTGGTGCCTTTTTCCACTTGATAGCTCTCGATTGCCTTGATTAAACCGATCGTCCCGATGGAGATGAGATCTTCGCTGTCTTCACCGGTGTTTTCAAATTTCTTCACGATGTGGGCGACTAGCCGCAGATTATGCTCGATCAGCTTGTTGCGCGCATAGGGGTCGCCTTTTGCCATCAAACGCAAGTACTTTTCTTCCTCGGTGTCAGGGAGCGGTTGCGGGAAAGCATTGTTTTTGACGTACGCCACAAACATCAAAAGCTCTTTGAAGACCAACGAAAGTGCTGCAATAATGCTGGACATGGCTGCCACCTCCACGTCTGGGATAGCTTACTCCTATGCTTATGTGGGCAGTTGCCCATAAGTGCAAGTACGAAAAAAAACGTCGGAAAACTCCCCATCGGCAAACCACTTTTCTGGAAGGTCACCATTCTCATCCGTACAATTTACGCTCCTTACTCCATTAGGAAAATAGTCGCAAACTCACTACTTCCAATTACCCATTTATCGTAAAAGCGCAGTATTATCGCGTTTTCGCGACTTTTTTCCATAATGCCTCCCCCACCGAATGCCGATAATATCTATACGAGTTTTACCGAAATCTTACCAATGACGAGAGGATGAGACGCCTATAGAATCCAACAGCTTCGTCGCTTTTGTAAGTCAGACTGACTCCCCCATCAAACTTGTGCAGGGTGATTCCTATGATTGCTTCAGAAATAATCGGCCTGACAGCCCTTGTGCTCGTCCTGATCTTTTTTTATACCCGTAAGCTGTTTCACAAACTGCGCAGCCTATTCATACTGGTCCTGGCCTTTGCCAGCGCTGGCCTGGTCGGATATTCCAGTGCCTCCAGCATCGGGATTGGATGGACCGTCAGTTTGGCGTTGTTTATTTTTTTGGGGTTCGCAGTCACTGTCATCTACCTGCATAGACGCGAGGATCGGCAGATTGAGGAGCATTTTGAGCTCGCTCTGAAGTCTGAACAGCCTCTTTCGCTTGGAACTATTGATGCCATTCCTTCTGAGCTGATCACTGCTTCTGCTCCGCTTCCCTGTACTCCGGAGCCTAAATTGTTGGAAATCCACCAAGCCTTGCCACCGATTGAAGAAATTGAAGTGGAAAATGGGGAAAAAGAGCCGATGCCAGAGCCTCGGGAGAGTCCCGTGGCAGTTGAGACTGTAGCGAAAAAGGTAACGGCGGCTACGGAAGTGCTTGTGGATGAGGCAGAGCTGGATGTTCAGGAAGAGTTGAATCTTGAGAAAGAACTAAGCCTTGAAATAGACGCTCCAGTTATCCCTGTCGAAATCACGGAACCAGAAGCGCCATCCAGCGATGCGGCCGAAGTTGAGCTTGTTCCCGAAACGACATCTGTCATTGATGATTCGGTACAGACTTCCCCAGAGACTCCCAGCGAGACCATCGCCGAGCCTGAATCTTCATCGGTAGGGCTGGAATCCTTCGAAGCAAGCAACGACTCCGCGAAGCTCGAGAGCACGGGGGTGCCAGCTGAGAAAGTAAATTCGCTGTCTTCCCCTTCCGCTGGAAACATTTCGGTCGTGCCCGTCGATCGCGAACGTATTCAGACACTCTCCGAAAATGCAGAGAAGGCCCTGCAGCGGGGGGATTTTCTGCGTGCCTACCAGTTTCTTCGGGAAGCCTTGTCATTTGCCGCTCCCCCGACGGCAGCCTACATACTGAGCCGGCAATTGGTACAGGTGCTCAATGAGATGGGCCTTTACCAAGAAAGCATCTCGGTCATGGAAAAGACCCTGCGGGAATACCCTTCGTTGTCTGCGAAGAAGCGCGATGAATTTTCCGCACAGATCACCTATCTAGAAGCGCTGATCCACCAATTGCAGCTCGAAAATAAACGGAATCTTTCTTGGTCGTCCGTCCCGCCTGCGATTCACCAGAAAGTGCTCATGCACTATCGCTCGTTGTTTCCGAGCAAGTGCGAGAACACCCCAGCCATCCCATTTCATTAAAGGAGCAACGTCATGAAACAAAGCAAAGAAGTTTTGGGAAAACCGATCATCAGCATTTTGGCAGGGAAAGAAATCGGCAAAGTAAAAAATTTCGTCATCAATCCAGACATGCGCAGCATCGAATTCATGGTCGTCCAAAATGATCAGTGGGATTTTGGAATCAAGGCTATTCCCTTCAAGCTAGTCGAAGGTTTGGGTGATTATGCCGTCACAATCGAATCGGAGAACGCCGTGATAGATCTCGCCGATATCCCCATTGCCAACGAGCTGCTGAGTAAAAATATCCAAATTAAAGGTTCTCGAATCATTTCCCGAAAAGGCCAGCACTTCGGACAAATCACTGAATATTATTTCGATCCAGAAACGGGGAAAATTCTAGGTTGTGTCCTGGACACCCCTGACGCAATTTCTGTTCTGCCGGAGACTGCCGTCATCACTTTCGGGAAGGAAATAACCGTCATTTCTGATGAAGGGGAGAATCCTCTCGTTTCCGACGAAGCTTTCCTCTCTGGAAAAGCAGATGAGGAACCAGTTGAGCATGTAGACGTTCCAGTCTCTTCGCCAGAACCGGCCGCCCCCTCCTCCTCGGATGGGCTTGACCTTGAGGAGCTGATCGGCAAAACCTTGTCCGCGAATCTGTACGATCCTTCCGGCGAGCTGTTTGCTGAGGAAGGTACTGTCATCACTGCTGAGATTGTCAATCAGGCAAAAGCGATGGGCAGCAACAAAGCCTTGGAGCTTGCCTTAAAAGTAGCGGAATAGTCTTACTGCCTCTTTCAAGTGATAGGACCTCGGGCGCCTCGGCAGCCGGGGTCTTCTTTTGTATCTGTCTATTTGGTAAAATAATGGAAATCATCAAAAAGGAGGATATCCGTGCTAGACTTCGGCGCCGTCTCCATTGAATGGGGGACATTGATTTTTCAACTCATCTTTTTTCTCCTTCCCCTCATCCTCGCAATCGTAAGCATCTTCAAAGTCACCAATCAATCCAAAGTAAGACAACATGCGATCGAGGCACTTGAAAAACGGGTGGAAGCACTGGAACAAGAGCTTCGTTCCAAGAAGCCGTAACGAAAAGAACCTCCCTCCACGAAAAAACCGTTTCCCGCGAGCAGCTCTTGCACGCAAGGAAACGGTTCTCCCCTATACCCATACAGTCAAGTTTTTGACCATATGACTGAATAAATGTCCACTGACTACAATCGTTCCGTCCTGGTGATAGCCGATAGCTTCATACAGCCTACGGGCACTCGGATTCTCCTGGTCCACCAACAGGGAAATTTTGTAATACCCGCGATGCTTGCTCTCCTGTTCGAAAGCTTTCAGCAGAGATTTCCCGATTCCCTTTCCTCTGTACTCCGCTTTGACGACAGCTGTATCCAGATAAAACTCATCGTCTCGTGCTTCTTTGACAATGACCGGCGCTGTACCTGTCACTTGCTCGACATACGCGACAAATGGCTGATCCAGCTGCTTCGTTTGGCTGCCGTGGTAAAACAGAGCCAGTCCAATCGGTTCGCCTTTGTCTTCATCCACTGCGATGAGCGCATTCTGGTAGCTTAAGCGGTTATTCGGTTGAGCGAAGAACTGGCTCATTACTCGAATGGCCTCCTGCGGATCAGTCGCTCCTGTAAGTGAGTGGGCTATATCACCGATAGCCTCATAGATGAGCGGCGACGCAAAAACAGCATCCTCAGGTGTGGCTTGACGTATCATGTTGTTGTTCTCCTTCCCTCCATGCATCTACCCCATACCGTGTACTTCTTTATTGTGTCACAATCCGTCTGAGGGGTCGAGCCAACCAAGGAAACGTTCACAGAACAGCAAAAATGAAACCGCTCCCATAAAAGAGCGGCCTTTATCACTATGTGGACTATCCAATCATTTTTTCAATCGTCAGTTTCCTGTCATGGCGCAAATCGATAAACTCGTCCCGTCTCCTGACAAGCGGTCGCATTGGCTCATCCTGATGAATCAAAATGACCTCGACTTCCTCGCCACTGTTCAAGCGAGCTCTTGCACCAACATAGAGCAGGGCGATATAGCGCACAAATTGGGAGACAATCTCGATGTTCAGCTTTCCATTGCATGCTTCCTTCCAGAGAAGCTGGGCAGCCTCAAAAGGCGAAGTTCGTTCCTTGTATACCCGATCCGAACAGATCGCATCAAACATGTCGGCGATCGCCAGCACTTGGCACTCAACTGGGATATCATCGCCTTTGAGCTGCTTGGGATACCCGGAGCCATCCAAACGCTCATGGTGGAGTAGTGCGCAGAGCGCCAGCATTTCAGAGGAGCCTTCCATTTCCTTAATCATTTGATAGCCGTACAGCGTATGCTTCTTGATTTCAGCAAACTCCTCTTCTGTCAGCTTTCCAGGCTTGAGCAGAACCTCTGTAGGGACCTTCATCTTACCCAAATCATGCAGAAAGCCTGCTGTTCCCATAAACGCGACACGTTCCCCATCCCATTTGATCAGCCGCGCGATCAACGAACAGAGAATTCCGACATTTAAAGAGTGACGGTAGGTATAGCTATCCGCTCCCTCCAATACGTACAGCGAACGAAATAATCCCAGCTGCTTCATGGATTGCTCGGCTACCTGGTCAAAGATTTCCGCGAACTGCGCAAGCTCTGGCGTCTCGCTTTTACTCGCTTGGTCAAACAGCGATTTTGTCTTGTCCAAAGCCTCGATGTACGCGGCGACCGTCTTTTCATCTGCATCCAGCTCCATGAGCTGTGTCCGGATATTCGTCTTCACTCCCTCAGCTAGCTCCTGCAGCACTTCTACTTCACTGATGCGTTGCTTTTGAAGCAGCTGCACATGAGCTGCGGTAATAACCGTTGCTTCGGGTAGCAGCAGGATTCCATTTTCCGTGAACAAATCAGCTGCTAAGACTCTTCCCTCTAGCGAATTGTCTACTGGTGCAAAAGACATAGGATCAACCTTTCACTCTCTTTTTCTAAATTATAGAAGTCAAGGATGTTGGTTACAATCTATTTTTTAAAACATTCCTAAACTTCATTCTCATTCGGGACACTCTGCCCGTTCATTACATATGATGAGTGAGTAGCAACAGGTGATTTCTTAGGAGGGACATCCGTCAGATGACGATTCTGTACATCACTCCGAAAGCTTGGAAACAGATCGAGACCGCAGTAAGAAAAGACCCCTCGCTCGAGACCGGAGGGGTAATGATGGGTTATCCGATGGGTGATGATCGTTGGGTCGTGACTTATGCAAGTGAGCCTGGGCCAAAAGCCATACAGAGCCCCCATTCCGTCTATTTCGACGACGCTCATTTACGCAAACTCGTTCGCAACCTGAGCAAGAGCAGGAAGTGGGAGTATCTCGGGGATTGGCACAGTCATACCATTAAAAGGCTATCGCCCAGCAAGGGAGACAAAAAGACCATCTGGGAAAAAGCCACGCAGTCCATTTATACGTCTCCCTCTCCGCTGATGCTGATCGTTGGTCTGGGTAGACATAATCAAGTCCAGGCAAGAGGCTTTATTCTTGGGAATTCCCTGCGCGAGGTTGGGAAGATTGAGCTGTTTGACCGGAAAGTGCATCAATAGCCCGGCGGAACAGTTCCGTAGCCTGATTTCCTCCCCAGCTTGGCTGATTTTCCGCTACCACGCAGAGTGCGTATTGCGGTTCATCATATGGTGCATAGCCGATAAACCAGAGGTGATTTTGCGACTGGTTTGCTCCACCTGTCTGTGCCGTCCCAGTCTTGCCAGCCACCTCCCATGGGGCGCCTCCCAGCAACTGCCCCGTCCCTTCCGTTACTACCTTTCGCATCATTTTGCGCAGCTTGCTCGCCGTGACATAGTCAATGCCTTGAACCGGAAGTACCTGCATAGGGAACCGGTGAAAGGTTTGTCCGTTTCTGTACGCAATTTCATTGACCACACGTACTTGTGCTGGCTGACCACCGCGCAAGATCGATACGACCATATTTGCAGCCTGCAGGGGGGTTACCCGGACATCCCGCTGACCGATCGCTGTCTGTATCAGGACTCCTTCGTCTCGGCGGGAAACCCCTTGGGCGAATATTGCGCCACGGTCCTCGCCTTCGATTTGGCGAAAACCATCGAGCTTGAACAAGTGAGCTGTCGCATGACCGACCTGCTCGGACAAGCCTAGGCGCTTTGCATACTCCTCCAGCTTTTCTCCCCCCACCCGATTGGCGATCTGAGCAAATGCGATGTTGCATGACTGGGCGTAGGCTTCATCCATCGTCACGCTTCCATGCCCATCCTTTTTCCAGCAAGAAAAATGATACTTGCCATATTCTCCCGTGCAAGTGAAACGCTCCATTGGTGAAACGAGTCCTTCTGCCAAGGCGGCCGCCGCTACCACTGTTTTAAAAATGGAGCCTGGCGGAAGCTGCTTCACCGCTCTGTTTTTCCAGTCATCCCCACGCACATCGACCTTCGTCTGATCGAATGTAGGGCGGCTGACCATCGACCGGATATCCCCAGTCTGGGCATCCAGCACGACAATGCTCCCTTGCTTCAAGCCCACTTCATCCGAAATTTGTTCCATGCTCCGCTGGATATGTATGTCGAGAGTCGTCGTCAGAGCGAGCGGGTAGTATTCGTTTTCCTGCTTTGAATAGCGGATGTCGAGCCCACGCAGCGGCTTCCCCTGTCCGTCTACGTAATACGATAAGATAGAAGGCTCCACCCCTTGCAAAAATCGATCAAAGCTGCGCTCCAAGCCAGAAGCTCCGATCGTGCTGTCCGCATTCATTTTTCCGCTTGCCCATTCTTCTGGATACAGTGACTCGACCAGGTTGGGGTTTTGATTAATAAAGCCGATGACATGCTTGGCTACCTCATCAGGTCTGTATCTTTCCGTGACTGCCAGCGCTACGACTCCCGGAATGTCCAGCGCATTGATCTGCTCAGCCTGCCTCTCGTTGAGAACGATCAGCTTCCCGTCTTCCTTGCGCAGTAATAATGGAGCTTTCGCTTTCTCCATGACTTCTGCAAGCTGTTCTACCGGTTGAGAAACAATCGTGGACAGACGGGATAAACCATCTGTTCCTGCCAGAGCGCCACGTGCGAGCGGAAAAAGGATCAAAGCCCGATGCTCTTCCCCTGTAAAGGCATAGCCGTTCCGATCTCGTATATCACCGCGTCCGCTATGAAGGACGATGCTTTGCTGCCGCTGTTTAACCGCGTTCTTGACCAGATCGACGTTGCGCTTGGTAAAGCGGTGAGGAGCCCCTATCTGAATCCACCACAGTCTCGTGATTAAACCAATCCATACGAGCGTCATACCCATCAAGACCAGAAAGTGCCTGCGTTTCAGCCGCCGTTCCAGTTGCACGAATCTTCCCTCCCTGGCTTTTTTAGCCAGTATTGCCCGAAAGAGAGTGCCGGAAACGAGAATCACGAAAAAACACGCTGACAAAGGCAGCGTGTTTGGTGGAATCGCTTTAGGTATTGGCCAGCTGCTGTTTTTCCAGCAGAATGTTGCTGATTTTCGTAGACAAAAGATCTAGCGCGACGCGGTTATAGCCGCCTTCGGGAATAATCACGTCAGCATAACGCTTCGTCGGTTCAATGAACTGAAGGTGCATCGGGCGGACGACATTCAGATACTGATTAACTACCGATTCCATCGAGCGTCCCCGCTCCTCGATATCGCGAAGCATTCTTCTGACAATCCGGACATCCGCATCCGTATCCACGAATACTTTGATATCCATCAGACCGCGGATCCTCTCGTCCTCTAGGATCAGCATCCCTTCCAGGATAATGACATCCTTCGGTTCAATCAGGAGCGTTTCTTTTTTTCTCGTATGCTCTTTAAAATCGTAGATTGGCTTTTTGATCGCCTTGCCTTTCAGCAAATCCTGCAGATGGGAAAGCATCAGGTCATTGTCAAAAGCAAAAGGATGATCGTAGTTGGTCAATTGACGTTCTTCCATTTTCAAATGATCTTGGTTCTTGTAATAAGAATCCTGCTCGATCATCGTCACACTGTCGTTTTGAAACTGGCGAAACAATTCTCTGGCGACGGTCGTCTTTCCAGAGCCACTGCCTCCAGCTACCCCAATCAATACGGGGTTGCGCATGCCTCATATCCCCTTCCTATTTAGCATCCAGGCACTATCGACCTCGGATTTTTTGCTCGACGATTATTTCTTCTTTTTCAGGCTCCCAGCAAGACCGTCGCCTACGGGTATAAAAGTGGTCTCCAACTCCGGATGTTCCACTAAATGCTTGTTAAATGCCTGCAGCTTATCGATCATCGGACGCTGACGTTTCGTAGCCTCTTCCGGTGTAGCAACCAGCCCGCGGAATAAAACATTATCACTGATTACGAGACCTCCCTCACGCAGTAAAGGAAGGTACAGATCGAGAAATGCCCGATATTGACCCTTGGCAGCATCAATAAACAAGCAATCAAATTGGTAGGAGTCCGGCAAACCCAGCGTAGCATCACGCAGCAGGATTTCAACCCGATCCTGAACGCCCGCCTCCGCTACATTGGCACGAGCTCGTGTCAACCGCTCCTCATCAATATCCAGAGTAACGATACGAGCTTCAGGTGCTGCTTCAGCCAGCCAAATGGTAGAATAGCCGATCGCCGTTCCTACCTCGAGGATCGACTGAGGTCGGTGCAGCAAAAGCAGCATCCTCATGACCTGAGCAGCAGGCAGCTGGACGATGGGAATATTTTCAGCAGCCGCTTCCTTTTCCAAGCGCGCAAGCAATTCCGAGCGCTCAGGAACCAAGCCTGCAATATAGTCATCTATCGCTGGATGGGTAATCATCTTTTCACTCCTCTATCATGCAACCGAATTATTATAGCATACCTCCATAGAAAATCTATACCGAGGTCTGTCACCCGAACAAACAAAAAAACAGAGGAAACTTGGTTAGTTTCCCCAGGCTGTCGATAAAGTCGGCAGCCTTTCTTAATACCTAAAAATTTCAATACGACTCCGCGTTAATGTGTTATAATATAAGTATACTATAACTGTAGGTGATCGTAATGTTACGTTCAAATAAAGATAAACAAACCGCATACGAATTTGTTTCGATTGAGCAACTCGTCCCCCAAGACCACATGCTCCGTAAAATAGATAAATACATCGACTTTTCATTTATCCTTGAAAAAGTTCGGCCCTATTATTGCGAGGATAATGGGCGCCCTGCCATTGATCCATTGGTTTTATTTAAAATGATCTTTTTGGGATACTTTTACGGCATTCGCTCGGAAAGGCGTCTTGAGCAAGAAATCCAAACCAATGTGGCCTATCGTTGGTTTCTTGGATTGGGTTTGACGGACCGGGTGCCTGATCACAGTACCATCAGTTTAAACCGTCGTGTTCGCTTTAAAGATTCCACTATCTTTCAAGACATTTTTGATGAAATCGTTCTTCAAGCCATTGGTCACAGAATGGTGGGAGGGCGGATGCTTATTTCTGACTCTACGCATGTAAAAGCCAACGCAAACAAGAATAAATACACGAAAGAGCAGGTATTACAAAACACCAAAAGCTATATGGATGAACTGAATGCTGCTGTGGAAATCGATCGGAAGAACAACGGAAAAAAGCTCTAAAACCTGAGAAAGAAGTGGTTGAACAAAAAGAAGTAAAAGTGAGCACAACAGATCCAGATAGCGGTTATATGGTGAGAGAGGGTAAGCCCGAAGGATTTTTTTATCTGGATCATCGCACAGTGGATGCAAAATACAATCTCATAACGGATGTCTATGTTACACCAGGAAACGTACATGATTCGATCCCTTATCTTGATCGCCTAGAACGCCAAACCGAGCGGTTTGGCTTTAAAGTAGAAGCTGTTGCTTTAGATTCTGGCTATTTAACAAACCCGATTTGCAACAAGTTAAAAGAGAAAAACATTTTTGCCGTTATTGCACACCGTAGGTACCATCCGACTCAAGGCTTATTTCACAAGTGGCAGTTTACATACAACTCCGAAACGAATAGTTATTTGTGCCCTCAGAATCATGAACTGCCATACAGCACTACGGACCGCAAAGGGTACCGTCATTACAAATCAAACCCGGAGGTTTGTAAAACCTGCCCTTTCCTCTCGAAATGCACCCGATCGAAGAACCACCGCAAAGTGGTCACTAGACATGTCTGGGAAGACAGCAAGGATTGGGTGCGTACAAACCGACTAAGTAAATCAGGGAAAAAGCTCTACAAAAGAAGAAGAGAAACGATTGAGCGAAGCTTCGCGGATGCCAAACAGCTCCACGGGTTTCGCTATTGCCGTTTGCGAGGGTTGCACAACGTCAGTGAACAGGCACTGATGACCGCAGCGGTACAGAACATGAAAAAGATTGCCCTCCACCTTGCGAAGCAGGGGTAAAATGGAGGGCAATCCTTTTTTCTCAAGAACAAAGTAACTTTTTTCCACTGAACCAACTAGAAGCAAGAAAGCCCTGCTTAAAAGCAAGGCTTTCTCAACAATCTGAGGAAACTTGGTTAGTTTCCCCTGCTTTTGGCATTATTCGCATTGTGCTCTTCCAGCGTTCGAGAGAAATAGTGTTCGGATGTACCATCTTTTTTCGTCACGTAGAAGAAATACTCATGCTTGGCTGGCTTCACGACAGCCTCTAGTGAAGCTCTCCCCGGATTCGCGATCGGTCCTGGCGGCAGTCCCGGGTTGGTATACGTATTGTACGGGCTCTTTACCTTTAAATCCTCGAAGGTCAGACGATCCCTCTGCTTGCCCAAAACAAACTGCACAGTGGCATCCGCCTGCAGCGGCCATTTGTCGCGGATTCGGTTGTAATATACACCGGCAACGAGCGGTCTTTCTTTATCCACGGTCACTTCCCGCTCGACAATAGACGCGAGATTCACAGCTTGATCCACCGTCAGTTTACGTTGCTGCAGCTCAGTCGTCCATTCCGGCTTCCATTCTTTCTCGAACTGCGCCAGCATTTTGGATACGACATCGTGGGCTGTTGCATCCTTTTTTATCTCATACGTTTCCGGAAATAAGTATCCTTCCAGACGATGCTTGCGTTCCTTGCTGGCAGGAATTTGCGCGACAAACGGATAATCCGGGAACTCTCCTTTGTCTACCTCCTGCAAGAAGGCTGCTTTTGCGACAATGCCTTCCTTGTCCAAATGCTCAGCGATTTGCTCCACATTCCAGCCTTCTGGAATCGTAAAGCGTTTTGCACTCACGACGGTTTTTCCTTCCGTCATATCCAGGAGCAAGGCATCGATGGTCTGCCCCGTGGTAAACAGGTATTCTCCCGCTTTTAGTTCGGGAGCCACCCCTTTATACTTTACATAGTAGCTGAACATATCTGCATTTCGGATCAATCCCGCTTCCTCTAACAACCGTCCAATGTCCCGGACGGAAGAACCTGAGGGGATTGTAACGTTTTTGGCGGTTTGTTCACCTTCGACCGGCTGCAGCTGCTGATAGATGTACAGACTGCCTCCCCCGACAGCCACTACCATCAGCAAAAAGAGAGCGACAATCCAGCGAAAGAGACCTCCGCCTCGTCTACGTCGCATGACAACTGGTCGATCCGCCTGGCGATCAGGCTTCACTGACATGGGTTTCAAATTCGAAATCCTCCCTTTAGGGTCTTCTCTCTCGATCCTCATCATTATACAGGAGGGTTGTCTACCTTGTCACGATATAGGATATTTCAGGAAAAAAGCGCGATTTTTGTAGAAAAAAGAGGACCCTCATCTGGGTCCTCCTTCGTTTTTTCTTATATACCGTCTTTCTCGAGATCCGCGATCAGCGTTTCGAAGGTAGCTTCGACTTGCTCCCACTCTTCGTCGTCTTCGATCGGCTGCAGCATGTCTGTACCATCATAGCGCAGGAAGTGAACTTCGTATTCCTCTTCCTCTTCTTGATCGACGGGTACAAGCACCAAATAGCTGCGATCTTCGATGTCAAAGATGTACATGATCCTAAAGTCACGAGGCTCCTCGGTACCTTCTTCTGTCAGGGCAATCACATCGCCCACTTCAAACTCTTCGTTCATCTCTTCAGTCATTGTGGTCACCTCGATTTTGCGTCCAAATATCCTTGTAGGATCAATGTGGCCGCCATTTTGTCTATTACCGTCTTTCGCTTTTGGCGACTGACCTCGGCAGAGATAAGCATACGCTCCGCTGCCATGGTCGTCAACCTTTCATCCCACATGTGGACAGGAAGAGAGGTCTTCTCCTGCAGAAGCTTGCCGAATGACTGGCACAATTCCGCACGGGGGCCGATCGTGCCGTTCATATTCTTCGGCAAGCCAACCACGATGGCTCCAACCTGATACTGGGCAATCAGCTCCTGCAAGCGGGCAAAATCCTTTGCTTTGGATTGCCGTTTGATCGTCTCTACCCCTTGGGCCGTCCAACCAAGCTCATCACTGACTGCTACTCCAATCGTTTTGTCGCCAACATCTAAACCCATTAATCGTGTCATATAAGCAGGCTTACTTGCGCTCTGACAAGTAAACGGTCACCAACTCTTCTATGATTTTGTCCCGTTCCAATTTGCCAATCAGGCTGCGCGCGTTGTTGTGGCGTGGGATAAACGCCGGATCGCCAGAGAGCAAGTAACCGACGATCTGGGTGATCGGGTTGTATCCCTTTTCCTGAAGGGCTTTGTACACCTCTGTCAACGTCTCTTGCACTTCCGCCGCATTTGCTTCCTTTGGCACCGTGAACTTCATGGTATTATCCAACGAACTCACAATCAACACCTCGATTTCCTTTGAGACTTGTACCTTACTGGCTTCTTGCTACCCATTGTATTCGACCTTGCTCGACTCTACTCCTTGTAGATCGCGCAAATTTTACACTTTGGCTGTGTTATTTCGCCACTGCTTGCGTTTTCACGAACTCAGCTACTGCATCCAGTGCTTCCTGAAGCTTGGATGGATCTTTCCCGCCTGCCTGTGCCATGTCAGGACGGCCACCGCCGCCACCGCCGCAACGAGTCGCGACTTCCTTGATGATCTTACCGGCATGAATGCCTTGATCCATCAGATCTTTGGTGACCCCTGCTACGAGGTTCACCTTGTCACCGTCTACTGCACCGAGAACGATCACGGCCGAGCCCAGGTTGTTTTTCAGCTCGTCCACCATGCCGCGCAGGTTGTCCATATCGACTGCGGATACGCGTGCAGCCAGCACGTTCATGCCATCTACTTGCTTAAGCTGATCGGTCAAGGAAGCCGCTTCGATATTACCCAGCTTCGCGCGCAGTGATTCGTTCTCACGCTGTGCCTCTTTCAGCAGCTGCTGCAGACCTTCTACACGTGCAGGAGCTTCTGCAATAACTGGAGCTTTCAGAGCATGTGCAACTTCCTTCAGCGTAGTAAACTGCTGGTTCAGGAACTGATAAGCACCGCGACCGGTTACCGCTTCGATACGGCGAGTGCCTGCACCGATGCCGCTTTCGCTCACGAGCTTGAATAGTCCGATCTCTGCCGTGTTGCTTACATGGCAGCCACCGCACAGCTCCAGGCTGTAGTCGCCCACTTTTACCACGCGTACGATGTCCCCGTATTTTTCGCCAAACAAAGCCATAGCACCCATTGCTTTTGCTTCTGCAATCGCTTTGTTGGAAATCTCGACAGCGAGATTTTCCCACACTTTTTCGTTGACGATCGCTTCAATGCGCTCCAGCTCTTCTGCTGTGATAGCGCTGATGTGTGTAAAGTCAAAACGCAGTCTTTCAGGAGCAACCAAAGAACCAGCCTGGTTAACATGCGTGCCCAGTACGTCTTTCAAAGCCTGGTGCAACAGGTGTGTAGCCGTGTGGTTCTTGGTGATCGCCAGACGTGCTTCGCGATTCACCTCTGCGCGTACTTCATCGCCTTTGCGCAGTGTGCCCGCTTCCACCGTAACAGAGTGTACGTTTTGGCCTTTAGGACCTTTTTGTACGTCGGTTACACGTGCTTTTACGGAATCGGAGATCAGATAGCCTTCATCGTTGATCTGTCCGCCACTCTCCGCATAGAACGGTGTCTGGCTCAGAACGACTTGAACGGTCTGGCCTTCCTCCGCTTCCTCTGTCAGTTGGTTTTCGAAAATAATCGCTTCTACTTTACCTGTCGCTACCAATTCAGTATAACCAACAAATTGGCTCGTAACCGTCAGCTCGGACAAAGGACCGCCCTGGATCTGCATGCTGTCTACATCCTGACGAGCTGCACGAGCGCGCTCACGCTGTTCTTCCATCGCTTGATCGAAGCCATCTCGGTCAACGGTCAGTCCCTGCTCATCCGCAAAGTCCTCTGTCAGGTCCACAGGGAATCCATACGTATCGTACATTTTGAACACATCTTGTCCGGAAAGCTGCGTTTTGCCTGCTGCTTTCGCGTTCTTCACCATGTCGGAGAGGATCGCCAGTCCATCGTTCAACGTCTCGTGGAAACGCTCTTCCTCGGCACGAATGACTTTTTCAATGAATTCGCGTTTTTGCACCACTTCTGGGTAGAATTCGCCCATCATGGTACCGACTGTAGCTGTCAGGCTGTACAGGAACGGTTTTTCCACTCCCAGTTTCTTACCCATGCGAACGGCACGGCGAAGCAGGCGGCGGATAACATAGCCACGACCTTCGTTGGAAGGAAGTGCACCGTCACCGATTGCAAACACAACCGTACGAGCGTGGTCAGCGACAACTTTCAGGGCAACGTCCATTTCAGGGCTTGTCTTGTATGCCACACCGGAGATCTTGCTGGTTTCCTCGATCAGCGGGAACAACAGGTCTGTCTCAAAGTTGTTGTCCACCCCTTGAATGATGGAAGCCATGCGCTCAAGACCCATACCGGTATCGATGTTTTTCTTCGGCAGTGGTGTATACGTGCCGTCTGGATTGTGGTTGAACTGGGAGAACACCAGGTTCCAAACTTCCAGATAGCGTTCGTTTTCACCGCCTGGGTAGAGTTCAGGATCACTTGGATCATTTCCGAACGCCTCACCACGATCGTAGAAAATTTCCGTGTTCGGACCGCTTGGGCCTTCGCCGATATCCCAGAAGTTGCCTTCCAGACGAACGATTCGCTCTTCCGGTACGCCGATTTTTTTATTCCAGTATTCGAAAGCTTCCTCGTCCTCTGGGTGAATGGTAACGGAAAGCAGCTCTGGATCAAAGCCGATCCATTTTGGACTGGTCAAGAATTCCCATGCCCACTCGATTGCTTCTTCTTTGAAGTAGTCGCCGATGGAGAAGTTCCCCAGCATCTCGAAAAACGTATGGTGACGAGCCGTGCGTCCAACGTTTTCGATGTCGTTGGTACGAATGGATTTTTGCGAGTTGGTGATGCGTGGGTTGTCCGGGATGATGCGGCCGTCAAAATATTTTTTGAGAGTCGCCACACCGCTGTTGATCCACAGCAAGGAAGGATCGTCGATCGGAACCAAGGGAGCGCTCGGTTCAATTCGATGTCCTTTTTCCACAAAGAAGTCCAAGAACATCCGGCGAATTTGATTGCCTGTCAGTTTCTTCATTTACATTCTCCTCTAAAGAAAAATAAAAAAAGCCCCCATCCCCTCAGGGACGAGAACTGTTTTTCTCGCGGTACCACCCTGCTTACAGGCATACACCATGCTCTTAAACAAAGAGCCAAAATACCTGTCGCTTTCCGGCTTTTAACGGTGCCAAGCCGCCGGTTTTTGCCCGGTCTTAGGAGTAGCCTTCTGTCGCACTTCTTCTGGGCGCTCTCTCAACCGTGGAGCGTCCTCTCTGTAGAAGGGCTGCAACGTACTCGTTCCCTCATTGATCAATGCAGTATTGCTTTGTTCGTATTATAAATTTTTTAGGCGATCACTGTCAACTTTCATGCAACATCAAAGCCACTCGACTGATAATCACTTTGCAAACGGCCAGCACAGGTACAGCCACGATCAAGCCAATGACACCACCAATGGCCTCCCCTGCCAAGAGTGCCATGATAATGAGCAGCGGATGCAGGTGTAGGGAACGCCCCACGATATTGGGCGACAAGATATTCCCCTCCACGACCTGAATCACAATATTGATCAAAAGCACAAGCAGGAGCATCTTGGTTGAAATGGTCAAGGCCACTACGACTGCAGGCGCTGCACCGATCAAAGGCCCTATGTACGGAATGATGTTCGTCAAGCAGACAAAAGCTGCGAGGACAAACGGATAAGGCATTCCGACCAGCCAGTATCCCAGGTAAGCAAATACGCCAACGATAATCGCTACCGTCATTTGACCGTGTATGTAGTTTCCCAGAGATTCGTTGATGTCGCGCAATACCGCGAGAACCTGCTTGCGGTATGCCCGAGGCACGACTGACATTCCCGCTTCATGCAGCTGCTTCATATCCTTCAGCAAATAAAAGGCGATAAACGGAACAACGGCATACGCAAGCACCTTACCGATTGAGTTGCGGGCGTTGTTTACCAGCTGCGTGACGGAACGCGACATATTCTCATGCGACTGTATAATAACGCGATCCACCCCGTGCGAGATGCTGTCAGGCAAAAAATATTTATGTGCTTCCCATTCGCTCATCCATTTGTAATACCATTCAGATAGCCTCGGCAGATCATCGGACAGCTCCACCAGCTGTTTCGTAAAAATCGGGATGGCGTTGACGACGCCGATAGCAATTATGAGCACAAAGGAACCGTAGATAAGCAATACAGCCATGAGCCTCGGAACTCTGCGCCTCTCCAGCAGCTGCACAATGGGATGGAGCAAATACGCGATAATCAGGCCGACCAGAACGGGGACCAGGACTTCCTCCAATAAATGAAACACCTGTGACAAGACAGGTCGCAGCAGCCACAGCAAGTTGGCGATGATCAACAGGGCAATGAGCCAAATGGCGGCGGCGAACAGGCGACTGCGCCGGAGTTCATCCATGCTGACAGACCTCCCTTCCTTTCCGTATCTAATAGAATGGCTCAGCCGCACAAAAATCATGTACCCTATTGACACATCGGAATCATCGAAGTAGTATGATATTACAAGTGGATATCTCCAAAGGGGAGTAGCTTTTTCGCAACATAGTCGTCATTACGGGAGAAATCCCCGGCTATGTTGGCAACATGTACCTTATGTTGTAAGCAAGACCTTTGCCTAACAGGTAAAGGTCTTTTTCTGTTTGTTTCACGACCTTTGCCTGTCCAGGGAAAGGTCGTTTTCTTTTTCCCCCTCTGCAGCAAACTATAGGAGGTATCAAGAAAACGGCCGGAGGATTTTTACTTTCCAAGGACGAGGAGGAAGAGAAATGGATCTATTGTTTACCCCTGAGTTTTGGTCGGCGCTGCTTGCCATTGTCGTCATCGACTTGGTTTTAGCGGGCGACAACGCGATTGTCATCGGGATGGCCGCTCGAAATCTTCCCGCACATCAACAGAAAAAGGCAATTATTTGGGGAACGGTCGGTGCCATTGTCATTCGTGCATTGGCGACTATGGCAGTCGTTTGGTTGCTGAAAATTCCTGGTCTGATGCTCGTCGGTGGATTGATCCTCGTATGGATCTCGCTGAAGCTGCTCGTACAGGATGACAGTCATGAAAACATGAAAGCAAGCAGCAGTTTGGGAGCGGCGGTCTGGACGATTATCGTCGCAGATACGGTGATGGGTCTGGATAACGTGATCGCGGTTGCAGGTGCTGCCCATGGCGACTTCCTGATGGTGATTATCGGTTTGGTCATCAGCGTTCCGATCATGGTGTGGGGAAGTACCATGATTCTGAAGTTCATGGAGAAATACCCGATCGTCATCTACATCGGTTCTGCGGTATTGGCTTATACGGCAGCGAGCATGGTTACCTCGGAAAAATTCCTGGCCCCCTTCTTCGCCGCTTATCCTTGGGTGAAATGGGTGTTCATCGTAGCCATCGTAGTTGGCGTACTGCTGACGGGTCGCATGAAGAGCCAGAAGCAAAAGCGATTGGCAGAACAATCGTAAGCTGGCTATCCCCGCTGCATCTAACCTATAAATAACCAAAGACACCTCTCGCGGAGCAGCGGCCATCTTACAGGATAGTCGGTGCGGATGCAGGAGGTGTCTTTTTTCTGCGATAAATGAAACGACAAAAAAACTGACACCCGAAATGACAGGCGTCAGCTTTTGGATCGTTTCATCTAGGTTACCTGGCAACGGCACGCATCAGTTTGCGCCCTGTTTTCATCATACGCTGCATGTCGCGCATGGAGAAAGGCATTCGGTTCCATTTGAATGCGAATCGACTGCGTCGGCGCGGAGCCATCAAATAGCCAATGATTGCCACGATACCGCTTGTGGCAAGGACGCGCAACAGGCTTCTTACTACCAAGCGTGCCACCTCCAGTTGTTTTAGTCGCTCAGTGAAATTACATATTCAGTTGAGCGCTAACCGTTTGATCCTCGATAAACAGATCATTGAGCGAGTGCAACGACCCATCTTCCTCCACCTGGTAGACAGAGGCGATCTGCTCGTTAGTCACGCTCATCTCTATAAAGCAATTCCAGCAGTAGTACTGATTGGTACCAATTTTTCCTACATCTTTGGAACTGCAGTTCGGGCAAATGACACGCATTACGCTTTCCTCCCTTTCACGCCTGGCTACGAACCATTAGTCCGGCACGATCAGGTTTTCCTCCCCGACGATAACGGTAGGCGGCGCATAGAGGCGTTTTCGGCCTTCGGTTATGTCCGCAAACCAGCCATAAGACAGTTCGTACCCTACAAGTTTCTCCCAGTTCGCAGAAAAGTAAACGTCTTCCAATCTGCCCAGGAGTTCACCGGAAGCGGTAATAACCGCTTTTCCTTTTAGTTTCGTCTTTCCCGTCACGAAGCCGACAGGTTCCAGACCGGCGAGATGAGGCAAGGGCGTAATCGCGTCTTTACCCGATACGGTAAGGCAGGACTCCCCTACCGCGTGTATACGTTCGGTAGGAATGTAGGTACCTGAATGGAACCAACCCTGCTCGCTCAGCAAGACTCCGCGTACATACCAGCTGGAGTCACAAAGAATGTCACGGACGGTACCAATCGTCTCTCCTGTTTGCAGGCAAACGACGGGCAAGCCGACTACATCCAATGCCTTGCGCATGTGGGATTTCCCCCTTCCGCCCTTTTAGTATCTGGCGATTGGACGGGGGTCATTCGACGCAAAAGGTTCCAAACCTACCCTTGCCGAAGCCGTTCCTCAAGATAGCTGTATCGCACGCCCTCTTCATCTGTTTCCACTGCCGCACGAAATGCATCCGGCTCGCCGCACATGATGAGGAAGGATTTGCTTCGGGTAATCCCTGTATAGACAAGCTTGCGCCGAAGCATTCGGTAATAGCTTTTTACGAACGGCATGACTACGATCGGAAATTCGCTCCCTTGTGACTTATGAACGGAGCAACAGTACGCCAGCGTCAGCTGATGATACGCGGAGCGCTTGTATGTTACTTCCCGGCCGTCAAAGGATACGACCAGCATCTCTTCGTTCTCTGCGTTTTCGTTCGGGAAAAAAATCGCAACAATCTCACCCATGTCACCGTTGAACACCTGTTCTTCGGCATTGTTCACCAGTTGCAGGACTTTGTCACCCGTGCGGAAAGCCGTTTCTCCAAACGTCACTTGCCGCTTTTGGGCTGTCTTTGGATTAAACAGCTCCTGCAACTCTTCATTCAACTTGTTAACACCGGCACTTCCTTTATAAATAGGGGCCAAGACTTGTACATCTTTTGCCGTATACCCTTTCTTTACGGCCCCCGAGCAAATTTGTTTCACTGCTTCCGGCACATCTTGTGGCGAACTTGTGAAAAATCGCCGATCCGGTGTCGTGTGCAGTAAATCCGCCGGTACATTTCCTTTTCGCACATCATGCGCAAGCCGGATAATTGTGGACTCTTCCGCCTGACGGTAGATCTCGGTCAGTTGAACCAGCGGCAGCAATCCCGAGCGGATCATGTCCTGCAGCACGTTTCCTGGCCCCACAGACGGCAGCTGATCAGGGTCACCCACCATAATAATTTGCATATCATCCGGGATCGCCCTGAAAAGCTGGTTTGCCAGCCAGATATCCACCATGGACATTTCATCAATGATCAACAGGCGTCCCTGGATCGGATGCTCCGCGTCATGCTCAAAGCTTTCGCCTTTATAGCCGAGCAGTCGGTGGATCGTCATCGCAGGAAGTCCAGTCGTCTCCGTCATCCTTTTGGCTGCACGGCCAGTAGGGGCCACGAGCAAAATAGGAAACGGATTGTCCTCTCCATACTTTTTGAGGTCCAGCGACAAACCATGCAGCTGAGAAAACACGCGACAGATCCCTCTGATCACAGTCGTTTTCCCTGTACCAGGTCCCCCAGTCAACAGCATCAGTCCAGATGTAATCGCCTGCTGGATCGCGTCACGCTGCGTCTGTGCATACGTAATGGCCAGCTCATCCTCCACCGCTCCGATGGCTCTGTAGAACTCGGAGGTAGGAAAGGAAGCAAATTGATCACGCTCGGAGAAATGCCGCAGTCTCTTTGCCAGTCCAAGCTCTGCGAAAAACAGGGAGGGCAAATAAACCCGATCGTCTTCCCAGGCAATCTTTGTAGCGATAAACAGCGCTTCGACAGCCTGAGTAATCTCATCGGCCGCAAATGCATGCCCGCCACACTCGTCCAAAAGCCTCATCGTTTTTTCGCAAAGCTCGTCCACAGGCAGATACACGTGTCCTTCCGAATAGGACGCCTCCTGCAGCGTAAACAAGGCTGCTGCTTTTACCCGCTCTTCTGAAGAAGCGGCAATCCCCGTTGAACGCGCAATATCATCCGCCCGTTTAAAACCGATGCCTTGGACATCCTCAATCAGACGATACGGCTCTTCCTTGAGCACTGTCATCGTTTCCAGCTTGTAGGTCTGGTAAATGCGCAGCGCCATGTTGACACCGATGCCAAAATCGTACAGGAACACCATCGCACTCTCCAGCGAACGATGCTCAATCACCGATTCATAAATGATCTTGGCCCTCGATTCGGAGATCCCTTGCACTTCTGCCAGCCTCTCCGGAAAGTCCGCGATGATGGTCAAAGCGTCCACTCCGAGCTGCTCAACGATGCGCTTCGCCATCTTTTTTCCGATGCCTTGAAAAAGCCCGCTCGCCAAATAGCGTTCGACCCCTGCAATCGTTTTGGGTGTCTCCCGCTCATAGCGTCTGGCCACGTACTGCTGCCCAAAGCGCGCATGTGTTTTCCAGTCCCCGTAAAACGTATAGAGCTCATCCGGATGTGGCTTTGGAAAATTCCCTACGATGACGACTTCCGAATCCTTGATGGCTTCCGTTGTCTCTTCTATCTTTAGACGGATAACACCGTACCATGTTTCCTCGTTGTAAAAAATTTCTTGGGTGACAAATCCCCGAATGTAGTTTTCAGCAAACAAGGAAATTGATTGCTGCTCGTCCATCTTGCTTCCTCCTTGCCCAGTTCTTTTTCGTCTTAATACCCGTTGGGAAGGAAAAAATCCACTTTCAACCAAAGTGGATTCTACCAGTAAACGCTTGTTAAATTGTAAATCGTTTTATCTGTTCTGACAACCGCTCTGCCATTTGCGCCAAGTTTTCCGCAGCAGCAGACATCTCTTCTGTTGTCGCGGTCTGCTCTTCGGACGCAGTTGCTACCTCTTGGGTGTCATGGGCAGCCGTTTCGGCGAGCCTCGCGATGCGATCCGAGTTTCCTACCAGCTTTTCGGTATCGCGATGGATCGTCTGAGCCGCTTCGTTCATTCGATTGACCTGATGGCTTACATCCTGGACGGCGATCAAGATCTGCTGGAAGCTTTCGCTCGCGGATGAAACCCCGTCCCTGCTCACCAGCGCGTGCTGCTTCAATCGCTGCATTGAGCGCGAGCAGATTAGTCTGATCGGAGCAGTAGTTCTATTGTCATAGCCTGCCAAGCATAAGTGTACCACTTTCCAGAATCAACCACAATTAGAACGGATCACCACAGACAAAATGGCTCATTACTCCGTATTTTTTTACGATTACGAATACAGCGGAATTCGTTGACGAATCTAGCAAATCGGGATAAAGTACCTCTAGCTCACTTAAACGCACAAAAGCACAAAAGCAAAGAAGCGGAAAAGTGAACCTACCATCTACGAGGAGTTTTCAGCATGAACAACAAATCTGTATCTTTTGCCCAAAGCATTTGGGTGCTGCTTGCTATATTTGGGATCCTCTTTCCTGCCCTGTTTTTTGGTAAAGTAGAGCCTCATATGCCGCTCCTGGGGGCAACGATCGTAGCTGCTACCCTACTGCGCTTTTTTGGAGTCTCCTGGAAGCAAATGGAGGATGGACTGATCAAAGGCATCCAGTCTGCCATCGCTCCCATGCTCATCCTCTGCCTGATTGGCATCCTGATCGGTGTCTGGATGATGAGTGGAACCGTCCCAACTATCCTAAATCTCGGGATTTCCGTGATCTCCCCTGAATACTTTACGATCAGTACCCTGTTTTTGACGATTATCGTATCCAGTGTGACGGGGAGCTCTTTTACAACGCTCAGTACCATCGGTGTGGCTTTGATGGGCGTCTCAACTGCCCTCGGCTTGGACCCGCTGCTGACTGCCGGCGCGATCATTTGCGGGGCTTGCTTTGGGGACAAAATGTCTCCGCTCTCGGATACGACCAACTTCGCGGCAGCCATGGCAGACGTCAGCCTGGCCTCGCATATTAAATTCATGATGAACACGTCGATCCCCGCGCTCGTCTTGACCGCGTTGTTTTTCGGAATGCAGGGGCGAACGGTTGAAGTTGATATGAATGCCATTTCCCAGATCCGAATCGCTCTGGAGCAGCACTTTGCTTTAGGGCTCGGAACCCTGTTGCCGGCTCTCGTCGTGCTCGTCTGCTCCGCGCTGCGAAAGCCGATTCTCCCTACACTCGTTTTCGGGATTGTCAGCGGTATTGCTACGGCAGCGTGGATGCAAGGCGTCTATTCCCCGGTGACCTGGATGAACGTCATGCAAAACGGCTTTACCCTCGACATTCCTAACCAAGCGGTGACAGCTATCGTGAACCGGGGCGGCCTTCTGTCGATGACCTGGTCCATTGCCCTCATTCTGATTGCGCTGTCCCTCGGAGGCATCCTGCAGAGCAGCGGCGTTTTCGATGCTCTATTTAGCGGCCTGATCAAGCGTATACGTAGAGACGCGGAATTGGTTGGCCTGGCTGGCTCTTCCTCCATCCTCGTTAATGTGCTGACAGGGGAACAATATCTTTCTATCCTTCTGCCTGGGCAAATGTTTCGAGAAGCATTCGTAGCTCGGAAGATGGAAGGCCGAAGACTGTCCCGTACGCTGGAGGACTGCGGCACGCTCGTCAATCCGCTCATCCCTTGGGGAGTCAGCGGTGCCTTTTTTAGCACGACCCTGCACGTCTCTACTTTGGAATACCTGCCTTACGTCATGTACCTGTGGCTATCGCCTCTACTGACATTCCTGTACGCATGGCGCAAAAAGGCGTAGCTTCGATCGTCAAGAGAATTTCTACAAAAAAACCGTTCGGGCTTGTTTTCCCAAACGGTTTTTGCTTTTTCTTTACCCCGTAATCGTCGTAGTCGAAGTTGGAGCGTAGCTGACAATTTCCAGCACCACGACTGTATCCTCAGAAATGCTTTCCCCTGTAGGCACAGTAATGGCAAGACTCCCTACTCCTGTTGCTCCTGGTGTATATACGGAAAGGCCGCTCATTTGCAAAACGCCATTAATGAACACGTTGTAGTAGCTGTTGTTCGCATCCAAGGTAGGCAGAGTGGTTGCCGCGTTTCCATCGTCCTGGAGAAAATCAGCTGCGTCGATGCTCAACGTCGTCGGACCAGTAGTCAAAGCGGGAACCTGATAAAACAGACGAGTCGCCGTCGGTACCACATTTGTGACAGTGGTAGCCCCTACGACAATTTTCATGATTTCAAGTGCCATGTGAAACTCTCCTCCTTTCCCTCATCCATACTGTATTGTATGAGGACTTGCTGAAAGCGTGTGGACAAGTGCCGCTGATGCAGCTCCTATTTTTTCAGCACAAAATGATCCGGTGTTGGTCTCTCACGGATTAGGCAAAAGAATCTTTACAAATTGCAGCATAATCATGACTCCGGACTGGGGTACATCCGTTGTCTTGAGAAGCAAAAGTCCCCTCCTCACTTCATACAGAATGGGAGGCTGGAGCATGCCATTGACAAAAAGATTCATATAGGACACTTGCTGCGGATCGAGAATGAGTGAAGACTGGTATTCAATCAGACGGTCGTGGTCCGTAAAATAACGGGTACTGCCACTGGCCAAAGCACAGTAATAGTACACTTCGGTTTGCAGGAATTGGCCTTGATTGTTGCCTGGAAAAATATCGGGACAGCCTGATGGCACAAGTAGCTTCCGTCTCGCTGAGGCTGCATCTCGTATGTGCATATCCTCCCCCTGCTCACTGTCATTTTCTTTAGAATATGTTTTTGTTTACAGAATGGCATGGTTCTTCACCTACCAGGTACATGCAAAAAAACCGCTCGGGCAGCTTCCTCCCAAACGGTTTCCATCCTCTTTCTCTATACCAATCCATTCTTTTATGCGCGCTTGACCAGTCGCTGTACGATTTTGGCAACAGCGTCTGCTGCACGGCGAGCTTCTTCCACGGTATTCGTGATACCAAAGCTAAAGCGAATGGCAGAGTGCGAGACGCTGTCCTCCAGATGCATGGCTTTCAAAACATGGGACAGCTCGAGCGAGCCAGACGTACATGCAGATCCACTCGATGCAGCGATATGAACCAAATCCAGGTTCATCAGCATCGTCTCTGTATGTACGCCGACAAAGCTGACATTGAAAACATGCGGCATGACCATTTCGGGGTGACCATTGACCTGGTAAGCAATCCCCGCTTCCTTCCAAACCGCCTGCATTTCTTCTTTCATTCGCTTGTATTTGGAGACACGGTCGTCCATTTCCTCTTCGGTCACCTTTGTAGCTTCTGCAAATCCGACGATTCCCGCGAGGTTTTCTGTCCCTGCTCTCCGGTTCCGCTCTTGGGAGCCTCCATGCAGGATCGGTTCGATCGGAACTTTTTTCGCCAGATACAGCGCTCCTACTCCCTTGGGTCCATTGATCTTATGGGCAGACACAGAGAGCATATCCACAGGGAGCTGCCGCACGCGAATAGGCAGTACCCCAAAGGCTTGTACAGCATCGGTATGAAAAAGAATGCCTTTTTCACGCAAAAACGTACCGATCTCCTCAATCGGTTGAATCGTGCCTACCTCGTTGTTGCCGTACATGATGGATACGAGCACAGTATCCGGTCGAACAGCCTCCTTCAGATCAGCCAATCGCACGGAACCTGTCTCATCCACCGGAAGATACGTCACCTCGAAGCCTTCCTGCTCCAAGTATTCGCACGCATGCAAAACGGCGTGATGCTCAATTTGGGAGGTGATGATATGACGGCCGCGTTCCCGCTGTGCCATCGCTCCTCCGATAATCGCCAGGTTATCTGCTTCTGTCCCGCTGCCAGTAAAGATGAGCGACTGGGGATCGGCATCCATGAAAGCAGCAATCTGATCCCTCGCCTGCTCCAAAGCTTTGCGTGCTTCTCTACCGAAGCCATGAACGCTGGACGGATTGCCAAACACTTGCGTCAAGTATGGGGTCATAGCCTCCAATACCCGTGGATGCACCGGGGTAGTGGCGGCGTGATCAAAGTACATCATGTCAGACACGGGTGTCACCTTCTGCTCATTAATCATTTGACGATAGGTCAAATGTAAAACATGTAGCTGTCCGAACGACCGTCATCCTCAAACGTAATCAGGTCTTGCAGGGAAGTCGAATCGAGTACAGCGGAAATGCTGTCGCGAATGCGCAGCCACAGGTAGCGTTTTGCTGGATCTTCCTCTTCCGCGAACTCTACAGGACTAATCGGACCTTCCAGCACACGGATAATATCGCCAGCCGAAATTTCTTCTGGCTGCTTGGCAAGGACATATCCACCGTAAGCACCGCGAATACTTTTTACTAGTCCAGCATTGCGCAGTGGCGCGATCAATTGCTCCAAATAATGCTCTGACAAATCATGACGCTGGGCGATGCTGCGCAAGGAAGTCGGCCCTTCACCGTTACGGTTGGCCAGCTCCATCATAATCGTGAGCCCATAACGCCCTTTCGTAGAAATCTTCACGTAACAATCTCTCCTCTATACAAATCTTTTCCCCCCGCCAGCCCCTACATGACTTGGGCGTGTCGGGACAAACTAGCATCCATGGGGGTGAAGTCACATGGCGACAAATAAGGGTTCAGAACGGGGGAAGAACCACCCGTCCAATACCTTGTACGATCAGCCGGCAGGAACCATCGCTCACAAAGCCCGCTACGGTGCCACCGAGCAGAGCAAGCAGCCGAATGAAAATGGCGATCTGCCAAATAAGCCAGGCGGAGATGTCCGTACCTGACGAAAAGCTCTCCCTCTATTCGGGGGAGTTTTTTTGTGGCAATCCCCGGTCATCCAGTTTTTTTCGCTCTTCCTGAAATCGTTTGATATGCCTTTCGTAGCCATGGTCTTTTGGCAGGTAAAACGAATAGTTCACACCATCTGGCAAATATTGCTGCGGGACATACCCATATGGGTAATCATGCGGGTACTTGTAGCCCTTTCCATGCCCCAGCTTGGCAGCACCCTTGTAGGCCGCGTCGCGCAAATGGATCGGGACTGCCTTGTGACCATCGTTTCTGATCCGGTCCAAGGCTGCATTGATTCCATTGTATGCGGCATTGCTTTTCGGAGCTGTAGCCAGGTAGGTCGTCGCTTGTGCCAGTGGGATCCGTCCTTCCGGCATGCCAACCAATTCCACTGCTTGAAAACAGGCGGTAGCGACTGCGATGGCTTGCGGATCGGCATTGCCAATGTCCTCCGAAGCAGAAATGACAAGCCTGCGGGAAATAAAGCGCGGATCCTCTCCCGCATCGATCATTCGTGCAAGCCAATACAAGGCTGCGTCCGGATCAGAGCCGCGGATGGATTTGATGAAAGCGGAGATCGTATCGTAGTGGTTGTCTCCGCTCTTGTCATAACGAACAGCTCTTCGCTGGATAGACTCTACCGCGACATCCAGGGTAATCGTCACACGCCCGTCGGAACCTGCAGGCGTCGTGGTAACAGCCAGCTCCAAGGCATTCAACAATCTCCTGGCATCGCCTTCTGCGTAATGGATCAAATGCTCAGAAGCTTCTGGTGTCAGAGAGACCCGAAGCTCTCCCAGTCCGTTTACTTCATCCGTTAACGCTCTCTCCATCACTTGACCCAATTCTTCGTGCGTCAACGACTGTAGTGAAAAAATCTGCGAGCGGGACAGCAAGGCCGGATTCACCTCAAAAAAAGGATTTTCCGTGGTCGCTCCAATCAAAATAATCGTCCCTTCTTCTACATAAGGCAGAAGAGCGTCCTGCTGGGATTTGTTGAAGCGATGGATCTCGTCGACAAACAGCGTGGTTCGCTGATTGTCCATGACAAGCCTCTCTTTGGCTGCTTCCACCACTTTCCGGATGTCTGCGACGCCAGCCGTGACCGCATTCAATTCTGAAAAATGGGACCGCGTCGACCTCGCAATGACTTTGGCTAAAGTGGTTTTCCCCGTTCCAGGCGGTCCGTAAAAGATCAGCGAAGATACTTGGTCGGCTTCAATCGCACGTCGCAATAGTTTACCTGGAGCGAGAATGTGAGACTGCCCGATGACCTCTTGAATCGATTGGGGGCGCATGCGGGCAGCCAATGGCTTTTGTTTGCCTCCACCCTGCTGGTCGTAGGCAAACGTGAAAAGATCATCCATAGGTCACTATCCTTTTATCGGCTGCCAGTCCAACAGATCACGCACAACGACACTTGCCAGAATCAATCCAGCTACGGAAGGGACAAAGGCGTTGCTTGCTGGAGGCTGCCGCACTTTGCTAATGGGTGAATCCGGATTGGAAACGATTTGTTCACGTACATCTGAGCGGACGGTCACCGGAATCTCACGGGAATAGACCACTTTTACCCCTTTGTAGATCCCAGCCTTGCGCAGCTCACGACGAATCACCTTGGCGATCGGATCGTAGCTCGTTTGAGAGATATCGGCTACCTCGAAACGGGTTGGATCCATTTTGTTGGCCGCTCCCATGCTGGAGATAATGGGAATGTTGCGTCGTTTCGCTTCTTTGATCAAATAAAGCTTCGCGGACATGGTATCCATGGCATCTACGATGTAATCCACTTCATGCGCGAAAAATTCATCGGCGGTCTCCGCTGTAAAGAACATGTTCAAGGTAACGACCTCGCACTCCGGATTAATCGCGGCGATTCGTTCCTTCATCAGCTCCGCCTTTTTTTGCCCGACGGTATTTAGTGTAGCATGAATCTGACGGTTGATGTTTGTAATATCCACGACATCCTTGTCAACCATTACAAGCTTGCCTACGCCTGTGCGGGCCAATGCCTCAACCGTGAATGATCCCACTCCGCCTATACCTAATACCGCAACGCGGCTATTTTTCATTTTTTCCAAACCTTCGGGACCGAAGGCCAATTCACAACGAGAAAATTGATGGAGCATCTTCTTGTCACCTTTCATTTCATCCGCGAAATTATAATCCATCGGAAAAGTAGGATTCCAGCGAAAAAAGGAGCCCCATTATGCCGTGTAGCTCCTTAGTTTTGAACCTGCTCATCGCAGGTGGGTGTCTTGCCCAACCATTACAGACGTCCACTCGATGGAGGCATGCCTTTACAGTTGCGGACGAAAAACTCCCTAAACAAACTTTGTGGCTCAAAACTATCGGATTTCACGTACATCTCAGGGCTTCTTTTTAGTATTACCACTGTATCAAATCGTCATGCGGTTGTGCAAGTCGCTTACGCTTCTACCTTTTCTTCTACAGTCGTTGCGATATGCAGATCGGACAGCTGTCTTGGTGCTACGACATCTGGTGCGTTTACCATCAGGTCGGTTGCACTCGCTGTTTTCGGGAACGCGATTACTTCACGCAGGTTCGTACGTCCAGCCAGCAGCATGATCAAGCGGTCCAGACCAAGGGCGATACCGCCATGTGGTGGTGTGCCGTAATCGAAAGCATCGAGCAGGAAACCAAATTGCTCACGAGCTTCTTCTTGTGTAAAGCCGAGCGCTTTGAACATTTTCTCTTGGACATCGCGCTTGAAGATCCGCATGGAACCGCCGCCAAGCTCATAGCCGTTGAGTACCATGTCGTATGCCTGTGCACGGATTTGGCCTGGATCCGTATCGAACAGGTGCAGGTCTTCGTCTTTCGGACGTGTGAACGGATGGTGCAGCGCCACGTAGCGTTTTGCTTCTTCATCCCATTCAACCAACGGGAAGTCTACGACCCACAGGAAAGCAAATTTGCTGTGGTCGATGAGGCCAAGTTCTGCACCCAGCTTGGAGCGCAGAGCGCCCAGCGCATCTGCAACCACTTTTGGTTTGTCTGCTACGAACAGGAGCAAGTCGCCATCTTCTGCAGACAGGCGTTTTTTCAGCTCCGCGATCTCTTCTTCTTTAAAGAACTTCGCGATTGGACCTTTTACTTCGCCGCCTTGGAAGCCGATGTAAGCCAAGCCTTTTGCACCATAGCGGTTCGCGAATTTTTGCAGGTCGTCTGCTTCTTTGCGGGAATAATGACCGCAGCCTTTTGCATTGATCGCTTTTACCTGACCGCCGCCTGCAACGACACTTGCAAATACTTTAAAGTCGCTGGATGCCACGAGGTCAGATACATCCGTGAGCTCCATGCCAAAACGTACGTCCGGCTTGTCGGAGCCATAGCGTCCCATCGCTTCTGCATAAGTCAGGCGTGGGAATGGGGTTGGGATGTCTACACCAAGCGTTGCTTTGAATACGTGAGCCACCATCTCTTCCATCATCGGCAAAATTTCTTCCATCGACAGGAAAGAGGTCTCGATGTCCACTTGCGTAAATTCCGGTTGACGGTCAGCTCGCAGGTCTTCGTCACGGAAGCAACGGGCGATCTGATAGTAACGCTCCAGACCGGATACCATCAACAGCTGCTTGAACAGCTGAGGAGATTGAGGCAATGCGTAGAATTCTCCTGGATGCACACGAGATGGCACCAGGTAGTCGCGAGCGCCCTCTGGTGTACTCTTATTCAGGATCGGAGTTTCAACCTCTAAGAAACCGTTGTTGTCGAGGTAATCGCGGAACGCTTTCGCTGCTTTGCTGCGCAGATACAGGGAGCGCTGCATTTCGGGACGACGAAGGTCCAGATAGCGGTATTTCAGGCGAACCTGCTCATCTACATCGATCTCATCCTCGATTTGGAACGGAGGCGTTTTCGCTTCGTTCAAGATTTGGATGTCAGAGATATGGACCTCGATTTCACCTGTTTGCAGTTTCGGGTTGATCGCTTCCGGTGCACGGTTCACGACGGTTCCTTTTACGACCAGTACGTATTCGCTGCGGACCTTGTCGGCCAGCTCCCATGCGCCTTTGTGATGCTCAGGGTTGAATACGATTTGCACGATCCCTGTACGGTCACGGAAGTCGATAAAAATAACTCCGCCGAGGTCGCGGCGTTTTTGTACCCAGCCATTCAGGACAATTTCCTGTCCTACGTGTTCTTTCGTTACTTCTCCGCAATGTACGGTGCGATATTGCCATGACATGTTGGTAATCCCCCACTCAATTTCTAGTTTGTATGGTGTAATGTAGCGTTCAGCACGGAAACGAGCTCTTCCCGCTTGACTTCCTGCTGTTCACCCGTTGCCATCTCTTTGAGCACGACTGTGCCGTTTGCCAGCTCTGACTCGCCGATGATCGCCGTAAAACGTGCGGACAAACGATCAGCTTGCTTCAGCTGTGCTTTCATTTTGCGATCCAGGTAATCGAGCTCTGCTGCGATTCCAGCTTGACGCAGCTGGTCGACTAGTACAAAGGCTTGCGTTTTTGCCTCAGGAGACTGTACGACGACGAAGCAATCGATGCCACCTGTGATCGGCAGCTGTACGCCTTGCTTTTCCAGTGCCAGGAGCAAGCGCTCGATACTGAGTGCAAAGCCGATTCCCGGCATGTCATCTCCACCCAGCTCTGCCACCAGTCCGTTGTAGCGTCCCCCACCGCAGAGGGTTTCTACCGCACCGATTTCCGCCATTTTGATTTCAAAAGCGGTCAGCGTGTAGTAGTCCAATCCACGCACCAGACGTGGGTTCACGTGATACGGAATATCCAGTGCTGTCAGGTAGCCTTTCACGGCTTCAAAATGCGCGGCAGACTCCTCACTCAGGTAGTCGAGAATCGACGGAGCATCTTTCGTCAGCGATTTGCACTTCTCGTTTTTACAGTCGAGAACGCGCAGTGGATTGCGGTCGATCCGGGATTGGCAGTCTTCGCAAAGCTCTGTGCGCACGCCATTCAGATGTGCCAGCAGATGCTCGCGATGACGAGCGCGGTCTTCCAGCGTTCCTACGCTGTTCAGCTCTACGCTAAGCCCAGTCAGTCCCAGCTCCTGATACAATCGGATCGCAAGTCCAATCACCTCAGCGTCAATCGCCGGATCGCTGGAGCCGATCGCCTCTGCACCAAACTGTACGAACTGACGGTAGCGACCTGCTTGCGGACGCTCGTGACGGAACATCGGGCCGAGGTAGTACAGCTTGGTCGGCTGATTCGGCACACCGTACAGTTTGTTTTCGACATAAGAGCGGACGACGCCAGCTGTTCCTTCTGGACGGAGCGTCAGCGCATCGGTACTGCGCGGATTTGCCACGCTGTACATTTCTTTTTCCACGATGTCAGTCGTCTCACCCACTCCGCGCTGGAAAAGCTCAGTGCTTTCAAACAGCGGTGTGCGGATCTCCTGATAGTTGGAACGCCGGCACAAATCGCGGGCTTTTGCCTCCACGTAGTGCCACAGCTCTACGGTACCGGGCATGATGTCCTGCGTACCGCGAGGAATTTGAATACGCGTCATTCGAATGAACCCCCAATAGAATTAAGAAAATAAAAAAGCCCCTCGTCCTTGACCTGTAGCGCAAACTACAAGTCAGGGACGAGAGACTGGTTTTACTCCCGTGGTGCCACCCTGTTTGAGCGACTCTCTTCACACGAAAAGTCACTCCACTTCATGAGCCGGTAACGTCGGCATACGCCTGCCAGTTACTGAGGAAGCTGCTGCTTCAACCGTTCACTGCGGTCTTCAGGGATGTCATTTTCCAAGTCGTTATACAAAAGCACTCTCAGCCACGGTGCTTTCTCTCTGGATATCCGTCTCTTGGATACTTGTTCCCGTCATTAGATCGTTGTCTTGTTTCAAAAGCTTATTGTGAATCATAGCAAACCTGCCAACACGCGTCAACAGGCGCTTTGTAAAACTTTTTTTATTAACGATTCATCGTTTTACAGATACTGGATTACCGGAATAAATGTCGTCCAGATCTCGCAGCTTGTTTTCTACGAGGGTGCGGTACGTGTCATTGTACGTTTTCGGATCCTTCGGGTTCGGCCAACGCGTAAGCTTGCCGCTCCCTGGTGCCATCAGTTTGGACACCGCGCCACATCCGAGTCCAAGAATGGTCTGCACCTCTTCCATGATCATGATGTTATATATGCTTTCCTGACCTGGTTTGGAATACCCGACATTCTCCAGATTGCCCAAAATGTTTTTCTGGCGATACAGGTAGTATGGATCATAACCGTTCGCCGCAGTCCATTCTGACGCCATTTCCATCATTTTGCTAATCTCGTCCCGGCTGGCGACTTTATAGCGTTCCTTATTCTGCGTCATTTCAGAAGCTCGTTTAAAAGACAAGGTATGGACCGTAAGCGATGCAGGCATCAGCTTTTCAACCTCTTGCAGGCTGTGTGCCAGCTCTGCTACCCCTTCGTTCGGCAGCCCGATAATCAAGTCCATGTTGATGTTCGTAAGCCCCATCTCCATAGCGAGGTGATACTTTTCGATGGTCTCTTCCACCGTATGATGCCGCCCGATGGCGTTCAGCGTTTCCTGAGTGAAGGACTGCGGATTGATGCTGATGCGGTCAACCTCCCACCGCTTCATCACATCCAGCTTCTCACGCGTGATCGTATCCGGTCTTCCTGCTTCTACGGTCAGTTCTCTGACGCCATCCATGTGAGGGAGGGAGCGATACATCTTGTCGAAGAGCTGATCCATATCCTCCGCCGTAATGCTCGTCGGCGTGCCTCCGCCGAAGTAGATCGAAGTAATCCGTTGATCGTTTTTCGCAAGCCATTTTCCAAGCTGCTCGATCTCGTAGTGAAGCCCTTCGAGAAACGGATTTACCGATGCGGTATGGCTGCGAATGGCGTAGGCAGGAAACGTACAGTACGCACATTTCGTCGGACAAAAAGGAATGCCAATGTAGACGGACAGCTCCTGATCGATTTGATAGAGGTCAGGCACCACCTGCAGCTGTCTGTCAACGATGTCCTGCAGCAGTGACAGCTTGTACGGGCGCAGGATCACTTCCTCCTGCAGGCGCTTATGCGCTTCCTCTCGACCAATACCCGCCACGTTCATCTGATGCAGCAGCTTGGTCGGACGGATGCCCGTCAAAATGCCCCAGCCTTGTTCCATTCCTGTGTATTCTTCCAGCATCAACAGCAACGCGTAGCAAAGTGCCTGCTTCGCTGTCTTGCGCATCGCCTTTTCTTCAAGAGACACATAGCTTCGATTGACCTGATGCTCGATTCGCCGAGCACCATCAAACAGCTCGCCACAAGCCACTACGCCGTCTTCTTTCACTGTCAATGCAAGCTTTAGCTTGAGATCAGACTCATCTGTCCACTCACTGACAAAAGAGAGCTGCGGATCTTCGTAAAACAAAGCGAGAATCAGCGAGAGCTCACGCTCGAACGCGTGACCTACGCATGTAATCTGAATCATAGGTTCACCTGCTTTTCAGTATGCCACTCCTCATCTTAGCTGACCGAAAGGAAGACGGTCAACCATCCAAGTGGCACCACCTGCAAGCAATCTCGGCCTTTATTTCCTTTTTCTGCGCAAATGCTGCAGGTCTCTCACACTCGCTTGAAACTCTCTGGACATTTCCACATCGTTTATCGTCGATTCTTTTTCCAAAAAATCGTGAAAATCTGCTGAAAAAAGCTTGCGGTTCAAATCTTGTGTAAAGGTTTCCTTTTCTGACTGTCTCACTGTCTTCCATTCCTCCTGATACACGATGCAGTCGTCACTCTCCCTAAGTATTGCCGATCTTTAGGAAAATCAACCCGGGATTGACATGAGGAAGTTTGTCGGAAGTTGCAGGAAAAAAGGCGATATAAGGCGAAATAGATACCTTTGCCAAAAAGATACCAGAAATATGGGGTTGACAATCGTAATTCAGCTAGAAAGGATGTCAAAAAAGTGTTTCGTCAAAAATTCCTGAGGTCGCTCCTGACTTTTCTATGTGCCGTTTCCCTCCCAGTCACAACAGCTTGGGCCGCCGGTTCTGTTCAGGTCTCCGTGGACAAGCTCAATGTCCGTTCAGGTCCTAGCCTCCAGGATTCCATCATCACTACTTTGCCTGTCAAAACCGTGTTACCCGTTCTTTCTACCAAAAACGACTGGATTCAAGTAAAGCTGCCGAACGGCCAAAGTGGATGGGTCGCAAATTACCTCGTTACCCAGCAGCAGACCCCGACCTCCGTCGCACAAATTGAAAGTACGACAGACAAGCTTAACGTCCGCTCTGGCCCTGGACAGACCTATTCTGTCATTCAGACGATCAATCCGGGGACTCGTTATAGCATCGTTCAAAAAAATGGCGACTGGATTCAGATTCAACTCTCCGGTCAAACCAAAGGCTGGGTCGCCTCCTGGCTGGTCAAGGAAATTAACAGTGGCGGACAGACCAGCACGAAGCCTTCTCCTGAATCTTTGCCTGCAGCCAATACGGGAACTACGCCCCCAGCAAAGCCTGGTGCGGTGCAGGGAGCAAGCCTGACTCTCGAATTTGCTCCGTACGTCTATGCGACCCCAGATGCCAGCACACCTGCGATCGGCCAGCTGCATGCCGGTGAAAGCATCACCGTGCTTACTCAGCAGAACGGCTGGATTCAATTCCCGTATGACGGTGTGAATGCCTGGATCTCCACTGACGAAAACTCACTGCCCTCTCTGCCAAATACGGGCACTGGCAGTGGAACAGGAGCGGGAAACACAAGCGTGACCACTCCACCAGTAACGCAGCCTACATCACCTGCCAAACAGACTGTGAGAGTCAATACAGATGGCCTAAACCTGCGCAGCCAGGCAAACACGACAAGCGCTATTCAGGGCACGCTCGCAATAGGCAGCACCTTGACCGTTTTGGAAAAGCAAGGTGAGTGGTATCGCGTCCAGGCACCAGACGGAAAGACAGGATGGGTCGCAGGCTGGCTGGTGACTGTTTCCCAGCCAACAGCGCCGACGCCGAGTGGTCCCTATGTCACTATTATTAACCCGGATACAAATGTCCGCTCTGGTCCTGGTACCGAGCACGAGGTCATTTCCCATGTACAAACGGGGGAAAAATACGCGATCATCAACAAAGCGGGGGACTGGTTCCAGGTCACGCTCAGCAACGGCTCGACTGGCTACATCGCCGGATGGCTCGTATCCGCTAGCGGGGCTCCCGCAGTGATCAAATCCAATGAATTGGTTGGAAAAGTGATCGTCGTAGATGCCGGACACGGCGGAAATGACAACGGTGCTACAGGTGCTAGCTTTTCGACTTTGGAGAAAACAGTGAATCTGCAGGTGGCCCTTTTGCTGCGCAACAAGCTCGAGGCAGCCGGTGCCACAGTCATCATGACTCGCCCCGATGATCGCAAGCTGACCTTGCAGCAGCGAGTCGATGTGGCGGTCACCAATCGCGCTGATATTTTCGTCAGCATTCATCACAATACGCATCCGAATACAGCTACAAACGGCTCGATCGTCTTCTTCTACAACCAGGGCAGCTCCAGCAAGCTGGCTTCCCTCGTGCAAAATGAGCTTGTCAAGGCAACCAGCTACAAAGACCTTCAGTCCCGTTTTGGCGACTATTTCGTCCTGCGGGAGAACCCGGTGACAGCGATTCTGGCGGAAATCGGATTCCTCTCCAACTACAACGAGGAAATTCGTGTACGCTCCGAGAAGCAGCAGGACCTGGCTGCAGAGGGCTTGTACAAAGGGATCCTCCAGTACTTCTCCTCGCAAAATACGCAGGGCAGCTAGTATTTCCCCGAATAAACAAAAAAGGAACCCTCTGCGAAGACGGGTTCCCTCTCGTTTCCGAACGCGGACTTCCGCGTTCTTTTTTATTGCTGTTCTCATTTGGTGGCGTTCATCGCTCTCTTCGGTTACGGCTCCGAATCTTATTCCTCCGTTACCTCTGCCACAGCTTGTACGTATTTCTCGTACCATTTGGCCCATTCCTCTTTACGGGAGTCGATGGTTCTGCCATCCAGCAAAGCGATAATCACATCCAGACAGACATGCCATCCAGCGAGATCCCGCGGCGTATGGTCGGTGATCCTTGTGATCTTTTCAATCAAAACAAGCTGACAGCCTTCTGGCTCAGGATAGAGCTCAAATCGGACTATATCCTCGGCCCATGTGTACTCGAGTACGGATTGTGTCTGAAGTTCGAGGATCTTCATCTCTTCAAAGGTGCCGTTTCCCATGTCAAACTTGATGACGCCCCCCTCGCGAAGATCATCCACAGATAGCTCCGAAAACCATTTCGCCAGCTTGTCGTTTTCCGTGAGTAGCGCCCACACCTTCTCGACGGAATGCTTGATGTTCCGTTCAAAACGAGCGATATAACCATTCTCCACTTTTTGCATGAAAGCTAACAAGGATATCTCCTCCTGTCTGGCTTAGGACTCAACAATCAGTGTAACAGGTCCGTCATTTCGCAAGCGAACATCCATCATCGCACCAAAGCGTCCTGTTTCGACCTGCAGACCTTTTTCCCGCAGCTTGGCGTTGAACAGCTCGTACAACGGCTCTGCATGGTCTGGTCTTGCCGCTGCCATGAAATTGGGGCGTCTGCCTTTGCGGCAATCGCCGTACAGCGTGAATTGCGAAACAGACAAGATTTGTCCGCCCGTCTCGAGGACAGAATGATTCATTTTGCCTTCCTCGTCTTCAAAGATACGCAGGTTGGCAATTTTATCGGCGACGAACTCTACTTCCTTTTCGCCATCCTCGTGGGTAATTCCTACAAGCAGCATCAAGCCGTGGTCAATCTGTCCCACTATCTCTCCTGCTACTGTTACACTCGCTTCCCGTGTTCGTTGTACCACTACTCTCATTCTTCTTCCAATCCCTTCTCTATCACGTCGGTTCGCACAATTTGAAAACAAGAACACCCAATCCGCGAAGGATCAGGTGCTCAAAATCCGGCGAACCGAATAAATATCTTTGATACGCTTGATGCGTTCTACCACTTTCTGTAGATGATCCACATTGCTGATGGAAATCGTCATGTGGATGGTGGCTACCCGGTTTTTGTCGGCTTTGCCACTTACGGCGGCAATATTGGTCTTGGTTTCCGCTACTACCTGCAGAACATCGTTTAAAAGACCGCTTCGATCATTGCCCGTGATTTCAATTTCCACGTTGAAGTTGTGCTTAAAGTCCGTGTCCCATTCGACATCGATCAATCGTTCGGAGCATTCATCAGCCAAGACATTTGGACAGTCCAGCCTGTGCACGGAAACCCCGCGGCCTCTCGTAATGAAACCGATGATCTGATCACCTGGGACCGGCGTACAGCAACGGGAAATACGCACAAGCAAATTGTCTACACCGCGCACCTTGACACCAGACTCGCTTTTGGTATGCTGCGGGTTCGGCTTGTATTCAGGAATGACTGGATTTTGTTCTTCTCGCTCCCGACGCAGCTTGTCGACCAAGCGTGTCACGATCTGAGAAGCCGTAATCCCGCCATAGCCCACGGCGGCAAACATATCCTCGGCTCCCTGGAAATTAAAACGGGCAGCCGCTTCCTTCAGATTGCTTTCCGTCATCGCATCTTTAATATCAAAATTGCGGGCTTTCACCTCAGCCTCGACCATCTGCTGGCCCTTGGCTACGTTTTCTTCCCGCTTCTCTTTTTTGAACCATTGTTTGATCTTGTTGCGAGCATGAGCGGACTTCGCCATTTTCAGCCAATCCTGGCTAGGACCGTACGAATGCTTGGAGGTTAAAATCTCAATGATGTCGCCTGTCTTCATCGCGTAGTCGAGTGGCACGATCTTGCCATTTACTTTGGCGCCAATCGTCCGGTTCCCGACTGCCGAGTGAATCCGGTAAGAGAAGTCCAATGGCACGGAGCCTTTGGGCAGCTCGACGACGTCTCCCTTGGGGGTAAAGACAAAAACGGTATCGGAGAACAGATCCTGCTTGAGACTTTCCATGAATTCCTGAGCGTTTGGCGCTTCCTCAGACCCGCCTTCGATCATCTCACGCAGATTTCCCAGCTTTTCCGCGAAGGATCCCTGAACGACACTCTTGCCTTCCTTGTACGCCCAGTGCGCAGCAATCCCGATCTCTGCCGTCTGATGCATATCCCATGTGCGAATTTGCACTTCCAACGGCTCGCCTTTTGGTCCGATTACCGTCGTATGCAGGGACTGATACATATTGGTTTTCGGCATCGCGATATAGTCCTTGAAACGACCTGGCATCGGCTTCCACAAGGTGTGCACAATACCGAGCACGGCGTAACAGTCGCGAATGTCATTCACGATGATCCGCAAAGCCAGCAGGTCATAAATCTCGTTGAACTGCTTGTTCTGCCTGGTCATCTTTTTATAAATGCTGTATATATGTTTTGGTCTTCCCGAAATTTCCGCCTCGATATTCAGCTCGCCCAGCTTTTCCCGGATGGTGTCTGATGCTTCGTTGAGATAAGCTTCACGCTCTACCCGCTTTTTCTGCATCAGATTAACGATCCGGTAGTACTGCTGCGGATTTAGATAGCGAAGTGCTGTATCCTCCAGCTCCCATTTGACGGAGGCGATCCCGAGACGATGTGCCAGCGGTGCAAAGATCTCGAGTGTCTCATCGGAAATCTCCCGCTGTTTCTCCTCCGACATATGCCGCAGCGTTCGCATATTGTGCAGGCGGTCTGCAAGCTTGATCATAATGACCCGAATATCCTGAGCCATAGCAATTAGCATCTTGCGGTGGTTTTCCGCGAGCTGCTCTTCTTTGGATTTGTATTTAATTTTTTCCAGCTTGGTAACGCCATCTACCAGAAGCGCCACATCCGGCCCGAACTGCTCCCGGAGGTAATCAAGCGTGATCTCCGTGTCTTCCACCACATCGTGCAAGAAGCCTGCTGCAATCGTAACCGCATCCATATGCAAGTTTGCCAGGATGCCTGCGACCGCAATCGGGTGCATGATGTAAGGAACACCTGATTTTCGCACCTGACCTTCATGAGCTTTCTCGGCCAGCTGATAGGCTCTGGTTATCAGATCTAAATCCGCTTGAGATAAATATGTGCTCGCTTTTTTTACTACCTCATCAATGCCGGTAATCATAGTTCCCTTCCCTTATCCTCTCATTAGAAAACTTGGCTATGCCAAGCCTCGGGCGTAGCCTTAGTTGCACTTATACTGGATAGGAAACTTATCCATCCCTATCTATACAAGAAATCCTCTAGTAAGGCCTCCACAAGGATGAATGACCACGTTGTAGAGGAAGGATATACCGCAGCCATGCCTGAAGCGAATGCTGAGGTACGAAAATCAGGCAGTTGGTACCACTACTAGTATTAGCCTGCCAGACAAGCATCGCCAGGAAACGATAGTATAAAAAAAAAGTCCTGCGAAGCCGGTTCACAAAATCGGTCATGCGTTAGGATGGAAAATGAGAATCATGTCTATTTCATACTATTATCTTGTAAGTCGTTCGTATTGTAAAGCCGTATTCCCCTGTAAAGTATGAACAGTATTAGAAAATTAGAAAACTTGGCTGTGCGGGGCTTTTTGGCACAGCCTTTGCCGCACGTATACTGGATAAGAATCCCTTCATTCTTGGGCACTCTTTCCTTTGAGGATATTAAATCCTTCTTTATAAAACAAAAAACGGGCAATTTGCCCGTTCTTGCTTGCTCCTCCTTAGTATTGCACCAAGGATTTCACAGGGATATCTCCGATTTTTTTGCGTCCATCCAAGTAGGACAGCTCGATAAAGAATGCCGCACCTACGACTTTTCCGCCCAGCTGTTCCACCAGCTTGATAGTCGATTCGATCGTACCGCCAGTCGCCAAAAGATCGTCAGCGATCAGCACGCGTTGGCCAGGCTGGATGGCATCCACGTGAACAGCCAATGCGTCTTTCCCGTATTCCAGGTCATACTCTGCCTTGATGGACTCGTATGGCAGCTTGCCGGATTTGCGGATCGGCACAAAACCGATGCTCATTTCATAGGAGAGCGGTGCACCCACTACAAAGCCACGCGCTTCCGGTCCTGCAATGACCTCAGCATCCACTTCACGAGCAAATTCCGCCAGATCCTGGATGGCAGAGCGATAAGCCGGGCCGTCTTTCAGCAAGGTAGTAATATCTTTAAAACGGATCCCAGGCTGGGGAAAATCGGGAATAACGCGAATGTACTGTTTATAATCCATGAAAAATTCCTCCTAAACGGTGGCTGTTTCCACCAACTGATGAAACGTTCGAATCAAATCCTCTGAAGAAGAGAGCAGCAGCTCAGTTGCCAGCTCCGCTTCTTCCTTCCAAGCCTGATAAAGCAAAGAGCTTTCCAGCGGTCGTTTTTCTCCCGGGTTTTGCAGTCTGTACTGATCTGGCTCTTCTGCCAAGAGGCCGAGCTCCATAAAAATGGCGATCATACCGTCCAGCAAGCTGCGCTTCCACTTCAGTCTTTTCGCCAGGGCATCCAGATGAATCTGAGGGACGACAGGCACTTGGACCAAAAACTGGTACAGCTGTTTAAAATGCTCCCTACCCGGGCAGGAAAGCCTTTCCATTCCGAGATCAGGATCACCGAACAAGCAGTAAATGCGCTCCGCCTGTCTCACCTGAGCCAATATGGCGGTGAGCTCGGAACGTCGTTTTGGCAAATCGTAAAGGATGACAGTTTGCAGGGCAGGGAATAGGTCCTTCATGTCTCCTGCACCTACATATAACACGGAATTCGATTGCTCCGGTAATGCCTTTGCCGTGAAGCTCGCATAGCTTTCTTCTCGAAAGACAACGGTCCAGGAAGCAGGTTCCTCCACCAGCTGGAGCCATTTCTCCCACTTGTCCCGGCTTCCCCGCCAATCGAATACTTGCTGATGGGGTACGGACATGTCTCGTATGGTCAGCTGCGGCTTGCGATTCCCATTCCATTCGTTTACGGAGAGCTCGCCTAGCACGCGGAATTTCGCTTTTGGCGTTACCTTTTTCGTTACATGCGCCCAGTTGAAGCCGATCGCATCCACCGTCGTTCCCTGCTTTTGCAAGGAGCATTTCAGATGATTGTCATCGCGGCCAATCGTCCGCATGCCCACGCTCTCCACGTCCTCTAGCATAACGAGTGGCGTTGGGTTCCCCATTCCGTACGGTGCTAGCTGTTCCAGCTGCTCTGCCGCGTCGAGACTGACTTCCTGTATGTCCATGGCTACATCCACCTTGGTCAGCGGAGTAAAGTCATCGGCCGTCAGCCACTCCTTTGCCAGCTCATTTAAGCGCTGGCGCAAAGGGTCGAGATTCTCCGTAGGCAACGTCATACCTGCAGCCATCGTGTGGCCCCCGTAATGCGGCAGCCACTCTTTGCATTCGGTCAGTGCCTCGTACAGATCAAAGCCAGCGATGCTGCGGGCAGAACCTTTTGCCGTGCCTTTGACCGGATCGATTCCTAATACAATCGTCGGACGGTAAAACTGTTCGACCAACCGGGATGCGACAATCCCGACGACACCGACATTCCAGCCTTCTTTTGCCACGACGAGAACACGATGCTCATCAGGCGGGTAATGCTCGCGGACCATCTGGATGGCTTCCTCTGTCATTGTCTGAACCAGTTCCTGACGCTCTCGGTTGAGATCATCCAATGCCTGCGCACACTGTTCTGCCTCGTCCAGATCCTCGGTAGTCAAGAGCTTCACAGCAGATTCTGCGGTCTCCAAGCGCCCACTCGCATTTAATCGCGGTCCCAGAGCGAATCCTACATGCCCTGCTGACAGCTCACTGTCTGCAAGCCCGCATACGCGGATCAATGCCTGGAGTCCGACATTGCGCGTCTGGTTCAGCCTCTTCAGACCGGCTCGCGCCAAAATGCGGTTCTCATCAACCAGCGGAACGAGGTCTGCAATCGTTCCTACTGCCGCTAGATCCGCCAAGTGAAGCGGAGCCTCTCCGAGCAGGGCATGACCCAGCTTGAAAGCTACGCCAACACCTGCGAGCATATCAAATGGATAGGAGCAGCTCGGCTTTTTCGGATTAATCACAGCAAATGCCTCCGGAATCACAGCCGGAGGTTCATGGTGGTCGGTTACAATGATCTCAAGACCCAGCTGGTTGGCGTATTCCACCTGCTCTACCGCACTGATCCCGGTATCGACTGTCACGACCAGCTTGTAACCCTTCTCGTGCAAGTGAGCCAACGCGTCTTTATGTAACCCATATCCTTCCGTAAAACGGTTAGGGATGTAGTAATCAAAAACCGCGCCCATTTGGCGCAACAGATGTACCATGAACGATGTCGAGCTGACACCATCCGCATCGTAATCTCCGTAAATACAGATCGGTTCCTTCTTCTCGATGGCTTGCCGGATTCTGTGCACACTCTGTTCCATACCGTCCAGCAGGAACGGATCGTAAAACAGCTCCGGGCCAGCCTGCAGAAAATCACGAGCCTTCTGTGGTGAGTCAATGCCGCGAATCACCAGCAGCTTGGAAACGAGCGGGGTCAATCCGCACTCGACAGCAAGTGCTGCCGCCAATTGCTCGTCGTAAGCAGCCAGTTGCCAGCGTGTTTTCGCTTTCAACAATGAGCACACCTCCAATCCTCATTCATTATAGAGGATGGAGCAGGAGACTGACAACTGCGTAAAAAGCCATCCGCAGTAGCTGTTTCATGGAAAAGGAGCATCAGTATTCTACACTTGTCTATCCGAGCCTGCATCAAAGGGATTGATGTGGACGAATACGTCACGCACCTGTGAAAACTTTTCCAGCAGCGCATGCTTGACCTGCTTGCCTATACGATGGCCTTCTTCCACCGTCATATGCGGATCTACCCCGATCTTCACATCAATAATGAGATAATGGCCGTGTTCCCTGGCTCGCAGCGAATCGACTCGCAAAACACCCTTCACGCCCTCTATGCACTCGCGAAAAGGCAATGCATCATCCTCGTGAAGCACATGGTCCAGAGTACTGTGAATGGATTCCATCAAGATATTGTACGACATTTTCAGAACAAGAGCGGAGACGAAAATACCAGCAGCCGGATCCAGGTACAGCATCCACGAAACGCCTGCCCGATCCCCTAATATGGCTCCCCCAATCCCTACGAGCGCCGCAAAAGACGAATACACATCCGAGCGATGCTCCCACGCATTCGCGATCAAAGATTGGCTGTTCAGCTTTTTACCGAGGTTGTACTTGTAACGAAACATCCACTCTTTGACGATCATGGAACCGATCGCAGCCCATACAGCCAAAAAACCAGGAGCTTCTACTGGGGCAAAGAACGACTTGATGGACGACATCCCAATCTCAAATCCGACGATGGCCAGCAGCACTGACACGATGATCGCAGAGACAGACTCTGCCTTCCCGTGTCCATAGGGATGATCTTCATCCGGAGGACGTTCCGCTGCACGCAAGCCAATCAAGACAGCCACCGATCCAACCACATCTGAAGCCGAATGAACAGAATCCGCAATGAGCGCTTGTGACTTGGCAGCGAGTCCAATGACGAGCTTTACGGCTGCCAATGCGAGATTCCCCACGATCCCGACCCACGCCCCAAACTGCGCTTTTGCCAATCGATCATCCACGATCGTAATGCCCCCTTTGTCGAAAACCCTTATGAGAGTAGAAAACCGCGGGGAGATCCCCCGCGGCACTTCGGTTACGCTGATGGGAAAGCTGTTCTCTTACGAGTTTGCTTTCTTCTTTAGCATATTCCGTTCTTTTAAGTTTACCCAAATTTGCGCTGCGATAAAGATCGAAGAATAGGTACCGCTCACCAGTCCGAACAACAGAGCCAGGGAGAAGTTGCGAATACTTTCGCTCCCCAATATAGCAATGGCCAAAACGGTAAAGAACACAGTCGCTACCGTGTAAACGGAACGACGCATGGTTTGCCAGAGGGATACGTTGACCAGATGCTCCAGATCTTCGACACTTTTGGACTTCATGGTTCTCAGATTTTCCCGAATCCGGTCAAAAATAACGATTTTATCGTTGATTGAGTAACCCAGAATGGTCAGCAATGCTGCGATAAAGGTCAAGTCGACCTCAAGTCCCAATACCGAGAAGATGGCAATCGGAATGAACACGTCATGCAAAAGACCCGCGACTGTCGCCACCCCGAAAAGCCATTGGAAACGGATGGCAACGTAGATAACAATCCCGACAGCAGCGATTGCGACCGCAATAGCTGCCTTTTTCACCATTTCCCTCGCGATACTCGGGTCAACTGTGGACACCTGTTTGTTCACTTGGTCTCCATACTTTGCTTTCAACGCTTGCTCAACCGTACTCATCGTATCGGAGGAAACCGTTTGATCAAAGCGAGTGAAAGCTTGATACGTACCATAAGTCGTTACTGGGGAGAAAGTCACATTCGGGATTTTCTCCTTGATAACCGCCTCTACATCAGCCGGCTTGAACTCTTTCCCGATGTAAAGGTCAAGACGAGTACCTGCCTTAAAATCTACGCCCAAGTGAAGTCCTTGGATCAAGATGAATAGCAAGCCTAAAATGATAATAGCGGAAGATCCGATAAAAAACTTCCGTCGGTTTTTTACGATGTCAAATCGGACAACCGTGTCTTGATTATTAAAGCTCACCGATCTCACTCTCCTTTACTCCGAACCAGAACGGCTTTTTAAACATGTTGGAGCGGACTACCAGCCAGAGGAGGAATCGAGACCCGAACACGTTGGTGATGATACTCACAACAATCGTCATGGCAAGGACAACCGCGAAGCCTTGGATGGAGCTTGTCCCGAAGTAGAAAAGTACCCCAGTTGCAATCAAGGTCGTGATATGCGCGTCCAAAATCGTGATCAAGGAACGGCGCTCACCTGCACGGAAAGCCGACAGGATTGTTTTGCCAGAACGGATTTCTTCTTGAATTCGCTCGTACGTAATGATGTTCGCGTCCACAGCGATACCGATCGAGAGAATGAAACCAGCGATACCTGGCAGCGTCAGTGTAGCATCCATCCAGTCCAGAACAACCAAACAGAAGTACGTGAAGCCCGCCAAAGTAATGTTTGCGATCATACCTGGCATACGGTACACGAGCACCATAAACAGGAAAATCAAAGCGGCACCGATATAACCGGCATAAATCGTTTTTTGCAGAGCAAGAGCACCCAAGGAAGCTCCCACAGAGGTTACCTGCTTCTCAACCAGCTTGGCAGGCATCGCCCCAGAGTTCAGCAGGTCAGCCAGCTCTTGTGCGGATTCCTGTGTGTAGTCCCCAGTGATTTGTGCACTGCCACCCGTAATGACCGACTGAATGGTCGGGTTGGTTTGCAGGTTTTCATCCAGGAAGATCGCCATGCGTTTATGCAGATTTGCGCGCGTAACATCTTCCAGTTTTTTCGAATCAGAGAATTTCACTGTTACCAATGGGCGTTTCAAATCATCGTAGCCGACAGCCGCACCATTTGGAGCCAAGTCGCTACCGCGGAGAATGACTTTACCCGATTCGTCACGGAAAGTCAGAACTGCAGGTTTACCGATCAGCTCGCGAAGCTTGTCCTGGTCGGCGGATTGTGAAGCGATCTTCACACGGATACGGTTCGGCAATTCTGTATCGATAACAGGCTCCACCACGCCGCCAATGTTAATCCGTTTCTCAATCATGTGTGCGGTTGATTTGAGCAATTCAATATCAACCTGGTGTCCAGCTTCTAGCGGCTCTACTTCATACAGAATTTCAAAACCGCCTTGAAGGTCCAGACCGAGTGTGATCTTGCCTGCCACCTGCGTGGTCGTCGTTGCTACCAATGTACCTAGCAAGGCTACAACAACCAGGAACAGGAGGAATCTTCCCCATTTTATCATCGCAGTAATACCCCTCTTTCGTAACAGGGTCCCGTCCCTTGACGAGAAACCAGTATGCCCATTATAGCGAAGTATGAAAAAACGTGTCAATTATTGCTGGAAAAGCGAACCATGGTAACCAACCCCTTGCCGTTGCATGCACATTTCCGTTCATACGAATGTGCGACAAAGAAGTTTCATTATGAGTTTTTATACATTTGAATCATGAGGTAATTCATGTACTTATTGGGTTTTAGGGACAGAACATCGTTGACTAGGCGATGCATCGGCGGGATCTCCTTGTACGGATGGCTGACGCATTCCCATATGTCTTTTGCTGTCACATTTTCATAGCCAAGAAAGGAAAATTCTTCAGCTTTACTCTGGCAAATCTCTGAAACCTGCCGAAACCAACCATCTTTTTCCGCTTGGTCCATCTTTTGTTTCCCTCCCCAAAGTAGTCATGCCGACTGTGGCACGTCCATATTCTTTAATAAGTGAATTTCCTTTGCAAAGGAGCCCTCCATGAGACAGTCATTCTTTTACGGGACGGTTATCCTCATCATCGCTGGCGGCATCACGAAAGTATTTGGCTTTGCTCACCGAATCGTTCTCTCCCGCATCATTGGTGCAGAAGGAATGGGGCTCTATCAAATGGTCGTGCCCCTCTTGTACTTTCTGATCACATTGACCACATTTGGGCTGCCTGTTGCAATCGCCAAGCAAGTTGCAGAAACCGAAGCGGCCAACAACCCCCGACTGACGCGCCGCTTTCTCCTCCTGGCGTTGTCCGTCGCAGGTGGCATCAGTCTCGTCATCTGCTCCGTTTTGCTGCTGTTTTCCACGTGGATCGCGAGCGGCTTGTTTGCCGACCCTCGGGCTCACATCGTGATGCTGGCCGCCATCCCAGTGATCCCTATCTCCAGCATTTCCCTGGTCCTTCGCGGGTACTTCCAAGGCAAACAGAACATGATACCTACCGCGGTTTCACAGCTGATCGAGCAGATCGTTCGAATGGCGCTCGTCGTCGTGATGACCATCTCCTTTATGTCGCATGGCGTCGAGTATGCAACAGCAGGAGCGGTAGCCAGTATCATTTTCGGGGAAGCAGCTGGCCTCCTTTACATCCTGTGGCAGTATCGAAAAGGCAGCAAGAAGACGGCTGCGCTGCTCCTGAGAAAGCCTTTCCTACAAGGAGTCTCCGCACACAGTGCAAGCCTGCGCCAACTGATTCATGTCGCGCTTCCTGTAACGATGAGCCGCATTATTGGCTCGATTGCCTACGTCCTAGAGCCAATGCTTGTACCTCTTGCTCTGGTCATGGCCGGTTTTACGACTGCAAATGCCACCGGACTGTACGGGCAGTTTGCAGGAATGGCCGTACCACTCTTGACGTTCCCGACTTTTCTTACGTATTCCTTATCCGTTTCCCTCGTTCCTGCCGTTGCGGAAGCCGCCTTTCAAAATAATGCTCCCCTCGTGCATCGACGCATCTATCAATCAATGCGGATTACACTCGTGATAGGAGCACCGTGCACGGTATTGCTGACCGTTTTTGCGGAGCCGCTTTGCGGCCTGATTTACGGTGAACAGTTTCATGAAGTCGGATATTTGCTAAAACAGATGGCGCCTTTTTCTGTCTTCCTCTTTTTTCAAGCACCGCTGGCAGCCGCTCTGCAAGGCCTTGATTACGCCCAGGTCGTCTTTCGCAACACCCTGATCGGCGCCATCGTCAAAACCGCTGCCATGTTTCTCTTTACCGCCCAGCCGAGCTTTGGAATTTACGGCACGGTCATCGCGCTGAACATCGGTATCACCCTCGTGACCCTTCTCCACTTTGCGAGTCTGATCAAAAAAATTGGATTTACAATCGATGTCAAAGAGTTCGGAAAAATCGGTGCAGCCATGCTCGCCATGGGTTACTCCGGATCCTACATGGCGAAGCACTGGTTTACGGATGTTACGGTAGGACAGCTTCTGCTTGCCTGCACAATGGCAAGCACGGTGCTCTACGTCGTGCTCCTCGTTGCGATGAGAGTTCTGGGAAAACAAGACGTTCGCCGAATCCCCTGGATTGGCGAGCAGCTGTCCATCTTTTTCCCCCGCCGCTAGAGCTATTGCAGCGGCGGTTTGTCTTTTTTGTCGAGATAGATGATCCCATGTTCATCGATACTGCAGAAAGATACGTCCCGGATATCCCGAATACCGTACTTTCGTATCTCTCGTTTGAGCCACAGCTCGTTTTGTCCGATTTTGTTCAGAGCTTCCTTGCGAATCCGTCCGTCCAGGATCAAGGGAATGGGCAGTCCTTTATAAGATACGGGTCCAACCGGTTCCCGTTCAAATAGCCCTAGATCCTCACGGGTGACAGGATCTTTGCGCTCTTTTAAAAAAACGCTCATTTGGCCGGTTGGCTCCAGCAAGGCAAATTCGACGTCTGCAATGTTTTTGACGTTTTTTTGGCGCAGATGGACCATGAGATCGTCCATGTTCAGCCGATTACGCTTCATCGCTGCTTCCCGAATTTCCCCATTCTCGATGATGAGATCCGCCGATCCGTCTACCACATCCCGGACTTTTTTGCTTTTCAGCGAGATGTACGCCATGAGAAACTCCAGAAGTCCAATCAGCAGCATCGGTATGTAGAACAGTATCGCTGGCTTCTCGATTTCCTCGATAGCCAGAACTGCCATTTCCGCTAGCATAATGGAAATGACAACATCAAATACAGACAGCTTCCCCAGCTCCCGTTTCCCCATCACGCGCAGCATCAACAGGAGAAAAAAGTACGAAAACAGGGTGCGTAGTAACGCTGTTGTCATGTCTTCCATGCGAAACGCCCCCCACAGAACATTTGATACTATTCTTTAGCAGGGGGCGCACAACTATTACCGCCAATTACAGCCACTTGCGCTTGCGGAAAATATGGAGCATGGCAAAGGTCATCCCTAGCATGATGACCAGGGCTACGACTAACATGTAAGGCTCTGCTTCTTCACCCAGCCAGGCGAACGTATTCATCCCGAACAAGCCGGTAATAAACGTCAGCGGGAGGATAATCGTGGAGATAATGGTGAGGACGCGCATCGTCTCCGTTGTCTTTGCGCTAATGATGGTGTAATACGTGTCAAGTGCACCGTTCACCAAATCCCGGAAGGTCTCCGTCGAATCGGAAATCCTCTCCAAGTGGTCTGTCAGGTCACTGTAGAACGGAACGTTTTCCTCGGATATGTCGAAGGAATAGCGGCCATTTACGTTTGCGAAGATCCTTTTTTGCGGCATAATCACGCGACGAATCAAAATAATCGTTCGCTTCAATGCCAGGAACTCTTCCGTAATTTCCTCCATTTGGTGCTCATAAATCTCGTCCTCCAGCTCGTCAATCCGCACACTGATTCGGTCAATGATCGGAAAGTATTCATCCGTGATGCCGTCTACAATGGCATAGAGCAGATAATCCGGGCCCCGATTCAAGTACGAGATGTTGCGGTGACACATCGCTGCGATCCTTCCGATGGTGTTCATCGGGGATTTGTGGATGGTCACAATGTAGTTCGGACCGAGAAACACGTTCAGTTCTACCGTAGTAATTTCATCGTCGCTCTCCTCGTTGTAACGCAGGGCGTGGAAGACGAAGAAGTAGTAGTCGTCGTATTTGTCTACCTTGGCACGCGGACTGACGTGCAGACAGTCCTCAATTGCCAGCGGGTGGAAGTCGAATATCTTGGCAATATAGGGAAGTTCGTTATTTCCCACATCATACAGATCGATCCAGAGCAGATCCTCCGGTGACTTCAGCCATTGATCTTTGGTGGCCAGATCTACATCATGGAACATCTTCTGTTCTGAGTGGTTGTAAAAGTACGTTTTAATCATTCTTCTTCACCCCCGTCTCATTCCCCATCCATCATACGAAAATTCCTTTCAATGTTCAACGCGAAGATGAATACGTAAGCCAAGCTTCTCATATAGATGGTACAAACAGTTGACCAGTGAGGGGGTAATACCGTGCGGAGTGCTTCCACCTCTGTACTAACAGGTCTTTTGTATACGCTCGGTCTCGTCTTGATCGGAGCGCTGCTCGCTACCTTTCTCCTTAGCTTCACCAATGTACGCGAAAGCTCACTCCCCTACTTTACGTACTTCATCAATGCGATCGGACTTCTGATCGGCGGCTACGTCACCGGGCGTCGCTGCGGGGGAAAAGGCTGGTACTACGGCGGATTGACTGGACTCACTTATTTCATCGTCGTTCTGCTCATCGGCTTCCTCGGCTTTGATGCACCCATGCAATGGGGAACCATTCTTTATTTGGCTGCTGCCTTTGTCCTTGCGGGGCTCGGCGGTATTCTGGGGGTAAACTCCATCAACTCCGGCCATAAGCCCAAAGGAATCAAGACAAGACGCTGATCCTCTCTTCCTTCTCAACAGATGCAAAAAAGCAGGCGGGCTACCCCACCTGCTTTTTTCATTCTTATTTTGCTTCTTCTGTTGCTTCTTCCGCTTTCGCAGGCTCAGCTTTCGCTGGTTCTGTTTTTGCAGGAGCAGCTGCACTTGCAGACGTCACGCTGTTGATTGCACCACGGTCAAACGTGATGTTTACATTGTGAGCTACACGAAGGGTAACGGTGTCATCTGACAGCTCTTGAATCGTTCCGTGCATACCGCCGATCGTAACGATCTTGTCGCCTTTTTTCACAGCAGCCAGCATGGCATTACGCTGTTTGGCTTTCTTTTGCTGAGGACGAATCAGCAAGAAGTAGAAAATCGCGAACATGATGATAATCGGTAAAAAATTAGTTAAGCCATCCATGTAAATCCCCCTCGATTAAAAAGATCTATCTTCACCCAATCCATATTGAGCGAAAAACTGGTCGCGGAAATCTTGCAAACGGTCTTCGGCAATTGCTTGGCGTACATTTTCCATCAGCTTCACGAGGAAGTGCAGATTATGATACGTGGTCAAGCGTATGCCAAAGGTTTCCTCCGACTTGACCAGATGTCGGATGTAAGCACGGGTGTAATTCTTGCAGGTATAGCAATCACAGTTTGGATCAAGCGGAGTGAAATCGCGCGCGTACTTCGCATTGCGAATCACCAAGCGTCCTTGGCTCGTCATGCATGTCCCATTTCGGGCAATACGTGTCGGCAACACGCAGTCAAACATGTCGATGCCGCGAATCGCACCGTCAATCAATGCATCTGGCGACCCCACTCCCATCAAGTAGCGAGGTTTGCCCGTCGGCAGCAACGGAACTGTGCTTTCCAGTACCTCGTACATCAAAGAGAAGGGCTCTCCTACACTCAATCCACCGATCGCATAACCTGGGAAATCCATGGAAACGAGATCACGTGCGCTTTGGGCGCGCAAATCGTGGTACATCCCGCCTTGAACAATACCGAATAAGGCCTGCTCATTTGGACGGGTATGTGCTTTCAAGCAACGCTCTGCCCAGCGAGTCGTACGCTCCATCGATTTCTGAACGTAATCGTACTCTGCAGGATACGGTGCGCATTCATCAAACGCCATAAAAATATCGGCACCTAATGCATTTTGAATGTGAGTAGCTTCTTCCGGACCGATAAACAGCTTTTCCCCATTGAGATGGGACCGGAAAGAAACACCCTCTTCTGTTATTTTGCGCAAATTGCTCAAACTAAAGACCTGGAATCCCCCAGAATCTGTGAGGATAGCACGATCCCAGTTCATGAATCCATGCAGTCCTCCAGCCTCTCGGACAATTTCGTGTCCAGGACGTAGAAACAGATGATACGTATTGCTGAGAATAATCCCTGCTCCCATGGCTTTAAGTTCTTCTGGACTCATCGTTTTTACCGTTGCCTGGGTGCCGACTGGCATAAAGACAGGGGTGTCAATCGTCCCATGTGGCGTATGCAGTTTGCCGAGACGTGCACCGGTTTGCTTGCATGTTTTGATCAATTCGTAGCGTACAGCCAACTCTTTGCACTCCTCAAGCTATGTATGTAAGTCTTTCCTATTATAAAAAAATCTCACAATGAAGTAAACCCACATAACCCGCCGGATATATAATCAATTACGAATGTGCTTACTTTGTTACAAAATCAGCATCGCATCCCCGAAGCTGAAGAAGCGGTATTCCTCTTCCACCGCAGTCTTATAAGCGCGCAGGACATTCTCTTTTCCTGCCAAAGCACTCACGAGCATGACCAATGTCGACTTCGGCAAATGAAAGTTCGTCAGTAGCCCATCCAATATCGAGAACGTATAGCCCGGATAAATAAAGATATCCGTCCACCCCGATGTCGGTGTGAGCTTCCCGCCGTTTGCCTTGCCGACTGTCTCCAGCGTTCGGCAGGAGGTCGTTCCGACAGCGAATACTCGTCTTCCCTCTGCTTTGGCACGGTTGACGATCTCTGCTGTTTCTTCTGGGATCTCGTAATACTCGGCATGCATGATGTGCTCTTCGACGGAACCCGCCGAGACCGGCCGAAATGTCCCTAGACCTACATGCAGGGTGACGTAAGCGAGCTGAACTCCTTTAGCCGCGATTTGCTCCAGATAAGGCTTGGTAAAGTGCAGACCTGCAGTGGGGGCTGCGGCTGAGCCGCGCTCACGAGCGTATACGGTCTGATAGCGCTCCTGATCATCCAGCTGCTCATGAATATAGGGAGGCAGCGGCATCGAGCCCAGCTGATCCAATATCTCGTAAAAGATACCGTCATAGTGGAATCGGATGATGCGTCCTCCTGTCTCCGTTACCTCCTCGCAGGTGCAGCGCAAAAGTCCGTTTCCAAAGACCACCTCAGTCCCTATCTTCATCCGTTTTCCCGGCTTGACGAGTGTCTCCCAGCGATCATCCCCCAGCGACTTCAGCAGGAGGACCTCAATTTTCGCTCCCGTATCGGTTTTTTCGCCGATCAGCCTAGCGGGAAGGACCCGGCTATCGTTCATCACGAGTACATCACCAGGAACCAAATGTTCGATCAGGTCAGTAAAGCGCTGGTGCAGGATATCTCCCGTCTTTTTGTTTAGCACCAGCAACCGGGAAGAAGTGCGTTCCTGAAGCGGGTACTGGGCAATCAAATGCTCTGGCAGTTCAAAATCAAATTGTTGTACATCCACGAGTCCTTGCTCCTTTTAAAACAGTTCATGTGCTTCCTCGATGCTACTCTTCGATTGTCACATCCTGGTAATAGTGTTGCAAGATCTCCTTGTAGTCATACCCGCTCTGCGCCATCCCTTTTGCTCCGTACTGGGAGACGCCGAGACCGTGACCGTATCCTGTCCCTTTAAAAAGAAACTTTTGAGTCTTGCTGGCTACACGCCAATCATCTGTTCCGCGATAGATCAGAAATTCGTCGCTGTAGCCATTCGCTGAATCAGCGTAGCCATCCGCACCGACTGCCTGTAGGCTGCGGCCCCCTGCAGGGTACGTCGTGCGTTTGCCGCCCGCTCCTAAAATCGTGTACGTCCCCATTTCCTCCACGTCGAAAAGAGTGCTGCGCAGGGAGCTTGCCCCTTGTGTAAAAATGGAGCGATGCGCGTCTGGTGAGGAGGCTGCAATCCGTGTACCGTCCGCCTCCATCTCCACGACACGTCCGGATGGGCCTCGTTCGGTGACCCGCAAGCTTTCCAGAGAAGCGGAGACGCGCGGTGCATTACTCTTCGTTTGGTTTGCGTTAATCATACCCGCTACCTCAGCAGGAGTATAGGGTCCTCTGGTCCAAGAATACGCATTTTCCTCCGGCTCTTCTGTTACGATCGTCACCTCGGCACCCGTCGGCAGGGTGGACAGCACTCGATGATAAGCTGTACTTGGCCCTGAACGCAAATTGGTGCTCGACGTGCTCACGACTGCCTGGCGAAGGCCCATCGCGTTCTTGCCGCCAGTCATTTTCACGAGATCACTGCGAATGTAGCCCAGTGTCCCATCGTTCAAGGATACCTGGTACCAGATGTTTGCCTTTTCCAATGGCTCTGTATCATCACTCATGACCGGTCGCAAATACGGGACTGGGTTGCCCCATACTTCCGTCCCATCTGCAGTCATCCCGCCCGCGTTGGAATAAAACAAGGATTCAGCAATCTTTCCTTTGTAGTAGATGACTTCCCCTTCTGTCTCATCGACAGCTTCGCGAATATCTTTGGATTCTTTTGTATATCCGTAATAGGCTTGTTCGTACACCGTATCCGAAACATTGGCTACCCCGTATTTATTACCAGCACCTGCGGCTCGCGTTCGTGCAAGCACCGCTTGTGCCTTTAACGCCTCGATGGGCCAGCCTGGAGCCATTTCCGATCCGACAACGCCGTACAGATATTCTTCCATGGACACCTCATTGACGAGCGTGAGGTTTCCTTTGTATTCAGAAAGCTCCATTTCCCCGCGATAGGTGCGCTGTTCCCGTTCGACGACGCCAATCACCGTAGTCGAACCCGCTTTTTTCGGCTCCACTGACAATTTTACTTGCGGAGAAAAGACGTACTTCCATATCGTATCATTTTTCGAGCCAAATGCGTCTTGTTTTAGCACAACATAGGACTGCGCTGACGCTTGTTTATACGAAAACCCAGGAACTTCAGCGGAGGTCTTTTTCGCGAGTGCATTCAAAGCATCTTGGCTGACTTCGTCTCCAACCCAAACCGCATAGGCGATTTTACCGTTATCTGCCACGAGAACCGGATAGGCAGAAATCCCAGAAGAAGCGAAGACTTCCTGCCAGCTTTGGGCTTCCTTCAGGCTGCCATAGCGGCCTGCCTCCAGTCTGAGTGGACCTTTCACAGCAGGTTGTTGTCCCGTTGCCTGCGCGATGGTTTTCGCCGCATTCGCAGCAATTTGGAAGGAGCCATACGTGCCGCTTACGACCTGGTACACAGTTTGACCGCCTCGTTTGGCCACCTGGATGCTGCCCTCATATTTGCGCTGGCTCATTTGCTGCGCTACCCGCTGCGCTTGATTCCAGTCACCTGTTTCCGCCACGATCAGATGATATTCATCGACACGAAAGCGAGCGTCTTCTCCTCCCAAGCTTGGGAGCTTTTCTTTCCCTTGTGGGCCTGACAGCGTGACTTCCATTCCTTTTTCTGTCGTTAGGGTGACAGCTGGTACGACGCCACGATAGCCTTGCCCTGTATCTACAAAAAGAGCAACCCGAATGTTCTTCCCTGCTGCGTCAGCAGGCGTGTACCCCCCGAGAAGCACAGCTGACACTAGCCCCGCTGAAAGGACTTTTCCCATCCATTTCTTCCACATGTCGTCCATTGTCCTTCCTTTCCTTAGGTTAGGTTTCGTCGAAAATTGGCATGAACTCCCATGTTTTTCGACAAACCGAGCGGGTTCTCCTTCCCTTTTTCATAATTTGGGACCTGGCTGATTCCTCATTCCCTCTAAAATCAACGTAAAAAAACCATTGGGAACAAGCCCCAATGGTTTTTATTTGAACAGCCGAAACAAATAAGTCGCCAGGGAAAGCACGATGCTGATGACAATACAAGTGACCACCGGAAAGTAGAACCTCACGTTTTCCTTTTCGACCACGATGTCACCAGGCAAGCGGCCAAGGGGGAAAAATCGCCCGCCTATCTGCCACAAGAGCCCGATCACAATCAAAATGGCACCCCCGATAATCAAAAGCTTGGCTATCGGATTCACGCTTTCATCTCCCGACCAAAATGTTGGTATGCGCTAGGGGTTAGGACCCTTCCGCGCGGTGTACGCTGCATAAAGCCAATCTGCATCAGGTACGGCTCGCAAACGTCTTCGATCGTTTGTGATTCCTCGCCAATGGTTGCCGCGATCGTATCCAGCCCGACAGGCCCGCCGTCAAAACGCTCGATGATGGCCAAAAGCAGCTTGTGGTCGATATGATCCAGTCCGCAAGCGTCGACCTGCAGACGCTCCAGCGCTTCCTTGGCAATTTCCGTCGTGATGACGCCTTCCCCTTTTACCTGCGCGAAGTCTCTGACGCGCTTCAGCAATCGGTTCGCCACACGCGGTGTGCCTCTGGACCGTTTCGCGATCTCTTCCGCGCCGCCTTCGCGGATCACTACCTGTAGGATATCCGACGCGCGTGAGACGATAAACGCCAGCTCGGGAACCGTGTAAAACTCCAAACGATTCACCACGCCAAAACGGTCGCGCAGCGGTGCAGACAGCATACCAGCACGTGTCGTAGCGCCTACCAGTGTAAACGGCGGCAGATCCAGGCGAACACTGCGTGCGCTCGGCCCTTTCCCGATGATGATATCCAGGGCAAAATCCTCCATGGCCGGATACAAAACTTCCTCAACGCTGCGATTCAGCCTGTGGATCTCGTCGATGAACAAAACGTCGCCTTCTTGCAAATTCGTTAAAATCGCTGCCAGGTCGCCCGGTCTCTCAATCGCTGGCCCCGAAGTCGTGCGGATGTTTACGCCGAGTTCGTTTGCAATGATCTGCGACAGAGTCGTTTTCCCCAAGCCAGGCGGGCCGTACAGCAGCACATGATCCAACGATTCTTTGCGCATTTTGGCAGCCTCGATAAAGATCTTCAGATTTTCCTTTACGTGCTGCTGTCCAATGTATTCGTTTAAATAGCGCGGGCGTAGGCTAAGCTCCGCCGCATCCTCTTCCCAATCCATTTGCGTCGTAATAATTCGCTGGTCCAAGATCCTACCCCCTCATGAGCAAAGCAAGTCCTTGCTTGATGAGCTTTTCCACACCATCGCCTTCTTTGGACTTTTCGGAAAGCGCATTTCTGATTTTTTGCAGCTCGCCATCCGAATAGCCGAGGGCGGTCAAGGCATCTAAAGCTTCGTTTAAAGCAGACACAGCAGACTCTCCTGCCGTCAAATCCCCTGCCGCTACAGTCAAAATTGCAGATGGTGTATAACCGACCAGCTTATCCTTCAAATCCAAAATAATACGTTGCGCCGTCTTTTTCCCGATACCCGGGAATTTCGTCAAATACGTCACGTTTTCCTGTTGGACAGCCATGACGATTTGCTCTGGTGTCGCAGCAGCGAGAATCGCCAGCGCACCTTTTGGGCCGATCCCGTTCACATCGAGCAGCTTGCGGAACAAGTCACGATCGTCGCGCGTAGCAAACCCGTAAAGCAGGATCGCATCCTCGCGTACATGATGATGGGTGTACAGCTTCGTCCTGCTTCCTTCATAGCGGACAAACTGATACGGATTCGGGCAGAACAGACGATAGCCGATCCCTCCCGTCTCAAGCACTATGTATTCAGAATCCAGGTAACACAATGTACCTTCGACAAAATCAATCATTTCTGAACTCCCTCCGAAATGGAAATGAACGCGCGGAACTGAGCGTGCGTAATGGCAATTCCCAGCGCATCCGCCACATCGTCAGGCTTGGGCACTTCCTTTAAGCGCAAGAGCAGCTTCGTCATTTCCTGAATCTGTTTTTTCTCTGCTCCCCCGTAACCGGTCACAGCCTGTTTTACCTGCATGGGAGTGTACTCGTATACGGGCACACCTGCCAGCTCTGCTGCGAGCAAGATCACGCCACGCGCTTGGCCTACTGTGAAGGCAGTCGTTACGTTCTTGTTGAAAAAGAGCTTCTCTACGGACATTTCATCTGGCTGAAAAGTGCTTATCAAGCTTTGCATCGCTTCGAAAATCTGTTTCAGGCGCAGAGGAACAGGCAATCCCGCCTCGGTCTGAATGCTTCCGTACTGTACAGGACGAAGCTGGCTTCCCTGTTTATCCAACACCCCAAATCCTACAATAGCAATACCGGGGTCAATTCCTAAGATGCGCATGGCCCACACTCCGTGTACAAAGATTCTACCTTCTACTGTAACACAAAGCACCCAAAAAGCGAACGTGCATTTCCATTCCATCAAAGAAAACTTGACAATGACAAGCAACGGATCATTTTATCTGTAGAGTAGAAAACTGAAACTTTCGGGCGACCTTGAGGTCGCCTTACTTGTTTCAGCTCCCCCTCATCAAACCGTACGTGAGGTTTTCCCTCATACGGCTTTCCGATGTTCTTCTTTCTTTGGCATTCGGCACTGCTTATCCGGCAAGTTTCACAAGTATTCCTTGAGTATCTTTAATGACTTTTCCTTCCCACGAGTGTTTCTTTCGCACATTCCTTTTCTTGTTAACGAAAAGGGTAAGCCTTTCAATAACATACCAGTCAATCCGATTTAACCATCTTGCAGCTATTGGCGATAGCGAGTAGTAGTTCTTGAAGCCTTGAAGTTTTCGATTTAGCCCCTGTACTAACTCCGTTAACGACCAATACAACTTGCTGCGAGGTTCGGTATACACTTTTATTTTCCGGCGCATTTCCTTCATAGCTTTCTTACTCGGAATATGGGACATGACAAACACCTTCGATCCGCCCTTGTTAAGGACCGGAAATTTCCGGTGATGTAGACCAAGGAAATCAAAGCCCGAAGTATTATCCCAGATGTTGACCAGTCGAGACTTGTCCTTACTAAGTGCAAGATCCAATTTGTCCATAATAGCTTTAATGACCTGAATACTTTCCATGGCATCCTTTTTCGTTTTGCACATGATGACGAAGTCATCGGCATATCGAATCAGTTTTCCCAAATGGGCAAATTGCTTTCCCCATACCGTATCCATGTAGTTGAGATAGATGTTGGCTAACAGTGGGGAAATGACTCCTCCTTGCGGAGTACCCAATTCGGTGTCATGAAACTGTACATCTTCCATCACGCCTGCTTGTAGCCAGTTCCGAATCAGCTTTAGTACCCTACGGTCAGAAATCCTCTGCTCAACTAACTTCATCAGCTTCTCCTGATTGATGTTGTCAAAGTACCCTTTGATGTCTGCATCAACCACCCAGTAAGCATTTTTACTTGCTTTCCTGATTTGTGCAATCGCTTGATGAGCGTTACGTTTTGGGCGAAATCCGTATGAGCAATCTTTAAAGTCCGCTTCAAAGACTGGCTCAATGACCATCTTTGTCGCCATCTGAACAACCCTGTCTCGAATAGTTGGGATTCCGAGTGGTCTTTGTTTCCCATCCGCTTTCGGAATGTAAGTACGCCGTACCGGTGCTGGATGATACTGATTTCTCTTTAGGTCGAGATAAATTTCATTAAGGAATTTACTCTCTCCATACTCATGCACAATCTTATCTATCGTTTGACCATCCACTCCGCCACTTCCTTTATTGGCTCGTACTCTACGCCAAGCTTCTGCAAGAATGTCTGGTCTGTATACTTTGTCGTACAGAGCATGAAACCGCCGTTTTGGCTTTTCCTTGGCACAAAGATATAGAGTTGTCCAAAGTTGTCGAGCTTTTGCATCGGTGTAGTTAGCAAGTTTACTTGCATTCACTCACTCTTACCTCCTTTCAACTCTTGAACAAAGCAGGGCTCCTTCTCTCCATAGAGTTTTGTTGTCTCTACTTCATCGGTACTATGAACCCCTCCGACTCCCTTCCTGCCGTCCTCCATTTCCCTTTCGGTTATAGGATTCCGCTTTACGCTCCAACGGAGCGTGCAGGGGAGGGTCTCCCCAGTTCCGTTAGCTACTTTCTCAACATACCGCTCCCCATACTCCGGGAGGTTCCTGGGTGCTGCATTCCAAGTGCTACACACCTTCCATGGACTTCGCCCAATATCCCAAGGCTCGTCTCCCCCTTGTCCATCTTCCGATGGTCTCTTTTAACGAAGCGGCAGGATTCACTTTATGTTACGGTCTGCTGATTTGCTCGCACTCCTGTCGGAGTTACTTTGTCACAGGGCTTCAACCTTAGGATCTCTCCACCAGTTGCCTGTCAGCTACGAGGCGACTTGGCTCTTACCTCGGTCGGACTTTCACCGACTAGCAATTAACGGCTTGCTGGGCGCGCGGACATGGAAAAAACCCGCCTCCTGTTCGGAGACGGGCCATATACGGTGTCTTTTTGTTAGTGTTTGTTCAGTCCCTCCAAATCTGACACATCATGCTGCATGTGAGCGTAGTCGTCGACGCCGCTCTGCATCTGCTCCTGGATCATGTTGATCTGCCGGTAGTTTAGCTTGTTGTGTCCTTGATTTAATTGAACGTACAAACGCTGATGGAACTGGTCTTTGTAGCTACCTCTGGGCATAGAAGACATGCTAAAAGACTCCTCCTTGAGATCACCGTATGAGAACAGTATGGCGCCTCAGCCCATGAGTTATGATGGCAAGATTTTCTCGTCATTCGTTCGTTATGGTGGAGACACTACCTTAAGTGGAGGTGTTCTGCGTGCGGCTAGTCAAGCTGCTTCTGATTCAGAGCCTGTGGTTCGCTGCTTTATGGATGACTATACCGGGCAAGGCTCAAGCGAGTTCCGCAAACGAGATCGTCATTTCTGTCTCTGTTTCACCAGACTCGCCCTTCGTTTCTACCCTGGTCTTTGAAAAATCTCACCCGCTTATTCGCGAGCTCAAACGCACTCCTACTATCCCAGCCAAGATTTCTTCTGAATGGGTCCGCGCCAAGATGAAAATAAACGGCCGCGACCTGATCTACGATTATCACGGTCAGCTGTTTGACGTCAAAAAGTCACGGCAATACCTTTTGTCTGAAGAAATGAAAAGAAGCCTGGAATTTCTGGTTCAGACAGTTGAAAAGGCTCACTTCGGGCAACCCGTACCTTGGGATAAAGTAAAGCATTCCTTTGGCCGAATGAAGTACGCAACCGTCATCGATCTGGAGACAGGAGAGCGCTTTTCCGTCCAGCGCAGAGCAGGGAGCCGACATGCTGATGTCCAACCACTCACACGCTCCGATACCCACATCATGAAGCATATTTATCAAGGAAAATGGAGCTGGAAACGACGTGCTATCCTGGTCGAGGTCAACGGTATTTTCTATGCTGCTTCCATGCACGGAATGCCTCATGGGGCTGGTGCTATTCAAGGAAACGACTTCCCAGGACATTTTTGCATTCATTTTTCCGGAAGCTCTACTCATCGACGAATCGAGCCGGATCCCAGCCATAGCCTGATGATTCTCAAAGCCTCCGGTTCCCTGCCACAGGCGATCATGGAGGCAGAGCCAGAAAAGCTGGTCGGGTATTTCCTCACCTCGTTGAACGAACACGATGCTCACACGTTGCGGATGACTACAGCGGGCACTCCCTTGCCTACCTTTCTGCATGACATTGATTCTGTGCGCAAGCCAGAGGAGATTCGGCCCTCTGATCCCGATGCTCCCATGATCGTTGACATTCCGGTTCGAGTCGAGTATTCACTGCGTTCTGGCAAAACAGGCGCAGGATTATGGCACTTTCTTCTCATGCGCTCTGCCCCTTGGGAAAGATGGCAGATCATCGATGTTTCCGCCTAATAGCCCTCTTACGCAATGAGGCTGCCCCGCGGGGCAGCCCTTTTTATTCCGCGCTCAGCTGAAATTCACCATACGTGGACAGAACGCTGTTGTACTCAGCCAGATCCCGCACGCGTATTCCTCGCTTTAAGCTTTCCACTTCTTCTTTCGGAAGGCTAGCTTCCATCTTCTCCGTATTGATCCGGTAAAAGGTCTGTACGACCTCCTGATCGGCAGGCAAGCCGTGGAACAGCGTCAGCATTCCTTCCGCAGACAAGCCAAAATGGCCATTCTCTTTACACTCGGGTGAAATATCATGCTCTCTCTTCAGCAGAATCATCTTGGAAGCATCCGCCGCAACGATCTCCCACCCTTTGTAATCTGCCATCGAATTCGCGATGTGATTGAGTGCTACTGGTTTGTGCTCCTCGTCTCGAGCGCCACATAAATAGCTGCGAGTGAGAACCAAATTATAGGAATTCCCAGCCGCTTCTAAGGATCTGCCTGTGCCAACTGCAAGTAATTGAGTCAGGGATGCCGATTCCTTGCCACCGCTTTGTGATAGGACAACTCCCAATATCAGCCCTGTAAAAAGGGCAATACCCCACGATGCATACATCATCCACTTTTTGATCATGATTCGATTGAACCCCTTTATACGCCTTTTCTCCCTATTCTCGCCAGTAAAAAGGGCCTACATACCCGATACTCTCAAGATTCGTAATTTACAACAAATTCATGAGTAATATCTACCAATCCTATAATTCTAGTGATAAACTTATTTTGCTTGGTATTATTGTAAAGTTATGGAGGTCAACCCAAAAATGAAAAAAGCGAACAAGCACATGCTGACTGCGTGTCTCCTCAGCACATCTTTGATCGTAAGCGCTCTGACGTTCTCTCAAACCCCTGTCAGCGCTCAAACCAGCTCCACCCTCAAGCTCCGCCTGTTGGAAACGACAGACATCCACACCAACATTGTCAACTATGACTACTATCAAGATAAGTCTACTGACGAGTTTGGTCTTGCCAAAACAGCAACACTGATCAAAAAAGCCCGTGAAGAAGCAAAAAACAGCATCCTGATCGACAACGGTGACTTGCTCCAAGGAAACCCGCTCGGCGATTATGTTGCCAAAATTGATCCGCTGAAAGACGGCGAAACGCACCCCGTTTACAAAGCGATGAACCTCCTGGACTACGACTTGGGTAACATCGGCAACCATGAATTCAACTTCGGCTTGGAGCATCTGGAGCGCAGCATCAAAGGCGCTGACTTCCCGTACATCAACTCCAACGTGTATGTAGATGACAAAGACAACAACCCAGCTAACGACAAAAACCTGTTTACGCCATACCAAATCCTCGACCGCAAGTTCAAGGATGAGAGCGGCAAAGAAGTTACCTTGAAAGTCGGCGTGATCGGATTTGTTCCTCCGCAAATTATGCAGTGGGACAAGGCAAACCTCGAGGGGAAAGTCGTTGCCAAGGACATCTTGGAATCGGCAAACAAATACGTGCCAGAGATGAAGCAAAAAGGCGCTGACATCATCGTAGCCGTAGCTCACTCGGGACTCGGCCCTGTTGAATCTGCTGCCAATCTGGAAAACGCAAGCTACCAGCTGAGCAAAATCGAAGGCATCGATGCTATCCTTTTCGGCCACTCTCACCTCGTGTTCCCAGGCCCTGGCTTTGAGAACATCGAAGGCGTTGACGGAACCAAAGGGATCATCAATGGCAAACCAGCTGTTATGCCTGGCTACTGGGGGAACAACCTGGGTGTAATCGACCTGACCCTCACCCAAGAAAACGGCAAATGGAAAGTGGCAGATTCGGCCTCCAAAGCTGTTCCAATCTATGACAAAACAAACAAAGCTTCCTTGGCTGACGCTGACCAAGCGATCCTCGATGCCGTGAAGGAAGATCACGATCACACAGTGGAGTGGGTACGTTCTGCTGTAGGTACAACCACTTCCCCAATCTTCAGCTATTTTGCACTGGTTCAAGATGACCCATCGATCCAAATCGTAACCAATGCACAAAAATGGTATGTTGAGAAAAACATCAAAGGTACCGAATACGATGGCATTCCAGTCTTGTCCGCAGGTGCTCCATTTAAAGCAGGCGGTCGCAACGGCGCAAGCTACTACACTAACATTCCTGCTGGAACCATCGCGATCAAAAACGTATCTGACCTGTACATCTATCCAAACACGCTGAAGGCTGTAATGATCAATGGATCTCAGCTGCAAGAGTGGCTGGAGCGCTCCGCTGGCCAGTACAACCAAATTGACGTGAAGAAAACCGAAGAACAGCCTTTGGTCAACGAAGCTTTCCCTACTTACAACTTTGATGTAATCGATGGCGTAACCTACCAAGTAGATGTTACGGAGCCATCCAAATACGCAATCGACGGCAAGCTGGCTGACGAGAAAGCAAACCGCATCAAAAACCTGTCTTACAATGGAAAACCAGTGAAGGCGGAAGACAAGTTCATCGTGGTAACCAATAACTACCGCGCTGGCGGTGGCGGTAACTTCCCTGGTCTGGATGGCACAAACATCGTGATTGATTCTCCGGATGAAAACCGTCAAGTCGTGATCGACTACATCCTGAGCGAAAAAACGATCAACCCTGCTGCAGACCAAAACTGGGCATTCGCTCCTGTAAACGCAAAAGTGAATGTAACGTTCACAACGGCTCCAGAGGCAAAACCTTTTGCAGAAAAAATGTCGAACCTGAAATACATCAACACCCTTGAGTCGGGCTTTGCGAAATACAGCATTGACCTGTCCAAACCAGCCTCCAAATAAGACAAAGAAGCTGATGGCACCAACGCCGTCAGCTTCTTTTTTTCACCCCACGAAATGGTACTGTCCCCAGGGCGATCGCTGAAAGATTTGCTCTCCTGACTGCAAGAACGCTTGGCGCTCCCGCAGGAGCTTTCCTTCCATTTGAACGAGCTGCAGTACTCCTCGCAAATGATAGCCAGGGCGATTGCTGTACAACCCGGTGACCTCGCGCAGAAAGTTATCGGGATAGCGCAGCAATTGATGCACTGTCCAGATTTGCGTGTCACTCAAATAGTTTACTTTGCTATAGGCTTCGATCGCTTCGACAAACGATCCGATCCGATACTCCTGGAGCAGAAGCATTCTAGACATCAATTGAACCAGATCGACCAGCTGCACGTCATGCCCTACAGTATCCAGATCAATGAGATAACAGTTGTTCCGGGGAGTCAGCAAAAAGTTATGGCTCGCTACATCACGGTGAGCCAGCGTCCCTCTCTCTACAGCAGAAAACATCTCAGGCGTCAAAGGCAGCTTGTATGCGGATTGCAGCATGTCTTGACCATCCTGGATGATGGCATGCGTCATCTGTTGGATGACCTGCTCCAGCTTGTTTTGCGGGCCATTTTGCTCAATGCCCCACGTAATTCTTTCGAACTGCTCGAGTCTGCTTTCCCACTTGTCGAGTAGCGCAGACTTGCCTTCATACGCATAAGTATGCGAGACGGGGAACCCTTGAGCGGCTACATGAAAGCGCGCAAGGGTCTCAGCCGTCTTTTTCACATCAAAGAGGGATGCGTTATCCGCTTCTCGTCCGTCAATCATTTTCATGATCGTAAAATAGCGGTCCTCATACGGAAAAATCGTTGATCCCCCTGCATCCGGTACATATTGCACCGTATGCATAAACCCTTTCTCCCGCAATGCTTCGGCGAGCTGCGTGACCCATACTGCTTTATCCAGTTGCTTATAGCCCTTGATGATCCAGTGACCCCGGTCGGTCTTCAGCAAATTCACATTTCGTTTTGGCTTAACGGCGTGAACTTGACAGCGAAACGCTTTTTCAAGAGATGCTATTAGCCCTTTGTTCATACTGGAACCGTTCAGTATGACGAAGATTCTTCGTGCCCATCGCCCCAATGCGGCCATAGCCCTGTGTCAGGCATGGAAGCCAGCCGAGGAGGTGGTGGGAACATCATGTTGTTCGGGTTCACTTGCCCGCGGTCTCTCTTATAACCGCGACTAGGCTTTCGCTGTGGGCTATCCGGGGAACACTCACAAGATGAAGATGAGCAAGAAGATTCCACCACTACTTTTGGACGCCTTGGCGGGCATGGATACGGCTGTGGCGGGAATGGCATTGGCATTGGCATCGGCATCGGCATCGGTCGAGGAGGAACTGGAGGGAAGAATGGCATGATCGGTGGTGGCCCAAACGGCGGACCAAACGGTGGTCTAAACGGCCCTGGCCCTATGCTTTCAGGCAATACTTGACCCGGTCTTGGAAACGGCATCGGCATTGGCGGGAACGGGGAAATAGGCGGCATCGGTGGGGAAATTGGCCTCATCCATGGTGTTGGGAATGGTGGACACGGCGGAATTGGGACCGGCACATACTGGCGCACGGGTGCCTGCGGTCTCACTGTTGTTTGTGGCCGCACCTGTGGTTTAGTCGTTGTCTGTGGACGAACGTGTGTAGGCTGTCTCGTAGGCTGTACCTGTGGATATGGCAGGCACGGCGGGCAATAGTTCGGCGATACCGTTGGCCGTATGGGAAGTACAGGCGCTGGCGCCACTGGCGGCCGATAAATATACGGGCTCACCTGGTTCGGCCCTACGTTAGGGCGCAGTGGGCTGAGCTGGGATGGTGGCACATTGGGCTGATGCATATACGGACTTACCATGGTCGGCGGAACTGGCGGTGGTGCCGGACGTGTCTGCATCGGCGGCATAGGTGGCATCGACGGCGGCATTGGCGGCATCATCTGCTGTTTCGGAATGTTTGGCATGTATGGCTTGGTCGGCGGAGGTGCAATAGGCCGCGTAGGCTGCGGCAATGCCGGTGTCAGCATTTCAGGCATGACACTTGGTGTAGGAGGAATCGGCGGCGCTTCCTTGATCGACTCCGTTGGGGCTGGCCGTGGAGCCCTTTCCGTTTCAGCCTCAATTCTTACTTCCTCTTCCTCTTCCACCTCAATTGGCCTGCGCTCAATCTCTTGAGGAACCTCCTGGCTCTGCTCTTCTTCGCGAATAGGTCTTTCTTTTACATAGGGGGATTCGCTCGATTGCCGTTGTGGTTGTCTCGGTTGTGGACGAACAGCCACACCCTTCGACGGAATCTTGATCCTCGCCCCTGGATAGATGGTATCGGGAGTCTTGATCTGACTGTTCAGTCGTAATAGCTCCTTGTAATCGACGCCATATCTCTTGGCGATCTTCCACATGGTGTCGCCTTTTTGGACTACGTGGATTCTCACTATTTCTCCTCCCTCGCGGAAACTCCCTATCATGGTATGCACCTATGGGCGTTTTGCTCCTGAGTGAGCCCTTTTCTTGAAGGGAATCTAAAAAGAAAAAAGCCAACTCTAGGAGTTGACCTTTTGCAAGTAAAATGGATATGTTCCCAATTGCCGGACCTGGCAGCCGATCGCTTCAATCTCTGCAAACGCACCTGGAAGCAGCACATCATCCATTTTTTGTTCAATGTCGATCACAAAGAAATAGCTGCCCAACCCTTTTTTGGTAGGACGGGATTCCAGACGGGACAAGTTGATCTTTCGCCAAGCAAAAGCGGCGAGCACCTGATAGAGCGCACCCGGAAAATCCTCAGGGAGGATAACCTGGATCGTAGTCTTCTCCCGATCAGATACTGGCAGCTCAATCGGCTCTTTTCCGACCAAGACAAAGCGGGTATAGTTGTTTGAAAAGTCTTGAATATGAGGCTGCGCCACTTCCAAAGGATAAATATCCGCATTTAGGCGGGTCCCGATGGCTGCCCACGGCTCATCTGGATGTTCACTCACTGTTTGGGCTGCCAGAGCCGTACTGTTTACATTCTCCACTACAGCCTGCGGCAGGTTTTCCCGTATGAAATGAAAGCTTTGGGCAATCGCCTGAGGATGGGACATCACCCGGGTAATAGCCGAGAGCGGCAACGGCTGATCGCGCTTCGCTACCAGCAGATTCTGGGTAATCGGCAGAGCCAATTCTGCGAGGATGGGCAAATCAACCTCATGAATCAACCAATCCAATGTGGAGTTCACAGTGCCTTCAATCGAGTTTTCGATGGGTACAATTCCGTAATTCACTTCGTCTTTAGCTACTGCATTCAACACTTCAATAATGCTCGGATATGGCACGTAATCCATTGGCGTCCCGATCGGTATCGAACGAGCAGCCTCTTCGGAAAACGTCCCTCTTGGCCCGAGAAATGCGAGTTTGTTCAGCATGGCGTTTCTCCTATCCATTTTATCTACGTCTGATGGATTTCGACCTGCACGCCATGTTCATCCGGTTGCAATATCATCACACGATACGGGATGTCGTGACTGTTCATCACACTGTCTACAAATCCTTGTAATTTTTCCCGCTGTTCGTCCGTCGAGAAAAAACAAAGGATTGTCGGACCAGCACCACTCAACGCCGCACCTAATGCTCCGTGGACTGTTGCTCCATCCAGGATGTCTTTTAGGCCAGGAACAAGCTCTGCGCGGTACGGCTGATGCAGCCGATCCCCCATTGCTTGTCCTAACAGGTCCAGCCTGCCTTGCGCCAATGCGGCCGTAAGCAGGCTGCTATGACCAACATTATATACAACATCCTGCTTGCTGTACACCTGTGGCAATACGTTTCGCGCTTTTTCTGTCGACAGAGGGAACTTTGGAATGACTACGAGTGCCTGCAAACCAGCAGGAGGTGCGATACGAATATAGGGGATTGGTGAACCAGCATTCTCAGGCATAGTAGCTACGATAATGCCACCGAACATGGAGGCTCCTGCATTGTCTGGATGGCCTTCCATCTCCGTAGCAAACTGGAACAATTCTTCTCGGGTGAACGGCTCCCCAGCTAAGTGATTGGCAGCGACCAAGGCCCCAACAATCGCTGACGCACTGCTTCCCAAGCCTCTTGTCAGGGGTGCGTCACTAGAAGCGCGAATCGCGAGCTCTGGGGTTGGCAAGCCCGCTTTTTCAAAAAGCGTGCAGGCAACCTGATAAAGCAAATTGCTTTTGTCTGTTGGAGCGCCTTGCAGCTCCTTGCCCACGATTTCAATCGTTGTTTTCTCGCTAAGCTTCATCTCCACGACGGAATACAACTGGAAAGCCAGGCCCAGGGCATCAAACCCTGGACCCAGATTCGCCGTACTCGCTGGAATGGTGACCTTTACGAGGTTGCCATTCATGACCGAACTTCACTCCCTCTTTGGCTTACCAAAGCCATAACGGCTTCACGCGTGGCAGGAACGGAGCGAGGCTCTTCCCCAACCAGCCCCAGTGCGATATTCGGGTCCTTCAGACCATTTCCGGTAAGCACGCAAGCCACTTTCGCACCCTCTGGAAGCTTACCTGCTGCTTTCAGCTTCAGAATGCCGGCAAGAGATGCTGCTGAAGCGGGCTCGCAAAATACGCCTTCGCTTTTGGCAATCAATTGATACGCATGAAGAATTTCTTCGTCTGTCACGCTGTCAACCAGACCGTTCGATTCGCTGATGGCATTGAGTGCGCCATCCTTGCTGGCAGGATTACCGATGCGGATCGCAGTCGCGATCGTTTCCGGATTCGGTACAGGCTGCCCATGAACCAGCGGTGCAGCTCCTGCTGCCTGGAAGCCAAACATGCGTGGCAGGCTTTGCGACTTTCCTGCTGCCTTGTATTCTTTAAAACCTTTCCAGTAAGCAGTGATGTTGCCCGCATTCCCTACTGGAATAGCGAGAATGTCAGGAGCATCTCCCAATGCGTCACATACCTCAAAAGCCGCTGACTTCTGGCCCTCGATGCGGTATGGATTCACCGAGTTGACAAGGGTGATCGGCTCATTCGCCGTTATTTCCCGAACAATATTCAAGGCTTCATCAAAATTGCCATCGATAGCAATGACTTCTGCACCGTACGCAATCGCCTGGGCGAGCTTGCCCAATGCGATGTTTCCGCTAGGGATCAACACGATGCAACGGAGCCCGCAACGAGCTGCATACGCGGCAGCAGCGGCCGAGGTATTCCCGGTGGACGCACACATGATGGTTGTGCTTCCTTCCTCCACCGCTTTTGCTACCGCCATCACCATACCGCGGTCCTTAAAGGATCCGGTTGGATTCAAACCTTCGTACTTCACATACAGCTCGACACCCAGTTGCTTTGACAAATTTGGTGCATGGATCAGAGGGGTATTCCCTTCATGCAGGCTAACTAATGGTGTTTTATCTGTGACCGGGAGAAATTCCCGGTAACGTGCGATAATCCCTGATTGACGATTTTGACTCATTTTTGTTCTCCCCCTTCCACTCGGTAACAGCTTTTGACTTTGGTGACGATGTCCATTTGTTCCATATAGGCGAGCACGCCATCCATGTCACTCTTCGAAGACAAGTGGGTGATCATGATGATCTCTGCCTCTTTATCGTTGTTGTACGGCTGTTGAATGACCTGCTCCAAGGAGATGTTTTTGTCAGCTAACAGCTGGGTAATTTGTGCAAGCACGCCACGCTTGTCGGCCACGACGATGCGCAGGAAATATTTCGAAAGCTTTTGGGAGTCATCCTTGAGGATTTTCTCTTTGTACGGAGCTACCATGCCCCGTCCATTTACACCGAGCTTTCGATTTTTCACGACGGTCACTAGGTCAGAGACAACAGCTGTCGCAGTTGGCAGCTCCCCTGCCCCCGGCCCGTAGAACATGGTCTCTCCTACCGCTTCTCCGTGAACGTATACGGCATTAAATACGCCGTTCACAGACGCCAGCGGGTGGGATTTTGGAATCATCGTCGGCTGGACACTGACTTCGATCGCTTCTGCATCCCGACGAGCCAAGCCCAGCAGCTTGACTTCATAACCGAGCTGCTTGCCGTACGCGATATCCTCCTTGCTCACGCCGCTGATTCCTTTGACGTCGACATCCTCCAGCTTCATGGGGACACGGAAGCCCAGCGTTGCCAGGATCGCCATTTTACGAGCCGCATCATAGCCTTCCACATCAGAGGTCGGATTGGCTTCTGCATATCCAAGCGCTTGTGCTTCTTTCAGTACGTCAGCATATTCTGCTCCTTCCTGACTCATTTTGGTCAGGATGTAGTTCGTAGTACCATTGACGATCCCCATCATTTTTGTGATGCGATCGGACGAGAAGCCCTCCACCAGCGCGCGCAAAATCGGGATTCCTCCGGCAACGCTCGCCTCGTAGAACACGTCACAGCCCTTCTCCTGCGCTTTTTTCAAAATCTCAGCGCCGTGCAGCGCCATTAGATCCTTGTTAGCTGTGACAACGTGCTTGCCTCGCTCCAATGCGCCCAAGATAAAATCCTTCGCCGGGTGAATGCCCCCGATTACTTCCACGACCACTTCAATTTCCGGATCTTCCAGGATATCTGCCGGATTCGTCGTCAATTTGCCTTCCATCGCCACAATATTGCGGGACTTTTCTGCGTCCTGCACGAGAATTTTGGTGATCTCGATTCCCAGTCCAGTTTGTTTTTGCAGATCTTCTTGATGTGCCTGGATGATTCGAACGACTCCGGTACCGACCGTTCCGAACCCCAACAGCCCTAGTTTTATCGTTTGCTTCTCCATGTTCTCTCCCCCTACCCTTTTTCTACCCTCTACCAACGATCATTGCTTTGCGCACGCCGGGTAGTTGTTGTAAGCCATCCAAGAATTCCGTGCTGGAAACCTTCATATGCGCCATATCAACGGACATGGAAATCGTAGCAATTCCCTGCAACGGTATCGTTTGATTGATGGTTAATACGTTTCCGCCCTGATCCGCCATGTAGGTCAGCACTTTAGACAGTAAGCCAGACGTATGCTCCAGCGAAAATGTGATGGTCATAATCGTCTCGTTCATCATGGAGTTGAATGGGAAGATGCCATCCTTGTACTTATAAAAGGCACTCCGACTCAATCCCACCCGTTCCACTGCTTCATTCACCGTATCCACTTCGCCTGATTCGAGCATTTTTTTGGCCTCGATCGTTTTAACGATGGATTCTGGCAGGATGTCGGATCGAATTAAATAAAACTTTTCATCCCGTTTCATCCGTTGTGTCCTCCTGAGAAAAACAGTTGTTTCTTCATAGAGGACATTATAACCTTTCCAACTTGCTGTGACAATCCTTATTAGCCAATTTTTTTCATGGAATGATATTCAGTTCACTTGTGCTTACATGACGATGGCCCGCTTCGTACAGAATAGAAACGATTGATTCCACAGGAGGTGACTTTTACATGGCAGGAAGAGGTAAGTCAGACAAGTCCGAGCGTCGCAATAATCATCCTCCTGGAAAGCCGAGCGATCTTGACCAATTTGGCACGCAGACCCAGGGCAAAAAGATGGCGCAATCCCCTAACATTGTCGAGGATCCAAGCGGTAACGGATAAACGACTGCATAAGAAAACCTCTATCGAGGCCATCTCATGGGGGGCGCGACCGCGATTTAGCGGAAAGTTTTACCGAAGTGATGCCAGAAGAGGACGCTGAGGCACTTCGTCATGGGCTCCGGAATTCATAAGCATTACGCTTATAAGTTCCTACACGTTGAAAAAAACCCGGGAGTAAGCTCCCGGGTTTTGCCTTGTTGTCTGTTCTTCTACATAAAGAGATTAATATGCCAAAGAGGACAATCCATTGATGTGTGACAGGTAACGAACGTTACTTGCTTCCTTCATCAAGGAAGCAGGCAAGCCTTTCAGCTTGATTTGGCTAGCGCCGATGGTACCGATTGCATCTTTGCGTCCCAAGCTGCCCAGTGTACCGGAGAATACAGGTACGAACGTTTCCATTTTGGTACCGTTGAAATAAGCGAAGAGGTTGTAGCCTACTACTTCACCCATTTGCCATGCCAGCTGAGCTGTTGGCGGATATGGACGACCTTCTGGACCCATCACGACTGCGCTGTCTCCAGCCAGGAATACTTCAGGGTGAGACGTGGATTGCAGGTTTTCTGTGACAGTCGCGCGTCCGCGGTTTACTTCGATGCCGGATTCCGCTACAACGTGATTTCCTTGTACGCCACCCGTCCAAACCATGGTTTTCGTTTCGATGGTGTTGCCGTCTTTCAGGAAAACTGTGGTTTCTTTCATTTCCGTTACTGGTACGCCTGTCAGGAAGGTCACGCCGCGTTTCTCCAAGCTTGTTTTTGCGCGTTCAACCAGCTCAGGAGCAAAACCAGCCAGGATGGACGGACCAGCTTCCACACAGTACAAGGATACGTCTGCGAAGTCTACGCCATGCTTGTGGCACAGGGTAGGCAGCATATCTGCGAATTCCCCTACCAGCTCGATCCCCGTCAGACCGCCACCACCGACAACGAAAGTAGCATCTGCTTTATCCTTGCTTTCTTTGTAAGCCACGATGCGCCCTTCTACGTGTGCACGCAGGCGGTTTGCTTCTTCTACAGACTTCAGGGTAAAGCTGTACTCTTGCAGTCCTGGAATGCCGAAGAAAGCTGTTTCGCTACCCAGCGCGACAACAAGTGCATCGTATTTAATGGACTCGCCACTCGCCAAAGTGACACGCTGTGAATCCAAGCCAATTTTTTCAACCGAGTCGATAACCAGGTTAATGTCTTTGCCACGCAGCAATCTTTCCAAAGGCAATGCCACGTTTTGCTCAGACAGGTTGCCTACTGCCAAACGGTGCAATTCGGTGATGATTTGGTGAGTAGGAAAACGGTTTACAACCGTGATAGTAGCTTCTTCAGCTGTCATGTATTTGCGGGCAGTCAATGCGCTCAACAATCCGCCGTAACCGCCGCCCAGAATCAAAATATGCTTCGACATGCGTTGGTCCTCCCGTCCTTGTCTTTCGTTCGTTATGTGTGGTTAGCGCTTTTGCTGCTCGCGCTCAGCGAGTACTTCCAGGAATGCTTGAGCAAAGCGCAAGGTTTTTTGTACTTGCGGATCCTTCAGCATTTTGAGCATACCAAACAAACCGATCGTAGACGACTCGACGTGAGAACGGTCGTTAGCTTCGATTGCTGCTTGGGCGATTCCTTTTGCTTTGTCTTGGATCGGTTTGACGAACTCTTCCATTCCGCCTTTGAGGTCCTGGATCAGCACTTGGTCATTTGCCACTGTCTGTACCAGATCGTACGTTTTGGTCAGGATTGTTGTCATCTCTGCCAATTTAGGCAAATTCGCCACCAAAACAGTTAACGATTCTTGGATTTCCGGTTTCATCAACTGATCGAGCACATCCATTTGCTCGGGTGCCAGAGCCGCTGTAGTAGCTGCTTCAGCTTGTTGCGTAGTTGTTTGTGACATAAGAAAACGTCCTCCTTTGCTTTGGAATAGAGGCCTGGTATTCTCGTTGCCTGTTCATCCGAGTGACGGCCGAAATTCACCCTGTATCCGATAGTCTAACCTATTTGTTCTATTTTTCACAAAGTGCAGTATGCAAACGGATGGAAATATCAATGTGCAATATTTCACAAGTTGATATAACAGGCTAGTCGCTCTTCCAGATCAATTCTAGGGAACAGGCACGAATAAGAACTCTATGCCTATACTATATACCTTCTTCGCAGGAACAGCAAAGGAAAAAAACCGCTTCTTCAGTAAGAAGCGGCGGTCGACAGTTTATTATAATAATCTTTGATGACTTGATGATGCTTGTCATGTATATCCGTAAAGATCAATTCAATCACTGTCTGCGTGTCCTGAAACGTCTTTTCTACCACTTTGGCCATTCCGACAATCTCCATCTGCTGGTTCGGTACCGTAAACGACAGATGGATGAAATCACCCTTTGACACGTAGGAGTCGGTACGAAGCACCAACCGAGTCGGAGAAAATTTGAGCAGTTCCGCTTCTCCTTTTTCCTCGATCGGTCTTGCTCCCATCACCTTGAACGGAACGTGAATCGGCCTGTCTGGTGAGACTAGTCCGTTTTTTCCCATCGTCACGATTTCTACGCCTATCGCGATTGGGATCAATGCCAACAGCTTGACCGGCCATATCGTTTGCTCTTGTACGACTTCCAGATCAACGGTGTTGACAGCCGCATCCGTTTCCCACCGCAAACGCACGGTTGAACCAATCAGTGCTGTCTTGGCTTCCGCGTTCATCTCTGTGGACACTACGAGATACCCACCTTTTACATGCTCCACCATGACTTGCAATGGTGTCTTGACTTGCCTGGAGATCATCATCGGTAAAATGGATCCGCGCTGGAACCGTTTATCTGATAGAAATGGGCTAAGAGATGGGACATCCGTCATGGTTTTCGTCACTCCACGAAATCAAACTCAAGCTTACCGATGCGTACGGTATCTCCATTACGGGCACCGTGCTTGCGCAGGGCTTCATCCACTCCCATGCTGCGCATGATTTTGGCAAAGCGCTGAGCGGCATCGTAGCTGTTCAGGTTGGTCATTCTAACCAGCTTTTCAATTCTATCCCCACTGACTACGAACACGTCATTGTCACGTGTGATTTCAAATGGATCTGGCTCTTTCTCAGCCTTGAACACGACACGTTCTTCGACTTCAGCCACTTCTTCGACAGCTGGCTTGTCCGGAATAGTCGCCAAGAGATCACCGACGGCATACATCAGCTCCTGAACGCCTTCTTGAGTAGCCGCAGAAATTTCGTAAACCGTCACGCCCGGGACTTTTTCCTTGAAGCGCGCCAGGTTCTCCTGGGCCTCGGGAATGTCCATTTTGTTGGCAGCCACGATTTGCGGCCTGTCTTCAAGCTTCAGGTTGTACAGCTTCAGCTCGCGGTTGATCTGCAAATAATCCTCGTACGGGTCACGTCCATCGACGCCAGCCATGTCAATCACGTGCACGATCAAACGCGTACGCTCGACGTGACGCAGGAACTGATGACCTAATCCGACGCCTTCATGCGCCCCTTCGATCAAACCTGGCAGGTCGGCCATGACAAAGCTGTTCTCCCCTACTTCCACCACACCGAGGTTTGGTGTCAGCGTCGTGAAGTGATACGCGGCAATTTTCGGCTTGGCTGCAGTCACGCTGGACAACAGAGTAGACTTCCCTACGCTCGGATAGCCAACCAAACCTACATCTGCAATCAGTTTCAGCTCCATCACGATGTAGCGTTCCTGACCCGGTTCCCCGTTTTCCGAGATGTGCGGAGCTGGGTTGGATGAATTGGCAAAACGCATGTTTCCTCTACCGCCGCGCCCGCCTTTTGCAATGACTGCTTTCTGGCCATGCTCGACCAGATCCGCGATCACTTCTTTGGTATCATCATCGATGACGGTTGTTCCCGGTGGCACGCGCACCAGCATGTCGTCCGCGCCTGCGCCGTGCTGGCCTTTATTGCGGCCATGCTCCCCACGCGGTCCTTTGAAGTGCTTCTGGTAGCGGAAATCAACCAGTGTTCGCAGTCCTTCATCTACTACAAACACAACATCTCCGCCGCGACCGCCGTCACCACCGGCTGGTCCACCTAATGGAACGTATTTCTCCCGGCGAAAGGAGACGGCTCCGTTTCCCCCGTCCCCGCCTTTTACATAAATCTTTACCTGATCGACAAACATGGTGTCACCTCTTTCATTACGCGAATGGAATCCGCAAGTCCAAAATCCATTCCTCTTCCGTATGTATCCACTCGGTGACCTCCACCGTACTCTGTTCATTTTTACGTATCAGTTTTTCCAGTTCTTCCAATCCGGATGCACATAGCTTTCCGGCCAGGTCAAAACGAAAATGAACGCCGCATGCGTCCGCTACCAAGGAAAGCTGCATGCTCGCAGGTTCATAGTTGTTAGGATCTACATGATCGTTCACTGTGCATAATATCTCTGACATCAACTGAAACAATTGCTGCTCACTCAGTGCGACCCTCATCAGATCCACTTCGTTGCACACTTCTACTTCCAAAAGCATTTCCTTGTTCAGCGCATTAAATGTCAAGAAAAAGACAGACAACAGAGAGCTGTTCAAACGGGCGATCATGCTTTCTTGCATAGCCAGCTCCGCAATGCGTTTTAAATGCGCCTCTCCCTGTTCAGTACGGTTCAAATGCAAATAGCCGAGCAGAACCTGAACGTGGTTCAACCAGTCATGCCGCTGCCGGTTCAGTACGGTAAGCAGCTGGTCAGTTTGCTGCGTAAACAGCCTCCGCTCGTCCCTCATCACATTCACCCAAGTCGATAAGATTTCTTTCTGTCCTATTGTACCACAAAAAATTCCCGTATAAATAAGAAAACCTCTACTGAATGAAACAGATCGCTATCCTTTATTTTTCCCCTTTTCTCCAAAGAGAAAACACCAGCTAGAAAAAGAAAAACCCAGCAACAAGGCTGGGTTTCCTTTCATCCACTATTTACGCTTCAGAAGCAACTGGTTCGATCACAACTTGTTTGCGATCGCGGCCCAGACGTTTGAAACGAACAACGCCGTCTGCTGTTGCAAACAGAGTGTCGTCTCCGCCCTTCATTACGTTAGCACCTGGGTAAATCTTCGTACCGCGTTGGCGAACGAGGATGTTTCCAGCTGTAACGAATTGACCGTCACCACGTTTCACTCCCAGACGTTTGGAAATGGAATCGCGACCGTTCTTTGTGGAACCTACCCCTTTCTTCGAAGCGAAGAACTGTAGGTCTACAGGAAAACGAAAGTTCATGTCAGACACCTCCTTGCCATTTTGTATCATGAACCGTAACGTATTTTCCGTATGATTCAGCAATCATAAACAGAGAGACAACCATGCCCTCAGCTAAAAGCTGCTGCTTTTCGCTGACCAGCGGGTCTTCTACAGGACGCACGTTCCATTTCAGGAACCCGCCATCCTTCTCTGCGAGCTGAACATCCGGATCACTATTGAGCAAAAGATCTACGGCATTAATCGTTCCCATACTCACCGCCGAAACAGCGGAGCAGACAATGTCTGAACCATGCTTAGCAGCGTTGGCATGTCCCGAAACGGTAATGGCTTCAATCTCATTTTGCTCATTTCTCTGCACTTTTACGGTAATCATCGGATTCGTCCAAAATTAAGCGTTGATTTTTTCAATCACAACTTTGGTGAATGGTTGACGATGACCTTGTTTGCGACGGTAGTTTTTCTTGGCTTTGTATTTGTACACGATAATTTTGGATTGTTTACCGTGTTTTTCTACTTTACCAGTTACCGTAGCACCAGCAACAGTAGGAGCACCTGCAGTTACTTGACCGTCCTTGTTTACCAACAGAACTTTGTCAAAAGTAACAGCTTCACCTTCGTTGCCAGCCAGTTTCTCGATGAAGAGAACAGAACCCTCTTCAACTTTGTATTGCTTTCCACCGGTTTCGATAATTGCGTACACTGTGTGCACCTCCTATACTCAGACTCGCCCCAGCAGGTGCGTCGCAAGCGACGACTTATGTACCTGATTCGTGCGGTTACAGTATGCACGAGACATAGCTGCATGACAAACCTTAGGTTATCACAGCACAGAGCGCCCAGTCAAGTCATTTACTCTTGTTTTCCGTACAATCGTTTGGCTTCTTCTGTACGACCGGCGTACACGATTCGATACTCGTCCGGCTTTAACGCAGGAGCTTCAAGCAGGAACAAGTGCACAGGCCACAGCTTCTGCTGCTCGCTGCCCAGCTCAGACAAAGGATGATACAGCCGTCTCGGCAGTTCAATTACCGCTGCCTCTGCCTCTTGGCCTTTCGCAAGAGACGTCAGCTCGCTGCATAGACGGCGCTTCATTTCATCGACCGACCTTACTCGACCACGGCCATCGCACGCAGCACAAGCTTCCGTCAATCTCTCCGACAAGCTCGCACGCACGCGCTTCCTGGTCATTTCCACAAGTCCAAGAGCAGTCATGCCTAAAACGGTGGACGGCACAGGATCACGGGCTAGCTCCCGTTTCAGCACCGCCAATACCTTTTCCTTGTTCGCCGCTTCCTTCATGTCGATGAAATCGATGATGATAATCCCGCCAATATCGCGAAGCCTAAGCTGTGCTGCAATTTCTACAGCAGCTTCCACATTCGCGGCAGTAATCGCCTGTTCCCTTTGCTGGCCGCCTTTCCCTGTGAATGCGCCTGTATTGACGTCGACAACCGTCATCGCTTCTGTTCGATCGATGACCAGATGCCCCCCGCTTTGCAGTGGTACTTGCCGGTTCAATCCCCGCTGAAGCTGCGCATCGATTCCCAGCTGCGTAAATAACGGCTCTCTGCCCTGGTACGCGCGCAGCTTGTTCAAGTCTTCCTCGGCAAGCAGCTGCATTACTTCTTTTACCTGCTGAAGTGTAGGAGCGTGCTCCACCAGCACTTCCTCCACACCCCAAGCAGCCAAGTCTCTGATGATCGACTCTAGCAACGCCATTTCTCTCGTCACAAGTCCAGTACCTTTTAACTGGTCGGCATGAGCCATGATTTCGCTCCAACGCTTCTTCAAATATTCCAGTTCTTCGCGGAGCCTATCTTCTGGCGCGTCTTTCGCTTCCGTCCTTACGATGACGCCTTCTTCAGTTGCGAGATGCGCCGAAAGCCTCTCAGAGAGCTGCTGTCTGACTGCCGGATCGGTAATCTTGCGGGAAAGGGATACACCTGCTTCCACCGGGAGATACACGAGGAACCTGCCCTGCAAGCTAATCCGCGCCGTCACTTTCGGCGCCTTCAGCTCCGTGCCTTCCTTGCTCACCTGTACGATTACCTTTTCACCGACCTGCACTCGCTCGCTGATATTCGCTTTGCCAGGTGCAGAACCTCTCCTCGGCAAGGTGTCATCCACATACAGATAAGCATTTTGACCGACGCCAATATCGACAAAAGCGGACGAAATCCCCGGCAAGACATCCGCGATCCGACCGCAATACACATCTCCTGCCAAAACTCCCTGCCCTTCGTTCTCCTCACGCCACTCAAGCAACCGCCCGTTTTCGAGCAATGCTGCTCGCAGCACACCACCGCTCCCGCTAATCGCTACTTGTCTCAACGCATTCACTCTCCTACTCCCTGCTTGTCCCGTACCTATTTGCCCGAAAAAAGGACTTTCGGACTTCCAGGAAGTAATCCTATCACAGGTATTTGGAAAAGAAAAGGCAAGCTGCCAAAGGAGAAATGACGATGAGAGCTGACTTGTTGAAAATGCGCCCCCTGCTTCAGCAGGATGCTCCTTTCTTGGTTAAATGGCTTTCGGACGAGCGTGTGCTGCACTATTACGAAGGACGTGACCGCCCTCATGATCTACAGCTTGTTCATGAGCATTTCTACCCGAAAGATGACGATACGTCCCGCTGCCTCTTTCTCTATGACGGACATCCTATCGGGTACGGGCAGTATTACCCGTTGGATCAGGAGAGCAGGCAGGCATATGGCTATGATGCTTCTACCATCATCTACGGCATAGATCAGTTCATCGGGGAACCGTCGTACTGGGACAGAGGCCTCGGGACCTTCCTCGTTCAAAGCCTTCTCGTTCACCTGTCTACGCATTTTGGTGCTCAGAAGGTTGTCCTCGATCCGCAGGCTTCCAATGCTCGCGCGATACGCTGCTATGAAAAGTGCGGCTTCCAGAAAGTAAAATGGCTTCCTCGTCGCGAATGGCACGAAGGAAGCATGCGAGACTGCTGGCTTATGGAGTGGAATTCCCTTTCCTAGACAAGCTGACCGATCTTGGCATCGTGCTTCTGCTCAAAAAGCAAGGCATGCAAAAGCTGTTCCTCCGCGAGCAGCCCGGCTCCCTGAACGTAAAACAGGTGGGAGCACCCTCGCCTCAGCTTGTGCGCAACCTCCAGAACAGTCTCTCCCGGCTCGACACTGAGTGCCTGAACCGCGTATTCATCCGGCTGCCGAACGTATTTTTCCATGAGAAAACGAAAGAATTGATAGGGAAAACGAAGAAACGCTTGAATATTGACCGCAAGCAGGTATACCCCGATCACAAGCACATTGATCTTAAGCTCCCATGCCGACAAGCCTACCAAAAGACCCGCCAAGAGCGTACTGCCTGTCAACGAAATAATCGCTGCTTGGCGGTAAGGCATAAACCAGCACAGGATCGCCTGGACAATCCGTCCGCCATCGAGCGGCCAGATGGGAAGCAAATTAAACAAAGCGATCGTCACGTTGCTGATCAGAAAGAAGTACGCCCATTCCTCTGTCCATATGCCCGTGTACCAGAACAAGTAGGAGACAGCCATCATCACGACATTCAAGAATGGTCCAGCCAGCGCGACCACGATTTCATCCAGAGGGTCGGTCGCATAGGCATCCTCCATTGTTGCGACTCCACCGAAGGGCAGCAGCTGTACTTCTGTCACGGTCCAGCCCAGCTCACGCGCCATCGCTACATGGCCAATCTCGTGGATGAGCACAATGACGAACAGCGTAAGTACCTCTAAAAAATGGCCCGTCATGATCGACAGGCCAATAACCGCCCAGAACAGCAAGTGTATGCGAATTCGAACCCCAAAGAAAGCTCTACTCAAATGGGATCACATCCAGCGGATTCACGAATTGATCCTCCTGCTTGACCCCCAGATAAAGATGCCTGGAGCTGTTGTTCACCGCCCTTGCCACTCCGATTTCCTGCCCTGCCTGCAAAACGTCATCTTTTGCTACAGCGACTCGCTCCAGATTTCCAAACCACACTTCGCGGTCTTTCGTTAAACGGACAACTACCGTTGTTCCGTATCCTTGCTTTTCCCCCACATACGTGACCCAACCCGTTTCACCAATCGTTACCTGATCATCCAAAGCCGTGGTCAGTACGACTTTCGCACTTTTTGGTTCAAAGGATTTGACTACCTTCCAGTTCGCCGGCAGTTTCCAAGCATCCACCTGTTTTGTCGTCGTACCCGCTGCAGGTATAGCATTCGGACCATGAAGAGAAGGAAGCAGAGTAGGCAACGAGCCAAACCGTGCTTCATACCAATCGGCCACACCCGAAAAATTAAAGTCACGAGTCATGACTTCACGTGCTGAGTTTTTCCACGTCGCAGGAATGAGCGACGTCTGAAAGAGCAAGTAGGCTGCACCGACTAACAGTACCGATGCAAGAATTTGCAGCCCCCACATTTCATGTGAATGGCGGTGATTCACCGGATCTTCCTCTTCTTTGAGCGAAAAGGCGAACGGCTCCGCAGTAGGCTCAATAGGGTCCTTCCAATCGTCCACAAAAGGCGAAAAGCTGTCCCGCGGCTGCATGCGGATCCGCTCTAACCTCTCCCGTCTTCTCTCTTTCACCCGATCGACTTCACGAAACATCCTCATCCCTCCGCAGGCCAAGCCTTTGTACCATCTTATGACTTGTCTACCTGCTTTATGACCCGTGTCCAAGTGGGCATTTCGTATCAATAGGCTCTTGAAAAACAAAAAAGACAGTCTCCCCATTGAGAGACTGCCTCTGAATCTGCCGAAGTTAAATTACAGTTTAGTTACACTAGCAGCTTGAGGTCCACGGCTACCTTGAACGATTTCAAACTCAACCTTTTGACCTTCGTCCAGAGATTTGAAACCTTCTGACTGGATCGCGCTGTAGTGTACGAATACGTCGTCTCCACCTTCAACTTGGATGAAGCCGTATCCTTTTTCCGCATTGAACCATTTTACGATACCTTGTTGCATGAAACAAAACCTCCCTGAACATTACGCCCCACGAGGCGAAAAAGTGTAGCGTCAACCCTTTTTTACAGAAAGCTTTTTGCGTCAAGGAAAAAAGTCGTACATAGCTGAGATTGACAAATGGTTCGTCACACTCAACCGGTACGACTCCATAACCAATCCATCAAACACTATAACTTGTAAAAATGGTTAACTTAGGATGATTTTATCACAGCGCCTTCCATTTGTCACGCTTTTTAGTCAAAACGCAGCTTGTCCTTGCGCATGCCTACATTCAAAACTACACCGATAATCAGGAAGTTCGTAATCAGCGAGCTCCCCCCGTAGCTAATAAAGGGAAGCGGAATCCCGGTGATCGGCATCAGCTGAATGGTCATGCCGATGTTCTCAAAGATTTGGAAGGTCAGCATGCCGACCACACCCGCTACTACATAGGAGCCAAATGGATCTTTGGCTTCCATCGCGATACGGATCATGCGATAAATCAAAAAGAAGAACAGGATCATCAGAAGCCCTGCACCCATAAACCCAAGCTTTTCTGCAATGACGGTGAAGATAAAGTCGCTCTCTCCAACCGGAACCCAACCAAAGCTCGCTTGCGTCGGTGTATCGATACCTTTTCCAAAGAGCTGACCAGAGCCAATCGCGATCAAAGCCTGCTTTAGCTGAAAGCCTCTTCCCATCGCCTCCAGATCCGGATCCATCCAGAAGATGATCCGATCCCATTGGTACGGCTTTATAATCTTAAAGAAAATCTCTTGCTTGTATTGATAAAGCAGCGTCATGCCAGCAAAAAAGCTGCCTACAAGAGCTCCCGCGTAGACGACGTGCTTCAAGCGGATCCCCCCGACAATCAGCATCGTTGCGAGCATACCGGTATAGACAAGGGCCGTCCCCAAGTCAGGCTGTACCAGAATTAACAGCAACGGAACGCCTACGAGCGAAACCACCGGGATCAGCTTGTAAAAATAGTAAAACCGATCCGGATCCTCTGCCCGCTTTGCCATGAACCGGGCTACCGTCAAGATGGTGAACAGCTTCATCGGCTCTGACGGCTGCAGCAGCACTGGGCCGAGATCATACCAGCTTGTTGTATTGTTGATCGGCTTAGTCTGAAAAACTCCGATCAAGAGGATCAGTCCGATCGCGTACAAAACATACGACATGTTGTAGAACAGGCGGTAGTCAAACAACAAGGTACCCACTAGTACCACAAATCCAACGATGTACCAGACGACCTGTTGATGAGCTTTATCGACACCTGCGGCAGAACCGGAGATTCCCAGGTAACTGAAGATCCCGAGTCCCACCAAAATCATGATGATGGTCCAGTCGACAGTTTTCAAATGTCGTTTTTCCAGGTCCATGCTCGTCCTCCTAGAAAACGTGGCTCCCACCTTTTTCAGACGGGAGCCATGCCTAACCTATTTCAAGCCAAAAAACTTGCGCATTTTATGGAGCATCCCTGCTTTTTCTTCTAATGGCTGCAGGGGTACAGCTTCACCCAAAAGTCTGCGGGCAATATTGCGATACGCAATCGAAGCGCGAGACTCGTGGTTCATCACAGCTGGCTCCCCTTGGTTTGCTGATTTGATGACATGATCATCATCCGGTACCACACCGATCAAGTCAATGGCGAGCAAATCCAGAATGTCCTCTACATCCAGCATATCACCATTTTTCACCATATGCGAACGCACACGGTTGATAACCAGCTTCGGCATGCCTACCTTTTCCCGCTCCAAGAGTCCAATAATCCTGTCAGCGTCACGCACTGCCGCTTTTTCCGGTGTCGTAACGACTATCGCCTGATCAGCACCTGCCACTGCATTGCGGAAGCCTTGCTCAATTCCGGCAGGGCAGTCGATGATGACGTAATCGAATTCACGTTTCAATTGCGTAACGATTTCTTCCATTTGTTCAGGTGTAACTGCAGACTTGTCTTTCGTCTGGGCAGCCGGCAAAAGCGACAGATTTTCAAATCGCTTGTCCTTAATCAACGCCTGCTGCAATCGGCATGCGCCTTCTGCAACATCGACCAGATCGTAAATGATCCGATTCTCCAAGCCCATGACAACATCCAGGTTGCGCAGACCGATATCCGTATCGACCATGCACACCTTTTGACCCAGCAAAGCAAGTGCAGTACCTAAATTCGCGGAGGTGGTCGTCTTACCCACGCCGCCTTTACCCGAAGTTACGACTATTCCTATCCCCACGTCCGTTCCCCCTCTTCACTCTACCCACAAGCCTCAAGCCTTCTTTTCTCCCAGTTCTGGCCGGATCCGCGCCAGATAGTTCATTTTCGCCACCAGCATCGTTTCATTTTCCAGGTACGCAAACTCTGTACCCCCGGAATGATTGGTCCACTCTTCCCCTGGCTTGCTGATTACATCGGCAATCCTCAGCTGGGTAGGACTCATCACGGCTGCGGCAATAATGACCTGACTGTCACCATCGATCCCTGCATGGGCATAGCCTCGCAGATGACCCAGAACATAGATATTTCCCGTACTGCGAACGATTCCTCCCGGGTTGACATCCCCCAAAAGGAGCAAGTCTCCGTCGTACTCGAGCACTTGACCGGAGCGAACCGTGTGTACCTGGACGGAAAAATGTGTTTTCAGGCGTTCGGCAAAAGCTTCCTCTTTTGTGATCACATCCGCCTCAACGGTATGAATGACCAGATTCCCCTTTTGCCGAATAATTTGAGTCAACTGCTCCTGTTGTTCTGGTGAGCAGTACCTTTTCCCCAATTTAATGGATACCCGTATCAGCGGTCCTGACAAAATCTGTTGATGGCTATGCTCTATTTTTTCACGCACATCGGTCAGCAGTTCTTCGAAGGAACAGGTATCGTCCATGAAGAAGACGAGCCCCTCTTTTGTTCCTTTGATTGTGACCTTGCTTTTCACAGTCGTCACCTGTTTCACCTCGACCGATACCATTCGCCATACAGAAACTTTTTTCCTGCTCTACTTGAAAAATTTGCCGAATCGGGTCACATCACGCCGTTTGAACCTTTAGGGCTTGGTTGTGGATGAAGAAGTGGGCGATGCTGGGTGCAGAACACCCGGGTTTAATTCGTCATACGCCTCCAGCAAGCGACGAGAAATGGGACCTGTCGCATCCGAGCTGGAGGTTCCGTCCTTCAAACTGTTAGGTGCCACGACGACAAACACGATTTGCGGATTTTCGTAAGGAGCAAACCCTACGACCAGCGCGTTCTCTGCCCGACGCCCAGTCTGAGCGGTACCAGACTTGGCAGCGACATTGTACGGCAAGCCGGTAAAGGCACGGGAAACGGTACCACCTGGCTGCGTAACCAAGTGCATCCCTTCTTTTACGACCTGAATGTACTTCGGATCGATGTTTACCCGATTCAAGACTTGCGGCTCAATCAAAGTCAGCGTCTGTCCCGGTTTTTTCGGATCTGTTGTCCCTCTGCGGATTTCCTTGACGAGATGCGGACGAATCCGGTAGCCACCGTTGGCAATCGTCGATATATACTGCGCGATCTGAATGGGGGTAAACAGATCGTACTGCCCGATCATCGCATCCGCCAAGTTACCGTAGTACAAGTTGGGGTTTTCCCAGCCTGTCTTTTCTCCCGGCAAGTCAATACCAGTTTTTACCCCGAGACCAAACTGCGCATTGTAGAAATCGAGTACGGAAAACTGTTTCTCCCAGCCTTGTGTGCCTTTTTTCGCCAGACGAATCGCCATTTCGTACATGTACGTGTTATTGGATACTTGCAGCGCACGTCTCGCATTGACCGGACCGTGTCCCCCCGCTTTCCAGTTCCGCTTGTACGAAGTCCCTACCTCCAAGCCTCCGCGGTCATAAATGGTTTCATTCGGAGTTGTCAACCCTTCCTGCAGGGCAATCATGACAGACAACGGCTTATACGTGGAAGCCGGCGGGTAAGGCGTGTAAATGAAACGGTTGGATTCGTTCGGGAGAATCAACGAGGAGTATACCTTGTTAAATTCTTTCCGGTCGTAGTACAGATTCAGATTGTAGTCAGGGTAGCTCGCCATAGCCAGAATTTCCCCCGTATTCGGGTTCATGGCCATTACGTGAGCATCCTTAAATTCCTTTGGCGTGGTCGGCTTCTTTTTGTAGGCTTCGACTTCTTCCTTTAAAATAGCCTCTACCTTGCTCTGGAAGCGCCAATCCAAGGCAAGCACGAGATCATTACCCGGCTCAGGTGCCTGACGCATGGTCTTCTCTACCGTCTCCGAGTTTTTGTTGACGTGGACATCCATGATCCCGTCTTTTCCACGCAGGTATCGCTCGTAGTAGGCTTCAAGTCCGGTTACCCCTACACGGTCGATTGCATTATACCCTTGCGCCTCGTATTCCTTCAGGCTCTCCGGGCGAATGGCATTGATGTACCCGAGGAAGTGCGTGCCAAAAGCTGTACCGTCGGGATCGGGCATGATTTGTCTTACCGGCTCCAGCTCTACGCTGATCCCCGGCAGCTCTGTCCGCCTCTCTTCGATCTGGAACATTTCCTGCTGTGTGATGTTTACCTTCACACGACGCGGGATGTAGCTCGCCATTTGAGGAGAGCGCATTTCCTGGAGCAGGGACAGCTTATGCCACTGGAACTGGCGCTGTTGATCCGTCAAAGGCAGAGGAACGTCCAATTCGAACAAGGAGGCGTAACGGAGCAAATCCATGTCAGACTTGTCCGAGAGCTGAGCAGGTGTCGGCAGCTGTCTGATTTGTGCCTTTACTTCCTTAATCAAATCATCGCGGTCTTCTTTATCCAGTGTAAGGGAGAACTGGACGTTTGCATTGAAGGCCGTCTTTAGCAGCTCCAGGTCGGACAGTCCATCTAGAGCAGTAGCATTGCCGTTCTTCATACTCGTTTTTAATTTGTTGATGACGTTCTCTCTCTCTTTATCATCAAAAGGAGAGCGTACACGCAGCCCCACGTACAGAGCTGTCTTCACCAGGTTGTAATCGGACATCGAATCGACCTGCTCCTGCTTTGGAACCAGCTGGAGCTTCGGCGTGATCAGCGCCTTCAGCTCATTCGTTTTCTTCTCATCAAAAGCTACCGGCAATGTAGACCGCAGCTCAATGGTCTTTTTCAGCAGCTCTTTGTCCGTCCCCAATTTCCCACCATCGGGAATCAGGATTTTGGCTAGGCGATCTGCTACTTTTTCTTCATCAATATCCTGTCCTTGCTCTTCCACATACTGCACCGTATAAACCGGCTTGTTGGAGACGAGCACCGCTCCATTCTTGTCGAGAATCCTGCCCCGCGGAGCTGAAATTGGCAGCTCGCGAATGCTGAATTTCTCCAGCTCATGTCGGTACTGCTCTCCTTCTACCAGTTGCACGAAAGCGAGACGCAAAATGATAGCGGCAAAAAACAGGAACACGATCAGGAACAAAATGTTCAGCCGAATCGGTATATGCGATTTCGGTTCTTTCGTTTCCTCCACGAGTTCTCCCCTCCTTACAGATACGCCGTAACCATGGTTATTCTGCGTGCAAATCTCGCTTCTTCGCCTGAATCTTGTTGCACATTCTCATGATCGGGACATAAATCAGCAGTGTCACAACGAGGTTGAGTATGACACTGGGCAGAATTTGGCGGTTCAGCATCCATCGGACGTCATAGGGCGCAGCCGAAAACAGTCGGAACAAGCTGTAGAGCAGCCACTCATGACCAAACAGGATCAGGGCGCTTGTTACGAATACCATGCCAAATCCACGCTGGAACAGCAAAACGATCAAGCCTGCAAAATAGCTCGCTACCATCATGGACATCGTGTAAATGCCGATGACCTGACCGAAAAGCACATCCTGCAAAAACCCGAACGCGAGTCCGTAGTAGAGACCTTCCCGCCTGCCCATGAACATGGAGATGAGAATGCAGCATACTAGCGCAAAGCGGGGTACTGTCATCCACGACAGACCCCATGTAGCTGTTGCAATCACTTGAACGACAGTTCCTTCTAGAAGGAACAAGACCAGTACTGTTAGCGTCAAAATAAAGCGTTGCATTACTGCCCACCCCCAACCTGCGATGTCGAGGTCCCTTGATTCGGTACATTCGTTGTCTGGCCAGCATTTTGCTGAGGGATCAGCTCTCCGGTCGGGGAGATGGAAAAGTTTCTTTCCACGATCATGACTTCATTTAATTGTGAGAAGTCGGCACTCGGCTGAATGTAGGCCGTTTGGGTCAGACCGTAATCGTCAGGTTCTACCCGAACAATGTAACCGATGGGCAGGTTACGCGGAACTACTCCGCCTAGACCCGAAGTGATGACTTGCTGCTTTGCTTCAATTTTCTGTCCCCAAGGAATCTTCCGCATGATGAGCAAACGCTCCTGTGGATCGTATTCCTCAACGACCCCGCTCACAGGGTGCACCGTCGTTTGACCGTTCACGACCTGTGTCGTTTGGACAACAGCCGAAATATGGTCGCGTCGTTCATAACTGGTCAAGAGTTCAACCGAAGATGAAAAGTTGGCTACACTCTGTACTCGCCCGATCAAGCCCTTGGACGTAATTACCGCCATGTCTTTTCGGATCCCCTGCTTCAGTCCCTTATCGATTGTTATGACGTTGTTCCAGGTATCCGGGTTACGGGCAACGACCTCTGCAAAACGGAGCTGGTAGGATTTGAGTGATTCTTTTGCCTGAAGCGCTTCTCTCAAACGCGTATTCTCCGCTTGCAAATCAAGCAATTCGGCAGACATACGGGCGTATTGATCGAGTCCAGCCTTCAGTGCCTTGTTTTCCTCGTAGACATTGTAAGCATCGTCTACTTCCTGAAAAAAGCCAGAAACAGCCTGGGCAGGGCGATAAAAAAAGCCCTGCACCACGCTGAAGGTATCTTTAAAAAACATCTCGGGCCAGGTCAGCTTCACTCGTTCACGGGAAGTAAAACCCACGACAGAGATGAGCAGAACCAAGCCGACGAGTACAATAATCAGCCGCTTGTTCCCGAAAAACGACATGCCCTAACCTCCGTTTATTTACCCCGTTTTTGTCGGGAAGAGGTGATGCCGTGCTTTGACTTGAACAGGTGAATGTTCTCCAATGCACGTCCTGTTCCGATCGCAACGCAGTCCAGTGCATTTTCTGCCACATGTACAGGCATGCCTGTTTCTTTGCTCAGCAAGCGATCCAGATTTCGCAGCAATGCCCCGCCACCAGTCAGTACGATGCCTCTATCCATGATGTCGGCAGCCAGCTCTGGCGGACTTTTCTCCAGAGTCACCTTCACTGCTTCCACGATAGCAGATACGGTTTCTGCCAAAGCATCTGCAATTTCCGAGCTGCTGACGGACAACGTCTTCGGCAGACCTGTCACCAGATCGCGACCGCGGATTTCTACATTTTCAGGCTCTTCCGGTGCGATCGCAGAACCGATTTCCAGCTTCAGCGTCTCAGCTGTGCGCTCCCCGATCATCAGATTGTATCTGCGTTTGATGTACTGAATAATCGCTTCGTCCATCTCATCGCCTGCTACGCGAATCGAACGGGAGGTAACGATCCCACCCAAGGAAATGATCGCGACTTCAGTCGTACCGCCACCAATATCGACAACCATGCTCCCTGTCGGCTCCCAAACAGGAAGATCCGCACCGATTGCCGCTGCGAATGGTTCTTCAATCGTGTGCGCTTCCTTCGCTCCCGCTTGCTTCGTCGCATCTTCCACCGCACGTTTTTCTACTGCAGTAATACCGGATGGCACACATACCATGACATTCGGACGGCGGCTGAACAGGCCTTGATTTTTTTGGGCCTGGTTAATAAAGTAGCGCATCATGGTTGCGGTCGTATCAAAATCCGCAATGACCCCGTCCTTCATCGGGCGAACAGCCACGATATTGCCTGGAGTACGTCCGATCATGCTTTTCGCCGCATTCCCTACCGCTTCAATCGAATTGTTGTTGGTGCGGATCGCCACAACGGACGGTTCCCTTACCACAATTCCTTTGCCTTTTACAAACACCAGTGTATTGGCAGTGCCGAGGTCAATCCCCAAGTCACGTGTAAATCCACCAAACATAAAAAAACTCCTTCCGATATTTACAGTTGCAAGCAAATTGTCTTTTAGAAGTACCCCTGCTCTTTCAAGCTGACATACTTTCCATCCCCAATGATTACATGATCCAAGAGTGCAATTCCCACCAGCTCGCCTGCATCTCGCAGTGTTTGCGTAATCGCAATATCTTCCCGGCTGGGTGTAGGATCGCCGCTTGGATGGTTATGTAGGCAAATCACCGATGCACTGCTGCGACGTATGGCTTCCTTGAAAACCTCTCTAGGGTGCACGATCGAAGCGTCCAAACTGCCTACAAAAATCGTCTGCTTGCCAATAACCCGGTTCTTGGTATTGAGGAAGAGACAAACAAAGTGTTCCTGTGTCAAATGAGCCAACTCAGGTATCATCAAATCAGCCACATCACGGGGCAATCGAATAGCTGCACGGCTCTGCCGCGGCACACCCGTGAGCCTTCTTCCCAGCTCAAATGCGGCGTGCATTTCGATCGCCTTGACCTGACCAATTCCCTTTTGTTCGATTAACTCAGCGTGAGAGGCCTGGGCCAATTCCCTCAAGTCGCCGAACCTGGCCAACAGATTCTGTGCCAGCTCATATGCCGTCTCTTTCTCTGTGCCTGTCCGCAATAAGATGGCCAGCAGTTCTGTATCAGACAGATGGTCCGCTCCCACGCGAAGCAGTCTTTCGCGTGGACGGTCATAGTAAGGGACGTTTTTGAGCACGTTTTTGTTACAGGTATTTGTTGGCATTTGAACCGACCTCCAGCCATTCGATAATTCGGAAACGGCTGGCTCGGAGACGAACATGTGATGGAATGCCGTTGCCGCTTGAAACCAGGCAATGTATTGCTTACAAAACAGTGATTCCAAAGCGGGAAAGCATCTTGGCTGTGAGACAGAGAGGAAGTCCGACCACGGTAAAATAATCACCCGTGATGCCTTCCACGATCGTCGCACCGATTCCTTGGATCGCATACGAGCCAGCTTTATCCATCGGCTCTCGCGTCGCAATGTAAGCTTTTATTTCGGATTCCGAGAGAGAACGAATCCGCACCTGTGTGTGACTGTGTGCAACCTCTGCTCGTCCTGTAGCTGCATCAAGCAGTGCCACTCCGCTGTATACAGTATGCTCGCGGCCTTGCAGCATGGACAGCATGTGAAACGCATCAGCCTCATCCACCGGCTTACCTAAAATCTGATCGTCGAGAACGACAATCGTATCCGACCCCAATACTACCCCTTCCTTGCAGGTAGAAGCGACCGTCTGCGCCTTTCGAACCGCCAATTCTTCCACTACTTCTTTTGGGGACATGCCAGGCGCAGTCGTCTCGTCCACGTCACTCGTCTGCACGGTAAAAGTGAGCCCCAAGGTGTGCAGCAATTCTCTGCGACGTGGCGAGGATGAGGCAAGAATAAGAGATGTTTGTGTTTTCATCGTTTTTCAACCTACTTCATTCGTCGATGTATCCAAAAAGCGAGGGCTAACCCTCCTACACTGGCTAGATTTAGTTTTACCTGAAAGTTCAGGTCGTACTTCAAAATTTCTAAATCCGCCGAGGGTGACCATCTTAATTCTTTGCTCTTCATGAGGAAAGGGATCCAGGGCTCCAAAATCTCCCCGATAATGCTGCCACACAATAGTCCACAAGCCAGAAGAAGCAATAGTATTAGTGTATCTTTCCCCATAACCTTCCCACTCCCTGTTTACTAGGGATTCTCTTTTTGCCATCAATAAGTGTAGCAAATGGGAGGGTACGAAACAATCCCCGAATACTCCTGGTAGTTACTGTAAATAAAGAAAAGACCTCCTGCAAGAAAACCTTTGCGGAAGTCTGTTCCATGGCTGATTATTCGGTTTTTTGCGCCTGTTTGACCCATGCCGCATAATTCTCCAAATACTTCAACACGCCTGCCTGAACCTGCCAGGCATACGATTCAGCACTTTGCGCCTTCTTGCCTGCATTTGCCTCCGCCATTTTATCGCGTGCATCCATCGCCTGATTGATGCCATTCACCATTTCACTAAAGTATGGCGTAGTGCCTGCCTGCGCCGAAACGAGACGGCTTTCCTCCAGGAATTGGCGATGCTGCTCCTTCATCGCGGCTGCCTCTTCCGTGGAAAGAACGGGCTGGGCGTTGGTAATCACTTGCCCGGAGTGAGCGGAAAGCGTCTGTGCAAGCTTTGTTCCGTTGGCAAAAAATACGTTCAAATCTGGAGCGGCGGAAGAATTGGCTGAGGCCACACCCACTGTCCCTTGATAGGTCGGAAAGGAAAATTCCTTTACATACACATCGACACCCTTGCTCTTCAGGTTCGTCGCAAAACCGAGCACGGCATCTCTTGTCGGAGCGGCTGCCGCAAACATGTACTGATTGGCCGTGTCCTTGTAAAGCAGGTGCGGCACACCCAGCTTATCGAGCGGCTCGACGGCAGCTTGCGCCGAGGCATCTGGCGAAAATACCCCTGCTTGTGCGACAAACATCTTCAAATCCGGAAGCTGCACTTTGACATCAGTCGGTACCCCGGAGGCTGGTGCTGCAGGCGCATCTGTCATTGGCCGATCCATTCCTGGCAAAACGGGACCCGCGATAGGCAGCTGTCCCTCGGGAGACCCTGCTGCCGGATTTGCTGTCAGCGTTTGGACTGTGTCGCTCAGGACATTCCGATACGACTGGGACAGCTCCTTTTCCGAAAAGACGGTGAGGACGAGGAAGCCGAACAAGAGGCCGATCGCAATACCGCCACCCGTTGTCAGCACCGTCCGAAAAATGGGTCTCTTCGTCCATGAAGAAAACAAACGTGTCGCCGGCCTTTTGCTCAGCACACTCTCCTCTTGTTCGTCTTCAAAGCGAGCTTCTGTGGATTCTTCCAAAACGATTCCCGTCTCTCTGCTAGGCTCCCGCTCTGCCCGGCTTCGCAGCTGCATCATGCGTTCCCAGGCTTCGTTTCCCTTTTCAACGATCGGCTGAGCAGGAAAAGGGATCGTGCGTTTCCCCGTTCCTTTTTCTGTGTTCACCGTTTTCACCGTTTCAGCCGGCTTGGCACTCTCTCTTTTTTCATCCCAGAACTTTCCGTTCATTTTGACAGTGACATTGCTTCTTTTATCTCCGCTCACAACCATGCCCCCCTGCAACAGGCTCTTTCTACTAGCTTACGTTGTCCAAGGACAGGTTATGACTACGAGATGCCAAGCCCATACACGAGCAGTCCAACAGTTAGAAACGGAGCAAAAGGAATGGGGGTACGGCTGTCGATTCGTTTTAGCAGCAGCAAGAGCAGGGATACCAGAAACGCCATCGCACACGCCCATGTCATGGTGAAGACAAACCCTCTTATACCTAGCGAAAATCCTAGAAGTCCTAGCAGTTTTACGTCCCCCATCCCGATGAGTGCCGGTCGATGCCAGGCAATCAGGCCAAGTGCGAGCAGGATTCCTCCTGTGAGGAAAAGATGCTCCATCCACTGCTCCCATCCCCAAAGAAAGGCCCCGGAAAGACCCGTGAAAATGCCGCTTACCAAAAGTACCATGTTCGGTATCCGTCTTTGTCGCATATCTGTCCAGGAAAGGTAGAAACAAATCACCACAAGTAGCAGCCAATGTATGTGCACGGTCTCCCTCATTTCCGATAAGATCCTCCCCGCAACGTACGAAGAGATTCATGTTTGGCGAAGCTGCATGTCCATTTTCCGCTTGCTCACTGGCACAAAAAAAGTCGCCCTGCGAGGTTGATTGACCCGCGGACGACTTCAAGGTATTCAGGAGCGATTGGAAGGATTCCAGGTTATGAGCATGCCGGCGTGGACGAGGCCACCCCCAAATCCGTACAGCAAGAGGGTGTCTCCCTCTTTTACCGATCCTTCCCGAATGCCTTTGTCCAAAGCGAGGGGAATCGTCGCTGCCGAGGTATTGCCGTAATACTCCAGGCTATAAAGCGTCTTCTCGATGGGAAATTCACTCTTTTCACAAACGGATTCAATCATGCGCAGGTTGGCACTATGCGGGATGAACCAATCTACTTCCTCCAGCGTCGCGTCTGCTCGGTGAACGACCTCCTTCATCCCACGGGGAATGGTTGTCGCCACCCATTTGTACACTTCTCTGCCGTTTTGGACGATGCACCCTTCGCCAGTAAGCTCACGATCAGCCATCGTTTTGGCAAGCCCCGATCGATATACGTGTATACCCCCGTCCCCTTTTGTCCCCAAGTAAACAGAACGAAAGCTTGGATTGGCTTCGTCATACTCCACCAGTACCGCACCAGCACCGTCTCCGAATAAGATGCAGGTCGTCCGGTCCGTATAGTCCGTCACCTTCGAAAGCGTCTCCGCACCGACAACCAGCACTTTTCGATGCATCCCGGAGCTGACTAATGCGTTTGCTGTATGCAGTGCGTACGTAAAGCCCGCACAGGTGGCACTCAGATCCATGGCTCCGGTTTGCTCGATGCCAAAGTGCGCCTGTAATTGACTGGCGACGCTCGGAAACGGATAGTCAGGGGTCGAGGTCGCCACGAGAATCATATCGACATCTTCGACTGACTTGTCGTATTGCTTGATCATATTTTCTACAGCAGCTATGGCAAGATGGCTGGTGAATTGCTTTTCGCTGGCGATTCGGCGTTCATGAATCCCGGTTCTTTGCAAAATCCATTCATCGGATGTATCCACCATTTTTTCCAGATCAGCATTCGTCAGTCTGCGGTCCGGAACATAAGTGCCGATTGCCGTAATTCTAGCTTGGGAGCGAAGCGTCATGATTCATCACCTCTCCTTTTTATAACCTCATTATAACATCAACTATTAGTATCTGGTACTAAAATATATTTTGTCTTAAGAAATAAGAAAAAGGCTTGAACCGAATGGGTCCAAACCTTTTTCTGCACGAGCGTCTTCTTTATTTACCAAGCTTTTCTGCAAGCCAGAAAGCTGACTTCCAAATGTCGCCCGCCCCCATGGTCAGCACCAGGTCGCCAGGCTTCAGATCGTGAAACAGCTGTTCCTGCAGCTGTTCTTTCGTCGGGATGTACTGCGCCCGTTCATGACTGTTCACCCGAATTTTTTGCACTAGTACCTCAGAGGATACACCTTCGATCTTGGCTTCCCCTGCAGGTGAGTAAATATCCGTGATGATGACCTCATCTGCGTCCGCGAACGCACGACTGAACTCATCCATCAGGAAAAAGGTTCTCGTATAGCGCTGCGGCTGAAATACCGCGATCACACGTCGCCCAGATGCCTTGGCACCTTTCAGTGTCGCTATGATTTCCGTCGGATGGTGCGCATAATCGTCTACCACGAGAATGTCACGCGCCTCTCCGATGATTTGGAAACGACGCTTCGCACCCCGAAACGAAGTCAGGGCGTTTGCAATTTGTTCAAACGACAAGCCCATATCGAGGCAGACGATGATTGCAGCCAGCGCGTTCGCAATATTGTGCTTGCCCGGAACAGTCAGGATCAGCTCTCCCAACAGCTGCTCGCGATGATACACTTCGCAGCGGCTGCGCCGATCCCCACACTCGATGGAAACTGCCCGATAATCTGCCGTGTCCACGAACGGCTTTTCAATGGCATACGTGACAACTGTTTCGGTCACAGACGGCAGCACTTCCCTTACATGCTGGTCGTCGATACACAGGACCGCTTTTCCTCCTGGTTTTAGGTGACTCAGAAATTTCACGTACGCTTGTTTCAGGTTATTAAAGTCACCATCGAAATGCTCCAGGTGATCGGGTTCGATACTGGTAACGATCTCATATACAGGGCGATACTCGAGGAAGGAACCATCACTCTCGTCCGCTTCCGCAATAACATAGTCACTGCTGCCTGCTTTTGCATTCGTTCCAGCGTTCATCAGCTCTCCGCCGATGATAAAGGTCGGATCGACTCCACACTCCTCTAAAACATGGGAGATCATGGAAGTCGTCGTCGTTTTCCCATGAGCTCCTGCAACCGCAACACCGGTACGTTCGTTCAAAATTTGGGCAAGCATTTGCGAACGATGCAGGACGGGAATACCTTTTGCTTCTGCCGCAACAACCTCAGGGTTATCTTTTGGAATACTGGTGGAGTATACAATGATGTCTGCTCCCTCCACATGGCTTGCAGAATGGCCTATATGTACGGCCGCCCCTCTTGCTTCCAGCTTCTTCGCCAAATCGTTCATGGCGACATCGGAACCGGTTACCTTGTATCCAAGGTCAATCAAGACGCGGGCAATAGCACTCATACCATATCCGCCTATACCCACAAAGTGGACGTGCTCTGCCTGATCCACCCTATTCACCTGCCTCTTCTACTGTAGTGGGAAAGAATGCGCGCACTTGGGCGATGAAGTAGAGCGATCCGCAGACGACTAACCAGTCATCCGCCTTCGCTGATTGCTTCTCACGCATCCAAGAAAGGAGAAATGCTCGCCAGTCAGGGACTGCCTCCAGTTTTTCCGCTTCCCATCCTCCTGTGTGGAAGGCATCGTGCAGCATTTCGCTCTCTGCAGCACGAGGGAAGTCGAAAGTCGTTACATAGAGGGACTCTATCCGCGACTGTAGCGGCAAAAGCGTCTCAGCCATTTGGGAAAGCGGCTTATCCGCCAAGCCGGAAAACAGCAGATGCAAACGGGCACCCTCTGGCAACAGCCTCTCCAGACTGCCTGCGAGCGCCTCCATTCCTTCCTGGTTGTGTGCCCCATCCAAGATCACCAAAGGTCTCGGGGAGACGATTTCTAGACGACCAGGCCAACGCGTTTGTTGCAAACCGCGAAATATTTCTTCGTCCTCCAGCAGGAATGAGAAGTAGTTCCGTAGGATATCGATCGTCATTAAAGCGATCGATGCGTTGTCCGTCTGATGGATGCCATTCATGGTCAAACGATAGGTTTCCTCGTTGCGGCGGAGCCTGCTTCTGTAACGGAACTGCTGTTCACCCAGCTTCTCCTCGACTTGCTCACCGGCAAAATGGTTCCCGATCTCGTAGACCGTGCTTCTCGTCTGCTTGGCTTTTTCATGGAAAACTGCGAGCACTTCAGCTCGACGCTCTCCCGTGACTACAGGCACACCTGGTTTGATGATACCGGCTTTTTCCCCTGCGATATCGACCAGATTGTCGCCTAACACACTTGTATGATCCAGCCCGATGTTCGTGATGACGGAAACCAGTGGAATCACCACATTTGTGGAATCCAATCGACCACCAAGCCCTGTTTCCCATACAACTACTGCGGGAAGCTTTACTCTCGCGAAATAGAGAATAGCGATGAGCGTGATCACTTCGAACTCGGTTGGAGAACCGAATTCCGTCTCTTTTTCGCAGCGCTCTACCAGCACACGGACTTCGTTTGCCAGCTGCAGCAGATCCTCTTCCTCAATCATGCTGCCATTGTAACGAATTCGCTCGCGAAAATCGATTAAATACGGAGAGGTAAACGTTCCTACGCTATACCCTGCTTCCATGAGCATTTGGGTCAGGAATGCGCAGGTCGATCCCTTTCCATTCGTACCTGCAACGTGAATAAAAGGAACTCTGCGCTCCGGATTGCCCAGCTCACCAAGCACCCACTGCATCCTCTCCAGCCCCGGCCGTTGGCCGAAGCGGAGAAGTCCATGCAGCCAGTCAAGGGCTTGCTTGTATTCCACAAATCGTTCTTCTGCATGCATACTACCATGCTCCATTCTCAAAAATATGCGCTGGATCAGCGGATCATTCGCTCTTCAATTCAGCCAGTCGAGCAACGACCTTATCCCGCTTTTCCATGTAATCCGCCATTTTCGCTCTTTCTTCTGCTACTACTTTTTCCGGTGCTTTTGCCATGAAGCCGGCGTTGTTCAATTTCTTTTCAATCCGGTCCACTTCATTGTGCAGTGTTGCCAGTTCTTTTTCCAAACGCTTGAGCTCTTGATCCAAATCGATCAAGCCTGCCAAAGGCAAGAACAGCTCTGCTCCCGTAATCACAGCGGACATCGCTTTTTCTGGAGTCGTCAGCTGCTCACTGATTTCCAGGCGCTCCGGATTGCAGAAACGACTGAGGTAGTCTTCCCCACGCCTTAGACGCTCACTTGCGAGGGCGTCGCTTGGCTTGATCAGCAGCTCGATTTTTTTGGACATTGGCACATTCACTTCCGCACGGATGTTGCGGACACTGCGAATGACTTCCATCAAAAGACCCATTTCCGCTTCTGCATCAGCAAAGATCCACTGCTCGTTGACCGTTGGCCATGCAGCGACAGTAATGCTCTCCCCTTGGTGTGGAAGTGCTTGCCAAATTTCTTCCGTGATGAACGGCATGAATGGATGCAGCAAGCGCAGCGTCTGGTCGAGTACCGTTACAAGTACGGATTGCGTCGTTTTCTTTGCAGCCTCATCGGTACCGTAGAGCGGCAGCTTCGCCATTTCGATATACCAGTCGCAAAGATCGTCCCAAATGAAGTTGTAGAGAACACGGCCAACTTCACCGAACTCATATGCATCTGTCAAGCGGGTCGCATCGGCAATCGTAGCTTGCAGTCGAGACAGAATCCATTTATCCGGTGTAGAGAGCTCGCCGCTAAGGTCGATATCTTCATAGCGGAAGCCTTCCAGATTCATCAGAGCGAAACGAGAAGCATTCCAGATCTTGTTGGCGAAGTTGCGGTTCGCCTCCACCTTTTCCCAGTAGAAGCGTTGGTCGTTGCCTGGAGAGTTCCCTGTTGCCAAGGTGTAGCGCAGCGCATCTGCCCCGTATTTCTCAATCACTTCCATCGGATCGACACCATTTCCAAGCGACTTGGACATTTTGCGTCCTTCCGAGTCACGGATGATTCCGTGGATCAGTACGGTTTCAAACGGATTTTGTCCGGTGAACTCCAAGCCGTTAAAAATCATGCGGGCAACCCAGAAGAAGATGATGTCGTAGCCTGTTACCAGAACGTTTGTCGGATAGAAATACTTCATGTCCTCGCTATCTTCTGGCCAGCCTAGTGTGGAGAACGGCCACAGGCCGGAAGAGAACCAGGTATCGAGAACATCGTTGTCCTGCTCCAGCTTGTGGCTGTGGCAGCTCGGGCACTCCGTCACGTCTTCACGGGAGACGATCGTCTCGCCGCAATCGCCGCAGTACCAAGCCGGAATGCGGTGACCCCACCAGAGCTGACGGGAGATGCACCAGTCGCGGATGTTTTCGATCCAGCGCAGGTAGTTGTTTTTAAAGCGCTCCGGAACGAATTTGACGCTCTCCTCGCTCGCTGCATTCGCCAGCGCCGCATCAGCGAGTGGCTGCATGCTCACGAACCATTGCGTGGACAGATACGGCTCTACTACAGCATCGCTGCGTTCGCTGTGCCCTACCTGGTGGATATGCTCTTCGACTTTGAACATTACGCCTTGCTCGGTCAGATCCTTGATAATCTGCTTGCGGCAGGCAAAACGATCCATGCCTTTGTAAATGCTCGCCTGCTCATTCATCGTGCCCGATTCATCCATGACCACGATTTGCGGCAGGTTGTGGCGCAATCCCAATTCAAAGTCATTCGGGTCATGCGCTGGAGTAATTTTGACTGCACCTGAACCAAACTCAGGGTCTACATAGTCATCTGCCACGATCGGAATTTCACGTCCTACGATTGGCAAAATAACGGTTTTTCCGACCAGGTGCTTGTAGCGTTCGTCCTCTGGATGAACCGCAACAGCTGTATCCCCCAGCATCGTTTCCGGACGGGTAGTCGCAACCTCGATATAGCCCGTGCCATCTGTGAGCGGGTAGCGCATGTGGTGCAGAGCGCCTTTTACCTCCTTGTAGATTACTTCAATATCGGAAATGGCAGTGCGCGCCGCTGGGTCCCAGTTAATGATGCGGTTGCCGCGGTAAATCAGGCCTTTTTCATACAGGCGAACAAAAACTTCGCGAACGGCACGGGACAATCCCTCGTCCATCGTGAAGCGCTCGCGGGAGTAATCCAGCCCCAAGCCAAGCTTTTCCCACTGCTCACGAATGTGCGTAGCGTAAATATGCTTCCATTCCCAAACCTTTTCTACGAACTTTTCACGGCCGAGGTCGTGACGGGAAACGCCTTCCTCGCGCAGGGTAGCTTCTACACGGGCTTGTGTCGCGATTCCCGCGTGGTCCATCCCTGGCAGGAACAGGGCGCTGTACCCTTGCATCCGCTTGGTACGAATGATGATGTCCTGCAGTGTCGTATCCAGCGCATGCCCCAAATGCAGCTTACCTGTTACGTTCGGAGGGGGAATCACGATCGTAAACGGTTTTTTGTTTGGGTCGCGCTCGGCCTTGAAAAATTGTTTGTCTATCCAGTATGGATACCACTTGGCTTCAGCTGCTTTTGGATCGTAATTCTTGGGCAGCAGCTGATCGATGTCTTGTGTCGGTTGAGATGACATACGTGACTCCTCCTAAAAAAAGCATGTATTGAAGCACTCTCGAAGAAGGTGGTTCTTCGTTAGAGGAAGCTTTTTATGCGTTCCGGAAAGTCAATTTCAACTTTCCTACACGTAAAAAAAAATAAAAAAACCCTTCATCCAAAGGACGAAAGGATATTTTCGCGGTACCACCTTTGTTAACACGCACGATAGGTAAACACCATGCGTATTCCCTCAAACACGATAACGGCTGCGAACCGTTTCCGGCTGAACGAACATGCGTCTCACCGGAACAACTCCTGGGCGACCTTCAGTCATCATATTCCTTAGAGAATCTCGCAGCTGGTGATTCTCCTCTCTGCCAAGGCATCATGACCTACTCTTCCCATTCAACGTTGATTACATATGGAATTATCATTGACAGTTCATTGCTATTATATACAATCACTCGCTTACGCGTCAAACCCAGTTTCAGCAGCCTTTGCCACGGAAATACCCAATGCCTCTGTGAAGCCAAGCACACTCAAAATATCTAGTATTTCCTCCCGCACATTCACAATCTCTACCTTTTTGCCCAATGCCAGCAATTCTTTCGTCGTAAAAAACAGACTGCCTATTCCCGAAGAATCAACAAAAGAGACGCCCTGGAAATCTACAGTAACGGATTCATTGCGCGTCCCGTACTGCTGGAGCAATTCGCCTACTCGGTCCCCCACCGCCATGTCCAGTTCACCGTCAAAAAACAGCGTGGCTTGTCCATTTGTTTCTGTTGCTCGATAGTCCATGCACAAACTCCTCTCCTTGATGATAGGTCCCTTCAGGTTCACCCTCTATCCTTGTACCCCCTTTTTTTGTCTAGCAAACATTTGTTTATCCCTCTCTCATTCTTCCACGGGGGATACGCATTCCAGAATGAGCTTGGTCCCTGCAAACGAGCTGCCGAGGTACACCCTGTCACAATACTGCAGCATCACCGAAAAGCCAGCCCCGAGTGATTCACGCGTGGAATACCCCTGCTGCAATGTAGCGCGCGGCAATTCCTCCAGCAAAATGCCCTGGCCTTGATCGTGAATCACCACCCTGCACATGTGCTGCTCGAAAGATGTGTAGACCGTGATCATGCCGCCATCGCCATGCTTCAGCGTATTCGACGCTGCTTCACTGACGGCAACCATGAACTGCAAGATCCGCTTGTCCGACAACCCAAGCGGTTCCAGTGAACGCTTGCAGGCCCTGCGCAGATCTGCCAGATGCTCGGGTGCGCGTAAGTCCATGGCAAACGATTTTCGGCCGTTTCGCAACAGAAAAAACAGCTCTTCATCACTTAGCAAGAGCAGCTTGTTTTGCGTAACCACCCCGAGAATGTCCCGGTAAATTTCCCACTCGCGCCTCTGCCGGCGACGCTCTTCTGTGATCGCCTCTGTCACGTCGATCAAGGCGATTCCACAAGTTTGATCAGGCAGTAGCGAGGCATACATCTCGTAGAGCTTCCTGCCATCCTCAGATACGAGCTGCTCCCGTATCGATACGCCTGTACTCACATCATTCTGGATCAATCGAAACATTTCCTGCTCGATTTCCCTCTCTGCCCGCGTTGTCCCCAGCGGTCGAAGCTTGCCTTCATCGAACAGATAGAGAAAAATGGTCCCGATTTGGCGCAAGATGGACAGCTTTTGCAGCTCTTGCTTAATCAGGCGTTCTCTTTCCCCATCCCGCTTTTTCACATCGTTCAAAAGCGCAGACGGGTCCAGCTCTCCACTCATGTGCCAATTGTGAAATTCTTCGAGCAGCAGCCGCCCTAATACCTCATCCCGGCGCAACACCTTTTCGATATCAATCACGTAGTACGGCACGCCCTCAATACCGTGCAGCCCGTTCCCAATAATCCGAAAATCTCCGGCCAGCTCTATCTCCAAACGTCCATGCAATGGTTTATCCCGACTGATTATGCCAATCGCCGTTCGGCTGACTGCAATCAACTGCGCATTACAAACTTTCGCTGTTGACAGGTTCGTAACTCTTACCGTCCGAGCCGGTATCACCTTTTGAGCCGATCCTCCCATACCGAGTTGATCAAGGCAATTGTGGCAACCGGGATTGTCGGGACATCCCTCACACAAAATCACAGGTTATCCTCCTTTCATGACCAGTAGTGAGGTCAAGATACATCCGCGTCCGCGAAGAGCTGTTCCCCGGCAGACTGGAATTGAATAATCAACACAGACATATCATCTGTCTGCTGTCCTTCTCTCGTCTTTTCCCAAATATATGTCTCCACATGATCCATCGTAGCTTCTTTTTCTTTTCCATACCTGTCCAATATTTGGGTCAGGTCATGCTGCCACGTATGCAAGCAGCGGTATAATTCTTTTCTCCCTGATTCTACGAGCCCATCCGTATACATGAGCAGCAAGCCCGCTTCTTTTAATGGTACTTTTTCCAGCTTGTAAGTGCTATCAGGCGAAAGCCCTAGGCCTATTCCCCCTGCCAAGGGTAGCACAGTTCTCTGTGTTGCGGTCAAATAGAGCGGCTGCGGGTGTCCGGCGCGGCTGAGGAGCAGAGCATGCTCCTGTGCATCATACAAGCACACCAGCATCGTAATATACGTTCTCGTCTTTGACAAATCCTCAAAGAGCAGCTGATTCAACCGCTCTAGCACTTCATCAGGCGAGATGCTTTTTTGCAGCACGGCGCGAACCGCAGTACGAATCCCTGCGGCAAGCAGACTGGCTGGCAAGCCATGTCCGGAAACGTCCGCGACAATAAAGCAAGTATACCGCTCATCCACGCCTATGTAATCAATATAATCTCCACCAACATAAGTAAACGGAGCATATACCGACCGTGCCCGCAGGCTTTTTAACGTCAGCTGCTCTTTTGGAACAAGCATGGATTGGATTCGCTTGGCAAGCTCCATCTCAGACTCCATGAAACGCAGCTCAAGCTCCTGATGCTGGTGCCGACAGCGCAAAGCCAGGTCGCGAACATTCACTAATAGTAATTGAAAAAAGGACTGCTCCAGCTCTTTTTTCAGACAATCATCTTCTTTTACAAAAGCTTCAAGGGTGACAAAGCGGGGAGTCAAGCCTGAATCCAGCGTTTCGTGGACCACGATCTGCTCCTGGAACTGATGAATCCCTGCCCACTCCCTTCTCTTCCCTCTCTCCGCCTGAAAGTAGACGCGACGATCGGAGGACTCCAGCGAGAGCCGTAAATAGACGAGATTATCCAGCTTGGAATACCACGTCTCAACAAGTTCTTCGATTACCTGCTGCATCGTTTCATACGTAACCTTTTTCAACCTCTGTTGATTGCTTGCCACCAGCAAATGCTCGTAGTTTTGCTTCAGCCCCAGTACCTGCGTCAGCTGCTGGTTCGATCGCTGGGTCAATGCGAGCTGTTCAATCAGCTGATGCTCCAAACGGGTGGCGGACATCAACGTCTGGTTGACCAGCAGCTGGTGGTCGCGAATCGTCAGATACACACGAATGCTGCCAAACAAGATGGCGACCCACAGCCCGAACTGGCCGTCTTCAGGAATCGCCGGAACTCCAAGCAGCAAGGCTCCTGATAGGACCAGCAAGACTTGGACCATAAATGCATCCCGCTTGACAAAGTTCAGCTTTTGAAACAGGTAGCGATACTCAGGCTGCTCCATTCGAGCCCGTGATATTCCAGGAGCACGGTAATGGGCCAGTATGAGAAAGGCGATGCTGACAACACCTGCGGCAATGCGGGCGACAGAAGGAACAAACGGGATTAACATCGTATAGACGATAAACACGCTCGTAGCCAAGATCAATGTCCGATGCTGTTTTCGCTCCTTCATCGCTTGTCCAGATGCTTGTCCTTTCTGAGCACACGTGGTGATGGCGGGGATCAACAGAAAGACGCCTCCCAGGATATGCATCATAACCGGCAAGTGGCCGCTTGAGGTGTAAGCGAGTTCATGGACAACGACAATAGCTGTAAACGTTACGATCAAGGTGACGCTATCCCAAACCGTCTTCCAGGATTCATACGCTAAAGTCGCATGCTGAAGGGCATGCAGGGACAACAGAAAGAACGTATACGTAAAAAAACAGGCAGGCATGCAAATCTTTTGCACCCAGGCAACCGAAGAAAGCGCCAGCAGATTGCCAAGCCCCCATGTGAGCAATCCGATTCCCTGTAAGAACGAAACATGATACCACCGTCTCACCGAGTAACGACCATATATGCGTGTCATTATCCAAATCCCTACGAGCATTTCCAGCCCGTACAGAAAGGCTTCCAAAATCATGTCAATCACCTTCGTTTACGTCCTATTGGTACCTGCCCATTTACGTTCCCCTTTGATTCCCTTTTGAAACCTCCTTCTGCCAGCCCTCGCTTCCCGATCGGCCTGCTTCTCATCTTTTTGCCTATCTAGCACTGTCCCTTCCATTGGCGCATAGGATAGTAATGAGGTGATTGTGATGAATTTTCGCTGGAAGTACAATCCTACCTACCTGCGTATCAAATACGGATTAAAGCAAGTGTTGATTCCCCTGATAATCTTTCAATTCGTCCGCACGATCATTTTGCCAACCTCCTTTGACGTCGTCATCCTGGGAATCCTGGCGTTGACCTATGTAGCAATAGCGCTGGACTGGTGTTAGCGCAAAGAAAAACAACGCCCCACACGTGAGACGCTGCTCCCTAAAACGCTTGCTGGACCCAACGATGCAGCCGCATCAAGCGGTCCATATCTTTTTCCAGCCGTTTGACGGCATACAACTCGCTCCATTCTTGACGTCCATTGTAGTAGATATCGACATCCCGCATGATGCGCTCCGGATACGAAAGAAACGCAGCCAACAGCTCGATCTCTTCGGGCCGCAGCGGGAAGATGGCAGAGTAATGGCGGAAAAGCTGCGAAGCGCCGGTTTCATCTCCAGCCATTTGAAAGTACGTCCGATAAAACAAGGTCAAATCCCTGATTGGCGTATCAAATGTCGCACGATCGAAATTCAGCAGCTTGCCTTTTCCAAAGCGGTCCAATATGACGTGGGCAGGATGCGGGGATCCATGGATCAATGACAGTCGAAAATGCGCGTGCGTCTCATGTCGCTCCCTCCAGTCAAGTAACAGATCCGCAGCTGACTTGGCCAACTCTGCGATGAACGCTCGATTTGCTAGAAAGACCAAATCAAACGGAGACTGATAGGGACGCTCGCTTGCAATTTGTGCCGCCTTTTCCACTTGCTTTTGCCAATAGTGCCAGCGATTGAGCAAGGAATCAATCAACGGCTCCACCTGCCGCGGATCATCGAAGCGGTAATTTTGCGTCAAATGGTGAAGCTCTGCCAATCGCTCCAAGGTAGGGGTAGCCCAAGCAAGCGGTTGATCCTCTCCTGGCTCACTGCTCGGCTGCCAGGAGGTTAGATAGTAGGTCGCATCCTGGTATTGGACGAACGGATCGTCATATTTGGTGTGCAAAAATGGGACAGCCCCATCCCATCCCCGTCGTTTCAGCTGACGCAATACATCGCTCACATAGAGAAGGCGCTGTCCAGGAGCCTGTGTTCGTTTGCAGACGTACGAGCCATACGGAGTGATCGCCTTGAAGACGTTTGGCTCCTTCAGGACATCGATGTTCTGGGCAAACATGTCATACTCCTGAAACAGTGGGAAGATGTCTTCAAAGCGGCTCATTGGCGCTCTCACTCCTTGGTCGCTCGGCCCGGTCAGCAATGTGCCGCAGCAAAACATCCACGGACTGCTGGCTCTTAATGGCCTGCTCGATTCCGGTTATCGGCATTTCCTTGTTTTTCGATACGCGATTGACGTAGGCTTCCACACTCCGCCAAATCTCCCTTGGACGTGCCATGAATGCGAGCATCAAGGTGTAATCTTCACGGGTGAGAGGCTTCACTTCCTCATAGCCATCCAGAAAAGCATCGACTTGGCTCAGATCGAGCTGTGTCAAATACAGGTGGCGTAAATATCCGGCTACGTCACGCTGCTGGACGGAGAGAGTAGGTCGGAAGAAGCCTCGCAAATGCAGCCTTCCGTTGGCAAGTCCCCAGTTGTCAGGTATCAGATCTTTATGAGAAACACTGAGCACATCCGCTGCGATCCGGTCATCTCCGAGCATCGTGACCGAGCGTTCCATTCGCTGCAGCAATGGCTGCATCAAGCTGACTACCCAGCGCTTTTCTCCTTTTTCCTTGGCGAATTTGGCACGATAGGATTCGAACAGGGACTTGGCCCGCGTCCATTCCGTCTCTGCCTTCATCTGCTCCTGCCGTAAATAATCTGCACCCGCCAGCAAATTGCTTTCCTGTTGGGAGAGATGCATCATGGCGACGACACGGCCACTTTGATAGGCCGTATCCCGCTCAGGATGAAACGCCTCCAGCTTCCTTACGTGATCGGTCATCGTGACACCCTGCTTGCCTACGAGGACATACGGTTTGGACTCGCGTGTGCGGATAAAGCGCTCCACCTCACGAAAACCTTGACGCGCCAGTCGTTCGCGCCAGGCAAACGACCAGCGCATCACGTCGATACGCGGCCAGACATGCAGTTCTTTGGGGCCCCGGTTTGTCTCCAGCAAATAGCAATCATCGAGTGGCGTGACACGGATTACGCGTGCTCGATAGTTTTGACAAACCTCGGATAAATCGATCTTGTCCACGGTCCCCCACTCCTCACTGTGGAATGTACAGGATTTGTCCGGCGACAAGCTGCTCCGATGCGAGTCGATTCACTTCCACAATTTTGGAAACGGGCAGGGAATAGCGTTGGGAGATCAGCTCCAAAGTCTCATCTCGCTGAATAATGCACATCTTCAAACGACTGGAGCGCTCCTCTTTATGGCGAATAAAGGAGGTCAGGTTTTGCATCGCTTCCACAGTGGACGGAGTGGCATTGGCTGTCGAGCCTCCCCTGCGTGAGGAGCTGGAGGATTCTGCTGCCTCCTGGGCCAATGCTTCCTGTTTTGCACGACTGGCTTGCGAAAAGATGGAGGTAATATTGACATTTCCCGTCTCTTCGCGCGAAGGCTTGCCTGAAATCGCTACACGCAGTTCAACTTCTTCACTGGCTTCTGGCTCTGCCATTACCGGAACAGCTTCCTCCACCTGCTCTTCTGCCTGCGAAGTCTCTTCCGTAGCTATCGGTGTAAAATCCGGATCATGATGGTCGTGAATAGCCAGGGTCGCTTCTTCCGGCTCATCTCTCTGCAGGGGAGCATCGCCCCATTGATTATCTACCTGATCCACATTCGTTACTTGCGGTTCATAAACAGGAGACTCCTCATATCCCGCTGATTCGATAGCGGGTGTATCTGCTCCCCAGGCTATCGAAGTATCGGTATACGCCTCTTGTGGATAATAGGTAGGCTGCTCCTCTGTCGATTCGGTCACTTCCCCATAGCTTTGAGGCTGATAGTAGTCATGTGTTGAAACCTCGACAGCCGGTGCATTGTATAACGAAGTCGAGTCTTCTTCCTCGTAAGCGATTGGTTCTGCCTGCCTCTCCATCTGCTGCTCAAGCTCAACCAGCTTTTGCTCGATTTCCTCGAGTGAAGCGGGCTCCACTACGTTGTCTGGTTGCTCGGATGCCACATGTGCGAACTCCCATGCCTCTTCCTGACGGGCAGACTCTGGTTGGGCAGGCGATTCTGCCGTCTGATCCGAAAGCATGATTCCAACGATCTTCAGCTCTGCTTCGATCAGCAGTTGATGCGGGGATTCCATGCTGTAGTCAAAGCTGTCCACGATCGCGTAGATATCGCCGATCTCCGCAATACGTTCTAGTGGAATCGTGATGTTGAGCGGTACGCGATGACTGATCTGCTCCTCCCAGCCGTAATACGGCCCCTCCGAACCTTCTGGCCGAAATGGCGCGAAAGTCATTGCCTCAACCAGAGTTTCCGTTCCCCCGCCGTTCGCTGCAGCGGTATCCCTGATCGGCTCGTACTTCCCGAACAACTGCAAGCAGCCTGTGATGGAGATGTAGGATTCATTCTCCAATACCTCTACATCCGGTACCAGTTCCAGCTCTTGCAACTCGCCTATTCCAGCTCTATCGGATGAGAGGAAAATGGTCTCCTTGATGGCAAACGAGAGCAATCCATCCTGTAATGCCATTCATGCTCCTCCTTTCAGGTGCAGGACATTTCCCTATACTATATGGACAGGACAAGTCGTTTAGCACCGGAAATTCTAGAAACAGTGAATGGCATGCAGGATGGGAAGATGCTGGCTTGGGATCGAGCTTTGGCGGAGGGGAGGAAAATTTTCTCCCTTTTCCTCGGCCAGCTTTTCCTTTCTGCGGCAGCTGCGGCATTTCACGATGATCCGGGTTCAAGAGCATAAAAAAGAAGCCCGCTCCACAAGGCGAGGCTTCTTTGCACTAATCATCATTTTCTCAATCTCTGAACAGTCTCTAGCAAATGGGGGACAGCCTTTTTCCCCTGATCGATGCAATCCGGCACACCTACACCGTTGTACGATGCCCCAGCCAGCATGACTCCCGGGAGGCTGCTCGCCACTTTTTCGGAAACGTCCCGCGCCCATGCCTGGTGGCCCACGACGTACGGAATGGCGTTCTGCAATCGCGTCACGCGGTAGAAGTCTGGTTTCTGACGGATCGTCATGGTTTTGTGCAAATCGCGCAGCGCGAGCTCCATGACTTCTTCATCGGTCAGCTCCATGAACGATTGCTCCTTGGCTTTCCCTACGAAACAGCGCAGCAGTGCCGCTCCTGCGGGAGTCGTATGCGGCCATTTACGATGCGCCCATGTACACGCTGTGATTTTCGCACCAGCGTTGCGAGGAACGATAAAGCCCGTTCCCTCCAAGCCTAAGTCAACAGCTGATTCCGGAAACGCCATGCTGATCGTAGCCACCATATGGGGCTTTGCCTGTGGCAAGGAAGGTACAGACGTATAAGGACGTAATAACGGTTCGGCAACAGCATGAGGAACGGTGAACAAAACGGCATCTGTTTCCATCCGCTCCCCGTCTTTCATAACGAGCGTATATTTTCCGGATTCCTGCTTCAGCAGCTCTTTGACCCCTGTATTTTTACGGATGGCACTGGCTGGCAGCTCCTTCTCAACCCCCTCAACCAACGATTCCAAACCGTTTTTCAGGGTGAGAAAAATTCCTTTGGGCTTTCCTTGCACCTTCGCCTGCGGCCTAGACTTTTTCATAGCCAGGATGAGACTGCGGTGCTGCTTCTCCATCTGGGCGAATTGCGGGAAGCTGGCGAGGAGACTCAGGTTGTCAATATCGCCCGAGTAGACGCCAGACAGCAACGGCTGAATCAGATTTTCAATGACCTCATCACCCAAGCGGCGGCGGAAAAATTCTCCGACCGAGATGTCCCCGTCACCACTTGATGCAGGCAAGATCAAGTCAGCAGCGGCACGAATTTTCCCTGACCAGGAAATCAGATCGGTCGTGACAAACGGCATGAGCTTGGTGGGAACGCCCATGACAGCCCCTTCAGGAATCGGGATCAGCCGTTCGTTGTGCCAGATGTAGGCCTGTCCCGTGCTGTTTCGAACGAGCTCCTGCGCAAGCCCGAGATCCGTCGCTAGCTGCGCCGCGCTTGTTTTTCGCTCCAGGAAGGAATCTGGCCCTTGCTCGATGACAAAGCCTTCATGCCGCCATGTCTGAATCTTGCCGCCGAGTCGTCCATTTTCCTCAAGAAGCTGGAACTGAATCGGCAAGCCTTTTTCTTCAATTTCCTTCTGCAAATAAAAGGCGGCGGTCAAACCTGTGATGCCGCCACCTACTATCGTAATATGATAGGTTTTGTCACTCATACAAATCGATCCCCTAGTCCGCCAGCTTTTTCCCGACGGCATCGGCCAGACAGGAGATAAAAGCAGGTCTGGCATTCGGCATCGGCGGGCGGTAATATTGGACGCCCAGTTCTTCGGTGACCGTCTTGCATTCATAATCGTTGTCGTACAACACTTCCAGATGCTCGGCAACGAAACCAACTGGACAGTATACGTAAGTGGTAAAGCCGTATTTCGAATAGAGCTCGCGCGTCAGATCCTGAACGTCGGGACCCAGCCATGGCTCAGGCGTGTTTCCCGCACTTTGCCAGCCGATCGCAAAATCAGGAATCCCCGACTTTTCCGCAATCAGCTTGGCGGTTTCCTCCAGCTGGCGCGGATACGGATCGCCCGCTTTCAAGATTTTTTCCGGCAAGCTATGGGCAGAGAAAATAACGACTGCCTTTTCCCGATGCTCAGCCGGCATTTGGGCAAACGTATCGTTGATCGCTTTGACCCAGTAGTCGATAAAGCCTGGCTCGAGATACCAGCTCTCGATGCTGTGAATCTCTGGGCCATTAATCGCCTCAGCATGCTCCTTGGCCCGGCCGTTGTACTCTTTTACGCTGTAGCTGGAGTAGTGCGGCGCGAGGACCAGGCTGACCGCTTCCGTAATTCCGTCCTGCTTCATCTGTTCCACGGCATCCTCGATAAAAGGGGCAATGTGCTTCAGGCCGAGGTATCCGACGAACTCCCGATCCGGATAACGCTCGTTCATTTCCTTCACCAATGCCGATACTTGCTCGTCTGTAATCTCAGCGAAACGGTTCAGCCCTCCGACAGCCTCATAGCGTGCCTTCAGATCGTCCAGCTGCTCCTGTGGAGGTCTTCTTCCGCGTCGGATATGTGTGTAGTACGGTTCAATATCTTCGCTGCTGCGCGGTGTGCCATAGGCCATCATCAGCAGCCCCGTCTTTCTTTTTGCCATCGTCCATACGCCTCCTGGCTTACAAGTTGCGTTTGTAGCTGTGAATGAACTGGGTCAGCTTTTGCAAAGTCTCTACCTTCGCATCAGGGAAGACACCGTGGCCCAGATTGAAAATGAAGCCTGGCTGACGGGTTCCCTCATCCAAAATTTCCTTTGCCTTGGACTCGAGCTTTTCCCATGGCGCCAAGAGCAAGGTAGGATCCAGATTGCCCTGCAGCGTCTTGGTTACGCCCATTTCTCTCGCCGTAGTGATCGACGTGCGCCAATCCAGACCCACGACGTCCACCGGAAGAGCATTCCAGTCCATCAAGAGATGTCCCGCACCGATTCCGAAGTAAATGGTGGGAACGCCCGTGTCCTTCAATGCATGGAAAATGCGGGTCATCACTGGAGTAATATATTCACGGTAGTCCTCGTCGTTCAATGCACCTACCCAGGAGTCAAACACCTGAACAGCCTGTGCACCTGCTGCGACCTGTGCTTTGAGGTACGTAATCGTCAAGTCGCCTAGTCGGTCCATCAGCGCTTGCCATGCTTGTGGCTCGGTATACATGAATGCTTTTGTTTTATGGTAATGCTTCGAAGGGCCGCCCTCAATCATATAGCTGGCAAGCGTAAACGGCGCACCCGCGAAACCGATCAGCGGCACAGACAGCTGCTGGCGCAAAATCTTGATCGACTCCAAAATGTACGGAACATGCGTTTCTGGTTCCAGCTCATGCAGTCGCTGTACATCTGCAAGTGACTGAATCGGATTGGCAATCACTGGACCAATTCCCGATTCAATGTTCACATCGACCCCAATCGGCTTGAGTGGCGTCATAATATCGGCAAACAGGATAGCTGCATCCACGCCCAGCTGCTCCACTGGCAAACGCGTTACTTCCGCACAGACTTCCGGTATGTAATTCATTTCAAAAAAGCTATGCTTCGCCCGGATCGCACGGTATTCAGGCTGGTAACGTCCAGCTTGCCGCATGTACCAAACTGGTACATGGTCCGTCGCTTCCTTTCGACATGCTTTCAAAAACGTATCGTTAAATGGTTTTGCGGTCATGAATAAACCTCTCTTTACACAAGAATCTTCCCCTACCCTATGATACCATTGGGCATTCGACAATGTAGGGACCTTTTGTGTCAAAATCTTTTCGTTTCTCGTTTTGCCAAGCTATTCCATCAGTCTTTCCAATCTTCCCCTATTGAATGCGAATATCGCCTGTCGATGTTTTTACGGAAAGAATGGAACCACCCGAACCAGCCGAAGCTTTCACGTAATGCTCTTCTTTTTGTTCGTAATTCAACCCTGGCCAATCCACTTGAATATCGCCTGTATCTGTTTGCAGCTCCAATTTGGCTTCTTGTGGCTTTTTCTCAGTGAGGAGGCGTATGTCTCCTGTGTCCGTACGAATATCCACATCGTGCATAAGCTCAGGCAGCGCTAATTTGGACACGTCTCCTGTACTGCTTTCGATAGTCAGAGCCGATCGAATGTTCAAAAGCTTCATATCCCCGGTATCCGTTTCGAGAGTGAGCCTGTCTCCCGTAAATCCTGCGATGTCGATATCTCCTGTGCTCGAGGTCACATTTGCTTCCTTGGCTGCGATCGCTTCGCTCTTGATATCGCCCGTAGCCGTTTCCAGGGAAATGGAATCGTAGACTGCTTCCGGCAGCATGACTTCTACCCGCAAATGGCCATTCCCCATGAAAAACGGTTTGAACTGCATGGGCTTTCGCACACTCACGCGCAGCGTTCCATCTGCGTCCACATTGCTCTCAAATTGAATTCTGTCCACATCGTCTTCTGCCGTTTCCCCTACCAGCCGGACCATGGTCGAACCCGTATCGCTCTTTTTGATCAAGACATCCGTCGTGTCGACCGACAAATCCAATGCTTTGACCTTCTGTTCCATGGTTCGAGCCTCGTCGATTGTCTTTAAGGAAAATGCAAACTGCTCCTGCTTGGAAAATAGCCAACCAAGTCCGGCTACTCCAATGATAAAGAGCAGCAAGCAGAGACCGAACAGCTTCTTTGCTACGTTTCTCATTTTATTTCCCCCTGATCATTTGCACGTTGAACTGGAGATACCGCAAAAATTGCCGATACATCCATCTGGTTAGACGCAGCAGGCCGATGATCAGCATGCCACCCAATCCAACAGAGGCCAGACTGCCGAACAGCAAAAAGAGCCTTTCCTGGGAAACCGTTGGGATACCGTACTGAACCACCATCCCCAGCGGCGCCGCCAGCAGAGTCACAGCTACACAATAACAGGAGATCAGCACCCCGATCAAAGCCAAGAACGGCCCCAGCACGAATATCAAATTAAAAAAGCCGAGACTGACGGTGGCCACGATGGCACGGGTCATGTTTCCAACGGAAGCGTTGGACTGCGCCTGATTGATCCGGTACCCTGCAAGCAGCTCACGAGCCAGCAGCTTGGGACTTCCCAATGCCTCTGCGATCTCATGCTCATTTTTTCCTTCCTGTATCCCCATCAAAAAATGCTCGGTATAGTCTGCCAAAATATCGAGCCGTTCCTTGTCTGGCAATTCGCTTAGCAACGAGCCCATTTCATCCATGAACTCACGTCTCGTCATAACCGAGTCCCTCCCCTATGATCTGGTTGACACCGCGGTCAAAAATGCGCCACTCCAAAACAAGATCGTTCATATACTCACGCCCTTGCTTTGTCAACCGGTAGTATTTGCGCGGCGGCCCTTCCTGTGATTCCATCAGATATGTGGTAAAGTAACCATCCTGAGTCAACCGACGCAGCAAGGGATAGACCGTACCTTCGGCGATGTGAAACTTTTCCGAGATGCTCGCAACAAGCTCGTAGCCGTACCTGTCACGCTTGGCCGTCAAAACCAAGACACAAAGCTCCAAAACGCCTTTTTTAAATTGCACATTCAATGCCCATCACCCATGTCAAAGTTTACCAAACAGGTACTGTATATTGCAAGGTACTTTACGAAGAAAAGGACAGGGTGCCTTGCAGCGCCCTGCCCTTGCTAAACGTCCTTATTTGACTTCTACAATGCGGCCTTCCACTTTTGGATTGACCACTTGGCGCTTGATCAGTGCTTCTTCTACGACACTGTACATCGACAAGCCTGTATTGAAGAATGGCTTTTTGAAGGACTCATAGCCATCTCCGCCAGCTGCCAGGAAGTCAATGGTAGCCACTTTGTACGTTTTGGTCAGGTCAAGCAGCTTGTCGCCAACTTTTACCTCGATCACACGTTCGCCAGCCGGTTTGGTCGGGTTGTACGAGAAGCTCATGCCGCTGATTTGCGGGAAGCGTCCAGCACCTGTTTCTACTTGGCTTACCCCGTTTTCCAGTGCTGCTTTCAGCTCTTCACCGGTTACTTCTACGATGGACAAGGTATTGTTTTCAAACGGCAGGAGCGTGTACAGGTTTTTCTTGGTGATGTCGCCTGCGTTCAGCTGGGTACGGATTCCTCCGCCATTTGCCAGTGCTACATCTGCTTCATGGCCTTTGATGGACTGCGTGCGCTCCAGCATGATGTCCGCGATCAGGTTTCCGACGTTGGTTTCTTTCGCACGAACCAGTGCGCGGTCGCCATCCAAAGGTACTTCGGACTTCGCGATCACTACGTTCATTACGCTGTCAATCTGAGACACGACGTCTTTTACCATTTTGTCCACTTCTGGATCCGCTTGGACGGTTTCATCGTACTCTTTCAATCCGCCGGAAAAGGCAACGAGCTCTTCGCCCAGATAGTACAAGTCAGCACGTCCGAGAGACTTGCCGTACTCCCAGTCTTGAACGATGTAGGTGCCGTTTACTACTTCTGGTGCTTTCAGTGGCGTATGGGAATGACCGCCTACGATCAGATCGATTCCCGGTACGTTTTTCGCGATTTCACGGTCTACGTCCACACCGATATGGGAGACTACCACTACGTGATCGGCTTCCTTTTTCAGCTCAGGCACGATCGTTTTAGCCACTTCTACCGGGCTTTTGAACGTCAGGCCTTTTACGTTGTTCGGGTGAGTCAGAACAGGCGTATCTTCTGCTACAAAGCCCACAAACGCGAACTTCTTGCCGCCGATCTCCGCTTTGTACGTCGGTACCAGCAGGTTTTTGCCATCTGCGGTAAATACGTTTGCATTGATCACGGGATGATCCAGGGAATCGCGCAGCTTCAGCAATTGCTCGTAGCCAAAATCAAACTCGTGGTTACCAGCCGTCATCAGCGTGTAGTCCAGGCTGTTGAGGATAGGCAGGATGGACTCCCCTTTGAACTGGTTCACAAATACCGTTCCTTGGAAGGTGTCACCTGCATCCAGCAGCAAGAAGTTTGGATTTTCTGCGCGCCACTCTTTAATGAGCGTAGCGATTTTCGCATAGCCGAATTCTTTTTGTGCGGTGTCTTCTTGGATATGTCCATGTGTATCGTTGGTATGAGCAAGCGTGATATGCGTAGTAGCAGCTTCACCCAAGGCGTTGAAGAAATCGCCACGCGTTACTGTCGCTTTGTTTTCCAATGCGATCTTGTAGCCCAGTTTGCTTGCTACTTCTGCCAGCTTGGTGGAGGTGAGAACTTGCGTTGCTTTTGCCGCATCCTCTGCAGAGACAGCGCCTTGTGCTTTTGCCCAAGCCAGGTAAGGAGCAGACCAGCTTTCGCCTTTTGCAGGTGCAGCGATTTGTGCGCCTTTCAGTTTTGCAAAGACAACCGTTGCTTCTGCCAGTGTTACGCTGCGATCCAGAGCCAGATCGCCGTTTTGACCAGCGGAGATGATGGATTTTTTGACCATCCAGTCAGCGTGCTGTACAGGATGAAGCGGTGCAGCAAATGCAGAGGTAGCCATCATGGAAGCAAAGACCACCGATGCAAAAGCTGTCATCGTGATACGACGTGCCTTTTTCATTTGGGAATTCCCCTCTCTCATATGTATCTATATTGATAGAATTTCCTTGTCCATTATAGCAAAATTTACTAGGCCATTGGTGAGAATTATCTAATTTTTCGACACGAAACGGACGATTGCTTCTGTCAGCTGTTCCGGTGCCTCCAGCATCCCCATATGACCAGCACCCTGCAGTTTCACTTGCTCGATGTTTTCCCCATTTGCAGTGAACGTTTTTTCAGCAGGAATGATTTGATCCTCTTCACCCGCGACTAATAGCACGGGGAGCTTTGTTTGCTGCAGAACTTCGGTACGATCTACGCGATCGCGCATTCCTTTTAATGTCTGAATGGCTCCGACTGGCTTCGTGAACAGTCCGATCTCCTTTGCCAGCTGCACGTTTTCAGGCATCGTCGCCACATGACCAGGCGCAAACAGTTTCGGGATCAGTGCCTTGATAAATGGCTCCATGCCGTTTTCCCGAATGTTTTCAGCCCCTTTGTCCCGATTTGCCTTCGCTGCCTCATCGTCTGGATAGCCTGTCGAATGAATCAGCCCAAAACTGGCCAGCTTGTCCGGATACTTCTGCGCGAAGGCGAGGGTCACATACCCGCCCAGTGAATGCCCAAACAAATGAATGGGTCCCACCCCAAGCTTGTCCACAAACTGGGCGAGATCTTCTGCAAATGTTTCCATCGAATACGTCTCTTCTGGAGCGGAGCTGCCCCCATGACCTCTCAAATCAACCGCGATGACGCGAAAGGATGGAGAAAGCGCAGGGAGAACTTTCTGCCAATAACCAGAGCTGCCGCAAAAACCGTGCAGCAAAACGACCGTTTTCGTGCCGCTGCCTTCCTCCTGATAGACGACATGCACGTCATTTTCGAGCTGTATCTGTTTTTCCAAATGTGATCTTCCTTTCCAGGCTTTTTTCAATAGAGCTTTCAAAGGATAGTATTCCCTCTTTTGATGGGGCTCGTACACAAGAGATCGAACAGCCGGTAGTCAGTCCCGGACTAGGAACTCAGGGGCAGGTAGATTTCGTACGCATTTTCTTTGCGCTCGGAAGCATGCACCGAGGGGACGAACCGATCGTCGTACCGCTCCATACGCAGCGCTTGCTCATCTACCAGATGCCCATTGTCTTTCACCCATTGGAACGCACCGAGATACGTTTGCTGCACCTGCTCCATGGGGCCTTCATGCCTAAAACGGGCATAGGTCTTCTCGGGCAGCGTCAAACCGACCATACCTGCGGGAATCTGGGCAAATGCTTCCACTTCGACAGCGATGTACTCCGTAAAGAATTGGTACTTCTGATTTTCGCTGCTGATGTCGTAACGGACATGCGGGTCGATCACTTGGGCAATTTCTGGCTGTCTTTGCAAAAACATTTCCCATACTTTTGGCATTTCTGCAGCCAGGGCTGGGAAAGTCCCTGAAAAGCTCACTCCAATCAGCAACTTCTGTGGTACGACCACGATTCTTCCTTCCACCTGCTTCACGCCCCTATTCCCATTTTTTTCTTCTATTTTACCATAGTCGAAAGGACAACCCGCAAAAAAAGAAAGCCTCTCCTGATCCGTTCAGGAGAAGCTCTCAGTATACTTCCTACAGTTTTTTCATCGCTTGATAGCTTGCTTCAATCGTTCTTTCGATATCCGCTTCCGTGTGTGCCAGGGAGACAAACATGCCTTCAAATTGGGACGGTGGGATCATGATGCCTTCCTCCAGCAGATGGCTGAAGTAGGCAGAGAACCGCTCCAGATCGGAGGTTTTGGCTGTCTCGTAGTTGATAACCGGTGTATCGGTAAAGAACAGACAGACCATGGATCCAACGCGATTGAGCGTATGCGGGATGCCGAGCTTCGCAGCATTGTCCGCCAAGCCTTCTGCCAGACGCGCGGACAGCTTTTCTAGATACTCGTAAGCGCCCGGTTTGCTGAGCTCTTGCAGCGTAGTCAGACCCGCAGCCATTGCCAGCGGGTTGCCGGAGAGCGTCCCTGCCTGATAGATAGGACCGGCCGGTGCGATTTGCTGCATGATTTCCCGTTTGCCGCCATATGCGCCGACTGGCAGTCCGCCACCGATCACTTTCCCCATCGTGGTCAGATCAGGTGTAATGCCAAACAGCTCCTGCGCTCCACCGCGTGCGACACGGAAGCCTGTCATCACTTCATCGAAAATGAGCAGTGTTCCGTATTGCTGTGTGATCTCACGCAAGCCTTCCAGGAAACCTGCAACCGGAGGAACTACCCCCATGTTGCCGCCGATCGGCTCGACGATCACTGCAGCGATATCGTCTCCATACGAGGAGAAAGCAAGCTTTACGCTTTCCAAATCGTTGTACGGAACGGTAATGGTATTGATCGCGGTTCCTTCAGGTACGCCTGGGCTGTCAGGCAGTCCGAGCGTCGCGACACCGGAACCGGCCTTGATCAGAAGGCTGTCGGCATGACCGTGATAGCAGCCTTCGAATTTCATGATTTTATTGCGCTTGGTGTAGCCGCGAGCGAGACGCAATGCGCTCATAGTCGCTTCCGTACCGGAGTTTACCATCCGCACCACTTCTACCGATGGCACCAGCTCGCATACGAGCTTTGCCATTTCGGTTTCGCGCTCGGTTGGTGCACCAAAGCTCGTTCCAAGTGCTGCGACTTCCGTAATCGCTGACAGCACGCGTGGATGCGCATGTCCGAGAATCAGCGGACCCCAGGATCCGATGTAATCAATATAGCTGTTGCCGTCTACATCAAAGATATGGGAGCCTTCTCCCTTTTCGATGTAAACCGGGTTGCCACCTACACTTTTGAAAGCACGTACCGGGCTGTTAACCCCGCCTGGAATGTAGTGCTGTGCTTCCGCAAAGAGCTGTGTCGATTTTTCTCTCTTCATGCTCTCGTCACCCTTTCAGCCATTTGGAAACGTCTTTGGCGTGATATGTAATGATCAGATCGGCACCCGCACGCTTGAAGCCGACCAATGTCTCCATCACGATACGCTCTTCATCGATCCAGCCATTGGCAGCTGCTGCCTTCACCATGGAGTACTCGCCGCTCACGTTGTAAGCCACGATAGGCTGGTTGAAGTTTTCACGCAGACGCACCACCATGTCCATGAAAGCCAAGCCTGGCTTGACGATCAAGAAGTCCGCGCCCTCTTTTACGTCAGAGGCAGCTTCACGCAAGCCTTCACGCGAGTTGGACGGATCCATTTGATACGTTTTGCGGTCGCCGAACTGTGGAGCAGAATTCGCTGCATCGCGGAAAGGACCGTAGAAAGCAGAAGCGTATTTAACCGCATAGGACATGATCGGAATATGCGTAAAGCCAGCTTCGTCGAGCGCTTCACGGATGGCAATCACAAAGCCGTCCATCATGTTGGAAGGCGCGATGATGTCAGCTCCGGCCCTCGCTTGGGATACAGCCGTTTGCGCCAAAAGCTTGAGCGACTCGTCGTTATCCACATCTCCATCGTGGATGACGCCACAGTGTCCGTGATCGGTGTACTCACACAGGCAGGTGTCCGCGATCACGATCATTTCTGGGTAAGCTTCTTTAATCAGACGAATCGCCTGCTGGGTAATCGCACTGTCATCGTACGCGCCAGTACCGCACGCATCTTTCGCTTCCGGTACACCAAACATGATGACCGATTCAATACCTGCCCCAACGACTTCCTTCATCTCGATTGCCAATTGATCCAGGGAAAACTGGTACACGCCTGGCATGGAAGGAATCTCTTTTTTCACATTGCTTCCTTCTACAACGAACAGCGGGTAGATCAGGTCCTCCATCCGTACGTGGTTTTCCCGAACCAGATTGCGCATGGCCGCACTACTACGCAGGCGGCGATGACGGTCAAATGTTTGTGCCATGTCTATTCCCTCCCAGTTTCTCTATCAAAGCTGTAAGCAAGCCCTCCACAGTAAACTCCGTTGCGACCACCTGAACCTTCAGCCCATTTTTCTGTGCCGTTTCCGCTGTGATAGGACCGATGCAGGCGATTGTCACCTGATCGAGCCATCCTTCCTGGGCAAAAGGAGCCATGGCCTGCACAAAATGAGTCACGGTGGAAGAGCTGGTAAACAGGATTCCATCAATGTCGTGGTTATGAATGCGCCGAGCCGCTTCAGGTGCCAGCTCAGCATCGATGACGGTATGATACACATCTACTTCCGTCACTTCCAATCCTAGTCGAACCAATTCTTGCGGCAAAGTTTTGCGAGCAATGTCCGCCCTTGGGAGCAGCACACGCTGACCGGGAACAAGCCGATCATGCAAGCTCGAAAGCAGCCCTTCTGCTACATAATCCGAAGGGATGACAGCAACGCTCAGCCCCTCTTTTTGCAAAGCTGCGGCTGTTTTCGGGCCAACTGCTGCCACCTCGGCACGGATCATTTCGATACCAGCTCCGACGGCTCGCATCCGCTCCAAAAAGAACTGAACGCCGTTCACACTGGTAAAGATCAGCCAGTCAAACGTCTCGAGCTGAGCAATCGCTTCATCCACCTGACTTGGATCATCGGGCGCAACCATTTTCAGAAGAGGAAAGGCATAAGCCTCTCCTCCCAGAGCCTCTATCTTTCCTACGAGCTCCCGCACCTGGCTGCGAGCCCGCGTGACCATGATGCGCTTGCCTGCCAGCGGTCCAGCAGATTCGAGCTGCGCATCTGTCATTCTCATTGCTCATTCTCCCGCAGCACTTGGGCCAGCACCTCTCCGGCGCCTTGGGCAAGCAGTGCCTCCGCTACTTGTATACCCAGAGCAACAGGATCCGTACCGCTCGCGGTATTTTTAAACATTTGCTTGCCATCCGGGGAACCGACCATTCCCGTCATCGTGATCAGGTCGCCTTCTCCAATCGTCGCATACGCACCGATCGGCACCTGGCAGCCGCCCTGCAGTTTGTGCAGGAAGCTGCGTTCAGCTGTTACCGCCAATCTCGTCGGTTGATGATCCAGCTGACGCAGCAGCTCTAGCGTCTCTGTATCATCAGCACGGCATTCGATTGCGAGTGCACCCTGCCCTACTGCAGGCAAAGAGATTTCGACTGGCAGGTACTGAGAGATCGTTCCATCGAAGCTCGCACGCTCCAATCCAGCTGCGGCCAGGATGATCCCGTCGAAGTTTCCTTCCGCAAGCTTGCGCATACGAGTGTCGATGTTTCCGCGCAAGGACTCGATCTGGATGTCAGGACGATACGCCATCAGCTGTGCGGCACGGCGCAGACTGCTCGTTCCCACAATCGCTCCTTCCGGGAGTTCATCCAGCGTTTTTCCGTCCTTCGAGAGCAGCACATCTCGCGGATCCACTCGTTTGGGAATCGCGCCAATGACCAGCCCCTCCGGAAGCTCTGCAGGCATGTCCTTCAAGCTGTGTACGGCAAAATCCGTTTCTTTATCATACAGAGACTGTTCAATCTCTTTTACAAACAAGCCTTTTCCCCCGACCTTAGACAAGGTCACATCGAGGATGCGGTCGCCCTTGGTCACGATCTCATGCAGAGCAAAATCCGCTTCCGGCGCGATCTCCTTCAGACGGTCTACCACCCAATTCGTCTGAATCAGCGCCAATCTGCTGCGCCGCGTACCCACGTTCCATTTTTTCATGACTGCCTCCTAGAACAGCTTTACCACCAGCTGTGAAATGTTGAAGTATTCGCTCCAAAAAAGTTGATCAAAAGCAAAGCGAATGCAAGGATGTTCCAAATCTGCATTTTGCGAATCGGCATCGTATCCCTGTATCTTTTATAAACCCAGAAGGAATAGCTGGCTAGCACGATGAGAGAAAGGACCACCTTGGCATCCAGCATAAATTTATCCGGCAGTACCATTTTCGCCCAAATAATCCCCAATACAATCGAAAGCAACAGCATGGGCACACCGAGCATGTTCATCCGGTATGCGTAGCTCTCCAGCTGATCGAGGCTCGGTAGCCTCCGCAGCAGCGGTGTCCATCGGCGTTCCTTGAGCATTTTATGCTGCAGCAGGTACATGCCGGAAAAAATCAGGGACAAGGAAAATGCGCCGTAGCTGAACATCGCCAGCGTTACATGTGTCAACAGCAGCTCGGACTGCAAAACGCTCGATACGGCGACGATCGGTGTCTCCGGCAAAAACATGGACATGACCAGAACGACAAACCCGATAATATTCGTAAAAAACACCAGTAAGTCTATTCGAAAAAAATAGTGAATGGCAAGTGAGAGACTTACCAACACCCATGAATAAAAAAAGAGCGTTTCAAACAAAGTGATGACAGGAAAATACGTCTTCATGATTGTCTGTGAAACAAAAAAAGCAGTTTGCAAGGCCCAAACGACAACAAGCAACCCGAAAGCCAAACGATTGACTTTCCGGTTGCTTTGCAAGAAGTCGTTAAAATAGAAGAGAACACTTGCAGCGTAGAGAAAGATCGTCAGGTCGTAGATCCATCTCACCTCGGCCATGCACTCTCTCCCCTCTTTCCCATCGGTTTCTATCGGTTTGCTCTAATCGCGGGCGCGGGAGAAGCTACTTGTTTGGTTTTCTCGTCTGCCCACTTGGCTTCCTTTTCTGTACGTTCCAAAATATCCTCCAAGGCAAACATCTTGGAGAACATCTCCAAAACTTCCTCGCCATCTTTTGAAGCCGCCATCTCTTTCAAGCGCACCACCGGATCATGCATGAGCTGATTCACGATCCCTTTTGTCGTCTTGCGAATGATATGTAGGTCGCGCTCTGTCAGGTTAGGCAGCTTGTTTTCGATCTTGCGCATCGCTTCCACCTGGACACCCAGCGTCTTTTCACGCAGAGCAGCAATCAAAGGTGCCACGCCAAGCGTTTGATACCAGTTGGAAAAAGCGAGGATCTCGTCCTGAATCATGGCATCGATGCGATCTGCTTCACGGGAACGCTCAGCCACGTTGCTCGCCACGATGCCTTCCAGATCGTCGATATCATAGAGAAACACATTGTCCAGATCGTGCAAATCAGGGTTTAAATCACGCGGTACCGCGATATCGACCATGAACAGTGGACGATGCTTGCGCTTTTTCATGATCGGAGCCAGTTCGTTTTTGCCCAGGACGTAGCCGTTTGCCCCAGTCGAGCTGATGACGATGTCTGCTTCGAGCAGCGCCGCTGGCAGCTGCTCCATCGTACAGGAGTCCCCTTTGAATTTCTCGGCCAGCAGCTGCGCTCTTTCCAGTGTGCGATTGGCCACGATCACTTTTTCCGAGCCATTCGCATGCAAATGCTTGGCTGTCAGCTCACTCATCTTGCCTGCCCCTACGATCAGCACCGATTTCCCTGCAAAGGAACCGAAAATCTTCTTCCCGAGCTCAACAGCCGCGTAGCTGACCGATACGGCATTTTGACCAATCGCTGTCTCGGTATGCGCACGCTTGGCAAACGTAATCGCTTGCTTGAACAGCATGTTAAACACAGTGCCCGTCGTCGCATGCTCCTGCGCCAGCAAGAAAGCGTCACGCACCTGTCCCAAAATCTGCGTCTCTCCTACGACCATGGAATCCAGTCCAGAAGATACACGGAACAGATGGTCTATCGCCTCTTCGTTTTCCTTTATATACAAATGATCCTTAAATTGCTCTTTCTCCACACCAAACCATTCCGCTAAAAAGCGACGTGTATAGTCACGGCCGATGTTGGCCTGATCACATACGACATAAATCTCCGTGCGATTGCACGTACCGAGAATGATACATTCCGCAATACTCTTCGTCTGGGAGAGTAGATGAAGAGCACGGGCGGTCCCATCGTCACTAAACGTAAATTTTTCGCGTATTTCGACAGGCGCCGTTTTATAATTGAGGCCCAGCAAAAGAATATCCATAATGTCCTCCCAGCATGACGTGCTTACATACACCATGTGTAAAATGCACTATTATTATAACATTATGTCCAGAATCGACCACGAGTAATTGTGAAAAATTTATTAACGGCGTGCACTTTCCATCCGGCGGAGTCGGTTTTCATATCGAAACTCATGGTTCCATTCCCTTGCTTTCCCCTGTAGAATGGCTTAAGATGCAGGCTAGATAAGAGAAAAACCATAACATTTCGAATGTTGGTGGAGGGGAGATTAGAAGCATTGAAAAAACCATGGGTGGCAGATTTCACACTGCTATTAATTGCTTTTATCTGGGGGTCTACTTTCCTGGTCGTCCAACAGGCGATCGAGTTGCTTCCTCCAAACACGTTTAATGCGGTTCGCTTTACCATCGCTGCACTCTTTTTGCTCATCATACAAGTCTTCTTGTACCGTCATCGTTGGAAGGATTGGAGCCGCCAGCTGGTCAAATCCGGCGTGATCCTCGGGTTTTGGCTCTGCCTCGGCTACGCTCTGCAAACAGTGGGGCTTCTCTACACGACGCCATCGAAAGCAGGCTTCATCACAGGTCTGTCTGTCGTTCTGGTACCGTTGTTCTCCATGCTTCTATTAAAAGAGCGTGCCAAACCGGCAGCAGTTGTCGGGGTTATCCTTGCTGCATTTGGTCTGTACCTTCTAACACAAAATCAAGAGTTCTCTTTTAATCTTGGTGACATTCTCGTATTCGGCTGTGCGATCTGCTTTGCGATGCAAATCGTCTTTACCGGAAAGTACGCGCCGCAATTTTCCGCCCTGCCGCTTGCCATCACCCAGCTTGGAACCGTAGCGATCATGAGCTGGATCTACGCGTTCTTCTTTGAGGATTACAGTCGTGCCTTTGATCCACACATTTTGTTCCAGACAGAAGTTGCATTCGGGCTCATCATCACTTCTATCTTTGCAACAGCCTTGGCCTTTCTGGCACAGACGGCCCTGCAAAAGCAGACCAGCTCGACCAGGGTCGCGCTTATTTTTGCACTGGAACCCGTATTCGCCGCACTGACCTCCTACATCTTCATCCACGAAGTCTTGAACGGACGACAGCTCGTCGGCTGTCTGCTGATCTTCATCGGGATGATACTGGCAGAGCTTCCCATCCAGGAATGGATCCGCAGCAGTCGGGTAGAAAAGAACAAACCGAATGATAGCAGCGAATCTGTATAAGATAAGTTCCATCTGATACAAAAAGGTTCCCTTCTCACGGATCGAGAGGGGAACCTTTTTGTTTTTCTGTAGGGGCAATCAGGTCGCCTTCCGAACCTCCTGCATGACCGCCTCGACAAACAGATTCATGACTTGCCCGCATACTTTTTGCGGCAGCTTCTCCGTCCGCTTCAGCCATTGCTTCAGCTTCAGCAGGTGAAAGGCAGCCTGTGTCAGCCTTCCACTCGTCCCTGCCTCGACCAGACCGACAGCCGATTGGCCGACTTTCGCCCAGTGGCGGTACTTTTCGAGCCATGGCCTGCATTCGAGTGCGAGCTTTTGATTGGTCATTCCCTGCAGCAGCTGCTCTGCGGCTTCCTCCATTTCGACAAACAGAGACTGCAGCTGCGCTACCGCCTCCTGTCGGTCTCCCTGAAGAAATTGAAAGCGAAACTTGAGCAGGGCTTCCATCATCCGCGGAGATTCGATTTCGTTCAGAAAGGAGCTCTGCACGTTATCAGCGAAGCGCATAAAGGCAGCTGCGTCCTTTTCACCGACTACCTCATTTACAGCTTCTTCCCACGCCGTCTGCGGATCGTAGCCCAGCGGATCGCGCAGGTAAGCCGCCGTCGTAATCAAAGGAATCTTCGAGCATTCCGGCCTGGACATCGCATTCGCCACGTAGCCTTCAGAATGACTCCACAGATCGGGGTCCCGGTGACGCAGCGGACCGATATGCAGCTCGTTTGCCATCGCCAAATCATTCACGGGATAATTGTCCCAGTACAAAGGCTTGTGATTCGTATATTTCTGAAATCGCTGTGCGTCGCCATCCGTTAAAAATGGGGAGCAGACAAAACGACCTGTCCAGAAAAGATCGATCCCCTTTGGCAGATGCATTCCCACATACTGGACGTACGGTTCTTTTCCAAGCCCGTTGTACTGGGTTGGACAGATTGCCAATTTGATCGACTGCGACCAGCTTTTCAGCTCACTCCACACACGCATCGTGACATCGACATGGGCTGCCGCCAAATGATCGTATCGCGCTGTATCCGCCGCGTGCAGGAGGTGCATCGGAATATCATCAAACAGCAGAGCAAAAAACCGAACCCCTTTGTCGTACATCATGCGGTATTTCCTCAAAAGCAAGTTGGTATGCTCCTGATTGCTGTACTCCATACTCAATCCCGGACTGAGGCAGTAGACGAATTGGACCTTGTCTTTTACGGTCTGCCGGATCAGCTCGTCAATTTCACGCTCAGCCGCTTCTGGATGCTTTTCCATCCATTTTTCCCGCAAGTACAAATCGTCCTTTGGGGAATAAAAATAGGTGTTGTAGGCATGTCTGCCAAGGAAATGGATCATGTCCAGCCGCTCTGCATGCGTCCAGGGCGTTCCGTAAAAACCTTCGATTACGCCACGTATGGCAAAGCGTGCAACCTCGCTCACGAATGCTGCCTCCCCTTCCCCCTCCGGAAATAGCGTCAGTCGTTTTTACCTGCTACAGGCGCAGGAGTTTCCACGGGTGTCTCCGCCACTTCTGCCGTCTGATCGCCACCACGCAAGCGGCGGAGAATTTCTCCCCATAGCTCATCTTTACCCTGTCCTGTCTCCGAGGAGAAGACGATGATTGTGTCATCTCCGCGCAAACGCAGACTTTGACGGATTACTTTTGTATGCTGCAGCCAGCGTCCACGTGCAATTTTATCGCCTTTGGTCGCCACCACCACAGTCGGAATCCCGATTTGCTTGCACCAGTCATACATGGCGATATCGTCCTTGCTCGGTGCGTGGCGAATATCGACCAGCTGAATCACGAAGCGCAGCTCCTGGCGATTCTTCAAATAGCCTTCAATCATCTTGCCCCATTGCTCTTTGATGGTCTTCGCTACTTTCGCGTAGCCGTAGCCAGGAAAGTCTACAAAATAGAGCATGTTGTTGACGCGAAAGTAGTTCAAGGTTTGCGTTTTCCCTGGACGGGAGCTGATACGCGCCAGACCTTTGCGATTCATCATTTTGTTCAAAAGGGATGACTTACCGACGTTGGAACGGCCCACGAGAGCGATCTCATGCAGGCCGTCCTCCGGGTATTGCTTGGGTCCAACAGCGCTTATGATAAACTCGGATGATGTTACTTTCATTTCTTTTCACCTACCGGTTGTTTCGTTAGAGCATGCTGCAGCACTTCGTCCAAATGCTCAACCGGATAGAAAGTAAGGGCTTCGCGAACGCTTTCTGGAATGTCCTCGATGTCTTTTTCGTTGTCCTTTGGCAAAATGATCGTCGTCAAGCCTGCGCGGTGTGCAGACATGCATTTTTCTTTCAGGCCACCAATCGGCAGCACACGGCCACGCAGGGTAATTTCGCCCGTCATTCCGACTTCCTTTTTCACCGGAATTCCTGTCAGAGCAGACACCAATGCGGTTGCCATCGTAATCCCTGCAGACGGACCGTCTTTAGGAATCGCGCCTTCTGGTACGTGGATGTGGATGTCGTTCTTCTCATGGAAGTCGGGGTCGATCCCCCATTCGTTGGCACGAGAGCGGATGTAGCTGAATGCAGCTTGCGCCGACTCTTTCATTACGTCGCCCAATTGACCAGTCAGAGTCAGCTTGCCTTTCCCCGCCAAAATGCTCACTTCTACATTCAGCGTGTCGCCGCCAGCCTGTGTCCATGCCAATCCTGTGACGGAACCAACCTGATCCTGTTTCTCAGCCAGACCGTAGCGATAGCGAGGTTTACCGAGCAAAGCTTCCAACGTTTTGGCCGTAACCACTACGCGCTTTTTCTCTCCGCTCACGATGATCTTGGCCGCTTTTCGACATACGTTTGCCGCTTCGCGATTCAGATTGCGCACCCCGGCTTCGCGCGTGTACAAACGCACGAGCTTGAGCATTGCATCCTCATTTACTTGCAGCTTATCTTTACCCAGACCGTGGTCTTCCATTTGCTTAGGCAGCAGGTAGCCACGCAGGATGTTCAGCTTCTCCAGCTCGGTGTAGCCGGAGATCGAGATGACCTCCATCCGGTCGAGCAGTGGACGCGGAATGGTGTCGAGGCTGTTCGCCGTCGTAATGAACATCACGTTCGTCAGGTCATACGTTTCTTCTATATAATGATCGCTAAACTTGTCATTCTGGTTTGGGTCGAGCACTTCCAGAAGAGCGGAAGCAGGATCGCCGCGGAAGTCAGATGCGAGCTTGTCGATCTCATCCAGCAAAAATACAGGATTAATCGTGCCAGCCTGCTTCATTCCCTGGATAATCCGTCCTGGCAAGGCCCCTACGTATGTGCGGCGATGACCCCGAATCTCTGCTTCGTCCCGCACACCACCGAGGGAAATACGGACAAACTCACGGCCGAGTGCACGAGCAACTGAGCGAGCGAGTGACGTTTTCCCTACCCCAGGAGGGCCGACCAGACAAAGAATCGGGCCACGCATGGAATTGACGAGCTTTTGGACAGCCAAGTACTCCAGCACGCGCTCTTTTGGCTTTTCCAGACCGTAGTGATCTTCGTCCAGTACTTCTTCTGCATGCTTGATGTCGAGGTTATCCTCGGTCGTCTTTGTCCACGGCAACGCAAACAGCGTATCAATATACGTACGAATGACAGAGCCCTCTGCGGAGGTCGACGGCATTTTTTCCAGACGCTCCAGCTCTTTTTCGATCTTGGTTTTGATCCGCTCAGGTGCATCGGACTTTTCCAGCTGAGCACGCAGCTCATCTACTTCGCTCTGGCGGCCGTCCTTGTCGCCCAGCTCTTTTTGAATCGCCTTCATTTGCTCACGCAGGTAGTATTCCTTCTGCGTGCGCTCCATCTGCTTCTTTACTCGGTTGCCAATCTTGCGCTCGAGCTCCAGCACCTCGCGCTCGTTGTTCAGGATCGTGAGCAGAATCTCCAGACGCTCCTGGATGTTAATCGTCTCGAGAATTTCCTGTTTGTCCTTCATTTTCAAAGGCAAATGAGAAGCAATCACGTCAGCAAGTCTGCCCGGCTCCTCGATGTCCTGTACGGATGTGAGCGTCTCCGGAGAAACCTTTTTCGACAGCTTGATGTATTGCTCAAAGTGGTTGAGCAGCGAACGCATCAACGCTTCCACTTCGTTTTCCTCAGCTTTTTCTTCCTGCAAATATGTAATGGACACGACGAAATAATCTTCCTGTTGAAGATATTCCTCGATTTTGGCACGCTGCAAGCCTTCTACCAATACACGAATGGTACCGTTTGGCAGCTTCAGCATCTGTTTTACGCGCGCAACGGTTCCGATGCTGTAGATTTGCTCAGCATCTGGTTCCTCTATGTGTACTTCTTCCTGTGTCGCAAGCAAGATCTTGTTGTCGTCCACCATCGCTTGCTCCAAGGCACGAATAGACTTTTCACGTCCCACGTCCAAATGGAGCACCATAGTCGGATACACAAGCAAGCCACGCAGCGGGAGAAGCGGTAATTCTCGTTTACCGGAACGTTCGCCCAAGCGGATGCACCTCTCCTTGTTGAATCTATCCCTCTTGCAATGAGTCAGCTTAAGAGTTTTCAGTCTTTTGGTCGTACATGCAAAAACGGCTGAAATAGCCGTTTTCGCTCCCGTACGGCGCCCCCAAAAGCAAAGCGGGCCAAGGAATAGCGGCCCCCTACTCTTTGCAAGCAGAAGCTTTTTTCCATTGTAGCGCAAACGCCATGCGATGTCTAATTTGCATGCGCTCCCGAGTGTTACAAGGAAAATGGCGAAGATGCCAGATCCTCAGCAGGAAGCTGCAGCGTAAAGCCCGTCGTTTCCGCCTCGGGCTCGGCCTGTTCAGGTACCGCGAGCTCCATCACTTGGGCAACCGTCGATACCGGGATAATCTCAATGCCTTTCATCTCTGCAAAAATGCTTTGCCAGTTCTCCTCAGGAATGAGGACGCGTGTCGCCCCTGCTTGTCTGGCCGCTTCGACCTTGGCAACCACCCCGCCCACTGGCTTCACTTTCCCATGTATGCTGACTTCACCGGTCATCGCCAAACGGTTGTCAACCGGAATGCCGCGGATTGCAGAGTAAATCGCTGTTGCAATCGTAATTCCTGCTGATGGTCCATCTACAGGAATCCCACCTGGAAAATTGATGTGCAGATCGTAATCGTATGGACGTATGCCCATGCGATGCAAAACGGTCAACACGTTTTCCACGGAACCTCTCGCCATCGATTTTCGGCGAATGGTCCTGCTGCGACTGCCCATTTCCTCTTCCTCTGCCATTCCCGTAATCGCCATTTTCCCTTGGCCGTTGACCATGGCTGGCGATGCTGTTACCTCAAGCTCCATCACACTGCCCATGTTGGGGCCATAGACGGCAAGACCGTTGACCAAGCCGATTTGCGGGGTTTCATGCACCTGTTTTTCCGGGCGCGGCGATTTCTGGCTGCTGTGCATCACCCACTCTACATCTGCGGCGACGATATTTTTCCGTTCCTCCGTCAAAGCGATCCCAGCGGAGATTTGCAGCGTGTTGATCGCTTCCCGTCCGTTTGTCGCATAGCGCTCAATGACAGAAACTGCCGCATCCTCAATATCCAGTTCCATCTTGGCAACTGCCGTACGCACGATGCTGCCAATCTCACCTGGCTTCAATGGACGGAAAAAGATCTCCAGACAACGGGAGCGCAGCGCGGCAGGCAGTTCCTCCGGCAATCGCGTCGTGGCTCCCACCAAACGAAAGTCAGCAGGCAGCCCATACTTGAACACGTCGTGAATATGCGAGGGAATTTGGCTGTTTTCCTCGCTGTAATAAGCGCTTTCCAGCATGACTTTACGGTCTTCCAGCACCTTCAGCAGTTTGTTCATTTGCACAGGATGTAGCTCGCCAATTTCGTCGAGGAACAGCATTCCTCCGTGTGCTTTGGTAACCGCTCCTGGCTTCGGCTGGGGAATCCCTGCCTGACCGAGGGAGCCTGCTCCTTGGTAGATCGGATCATGGACGGAGCCAATCAACGGATCCGCTATCCCGCGTTCGTCAAATCGCGCAATCGTCGCATCAATCTCAATGAATTTGGCATCCGCAGTAAAGGGGGAAAGCTGATTTTTCTTGGCTTCCTCCAGAACGACCCTGGCTGCTGCCGTTTTGCCTACTCCCGGCGGCCCATATACGATGACATGCTGTGGGTTTGGTCCGCACAGCGCTGCCCGCAATGCACGCAGCCCATCCTCTTGTCCGACGATCTCCTCCAGCGTGGACGGTCTCGTCTTCTCGGATAGCGGCTCCGTCAAAGCCACCATTCTCATCCGCCGAATCGAATCCAGATCCTTTCTCGACTCTTTTTCCGTGGACGTCTTGGTATTCCGTTGTGCTCGCAGCAAATTCCAAAAGTAGGTCCCGATTACGATCCCAACGACTACTTCAATGACGGCAATGACCAATGTCGTATAGTCCATTTGAATCCCTCCCACTGCACCTATGTAAAAGCGTCTCTTGAACTATATCTTGTAGTATTGCCCCGCAATCGTAGACGTAAACCAAGAACCCGCGTCCCCAAAAGGCTTTCGGATACGCAAAAAACCGCCCCGAATGCACGGAGCGGCTTTTTTTCCAGCAAGTGCTTATGCAGTTTCTCCGCGAACTTCATGACCTTCTTTGTTCATGAGCTGCGGCTTCACTTTATCACGTACGGTTTCTTCCGTAATGACGCACTTGTCGACGTCTTCACGAGAAGGCAGTTCGTACATCATATCGAGCATGATTTGCTCGATGATCGCACGAAGTCCGCGTGCACCTGTATTGCGTTTGATCGCTTCTTTCGCGATTTGCAAGAGGGCACCCGCATCGAACTCGAGCTCGACTCCATCCAGACTCAGCAGTTTTTGATACTGCTTCACGAGGGAGTTTTTCGGCTCCGTCAAAATGCGTACGAGCGTCTCTTCATCCAGTGGCTCGAGGGTCGCCAGTACAGGCAAACGACCGACGAACTCTGGAATCAGACCGAATTTCAGAAGGTCTTCTGGAAGTACGTATTTCAGATACTCTCCAGCTTTCAGGTCGCCTTTTACGCCTTCTGTAAAGTCGGCACCGAAACCAATGACCTTTTTGCCCAAACGGCGTTTGATGATTTGCTCCACCCCGTCAAATGCACCACCGCAAATGAACAGGATGTTGGAGGTATCGATCTGGATGAACTCCTGATGCGGATGCTTGCGGCCGCCTTGCGGAGGAACACTCGCAACGGTACCTTCCAAAATTTTGAGCAAAGCTTGCTGTACGCCTTCACCGGAAACATCGCGTGTAATCGACGGGTTTTCCGATTTGCGGGCGACCTTGTCGATCTCATCGATGTAGATAATGCCTTTTTCTGCTTTCTCTACATCGTAATCAGCTGCCTGGATCAGCTTCAGCAAGATATTTTCCACGTCTTCGCCCACATAGCCGGCTTCTGTCAGGGAAGTGGCATCAGCGATTGCGAACGGAACATTCAAGATGCGAGCCAGCGTTTGCGCCAGCAAGGTTTTTCCGCTACCAGTCGGCCCGATCAGCATGATGTTGGATTTTTGCAGCTCCACATCCTCGATCTTGGCGCCGGAGTTGATCCGTTTGTAGTGGTTGTATACCGCGACAGACAGCGATTTTTTCGCCAGATCCTGACCGATGACATAGTCGTCCAGGATTTTGCGGATTTCCACTGGCTTCGGAATTTCCTTCATGTCGATTTCTTCTTCCGTGCCCAGCTCTTCCTGTACAATCTCATTGCACAGTTCGATACACTCGTCACAGATGTATACACCAGGACCAGCTACCAGCTTGCGCACCTGTTCCTGGGACTTGCCGCAGAAGGAGCACTTCAGTTGGCCTTTGTCGTCGTTAAACTTAAACATGCGCTTCACCTCACAACGGGTCAGTTTTTGCGTTCAATAATAGCATCGATCAAGCCATAGGCCTTTGCGTCCTCTGCGCTCATGAAATTGTCGCGATCCGTATCTGCCTCTACTCGTTCGATAGGCTGACCTGTCCGCTCTGACAAAATTTCATTCAGCTGGCGTTTGGTTTTGAGGATCCAATCTGCATGAATGCGGATATCCTCTGCTTGCCCTCGCACGCCGCCGAGCGGTTGGTGAATCATGACTTCACTGTTCGGCAGAGCGAAACGCTTGCCCTTTGCTCCCGCCGCCAAGAGGAACGCTCCCATGCTTGCTGCCATGCCTACACAGATCGTAGAAACGTCAGGCTTGATGTACTGCATCGTGTCGTAGATAGCCATGCCTGCGGTTACAGAACCGCCTGGAGAGTTTATGTATAGCGAAATATCTTTGTCCGGATCTTCTGCCTGCAAAAACAGCAGTTGGGCGACGATCAGATTGGCGACTTCATCATCAATCTCTGTGCCCAAAAGGATAATCCGGTCTTTCAAGAGGCGCGAGTAGATATCATAGGAGCGTTCGCCTCTGCTCGTTTGTTCAATGACCATAGGGATCAGCATATGTATGTTCCTCCTTTGCCGAAAAGCATGCGGCTATGCGACCTCGTAATGCAGTGAGAAGGACCTCGAAAAAATATCCTTTGGTGGAAAAACAAGGCACGAGCGTATCGTGCCTTGTCTTTTCCAAAAGCAGCAAACGGTTGCCCGCCTACTGGTCAATCATTCGTTCTTCCTAAGCTTATGCACTTACTTTGCTTTCTGCAACCAGGAAATCTACTGTTTTGCGAGTTTGAACATCGCGGTACAGGGCTGCCATACCATCTTGAGCGGAGAAGATTTTACGCAGCTCGTCTGCAGGGCGGCCATAAACGCCAGCCAGCTTGTTCAGCTCTTCGTTTACATCTTCTTCTGTTGCTTCGATGTTTTCAGCTTTTCCGATTGCTTCCAGTGTCAGGGATGTACGAACACGGGAAGTTGCATCTGCGCGCAGTTGGTCACGCAGTTGGCTTTCGTCCATTCCAGAGAACTGGAAGTACAGCTCCAATGTCATACCTTGGTATTGGAGGCGTTGACCAAACTCGTTTACCATTTGATCCAGTTCGTGTTCTACCATAACTGCTGGCATATCGATCTCAGCGTTTTCAGCTGCTTTCAGAACGAGTTGCTCACGAACATACTGATCTTTGTCTTGCGCGGATTTTTCTTCGAGTTTTTTCTTGGTGTCAGCTTTCAGCTCTTCCAGCGTGTCGAACTCGCTCACGTCTTTTGCGAACTCGTCGTCCAAAACTGGCAGGTTTTTGCGCTTCAAGCTAGTCAGTTTCACTTTGAATACCGCTTCTTTACCTGCAAGGTTTGGAGAGTGGTATTCTTCTGGGAATGTTACGGTAATGTCTTTTTCTTCGCCAACATTCAAGCCTACTACTTGCTCTTCAAAGCCAGCGATGAAAGTACCGGAACCCAGTTCCAGAGAGTAGTCTTCTGCTTTTCCGCCTTCAAATGCTACACCGTCTTGGAAGCCTTCGAAGTCGATTACTGCCAGGTCGCCGTTTTGTGCAGCGCCCTCTTCAACTGCTACCAGTTCAGCATGACGCTCTTGCATACGCTTCAGCTCAGCATCAACGCTTTCTTCGGTTACAGAGAAGTCTTTTTCTTCGATGCTCAGGTTTTTGTAGTCGCCGAGTTTCACTTCAGGCTTCACAGTTACTGTCGCTTTGAAGATCAGGTTTTTTCCTTGCTCCATTTGTGCTACGTCAACTTCTGGACGGTCAACTGGCTCGATGCCAGCTTCTTTCACAGCTTGTCCGTATGCAGTTGGAAGCAGAATGTCGAGTGCATCCTGATACAAAGATTCTACACCAAAACGCGCTTCAAACATTTTGCGCGGAACTTTCCCTTTACGGAATCCAGGAACCTGAACTTTTTGTACCACTTTTTTAAACGCTTGGTCCAATGCTGCGTCTACTTCCGAAGCATCTACTTCAACCGTCAGGACTCCCTGGTTATTCTCTACCTTTTCCCAATTTGCTGCCACGTAAACTTCCCCTCCTAGATTGGATCAAAGAACACCGCCAGCCGCGCGTCTAAATTCGTTCGCGGGCTCGGACGATAATATTCTAGCCATTATAACCATTCTAGTATAGCACAAAACTTTTCATTTTCAACAAGACCCTGTTTTAGCGTCTAAGAGAGTATTTTCCTCCCAGACTTTTCACCGGGTTGCCCAGATGATCGTAGAAAGAAACCGAGACTTGCACGGCAGTGGATGTCACTCCTGTCTGCTCCAAAATCGCATAGGTCGGGACATCAAAACCGCGCGGCATCTGGAGGCTTCCGGGGTTGAGGAACAGGACATCCCGCTCCACGCCACAGACGGGAACATGGGAGTGGCCAAAAATAACGACGTTTGCACCCGTCTCCTCTGCACGGTAATGAAGACGCAGCAGCGAGCTTTTCACGCCGAACAGATGGCCGTGGGTTTGGAGGATATGTAAATCATTCCATTTCGTCTGCTGCTCCGTCGGGACCGCCTTTGTGGTATCGCAGTTGCCCCGGACGAGCGTCATTTTGGAAAAGGGATCTCGCGTATGATCCACACAGAAATCCCCGCAATGCAGGATTTTCTCTACTTTATGTCTGCCCACAACTTGCGCAACTTCCCTCACCAGACCATGGCTGTCGCTCATCACCAGAATCCCCACCTGCGACCTCACTCTCCCGTTCTCTCTTTTAGCTGGCACCGCTTGCTTACTTTTGCTCGCGCAGGACTTGCAGCAATTTTTGCATGGCACGCGCTCTATGGCTGATCTGGTTTTTCTCCTCCGGCGCCAGCTGTGCCATCCTTTTATTTTGCTCGGGCAAATAAAAGACAGGGTCATAGCCGAAGCCGTTCGTCCCAGCCGGTTCGCGCGCGATCACTCCTTCGCAGGCACCACTCGTGATGACAGGCTCCCCTCCTGGCACAACAAATGCCAGTGTGCAGCGGAAGCGCGCCGTACGAGCCGCATCCGGTACAGCTTCCATTTCCTGCAGGAGCTTGCGCCAATTCTCTTCGTCGGTAGCGTCCTCGCCTGCATAGCGTGCCGAGTAAACGCCAGGTCTACCCTCCAGGGCATCGACCTCCAAGCCCGAATCATCGCCGATCGCAGGCATTCCCAAGTATGTAGAAATCGTCACTGCCTTTTTTATCGCGTTCGCTTCGAATGTTTCGCCATCCTCTACTACTTCAGGCACGTTTTCAAAATTCGCCAGGCTAATACCTTCCCAGCCTGCTTCCGCAAAGAGTCTGTTAAACTCTTTGACTTTTCCCTGGTTGCGCGTGGCAAGCACCACTTGTTTACGCTCAGACATGGCTTTCCTCCGCTACATTGTCTGCAAACGTCAAAGGTACGTCAGCCAGTGCCTCTTTCTGTGCGGCAACCAGCTGGTTGATCCCTGCTTTCGCAAGTGCGATCATGTCTTGCAGCTGTTCAGGCGAGAATGGAGCATCCTCCCCGGTACCTTGCAGCTCAACAAATTTGCCTTTGCCTGTCATGACGACGTTCATGTCTACGGTAGCTGTCGAATCTTCTTTGTAATTCAAGTCCAGCAGCGTTTCTTCCCCGATGACGCCTACCGAGGTTGCTGCCAGAAAATCGTGCAGGGGCAACTGCTTCCAGGTACCGCTCTCCACCAGCTTTTGCATCGCGTCAACCAAGGCGACGAATGCACCTGTAATGGAGGCTGTTCTCGTACCTCCATCCGCCTGAATCACGTCACAATCAATCCAGATCGTCTTCTCGCCCATCGCTTCCAGATGAACGACTGAACGCAGGGCACGCCCAATCAAACGTTGGATCTCCATCGTGCGCCCGCCTACTTTCCCTTTGGACGACTCCCGAGCATTGCGCGTTGCTGTCGCTCGCGGAAGCATGGAGTATTCGGCTGTGATCCATCCCTTTCCGCCACCACGCATAAACGGAGGTACTCGATCCTCCAGAGTTGCCGTACAAATCACCTTTGTATCTCCGACTTCGATCAAGCAAGATCCTTCTGCGTGTTTAATGTAATTGCGCGTAATCGTAACTGGGCGCAATTGGTCATGGGCACGGCCATCCACTCTCATTCCAAGTTCCTCCTAAATCGCTTTGATACACTCCGCTCATTATACCAGAGGCAGGATTTGGTCTGCCACTGAACAAACGCCCAACGGCTATTTGCCTTAATTGCAAATATTCGCATGAATAGGATGATTCCTCCTTCGGGCGAGAAAAAGGGTTGCGATCGATTTATAAATTCGATTACTATCTAATTAGCTAAATGTCTAATTTATAGAAATCAGGTGATACTCATGCAATCGGTACACGTTTTACGCCATCCACACCTGCGCCGGATGCTCACGGCGAATCTGCTTAGCGGCATCGGGGATTGGTTCAACAGCGTCGCCGTGCTCAGCCTGCTCATGGAATTGACGTCAGGCGCAATGGCTGTCGGCATTACGCTTGCTCTGCGAACGCTTCCCCATCTGCTGTTCGGCCCTCTCGGCGGCGTCCTTGCCGACCGCTGGGATAAAAAGAAAGTCATGATTTTCTGTGACTTTGCCCGTGCCTTTCTCGCTTTGAGCTTCTTGCTCATTTCTTCGGCGGACGACATCTGGCTCGTCTATCTCGGGACGTTTTCTCTCGTGGCATTCTCCTCCCTGTATCAGCCATCCCGCCTGTCGATCCTGCCTCATCTCGTCGAACCAGAGGAGCTCGCGACAGCAAACGCACTCGATCAAAGCGTGTACGGAATGGTAATGGCGATCGGCTCTTTGATTGGGGGGATTTTTATCGCCTTATGGGGGACAGAGGCTGCCTTCGTCTACAACTCCTTGTCGTTCCTTTTGTCCGGAATTCTGATTATGCGTCTTGCCTTTCCTCGTCCCAAACGCAGCTGTCCTTCCCCATCAACGCCTCAAGCCTCTTTTCGTGACGTGCTTGCCTTTGCAGCTCACACTCCGATCGTTCGCTCCATCCTGTTGATGACTGCCCTGTGGCCGATTGGAGGAGGAATCATCAACGTTCTGATCAGCGTCTATGCCTATCAGGTCTTCCAGGCGGGTGAGATGGGGATCGGTCTATTCTATGGTGCGATTGGTGTTGGCTTTATCCTTGGGGGATTGGCAGCGGATCGCTTTGCGAAAAAGCTGTACAAAACGTCCTTCTGGAGTCTGGCATTGGAGGGTGTCGCATTAATCCTGACCAGCATGGCTCCAACCATCCACGTGGCGGCGGCCTGCTATGCCTTGTCCACGGTTGCGGGAGGCATCGGAAACGCTAGCTTGCGCACCTTGCTGATGCAGCATGTCCGAAGTGATTATCAAGGGCGGGTATTCGCCCTGGAAGCAACAGTATCCAACGTGCTTATCGGGCTGTCGATGCTGGCTGGAGGCTGGCTGCTCTCTTTTGCGGAGCCCAGACTTGTAGGGTTTGCTGCTGGGACATGTGTCACGCTTTTCTCTGTCGTCATCGGTTGGAGTCTGTGGAGAGCCTCTCGAAAAAGCGCATTCGAAAACTTGGCTCCGCCAAGCTCTGTGACGGAGCCTTAGTTGCACTTATACCGGCCAAGAATCTTACAAATTGTTACTGCACAAAAAAACCACGCTCGCATCACCGAACGTGGTCATTTGCCTCATACAGATTAGAATTGCAGCGGATTTAGCTGAACGGGACGGCTCACCGGTTTGGTGTAGTCGCCATTCGCCAAGGGCTTGCCCTCCACCAATAGCTGCACTTTTGGTGCACCCGTACTCTCCGTCAGGGACAAAACGAGCGACTCCAGTGCATCCGGACTTGCTTCCTTGCCTTCGTCATACTTGAGGATGTCGTTGCTCAGGTTGACAGTGAGCAGGTCTTTCTCCTGTTTGACATCCAGGACGCGGGTCGTACGGAGCAGGGAGCTGAACAGCTGCGAGCCTTCTTTCGGCCCTTTGATCAGCTCTTCTACTGTCGCCTTCGCGATGTCTGCCGTAGCAGGAACCAAACGAGTCACAGGTACAAAATACGTACGGGAGTCATCCAGCTGCCCTTGGAAAAATACGGTCACGGACGATGTGTTGCCCGGAATGGCGCCATCCGCCAACTCGAGATTGACTCCATGACCGCGGTCGAGCTGCGTAATCGGTGTACTGGCTGCCGGCATCTCCGTCAACGGCGTTCCATTCACCCAGATCTGCACCGTTTTGACGTTGCTGAACTCTGTCATGGCCCGAGTCACCGCATCCAGAATCCGCTTTTCGTCTTTTTCCTCATACGTCTTGAACTCTTTGGAAAAGTCGACGGTCGCTACTCCGTTTTTGATGACGAGGCCCTTCACTTCTGTCCCTTGCGGCAGTATGGCAGTGAATCCACCTTGGAGCAGGCTTTCTACTGGCCCACCTTTGACCATGTAGCTCAGAACCTGCTTGGCAACCCCTTCTTCTTTTGGAAGAGTCAAAGATACAGGCACGACGTACCCGTTCGGATCCTGCAAGTACACGGTACGCTCAGCTGTTCCCTGCACAACTGTCTCTGTTCCCTCTGTCGCTGCACCATTGTCAGGCGACGTCAGATCCGGCACATCCACTGCCACCTGTGACTGCGGAGGTGCATCGATACTAGTCGCTTCCTTTTCCGGGCCAAAGAGACCGCAGCCTGATAGCAGCAAAGCGCTGACCCCTAGCACAGCTGTCGCTTGGCTAATGCTTCGAATCTTCATTTCCCAGCCCTCCTCGAGACACTTTGTACTACCATGTATACGAGCAGGGCTTGGGTTTATGCGTTCAAAGTCGACATTTACGACTGAAAAGACTTTTCCAGGGAGTGGTGTTCGACTTGCACCGGGCATTTCAGCCACTCTTCTGCGATGGAGCGGAAACGCGATGTTTCCCCACTCGTCACAAACAAATGCTGTGGCCCTTCCCGCGTCTGAATACTCTTGATCGCCTCAATCTGATTCGCGAGCTCACTGGCCGTTTCTTCGGCAGAATTGATCAAAGTGACCTGATCTCCCATCACTTCCTGAATGATCGGTGCCAGCAGCGGATAATGTGTGCACCCCAGGATAAGAGTGTCCAGCTCTTGGCCGACGAGAGGTGCCAGTGTTTCCCGCACCACGCGGCGTGCCTCATCTGTGTCGGCCATATGGTTCTCCACCAACGGAACAAACGGCGGACAAGCCATGCCCGACACGATCAAATCAGGTTGAACACGCAGCAATGCGCGCTCATATGCTTTCGTACGGATCGTCGTCTCTGTGCCGATGACCCCGATATGACCTGTTTTCGTTGCTTTGACAGCAGCACGTGCTCCCGGATCGATCACGCCGATGACCGGCAGCGGCAAATGCGCCTTCGCTTCTTCCAGAACAACTGCAGTCGCAGTGTTGCATGCAATGACCAACGCTTTTAGCGGAGACTTCATCACAAAATCAATCATCTGAAAACTGTAGGCACGAATTTCTTCCGGTGATTTGGAGCCGTACGGACAACGGGCATTATCTCCCACGTATACGATCCGTTCCTCGGGCAGCTGACGCATGACTTCCTTGGCTACGGTTAATCCTCCCACTCCTGAATCAATGACGGCTATAGCTCGCTCTCTACTCATGCAATTGTGTCTCCCCTGTTGTGATGAATATAGTACAGCATACCACTCTGACATGTGTGCTACTACCATATGCGTAGTTTAAATTTCTTGTACTCCGCGAATGCCGCACACACACTGGGCCCTTTTCATACGTTGGGAATGAGAATTGCCTAAGGCAGGAGGAATTTCCTTGGAAGAGCAAACCAAGCAGCTGCTGGACTGGAGTCAGTGGGGCCGTCAGTGGATTGAACGCATGAGAGACCAGAAAAAATGGAATCGCGAGCTAGAGCATCACCTGCATAAATTCGAAGAAACCTTTATCCAATTGGGCAGGAAGGCAGCACGGCTGAATGCTGACACCCAATCCGAGGAGCTGCCTGTCCTATTGGCGCGCGCGGAAGAAGTACAGGAGCAGTTTCACCGTTTCCTGCGTCTGGTGCAGTTAAACGAGCCTGAGAAGATTGATGCAGTCGTCACTCCCGTTTCCTACCCTTCCCAGCGCGAGCCTGTTCCTGTCGCCCGCCCTCTCGCTGCTGGCCGCCATACACTGCCCCCGCTCCCCTACAGCTACGATGCACTGGAACCGCATATCGACGCGGAAACGATGCGGATCCATCATGACAAGCTGCATAAAAAATACGTAGACGACTTGAATACTGCCGAGCTGAAGCTCGCCGAAGCACGCGCCAACGGAAACTTTGATCTGATTCGGCATTGGGAGCGCGAACTGGCATTCAACGGCGCTGGACACTACCTCCATACCATTTTCTGGCCATCCATGAGCCCAAATGGAGGCGGGGAACCGAGCGGAGATTTGGCCGAAGCAATCCGGCGCTACTTCGGGTCTTACGCCGCATTCCAAGAGCAGTTCACCCAAGCGGCGAAAAAAGTGGAGGGGCCTGGATGGGCCATCCTCGTCTGGTCACCTCGCGCCCAGCATCTGGAGATTTTAATGGCGGAAAAGCACCAAAACCTGTCTCAATGGGATACGGTCCCCCTGCTCGTCCTCGATGTCTGGGAGCATTCGTATTTTCTGCATTACCAAAACGAACGGGACCGCTACGTAAACGCCTGGTGGAACATCGTCAACTGGCGGTACGTCGAGGAGCGCTTTGCCCAAGCCCGCAAGCTGCGCTGGCAGCCATACTGACTTCAAGCAAAAAGTCCCCTCACTATTGGAACTGACCTCCGTCCGGATGACAAATTTGTCTCATATTACGGTGTCAGTCCCTCACGCCATAGGCACATGAAGGGGACTTTATTTTTGAAGTTATTACTCCGCTTTCAGGTGAAGCTGACCTGCAATCGTGACATGGGCAGCGCCACCGACACGAATGACCGGCGTTTCCCCTGTCATTTCTACCGTTACATACAAGGTACCTGGGCGTTGGATCGCATGCCCTTGCCCTACGACGAGGTGATGCACGCTTCCTTTTTCCAAAATGCCTTCCAAAGCAAAGTAACCTGCCAAAGCTCCATTGGCTGCACCTGTTACGGGATCTTCAGGGATGCCAATCGCCGGAGCAAAATCGCGCGTGTACACATCGTAGCCTTCTGGCCCATTCCAAGTGAACAAATGCGTAGTGGTAATTTGGTGTTTCCGATTCAATGCTTCCAGCTCTGGAATCAGCGGTACAGCCCGGTCAATCGCCTCATATGTGCGTACCGGAACCAGCAAATGCAATCCACCAGTGGAAGCCAGCTTCATCGGGTAGCGATCGTCCAGATCTTCCGGGCGAATGCCTACCATACGTGCTACCTCTGCTTGATCTAGCTCGATCTCACGCACAGATGGAGCAATCTGGGTCATTGTCACTTTTTTTAGCTGTCCGTCCTCGACGTCAAGGGTCACAGGAATCAACCCGACATTGGTCTCGAATACAATCGGACGTCCCTTCTCCAGCCATCCTCTTTCGGTTGCCAATAGCCAGGTCGATCCGACTGTGGCATGGCCGCAAAAATTGATTTCGGTCGTAGGGGTGAAGTAGCGGATTCGAAAATCGGCCTCCGGGTGATCACTTGCCATCAAAAAAGCCGATTCAGGAAGGTTTAGCTCGTTGGCAATCTGCTGCATTTGCTGTACAGTCAACGTATCAGCATCAGGAACAACGCCTGCGGGGTTCCCTGCGAAAGAATCTTGCGTAAACGCGTCCACGTGATAGACATTTACCAATTTCATTTTGCTCTCTCCTTTAGAGGTCTCGGATCTGCTTCCTTGTTTATTATCATAATTCTGCCACAATTCTGTGTAAAATGAGAGTTTCCCATGCTAGACATGACATTTCCTTCATGAAAGGACGAGAGGCATGACCTTGTTTCAAATCGAAGTGCTGGTAGCGGTTGCAAGCAAAGGTAACTTCACACGGGCAGGTGAGGAGATCGGACTTAGCCAATCGGGGGTGAGTCATACAATCGGTACCTTGGAAAAGGAGCTTGGCGTCTCGTTGTTTGTGAGGAATCGCACGGGCGTACAGCTTACCGCAGCCGGAGAAGAAATCGTTGCCTCTGCCCGATTGATTTTGCAGCATTCATCACGTATCAAAGAAATTGCAGCAAAGTCATCCGGCCTTTTACATACAACGATTCGCATCGGTTCTTTTCCCAGTGCCACGGAGCATTTCGCGCATCCGCTCATCCGGGAGCTGGGCAGCCTGTATCCCCACCTGGAAACACGCCTTTTTGAGGGGACCTATCCTGAGATCAAAGAGTGGATTCACTCTGGCGTCATCGATGTGGGATTTCACATCCTGCCGGAAGAAGGGCTGGAAGGGATTTTACTCAGGAAGGATCCGCTAAAGGCCGTCCTGTCCTCAGAGCATCCGCTGGCAAATGAAAGAGCGCTCACCTTTGAGCAGCTCGCCTCTGAGCCGTTTATCATGCCCATGGCCGGCTGCGAGGTTCTGCTGCATCAGGAATTTGCCAAAAGAAGCCTAACACCACAGATTAAATACGAGGTCGTCGACAACACGACGATTCTGGCTATGGCAGAAGCCGGCATTGGCGTGACCGTCGTCCCTGAGCTCACGCTGCCCTCTTCGTTGCCAAACGTGAAAGTGATCGAGCTCTCACCGCCTGTCTATCGGCAAATTGGGCTCGTCGTCCGCTCTCTTGCGGCCTGCTCGCCATCCACACTGGCCTTTATGCGGGAGGCAGAGCGGTTGCTCACTACCCCTACATTGAAGTAAAGGACGTGCACCCGCCATGAAAAAATGGACGTACCCGCTACTCGCGCTCATGATCGCGAGCGGCGTCGTGCTAGGATTCATCACCCAGACATCGAGCCTCTTGCCGCTGATTAATAACAGCTTTCTCTACGGACTCTTTTTCGTCATCTTCGGCTGTATCATCCTGGTCATTCGCTCAGGGTTCTTCACCGCTTTCGCACGCGGCTTCCAGCAGTTAAAAGACATGATCTTCCGCAAGCCACGCGTCCTGGAAAGCGATCTTTATTCGGTAGAGGATGCTTCTTTTCGGCGAAAAAAGGAGGCGATCATGCGAGGCGGAACGTCGCTATTGCTCGTATCCGGTTTCGGGATGATCCTGTTTTCCCTGGTCCTCACCTGCTTCTACTACGTGTAACGAAATGGCAGGGCAAGAATTCTTCTATCGAAAGCATGACCATGCACATGTAGAATAGGTCATGCTTTTTTAAGTTCAAAGGATGTTGCCTCTAATACCAAGATAACCCTATCATTATTAACAATAAAAAAACTTAGAGGTATGCCAAGTTTTGTAGAAGAGTCATTGATTACTATGTATTTTACTTTATCATTGATATTTATATGTAAAGGATCGGGATCTGTTTTAAATAAACGATAAAAAGAGTCTGAGTTATAGCATATAAATTCTAGCCTATATATTGGGTTTTTCAGTTCATGTTGATAATCCTTATAGTTTTTAAGTCCTTTTGATGAAAAGAAGTCTTTTTTGATTATAAATTCATCACCAATCATTTTTTGCCCTGTTGGATATTCAGAAGCATCATTGTATGAATTTGCAAACCCCAAAAGTTTCTCAACTTTCCAAGTTCCATAGAAAAGCTTTTCAGTTTCACTATCCAAATTTGTCCATACCCCATCACAATATTCAGCGGTATTTTCTGGAATATTGGGCTCATCCGTTTCAGATTCATGCTCACGGGTAGTATTTGTTTGAGAAATATTTGCAGTTGATGTTGTTTCAACATTTTCACAAGCCGACGATAGCATCAACATGATCGTAATACAAAGCATTAATCCTTTTTTCATATTGGACACCCTTTTTTTATTTTTTTACTAACCTGCCTCGATAATAAAGGGCTACTACAGCATTTTGACAAACGCAAACTTCTAACAAGTTGTCATCTGTAAGGAACCAACACTCTTTCGCCTGTAACAATTGCCCACTGATATAGTAACAAAAAATAGGGTACGGGAACCATTGCGATTCCGTACCCTATTTATGTTGCGAATTTACTATTTGTGATTCAACAGAGAACGTCTTAGCAGGATCGGAACGTCTCTTTTTTCGTTGTATCCTTACCCCTCAAACAAATGACAAGCGACCCAGTGGCCCGCCTCCGCTTCCTTCCAGATCGGCTCCGCCTGTGCACATCGCTCCATTGCCGCCGGGCATCTCGTCCGAAATCCGCATCCGCTCGGTTTGTTGGCAGGGCTCGGCAAATCCCCTTGCAAAACGATTCGCTCCCTTTTGATCGTGGGATCAGGCACAGGTACAGAGGAAAGCAGAGCTTGGGTATACGGATGCAGCGGTCGCGCATACAAGGCATCGCTTGCAGCGAGCTCTACCATTTTCCCCAGGTACATGACTCCGATGCGGTCCGAGATATGCTTCACCATCGACAAATCATGGGCGATGAACAAATAGGTCAAGCCCCGGTCACGCTGCAAATCCTCCAGCAAATTGACGACCTGTGCCTGAATGGATACATCGAGCGCCGAGATCGGCTCGTCCGCAATGATGAATTCCGGTTCCACCGCGAGCGCTCTCGCAATGCCGATACGCTGCCGCTGTCCGCCGCTAAATTCATGAGGAAACCGCTGCGCATGCTCCTTGTGCAAGCCTACGAGAGACAACAGCTCGGCTACCCGCTCCCGGCGCATCCCTTTGGATAGTCTGTGGATATCCAGCCCTTCCGCAATGATGTCTTCCACAGTCATACGTGGATTCAAGCTGGCCTGCGGGTCCTGAAAAATCATTTGAACGTCGCGGTTGAACTGTCCGACTTCCTTCCCGCGAAGCTGATGTACGTCTTTTCCTTTGAAAAGCACTTCTCCGCCCGTATTTTCATAGAGCCGGATAATCGTGCGGCCAAGCGTCGATTTGCCGCAGCCACTCTCGCCTACCAGCCCTAAGGTCTCTCCCTTTTGAATCGTAAAGGAGACACCATCTACGGCTTTCAGCTCAAAATCGCCACCGATGGAAAAATACTTTTTCAAATCGCGAACTTCAACTAATGCGTCCGTCATACGCCTTGCCTCCCTGCTGCAACCAGCTCATCGATGCGCGGCGCTCGTGAATCATGCAGCCAGCATGCTGCTCTGTGATTTCCGCCAAAATCCGTCGCTGCCGGCATCTGCTGATCGCAAATTTCCATTGCAAAGTCACAGCGAGCTGCAAACGGACAGCCTTTTGGCGGATTGAACAGGTCTGGCGGGGTGCCATCGATAGGAACCAACCGCTGTTTTTCCCCTTCATCCAGCCGGGGCAGCGACCTCATCAATCCCCATGTATACGGATGGCGCGGATTGGCGAAAACATCTTCCACCGAGCCCGTCTCTACCACGATTCCCGCGTACATGACAACCATGCGATGCGCAATTTCTGCGACAACCCCCAGGTCGTGCGTGATAATGACGACGGACAGCTCCTGCTCCTCCTGCAATCTGTGCAGCAGATCCAGAATCTGCGCCTGAATGGTCACATCCAAAGCAGTGGTCGGCTCGTCGGCGATCACGAGCTTTGGCTGACACGCGAGTGCAATGGCGATGACGACCCGCTGGCGCATCCCGCCACTAAATTGGTGCGGGTACTGGTCTACTCGATCCTCAGGGTCAGGAATGCCGACAAGCCGCAGCATTTCAATCGCCCGCTTCCGTGCTTCCTCTCGTGTTACCTTTTGACTGCGAACGAAGCCCTCTACAATCTGGGCGCCTACTTTCATCGTCGGATTCAGCGCGGTCATCGGGTCCTGGAACACCATGCCGATCTCGGAGCCGCGAATTTTGAGGAGTTCGCTTTTCGGAAGCTGGCTGATTTCCCGGCCCTCAAAGACGACCTTTCCACCAACGATCTTGCCTGGCGGATTTGGAATCAGACCCATGATGGCCTGCGCAGTCACGCTTTTGCCACAGCCGCTCTCCCCTACGATCGCAACGGTTTCCCCTTTATCCACGTGGAAGCTGACGCCGCGAACCGCCTGCACTTCTCCGCCGTACGTTTTAAAATTCACCTTTAGATCTTCTATCTCAAGCAAATGCTTCGTCATCGCAAAGGCCCCCCATTCCTAATCGCGCAAACGTGGATCGAGCGCGTCCTGCAAGCCGTCCCCAAATACGTTGAAAGCGAACATCGTCAGCGAGATCATCAACGCCGGGAAGAACAGCCGCCACCAGTCTCCAGTCAAAATAACGCCCAAGCCGTCGTTTGTCATCGTCCCCCAGCTAGCTACCGGAGCCTGTACACCCAAGCCCAAAAAGCTCAGGAACGACTCAGCAAAAATCGCCGACGGAATGGTAAAGGTCAGATTGACAATGATGACGCCGAATGTGTTCGGAATCAGGTGCTTCAAAAGGATACGGGAAAATTTGGCGCCCAATACCTGTGCTGCCAGGATGAACTCTTGGTTCTTCAGCTGCAGAATTTGCCCGCGCACGAGCCTCGCCATGCCTACCCAGCCCGTCGCAGAGAGCGCGATGATAATCGTCAGGAGCCCTGGCTCCATCACGACCATGAGCAGGATCACGACAAGCAAATACGGCAAGCCATACAAAATCTCAATGACCCGCATGATGATGGTATCGATCCGCTCTCCACGCTTGCCTCGTCCAGCCATGTAGCCGGCAATGCCCCCGACGGCCACTCCGATGATCAAGTCGATAAGAGCTGCGACTACACCAATAGTTAACGAAATGCGCGCCCCGTACCAGGTACGCGCAAACATATCACGTCCGAGCTCGTCTGTACCAAACCAATGCTCTGAGGATAGCTCCTGATTTTTCATCAGAAGACTTTGATCCGAATAGCTGTACGGCACCAGATTGGGGCCGATGATCGCCATCGCAATGAGCACCACGATGATGACAAGCCCCAGCATCGCCAGCTTGTTTTTCACCAGCTTACGGATGACTTGCTGCCCAAATGAAAGACTCGGCCTCGAAATCGCTTGGGCCTGTGCGTTCTTGGTCAACGGGCGAAATAAAGGGTCTATTCTTTGTTCCATCGCCACTGTTTATCTCTCCTTGTTGGTCAACTTGATCCGCGGGTCAATCAGCGTATACGCGATATCGATGAGGAAGATGGTCACGATCAGGATCGCGCTGTAAAATATCGTCGTTCCCAAAATGACGGGATAATCCCGGTTGAAAATACCGTCTACGAAATACTTTCCGATGCCCGGAATCGCAAAAATCTTCTCTACCACAAACGTCCCGGTAATTAAGGAAGCGATCAGCGGTCCTAGAAACGTGACGACAGGAAGAATCGCGTTGCGGATGCCGTGGCGGATGACGATGAGGAACGTAGGTATCCCTTTTGCCTCTGCGGTCCGGATGTAGTTCTGGTTCATCACTTCAATCATGCTGGCACGCATATAGCGAGTGATAACCGCGACGGGTCCAAATGCGAGAGCCAGGGAGGGAAGCACCGTATGCATCCACGTACCCCAGGTTGCGACCGGAAAGATCGTCAGCTTGATTGCGAAAAAATTGATCAAGAGAGGCGCCATGATGAAGCTGGGAACGGCTACCCCCAGAACGGCAAGGGCCATCGCGATGTAATCAAGCGGCTTGTTGCGGTTTAGGGCAGCGATGATTCCAAATGTGATGCCCAGAATAAGCGCTATCACAATAGCTTGGGCTCCCAGCCAAGCGGAGGCACCGAAACCGTCTGCGATCATATCATTCACACCGCGTGAATCGGATTTGATCGATGGTCCCAAATCGAGCATGACCAGGTTTTTTAAATACAGCACATACTGTACGGGCAATGGCTCATCCAGATGGTATTTCGCCCGCAAATTGGCGAGAATTTGCTCCGGCAGCTGATCGGACTCGGAGGCAAACGGATTGCCCGGGATGGCATGCATCAGAGAAAATGTCAGCGTCACGATGATCCACAGGGTGACCAGCATCATCAGCACGCGTTTGACCAGAAAGTTGGACACAGGTAGCGCCTCCTTGTTTATTTGGCAAGCTCTGCGATGGCATGTGCGTAAATCCCCATCGCACGCAGCAAATCGTTGATGTCGGCATATTCGTCTGTGAGGTGTGCCATGGATTCCTTGCCAGGGAAAAGCGGTCCGAATGCGACACCTTCGCTCATAATCTTGGCGTAGGTGGCTCCTCCCGAAGACAGCAGATGGGCCGGCAAGCCTGTATGCTCCTCGTAGACGCGTGACAGCGTCTGGATGACAGGACGATCCTTTGGCACATAGTGCGATTTGGAGGTACGCAGGTTGGAAATCGTCCAGCCGAGCTCATCCACTCTTTGCGTCAGCTTTTCCACGTACTCTTCACAGGAGACCGTAGCGGGATAACGGATATTGAGCCGCACACTCCCTCCCTCCAAGCGATCGTACCTCAAGATACCTGCATTGACCGTCAGCTTCCCTGACACTTCATCCTCACAGGCCACATGCAGCCGCTCGCCATAAAAATCTTCGTGCAGTACTTCGCCAAGCAGCGATAAGAATGAATAATCGGAAGCTTCAAAATCCAAAGAGAGCAAAAACGCAGCAAGCAGTGTGCCAGCATTCACCCCATTTTGCGGGACCATGCCATGTGCAGGTTTGCCGTGGAGGACAAATGTGAGATCACCAGCCTTAGTGATCTCAAGTTCCCCTGTCGTTGCCTGCGCCTCCAAAAACGCTTCCCAGCCGCTCTTCACTTCTCGCTGCCATTCTGGGCTTGTCTTTTGCGGTGCTTTTACAGCTGCCCTCGCCAATTCCGGTACGCTGTTTCCTTGATCGCCCGATTGAAAGGACAGCAGCTGAAAGCATGCATCAGCGTTAGAGCTCACTTGGACTGGAAGCGCCAAGGTTGGATTGATCTGACCTTTTTCCGCATGTGTCATGGGAAAGGATGAATCCGGCGAAAACCCGATTTGCGGGACTTTATCGTGCAGGGCGAAGTGCTTCATGCACAGCCAGCCGCTCTCTTCGTCCCCTCCGATGATCAGCCGGACTTTTTTGGTTAGCGCGAGGCCTGAGTCCTTCACCATTTTCAAGGCGTAGTAAGCGGCTAGAGCTGGCCCTTTGTCATCGATCGCGCCTCGTGCGTAAATCCTGCCTCCTCGAACATTCGGTTCGAAGGGAGGAGTCGTCCAGCCCTCACCTACAGTGACAACATCAACATGGACGAGCACCCCAATTTCTTCTTCTCCTTCTCCGTATTCAATGACACCGGCATACCCGTCCACATTTCTCGTATGAAAGCCATCGGACTCGCCGCGGGCCAGCATGTATTCCAGCGCCGCAGCGACTCCTTCTCCAAATGGCTTGCCCTCGGCGGCTGTGCTCATATCCTCGATGCTGTTAATGGACAAAAACGAGTGCAGCTCTTTCACGAAACCATCCCGATGAAGCAGTGCCTGCTGTTGCCAATAATCCTTCATATAGTAGCCTCCATTCACTCAAGATCTCGACGACTTCAGATAAGCAAGCAACGCTTCTCCTTTGGAGGATATTTGACTGCCCTGTCTGCCTTTGCCGACATGGATCAGCTCATCCTGCTGGAGCAGCTTCAAACGATAACGCAGCTGCTGCGACGATACCTGAAGGCCACTCTCCTGCAGTTGCTCTACAAGGTTGTAACGCCCTTGCCCTCCTTGACTGAGCTGCTGCAAAATCGCCGTCATTTCCTCCAGAAATCCGCGCTTCCCGTATTCCGCGATCATCGCTTCGCATTCCTGATCCATCACGACAGAAGGCAAAGGAGTGTGCGTGACCTCGCGCAAAAACGGGAGGTGACAGCTGTATGCCTCGTCGTCTACGATGTGGGCCAAATACTCCACGACATTCTCCAGCTCACGAATGTTGCCCGGCCAATCGTAATCCAGCAGGGCTTTCATCGCTTCCGCTGAAAGAGTGAAGGGAGGTCGCCGCAGATCAAACGAGTACTTTTTCACGAAATGCTCGACTAGCCAAGGGATATCCTCCCGCCGCTTGCGCAGAGGCGGCAGATGGATCGGTAAAATGTTCAGGCGGTAGTAGAGATCCGCACGAAAAGTTCCTTCCTGCACCATTTGCTGCAAGTCCTGATTGGTCGCTGCAATGACGCGTATATCTGTGGGAATGACCTTACTCCCTCCGACGCGCATGATCTGGCGCTCTTGGAGGACACGCAAGAGCCTGTTTTGTATCGCGCCGCTGGCATCCCCGATCTCGTCCAGGAAAATGGTTCCTTTATGGGCCAGCTCGAACCAACCGATATGTCCGCCTTTCCGCGCCCCCGTAAAAGCGCCTTCCTCGTAACCGAACAGCTCGCTCTCCAGCAAGGATTCGGAAATAGCAGCAAAGTTCACCCCTACAAACGGCTCTCTACGCCGAGGCGAAGCGTTGTGGATAGCCTGGGCGAGCAATTCCTTTCCTGTCCCCGTTTCTCCCAGAAGCAAGACGGTGGAATTGCTCCTAGCAATCTTTTTAGCAATCTGAATCACCTGCGAAAACGTGGCGCTCGCACCGTAGATATCGTCAAACTGGTATTTCGCTACGAGGCCTTTGCTGTAAAGACGAAGCCGGTATTCGTGCTCCATTTTTTCAATGTCGGCCGCCTTGCGAAACAGGATCAGACTCCCTAGAAAGCTTCCTTCCATCACGATGTGCATCTTGCGAAAAAAGTAGGTTTTGTTCGCCCAATCTACCAATACATCCTCATTTTCCTCACATTGCTGGATGGCTTCATAAAAATCAGGCGGCAGGCAGACCGCTGACTTTTCTCCCACCACATCGACGCCATGCAGATTAAGCGAGTCCACTGCCTTTTGATTGACGAACCGGACGATCTCGCTTTCATCAAACGCGATAACAGCATCCTCAATTCGGTTCACGATGGCTTCCAAATATTTACTCAACAAATGAGCATGCTGAATTTCCTTGTTCAGTTCCTTCGTGATGTAAATTAAGGACTGCATGGCTCGTGCCGTCACTTTTTGAAAATTGTCGCTGTTGAAGTGGGCGTAGATCGCGAGCAGCGTAGAAAGATCGATGACGCGAAACCCGATGTCCACCACCTTGCGGATATGGGGAGGGACATGCTCCGCTTCTCCTGGCGTCACGGCGATCTCGACGTCAGGCGGGTAATCGGCTCCCGGGTAGTACGGATACACTTCAAAGTCCATACCTGATGCGCGTAATAGCTCTACATTTTCCTGCGCGGTTTCCGCTGTATCGCTCACCAGCAGCACCTTGACACCCTTGGGAATTTCCAGCATCTCGCGCAGGTTGTGATAAGGCAGCATTCGCTTGGCAACGATCAGCTTGGATCCAGGTGGCACATACGACTCTACCTGGGGGACTATACTTTTGGTAGAGAGCACGACCAGCGAACCTGGCGTAATCGGACGAAACGGCAGCTGGTCTACCCGGATCGCCTCGATGTGGATGTCCTCCGAGATTCCAAGCTCATGGCACTGACTGACAACTGATTGCAAAAACTCATCCATTTTGGCTACAAACGTGACTGTTCTTTTCTCCATAACATTCGCTCCATACTCTTCTTCGGTGATCGAAAGCGCCAAAACGTGTAAGACGTCGATGAAAACGGGAAAGCGAAGACCAGAGCCGAAAAGCAGGCGGCTCCAGTCTTCCTTCTACCTTACTTCTTCCCAATTTCCACCCATTTGTAATCAATTGTTCCTACAGGGTGGCGGATGATGCCTTTAATATTTGACTGATCCATATACACTTTTGTTCCGAAGTAGATAGGCACCAGTGGCATATCATCCATGAAGATCTTCTCCGCGTCATGCATCAGCTTGAAGCGTTCCGTCTCATTTGCCGTATTGCGGATTTTTTCTACGAGTGCGTCGTAATCTTTGTTGCTGTAATTGATGCGGTTGCCCGGGTGGTCTGTCACGAACAGCTCCAGATAGTTCACAGGATCGCCGTAGTCCGCGGGGATCGTGGAACGGGAGAACTGCAGCTTGCGGGCACGCTGGTCTGCCAGGAATACGTTCCATTCCTTGTTTTCCAGCTTTACATCAACACCGAGGTTTTTCTTGTACATTTCCTGGAGTACCTGGGCGATCGCTTTGTGCGTATCGCTCGTATTAAAGGTCAGGGTCACTGGCGGCAGTGTCGTCCAGCCCTCTTCTTCCATTCCTTTTTTCAGCAGCTCTTTCGCTTGCTCGACATCATTGTCTTTGAAGAAGTCTCCACCCTTTTCGCGGAAATCTCCGCCCTCCGGCTCTGGGAATCCGAGCGGTACGTGTGCAAGCGCAGCTGGCTGTTTGCCTTGTACGACATTTTCGATCAAGGTCTTGCGGTCGATGGCCAGAGCAAACGCCTTGCGCACATTGACGTTAGTAAACGGCGGCATGGTCGTGTTCATGCGGTAGTAGTAGATGGATGCTTCCGGCTCTACCTTTGCCTCACCAGAGTCGATCAATTCCTTTTTCATATCGATCGGAACGGTCTGCACCATGTCCAATTGACTGGTTTTGTACATTTGATATTGCGTGTTTTCATCGTTGACCATGACCCAATCGATTCCTGCGAATTTGACGGATTCCTTGTCCCAGTAGCCGTCGTTCTTCACGACCTTCACGGATTGGTCATGCACCCAATCTTCCATTTTGAACGGCCCGTTCGTCACGAGAGAGGACGCATTCTCTGCCCATTTCGGATTGCTCTCGACTACCTTCTTGTTGACTGGGAAGAAAGTCGGCTGGGTGATGATGTGCAGGAAGTAAGCCGCAGGTGCGTTGAGATGGACTTCAAAAGTCTTGTCGTCCAAGGCTTTCACTTTCACGCCGTCCGCTGTTCCCTCTCCTTTGTTGAACGCTTCGCCGCCATCGATGTAGTACGCCAGGAAGGCCGACGGAAATGCGTTGTTCGGGTCGAGAATCCGCTTGAAGGCAAATTCAAAGTCTTGAGCCGTCACTGGATCGCCATTGGACCATTTGCTGTCGCGCAGCGTGAAGGTATACGTTTTTCCATCTTCGCTGACGGTCCATTTCTCTGCCATCGCCGGTTGAGGCTTGTGATCTTTGTCCAGTCGGACCAAGCCCTCCATGGTGGCATTCAACACCTCATTGGACGTGCTGTCGAAACCTTTCGGCGGATCGAGTGAAGGCGGCTCCGTTTTCAGATTCAACCGGAGCTTGGCTGTCATGTCAGCTTGTCCGCCAGCATCCTGAGTCGCTTGCCCTGGTGTTGATCCCCCTTGCGCACCCTGCTGTGGTGGCGCTGCCGATTGGCTGCAGCCAGTGACTGCGAGTACAGCCAGAAGAGCAGCTGTACTGAGAACCTTCCATGCTTTTTGCCTTTTCATTTGTGTAAGACCCCCTTATTCTTTGCCACATGAGTATATGGATAAACAGCTCCCGAAGAGAGAAGCCATTTATGCACGAAGAGATTGCTTGACTGCCTCGAGCGTAAAGGCGGTTTCAATGCGACCCACTGTCGACCCGCTCATGTTTTTGATCAACGGGTTGGTGTAGGCACCGAGCTCTTCCAAAGGACCATCCGTGCCTATTCCGAGCTGACGAAGCACTTCATTGACCACCGGATTGATCGCTCTGGCACCCCCGTCCTCGATTTTCACCGCAACGCCCAAGCCCGTTTTGCGGTCTCCCAGGCAATAGACGGATTCAGCACCTGCCTTGCCAACGATTCTTCCTTTAAAAGCGGTCATCAGGTCCGTGCAGTATCGGTTGTTGCCGCCTACCATCTCGGGGTGAGCTGTCATGGCATCGGTGATTCGCTGGATCGCCTTCTGACGGTCAGGACTTTTCACGACTTCCGGCTTCGCCAGTTTGGCAAATGCCCAGGCGTAGTTGGCCAAAGGCAGCTCGTGGACCGGCACTCCACATCCGTCTGTTCCCATGTAAATCTTTTCTTTTGGATAGCCCGTGATGTCTTCCACGACGTCGAGAATGCGCTGCTGCACCGGGTGGTCGGGCAAGTGATAGGTGCTGACATCCTCTCCCATATGCGTTGCTGTGGCGATCATACCGGAATGCTTACCTGAGCAGTTGCTAAATACAGGTGTCAGAGGCTTCCCTTCGCGGATCAGCTGTTTGTAGCTCTCCTCATCACGCGGCACATGTGTCCCGCATTGCAGCATAGCTTCCTGCTGACCTGCGCGCGCAAGGATTCCCATCGCACGAGAGCGATGACGCTGTTCCCCACTGTGAGATGCGCAGCAGAGCGACAGATCGGCAGGCTCCAGTCCGAATCGATCGGCAGCTCCCGTCTCCACGATCGGAATCGCCTGCAGCGGCTTCATGCTGGACCTTGCGTACGTGAGTCGAAATGGATCGCCATAGGAGTAGAGCAGAGTACCATCAGGATGTACGACAGCAATATGGCCGAGATGGGAGCTTTCTACCTTCTCGCCCCGGTATACGTTTGCTACCACGTTCATAACAAGTCTCCTTTGACTGCGTTAGTTTGAATGTTTGTACTTTTCTTACTAAGCAAGTCGCGTGCCAACGCTAAAAAATGTACCTCAACTATCGTTTCTTTCCCATTTTCCAAGTAAAAAGGGGACAACCCGTTCCAAACTTCCAAGAAAATAGGTTAACCTATTTTACGCAATAGGTCCATTCATTCCGGTAACAGGGTAACCTCTCCTTGTTTGCACAAAAAAACACCCTACATTCCCGTACTTTCCGGAAATAGGGTGCTGAATTCTTTCTATCTACATGCCATGCGTACGTTAGGGAGCAAACCCGTTTTGACTCACGTAGATTTGATCAGCAGAGAATACCTGCCCCATTCGCTCCAGGACGATTTTGTACGCATCAGGATGATACCATTCCAACAGTCCCAGCTCCTCGTACCTTTTGGAAATACCGAGACTTCGCGTCCTTTTGCCACCGCTGCCATCCCCCATGAAATAGTCGTCCACGCAGACACGATTAACAAGAGGAACTAGCCTATCAGGAAAGGCTTCACTGCTCGGCAATAACGGAGCAATCGTCGCTTGCGTAGGCACTCCCGCTTCTTTTAACCTCTCCAAAGCCTTGAGCCTTGCTTGGATCGGAGGAGCCACAGGCGAAAACGCTTTGCGGATGTCATCGCGGTCTGTCTCTATCGTCATGCTGACCCGTACTTTGTCTTCCAGTTTTTGCAGCAAGTCGATATCGCGGGTGACGAGAGGGCTCCGTGTTTGTACGAACAGAAAATCGGGAGGATCCTCTACCATTACGGTCAGCAACGAACGCGTAACCTCTTCTTTAAATTCGATAGGCTGGTAAGGGTCCGTGCTCGATGACATGAAAATGGTGACCTTCCCTTTGGCTTTGGCTCGTGACAGCTCTTTGCGCAACAGCTTTGCCGCTTCTTTCTTGATATCCACCCATGTGCCCCACTTCTGTGAACGAAAGAGGGATACAGGCATCTGCCTTACATAGCAGTACGAGCAGCCAAAGGAACAACCGGTATAAGGATTCAATGAATGACTGTAGTCTACTAGAAAGCCCGTTCCTTTATTCAAGAGCGTCTTCGGGTGCTTCTCTCCTATTTCCACATGCATGCCAACCCGTTCCCTTCCAGACGCGAGCCTACTTGGCGTCGTGAAAAATAATCCCCAGACTATACCTTGTCCCAGACGCAATCGTACTGACGCCATGGCGAAGGGTCGTCCTGTAGTAACCACGCGTCCCTGCCACCGGCCGATGCTGCGTGGGGAAAATCAGGCCAGCTCCCTGTTCAAGCGCGATGACATGACCTCTGCTCTGAGCACGCGGTCTCTGTTCGATGAGTAAAAACTCGCCGCCCGTGTAATCCCGCTCCTTTTGATTTAACACGAATACTACCTGAAACGGAAAGAATTCCTCTCCATACAAATCCTGATGCAGACAGTTGTAGCCGCCTGCTTCGTACTTTAGGATCAGCGGAGTCGGCCGCGTTTGTCCTAGCTGGTGGCAATGATCGAGATATTCAGACAGCGCAGCAGGATAATAGGGTTCGCGGCCAAGCTGCCCGAGCCAGCGATTTGCCGCTTTGGCAAGCTCTGGGTAGAACCCTTCGCGCAGCTCCAGCAGCAAGTTTGGCAGAGGAGACTGATAGTATTTATATTCGCCGATTCCGAAGCGATAACGCGCCATGTCGATCGTATTGCGAAAAAGCGCGGGGTTCTGATAGGTCTCTATCATTTTGTGGCATTCCCTTTCGTTTAGCAAGGGCGGCAGGACCGCATAGCCTTGTTCGTCCAATGATTGCTGCAAGCTCTCCCACTCGAGGGCAGCAATCCTCTCTCCCATCGGCTTAGACACGCAGTGCACTCCCCTCGTGAGACAGGAGGACTTCCTTCATCTCCATCCCGCCCCGATACCCCGTCAGCGTCCCGTTCTTTCCGATCACGCGATGGCAGGGAACACAGATCAGCACTGGATTCGCTCCAATCGCGGCTCCTACCGCCCGCACCGCAGCAGGCTTTTGAATCTGCGCGGCGATGTCCGAGTACGTCCTCGTCTGTCCAAACGGAATCTGACAGAGGGCCTCCCAGACCGCTCGTTGAAAGGGGGTCCCGCGCACATCGAGAGGGATCGAAAAGCGATCTTTTTCCCCGTCGAGGTACGCGATCAATTCTGTGACATACGGCTGCAATCTCGCATCATCCTGTGTAAGCTTGCTGCCCGGAAAACGCTGGCTAACCCATGAGGACAATTCGTCCCACGGATGGTCCTGCGATCCAACGAAGCATAGGCCCTCCGAGGTCGCTGCCACATACAGACTCCATCCCTCATGGCTCAGCAATGTCCAGTACACTTCCGGCTTCTTCTCCATTTTCATGAATAAATCCCTCCACGGACGATTGTTTATGATGAAATTGGCGATACTCTGTAGGTGTACGCCCTGTCAGTTTTTTAAAGAGTGTCATGAAATAAGACGTATTTGGCATGCCTACTGCAGCGGCGATCTTCGCTACCTGCTGATCGGTATGAGCGAGCATTTCCTTGGCCGTCTCGATCCTCGTTTGCTGGACGTATTCGACCACAGTGACACCTCTGATCCGTTTGAAGGTGCGATGCAAATGGTACGGACTGCCGTGGCACTCTTCTGCCAAACTTTCGAGTGTCAGCCTCTCGCAAAAATGCGTGTCGATATATTGCGTGATCTGCTCTACCCACTCCCTGTCAGGCAAACGCTGACCCGTCGGCTTGCATCTTTTGCAGGGACGGAACTTTGCGGACAGGGCTTGCTGCGCATTTTCAAAGATACGTACATTTTCCTTGTTCGGCGGCTTCGACTTGCAGGATGGCCGACAAAAAATGCGCGTCGTCTTTACGGCGTAAAAGAAGCTCCCATCGAAGGCAGTGTCGTTGCCCACGATGGCCTGCCATTTTTCATCTGTCAGCTGTTCAGAATTGGTTCCTGCTGTTTCCATTTCCCTTCACCTCCAACGTCAGTATACCCGCTGGGAAGGGGTTCTGTACGCATTCTCGAATAGATAAGCAAGATAGTGAAGCTGGATTGCACGTCTGCCTGTGTCTTCCCGATGGACGAATCGCTCATCTTCGGCTATGTTAGGAAAGAGACAATTGCAGCTTTTCGCACTACCTGATAAGAGAGGAATGATTGCTGGATGGTTAAGATCGGATCGCACGTATCGTTCTCGGGCAAAGGACTGCTGAATGCAGCGGAAGAGGCTGTCACATACGGCTCGAGCACTTTTATGATTTATACAGGGGCTCCGCAAAACACGCGGCGCAAACCGATTGAAGATCAATTCATCACGGAAGGCAAGGCCGTGATGGACAAGCATGGCATGGAAGAAATCGTCGTCCACGCGCCGTACATCATCAACCTGGGCTCGTACAAGGATGACACGTATGAGCTGGCCGTCAATTTCTTGCAGGAGGAAATCCGCCGCACGCACTATCTCGGGGTAAAAAATATCGTGCTTCACCCGGGAGCTTATACGGACAAAGATGCGGAATACGGGGTTGCGCGCATCGCGGAGGGCTTAAATGAGGTACTTAACGGCGTCAAGGATACCGACGTCAACATCGCGCTGGAAACGATGGCAGGGAAAGGAACCGAAATTGGCCGCTCTTTCGAGGAGCTTGCCTCGATCATGGAAAAGGTAGAAGACAACCGCCGCCTTACCGTATGTATGGACACCTGCCATATTCACGATGCCGGCTACGATGTCGTGCACGATTTTGATGGGGTTCTCGACCAGTTCGACCGCGTGATCGGCCTAGATCGACTCGCCGTTGTCCACTTGAACGACAGTAAAAACTTCCGCGGCGCAGGTAAAGACCGCCACGCTCCTGTAGGGGCTGGCCTCATCGGCTTTGACGCCATGAAGTACATCGCCGGGCACGAAAAGCTCCGTCACCTGCCGCTGATTCTGGAAACCCCCTGGATCTCCAAGGAAAAAGGCAATGAACGCCCGATGTACGAAGCGGAGATCGCCCTCCTGCAAGGAAAGGCGGAAAATCGTTTTGGCAGTGATTTCCTCGACCACGTCGAGCGCTTGGAATTCTTCTTCCACAAGCAGGAGGTTGACCGTCGCGACTTCGTCGTGAATACGTGGGAGCTTCTGAAAAACGACGCGAAAGCCAAAAAAGCAGACGGTCGCGAGCCAATGGAGCGCCTGTACGACATGGTCGTGGAAGCCAGACTGTTTGAGGATCTCTCCGAGGAAGACATCAACAAGCGCATGATCGCTTGGTTCGCGGGGAAAGCTGCTTTTTAATTAGAAAACTTGGCTCCGCCAAGCTTTGCGGTGGAGCCTTAGTTGCACTTATACTGGCTAAGAATCTTATAAATTCTTACTGTAGCGCAAAAAACGAGGCTGCCTGAAGTGCAGCCTCGTTTTTTCATGGCTCATGACATTTTGGCTACCCGCCGCAGATCCGCTTCGACCATCATGTGGACGAGCTGCTCGAGCTTTGTTTTGGGCGCCCACCCCAGCTCCTGCTTCGCTTTTTCCGGATTGCCGAGCAAAATATCTACCTCTGCCGGTCTGTACAGCGCTGGATCAATGACGACGTAATCCTGATAATTCAAGCCTACGTAATCAAACGCGATCCTGCACATTTCCTCGACTGTGGAGGTCTTGCCCGTAGCGATGACAAAATCATCGGGCGTATTTTGCTGAAGCATGAGCCACATCGCTTCCACATAGTCTCCCGCAAAGCCCCAGTCTCGCTTCGCCGCAATGTTGCCAAGCCGCAATTCCTTTTGTTTTTGATGCACGATCCTGGCGACAGCATCAGTTACCTTCCTCGTCACAAACTCCAAACCCCGCAACGGTGATTCGTGATTGAAAAGAATTCCGTTACAGGCGTACATCTGAAAGCTCTCTCGGTAGTTTTTGGTCATCCAGTAGCCAAACAGCTTGGATACGGCATAGGGACTGCGTGGATAGAATGGGGTATTCTCCGACTGCTGCGGCTCTTGGATGAGTCCGTACAGCTCGCTGGAGGATGCCTGATACATCTTTATGAATGGATCCACTTCCCGGATCGCCTCCAGCACATGCAGGACTCCCATACCAGTCACCTGAGCTGTCAGTATCGGCTGCTCCCAGGAAGAGCCGACGAAGCTTTGTGCGGCCAAATGGTAGACCTCCTGCGGCTTGCATGCCTTCAACCCACGAATGAGAGAGGACACATCCATGATGTCCCCGTCGATGTATTCCACTTGGTCCACAATGCCCAGGTAGTCCAGCCGCCATCTGTCCACCGTGCTGCGACGAGGAACCAATCCTGCTACATGGTAGCCCCTCTCCAGTAAAAACTTGGCCAGATAAGCCCCATCCTGACCAGTGATCCCTGTAAGGAAAGCAGTTTTCATAGACTCCCTCTCTCCTCAGTCACATAAGTTCCCTGGTTCGTGTCAACATGCTTATAAGTATGTCAAGGTCACGAAGTTCGTTCGACTCAGCGCTAGATTGGGTTCACCCGATATGCAGAGGTTATCGCTGTCTGACAGTCTACAGCACACCGCTCCGCTCTTTGTTGCAAAAACAAGGCGATCTCACATAATTTCACATTCATATGATACAGGACAGAGAATGAAAGGGGGCCTCGAGATGAACATACCTATCCTTTTTTTGCAGAGAAATCATCAAGAGCACGTGAAGTACAGCTTGCAGCAAGCAACCGTCAGCAATCCTTCTTCACGCGTCATCCTTCTGGGACCAGAGGACTGCGCTCCCTTGTGCGAAGGTGGCGTAGAGCACTACCTCATCAGCAATTACACAGAGAGTGCTTCTTCCTTTGAAGCTATTTATCAGCACAAATCCACGAATCCCTATATCTACAGCCTTTTTAACTTTCTGCGTTGGTTCATCTTGAAGGATTTCATGAAACAGCACACTCTGTCACAGTGCTGTGTTCTAGACTCCGATGTGCTCTTATACGCCTCCATTGACTCTCCCCGCTTTCATTCTTTTTCTATGGAATTTTCTTGGACGTCCTTTTGTTCCCTCGACAGGCTAGATTCCTTTTGCAGTTATGTGATGAAGCAGTTCCAAAATCCCACGCTTTATTCCCGGACGGTGTACTACGCTGAAAGACTCGGGCATGGTCTCTTATCCGACATGGTGCTTTGCGATCTCTTTCATCTCGACCATCCGAAACTCCCCAAGTGCTTCGGCCTGTTTTCCGACTGCTTTTTTGATCACAACGTGAACTGCCCCCTGCCGAGCTACCTTTTTCAGTTAGAGCAATTGGACGGCAAAAAGAAAGTGTACCTTCAAAGCAACCAGCTCTATTGCAAAAAGGTCGGATCAGGTGATTTCATCCGTATCTGCTCTCTGCACTTCCAAGGACTTGCAAAGCCCTATATGAAGCACTTTGTGTCTCCCGGTTTCTCCACTGTCTCTTCTCCTTCTTATTTTGATTACCAGACCTCTCGATGGATCCCTTGCAGTCTATAAGTTCCTCTGGAATCATATTTCCAAATGTGGGCCAATACGGCGAGGATGACCTCCCTCTACGGGTCCATATGACGGGGGATGATAGGCTTGCTCTGGCGGTTGTTCCTCGAAACCGCTGGCAGCAAGTAAATCACGGCGGATAAAAAAGGCATTGACGCCGCGTGTATCCGTTCCGATAAGCGCGTAGCCAAGCTGCTTGCCAAGCCCAGCCAGGGAAGTCAGACTTGCTCCAAAATGTGTCGTCCCATCCCAAGAAAAGTTTGGATCGTAGACCACAACCATTTTTTGCGGGGGAGGAAAGGATGCATTGTATTCAATCACGACGACACGTGGTTTCCATTCAGATAAGGCTTGCCAGACCCAATAGTCGTTTCCGTCAATGTCGATGGAGAGGAAATCAAACGATGCTGGAATGTGGTTCGCACGGAAAATAGAAGCAATATTCTCCCTCGATACCCGCTCGTGGTGAAGGGTGACACGTAAAATGTGACCAAAGTTCACTTCCAGCTGCTGGAAGTGCTGCGGATCTGCTTCGATCATCAAGCCGGACCATCCGTGATGAACGAGGAGATTGTGGGTCAGGCACTCCAGTCCCACTGAGACTCCAAACTCTACAAAGATTTGGTTAGTCGTCCCGATTCGGGAAAACAGCTCTTCAATCATTCCGTCTTCCCCGTTCTGCGAATAGACTTGTTTTTCGTAGAAAGAAAGGGTATCCATCCCATTTCACTCCCTGTGGTTGAAATTTATCTCTACTCTTTCACGGATATCTTATGTCTCCATCCGAAAAAAGCTTGGTCTTTCCAGCCTCAGAAAGAAAAATAGGCCCTTCTATGATCCTGTTTAACGGAAATGTCCACATAAAGGCTGCCGCCGTTGCTTTCTTCTCTTTCGGTACATATGCTAACAAGAAATTTTTGTCTGCATGTATTTCAGCATCGACAGAGGAGCTGATGCGGTTGAACATCCCTGTGATTTTTATTCATCGCGCAGATGAAGAACACCTCGGGTTGTGCATGCAGCAAGCCAAGGCAAGCAACCCGAAGTCACGTGTCATTCTCATCGGAACCCGCGAAAATCGAAAACATACCCCAGATGGGACAGAGCATCACCTGATTGACGATTACTCCCAAAGCGCCAAGGGCTTCGCCAGCTTCTACCGCCACCTTTCTCCCAATAACTTCGCCTACAATCTGTTTTGTTTTCAAAGATGGTTCCTATTGCGAGACTTCATGAAGGCAAATCAGCTCCAGAAGATTCTTTATCTCGATTCAGATGTGCTTTTGTACTGCGACATCAACAAGCCTGATTACGAGAGACTCGCCTTGGAATTTTCTTGGACAACTGTTTGCAATCGTTCTACACTGGATCACTATTGCGCGTATCTCACCGCTCATTTCAGGGAGCCCCAGATGCTGCACAAGCTGCTGGACTATTGCCGCGTGATTGGGAATGTTCCTCTTTCCGACATGGTCACTTGCATTCATTTTCGCAATTACTATTTGCGGATGGACAGTACCTATGGCGTAATCGGCGACTCGTTCTTCGACCATAATCTGAGTTGCCCGCTCGCTCCCCCTTGCGAACAAATTGAACTCTTGGATGGGAAGAAAAAGATTTATTGGAAGGACGGAGCCCTGCTTGGCAAGTTTTCCGAAAAAAATGGATTCCTTAAAGTAAACACACTGCATTTTCAAGGGGCCGCCAAGCATTACATCCCCGCTTTTCTCACAGGCAATTTGCCCAGTCGCGATGAGCTCCACTACTTTGATTACGCCACATGCCAATGGCTCCTGGCTAACTTGAAAGACTAGTCATGCAAAATCTATGGGAGGCAACTGCCGTGACGTCCTCTCGTACTGGCTCATATCCATACTATGTTAAGCTTTTTGTCATCCGCAGACGATCTTTGCTCCTGTAGGAGGTTTTCTCCCATGAAGGCTCTGATTACCGGAATAAGCGGATTTGCTGGAAGTCACCTGGCAGAGTATCTCCTATCGCGTGGAGATGTCGAAGTGATCGGAACCTTTCGTTCGCCTAGTCGTTTGGAGTCGCTCGGAGCACTACAGCAGAACGTGCAGCTCTTGAAGTGCGAGCTGACAGATGCTGAATCCGTGAATCGCCTCATTTCGCAGACGCAGCCGGATCTGATTTTCCACCTCGCAGCCCAGAGCTTTGTCCCTACTTCTTTGCACGCACCTGCAGAGACTCTCGTGAACAACCTGGTAGGTCAATTAAACATACTCGAGGCTGTCCGTCACTTGGAGGTGGACTGCAAGATTCAGATTGCATGCTCCAGTGAGGAGTACGGAAAGGTCCATCCAAACGAGTCCCCGATCAAGGAAAACAATCCTTTTCGCCCTCTCAATCCGTACGCAGTCAGCAAAATAGCCCAAGATTACCTCGGCTATCAATACCACCAAAGCTACGGGCTGAACATCGTACGGACGCGTGCCTTCCATCACACAGGTCCGCGTCGGGAAGAATGCTATGTGACCTCCAATTTCGCCAAGCAAATCGCTTTGATTGAAGAAGGCTTGCGACCGCCCCATGTCTATGTCGGAAATCTTTCGGCCGTCCGCGATTTTACAGATGTACGCGATATTGTCCGGGCGTACTGGCTTTCCCTCGAATCGGGAGTGCCCGGTGAAGTCTACAACATCTCATCTGGCACGAGCATCACGATCGAGGAAATGCTGCAAACCTTGCTGTCCAAAGCCAATGTCCATGTAGATATTCACATCGATGCAAAACGGCTTCGTCCTTCTGATGTAGATGTCGTTCTCGGGGATTCTTCCTTGTTCCGTTCTGTTACAGGCTGGGCTCCAGAAATCTCGTTCGAGCAGTCGATGGAGGATCTGCTGAATTACTGGCGTGGGATCATTCGGCAGCAAAAATCTGCGGGAGGTGATTGTTGAAGATGAATCAGTCCTTGCCGCTCGTCAGTATCATCACGCCTTCGTTCAACCAAGCCAGCTTTATCAAGCAGACCATCGACAGCATTTTGATGCAGGATTATCCCCACATCGAGCATATCGTGGTAGACGGTGGCTCGAAGGATGGAACGGTCGCGATTTTGCAGCAATACAGTCATTTGGGTGAACGCTTCCGATATGTCTCTGAGCCTGATCGCGGTCAATCTCACGCCATCAACAAGGGGCTGAAAATGGCGCGAGGCGAAATTATCGGCTGGCTCAATTCAGATGATACGTACTTTCCCGGGGCCGTCACCAAAGCCGTAGCAGCGCTCCTCGCTCATCTCGACTGGGGCGTCGTATACGGGAAGGGGATGCACATCGACGAGCACAATAAAATGAAATATCCCTATGTATGGATGGAATTCGATCGGAAAAAGCTGTTTCATCTCAACCTCATCTGCCAGCCCACAGCCTTTCTCAGGAAGCACGCATTTGAAAGTGTAGGCGGAGTAGACGAGGAACATGATTGGTGCATGGATTACGATTTATGGAACCGGATCTCGCTGCATTATCCGATCGGATGGGTGCCGGAACTTTTGGCCAACTCCCGGTTGTATGCAGCCTGCAAAACCATTGTCAATGAGCTGGAACCGGGTTTTTCCGAAATTTTGAAAACAAGTGTCAAGCATTTCGGAACGGTCTCAAATGAATGGCTCTACCACTACACCACTCATCACTACCATAAAGGGGCTCACTGGTTCTTAAGCAAGCTCAAGCACTACCATGCCTTTGGCATAGGCCCGCAGCTGGTCACTTCCAATCGCTATGCGGACCGATGGGCTCCACAGCATTTGCGTCTGTCGATACAGATTCCTCCCATTCTGCCTATGCAGGTACTGGTTATGAAAGGACGCAGTACCATGGTGGAGCTTCCCTTGCATTTTCACGTCATGGTAAATGGTGCCCTCGTGCACAGCTTCAAAGTGACACAGCCCCTTTTCGATATCGCGATTCCCCTTTATTCCCGCGGTCCCAGCTGTGATGTGAGCATTATTTGCAACCGCCAGACACTGCTCTGGCAACCGGACGGAAGCTCTCGATCGGTCAGCTATCACGCCCTGGAGATCCTTCCTCTCTCCGCAGAAGAATATGCCTTTTACCAGGAGTTCACAAAAGGATCTGCCCACATTCAGAACTGGGTCAATAACCGCAAACCAACTCCCTTACACTACTGACATTCGGAAAGGAAGGTGGATACCATGCTGAATCTGGCGGAAAAGCGAATCGTCGTCACGGGAGGAGCTGGTTTTTTAGGAAGACACGTTGTGGAAAAGCTGCATCGTGCATCCTGTGAGCACATCTTTATTCCCAGGAGCCGTGACTACGATTTGCGGAAGGAGCACGACATACAAAGCATGCTGCAAGACTTTCGCCCGGACATCATTATCCATTTAGCCGCGGTGGTTGGTGGAATCGGAGCGAACCAAAAAAATCCCGGGAAGTACTTTTACGATAATCTGATCATGGGAACGCAGCTTATCGAGCAGTCGAGGCTGTTTGGCGTCGAAAAATTCGTGGCCATCGGTACGATCTGCTCCTATCCCAAATTCACGCCTGTCCCCTTTCGCGAAACGCATTTGTGGGACGGTTATCCTGAAGAAACGAATGCTCCCTACGGATTGGCCAAAAAGATGATGCTCGTCCAATCACAGGCCTACCGCGAGCAGTACGGCTTCAATTCCATTTATTTGCTTCCGGTCAATTTGTACGGACCCCGGGACAATTTTGACCTGGAGACCTCTCATGTCATACCGGCGATCATCCGAAAATGCATAGAAGCTGCGCAAAATCAGGAAAAATCGATTGTACTTTGGGGAGCAGGAGAAGTAACCCGTGAGTTTATCTACGTCGAAGATGCTGCAGAAGCGATCGTGGCAGCCACTCGCTCCTACAATCAGTCTGAACCTGTCAATATTGGATCTGGCGAGGAGATGTCTATCCGGGAGCTGGCAGAGGTCATCAAATCTTTATCCGGCTATCAGGGCGACATCCTCTGGGATTCGAGCAAACCTGACGGACAGCCTCGAAGGCTGCTAGACGTCAGCAAAGCAAAGGAACACTTTGGCTTTGAAGCCAAAACCTCCTTGCTTGCGGGCATTACGCGAACCATCGATTGGTATCGCAACCATATCCAGCAGGAAAAGGGGGGTTCAGATTGAGGATTGGCATTAACCTGCTTTCTGTCATCCCCGGCAAGATCGGCGGCATGGAGCAATACGTGCGAAATTTGCTCTCCTACTCCATGAATGCAGGAGATGGCAAGACGTGGTTTCTCTTTCTCACCAACCATAATTTCCATACCTTCGAAACGCAGAGCAACGTCCATAAAATCATGATCCCGGAGAACGCGAACGCACATCACCTCTTCCACCACTGGATACGTACCCTGAAGCTTGATCTGTGGTTTTGTCCGTTGCTGGTGCTCAACCCGGCAGATGTCACGATCCCGAGCGTTATCAACATCCCGGATATCCAACACGAATACTACCCGCAATTTTTTGAGAATCATGCCTTGCGATGGAGACTGGAAAACTACAAATCCTCTGCCTTACGCAGCAGCGCTGTCCTGACCCTCTCCGAATTTTCCAGGCAAACCATCCTCCAAAAATACGGGCTTCCTGCGCACAAAGTACATGCTATTCACTTGGATGCATCCAAAGAGTTTTCCTTGCCTTTTGACGAGGGCATCAACCAGCACGTGATCCAAAAATATCAGCTGACCCCAGGCTACGGCTTTTTCCCCGCCAACACCTGGCACCACAAAAACCATTTGAATTTGCTGAAGGCGCTCGTCATCCTGCGGCAAAAGTACGACCTGCGTATCCCGATGGTCTTCACCGGCTTCGCTCAGGAGGCCAATCAATCCGTCGTCAACTTCATTTCCCAAAACCAGCTGTGGGATCAGATCAAATGGTTGAATTACGTTCCACAGGGGGAGATGCCTTACTTGTACAGAAACGCGGGCTTCCTGTGCTTCCCTTCTCTTTTCGAAGGCTTCGGCATTCCGCTGGTTGAAGCCATGCGCTCGCAAATCCCCATCACAAGCTCCAATTGCGGCAGTATCCCTGAGGTAGCAGGTGACGCTTCACTCTTGTTCGACCCGACCATTCCCGAGGACATTGCCGTGAAGCTGGCGGCTATTTTGCTTCCTGACATCAGAGATGATCTCATCGCAAAAGGAATCAATCAGGCAAAGAGATTTTCTTGGGAGAAATGCGCACGAGAGACTCTCGCCGTCTTTCGTTCCGTCGTTCGAAAATAAACGTTGAAAGGAGGGGGACCTGCCATGTCACGGATGAAAGAAATTGTGCAAGCGTGGAGATCAGAGATGAAAATACCTTTCGCACTGACTGAACAGGAGACTTGGGACTTTTGGATGCACGAGATACCCACCGTGCAGTTGAAGGTATCCACGATTTCGCTTTACGCCAAAGGCTACAACATCCACAGCTTTTTCGAAACGGGGACATTCAAGGGAGACATGGTCGAGTGGATGAAGCACAATTTTCACAAGCTTACATCGGTTGAGCTGGACCCGCAGCTGTATCAGGCTGCAAAAAGCCGCTTTGCGGGCGATACCAACATCACCATTCTCCATGGGGACAGTGCCCGTGTATTGCCGAGTATTTTGGAATCCGTCACGGAACCATGCCTGTTTTGGCTAGATGGGCACTACATTCCGCTGTCTCTGGAGTCAGCACGAGGAGACATCGATACCCCCATCCTCCAAGAGCTGGAAGCCATCCTGCAGCATACTGTCGACAATCATGTCATCCTCATCGATGATGCGCGTTGCTTTATCGGTCCGAATCCCTTGCTGAAGGATTATCCGACCATTGCGCAGCTGGAAGAATTTGTTCACCAGCTGCGGCCTGACATGTCGTTTTTCGTTCAAAACGATATCATCCGCATTTGCAAACCTGTAGAAGGAGCGACAAGCTCGTTGAAAAAAGAAGAATTCCTCCTGCCATTTGATGAAAAGTCTTTTACCGTGTATGGAAGTGAATCAGATGAAAGTGTCCTTCACTTTATTGGGACAGAAAAGGGCTACTATGAGCACTATGTGATTTCTCCCCTGAAAAAAGTCATCCAGCCTGATTTCATTTGCCTGGACATCGGCGCCAACATCGGCACCATTTCACTCGCCCTCAGTTATTTGGCGAACCAAGGCAAAGTGTACGCCTTTGAGCCATCTCACATCAATTATCCCTATTTGGTGAAGAACATCGCGGAGAATCAGGTCAAAAACATCGAGCCCCTGCATCTTGGGGTATTCGACCGAAATGGAACCATCCACTTTCACGAAGATTCCCGCGGAGGAGGCTGGTCCTTTATTCCCCCAGATGAAAAAGTGGCTGCGCAATCCAACCAGAAAGTCAATTGCGTGCGCCTGGATGACTGGATGGATCAAAACCTGATTCCGCGTGTAGACCTGATCAAGCTTGATGTGGAGGGGTCGGAATATACCGTCCTGGAAAGCGGATTGAACACGATTCGAAAATGGAACCCCGATTTGATCATCGAGTTTAATCTGGACAGCATTCGGGAAAATTTCAACCGGCATCCGCTCGTACTGTACGTCCTCTTAGAAAAACTGTTTTCTCACATCTACATTTTGAAGAGAGACGACACGGTCGTGAAAATCAACAACTACAATCAGCTGCTCGATGAAATGAAGCCGTTCCACGCCGACTTGTTTTGTACAAACAAAACCTTCCTCGTTTGATGTCGATTGCACCTTTGATCCAGCATGGCTCCCTTACAGCCATGCTTTTTGGTGTTCGCCCATGCTCGCCGAAATTAGAAAACTTGGCTCCGCCAAGCTTTGTGGCGGAGCCTTAGTTGCACTTATACTGGCCAAGAATCTTATAAATTCTTCCTGTATGAAAAAACCGGCAAAGAGTACCCTCTTTTACCGGCTCGTATCCCGTTTGATCATGTTACGGATCCCGTCTGTGAGTGTTGTCTGTGGGGACCAGCCCAGCTGCTCCAGCGGAAGCGTATTTGCTTGTGACAGCATGATTTCGTGCGCGGCATAAGGGAGCGCACCGAAGCGCAGGATCGTTTGGGATGCTGTCAGACCGTGAACCAGCCGAACGAAATCACGAACGGAAGTCGCCTCACCGGTTCCGACCTCATACTCCAGAAACGGCTCCTCAGAATCTCCCGCACGTCTCAGGACCGTCAGAAATGCCGACACCACATCGTCAATATAAATGAAATCACGCTTTTGCTCGCCAAGCGTCAGCGCAAGCTCGCCTTCCTGCTGAAGACAACTGCGAATGACAAACGGAACAAATTTGTTTGCGCTGTCCATAGGCCCATACACATGCTCCAAACGCAGGCTGCGAAATCGGAGGGTTGGCGAGGAGCTCGCCAGCAAGCTTCCCCATTCGAGAAACTGCCTCTTGGTAAGATTGTAGCCAGACAGATGGGAGGAGAGCACAGATGGCACCCTTGAGAAGGTATCCGTATTGAGAAAAAAGGGAACAGCACGCCGGATGGCCAGCTCGAGCAGCTGCAAGGGAAAGGTCACGTTTGATTGCACCAGCTCCGCCAAACTCTCACCCTGACGGCCGTAGCTTGTTGCTGCATGGATGATCGCCTCTATCTTCCCGCACGCTTCGAGCTGTTCCTCCCAATCGGCCCGGTCCACATCAAAGGCGCACAGCTGCGGCAAAATATCGGAAATCCGCGAGCAATCTGAGCGGCTTCTCTTCAGGATCGCAACTTTGTGACCGTCCCTGAGGAGCCCTCTGGCAAGATGACTCCCCAAGAAACCGGTCGCCCCCGTCATGAGCACGAGCATGTCTTTACACCCAGTTCAGATCAATGTTATGAATCTGCTGCTCTGCCATTAGCTTTCGAAAATTGGCTGCGATCGGCCTTAGATGCTCAATCAGCCATTCGTGATTTTCCACGACGATTTTCTCGATCCGCTTGTGCTGACCTTTAGCTACCATCTTCTCCAGCAATTCAAATTCGGCACCTTCAATATCGATTTTGACCAGCTTGATATCGCGATTCAAGCTATCGATAAATTGTGTCAGGTCAATGATTTCTGCAACAACGAACTGGCTTGTGTCGGTGACGGGATGCTGTGCCAGGATGGAAGATGCATAGGCAGACCCTACTGGATCCAGCTGATAATGCTGGTGCAAATACAGGCGCAGCTGGTAATTCTCATGCCACACACCCTTGTTGATACATATGACATTGGGATAGCCCTTGAATCGATTCCAAAGGGCCTGGTACACAAACGGATTTGGTTCAAAGGCAAAGACGAACGCGCCTTTATCCGCCAGCCGCTGCGTCACTTCCCCCACGTTTGCCCCACAGTCAATGGCGATATCTCCTGGACGGATGGAAGCAAACAATTCCTCGCTGTTTTCATTCAACACTGCTGCGCTACCCCCTCGTTGGTCCCGTCTACTTTACGGTTCGTGACTCCATTCTGCCTTGCCTGATCTCCACAGCTCTTCCAAGTAATTTTTGTCCCGCAGCGTGTCCATCGGATGCCAGAAACCGTTATGCTTGTAGGCCATCAGCTGTGACGTGCGCGCAAGGGCTTCCAGCGGCTCTTTCTCCAAAACGGTGTCGTTACCTGAAATGTAATCAAACACGCCGGGCTCCATCACAAAGAAGCCGGCATTGATCCAGCCTCCATCCCCTTTTGGCTTTTCGCGAAAGCCCGAGACCGCACCATTCTCCGTCAGATCAAGCGCCCCAAACCTTCCTGGAGGCTGCGTCGAGGTGATCGTCGCCAGCTTTTTATGCGCTCGGTGGAACTCAACCAGTTTCGCGATATCTACGTTGGAGACTCCATCCCCGTAAGTGAGCATGAACGGCTCGTTCCCGATATACTTCTGGATTTGTTTGACCCTGCCTCCTGTTGCCGTATCCTTCCCCGTATCGATCAAGGTCACTTTCCACGGATCCGTCTTATGCCGGTGATAGTGAACCTGGTTGTCATTGCGAAAATCGAATGTCACATCGGAGTGATGCAGAAAGTAATGGGCAAAGTACTCTTTAATCATGTACCCTTTGTACCCGAGGCAAATAATGAAGTCATTGTAGCCGTACCGCGAGTAGTGGGACATGATGTGACAAATGATCGGCATCTCTCCGATCTCGATCAGGGGTTTAGGCCTGATGTGCGTTTCCTCTCCGATTCTCGTGCCATACCCTCCAGCAAGTATGACTACCTTCATTCAGCTTTCCCCCCCTTCCTTGAACTTTTTGGCTGCTCGGTTTCCCCTTGCATGAACTGTTCAATCTGGGAGAGACAAACCGCCCTCATATCTTCTCCGCGCAGGTATGCCTGATTCCATTCCACGATTTTGTCCAGCGCCTGTTCGAGTGACCACAGCGGCTTCCACCCCAGCAGGCTTTTCGCTAGCGAGCAATCGAGCTTCAAATAATGGGCTTCATGCCAAGTAGTGTCCGTAGCCCGCTCGTAGCCGGGATTTTCTCCCCAGCTTGCCAGCAGCTTTTCAACCACCCACTCAACCGGCTTGGCATCGCCATCCTCAGGGCCGAAGTTCCAGCTCTGCGCGAAGGAAACGCCTTCCTTCCACATGCTTTGGGCAAGCATCAGGTACCCTCTCAGCGGCTCCAGCACATGCTGCCAGGGGCGGATTGCACCGGGGTTGCGGATCTTGATTTTCCGCCCTTCTCCGATCGCCCGAATACAATCAGGGATTAGCCGGTCCTGTGCCCAATCCCCGCCTCCGATGACATTTCCCGCACGAGCTGCTGCGAGTGCCACCCCGTGATTTGCGTAGGTGGCGGCAGAAAAAAAAGAATGACGGTAGCTCATCGTCACCAATTCGCTGCACGCTTTGCTATTCGAATAGGGGTCGTAGCCTCCGAGGCGGTCATTCTCCCGGTACCCCCAGCTCCACTCTTTGTTCTCATAGCATTTATCCGTCGTTACATTAATCACGGCCCGTATGGGAATGCCGCTGTCGACTGCTTGGCGCACTGCCTCCAGAACGTGAACGGTTCCCAGTACGTTGACTGCATACGTTTCTACCGGGGATAGGTAGGAAAATCGCACAAGTGGCTGAGCCGCCATGTGGATGACGATATCCGGCATCGCCAGGAAGAGAGCTTCCTGTACCTGTTCCTTTGAGCGGACATCGCCGATGATGGAATGCACGAGCTTGTCGATACCGGCAGACTCAAACAGATTGGGCTTCGTTGGAGGAGCCAATGAAAATCCGGTTACATTCGCTCCCAGCTCGTGAAGCCACAAGCAGAGCCAGGAGCCTTTAAACCCCGTGTGCCCTGTGATCAACACCTTTTTGTTTCTCCAAAAGCTTTTGTCAATCATGAGCATCACGTTTCGTTTGGCAGGGTTTGGCAATCTGATCCGTGATTTCCTCCCAAGACATCCCCAACCGGACGATATCTTCCTCAATGAGCTGGCTTCCCATCTGTACTTCGATGAACTCCAAATCTTTCAGCGCCCGGATGGAGTGCTTGGCCCCCACGGGTATTTCCAAAACATCGCCAGGACCGACGCGCCGAAGCTGATCATCGAGAATAAACTCGCCCTCTCCGGTGACGACCATCCATACCTCGCTGCGCTTGTTATGGTATTGGTAGCTCAGATTTTTCCCCGCGTGGATGTGCAGCCGTTTCGTGAGCACCTCTCCCTTTTCTTCCGTTTTTTGGAAGTGAAGAACATGATACCAGCCCCATCGCTTTTCTTCGTACATCGGCCTGTGATTCCAGTCCGTGGCGATATCTTTGACCAAGTGACTTTTCTCTTTTGCCGCTACAAGAATCCCGTCCGGACTGGCTGCGACGACTGTGTTCGCAAGTCCGATCGCTACGACAGGTATGTCCAGCTCACTTAATACATGGGTGTTGGAGCTGCTTTCAATCAGATGCACCCGCCCGACCGATTCCACGTTCATCTCTTCAGTCAGCGTGTTCCAGGTGCCCAGGTCCTTCCAATCTCCGTAATAGGGGACGACTACTACTTTTTCTGCTCTCTCTACAATCTCGTAATCAAAACTGATTTTCGGCAGCTGTCCGTATTGCTGCACGAGCGTGTGATAATCCGTTGGCCACTTTTTGCTAGCAAGCTCCCGGATCAGATAGCCTAGCCGGAAAGCAAATACCCCGCAATTCCACAATGCCCCCCTTGCGAGTAACGCTTTTGCCTGTTCTGTTGCCGGTTTTTCTTTGAAAGACTGCACCTCGTAATAGAGCGGACTGTCTTTGCTCTCTTCCTTGATGTTGCGAGGGACAATATAGCCGTATTTGGTAGAAGGGTAGGTAGGCGTCACTCCGATTAGAGCCAGATCTGCTTCTGATAGGCGTAGGACCGACTCCAGCTCCTTCATTTTTTCCATGAAGGGCAGCTCTACGTACGCATCCACCGGCATGATGGTAACTACCTCTTCCAGTCCGACACCTTCGCACGTGTGCAAATAGGATGCAGCCAAAGCAATGGCAGGGAACGTATCGCGCTTCTGTGGCTCGATGATCAGCGGGACGTCTTCTCCTAGCTGGCTGTGAATCAAATCGATATGCGCGCTTCCAGAGGAAATGTACACCGGCTGCTGCCAATTTGTTTCTGCCAGCTGCCTCCAGACGCGCTGGACCATGGCTTCTTGTTCCCCCAAGGGATTGTGGAGCACTTTTAGAAACTGTTTGGATCTGACATCATTGGAGAGCGGCCACAGTCTTTTTCCTGAACCACCCGATAGCAATATCAGTTTCACTCAGGCCACCTCAGTCCATTAATCTCGTTGCTTGACTCATCATATGCGTATCGTGAAATGGATGCTCTACTGTCCCATGAAAATGGTCAATTCACTAGGGTAGGGAAGATAGCTGCCCACAGCAAAAAGCCCGGCGCAAACAGCACCAGGCTCCTTTCCCTATGCGTGTACGGGCTGCCATTTCGCCCTCTGATAATCAAAGTAAAAGGAACCTGCCTGCGCGAGGGCGGGAGAGTAAAAGAATTTCATATAATGCTTCATGATCGTCCCCTGAAAATGCAAGGTATAGAGCTTGTGATCACGCATTGACTGACTGTCTTTGCAATAGAGGGCGCCATTTTTCAAATAGACTTTCTTTTTCCCGTCCAGACTCTCCGTCAAATACGACTGCTGTATGTTTCCGTCAAAGAAGGCGTCGGGAAACAGACCGTGCTTCAATCGATATCCCGCAAATTGCCTCAGATACATCACACTCAGCACCATGTCTGTGATCAGGGGCATGCCGTCCCTGACGTGATCCTTGCTTTTATGGGCAAACGAGACCACTTGCCCAAACAGTCCCAAGTCTTCGAAGTGGCTTGTGACAAAAGCGCAAAACCGATCGAGCCGCTGTATATCAACGAAATTGGTCCAGACAAATTCCATAAAAAACGATTCAAATTGGGTTTGATTTACGTCCGTGTACAGCATTACATCGGAATCAAGATAGCAGCATTTCTGGATATTGTGACTCTTCATGAAATCGCGCAAAATAAACCATCTTTGAAAACAAAACAGATTGTATTCAAAGGGCATGTAATGAATATGCTTGTATACTTTCGCAAAATGCGCAGCGGTCTCCATGTAATCGTCCATCCTCACATGGATGACCCCATTTTGTGCGAACTGCTGATTCAACGGCTTTCCTAGCAAAAAAATGGGTGAGTTGGGATTGCTCCATTTTGCCTGCGCCAGAGCATAGGCAAGATACTCGTCATCCCCCCGATGGATGAAAACAATAGGTAAAGACATTTAATTACGCCTCCTGCCTCTCTCCTAATTCCCTGCATTACTCTATGTCTTTTGCAAGCAAGGAGAACCGGACAATTGCCAGCATGCAGAAGAGGTTTTCTCGCATTTACAAAAATGGGGACAAAAATAATATTTCTATCCCGTTTCCATGAAAACACCTTGTACATATGGTATAGAGCAACAAATTCACAGCAATACCAGCATGGCCGAAAATAAAGGGGGAAGCAGGAAATTGGGAAGGCACTGGACCAATGAGGAAATTCTCCAAGAGATCAAAAAACGCGCCTGGTATCATAAAATTCAGCTGCGACCAGGCATCGTGACTCCAGGTATTGAGCAGCTAGTCGATTTGTGGAACATGACCCGCCAATCCAGGGGTCATATCTCCTATACGGGTAAACGTGTTTTGGACCTCGCCAGCTTTGACGGCATGTGGTCTTTTGAAGCAGAAAAGCTCGGGGCAAGCCTGGTCGTAGCGACAGATTGCCTGCATCTTCTGTATTCCAATTTCGAATTCTGCAAAAACATCTTGCAGAGCAAGGTTGTACCTTTTTACAACATCACACCCTACAAGCTTTGGGAAGGGCTGCAGGTCCTCCTGATGGATGACGTCACCGTTCCCTTGCCGTTTCCGAAGCAAATTTATTACAACAAATTTGATGTCGTGCAGCACCTTGGGCTGCTCTATCACCTTCGTGACCCGATGTCGACTCTGTCCCAGAGCAGAAGCGTCTTGAAAACAGGCGGGCATTTACTCCTGGAGACAGCCTGCATCCTGGATATGAATCAATCCATGATGGTGTACAACGGCCCTCCCGGTAAACAAAATCGGCTTTATTCGGACATCACCACTTGGTGGCTGCCAACCGTTCCTTGTTTGATGGAAATGCTGCGTGGCACCATGTTTGAGCCTATTCCCGAATCGATCCGCACCATCCCGTCCGGATCGCTTGGCGGCTATGAAGGCGGGCGGATCAGTCTGGTAGCACGAGCCATTCCAGCCAGTGAAATGGACCGAGAAGCCTATGCCGAGCTCCTCCGAATTTACCGCAACCCTGGATTGGTCCCTGATTATTTGTAGCTGCAAATAGAAAAAAGGTGCACACAGCTGTTGAAGGCTTGTGTACCTTTTTATCGTGCTTGCCTCACGGAGAGCTGGAAAATCGGGCGGCCACCCCGATGCAGAAAGGAGCCCTTGTACATAATCTGTAGGTAGCACGTTTTTGTTCGTGTTGACTTCACGCAAGGGAGTGTTCCAGTTGTCTCTACCACAGCTGCCTTTAGTGAGCGTAATTACGCCCTCCTATAATCAAGGAAAGTTCATCCGCGAAACGATAGATAGCATATTGAAACAGGACTATCCAAACATCGAACACATCGTCGTAGACGGAGGCTCGACTGATCAGACCCTTTCCATCCTGCAGGAGTATGCGCAAAAAGACCCACGCTTTCGATTCATCTCGGAGCCGGACAACGGACAGTCTCACGCCATTAACAAAGGCCTGGCATTGGCAAAGGGACAAATCATCGGCTGGCTCAACTCCGATGATACGTATTTGCCAGGTGCGATCCGAAAAGCTGTCCATGCATTCCAACAGCAGCCCGCATGGGGCATGCTTCATGGGCGAGGTCAGGTTGTCGATGAGTCCGGTACAGCTTACAGTGCCTATCCCTCTGAAAAAGCAGATGCCAAGTCCTTGTACCAGTCCTGCGTCATCTGTCAGCCAACCGCTTTCATTCGCACCCATGTTTTTCGTCAAATGGGCGGCGTCGATGAAAGACTTCAATTTTGCATGGACTATGACCTGTGGATGCGAATTGCCAAGGCTTATCCAATCGGTTTCATCCCCGAGTTTTTGGCAAGCGCGCGCATACACGGTGCCTGCAAATCAGCTACGCAATGGCATTCGGTCGGGGTACCAGAAGTATTGAAATCTCTCGCCAAAAATTACTCTTCGATCCCACCTGGCTGGGTGTCCTACGTCCCCCAATATCGGGGCATGGGCGTCGTCGATTTGCTGAGACAGCTCAAAACGCTCCGTTCCAACTCATCAAAGATTACGAGCATGAATCGGTACAGAGATCTTTGGGCCCCCCCGATCCTGCGCATCACGATGGAGTCTGACCCTGCGGCCCCAGCCCAGTTTTTGCTGCTAAAAGGCAAGATTCCGGGTGTTCCCATGCAGCTGCCGAAGCCTTTTACGCTGACTGCGTTGGTAAACGGAATGCTGGTAAAGAGCTTCACGGTCACGAAAGCACTCTTTGCCCTGGAAATCCCGCTCGATCCACGAAGTCTGACTCATCGGATCGATATTTCTTCCACCAGCACGAGCGTCCCTGCCATGCCTCAGATCGATAACATGCGCGTAGGCGGTTATTTGGCCGAAGACGTGCTCCCGCTCAGTCACGAAGAAGCCATCGTGTATCGCGCGTTTCGCAACTGATCGTTAGCTCATGTACATCTTGGTTTCAATCACGGCTGCCGCTCCTGCGATCGCCAGCAGGAGAAGAAGCGGATAGGCAGCCGGTACATACAAGTACAGCCCCACCACTACCAGCGCCACCCAAATGCCTACGCACCAGTAGCAGCTGAGCAGCCGCCCGATCCAGCTGCGAATTTTGCCCCCTTTAAAGTCGATCTGTCGCAGGAGCTGACCGGTTGCATCTGTCACATAGGTCACCGTAAAAAAGGGATTCCGAAGAAACGCCGTGATTTCGTCGAAGACTATCAAATGGGTGAGACGAAAACTAGCCAGCACCAGTATGGTCAGGTCAATCCATGAAAGGTCGAACACAGGCCATTTTCCTCCCTTTCCAATATTTTTCACTTTTCATCTATCACAGCACTTTGTTAACATTGGTCAGGACAAACCAGAGAAAGGCGTGATGACATGAATCGCCACGTAACGAAGATTGCAGCTATCCTTTCCCTGTCCGTCTCCTTCACCATGATCGGACAAACAGCTGATGCAAAAACCACGTTTACTCCTCTAAAAAAGGGTATGAACAACTCCAGAGTCCTTGAAGTGGAAAAGATGCTGGATGCTTTGAAGTTTGACTATAAACTCAAAGTGGACAAGATTTACAACGTCAATACTGTTTACAATGTCAAGAAGTTTCAGAAGAAGTACAAGCTGAAGCAAACAGGCATCGTAAACCTCGCAACGTACAACAAATTGAAGCAAGTGTACAATGCTTCGAAAAAACCGGCGACGAAGCCGGAAACCAAACCGACCAATCCCACGAAGCCAAGTGATCAAGCAACAACTGCTACACTGAAGCTTGGCTCTACCGGTGAACGAGTCAAAGATTTGCAAAAAATGCTGGCTGCACTTGGCTACAAAGTCACGGCTACCGGTACTTACGACGACTCTACCCGCTTCGCTGTCATGCTGTTCCAATCTCGAAACAAGCAAACATTGACTGGCGAAGCTGATTCGAAGACGTATAGCGAAATCTCTAAGCAATTTAAAAATATCAAACCAGGTACGACAACACCTACGACACCACCGTCTCAAAACAATGGCTCCTCGCAAAATCCAGGAACGGGTCAAAATCCAAGTGCCCAAGTTCCATTGCCATCTGAACTGACTGCAGACGAAAAAGAAATGGTGCAGCTCGTCAATCAAGAACGCGTGAGTAAAGGGCTGACTCCTTATCAGGTCGATATGCAGCTGACGAAGGTCGCACGCGTAAAAGCACAGGAAATGGTAGACAAAGGCTATTTCAGCCACACGTCTCCTACGTACGGCTCGCCATTTCAAATGATGGAATCTTTCGGCATTAACTATATGGCCGCAGCTGAAAACATTGCGCAGAACCAAACCGTAAGCGGTGCTCATCAAATGTTCATGAATTCTTCGGGACATAAAGCCAACATCATGAGCAGCTCCTACGACTATGTCGGGATCGCCGTAGTCAATGGCGGACCGTACGGGAAAACGTTTGTACAAATGTTCCTGAAAAAATAAGATACGAGGATGAACCCATCATTTCACGAGGAAATGGTGGGTTTTTCTTTTAGAACGAAATGGCGATCCGATTATTGGCAGAAAAATTTACTTCCTGATTGTTGCAAAGGACGACTCCTTCGACCGTGACACCCTTTCCGGAAGGCTGCTTCAAAAAGGAGATTTGGAAATTTTGGAAGGCTTCGGTCGCTTTCGGCTCGATCAGGACCGGCTGAATCGGTGCGATCCAGTATTCCCCGCGTTCCTGCGCTTGCACAAACCAGTCATCGTTCAAATACCTCCATCCACTTAAGCCCGAAGCTCCTTGAACGGCCATCGTTTCCACAAACTTCGGAGGAAGTATCTGACCACCCATTTTGATCGAATCAGCCGGTGTCACACGCAGGCACACAATCGGGTTGTAGAGATCCGCTGTCCCTGTATTTTTGACTTGCAGGGTCCCGATCAGCAAAAAGGGTCTGTCCTCGGAATCGGAGTGGATCAACGTGTAGTCAAAGTAAACTTCTGCCTCCAGGGTCTGGGCTGTCTGCATCGATGCGGGAATGGGATGATGAACGGTCGGTTCCGCTAAGACCAGAGATGTCTCGCCCCTATTGGTTTCCTCGATCGGTGCTTGATTTACCGGGAAGTCTTGTTCTTCTACAGCGGATGATTCCTCCGCTTTAGCTTGGCTTTTTGCTTCGACTTGGTTTTCCGCTTCCGTCAGGTTTGCTTCCGCTTCTGAGCTCTGCTGCGACTCTTCCGTGACCTCATCCAGCACCGGCTCATCCTCGGGTTCGTGTATCGTCAGAATCAGCTCATCTTCTCCCAGTTCCTGAAGCTCCTGAAGCTCGTCGAGTTCCTGCATTTCATCCCCATTGAGCTTGTCGTCGTCATCTGACTCCTCGTGACTTGCTCCTGACGCATCCCGTTCATCGCTGTCCTGCGGATCTTCCACGTCTTCGTCTGCATTCACCTGCTCGGATTCGCCATCTCCTTGCAACGATTGACCAAGCATCACGCTGTCAAAGAACACTTTTAACAGATTTGGCGGCAAATACGCAAAAGGTTGAATATGCAAATCTTCCTGAAAGTAATTCAAAATACCGGATGCTAGGTAAAAAGCAAGTTTTTCTGCATAGGTCTTCCGCTTGTAGATTTCCGTAAACTGAGGAATCTGCAGCTGCAAATGGACGGCGGCATTCCCAGATTTAGCCGCTTTGTTCGCTCGAATCAGGCACGGCATCCCTGTCTGCTTTAATTCCGACTGCAAGGATTTGACCAGCTCTCTGCGATCCTCCTGCTGAAAGAGGAGAATTCTCGGCTTTTCCAGCAAACGCATCTCTTTTACACTTACGCGAATGGCAACGTCAGCATTCGCAGCAGCTGCACTGTTTTTTGGCCCAAATACAACCTCCATTCGATATTCGGAAACGAACCGCTGGACCTTTTCCACGATTTCCTTTTCATAGGCGTTCTCCGTGGAAGCAGGTCCTGTATACAAGACACATACCTTTCCTTTTAACCCTGAATCCAGATCGACTCTTTTGTTCTTAGGGTCCCACTTGAGCTGAAAACCATTCTGTTTACAAAACAATCGAAAAGCAGGCAGTGCCGTATATGGCATCGTTCCCCCACGCTGCCCGCCGTAATATACCTCGACGTCCATCCCTGTCACTCCTTCACAGCACTAACGGTATCCGCGATATTGTATGAATGCCCATCGCCATGAGTGAACATCTCCCTCTATGATTTTGGGCCTCCGGGCGTTCCCCCTACAGCAAAGCGGCATACCATGGCTTATGAGAAAGGAGTGGTCATATGTCCATACACCAAAAGCCGCTGGTTTCCATTATCATTCCCGTGAAAAACGAGGGGGACAACGTGCGCTCTACCATCATGTCCCTTTTCAATAGCAGAACCAGCTTTCCTTATGAGGTCATCGTGGTCGATGATGCTTCCACCGATCACTGCTGTCACTTTCTTTCCCAGCAGCCGAAATCACCGCAAATCACCCTGATTACCACCAAAGGAATCGGCGCAGCCGCAGCTCGTAATCTGGGTGCCGAGCGTGCGAGAGGGAGCTACTTCATTTTTTGCGATGCCCATCTGACGTTTGAAAACTTTTGGATTGACCGATTGATGGAGATGGTTCTTGCGAAAAAGGCAGATGGGGTGGCACCAGGTATTGCTTCCATGACGGAGCCGCACAAAATCGGATATGGGCAAAATCTGGATCAGCGTCTGGGGATTACGTGGAATCCCCATCCTCAAAAGCCGATTCCAGTTGCCATCTTGCCTGGGGGATGTTTTCTCGTATCGAAAGAAGTCTTTCAAAAAGTAGGCGGCTTTGATCGGGGGTTTCGTGTTTGGGGATTTGAGGATATCGAATTTTCCATCAAGATGTGGCTTTTCGGCTACACCTGCATGGTCCAGCCTTCTGTAAAAATTCTCCACCTGTTCCGACAGACACATCCTTATTCTGTTGTACATGAGCATGTCTACTACAACATGCTTCGAATGGCGTACAGCCACTTCAGTGAGCCGCGTGTGGAGGCGACGAAAAAGCTCATTCTCTACGCAAAAGCGTCTGAAATCGATGACGATGTTCTGACTCATGGGGCAGCCGCACAGCGCATGCGCTACTTCGCCCAACGGAAATACGACGACAGCTGGTTCTTTAAACGATTCAACATTCCATTTTAATCAGTTGATTTACCTAAAAATAGGCATTCGTTGACAAGCAAATTTCCCATTGCCCACATAGTATGTAACTGCAAAGCAAATCCCCTAGGAAAGGAAGGATTCATACGGTGAATCATGTGAAGCCCATTAAGGGTCGCCAGCTCCCTACACCGACGCCTACCGCCACTCCACCGATCTCCAACAACCTGCAGCCAGAGTGCATTCGCGTCAACAAAGTGTATGACTGGGTCGTTCTTGCCAACAGCTACCGTAACAAGATTGCCCTTCCCGACGATTGTCGAGCTCTGGTAGACGCAGCTATTCGTGCCGGTCAAGAGATCACCATCTCCTGCATCGAGCCAGTCGTACCAGGTCCTACTTGCAATGTCGTAAGCATTCGTCGCGAAAACATTGTAGTTGGTGGTACTTCTGTTCGCGTTGGGGTCGTTCGCTTCGTATTTGGTGCGACTGTTGTCGTGCGCGTTTTTGCCGACAGCACGCCTCTGTGCGAATTTACGACAACCGTTCAGTTCGATCAGGAAGTCGTCTTGTGCCTGCCTGAACCGCTCGATGAAAGCAACATCGTTTGCCGCATCAGCGCAATCGAGTGCAACCCAATTGGAAATGTCCTCCTGGGTGGCATGGTGCAACTCGACGTCATTGTGTGCGTAGAAATCCAGGTGGAAGCGGAAGTTAAACTCGAAGTGCTGGCGAAATTCTGCTCTCCTCGTCCAAACAACATTCCTGTTCCATCGCCAACACCTTCCTTCCGTTGCCCACCAATCGTCTTCCCGCCACAATGCCCGCCAATCTTCCCTGTGGCGAACTGCGATTGCCAAGCGTCCGTCAACGCACTCGTACCAAACATCTCCGTATCCCTCGGTATTCCGCTTACGCTTGCAGTCGGTACGATTCAGCTCATCGCCGATATCTGCCCAGTCTGCGATCCTTCCAGCAGCTCGTTTACCTTTAACTTCTTTGATAATATCCTGCCTGATGTACTGCCTGGCGACCAAAGCTTCAGCTTCTCGCCTACGTCCATCAGCTCGCCAACCTGCATTACCGTCCTGCCTGGTCTCGCCATTTTGACAGGACTCACCGTAACCGGTACAGGTGTACGCACCTTCACATCCAGCGGTGTACAAGAGACGATGACTTACTCGCTGACCGTTGCCGAAACTGGACTCGGACTGCCAGACGTCATTATCCTGACACTGACCGATGTGAATGGTATCCTCGTGTTCTCTGCAACCGTCACGGTCGTTCCAGACGAACAATTGCTGGTTGCCGATTGCGTAACCTTCGGCGATATCGTCATCACTACCCCGTAAGCTATTCCTCTTCAGACAACTTTCCTTCCATAACTCGACGGGAGAAGGCCATGGCTTCTCCCGTCTTTTCTTTGCTCGACTGCTCCCCGGGATACAGGCACCAATCCCTGCCCGTTACATATGTCTATAGTGGATACCTATATGAAAAAAGGAGGACAACACTATGCTCAAAAAAAGGACCTCCACCTCTGGCCAAAGTGTGTCGAGCACCACTACCAGCAAGGGAAAGAGCGGAAAAGAAAAGCTGCTGTTATTAAAAAAGCAAGCGTACTATTATGAAGCAAAAGCAACGCAATACAGTCTGGAAATATCCCAGCTTCAGGAGCAGCTGCAAGCCTTAGTAGAGAAGGAGCAAGCCTATCAGGATGTCGTGAATCAATACGAGCAGGCGCTGCAAGACCTCCAAGAAAAGGAGCAAGGCACAAGACGCTCTCTCGGCCAAACACAAGCCAAGCTCGAGCAGCTTGAAGAAAAGTTCAAGCAGCATCAGCAGGCGCTTGAGCAGCGAGACAAGACCATCTCTCTCTATAAGGAACGCGAGGGCAAATGGAAACAAGTGGCGGAAGATCTCAGAGAAGAACTGTTAGAGGCAAAAAACGCCACCACCATCGATGAAGAGCTTCTCCTCGCGCAGCAAGAAGCAACCGAGGTGCATTTGAAGCAGCTCACTTCGCAATGGGAACAGCAGCTTGCGCAGATCGCGAATCGCGCCGCTGAAGCCGAAAAGCAAAGCCAGCAAAAAGATGAGATCATTGCGCGTTATCAGGAACAGGAGGCAGCGTTCCAGCAGGCAATCGAAAGCTTGCGTCAGCAGCTTCAAGAACATGAGCTGGATTCCTCAGACCAGCTGAATCAGAAGCTGGAAGCGGCTCAAAAACAGCTGGGAGCCGCTGCGAAAAGAGAATCGGAGCTCATCCAGCTCGTCGCGGATCAGGAGCATGTCATCCTCTTGCTGCAAGAGCACGAGCGCGTATGGAATGGAAAGCTGGAGGCAGCGCAGAATCAAATCTCCGCTGCTGGTCAACGCGAAGCCCAGCTGCTTCAAGAACGCGAGCAGCTTGAGGAAACCATCGCCAAGCAGGAAGCACAAGAAAACGAATGGAAGCTCGCTCTTGAGCAGAAAAACGAAGAGCTCCTGGCAGCCTTAAGTACCCACGCTGTAGACAGCGATCAATTGGCTGAGAAGCTGCGAGGCGCATTGCTGCAAATCACGAAGCTCCAGCAGCGCGAAACGGAGCTGCTCGAAGCTCAGTCACAGGTACAGCTCGCTCTTGATCAAAAAACGGAAGAATTGCATGCGGCTCTAAGTACTCATGCCGAGGACAGCGATCAGTTGGCTGAAAAGCTGCAAGACGCTTTGCAGCAAGTCGCAGAGCTCCAGCAGCGTGAAGCTGAGCTGCTCGAGGCGCAATCACAGGCTCAGCTCGCTCTTGATCAAAAAACCGAAGAATTGCATGCGGCTCTAAGTACTCATGCCGAGGACAGTGATCAGCTGGCGGAGATGCTGCAGGCCGCTGCGCAGCAAGTCGCAGAGCTCCAGCAGCGTGAAGCTGAGCTGCTCGAGGCTCAATCACAGGCTCAGCTCGCTCTTGATCAAAAAACGGAAGAATTGCATGCGGCTCTAAATACTCATGCCGAGGACAGTGATCAGCTGGCGGAGATGCTGCAGGCCGCTGCGCAGCAAGTCGCAGAGCTCCAGCAGCGTGAAGCTGAGCTGCTCGAGGCGCAATCACAGGCTCAGCTCGCTTTCGACCAGCAAAACGATGAGCTGAAGACTGCTTTGAGCGCACAGGCAGCAGAATTCAAGGAACAGACCGAGAAGCTGCAAGACGCTTTGCAGCAAGTCGCAGAGCTCCAGCTGCGCGAAGCTGAGCTGCTCGAGGCTCAATCACAGGCTGATGAGACGCTTGCTCACTGGGAAGTACAGATCGCTGAATGGCAGCAGATGCTTGATCAGCACAAGGAAGAACTGCAGGCCGCATCACAGCAGATCGAGCAGCTTCAACAGCGAGAAGCAAGCCTGCTCCAAGCTCAGTCCCAGACAAGCGAGACGATCGCTCACTGGGAAGCCAAAGAAGCTGAGTGGCAAGAGGAACGCCAAGCACTTAATCAGCAGCTGGAAGAGCAAATAGTCCTCTTGACCGCTCAAGCCGAAGAAATCGAGCAAACGTCCCAAAAGCTGCAAACCTCCTTGCAACAAATCGAGGAACTCCAGCAGCGCGAAACTCAGCTACTCCAAGCACAGACGCAGGCAGACGCTCACTGGGAGGCCAAAGAAGCTGAGTGGCAGCTCGCGCTCGATCAGCAAAAAGAAGCGCACCAGACGCTGGGCCAGCGGTATGAGGAGCTGCAGGCTCAGCTGAACACGCAAACCGAGCAAAACGAACAACAGGCAGAGCAGCTGCAAGCAGCCTTGCAACAAATCGAAGAGCTCCAGCAACACGAAGCTCAGCTACTCCAAGCACAGACGCAGGCAGACGCTCACTGGGAGGCCAAAGAAGCTGAGTGGCAGCTCGCACTCGATCAGCAAAAAGAAGCGCACCAGACGCTGGGCCAGCGGTATGAGGAGCTGCAGACTCAGCTGACCAGGCAAACCGAGCAAAACGAACAACAGGCAGAGCAGCTGCAAGCAGCCCTGCAGCAGATCGGGGAGCAAAAGAAACGAGAAGCGCAGTTGCTCGAGGCCCAAGCGCAGGCAGATGAGACCATTGCCCAGTGGGAAGCCAAGGCAGACGAATGGAAGCTCGCTCTCGACCAGCACGATCAGGAGCTGCAGGCTACCCTGACCAGCCATGCGGAATGGAAAGAGCAGCAAGCGCAGGAGCTGCTCTCCGCTATGCAACAGATCGAAGACCTCCAGCTGCGAGAAGCAACGCTGCTTCAGGAAAAAGCAGATGCAGAAGAAGCTATCTCCCATTGGAAGGCGCAAGCGAAGGAAAGTACGCTCAGCCTTGAGCAGCGCGAGCATGAGCTCAAGCTGGCAGCATCCGCTGAAGCCACCTGGAGGGAAAAGCTGACCGAAGCAAGCAAATCGCTGGAAGCTGAGAAACAAAAAACGGCGGACTATGAGCAGAAGGTGAAAGACGCCAATGACGCAGCCGAAAACTACCAACAGCTGCTCTCGAAAATGACGATCATCGAGCTACAGTACAAACAAATGCAAAGTGAAAAGGATAAGCAATATGAGCAGCTCGCCGCACAAGAGAAAGTGCTTAAGAAAACAGTCGATGGGCTCAAACAGATGGTAAAGGAACTCCAAGACAAGGAAGAAAGATACAAACAAGCCATCAAAGACTTTACACAGAAGGAAGCCCGCGCAAACAGAATGCTCAGTCAGCTGCCTAGCTCCTATACTTCACCCGGCAATTCCGTATCTGGGCAGTCCTCTTCACAATCCCAGCAGATCCAGCCACAAAACCAGCAATTCTCCAACTCGATTCCTGCCAACTTTCCACTCCCTCCACACTTGAACCGAGGCAACACCTTTAATCCGTTCAAGTGAACTCTCTGCCAATGTGCAATAGCCGTTCCCACGGTGCCAGACACTGAATAGAACATAGTACAGTAAAGAAAGGGAGGGAAATACCATGACACCTGAACAACTACGCGCATACCATCAACAACGCCAGCAAATGGCTATCCGTCAAGCTCAACTCCAGCAGCAGCAAGCGGCTAGAGGGCAAGTTCAAGCGCCTAGACCTATGACTCCATTGCCCAAAACAGGCCCTGTTCACAACGTCAAGCCTCACGTTCAATCGAAAACAACCGGGGGCTGCTGCGGCAGGCGTTGGCAAGCCTGAGTCCTCCACGCCACCTTTCTTGGTGTCCCATTCGGTCTGGAACGAAATGATCCGACACTGTATGGAGGAGCGCCCTTTCGAAGCCTGCGGTTTGCTTTCGGGACGAAACGGTTGTGCAGAAACCATCTGGAGAATGGAAAACATCGAAAAGAGTCCGGTTGCCTTTTCCATGGACTCTCGTCATATACAAAAAGCACTGCAGAAAATGGCGTTAAAGGGGGAAGCTCTGGTAGGGATCTATCATTCCCATCCTACGGCTCCTCCCTTGCCATCCCCTGAGGATATCGCGTATGCCTACTATCCGGAAGCAGCCTATCTGATCGTCTCACTCGCCTCCAAACAGCCAAATATCGGCTGTTACCGGATCGTCGGGTCACGAGCACTGCCTCTGCGCGTAGAACTTAGGTAGCTAGGTTTTGAAAAAGAAACAGCGGGTGCCCTCGGCCCCGCTGTTCTTTGTTTTTGCTATCGGAAAATTTTCATGAATCGTTCGGCTCCAGACGCAAAAGCTCGATCTTTTCCCAACTGACAAACTCATCCTCCCACAAGACGTGGCAACGATCTGCTTCGACACGGATGACTATTCCGCGAACCCCATCCTTCAGAAATACTACTTTGTCGCCCTCTTGTATCATCGTGCTTCCCCGCCTATTAACCGAGTCTGAAAATGATTCCGTGACCACCTTTTGGGTATTCCCACTTGATGTTTTCATAGGGACAACCGATCCGGCAGCTTCCGCATTCGTGGCACCCTTCGTATCCCACATGCATCCGCACCTCTTCCCATTTGTAGACTTCCGCTGGGCAAAAGATTGTACAAAGCTTATCCGGGCATTGGGTAGCACAGACATCTGCACTCAGCACGTGGAGATGAGACTGAGTATCAGCCTTAAACCGAACCAAATACTGCTTCTCTTCGATCGACTGGCCTTTGGGTATGTTCGCCATCACTTCATCACCCTCCATGCATTCATCAGATCGCGAGCCATTTTCCATTTATCCTTGGCTGTCCCAAGTTCGCTCCAGATCTTCTTCTGCTTGGTCCATTTTGAAGTGCCGTCTATGGTAAACATCTGGCTCGCTGCCTTGTTCATCATCGGAATGTACTGTTCAAAATACTGCGGGAACTTCTCAAAGTGATGAGTAGCATCCTTGTATTTTTTTAGATCCTGGCCGACAAAGCTGTTCAAAAGATTTGTCCGATAGGAATCGAGCATTCGCTCTGAAAAATCGCCGGCTTCGCGCGCTTGCATGATGGTTTCAGCAGCCATCACTCCGGAAGCCATGGCCATATTGGAGCCTTCCCGGTGGATCGCATTGACCAGCTGAGCCGCGTCTCCCACAACGATGACCCCGTTTCCGACAACCTTTGGCATCGAGCGGTAGCCTCCCTCTGGGATCAAGTGAGCCAAGTATTCCTGCTGTTCACTTCCTTGTATATATGGTCGAATCATCGGGTGGTTTTTGACATAATCCAGCAGCTCATACGGTTTGATCTTGTTCTTGATCAGACCGGAGAGCATCGTGCCTACCCCGATGTTCAAGCTGTCTTTGTTCGTATACAGCCAGGCCGTCCCGAGAATTCCCTTCGTCGAGTCCCCAAAAATTTCAATGGTACAGCCATGATCCCCTTCCAGATTGAAGCGGTCCTCGATAATTTTCCGATCCAGCTTGAGAACCTCCATGACGGCCAGCGCAACCTCATCCGGACGGAACTCTTTATGGAAGCCCAGCGATTTGGCAAGCAGCGAATTGACACCGTCTGCAAGGACAATGACATCCGCGTACACATCCCCATCGGGGCGGTCTGTTCGGATTCCGACGACCTTTCCGTTTTCTACGATACAATCGAGTGCCACCGTCTCATTGAGCAGCAGCGCTCCCTCCTGCACGGCCTTGTCGGCAAACCACTGATCAAATTTCGCCCGCAGCACAGTGAAGTTGTTGTACGGCTCCTGTGCCCATTCCATCCCTTTGTAGCTGAAATTAAGAGCGGATTCTTTGTCCAGCATCATGAAGCGCTGCTCCACGATCGGCCGCTCCACAGGCGCTTCCTTGTAGAACCCAGGTATGATGTCCTCCATGGTTTTCCGATACAGGACGCCGCCCATCACGTTTTTGGAGCCGGGATACTCCCCCCGCTCCATCAACAGGACATTCACGCCTTTTTTCGCCAGTGTATATGCACAAGCCGTTCCCGCCGGACCTGCTCCCACCACAATGACATCAAACTTTTCCGCCATATTGAACCTCCTTGTCCGGCTCCTTTTGAAACGCTTCCATTAATATCGGCACGATTTCAAAGGCATCACCAACGATACCGTAGTGGCACGATTGAAAAATAAGCGCATTGGGGTCTTTGTTGATGGCGATAATCAGACCGGAATTGCGCATTCCGACCAGATGTTGAATCGCCCCTGAAATGCCGATCGCGAAATATACTTTGGGGGTGACCGTCACACCCGTTTGCCCGACCTGATGCTCGTGATCAATCCAGCCAGCCTCAACGGCATCCCGGCTTGCCCCGACCGTCGCCCCGATCTTTTCGGCAAAGCGGTGAATTAGCGCAAAGCCCTCTTTGCTTCCCATGCCTTTCCCGCCTGCGACAATCACGTCGGCTTCGTCCAGTCGGACCTTTTCTTTCGTTTCGCGCACGATCTTGAGTACTTTTGTGCGAATGTCTTCCTCACGCAGGGTAATCGTTTCTTCGATGACTTCTCCCGTTCGATCCGCGTTCGGCTCCAGCGCTTTCATGACCTTGGGCCGGACGGTTGCCATTTGCGGTCGATGCTTTTTGCACAAGATCGTCGCCATGATATTGCCGCCAAATGCCGGACGGCTCGCTTCCAGAAGGCCCGTTTCTGCGTTCACATCGAGCATCGTCGTATCCGCTGTCAGTCCAGTCTCCAGATCCGTGGCTACCGCGCTCGCCAGATCTTTTCCCGTGGAGGTCGCCCCGTACAGAATGATTTCAGGCTTGTGTTTGTTCACACACTCGATGACTGCACGCATGTAAGACTCCGTTCGATAATCGTGAAAGATCGGGTCGTCGTATACATAAACCTGGTCTGCCCCATACGGAAAGACCGTTTTTGCCAGCTCCTTCACCTTCTCTCCGATCAAAAGACCTGCGAGCGGCACTCCCCTTTTGTCTGCCATTTGGCGTCCAGCACCCAAAAGCTCCAAGGAAACCGGCGCGATCTTACCGTCATTCACCTCCAAGTACACCCAGATGCCGCTATATTCCTCGATATTCATGCCTGCCCCTCCTTAACCCGGAACAACCGTTGTTTCTCCTGTAAAATCTCCATGAGCCGCGAAACCTGTTCTTGGGCTGTTCCTTCCAGCATCTCGCCGCCTTTTGGCTTTTCGGGCGGCCATACCTTGGCTACGATGGTTGGCGAGCCTTTCAGTCCTAGCAGGGTGCGATCGATATCCCCCAAGTCGTTCACAGCCCAAATGACAGGATCGTAACGCGCTGCCCGCAGCATGTTGGGCAAAGGTGAATACGGCACCTCATTGATCTCCTTTTCTACAGAGAACAGGCAGGGCAGCGAGGATTGGATCACTTCGTAGCCATCCTCTAATTTGCGGTGAACAATGCAGTAGCCTTCTGCTTTGTTTACTTCCACTACCTTTTTGACACTCGTCAACGGGGGAATGTCGAGCCTTCTCGCAATGCCTGGACCTACCTGCCCGGTATCGCCATCGATGGTCATTTTTCCACAAATCACCAAGTCTACGGGCTGCGTTTCCGAAATCTTCTCAATTGCCTTGGTAATGGCGTAGCTCGTCGCCAGCGTATCTGCTCCAGCAAAAGCCCTGTCTGTCACCAGATACCCGGCATCCGCGCCGATTTCGATGCATTTCCGAATAGCCTTGACTGCTGGTGGCGGCCCCATCGTAACGACCGAAACGACACCGCCATAACGCTGCTTCAGCCTTACCGCCTCTTCAACCGCATGAGCGTCATAGGGGTTGAGGATCGCAGGTGCGCTCGCCCGATCCATCGTGTTGGTCTTGGGATTCATCTTGATGATTTTCGTATCCGGCACTTGCTTAATACAAGCGACGATGTGCAGCATGTTCTATCCCTCCTTGCTGCCCAGCCGCGTATACTTGTACCACTGGTTGTCTCCTTCGCGCGCGAAGCTACGGGCAGCTTGTCGTTCATTGTTATAACCTATTTCAGAATAGGGAGGCTTAGACCAGTTACACGGGCAATCGAAGGCACGAACAAGAGAATGAAAAAAGAGGACACGATACCCTCATTCTGGGTATGCATCCTCTTTCTATGACGATCACGCCTATTCTTATTTTTTGATCGAGAACTGCACACGAGCATTCGTAAACTTCTTGCTCACGCTCAACAGCTTGATTTGCAGACCGATCTCCGGCAAGATTTTCCCTATTTCCGGCGCCTTTGGCATCGAATAGTCATTGCTGTCTTTAAATTCGGTAACGCCTTTTTCCGACTTGTAATCCATCGTACCGAGCTTGTAATCCAGATTCACAGGAGATGTTTTCTCTGGGCTGAATGCCGCATCGTTCAATTGGTAACGGGATTCTGCGATTGCATCTTTATTTCCCTCATCGTTATTCCAATAGTGGAGTTTTTGATGGGAATCAACTACGCCCAGCATACCGTAGCCTGGATGGTTGCTCGTATTGTTATCTTGCGTTTTTCCATAACGGCCATCGTAGTACCAGATAACCATACCTGGATCATACGTCATGAACGTATCGTTGCGACGGAAGTACTTCAGGCCGATATCTACTCCTTCATGGGAGCGTAGCTCCACCAAGTAATAGGCATCGTACATTTTGCCTTTTCCATCGAATTGGAGGAAGCCATCCAAGTCAAACTTCTTGTCGCCTTCCGCATCGTCAGCGAACACAACCTCTCCGTCTGCTTCGACTTCAAAGTTGTCCAGATAGAAGCCGGACATTGCCAAACCGCCGTCTGTTACGTAATTGAATTCGACCTGAATCTTTTTACCGACGAAATCTTTCAGGCTGATTTCTTCTTTATCCCAACCCTTGGTTTCGTCGTCGTATGACTCGATTCTTTCGCTCTCACCTGTGTCAGCGTCAATAACGTTCACATAGAGGTAGTCATAGCCCGTTTCAATCGATCTCCAGGAATCAAAACTCATGGAAGCATCGCTTGCCCCTGTCAAGTCAATGACTTCAGACGTCATTTTTGTGTTCAGGTTATCCCCTTCATCAGAAAAATAGGAATAGTCTCCATCTTTCGGCTGGATGGGTGGCAGCTTCTCAACCTGTGGCATGTTCAGCTTGATCACTTTTCCACCTTTGTCAATACTGCTTCCATCGATGAGCGACAAAGTTTTACTGCGCTTCTTAAGATCCTGGTAGTTAAGAACTTCCGGTTGAATCCATCTGTCGCCGTACATCTCCTGCAGCATTAATTTGGACCAAGGATCGAAGCCGGTTGGCTGGGTTTGGAACACTTCGCCTGTATGGCTGCCAGAAGACATCAATGACCATACCCCTACCGGAGAATCAAGGCCAGCTCGAGACGTGTCGTAAAGGTCTGGCAGTCCCAAATTGTGGCCATATTCATGCGCGAAAACACCTGGTGCTCCATTTTCGGGCTGAATCATATAATCATACGCTTTCAAGTCAGTACCAGGAATTTTAATTGGCTCTTCCAACGTCCAGCGATGGGACCAAATAGCATCCTCATCTTCCAAGGTTTCTTCCCCGATCCCGGAGTGAACGAGCATCAGGTTGTCCAGCATGCCGTCCGGTTCCATCAGATCGCCATCTTCGTCCAAATCGTATGGATCACGCTGGTCGTAATCGTCTTCATGTCCAGCGATTGCATCCCCTACTGATTCCAGCGTCTCAATCACCAGTTCGCGAGGGCGCGCATCGTTACCGTTCTTGTCATTGGCACCGTAGTATTCCTTGTCATTCTCTGCAGTAAGCCATGGCGTTACGACTCCATCAACTGTCCAGGTATTTCCGGACTGTTCGTAATAGTATTTCGCCATTGTCGTCATTTTCGTGCCTTCAGGTGTTTCATAGCCTTTGCGGTCAAAGAGCATCTTCTCGTAATGCTCTGGGTTGAAATCCTTTGTCCACAAGGTGTCGCTCTTCTTCTCCAAACTGTTATGTTCCAGGTCAGAGAACTCTACGAGTGCAATTACTAGATTATCCGTATGTACCCCTCTGGAAGCTCGTACTTGATTGTCATCCTTCACCTTGGTAACTTTATTGACTGCTTTTGAAACGGCTGCCAGCTGAGACTTGCTCGCTTTTTTTCCGAAGGAGCTGGACTCATCGATCCCATGTGGAACTTTTTTGCTGCGCAGAAACTTCTCGACCGCCTTGTCGATTTCCTCTGGATCTGCGTCCTCGTCGATCTCCCCTTGCTCCACCAACGCTTGAATCAACTTATCCATGTTGACCGTTGCCAAGTCCATTTCAAGCGGGGGCTTGTCCTTTGACTTGGCCATACCTACTGCCGGAAACGCTACAAAGCTGCTGAAAACCAAGGAAGAAGAAAATAAGATGGATAAAAACTTCTTGCCACTCTTCACTGCGTTCACCCTCTTCTATCTCTCGTGATTGGCCGGAAAACCGATTACCCCCCAGTTCCGACACAAGTCAATTATGACACGCAGACTGTTTTTTACCAATTTTAATTATTCGACAAATATATCATGTTTGATCAAAAGAGTTTATTCCACAAAAAGGAAACCCACCGAAAGTCCTAGCTTGATTCCCTCGAAAAAAGTCGTAAAAGCTCGAAATATCCATCCGATCGAACTAGCATATTCATGATGGTAGCATCATAAACGAAGCGGCAAATGCACCGTGAATTTTGTCACACCCTCGCTTGACACGGCCTCAATCCTACCACCGTGCTTCTTCACCACCGACTGCACAATACACAGACCCGCTCCACGCGCCCTTCCTCCGACGGAGTGCTTCGTCGAATACCCAAAGTCGAAAAGCTTGTCCATTTGTTCTCGCAGTATTTCGGGGCCAGAATTCTCGATCTCAAATCGATACTCCCCCTCTACATGCTTGCAGGCGACTCGAATCCACTTTTCCCCTTGGCCGGATGCTGCTGCATCCAGCGCATTATCGATCAGGTTGGACATCAATTTGATCAGGTCAATCGAGGGGATCTCGTCAAATTGATCCGGGCATTCCGCAAATTGCATCACGATATTTCGCGATTTCGCCTGCTCCCATTTGGTGTGAAACAGAATCATGAGCGCCGGGTTGCTGATGCGAACGGAAATATCCAGCAGCTTGGTCTCCTGTAACAAGGACTTGACGTATTCACGCGCTTTGTCAAAGTAACCAAACTCAATCAGTCCGTACAATACCTGGATATGGTTGATGAAATCGTGACGGACAGAACGGATCGAGGAGATCACGGAGCGCAGCTCGTCTTGATATGTCCTCTCTGCATCCCCAACAGCCGCTTTCAGTTCCTGCTGATACCAACGCTGCAGCCCAAGAATGACGAATACGAGCACAGCGACAAACAGTCCTTGGAAGAGGAAGAGGGGGACGCTTCTTCGGACTACATCGCTGCCGATTCCATCAACAGACAGCACATCCATATCCACCCCTACAATTCCTAGAAGCTGGCCGCTTTCCCCCAAGAGAGGTGCCCCTGCCGATAGGTATTTGCCGTGTATTGGATCCGAAATAACATCGGAGTAGTAAGTTTGACCGCTCACGATCATCTGGATTTGCTCTGCGTTAATATAGCAGGGCTCTCCGATTTGCATCGTGTAATCCAAGTCTGGAGGAAGGGAAGCAATCATGACACGCCCCCCTTGCTGATCCGCATCAATCTTTGAGATGTATAAAAATAGCGCTCCAAACTGCTCTCTCGCCTTTGCCAGCTCTTTCTCCAGCTGCTTATATGCCGGATTTTCTTTTACCGGGTTCTCGAGAAAGGCTTGGTAGGCCCGCGTATCCAGCTGGCTCGCGACAAAAGAAGCCGCCTTCATGCTCTGGTTGGCAATCGAAAGGCGGACGGATTGAATCGTATTGAAGTAAGAAGCGGCGATACTCACACATGTCATTACGAAGAAAAGTACAGCCGAGATGAGCATGATGAGCAGAATCCGATAGTTTTTCAAATAGGAAGTAACCATGTCCTTGAAACCATTGCCTTTCTTTTTGTAGTCGGCACGGTTTCCATTCTAGTCTATCGGAAAAGGAAATGTCCAGTTAGGCCTCGGAAATCAACACCTGCTCCAGTGCATCCAAAGCCAGCCTTGCATCTGCGCCTTCTGCCGTCAAGGTGACCGTATGCCCCTTTGCGACCGCCAGTGACATGACTCCGATGATGCTTTTCCCATTTACGTGCTTGTCTTCTTTTTTTACTCCGATTTCACTGGAAAAGGAAGCCGCCAGCTTCACAAACAATGTAGCAGGGCGAGCATGCAATCCTTGCGACAGCTGAACGGTCACCTGTCTTTCATTCACTTGAATCACTCCTTACTTGATCATTATTTGTCTACGGCAGCCAGCAGCTCTTCTACCTGCTCAAGCCGGGTCAGACCTGTTGTTTTATCCACGATCGAGGTGTAGATATGAGGGATGACCTGCTGGACGCCTGCTTCCAAGCAGACCTCGACAATCGGACGGATCGAGGTGGCATCGATTCCCCCTGTCGGTTCAAAAACGGGAATTCCGAAACGGACGGCAGCTCTCGCCATTGCTTTGATCTCATCCAGCTTCTCCATTCCGTTTACCGGATAAAATTTGACCGAATGCACCCCGATTTCCGCCAGCATGGCCGCAGCTGCCTCGCAGGAGAGCACTTCCCCCACCTTTTCACTTACAGGCCCCGTAGTCACTTGCACTTTTCCTGCCTGGTTGCTTGGGGTGATCAATGCATTCACAAGCGTATGGCTGTTGCCGATTGCCTGCAAGGCGCCCAGCGTATAGCCTGCTGCGGGAAAGATCTGGTTGACATGATCGGGCCTTGTTTGGATTGCCACCTGCGCTACTTTTTTCCATTGTGCTGGATCGCCCGCTCCTAATCCTACTGAAACGGGTATCCCCTCTTGCTGGTATTGCTGGACGGCTCGAACGGCCGCTTCGACGGTGGCAAATCCTTTGACCATCACTCCGATCAACACGCGGCCCTTTGCCAAGGTATTGATCTGCATTGCGTTTTCTACATCCTTTGCCAGTACATTCAAGCGTATGTTTGTTGTGCGCACGCGGACTACTCTCCTTCTTTTCGTTTTTCCAGCAGCTCTTTCATCCGAGCGGCAATGATTTTCTCCTGCCCTGCATGAAACGGCCGAGGATCAAAGGCGAACACGTCTGTATTAATAGCGTGGTTGCGCGTGAATATGGCCGGGTCGCCCTGCTCCAGCAAGCGAACCAGCTCCTGTGCTGTCCTCCCCGTCACTTGTTCGTCCATGCGTACCTGCACGCGGTAGATAGCTCTGCCTGCTTCGTCCTGGACGATGTTTGCTGTCACGCCAGCGATGCTGCCCAGCTCCCCTGCCAGCCACTCTACCCGTGTGCGCTGCCATGATGCGTCCTGATTCTCCGGGTCGTATTGCTGCAAAGCTGTCAGTAGGCCTACGATCGCCTCTTTCCCGACCTTCATTGCCCGGCCAATCCCTTTATACTGAGCGCGGCAGGCTGCAATCAAAGGCGCTCGACCTGCAATAAATCCAGAGGTCGGCCCGCCGACCGCCTTTCCTCCACTGTAAATGACCAGATCCGCTCCCTTGGCTAGATAATGTCGCAGATCCTCCTCCGCTGCAGCGTCGACAATGACAGGTATCCCTTGCTCGCGGCCTATCCGGATCATCGTCTCGAGCGATTGCATCCCCTTTTGGATGGCATGATGGGACTTGACGTAGAGCAGTGCTGCCGTCTGTTCATCGATGGCCTCGCGCAGATGAGCTTCCTCAACATGATTGGCACTTCCAGCTTCCACTGCTCTGCCACCGCCCAGTGCAATCATTTGCTGAACCGGCGCACCGAAATGGACGGCGTGTCCTTTTTGGATCACGATCTTGTTTTTCAAGCCTTCCGAGCAAGGCAGTTTTTCGATCAAGCTCAAATGCGTGCCCGTGATCACCGCTGCTACACTGATGGCGATACCCGCCGCTGCCCCCGAGGTCGGACAACCATCCTCCGCCCCAGTAGCCGCTGCGATGTGCTGGCCAGCCGCGAGCATCAGCTCACTCATTTCTACGTAATCCATGGCGGCATCGCCCATCGCTTGTGCGACAGAAGGAGCGACGGCACTTGCACCCAGCGCCGTCATCTTCCCGCTCGCATTGATCACCTGCTTTAGTCCCAGCTTTTGATAAATGCCCATTCGGTGTCCATCCTTCCCGTTGATCGTACTCATTGTGTCGGTATGGGGAAAATCGCGCCGAGGATCATCGCACCGATAATCGCTCCACCCGCAATCGGTTTATTGTAATAGTAGAAAATCGCCGCTCCCGCCGTGGCACCCAGTCCTACGGGAATGGAAGCCATGATCGCCGAAATCACGATCAGAGGTCCCAGATAACGTCCCGCAGCATTTCCCGCTCCCATCATGACATCCGCACCAAATGTGGAGTTGGCCGCATTGATCGTATACTTGCGAATCAAAATGATGATGGAACCAATGACGAAGCCGAGCAATGCCCCTGTCACCAACGCCAATGGGAAGGAAGTCAGGGGAGCCGTAAAGCCTGCACCCAGCATAAGGGCAGGAACGCCGATCCCGATCCCCGTCTGCAGGGAGCCCCCGATGTCAAGAATCCCGACCAACGGCCCCTCTAAAATTCGCGCGAACAGGAAGCTTGCTCCGAACGCAGCAGCTGCGCCGTATCCTCCTCCCTTGATCCCTGCTTCCAGCATCGCGACGATCGCGATATCATTGAAAGCCCCGATATGATACACGTAGTAGAGATGAGTACCGGCAAAAATTCCTGAAGCCAAGCACGCGACAAAGAGAGGAAACGCCCATTCGGAATACCAAAATCCTTTTGCTGTAAGTTCACCCATTACTTTTTCACCGCCGATCCAAACGTTTCGTGAAGCTGTACCAGCCAGTCAGGAATTTCTACATGCATGCTCTTCAGTAGGGCGACATCAAAGGCACGGAAGAAACCGCTCAGTACAAACAGCAGGATCACGGCAACCAGCATCGTCTTCGTGATTTTGTTCCAGCCGCTGTCGTCCAAGCCTTTTCCGATCAAGATCCCCAAAACGATCCCCGGAACAGCGTTGCCCATGACCAGATGCGACATACCGCCCAGGACAGTTCCCCATATCCCTGTCCGCTTGCCCGCATCCATAGCCGCCATCCAGAATACGATCGGCATGATCGGATTGATCAGCCAGTTCGCGGCTGGCACCAGCACTTTTGTCGCCACGAGCTGCATCGATTCGGGAATCGCCGTCGCCGTGGAATTCAGGAGAGTCACCACAACTACCCCTACAGCCGCTCCTGCGATCGCCATCCGCTTTGGATTGTGCAAAGTCTCTTCGACATTCTTGTTTTTCCACAGCAGGATTGCCGCCGCCCAGTTCGGAATGACACGATGGTCCACATCCTGTGTCAATGCACCGGCACCAACGACGGATGCCCAGGAGTTGAACAAAAAGCCCAGTCCGAACGAAAAGTGGGATATCGGATCGCCCGCACACGCATTAAGCTCACCGAATGTCCGGAACGCCCCCATCCCCTGGACATTGGGCGCATGAAACATCCTCGCCGCCCCTGCCCCAACACCGAAGCCGACCAACGCTCCGATGACGATGGACTTCAAAATGATCATCAAAGTTACCATGAACCTTCCCCCTGTTTGTTTCTATCGCTGACGAACGAGCTGCCAGGCATCTGCAGTCTGCTCGGTCTGCTGATGAAACGAAATGTTTTCTACCTGCACGACGCCGAGCCTCACCTGCATATCGACTGTGATGTCATAGCGCGTCCGTTTCCGTGGGAAGAACAAGCCGAACAGCCGCTCCTGGCGAACGGTCTCCGTGGCCGAAATCACCTCTAGACCAATCGGTTCGATCCGCACGACCAAATCGTTTGTCTGTCTCGCCACCACGTGCTTGATCTGGGAAAATATCTTGTTGAAGGCCCCTTCTTTCGTATCGGCGCTTCCGGATAATCGCAAGGTCTGCGTCGTTTCCTTATACATGCCCTACCTCCCTCCCAGCTTGACGAATTCTTCCACCATGCGCCTGCCCAGCTCCTCGGTGTCCATAAAGCCAAATCCAATCACTTTTTTACCGCTGCGCAAGGCGGTGATACCCGCGTCGATTGAACGCAGTCCGTACTCGACAGGAAAGCCGTACTTGGTCTTGGCTGTGAGCGCTCCTGCCCCTCCGCTCCCGCAAAACGACAGCCCGAGGTCTGCTCCCTCCCGTACCATCACGTCCCCTACCTTCATATCTGCTCCAACACCTGGTATGATGATGGCCGTCCCGCCAGCGGCTTCAATACCTCTGGCAATGTTTTGCCCTTTTCCCAGACGATCCCCGATCACGATCTTTACTTTGGACATGTGTAGACACCCTTTCTTTCCTACCCGTTTTCACTGCGATGGATCTGTCTGCATGACGCGAATGGCCTCAAAATGTACAGCAAGCAAAAAGGCTTCTGTTTCATCCACTTGCCAGGCTTCGCCCTCAAATGTCAGCACCCGGCGTGAGAGCGCGACCATGTCCGGATGGATTTCTGCAAACAGCTCCGCTTCAATTACGGGCAGCCTTTCCTTGTTTTTCATGCGGCGTACAAACCCGAGAACATGAGCGCCGATGGCTAGCCACCTGTCTTTTGGAATGTCAATGCCCACGCGCCGGGTTTCCCCTTCGATCCTTTGAAGAATCGCCTTACATTCAGAAATTTCAGATATATTTTCTGATTTTGATTCTGTCAACTCTTTGAGGATGTCATCCATCATTTGCATGTCAGTACCTTTCCTGAAGTAATCACTTGATGAGCTACCAGTCGTTCACTTGTCTCTATGGTTTCCTTTTCACAATCCGTTAAAAGTGTCGGCTCTTTTCGCAGCTGCAGAATAGTAACGTCTGCGCTGGCTCCTGGCTTCAGTGTCCCGATCTCGTTTTCCATTCCGAGGATGCGCGCTGGTGCGCTGGTGCATGCGGCGACGATCGCTTCGAGCGGATAGCCATTTGCGAGAAATTTGGTGAGCGTATGCGTCAGGCTATGCACGGGACCATCCAAATTTCGCCGATGCACGTCTGTGCTGATCACATGAGGGGCGACTCCTTTTGCCTGCGCGAGACGTAATGTGCGAAAGCTGAAGCTGGACTCCCCATGCCCGATGTCGAGCAAAACACCGCGATCCAGTGCATCCTGCGCCTCTGCTATCAGCTCACCACCCTCGTCAAATATCCCTCCCGCTTTTCCGTGAAAAGCATGTGTAACCACATCCCCTCGATCCAGCAATGCCAGAACTTCCGCCAGCCTGGGTGGAGCGTTGCCAATATGAACCATCATGGGAACACCGGCTTCCCTCGCCGCCTCCTTGGCTATATGCAAGGGTCGAATCCCATTTTGCTTGACTACCGAGCTGCTCATGCGGGCCTTGATTCCCCGAAGGAGCGGCTGCTCGCGGATGAGCGCGGCAGCCTCGCGTGGAGTCAGGCGGGACATATCCCCTAGCTCTCCTCCCCCTTTGCACAAGCCGTCACCGGATATATTCAGAAATGCGAGAATTCGCGTGACAGAAGGACGTACCGCTTCTTCAAGAAAAGCATCAAAGGCCCATATCCCTGTGCTCCCTGCGTCGACGACTGTAGTGACTCCTTGCTCCACTCCTACCCGATCAGCTTCCACACCGAGGAAGGTTTGAGTCGGGAACACATGCGCATGAAGGTCGATCAGACCAGGCGTGATCAGGCAGCCTTCCGCGTTGATTGTCTCGTTTGCTTCGATTGGGTAGGGAAGGGGCTGTTTTTCCCCTGCCTGCTGCTTTTCATACAAGCCCACAACTCTGCCTTCCCGTATAGCAAGATCATAAAGCCCGTTCAGGCTCTGGGAGGGATCGATGACTCGCCCACCCTGTACCAGCAGATCCACTTTCACTCTCTGAAGTCCCCTTTCCTGAAAAATAGCGCAGAATGGCTGTCACTTCGCTCGGAGGGACATGAAGGTCCGCCTCTGCCAGGAGCTCATTTAGCTGCTCACGCCAGCGCTTCCATTCACTCGACTCGGCATCACCCACAGATTCCCATTCCTCCTGATACGGAGAGCCAAAGACAAGTCGATTGACCATGAGCAGCAGGTGCAGGGTAAGCCCGCTTGCCGTCTGCTCGGTCAAATAGTCCCGAAAAGCTTCCACGATACGGTGGCTGATCTCGTAGCCCTTGCAGATGACATCCTGGGACAGTCTTTCCACCACAGGCAAATCTTTGGGGTTCAGATCGGAAACGAGACTGGGAATCCAGGCATCTTGTCTAATGGGTGCCGCCTTTGGCTTGTCGGCCATTTCCGGAAGCAGTCTCTCCAGACACCGCTGGATTTGGCTGATGTCCTGGCGAGTCGGCAATGGGCTGACGACGACAACTGGAACCTCTGCCTTTACCGGAAGCACACTGATGATGACATCCACTCGACGGCTCGCTAGGTACTTATCCACTTCTGTGCTGGAACAAAGCCCTACGACTCGCAGGGAGCGCAGCTCGTTTTCCAAGTACGCTTTCAAAAATCGCGAGGAGCCGCGTCCTGTCCCGCAAACCACGAGCGCATCCGCTTTTTTCTGTTCGAGCCACCGATCGTAGCCTGCCTGAAAATGAAGCACGAGGTAGGCGATATCTGCATCGAGCAAATAGACTCCGCGATGCCAAAACACTTCTTCACACGAGCGTTTCACAGCATCAAACATGCGGGAGTACGTCCGTCGAATCTCATCCGAGAGCGGATTGGCAAAAAGCACACCCTGGCGATAGCGGTTCAGACTGTCGTCCAGATGGGCGAACAGCAGTCTGCCCAGCTCCTGATCATCGTACAACGGAGCTTGCATCCGGCTGCTGACGGCATGAGTCAGCTCTTTCCCCGCCTGATATACGTCCAGTACCGTACGCCGGAAGGGCATCTCAAGCAAAGGCAAGCACGCGTAGGCAAGCTCTTGCTTCGGTATGTGGACAGCCAGGCGATGACACAAGGCCATGACTTCACTGGAAAATCGATCGTAGCCCTGCCACTGCTGCACTTCGTCTGTCTCGGCATCGTCCTCCAGCACCAGCTGGCCTCGCTGTACGCGATGGACCAAGATGCACAGGCGAATAAGCAGGCTGATCAGCGTTCGGTCTGGCAGGCTCTGTTCGGCAGCATTCATCCACGCTTTGATGCTTCCGATGATTGTTCCGAGCTCCTCTCGGCTGATCAACCATTTCTCCAATAAGGTGCCAGTCCAGGTATCCGGTCCATGCTCCGGCAATAAGCCTTGCACGATTCGGTACATATCTGCTCCATCCAGCAAATCATGGATAAGACTTTCAAGGGCAAACCTCTTTTGCCGCTCACTGCCGTCCACTCGTATCCCGTAGCGCTGCTTCGTTACCAGTTCCAGGCGCCACCCGTCGAGCAGCTTCTCCGCTTCCTTGATATCAAGCGCGACCGTGTTTCTGCTGACCGCCATGTGATCAGCCAGATCGTTCATCCGCAAATACCCTTCCGCCAGAAGCAGGATAAAGGTCAACAGCTTTACGCGATCTTTTTGATGCAGGATGAGGGTTTTGCTCTCCTCTCCCTGCAGCATCTCGCGCAAAGTCCCTCTTCGCTCTTGATCCTCGCTGATCCACAGCCCTTTATTCGGTTGGGAATGGAGAGTGACATTTCGCTCTTTTAGCCATTGTCTGACGTTCTCCAGATCGTATTTGACGGTTCGTTCACTTACCTGAAAATCGCGAGCGATATCCTTGATTTTCAGCGGATAGGAGCTGTCGAGTATGACTTTCAGTAACGCGTGGGAGCGTGCTGTTAAAAAGACCATTCCGTTCTCCTTTCCGTCCAAATGCATCCTGTCCTTGCTTGAGACTCATTATAGAAAACGCTTTCGCAGCGGTAAAGAACGATTCCTTTCCCCATCAATCGTGCAATTTTTGTAATTATCAGTTTCATTCGACAGCAATCTCTCCCCTTTGCCATTTTCATAGATGGATCGCGCAGAAAATAGGGATTGCCAATGGTTTCTGAATATTTCTATAATGATAGAGATTGGTTACATAAATCCCTTTCAGACAAAGGAGTGGGTAGCGTGCGTGAAAAGCTTTTTGCCCGATTGCAGGAGATTTATCCGGAGCTCGTCCAATTCAGACGTGATCTGCACATGTACCCGGAGCTTTCTTTTCAAGAGGAAAACACAGCGAGAAAAGTAGCGGCCAAGCTAGAGTCCTTTGGCATCGAAGTAAAAACCGGTGTAGGCGGCATGGGTGTTGTGGGGCTGCTGCGTGGCGGTAAGCCAGGAAAAACAGTTGCGCTGCGTGCCGATTTTGACGCCCTGCCCATCCAGGATGAAAAAGAAGTAGAATACAAGTCTCGCATTCCTGGCGTAATGCACGCCTGCGGCCATGACATTCATACTGCAGGGCTGCTGGGCGTCGCTCAAGTCCTCAGCGAATTCCGGGACGAGCTGCCAGGAAACGTCGTCTTCCTGCATCAGTTTGCCGAAGAGCTTCCTCCTGGCGGTGCGAAAGCCATGGTAGAAGCCGGGTGCCTCGAAGGCGTCGATGTCGTGTACGGTGCGCACGTCGCCTCTGATCTGCCTCTTGGACAAGTGGGAATCGGAACCGGTTTTGTGACGGCAGCTGCGGATGGATTTGAGATCGTTCTCTATGGAAAAGGCGGTCACGGTGCCTATCCGCATACCTCCATCGACCCGATCGTCCTCGGCAGCCAGATCGTTATGAATCTGCAGCAGGTCGCCAGCCGTCAAGTGGATCCGCTGAAGCAAGTCGTGCTCTCCGTCTGCTCGTTCATCGGAGGCGGCGAGGCGTTCAACGTCATCCCTGACCAGGTTCGCCTGAAAGGGACCGTGCGTACCTACGATGAGCAAGTGCGCGATGCGGTCGAAGCCTCGCTCATCCGTATCGTCGAGGCAAACTGCCAGGCTGTCGGTGCGAAATGCGAGATCAAATACCAGCGCGGCTATCCAGCGACCTGGAATGATCCGGTCGAAACGGCCTTCGTCGAGGAAGAAGCGAAGCGACTGTTTGGCGAGGAAGGCTTCTACCGGATGCCTCCGGGGATGGGTGGAGAAGACTTCTCGTACTTTGCGAAAGAACGTCCAGCTACCTTCTTCATGACAGGCGGACGCAACCCTGACATCCAGGCGACGTACCCGCATCACCATCCAAAATTCGATGTGGATGAGCGCTCCATGCTGCAAACCGGTCAGCTGTTCATCGGTGCGCTGCTCTCCTATCAGGAACGTCATCAGGAAGCGGTTGTCACGAAATAGTGCGTGCGAAGTAAAGAAGGGCAGTGGAGCTTCGGCTCCCTGCCCTCTTTATTTTACCGTGAGAATGGATCAGATTCTTAGACAGTAAAGGCTTGGCCGAGCCAAGTTTTCTAATGGCCTTTAGAAAAAGTTCATGCTCAGGTAGCGCTCACCGGTATCTGGTGCAATGCAAACGACCTTTTTGCCCGCTCCCAGACGTTTGGCAACCTCAATGGCAGCAAAGACCGATGCACCCGAGGAAGGTCCGACGAGGATTCCCTCTTTGGCACCCAGAGCCTTCATCGTCTGCAAAGCGTCCTCATCCGCGATTTGAATAATCTCGTCGTAAATGTCGGTGTTGAGGATTTTCGGCACGAAGCCTGGGCTGGTACCGACCAGCTTGTGCGGACCTGGTTTTCCTCCCGACAAAACGGGAGATCCTTTTGGTTCGACCACAGCGATATACAGCTCCGGCAGCTTTTCGCGCAATGCTTCCCCTGTCCCGGTAATCGTCCCGCCCGTACCTGCAGTCGCCACGAATGCATCGAGCTTTCCATCCATCTGCTCGTAGATTTCTTTCGCCGTTGTGACACGGTGGATGTCGGGATTCGCCCTGTTCTCAAACTGCTGGGGGATAAAGCTGCGCGGGATTTCCTTTCTCAGCTCCTCCGCTTTGGCAATAGCTCCTGGCATTCTCAGCTCGCTTGGGGTCAATACCACCTGTGCCCCGTAGGCTTTCAGCAGGTTGATTCGCTCCTTGGACATGTTGTCCGGCATGACCAAAATCGCTTTGTAGCCTTTCGCCGCTGCGTTCATCGCAAGGCCAATACCCGTATTGCCGCTGGTTGGCTCGATGATGGTATCACCTGGCTGAATCAACCCTGCCTGCTCCGCGGTCAAGATCAGGTTGTAGGCTGCCCTGTCCTTGACGCTGCCGGATGGATTGAACTTTTCCAGCTTCACGTACACCTCCGCTGCGCCAGGCGGCACGATGCGGTTGAGGCGTACGAGAGGGGTATTTCCAATCAAGTCGGTTATATTCTGATAGACGCTCATAGGAACCTCCTGGGAAGACGCGAACTGCTCGAATCAGTCTGTCTTTTCCCTAGGATAATACAAGTAAGTCGATATGAAAACCCCATTTCCGGTATAAGGAATTCCTAAAGCTTACCGAATCCACCTGGTGACTTGATCGATCGTCCGCCGTGTTTTTGCGCGCGGCTCGATGGCGCGATAACCAAACGCGATCATGGCGCTGACGCCGAATTCGCCGCCACCCAGTAGGCCATGTCGATCGAGTATGCGGTCGATCTCGGCAGGAGCGAACCCTTCGATCGGACATGAATCGATGCCGATCATCGCGGCGGCCGTCATCATGTTGCCCATGGCAATGTATGTCTGCTTTGCGGCCCAATCGAATATCGCCTTCTCTTCTTGCAATTGGAAGTCTTCGAAAAACATCTTCCACGGGTCAGCCATCCCGTCAAAAACGTCTCTTGGGATTCCCTTGACCTCGGTCAGTTGTTTGATGACGTAAGGGGAGTCGTAAGTGAGGCCTTTCCTAGCCAGCACGACGACAAAGTGGCTTGCCGTATCCAGTTGCCGGTACGCCCCATAAGCATGCTCTCTTAACTCCGCCCTCAATTCCTCATTCTGGACGACAAGAAATTTCCAGGGCTCTAAGCCGTTCGAGCTCGGCGACAGCCTCCCCGTTTCCAGAATGAATTGGAAATCATCCTCCGGAATGCTACTTCGAGGATCGAACTGTCTCGTCGCATGCCGAAAATGATAGGCGTCAAGTATCTCCTTCTTGCGATTCTCTTTGTCCATCACCATGTTGACCACTCCTGTCGTTGCATCCCAAATGGAATGAATGTAATTTTTTTACCGTTTTTTACATGAAGCTGTATGACCGATCGTCATTCGTTCGAGGCGTCCACGTACTGCTCTGCCCCCGTACGGGATGCGGCCATGATCGTATCGTATAAGCGGTGGCGCTTCACGGCGTGGGCGAAATCTGGCGTCAGGCGTGTCCCTTCTCGGATATCCTCGGCCAGGCTCTCGTAGACTTGAGCAATGTTGCTGTACCGAGCCGGTCCTTCGGGAAGATCTTTGAGAATGGCCGTATAGCGTTCCGGAATGTCGATCTCGTGAAGCGACTTCTCTTCGCCTTGTCCGCCTTTCAGCTTAAGCTCCGTATTTTGGATGTTGCCGTTGAAGTCCGCTGTAATGACTAGTTCGCCTTTCGTGCCAACAATCTCCCAGCGAAGATCGACATCTCGGGACGTGCCGCTTCGGTAAAGTACCGTCGCAAGCGCACCGCCTGTAAGCGTTCCGGCTACGGCCAGATGATCGGGAGCAGTGACCTGCAGCTTGTCCCCGGTCTCCGTGAGCGTTACCTCCGGATGGCGCACCACCAGCTTTGCTACGAGAGACTCATACTCTCCTAGCACGAAAATCAGTCCGTCGATGGCGTGCAGTCCCACAGAAGCCAACATCGTCGCCCCGCCATTCACGTCGTAAATGTAATCGAATTTGGACGGACTGGCTGGTCCCCAGATCAACGCCGTGCCGGAAAGAGCCGTCGACAACACCTCCCCCACGTAGCCATCTACAACGAGATCACGGGCATAGCGAATGGCCGGTGAAAACCGCGCTTGCAAGCCGATAATCGTACGGACGCCAGCACTTTCGGCCAGCTTGGCCAATTCCTCGGCTTCTTTTGTATTCATGCCGAGCGGCCATTCGCTGTAAACCATCTTACCAGCCTCGATCGCCGCGCGAGCGATTTCGTAATGGTGCGGTACTTTGACTGCGATGACCACGAGATCGACACCAGGATGTTCTATCAGTTCCTTGTAGTTATCGAATGCCGATACGCCAAATTCGCGTGCAGCCGCAACTGCGGATTCGTGATTGCTCGTGCTGACGGCTACCAGTTCGTAATCACGCAATTTCCGAATCGCGGGTATATGAGCCCCTACCGCCCATCCCGGATTATTCGGGCTGGCACCGATTATGCCGACTCCAATTTTATGTTGAATGTCTGTACTCATCATCATCTCTCCTGTCACGGTTTTTATAAGTCGGTTCATGGTCCATAGGTCATCGATCTTGACGAGAAGTCAGCCTTTATCGGTGCACTCATTAATCGGACCACGTTCCGCTTATGCAATCAACAATAACCGGACTACGGTCCATTTGTCAAATGGTATTCATTTCGTTTGTCGCCAGTGCAACCAAAGTTTTATGCAAAGCCGAACTTACAGGCAGCTACACGCCTGTTAGAAAAAAAAAAGCCGCACAGAGCAATTGGCTCATGCGCAGCATGTACTGGTTTAAAACAAGGGCTCGACGAACGTCTGGTACAGTCGAAGCTTGATGTCCTCTGGCGAGAGTTGGCGATGCTCCCGCAGGAAAATATAAACATCTGGCCTTAAAGTCGCCATAATTGCATCCGCATGGAATATGGGATCCGGAAGGCGCGACGTATGAGACGCCTGCCGCTCCTTCAACAGCCGGACCAAGACCTCGTGGATGGCCTCGTAATGCTCCGAATAAAACGGAAGGCCTCCCTGATCCTCTCCCCCTCCACTCGCCTGAATGGCAGCAAGCACAGAAGAATGGGTCTCCAGCGATTCCAGATGATACAACAGCACGGTTTCGAGCCGTTCCTTAAGGGAATGTCTCATCTTATGCTCGTCCAAGTAGTCGTTCATCCTGGCATAGTTCTGGACGCAGCTTTCCTCGATCAAATCCCAGCACAGTTCTCCTTTATTGGTATAGCTTCGGTACAACGTGCCTTGGCCGACGCCCGCCTCGCGCGCGATCTGACGCATGCTGACGTTCTGCACGCCGTGCTCCGCGAATAGTCTCGCCGCCTTTGCCAAGATTACCTGACGGCGTTCCTCTGCATCCTTACGCAGCCCACGTTCCTGCATGCTGACTCCCCTCTTTCCTATCCTCATCCATTGTTGCAGAGAGCTGCTCATCGATAACGTATAGCATCCCGGTTATCACTATACTCCTAATGTACCGTTTATGAAGAAAGGGGTCAAATATGCGATCGCTGCCCACACCGGCAGAAAAAAGGGTTCTCCTCGTCTTATTTCGGCTTGGACTTAGTCAAGAGCGCATTGGCTTCGCTATACAGTTGCGCAGCCTTCTGCCCGGCGGATGCCTGCTGCTTGTCGATGGCAGCCATACGCTGCTTCGCTTGGGTAATTGCTTCAGAAGCGGTGCTCACTGCCTTATCCTGCGCTTTTTGGCGCTCATCAGGCTTCGGCACCCCTTTGGTTTTGATCTCCTCCCACGTCGCCTTCACTTCAGCCAGATCGGCTTCTATCACGCTCATAATGTCCGACATGCGCTGCTTTTTGTCTTTGATGGATGCATCCATCGCCTTTATGCCATCCACGAGAACCTCCATGGCACTCACATGTTCTTTCATGACCGCATACTCGGTCTGTTGCAACCCTGGTTGCTCGGCGTACAGCTTGACTTCTTCCAGAAGCCCCTGCATATCCGTCACCTGTTCCTGGCACAGCGAGGCTTCATCCGCAAACTGCAGGTCAGTCAAATACTGCGAGTTCTCCACCAGATCCGCAACCAGCCTGTCCGTCTTCTCGACCTTCTTGGCAAACTCCACCCGCGCCGCTTCCTTTGCCTGCTTCTCTTCCAGCTCTTTTTTCTTCACTTCGGCCTGCTCATTAATGCGCGCAGTCATGGCCGCAAGCTGCTTCTGATAGGCTACGTCCTGGCTCGCCACCAGCTTCGGTAGAGCTTCTCCTCCCTCCTCCAAAGGTCCCTGGAAGACCAGCTCGTCCGCCGTCACAGTCGCTTCGACCGGCTTGGCCGGCTGCTGCGCGGACGTGAGTGCCAGTTTGCCGTTCTCTGCGCTTCCCTTATAGACATAGGACGCCGTCTTGAGAACGGGAACACTGTCTTTCTCCTCCACATACGTGTCGGTGACCTCTACCTTTATTTGGCTCTGCTCCTGAACAGGAGTTACTTTGGCGTAGATCATGCGGTTCTCTTCTTCGTGCAGGTAGCCTTCTGCATACGAGACTCCCCCAAAAAACCGGCTGATCGCAAAGCCTGCCGCCGCGATGACGATGAGTGCGACCACGATGATCGCGAACCTGTTTTTGTTACGCATACGGTGACTCCAACCCTTCCTCTGTCTCCCCCACCCGGCCTTTTTTCTTGCCAAATGGTACCATATCACCATCATACATGATCGACAGGGAGAAACCCTATAAGTCGAAAGGCCAATAATCGCGTCGAGGCATGGCAGATAAAAAGACTAAACGGCACGATTGGAAATAAACTCCCAAAACATCTCCAAAAAGGAATGCAGGACCTCCGACTTCTCGCCCTTCCTGTACGCAATTCCCCCTTCTGTAGCCACAGCCCGTTCGGCCAGCTCTCGAAACACCACACCACTCGCCCGAGTCCGTATGAGAGGGGTCAAGGATATCCCCATGCCGGCAGATACGAGAGCAAAAACGGTCGGCATATCATGAGTCTCCACCGTAATTTTGGGAGAAAAGCCAGCATCGTGACAAATCCTGGTCACGGAATCATAAAAGCCTTGCCCGATCGAACGCGGTGTAATCACGAAGGATTCTTCCGCAAGTTCCGCGATAGCGACAGGCCCACCTCTTTCCGCCAACGGATGATTCGCGGGTAAGACAACTCCCAATGGGGGATTCTGGAATTTCGTTACCAGTATTTCTTCATTGGTAACCGGCGGAGTGAGAATCCCGACATCGATTCGTTTTTCTTGGAGTGCTGCGACTTGCGCAGTAGTCCCCATCAGCTGGAGATTCAGACTGACTTCTGGGTATTTCCTTCGATAGTCGGATAGGAGAGGCAAAAGATTTTCAGCCGTGCCTGTAAAACCAATAATGAGCTTTCCGTGCTCCGCTCTGGCTGCCATCCGGGCTGTATCGCATGCATCCTCTACCAAATCGATCATCTCAAACGCCTTTTCCAAAAATGCTTTACCCGCATTCGTCAATTCCACCCGACGCTTGTTACGGTAGAACAAAGGAACACCCACCTCGTCCTCCAGCTGCTGAATCTGCCTGCTGAGCGGCGGTTGAGCGATATGCAATCGTTCTGCCGCACGACTGAAATTCAGTTCCTCGGCTAGTGCCAGAAAATAACGGATATGTCTGAGTTCCACAGCAAGCTCCCCCCACCCTCTTATACTTTAAAGGTATCATTATCCCTTTTTTCAAATATTTCCGCAATTGCAGATACCTTTTTATACTAGGAATATCCCTCATCAGACAAGCTGAACTTCAAATTCAGTAATAGCTGATCCGGTGGCGAAACACGTATCTCTCATGGGGATCCTCGGCGTTATCCTCACGCAGTTGGGTTCCCTCCTACCTCATGAATGTCAGGTAGATCAACTTGCTGGACGCAGGTCTACGCCTCCTTTCCTAACGCCAGCTATCATGGGAGCCCTGATCCAAGCCTTTCATGGGTCTTATGAGATCGCTTTTGCTTATTAAATTGTGGGAAATCTCGTTTCACTCGTCATGGGACTGTACCTTGGCAAGACCAAGAAGCTTTTTGCAGCGACACCCCATTCCTGATCACTGTACGATAAAACGATAGTATAGGAGGACAATCATGTCACATCCAAAACGTCTGGAAATGATGCAACAACTAATGAACAAGCACCAACTTACGGCCATCGTGCTATCTTCTCCTACCAGCCAGCATTATGTAAGTGGCTATAAAGCCATCACGTATTCCCGTCCGCTCTTTTATGTTCTCTCCCAAAAGGAAAGCGCTTTTATCGTGCCTGGGCTAGAGGAAGAACACGCTCGTCACGTTGCCCGGGTGGATCGTGTCATCGTGTATTACGAGCATCCCGAGCAGGCACACCAAGGAACGAACCCTGTCACCTCCCTCCTGTCATACTTGCAGGCAAGCGTGCCTGGTGGAAAATTAGGCGTCGAGTTCAACGCCGTTTCCATAAAGGTAGAAAAAGCATTGATAGAGGCAGGCTGGGAGCTGGTCGATGTTTCGGATGATCTCCTGGGTGCACGCGTCGTAAAAGATGCCGAAGAATTAGATCTTTTACGTTCCGCAGGAAAAATGGTCAGCCTGGCTGTTCGCGCATCTCTAGAAGCAGTAGCCCCCGGCGTCACTGAGCTTGAGATTGATCAGCAGGGACATCGAGCCGCTCTCGAAGAGGTCTCTCGTCTTTACCCGAATACCATTGCAGCCGTAAATGCAATGACCCCATCTGGAGTAGTGCGTACAGTCATGCCTCACGTATATTCCAATACGCGCAGGCTGGAGAAAGGAGACATCCTGATCCACACTCACCACGTTGTGCTAAACGGCTATATCGCGGAGTGTGAACGAACCTGCTTTTCCTGGGAAGCCAGCGACAGTCAAAAAGAAGCTTTTTCCGTCATGCTAGCCGCTCAGCAGGCTGCCTTTGCCACAATCAAGGCAGGAGTACCTATGTGTGACGTTGACCTCGCTGCTCGCGCTGTCATTCAAAATGCAGGCTTTGGCGATTATGCGATTCACCGCACGGGACACAGCATGGGATTGGATATTCATGAGCCTCCCTTTTTCCGATTTGATGAGAAGGCCCTCTTGCAGGAGGGGATGGTCTTTACCGTTGAGCCTGGATTTTACGTTCCCGGATTGGGTGGATTCCGCCACTCCGACACCGTCATCATCACGAAGGATGGCTATGAGCTTGTTACCAATGTGGCAAGCGACTTGGAAAGCATGATTTTGTAGGACTGCTTTTCTCCTGCCTACGAACATACAAATAACCTCCCGACTGCTCATTGGCTGCCGTCGGGAGGTCTTTCCGCATTTCTAGAGCTCTACGTTCATGACCAAAAAAACAGTCTCTTTGCTTGGAAAGGATCCTACTTCCTGAAAGCCCATCTTTTCGTACAAACGGATCGCTCGCTTGTTAAAAGCAGCTACACTCAATCTCAGCTGACTCGGTGCATAGTGCTTTACAGCAAACTCCATTCCTCGCTTCATGAAAGCAGCCCCAAGTCCAAGTCCCGTAAGCTCTGGCTTCATCCCAAGCCCAATATCACACACATTTTCCCCCTCGTACAAGCCCGCCGCGAAACCCGCTGGCACCTGTGCGTTCTTCCCAAAACAAAAAAAGCCGATCAGCTGATTGCTTCTTTTTTCTCGATTTTTACTTGCTAGAAAGGATTTCTCTCACTTTAACAGAAGCTTCCATGTGAAAGAATCCTTTGATGAAAATCCGTCACGAAAAGGAGCTGCAGCCATGTCTGCTTTTTTCAAACGCATTGATACCGTTTTTGTCCCCACCCGAGATGTCGATCGTGCACTGGATTGGTACGTCACGGTGCTGGGGGGTACTCCCGGCTGGCGAAGCGAGAAAGGAGAGTACCAAAGTGTGACCTTCTCCGATACGTCCATCACCTTGTTCCTGACCAGCGATGAGAACGAATTTACTCCCAGACATTGCGCCTTCAACTTTTACGCACCCAGTGCAGAAGCAGCCTATCAGCACTTGGTTTCCCATCAGGTAAAGGTCGAAGAGATCGCCGAGTGGGGAGCGAAATACTTTGTTTTCTATGATCTCGATGGAAACCGCCTAGAAGTGTGCGAATACTAAAGCAAAAACCACCCTGCGCTTTTCAGGGTGGTCTCTCTTTTGCTTATCCGACTTGCTGTGCTTGTGAAAACTGGCTGTTGTACAAATCTGCGTAAAAGCCGCCCTTTTCCAGGAGCTGTTCATGATTTCCTTGCTCGATCACTGTTCCTTGATTCATGACAAGGATCAAGTCTGCATCGCGGATCGTCGAGAGCCGGTGAGCGATGACGAAGCTCGTTCTGCCCTCCATGAGACCCTCCATTGCCTTTTGGATCAGTAGTTCTGTTCGCGTGTCCACGCTGCTGGTTGCTTCATCGAGAATCAGGATGGCAGGGTCAGCCAGAAATGCCCTGGCGATTGTCAAAAGCTGTTTTTGTCCCTGGGAAATGTTCGAGGCTTCCTCATTCAAAATCGTCTCGTATCCGTCAGGCAGCGTGCGCACGAAATGATCGACATGCGCTGCCCGCGCGGCTTGCGCGATTTCCGCTTCACTCGCTCCCGCTCGTCCATAGGCGATATTTTCCCGAATGGTCCCATTAAACAGCCATGTATCCTGCAGCACCATACCGAACTGGCTTCGTAGCTCTCCCCGCGGCATGCTGCGGATGTCCTGCCCATCGATCGTGATCGTTCCGCCCTGGATCTCATAGAAGCGCATGAGCAGATTCACCAGCGTCGTTTTCCCTGCTCCGGTCGGTCCTACGATCGCTACAGTCATGCCGGGCTTCACGTCGATGTTCATGTCTTGAATGAGCGTCTCGCCTTCCTTGTACCCAAATGAAACATGCTCAAACCGTACATGCCCTTCCACCCCTGTTGCCCCTGCACGCGAAACTGCATCCTCGGATTCCTCCGATTCATCGAGGATCTCAAAGACCCGCTCAGCTGATACGAGCGTGGATTGAATAATATTGGCGATGTTGGCTGCTTGTGTGATGGGTTGGGAAAACTGCTGGGCGTACTGGATAAATGCCTGGACATCCCCAATGGCAATGCTGCCGAGGGTGACGAGCACACCGCCAACTACACAGACGAGAACATAGCCGATGTTTCCTACAAACATCATGAGCGGCATCATGATCCCCGAAATGAACTGAGCCTTCCAGCCCGACTCGTACAGCTTTTCATTGATGGCATCGAATTTCTCCATCGCTCTCTTTTCACGTCCGAAGGCTTTTACGATCTTGTGCCCTGTGTACATTTCCTCGACGTGGCCATTCAATGCCCCGAGCGCTTGCTGCTGCCCTTTAAAATGTGGCATCGAACGCGACGCCACCTGCTTGATCACGACAAAGCTGAGCGGAATGGTCACAAGTACAATCAAGGTCATCAACGGACTGATCGTCAGCATCATGATGATGACACCGATCAATGTGATGACAGAGGTGATCATCTGCGTCAAGCTTTGCTGCAGCGTGCTGCTGATCGTATCCACATCGTTGACGACGCGGCTCATCACTTCCCCATGCGTGCGGCCGTCGAAGTATTTTAAAGGCAGCCGGGCCAGCTTTTCATTGACTTCCTTGCGCAGGGTGTAGACGACTTTCTGGGCGATGCCTGCCATTAAAAACTGCTGGATATAGGCAAAAAGCGCCGAAAACAAGTACAATCCGATCAATACCAAAACGATCTGCCAGACTGCGGCAAAATCAAAGGTTGCTCCCGGTACGCCTTTTACTTTTCCCATGAAGCCCTCGAAAATCGTCGTGGTTGCGTGTCCCAGCAATTTCGGGCTTACGATGCTGAAAACCGTACTGAGCGCTGCTGTCAAAAATACGACGATCAGCTTCCAGCGGTACGGCTTCAAGTAACGAAGCAAGCGCCCAAGCGTTCCCTTGAAGTTTTTTGCCTTTTGCCCTGGCATCGTCATCATCCCGGGTCCACCAAATCCCCCTGGCCGAGGGCCTGGCCCTGGCCCTGGAGGTGTGCGCCGTTGTTCTTCACTCATGCGATTTCCTCCTCTGTCAGCTGGGATGTAACGATCTCCTGATAGACGCTACAGGTCGAAAGAAGCTCTTTGTGTGTTCCGATCCCTGCAACTTCGCCTTCCTCCAGCACGATGATCTGGTCAGCATCCATTACCGTATTCACACGTTGCGCTACAATAAGGACAGCTGCTTCCCCCATCTCTTCCTTCAGAGCAGCGCGCAGGTTGGCATCCGTCTTGTAATCCAGGGCGGAAAAGCTGTCATCGAAAATATAAACCTCTGGCTTGCGGACGAGAGCACGTGCGATAGAGAGCCTCTGCTTTTGCCCCCCGGACAAATTCGCTCCGCCCTGCGCCAGGATCGTTTGAATCCCGTCTTTCATGCCAGCGATAAAGTCAGAAGCCTGTGCGACCTTCGCAGCATGTTTGACTTCTTCGTCGGTTGCGTCCTCTTTTCCGTAGCGAATGTTGTCCGCGATCGTCCCCGTAAACAGGAGTGCCTTTTGCGGAACGAAGCCGATTTTGGAGCGAAGGGTACTCTGCGGCATGTCCCGCACGTCGGTCTCGCCCATTCGAACACTGCCGCTTTCTACATCGTAAAAGCGGGGAATCAGGCTGACGAGGGTCGTTTTTCCGGCCCCGGTCCCACCGATAATCGCCGTAACCTGCCCTGCTTTTGCGGTAAAGGATATCCCGGACAGAGCAGGCTTCTCTGCACCCGGGTAGCGAAACGTCACTTGATCGAATGTAATGTGTCCTCGTGAATTCTTTTCTGCTTCTTTTGTCTGCTCCCTGTCCAGAATGACCGGAGCTGTCGCGAGCACTTCATGGATGCGCAAGGCAGAAGCAGAAGCCCTCGGCAGCATGCTAAACATCATGGAGGCCATCATCAGCGAGAACAGGATTTGCATGGCATACTGCAAAAAGGCCATCAAATCGCCTACTTGCATATGTCCCGTACTGATTCGCAGTCCTCCGAACCAGATGATGGCAATCGAAGTCACATTCATCATCAGCATCATGACAGGCATCATTCCCGCCATGATCTGATTGGCTTTGATCGCTGTTGCCGTGACGTCCTCATTGGCGTCATTAAATCGATTCTGCTCATGCTCTGTCCGGTTGAAAGCCCGTACCACCCGGATACCTGTCAAGTATTCGCGCAGGACGAGATTCAGTCGGTCTATTTTCGTTTGCATCGCTTTGAAATACGGAATCCCTTTCGATCCAATCCAAAAAATCGCCAAAGCGAGGATCGGGATCGCGACGATAATCACCAGAGACAGATGCGCATCCTTGGACAAAGCCATGATAATCCCACCGATGCACATCATCGGCGCCATCACCATCATCCGCAGCATCATGTTAAGTACTTGCTGGACTTGTGTAATATCATTGGTCGTCCTTGTTATCAAGGAAGCCGTACTGAGTGTGTCAAATTCCTGCAGCGTGAATTTTTCGATGTGGCTAAATACGCTGCTGCGAAGTCTCTTGCCGAATCCAGACGCAGCGCAGGATGACAAATAGCTGGCGGCAACAGACAGTGCAGCTCCAACTGCCGATACGATCAGCATCAAGCCGCCAATCTTCCAGATATAGGCTGTATTTTCGTGCACAATACCTTCATTGACGATATCGGACATCAACGTTGGCAGGTACAGGTTCGCTATGGATTGCAGCAGCACAAATACCATGGTCATCACGACCATATACCGGTAAGGCCGCAGGAAATTCATTAACTTAAGCAAAGGTCTCACCCTCCGGTATGATTAGTAATGGACTAGGAGAGCATATCCGAACGGATCGTCGCCGCGCACGTGTCTGTCGCGTCTTGGATCTCACTCGAAAGAAGCTCTCGCATCTCGTCCAGGCTTTTCCCTTCTTGCAGCAAAGCCTCCCTTTTTCTGTACAAGAAAAGCATGCCGCTCATCATCGTTCCCCAGAATTGCTCGACCAAGAGATCAGGTGACATGCGCCGGACATGGCCTTCTTCCATTCCCTTTTCAAGCGTTTGCGCTACGGTGCGCATATTATTGTCCCGCCAAAGGCCCGTCTGCAGCTCCTCTGGTGCAAACAACTCCGGCAGATCAAAACGCATTCGAAAAAAGAACATCACGTGCTCAGAGTTTTTAAACAGAGAAAGATACATGCTGTTCGCAAATGCCCGGCACAGCTCGATCGCTGTCCCCTCTTTGGCAAAATGGTTTTGCGTATGTGTGTTGGACATTTGAAACATATGCGTGAACAAATCGCGAAACAACGATCGTTTGTCCTTATAGTAGTAGTACACGAGCCCCCGAGCGACACCGGCGCGCTCCGCAACATCCCCGATATCAGCCGCTGCATATCCTTTTTCCACGTAGACGCTCAATGCGCCCTTCATGATCGCTTCTTTTCTGCGAAGACGTATCTCTTCGTTTTGCTCTTTTGTGCGGGGCACGCGCACTTCCCCTCCCGTGCTTTTTTTATTGACTTTTTTGTCAGTCAAAATATAAACCTCATCGCAGGATGTGTCAATAGGTGATACGAAGGTAGGAGGGAATCAGGTACATGTCATATTTCTTCCAGACTTAGTAAAGAGTAACCCATGTAGGTAGTAGCTTGCTGGAGGTCAAGATATGCCCCTTTATTCCCGTCACTTCCCTCTCGAGCGGTCTCGGTCAAAATGTCACACCGGACTTGTACTGCCTTTGCATTCAGGTCGTAAACGTCTGCTTTATCGGCCAAGTGGATGAACCTAACGGGTGGTTTCTGGAATGTGCCTGTCTATGCCCATGAAAAGGAATTCCCCTATTTGACACGGGAACAGAATTATCCGGAAGCAGATTTCACTGTTGAAGGAGGATTGGTCGCCAAGCTGTCCTCGCTTTTTCCAAACGAAGCCATCACAGTAGGCAAGCCTCTGAAAAAGCTTCCAGACGATGGGAGCATCCCCGGACTAGCGGGCTGGCGCTGGATTCATACGCCTGGACACTCTCCTGGGCACGTCTCGTTTTTCAGGGAAAAGGACCGCGCCTTGATCGCTGGCGATGCTTTTATTGCCGTCAGACAGGATTCCCTTTTTCAGGTATTGACGCAGTTACCGGAAATAAGCGGTCCGCCCCGCTACTTCACGACGGATTGGGTAGCGGCTCGAGATTCGGTTCGGAGACTAGCGGACCTCCAACCATCTGTAGCGATTACGGGTCACGGTCCTCCATTATCAGGCGAGACTCTCTCCTCTGGCTTACAAAAGCTGGCCGCCGATCTCGATCGCGTCGCCGTGCCGGATTATGGACGGTATGTAGAAACGTAAAAAGTCACCCCTGGAGCTTCATCGGATGATCCCATTTCATGGGGGCGATCCCATGTGTGCACCTAGGGGTGACTTTTTTCATTTCTTGTCCCATATATTGTCGATGAAAAGTGCGACTTTTTCCCGGCATCCCCTGCTTGCTAGACTTCCGTTTTCATTCTGGTATTTATTCCATGTCACTGCGTTGATGCTTGAACCGCACTTCTTCAAGAGAAACCTATCGTGTAAATCTGGAAAAGGTAGTCGCTATTGAAAATGACTATTTATGAAGACAAGCGTGATGGTAGTCCCCCCTGTCTGCTATTAAGCATAGTGTAAAAGTAGAAAAAAAGGGGGAACAGAACAACTATGCGCAAGACTCAACTACGTCTTCCAAGGCTTACGCTATAAAGTGACGAAAACTTTCGTGGAAGGATCAGGATTTTTCGCGGCAATAGGGCGATCCGCAATACAGAGAGAATCTTTGACGAACCCGAAAGCTTACGATTCCGCTCAAACGGCAGAGGTGCAACTTTCGTTTTATTCTCAAGAAACATATTTTAAAGGCACCTTTCGGATCATTCGGATAAGCAGAAGTATTGCTGATGTGGAAAGAGCCCTCGGCTTCGAGGTCCACTCCATCATCATGTCGAGCAGCCGATTAAGCTGCAACAAGTATTAAATATTCGCAGGACTGGAAACCTCCCGAATAGGTTTAGAGTTTTTTAGGGAGGGATCTTTCCTAGTCGTCTTTGGAATACAGGAGGGATGCATGCGCCCCCTTTTTAAGTCCCAATTAGTTAAACAAGATTGAAAAAAAGCAAAAAAGAACGGGAGCAGTACAGGTATCACGTGAATAGACTGAAGTGTCGGGGGCGGTGTTGGCCTTGGGTTCCGACGCCAGACTCCTTTCCGTGAGCTGGAGAAAACTGGCGGCCATCGTCGTCCTAGAATTGCAACGTGTTCGCGACGCCTGCCGAACATGCAATAAAATTTCATCAAGCACGAACCTAAGGCTCGAGACATGGTTCTTGAAAATGAGACAGCAGAGATGTAGGTGTTCGGAACCCATTGCCCATTTTTTGAATAGGATGTATGGCAAAAGCCTAAAATCCTTGAAATTCCGGCACCATCACCCACCCCCCATCATAGGATAAGGTGACTCTGTAATCCCTCAACCTTGTTCCTGTAGAGCCCACAAGGAGGGGTGGCACGATTGAAGGGTAGCGACCAAACCAAGCCGTTGTTAACGAATCGCGAAAGAGAAGTGTTTGAACTCTTGGTCCAAGATAAGACAACCAAAGAGATTGCCGGACAACTCTTCATCAGTGAAAAGACTGTACGCAATCACATTAGCAATGTTATGCAAAAATTAGGTGTAAAAGGTCGATCTCAAGCAGTAGTCGAACTCGTTCGACTTGGTGAACTAGAGATTTGAGCCCAGTCCACCCAGCCTCCCTTTTCTTCCCTAGGTCGGAAGGGAGGTTTTTTTTATTTATGCGGAATGTTTTCATGAAGTGCTGTATCCTTTTGCATTGGTCTCCCTTTCATGGTCATTGCTACACAGCGCTCCTCCACAAAAAAAGCTCCGGATCCGCGAAAGATCCCGAGCTTTTTGTCCTTACCTTTTTAGATAAACGGTGTCCGATGATACGTCTGTTCGAACTTTTCCCGCAGTCCTTTTGCCAGCAAGGTAAAAGAACCGATCGCCCAGACGAACGCCACCAGCGGCGTGAGAAAAATCCACGTGTAGTTGCTGTATACAAATCCGCGATACGACCCGAGCAGCCCTGCCCATTCATGGGTGATGGAGTGGTACAGCACTGGATCCATCGTCATTTTCGTACCGCCAACGAAGAGATCAAACATGCCCAACAGCCCCATCAAGGTCATGATCGCCACCATCTCCGTGACGAGAATGATGATGAGCTGCTCTTTTAAATGCGGAACGATATGTCGAAAAATGATTTGCTCTCTGCCCGCCCCCAGCGATGTCGCAGCCAAGACGTACTGCGTCTCCTTGATTTGCTCTGTTTTTTGCCGGATAGAGGAGGCTACACTCGGCGCTCCCAAAACAGCCACGACGCCAATAAAAAGGGCTACCAGCGTTGACGTCGGCATCAGTGGGTTGATGCTGACACCTTTGAGCAGGAAATATACGGGGATGAAGATCGGCATGTAGCTCCAAGCATTTTCAATCGCCAGCCACCAGCGCTGCGGCTTGTCCTGCACACCGATGTACAATCCGATCCCCATACCGATCACCAAGCGGACTAAAGCTATCGCCAGTGTAACAAATACCGTATAAGGAGCCCCGTGCAGGAGCAGCGTCAGCATGTCGTAGCCCCACTTGTCCGTCCCGAAAACATGTTCATCTGACGGGGGCAGCGGTGGCGAAATGATGACCGTCTTGCCGCCTACCACTTCATTGCGCAGCTTTTCCTGAAAGTCCAGTTCATAGGGAGCCACGTAAGGCCCGATCACTCCGACAATGAGCAGGAGCAGCACCAGGAAAGCCCCCATCCATAGCGACCAATTCATTCGTTTTTGCATAGAAAAACCTCACTCATGACAATAAGAGTACCGCCTACTTGTAAACGACCGCGCGTTCGAACAGGTACAAGATCACGCGGATCAGGAGATAGACGAGAATGGACAAAAAGATGATGCCTAATAGCCCCATGACAGCTGCGTTAAATTGATACGCTCCGCTTTTGCTGAAAATGAACCGCGTCAGCCCTACTACATTGAGCAGGTATTCGACGATAAACAGGTTGGCTACCGTAATGGCGATTGTTTTTTTCAAGTCAGCCAAGAGAAAGGGCTTAATATTCTTGTATACGTGGTGAATGAGGACATGCCAGACTCCCATCCCTTTTGCCAGGGCCGTCTTGATGTAGTCCTCTCCGCCGATCTGGGTATATTTCAAGCTGATGACTTTCATGAGAAAAATCGTAGGGCCAATCGCAAGCAGAGTCATCGGGAACCAGCTGTTGGCAGAATCGCTCGTAGGAGATAACGTAATAATCCGTATGTTGGTCATCTTGTAAAATCCAATCGCTGCTAGAATCGACACAAAAATCAGAATAAAGTCCGGAATCGTCGCGAGCAGATTCAATCCTTTTTGAAGATGCCGCACGATGCGAAAACGCTGCAAAAACAAACCAAACACGAGACTTGCGACTACGGCGATCAAAACACTGGAAAAGAGCAGTTCAAACGTACTGATGGCGAACGGCACGATGTCCTCGGCTATGCTTCTCTCATTTTCTCCCAAATAATAGGTTCCCAGAGAGCCCCCAGCGATTTGCTGGATCAGATACACCGTGTGCACCACGACATTTTCAGGTGCAAACACAATCTCTTCTTTTACCGTATACAACATGAACGGCCCGCCACAGACGGCAATGACCAGGAAGAACATTCCCAGCAGTTGTTTCACATATGACAAGCATTCATACCCCCTTGCTAATCCAACAATACACTATCTAAAAAAATTCATCCAGACAATCAAAAATATTTTATGTTTTTTTATATTTCAGATAATAGATTGGAATAATAGTCAAGAAAAATCCCCTTTCTCCCCAAAGCGAAGCCCCAAATAGAAGACTTCTCGAGAGGAAAAGGGGAGGTGGCCTATCCGCGAAATCAGCGAATTACGTAAAAAGCTGTCTGTCTTTTTGCCAGGTAGTGCAGCTTGTTATGGATGTAGGAAACGGGCTCTTCCATATAGAGCGAGATTTCCTGATCCCATTCCTGAATGTACTGCCGGATATTGAACTCCATTGCGTAGCACGTGTTGTTTTGCAGCGCCAAGTCCCCACGTACCGGTATCTCTTCCTGTCTGTCGTACATCCCGATCAAGGGACCAGCCGCATGACAATGATTGCCGATCGGGTGAGAGTAAATCATCGGCTGTATGCCTTCCGCTTTTGCTTGCTGCATGCTCGCAGTGAAGATCTCGTTGCCTGTGCGGCCTTCTACGAAATTTTCTGCCAGGATGTCCTCAAACCGAATGGCTGTACGCATCGCAGCCTGCAAGCCCTCTGGCACTTCCCTCTCACCCGCACGCAGTACGTAAGCCAGCTGCTGTGTGTCTGTCGCAAGTCCCAGATAATGAATGCCAAAATCGATATGCACGATATCCCCTGGTACGATGATGACCCCTTCCAAGCGATCACCGTCTTTTCTCACGACGTCCACCGTTGGGTAAAAGGATGTAAGAATCCCCAAATCGCTGACCCGCTGCCGGATCCAGTCCACTACATCGTTCGTTGTCGTAATTCCAGGGTGTATCACTTTATTCGAGAGAGCTTCTTGTGCGAGGCATCTTGCTGTTTCTGCGATCGTCGGATAAGCGATCAGCTCTTCCTCACTCCGGATCTGCAGCCAGTCGAGTGCAACGCTCTGTGCGCTGACTACGTTGGCCGCAAGCTCACTGCCTACTGCGCCGATCAGCTTCTCGTAGAATGTATGAGTAAGTCCATCGCAAAAGCTGTATTGGCTGGATGTATTCACACCAATCTGTCTCGGGCTTCTCTCCCGAATGATTCGCCCAAGACACTCCCACTGATCCTCGCGCCCAGGCTTCCATACCCGCTCGTAAAAAGGATCGTAGGCAGGATTGGCATGAAGGACATACCGGCTCACCGTTTTGTCCTGGTTTAAAAAGAAAGCAAAAATCGTCAGTCGACGCGAGCTGTCAACAGCCGCAGGGAACAAGGTTTCCATGATGGGATCCTCGTGGTATTCCCTCCCGACGATGACCCATACGTCCAACTGATGCTTGTCCATGATTGCAGGCAGGAGCGTCTCCAGTCTGTGCTTGAGCCACCGATCCTTTGTCCGTCCACGCTCTTTTAAGGAAAGGATCGTACCGCCAAAACCGAAATCTTCCACTGTTACATCCCCCTCACACAAATGCCGTTCTCCATTTTCTAACATTTATGAGTATCACGATAAAGCATGAGAAAGAGGGTCGTCAATCATTCGAAAAAGTCATTGCTTTTCTGCATTAGAAAACTTGGCGCCGCCAAGCTTTGCGGTGGAGCCTTAGTTTCACTTATACTGGATCAGAATCTTATAAATTCTTACTGTATAAAAAATAGACGGTCTCAGCCGTCTCTTAGTCTATTACCACCATCTGAATTTCCATCCGTCCCATATCATGAAGATCCAAGGGTGCGGATAATGCTGTCCCCGATATTCCTTGCATATCATCCTGAAACAAGAAAAGCGGCGGGGTAATATCAACGGTTACTCCTCGATTGGAGAGGATTGTACTTGCATTCCCTGAAATCATATTGCCCAATTCGGATATGGCACTTTTGCTCATCTCATCCATTTCCTGAATAGGGAAGCCACCCATCATGGCAGACACAATGCGCAAAGCCAATTCTTCCTGCAGTCCGAAAAAGACTGTTCCTTGCAGCTGACCCGTCATTCCGATCCGTATCCAGGTATGATTCTCCGGATAAATCCACTCCTTTTCAGCCATTTCCCCACGAGATATGCCTACATTGCAAACTTGCTGAATCACGGACGTTGCAGATTCTAGGAATGGATCCAAAAAGTCATGGTCTTTCATTTAAGCAATCTTCCTTTCCCGGGCAATTGTCTTTCTATAAGCCTTATCATAATGTCGATTTTTGGCAGAAGCAAGCCATTCAACAAAACTTTATAGGAATTTGGTCCCTCCAGCATGGAATGCTCGGAAAAAGCTCCTCTACTTTGGCCTCATGCAAACTAGTAAAAATGTAGGAGCATGTTCGCAAATCCAGTACCTCTACCCCAACTTCGTGACTGCTCAACTGCCACATCGGCAGGCGAAGCCGCTTAAACATAAATACGGTATCCCCAAACGCCAGGCACTCCTGAATGCAACGTTCTGGAGGATAGCTGTCATCGTCTTCCAGCAAATGGATCGGCTCAAGCCCAAATTGCTGAATCAAATGCAGGCGATCCAACATTTGTTCCTCTTTTTTGGCATTCACCGTTCTTCTAGGGGAAAGCAACGGATACTCCCTACACACATATTCCCATTTTATGCCGTGGTAAAACATACTTTTTCCTCCAAAAATGAAAACACCCGGATATAGCATGAACATACGCTACCCCGGGTGCCTCCTTACCGCTTTTTGCCTTGCACCAACACTTCGGCTCGGGCTTCGCGACCCAGAGCATCTTTTGCTTGAAGCGAAAGCTTGTGTTTGCCGTCGAGAACCTGATCCACGATAATCCGGAATTCGCCCCGATCGTTGATATCTGCCTGCAGCTTTCGATCGCCGTAAGTGCCTGTCAAGGAAACACTGCCCGTCCCTGTCGCTTTCCCATGAATGGCAACGGTATCACCCGACTTTGCTTCTACCTGCTTTTGGGCGATGGATACGGTAGGAGCTGCGCTTGCTCTCGCCTGATACGTAAAACGCTGCTCTCCTTGATTCAAGACAACTGACCCTGCGTTGGCATCTACATATCCATAAACGACCAAAGCGCTCTGGTTGCCTGCTCCATCCTTCCCTTCTATGAGTATCCGGTTTTCTCCTTGCTTGAGTGCCAGTGTCTGCGTCACATTCTTTTGGACTGGCTTTTCCAGTTGATCTTCCTCAAAGCTTGAGATGATTTGCCCATTCAGACTGACCTGACCTTTGTAGGTTTGATCCCGGTACATGAAGCGGATCGGTATCATGACCTGCTTGGCATTGGCATCGAAAACGACATCCTCTGTCCCGTCATTCTGGAATTGCAGCAATGGGGCTGTCGTGTCCACGATCACTCTTTGCGTAAACTGACGTGTGTTGCCGTACATATCCTGTACGCTGTAGACCACGTAATTGAGCCCTTCCGGCAAGTGCAGGATGGTCTCAAATGCGCCATCTGCCTCCACCTTCACGGGCGCTTTGTTGATCGAGAGACGAACACGATCGAGCATATCTTCATTGGTTACTTTTCCGCGAATCGCTACATCTGCCTGCTTGGATATTTTCACGTAGGTAAACAGATCATCCGGGAACTCTACAAATGGCGGTACGGTATCGCTTTTTCCATTGATATCCACGACACTCACATTGCCGGCAAAATCGTAGGCAACCACGCTCATTCGCTTATCCGGCTGATTGACGATCGTACTGCTGACGCTGCTCGAATACGGGCCACCTGCCTTTTTCCCGTTCACATAGAGCAGATAGCCCTGAACGTCTTTGTCTCGACTGCTCCACTGCACGCGATTTCCTGAGAGCGATGCCGAGATGACTGGCGGCTTGGTGTCCACTCGCACGGGCAGCGTGAGCGTTTGCCAATTGGCATTGCGCGCGTCAATTTTGGCTTTGATGACGAACTGATAGGCTCCATCAGGGACCTTTTCGTAAATTCCTTTTTCCGGCGAAAAGGCTTTGCCATCCCAGCTCCATTCTTCCCGCTCTGTATAGTAGTAGGGTGTTCCCAGCTTGGACTGATCAAATTTGCTGATCCGCTCGACACGGGTCAGCGGACGAACCAGCTTTCCGTTTGCATCTGTGACATCTACAACTACCTGGCGTGCATTTCGCAAAAACGTGATCGAGGGAGCTGCCACATCGTAATGGCCATCCCCGTTTGGAGAAAAGGCGACCTTCGTCGGATCGATTTGCACACTGCCTTCTTCCCCTACCCCTGTCACGCCCAGATAATCCCGATACTTCCACTTGTCATTCTGCTTGTCATGGAACCACGTCGTCTTGATTCCCGTCCGTTTTTCCTGACTACCTACCTCCCACATCGGTGCATCCATGATCCGCGGCTCATCCCATTTTCCGTAAAACCCGTAATAAGGAACGCGCAGCTTCGGCAGATCCGTGTCGTCAGGCTGAAAGGAAATATAGCCTTCTGCGAATTGATTTCGCGCAGCGCCCTTCGGAATTTGCAGCGTCACCTTTACTTCTGCCTTGCTGCCGGGAGCGACTGTTACCTGCTGTTTGGAAAAGCTCAGCTGTGCGCCGTCCATGGCAGTTTCCGTCAGCAGATTCACGCCATTTCGGCGCATGTCCGTCAGCACCCCAAACTCATCCTGAAGCTGATAAGTAATCGGGTTTTTCCCAAACTTGTTTTCCACAAACAAGGAGAACGTAGTCGTCTCTCCCACCTCTCCCAAGGAGACCCCCGCTTTTCCTCTCCGGTCTACAACAATGACCGGTGTTTGGATCGCCTTGGCGATTTGCATCAGGCCCGCTCCTTGGACACGCGGACTGTACGGCAGTTTTTTCTGCTGCTTCTCTGCAAAGACAGAAACGGCTTGCTGTGGGTCAATAATAGGCTCCGCCGTGTTCATCGCAGCTGCCTTCAACGTTTCAACCAGCTGGCGTCCGGAAAGCGCACGTCCTTGCTTCTGGTAGGCTTCTTTCAGCAGGGCCATGCCCCCCGCGACATGCGGCGTTGCCATGGACGTTCCGCTTTTTACCGCGTACTCCGATTCTCGTACCGTCGATAAAATTCCTCCACCGGGAGCGGAAATCTCTGGCTTGAATTGCAGGTCAGGAGTTGGCCCCCAGGAAGTAAACGCCGATACCGTCCCCCCATCCGGATATGGCATGGGGTTTTGCGCGTACTGACCGTCAAAGCTGATCGTTACCTTTTTGCCCTTTTTCAGTGCCTGAGCTAGCTGTTCGCCCATCTGCTTTAAAATGGACACGGCAGGAATCTGCTTCAAATGCTCCGCACTGATGAGCAGAGGTCCTGGTTCGTTATTGTAAATGACAGCTCCGACAGCACCAGCTTCACTCGCGAGACGAAGCTTCTCATCAAAGGAGATATCTCCGCGCTCCAGAAGCACGACTTTTCCTTTGACAGAGACGTTGTAGTCCTCCTTTTTGCCTTTTCCCATATAAACCAGCGGATACGGCTTCAACAGGGCGGAAACCGGTGTGATTACCGCACCGTTTCCCACGTGTCCATGCAAGTACACAACGCGTGCAATTCCCGGCACGCCTTGTACCTGGAAGCTGTACCCGGCCAGCGTCGTCGCATTGACAGAGGCTACCGATAAAGCGTCTGGCGCAAGTCCTGGCGAGCCGATCATCGCTACGTCAGGGTTTGTCTCCCGTACCTTGTCACTCCCGAAATAGGCGTCATTCCCCGCTGCTGCGACGACGATGACACCGTTGTCTACCGCCCGCTTGACCGCGTACTGCTCCGTATTCGCTTCATCCACGTAGCCTGCCGAGGAACCTAGGCTCAGGTTGATGACATCTGCTTTTTTCGTGATCGAATCGTTGATCGCAAACAAAATCGACTCGCTTAGCCCTGGTACTTCCCCTTGATAATTGGAAAAGACCTTTTGGCTCAAAATCTGTGCCTCAGGTGCGACCCCTTTCAGCTTTCCGTTGGCTGCAATAATTCCCGACACATGTACGCCGTGCTGCGATTCACTTACATCCTCAGTCGTCTGATTCCGGTCTGCCCAGTTGAAGCCTCGCAGGACCTTTTGTGTCGAGCCGGATTTTTGCTGGGCCAAACGTTTATCCCGTGGGGCCGGCATGTCGGGATGTGCGGGATTGACCCCCGTATCAATCACAGAGACGAGCATTCCTTCCCCCTTCACCCCTGCCGTCTCCCACGCTTTCGGGGCTTCAATCATGTCCAAGGTTGAATTCGAAGCAGACGATACCTGCTCGCCTAAAAACGAATGACTCATTCGCGTCCATTCATCTGCCGAGGCCCACTTCTCCTGTTGGATCGCTGCTGACAACGTTCCTGTATATGGCTGCCAGTCGGTTTTGCTTAAATCGTGTATGACCTGATCGTACAAAGCCGTTGACGCATCTGCAGAATCTGCCTGTACGGACCGGATGTCCCATGCGGTAGGAGGAAGCAAAAGCAACGCCAACCCTAAGCTGATCATCTGTTTTTTCATCGTTTGCCCCCTTTTGGAAAAGCTTCCATTGTCATTAAGTTTTCACTGGGAACCGCTCAGGTATTCCCTCAAGTGAAAATGTGTAGTTGACAAACCTAAGGGACAAGCATATATTTAATTACGTTAACTTTTCTACACGTGAAATATTCGCGTTAGGAAATGTAGGATAACTTAGGAGCTGAGGCTATGCAACAAGATCTCACAGTGGCCATGGAGCGCCTTCAAGAGGCTGTCCGATCCACCATGCGTGTGCTGGGTCCACAACTGTCCGAGCCTATCTTTGGTCTGACGGGCCCCCAATTTTACATTTTGCATCAGCTTGATCAAAAAGGGAAATGCACGGTCGGTGAGCTGGCAGAATCCATGGCAGTCAAGCCCAGTGCCATCACCGCTATGATTGATCGTTTGGATAAGCATGAATTCGTCGTTCGTGATCGAGATGAAAACGATCGGCGTGTCGTTCATATTCGACTTACGGCATCTGGCATCGAGACACTGAATCAAGTCAAAGCGCACAGGCTGGAAATCCTGCAGCACTACCTGTCTCATCTAAGCCCTGAAGAGCTGGAAAGCCTCATTCATGTCTTTGAAAAGATGGCAAAGGTTGCGCCTCCAGTCAAAAGTGAATAAGTAATTTGTTTGCTTCTGTCCATTCCCTCCGTCCACACAACAAGAAGCGTTTCAACAAGTCTAGGAGTGATCGAAATTGGAAGAACAAATGAAAAATCGAGGCTTATTAATAGCAGGTTTACTCGTAGCGATGCTCTTCGCTGCATTGGACGGAACCATCGTCGGTACGGCGATGCCGCGAATCGTGGGTGAGCTCGGCGGATTGGGTGTCATGACGTGGTTGACCACTGCGTACATGCTGAGCTCTACATCCGTCGTCCCCATTGCAGGGAAACTGGCCGACCTGCTTGGGCGAAAATCCGTCTACGTGACAGGCTTGATTATTTTCATGGTCGGCTCGATGCTGTGCGGCATGGCCGAAACGATGAACCAGCTGATCTTCTTCCGCGCCCTGCAAGGGATTGGCGGCGGGATCATGATGCCGATGGCCATGATCATCATCGGGGATATTTTCACAGGTCAACAGCGTGCGAAATGGCAGGGCGTGTTTGGTGCCATCTACGGCCTATCCTCCATCGTTGGCCCACAAATCGGTGGATGGATTGTCGACTCCCTGAACTGGCGTTGGGTGTTTTACATCAACCTGCCCGTTGGGATTATCGCCACCATTTTGATTTCCATTGCTTTGAAAAGCTTTAAAGCCTCAGGTCCTGTGAAAATAGACATTTGGGGCATGTTTACCATGATCGCCGGTGTCGTCAGCCTGCTGTTGGGGCTTACTTTCGGAGGAAAAGATTATCCGTGGGGCTCCTGGCAAATCCTCTCGTTGTTCGGCTTGGCAATCGTGTTTTTGACCAGCTTCCTGGTGATCGAATCCAGAGTCAGCGAGCCTATTTTGCCGCTGCGACTCTTTCAAAGCAAGACGTTCTCTTTGCTGTCCGGCATCGGCTTCCTGATGTCCGTCGGTATGTTCGGCGCAATCATGTTTGTCCCTTTGTTTATGCAGGGTGTGATCGGGATTAGCGCCTCCGAATCAGGTACCGTTATGATTCCGATGATGCTGTCGATGATGCTGACCAGTATTTTTGGCGGGCGTCTGGTCCACAAGCTCGGTTTGCGTACCCAGATGCTGATCGGTATGCTGACGATGAGCGCCGGCTTCTGGCTCCTTTCCGGCATGAGTCTGGATACAACGAAGCTGAGTGCGATGTGCTACATGGTAGTGCTCGGTCTTGGCATGGGTCTCGTCATGCCGCTGATCACGATCGCTTTGCAGGAATCGTTCCCCAAATCAGAGCTGGGTGTCGTTACATCCTCCAGCCAGTTCTTCCGCCAGATCGGTGGGACTTTTGGGATGACGATTCTCGGAGCCGTGATGAATGTTCAGTCCAGTGGTCTTTTGCAGACCAAGCTCGTTCCGTTTCTGGAAAAGCTGCCTGCCCAGTCTCATGAAATGGTGCAGCAGATGGAGGGCATGATCGCTACCAATCCACAGGGACTCTACTCGATGATGTACAGCCCTGAGACACTGGCGCAGATCCCCGCCGCTATTGGCGATACACTGCTGCCGATTCTGAAGTCTTCCATGGTGGACTCCCTGCACTACGTCTTCCTGTACGGAATGCTCTTTGTCCTGATCGGTGCGGTCTTGACCTTCTTCCTAGGAAAGATCACGATCAGCAAGCCTGTCAAAGACGAAGACGATAAAGAAGTGGCAGCCTAAACCAAAACAATAGCCAGCAGCCCCCAAAAGGCTGCTGGCTTTTATTCATGCCTGTAACTCCCCCATTTTTGTCCCCATTTTTCCATTTCTTTTAAAGCGGCCTGAAAGTCGCTCCCCTTTTCCGTTAACGAATACTGGACGGTGACTGGAACGGTCGGGAACACTTCTCTGTGTACAAGACCGTTTTGCTCCAGGTGCCGCAGCGTATCTGTGAGGGATTGCGTCTTGACGATCGAAAGTCTTCGCTTCAGCTCATTAAACCTCTGTGGTCCTTTCAATAACTCATCCAGAACGAGAAACGCCCATTTCGCTCCTAGAATCCGCAGTACGGCACATATCGGGGAATTTTCGGAGTCGCTTGCGTTCTGGCTGTTTTTTCTAGCATCCTGCTGATTCATGATCGATCCTCCTTTACTAACAAAAGGTTAGTAAGTCAATGTAGTTGGATAATATCCAAAATCTTTGCCTTCTTACATTATGTAATGACGTATTTTATACTGTCAATCAATGACAATCCCTGATACCCTTCTTCAGCAAAACGAAGCGGTGTCCAGCAGAAAGAAGGCGAATAATAGCATGGAACGCTCTATCCTATATGTACTCACTCTCGGGATTTTTTTAACGGCGACTTCCGAATTGATTGTCGGGGGGATCCTTCCCATTATGGCTCAAGACCTGCATATATCCGTTGCTCTTGCTGGTCAGCTCATTACTGCGTTTTCCCTAGCCTATGCGATCGGCACTCCTATTGCGGTGACTCTGACCTCTCACCTCGAGCGCAAGAAGGTCTTGCTCGGCGCTTTGCTCGTATTTATTCTTGGCTGTTTGCTTGCCCTCTGGAGCCCTTCATTCCTGATGCTCCTAGGTTCTCGTGTCGTAGTAGGCACGAGCGCTGGCTTATTTCTCGTCGTCTCGTTCGGCGCTGTATCCCGCTTGGTGTCACCAGACAAAATCGGAAGCAGCATCAGTACCCTGATTCTCGGGTTTAGTGCAGCTCTCGTCCTTGGTACCCCAATCGGTATCGCCATTTCCAATTCGATGGGCTGGCGTGTTATCTTTCTTTTTCTGGCAGTTCTCGGCGCAGTCCTTTTGCTAGTTCTGATCCGCTTGCTTCCGACTATGGAAGGAAGCCCCCCTGTTCCTATCCGTTCCCAGCTTCAGCTCCTCCTGCATCCCGTGCTTCTCTTGACCTTTTCCTTCACCCTCTTTCGGGAATCAGGAATTTCGATGATGAACACCTATGTCAGCCCGTATCTCATCCAAGTCCTCCACTACAGCATCTCGGAAACAGGCCTTCTCATGCTCGTCTTAGGCCTGATCGGAGTACTTGGCGCAAGACTAGGTGGTCATGCCGCAGATAAATGGGGGACACGACGGATCATTCTGTCCTCTATCGTCGTTCTTGCCACTTCATTTGCGTTGTTACCACTTATGGTTACCAGTCCGATCATGGGAGCAGCCTTGCTGGGAGTCTCATTCGGTACATTGTTCTTCGTGTCACCGTCTATTCAGACCTATTTGATTCAGCTGTCTCCCGCCTCGGCCGATCTGCTGCTCAGTGTTCACTCCTCCTTTATTCAGCTCGGACTGGCGAGTGGTGCTGCGATCGGCGGCCTCTTGATTCATACGACTGCTACTGTCGCCTACAATCCTTGGGGAGCTGGCCTGTTTCTCATGATCGGGCTCGGATTCATTCTGCTCGCCTTTTCCAAGCAAAAGCAGGCTCAGATCGTTTCCGACTAATCTCTCTTCTGCTCCCGCTATAACAAAAAGCGTGCAACCCTCTATCGGATTGCACGCTTTTTTGATCACGCGATTACGAGAAGAAGAATTTCTTCACAGCGTGTTTGGTTGTTTCTTTGTTCATGTGAGCGATCGACGTTGTGAGTGGAATGCCTTTCGGGCAAGCCTGTACGCAGTTTTGCGAGTTACCGCAATCACCGATACCGCCATCTTCCATCAAAGCTTCCAGACGCTCATGTCTGTTCATTTTACCAGTTGGATGCTCGTTGAACAGGCGAACTTGAGAAATCGCGAAAGGACCGATAAATTCGGATTTCGCATTTACGTTCGGGCAAGCTTCCAGACATACACCGCAAGTCATGCATTTGGACAGCTCATACGCCCATTGACGATCAACCTCGGGCATACGTGGACCAGGACCGAGGTCATGTGTACCATCGATTGGGATCCATGCTTTTACGCGTTTCAGTGCGTCGAACATACGGCTGCGGTCAACGGACAGGTCACGTTGTACCGGGAATGTGCTCATAGGTTCGAGACGAATCGGCTGTTCGAGTTTATCGATCAACGCAGAGCAAGCTTGGCGTGGTCTTCCGTTGATGACCATCGAGCACGCACCACATACTTCTTCCAGGCAGTTCGATTCCCAGTTTACCGGAGCCGTTTTTTGGCCTTGTGCAGTCAAAGGATTACGCTGAATTTCCATCAGCGCCCCGATGACGTTCATGTTCGGACGGTAAGGAATTTTGAACTCTTCCTTGTACGGAGTGCTGTCAGGGCTATCTTGACGAGTAATAATCAGATGTACTAATTTTTCTGCCATGATCAGTTACCTCCTATCTATTAATGCTTTGTCGTATAGTCACGCTTACGTGGCGCGATCAGGGAAACGTCGATTTCTTCGTAGTAGATTTCTGGCGCAGTTGTTTCTGCATTGAACTTCGCCATAGTAGTCTTCATGAAGTTCTCGTCATCACGCTCAGGGAAATCTGGTTTGTAGTGAGCGCCACGGCTCTCGTCACGCTTGAGCGCACCGATCGTGATCGCACGGGACAGAACCAGCATGTTCCACAGGTGACGGGTAAACGCTGCACCCGAGTTGCTGAATTTGTTCGTATCGTTGATGTTGATATTTTTGTAGCGTTCCATCAGCTCTTGGATTTTGTCGTCTGTTCTTTGCAGACGATCGTTGTAACGCACAACGGTTACGTTGTCCGTCATCCACTCACCCAGTTCTTTATGGATCAAGTAAGCATTTTCGGTACCATCCATTTTCAGGATGCTATCGTATTTCGCTTGCTCTTTGTTGGTGAAGCCATCGAAGAGTGTAGAGGACAGATCGTCTGCGGACTGCTTCAGACCTTCGATGTACTCGATTGCTTTTGGACCTGCTACCATACCGCCGAAGATCGCGGACAGGAGGGAGTTTGCACCCAGACGGTTCGCACCGTGTTGGGAATAATCGCACTCACCTGCTGCGAACAAGCCAGGGATGTTGGTCATTTGGTTGTAATCTACCCACATACCACCCATGGAGTAGTGAACAGCAGGGAAGATTTTCATTGGAACTTTGCGCGGGTCATCCCCTACGAATTTCTCGTAGATCTCGATGATTCCGCCCAATTTAACATCGAGCTCTTTTGGATCTTTGTGAGACAGGTCGAGGTAAACAGTGTTTTCGCCGTTTACGCCCAGCTTCATGTCTACGCACACGCTGAAGATTTCACGTGTTGCGATGTCACGAGGTACCAGGTTACCGTACGCTGGATATTTTTCCTCCAGGAAGTACCAAGGTTTACCGTCTTTATATGTCCATACGCGTCCACCTTCACCACGAGCAGACTCAGACATCAGGCGGAGTTTGTCATCGCCTGGGATCGCTGTCGGGTGAATCTGGATCATTTCGCCGTTCGCGTAGATTACGCCTTGTTGGTAAGCTGCAGATGCTGCTGTACCTGTGTTGATGATCGAGTTGGTCGATTTACCGAAGATGATACCAGGTCCGCCAGTCGCCAGGATAACGGCATCCGCGCGGAAGGATTGAATTTCGCCGGAACGCATGTTTTGCGCCGTGATCCCTTTACAGGTACCGGTATCGTCCAAAACAGCTCCGAGGAAATCCCAATATTCATACTTGGTAACCAGACCTTCTGCTTCGTAGCGACGTACTTGCTCATCCAAAGCATACAAGAGCTGTTGACCAGTGGTTGCACCAGCAAATGCTGTACGGTGGTGCTGCGTTCCCCCGAAACGACGGAAGTCCAAGAGACCCTCAGGTGTACGGTTGAACATAACACCCATGCGGTCCAGCATGTAGATGATACCAGGTGCTGCGTCACACATCGCTTTAACTGGCGGTTGGTTCGCCAGGAAGTCGCCGCCGTAAACGGTGTCGTCGAAGTGAATCCAGGTGGAGTCGCCTTCCCCTTTGGTGTTTACCGCGCCGTTAATTCCGCCTTGGGCACAAACAGAGTGAGACCGTTTCACCGGAACCAGGGAGAAAAGCTGGACGGGAACGCCTTTTTCTGCTGCTTTGATGGTAGCCATCAAGCCGGCCAAACCACCACCGACAATGATTAGTTTACCTTTTGCCATAATGAAGTCCCCCTATCCCTATACAATGAAAGCTGACATCGCACGCAAGCCGATGTAAGTCACAACTACGAATACGATCAATGTGAAGTAAGTAGCGATACGTTGGGAACGTGGTCCAACTGTAATACCCCAGTGAACCAGGAACGACCAGATACCGTTAGAAAAGTGGAAAACAGTGCTGATGATCCCGATGGTGTAGAACACGATCATTGCAGGGCTGCTGAAAATGTTCGCCATCATATCGAAGTCTACGGTTGCTCCCATTGCTTTAGCAATGCGGGTTTCCCATACGTGCCAAACAATGAAAATGAGCGTAATGATACCTGTTACCCGTTGCCACAGGAACATTTGGTTCCGGAAGTAGCCGAAGTTCCCTACATTTTGCTTTGCCTGGAAAGCAATGTAGATACCGTAAATCGCGTGAAACAGGATCGGGATGTAGATGAAAACGAATTCAACTACAAGAAGAATTGGAACGGATTCAATCGCGCCGACCGTAGTGTTGAAGGCTTCCGCTCCGCGGGTTGCTTGATAGTTTGCTGTCAAGTGGAACAGCAGGAACAGCCCGATTGGAAATAATCCGAGTAGTGAGTGTAGCTTGTGACTGAGAAAGCTATTGCCTTTCGCCATACTATGGTCCCCCTTTCAATGTATGTAACGCTCTTTTAATAGACCTTTCCCCCATATCCTAACCCATTGGATCATCCATTAGACATGACATGGTTCTCTCCACCACAATGTCTATATGCGTCGAAATGTGTCAGAACACGAAAAAAAGTTGGGCAAAACTTTGACCAAAACAATTGTACTCCTGTACTCGGGGAGCGTCAAGACAGTTAATAGACTAAATCCATTGATAGATCATACTTTTCTATCGGCGTTATTTTCCTATTATTCTGTCATAACAAATACAGGTTCCTCATAATCTAGTACAGACAGGAGGGAAGCAGAATGAAAGAGACGGATCAACTGTCCGCTTTACTGCCGCAAAAGTCTATCGCATATGCCGAACGCATGAACATGCCCTATCTCGGCTATCACGTCTTGCGAGAAGCACTCACCCACACCATGCTCGGTGAAAGCGAAAGCCCTATCCTTTATTGGCTCGGAAAAGACATCGGTGGGAAGATTCCCATCCAATCGGCAAACGGGATTGTTATGCCCTTCATTCGGCTAGGCTTGGGGCAGCTCGACTTGTTGGAAGAGTCGGAATCACGCATTCTCTTCAAGCTCTCTCACGCTATCTTCCCCTATATGTCCGAGCAGCGAAAAAGCCGTGCTCTTTCCCTAGAATGCGGTATCGTCGCAGGGGCGGTAGAACAGTGGAGAGGAAAGGAAACGACTGCTCAGCTCTTGCTCGAAGGCGAGAGTGAAATACGCATTGAGGCATCCCATTAAAATCCTCGATGAGAACAAACATGGGAAACCCCTCTTCCCAGGCAGGAAGAGGGGAGTATAGCCGCATCGCAAAATTCAAATGCCTACAGTCCGTGTACGACAGCGGTTTCTGCCACGTCCAGTCCGTAAGCCGAATGCAGGCTGCGCACAGCGAGCTCCGTCAAATGAGCTGGAATCACGCATGAAACCTTGATATCAGAAGTGGATACCATTTTAATAGAAATTTCTTGTTCAGCCAAAACGCGGAACATTTCAGCTGCAACACCTGGATTGTTGATCATGCCGGAGCCGACGATCGATACTTTCGTCAAGCCTTCTTCATGATCCACCTTTTCAAAGCCGAGCGTTTCCTGATGGGCTGCCAGGGTATCCAGCGCCTTCTTCAAATCATCGGATGCGCACGTAAACGAAATGTTTGTTACAGCTGCATCGTAGGAGCTTTGAATAATAATGTCTACATTGACTTGATGATCTGCCAGTGTATTGAAAAGGCGAGAGAGGGTTCCTACTTTCGCAGGCATCCCGACAACCGTAATTTTCGCAACATCTTCATCGTGAGCGACTCCACTTACCACTCTTCCTGTTTCCATGTTGGCAACCTCCTCTACGTACGTACCATCTTCAGCGGTAAAGCTGGAGCGGACCACCAGCCGTACCTTGTATTTTTTTGCGGCTTCTACTGAACGCGGATGCAGCACACCAGCTCCGAGATTCGCCAGCTCCAGCATCTCGTCATAGGAAATGCTGTCGAGCTTGCTGGCTGCCGGAACGACGCGTGGATCAGCCGTGTACACACCGGACACGTCTGTAAAAATCTCGCATTTCTCAGCATTCAAGCTGGCTGCCAAAGCCACTGCCGACGTATCCGAACCACCGCGGCCGAGCGTAGTGATCTCGCCCTCTTCACTGAGGCCCTGGAAGCCTGCCACGATAACGACGCGGCCACGCCCCAGCTCCGACTGAATGCGCGCGGCATCAATTTGCTGGATTCGCGCTCTCCCATGGATCGACTCCGTCGTGATACCGGCCTGCCAGCCAGTCAGCGAAATGGCATCGTAGCCTTTCGTATGCAAAGCCATCGACAAAAGCGCGATGGATACCTGCTCCCCCGTGGTCAACAGCATATCCATTTCCCGCTCAGACGGGTAATCCGTAATTTGCTTGGCCATATCCACCAAGACATCTGTGGATTTTCCCATGGCAGAGACTACCACAACGACATCGTGTCCCTCTTCTTTATAGCTGATAATCCGGTCCGCTACTCGCAATATACGCTCAATGGTACCAACGGAGGTGCCTCCGTATTTCTGCACGATCAACCCCATGCTGGCTTCTCTCCCTTTTCCTATTCTCTCGTTTCCTATATGGTTTCGTATGGTTTCTATTTTTTCTCCATGCGTATTATTACATTTACGCCATTTCCTGTCATTTTCCCATTCTGATCAGGCAGACTATTCATGAAGTTATGACATTCGCAATTAGTAAAAAAGACACCGACGAGGTAGCACCTGCCGCTGTCTATTGTTTCGACATCCCGGTTCCTCCCTTCCAATACACGCGGACAGCAAAGCATGACAAAACCATTCATCATGACTCACACTGACACACCGTGAGATAGCTCTCCATCTGGCAACTGGTGATTGCGCAGATGACAGTCCTGCATTTGTTCAATGCAGACCCAGCATGGAGAGAGGCGGGTCAATCTCCACACTTCGGCGAATTCCCCTTTCCCATACCCTTCACAGATTCCCGATCTCAGGGAGGTACTCTTGGTTTTCGCGCCTCTACCTCACTCCATAATGGAAGTGAGGCTTACTATTCTGTTTGAATCGCATTATATCATGCGAATGCGTGAGGTTCAATTCCTTTTTGTCGGCCTATTACGATTCCAACTTGCGTAAATGCGAAATGATCTCTTTTGCGAGCTTGTCGCCAATCCCCAGCTGCCTGAAGTCTTCTACCGTAGCTTCCCGCATTTTTTTCAAGGAGCCAAAGTGAGTGAACAGTAGCTTGCGGCGCTTTTCCCCGATTCCCGGAATTTCGTCGAGTTGCGAGGAAAGCATCGTTTTCGAACGAGACTGACGATGAAACGTAATGGCAAACCGGTGCACCTCGTCTTGTACGCGCTGCAGCAGGTAAAACTCATAGCTGTCCCGCTTGAGCTCTACCGGTTCAGGTGGATCACCGAACATCAGCTGTGCGGTTTTGTGCTTTTCATCCTTGGCGAGACCACAAACGGGGATGTATAGGCCCAGCTCATTTTCCAGCACGTCCATAGCCGCGCTTATTTGGCCCTTTCCGCCGTCGATGACGATCAGGTCAGGCATACGGCCATCTTCCTTTAAAAGGCGCGAATAACGGCGTCTGATGACCTCACGCATGGAGCCGTAATCATCCGGACCCTCCACCGTTTTGATTTTAAACTTGCGGTATTCCTTTTTATCGGGTCGTCCGTCCGTAAAGACAACCATCGCAGACACGGGCTCCGTCCCCTGAATATTCGAGTTGTCAAACGCCTCAATCCGGTTTGGTGTGCCAATCCCGAGAATATGACCCAGGTTGTGAACAGCCTGAATCGTACGAGCATCGTCCTTGGACATCAGCGCAAATTTCTCCTGCAGGGCAATCCGCGCATTTTCCGACGCCATTTGCACGAGCTCGCGCTTTTTGCTGCGCTTCGGTGCGTGGACTTTGACACCTAGCCATTCTGCCAGCAGATCCGGGTCACTGCTCTCCGGAAGCAAAATCTCTTTTGGCAAGGCATTTTGCTTGTCGTAGTAAAATTGGCTGACGTACGACATGAAGTCCTCTGCCTCGTCTCCATAATAAGGAAAGGAAGTCGTATCCCGCTCGATCATCTTGCCCTGTCGCATGTAAAAGACCTGTACGCACATCCAGCCTTTTTCTACTGCATAGCCGATGATATCCCGATCCACTGTATCCATCATGGTGACCTTTTGTTTTTCCATCACCGCATCGATGCTGATGATCTGATCGCGGAATTCCTTTGCTCGCTCGAACTCCATGTTTTCGGCAGCCTCATGCATTTTTCCGGTCAGCTGCTGCTTCATTTCCTCATGCCCGCCATCGAGAAACTTGCTGATTTCCTCTACAAGCCGTTGGTTTTCTTCTTCTGCGACGTCCTGAATACAGGGCGCGAGACATTGCCCCATATGATAGTACAGGCACACCTGCTTTGGAATCGTCCGGCATTTGCGCAGTGGATAGAGCCGATCCAGCAGCTTTTTCACTTCGGAAGCTGCCCCGGCATTCGGGTATGGCCCAAAATAACGCGCTTTGTCCTTGATGACCTTGCGTGTGATTTCCAGCCGCGGCTGCTTTTCATTCGTAATTTTAATGTATGGATAAGTCTTGTCGTCCCGCAGCATGACGTTATAACGCGGGTTATGCTGTTTGATCAGGTTGCACTCCAGGACCAAAGCCTCAATAGCCGAGGAGACGACGATATATTCAAAATCGACGATCTCGCTGACCAGAAGCTGCGTCTTCCCGTCGTGGCTACCGGTGAAATACGAACGGACGCGATTCTTCAGGACCTTTGCCTTCCCGACGTAAATAATCTCACCGCTCTTGTTTTTCATCAGGTAGCAGCCTGGCTTTTCCGGAAGTACAGCCAGTTTATCTTTCAAGGAGCTGTTCAAGGCTGCTCCCTCCTTTTATCTTTCATTAGGAAGACACCCGGCCTCAGCGACCAGATGCAGATGGCTTTTCCAACACGTACAATTCGTCCTCCAGCGACGCAAACCGCTCTTGCAAAAGCTTTCTTGCGTCCTGCACACCCAGATTATAGAGAATGGGACCTAGCTGCTTCCAAAAAAAGTCGATCATCTCTTCCGTCTCCAGATTCCCCAGCTCTTCTCCACGCTGCTCGTGGAAAAAGCGCTGCACCTGATGGACGAGGTATTCTTTTTGTTCCCGGGACATTTTTTCCGCCATAGGCCGTTTGCGCACCCTTCCTCTATAACTCACGAAATAGGAATATACGTTCTTTCTCCATGTTACCACGGATCGTAGATGAAAAAAACTGCCGCCCTTTTGGTAAGAGCGACAGTTTTCTGGCTGTCTGATGATCTTAATGCTTGCGGCCACCCAGATACGCTTCTTTGACACGCTCGTCGTTCAAGAGCGATTCAGCCGTTCCGTCGAGTACGATCTGACCTGCTTCTAGCACGTACCCGTAATCCGCGATTTTCAACGCCTGCTTGACGTTTTGCTCCACGATGAGAACCGTCGTGCCTTCCGCATTGATCTGCTTGATTACTTTAAAAATATCCGATACGACAATGGGAGCGAGGCCCATAGAAGGCTCGTCCAGCAAAAGCAGCTTCGGACGGGACATTAATGCACGGGCAATCGCCAGCATCTGCTGCTGCCCTCCCGACATCGTACCACCAAGCTGAGACAAACGTTCCCGCAAAATCGGGAACCAATTCATCATCTTTTCCATATCGTCTTTGATGCCTTGTGAATCGTTGCGCTGGAAAGCACCCATCTCCAGGTTTTCCAGCACCGTCATTTTCCCGAGAATTTGACGGCCTTCCGGGACAAGCGCCAAACCTGCTTTCACGATCTGGTGCGGCTTGGAACCGTCAATCTTCTGCCCGCAAAACACGATGCCCCCGCTTTGCGGCTTTAGCTGCCCTGCAATGGTTCTCATCGTCGTTGTTTTGCCGGCACCGTTTGCACCGATCAGGGAAACGATTTTTCCCTCCGGCACTTCCAGAGAAATTCCCCGGATCGCTTTGATCTGCCCGTAGGAAGTCGTCAGGTTTTGAATACTCAGCATGCTTATTCCTCCTCCTTGCCGAGGTAGGCTTCAATTACGTCCGGATTGTTCTGCACCTCTTCAGGTGTACCATCGGCGATCTTCACACCGAAGTTGATGCAGACGACTTTATCGCACAGAGTCATGACCAGACCCATATCATGCTCAACCAAAAGCACGGTAATGCCGCTGTCGCGAATTTTGCGCACGAGCTCCGTCAAGGACTTCGTTTCACTTTCGATCATCCCTGCGGCTGGTTCGTCCAGTAAAAGCAGCTTTGGCTCAGTAGCTAGCGCGCGAGCAATTTCCAAGCGGCGCTGCTGTCCGTAAGCCAGCGTATCGGAACGAACGTCTCGCACGTCAGACAGCCCAACAAATTCGAGCAAAGCCTCTGCTTTTTTCTCGACTTCGCGCTCTTCCCTTCGTTGGCTTGGAGTGCGGAGCAGCGCTGCCCAGAAGCCAGCCTTCATCCGGGAATGGCAGCCGATCTTGACATTATCAAGCGCACTTAAATGACCAAACAGGCGAATATTCTGAAACGTCCGGGCGACGCCCATTTCTGTAATTTTGTTTGGGGCAACCCCGTTTAGCTCCTGCCCTGCAAACGAGAAGGTCCCCGTCGTCGGTGCAAAAATACCCGTTGCCATGTTAAAAATCGTCGTTTTCCCCGCTCCGTTCGGGCCGATCAAGCCGACGATCTCGCCTTCCTTCACACCAAAGGAAACGTCACGCAGGGCTGTGATCCCACCGAAGCTTTTTCCTACGTTCTTCAGTTCTAGCAGCACGTCACATTCCCTCCTTCGCTTCATTTCCCGACTTGCCTTTGCGGCGGCGGAAAAGCTTTTGGAACGTATCGGCACCGATCAAGCCGTGCGGTCTAAATGCCATTACCCCTACCATGATCAAGCCGTACATCAGCATCTTGTACTCCGCCAAGCCACGCAGCACCTCTGGCAGAGCAGTCAGCACAAGCGCACCAAACAGAGGACCCCAAACAACTTCGCTTCCTCCGATAACGGCATAGGACAAAATCTCTACGACTTTGTGATAGTTAAAGTCGTCAGGTGTAATCGTCGTCGTGATGTGCGCATACAGACCGCCGCAAATCCCTGCCAGCACAGAGCCAATGATAAAGGCGAGCATTTTGTAATACGCAACCTGCAGCCCCATCGCACGAGCAGCTGTTTCGTCCGCTTTGATCGCTTCAAAGGCACGGCCCAGACGCGAGCGGTTCAGACGCAAAGTCAGGAACAGCACAACAGCGAACAGGAGCACCATAAACACGAATGTCGTCAATGACTTCATCTGAATGACGGAAATACCCAGCGATTGCGCTTTCAGCCCCATCGCTTTTTCGAAATCATATAAATAGTTCCCGATGGACTGCAGACCAGTAAGTCCCAGTGCACCGTTCGTAATTTTCATGTTCAGCAAAATAACGCGAATGACTTCACCAAACCCAAGCGTAGCGATCGCCAGATACAAGCCGTGGAGCTTCAAAGTCGGGGCTCCGATCAGCAAAGCGACGATCCCCGCAGCCAGTCCTCCAATGATGATCGCGATAAACAGCGGCACGTCCGCTTGCTTGGACAAAATACTCGCCGTAAAAGCACCAATGCTCATAAACCCTGCATGTCCCAACGAGAGCTGGCCGGTCGAGAGCGTGATATAGATACTAATCGCAAGAATGCTGTTTAGCAAAATAAATGTGAATACTTGTAAATTGTACGGATTCAATATATCCATCTCGTGTGCACCTCCTTTACGCTTTTCGTCCGAATAGTCCTTCCGGTTTCAACAGCAAAATGACGATAATCAAACCGAATGCCACTGCATCCCGGTACGAGGAATCCCCGTACGCTACTGTGAACACCTCGATCACCCCGAGTAGTACGCCGCATACCATCGCACCCGGAATGCTGCCGACACCACCCAAAATCAATACGGCCAGTCCTTTAAATCCAAGAGTCATCCCCATGGTTGGAATCAAAGCAGAGTATGCCATCCCGATCAAAATACCCGCTACGCCCCCAAGAGCAGAAGCCAGCATGACGGTAACAATGATGACCATGTTCGTATTGATCCCCAGGATATTGGCGGTATCGGTATTTTCCGCTGTGGCCCGGATCGCTTTTCCCATTTTGGTCTTTTGAATCCAGAAGTGCAGGACAAACATCAAAATCAGTGCAATAGCGAGAATGATAAGATCCACACTGCGTATTTGGATGACGCCTAAATCAAACGTCTTGTCACCGAATGATTGCGGAAACGCACGAGAGTCTGCACCAAAGATTTTGTGCATCGCCTCTTCCACGAGAATCGCAAAGCCAATGGTACTGATCAAGGACGCCAAGTGAGGAACGTTCTTTTTGCGCAAGGGACGCAAAGCTGTATATTCCAAAATAAGTCCCAGGATCGCAGATATGACGATCGACGCAACCAGCGCTACTCCAAGCGGCATCTGCATGCTCGTCATCAAGACGAGTCCGACCAGCGAGCCAAAAATAAAGATCTGTCCATGCGCCATGTTAATGATGCCCAAGACACCGAAAATGAGCGTATAGCCCAAAGCAATCAACGAATAGGTACTACCAACTGTCAAGCCATTGACTAATTGCTGCCAAAACAACTGCCTCACCTCACTGTAAAGTGGTTCTATCACCTTCGAGACGCACGCCTAAAGTCCTGGTCAGACCGCTGGAGCGCGGAAAGTTATTCTGGCTGGATCAGCAAGTAAAAGATCGGCGTTTATACTTACTGATCCAGTTAGAAAACTTGGCCCCGCCATATTAGACGGAGCCCCTTCTTACTGGTAGGACATGCGCTTGGCAGATGACGAACGTAGTTTACTTCCTCGTTTGTTGAAAGAAGAGCCCGGGAGTCCCCGGGCAGCATCCCTTATTCAAAAGGAACGAATTTACCATCCTTTGCTACTACAACAACGGCATCTCCAATTGGGTTGCGTTTTTCGTCAAAGGACAATTTGCCGGATACACCGGTAAAGTCTTTCAGCTGAGCCAGTTGGTTACGCAATTCTTCACGGTCAGCTTTGCCAGCACCCAGGAGGGATTGGGACATGATGTACAGAGAGTCGTAAGCTTGAGCAGCGAATTGGTCAGGCTTCTTGTTGTATTTGGCTTCGAATGCTTTTACGAAGGCTTGTACTTTGTCATCTTGTTTTTCTGGGCTGAAAGGTGTTGCTACGATCAAACCGTCAGCTGCAGGACCTGCGATTTCAAATACTTTCGGGTTGTTGAAGCCGTTACCGCCCAGGATCGTTGCTGTGATACCCAGTTCACGAGCTTTTTTCACTACCATGGAGCCTTCTTTGTACAGGGCGGATACCAAAAGCGCATCCGGGTTGGTTTGCTTCAGCTTGGTCAGCTGAGCGGAGAAGTCAACATCGCCGTTGGAGAAAGTAGCTTCGCCAGTGATCTCCAGACCCATTTTTTCAGCAGTAGCTTTCATCACTTTGTAGCCGTTTACGGAGAAGTCATCGTTTGATGCGTAGATCAATGCTACTTTCTTGATGCCTTTTTTCTCCACAGCAGCTTTCATCGCGGTTGGAATCGCGATGGACTCAGGCAAGGAGTTGCGGAATACGTATTCACCGATATCGTTAATGCCTTCAGATGTGTTGGAGATACCAAAGATCGGAACTTCCGCTTCGTTCGCTACTGGACCTGCCGCGAACATTTCACCGGATAGAGTTGGCCCGATGATCGCTACCACATTATCCTGATTTATCAGTTTATTTACAGCGTTAATTGCTCCTTCTTTCTCTCCGCCAGAATCTTCAAACTTTAATTCCATCTTGAGTTTGCCTTTGTTCGCTTCGTTCAACTCGCCCAAAGCCAACTCCAGACCTGCTTTTTGTGCTTCGCCGTACGCTGCACCCGAACCGGACAAGAACCCAACCACACCGATTTGTGCTGTAACTTCTCCACCGGCACCTTCTGCTGCTGGAGTCTGTGCTGGTGTGGAACCTCCGTTTGCTGCTGGTGCTGCACTATTTCCGCTAGAACATCCTACCATCAATACGGCACCCAATGAAATCGTCGCCAGTGACTTGAGTAAGCTGAACCCTTTCATCATGAAAAGCCTCCCTTAATTTTTATAAATCTTTCTAAAAAATTGAATATATGAATTTTAATCAATGTATTACGAAAACGCAATCAATTTTCTCTCTTTAAACTTTGTTTTTTGACAAACGATCGCTCAGAATTTTTATGCTCTTGTTAAAAATCCAATCCTTTCGGCGATGTCGATTCAGGCCAGAAAGCTAGTGGCCTCATGGGTTTTCCCCTACCGAATAGACCGCCATACTTCCGTTTAATCACACGAAAAAACGGCACCCTCGAAGGATGCCGTTCCCTACCTGTCAGCAGGTATTTTTTTACAGATGTTTGCCAACGGTTGCCATCAAAGCTTCTTTTGGTTGGAAGCCGATGACTTTGTCAACAGGTTGACCGTCTTTGAAAACGATCAGGGTTGGGATGGACATTACGCCAAAGCGTCCAGCGGAGCCTGGGTTGTCATCCACGTTTACTTTTACGATTTTGAGCTGGGAGCCCACTTCGCTGTCGATTTGCTCCAAAACAGGAGCGATCATTTTGCAAGGGCCGCACCAAGGTGCCCAGAAGTCAACCAGGACAGTACCGCCTTGCTCTACTTCCTGGGAAAAGTTTTGGTCCGTTCCATTTACAATTGCCATGAGTAATTACCCCCTAGAATTCAATTACGGAAAAAGGTTCCACACGCACAGTATATCATCCAATCCTGAAAATGACTACGGCGCCGAGCACTTTGGACGCACTTCACGCTTTAGTCTATCCACTCTTATGCTGCTCTCATTCATCGTGTGAAACACAGGGGCATGGACAAGGAAAAAAGCGCCCGCTATTTACGGACGCTTTTGTTCTATAAGTCAGGCTGGACTACACCAATACCTTTTTGAATTCGGCTGTCAGAAGGGGAACGACTTCGAACAGATCTCCTACGATCCCGTAATCGGCCACTTGGAAAATCGGCGCTTCCGGATCCTTGTTGATCGCGACGATGACCTTCGAGCTGGACATCCCAGCCAAGTGTTGAATGGCTCCGGAGATGCCGCACGCGATGTACAGGTCAGGAGTAACGACTTTCCCTGTTTGACCGATTTGCATGGAGTAATCGCAGTAGTCAGCATCGCACGCACCACGGGATGCGCCGACCGCTGCACCCAGTACATCCGCCAGCTCATTCAGCGTGTTGAAGCCTTCCGCACTCTTCACGCCACGACCACCGGAAATGATCACTTTGGCCTCGGAAAGATCCACTTTGCCACTGGTTTTGCGTACGACTTCCTTCACGATAGAACGCAGATCCTTGATTTCCAGCTCCACAGGAACCACCGTTGCCGTTTTGGAAGCGTCTGCTGCGCCAATTGCGATATTGTTTGGTCGTATAGTAACGAAAGTTTTTCCATCAACAAATTTACGTTGTTGAAAAGCTTTTCCTGCGTAGATCGGACGTACGAATACTTCTCCTGCTTCCAGGCTTGTTACGTCGGAAACCAGACCGTATCCGAGACGGGCAGCTACGCGCGGTGCCACATCGCGTCCGATGGCCGTGTGACCGAGGACAACCGCATCCGGATTCGCCAGCTCAATCAGTTGAACCAGCGCCTGTGTATAAGCATCCGGTGTATATTGTGCAAGTGCACTGTGGTCAGCTGTATAAACGGTGCTTGCACCATGCTGTCCGAGAGTCGCTGCGAGTTCTGCTGCATTTGAGCCAAAAACAGCTGCTGTCACTTCACCGCCGTCTGCCAATGTAGAAGCGGCAGCCAAAGCTTCCAGCGACACGTTGCGGAGTTGTCCGTCACGAACTTCTGCCAATACCAGTACTTTTTTCATGGATATCCTCTCCTTCTCGCTTAGATCACTTTCGCTTCGCTGCGCAACAATTGCACCAGTTCTGACGCCTGAGCCGCCAGTTCACCAGAGAGAATTCGTCCTGCTTGCTTTTTCGGTGGCAGCGTTTGATCCACGATCTCTGTTTTTGCTTTGACAGCAGCTACATCCAGCCCCAGATCATCTGCAGACAGGCGATCCAAAGGCTTTTTCTTCGCTTTCATGATCCCTGGAAGGGAAGGATAGCGCGGTTCGTTCAGACCTTGCTGTGCCGTGATCAGTACTGGCAGGCTCGTTTCTACTACTTCGTGGTCGCCTTCCACGTCCCGTTCTACACGCACGGCTGTGCCGTTCACTTCCAATTTCACGACAGTGGACACATGGTTGATTCCCAGCTCTTCCGCCAGACGAGGCCCGCCTTGTCCCGCGCCAGAGTCTACCGCCATCTGTCCGCCGATGATGATGTCATAGCCGACCTTTTGTGCGACAGCTGCCAGTACTTTTGCTGTCGTAAACTCATCACCGAAGAGCTCCTCGTCGTCTACGAGAACGGCTTTGTCTGCGCCCATCGCCAAAGCAGTACGCAGTGAGCTCTCCGCGCGATCTGGACCGATGCTGATGACGGTTACTTCCCCGCCGTGCTCTTCTTTCAGCTTGATTGCCTCTTCTACTGCGTACTCATCGTACGGGTTGATGATAAACTCTACACCATCTTCGGAAATTTTTCCGTTTTGGATAACGATTTTTTCTTCGGTATCAAAGGTTTGCTTCATCACAACCAAGATATTCATTTCGTTGCCCTCCCTCGAAATGGTATTGCTGAAATGACCTTTTTAGCGGTCAGCGAAATTTGGTTTGCGTTTTTCTAAAAAGGCACCTACGCCTTCTTTTACATCTTCGGAGGTGAATGCTTCGCCAAACAGGGTTGCTTCTTTTGCCAAACCTTCTGACAAAGGAAGATCCACTGCGCCTTGGACGGCAGCAAGCGCCAGCTTTAAGGTAACTGCGCTCTTCGTCGCGATCGTAGCAGCCAGCTTTTTGGCTTCCTCCAGCAGCTGCTCTGCCGGATATACAGCTTCCACAAGACCGATGCGATGAGCTTCCTCGCCACCAATCATCTCGGAAGTGAGGATCAGCTGTGTCGCTTTCCCGCGACCGACCAGACGAGGCAAGCGCTGCGTACCTCCGTATCCAGGAATCAATCCCAGATTCAACTCAGGCAATCCAAGCTTGGCTTCTGGTGCAGCCAGTCGAATGTGGCAGGCCATCGCCAGCTCCAGCCCTCCACCCAGGCATGCTCCATTAATAGCGGCAATGATCGGCTTTGGAAATTTCTCCATACGGTCAAACAGCGCTTGGCCATTTTTCGCCATGACTTCGGCGTCGGCCGGCAGCAGCTCAGTAAATTCCTTGATATCTGCTCCTGCAACGAAAAAACGTCCTTCCCCGGTCACGACGATTGCTTTGATCTCGGTATCTTTCTCCCATTGATCCAGCAGTTCACCAAGCTGTGCCAGCACAGGCTTGCCTAGTGCATTGGCAGGCGGGTTGGTGATCGTAGCTACAGCTACACGATCGACGATCTGCACATTCCAACGCGAATCCATTTCTCTCCCCCCAAGCTCTATCTTAAGTAAGTTTTTATTGAAGTTCTTTCGTTTCTGAGCGATCGCTCAGTCTCGCATTCTTATTGTATCAAAGGTGTCACTTCAAAAAAAGCTTTTTCTTTCATCATTTTCCTTTCAAACCGTACAGGAAGAGGTTATGAACGGAATCCGTATAAGAGACCAGGTCGTACTTGCACTGCTTCATCACCCAAGACGTCGTAACTTCATCCAGCGTACCAAAAATCATTTTCCGCGCTACCCGCACATCCAGGTCTGGGTTCAAAATGCCTTTGTCGATCCCTTCACAAAGCACTTCGTCGATCAGGTCGAAGTACTGCTTCATGACATTCCCGATCCCTTCGCTGATGACAGGATTGGACTGGCGCAGCTCGATTTGCGTCACTTTCGCAAACTCATGATCCAATGAAAGCTGGCTAAAGTGAGCATGAACGAGTACATATAATTTTTGCTCGATGGATGATGCCTCTGCGATGTGTCTCCGGTTTGTTTCAACAAAATGACCCATCTTTTCGTTGAACAGAGAAATCAAAATATCATCCTTGTTTTCAAAATAGAGGTAGATCGTGCCGTCCGCTACCTTCGCCTCTTTTGCAATCTTGGATACCTGGGCATTATGATAACCCTGACGAGCGATGACACGAACAGCTGCATCAATAATGGCCTGATACTTTTCCCCCGTTTTCTTTGCCATACATACCTCCATCTTTACTAGCACTGACAATAAAATGAATGACCATTCATTCATAATCAGTTTATATCAGCCGATGATTCATGTCAATCATCGCTGGCTGCAATTCCAGAATTGTGTCTACACTTTCCAGCCCGCAATTCGGGGCAGGTCCATCTCCTACCGTTTGTGGGAAACAGACCTGCTTCGTTTTGCTCCTAGCTGGTTTTACTTTCACTGCTCTCTGCTTCTCTTCGCTTTTTATCCTCGTCCTGCAGCTGACGCCGGAGTACCTTGCCTACCATCGTCTTAGGCAGATCAGAACGGAATTCGTATTGCCTCGGGATTTTATAAGCTGCCAGCCGCTCGCGACAATGCTTTTCGATCTCATCCTCGCTCGCCTGCTGGCCTTTCTTGAATACGATGAACGCTTTGACCGTTTCTCCGCGGTACGGGTCGGGAACCCCGATGACAGCTGCCTCCTGAATCATCGGATGCTCGAACAGAACCTCCTCGACTTCTCGTGGATAAATATTGAAGCCGCCTGCGATGATCATGTCCTTTTTGCGATCTACGATGTAGAAATAGCCCTCTTCGTCCATATACCCCATATCGCCTGTCAAAAGCCAGCCATCCTGCAAGATCGCCGCTGTCTCTTCCGGGCGGTTCCAGTAGCCTTTCATCACCTGAGGTCCTTTGACTGCCAGCTCTCCGATTTCCCCTTGTGGCAAAGCTTCTCCGGTAGCGGTATCGACAATCCTGCAGTCGGTATCCGGCCAAGGCAATCCAATACTTCCGGAAATTCGTTTGTCCCAGATCGGATTCGAATGAGTCACTGGCGAGGCTTCGGTCAGTCCGTACCCCTCTACAAGCTTGCCGTGCGTCAGCTCCTCGAATTTGCTCTGCACCTCGAGCGGCAATGGGGCTGATCCGCTCACACAAGCCTCGATGGAGGACAGATCATGATTTTTCAAATCGGGATGATTGATGAGGGCGATGTACATCGTCGGAGCGCCTGGAAACAGGGTAGGCTTTCGCTTGTCGATCATCTCAAATATTTGTTTGACCTCGTATTTGGGCACGAGAATGATCTCTGCTGCGATCGAGATCCCTTTGTTCATCACCGTCGTCATCCCGTACACATGGAAGAGAGGCAGGGCTCCAAGGATTCGTTCCTTGCCCTTTTTTAGCTTGTAGAGCACAGCCTGGCATTGGATGGCATTGGCAATGAGATTACCATGTGTCAGCATCACGCCTTTGGCTACCCCTGTCGTACCACCGGTATACTGCAAAAGGGCGATGTCTGCCTCTGGGTCCATTTCTGTTTTCACCGGTGTGGTAGCGCTTTCTTTTATAATAGAAAGAAAAGGCTCAACTTCGCTGCCATACGGTATTTGCGGATTGTGGCCTTGTTTCTTTTGGACCAACGGATACAGCATTTTCTTGAAGAATGGAAGGAAATCTCCAACGCTCGTTACGATTACTCGTTTCAGTGGAGTGGATGCCTTTACAGAAGAAACGCGCTTGTATAACAAGTCAAGGGTGATGATGGTTTCTGCGCCTGAATCATTCAGCTGGTGGATGAGCTCCCTTTCTGTATAGAGGGGATTGGTCATCACGACAATGGCACCTGCAAACAAGGCACCGTAATAGCTGACGACCGCCTGTGGAGTGTTGGGCAGCATGATGGCAACGCGATCGCCCTTTTTCACTCCACGACGAATGAGTCCGTGGGCGAATTGGTACGACATCTGCAACAGCTCACGATAGGTAATACGCTTTCCCATAAAATAAATCGCATAGCTATCTGGATACTCTGCGGCTGACTGCTCCAAAAAAAACGTCAAAGGAACACGGGGGTATTCCAATGAGGGTGCAGTTTCTGGCGGGTAATTCGCAATCCAAGGCTTGGCATTTGACATGGGCGTTCCCTCCATCCAAAATTGGCCTTGCCTCTCCCGTAAGATCCGCTTTCACAACCTCTTCCTTCTTCTTATTTTATTCGAAAAATAGCTAATTTTACAACTAATTAGCAAATTCGCCTTCCCACGATTTTCTTGCTATCCCTTCAAAGCGAAAACAGCAAAAAAGGGCTGCCAATCATGCAGCCCTTCTGTTGCTTGAAGGAAGAGATTTATGGGGTCGTTGCGTGGACGATTTGCTGACGCACGCGCTCCCGTTCCGAGCTTGGCACCAAGTGATACCAGCCCCAAATGCCATTGTGCCAAATGCGTTCGTCCTGACCAATTAGGGTGTCCGTATGAATCTCATTCGGTGTCGGATCCCCGTAGGAGATGAGCAGCGAAGCGATCTCCCCTTCTGTCAAATCCGTTTTGACGTGATTGCCCACAATCTCCATCAAAGAAAATGCCTTCGCATACGCCTGCACGCTCGATCCCTTGGAAGCAAGCGCACGGACGATTTCCTGCTGGCGATTGATGCGCTGGTAATCACTGTCCTCTTTGCCAAGATCACTTTTTCGATAACGCGCGTAGTCGAGCGCCTGCTCCCCAGATAGGGTTTGCAAGCCAGGCTTGATGTCGATATAGGTGTCATCGCTTGGGTCACTGTATTTCATCCGCTTTTTCACATCGACCGAAACGCCTCCGAGCTCGTCGACGATTTGGCGAAATCCATCAAAATCTACAGACATGTATCGATCGATCTTTACTTGTAAAAATTTCTCCAACGATTCCTTCACCATTTTGGGACCGCCAAAAGCCATCGCGTGGTTGACTTTATCGTATCCCTTTCCGCCAAGCTCCATATAGCTGTCCCGTGGTATGGATAAGAGATAAGCGCCTTGCTTGGCAGGATGAATTGCGGCCAGCATGATGGTATCCGAGCGAGCACTCTCGCCATCCCTGCTGTCTACCCCGAGCAGCAGCATCAAAAAAGGCTTCATTGGCTCTGTACCTGCCAGAAAATCCCGAGGCGGCAAAGAAGCAGAGGCCTGCGTGCTATTTCCGTTTTTTTCTTCGATAGGGGCATACCATTTTTGTGTCATCTGTTTGTATTGATAGGCTGTGTACGCTACCGCGACGAGCGCTCCTATCAACATGCACGATATCGTGTGAAACGCGATTTTTTTCCAATTCTTCCTCAAAAAAGAAAAGAGCATCATAGCAAAGAGCCTCCCCCTATTCTAGCAAAACCCCCGTCTTTACGAATTCAGACAGGGACTTGCTTTCATTCTTAACAGGGGAGGCTCTCTTTAAACATTTTGGAGTATTCGTTTTTCTTGGTGGATGCTGCTTTTAGTCGCGTTCCACAACCATGGCCATTCCCATTCCGCCGCCAACGCACAGAGCTGCGAGGCCACGTTTTAGCTGACGGCGTTTCATTTCATGGAGCAGTGTAATGACAATACGGCAGCCTGTAGATCCTACAGGGTGGCCGAGCGAGATACCGCTTCCATTTACATTCGTGATTTCGCGCGGGAGCTCCAGCAGCTTTTCTACCGCCAGATACTGGGCAGCAAAAGCTTCATTGACCTCAATCAGCTCGATGTCAGACAAGGAGAGTCCTGCTTTCGCCAGCGCCTTTTTGACAGCGGGCACAGGGCCATACCCCATCAGATCTGGCTCCACGCCTGCCCACGCCCACGATACGATTCGTCCGAGCGGCTCAATCCCGAGCTCTTTTGCTTTTCCTTCCTTCATGAGGATCGCAGCAGATGCCCCGTCATTCAGTCCCGATGCATTGCCTGCTGTCACCGTTCCATCTGCGCGGAAGCCTGGCTTCAGCTTGGCAAGCCCCTCCAGCGATACGTCTCTGCGAGGAAATTCATCTGTGGTCACGAGTGTCTCCTGCCCTTTCTTTTTGACAGGTACAGGGATGATTTCTTCTGCAAACAGACCGTTGTCGATGGCTCGAATCGCATTTTGCTGACTGCGCAGTGCAATCACATCCTGCTCTTCCCGGGTAATGCCGTAGCGATCAACCAATCGCTCTGCCGTTTCGCCCATTAAAATCTGGTGGTGTGGATCGGTCAAGAGATCCCACATGGCATCCGTCATTTCGCCGTGCATCAGGCGTTTTCCCCAGCGAGCGTTTTTCAGCACATAAGGAGCATTGCTCATACTCTCTACGCCACCCGCGATCACGATCTCACTGTCACCGAGCAAAATTTCAGACGCGCCGCTTGCCAAAGCTTGCATGCCGGAAGCGCATTGACGCTGCACCGTAAAGCCCGTCACTTCTTTCCCGAGTCCGGCATCAATCGCGACGACACGGGCGATGTTTGCTTCATCACTTCGTTGAATGCAGTTGCCGAGGATCACTTCATCAATCTGGCTCGCCTGAACTCCCGATTTGTCCAATACTCCCCGAATAACGGTTTCCGCCAGCTTGCGAGCGCTTACATCTTTCAGTACACCACCAAAAGAGCCGATTGGCGTACGCCCAGCAGCGGCAATGACTACTTGCTCCTTCATTGTTTCTCCCTCCATTGCGGCAAAGCTTCCGCCAGAGCAGCCTTTGGCAGAAGCTTTCGTATTTTTCTCTATTATCGCACAGATGAGTTACAAGTTCACTTCATCGTGATTTTTCGCAGCAGTAAAGTAACCCACTCGTCACTGTGACGCTCTTTTTCCAGTCGATAGCCAGCTTCCTCGTAGGCGGATAACACATGGCTGCGATTCCAATCGACGATTCCGGAGAGAATGACCAAGCCGTCCGGCGCTATATGCTTGTCTACCACTGGCAGCATCGCAATATCCTCGTCTCCTCCGATATTGAGCAAAATAAGGTCTGAGCGCTCTGGAAGCCTCTCCGCTACTTCCGGCAAGAGCGCATCCCCAATCACAACTCGTACAGCCGAATCGGGCAAATGATTGTTCGTTGCATTGACCAGCACCTGGTATTCGCTCTGCGGATTGATATCGACTGCGTAAACAGGTTGACGAGCTCCGCTTAGAACACAGTAAAGGGAGAGAATCCCCGAGCCTGCCCCGATATCCAGCACGTTTTTTTCTGTCAAGGAAAGCTCCTGAAGGAATAGCAGGCTGTCCTGCGTCGTTCCATGATAGCCAGTCCCGAAAGCAGCACCCGGATCGATCCAGAGCACATGCTCTGCCCCTTCCAAAGCCTGCGGGTCCGTCCACGTCGGAGCTACCCACCAGCTGCCTATCTTTACCTCGCGAAACTCCTCTTTCCAGGAATCGTTCTCTTCAGGAACCTGCTCTACTTCTTTTAGCGTGACATGGCCATTCCAGCGCTGTATGTAAGCTTGCAATCTCTCTACATGCGCCTCTTCCCCATCCTGCATGGGCTCGAACAAATAGCCGACTGCCGGTCCGTCCGTGTTTTCCGCATAGTCGTAGCCATTTTCCGTCGTCAGCACTTCAATCTGTGGCTCGATCCACCCGAGTGTATAGGGACTCCCCAAAACCTCTGCCACGAACGTATCTTCTGTTTCCCTCTCTACCAGCAAGGTGTATTTCAGCCACATATTTTCCATGATTGCTTTCTCCTTTCCTTGGTGCCATCCCTGCGTAGGCTCCATCTGCTAATGGCGAGGTTCCTACTCTACGTGGTATGATAGTAGAATGGACTATTTTTCCGTTGGGAGGCTTACCATGTTTGACGAATTCTTTTATCGACGCCGCAAGAACAAAGGACTTCTCGTCACGATGATTGCCCTGATCGTTCTTGGGATCGGCATGTTCGTTATGGGATTCCTCTATATGTTTTCGTAATGTAGCCTATTCATTATACCCTATCAGGTTGCAGACGATGTAGAGGAAGCAAGTTTTTACTAGGGTTGCTTTACTTCCCCTTGTTTACTCGATTATACTTGAGAATGTATTTTTCCTGTACGTTTGATATAGAAAGAAGGTTCACTCCATGTCGCGAATTCTCATCTCCGGGTATTACGGATTTAATAATGCCGGAGACGATGTGGTCCTGTACGGCATCATCAGCTCCCTCAAGAGGGAACAACCAAATATTTCCCTGGCGGTTTTGTCCAATCAGCCAGATCGCACAGCGGAACTGTTTGGGATTGAAGCGTATGACCGCTGGAGCTTCGGTACCATCGTCCGCGAGCTGATGCGAAGCGACATGCTGGTGATGGGCGGCGGTACGCTGATGCAAGACGTAACCAGCCCGCGCAGTGTCCTCTACTATTTGGGCATTGTCACGATCGCCAAGCTGCTGGGCAAACCTGTCGTCTTTTACGCGCAAGGTTTTGGTCCGATCCTAAAGCCACTCAGTCGTTCCATGATCAAACGAGTGGTCAACCGGGTAGACGTCATTACCGTGCGTGACTACGAGTCCGGCGAAGACTTCAAATCCTGTGGGGTAGTAAAAGCGCCCATTCATATAACAGCTGACCCAGCTCTGACGATCTCTCCGGAGGATATATCGGACGAGCGCGGCCTTGAGCTTTTGCAAGGCAAGTTTGCAGATCCTGCCAAGCCTCTGGTCGCCATCTCTGTTCGGAACTGGAAGCAGGAGCAGGCTTTCAAAAAGGTCATTGCCAGGGCCGCTGACTGGTTTCTTTTGCGCGGGTGGAACGTCCTGTTTTTACCGATGCATGTTCCCAGCGACCTTGCGCCTTCCCGTGAAATCATGGATCAGATGCAACAGCCTGGTGCCAGGCTTCTTGATGAGCCAGTGACCTTCCATGACATCATGTCCGTCTTAAAGCAATGCGATTACGTGGTGGGCATGCGCCTGCATTCGTTGATTCTCGCTTGCATGCTGCGAACCCCTTTTATCGGAATCTCCTACGATCCGAAAATTGATCGGTTTGTCGAGCGCGCCGGTATGCCAAATGCAGGGCATATCACGAAGCTTGCGGAAAATAGCTTGCTTGCCCTCTTGGCAGAGCGTCTGGACCGCATGGATCAGGAAATTGGCGTGGTGACAGAGCACTCCCGTCTGCTCGAAATCGAAGCAGCCAAAAGCAGCGAATTGGTGCTGCAAGCTTTGCGAAAAAAACACTGATTCGTAGAAGGGGCTTTGTCCAGCTTTTGGCGCAGGCGAAGCCTCACCTGCGCTTATACTACCTTCCTTGAGAAATTTCCATTTCTACAGGAATAGGATAAGGAGGACTAGCAAATGTCCGTTTCCTCTCAACTATTAATTGGCATGAATCGATTATTCCCTCTCCCCGTTCACCCGTTTAATCTGGCCAACAACGGAGAGATGAGCTATACCGAATGGCAGTTTCAAAAAGGGGACCAGACAATCCAGTTCTTCCTCCCCTTCCACTCCCAGGAGCAAATGTTCCGGGACAAAACAGTACTGGACATCGGCTGCGGCGGTGGTGGGAAAACCTGCTACTACGCCACATATGGTTCGAAAAAAATGATCGGCATCGATATCGTCCCTCACTATGCAGAGGAAGGAAATGCATTTGCCAAAGAAAAAGGGCTCGCAGACGTCGTTTCCTTCATGACAGGCGATGCTGCGCGAATGATCTTCGAGGATAACACCTTTGACACCATCATCATGAATGACGCGATGGAGCATGTGGGAGAGCCGGAGAAAACGTTAGAGGAATGCTTTCGGGTGCTGAAGCCAGGCGGTCATCTCTATATCAACTTCCCGCCTTACTACCATCCGTACGGAGCCCATCTTTCGGATGCGATCGGAATTCCATGGGTACACGCCCTCTTTTCCGAACAAGCATTGATTGATGCCTACAAAGAGCTCGTTCGCGATTTGCCAGACGGTTCTGACCGTATCTCTTTTCGCTTTGACAAACGTCCGGACGGCAGCGATACCATCTCCTATATCAACCGCATGACGATCAAGCGTTTTCGCCGGATCCAGCAAGGTGTCACGCAGCCTGCTGTCTACCAGAAGGAAATTCCTCTGCGCAGCCAGCTACAAGGTCTCGCACAGCTACCTGGTTTCCGAGAATTCTTTGTCAAAATGGTCGTATGTGTCTATCAAAAGAGGTAATTCCATAAAGAAGCCCGGGTGATTGAAACTCACTCGGGCTTGTTTTTCTTCGTTACATGCGTCCCCTTATACAAAACAGGTATGGCCGCCACTATTAGAATGCTCCCCATAAAAGCGGGGGCGGCATGACCAAGTGATACATAGATTTGTCCTCCAATAATAGGTCCAGCTATTCTGGCTAAAGCCTGAATAGATTGGCTCCCTCCCTGAATCCTTCCTTGCTCACTTGAATCGACAGACTTGGATAGCATCCCATTGAATGAAGGCCCAAAGATCGAATCGCCAAAACCAAAGAGAAACATTCCTGCGATTATAAGCGGATAGAAGGAGAACAAAGCTGATGCTGCAATCAGAATGTAGCCGATCACCTCCGAAACCATTCCCAGAATGGCTATCTGTGCATCACTGCGTTTTTTCAAAAGCTTTGGCATAATGAAACCTTGTGAAATGATGTCTTGGACGCCCAATATGGAAAACATAAGTCCAATGAGTGCAGGCGCCCAATGGAAAGTATCTATTGTCAATTGGGAGAAAACTGCCTGTAAAGATCCGTTGGGTACCCAAATTAAGAATGCGGAGACCAGCAGCCTTTTTACGTTTCTAACGGAAAGTACGTTGACAAGCTGTGTGAATGGATTCAGTCTGACAAAGGTAATCTTTTTCAGTCTACTCTTCTCGTCAAGGCTCTCCGACAAAAAGAAGAATCCAAAAACCACATTTATTAGGGTGATGATCGCACCAAAATACATAGGGGCAGCGTAACCAAACCTGGCAATCAAACCGCCTAGAGCTGGACCAATGGCGGAGCCTACACCTGCTGCCGCACTCATCCACCCAAAGTAATTGGTGCGCTGTTCTCTAGGGGTGATGTCTGCAAAGTATGCGAAGAGAGTGCTGATGCTCCCGCCTGCAATTCCTTCTATGATGCGACCAGCAAATAGTACCCATAGCGCACCTCCTAAGCCAAAAACGAAGTACCCGATTGCGGAGCCCAATAGACATAGTAAGAGCAAGGGACGACGACCAAATCTGTCGCTCAAAGCTCCAAGTCCAGGGGCCGCAAAAAACACGCAGATCGCGTTAACAGAGGTCAGCAGTGTAACAACGATCGCTTGATCTCCCGGATTGTTTATATAAGGCTGCACCAAGAATGGGCCGACGGGTGCTATGATACTGAAGCCAAGCCCGCAAAGAAACACAGACATCAGTCCGAATAGTAACGCCCTTTTATCTATGGCAGTTTCTGTGCTCTGTTCATGATGTGATCGAAATGTAGACACTTACATGCTCCTTTCAAGGCTGCGATTTTCCTTCCTCGGAAACAAAAAAATCGTACTCCATTTTTCCTTCCTTGGCAACAAAATAATGCGAATAAAAAAAGACAGCCCGCTCTCCGTAGAGTTGGGCTGCCTGTGTTGTCCTTTTCATTCATCCATTATTCTGACCGAATATTTATACCCAGTTTCTTTATTTCCTCATCCAAATGCCTGCTATATCTTTCTATGAAGCTCAGCATACTGTCAAATTGTTCCTCGGTTACCTGCTCAAATACGGCTTTATCCCGCTCTTGAAACTCTTTGTGCAGGTCCTCATGGATTTTATAAATGACTTTTCCTTGCTCCGTTAGCCTAAAATAAATTTCTTTTTTATTCTCCGGCTTTTGGTAACTTTCGATCAAGCCTTTTTTTATGAGCTTCTGCGTTAATTTACTGATGGCACCGCTAGTCATATAAAGGGACTCCGCAAGCTTTGTCACGTTGGAGTCTACATTTCTTTCGATGTATTCGATGCAATGTACTTCAGAAGGCTTAAAGCCCTTCAGACTGTCTTCCATCTTACTCTTATTCAGCCAAACCATTTTGTTGAATAAGTCCCTGAACTCCATGATGACCAGCTCTTCTTTATTCATGGCTTGTCCTCCCACACGTTGGTACATTAGCAATATGTAAATTGCGTTCAAACGCTCATTCTTTACGGTATATCTTATTATAAGCAACCTGACCTAATAAACCAATCCTGCTTCCACCCCCTAACGTTTGCATGCATGCTGCATCATGTTTAGAAACTTGGCTCTACCTAGCCTTTTGCACCCAAAGAGTACAGACCTCACCTTAGTTGCCCTTATCCTGGATAAGAATTCCTCAAATTCTTCCTGTATAAAAAAAGGTGTCCCTCTATCACTCATCGACAGAAGGACGCCCTTTTTCATTTTACCCTTTATTGAATCTTGGACTGCGTCTGTTTTTTGCGAATGGCATTCATCAAGGTTCGCAGTTTATTGCCTCCAGGCAGCCATTCCAGCTCTTTTTCCTCAATCAGCGGGATGAGCAGCAGCAGACCCAGGTAGATGATCAGACCTACACCGACTCCTGAAACGGTCTCCAACGCTCCCAGCAAGCGCACCTTTTCTTTGCCAGCAAGCAGCAGCTCAACAGCCTCTGTCGCTCCCCATGCCAGAAGCAGCATGAGATTGGCGACGAGAAGGGGATAGAGCGTATCAAATCGCCAGTTGATCGGCACCGTTACCAGACGGTTGATCGTCCGCATGTTGAGGATGCAGACAAATGCTGTCGCGCACAGCCAGGACAGAGAAAGACCGTCCATGCCCAACAGCGACGTAAAGACGAGAGTCGCAGCTACCTTCACCAGCACACCGTAGAGCAAATGGCGTGCCGGGATTTTCTCTTTTCCAATCCCTTGCAAAATGCCGTTGGTCGCGAGAAGGAGGGACAATGGAATCGCACTGATTCCTAGAATCGCCATCGCTCGTGTGCCCTCCATATCACCGTAGAGAGCCAGGTTCGCGCCTTCTGCTACAGCGGTCAAGCCCAGTCCGGCTGGCAGTCCAATCAGCCACGCATAGCGCAAAGACAGCTTGGTCAAGGTCGTGACACGTTCAGAGTCCTTTTGCCGTACTGCTTCAGCAATGGCGGGAACGATAGAAAGAGCAATCGAGGAGCCGAACAAGCTCGCCATCTGCAATAGAGGACCACCACGGCTATAGATTCCAAACCACGTATCTGCAGTGAGTCCATCCACGTTCCAAATATAACGGAAAATATTAATCGCAAGAAAAGAGTCGGTCAGAGAAAAGATCGGGATCACCAGGGCAGAGATACAGATCGGCCAGGCAATGCGCCACATGGATGCGAAGAAGGCACGATCGTACCACCAATCTACGCGCTTCCACTGAGCACCCGTGAATACTGAATCTTTGCGATTGTGCATCCACATCAGCAAGGCCAAGAAACCGAGACTCAAAAACGTACTGATCATCGTACCAAAATTGACACCGGTAATCACTGTGTCGGTATCCTCACCCAGCGAAACCAGATAGAGCGAAGCGACCAGAATAAAGACGACACGCAAGGTCTGCTCGACGATCTGGGACAAGCCGACGTACAGCATCTTTTGATAGCCGTAAAAAAATCCGCGAATGACCGCAATCAGCGGGACGAACAGCAGGGATAAGGATATCGCACGGATCGGCTCGATCAAATGCGGATTTCCCATCATCTTTGCAATCAGAGGAGATGTCACATACAAAATCGCAAACAGAGCGACACCGATAGCTCCCATCATGACCATGCTCCGCGCCAGAATCTGTCCGACGGAGCCTTGCTTGCCCTCTGCCAATGCTTCCGCTATGACTCTGGACAAAGCTACAGGAACACCCGCAGTAGCCAGAATCAGAAAGGTCAGGTAGAGCGGATACACCTCTTGATAGAGTCCGAGACCGTTGTCCCCCACAATTTCCTGAAGTGGAATGCGGTAGAACATCCCGATCACTTTGGACAAAATCCCCGCCACGGCGAGAATTAACGCGCCTGCGAGAAAATGACTTTTTTTCAACATGGGAAACTCCTTTATAGGGGGGATCCCCCGAATCGACATGAACCCACTCTCTATCCTACTATCATTTACCCTTTCCAGCAAACAGGTATAACGATGGAATTTGGCAGGAATACTGTTGAAACGTAGATTGATCGACTTCTTAGAATCGTCTGCCATGAATAGGAGGGGTAATCATGCCTGTTACCGGATTTTTGATCCGAAACGTTCAGTGGCCACTAATGGAACGACTGAAGGAGAATCGGACACGCCACTACTTGCGAGATTTGCAGAATGCGCAGGGCTTTTCTCAGGAGCAGCTGCTAGATCGACAAAGACAAAAGCTGGGACGCCTGTTGCAGCATGCTGTGCACAATGTCCCGGCTTACGCGTCGTTCGCGTCTGAGTGGGACACGAGCCGCATTCCTCCTGAGCGTTTTTTACAGCGCATCCCCATCCTCAGCAAAACTCATTTCCGCTTGCATGCGGACGATTACGTAACGAAAGGCGTAAATTCCGCCCAGCTCATCGGAAACCGGACAGGCGGTTCAACCGGAGAGCCCACTCGCTTTTATCTGGACCGCATCGCCGTCGAGCACTACGAAGCGGCTCGCTGGCTTGGACTATCGTGGCACGGCATCCAGATCGGGGATCCTTCTGTGATGATCTGGGGATCCCCCTTGGAGCTGAACCAGCAGCAAGCCAAACGGTATCGCTGGAAGGAACGCTGGCTGAAAAACCGGCTGCTTCTCTCCGCCTACGAACTGGACGAACGCAGGCTGCAGACTCATTTGACGCTCATTCAACGCTTTCGGCCTGCTTATTTATACGGGTATGCCTCTGCTCTTCATATACTTGCCGAAATGATGCTGAACCGAGGCTGGACGATTGGAATCCCGCTAAAGGGCGTCGTTTCAACGGCAGAGAGCCTGCATGAGCATCAGCGAAAAGCAATAGCAGAAGCTTTTCAAGCTCCCATCATCAATGAATACGGAGCCCGTGATGGGGGGATCATCGCCTATCAGTGTCCTGCCGGCAGAATGCACGCCTTCAGTGAGAATTGCTTCCTGGAGGTCGTCGATCCCATCACCCATCTCCCCCTTTATCCAGGGGAATCCGGTGTCTTGCTCGTCACGGATCTGCACAATACGGTCATGCCTCGCCTGCGCTATCAGTTGGGCGATGTCGTCGCGCTTTCCCCAGAATTATGCTCTTGTGGCATCAGCTATCCACTCCTGAACACGATTGACGGAAGAGAAGACGACATGTTTATTTCGCAAAATGGGCAGTATGTCCATGGTCATTATTTCAACCACATCGTGCGCAATTTGGAAAGCTTTCGCACCTTTCAGCTCATCCAGCATGAGCCGCAAAGTCTGAGCCTGAAGCTGGTAAAAGAGCCCAGTCGCTTTCACACCGCTGACGAGGATCGCCTGCTGGCGGGCATTCGGATGGCACTCGGCGAAGTCAGTGTACAGGTAGCGTACGTTGACCATATCCCACCTACCGGCTCAGGAAAATTTCGTTATGCCATTCGGGAATGCCCGCTCAAGAGCGTCCAGCCGCTGGAGTAGAACGTCTGCGTACCTTTTGCAGCAGCTCTGAAACCAAAGGCTCTCGCAGGATCGCGAGCACAGCCAAATATAGCAGCGCTGCAGCCACAATCCCGAGCGGCAGATAGATCCACAGAGGCAACAGGGACAGCCACGGATCTGCCAGCACAATCGCAGCACCCATTACCAGACAAGCGATCAGCGTCTTGGCGAGCGTTTTCAGGAAGCCGCTTTGCACAGGGACACCTACCGCCTTCCACAGCCAAATAAACAGCAAAACAGCTTGACTGAGGGCTGAAAGGGCATTGGCCAGGGCGATTCCACCGTGCCCCATCCAAGGAATCAAAAGCCAGTTGGCAGCTGCGTACACTCCGATCCCGATCGCTCCGATCACCACGGGAGTACGCGTGTTTTCCAACGCATAAAACGCTCTTGTAAGCAAATCGCGTGCTGCCAGAAAATAAAGCCCGAGGCCATAGAACGGCAGCGCCCACGCTGTCAAAGCGACGGAGTACTCATCAAAAGCGCCACGTTGAAAAGCCAGGCGGACGATTGGCTCCGCGTACAAAGCCAGACCGACCGTCACCGGGATGAGCAGGATGAGCAGGTAGGCCAGCCCTTTTTGCAGGATTTGCTTCATCTCTTTCATCTCGCCGCGCTTCACGTGACTGGCGAGCAACGGAAAGAGAGGCAGCGTGAACGCTCCTACGAATATCGCCATAGGCATTTGCACGATCTGGTTGGCATTCGCAAGTGCAGAAATCACTCCTGTCCCTACTCCCTCTGCGAAACCGCGCTCCAGAAATGTCGTCGCTTGCGCCACCACAGCCCCGATCAAAATCGGGATGACACGCTCACCCATACCTTTTAGTGCCTCGTCATTTTTCCAGGCAAATGACAGGCGATGGTCGTAGCCGAAACGGCGCAAGGTTGGGATCATGGTCAGCATCGCTGCCAAGTAGCCCAAGGTAGTGGCAATCACCAGGCCGTTCGGTCCGTAGATCGGCACGAGAACGTACATGCTAACAATGACGACAGCCCCGTTCGCCACTGTCCCGAGCGTCGGTGTAAAGAAATGCTGATGCGAATTGCAAATGCTCGACCAAAGCCCGGTCAAGCCGATAAAGATCGCGGATGGCCACATCCAACGCAGCATGTCAGCCGTCATTTCCAGCTTTGCACCCGACAAACCGAACATGGCAGCCAGTTCCCTCGAGAATCCTACTCCCATTCCAGCCAACACGACGAATATGACCAGAATGACCGTCAGCATTTTGTGGTACAGCTCCGTTGTGCGCTGCTGCTTTTCCATCAGCCCGCGCATGGTCGGAATCAGGATGGCATTGACAGCTCCAGGCACGACCAAGAACAGCGTGAGTGGAATCGTCGCCGCAATGTTAAAGGCATCCGACTCCATTCCCGTGCCGTACAAGCTGGATAGATAGATGCTGCGGAAAAAGCCGAGCAGCCTTCCTACCAGCGTCAATACGACGATCATTGAAGCGATTCGTAACAAACTCATGTACCTTATCTCCTATCTCTAGTAAACGACGAATGCTGTTAATACCTTGATATCATATCTTATTTCTATGGTTCCTACCAACCTCTTTCCTGCCTGGGTTGCGGCGAGATAGATGGATTCATTATAATAGACAGGTTAATCCTAAGCGTGTAGGAGGACTACAATCAAAATGAGAGAAACCGTGTTGAAGTGGGGAAGCCAATCAACTACGTGGTTGTATTTGCTTTTGGCCTATCCTGTCATTGATTATGTGTTGCGGAAAATTCTACCGATTCCTGTCGTTTCGTCTTTTTGGGATGAAGGTCTGCTCCTGATCCTTTTAGGCTTTACGTTCGTTGCCTATTTTCAAGGCAAAAGGACGATGCCCAAGATCAAGCACCTGTTGATCGCCTTTCTGGTCCTCGGCATCGCCTTGATGGTAACCGACATGGCCAACTGGGATGCGAGCGTGGAAGGTTTCCGTTCGGTCTATCAGTACATCATTGCCTTCCTGATGGGCTTTTACCTGCTGCAGTCGATGGAGCAGCTGGACAAGCTGATGAAGGGACTTGCCCTCGTCGGATTTTTGGCAGGTCTCGTCGGTGTCATGCAGGTAGTCCTGGGTGTACAGACTCCTGAATCCTGGGTACAGGAAGGAGAAGCGATCACGACTCGCGCTTTTTCCTTTGTGACAAGCCCCAACGTTCTGGGAAGCTACATGGCTCTGATTGCTCCTGTGGCTGCCGGACTTTTCCTGAAGGCACCATCCCGGAAAGAAAAGATTGTGTGGGCAGTCGTTACGTTGACTACACTGCTTGCGCTGCTACTTACCGGATCTCGCGGCGCTTGGTTTGCTTTAGCGTTTTCGCTGTTCATATGCTGCTACATATGGAACAAGCGCATTGCAGGCTACCTCGTTCTCGCTGGAATCATCGGGGTCGTGGCTCTATTCTTTGTTCCTGAGTCAGTCCCACTCGTAGGTACGATCAAAAACCGGATTTTCACTCTGTTTACGGCTGACTATATGTCTTCCAGTCTGGAAGGCGGACGCCTCGGTCGCTGGGGTGAAGCTTATGACAAAATGCGTGTCGAGCCACTGTTTGGCGTTGGCCTCGGTCATCACGGCGGAGCGGTTGCTTCGCGTCATTTCGGAACCATTTACTCGGACAGCTACTTCTTCAAGAGCCTTGCTGAATTTGGCTTGATCGGGATTATCATGCTGATCGGCCTCGTCGCGCAAATTCTTCGTTACAGTACTAAAGTCATTCGCAGCCTGACAGAGTCGCCGTATTTCTTCGCCCTGTTGGGACTATTCGGTGGACTCTTTGCGGTCGCCCTGCACAATTTGGTGGAAAACATTTTTGAGGTGCCGTTCATGGCCCTTTACTTCTGGCTGTTTGGCGGCTTCTTCTGCGCTTTATTCGTCGACCAAACCCAAACAAAAAGGTGGTGAATCCCATGCGACGCAATCCTATTCTAACTACGGTCGGCTGGGCATTGTACGCCATTGCTCTGCTGCTCATTTACCACTTGCTCATCAAACCTGCATTTCTCGACCTGACGTGGATCGCTCTCTTGGTGTTTCTGCCACTTCTGGCCTTCTGCTATTACGTGGTCCATCCAAAGGAACGCAGGCAAGTTCTTGCCTTCACGATCGCTGTCTTGCTGCTTGACCGTGCGCTTACACGGGTCGATGTGAAAACAACGGCAGCTCTTTTGATAGGCGGAGCCATTGCAATCATCGTCATCGCGCTCCTCGCCAAATGGTATGGACGTCTGAACTGGAAAGCGGTTGGCTCCCTCGTGATCGTTGCCCTGCTCGCCAATGTGACCTTCAATCGGGACACGCTGGCTGCCCTGAGCCATTTCACGGTGAAATACGAATCCGATCGCCTCTACAACGGTCAATGGGTTGACTACTTCCCGATGGCTTTGTACGACGTGGATCACGACGGCAAGCAAGAGATTATTACTTATGGAAATGCTGAAGAGCTCCCTCTTCCGGAAGAGGCGGCGAAAAAGCCGGAGACCGAAGAAGAGAAAAAGGCACTGGCTGACAAGCTTCTGCACCTGCAGCCTGAACCGGTCTCGTTGTACGTCTTGACCTGGAGAGATGGCAAAATGGTTCGCATGCCAAATGACCAGATCCCTGCTGAGACCATGACGGTTCTGAAGCAACAGCTGCCTACAGACTACCCTGGCTTTCCGTACTATACGATGAAAGACGGTCAGCTCGTGCCAAACGTACAGCGCCAGCCTTACGCGGAAGCTATGCTGCAGGTAGGAACTGCTCCTTATCGCGCTTTCATGCTGGATATGGACAACATCGCCAATCAGCTGGAGGAAAACGACGGAAGCATGGACCTGCGCAGGCAGATGGGCAGCAAATACAAAGATTTGCACATCAAGGGCGGCATGCTGACAGGTACGTATGATGGCAAACCGTTTGGCGGAACGACCAAAGCGACAAAGCTCATGACAACCATGATGCTCCCGGATGGCAGCGAAGGCTTGGTCACGATGGGCGAGCACCTGAGCGTCCTGAAGGTAGAAGCAGATGGTACACTTACCGAAGCCTACACACTTACTCGTAAAGAAGCGGAGCTGGCTACAGGTGAATTCATCCCGGCAGATATCGACCATGACAAAGTAGACGAGCTTTTGATCGCAGGAAAGCCGTCCTACATCCTGAAGCCGAAAGCAGATGGCGCCTGGGAGATTTTGTGGGCAAGCGCTGAAAACGACAAGAGCTTCCGCTTCTCCAACTTCGCCTCTGTCGGAGCTGGACAGCCGGAAATTATCGCCAAGGCCAAAAGCTGGGTAAGTACGACAGACAGCCGCTATTTGAGCGGATACAACTATACCCCAGATGGGCTGGAAGAAAACTGGCGGATTTACCTGCCGCTGATCAACGTCCAAGTCGGTGACGTCGATGGCGACAAGCAAAACGAAATCGTCGCCACCATTTACAACACACATCGCGTGCTCGTATTCAAACCACACAACGTCCCAGTGCTCACACTCACGATTATTCTGTTTATCGGGCTATTGGGTTACGGCGTAGTAAGGAGGGTTCGCCATGCGTAAGCTTACGAAGGCATCGGCATTGCTCGCTGGCATCTGCGCGGCTGCCCTGCTCGGCGGTTGCACCTATGAGTCTGGTCCAAAATCGTTCGCTTCCACCAATTTTGGGACTACACCGGAGCAGACGACAACGGCGCAGACGGAATCCGGAGCGGACTGGCTGAAAACCGCTTTGGAAAAAGCGAAAACAGACCCGGAAGCTCAATCCTACTGGTATAAAGGACATGTAAAAAACATGATCCTCTCCCGTTCCACGACCAGCATGTTCAACGGAGCCGTCGTCAACGGCAAAGGCTACAACGTAGATGCCCGCATCGCGGCACAGCCATACCAGTACTACCGCATCGACGACAAGCGCTACATCCGCGCCAACGATTACTGGCTGACGGCAAATGAAGATCCACTTGCGTTTGACGTATTGGCTGGCTTTGACGACTGGCTGCCTTTCATGGACAAAGCCGTTCAGCTGCCAGATGATAAAGTATACGGAACCGTATGCGTTCCTTTCCAGCTCAAAATGACGGGTGCAGATTGGCTGAAAACCAGCCAAAGCGCTCTTCTGGATCCGCTGAAGCAGAAGCTGGGCAATCGACCTGATCTGGACTACATTTTGAATGAATCCACGATCAAAACAACGTTCTGGATCGGCAAGGACGACCGTCTGATTCACCAGTACGAAACATGGATCATCCTCCCGCTGCCGGAAGCCGGGACAATGGATCAACAGGTGCTGTTCCAGCTATACAAATACAACGATCCGGGTATTCATATCAAGGATCCGTCGGAAGTCGAAAAGTACCTGCTTTACTAATCAAGTCTGCAACATGAGATACAAAAAGAGCTGACGCGGCAAAGGCGATCAGCTCTTTTTTTGCTTACGATTGGATTTCTTCAGTGCGCTGTGACTTCCAGAGCGTCAAGCTATACCCACAGGCAACTAGCGAGAGGACGCCCATGACCATGTACAAGGCCGCTCCTCCCCATTGCTGAAACACCCATCCCCCAGCGATCGATCCGATAATGCCGGAGATTCCGAAGAACAGGACAGCCAATATCGTTTGTCCGGTTGCTTTCCACTCCTCAGGAATGATCCGATACAAGTACTGAATGGTCGCCGTATAGAAGATGACAAAGGTTACGCCTTGGGTCAGCTGCAAATATACGACCCACTCGGCAGACGGCGCCATCGCACACAAAGCGTAACGGATCGTGTACAAAGCGGTTGCCCACGTAATCAGCTTGATCTCGCTCCACTTTTGCAGGATACGTGCACTGAGGGCGAAAAATAGCACCTCGCTGATAGCCGCAAAAAACCACGCCTGTCCCACATCGCCCGTGCTCCCGCCGAGACTCTGGACGAAAACGCCGAGAAAGCTGTCATTCGTGCGATGCGGTGTCGCCGCGATCAGCACCAGCAAAAAGAATTGCAGGGTCTTGGGATAGAAGAAAAATTGCTTGAGCTCCTGCCTGGACAGCTTCTTGCTGCTGGAGGGTGCATCAGAGACGACAAGCGCAAACACAAACGCGAGCAGTCCATAGCCCAAAAAGAGCCAGCTAAGACGATCCATCCCCAGCTGATCCACCGTCCACCCGATGATCAAGGACGCTGTGGCATATCCGATCGCGCCGAACGTCCGAATCGATCCGAAGCTGATCTGATGCTGCTGCGCCACTCGGTAATTGAGGCTTTCCGTCAACGGGTCCGTAGGCAGCAGGAAGAAGTACATCGCGCCAACTAACAGAAACAAAAGGGAAAAATGGTTCGTGGTAAACAACGTCATGCCTACCAGTATGGATGCTCCCAGTGTGAGGAGGATAATGCGCTTGATTGTCTTGTACTTGTCACTCACCATCCCCCAGAAAGGCTGGGAGAGAATGCCGATGAACGAGCCAAAGCCAACCATCATCCCGATTTCCCCTGGGGTAACGCCGCGGAACGTCAAGTACACGGGCACAAATGAGATGAAGATGGACAGAAGAGAAAAATAAAAAAAGTTATAAGCGCGCAAGGTTTGAATGCCCAGCTTCACTGTATTCAGTCTCCATTTCCGACGAAAATCCCCGTAACCTGTGGCTACGGGGTATGTGATTTCCTCTTTCTACTCCACCAGATCCGTCATGAGCTCAGCCAGCTGTCTCGCCTGCTCGCGGCGTTCGTACGGCTTGACTCTGCTTGCGAAGTCGGCTCCGCGCTCCGCCTGGCTCCGAATCCCCTGAGCTTTCCAATCCTTGTACAGCTGCAGGTAAGCCTCTTTGATCGCATCCTTTTCCTCAGGGTCTGCAACCTGGCCCAATTGGAACTTCTCAATGATTTCTGTCGCTTCCCCAGCCTTGTTCAGAGCGAGAATCGGATTTCCGATCCCCATGTACTCATAGAGCTTACCCGGGATGTACGCACCTGCGTCAGCAGAAACATCGCCAATCAGCAGCAGGGCGTCTGCTCCTTTCATCAATCCGAGGGCATCCTTGTGCGGCAGGTTGCCCAATACACGGACAATGCTTCCCAAGTTTAGCTTCTCTACGCAGTCGCGATTTTCGGAATAGCCCGGATAGTCAAACACACCTGCAAAGCTGAGCAGCAGGTCATTTTGATCGACTTCTCCTGCGTCAATCAGCTCGCGAATGGCTTGCAACAGCAGCCGTGGATTGCGTTTTTGATACAGAATTCCAGCGTATACGGCGTGGAATTTGCCTGGTGCTTCATGGCTCGGCGCAAGTCCTTCGAAGTCAGCCTGATCAAATCCGTTGTAAATGAGCTCAAGGCGCTTGATGCGCTCCTGATACTTGTCTTGAAAATTTTTCGCAAACGTCGCTGTCACCGTCGTGATCGCATCCGCTTCCAGCATGACATCGGCTTCCATCCGCTCTTCCATCTGCTCGCGCCATGCGATCCCCGATGTGTGCATGTTTTGCGTCCACGGATCTCGGAAATCGGCTACCCATTTGCAATCAAACTGTCGCGCCAGGTTGCGGGCGACCAAGTGGTTCGTAACAGGTCCCGATGTGGAGAAAATCACGTCGATCTTCTCACGCTTCATGATTTCGCGCCCAAGCTTCACAGCGTTCGGCAGCCACAATATTTGATCGTCCGGAATCAGCAAGTACGGCTTGGCTTTCTTCAGAACGTTGATCACCTGTTTTTTCAGCGCGGCCTTGGCAGAAGGCTTCGACACTGGTACTCCTTCTGAAGCCGGCTTCGCTGGTACTGCCGCTGCTCCCCGATTTGGCAGCAGCTTCCACTCCTTTGCCCGATGAATGGTCACTTCAGCTGGAAGCTGTGCTAAAAGAGATGGATCCAGCGTGGCATGATAGGCAGGCTCCACTGTCAGCACATGAACTCTCCAGCCAAACTCCCCCAAATATTTGGCCATTTTCAGAGGTCTTGGCACACCACCACCTCCGATGGGAGGAAAGATGTAGCAGATGATCAACACGTTGCGCTTATTCATTTCTGTAACCGTCCTTGTCCTTTTCATTTTCCTGAATACACGATACCATAAGTCCTGGCTTATTGCGAATCTATCAGGCATCTGCTATAGTGAAAATGGCTTTTTATTACGATTCGGGTGAATTTAGATGAGCAAATTACGAGTCCTCCACGTGATTGGCGGGGGGGAGTTTGGCGGAGCGGAACAGCATATCCTAAATCTTGTCTCCACGTTTTCCGTCGAGGAAGTAGAGGTAGCAGTCGTTTGCTTTTATGACTCCCTCTTTGCCAGCAAGCTGAGACAAGCGGGGATCACTGTCTTTACGCTGAATCAGTTCGGGCGCTTTGACTTACGACTGCTCCGGGCTTTGCGGAATACGTTCCACGCCTTTCAACCAGCAATCATACATACACATGGTGTCAAAGCGAACTTCTTTTCCAGACTGGCGGCCCGCGGACTGAGAGTCCCGATGCTGACGACCGTCCACAGCTCGCTGCGCTACGATTATTCCAGCCCTCTCGCCTACGCGATCGTCAATCTGATGGAGCGGAGTACCCGGCAGTGGAATCAGCACTACATCGCGATCAGCGAAGCTTTGGCGAGCATCTTGCGCGAGCAGGGCGTCGCTTCTCGTGATATCAGCGTCATTTACAATGGAATGGATTTGTCTCCCTATCGCCAACATCAGTTGCGCGAAGAGGATCGTACTCGTTTGCGAACGGAGTGGGAGCTTCCCCAGGATGCTTTTGTCTTTGCCACAGTCGCACGCTTCGTCCCGGTGAAAGGACTGCCTGTCCTCGTCGATGCCTTTTCCAAGTTTGCGGCCAATACCGCCAGCAGTCCCTACCTCGTGCTCGTAGGAGACGGTCCTGAACGGGAGAGCCTGGAAGCGCAGGTACGCAAGCTCGGTCTGGAAGCACGTGTCCGCTTTGCCGGCTTTCGCCAAGACATTCCTGCATGCCTGCACGCTTGTGATGCCTTCGTACACTCCTCGTTTTACGAAGGTCTCGGCTACACCATCATCGAAGCGATGGCCTCGGAGGTTCCTGTCATTGCCAGCAATGTCGGCGGAGTAAAAGAATTTGTCTTCCACGAGGACACCGGGTTGGTCGTCGAGCCTGGAGATCCATCTGCCTTGTCAGGCGCCATGGAAAAGCTGCTGAACTCGCCAGAGCTGTCAGATGCGATGGTCCAGCAGGCTTTATCGCGGGTCGAACGCTCCTTTACGATCGAAAAAATGACGGAGCAGATCGTGAGTCTCTACCGGAAAATGCTCCACTAAAAAGCACGACGTGTCGTCTTTCAAACGCCGTCGTGCTTTTTCTTTGCGTAAGGTTTTTCGTAGTTGCCTGTTGTCGAACAATCTGGTTTCATAGAACTGAGGCAATTTTTTGAAACATACCCGAGAGGATGAACAACGGATGAAACTATTTCTATCAGTTGACATGGAAGGGATCTCAGGCATCGTCGATAACAGCTATATCAATCCTGATGCGGGTGTCAACTACCAGCGCGGCCGCAAGTTTATGACAGACGACGCCAATGCGGTGATTGAAGCCGCTTTTGATGCGGGCGCGACAGAGATCGTCGTTGCTGACAGCCACAACACGATGAACAATATTTTGTGGGAGTCCTTGCATCCAAAAGTAAAGCTTCTGGCTGGCTCCCCTCGCAATTACTCCATGATGCAGGAACTGGATGAAAGCTTCGACGCCGCCCTGTTTGTTGGCTACCACACACGTCAGGGCGTACCTGGTGTACTAAGCCACACGATGTCCGGTGTCATCCGCAACCTGTATATCAACGGGCGTGTCGTGGGCGAATTCGGCTTTAATGCCATTTACGCTGGAATGTTTAAAGTACCGGTCGTCATGGTATCCGGCGATGAGCTAATCGCAGAAGAAGCCAAGGCCCTGATCCCTGGCATCTCAACAGCCGTCGTCAAGAAAGCCGTATCACGTACCGCTGCACTCTGTCTGTCCCGCGAAGCTGCAACGGCTGAGCTCAAAACAAAAACGATGCTGGCACTCTCCCAGATCGGCAGCATCGCGCCGCTTGAATTTGGCGAGCCTGTAGAGATGGCTGTGGAGTTTTCCCATGCCGGACAAGCAGAAATGGCTGCGATCACGCCAGGTACCCGCTATGAGACCGAAACCAACACCCTGTATTACACCGTGAAGGACGCACATGACCTGTACAAAACGATGCGTTCCATGCTCAATCTCGCTGGGGGAGCTGAGTTTTTCTAAAAGGCTTTCTCACAATAAGACAGTGGCAGTCATGGACGCAAAATCCTAGACTGCCACTGTTTTGTTTGTTTATCTCCGCCTAGTGAAGACCCCATCCAAGAATCAGCTCTCTTAGCTCTTGGAGCATCACTCGCTGATACTCGTTTCCATCTCGGTAAAGCTTCCCGATATCCCTATAGGTCTGATTCAGGCTTTCTTGGTATTTCGGATCTTGTTTATCGGGATGTGTGGCTTTAAAGTGATTCATCACTGCTTGAATATAAGCTGGACGAGCCCCCCATCTGCCTAGTACCTCTCCACTTCTCCTTAAAAATACTGCGATCGGCTGAGCCCGGCCACCATCCGTAAGAAATTGGTCCATCGTCTCCAAGTGATCTTCCATTATCAAGACTTCTGTCGTCATTCGTGCCTGTTCCATTACTCGAAATAACACTGGCACGTTCCAGATGACATCTGGACACCAATCCGTACACAGGATGAGACAATGAAGATCCTCATGCTCGGGAATGGAGCCAAAGAATGCTTTGTCCTCTGCACTTGCCCACGAGAAATGCTCGTAATTCGCGATCATCTTTTCTTTCGTGTTCGGGATCCCGCTGAGCTCCATCGTCCTGATCTCCATGCTCTCCATGAAGGTATGTGGTGAGATTCCCTGTCCTATTTTATGTTTCAGGTTCAACGTCTTGTTCATTGCGGCACATCCTTTGCTAGGTCGATTGTTACAAAAAGCTTACAAAAAAACTGACCCTTTAAACAGGGTCAGTTTCTCCTGAAATGTCATGGTCAGTTTTTTGTATTTTGCTGAGCGTCCTCTAAAAATAGAAAAACAGACTCAAGGAATGAGTCTGTTGGTTGTTTGGTTAGACTTTCTGGACGTTTGTTGCTTGCGGTCCACGTTGGCCGTTCTCGACATCAAACGTAACTTCCTGTCCTTCATCCAGTGTCTTGTAGCCATCCCCTTGAATAGCCGAGAAGTGAACGAATACATCCTCTCCGCCTTCGCGCTCGATGAAGCCAAACCCTTTTTCGCTGTTAAACCATTTTACTTTACCGCGTTCCATTTTTGCCTCCTAGCATGTAACCCTTACATGAAGTTAAAATTTTGTCTTACCTTGACTAGCTTTCCCTTCCAGATGAAATCTATTCAGCATGGCTCATCCTCTAGAGGAACACATTATACAAGTACAGGAGGTGATCGATTCATGGCTGGTCAAAAGGAAAGGCAGGCTGACCTCGAAAAGCAAGCTGAGCTGCAGCAAGCCGCCCTGGACGAAAAGGAAATCGAGATTCGCCATCAGTATCAGATGTTTCCAACCCCCGACGAAAAGTTCGCATCCGAGGTCATTACTGAGCTGAAGGATTAACTGGCATGCAAGCAAAAACCTCCACGTGACCTGTGTCTGTGGAGGTTTTTCGCTGGGAGTACTTTCCCTTCTAGATGCGCACCACAGTAGCCTTGCTCACCAGGTCTCGCGGGATGCGGTTTTTCGTATCAAACAGGATCGGCGAATCAGCCATTTGTTCGGCTACCGCTGCCCAATCCGCTTCGGCAAACTCTTTTTGTACTGCTGTAAGGAACAGTGCGTCTGCATCCTTGACCGCCGCCTCAAAGCTATCTACCTTGTGCTCGTATCGTGTCGGCACAGCTGGGTCATAGGAACGAACCTCTACTCCTTTTGTCTGGAGCAGCCCGATCAGATCATTGACAGGGCTGACACGGTCGTCGTTGGAGAAGTCCTTCATAGCCAGTCCCAGAACGGCTACACGGCTTCCTGCCAGCGTTTTGCCCTTTTCCTTCAGCACGTCCTCCAGCATGTTGATCAGCACTTCCGGAACAGCATCGTTGGTCATGCGAGCTTGCTGCAGGATCGGAAGGCTCACTTCCAGTTCTCTCGCCTTTGGCTGCAGGTAGTACAGAGCATTCGGCAAGCAGAATCCTCCCACTCCTGGCCCTGGCGTCAACAGGTTTACGCGGGTATGCGTATTCGCTACTTTAATCAATTCGAACGTATCGATTCCGAACGCCTCAGCAAAACGGGCAAATTCCTGAACCATGGCAATATTGACATCGCGCTGGATGTTCTCAATCACCTTTGCCGTTTCCACGACGCGAATATCCGAAATCGTCACGTCAGTTTCACTAATAAACGAGAGAAGTTCTTTCCCTTTTTCCGCACTTGCCTCGTTGATTCCGCCCAAAACGAGAGGCATGTGGATGAACTCTTCGAAGGCTCGTCCCTCCGCAATGCGCTCCGAGCAATAGGTCAGATAGAAATCCGTGCCGGCAACCAGGCCGCTGACTTCTTCCAGAATGGGCATAACCACTTCTTCCGTCGTCCCTGGCACGACCGTACTGCGGATCATGACCGTATCACCTTTTTTCAGTACACTGCCCAGCGTTTCTGCACAGCTTTTCAACGGTCCCAGGTCCGGGTCTCCGTTATGAACAGGCAGCCCTGCTGTTACAATATAATGATTCACGTTTGCCGCTGCTTCCGCATACGAGGTCGTGGCATAGAACCGCCCCGCGTCAATCTGCTCACGAAGGATTTCAGGTAAGGTCTTTCCCTGATAAGACTCCAGATGATGGGAACGCCCCGCATTAATCTCTTCGACAACACGCGGTACAACGTCAATACCGATCACGCTTGCTCCTTTCATGGCATAGGTAAGGGCCAGCGGCAAGCCGACAAACCCCAATCCCACAACAGCTACGCGTACAGGCTGAGTCATGTTTCTATCTCCTCTTTCACGTTCTCTAGATATCGTCCACGCAAGTTGTTACGCAGACATCTGCAAATTGGTTACGACAGATAGTAAATCCCTGCCGCTAAAAATACGACACATAATCCCAGAAGGACCTTGTATAACGTTTCCAAGGCTAGTTCCTCCTCATAGGTTTCCATCTAGTCCTAGGCAGCAGCCCTAGAAGGAACCGGGCGCTTTGCTGCCAAAACCTAATTATACTCTCGATTTCCTCGTCGTTCAATCACGGTTTCACGGCAGAAACACACGCATATTTCCCGTTACAAACACCTGACAAGCCAGACGATAGCCTTTGGCAATCGCCTCAATCCCCAAGCGATACTGCTCCGTCTCGGAGGGTGGCTTTGCAGAATCGCCAGTCATTTCCACCCGCAAGCGACAGGTTGTGCACTTTCCAGTCGTACAGAAGAACTCCACGGGCAAATTCGCGAGGACCAGCCCCATGAGCAGATTGTCTCCATCCGCCAAATATACAGTTGACTCGACTTCGCCCTGCACAACCGTCACAACGTTTTGTTTCAAGTCAGGTTGTTCCATCTCTCACCCTCCCTAGAAATCAACGCAATGCCTATTCCTAGCGCGTCAAGCTTGCACCAATGATGTACGAGAAGCCGATGGATAAAACCATGGCGATAAATCCGATCGCCCGGTTGTCTTTGGCGATTTCTTCATCAATATTGTAGCTGGGTGTCATAAACTCAAAAATAAAGTAGCCAACCAACAGGAGGAAGTACCCGAATGTCGCCCCAATCAATGCCTGCCCCATCGAGGCATGCTCCTGAATGGAATAGCGAAAAATATTGGCGATGCCGAATATTTTCCCTCCTGTTGCCATGGCCACGGCCATATTCCCTTGTTTTAGCTCATGCCAGACACGGTAGCGCGTCACCAGCTCAAAAATGGATAGGAACAGGATCATCATCAGCCCTGTTACGGTAAAGTAAGCAGCCGTAGCAAAGTATTGATTGTGCAGCATGTTCCCCATGGTGTCCCCTCCCGTTTATTTCAATTCGGCAATGGTAGCACCCACTCCGCCTTCTCCTTGACCGCCCAGGCGAAAGGATTTGACGTTGCGATGGTGGCGCAAGTACTCGTGGACACCTTTACGTAGAACACCGGTACCATGTCCGTGAATGATCGAGACGGAGTGCAGCCCCGCCAGCAAGGCGTCGTCGAGGAATTGATCGATTTCGCGAATGCCATCCTCTACATTGTAGCCGCGCAAATCCAGATCCATCTTGATGTTGTCGCTTCTGCGCTTGACCGAAGTATAAGGGGTCGCCTGCGGCTTTTGCTGCACCGAATTTTGGACGTGCATGTCTTCGCGCTTTACCTTCATTTTCATGATGCCAATTTGCACGAGGAACTCATCGTTATTGACTTTTTCCAGCACAGTCCCTTTTTGTCCAAAGCTCGTCACCATGACCTCGTCGCCCACTTTAATCTGTGTCGCACGTACCGCCTTGGCTGGTTTCTTCACTTTTTCTTTGTCCAGCTCGAGGACAGCATTGCCGAGGCGCTTCTTGGCATCGATCAGGCGATGCTCTTTGATTTCCACACCTTCTGCCATCATCTCACGCAGCTCGCGGATAATGGTCTCCGCTTCTTCCTTGGCCAGCTGAACGGCGATGCGCGCCTCGTCTTCTGCCCGCTCCATCCGCTTGTTTTTCTCTTCGGCAAAACGCGCACGCTCTTCTTCCAGCTCACGTTGCAGTCTTTCTGCTTCCCGTCTGATTTCAGCTGCCTTTTGTCGATCTTCCTCCGCTGTCTTGCGGTTGCGTTCCAGGGAGGCAATCATGCTTTCGACCTGGTTGTCTTCTTCGCTGATGGAGCCGCGCGCAGCATCGATGATCGCTTCTGGAAGCCCGAGACGTCTGGCAATGGCAAACGCATTGGAGCGACCTGGCACCCCGATCATGAGGCGGTAGGTTGGCCGCAGCGTCTCCACATCGAATTCCACACTCGCGTTGATGACCTCCTGCTTGTCGTACGCATACGCCTTTAGCTCGCTGTAGTGTGTTGTCGCAACCAGACGAGCACCCGACTCGATGACGTGGTCGATAATGGACATCGCCAAGGCAGCGCCTTCTGTCGGGTCTGTACCTGCCCCCAGCTCGTCAAACAGAACCAGGCTTTTCTCATCCATCGTTTCCAGGATGTGAATGATATTTTTCATATGGCTGGAAAACGTCGAGAGGCTTTGCTCGATGGACTGTTCGTCTCCGATATCGGCAAACACGGAAGAAAATACCGTCATCTCGCTCTCTTCCTCGGCTGGCACATGCAAGCCCGCCATCGCCATCAGGGAAAGCAGGCCGATCGTTTTCAGGGACACGGTTTTCCCCCCGGTATTGGGACCAGTCACGACGATCGCCTGATACTCTCCACCAAGCTCTACATTGACCGGTACGACGACATCGCGGGGAATCAAAGGATGCCGCGCTTTACGCAAATTCAAATATCCACGATCGTTCATGCGCGGACAGATCGCCTTCATACTCCAGGACAGCTGCGCTTTGGCAAACAGAAAGTCAAGCTCTGTCAAAGCCTCGACATTTTCCAGAAGCGCCTCTACAGCAAAAGCTACCTGTTCAGTCAGCAAGTACAGGATGCGCTCTACCTCACGCTCCTCGCGCAGACGCAGTTCGCGAAGCTTGTTGTTCATGGAGACGATGACCTCTGGTTCAATAAAGAGCGTGGCCCCCGAAGCAGACTGATCGTGGACGATTCCCCCGAAAACGTGACGGTATTCCTGTTTGACCGGAATGACAAACCGGTCTCCGCGAATCGTCACGATACTTTCCATCAGCATTTTCTGGTACGAGGAAGAACGCGTCATCTGATCCAGCTTTTCCCGTATTCTCGCTTCCAGCTGACGAATTTCTTGCCGAACGGAACGCAGCTCTACGCTGGCACTATCCAAAATGTCGCCGCTCTCATCGACACAGCGGCGAATCTCCATCTCCAGCTCTCGCAAGCCCTCGATCCGCTCTGCCTGATCGCGCAGCAGCGGCAGCTCATGGTCGTCGCACATATCCAGCAGGAAATGCTTGAGCTTGCGTCCTGCCGCAATGGTACTTGCTGTATCCATAAGCTCCAAAGGCGCCAGCATCGCGTTGAGACGAGCGCGTTGAACAGGGCCACGGATATCACGGATTCCTCCGAGCGGTACGCTGCCTTTCAAACGCAGTACGGTAGCGGCCTCAGACGTCCCTCTTTGGGCGATGCTCACTTCCTCCATACGTGTAAACGGGAGCAGCTCTGCCGCCTTTTCTTTTCCATATGTGCAAGTCGCTTTATCCACCAGGAGAGCAACGATTTTATCGTATTCCAATGTTTTTAACACTCGTTGTTCCACTTAAATCCTCCTTACTTTCCGCCAATGGCACACCTTACAAGAACCTGCTGATCATGGGGAATGATAAACACATGCTGTATGAGCCATTCGTACTAACCATTATATCATGCTAGCCGTTCCAAGGATAATTTTACACGCCCTTCTGTAGCATAGTTCGACACCCAAAGAGCCAGAATGAGTATGAAACAATTTAAAAGGAGGAGTACACATGACGATCATGCGCCATATCGTCCGCTTTATCGTCGCTGCCGTAGTCCTGATGTTTGTCGGATTTCTCGTACCTGGCTTTTCCGTTAGCAGCTTCTGGACAGCTCTTCTCGCAGCTGTTGTCATTGCCCTGCTGGGCTGGGTCATCGAAGCGATGTTTGGCGATCGTATCTCCCCTTACAATCGGGGGATCGTCGGCTTCATCGTCAGCGCCGTCGTTATCTACCTCACCCAGTATATCGTTTCCGGTTTCCACGTAACGATCTTGGGGGCGCTGCTCGCTTCGCTTGTCATCGGGATTATCGACCTGTTCATCCCGATCAAGACCCATATGGATCTGCACAACGGAGACGCTGGGAACAAGCAAGAGACGTAGCTGAAATGAAAAAAGAGCCAACTCTTCATGGGTTGGCTCTTTTTTCTGTTAGACAGACTTTCGCAGTAAAAAGTTATAGAAAATCGGGCTAGCTTATGCCTGCCTCCGCCAGCTTCTCGTCCAGCTTCGCCTTCTGGCGCAAATGGTGCCTGCTGTGCATACCAACCATCTCAAACCAATCACGCGCGTTGAGCCAACCAAACCAGCCATGGCGCACCTTGCATTCCGGATTTGCCTCATCTACACGACACTCCCAGTGGGCTAACTTCTCTATCACCTGTTCCAGGCCGGCTATGATCTCATCCTTGCTTTCGGGGTTTTTTGTCGCGTTTGGCGGTTGCTCAAGCTTCACACTGATGTTGGGCCACTCTTTTTCGGCAAGTGCCTTTGTTCCGACTTCCGTCTTGCCTCCAGGCTCTTCGTTTGTTGCCTTGGTACATGTTTCAATATGCCCGATGTACTCTTTCGCCACATCGATCACGTGAATATACATTTGTCCGACCGACCATACGTCTTCGTCGGAATTAAATCGCAGCTGTTCTATCGAATATCTGTCCAGTTCCCTTATGTATTGCTCGATAATAGCCGAAGAATTATTCAACATCCAGATCCTCTCCCTGCTATTTCAATTCATTACAGTACCTGCGCGATCTCCCACACATGCCCGTCCGGATCAGCTAAACAAGCCGTCCGCCGCCCCCAGGAACGCGTTATCGGTCCGTTCAATAACGTAACGCCCCGCGCTTCCAGCTCATCGCATACCCGGTCAACGTCCGGCACTTGGATCGTGAACTGAAACCGCGCGCCATCTCCGCCGTGACCAACCTTCGCGGGCTCAATCTTGTGATTTCGGTAATTTTGTTTACCCAATCGGCTGTCGCCATCTGCACACGACCCCATTTTCAATTTTTTACAATTCTAAATTTGATCATACGAATTGCCAGTTCCATTGTCAATGTGAATAGGGAGGCTGCGCACGTCGCGCGAATTGCGCGTAACTGCTCGTTAACGCCCACGCCAGTCTAATCCTATACTTTCCGTGTCTACAACTAAATTTCCCAGTCTAAAGCTTTATTTCGTCGAGCATCTATGTATCATTCCCGCCATGTAGCCGGCGCCAAAGCCATTGTCAATGTTGACGACAGCCACTCCGGTAGCGCACGAATTGAGCATGGACAGCAAAGCAGAAACGCCGCCGAAGTTTGCTCCGTAGCCAACGCTGGTCGGCACTGCAATTACCGGGATATCCACCAGCCCCGCGAGCACACTGGCAAGCGCACCTTCCATGCCGGCCACACAGACGACCACGGACGCTCCCCTGATTTCCTCCAATCGCTCGAACAAGCGGTGAATGCCTGCCACTCCTACATCTGCGATGACTCTCGCTTCACTGCCAAAGCAGCGTACGGTCCAGGCAGCTTCTTGCGCCACTGACCAATCAGACGTTCCTGCAGCCACCACTGCCACATAACCTTCGCGCACGGGCTTTAGCCGTTCTCGACTGGAAATGAGCAGAGCAGCCTCCTTTTCATACTGAATGTCTGGCCAACGCTCCTGGACATGCTGTGCCTGGTTATCGTTCACTCTCGTCACCAGCACCAGCTCCTGATGTTCGCGCAGCCGCTCCATGATCCCGATCAGCTGCTCCACACTTTTCCCAGCCCCGTACACCACTTCAGGAAATCCGGTTCGCTCGGCACGCTCTAAGTCCAATGTAGCGTAATCAAGCTTTCCCGCTGCTTGCAAAAGCTCACTCGCCCGCTCAATATCCAGACGGCCAGCCTGCACTTCCTGCAAAATCCGCTTCACATCAGCCATGCTGTTTTTTCACGTCCGATCCCAATACAGCGTTCATACTACCTGTCTGGTAGCCAAACAAATCCAGCGTCACGTAGGAAAAACCGATATCTCGCAGAACCTTGTTTATTTGTGCATGATGAGACAGCAAGCGGCTAAAATCATCCGGGGCAACTTCAATCCTCGCAATCGTATCGTGATGGCGGACCCGCACCTGATGAAATCCGAGACTGAGCAAATAGCCCTCAGCCTTGTCGATTTGATCAATTTTTTCCAAGGTGATGTGAGAGCCATAGGGTATTCTGGAGGACAAACAAGCAAAAGACGGCTTGTTCCAAGTGGATAAGCCCATTACCTTGGAAAGCGTGCGGATGTCTTCCTTATAAAATCCTGCCTCCTGCAGCGGGCTTCTTACTCCCCTTTGTGCAGCAGCGACCCGGCCTGGGCGATAATCCCCCTGATCATCCATGTTTGCTCCATCGCAAATGATCGCCTGCCAATCGTTTTCCTCCGCCATTTTTCCCAGGTGTTCGTACAAACCGTCTTTGCAAAAAAAGCAGCGATTTACTGGATTTGAGACAAAATTCAGATTTTCCATTTCGCGTATTTCCGTGGTCATAAACCGTGCACCCAGCTGCGCTGCAAGCTGTTTGGCTGCTTCGAATTCCCTTGTCGGAAAGGTCTCGGATGCAGCGGTAACCGCAATCGCTGATTCGCCGAGCTCTTGTACGGCTCTCGCCAGCAAAAAGGTGCTGTCAACGCCGCCAGAGAATGCGATCAAGACAGCCTTCATCTCACGCAAAATACGTCCAAGCTTTTCGTCTTTTTCCGCCAATGCTTCATTCGCAAGCACGCTCATCCCTCCGTCTCCCCTGTTTTCTTATTAGAAAACTTGGCTCCGCCAAGCTTTTGTGGTGGAGCCTTAGTTGCATTTATACTGGCTAATAATTTTATAAATTCTTACTGTAGAGTAGAAAACTGAAACTTTCGGGCGACCTTGAGGTCGCCTTACTTGTTTCAGCTCCCCCTCATCAAACCGTACGTGAGGTTTTCCCTCATACGGCTTTCCGATGTTCTTCTTTCTTTGGCATTCGGCACTGCTTATCCGGCAAGTTTCACAAGTATTCCTTGAGTATCTTTAATGACTTTTCCTTCCCACGAGTGTTTCTTTCGCACATTCCTTTTCTTGTTAACGAAAAGGGTAAGCCTTTCAATAACATACCAGTCAATCCGATTTAACCATCTTGCAGCTATTGGCGATAGCGAGTAGTAGTTCTTGAAGCCTTGAAGTTTTCGATTTAGCCCCTGTACTAACTCCGTTAACGACCAATACAACTTGCTGCGAGGTTCGGTATACACTTTTATTTTCCGGCGCATTTCCTTCATAGCTTTCTTACTCGGAATATGGGACATGACAAACACCTTCGATCCGCCCTTGTTAAGGACCGGAAATTTCCGGTGATGTAGACCAAGGAAATCAAAGCCCGAAGTATTATCCCAGATGTTGACCAGTCGAGACTTGTCCTTACTAAGTGCAAGATCCAATTTGTCCATAATAGCTTTAATGACCTGAATACTTTCCATGGCATCCTTTTTCGTTTTGCACATGATGACGAAGTCATCGGCATATCGAATCAGTTTTCCCAAATGGGCAAATTGCTTTCCCCATACCGTATCCATGTAGTTGAGATAGATGTTGGCTAACAGTGGGGAAATGACTCCTCCTTGCGGAGTACCCAATTCGGTGTCATGAAACTGTACATCTTCCATCACGCCTGCTTGTAGCCAGTTCCGAATCAGCTTTAGTACCCTACGGTCAGAAATCCTCTGCTCAACTAACTTCATCAGCTTCTCCTGATTGATGTTGTCAAAGTACCCTTTGATGTCTGCATCAACCACCCAGTAAGCATTTTTACTTGCTTTCCTGATTTGTGCAATCGCTTGATGAGCGTTACGTTTTGGGCGAAATCCGTATGAGCAATCTTTAAAGTCCGCTTCAAAGACTGGCTCAATGACCATCTTTGTCGCCATCTGAACAACCCTGTCTCGAATAGTTGGGATTCCGAGTGGTCTTTGTTTCCCATCCGCTTTCGGAATGTAAGTACGCCGTACCGGTGCTGGATGATACTGATTTCTCTTTAGGTCGAGATAAATTTCATTAAGGAATTTACTCTCTCCATACTCATGCACAATCTTATCTATCGTTTGACCATCCACTCCGCCACTTCCTTTATTGGCTCGTACTCTACGCCAAGCTTCTGCAAGAATGTCTGGTCTGTATACTTTGTCGTACAGAGCATGAAACCGCCGTTTTGGCTTTTCCTTGGCACAAAGATATAGAGTTGTCCAAAGTTGTCGAGCTTTTGCATCGGTGTAGTTAGCAAGTTTACTTGCATTCACTCACTCTTACCTCCTTTCAACTCTTGAACAAAGCAGGGCTCCTTCTCTCCATAGAGTTTTGTTGTCTCTACTTCATCGGTACTATGAACCCCTCCGACTCCCTTCCTGCCGTCCTCCATTTCCCTTTCGGTTATAGGATTCCGCTTTACGCTCCAACGGAGCGTGCAGGGGAGGGTCTCCCCAGTTCCGTTAGCTACTTTCTCAACATACCGCTCCCCATACTCCGGGAGGTTCCTGGGTGCTGCATTCCAAGTGCTACACACCTTCCATGGACTTCGCCCAATATCCCAAGGCTCGTCTCCCCCTTGTCCATCTTCCGATGGTCTCTTTTAACGAAGCGGCAGGATTCACTTTATGTTACGGTCTGCTGATTTGCTCGCACTCCTGTCGGAGTTACTTTGTCACAGGGCTTCAACCTTAGGATCTCTCCACCAGTTGCCTGTCAGCTACGAGGCGACTTGGCTCTTACCTCGGTCGGACTTTCACCGACTAGCAATTAACGGCTTGCTGGGCGCGCAGACAACGTGAAAAGAGGGGCAGCTGCCCCTCTTTTAGTCTATCTCTTTTCCATTTGCATCTTCCTGAAGAATCTTCAGCAGCTCTTCGTACTCCTGACGCAGGCGGAAGTATTCATCCGCAATATTGACTGCCGAAAGTACGGCGATTTTGGCCGTGTCCAAACGATGGTTACCGTTGGCGATTTCGTTCATCTTATCATCAACGAAACCGGCCACCATGCGTATGTGATTGACACTAGCTTTCCCACTGAGCCGGTATTGTTGGCCAAAGATATCCACCGTCAAACGATTTTTCCCATCACCTTGCACGAGGGGTTCCTCCCTACTGCGACCTTTGCTCTACTTTTCCATTTTAGGTTACTGAAAATGTCAGATTTCGTCAAGCTATCTTACATGCGAAGCTCAGCACCTGTATTGACTTTCAGAGCTTCGATAACAGCATTCGTCACCTGCTGGATCTCTTCATCCTGGAGAGTACGCTCTGCATTGCGCAGAACCAAAGCAAACGCCATACTTTTCTTATCCGAAGCAATCCGCTCGCCTGTGTATACGTCGAACAAGGTCACGGACTCGAGCAGCTCCCCTGCCGCCTCGCGGATTGTCGCTTCCAGCGCACCTGCTGGAACAGTGCGATCTACGACAAGAGCAAGGTCACGGGTCACAGCCGGGAATTTTGGAAGCTGGTTATAGAAGCCCATACCTGTTGCGGCCTCAACCAGTTTCGCTACATCCAGCTGGAATACGTACGTTTCGTTCAGATCGTACGCCTTTTCCGTACCTGGATGGGTTTGACCCACATAGCCCAAACGAAGCTCCTGCGCCCACACTTCTGCCGTACGGCCTGGATGCGTGCCCTTCAGATCAGATACAGCTTTGTATTGCACATTTTGGATACCGAGGCGCGCCAAGAGAGAATCTACAATCCCTTTAGCCTGATAAAAATCTACCGCCTGTTTTGCACCCATCCAGTTTTGAGGAATCCATTGGCCTGTCACGGCACCACCGACATACAGACGCTCTTCTGGCAACTGTGTTAGTGTTTCTTCTGTGCTAAGGAATACTCGACCCAGTTCAAAGATCCCTACATCGTGGTTTTGGCGGTTTTTGTTATAGGCGATCGTCTCCAGCAAGCTTGGAATCAAGCTCGTGCGCAAGACGCTGCGCTCTTCGCTCATTGGCATGAGCAGAGCAACCGGTTTTACCTGCTCCTGATGCAAGCCTGCCGCATCCTCTACGCGGTCTGGATGCAGCAGTGCGTAAGAGATCGCTTCGTTCAGTCCGACTCCGATCAAATGGCGGCGAATGGTACGGCGCAGCTGCTGCTCAGGTGTCAGGAAGCCTTGACTGGTCACTCCGCTCGGCAAGCTAGTCGGGATGTTGTCGTAGCCGTACAAGCGAGCCACTTCCTCTACCAGGTCCTCCGGCAGGGTGATGTCGCCACGGCGGGTTGGCACGGTTACCGTCCAGCTGTCGTTTGCTGTCTCATAAGGGAACTGCAGACGATCAAAGATAGGCGATACCTCAGAGGCAACCATCGATGTCCCCAGATGCTGATTGATTTTTGCCAAAGTAACGCTAACCACGGCAGCTTGCGGTTCCTTTTCAACTGCAGACGCAATTCCTTTGGAAATAGTTGCACCGGACAGCTTTTGAATCAGGGAAGCTGCACGCTCACCCGCTTCCTGTACACGCTTCTGGTCTACGCCTTTTTCCCAGCGAACGCAGCCCTCTGTGCGCATCCCGAGCAAACGTGCTGTGCGACGAACGGTTTTCGGCGTGAACCAGGCTGCCTCCAAAATGATCTCGGTCGTTTCGCCTGTGATCTCGGAGTTGGCTCCACCCATTACCCCAGCGATCGCCAAGCCTTTGGTGGGATCAGTGATCAACAGGGTTTGCGCGTCCAGCTTGCGCTCCTGATCGTCCAGCGTCACAAGCGTTTCGCCTTCCTGTGCAAGACGTACGATGATGGAACGATCCGCTACCTGTCCCGCGTCGAAAGCATGGAGAGGCTGACCGTATTCGAGCAGAACGTAGTTGGTTACGTCCACCACGTTGTTGATTGGGCGTACCCCCGCGGCCATCAGACGGTTTTTCATCCATTGCGGGGAGCTTGCAATCTTCGCGTTCTTGAAATGACGTCCATGGTATTGGTAGCACTCTGCACTCGCATCGATTTTCACGCGAAGCGGATTTTGCTCGTCGCTTTCTACGAGGTCGATTTGCGGCAGCAGCACTTCTTTTCCTAAGATCGCACCTACCTCATAGGCAACACCCAGCATGCTCAAGCAATCGGAGCGGTTTGGCGTGAGGCCCAGCTCCAGAATAGAATCGTCCAGTCCCAGATAAGATACGGCATCCATTCCGATTTCCGCATCTTCTGGCAGGACCATGATGCCTTCTTGCTGATCTTTTGCCAGCAGCTTGTCGTTGAGACCCAGTTCTTTTGCCGAGCAAATCATCCCTTGAGATTCTACTCCGCGCAGTTTCGAGCGCTTGATGCTCAAGCCGCCTGGCAGTTTGGCACCGATCAGGGCTACGATTACCTTTTGTCCTTTGTCTACGTTTGGCGCACCGCAAACGATTTGCAGGTCCTGCTCTTGGCCGGCATCTACGATACATACGTTCAAGCGGTCCGCATCCGGGTGCTTGCTGCGCTCCTTCACATAACCGATCACACAGCCAGAAACGCCAGCATTGCGCGATTCAACTGCATCTACCTCTACCCCACTGCGAGTCAGCTTTTCCGCCAGCTCTTGAGGCGTGCAATCACTCAGATCCACGTATTCCGATAACCATTGGTATGATACCTTCATCTTTGCCTCTCCTCTCTACTCTCGATTGAACTGACGCAAGAAACGAACGTCGTTTGTATAAAAATGGCGAATGTCTTCTACGCCGTATTTCAGCATCGCGATGCGTTCTACACCCATACCGAATGCAAAGCCGCTCACTTCTTCCGGGTTGTAGCCCGCCATCTCCAATACGCGCGGGTGGACCATACCGGAGCCGAGGATCTCGATCCAGCCTGTTTGCTTACAAACGCGGCAGCCATGTCCTCCACAGTTGAAGCACTGTAGGTCAACCTCTGCGCTAGGCTCTGTGAACGGGAAGAAGCTCGGACGCAGACGAACCTGCTGATTCTCACCGAACATTTGGCGAGCGAAAGTCAGCAAAATGCCTTTCAAATCACTCATCCCGATGTTTTTATCGATGACCAGACCCTCGATCTGCGTGAATTGATGGGAGTGAGTCGCGTCGTCATCATCACGGCGGAACACTTTACCCGGGCAGATGATTTTCACCGGTGTTTTGCCTTCTTTTTTCAACATCGTACGCGCCTGTACAGGGGAGGTATGCGTACGCAGCAGGATCTCATCGGTCACGTAGAATGTATCTTGCATGTCACGTGCCGGGTGGTCCTTTGGCAGGTTGAGCATTTCGAAGTTGAAGTGATCCATCTCCACCTCTGGACCCTCTGCTACCTCAAAGCCCAGCCCCACGAAAATGTCTTCAATTTCTTCAATGATGCGGGATAGCGGATGCATGCTTCCTGCTGGAACAGGACGGCCTGGCAGGGTCACGTCTACTGTCTGCGACGTAAGCTTTGCGTTCAATGCCGCTTCTTCGAGCTGCTGCTGTTTACCAGAAAAAGCAGACTCCAGCGCTTCTCGCACTTCATTGACCAGTTGGCCTACCAGTGGACGCTCTTCTGCGGAGAGGCTTCCCATGCCGCGCAAAAGCTCTGTCAGCTCCCCTTTTTTCCCCAAGTACTTGACTCGCAATTCCTGAAGTTGTGCACTTTCCGTCACTTGGCCAATCTGGCCCAGTGCGGCGTCTTTCATCTCTTGCAACCGAGTTTGCACTTCGTATCGCTCCTTTATTGGTTTTTGGTAAGTAAACCCTTTATCGAGGCCTATTCAAGGAGGAGCGACCGCGTTTTTGCGGTAAGTTTCCATGCGCTCCGGAATTCATAAGCGTAACGCTTATAATTCCTATACGTTGAAAAAAAAGAAAAACCCGCCCCTCAAAAGGGACGAGTTACTTTTTTTCTCGCGGTACCACCCTTGTTAGACAAGTCCACAAGCCTACTTTCCGGCGTGACTATTGTCTCACTCAAGACCACTGGTAACGGGCGTGACCCGGCTGGCTCCTACTGCGTAAAAACGGTTCAGAGTGCGGCTATGGAGTGAATTCGGCAGCTACAGTGCTAAAGATGCTCTCAGTCTGTGGCATCCTCTCCCTGAAAACATGTAGGACCTGCGTACTATTCTCCGTCATGGCTTTACGTTATAATTAGACGTAGGGAAATTATAGCGTAAGAAAAGCAAACTTTCAATTGCACAAATCGTACATATAGATCAGCATTTCCAGACCGATCGATTTTTATAAGAGAAAGGGGACTTTTGCCATGATCGATAAGGTTTCCGCATTATACGACAGGTCTTGCACATGCCGGCACTGCCAGACTCCCTTTTCAACCAAGCGAATTCGCGGCGGTTCGCTCGCAATGGCACATCGCGATTCTGATTTTTATACCCGTTTCAAGGAGCAGTCACTCAATCCCATTCTCTATACGGTAAACGTTTGCCCGGCATGCGGCTTTGCCTTCACGGACCAGTTCAAGCCCAAGCTCAGCCCATGGGAAAAGCAAGCGGTGGAAGAGCAGATCTCGTCGAAATGGACTCCAAAAGACTTTGGTTCGATCCGGCAAGTCCCGGAAGCGATCGTCAGCTACAAGCTCGCGATATACGCGGCAGAAATAACCGATCAGCCCCATTCCGTGAAAGCAGGTCTATACCTGAGGCTGGCTTGGCTGTACCGCTCCCTGGAGAAAACAGAGGAAGAGCTGCGCTTTCTGGGTATGGCCGTCGATGAGTACGAACTGTCTTACATACACTCCGACTATACGCAGGGAGACAAGGAAATGTCCGAGGTTCGCCTCTTGTACTTGATCGGTGAGCTGTATCGCCGTCTGAAAAAATTTGATCTCGCCATCAAATACTTCGGCAAAGCTCTCGCCTTTCGAAATACGACCATGGAAAGCGGGATTATCCGCATGGCCCAGGATCAATGGCAGCTGGCTCGCGAAGAATATAAAGAAAAGCAAAAGATCGGCTAAATGAGCCGATCTTTTCAGATTGTTGAGAAAGCCTTGCTTTTAAGCAGGGCTTTCTTGCTTCTAGTTGGTTCAGTGGAAAAAAGTTACTTTGTTCTTGAGAAAAAAGGATTGCCCTCCATTTTACCCCTGCTTCGCAAGGTGGAGGGCAATCTTTTTCATGTTCTGTACCGCTGCGGTCATCAGTGCCTGTTCACTGACGTTGTGCAACCCTCGCAAACGGCAATAGCGAAACCCGTGGAGCTGTTTGGCATCCGCGAAGCTTCGCTCAATCGTTTCTCTTCTTCTTTTGTAGAGCTTTTTCCCTGATTTACTTAGTCGGTTTGTACGCACCCAATCCTTGCTGTCTTCCCAGACATGTCTAGTGACCACTTTGCGGTGGTTCTTCGATCGGGTGCATTTCGAGAGGAAAGGGCAGGTTTTACAAACCTCCGGGTTTGATTTGTAATGACGGTACCCTTTGCGGTCCGTAGTGCTGTATGGCAGTTCATGATTCTGAGGGCACAAATAACTATTCGTTTCGGAGTTGTATGTAAACTGCCACTTGTGAAATAAGCCTTGAGTCGGATGGTACCTACGGTGTGCAATAACGGCAAAAATGTTTTTCTCTTTTAACTTGTTGCAAATCGGGTTTGTTAAATAGCCAGAATCTAAAGCAACAGCTTCTACTTTAAAGCCAAACCGCTCGGTTTGGCGTTCTAGGCGATCAAGATAAGGGATCGAATCATGTACGTTTCCTGGTGTAACATAGACATCCGTTATGAGATTGTATTTTGCATCCACTGTGCGATGATCCAGATAAAAAAATCCTTCGGGCTTACCCTCTCTCACCATATAACCGCTATCTGGATCTGTTGTGCTCACTTTTACTTCTTTTTGTTCAACCACTTCTTTCTCAGGTTTTAGAGCTTTTTTCCGTTGTTCTTCCGATCGATTTCCACAGCAGCATTCAGTTCATCCATATAGCTTTTGGTGTTTTGTAATACCTGCTCTTTCGTGTATTTATTCTTGTTTGCGTTGGCTTTTACATGCGTAGAGTCAGAAATAAGCATCCGCCCTCCCACCATTCTGTGACCAATGGCTTGAAGAACGATTTCATCAAAAATGTCTTGAAAGATAGTGGAATCTTTAAAGCGAACACGACGGTTTAAACTGATGGTACTGTGATCAGGCACCCGGTCCGTCAAACCCAATCCAAGAAACCAACGATAGGCCACATTGGTTTGGATTTCTTGCTCAAGACGCCTTTCCGAGCGAATGCCGTAAAAGTATCCCAAAAAGATCATTTTAAATAAAACCAATGGATCAATGGCAGGGCGCCCATTATCCTCGCAATAATAGGGCCGAACTTTTTCAAGGATAAATGAAAAGTCGATGTATTTATCTATTTTACGGAGCATGTGGTCTTGGGGGACGAGTTGCTCAATCGAAACAAATTCGTATGCGGTTTGTTTATCTTTATTTGAACGTAACATTACGATCACCTACAGTTATAGTATACTTATATTATAACACATTAACGCGGAGTCGTATTGAAATTTTTAGGTATTAAGAAAGGCTGCCGACTTTATCGACAGCCTGAAAAGATCGGCTAAATGAGCCGATCTTTTCTTTTTCGCTGGGCCTCATACACAAACACACCCGCTGCCACAGCGGCATTCAATGATTCCGCTCGTCCGTAAATTGGGATGTGGACCAGGTAATCCGCCCGCTCTACCATTGCGGCAGATACACCTCGTCCTTCATTGCCAATCACGATAGCTGCTTTTGGTGCGTAGGGAACGGCATCGTATGAAATACTTTGCTCATGGAGGGTCGATACGAGCAGCTGCCCGCCCTGCGCCTGCCACTCATCGGCTACTTCAGGCAAGGAACGCGTGAACACCGGCAGCCTGAATAATGCCCCCATCGTCGAACGCATCACTTTCCCATTGTACAGATCGACACTGCCTTTTCCTAAAACGACGCCATCGACTCCCGCAGCTTCCGCCGTGCGCAAGATCGTCCCCAGATTGCCCGGATCCTGGATTTCATCGAGCAGCAACAGCAGCATCCCCTCTTGCCCTGCCGCCTTTTCCGTCATCCAGTCATCCCAGTTGAACTGCTTCTTTTTTACTTCCGCCACAATTCCTTGCGGGGATTTCGTTTCCGAAAGCTTCGCCAATACGGCAGCGGAAGCGGCAATCACCTGTACGCTGTGCGGATGGTTGTTCAAAGCTTGTCTACAGACCGCGTCCATATCCCGCTCACTGTCATACAAAATCGTCAGCACCTCAGCTCCGCTCTTCAGCGCCTCTTCAACCAGATGCGCTCCTTCCACGAGAAAACGGCCCTGTGCTTCTCTCCCTTTTTTCTCCAGCAATTGATGCAGCCGCTTGATCTGCGGATTTTGTACCGACGTAATGCTTTCCTGTGCCATGTTTCTATGCCCGCTCCTCAAATGCCTTCAAATCCTTGTTGTTCCCGATAACGACGAGGACATCCCCGTATTGGATCACTTCTTCTGGATTTGGTGCGATGTTGAATTTGTCACCACTCTTGATGGCGATTACGTTAACCCTGTAATTCTTCCGGATGTCCAGCTGACGCAGATCCTTTCCCACAAACTTGGAGGATACGACGACCTCCGCTACGCTGTAATCGTCTGCCAGCTCGATAAAGTCCAAGACGTTAGCCGAGATAAGATTATGGGCGACCCGCACTCCCATGTCTCGTTCTGGAAAGACGACTCGATCTGCCCCAACCTTGTACAGAACCTGTCCATGCCGTTCGTTTTGCGCCTTGGCTACGATTTTTTTCACGCCAAGCTCCTTTAACGTCAGCACAGTAAGGATACTCGCTTGTATATCCACGCCGATGGCAACCACCACGACATCAAAGTTACGGATACCGATTTCCTTTAAAGCCCGCTCATCTGTCGAATCAGCTGCGACTGCATGGGTAACGTACTGAATGTTTTCGTTAATGCGTTCCTCATTTTCATCGATCCCCATAACCTCGTAATCCATTTCGTACAAGGTCCGGGCAACACTGGAACCAAAGCGTCCCATTCCAATAATGGCAAATTGCTTTGACATCCTGATCTACTCCTCCACGCCGCTCACCTAGCGGCTTTTTCCAATACCTTGCATTATAACACAACCCTGTCCCCACCTACAAAAGACGTATGAGGCATGGCTGTGGGACAAATACTAAGTGCGATTTCATTTTCCCCAAGAGAGGTGTGCGGTCCGTCATGAACATTGCCTCGCTCAATCTTCGTCAAGCCATCATGTACAAAATGCAGGGTTCAGATGCATCAGCGGTAGAAGAGACGATCACCGATGCCATTTCCAGCGGTCAGGAAAAGACTCTTCCTGGGCTGGGCGTCCTGTTTGAAGTTCTGTGGCAAAACAGCGATACCTCATCCCGCCAAGATATGGTGGAAACAATCGCTGGTCACTTGCCGGAGCAGACAGAAAAACCGATGTAAAAAAGCGCTGACCGCTTGCGTTGGCAGCTTCTACCAAAAAGGGAGCGACGAATTATGTCACTCCCTTTTTGCTGTCTTGCGTCTCATCGAAAGTCTTCTTTCGCAGCCAATGAATGATCGCTAAAAGCACAGGAATCAGCACCGTGCTGATATATCCATAATAGGTCAGGTACCTGGCATAGGCAAAGAACTCCACAATGCTCTGCGGTAAAAGCGTGACGTACAGCAAAGGAATGAGTAGCACGAACGAAAGAATTCGCTGAAACCGAATGCTTTTCCCCAGTAACAATCGGATCCCGTACACCGTGGAATAAAACATATTCCCCAACGTCGTAAACACCGATGCGACCCAGATCGCCAGAAACGCAGATTCCAGCCGCTCCAGAAACCATCCGGTGCGGGTTGCGGTCTTGACCAGCTCCAGTGTCGGCCAGATCATGTTTTGCAATTCTTCATAGCCAAACACGACGATGCCCGCTACTGCCGTCAGTGCGTAAGAAACTATTGTGAATACGAGTCCAATCCAGGTAGCCAGTCCGATTTTTGCTCCAGGCATCGCCAAACCAAAAAAGATCATCAACAGCTCATATCCGGTATAGAGCGAGAAGGTATTGATTCCGGTTTCAACGAGCGCCTCGAACGAATCCAGATGCAGCGGCAGCAAATTGTTCCAATCCGCGCTTGTTAAGGAGACATAAGGAATCAGGAAAACCGGGATGAGCATGATGGGAAACAGGAGCTCGTTGACGCGAACTAGGACATCCACTTCATGCATACAGAGAAACAATACGATCAAAAATAGGGTGATCAGGATGGCTTCCAACGGCGTTTCCAAGAGAACTGCTGTCACAACGACTTCTCCGAACCCCCTGGCAACCATCCCTGCATTTAGGAATTGGAACGAGAAGAAGATGAAGAACCACGGGATGCAGAGAATTTTCCCCCATTTGACGTGCTTCTCTCCACATAGAATCAATGGGCTGTACTCAATAAAGGTAAGTCCGGGATACTCCTTGCTTAAGTACACCATCCCAAGCAACGGCAGCATCGCGATGAGCCCCCCAACGATCGGCCCCATCCATCCCATTTCATTTAAAGTTTCACTGGCTGTGCGAGGCATCGATAAGATCCCGACCCCAATCATCGAGCTAATCATAAAACTGATTAGTTGCCAGGTGCTGACGACTCTCCGTTGACTTTTCATTCTCTCTCGCTCCTATTGCATTTCCATACCCAACCGGCGAATCTTGATGGTATAGACAGCCTCGACCGGAAAGTCTTTAAATTCCTTTTTCCAATCGTGTTTTTCCCAATAATCGCGGTAATGATGGGCACGCAATGCGAGTCCAATTCGCAAGATATCGCTGTTGTAGTCCTTCTGCAGCTGGGTGAACAGTTTTTTCGCCCGATTTTCCATTTCTTTCTTGATCAATGTCTGCATTTTCTTGATGAATTCTTCTGGCGGGATATGCAGGTCTTTGGTTACTTCAACAATGTCTCCCTGAAGCTCGCAATAAAACGTGGCTGAGTGCTGATGGTTTGACTTCTTTTGATTGCCAAGAGAATGACTGTCATTTAGCTTTAACTTGGTCTTGACAAAATGCGGGCGAAACGTTACAAAGCCCCCTTGCTCGCCTGGGAGAGGGATAATGACATCGCCTCCACGCTGTTTGTTTCGCAGCTGCAGCAAGGACCAGGATTGAATATCGTTGATCGCACCTACCATTTTGTGACCACGAAAGACGGCTATGCCCTTCCATCTCACTTCACTCTCGCTAGCCTGTACGTAATTGAGGAACGGCTCCATCGACTTGTTCGAGGTTTGATTAAAATAGTCTCCTAACGTCTGATCCGGGATCGTCCCCATCTTCGCGCCATTCTCGATGAGATCCATCAAAAACACCACAGGGATTTGCGCCAGCTGCGGCTTGATTTTCAAAAGGGAGGCAGCCTCGCCCTTCACAATGATCGGCCACATCAGCCTGCGGATCTGCGGTTCGCGGCGATAGCCGTCCATGATGTCCTGAATCCCTCTTTTTGCCACCTCTTCACTGATGGCAAGAACGCGGGTATGGCCGAGAAACAGCTTTTGATTGAGCCGCAGCTGCAGGTTATTTGCTGCATCTGTCACGGTCCTGCCCGTCACGCTCATGATTTTGACGGCGTCCGAGTTCCCTCCGCCGCCTTGTCCACTGCTCCCCGCGATCTTGATCGGAATGGGAATCTGGACAGTCATTTTATACAGATCCTCTCTGCCCTCCACAATATCGACCGCGACGGCTAACACAGAGGTACGCTCCTCCAGCTCCCTCCGATCCCAGCAGCCTGTCAGCATCGTCACGAAAACCAAAAGAACAGCGAATCGGCACCAGTGTTTAGCCACCCGCTTTCCTCTCCTTCGCCTTGCTCCCCATTCCTCGAGCAAATACTACGAGTAAATAGAGAAGCGGAATACCCAGGTTGAGGTAAAGGCTAAAGATCCCTAAATAAGAGCTGGCACGAAAAATATCGACGATGTTTTGCGGCCACAGCGCAATAAAAAAAAGAGGAACAAAAAGGAGGGCAGAGATAATTCGCTGGAACTGTATCCCTTTGTTAAACAGCTGTCGCAAGCTGTACACAAAGGCATAATAGACATTAGCCACCGTAGTGAACACGGCGGCTACCCATACGGCCAAAAAGGCGGATTCCAGACGCTCCAGAATCAGGCCCGGGACTTGAGTCGTTTTCACAAGCTCCAGCGTCGGCCACGAGACTCTCTGCAGCTCCTCAAAGCCAAATACTACGATGCCAGCCAAGACAATGAGCGTATAGACAAACGTAGCAATGCCAATTCCATAAAACCCCGCCTTCACCTTACTCTGGTTGACATGGGCGTACGCGTAGAAAATCAACATGATTTCATAGCCGGAAAAGGAGTAAACCGTTTCATAGATTCCTTCAAAAAGAGCCTTTCCCGACGCGCGATACAAAGGGAGCATGTTGTTCCACTCCGCTTTTTGAAAGGATGCTATCGCAATGACAAGAACAGGAAACAAGATCAGAGGAAACAGCAGTTCGTTAATGCGGGCAAGCACATCGACCTCATGCATACAGAGCATTTGCGCGAGCAGAAACATCGTGATGATGATAACCTCCAGCGGGGTATCCAAGAGGACAGAGGTCACGACCACCTCACCGAATACACGGGCGACAATAGCCGTAGATAAATACAGGTAGAGCAAATAGCTGATCACCCAGGGAAGACTCAGCCATCTCCCCAGCCGCGGATTCTTTGGAGAACCCCAAACAATGGGACTGTATTCGATAAATGTCTTCCCCGGGAATCGATTGCTCAATTTGGCGATCATCCATACGGACAAAAAGACCCAAAAGGAACCGACAAGAGGAGCGATCCACCCCGCCTCATACAGCTTGGCGCTTGTCGTCCTCGGCAGCGTCAAGACACCTACTCCAATCAGCGTGCTCGCAATCAGGGAGGTTTGCTGCCACAGCGAAAAGGTATTGATATCGCGGCTCACCTGCTTATGACTCATGGTTTATCCTCCTCTCGTATCCGGACTTTATCATGAACATGAAACATGCTAGGACGCGTTTTCAATAAATGATGCGGAGCGCGTATGAACAAATCGCGCATGCCGAGCAAATTCAAGGGACTGAGTGGTGACATATACGGGACACCAAACGACTTGATAGACGAAAGATGCACGAGAATGACAATCAGGAACAGCATGATTCCGTACAAGCCGAACATTCCCGCCAAAAGCATCACTGGAAAACGCAGCATGCGAATGGCAATCGCGGCACTGTAGCTTGGAGACGCGAATGAACCGATCGTCGTCACAGCGACGATAATAACCATGACTGGACTGACGAGTCCCGCGGAAACCGCCGCTTCCCCTACCACCAAAGCTCCGACAATCCCAATAGTAGGCCCAATCGGACCCGGCAGGCGCACACTCGCCTCCCGCAGGATCTCAATCGCCAGTTCCATGAATAGCGCTTCCACGAGGGAGGGAAACGGCACAGTGGAGCGTCCGGCCGCCATCGCGATCACAAGCCGTGATGGGATCATCTCCGGATGAAAGGAGCTGAACGCGATGTACAGCGAAGGCAGCAGCAAGGCAATGGAAATACTGATGACGCGGATGAAGCGGATCAATGTCGCAATGTAAAACCGTTCATAGTAATCTTCCGGGCTTTGATAGAACTGGGAAAAGACAGCAGGCGCAATCAATCCGAACGGAGTCCCGTCGACCAAGATCCCCACTTTTCCTTCCAACAGATTGGCGACGACTTTGTCAGGCCGTTCGGTATTTTGAATCTGAGGAAAAGGAGACCAGCGGCGATCTTGAATCATTTGCTCGATATAACCACTCTCCAGTACAGCATCTACATTGACCTTTTCGATCCGGCTAATAACTTCTTCGACGATCGGCTGATGAGCCAAGCCCTCAATATACATGACGTAGATATCGGTTTGCGTCCTCTGCCCTACGACCAAATGCCGTACTCTTAGATTCGGGTCTTTCAGCCGAAACCGTATGAGGGCCGAATTGACACAGAGTGTCTCGCAAAAGCCGTCACGGGGCCCACGCACGACGGACTCTGTCTGCGGCTCTTCTACGCTGCGTCGATCCCAGCCCCGCGTATTATTGAGATACGCCTGATTGTTGCCATCAATCAACAGAACTGCCGTACCAGACAAGATATTGCGAATGACCTGCCTCAAACTGTCTGTGGCTTCCAGCTCATTCGTTGCCGGTCCCTCATAGGTGACATCCTTCGTCGTCGTATAGCGAATAATAAAGTCGCTGATGATGTTTCGGTCAACCATTCCATCCAGGAAAAAAATCGCGCAATCCTTATTATCTTTGTTTTGAAATCGGCGAATGACCAGATCGTCGCATTTTCCAAGCTCCTCGCGAATGAGCGAAACATTTTCACTCACATCTTCACAAAGAATCAGGTCAGAGACGCTTTCCATACTTTTATCCGCATGCAGATTCAAGGATTGTGACTGCAGGGTTTCCTTCCGTCTCTGCCACGCCTTCCAAAACTGGCTCAACGCTCTCACCCCTTTGATTCGCTCTTTTCGATAAAGATGTACGGATAGTGTGCCCAAGAAAGGAAATGAAAACCCAATAAAAAAAGGACCTCGCACGCCATTCATGCGAAATCCTTCTTTTCTCCTAGGTAAGTGACTGCAAAAGCAGGAACAGTTGCAAGATACAGAAAACAGGGACGACAATCATAAACGAGATATGCTTTGTCTTGTGACGAAGCGTCAGCATCCCGATCAAGGCACCTATTCCTCCACCCAAGATCGCCGTCAGAAAGAGACTCGCCTCCGGAATTCGGAAGCTTCGTTTGGGAGCGAGCCGTTTGTCGATTGCCATCAAATAATACGCATACCCATTCAGGAGCAAACCGCCAGCTCCCCATAGCCACAGGATCGACGAGACGCAGCCCGCGGTTACCAATACCCACCCTACAGCAAGCAGGAGATTGCGGTTTCTCCGATGTGTGTGCAATTGCTTATGAAACATGACCTACCTACTCTCCTTTTGCCCGATAGGCCCGATTCCCCATGACGTATTTGCGAATGACCAGGCCGATCACGAGCAAGGCAACCAACACGAGCAGCGTGTAGAAGCCGTAATGACGAATCATGACTACAATGGCCTCCACGTGGTTCCCAAACACGTATCCCAGCAGGTAAAACGCGATCGTCCATACCAAACCGATCGGGTAAGAGAGCAGGGCATAACGGCGATAGGTCATGCCCCCCATCGCTACCAGATAAGGAACGACATGTCGTACGACTGGAAACAAATAACTAATACAAAGCGCCGAAGTCCCGTACTTTCGCAATAGCTCCGTCGAGCGTTCTACGGCGTGCCTCATTTTCTCGCTTTTCGACAGCCACTGTAAGATAGGCTTGCCAAAAAATTTTCCAAGCAAAAAGCCTATTGTCAATCCGGAGGCCACACCTAGATACCCTGCCAAAAAAGAGTACACCGGGTCAAGCAGGCCAATCGATACCAAAAATCCTCCTGTCGCCACAACAAGCTCGTCAGGAATTGGCAATCCTACGATTCCCAGCCAGAGCAAGAAGAAAATGGCCAGGTAACCGTATTGCTCTATGATTGACATCAGCAGGTTGATTTCCATGAGCAAATTCCCCTATCCTCGCCACTTTGCGGCTGTTTCTAGGATTGCATGTGAATCATTGTCCTTCCGATCTTTACCCCTTCTAATACGAAACAATCCTCCAAAAAGGTACTCGTCTATTTTGCAATAGAAGCCTTCTTTTTATCAAGGGAAGAAAATATGTCTACGAGCTAGAAATGCTTGAGCGCTTCTCTTCTGCTCAGACTCGCCAGCGGCGTCTGCTCGACAAAACGGAGCACCGCATCGGCATCCGTTTTTGCATACTCCCTTAATGACCAGCCTATCGCTTTTTGGATGAAAAATTCCTGGGAGTCTTTATAAATTCGAATGTTGCTGAAGAGCAGCTCCTGATCTGTCCTTTCCTTGTAAGAAAGCTGAAACAGGATCGTCGTCCGTTGCAGCCACAGATTCCCGCTGGCGATCCATCTTTCATTTGTCGGAGCGATCAGCGCAGGAAACAGACGAAACAGAGTCCCGACGGTATGAGCTGCCAAATAATCGACGGTGTCCCACCAGGATTTTGTCGTGATCAGCTCTTCCACCAGTCTCAAATGGCCCGCTTCGAGCTTTTTTTTCACCTTTTCAAGCAGGTCCATGGCCGCATATTGAAACTCGCGTTCTGGCATCGTCCAAAGCTGCCGGACGACCGCCTCCCAGTCGTCCGGAATTCCCTGCTCTTTCAACAGTCTTTTGCTCAGTTCTTTTCGCACGGGAGCTTTGATCCCCAAGAAAGGAAAATGGTCCTTCATATATTTTCTCATCGGCCCAGCAAGCTCCGGGTTTGCATGCTCTTGGAACAGACGGACAGCTTCCTCTACAAATGGATGGATCATAGCTGTCATGCGCTTGCAATCGTATTGGCATCTACCATCGTAAAGGCATTGTGCTCGCCCTCCACGTATGGATAGTAGACGACCAGTGTATAGTCTCCCTCGATCACGTCTCCGGTTTTAATCCAGGTATCAATGTCAAAGGATACTTTAGCTGTGAGCGTATGCTTGAAATAATCTTTTTCTAAGGAAGCATGGCGAGCGAAGTCTTCCCGCAGCTGGTCCCTCTGTTCAAAGACCGCCGAGAATGTAGCCTGCATCTCCTGCTTCTCCATGACATCTTCCCACCAAAGCTTGCGCGGTCGATGCTTCTGGTTGTGCAGGAAGTCGAATTTCATCAGGCTGATGACATGCTCGAGCTTCTCCACCTGCTGCGTTTGCAAAAAGCTTTGCAGGCGGGTGAACAGATCCTCCAGCTGGTGTCCAATCCGGCTCCAGCCTTTTGATTCCCAGTAGTCGCCAAATGACTGGAAGAAGTCGAACGGCGATTCGAACACGTGCTCCAGCAACCATTCCAGCGTATGGTCCATCCGATGGGCATTCCAGTATTTCTCAAGTACGTCTTCTACGCGTTTGATTTTTTGCATGTCGCCAAATGACAGGATGTTGTTCCCGAGAATCTCATACGGGGATTCATCCATGAAGACGTAGCCATGATCTTTTGCACGCGCACGTACACCGGTTCCGCGCAGCATTTTCAAAAAGCCCAGCTGGAGCTCTTCTGGCCGCAGGGCGAATACATCGTTGAACGTTTTTCGGAAGGACTGATAGTCTTCTTCCGGCAATCCGGCGATCAAGTCCAGATGCTGATCGATTTTGCCGGAGTTTTTGATCTGTGTAACCGTCCGAGACAATCGGTCAAAGCGCTGAATGCGTTGAACGAGTCGGTTCGTCTCGTCATTGGTCGACTGTACGCCGATCTCAAAACGGAAAACTCCCGGTGGGGCATTCTCGGTCAAGAAGTCGAGGACATCCGCACGCAAAATATCGGCGGTAATTTCAAATTGAAAAACCGTGCCGTTGTGATTGTCGATTAAAAATTGAAAGATCTCCAATGCGTACTTTTTATTGATGTTAAATGTACGGTCAACGAATTTGATCGTCTTGACCCCGTGGTTGATCAAGCGAAGCAAATCTTCCTTTACCCTCTCCAGACTGAAGTAGCGAACGCCGTCTTCAATGGACGACAGGCAGTACTGACATTTGAACGGGCAGCCTCGGGACGCTTCGAAATACACGACCCGGTTGTTTAGCTCATCCAAATGATCCTGATACGGAGAAGGAATGGTATCCATCTCCTCGATCTGGGCACGAGGCATGGAGAAACGGACGTGCTCCTGGTCCCGATAGGCGATCCCGGCTACGTCCCGCAAGCGCGGAGGCTGTCCCGTCACTTTCGCCTCCTGATATGCCTGGAGCAGCTCCAGGAAGGTCTGCTCCCCCTCACCGATGGCAATGACATCAATCTCCGGATGCTTTTTCATCCAAAAATCAGCGTCGTACGTGACTTCAGGTCCCCCTAAAATGACAGGTACATCTGGGCAAACCTTTTTCAGATTGCGAATAACGTCTAGCGTTTCACGGATATTCCAGATGTAACAGGAAAACGCCACTACATCCGGCTCACGCTTGTAGATGTCTGCCACAATGTTTAACGTCACATCATTAATGGTATATTCGACCAGCTCAATTGTTGGAAAGGAAGCCTGCGCATAGCTGCGCAAATAGCGTAGGGCCAATGAAGAATGGATAAACTTTGCATTTAACGTCGATAACAAGATATTCATGTTTCTGTCTACTCTCCTTGCACGATCTGGCTCATGCCTTGACTTGTATTTTGACTGCATGAGTCATATTCCTTTGGTAACAGTACCATAAGCGGACAGAATACGGCAAATCCCGTCCACTCTTCCTGCGAACCATCTGCATGAAAAAAGGGCAACATGCGCGCACCGCCACGTCGCCCCCCTCCCTATCTTTTAGCGGTTCAGCTCTCGTACCACATGCCCAAGCTCGGGTACGATCAGCTTGCTCATCGCCAATCGAACGGCTCCCGTCGATCCCGGTGTGGAAAAGATCGCCTTGCCGGCTCTCGTTCCTGCGATCGCTCTGCTGAGCATTGCGGCAGGTCCGATGTCTTCGGTGTAACTCAGCATCCGAAACAGCTCGCCAAAGCCTGGCAGCTCTTTTTCCAGCAAAGCAGAAACGGCCTCAAACGTGTTGTCGCGAGGTGAGATACCTGTTCCACCGTTTAACAAGATCACTTGTACATCTGCATGATTCATGCCGCTCTCGATAGCAGCGCGTACTTCAGTAGGCTCGTCCTTGACGATTTGATACAGAGCGACAGCATTTCCCGCTTCTTCAAGCAGCGCTTTCATCAGCTGACCACTTTTGTCCGTCTCCTCTGTTCTCGTATCAGAGACAGTGATGACCATGCACGTTACCTGCTTGGGCGATAGTGCTTTATGTTCCTGCGTACTCATGTCCGCTTTGTCAGCTCCCATCCGTAATCTCTTTGATTATCATACCATGCGCGCGAATGGCAACGGGAGTTTTTCTAATTGTTCGCTACCTACATCCGCTTCTTTTCCTATATAATTCTCTTGACTGCTATTTTTGACAGACAAGGAGGCGCAGCCGAATGGCAAACCGCCCTTTTTTCGCGTTTCACTTTCACAAGCAGGCACACACGCCCATGTACATACAGCTTGCCGAACAATTACAGACAGCGATCCTGCACGGCGCTTTTCTCGTAGACGGGCAGCAGCTGATCTCCTTGCGCGACATGAAAACCGTGAGCGGCTGCTCGCTGGAAACCGTAAAAAAAGCCTACGATCATCTGGCTGAAGAAGGCTGGCTGGAAGCGGTCCACGGCAAAGGCTACTATTTGACGCAAAGAGCCAAGGAAGCTCGGCTGGAAAGCCGGCTGCCGCTCACCGATATCCCGATCGCCTCGCTCGCCGACTCTTCTCCCCGCCCTGGCGAAGAGCTGGTAAAGCGGCTGCGCAGTGCTTTTAACGACAGTCTGGCCGTGCTGGATGAGCCATCTGCCCAAAAGAAAGTCCGGCTCGCTCATGCTGCAAGAGTCTTTGCGGACCATTTGAGCCGCAGAGGACTCCCCCATTTCCCGGAGCGCGTGCTGTCGTTTAACCGCAGCACCAGCGGCTTTGCTTTCCTGGCACAGCGAGTCATGAATCCTCGGGATGTGGTTTACGTCGAAGAATACAGCTATCCGGTATTTTTGCGTCTGCTCAGTCAATGCGGGATCACCGTCCGTCCCATTCGCATGGATGAGGAAGGCATCTCCATACATGCGCTCGACGAAGAGCATGAGCATTACCCTGCCAACTGGCTGCTCATCAACCCGCACCATCACTTCCCTACAGGGATCAGCTATTCGCACCAACGAAAGGAAGAGCTGCTGCAATGGGCGGCTCAAAAGAACGTGCGCATGGTAGAAAACGACCACTATGGAGATCTGTGGTTTTCAGAGCCCAGCACTCCTCTGTACCAGATGGCCATCGATGCGAAAATCTCCGTCCAAGTCTATTACCTGCACTCTTTGTCCAAAACACTCGCACGGGATCTGCAGCTCGGTATCCTGTTGCTGCCAGCTGAGCTTAGCAAGGAAGAGCTGGAAAGATCCCGTCAAATCGTATCCATGACTGGTGCTGAGCCCTCTCTCGTCGTAGTTGAGGCTGCGATCAAGCTCTTGGATGATCCGTGGTTTTCGGATGTGTACCTGGCTGACAGGCGTGCTCTTTTTCATTCCCGTTTTCAACGTCTGTGGGAGGAGCAGCGTCACTCCCTGCCTGCCCATGCCCGCATGTATCCGATTTCGGGAGGCTTAAACACGTGGATCGAATGGGGAGTAGCATCTGACAGAGCGGCTGAAAGTGAGGACAGGATCGTCGCCATGCTGCTGGAGGAAGGCCTGGAGCTCACGCCCGGGCACGCTTTTCGGGTGGCCGATGAACCGGAAGATACCGTGCGCCGCCCCGCCGTGCGCTTCCCGCTCGCTCCTATGGAGGAACGCGAGCTCAAGCACTGGCTGTATCGTCTGGGTGCAGCTTTGATCCGATAAACGCATCTCGTTATATTTCCAAGCATTCCTACCATACTAAATGGAAGCGAGTGCCTAGATCGTCCCTACTTTGAAACATCGAAAAGTCGAGGTCATCCCTACTATGATACGGAAAGTTGTTGAGAAGCTTCGCCTGGACCCGCCCAAGACACTTGTCATCGGGTTTGCTCTCATTATTCTGATCGGCTCCTTCTTATTAACCCTCTCTTCTGCTACCGTGGATGGAAGAGGACTAAATTGGCTGGATGCCTTGTTTACCGCCACTTCAGCTACCTGTGTCACCGGACTGGTAGTCGTAGATACGGGTACTACCTTTACCGTTTTTGGCCAGATCGTCATTCTTTCGCTCATTCAAATCGGCGGACTCGGATTTATGACACTCGCCACTTTTTTTGCCTTACTCATGCGAAAAAAAATCTCTTTACGTGAGCGCCTTATCCTGCAGGAATCGCTAAACCAGCTTTCCATAGAAGGAGTCGTGCGGCTCGCAAAAATGATTCTGGTCTTTACTGCTTTAGCCGAGCTAATTGGTGGGATCTTGTTGTCCATCCGCTTTGCTTTTGATTTTCCTTTGGGGAAAGCCATTTACTTTGGCTTCTTCCACGCGATCTCCAACTTTAACAACGCCGGCTTTGACTTGATGGGGGATTACGCCAGTCTGACTGCCTACGTAGATGATCCCTTCGTCACACTCGTCGTCTGCGCACTGATCATCGTAGGCGGGATCGGGTTTATGGTCGTAAGCGAGGTATATGACTATCGCCATACACACCGGCTATCCTTGCATACAAAAGTCGTTCTATCTACGACCGCTTTCCTCGTCGTCTTAGGAACTGTCCTGATTTTCGCACTGGAATACACAAATCCAAAGACGCTTCAGCCGTTGTCCATTCTAGGTAAAGTTCTCGGTTCTCTCTATCAGTCCGTGACGGCACGGACTGCCGGCTCCAATACGCTCAGCATTGGCGATATGCATCAATCTTCCTTGTTCCTCATCATTCTGCTGATGTTTATCGGGGCTTCTCCCGGATCAACCGGCGGCGGGATCAAGACGACCACCTTTGCCACGCTGATAGGGGCTGTTGTAGCCCAAATCAAAGGGAAGGAAGATGTCATCTTCTTCCGTCAGCGCATTCTGCCTCACATGATCTACAAGTCTTTGACTGTTACGATGATCGGTCTATTCATCGTGATCGCCGTCACGATGATCCTTGCCATTACGGAACCGAGTGCACCGTTTCAGATGATCTTGTTTGAAGTCACCTCTGCCTTTGCCACTACTGGCTTATCGATGGGGTTAACGCCTGAGCTATCGCCTTTTGGCAAGATTCTGATCGTGCTGACGATGTTTGTAGGCAGGTTGGGGCCACTGACGATCGCCTTTGCCCTGGCTCAACGCAAGCAGAAGGAATACTTCCGCTATCCAAAAGGCAAGATCACAATTGGGTAGAATCGTGCGAAAAACCCCGTACTTCCTTCTAAAAAGGCAAGTACGGGGTTCGCTTTCTTCCACTACCGTGTATCCACATGCCGTAGAGACATGTCATTTTGCCGCAGCTCTTTGCGCACTAGCTGAGCCTGCACTCCATACTGCAGCCCGATCAGCTCTGGCAGCGTCTCCACCTGCATTTGACGAAAGCGTTGCGCTGTAAATCCTAGCAGGATCACTGCAACACCGCCCCCCAAGGTAAACCAGAGCGAAGCGAGTCCATGCGAAAAGGCCAGCTCCCCCGTACCTACGATCGACGTCCCGCCGACAAACCCGCCTACCAATGCCCCCGCGACCATCCCTGACGTCAAAGAGCCGCTCGCATTGGTAAAATCACTCGTTTCCTTCACTCTTCGTTTTGCTGCCAATCCGGCAATCACCGTGAGGAACAGAACGAGTAAGAAACAGATGAAAAACGGTATGGAAGCCACAGTATGTTCCCTCCAAGATTACCTATCTACAGTATATTATAATACTTAGTACAGTTATTTGGTCAAACAAAAACCCTGCCATTCATCCCAAGGGAAAACGGCAGGGTTTGCTTGCTTACTTCTGTACCCAAGTTTTGGACAGCTCGTCGCGAACCAGTTGCCCCATCTCCACTGTGCCGATAGCTTTGCTGCGATCGCTGGAGATGTCACCTGTACGATGGCCAGCTTCCAGAACCGACCAGACGGCATTTTCCACTGCATTGGCTGCCTCATCCATCCCGAGGGACAGACGGAGCATCATCGCTACAGACAGGATGGTTGCCAATGGGTTGGCAATTCCTTTTCCTGCGATGTCAGGCGCAGAGCCGTGAACAGGCTCATACAGCCCGAAGCTGCCTGCAGCCAGACTTGCAGAGGACAGCATACCGATGGATCCGGTCAACATAGCTGCCTGGTCACTGAGAATGTCCCCAAACATGTTCTCGGTCACAATGACATCGAACTGCTTCGGTGCACGTACCAGCTGCATCGCGCACGAGTCAACCAGCTGGTGCGACAGCTCCACATCTGGATAATCCGCAGCGACACGCTCAGCAACTTTGCGCCAGAGGCGGGAGCTTTCCAGCACGTTTGCTTTGTCAACAGAAACGAGGCGCTTTTGACGCTTGCGAGCAATGTCAAAGCCTACGCGAATGATTCGCTCGATTTCTGCCTCATTATAAATGCATTGATCTTCTGCTACTTCCCCATTTGGGCCATCGTAGCGTTTTTTCTCTCCGAAATAGATACCGCCTGTCAGCTCACGAACGACGATCAGATCCACACCCGATACGACTTCCGGCTTGAGCGTGGAAGCTTCTACCAGGGAGCTGTGCATCGTTGCTGGGCGGATGTTTGCAAACAGTCCCAGCGCCTTGCGGATTCCCAAAAGACCCGTCTCTGGGCGCAAATGGCCTGGATTTTGATCCCATTTCGGCCCGCCAACAGCTCCCAGCAATACAGCATCTGCTTGTTTTGCCAGGTTCACCGTTTCTTCCGGCAACGGCGTTCCGTCCGTATCGATGGCGATCCCACCGATGCGGCCTTCTTCACACGTAAAGGTGACTCCTTCGCGTTCTCCTACAAGAGTGAGGACTTTGACCGCTTCCTGCATGATTTCCGGTCCAATACCGTCTCCTGGAAGAACGGCAATACGATACTCTTTTTTCATCGTCTATCCCGCTTTTCTATTCTGTAATGGTTTCCGTTCTCTACTGGTTCCCTCATCCTACCCAAAGGGGGAATGCGGTTATTAGTTGACACCTACTGGCACGGATTCGCCCCGACGCTCGAGAATCTTGTTGATGGCACGTACATAGGCGATCGCACTCGCTTCCAAAACGTCTGTGCTCACACCGCGGCCAGTCACCGTGAGATCACCCTGCTGCAGACGGACGAACACTTCACCTAATGCGTCCTTCCCTTGTGTAACGGAAAGGATCTTGTAGTCAACAAGCGTCACATCTTCGCCTGTCGCACGGTCAATGGCTTTGTAGATCGAATCGACGGAGCCATTCCCGACTGCTGCTTCTTCCACCGCGGAGCCATCTGCGCACATCAACCGCACACTCGCTGTTGGCACGGAGAGGTTTCCGTAAGTGAGCTGGACAGATTCCAGCTGGAAGGCTTCCTGGCCTTTTACCATTTTGGTATCGACCAGCGCGAGAATATCGTCATCGCTGATTTCTTTTTTCTTGTCGCACAGTACCTTGAAGGCAGCAAACGCTGTGTTTACTTCTTCCTGCTCCAAATGGTAGCCGAGCTCAATCAGCTTCTCTTTAAACGCATGGCGACCCGAGTGTTTACCGAGCACCAGTTTGTTCGACTTGAAGCCGACCGACTCTGGACGGATGATCTCGTACGTGGTAACTTCCTTCAGCACGCCGTCCTGATGAATGCCAGATTCGTGTGCAAAAGCGTTTGCTCCCACAACGGCTTTGTTCCCCGGAACGATCATCCCTGTCAAACGACTGACCAGTTGGCTGGTACGTGCGATTTCTTTCAAATGAAGCTTGGTCGTCGCCTGGTAGTAATCCTTGCGCGTTTCCAGAGCCAGTGCGACTTCTTCAAGGGCCGCGTTACCGGCACGCTCGCCGATCCCGTTGATGGTTCCCTCTACTTGTGTCGCTCCTGCTTCGACAGCAGCAAGGCTGTTGGCTACCGCCATACCCAGATCGTCATGGCAGTGGCAGCTCAGGCGAATGCCTTCCGTTGCCGGTACGAGGCGTCTTAAGTCACTGAAGATCTGTCCGTACTGGATTGGCGTCATGTAGCCAACCGTATCCGGAATATTGACCGTGGTAGCGCCGGCCTTGATGACCGCCTCGACGACCTGTGCCAGAAAGTCGATTTCTGTACGAGCCGCATCCTCTGCGGAAAATTGTACCTCTGTGAAGTACTTTTTCGCGTAGGTGACCGCTTCGACAGCGCGCTCCAGCACTTGCTCCTTGCTCATATTCAGCTTGTACTGACGGTGAATCGGAGATGTTGCAAGAAAGACGTGGAGGGATGCGTTTTGCGCGTCGCGAAGCGCTTCGTATGCTTTATCCATGTCGTCTTTAACGGCACGTGCCAGGCTTACGACAGTCGAGTTTTTCACCCGCTTCGCCACTTCGGCCACCGACTTTTGGTCACCAGGGGAGGCAGCTGCAAAGCCTGCCTCGATCCTCGTTACGCCCAACTTTTCTAGTTGAAGGGCAATCTCCACCTTTTCGTTCGTGCTGATATTGACGCCAGGAGACTGCTCTCCATCCCGCAGGGTCGTATCAAAAATCTCAATGGTCCGCATGAACTTTTCACCTCCACTTTATTTCCTACATTATATATTGTCTGTGAGCAGGCCAATTATTGACCGATTTTCGCTTCTTCTTTTTTCGTTTCTTTATTCAGCCAAGACATCATGCCACGCAGCTGCTCCCCTACTACTTCGATGCCGTGTTCTGCTTCCAGGCGACGGCGGGAAGTGAAGCCAGGACGGTTTGCTTGGTTTTCCAGGATCCAGTTGCGAGCGAAGGTACCATCTTGGATTTCAGCCAGTACTTTTTTCATTTCTTTGCGCGTTTCGTCAGTGATGATACGGCGGCCTGTGCTGTAGTCACCGTATTCAGCTGTGTCGGAGATGGAGTAGCGCATACGAGCCAGGCCACCTTCGTACATCAGGTCAACGATCAGCTTCAGCTCATGCAAGCACTCGAAGTAGGCGATTTCTGGAGCGTATCCAGCTTCTACCAATGTGTCGAAGCCAGCTTTTACGAGCTCGCTCGCGCCACCGCAAAGGACAGCTTGCTCACCGAACAGGTCTGTTTCGGTTTCTTCACGGAAGGTTGTTTCGATAACACCTGCTTTGGTGCAACCGATCCCGCTGGAGTATGCAAGAGCCAGGTCTTTTGCATTGCCAGTCGCATCTTGGTAGATGGCGATCAAGCCAGGTACGCCAAAGCCTTCTTGGTATACGCGGCGAACCAGGTGACCCGGGCTTTTTGGAGCTGCCATGATTACGTCAACGTCAGCTGGTGGCAAGATTTGAGCGTAGTGGATGTTGAAACCATGGGAGAAGCACAGAGCTGCGCCGGATTTCAGGTTTGGAGCTACTTCATCGCGGTATACTTGTGCTTGACGCTCGTCTGGCATCAGGATTTGTACCACATCAGCGCGTTTTGTTGCTTCTGCTACTGTTAAAACTTCGAAGCCGTCTTTTACTGCAACGTCCCAAGATTTCCCTGGGCGCAGACCTACAACTACTTTATATCCGCTATCGCGCAGGTTCTGTGCTTGCGCGTGTCCTTGGCTTCCATAACCGATGATCGCGATTGTTTTGCCACGCAGTACCTCTTGTTTTACGTCTGCTTCATAATACATTTTTACCATTTGTGTAGCCTCCCTAAAATGATGTTTAGTGTGAATTTCTATTCAGAATTTTGCAATTTAAACCATTGCAGCGGCTGTTGCTGGAACAATACTGCGAGCCATCGCTACTGAGCCGGTTCTCGTCAATTCGAGTACACCATAGCTTTGCAGCAATACGAGCAGCGCGTCAATCTTCTCAGAATCACCTGTGACCTGAACAATCAAGGAGCTTGGCCCTACGTCGACGATCGCTGCACGGAACGGTTCAACAATCCCGTTCAGCTCAGCCAATTGACTAGGTGATGCGCTGACCTTAATGAGCGCCAACTCCCGAGACACGTACGGGTTTGCACTGAGATTGGTCACGGAAATAACGTCGATCAGCTTGTGCAGCTGTTTCATCAGCTGTTCAATCTGACGGTCATCTCCCCCGGTGGTGATAATCATCCGCGACAGGCCTGCCTCTTCTGTGCCCCCTACCGTGATGCTGTCGATGTTGAACGCGCGTTGACCAAACAAGGTGGATACGCGGGTCAACACCCCGGGGTAGTCGTTGACGAGTACGGCAATCGTGTGCTGCTGCATCTTACTCTTCCCCCAATTCCATCTGATCTAGTGTGTCTCCAGCAGCTACCATTGGATAGACGTTTTCTCCCTGTGCGACACGGAAGTCAACCACGACTGGACCGTCATGTGCCAGCGCTTCTGCCCACACTGCTTCGGCTTCTTGCGGAGTTGATGCCCGCAAGCCTTTGACGCCGTATGCTTCAGCCAGCTTGACGAAATCCGGGCTGCAGGTCAGGTCGATTTGGCTGTAACGGTTGTCGTAGAACAACTCTTGCCATTGACGAACCATCCCTAAGCACTGGTTGTTGACGATTGCGACCTTCACCGGAATGTTGTATTGGGATACGATTGCGAGCTCCTGATTCGTCATCTGGAAGCCGCCATCTCCCACTACAGCAATGGTCGTGCGTTCCGGGTGAGCGATTTGCGCCCCGATCGCAGCCGGGAAGCCAAAGCCCATCGTGCCAAGACCACCGGAAGAGATGAAAGAGCGAGCGTTTTTGAACTTGTAGTATTGTGCTGTCCACATCTGGTGCTGTCCTACGTCAGTAGTGACGATCGCTTCCCCATCTGTGGAGCTGTACAGCAGTTCAATGACAGCTTGCGGCTTCAACGTATCTCCGTCTGTCTTGTACTTGTACGGCTGTTTTTGCTGCCAGTCTTTCAGCTGCTTGATCCATGCCTCTGATTCACATGCGGTCACCAGCGGAATCGCTCTTTCCAACGTGTTTTTCACATCGCCAGTGACGGTCACCGCTGTGGATACGTTTTTACCCAACTCGGCCGGATCGATATCGACGTGGACGATGCGAGCATTTGGTGCGAATTCCTTGGTGCGACCCATGGTGATCCGGTCGTCGAAGCGGACACCTAAACCGATGACACAATCGGCGTTGAGCAGCGCTTGGTTCGCCGTGAAGTTACCGTGCATTCCTGGCATTCCGAGAGACAGCTCATGTGTTCCCGGAAAACCACCCAGACCCATGAAAGTATTGATAACCGGAATCCGTGTTTTCTCTGCAAAAGCAAGCAGTTCCTTGTCGGCACTGGCTGCGATGATACCGCCACCTGCCATGATTACGGGACGCTTTGCCGTTTTGATTGCATCGATAAACTTTTGAACCTCTTCATCCTCCGGAACTACCTCAGCTCGGTAGCCGCGAATTTCTACATGATCTGGATAGGTGAACGGTGCAATGGCATTCGCGACATCTTTAGGGATATCGATCAACACAGGGCCCGGACGGCCTGTCGTGGCGATGTGGAACGCTTCTTTTACGATGCGTGGCAGATCGCGCACGTCCCGAACGAAATAGCTGTGCTTCGTAATCGGAACCGTGATCCCCGTGATATTTGCTTCCTGGAAAGCGTCTGTCCCAATCAACGACTGAGCGACGTTACCCGTGATGCACACCAGCGGAACCGAGTCCATTTGCGCAGTCGCAATTCCTGTTACCAGGTTGGTTGCCCCTGGACCGGATGTTGCGATACATACTCCCGGTTTGCCCGTAGCACGAGCGTACCCGTCAGCTGCGTGGATCGCTCCTTGTTCATGGCGGGTCAAAATGTGTTTGAAGTAGCTCCCGTACAAGGAATCGTAAATCGGAAGTACTGCCCCACCTGGATAGCCGAAGATGTATTCTACTTCTTCGAGGAGTAAACACCGAAGCAATGTTTCTGCCCCCGTAACCTCTTCGCCGAACTGAATCGGTGGAATACTATTCTTTCTCTGCATTTCGGCCATTTCAACACTCATTTCCTCTCCTCCTCCCACTTTCCAACAGGTATTGAAAATAACTATAACAACATAGAAAAACCCTTTCGCCCCGACACGGTTCGATTTCCATGTCTTTTGGGGCGAAAGGGTTCGCGGTACCACCCAACTTTATCGGCGCCTCACGGTCAGCCGATCTCAGCCAGTCACAACGTATTGTGGACTGTAACACGCTAACGGGTGTTAAACGGTTCTGCCTACTACCTACTTGCGCAAGTTTCAGCGAAACAGCTCGGAGGCGAGCAATGCGAGCGCTCTTTACCCGGTTCTCAGCAATCCGGGCTCTCTGGAAAAGAGTTGACGCGCATCCTCCTCGTCATAGCCTGATATTATAACAATATTTTCAATATTGTTGTTGTCAGAATATAAAGTGTTACGTCTGATTATAGCTAGGCACCTAGGGGGTGTCAACGAAAAGAACGACATTTTTTTAGACTTTCGTCCGAACGAACGTTCAATAAAAATCGGCGACATAGCAAGGGTTTTGGATGAAAGCGCATACAAGAACAAGCTGGCTCGTCCTCATAAAAAGAGAGGAAAACGGAACGGCACAACCCGTTCCGCACTCTCTCACTCACGCTTTTCGTGCCTTCTCACTCAATCCATCGATCAATATTTTCGCCACTTCCGGTCTACTGAATTGCGGAGGAGGGACGATACCGTTTCTCAGCATTTCACGTACCTTGGTTCCGGATAAAGTCACATGCTGACTCTTATCGTGCGGGCACGTCTTGGTCGTGGCCATCCCTTCGCAGCTCTTGCAATAAAAGCTGTGCTCGAAAAACAAAAGTGATATCCCCAGCTCTTCTGGCTCGAATTCCGAGAAGATATGCTGGGCGTCATAGGTTCCGTAATAATCGCCTACCCCTGCATGATCGCGTCCCACGATAAAATGAGTGCAGCCGTAATTTTTGCGCACCATCGCATGGAAAACTGCTTCTCTCGGGCCTGCGTAGCGCATCGCAGCGGGAAAGGCAGCGAGCAGGACACGATTGGCTGGGTAGTAATTTTCCAAGAGTGCCAGATAGCTTTCCATTCGCACGACAGCCGGAACGTCATCTGATTTCGTTTCACCCATCAACGGATTTAAAAACAGGCCATCGACGGTTTCCAATGCTGCTTTTTGGATATATTCATGTGCCCTGTGCACGGGATTGCGCGTTTGAAAGCCCACGATGGTTTTCCAGTTTTTTTGCTGAAAAATCTCTCGCGTCTGAGTCGGAGTGAGGTAATAGTCAGCGAATTGCTCAGGTACTGGCCGCTGTAAATATTCCAGCGGTCCGCCCAAGTACACCTCGCCTTTTTGCATCAGTTTTTTTACCCCTGGATGCTCCAAATCTGTCGTCCGAAAGACCTGCTGGGCTTCCCGCCTTTTGTCTGGACGATAGCTGCTTTCCACGTGTAAAATCGCATAGTCGACACCGTCTTCGCCACGCAGCAAGACACGCTCGCCGACCTGGATGGTGCCATGCTTTGCCTCGTCTACAGCCAGTGTGACCGGCAGCGGCCAAACGGCTCCACTCGCCAGTCGCATCGTCTCGACAACAGCGTGATAATCTTCTTCTCCCATGAATCCGGCAAGGGGTGCAAATGCGCCAATCGCGAGACAATCAATGTCAGATAGCGTCCATCTGTCGATGATAATGGTCTTTGTCAGCAGGTTTGTCTGTGTCATTTTTTCTCCTCCCCTGCCGCTCATTTGTGCAGCCCGCATTCCGTTTTTTCGTGACCTGCCCATCTTCCCGATCGAGGGTCCTGACCCGGCAGTACCGCACGCGTACACACGCTGCAGCCGATGCTGGGAAAGTTTCGATCGTGCAAAGGATTGTATGGGACATCATTGACATGTATATATTCCCAGACTTGGCGCTCGGTCCAATCTGCGAGTGGATTGAACTTCACCAGGTTGAACTTTTCATCCCATTCCACTTTTTTTGCGTTTGCCCGGGTAGGCGCCTGCTCTCTGCGGATACCCGTCACCCAAGCCTGATACTGGGAAAGCACCCGCTTCAACGGCTCTACCTTGCGAATCTCACAGCAGAGATTCGGTTCTCGCTCCCACAGCTTGTCGCCATGCTGCTGGGCTTGCTCCTCTAGCGTCAGTTGGGGCAGAACCTGAATAAATATTGTCCCGTACCGCTCCTGCAGCCGATCACGTGTATCGTACGTCTCGTTAAAATGTTTGTTCGTGTCCAAATAAAAGACAGGAATCGTGGGTGCTAGCTTGTGCAGCATGTCGATCAATACGACGTCTTCCGCACCAAAGCTAGATGCGAGAACGAGTCCGCTCGCATAATTTTCCACCGCTGTCACCAAAACGTCCATGGGCGCCTTGGCTTCCAGTCGGTATGCCCAGACCTGCAGATCCTCATCCGCCATCATGTGGCGATCGCTCATCAGCCAAACTCCTTTCTTGCATTGATTCACCCACCATCATATGTGGGAGGACAGCAACTGGCGATTCGTCCCCCGAAAAGAAAATAGCCGCCAGACCTATCCCAAGTCTGACAGCTTATGTCCATCAACCGTTCCTGGCTTTAGCGATCGTTGTTCTCGTTTTCTGGTGGTGCAAAGAAATGGGCTGGACCGTATGTCGGCAGCTTCTTCTCTCCAAACAAAGCCTGCGAACCAAAGACGCTGGAAGGCGCTACATACGAATCGTCCTTCTCTTTTGCGAAAGCACCTGGCACAAGCATAGCGGCAGCTACCAGCATAGAAGCACCTGTCATCATCCATTTTTGTTTTCTCATCTAGTCTCTCTCCCTATCCAATGTTTTCCTGTAACGCTTTTTATTGTATGGCGACAGTAAGTCAACCCGACACAGACGTTTGATGGTTTTTTCTTCCGACTTGGGTCGGAGCTGCAGTTCCCGCTTTTTCCTGATGTCTAGTACATGCAAATGAAAAAGCACTCAGGAATTCCCGAGTGCCTGCAGTATTTTATCCTTCAAAGAGGCTATTCCTATAGATCCACCGCTGCTCTTGTCTGCTTATACAGCTCTTCCATCGTCTGGCCCTTTGCTCTTGCCAGCACTTCCATGCGCACCGCCAATTGCTTTTTGGCAAATTGCTGGACTTCCTCTACACGGACGCCGTATGCGCTTGCCTTTCTTTCCGGATCGACTCCCTGGTACAGCTGGGTCGCTAACGGAGCTAGCTCTGCCATCTTTTTGACGATCACGTCGTGGACATGCGGATGCTCACAGATCAGTCGCTGCAAGAGAAAGGTGCCATAGCTAATATGCCGGGCCTCATCGGTCTTGAGGTAGCCAATCCCTTTCATCAGTCCGGGCATGACTCCCGCTTTGTTCAGACCTTCATAAAAGGCGTAATATCCCGTTTCCGCCAAGACCCCTTCTACGAACATGTTGTACACAGTCGATGCTTCTGCAAGCGCTTCTGGTGATTCATCCGTCAGCAGCCGGTTCAATGCGGTAGGGAGTATATCGTGAAAGATCTTTTTATAGACATCCCCATGAAACTGACTTAAATCTCGTTTCTCTCCAATTTCATCAACAGCCAGCCGAAAAAATTCGGTATGCTTCGCCTCTTCGAACAGGAAGGTCGTCAAAAACATCTCTTCCTCAAGTCGGCCCTGCTTGGCTATTACCATGATCAAAGGCAGCAGATCCAAAGTAACGGCTTCTTCTCCTCCTAAAAATCCGGCGATTCTGCCCAAGGTCTCGTTTTTCTGCTCCTCTGTCATCGCAGCATAGTCTTCGCGATCCTGAGAGAAGTCGATATCTTGGGGGTCCCACATGCCAAACCGCTTCGCTTTTTGATACAACTGGTAAGGCAGCAGCTCTGTACGCAATCCTCGCTGCTGGGTCGAAATGAACTCCTGTCTCATCCGTTTACCCTCCCGTAGGCATCGTCCTGATAAGCTCCCACAAACCCTTTGACCGCTTCTAAAACCTGCTCCGTCTGCTCCAACGTCACGAGATGTGCCGCCTGATCGATCACCACCAGCTCGGAACGGATGATGCCCCTGCAAAAATCCTCCGCGTACGAAACAGGGATGAAGCGGTCTTGCTGTCCCCAGATCAGCAGTGTCGGCGCTTTGATTCGGTGCATTCTGCGCCCCAGTCCTTTATCTGGGATGGGCCAAAGAAATTTTGCTGCCGCCTGCATATTTTGCATACGCTGAATCGTTGCTTCGATCCGTTTTTCCGTCTCCCTCGGCATATATCGCAGCATCTCAGCTACGGGTGAAGCCGTGTCCGCTACCATGATATTTGCTACCTCATCTGGCAGCATAGCGAACAAATCCGGTACGGGCTCTTCGTCTTTAAACAATCCTGTTGGCGCGATCGCGACAATTTGTTTCACACGGCTTTGATCAGAGGCGGCCAGCTCCAGGGCTATCATCCCGCCCAGCGAATGCCCAATCACCGTAGCGCTATCCAATCCCAATCCGTCAAATAAATCGTAATAGCAGAGAACCAAATCCCACAAATCCCGTATGTTTTCCAGCCCGGAGGAATTCCCTGTTCCCGGAAAATGCGGCGCGATTACCTGGTAATGATTGGACAACTCATCGAGAAACGGATCCCAAGTAAGGCCTCCTGCACCGGCCGTTGTAGGTCAGGATCTCATCCGTCTTCCACGTCTTCGTGATCAGGTCGTGTGCCTCGTAGTAGCGTTCGCGAAGCTCGGCAGGATTGATCCCGTACGCGTAGTTTTGATCCATGGACGTCCCTACCGGAAAGCCAGCGATAAACTTGCCACCCGAGAGCACATCCAGCATCGCCATTTCCTCCGCCACCCGAATCGGTGGATTGTACGAAGCCAAACTGTTTCCTAGGACGATCAGGCTTGTTTGATCACTGTGCCGCACTTTACGGGAGAGAATGGCACCCATCAGATTGGGCGAGGGCATCAGACCGTACGCGTTGCTATGATGTTCATTTACGCCTACAGCGTCAAACCCGAGGTCCACCGCAAACTCCAGTTCATCCAGATAATCGTGGTACATCCGATGACCTTTTTTCGGGTCATACAGCTTCTTGGGAGGCGTGACCCAGACGCTTGGGTACGTTTCCTCAAAATCGGCAGGCAGCTCCCGATAGGGCATCAAGTGAAAGGCGACAAACTTCATCGACGATTCCCCCTCATCACCAGCGAAAAGTCCTTTTTTTACAGTCGCTCAAAAACCGACCGTAAGCGACTCGATACCTGCGAAATAGCCTGGCCGCCTTGGTCCATAATGCCCGCCATCCAAAAAAAACCATGAATCATTCCATCATACCGTGTGAGCTCGACCGATACCCCTGCCTGCTTCAGCCGTTCCGCGTACATTTCTCCCTCATCCCGCAGCGGGTCGTATTCTGCAGTAATAACCAAGGCCGGCGGCAGCCCGCGCAAATCTTCCGCGAGCAGCGGGGACACACGCACGTCCATCTTCTCTTCGTCCGTATTCAAATACTGCTGGAAGAACCACTGCATGCTATCCGCCGTGAGGAAGTAGCCCTCTCCATTTTCACGATAGGACTCGGTGTCACTCCCTACCTGTGTGACCGGATATATGAGTACCTGGAGAGAGATCTCTGGACCTTTGCGTTCTTTTGCCAGCTGGGAGACGACCGCTGCTAGATTTCCTCCCGCGCTGTCTCCTCCTACAGCGAGACGCGAGGCATCTTCTTGCAATTCCTGCGCATGCGAAGCTACCCACTGCACGGCCGCGTAGCAATCTTCTACAGGTACTGGAAATTTATGCTCAGGTGACAATCGATAGTTGACAGAAGCCACCACACACTCGGACTCGTGCGCAATATTGCGGCATACCGTGTCCACCGTCTCTACATCCCCGATGACCCAGCCGCCTCCATGAAAATAGACAAGCAACGGAAAGGATCCCGAACCTTCAGGCGTGTAAATGCGCAGCTCAATCTCTGCTCCCTCTACAGGAATCATCCGGCTCTCTACTTTTGCTACCGGCTTGGGCTCTCCCGACAGTGCCTTCAAGCCCGCTGTGCGCTCTCGGTTTTGCTCTGGGGTCAGGGTACTCATAGGTGGGTCCCCTGCCGCTGCCCCCATGTCCAGAAATGCTTTTGCTTTCGGATCCAGTGTCATCGCGAGCTCTCCTCCTGTACGGATAATGGTGCACCTGCTACCTCCTGGCAGATTTGCACGATCGTATCTGATGGGATTTTGAAGGCGAGTGCGGTTGGATCACTCAGCACCGCCGGAACCATAACGGCGATCCTTTTCTCATCGAATCCAAATTCAGCGAATGTGTCTGGCAAGCCAATTCCCGAGCGCAGCTCTCGAATAAAGGCAATGACCTGCTGCAAGCATGCCTTTGGTTCGACATCGTGGACCGATAGCCCGAGCGCTTCTGCAAACCCGTTGATTCTAGGCAGGTACAAGTGAGGGAGAGCACCCATCACATTTGGCAGCAAAACGGCATTTGCCAAACCATGCGGGATCCCGATTTTCGCTCCAAACGCATGAGCCATATTGTGAACAGGGATGGCAGTGATCGCGAGGCTAAAAGAAGTAATGGCCATCGCGCTTGCCATCAGCATGTTTGATCGTGCCTGCAAATCGGTTCCCGAAGACACCGCTTTTGGCAAATTCTCGACAATGATCTTCGTCGCATGCAACGCAAAGGCATCCGTCATAGGATTTGCTCTCGGGGAAAAGTAAGCTTCGACTGCGTGTGTGAGCGCATCATATCCCGTGAAGGCAGTAATTCGCGGCGGAAGTCCGACTGTAAGCTCAGGGTCCAGCAAAGCAATATCCGCGCTGATGAACGGGCTCGACAAATTCGTTTTTATTTGCAACCGATCATTGTACACCACTGCGATCGGGGATACTTCTGAACCTGTTCCCGCTGTGGTCGGAATCGCGATGTGAGGAATGGGAATCGGCTGTACCTGCGGCCACGTCTCTCTCGTGGAGCCCTGCATCAAATCGCGGATGTCAGGGTGATTCTTGTGCAGCAACCACTTTGTCGCCTTGCAGGCATCCAGAACACTCCCCCCACCCAAAGCGATCAACGCATCCCCTTGACATTCCTTTACAAACATCGCTGCCTTGTTTATGTTTTCTGCCTTGGCGTCCTGCTCAATTTCGTCGAAGACGCCTACCAGCTGAACCGATTCCGGCATTTCCTGAAACAGCTCTGTAATTTTTTCTGTAATCCCGGCACGATTTAATCCTTGATCCGTGAAGAGTACAGCGCGCCTCGCTCCCAGCCCTCGCAATAGCTCAGGCAGCATGCTGCGCACCCCAGCTCCGTTGATCACTTCCGTCCTCACACCGAAACGCGATGAAGCTATCGTCATAAACTCACCTGACCCCTCTATTCTTCTTCTAAAAAATCCATGCCCATAGGTGCTTCCTTTGCTCGGATACCAGTGTCGTGTGGACAAGCTTGGTCCAGCACGTGACTCCAAAGCTCACGGCAAATTCACTCGGCTTCGATCTGCCAAGTGTTCGCGCTGGATGCGAGCCAGCTGTGTAGTCGTTTTCGTAAACACCCCTTTTATTGTCGAATTATTCCGACAATACTTCCTTTACGCCTAGATAAGCCTTTTGTTAAAATGAAAGCGCTACAATTCTATTATATTTCGTGAAAAAAAACGGATATATCCCCTAAAAACAGGTAGTGCACGACCCCTAAAATGGAGGGAGGATACCACTCCATGGTCAGTCCGGCATTGCGAGCGTATATCCAGCGTATTGAAACGGCTGCTTATCACGAGGAAAAATTAGTGTTAACCGTCCGCGGATTCATTGATTTGTTCCCATTCATGGGTGCTGTCCTGTACAACTATTCGATGCTTAGCCATATGGGAGAAGGATTACTCAGGGCAAATGCACAGGGACTGTATTCCGTCAACGATCAGCGTGAAGACATCCGAAACATGCCCCCTATCTATTCAGCTATTCGTGAAAAGCGAGCTGTCCTGCTCGATTCAGATCTGATCAGACAAATTCCAGCGAAGTATGTACATGGTACCACCTACGCCCTTATTGTCCCTATATTTCACGGCTCTAACGTCATTGGTTACGCAGGCATTTCCGGACATCCAGATGGCTGTGATGGTATCAACAGAAACTTGATCGACGCTCTCAGCCAATACGGCGAGCAGGTAGGAAAGGCGCTAGCTACTGAATTTCCACTATCCAAAGCAATCAAGCTGACCAAGCGCGAGGTAGAGGTATTGCAGCGAATGTCTTGGGGAGAGAGCATCAAGGAAATGGCTGATCACATCGGCATCAGTGAATTCACCGTTCAGGACTATGTCAAGTCTGCCCTAAAGAAATTAGGTGCCCAAAATCGGACACAAGGTGTCGCCGATGCCTTGCGACGACGAATCATCAGTTAAGTAAAAAGAACATCCGGCGTCCGCATCAGGGAACCGGCTGTTCTTTTTCTGTTTATGAGTCGATTGCAGTCGGTACACTCTTGGTCAATGGCCGCTTGAACCAGCGGCCTTTGCCCATAATTAGAGCCCGATGTCCCGTAGCTCCAAAAGCCAAATGACAGCGCCCTGCCCATCCGTGGTGAAAAATCCCGTACAAGACCCGCCGTAGCACCTATAAATCCACCTTCAATAAAGTTGAGCAGCAACCGCATAAATAATAGAGAGCCAAAAGAATGGACAAAGCCATGCCAAATACGCAGAGAACGGTCAGTAACAAGCCTGGAACCAGGATCAGCGTGCGACCATAACGATCTGACAGAGGTCCTCCGAGCAAGGCACCAAATGCAGCCGCTACGACTGACAGGGAGACGATTAGGCCGTACTCAGGGTTTGAGATTCCGATATCTTTCAAAATTAAGGAAAGCACCGGAGCTATCTGCGACTCGTAGTTGGCAACAAAATTGGCTAATATCACAACGAACAAAAGAAAAACCCTTCTTTTCCCCGTCGGATACGCATCCAGCTCCCTTACGAAAAACATCCATTTCGGCCGCCTCATTTTACCTGCCCTCCCTTTTTCCTAAATGACGGAATATTCGAATTAATTATAGCTTGACTCATGGCATGGCGATATTCCACCTAAACAGGGGAGGGCACCCTTATTTCGGGGAATGCTTCGCAACTCCTAGATACATGTAAAAGCTCAGAAAAATTCCTGAGCTACTTTCATTTTCCTTGCCTTGTTTTATTTTTTATGAGGCTTGCCACATTTTTTGCAGCAGTGCTCTTTCCGTTTCTTTCCTTTTTTCATCTGCCGCAATTACATTCGTCCTCATCTTCGTCATCGTCTTCCTCGTATTCATGCTCCCAGTCGCCATTCATCCTCGCCCACTTTTCGGCAGCAACAGCAGCACTCACACTTGCGCTCCCGCTCCCTACAGCAGCAACAGCATGCACTTTTTCGTTCTCGCTTTTTCCATTCGTATGCATCCCTCGGTTCTGGCCTTTTGTAGCAGCAGTGGCACCTATGGTTCGACTCACGCTTTTTTGCGCTGTGATCGTAATCCTCATAGTCATGCTTACAGAATGTTTGAATATCCTCTCTCCCCCCTTCCTTTCGCGTCATTATTATCCATATGGTTTGTCCGCCAAATTGCTTGTACGGAAGCCCTCCAAGAAGCGCTCTTTTTGCTTTTTGTAGCGGTTAAAATAAAAAAGCCGACCCTCCCTTTTGAGGAAGATCGACTTCATCGGCAAATCTTACGCGTTCAGTTTGCCTTTTGCAACTGTAGCCAGCTCGTTGAAAGCTGCTTTGTCGTTCACAGCCAGGTCAGCCAGCATTTTGCGGTTAACTTCGATGCCAGCTACTTTCAGGCCGTGCATGAGACGGCTGTAGGACAGGCCGTTCAGGCGAGCTTGTGCGTTGATACGAGTGATCCACAGTTTGCGGAAATCACGTTTCTTTTGACGACGGTCACGGTATGCATACAGCAGGGATTTCATTACCTGCGCATTAGCGGATTTAAACAGGCGATGTTTGGAACCGAAGTAACCTTTCGCCAGCTTCAGGATTTTCTTATGACGACGGCGTGAAACAATGCCACCTTTTACTCTTGGCATACTAAACTCCTCCTGGTCTTTCCAGCATGGCGGCCTATCACTAGGCGCTTAGGGAGCTCATGCTGCGTAATGGTGTGTAATAAAGATAAACTTACAGGTAAGTGAGCATTTGCTCCATACGTTTTTGATCGCCTTTGGATACCAGTGCAGCTTTACGCAGGTGACGTTTAGCTTTAGTGGATTTGTTAGCGAACAAGTGGCTACCAAACGCGCGGTCGCGCTTCAATTGGCCGCTTCCGGTTTTTTTGAAACGTTTCGCAGCAGCCTTGTTGGTTTTCATTTTAGGCATCTGAAAAATCCTCCTGTCTAAACTACTATCTTACTTTTCCGCTTTCGGAGCCAGAATCATGATCATGCTGCGGCCTTCGATCTTTGGCTTGCGCTCAGGCGAAGCGAGATCTTCACACTGGGCTGCAACACGTTCCATAACGGCAAGTCCGATTTCGGAGTGGGTGATTTCACGTCCACGGAAACGGATCGTACACTTCACCTTGTGTTGATCCTCCAAGAACTTACGGACGTTACGAAGCTTTGTTTGGAAATCGTGTTCCTCGATGTTGGAAGAGAAACGCACTTCTTTGAGCTCGATGATCTTCTGGTTTTTACGTGCTTCTTTTTCCTTTTTCGCCTGCTCGTACTTGAACTTTCCATAGTCCATGATACGGCATACAGGCGGCTTGGCTGTAGGAGCAACATTTACCAGATCCAATTCAGCTTCCTGGGCGATGCGCAAAGCTTCCCTAAAGGCTACGACTCCCAATTGGCTCCCGTCAGCACCGATCAATCGGACTTCACGGGCACGGATCGCTTCGTTAATCAACATTTGATCCTTGCTAATACTTGCCACCCCCGTCAATTTCGAGAAGGAACAAAAATGTGCGAACGCATTATGCGCCCGCACATATCTCACCTAGCAAATTCATCAGATCCAAGGATCTTTGCGTAAGAGTTACCTGTCAACAGTCGTGTAAGACGTCGACCCAGGTGAGAAGCTGGGCGCCTCTGCTTGTTCTCGAAGTATGAAGTGTTTCGTGTTTATACACGCTCTTTATAATACAGGGCGTATTCCCCTTTGTCAAGCGCTGTTTACGCTTTGTGTTAGCCGCCGATATGGGACATTTCCACCTTGTCGGGCTTGTTCAGTCCCGGGGTATCGTTCAAGCGCACTTCCGAGTACCGGTCATCGCGTTTCCCCCAGATCGTGCGGATCTGCTCCCGGATTTCCTCGTCGCTTTTCCCTTCCCGCAGCGGTGCCCGCAAATCATCCCCAACGGAGGCGAAAAGACAGCTGTACAGCTTGCCTTCTGCCGACAGCCGCGCTCTGGTACAAGTCGAGCAAAACGCCTGTGTCACGGACGAAATCAGCCCGATTTCCTGATCGGTCCCCACGTAACGGTAACGGGAAGCCACTTCCCCGAAATAATTCGGATCGATTGGCGTGAGAGGCATTTCCTCGTGAATTCTCTGCACAATTTCGCTGGAGGGAACTACTTGATCCAGCTTCCATCCGTTACTGTTCCCTACATCCATGAATTCGATGAAACGAAGTGTATGCTTTTGCTCGCGGAAAAAGCGGGCCATCGGCAAAATATCCTCATCGTTCACACCGCGCTGCACGACCATGTTCAGCTTGATCGAAAGTCCTGCTTCCGCTGCGGCTTCAATCCCTTTCAACACGTCAGACACGTGATAGCCTCTGCCGTTCATCCGTCCGAACCGCTCATCGTCGAGGCTGTCCAAGCTGACAGTTACCCGATCCAGCCCCGCTTCCTTCAGCGCTTTTGCGTGGCGGGCGAGGAGAGAGCCATTGGTCGTCATCGCAATATCCTGAACACCTTCTACCTGTCTTATCATTTCAATTAATTTTGGCAATTCCTTTCGCATGAGCGGCTCTCCGCCTGTGATCCGGATCTTGCCAACACCAACGGAAGTAAAAATTCGAGTCAAGCGCGTAATTTCTTCAAATGACAGCAGCCTGTGCTGAGGAAGGAATTCGAAGTCTGGACCAAATATTTCTGCGGGCATACAGTATTGGCAGCGAAAATTGCATTTGTCTGTCACGGAAATACGCAGATCTCGGAGAGGGCGATTTCGTGTATCAAGAATTTGCTCAGACATTGGTGATCACTCTCCTTTTCCATGATGGGCAGATTACATTCTCATATTTCTGACATTGCCGCTGAGTAGACGATTTGTCCAGAGTCCCGGCAACTGTATCCACCTAACGCTTCCATTTCCAAAGCGAACGCTTCTGAACGAATGCAGGCTAAGAGCTCCTGGCCTCGACTGCTGTGATAGAAAGCTTGGGTCATCAACAAGTCGTAGCGCTCTTCTGCAACGGGGATAAAATCCAGATCCATCGCAGCTGCCGCAGAGTAAATCCCGAGGCCTACATCAGCAGTCCCACCTGCGACTGCTGCAGCCACACTCAAATGGGAGACTGCCTCTCGAGAATAGCCGTAGATGCCATCTCTGTCCACCGCTTCCTGCTTGAGCAGATAGTCAAAGAGAAGTCTGGTTCCAGCCCCTCGTTGGCGATTGATATACGTAATGCCGGGCTTCGTCAGATCATGTACAGACGATATCCCCAGCGGATTGCCTTTCTTCACAAACCAGCCTTGCTGCCGATACACCAATTGGACGAGCACGACTTCTTTGTCCTTCATGTATTTTTCTACATAGCTCTGATTATACTCTCCTGACTCCTCATCGAAAAGATGGACACCCGCGATATGTGCTTCCCCTTTTTGGATAGCCAGGATACCACCCATACTGCCAACATGCGAAGAAACGAGGAAGCGCTCTGGATTCTTTTTGCGCAGAAGCGAATGCAGCACGTCCATCGATAGATCGTGACTGCCAGTCGAAACAATCGTATTTTGTATCTGCTCCACAGGTCGGTACAGCTCTACCTCCACAACCTCCCCCTGTTCGTAGCCAAGGTTTCCCGGTGGTATACGCAACAGCCCATCCGCACGTACCATCGACATCGTGACACCAGCAGAGCGAGTCAAAGGATTGGCAATGAATTGTCCATCCATACAGCCTATGGTAACGCGGATGAAGTCCTCCGCTCCCATGACAGATACGATACGCCTTCCGACTGTGGCTTTGATCCGCTGCCTTTCTGGCTGAAGCAGTCCATAATAATGATAAACGAGGGAACGTGCGAACCATTCCAGATTCAAATACGCGGATACCGGATAGCCGGGCAGTCCAATCACCGGCTTTTCCTCGATGACACCGACTACAACCGGCTTACCTGGACGAGTAGCTACGCCATGCGTCAGCACTTCTCCCAGCTCTTCTACCACATGGACGGTGAAATCTTCCCGCCCTGCGGATGAGCCTGCATTTAAGAGTACCATATCGGCACCCTGGAGAGCGGTCTTAACTGCCCTTTTGATCATCTCGTAATCGTCTTGCACGATTCCGTGGTACACGGGCTCAGCTCCCCACTCCTTCAAGTAGGCGGCAAAAACGGTGCCATTAAATTCGATAATCTGCCCTTCTGCCACATTCTCCGAAGGCTCGATAAGCTCGGTACCTGTGGGAATGATGGCTACACGAGGCTTACGAAAAACCGGCACCGTGACATTGCCACCCGCCAGCAATGCTCCCAAATCCACCGGACGCAGCCGATGTCGGTCTGGGACAATGACCTCGCCGATCACAACATCCTCTCCGATTGGCCTGATATGCTGCCAAGGAGCGACTGCTTCCAAAATCTCAATGGTCTCCTCGTCAATCTGATGAACGTTTTCGATCATAATCACCGCATCAAAGCCATTCGGGATCGGATCACCTGTATCAACCTCCACGTAATCCACGAGATGGCGCAATCGAACGGGGTGCTGCTCATCCGCCCCGTACGTTGTTTCTGCTTTTACCGCAATCCCATCCATCGCCGAAGCATGGAAATTAGGCATCGATACTTTCGCGTAAATCGGCCGTGCCGTGACTCTCCCCAGCGCCTCTCGCGTCGGAATGACCTCCACTTGCGGCTGGAACGAAATCCGATTCGCGATTCTTCGCTGCGCTTCGTTCAGGGGTGTGTCTTCCAGGTAGATTTTGCGCATCGTTCTCCTCCTGCCATTCCTTCTTCTTTATCTTTTTCCTTGCTATCTCAATTCCGAATTTATTGAAATAAATGGACGTGCACAGCTTCGCCTTCCAGTATCCCTTCCTTGTTTGCTGATATTTCCACCATTCCATCGCTTTTCACTAATGTCGAGATCAAACCTGATTTTCCGAAGACAGGTACAGCCCAAAGCCCGTCCTCTCTCTCCTCCAGCTTAACACGGATGTAGTCCGAGCGTCCCACCGCCGATGCAATGTTGCGAGAAATTCTAGCCGAAATCCGCGAAACGTATGCGGCTGGCTTCTGTCCCTGCAGCCTTTGGATCAGGGGTGCCACAAACAGATGGAAAATAATCAAAGCAGAAGCCGGGTGACCAGGCAATCCCACAACGGGCTTTGCGCCTGCTTTCGCGATGATTGTCGGCTTGCCTGGCTTAATCGAAACACCGTGGACCAGAACGCCCGGATCTCCCAAAGACTGCATGACCTGTTCCGTATAATCGCGAGTCCCGACAGAGCTTCCTCCCGACAAGAGCAGCAGGTCGGATTGGTCAAACAGGTCTTTGGCTCTTTTGGCGAACGACTCATAGTCATCCGGGACGATCCCCCCGTAAATGACTTGCGCCCCGCATTGACGTGCTGCCGTAGCCACTGTAATGCTATTGATGTCGCGTATTTCTCCTGGCGACAGTACCTTCTTATCCGCCGGAACGATTTCATCCCCCGTCGATAAAATCGCGACAATCGGCCGGGGATACACACGTATACTTGTCTTGCCAATCGCTGAAAGGACTCCCAGGTCTTGCGGGCGAAGCCGCTGTCCTGCTGCTATCACCAGTTCTCCCTTTTCCACATCGTCCCCCGCGCGAATTACATTTTCGCCCGGTGCCACCTGACGATAGACATTGAGCAGATCATCTACCTCTTCTACATGTTCGATCATGACAACACTGTCTGCCCCATCTGGTACCATCCCACCTGTCGGGATTGACTGTGCCTGTCCTTCCTTGACAGGCTGCACAGCCGACTTCCCCATATCGATTTTTCCTGTCACATCGAGAAAAGCCGGTAACGAGTCAGAAGCGCCGTACGTATCGCGCGCACGCACCGCGTAGCCATCTACGGTCGAACGGGAAAAATGAGGAACCTGCTCATCGGAAAACACGTCTTCAGCCAGCACCATATCCAACGCATCGATCAACGATACCTCGATGGAAGGCCTATTTGGTTTAAATTCGCCTGCAATCACTTCTAACGTTTCTGCAACTGTCTTTACATGGAAGAATTTCATGATTGCCTCCATCCATTTCCTTCATTTTGCTTCTTTGTTAAATCCAGTATAATAAAAAGAAAAAGGAGAATATTCAAATATGAAAGTAAAAGTCTTTGCCAATTTTCGTGAGATCTGTCAGGCCAAATCTGTGGAAGTTCCCATGGACAGTGGCAATCGAGTCATTGATATTCTCGAAGCCTTGATTCAGATGTATCCTGCTTTGGATGAAGAAATCTTTACACCGGAGCGAACATTCAAACCGTTTGTCCATGTGTTTCTAAACGGGCGCAATGTCATTCATGCAGAAGGACTCCAAACCCGCGTGCTAGAAGATGATCAATTTGCTTTGTTCCCGCCGGTGGCAGGAGGATAAGATGATCGAGAAAGTTATGGAGCTGCGCGGGATTCCCGTGTCCGCGCTCGTTACCTATTTGACCGAGTGCGGGGGCGAAGCAAAATCGGAAAGCTTGCCAATCCAGGTTGTGGGCGATCAGTGGCAAGCAGAGATTTTGCGAGAAGAGCAAGTGAGGATTACTTCCCGCTTTCATGTCAACGCCGTCTTTATCCGCATGACAGCGCTTGGACCGGAAAGCTTTGAAAGGCTCATGGCTCAATTTCGCCTCAAAATCTTGAGGGTCGGAGGCTAACTACGCGATCACGGAATAGAAAGAGTGCAAAAAGGTGGAAAGCAGGTTTCCACCTTTTTGCTTTGCCACGAGAGGCAAGTTTATACGATGTGGAGTTCTTTTAGTTTTTCCTCAGGAACGACACCATCTACCCAGCCGCGCAGCTGATAGTAGTCGTTCAGCATGACTTCAAGCTGGCTAACGTGCCCTGCACTGTTTCCGCTTGCAGGCTCTTGCATAAAGCGTTTTGGCAAATAGTCATCCTCGCGTTTGTCAAAGCCCGCCAGGTTGTTGTAATGTCGCTCCAGATTGTAAATCCGTTCGCCAATTTTCATGACGTCATCTGCGGTTACTGGAACGCCTGTCATCGTCGAATACTGCTCTGCGTAATTCTCCGCGTTTTCCGAGAACGACGAGAACTTGCAAATATTCATGGAATCGGAGAAAGCCAAGAGATCCTGGAATATTTTGAGCAGCTCGCCTTTTCCTTCTGGCACCAGGCGATCTGTCGGTACCGGGATTCCTGCAATCTCGCTCGCAACAGTATAGCCGCGCAAGTGACATGCACCGCGGTTGCTGGTCGCATACCCGAGACCGATTCCCTGGATTCCGCGCGGGTCGTACGCAGGGATCGCTTGCCCTTTGACGCACATCGCCAGATTTTCATCGCCAAATGCTTTGGCAGCACGAGCTGTTCCCTCGGCCAGAATATCTCCCACGCCTTTGCGGAAGACCATCATCTCGGTCAGCTCGATCATGCGATCAGCATCGCCCCAGTCGACCTTTTCCTCTGTTAATCCTCTTTCGTAGGCCTCCATCATACAGGACAAGGTGTTGCCGAGCTCAATCGTGTCCATGCCGTACTCGTTGCACAGATTGATCAGGAACGAGATCGGTGCAGCATCACTCACGCCACAGTTGGCGCCGAGCGCCCAGCCTGACTCGTATTCAAAGCTCTCTACCCGCGTCTTGTACTTGCCTTCTCTCACTTCAACTTCCTTCTTGCATGCCACAGGACAAGCATGGCAGGTGTTATCTGCTACCAGCAACGTGGCATTCACGGTTTCTCCGCTATGCCCTTCTGCTCCGTCCCAATGCGTATATTTGGAGTTCATGGTCGGAAGAGCACCTACTTCATTAATGATGCTGGTCAGTACGTTGGTACCGTAGACGGAGAGTCCACCCTTTTTCGGTGCTGTCAAGCCGCCCTCCATGATGGCCTTGAGCGCCTTTTGATTGGCCTTTTTGTACTCCTCATCTTGAGCAGGCTGTGGCATATTGCCTTTTTGGGCAGCCTTGATGACAATCGCCTTGAGCTTTTTGGACCCTGCGACTGCACCTGTACCTCCCCGACCAGCTGCACGGTCATTCTCGTTCATAAAACCCGCATAGCGAACGAGATTCTCTCCCGCTTGTCCGATACAGATGACACTCAAGTCTTCTTTCCCATATCGCTCTTGCATAGCTGCTACCGTCGCACGAGTTCCTTTTCCCCACAGCTCGCTGGCATCTCGCAGCTCGCCTTGGCCATTCTCGATATACAAATAGACAGGCTTGTCACTCGCACCCTTGAAGATCACGTTGTCAATACCGGACCATTTCAGGCGCGCCGCAGACCATCCGCCCATATGCGAGTCCGTAACGGTACCCGTCAAGGGAGATTTGGTGACCATACAGAGACGCCCACTCATCGATGAACGGGAGCCTGTCACCGGCCCTGTCATCATACACAGTATGTTGTCTTCCGAAAATGGCTCTACCTGCGCCCCGTTGTCATAGACGTACTTGACTCCCAATCCGCGGCCACCGATGTATGTCCTCGCCAGGCCTTCGTTAATCGGACGATAATCAACCGCACCTGAAGTGAGATCGACCAGCAATTCACGGTTTTTGAATCCCCCCAAAGCCATCGCTCTTTCCCTCCCCAATCTTCATTCACATTGAACTCACAAAATATACCTACTATTACGACTATTATATGGGTAATCCTTCCTGAATACCACGAAAATCCAGCAAAATTGCTAATTTTTCGATTATTTTCTTGCCTATCCACCTGCTGGTAAAGTATGTTATTTATAGACCAAAACATGTAAAACAAACTAAAACTAACTAAAACCAATTCAACCAAACTGAAAAAGAGGGTGACACTTTGGAAAGCGATTACCTGACTCCAGACGAGGTTGCTGCGGAGCTAAAGCTTACCCGGTATACCGTCTATGAGTTGATCAAACGCAAAGAATTGCCTGCCTCCAAAATCGGGCGCACACTGCGCATTTTACGCACGGATCTCGACACCTTCATGCACAAGAGCAAGGCGCGGGACGAGCAGCTTTCCTCAAACGGCTTTTCTTCTCCCCAGAGACAGACATCCCAGCCCTACGAAATCATTTTTGCAGGGAGCCATGACCTCACCATCGACCTCTTGACGAGGAAGCTGGCAGAGCGCGGAATTACGCTGCTACCTGCCTTTTCTGGAAGCTTGGACGGGCTGATCGAGCTCTACAAAGGGCGCGTAGAAATGGCTGGCACCCATCTTCTCGATCGAATGACAGGCGAGTACAACCTGCCTTACATCCGCTGTCTACTTCCGAACGAAGGAGTCACTGTCGTCAATCTGGTCAGCCGCTGGCAAGGCTTCGTCGTGCCAAAAGGCAACCCGCGGATGATCACCAGCTGGGAGGAATTGTTCAGCGGAAAACATCGCATCGTCAATCGCCAGCGCGGATCCGGGACTCGGGTACTTCTCGATTTCAGCATGCAGCAGAAGAAAGTATCCGCGCAAGCCATTCCTGGCTACGATGTCGAGCTGACGACGCATTACGCTACCGCCTCAGCCGTCTTGCAAGGTACGGCAGATGTAGCATTGGGCATAGAAAGTGTGGCCCGCGGAATGGGACTAGACTTTTTTCCGATCCAGGAAGAGCGCTACGACCTCGTAATTCCTGAGCGCTTCGTCAAGCAAGAACGCTTTCGCGAGCTTCTCTCCCTCCTGCGCGACCCTTCATTCAAGCAGGAAGTCGTTGCTCAAGGCGGCTACAACGTCTCTCAAACTGGCAAGGAAATAGACAGAATGTATTGACGAATCCCATCAATTTGATTAGGAGTGATCATGATGAAGAATCTGCGTTTTGCCAAAGTCTTTTTGTTATTTTCGCTGATCCTGTTACTTGCTGCCTGTTCTCAATCTAGCTCTGCTCCGGCGCAGTCTCCCACTGCTACTCCCGCTCCTGAAACGCAGGAAGTCAAGGAAATTACCCTCGCTACTACAACGAGCACCCAGGATTCCGGCTTACTCGACTACCTGCTGCCAATCTTTGAGCAACAATCTGGCATTAAAGTAAAGGTAGTCGCTGTCGGAACTGGACAAGCCATCAAGCTTGGGGAAGACGGAAACGCGGATGTTTTGCTCGTTCACGCTCGCAAGTCCGAGGATGAATTTGTCGCAAAAGGATTTGGCGTCAACGCTTTTGATGTCATGTACAACCAGTTCTACATCGTAGGTCCAGCAGACGATCCTGCCGGAGTCAAGCAAGCGAAAACAGCCAAAGAAGCGTTTGGCAAAATCGCCGAGAAAAAAGCAACCTTTATCTCGCGAGGGGATGACTCGGGTACAGATAAAAAAGAAAAAGGCATTTGGACAGAAGCCAAGATCAAGCCAGAAGACAGCTGGTATCTCTCGTCAGGCCAGGGAATGGGCGAGACGCTGCAAATGACGGATGAGAAAAAAGCCTATACCCTGACGGACGAGGCTACCTTTCTCTCTCGAAAGCTCAATCTCGATGTGGTCATGCAGGGTGACAAATCGCTTTTGAATCCATACGGGATCATTCAGGTCAAGTCTTCTGCCAAGCAAGAAGAAGGCATGAAGCTTATCGAATTTTTCACAGGGGCTGAAGGCCAAAAGCTGATTGGAGAATTTGGGCAAAAGGACTACGGAAAAGGACTGTTCGTGCCTGATGCCAAGAAACGCTAGGAGACTCTTTTCATGATGCTCACACAGGATGTCTGGGAGGTCATCTCGCTCTCCCTGAAGGTAACGACTTCTTCTGTTCTGCTCGGGATGCTCATGGGAATACCTTTTGGCGCTATTCTAGGGCTGTACTCCTTCCCAGGAAAGCGACTGATCATCGCCCTGATCTATACCTGCATGGGACTGCCTCCCGTTTTGGTCGGTGTGATCGTTTACCTCCTCCTCTCCCGGTACGGTCCACTCGGTTCGCTCGACCTTTTATTTAGTGCCGAAGCCATGATTATCGCTCAGGTCGTACTTGTAACGCCAATACTGGCCGGCTTAACCATGGCAGCTGTGCACGGAAAGGAACGCACCTATTGGGAAACAGCGAAAAGCCTGGGAGCTACTCCCCTGCAGATGATGCTGACCATTATTCGCGAGGCGCGCGGGGGGATTTGGTCAGGAGTTGCCGCTGCTTTTGGCAGAGCGATTTCCGAGGTCGGTGCTGTCATGCTGGTTGGAGGGAACATTGAGCACCACACACGCGTGATGACAACGGCCATTATTCTGGAGACGCGAACAGGGAATTTCACAGCAGGCCTGCAATTGGGGCTCGTCCTTTTGGCAATCAGCTTCTTGTTCAACAGCTTTCTGATGGTTGGCATGATGAATCAAATGAAATCCAGGCGGAGATGAATAGATGAACCGATTGAAGCTCAAAGATCTCGAAGTCTCTTACGAAGGAAGAACCGTTTTGCAGGTCGAGCAGGCTATTTTTGAACGCGGTCGAATTTACGGTATCGTCGGTCCGAGCGGTGCGGGGAAAAGCACGTTATTGCGCGTCATGAATCTGTTGGAGAAGCCAACTCGCGGGAGCATGCAGCTTTTCGGAACGGATGTGGAGCTGCCTTCCCTCACCTATCGCAAGGGGGTGCCGATCCAGCGCAAAATGGCTTTCGTCGCACAAAGACCCTCCATGTTTCAGGCGACCGTTTTTGACAACGTAGCATTAGGACTGCGGTATCGGAACCTAGATAAGTCTACTGTCCAAAAAAGAGTAGAGCATGCCCTGGGGCTGGTGGAGCTGTCACCCCTCGCGAGACAGCGAGCCCAGACCCTATCCGGTGGAGAAGCACAGCGAATCGCTTTGGCACGCGCACTCGCCTGCGAGCCTGAGCTCCTGCTGCTCGATGAACCGACCGCGAGTCTCGACCCGTACAATATTTCCATTTTTGAGCGCGTGATTCAGCAGGTTAATCATCAGCAGCACACGACGATCCTCATGATCACACACAACCTTCCCCAGGCAAAAAGACTCGCAGATGCGTGCCTGTTTTTGCACAAGGGGAGACTCGTCGAGTTGGCTGACACCCATACCTTCTTCCACCACCCTGCAAGTGCAGAACTGCAGGATTTTGTATCAGGACGAATGATTTGCTGATCGACGGAAAGGAGTCAGCTATGGATTCCAGCACGCGCTACTCTAGGCAACTGTTATTTTCCCCTATTGGACCACAAGGGCAAGAGAAACTGGCGAATAAAAAAGCTGTCATTGTCGGGATGGGGGCTTTAGGTACAGTACTTGCCAACCATCTCGTTCGCGCAGGTGTCGGACACGTCCGGATGATCGACCGCGATTTCGTGGAGCCAAGCAATCTACAGAGACAGATGCTCTACGATGAAGCAGATGCAAATCAACATACCCCAAAAGCGATCGCTGCTGCCGATAAGCTGCGGACGATCAATTCCACCGTGAGCATTGAGGGCATCATAGCCGACCTGCATGCGGGAAATGCCGAAAGCCTGCTTTCAGATGCTGATGTCATTCTCGATGGATCCGATAATTTTCAAGTACGCTACCTGATCAACGATGTCGCGATCAAATATGGAAAGCCGTGGGTGTATGGAGGTGCTGTAAGCTCTCGCGGCATGTTTGCAGTCATTCGCCCGGGCATCACTCCATGTTTTCGCTGTCTGTTCCCCCATGCACCGGCAGGAAGGGGGGAAACCTGCGACACGGTCGGCGTACTCGGTCCCCTCGTCTCCATCATCGCTTCTTATCAGGCGACAGAGGCAATGAAGCTTTTAATTGGGGATCTGGAGCATCTCAACCCACATCTGGAGCAATTCGATATTTGGCAAAACGACCATGACCAGCTCCCTATTTCCTCAGGGCAAAATCCAGCATGCCCTGCCTGCGTCAAAAAAGAGTTTGAATCATTAACGTTGAAGGATACAACGGAAGAGTTTGCTACACTCTGCGGTCGCGACACCGTTCAGATCCGCCCGAGCTACCCTGTGTCTGTCGATCTGACCCTGCTTGCCAAGCGATATGCGCCTTTGGGGGGGATCGAACACAATCGCTTCTTGCTCCGTTTTCGCACGGATGATTACACCCTCGTTTTTTTCCAAGATGGACGCGTGCTCGTACAAGGAACTGATGACGTTACCATTGCACGCTCTCTGTACGCCCGGTACGTCGGGCATTAGAAAGCATGTAAAAAAGGGGCAGCACCTTCAACACGGAAGGAGCTGCCCCTTTATCCATTTAAAACCTAGGCGTCGGACGCCTCTTACTTCATTTCGTTGATTTCGGCACGAATTTTTTCAACGAACGCATCCACGCTCATTGCACCTTCATCCCCTACTCCGCGTTTACGCACGGACAGAGTGCCGTCTTCCATTTCTTTTTCCCCAATGACGAGCATGTATGGGATTTTTTGGACTTGGGCTTCACGGATTTTGTAACCGATTTTCTCATTGCGCGCATCCAGCTCTACGCGGATACCTGCTTGCTGCAGCTGTTCCTTCACTTTTTCTGCGTAAGGAGTGTGCACTTCGCTGATGTTCATCAGGCGAGCCTGGATTGGAGTGAGCCACACTGGAAATGCCCCTGCATAGTGTTCGATCAGGATACCGATGAAGCGCTCCATGGAACCGTACATCGCACGGTGCAGAACGACTGGACGATGCTTTTCGTTGTCTTGACCGACATAAGTCAGGTCAAACTTCTCTGGCATTTGGAAGTCCAGCTGGATAGTACCGCATTGGTGACGGCGTTTCAGCGCATCTGTGATGTGGAAGTCGATCTTCGGTCCATAGAAGGCACCGTCGCCTTCTTCGATACCGTATGGCATTCCGGATGCCTCCAGCACTTTTTTCAAAGCACCTTCAGCTGTTTCCCACAGCTCGTCGGAGCCCATGGAATCCTCTGGACGAGTAGACAGAGACACACTGTATTCGAAGCCGAACACTTTATAAATACTGTCGATCAGCTTGATCATGCCTTTGATTTCGGTTTCGATCTGATCCGGACGAACAAATACGTGCGCGTCATCCTGGCAAAAAGTCCGTACGCGAAGCATACCGTTCAGAGCACCGGAGTACTCGTGGCGGTGAACCTGACCAAACTCGGAGTAACGGATTGGCAGATCGCGGTAGGAATGCATCGCATTTTTGTACATCAGCATGTGTCCTGGACAGTTCATCGGCTTCAGAGCGTAAGTCGCATTATCTACTTCAGAGAAGTACATGTTCTCTTGGTAATGCTCCCAGTGGCCGGATTGCTTCCAGAGGCGCTCGTTCATCAGGAACGGAGTGCGTACCTCTGTGTATTGCGCCAGCTGCTGCAGACGGCGGGAGAATTGCTCCAGCTCGTTGCGGACAGTAAAGCCTTTAGGCAGGTAGAACGGCATACCTGGAGCTTCCTCAGAGAACATGAACAGCTCGAGCTCTTTTCCCAATTTGCGGTGGTCGCGTTTTTTCGCTTCTTCGATGAAGTGCAGATATTCTTCCAGCTCGGCTTTTTTCGGCCATGCAGTACCGTATACACGCTGCAGTACTTGGTTTTCCGATTTTCCGCGCCAGTAAGCACCCGCTACGTTCATCAGCTTGAATGCTTTGATGAAGCCAGTGGAAGGCAAATGAGGTCCACGGCACAGGTCGAAGAATTCGCCCTGTTCATACAGAGTGATGGTCGCATCTTCTGGCAGGTCGCGGATCAGTTCCAGCTTCAGATGGTCATTCAAGCCTTGGAAAATCTCTGTTGCTTCTGCGCGGCTAACGACTTTGCGGCGAATTGGCAAATCCTCTTTCACGATTTTTTCCATTTCCGCTTCGATTTTTCCGAGGTCTTCCGGGCTCAAAGATACAGGAATATCCATGTCGTAGTAGAAACCGTCTTCGATTACTGGACCGATCCCGAATTTCACTTCACTGCCGTAGATGCGTTTTACTGCTTGTGCGAGCAAGTGAGCGGTACTGTGACGATATACTTCAACGCCGTCTGGGGAGTCCAGCGTCACGATCTCGATCGCTGCATCCTCTTCCAGCGAGGTGTACAGGTCAACGACTTTGCCGTCTTTTTTACCAGCGACGGCTTTCTTTTTCAAGCTGGCGCTAATGGAACCAGCGATGTCTTCGATGGTAGTCCCGGCCTCGTATTGACGAACTGCGCCATCCGGGAAAGTCACGTTAATTTGTGCCACGTTAGGTTCTTCCTTCCTTTACCAAGATTTGAGATTTACTAAACTCGGCAATGCCAAGTAAATAAAAAAACACCCATCCCAAAAAGGGACGAGTGTCATCTCGCGGTACCACCCTAATTCAAGTCTGTCAGTCTTGCCCAAACAGACTCCTCAAGGAATTTTAACGGTTATTCACCGGCTGACCGATACTGGAAGGCAAATGCCTTTGTTCCCGGTGGCTACTCAAAGGGGGTAGATCCATATGGGTGCGCAGCGGGCTTCCAGCCATGTCCCGCCTCTCTGAAGCGACCTGCATATCGTCCATGTCCTTCTCATCGTATTTCCTGTAAAGTTGTTGTTGCTATTATAGTTTAGACGGATTGTGCAAGTCAAGTACACGTCTGTCTGCCAGACAAAGGGGGCAAGACTGGCACGTACTCAACCGGCTGTCGAAAATGCTGCGAATCGTCTGCGTCAGTCCTGGCCTCTCCGTTGCCATGTGCAGGACGATACTCTCCGGTGCCAAGGTCACGAGGGCGCTGACCAAATAGTCTTCGTCCCGGCAGTTTTGCTCTTCCATGCTCAGAACGGAATCCAGCTGATCCAGCCACAGGCGATCCCCTTTTTTATCATAGAGGTGGAAAGGTTTGTCCACACTAGGAACGACGTGAACCACTTCCTGCTTGGTCTCCTGGACGGCGATGAAATAACGCAGCAGTTCCACAAATTCCTGATATTGCTTGTCTTCCAGATATTCGTCGATTCCTGCCTCCACCAGCTCAAACAGTTCATTCCAATGGTCCTGCAGACGAAAACGGACGAAGCCCAAAACGTTGACGGTTCTCTCGTATTCCAAATACGTAAATGCCTTGCGATAGACATTCGCCTTGCGTGTTGTAGCGGTAAACAGCTCCGTGCCGGCAGGTTCATGCTCTTGGCACATACGCTGGATGTAGGGAAGGATTTCTGCCCATTCTTCCTCCAGCTGCTCGGACTGCAGCAAATCCTCTGCCATTTCCTCGATGATCTCGGATTCCTTTACCTGCATGATCCACTCAGCTAATGACAATGCCACGAAAGCACGAGCCCAATCAATCGTCTGCGCATCGTATTCTTCTTCGCACCAGCTCTGAAAGAAGAACACAAGGTACCCGTTCTGGTCCTCCTCTTTATATGTAATACGCACCGGTGCAGTGTTGACCCGCTCCGTCATCTCTTGCAAGATGGCGCGATACGTGCCACTATGCGCAGGGACATTCTCCAGCAATACGCGGAACGCTTGCATAACCATCCCCCCAACCCGCAATTGTACTTACAGTATATGTCCCGACAGGAGCGATATACTTTTAAACGGTTGGAAACGGAGGGAAGGATAGATAGAAAAAGCACGCTTCCGTCAGTCCCATACAAGGGACCAAAACAGAAACGTGCTTCCACTCGATATCGTTTTCGTCGCAAAGCTTAGTTCTGCATCACAAAATCTTTTTCCGCCATCTCGCCATCCTCGAACACGCGCAGGATATCGTACTGAGTGTTGCGTTGCGCAGGAATCTTGCCTGCTCCGCGAATCAGCTCCAGAATTTGGTTGGTGTTCACTTTGTGGGTACAAGCTGCTGCAGACACCACGTTTTCTTCCATCATCGTCTGACCGAAGTCATTGGCTCCATAGGATAGAGACAATTGGCCGTAGTGTGGGCCCATCGTTACCCAAGACGACTGGAAGTTCTCCACATTGTCCAGCATCAGTCGGCTGATCGCCAATGTTTTCAAATACTCTTCCGGCGTGTTGTTGACTGCCTTCATGTTGGTATTGTCTGGCTGGAACGTCCATACGATGAACGCTTTGAAGCCGTGCGTCTCATCCTGGGCTTCACGAATGCGCAAGAGAGAAAGAACGCGTTCTTCCATTTCCTCACCGAAGCCGATGACCATCGTCGCGGTTCCTGGCAAGCCTGCGCGATGTGCCGCTTTTTGGGTGTCGATCCAATCCGTCCAAGAGCCTTTCAGTCTGGAAATCTTCCGACGAGTACGATCATCCAAAATTTCTCCACCTGCTCCTGGCAAGGAATCCAGACCAGCAGACTTCAGTTCTCTCAATACATCCTCTACGGACATATTCGAAACCTCGGCAATTTTCATAACCTCAGCAACAGACAGAGAATGCATGGTGATTTGCGGGAAGCGTTGCTTGATCGCCCGCAGCAGGTCGGTATAGTAGTCGAGCTTTAAGTCCGGATTGGTTCCGCCCTGCATCAAAATTTCGGTACCGCCTACGTCTACCGTTTCTTGAATTTTTTGGAAAATGGTCTCTCTTGGGAGAACGTATCCTTCCGAAGATCCAGGCGCGCGATAAAACGCGCAAAAGCGGCAATACGTGTCGCAAACGTTGGTGTAGTTGACATTACGGCTAATGACAAATGTTGCGATTGGGTCTGGATGGTGCTTTTGCATCACCAGGTTCGCGTAATGCCCCAATTTTTCAATTTCATTACTTGCAAACAAGGCCAAACCATCTTCAAGGCCCAGGCGTTCGCCTGCAAGAGCCCGTTCCAATATACTGTCGATCATAAGGATCACTCCTTGTTACCTACGTAAATTCCACTCCACATGATATCACACTTGGCCTACCCCGGCTATTCCCAAGGTGCATAGGTGTAAAAACTTACATATAAAAAAACAACCCTGCAGAGGGCAAGGTCGTCTGTGTTTGCTATTCGAAACCGATTTGCTCGTATACTTCTGGCTCCCAATAAATGACGGTCTGAGCGAGTGGCAGATTCGTCTCACGAGCGCCGTTTGGCTGACCATTAAAGTAGATGATTTCCGTAACAGAAACGCGTTCTCCTCGAACGTCAATTTCACCGGAAAGCTGCAGATTCGTTCCATCTGGTGCATAAAAAATGACTTTCCCCGAACCTAGTGTTTTCACTTCGGCCCCTCCCACTGATGTTTGTCCTTTCTCTATAGTAGTGGATATTATTTCCTATCGTCAATGAAAAAACAAGTACCTATTGACCAAGCAGGGAATCCGAAATGGTATTCTTTTTGCGACTTCGGTTCTGCTTCCCTTCTGCTTGCTGGTACAAACCGCCTGTCGCTTCGATCCCTTGTGTCTGTAACGCATCGGTAGTCATCGCCGTATCTTCAGAAGGCCCATTGAAATCCGGGCGGTACGGCTGAGGGGAAAAAATCGGTGCCGCATTCACAGGGCTCAGCGGCTGGTCAGCTGGGGAAGAAGCTCTTGCGCCGCTTACCGTCTCTCTCTGCAAGTGGGCGGAAATGGTGCCTTTTTCCTGAGGCGGCTGCGTCGGAGCTGCCGCTGGAGAAACTGCTTGCTCCATCATCCCATTCTCGGGGCGCAAAGGCTGATAACCGCGCAGCAGCTCGGCATTGGTCGACTCAGACATCGTTGCCAGCGGATAGAACCCTCTGCTTTGCATGTAAACCCATATTTCGTGAGCCTGATGCGCACAATTGACGGCTCCCTGCAGCAGCAGCTCACGAATCTGCGGATGTGCTGCCTCGAGTGCCGCTGCCAGCTTGGTTTTGGCTCCTGTTTTATGCATACCGAGAAAAGCGGACGCTACATCGCGGTCATCGATTTGGGGTGAATAAGCATGTGGTTCACTCATTTGCGCAGCCATGGCTGGAGCTGCTGATGCAAACGTCCGATTCGGGCGATAGGGCAGCATCTCTCCTGCGCCAAGCCCTTGCACGGTATAAACGAAAGTATTGTACTCATTTTGCATGAATTGCAGCTGATGAGCTGTGATTTGGGCCAGCTGTGCATCGCGAATAAATGGGACGTACAAATGGGCCGTATTCATCGCGTCAACCGCTCCGTTCAAAACCTCATGAAGCTCTATGACTTCGTGTGCACCATAGGGATGAGATTGCATAGATGGTTACGCCTCCTTTTTGTCTCTCGTCAAAATCTCTAACAGTATGTCCGAAAATTTTCCGTCCTAGAAGCTGGTGCTGACTTTGGACAAACGGACATATCTTAGCTACAGAAACCAGAATCTTTCCTGTATAATGGCTAGGGAAGGAAAAATCGCAAGGAGATGCCCATGCTGGAACAAATCACGCAACTGTTTATGAATTACGGAATATGGGGACTCTTCGGAATGGCATTTTTGGACTCGTTTATCAGTCCAGTTCCACCTTTCTTCATGCAAATTGCGATGAGTTTGCTCGATCCTGGCTCCGCACTGCGATTTGCGACTGTAGCTTTCACGGCTTCCATACTCGGTGCTCCCATCGGATTTATGCTGGGAAAATGGCTAGGGAAACCGCTTTTACAGAAACTGCTACCCGCAAAATGGACAGCTCTCGCGACCGAGCAATTTGCGAAAAACGGAGATGCTGCTGTACTGATTGGGGCTTTTACCCCCATTCCCTTCAAAGTTTTTACCGTGCTTAGCGGGGCATTCAATTACTCTTTAACGAAGCTGATGCTCTTCGCCATCGTCGGGCGGGGATTAAAATTTTTTCTAATCGGCACTCTGTTTCATTTTTACGGAAAGCACGCAAAAGTACTCCTGGATGAATATCTGGAGGTCACGATACTCGGGATTGGTGCCTTGGTCGCGATCGCCTGGTTCATCTGGAACAAGCGCAGGAAACGGTATTTGTAAACAGAAGACAGCCTCATACAGAAAAAGCGTCCAAGCCATGTCACTGGCTCACGGACGCTTTTTTCATGTCACTTGAAAAGGATGGACTGACAAAGCCAGATGCAAGCCCACAGAAAAATTCTCTTCGGTAATCACCGATCGCACATGCGCCCATATATTGTAATTGTGAGTTTTTGGAGGAGGTGAGGCAATGGCCGTAATCAAAGCGAACTCGAATGACGTGGATCTGCTAGCTCGATTGCTTCGTGCTGAAGCGGAGGGAGAAGGCGAGCTAGGCATGCTGATGGTCGGCAACGTGGGTGTAAACCGCATCCTTTCCAACTGCCTTGACTTTAAAAACATCCGAAGCATGAATGACATGGTGTTTCAGTCTCCAGGTGGCTACGAATCGGTGCAAAAACCGTATTTTTACCAACGCGCGCGAGATCGAGAAAAACGTTTAGCCAAACGCACGATCAATGGAGAACGGACGCATCCCGCGTCAAACGCTTTGTGGTTTTATCGCCCTGCCGGGAACTGTCCGCCAACCTGGTGGAATCAACGAAATTCTGGACGTTACAAAGCGCACTGCTTCTTCGTTCCGACACCTCAGGATTGCCCACGCGTCTATTAGAGTAAGATAGATAAAGGAGCGAGTTCATCATGAGCCAACAAATGCCTTACCCTCAGTATCCGCAGTACGGATACGACATGTACCAGTCCCCGCAAATGCCCTATGGAATGCCACAACAGCAGCAGCCTCAGCTGGTACCCATGCAGCCAAGCGGTTCCGCTATTCCTGGCATCCCGTTTACACCTGGCCAAATCGTCGAGGAATCTTATATCGAGAACATCTTGCGCCTGAATCGCGGCAAAGTCATCACTGTGTATCAAACGTTTGAAAACAACAGTCAATGGAATGCGAAAATCTTCCGTGGTGTGCTGGAAACAGCGGGCCGTGACCACATCATTCTTAGCGATCCGCAAACCGGCAAACGCTACCTGCTGCTCATGGTCAACACCGATTACATCACTGCCGATGAAGAATTGAACTACGTTCCTCCTACCCTGCCACAAGGCATCCGTTAAGAAAGCCTCGATCGCGGAGTTGCGCTTACGCTGGATAAAAATATCTGTATAAAAAAGACAGACTTCCCTGCAGCGAGCATTCGGAAGTCTGTCTTTTTCCATTCTGTGAATCCATTCTGTTATGATAAGGAGAGTAAAAGAAATAGCCCAAAGGATGAAGAAACGTGGCATTTGGAATCACTCGTGCAGAATTAAGCCGCTGGAAGCAAGCCGTGACGAGGGAGGAGATCGCCTATCTCACCCACTATTGGATCGATCCCCGCTTTCCTGGCGTAAAAACGGTCACCAAGGTTGGCTGTGCCAACCGCGCCCTTCTCACGCAATGGTGCTTGGAGAATGGCTTAAATCCTGCCTACATACACGATCGACCACCTTTTCCTCACTTTGACCTAATCGGTCCTAAGCAAAGGGAAATCTTGAAAAAAGAAGGCTTATGGGATCAGCTGGAGCGTTTTCACCTGCTCGACTGATTCATAAGCCTAACGGCGGTATATTACCGCTTTTTCTTTTCGTTGTAGCCTTTCTCTTCATAGGGCTGAAGCTGGTCGAGCCATTTGTTCTCCAATTTTTCCAAGGCATCCTCTAAATCGAAAAAGGGATCTGGCTTTTGCTCCAATACCTCCAGCACTTCAAATACGAAAGCATCCTCTCCGTATTCGTTCCATTCCTTTTGGAGTGCTTTGTTGGTATGCGACCCGTGCTTGAGCGTAAATTGTTTGCCATTCATTGTTTTCAGGTTTTTCGTCGCATCGACCCATACTTTGCCGTTCTGTATGTTTTTGATCTGATAAACGCCGGCTTCTGTTTTGACTTCCCTGTACATCTGTTTGAGCTCTTGCTTGCGATTCATCTGTTTTTCCTGCTCCTCTCCGTTGCTTCTCACCCAGTACTCGCTGCCATCTGCTGCTCGATCCAGAAAGCCGTGGTCAATCAGGTACCTCCTGATCGTCACGTAATCCTCGTAGGCAGTTTCCAACACCGCATTCACTTCTTTTTCGCTGTAGATTTTCTTTGGATCAAAACGCTTGGTGATCTCCTCCAGAACGACCAGCCGATGCTTGAGCTTGCGTGGATAATGCTCCAGGCGGCCAAGCGTTCCCTCAGGAAAGTATTTTTGTGTAATTTCCGCATACTCCGAAGAGGACACTTGTAGCTCATCGTCTTTCTTTTTCGTGGACCTTGGCGCATCCGATATCACGGCTGTCACAGGCGATTTCTTGGCCGTCCCTTTCATCAGCTCCATCATCACCAGAAAGACCTTGGCCTGACGCTCCTTTTCCTTTAATGCAAAGCGATGATTGCGAATGGTAGACGCGCTTCCAATGCCCATCTCCTTTTGCACTTCCTGATCGCTCTTCCCTTGGAAGAATAGGCGCATGAGCTGATTCTGGTGATCGGACAAGCCCGTGATCTTTTTATCCAGCTCACTCAAATACAGAAACACGGAGCCATGCGCTTCTTCTATGTGATGGTGGGTAAATTTCGCCGCGTCATAAAGACGTCCCTCGACAGGATAGATGATTCCTTTTTCAATGGATTCCCCGCAAAGCAAACAGAAATAGTCATGCTCGCGCTCACAATATCCCTGTGTTACCTCCTCAAAGGTAGCACTCCAAAATTGTTCTGTAAGTGACATACATAAACACTACTTTCTTTTGTTTGTCTTATAATAGATAATTTATCATTACGTTTATAAAATGTCAAACATTCAAGAAACCTGTCTATACAAAGTCCTGGATCTATGCAAAAAAGCTCCCCGTTCGCCAAAGGCTAAACGCAGGAGCTTTTCGTTTATGGTCAGGTTCAAGTGGACTCCATCGTAAGATTCGCCTGTGCCGTGAGAAAGGCACGTCGATCTCCCTTCCAAAACAGGCTATCCTTGACCTCTTTTTGATTCCGATAGCGTATGGCAAGGCGGTTGACCAGTCTATTGATCTCGAGATGCTGGGCTTCTTCCATCGTAAAGCGCACCGCGTATTCATAAAAGCTATCTTCCCAGGAGCCCGTGCGAACGATATGGCCGTACATCGTAATCGGCTCCCCGCACAGCTCCGTGGCAAATTGCAGGACGAGCTGGTCGTTGGCAGGCATTTTTAAATGGGATAAAAAACGCAATCCCCCTGCGCCAATATCTTCGATCAAAACGTGAGCGCTTCCAATTTCCATCATCTTGCCCTTGATGAGCACGATCGTCATCTCTGCGCACAAAGGCTGCACCAACTTCAATCGAAAGTATTCCCGTTGATGTACCCCTGTGACTCCAGTCAATCTGCTCACCACCTTGGAAGGAATAGGATCTTATCACATCGGACAAATTGGCATTCCTATTTTTTCTGCTTCGGATAACGCATGTCCTGCAAGTCGACTTCGTAATGTTCCCACAGCTGGCGCTGGTCGTAGATGATCGAGTCGCGTTTGTCCAGACGGAAGAGGAGCTTAACCACGAACCAGACAACCAATAGGAAACCAAAAAAGATCACGAGCGTTAAATAGATCACCGACTTTCCCCCCTCCCATTTTGTACCATGATATGGGAGGAGGGAAAAAAAGATACCTAAATGTGTCTGATTCGTGACAATTTTCACTTTAAAACGGAGTTGTGCTTCTCGGCTTGTCTCCCGTGGCAAACAACCTGTCCACGAATGGAATCTGTTTTTCATCACTGATGTCTGCAAGACCGTACAGATGCAGCTTACGCAAGCTGATCACCCCCATGACAAGAGAGGAAAAATCCGAAATATCCATCCCCAGCTCGACATCCGGCTCTCCTGCCTCTACCACCTGCGGATGGCCTTCCGAAAATTCGATTAGCCAGCTCCCCTCATTTTCCGGGAGAAAGGAATCACGAATGTTCAGACGCACAAGTCCGCTTTCTCTGCCAAAACGACATGGCGCGAGCTGATGGAAAAATCCCGGCACATCGATCACGCGGTACATCAAACCGACACCAGAGACATGACTCTCGTGGTAGATGCTTGGAATCAAGCGGTCCGTTCCATTTCCAGGATCAGAAAGCAGCATGTGAAAATCCTCGTCCGCCGTAGTCAGCACAACACGCTGGATCTGATCAGACTGACTGTGCAAAAAGGACAGGAGCTGCAGTAGCGCCTCTTGATTTTCATATAAAAATTCTTTAATGACAAGATCATTATGCAATCGATTCTCTTCGTGAGTACGTTGAAAGTGGAAAACGAGATAGCCCGTGACTCTGCCGTCTTTTTTGCACCCGACGATCACCTGTTCCGGTTGATCCAGGAAGGTCTTCAGCTCCCGCTCTGTCTTTTTAATCATCCCGTGCGTGCAACGGACGATGCGGTGATAGCAGGCAAGGATCTGCTCCCGATCTGCCTCTCCCAAATAGGAGACCTTGTCCTTCGCAGTATAGGGAAAGCTGGCTGGAGCGATCCGATATTGATGGACTTTGGTCCCTTGGCCAAATCCCATCTTTTTGTAAAAATCGACGCGAAACGGATAGAGCGACACCAGACAGACACCACGCTCCCGGTACGTCGCAAGGAAGCCTTGCAGCATCGCTTTCGCTACTTTTTCCTTTTTATGCAGCAATTCAACAGCGACCGTGCCGATTCCACCAGTCAGCATCTGAATTCCGCGGACATTCATAAAAAAATCGTACCACTTCATGACACCGAGCAAGCGCTCTTCCCGAAACAGTCCGTGGAAGCTGGCATTTTGGTCATTCTCCAGTGTATCCTGCACACGCTCCGCAAAACGCTGCCGATTGTCGGGGGCAAGGAGATTGCTTCCGGGGTACGCCAACGCTGTAATCCTGACAACATCATGGATATCCTCGTGTGAAATCGGTCGAATTTCCTCCATCGTCCTGCACTCCTGTCCATCGCAATATTGGAAGCATCCATATTCTTACAGGGACATCGTACCGAATCGGTAGGGGGATAGGCAATACGTTTTCGTTATTACGGGTGAAAAAAGGCATCGACTGATCGCCGATGCCTTTTCTGTACCTAGTATTCTCTACGTGCATCTGCAGCTTTTTGCGCTCTCGCAATCATCAAGGCGATCACCAGACAACCAATGGCCACGATCCATGTTCCCGTGAAGACGACGTGTACCCCGGAAGCCAAAATGCTGCGAACGTGGTCGAGCTGCTCGACAGGCAGACCGCCGCTTTCAAACGACGCCCCCAGATTGGTCTGTCCGCTGGCTACCGTCACCATATTGAAAAACATCCCGAAAACCGCAGCCCCAAAGGTCTGGCTAAACGTCCCTGTAAACGTGTTTAGAGCAATCGCTGTACCTCGCTTATCTACCGCAACGGAAGCCTGAATCTTGACCATGACAATCGGACTGATGAATCCCATCCCCAAGCCAATTAACCCGACAGCCACATAGATCAGGAATCCTGGCGAACTCTCCGCCAATAGGAATAGAAGAAACGAAGCGATCGCAAGCACGGTTGTCCCTGTCGTCACCAGCTGCTCTGCGCGAAGGCGTCCAAGCAGGTTCCCGGACAGCACAGCGCCAAACGTCCAGCAAACAGGCATGGGAGTTAGGACAAAGCCTGCCATGGTCGCACTTTCCCCCAACACGCCTTGGCTCCAGATCGGCAGGTAGACGACCAGGCTGATCACAATGGCGTTGGACAATAGCGTCAGCAAGTTGATCATCGTCACATTGCGATTCGTAAACAAGCTGAGCGGGATTAAAGGCTCTGGTGACTTTCTCTCGACGGTCACGAAGATGAAATAGGTGATCAGACTAAACGCAATCAATGAAAGGATGGTCGGACTCAGCCAGGACTGGTTTTGGCTGCCGGTCAAAAGCGCGTACAGCAAAGCGATGGTCCCGATGCTAAAGATCAGCGCACCTGGGTAATCGATATGCCGCTTTGTTTTGGCCCCGAACTTTTCCTTGTAGTACAACATGAGCATGAAAAAGGACAAAAGCCCAAAAGGCAGGTTCAAGAAAAAGATATAGCGCCAAGACAGCATGTCGACGAGGAAGCCCCCCACAAGCGGCCCTGCTACACCAGAAAGTCCCCACACGGCACTGATCCAGCCCTGTGCCTTTGCACGTGAGGATTGGTCGTTGTACAAATCCCCGATAATCGTCATCGTAATCGGCATCACGGAGCCTGCACCCAAGCCCTGCAGCGCCCGAAAAACGATCAGCTGCTCCATGGAACTTGCCAGTCCGCATAAGGTGGAGCCAGCAAGAAAAATGCCGATCCCGAACATCATGACATTTTTTCTGCCAAACAAATCGGCCAACTTTCCGTAAATGGGCGCGGAAACCGCTGTTGCCAGCATATAGATCGCATACACCCAGCTGACTTGTTCAAATCCAGACAAATCACTTGTAATCCGAGGCACGGCGGTACTCACGATCGTTCCTTCCAGCGCGGCCAGGAACGTCGAGAGCATCAGTGCGATCATGATTTTTACCCTCATACAATCTCCTCTCTATCTATGCACGCATTCTCTATCTAAAAACATTGTAACAGTATAGCACGAAAAGCCACTCGTACAGCATGGCCGCCAAAACAAAAATACCCTCCCACCATGTGGCAGGAAGGCACCCCAAACCATCCTTTATTTTGCTTGCCGCTTTTTGCCCAGAGAGCGCACCGCTGCAAACACTTGCTGATAATAGTGAGCCTCGTGAGGGACAAAAGCCGACTGCTCCACGCGAAGCTCGACTTCCTGCTTAGTACCGTCCGGCTCGGATAAAAAGCCGTGCACCGCAATCGTGGACATTTCTCCCGCGAATAGTCGTTCCACCTCATCCAGCTCAGCCCACAATAGCCCCGTTACTTCTTCCGCTTGCAGCACATACGCTTGCAGGGGCTGATCACAAGCATAGGCAAACACATGGCACATTTCTTTGTCGATGAGCTCTGGAGCCTCCAAGACATCATTTATTACTCCAATCTCATCGAGCACATCGAACGAGACAGTCAAGCCCAGCTCCTCCTCCAGCTCTCGGACGCCGTCTGCCGGACCCTCGGACGCTACCAGATGGCCAGCCGATGTAATGTCCAATAAATTGGGGCATGTATCCTTCTGCGGGTGGCGCTTTTGAAACAGCAGCCATACCTTGGATTGCTCTACGCGATAGATCCAGCAGTGAAACGTCTGGTGCCAATGCCCGAGTCGGTGTACTTCTGTGCGCGGCGCCACGCCTATAGGTGTTCCGGATTCGTCAAAAATGTCCAGTATCTCCGCTTTCAATTCTCTCCACCTCTTCCTATCGCTCTTGTCTTCTCTACCTTACCAGTCCTTGTGCATACTGGCTACAGCAAGGAGTGGTAGCCGTCGAGGAACACTTTTCCGGCAAAGTACAAAAAGAGCAGTGCAGATACAAATGAGAAGCCCCGAACGAGACGATGTCCCAGCCATTTGCCGCCTTGGCTCGACACGCCTGCCATAAACAGGGACCATGTGATCGAGGCCGTAAAAAAGCCGCTGAAAAAGAGCAATAGAGCAGACGCCGAGTTTGCATCGGAAGAAGCGATCACGCTGCCGCCGATCGTCGCAAACCACAGAATAGCCGAAGGAGAGGCCAGCGCCAAGCCAAGCCCTGAGGAAAAGTCTTTCCAGCTGCGTTTCCGATTGTTCTGCTCCCCGCCCTGTTCCTCTAGGTCAATTTTTTTCGGGCTTCGAAATTCTTTGATCATGTTCCAAGTCATGTACAAGAGAATCAACGTCCCTCCCAGCCAGAGCACCCAGCGGATGACCCGATTTTCCATCAGGAGCGAGATCCCGACCATGGAAAGCAAAGCGTAAATCAAGTCACCGAAGCTCGAGCCAACACCAATGAGAAAGGATGGGAGCAAGCCTCGTGCTACTCCTGTGCGAATGATCGCGACATTGACGATCCCCAAATCCAGACAGAGTGATAAGGATAGAAAAAAGCCAGAAAGAAACCAGGTCAAATGAATCCCCTCCACCAATAAACAGATGTCAGAAAACCTAACCTATTTATAACATGAATTTGTTCGTAATGGGTATGATTTCATGAAAGGAGAGCAGCAGCATGAACGATCCCGTAACCAGCGGGGTAAACCACATCGCAATCCGATGTGCCACTCGGCTGATCAGGAGCAGGAGCACTCCAGCCAGGATCATTCCACCCGTCAGTAAGGATAGCGTAGCTGAGGGATCGCATGATGAGGAGTCCTCCCAACAAAATCGGGGATAGCGCATTCCGCCATCCCCGTCTCTTTTTTCACTATTGGATCGTTACTTCATCCAGCATCAGGTATCCTACCGGACTCAACCAGAAGCCGCGTACATCTTTGGCCGTTACCGACACGTGATCGATCGTGCGGATCGGAATGAGCGGTACTTCCTTCAGCTCGATTTCCTGCAGCTTTGCATAGATTTCATTGCGTTTTTGCGGATCTTTTTCACGACGGCCTTGCTCGATCAGCTGGTCAACCTCAGGATTGCTGTAGAAGGCAATGTTCCCCATACTGCCTTTCGAGGAGCTGTGGAAGACGTTGTACTGGTTGTAGTCACCGTCTCCTGTCGCATTCCCCCAACCACCGATGAACATATCGTGCTCGCCTTTGTCAGTGAAATCGAGGTAGGCGCCGTACTCCATTACCTTGATTTCCACGTCGATGCCAATCCCTTTCAGCTGGGATTGAATAACCTCTGCTACGTTCATGCGCTCTTTGCGGTCATCTGTGACGATTGTCGTCTTAAAGCCGTTAGCATAGCCAGCATCGCTCAACAGCTTCTTCGCTTCATTTACATCGTAGGTGTAGTCCGTAAGGTTCGGGTTGTAGCCGATTACTTTAGAGGACATCGCAGATACCGCTTCGTTCCCTACGTTGTTGTATACGCCTTTGACGATCGCTTCTTTTTCCACAGCGTGGGCAACCGCTTGACGGACACGAATATCGTCAAAAGGCTTCTTCGTTACATTGAAGCCGATATACTCGACGCCCAGGCCCTCAGCGCGAACCATGTTCATGTTCGGGGAAGATTGGGCACGTTCTACCTCTGTTACAGGCAGCTGGTCACCAATGTGAGCTTCTCCTGCCTCTACCATCGCGATACGAGTCGTGTCCTCAGGAACCACCTTGTAAACAACTTTGTCTACCTTAGGCTTTTCGCCCCAGTAGCTGTCATTTTTCACGAGTGTCATATCTTGGCCAGGTGTCCATGATTCAAACTTGAACGGACCTGTACCTACAGGCTGCTTGGACAGCGTGTCCGAGTGCTCAGCGATCGCCTTTGGACTCAAGATGCTGCCTTCTGAGCTAGCGAGAATGGAGAGCAATGGTGCGAAAGGATAGTCCAGGATAAAGTGAATGGTCTGCTCATCCACCACCTTGACTTCTTTGATCATGGAAAAGTTGGATGCACGTGGAGAGCCTACCTTCGGATCCACCGCTCGTTCAAAGGTCTTTTTTACAGCTTCTGCATTGAACGGAGTACCATCGTGGAAGGTTACGCCGCTTCTCAGCTTGAACTCCCATGTCAAATCGTCCAGCTGCTTCCACTCCGTTGCCAAGGTAGGCTTGTACTCGGAATTTTTATCCCGCGAAATCAAGCTCTCGTACACTTTTCCATAAATGTAGTTCGCGGAAGGAATGTTGGTGATGAATTGAGGGTCGAGATTGTTCGCGTCTGCCTTGCGCGCTACAATCAGTGTTCCCCCTGCTTTTGGGCCGTCCGCTGGTGCGGATGCTCCCGATCCCGATTGCTCTTGCCCTGCACCGCAGCCGGTCAATACGGCACCGACGGTCAGCGTCAAAGCGAGCAAGGATCCAAACAAACGTGCTTTTTTCATTGGATTGTCCCCCTGTAAGATGCTGTCGAAATTTCTGCAATGTTTGCTTAACTGCATTATACGGTAAGGGGCCAAGCAAGCCTTTCAGCATCTTTACATCTATTTATAATATTTTTACTTTTGTTTAACTTTACACTTCTTCTTGCCAAACTATGTTTCCCTGAAAAAACACTGCGGCTTTTGCTGACTGACGGGCTACTGCTTCCGCCGAGCAGCTCGCTTGCAAAAGCACTGCATCCGCCTGATCGCCGACTTTCGGCCAGACACGTACGCCAGTGTCATCAAGCGAAGTCACCCCACCTGTCACATATCCGAGCGCACGAGACAGCCGGAATTCATCCGTCCATCGGAACCGCTCCGCCAAGCGATTGGCCTTTTGCAGCATGTCTCCCGTCCCGAAGGAATCCCAGTGATCCGTGATGTTGTCGTTGCCCAGAGCAAGTTGAATGCCTTTTTCGCTCAGAAGAGGAACGGGAATCGTCGGAATATCGATCGGGATCGCAGAGACGATACGAATCTGTAAATGCGCGAGAAGCTCCGCTGTGTCGGGAGCAATCGCTTCGGGAACCTCCCCCAATCCATAAGCGTGGCTAATCGTGACACGTCCTTGCCATCCTGCCTCCTCGGTCAAAGCTGCGATCCGCTTCATGATGAAGACACCCAAGTAACCCGGCTCATGCAGATGCAGGTCAATATCTGCGTTTGCTTCGACGGCCAGATCCATAACGGTATGCAGCGATTTTTCAATGTCGTCGTCAAATGTCGCAGGATCTACTCCACCAACCAATCCAGCACCATTTCGCAGTGCTTCTCGCATCAGTCCGACCGATTGACTGCGGAGCAAGCCGTGCTGAGGAAAGGCGACCATTTCCCAGGAAAGTTTCCCGCTGTATGCCTCCAAAGCCCGCAGCGTCTCCTCCATGTTTTTCAGGCCGATGACCGGGTCAATGTTGCAATGTGTACGAACATGGGTAGCCCCGTTTGACTGGAGCAAATGCAGCAGCTTCTCCGCCCGCTCTCGCACAAACGGTAGTTGCTTAGGTAACAGATCTTGCTCCTGTTCGATCCGAAAAAAGCGATTCGGAGCAGGAACGCACGCTCGCCATGGTCCCCCGTAAAAGGTCTTGTCCAGATGAATGTGCATTTCCCGAAAGGATGGCAGCATCAGGTGTCCGCGCGCATCCCAGCTCGGTACCTCATCTGGCAGTGCCTGCGCTGCTGGCACGATCTGTGCGATACGCCCTTCCTGTACGCGAAGATGGAATGGCTCCGTGCGAGTACCATCCACTCTCCCATCCTTCCATTCAAAGCCGGTTTCCAAGGTTGCATTGGCAATCCAGAAGCTGCCCTTTTTCTCCGTCATCCGTCTCTCTCCCTATCACTCAATCGTAATGTCGTTAATCATCATGTACCCGGATGGGCTGATCCAAAATCCTTTGATATTTTTGCCAACGGCTGCGACATTCTCCAGATTGCGGATCGGTACCATTGGCGCCTCGCTCGACTCGATCTGCAGCGCACGGGCGTAGATGTCTCTTCGTTTTTGCGGATCCTGTTCCCTGCGACCTACCTCGATTAGTTGATCAACCTCTTTGTTTACGTAAAAGGTGGTATTTCCCCCTTTGCCCAAAGAGCTGGAGTGAAACAGGTTGTACTGGTTGTAGTCACCATCGCCAGTGGCATTCCCCCAGCCACTGATGAACATATCCGTCTCTCCATTATCTTCCGCATCCAGATAGGCTCCGTATTCGAGAACTTTCACTTCCACTTCGATCCCGATACCTTTTAATTGCGATTGGATCACTTCTGCCGCATTGATTCGCTCTTTGCGATCGCCTGTCCAGATCGTCGTCTTGAAGCCGTTCGGATAGCCAGCTTCCTTCAGCAGAGCTTTCGCCTTGTTCGGATCAAAGGTGTAGCCCTGCACGCTATCGCTGTAGCCCAGCACCTTTGGACTCATGGCAGAATTGGCTCTCGTGCCAACACGATTGTACACGCCTTGAATGATAGCATCTGTCTCAATCGCATAGTTGATCGCCTGGCGGACACGTACATCGTCAAACGGCTTTTTCTTCGTGTTAAATCCGACAAACTCCGTGCCCAGCCCCTCGCTGCGATACAAGTCGAGCTGCGGTGAGGTTTTTACGCGATCAATTTCTGTGACAGGCAACGGCTCTGCGATGTGCGCTTCTCCGGTCTCAACCATCGCAATCCGTGTCGTATCTTCCGGAACTACTTTGAATACAGCCTTGTCTACCTTGACCTTTTCTCCCCAGTAGTTTTCATTTTTTGCCAAGACGATTTCCTGACCAGGTGTCCACGATTCAAATACAAATGGTCCCGTCCCTACCGGATGCTTGCTCAAATCTTTTCCGTACTGTTCGATCGCCTTCGGTGAGAGAATGCTGCCCTCATGATTTGCGAGGATCGAAAGTAGCGGCGAGTACGGATACTCCAGCTTGAATTGAACGGTGTAGTCGTCGATGGCCTTCACTTCTTTTATCATTTTAAACTGAGTAGCACGAGGAGAGCCTACTTTTTCATCGAGAACACGAGCAATCGTCGTTTTCACGGCTTCGGCATTGAAGGGGGTGCCGTCGTGGAATTTGACATCCTGACGCAGCCTGAATTCCCACGTCACATCATCTACCTGTTTCCATTCCGTCGCCAGCATCGGCTTGAACTCCATGCTCTCGTCCCGCTGGATCAGCCCCTCATACACTTTGTGATGGACAACGCTTGCAGCATTGATCGCCGAAATGAAATGGGGATCCAGGTTGTTGGCATCGGACTGACGGGCAATAATCAATATCTTTTGCGCTGAGTCAGAGGCTTCTGCCCCTGCTTGCTTGCTACTGCCTCCTGTCTCACCACCGTTCGAACAACCGGACAGCAGAAGACCGACGCCCAGTACGCCCGTAAGCATCCATTTCCACGTTTTGTTTTTCTCCATGTGACACGCCCCCAAGTATGGTTATCTATCTTTTTGTATAGAGCAACAGCATAGCTCGACCCCGCAGGAATCTCGCTATGCTGCTCATCTGTCTAGCTTTTACGGAAGAACCACGTCGTCGACTTCAATGTGACCAGCTGGGCTGATCCAGACGCCTTCTACCCCTTTTTGGATCGCAGCGAGATTCTCAGAGAAACGGTACGGAATCAACGCCACGTCGTTCATTTCAATTTGTTGAGCTTGCTCATAGATTTGCTTGCGTTTTTCTGCATCCTTTTCCTTGCGGCCGTCCTCGATCAGCTTGTCCACCTCTGGATTGCTGTAGAAGGAGTGGTTGCCTGGAGCACCTTGGGATTTGGTGTGGAACAGGTTGTACTGGTTGTAGTCCGCATCACCCGTTGCATTTCCCCAGCCACTGATGAACAGGTCAGTTTCGCCTTTGGAAGCGGCATCGATGTACGCCCCGAATTCCAGAACCTTCACTTGCAGGTCGATCCCGATTTGCTTCAGCTGTTGTTGCAATACTTCCGCCACATTGATACGAGCTTTGTTGTCGTTGAGGTAAATCGTTGCTTTCAATCCGCTCGCGTAGCCAGCTTCAGCAAGCAGCTGCTTTGCCTTTTCCAGGTTGTACTCGGTGTCTTTTACATTTTCACTGTAGCCTACCATGGTTGGGGTAACCGAAGAGTGTGCGATCTTCCCTACATCGTTGTATACCCCTTTGATGATGGAATCCTTGTCAACTGCAAGTGCAATAGCCTGACGGATACGAATGTCATCAAACGGCTTTTTCTTGGTGTTGATCCCGATGTGGTCGCTGGAGAAGGAAGCGTAGCGTCCCAGCGTCATGCTGCTGGAGTTTGTCACACGATCTACCTCGGTCACAGGCAGCTGCTCAGCTACTTGCGCCTCGCCTGTTTCTACCATGGCGATACGAGTCGTGTCTTCCGGAACGGTTTTAAAGACGACCTTGTCCAGCTTTGGCTGACCACCCCAGTAGCTGTCATTTTTCACGAGCACGACCTCTTGTCCAGGCGTCCACGATTCGAATTTATAAGGCCCGGTACCTGTTGGATGCTTGGTCAGATCCTTGCCGTACTCCTCGATGGCTTTCGGTGAAAGAATGACGCCTTCTGCGCTTGCCAGCACGGACAAGAGCGGGGCATATGGATAGTGCAAAATAAATTGTACGGTTTGGTCATCCACGACCTTTACTTCCTTGATCGCTTCAAACAGATTCGCCCGGTTGGAGCCGACATTTGGGTCTTGCACGCGAGCGATTGTCTTTTTCACCGCTTCTGCATTGAATGGAGCTCCGTCATGGAAGGTTACGCCTTGGCGCAGCTTGAATTCCCAAGTCACGTCATCCAGCTGCTTCCATTCTGTCGCCAAAGAACCGACGTATTTGCTTTCCTTATCCATCCGCACAAGTCCCTCATACACTTTGTGATGAATAATAGCAGCTGAGTTGATTTGGGTGAGGAAATGAGGATCCAGATTGTTCGCATCGGAAAGCCTTGCGATGACCAAGGTGCCGCCTGTTTTCCCTGCCGCAGGTGTGCTTGCACCCGGCTGTGCTGCTCCATTTGTCCCCTGACTAGCTTCCTGACCGGATGAGCAGCCAGCCAGTGCAGCCGAAACCGCAACGGTCAGTGCCATTAGCGTCTGGAAAAAGCGCGTCTTTTTCATGAAGATGTCCCCCTCTTTCGCGCGTTCTTATTGTGTTAATTTTTTCACCATTCGCGCATATTTCATTTTACCTACTATTCTGGCTATATTTTTTCACTCTCTTTACTACTATTTTCAATTTCTTTACTTTCGTTCGGCCAACTGATCCTCCATGTGACTTCTCACGCCAAATTATTTCTTTCATCGAAATATTCACGCATGCGCCATTTCATCTACTATTCCGCCTTATCCCATTAAACTAACTATCCCGATGGTTAATTCCGATATAAAACATTGTTGAAGCGATTATGACTTTATACCTACACACCACGAAAGGATGCTAAGCATGAAAAATCGCAGTGGAAAGACCCCTCGAGGAAATTTCAAAACGAAGCTCATTACTGCGTTTCTCTTGATTCTGGTGATTCCTTCCCTCGTCATAGGCACACTGGCTTATGTCCAGTCACGTACCGAGATGGAAGCCCAGATCATGAAAAGCGCAGACGAGAATGTCAAGCTGGTGAATTCCATCGTCAGCTCTACCTTTTCTCCCAAAATGAAGGATGCCGACTACTTGGCTTCTCTCATTACGAGAAGCATGTATAAAGAAGGAGATAGTCCAGAGGTCACTCGCCTGTTTGAGATGTACATAGGAATGCATCCCGAAGTGGCCAGCATCAGCATGGGCACCGATACAGGCAGCTACTATCGCTTTCCAAAGCAGCAAACCAAGGCTGGCTTTGATCCCCGTACTCGAGACTGGTACAAAAGCGCTATGGAAAGCAAAGGCTCTGCCATCATTACCGCTCCTTATCTGTCTGCGGTAACAGGAGAAGTCATCGTAACGATCGCGCAATCGACAGACGACGGCTCCGGTGTCATCGGTATTACACTGGGGATCGAGCAAATCAAAAATGTCGCTTCCTCTGTTCAAATCGGGAAGGCAGGCTACGTTCTGATTTTGGACAAAGACAAAAAATACATCGTCCATCCTACGATGAAAGCCGGAGAGGTAGCGGAGGATGCGTTCTACGAGCAAGCCTATCAGAACCATACAGGCCGCATTTCCTACAATCTAAATGGCGATGAAAAAATGATGTCCTTTACCACCAATGAGCTGACAGGCTGGAAAATTGGCGGGACGATGCTTATGAACGAGATCGCGGATTCCGTTCAACCGATTTTCATCAATACGCTCGTCACCATCATTGCCTGCCTCCTTATTGGGGGAGCGCTGATCGCAATCATCCTGCGATCTATCATCCGCTCTATCAAGCAGCTGAGCCAGCAAGCTGTCAAGGTCAGCAACGGCGTCCTTACCGAGACCATCCACGTTCAGTCAAAGGATGAAATCGGGGAGCTCGCTCAAGCGTTCAGCCAAATGCAGCAAAATCTTCGTACGCTGATTCAAGACGTAGAAAGCAGAGCCGAGCAGGTCGCAGCTTCCTCCGAGCAATTGACAGCCAGCGCCCAGCAAACGAGCGCTTCCTCCGAACACGTCGCTGCTTCTGTGCAGGAGGTTGCCAGCAGCGCGGAAAAACAAACAACCGGAGTCGATCAGAATGTCCACGCTTTAGAGGAAATCTCCCACGGAGTCGATCGGATCGTGGAGAGTGTGCGTGTACTCGCAGACCTTTCGAAGGATACGTCCGTTCAGGCGGATGAAGGCGGCGTGTCCATCCAGCAGGTCATGGGACAAATGAATTCAATCCACGAGTCCGTAGAAAAATCAGATGCGATGATCAAATCGCTGTATGATCGCTCCAAGGAAATCAGCAACATTTCCGAAGTCATCAGCGGAATTGCCCAGCAGACGAACCTGCTGGCACTAAACGCGGCGATCGAAGCAGCCCGCGCCGGAGAACATGGAAAAGGATTTGCCGTAGTCGCAAACGAGGTACGCATTCTGGCTGAGCAATCTCAGCTTTCCGCTACCCAAATCTCCGAGCTCATCACGGAAATCCAGCGGGAAACAAAAGAATCGGTAGCCACCATGGAAAAAGTACGCCAAGACGTTGCCGGCGGTCTGGAGGTTTCCACCGAAACCATCCACAAGTTTAAACAGATTTTGCTCAGTACGCGCGAAACCGCACCACATATTGACGAGGTATCCAGCATCGCAGCGCAAATAGCAACCGGTGTGCAAGCCGTCAGCCAAGTGGCTAGCCAGCTTGCCCAGATCGCGAAAAGCAATGCAGAGTCTGCAGAAGAAGTAGCCGCCTCGACAGAGGAACAGCTCGCCTCCATGCAAGAGATTTCTGCATCCTCGCAGTCCTTGGCAACACTTGCGGAAGAGCTCAAGGCGCTTCTCAACAAATTTACTTACTAATGTAGAGTAGAAAACTGAAACTTTCGGGCGACCTTGAGGTCGCCTTACTTGTTTCAGCTCCCCCTCATCAAACCGTACGTGAGGTTTTCCCTCATACGGCTTTCCGATGTTCTTCTTTCTTTGGCATTCGGCACTGCTTATCCGGCAAGTTTCACAAGTATTCCTTGAGTATCTTTAATGACTTTTCCTTCCCACGAGTGTTTCTTTCGCACATTCCTTTTCTTGTTAACGAAAAGGGTAAGCCTTTCAATAACATACCAGTCAATCCGATTTAACCATCTTGCAGCTATTGGCGATAGCGAGTAGTAGTTCTTGAAGCCTTGAAGTTTTCGATTTAGCCCCTGTACTAACTCCGTTAACGACCAATACAACTTGCTGCGAGGTTCGGTATACACTTTTATTTTCCGGCGCATTTCCTTCATAGCTTTCTTACTCGGAATATGGGACATGACAAACACCTTCGATCCGCCCTTGTTAAGGACCGGAAATTTCCGGTGATGTAGACCAAGGAAATCAAAGCCCGAAGTATTATCCCAGATGTTGACCAGTCGAGACTTGTCCTTACTAAGTGCAAGATCCAATTTGTCCATAATAGCTTTAATGACCTGAATACTTTCCATGGCATCCTTTTTCGTTTTGCACATGATGACGAAGTCATCGGCATATCGAATCAGTTTTCCCAAATGGGCAAATTGCTTTCCCCATACCGTATCCATGTAGTTGAGATAGATGTTGGCTAACAGTGGGGAAATGACTCCTCCTTGCGGAGTACCCAATTCGGTGTCATGAAACTGTACATCTTCCATCACGCCTGCTTGTAGCCAGTTCCGAATCAGCTTTAGTACCCTACGGTCAGAAATCCTCTGCTCAACTAACTTCATCAGCTTCTCCTGATTGATGTTGTCAAAGTACCCTTTGATGTCTGCATCAACCACCCAGTAAGCATTTTTACTTGCTTTCCTGATTTGTGCAATCGCTTGATGAGCGTTACGTTTTGGGCGAAATCCGTATGAGCAATCTTTAAAGTCCGCTTCAAAGACTGGCTCAATGACCATCTTTGTCGCCATCTGAACAACCCTGTCTCGAATAGTTGGGATTCCGAGTGGTCTTTGTTTCCCATCCGCTTTCGGAATGTAAGTACGCCGTACCGGTGCTGGATGATACTGATTTCTCTTTAGGTCGAGATAAATTTCATTAAGGAATTTACTCTCTCCATACTCATGCACAATCTTATCTATCGTTTGACCATCCACTCCGCCACTTCCTTTATTGGCTCGTACTCTACGCCAAGCTTCTGCAAGAATGTCTGGTCTGTATACTTTGTCGTACAGAGCATGAAACCGCCGTTTTGGCTTTTCCTTGGCACAAAGATATAGAGTTGTCCAAAGTTGTCGAGCTTTTGCATCGGTGTAGTTAGCAAGTTTACTTGCATTCACTCACTCTTACCTCCTTTCAACTCTTGAACAAAGCAGGGCTCCTTCTCTCCATAGAGTTTTGTTGTCTCTACTTCATCGGTACTATGAACCCCTCCGACTCCCTTCCTGCCGTCCTCCATTTCCCTTTCGGTTATAGGATTCCGCTTTACGCTCCAACGGAGCGTGCAGGGGAGGGTCTCCCCAGTTCCGTTAGCTACTTTCTCAACATACCGCTCCCCATACTCCGGGAGGTTCCTGGGTGCTGCATTCCAAGTGCTACACACCTTCCATGGACTTCGCCCAATATCCCAAGGCTCGTCTCCCCCTTGTCCATCTTCCGATGGTCTCTTTTAACGAAGCGGCAGGATTCACTTTATGTTACGGTCTGCTGATTTGCTCGCACTCCTGTCGGAGTTACTTTGTCACAGGGCTTCAACCTTAGGATCTCTCCACCAGTTGCCTGTCAGCTACGAGGCGACTTGGCTCTTACCTCGGTCGGACTTTCACCGACTAGCAATTAACGGCTTGCTGGGCGCGCAGAAATGAAAAAGGGATAGACAGCCAGTTTGACGTGGCTCTCTATCCTTTTTTTCGTGGTTGGCAACGCGATTGTTTACTGAATCGTCACATCGTTGATCTCTACATAACCAGATGGACTGATAGTGATGCCTTGCACGTTTTTCGCGATCGCGGCCAGATTCTCACTGCTGCGGTACGGGATGAGCGGCACTTCGTCGATCTCGATTTGCTGTGCTTGCTCATAAATTGCTTTGCGTTTCTGCGGATCTTTTTCTTTGCGTCCTGCTTCGATCAGCTCGTCGACCTTTGGATTGGCGTAGAAAGAGTGGTTGCCTGGTACTCCCTTGGACGTGCTGTGAAACAGATTGTACTGGTTGTAGTCAGCATCTCCTGTCGCATTTCCCCAGCCGCTGATGAACATCTGCGCTTGGCCTTTTGCTGCCAGGTCTAGGTAAGCCCCAAACTCCATCACCTGAATCTGCAGGTCGATTCCAATCCCTTTCAGCTGGGACTGCAGAACTTCGGCTACATTAATGCGCGCCTTGTTGTCATTGAGATACACGGTCGCCTTGAAGCCGTTGGCGTAGCCTGCTTCGGCGAGCAATTGTTTCGCTTTGTTCAGATCGTAATCCGGCGTTTTCAAGTTCGGGCTGTATCCGATTACTTTTGGACCCAGTGAAGAAACGGCTACTTTCCCGACATTGTTGTAAACTCCCTGGATGATCGCTTCCTTGTCGATCGCGTGGGCAATGGCCTGGCGTACGCGTACATCGTCAAACGGCTTTTGCGTTACGTTCATCCCGATGTGATCGACAGCGAAGGACTCATACCGCCCCAGCGTCATGCTGGAAGAATTTTTTACGCGATCGATTTCGGTCACGGGCAGCTGCTCGGCGACGTGAGCTTCGCCTGTTTCCACCATTGCTACACGGGTCGCATCTTCTGGCACGGTCTTGAAGACGACCTTGTCGATTTTGGGCTTGTTCCCCCAGTATGCTTCATTTTTTACCAGTACGATTTCCTGACCGGGCGTCCAAGACTCGAATACGAATGGACCGGTGCCTACAGGGTGCTTGCTCAAATCCTTTCCGTATTGCTCGATGGCCTTTGGACTAATAATCCCGCCTTCTGCACTCGCGAGTACGGATAGCAGCCCTGCAAATGGATAGTGAAGAATAAGCTGCACTTTATGCGGATCGACAACTTTCACTTCTTTAATCATGCCAAACATATTGGCTTTCGGCGTAGGCGCATTCTTGTCCAAAATGCGGTCAATCGTCTTTTTCACAGCTTCGGCATCAAACGGTGTTCCATCGTGGAAAGTGATTCCATCCCGCAAAGCAAACTCCCACGTGAGGTCATCGAGCTGCTTCCACTCACTGGCCAAGAGAGGCTTGTACTCGCTGTTAGCATCCAGCATCACGAGCCCTTCGTACAGCTTGTGCTGAACAACGGCCATAGAATTGATCTGCGTGCTGAAATGCGGATCGAGATTGTTGGCATCGGACAAGCGGGCGATGATCAGAGTCCCCCCACTGGATGCCGCTGGAGCTGGAGCTGCCCCTGGCTGACTGCTCGTTGGCGCATTGGCGCCGTTTGGACTGCTGCTTGCCTGCTGCCCGGTCGAACAACCCGCGAGGACGGTAGCCAACAGTACAGATAGGGCGAGCATAGAACGTAGCCTGTTTTTTCTTTTCACGAGAATGACCCCCTCTTTCTTCAGATGAGAATGGAAGAATAACTACGTAGTTCTAATTTTAATAATTTTCTAACTTTTTTCTTTCGACTATCTTTACCTTTCTTTTCATTATTTTTACTATTGTTATTTTTCGCGATCATAAACTTCTGATCGATAATGTGAAAATATAACGGGAAAAGCAGCTAGGAAAATAGCAAAAAGCACAGTCCCTTCCTCGTTGGAAGGCAACTGTGCCTGTCAGCAAAAACTCGTTTATGCTTTTGTTACTTCAACAGACCAACCGAACTTGTCTTCCACAAGTCCGTACTGGATGCCTGTCATCTGATCGTACAGCTTGGAAGTCAATTCTCCGATCTGTGCGTTGTTGATGACCATTTTGTGCTCGTTCCAGCTCATTTCGCCAATCGGAGAAATCACTGCCGCTGTACCTGTTCCAAAGGCTTCTTCCAGCTCTCCTTTGGTATAAGCCTCGTACAGATCCTCCATGGAAATGCGTTTTTCCACAACTGGAAGGCCCCAGTCCTTCAGCATATGGATGGTGGAATCTCTCGTAATCCCCTCGAGGATGCTGCCGTTCAATTCCGGTACCCACACTTCCCCGTTTACCTTGAAGAAAACGTTCATGCTGCCGACTTCTTCTACGTATTTGTTTTCAATTCCATCCAGCCATAGAACTTGCTCGTAGCCCTTTTCCTTTGCTTCTTCCTGTGCTTTCAGGCTGCCTGCATAGTTACCAGCTGTTTTTGCATTTCCCGTACCGCCACGAACTGCGCGTACGTAATGGTTTTCTACATAAATTTTTACCGGCTTCATGCCACCAGCGTAGTAAGCACCTACCGGAGACAAAAGAATGATCAATTTATACGTATGAGATGCACGAACACCAAAGCATGCTTCGGTCGCAATCACGAAAGGACGAATATATAGGGACGTTCCGCTCTCTGTTGGAATCCACTCTTTTTCCGTGGCTACCAGCTGCTTGAGCGCCTCGAGCATGAAATCCTCATCAATCAAAGGCATGCTGAGTCGGCTCAGGGAACGATTCAATCTTTTGAAATTTTGATCCGGGCGGAACAGCCACGCGCGGTCTTCTTTATTGCGGTAAGCCTTTAGTCCTTCAAAAACAGTTTGTCCATAATGGAAAACCATTGCTGCCGGATCGAGAGTGACCGGGGAGTACGGTACGATTTGTGGATCGTGCCACCCTTTTCCCTCTGTGTAGTCCATCGTAAACATGTGATCGGTAAAATGAACACCGAATCCAAGTTTGTCGCTAGCAGGCTTTTCTTTTCTCTGTTCGGTCAGGGTAATTTTTAACTGACACTCCATCTTCTACATCTCCCTTAGCATTTAAAAATCCTACACTTCTAGTACTACATAATGTTATTAAAATATCAACAATTTTGAACGATTTCCACCGTAAGTTTATTCCGAAAAGTTCATCTTTGTACAAAAAAACACTTTCCGCTTGTTTTCTACACGTTCTTCATAAAACTTCATACTTTTTTCAGAGCTAATACAGAAATGTCGTTTATAACTGGGTATGTAAAAAGATTTCCCTCGAGGGAAGGGAAAGATGGAGGATGAAAAAGATGAAAAAAACCTGTCGTTTTCTTACATTCACAGCTATGATGGCTGTTGTTGCTTCTTTGGCTGTTCCGGCTTTCGCTGCTAGCGAGCCAGGCGAAAATGAAGGAACTCCTAGCTTCTTCAGCTCTTTTGTTGGCCAAAACCACATTGTTGTGAACCCAGCTGCAGAAGAAGCTACTACTTCTACTGGCACAGCAGCTCCAGCTACAGAAGGTACTGCTCCAACCACAACTGTTGATGCAAGCGTTCCTGCTTACACACTGGGTGGCGGATGGATGAACTTCCCTGCGCAAGCTGACAACAACAACGATCGCTAAGAATTCGCAAGAGAAAAAGGTGCTCCGCTACACTGGAGCGCCTTTTTTTTACTGGGAAGGCATTTACTCCTTATATGCCTAGGTAACGCAACTATTTTATAATAATGGTGAATAAGGAGGTCTCTCTAAATGAACAGCCCTACGATTTTAATCGCTGACGACGATCCGGATATTGTCCGGTTGCTCGCCGAAAGCTTTCAGGATGAAGGATTTCTCACGATTGAAGCGCATAACGGCAAGGAAGCCATGGAAAAAGCGCTTGATCCCTCTCTCTCCTTGATCCTGCTCGACATCATGATGCCGGAAATGGACGGTCTTGATGTTTGCCGGAAAATACGTAATGTCGTCAATATTCCCATCTTATTCTTGAGCGCCAAAGATCGGGAGCTGGATCGGATTATCGGCTTGGAAGTCGGTGCGGACGATTATATTTTGAAGCCTTTCAGCATTTCAGAGCTGATCGCCCGGGTACGCGCGCATCTGCGCAGGGAGAATCGATACATATCCGCCGCCAAAACGATTCACAGTGGAAGCCTGGTTATTAACAAGGACACCTTTGAAGTCTTTCATCAAGATAAACGGATCGATCTGTCGACCAAGGAATTTCAGATTCTTTTATATTTGGCGGAAAATGCGAATCGCGTACTCAGCCGCGAGCAAATCTACAACGCCATCTGGGGAGAAACCGAGTACGGAGATATCAATACGGTCACCGTGCACATTAAAAATTTGCGCTCGAAACTGGAGCATGACAAGCATTACATCAAAACGGTCTGGGGTATCGGATACAAATTTGTTGGTGACATGCAGTGAGACATCATATTCAGTTGAAAATGCTAATCGCGCATGGCATCGTCCTTCTGCTAAGCCTCATCCTACTTGGCCTTTATTATTGGAAATTTGAAATTGCGGACTTTGCCACGGAATGGGAAAAACTGCGCCACCAATTCCAGCAGCAGGACCGCCAATTTATTAACGAAATCAATGAATTCCGTGGGAAGCCAGACGAGACTCGGACATTTTTGTACAGCTACGCGCAGGATCACTCTATGCGCATCAGCATGTTCGACCGTGAGAAGGGAAAATCCATTACAGCTGATTCGCTGTCGCACAACATTTTCTCAGTCACGCTGCAGGATGATCAGTACACCGATCAAAAGCATCGGTACGACTTTACCTTTACACATCCCGTCACCTGGAATATGCTGCGGCCCGTTCAGTCTTCCAGTCACATTCTCGCCGTAGCCGTTTTGCTCTTTTGCCTGTCAACCGTCTTCCTGGGCATCTATAGTAGGAGGTTAGCCATGCTGCCGCTCGTGACATTCTACAAAAAGCACAGTGATCTCATCAAATCCGATTTTCCTCACTACCCGAACGAGATGGAATGGGAAAAAATCTACAGCTCCCTGCTAAAAGCCAATGAGACCCTCTCCCTGGAAAAGCACAGGCAGTCTGCAGCCATGGCTGCAATCTCGCATGATCTAAAAACACCGCTCACCTCGATCAAAGGGTATATGGAGCGTCTGATGCGAGGACGTGTCCAATCGGAGGAAAAGCGTCAGGAATACTACCAAATCATCTACCGCAAAGCGACGGAAATTGAAAAGCTGACCCAGGACCTCACTGAGTACGTACAGAATGCCAATCACCCTCTCCTCGTCAGGAAGAGAGTGCCACTTCATTCTTTCGTGCGATCGATCGCTTCGGAATACGAAGAGGAGCTGCCGACATTTTCTGCCAAGCTCAGCTGCTCCTGCTCCATTACCGGAAATCCGAATCTATTCGTAGACGAACAGCGCATTCGCCGTGTCTTTGCAAACGTCATTCACAACTCGCTCAACCACTCATCGACACAGTCCGAGGTTCACATCTCTTTCCGCGTCTATACGGAAAACGATATGGCGATATTCGAGCTGGAGGATAACGGACCAGGAGTCCCTAAAGAAGAGCTGCAAAAAATATTTGAGCCTTTTTATCGCGTAGACAAAGCGCGGTCTAAGGTCAAAAACGGCAGCGGTCTCGGGCTTGCGATCTGCAAAGGAATGGTCGAGAAGCAAGATGGCCGCATCCATGCGTACCTGCCGGAAAAAGGCGGTCTCGGCATCAAAATCGCACTCCCTCTACAAGCGGCGGAATGAAACAAGCCCAGTCTCCTATAGACTGGGCTTGCTCGATTAACCTGGGATAGTGAATCAAGAGAAAAACGCTTCTAGCACTTGCTCCTGCTCATGAATGGCGACTCTCGCCTCGTAGTCTCGTACGGCCTGATTACTCGCAGCCATAAAGGCCTGTGCCACTGCCATCAACACATCGCGATGCTCGGAAACACCCTTGAAATGACTGCCGTTTGCACTGACTGTCACGATCGCTTCCCCGGTCGCGTGTTCTCCAGAAGAAAGGGAATACAGCTCCATATCGGTGAACTCCACTTCGATCGGCAGCGCCTGCTTGATGCCTGCCACCAAAGCCTCGACTGGACCTTCGCCTGTGCCAGAGTACGTTTGCTCTTCTTTTGTGACGTTGTTTGTGATCGTGCAGGATGCCATCCGGTTGCCGGAAGTTCCGGTCAGCACCTGCGCATTGACCAGTGTAAATGGCTCCAGCACTGCGTTGACGGTGTGTCCGACCAGCTCGAGCAGCTGATGGTCCTGTACCACCTTTTGCTTGTCGGCCAGCTCCTTGAATTGATTGTACAGGGCTTCCATCTGTTCCTCATTCAGCTGTACGCCAAACTCGTTTACACGATGCTTGATCGCATGGCGTCCGGAGTGCTTGCCGAGAATGATCATGTTGCGCGGCACGCCCAGCTTCTCTGGGTCCATGATTTCATAGGTGCTGCGCTCTTTCAACAGGCCGTCCTGGTGAATGCCCGCTTCGTGCTGGAAAGCGTTGCGGCCGACGATCGGCTTGTTGAAAGCGATTGGGAAGCTCATCGCACGGCTGACCTTTTGCGAAGTCGTGTAAATATGCTCCGGACGAATGCCCGTCTCGGCATCCAACGCTTCCTTGCGCGTTTCAATCGCCATCACCAGCTCCTCAAGTGAGCAGTTTCCTGCACGCTCTCCGACACCATTTACCGTTACTTCCACCTGTGTCACACCCGCCTTGATCGCGGCCAGGCTGTTGGCAACGGCAAGGCCAAGGTCGTTGTGGCAATGGGCGCTAAACTCCACTCTGTCGCTGCCACGGACGTTTTTCATGACGCGGGTGAACATCGCCCCATACTCTTCCGGCAGTGCGTATCCCACTGTATCCGGGATGTTGATGATCGTTGCCCCCTCTTCAATCGCCGCCTCGATCATTTCAAACAGGAACTCGTCTCCTGTACGTGTCGCGTCCATGGGGGAAAACTCAATTCTGTCCACAAATTGCTTCCCGTAAGCAATCATCTCCCGAGCAATCTGAATGACTTGCTCGCGCGACTTGCGCAGCTGGAAGTCCAGATGAATGTTGGAGGAAGACAGGAACATATGCAGTCTGCGTCGCTCAGCTGCCTCTGTAGCGCGAACGGCAGCATCGATATCCTCCTTCACTGCGCGGGCAAAGCCACAGATTTCGACGCCATGCACTTCTTGGGAAATTCGTTGCACCGCCATAAAATCACCAGGGCTGGAAATCGGGAAGCCCGGCTCAATGACATCCACACCGAGTTCTGCCAGCTGTTTTGCGATTACGATCTTTTGCTCGGGATGCAGGGATGCTCCTGGCGCTTGTTCGCCGTCACGCAGGGTTGTATCGAAAATATGGATTCGTTTTGTCATGGGTATTGCCTCCTCAAAGGTTGTTTTTGTTTTTCGGAAATAAGAAAACCTCTATCGAGGCCATCCCATGGAGGAGCGACCGCGTTTTAGCGGAACGTTTCCATGCGCTCCAGAATTCATAAGCATTACGCTTATAAATTCTTATACGTTAAAAAAAGCCCGCCGTCTCCTATACAAGAGACGACAGGCCTGTCAGCTGCCGCGGTACCACTCTCGTTGATCCCCCTTCGCTGGGGATCCACCTCATAACCCCGATGACGTGGGGTGATTCCGTCAAGGTCTACCGTCCCTAGTAGGGGGTTCAACCTTGCCGCTCCCGGGTGAGATTCAAGCTACTCTTGACTGCGTCGCACCGTCCCGCAGCTCTCTGGACAAAAGTTTTGCTTTACTAGCTCCCGTTCTTCGCGTTTGTTTCTATGCTATTTTGGGAATTTAGAAAACTTGGCGGAGCCTTAGTTGCCAACAAAAAAGGCCCGCCGTCTCTATCGAAGAGACGACAGACCTTGTCTATCGCGGTACCACTCTCGTTGACCCCAGCTTACGCCAGAAGTCCACCTCATGTACGGAATCAAACTGTTCCGCACGACCCGATCACGGAGGTTAACCGTCAGGACTTACTGGCTTCGGTGCAGCGCTACATCCGATTTCAGTCCTGCCGCTCCCGGGCGAGCTTCACTGGCTTCTCTGACTGCGTCGCACCGTCCCGCAGCTCTCTTTACAGATCAGACCACTTACTGTTCCCGTTCTTCGCGTTATACGTTGTTCTTGTTGTTTGAAATTCTATTCGCTTTGGCTGTCCTTGTCAATGACTCTTTTTGAAAAAATTCATTTGATCCATCAACATTTCGTCTTTTCAAGAATTGCTCTGTTCTGTAAGCCAATCTACGATTTTCTCCTGCAGCTCCCCTACTTGTCGGGCGAAGCTATGGTCCGCATCCTCCATCAAGAATAGGTCGACGCGTCCCTCGTAAGCTTGGGCAAACTGCTCGGAGCCTTCTGCCGGTACCGCTGTATCTGCTGTTCCATGAATGAGGAGTACAGGATTTTCATAGTTTTTAGAAGCCTTTATGGGAGCATGTCCCTTCTCGATCAGATCCCGAACAAAATCCGGCTGCAAGGACATCGCTTTGCCATAAAAATGTGAGATGGTCTCTCCGGACTCTGCCGCAGCCCAAAGCTCAGGGCCCAAGATGATGTCATGGAAGTTTTCCCTGGGATGGATGACTGGAGCAAGAGCAATTCTTCCTGCTACCGGTATTTTCGTGTCATCGTGAAGCAAAGCGATGCACCCTCCCAAACTATGGCCGAGCACATAGATCGGAGACTTTTGAAAAGCTGGCTGCTCATGGACCCATTCCACGACTGTGTTCAGGTCATCCTTCCATCCGGAAATGGTCGTATCACGAGCAAATTCTCCTGCACTTTCCCCAGAGCCGGAGAAGTCAAATCGAACGGCTGCAAAGCCTGCAGCTTCCACCGCATTTGCCAGACCTAATACGAACTGATTGCCTCCGACTTTTTCCCCTGTAAACCCGTGACAAAGAATAACGACTGGTGGGTTTTCTACTACTAATTCAGGCATGTGAATCATTGCAGATAAACGTTTTCCGTTACGCTCAATCCATTTGTGGTCTTTCACGGAGCTCCCCTCCTCATAAGCATTGATTATACCTTTCTGCTCATCATTTTTTCAATATTTTGCATAAAAACCCTTTGACTGACTCTACCTACCTGCAAAAAAGCACAGCCTGCTCTTTCGAAGCGAGGCTGTGCTTGTGTTTTTATTTAGCTCGATTGAGGCTTCCTACTTTTGAACGCGAAACGAAGGCATAAACAGCTCCTCTTCACCGAGCTGCTGGTAGTCTCTCTCAACGTAGCCCAGTTTCATTTTTTCAAAGTAGCGCTGTCCTCTTGCCTTGATTTCCTCCAGATCGAGCCCTGGAATCAGGCGGTCCTTCATGACGACACGTCCATTAATGATCGACAGCTTGACGTCGCGGCCTGAGCCCGACATGATCAGTGTGCGAATCGGGTCTTCGATTGGTCCCAAGTGGAAGCCGTCCAGGTCGATTGCGATCAAATCCGCTTTTGCTCCCGGCGCCAGTCTACCAAGATCCTCTCTGCCGAGGAAGCGAGCTCCCCCCAAAGTAGCTGCACGGAAAATATCTGCGTAAGACGAATCGGTGACATCTCTCTCCAGAAGGCGGGAGAACATGCTTGCCGTACGGATGTTTTGAATAAAGTCTGGCGGGAAGGTGTCCGTACCGATCGCGATGTTGATACCACGACGCTTGTAGCGCGCAAAAGTCTCCAGCGCATCTCCGTGACGTCCAATTACCAGTGGGCAATGAATGACGGTCGTACCCGTCTCCTGTAAAATCGCGAGGTCGTCCCCTTCTCCGATCGTCGCGCCACTGTACCCTGGAACGTAGTGAGCGTGCGGAATGGCCGTACGCTCCCCCAGGAAACCGATGCTGTGCAGGAACTGAACAGGTGACATGTTGTGACGGCGGTGCATCTCGCTGTATTCAAAGCTGCCCTGTGCTGCGTGCAGACGAATCGGACAGCCCAGCTCTTCACTGTATCGTTTTGTTTGGATCAGGTTTTCCGGTGTCTGCGTCTCGATGCGCTCTGGTGCGAGCATTCCCCGGATTAGGCCGTTATGCGCTCCATCGAAATCTTTGACGAACTGAACGGCGCGCTCAAGTCCAGCACGACCTTCTTCTTCGTTCCACAGTACCTCGATTTCTCCGTTTTCTTTGACCACACGCATCCCCGACTGATAGCTTGGCCCCATGTACATCCGCAGACCCAAGCGACCTGCATGATTGGCTGCTGCCGCCAGCTCCTCGTACGTTTCCGCCCAACGCTTGTAAAAGACGGATGTGATCGGCATCGCAGTCGTCACGCCATTTAAGATCAGCTGGCTGTAGGCATATAAGGATTTGAACGCCTCTTCTTCCGGAGTCATGACTTCATGGTAGCCACTCTCGTAATACTGCTCGGACCAGAGCAGATTTTTCGATCGGCTGGCAGGTACCTCCAAATGCACGATATCATGATCAATGTCGCCTAAGGCATTCAAATCGATAAATCCCGGGCTGATCACCGCGTTTCCTGCGTCAATCACTTCATCGGCATGTCCCTCGTATTTTTGGCCCACATACAAAATCGTGTCATTCTCGTATACCACTTCTCCATTGCGGATGATGATGTGGTCGTCCCCATCAAAGCCGATCACGTATTTGGCTGTGACTTTCGTTTTCATCCTGCGATTCCCCCTCGTATTTTCTCCCAGCGATGTGTCCAGACCTACCTCAGGCTATCGTATAAAATATTCTGGCAACTGTGTTTCATTCGCTTTACCTGTATTTGCACAATCTTTACTCCTTCGCGAAAATAGCGACCTTTCCCCCAATACGTAAAGATCATGCAAAAAAAAGTAAAGAACCTGAACCTAGATGTTCGAAATATTCCGTACAATTTACTAGTGAGGAGTTTCCTCTAAGAGAGATTATGGATAGAGATGAATGCGAAGGGACGGATCATTGCATGACGAATGCTTTTTGGTTAACGAATGTACGCCTGGACAGCGGTTTTGAAACGGGAGACGATGGGGTCGACCACACGCTCACGGAGCTGTCTCACTTGCTCGTTGAAGACGGACGAATTGCGCGAATCGAGTCGGCGGAGCAGCCTTTGGACACAACGCTGCCGATCCAAGATGCAAAAGGGCTTTTGGCACTCCCCTCATTTGTAGAAAAGCATAATCATCTGGATAAAACGTATGCCGGTGCAGCCTGGAAATCATGTCTGCCTCCGAAAAAGCTCATCGATCGTCTGCAGTTTGAAGAAAAGGAAATGCCGCTGATCTCGGGTACGACCAAGCAGCGTGCACAAGCCATGCTCTCCTGGCTGCTCGCGGGCGGCGCAACTCATGTGCGGACGCATGTCAATATCGATCCGTTTATCGGGCTGAAAAACCTCGAGGGTGTACGTAAAGCCCTCGAATCCTACAGCGACAAAATGACCTACGAAATCGTGGCGTTCCCGCAGCAAGGCCTGCTTCGTACGAAGGCTAGCGATCTCATGAGACAGGCTATGCGCGAAGGGGCAACCCACGTCGGCGGATTGGATCCTGCTGGCATCGATAACGAGCTGGAAGGCTCCCTGCGCGAAATGATGGACATCGCGCTTGAAGCCAATGCAGATGTCGATATCCACCTGCACGATCCCGGTACACTTGGCTTCTATACAATCAAGCGTATCATGGATCTGACAGAAGAAGCTGGCTGGCAAAACCGGATGGCGATTAGTCACGCTTTTGCCCTGGGTGATGTCTCCCCTGAGGAAAGCGCGGAAATGGCAGACCGTCTCGCCCAAAATGGTGTGCAGATTATGACGACGGTTCCGATTAATCGTCCGATGCCGCCTGTACCCATCCTGCATGAAAAAGGCGTTCGCGTCGCTCTTGGCTACGATGGCTTCTACGATTCCTGGTCTCCTTATGGCACCGGGGACATGCTGGAGAAGCTGAACCGTCTTGTGGAGCGATACCGTTGGGTAGATGAGCGTTCTCTTGTTCAGTCGCTGTTCTTCATTACCGGTGGAAAAACGACATTGGACAAAGAAGGAAATCGTCTCTGGCCAAAGGTTGGGGACGAAGCAAACATCGTTTTTGCTGAAGCGAGCTGCTCGGCAGAAGCCGTGGCGAGACGTTCTCGTCGTCCAGCTGTTATGTTTAAGGGGTGTATCGTTTTGGGGGAGCTATCTTAAAAAGTTGCTTCCGGGGCGAGAAGAATTTTTCCATTCTTCGCTCCGGGCTCCGTCCCGCTGGGGGTTTCACTGGTCGCTGCGCAACGTCTGGCGGGGAAACGCAAAAGCGGTAGCCGCTTCGTCGTTTTTACAGGTTGCGTTTCTTTTGCCCGCCAACCGTCGCTCCGCTGGGCTGGACTCCACAGTCGCTCCGCCTGGAAAAATTCTTCTCTGGCGTTGCTTTTTTTCGATAGCTTGGGCTTGGTAGCATTGTGAGGGCGCGTTCAGGGGGGCGCTTTTTTCTGAAATGTGGCTTCCGCGGGGGAGAAGAATTTTTCCATTCTTCGCTCCATGCTCCGTCCTGCTGGGGGATTCACTGGTCGCTGCGCAACGTCTGGCGGGGAAACGCAAAAGGGGTAGCCGCTTCGTTGCGTTTACAGGTTGCGTTTCTTATTGCCCGCCAGCCGTCGCTCCGCTGGGCTGGACTCCACAGTCGCTCCGCCTGGAAAAATTCTTCTCTGGCGTTGCTTTTTTTCGATTGCTTTGGCTTGGTAGCATTGTGAGGGCGGGTTCAGGGGGGCGCTTTTTTCTGAAAGGCGGCTTCCGGGGGGAGAAGAATTTTTCCATTCTTCGCTCCAGGCTCCGTCCCGCTGGGGGATTCACTGGTCGCTGCGCAACGTCTGGCGGGGATACGCAAAAGGGGTAGCCGCTTCGCTGCGTTTACAGGTTGCGTTTCTTTTGCCCGCCAGCCGTCGCTCCGCTGGGCCGGACTCCACAGTCGCTCCGCCTGGAAAAATTCTTCTCTGGCGTTGCTTTTTTTTCGATTGCTTTGGCTTGGTAGCGGCAGCTTTGGAGCCTATTGGGGCACAAGGCTGCCGCTTTTTTTTGGCGTCTGGCTTCCCGAGCAGCCTCGTCATCCGGACACAGGTTTCCCAAAATGTGATAATGTTGTGATCAATTTTCTATTTGACCTCTTTATTTATGGAAGTTTAGTACCATCTAGTAAGAAAATGGTAGGAGGTTTGTCAATGCCTAGTTTCTTGCTGGTGTTTTTCTTGTTTAACTTTTCTCTATTTCTCCTGCACGAAATGGATGCGATTAGACGGTCTGAGTGGAAATTGTTTATCGTGCTAAAGGATATGGAAGAATCTAAAGCTTATCGAGTCTTCACGTTTATTCACCTTCCGCTTTACACAATCATTCTCTGTTTCCTTTTTAGTAAATATCAGACGGTTACTTTTTGGGTCCTAGATTCATTCTTTATCATACATGCGATCCTACACCTATTTTTTGAAAAGCACCCCCGTAATGGACTTAAAAATACCTTTTCGAGAACCATAATTTACCCCATGGGACTTCTTGCGACTATCCATTTCCTGCTTCTCTTTCAAAACTGAGTACAAATCAGGTCCGAAGTACGAAGCGGATGGGCAACCTTGTAATCAGGCGGATGACGTGTGGATTATCGTACAATTAAGGGACGCTTCCTGCGCAGATTGTAGGTGAGCGAGCAAATTGGAAGATACGAGGTTCCTATCTATGAAGTATAAACTCGTGTTAGCCTTCATGCTGGTTGCCCTGCTCGGTACGGTTAACTCTATGCCAGCTTTCTCCGCTTCCCCAGTTCTAATCGCGGTAAATGGAGAGACGGTAACATTTCCCGATGCCGTTCCTTTTGTTGAACCGGGGACGGATCGGACGATGGTTCCAGCGCGGTTTCTGGCGGAAGCGCTTGGACTGAGTGTGAAATGGAATGAGCAGTCGAAGCAAGTAACCCTCAAGAAAAATGACACCACGATCCTGCTCTCGATTGATCAAAATCATGCTCTGGTGAATGGGAAATCCGTCGCATTAGATGCCCCTGCGATGATTAGGAACGGCCGCACGATGGTACCTCTTCGCTTCATTGGCGAAGCCCTTGGCGCCGGAATCACTTGGGAAGCCGAGCGTAATCTGGTTAACGTGACGACGCACTTTCAGCAAGGAACGTGGATTTGGGATGCTACACTCATCCAAACAGAGCCGGATAAGATTTTGGCGTTTGCCAGCGAAAATCAAGTGACCTCGCTCTACCTTCAATTTGATAAAAGTGTACCTTCCTCCTACTACGAGCAATTCATTCGACAGGCAAAGGAAAAGCAGATTGAAGTAGAAGCACTCGCAGGGCGGCCGCAGTGGGCTCTTCCCGAATATCAAGGCCAGATCCGCACATTCATTTCCTGGGTAAAAGCCTTTAATGAAAGCGTGGAACCAGAGGCGCAATTCGCAGGTCTTCACTTCGATATTGAGCCTTATTTGCTGCCTGAATGGAAGACGAACCAGCAGCAGGTCGCCCTGCAGTGGATGGACAATATGCGTTTGATTGAGCGGGAGGCAAAAGCAAGCAGCATGAAGCTGACCCTGGATGTCCCTTTCTGGCTTCCCATGGTTAAAGTCCCCGACTCCAGCTACAGCTTTAGCGCATGGCTGCTGGAGAAAGCCGATACACTCGTCATTATGGATTATCGGAACACGGCTTTAGGGAGAGATGGGATCGTTGCCAACGCCAATGCCATCCTGAGAGAAGCACACACCCTCAAAAGGAAAGTGATTATTGCAGTGGAAACAGCCCCGAATTCGGAAGGCGATTTCACTTCGTTTTATGAATTAAGTACAGGAGCGATGGAATCCGAGCTGCAAATTGCAAGGGAGCAGCTTTCTAGCTTTTCAAGCTTTGCAGGATTTGCTGTTCACGACTATACGAGTTGGGCAGAATTAGCTAAAAAATCGGAGCGACCACGATAACACGGGCTCCTCCCTTGAAACAAGGGGGAACATAGAGACTCCGTAAATTGGCAGAAGAACGTATGTATATAGCGCTCCCTGTTTTCAGCAGGAGAAAAACCCGCATGAGCGGGTTTTTGTGTTTCTTGTACACGATTACTGAAAAAATTGGAGAAAGCCAAAGGATACAGCAGCGGTTAGGATTACACTCCAGATCACAATGCCAACCGACATCCACCACATTAGCTTACCTGTCGGGGCACCGAGCGATATCCCAATCGCCGCTCCCAGTGGGGCACCCGTGATCAACGGCGAAGCTAATCCAAGTCCGATCACTCCATATTTGTCCCAAATGCGAACCATCCGCCCTTGCCTTTTTCCTTTTTTCTCAAAACGCTTGATTAGCCAGCTGCGAAGTGATCCTCCCAAGAAGATGACAATGCCGGCACTCGCAATCGCTCCGATAGCACTGAGGATGCCGGTTACTACCGCGGGAAGCTGCAGGGCAAAACCAAGCGGAATGGCTGCCCACAGTTCCAGCATGCTCGTTCCGAAAACACTACCCCATTTCCATACCACATCCATGGTGATCCGCTCTGTCCCCTCTCGTTGTCTTTTCCCTATCTATTATTAGACGGTTACAGCAAACATAAAGTTACTGTTTTGGAGAAGATATGCAATCTCATGTAAAAATCTAAAGGGTGCCTCTTCAGCAGCTTCCACTGCTTCTGGAGACACCCATCTCTCTTATTTTAACGCTTTCTAAACAGCTGCTTACAAAGAACCGTGAACGACCTTACCTTTAAACATCACAGCTTGGCGCTTGGAGCGACGTGCCACTGCTTCTCCCGCAGATGCTGCATGGAGGAAGACGATGTCGGCATCGTCACCAACGTTTGGCCATTGACGGTTGCCTTCTTTGTCCAAAGGCGTCTTGTGGCCCGTGATAAAGCCCAGCGCTTGCGAGAGAGATCGCTCGTCCTGCATGCGGAATCGCTCTGCGAGGCGGCCTGCTTTCTCCAAGCTGTCCCCTTGGCCAAATGGCGACCAGTGGTCTGTGATGCTGTCGTCCCCAAGAGAAACCGACACACCTTTTTCATGCAGCAAGGGGATCGGGATGGTCGGTTTGATTACGGGAACCGTGCTGGTGATGGAGATGCCTTGCTCTGCCAGCATTTCCGCTACCTCTGCTGCTTCTGCCAGGCTGATGTCTCCCAATGAGTTGGCGTGGCTGATCGTGACTCTTCCTTTCCATCCCGCGTCCTCCGTCATTTTTGCCAGACGCTTGAATGTAAAAATCCCCAAGTAATCAGGATCGTGCAGATGCAAATCGATTGGCGCATCCGCCTCAACGGCCAGTTCAAACACAGTTGAGAGCGACTTCTCGATGTTCTGATCCACATTAGCTGGGTCGACACCGCCAACGTAAGTCGCGCCCATTTTCAATGCCTCGCGGATGTTCTCCACCTGGTTGCTGCGCAAAAGCCCTTGCTGCGGGAATGCCACGATCTCGCAGCTGAGCTTGCCTTTGAAGGTCTCGATCGCAGCCAGCGTTGCCTCCAGGTTTTTCAGTCCGATATATGGATCGATGTTGCAGTGCGAGCGAACATGCGTCGTTCCCGAAGAGAGCAAGAGAGCGAGCATTTTCTCCGCGCGTTCCTGTGCTGTCGGCAAGAGCTGCGTCATGAGGGTAGCTTCTTCCGACAGGCGATCCAAAATGGTCTTGATCGGCGTTACTGCTTTCCACGGGCCGCCATAATAGGTCTTGTCGATGTGGATGTGCATATCGCGGAAGCTGGGCAAAGCCAGAAGTCCAGCAGCGTCCTGCTTCGCGAGCTCCGTCTGCGGCAATGCTCCGTATGCGATTTGCGCGATTTTGCCGTCTTCGATCAAAAGATGTGCGACCTGTGTTTCCGTAGCCACAATCTTGTCATTTTCCTTGCGGTATCCGCTCTCCAAGCGGACGTTGGTGATCCAATAGCCTGTAGACATCTATCCTGACACCCTTTCTTTGTATGATGATCTATCTACCACTCACCGGAGATACGATTTCCTTGGTACAGCACGACACGGCGTTGGGCTCTCCTCGCCACCGCTTCTGCCGAGCAGGTCGCCTCGACTGCCATCAAGCTGGCCTCATCTCCTACTAGCGGCCAAATCCGGTTGCCCTCCTCGTCAAGCGGAATTCTTCCCTCTGTAACATATCCGAGAGCGACACCCAACGAGCGCTCATCCGTCAGACGAAAACGTTCCGCCAGGCGCCCCGCTTTTTCCAGAAGATCCCCTGATCCGAAAGGCGTCCAGTTATCCGTCAACGAGTCGTTGCCAAGCAAGACGGCGACTCCAGCAGCTTGCAGCAAAGGAATGGGAATCGTAGGGCGATTGATCGGCACGGTAGAGGCGATCGAAATGCCCAGAGCTGCTAGCTGCTGTGCCATGTCCCGCGCTTCCTCTACGGACACATCTCCCAGGCCCATCGCGTGACTGACCGTGACGCGGCCCTGCCAGCCCGCTTCTTCTGTCAGCGCCGCCAAGCGCTTGATGGTAAATGTTCCGAGATGGCCCGGGTCATGCAAATGCATATCGATATCCGCATCGGCCTCAACTGCCAGCTCCATCATGGTCACAAGCGACTTCTCGATGTTTCCGTCTACCCCGCCAGGATCGACACCGCCTACGTGTGTCGCCCCATTCCTGAGCGCTTCCCGCACGCTGTCTGCCGCGTTTGTACGAAGCATGCCGTAGTGAGGAAAAGCTACAATCTCATGCGACAGTCTTCCTGCGTAGGTTTCAAATGCTCCGAGCATGCCTTCCAAAAAACCAAGCCCTACCTGCGGGTCAACGTGGCAATGCGTGCGTACATGGGTGACTCCTGTCTCTACTAGCAAGGACAGGATGTTTTCCGCCCCCTGTCGCGATTGCTGCAAGTATCTAGGTAACAATCCCTTGTCTTCCTCGTGCCGTTCAAACAAGTTTTTTACCGGCGTGGTCGCCTTCCAAGGTCCACCGTAGTAGGTCTTTTCCAAATGGATGTGCTTCTCCGCCATCGACGGCAGGATCAGCAGTCCACAGGCATCCTTTTTCGGCAGACCATCCTCCAAAATCTCACTGGAAGGCACTATCCGGCTGATCTTTCCATTTTCAATCAGCAAATCGCAAAGCTCCGTCTTGGTCGCGCAGATCACACCTCGCTCTCTCTCGTATCCGCACTCCAAGCGAGCATTGACAATCCAATACGGGGACGGCATGTCCGATCAAGCCTCCTCAGCGTTCACAGCATCAAGGGCTCCAGCTGCCAGTTTGCCCTTGAAGAATACGGCTTTGCGGTCCGCACGACGCGCCACTGCTTCTGCGGTGCAGCTCGCCTCAACCAATACTAGGCTGGCGTCTCCACCTACTGCAGGCCACAGCTGTGTACCATTTGCGTCCAGCGTCGTTTTGCCTCCTGTAATAAAGCGCAGCGATTGGGACAGGGACAGCTCATCCAGCCAACGGGAGCGTTCAGCCAATCTCCACAGACGCTCCAGCACATCCCCGTTTCCGTACGGCTGCCATGTATCGAAAATGTTGTCGCAACCAACGGCTACGTCGACGCCGTTTTGATGCAGCAAAGGAACGGGCGGGATCACGCGGCTGTAAGGCACGCTCGTGATGATCGTAATACCTGCCTCACTCAGAATCGTCGCCATTTCTTCCGCTTCCGGCGCAGGAATGTCACCCAGTGCAAATGCGTGGCTGATCGCCACCTTCCCTTGCAAGCCAGCCTCTACGGTCATCGCCGCCAAGCGCTTCATGGTAAACGTTCCGAGGTGTCCCGGATCGTGCAGATGCAGGTCTACTCCCGCATTTGCCTCTACTGCCAGATCGATCATCTGATGCAGTGATTCCTCGATATCGCCATCCACCATCGCAGGGTCTACCCCCCCGACATGTGTCGCTCCCTGCGCCAATGCCTCGCGCAGCAAGCCCTTTGCTCCTGTACGCAAGAGACCATGCTGCGGAAATGCCACGATCTCGTGGGAGACGCGGTCCTTGTAAGTCTCAAGTGCTTTTTGGACCTCCAGCAGATTGGCAATGCCCACCTCTGGATAAATGTCTACATGTGTGCGTACGTGCGTAGATCCGTACGAGAGCAGTACCGCGAGCAGGTTTTCCGCACGCTCCTGCGTGGTAGTCGGCAATCCGGGAAGCACACGCTTTTCGATTTCGCAGCGCTCAATGATGTTTGCGACTGGAATCACCGCACGCCATTCTTCGCCCAGCAACGTCTTGTCGAGATGCACATGCTTCTCCACAAAGGAAGGCAGTGCCAAGAGTCCGCCTGCATCGCGCTGGTCGATTCCGTCGGATAGCACCTCTGTCGCCGGCGTGATCCGCGCAAATTTTCCGTCTTTTATCAAAATGTGAAACAATGCAGCATCCGTTCCGCTGACGACTCCGTTATCCCGACGATAGCCTGTCTCTAAACGAACATTGGTTAACCAATAGGTAACGCCCATCCACCATCCATCCTCTCTGTTTTGGGTTCTCTCCAAGCCTTTCTCCCCCATTATCAGGCAGGCGGAAAGACTAGATTTGCACAATCTTTACGTCTATTTTCACTATTTTTACGAGTTGTTCAAATTGCCTTTACTTCATACATTTTTCTGATAACTTTGGACTAAGCAAAAGGAGGGTTGCACCATGAAGGTTGAGTACGCTACGCCAACCAATCAAGCCATTCCACCCAAAACTGCGGCTGCACGCCCAGGCAGGTGGCGCACTTTTTATCGCAAGCTTCGCAAAAACAAACTTGCCATGGTCGGCGGCTTTATCGTTGTGTTCTACATCGCGATCGCCCTGCTGGCACCGCTCATCGCTCCACATGATCCGTATGCCATTGATCTGGTGGGCAAGCTTAAGCCGCCATCCGCTGAACATTGGATGGGAACAGATGACAAAGGCCGCGATGTATTAAGCCGCCTCTTGTACGGCACGCGCTTGTCCATGTCCGTCGGTTTTGTCGCCGTATTTATCGGAGCATTCTTTGGAATCATCCTCGGACTCTTGGCTGGCTACTACGGCAAATGGGTAGATACGGTTATCTCCCGTGTCATTGATGTTCTCTTGGCATTCCCGGGTATCCTGCTTTCTCTGGCAATTGTAAGCGCACTCGGACCAAGCTTGTTCAACGTGATGATCGCCGTCGGTGTGTTTTCCATTCCCGTATTCGCCCGGATCGTTCGCGGTTCGACCTTGACCGTGAAGAAGCTCGAGTACATCGATGCGATTCGCTCACTGGGCGCCAGCGATTTCACTATCATCTTCAAACATATTTTTCCAAACATTCTGTCACCGATTATCGTTCAGGCAACCATGCGCCTTGCAACAGCGATTCTGTCGGCAGCCGGACTTTCCTTCCTCGGCTTGGGTGCACAGCCTCCCCTGCCGGAATGGGGTGCCATGCTGAGTAACGGACGCGACTTTTTGTTCACGGCTCCTTACCTCGCCATGTTCCCTGGGCTTGCCATTTCGACGCTTGTTCTCGGCTTCAACATCTTCGGAGACGGCCTGCGGGACGCTCTCGACCCACGGATGAAACAATAGGAGGGAATGCTCAATGTTCGTCTACTTGATACGTCGCTTGCTGCAGATGATTCCCGTCCTGCTCGGTGTGATTCTGGTCGTTTTCCTGATCATGCAGATGGTCCCTGGTGACCCTGCTGTCCTGCTCGCAGGGGAAGGCGCTTCTGCAGAAACGATTGCCAATATCCGCACACAGCTCGGTCTTGACCAGCCTGTCATGGTTCAGTACTTCCATTATGTAACAGATGTTTTCGCTGGTGATCTGGGAACTTCTCTGCGTTCGAATCTGCCCGTGTTTGACGAGATCATGGCTCGTCTGCCCGCTACGATCGAGCTTGCCATCGCCAGTATTTTTGTCACCATCGTTCTCGGTATGATCGCCGGTATCATCTCCGCGACCAAGCAATACTCTGCTGCTGATATCACGATCATGATCGTCGCCCTGCTCGGGGTATCCTTGCCAAGCTTTTGGCTCGGTCTGAGCCTGATCTACTACTTCTCGGTCAAACTGCATCTTCTGCCTGTAGCCGGTTGGGGTACATGGAAGCACGTGATCCTGCCAGCTATCACACTCGGAGCAGGGGGAGCCGCTATCGTGGCACGGATGACTCGCTCCAGTATGCTGGATGTCGTTCGCCAAGACTACATTCGTACAGCGAAAGCAAAAGGTCTGCGCGAGACAGTCATTGTTTACAAGCACGCCCTGAAAAACGCGCTCATCCCGATCATCACTGTAGTCGGTCTGCAATTCGGTTACCTGCTCGGCGGTACGGTTCTCGTCGAATCCGTCTTTGCGATTAACGGCTTGGGTCGTTTGATCGTCGACGCGATCCGCATGCGCGATCTGCCAGTCGTCCAGGGCGGCGTCCTGATCGCCTCCATTATCTTCGTTTTCGTCAACCTGCTCGTCGATGTCCTGTATCGCTATTTCAATAAACGAATTGACTTGAACTAAGGAGGGAGCACCATGCCGGGACAACAAGAAAAAATCCTGGACGTTCGCAATCTGCAAACGCACTTCTTTACAGACGATGGTGTCAGCAAGGCCGTCGATGGCGTTGATTTCTCTCTGAACAAGGGAGAGACGCTCGGTCTCGTTGGCGAATCAGGCTGTGGAAAAAGTATCACATCCCTTTCGATTTTGCGATTGATTGCCAGTCCTCCGGGAAAAATTGTAGGAGGAGAAATTCTTTTCAAAGGCCAAGACCTGCTGAAAAGATCCGAGCCGGAAATGCGTGCCATTCGCGGCAACGAAATCTCGATGATTTTTCAGGAGCCGATGACCTCGCTTAATCCGGTATATACCGTGGGTGAGCAAATCGCTGAGGTATTGCGACTGCACCAGAACATGGGACGAAAGGAAGCTTGGGATAAAGCCGTGGAAATGCTGAGGCTTGTCGGGATCCCTTCACCGGAAAAACGGGCTACACAAGAGCCGCATGAGCTGTCCGGTGGTATGCGTCAGCGCGTAATGATCGCCATGGCACTCGCTTGTCGTCCGGAAATTCTCATCGCTGACGAGCCTACCACTGCACTGGATGTAACGATCCAGGCGCAAATCCTGGAGCTGATGAAAAAGCTGCAGATAGAGCTCGGCATGAGCATCATCATGATCACCCACGATCTCGGCGTTGTTGCGGAGACGTGTGATCGCGTGGCCGTTATGTACGCAGGAAAAGTCGTGGAGTACACCACTGCGAAAAACCTGTTTGAAAGCCCTCGCCACCCGTATACGATCGGCCTGATGAACTCCCTCCCCCGCCTCGATGAAGACGTGGAAGAGCTGCAGGCGATCAAAGGGAATGTTCCAAGCCCGTTCAACATGCCACTGGGCTGCCGCTTTGCCCCTCGTTGTCCGCATGCGACACCGCTATGCGAGACTCGCTTGCCTGAGCTTCTCGAGCAAGCAGACGGCAGCCAGGTACGGTGCTGGATGTACACTCCGGAATGGGATGGACAAACGAAGATGGCTACGGAAACGGGGGTATAACACATGACTGGACTCGCTCCAAACGAGAAAAAACCGTTGCTTCAGGTAAACAATCTCAAGCAGCACTTTCCGATCAAAGGCGGCATTTTTGGCCGTACTGTCAACCATGTAAAAGCGGTAGACGATATCAGCTTCACCATTTTTGAGGGCGAGACGCTCAGCATCGTTGGCGAATCCGGCTGCGGGAAATCCACGACGGGACGTGCGATTCTGCGCCTGGATGAACCGACGAGTGGCTCTGTATTGTTCGAAGGAAAAGACCTGCTCGCCATGTCCAAATCGCAAATGCGCGACATGCGAAAAGATCTGCAGGTCATCTTCCAGGACCCGTTCGCTTCGCTCAATCCAAGGCAATCCGTTTCCCAGATTCTTGGAGAAGCTTTGGCGATCCAAAACGTCATTCCTGCGAACAAACGCCGTGAGCGCATCATCGAGCTGCTCAGCTACGTAGGTCTTCGCCCGGATCAGATCGACCGTTTCCCGCACGAATTCTCCGGCGGACAGCGCCAGCGGATCGGGATCGCCCGTGCCCTCGCGATGCAGCCCAAGCTGATCATCTGTGACGAGGCCGTTTCTGCTTTGGACGTTTCCATCCAGGCGCAGGTGCTGAACCTGCTGAAAAGTCTGCAGCGCCAGTTCAAGCTGACGTATTTGTTCATCTCCCATGACCTCGGTGTCGTGCGTCACATTTCCGATCGCGTCATGGTGATGTATCTGGGTAAAGTCGTAGAGATCGCGGATAAAAAATCGCTGTTCGACAGCCCGAAGCATCCGTACACCCAAGCGTTGCTTTCGGCGATACCGGTACCAGATGTGACCAAGAAACAGGAGCGAATCATCCTGCGCGGCGATGTTCCTTCACCGATCAACCCGCCAACGGGCTGCCGTTTCCACACACGCTGCCCTTTTGCGGTTGAGCGCTGCAAGACAGAAGTACCTGGCCTGACGAGCCTGCATTCCACACACCAGGTCGCATGCCATCTCGTTGAACAATAAATCATTAAAATTGATAAAAAACCTCTACCGAGGCATGTTCATGGAGGAGCGACCGCGTTTTATCGGAAAGTTTCACCGCCGTAATGCCAGATGCGGACGCTGAGGTACTTCGTTATGCGCTCCAGAATATAAAAACGTTCATGTTTTTATATTCTTTTACGTTAAAAATGAAAAGCAACACCTTCCTCATGCTATGATGGACTGTAGCAAATCAAGTGAGAAATCATCGTACAGAAGGGATCTCATGATTAGTTTTGAAGGTTTCACGTTGCTCATTCTGTTCTTCATTTTGGCTCCTATCATAGGAGCTATTGCTTTATTGTTTCTGTTTATTTTTGAGAAGCGGATCGACCTGTTGGAAAATCGAAACGTGAAAATCGAGCTGGAGAAAGAGCTGCAGCAAGCCTTGTACAACCAGCTGAATCAGCAAATCCAGCCTCATTTTTTGTTCAATACCTTGAATGTCATCCTCAGTCTGGCCAGGCTGAACCGGACGCGCGAGCTGGTGCGTGCACTCGAGGTATTGTCCCAGTTTCTCAAATTCAAGTACAAGTCGACGGAGCCGCTCATCTCGCTGCAAAGAGAGATCGACTACACCGAGCAATATTTGGAGATTCAGAAGCTGCGTTTTGGCAGCCGCCTCTCCATCCAGCTCGACTGCGCGGATGATCTGTTATCTGCCTGCATCCCTCCGTTCGTCCTGCAGACTTTAGTCGAGAATGCTTTCAAGCACGGACTGGAGCGCAAAATGGGAGAGGCGCTTCTAGAGATCCGAATCAGCTCAGAAGACGAAGAAGTCCGTCTCGAAGTCATCGATAACGGATCTTCGGGCATGGAAGACCTCTCTCATGAGGCTCCCCCGACAGAGGAACCTCAGCTGGAAAAGAGCGGCCACGGCTTGGACAACATCCGCCGACGGCTGCACTTATGCTTTGGGGACCATGCCCAGCTGTCTTTATCCCCTATAGAAGAAGGCGGAACGCAGGTGCTGGTCGTATGGCCTTTTGTATTATGCGACCCCTATGAGAGTGAGGTGAGAGGATGAACGTGCTGTTAGTGGATGATGAACCGTTGGAGCTGGATCAGCTCGAGTTTCTGATTCAGCCCATGTTTCCCTTGTGGAATCTATACAAGGCAGCGGATGGTAGTCAGGCCATGGCGATCAGCCAGAAGGTGCCTCTTCATCTCGCCTTTCTGGATATCAATCTTCCTGGAAAATCCGGCCTCGCCTTAGGCGAAGAGCTGCGTGCCCAGCATAGTGACATCGATCTGATCATTGTCACTGCCTATCAGGATTTTCACTACGCCAAGCAATCGATCCGACTCGGCGTGGAAGACTATTTGACCAAGCCGGTCATCGAGAGTGAGCTGGTGGAGATCCTGCAAAAGTATCAGAAAAGCCCTGCTCTGGCTGCCTACACGCGAATCATTACAGACGCGATGAACATCATCCACCAGAAATTTGCGGAGAAGCTCAACCTGGCCGATCTTGCGTCAGAGGTGCACATCAACCCGACCTACCTCAGCCGGCGTTTTCACGAGGAGGTTGGCGTCTCCTTTTCCGAATACTTGATGCAGTACCGGATTCAGATGTCGAAAAAGTTTCTGCTCGCCCATCCGGACTGGAGCATCTCGACGGTAGCCGAACGGACAGGCTTTAACAGCCAGCATTACTTCAGTACAATTTTTCGCAAAGTCGTGGGGAAAACGCCTAAAGAATACCGGGACAAGGGGAATGCATCTTGACCTACCAATCCTTTCGCGAGTACGTCTTAGGCGCTTTTCATATCGGCATCGGACTAGGTGTCGTCTCCATCCTCGCCAGGTGGGTGACGGGAAATACCATCTTTGGCTCCCCGGAAGCATTGGTCAAATACGGCATGTTCGGTGGAATCGGCTTCTCTTTGATGGGTGCTTTTGCCCTGATCGCCTTTGGCTGGCTCGGCCGCAAAGTCCGCAGTGATTTGGCTGGCGGAATGACCATCGGTGACTACATGCGCAGCAAGCTGCATCCCTTTGGTTATTGGGCCATGATCGCTATTCTGCTCATCACCAGCATCGAGGGCATGTTTGTCCAAGGCATGGCTGGCGGCGTGCTGCTGAACATCCTGTTCGGCTTGCCGATCCCTCTGGGCCTGCTCTGTTTTTTTGTCTTCTGTGTCCTGTTTGCAGGTATTGGCGGCATTCGAACCATTCATCGTTTTGCGAATGTGCAGATCGTGATCACCTTTGCCACGGCGATCTTGATTCCGGTTTACTTTTTTATCGGAAAAGGGGTCGAGCACGTCTTCAACGGCTTGCGGCTCTATCATCCGTACCTGTTAGTGCTGAACAATCACGAGGGAATGCTCTTCATCGTGACAGGCGTGCTGATCGGCTTCGGGCAGGTATTCGTCGATCAGGCGACGTGGCAGCGGCTCTATATGATGGAGGAGAAAAAAGTCGTCCCTACCTTTCTCTTGTCTGGCTTGATCTTTGCTACAATCCCCCTCGCCTTTTCGGCCATGATCTTCATCGTGCTGTTTTCCGGCGGCTTTCATGACATCTTTTCCCTGTTGTTTGAGCTTGTCAGAAAGATCGATACACTGTTTTTGCTCGTGCTTTTCGTGCTCTGTTCCTTTGGCGCCATCACCTCTGCCTTCGGAGCCGGGCTGCACTCGATGATCAGCCTCATGGTGAACAACGTCTATCAGCTGTTTCGACCGGAAGCGAGTGAGCGGCAAAAAATTCGTCTCGGCTACACCCTCGCAATCGTGACTGGTGCAGTCTCCTTTTGTCTGACGTTGTACTTTACGCCGACTCTGCTCGACCTTCTCTTTTTCTTTGGCATTATTTACGCCTCGCTGTTCTTGCCCGTGATCGTCATCATCCTGACGAGGGGCAGAGCGAGCAATTTCATCATCATCAGTGCCATTGCCGGGCTTGCGAGCGGGTACATCAGCAGGCTGTACGTGGACAACATGAAAGCGATCTGGATCGCGTCGTCTGTCACGGCCCTCGTCCTGCTCCTTTATTTGTGCATTGCCAGCGTACACAAGCACTACATGCGCACGAAAGCCCGTACTTAGCTGCACTTCGGAAGGAAAGAATGTCACATGCTGCGCTCCTATCTTCTGCTCATCTTTTGCGTCACGGCATGGGGGAGCAACTTTGTGTTCGGCAAAATGCTTGTCTCAGAGTTCTCCCCCTTGCTTTTATCCGCCTTGCGCTTGCTGTTCATCACGATCTTTTTGCTCATCTGGGCTCGCGGCCGCCTTTCGATGCCCACTCTATCACGGACGGATTGGCTGCTGCTCGGCACACTCGGGATCGTCGGTGTCTTCATCAACCAGTGGTCCTTTTACAAAGGTCTTGTCTCGGCTGATCCGACCACTTCTGCGCTTGTATTGGCTTTGACTCCAATCGTCACGGCAATGTTGGCAGCAATATTTCTGAAGGAGTCCCTGACCCCGCGCATGGCGATCGGCTCTGTCATCGGTACCGCAGGCGTTCTGTTCGTCATCTACAACGGAGCCGAGCTGCATTTTGACGCTGGCATCCTGTGGATCTTTTTGACGATGATCACCTTTGCCATCTCGATTATCCTCGTTCGACTGCTTGGCCATCGACTGCCGCCGCTCGTCACGACTCTTGCATCCAATCTCATAGGGGTTGGCTCGATGCTGCCGTTCGTTCTGATCAGCGCACCTGCAGCGACCGTCAGTCTTCAGCTTTCTTCGTGGCTTCTGTTATTCGTGACAGCTGTCGTCATGCACGGGATCGTCACCTTGATCTGGAATAGTCAGCTGCAAAAGGTCGGTGCCGCCAAAGCGGCGATGTTCTCCAATCTGGAGCCTTTTATCGCCATGCTCTTCGGTTTTTTCCTGCTTGCCAAGCCCGTCACGTCAGTACAGCTCCTCGGTGCGCTTCTGATTATTGCTGGTGTGACATTGACAACGACCTCCAAGGAAGCGACAACAAAGCGAAACGAAAGCCTTTCCTTATCCAACTAAAAAAGTCGGAATAAATACAGCAGGTCAGTTGTGATTCCCCCTCGCACTCCTTTATACTAGTAAGTATCTGGGTTTCCTGGCGGATCAATGATGCATACTACATACAGGCGAGGAGGAGCTTTCATGTCTACCGTCAAGCTTTCACAATGGGAAATGATGCTGCTGGAGACGGCTCGTGCCAACGGTTTTGTCGATGAAGAAATCATCCACAAGCTGCGTACTGACAATCGTCATGCCTTCGCAGATGTCGAGGGCGGCCGCTACGATTTCAGCGATTTGTTCGAGCTTGCCCAGCAAGATCCATTCACATTGGAAACAGCCATTCGTGAGGGCTATCAAATCAAATTCACGACGATCAACGGTGTCAAGTTCCTGCTGAACAAACGCTTTGGACTGACTGCCGAAACAGATTATCAGGTACAGGAAACGGCGCTGGATCAAATCCGTTTGACGGATGACGCACTCGCTGACGTACATTCTACGCTTTCTCCAAACTGGCGTATTATCGAGCTGGAAAAACAGCCGGTTCAAAAAGAAACCATCGTTCGGATCGAGCTGGCCCAATAACAGTATGAAAATGAGAAAGAGCACATCCTCTGTGAAAAGGATTGTGCTCTTTTCGGTTCCTACCCTTTTACAGCCCCCTGTGTCAGCCCCTCCACTAGGTATTTCTCGCAAAAGGCGAACAGCAGCATGGTCGGGATCACAGACAGCACGGTGGCTGCCGACATGGCCCCCCACTCGATGTCGTACTTTTTGATGAAAGCATTCATGGCGACTGGGATCGTCTTGACGGACTCCTCGTCGATGAACAAGACCGCCATGATCAGCTCGTTCCAGCATTGGACAAACGCGAAAATAAAGGTCGCGGCAATGCCCGGCAGCATAACGGGTACGATGACCCGAAACAAGGCATGAGTTCGCGAGCAGCCATCTATCATCGCCGCTTCCTCCAAAGCGTTTGGAATCCGCTGAAAAAAGCCGGACATGATGATGGTGCAAAAAGGGATCAGCATCACCGTGTAGACGAGCATCAGCGATACCAGACTGTTAAGGATGTGCATGCGTGACATCATCACGTACAGGGGCGCCATACCGATGAACATCGGGATCATTTGGGTGAGTAAAAATCCGAGCATCACCTGTCTTTTGCCGCGGAAGGAGAAACGCGCCAGCACATACCCGCCCAGCATCGCAATCAAGACGACCACGGAGGAGGCAACCAGCGATACGAGGAAGCTGTTCCAGATGTACACCTGAAAGTGAGAGATCCGAAAGATTTCAATGTAGTTGAGCAGCGTAGCCGATTCCGGCCAATAGCGTATGGGCAGCTCAAAAATCTCCTGCTGTCCTTTGAGCGAAGTAATGACGATCCAATACAGCGGGAAGATCGCGAATGCCAGGAACCCTCCCAGCACGACGACCCTGCCTGTTTTCCACCAAACGTTATCTCGCTCCATCAGAAGTCACCTCCCTTCTCCACTCGTGTCGCCTTGACGTAAAACACCGTGAACAGCAGCAAAATCAGCACGATGATGACACCAATAGCCGATGCCTGGCCGTAGTCCTGTCCGAAAATGACCTTCTCGATCATGAACGTGGCGAAAATATGCGTAGATCCGGCTGGTCCTCCGTTTGTCATCGCGTAGATGATGTCTGGGAAGTTCAAGATCCAGATGACGCGCAAAAGGATCGTCACCAGCATGGTCGGCAGGATGTAAGGCAGTGTGATTCTCCACAGCTGCTGGAAACGACTGGCCCCATCCATCGCGGCTGCTTCGTACAGCTCTTCCGGGATCGATTGCAGCGCCGCCAAAATCATGATGGCGAAGAAAGCCACTCCGTACCAGATGTTCGCGATGATGACGGCCGCCATCGCCCAGATTCCATCCGCCAAAAAAGGAATAGGGACATCGATGAGTCCCGTTTTCATCAGCAGATCGTTGATGACCCCAAACTGGGCATTAAACATCCAGCGCCAGATCAGCCCGATCAAAAACCCCGACATCGCCCAAGGAAAAAACACAAGCGCCTGATAAATTCCTCTGCCACGAAACCTCCGCCGCATCAGTAAGGCGAGAGTCAATCCAAAAAGCAGCTGGAAAAACAGCGAGCATACGACCCAGAAAAAGCTGTTAAGCGCTACTCGAGGGAAGTCAGGGCTCGTCACGACATTGACAAAGTTGTCCAGTCCGATGAATTGTATGTTCAACAAATCAAAGAGGGTGTAGTTTTGAAAGGACATGACGACTCCACGCAGGAGCGGATAGTACGTAAAGACAGCTACGAACAGCAGGGCCGGGAAGAGGCACCAGAAAATGAACTGGCCCTCTCCCTTCAGCCGAAACGGTTTTTTTCGCTCTGCAGCCGCCCGCTTATTCGTCATGACGACGGGCTTCTCTGATTGCACCTAGGACTTCCTCCCTTCGCCTATTTCCGCTCTGCTTTTTCTTTTGTCCAATACTCATCCCATTTTTTCAGCAGGTCTTCAGCCGTGATCTTGTCGAGCAAATAGCTCTGAATATCTTTGTCGGCCGCGCTTTGCCATGCTCCCCAGCCCTTGTAATCAACCGGTCTGGAAACGTCGATGAAAACGTCAGCTTGTGCGTTCATATCGATGAAGGCTTTGAAATAGCCTGTCTTGTAAAACTCGTCCTCGGCTGCTGTTTTGACGACCGGAATGACCGAGGTCCGCTTGGCATACGTCGTACTTTGCTCGGGATCGGAGAGAAATTCGATCAACTTCCACGCCTCATCCTTGTGCTTGGAGTATGCTGTCATCCCCCAGCCTGGACCTCCGACGACCTGCTGCGCCACTCCGGACGGTCCGATCGGAAGCGGAGCTGTCGCCCAGGTGCCCTCTTTCATTTTTTCTTTTGCTCCATCGATGACGTCCGGGTCCTGAATCAGCATAGCGGTCGACCCTGAAACGAAGCCCTGCACCATCTCCTGGAAGCCCCAGCTGACAGAATCGGCAGGCGACGCCTCTTTATAGAGCTGTTTATAGAAGTTCATGGCTTGCAGAGATTCCGGAGTCGCAAACACGGTACGTCCGTCCTTTAAGAAAAAAGCAGAAGCAGGATCGACCTCTTTGCCGTTATACGCCCAGATGGTGATCAGCGCATAATCCCAGCCAGTCGGTCCTCCGCGGAAGCTGTAGCCGTAGCGGTTTTTAGCCGGGTCTGTCAGCTTTTTCCGGCAGCCAGCAGTTCATCCCACGTTTTGGGCACCTCCAGACCCGCTTCTTTCAGCCAGTCTGTCCGATAAAACAACACGCGCTGGTACAAGCCATTTGGAATGTAGTACGGGGTGTTATCCACCCAGGTCGCCCGTCGCTTGGCGATATCCGTCAGCTGGTCGTAATTCGTCCATTTGTCCGTGTACGGCTTCAGATTTTCAATAAAGCCGTTCATGGAAAACTGCTTCGCATTGAACTCACGCACCTCCAGCACATCGAGCTCTTCTTTGGCCATCAGCATCTGGGTAATTTTCTGATCGGCCCCTTCAAAAGGGGGGGGAAATCAAATCGACCTTGATGCCAGGATTTTTCGCCTCGAACTGTGCCAGCAATTCCTTGAGCAGCTCCGTTCTCTGTGGACCCGTGATACTCTCCACCATCTTCAGTGTAACGGTCTGCCCAGCTTGACCATTGCCTCCACCAGAGCTAGCAGCTGGCGGATTGCTTGCAGACTGGCTACACCCGGCGACTAGCCCCACAGACAGAGCCAGACTCAGTACAGCCGAGAACCATTTGGAAACTTTCATGCACAAACCCCCTCAATCTACGGATGAATGCCAGTGCGCTTGCATTGTACTAAATATTCAGAATAGTAAGCTTCAATATATTCACCTCTTATTTCACTTTCTTTACCATTTGTTGGGTTTTATTGCTGGCGTCTTCGCTGCGGTTATACTGAAGAGGTAGCAGCCTTTTCTTCCCCCAAAAAGAAACGGCAGCCCGGACCGAAGAAAAGTCCAAGACTGCCGCTATTGCTCACGATTCTATTTTCACTGCTTAGGGTCACTACGGCTTGGCAATCTCGCTCTCGATGACCCACTTGTGGTTCTTCACTTCTCCGCCGCCAGTCGTTGGCGTATAGTCAACCATGTAGACCGTAGTGGATTCTGCCGATTCGATTTTGGCGGAGGCATCCATCATTCCTTTTTCGTGATCGGCTTTCAGAATGACCTCTGTTCCCGGCTTATACGCGGTTGTTTTGTGATTTTTGATTTCTTCTTGAATGATCCATTTATGGTTGGTCACTGGCGCTCCACCTGTTGTAGGCGTGTAAGTAACCGCATAGGCCGTCGTATCGTAGGCAGCAACGATCTTGCCTTTTGCCCCTTTCATCCCGGGCATATGGTCTGCATTGATGATCACATCACTACCAACGGGAAAGGCCGCTTTTTGCACATCCTTGACCCCTTCTGGTGCCTTGGAAGTGTCCGCACCGCAAGCACTCAAGCCCATTGCAGCAACGAGCATCAACGTAATCAGTCGCAGTTTTTTCATTCAAAAACACCTCCATTTTTCATAGTCGTCCACATGAACAGTATACACATTGTGACGAGCATGTCCAAATTCGCCCCGTCTTTCCTGTGCACGGATAGTCGGAGCTCTCCCTTCAATCCTTGCTATTCTACTAGATGAAAAGGAGGTCTGCCGTATGGATTTGCTGGAAAAGCTGAATGACGCCCTCTCGTACATCGAGGATCATTTGACAGAGGAAATTGATTTTCGTGAAGTGGCGAGGCTGGCGGTTTGTTCCGAGTATCATTTCAAGCGCATGTTCCCGTTCCTCACTGGTGTGTCGCTCTCCGAGTATATCCGTCGCAGAAGACTGACTCTCGCCGCATTCGAGCTGTCAAATACGGACGCTCGCATCATCGACATCGCAGTCAAATACGGATACAGCTCTGCTGATGCTTTTACGAGGGCGTTTATCGCGCTGCACGGAATCACTCCCTCGGAGGCGCGCCGTCACGGCCATGTGCTAAAAGCTTATCCACGCATGACCTTCCATTTATCAATACAGGGAGGTACAGAAATGAACTATCGAATCGTGGAAAAAGAAGCGTTCACCATCATAGGCATCCAAAAACGAGTCCCCATTCAATTCAACGGCGTAAATCCAGAGATTGCCGCCATGTGGGCAACGCTGGATGAAGCTGCTATTCACCTGCTGAAGAGTCTGTCCAACGTCGAGCCTAACGGGCTGCTCAGCGCTTCGACGAATTTTTCGGAAGGGCGGATGGACGAGAAGGGAGAGCTGGACCATTACATCGGTGTAGCCACGACATCCGCATGCCCAAGTCACCTGACTGCACTCCAGATTCCCGCTTCGACCTGGGCGGTATTCGAGGCAATCGGTCCATTCCCGGATACACTGCAAAACGTGTGGGGACGAATCTATTCCGAATGGTTCCCCTCCTCGATCTACGAGCAGGCGCCCGGTCCTGAAATCTTGTGGAACGAGCACAAGGATGTCTCATCCCCTGTCTTTCGCAGCGAAATATGGATTCCGGTTGCGAAGCGAGCCTAAATAATGAGAAAGATCCAGCTGCCCATGCTGGATCTTTTGGCTTGCCCTTCGGCTATTCATTGCTCCCCGTTTGCTCGTAGGATAACCCATGTCCATACGGATACAGGACATTTCCTTTTCCGTCCGGGATCGTCACTGGCAGTCTTCCCCTCGGCTGATTTCCGCCAAAAAGGGTGTCCGCCATTGCGGCAAAGCTGGCTGTGCGGTAGCCGTATTGGACGAGGTACGCATCGACCAAAGGATAAGCCATGATATCGTAGGGATTGCGGATGGCTACGCCTACTACAGGCCCTACCCTCTGCTCGATGAGTCGCCTGTACTCTTTCATGAGCGGGTCCTCCATAGACCGGCCCTTTACATCCGAAGTGTAGGAAGCGAGAATCACCGAATCTGCCTGGATCACCTGCTTCCACTGCTCTGGGGTAAAGCCTTTGTTTCCTAGGTGGACAGGGGTTGTTTGGGCGTGATATTTCTGAATCGCTTCTGCCAGCTTGTCGACGTACTCCTTGCCCACTACTGCAATTTTCTGGGCTTCCGTCAGCTTCAGCGGCAGCACACCGCTGTTTTTCACCAACGTGATGGAGCGCAATGCCGCTTCCGCCTCTACCTGCCTATGCTCTGCCGATCCATTCACTTCCCGCGCTTTCATCTGCTTGACCTCGATGCTCTCTGGGTCTTCCTCTATCAAAATCCCACGCTTGATTTTCAAGGACAGTATCCGTCTGACGGACTGATTGATGCGCTCCTCGCTGATTTTCCCCTTTTTCACCGCGTCCACAATACCGGCTATGACCTTATCCAGTTCAACCGGCATCAACAGGATGTCTGCACCTGCCTCAATGGCTCGGAGCGAAGCATCCACTGGCCCAAAATGATCGGAAATAGCCTGCATATTCATTGCATCCGTAAAAATCACCCCATCGAAGGCGAGCTGCTCCCGGATCAAGCCTGTGATGACTTTGGGGGAGAGGGTGGCGGGGAGAGCGATTTTTGACCCGTCCTTTTGAGACAGCACCGTTGTCGCATCGATTTTGGGAAAGGTGACATGAGCCGTCATGATCGCGTCCACTCCTGCCGTGATCGCTTGGCGAAACGGCAGCAGCTCCAGCTGCGCGAGTCGTTCGAGATCATGGGGAACCTGAGGCAGACCTAAATGGGAATCGACCGCTGTATCTCCGTGCCCAGGAAAGTGCTTGACCGTTGCCACGACTCCGTTTTGCTGAAGCCCCCGCATATAGGCCACCCCGAGCTCTCCCACCAAATTCGGATCTTCCCCGAACGACCTCACTCCAATAACGGGGTTGTCCGGGTTGTTGTTCACATCCATGTCAGGGGCAAAATTGGTGTTGATCCCCAAGCTCGCGAGCTCACTTCCGATGACGTCGCCAGCTTTCCATGCCAACAGCTTGGAGCGAGCTGCCCCCAGTGCCATGTTGCCAGGCAAATCCGTTCCTTGCTGCAGCCTGGAGACGACGCCTCCCTCCTGGTCAATCGCGACCAGAAGACCGTATTTTTGCGCAAGCTGCTGGTATTCATGCACGAGGCGTACCGTCTGCTCTGTATTCCCGACATTCTCCCGAAAAAGAATGACACCACCCACCTGATTCCTCTTGATGGTTTCTGCTACTTGCGGCAGCAGAGTGGTTACGTTTTTCCCTTGCACCCGGCGAAAATCAGGCATCATCATTTGCCCGACCTTTTCCTCCAAGGTCATGTTCGCAATCGATTTGCCAATGACTTGATAGCGTTCTCCCTTTTGCTTGATTACAGTCACCTGGGGTCTTCCCTGCTCCCGGTATACCAGCTCGATCCGATCCTCTACTCTGCCGTCAGAAACAGAAAGAAAGACGGTGCCTTGGTCACTGGTAAAATGAACCACCCCCTGTCGATCGACGGTGGCGACATTCTTGTTTGAGCTTTTCCATTGCAGTCGTCTTGTCACTTTCTCGACATGACCATCCCGATACACATGAAGCGCCTGCAGAGACAGCGTGTCGCCGATCCGCTGTTCCTTGATCTCGGGCAGATTCAAATGAATGAGCAGGTCCGGGATCTGCGCCTGTGCCTTCACATTCGACGGATAACCCGACGTCCCCGTGTTTACGAGTACAGCGAGCAGCACAACCGTACATACGAAAAAAACGGTGTGCATACGACCTTTGCTTTTGGTCATCTGTCTTCCTCCTTCCTCGTTTGCTCCAGCTTCCAGCCTTCCGCTTTCCAGATAACGCTCAATTCCTCACCGCTTGGTTGAAGAAGGACAGGCTGATGGAGAAACCAGCCTCTTCCGTTAATCGTCTCATCTGTCGCGTATCGGAAACGCACATAGCGCGTCCCCTGCGGCACCTGCAGCGACACCCGCGTCCAGTCGCTCTCGCCTGTAGCCGGGCTTCCGAGCAGCCTCCATTCCTTCCCGTCCACGGAAGCTTCGATGTAGCCGAAATCGTACTCATTTTCCAAGCGATACCATGTGTCAAAAGCAAGTGTGCCGCCAGCCGCCAGATTTGCGGCCGCGGTTAGCGTTGCCTGAGCATCGTCCCCCATTCCCGCGAACCAGGCTCCTTCCTGCCAAGGGATATCAACGGGGATCGAACGGGCGACTTGCCGAAAGACCTGATTTCGAAGCGGCGTGATCGACTCGGTATCGCGGATGGGGTGCACCCGGTTCGTAAGCAAGATTCCGATCGTCTCCTGATTGGGACTGACGACGAGGGAGGTCCCCGTAAATCCGGTATGCCCCATCGATTTGCTGTCGCAAAGTGCGTCCATATACGTACCACGAGCCAGCTCCCACCCGAGGCCTTGCTCGTCTCCAGGAAAGGCTGGCAATTGATTTTCCGTCATCCAAGCGACAGCCTGCTCGGACAAGATCCGCTTTTCTCCGTAGCTTCCTCCATTTAGCATCATTTGCGCGAAAACAGCCAAATCACGAGCGGTGCCGAAAAGTCCTGCGTGACCTGACACACCTCCAAGCGACCAGGCATTCTCGTCCTGCACTTCTCCCCAGACAAGCCCGCGCTTCGGCACAGATTGGTATTCCGTCGCGGCGATATGCTCTCGCAGCTGTCCAGGTGGCTTGTACATGGAATGCGACATGCCCAAGGGCCTAAGGATGTTCGTTTGAACGTAGGCATCGAGCGTTTGTGCAGAGAGCTTTTCTACCACAGCTCCCAAAACGATCATGTTCAAATCACTATAAACATAGGCGCTCCCCGGCGGTTGAACGAGTGGCTGATCCAGTACGTACTGCATCCGCTCTTCCCGACTTTTGCCTTTCTTGAACAGGTGGATATACGCTGGAAACCCTGACGTATGCGACAACAGCTGGCGGATCGTGACTTGCTGCTTTCCGTTTGCTGCAAAATCAGGTAAATAGCGGGCGACAGGAGCATCCAGCTGTAGAAGTCCTTGATCGACGAGCTGCATAACGGCTGTCGAGGTAAACAGCTTGCTGATCGACGCCAGATCAAAAATGGTGTCCGTCTGCATGGCAACGGGCCGCTGCATGGGCGTGAACTCATCGTCCTTGTATTTAGCCGCGAAGCCATAGGCCTGCTCTTTGACGATTACCCCTCTTCTCGCCACAAGCATGACGGCACCGGGTATCTGGTTTTGCCGGATGGCAGCTTCGAGTTGCACATCGATTTCGCGAAAAGGCTCCTCTGCCATCCCGACCTCGGACGGTTTACCTGACCGAAGGATGTTCAGCGATTTGCCGGGGCCATCCCATGCATGAGAGATGGGCTTCGCCACGGGCTTTGCCTTTTTTTCTCCTTCAGGCCCATCCATCGCGAGAGTTGACCACGTGGTGACCATGCAGAGGCACAGCATGATGACAGCGCCTGTGCGTTTTTTCATTCTTCATCACTCCGAGCTGTACAGCAAAAAAAGCTTTCGCTGGTTTTCAAAGCTATGCAATCTGTCCTGCCATTGGACCACGATCTCGTCCACAGAGGTTCCTTGGTCGATCGCTTTGCGGACCGCGTCCGTCCCGATCAGCTTGTCGATAAAGTGGTCATGACGCCAGGCAAAATGCTTCGGATACTGCTTTTTCACTTCTACGATCACAGAGAGGGCTGAACGGATGGGATCATACGCCTCGCGATCCGTCACATAAAACTGCACTCCGCCTACGTTTTTGCCTGCGTGCTTGGAAAAGGCTGGCTGAAAGTACGCCTCGCGAAACGCAACGCCGGGCAGCTTGAGCAAATTAAGTCTCTGCGCGAGCTCCCAGCTGTTGATATAAGGCGCCCCGATCCATTCAAAGGGTCGCGTCGTCCCCCGTCCCTCTGACAGGTTGGTCCCTTCAAACAAGCCGTTCCCCGGATAGACAGTCGCTGTATCCACTGTGGGCATATTCGGAGAGGGCGGCACCCAGGGCAAGCCTGTTTCTTCATAGGACATCCCCCGCTTCCACCCTGTCATGGGGATGACGGTCACTTTCACTTTGGCACCAAACTCCTTTTCCAGATACTGCTTTTGGATATATCCAGCAAGCTCACCTACAGTCATCCCATGGCGAACAGGAATGGGATAGAGTCCCACGAAAGACTGGTACGGCGGCTCGAGCACAGGACCCTCTACTTTTTCGCCGCCGATCGGATTGGGTCGATCCAACACGATAAAAGGCTTGTCAGCGATGGCCGCTGCTTTCATCGCGTAAGCCATAGTGGCGATGTACGTGTAAAAACGAGAGCCGACATCCTGAATATCGTAAAGAACCACATCGACATCGCGGAAAAGGCGAGCAATCTCTTTTGGCTTCTTTTCGTACAGATTATAAAAAGGCAGGCCCGTTTTCGGATCGCGGAATGAGCCGGTTGCCTCACCTGCTTGTTCGGTTCCACGGACCCCGTGCTCCGGTCCGTACACGGCAACCAGCAAAAGCTTTCGGGCAAGCAAAGCGTCAACATCATGAACGAGATTCCTCGTAACCCCCGTTTGATTCGTGATCAAGCCGATCCGTTTTCCCGTGAGCATTTCGGGATTTTCCAGCAAACGTTCGATCCCGGTCTGGACGATGGGCGTATCCTGTTTGGCGGCTGCCCCCCTCGAAACCGAAACAGCCAGAAGCAGCGTCAGGAAGAGCCGTACTCCTACGGATGACCTCATCCTCTTTCACCTCAAGTATTTTCTTCTCATTATGGGTTACTTTTGATGCGGGCAACCCTTCCCATCAGGTGAGTCCAAACATTAGAAAACTTGGCTCCACGAAGCTTTGTGGTATAAATTCTTACTGTAAAAAAAAGAGCGCACCCCTGATCGTGATATGATTCCCTCATAGTAGACAGAAAAAAGCAAGCATCTTACTCTGTCTATTATGGGGGGATTTTCACATGGGAAAAATTAGGACAACGTATGATACTGCTTTCAAGAAAAAAGCGGTTGATCTATACCTGAAAGACGGGATGGGTTACAAGAGCGTAGCGAAAGAATTAGGAATCGATCACTCTATGGTGCGTAGGTGGGTGGAATATTTCCAAGCGGAAGGACTCGCTGGCCTTGAAGAAAAGCGAGGAAAAGCAAAAGGTCCTGGCATGGGAAGACCACGAACAAAGCCCGAAGATCCAGAGGCCAAAATCAAACGACTTGAAGCGGAGAATGCCTTATTAAAAAAGCTCTTAAAGATGTGAAAGGTGGAATGGATTCGGTACCGTGCAACCAAAAGTTTGCTGTCATCCGCAAGAAAAGGCCTTATTACGGTAAAAAAGAAGTATATGTCATTTCAGGTAATCTGTTGAACAGGGATTTTCACGCTTCTAGAGCAAACGAGAAATGGGTGACCGATATTACCTATGTAATTTTTAATGGGCAAAGGCTATATCTATCGCCGTTAAAGACTTATATAACAATGAGATCATCACCTATCAGCTTAGCCAAAGAAATGATCTAAAGCTTGTCATGGATACAGTGAAACAGGCAAGAAAAAAACGGAATGTGAAAGGAATCCTCCTGCATGGAGAATTTCTTTAGCCATTTCAAATCTGAATGTTTTAATCGTTACACCTTCCGTACGAGTAAAGAAGTGAAGTATGCTGTCAAGCGCTACATCCAATTCTACAACCAGCAACGTTTTCAGCAAAAACTAAACAACCTAAGTCCGTATGGATATCGGACTCAGGCTGCTTAATGTTGCTTTTTTATTTCTGTCTACTTGGCAGGGGTCAGTTCAGATCGAGGGTGCGCTCTCTGTTTCTTCTTACTCTGCTCTCGTCAACATCCGCATCCCCAGAAGCACTGCCCATGCCTGCTCCCCGGCTTCAGGCTTGAAGAAAAAGCGGAGCGGCATTTCCGTTGCGACAAAGACCAGCGTGTCCACTCCACTCGGGCGCAGCTCTAACTCCGTGCCCGCTACGTCCGCCACCGGAGTGCCATCCCGCAAGAAAATGCGCGCTTGTCCTCCCTCACGGAGCTGTATGTACCCATCAGTCTAGCCAGCTCGTCTGGCGATGCCGTATATTGCGGCTCTCGCTCTTCCCGTCTTTCCAAAGGAAGACCCAGACATGCATTAATGGCAGTCAGCCAAACATCGCGGATCGGCACCTGGTCGATGTTGGACAAGACGGTCACGACGAGCTCTTTTTCCGGCACAAAGCCAAAATGCGAGGAGACGCCTGGCTGACCGCCACCGTGCTCGACCAGCGTAACGCCTTCTGCATAAGCAGGGACCACCTTCAGTGCATACCCGTACCAGGCAGATCTCGTCAGCTGATGCACAGGCTGCCACATGCTGCGAAGCCATTTCTCTCCAGCAAAAGCTCGCTCCCTCATGCGCCCGCCCTTTACGTACAGCTCGCCGTATTTCAAAAGATCCAGCACGTTGGAGCGAATCCCACCGCCCGCTTCATAGTTTCCGATGCTCGGCCATTCCACTCGCAGCGGCTGCGACTGTCCCGGCTGATTGACATAGGGCACGGAAACATCCTGCATACGTAACACTTCTTCCAGACTGTACGTCGAACGGTTCATGCCCAGTGGTTCCAACAGTTCAGCGGTAATGTAGCGCCGAAACATCCGTCCGCTCACTCGCTCGATGATTGCCCCCAGAAGCAGGAACGTATCATTGCAATAACTGAAGTACTCCCCTGGCTCGCCCAAAGGCTCATAGGCAGCCGATGCTACGTAATCCAAGTGGTCATCGAAGTAATTTAATTCCTCTCGGCGCGTCATCGGCGGCACACCGGTCGTATGGGAAAGCAGGTGATGAATTTTTACACGAGAAGGATCGCTTCCGTCGGATAACCGGAACGCAGGGAGATGCACAACCACCGGATCGTCCACAGACAGCTTGCCTTCAGCAGCCAGCTGCATGATCGCCGCAGCGGTAAAAGACTTGCTCACAGAGGCAATCCCAAAGATCGTCGCAGGCGTAACAGGCTCTAACGTCTCTCTATCTCGCACGCCAAAGCCTTTCTGGTAGATGACTTCTCCCCCACGCGAGATGGCGACCGCAAGTCCGGGTACTTGCTCTTTCTCCATGAAGCTCTCTACAAACGCTTCAAAAGCTGCCTCGTTCCACAAATGATTCGTCACTGGACGCTCCCCCTTTTCCTTCTCTATTGATTACTGAATCTTTCGAACGGAAAGGCGTAAACGGTATTTCCTTTTCTGCCTGTCGTTGTCTTTGCCTGGGAGAGAGAATTGTAGATGGCTTCCTCCGTCGCCTCTGCTGCTGCCGCAAACAGCTGGTTCATCACGGCATGATCTTCTCGCAGCTGCGTGCGTATCTCCGCAATCCCTTCGGCTTTATGCGGGATTTTATGCGCCGTGGAAAAGGCAATCACGATGTCTCCGCTACCATGCCCGAAATGACTGCCTGTCCGTCCAAGGCCGATCCCCGCGCGTTTTGCCACCCGCAGCAGCTGGCGGTCACTGAGCGGTGCATCTGTTGCCAGCACCATGATGATGGAGCCATCGGTAGGCTTCTCTACAGCAGGAAGGGGGTTTTCCCCCGCAGGGAAGAAGTTCTCTCGCGCAGGAAGGGGGTTTTCCCCCGCAGGGAAGGAGTTCTCTCGCGCAGGAAGGGGGTTTTCCCCCACAGGAAACAGCTTGTCGACCAAAAACTCCTGCTTGCTCCCGAAATTGCTCAAGACAAGCACGCCGACAGTATAGGACGCGTCTGGTGCGGACACGATGCGGGAGGAGGAGCCGATCCCCCCTTTATACCCAAACGTGACCATGCCTGTTCCTGCTCCAACCGCGCCTTCTTCAACGGGTCCGTTCGTTGCCTTCTGGATGGCCTCGATCGCGTCCTGCGGCTGTACCACGCATCTGCGTATGGAATTCAGACTGCTGTCATTGCACTCGCCGACTACGAGATTGATCGTCCCTGTCTTATCTCCGATTTCTTCATGTCCTGCAAGCATGTATTCGAGCGTCCCCTGCGTGACAGCTGGGACGGAAAAGGTATTGGTCAGCATGATCGGCGACTCCAATACCCCGAGCTCATTGACCTGCACCAGTCCTGTCGTTTTCCCAAAGCCGTTGATCACATAGCTGGCAGCGGTCACTTTTTCCCGAAACAGACTGCCACCGTGCGGCACGATTGCGGTGACACCTGTGCACGCATATTCCTGGTCTCCCTCCAATTCGCGCTGGATCGTCACATGTCCCACGCGAACATCAGGCACGTCTGTAATGTCGTTCTTCTCTCCTGTTGGCAGCTGCCCGATCGTTACCCCGTACTCGCGGATTTTCATGCCTTTGCTCCTCCTCTTGTTCACAATCCTCTTACACCGGTCGATTTCGCAGAAAATTCTCACCGGCAAATCCGCGCACTTCCTCCTCGGAATAATGCTTCAGCAGTTCATTGATGAGATTTTGGGTCGTTCCCGCGTGCTCCAAGCCCACGACCTTGTTCGTAATTCCATCAAAGTCAGAGCCAAGACCGATATGCCGCACTCCCCCCAGCGCACAGAAGTGATCGATATGGCGAATCATATCCGCGATTGTAGCCTCGCCTTCTTCTTTTACGAACATCGGGCAGTAGACGACGTGCACATTTGCCCCTTTGGCAAACATCGCTTTTGCCTGCTCGTCCGTCAGATTGCGCGGGTTGCTGCACACAGCTTTCGCGTTGGAATGGCTGGCAATCGGATACTTGGCGATCTCGAGCGTTTCCCAGAAGCTTGTCTCACTCAAATGGGAAACATCCGTCAAGATCTTGTGCTCGTTATGGAATTGGATGATTTCTTTGCCAAAGGTGGTCAGTCCCGCATTTCTCGGCTCCAGTACACCATCTGCTGCGAGATTGGCATTGTTCCAAGTCAGACCGACAGCACGCACGCCCAGCTGATACAGGATGTGCAGCTTTTTCAGGTCGCTGCCGATTGGCTCTACGCCCTCCAGAGTCAGCATCGCCCCGACCTGTCCGTCCTCCAGACGATCAAAGTCGCTCCATTCCCGAATCTGCTTCATCTGCGGATTGTTGCCCAGCACGTCTTTGTAAAAGTAGTGGATTTGATCGAGTGCCGCTTGAAAACGCTGCTCTGCCTTCATATCAGCGTTGGTGTAGATCGCAAAGCATTGTACTTTGACCCCGCCTTGCAGCAGCCGTTCCTTGTTCACATCCAGCTCTGCGGAGTCAGCAAAAGAGATTTCTCCGTTTCGTTCCCATAATTTCAATAGCGCATCGCAATGCAAGTCAATCACGTTCATGGCTGCCATCGGTTATCGCCTTCCTCATCTAGGTTCTAGCCAGTCTTATGTTTTTACGTTAATGTAATTGTAACGACATATCCAATAAAAGATTGCTATAGGCGTGTTCAAAATTTTGCATAATGGAGCCATCCCTATGAATATGGAACAGATCGAAGCATTCATTTTCGTTGCTCTCACAGGAAGTTTCAGCAAAACGGCGGAGCTGCTCTACCTCTCTCAGCCGACGGTCAGCATGCGGATCAAAGCCTTGGAGACATCCATGGGCTGCAAGCTCTTTCAGCGGACGGGTCATACGATTTCGCTGACAAAGGAAGGCGATCTGTTTCTCCCGTACGCGAAAAACATTTTGCACATGCTGCAGGAGGGGCAGCAGGCCATCCAGCGCTCCTACGGAGATGTGGAGGGCGAGCTGGTCATCTCTACCGTTTTTGTCGCAGCCTTTTACATCCTGCCTGACCTGGTAGAGCAATTTCAAAAGCTTTATCCCAAGATCAAGCTGACCATCCTCACCGGGCACTCTCATCAGGTTCTGGACATGGTGCTGAATCACGAGGTATCGTTTGGCATCGCCCGTGAAGTGACCCACCCGCAGATCAACCGGATTCAGCTCATGCCGGATGATATGGTTCTCGCCATCTACCCGGAGCATGCCTTTTTCACCCGACATCAGGTTTCGATCGAAGAGGTCGCACGCGAGAGACTCATTTTGTTCAATCGCGGATCGCTGGATTGGAAGCTGATCAGCAGTGCCTTCTCTCACTATCAGCTGCAGAACAACGTCGTGATGGAAGTAGACAATATTGAAGTCGTGAAACGGATGGTCAAACAAAAGCTGGGCATCGCCTTTCTTCCCCGCTTCTCGATTCAAAAGGATTTGTCCGAGGGTGAGCTGTTGGAAGTATCCGTTCAAAACCTGCCCCAGCTCAACCGGAATTTTGAGCTGATTTACCTCAAGGATACCCCGCTCAACGGCATCATGCGCACCTTTATCGACTTTTTGATGCAAAGCAAGGTACTTCAAATGTAAAACAAATGGTAGAAAAAAAACCGCGAGATTTCCCCCGCGGCTATTTTTCTTTTCCAAGGCTGATGATTACTCGTTCCCCAGCAGTGCCTCTAATACTTTTTGCACCTTAACGCCAGTCTCGAACGTCACCAATCTCGCTTCCTTGCCCTCCATCGCTTGCGCAAACTCATCGAGCAGCAGGGTGAGTCGATCGATCAAAGGAATCTCCACCAAAGATGGCGCCTGATTATCCCCGCCTATGAAGAGATTGGTCCAGTTTTGCAGGCTGAGCGTCCCTTCTGTTCCGTAAATGCGGTAATCTAGATGCTCCACATGCGCGATGCCTGCCAAGCCGTTGATCGTCATCGGCGTACCGTCTGCCAAGCGCAGGAAGGCCGATACCCCTGTCTCGCATGCTTCTGGATCAGCCGGATAATCTACTTCCGAACGAACGACCTCCAAATCCCCAAACAGCGCATACGTCAAATGAGTGAAGTGAGGCAGTACTTCCCGGATGAAGCCGCCTTGTTCTCTGCCGGAGAGCCAAGGTGTTTGCTGCCAAGGCCGCGGCCATTGATGGAAATGTGTGAGGATATCGACGCGCCGAATCGTTCCCAGCTGAGCGATTCGATTCTTCAGCTCAGGAAAAATCGCCTGATAGAAGGTCGGGAAATTCATAGCATGAACGACTCCTGCCTCTTTTGCTGCCTGCAGCATTTCCTCTGCCTCAGAAAGCGAGTTTGCCAACGGCTTTTCGCAAAGCAAATGCTTTTTGGCCGCGAGCACATCCAGGGCAATCGCATGATGGAATTTCGGAGGAACTGCCAAATAGACGGCATCCAGATCTTCACGGGCGAGAAGCTCCCGATGGTCGGTATACCATGCTGCATCCCCACTCAGCTTTGCCGACTCCTGTGCCCGCTCAGCCGATACATCGCTGATCGCGGCAATACGAAACAGACTGTGCGTACGAAGCGCATTCATCATCCGCTCCCCCATCACACCTGCACCAATGACCCCTATTTTGTAAACTGGCTTACTCATCTGGGTATCCCTCGTTTCTTGTTATCTGATCAAATTTTTTCAACTATCACTATATACCCCATTTCTCCATTTGTCTGGACAATCCTTGTGCAAAACCTGCAGGAAGCAAAAAAAAGAGAGTCCTAGGTGCCCTCTCTTCCGTGTACGTAAATCCTTTTTATACGCTAACGAATATCGTCGTTGCCACCCATGATGGCCATCTGTTTTCTTTTCCGTATGGCTCCAATCATCCATATAAATAACGGGATGCCGATCACATTCACAGGATAAATGACTGAACCCCACAGCTTCGCGAAATCCATAGTGTCATTCGTATTTCGCGGCAACAGGGATATGACAAAAACAATAGACGCTACAAACCAAATGGTACGTCTCCAGTTTTTTATGTGGAATAATTGTGCGGCACCGTAGCTGGTTATAAATACATAAAGGGATAGCTTTATAAAAATACCGATGATCCAAAGCAAGACAATCAAAACATCAACGTTCTGGATAAAATCCATGACAGAAATAAAAGATACAGCCGAATACAGAGGATAAATAAATTTAGCTGGCAAGTTCGGACCAAACATCAAAATAGCAACTATGGTCATAGCCAGGATGGCGACTGAAGCGACCAGCACACCTAATAAGGAAGCGATCATTGCTCCTTGCGGTTTAGTCAAAAAAGCAATTAACATGACGACCAAAAAGGATTCTCCTAAGAAGGACGCGGGAATGAAACTTCCTTTTAAAATGTGCATAGCTCCTGTATTGTAATAAACCGGTAGTATTCGAAGCCAGTTCCAATCCTTAATGCTTAAAATGATGATGAGAATACCTCCTATCGCGCTAATAGGGCCGATAATCTCGCTGCATCTACCAATTCCCCTCAGCCCTCCCGAATAGGTTACATAGACGGCAGCTCCTAGCATAATAAGAATGACGCACCAAAGAGGCGTTGAACTAAGTAAGGCAAGGAATACAAAGTCCGCATATTCCCTTAAGACATTTCCCGTTACCAAAAGCCACATCAAAAAGTAAGGAACGAGAATGAATGTTCCTAGCCATTTCCCGAGAATCGTCTGACTGTATTGAACGAAGGTTTGCTCCGGGTAAAGCAAGCTTACTTTAACGGCAACAAATGTATTGAATAGGCCTATCAAGGCTGCGATGATGATGGAAATCCACGTATCCTGTTTGGCAAGAAAAACGACAGGCGAGACGGTAAAAATAGCCGTCATCCCAAATTCCATCGTGAAAATCAGCCAAAACAGCTGATATCCGGAGATTTTCATTTTGTAATCTCACTTTCCTTTAATTGGAGCGGTGGACCAACTAAGCCGATGTGCTTCAAATTTATCTTTACCTTTGTAGTGACCTCTATGGCTGGGAATATAGAAGCCCACTGCCCTTTTAATTGGTTCCATTCTCGTGGATGCTGACGATTGAAAGCATGATTGAATTCAAATACATCCGTACCAAACTGCTTTTGAACTTTTTTGATCGTTTCTAGAACACGCTGGCTCATTTTTGCGTTGATCGCATTCTGAACAAGCAACAAATTTTTCTGCTGACTAAGGTCCAAGTTCGTATTGTTCTCCCCCACATGTCCCTCTCCTGTTAGCTCTATCTCCATCTTCACTTTTTTTGTCGATGATAGACTGCTCTTCATTTCCCTTCCAAATTTTGTCACAAAAATACCTACACTTCCACCTGCCTCTGGAATATCTTCCACAATGTCGAGGTAGGATATTCCATCGAGAAGCCATTGTCGATAAGCCCCTTCCACAAAGTTTAAATAACCAACCAGTTTATAATCTTTGCTAAAAATAGCTCGGCCATAGAACCGAAGCGTTTTTTGTGGGGAGTCTCCCTGTACGATATCTACCACAGGCAAAGTTGGGCTGCTTCCTTCCGCGCTTGTTGCCATCAGGAAGTCGAGGTAAGAGGTCCCCGTGTCCCCTCCAACCGCTCGATGTATTTTAAGTGATGCGACGGAGGGGATTTTCTCCAACGGGTAAGGCACTTGTAAAGCATCCAAGCCCGTGCTCCCTTTTACCACCCAAATATCTAGACGAATTCGATTGCCTGGATCTCGAGAAAAGACATCCATCATCCCCTCGATTCCTTGCTTTGCAAGAGCCTCTCCCACGTAATAATTGCGACGATGTCCGCGGCTTATGACACGGGATAGCTTTTGTCTTAATTTTTGAATGGATTCCAAGTTGCTTTTCCCTCTACCCGTCTCAATAAAGAAAGGTTTATCACTCCCGGTTCCTCCTGTTGAGCTTTGTCCTGACCTGGAAGGAATGATGATTTGAGCGGCAGTTACATAGGTCCCATCCTTGTTAAGATCAGCTGATGCCGCTAGATCAAAAGCTCTATCCGAAAGCTCTTCCCGATCCCAACAACCTGATATAAGAAAGCTACAGAGCACCAAAATAAGGAAGATCGTCAGACGATGATTCATTGAGTACCATCTCCTTTATTCCCTCCTGGTTTTTGACCTTTGGGAAATCGCCATTTTTTTCGGATAGATCGTGATAAGGGGAGCGTAAACAAATTCCACCTAGGCGCACGGATTAATACATCCTTTAATTCCGTTCTAGTCAATGGAGCAACCGGACTTAAATAAGGGACACCAAATGATTCCAAATTGGTTAGATGAATAAGAAGGAATACAGTTGCCATCGTAACCCCGTATAATCCGAACATCCCTGAAAAAATGAGCATCGGAAAACGGAGCATCCGAAATGCCATCCCCATGCTGTATCTCGGGCTGATGAGGGATGCGACTCCTGTCAAGGAAACAACAATGACCATCGGGGCAGATACGATTCCCGCCTGGACAGCAGCTTGGCCAATAACAAGAGCTCCCACGATACTGACTGCTGATCCAGCCGGCCTTGGCATTCGTATACCCGCTTCACGCAGGCCCTCAAATAATAATTCCATTAAAACGGCTTCAATGACCGCTGGAAAGGGAACCCCTTCACGAGCAGAAGTGATGCTAAGCAAGAAATTTGTGGGGAGCAATTGTGGATGAAACGTTGTGATCGCAACATAGATAGATGGCAAAAATAGGGAGATGATGATCAACAGCATTCGCAGCCAACGTATTAAGGTAGCATAAATAAATCGCTCATAATAATCGTCAGCTGATTGAAAGGTACTCCAGAAGGAACAAGGGACGATTAGAACAAAAGGTGTACCATCGATGAAGATCGCTACTTTTCTTTCTGCAAGGCACGAGGCAACTATATCGGGGCGTTCGGTGTTTTGCACTTGTGGAAATACCGTGAACGGGTAATCTTCTATGAACTCTTCTATAAAATTCCCGCCTAACACGGTATCCAGTTGAATACGACTGATTCGTCTGCGAACTTCTTCAATGATCGAAGTTTTTGCGATCCCGTCTATGTATGCGATGACAATCGTGCTTTTCGAAAGACTACCAACGGTCATGGACTCCATTTTCAATTTCGGGCTTTGAATTTTCCTGCGAATCATGCTTGTATTCACAGAAATGTTCTCTGTAAAGCCCTCTCTCGGACCACGAATCGTAGTCTCTCCTGTTGGCTCTTCGATGGCTCGTTTCTCGAAGCCTTTCAGTTCAGCGATCACGGCAGCGTTTGTTTCGTCAAACAGGATCACCACATTTGCGGACAAAATACTTTCGATAACTTCCTCCATCGCCTCCGTGGTTTTCGTTTTTGCGATGGAAACCAGCTGCTGTTCTACCATCAAATCGAAAGCATCCAAACTGGCTAAACCAGGACGAGGAGTTTCCAGCATCCAAGGTTTTAGCAGAACATGCTCTAATGTCTTGGTATCCACCAAGCCATCCAAATAAATCAATAGAACCTCGATTTGCCCAAATACTTGTATACGCCGAAAAACAATATCATAGCAATTCGTAAAAACATTCCTCATCAAGAGTTCATTTTGATCTAAAGATTTGCTTAATCTTGGAGATGTATGGACAGAACCTGCGTTTTGCTCAGTAGACATGACACTCCACCTCCGTTTACACCAAGAATAACAGGTGATGATTTTTTATCCTTTCTCAAACAACTTTGGACTATTCCTTTTGCGTGACAAGGTTTACCTCCTATCAATAAAAACAGCGACAGGCTAGGAATGCTATCATCCCTAGCCTGTCGCTGTTTGCTATCTTCCTATCTAGCTATCCAATCGTAGCCGATTGGCTTTCCGAAAGCTCAGTATCTTTGCGGAAAACTCCCTCCCACTTCGCCACAGCGATGCAGGAGAAGACATGTCCAAACACGTTGACGGCGGTACGAGCCATATCGATGACACGGTCGATGCCGATGATCAAGGCGACACCTTCAGGCGGCAAGCCAACAGCAGTCACAGTAGCGAGCAGAATGACCATGGAGGAAGAAGGTACAGCCGCTACCCCTTTGCTCGTTACGATGAAAAAGAGCACCATCATCAGCTGCTGCTGCCACGACATGTCGATCCCAAAAGCTTGAGCTATAAAAGGACCCGCAATCGTCAGGTACAGGGTGGTTCCATCTGAGTTGAGCGGCATGCCGGCAGGAATGACAAAGGACGTAATGTATTTCGGTACACCGTACTTCTCCAGTCGCTGCATGAGCTGCGGCACGACCGTCTCCGTACTGCCAGTCGATGCACCGACGATCATCAGATCCCAGACCATCTTATAGATTTCCTTGATCGGCACACGCAGGAGCAGGGCAACCAGTGAGAAGAGGCCAAACACGACGACAGCAAGACCGAGATAGGCTGTCCCGATCAGCTTCAGAAGCGGCACGATCAAAGCGATGCCGTAAGTTCCGATCGTATTGGACATCAAGGCGAATACACCGATCGGCGCTGTCAGCATCACCATGTTTACGAGCTGAAACGATGCTTTGGATGCGATTTCCAGCATGGAGACAAAAGGCTTGGCATCATTGCCTAGCTTGACCAGCGCGATCCCGAAAAGCATACAGAAGAAAATGACGGCGAGCAGATCGTTCTTCGCCATGACGTCGACGATATTGGTAGGAATGATGTGGAGTAAAAGCGTTTTCCCATCGAGAACAGTCGAAGTATTGGAAGCGATGGCAGTCAAATCAGCCTGGGGAAGATTGGTCAGATCAATGCCCTTTCCGGGCTGAACCAGATTGGCAATCGCGAGTCCAATAAATAGGATCAGCGTCGTAATCAGCTCAAACCAGAGGACCGTTTTGATGCCAATTCGCCCCATCCGTTTGATATCCCCGATCCCTGCAATCCCAACCAGCAAAGTCGTAACGATAACAGGAATGACGATCATCTTCAGCATACGGATGAAAGCGTCACCGAGAAACTTGATATCCTTGCCTAGCTCAGGAAAAAAGTGACCAAATGCTGCACCCAGTACGGTTGCCCCTAAAATATAAAAGGCAAATCTAGTCTTCATAAAATTCCCCCAGTTCTTAAAATTCGCTTGTATGAAATGATTATTGCAAATAACCTCAGTGCATGCAATAATAATTTCACAAATAAGGAGGGAATGAAATGAAAATTTCATCATTGCAAGCTACCTTTCAACAGAGCCGACCTAATTCTGCCGCTTTCTTTGAGCGTGCTAAGCATACGATCTCCGGGGGTGTAAACGGCAACCTGCGTTACTTCGCTCCTTTTCCTATCATTTTTGAAAAAGCGGATGCAGCCAGCCTGATCGACCTCGACGGTCACCGCTACGTCGACTACCTGCTCTCGTACGGTGCGCTGATGCTCGGTCACGCACACCCGGAAGTGCTGAAAGCGACCCAAAAGGTATGGGAAGAGCAAGGCACCAGCAGTTTTGGAGCGACGCATCCACTAGAAATGGAAATGACCGATGAGCTGCTCGAGCTGTATCCGAGCTTCGATCAAGTGCGTTTTACCAACTCTGGCTTGGAAGCGACACTGTTTGCGCTGCGTCTGGCTACCGCCTCTACTGGTAAAACCCATATCGCCAAATTTGAAGGACATTATCACGGCGCTCATGATCATGTGCTGCAAAGTGTCAATCCAACCGCTGACCTCGCAGGGACTACCGATTCGCCGCAGCCAGTACCGGAGTCTCTCGGAACCCCAGACTACTACCGCGATCACAGCGTCATCCTGCCGTTCAATGACTGGGATGCTTGCGAGAAGATTTTGACGAAAAAGGCGGATCGGATCTCAGCCGTAATCATGGAGCCACTGCTCTCCGGTTACATCGCTGCGGATCGCACCTTCCTGAAAAGCCTTCGTGAGTTGACAGCACAGCTTGGCATTATCTTGATTTTTGACGAGGTAAAAACAGGCTTCCGCATCGAGGTAGGAGGTGCACAGGCTTTTTATGGCGTTGAGCCTGACCTGACTGCTTTGGGGAAAGTCGTGGGCGGCGGCTTCCCGATCGGTGTCGTCGGTGGGAAACGGGAAATCATGGAGCTTGCCTCCCCGCTGCGCTCGAGCAAAAAGTCCGAGGTCGTGTTCCACAGCGGTACCTTTAACGGAAACCCGTTGTCCATCGCAGCAGGCTTGGCAACGATCCGCTATTTGAAACAGCCAGGGAACTTTGCCCATATGATCGCGAGCACCAACCAATTGCGCGCTGGCATCGACGCTCTCGCCAAGCAATACGACCTGCCCTTCCAAACACTCGGGGAAGGTACCATCTTCAATGTGATGGCGACACAGGACAGCGTAGAGAGCTACCGCGATCTCGGCAAAAACAACAACCAGCTGCGTCTGGCGCTCGACTACCTCTTGATGGAAAACGGCGTCTACTCCAAGCCGATGAACCGCTTCTCCATTTCGGCTGCGCACGGACAAACAGAGATTTCCACCACATTGGATGCATTTGAGAAGAGCATGGCTGCTCTCAAGCAGGACCCACTTGTCTAAGGGATGCAATTGTCACCTTTCCTGATCCTGTCGTATACTTAACCGAAGCATTTGTACCGGACAGGTCAAAGAGGTGAAACAATTTGGCGCAAAGCCCATCTGTATTGCAAAAGCTATCCCATATGTACCCGCAAATGAGCCCATCCCAGCAGGCGATTGCGGATGTCATTTTGCGTGACCCCGAATCCTCTGCATTTTACAACGTGGCGGAAATGGCCAAAGAGGCAAACGTGAGCGAATCGACCGTCACAAGGTTCGCCACGTTTCTTGGCTGCTCCGGCTTTCCTGGACTCTCGCGTGAGCTGCAGGAAATGGTCCGCTCGCGGTTGACCACAGGGCAGCGATTTCAGCTCTCCCGCAGCATTACCAAGGAAGAGCAGACCGTCATGCAGCATTTCGAGGAGGATGTCCACAACCTCAATCTGATGATCGAGCGCATCGATCTCCAAGCGCTGGAGAGAGTGGTAAAACTCCTATTGGCCGCGAAACGGATTGGGATCGTCAGCTCTCGAAGCACGCTTGCACTCGGGACGTTCTTTGATTTCTATCTGAATTTGCTGCACAAGGACACGCTGTTGTTCAGCGGAGAGCCCCGGACTGTCGATCGGCTACACCGTCTGCAAGCAGATGACGTGATTGTCGGAATCGGCTTTGCCCGGTACACGCGCTTTAGTGTCGACTGCCTGGCGATCGGGAAACAGCGCGGAGCCAAAATCGTAGTCATCACCGACTACCCTTCCTCTCCCTTGTGTCAGTATGCGGACGAGGTATTGTATACCCCCACAGGAATCGCGTCGCACATGGAATCCTTCGTCGCGCCGATGTCCCTATTGACCGCGATCCTGCGCTCGATGTTCCATCAGGATTCGGAAAAAGCGACGAGGTTGCTGACGGAGATGGAAGATGCCTGGAGCGGCTTGGGTATTTACTTTGATCCAAACAAGTCGTAAGCGGTTTTGAGAATGGAAAAGGCAGGAGTAGATGCGGACGTGGAAAGACCGTCCCAGACTACCCCTGCCTTTTTATCGCATCAAAAAAGGCGCTTCCTCTATGGAGCGCCTCTGCATTTCAGAACAAACGTTCGTTTTGTGAATCATGCAAACTAGTGACATCCGTATTTCGCTTTAACATTATTAGTATAACCGAGTCATAATAATAAGTCTATATTTTATCGTCAGAAAGCTCTATAGTTTAGATACCTGGCCGGGTCACTATTTGCACGAGGAGGACAACCATGCAGCTGCGTTTGTGGGATCTCAATCTAAAAATCCGGTTAATCGGCGAAGCCCTTTTTAATATGCTTTTTTGGATGTATTTTCCCTTTATCACCGTCTATTTTGGCACAGCATTAGGCAATCATATCGCAGGAATCCTGATGACCGTCCCCCCGCTTTTCAGCCTTATCGGCAGCTTGCTCGGCGGAGCTTTGGCAGACCGGATCGGGCGGCGTCCGGTGATGCTATTCGGGGCTTGTCTCCAAGCTGTCATGTTTGCCTTGTTTGCGGTGTCGCCCTCTCACTGGATCGACTATATGGCCTTTATTGGACTCGGGCTGGGGGGTGCCATCTATCGGCCTGCCAGCTCTGCGATGGTCGCCGATCTCGTGCCCGCACATAGCCGCCGTCAAATTTTCGCGACGTTTACGACAGCCAACAACATCGGTGCGGTACTCGGTCCTGCACTCGGAGCCGTCTTTTTCTTCCACTACCGACAGGAGCTTTTGTGGTCTTGTTCCCTGGTCTTGCTACTGTATTTCGCTGCGATCTATTTCCTGGTTCACGAAACATTGCCCGCAGCAGCGAATAGGTCTAAGGATTCTGCCTCCTTGACTCGAGTATTTCAAGAACAGTGGAAAGGGTACGGTATCATTTTTCGGGATAAGGTGTTTCTCGTCTATACATTGGCAGGCATCTTCGCCCTCGTCTCCATTATGCAGCTAGACCTCTATTTGCCTGTGTACATCATCCATGAGGTGCCTAGTCAGCCGCTCTTCCCGTGGGCTAGCGGGTCTCTTTTACTCGGCAGCACAGAGATTTTTGGCTGGGTGCTTGGGTTTAACGGCCTATTGTTCGTCTTGTTTATCCTCCCCGTCACGAAATGGTTCCAGCATTGGAAAGAACGCGATGTCTTTATCTTCTCCTCGCTTCTGTCCGGGGTGGGAACTTTTGCCCTCGGCTTGAACAGCCAGCTCTGGTTCCTGTTTCTAGCTACGATCGTCTTTACCTTTGGAGAGATGGTACGCTCTCCGGTCACCCAAAGCTTCATCAGCCGCTATGCACCCGAGGAATCGAGAGGGCAGTACATGGGAGCTGACAGCCTGCAGCCCACGATCGGACGTTTTATCGCGCCCGTGACCGTCTTCCTTTCCAGCTGGGTCCCGCCCCTCGGTATCTTTACGCTCATTTTGGTGTTTTCGCTCATAAGTGTCCTCTTGTACATTCAGTTGTTTCGGATGTATGTGGAGAAGCCGGAGTCAGTGAAATGATTGGTTTTCATTGAGGAATAGGGAAAGCTGGTTACCCCATCCACAGGAGTAACCGGCTCTCTTTATGCCGACATGCTTTCCGATTTGGCCACTTTCTTGCTGCTTTGATACCAGATGCCCACAGGGATGAGCAGCAGCGCCAGAAAACCTCCAGCAAGAGAGAGCGTCGCATAGCTCGAGCTGGCGACGACCATACCGGATAACGCCCCGCCGGAAGCACCTGCCAACGCAACCAAGACATCAATGCTCCCTTGTGTTTTTGCTCGTGTGGTCGGGTCTGTAGCATCTACGATGAGAGCCGTTCCACTAATCAGGCCAAAGTTCCAGCCCAGCCCCAGCAATGCGAGCGCTGTGACGAGCAGAAACATCGAATCGGCAGGAGCCAGTGCTGCGGTGAGTCCCGCCAAAAGCAGGATGGCTCCGGAAGCGAAGGACATCGCCGTACGTCCGATCTTGTCTACGAGTACCCCCGTCAAAAGGGACGGCAGATACATCGCACAAATGTGGATGCTGATGACCAGCCCTACCTCACTCAGTCCATGTCCGTGATGCTTCATGTGAACGGGAGTCATGGTCATAATGGCAACCATCACGATCTGCGTCAGGATCATCACGGTGGCTCCAACGATAATCCCTCGGCCGTTGCTGCCTGCCTTGCCCATGCTCGTACGCACGTCAGATTGGCTTCCCAGTTCAGATTTTTGGGCCTTTGCGATCGCGTTCGCCACGAGTAACGGGTCCGGCCTCAGGAACAGCAGGAAAACGAGACCAGCCAGCAGAAAGGCAGCCGCCCCTAAAATAAAGGGTCCAGCCAATGCAGGCACACCGATGGAAGTCGCGAAGCCGCCCATCACTTCCACCAGATTTGGACCCGCTACTGCACCAAAGGTGGTGGAAACCATCGCTGTACTGACTGCAGTGGCACGTTGGTTTGGCAGAGCCAGGTCTGTTCCCGCGTACCTTGCTTGCAAATTAGTCGCTGTACCCGCCCCGTAAATAAGCAAGGATAAAAACAGCAGAGGCACACTGTGGGCAACTGCGGCAAGCACAACCCCGACCGCACCAATCCCTCCGGCAAAGAAGCCTGCCGCGAGCCCGATCCGACGTCCGGCGCGCTGAGACAATCTTCCGACGAGCAGAGCTGCTACTGCGGAGCCTAGCGTAAGCAAAGCAGATGGAATCCCGGCAAAGCTTTCCGTTCCCAGCATATCCTGAGCGAGCAGTGCCCCGACTGTCACACCGGCAGCAAGTCCTGCACCTCCAAAGATTTGAGAGAGAACGACAGTCATGAGCGTACGTTTATACAGCCTACGCCGCTGCTCGGGTGAATCGATCAAACATCGCAGGCTGGACGTTTGCTTTTCGAGGGTTAATTCATCCGGTTCATGGGACATGGACAAAACCGCCTTCCTTATTCATTCTTCGTGACCACGCTGATTTTGCTCTGCATCATCACCTTCCCTAAAACTTACATTGCATGCATGGATTTTACAATGCTTGGGGTGTATATCAACAAAAAAGCCGACTTCTCCACCGAAGTCAGCTCTAAAACGCGATTTGCTTATGATCTATCGACCCTGAAACGCCACCTTCAGCCCTAACCCGATGTAGATCGCACCAACCAGCTTGCCGCTCCATCTCCCCATCCAAGGGACGCGCTTGACGAGCCTTCCTAGCTGGCGAACACTTACCGCTATGAGCGTTGTGTACATGACACTCATCGTCACGAAGATCAGCCCGAGAACCAAAAATTGCACGAACGATGCTCCGCTCTCGGGATGGACAAACTGAGGGAGAAAAGCTAAAAAGAACAAGGCTGTTTTCGGGTTGAGCACTTCAACCAGAATGGCTTCACCGTAAGCACGTAAACTGGACTTGGGTGCTACCTCGGGCATGGTCGGGTCCATCGGCTTTTCCAGAATAGCTCGAATACCAAGGTACAAGAGATAGGCAGCCCCGGCGTATTTCACAACCTGGAAAGCCATCGCAGACGTCATCAGGATCGCAGACAGGCCGACTGCAGCAAACAAGGTATGGATCAAATCTCCGGTCGCGATCCCGAGACCCGCCATGATGCCTGCCTGTCGTCCCCCCTGCACCGTACGAGTCGCGGTTAACAGGACAGCCGGACCTGGTATCAAAAACAGACCAATGACGATGATAATGAAAGTACTGAGCGTAGCAAAGGTAAACATGCGCGCATCCCATCCCCTTACCTTTTCTTTCTTCTTCCCCTCATTGTAACCGCGACAGGCCGCTCAGGTAAACGGGAAACGCTTGACGCGAAACCTTTTGGTTGCCTATAATAAACGCGAAACCTTTTCGTTTCCTTTTCTGTCTCTCAAAGAATACATACCACTCGGAGGTACACTGATGACAGCCATTCCTGATATTGTACAGACACTCGTTTTCAAAGCGCCTATTCAAAAAGTGTGGGAGGCTGTTTCTACCCAGGAAGGCATCGCCGCTTGGTTTATGCCAAACAACTTTCAGGCAGTAGAAGGACAAGCCTTTACGATTTTTTCCCCGTACGGCGACTCCCCGTGCGTCGTCAAGGAACTCGACCCGCCAAACCGCCTCGTCTTTTCGTGGGGCAAAGACTGGGTGGTCACCTTTTCTCTCAAGGATCTCGACGGACAAACCGAATTTACTTTGGTTCACTCGGGCTGGTCAGAGGATACGGTTACCGAGGTTGGCGAAACTCACACCGTTGTACGCGATCGCATGAACCAAGGCTGGGGTTCTTCTGTACTGCCGAAGCTGCAAGCCTATGTGGAGCAGTAAATGAGCGCTTCTGCCGCCAAGCATGATGTTTTTCAAGCCATAGCGGATCCTACTCGCCGCCAGCTGCTGCATCTGCTGGTTAACCAGGAGATGTCCGTCACGACACTCAGCGGACATTTTCCCATGAGCCGTACAGCGGTATCCAAGCATTTGCGTGTGCTGTCTGAAGCAGGTCTGGTAAAAGAGCAAAAGATTGGCCGTGAGACGCGGTATCGCATGCAGCCCGAGCCTTTGAAAGAGTTGAAGGATTGGCTTTCCTACTACGAGCTGTATTGGGAGAATAAAATGCAGGCTCTCAAACGTTTCGTGGAAGAAGAGGATATTGCAAAATGAGTGAAACGGATTGCCTTTCTCCTCGTCCCATAGAAGGAAGTAAACACAACATGAGACGAGGTGGCTCTTCATGAAATCCCGTTTTCTGATGGCACTGCCAATCGCAGCTGTACTCACACTCTCTATTGGCCAGCAAAGCTTTGCTGCAACACCTTTTGCTGACATCAATCAGGTCGCAGAGAAAAACATCATTATTGAATTGCAGGAAAAAGGCTATGTTCACGGTGTAGATGAGCAGCGCTACATGCCGGAAGCAATCATGACAGCGGCTCAAGGATTTCAGCTGATCGTAAATGCCTTAAAGCTTGAGGCAGATCCAGTAAAATCGGAGCAGCCGATTCAAAACGTAGATCCGGATGAATGGTTCGCTGACGTCTTGCAGATCGCCGCTCAGAATGGTATCGAGATGCCAGCTGAATTTGATCCCAACCGCTCGTGGACACGCGAAGATTTCATCTATCATCTCATGCTGTCGATGGAGCATAAGTACCCGTTTCCCATGATCAAAATTGCGCCGGTCGAGTTTGCTGACAGCGACGAGCTCACACTCCAGTACCAAGGAGCGGTACAACGCGCGATTGTACGCGGGATCGTCAAGCTGGATGAAGACCGGATGCTGCATCCGAAAGATGAGCTGACCCGAGCAGACGCAGCGGAGCTGATTTATCAAGCGATTGCCTACCTGGATGCCCATCCCGGACCAGCAGTTGAACCTACCCAACCATAAAGCGAATAGGCCCGCCAACTGCTTGCGTGCAGAAGGCGGGCTTTTGAAATGCAAAAAAGTGGTCCCCGCTCAGAGGTGAGCAAAGGGTCCACTTTCGCATGATTAGGATTGTGCTACAACCGGTTTCATCTTACTGCGGCTTTCTTTTCTCGAAAGGAACAGGCTAATGATCAGGATGATGGCTCCGAACAGATAAGGAGCATCCAAATGAACATCGTACAACGTACCCGCTACTGCTGGCCCAAAGATGTTGCCCAGACTCATGTAGGCATTGTTCATCCCAGCCACAAAGCCTTGCTCGTCACCTGCTCGCTTCGAGATGAGCGTATTAATCGCAGGCCGCATGATGGACGTGAGCGTAAAGAAAATCACGGTCAGCACCAGCATATACCAGAAGTTGCCGGACAAGAGCATCAGCACCATGCTGACAGCAGAGAACAGGAACGTCCAGTTGATCAGGTTTTTCTCCCCGAAGCGTTCGATCAGCTTGCCGATCAAAGCCGCTTGCACCACTGTACCTGCCAACGCTCCCACCGTGATGATGATGGAAATGTCGCGGGCGGTATAAGCGAATTTCGCATCGACAAACAACGGGAAGATCGCTTCGAAGTTAGCCAACCCGAAGGTCATCGTAAAAATGAGGATCAGCATGATAAAGTAAGGCGCACGGACCGACCTGCCGAGCTGAACGAAGATGCTTTCTTTCTTTTCCTTTGCATTTCGAGCAGCCATCTGTGCATCCTTGGAAAGCGACTCAGGCAAGAACAACAAGGAACCGACTGTCGCCAGCGCCCCTACGCCTGCCGAAACATACAGCGGCATCCGCAGGCCCAGCTCAGCGAGGAAGCCGCCGATTCCAGGTCCAATCACAAAGCCAAGCGACATCGCTGCCCCGAGGAGTCCTAGACCTTTTCCGCGTTTTTCTTCTGTTGTGATATCGGCCACATAAGCCAGCATCGAAGGGATCATGAATGCCGCGCCAATTCCCCCGATTAAGCGGGAGATATACAGCATCGAGATATGCTCCGCTACCGCGAACAGAAGATTGGAAATAGTGAACAGGGTCAGTCCAGACACAATCATGATCCTCCGACCGTATTTGTCGGACCACTCCCCTGCAATCGGTGAAAAAATGAACTGCGTCAATCCCAGAGCCGCGATCAAATAACCCGCGGTCTTGCCTCCAGCGCCAAATTCCTTTAAAAACTCGGGAAGGATGGGGATGATCAGGCCGATTCCCAGCATTGCAATGAACATGTTAACCATGAGAAAAAGAATCGGTCGTTGATTATTCTCTGCACTTCTCATTATGTTTTTTATCCAGTCCTATCCATCATAGATTATTTGTCTATGCGTCACTCTTTAGCCTTGCAGCTTTGCTTTTACACTTTCGATGACAGTACGCCAAATGGCAGTATCGGTTGTAATCTGCTGCTTGAAATCGCGATAGACATTTTTTTGCTTTTCTTCAAAATCCGGTGCATCTTTTGCAGGCAACTGGCTACGCATGCCAGTGATCAAATCCTGTACCTCTGGTGAACGCGGCCCCCATACTGCCTTCATTTCCCCTGCCTCATCGATGAAGATGAAGATGGGAATCGCACGAGAGGTCCCGTTTGTCAAATACTGATCCATCAGCTCGAGGTTTTCATCGCGGTTCAGGTAACGCAGCTCGATCTGACTTTGCTCCGCAATCTTTTGCACAACAGGCACGTTCAGGGCAGCATCTCCACACCAGTCCGCAGTCAATACGATTCCTCTCCAGCTGCGCTTGGCTACGTCGTTCCAAACTGCCAGATCCTCTGGAGAAAACGTCAGTCCCTCATAAACGCGAGTAACTTCCTCACGATTTACTTTCATGGCTTCCACGTACTGTGCGAAAGTCATGCCTTTCTCGAACCAGGAATTATGATCGATTGTCGCCATTGTTTTTCCTCCTAGGCATTATACTGTATAAATCGTTATTCCCAGATAGCAGATGTTCCCAAGCGATTGCGGACGTGGCGCTGCTCTGCGCTCCTGTTTTTTCCGGCTTTCTCGTTCTTCTTCCATGACGCTGCCATGGCAGAAAGCTCCATAAACCATTCCCGATCCTTGGTTGCCAGCGCGAGGTCAATCAAGTCGTACACCTGCTCCTCACCGATCAGACTGGTCTTTGCCATGGCTTCCACCCAGCTGGCTCTGGTCGCTACGACTTTGCCGAGCGTCATGTCGTTATCACTGTTGACCACATACACATGAACGGTACTCCCTGTTGAATCGACATTCTCCACAAAGCCGTGGATCAGCTCTCCCTGTTTTGTCTTGCCTCGAACCCAATCGCCTACTGCCAGTTTTTGCTCACGATTCATCATACCGCACCACCTTACGTGTATTTGGAAAAGTTACAGTTTGGATATCATTCTCCCTGCTACGGCTGCTTGATTTGATCCAGTACCGATTGAATGGTGATCTGCTCTAAGTATTTCTTGTAGTGAAATTCAGCTTGGTTGAAGATTTGATCCATGACGCAATGCATTTTGGAAGAAACGACACAGGCATCTTCTGGATCCCCTGTACACCAGTGAGGCTTTAGCGTACCACTGGAGATGGTCTCGTAAATCTGGGCCAGATTCAACTCGCGCGGGTCTCGGTCCAAAATGTAGCCGCCGCCGATCCCCTCTTTGGTGCGTACAAAGCCGTGCTTTCGAAGTATACTCATGATCTTCCGGATTCTTGCCGGATTCGTACACACATTCTTCGCAATATGCTCACTGCTTGCCATGTGATCGGGAAGGTTTGCGAGCAAGGCTAAGCTGTGGACAGCAATCGTAAATTCACTATTCAAATCAGCGACTTCCTCTCCAGAAGAGTACTGTAATCATAATGCGTACAGTTTAAAAAGTCAACGGGTCCTGACACTTGCAAATAATCCTGCATGCAAGAAAGCTCCCGCCGCCAGGACGAGAGCTTTCCGATCCGATCCATTCTGTTACTGGCGTACATCCAGCAGCACTTTGCCTGTGCTTTGCCGACTTTCCACCCACGCATGTGCATCTGCTGCTGCTTCCAGTGAAAAACGTTTGCCGATCCTGATCTGAAGTCTGCCATCGGCCAGCAAAGGAAGGACCTTTTCTGCCGTGTCCTGCAATAGCTCCGGACGTTTGGAGCGGGTCGTTCCAAAGCTGAAGCCGAGCACGGAGCGGCAGCTCGCGTGCAGATCGATTGTGCGAATGGCTCCAACCTCTCCGCTTGCATTGCCGAAATGGACGAGTCGTCCGTACCAGGCGAGACAATCCATACTCCGCTCGGAGACTGCTCCCGAAATGGAGTCGAGGATCACGTCTGCACCTGCACCGCCTGTCAGCTCGTTCACCTTTTCCACAAAATCCTCGGTGTCGTTACAAATCACATGATCAGCACCTGCTTCGAGCGCGATGGCCGCTTTACTTTTGGTCCCCACGGTGCCAATGACCTTGCCCGCCCCCAGCAGCTTCGCCAGCTGGATGGCTGTCGTACCAATCCCACCGGCAGCAGCGTGAATCAGGACGGTCTCACCAGGAGAGAGACGGGCCACGTCGGCCAGCAGCTTGTAAGACGTAAACGAGACAACCGGACTTGCAGCTGCGGTATCAAAATCCATGCTGTCGGGAATGGCAAACGTCAACGCTTCACTGGCTACCACATACTCCGCGTACGTCCCGTTTGCCGGAAATGCGATGACGCGCTGGCCAGGCTGGAATCGCTGCACTTCAGAGCCGACTTGTTCAATAACCCCTGCCGCATCCAAACCAGGGACAAAAGGAAGCTTCCCCGCTCCTTTTTTTCCGTATCGAGATTTGATGTCGGCAAAATTCACGCTGGTTTTTTCGACGCGAATCAGGACTTGCTTGGGGCTTGGCACTGGTTTTTCTACCTCTGCTACCTGCATGTTCTCTGGACCACCCAAAGCGGTAACTACGACAGCTTTCATGACAACTCTCCTCCCACTTGTACCTGATCCCTTTTCTTTCGTTTACCCGTTCAAAATGTTTAGGATTTCCTCTTTTTTCTGATTGTATTTCGCATCGGACAAAACCGGCTCGAAGCGTTGCCCCGGGATGGCATTCACCAAATAATGCCAGGACTTGCAGCCTTTGTACGCTTCTTCTATGAGAATCTCCACTGGCTGCTCCAGACGGTATACGCGAGCGAACAGGATATGGAGCGGCTTTTGCTTTTTCCAGTGCAAGCGTACATCCGCGAAGTTGTCCGTCCAAATATGGTAGGGAGAGATCGCGCGCAGCTTCTCCTCGTCCAACAGCTCTATGTCGTCTGTCACTTCGGCAAAGTAAGCAACCTCTACCGTCTCCTGCTCCGGTGTCCAGCCTTCCCGTGTAGCTGCCAGCAAATCGTGATACTGCGGCTTGACCATGTCCTGCTTTTGATGCTCATAGGTCGGGTACAGGTAAAACTGGTTGTTTTCCAGTCGGAACTCCCGTGTTTCTTCATATAAACCGCCCTTGCGGATCGTGATGATCTGGTGTCCTTCCCCGAGGGCTTTGACGGCTACTGCCCATTCCTTCAGGGACAAAGGTGAGGCAGGCTGTGTGATGGTAGGCAATGACATGCAGCTCCCTTCCTATGTTGCCAATTTCCTTATTGGCTATAGTCTATCCGAATTTTCAGCTATTGAGAAGGCTTGTGCAGCAATGCGTCCACATGATCCATCGCTTGCCGCAGCCGCTCGTGATAGCTCCCTGCGATCGATACATAGGCGATATGACGATCATTTAGCATTCGCTTCAGCTTTTCATTATTTTCGTGGCGGACCTGGTTCTCCCCGTGCACACGCAGGCCATCATCCACCCATGGCACATCCGGCTCCATGTACAGCCACAGATCGTACTGCTGCTCTTTTGCCACCTGATCGAGTACAGAGAAGGTGCGTCCGGTGTACAGCTCGGAGTAAAATTGGGTAACAACCGCTTCTGTATCCACGAATACAACCTTGTTTGCCTGCTTGATCGCTTCGTATTCTTTCATTTTGTGCCCGTAGGCGATGTGCGGGTAATAGTCTTCGGTCAAAATGGTCTCGCACCCGCCGACTTCTTCGCAGACCGTTCTCCCGTACTCTTCCACAAAAACGGTGTTGTACAGCTTCGCCAGGTAACGGGTAAGCGTCGATTTGCCGCAGCTTTCCGTGCCGACCACCACAACCTTTTTGACAAAAGTCGGCCTGACAATGGTCGGGATGTGCTCCCAATGGGCGAATATGCCTTCTTCCCGGATACGCGTTGCCGAAATCGGCACCTGTTTCCGCTCCGCATCGAGGATGATGTGCCTCGCTTCCGGGTAGAGCTGCTGAAAAATAGGCTCGTAGGAAGTCTCTGAGCTGAAGACGTAATCGATCGGCTTGCCGATTTTCCTGCGAATATTCGCTGCGCCTGCCGCCCAGTCGTACGTCTCGTCTGTCTCGGCTGTATCTTCAACGGCCAGCACGTGCACATTTTCCATATCCTTCACGAGGCCAGACAGCCAGCGCAGCCTGACCTCATAAGGCATGATCTGAATGCCTGCCTTCTCGCATAGCTTGCGGTCGCGAGCCTGGCTAAAGGAGAGGACGACATACAGCTCATCGCATAAGCATGCCGCCCGGGTAATCGCATGCACATGTCCGAGATGCAGCGGCAAAAATTTTCCACCGATAAAGCCTACCTTGCGCATGCTTGCCCCTCCTTTTGCAGCAGATACTGCGATCTCCAGTTCAGCCAGCCATAAACGGCATTCACCAGGTAAGCAATCCACATGACGAGGATCGAAACGTCGCTGCCATCACCCATGAAGGCGACCAGCCACATGTAGATCGTCAGCACATCGATGATGATCCAGACGATCCATTGCTCCACCACGCGCTTCACCATAAAGATCATCGCCACAATCGACAGAACCGCTGTCAACGAGTCGATGAGTGGCAGTGCCCCGCCCATTGCCTGCAGCACCCAGGCATAGGCGGCTGTGGCCGCAAGACATGTCATTGCCCAATACAAGCGGGTACGGTTCGTCATGACTGCGACCCGCACGTCGTGTTGCTTCTCTTCCGATACTTTGTTCCTTCGCCACAGGAGTAGTCCGATAAACTGCATCGGCAAAAAATAGAGAAGATTCAGCATGACTTCGCCGTAGTACTTTTGTCCATACGCAACGATGGCGTACAGCACCACGTTGATCATGCCTGGATAGTAATTCCACGTTTTCCCTTTTGCCACCAGAACGACGCTGAGCATCCCGGTCAAGGAGGCGCACAGCCCGATGAACGTGTCATCCAGAGCGAAAAACAGATAGACATTCACGACGGTAAACGTCAGCAGCCACAGTCTTTCAAACCAGCTCCAGTCAGCAAAGTAACCAGCTATTCTTGTTCTCATAGGAATCTCTCCCGAAATGCCCTCAGGTTCTCCTGCCGGGCAGAGTGGTCCAACACGGCAAACACGATATGGTCAAAATGTTTTTCAAAGGCTTCATCAAACAGCACTTGTGCAAAATAGCCCGCCACATCTTGGACTCGATTGCGGAAAACTCCGCATCCATAAGTGCTCGATGGCGTCTGCAATTCCGTTTGGATGGACACTTTCTCCCCCAGGCTGTTGAAGTAATAGCCCCTTCCCAAAATTTTTATCGTTTCCTGCGCGGTCATGACGCGCTTCGTACGGTTCATTCCCGTTTTCATTTGGTTTCCTCCCCATCTGCTGGTTCGAATGACTTTTACGTCCACTCTGGATTGAAACGGTAGTATTTGGATGGCCGATGCCCCGCATGCTTGCGATAGTGATTGGTCTCGATCACCTTGTCTGCCACCTTTCTGCGAAAAGCAGCCGCCAGCAATTCCTTGCCTAAAATGACTTCGTAAACTTGCTGCAGCTCCGTCAGTGTAAATAGCTCCGGCATGAGAGCAAAAGCGATATCGGTATACTCGATCTTGTTCCGCAGCCGCTCTAAAGCATATTGAATAATCTTGGCGTGATCAAAGGCAACCTGGTTGGTTTCCACGATTTCTCTTTCCTCACGTACGATCCTACCTGACACGGTACGTGTGATTTTGATGGTCGCCGACAGCTCTTCGGCCTCGTTCCAGAAACGCAGTTCGACCCATTTTTCCGTGATCGTTCCAGATTCTGTGGCCATCTTGTTTTCGCGCAGCCATTTGTCCTCGATGCGAAACCACTTGGCATCCTCCGCATCATCCCCTGCTTTTACTTCCAGTGCTTCGCTATCCACCAGTGCCATGTACGAGGTGCTAATGACACGTGTGCGCGGATCTCTGTTTACTTCTCCCCACGTATACAGCTGCTCCAGATAAATGTTGTCGATATTGGTCTCCGTCCAGAGTTCACGCAAGGCCGCTTCCTCCAGACTTTCATCGTGAGATACAAAGCCCCCCGGCAGCGCCCAATGGCCCATGTAAGGATGATCTGCACGTTTGACGAGCAAGATCTGCAAGGACTTGGGAGAGAGCTTGCGGTAATTCGGTTCCAGCTCCTCGGCGACAGTAAAAATAAGCATATCGACGGTAACCGATGGCCGCTCAAATTGGCTCGCGTCATAACGCTGCAAAAACTGCTCCTCTGTCAATCCGTCCTTATTGGTGGGTGGTTGGTTCATATTTTCAAACGCCTCCGTTTGTATACTCATTTGTTTATCTCTTTTTGTTATTATCATTTTGTTAATATCATCTTGTTGGTATGATCTTACTCTTCCTGTTTCTCCCTGTCAATAGGCTGCCGGAAAGTTAGAAAACTTGGCTCCGCCAAGCTTTGTGGCGGAAATTACTGTACAAAAAACCAGCTAATGTTTGTCAAGCTTTAGAGGCTTGGTCTGCAGAAGAATAGTTGTTATAATTTCAGTGCACACCAAATAACCTCCATTGGCGTGGAGGGTTTTGGCAAAATATGGTTATTTGTGGTAGGGCTGGCCTTTCTTCAAGATGGCGTATATGTGATGCAGTAGCTTGTTGGCGCAAGCAATCACCGTCACCTTGTAGGGCTTGCCCTCTTCTCTTTTCCTGTCGTAGTACGCCCGTAGCTTCTCGTTCGTACTTCGTCTAATTCCGCATTGCACGGCTAAATAAAGCGCCCGGCGTAGCCGTTTTGAGCCTCGTTTTGTTATACGGGTGCTGGATGCTACGAATTGACCCGAGCTATGCACGCTTGGATCTAGCCCTGCGTAAGCAACCAGCTGCTTGGGATCCTCAAATTGCCCGGCATCCCCGATCTCCGCAATGAGCGCGGCGGCCAGCTTATCCCCGATGCCTGGAATCGTCTTTAGCAACTCCACTTCCGGAATTTCCTCCGCCTCCTCTTGGATCTTCAATTCCAGTCGACTCAATTGTTCTTGTTGAGCAAGTAGAATCTCCACCATGCACAATAGGGCTGTTCTTTGAGCCGCACTTTGTTTCTGAGGTATTTGCATCGCTTGAATTCGCTCCACTTTGGACTGAATCCATGCCTTCCCGTGCGAGCTGCCTGCTGTTTCGCGTACCACTTCCTCGGTAATAACCGCCCCCTGAAGCATATGAAGCAGCACGTGCAATGAAGTCTTCGAATATAGATCGTGAAACACGCCTTCATAGGCAGGGCAAACCTGATCCAGTAGCGCCCTCGCGTTCAATTTCGACTGGATGAATTGCGTCGTCATAAACTCATGTTGCCGCGTCAAATGCTGCAACTCTATTATTCGATCTGTCCATCTACGGTGTGGTTTTACATCGCCACGATAGTACATCTCAGCCAAATGCCATGCGTCCGCTGCATCCGTTTTCACTTTTCGCAACTGCGCGCTTTTCGAGCGTTTGGATAACAGAGGATTTAGGATGAAATGCTCGATATTCATCCGCTCCAAATGCGCTACAACCGTCCGGTGATAGTGTCCCGTTGCTTCCAAAACAACGACGGGGCTAACGCCTGTTTGCATCTCTAACTGACGAATGACATCGTCCAGCCTTTCAAGTCCACCGGCATGCCGAATGGTTTCCGATTTCCCGTATGCCTCACCACGCTTCGTAAACGCTTGAAATACACTTGTCCCTTTCGCAACATCCAATCCAATAACCGGTTCCATGTCAGCTCCTCCTGCTGTGAAAATAGCCGGCAATCCCACGATGGTTCCAAACCCATAGCTTCGCTTGTGATACGAGGTCAAATGCCCCAACCAGCTCAAACATGGTCATTGGAGGTAGTGGGAGAACAGTTTTTTTGACGGGGTCTATGCCCCTAAAAGCCCCACGTTCTCCCGGCTACCGCCATCATAGAACGTCTAAAAAAATAGGCCAACCAGAAATCTCTGGCTGACCTGATAATACGAAAAGCCCCCTGTCTGGATCATGCCAGACAGAAGGCTTCATGCGTTCATTTCTGATTATGCCGCTTTTGCATTTACTTCTTTCAGGTATTGCTCGGCTTTTTTCTTGTCGAACTGACCTTCCCAACGAGAGATCACGACAGCAGCCAGCGAGTTTCCGACTACGTTTACAACGGTGCGCGCCATATCGAGCAGTCGGTCGACACCAGCGATGAATGCGAGACCCTCGAGCGGAATGCCTACAGATCCCAAAGTCGCCAGCAATACGACGAAGGATACGCCCGGAACCCCAGCAATGCCTTTGGAGGTTACCATCAGTACCAGCATCAGTGTGATTTGCGCACTGATCGGCATGTGGATACCATACATTTGCGCGATGAACAGCGCAGCCAGTGCCTGGTAAAGAGTCGAGCCATCGAGGTTAAACGAGTAGCCAGTTGGGATTACGAAAGACGTAATGGCTTTCGGACAGCCCAGACGCTCCATTTTCTCCATGATTTTTGGCAGTACCGTCTCCGAGCTGGAGGTGGAGTATGCCAGGAGCAGCTCATCCTTCAAGATTCGCAGGATTTGCGTAATTTTAATTCCACTGATTCGAGCAATGGTGCCCAATACGACGAGAATAAAGAACAGCATCGCCAAGTGAACCAAAATAACCAGCTTGCCTAACGGAACGAGTGAAGAAAGCCCAAACTTGGAAACGGTTACACCGATCAGAGCAAACACCCCGAATGGTGCAAAACGCATAATCGCATTTACTACCCAGAACATGGCGTCAGCGACACCCTGGAAGAAGTTCAGGACCGGTTTTCCGCGTTCCCCTGCAGCTGCGACCCCTAAACCGAACAAGACGGAGAAGAAGATAATCGCCAGCATGTCGCCACGGACAAAGGCGTCAAAAATATTTTTTGGAACAATATTTACAAAGGTATCAATCATGCTGTGACTTTGAGTCGTCTCAGCCGTCTCTACATACGAATGAATATCTGTTTTTTGCAGGTGTGACATGTCAACGCCCACACCGGGTTGGAAAATATTTGCAGCCAGAAGCCCGACTACAATCGCAATTGTGGTAACGATTTCAAAATACAGAATCGTCTTCCCACCGATCTTCCCGAGTTTCTTGACGTCACCGACACCTGCAACACCGACGATTAGCGTCGCGACCACAATCGGAATGACAATCATTTTGATCAACCGCAGGAATATATCACCAATTGGTTGCAAATAGGTTGCCACAGCAGGATTACCAAAGAAAATGGCGCCCACCAGGATACCCAGAATGAGACCGATGACAATTTGTATTGCTAATCCAAACCGCTTCATTCTGACACCTCACTAATAAAAATGTAATTTATATCTACACCATTCACGACAGTTTTTTGTCGAAATGTGTCGATTTCAATTCACATTCTAGCAACGAATGTTTATATTCACAATGTAAATAAATACCTTACAGCTTATTGGCTGCGACCATATAAACCTTCGTCTTTAGAATCCGAAATCATATAGAGGAACATCATATCACAAAATTTATGCACACTTAATTTTTTGCATTCTTTTTTCAATGCTGCTTTTTTTGAAAATTACTTTCACTCATACCTTTTCTGACATTTTGAGCGAGGGGAATGCATTGTTTTCCTCTATGCAACAATGATAAAATAGATAAGATTGGATATAACCCTTTACTTATAAGAATGAGAATGGAGTCTTTTGATGACGATTCGGAAAATTTTTCTGCTCGTGTTCGTTCTGGCCATCCTATTATTTTTGCTGCCCTATTCCGTTCCTTTTGTTCTCGCTTTGGTCACTGCCATACTGCTTGAGCCCCTCGTGCTCTTTCTCATTCGAAATTTGCGCCTGAATCGCCTAGGTGCCGTCATAGGCTCCTTTCTCTTGTTTCTTTTGTCGTTTGCTGTCATCGCCTACTGGCTGGGTACGCAGATCGTCGTGCAAAGCGTAGATTTGGCGCAAAAGCTTCCCGCCTACTCGCGGCATCTGTTTGATTTTCTCGAGTCGACGTTTGGACAATGGGAGCTTTACTATGCCTCTCTGCCAAAAGAAACGGTCATCCAGATCCAGCAGGTGTTCGACAGTTTAAAAACATCTGCCATGAATGCCGCCTCGACGATCGGCAAAGGCATTCTCGGTGCGGTCGCGACTATTCCCGGCTTTTTGATCAGTACCATTATTTTTTTGGTCGCTCTCTTTTTGATCAGTCTGGACCTCCCTCGTTTGCGCGCCGGTTTTATGCGAATGTTTACTGTCTCTGCCAGGGAAAAAATCAACGTCGTGTTCACCCAGCTTAATCGAGCTACCATCGGATTTTTACGGGCCCAAATCATTCTCAGCCTGGTAACTTTTTTGATTGCTTGGCTCGGATTGGTTATTTTGCACATCAAATACTCTGCCGTCATCGCGTTATTGATTGTGCTGGTTGACATTTTGCCGATTTTGGGAACTGGCTCCTTTCTCGTTCCTTGGGCTGTCTACAACTTTTTCACGGATAAGACCCACCTCGCCATCGGACTGATCATCCTTTTTTTGGCGATTACGGTCATCCGCCGCATCATCGAGCCGAAGATTTTGGCTTCCAACCTTGGCATCAGTGCCTTGGCTGCTCTCGTCAGTCTTTTTCTCGGCTTTCAGGTTATGGGCTTCTTCGGCCTTATTCTGGGACCGGCGCTGGTCATTATTTACGAGGCACTTCGCAAGGCTGGCTTCCTGAAGTTCAAAATCGATTTTTAAAAAAGGAAAACGTGACGACAAATAAGCCAGTACAAATCCTCCTAACCGGGACTGTACTGGCTTACCATTTGTTCATGCGTGATTGCTTACAATTCGTTCCCAAACCAATGCTCTTTCAAAAAAGTGTCTCTTCCGGACTTTTCTCGATCCGCTTTATAGTGCTTCGGGTTTTTCTTATGATAGCCTTGATGGTATTCTTCCGCAGGGTAAAAAGCAGTCGCCGGGAGAATTTGCGTAACAATCGGTTTTGAAAAGCGACCGCTTTGCTCCAGTGCGATCTTCGATTGTACCGCAGATGCATACTGTTCCTCGCTATGATAAAAAATAACAGTACGATATTGCGTGCCCAAATCGTGAAATTGGATAGATCCCTCCAATCCCAGGCAACTCTTCAAACGGGGTTACCATGCACCAAAAGCATCCACCGGTAAAAGCATCCATCGGCAAAAGTAGCTTTTTGCATCATCTGCCATCCGCCATCCTTTTCCCTCATCTATTTCCAGCTCAACAGCCGCCTAAAAATGGACCTGCTCCAACCATTCGTAAAGACGGTCAGTTGATCCGCGTCCTCGACATCGATAGCCCGAGGAAAAGTCGTTTTGATGAAGTCGATCAAGTCTATCTCGAGCAATTTGTCCAAGCATTGCTTCCTTTTCTCTAAATAGCCGAAAGACCAGCTATCCTGCTGGTCTTTTTCGCACTTGCACATCTATTTATCGTGTTCCTTCGAACGCATAGAAAGGCCAGGTTTTCTCCCCGTCTGCGGTCAGCTTCAGCGCTTCTGTCAGAAACGGCATCCGAGCCTTGGCATCTTCGTAGTCAGCCCACATGACCTCCAAAATTTCTTCGTCAGGGTCATTGATCTGGATCGCGCCATCGATGATTTTTGCGAAAAAGGAAAAGAAAATGACATGATTCCCCCATTTTTCAAAGAACACCTCTCTCACAGAGCTCAAACCCATCACATGAATCCTGTAGCCGGTTTCTTCCCTAACCTCCCGAATGAGAGCCTGTTCAAGCGTTTCCCCTGCTTCCACTGCTCCTCCTGGCGGCCCCCAGTAATGAAAGTCACCTTGTTTATTTTTTACCAGTAAAATTCGTCCGCCTTCATCGCGGATAATGGCTGATACCACATCGACTCGCTTCAAATAGCTCTCTCCTTTTTCGTTAAACGGCTGGTTGGCTCCATCACCGTACACGCATTCTGGATAGGTGGTCATTCCCCAAATACAGATGAATTCCTCTCTGAAAGCGATTCTCCTACCAGAGTAGGGTACCGCCATCCCATTTACAAAATAAGGAAATTATCAAGAAACTTACCACTTTCTGCAGCGTCTAATGATCAAACGACGTTTCGAAGGTGGTTGGAAAATGAGCCAAAAACGACTGTTAACCAGCATCCTCCTAAGTACGCTTTGCCTAACCCCGATGATCTTGCCCTCACCTGCTTTGACGCCCGCCTTAGCCGCTTCCTCCCCCTATACCATCACGTACAAGCTTCCTTTGAACCCGGAAAAATACTTGTTTCTCAACGTTCAGATGGTCACGATCACGAATCCGCAGGTAGTCGCCGTGCAGCCACCGTATGTACAAGAGGATTATTTAGTAGACATGGATAGCGGCGGTTCGCATTGGAAGACGTTCCAGGACGACAATTTGCGTTTCCAGTCGTCGAAGAAAGGATTTCTCTGGAATATCTATAACTTCATCGGGGTGCTCCCCCCTTTTTATCCTCCGAATACGAATCTCATCGAGCTGAATCAACGGATCGAACGAGCAGAACCGTATTCCCCAGAGGAGCGAACGCTGCGCGAAAGCAGAGCACAGCTCCAGATGAATGCTCATCTGCAGCCACTCATCGATGCTGGCTATGTCCTGCCCGAGGAAATAGATGACGGGAAGGCAACAAAGGAATTTGTCGCGACCGTCCTGTACCGAATGTTCGCGGAAGTACGGCCCTACCACGGTGGGATCGATCTGAAGGACTCGGACAATATCGCTGTGCGCTGGGCTGTGGAGGTTGGATTGCCTGGGTTTGTCGTAGACAGCAAGGGGTATCTATATCCTGATATGCCTTTGCGGATGGAGGCCGGGCCAAGTATGTATGCACAGGAATATCCCTATGACCGCTTGTTTCAGTTTATCAACCTGATACTCCCAGGCAGAAAAACGGCTACAGGCTGGGAGTACTATCAGGTACAGCTTTTGCTTGGGATGGTGCCCGCTCAGCCTCGCACGCTCATTTCTATCAATGGGAAGCCGTATGATCCTTTTGACTACAGCCGTGACGTTTACGCGGCTACCCAGACCAACGCGTATTACCAGGCAAGCAAGAAAATCAGCCAATACATCACCCCGCGCTTTGCTGCCATGCTCGACCAAGCACGAAAGGATGCTTTGAAGCCTCGTGTGTGGGATTGGAGCCGGGATGTCATTCACCATCCAACGTTCTCCCCGGACGTGGCTGCCTATCGAAAAAACAAAAGCAGCTACAACCTAAGCAAAGTATATCAAGCGATCAGAAAGCATTATAACCTGAGCATTCCACAGGATTCGATCTCCAACATCAAAAGTGTACTGGATCACGTGAAGTAAGAAAACCTCTATCGAGGCCTGTTCAAGGAGGAGCGACCGCGTTTTAGCGGAAAGTTTTACCGAAGTGATGCCGGTAGCTGACGCTGAGGCACTTCGTCATGCGCTCCAGAATTTATAAGCTTTACGCTTATAAATTCTTATACGTTAAAAAAAGGCCAGTCACTCACGCGGCTGCGTGTGTTGACTGGTCTCTTCTATAGTGCTTTTCTATGAAAGAAACTGCTATTGGACCGCTTTCTTCTGTACCCTTGCCAGTAGATCGACGAGGTGAACGGCTTCCATCTGCCCTTCCAAGCCCGCTCTTTTGATGCCTGCTTTCATTTGCAGCAGACAGCCTGGATTGGATGTAACCAGAATATCGGCTTGGGTCGCTGCCACGTGCTGCATTTTCTCATTCAGCAAATTGCCCGCCATTTCCGGCTGCACAAGGTTGTAGATGCCTGCCGAGCCACAGCAGCGGTCGCCCTCCCGCAGCTGCACATAGGTAGCTCCAGGAATGGATTGCAACAGATGAACCGGCTCTTTGGTAACCTTCATCCCGTTGCGCAAATGGCAGGACGACTGATAAGTAATCCGTTTCGATTGCGGCAAAGCGTCCCATGTCTCAGGTGCGACCAGCTCTACCAGCAGCTCGCTGATATCTTTCACGCGCTCCGCGAACCATTTCGCGTCATCGTGCCACTGCGGATCGTTTGCCAGTAGATGGTCGTACTCCTGAAGCATGGCGCCGCAGCCACCTGCATTGGACACGATCACATCCACGTCTGCCTGCCGGAAAGCCGCAATGTTTTTCCGTGCCAGACCTCTCGCCTCTTCCCGTTCACCGCTATGGGCATGCAGCGCTCCACAGCATACCTGTCCTTCGGCGATGACGACCTCGCAGCCCGCCTCGGTCAAAAGCCGTACCGTGTTGACATTCGTCTCGTTGAAGAGTACATCCATGATGCATCCGTGAAACATGCCGACACGCCTTTTCCGCTCGCCTGCAGCAGGGATGACGGTCGTGCCAAAACGCTTCTTGAGCCCTGTTCCCGATGCTTCCGGCATGATCGCTTCCATCTCGCCCAGCTGCTTCGGGAGGATGCGCATGACCCCCAGCTTTCGCACGGCCTTTTGCACTCCTGATTTTTGATAGAAGCGCAGCATGCTGCCCAAACGATACATGCGGTCCTGACGGGGAAACAGATGCTTGAAGGCCACTTTCCTGACCGCTTTTACCCATGTCGGATGCTCCTGTACTTCCTCGATTGCCTCTCTCGTCTGCTCGATCAGCTGACCGTAGGGAACGCCTGCAGGACAGACCGGCTCACACGCGCGGCAGCCAAGACACAGATTCATCTGGTCGACAAAGTCCTGATCCGGCTGCATGACACCATCGGCTACCGCCTTCATCAAGGCGATTCGCCCGCGGGGAGAAGCCGCCTCGTAGCCCGTTTCCCGAAAGGTCGGACAGGCGGGCTGACAAAAACCGCAGCGCATACAGTTCGAAAGCTCGTTGTAATCCAGTTTCTCTATCAAGGCTTCTTTAAGCACGATTGACCACCACTCTGTTCCGCGTTTCTTTTGCGAACATTTTGCCTGGGTTGAGCAGATTGTTCGGATCAAAGGCCTTCTTGATGCCTTTCATGACTTCGATCCCTGCTGCGCCCACCTTCCATTCCAGGTATGGAGCCTTGACGATGCCCACACCATGCTCGCCCGTAATGGTTCCGCCCAGATCGATCGCAGCCGCGAAGATCTCCGCAAAAGCTTCTTCTACCCGTTCGATTTCTTCGTGGTTGCGCGCATCGGTCATACAGGTGGGATGCAAGTTGCCATCACCTGCATGACCAAAGGTGCAAATGTGCAGTCCATACCGCTCCGTGATTTCCTGAATAGCGGCTACCATAGGAGCGATCTCGGCGCGAGGGACAGTAGCATCCTCGAGGATCGTGGTCGGACGCATCCGGGAAAGAGCCGCCAGGGCACTTCGTCTCGCCGTCATGACATCATCGGCTTCCTCAGGAGTCGTCGCTACTTTGATCTGTACCGCTTCATTGTTCTTGCAGATGGCCGCGATCTTCTCCATATCCTGATCCACGGTCTGCGGTTCGCCGTCCTGACCGATCAAAAGGATTGCCGCTACATCCGTAGGCAGACCGATCTGCTTGAAGTCTTCCACCACGCGGATCGTCCCTTGGTCCAAAAATTCCAGGGTACCTGGGATGATCCGATTGGCGATAATGTCAGAAACCGAGCGAGCCGCCTGCGCCATATCTGCAAACATCGCCAGCATGACGCGCTGGGTCTGCGGTTTGGGTATCAGCTTGAGGATCGCCTGAGTAATGATCGCCAGCGTCCCTTCACTGCCGACCAGCAGCTTGGTCAAGTCATAGCCCGCTACGTCTTTCATCAGCTTGCCACCCGTACGGATGACCTCCCCATTCGGCAGGACGGCTTCCAGTCCGAGTACGTAATCCTTGGTCGTTCCGTACTTCAGCCCGCGAAGTCCCCCAGAATTGAGCGCGATGTTCCCGCCAATTGTTGAGATGACCATACTGCCCGGGTCTGGCGGGTAAAACAAGCCTCGTCCTTCGACTGCCTGATGGATATCCGAGGTGCGCACACCAGGCTGTACGGTGATTGTCAGATTCTGCTCGTCGATTTCCAGGATCTGATTCATCCGGCTCAAAACGAGCACGATTCCCCCTCCGACCGGAATGGTTCCGGCGCACAGATTGGAGCCTGCTCCGCGAGTGACGATCGGGATCTGGTGCCCCGCAGCTACCCGCATGACCTGCTGCACTTCTTCCGTGCTCTTCGGCATGACCACGACATCTGGCAGGGCTTGCTGCATGGGCGTCGCATCATACGAGTAGGCCACCAGCGCTTCCTGCCGATCCAGACAATACTGCTCGCCCACGATCGCACGCAGCTCGGAGCGAATGTGTTCTGGCAACATGGAAATCCTCCTCATGAATCAACTGTTCATTAGCTGTACTTTTGAATCGCTTCCCGAATCCTTCCATTGGTAAGATTCAACAGGCGCGTTGCCTCTTCCCTGCTGGTGTCCGTCAGTTTCATCAAAATCGCCGTTTTTGCGTCCCCTTTTGCCTGCTCAGCCAGCATCTCTGCTTCGGCATAGCCTACTCCGGTCACTTCCATCACGATCCGTTTTACCCGTTCCTTGAGCTTCAGGTTTGTCGCTTGGACGTTGACCATCAGATTGCCATATACCTTCCCCAGCTTGATCATCGTCGCTGTCGTCAGCATATTGAGAACCAGCTTTTGTGCGGAGCCAGCCTTGAGGCGGGTGGAGCCTGTCAAAACCTCAGGTCCCACGACAACGTTGATCGCCACATCTACCCCTTTGTTAATAAAGGAAGGCTGGTTGCAGGATAACGCAATAGTACGGGCGCCAATTCTCTGCGCTTCTTTCAAAACGCCAAGCACATAGGGAGTCCGACCGCTTGCCGCAATCCCTACCACAACATCCTTCTCGGTTACTCCATAGTTGTGCACATCCTCTTGTCCGAGCTCAGCCGAATCTTCCGCGCCTTCGACTGCACGGATCATAGCGGATGGTCCACCGGCAATCACACCCTGTACCAGCTCTGGATTGGTACCAAAGGTAGGCGGGCATTCAGACGCATCGAGAATCCCCAGGCGTCCGCTCGTTCCCGCTCCAAAATAAAACAGTCTGCCACCCTGCTCCATGGCTGCGACGATCAGCTCGACTGCATCGGATACTTGATCCAAAACGCGTTCTACAGCGAACGGTACTTTTTTATCTTCATCGTTCATTAACTGTACGATTCCCCGGGTACTCAAGCGGTCCAGGTCCCGAGTGCCTTCGTTTTTTCCTTCGGTGGTCAAATCTTGTAAGTTCTCCAGCTTCAATGTCTCCGAACCTCCTTTTCTATTCATGTGTGCGACCCGATAGTGTCCGCATCCTCGAGATGGCAGGATACAAAGTGATCGGGTGCCAGCTCACGCACAGGTGGAGCAGTCGTTCTGCAAATCTCCATGCAATGGCGGCAGCGAGGATGGAAGGTACAACCCGATGGCGGATTTGCAGGGCTTGGCAGGTCTCCCTCCAAAATGATGCGCTGGGTCGTCACGTGTGGATTCGGAACAGGTACAGCAGATAGCAAAGCTTGCGTATAGGGATGTGTCGGTTTTTCGTACAACGACCTCTTATCCGCTACCTCCACCACTTTCCCCAAATACATGACAGCGACCCGGTCGGAAATATGGCGCACGACGCTCAGATCGTGCGAGATAAACAAATAGGTCAAATGAAATTCCTTTTGCAAATCCTGCATCAGGTTCAAAATCTGTGCCTGAATCGATACGTCCAAAGCAGAAACTGGCTCATCGGCTATAATCAGCTTTGGCCGCAAAATCAGTGCGCGGGCTATCCCGATCCTTTGGCGCTGCCCCCCGGAGAATTCATGCGGGAAGCGATCCAAATGCTGTTTGGAGAGACCCACGATCTCGATCATCTCTTCCACCTGACGGCGACGCTCCTGTGCCGTACCTATCTCATGGATGATCAACGGATCTTCTAATATTTGTCCGATCGTTTTTCGCGGATTAAGCGATGCGAAAGGGTCTTGAAACACGAGCTGCATGTCGCGGCGAGTACGTCGCAAATCCTCTTCGTTCAGCTTGCGGATGTCGTTTCCTTCAAACAAAATCTCGCCGTCTGTCGGCTCGATCAGGCGCAGGATACAGCGGCCCGTCGTCGACTTTCCACAGCCAGACTCCCCTACGATGCTGACGGTTTCCCCCGGATAAACCGTGAGATTGACCCCATCTACCGCACGCACAACTTTTTCCTTGCTGAAAAAGCCTTGCTTGCTCGTAAAATGCTTCGTGAGCGATTTGATTTCCAACAATGGTTTTGTCATTGTGCTTCCCCCTCGCTATACAGCCAGCACCGGCATTTTTGCGAATCGGAAACAGCCAACAGCTCCGGATTTTTTTGATGGCAAATATCCATCACCTGCGAGCAGCGCGGCGCAAAACGGCACCCTCGCGGCATTTCGCTCTGCAGCGGCACGGAGCCGGGAATCGCGTCCAGTCTCTCCTGATTCACGTTCACGCTCGGCATGGACTTCAATAGTCCCCTTGTGTAGGGATGCTGGGGATTGTCAAACAGCCCTTTGACGTCGGCTTCCTCCACGATCTGCCCCGCGTACATGACGATGACCCGATGGCACATCTCCGCTACTACCCCCAAATCATGGGTAATCAGCATGATCGACGTCCCTTGCTCATCACGTACTTTTTTCATCAGCTCCAAAATCTGCGCCTGAATGGTCACATCGAGTGCCGTCGTTGGTTCATCGGCAATCAGCAGCTTCGGCTCACAGGCCATCGCCATGGCGATCATGACACGCTGACGCATCCCTCCGGACAGCTGGTGCGGGAAGTCAGAGATGATTTCATCCGCACGCGGGATGCCGACGAGCTTGAGCAGCTGTATCGCCCGCTCTTTTGCCGCTTGCTTGGACAAGCCTAGGTGACGTCGCAGCGGCTCGCTGATCTGCTTTCCTATCGAATGCAGCGGATTGAGCGAGGTCATCGGCTCCTGAAAGATCATCGCAATCTGGTTGCCGCGTATTTTTTGCATTTCTTTATCGGAAAGGGTCAGCAGCTCCTTGTCTTGAAAGCGAATGCTGCCGCTCATTTCTACGTTTTTGCCTAATAGCTGCATGATGGACATGCTGGTTACGCTTTTCCCACAACCTGACTCGCCGACCACCCCGACGGTTTCACCAGGCTCGACTGTGAAGCTGACCCCTTCAATTACGGTCAGCTTCTTGCCAGATTGGAGAAAAGACGTTCGCAGATTATCGATTGTTAGCATGGCTGTCATGGGTTACTCCCCCTTTCACCTGATGCGTCGACTAGCTCGATTCCGTTCCAAATTTGATTGTGATGCGCGATTCGCCACGAACCGATGAGTGGACTTGCGACCGGATGCACACGATTTGTCAGCGTGATGACAGTCGCTTCCCGCAAAGGATCAGTCCAAATCGATGTTCCCGTAAAGCCCGTATGGCCATATGCGCGCTCGGAGACCAAATCTCCCCCCGTACAGCCAGCCGCCAGCTGATCGAGCGAGCCGCCCGTTGAGGAAGCGATCCATCCCAGCCCTCTTCGCTGTGCAGAAAAATCCGTGTGCGACCTCGTAGCTAAAGACCGCAAAAGCGGATCGATATAGACCGGAGCTTTCTGTGACGTCCAGATTTCCATATACCGTTCTGTATCACGAATGGTCGAAAAGAGTCCGGCATGACCGCTGATTCCGCCCAAGCCGTAGTGTGCGTTGCAGTCGTGCACCGTGCCGCAGATTACGCCTTGACGCCACTTAAAATGATCCAGCTTTTCCGTCCATTCTGTCCCTTTCGAAGGATCAGATGATACAAGGTTCGCCAAGTAGTTTTGCGCCATGTTTTGCTCGAAGCCGTTGCCGTTCTCGGTCTGCGCAATTCCGCTAATTGCGAGTGAATGGTGCTGCAGAGGAAGATAACAGGTATTCTTCATCCCACTCGGCTGAAACAAAAGACGGGTAGCGAGCACGTCCAGCTCCTCATCCCAGATCCGTTCGAGCACAAAGCCCAGCAGCATGAAGCCCAAGTCGCTGTACACGACATGGCTGCCCGGATTGCTTTCCAATGTCTCTTCCTTCATCAACTGAATGTAGTCTACTCTGCCCTGACCGATTAGAAAATACGGCCGCCAAGCAGGCATTCCAGATGTATGAGTCAGCAAATGGACGATCTTGATTTGCGATTTGCGTTCCGTGTCCTGCCCCTCTCCCAGCTCTGGCACATGCGCCAGAAGCGAATCAAAGAGAGACAGCTTTCCCGATTGCACGCTGAGTAAAACCAGCGGCAGCGTCACCATGACCTTGGTCAAGGAAGCCATGTCGTAGAGTGTCTGCGCATCGACTTGCGGCGCGTCTTCTCCCGCTCCCGTTTTTCCTTTGAAGGTCGTCAGCGTAGGCGCTCCTTTTCTCATCAGACTGACAGCTGCACCCGGAAAAATACCACGGTTCATGCCGTCCTCCAGGCTTTGCTCCATCCGAACCATCAGCTCGATTCCGTTCATATCGATTCCTCCCGCCTACTTGCCGCGATGACGCGGATCGAGAATGTCGCGCACAGCATCACCGAACATGTTGCATGCCAAAATCGTTACGGTCATCGCAAGACATGGCCAAATGATCATTCCCGGCGCCAGCTCCATGTAGCGGCGTGCTTCCGAGATCATTCCACCCCAGGATGGGTCTGGCGGCTGAATCCCCAAGCCCAAAAAGCTCAGAGCAGATTCTGTCAAAATAGCACCGGAGATCGCCAAGGAGGATTGCACCAAGAGAGGTGCCGTCACATTCGGGAAGATTTCCAGGAACAAGATTCGCTTCGTACTCGCCCCGATCGCGCGGGCGCTTTCGACGTATTCCAAATTCTTGATGGAGAGCACCGCTCCCCGAACCGTTCGCGTAAAAATAGGAATATTCACAATCCCGATCGCCATGATCGTATTGAAGGTCCCCGGCCCTAATGCTGCCACGATCGCGAGCGCCAGCAATATTTCCGGGAAGGCAAACAGCACGTCCATACAGCGCATGATAAAACCGTCTACCCAGCGTCCAAAATATCCGGCAATCAAACCAAACAGCGTTCCAAACACGACACTGACCAAGACAGCCGAGACCCCTACCACGAGCGATACACGCGCGCCGTAAATAATCCGGCTCAATAAATCCCGCCCGAACTGATCTGTACCGAGCATAAAATCTCCAGAGCTGCCTTCCATCCGATGCTCCTGAAACATCTGGGTCGGGTCATGCGGTGCCAAAACAGGCGCCAATGCCGCCATCAGACAGAGCAGTAACAGCAACACGGAACAGAAGACTGCCGTTTTATTCGCTAAAAATCGCTTTCGAAATGTGCTCATGTCGCATTCCCCTTGTCAATACTTGATACGCGGATCAATCCAGGTATAGATCAGGTCGATGAGCAGATTGACCAGGACAAATACCAGAGCGACGAAAAGTACGCCTCCCTGCACGACCGGATAATCCCGCTGATAGATTCCTTCTAAAATGTACTGACCCAATCCTGGTATCGAAAACAGCTGCTCCACGATGACTGATCCGCCCAACAGGTATCCGATCTGCATCCCAGCGATGGTCACGATCGGAATCGAGGAGTTGCGGAAAGCGTGACCGATTACGACGGTCCATTGACTGTTTCCTTTTGCGCGTGCCGTACGGATAAAATCTTTGTCCATTGTTTCCAAAAAGGCAGAACGCGTCATCCGCATGACACCGGCAGCGACGACGATCCCCATGGTCACGGCTGGAAGAATAAATACCTTGAATGCCTCCACCGGATTTTCCCAAAAGCTGACGACATCAATCGGCGGAAACCAATTGAAATAAAGAGAGAAGCCGAGCAGCAGCAGCGTTCCTACAGCAAAGTTCGGTACCGAGATCCCCAAAAGCGTAGCGACACGGACGATAATGTCGGTCTTGGAATGCGCACGAATCGCCGAAAGAATCCCAAAAGGAATCGCGAGCACCCAACCGATCAGAACACCAAACACCGTCAGCTGCAGGGTGATAGAGAAGCGTTTGATAATTTGCGGCAAGATTTCCTCACCAGAGTGCACAGAAACGCCAAAGTCGCCCTTCAGCATTCCGCCAATCCAATGCAAGTATTGCGTAAGTAACGGCTGATCCAACCCCATGCTCTTGTGCAAAGCAGCGATGGCTTCCGGCGTAGCATTGGTGCCCAGCATGATGGATGCGGGATCGCCCGGCACCAAATGCAGGATGGTAAACACCAATACAGAGATGCCAAACAGGATGGGAATCAGGCTGATGATGCGTTTGATTAGATAAGATACCACTTTGGTTCCCTCCAAATTAGAAAACTTGGCTGCGCCAAGCTTTTGGCGGAGCCTTAGTTACACTTATACTGGATAAGAATCCCGTAATTCTTATCTGTATTAGAAACTTGGCTCCGCCAGTGGCCAGGCGGAGCCTTTTATCATCCCTATGTTACTTGATGGAAGTCTTCACCAAAGAGTAGACTTCACCCGCTGCCGTTGGTGTGAAATCGATGTTGTCACGTACAGCGTAGTAGTTCTTCGGAGATGCCAGGAACAGGTTTGGCGCATCTGCTACGAGCATGGTTTGTGCTTGCTCATACAGTTTTTTACGCTCTGCCTGATCTACTGTTCCCAATGCTTTTTCGACCAGCTCATCGTAAGCCGGGTTGGAGTAATTCCAAACGTTTGCAGAACCAGTGCTAGCGAAGAAGAAGCGCATCGAACGGTCAGCATCTACACCGGAAGTGTTGCGTCCTACCATCAGGTTCATGTCCTTGGACTTCCATACCTCGATGTAGTTGCCCCACTCCAGCTGATTGATCTTCGCGTTGATTCCGATTGCTTTCAGTTGTTGCTGAATCACTTGAGCGGTTTCTACCATGTCTGGGTACGTAGCAGCTGTTTCGATTTGCGTTTCAAATCCGTTCGGGAAGCCCGCTTCCGCAAGCAGCTGTTTCCCTTTTTCTACATCTGTTTTGTAAGTAGGGTAGCTCGCTGTATCCAGTGCCCAGTTGGTGATAGCTGGAGCGATTGGACCTGTCAGGGCAGCTTCGCCTTTCCAGACGGTTTGCACGATCTGGTTGCGGTCAACTGCATAGCTGATCGCTTCGCGTACTTTTGGATTGTCAAACGGCTTCTTGTTCACATTGATCCCCAAGTAGCTGTACTCCAGGGACTGATAGTTTTTCACTTGTACGCCTGGCTTGCCTTCCAAAAGCTTCGCGGAATCGGCAGAAATGGTGCTGATGTCGATTTTGCCGGAGCGAATCGCTGCCAAACGTTCAGCTTCGTCTTTCATGATCTGGAATTTGATTGTTTCTACTTTCGGCAGGTCTTTATTGAAGTAGTCCGGGTTTTTCTTCAACAGAACGTATTGGCCCGGCTCGCTTTTTTCCAGCTTGAATGGTCCTGTTCCGATTGCATCTTTGGTCAGATCGGTAGATCCGCTTGGAACGATGGAAGCATAGGCACTAGCTGTATTGGCGATAAACGCTGCATCCGCAGTTTTCAGCTTGAATACCACAGTCGTAGGGTCCTTCACTTCAATCGCCTCTACACTTGCGAAGTACGATTTTGCGATGGCACCTGTGTCAGGGTTCATGATGCGTTCAAAAGAGAACTTCACGTCGTCAGCTGTCATGTCTTTGCCGTTGTGGAACTTCACGCCTTTGTGCAGGAACATCGTAATGGTTTTGCCATCCGGTGCGATTTCCCACTTTTCCGCCAGGTTCGGAACGATGTTCATGTTCTCGTCCAGCTTGGTCAGGCTGTCATAGATGAGCGCATATACACGTACGCTGGATGCAGCTGGAACCTTGTGCGGATCATAACCCACTGGCTCCTGCTCGGCTGCGACAACCAGCTCTGTTTTGGCTGCCGATTGTTCTTGTGCTTGACCTTCTTGCGGCTTCGCCTGGTCCGCTGGAGCAGCTGTTCCGCCGCCGCCTGAACAAGCGGTAAGCATCAGGGATAAAGATAGGAAAAAGCCTGCCAACACTCGTTTTCTCACGATGGTACCCCCTACGTGTCTTTTGTTTAAAAGCATATATTTCCTAACGGCACGGCTCTCTTGGCACCTGTTACAGAAGGCACGTTCGATGGTCGTCCCATTAGTGTCTCATGACCCAAAATGGCAAATGCGACAGCTTCCTTCGCGTCATCCGGCATTCCGAATTGCTGGGTTGTCGTGATGTGGATTCCTGCTCCCAGTTGACTTTGCAGCATGCGAAGAAGTGTCTGGTTGTGCGCGCCTCCACCGGAGACGATCACTTCCTCCACCTTGGTTGTGGGTAAGACGAATTGTAAGTAAGCCTGGGTGATGGAGGTAGCGGTCAGTGCCGTTGCCGTTGCAATCAGATCATGCCCGCCAAGTCCAAGCACTCCGCCCTCTGCCAGAAGCTCCTGAGCAAATGCGCGTCCATAAACCTCGCGTCCTGTGCTCTTAGGCGGCTTCATCTGATAGTACGGATCCTTCATCAGGCGACCCAGCAGTTCTTCAGAGACCGTACCGGCTTCTGCCAGCTTTCCTCCTTCATCATACCGGAGTCTTCCCTCGGTCACGATCTGGACGATCTGGTCCATGATCATATTTCCCGGCCCTGTATCAAAAGCGACGACTTCCTCGATGGATGCACCAGCTGGCAGGACAGTCACATTGGCGATTCCACCAATATTTTGCAGCAGCCTGCCCTTATTCGGATCCCGGAACAGGACGTAATCCGCGTACGGTACGAGCGGTGCTCCCTCGCCATCCGCTGCCAGATCTCTCGCCCGGAAGTTCCCTACCACCGGGATTCCTGTTCGTTCTGCCAGGGTAGACAGCTCCCCGATCTGCAGGGATGCGCGTACCTGCATCATGCCTGTCGGCCCGGGAAACGGCGTGCGTCCCGCAATATGCCAGATCGTTTGACCGTGCATGCAGACAGCATCGACTTCGTTTGCCGTAACCTTTGCCTGATCCATCAGCTGCTTGACAGCGTAGGCATACCACTCGGAAAGACCGTAATGAACGGCCGTGAGCTGATCGACACGAGCTGTCTCTACACTGCACAAGCTCATGACCCATTCTCGCAGTTCATCGGAATAAGGCATGTAATAAAACTCCCGCAGGGCTACGTCTTCGATCTCTCCCTCATCGTTTGTCCGGACCGCCACCAGGGCAGCATCGATGCCATCCAGCGAGGTGCCAGACATAAGACCGATGAGCAAATGCTCCTTTTTTGAGCGATAATCTAGCAGTTTCGCAGGCTGATCCATGATGCATCCCTCGCTTCGCTATGAAGAATAGTGAAAATATTCGCTTGTTTCCGCTTTCATTATAAGAAATAAAATTACATCAGTCAATCTATAATTAGTAAACTTTATTTCTTTTGGAGTTAATTTTGATAGAAAAAAGGGAAACGAGCCACTAGACAAAATCTAGGGCTCGTTTCCCTTTTTCCATTCTCATTAAAAATCAAAGTTGTCTGGATCTGGACCTACACGGAGGTTTTCATTCAACGCATCGATTTTCTCCATATCATCTGCAGACAGCTCGAAGTTGAACACATCTGCGTTTTCCACGATGCGGTGCTCTTTAATCGATTTCGGAATGGTGACTACGCCGTTTTGCAAATCCCATCTAATGATGACCTGGGCCACCGACTTCTGATGACGCTCGGCAATTTCTTTCAGCACAGGATGATCGAGCAGCTGGCCTTGCATCAAAGGAGACCACGCTTCCATCTGAATGCCATTCTCCCGGCAAAAAGCTTGCAGCTCTTTTTGGGTCAGTCGCGGATGGAATTCGATTTGATCGATCATCGGCTTCATTTCTGCGTCTTTCATCAAATCCTCGAGATGGTGCACATGGAAGTTGGACACACCGATCGCTTTTACTCTTCCTTCTTTATAGATCGTCTCCAGCGCTCGCCATGCTTCTTTATACTTGCCTTCTACCGGCCAGTGAATCAGATACAGATCGAGATAGTCCAGTCCCAGCTTTTTCAGGCTTGTTTCGTAGGCTGCCAAAGTAGACTCGAAGCCGAGATCCGAATTCCATACTTTTGAGGTGATGAACAGATCCTCTCTCGCAATACCGGCATCCTTCATCCCGAGTCGGATCCCTTCCCCTACGCCTTCTTCATTGCCGTAAATGGCAGCTGTATCGATGCTGCGGTAGCCGTTTCGGATGGCTGTGCGAACGGCATCCACAACCTCTGCTCCTTCTTCTACTTTAAACACGCCCAAACCCAGCCATGGCATTTTGACGCCGTTGTACAGTGTTGTTGTATCTTGCAAATGTTTTGTCATGAGAATGAAACCTCCTCGTTGTTTGGATTGTTTTTCCTTACCCTAGACTTTCCATCCTTGCTCTCCAATACTCTGCTTATAGCAGTCAGGATGACGGCCCCGGCCACCATGATGCCTCCGACCCATGTCGTGTGAATGAGTCCGATCGTGTCCGTAATCACGCCTCCCAAGTAGGCGCCAATCGCGATGCCTGCGTTGAAGGCTGCGATGTTGATCGCGGACGCAACATCCTTCGCACTCGGTACAAACCGTTCTGCGAGAATAACCACGTACACCTGAAGACCAGGGACATTCATAAACGCCATGATGCCCATGAAGAAGATCGTGATGAGCCCGGCTACCTTAAACGGTACAGTGGCAAACAAGACGAACAGGACGATCGCCTGAATGACGAACATGATAAACAAGGCAGTCAATGGATTTCGGTTAGCCAGCTTTCCACCCATCATGTTGCCAATCGCGATGGCAATTCCGTATACCAGCAGGATGACAGCAACCTGTCCTGCTGTGAAGCCAGTTATATCAGTAAGCAATGGCGACAGATACGTAAAGACGACGAATGTCCCGCCATAGCCTAGGGTAGTAATGATGAACATCAGGAGCAAACGGGAATTTGTAACCAGCTTGAGCTGATCGCCAAACGTCGTTTTGACTCCTTTGCGCAGGTTTGATGGAACTAGCAGCATGTTGGCAATCATCGCAATCACTCCCACGATGACGATCGCCATAAAAGCCGTGCGCCATCCGAGCTGTTGCCCCAGATACGTACCCAGTGGCACTCCAGTCACCGTGGCGACAGTCAAACCCGTGAACATGAGTGAGATGGCACTCGCCCGGCGATCATTGGGTACCAGGTCAGCGGCAATCGTCGAGCCGATCGACATGAACACGCCGTGAGCAAACGCGGATACGACACGCCCGATCAAAAGCATCGTGATGCTGGTGGCAGTTGCTGCAATGGCATTTCCTACAAGGAAGAAAGCCATAATCCAGAAAAGCAGCATTTTTCGCGGAACCCGCGAAGTCAATGATGTGAGAACAGGGGCTCCAACGGTAACGCCTAGTGCGTATAACGTAACGGTCAGTCCTGCTGTTGTGACCGGGATTTGCAAGTCTAACGAAATCAGCGGCAACAACCCTACGCTAATGAATTCAGTTGTACCGATCGCGAAAGCACTGATCGCCAAAGCTAGCAATGCCAGCGTGCTTCGCTTTTTACTTTCAGACACGTCAATTCCTCCTTATGAAATGAATGAATCGTTCGTTCACCTGGGAACGATCGTAAATAAATGAGTATGGTGAATACCAGCTAGCAAATGCTATTATGGGTGATAGAATTCCGAATGAAAAGTACCCACTTTTTTGTACTGTAGTTACCAAAAAGTGATACAGGCACTTTTTAGTGCCTATCTAGAAGGAAGGTATGGTCATGAAGAAAAAGAAGTACAATATCTCTGTGGAAGCCACGCTTGAAGTGATCGGCGGCAAATGGAAATGTGTGATCCTCTGCCATTTGACCCATGGCGAAAAACGAACGAGCGAGCTGAAACGCCTCATGCCTGGCATCACCCAAAAAATGCTGACGCAGCAGCTGCGGGAGCTGGAAGAAGACGGGATTATCAACCGGATCGTCTATAATCAAGTTCCGCCAAAGGTCGTTTACGAGCTTAGCGAATACGGCTTGAGCTTACGCGGCATTCTCGACACTCTGTGCGCGTGGGGGGAACGACACATCATTCGCGTGTATGGGGATACAGCGGACATGCTGGAGGATAGTATTTTAAATCACAAGAACTGATGTGATTCTTTTCACTCGCATCCGTCCACATTAGAAAACTTGGCTGCGCCAAGCCTTTTGGGGCAGTCTTAGTTGCACTTATACTGGATAAGAATCTTATAAATTCTTACTGTATAACGAAAAAAGCCGATTCCAATGAATCGGCTTTCCCCTATTTTACCCTCGGTTTTTATACAAACAGGCTGATCAGATTGCCATCAGGGTCGGCGACAATCGCATAGCGCTGCCCCCAGAAAGCGTCCCACGGTTCCTTATGTCCGTGGTAACCATGCTCCACCAGTTTTTCGTACAAGGCATTCAAGGCATCCGGGCTCTCGCACAAAAACGCCAGCTCGATGCGATGCCCCGTAGGCTCTTCCCATCCCCCGTAAACACCCTTTGCCACCTCTACCGAGTCAAAGGCAAGACGAACACCCTCCTGCGCCACTTCTACGTGCATCTCGTTGTTAGCGCTCTCCGGAATCTCCAGTCCGAGCAGACGATAAAAATCCAGTGCTCTCCTCATGTCCTGCACGACGATTCCAACCATATCGAGTTTGATTCCCATTGTATTGTGATCACTCCTTCTTATTCGGGGAGGGAAAGCTCCTGTCTCACACGTTTCGGCAGCTTTTGAAGGACCATCTCATGAGCGTGAGCGATGAGCCGCTCCCACAGCTCCTGTGGAATATCTGCATCAAAGTAAATGGAATTCCAATGCGTCTTATTCATGTGATAGCCGGGTATGATCCCCTCGTAAATTTCACACAGCTCATCCGCGCGAACCGGATCACATTTTAACGTGAGAATGTCTTTTCCTTTCGCAGGCAGCATTTCCCGCCCTTCCTCTTGCTTCCAGTATAGCCAAAGAACGAATGCCCGACTTGTAAAAAACGGACAAGTTTACGAGCGTACTTCCTTTGGCTTGCCGGCCATAAATACGTGGGAGGGCGGTATGCCGTAGTACCGTTTAAACTCTTTGATCAAGTGAGGCTGATCAAAATAGCCGTATCGATGCGCAAGCTGCGTCAGCTGTTCCTTCGGCGTCCGGTATAGCGCTTGCAGCATGCTTTGAAAACGTATAATCTGCGCCAGCTCCTTGGGGGAGACTCCCAGCTCATAGTGGAACATCCTGCGCAAGTGGCGTTCACTGTAGCAAAGCTTTTCCGACAGCTCCGCTACGGACAGGCTGCCGTGTGTGTCGTACAGATAAGCCATACTCGTTTGCAAAAGGCTCTCCGAGAGCGATACCTGCTGCTCTAGGCAGTTGCACAGCTTTCTTTCTACGATCGCAATCCTGCCTTTCACGTCTTGTGCTTCCCGCATTTCTTCTACCAGCAAGCCCGACTCACTCCCCCATAGATCTTCGAGAAGGGGATGACTGCCGCGGAAAGCAGAAACCGGGTAACGCAGAAATTGCCGAACCGTCGAGGAAAAAAAGCGAATCCCAAAAAGCGATTGAGGTTCCATGAGATGGATCACCTCAAAGCTTGTCATCAGCTCCGAGATAAACGCTGCCTTGGCCATGTTCGCAGCGCGCAAATCGACGATGATATCGATGCAGCCATCCGGAACAATGCGATGCAGCTGTGTCTGCTCCCCTGGCACAAACTCGCTCGTCCAATAACACGCCACATAGGGCTCCAAGCTTTTGCCAGGCTCGTACTCGCGATATAGATAATGCGGCTGTGAAAGCCCCTTCTGAAGGATCGGCGGCTGCAGCGGGCGATGCTCGCGATTCATAGTAAGGTATCTCCCTCTCATTCTTTATGATCGGTAGGTAACCAGCCCGACAGGACAGCCCCTCCACTCGGGTGATTGCCTGCTGTAAGCTCTCCTCCGTGACGCTGGATGATCCGCTTTGATATCGTCAGACCCAGTCCCGCTCCCCCCGTAGCGCGATTTCTCGACTGCTCCCCCCGATAGAGCGGCTCGAAGACACGGTTTAATTCGTCCTGTGAAAAACCCTGCCCTGAATTGTGAATGGTGAACGCCACTCGGTCTCCTTCTGAGCAGGTTTCAATCATGATCCTTCCATGGACAGGCGTGTAGCGCACGGCATTATCCAGCAAATTGTTCATCGCTCGCTCCAATAAGTGTGCATCTGCCTGGATGACACAATCATTAGGTGTGAAAGCCGTGACGACCGTTATTTGCTTCTGTTGCGATTGAAGTTTCAGGCTATCGATCGATTTCTGAACAATTTCGTGAAAGCTTGCCTCTCTCATCGCAAGCTCGTCTTCCTGGTACTCCATCCTGGTAAAGGTGAAAAGATCCTCGACCAACCGATCCAACTGCAACGACTTCTCCTTGCAAACCGATACATACTTCGCCACTTGATCCGGCGTTTTTACGATCCCTTGCTCGAGACCGTCCAAATAACCCCGCAAGGCAAACAACGGTGTCCGCAAGTCATGCGCTACGGCCGCAATGACGAATCGCCGTTCCTCCTCCAAATCAGCTTGTTTGCGGTAAGAGTTTTGTAGTCCATTCACCATGACTTCAAACCCATCTCGAACCTCATCTATTTCTTTAACCGTCGTTTGGGGAAGCTGTACATCCAAATCGCCAGCAGCAATCTGCCGAGCAGCCTGTCCCATCCTCTCAAGAGGTCCGAGAAGCAGCCTTCGCATTTGGAGGCCAATCATAAAGAAAGCGAGCAGCAGCCCTGCAAACGCAGCGATCATGGGAATCCTGTACGAATCCTGCCTTTCCACTCCCAATTGTACAGAATGGGTCGTGATGAAGAGTGTCGCGACAAAGAAGACCCATGGCAGCAAGGAGAGAAGCACCAGGCTTAACAAGGAATAGGTGCGTATACGAAACTTCCTCATATCACACCCCCTCAAATCGATAACCTACGCCCCAGACGTTGGTCAAATGTTGGGGATGGTCCGGATCCAGTTCAATTTTCTCGCGGAGGCGACTCAGGTGAACTCGGATTGTATGTTTGTCACCGACGCCGTCCCAGAACTTCGCGAGCAATTGCTCATAGGTAAACACCTGCCGAGGATGTTCTGCAAATAAACGCAGAAGCTCATATTCCTTTGGAGTAAGCGAAGTGCTCCTCCCCTCTATCCATACCTCTCTTGTAGACAGGTCGAGCTTGATTCTTCCGTAATCCAACACCCGAGAAGCGCCCTCTTTCTGCATTCCCGCACGTCGCAAAACAGCCTTTACACGAGCTACGATCTCTTGGGCTGAAGCTGATTTTACGATATAATCATCGCCGCCGAGTGTCAGTCCGCGAATCTTGTCCACATCGTCACTGCGAGCACTGAGAAACAGAATGGGAACGCTGCTCTGCGTCCGAATGCGCCGGCAGAAATCATATCCCGTTTGACCCGGCATCATGATGTCCAGGATGATGCAATCAATGGTGCTCTGTTGATATACAGCCCATGCTTGCTCTGCGTCATTTGCCATCTCGACCAGAAACCCGTCGTTCTCCAAAAAGTCCCGCATTAGCTCCACGATGCTTTGGTCATCGTCTACGACCAAAACAGTAGGTCTTTCACTCACGCTAGATCCCGCCTTCACTTCCACGTTGTTTCCTCTAAGTGTATCATCACAGCTGGAAAAACAAACAAGCAGTGTGCACATTGTGATGGTTTGTTGATCGTTTTGTTACCCTTTTCTTACGTGGTTTGTGAGATTCACTTGGTATCCTTCTATCCGTGACTGAATAGAAGGAGGTCTTTTTGATGCTGAATGTTCAAATTGTGCTGTTTGATGGCTTTGATCTGTTGGATGCCATTGCCCCTTATGAAGTATTTTGCGCGGCCGGGATGACGGCCGGCGGAGGCATGCATGTGGAATTCGTCTCGGCGGACGGTCCAAGACACGTCATAAGCGGTGTCAACGGAGTGAAGGTCGAAGCGAGAGGCAAGCTTTCCCCCGATCAACAGGGCATTATTTTGGTTCCTGGCGCTTCGGGGGAGCTGGCCGGGGATGGCCCCGACTCCATTCCTGTACTACTCGCCCGAGCCTCAAATACGGAATTGACTGGGATGCTGGTGCGAGCACTGGAGAATCCAAAGATCGTAGTTGCTACCGTCTGTGGAGGTTCTCTCGTGCTGGCCATGGGAGGAATGCTGGAAGGAAGGCCCGCAGTTACGCATCACTTAGGGATGGATGTGCTTGGGGAGACGGGTGCCATTCCTGTTAACGCCCGGGTCGTCGATGACGGAAATCTCGTTATGGGAGGTGGTGTAACCTCTGGTCTCGATGTCGCTCTCTATCTGGTAGAACGAGAACTGGGTCCTCGCATTACGCATGAAGTAGAGCAGCTTTTCGAATATGAACGGAGAGGTACAGTCTGGCGCAGCACTGGAATTTCCCCCGGAGATGGGGCGAAGATCGGTGATCCAAATGCTTCGAAGGATTCTTCAAGCTTTTTGGAAGTGAGAGCAACTGCAAACGCGAGTACGAGTTCCAGCGCTTCACCCTCTTTATTCGAAGGAGAGTGGGATGCGACCATCGAGACCCCTGTCGGAGGGCTGATTGTCAAACTCCACATCGCAACTGTTCATGGTGTAATTCAAGGTACCTGCATGCACGGGGATGAAGCGAGCCCGTTTATCGATCCTGAGTTCACGGGAAATCTGCTTCGCTGGTCACTGCGTGTGACAAAGCCCATGCGACTGACCTTGAAGCTTGAGGTTATGGTTGATGGTGACCAGATGACGGGAATTGCCAAAGCTGGTGTATTGCCCTCGTCCCGTTTAAGCGGGCATCGGATATAGGCTGGCGAGAGCATGGATAGACGCTATTCCTTTTACAAGCTGACCGCGTTTGCCATTTTGCTTTACATTCTTTATGTCATTGCCACCCATTTCATCCTCGATCCAGGTGCTGAGGCGTTTCTTCAGCATAAAGTCGATATTGAGCATGAACTGAAGCCCCAAATCTGGTTAACGGTCATGTACATCCATGTAGGATTCGCCTGCCTTGCCATGGCATCTGGGTTCATCAATTTTTCAGCCCGTACCTATGAGACGCACCGCCGCTTTCATCGCGTGAACGGCTATGTGTATGTATCGTCCGTGCTCATTGTCATTCTAACCTCAGGATACATGGCACCCTACGCTACAGGTGGAAAAATAAGCAGCATAGGCTTCAATCTGCTCAATATTCTCTGGCTCTTTCTCACATCGACAGCACTGGTCCAAATCTTTCAGAAACGGGTTCTTCAGCATCGTCGATGGATGATCCGAAGCTTCGCCTTTTGCTTTACAAATCTGTTTATCCATCTGCTCACGTTTGTGTTTCATCAGATGATCGGTATTGCTTTCGTAACCAGCTATACGCTTGGACTTTACAGCACGATCTTGCTCGTGCTCCTGATTCCGGAGGTGCTAATACGGATGGGCAAACCGCTCCAAACCTATCCCCATCCAAGAGAGAAACAGCGGCCTCATGTCTGATGACGGATTCAACCGAACACCTCCTCACGCTTCTCCTGCCTGCCGTATATCATAGCGAGAATGGACTATTTTTCAAGCGAGGTGCCTGGTGTATGATCTCTTCCTCTAAATGGAGTCTCCACAAGTTCTTTGCCAAAAGCCCGCACATCCGTCCTTTTTTGCCGCCGACCTCTCTGTATCAGCCCGCTTTGCTCAGCACCTATCTGGGCAAGTACGATACCGTCTACATTAAGCCGACGAGAACGCATATGGGAAAAGGCATTTTACGCGTACAAAAGCTTGATGGCGGCTATCAGTTCGTAAAGGAACGAGGGGAAGCGGTTCGCGTCTCCACTCTCGAAGAACTGCAGAAAATGCTGGATAAGCAGCTAGTGGAGAAAAATTACATCATTCAGAAAGGAATCGATCTGGCACAGTTGAATGGACGTCCCTTTGACATCCGGGTCATGATGATGCGCAACGGCCTCGGCAGATGGCAATACGCGGGAATGCTCGCAAAAGTAGCTGGGTCTGACAGCGTGATTACAAACGTAGCCCGTGGTGGCGGCTATGCGGTCTCCGTACCTCATGCACTGGAAAAATCACTGTCCATGGATGCCAGCGAAATTCGCAAAATCGAACAAAATCTCATTCGACTGAGCTATCAGGTGTGTTCTCATTTCAATAAATACAGGCACTCGGCCCAAATCGGCGTCGATTTTGCCATCGACAAGCACGGGGAAATTGTGGTGATCGAGGTCAATTACGACTTTCCCTCTCATGGACTATTCGCCAAGCTCAAGGACAAAACCTACTTTCGAACGATCAAACGTCTCCATTACCAGTACCGCAATCGGGTGAAACGAAAAAAGGCAGTGAAAAAGCGGCCAGTTACGTAGTTGTCTGTGCCGCTTCCTTTCATGACGCTTCAGCAAAAAGGAAACAACCTGAGTCGCATGAATCCCGAACTCAGGTTTCCATCACGCCCTGATTTCTACGAATGGGCAGGCTGCGTGCCTTCCAGCATGGAGGTGCAATTCGGGCAGCGCGTCGCTTTGATCGGAATGGATGTGATGCAATGCGGGCATTCCTTTGTCGTTACTTCCGGTTTGACCTCTGCCTGCCTGCGCTTGAAGCGGTTCAGCTGCTTGATGACCATAAAGATCGAGAAGGCGATGATCAAAAAGTCAATGATGCTGTTGATGAACAAGCCGTAGTTGAGTGTCGCTGCTCCTGCAGCCTTTGCATCCTGGAGTGTCGCATAATGCGATCCGTTCAGGCTGATAAATAGATTGGAAAAATCAACTTTGCCAAGCAGCAATCCGATTAAGGGAGTAATGATGTCATTTACTAAAGAAGTCACAATCTTACCAAAAGCCCCCCCGATCACGACACCGACTGCCAGATCGAGTACATTTCCTTTCAGGGCAAACTCTTTAAACTCTTTTATCAAGGCTATCCTCTCCTCATTCCCGTTTTAAACTCCATATGCTCTACATGACGTACTTCAAAAAGTGCTCGACAAAGCGCTCATGGTCAACCTCGAGGCAGACATCGACATTTGGCGCGGAAGCAGGCTGCTCCCGTCTGTCCCCAATGGTGCGCGCATCGCTGGCACTTCCTGATGTATCGACTTGGACGTGCATTGGATATGCCGTCACAAAGCTAGGGTCAATCACAACACCGACTGCAAGCGGATCGTGCAGGCCGCAGCCGAGTACATTTCCCACCTTGGCGTAGGCGTCCATATAAACCTCGCACATATCCGCGAAGAAATGGCTGATCTTCGTATCACTCTCTCGCCATTGCTGCAGATGCTCTCTCGTGAGCAGCGTCTGCATCGTGACATCCAAGCCAACCAAGGTGATGGGGATACCCGACTGAAAAACGTAGGATGCGGCTTCTGGGTCTGCACAGATGTTGGCCTCTGCTACCGGCGTGCGATTCCCTGGCACGGTCACCGCTCCCCCCATCACGACCACTCGCTCTACCAGTGAGACGATTTCGGGCGCTGCCATGATCGCCAGTGCCAGATTGGTCATGCTTCCAACGGTAATCAGCGTGATTTTCTGCGGATGTTCTTTAATCGTCGCGATCATAAATTCAGCTGCACGCATCACCTGTGGTGCTGCGGAAGGAAGCGGCAGCTCGACGTTTCCCAATCCGTTATCCCCATGAAACAGCTTTGCTTTTTCCTTCAGCTCACGGACGAGCGGCTTGGATGCTCCGGGGTAGACCGGAATCTCACCTGCTCCTACAAGCTCCAGCACCTGCAGCGTATTTCTCGTCGCTTCCTCCACTGTGATATTGCCAAAGGTCGTCGTCACGCCACAAATCTCCAGATCAGGAGAATGTACCGCGTAGGAAAGCGCCATGGCATCGTCAATCCCCGTGTCTACGTCAATGATGACCTTTTTCATGTCTACCCGATGCCTCCTTCTGCTCTGCAAAGTCCACGCAGCCACTCTCGGAGGGAATCTCTTTCAACAGCAGCTGCAACTTCCGTATCGATCCCCACACTCGGCTTTTTGCGCAGATCCGCCAAGACGGCTCCACGAGACAGCGTGCTGCGACACTCTATGGAAAGCTTCATCTGCTGCTTATGTATGAATTCCGGATGGATGGCGGCGACCATCGCGCCCCATGCGTCCAAGCGGGCACTCGGCCTTAGCGCCTGGGCGACTGCTTCTTCTGACGCTGGCAACATTCCTTTTTGTATGGCTGCTGCCAAAATCGCTTGCCACTCTTCCTCTGTCAGCCGCAAACGCTCTGTCGAGTCAAGTGGGACCAGCACCAAGGGAAAACCAGCTGCCCATACGAAAGCAGCGGCCTCCGGGTCCGCATACATATTTTTTTCCGCGACAGCCGTCACATTCCCCGGTACACGAATAGCACCGCCCTGCACGACGACCTGCTTCACTTTTTCGGGCAGTCTTGGATCGATTGCTGCTGCCTTTGCCAGATTGGTCAAGCTTCCCAGCGTTATCACGGTGAGCTCTCCCTTCCATTCCTGCGCCTTTTCAACTAACAGGCGCACTGGCCCCTCTCCCTCTACTTTGGGAGTAGCAAAAAGGGAGGCACCGTCTCCCATTGCAACAGGAATCTTTGCACTTGGCTTGACCATCTCGATGCACTTTTGGATAAGCGCTCGTCCCTGCCCTGACTCGTCACCGCTATATCCGATCCCCACGATCTCTGTTGCTGGCGATTGCAAGGCATACCATAAGGCGATCATCTGATCACTGCCACCGCTGCAATCGATAAACAGCCTTTGCTTTCCAGTCAATGTACTCACCTCTTACCCAGCCTCTCCTATCAACCAATCAGGTACTACCCTATGTAGGTGTATTCATACTACTTCTCGCCTATTGCATCCTGCTAGCAACTATTTTACACTTAACGATGACTTCGACAAAATCCGCCACATTTCGCAAATTTCCTGACACGACCCGTCGGCTGTCGAAGCAATGAACCATTGGTCATGAACCAACAAAGGAGACAGGGTCATGTTTTCGCTTGAATCCTCGACAAATGAACTACTTTCCCTAGCCAAAGCACAGCTCCTACGTGCACTGCATCAACACAGAACAAAGCCTTATTTGCCCATATGGGGGGAGCTTTACACCTCTTTGCGTGACATCGTGCGGCACGGCCAGCAATGGAAGGAAGACGTTCTCGTCTACCCGATGCGCCCTACCGGAACCCTTTGGTATCTGTACAAGGACAATCACTTTCTGGCTGATCTCCCTGATCCGGGCATTACCATATCCATGACTCGAGAACAGCTGTTGGAAGCACTGCTCAAAGGCAGTTTTCCTCCTCAGCATAGCGAAGATAGGTCCATCGAAGGATAGTCGATATCCAGATGGGCCTTTTTATGTATGCGGCCAATAGACAAAAAAAAGCCCAGGTATCAAAACCTGGGAAGAGGTAGTACGGAAGTAATTACGTGAATAACTTTATTTTATATCGAAAGACCTATATCATCTAGCTGTATTTTTAGGTATAAATGCCTAATTTCACCTATTACAAAATGATTCAAAAAAAGTAGGCGGCCCTCCTGCACAGTTTGGGTGCCGCCATCCCGAACTTCCCCAAGTTCGTTCATACAGGCATTGTACTATGAATCTCTGATATCGAAAAGTGTCAGGTTTTGTTTTATATCAAAATATTGAAAAAATCGATAGCTTTGTCCAAGTTTTTATGAAAGTGCCCTGGTTCTGTGTGAAGAGCCAGGGCAGCTTCTTTATTTGTTATCGCCACCTACCGCATCAGCTGCCCTAGGCCCAAAGAGAATGTACAGATAGACGTATTGACTTACACTCACTCTGGGAAAAACAAACGCGATGCTCGTCTTGCCTTCCATTTGCCTGACCATATACCGCAGGTTGCTCGTTTTGATCTTTTTCATAATGCGGGACGCTTCTCGCCACGTTACGGAAAATTGGACGTTTTTTTCCATCAGCCATACACCTCACGCGGCTAGTATGCCCGAATTGGAAAAATCCAACACCTGGTGTCATTCGTAACGCAGCGCGTCAATCGGTTTTAACTGTGCTGCTTTTCGAGCCGGATAGACCCCAAAGACGACCCCTACCAGAGAAGATGTCAAGAACGCATAGAGAATAGGGGATACACTAATCGCGGTCGTCATGCCTCCGAACTTGCTGATCAATAGAGCTGCCCCCACGCCGATCACGATTCCGACAATTCCCCCGATGAGACTGAGCGTCACTGCCTCGATCAAAAACTGGCGCAGGATGTCTCCCCGCTTTGCCCCAATCGCTTTGCGGATACCGATTTCCCGCGTACGCTCGGTGACGGAGACAAGCATAATATTCATGACACCGATCCCGCCGACAATCAAGGAAATCGCGGCAATTCCTGACAGCAGCGCCGTCATGGAGCTGGATACCTCCTGTGCCGTGCTGAGGATGTCAGACTGGGAGGTAATGCGGAAGTCGTCTGCTGTTTGCGGACGGAGATTGTGATTGGAACGCAGCGTGCTCTGAATGTCTGCCTGCGCCTGCTCCATCTGATCCGCAGAAGCCGCTGATACATAGATGGTTCCCACATTTTTGCCTCCCGTCAGCCGACTCATCGCTGTGGTGATCGGGATGAGAATTCTGTCGTCGTTGTTCGTCATCCCGGAGCTTCCCTGGCTTTTTAAAACCCCGATAATCGTAAACGGTATCCGGTTGATTTGCACCGTCTGCCCAATCGGGTTGGTGCTATTGTTCGCAAACAGATTGCTGGCTACCTCGGTTCCGATTACCGCAACGTTGAACTGCTGCTTGACCTCAAAGTTGGAAAAGAAGCGCCCACTCTCCACCTGCGCGTTTCGCACCTGCAAAAACGCAGCTGTCGTCCCTTCCAAGGAGCTGGAGTAGTTGCTTGCTCCCCAAACAATCTGGGCTCTCCCATTGACGCTCGGTGCGACTCCAGACACAGACTCCTTCTGTTCGATCGCTTCTGCGTCCGCCAGTGTCAGTGTATTGAGAGAGCCCGCTCCCAGATTGACTCTCCCCTGCGTCGCCTGTCCCGGCGATACGATCAACAGATTACTCCCCAGCCCATTGATCTGGGAGGCCACGCTGCTGGATGTCCCTTCCCCGATTGCGACCATCGCGATCACGGCTGCGACCCCGATGATAATACCGAGCATGGTGAGAATGGAGCGCAAACCATTGGCCCTGATGCTTCGAAATGAGATGCGTACACACTCGATAAAACTCATCGCTTCACTTCCTCTAAAAACGCTCTTCTACGCTTCGTTACCACTTCATTGGAGACGATTTGCCCATCCCGGAAGCGGACGATCCGCTTGGCATATTCTGCGATATCCGGCTCATGCGTTACGAGAATAACCGTCTTTCCGGCATCGTTTAGCTGCTGAAAGATTCCCATGATTTCTTCACTGGTCCGGGTATCCAAAGCACCCGTCGGCTCATCTGCCAGCAAAATAACAGGGTCGTTGACCAAAGCTCGTGCGATGGATACCCGCTGCTGCTGACCACCGGAAAGCTCATTGGGCTTGTTGTTCAGCCGCTGTTCCAAGCCTACATCGATCAAAGCCTTGATGGCCCGCTCCCGTCTTTCTCGGGCAGGCGTGCCTCCATACAAAAGCGGAAGCTCCACATTTTCGACCGCTGTCGTACGCGGCAGCAGATTAAAGTTTTGAAAGACAAACCCGATTTTTCGATTCCGAATCTCCGCAAGCTCATCATCGTGAGCTTCCGATACGGGATAGCCATCCAAGTAAAACTCCCCTGATGTCGGTTTATCCAGACAACCGATCACGTTCATCATCGACGATTTCCCTGAGCCGGACGGGCCCATGATCGCGACGAAATCTCCTTCCTCGATCGTCAGGCTGACACCTCGCAGCGCTTGAATTTCCTGATCTCCGATGCGGTACAGCTTTTTTAGGTCCTCGATTTGTATGACTGGTTTCATTTTCTATCGACTCCTCATTCCGCCGCCTCCCCCGCTTGGGAAGCCACCACCCATTCCTCCACCGAAGCCGCCCATGCCGCCGCCAAAGCCGCCCATTCGGCTGGAGTTTTGATTTGTCGTGGGAGAGGTCGCTGTATTCGCCAAAATGACGACTTTGTCCCCTTCGCTCAAACCTTCTGTAATTTCTACGCGATCTGAGGCAAAAAAGCCGATCTTCACAGGCTGGAAGCGATACTGTCTTGCCCCATTTCCTGCGTTGCCGCCGCTTCCGCCGCTTCGCGTGTTACTGGCGTTCTCTGTACCGCCTTTGCCTCGCGCATTGCCTGTGTTCTCTGCATTTTCAGTAGAGGCCGTATTGCCTGCTGTGTACAGATAGACACCGTCTTTCCCGTTCAGCGTTTGCAGGGCTTGAGCTGGAACGACCAGAACGTTCTGATGAGTACCGATTTCGATGGAGACATTCATATTCATCCCGATTTTCAGCATGCCATCCTTATTAGCTACCGACAGCAGGACATCGTAGGTCGTCACCCCGGATTCTGTCTTCGCCTCCGGATACACCAGCTTCACACTGCCTGTAAAGGTTTCGTCCGGATACGAGCTCGTCGTAAAGTTGACCTTCAGCCCTTCCTTCACTTTTCCAATGTCGCTTTGGCTGATTTGCGCCATGACTTCCAGATTTCCTGAGTTGGAGTTGTCCATAATGATGAAATCGCTGCCGGGTATTTCGCCAACATTCCCATTCAGCTGTACGATCACACCGTCCATCGGCGCTTTTAACGTTACGGCATTCAAAGCCTTCTGGGCTTGCTGGAGCTGCGCTTTCGCCTGCTCTACCGCTGCCTTTGCCGACAGAACCGTCGATGCGTCTGGCCCTTCGTTGGCTTCATTGACAGCTTCTACAGCTGTGTCATAAGCAGCCTGTGCCTGCTCGATTTTGCTGCCGGATTGGCCTTTGGTCTGGCTCGCTGTCAGCACAGCTGTATTGTAGTCCCGCTGAGCAGAATCAAGATCGGTTTGCGCCGCATCGTACTCTGTCTTGGAAATCGCTCCTGCTTCATAGAGCGCTTTTTGGGAGGCATACGTTTTCTGTGCATTTTGCAGGGCAGCCTTCGCCTTTGCTTCATCGTTGGTCGCTTTTTGCGAATCTATCGACTGCTTCGCCTGGTCCAGCTCGATCTTCGCCTGATTGACAGCTGCAAGCAGCGTCTTCATCTCTGCCGAGGTTTTGCGTTTCTGCGCTTCCTCCAGCTTGGCCTGGGCCGATAAAAGGCTTGCTTGCGCATTTGTTACCTGAATTTGCGCTACAGAATCATCCATCGTTGCGAGCACTTGGCCGGCTTTGACCTGATCGCCTACCCCGATCTTGATGGAGGAAATCGCATCCTTGGCGTCCTCGGCATCCGAAAAGGACAAGGAGGTACGCTTCGATGCCTGTACAGCACCTGATGCCAAAACCGTCTCTGAGACGTCACCTTTTTGTACATTCACGACCTGAAAGGCAGCCTGCGCTCTGCTCGGCGTTGATAGAGACTGATAGCCATATACCCCTCCTCCGATCAGTACGACTGCCAACCCTACTATGATCCATCGCTTTTTGTTCGTTCTCCCTTTGGAGAAAAACGTGCGTTTCTTATCGGTCTGGGTCACTTTTCAAACTCCTCCCGTGGCTTTCTTGTTTGCAGCTAGTAGCATCTGATGGGATCAATATACGGAAGAAATACGTCAGCATCGCGTCAGATTTGAGGAATGAATGGCGAAAAAAAACGACTCTGCCAAAAAGGCAGCGCCGTTTTTTTCCTAGCTATTTTCGTAGAATCAACGTAAAGGTCGTCCCTTTTTCCGAGCTTTGGGTCAGCACCAGATTTCCGCCCAATGCCTGCGCGATCATCCGACTAAAGGAAAGCCCTAAGCCAAGACCCCGCACCGTATGCTTCTTCTCCTCTCCTCGATAGAAGCGATCGAATACATACGGCTGCTCGGACAAGGGAATCCCCATCCCATTGTCCTGCACGACGATCAAAATCTCATGATCCGTCTCGGACAAGCGCACATCAATCCGTCCGCCAGGGCCTGTAGCTTGGGCAGCGTTGTTCAGCAAATTGTACAGCACCTGCTGGATGCGCAGGGGATCTGCCTGGGCAACGATGGGCTTCGTCGGCTTTTCAAGCTGCAGCATCAGCGTGTCATCTTCTTGACCAATCCGCCATTGATGCGTGATTTCCTGGACCAGCTCGTGAATGTTTTGGCTCTCAAGGCGAATACGAATATCCCCTACCGCAAACGAATTAAAATCGAGCAGATCTTCCACCATCTTTTGCAGGCGTGCCGTTTCCTTCGAACAGATTTCCAAAAACTCTTTGGCTTCCACGCCACTGACGATATCATCCTTGACCGCCTGAACCAAACCGCTGATCGAGGTGACAGGCGTTTTCAGCTCGTGTGTTACTCCTGCGAGCAGCTCAGTCCGCATCATTTCCAGCTGGCGCAGGCGATCCGCCATCTCTTTGAAGGAGTGAATCAGCTCGTAGATTTCCGTTTCCCGACTGCTTTTTTCCAGATGAATATCGTAGTCGCCTGTGACGATTTGCTTGGCCGCATCCGCCACGTCCTTGATCGGCTGAGACAGCTTTTTCGTCAGCAGGTAGATAACGAGCCAACCGAGCAAGCCCAGACTGATCAGCATGATAAAGAGCAGCTGAAACTCCGTGGTGCTGCGGATCATTTCTTTTTGCGGGGAGAACAGGACGACCCAGCCGATCTGCTTCTGCTGATACGTAATCGCCCGCTTCACAAAAAGCAGTTCTTCTCCGCGCGAGGAAGTCAGCTCTGTCACGTCCTCCTTCGCACCCACTACTTCAGCCGCTCTCCTGGACAGCTCGCTGGCAAATGGACCTGGGCCATCGAATAAGGAGTGTTTGTCCGCGTCAAGAATAATCATGGATGGCTTGTAGCTCAGCCGCAGGGATTCCTGTCGGCTATCCAAAATCCGAAACAGGAACGGCGCAATTTTGATGTTCCCTTCGCTGTCAACCACGCGCTCTGAAATTTCCGCTGCCGTCAGCCTCATAAAATCCAGACGTTTTTGCTTCTCGTTATAGGTGATCCACAGGCTGGAGGCAATTCCTACGACTAACAACCCGATGCAAAGTGTAATGAGGTAACGTGTCGTCCAGTAGCGGAACAGCGTCGTTTGCTTTCCTTTACTCATACACACACAGCTTGTAGCCCAGTCCGCGATAGGTGCGAATTTCCCCCTCTGAGGCTGGCCAGTTCTCCAGTGATCTGCGGATGCGCTTGATCGCCAGGTCCACGGCGCGGTCGCTTCCTTCGTAATCCATCCCCCACACCTGCTCAATCAGCTGCTCCCTCGTAAACGTCTGGTTCTTGTATTGCGCCAAAAACAGAAACAAGGAGAGATCTTTTGGGGTGAAGGCCAATTCAATTCCGTGCAAGGTGACGGTATACGCCTTGAAGTCTACCTTCAGGCTGCCGAACTGCTTGAGAGAATTGCCCCGGGTAATATTCGTCGATCGGCGCAGCACCGCCTGGACACGGGCAACGACCTCATCGGCGATGAACGGCTTGGTGATGTAGTCGTCTGCCCCCTGGTGCAAGCCCATCAGTTTATTGTCTATTTGTCCCAGTGCCGTCAGCATGATCACCGGGCACGAGCTCTTTTTTCGTATGTATTCCAAAATGCTCCAGCCGCTTCTGCCTGGAAGCATCACATCCAGCAAAACCAATGCGGGGCTTACCGCATCAAATTTTCGGACGGCCTCGTCGCCGGTAAACGCCTGCTCTACCTGAAACTGGCTCTTTTCCAGGTACGCCTTCAAGACGCGAGAGATCGGCAGTTCGTCCTCCACAATCAGGATGTTTTTCATTCCGGCTTCACTCCTCTCTCGATTGCACAGACTCTCCTCTTAAGCGTATGAGAGGAATATGTCAAGCAGATGTCTGGATGAAATCCTCGTTCCCTATTAAAATGAGAGGAAACAGCTAGGATCAGGAGGGCTTTTCCAATCATGATTTATTTGACAGAGGAAGAAAAAATCGGATTGTACAAAGCGATCAGCAATCGTCGGGATATCCGCTCGTTTCGCAGCGACTCCATAGAGTCTGAAAAACTGAGCATGATCCTCTCGGCTGCTCATCACGCCCCTTCCGTCGGGTTTATGCAGCCATGGAATTTTATACTGGTTACCGCGGATTCCCTCAAGCGCGAACTCGCTGACAGTGCGGATAAGGAGCGGCGTGCACTGGCCATTCACTATGAAGGAACGGGCCGCGAATCTGCCTTTTTGGAGCTGAAAATACAGGGAATCAAGGAAGCGCCCGTTACGATCTGTGTGACCTGTGATCCAACCCGTGGCGGTGACCACGTCCTCGGGCGAAACTCGATCCCGGAGACAGATATCATGTCAGTCAGCTGTGCCATCCAAAACATGTGGCTCGCGGCTTATGCGGAGGGCCTCGCTATGGGGTGGGTCAGTTTTTACAAAAAATCGGACGTCCGCCGAATACTGGATATCCCGCCGCACATTGATCCTGTCGCTTTGCTGTCGGTTGGGTATACGGACCATTATCCGGATCGTCCATTGCTGGAAATTCACCAGTGGGAAAAACGGCAGGAGCTGCAAAAGCTCATTTTCCGGGAACGCTGGGGACAAAGTTCGTCTTAGCCCTTACAGGATTCGTTCGTAGAACAAAAAAATGGGCTGCTTGCGTACAAGCAACCCAATGAGTAGAGGGGTAGTTACGAAATACACTTACCTCCCAGACGTAGCTACCCTTCATGAAAGTTTCAGAACATTGCCTACTTACGAATATGGAACTACATAAATGAGTGGATACTCCCAAAGCTTCCAAAGGTCAACTAGGAACGCGGTCGCGTCCGATTGGTGGGAATCGCCTGCAGCGGATCATCCGGCCAATAATGCTTTGGATAGCGTCCCTTCAAATCTTTCTTCACTTCGAAATACGCGTTCTGCCAAAAGCTCGCCAAGTCTCTCGTCACTTGTACAGGACGCTGGGCGGGTGAAAGCAAATGAAGCGTGAGCGGTATACGGCCCATGCCGATGCGGGGCGTCTGGCTCCAGCCAAACAGCTCTTGCAAACGAACGGATAGAGCAGGCGCCTCTGGGCTGCTATAGTCGATCGGGATTCGAGAGCCGCTGGGAACCACGATATGGGTCGGAGCATGCTCATCCAGCTCCCGCCGCTGATTCCAGCTCAGCATCGCTTCCAAAATCGCGGTAAGGGAGAGGCGAGACAGATCATCCCGGCTTCTGCAGCCATGCACATGCGGTCCCAGCCACTCTTCCAGCGCTGCGAGCAAAGCTTCGTCCGATACATCCGGCCAGGCGCTGTCCAAACGATGCATAAAGACGAGCCGCTCCTGCATCTGACGGGCAGAACGGCTCCAGGGCAAGAGACCAAGCCCCTCCAAAGCAATCCCGTTCAGCAACGCTGCGGTCACCGCCTCAGGATCAGCCTGGGAAGCAGGTGTCTCACGCAAGATCAACGCCCCAAGCCTCGTTCGCTTGCGGGCACGCACCGATTGGGACGATTTTTCCCACCATACGGCCGTCTCTTCCTCGATGCTCTTCGCGTAGACCTCTTCCAGCTGGGCTTCTGTCACACTGGCTGCCAGCACAATGCGGCTGTCTGTCCCTTGATCATCCAGCTCTGCCGCTACGATGTACGGGGCATACGCCAAGGCTTGCTCAGATGCGAATGCTGCCCCTCGTCCATTGCGAAGCAAATACTTTCCGCTATCCCTGCGTTGTCCGATACGATCGGGACAGGCTTCAGCCAGCAAGGAACCGATCTGTCTGAGCGGATCGCCCGCCTCGTAGTTCTCCTTTTGTCTGTTGACCCAGCTCTGTTTGAAATGGCTAGCCTCCTGCCAGATTCTTTGGCAGGCACCTTCGTCGACTTCCACGCCAGCCAGACTTGCCACTCCCTTCTGGCCAACGGAGCGCAAGGCTTCCAGCCGCAGACGCAGATCAGCATCGAGATGAGCCCTTCCACGCAAAATATCGCGCTCTCCTAGCAGCGCTGCCACCTCACACGCCACTTCTGCCAGTCCTCTTTCTATTGCTGCCCGAATCATATGGGCGATCCGCGGATGCAGCCCCATTTCCACGAGTTCTCTACCATGCGATGTGATTTTTCTGCCAGAATCCATGGCACCTAGCTGAATCAACAGCTCCTGCGCGTGCTCAAGCGCTGCTTTTGGCGGTTCGTCCAGCCATGCCAGCTCAGCAGGATCATCGACACCCCATGCTGCCAGCTCCAGTGCTAGAGAGGTCAAATCCGCCTCCCTGATCTCCGGTGTGGTATGCGCGGTGAGCCCACGCTGCTCCTGCTCCGTCCACATCCGATAGCACACACCTTTTGCAAGACGTCCGGCGCGGCCCCTGCGCTGATCTGCCGAAGCTTTGGAGACCCGAGTCGTCTCCAGACGCGTCATCCCTGTTCGGGGCGAGAATCTCGGCGCCCGCTTCAAACCGCTGTCGATGACAATCCTCACACCTTCCACCGTCAAGCTTGTTTCGGCGATCGATGTGGCGAGAACAATTTTTCGTTGCCTTTCTACACCGGGTTGGATGGCCATATCTTGTGCTTCCTGCGAAAGGGCACCATAGAGAGGGGCTACGACGGTATTCGCGGGCAAGCTGCCCTCCAGCAAGCCTGCCTCCACTCTTCGTATCTCTTTTGCACCTGGGAGAAAGACCAAGATGTCCCCTTCGTCCTGCATCAGCGCTTCTCGAACCTTTTGGACCACAGTTGGCTCCATGCGCCCGGACATCTGCCGGTTGAGATACCTCGTTTCTACCGGAAATGCCCGCCCCTCACTCTGAATGACAGGCACTCCCCCCAGCATCTCGGCTACTGCCGCTGCATCGAGGGTAGCCGACATGACAACAATGCGCAGGTCCTCCCGAAACAGATTTTGCGTTTGCAGACTGAGTGCTAGTCCAAGATCGGCGTGGAGGCTTCTCTCATGAAACTCGTCAAACAGGATGAGTCCGACATCCTCCAGCGCTGGATCTGCCTGCAGCATCCGTGTGAGTACCCCTTCTGTGATCACCTCGATCCGCGTACGGGGGCCTACCTTTGCATCCATTTTCACCCGGTAGCCGACCGTTTCTCCTACCTGCTCCCCGAGTGCTTGAGCCATATATCTCGCGGAAGTCCTCGCAGCCAGGCGCCGGGGCTCCAGCAGGAGTATCCGACGTCCTGCAAGCCACGGCTCATCTCGCAGCGCAAGTGGAACGCGTGTCGTTTTGCCTGCTCCCGGTGCCGCGACGAGAACGGCGTTTGTATGCTCCCGAAGCCTCGCGATCAAGGATGGCATGATTTCTTCAATAGGCAGTTGCATTCTTCTTTCACCTCTTGCCAAACAGCTTCATCCTCTCATCTTACACACCTTCCCTCGCAGCAAAAAGACTCTTGTAAATGACAGAACAGTCAAACAATCGTATAATAAGCAGGTGAGCTTGCTTTTTTCCACGGACAGAGGATCTTAAAGCAGGAGGGATTCCATGTGATTCACATCCACCATCATGAAGATGTCGTCTGCGTAGAAGGGATTGTCAGCAGGCAAGGACGCGATTCTTCCATCTATGTCTTTTTGACGGATGGCACGCTGATCGATACCGGACCAAAATTGCTCGAAGCCTCGTTAATCCCGTTCTATCAGTCTTCAGCCTTTGAGTCGGTCGTTCTCACGCACAGTCATGAAGACCATGTCGGAACAGCCGCCTGGATCGAAGCCAATCTCCAGGTTCCCATCTACATCCACGAGAAGGGAGTGACTCGTTGTTCCCGCCCTGCCGATTACCCGGAGTATCGAAAGCTTACCTGGGGGGTTCGCGATTCTTTTGACGCCCATTCCCTCGGAAAGTCGTTCCATTCTCGCACGCTGGACTGGAAAGTGCTCGAGACCCCTGGCCACGCCCAGGACCATATCGCTTTGATTCACGAAAAGACTGGCCGTTTGTTTGCTGGAGACCTGTATCTGGGAGTAAAGACAAAAGTCATTTTGCAGGAAGAGTCGATCCCCACTATCATGAACTCGATTCGGTTTGTACTGGCTCACGATTTTCAGGCCATGTACTGTGCACATGCCGGCTATGTTCCCAATGGAAAAGCAATGCTGCAAAAAAAGCTCGAGCATCTGGAAAACCTCACAGGTGAGATTCTGCACCTGCACAGCAAAGGAATGAAAGCTGACGAAATCAATCGTGCCCTTTTTCCCCTGCAGCTTCCACTCGTAGAAGCATCCGAAGGCGAATTCGATTCGATACATATCGTCCATTCCATCCTCGCAGCCTATGAACAGCACGAGAGCATATGCTGAGAAAATGGAATTGAACCAAAAAACGCGGAACCGTTTTTGCACGGCTTCGCGTTTTTTTGGCTGTTAGTCCTTTGGAAAGATCTGTTCCAAAGTGAAGCCCCTCTCCTGATAGAAGTCGTACATCGATGTGATCCGGCTTCCTTCCATGCGAATGTCGGGAAACACGGATTCTGCCACAAAAGAGGTATGCAGTGCGATGGGCTTGTGATCTACGAGGCGCAAGCGGCCGATTTTAAACACGCTATCCTTCTCGTCAACACCGAGTGTCTGTGTGAACATGGAACGGTCTTCTACTTCCTCACAGTAAATATTGCGGGATTCGTAGTTGTACCCGAGCTCGATCATTTTTTTGCTGAAGCTGGTATTGCCCGTGAGAACCAGCGGAATTTGCTGCAGCCTGTCTTTCACATAGCTCCCCATCCCTTGTCTGGAATACACATACCCAAGCTCCTGCAACCGATTGTAGACTTTGCGCGCTGTCATCCGGGGAACCTTGTACTGATCTGCCAGTTCATTTTCGGAAGGCAGCTTGTCGCTTGCCTTGTATTTGCCCGCGTGAATCTCTGCAATCAAATGATCGATCATTTCCATTTCCTCTACCAATTCCAACCGCCCCTTTGTCCTCACGATCAAAGGAAAACGGCATACCCAACCGCCCTGCGAGGTATGCCGTTTTCCTTTGTGATTGAATCAAAAAGCTGTTCCCTTCCGATCCGTCATTATCCAAAGTGTCCGTATTTTTCTATAAAGCTCTCCAGGTCATTCAGTTCATGGAAGCGTTCCTCGATTATCTCGCGCGGCCACTCCCACCAGGCTATTTGCAGCAATTTCTCACGTATTTCCTCCGGGAAGCGCATCTTGATCGGTTTGGCTGGGACGCCAGCGACGATCGAATACGGCTCTACATCCTTGGTCACGATCGCCCCGGATGCGACGACCGCTCCTGTGCCGATGGTGACTCCCTTCATGATGATCGCTCCGTGACCGATCCACACATCGTGGCCGATTTTCACCCGATTTTGCCGGCGCCAGTCAAAAATGGACTCGTCATCTGTATCTGCGAAGCCGTAATCGATTCTGCGGTAGGTCATATGATGCTGGGTGACACGATCCATCGGATGCTGAACGGGATTGATGCAGACGTGAGAGGCAATCGAGCAGTACTTTCCAATCTCGGTATAGTTGATCGTGACGTCATCCATCGTGTAGGTATAGTCGCCGAGGACAGATTCGATGATCTTGTTGGAGGAACCTATGGACGTCCAAGCCCCTGCCTCGGAATTGACGACATTTGCTGTCTCATGGATCATCGGCTCGCCGGACGAACGGGTAGGCTGTGCAACTTGGTGAATGGTCTTCATATCGCTTTGCACCTCTTATCGCTGTGTGATTTGTTGTTCGGCAATCGCTTTTTGGCGGGCCTGGATCGCGTGTACCGTAGAGATACCCGGACTTTTTTCTCCCAGCACAACCTCTTTTTCGCCGTAAAAGCCGTGGAAATCTGTGCCTCCCGTCATAATGAGATCGTATTGGATCGCCAGCTGCTTGGCTTGTTCCTCCATAGCCGCATCATGCAAAGGGTGACGGACTTCGATGCCTTCCAGTCCGCAGTCAACCAGCTCCGGTACGGCTTCAAAGTTGCCGTATTGACCCGGGTGAGCCAGAACCGGAACGCCTCCTGCCTGGCGAATCGCGGAAATGGCGTCTTTTGCAGCCACATACTCGAGCGGAATGTACGCAATCCCTGGCTTTTCACCATTTTGGCCTCGAGAAAACAGCTTTTTGTACAAGTCCCCGTATATCGATGCTGTGTAGCCTTTTTCGATCAACCCATGCATAATATGCTGCTTGTAGACGCCCGTCCCACCTTTGGCATATTCCAAGACCTGCTCCCACTCAATTTCATAGCCTGCCTCCATCAGAGCTTGTACCATGGCAGCAGAAGCCTGGTGGCGCTTTTCGATCAGCGGCGCGCAAATTCGATCAATCGCAGGATGTCCGGGCTGGATATAGTATCCGAGTACGTGGACTCTCCGGTTTCTTGCAAAGTCGTAGGCAGATATTTCAATTCCGGGAATAATCTCTACGCCTTTTTCTTTCCCCAGCTCGACCATCTCGGCAAGCCCCCCGGTTGTATCATGATTGGTAATCGCCAAATGCGAGACTTGTTCGTTTACAGCCAGCTCTATGATTTCTTCAAAGGTAAGTGAACAATCCGATAGCTTCGTATGGCAGTGCAGGTCTACCTTCATAAAATGACCTCCTCGCTTTCCATTTCCGAGTGGGCGGTACGTATGAAGTAACTGTAACTTGGCACCAAGCAGCACGGGTTAATTCCACTTGAACCCGGCGTAAATATCCTGTAAAGGCACATTTACAATGGAAGCTCCAACCATTGAAACAAAAAAAGGCCTCCCGGACGACACGCGTCCCGAAAGGCCTCTTGGGTCTGTTCCTTATTTTTCTACTTGGATAAACGGAGTCGCTCCCCCTGTTACATTTGGCAGCTTTCCGTCCCATTTGCGGATGGCTTCCAGCTGCGCCTCGATCTGTCTGAGCTGAATCAGCTCCGGAGTGACCTCCTGTTTTTGCAGACGCAATGCTTCAGCCTGAGCCTGCGCTTTCGTAATCTCCTGCTCTTTCTCGATCTTGATCCGCTCGAGGTCCAGCTTGGATTTGAGCGCTTGCTGCTCTGCTACCTGCTTGGATTCAATCGCTCGGTTGAACTCGTCGCTAAATGTGAACTCGCGGATGTTGATTTCATCCAGAATGATATTGTAGGTCGAAAGCTTTTGCTTCAGAGCATCTTTTACTTTGTTGCTCACCTCGGACCGCTTGGAGATCAGCTCCTCTGCTGTATACTGAGCAGTTACCGCCTTGAGTGCTTCCGCGATCGCCGGGTCTACAATTCGGCTGGCGTATTCGAGTCCAACCTGCTGATACAGCTTGTTGACGTTTTCTGCGTCCAGATGGTGGTTGACCGCAATCGTAGTGGAAACTGTTTGCAAATCACGCGATGCAGAGGTCTGACTCGTCTCGGACTTTTGCACCCGTACCTCCATAGGAATAACCGTTTGAACGAACGGAATCTTGAAATGAAGCCCTTCCTGTAAGACCTTTGGCTGTACGGCTCCAAGCTGCAGGACCACTCCACTGTGCCCCGCTGAAATGATCGTAAAGGATTGAGTTCCGAGCAACACCACAACAAGAATCACTACGATAGCTGTAAGCAGCCGCCCGAATTTAAAGGGACTCATTTTCACCACATTATCGTCTGCCATGTTCCGCCTCCCCTTTTCTTTTTTATATGTCTATATAGGCATACGGATAGGGGGGATATAAGTTTCGTTTGATTTCTTTCTGGTTCCTGGTAAATATATGAGGCGGCTGAAAAGATTAGACGGTCGTTCCTGTTTTCCACTGGGATGCCCATATTCCCAAGCCTCCGCTTCAGCCTACCCCTCCTTGAACGGCAGTTTCCAAAAGGGGCAGTTTCTGCATCTAGCGGCTTGCAAAATCGATGTAGTAGACCTTCTTTGGCCGACCTTTTGTTGCATCTGCTATCGAGGGGTTAGTGGAATGGTGGTTTACCAATGAAAGGCCAGTGCCGCATCAAGTGCTGGCAGAACAAATGGGGAAACTGCTGGAGAGAAATCTCTAAAAAAAGAGTGGTAGCCTGCTCCTCGGCTACCACCATCCATTATTCACAATCATCTTGGGAACTCGCTGCCTCAAGCAGAACCCGTCCCATCCGCTCGGCCTCAATCCGGCAAAAGCTCAAATTCGACTTCGCCAGAGACGTGGGAGATGAGCTGGATGATTTCCGCACAACCGTGGCTGCAAATGAGAAAGGACGCCCACTTCACTTCCGCTCGCGGGACTTTTCTGGCGTGAAAGCCGCTTTGAAACCCGCCAAGGCTCACACTACCACACCCTCCTTTTTTCTTTTACCACCTGAAAGCTAATCAGCCACACATGCAGGTATAACAGTGAGGCGAGCATTCCCCATACCGCTCCCGAGGACAAAAGAGAATTTGTCAGGGTTCCAGCCGACGTGACGAACTGAAACATTATCATCAGCAGCATACCTGCAACCGCATACGCGATGAAGCGAAACAAGTACACAATCACGGGATTCGCCCAAGCGATTTGACGGTTCAATGCTTCTATTCCTATAGAAACTGGCACGCCTCCCACTACATAGACGGGGATCGCATAAATAAGATAGATCGCCACCAGTGAAAAAAATGACCAGTAGTACGTGTTCGGCTGCTGCTGTGCTGCCGGGATGTAGTTGAACCACGCCAATACCACGCAAAACAAAAGCGAGGAGATCAGCGCGACCACCACTTTTCGAATCATGAAACGTATACCTCCTTCCTTTCGGTTTACCAAACTGCCCACCTAACTATACCCTTAATTTGGAACTACGGAACCTATTTTCACAAAAATTGTTTTGATTTCGACTTCGCTTCCTTGATCGCGGATTGGCTCCAAAAAGAAAACACCTGCCTCTAAGCAGGTGCTCTCCTCGTTAGTTTCCATTTTCAGCTTCAAATTCGCGGGCTATCCGTTCCAAGGCTTCTTTGATGACAGGTCTTGGCGAAGGGAGACAAATTCTCTGATAATGCCGCCCCTCTTCCCCAAACATGCCCCCGTCCTCCAGCAGTACATTGGCTTTATTGTAAATCCGATCATGGACCTCCTCTGGAGACAGTCCATAGCCGCTAAAGTCCAGCCACATCAAATACGTTCCTTCGGGAATCCTCGTTTTGACTTTCGGCATTCTTTCCGCCAAAAAGCCCATGACATACTCGATCGTGCCATCGATGTATTCCTTTAGCTGGTCCAGCCAATCCTCACCCTCTGTATAGGCGGCGATCAGAGCGGTGATCGTAAATGGCGACGCTAAGTGCATGCCCAGTGTTTTACGGAACGTCTCCCTATGCCCTTCGTTGGGTATGATGACATTCGTACAGTGCAGCCCTGCTACGTTAAAGGTCTTGTTGATCGCCGTACATGTGATGATAGGATCGGCACTCTTTGCTGCTTTTGCTATTGGAATGAAGGTTTGATTTCGCCTGATGAGATCTCCATGAATTTCATCTGCGACGATCAGCACGTCATTTTCCGCACAAATGTCTGCCAGCTTCTCCAACTCTTCGCGGGTAAACAGCCGTCCCGTCGGATTATGAGGATGGCACAAAATGAACATCTTCGTGTTCTCGTCTTTCGCCTTGCGTTCGAAATCCTCGAAGTCGATCGTGTAAAAGCCCTCTTCATCACAGACAAGCGCGTTGTTCACCACAGTTCTTCCGTTTCCTTCTATGGCCCCTGTAAAAGGCGGATACACAGGGCGCTGAATGATGATTCCGTCTCCGGGGTTTGTAAACGCCTTGACCGCCACATGCAGGGCATGAACCGTTCCTGGACTGTAAATGATCTCATCCTTTTGAATCTCCCAGTCATGCCGTTTTATAAACCACTGCAGGATCGCTTCAAAGTACGCTTCCGGAAAAATAGAGTAGCCGAATATTTTATGATCGACCGTTTTATGCAGGGCATCGATCATAGGCTGCGGTACGGGCAGGTCCATGTCTGCTGTGAATAAAGGAATCGTCTCCTCGTCATATCGCTCCGTCAGCCCATGACTTTTGATGAATTCCCCTCCATCCCATTTCAGTGAATACGTCCCTCTGCGTTCCGTGATTTCATCAAAATTGTACTTCATGGGACAGCCCCCTCTCGTTTTTTCGTCCTGTGTTTGGTGAACCGGCGATTTCTCGCAATACCCAAAAGCCCAAAAGACAGCTAGTCAACTGTGCAGCGCATACTGGATATCCACGATCTCAATCTTGGGGTCCTCCCGCAGCTGAGACCTCTCAGGCAGACTTTTCACGTTCGGCCCCTCCAAATAGGCTTGGAGTGCCTCCCCCGTCTCCCACAAATAAACTCCCCCAACTTCGCCTGTTTCTTCATAACGAACGTAATATTTTTGGATGAGACCTGGCAGCGAACGAAATTTTTCGAATCCTCCCTCTGACAAAAAGCATGATCAACATTTTCATGAAGCGAACCTCTCCCTTCTACCTTATGCATAGTACTTGCTTCGCTTTTTATTTCTTCTTTCTAGCTCGCAGGCTCCCTTTTATTGATTGACTCCGATTTTATGATCATGGATGGGACCTACGTTTATCGGCCGTTCGTCCTCAAACCCGGACATCTTTCGGTTCTTCATCCGCGGGGTTCCTCCTACAATCCACACGTACAATGCCGCAAATGCGATGAAGCCGATCGAAAAATACAGACCCGTAGCTGGAATTTCCTTCATGAGCAAAAATCCATGGAGCCAGCCGTCATCACAAGCAATGAGGAAGCCTTTGGTCACCCAGGAAAGGGTAGCATTCAGCGTCGATGCGATGGCGAACAGTGAGCCTACGATAATGAAGAACAGAAATAAAGGCTGAGGAAGAATGGCTTTCGCTACTTCATCGAGATGCTTCCCGGCGACTTGCTCAATCAGCAGAACACCAGATGCTACGGCTGCCATGAACGCGTAGATAACGGCGATTGAGGCAGTCGTTAATATGATTGTTAGCGGAATGTCTCTTTTGGGGTTCTTCCTCTCTCCCCCCAACTCGGCGACAATGCTCGCACCCCCGGTTGCAAACGAGACCAGGCCCGTCGCCGTTAAAAAACCGCCTAAGCCGCTGGGAAGCATCCCTGTCACTGCGAGCGTATCCCACTGAATCTTGGAAACACCCCACAAGATGAAAACGAACACAGCTATTACTTTTACCACGACCAGAAACCCTTCCGCGGAAGCAGCCGATTTCACCCCGAACATATTCACTACATAGCAAAGAGTAAGGATGAGGACAGCAATCAAGGTAAAATTCACAGAGGGGAGGAGGGATTGAAAATACTTGGCGAAGGAAATGGCGTACGTGGCAAGTGTCAGCATGGCAGATCATACGAATGCCGGAGTCACACCGCTTCCCGTTAATGCGATCGCTATCCCTGTCAATGACATGACACCTGCACCGATAATCTGTCCGATAGCCATGACAACCACATGCAGTTTTTATCTCTTTCTTCCCTCGACCCACGAAAAGAGCTACAATAGTTTTTGTAAGTAATTTCCATATTCAACGTGTAACAGGCACAGGCACAGAGTCATCTGGGAAAGGAGAATTCCAATGATTGACCAAGTAAGAGCCTTGATCCTCGAGCAGGGACTGCAGGAAATGGCCGAGCATATCCTCCACCATTTGCACGAGTGCATCTATGTAGAGCCCACTGCAGCTGTAACCCATCTGCTGGGTGCAAGCAGGCTAGGCGGCAACCCGGATTTGCCTGCCGGATGGAGCTATCCCGTATTCCACGACGAGCCGCTCGTTTTCATCGGGCAGCTAAACCTCGAGGAAATTCAGTCCATCGGCGTCCCGAACGAACTTCCGCAGCGCGGTCTGCTGTACTTTTTTTATGAGGCAGTTGAACAGTCCGTATACGGAGAGCTGGCAGATCGGGATGGGTGGAGAGTGCTTTTTTATGAGGGAGACTTCTCTGCACTGACTCCTGTTCCGTATCCTGGCGACGATCCACATGGGACACTCCCGGCAAACAATCTGCATTTTTCCAAAGGGCTCTCTCTTCACATGGAAGCGATCTCGGTTCCTGATGCATGCAAGGCTGCCTACTACGATCGTTTTCTTTCGGCCTTTGCCAAAATAAATGGTTCCTATGCGTGGAATCATCAGATTTTGGGTCACCCGCACAACATTCAGGGAGACGTCTTCGAGGAGATCGATTCCTTCCGCAACGTAGAGTCAGGCTGCCCCTACACCTTGCTGCTCCAGGTCGATACGGATGAGACGAACTTGAAGATCATGTGGGGCGATGTTGGGACGATTTATTTTGTCATTGCCAATGACGATTTGCGTGCCAAACGCTTTAACCAAACTTACTTTTCTTATCAGTGCTGCTGATTCTGGTGAACAACCATGCAAAAAAGCCGAAGAATGGATTCTTCGGCTTTTTCTCTACCCAAACGATTCTATTATTGGTAGTAACGGTTCATCCAGGTAAGGAAGTTCGCTACAACCGTATCGAGGAACTGAACGGTAGGTTCGTGGATCAGCTTGCCCTCGGCATCAAACTTCTCATGAGCAGCACCCACATACACTTCGTTGCCTGGGAGCAAAGGCGAGGAGACGCCCATAGCAAACAGGATGTCGCGAAGGTGCAGCTGTGCTTTCACGGTTCCCAGCTGCCCCATGGAAGCACCCATGATCCAAGACGGCTTGCCCACGAGAACTTTATCCACACGGGACATCCAGTCAATCGCGTTGACCAGTACGCCTGGGGCAGTACCGTTGTACTCAGGAGTGAGCCACAGGACAGCATCAGCGGCTTTCACTTTTGCTTTGAAGGAATCGACTGCCTCATTTGGCTCGTTTTCCAGATCTTGATTGTAAAACGGAAGTGGCTTCAGATCCAAAATTTCTAGTTCGAACTTGTCTTGATAGCGGTTTTTTACATGCTCGGCCAGTTTGCGGTTAAAGGATTCCTTGCGAATGCTCCCAACGATTGCTACGATTTTCATTTGGTTTCCCTCCATACGATCCAAGATGGAATCTGCCACACTCTTTTATTATAAAACCAAATTTATACATAGCAACCTTTCTAAACACTTATCTAGCATAAGCAGCACCCGCAAGTGGCCAACCTATTTCTTTTCGACTGCATGTCCACCGAATTCATTGCGCAGGGCAGCTACGACTTTCCCATGGAAGGTATCCTGCTCGAGCGAGCGATAGCGCATCAACAGGGACATCGCAATCACAGGTGTCGCGGCTTGCAGATCGAGTGCTGTCTCGAGTGTCCATTTTCCTTCTCCGGAGGAATGCATAACGCCGCGAATTTCGTCCAGCTTCGCGTCTGTGCGGAAAGCGCGCTCCGTCAGGTCCATCAGCCATCCGCGAATGACCGAACCATTGGCCCAGACGCGTGCTACCTCTGCGAAATCGTAGTTGTACGGGCTCTTTTCCAGCACCTCGAAGCCTTCCCCGATCGCCTGCATCATGCCGTATTCAATCCCGTTGTGAATCATCTTCAGGAAATGCCCGGCACCAGCTTCTCCTGCGTACAGGTAGCCGTTTTCTACATTGATGTCACGGATCATCGGCTCGATATGATCAAACGCCTCCTGGTCACCGCCGATCATCATACAAGCTCCATGACGCGCTCCTTCCATTCCCCCACTCGTACCTGCATCCAGGAAGTGAATGCCCTTTTCCTTCAAACGGGCATATCGATCAAGCGACTGTTTGTAGTGAGAATTGCCCCCATCGATTACAATATCTCCCGCAGAAAGCAAAGTAGAAAGCTTGTCCACCAGCTCATCTACGATTTCTCCCGCCGGAACCATCAGCCAGATCACGCGCGGTGCGTCCAGCTTGGAGACGGCGTCCTCGATCGAATAAGCAGGAATGGCCCCTTCCCGTCCCAGTTCATCCGCCCGCTTTGGCTCTACGTCGTATGCGACAACCTCATGCTCGTGGGAAAGCAAATTCAGTGTCAAATTGTAACCCATCTTCCCTAATCCAAGAATCGCCAGTTTCATCGTCGATACGTCACTCCTTTGAGAAAGTCTCTTGTTAGCTTGATTATATGATAATAATTTTCATATTTCATCAGAAATGAAGAAAATTTTTTTGAAACTAGGAATTCGTCCCCATCCTTTTCTATAATGAGTAGCAGATCGCCATCTTTTGGAGGTGCTTTCCTTTTGGCCGATACATCTACCCATCATCCACCCAGCGTTCTCACTCAGCTGCGTGCCATCTACTCACAACTGAGCGGCAAGGAGCAGCAAATTGCCGATTACATTTTAGAGCATGCCAGTGACGTTGTTCATCTGTCGATTACCGAGCTTGCCGATCAGAGTCAATGTGCCGATGCGACCGTTTTCCGTCTGTGCCGACGCCTCGGCTTTCGCGGATATCAGGCGTTTAAAATCGCTCTGGCAAGTGAAGTGACAAACCCGAAGCAATCCATCTATCAGGAGATCAATCTCGACGATGACGATCTCGGCTCCATCGCCGAAAAAATTTTCACCGCCAATATAGAGACCTTGCGTGACACCCAGCAAATCATTGACAAGGAAGCTCTGATGAAAATCGTCAGCTGTCTCGAGAACGCGCGGCGGATCGAGTTTTATGGCTCGGGAGGCTCAGCTGCTATCGCGCAAGATGCCTACCACAAGTTTATGCGGACAGGCATCCCCTGTATCCATCACTCCGATGCCCATTACCAGGTCATGTCTGCCTCCCTTCTTTCGGAGGGGGATGTAGCCGTTGGGATTTCCCATTCCGGCTCCAATGAAGATATCCTGGAAGCGCTCCGTGTCGCAAAAGAAGCGGGTGCTACAACCATTGGGATCACCAGCTACGGCAAGTCTCCGCTCGTGCGGCTCGCAGACATCTGTCTGTACACGACTTCACGGGAAACGGTCTTTCGCACGGAAGCACTCTCCTCCAGGCTGGCACAGCTCAGTCTGATTGATTTGCTGTACGTCGCCGTTTCTCTGCGCCGCCAAGAAGAGACTATCCAAAACATCCAGCATATCCGGGAAGCCATTTCGCTCAAACGCCTGTAAATTCTACAGGCGTTTTTCTTTTTCGGTCCGGTGGGTAATACTACCACCGAGATACAGAATGATATGAAATAATTTTTTTCTTTAGTATTAACAAATGAAAAAAATTTCGTTATAATCGCGTTATCCTTTAGAGCCATCATGAAAGCGTATACAAGAGAAGGTGAACCCGTATGAAGCAAACCTATTTTATTGGACTGGATATCGGGACGACGAGTACCAAGGCGATCGTCTTTACGCCGTCAGGTGCTGTACGCGGTGTCGGTAACGTCGATTATCCTTTGCTCGTTCCCCAGCCATCCTGGGCAGAGCAGGATCCGGAAACCATTTTTGCTGCCGTTATTTCGGCACTAAAAACAGCTATCGAGAAGGCAGATGTAGACAAGCGTGCGATTGGCGGGATCGGCTTTTCCACCGCCATGCACAGTTTGATTGCGGTCGATCACCAAGGCAGTCCTTTGACGCACAGCATCATCTGGGCGGATAACCGCAGCACCTCCCAGGTAGATCAGCTCAAGCAGGATGGCGTCGGACACAGCATTTACCTCGCGACAGGGACACCGATCCATCCGATGTCTCCGCTGCCAAAAATCATGTGGCTGCGTGAACAAGCGCCGGACACATTCCGCAAGGCAGCCAAATTCATTTCCATCAAAGAGTACGTCATTCATCGACTCTTTGGGCAGTATGTAGTAGATTACTCCATCGCATCAGCAACAGGACTTTTTCATTTGCGCAAGCTCGACTGGGACGAAAATGCCCTGCAGGTAGCAGGCATCACGAGACAACAGCTGAGCGAGCCCGTACCGACTACCCATATTTTGCGCGGCATGAAGATTCGTTACGCTGAGGAAATCGGGCTGGATGCGGATACGCCCTTCGTCGTGGGTGCCAGTGACGGTGTTCTCGCCAATCTGGGAATTGGTGCCATCGATCATGGACAGGTCGCCATCACGATCGGGACGAGTGGTGCCGTACGCACAGTCGTACCCGAACCTATCACGGATCCAAAGGGCCGTACCTTTTGTTACCTCCTGACAGAAAACCACTGGGTGATCGGTGGGCCGTCCAACAACGGCGGGATCATGCTTCGCTGGTTCCGTGACGAGTTTAGCTGGCCAGAGGTAGAAAAAGCAAAGCAGATGGGAGTCGATCCCTACGATGTTATGATCGAGGCGGCCGAGCATGTTCCTGCTGGTGCCGAGGGTCTGCTGTTTCTCCCCTTCCTCTCCGGTGAACGCGCGCCTTACTGGAATGCGCAGGCTCGCGGCTCCTTTTTCGGGATCGGGTTGCATCACAAACGGGAGCATTTTATCCGGGCCGTTCTCGAAGGCATTCTCTTTTCCGTCTACAGCATCGGCATCGCCCTGCGCGACCTGGCCGGTGGTGCGACTGAAATCCGCGCCTCGGGAGGCTTTGCCCGCTCGCGGCAATGGCGGCAAATCATGTCCGATATGTTCGGCTACGAGGTACTGATTCCCGAAAGCCACGAAAGCTCCAGCTACGGTGCAGCACTGCTCGCCATGCATGCTCTCGGCGCCTTGAACGATTTGCATGATGTGAAAAACATGATTCACATTTCGCATCGGCATGAGCCCAATCTGGAGCGCTCCAGCACGTATTTGCAGCTGTTTTACATTTATGAGCGCGTCTATTACAACCTGCTGGAGGAGTACAAGCTCATCTCCGAATTCCAGAAGCAGCTGAATAAATAGATATCCCAATCCATCACGGAAGCATTCGACACCAAGGGAGGGTCTCTCATGCCATTAGTCATTACGTTGATTTCTATCGTTTTGCTGCTCATCCTCATTACCCGCTTTAAGGTAAATCCATTCGTCTCCCTCTTGCTCGCTGCCGGATTTGTAGGGATCGCATCTGGCATGCCACTCGTCAAAGTGGTCGATTCGATCAAAGACGGTATGGGCGGAACACTTGGTTTTATCGCCATCGTACTCGCCCTGGGAACCATGCTCGGAAAAATGATGGCCGAATCGGGCGGTGCCGAGCGCATTGCCCGGACACTGATCAACCGGTTTGGCGAGAAAAACGTCCATTGGGCGATGATGTTCGTTGCCTTTATCGTCGGGATTCCGGTCTTTTTCCAGGTCGGCTTCGTTCTGTTGATTCCGCTCGTCTTTACGATTGCTCGTCAAACAGGGGTATCCCTCGTCAAAATCGGGATTCCTCTCATCGCGGGCCTTTCCATCGTACACGGCATTGTTCCTCCACACCCGGCTGCGATGGCCGCGGTCGATCTGTTCCAGGCCGATGTCGGAAAAACCATCATGCTGTCCATCATTGTCGCGCTGCCTTCTGCGATCATCGCGGGTCCTCTCTACGGTACCTGGATCAGCAAACGAGTCCAAACAAGCATCTCGCCTGAGCTATCCGCACAGCTGAGCGAGCCAAAGGACGAGCGCGATTTGCCGAGCTTCGGTATCACGGTATTTACCGTATTGCTGCCTGTTTTGCTCATGCTGCTTGCGACTATCGCGGATGTGAATTTGCCGAAAGAAGATATGCTTCGCGAGTGGGCTGACTTCATCGGAAATCCGATCACGTCCCTGTTGATCGCCGTCATCATCTCGTTCTGGACGCTCGGGTTCAATCGCGGGTTTACGAAGGATGACATTCTAAAATTCACCAATGATTGTCTGGCTCCAACCGCTACGATCCTGCTCGTCATCGGTGCAGGCGGCGCCTTCAATAAAGTGCTGCTCAACAGCGGCGTTGGCGACTACATCGCCGAGCTGGCTACTGCATCCGCCATTTCTCCCATTTTTCTCGGCTGGCTGATCGCTGCTCTGATCCGTGTCGCGACTGGCTCTGCCACCGTATCCATGATGACAGCGGCAGGGATCGTAGGACCGATCGCCCTGCAGATCCCGGGTACCAGCCCAGAGCTGCTCGTCCTGGCTACCGGTGCCGGCTCCTTGATCTTGTCCCACGTGAACGACTCTGGCTTTTGGCTCATCAAGGAGTATTTCAACATGTCCGTGCAGGATACCCTGAAGACTTGGACCGTCATGGAAACTATATTGTCCGTCGTAGCCATTATCCTGATCATGGCCTTGTCCCTTGTAGTGTAAATATATGAAGGACCGTCGCCCTCACGATATTGTGAGGGCTTTTTGATGGAATCACCCCCTGTTTTTCACCCATTTAATATTTAATCAAGTATAATGTTTTACTATAAAAATAAAATACGATAGAATGAAATACGTATGTATGGGAGCTGACAGAAGCTGGAGGTGAACTTCTGCACCCTAATGAAAAAAGAGAATAAGCTTTGCCTAACTGGTTCAGTATTTAATTAATGTGACACTACTTTGAAGGAGTCCCTTCTTTTATGGAAATTTTACTCATGGTGCTCGTGCTGTTATTGCTCATCGGCGTTTCAAATGTCATTTCACGCTTCGTCCCCTTCATTCCCATCCCGCTCATTCAGATTGCACTTGGAATTGTTGCCGCTTTTTTGCCCAGCCTGCATCACGTTCCGCTTAATCCTGAGTTATTTATGGTCCTATTCATTGCCCCACTCCTGTTTAACGACGGAAAAATCACACCTCGCGATGAGCTGTGGAAGCTGCGCACATACATTTTGCTGCTTGCCTTAGGCCTCGTTTTTGTCACCGTACTAGTAGCAGGTCCATTCATTCACTGGCTCATTCCTGCCATTCCGCTCTCTGCTGCATTCGCGCTCGCTGCCATCCTTTCTCCAACGGATGCTGTCGCCGTCGGTTCCATTGCGGGAAGAATCAAATTGCCCGGGAAAATCATGCGCTTGCTCGAGGGCGAGGCACTGATGAACGATGCTTCCGGGCTGGTTGCGTTTAACTTTGCGATTGCCGCGACGGTCACCGGCTATTTTTCCCTGACAGAAGCAGCGGGTAGCTTTATCGTCATCGCAGCTGGGGGATTGCTGATCGGTGCTCTGCTCGGCTTTGCGGTCGTCTGGCTGCGCCTCCTGCTGCGCCGTCTCGGAATCGAGGATGTGACGCTACACATGCTGATCATCATCCTCACACCTTTCATTATTTACATCGCAGCGGAGGAATTCCACGTCTCGGGGATTCTTGCCGTCGTCGCTGCCGGTGTCGTCCATGCCATTGAACGAGATCGCGTGGAATCGGCGTCTTCCGTTCAGCTTCGCGTCGTGTCTGACAGCACCTGGTCAGTCATTCTCTTCTCGCTGAATGGGCTTGTGTTCCTCCTCCTCGGACTGGAGATCCCCGGCGTGATCACGAAAATTTGGGAAGACCCTGCCTATCAGAATGGGCAAGTAATCGGATATATCTTCCTGATTACCGCCGTGCTCATGATTTTGCGCTTTCTCGTCGTCTGGGCGAGAGATCGTCAGCTCCAAACCTCCTTGATCACCGCCCTTTCGGGTGTTCGCGGCGCGCTGACTCTTGCCGCTGCTTTCTCCATTCCCTTGGTATTGCAGGACGGTAGCCCGTTCCCAGAGCGCAGTCTGATTCTGTTTATTTGCGCCGGGGTCATCCTCTTGACTTTGATTTCCGCCAGTATTTTTCTACCTATGCTCGCCAGAAAATCGGAGGGTGCCACCCATCAGCCAGAAGATCGCAGTGAAGAAGAACGATCGGCCCGAATCCGCGTTCTCGATGCCGGTCTGCGCACAGTGCGTGAAGAGATGGACGACGAGAACAGGCAAGACGGTCTGGAACTGATCGGAGAGTATACCCGTCGAATTCAGCAAACCAGACTGGAAGGCATAGCCGATATGGGCGAGGCTTGGAAGCAGGTCGTAGCCATCCGTCTGGCAGCCGTACAAGCGGAACGAGAGGTTGGCGAGCAATGGCTCCGTGAGGGTCGGATCTCGCCACAGCTTGCCGCTTATTTCAAGGCTTCCTTGAACCGAGTCGAGCTGCTGCTTACCAACCGGGTAAAAATCAAGCTGTTGATGGTACTCGCCTGGACAGCCATCCGCCGCATGTTTCAGGGAGGCAACCGAATTCCGGCTTCCATCACTCCTTCCGACCCTCAGTGGGACAGCTACAAAGCGTTGAAGCTGGAAGCTGTCCAAAGAGCGATCAGCCAAGTGAAGCAGCTGGAAAATGAGGGAAATCGCGATGCCGTGCTCACCGTACTCGCGGCTTACAAAGGGCTCGCTTTGCAATATCAAACCAACAAGCGTCGGGCAGGCAGCAGACGCCAAGTGAGCCTGCAGCGCAAAGAGCTCGAGCTGAAGGCGATCCAATCCGAACGCAACGAAATTCAAGCGCTGTACGAAAAAGGCGACATTGACCGCCAGTTCGCAGGGAGACTTCGCTTGGACGTCAACTATCGGGAAGCAGGTCTTTTTGAATCGCAGGAAGGCCACTGAGAAAATTTTCGTCTCCACGCTGGCACGGGTAACAAAACAGCGGCAATCTAGGACTATCCTTTTTGTCCTGAGTGCCGCTGTTCCTTTTTTATTTGGCTATCGAAAGCTTTTCGGTTCCTTTTTTATTCGCCAAGGCTACAGCCGTTGGGATCTTGGATAAGCAGGCAGCGAGTACAAGTCCGAGCAGCAAGAAGCCTGCAATCATCCCGACGACGCCCCCCCAGCCAAAGGAGGACCAGAACAGACCGCCCAAGGTTCCACCAATACTCGAGCCGGCATAGTAAAAGAATAAATAGAGCGAGGAGGCCTGGGCTTTGTCGTGCAAGGCCCGTCGTCCAACCCAGCTGCTGGCGATCGAATGGCTTCCGAAAAAGCCAAAGGTCAATACGGGCAAACCTAAAATTTTCACCCACAAGTGCGCGTCGAGCGTAAGGCACGCCCCCAGTAAAGTAATGATCAGGGAGACAATCAAAACTTTTGCCCGTCCGTGCTTTTCAGCCTGTTTGGCCATCCAGACCGAGCTGACAGTCCCCACCAGAAAGACGATGAAAATCCATCCGACGAGCGACTGGCTCAAAGCGTACGGCTGTGCAGTCAGCACGTAGCCGATGTAGTTGTACAAGCCTACGTTGCTGCCCAGGATGAGGAAGCCGATCCCGAACAAGCAGAGCAAGCCCGGGTCCTTCAAGTGGCTGCCCATCGAGGAAATGAGCTTTCCTACCTCTGGTGCGCGCGGATGGAAATTTTGCGACTTCGGTAAATTCAGCCAGAAGATCAGGCTCGCGATCAGGCTGATGACACTGATACTGCCCATCGCTACATGCCAGTTGAAAAAGTCCGTCAGCATGCCGCTGATGATCCGACCGCTCACGGCTCCCACGGAGTTGCCACTGATGTACAGCCCCATCGCTACCCCCAGACTGGATGCCTCCACTTCTTCCCCCAAGTACGCCATAGCGATAGAAGGAAGTCCGCCTAAAGCAATCCCTTGGATAATCCGAAACACCAGCAAGCTCTCAAAGCTGGTGCTGCACGCCGTCAAAATGGACAGGACGGAAGCGAGCAGCATGGACACGATCATAACAGGCTTCCTTCCCCACACCTCGGATATGCTTCCGAAAAACAGCATGCTGACTGCCAAAGCAATCGTCGTAACGGACAGCGACAAGCTCGCCATCGTCGGGGATACGTGAAACTCCTCGGAAAATACCGGCAATAATGGCTGTGTACTGTATAAAATCGCAAATGTGTTGAATCCAGCCGCAAAAAAGGCAAGATTGGACTTGCGAAAAGCAGCTGTGCCTTGCTGAATGTAACCCATGATGATGCCAACCTCCCAAAAGTCCGTTCCTTTCCTGCCTTTATACTATCATTGACAATTCATAATGTATAATTTATTGTATTCATGATTTTCATGCGTTTGGGTAATGATTTGAACACATACATCTCATCGGGAGGACGCCTATGGAATGGCAGCAGCTCGAATATTTTCAAACACTCGCGCGCATCCAGCACGTCACCCGCGCCGCAGAGTCCTTGTCTCTGTCACAGCCGGCCCTGAGCCGTTCCATCGCTCGGCTGGAGGAAGAGGTCGGCGTTCCCCTCTTTGACCGCCAAGGGCGCACGATCGTACTGAACCGTTACGGCCAGCTTTTGCTGAAACGGGTCAACCGCATCCTGAAGGATTGGGAAGACGGCAAGCAGGAGCTGCAAGACTTGACTCACCCTGAGCACGGAGAAGTCTCGATTGGCTTCCTGCACACGCTGGGAACGAGCCTGATTCCCGATCTGATCGGTGCCTTTCGCGCGCAGGCTCCCCAAATCAGCTTTTCCCTCATGCAAAACCACAGCTATTCCCTGCTTGAGCATCTCGACGCCGGTGAGCTGGACCTCTGTCTGCTTGCTGAGCCGACGGAAACGAAAATGAAAATACAATGGACTCCGCTGTGGGAAGAGGAGCTCTTTGCCATCGTCCCCATCGGACACCGCTTGGCGGATGCCGACAGCATTTTGCTGAAGGAGCTGGCAGATGAAGCATTCATTTTCTTGAAAAAGGGCTATGCGCTGCGCCGCACGACAGACCGCCTGTTTGATGACATCGGCGTTAAACCGCGCATCACCTTTGAAGGAGAAGAAGCCGCTACTGTAGCAGGACTGGTTGCGGCCGGTCTCGGCGTATCCCTGCTTCCCGATCTGCGGGGAATCGATAAAAGCAAAATCATTTACATCCCGATCCGCGAGCCGCAATGCCACCGGGTGATCGGCATGGCGCTGATTGAGGGTGCTTACTTGTCTCCTGCCTCCCAGCGCTTCAAAGACTTCGTTCTCGCTCATTTTGGGCGTACAGAATAAGAAGCTGTCTCCAATCACGAGTAGTGTCGGAAAACAGCTTCTCTCATCCCTTCTGCCTCACTCCGCCGAGGCTTGCAGGTTTTTGAACTGGTTGAAAAACAATTGATGGTAGACTCCCTGTTGCTCGATAAGAGACTCGTGACTTCCTTTTTCCACGATCTCCCCGCGATCCACGACCATAATCGTATCCGCATCCCGAATGGTATTGAGACGGTGCGCGATGACAAAGCTCGTGCGGCCATCCATGATCGTGAGCAAGGCATCCTGAATGTGAAGCTCGGTACGCGTATCGATACTGCTCGTCGCTTCGTCCAGGATGAGCAGCGAAGGCTTGGCGAGAATCACACGGGCGATCGCGAGCAGCTGACGCTGACCCTGACTCAGATTTCCACCGTTTTCGGTCAGCTGTGTATCGTAGCGTTTGGGCAAGCGATTGATAAAGACACTCGCATTGGCCATGGCAGCCGCTGCCTCGACTTCTGCATCTGTCGCATCTGGTTTGCCGTATTTGATATTTTCCTTGATCGTCCCCGAAAACAGATACGTATCCTGCAGCACAAAGCCAAAGCTGCGCCGAAGACTGTCACGGGTGTACTCGCGAATGTCTTTGCCATCCAGATAGATAGTCCCGCTCGTCACATCGTAAAAGCGAGTGAGCAGGTTCACCACCGTGGTTTTTCCTGCCCCTGTTGGACCGACCAGCGCGGTCGTGCTTCCTGCCTCGGATTCGAAGCTGACGTTTTTCAAGATCAATTGATCCGGTTTGTACCCAAAGCTGACATTTTCAAAGACGACATGCCCTTTTGGCTGGGCAAGCGTCTTCGCATCTGGTACATCTTCCGGCTCCTCCTGCTCATCCAGCACTTCAAAAACCCGCTCCGCACCAGCTACTCCTGACTGCAGGACGTTGAAAATATTCCCGAGGTCGTTGAGCGGCCGCACGAACTGACGTGAATAGCTGAGAAAGCTGGCGATCACACCAACAGTAATCATCCCTTTGACGGCAAGCACTCCGCCGACCACCGCCACGACGGCAAAACCGAGGTTGTTGATCACGTTCATGATCGGCATGAGAAAGCCTGACAATATCTGAGCCCGCATCCCGATCCGGCAAAGCTCCGTGTTGATCTCATCAAATTCCTGCGTAGCCTTATGCTCGTGGTTAAACGCTTTGACGACTTCGATGCCGGAGACGGTTTCCTCGATATGACCATTCAGCTTCCCTAGCTGGATTTGCTGGTTTTTGAACAGTACGCTGGTCTTTTTTGCAATAGTGCGCGTGAGTAAATAGACGAGCGGCACGGTAATCATACACGCAATCGTCAGGATCGGGCTCAAGATGAGCATCATGACCAGCGAGCCCACGATCATGATCGCCCCGGACATCAGCTGTGCTGTTGATTGTGAAATGGAGTTGCTGACGTTGTCAATATCGTTGGTAAGCCGACTCATCAGCTCTCCGTGGGGACGGGAATCGAAAAAGGCGACAGGCAGCTTCTGCAGCTTTTCAAACAGCGACTTTCGCAGGTTTTTCACGATCCGCTGGGAGATGCCTGCCATCAGCCAGCCCTGCAAAAGCGTCAGCGCTCCGTCGAGTATGTACGAGATCAAAAGGGCAAGCACCGTGACCCCCAAAAGTCCGAGCGTCGCTTCTCCCCCCGTCATCGCATCCACGGATTTTCCGATCAAATACGGCGCCGACAGCATCAGCAGCGCATCTACCAGCACGATCAGGAACACGAGCGGAAGCATGCGCTTTTCCTGGCCAAACGCCTGCCACAGCCGGCGAAGTGTCCCTTTGAAGTTTTTTGGCTTCACCACAGGTCCTCTCGCCCCATGCCCGATGCCACGTCCGGGCCTGCTCGGAAAGACCGGCGGCTGTTGACTTTGCTGGGACATTCTATTGCACCTCCTTGCCGATCTGGGATTGGAAGATCTCCTGGTAGACACGGCAATCCTTTAGCAAGCTCTCATGGGTCCCGATTCCGACCAGCTCTCCCTGATCCAGCACGACAATCTTGTCCGCATCCATCACCGACGTAATCCGCTGTGCGATTAATAGGCACGTCAGACCTTGAGCGTACTCACGCAAAGCCTCTTTGATCTTCGTCTCTGTCGCCACGTCTACCGCACTCGTGCTGTCGTCGAGAATGAGAATCTCCGGTTTGCGCACCAGTGCCCGAGCGATGGAGAGGCGCTGCTTTTGTCCCCCGGAAAAATTGATGCCGCCCTGTCCGACCCTTGCCTGATAACCGTCCGGGGTACGCTCGATAAAGTCGTGGGCCTGTGCCATTCGGGCTGCCAGCTCCATTTCCTCATCCGACGCCTCGTCCTTCCCCCAACGAATGTTTTCCTTCACTGTCCCGGTAAACAGCACCGTCTTTTGTGGGACGATGGCCATTTTCTCGCGCAGCAGCTTCGGGTCCACCTCTCGGACATCTACTCCATCCACCCGCACGGTTCCCTTCGTGGCATCGTAAAAGCGTGGGATTAGACCGACCAGGCTGCTTTTCCCAGAGCCCGTCGACCCGATAATGCCCACCGTTTCCCCCGGCAGGCAAGAAAAGGTGATATCTTTTAAGACACTCTCTCCATGCCCGCCTTCATAGGAAAAGGATACATGCTCGAAGTCGATCCGTCCCTTCCCATCTCCCTGAAGGCTTCCCTGCTCCTTCCAGGTCATCCGATTTTCCTCGGCAAACACTTCACCGATGCGCCCTGCTGAAGCCTTTGCCCGCACGAACATGTTGAACACCATGGAAATCATCATGAGCGAAAACAAAATTTGCGTCATGTAGTTTGTAAACGCGATGATGTGACCGACCTGCATGTCTCCTTGCTCTGCAGCCAAGCCTCCCATCCACAGTACAGCCACAATCCCCAGATTGACCGTCAGCATAATGGCTGGACTGAAAATGGACATCACGCGAGTAGCCGAGATTGACTTGGTCTGAAGCTCCTCATTTGCATGGCTGAACTTGTCGACCTCAAAATCGAAGCGGTTGAACGCTTTGACAACCCGAACCCCGGACAAGTATTCCCGCATCACACCGTTTACCCGATCCAGCGACTGCTGTACTTTCATGAAGAAGGGAAACCCGATTTTCATGTTCAGGTAGATAAACAGACCCACAATCGGCACGACCACGGCCAGCACCACAGCCAGTCGGGGATTTAGCTGTGTCGCCATGATCAGACCGCCAATGCAAGTGAGCGGTGCCTTCACGAAAATGCGCATCATGCCGTTGACAAATACCTGCACCTGGTTGACATCGTTGGTGAGCCGGGTCACGAGAGAGGCACGATCGAACCTGTCGATGTTCTCAAACGAAAGGGACTGAACCTTTTTAAACAAATCCGATCGCAGCTGAGCTCCGAAGTTCTGTGAAACGTAAGTGGACAGCAGGTTGCGCATCGTGGCGGCGACTGCACCGATCGCGGTCACGCCCAGCATCAGCCCCCCGGTCGACAGCACGTAATTCAAATCGCGCTGCGCCACACCCACATCGACGATTCGCGACATGATCGTTGGCTGCAGCAGGTCGCACACCGCTTCCAAGGTTAAAAAGAAGAGGGAGACACAAAAAACGACTCCGTATTTTTTGATGTATTTGGTGTATAAACGCATGTCCTCACCCCATCTTCACAATTGCACGAAAAATCCTACTCTATCACATCATACCACTCGGGATTTGAAAAGGGGGTTTTTGGGATGGGTTTGCTTCCTTTCAGCTATCACCTTTAGGTTATTGCCTACATATGATGTTTCCAAAATAATCCAAGGGGATCTGTATGGAAAAGGCTTTTCCACTCTCTCAAGAGTCCACTGATTTCGATCATCCGAAATGGTCTTCCCAAAACCACTTCTCCCAAACAAATCGTGGTCGTTGGGGCAGGGATGGCTGGGCTGGTTTCCGCCTCTCTACTGAAAGAAGCCGGGCATCAGGTCACGATCCTCGAAGGCTCCGATCGGGTTGGCGGCCGTGTCTTCACCCTTCGTTCTCCTTTTCATGATGGTGGGTATATTGAGGCTGGGGCGATGCGAATTCCTAGCACCCACCTATTGACGCTGGAATACATCTCGAAATTTCGTCTCCCCCTAAACGAGTTTATTAACACGACACCCAATGATCTGTTCTATGTGAATGGAGTTAAAGCACGTCGGTGGATGTATGAAAAAAAGCCGAGCATCCTTCGTTTTCCGGTAGCTCCCAAGGAAAGAGGGAAGACGGTCTGGCTTCGAAGGGTTCCCTGAGCTTTCCTTCCTGGAAATCTTGCGCGACTTTATCCTCTTCACGCCTTCTACTCGGTTTTATGAAATCACAGGCGGTTTTGACCAGCTGCCTTATTCGTTCCTTCCCCAATTACAGGACAACATTTATTTCAACTGCAGGATGACCAAAATCAGGGGCAACGGGAACAGCGTAGCGATTGCTGGCGATTTTACCGACCAGGCAAAGCCGTTTGAAGTAACGGCGGATCACGCCATCATTACGGTTCCGTTTACCGTCCTCCAATTAGTAGAAGTGGAGCCTAACAACCTGTTTTCTTATCACAAATGGAATGCCATTCATCAGCTTCACTACGTCTCCTCCACCAAGATCGGCATCCAGTTCTCGCGTCGCTTCTGGGAAGAAAATGGATTGTACGGGGGGCAAACAGTCACAGACTTACCGATTCGCCTTTCCTATTATCCCAGTCATCATTTTGGCGGAGCTGGTGGTGTTGTCTTGGTGAGCTATACCTGGGAAGATGATGCCTTGCCCTGGGTCCATTTGTCGGAGGAAGAACAGGTCAGGAAGGCACTGCAAGTCTTGGCTCGCATATATGGGGAAGTCGTTTACGAGACTTTTGTCACAGGGACTGCGCATAACTGGGTGCTGCAGCCATTTGCGGCTGGCGCTTTCACCATGTTCAAGCCTTTTCAGGAAACGGAATTGGGTCCCTACATCTCTACTCCAGAGGGTAGAGTCCATTTTGCGGGTGAACACGCTTCCGATTATCACGGCTGGATCCAAGGAGCGATACAATCGGCGATTCGAGTCGCGGTTGAGATTCATTCCAGCACTCGGTATGCCTAGACTCGTCCTACACATATTTTCTTTCCAGCAAATGCTTCAGTTTTCCTCTGACTTCTGACCATTCCGATCGAGTATGCTCAGCTTGTTCGAAGCAGTATTGCAGCAGGAGGTACTTGCATTCTGTATTGACTCTCGCTCTCCAGTAAGCAGGAGAAAGCCATGTCCAACCGATCTCCGCATTGCGGTTTGTCACTTCGATATCGCCTATGCGCGTGGTACGGATGACTTTGCCGGACACCTTTTCCAGGATAGTGAAGGGGATATGCGTTCCCTGATTTTTTTGCTCCAATGCCAAGCTGACGATATTTTCCGCCAGGTATACTCCCAAATTTCCGGATGATGTAAGGCTTTACGCAGCTCTTCTCGATGACTTTCCTCCAACGGAACTAGAACAATACTGGCTAAGAATTTTAAATTCTTACTGTACAAAAAAAAAAAAAGAAGACACGGCCTCACAGCCGGATCTTCCTTGCTTTCAATTGTTTTATTCGATTTCCTTTTCAGAAGCTCATGGCTGGTAGGATAAGCCGTGGCCAAACTCGTAAAGGGCGCCACCCTTGCCATCCGGGATCGTCACTGGCAGCTTGCCGGTTGGGTTGTTTTTACCAAAAATCGTGTCTGCCGTTGCGGCGAAGCTTGCATTTCGGAAGCCGTACTGGGCGAGATAAGCATCTACTTCCGGATAAGCCATGATGTCGTACGGATTGCGGATGCCGACAGCGATTACGGGTTGATCCGTTTTCTGGATGATTTGCTTGTAAATGCCCATCAGAGCGTTATCTGGTGCCCGGCCTTTGACATCGAACGTATAGGAACCGATGATCACAGCGTCTGCCACCTCCACCAGCTTCGCTTGCTCGTTGGTCAGTGCCTCGCCTGCGATTTTGATCGTCGCTGTATTGGCGTGGTGTTTTTTCACGGCGTCAGCCAGACTGTCGATGTAGGTCGTCCCTACCACCACGATCTTTTTGTCTTCCAGAAGCTTAAGTGGCAGTGCGCCGCTGTTTTTGACCATCGTTACGGAGCGGGCTGCAGCTTCAGCCTCTACTTGCTTGTTTTCAGCAGAGCCGATGATCGCCTTGGCACGCTCGATTTGCGCGTCTGCACCTTCTGGATTTTCTGCTTTAAAGATTCCCCGCTTCACCTTCAATGTCAGGATGCGTTTGACGGAATGCTCAATCCGCTCTTCGCTGATCTCTCCCTTTTTCACGGCTTGGAGAACACCAGTCGTTACCTCTTCCAAACCGATCGGCATCAGCACGATATCTACGCCCGCTTGCACGGCTCGAATTGCCGCATCAACCGGTCCAAAATGATCAGCGATTGCCTGCATATTCATGGCATCCGTCGATACGACGCCATCAAAGCCGAGTTCTTCGCGGATCAAGCCTGTGATGACCTTGGGTGACAGCGTGGCAGGCAGCGCAATCTCCGTGCCGTCCTTTTTGGAAATTACTTTGGTGTCATCGATTTTCGGGAAGGTGACATGCGCCGTCATGATGGCATCGACGCCCGCCTCCATCGCTTTTTTAAACGGATAGAGCTCCACTTTTGTCAGACGGTCTTTGTCGTGGGGGACTTCCGGCAACCCCAGATGCGAGTCGACGGCTGTATCGCCATGACCTGGGAAGTGCTTGGCTGTAGCGGCGATCCCGTTTTGCTGCAGTCCTTTTACGTAGGCAACACCCAGGTCGCTCACCAGCTGTGGGTCTTCTCCAAACGACCTGACTCCGATGACCGGGTTGTCCGGATTGTTGTTCACATCCATATCGGGAGCGAAGTTGGTGTTGATCCCGAGGGCAGCCAGCTCTTTGCCAATGACATCTCCCACTTGCAGAGCCAGCTCCTTCGAACGCGTAGCGCCTAGCGCCATGTTCCCTGGCATATCTGTCCCTTGCTGCAAACGGGTCACGATCCCACCCTCCTGGTCTATCGTTACCAGGAGGCCGTATTTATCTGCTGCCAGCTGATAATCATGGACAAGGCGTATGGTCTGCTCCGTGTTGACCACGTTTTCACGGAACAAAATCACCCCGCCGACCTTGTATTTCTTGACCAGTGCCTCGATTTCCGGCAGCATGTTTGTCACGTCCTTGCCGTTCCATTTGCGGAAATCGGGCATCATCATCTGCCCCACTTTTTCTTCCAGCGTCATGCCCGAGATTGCTCTGTCAATGATCTGGTAACGCTCCCCTTTTTGTTTCACGACCGTTACCTTCTGCTCTTCCTTGTTTTTGTAATCGAAGGCGATCCGGTCTTCAAACTTGCCGTCGGTCACGGAGATGAAGGTTCTGCCGGGATGCTTGGCGAAGCTCACGATGCCTTTTTCATCGACTGCCGCCACGTTTTTGTTCGAGGTTTTCCATTTCAAGCCTACGGATGCTTTCTCAAAATGACCGTCTCGGTAAACATGGAGCGCTTGCAGCTGCAGGGTGTCTCCTGCTGCCATGCCCCATTCCGCTTCAGGAGCGTTCAGACTGATGATCAGATCGACAACATCTGTCCTCTCTTCCGCATTCGTTTTCACAACACTCTGTGAATAGAAAGCCTGACTGAGCAGCAAAGCAAGTACCATCAGCAGCGCGCTGATTTTCTTTCTCCCAACCCTCATGGCTTCATCTCCTCTTATTTTCCTTCTCGCGACCAGCCATCGGACAGCCAGTCGAGATCGATTTCATGACCCGCTTCATCTTTCACTTCCGGATCATGGACAAACCAGCCCCGTCCATTGACGGTCGCATCGGTCGCATAGCGAAAGCGGATTTGCTTGGTCCCGGAAGGAAGCTCCCTTGAGACGTTTTCCCAGTCGCTTTCTCCCGTTGCGGCATGGCCTACCTCAGTCCAGTTCTTCCCGTCCTCAGATGCTTCGACGTAGCCGAAATCAGACTCGTTCTCCATCCGGAACCAGGTATCATAGGTGAGCGTTCCCCCGTCTTCAAGGTCTACCTCGGCGGTTAACGTGTGTTCCTGTTCATCGCCGACTCCTGCAAACCATGCTCCATCCTTCCACGGGATCTCCACTGGTATCGCCAGGGCAGCCTGACGGGCTACTCCCCTCCGGACCGGATTGGTGGAAACGGTATTGCGCGTAGGATGAACGCGGTTGGTGAGAACGATGCATATGGTTTCGTTGTTGGGACTGACCACGATCGAGGTGCCTGTGTATCCGGTATGCCCCATCGTCCTGCTGTCGCTCAAGGCATCCATGTACCAGCCTTGATACAGCTCCCAGCCAAGTCCATGATCATCTCCCGGGAACTCGGGAATCTGGTTTTCTGCCATCAGCTCGACCGATTCTTCGGAAAGAATTCGCTTCCCGCCGTACTTGCCACCGTTCAGCATCATCTGGGCAAAAACCGCCATGTCACGTGCGGTGCTGAATACTCCTGCGTGTCCTGCCACACCGTCCAGCGACCAGGCATTCTCATCGTGTACTTCTCCCCAGACCATCCCTCTTTGTGTCCATGGCTGGAATTCGGTTGCAGCGATCCGTTTTTTCAGGCGCTCTGCCGGATTGTACATCGTATCGGACATGTCTAGCGGCTTCGTAATGTGCTCACGGACGTACTGATCCAAGCGCTGGCCTGTCAGCTTTTCCACCAACGCCCCCAGTGTAATCAGGTTCAAATCGCTGTAGACGTAGTTGCTTCCCGGGCGGTTGACGAGTGGATGGCGCAAGACGATTTCCATTCTTTCCTCCCTGCTGTCTCCCATTTGGTAGAGCGGGATGAACGGTTCAAATCCAGAGGTATGGGTCAACAGCTGGCGGATGGTCACCTCTTCCTTGCCGTTGTCCGCAAACTCGGGAAGGTAGTCAGCGACGGGATCATCCAGGTCGAACCTGCCTTTTTCGTACAGCTGCATAATCGCGGTGGAGGTGAACAGCTTGCTGACAGATGCCATATCGAAAATGGTGTCCGTATCCATTCGTATAGGCCGATCCAACGGCGTTTTTTTATCATCGGCGTACTGCGCGGAGAAGCCGTACGCCTGCTCTTTTACGATTACTCCGCGGCGTGCGACGAGCACGACAGCGCCGGGCATCACGCCCTCTTCCATCGAAGTTTCGATGAGTGAATCGATCTCTTTTAGCGGCGCGGCGGTCATGCCAGCTGCGGAAGGCTTCCCCGGACGCAGCTTTCCGTTGCTTGTGCCGGGCTTGTCCCAGGGATGGGAGAGCGGACGTTTGACTGGCTTCGTTTTTTTCTCCTTCTTCTCAATAGACGGGGCATCCCCATCCCCCCGTTTTGCGGCGGCTGCCGGAACAACCATCGCTCCCCAAGCCATACTGACACATAGACTGGCAATGGCAATCCGTTTTTTCATCGGAATCACTCCTAGTGGTAGAGCAGATACGTCTTGCGCAGCTGCTTGAATGCGTTCAGCTCAGCTTGCCAATCTGCGATGATGTCGTCCACAGATGCTCCTTCGTCAATCGCTTTGCGGACCTTGTCCGTTCCCATCAGCTTGTCGATCCAGTTGTCGCTGCGCCAGGCAAAATCATCCGGGTACAGCTCTTTCAATTCCACCATAATAGTAAGAGCTGTACGTATCGGGTCATACTTCTCGCGATCTGTCACGTAAATCTGCAGTCCGCCGACGTTGATACCGGCGTGCTTGGAGAAGGTAGGGTTGAAGTACGCTTCCCGAAAAGCTACGCCTGGCAGATTCAGACGATTCATTCGCTCCGCTATCTCCCACCCTTTTATGTACGGGGCACCGACCAGCTCGAACGGACGAGTGGTTCCGCGGCCTTCGGAAAGATTGGTTCCCTCGAACAGGCAGTTGCCTGGATAAACCAGCGCAGTATCAGGAGTAGGCATGTTAGGCGACGGCAGCACCCAAGCCAGTCCCGTCTCGTCATACTGCATGTCCCGCTTCCAGCCCTTCATCTGGACGATTTGGAGATCTGCCTTTTTCCCTATCTCTTTGACAAGGAATTGCTCATTGAATAAAACAGCGAGCTCTCCCACCGTCATGCCATGGCGGACAGGAATCGGATAAATGCCCACGAATGACTCGTAAGCAGGATCGAGAACGCTTCCCTCTACCTTCTCCCCGCCAATCGGATTGGGCCGATCCAGCACGATGAAAGGCTTGTCCTCCAAAGCTGCCGCTTTCATGGCGTAGGCCATCGTGGAAATGTACGTGTAGAAGCGCGAACCGACATCCTGGATATCGAACAGGATGACATCTACATCGCGGAACAAAGGGGAGATTTCCTGCTGTGTTTTTCCGTACAGGTTATAGAACGGCAGTCCTGTTTTTGGATCTTCGTAGGTGCCAGGGACCGATCCCGCCTGCTCCGTTCCCCGGATCCCGTGCTCCGGACCGTATACCGCTACCAGATTCACGTTCTTTTCGAGCAGCGCATCCACATCGTGCGTCAGATCCTCCGTTACTCCAGTCGGGTTCGTGATGAGCCCTACTTTCTTCCCTTTCAGCATTTCGGGCTTTTCAAGCAACAGCTCGATTCCCGTTTGGACAGCTGGACCATTCTTTTTTTCCTTGGCTAAACCAAGATCGGCAGCTCCTGCAGCAGTCAGCGTGCAGAACAAAACGAGTGACGACAAATAGCGAAGCCAGCGAGTCTTTTTCAAAGCACGATCACCTCCACTTTTCGTAGAATACAAGGGATGAACGGCCACTACCTCCTCTCCTACATAGTCGAGTCTGGTGCGCTCACACAGAATCTGGAAGCATCTACCATCGATGATAAAGGTTTCATTCTGTTTTTTCGTGGGAATCATTTACCAAATTTTCTAACAAATAAACCGTCATTCTCTTGATTTCATAGTTCTTTCTATCTACCATGAATTGGAAATCACCACATAAAAAAAACCGGAAGACCCTAGCATCGCTTGACGCTGCAAAGTCTTTCCGGTTATTTGCCTGCTTAGGCGAGTCCGAGCACGAGTGCCAGCAAAATGGCCGAAACGCCGCCTGCAATCGAGCCTGCGATATTGACGGCATCGTTGTTCCAGCCAGTGCGACCTCGTGTCCGCACAGCTTGCCTGCCGCAGTGGCGGTCCTGCTCGATATCGCGACCACACACATCGCAACGGTACATTTGCTGCCAGGTCGCACCAATCCATGAATCCGCCAGCGCCCCCATCATGCCAGCCAATCCGGCAATTCCGGTCCAGGCAAAAGGTCCAAGTCCGCTCGCAGCCGTATCCGGTGCAAACGGGGTCACCGCCAGCATCAGCCAGGCTACAGCACCGATAAAGAATCCGCCCGCCAGTGAAGCACCCATGCCGAGACCAGAAACACCTCCGGACGTCCCCGGCGGAACGGGGCGTCCTGTCTTGATCGAGATCGGCGGTGTCCGACTCAAGCCACCGATTTCGGTAGCCCACGTATCAGACGTGACCGCCGCCATCACACCGAGAAAGGCATACCACCAAAGGGGATGGGGATACATCCAATTGGCCGCACACAGCAGCATCCCCAGACCTCCGTTGGCCAGCACCTGTCCAGCATCGCGCCTCCCACCCTTCTCATAGCCGCTCTCTGCCTCTTCTTTTGCATGCCTTTTCCATTTGGACCACAGGGTCGAAGAGACGAAAAAGGCGATCAGACATCCGAACCAGATCGCGCTTCCCAGTGCGTACATCACCGTGCCCACAATCACTGCCGCTGTAAAACCGGAGCCGGACAGCGACCGTCTTGCATAGGCCATGCCCGCAATACCGGCGCTGCAGGCCAGCCCTATCAACCATTCCAAAATACGCCGCCCTCCTTTGCTATAAACTATTATACTTGAGCGCACGAGACTAGGACCTTTCTTTCTGATCCTAATCTGACGCTGATTTTTACGAGAAGAGATCGCCTCATTTTATGTATGACCTGCAGCGTGTATAAGCTAAAATAAACGTTAAAACCTTGGGCGAGGTGAGGGAAGCATGGATATTTTGATCCGAAGTGCGCAGCCAGATGATTACGCATCGTTATTGTCTTTGTTTTGGCAGGTTCATCATTTGCACGTTGTAGAGCGACCAGACCTATACAAAAAAAACGCGACTCCAGTAGGAGAAGAGTTGTTTCATAACCAGCTGAAGGATGATAAGCAGCAGATCTTTGTAGCTACCCTGGGAAATGAAATCGTCGGCGTCGTAGTTTTAAAGGAAGAAGAAATACCCGAAAATTCATTTGTGAATGCGAGAAGGATCTTACTGGTTGATAGCTTATGCGTGGCTGATTCGCATCGGAAAAAGGGCATCGGACGTAAACTGCTGCAATATGCTTTTGACTTTGGAAGAGGCTTGAAAGTAGATAGCATTGAATTGGGGGTAATCGAGGCGAATCAAAATGCGATCCATTTCTATCAATCTATGGGAATGACAACGAAAAGCAGGAAAATGGAGTTTCGCTTGGACTAACCGGGAGCTGCTACAAACAACAGCGGCGGCCTCAGACTTTCCTATCCGGTCTGCGGTCGCCGCTGCTTCTTTATTCTATTTACTCTGGTGCTAATTGGCGCAAGCGATTCAGGACCGCACAGCCCTGGCAGCATTCACTCGTCCAAATTGCCAGAAGGTACCCGTTCCCGGTATTGGATTTGAGGTTGTCTGAATAACGCTCTGGATCTGAACGTTCGTTTTTCCCTGAGAAGCCAGCAGAGCAGCCAGGCCGGCGACGTGGGGAGAAGCCATAGAAGTTCCGCTCAGATAAGCGTAGTAACTGCCGGGATAGGTGGACAAGATATTTTCTCCGGGAGCCGCCACATCCACCCAGCGGCAGTAGTTGGAGAATCCGGACTTCACGTCATTGGCGTTGGTCGATCGTATGTATTCGCGATCATTTCAAACTTATCCGTATTTCCCATTACTCCCTCTCCCATCTGTCTAGCTAAAATTCTCGCATCCAATCCGATTCTATCGAAGCACTTGCATTTCGTCTCCAGTCTTATTCACGTCCTTCCACCGTCTGAACCTGCTCGGCTGTGACTCCGCTGGCAGAATTAGGCCATCGCCTCAGAGCATTCACCTAGATTAAACATATACTGCTCGGGAAGGAGGAGTTTGTATGCACCATCCCGATTATCCCAACCTGCCGTATCAATATGATCGGCAGCTGAACCCTGTATATGCCGGTAAGACCTTTCGTTATGATTACGAAGATGGCAATGTATTTATCATTGATTTCTTCGATCGCACTCATCGCCATGATCTAGGGGTTGCGGGACCATTACTGAACTTGACCGCTTCTCATGGTGAACGCTCCCTGCTTTTCCTTTCAAAGAAGCTGCCGAATTCGCATCGGCAGCTTTTTTCGTTCTCCTAAATACTGAAATTGTAATGTTTCCATAAAGGCACTATAATGAATTTCGTTGTTCAGAAAGCTGGACGTTCATTGACAGTAAAATTTGAATTTTTTGCAGTCAGCCGTACGGTATTTCATTGCTTCCAGGTTCAGGCTGATAGGAGGATTTTTATGTTTCAAAAAGTGCCGTTTTCTTTTCTGGTGATTATAGGATTTATGTTGTTTGCCTTGTTTTTTGGAGCCGGTAATTTGATTTTCCCGCCTATGCTCGGTCAATTGGCAGGAACAAATGTCTGGCTAGCCAATGCAGGATTTCTAGTTACAGGCGTGGGATTGCCGCTCCTTTCGATCATTGCCTTTGTTTATTCTGGACAAGACGACTTACGTTCGTTAGCAAGTCGTGTTCATCCGCTATTTGGTATGATCTTCACGGTTGTTCTATACTTGGCTATCGGTCCCTTTTTCGCAATCCCTAGGTCCGGCAATGTATCCTATGAAATCGGGGTCAAACCATTCCTATCTGACCAGGCAGGTTCCATCCCGCTCATTCTATTCACCATCCTGTTTTTTACCACTGCATGTCTCTTATCTCTCAATCCTGTCAAGATCGTCAGTGTGGTCGGGAAAATTCTAACCCCAATCAAATTGACGTTTATCGGATTTATTGTCATTACAGCCGTGATCCGTCCGATAGGAGCACTGCAGGTACCATCGGAAGAGTACACGAGTCATGTATTTTTCAAAGGCTTTCAAGAGGGCTATTTAACCTTGGATGCTCTCGTCGCTTTTGTTTTCGGGATCATTATCGTGAATGCCCTTAAGGAAAAAGGAGTTACGACCCAAAAACAGCTGTTAGCCACGTGTGCAAAGGCGACATTGATCGCCGGCACGCTCCTCGTGCTTTTTTATTCGGCTCTCTCCTATATGGGAGCTTCCAGTGTGGAAAAATTGGGCCATTTAGAAAACGGAGCCGAGGTTTTGGCTAAGGTTTCGAGCTATTATTTCGGTTCCTACGGTGCCATATTATTAGGCTTCATGATTACAGTGGCTTGCTTGACCACAAGTGTAGGGCTCATAACCGCTTGCTCTTCCTTCTTCCATCTATTGATTCCGACTGTCTCTTACAAAAAGTTTGCCGTTATTTTATCGGTTTTCAGTACACTTGTCGCAAATATCGGACTAACGCAGCTGATCAAGGTGTCCGTTCCGCTCTTAATGACGATGTACCCGATTGCGATCTCCCTCTTATTCTTAACCTTTCTACACAGAGCATTTCGTGGTTGGTCTGAGGTGTACCAAGGAAGCTTGCTTTTCACCTTGATCATCAGCTTGTTCGACGGCCTGAATGCGGCCGGCGTGCACATCGCCGTCATTGAAAACTATTTCACTCATTATCTTCCCTTGTATGAGGTAGGCTTAGGCTGGCTGCTTCCCTCTCTCCTAGGCGGCTTGTGTGGATACCTGTTTCGTGCATTCCGCAGAAGCAGCTCACCGCGCCCTCGGACGATCCGGTTGCAGGATGGAAATACAGACAGATTGTGAATGAGGTCAAAGCATGAGAGATCCCGTTGAACTTCGGGGAAAAACCTGCTGTCGGCGGCTCTCTAAACCCGAGCAAGCTTCTCCGGATTTCGAACGGCATACATTCTCGCGAGCTTTCCGTGCCGCAGTTGTATCAGGATAGCAGCCAATGTTTCCTCTCCCGAACGAATGATGAATCCGGTCTCTCCATTCAAAGTAGCCACTTCGAAGCAGAGTTTTCCCTGATAAATGGTCCCTTTGCCCTGGAATCCGTCGAGAAGGACTCGAGCCACATGATCGCGCGTCTGTATCGGATGCCGGAACGCGGTTACCTTTCCGCCTCCGTCTGCGACGAGCATGACATCCTCGGTCAACAGAGACAGCACATGCTCGACGTTCCCTTGCTCGAGGGAGGTAAGGAATCGGTTGACCCATTCCAATTCGACTGTTTCGGCTGCGACCGCCTCCTGCTCGGATATCTCCATCTTGCTTTTGGCTCGGCTCACCAGCTTGCGGCAATTCGCCTCTTGCTTGCCGAGCAGTTCAGCAATTTCCGAATAATCGAAGCCCAAGCCTTCACGCATGACAAAAACCGCCCGCTCTGTCGGTGTCAGCCGCTCCAAAAGTACGAGCATGGCGTAGGACAAAAGATCGCGGCGGGCAACCGTCATCTCGAGCGTTTCTGTCTCCGGTGTCCGAACCGGCTCGGGAAGCCACGGACCGACGTACACTTCCCGCCTTTTCCGCGCCGACTTCTGCTGATTGAGGCAGTGATTGGTTACCATTTTGCACAAATACGCCTTCGGTTTCTCCAGACGTTCCAGATGTAAGTCGAACGACTTCATGAATACGTCCTGCACCGCATCTTCTGCGTCTGCCGCTGAGCCCGTCAGCTGATAAGCCAGCGTGAACAGCAGTGCCCTATATTGGTCGTACAGTTCTTTCATTCGCCGCCCCACCTTTTCCTGTTTGTTGGAAAACGTTCCATTCTTATCCTCTCTTTTTCTATCGTAGCATGCTTCCTCCATCCCATGCCAGATTCCTGAATTTCCAGGCAGGCTTTCCTGTAATCATCATCGTCAGTCCCCATTTGCGCCCCCACACTAATCCGCGATTTTCCCCCAAGCCGATGCAGTAGAAATCCAATGGTACTGATTTGTGTACGGGCGCGGGGCTGCCCTTTAAATCGGCCATCACGACTTTTCCCAGCCGGTCTGCCTGCAGCACGCCTTCTCCGCACCTCATCTGATCCGCCTTGCCTGTGCGCGGATCCACAATTCTTGCGCAGTCCCCAATGCTGTATACGCCAGGCGCCCCTTTCACGCGATAGCATTCATCCACCTGCACTTGACCTTCAGGAGTAAGCGGCAAGCCCATGCGGAGAAGGGCCGGATTCGGGATCAGACCAATCATCCAAATACATAGGCCAACCTCCAGGCTCTCGCCATTGCTGAGTGTCACCACACCCGCTTCTTCTCGCATCGCCTTGCAATTGTGAAGCACTTTTACTCCACACTCACGAAGAGTCAGCTCCAGCTTCCGACCAACTTTCTGCGGCGCTTCTGGGAACAGCCGCTCCTGCGTGTTCAGCAAATAGACAGCGGTATCCAATGGGTTCAGGCCCATTTCCGCCGCTTCCACCCGCATCGCCAGCGCCAGCTCGGCGGACGTCTCGATGCCGCTGATCCCCGCTCCCGCAACCACAACCGAGAGCAACCGTTTACGTTCTTCCGGATTCGTCTCACCAGCAGCCTTGCGCAGGTTGGCCTGCCAGCGCTCCCGGATGTCCGATGCGGCTTGCGGGTCGGTCAAGGCGATGCCACCCTGCGCCGGATCCGGTCTCCGAACGATGCTGCCGACCGTCACAACTAAAAGGTCATAACCGATTTGCGCTTCCTTTCCTTGCGCATCCGTATAGGCAAGCTGTTTCTCACCACTATCTATAGAAGTAACTGTCCCTTGTACGAATTCGACTCCTTCGGCAGCCCAATGCGACCAGGGAACTGTAATCTCTTCCCCACTCACTGCAGGACGGAACAACAACACCTTGCGTACATGCCCAGGCAGCTTATCGAACAAAACAAACCGAATCCGCCTTCCGTTCGCCATGCCCCGAGTCGTTTCCTTGATTGCTTTGAGCGCATGAAGCCCTGCATGGCCGCCTCCGATGATGATGCATGTCATGTCGTTCATTTCCCTCAGCCCCTTTACGTTTTACACATATAACAAGGTAGGCTTCGGATTTGTGACATCGGAAACGAAAATAAACCTTTTTTACGGACCCCAGGATATTTTTGTGGAAGGAATAGGATGGCGGACTTTATACTAAAGAAATCGGAATTTTCAACGAAAGGATGTCCGGGATTGTGCAAAACTACCTGAAATCCCAAAGTGCATTTGAAAATAGTCTCCATAAGTGGAGAAGGCTCGCCCCAAGCATATGGAACTCCCACTGGACGGCGGACATCTCCCTGCTGCTTATTGCGATGATCTGGGGCTCCAATTACATTGTCATCAAGGGTGTCGTAGAAACGGTTCCCGTCTTCCAGCTGCTCTTTATCCGGTTCACACTGACTGCCATCATCATGCTTCCTTTTACCTTCAAAGTACTGCGTCATGCCGACCGTTCCGCCTGGACCAGCGGCATGATTCTCGGGCTGATCCTCGGTGCTACCTATTTCCTCGAGACTTTCGGCCTGACATCGACCTCGGCTTCCAATGCCGGCTTCATCATTGGCATGTATGTCGTCTTGGTCCCCGTCCTCGATCATGTGATTCATGGAAGGCTGCTGAAGATTTCGTTGGCAGGTGTCCTGCTTCTCTCTATCACTGGGACTACTCTCTTGACGATGAAGGACAGCTTTGACCCCAAAATCGGGGATGTGCTGGTGCTAGCTGCCGCATTCGGGTATGCGATTCAGATGATCATGGCGAAGAAGCTGACAGCGGGACAGACCATGGATTCACGTGCCTTGACCGTCATTCAATTTTCCACAGTCGCGATCGTGTCCGGCTTGCTTTCTCTTTCCCAGCCCTCCTCCTGGAGCTATCTGACCCCATCCTTTTGGCTTGCGATCGGGTACCTGGTGGTGTTTGGAACCATGTTTGCCTACTACATTCAGCTGGTCATGATCCGTCGCACTTCTCCTTCTCGGGTGGCACTGTTGATGAGCAGCGAACCAATGTTTGCCGCCATCTTTTCCATCCTGATCGCTGGCGAGCATCTCTCCATCTGGCAGTTTATCGGAGGGTTGTGCATCATTACTGGGATACTTTTGGGCAGGAGATTTCAGGAGTAGAGCTACTGTGGAATATGTCGGGTATCCCAACTCAATACCAGGTTATTTTTCAAAATTTACGCTTCCGAATCCACGAGACCGATGAATTTCCGGATCGACTGCCGTCTATATAAACAAAGGCATAAATGAACACAAACTAATTTGACGAAGAGGTGTTTTGAAAATGGCATTAACGTCCGCATTCACGAGCTTCAACCTGCCTGTAAAAAACGTAGAACAATCGAAAGCGTTCTTCACCGGACTCGGATTCGAGCTCAACCCGCAATTCCCCGAGAACGAGAATTCGGTAGCCATCGTGATCGGTGACAACCTGCAGGTCATGCTGATCAATCAAGCGTTCTTTCATACGCTCACGGAGAAGGAATCCGTCGATACGAGCAAGTATGCGCAGATGACGATCGCATTGGCCTTCGAGAGCCGGGAAAAGGTCGATGAAATTGTGAATACCGCGCTCTCCTTGGGCGGGAAATTGCACGCTGAACCTGAAGAACATGGGTTCATGTATCATTGGGGCTTCGTGGACTTGGACGGCCATCTGTGGGCCATTAACTACATGAACATGGACCAGGCACAAGGTTAAGGCTAACAGAGAGCACGCTCGTACTAAGGTTCAAAAAGAAAGACGCCGGGCATCTTCCCCGGCGTCTTCTTCGCGATGATTAGTTTTGTTCGGTGTAGGCTTTGAAATTGTCCATGATCGATTGCCAGCCTGCTTGCTGGAACTCGACGGGATTGGAGCTTTCCGCGTCGAACGTTTCAATGACCTTCGTCTCATTCCCTTGATCGACGAAAGCAATATCCACTCTTCTTCCGTCTTCCATGGTGTAGCCGATCGCCTCATGCTGATTCACGACATCGTAGACGCCCCCAAAATCAAAGCCCATGCTGCCATCCTTCGCTTCCATCCGTGTCAAAAACTTGCCGCCGACTCGCAGATCGTTTTCGGCTCTCGGCGCATGCCAGTCCTCGGACGCTTGATTCCACTTCGTGATGTGATCCGGCTCGGTCCAATAGCGCCATACCTTCTCTACAGGCGCTTGAATGACAGCTTGCACCGTTACTTTCCTCGGTTGACTCGTTTCCATTTTAAATAGACACCTCTCTTCGTTTGGTTGTTCTCAATCATATAGACGTAAGCCAATGACGAAATTCATTGGTCAATTCGCTCAGGCAGCCCAAATCGCGAAAATAATGGCGTATGAATGAAGTTTTGAACGTGCAGAATTTGATTTTCTTTGGTTTCGATGACGTGGATGCCCCAGGGTACCAGGCCAGATCCCTCTTTGCTCGGCATATACTGGGCAAACGCCGGATAACCGCCATTCACCGTAATGGGCACAAATCGCGAACCTTCGCAATGCCAGCGAGTAAGCGAATAGAAAGCGGACAAATCTTCCTTGCCGCGGATCCACATCTCGTAGGGCGGCATCGACATGCAGCCTTCCTCGTGGAACAACGCGACGAGCGCAGCAATATCGAATTGCTCGAACGCCTCCACATACCGGGACAGCAGCTGCTGCTCCGGTTGAACGTCCATGCTGCTGAGCTCATCCGAACGAAGCTGCGCCCGGTCCATCGTCTCTCGGGCTCTTTGCAAGGCGCTGTTCACCGCTGCCGGCGACATCGCCAACGCTTCCGCGATCTGCTTGGAGGACCATTCAAATACATCCTTCAAAATGAGTACCGCGCGCTGCCGCGGAGGCAAGGTCTGCAGGAGAGCGATGAAGCACAGTTGAAGGGTATCTCTGCGGACGAGCCGATCTTCCGGATTGCCCCCAAAGTCGGGAGACGGCCAGATCCAGGCAGAGTCCGGCAGCGTGTCGCGCGGCTCGACGATGGCGACGGCTGGATCGAACAGGTCAACGGGAAGCGCGCGGCGTTTGGATTGTCTCAGCTTGTCCAAGCACAGGTTGGATGCAATCCGATAGACCCAAGTTTTGAACGAGGAATCCTGTCTGAACGTGCTCCAGCTCTGCCAGACCCGAATACTCGTCTCCTGAACGGCATCATCCGCATCGTCCATGGAGCCTAGCATTCGGTAACAGAACGAGGTTAAGCCCGGCTTCAAGCTTGCAAATAATGGTTCGTCAAATGCGGTCTCGTTCATCGCGGCCTCCTTTAACGATCTCCCCGAGTAAAAAAGCTCGCCCACAGGCAAGCCAGTAAAGACTTGTTATAAAACGTCACTCCCTTATTTATTCCCGAGTTGTTCTGCCAGCCCGATTAGAATTCCTTCGGTTCCACGAATGTAGCAGAGCCGATACGAGTCCTTGTACTGAACCACTTCGCCAACGAGCTGAGCGCCACGCTTAATGAGTCTGGACACCATTTCGTCAATGTCTTCAACAGCGAACATGACGCGTAGATAGCCGAGGGAGTTTACAGGAGCAGTCCGGTGATCTGAAATAGGAGGAGGGGTGAGAAATCGCGAAAGCTCAAGTCTGCTGTGGCCATCTGGGGTAACCATCATCGCAATCTCTACACGCTGAGAACCCAGTCCGGTTACGCGACCAGCCCATTCCCCTTCGACAGTGGCTCGCCCTTCGAGGGTCAAGCCAATCTCCTCGAAGAAAGAGATTGCGTCATCAAGGGATTCTACAACGATGCCGACATTGTCCATTCTTAGTAATTTGTTTTTTGCCAAAGTTTTATCTCCTTCTATGTTAAAATTGACTACCTGATCATCTTCCTAATTATTCTAATCAAAAATTACAAATTCCTTCCAAACAAAAAACACCTTGTCACCGTATGTTCATTGAATATTGAAATGATTTCACACGCAGCTGTAAAAATGGGGTGAACAATAACGTACAAGCTGAAGCTAACAATCCAATGCCACCCGCAAGTAAAGCGAACCGTAAACCCATTGTCCCCCCTATCATCCCTCCAAGTAACGAACCTAGCGGCAAAGCCCCCCACGAGATAAAGCGAAATGTAGCATTCACACGACCTTGAAAAAGTTAGCGGCGACTAGAATAGGCCGCCGAGGAAATCTGTCTATCCATACACCAGCGAACAAACCGAAAATGATAAATGGCGCATACTCGGCAAAACCAAGCAACCCCATTTTTCGTCACAACTAATTGCCTTTTTTAGTATAGGGGAATATAAATTTCAAGATCTTGCGCTTTCATTACCCTACCGTTCGTGCAGAAAAGGCAGCCGGTTAATTCTAGTGCCTTTCCACATTGTTATTGCACTATCAAACTCGTTCGCTTAACAAACCGATGTTGGGTAGTCTAATTTACTCCGCTCCTCGTATTGACCTCCTGTTCAACCGTAGGCAGCTTGTCACAACAGGTGGCTCAGCAGAGGAAAGATCTGTTTGTCAGTACATTAGCTGTATCCTCGGTGATCAGCCAAGCAGTCAACGAACGGGCGTGTAGCTGAGCAGCACGACGCCGGAGCTGAAGGGTTTAGTCCCGGTCAGCTTCAGATTCAGTCGATCATGAACTCCCCCCAATAATTGGGGGCCACGTCCGGCAACGATTGGATGTACCAGGAAGTGATACTCATCCACCACACCTAGTTGTGCCAAGGTGGAACCGAGGCCGGGACCGCCGTTAACGAGTAGGTTCTTCCCTTCTGCCGTAAGCTGTGGCACCTCTTCGGAAACTGGCCCCTTCAACAAGAAAGAGTTCTGCCACGACACGTGATCCAGCGTTCGCGAGACAACGTACTTGGGTTTCTGATCAAGCTTGCGTGCGAAGTCGACCATGAATTGAGGTCCGTCGCCGCTGCTGGCTATCGCTGGCCAGAAACGCTCCATAAGCTGGTAGATTTCACGTCCAAAAAGCAGACCATCTGACTGGTCCATCATGTCCACCGAATACTGGTGGAGCTCCTCATCTGCAATCATCTGCGTGTGGTCACAGCAACCGTCCAGTGTCACATTCATTTGCAAGATTACACGTCCCATAAGCCGCCTCCTTTTTGTCTGCATTTTATCATCCAACACTAGACCTGGTTTCTCTTAGATTGCTAATGTGCACAGTCCTGCCCCATTATTTTCATCTAAATGCCACCGCCGTTTTTGTCAAATGTTCAAACTAAATCTGGGGAAAAAAACTTGGTGAGGTTTGCAACAAGAGACATTGAGGAAATCCAGCGAATCTCCTAAACTATAATTCTGTCGAAAACAACTTCTGTAAATCAGGACATAGATAGCAGTATAATTTGATTGCCCATTGTAATTCTTGTTTCTTTTCCGTTGATGGAACGCCGTGTGCGATGAAAGTCGCTCGCACGGTGTAGGCTCGAACGAAACCCTTAGCAGAATGGGATAAGTCGAGAATAGCAATAATGTGCCCATAGTTTTAGGTTCAGGAATTCCGGATGTCACTATCCCTCTTTATGGAATGTCTCAACTTCTTTCTCTTACAGATTATTTTGATGATCTCGATGGAGACAGCCTAACCTTTACCATTGAGTTTGAATTTGGAACTGGCTTTGTATACACTTTCAACAATGATATTACAAGTCCAAACTATGGAAAAATTGTATTTCATGATGCTCCGGGCAATTCCACCTATGACATTGTGAAAGTAACAGCAAGCGATAGTAAAGGCGGTACAGTGACAGACCAGTTCGAGGTAAGGATATCCTGATTCTTATCCATCAACGAACCCTTAGGGAAACCTAAGGGTCTTTATTTTGCGTTAACAACTTCTCAACTCCCCTGCCCATTTTGATGAGGACCTCTTTTTCCTTTTCGATTAATGAATCGCCTATCAATAAGGAAAGCAGCAAGAAATGCAGCTAAACCAAGCAAAACGGAGATACCGAAAGCTTCATAGGAAAACGGACTGCCTTCGAAGGTTAAATGGGTGGCACGGTATTCCAATCGCTTGGCACCATATTTAGCGGTTAGGACGTCTTCTTGTTTGGCTAAATCTTCAAGTGGAGCATCAAAGATAAATCGGTCAGCGGAGCCACTGTGAATGAACTGTGGCACCACGTTGTTACTCTTTTCGTTCCACTGGCTGACATCTTCCGCAGCTAAAGACTCCGCCTCCACCCCGGGAACGAACATTCGATCCAGCTTCGGCGCATTCGACATATGATATCTGGAGACTAGGTTAAGGTGATACTTCGTGACGATAGGCTGCTTGGCGTCTGAAACGGTGTGGACCCTTGTTGTTCCAGAAGCGGCATACGTATCAAAAATCGTCGCAAGTGCACCGTCATCCATCCCGTTATACAACAATACCCCTGCGTCCTTTTTGCTCCATTGGAATGCTTGGTTGAACCAAAAAATCAATTCGGTTCCATCCACATAATAAGGATCTACCTTCGGATTTTTTACGAAATGATAAAAAGGGTAATTCATCTCTTTTGCTATTTTTTCCGCTGTAGATTCGCTCACTTGCTGGGAGATCACATAAAGAACAGCATCGATTCCTGAGGTGAGAGCTGCTGAAGAGACGATATTCCCGTCCACAACATAACGAACATCCCTTCTCCACTTTGTTTCAGGATAGTTATTGATTTCGCCATAATCGAAGCTTTTCCAGTCGGTGATTGCTTCTTTCCCTTTTAATAGACCTGTATCGGCCAGATTCACCGCTCCAGCGCAAATGCTTAACAGCTTCGTATCCGCATGTTTTTGAATCCATTCCCGGACTGGTTTATACTTGGCTTCGTCAACTCTAGGCATGGCCGGGATCACTATTAGGTCGGGACTTTTTCCTAATAAGCGATCCAGTTCATCAAAAGAATAGTGCGGCATCAGATCCAAACCGCCAGAAAGTGTCTTCACATTTTTGTCCGGGGCAACTGCATAGACGTTATAAGCCCCCGTCATCGCGAACATTTCATACGGAACCATGAAATCAAAAACCTCTGTCGTCGGATTGGATAACATGACTGCTACTGTAGGCTTTTCCGGATGATGCTCAGGGACGCTCACCTCTTGTAAAGCAGGCATCGAAGTTTGCCGAGTGGGGAGCCAATATCCCTGATTGGAGTGAATATACCCAAACGCACCGATCCCTCCGAAAAAGATAACGAGCGTCATTCCATAGACAACGATACGTAATAATGATCTCATCTCGATTCTCCTCTGATCCTAATTTTTCGTATTTGTTTCCTCAAATTACGATAAACCAGCTCCATGAACTGAATATGAACGGATAGGATAGACAAAAAAATACCGCCCCCCGCGGGCGATATTTTTCCTTTAGAAAAATCGTAGGTTGGTTTGCTAGTTCTCACGCGGTAGTGCGACCGTAAAAATGGTTCCGGCACCAAGACTGCTAGACACATGGATTTCTCCGTTATGCATTTCTATGATTTGCTTGACGATGGATAAACCAAGCCCATTTCCCTTTACAGAGCTGCTACGGGCTTTGTCCACTTTATGAAACGGCTTGAAAATATCAGCAAGTTCTTCTTCAGGGATTCCGATTCCACTGTCTGATATCGATACGATATTTTGATGAGTATTCCCCAACGAATGGATGCGTATCGTCCCGTGAGGCGCAGTAAATTTGATAGCGTTGTTCAGCAAGTTAATCCACACCTGATCCAATTGATCTTTGTCCGCTTGAACGGTTATGGCCTCAAGATCAACGACCATGTTGATTTCTTTTACGGTCCATAAAGGCTCCAAAGTGATGACAGCCCTCCGCAGCTGCTCATCCAATTGGTAGGTAGTCACCTTCAATGGATGCTGCTCCTGCTGTAAATAAGAGAGCTGAAGCAAATTTTGCCCCAAGCGGGATAACCTCTCGCTCTCCTCCTCGATGATCGTCAAATAACGCAGACGCGTCTCTTCGCTCATTTTCTTCTGCTTTAAAGCTTTCGTAAATCCTGAAATGGAAGTTAACGGTGATTGAATCTCATGAGAGACACTCGAGACAAAGTCTTGCCGCATTTGATCCAGTTTCGCCAGCTCTTTTGCCATCTCATGAAAACTCACGCTTAATTGACCAATTTCATCCCTACGATTCATGGGGAGGCTCGCCGAATCGAAGGTCCCTTTTGCCATCCTCTTCGTCGCTTCCGTTAACTGCATGATCGGATTTACTACATAACGGGCGGCAATCAAAATCAGAAAGCTGCCAATCAGCAGAACAAGAATATATAATGCATGAATCCACGGCATATTTTCTTGCTCTTGCTCTACCGTATTCTTATCCAATGTGAGAAACAAAGCGTAGGGATTACCTTTCACGGAAAAAGGAACCCCCACGATTGGAAGATCTTGCGTTTCTGCATCGAGACTGCGTGCAATATCGCCACCAAGCACCTGCTGAATTTGACTCTGTTCCACATGTATGGGCTCTTTTTCTTCAAGCAGGGGCACGCCTTCTTTATCGTATAGTTGGACACTGTAAATCGAAAGACCAGAGAAACCTTGCACATACGACCCCACATCCGCAGATGGGTTCGACCGATATGCTTCGATGATGTTTATGCCGTCTTTTACTAACGTTTCTTCGATAAAAGTATGCTTCCGCCCTTCAAACATCCATGTACTGACCAAAAACGCTGCGAACAAGCTCAGCATCACAATAAAGATAAAGACCAATACGACGCGGGTATACAGCGATTTAATCCGGACGCACCTCCAGACGATAACCAAGTCCCCTGATCGTGACGATGCGAAAATCAGACTCACAGTCAGTAAACCTCTCCCGAAGCCTCTTAATGTGAACATCCACTGTCCGATCGTCACCTTCATAATCGATACCCCAGATGTGTTCAATCAGATGGCTCCTTGTAAATAACTGCCCGGAATTACTGCCCAGTTTGTACAGCACCTCGAATTCTTTCATGGGAAGTGTCATGGTTTGTCCATTGCTGTAGATAACCTGATAACGCTTACGATCTAATGTAATTGTGCCCAGCTGTATCTCGCTTGCAGTAGAGATGCGGTACCGCTTTAGCAAAGCCTTTACCCGAAGAACCAGCTCCACCGGATCAAATGGCTTCACCAAATAATCATCCGTGCCGAGTTTAAATCCTTTTATGCGATCAGTTGCTTCCCCTTTCGCGGTAATCATCAGGATGGGCATCTCACCAAATGCACGGAGATTCTCGCATAAGACCCAACCGTCCATTTTCGGCATCATTATATCGAGAATCACCAGATCCACGATATGATTTTCAGCGTATTGCAACGCTTCCTCCCCATTCGATTTCTCGATTATTTCAAAGCCCTCATCCTCCAAATACAAACGGACCAACTCTCGGATATGAGCATCATCGTCTACCACTAATACCTTTGCCAATGTTATTTCTCTCCCTTTATTTCTACTACAAAAGGAAATGCCCTTACTTTTCCATCCTGTTTGAACTCCGCCCAAATTTTATAGATCCCGGGCTTCACAAACTGCGTCTCAAATACTGGTTCCTCCTGTTGAGCTGGATGAACATGCAGATACTGCTGTGCACCTTCGTCTACTATCACCACATGGCCCATGGCACCTAAATACGTAGTTAAGTTGGTTCTGTCCAAATCAAACGTTAACGTGACCGGTTGATTGATCGCAAAGCTACTCATCTTTAGTGTGACGGTTTCTCCATCGATCTGTTGAGTCAACGTTTTGTCTACCTTCATCCCAATGTTCTGATCTGATACACTTGGATGGCCGACGATAAACGGGACCGGCGTTACCTGATAAGTAAGATTTTTGGGCTTCATATCAATAAATGCCTTATAAAATCCTTCAGGCAGGGTGCTTTTGATTGTAAACTGCCCCTTTCCTGTTTGTTCCGGATGCAAGTGGTAAAACTTTTGCAAATGCTCATCCACTACAATAAAATGGAGAATTTTCTCGTGATTTACTTCTAGTTCATGAACTGGATTTCCCGCCTTATCTTTTACATAAATCTTGATTTCTTTTTCATCCGCTTGAACAAACGTATTTACTTCACTACTACCTCCTTCATGCAAATCAGAACTATGCCGCACGCCGTGACTTTCATGGCTATCCTGGCTAGCCAAAGCAACCGCTTGTTTATCATTGGCAGTCACTTTTTCGTAAACCGTAAAGCCACCTATTACCAGCGCCACATACAAAACAGCCCCGATTACCCATTTATACATTCTAAGATCCCTCCAGAGAATTCCGCTTTAACAGCATAGCGCCACTGTAATACACCTCTGTGAACTCAATATGAACAAAAAAAAACCACCCAAAGGTGGCTCTGTTCCTTCTGATGATTGGCTTAGGAAAGTTATCATTACTACCAGCAGCCGTTACTTGGTGTTTCTTGCACGATTGTCCCCGTTCGTTGACACCCTTTGCCCGTCTATGACAGCAATTCTTTACTCATGTTATACCACGTAACGCCAGCATGTTTAGAGCTCGAGACACCTTTGTTGATATATCCCTGCTTTTCATAGAAATGGATCAAATTCTCTTTACATGTAAGCGTAATTGTTTTACGTTTTTTCTCTCTTGCTTCGTTTTCTAGATGCGCCAATAGTCTTGCTGCTACTCCACGATTTTGAAAATGAGGAGAAACCGCCAATCCCAAGATGCTTTGATGCCAGCCCGCCGCTGGATTTTCCTTACTATCCCGAAATAAATCATCGGTTATGAACGCCGTTTCCATTACAGGGCCGTTCACAAAACCCGCAATTACCCCATCCTCTTCCGCCACATAAAAGCTATCTGGAATGAGCGCAATGCGTTTTTCCAGCGTTTCTTTCGTTGCCGCTTCTTCTTTTGAAAAGCAAAGCTGTTCAATGGCTACAAGCTGAGGCAAATCTTCCATTTTTACATTCCGTATGTTTAGCATAAAGGGAACCTCCACTTTTTGAAGTGAGCAAAGCAATGGATGAGTACAGATTTTCAAAGCCTGGATGCAATTTCCACTGTTTAGAAAATAGCAATTTTCATGGATGGATGTAAAGGCTAATCATCACAACCCGAGCAAAAATAAGTTTTTAACACAGGTGCACCGCGTGAAACAGAAAATCATCGATGCACAGAGATGATTGCGGCTACCCAAAGACGTCGCGAAAAGCTACCAACGCCTCATGACCCATCCGCATTTTCCCATCATCCGCGCTAGCAAAACACAGTAGGAAGAGAATATAGCAATTTAGAAGAAACATCCACTCCCTTTTTGTGGTTTACTTCCCTTATGAGCATGTGCATCCTGTTCCTACAGGAAATTTACCATAGAGGTGATTGGATCATGGCAACGAACAATATCTTCGTCAATCTTTCGGTCAAAGATCTGGAGAAAACAAAAGAATTCTTCTCCAAAGTAGGCTTTGAGTTCAACCCGCAATTCACCAACGAGCAGGCAGCTTGCATGGTCATCAGTGAAAACATCTACGCTATGCTTCTCGTCGAAGAGTTCTTCCACTCTTTCATTCAGAGCACAAAGAAAGAAATCGTGGACGCTACTCGCCATACAGAAGTAATCGTGGCACTGTCCGCGGACAGCCGCGACGAAGTAAATGAGCTGGTGAACCGAGCACTGGAAGCAGGTGCGACTCCTTATAACGAGCCTGTTGACCACGGCTTTATGTACGCCTGGAGCTTCCAGGACTTGGACGGTCATCTGTGGGAAATCGTGTACATGGATCAAAACGCGGCGCAGCAATAATCTCCCCTGTAAAAAAAGCACAGCAGCCTCGAGGGCATGTTCTCCATGCTCCTTCTGGTCGCTGTGCTTTTTTCGTTTTTACTGGCAAGCCTGCATGCTGTGGCTCATCAAGGAACGGCCCATTTTGCCCTGTATGAAGCGAGCGGCCTCCAGCAATTTATCTGTGTCGATCCCAGTCTGCATCCCAAGACCATGCAGCATGTACAGCAAATCGTCTGTTGCGATATTTCCTGATGCACCTGGAGCGTACGGGCAGCCGCCCAGCCCGCCCAGCGAGCTGTCAAAGGTGGTCATCCCCATTTCCAGTGATACGAGGACATTCGCCATCGCCATACCGCGTGTATCGTGGAAGTGCATCGCCAGCTTATCTGCCGGGAAGCGTCGGAGCAACACCTCCAGCACCTCCTGCACCTGCCTAGGCTGTGCGATCCCGATCGTATCTCCGAGCGATATTTCCTGTACGCCCATCTCCAGCAGTGTTTCCGTGACGCGAATGACCTCGTCTACCGCGACTGCGCCTTCATAGGGGCAACCAAAAACGGTGGAAACATAGCCGCGGACCGACTTGCCTGCCGCCAAAGCTGCCTTCGTCGTTTCCGCCAGAATCGGATAGGTTTCTTCGCGTGTCTTGTTGATATTTTTCAAATTGTGCGTTTCACTGGCTGACATGAATACCGATACTTCATCGATATTGGCGGTTAACGCCCGCTCCAATCCCTTTGCATTTGGAACCAGAGCCGCGTAGGTAACACCTGGCACACGCTCGATGCCTGCCGCCACTTCAACTGCATCCGCCAAGGCGGGTATCCATTTTGGATGGACGAACGACGTTACTTCGATATAAGACAAGCCGGTATGAGACATCTGATTGATCCAGGCAATCTTGTCAGCAGTGGGGACAAAGACAGACTCGTTCTGCAAGCCATCTCGCGGCCCCACTTCTTTGATGGTGATTTGTTTCGGATCGAATTTCATCGTCATCAAGCTCCAAGCAGTTTTGACATCATGTAGGTGGAGCCGTAGAAGATCATGAACTGTACCCCGGAGCTGACGCCCAGTACGCGGTTCATCAATCCTCCGACTGCTGCCATAGTCAGTGTAAGAATAACCCCAACGAGTTGTGCTTCATGGAAAGCAAGCAGACATGCCAGACCGATGAACATACCGACGATGGCTTCCTGACTGATGTTTTTCATGACAAACACAGTTGCTTTACGTGCGTAGTTCATTGCGAACGGATACGCAATCAATGCAGCGATCACCAGACCGATCAGGCCGTACAGGAAGAACTCCCACGGTGTCAGCATGTTGTGCAAGTTGTTCACAGGATCACTCGTAAAGACAGGTGGTGCGTTGAACAAAGGAGATGCCGGGCCGAGTGCAACTGGGCTGAGCGGAATCCCAAATGCCAGCAAAGGAATGATCGCTTCGGCAATGTAGGTGGACTCGGTGACACCGTTCATGGAAGCCAAGCTGGAGGATGCCTTTTTGTACACACCCTTGTTGCGCGAGCCTACGATTTCCCCCATCAGGGAAGTCATTCCCACAGGGCTGAATGCAAAGGTCAACGAAGAGACAAAGGAAGTCGCTGCCGTGTGAGCCGTCTGTCTGCCTGTCAAAACGCGGAACGGATTGGGAAAATACCCCCTCCAGGATTTCGTTTCCGGTGCGAGGTGATACTCTTTGGCTTTCGAGCGAACCAATGCTTTCCGTGCGCTCGGAGACAAGGAAAACAGAATGTCCGAGAGCATCGGTCCAATCGCGATCCCTAAAAAGAAGCTCGTGCTCAGATGCTTTTCTACTACGCTAAAGCTGAAGGTATCAATACTTTTAATGAAGAAGGCAAACGGGATGATCATCAGGACGCTTACCCATTTTCCTTTGGAGAAGTACGCAATCAGAATGGCAGCCAGCGTAAAGATCAGGCCGGAAGCCGATTTGAAAAAGTCAGCGAACTGACCCAGGAACTGACCGAACAAAACCGCTGTAGGCAGTGCGATGAAAGCGCCGATCAAACCGCCGGACAGCATTTTGCGCAAAGCCACGTGAGGCACGCCCAATCGGCGCAGCGATGATGCGTGGTCGATCAGTGGTACTGCCGTCGTATCGCCCGGGATCCCCATCAGTGCCGTCGGGATCGCGTGCGTAAGGTGCTTGGCCAATACAGCCGCCATGAAGAAGGAGAAAACAGCTTCTGGAGGTGCACCGAGCAAAATGACGAGCAGCGTGAACGGAACCATGATAGCGGTTTCATCTGTACCCGAAACTAGGCCGATCAGGGAGAAAATAATGGCACCCGCCAGTGCGAGCAAAATAGATATCATTAGTACGCTCATTACTCAGTTCGCCCCCCGCTGCGCTTGAATGTTTCCAAAATCCCCAACTCTTCCATCTCTTTTCTTGTGATAGGGTCGTCTTTAATCAAGTCGTACTCCGCTTTCGGATCTACCTGCATGCTGAGCAGAATCTCTTCCAGACCCTCAGAACTCGTTTCCTCTTCTGTCAAAATACGGCTAGGTTTAAACAGGTTGGCACAGATGATCAAGCCAATCACACTGCCCAAGATGCCGAGCAGAAGGGAGTATGATCCAACCATCTTCGCCTCAGCGAACTTGGGGAAAATGCTTTTCCCCAAGAAATAACCGCCGATGCTCAGACAAATGCTGATCACGATTGCCGATAGAATACGGACGGGAACGACTGTGTCCCCTAAAATCTCGATGTATTCTTTCTGCGACGTCGCTTTTTGCTGCTCGTTACGAACCATTTCAGTTTCCATGGACAGCCCCCTCTTGCAATTGTTTGGTCAGCTCCAGAATGCGGTCATAGCGCACATCCTTCTCTTGAATCGCTTGCTTCACGATCTGGTCGATCTGATCATCTTGTGCGCCTGCCATCATGGCAAGGTTGCGTGCATGCAGCGCCATGTGACCTTTTTGAATGCCCTCTGCCGCCAGCGCCCGCATCGCTGCTAGGTTTTGTGCGAGACCTACAGCGGCGATTGCTCCTGCCAGGTCCTCTGCGTTTGTGATGTCCATGACCTTCAGGCCGAGACGAGCCGTTGGATGAGACTTGGTCGCCCCTCCGACAATCCCGACAGCCATCGGCAATTCGATGGTTCCCACCAGATTGCCCTCACGATTCAGCTCCCAGCGAGTCAGGGAACGATAGCGGCCTGTCACAGATGCAAAGGCATGTGCCCCTGCTTCAACTGCGCGCGTGTCGTTACCGGTCGCCAGTACGACAGCGGAAATACCGTTCATAATGCCTTTGTTGTGGGTTGTTGCGCGGTATGGATCGCACTCTGCAAATTCGTAAGCGCGGATGATATTGTCTACGACTTCACTGCCACCCAGCTCTTCCGTCGAGAAGACGGCACGTGCACGCACCAGACGGCGGTCTGCCAGGTTGGAGATGATACGCAGCACGACGCGGCCGGAGGTAATCTCCTCGATATAAGGCGCTACGGCCTCTGCCATCGTATTGACTGCATTCGCGCCCATCGCATCCCGCGTATCTACGAGCAGATGAAGCACGACCATCGGCTGCTTCGCCCGTTCAATCACGTGCACCTCGATGTCAATCGCGCCGCCACCCAAAGAAACGAGCGTCGGGTCTTTTGCATTACAGCGATCCAGAATCTCTTTTTTGTTTTCATAGATTCTCGCCATCGCGCCATATGGATCCGTAATATCTACAACCTGGATCTGTCCTCGCATGATCGAACCGCTCAAGGATGTGTGGAAGCCCCCCAGATCGTAGGATGTACGGGCAGCGTTGCTGGCTGCCGCCACGACTGACGGCTCTTCCGTAGCCATCGGGATGAACCGATCGACACCGTTGATTTTGAAGTTGGTCGCAATTCCCAGTGGAATAGACATCACACCCACGACGTTTTCAATCATTGCATTGGCGGTACGCAATGGAAAAGGAGCTGCTCCTGACAAGATTTGTTTGTCTTCCTCGCTCAGGTTACGTGCCTGCGCTACCTTCTCTAGTCTTTCCTCAGGTGATAGCTTGTAAAATCCGGATACCCGACTGGTAGTCATCTCGCATTCTCCTACTCTACGTTGAATTATACGGGTACATTGCTCACTTCGCCCGACTCTTTCAAAATGAAACGCTTTCATTCGCAAATAAAAACGTTATCGCAAAAAAGAGTCAAGAACTGACTTTGCGCTCACTTTGTACTCGTGTTTCCCTCTATTCAACTTTGTTGAATGACCATATACTACTACAACTTTTCGCGTCTGTAAATGGGGAGCATTCGAAATTGTTCGATAGGTTTCGATACAAAAAAGCGCGATCATAAAGACCGCGCTTTTCTCGACTTATGAATGGGAGAGAAGCATACGTAGCTTGGATGCCGTTTCTCCATCGTCTCTTGGCATGTTGATCGTAACGGTGAGATGAGGGGCATCGGAGAGAAGAAAGGAGACCTGTTCAAATACGAGCTTCCTACGGACGGATGATAGTTGACTTTCAGCCCCTCCGGACCATTCAAAACATCATGCCTCGGCCACCACTCACGAAACTCTTCACTCGCATGGCTCAAATCCTCAATGAGCTCCATCCACCAGGGATCTCCGCTATAGCTTCCATAGCAGGCTCGAAAGTGTGCCAACCGATGCCGGGCATGCCTCTCCCAATTTTCCTGCAGCAGCTCTCGCACGTATGGAGAAGTAAATGTCCGCCAAACCGAATTTCTCTCCCGCGCTGACATCGTTTCATATGTTCCGTATATCCTGCTTGCCACCTGATTCCATCCGACGATATTCAGTCGTGGGTCTGTTACATAGGCAGGACATATCCCCTGAAGATCCAGGAATTGCTGCAGCGCACGGCTAATCTCACTAGCTGGCGGTACCGGATCAGCCGGCAGCTGTTGCAGGGCCAGCAAAAAAAAATGTCTGCGCTCAGTAGCGTCCAGTTGAAGGGCGCGGGCGATGCTTTCGATGACCTGAGTGGACACTTGAATATCCCGTCCCTGTTCCAGCCAGGTGTACCAGTCTACGCTGACACCGGCGAGCTGCGCGACCTCTCCACGGCGCAATCCCGGCGTTCGACGCCTCCCTGCCTGGGGAAGACCAGCCAGCTCTGGCGAAATACGCGCACGCCTCGTTTTTAAAAAGTGAGCAAGCTCCAAGAGTCGTTCTCGATCTCCATGCTCCATTTTTGCACCTGCCATTCCCTTTTGCAGCTATTACACTAGGAGCGTTACTCCTAGGATAAACTGTCATCTTTTTTGGGTTCAACGCTCATTTTACACTTTCCATGCGGGATCGCGTACTCCCAGCTCAATTGGAAAGGGGACTTCCCTTGGAAAGAGAAAAATTATCCAGAGCTCTCCTCCTACTCGGCCTTTCACTCGGCTATTTTATGGTCCTCCTGGATACGACGGTCGTCAGTGTTGCCCTGCCCGCTATTCACAACGATTTAGGGGGAGGAATCATCGGCCTGCAATGGACAGTCAATGCTTATACGATTGTATTTGCAGGCTTGCTCCTCTTGATGGGGTCACTTGCAGACAAGCTGGGAGCCAAACGGGTGTATATCGCAGGCTTGCTCATTTTCCTCGTTGCCTCTGCCATCTCTGCCTTTGTCACCTCGCTCGCAGGACTCATCGTGATTCGAGCCGTTCTAGGAATCGGCGGAGCAGCGCTGCTTCCTGCTTCGCTCACGCTCCTCTCCCATGCCTACCCGGCTTCTGCCGAGCGAGCCCGTGCGCTAGGGATTTGGGCGGCCGTGACCGGACTATCTATGGCTGGGGGTCCAGTCGTTGGTGGTATTTTCGTAGACATGCTAGGCTGGCGTAGTATTTTTCTGTTGAATGTGCCACTTGCCCTCATCAGTTTAGCCATTACGATTCGACTCGTTCGTGAGACTGATCGAAATCCGGGAAAAAGTCTGGACCTGGCTGGCCAAATCACCATTTTTACCGCAATTACCGCCTGGTCCTTTGGGCTGATGGAGGGCGGAGCGATCGGCTGGAGCTCGCCTGTTATCCTCGCTGCATTTGGTATCGCGCTTGCGGCAACTCTCTCGTTTTTGTTCATTGAGACAAAGGTGGCGGCTCCCATGCTCCCTTTACACTTATTTCGTAGACGCAACGTCTCTGTAGGAATGCTTGCCGGTATGGCCATCAACATCGGATTGTCGGGTATCCTGTTTTTGCTTCCCTTGTATTTTCAACAAGTACGCGGGTTTTCCGCTCACCTAACTGGCCTCGCTCTCCTGCCGATGACGATCCCGCTCGCCTTCAATCCGATCGTTACGGGCCGAATCGTCGGGAGGATCGGAGCTCGGCTTCCCATGAGCGCTGGCCTTTTTCTCACAGGACTGGGAGCATGGATGCAAGCCTTGTCAAATAGCGGCACGAGTTACGCCCTTACGCTGGCAAGTTTGTTGCTGATTGGCTTCGGCGTGTCGTTTACCATTCCCTCGCTGATGGCAGCCGTCCTCTCATCTGTTTCCAACGAACAGACCGGCACGGCATCCGGTGCTCTGAATGCATTTAGACAGCTGGGAGCAACGATCGGTGTCGCGATGATCGGCTCACTCTTGAGTGCGAGCCAGTCATTTCTTTTAGGCATGCACGTATCTTTTGTTGTTCTGACTGTTATTTTATTGGGGATAGGCATCGTTTCATTCGCCTGCATCGACAGATAGCTCACTAGGAAATACGTCAAAACGCCGGCAGAAAGAACAGAACAGGCATAGGACCGTTCCCCTTCTGGGAAGCCCTATGCCTGCGTGCTATTGAAGCGATTCCTGCAAGCTTTTGACCAGGTTGTCTCCTGTCCGCTTGATGTGGCCATGAACCAGTCTGCCTGCTTCTGCTGCATCCCCGTTCTTGATGGCATCCAATATCTGCCGATGCTCTTTGTTTGATTTTTCAGTCTGATCACTGAGCATTTGGGGTGTTTGCTGAGGAAAACCGTTCCACAGCGTTTCGATAAATGTCACCAAGCGTTTCCATGTACAGCGGCTGATCAAAAGCCGGTGAAATTCAATATTGCATTCGATAAATACGGTGGAGTCCGTCGATTGCTCCATCGCGACGACCAGCTCTTCCAGCTGTTGGATGTCTTCCTGGCTCATATGCTCGACGCTCATTTCCACAGCCATCCGTTCAAACTGAGCGCGAAGACCGTATATTTCCTGTATATCTTCCACAGACAACGATTTGACGATGGCACCGCGATGCGGCTCGATGATGACCAGACCTTCTGTTTCCAGCTTGCGGAGCGCCTCTCGGACTGGCATACGACTAACACCTAGCGAAGAGGCCAGCTCTTCCTGAACGAGACGTTCCCCCGGCTGGAAATGTCCTCGCAATATCGCTTCCCGCAGAACGCGACACACTTTGATATGCAGCGTATCCAATTCGTGGCTTTCCAACCGCAATTCATATTTTCTGCTCATCTATGGCTCGCCCTTTCGCTTTCACTGTATCTGTCATCCAGATGTTAGAATTAGGATAGGGTATCCGCCTTCCTTTGTCTAGTCATTCCGAGTGGAATCAAGCGATTGCTGATACAGATCCCCACCCACCCCATCATTGATGACGATGACAGGAAATCGTTCCACCTCCAAACGGTAAATCGCTTCTGTACCCAGGTCGTGATAGGCAACCATTTCTGCAGATCGAATCGTCTTGGCGATCAGAGCTCCCGCCCCGCCAATCGCTGCGAAATAGACAGCCTCGGATTGCACGATGGCATTCTTGACTGCCTCGCTCCGGCTGCCTTTTCCGATCATCCCTTTTAACCCCTGTGCGAGCAGGACTGGTGTGTACGGATCCATACGGCTGCTTGTAGTCGGACCTGCTGAACCGATTACCTGCCCTGGCTTGGCAGGCGTCGGACCCACATAGTAAATCGTCTGTCCCGCTAGATCCACAGGCAAGCTGCCACCCGCTTGCAGCGTTTCTGCCATGCGCTTGTGGGCGGCATCCCGTCCCGTGTACATCATTCCGGTTAGCTCCACCCGATCCCCCGCACGCAGTTCCCTGATCTGCTGTTGATTCAGTGGGAGTATGAGTTGTTTGGCTGACATCGGCTCCTCCTACAGCGTGACATGCTTGTGGCGGCTGGCATGGCAGTTGATATTGACCGCGACAGGCAGCCCCGCGATATGGGTGGCGAACAGCTCGACATGGACGTCCAGAGCAGTGGTGCGACCGCCCATTCCCTGTGGTCCTAGCCCAAGCTGGTTGATCTGCTCCAAAAGCGCAAGCTCCAGCTGTGCCGCGTCTTCCCGTTGATTTCGTTCTCCGATTGGGCGAAACAAGGCGCGCTTTGCCAGATAGGCGGACATCTCAAAATTTCCTCCCAGACCAACACCAACTACAACCGGCGGGCAGGCATTCGGCCCCGCAAGCCTCACCGTTTCAAGGACAAACGCTTTGACTCCCTCGATCCCATCAGAGGGCTTCATCATTTTCAGCCTGCTCATATTTTCACTGCCAAAGCCTTTTGCCGTCATATGAATCGTGCATGTGTCGCCTGCCACCAGCTCCACATGGACGATGCCCGGTGTGTTGTCCCCGGTATTTTTACGCTGGATCGGATCGTGAACGATGGAGGCGCGCAAATACCCCTCTCCGTAGCCCCTGCGAACCCCTTCATTGATCGCATCGTACAGGCTCCCTCCGACGATATGGCAATCCTGTCCCAGCTCGACGAGGAAGACGGACATCCCCGTATCCTGGCACATCGGCACCCGTTCAGCTGCAGCAATTTCTGCATTTTGCAAAAGCTGTGACAGCACCTCTTCTGCCACCGCTGATTTTTCCCTTTTTCTCGCTTCCTGCATGGCACGTACGACATCGAACCCCAGATCGACATTCGCCTCGATGCAAAGCTGTTTCACGGCATCGACGATTTGTTCATAGGTCACTTCCCGCATCTGTGTCACCCTTTCAAAAGCTTTCGCAGCATGAAGCGGTTTGCATCCCGATTCAGCTCGGCAAGTGCTGTCGTCAACGGGATTTCCTTTGGACATACCTGCACACAGTTTTGTGAATTGCCGCAGCTTGCGATACCTGCGTTGCTAATGACAGCTTCGAGGCGCTCCTTTGCCATCATCTTGCCGATCGGATGGCTGTTAAAGTACTTGGCCTGTGCCATCGCTTGCGGCCCCAGATAAGGCGAGTGGTCATTGACGTTCGGACAAGCCTCCAGACAGCAGCCGCATGTCATGCACGTCGCGTATTTGTAGGCTTCCTGCTGCTCATCTGGCGCAATGCGCGGACCGGCTCCCAGCGGATAGGTACCGTCGATTGCGATCCAGCCTTTGATTTTTTTCAGGCTATCAAACATGATTTGACGATTGACAATCAAATCCTTCTCCACGGGAAATGTACTCATCGGCTCGAGTACAATCGGCTGCTGCAGACGGTCAATCAGGGCAGAGCAGGCTTGACGTACCTTGCCGTTGATCCGCATGCTGCAAGCCCCACACACCTCTTCCAGGCAATTGTACTCCCAAAATACGGAGCGTACACGCACACCATCTACACGTACAGGATTGCGCTGAATTTCCATGAGGGCCGAGATGACATTCATATTTTTGCGGTACGGGACGTCGAACTCCTCCCAGTACGGCACCTGATCAGCAGCGTCCTGCCGTTTGACCTTGATACGAATGAGCTTCTCTGTCATCGGATGATCCCCTCCTGCTCTTTCGCAGGCTCTACTTCTTTGACCACGTCATATCTTCGCGCTCGCGGTTGAATATGAGAGATGTCTACGTCTTTGTAGTGAAAAATGGGTCCCGCTGCGGTATGCGTTGCCAATGTCGTTTTCAGCCACTTGGCATCATCTCGCTCTGGAAATTCCGGCTTGTAGTGAGCGCCCCGGCTTTCGTTGCGATTACGTGCCCCGAGTGTGATGACGCGTGCGAGCTGCAGCATGTTTTGCAGCTGGCGCGTAAAGGCAACAGTCCTGTTCTGGTAGGAAGAAGTATCGTCGACACCGATCCGCTGCCACCTCTCCAGCAGCTCCTGCAGCTTCTCGTCCGTCTTATCCAAACGATCGTTGTAGCGCACGACTGTCACGTGCTCCACCATCCAGTCGCTCATCTCCACATGCAGCTGGTACGGATTTTCCGGTCCATCCATCCGAATGAGCTTTGCAAAAGCTTCCTCCTGTTTCTTTTGCTCCCTCTCATAAAAATGCGAGGACAAATCCTCTGCACTGCTCGCGAGGCCAGAGACATAGCGCAAAGCGGCCGGACCTGCGACCATCCCGCCGTAAACCGCGGAAACGAGCGAGTTGGCCCCCAGTCGATTGGCGCCGTGGTATTGGTGGTCGCACTCTCCGCAAGCGAACACCCCTTGGATATTGGTCATCTGGCTGTAATCGACCGCAAGACCGCCCATCGAGTAGTGCATCGCAGGGAAAATATGCATCGGGACTTTGCGCGGGTCATCCCCCACAAATTTTTCATAGATGTCCAGAATCCCACCCAGCTTTTCATCCAGCTGCTTCGTCGGGAGATGAGAGATGTCGAGGTAGACCATGTTCTCGCCGTTGATTCCCAGCTTCAGGTCGACACAGACGTGAAAAATCTCGCGGGTGGCAATATCACGGGGTACGAGATTCCCGTAGGCCGGGTATTTTTCCTCGAGGAAATACCAAGGCTTGCCGTCCCGATACACCCACAGCCGTCCGCCCTCTCCCCTCGCCGACTCCGACATCAGCCGCAGCTTGTCGTCTCCTGGAATCGCGGTCGGGTGGATCTGGATGAACTCGGGATTGGCGTAATGCACGCCTTGCTGGTAGGCGATGCTGTGCGCACTCCCTGTATTGATCACGGAATTGGTGCTTTTGCGGAAAATGTAGCCGATGCCGCCTGCCGCCAATATCACGGCATTCGCGCGAAAATGGCGAATTTCCATCGACCGCAGATCCTGTGCCACAATCCCTCGGCAACGCGGCTCGTCATCCAAAATGAGGGACAAAAACTCCCAATACTCGTATTTCTCGATCAAGCCCTCCGCTTCGTACCGCCTGACCTGTTCATCGAGGGCATACAGCAGCTGCTGTCCCGTCGTCGCTCCGGCAAAAGCCGTCCGCGAATACTTCGCTCCGCCCAGCCTGCGAAAATCGATCTGCCCTTCCACCGTCCGGTTAAACTGCACACCCATCCGGTCAAACAGGTAGATGATCTCGGGTGCAGCCTCGCACATCGCTTTCACAGGAGGCTGGTCTGCCAGAAAATCGCCGCCATAAATCGTGTCATCGAAATGCTCCCAGGTCGAGTCCCCCTCGCCTTTTGTATTGACGGCGCCGTTGATCCCGCCTTGGGCACAGACAGAGTGGGACCTGCGGACAGGTACGAGGGAAAACAGCTTGACGCGCCCCCCTTTTTCCGCGATCTGGATCGCTGCCATCAAGCCGGCCAGCCCGCCTCCAATTACGAGGATATCTTCCTTTTTCATCTCTCTCACATCCTTCTTCTCGTCGCAGTAGACAGGCAAGTACAAGGAGGGCTCATTCTGCCGTCCCGAGCCTGCCCACGAATAAATGCGTGAAACAAAGGCGAGGGTGCTCGCTACACAAATGCCAGCATACTCCCCAAGCCAACAACACTGAGCAATGCGAACAGCACCAGCAAAATCCTCCCTGAAATCTGCTGGGCACGCGGTCCTGTCGTGATCCCCCACGTGATGAGTCCCGACCACAGGCCGTTAGTAAAATGGAACGTCACAGAAAGAACGCCCAAGACGTAGAAAGCAAAAATCCACGGATTGAGCAAATGCGCAGAAACAGCGTGAAAATCTACCTCTGTACCAAAAAAGGCGCTCTTTAGCCGGAAGCTCCAGACGTGGTAGACCACGAACAAGAGGGTCACGATGCCGCTTACCCGCTGCAGTAGAAAGCGCCAGTTGCTTCCGTATCCATAGGTGCGGGTATTTGGGCTTGAAAGAAGCGACACATAGATTCCGTAGCCAGCGTGATAGAGCAAGGGAAGCAATATCAAGAAAATTTCCAGTAGCCATACAAACGGGATGCCTTGCAGCGTCGCCACCTGCTTGTCATAGGCGAAAGCTCCTTGTAGTGCGACCGCATTGGAATACAGAAGCTCGATCAAGAAAGCCCCAAGCGGCACGATTCCTGCCAGTGAATGCAGCCGCGAGAGAAGAAAATGTTTTTGAAGCAACGGGGTTGAAGCAGGAAGCGCATTGCTCGAGCTCACACCCATCCCCTCCCCTGTGCAAAGAGAAGCGCCACATCAGGGACTTGCTCCAGCCGCTCGACCATCTGCAAATCGTGCAGAATGCTATCCTGTGGCAGGTCAACACTGAGCGCCAGAAATTTCTGAACGATATCATCGTGCGAAACCGGATTTTCCGGATCTCCCTTGGGGTACTCGGTATGCTTTTTCAAAGTCGTTCCGTCCGTGAAGGTCAGCTCAACAGTCGCCTCCCAGGTCTCGGGATAGCGCGCATCCATGATAGGATCGACGGCAACTTCCACACGACTCATCACTTTGCGGATGGCTGGATCGTAGAGGGCTTCCTCGGAAAAGTCGTGCATACCCGCACTTCCCTTTACTAATGCGAGGGCTGTACAATACTGCAAACTGAATTTGGCGGCATAGACACTCGCGGGACTCGGATTGTCTGTAATCGTCAGTGCCACCTGATATGTCTGGACGCGGACTCGTTCCACTTCACTCCACGATATGGCGTGCTGAGCAATCATTTCGAGGATCAAGTCAATCGCATGGTGCGTATGCCGACAGGAAGCGTGAATTTTAAAGGAATTCTCCATGATTTTGTACGTAGAGCCTAGCCCCTGGGTCATCTGCTCGGCGTTTGCCTCCTGTGACATGGCGCGGACAAAGCCGCGTTTGCCCTCCAGTATTTTGCTGGCTGCCGTAAAGCCCTTCTGCGCCAAAAGCGCTGCCAGAATGCCGTTCATCGCTGCTTTCCCCGGGTGAAGCTGCTTGGACATCGCCCCATCCTCGATAAACTCCCAAAGGCCAGCTGCCTGTGTCCCAGCACTCCCCAAAGCGTGCACCAGCTGTTCTTCATCCAGCCCCAGAAGCTTACCTGCTGCCACCGCCGCTCCAAACGTGCCGCACGTAGACGTGTTGTGCCAGAAATAGTAATGCGACGGCGAAACAGCCTCACCGATGCGATAGCACACCTCGTAGCCTGCTACAATCGCCTCGATCAGCTCCTCCCCGCTTTTTTGCTGCCACTGTGCTACAGCGAGCGCCGCTGGGATTACCACTGTCCCTGCATGGATGATAGATGCTTTATGAATATCATCCAGCTCTACGATATGGCTCGCCGCTCCGTTGACCAGAGCTGCATGAGTCACGGAAGACCTGCCGCCTGTCATAAGCGTGGCTTGCTCGGCTCCCCCGAGTTCAGCTGCTACCTGCGCCATCATTTGAACAGGCGGCTTCTTGGCCCCTGCGTATGCAGAGCCCAGCCAATCCAGTATGCAGGTTTTCGTAAAGGCCACTACTTCTGATGGTAACTGCGCAAATGTCAAACCAGTCACATAACGGGCGAACTCTTTGCTTACGCTCATCGCTCTTCTCCTTGGTTGGAATGTAGGGACAGCTTTCTCTTTCGCGCCTCGTCGACGATTCTTTTTGCCCGTTCATACACAGGCAGATCTACCATTTTTCCGCCTAGCTGGATACTGCCAATCCCCGAAGCCACCGCTGCTTCATAGGCTGCGACGATGCTTTCGGCTTCTCCAAGTTCTTCGCGGCTGGGAGCAAATACATCCCTTACCGCTGCGATTTGACTGGGATGAATGAGCAGCTTTCCCCCGAAGCCGAGCTGCTTGGCGCGCTGTGTTTCGCGAATCAACCCTTCTAGATCACGGAAATGAGGGTAAACGGCATCAATCGGTGCACCGATTCCGGCTGCGCGAGACACGACGACCAGCTGCGATCGCGCGTAGAGCAGCTCCAGCCCATCCGCTGTCAGCTCAGCGGATATATCCAGTGCAAAATCGATCGAGCCGAACATCAGCCTCTGTACTCGCTTGCTCGACCTGGCAATCTCATAGGCGTGGTGCAGCCCGCGTGCAGACTCGATCAGCGGCACGATTTTCAGGGATTCCCGCTGCTGTCCCCTACGACCGTCGCTCGCTTCGGATGACTCCCATTCACTCAGCCATGCATCCAGCCTGACAATCGCATCCGTTTCCTCTGCTTTCGGCAGGACGATCCCACGCAGCTTTGCAGCAAGGCATGCTTTCACATCTTGCTCGAAGTAAGGGGTATCCATCGCATTCACTCTCACGAAACGAGCGGGCGTGTCCGGAGAGGATGGCTTTTGCAGCTCGACTTTTACCAAGTCTCGCGCCATCGCCTTTTCTTCTCGTGCGACGGCATCCTCCAAATCGTAAATAATGGCGTCCACAGGTGATTGCGCTGCTTTCTCCAGCTTCCTCGCATCTGAACCGGGTACAAACATCCATGTGCGGGCGCCTCTCATCTACACGACACCTGCCTTTTGCCACTTACGGATCGTCTGGGCATCAAAGCCGCACTCCAGCAAAATCTTCTCGTTGTGCTGCCCAAGCGCCGGGATCGGTCCCATGCATGGCTCCACGCCCTCCATCGTGACGGGGGGAAGCAAGCTTTGGACAGGGCCTGCCGGAGTCTCCACCTGACGCCAACGATTTCGCGCCTTCAGCTGCGGGTGTTCCCAAAAGTCCTGCACGGTATTCAGTCGAGCGTTGGCGATCTTGGCCTGCTCTAGACGGGCAATGACCTCTTCTGCTGTCAGCTGCAAAAAGACTTCATCGATGATGCCCTGCAGCACGGCTTTGTTTTGCAAGCGATCCGAGTTAGTCGCGAATCTCGCATCATCAGATCTTCCCGGCTGCTGGAGTACCTGATTGCAAAACATCTCCCACTCCCGCTCGTTCTGGATCGCGAGAAAAACGGTTTTGTCATTCCCGGTGCGAAACGGCCCGTACGGATAAATCGTCGCGTGACTCGCTCCGTTTCGCTTGGGCTCGTTTCCGCTGTAATTCGTATAGTAAAGTGGAAACCCCATCCATTCGCCCAATGCCTCAAGCATGGAGATTTCCAACACGCTTCCTTTTCCTGTCCTCGAGCGCGCGATCAATGCTGACAAGATGCCGCTGTACGCGTACATCCCGGCAGCAATATCCGCAACAGAGATTCCTACCTTGGATGGCACTTCCTCCGAGCCTGTCACCGAGACAAGGCCCGCCTCACATTGAACAAGCAGATCATACGCTTTCTTCTCACGATAAGGCCCGTTTTCGCCATAGCCAGAAATGCTGCAAATAATCAGCTGCGGGTACTTCTCCTTTAATACGTCGATGCCAAATCCCAGGCGGTCGATTGCCCCAGGTCCAAAATTTTGGATAAAAACGTCTGCCTTCGCCAATAGCTGGTCGAGTATTTCCTTGGCTTCCGGTTCTTTCACATTCAAGGTCAGCGATTCCTTGGAATGATTGCACCAGACAAAATGACTCGACATCCCATTCACTGTCGTATCGTAGTGGCGAGCAAAATCTCCCACCTTTGGCCGTTCAATCTTGATTACTCTCGCTCCCAGCTCCGCTAGTTGGCGGGTCGCAAAAGGGGCGGCAACTGCCTGCTCCAATGCGACGACTGTGATCCCATCCAATGGGCGCATCCCTATCACCTCTATCTGTATTCTGTGTCAGGATATTGTATTTTGGATCCAATGCTTGTAAGGTCAAACCCCCCGTCTTCCAACGAGGGGTAGACTCGTTTATCCATTTACTTTGATCGCTACGTTCTTCACCTGGGTGTAGTACTTCAGTGCTTCGAGACCTTTTTCTCGGCCAAAGCCGCTCTTGCGATAGCCGCCAAACGTCATCTCGACTCCACCGCCGGCGCCGTAGTTATTGATGAAGACTTGACCGGACTTCACGCGGCTGGCAAGCCAATGCGCCTTGTGAATGTCCGACGTCCAGACGCCTGTGACCAAGCCGTATTCGGTACCATTTGCAATGGCGAGTGCTTCTTCTTTTGTCGTAAACGGCAGCACGACGAGGACCGGTCCGAAAATCTCCTCTTGCGCCAGTCTGCCTTCGGGTTTGACTCCATCGATGACAGTCGGCTGGAAAAAGAAGCCGTCTCCTGCCTCTGTGTGTCGCCGCCCCCCTGTGCGGATGATCGCTCCATCCTCCTGTGCCACCTGCATGTATGACTCGATTCTCGTGAGCTGCTTCTCGGAGATGATCGGTCCGATTTCCGCATTTTCCAGGCCTTGGCCGATTCGTAGCGCAGACATCAGCGAAGCTACCTTCGCTACGAACTCCTCGCGAATGGATTCCTCTACCAAAAGTCTGGACCCCGCCGAGCAAGTCTGGCCCGCATTTTGCGTGATGGAACGCACGACCCAATGAGCGGCCTCATCCAAATCCGCGTCCGCAAACACGATATTCGGCGATTTTCCGCCAAGCTCCAGCGTCACCGGCTTGATTTGCTGGGCGGCCGTTTTCATGATCGTCATCCCCGTCACGACCGAGCCCGTAAAAGTGATATGGTCAATATCAGGATGGGCAGCCAGAGCGGCACCTGCCTCCGCTCCGTAACCGGTTACAATATTGATGACACCCGCTGGAAAGCCAGCCTTTTCACACAAATCAGCAATACGCAGTGCCGTCATAGGGGTATCCTCAGCCGGCTTCATGACCACCGTGTTACCTGCTGCAACCGCTGGAGCCAGACTGCGCACCGCAATCTGAATCGGATAGTTCCACGGTACGATGTGTGCCGTGACTCCCAGTGGCTCGCGGATGGTGTAGTTCAAGATATCGGAGCGGATCGGAATCGTCTCGCCCAAAATCTTGTCGGCAGCCCCTGCGTAGTACTCGCAATAGCGCGCCGCTACTTCTACATCTGCTAGAGCCTGTGCCAGTGGCTTTCCTGTATCCAGCGTCTCCAGATGAGCCAGTTCGTCCTTTTGCTCGCGAATGAGCTGGCACAGGCGCAGCAGCATCCGCCCCCGCTCAGCAGGCAAAATCTCCCGCCATTCGTTCGACTCAAAGGTCGCCCGCGCTGCTTTGACCGCACGATCCACATCGTCCTGATTCCCCCGTGGAAAAGTAGCCAATGCCTCTTTGGTTGCCGGATTGATCGTGGTAATGACATCGCCGGATGCGCTGTCTGCCCAGACTCCGCCAATGTACATCTGCAGTTTCGTTTGCAATTGATTCATTTCCTCTCTCGTCCCCCCCCTGGTTGATCTATCTATTGGCTACGATCGTCGCACGCGTGATTTCCCGTGCCGCCGATTTGTCGAGGGCAATGTTGACATCCTCGAGATCAAACTCCGCATCGAGCAGTTCATCGAAAGGATATTTCTCGATGTTTTTCGAAATAAATTGCAAAGCCTTGTTCAGGTACCAAGGGTCATAGCGCATGTAGGAGTATATCGTCAGGGCTTTGCGCGTCATCAGACCTGGATCAAACGGAGTCATCTGGCCCGGCGAGATGTTGCCGATGCTGATGTATTTGCCGCCGTAGCGAAGCAGATTCACACCCTCGTTCAGAGCGGCTGGGACGCCTGTCAGCTCCATGCAGACATCTGCCCCTTTTCTACCTGTCAGCTCCTGCACGGCTTTTACCCGTTTTTCTACTGTGTCGTACTCCCCCATATGAACGACGTGATCAGCGCCGAATTGTCTGGCTTTTTCCAGACGGCTCGTCACAGAGTCGATGACGATCACTGTCGCTCCGTACTCTTTTGCTACCGCACTGGCATTCAATCCCAATCCGCCTGCTCCCTGAATCACGACAGTATCGCCGCAGCGCACCCCTGTCTTGTCGATCCCGAAATACACTTGGGAAAGCGCGCAGTTGGCACTCGCTGCAGCCGAATCCGGAACGTTGTCAGGCACTTTGTAGAAGTACTGATCTGGCGGCAAATAGTAGTGCGTGCCAAATGTACCATGGAAATGCGGTGCTTCCTCTGGATCCTTTACCCAATGCTTGTAAGCGTTCTCACACAAATTCATTTGCCCCTGCTGGCAAGGCGCACACTTACGGCACGTAATGAAATACGCTGCTGCGACACGATCTCCAATCTGAACGGGATTGCCTGCATAGTCCGTGACTACACCTTCACCAAGCGCTGCGATTTCCCCAACCATCTCGTGTCCCATTACGCCGGATTTTTTCGTAGGGTGATGACCTTGCCAAATATGTAGCTCTGAACCGCACACATTGGTTCGGATCACCTTTACCAAAACGGCACCTGCTCCTGGGTCTGGCAAACCGTACTCCGCAAACGACAGCTTGCCTGGCTCACTCATGACAGCTACTTTCCCTTTCATGCCCAGCCCTCCTTTTTCTATGGAATTACTCGTAGAAGCCTTCTGTCGATTTGATAAACTTCTTGAACTGGTCGTTGTCGTGACCGAACCAGACCTGTGAGTTCGTCCGCTCGGCATACGCCTTGATGCGCTCTACGGTACTCGTAAAGCCGACAGAGTCGTAAATAATTCCTGGTATTTTAATAGGTGGGCCGTAATTTTCAGCAGAGTACACGGCATCTGAAGCCAAAATGATTCCGCCTGCTCCTGGCAGCTCTACGTGCAAGCCGAGCATTCCCCATGCGTGACCTGCACCGAAGTTGAGAATTTTGATGCCATCGACGAGCTGAATTTCCTCGTCTTTCGGGCGGATCGTCTTCCAGTTCAAGCCGTTCCTCACCCACGCATCGATATCCGCCCACACGTAAGCACCCATGTCTTTATTGATAGCATACGTTTTCATCGTGTTCGCCAGCTCATGCTCGTGGACGATGATCGTCGCATTCGTAAACATCTCCAGGCAGCCCGCATGATCGAGATGCAGATGAGAAGCAACGACGTATTTGATATCTTCCGGACGCACTTTCAGCTGCGCGAGACGGTTGATCAGGTAGCATTCCTCGGACATCGCCAGTGGGAACAGCTGCTGAACCCCTTGTGGCCAGCGTCCTTTTTCCCCCATGCCTTCCGGGTTGCAGCCGGTATCAAAAAGAATCTTTCCATCGGGGTGGTCAATCAAGACAGCATAGACTGGAAATTCAATAAACTCAGCAGGAGGATTCGGGTTGAGCACAGATGCCGGATTGTACATCGAGACCATAAAGCCTTTGTCCATTTGCATTCTGCCAGTATCTAGAACGAACAATTTCGGTTTTGACATGAACGTTCATCTCCTTGAAAAGTGATTTCCATTCCTTTTCCCTTCACTAGATCTGCTCTCTTGATGAACCACCTCCAGACATGCCTTTTTCTTCGCGATAAGAGATCCAAAGATGCGCATATATTGAATCCTGTATATTGGATCCAATTATCACCTAAGCTCATAGTATTTTGAATTAACAGAATTGTCAAGCTTATTCATTTATATTAGCCTAACGACCAAAAAAGCACAGCCTTGTCTTTTGGCTGTACTTTTCTTCGGTAGAATGCTATTTTTACTGCCCCTATCGATCAGGAGGATGGCTGGATAAACACGCTCAGCACCTTGGCTTCCTCATCCCCGTACGGCAGGAAGATGTGTGGCTTGCTTCCGGCAAAGTACGCCGTATCGCCTTCCTCGAGAATATGCTTGTCGCCGTCGTAATATAAAATAATCGTCCCACTCACAATATAGATGAACTCTTCTTCCGGATGGGTAAACGGCTCGGTCGTCGGCATATCGACAGGAACCGTGACCAGGACAGGTTCGATTTTGCTAAAGCGAGAGCGATTGGCCAGCGTTTCGTACAAATAGCCCATTTCCTTGCTTCCGAGTTTGGATGTACGTTGCCCTTGCGGAGACAATACGAGGTAATCGTTTCGGTCTTCTTCTAGGAACCATGCGAGCGGCGTTTTCAAATGAATCGCTATTTTTGACAAGGTCGCCACGGCAGAAGCTGTTTGTCCGTTTTCAATTTTTGATAAAAGGCTCTTGGTAAATCCGCATTTGTCCGCTAGCTCTTGCTGGGTGAAGCCCTGGCTCAAGCGCGCCTGGCGAATGCGTTTCCCAATTTTGGTCAGATCGATGACAAACATCCCCTTCTCCACTTGTTCATCTTTGATTATAGCGATTAACGAAAAGCCGATCAACAAGGTTGAATATCGTTCAATCTAAGAAATAATCGAGATCGAGCTAATACTGCTGCAAGGAACCGCCACTATGCCCGTCGCCGTGCTCACCTGGACCAGCTCAGGAGACAGCGGAGCCGTCATGGTTCCAATGATCGTGTTCCCTGTGACCGTCTGGATTTGCACAGTGCGGTTTCCGAACATCTCATACAGCGCATAGGCACAGCTCGCATTTTCCTGGTTTCTCAGCAATTTCGCAATGCGTCTGTTGATTTCCTTCCGCAATTTTCGCTCCCGTTTTTTCAGACGCTTTTTGAGTCGTTTTCTCAGCTGCTTTTCCCGATCCTTGATCCTGCGCTTGATACGCTTTTTCAGACGCTTCAGGTTTTTGTTCAGCTTCGCTTTTTGCTGATTTAATAGGGCGGTCGTTTGCTGGGTGCATTGCTGCGGACAGCTCTGTGGCTTCTTCTTGGGCTTTTGCTTCGGCTGTTTCTGACAAGGCTTTGTCCCCGAGCAGGGAGCCTTGATACAAGATTGTGTGTTCACCACCTATGCACTCCCTTCCCATTGGTATCGGGCGAGATAGACTATCGACGAATCGTCATTCCATAGCATATTGCGGCTCTCTCCCAAATGCTTGCTTTCTCCTATAGGGCAATGGTGGAATTCCATGGAAAGGTTAGGAGGGACTTGATATATGGGTGCGGACCCTCTATTATGGATATTAACGATCCATAATGAAATTTGCACGATAACGAAAGGCGGCCTCTCTCATGCAATACACCAAAAGCACAGGCTATGCCCTGCATGCCCTCATCCACCTGGCTCAAAAAGATTCTGGTCAGTACGTCGGGATCAAGGAGCTGTCAGCTGCACTCGACGTCTCGGAAAGCTATTTATCCAAAATCATGTCCAAGCTACGCCAGGATGGCATCGTTCGTGCCGTAACCGGTGCGAGTGGCGGCTATGAGCTGGCCAGGTCAGCTGATCGGATCACGTTTCTCGATGTCATCCAGGTCGTCGAAGGCAGACAGCATTTGTACGAGTGCTTTCACGGGGAAGAATCCACTCCCGATGCCATCTACGATATGGACAGCGAGGAATGCTTGGTCAAGAAAGTGATGATCGGCGCCGAAATGCATTTGCATAGCTATTTGGAGCAGCATACGATTCAGGGTGTATTGGACGCAGCGGCACAGAGAGGGAGCCGGGCTGGAAACAAGAAGGCATGATCTTCTTGTGCTTTCATTATGGATATTAACGATCCAGAAAGGCGTTGATTAATTATGAATGAGCAGAAGAAAATGGACGTTGTCATTATTGGAGGCGGACCTGCTGGCATGAGCGCGGCGCTTGTCTTGGGAAGAGCAAGGAAACGTGTAGCAGTAATCGATGCGGGGCTGCCGCGGAATCGGGTAACACGGGAGTCTCACGGCTTTCTGACGCGCGACGGAATCGAGCCAGGCGAATTTCGGCGAATGGCGAGGGAAGAAATTGCTGCTTATCCTTCCGTCCAATTTGTGGATGAGCAGGTCGTCGCAGCGGCTGGTTCCGATGGCGATTTTACTGTTACGACTGCACAAGGTGTGGACTTTCACAGCAAGAAACTGCTTTTTGCAGTCGGCATGAAAGACCTTCCACAAGACATAGATGGATTGTCCGAGGTATATGGAAAAAGCGCCTTTGTCTGCCCGTATTGTGATGGCTGGGAGCTGCGTGATCAGCCGCTCGTGCTCATTGCAAAAGGCTCTCGAGCGCTGCATCTGGCAAAAACGATAGCAGGCTGGACCGATCACTTTACCCTTTGCACCCATGGAGACGATGAATGGACAGAAGAGGAACGAGAAGACCTCAGACAGCATGGCGTTCCTGTCTTTTCCGCTCCGATCCAGCGAATTGAATCACAGGATGGAATGGTGAAGCACGTGCTGCTGGAAGACGGTACCGAAATCCCCTGCACAGGGATCTTCTTTGCCCCCAAGCTTGCAACCGGCTCAGACCTGCCACAAAAAATGGGCTGCCAGATCACCGACGCAGGCACCATTGTCGTCGATGCCCTCGGCAAGACAAGCGTGCCCGGTATTTACAGTGCAGGTGATTCCGCGTCAGACAAATACCAGTTGATCTTTGCTGCCGCCCTCGGCTCTATGGCTGCTGTGGCTATTAACGGAGAACTGCTCGCCGAAGCTTGGGAAAGAGGAAAGTAAGGATACTTCCCTCTTTCCACTACATGCTTGCAGGGGACTGGCGAATGACTGCCACGCTCGATTCCCGCACAATCAGCCGCGGCTCGAACTGTACGCGTTCATACTCGCCCGCTCCGTGCTCGCGAAGCCGCTTCATCAGCAGCTCGGTGGCAAGTCGAGCTACTTCATCCCCCATAATGGAAACAGAGCTGATCTGCGGGCTTGTTACCGTTGTCCAGAGGTTGTTGTCAATCCCGACAACGGCCACATCCTCAGGTACTCGAACTCCCAGCTCCTTGAACCGATTCACGATCCCGATGGCCACCATGTCGTTTACGGCATAAATGGCGTCGGGCATATGCTTCAAGCTGTAAAAGTAATCGGCAGCACGCAAGCCTGTCTCAAATGAAAAATCTTCCCCAAAGTAGACGAGGGACGGATCGACCTGTGGCAAAGACTGCTCATAGGCGAAGTACCGTTCCTCGATTTTGTTTTTCGGCGCTCCTGCGTAGGCGATCCTTGTCCGTCCGATCTTGATCAGATGCTCCATGACGAGCCGGCCTTCCTGGCTTGCAAGGCTGACAATATCCGCCTTGACGTTGTCATCCAGCTTTTTTCCGTAATTGATAATCGACACAGGAACCGTCGCCTTGTTGATCAAATCCACCAAGGTTTTCGGATACGCGAGCGGCATGATGATCAGTCCGTCCACATGCAGCTTTTTGACTTCGCGCACAATCTCCAGCTCCGCCCGGGCGTTGCCGGCTGTGTTGATCTGCACGACGCGGTAGCCGTGCTGCTTGGCTGTCTGCTCCACGGACCAAGCGATTTCCGGGATGATCGCGTTGCGGATATCCGGCACCGCCAACGCGATTTGGTGAGTCTGCCTCACCTTTAAGCTCTGCGCGGACGTATTGGGCGTAAAGCCCATTTCCTCAATCACCTGCAGGATCATGGCTTTGGTCTTTTGACTGATGCCCCCGCTGTCATTAATGGCGCGTGAAACGGTGGCAATCCCTACCCCCGCCCGCTTCGCTACATCCTCTATCGTTACTTTCTTCTTTGTGGTCAAGAGAGAGTGTTCCTTTCCATTTTGGAATCGTTTTCGGTCTGACGAAACATCGTCCACTTTTTCTCCCTATTATACCACATTCAAATGCCTGACAGACGCAGCGAGCCAAGCACCGAGCCACTTCTCGTGCCTGCTGCTCCATCGCCGAAACAGCACGATTGCTTCGATACTTTGCCCCCCTCGTTATCCACAAATCGAATTGACAAGGTAGCAAAGTTATGACATATTAATTCCGGAAACGTTTCCTATTCTATTTCTCTGATTTCATTTTCTTATTAGAAACCACCAAGGAGATGGCAGATATGAAAGCACTCAGATGGCATGGCCTAAAAGACTTGCGCTTGGAAACGATTTCAGAACCTCAAGCGCTTACAGGAAAAGTAAAAATCCGCGTGGAATGGTGCGGCATTTGCGGCAGCGACCTGCACGAATACGTAGCGGGCCCGATCTTCATTCCCGAGGGCACTGCTCACCCACTGACGAACGAAAAAGCACCGATCGTGATGGGGCATGAATTTTCTGGGCAGGTCGTGGAGATCGGTGAGGGTGTCACTTCCATCCAGGTAGGCGACCGCGTCGTCGTTGAGCCTGTTTTTGCTTGCGGGACATGCCCGGCTTGCCAGCAAGGCAAATACAATCTGTGCGAAAAAATGGGCTTCCTCGGTTTGGCAGGCGGTGGCGGAGGCTTCTCCGAATACGTGGCTTGCGATGAACACATGGTCCATAAAATTCCGGACAGCGTCTCCTATGAGCAAGGCGCTCTGGTTGAACCATCCGCTGTTGCCCTTTACGCAGTACGCTCCAGCCAGCTGAAGGTCGGCGATAAAGCTGTCGTCTTCGGTACAGGTCCGATTGGCCTTTTGGTGATCGAAGCATTAAAGGCTTCCGGCGCGTCCGAAATTTACGCAGTCGAGCTTTCTCCAGAGCGCAAGCAAAAAGCAGAAGAGCTCGGTGCGATCGTCATCGACCCGAAAGAATACGACGTCGTTTCGGAGATTCACAAACGGACAGGCGGCGGTGCGGATATCGCTTTTGAAGTGACTGGGGTTCCTCCTGTGCTCACACAAGCGATCGAGTCTACAAAAATCGCCGGTCAAATCATGATTGTCAGCATCTTCGAAAGAGAAGCGCCAATCAAACCGAACCACATCGTCATGAAGGAGCGCAGCATGACAGGGATCATCGGCTACCGCAATGTTTTCCCAGCCGTCATCAAGCTGATGGAAAAAGGCTTCTTCCCTGCCGAGAAGCTGGTTACCCAGCGCATCAAGCTCGACCATGTCGTGGAAAAAGGCTTTGAAGCCCTGCTGAAGGAAAAAAATCAGGTGAAAATTCTCGTAAGTCCGAGAGCGTAGCTTTCCCTCTCTTTGCGTAGCACGGTCTCCCAACGCATCCGCTCTGTCCTTTGACGCAGCGGGTGCGTTTCTTCCTTTATAGCCGGATGGGGGACAAAATGAAAAAAGCAGCGTCGGTCTTGATCCCGAAGCTGCTTTCCTTATGCAATACATACTTTGAACCGCTTGTTTAAATTAAGGCCAAAGAAACGTATTTCACTTCCAAATACTCTTCGATCCCGTGATGACCACCCTCACGTCCGAGACCGCTTTCTTTCATCCCGCCAAACGGAGCTTGTGCCACTGATGGCCCACCGTCGTTGACACCCACGATGCCGTACTCGAGATTTTCAGAGAAGTAGAAGGCTTTGGTCAAGGACTGGGTAAAGACGTATGCGGCCAGGCCAAATGGCGTATTGTTCGCGCGCTCCACCACTTCCTGATCGTCTGTATACGTGCTGACTGGCGCGATTGGACCAAAGGTTTCTTCCTGCATGCACACCATTTCATCGGTTACACCGGAGAGAACCACTGGCTTCATGAAGTAGCCAGTGCTTCCTTCCAATACCGGGCTGCCGTGCAGCGTAGCACCTTTTGCCAATGCATCGTCGATCTGGTGCTGTACCTTGCTTACAGCGCGATCATCGATGAGTGGACCGATCTCCACGCCTGCTTCCGTCCCGTTTCCAACGCGAAGCTCTGCTACGGCTTTTGTGAAAGCGGTAAGGAACGCATCCTTCACCTTTTCATGCACGTAGATACGATTTGCGCAAATGCAGGTTTGACCCGCGTTGCGGAATTTGGAGAGCATCAAGCCTTTCACCGCTTCCCCGATGTTGGCGTCCTCTGTGATGATGAACGGTGCCAATCCGCCAAGCTCCAGGGAGACCTTTTTCACATTGTCTGCGGCTTTGCGCATCAGCATTTTGCCTACTGGCGTCGATCCGGTGAAGGTAATTTTCTTCACGCGGGAATCCTCCATCCAGACGTCGACCAGCTCTCCTGCGTTGGAGGTCGTCAGGATGTTGATGACACCCGCTGGAATTCCGGCTTCATGGGCGCACTCTGCGAGTAAAAGCGCCGTAAGCGGTGTTTGCTCAGCTGGCTTGGAAACCGTTGTGCAGCCTGCTGCCAGGGCTGGTGCGATTTTGCGTGCGATCATCGCCGCCGGGAAGTTCCACGGCGTCACGGCCGCTACGACACCCACTGGCTGTTTTTGCACCAGAATCCGCTTGGAGCCGGAAGAAGCCGGGATGGTTTCTCCGTAAATCCGTTTTGCTTCCTCCGCGTACCATTTGATATAGCTGTTGGCATATTGCACCTCGCCTTTTGCTTCTGCCAGCGGTTTGCCTTGTTCCAGCGTCATAATCAGTGCGATCTCATCCAGACGGGATTCGATCACTTGATGCCAACGCTCCAAGAGAGCTGCCCTCTCATACGCTGTCGTTTTCGACCATGTCTTGAACGCTTCATGTGCCGCATCAACGGCTTGCTTGGCTTCGACTGCACCTGCATCCGGTACGCTGCCGACTTCCACAAGCGTAGCGGGGTTGAGTACTGGGATCGTTTTGGACAGCTTGACCCATTCCCCGTTCACATATATGCCCATGTTCATTTCTGTTTGTTTCAAGATGCTTTCTCCTCCTTCAAGCTGACTTTCTCACCTTCGTTTGCTGCAAACAGCTTTTCTTTTTCTCCACGTAACCAATCTTTACCGTAAAGAAGGACACAAAGCAAGATCCCCGCTGCAAATGCCATAGAAGCGCCTTTGATTACGAGAACAGCACCGACGACACCCGCGATTCCGAGGTCACGCTGGCTACGCGCCTGCATGACACCAATGCGTACGCTTACATACCCTTGAACCAGCAGAGTCAAAGCCACGGCTACACCCAAGATCGGCTGTACCAGACTCACGATCGGGAGCAAGAGCAGACCTGTATTGGTACCCCAGCGGAAGGAACCTGCTCCCCCAAAGAAGGAGTTCATCGCCTTTTTCCCTTTTTTGAAACGCTCTACCACAACTACCTGCATCGCAGCCCACAGCGGACCGCACATCGTGATGTCTGGGCCGATGAGGCTCATGATGAAGTTGCGTCCACCAAAGATCATGTGCGCACGGTCCGCATTGTAATCGACTTTCTCATCGGCACGTACCGCATCGGATTCCGATAAAAGCGCTTTCGTTTTCAGCACGTCACCAAATACGACGAGGTACGTAGCAAATACGGCCGGAATCGCCGTCAAGAAGTACGACCAGTTCGGAAACCCTAATCCAAAAATCGTGTATTGCGACCACAGTGCAGCAAAGTCAGGTTTACTGAAGCCCCATTGAATATCGGGCCATTTCGCTTCACCAAAAAGGGGAGCTACGAATACCGCCAGCAGAATCGCAGGCAGGATTCCCAGGTTACCGATGAGGGCCCAGCCCTTGCCTTTTACTTTCAGAGCTTCAAAATGCTTGGAAAAGACCAGATAAAAGCAAAAACCGATACAAATGGCAATGGTATACGGGAATACATCAAACTTCCCGCCTTTTTCAAAAATAGACGTAATCGCGCCGATCCCGGCTCCGAGGATGATCCCCGACTTGATGGCATTCGGTACAAAGTTCACGACTTTTTTCGCCAGACCAGTAACGCCTAGGAGAATGGATAATATCCCGAGTGACATCTGGAAGGCGATGAGGGCGTAAATGCGCTCCGGCCCTTCCGGGAACTGCTCGACGAACAGGACGATCAGCGGAATAGCCGGGGTGATCCAGCCTGGAATGACCGGGTCCCCGAGCAGATGGTGCAGCAAGTACATGAAACCATTTAAAATGACGATGGCCAAGCCGACTTCAAACGGCATGCCCAGATGATCCGCCAAAAGCGTGATCGCTCCCAGATCTACCGCGCACATGAACAGCCCTTGCACATAGTCGGGCCATTCAAACCGGTAGTGAAGAAACGGCAAACGAAGCTTAAACGGGCCTGCCGGGATGTAAGGCGCCTCAGCGCCTTCCTTTCTTTGCTTCCATTTCATGGAACTTCCCCCTCTTAATATGCTGCTCGATAGATGTCTTCCATATCTTTTTTCCGCAAGGTCCGAGGATTGTTTTTCAAGAGGCGAGTCTGTTTCATCGCTTCTTCTGCCATTTCCACCACTGCTGATTCCGGAATATTGAATTCGCGCAAAGACTGCGGGATTTCTACGTAACGGCACAGACGAGTCATCGCTTCAATCGCCGCATCAGCCGCTTGATCCGCATTTAAACCCTCTACGTTTTCACCCAGCGCTACAGCTACATCACGCAGCTTTTCCAGGCACGCAATCTTGTTCCACTTCATGACATAAGGCAAAAGCAGCGAGTTGCTCACGCCATGCGCCATATGATAACGTCCACCGAGCGGGTAAGCCAGCGCATGCACAGCACCTACGCCTGCGTTTCCGAAAGCTAGGCCAGCCATCAGGGAAGCGGTGATCATCGCTTCACGAGACTCGATGTTGTCCGGGGAAGCGTACGCTTTTGGCAGGTGAACCGCGATCAGCTTCATCGCACCGATCGCCAGGGCATCCGTAACAGGAGACGCAAATTTGGAAATGTACGCTTCTACTGCATGAACCAGGGCATCCACACCGCTCGCAGCTGTAACGCTTGGAGGGCAGGTCAGCGTCATGATCGGAGAGACAATCGCCACGTCCGGCAGCAGGTAAGGGCTTACAATCCCTTTCTTCACTTGTTCTTTGGTGTCGGACAAAATCGAGATGTTGGTCACTTCAGAGCCCGTCCCTGCAGTTGTTGGAATCGCTACAAGTGGCAGACCCGGCTTCTTGACCAGATTGGTACCGAAGTACAATTCGATGCTGCCTTCATTTGTTGACATTACCGAAGAAGCTTTTGCGATATCGATCGCGCTGCCGCCGCCTACGGCAATCAGACCATCGTAATTGCCTTCCCGGATCATTTGAACACATTGGGCCACGATCTCAATTTCCGGCTCTGGATTTACGTCAGGGAAAATGCCGGCCTTCATCGGAAGAAGCTCTTCCACCTGTGCAACCACGCCTGCTTGGATCAAGATTTTGTCTGTTACAATCAGAGGTCGTTGCACACCCAGTCGAGCAATTTCTTCGGGAAGCTGCTGCAGGGAATCCCGCCCTGTAACCAATTTGTTCGCTGCTGCAAATGTCGAGATATTCATGCTGTTCTCTCCTTTCGTCTATGCAGCTATCTATACGCAACTTCCATGCCAACCAGAAAAAACCGTGAACATTTGATGTCTTTTCTGAAAGCGCTGCAATAAAAACCGGCGTCCTGTATAGGTTGGTACTACTGGCTTCAAGTCATTTTCTGACAAAATGAACCCGTTCTCAAAAACAGTCGCAATCACAAAAATGAGTAGAAAACGAATCAAAGTCATCTACCTCGATTCGTTTTCTACTCGCAAATAGAGCTTCTTCATTTTTTGGACGATGGCACTTTGGCTGATTCCCAAAGCTTCGGCTGCCGCTCTGGTCGTCCCATGGGCCTGAATTGCATTCGTAATCATGGTCCGCTCCAGCCTGGCGACAGCATCCTTGAGGGAAGCAGGCTCGGAAGTTGGAAATACCTGCTGCAGAAAGGACGGCAAGTCACCGACATCAATCGAATCATGATAGGTCGTAACCACGAGCCGCTCAACCAGATTCGCCAGCTCCCGGATATTGCCCGGCCATTGGTAGTTGGTCAGCCATTCGTAGCATTCCAGCGTCATCGTCTTGTTTTCCTGATATTTTTCGTTGAATTTGCCCAAATACGTTTCGAGCAACGGAACGATTTCTTCTTTGCGGTTGCGCAGCGGAGGAACTTCAAAGGTGACGATGTTCAACCGATAATACAAGTCCTCCCGAAACAGCCCTTCCCGTACAAGCGTTGCCAAATCCCGATGTGTAGCCGTAATGATCCGGACATCGACATGGCGCACTTCCGTGGATCCTACCCGCATAAACTGGCTTTCTTCCACGACCTTCAGCAGCTTGACCTGCAGCTCGAGCGGCAGATCGCCGATTTCATCCAGAAACAGCGTTCCCCGGTGTGCACTCTCGAGAATCCCCACTTTCCCACTCTTAAGCGCGCCTGTAAATGAGCCTGGCTCATAACCGAACAGCTCCGCTTCGACCAGATGTCCAGGAATCGCCGCGCAGTTCAGCTCCATGAATGTCTCCTTGCTGCGCGCGCTTCGGGAGTGGATATACTTGGCGATCATGCTTTTTCCTACCCCGGTCTCGCCCTGCAGCAGCACTTTTGCATCTGTCTTTGCCACTTTTTCTGCCAGCTGAAATAACGATCTTGTGGCTGGCCCTACCACGATATTGCCCTGCCCAAGTGCGGGTCGCTCGAGGGCGTCTTCCTTCAGGCTTTGCCTCCGCAGCTTCTGGCTGTCCAGCTCGTGCTTGAGTCGAATCAGCTCCGTGATGTCCCGCACACTGCTGATGACGTACAAGATTTCTTTGTTAGGAGCCAGAACCGGCGTAGCGGACACGATGATTTTCCTGCCATTCCGAATGGTTTGGATGAGGGTCACAGGCCGCTTCGTACGGATCGTTTCCAAAGACGCAGATACAGAAATGATGCCCTGCTTGATCAGCGCCTCCATGTGCACGCCCTTAACTTCTTCTTCGCTGATCCCGGTAATTCGCTGATAGGCTTGATTGATAAACAACGTGATGCCCACGTCATCCGTGATGTAGACACCATCGTACAACGAATTGAAAATGATGCCACTTATCGGACTTTGAAAAAAGGCGTGCAGCTGCGATCGTGAGCTCGTCTGCTGCTCCTGATCTTGCAAGGATACCTCGGGAACCACGAACTCCAAAATCGGCCGGGTCAGCTCCCCTCTCTGCATCGCTAGGGAAATCGACTCCACAGTCAAATAGCCGACAAATTCGTCTTCCTCGTTATAGACCTCCTGAACTTCCGCACTGCCGGGAGAAAAATGGGCGACAGCTTCTTCTACCGTCATGGAAGGGCGAAGTGGATGCATGTTCTTCTCTCCTAGTTGTCACGAATGGCCGAGTTGCCTCGTTATTTTCATGCTTATTATTTTACACTTATCCCATCTCGTTACCATACCAACGATCTGGTGAAAAGTTTTCGATCTACTGACAGCTTTTGTCAGGCAAGAGCCCATACAATTAAGCCATCAAAGATTCAGGAGGCGAACACAATGAGCAACCATGTTATCACGATGTACGATTATCACGTATGGGCCAATCAAACCTTGATCAATCGTTTGAAGGAAGTACCCCGCGAGCTGTACACCCAGGAAATGAAAAGCGTTTTTCCTACGATCGCAAAGACGCTTGTCCATGTTTATCTCGTCGACTCCACGTGGATCGAAATTATGAAGGGAGCGGAAATGAAGGACGCAATGGCAGCCAACCTCTCTCAAATGGAGCAGCTGGAAGCGAAAACCCTCGAAGAACTGGAAGTATTCTTTCACGAGGTCGCGCAAAAGTACCGGGGGTTCATCAGCGCCCACGACGATTTGGATCAAAACATTGTCCTCGACAATCCTTACACGAGGGTTCGTGAAACGAGCTACACCGAGATTCTTATGAATATCATCACGCACGCTACCTATCATCGGGGAAACATTAGCGCCATGCTGCGCCAAGCAGATTATGCCTCTACCATGACCGATTATGCCCTGTACTGGTATGCAAAAGAATAAGGATCTCGCAACCGCGGAGAATCGTTGCGAATAAAAAGGACAGCTGCAGCTAGGGACTCCATAAAAGACCCTGACTGCCTCTGTCCCTATTTTTTAATATTCATCATCTGTCTGCGTGCTCAATGGCTTCGCCTTGCTGATCCCAAACGCATAGAAGCTGATGACGACAGTCGCCATGAACACGAGCCCCGCAATGAGGGAGACACGCGTCTCATCATTGATCCACATGCCGACGAGAACCAGCAGCAAAAAGACAATCGTCACGTAGTTCGTCACTGGGGCAAAGGGCATTTTGAATGGATGCTTGTCCATTTCTGCTCCCTTGGCTTTCCGAAAATTGATTTGGCTGATCAGGATGACAAACCACGGTACCATACCCGGCAGCACACTTGCGCTGTAGACATACACAAACAGGTTTTCGGGAGCAATGTAGCTCAAGATAACACCAACAAACAACCCGATGAGTACGCCGATGGTTCCCAATAGCGGTACGCCATTCACAGACAGCTTCGTAAAAACTTTCGGGGCCTGACCGTTTACACCGAGTGTATATAGCATTCGACCCGCGCTGTAGATGCCGCTGTTACAGCCAGACATCGCTGCGGTAATCACCACGAAGTTGATAACACCTGCAGCAGCGGTAATCCCGATTTTGGCAAACGTCGCCACGAACGGACTGCCAATCGCCTGCAGCTCGTTCCATGGGTACACCGTGACAATGACAAAAATCGCTCCGATATAGAAGATCAAAATGCGCCAGATAATGCTTTGGATTGCACTCGTCAGTGTTTTTCGAGGCTCCTTTGCCTCACCTGCGGTAATCCCGATCAGCTCGACGCCTTGGTAAGCCCCGATCACCAATGAAAGAGCAAAAAAGAAGCCTGACCAGCCACCGGTAAAGAAGCCTCCGTGTGCCCATAGGTTGGACAATCCGATCGCGTTTCCTCCGTTGCCAATTCCAAAGAAAATCAAGCCCAAACCGATAATAATCATCACGACGATCGTTACGATCTTAATCATGGCAAACCAGAATTCAAATTCTCCAAATGATTTTACCGAGAACAGATTCGCCGCTCCCAGAATCACCATGGCGATAATGCCAGGTATCCACGGCGGAAGATCGGGAAACCAGTACTGCATATAGGTTCCTACCGCAATAATTTCGGACATGCCTACAACCACCCACTGAAACCAGTTGCTCCAAGCTGTGAGATAACCGGCAATGGGATGGATGTACTTGTGACCAAATGTAGCAAAGGAACCTGTGCTCGGCTCTACGTACAGCATCTCGCCCATCGCTCGCATGATGAGAAAAATAAAAATTCCTACAATTGCATACGCCAGCATGACGGATGGGCCTGTCCATTTAATTGTGCTTGCAGACCCCATAAACAACCCGACACCAATCGTCCCACCGAGCGCGATCATTTGGATATGTCTGGCTTCCAAACCTCTTTTCAACTCTTTGTTTGCCACTTCCGCTCCTCTTCCTCTCTGCTACTTCTAGCTGTCCATTTCGGAAAGGTAGGAGAACCCATCTCCTGATTGCTTTTTTTAAGGATTCCTAATTATTGGTACGGTTATGCATCATGAAGAAAGCCCCTTGGCTGACCAAGAGGCTTTTCCTTTTGCTTTTCCCCTTACACCATAATCTTGCAAATATCGTTTGTAAATTCGACTGGGTCCTGCAGCGGCAAGCCTTCGATGAGCAGCGCCTGGTTGTACAAGAGAGCAGTGTACAGATCCAGCTTCTCCTTGTCGTTTGCCAGCGCAGCCTTCAGCGATTGGAATACCTCGTGGTTGACGTTGATCTCCAGCACCTTGTCCGCTTTCACATTCGGATTGTTCGGCATGGCGTTCAAGATTTTTTCCATCTCGATGGTGATCTCGCCCTCTGTCGTCAAGCAAACAGGATGGGAGCGCAAACGTTTAGACGCTCGCACGTTGCTGACTTTTCCGGCGAGGAGGTTCTTCATGTAGTCAAACAGCTCTTTGTTTGCTTCGTTTTCTGCATCCGTATTTTTATCATTGTCGTCTGCTTCGATGCCCAAGTCGCCGCTAGATACGGATTTGAATTCTTTATCCTTGTACTTCTGGAGCATCTTGACTGCAAACTCGTCGATATCCTCGGTAAAGTACAGGATATCGTAGCCTTTTTCCAGGACGAGCTCCGTCTGTGGCAGCTTCTCGATCCGTTCGTTGGACTCCCCGGAAGCGTAGTAGATGTACTTTTGGTCTTCCGGCATTCTGGACACGTATTCATCCAGGGTGACCAGCTTTTTGTCCTTGGAGGAGGTAAACAGGAGCAGGTCCTGCAATACGTCCTTGTTCATGCCAAAGTCGCTGTACACGCCGAATTTGAGCTGTCTGCCAAATGCTTGGTAGAACTGTTCGTACTTCTCGCGCTCGTTTTTCAGCATGGTCTGCAGCAGATTTTTGATCTTGCTCTGGATGTTTTTGGCGATCAGCTTCAGCTGGCGGTCATGCTGGAGCATTTCCCGGGAGATGTTCAGCGACAGACTTTCGGAATCGACCATTCCTTTGACAAAGCTGAAATAGTCTGGGAGCAGATCCGCACACTTGTTCATGATCAAAACGCCATTGGCATACAGCTCCAGCCCTTTTTCATACTCCTTGGAGTAGAAATCAAACGGGATGTTCTCCGGGATAAAGAGAATGGCCTGATACACGACAGCTCCGTCTGCACTGACATGCAGATGCTTCAGGGGCTTGTCAAAGCCGTAGCGTTTTTCCTGGTAGAACTGCTCGTAATCGTCGTCGGTCAGCTCGCTTTTGTTTTTCCGCCAGATCGGCACCATACTGTTGATGCGCGTCTCTTCGGTTACCTCTTCGTATTCGCTCTCGCTGCCCTCCACAAGCCTGCTGCTGGACACATCCATTTTGATCGGGTAACGGATGAAATCGGAGTATTTCTTGATGATCGCTTTGAGACGGTATTCGTCCAAATACTCGTCGTAGTTCTCATCCTCCGTATTTTCCTTGATTTTCAGGATGATGTCCGTACCTACAGCGTCTTTAGCGGCCGGCTCGATCGTATAGCCATCTGCTCCTGTCGATTCCCATTTGTACGCGGTGTCACTGCCAACAGCCCGGCTGATCACGGTGACGACATCCGCCACCATGAAAGCGGAATAGAATCCGACCCCGAATTGCCCGATGATCGTGTGACCGTCTTTTGTTTCGTTTTCCTTTTTGAAAGCGAGAGAGCCGCTTTTTGCGATGACCCCAAGGTGACTTTCCAGCTCATCCGCTGTCATCCCGATCCCGGTGTCTCGGATCGTCAGTGTCCGGTTATCCTTGTCGGCGATCACTTTGATGTAGTAGCTGTCTTTGTCAAAGACCAGGCTATCATCGGTGAGCGCTCTGTAGTACATCTTGTCAATGGCATCGCTGGCATTGGAGATCAGCTCACGCAAAAAGATCTCCTTTTGGGTGTAAATGGAGTTGATCATCATTTCCAAGAGGCGCTTGGATTCAGCTTGAAACTGCTTCTTTTCCATTCGAATCTCTCCCTTCTAATGTAGACAGGCTTGAATTTTCGTAAGTATGCTCGTTGAAAAAGCAATTAGCACTCTCAGCAACAGAGTGCTACTCACTATTTTTATAGCAGTCCTGTTTTTTTCTGTCAATACGAGGAAGAGGTTCAGGAGTTGTTTGAAAAAGAATTCCCCCCATACCTCTCCCCTACTTGATAAGTGTCGGGTTTACCCCCGCAGCTCATCAACAGCACTCAGGTAATTTTCGTATGTTTGTTGTCCAAAAGCGCACAGATCCCCTTGAAAAAAAGTTTGCAATGTATACGCAGTGGCTTGATCCAGATCAAATCCCCTGGAGTTCATCACCAGCTGAAGATAGGACAGGAAGTAGGCTTTGCCAAGGACACTCCCGCTGCTGATTTTTTTCATGGTTACTTCGCGCTCACATCCATATTCGCTACCCATTTATCTGCACTGGACTCGTCGTTGTCAAAAAGCACAACATCCTGCAGCTTGATTTCGCTTACCGTGCTGATCGCTTTGGACATCTCATCGGCGAGCTTTTGCATATCGATATCTTGATTCACTTCCACGTCTAGCACGAGAACCATCTTCTTTTTCATCATTCTTCCATCCTTTTTAAGTACAATTTACAATTTCATTCCCACATCATAGCAAACCCACACGCAACTTAAAATACCCACAAGGCTTGCCATTCAGACGTTTACTCGCCTTTTGCCTGCTGAGTCGCCTGAAAGACAAATTCTTTGAGTAACGGATGCACCATTCCCTGAAAGGCAGAGCGCTCCGGCTGAAACAGCGTGCCTATGAAAAAAGGATGCTGGACGTACTCCATGAGCCGTACCTCTCCTTTGGTATCGATCCCGCCGACGCAGAGCCCTGCTTCCTCAAGCTTTGCTGTATACGCTGCATTGACTCCGTAGTTACAGGTTCCGTATTGTTCGGCGATTTCCGGCCTTCCGTATATTCTGGCAATCCGGGAACCTTCCGTTAAGGTAAAGATGTGGGTTTGCTGACTGACCGAGCATGTGAGTGGCGCGACAATCAAGAGAGACGCAGCTGGATTGTCCTCTGCATGATCAGCTTCTGCCAGACCCAGTACGTTGCGGGCGAATTCAATAACCATGTGCTGAAACCCACCGCAAGTCCCCAGAAAAGGAATCAGGTTCTCCCGGGCATACGAGATCCCCTGAAGGACGCCCTCCTTGCTCTTATAGGGACTTCCTGGAACCGCCCATAGACCATCAAAATCGGAAAGTACTTCTTCAGGGGGTGCCTGCAAAAGTCTAGGAGTCAAAATCCATTCGACCTCCACTTGTTTTCCCAAGTCTTTTGCAGCCAGCTCGATTGCTCGAGGAATAGCACCATGCGCGACCACCTCCGGATTGTAATCGCCAATCAATCCGATTCGATACATAGCGAAGCCTCCTTTTGGTTCTTCTCTTATTTTTTCTATCAGTGGGAATCGATCATTGGTGTATACCCCGTCTGTTCGACCAGCGTCTGTCCCTGGGAAGAGCGGATCCACTCAATAAAGCGGCCGACATGTGGATTGCTGCTGCCGTCAGTCACTGCATAAAATTCTGCGGTGAGCGGATACGTGCCGTCTCGAATAGTCTGCTTGTCCGGCTTTACCCCATCGACCTCTAGCAAGCGAATATTGCCGTTCTGCACCATTTCCGTAGCGAAATACAGAAACGAGTACCCGATCGCATTTTTGTAATTTTTATAATCGGCGGTTTGACTGATGATCCCTCCCATCCCAGAAGCTATATCCTCCCTGGGTGCCGCCATCAGTTGTTTGTTGCCCATGACCTTCAGAAGCATCGTTTGGCTGCCGCTGTTTTCAGGGCGTTGAAACGCCTGTATCGCCCCTGGCTTACCGCCGACCTCGCTCCAATCCGTAACACTTCCTGTGTAAATATCCTGTATTTGCTTGGTCGTCAGCCCCGTTACGGGGTTTGCAGCATTGACAAAAAAGACAAAGGCTTCCTTGCCAATCGGGGTCAGAGTCAGCTCGACCCCTTTATTTTTCGCCATCTCCCGCTGCTCTTCAGATGGTCCGGCAGCAAAAATGATGTCGACCGTTCCGTTGATGAGGTTCTCGTATGCCTGTGGAGTCGTATTTGCCATGACTTCGCTCTCGTACAAATCGTAATTTTTTTCGGGATAGACCGCTTGAACAAAAGCGGAATACAAAGGATACAGAGCTGTGGCGCCATCCAGTCGTGGCAGGTCATCCCGCAAGACAAGCTTCGATGACGGCTCCAGTCTCTTGGCTTTGGTATGCTCGGCAAAAGGCTTGTATTCTTGCAGATCCACATCCTGATCACTCATCATGGTAATGCTCGCCTCGTAAGCTTGAAAGCCTTCGCGGCCTGCGACTGACAAAGCCCCTAGCACAATAAATCCGATAATCACCCTGGATAACAGACGCCGATTTATCGACGTAAACATATAGACAATGACGAGTGTGATACTTCCGATGGTGATGGCTGCCGTCAGTAGCGTATAAAACGTGAGCCCTCCCAAAAGGGCTGAAAAGAACATCACAATCAGGCCTACCACGGCGATCCCGATACTCAAGAAGATACAGTCTATGATTCTCGCTACAAGACTTCGCTGCATGATTTCCCCCTTCTTTTTTCTCACGCTCCCTATTATACAAAATTTGGAATCTTTTAGGAAATGGGTGCACAAAAAAACCGAAAGCTCGGTTTAAGAGCTTTCGGTCTTCCTTTTCAAGATGCAGCGGGATCAGCAAGCGATCTTACTGGCCTACCATACCACCGTCTACGGTATACAGGGACGCGGTCACAAAAGAAGCTTCGTCGGAGAGCAGGAAGTTCATCACGGCTGCAACTTCCTGTGGTTCTCCATAGCGGCCCAAAGGAGTAGCTGCTTTGTTCGCTTCTTGATACTGATCTGCTGCACCGGAGTTAGCCTCGATTTGGCGCATCATGCGGGTGTTGATGGTTCCAGGCAGAACAGCGTTGACGCGAATACCGTAGGAAGCGACTTCATTGGCCGCTACACGGGTCAGCCCGATCACCGCATGCTTGGACATGATATAAGGAGCCATGCCCGGCGCTCCCATCAAGCCTGCGAGAGAAGAAGTGTTCAGGATCGCACCGGATTGCTGCTTTTTCATGACAGGAATCACATAGTGCAGACCCAGGAAAACCCCGCGCACGTTTACGTTGTATACCAAATCAAGTGCTTTCACGCTTTGCTCGTCGATATTTCCCATAGGGCCTTCAATACCCGCATTGTTCGCAAAATAATCGATGGTGCCGAATTTCTCGACAGCTTTATTCACATAATTTTGAACGTCCTCTTCCTTCGAAACGTCAGCTGCGACGATCAGGGAATGGGTGTCGTCCAAGTTCAACTCTTGTACAACTGCTTTCAAGGCATCCTCGTTCAGATCGACGAGCACCAGATTGACACGGCGTTCAGCCATGCGACGTGCAAGCTCTTTGCCGATGCCGCCTGCTGCCCCTGTGATAACGGCTGTTTTTGCTGTTGTTTGACTCATAGCGTATTCGCTCCTTTTCTCTTGCCTTTTCTTTCGAGCGATAAATCCGGATTTATTCGTTCCTCTTACAACTCTAGGATACCTCTCGATCAGCGGAGCCCTCAATAAGCATTCCTTTGCCCACTGTCCACTACCCGACACGAGCAATAGCGTACGTCTAGAATCCTTGCGATTTTGTACATTTCGGTGCGAATTGTTCAATTTCCATGCAAGTTCATTTGCCGTATCCGTTGCGATATAATAGAGGAAACCTATCCCATAAAGGCAGGATCCCTTCCAAAATGGAACCACTAGACCGCAGAACGAAACGAACACGCCAAGCGATCAAATCGGCCTTTGTCGCCCTGATTCTAGAAAAAGGCTATGAGTCTGTTACCATTCAAGATATTGCACAACGAGCTGACTATAATCGCGGAACGTTTTACAACCACTATCTTGGCAAAGAGGAGCTCTTGCAAGATATTCGCGAGGAATTCCTGAACGGTTTTGCCAACACGCTGCTCGCCCCCTACGAAGGGATGAAGCGAGTGGAAGCCACGCAATTCTATCCGTCCAGCCTGCAGCTATTTGACCATATCGAAAAGAACAAGGACGTGTTCATGGCCTTGCACGCGGTGGACAAAAGCATCTACTTTGAAATGAATCACAAGCTGCGCGAAGCCATGCGCCGGGACATGCACATCGAAATGGAGAAAACCGACCCGCCGATCGATTACGAAATCATGCTCAGCTATCAAATGTCTGCTACGATCGGAATGATCATGTACTGGGCGGAAACGAATTTCAAATATTCGGCTGCGTACATGGCAGAGCAGCTGCTTACTCTCGTCAATGCCCGTATTGATCATGTGGAGTTTAAGCATTGAACCCTCCGCTCCCAGAACGACTAGAAAAAGGTTGCTGGCCTCCCTAAGGGGACCAAGCAACCTTTCTTCTGTGAGAACACACCTTCTTAGGACTGCTCCACTAGGCTCAAGCTCTCGTTTGCCACATCCAGCAGCACGGCATTGATTCCGTTTAGGAACGCCATCGCACTGGCTTTGATAATGTCGGTGTCCATCGCGCGACCCGAGTATGTTTTGCCTTGGTATTCGATGCGGATATTGACGCGACCGATCGCTTCCTTTCCGCGGGACATGCTGTTGATTTTGTAGTCCTTCAGCTCAACATCAAGACCCACGAGTGTTTTGATGACGCTGTACAGGGCATCGATCGGACCGTCTCCAACCGCGCTTTCCTTGAAGATTTCCTCCCCGCGCTTCAGCTTGACTGTCGCTGTCGGATACATGTCATTGGTCACGACTTGGAAGGATTCCAATTCGTACAGATGGCTGTTTCGCGTGTCCATCGTGCGGTGGTTGGTCACCAGATAAAAGACATCGTGGTCGTATACTTCTTTTTTCGCATCAGCCAGGGTGAGGAATTTCGCAAACAGCTCTTCAAACTCCTCGGCATCGCTTGCATCAAAGCCCATTTTTTCTACAGCGTTCTTGAAGGCATGGCGTCCAGAACGGGCGGTCAGGATCAGCTCCATGCTGTCTGCGCCTACTTCCTCCGGCGACATGATTTCGTACACCTGTTTATCCTTGAGCAAACCATCCTGATGGATACCGGATGAGTGAGCAAACGCGTTATCACCCGTGATCGCTTTGTTTACCTGGACATCGAGACCTGTCAAGTAGGTGAGCAAGCGCGAAGTACGCAGAAGCTCTTTCGTCTTGATATTGGTTCCGCTTTGGTAGTAGTTTTCCCGTACCTTCAGTGCCATCACGACTTCTTCCAGCGATGTGTTACCCGCACGCTCACCCAAGCCATTGATGGTACATTCCACCTTATCTGCCCCGTTTTTGATCGCAGCAAGTGTATTCGCGGTCGCCAAGCCGAGGTCGTTGTGGCAATGCACGCTGAGGATGACGTCCGGGTTCAGGTTTTTGAGACGGTCGTTCAGTTTTCGGATCAGCTCGCCGAATTCCTCAGGAACCGCGTAGCCGACCGTATCCGGTACGTTGATAATCGTAGCCCCTGCCTTCACCACTGCTTCGATCGTTTTCCACAAGTATTCAAATTCAGAGCGAGATGCATCTTCGGTAGAATACTGTACGGCTGGAAGCAATGTTTTCGCATATTTGACCGCATCGACCCCTTGCTGCAATACAGCGTCCTTCGAGCGATTGAATTTCTTTTCCACGTGAATATCCGATGTGCCGAGTACGATATGAATAAATGGATCTTGAGCAGGCTTGATACTGTTGTAAACAGCGTCGATGTCACCTTTCACTGCGCGCGCCAGTGCCGTAATGGTGACGGCATCTCCTACACTGCGAGCGATCTCCTGTACAGCGAGAAAATCCCCCTCCGAGGAAGCCGGGAATCCCGCTTCAATCATATCCACCTGCAGACGTTTCAGCTGTTGGGCAAACTCCACCTTTTGATGTACGTTCAGCTTGGCACCTGGCACCTGTTCTCCATCACGCAAAGTCGTATCCAGCATAATAATTTTTCTTGTCATCTTTCCATCCTCCTCCAATGTCTCGGTTATCTATATGTTCAAGCGGGATTGGTTAAACCCGGTCTTTAACCAATTAGAAAACTTGCTCCGCCAAGCCTTTTGCGGAGCTTAGTTGCCCTTATACTGGATAAGAATCTTATAATTCTTACTGTACAAAAAAACCCCGCCTCTACGTATAGAGGCGAGGTATATCCCGCGGTACCACTCTACTTCATCTCACTAGGAAATGAACTCAATTCGATGGCTATCACCATCTATCCTAAATAACGGTGGAAATCCGGCTTACCCTACATTGTCAGGCAGCAGTTCATAGACGAGTTCGAAATGAACGATACTGCCGTTTCGCACCAACCAACGGCTCTCTGAAAGATCGGTTCAGATCTACTATTTCTAATCACAACATTTAATTATTTGATAATTGAAATTATATGCCGTGATCTTGGGGCTGTCAACCACCTATTTCCAAAAGGGAATATTGTCCTTGTTCCCTTTCCCCTGATGGACTCATCCTTCGTTCTTGGCAAAGGGCACGAGATTGCGGACCTTTTCATGCCTCAGCCATATCCCGCCCCACATCAGCACCGCCAAGTACACCGGGAATAGGGTGTGCGTAAACAGCGGGGCATCCATCCGAATATGGGTAGCAATAACGCCGCCAAAATAGCCGGTTAACAGGACTGCGCCCAGAAACGTCGTGCGTGGAAATAGATACAAAAGAGTAGATATCAGTCCGAGAACGCCAATCACCGCGATATGATGCTCGGCATACCCGAGCTGCAGGGTTCCCTCCACAACAGGGGCAGGCTGAACAAACTTCATGATGCTATCGAACAGCATAAACAGGATCACCAGTCCGGACATGATTCGAGCCGTCCACAGACGGCCTTTGGAAATCGTCGTGTACAAAAAGATTCCTCCTTTTTCGCGGGAGTTCCCTTTACTCCCTTGCCATGCCCCTATCGTAATGAAAAATTTGACAGGGCGCTTCTTCTCGATTGCGATATTTTGAATGGAGCGATCGATCCTCCAGTCAAACCTGAGAAGGCGCCTGGCTCCCCGTTTGCAATTTTGCGATCCCGCCTGAAACCTAGATTCTATTGATTGCGATTTTTGTAGAGCAGGTAAATAAAGAAGGGTGCCCCTATGCTAGCGGTAAAGACCCCTGCAGGAATATCCTGCGGCTGAAACAACGTGCGGGCAACAGTATCCGCCAGCAGCAGCATCAGACTGCCGATCAATGCCGCTACCGGAATTAGTCCCCCATGTGCAGATCCAACGAGCTTGCGCGCAATATGCGGGGCGATGAGCCCGATAAATCCAATCGCTCCCGCTACCGCAACCGCCGAGCCTGCAAGTGCCACACTGATAAACAGCAGGATGACACGATGAAGCTGCACAGATGCTCCCAGGCCTCTCGCCATGTCGTCCCCCAGCTCCTGAACGTTGACGCTGCGAGCATACAGAAGGGCGACGGGAATAAAAATGAGGACCCACGGAAGCAGCGAGTACACATTTTCCCAGGACGCACCATAAATGCTTCCCGTCATCCAGATATACGCCTTGCTGGCTGCCGTAATCGGACTGAGGACGAGCATAAGCATGGTCAGCGCACTGGTCGTCGCGGCTACGCCGATCCCGATCAAGACGAGTCGTGTCGAGGTGACTCCTTTGTTCCATGCCAGAAAATAAATGAGGGCAGACACCAGTGCGGCTCCGCAAAATGCGGCTAACGGGAGCCACCTCACACTCACGGCACCGGCCGTGTAAGTAATAAAGGCGACAGCCGCGAACGCCGCTCCTCCTGTAATTCCGATAATATCCGGGGAAGCCAGCGGATTGCGCACCACACCCTGCAGAAGCGCTCCGGACACACTTAGTGCAGCTCCTACGAGGACGGCGAGGATCACGCGAGGCATACGTAGGGTTCCGATTACCAGCTTGTTATCCGGGGTGCCTTGTCCTAACAGCGTTAGAACCACATCCCCGAAAGAAATCGTCTTGCTCCCCGCTTGGATGCTCAAGATCAAACCAGCTACTGTGCAGACAAACAATACAGTCAGAATAACTACGGTCTTCCTATCCACCAGAAAGGAAAAACGCCCCGTTTTGCTACGCATCGTAAAGAGCCGATTCATTGGGCTGCCCCCTTTGCACGATACTCTTTGCGGGCCGTGTAGACAAAAAACGGCGCTCCTACCAACGCGGTCATCACTCCGAGCGGCATTTCCGAAGGCATGATCAAAAAGCGTGCCGCGATATCTGCGATCAACAGCAAGATACCGCCCAGCACTGCGCTATACGGAATGACCCAGCGATAATCCACTCCGACAAAAAACCGGGCAATATGCGGAATGACAAGTCCAACGAATCCGATGGACCCTGCCACGGCAACAGAGCTTCCTGCCAAGAGAATGACCGCTGCGGCAATCGCCATTTTGACGAGAACCGTTTTTTGTCCCAAGCCTTTAGCGACATCCTCGCCCGAAGACAAAATGTTAACCGCCTGCCCGAGTGCGAGCGCCAAAATACCTGCCGCCAGCATATACGGCAGCACGGGAAGCAGTCCGTCCAAATCCTTTCCCGCTACCGAGCCCGCCAGCCAGAACAGTACGTTTTGCAAGCCCGATTCATCAAGCACCAGCATGCCTTGCGTGAAGGAAGCAAACAGTGCTGACATGGCCGAGCCCGCCAGCACGATTTTGATCGGCGTCATGCCGTCTCGGCCCAGCGAGCCAAGAAAATAGACGGATAAGGCAGCCACCCCTGCACCGAAAAAGGCAACCCAGATCAGTTGATCCATCGAAGAGACGGGCAAAAAGGCCAAGGCCAGAACCACAAAAAACACCGCCCCGGAATTGATGCCAAAGATGCTGGGTGACGCGAGTGGATTGCGGGTCAGAGCTTGCATCAGTGCACCTGCCACCGCCAGATTCCCACCGATGAGCGCTGCATAAATGGCACGCGGGAGCCGAGTCGTCTGGATGATGACATGTGCGTCCGAGGAACCATCGTAATGAAGAAAGGACTCGATGACCGTTTGAAAGCTGATCGGCGTGGTACCCCAGGCAATGCTGGCGACAAACAACAGCAAAAGGAGCAGGATGCCGATCGCAAGCCCGATTGCTTTGACAAAGGTCTTGTGTATGTATGAACGCACAAAAATCCTTCCTCGCCTTTTTATTTTTCAGAGCAGAAGAAAACTGTTGAAACCATCGCTGGTCAACAGCCTTCTTCTCGCGCATTATTTCAATTGGTAAAATTCGTACAGATCATCCACCATGCCGAGCGCAGCCAATGGACCCGAACCGTTATTCCATACTGCTGTATCTACCGCAAAGACGCGATTTTCTTTTACAGCACGCAGGTTTTTCCATAGCGGATGCTCCGTCCATTCTTTTCTCAAATCCATCCGCCCATCATCGCGAGTCGTACTGGTCTGATCAAACAGAATGTCTGCATCCATTTGCGAAATGTTCTCTTTGGAAGTAAGCTTCACTCCCCACTCTTCCCCTTTTTGGTTCATCGGTCGGGAAATTCCCAGCTCATCTAGGACCAGTGCAGAGAAACCTGTGTAAACGATACGTGCATGATCGGGACGGAAGTCGACGATCCCCACTTGCAGCTTCAGCTTGTCGCCCATTTTCTCTTTGAAATCAGCCACTTTTTTCGACCATTCCTCCAAAAATTTGGCCTCTTCCGCCTTTTTGTTCATTGCCTCTGCTGAGAGGCTCAGCGTATCCTTCCAAATATGCACCTCTTCTGTCATGACGGTTGGCGCAATCGCAGACAGCTGATCATAGATTTTTTCGTGACGAGTCTTGGAAGCGATAATCAAGTCCGGATGAAGGGAAACGATTGCTTCTATATTCGGCTGATTTTCATTCCCTAGATTCGTCACGCCGTCCATCTTGTCTTTGATGTAGTTGTACCAAGGCTGCTCAATCCACGATTCAACCGCACCCACAGGCTTGACGCCCAAGAGCAAAGCCGTGTCCGTCGCGCCTTGGAAAAGGGTAACGACTTTCTGCGGGGTTCCTTTTACTTCTGTCGTACCCATCGCATGCTTAATGACTCTGACATCCTGTTTGTCTGCTTCTTTTGTCGGTTCTGGCGCCGGCGTTGTTTGTGCTTGCGCCGCTGGCTGCGTTTGTGCTGGCTGTGCAGGAGCCGCTTCCTGCTGTTTTCCTCCGCATCCTGCAAGCACAGCTACCGACAGCAGCATGGCGATCAATAACCAAGACCATTTTTGTGAACGAATCACTTGTAGTTCCTCCCCTAATGAGTATCATCATTTTTATTTTTATTTCTCCGCGCTGACAAGAAGCTTGGGCACTACCAGCAAGCGCATCCACAGCTGGTTGACAATCAGCAAGAGCGTCTGCCCGATAAAAATGAGAGACAATCCGAAATGCGTCGCAATCGCCCCCATCAGAAACGTCCCTGCGATCCCTCCCAAAAACACCGCGCAGTTGTGGTAGCTGTATGTCCTGCTCTCCATCCCTTTCGGGGCATACTGGCGGATCAAAACGTGCAAGGAAGGCATCATGCCGCCGAGACAGGCTCCTGTACAAAAGCGTAGGGCAATGAAAGGCCACAGCTGTTGGACAAACGCCTGCGGGATCGAGAACGTGATCGTGCCGAGAACTGCCAGATTAAAAACGCGTTCCGAGCCAAACCTGTCTCCCCACTTCCCCAGCTGGGGGGCCGAAAGCATGTTGGCAATGCCCATTACAGCTGTAGCCACTCCCGCCAAAATGACCACGTTGTCCTGGTGAGGCACCAGCTGCTGCACGTACAGCGGAATGAGCGGCAGCGTTCCTACCATCGCAGCTCGAACTAGAGCGGCGGAGACAAACAAAGCACCGATCGGCTTTCTGGCTACAATTTGCCGGAAATCTTGTACAAAATCTGTTTTTTCCCCATTCCGTTCCTTCTTCTCAAAGCTCTCCGTTATCCAAAAAATTACTATAATAGCAGCAAGCAAGATACAGAGGCCGGTTGAGCTAAAAACAGCGCGAAAACCGAAATGTACAGCAAGCAGGCTCCCCAGCAGCGGTCCGCAGATGGTTCCACCTACCGCACTCGCATGCAAAATACCGAGGGCATAACCGCTCCGCTCCGGTGGAGTGTTCGTAGCCGTAAAGGCGATGGCCGCAGGACTAAAGCCTGTCATCATACCGTTGATCAGCCGCAGGATCAGGAGCTGTAGCGGACTTGTCACAAACCCCATCAGCGTAATGGTTACCGCCATCCCGATACCGGAGCGAACGAGCATGGATTTGCGTCCATAGCGGTCAGCGAGCTTTCCCCATATCGGCGAAAACAAAAAGGCAGTGACGAGATTGGCGGCGTAAATCAGCCCGGTCCAGGACAGCACTTCCTTTGGATCCGTAAGCCCCATCTGCTGTAAATAAAGCGGTAGAAAAGGCGTGACACAGCTTAGGGACGACATGGTCAAAAATTGTCCGGAGCACAATATGTACAGATTCCGCTTCCATTTTTCCACGTGGATGACACAATCCTTTCCCTATGTCATCGCCTGTTCGCTCTCGGGCAAGCATCGCAATAATCTTCGTCTTTCGCGACCTGATAATAGTAGCAGCATGTTTTTCGGATGCGCGCTGGTCGATTGGAAGCATGGACAGCTGGCTCTTCCCCGTAAAACGGAGCAAATGGATGGCTGTCTTCACCAAAGAGTGCGGGTGGCGCTAGCTTTACCAGATACGAGAAGTCATCCCGTATGCGCTCGATGATCTCACCCGTTGCCTCTTTTTCCATCCGCTTTTCGTATAGCGAAAACAATCGCACCGCTGCGTTTTCCCATAGAATCGTCCGAGGGATTCTCGCCAGCTTGGAAAGATTTCGCCAGACTGGGACTATGTTATCGGCAAATAGACCCGCCAGGACGCGATCACGCCATTCGTTTCGAAACCCGTCTTTCGGGGAGCTAACCGCCAAAGTCCGCATGCCCATATGAGACAGCCACGGATCGCTCGACTGCTCGGATAAGACGAGACAGTAATTCCCGATGGATGCATCCAGCCCTTTGTTGTACATGGTCATCGCGTACAGCGTCGGGGCGACGGTCAGAAACGCATATCGCTTCGCAAGCAAAGAGGCGGTCACCTTTCTAGAAGGCGACGCCATGAACGCTGTCATTTGATCCAAATAGCCTGCGCACTTCTCCTCATCCAGCAAATGAGCAGCCGGATGGGTTGGCGTGAGCTGTAGAGCGGATGCCTCGTTCATGCGAAAATGCTTCTTCAAATACTCCCATTCATCTGCTTCAAGCAGATCGTTTTTCATGACAAGCGCTCCCTTTTCGGGGACATGGATTCGGCTTCTTTTACAGCAACGCTTCTGCGATCTGATCCACTACCCGGTTAATGGCAATCGGACCATAGTAACCGATCCACATCGTGGTATTGAACGTGCTCACCTGATTGGCTTTCACCACGCGAAGGCCTTTCCAGATTGCAGACTTCTGGTATTCACGAGTCAGCTCCTCGTTTGAATCGTCCTTCAGAACGAAGAGGTGATCGGCATTCAGCTCTGTCATCGCATCAAGTCCGATAAACGAACTCGTCCTCTTGCTGTCTATTGCCATAGACGGCGCTGCCATTCCGAGATCGCGATACAAGATTTTGGCTGTTCGATGCGCGGTTGTATGCAGTCTGATCATATTGTCCCTGGGGCGAATCAAAGAGACGGTCTTTCCATTCATCTTGGCAGCTAGCGCATCTTTCAAAGAGACGATTTTCTGATTGAAATCATCGATGACTTTCTGCGCTTCTTTCTCTTTTCCAAGCATTTTTCCCAGGACGGGGAGCGAGACTCGCCAATCTTCATTTCTATCCAGCACAACGGTTGGCGCGATTGCGACAAGCTCTTCGTATAAATGCTCATGGATCTGCGTGCAAATGATCAACTCAGGTGATGTCTCGGCGATGGCGACCAGATCTGGCTCATCCTTTGTCCCTAAACGCTTGATTCCTTCGAGCTTTCCCGATAGGTTCTCCGGCAATAAGACCGACGTATCACTCGTACCGAAGACACTTCCGATCGGCAAATGTCCCAACGAAAACAATTGATCAATATACTGATAATCCAATACGACTATCTTTTCAGGCGTATGAGCGAGGTCTAGTTCACCTTTTCGATGACTGATTGTTCGGTATGTTGCTTCTGTCACTCCCCCCTTGGATTGGGCCAATCTATGAGCTTCACTGGTGATAGGCGACGAGCCTGTGTTTTGGCATTGATAATGAATCGCATTCTCGTCAGTAACACTATACATGGGCGTTTTTTGGGACACAATGTACGATGGCGACAAATCGGATGGATTATCACGACAACCAGCTTGTTCTCTGAACTGTGAGGGGGAAAGCCCGCTGTACTTTTTGAACATCCGGCTGAAGTAATAGCTGTCTGAATAGCCCACCGCCTCCGCGATTTGAATCAAAGGCGCTTGCATCCGCGTAAGCAAATCTTTTGCCCTCTCCAATCGCAGCCGAAGCAAGTACTCCATGGGACCGATTTGCAGCTCTGCTTTGAACAAGCGTTGCAGCTGCCGCGGATTGCAGCCTAGCTGATTTGCCAGTAGATCCAAGGAAATCTTTTGGGCATAATTTTCTTCCATGAATTGGACTGCTTGTTCAAGCAATCTTTGCGAGGTTGCCGTTTCTTTATGTACAGAAAGCTGCTGAAGCGTTTCATAGATAAACTGATGGAACAGCGCCTTGGCATGAAGCTTGTCGAGGGCACTGTTTTTTAGCCACTGCTGGTACAGCTTTTCTACCGTAGCCAGGAGAGAAAACGGGGCATGCGGGGCAAATCCAAACGCACTTTGAAAGGGATCACTCGCTCTCTGCATCCGAAGCAGCTCTTCCCTGCTTGGCATAATCAGGCTTGCCTTGTAGAGGATCATATAATATTCGAGCGGTTCGCTTACCTCCACGACTGTATAAGACGTCCCCTTCCCTGTATGACAAACGGGATAAAGATCGGTCGCATAAGGAGTTTGATCCAGCCACAGCTGCGCCCGTCCCCTGACTGTACATAGAAATGTGCTTGCCGCAAGCTTCGACGGGGGAAGAACCTCTCCCGGCGCGAGGATACTGCGGCGAACGTCCACTACCTTAAGAGCCGCGTGATTCCACAGCATCAATTGATCCTGAAAGGACAACTCCTATCCCTCCTACTACGTGCTTCACTGTGCGAATTGATTGTGATTATTATATATGATAATGATTATCATTAACAACAAAAACGTACCACAAAACTGCATGCATCTTGACAGTTTTCATCCAGTTCCTGTAAGCTTCATATAGTTAAGACCTTAACTATTTTTTCGGTGGTGTGTTTACAATGAAAGAGGATTTGCAAAAATACGTCCAGGAATTGCCGATGCCCTCTACCGTTTTCTTCGCTCTGGTCGAGACAACAGCCAAGCTCGTCGACCACTCCGAAAAATATTGGCAGTCGCAGGGGCTGACCGGGGCAAGAATTCGCATCCTCGTCGAGATCATGAAGGAAGGCGGCTCGCTCCTCCCCTCGATGCTCGCCGAGCGCATCGGTGTGAGCAAAGCCAATATCAGCCTCCTGCTCGGACCTCTGGAGAGCGAACAATGGATCCGCAGAGAACCTCATGCAGTCGACGGAAGAAAAACGGTCATTACCATTACAGCTGCGGGGCAAAATGTTTTGCTGAAGCATTTGCCTGGCAATCGTCAGCGCATCGAAGACAGCATACATGCTCTCGATGAAACAGAGCAGCGCCAATTGCTTTCCTTATTAAACAAACTCCGGCGGGGGTAGAGCTCTATCGTTATGTCCATTTAGTTAAGAACTTAACTATATACCAGTGAAAAGAGGCGAACAGATCGATGTCGATTGCCATTACAGGTGCAAACGGAAAGCTTGGAACTCTCATCCTCTCCCACCTCCTCGACCACATACCTGCCCGGGATATCATTGCCTGCGTACGAAATCCACAAGCCATGCATGCGTATCAAGCGCGAGGAGCAGACATTCGTTTCTGCGATTACGACCAACCCGCCTCCCTTGCCCAAGCTTTTCAAGGCGTGTCACAGCTCCTCCTGATTTCCAGCCCGATACTGGATAATGCTGCACGCTTGCAGCAGCATTCCCAAGTGATTGCGGCGGCAAAGCAAGCGTCCGTCTCACACATTCTGTATACGGGCTTTGCGTTTCCCGCTCCTGGCGCAAGCTCCCTGGCGGATCTTCATCTGGCTACCGAGCAAGCCATCCTCGACACCGGGATTCCTTTCACATTTTTGCGGAACGCCTTGTACATGGACTTTGTCGGTTCTCTTCCGCTCCATTCCGCCGTGGCAAATGGCTGCCTCACCGTCCCTCCTGGTGATTGGCGCTTCAATGCGGTCTCTCGCGCTGATCTGGCCAAAGGGATTGCTGCTGTTCTTGCAGAGCCAAAGAAGCATCTCAACAAAACCAACGAGCTCACCGCCTCCCATCCGTGGACATTTCATGACCTGACAGCTGCTTTGTCCGAGCTGAGTGGAAAGCCGCTTGTGCTGCAGGAGAATCCCGAGATGGAGAGCTGGCTGTACGGATTTTTACGGCAGATCAACACGTCCAGCGTCTCCCGCAGCCTGGAGCAATTGCTGGGGCATCCAACCACAGTTCTCAAAGAGAGCATTCGTCCATTTCTCTAGACGAGTGGACCGAAAAAAACGCAACCTCCACGGGCTGCGTTTTTTCGTATCATTTGCTTTCGATAAATGTGATTTTTCTCATAATATACTTGCGAATAAGCTTCGGAAACATGTACGCACACGGAAAGGCGAACATGAACGCCGCCGGCCAAGCTTTCAGCCATTTGCCCAACAACTCCGCGTTAAAGCCGAAATTGATCAGCATCATATAAAAGGAAATAATGCAGGACATCCCCAGTGCCATAAAAAAGGTGAACAGAATTGCTTCATATTTTTTGTTGATTTTCAATAGTATCTCCCTTTTGTCTCTGTATTTTTCTATTGCGTAAGTAAGTATTTCGATGAAATATACGTGATGAGAGCAGTTCTCTCTCCGCTTCTATAAAATACCTAACTATCATATCGAATTTTAAATTTCCCATCAAGGAGTTCGTGAAAGGCCAAATGCTTCCACTGCCATGATCCGTTAACCTGGGTAAGCCAAATATGGAAAAGCTTCTTCTGCATGAAAAAACACGCCTGTGTGGGGCGTGTTTCTCATTGTTCAGGTAAAAGCTTTACGCTTAAACCAGTGTTTTCAGAGCTTCAGCCTGGAATGGGATCAGCTCATCCAGTCGATTGTCCCGGATCTTAGCCGCCCAAGCAGGATCAGCCAAAAGCGCGCGCCCGACAGCAACCAGATCAAACTCGCCTCTTTCCAAACGTTCGAGCAAGCCATCGATGTCAGCCACATCCGCGCCTTTTCCTTCTCTAAAGAGCTGCATGAACTCTTCATTTAGACCTACTGAGCCCACCGTAATGACGGGTTTTCCTGTCAGCTTTTTCGTCCAGCCCGCGAAATTCAGGTCAGAGCCTTCGAATTCCGGCTCCCAGAAACGGCGCGTAGAGCAATGGAAAATGTCGACGCCTGCCTCGACGAGCGGCTTCAGCAGCTGCTCCAGCTCCTCTGGCGTTTTCGCCAGCTTCGCATCGTATTGCGCGGATTTCCACTGCGACAGTCGCAGGACAATCGGAAAATCGGGTCCTACCGCGGCGCGGCATGCAGCCACGATTTCCGCTGCAAACCGAGTCCGCTCTACCAGGTCTCCACCATAACGGTCCGTGCGTTGGTTCGTCCGCTCCCAGAGAAACTGGTCGATCAAGTAGCCGTGTGCCCCATGAAGCTCGACGCCGTCAAAGCCCAGCTTCTTGGCATCAGCCGCCGCTTGGGCAAATGCCGCAATGACTTGCGTGATTTCCTCTTCTGTCATGGGTTCCTCGACTTTTTTCCCCTCGAGCGTCAAACCGGATGGACCAATAGAATGAGCTTCCGGATGAGGGAGGGAGTTCGGCTTGCGCGTCATACCGACATGCCAAATTTGCGGAATGATTTTCCCGCCGGCAGCATGGACCTCCTCTACGACCTTTGCCCAGCCTTGCAAAGCTGCTTCCCCATGGAAATTCGGCACATTCGGATTGTCCGTCGCCGCTGGATGGTTGATGAGCGTGCCTTCCGTTACGATCAAGCCTACGCCATTCTCCGCGCGTCTGCGGTAGTAAGCGGCCACATTCTCACCAGGCACACCATTGGGAGAAAGGGCTCGAGTCATCGGAGCCATTACAATGCGGTTCGCAAGCCTCAGACCTCCAAGCTCAATCGGTTGAAACAATATGTCCAAGGCAGTAGTCATGGGCTTTTCCCTCCAGATATGGTCTTGTGAATGAAGCGGAATGCTAAACAAATAGAGTCACATGGGAGATCACCAAGGAGAGCAGCGATACACGAGCGGCGACAAACCTATTTCAGCAATTGTAGTAAGGTGGACAAAGAGTCCTCCACGAATTCTCTTTCCGGCTTTGACTTCAGCGTCACCAAAAGTCCAGCCATGTACACAACGAGCGATCGCGATACTGCCGCCGCATCCAGTTTCTCGGCAAGCTCCCCCGTCTCCATTCCTCGCTCGATTGCCTGTTGAAATAGTTCTTGCAGCTGCGTTTGATTGTGTCTGGTAATACGAGCGAATTCGGGATCATGCGGTGCGAGCTCAACCATCGTATTGATCGAGAAGCAGCCACGATTGGGCTTGGCTTCATAGGCGGCAGCAATGATGTCTGCAAAGCAAGACCGTATGGCTTCTCGAATCGTCGTCTCCTTCTGAAGCTTTGCTTGATAATAGGCCATGGTGGCTTCCGAATACTTTGCCAGGCATGCTAGAAAGAGAGACTGCTTATCGCCAAACGTCGCATACAAACTCGTCCGTTGGATGCCCATTCGTGCAGTAAGGTCGCTGAGCGAGGTTGCCTCATAGCCCTTTTCCCAAAACACCTGCATGGCAGCATCTAATGCGGCTCGCTCGTCGAACTCCTTGCTTCGTGCCATGAATGCTCTTTCGTCTCCTTTTTGTACTGATCGGTACGGAATTATCTTACTGTTCACCATTCGTTGCTGTCAACCAATCGCTGCACTTTGCCGCACATCACAGAAAAACCACTGCCTTTTATGGTTCCTTATACAATGATTGCTATTCGCATTGTTATTTCTTTCAAGCGAAACTGTGCCTATCTTTCTACCGTACACTCTAGTAAAATATACAGAAATTTACATGATGAGAGAGGTGTAAGCACCATGGAATTGATTTCGATCGTCCCCTACCGACCGGAGCTGGCAGCAGCTGTGGCCGACATGTGGAACGCAAGCCGGGACAGCTGGGGTGGCGGCAATTCGATCTCTACCGCTGAGCAGATTCAACAGGAAGAAGCGAGCTCCGATGCCCTTTTTGTCTACCTGGCAATGGAAGGGGAAAGGGTCGTAGGCTATTGCAGCCTGGGAGAATATCGGGAAGATACTGGTGCACTATACATACCCCTCCTCAATGTACGCCCGGACTATCATGGAAAAAGGGTCGGCCGCATGCTGCTTGCCCGCGCGTTGGAGAAAACCATTGAGCTCAGATGGCCGCGACTGGACCTCTATACGTGGGCGGGGAACACCAAAGCCGTGCCGCTTTATAAAAAGTTCGGTTTCTTCTGGGAAGACCGGGATGACTCGACTCATCTGATGAACATGATCCCCACTGTGATGCATACCGAGGCGCTCGCTCCCTATTTTGAGCATCTCGACTGGTATCAGGATTCCACCCGAGAGATCGTGGTCGAGCCGGATGGAAGAAAGGAAAATGGCTTCGACTACTTCACCTACTCCTGGGCAAAAGGAGACACGAGCTTGCGGGTAGAGTTTGAACGGCTGGGCCGTGGCATGCGTCTCATTGAAACCGAGGATTATCTCGTGTCAGCTGAGGTAGAGAAGCTGAAGCTCGTTTTTGGCAGAGAGTATCAAATTCATTACCGCATCGTGAATAAATCAGGCAAGCCGCTCCAGCTTTCCTTGCAGGGGGAATCCAACGAGTCGATCCGCTTTGATTACCAGCAGGAGCTTATCGTTACAGGAGAGGCGGCTTTATCGGCAGGCTTTTTCGTCCATCCGATCACAGAAGAGCAAAGCGTCTGGCGCACACACCCCCGGGTCAGCACAAATCTGGTGATCAACGGAAAATCAGCTGTATTCCATGTTGGGATTGTCCCCAAGTTTCCCGCATCTCTCACCTTGCAGCTGCCTGGTCTCGCCTATCCGGGTAGGTCTGTGCAGTTTTATTTGGACGTAGAGAACAATTTTGCCGAAGAGGCTGTGTTTGCTTTTGAACTGCCTTCCCGCTCCTTTCTCTCCATCTCAGATCAGCCGCGTACACTACGACTTCAAGGCAAAGAACGCACCTCCGTTCCTCTCGTCGCAGACCTGCATGATTACGGGTTTTACGGGGGAGACGTGCAGATCAGCGCACAGCTATCAGACGGCACCTCTGTCTCGTTTTCCAAAAAGATCGGCGTTGCCTTTACCGGGCCGGGTGCTTTGTTGTCTGGCGAAACGGAGCAAACCTGGCAGGTCCATCATGGCTATCATTCTCTGTATTTCAGCAAGGACGACAACGAGATTACGATCTTCAGCGGTACGGGAGGGGAGCCGACAACTCTCCTAAATCCGAAAGTCGGCAAACCGTATTCCAGCGAGTTCTCGAAGAAACGAGCGGAGCAGATCACCTGCATCCAAGAGAGGGGCGGTATCGGGATCCGTGCTGTCTATCAGCCAGGAGCACACCCGCACATTCGCCTGATCGGAAAGACTCTCCTCTTCGGAGATGGCACTGTCGAGCACGGGTTTGAAGTAGAAAATCTGTCAGCCGATCAAATGTCTCCAGAGCTTTGGCTGAATCAAGGGATCTCTCATGATTTAGAGAGACCCATCTTTCCCTATCAAGGCCGCTATGTCGAAATCCCCTCCTCCTATGGCAGTGACCTGGACTATTGGGATGGAGAGCTGATCAGCGAGAATTGGCTGTTTTCACGGGACGAGTCCGCACCATGGGGGATGACTTGGCCTAAAGAGTGTCGCGCCGACTTACAAGGCTGGTATATTTCCGTTGAAAAGGATGTTGGACCTGTAGCACCGCTCGGAAAAACAACGTACGGGCCACTTCATTTCACACATGGCAGCTTTCCCGATTGGAAGGAATTCCGTGCATTTGCCAGAAAAGAAGCTCTGCCCCAAGACGTCTCCTTGACGCCTCATATGGAGCTGGTTGCCAACGATTACAATCCTTTTATCCATGACGAAGAAATACGCGTCCAAGTAAACGAATACAAGCAGCAGTATTTGGATGGCGAATTGACAGCATCCTTCGCGCATGAAGCCGGGGCTGTTCAAATCCAGCATTTCACGGAGGATGAGGAAGTAACAGAGAGCAGCTTTTCGCTCGCCACTCCTGATCAGGGCTATGCGCTCATACAGGTAGATGCCCGGTTTGCTACGCATGAGTCTCCACTGCGAAGCGCCATATTTCCTGTCGGACGTGGTGAAGTGATCCGGGAGAAGGTCGTGGATCAAGGACAAGAGACGTTCCTCGTCGACAACGGTCTGTTGCAGCTGAAAGCAGCACCCGCTTTTTATCCGGCGCTCTACTCTCTCGTCATCAATGGGGAGGAATGGCTAGCCAGCTCCTTCCCCGAGCGTCAGCCCAAATCCTGGTGGAACCCGTGGACAGGAGGAATCCGCACAGAGATTGAAGGATTGAGTGCCTTTTCTCTCGTAAAGGAGGAACACACCGCCGCCTTCGTCGAACTGACCGATAATCAGCAAAACAGGTGGCAAGGAATCAAGCTGAGCTACACGGTGAACAAACAAGAGAAGCTACGCAACATGACGTGCCACCAGTACTTCTTGCTGCTTCCCGGAGTACCGCTCCTCTGCCATACCGTAGAAATCGAACAGAAAACCGGTACCTATTTTGCGTCGAAGGGCTGGACGACTGACGTATTCCTGCAACCAGGTGACGAAGACGCGCCCGTTTGGCTGAAGACGACCGGAGCAGATGGCATGCAGCTCACCTATCAGCTGGCACAGGGCGAGCTGGCTGTAAACGAGGCCTCTGATTATACCGTGGGCAGCGCCGCCCGCAAAGATATCATGCAGATCATCACGGACTTGGACCAGTCCGATTTGAGTGCATACGCCAACAAAGAAGTGGCTGTCGCCTCGGTTGTACGCGAGCTAGATTTGCCAACCAACACCGCGGCCTTTACCCCGCCCGTCTTTTTCCTGTTCGCAGACAAAGAGCTTCCTTCCACGTCTTTGGATGCTTTGCGAGCGATTCGATTTACGAGCCAAGGGAGGATATCGGATGAAAATCATTGATGCCCATATGCATTTATCCCAGATTGAAGAGTTCAAACGTACAGCGGCTGAGAAATCGTTCGTCGATTACTCCGTCACAGGCATCCTGCAGGAGTACGCGGAAAATGGCGTCGTGCTCGGGATCGGCATGGGGCTAACGGAGACGCAGCCGGATGGATTTCCCGATGCAAAAACGGTCACGCCAATGGGACTGGACCTCACGGAGGAGCTTCCCCCTCAGCTCGTTTATTGCCTGGGGATCAATCCGTTCACGCTGGATCAAGCGGCAGTGGCACGACTGGATGAGGACTTGAAGAAGCCAAACGCAGTCGGGTTGAAGATCTATTTGGGCTACTATCCCTTCTACGCCTACGACAGCGTCTACGATCCGGTCTATGCGCTGGCAGCGAAGCACCAAGTTCCTGTCGTCTTTCACACGGGCGACACCTACTCGGAGCGCGGACTTTTGAAATACTCCCACCCACTCACATTGGACGAAGTAGCGGTAAAGCATCGGGAGGTCAACTTCATGATGGCTCACTTTGGAGATCCCTGGGTGCTGGATGGGGCGGAGGTCGTTTACAAAAACCGCAACATGTTTGCCGATCTATCTGGCCTCATGGTCGGGGACGCAGCCAATTGCCAGCGGCTGAAGGATTCCCCGCTGTTCTTCGCTCATCTGCGTCACGCCATCACCTACTGCGATCACTATGAAAAGTTTTTGTTTGGAACGGACTGGCCGCTTGCGCCCATCAGGCCTTATATCCAATTCGTGCAGGAGCTGATCCCTGCCGAGTATCACGAGGATGTGTTTTATAAAACAGCTTTGAAGGTGTTTCCGAAGATACGGTCGTTGGTCGAGTAGGCACCCTCAGACTCCCTATCCGATCGACAGCAAAAACCCCCTTGGTCTCCCAAGGGGGTTCTTGTTACTTCTTAACTGGTCTAAAGCATTTTCACCAAGCTGTAGTTTTTCTTACCTTTGCGGATGATGATAAAACGTCCGCCAATTGCCAGATCCGGTGTTACTTCGAGAGCCAGGTCGCTAAGCTTCTCTCCGTTCATGGAAATCGCGCCATTGTTGATGTCCTCACGCGCCTGGCGCTTGGAGGGCTCGATGCCGAGATCGACGAGCCAGTCGACGATGTTTTTCGCTTCCTTCGTCGCTTCAAAAGTCGGCATTTCTTTAAAGCCTTGCTCAATCTCGTCGGCCGTCAGCGATTTGATGTCGCCCGTAAACAGCGCTGCGGTAATGCGTTTTGCCTGCTCCAGCATTTCTTCGCCGTGCACAAATCGGGTCATTTCTTCTGCCAGCGTTTTTTGCGCCTCGCGCTTGTGCGGCTCAGTCTGCACTTTTTCTGCCAGCTCCTCGATTTGCTCTTTGGAGAGGAACGTAAAGTACTTCAAGTATTTCACGACATCGCGGTCATCGGTATTCGCCCAGAACTGGTAGAATTCGAATGGCGTTGTCTTGTTCGGATCCAACCAGATCGCGCCACCAGCTGTTTTCCCGAATTTCGTACCGTCGGATTTCAGCATCAGCGGAATGGTCAGTCCGAATGCTTTGGATTCGTGTCCTTCTTTTTTACGGATCAGCTCCAAACCGCTAGTGATGTTGCCCCATTGGTCCGAGCCGCCCACTTGCAGCTGTACATCCTCATGTTTGTACAGGTGCAGATAGTCGAGGGACTGCAGGATTTGGTAGGAGAATTCAGTAAAGGAAATACCACTCTCCAGTCGACTCGCTACCACGTCTTTTGCCAGCATGGAGTTGATGCTGAAGTTTTTCCCGTAATCACGCAAGAACTCGATCACGTTGATTTTATGCGTCCAGTCGTAGTTGTTGACCATGCGGATCTGGTTGTCGCCTTCTGTCACGAACAGCTTTTTCATTTGGGCAGTCAGCGCATCCACGTTTGCCTGGATTTGCTCCAAGGTTTGCAAGGAACGCTCGGATTGACGTCCGCTTGGGTCTCCGATCGTACCTGTAGCGCCCCCAATCAAAATGACGGGACGGTGACCAGCAAGCTGGAAGCGTTTCAGCACCATGAAAGGAATCAGGTGCCCAATATGCATACTGTCTCCAGTCGGGTCTACGCCACAGTACACGGAGATCGATTTTTGGCTGGTCAATTCGCGAAGACCTTCTTCATCCGTCTGTTGGTTGATGGCTTCGCGCCATGCGAGTTCGTCGATAATGTTCACTGCTAAGCACTCCTTCATTTTCATAGATACTTAAAACCGAATTAGATTGCGAGAAAGTAGAAAACTTGGCTCCGTCAAGCATTGAGGCGGAGCCTTAGTTGCACTTATACTGGCTAAGAATCTTATAAATACTTACTGAATAAAAAATCGCCCCTAGTCATGAAGACATAGGGACGATTGATTAACCGTGGTACCACCCAGATTGCACGAATGGACTTTGCGCACATCGCGCCCATTCCTGCCGCTCTCGGCGAGTTATCGTTCGCCATTCCGCTCAGCATTACCCGAGATACTCCAGAGTTGTAATTCGCAGGCTTCGTGTGTACCGGATTCCATCACCCCCGGCTTTCTGAAACAGGGACCAAGCTGCTACTAGGCTCTTTCAACGTATATCGCATATAAGAATACAGACAGTATAGTGAATTCCTGATGTAGTGTCAACTGGTGGGGGGAGACACATCAAATACGCTCATTTCCCTCTAGCCCGGGACTCCCACACCATTTGCCAAAATAGAAGCAACGAACCGCTTGGGAATTCCGTGAAATAGAAGGTCTGGCGGTGCCTTTTCCTCCTTCACGATTTTCTTAGAGGTCGAAATCCGTACTCATCCAGCTCCAGCTCGTATTCATGCGGCGCATGACATTTCCTTACTTAGTCTTTGATAATCCACCTTGGAAGCTCTCCTTTCTTTTGCCTAACTACGTGGCTCTGCCGTTTTCAATACTTTCTCGAAAATCTCCCTATCGTGAAAAAGAACGGCTTTCCCGTACATCATCGCTTGCTCTGCACAGTTGGAAGTGATTCCAGCTTCTATAACTTCCTTTGTTATTTGTTGGCTGTTTTTGGAATGATATTACTATACACGCTTCGCCTTGGAAACCCTATGGTTAGATTCCCAAACAAATATAGTTATGCACCCTCGTACATAAGTAGCACATACCATATTTATTAATTGGTTGATTATGAGTATGATAAGAGAAAAAAAGAAAGAGGCAATCATATGGGTTCCTTATCTTCGAGAAACACATCACAAACCAAGACCTTGGTTATCAACGCCCTTTTCATCGCTTTAACTCTCGTATTTACCATGTTCATCAACCTGCGGCTCCCGATCATGGGGAACGGTGGCCTCATTCACCTCGGCAACGTGCCTCTGTTTATTGCTGCCTTTGTTTTTGGCAAAAGGACCGGAGCCATCGCAGGCGCTTTCGGGATGGGTCTCTTTGACCTGATCTCGGGATGGACGACGTGGGCACCGTTTACCTTTGTCATCGTAGGTGCGATGGGCTATGTAGCTGGCCTCCTGGCAGAAAGGACACCGGGTAACAGAATCTGGGTCTATTCTCTGGCAATTATCGTTGCGCTGGTCATCAAAATCGTGGGCTATTATTTTGCCGAAGTTATCCTGTACGCCAACTGGATTCAGCCATTCGGCTCGATCCCTGGCAATCTGCTTCAAGTCGTTGTTGCTGGAATTATCGTCTTGCCGCTTGTAGGGCGATTGAAAAAAATAGCAGGGTGACCCTACCAACTGAACCCAAAAACCGCTCAAGTGATCCTTCCTTCACCTGAGCGGTTTTTTATTGAGAAGCCTGCTATTCCTTATTGGTCCAGATGCTTTTGCACACTTTCCAAAAACTTGATTCGGCTATACGCGGGACCGCCTTCCATTAGTGGATCAACCACGTTGACAAAGACGTGATTCTCTTTAAAGGCATTGATGCTTTGGACAACAGGATTCTTTTCCCATTCATCTAAGGCATGGGTCGAATCCTGATTTTCACTCGTGGAAACTTGTACAAACAAATAATCCGGATTCATATCTCCGAGCTTCTCAATAGAGAGGGCCTCCTGCGTTTTCGCCATGCGGATCTCTATCCAAGCGTTTTAAACGATTACCAGAAGCATTCTATCCTTTTTCCCTTTTTACGTACGGCGCATATAAGCACGTACCGTCAGCGGCGCGAAGATCGCCACGATAACAGCGGCGCTCACGATGGATATGATAAACTCGAAGCCGATCGTTCCGTTATTGGCAAGCTCCCGGACGGCGCTGACGAGATGGGAAATCGGGTTGATATTGACAAACCATTGGAGCCAGGTCGGCATGGTTTCCACGGGTACGAAAGCGTTGGAAAGAAACGTGAGCGGAAACAGAACGATCATGGAGATCCCTTGTACGCTCGCGGCCGTTCGGGCAATGACACCGAAAAAGGCAAAAATCCAGCTGACAGCCCATGAGCAGGCAATGACGAGGATCGCAGCAATGGCAACAGACCCCAGACCACCGACTGGCTGGTATCCCATGATGTACCCCATGACAAAGGTCAGCACGGTAGCAATGGTGTAGCGCACAGTATCTGCGAGCAAGGCACCGGCTAAAGGAGCAATACGAGCGATCGGCAGTGATTTGAATCGGTCAAATACGCCTTTATCCATGTCTTCTCGCAGCTGTACGCCCGTGACAACAGAAGTCCCGATAACGGTTTGCACGAGGATTCCCGGAATAATGATCGGCAAGTAATTTTCCACATTGCCTGAGATGGCACCACCAAAAATATAGGTGAACATCAACGTAAACAAAATCGGTTGAAGCGTAACGTCAAATAATTGCTCAGGTGTGCGGCGGATCTTCAACAGACCGCGGTAGGCCACTGTCAATGAGTTGCGAAGCGTTTGACCAAAGCTGGTATGATTTTTTAATGGACGACTCGTCTCTCGCCCTAAAGATGTGCTATTCATGCTCTGACTTCCTCCATTCTCTCCTGTTGGCCTTGAGCTTTCGTTTCATTCGCAGCAGCCCCATGTCCCGTAATCGTGAGGAATACTTCGTCCAAGGTCGGCTTTTGGACGCTGATTTCAGCGAGTTGAATTCCTCTCGTGCGAAGAGCAATCAGCAAATCCGTTACTTGATCCGCATCCGCCATGGGTGCCGTAATCTTGGCTACTTCTGCGGTTACACTGGAACGAACCTGGAGGACCTGCTCCACGATTTCCTGGGCACCCGCAATGTCTTTTGCATCATGCACGCGCAGATGCAGGGCCGATGTCCCGACAGATGCTTTCAGTTCATCCACCGTACCTTCTGCCACGACATGCCCCCGATCAATCACGGCGATCCGGTCGGCCAGCTGGTCTGCTTCATCGAGGTATTGCGTGGTGAGCAGCACAGTCGATCCGGTGACCACCAGGCGCCGAATCGTATCCCACATTTGCGAACGCGTACGCGGGTCAAGACCTGTCGTTGGCTCATCAAGGAAAATGAGGGGAGGCTGGGCAATCAGACTGGCTGCCAAATCCAACCGCCTGCGCATCCCCCCGGAAAAATGCTTCAGCGGACGCTTCGCCGCTTCTGTCAATCCAAATTCCTCCAGCAGCTCCTCTGCCTTTTTCCGTGCTTCCGATCGTCCCAGCCCGAGCAAGCGTGAAAAAATAATCAGGTTTTCCGTAGCGCTGAGCGACTCATCTACCGAGGCGTACTGTCCCGTCACCCCAATCAGCTGGCGCACAATATGCGATTCTTTCACGACATCGTGCCCAAAAATGCGCGCCTGCCCGGCATCCGGCCGAAGCAAGGTCGCTAGCATGCGAATCGTCGTCGTTTTGCCTGCTCCGTTCGGCCCGAGCACACCGTAGATCGAACCCGCCCGCACATTCAAATCCACTCCGTCTACTGCGCGATTTTCGCCAAACGTTTTTACCAGCCCTCGGGCCTCGACCGCCCATTCCGTGTTGTACGCATTACTCATTGCCGCATCTCCTTACCCCATGTTTTATTTGATACGGATACAATATCGTGCGAATTTAAACGGAATGTAAACGGGGTGGCAACTTTTCCTTTGCAAAGTGGAAAGGGCTATTTTATCTTGGGCTTTATAGGCTGATCCTCTTTTCGGCAACAAAAAAACGGCATCTCTGCCATTTCCGTAGTTGTTATTGCTATTTGGAGGTCAAAGAAAGATAGATCGAATCGTGCCTCTTTCATGTCAGTAGAAGGAGGGTTTTTTCAAGCTCATGCAGCTTCATCGATCTTTCATTCAGTCGGACTTCTGGGGTTCCAACGACTTTGGGGATCATTACTTGTACGCCTTTTGTGATGGTGAAGGAGCGGTCACATTGCTGCTAATAACTAAAGTTGTATTAGCGTTGCTCCTACTCCAATGGGTCGGCGCGGAAATTATCTTCTCTCCTAGTTCAAAAAAGCTTACAGCTAGGGTATCGTTTTTCATCGCGTTAGTGGTAATCAGCGGGGCAATTTACTGGATTGGCGATTGGTTTTGATGTCCTGCTTGCACTTCCTACACAATTAATGTAATGCTTTTTTCCTTCATCTTTGAATTGAAAAGAACTATTCAGAGTGGGGATATTTCCCCTCTGTGAATGTCAATCAAAAAGTTGACCACCGTGCTCATCAAAAAATTGACCACCATGGCAAAAATCAATCCACCCTACGGGTGGGTAACTTTTTCATGATCACGATCTTTGGATGCTTTGCTTAAAGCGATAGCTGTCCCCATTCATGGCAAAGATATGGGCACGATGTGTAAGCCTATCAACTAAAGCTGCTGTCATTTGTTCATCTTTAAAAATTTGCGTCCAATCCGCAAATTCAAGGTTACTGGTGATGATGATGCTCCCTTTTTCATAGCGAGCTGCACAAAATTGAAATAATAATTCCGCCCCTGTTTTGCTTAGGGGAACAAATCCGACTTCATCTAGAATGATCAAATCGGTTTTGAGCCATTGTTTCTCCAACTGAAGGATTCGCTTTTGGGACTGGGCTTCCATGAGCTCGTTGCATATTTTCGCAGCTGTCCAAAATTGTACGGAATAACCATGGTGACAAGCCTCCTTCCCAAGAGCAATCGAGAGATGTGTCTTACCCGTACCGGAGTTTCCGATAAACATGATGTTTTCTGCCTTCTCGATGTAATCACAACGAGCAAGTTGTAACAATTTCGGTTTATTAAGAGACGGAATCATAGAAAATTCATATTGATCGAGTGTTTTCGTTGAAGGGAATTTGGCATGCTTGATCCGACTGGCGATTTGATTTGCATCCCTTTGCTGCACTTCTTGTTCCAAAAGAGCGAGAAGGAATTCCTCATAAGGGACTTGTCGTTCGGCAGCATCATTGGCCATTTCCTTATAGAAACGTTTAATAGCCGGTAATCGAAGCCGTTTAGCATAGGTTTCAAGCAAGAAAGTTGTACTCAATGCACCACACACCTCTTTTGTAACAGACGATTGTATTGGTTAAGATCGGGAGTTTTTACTTGAATACGCGGAACAGAACTATCTTCAGTCAACGAGAGTTGAGGCATACGATGCTCTGGTAACGTACGATGAAACAACAATTGCCTTACGGCATCATACTGAAACATCCCCTTTTGGCAAGCTTCCTCTAATGATTCCTCCACAAGAATAGTATCGAATTCACGATGTAATAACAGGAGTCGAACAAACTCCTTCATTCCACCTGGTCGATGGCGGCACTTGTCTAAGAACTGTTGGTAAATTGGGGGTAGCCCCGCCTGATGCAAAGGTCTGGCATACAAAACGGCACCTGGTCGAGTCAGAAGCAAATCCAGGTAGTGATCGTATTGCAAAAGCTCTTTGCCACTTTCTAAGCATCTCTCATGCTGAGCAATCAATTTGCTACCATGGTACACTTCAATCCGTTCGGCAAACACCTTGCAAGTAAGCTCGGTAGATGCGTGTGAAACAGGAACAGAATAGGCATTTTTCTCAAAGTGAAGCATAGACAAGGTATTGCTTTTCACAGACACGATACGGCAACAATCCAGTGGTTGTGGAGGCAAGGGGAGCATAACGTGCTGCTCTTGTACAAAGGCTTCTCCAACGGTTAAAGATGACCTAGGAACGGTAGTTGTCTCGTAAGAGATACATTTCTCAAGAAGGAAATGATTTAATTCCTCTAGAGAAGAGACACTTGGAACCGGGGTAAAAAACTGCTTTTGGATGAACTTTACGAGATTTTCTACTTGGCCTTTTTGATGCCCTTTTCCCGGATCGCAGAAATGACTTTCGAACAGGTAGTGAGAACGAAGCTGGACAAATCGCTCCTGTTCCTCGCGGTTCTTACCTTCCAGCACCTTCTTTACGGCTGTTGTCAGATTGTCGTACGTAACAGTCTGAGGAACAGCACCGAAAAATTCAAAGGCATCGACATGTCCTTGAAGAAGAGCTTCTTGCTTTTGATGAAAGAAAGTTTTGACAAAAATCTTTCTGCTGAAGGTGCAACGCATACAAAAGACTTGAACTTTTACCTGCTTACCCTGTAAAAGAACAGTAACCTCGCCCCAGTCAAATTGGGCAAATTTCCCTGGCGGGAAGTCGAGGGGGACGAACGCTTTTGGAAGAGAAACGCGTAGTTGTCTGACGTAACGTCGAACTGTAGATTCACCACCGGTGAATCCGTATTCGTCGACAAGTCTCTGATAGATACGGGTGGCAGTATGACGCTGCTTAGGGGGAGCCTGTTCATCTTGACGAAGCCATTCCATGATGATGGGTTGCACAGAATCAATGACTGGTTTCGGTTTTGGTTGCGAAAGCTGGTATACAGGGATCTCCGTTGATTTCAAGGCTTTTCGTATGACTTGACGGGAATATCCGGTTTCGCGAGAAATTTGCCGAATCGGCTTCCCTAGCAGAATGTGTTGTTTCCTGATAAACTCATAATTAGCCATCTGAAGCATTTCCTTTCCTCCTATACCTTGATGTCTCAGCAACTTCAAGATACAGGAAAGAGGAGCTCAGGTGGTCAACTTTTTTATGAGCGATGTACCACTAGGTGGTCAAGAATTAGATTAGCATTCACACCCCTCTTCGTGTTTGTGCATTTTATCATTTCCATGATGTAATTCTTAATAAAAAGGAATACTCCACTCATTCAAGCAAATCACTGTTTATTGTTCAAAGTCTTTTTTCTTTACCGCACTCTTTTTTGAATGATCACTCCAAACACCTGCGGGACTCGATAATGTCTTTGCAATGAAATGAGATGCAATCAGCAATACAGCAAATGTAAGGCCGTCATTTTTAATCTTAAATTCCAGTAGTGGATATAAGATAAAAAGAAGCACCTGTATACCCACAAGATAGAGAACATATAATCCCTTATCATGCATAGCTGCTTCACCTACCTTCTAGTATTCAACTTTCCTTTTTGATCGAATGCGTACTACCAAATCGGATGCACATACTCGGACAGCATTACAGAGGTTCCGATCAGCCCCTCATCTCTTGCTACTTACCAAGCAGCCTGTATAGAGTTTATTCAACAACACTTACTGTAAACTCCTATCTTATCCTAGAGGATAGACACGGGCATCAACCTTTGTTACGCGTACAAATGGAAAAAAATCTGAAGTACCTAGTGATAATTCGTATCGGTTTGGATAAGCGAAAATGAAAGATGACTCGAATATTCTAGATGTAACCATTGCACTAAAAGCACTAGTCCAGGAGAGCTTGAAAAACTGAGCTTTGCGAGATCGGATATCCTTCATGCAGATGAAACTTACTTACTCCATCATGCAGTTACACTTTGTTACTCTTCCCCTACACTCCGCGAATTTCTGCGATAAGTGAAAGTAATTATTAATTCCCAACATCATTTTCCAATATTATCTATATATTCCATTAAAATTAATCCCTTCTAATCAAACATAAAACGGCATCTCTGCCGTTTCCGTAATTCCTTTATGGTGGAGCAGCATAGCGGGATCGAGCTTCTGCCTTTATACTGCCAATGTAGCACTCTCCCACAAGGTTTGTTTCACTGCCCATGAATCCGAAACAAGCTAAAAGACACGTAATGGACGAGACACCTGGAACATCTTTTTATTGTAGTGAGAAAGTTATGCAAGCCACATGTTTACCCCGCCAACAATACTGCTGCTAAAAAGACTACCTGAAGCACTATACGGAGAGGAAGCTTAGGTACAGGTCTCCCCCCAATCGTTAAATGTTCGCTGGCCGCCCGCACATTGGCTGGAAACATCGCCACCAGCAGCACTGCCAAGCCTATGGAAGTCGCCTGAGAGGTGGCAGGGAACAGAATACCGATGGCTCCGGCAATTTCAAGCAGCCCGGTAGCTGTCACGATCAAACCCGGCTTCGGAAAAATCGGAGGAACCATGCGGATTAGGTCAGGACGCTTTGCCCCCCAGTGGGCAGAAGCGGTAAGCAGCAGCATAACGGCTATCGCCCCCTGAAGCGAGGTATGCCACCCTTCGAAATAGGTCCAACCGATTAGCCAAGAATTTTGAACAGCAGAAAAGCTCCGACAAGCACGTAAAAAGGCACCATTTTAATCTCTCCCTGTAGGAATTTTCTTTATAAGGAACGTGACGAGCGTCAGACCCTTATTTAATTCGCTGTTGTCCTCAGCCTTTCAGAAGCCTTTCACTGCCAAAAGGTATGCTATCTACCATCACAATGGGCAGTAGCCGTGTGGCTAATGCCGAAAACTGCTCAAGAGCGAGAAGTGTCACGATACTTCCTTAGCGATTTTGCCGCTTTTGATGCAGCGCGGCACCTGTATCGATTCATTCAGAACTTCAGACGAATAAGTACGGCTAACCAGGCTAGTTTTTATCTTTATGTCAGGCATTTGGGTCTATATGGCAATCATAAATACCGACTGTCGGTTTGTGAATGGGCGATTTTTTTTGAGATATTTTATCCCCTGCGCTTTTCTTTTCTCCATAAAATTGAAGTGTCTTAGGTTAAGTAGAGATGCTCATATAACGTCTGGAGCACAATAAAAAACGGCATCTCTGCCGTTTTTTCTACGTTTCATATGGTGGAGCATAGCGGGATCGAACCGCTGACCTCTACACTGCCAGTGTAGCGCTCTCCCAGCTGAGCTAATGCCCCATATGTATATTCCCAGCGATTACCGCTCGCTTTTGTGAATTTAGTATAGCATATACTTTCGTACGCTGCAAGCGAAAAAATGACTTCCTCCCCCCGTTTATCCCTCTTTCTCCAAAATAAAGTTCTATAAATACAATTCCGAGTATTCAGGTTTGAAGCCATCAATATAGCGGGTATGGATAGTAGGAAAAGACAACATAGACATGCTTGTAAGGGGAGCCGATCAGATGAAAACACCCAGACTTACCGTCAAGAGTAAATTGATCACCGCATTTGCCGCAATCCTTATCATTCCGCTTCTTTCCCTTGGTTGGCTCTCCTACCAGAGCTCCAAAGATCAGCTGGAGACTGAGCTTTTGACCACAGCCTCGGAAAATGTGCGCCTGGTGGACGAGCTGCTGACACAGACGCTGGATTCCCAGTCTCTCGATGTGGAGCTCATCTCCTCTGAATTGGGCCAAGCCGACTTGCTGGAGTCTACTCGCTCGATTACCCGTAAAAAGCTGCAGACCTTCCATGCCCTGCATCCGGAGATCGGGGAGGTGTACATCGGGGACCATACAGGTGGCATGCTGACCTCTACGGATACCAAGCTCCCGTCAGATTTTGATCCTCGCAAACGCCCTTGGTACCAGGCAGCCATGCAACAGCTGCAAACGACCATCATCACCGATCCGTACATCGATGCTGGCACAGGAAACATCGTGATTGGTCTGGCTCGAACGCTGCCAGATGGCTCGGGTGTGCTCGGTATCGACATCCAGCTGTCTGCACTCGACGAGACGGTCAAGCAAGCGAAGATCGGGGAAAAGGGCTACCTTTCCATCTTTGACAAGAACCAGCAATACTTGATCCATCCCACCGGTAAAGCTGGCACGCCAGCTGCTACCTCCTGGATCGGCTCGCTCTACGGTGAAAAAGCAGGCATCTTCTCCTTCTCAGATGCAAATCAGGCAGCCAAAGCCGTTCACCTCACGAACGAAAAAACAGGCTGGAAGCTCATGGCCGTCATGTACGAGGTAGAAGCTGTCCAAGCTGCCAGCCCTATCTTTTACAAGACCTTGCTCGTCATTGCTGTCGCACTGGCGATTGGCAGCCTGGCCGTATACTTCATCCTGAAATCCATGCTTCGCCCTCTGCGCAAGCTGACCGAAGCCGCACAGAAAATGAGCGAAGGCGACGTTACTCAGCAGGTGCAGGTAAGCAGCGACGACGAGCTCGGGACTTTGGCGAAAAGCTTCAACCATATGGCTCAATCGCTGCGCTCGCTCCTCCATGCGGTCAACGATAACGTCCAACAGCTCGCCGCTTCCGCAGAGCAGCTCTCTGCCAGTGCAGACCAGACCAGCAAAGCGACCGAGCAGATTGCCGTTACCATGCAGGAGATGGCTGTCGGCACGGAGCAGCAGGTCTCCTACACCAAGGAAAGCACGGAAGCCGTCGACCAAATGTCTTTGGGGATCACCCAGATTGCCGACTACTCCCAAAAGGTCTCGGAGGCTGCTCGTCAAACGGCCGATCTCGCCTCGACGGGGAACGGCTCCATCCAGTCTGCTGTGCACCAGATGAATGCTTCGAGCCAGTCCATTCACGATCTGGCTGCAGTGGTAGAGCGGCTCGGTGTACGCTCCCAAGAGATCGGGATCATCGTGGAGGTCATCACCGCCATCTCCAACCAGACCAATTTGCTGGCTCTCAACGCTGCGATCGAAGCAGCACGCGCGGGCGAAGCAGGAAGGGGCTTTGCTGTGGTAGCAGACGAGGTCAGGAAGCTCGCGGAGCAGTCCTCCCTCTCCGCCAAGCAAATCACCACACTGATTGCTTCTATCCAATCGGAAACAGAGCACGCCGTCATCGTCATGGACAAGAGCAAACGCGAAGTGACAGACGGGATAGAGAAAGTGTACGAAGCAGGACACTCCTTCGAAAGGATTCAATCGGCAATCGAAGAAGTCGCGGAAAAAATCGGGCAGGTCTCCGGCGCCACCCAAGATATTTCCGCTCGTACACATCTCGTCGTAACGCTGATGAACCACATTTCCCAAGTGACATTGTCTGCTTCTGACGGTACACAAAACGTGTCTGCCGCAGCCGAAGAACAGCTGGCATCGATGCAGGAGATTGCCACCTCGTCTGTGTCACTGGAACGAATGGCTGAAGAGCTGCAAAGCCAGATCGGACATTTTAAAATCTGATCGCAGTTTATCTGGAGCCTTCCGACAGATACGATGAGTAAAAGAAAAGCCAGTCAAGCATGAACCTCAGCTCCAACTGTTAGGTATGTCTAACAATTGGACTTCCGTTCCTACGCTTGACTGGCTTCTTTGTCCTCTATGTGCGAATTCTCGCCTGCCTATGACTACCTGACTGTTACGACAATTGGGGTTTTCTTTCCACCATAGGTGACGTAGATCGTTGCTTTACCGGAGCCTGTCGCCTTGATGATTCCATCCTTTACGTCTGCCACGAGCAGGCGCGAGGTAGTCCACAGAGCAGGCTTGGTTACGTTTTGCTCAGAGCCGTCCATATAGGTCGCTGTCGCTGTTACCTGCTTGGTCTCGCCTTTGGCCATGACCAGTTGGACAACATCTGACTTCAAGTATTTCAGCGTGTCTACATCCACAGGGATCGATACGCTCTTGTCATTGTATTTCCCCGTAATGGTCGCTTTCCCGAAAGCACGGCCTGTGATCAAGCCTTTGGATACATCCGCTACCTTGTAGTTGCTCGTTTTCCAATCCGCCAGCGAAGTGACGTTCAGAGTACGTCCGTCCGCGAATGTAGCAGTCAAGGTAATTTGCGACGTGGTGTTGGATTTGATCGAAGCGTAGCGTTTGTCCGCTTCCAGCTTGGTGACGATACCTACTTCTACTGGGATCGTGATTGACTTTCCGCCGTATTTGGCTGTGATGGTTGCGCGTCCGTTCGACAAGCCCGTTACACGTCCGTTGGCTACGTCTGCAACCTTGATAGCGGAAGATGCCCATTCTGCGTCAGTCGTCACATTGCTTGTATTTCCAGCAGAGTCTGTCGCTGTCAGCTTGATTTCAGCCGATTCGTTCAGGGTCAGAATCAACAGGCGTGGGTCAACCGACAAGGTCGTTGCCTGATCGACTTCCACGGCAATACTTACAGATTTTCCGTCAAACGTAGCGGTAATCGTGGTTTTCCCAGGGCCTTTTGCGGTGATTTTCCCTTGGGTTACTTCCGCAACGGCAGCCGATGCGGATGTCCATGCCGCTTGCTCATTGACGTTTTTCGAAGTGCCATCGGCATAGGCTGCCGTGACATTTACCGTTTCGCTCTTGCCGTTGCTCATAACCAGCTTTTGCTTGTCTACCGTCAAGGTCTGCAGCACACCGACGGAAACAGGAATGGTCACGGTACGGTTGCCGTAGGTGGCCGTAACGGATGCTGGACCTGTCGCGATCCCTGTGATCAAGCCTTGACGCACACTTGCTACCGCTGGGGCATTGGATGCCCACGTTACTTTTTGCGTGACGTTCTCATTCGTTCCGTTCGGGTAATTCGCAGTGATTGTAACCTGCTTCGCCCCGCCTACTGGAATAGCGACGTTCGTCACGTCAGCTGTCAGGCTTTGCGGTACATCTACGTCGACCACCAGAGTAGCCATCTTCTCCCCGTATTTCGCGGTAATGGTCGCGGAGCCCGCTTTATAAGCAGAGATCGTTCCACCTTTTGCAAAGACGATATCTTCATTGTCGGACGTCCAGGTTACTTTGTCGGTAATATCCTCGGTAGCACTGGCTCCCGCAAAAGATGCGTTTACTTTCACAGTTTCATTCGTACCGCTTTTCATAACCAAGTACGATGGCACGATGTCGAGTGCGCGCGGCACTTCTACGTCTACCTGAATTTGAACGGTTTTGCCTCCGTAGCTCGCCGTAATGACAGCTTCCCCGGATGCGACTGCATGAATCTTGCCGTTGCTGTAGTAGGCGACCTCTTCCTTGCTGGAGGTCCACTCAGCCTTGCTCCCTACATCTACAGGCGTACCTGCGCTATTCGCATAGGTTGCAGTCAGCTTGATGTCTTCCGATGATTCCCCTACATGCAAAAAGATGCTTTGCTTGTTTACTTCCAGCTTTTGTGTCGTGTCGACATCAACTGTGATGGTTGCTGTCTTCGTTCCGTATTTGGCTGTTACGGTTGCTTTCCCCGCACCATAGGCCGTGATTTTCCCTTTCAGCGCATCGGCTACTGCCGGATTGTCCGAGGACCATTCTGCTTTCGCCGCTACGTCAGGTGCATCGCTGCCGTCTGGGTAAATGGCACGCAGCGTGATCTGCTCGGAGCCGCCCAGAAGAAGCGATACCTGGTTTTTATTCGGCTCCAGTCTGTGAGCGATCTCTACGTTGACCGGGATCGCAGTCGACTGGCTGCCGAACTTCGCTGTAATAATCCCCGTACCGGAGCTCAAGCCTTTCACTTGCCCGTTAATAACCGTTGCAATGGTTGTATTGTCAATGGACCAATCTGCCTTGGTCGTCACATCCTCAGATGCGCCATCGCTGTAGAGCGCCGTGAGCTTCAGCTGTGGAGCCGGATCCTCATCGATTTGCACGTTCAACGATTGCTTGTCCAGCGTCAGCGCCTTTACCTTTTTCGTGACGGTAACGGCAACCAGGACGCTTTTTCCCATGTATGTAGCTGTCACTGTCGTACTACCAACGGCTTTTGCCGTAATTCGGCCCGCGTAAGCTGCCGCAATATCTGGACTTTGACTTGTCCAATCTGTCGTGATCGTGACTTCCTCGGTCTTTCCGCTCACATAAACAGCCGTAGCCGTCAATGCAGTAGAATCTCCCATTTCCAATGTCACTTCATTTTTCGATAGGACCAATCTGCTGATTTCGTCCGCAGCGTATCCAATTCCAGCGTTTCCAGCCCCGCACAAGAGCAAGATAGCCAGTAACAAGAGCGTCGTTTTTTTCCAGAACATTGCTAGCCTCCCCCGCAAGTATGAAATCTGCTTCTCGTAAAACCCATGCCTCGATTACTATATCGGCTTCTGCGAAAAATAATTTACTAATTATTTGTGTCTGTCATGTGTCAAACCTTGTAACCCTGCTCCGGTTTTACCGTCTTATCCCTAAGAAGAAGCGAGCAAATGGCTCATCGGGAAATCCACACAAAAGCTTTGCCAGGAGGAAAAAAATCGTGAAGACACGCAAAAAACCAGGCTGGATGCGAAGGCTCCTCTTTTGCCTTAGCATACTGATCGGAGTCGGAGGAATCTGGTCTGGCTATGTCATCTATCAAATCAAAGCGACGATGCAGGAAGCCGTACCGCATAAGGCAGATGTGGGAATCGTATTGGGTGCCGCCGTGTGGGGAGACGGTCCAAGCCCAGGTCTGCGAGAAAGACTGGAGAAAGCCCTCTGGCTCTACCAGAAAGGGTACGTTTCCACGCTATTGGTTACGGGAGGTTTGGGGGAAGGGAAGCGCCGAACAGAGGCCGCCGTCATGCAAGAGTACTTGATCGAGCATGGTGTACCGGCAGAGCACATCCTCCTGGAGTCAAAATCCACGTCTACATACGAAAACCTGCTGTATGGTCAGCAGGTTCTGGCTACTCATCCTATCAAAAACACATTGATCATCAGTCACGACTATCATTTGTATAGAGCTATGACGATGGCAAAATCCCTTGGATACAACACCGCCTCACCTGTCGGGGTTCACTCGCAGGTGCTCGTCACACCGTACCACGAAGCGCGAGAAGTGCTCGCCATTACGTACTGGCACCTCTCGCGCCTCTTCTCCTCAACCCTCTAGGCGCTGGTTCTTGCGTAAAATCTCGTGAACATCTACGAAGTGACGGATGCGCTCCATGATACGAGCTGCCTTGGTCCGTTCGATCCGGTTGCCGTTGGAAATCGACAGATGCTCCTCCAGCTCCTCGAGCGAATAATTGGAGGTGAACAAAGTCGGCAAATGATTGTTTGCCCGCTGGTTCAAGATCACACCCAAAATTTCGTCACGCACCCACGGCGTAAGGTTTTCCGCACCGATATCATCCAGGATCAGCACGGGCACTTCTTTTAACAGCTCCAGCTTGCCCACGTAAGACTGGTCCGAGATGGAATCCTTCATTTCGCGGATGAAGTCGGGAACATAGACAAGCAAGGAAGCGATATGGTTCTCCGACAGCTGACGTGCGATGGCCCCCATCAGATAGCTTTTTCCTACACCAAAAGAACCGTGCAGATACAAGCCTTTCGATCGTTCTCCTGTTCCCACCTGGTTGCAGAACTGGATCGCTGCCGCCACTGCCGAACGATTCCCTGCATCATGCTCCAGCTTGTCAAAGCTCGCAGACATCGTTTCCTCTGACACGTAGTAGCTGCGCATCATCCGTCTGCGCTTGAGATCTTCCTCATGAGAGAGCTGCTTTTTACAGGGAGCAATCGCGCTAACGATCGTGGTACTCATCAGATCAAGCTGCGTCCGGTGGCCTTTGACCAGGTTCGGACATTCTGTCAAGCCCGGGCAGCGCTCGCACCAGTACTGCTCTTTCACAGCCGTGTACACGTTGGAGAGCGAACGCAGGTAATCGTCACGAGTCAACTCGGGATGCTCTTGGGAAAAAGCTTGCAAATACGCACTGGAGCGAAACATTTTGTCGAGCTGTTCATCGGGAGTCAAGAGCTGACGAGGCGTGCGCTTTGCCAGCTCCTTCATAAATTGACCTACAGATTCCATCTAGCGATCACTCTCCTTTCTGACTCTTGCGCATGGATTCCAGCAATTTGCTAAGCTCAGGGTCATCCGAAATCAGCTTTCCTTTGGCTGCTGGCTGACCACTCTTCTCCTGCTCTCTTTGCCATTCTACAGATGCCGGCAGCTTGTCCTGCAAAACGGCTTTTCCATTTCGCCGCACCGCCCCTGTATCTTTTCTGGGAGCTTTCGCCTTTTCCACAGACTGCGCTCTTTGATCGGCGCGTTCCACGATTTGCTTGACCGCTTCGTCTACCGTAGCGATCCTCTTCGCCTTCCAGCTGTCCCGGATGGTCTCCATGTACGCCTTTGGCAGTTCCATCTGCATACTAGCCAGTGTGTGTACCAATAGGGCATTCACGACTTCCGGCTGCATCCCGTCTGTAAAAACGAGCGACTCCGCGCGATCCAGAAAGACTTTGCTCACTCTGCCGCCGACGACTCGCTCCAGGAGTCCCAGCGGCGACAGCACCCGACAGGCACGCACGAACGCTTCACTGCCCGGCTCTGGCAATTGACCAGGTCCCCAGTCATCCTCGCCTGCACCTGCACTGTCTGCTGGAGCAGCTCGATACAGCTTGTCCTCTGAATAGCGCTGGATCAAACGCTTGCGCAGCACTTCCGTATCCAGACTGCGATCCGGCTTGTACAGCGTCCAATCGCGCAGCTCCTGTCCCATGCCCCAGCTGTCCATCTGATAGAAGTGGCAAAGCAAGTATAAAAACTCCATACTCGAACCGCTCAAAACTTTGGATGCGTCGGCATTGTCTGGCAAATACAGGCGCAGTGACGATACACTGAGCGGATGCTGAACTTGTGCTTCAAAACCAGATTTCATCGCGGCAGGTGGGAAGTCCGACTCCATTTTCGTCAAAAACTGCTCCCGCTCCGAACCTTTTTTCACTTCCAGCTCAGAAGGCTTCAACGATTGAAAAACTTCATGGAAATCCTTGGTTACATTTTCCACAATGGTATATTCCTGATCCAGCTGTGTCGCTACTGCATCAGCATATTGCTCCCGCAGCTGCTGGAAGCGGATATTTTCAATTTTATTTAACAGCATGAGAGAAAGGACGTAATCTCCAAAAAACTCGCCAGGTGTCAGCGGCGGCTTTACCAGGTAATCGTAGTAGTAGTCGCGCTGCAGGTTTTCTCTCCGGCGTACCTCCAAGAGTCCCATGGCTTCCAAACGCTCTCGTGCATCCAGTAGCCGATCCAGGGAGAGAGACGTGGAAAGCATCAAGCTGCGATGTGTCCCTTCGGTTGAAGCACCGCTCACTTCCTGTACGCCATGTACCAGCAGCTGGTAGAGCGTATACGACTCGACACCAATGATCGGCAAATACAGCTGCGTGACATAGCCCATTTCGGCAAAACTAAGCGGTCTCGCCACCCTCGCCAAAAAACGATCCTTTGGCAACAATTCGTTCCAAACTAAACGACGCATGGGCTCTTCCCTTCCTGACTATTTTCGTTTCCCTATTATAGCATGGCTCTTCCTACTACGTGCGCAAATCCAATGGAAAGCCAAAAACACCCTAGCAAAATTACCGCGAGGGCGTGGTATGAACAGTTGTTTCCCTGATGTCTTCTTCTATTCCTTTGTAAAAGGAGTCTGACTGTTTCGCGCTTGAGAAAGCAGCTCCTCCAGCTCCTTCATGAAGACACTGATGTCCTTGAACTGACGGTAGACGGAAGCAAAGCGCACGTAAGCGACCTCGTCAACGTGGTACAAACGCTCCATGACTTTCTCCCCAACATCGTTACTTGGGACTTCTGCCTGCCCGCAGCTGCGCAGCTCCCTTTCGATGTCGTTCACTACATTTTCCAGCACTTCGAGTGAAACAGGACGCTTCTCGCAGGCGCGCACCAAACCGCGCAAAACCTTCTCGCGACTGAATTCCTCACGTGTGCCGTCTTTTTTGACAATCAGCAAGGGAGTTTCCTCCACCATTTCAAAGGTCGTAAAGCGGCGCTCGCACTGCTCACATTCCCGACGGCGGCGGATGGACTTGTTATTATTAAACGGACGCGAATCTAGGACTCTAGTCCCATTATATTCACAGAATGGACAACGCATCGCAACGATCAACTCCAGTACGGACAATCCTTGATTACAGTGTCCCTCAATTTCCCTGCAGAAGTCAAGTCAATCCTTGTACCTATTTAAAGCATAAGTCGAATGGAGTACAATATGGGTATTGTTGGAGGGATTGGAATGAGGTTAGTATCTTTAAGACAGGTTCGGCCAGGAATGAAATTGGGTCGCACCATTTTCACAGAAGATGGAAAAGTGTTGTTAGGTACGGGTATGGTCTTGACCGAACGTCTTATTTCGGGTCTGACAAGGTCCAAGGTTGACGCTGTCTATATAGATGATCCTCGCACAGCAGACATTCAGGTGGAAGAGGTTATCCGTCCACAGACACGGCAAATCGCTGTGGAAGCCATCGAGAAAACGTTCAAACAGATTACCAACTCAAACAAGCTCGCCCGGAAAATTTCATTAAAAGAAATGGGATTGCATTTTCAGCGGGCTTTCAGCTCAATCCTGGATGACCTTTTGCTCAACAAGCAAATGATCGGTCACCTGACCAACATTTCTTCGCATTCTCCGTCTATGTACCATCACGCAGTCAATGTGGCCGTGCTCTCGACTGCTGTAGGCATGTCTCTCGGCTACAACCGGCAGCGACTGATAGACCTGGGGGTCGGCGCCATGCTTCACGACGTCGGCAAGCTGAGTCTGCCAGAGGAAATGCTGGCGAAGGAAGAGCAATGGACAGCAGAAGAAAAAGAAATCGCGAAAGAGCATACCCGCCACGGCTTTAATCTGCTGAGAAAGCAGCATGACATATCCCTCTTGTCTGCCCACGTCTGTCTCCAGCACCACGAGAGACTGAACGGCAGCGGCTACCCTCAGGGGCTGCAAGGGAAGCAGATTCACGAGTACGCCCAGATCGTGGGCATTGCAGACGTATTTGATTCTTTGACCTCCCCTCGACCTTGGCGCAAGCGGTACATGCCGCAGGACGCTCTGGAGTATTTGCTCGGTTCCGGCGGTCATCTGTTTGAGCACCATCTCGTCAATGCCTTTATCAAGCATATCGCGGTCTTCCCCATCGGGAGCAGCGTCGTGCTGGGTACGGGCGAGGTAGGCGTCGTCAGTCGGGTAGATCCTGATTATTCCCACCGTCCAACTGTTCGCATCATCAAGGACGGGAGAGGAAACGATGTCCTCCATCCCTATGATCTCGATCTCAAGGCGAATCTCCAGCTGTTTGTAGTTGGATTCGAAGATGATGATTTATTCCGCATGAGCGATGTATCCAGTACGCAGACAGAGACGAACCCACCTGATGACCTTCCATGATGGAAAAACCCCTTTGCCTCGTTTGCGCAAAGGGGTTTGCTATTTCTTGGGTTAGTTTACGCCAGCAGCAGCAGCTTCTTTGCTGGCAACTTGATTGTGCATTTCGGAAACGTGTCGCACCAGGTCTACTACGCGGCAGGAGTAGCCCCACTCGTTGTCGTACCAGGAGATGACCTTCACTTGGTTGGTCCCCATTACCATCGTGGACAGTCCGTCTACGATAGAGGAGTTATCGTTGCCGTTGAAGTCGCTGGAAACAAGCGGCTCATCGCAGAATTCCAGATAGCCTTTCATATCGCCTTCAGCGGCCTCGCGCAGAACGCGGTTTACTTCTTCTAGGGTAACCGGTTTTTTCGTATTGATAACCAAATCCACTACGGAAACATTTGGAGTCGGTACACGCAGGGCAAAGCCGTTCAGCTTGCCGTTGAGCTCTGGCAGTACTTTTCCTACCGCACGCGCAGCACCTGTCGTAGTCGGGATGATCGATTCACCGGCAGCACGAGCACGACGCAGGTCTTTATGCGGATTGTCGATGTTGACTTGGTCGTTTGTGATCGAGTGAATGGTTGTCATCAGGCCTTGCTCGATACCGAAAGCATCGTTCAGCACTTTTGCCACGGGAGCCAGGCAGTTGGTCGTGCAAGAAGCGTTGGAGACGATATGATGATTCGCATGGTCGTAGATCGAATCGTTCACGCCCATCACGATTGTCGCATCTTCCTCTTTAGCAGGAGCAGTGATGACTACTTTTTTCGCGCCGCTTTGCAGGTGCTTGCCAGCGCCTTCGCGGTCCTTGAACTTGCCTGTTGCTTCTACGACGATTTCTACACCCAGTTCGCCCCAAGGCAGCTTGAGCGGGTCGCGGTCGGAAAGGACAACGGTTGCTTTCCCATCGACCAGGATCTTGTTGTCTTGTACTTCCACTTTATTCTGCAGACGTCCATGAATGGTGTCGTATTTCAACAAATGCGCGAGCGTCTCTGGAGGATAGCTGGCGTTGATCGCGACGATTTCGATGTTGGGGTCCTGAATAGCGCGGCGGAATACCATGCGCCCAATACGGCCGAAACCATTAATACCAATTTTGATTGTCATATATAGAAACCCCTTTCGCAATTGAGTTACGCTTATCTGATACTTTTATTATAATAAGTATGACACAATTATCAATGTGTTTTACTGAAAAATAAATATTTGGACGATTTCCCCCTCCTATTTTTTGGTCAGGCGTGCCCTCCCCAAGACAAAAGCCGCCTCCTTTTTGAAAGGAAGCGGCTTTCACTGCAAATCTTTCCCGTATACTTTTTTATACCGATCGTGATAGTAAAGAACGCGTTGCACATACTGTCTCGTCTCTCCGAACGGAATGTCCTCGATGTGTTCCCGCTGACCGCTCCACTGCTCGTTTGACAGCCATCCACTGACCTTTCCCGGGCCTGCATTGTAGGCGGCGATGACTTTGACCAAGTCTCCCTCATACCGCTCCAACAGGAAATTTAAATACCAGGTACCGATGTGAATGTTCATGACCGGATCGTACAGGTACTGGTTGTCCTTTGGCTTAAAGCCCGCTTGCTGAACAATCCATGCTGCCGTATCAGGCATGATTTGCATCAGGCCTACCGCTCCTTTTTTCGATACACGGTCCGTCTTGAAGCTGCTCTCCGAACGGATCACAGCCAATATGAGATAGGGGTCCACGTTGTACTCGTTTGATGCTGTAACGATCTCCTGCTGGAACTTGATTGGATACATCCACTTCCAGACCAAAGGAGTATTGAGCAGCAGGAAGACGCTCATCAAAATGAGCAAAATCAACGCTGCCCGCCGTCCTGGCTTCATGACTTCAACTCCGCTCGAATCACAGCAAGCATTTGCTCAACCTGTTTGACTGTTTCTTCTCTCGACGCTGAGTTGTCGATCAAAAAATCCGCTTCCGATTTCTTCTGATCAATCGGAAACTGCGCCCGCAGCCGTTTATGCGCCTGCTCTTCTTCCAGCTCATCCCGCTCGATCATTCGGGCGAGCTGCATGTCGGCAGGTGCATACACGACCGCAATTTTCTCCACCATGTGCTGCAGTTTGCTCTCAAACAAGAGAGGGATGTCCATAAATACAATCTCAGCCCCGCCCGCTTCTGCCGCTTCGGCTTCTTCGCGCATGACGCGACGTACCTCAGGGTGGACGATCGCGTTCAGCTTTTGGCGCTCTGTCTCATCCGAAAATACAACCTCGGCGAGCTTTTTCCGATCAATCTGTCCATCTTCGAGCAAAATCTCCCGGCCAAAATGACGGACAATCGCTTCGTAGGCTGGCTTTCCTGGCTCTACGACCTCTCTAGCAATCTGGTCCGCGTCAATGACAGGAATGCCACGCTCGCGCAGCATACCCGTTACCGTGCTTTTTCCCGTGGCGATTCCACCAGTCAATCCTAATATCATGCACATCCTCCTCTCCGAGAAAAACGTCATTTACTGTTTCTGGCAAACAGGACAAATATGCGTGCCCCTGCCTCCAACGACAAATCTGACAATCGGCGTACCGCATTGGACACAGGGCTCATCCTTGCGTCCGTATACTTTGAGAGACTGCTGGAACATCCCCATCTCCCCCTGACCATTGACATAGGACTTGATGGAGCTTCCGCCCTGTTCTACTGCCTCAGAGAGCGTGGCAACAATGCTTTCTTGCAGACGAACGACCTGTTTTTTGGTCAGCTTGCCTGCTGGGGTTTCGGGATGAATACCAGCTAGAAAGAGTGACTCGTCCACATAGATATTCCCCAGCCCCACAATACATTCCTGATTCAGCAGCAGCGGCTTGATTTTTGTCGACCGCCCATTCAGGAGCTTGCTGAAGGCCGCCGCTGTAAAGCCCTCGTCCAGCGGCTCTACTCCCAGCTTAGCCATTGGGCCCGCGGTTGTTTCCGTTCCAAGCGCAAATAGATCCATCGTCCCAAATTGGCGCACATCCCGATAGCGCAGCTCCGTGCCATCCGTAAAGTGAAAAACGACATGGGTATGTTTTTCCACGGGCTCCTCTGCTTGATACAGACCGTAACGTCCTTCCATTCGCAGATGGGAGATGAGCACATCCCGATCCAAAACAAATTGAATGAATTTCGCTCGGCGCTTGATCGCATGAATGGTTTGACCGGCCACCAGCGACTTGAATTCTTCCACATCATCTGGTGTTCGTATGATTCTGCCCAAATGCACACTGACCCGCTCAATGGTCTTGCCCACTACCAACCCGGTCAGCGTACGGACAACCGTTTCTACCTCTGGTAATTCTGGCATCAGGCTTCCTCCTCTCGCTGTATCTCTCTTGGTTGCAAGAACAATTACTTGGCTTCGTACCAGGTGTGTCCGAAGCTGACATCCACCTTGAGAGGAACATCCAGCTTCAATGCGCTCTCCATGACTTCTGGCACAAGCTGCTTCATCATTTCCAGCTCATCCTGCGGAACTTCAAACACCAATTCATCGTGTACCTGCAAAAGCATCCGGCTCTTGAGGCCTTTTTCCTGCAAGCTGTCCTGCATGCGAATCATCGCCAGCTTGATGACATCTGCTGCCGTTCCCTGAATCGGTGTGTTCATCGCGGTCCGCTCAGCAAAAGAACGCAGATTGAAGTTGCTGCTGCGGATGTCAGGCAGGTAGCGGCGGCGGTTCAAAAGCGTCGTGACAAAGCCATCCTGCTTGGCCTGCTTGACGATTTCCTCCATCCAGAGCTTGACGCCGGAAAAGACGGAGAAATAGCGTTCGATAAAATCCCCAGCTTCTTTGCGGGTGATATTCAAGTTTTGAGAAAGTCCGTAGTCGCTGATGCCGTATACGATTCCAAAGTTGACCGCTTTGGCTTGGCGGCGCATCAGAGAGGTGACTTCCCCTTCTTCCACTCCGAAAACATCCATCGCCGTGCGCGTATGAATGTCCATGCCTTTTTGGAACGCATCGATCAAGTTCTCATCTCCGGATATATGCGCCAAAATGCGCAGCTCGATCTGAGAATAGTCTGCTGCGAGCATGTACCAGCCTTCCTCGGAAGGGATAAAGGCTTCGCGAATCTTCCGCCCCTCTTCCATGCGAATCGGAATGTTTTGCAGGTTTGGCTCTGTGCTGGACAGGCGGCCCGTTGCTGTCGTCGCCTGATTGTACAGCGTGTGCACCTTGCTGGACTTGCTGTTAATTTCTTTCGTCAAGCCTTCGATATAGGTAGAACGCAGTTTGCCCAGCTGACGGAAGGTCAAGATCGCATCGATGATCGGGTGGTACGGCGCCAGCTTTTCCAGTACATCGGCACTCGTCGAAGGACCGGTTTTGGTCTTTTTGAGAACGGGCAGATCCAACACGTCAAACAGGATTTCCCCAAGTTGCTTCGGTGAATTGATATTGAAGGTCTGTCCAGCCAGCTCGTAAATCTGCTTGGTCAGCCCCTCCAGCTTGGCGTCCAAATCTACGCCCATTTGCGCCAAACGGTCCCGATTGACTTTGATGCCTTGCTTTTCCATGAGGGCAAGCACCATACTGAGCGGCGCTTCCAGATCATTTAACAGCTCATTCATTTTGTTTTCTGCCAGCTGCTCACGCAAGACCGGCACGCTCTGCCAGATTGCCGCTGCCTTGTGCGCGACATGCTCACTGATCACGTCCTCTTCCGGCAAGAGACGCTTAGCCCCTTTTCCATAGACTTCGTCATCCGGCCGTACCCGCACCTGCGCGTACTGGGAAGCGATCGAGTCCAGCGTCGGGTTGCTCTCTGTCGCATTGAGCAGATAGGATGCCAAATAAACGTCAAAGCCGATCCCCTTGATGTCCTGATCGTGCCAAGCGAGCCCTACTGTGTCACGCTTTCCATCAAACGTCCATTTTTCTTTTGTGCTGTCCTCGAGCCATTGGCTAAATGCCTTCCATTCCTTTGCCTGATCCCAGGGAACATACAGATTGACGTCATCTGCCGACAGCCCAAAACCAATGATCGGGGCATGATGGTAGTTGTCTCCATCCATCTCCACGTAGAACGCCATGGGAGAGGTAAGCTTTTCCGCAAACTTCGCAGCCGATTCTTCCGTTACGACTTCAAAATGGAAAGGAGTCGCGTTCGCGGCTTGACCCTCGCCCTCTACAGGTGCATCCACCTTGATTTTGGACAGGAGCGACTTGAACTCCATCCGCTTAAAAAACTCGCTCAACAACGCGCCATCATAACCGTCGTACCCAGTCTCCTGCACGTCCAGCTCGACAGGCGCTTCACGCAAAATCGTAGCCAATTCCTTGCTCATCTTGGCCTTGTCTACATTTTCACGCAAGTTTTCCTGCAGCTTTTTGCCCGAGACGCGATCGACGTTCGCCAAGACTTCCTCGACAGAGCCGTACTCGTGCAAAAGCTTCAGCGCCGTCTTTTCCCCCACTCCTGGAACGCCGGGAATGTTGTCTGACGTATCACCCATCAGCCCTTTTAAGTCGATGATTTGCAAAGGCGCAAGACCGTACTTGTCCTGAATCTCCTGAGGCGTGTACAGCTCGATCTCACTGACACCTTTGCGTGTCAACGCCACAGAAACATGCTCTGATACCAGCTGAAGCATGTCCTTGTCTCCGGTAATGACAGTCGTTTTCCAGGCTTGTTCATCTGCCCTCTTCGTCAAGGTGCCGATGATATCGTCTGCCTCATAGCCTTCCAGCTCAAAACGTTGAATCGAGAAAGCATCCAGCAGCTCGCGAATCAACGGAAACTGCTCAGATAGCTCGGGCGGCGTTTTTGCACGCCCTCCTTTATAATCGGCATATTCGCTGTGGCGGAACACGACTTTGCCCGCATCAAACGCAACCATGATGTGAGTCGGTTTCATTTCCTCTATAACCTTCAGCAGCATCGTTGTAAATCCTAACACCGCATTGGTATGCAGCCCTGTCGATGTAGACAAGAGCGGTAACGCATAAAACGCACGATTGGCGATACTGTTTCCGTCAATCAACACAAAATGGCTCAAGCAATCCGACCCCTCTCGTCACAAAACTACTATCTTTAATCGTAACATAGGGTGGACATGGAAGCCAAGCCTAGGGAAGTTCTCGGGTAAAGGTTGCCCAGCTTGAACAGACTAATGAAAAAACAGAAGGAAGGCGATCCCATGTATGTAATGAAAAAGAGGGTTTGCATCTCTCTCTTGAGCGCCGTTTTTCTCTTTCTCGGCATCAGCGCACTGACGTATGCCGCTGAACCAATCTCACCCAAAAAGGTCGTCGCCTTTGTCATCGATGACTTCGGAAATAACATGGCTGGCACAGAAGAGATGCTGGCGCTTCCTGTTCCTCTGACGGTTGCTGTCATGCCTTTCATGCCTAGCACCAAGCAGGATGCCGAGCTTGCTCATCAAAAGGGACATGATGTTTTCGTACATATGCCGATGGAGCCGAACAAAGGGAAGAAATCGTGGCTAGGTCCAGGCGCCATTACAGCTGACCTATCAGATGAAGAGATCAAGAGCAGGGTGCAAAAAGCCATCGATGACGTTCCCCATGCGATCGGGATGAACAACCATATGGGCTCCAAGATCACGGCAAATGAGCACATCATGCGCATCATCATGGGTGTCATCAAGGAGCGCGGACTCATCTACCTGGACAGCAAGACGACTGACAAAAGCGTCGCAATCAAGCTAGCCAAAGAAATGGGAGTCCCGTATGCAGAAAACCAGATCTTCCTCGATGATGTCTACTCCGTCCCTCACATCACGCAGCAGATGGAAAAAATCTGCAAGCGGATGAATACCATGCCGATGACCGTCGCGATCGGGCATGTCGGACCACCTGGAAAGAAAACAGCCTCCGTTCTGCGCCAGTATATCCCGCGCTTGCAGAAGGAGGCCGAGTTTATTACGATTTCCAAGCTAGTTCGTCAATCGCTCCAATAGCCCCTTCCAAAAGCTTTCCTCGATCCTCTCCTCCATTCTCAGATTGCCTGTTAAAATGGCATATTCGCTCACGGCTGACTTGATCGCCTGAGCGATTTTTTCTTGCCCTTTGGGACTGGTAAGCATTTCGCGATCAGCGCCATTGCTGATGAACCCCATCTCTACAATGACAGTCGGACAGTAGCTGTGCCGCAAAACGTAATACGTTCCTCCCTTCACTGGCTTGTCGTGCGTGCCTGCCATCTTATTCAAGGAGTCCTGAATCAGTTGCGCCAGCATGTAGCTTTGTTCATTGCTCTGGTACAGAACGACCGGGCCTCGGCGCTGCTTGTCCTTGGACCAGTTCACGTGCAGGCTGAGCATCATCTGCGGAACGAGCTCTTTTGCCAGATTTTTGCGCTGCGCAAGATCACGAAGATGCCGGGAACGCGAATTCAGCCAACGATTGTCATCACTAAGCGCTACGTCTTCCTGACGGTTCAACGCCACGCGATACCCAGCTTTCGTCAGCTCTTGATACAGCTGCTTGGCAATTGCCAAATTGATATCCTTTTCAAGCAAGTCTCCAAATGACGTGCCAGAATCCACACCTCCATGACCTACATCGATCAACACCTGAATGGGTGTTAGTGGAATGGCATTGCTGCGAACGGGAAAACCGGTAGTGAACAAAATCAGGGCTACGAATATCAGGATGCTTTTTTTCATGCTTATAGGATTTCCCGTTTAAAAGTAAACCTTTCAGCCAGCTGGGTAAGCATAACATTGTGAATTTTTCAGCCTGACGTTACAATAGAAAACATCGTGATTCTCCACATAATAAGAAGGTGCACTAATGGAACCATCCTTGGAAAAACCAGTATTTCCCCCTTATCTTGCTCTATTTTTGGGGGTTGTCGCCGTATCCACCTCGGCGATTTTTGTCAAACTGTCTCATGCTCCTGCTCCGATCATCGCCACGTATCGGCTGGTGTTCTCCGTCTTGCTCACGCTGCCTTTTCTGCTGTGGAACCGCGGAGCAATGGCGGAAATCGGGAAGCTTAGCCGTAAAGTATGGCTTCTCTGTATTTTGTCCGGAGCGTTTTTAGCGAGCCACTTCCTGCTCTGGTTTGAATCCTTAAACTACACATCAGTAGCAAGCTCTACGGTTCTGGTTACGCTCCAGCCTTTGTTTGCCTTTATCGGAGGCTATTTCTTTTTCGGCGAACGTGTCCGGCTGCTGGCACTCTCAGGTGGGCTGCTAGCGATCGTGGGGAGCTTCGTCATCGGCTGGGGGGATTTTCGTGTAGGGGGAATGGCGCTGTGGGGAGATTTTCTCGCCTTGCTCGGCGCTGTAACCGTGACAGGCTACTGGCTCGTGGGTCAGTATGTCCGCCAGCACATGTCTTCCTTTGCCTACACCTTGGTCGTGTATTCAGCGACTAGCGTCATTCTCGTTGCCTACGATTTGGTTCTGGGCTATCCACTGGCTGGATATCCGGCTGCTGACTGGGGCTGGTTCTTCTGTCTGGCTCTGTTCCCGACCTTGCTCGGCCACTCCATTTTCAACTGGATCATCAAGTGGCTGAACACCACAACGATCTCCATGGGAATCCTGGGAGAACCAATCGGCACTGCGATTCTGGCATACTTTATTTTGGGTGAAGTCGTGACTCCTCCTCAATGGATCGGTGGTCTGATCATTATTGCCGGTATCTATCTGTTCATTCGTTACAATCAACCCGCCAAAGGAGTGAGCTCTGTTGAACAATCAACCACAACGCCGGAAAAGCTTGCGTGAATGGATAAAGGGACTGAGTGTCTGGTCCAAAATCGGGTGGACAATTTTGCTTGGCTACATCGTTGGGCGAATCGTGTACTGGATTGCGAAAGCCATTACTTCTTAGCATGCTTGAATGAAAGATCAAGAGCCTTTCGTTTGTTCCTTTTTGGGGCTGCGGAAGGCTTTTTTGCTGGTTGTCTCAGTGGCTGTAGTGGAGGGGAGGAAAAGAGGGAAAACGCTCTGTTAGTAGGGCCACTTGCGCTGGGGTCATCCCTGTTCGGCTCCGTTCCAAAAACCGGAACCCGCGTCCAAAGTGGTTGGCTCTCGGATGCTTGTTCAGAGGTGGACGCTAAAGGCAGGTTCCGTTTTTTCCACTCCGCCTGGGCTGTGTCCCTAATGCCTTCGCTTTTTTCCCTCTTTTCCTCGGCCAGCTAGCCTGTTGTTCGGTTCATGTAATACGCACCAAGAAAAGGCGCTGGAGCTTACTGCGAAATTCCATTATTACTGCCTCAAGAATGGACCTCAGCCAAAAGCCCCCACATTGTTCATGACCGTAAATCAATCTCATGGCTCACTTCAGTGATATAGCATGATTCACACAAACAAAAATCAGCCTGCTGAGCATCCTCAACAGGCTGATCTTATCCGCAGCTTTTTTAGGCAGCAGGTTTTTCTTGTTTCGGTGTTTCTGGGCTCTTCTTCTCTGGCTTCTTGTGCAAGAAGTACAACAGGAAGAGGGAAAGCGCGATGGGTATAGTGGAGATGAGGAAGGTATCCCCGATTCCCTCTACCAAAGCTTCTTTCGCCATGATTCCATAGAGAATCGCACTGGCTCCCCCTTGCGCACTGGCTGCGTCTACTCCGACCTGCGTATACAGCCCTGAAAGGCCACCGATCAGCTGCGTCGCAACGTCTGTGTTCATGTTGTCTGAGATCGACGCCATATGGAACGTTTGACGCGCCTGCATGATCACGGTCAGAATCGCAATGGCAAAGGAGCTCATAACCTGTCTGAGTACGTTGGAAAGGGGAGACGCATCACCGACGCGGGTACGCGGTACTGCGTTCATCCCGACCGTCGACAGGGTCATCATACACAAGCCGATCCCCAGACCACGAATGGTCAAAATCATGTTCATCCATTCATGCATACTGTCCGATGCCAGCTTGTGAAGCTCGAATGTCGTTACGGTCATGATCGACAAACCGACGAGACCGATTGGGCCTACTCCGTATTTGTCCATCAGCTTCCCGCTGATCGGCATCATGATAGCCATCGCAATGGACTGAGGCATCAAGAGAAGCCCTGACTCCATTGCCGTCATTCCCTGAACGTTTTGCAGGAAGATCGGCATCAGGAAAACCCCGCCCATCATCCCCATCATAACGAAACCCGAAGTCAAAATACTGATCGTAAACACCGGAATCTTGAGGAGCCGCAGATCAAGCAATGGCTGCTCTTTCCCCAGCTCTACCCAAATGAACAGGGCGAGACTCATGATCGCGACGAAGAACAGACCCACGATAAAAAATGACGTCCATCCTTCCGCCTGCCCTTTACTGAACGCGAGAAGCAAGGTACCGAAGCCGAGGATGGCCAAAAAGGCTCCCAGATAGTCAAACTTCAGATCCGGTTTTTTCGGTGTTTCTTTCAACAAAACACTACTCATGATGACCGCGAAAATCCCGAACGGTACACCTACCAGAAACAAAAACTGCCAGTTCAAAAACTCAATCAGGTAACCACCCAGCGTCGGCCCGAGAGCAGGCGCTGTCATCGAGGCAATCCCGAAAATCCCTAAAGCCATCCCGATCTTTTCGCGTGGTACGATCATGTAGATCATGGACATCCCGAGCGGCATGATCATACCGCCGCTGACGCCCTGGATTACACGAAACGCAATCAGCGACGAATCGCTCCATGCCAGTGCACACAGCACCGATGAGATAGTAAAGAACGTAAGTGATAAAACGAAGACTCTTTTTGCTCCAAACTTCGCGGACAAAGAGCCACTCATCGGGATCATGACAGCGTTCGCCAGCATGTATCCCGTGAGTACCCACTGCATGGTTTCGGTCGTCGAACCGAAGATGTTCACCATGGTAGGGAGAGCAACGTTAATCAAACTGTTGTTCAGGATCGCGACGAAGGTTCCGGAGAGGATAGCGAGAAGGGACAACCACATTCCGCCGCTTCCGCCTTTTTCCTCTTTCTGTGCCACCGCTTCCGCCATGTCCTCACCCCCGTTAGTTTGCGATCACCTTGGTGCCCTCAGCCAATTTGTCGGTCGGATTCAGCACCACTTGATCGTTGTCATTCACACCCGCCGCAACGGTTGCCCAGTCGCCATTTGTACCGCTCACAGTTACTTCTACTTGGTGAACTACATCATTATCCACGGTGTAGATGTATTGCTTGCCGTCTTTTTGCAGGACAGCTGTCGAAGGTACTTTTGTTCCTTGCTCAGCCTGACCTTGCAGCATGACTTCTGCGACCATACCAGCACGCAGCTGACCGTCTTGGTTTGGCACGCGTACTTTCACAGGGAAGGAGCTGCTATTGGCATCAGAGATCGGAGACACGAATTCCACGTTTCCTTTCAATACTTTGCCACCCAAGCTGCTTACTTTTACATCGACAGTCGAGCCTACTTTTACGTTGTTGATCTGTTCTTGTGGAACACTTGCTTCTACTTTAACCTCATCCATTTTCACCAATACCAGAAGAGGAGAGCCAGCTGCGGCCATCTCGCCTGGATCCACGTTGCGTTTTGCTACGATACCTGTAATAGGTGCACGGACGATCGTGTTGTCATAGTTGGTTTTTGCCAGCTCCAGGCTGGAGTTCAAACGGCTAACTTCTGCTTGCAGGGCTGCAACGGTATCAGAGGTTGGACCTGCTTTCGCCAGATCGTACTGTGCTTGCATTTGGTCCAGCGTGGTGCGTGCTTTCTCCAAATCCAGTGTTGTTTTCTCCAGTTCTGCCGCCGACAATGCACCGGAGTCAAAAAGAGCTTTCATACGGTTGTACGTGCTCTCTGCTACCTTCAAGCTCGCTTTTGCTTGCTCGACAGTACTTGCGAGCTGCTGCAGCTGCTCATTGCGGGCACCTGCTTTGGTATCGCGCAGTTTTGCTTGCGCTCCAGCAATCGCTGCTTGTGCTTGAACGATTTGCTGCTGATATTCTGATGCTTCCAAGGTCACCAGGACGTCCCCTTGTTTGACCACGGAGCCTTCATTTGCATTGACTGCTGCTGCTTTACCGGAAACCTTGGAAACTACTTGGATTTCTTCTGCAGCTGTGATTTTACCGCTGGCAATGGCACCTGTTTGAGTAGAGGTGACTTTCCATGTTTTTACGACCGGCACACTTTCATCTGTCGTACCAGATGAAGCCTCGCTACAGCCAGCTGTGATCAGCGAAACGGCTGTCAGCACGGCGCCGATTGTTTTCCAATGCTTGTTTTTCATATCATTACATCTCCTTCACATGCACTTTGATCTCGACGTTCAGACCTGCTGCCAGATGCAAGCCAGCAGTGTCATCAATGGCAATCTTGATTGGGATACGCTGGGTGACTTTCGTGAAGTTACCGCTTGTATTGGTCGCAGGCAGCAAGGAGAAAGTAGAGTTAGTCGCTTTCCCGATTTCCATCAGATGTCCACTCAGTTGCTTTCCTGGGTAAGCATCGACGGTAAAGTCAACCTTTTGGCCCAATTTCAAACGCGCGATCTCAGTTTCTTCCAGGTTTGCGGAGATGTACAATTTGTTCTCATCGATAACGAGAGCAACGGAAGTACCTGTGGATACAACCTCACCCTCTTTTGCTTGTGTCTTAATCACAGTTCCTGTAATAGGCGCACGCAGCACGCTGTTTTCCAACAGGTTCGTTGCGATGTTCGTAGTGTCTTGTTGGCCGACGATTTGATCGGCTACTACAGTATCGCCTTCTTTTACAGCGAGTCCGGTCAGCTTGCCTGTCATTTTTGGCATGACACGATAAATATCTCCTGTAATACGAGCGTCTTGTGTGGTCACATAATGTGCGCCTTGATACCAGTAGTAGTAACCGATGCCGCCACCACCCACCACGATCAGGAGCAAAATGACATACAATACCAGTTTTCGCTTCATGGTTTCTCCTCAGCTTTCTATCTCTTCTAGTTTGGTAACCAACGCTTCTAAAGAGTTAATAATGTTATTGAGTTCTTCTTCGGAAAAGCTGTTAAAATGCTGCTTGTAAATTTCACCGGATAAAAGATCAACCTTTTCGAACAGTTCTGTTATCTTCTCCGTTTTCCGAATCCAGACAACCCTGCGGTCATTCTCATCCCGGACCCGTTCCACCAATTGCTCTCTCTCTAGGCGATCAATGATTCCAGAAACAGTGCTATACGAAAGGTCAACGGCTTTACTGATCTGCCCGATTGTTCTTGGTTCTATCGAGATTTGCCGAATAACAACGAGTTGTGGTACAGTTAGCCCGTATTTGCACAGCTCTTTCGTCGCCATTGTGCCGAAAGTTTTATTTAAACGTTTCAGCAAGTCCCGGATATGCAATGGTCTATTCATGATGCACTCCTTTCCTACATAATGTTTCGTACACGAAATTTTATCACACGAAACACTATACGACTTTTTTGGTTCCGTGGCAACTATTTCTTTTGTTTAAATTTTAACTAAGTAATAAAATCTCAATAAAATCTCACTTCGCTCTTCCGCCAGAAGTTGCGTCCTTGCAGCATTGGAACCGCTTTACCCTTTTGGAGGGGAAAGTGCAAAGAAAACGCAAAAACAGCACCTTACTCAGGTGCTGTCGGTTCATTCGTGATGGGTGGAGTCTGCAGCGGTGGTGCTGCCGGTCCTTCCTCCGGAGTCTTGCGGCTTACACTCGGTACGTGACGCGGCTCGTACTCGATCTCTGGAAAGGAATGCACCGAGACATACATACTCCCGCCATACGCCTTCGCCCGGATTAAGACGGGATAGGCGTATTTGTTTTGAAAGACGAAATCAGGGCCATACCAGCTAACAGTAGCATCCCGTCCTGGCCGCACATAAGCGACGTGCCTGCTATGTGAATAGCGCTGGACAATTTGCAAACCAGCCTTGTCCACCGCATTAAAAAGCGTGGAGGAAACCTGGCAGATGCCTCCACCGATTCCTTCCGACAGCTCTCCTCTGACGATGACAGGGGCTTGGAGATAGCCTTTTGCTTTCGTACGCTTGCCGACCACCTTGTTAAAGGAAAAGATCTCACCAGGCAAGACCACCGTGTTGTTGATCGCCTGTGAGGCTAGCGCGATATTATGTGAACGGTTTCGGTTGCCCGAATTAAAGTAGGTCGTATACTGTCCAATCACTTTTTTGCGCACCTGTGCCATCAAGGCTTGATCTACCTTGGGGTAAATCTCCTGGTAGGTAGCCTTCAGCGTTCCTGAGCCTGTTCCGTAATAATATTCATAGAATTGCTGTAGAAAGTCCGTCTCATTCAGCTTTCGTCCCTTTTTGTCCGGAACGACAGCGCCACTTTCGTTGATCGTCGCATTGATTGGCTCGACGTGCACTTTCTTTCCCAACCGTTCCATCGTCATCCTCAGATGGTTTTCATCAACGGTAGGCACGCCCTCCCATGGCACGGTGTAGTCGGATCTATCCAGCATCGCGACCGTCTCCCCTTCCATCTCTACTTGCAAAAAAGGAATGGGATCGAGGGGATTGACCAGCATCAGCAAAGCCAGAGTCCAAGCATAACCCATCCGGCTGCTCACCTCCTATGTGTAGTATGAGCAGCCTTTCGGGTTTCATGCGATTATTTGGTTGGGGGGCTCACTGCTCGCCAAAAACCGGCTCACTGCTCACCAAAAACCGGCTCACTGCTCACCAAAAGGCGGCTCACATCCTCGCCAGTCGGCTCATGATGGCCTGGGCTACTGCTTTTAGCCGCTGCTGATCGGTCGCTTCGATGTAGATGGCATTCAATTGATCACGCAGCTCCTTCGCCACTGCGAGTGCAGCTGTCCCTTCTTTCATTTTTTGCGTGTACCGGGCTTTGATGTCGAACAGTTCATCTGCGTACTTCTCGTCTGTTCCGGGGGTAATCGCTCGTTCGTACATGTCTACAACTTCATCGGATGGCTTGCTCGGGAAGTATTCATGTGGTGCTGTACTGTCGAAGAGCGCCACGCTCTTTTCCGGCAAAATCACCATGTCCAAGCTGTGCGGATCCAGACCACAGTGGTAAACTTCTACGTCCAGGCCTTGCTTCTGCGCTTCAGCGACCAGCTTTTTCAGCATGGTTGATTTTCCTGATCCAGGGCGTCCTTTAATGAAGTATCGTTTGTCCAGATGATCCGTCAGCTTCATGATGTGGTCGACTGGCCCCTGAGGCGTGGCTGCACCCAGATACATTCGTCTGACATGGGCGGTCTTGTTCAGAGGCTCTCCGGCAAAAAGCAAGCCCTTCAGCTCTTCCGTAACCTGATCGGCTTTTTCGCGATCCAGGTTTTCAATGTAGGGAGCCTCCCATTCGTCGTGGATTCGCAGCGCCTCCCCATAGGCCGCATACGCCTCCTGGCTTTTTTTGTCGATGCCTTCGAACCACCCTGCGATTTGAACCGCGTAGGGAGTCAGCAGGTCCACGTTCAATGCGGTCTGCAGATTTACATGAATCTCAATGACTCCCGGTGCCTGCGGCCGATATAGCCTCGGATAGCTGCTATCCATGATCGCAACCTTCCAGTCGTGTAAGATGACACCATCGTATTTTCCATTTTCAAAAGGGGAATGAATCCACTCCACCTGCTCTATTTTTCTGCCCATCTCTTTGCCGATGCTCTCGATGATAGGAGACGTAATGCCCTCTACGACACCAGACAGGTAGTAAATTCGTCCGATGCCCTCCAATACCGAATCGTAAAACGTCCGGTACCCTCGCGCTGTGTTTCCTGCAGCATAAATATGTCGCTCTCTCTTTGTCAAAGCCATTCCCTCCTGTACTTCCTGATGCAAGTGAAATCCCTGTATTGTATGCATCAAGACACAATTAGGCATCTGCCTCCTTCCGTCAACGTTAGAAAACTTGGCTCAGGCACGCCTTTTGGAGGAGCCTTCGCTGCACAAACAAAAAAGCCGATGCAAGCGATGCTCGCAACGACTTATTCCATCCATGACTATCGTTTTTATTTATTTGTTCAAATCCGTCATTTTGCCGGTGGACATGTAAATAATCCACTCGCATATATTCGTCACGTGATCGGCAATCCGCTCCAAATATTGGGCAACCAGAAGCAGATGTGTCCCTTGGGAGATCGCCGTACCGTTTTTGGTCATGACTTCCATCAGGTCGCGGAAGATCGTTGAAAACAACTTGTCGACGATATCATCGCGTGCTGCGATTTCTTCTGCCGCGTCTTTGTTGCGTGCGATATACGCATTCAAGCAATCACGTACCATCGCTTTGACGTGATCCGCCATCAATGGAATATCGATGAGCGGCTTGACGTACGGCTCTGCCATGAGTCGTCGTGTCGTCTTGGAGATCGAAACTGCGTGATCGCCCATCCGCTCCAGATCCGTCACCAGCTTGAGCATCGTCCCCAAGCGGCGCAAATCGCTCCCCACCGGCTGCTGCAGAGCAATCAGCCGAAAGCATTCGCTTTGGATTTCCTGCTCCAGCTCGTTGATCACATGGTCGTTGCCAATGACCTGTTCAGCCAATTGCACATCCCGCTCGACCAGGCTTTTGATCGATTTATGAATCGCTTCTTCTACCAGCGTTCCCATCGTCATCAGCTTGCGGTGCAGGACGTCTTGCTGTTCTTCAAAAGCATGTCGTGACATATCCTCGTCCCCCTTTATTTGCTCTATCGCGCATCCATTTCGCATGTGTTTTTATCTGTCACGACAAATAGTACAAGGGGATTGTATAGAGTCGGTGAAGGCAATATGATCTTTGTGTAAAGGTTTTACAAGAACGGCAGCGTGACCGTAAATGTCGTTCCCTGCCCTTCCCTGCTTTGCACACTGATCTGCCCATGCAAATTCTCTACGAGATGTTTGACGATCGCAAGACCCAGCCCTGTTCCTCCAGAGTCGCGGCTGCGCGCTTTGTCTACCCGATAAAACCGTTCAAAAATACGTGGAATGTCCTTTTCTGGAATCCCAATGCCCGTATCGGATACTTGGATCAAGACTCGCTGTGCATTTTGTTCCGTATGGATGGTGATGGCCCCTCCCTCGGGGGTGTAGGCGACCGCATTTGAAAGCAGGTTGAGTACGATCTGCTGCAGACAATCCCGATCAGTCATGAGCAAAATCTCAGGCGTCTGATTCGGCAATGCGATCGACAGCTGCTTACGCTGTGCCTGATCATTCATGATCGCTACAGCTGACGTGATGAGTTCCTGCAGATGAACCTGATTCATTTGCAGTGGCAAACGTTTTTGCTCAATCTTGGACAAGTCCAAAATATCCCGGATCATCCGATAGAGCCGTTCACTTTCATCAGAAATGATCTGCAGGAAGTTGCGGCAGGTCTCTTCATCCTGCATCGCTCCCTCAAGGAGAGTCTCCGTAAAGCCTTTGATGGAAGTAATCGGAGTACGCAGCTCATGGGAAACGTTGGCGACGAAATCACTGCGCATTTTCTCCAGCCGGCGAATTTCTGTAATGTCATGGAGCACCACGACTACTCCTCGCGCTTCCCCTTTGAAGTTGATGTAGGGGGCGAAGTTGACATCCAGCACACGCTCCTGCGGGTAGTAAATGTGTACTTCTTCCCGGAACTTTTCGCTGTTGTCCAGACAGCGGTCGATATATTTGCTAAGCCCAAAGCTTTTACCTGCCTCGATGTGCAGCTTTCCTACGATTTCGTGACCCGCCGTCCCGAGCAGCTTCTCTACGGCCGGATTGACCAGCATGATCCGCCGCTGTTCGGAAATAAAAATAACCCCGCTCGTCATGTTCGTCAGTACGCCAGATAGACGCTGCTGATTTTCCGAGATTTCGTACATCTGCTGTTCCAGGCTGGAGGCCATGAAATTGATGGCACCGGCTAGCTGACCAATCTCATCCTTTGCCTTGATTCTGACGCGGCTCTCGTATTGTCGCTGCGTAATATTGCGGGCTACTCGGGTAATTTCCTCAATCGGTCGAATAATAGAAAAAGAAATGCGAGAAACGACAATCGATCCCACCACAAGTGTAACCAAAAGTCCTGTAAGCAAGCTGTACCACATGTTGTGGATGGTATCCGTAATATCCTTCATAGACATGGCGGAGCGAACGGCACCCACGATCTGCCTGTCTTGTATGATCGGAACAGCTACATACATCATGTCGTGACCGAGTGTTTCGCTGTAACGACGCGAAATGCCCGTCTCACCCTTTAAGGCGGCAAGAAACTCTGGCCTGTCATGATGATTTTCCATCTCCGGGGCATAGGTGGAATTGTCGTAAAGCACATTTCCCTTGGTGTCGATCAGGGTGAGTCTCACTTCATCCGTTGGGGCAACTTGTAGAATACGCTGCTCCAGTGTCTTCCTATCAGAGAAAACATCGGGAAATTGAACTGCCTGGGCGATCAGCTTCGATTCCCGTGACAGAAGCTCATTTAGAGACTGCAGGTAGGAGTTCTCCAGGACCTTTGCGAAGTACATCCCCATTAGCAGCAGAACCAGTGAGATCAAGCCGAGAATGGTCAAGGTTAGTTTGATGCGAAAACGAGTCAAAAGTATTGCCTCCCGTTACCCTTCCAATTTATAGCCAAGCCCCCGAACCGTTTTGATGTAGCGTGGATTCTTCGTGTCATCCTCCAGCTTTTCACGCAAATGGCTGACGTGCACGTCTACAATACGGGAGTCGCCGATAAAGTCGTAGTTCCAGACAGCATTGAGCAGCTGATCCCGGGTCAATACACGTCCGTGGTGGCTGGCCAAATAATGAAGAAGCTCAAATTCCTTTGGCGTCAGTTCGACTTTGGCGTCTTTGCGAAACACTTCGTATTTTTCCGGATAGATGCGAATATCCCCGAACTGCAGGACGATATCCTCCTGGGTAACGGATACTTCGGGAGTCGCCTGAATCCGACGGAGAATCGCCTTCACCCGTGCAACGACCTCACGCGGACTGAACGGCTTTGTCAGGTAGTCATCTGCCCCCAGCTCGAGTCCCAAAATTTTGTCCAGCTCATCATCTTTCGCTGTCAGCATCAGGATCGGGGTGTTTACCCGATCTTGGCGCAAGGTTTTACACACGTCCATGCCATCCATTTTGGGCAGCATCAAATCAAGAATAATGAAGTCAGGCTGTTCGCTTTTCACCATGTCCAATGCCTGTTTTCCGTCAAAAGCGGTTACCACCTGAAATCCGGACTTCTCCAAGTTGAATTGCAACAGCTTCACGATGGAAGCTTCGTCATCCACTACTAATACTTTAATCATGTAAAATTCCCCCTAGAGTGTTACCTTGTTGCTGGCATAGAACTGGATCGTATGGAATCGCTTTTCTTCTCTCTACCTTCTCAGTCTGCCAAATCGGAGTTACGAAAGACAAGTTATTTTTTTGTAAAGACACCTTAACAATCCATTTACGTCATGTCGAAAAGCGGGGCTTTCGCTTTTCGGCAAATGCAAGACAGCCCTCAGGAAAATCGACGGGATCCACAAAGCTCCATGGCCCCTCCTGCTTCCACTGGCTCAGCTGAGCGGCTTTCTTGACCGCTCGCAGGACGGCACCGGACTGCTCCATGATCGTACCCGCCAGGCTTAATGCTGCTTTGTCCAAGTCCTCAGAAGGGAGCAGCTGATTCAGCAGGCCGATTCGCAATGCTTCCTGTGCTTCTATTACCTTTCCTGTGTAGATCAGTTCAGTAGCGCGACTGGGTCCAATCAGTCTGATGATTCTCTGCAGAAAGGATGGGCCGATGGTGATGCCCAGCTTGCCTACCGGTATCCCCATTCTCGCATTCGCCGTCCCTACGCGCATGTCACAAGCCAATGAAAGGATAAAGCCTGCCCCCATCGCTGGGCCATCCACCACTGCCACGACTGGCATGGGCACATTTTCAAAAACACGGATGGCTTCTTCCATCTGTTGAAAAGCATGCTCTGCCTCTTCAATCGACATTTCACAAAACTCTTTGATATCTGCCCCCGCCGTAAATTGGCCCGGTGTGCCGCGCAGCAGGATCACTTTTGCTTTTGACGATTGGCCCGCCAGTCGCCCCAAACGAGCCAGCTCTCCCCACATATTTGCGGTCAGCGCATTGCGAGCAGCTGGTCGATTGATGGTGATGATGGCTATCTTTGACGTCTCCTGCAGGGTTATTTTCCCATCGGGTACGCGTTTGATGTGGACTCTCATGACAGGCAATCCCCTCTCCCTGTTGTTCAGATTTTCACGTCATTGTAGTCTATTATTCCTCCGGGCATTTAAAAAGACGCCTTCCAGATGAAAGGCGCCTTTTGTATAGCGTTTGTGATCTTTATTTCAAAACAGCCAGTACGTTGCGTACGGAGTCAGCAGACTTGTCGAGAGCTACTTTCTCCTCAGCAGTGAGTTCCAGCTCAAAGATTTTCTCGATACCGTTTGCACCGAGCAGAGTCGGTACGCCCAGGTATAGATCTTGGTAGCCGTATTCGCCTTGCAGCAGAGCGATGGAAGGCAGAATGCGCTTCTTGTCCTTCAAGATTGCTTCCGCCATTTGAACCAGAGAAGCGGCTGGAGCGTAGTAAGCCGAACCGTTACCCAGCAGGTTGACGATTTCGCCCCCGCCAGTGCGTGTACGCTGTACGATCGCATCCAGACGATCTTTAGGAATCAAGGTTTCCAGTGGAATACCACCCGCGTAGGAGTAGCGTACCAGCGGAACCATGTCGTCGCCGTGACCACCCAATACAAAGCCCGTCACGTCTTCTACGGATACGTTCAGTTCCATAGCCACAAAGGTACGGAAACGAGCGGTATCGAGTACACCGGATTGACCAATGACGCGCTCTTTCGGGAAGCCGGACGTGGTGTAGAATGTGTAGGTCATCGCGTCGACCGGATTGGATAGAACGATAACAATGGAGGCAGGAGCATGCGTTTTTACCTGCTCCGCTACGGATTTCATGATGCCAGCGTTTGTGTTTACGAGATCATCGCGGGACATACCAGGCTTGCGTGCGATCCCTGCTGTGATGATAACCAGGTCAGCATCCTTGATGCCTGCATAGTCAGCCGTACCTGTAATGGTTGCATCAAAGCCGAGTACCGGAGCAGATTCCATCATGTCCAGTGCTTTACCCTTTGTCGGGTTTTCCAACTGAGGAATGTCAACCAGAACGACGTCACCCAGTTCTTTTTGAGCCAGGATGAATGCTGTAGTTGCACCTGTAAAGCCGCTACCAATCACCGCAATTTTTTTGCGTTGGAAAGCCATGAATAATCCCCTCCAAATGTGTGGTTTCTTATCCAATCAAGTACAACTTCTATCTTACATGTTTTTGATCAAAGCGTCAGCAAACTCGGAGCATTTCAGCTCGGTTGCGCCATCCATCAGACGTGCGAAATCATACGTTACTGTTTTCGCAGAGATGGTTTTTTCCATGGAGTTGATCAAGAGGTCAGCTGCTTCGTTCCAACCCAGGTGACGGAGCATCATTTCACCGGACAGGATCACGGAGGATGGGTTTACTTTGTCCAATCCAGCGTATTTAGGAGCTGTACCATGCGTTGCTTCGAAGATCGCATGTCCAGTCAGGTAGTTGATGTTGGCACCTGGAGCGATACCGATACCGCCTACTTGAGCAGCCAGAGCGTCAGATACGTAGTCACCGTTCAGGTTCAGGGTAGCTACTACATCGTACTCAGCTGGACGAGTCAGGATTTGTTGCAGGAACGCGTCAGCAATCACGTCTTTTACGATGATTTTGCCAGCTGCTTCTGCTTCTTTTTGTGCTTTGTCAGCGTCGCCGCCTTCAGCTTTGATGCGATCGTATTGTGCCCAAGTGAACACTTTGTCGCCGTATTCTGCTTCAGCCACTGCATAACCCCAGCTTTTGAACGCGCCTTCGGTAAACTTCATGATGTTACCTTTGTGTACCAGGGTAACGGATTTGCGTTTGTTATCGATTGCGTAGTTGATCGCTGCACGAACCAGACGCTCTGTACCGTCTTTGGAAACAGGCTTGATACCGATACCAGAAGTTTCTGGGAAGCGGATTTTCTTCACGCCCATTTCTTTTTGCAGGAACTCGATCACTTTTTTCACTTCTGGAGTACCTTCAGCCCACTCTACGCCAGCGTAGATGTCTTCGGTATTCTCACGGAAGATGACCATGTCAGTCAGTTCTGGGTGTTTTACAGGAGATGGAACGCCATCGAAGTATTGAACAGGACGTACGCATGCATACAGATCCAGCTCTTGACGCAGCGCTACGTTGATGGAGCGGATACCGCCGCCAACTGGAGTCGTCAAAGGACCTTTGATTGCGATCAGGTATTCACGAACAGCAGTGAGGGTATCTTCTGGCAACCACTCGTTGAATTGGTTGAAGGATTTTTCACCAGCGAATACTTCGAACCAAGCGATTTTCTTTTCGCCTTTGTATGCTTTTTCTACAGCTGCATCCAGAACGCGTACAGAAGCATTCCAGATGTCAGGACCAGTACCGTCGCCCTCGATGAAAGGAATGATTGGATTGTTAGGTACTACCAGTTTGCCGTTATCAACAGTGATTTTTTCACCAGCAGTTGGTTGCGTCAGGTTTTTAAACACAGGAACCCCTCCAGAGTTGAAATAGTTGTAATAGGATTATTTCCAGACGTAGGGAGAACTACCACGGTTGGTGGTAGTTCTCCAGCAGGAACGGGACAGATCACCCGTTCCTGAAACAGGAAAGATCACCTGTTCCTACACGCTCGGAAAAGCAATGAGTGTAAGCTGCGCTAAATGATTGGTTTAGCGGCGGTCGATCGGCACATAGTGCTGATTCACAGGACCCGTATAATCCGCGCGTGGGCGAATCAAACGGTTGTTTTCATACTGCTCCATGATGTGTGCAGTCCAACCGGACATACGGCTGATTGCAAAGATCGGTGTGAACAGATCGATTTCCAGACCCAGTGAAATGTAAACAGATGCGGAGTAGAAATCCACGTTTGGCTTCAGGCCTTTTTCGCCGGTAACCATATCGTCGATTTTTACAGACATCTCATACAGCTCAGGACGTCCGATTTGGGTAGTCAGTGCTTTGGACATTTGTTTCAGCCATTTCGCACGTGGGTCACCGTCTTTGTATACACGGTGTCCGAAGCCCATGATTTTTTCTTTGTTGTCCAGTTTGCTGCGTACATAGCCTTCTACTTTGTCCATGCTGCCGATTTCTGTCAGCATTTTTGCTACTGCTTCATTCGCACCACCGTGCAGAGGGCCTTTCAGTGTGCCGATTGCAGACACGATGCCGGAGTAGATATCCGTCAGAGTGGCAACGGTTACACGCGCTGCAAAAGTGGACGCGTTCAGCTCATGGTCAGCATGCAGGATCAAAGCTACATCCAGAGCTTTTACAGCTGTTTCAGTAGGCTCTTCCCCTTTGAGCATGTACAGGAAGTTTTGCGCGATGGTGTACTCAACTTTTGGAGCAACTGGCTCAAGGCCATTGCGCAGGCGTGCATAGGCTGCGATCAGGGTAGGAGTTTGAGCCATCAGGCGAATTGCTTTTCTGTAGTTGGCTTCAGTAGACATGTCCTGCGCTTCTGTATCGTAGAGCGCTAGCGAAGAGACAGCTGTGCGCAAAGCAGCCATTGGGTGAATGCCTTGTGGGTAGTTGCGGATGCTTTCGATCACTTCCGCAGGTACTGCGGCAGACTCGCCCAATTGCTTTTTCAAAGTTTCCAGCTGATCACGCTTCGGTAACGCTCCATGCCAGAGTAAGTATACAACCTCTTCAAAAGTTGCATGTTCTGCTAGCTCATCGATGTTGATCCCGCCGTAGCAGAGAACTCCATCTACGATCGAACAGATTGATGATTCGGCTGCAACGATGCCTTCCAGTCCACGGGTTGCTGTCATAGAACTCCCTCTCCTTTTCCACTTAAGTAATAATGCCTGACCAGTCGTCGCTTGTCCCGCTGACTGGAACACGCAGTGACGTAAAGCTATATAAATTTTGCAGGCAGCGGTTTCTTTCATCCACCACTCTTGTATAGAATGTCATCCACGCAGTCAGAAGTTGGTGCATGGAGAGAGAAAAGAATCCACTCAAGTCGACCCAATTATAAAAGATTATTGCAGTTTTGTGAATAAGGTTGGCGAAAAAATGTTTCAAAGGGTGAAACCCGGTTTTGTTTTTTTCGTTAACTTGCTCGACCTATCCGCATATTGCATAATAGTTACATAAGTATTCGCCCTCATGAATGGGACAGAAAGGAGAACACTTTGAATCAGCAAAACTGGGTGGAGAGATTGTTCCAAATCATTCGGTTTTTATGGGTTTGCGTGCTTGTCTATCTGGGAATCTGGGTCTTCCAGTTTGCAACACCCTTACTTTACCCATTTCTAATTGCTTTAGTCATTGCGCTCCTGATCAACCGGCCCGTTACGTTCATGACGAGGAAGTTCAAAATCCCTCGTTGGTTGTCCGTGACGATCTCACTTCTGCTCCTTATGCTTCTGGCCGTAGGTGTGGTTACTCTAGTCGTGACAGAGACAGTCGTAGAAATTGGCGAGCTTGCGAAACGTCTACCTGGTTTTGCGGCTGAACTCTCTGATTATCTGCAGCGGACGATTTCCCAGGAGTTTCTCATGGGGCTATACAATCAAATCCAATGGATCTACACGCAGCTTGATCCTGACTTCAAGTTAAAAGTGGATGCTACGATCGGCAGCGGGATCTCGACCATCACACACACCGGGCAAGATCTGATTGTTACGTTCTTGAATGGTCTTAAAAATTTCCTCGTTTCCTTGCCGAACATGGCAACCGTATCCGTCATTTCCCTGATGGGTGCCTTCTTTATCTCCAAAGACTTTCACTTGTGGGAAGCACGCTTTCGCCGCATTTTGCCGAAAGGCTTCAATAGCCGGATCGACCAAATCTTTCGAGATCTACGCAATGCCTTGGTCGGCTTTTTGAAGGCACAGCTGACACTCATCTCCCTGACAGCCGCCATCGTCATCATCGGGCTTTTAATCATGCGTGTGGAATACGCCATCACGATCGGGCTGATTACCGGGCTTGTGGATTTGCTGCCTTATCTGGGTACCGGGACGGTTTTCGTTCCATGGATTATTTACCTGTTCTTCAAAGGCAACTACACACTCGTGATCGGGCTGTCGATCCTGTACGCCGTCGTCCTGATCTTCCGCCAAATCATCGAGCCGAAAGTCGTTGCTGAAAACGTGGGTCTCGACCCGCTGCTGACGCTGGTTGCCCTGTTTGTCGGCCTGCAGCTCTTCGGATTTTTGGGACTTATTATCGGACCCGTCGCGCTTGTGATGATCAACGCCTTGGTCAAAGCGAATGTCTTTTCGGACGTATGGGGGTACATCAAGGGCAAACATACATAAGCAACGAAAAACCGCTCCGGGCATTACGCCTGCGAGCGGTTTTTCTAACTGCCTATCTTTATCTGCGAAACAAAAGCTGGATTTTCCCAGTGGAAATCATGGACCACAGCCATTTTTTCAAGAAGTGCCGGATAATCAGACGCGTGTACGGGAGCAGCAGAATCAGCCCCACAACGTCCGAGAAGAACCCTGGCGACATGAGCAGGATACCGCCTGCCAGCACAAGAGCGCCATCCAGGAGCGTCTCTGTGGGCATCTGCCCCCGCGAGAGCTCAAACTGGAGAGTTCGAATGACCGCAATCCCCTGCTGCTTGGCGAGCCATGCCCCGACGACGCCAGTCAGGATCACCAGAGCGACGGTGTTCCAGCCGCCAATAATACTCCCTATGGAAATCAGCCCCCACAGTTCGATTGCCGGAATTACAATGAACAGAACCACAAGAATACGGAACATGATGCTCGCCACCCCTTTCTGCTGAATAGCCTGGACAGTCTGGACAGCGCGCAGCCTACCCGACAGTCACACCAGCATGCTGCTTCGCCAGCCACTCGTATAAGTCTGGCTCCGTACGCGATAAACGAATCGGCTTAAACTCGGCGTTCGTAAAGACATGCATGGTCCTGCCTGTCACCAGTACTTCCGAATCATCCACCCTCACGATCTCATAGGAAAAAGTAAGGCGAACCGGACTGATCTCAGACACATGTGTGCGTACTTCGACCTCATCGTCATACTTTGCCGGTCTTTTATAAGAAATGTCAGCGTCGGTCAATGGCAAAAGGATGCCTTGCTCCTCCAGCTGGCGGTAGGTTAAGTCCGCATGACGAATGAATTCGGTACGTCCGACCTCAAACCAGTTTAAATAATTCGTATGGTAAACCACACCCATTCGATCCGTTTCGCCGTAGCGGACACGCAAGCGATGGGAATGAACGACGGGATTCACTTTCAATCGCCCCTTTCTCTTTCTCCTTATTGTACCATAGACAAGCGGTTCTTTTGACTCACTACGTATGTCCATTTTGCCGTTTCGTCCATACTGGTACGTATGACTGCTATTTTTCCAAAAGAAGGCGGGGTGGGCTCATGTGGGGGGTTTTTGGGATTTTACTGGCCGGCATCTTCCTTGCCTGTCTGGAAGTGCCCTCCCTTCGGCGTCCAGGCTACCGCAAAGATTTGATCGTCTTTTCCATCCTGCTTATTTTCGGTATCAGCCTCGCCTGTGCCAAAGTGCTCAATGCCCCCATCCCGAATCCGGGGGACTGGATAGCCGCCCTCTTTCGCCCACTAAGCGATGCGTTTTCCCCATTACTACACTAGGAGGAAGTCCGTAAGATCACGGTCCGTCAAATGATGATCATCATCATCATGTTCACGATCGGAACGACGATTCTCGTGGCACCGTCCACGATGGCACAGGCTTCGGGACAGGACGCCTGGATCAGCGCATCCGTCGGTGTCCTGGTCGGTTTGGGCATTGGCTGGCTGTACGCCTCTATCGGAATGCTTTACCCAGGACACAATCTGCTACAAATCCACGAGCTCATTTTGGGAAAATGGATAGGAAAGCTTGTATCGCTTCTGTTCGTCCTGACGATGCTCCTTTTTTGCTCGCAGGTTCTCTATTACATTGGCAACTTTCTTGCCACGCAATTTTTTCCGAGTACCCCTATCCAGTTTCTGATTCTCTTGTTCTTGATTATTCCAGTTGTATCCCTGCGCTTGGGGATTGAACCCTTTGCCCGTGCCGCTGAAATCTTTTTTCCCTGGTTTCTTTTTTTGTTCCTCTTTCTCGTGCTATTCATCCTGCCCAAGGCGGAAATCACCAACATCCAGCCTGTTTTGGAGGCAAGCCCCAAAGATCTAGTAAAAGGTGTTCTCTGGTTCATCAGTATCACCTATTTGACGGCACCCGCCCTGCTGATGTTTTTCCCGCTGTGCATAAACGACACGTCTACTTTCAGAAGAGGATTCATGCTAAGCAACCTGATCGGTGGTTTTATGCTCGTATTGATCATCATGCTGAGTATTCTGGTTCTTAATCCGAAAATTACCGTTCTGTACAACTACCCTAGCTTTATTCTCGGGCGTCAAATCAATATCGGTGACTTTTTTCAGCGAATGGAAGCTATCGTTGCCATTATCTGGTTTCTTACGATCTTTGTGAAGCTGACGATGTACTGCTTCTCTGCCATCACGGGTTTGGCTCAGCTGCTCAAGCTGCGATCCTACCGCTCGATCATCGTGCCCACAAGCGTGTTGATCGCCACAGGGGCGCTGATTGTGTATCCCAACAACGCTTACATGCAGAAGTGGGATACGGACACCTGGATCCCTTACAGCTTGCTGCTAGGCATCCTCTACCCTCTTCTGCTGTACGTCATCGGAAGCATACGAAAAAAACAGGGAAGGACGAAAATCTAGTCCTTCCCTGTTTCTCTTTTTCCTCTATAGCTAGCGGATTAACGAATGGGGCAAGCGCCACCCTCGCAAGATTCAGCAGTCGACAGGTCGGCATCTCCACCGGTTTCGAATTGCTGCAAAATCGCAGGGTCAAACGGCTTCATCGTTTGCTTCAAAGCCTCGTATTCAGCCTGTGTGCACTCCTCGTATGGAGCAAGCTGGTAGTTTCCTCCATCCAGCTGCAGGAAGGAAACCCCTACGAAGTTGTCCCAGTTGCCGTAAACGATCTCTTCCACTTCGCTCCACTCTTCTTTGCGAACCGTGATGGTGTTGGAAGAATTGTGCTCGGTGTATTCCTTCTGGAAACGGAAGTAGGTATCGAACTGGCGTTTTGCGCTCACCTCGTTCTTCGTTTCCTTCGCACCGGAAGCAACCGGGAAGTCGATAACCAACGTACGGGCATTTGCCATGCGCTCTTCATACGTATCGCCCGGCGTACCTACCTCTGGGTTCACTGTCCAGCCAAGCGCTTGCACCGCTTTTGCCAGTGGATCTTCCGCATTAATACGGATGCGGCGAATGTAGTAAGGCGAGTGAGACCAGTGCAGACCGCTGGAGACGCCGCCTGCTACCTGTGAAAGCGTACCCTCTGGCTTTACTGTGGTTACGAGCAGTGGCGAGTTCACGCGCAGCTCATATGCATAACGGTTGGCTTCATCACGTGCAGCATCTCCCAAGAGGCGGAGCAGCTCCAGCTCTTGCTCTTCGGTATAGCCCAAGGAAGCCAGGGCGTCTTTTACACCTGTCAGCGAGGTACCGAGCAAGCGGTCACGCTGCTGTACCGTATCCCAGTGCGGCAGCTCCAAAGTCACCAGTGTCATACGCAGACCGGCACGCGCCGATTTTCGTTGAGCCTCCAAAAGGCCGTCCAGATCCAAATATTTGGAGCCATCCGGGCTGGTCTTCACGAACTCAGCCAGATTGACGGTAGTCAGGTTGCAGACACCATAGGAATCCAGCAAAATTTCCGCGCAAGGATTCAGGCCTTCTGCGTTTGGACGGCGGCGATTGGCTTCTTCCAGATTGACGAAGCCAGGCTCACCTTCCAGCTGCATCAGGGTGAATACGAGATGCAAAAACTCGCGAGTCGGTTGCTTGGTAAAGGCGATCGAGTTGTTCGACATACGGCGATGGTCCAGTCCATGACGACCATCCCCAACTTTCTGGATGCTGTCAAACCATACAGGCTTGTGCTCGCCCAGCAGTTCCCCCACCCGGCGATGGTGTGCCAGCTGATCTTCTGTCCAGAAGCCGTTAATCCCGTATTTTGCCATCATGCACTCATAATCGTCATGGTCGAACAAGAAGATCTCCGCTGTACGGCGCACTCCGCCAACCACAACGTTTGCTCCAATCAGATTGCCGATGTCCAGGATGTGGATCGGGCGAATTTTGCCGTAGCCCTTTTCATCGCTGCCGATCGGTGCCAGATGTTGATCGATCTGGTTTTTCAGAACTTTATCGATACCCTCAAACATTTCGCGAAGCGGCTCATGTCCACTCGCGGTCCCGCCAAAGCGCTGCAGACGCTCTCCTTTTGGACGGACGCTGTTGTAGGAGATTTTCACGGTATGAATATGCTCATAGGTCTTGTCAGTCAAGATTTGCAAGTATAGGCGAAGCGATTCTACCCAGCCTTCTTTGCTGTCACCCACATAAATTTTGGCAAAGCCGTTTTCCAGTACGTTCAGCTCAGAGCGCTCCAGGCGTTGGTGCTTCGGCAGAGGCTTGTACTCAGAAGACAAGAGAGACACATTTGTGCGGATCGGCGTCAGTCCCTCTGCCATCTCCTTCGTGCACTTGAAGCCTACTCCAGTGCCTACCAGCAGCAGATAGAACAAGTCTCCGAGGTCATCCCAGGACTTGATGTTCAGGAAGGAGCAGTTGAAGTTGGCTAGTGGATACAGGTCTGCCACGCCATTCTCTGCGCCTCCAACCCACAGTGTACGACCGGAAAGAAACTGGCGAAGGTTGAACATGTTGTCAAACAAGCCTTCCGCTTCTTTTTCCATCAGGCGCGAATCTGGGCGCAAGCCGATTTTGTTCAGATGTTGATAGGCGAGCTTGATATTGTAATCCACCGAGCGACGGCAGGTTTCCTTCCAGGTTTCCCGTCTTCCTTTTTCCGGTATAAAGCGAGAATAAGTACGGTAATAAACAAACTGCCCAAGCGGACTCATATGTTCAGGAAAATCTGGATATTGTTGCAAGAAATCATCCGTCAGAAAACGGGTTCTGGTAATCAGCTCAGTGGCCAGCATATCGGTTCCTCCTCTAAATGGTTCCTCTCTAGTTAACTATCTTTATCTAAAAAACTCAATAGTTTTACCTACATATAGTACGAAATAATTTTCGACAACACTAGATATAGTATTCCTGATAAAAAAACACTTGACACAGATTTCCCAGCGATGACGGGAGTATCTCCCTTTGCAGTCCCTATATGTATCGGTTTTCCTATCTGTGACAAATATGATTCTTTTACCCCAAAAATAGGGAGACCCTTGTCGAACGGTTCAAAATCTGCATCTCGTAAATGCTCCTCTAAGAGGCAACCAAACGATTTTACCAGATTGCCCCCCGCTTTTCATTACCTAAAACCAACCGTTATCTGGTAAATAACAGCAAATCAGGCGCTCGTTTTACTCGCAAAGCGCATGACAAAGAGGGTGACGAATAGTCACCCTCGAATCGGCTATGCAACAAAATGATTCTTAATACCTAAAACTAAAGTACGCGTGCGTGTCCAGAATAAATATGTCCCCGCTCGGAGTCAACGGTCACGACTTGACCTTCCTTCAGGATCTCCGTAGCAAACGGCACCCCAACAATGACCGGAACGCCCACGTTGAGCCCTACGATCGCGGCATGAGAAGTCAAACCGGCCTCTTCCGTAATGACAGCGGCCGCTTTTTTGAAGGCATCAATCATGTCAGAATCCGTTCCGATGGTCACCAGAATGGAGCCTTCCTCCGTTTTTGCCAATGCTTCCTGTGCCGAACGAGCCAGCACGATTTTCCCTGTCACGACTTTGCGCCCAATTCCTTGGCCTTTGGCTACAACATCGCCAATGACATGGATTTTCATCAGATTCGTGGTACCTACTTCACGAACCGGTACACCCGCAGTAATGACCACGAGATCGCCATGGCGTACAAAGCCTGCTTCCAGCGCTTCCTGTACAGACATGTCCAGCATCTCGTCTGTCGTATTCGCCATTTCACCCAGGACAGGATATACCCCGTTGATCAGCGACATACGCCGAATCACGCTTGCATGCGGAGTCACCGCGACAATCGGTGCCTTTGGACGGAATTTGGCTACCATGCGCGCTGTATGACCGCTCTCTGTAGCCGTAATGATCGCAGCAGCATTCAGGTCCAGTGCTGCATTGGAAACGGCCTGGCTGATCGCGTCCGTGATCGTTACTTGCTTCAGCTGTGCTTGTGCGTACAGGATCTCCCGATAGTTGAGCTCCTGCTCAGCGCGCACGGCGATACGATCCATTGTTTCCACCGATTCTACCGGATATTTCCCCGCAGCCGTTTCCCCGGAAAGCATGATGCAATCTGTTCCATCAAAGATCGCATTGGCTACGTCACTCGCTTCCGCACGGGTTGGGCGTGGGTTGCGCTGCATGGAATCGAGCATTTGTGTCGCCGTGATAACCGGCTTTGCGAGCTCGTTACATTTTTTGATCAGCTTCTTCTGTACCAAAGGCACTTCCTCAGCCGGAATTTCTACCCCAAGATCCCCACGCGCAACCATGATTCCGTCTGTGACGACGAGAATTTCATCTACATTGTCTACGCCTTCCTGGTTCTCAATCTTGGCAATGATATCGATTTTGGCGTTGTGGCGTTCCAGAATTGCGCGGATCTCCAGAATGTCAGATGCTTTACGCACAAAGGAAGCCGCGATAAAGTCCACCTGCTGGGCAATCCCAAACTCGATGTCCTGTGCGTCCTTTTCCGTAATTCCTGGCAGATTGATTTTCACACCTGGAACGTTTACGCCCTTCTTGCTTTTCAGCGTGCCGCCGTTCTTGATAAAGCACACGATGTCTGTGCCTTTTACTTCTTTTACGGTCAGCCCGATCAGACCATCATCAATCAGGATCGTATCGCCTGGCTTGACATCCTCTGGCAGCTCTCCATACGTGATGGACACGCGCTCAGCCGTTCCTGCTACCTCTTCCGTTGTGAGAATCATGGTATTTCCTTCTACCAGCTCCACTGCATCGACAGCCAATGTACCCGTACGAATCTCTGGTCCTTTCGTATCGAGCAGGATCGCAATCGGCTTGCCTGTTTCCTCAGCGGCCTTGCGAATATTTACGATCCGTGCTGCGTGTTCTTCATGAGAGCCATGTGAGAAATTGAGCCGAGCTACGTTCATCCCGGCATGGATCAGCTTTTTCAACGTCTCGACCGACTCGCTCGCCGGTCCAATGGTACATACAATTTTCGCTTTTCTCAACATAGGATTCTGCCTCCTCTTTTACCTAAAACCTGTCCTGTGTTAAATGGACAGCGTACGTGCCAGCTGATAAACGGATAAGTCCAGTTGGTGCTTCTTCGCCAATGCTTCATTGAAGTCGACATCGACAATTTGATTGTTTTGGATTCCTACCATACGGTCCCGCTTGCCTTCCAAGAGCAAGTCAACTGCTGCCGCACCCATACGGCTTCCCAGCATGCGATCCATCGCCGTCGGAGAACCGCCGCGTTGGATATGCCCAAGTACAGTTACGCGTGTCTCCCAGCCGGTTGCCTTGGTGATGGCATCCGCGTAGGAGGAAGCACTCCCGACACCTTCTGCTACGATGATGATGGAATGCTTCTTGCCGCGGCGCTGACCAGCATGGAGCCGCTCCAGAATGTCTTCCATATCCTGCGCTTCCTCCGGGATAATAATGGACTCTGCCCCTGCAGCAAGCCCTGCCCACAGAGCCAAATCTCCGGCATCGCGCCCCATTACTTCAATGATATAGGTGCGCTCATGCGAGGTAGCCGTATCGCGGATTTTATCGATCGCTTCCACAATCGTATTCAATGCGGTATCAAACCCGACCGTAAAGTCCGTGCACGGAATGTCATTGTCAATCGTCCCTGGAACGCCAATCGTCGGAAATCCTTTTTCCGTCAGTTTTTGTGCCCCGCGAAACGATCCGTCTCCTCCGATGACAATCAAGCCTTCGATCCCAAACTTGCGCAGCTGCTCTACAGCCCTCTGCTGTCCAGCCTCTGTCTTGAACTCCTCGCTGCGTGCCGAATATAGAATCGTTCCGCCCCGTTGAATAATATCCCCAACGGAACCAAGCGACATCTCTTGAATATCCCCACTCATCAGTCCCTCATATCCATGGTACACGCCGTACATTTGTACCCCTTGATAAGCAGCTCGTCGAACAGCCGCCCGTACAGCAGCGTTCATTCCTGGAGCATCGCCACCGCTGGTCAGAACCGCAAGCTTTTGCATGGAATCCACCTCTCCAATCGTGTCATCTTTAGCATGTCATGAAACGCCAACAGTATGTACCATATAGGGTATGAATCACACTGTATCATTTCACTTTTCATATCTGTTATACTAAGAAAAAGATATGTGTCATACTTTTCAAAAGATCTGATGATTTCTTGATTCGACTACGATTGTAGCAGATTTCCCTTGCAGAAAAAAGCCAAAAAACGCCCCCTGCAATCACAGGGAGGCGTATTCACCAATCTGTTTAAACTTTTCGTAACGATCCTGTATTAGTTCATCCGGAGTCATTTTACCGAGCTGTTCCAGTTGGTCTACGATCGTGGCTTTGACCATACTCGCCTGCTGAATCAAATCGCGATGCGCTCCTCCAAACGGTTCTTCGATGATGCCATCGATCACACCCAGCTCAAGCAAATCTGGCGCCGTAATTTTCATCGTCTCAGCTGCACGCATACCCAAGCTGGAATCTCTCCACAAAATGGCAGCGGCACTCTCCGGAGCAATCACGGAGTAATAGGAATTCTCGAGCATAAAAATACGGTTGCCCACACTGATCGCGAGCGCTCCGCCACTACCGCCTTCCCCGATGACAATGCAAATAATCGGTACACGGAAAGTAGCCATTTCACGCAGGTTGCGAGCAATTGCTTCACTTTGGCCGCGCTCTTCAGCAGCCTTGCCGGGATAGGCACCCGACGTATTGATAAAGCAGATGATCGGGCGACCGAATTTGTCAGCCTGCTCCATGATGCGGAGCGCTTTGCGGTAGCCTTCCGGATGCGCCATCCCAAAATTCCGCTTGATGTTATCCTTGGTATCTTTCCCTTTTTGATGCCCGACGATGGTTACTGGGCGTCCATCCAGCTTGGCGATCCCGCCCACAATGGAATGGTCATCCCCGTATAACCGGTCTCCATGCACTTCGATAAAATCAGTAAAAAGTAACTGTATGTAGTCCAGTGTTGTCGGACGTTCCGGATGGCGAGCCAGTTGTACACGCTGCCACGGTGTCAGGTTTCCATAGATTTGCTGAGCAAGATCTTTTGACTTTTGCTCCAGTCGCTTGATTTCATCCGAGAAATCAATGCCTTTTTCCTCGGTAAAGCGACGCAGCTCCTTGATCTTGTCCTGTAATTCGACTAATGGCTTTTCAAAAGGGAGTTCTCCTGCCATGCTTCCACTCCTTCCCGCGACGTGTGCATCTCTACCAGTTTGGCTAGTGTAGCACGCATATCTTTGCGGTGCACCACCATATCGAGCTGACCGTTCTTCAACAAGAATTCCGCTGTTTGGAAGTCTTTCGGCAACTCCTGGCGAATCGTTTGCTCAATGACACGACGTCCGGCAAAGCCGATCATAGCTCCTGGTTCGGCGATATTGTAATCTCCCAATGAAGAAAAGCTTGCAGACACGCCGCCATACGTTGGATTTGTCATAACCGATACGAACAGCAGACGCTCCCGATCGAGTCTGGACAAAGCCGCACTTGTTTTTGCCATTTGCATGAGGCTGAGAACGCCCTCTTGCATACGCGCACCACCTGAAGCAGAGAACAAGATGAACGGCAAACGACGAGCGATTGCTTGTTCGATCGCTCTAGTAATCTTTTCACCTACGACAGATCCCATACTGGCCATACGGAAGCGGGAATCCATTACCCCTATCACAATCCGGTTGCCGCCAAGCACACCTTCACCGGTAATGATCGCTTCATTCAGGTTCGTATTTACCTTGTCCTGCTCGAGTTTTTCCAAATACCCTGGGAAACCGAGGGGATTGGCTGTAGTCAAATTCACGTCGAATTCCTCTGTCAGTGCACCTTCATCCAAGAGAGACGCCAGACGCTCAGGAGCAGACATGGAATAATGGTATTGGCACCCTTTACAGACGCGCAAATTTTTCTCCAGATCCTTGGAATAGTGAATCGTCCCGCAGTGAGGACATTTATTCATCAATCCTTCAGGGACTTCCTTTTCTCTCGTTCCCGCTTCCTTAGAAGGGTCGGTGGAAGCAGGGACACGTGCGAGTGTCTCCGAAGGGACTGTAGCAAACTTGCGCTTTTTCCCAAAAAGATCTTTTAGCACTGGTACACCCCACCTTTCTCTTCAGTGAAGGATCGTGGCGAGTACTTCCTGGACTTCTTGCAGCTCGCCCTCCGGCACCAAAATCTCGTATTGCTTCGAGACTTTTGCCTCGCGAACCTTTACCAGGAATCCTTCATCTGTCAAACGTTGTTGAATCCGTTCTGCGATTCTTGCGATAGGAGCGATGTAGATGACAGTCCACACGCTGGCTTCCTCCTTCATCGTCCAATACAGGTCTGCATCATCATATCACAGCCTTTGCGCCTGTCGCAAATGGGGGAAAATCATAGCTTACTGTTCTCCAAATGATGCCTCATTTTTTCAACGGCCGCTGTCGCATCGCCTGCGCGGATCGCTTCCATGATCTCGCGATGCTCCCCAACAGCCATCTTTGCCCTGCCCTCGCGTGACAATGACTCGATGCGAACACTGTTGCTGTATTCGACAAGAGGTGCCCAGATCCGATGCAGGATCGAATTGCGGCTGGAGCGGCAAATGACGCGATGGAACAGGTAGTCTTCTTCCGTGGGTACTTCCCCCCGCTCGACCCGTTCCTCGGCAATCGCCAAAATGCGTTCCATCTCTTCAAAGTGCTTGTCAGTCGCTCGTCTGCAGGCGAGCCGCACCGCATCCAGCTCCAGGATTCGGCGCATCTCGATCAGATCCTTCTTTGTCTTGGCATCCCGCAGGATGAAAAATCCGAGGATGTCAATCAGCCGATTGTGCCGGTAACTCTTTAAGAATGTGCCTTCCCCTCTGCGAGTCTCGATCAATCCGAGAAGCTCCAATGCTCGGAGCGCTTCACGGACAGAGGAACGACCTGCACCCAGCTGCTCCGACAGTTCCCGCTCGGACGGAAGCTTGTCGCCGGGACGCAGATTTCTCTCTTGAACGATCTCATGAATCTGCAGGAGAATCCCTTCGTATACCTTTCTCTCTTGGGATGAGTCGAGCACCATTCGTCCTCCTTACGTAACACTTACTGTGAAGTGAAGCACCCCCCGGCGGCGCCTGGAAACACGGTGTCTCGGAGGGTGATCTTTACACGATTCCTATACTTGCTGGTAGGAGATCGCTGCCAGGTTCATGGTTTTTTGTTTCACATCTTCTGGATCGACAGTGATGCGAGCTACGCCGCTTTCCATTGCCGCTTTCGCTACCGCTGCAGCTACATTTGGAGCCACGCGAGCATCAAATGGAGCCGGGATTACTTTATCGGCAGACAGCTCTTCTGGCGTGATCAAATCTGCGATTGCGTACACAGCTGCCAGCTTCATTTCTTCGTTGATGTTGGTAGCACGAGTATCCAGAGCACCGCGGAAGATTCCTGGGAAGGCCAGTACGTTGTTTACTTGGTTCGGGAAGTCGGAGCGTCCGGTTCCCACTACTTTTGCACCTGCCGCTTTTGCTACATCCGGCATAATTTCCGGAACCGGGTTTGCCATCGCGAAGATGATTGCGTCGCGGTTCATGGAGCTTACCATCTCAGCTGTTACAGCGCCCGCTACGGAAACTCCGATGAATACGTCGGCACCTTTCATCGCATCTTCCAGGTTGCCTTGGATCTTGTCGTGGTTCGTGATTTTTGCCATTTCCTCTTTTACCGGGTTCATCCCGAACGGACGGCCTTCATATACGATCCCTTTGGTGTCGCACATGATTACGTCTTTCACACCCATGGAAACGAGGAGCTTGATGATGGCGATACCTGCTGCTCCAGCACCGTTTGCTACGACGCGAATGTCCTCGAGCTTTTTGTCCACCACGCGCAGGGCGTTGATCAGACCTGCAGCGGTTACGATCGCTGTACCGTGTTGGTCATCGTGGAATACTGGAATGTTGGTTTCACGCTTCAGGCGCTCTTCTACTTCAAAGCACGCAGGGGCCGCGATGTCTTCCAGGTTTACGCCGCCAAAGGTAGGCTCGAGCAGCTTCACGGTTTCTACGATTTTATCTACGTCTGTGGTATTCAGGCAGATTGGGAAAGCATCCACACCTGCAAAGGATTTGAACAGAACGGCTTTCCCTTCCATAACCGGCATAGCAGCTTCTGGGCCGATATTGCCGAGGCCGAGTACAGCAGTCCCGTCGCTTACTACCGCTACGAGGTTGCCTTTCATCGTATATTCGTACACTTTTGACTTGTCGTCAAAAATATCTTTGCATGGTTCGGCAACCCCTGGAGAATAAGCAAGGCTCAAGTCACGTGCATTGCGAACTGGCACTTTTGTGACAGCCTCCAATTTACCTTGATGTTTTCTGTGAAGTTCTAATGCTTCCTCTCGCAGATTAGACACTCATAACCACTCCATTCACGTTTATCTTTTTCTAGTACTGCTTCTAAAACCGCCTGTTGCTTTCCAATAATCGTCCAGTGGTCTGACCACTTTTCAAGTTATGTTCTCAATATATAGCAAACCCGTTCTTCTGTAAACCTGCCGAAAACGGCGAAAAAGGGAGGACATTCTTCATCCTCCCCACATTATGGGCATTTTTTTCGAGATTACGCTGTCACGTCCCACAATTTCTCTTGCTAGCTCCAAAAATGACTCGTCCAGCTCGACAGCAATCGTCTCTGGCAAGCGAATTGTCTGTCTTTTTCCCTCGTAGAACAAAATGACAGGAATCGTTCCTTTTTTTTCGACAAACAGCTGTTGAAGCTGTTGAAGCGTCGAATCTCGCTCCTGCGCCTCTGAAATTTTGACAAAAAGCACAGTCTCCTCTGTCGGCTTCGGAATCGCATCGGCTGACCAGAAACGGGATGCTAAAAGCTTGACCAGGTCATCCTGATGGTCGATGCGCCCCTCGACTACCACCATGCTCTCTTTGGTCAAAAGCTCGGCATGCTTGGCAAACACCTGCGGGAACACGACTACTTCGACCAGCGCCGTTTTGTCCTCGATGGTGATGAAAGCCATCGGGTCTCCTTTTTTCGTCTGGATGCGCCGCTCCTCCGTAATCATCCCGAATACCTTCACCGTTTTTTCCCGGGGCAGCTCCCCCAGTGCAAGGATCGCCGTCACCTCAGAACGACTGGCCAGATGCGCGTACTGATCCAGAGGATGTCCGGAGATGTAAACACCGAGCAGCTCACGTTCTTCCTTTAGCTGCTGGGCGCGCGAGAATGGCGGAACCTCCGGGTACTCCGAAAGCTCCCGCACCGGGGCAGCATCTTCCCCTGCAAAAAGGTTCATCTGGTCGGCATCCCGCTCCACGCGTTTGCCATTTGCCTTGCCCACTGCTTCATCGAGCAGGACCAGAAGCTGACTGCGGTGTCCTGGCAGCGAATCCAGTGCGCCGCAAAGTGTCAACGACTCCACCACTCGCCTGTTCACGAGTCTGCCGTCTACACGAGCGCAAAAATCAAATACATCGCGATAGGGTCTGCCCTGCCTCTCCTTCACGATCGATTCGATCGCACTGTACCCGACATTTTTGACAGCCGCCAGACCAAAGCGGATGGCATCCTGCTCGACAGTAAAATGCGCCTCACTGCGATTGACGTCAGGTGTGAGTACTTGCAAATGGAGACGGCGGGCTTCCTCCGTATACTCTGCGATGCGCGTCTGGCTGCCGATGGACAGAGACAGGAGCGCCGCCATAAAGGCCAGCGGATAATTGGCTTTCAAATACGCCATCTGATACGCAATGATGGCATAGGCGACCGAGTGAGCCTTATTGAAGCCGTAATCGGCAAAGCGCACAATCAGGTCGTAGATTTCGTTGCCCAGCTCATCTCCATAGCCTTGCTTGACGCAGCCCGCGACGAATTTCTCCCGCTGCTCGGCTAAAAGATCCCGTTTCTTTTTCCCTACGGCCCGGCGCAAAATGTCCGCTTCCCCCAGACTAAAGCCCGCGAGCGTGGAGGAAATCTGCATGATCTGCTCCTGATAGATCATAAAGCCATTCGTCTCACGCAAGATCGGCTCGAGTACAGGATGAGCGTAGTGGACCTTGGTCTGACCGTGCTTCGCCGCGATGTACTGCGGGATGATCTCCATCGGTCCCGGGCGATACAATGCCAGGACAGCAATAATGTCGTCCAAGCTCGTCGGCTTCAAATCGCGCAGCACGCTGCGCATACCGGAGGACTCCAGCTGAAAGACACCCGTCGTCTCCCCGCGCGTCAGCATGCGATAGGTCTCGGGATCATCAGTCGGAATGGTCTCGAGATCGACGTGGATGCCTTGCTGTGCAAGATTGCGCAAGGTTTCCGAGATGATCGTCAGGTTGCGCAAGCCAAGGAAGTCCATTTTCAAAAGTCCGACCTCTTCCAAAATCTCCATCGGGTACTGCGTGAGCGCCAGACCTTCGTTACCCGTCTGCAATGGCACGTATTCCGTCAGCGATTCACGGGAAATGACCACTCCCGCAGCATGCGTGGAGGCATGCCGCGGCAGCCCCTCTACTCCCCGCGCCGTCTCAATCAGCTGAGCCGCCTGCTTGTTCTCGGCACACACCTTGGCGATGTCCGGATTGATTTGCATGGCACGCTCGATCGTCATCCCGGGCGACTGCGGAATCATTTTCGCCATCCGGTCAATCAGCCCTAGCGACAAGCCTAAAGCACGCCCTACATCCCGAACCGCCGCACGCGCCGCCATCGTCCCAAAGGTAATGATCTGGGCAACGCGGTCATGGCCGTATTTTTTCGCCACGTAATGAATGACCTCGTCCCTGCGCTCCACAGCGAAATCGATATCAATATCCGGCATCGTGACCCGCTCTGGATTGAGGAACCGCTCAAACAGCAGGTTGTAGCGCAGTGGGTCAACATTGGTGATCTTAAGCACATAGGCAACCAGACTGCCAGCTGCCGACCCCCTGCCCGGACCGGTAGAGATTCCGTGCTGATGTGCGTAGCGCATGAAGTCCCAGACGATTAAAAAGTAATCGGTAAAGCCTGTCCCCGTAATAATTGCCAGCTCGTGGTCCAGACGCTCGCGAATTTGCGGTGTCAGCTCATCATATCGCTCGCGGCAGCCCTGTTCGCAAAGCTCCCGTAAGAACGTCGTCGAGTCTTGCCCAGCAGGCAAAGGGAACTTCGGCAAAATATGCTCACCGAATGAGAGCGTCACCTGGCAACGCTCGGCGATCCTAGCGGTGTTGTGCAGAGCCTGAGGAGCAAAAGCAAAGGCTGCTGCCAGTTCCTCCCCGCTTTTCAGGTAGTACTGATCTGTCTCATAACGGAAACGGCCTTCTTCGTTAACCGTCTTTCCTTCCCCGATCGCGAGTAAGATGTCGTGTATGGCATGGTCTTCTCTTTGGATGTAATGAACGTTGTTGGTGACAACCAGCGGTATGCCCGTCTCCTCGCTCAGCCGAACTAGGCGCGCATTCAACCTTCGCTCCGGCTCCAGCCCGTGGTCCACCATTTCCAAATAGTACTGGTCCGCTCCGTATGTCTCGCGATACCACAATGCCGCTTCCTTCGCTCCTGCAGCATCTCCTGCCATCAAGAGTCGGGCTACCTCTCCCTCGCGGCTTGCCCCAAGTGCAATCAACCCTTCCGTGTGACAGGCAAGGGCTTCTTTATTCAGTCTCGGTAGAATGTAATTTCCTTCTGTCTGTGCGATTGTCGCCAGCTTCAACAGATTGCGGTACCCTTGGTCGTTCTCCGCGAGCAGGATCAAATGACTGGGAGCCGGTGCATTGCGCACGCGATCAGAGAGATTCCCCTCTATCACGTACACTTCCATGCCGATAATAGGCTTGATCCCAGCTTCCAGACAGGCTTTATAAAAAGGAATGGCTCCGTACAGATTGGCATGATCCGTAATGGCAAGCGCGTGCATTCCTAATTCTTTTGCACGCGCTACCAGCGCTTCAATGCGTGCCGCACCGTCCAGCAAGCTGTATTCCGTATGAACGTGCAGATGGACAAAGGTGTTCATCTTTGTTCCTTCCTCTCTCAATTCCGCTTCCGAATCGTTATCTGTTCTTCGCTTCGCCTTCCATTATACCCAAAAGCGCAAAGACTGTGGGAAAACAAGAACAAATGTTCTTTGTAAATTTGCCACACCGTCTATCTTTTGGTAGGATAATACCAGATTGGTAGAGAGGATGTATGCAGGATATGTGGTCCGCCTTTTATTTGACTGGCGTGCTAGCCTCGCTTGTCGCCAGCGTTTATTTCAGCATTCATGCCCGCAGACAGGGTACCCACCCGCTTGCTTCCCGCATGATATTGGGAAAAATGAATATCGCCCTGGGGCTTTTGGTTACTTTGTTCGGGATCAATCAGTTTACCTTTGAAGAGCTGGATACGATCCGCATCGTGGTCGCTCTCGTGATGCTTGTCGTGGGTGTGATCAATCTTTATTTGGGGACGCGCAATTATTTCCGTTATAAGACGCTTTGGCTTGCTGAAATGAAAAAAGGCGTATAGGGCTGCTGCCAGCACCTAGCGGATGGGAAGAGAGCTGGAAACATCTTTCCTCCGTTTCCAGCCGTTTCGTGTAGCAGACTGTTTTTCGGTACGCTATAATGACCCTTGTGTGATATCTTATTGCTTCAGACAACCCGAGTGCAGTGCCGACGGTTGTCCTTTTTTATTTTCTCCCTGTTGGCTCGCTTACGGCTTCGCCCACAGCTCCTCCGGGTTCAACTCGTAGATTCCGTTTTCCCGATACATATATTGATTCATGACAAATTCGCGCCGAATCGTGGCAAAATCCTCATGGAACGTCTTGATATACTCGTTGATTTCCTTTTCCTGATACTTTCTTCCTCTCTCCAGACCGCGGACCATGTGCTCGAACACAAACAGCTTTTTCTTGCGCTGGGCCGGGATTTGCTTCAGCTTTCCATCCGGGGTAATAAAGCTTCGAATCACCTGCAGTGCCTCTTGTGCCATGCTCTCCCTCCTCTGCTCTGCTACCGAAATGTCATCCTGGAACTCATCGACACTCTCGTCCTTTGCCTTTGCCAGGAGATCCAGAATTGCCTGCGACTGTCGCTTCATATTGGCTTCATGCAGATAAAAATAAATGGTGTTCTTGTCCCTTCTCTCGTACACCGCTCCTGCCTCACGCAGCTTTGCCATATGGTGGGTAATCGTTGGGGCAGTCACGCCCATTTTTCCTGCCAGTGCCTGACCGTGCAGTGGTCCATTCGCCAAGACGGCGAGGATGCGAATGCGTGTCGGATCGGCCAGTGCTTTATGAAAGGTCACCAACTTATCTAATTGCATTTGTTATCACCTTTCTCCGTTTTACCTAATCCACATCCCCGATCGGGGAGAACATCTAATTAGACCTATATTTAATCAGATCGTACTCATTTTCTCCCCGTCTGTCAACGCGCTGGAAATTTGAAACAAGCCACTCAGTGGACAAACGACAACGTAGTCCACGAGGATTTCATGAGCGGAGCGGATCAGCTCGACATTGACGGCGAGCTGGCAGGCGGCACCCGGGAGCCGCTTTTACGCCAAGGGACCTGGGTCCTTTTTCTTTAAAACAAAAAGCCATCTGACGAAGAAAATTCGTCCAGATGGCTTTCTCTCGTATTATCTTTCAATGATTTGCGCAGTCACCATTGCCTGACCCACTAGCTGATCCCCTTGGTAGACCATTACTTCTACTTTTCCAAAGCGACGGCTGATGTCGAGCAGACGGGGCTGCACTTCGATCTGGCTCTCCATTTGCACCGGCTTTAAGAAGTAGACCATCACATTTTCGGGAACCATATCTCCTCTGCGGTGCTGACGCAAAAGGTTACAGGCTGCCTCCACCATTACCGTCGTCATGATTCCGCTCGCGATCGTCCCAAGATGATTGGTCATCTGCGGGCTGACCTCTCCCAAATAAAGAAGCTCATCTGATTTTCGCTCTTCCCGGAAATGGGACATGATCAGATTCGGGAACGTCTCGCTCATCTGCGGTTGCTTGGCTGTGTACTGCAAAGCTTTTAGCACGTCATTTCGGCTGAGGACCCCGACCAGCTTGCGGTGATTGTCTACGACAGGCAAAAGCTCGATTCCTTCCCACACCATCATGTGCGCGGAGGAAGCTACTGATACACGTGGAGACGTCGTGATCGGATTTTTGGTCATCACTTTATCGATTGTCGCGGTTTCATCATGTCCGATGATATCTTTAGAGGTCACAATCCCGATCAGGCGCATTTGCTCATCCACGACCGGAAAACGGGTATCCTGGTAAAGCTCTGTGTACTGATGCCATTTTGCCACTGGATCGGAAGGCAAAAGGACGGGTGTTTCCGCCAGTGGCTTGAGCACATCCTCAACCATGACGATTTCCTTTTTGATCAGACGGTCGTAAATGGCCCGGTTGATCATCGAAGCTACGGTAAACGTATCGTAGCTGGAGGAAATGATCGGCAGCGCGAGACGATCAGCCAATTGCTTGATTTCCTCGCTCGTGTCGAAGCCCCCGGTAATCAATACCGCTGCCCCTTGCTGCAGCGCAATTTTATGCGCCTGATAGCGATTCCCTACAATCAACAGGCTGCCTGCATCGATATAGCGCATCATCGCTTCGAGCTGCATCGCACCGATGACGAATTTATTCAGCGTCTTGTGCAAGCCTTCTCGCCCGCCCAAAACATGCCCGTCTACAATATTGACTACCTCGGCGAAGGTCAGCCGCTCTATGTTTTCCTTCTGTTTTTTCTCAATTCGCACCGTTCCGACACGCTCAATGGTACTGACGTATCCCTGGGTCTCTGCTTCCTTGATGGCCCGGTATGCCGTACCCTCACTTACGTCCAGGTCTTTGGCAATCTGCCGTACCGAAATCTTTGAGCCGATCGGAAGGCGATCAATGTATTGCAAAATTTGTTCGTGTTTCGTTGTCAAGTCGCGTATCCCCCTTCCTAATCTCCCACCCGTTCCATCTCTGGCTCCTTGGAACAATATACCCGAAGGAGAGGCAAAAAAAAAGGGTAGCTTTTTCAAGCTACCAAATCAGAAAGTATATCATTAAGGGGGTTTTCATCGTATGTTTATCTTATCCTTCTTATATTACAGGAATATTACAGGCGGTTTACAGTTTCTTTTCAGTTTTGCTAACCCAGCCAAATCGCTAGGAAGCTTTGAATCAAACCAATGATACCGCCCAATATAAAGCCCAGAATGGTAATCATACGGAACTCTTTTCCTGAGATTCCCACTACCATCTCCTCGATCCTCTCAATCGGGAAGCCTTCTACCTGGCGCGTCACGATCTCTCGAATCGCCAGTCTCTGGAAGATTCGCTCCACATTCTTTTCCAAAGAATCTACCATCCACCGCGCCATGCGTGGTACGAGTGAAGTGGTTACCGCCTCTTGAATGGGGGAAGTTAACCGCGACACAGGCTCGTCCACAATACGCAAGCTCTGCTCCTCCAGCTTTGCAAACACAGCACGGGACCAATCCTCGACCTGCTGCGTTCCAATCCACTGCACAATCTCACCTACGTTTTTATCCAGCAGCTTGTCCGCTTCGCCACCGAGCATCTCACGCAATTTCTGGGATAGCTCCGGGCGCCCTAACAGATCGTCGAGATGAGGCAGCAGCTTGCCCAAAATCTTGTCGTCTCCGAGGAACATCCCAACCAAGCCGCCGAACATCCCCCCTCCACCACCAAGCAGCCCACGAATCATCGATTGCAGCGACTGCTGGCCCTCCGGAGAGTGCAAAAATTCACGGAATCTTTGGAGCAAAAGCTGGCTTACTGAATCCAATGCGCTTTCCAGCCGTTCTTTGCCTGCTGCTGGAATCAGCTCCCGCAATGTTTTTTCTTCATACTGATAGAGCTTACGATTGACAAAGGACTGCCAATGCAAAAGCACGGGCTGGCGAACGGATTCGCTCCACGCGCCATCCTCCTGGAACATCTGTGGAGCAGCCGCTTGTAAAAAATGACGCAGGCTTTGCTCGTCCTGCATCCAATTTTGCGCCACCCGATTGAGCCAGTCCGCCAGCTGATTCTCAAGCCCGCTCTGGGTAAGGGCACGCCTGACCCCTTCCATCGTTAGTAAGTGTTCTTCTACTAATCTGCCCATTTGTATGGCGATGTCGTCTCGCCGACTCGGGATTAAACCCGGAGTAAAGGGAACGCGCCAACGCCCGATATACCAAGGCTTCAGCGGACGGAAAAGCATTCGGATCGCCAGTTCATTCGTCACTCCACCAATGACGGAACCGATTCCAACGTTTATCAATATCATCCAAAAGTTCATAAACACTAACAACCTCTCTTCTCTGCAAGGAACCAAACCATTTCCCTACTCATACCATAGACTAACTTCATGCCTGATGGGAAGGGGATAACCATGTCTTACGTTCCAACCATCGTTCAAGCATACGAGCCAAAGTCGGAAGTAGACCTTTACCTGCCCCAGGCGCACATGCGCAAATGGAATCTCTCTTCGCCCACCCTCACCGTTCAATTCGGAAGTAAACAAGTTCGTGCCCGTGTAAGCAGTATGGATCGTACTAACCGTACGTTGATACGCCCTTCCATTGCCCAAGCGCTCCATCTGCCTACGAGAATTCCCCTGCTGGCCCGATACCAAGCGAACCAGCAGTCCCTTGTATTCGGCCCTTATGTGGGTGTACTTGTCTCGACCTACAACGCGCAATTCCCTCAATCCCCTTTTGGACCCCTGACTCCGTTCTTCAATGAAGTAGCGGATATTTGCCGAAAACGCGGTGGCGTCATCTGCGCGTTTCGATTGCAGGATGTCAACTGGGATGCGGGAATTGTCCGTGGTCTCACGAGAGTTGGCAGCGTCTGGCGACAAAGAGTTTTGCCGCTTCCCCAATGCATCTACAACCGTCTCGTTTCCAGGCAACGGGAACGAAGCGAACAGATGACCAATTGGGTGCAGCGATGTAAGGACGCTAACATCCCGTTCTTTAATGAGCAATTCCTAAATAAGTGGCACGTGCATTCCGCTTTAGAAAACCAGGAAGCTGCCGCCGATCATCTCCCCAGTATGGTCCGCTATCAGAGCCTAGATGATGTAAAGAATATGCTGTCCGCGCATCGCGTGGTTTACGCAAAACCGGCGAACGGCAGCATGGGTCGGGGAATCATCCGGCTGCGTCGAACAGATCAAGGCTATCAGCTCGCCAAACCAGGAGGACTCACCAAGACCTTCTCCAGTATACAAGGGCTGAACCAGTATCTCACCAAACAGACAAAAGGCAAACCATACTTGCTACAGCAGGGTTTACCACTGATTGGCATCCAAAATCGACCAACTGATTTTCGCGTATTGGTCCAAAAAGATCGAAAAGGGGAATGGGCGGTCACCTCAATGGTGGCGCGTTTGGGGCAAAATCGGATCGTCTCCAACATTTCTCGAGGCGGCTCCATGCTGCCTCCCCAACAGGCTCTGCGCCTTTGCGGTCCGTGGGTAAGCGGGAATCGCCCCACACCGCAGACACTCAGAGCTGTTGCTTTAAAGCTGTCCGTGCTGTTAGAAGAAGCACTTCCAGGGAATTACGCGGAATTTGGGGTCGATCTCGGTGTAGATGTCCGGGGGCATGTGTGGCTGTTAGAAGTAAACAGCAAACCATCCAAGACGGCCAACACCGTACCCCTTCCAGAAGGTGAGGAAGAACCTCCCCGCCGCGCAAGGCCATCGGTTGTGCGGATGCTTGAATATGCCGCATATGTAAGTGGTTTTCCCCGGGCAGCTAAACCAAAGCCAAAACCAGCAGCCAAGAAAATCAGGCGAAGGTGACCTTCATGAGAGCAAACCAGAGAACCTTAGGCATCATGACTCGCTGCCAAGGCTCCCACTTTATTGACAAAGGCTATTACAAAAAGCTGACGCTCTTCGGACGCAAGCAAGGCATCCGTGTCTTTGTGTTTTCCCCGCGCCAGGTAAACTTTTCCTCCCGAACGGTAGCGGGCTTTGAATACAGAAACGGCGCCTGGCAATCGGACACATTCCCATTGCCAGCGTTCGTTTACGACCGATGCTTTGTCGGCCCAGCTTATCGCAACTATAAACCATTTGTGGAAAAGTTGCAAAACGATCGCAACATTACATTTTTGGGGCACGGCCTGTCCGGTAAATGGCAGGTGCATCAAATGCTCATCCACTCGAAACAGCTCTCTCCACTGCTGCCTCCCACCGAGCTTTTCACGCACTCCGCCCTACAGGAAACACTGGATAAATACAACGCCGCCATCCTCAAGCCAATGGCGGGAACCCATGGGATCGGTGTCGTACGAGTCAAGAGGCGCAAGGGAGATTTTGAAGTATCCGGGAGAAGCAAAGATAACCAGCCTTTCCGCCGCATTCTCCAGGGAGAGGCCGGACTCAAACGCTTTGTCTCTACCTTTACAAATGGACGCAAGTTTCTCGTACAGCCTTACCTCGAGCTGCATACACCCGATGGCTCACCATTCGACGTCCGTGTGCTGGTGCAAAAAAACGGGGAAGGAGAGTGGGAAACCACCGGCCGTGCTGTGCGGATCGGTGATAAACGAAGCATTACCTCCAACCTGCACGGTGGAGGCAAGGCTGTCCCGCTCGCCCCCTTCCTCTCTCGCCATTACAAGCCAGCGCTGCAGACGCGGATCATGCAAACTATCGATCAGGTGGCAGTTGAGCTCCCCCGTTTTTTAGAGCAGTCCCACGGCAGACTGGTAGAACTCGGGATCGATGTCGGGATTGATACAGCAGGCAACGTCTGGATCATCGAAGTGAACAGCAGACCTGGCCGGACTGTATTCACCATGATCAACGATCCTGCTGCCCAATTCCATTCCATCACCCAGCCTGTTCGTTATGCTCACTATCTCATGAAAGAGCGTGTAGGAGGTTACTAAGCATGGAAACAACCCGAGTGCGACTCCGCTTCCTTCCTCATCCCCATGTCTACGGGATCATCCTGCCGATCAATCTCATGCAACAGCTGCAGCTGAGACCCCGCCAACGAATTACGATCACGCTGGGTAAAAAGGAAGCAGTCGCCGTTGTCCTGAATGACAAGCGAAATCCCGATAGCAACGTCGTGAAAATCACCAGCCTGCTGCAAGAGGAGCTGAGCATTCCCCACGGCGGCTTAATCAATCTGAAGCGCGAAGGAGAAACGCTCCGGATCGGACCTGCGATCGGCATCGTCACCACAGGCGTTCGCAGAGATCCCCGAAATCCAATTGGACCTAGGACCTCGTTCTTCCAAAAGCTCTTGCAGGCACAGGAAGGCAAAGGCGTGTTTTACTATATTTTTTCTCCCCACGATGTTGACTGGAGCAAAAACGAAGTCGTTGCCTGGTTTTTGCGCAAAGGCAAGAACGGCAGCTACGTCTGGCGAAAAATGAAAACTGCCATGCCTGATGTCATCTATGACCGTGTTCCTTCTCGTTCTGCCGAAAAACACGAGGCCGTACGGGATTTCAAATACAAGCTGGCAAACTACCCGAACACCCCAATGTTCAATCAGGGCTTTTTCAACAAATGGGGCGTTCACCAGCTTTTGTACCCCAATCCAGAAGTCAACGAACACATTCCAGAAACCTATACCTCCCCATCCCTGCAAACGGTTCGCAATCTGATAAAAAAATACCCGATTGTCTATCTGAAGCCGAAAAACGGTAGTCTTGGATACGGAATCGTCAAGGTCGTGCGGAGTGGCGGCGGATACGATGTGTCTTACCACAACGGCTCTGGCAACGTCAAACGGCATTTCACCAAGCTTTCTGCTCTGTATCAGCATATTTTTCGCAGCCGTCGTGTCAGCTCCTACCTCGCACAGCAAGGGATCTCCCTGATGACGTACCAAGGGCGCCCTTTTGACTTCCGTGTTCATCTTCATAAAAACCAGCTGAATCAATGGGTCGTTTCCTGCACAGCCGCCAAGGTCGCAGGCTCTGGAAGCGTCACTACCCATGTGCGCACAGGAGGTACCGTCATTCCTGGAGATGAATTGCTCCAGCATCTCTTTGGCAGACAAAAAGCGATGATGGTGGAGCGTATATCGGATGCTTCTATCCGCCTCGCCACAGCCATTGAAATGGCGAAGGGCATTGATCTGGGTGAGCTCGGACTCGATATGGGTATCGATACGCATGGTCATGTCTGGATGTTCGAAGCCAACTCCAAGCCAGGGCGTTCTATCTTTAAACACGCAAGGCTCAAGCAAGCGGACTATGAATCTCGCAAGCTGCTCGTCGATTACAGTTGTTATCTTGCGAATTTTTAATCCATGCGAACACGACCGTTTTTTCAGGAAGGAGGAACACCCATGCCTAAACTGAGCTCCGGGTGGTTAACCATCCTCCCAAGCGGCAAATGGTTTCTGCAACTTCCACGGCAAGCCCTAGCCAACCGCCCCAAAAAGCCGTTAATCGCCAGTCTTGGACCATTCGCTCATCAGAAACGGCTGCATACGGGTCTACCCAATCAACAGCCTGGCCGCATCTGCACACGGATCAACTGGAAGATGGTCAATAACTCCGTGCGACTCGGGCCATTGATCGGTATTCTGACTGTCGGCGATGGGGCAGCATTCTTGGGAAATCGGGATAACTTCAAAGACATTGCCCTCTCCGGTAAAAAATGGGGAGCACTTGTTTTCGTATTTACGCCGCAAGGGATCAACTGGGAAAAAAAGAAGGTCCGCGGTTATCTGTATAACGAGCGACAAAACCTCTGGCAGGAACTGATTCTCCCGTTCCCGCATGTCGTCTACAACCGCATACCCACCAGGAAAGCGGAACAGCGGTCGGAAGTACGCAAGACCCTTTCCCGGATCAACGACTTGCCAAATGTCACTCTGTTCAATCGCTGTTTTTTTGATAAACAGGAGCTTTTTCAAATGCTTGCCTATTACCCAAGCGTCCAGTCCTTTTTGCCAGAGACGAAAAAACTCGATAATCTCGCTCGCTTCCGCACTTTTTGCACCGAGCATCGCTTTGTCTACTTAAAGCCGGTGCGCGGGAAAGCCGGAGAAGGAATCATGCGGATCGACTACAAGAATGACATGTGGCGACTGGAACGGTTAAAGGATCAAAAAGCGATCATCCGCCGCTTTAGGGATTTGGAGGATCTCTGGAAGCACGTCAAAGGTCATACCCGGGATAAACGGTATATCATGCAGCAAGGAATCAAGCGTGCCAGGTATATGGGCAAACCTTTTGACGTACGGGTTCTCGTCCAAAAGGATGGAAAAGGAGAATGGGGCGTCACAGGGGTGGGCATCCGAAGATCCGGATCCCAAAGCATTACCACCCATGTCCCTCGTGGAGGTTCCATTCACTCCCTGTCCAGTGTGCTGCATGCACTCTTCTCGACCGATCCAGAGAAAATGGAGTCGACGATCCACCATACCTCATTGACGATCGCGCAAGCACTAAACGAGGAGATTAAAGATTTGGCGGAAATGTCCATGGATTTGGGGCTGACGGAGGACGGGAAGCTCTGGTTTTTTGAGGCAAATGCGAAACCCGAGAAATTCGACGAACCTACGATCCGCCGCTTGTCACTGTCCAATCTCATCCATTACGCACAGTATGTATCCCGCCTGCCAAGCGGGCGAGGAGTAGTAGCGGGGTAACGAACATGAAGCTGAAATACATTATCATGCCGCCACAGGCATTGGCCGAATCCCAGACGACATTGGTCCGATTTACCCGCCAGGAAGGGGACCGCCGGATTACCAAGCACGCCATCAACTGGCTCACACAGCTCACTCCCAAACGGATGGCGGAGCAAGGGACTACCTTGGCTCTCGCAATGAATGGCAAACGGGTTGTCGGATTGTTCGCTGTCTCTCGCTGCGGTCTCGGCCAGTCATTTCTGGTAGTCGACAAGCGATATCGCAACCGAGGAATCGGGAAGGCGCTCACGGCTCATCTCTGTCAAAAGCTGCCGAAGCTCTATGTACGAGTCGCTCTCGACAACGAAGCCAGTCTCGCCTTATTTCGCGGGATGGGGTTCGAGCCGGTCAAAGCAAGCATCGGTCCTACGGGAAAGCCAACGCTGTGGCTTGCCTTCGGGCATTGGAATCCGAACGATTTGCAGGAGCATGCCGGTTGATTCATCCGGCATGTTTTTCATGCTTTCCCTCTCCAAAATATTGAATTTTCTTGTTTTACCACTTCATGCATGAGTTGGCCATCCATGGAAATGATATGGTTCAGGAGGTGGTCTTCTCATGACCTACAACAACAATATCATGCACTCACAACAACTACATATTCCAGGAGCAATGGGCCAAGCTAGCGCCATGTTCCAACCTGGCTACGCCAACACCAACACGCAGGAAGTCCAATACTGGAATCAGGGTGGTCAAACTTCGCATGCCCAAATTCCTTCCTATGGCATGTCCTATGGCGGCGGATTGGGTGGCACGCAAGCGATGTTCCAGCCTGGCTATGCAGGCACCAACACGCAAGAAGTTCGTCAGTTTAACCAAGGCTACTCCACCCCAAGCCAGCAAGGTTACCAGCAAACGCAAATGAACAGCTACCAGCAAGCGCAGCCAATCAACTATCTCCATCCAAACCAAGGAACAAACTACGTCCAGGCACAATCCACTTATCAGCCTGCGTTTGGTGCTGCTACGAACTCCATCTTTTCACCAGGCTTTGCCGGCACGAACGTCCAAGAAGTGCAACAACGCAACAACACGGGCTATGCGGGCATTTCCAACTATCAAGGCCAGGCTAACTACACCAACAACACTGGATATTCAGCCCAAACAGGAGGCAGTATTTTCTCTCCTGGCTTTGCAGGAACCAACGTTCAAGAGGTTCGTCAGCTCAACCATGGCGGCACCGCTTCTTCCGGGCTCATGAATGCTGGATACAATGCTGGATACAGCCAACAACCACAGCAACAAATGAGCCAGCAGCCCTACCAAAATTATGGCAATGCGATGGGAATCGGTTCCCAATCCGTCTTCTCCCCTGGCTTTGCGGGCACGAACGTTCAGGAGGTTCGCAGCCTGAACAACGGCGGTCAAGCGACTGCGCATACGGGCTCTATTTTCCCAGGAAGCTTCTAGGGAAATCTACGTAAAAAACCTGGCTGCGTTTGACGATGGTGCCGTACAAAAAAGGTGTGGCTGTCTTTTCCGACAGCCACACCTTTTCCTATTTTCGCGCCTGCAAAATCGCCTCGTACAAGGCATGCAAAGCTTGCAAGCTCCGTTCATCCACAGTAAAGGAGATTCCTTCAAACCAGTAGGCATCCTCCTTCACGCACGTCCATTCCGGTCCGCTGTGCATCAGCTGCGCTTCGATACACACCGCTGTCTGATCCAGCTGGGATCGAACGCTGACATGCCTTTCCAACTCGGTACGAAAGCGCGCAAGCACCGCTGCCTGCCCCTCGTCCTGCTTAGCCAGCCGGAAAAGCGCCATTTCGATTTGCAGCCAGCAGGTCACATAAAAGTGAAACTCGAGAAACAACGTATGCACGGCCTCTCGAAGCTGGGCGTCATCGCCGCCTGCTTGCAGACGCTCCCATGCAGTACGCACCTCGTCTTTTTTCTCCTGGATCAAATCGTAATGACTGACAGCACCCCGATAAAACTTGCGCACGATGTTGTACAGCATCTCTGGTGTGCGCGGTGGAAGTGAGCTGTGACGGTTGGATACATCCCGCATGGCTTCTGTCGCCTCTTTCTCTGCACTCATTTTTCCCTATTGTACATGAAATCGGCTCGCCGTTGCGCTATGCGTGAATCAGTCTTTGCCGTTTTTCCAATATTCATAGGCATGCACAGCTTGACCCAGGTAAGAGGAGTAGCCTCCCAAAAGCTGCGCCACTAGCTGCAGCTGCTGGTTCATCTCTCCCATGCCTTCTTCAAAGAAGGTGACAAACTCTCCTTCGTGACTCTCTTTTGTCTCTACGGCTACAACCAGCTTCTTCCCTTTGCTCTCGGCATACTTCATCTGGCTTTCCACTAAATTCACGATTTGCTCTGCCTTGTCGCGAAAGGCCATCAATGTCGTATGATCCAGCTGATCGATCATCCAGTGGGAGAGTGGGACATCCGGATTTCCCGGTACAGCGGTATTATCCAGCCACGCAGCCAAATCGACACTGGTCTTTAGACCGTCTTTCTTTGCCTCAGCCACAAAGGACTCGATATTCCCCATCCATTGACGCAGAACTTCTTCTTTGTTTTCTTGCCAGCGCGGCAGCACGTACGGCTCGATGTCCAGATGCACCCCGCGAAGCTGTTCATCCGAATCCGCCTGCGCGTTGTACGCTTTCACCCAGTTGACCAGCTTCAGGATCTTGCTTCTGTTTTCCTTGAGTGCCCAAATAGGGTGACCTCCTAAAGCGTGCACTTCGATTCCAGCTGCGGTTGCCTTCTTGAGAAACCTCTGATACATTGCCGGCGGCTGCTGCATGTCGATTCGGATATACAGCAGGTTGATCTCATTCTTTTCGGCAAAGGCGAGGATCTCGTCCTCCTCTGATTTCAATGTCTCTGCCCGCCAGATGTAGGTTCCCCGATACTGGCTCGGAGCTGGTGGTGGAGCCGGTATCGTTCCGCTGGCTTCCTGCCAGTACCGATAATCGTGAATAGCCGTGCCGCTGTAAGACGAATGCTCACCCAGCCTGTCCGGCAGCTGATCCAGCATCCGATTCATTTCGCTGGCACCTTCTTGTGCGAAAGAAGCGTGGTCATCCTCGATTTCCTTCATATTGACAGCGATGAGAACCCTTCGTTCCAGCTTGTCGGCCTGCTCCATTTCCTCGTCTACCAAGGATAAAAGCCCATTTGGCCCGTCGAGCTTGTCCCGATAGGCCATGATGTTAATTGTATCGAATCGGGAAATCATCCATTCGGATAGTGGCAGATCGGGATTGTCTGGCGTGGGGATGTCATCCAGCCAAAAAGGAATCGCCACACTTGCCTCCAAATTCCCGATCTCGTTCAACTCAGCTGCAAATACCTTCACGTTTGATTGCCATTCCCGGATCACACGCTTCTGCTCCGTCTCCCATTGCGGCAGCAAATACGGCTCGATATCCAGCTGAATCCCCTTTATTCGTTCTGCTTGGGCCACAGATTCATTGTACTGCTTTACCCAATTCACAATCTTCAGCATTCTCTTCTGGTTGCTGACCAGTGCCCAAGCTGGGTGTCCCGCGACCGCATGGACCTCTACACCCTTCGCGGAAGCATCCCGGATAAAGGAGCGGTAGTAGTCATAAGGCTTGTTCATATCGATGCGCAAATAGATCAAGGTAATGTCGTTCTCTTCGCAAAAGGTCAGGACCTGCTGCTTGTTCTCTCCGACCGTCTCGGACTGCCAGATCCACGTGGCTTTACTCTTTTTTTCCGCAGGGGAAAATCCGTATAGAAAGCCGAGCGTAAGGCAGAGAACGCTCAGATAGATGCGCGCGGCTTTCAATCGTCATTACTCCTCTCGTTTGCTCGCATGAAGCCAGCTCTCGTAATCGTGGATCGCGCTGCCAGCAAAGGAAGGATTCTTTGCCAGCTCCTCTTGCAGAATCGCCAGCTGCTTCTCCATCTCTACCGTGCCATCTGCATGAAAGCTGGTATTTGCACCTTCCTTGGATTCCAAAATGTTGACACCCACCACGACTGAGCCGCTTTTTCGAGAGTCGGCATCCGCCACAACCCTGTGAACGATGTCAATAATGCCATTCTGCCCCATGGCGTGATTTCGGTAGGCCATCAGTGTAATACTGTCCAGTCTTTCCACCATCCAGTTGCTGACCTTTTCCTTTTCTCCCGGAACAATCACAGAATCGATCCAAAAGGGAAGATCCGCACCGACCAATAAATCCGAGTCTTTCTTCGTCTCGGCGACCAAGTAGACAATGTTTTTCATCCATTGCTCAACGACAGCATCCTGGTCCTTTTTCCACTCCGCTAGCAGATACGGCTCGATATCCACGTGTATGCCCTGAAATCGTTCATCCGGCTTGGCGGAATGGTTGAAGGCTTTCACCCAGGACACGAGATCGCCGATGCTGCCGCGATTGGCGGCCAATGCCCAATTTGGATCACCGCCCAAGGCTTCAACCTGAATGGATGCCCTTTTCGCCGTGCGGATGAAATCGCGGTAAACCTGTGGGGAAACCGTAGTCGGCTCGACGTGCACATAAATCAGATTAATCTCGTTTTGCTTGGCGAAAGCGACAATCTCTTCGGTATGCGCAGGCAATATCCGGGCATTCCAAATCCAGGTCGCTTTCGTATAGGCAGGTTCAGGACGTAATTGCAGCATGCTCCCAGCGACGACCGATACACATAGGACAATCAACAGCCATACCCAATTGCGATGTATGGCTGTCCTTGCCCAACGCAGAATCAGCATCTTCCTCCTGTCATCTGCGCTTTCGGTGCTTGACTGTCATCGCTATTCTGCCATTCCTGAACCTCGCCGCCTACAAAAGCATACGGACCGACGATCGTATTCATCGGAACCTTGCTGCCTACTACGGTAGAGGAACTCACCTGCACGCGGCTGGAAATCACACTGTCCAAGATATGGGCGTTTGGACCGATCGCGCATCCATCTGCAATCCGTGTGCGTCCACTCAGGTAAGACCCCGGGTAAATGACGGTATCCAGCCCGATCACCACATCTGCCTCGATATACGTCGCTGCCGGATCAATGATCGTCACCCCATTCTTCATGTGGCGCTCGTTGATTCGCTTACGCAGCTTGTTCTCCATCTGTGCCAGCTGGATGCGGTCATTAACGCCTGCCCCTTCATCCGGATTGGCAGCCGCATACGCTCCGATCAGGCAGCCTTGCTCCTGCAGGATCGCCAAAACATCCGGCAAATAGTATTCTCCTTGCGCATTATCGTTGGATACTTGCGGAATGGTCTCAAACAGCTTGCGATTGTCGAAGCAAAAGATGCCTGTGCTGATTTCGCAGACCTTTTTTTGGCCTAAGGTAGCATCTTTTTCTTCCACAATCCGTCGGACATTTCCACTCTCGTCCCGAATGATCCGTCCGTAGCCAGTCGGGTCATCCACGATGGCGGTCAGCACCGTTGCAGCAGCGCCCCTCTCCTGATGATAGGAAAGGAGCTGATTCAATGTCTCTTTTTGTACGAGTGGCGTATCCCCATTCAGCACGATCGTCATGCCGTCCTGATTTTCCAAAGCCTCTCGGCACATCCAAACCGCATGCGCCGTTCCCAGCTGCTCTTGCTGATGGGCGTACTGGACACGGTCGCCGAGCTGATGCATCACGGCTTCTGCCCCGTGACCGATCACGACGACCGGCTTGTGGAAAGCAAGGTCTTCTACTGCTGCGACAACGTGCTCGATCATCGGCTTGCCGCACACGGGGTGCATGACTTTGTACAAGCTTGACTTCATGCGCGTTCCTTTTCCTGCTGCGAGTACGATTGCATGTATATTCATCCGATTCCCCCCGTTCCGTCCAGCTCGCCTTTTCGATAGGGGCGAAGCTGAACGTCATGCTCGAAGTAAGGCTTCAATTCGTAAGTTAAATTGTCAATCATCATTCCCAGGTTGATGTCTTTCCTCTGCACGCCCAGCTGATAGGCCTGGAGCATGATCTCCAGCAAAACTTCCTGATTCAACGTCCGATTCGAGGTGCTCATTTGCCAGGTCCTCCTTTTCGTCCTTCATTGAGAGTAAGGACGAGAGTGGCTATTCGACTGTTACACTTTTGGCCAAGTTTCGTGGACGGTCCACGTCATTTCCCAGAGCAACCGAGGTGTAGTAAGAGATGAGCTGCAACGGAATCACACTCAGGACCGGGGTAAGCAGCGATTCTGTCGAAGGGATCAAGCACACATCATCCACAGATCGATGCAGCTCCACGTTGTCTTCGAGTGCGATTCCAAGCACGTTTGCTCCACGCGCCTTCACTTCCGTAATATTGCTGACCATTTTCTCGTGAAGCTCCGCTTGCGTAGACAACGCAATCACTCGTGTCTCCTCTTGGATCAGGGCGAGTGTTCCGTGCTTCAGCTCTCCGGCTGCGTACGCTTCCGAGTGAATGTAGGAGATTTCTTTCAGCTTCAAGGAGCCTTCCAGAGAGACCGCATAGTCCAAGCCACGGCCGATGAAGAACAGATGACCCTCGTCCTTGATCGAGTGAGCGAAAGAGTGGATGCCCTCTGCGTTAGCCAGCACCTGCTCCACCTGATCAGGCAGCTTTTGCAAAGCGCTGATCAAAGTCTGTCTCTCCTGTGCAGGCAGCGTCTCTTTCTCCTGTGCCAAATAAAGCCCGAGTAGATAAAAAGCGATCAGCTGCGAGGTATACGCTTTTGTCGATGCCACGGCGATTTCCGGACCGGCATTCGTCGTGATCAAGTGGTCGGCTTCCCGTGCAATGGAGCTGCCTACGACATTGGTAATCGCCAGAATGCTCGAGCCGTGGCGTTTCGCTTCCCGCAAGGCCGCGAGTGTATCCGCCGTCTCTCCCGACTGGCTGACGACGATCGTGAGGCTCTTCCCTTTGAAAAGGGGGCGTCTGTAGCGAAACTCGGATGCTACATCTACCTCTACCGGAATTTGCGCCAAGCTCTCGATAACATGCTTGCCGATCATTCCCGCATGATAGGCTGTGCCGCAAGCTACTATGTAAACTTTCTCAATCACTTTGATTCCTTCCGTGGACAATCCCAGATCCGGGAACAAAATGCGTTGGCACCTCTGGTCGATGCGTCCCGTCATCGTATTGCGCAAAGCGCGAGGCTGCTCATGAATCTCTTTGAGCATGTAGTGCTCGTAGCCATCCTTTTCCGCCTGCTCTTTGTCCCACTCGATCCGCATCAGGTCACGTTCGATCCATTCCTTTGTATCCAGACTCATGACTTGGACCGAATCCTTGGTCAATATAGCCAGATCGCCATCCTCGAGGACGTAGACATCGCGTGTATGCTCCAGGACAGCAGGAATATCCGAACCGATGAAATTTTCGCCCTTTCCTACCCCGATGATCAACGGGCTGGCGAGCCGTACCGCAATCAGCTTGTCCGGCTCATATTCCGTCATGACGCCCAGTGCGTATGCGCCGCGAATCTTTGCTGCCACCTTTTGTACAGTGGAAACGATATCTCCATCGTAAGCCTCGGCGAGCAGATGGACGATGACCTCGGTATCCGTCTGCGAGGTAAAGACGACGCCTCGCTCCTCCAGCTCCTGCTTGAGATCCAAGTAGTTTTCGATGATGCCGTTATGCACGATCGCAAATTTTCCGGATTGGTCAAAATGCGGGTGCGAGTTTTCATCAGACGGACGGCCATGTGTCGCCCAGCGTGTATGCCCGATGCCGATCGCTCCCTGGAGAGCGGATTTCCCGGCTTGCTCCTCCAGCACATCGATGCGTCCTTTGGCTTTGCAAATCGAGATATTCTCCCCGTCGCACACGGCTATCCCTGCTGAGTCATAGCCGCGGTACTCCAGTTTTTTCAGTCCATTGATCAAGATGGATTGTGCTTCTCTGTTGCCGATATATCCCATAATTCCACACATGTTACGCAATCCTCCCTTTTCCAAGCTTCCTAGTGAAAAGCTTCCATGCTTTACGCGAGCATGCTGACGACTTCTTTTTCCTGACGGATCGCAACGGGATTGCCCAGCTTGTAAATGTTCGGGTTGGTGATTCCGTCAAAGGCATTTCGGGTATCAATGATCGCCACTCCCAAATCAGCGAGCGCCTGATAGTCAAAAGAGCGATGGTTCGTGATCAAAACCATGCAATCGTACTTCTTGAAGGCTTCCGGGTCGTTCTCGATGGACTGGACGACTCGCCCTTCCTTGTCTCGGAAGCTTTGGGCATACGGGTCAAAATAATCGACCTTCGCCCCGTTTTTCGCGAAGAGCTCATAGACTTCCAATCCCGGTGACTCGCGCAGATCGTCTATGTCTGGCTTGTACGCCATGCCCAGAATCAAAATGCGAGAGCTGTTGATTGCTTTCGCGTAAATATTGAGTACCTGACCCGTCTTGTTCAGGACATAGTCTGGCATATTGTCATTAATCGACTGTGCGATTTCAATAAACTGGCTGTGGAAGCGGAAGCCTTTAGCTTTCCAGGACAGATACATCGGGTCGAGCGGGATGCAGTGTCCCCCAATTCCCGGTCCTGGGTAGAACGGCATAAAGCCAAATGGCTTCGTGGATGCCGCTTTGATTACTTCCCAGACGTTGATCCCCATCTTGTCGCACATCATCGCCATTTCGTTCATGAACGCGATGTTGACGCTGCGGAACGTGTTTTCCAAGAGCTTGGACATTTCCGCCACTTTCGGGGAGGAAACCGGTACGACTGTTTTGACGAGGTTGCCGTACAGCATCGTCCCCAGCTCGATGCATTTCGGAGTGGTTCCTCCGATAATTTTGGGTGTGTTGTGTGTCGAGAACGAGCGGTTGCCCGGATCGACGCGCTCTGGCGAGTAGCAGAGGAAGAAGTCTACTCCTGCCTCGTAGCCGAGCTTTTCGAACTCCTGCTGGATCAATTCCTCTGTCGTACCCGGATAGGTGGTGCTCTCGAGTGTGATCAGCAGGCCCTGTCTCATATACGTCTTGATCTGGTCGACGACATGGATGATATACGAAGTGTCCGGGTCCTGATTGGGACTGAGCGGAGTCGGTACGCAAATGCTGACGGCATCCAGGTCTGCCAGAATACTGTAGTCCGTCGTAGGAAGGAATCTTCCCTGTGTCATGCACTCCTGCAGCGTTTCATTGGTGATATCCTGAACATGCGAGATTCCTGCCTTCAGATTCTCTATCTTTCTCGCATCCAGGTCGATTCCTGTTACGGGATAGCCGCTTTTGAGCGTTTCGATAGCCAAAGGCAGTCCCACATAGCCCAATCCGATAATCCCTACCTGTGCGGTTTTCATTTGAATCTTTTGTTTCAGTTCCTCGTATCTTCCCATTGTTGTCCCACTCCTTGTCTCTTTAGGAAATCAGTCGTTTTACACGCGCCGCAAGCTCCACGGGGGAAAAAGGCTTCGTAATATAATCAGAGGCGCCCAGTGCAAACGATTTTTGAACATCTTCTTCCAGACGTTTGTCTGTCAAAATCACGATTTTACTTTCGCGGTCATTCTCCGCATGCTTGATACGCTCCATTAGCTGATAGCCGCTCATCACAGGCAGATTCAGATCGGTGATGACCAAATCCGGCATGCTTTCCTCGTACTTCTGCATGCCTTCCACCCCATCGCTCGCGACAATGACCTGATAGCCTTTGCGCTTCAGATAGATTGTCAAAAAGTCGTTCACCGTTTGATCCGGGTTGACCAAGAGAATACTCGTCGGATCTTTTTCACTGCCTCCCGATACAGGATCAAAAATGTGGATCTCACCCTGGCTCTTTTGCTGTTCGAGGTTCTGCAGCATTTTCAAGAGCATCTGTGGAGTCGTGCGGGCGTTTTCGGGAAAGCTCGCAATCGCCACGCTGCCTGCCAGCAGCTGCTTCTCCCGTAAATAGTCTTTGACTCGCAAGGCGTGAAAATGGGTTGTTCCCAGCTTTTGCTCTTCCAGCAACACACCCAGTATATTTTTTGTCTTGTCGTAGTTGTAATGGGTCACAGCTGCAGGTGGTTCCTGCTCAAAATGGTTTTTCAGGACTTCCAGATCATCCTTCGAGAGATTGCTGCAAGCCACGAAAATAATCCCTGACGATGTCTGTTTCGCTTCCATTTCACTCAACAGCTGAAAAAAAGCGGGTACGAGATTACTCATCCTCTTGCCTCCAAGCTCGAAATATTTTTGTTGCCCTCAGCCTGCCAGCTCTTGCGCGTCATCGTTCCCCACGAATTGTTGTTTCGCAGAAATTCGATGTGGCCCAAAAATCTCCAGATGACGCCCACCTGGCGATAGCCGAAGAACATCAAGATGGTATAGAAAAGCATTTTGACGATATCCCGAATTCGTGGATAGCGTCGAAACGCGATTTCTTCAAGGAGCAGCGCACCGACTCCCAACAGTACGCCGTAGATGACATTCAGCAGTCCATAAAGCACCAGAACGTTTGCATTCGTCATGTCCAGGAGCGTGTAGCCGATCAGAGCCAGCAGCCCTGTGATGCGGAAGTACGGATTGAGCGTCTCAAACAAGATATTGAAAGGCAAAGTAAGCATCCCGAATAACTTGTATTTCGGACGCAAAACCATGTGTTGTCCGTACTCGATCATGTTTTTCAGATTGCCGCGCCCCCATCTGCGACGTTGACTTCCCAGGATTCGGAACGAGTCCGGGGCTTGTGTCCAGCAGACCGCATCCGGGCAGAAGGCGACGCGATAAGGGAGTTTGTTTTCCAGCATGTATTTATGCAGCTTGATGATGATGTTCATGTCTTCACCCGGATAGCCTTCACGATAGCCGCCGACTTTGATGACGTAATCTTTGCGGAAGACGCCAAAGGCCCCTGACACGATAATCAAGCCGTTGATCGCACTCCAACCGATCCGTCCTCCGAGAAATGCTTTGAGATATTCGACTGACTGCATCATCGGCAAAAACTTGTCGGGCAAACGGATGTCGCTGACTACGCCGTCTTCGATTTTGCAGCCATTGGCGATCCGGATATCTCCGCCAATCGCGACCGTCTCTTCCGGATTTTCCATGTAGACCTTGGCGATCCGAATCAACGCATCCTTTTCCAGCAAGGAATCGGCATCGATCGAAGCGATCAGCGGATAGTGAGACAGGTTGATCCCTGCGTTCAGCGAGTCTGCCTTTCCCCCGTTTTCCTTGTCGATCAAATATAGATTGGGGTAAGCCGGATTGTGGTAAATCCCTCGGATGTTGGACGTTTGCAGCAGTGGCTGTATAGGCATATGCGCCGATGCTTCCAGCTTGAACTCACGAGTCAGCACCTGCAGCGTATCGTCTTTCGAGCCGTCATTAACGACGATCACCTCGTACCGCGGATAGTTGAGTGCCAGCAGCGACCGAACATTTTCAATGATGGTCAGCTCCTCATTGTAAGCCGGTACGAGAATCGAAATCGGTGGAACATGCTCCGAGCCTGACAGCTTCTGAAACCTAGAATAGACGGAGCTTTTCAAGATCCCGAGGATGTTCTTGAAGGAGAACATCATGATGATGAAGTACAGCGAGTTAATCGCGATTACATAGTAGACGGCGAACATGCCGTAGTAGAGCAAAAAATCCCGCATAGCTTCCTCCCCTCCTGCTTATCTTTGCATCGCCTGCACGGGCGAGATCGTTTTTCGTCTCGAGCTCTGATAGAGATGCAGCTTTAGATTGTATTGCAGCTGTTTTTCCTGATCGGCAAGCTCCAGCTGCATTTTCGCTTTTTCCAGCTCCTCCAAGGCAACCTGATGAGCGATTTCCAGATGTCTCCCAAAGCGGCCCTCCTGCAAAATCTCGCAAAGTGCCTGAAAGCCTGCGACTTGAAGCTGTGCCAAAGAGTAGGCACTGTGATGGCTGACCCACCAGTTGGAATCGCCTACTGCCTTTTTCAGCGAAGGGATATGGGCGGATAGCCCGTGTGCACCGATGGCTTTAGCTGCCGCTGCGCGAATCTCCCAATCCTGGTGCGCCAAAAACTCTCGCACGCGCTTGTCTGTCAGCAGGCGCGAATCTTTGCACAGCAGCTTGACCGCTTTGATCCGTACCTCTTTTTCCTGGGCATGTACGAGCTTATGCAAATAAGGCTCCACATCGGATGGATTGTGCACTGAAAGGCCGATCAGCCCGATCTCGATCAGATCAGCATCTGTCTCCTGCAGCAGGGCGATAAGCAGCTTCCCTGTATCCAGCTCGGATTCACTCAGGATATCGACGATCAGCTGATGGCAGTTTTTTCGATGCTTCACAAGCTGCCGGATCATGTCCCCCAAATCGTTTTGGCTGCGCGCGCACTTGGCGACCGCTCGCGCCACAATAAACAGGCTGGGATCGTACTCGAGCTTTTCCAAAAGCTGCAGCAAGCCAGGTACAGCCCGCTGGGAGCGCATGACTCCCAGATTGTAGGCCGCATCCACTCGCGTCCATTTCCACGTCCCATCCAGTCGCTTCAAATCAAGCTCTACCAGCCCCATATCCTCGCAAAGCGCTGCGAGCTTTTGACGATGCACGCCCGTGAAGGACTCCATCAGCTCAAACAGCTTCTTCTGGATGATTCGCTTCTCTTTCTGCTCCAATTTGCCATAGGGTGTATGCAGGCGCTCTTCCTCTTCTCCATGAGCCTGCAGGTAAACAAAGTAATCCTCATATTCTGCCAAAATGCGCTTGGTTCGTTTCTCTGCCGCTATATTGCGCAGCTTCAGTCCGAACAGAACGATCAGACCTAGCGTGGTTACCCCACACAGCACGTACAGAAATACGTATGCCGTCGCGAATGGTGTTTGCACCTCTTTCACACTCCTCTATCACTTTTGCAAGATGGACGGCTTGATTTCGCGATAAGCTTTTTGCAGGATCGAGTAGCTCTGTTTCTTACGTTCGTGATAGCGTACTTGCTCCCATGTCGGCCACGAATAGAGAGGAAGCTCGGTGACCCGAAACGGAGTCGGCGACTCTGGCAGACTCGTCGTCTGCGGCTTCTCCCGATTGACAATCCACGGCAAGACACGAATTCCTTTCGTCGTCACTGTTTTGAACGTCTTGCCTTCTCCCTGATAGCTCATGACAGCAAGCGAGCTCGGATCCGTAAAACCGAGGAGCATCCACGGCACGCGCATCTCCACGACCTTGCCTTTTGCTTGCCACGCTGCCAACGAGTTGTAGTTGGGATCTTCGGAATTGGATGTCCCTTGCAGCAGCTTCCCTGCATCTACTTCTTCCATCGGGTAGTATTTTTTGCTATCTGGCGGCTCCATCTCAAGTCCCACCGCCAGCTTCCACGGTTTGAACACCCCAGAGTCATCTCGCTGCTCCTCTTCTTTGAGAGGAAGCATTCCGTACGCTTTTCCGTAAAGCCTCGTGTGGAAATCGTAGTTGGAGGCGATCCGCACCTCACTCTCGTCGTCCTTCCCCAAGCGGATGAGCGTCTCCAGCCCTTCATCGAGCTTAGTCCCGCCGAGCTCCGGTGCATGGCGATTTCCGCCTGGCGTTGTGTCTACCCCGAAGTAGAGCTGTTCGTTTTGCGGATCAAACGAATGATCCAGCTGCGCCATCAGATAGACATAGCCTTCGTCGTGCGCCATCCATATTTCCTCAAAACCTGGAAGGGAGAGGTTGAGCTTCTGCTTTTCCTCTGGCTGCAGCTTGTCCCAGTCCGATCGTTCCCCATCGATGTTCAGCACACCATCCTTGTTCGGGTACATTCCCAAAATTCCAAACAGTGATTCGTTCGTCAGCACGTTGACCCAAAAGGAACGGCGATCCTCCGGCAGCTCAAAGCGCATCGTATTCCAGGTCTTTTTAAACCACTCATCCTGCCATGCAAACACGATTCCGCCTGCGTAGCCTTCCTCGCCGATTTCCTTCATCAAGGCTGCATTAATCTCGCCTTGCTCCTTTTCGGTATGTCCGCCTTGATCTCGCCCGAGGTTGCCCAAATGTGCGATTCCCCAGGAGGCAGGAACACCGAATTCCGTCACCAGAATGGGCAGATCTTTGTGATAGGCTTTCAATTGGCGTAAATAAGCTTTGTAGGTATCGATCTCTCCTGCCTCGTTCTTCACCTGCTGCAGCGCTGTATCGTGTCTGAACAAGTCTGGATAGTACGGATAAACGTGATAGGAAGCGAAGTAGCCCGCCTCCCACGAAGCCGCCTTTACGTGCGTAGGGTCTACACTAACCAGGTCTTCCTGGTAGAGCGGCTCTCCCGGATGAGACAGCGGATCGGTTGTTACCCAATTCGTGAAGGTCATCGGGTGCTGCCAGCCTTGCTTGCTCTCCTCTTTTGCAACCGTATCTACCATCTCGGCCAGCCATGCTTCAAATGCAGTAGACTGCTCCGTAGTTCGGAAATAGGCACCTTGATAGGATGCTGACTTGGCATGGAGCTTGTTCGTATTCTGCACCATCACGGGATCCCATTCCGTTCCTGTGTGCCAGCCGATGAGATACTGCCCCGCATTTGCCGTGTATTTCCCGCTTGCCTTCCCTTGTTTTTCGGGCAGTGTAATGTCTCCGTATACCGCCCCTACTGCATCCTGAATCTCGTGTCGAAACTCCTCTCGAATCTCAGGCAGGTAGGCGTCCTTCTTTTCGATGAGCATCTCCTCTGGGCTCCAAATCCCTTGCATTAAATAGAGAGGCTCTCCCTCCTTTTGGCGATTGTAGGAAACCAGTGCTTCATAGAAAGCAGGAGGATGAATTGTATACACCCGGATGACGTTGGCTCCCATCTCGTCAATCATGGCGAACCAGCGCAGGTAATCTTCTTTTGTAATTGGCAGCTCACCGGGATAATGACCGGGTAACGATGCCCCTAAATTCACCCCTTTTACAAAAAACGGCTGCCATTTCTGATCTTGATAAACTTCAATCTGGTCTCCCGTGGTGCGGAATTTCATATGGAACCCGCTTGCTGACTCCATACTCTCGACTCGGCTGCTATCCCAATACCACCAGAGATAGCTTATGCCTGCCACCATCAAGACGGTGAGACTCACCCATTTCACGCGACTTTTCTTTTGTTTCACACCCGTCAACCTCCGATTCATCGCCTAGCGCTTCTGATCAAATCAGCAGCCTACCGACATAGTCATTGTAAACATAGGGACAAAAGCCTTCCCATAAGCTGAAATCACTATTATGCTTTTGTGAATGTTGTAACCAAAATGTAATATTCCATCGCAATAACCCAAATTGTCCTACGTTTTTTGGCGGTAAGTCCTGCAACCTCCCCTGCCATCCGTACCAGAACTTTTTGTAATTAGGTACATATGCTTGAGCCTTTTTTTTCCTGATCTCAAAGAAAAATGGTAGGTTGCTACCAACTAAAAAAATGGTTGTAAAGATTTCATGACCCTTTCTGTACGCTCTGTATGAACCTTTTTATCCGAACGCAAAAAATCCGTTGCCTTTTCTGGCAACGGATTCTCCTTTTTATGTGAGATTTACTTGTACGTCCTACCTAATTTGAAAAGCTTCCCAGCATACGACCAGTTCGCAAGGCGCATCTCCCCCTATGCAAAGCTGGCAGGATCTGTGATTTTCGTCTAGGAACCGATTGCAAATACGGACGTGCAGTTCTTTCCTCTGCGCTTGGAGCGGTATAAAGCCTCGTCGGCAGCTCGCTTCAAGCCGTCAGCCGTGTTTGCATCAGCCGGAAAACGGGCGATTCCCACACTCACGCCAATCGGAATAACGCCGTCCTCCAGCACGAGTGGATGCGCGTGCAGATAATCTCGAATCGCCTGTACCTTTTCCTCTGCCTCTTTCAGGGTAGCTCCCGGCGAGAGGAGCATAAACTCATCTCCCGCATAGCGATAAGCGGAGTCCCTGCTGTCCAGGTTCACCTTCATTGCCTCCGCGATACGCCTGATCAGCTCGTCTCCGGAATGATGGCCATACTGATCGTTTACCGATTTCAAGTTATCGGAATCAAGCATGATCAAAGCAACAGAGGAACCGTCCTCGCCAAGCAGCTTTTCCAGCTCATTGTGAAAAGCTCGGTAATTACAGATCCCCGTCAGCTCATCCATAAAGGACATCTGATACACGCGCTCGTACAATCTCGCTGTCTCGATCGCACTGGCTACCTGGAAGCCAATGATTTTGAGCAGCTCCTCATGCTCCTTTTTGTACGCGAACTCCCGATAGGACTGCGCGGAAATGACACCCTTCACCTGATTCCCCAGCATGAGAGGAACAAAAATACACGTGCTGGTGTCGATTTCCGGGCTGCCCCAGCGAATCATCTCCGGTTCGCTCGGCTCCTCTGCCCTGGATCGGATGTGAATGGTCTGCCTCGTATCGATGACATGAGAGATCATTCCTTGTCCGTACGGAACGGTGATCGGCCCGTAGTTTATCCCGCTATCGATGCTGATCGGTATGCGAATCTCGCTGTCTCCCTCGTCAAAAAAGGCGATGAAAAAAGCATCCGCCCGCATGACTCTGGAGACTAGCTCAAATGCTTTCCATAAAATCTTGCTCTCTTCAAATGTTTTCGCAAAGATGTGGCTGAGATCGTGCAAGATTTTCATGTGCTCCGATATCCACAGCATCTCGGTCACTCTACTTTGCAATTCTTTGATCTGCTTCATGACTGTACCGTGAAGACGGCTATCCTCTTCTGAGAGAAACGCTTCCAGCTCGCTGGCGACCGCTTCAATCTCCCGGCAATCCACTTCTTCGATACGGCTCAGCCATTGGCTATAACGTTCCAACAACTGCCGTGCATATGCTTCTCTTACAGCGAAGTCGTCATGCATGTACACCCCTCCGGCTTGGGTAGCTTACATTTTTTTCTCATGATATCGCTCGACAGCAGCACGGATCGCTTGCAAAACAGCCCCCTGACCTGGTGCCAGAAATCGCTCCTGCACGACTTGCGTTATTTCCTGCATGCCTCCTGCTACAGATTTTCCTATCAGCAGTGCAACGAGAAACTCGCTTGTCTTGTCCATGATAAATGTAAAGCTAGCATCGCAAATCACATCATGATCCATGTCAATAATGAGTACACAGCCTATCATGGTGGAAACTTCATAGAGGGAGGTTCCTTTTGGAATTTGGGCAAAGCCCGCTGTCAGAACTGTCTTTTTCCCAGCATGATCAGCCATTTGTCGCTCCTCCCTCCCCATCTCTCATCCCCTGTTCTGCTTATCCATGAACAGGCAAGGACACTTCAACCGTAGTCCCTTGTCCGAGAACACTCGTCAGCCGCAGAGTCCCCCTGTGGTTTTCAATAATTCTGCGGCTGACCATCAAGCCGAGGCCCGTACCTGACTCCTTAGTGGTAAAAAAGGCCTCGCCCAGCCTCGCCAGCTGATGAGGGGGAATCCCTACCCCGTTGTCCTCGAAGCGGATCACGGCTCGGTTGTCCTCGCAGCGCAGGCGCACGACGATCTCTCCGCCCCCCTGCATCGCTTCTATCCCATTTTTCAGAAAGTTGATAAAGGCCTGCTTGAGATGATTCTCATCACAGCGAATCATCGGCATATCCGTCTCAAAGATCACTTGAATCATTACTTTTCGCAAAATCGCTTCTGTCTCCAGCAACGCCACCACATGACTGACCAGGTTAGATAAATCACGAGTCTCGAATGCAGCTTCGTGCGGCTTTGCCAAAACCAACAATTCATTGACGATCAATTCAATCCGAACAAGCTCAGAGCTCATGATGGAAAAATATTCAGCTTTTCTCATTCCATCTTTCTGCATCAATTGAACGAATCCTTTTAAGGATGTTAAAGGATTACGTATTTCATGTGCAATCCCCGCAGCCAGCTGCCCTACTAAAGCAAGTTTTTCCGAGTTTTGCAAAAATTCTTGCGCTCTTTTCCGCTCGGTAATATCGCGGATCAACAAGTAACAAGACGGCTTCCCCGATATGACCGCGTACGTCCCGAGCACCTCCGCATCAATCATGATCCCATCCATGCGAACCAACTCAATCTCGAGAGGATGAACCGTCTCCCCACGCTCGGTCCGCTTTAACATATCATCTACAACCGGGATGTCATGTGGGTGAAACAGCGAGAAAAAGGGCGTCTGCAGCAGCCTGTTCAAATGCGGAGCACCTACCAGCTTCACCCCGACCTGATTGGCATACTGCAAGCTGCCCGAGCGATAAATAAACACGCCCTCCTTGGATAAATCCGCAGACGCACACGACTCGCTGTCATTCCTCGTGCCCATGATCTCCTGGACAATCGCAAAATACCCGACAACTTCGCCATCTGTTTGGAACGAATCAAAAGTAATGCTCACTTGTACCGCATAATCAGTCTGATGCGCCAAATACGTACAAAATGGCCGCGGCTTTCCCTCCATGGCAAACTGGGTCTGTAATCTCACCATTTCCCTTTCTTCGGGGATCGCTAAACTCCAAAATGGCTTGCGCTCCCATTGCCACGGATCATATCCTGTCAAAGACTTACAAGCAGGGTTGCCGGTAAAAACCATGCCTGTCCGATCTAATAGAAAGGCTGCCTGGCCCAATTGGTCAAAGAAGGAGCGATAGAAAAGACCGCTCCTGATGCCACTCTCCAACAAGTCTCTCATCGTTTCCCTCCTCCTGGGACAAGAAAACGGCTACCCCAAAGTAAAGGAAATAGCCTTACCCGCTCTCAATCCAGCTTTCATACCCAATATTACCCTATTCCCTGTGCTGTTTCCATCCCTTCCCATCGGAAAATATGCTGGAATCATTTTCGATAGACATAGAGAATGCCAGATTTCCAGATCAGACCGTCCAGGAAAAATCCTATTAAATAGGGAGAGAGTTCTTCTGAACGGCGAGAAGCAGCGTTATCGCTCCCAAAACGCGAAGAATCGGCTCAGCAAAAAAAGAGAGCGGCCACCCCAAATACAAATCCCATCCCTGTCTTAGGCTGTGGCCTCTTCTATTTTTCCTGCGCCGATGCTCAAAGTGATGAATGAAGAAACCGAAACCGATATCCCCGCTGCCGTAATATTCGCCATGAACACAAGTATCATGGCATTCACTAACCTCTGCGGCGATGTCAGGATCAGGCCGATCCTTGCTCGCCTAGCACATCCTCGATTGCGGGACGAACCTTGCTGCCTGCGCGCTGCAGTCTTTCCGCTGCCTCAGCGCGAGGCAAGCCTGATTTTTGCATCACGATTGCCAGCTTGACGTCCCCCATTGCCTCTGTAATCAGGCGCTCTGCTTCTGGATAGTCGACCCCTGTGACCTGCATGACAATATGTTTGGCTCTTTCCTTTAGCTTGTGATTGGTCGCCTGCACATTGACCATCCAGTTGCCGTATACCTTGCCTACACGGACCATGCTTGCGGTCGTCAGCATATTCAGAACCATCTTGGTGGCACTGCCCGCTTTGAGTCGGGTCGATCCGGTCACGACCTCGGGACCTACTGATAGATTGATGCAAACATCCGCCTCCTGATTAATATCGGAATCGGGATTGCACGAGAGAGAAATCGTGACAGCAGATCGTGCCCTCGCCTCGGCCAAAGCGCCGATGACATACGGGGTTCGACCGCTCGCTGCTATGCCGACAACAACGTCACCTGCCTGCACACCTCTTTCCCGGATGTCCTCCTGGCCGAGTGCAAGCGAGTCCTCGGCTCCTTCTACTGCGATCGTGAGCGCTGCGGGACCTCCTGCGATAATTCCCTGTATGAGAGCAGGATCTGTGCCAAAGGTTGGCGGGCATTCCGCTGCATCCAGCACACCGAGTCGGCCACTCGTGCCGGCTCCGATGTAAAACAGGCGCCCTCCGTTGTTCAACGCCTCGGCAATCAGCTCAACCGCTTGCGCTACTTCCGGCAGCACTTGCTGTACAGCCTGCGCGACCTTTTGATCCTCTTGATTCATCAATGTCACGATTTCGAGCGTGGACATCTGATCCAATTGCTCACTTGCAGCATTTCGCATTTCTGTCTGGAGCTGGTGCAAGTTTTCTCCCACTGCCTTCACTCCTCTTCTGATACCCTACCACTCAGCTGCAGCTGGTGTTGGATGTCTGCATGTATGGTCCATCCTGCCCTCTTCATGGCAGCGACTAGAGCACCTACTACTGGCGCCACATTTGGAATTCGGGCTTCAAAGGTCGCTTTTAGAAGCAGTTCTTCGCGCAGTCGCGTATTCGCCGTGAGCAGCCCTCCCGCGAGCACGACAGGCAAAAGGCTCTCTAATTTCCTTTGGCAGGCGGAGGCGAGCTCCTGCAAATCATCGGCTGCCAAAGAAATCAGCTCGCAAGCAATCGGATCGCCAAGTCTCGCCGCTTTTTCCACCAGCGTACTGGTATCCGCCAGGTCCTTTCGGGGATTGCTCGCTCCGTAAATGCAGGCAATCAGCTCCTCGGGACGGCTCACTTGGTAATGCTCGAGATAGAGTTCGGTGAGCAGCGTCTCTGCTCCACGGCCATCCGACGCCCGCATCACGGCAACTGCTGCCCTGCGACCCAAGTCAAAGCCGCTCCCCTCATCTCCGACCAGATAGCCCCAGCCACCTGTGCGATACCTCTTGCCTTGCTGCGTGACCGCATAAGCGATCGACCCCGTGCCCGCGATCAGCACGATCCCCGGCTCCCCCCAGGTTCCCGCGTAAAGAGCAGCTACCGCGTCGTTGTCGAGCAGCAGTCGCTCGCCCCATTCGGCTCCAAATTCCGCCTGCAGCCGCTTCGTGATTTCTGGACGATCCGCTCCTGCAAGTCCGAGATAGACGGCTGCTACCTCTTCTTTTTTCACCCCTGCGTCTTTCATGACCTCGCTTATAAGCTGGCGAATCGTGGACGCTACATCCTCAAAGGAGCGAGAGAGCGGATTGCTCGCTTCGCCGTCAACGATTGCCTTGATTTCCCCTTTGTCATTGCAAATAGCGGCTCTCGTCTTGGTCCCTCCGCCATCAAGCGCGATAAACCATTGCGATTGATTATTTGACTGCACCAGCTGTCAACCCCTCCATGAACTGCTTGGACGCCATGAGGAACACGCCGATCATCGGCAACGCAGACAGCGTGAGTCCCGCAAACAGCAGGCTCCAGTCCGTTTCATACTCGCCAAACAACACCATCATGCCAACCGGAATCGTTTTTAAGGTATCTTCCTGGATGAATATCAAGGGAAAGAAAAAGTCGTTCCAGGCGTGGATGAAGTTGATGATGACAACCGTTGCCAGCGCAGGACGTATCAACGGCAAAAGCACGCGCCAAAAGACTTGAAAGTTGTTGCAGCCATCGATTCGCGCCGCCTCCTCCAGCTCTACGGGCAGCGTTCGGAAAAAACCGGTCAAAATGAAAACCGCCACTGGAATCCCGCTCGCCGTGTAAATGAGGATGAGCGACCAGAGGGAATTGAGCAAGTTCAAGCTTTTCATCAATAGAAACAACGGCACAATCCCCAGCTTGACCGGAATCATCAGTCCCAGGAGAAACACGAAGTAGAGCGCGGCTGTCCACTTGAAGGAAAAGCGCGCCAGGTAAAAAGCAGCCATGGCTGAAAAGATCGTGATCAAAAGGACAGACATCAGGCTGACGAAGATGCTGTTCCACAGAAAGTCAGCAAAAGGAACGACTTCCCACAGCTTTTGGTACGTCTCAAAGCTGAACGCTTTCGGCAGCGACAGTGGACTTGTAAATATTTCCATATTCGTTTTGAACGAGGAGGCAACCATCAAGACGATCGGATATAGTGCTACCAACATAAACAGATACGCGACCACGTATTGCACGGCTTTGCCACCCATGCTCGTTTTCAAATGGATCTCCCCCTTTCTCGCCAAGCAGTACGTCTCAATGCTGGACCTCACGCTTGCGCATCAGGTAGACGGAGATTGCCGACACCGATGCTACGATAATGAACAGAACGACAGCCAGCGCCGAGCCAAGACCGAGAGCGGTTTCCCCTGCCCCACCACTGCCTCCAAACGCCATGCGGTAAAAATAGACAGCCAGTGTGTCCGTGGAATAAAATGGTTCCCCCATGGATCCTTGCATCGCGTATACCAGCTCGAAGGCTTCAAAGGCCTGAATGAACGTAAATACAGTCATAATGGTGATCGAAGGCATGCACAGCGGCAGAATGATCTTCCAGAGCATCGTCAAGCCCCTAGCTCCATCCAGCCTCGCTGCCTCAATCAGCTCCTCCGGAATAGATTGCAGCCCCGCCAGAAAGATCAGCATGGCAAAACCGACACCGAACCAGCAGTTGACGAGGATGATGGCCATCAGAGCCGTATCCGGGTCTCCCAGCCACGGCTTCGCCCAGTCCGCGAGCCCGACGCTCGTCAGCACGCTGTTTAACGCACCGTAGTTCGGATTAAAAATCAGCTTCCACAAAAATCCGATGACGATCACAGACAACAGGCGTGGCATGAAATAGGCGATCTTTAAAAATCCTGCGCCGCGAATTTTCCGGTAAATAAAGAAGGCTAGCATAAAGCCAATCCCGTTTTGTACCACCATCTCAACCACGAAATACAGGACGTTATGGCTCAATGCATTCCAGAACATTTCATTGAAGGGCTCCACCGTGAACAAGGTTGCAAAGTTTTTTAGACCAATGAACGCACCGCGCTTGATCCCTTGCCAATCGTACAAGCTGTAAACAAAGGCAGAAAAAATCGGGTAGACCAGAAAAACGAGATAAATGGCCAGAGCCGGAAGCGGAAACAGGTGGATCAACCAGCTTCTTCGTCTCTTTGGCCGGATGGATTGACTGTCTGTAGCGATGGTACCCACCCCTTTCTGTAGAGACGGAGGGAAAAGCCAGCTCTCCCCTCCGCACCCTACCCAAGCGCCCTTATTTTTTAAACGGTTCAAACCACGTTGCGGCCGATTTTTGTACTTCATCCACGACCTGCTCCGGTGTCAATTTGTTCAGGTACATCCCCTGAAGGGCATTCTCCAACGTTTTCTTGGTTGTCGGATTGCCTTCCGAGAAATGAACGATCATCAAGTAAGGAGTCGCGTTTGTTTGCGTCAGCTCTGTCAGTCGATTTACGAGTGGATCCTCTGCGGATACTCCCGGAATCGGGCTGATCATTTTGAACTGGTTCGCATACAATTCACCAAACTTTTTGGTAGTCATAAACTCCATGAATTTCAACGCTTCCGCCTTGTGCTTCGATTTTGCGTTCACCGCGTAAGAGCCATCTACCCATGTCGTGATGACCTGTTTGCCATCATCCGTAGGCATCGGGAAAAAGTCCAGCTGCAAGTCCGGATTCAGCTTCTTGATCCCTTCCATTTCAAAGCTTCCGTTGATAAACATGGCAGCTTTGCCAGTGGCAAACAAAGTCCGCATATCATTTAGCTCAAGCCCAACAAAATTTTCCGGGAAATAAGGAATCAGTTCCTGCATGCGTTGAATAGACTTGAGGAATTCTGGGCTCTTCAGGTCGCTTTCGCCCTTTAACAATTTGTCCATGTAGCCATTTGTAAAGCTCGCGGGTGCAATGACACCGTGGCTCAGGGAAAGCAACCAGCCTTCTTTTGCTCCAAAGGAGATGGGGATGATGCCTTTTTCTTTCAGAGCTTTTGAGGCAGCAATCAGCTCATCCCAGCTCTTCGGTATACTCACACCGTTGTCGTCAAAGATTTTTTTGTTGTAGAAGAACTGTGTAGTACTGAGCGTCAGCGGAACTCCGTATACTTTTCCATCTTTGCCTGTCGCACCCGCTAGTACCTCTTTCGGAATGTTGCTGATGCCAGGAAGGTTGTCGAGCGGCTCTAAATATCCGGCTGTAGCCAGGGCAGCACCTGTCGCATACGGGCGGAGCTGCAGGATGTCAGGACCGCTGTCGCTTTGCAATGCCGTGTTTAAGATCGTGTTGTACTCCGTTGCCTTGAAAGGCTTGAAATCAATCTTGATATTCGGATTCTCTGCCTCAAATGCAGCAATGAGCTTGGCATAGCCCTCTGTGTCCTCCACACGCCAGCTGTGCATGGACAAAGTGACCTGCTGGCCTCCCCCTGCTTGATTCCCCCCTGAGTTGTTTCCTGGATCACTTGATGGCTTCGCCTCATTTCCTCCGCCACCACTGCAGCCTGTCAGCGCCAGGGCAGCTGCGAGCACGACTGATGCTGCTGTGTGTAACCGAAATCGCTTCATACCTAACCCTCCCCCATTTTTCTCATGCCTTATTGTGACTCATGCTCTATCAAGTCAAGCCCGCTTTAAGTGGGCTGTGACTGCATCGTGAATCATTGGCCGCAGCCGCCGCAATTGATGATCGCGCCCTAGATGTACTGCGTTTGTAAGAAAAATGACGGCCCACTCGTGTACAGGGTCGATCCAGATGCTCGTTCCTGTAAATCCGGTGTGACCGTAGCTGTCCGGATGAAAGGTAGAACCGCAGCTGAGAGGATGGCTGGGATCGTTGGACTGCCAGCAATACCCTCTGCGCTCTGTTCCTGCAGGTGTCTGACAGCGAATAGCAGCCGTTCGCCACTCTTTGCTGATGATGGCGCGATCCTCGTCCATCCAGCTTTGTGCGTACCGAGCCAAATCGTCTGCTGTGGCAAACAGCCCGGCATGTCCGGCGATTCCGCCCATCACGAAGGCCTTCTCGTCGTGAACCTCTCCGACGATGTACGCCCCCGTGAGCGAATCAAACTCTGTATTGGCAATATTTTTTATAGAATGATTATTCGGACAATAAAGAGTATGATTCATCCCGAGCGGCGCGAAGACGCGCTGGGTCACAAACTGATCAAGCCGCACGCCCGTTACCTTTTCAATCAAAAGGCCGAGCCAGATCATTCCCAGATCACTGTAGATGACCTTTTTTCCGGGTTCTTGGAGAAGCTTCTGCTGATATAGCAGGTCTGGCAGCAGAATTTGGCTTTTGCGCGTACGCTCCTCGAGGTCGGCAGGAAGACCGGACGTATGGGTAAGCAGCTGAGCGATGGTGATTGCCTTTTTGTCAGTGGGGCAATCGGGAAAGAAATATCCGATCGGGTCCTCCAATCGGATCTTCTCTTCTTGCAGCAAGAGCAGGAGGGCTGGCAGCGTCGCCGTTACCTTCGTCAGGGAAGCCAGATCGTACAGCGTCTCTCGTGTGACTGGCTGGCTTTTATCCACACTTGTAGTGCCTACATCGCAGGAGAAGGCTAGCTCACTCCCCTGCAAGACGCGCAGGGCTGCTCCTGGAAGCCACCCTTTGTCCACCCACTCCTGCAGCAAATCCTTCACATCGTCCATAGCCTCTTCCCCCTCAATTGGATGAGCGTTTTGTCCGACTCACAGCTACGCGCGTTTTTTCCAACAGCGGAATGACGTCCTCCTGCTTGCGGCTGACCATGGCGATGAACAAAATGTCGATTACATTCAGCTGAGCAATCCGCGACGCCATTGCGCCGCTGCGCACGCTTTTCTCGACCGAGCTGGTAAACAGCCGAATACTTGCCAAATCCGCCACAGGCGATGAGCCGAACTTCGTCAGACTGATGATCGTCGCCCCCTGTTGCTTGGCCTCCGTCAGTGATTGGATAATATCCTCCGTTTGGCCGGAGTAGGAAATGCCAAATGCCACGTCCTGCTCCGTCAAATTGACGGCAGAAGTCAATTGGGCATGAAAATCGGAATAGGCTTCGCACCACAGATTGATGCGGGAAAGCTTTTGTTTGATATCGTCAGCGATTACCGCAGATGCCCCTACACCATACACGTCAATCTTCCGCGCCCGGGACAAAGCGTCAGCAGCCCGCATGACTTCTTCACTGGACAGAACAGACAGGGTATCCTGGATCGATTGGATATTATTCCAGCTTACGGCCTGCATGATGGAATCAACCGAGCCCTCCATCATGATTTCCTGGTAGCTGCCGACTGCGGATGTCTGCTTGTTCAAATCACCTGCAATACGCAGCTTGAGCTCCTGGTAGCCTTTCATATTCAAGGATCGAGCCAGTCGAATGATGGTCGCTTCGGATACGCCGCTCAGCTCCGCCAGCTTTTGCACAGACAGTTTTACTACGTCTTCTGGATGAGCCAGAATGAACTGAGCCACTTTTCTCTCAGATGGCTTCAACTCGTCCAATATCGCTTGTAGACTGACAAGACCCCCATTTAGCATAAATGACACCGCTTTCTCCAGATCTTACCTCTCATTTTATGAAGCAATATTTCTTTAGTCAACCATTATCTAATAAACAATATTTCAAAAGCAGGAAAATAATGACTTCTCTGTCGATTCTCCCTCTTGACCTTTCCGTCGCGTGAAGCCTTACGCTTAGTACCAGAACGTGAATGAAGGAGGATTTTTCATATGAATAGCAGCAAACGTTTCGTAATCAAAGGGTGCCAGATCCTCACAATGGTCCGGGGAGACCAGCCATTCTTCGGAGACTTGCTCATCGAAGGCGGATACATCACCCGCATCGCAGCATCCATCGATCAACAGGCGGATCAGGTAATCGACGGAAAAGGCAAGGTCGCAATGCCCGGGCTGATCAACGCCCACAACCATGCCGGGATGTCCTTGCTGCGCGGTTTTTCTGATGACCTGAAGCTGATGGATTGGCTTGACAAAAAAATGCTTCCCGCCGAAGCTCGGATGACCAAGGAAGACATCTATTGGGGAACCATGCTCAGTGCTGCGGAAATGATCGCTTCCGGCACAACTGCCTTTGCTGATATGTACGTACAGATGGATGCTGTCGCACAGGCTGTCGTGGACAGCGGCATGCGTGCTGCGCTGACTCGCGGGCTTGTTTTTCTGGAGGATGACGGTGGACAGCGTATGAAAGAAGCCCTCGATCTCATTAAAAGCTGGACAGGCGCTGGCGACGGACGCATTACGACCATGCTCGGCCCGCATGCTCCCTACACCTGCCCTCCTCAGCCTTTGAAAGAAGTGATCGATCTGGCGCGCAGCCGGAATATCCCGATCCACATTCATCTGGCAGAGACGGTCGAGGAAGTGGAAAAAATCCGTGAACGGTATCAAAGGACGCCAACGGAATACTTGCATGAGCTGGGACTTTTCGCTGGCAATCACGTCCTGCTCGCCCACGGTGTTCACCTCACACACGCGGACATAAAGCTCTTGTGCGGCATGCGCGGCGGGGTGTCCCATAATCCCGTCAGCAATCTCAAGCTGGCTTGCGGCATCGCTCCCATACGCGGGATGATCGAGCAGGGAATTACGGTCGGTATAGGGACAGATGGAGCTGGGAGCGCAACGACGCTCGACATGTTTGCCGAAATCAAGGCTGCGGCGTGGATGCAAAAGCTGGACGCCGGTGATCCAACCGTCCTGCCCGCTGAACAAGCCTTGCGCATGGCGACGATCGAAAGCGCCAAGCTGCTCAGGATCGACTCGGAGGTAGGTACATTGGAGGTCGGAAAACGCGCTGATCTCATTCTCATCGACCTGAACAAACCTCATTTGCAGCCTGTGCACGACCTCTACTCCCTGATCGCCTACAGCGCCACCGGAGCTGATGTCGACACGACCATCGTCAACGGTCAGATCCTCATGCAAGGCCGTCAGCTTCTCAGCCTGTCCTGGGAGGAAACCCGCCTGGAGGCAGCAAAGCGGGCGAAACGATTAGTGGCGGGTTTATAGAACAGATGCCATAGGAGAACCCTTTATGGAGCCTTATGCTTATCCGCATTAGAAAACTTGGCTCCGCCAAGCTTTGCGGTGGAGGCTTAGTACCCGAAGGGCACAAGTCTCGCTAACTCTCTTCGTTCGAAGTCTCACTATGTTGCACTTATGCTGGCTAAGAATCTTATAAATTCTTACTGTACAAAAGAAGCCGCCTTCCTCTCGCAAAGGAAGACGGCTTTTCACGCTCGCGTGCCTTACGACAAACGCAACGATTCTCCTGGCTTCAATGCTTTCCCGCGAATATCCTTCTCCGCCAGCTCTGCTACAAACGCTTCGCCATCTTGCTTGATCGGTGGGAAGGTGTCGTAGTGAATCGGAATCACATAATCTGCTTTCACCCACTCTGCAGCTGTCAGTGCATCTTCTGGACCCATCGTGAAGTGGTCACCGATCGGCAGAAAGGCAAGATCGATATCGTGGCGATCACCAATCAGCTTCATATCGCCGAAGAGACCTGTATCCCCTGCATGGTAGACGGTTTTGCCACCGATTTCAATGACAAAGCCACCTGGCATTCCCATGTACACGATCTGTTTTTGATCGTCCAAAACAACCCCTGAGCTGTGGAAGGCTTGGGTCATTTTTACTTTACCAAACGGTAGCGTAACCGTTCCGCCGAGGTTCATCCCGATCGTTTTGGCGCCTTGCCAAGCCAAGTAGGTCGCCAGCTCATGCGTCGCCACGATCGTCGCATCATTGGCCTTTGCCAGCTCGACCGCATCCAGAATATGATCCTGGTGACCGTGAGTCAGCAAAATATACTTCACCTGGATGTCTTCCAGCTTTGTTGTCGCCTGACCATTTCCCGTGATGAACGGATCGATCATGATGGAGTGTCCTTCTGCAGTCAATTGAACGGAAGAATGTCCGTGAAACCTTACATCTAACATCGTTTCCCCTACCTTCTTCGTAGTCTTTCAATCTCCCTACTATGTTACCACGAAGGGGCGTGGGAATAAAATCCACTGCACGGGCGCAAATGTGCCGCCATCTCGCCAAGCTTTGTGGCGGAGCCTTAGTTGCACTTATACTGGCTAAGAATCCTATAAATTCTTACTGTACGAAAAAAGCTGCCGATTGCTCGACAGCTCGAGGGACCATGCAGGCTTTGTCAGTATGCGCGGTCTACTCTCTTAGCAGTTAGGGTCGTGTTCGGTTACCGCAATAATTTTGGAATCGCGAATAATGGTCCTGCGATTATTGTCATGCTCGCGGAGGATCAATGTCGTCGATTTTACTTCAACCAGTCGTCCAAAAAAATTGCCACGTACCGTTTCTACTTTTACATTTTTTCCTTGAAGCTTCTTCACCTGGTCACTAAATGCCATAGTCAATCCCTCCTTCTACAGCATCCTATGTACATTTGGCGTAGCCCTACTAGAGCAAAAGCGGAGAAGGACAGAAAATGTACTTGTACCCCTACATCATCTGTCCCGATTCCACGACTTTCATCACAGTCCGCCGGTATTTGTACGAACACTGCAGGAATTTGTCGCACGATTCGTTACAGGAAAACCACCATCTATCCAGAAACCGTATGGAAGATGGAAGGAAGAAAGACTGGAGGGATGAACGATGGGAAATGTCATTGAGCTTGTGGCACGGGAACGTACGTACAGCGGCAGAGAGGTTGCAGAAATGCTGGGGATTGGTGCAAGCACGCTGAGAAAGTGGAGCATGCTGCTCGAACAGCATGGCTACTGGTTTTTGCGAGACAGCCAAAACCGGCGGGAGTACAGGCAGCTGGATGTTGCCGTACTGCAGCGCTTTTACCGTTTAACCAAGGATCAGCTCTTCCCACAGGAGCAAGCGGCCCTCATGGTCGTCAATCATGTGACTGATGGTCCGATGCTTGCACAGCAAGAGACCGCTGTCACACTCGCTCCTGCGTTGAGTGTTCCTGCCTCCGTACCCGCTCCTGTTCAAACCAACAACTGGGAGGAAAAGCTGCATGCCCTTGCCGCTCACGTCCAGCAGCAGGACGCAGCCCATCACGCTTTGGTAGAACGTGTAGAAAAGCAGGAAGCCTATATCCGCTCCAGCCTGAAGGAACGGGATCGACGGCTGCTGAAAGCGATGAACGATATCATGGACGCCAAGGTACAGCTCGCCAAAATGAAGGACGAGCAGCGCAAAACCTCGATCTGGCACAAGCTGTTTCGCATGCAATAGCCAAAGGACAAGAAAAAACCTCCCGTCGCAAAGGACAGGAGGCTGATCATAACTGTTGCTGCGTGTTTATTCCACTTCCATCACGATTTTTCTCGCAGCATGGACGAACATTTTTACGCCTACCGCAAGCGCATCCTCGTCGATCGTAAAACGTGGATGGTGATGTGGATAGGTGATGCCTTTCTCCTTGTTGCCTGCTCCTACGTAGAAGAAGCAGCCCGGAGCTTTTTGCTGGAAGGCCGAGAAGTCTTCCCCGCCCATGGTCGGGCGCATATGATCAACCCACTCAGCTCCCAGAGCTTCTACGACAACGTCTTCCATCAACTGGGTTACTTCGGCATCATTGATGACTGGACGATAGCCAAATTCATAGGTGAATTCATAGGTTGCACCATGCGCCTCGGTAATCCCTTTGATTACACGCTCCATGAGCTTTGGCACTGTCTCGCGCAATTCTTTGTCAAAGCTGCGCACCGTTCCGCAAATTTCTACAGCTCCCGGAATGACGTTGTGCGTCGTACCGCCCACGAACTTGGTCACAGAGAGCACCAGATTGTCCAATGGATCGGTAGTGCGGGAGACGATATGCTGCAGGTTGGTTACGACCTGCGACGCAATCGCGATGCTGTCGATGGTTTGATGCGGAAGTGCTGCGTGACCGCCTTTCCCATACACGTTGATCCAGAACGTATCAGGGGCTGCCATCATCGGTCCAGGGCAGATCCCGATGGTTCCGTACTCCATAGTCGACCACAGATGGGTACCGATCACCAGGTCAACGCCGTCCATTACGCCTGCTTGCACCATTTCTTCTGCGCCGCCCGGATAGATTTCCTCAGCATGCTGAAAGAAAAAGCGCACTTCCCCTTTGATTTTATCCTTCATGCCAGACAGGATCTTGGCCGTTCCGAGCAGCATGGAGGTATGCCCGTCATGACCACAAGCATGCATGACACCCGGGTTTGTGGAGATGAAATCGAACGTGTTTTCCTCCGTGATTGCAAGCGCGTCAATATCCGCGCGCATCGCCAGCACCTTGCCCGGCTGGGAGCCGATCAGACGTGCCATGACACTGTTTTTGGTTGGACGTGAGAGCTCCAGATTGTCAAAGGTCGACAAGATATCATAGATGAACTGCGCCGTCTTCTCTTCGTGAAAGGACAGTTCTGGATGCTGGTGCAAATAACGCCGCCATTCAATTACTTGTTGCTTGACCTGCTCTACCGCTTGGTTTAGCTCTGCTGCTACTGTCATTTCCTTCTCCTCCTCCAAATGCCTCTCGTTTATCGCTTATTTCCCACTCGCCATAGAAAGCACGGTACGATACAGGACTTGTGCGCCGTTCCCACAATCTTCTTTGCTCGTATACTCCGCCGGATTGTGACTGATACCATCCTTGGATCTGGCGAAGATCATCCCCACGGGACACAGCTCGGTAAGCTGCATGCAATCGTGTCCAGCCCCGCTTGGAAGGGTAATCGTCTCGAGTCCCTCGGCCGCACACGCAGCCTGAATCGCCGCCCGAATTTCCTCGGAGCACACAGCTGGATTGATCCGCTGCAGCAGTTCTACTTGCAGCTTGACACCACGTTTGGCACAGATCGCTTCTGCTTCGGCCATGATCGCTTGCTCGACCTGATCACGCACCTGAATATCCACGTCCCGCAAGTCCAGCGTAAATTCTACGCGTCCCGGAATGATGTTGACGCCTCCCGGGAAAACCTGCAGCTTTCCGACGGTTCCGACACTGATTTCCTGACGAGCTGCCTGGCGCTCGATGACGAGCATCACTTCTGCTGCTGCTGCCAACGGGTCTTTTCTCATGTTCATCGGCGTGGCACCTGCGTGACCGGCCTCGCCCTCCAGAATGAACTTCAGCCAGAGCGGACCTGCTACCCCACTGACGATTCCGACAGACAGATCGCGGCTTTCCAGTACTTTTCCTTGCTCGATGTGCAGCTCCACGTACGCCTTTACGCTGCCAGGCTCTCTCGCTGCCTTGCTGATCTGAGCTGGGTCAAGGCCGACGTTTGCCATCGCTTCGGCAATCGAAATCCCTGCTTCGTCCCGACTGACCAGCTCGTCCTCTTTCAGCAAGCCCGCAATACCGCGGCTGCCGATCATTCCGTAGCCAAAGCGGGTACCTTCTTCATCTGTAAAAGCAATCACTTCGATGGGATGCTCGGTCTCAACGCCATGCTCATTCATGGTTTGCAGCGCTTCGACACCGGAGAGCACGCCGAGCGGTCCATCGAAATTCCCTCCGCTCGGTACCGAGTCCAGGTGAGAACCAATCAATACCACAGGAGCATTTGGGTTTGTTCCCTCTTTGCGGCCGATCAGATTGCCTACCTCATCTTCTCTCACAGAGAGTCCCGCTTCTTTCATGAATCCTGTAACCAGGTCTTTGGCTGCACGCTCTTCCGGGGAAAAAGACAGCCTCGTGATTCCTCCCACTTCCTGAGTACCAATGGAACTCAGCTGCATCAATCGGTCCCACAAACGATCCGCATTGATCAAGATGAAGCACCTCCTCGTACGTCTATTTTTTACGTCGATTCTTTAATAACGGTTGATTTTCGGTTATGTCCTTTAATTGTATAGTAGTCTGTCTATTTTGAAAAGGATAACCCGAGTTGTCGATTCGGATTTTTTCTAGAAAGCTACCACGTAATCCGGTAAACTTTGCGAGGACGTCCCCGCGGATTCGGGCTTTCTTCTCCAACCACCTTCGCGAGCCCTTTGGATTCCAGCTCCATGAGGATTCGGCGAGCGCTGCGCGGCAAGATTTGCATCGACTGCGCCAGCTCATGGGCATTGATCTCCATGGTCTTTCGCTTGCGGAGAATCGAGTCCAGCTTGGATAAGGTGAGCACGCTGAGCGATGTTTGTTCGCCGAGCTTCTGCAGCCGTGCAGAGACACTGCTGTAGGACAGCTGCTCACTGCTGCCCAATGGGCCAACAATGCTCTTGTCGTCAAAAAACACCATCCAGTTGGCAGCCCCTCTCTCCTTGGCATGGAGCAAAGCCGTTCCCGCATGGATTTCCGCTTCGTTGGCCGTCTTGCCAATCCCGATCCCGCATGTGACAGCGTCCGCCTCGATTCCAAAGCCTTCCTCCAGATCCGGCATCGTCGTAAAGCCAGTCGTCGCGTTCTGCAATATGCCTCGGGTCGTAAAGATGGCATAGCGTCCCGGTCCCGCTGTTTTTAACGAGCCGTGCAAATGCTTGGCGTAGCGCAGCAGCTTTTCCATCGTCTTGATTTCCGCATTTTGCCAGTCGTCTGTCGCAAACGTGCCTCCTGCCAGCTCGCGGAACGGGTCGATCTCCATCATCTGCACCGCGATCTGTGTGTCTTTGAAGTGCAGCATTTCATTGGTTCTCAGCAGCATGTGGATCACTGCCTGCACACCTGAACGAGTCGGAAGGACACGATGCACGGGTACCCCCCTTTCCCGCAGCTCCAAATCAGCCGTACGCAAGCAGGTCACCGCCGCACGGGTCTTGCCTTCCTTCCACAGCTGCTCATGGTAGTCGGCGAGCTCGCCTGCCGTGATCACGCCATCGTAATGCTTGAGCCAGCGATGACCGCCCTCGATCCCTGCTTCCTGCAGAAACAGGTCCAGCTCATCGACAGAAAACGTATCGAAGCTGACATCCTGAACCCGGATATTTTGTTGATGGGACAAATAAAGCAGTGTTCGATACAGGCTTGCCCCCATATGCGGGACATACGCCATGGGGACCTTCACCTTCCCCCATGCCTTCACCAAGCTGTACGGTACTTTACCGGAAAATAGCCACATATCCGCATCGTGAACGTGCGGCTCTAGTAAATCAACGATGTCTTCTTCCTTCCAATAGACGATTTTCAGACATTCCAATTCCGAAAATTCTCGTGTGACAGACTCGATAATCTCCAAGGAATCGTCCGCGCCCAAGACCCCTAGACGTAGCTTCAAGGCGTGCCCTTCTTTCCTTCGATGTTTCTTTTACGATAGCAGATATGCGTTTGCGAGGAAACGCATGCTTCTTACGTATCCTTTGGCTTGCTGACAAACTGCCCCAAACGATGGGCGCCATACAGGAGCGGGATGATCAAAACGACGTACGGCAGCGTGCTGAACACAGTCGACCAGGTGATCACTCCCTCGGCAAACAAGCGGCTATACGCGAATAAGCCGTAGGGCAGCGTCAAAGTGACTGCAGTCACCACACCTGGCGTGTATGTGCGCAGCAGAAGACTCTGACCGATGTGGGTAAAGCTGTGCAGGAAAAGCACGTGCAGGCAGACGAGAAAAAACGGCAGAAACGTTCTCTCTTCCCAAGTGAAAATGGTTAGTATGACAGCGGAAGCCAGTACCACGAAGATACAGGTGACCGCTACTGCAAACTGCGCCGTACTCATGGTCAGCGACGGTTCGACCATCCCTTTGAACCAGCGCGGAGCTTTCCTGATGACGACCCCTTTGTGCTTTCCCAGCCACTTTTCTACGACGATCAATTCTTCCATGTCATGCAAGACAAAAACGACCAGCAAGAGCCAAATCCAGCTCGTTACCTCCAGCATCACGCTACGCCTCCCATGCTTGATTCGGATTAGGCTTGAAGCATACCGCCCGCCAGCAGAGCCACGGCTTCATCTGCGAGCTGCTCCGCCGTCTTTTCTCCGGTCAGCAAAAAGCGAATGGTTAGCCGATACAGCATCGCCACGATGGACTCAGCTGTTACCTCGACAGACAAATTCGCCTTCACATGACCTGCCTCCTGATTGCTCCGCAGATTGTCGGCTACGATCCCAGCCAGCTTGCGATGCAAGTCTTCCCCCTCCGCTGCCTGAGTCAATACGATGGTGGTCAGCTCTGGCATTTCCATGAAAAAGCGAAACAAGTCCAGCAGATTTTCCTTCAATCTGCTTTGCACCTCGTGCGATTTCAGCGGTGTTACTTTGCGTCCCGCATCGGATAGCTCCCAAAGCTTTTTGAAAAAACGATCCATGAGCTCCTGATAGAGCAATTCCTTGCTTTCGAAATACAAGTAAAACGCTGCCTGCGTCAAACCAGCCCGGCGAACGATGTCACTGACTCGCGTGCGATGGTAGCCCTTGGCAGCAAATTCGGATGCCGCTGCTTGCAACAGGCGCGCACGGCTCATCTCTCCTTTTCCGACTTTCGCTTGTGTCATGGGTTCACCTCAAAAAGTAACTCCGAAGTTATATAACTCTAAAGTTAGTTTTACATTTTCTGGATCACCAGTCAAGTACCCCTTGCTTTTTTCAAAATCACTAGGTAAAATGATTGCTCAAAGGGAAACATTTGATGGCAATGAGGAAGAAGAGTAGGCATTTGATGAGACTTCAGAGAGCTGATGGTTGGTGCGAATCAGTGTCAAGTGGATGTTGAATGGGCTTCCGAGCTCCAGACCGAACCCGCTTTTTTGCTGGCGACAGTAGGCTCTGGCGTATTCGTCCGTACGTTATCATCGGACACCGTATCATAGGTACGGGTTAAGAGATTTTGCGCATGACTTTTTGTGTGCGTGAAATAACAAGGGTGGCACCACGGTTCATTCGTCCCTGTCCAGGGCGGATGGACCTTTTTGTATTTATGTGAGCTTTTCTCCAAACGACTATGGGAAACAAGAAAGGAGCTTCACCACTATGAAAACCATTTTCTCCGGCATTCAGCCCAGCGGTATTCTGACCTTGGGCAACTACCTGGGCGCCATGAAGCATTTCGTACCCCTCCAGGAAGAATTCAATTGCTTCTACTGCATCGTGGACCAGCATGCGATCACGGTTCCGCAAGACCCTGCCGTTCTGCGCGAAAACATCCGTCGCCTGGCTGCCCTCTATCTGGCTGTCGGCCTCGATCCTGAAAAGGTGACCCTGTTCATCCAATCCGAAGTGCCTGCTCATGCCAAGCTGGGCTGGATCATGCTCTGCACCTCCTACCTCGGCGAGCTTGAGCGCATGACCCAGTTCAAAGACAAATCCGACGGGCGCGGTGAATCTATTCCTGGCGGTCTCTTGGCTTACCCGCCTCTGATGGCAGCAGACATTCTTTTGTACGACACCGACTTCGTGCCGGTTGGCGAAGACCAAAAGCAGCATCTGGAGCTGACCCGCGACCTAGCGACCCGTTTCAACAACCGCTACAGCGAAGTCTTCAAGATCCCCGAAATTCGCTTGCCGGAAACAGGCGCACGCATCATGTCCCTGCAAGACGGCACGAAGAAAATGAGCAAATCCGACTCCAACGTAGGCGGATTCATCTCCATGCTGGATGACCCGGATACCATCACGAAAAAGATCAAGCGCGCGCAGACCGACTCTGACAGCGCGGTACGCTACGACAAAGCCGAAAAGCCTGCCGTATCGAACCTGATGACCATCTACTCGCTTTGCTCTGGCAAGTCGCTGGAAGAGATCGCGTCGATGTACGAAGGAAAAGGCTACGGCGCTTTCAAAGGCGATCTGGCTGAAGTCGTGGTAGAGACCCTGCGTCCGATCCAAGACCGCTACAATCAGCTGATCCAGACCTCCGAGCTGGACGATATCCTCACAAAAGGTGCCGAAAAGGCGAGCGAAACAGCAAACAAAGTGCTTCATCGCGTGGAAAAAGCAATGGGTATGGCTCGCCTCGGATAATCGAGGAGAAAACGAAAAAGACGGGCAGAGACATCTCTGTAGCCCGTCTTTTCGCTATTCGGTCAGTCTTTACTTCGTTGTTTCCGAAACCGTCATCTGTCCCGGCTCTGTTACTTTTCTCGTAGCGAGGCTCGCCACCAGCATCACGATAATATTGACCACCAGGGCGAATACCCCGTTGTTCAAATCCTGAATCCACTGCGGCATTCCTGCGAACAGCATCGCCATCGTCGTTTTGGTAAAGGTCATGTAGACCACGATCCCTACCCCAAAGAAAATCCCCAAAAACGCGCCCTGCTTGGTAATGGCATTGCGTTTCATCAAGCTGCAATAAAGAGCGGGTGCGAGCTGTGTCACGAGCGAGAAGGACGTGAGGTACAGCGTTGCCAGTGTGTTGTTCTCGCCGAGAGCCATTCCTCCACATACGAGAGACAAGAGAACGACAAACACTTTGGCTACCTTTGCCGAATTCTTTTCCTCTGCCTGCGGTCGAATGTAACCGTATACATTCTTGGTTAGCATGGTTGCCGTCGACATCAGCATCATGGAGCCTGGTACCAGCGTGGACAACAGACCTGTCGCACCGATGATACCGACAAACCAAGGATCAAAGGTCTTCATCGATAGCTTCAGCAGGGCGTAGTCGCCATCTGCCCCCACCAAGCCCGGTACTTCCACAATCGCGGTGAATCCGACGAAGTAAACAAACAGGATCATCAGGGCATACAGCGGAAGTAGAATCGCATTGGTTCGGAAGGTTCGAGCACTTTTGGCGGCAAAGATCGTCGGCGCATTGTGCGGCCACATGAAATAGCCAAACGCACTGATCGCGACTGTTGAAATGAACCAGCTTAGGCTCATGCCTTTTTCAGGGAAGGTCAGAATGCCTTCTTTAGCTGTATTCACTGCTTCAAACATTTGTTGAATGCTGCCATGGTAATGGATAGGCAAATAGATTCCGAGGAACAGGATCACAAAGAAAATGAGAAAATCTTTGACGGTAGATGTCCATGCCGATCCGTGAATACCGGAAATCATCACGTACACCACCAGCGCCACCATCCCGATCAGAATCGCGACACTAGGAGATATCGCTCCATAGGACGTAGCGGATACGAGAATCCCCATCGATTTAAACAAGAGGACAATATAAGGAACCAGCGCTACAACCCCGACGATCGTTACGAACACACCCAAAATCGGGCTGTCGTATTTCGAGGCGAAGAACTCCGATTGGGACACCAGATTATGCTTTTTGGCATATTTCCAGATCGGAGGCAAGAGCCAATAGGAGGTCATCGCGCCCAGGGTCGTAAAGGCGATCAGATAAAAGCCGACTGCCCCTTTCGAGTAAGCAAGACCGCTGGTGCCGAGCAAGGTAAAGACTGAGTAGGTTTCACCCGCAAGCAGCAGGAAGACAAACAAGCTGCCGAAGCCACGGCCACCAATCGCCCACTGCTCCATCCCCATGTCCTTCCCTCTGCGCGCCATGATGCCAAGAAGCAAGCTCACCAGCAACGCACCGAAGATGATCAGCATCGCACTATTCATTCGGCTTCCTCCTCTTGCTTATTGATCGGGTCCAGCTTATAGATGATGCCCATGATGACCGCTGTCATGACGGTCCAGAAAAAGAACCAAAACATCAAGAATGGAAGTCCGAATACGTATGGCTCCACTTTATTGACAAAACCAGTGCCCACGAGAATAGCCAGAAACGGCAGCACTCCGAGCAGATAGTATGCTTTCATGCAGTAAGCCCCCTTTTTCGTTGCGGGTATCTGAAGTGAGCGGCCGTACCACCGATCTGTAACAAGGAGTGATACGACCTTCCCTCTACACGAGCTTATTGATATTTCTCGATCAACAGCTGCAGTGTTTCTAGCATGACATTGGCGCCTGCCTCGATATCCTCCCACGAGGTGTACTCCTCTGGATGGTGGCTCACACCGTCTTTGCTAGGAACAAAGACCATCCCGACATCGGTAAGCGCAGTCATTGAATTGGCGTCGTGATTAGCGCCGCTAAACATGTATTGGTACGACTCGCCGCGCTTCTGGCTGGCTTCGTCGATACACGCCTGCATGGAGTTCGGCAGCGATTGCGGATGCTTTTCTACTGCAATCTCGATCTGCGCCTCAATTTTATCGCTCGCCCATGCTCGAATCTGCGCTTCGATGCCTTTCATCTCTTCCCAGCGGCTACCGCGGATTTCGATCATCAGGTCGGCTTGTCCAGGCACGACATTGGCCAGATTCGGTGAAATGGAGATCTCCCCTACGGTCGCGACGATATCGCTATTGGCAGCGACAGCCAGACGGTTGACCTCCTGGATCAAGCAAGCGGCATCCACAAGTGCGTCTTTACGCAAATGCATCGGCGTTGTACCAGAATGGCTGGCTCTCCCCATCACTTTTACGGATAGTCTCAGGATTCCCGCAATGGCAGTCACGATGCCGATTTTCTTTTCATTCGTTTCCAGCAGAGCACCTTGCTCGATGTGCAGCTCTACGTAGCATAGATAGTCTTCTCGGCTTCGTTTTACCGCCTGCACATCCTCCCAGGAAAAGCCCACTTGTGCGAGCTCCTGCTCAAAATCCTCCGAGCTCTTCACCAAGCCTGCTACTGCCCTGCTTCCGAAGGTTCCTCCGAGAAGGTTGGCTTCTTCCCCGACGAAGGCGATGAGCTCCAAAGGAACTTTTGGCTCACATCCACTCTCGCGCATCGTTTCCAAGCATTCCAGCCCGACGATGACGCCTAACGCTCCGTCGTACAAACCGCCTTCGGGCACGGTATCCAGGTGAGAGCCGAATGAAATCGCCGGTTTTCCTGAATCCCCCCATCTGCCAAAGACATTCCCCACTCGGTCTTGTGTGACAGTAAGTGATTGATCAGTCAGTTTCTCTTTTAACCAATCGAGCGCCTTCTTCTCTTCGGCGGAGTACGCCAGTCGCGTATAGCCTTTTTCGCCTGCATTCGCGATGGCGCCAACAGCCAGCAAATTGTGTTTTAAGCGCTCCAGATTAATCTTCATCGCTTTCATTGTGATCCAGCTCCCCTCTTTCCCGTCGATGCGGCAAGTCGCTCGAGCCACTCACCAAAATCGTTCACATCCGGCAAAGCTAGAGCTTGATCGATGATCTCGTTCGTTTGATCGCCGCTGCAGACGCACACAGCCAGCATGCTGGCAAATTTGCCGAGCAGCTCTTCTCGTGGAAACGGCTGATCGTAGTTGCCGGAGGCCGCATCGACAAACGCGCGATACGTGACTCCCTGATGGTCGGTGACTGTGACGCGGGCAGCCCGCTTGTTTGGCAGCATCGCCGTCATTTCGGGGTCTTCGGTTACCTCGATCCGCTGCGCCAATTCCCGTACAGACCTATCGGAGAAAATCTCTCCCGCAAACGAATCGTAGAGAGAATGCCCATGCAGGATCGCCGATAGCAGGAACGGTATGGAGAACTTCGCGGACAAAGCGTTCACCGGGTTTGGATCGTTCAAGCGTGCTGCCAAGCTATAGGTCTCCACTTTTGCCGAAGCGATCTGCGAAGCATCCAGCCTCTCTTCCTTTTGCAGAGCGAGCAGAGCATCGATCGCAGAATGCGAGAAGCGGCAGGACGGGTACAGCTTGAAGTAGTTTTTGTCCAAAAGAGGCGGTGCCCACAGATCCGACTCGAACAGCTCGTAGCGGATTCCTTTGGACAGGATCGTTCCCCACAGATGATCGACGACGTGCTCACTGCTGCAAAAGCCCGCCTCTTGGAACGTCCATGCCTGCAGGGCGAGAAAGCTCCCAACACCGGAATACAGATTGCGGACGGTCATACCGGTGACAGCTGCCTCCCACGAAGTAGCGATCGGCAGGGAAGCGGTCAGGAGCGCAGCCTCTACGATTGCCTGTTTGTCCTTTTTCATCAGCAAGCCTGCTGCAACTGCGCCCCCGACATTTCCCCAGGTACCGTGCGGATGCATGTCGTCGTTCATGTTGCTGGCATAAGCCAAACGAGAAGCGACTTCGTAGCCGATGACAAAGGCACGTAGGATTTCCATCCCTGTCGCTTTCTCTTCCCACGCCGTGATGAGAATGGGTGCCAGCATGTGAGCGGCGGGATGTCCTTTGGCAAACTGGTTGCCTTCATCGAGCTCGTTGCTCACAATCGCCGTACCGTACAGCATCGCAGCGTGCTCCTTCGTCGTGTACAGCCCTGTACCCAGCACCGGAATCGAATGCTTCTCATCCTTTTGCGACACACCTACTACCGCAAGATACCCTTGCAGCTCTGGAGCGGCGAATCCGAAGCAGGAGGAAAACACCGTGTCTGCTACCATCCAGGTTGCCCGCTCTCTCGTCGCTTGCGGGATGTCCTCGATCCGTTTGTCCAGAAGCTCGCTTAGCATGTGCGTGAATCGGCTGATCATAGGCCGCGTTTCCCCCCTACAGGCGCCCCTTTATAGGCAGACCCTGGTACAAAGGAGCCAAAGCCCGGCTCAACCGTTACTTGCTCGCCATCGTATACACTCGTTCCGCGAACGATCGTTTGGATGATTTTGCCTTTTACCTCTTTTCCGTGGAAAGGAGAGATTTTGGAGTGGGAACGGAATTGGTTTTCATCGATTACCCACGTCGCTTCCGGATCGATCACGGCGAAGTCAGCATCGAAGCCGACTGCGATTTTCCCTTTGCCCGGGATTCCGAATACTTCGGCAGGGTGCTGGGACATTACTTTCGCGAACTGTACTGGTGTCATGGTGCCTTTGGCTACCGTGCTGTCAAACATGAGCGGGGTCATGATCTCTACTCCCGGCATGCCAGAGGATGCTTTGAAAATGTTGTCTTTGCCTGGATCTTTATGCTCTGCTCCCCACGGTGCGTGGTCAGAGGAGATCAGCTCGATATCGCCTGCCTCCAGATGCTGCCACAGTCCTGCTACTTCCTCCGGATGACGCAGCGGCGGGTTGTTTTTCGCTTTTGGACCAAACTCATCCAGAGCGTTTATATCCAGCAGCAGGTACGGGTAGCAGGTCTCGCAGGTCACTTTTACGCCTTGAGCTTTGAACTGCTTGATCAAATCGATGGTACGAGGATGGCTCACATGGACGATGTGCAGCTTGACGCCTGTCCAGTACGCGAATTCCATCAGCTTGAGCACAGCACTCGTCTCCGTCAGAGGCGGGCGCGTCTCGTTGTGCGCTTTTGGATATACCTTGTTCGCCTGTTTGTATTCATCGATCATATCTACGATAATCTCGTCGTTTTCCGAGTGGAAGGCTGCCCGCAAGCCTGTCTGTTCGATCAGCTGCATCGCCTTGAGGATCTCTGGATCGGGAATGCGCGGGAAGCGATAGGCATCCGTCTCGAAGGTCGACATTTTAAAGGCAACGGCTCCTGCTTCTGCAAGCGGCACGATCTGTTCGGTACCGCCTGTTTTGGAGATCGTTCCCCACAAGCAGATGTCGACAACGGCTTCTTTCTCGAGCTGTTGTACCTTTTTTTCAAAGATTTCTACATTGGAAATGGGATTCGGCAGGTCGTAGGGCATGTCTAAAAAAGTCGTGATGCCTCCTGCTGCCGCGGACATGCTTGTCGGAATGAAGCCCTCTTTCGGATTACTGAAACAGTGGACGTGCACATCAATGGTACCTGGGAACACATAAGCGTTTTCAAAATCGAGTACCTTGTCTCCCTGAAGCTGCTCTCCCGCAGGCTGGATGGTCGCGATCTTGCCATCCTTTACCCCGATCTGTCCCGAAATCACGCGGTCTTCGCCAACAATCTTGCCTCGTACTACCAAATCGTACTTCTCCATTATGTCTCCCACCTATCTTTACAGATAGCGCTGGATCGACTCCACAGCTGCTTTCAGCATGGCAACCAGTTCTTTTCCGTCCTTCTCGAGCATTCGGTCACGCGGTCCCGCGATGCTCAGCGATGCGGCTACTTGCTGATTGGAATCTAGGATGGGTACACCGTAGGAAACGACTCCTTCGTCGATCTCGCCGTCCGAGAAGGCATAGCCTTTTGCTCGTATATCAACGAGGTCTGCTCGCAAGGCAGCCAGATCCGTAATCGTCTGATCGGTGTGCTTGCGGACATGTCCCTCAGCGAACAAGCCTTCGAGGACCTCGTCTCCCAAATAGGCCAGCAGCGCTTTGGAAGAGGCGCCGCCATACAGAGGGACGATTTGTCCTTGCTCCGAGGAAACCTTGATCGGCTGATGCGAAGGGACGGCCTCGAGGCAAACTGCCTGCAGATTGGAGTGAACCAAAAGAATCGACGTCTCTCCCGTATCTTTCGTCAGCTGTCTCATGACCGGCTGCGCAATTGCGGATATGTTCATGTCCAAACGAACGATTTTCGCCAGTTTCAAAAAGCGGTAACCCAAGCTGTAGTGGCCATTGGCCGATTCCATGACGTAGCCTTTTTCTTTCAGCAGCCGCAAATGACGGTAAACAGAGCTCTGGGGCTGACCCAGCTTGTCAGCGATCTGCGGAACGCTCAACGCTCTTGTATCAAAATCAAATAAATCCAAAATGTCTAATGTCTTTTCAGCGCTCATCGGTATGTGTATCCTTCTTTCTTCTAGTGATCTCCCTCCTAACAGATTAGCACATGAGCGGATCATGCACCATTATCAATATTTGATAATTGATTATCAGTTATTAAATTTTATGTATTTACTATAGCGTACGTGGAATCCAAAACACAACTCATTTTTTCATTTGCCAGAAAATAAAGCGCAAAAAAAAAGCCGCCATCCTTGTCGGATGGGGCTTTACGCTGCTTTTTTGTTTTCTCCTCGAAGCGGGATTCTCCATTTTACGATGGCCGACCCCAGCATAAGGACTAGACCAGAAAAGACAAACACATACGACACCGAGAAATGACCAGCGATAAAACCGCCGATCAAAGGCCCTGTCAAGTTGCCGAGAAATTGGCAGCTTGAGTTCAAACCATACGACCTTCCCGAAATGAAGTCAGGCGAACGCTTTTTGATCAGTGTCTGAATCGAAGGAAGCATCCCCCCGAGCAACAGTCCTTGGCAAAATCTCCAGGCATACAGCGGATAAATGGAATCTGTCCAGACCTGTTGAAAAATGACCAGCCCTGTGCAAAACATGATAATGGGGAGAATCTTGCTCTGACCAAACCTGTCCCCCAGCCTCCCCAGTATAGGAGAACCGATGATGTTCGCGATGCCTGTAACGGAGGTGACCAATCCCGCGAGAAACGCCAGATTGTTCACATCACCTACAATCGATCGCACAAAGATGGACATCATGGAGCTGGTGCTCATCGTCGCTGTCTGGATGGCAAAGGTCGCAAAAAACAGGATTGTCAGATTGGGATTGGCCAAAACTTCGCGAAACGTGCCTGTTTTTCTTACTTCCCCTGCTGCGACCTCTACCCGATCAGGAGGCAGAAGCCACTGCACCAGAAGCACTGTTATGATCATCAAGCCCCCCGTGACAGCAAAGACGGTATGATAGCCAAACCAGTCGGACAGAGCCCCCCCAAACAGCGGTCCGATAATCCCGCCGCTCATTCCGCCCGTATAAAGAAAACCGATTGCCTTCCCTAGCTCCTCCCTCGGCGTCGTCTTCGATAAGTAAGAGTAAGATACCGTGATAAAGCCGGAGAAAAATCCGAACACAAAGCGCAAAACGAGCAAATACAACGGAGTCGTGGTGAAAAACATCAGGATGTTGATGATCCCCATCCCAATCCCTGCTCTTACCAGATTTGTCTTCTGGCCGTATTTGTCCGCTACAGCCCCCCATACCGGCGCCATAATCGCCGCAGACAAAAAAGTGGCCGAGAAAATCATCCCGGTCCACATACTGACTTCCTTCCCATGAGGCACTCCCATATCCATCAGGAACAGTGGGAGAAAGGGCATAATCATACTCATCGAGCCTGAAATGATAAAGTTGCAGATCCAGAGGATTCTCGCATTTCTTCTCCAACTCATGGCGCATCCTCCCTTTATTGTTAGAATATACCGAAAATTACTTTGTTCTGCTCATCCATTCCCCATGCTTGCTCATAGGGACCCGTAGCGGAGGCAGCTCCACGTGCAGCATTATATACCTAAGTAATTAAATTGTCCAGTTAGAGCCGCCATAGATCAATCCGCCATATGAATATCAATAAAAAAGGCATGCTTGCCTGCGAGGAGGCCTGCATGCCTTTTTCTCCCAAACGGAGCTGCTCTTACTCCTCGGGTACTTTCATATTGCGAGCGATATACAGGATTGGCGTCGACGCCGCAGATACGAGGAATTTGATCAAATACGTAGTCAACAGGATCTCCCACCATACATCCATCGGGTACACGCCCCAAAAAGCAATGGTGCAAAAAATGATGGAGTCAAGCAGCTGACTGACCAGCGTGCTGCCGTTATTCCGAATCCAAAGCTGATTGCGTCCGGGACACTTTCGTTTCAGCCAGGAGTAAATTTTCACATCCACGAACTGACTGATAAAATACGCGCACAGACTTCCCAAAGCTACTTGCGGCATGAGCCCGAATATCGTTTTCAAGGCTGGCTGGGAAATATCCGATGCTTGCGGCTCGAACAGCAGAACAAGCTGCATGATGATCGTCGTCGCAATCAAGGTAAAAAATCCAAACCAGACGACTTTCTTGGCGGCCTTCTCGCCGTATTTTTCATTCAAAAGATCGCTTGTCAAATAGATCGACGCATAAATCGTGTTTCCCAGCGTCATCACCAGTCCGAACATCTCGATCGTTTTGACAACTTGAATATTGGCTAGCACAGTAGCCATTCCAAGCCACGCATACAACCCCATTCTCCCGAACAGGCGGTAGCAGAGCAGAAAGAGCCCGTAGTTTACCAGGGCAAATCCCACTCCCAACAGCACATTAAACATAGATAATGCCTCCTAGTTTTGATAACGCGGGAGTTTACGAACCGCGGCCCTTTTTGGGCATTTCATCATTGTACTTTTTTTCATATGCCTTGGCAATCCTGATCCTTCATCGATCCAGAAAACAAAAAAACAAAAAAAGCCCGTAACAGCTATTTGCCGTTACGGACGACTCCATCATTTATTTTTCGCGTACAGCCAGTTGTAATAACTGGCATGCTTCATCTCATCGGTCATGATTTCGAAAATGGTATCACGATATTGAACGGGAATGTATTTGTAAATCACTCGATATTTCTCAAACGCCTTCAACTCACCCATCAGTGCTTGCTCAATCCCATCCAGATAGCTTGCTGGCTTCTGAAAGGTTTCACCCTCTTCACTCACCCGCGGACGCTGGCCCGTCAGTTGCGTGTAAATTTGCCGGAAGTAACTATTGTGCTTTCGCTCGTCATTTCGGATCCCTGTAATGACCTGCTTTTCTTGTTCGGTAGGAGCAACGCTGAGCAAATAGTCGTAAAAAAGCTCGTCATGTCGTTCACCAGCAATCGCTTCTTGGATAAGTCGAAGAACGGTTTGCATCCGTTCCTGTTCTTGGCCGTGGTCATCGTGCTGCATAAACGGTTGGTAGGAAGCGTAGGCATAAGGGCCGTACCAATAGCCATTCATCGGAGAACACCCTTTCTTTTTTAACAAGTTATTCGCCTATGATTGAATGGGAGCCTGACCCGTTCCTGTCCCTTTTTACCAGATGCTTCATCTTGATGCGAACTTAGCCAATCTTTCCACTTTTTCAAAGTCTTCGTGGTACTCAAAAAAGCCGATGCGATTCCCCCAGGGATCGGCGAAGGTGGCCCCCTCTCCATATCGGCGACACGGAGCTGTATGGTCATCTCGTAGATCCTCAAGTGAACGCCTCCTCTCTTTCTTAACCAATTCGTGACAAATGAGCCGATTCCTTGAATAAGAGAAAAACCTCGCCGGTGCATAACCGTGGCGAGGGCTTCAACTGTTTTCCGCATGTATTTTATAGCACAAGCTCGTACGATTCGTGACGTTAAACTTGCGGTAAATGCTTTGCAGATGCTTTTTCACCGTATTGATACTGACAAACAACCGCGCAGCGATCGCTTCGTTTCCATAGCCTTTCTGCACGAGCGCAAGCACTTCCTGCTCCTTGGCGGTCAACTCCCTCTCCTGTCCGGATTTGGCGGAAGCCTCCGGTTTGGAAAGCATGAGGGGAGCCATGCTTCGGCTCAGGAAACGGGCGATAAGCTCGAGGCACATCCGCTCTCGTTCTTGAAACGGGCTTTCTTTTTGCGAACGGACAAACGCGATACTGCCGAGCATCTGCCCATCGTTTATCAGGTAGGCCACCATCTGATGATAATAGTTGTGGCGAGACATAAACTCATGATAGTATTCGCTTTCCTTGTACTCATTTTCAGACAGCACGTCATGAATGCGCAGAACATGGTGATCACCTAAGCGTTGAACAACCTTGTGCGGCATCAGTATATCGTGCTGGTAGCAGGAGGAAAGGTAGCTGTCCATGGCGTTGTCATCGATATTGTGCATGACGGGCCGGATGAGCTCGTCATGCTCATTGACCATCCAAAAGTTTGCCCTGTACAAGCCAAAGCGTCTTTCAAAGGACTGCAGAGCTCGATGGCGGAAATCTTCGACAGAGCCAGCCATATCGTCCATGAAAGCAAGCACATTTTGGTAATCCCTGTTTGAGAACGCTTCCATAAAGAATCACTCCCAGCCACAAATCTTCCCTGTCCCTGTATTATAGCAAATTTTCTTCGAACAAAAGATTACCCGATCGGGTAATTGTTCGAAGCAAACCCGTTTTTCCATAATGGAGGTAAGCCTATCGACGAGGAGTGACACTATGAGCTATTTAAATCTGGCACTGGTTCAAATCGCTTCCCCTAGCACAAACCCTGATCTGGAGGCACGAAAACGAGAAAATTACGAGAAGCTTGCCTATTATGTCGATACGATTGCCGGGATGAATCCGGCGGTTGATCTGATCGCTTTTCCCGAATTGTACCTAAACGGTCTAGACCCGGTGAACTGGCTGCAGATGGCAGAGACCATCCCCGGACCACTGACAGATTTGCTTTGTGAAAAAGCCAAGCAGCATAAAAAATGGCTCGCCCCCGGCTCTTTGCAGGAACGCGCTGAGAATAGTGATGAAGCCTACAATACCGCCATTTTGATTTCTCCCGAGGGAGAGATCGTCATGAAGTACAGAAAAGTGTTTATTCCTTATCCGCTCGAGCAATCAAAGCCCGGGAGCGATTTTCCTGTCTACGAGATTCCCAATATCGGCAAGGTCGGCTTCATGATCTGTGCAGATGGTCACTATCCCGAGGCTGCGCGCAATCTCGCGCTGAAGGGCGCGGAGGTAATTATCAAGCCAACCCTGCAAGGGGATTGGATCGGGGGAACGAGAAACAACCTTCCGATCGCTATCACCCGTGCCATCGAAAATCAGTGCTTTGTCGTCAGCATCAATCATCCGAACCCAATCGGAATGGGCCACTCGGTAGCCGTAGACCCTGAGGGCAGAATTATCGAGGAGCTCGGCGACTCCGAGTCCTTCACGATCGTTTATCTGAATCTGGATGAAGTGCGCCGTGTCCGGGAAAACGGATCGCTCGGCATGTTCGGCTTCCTGAAAATGCTCAAGGGCTTTAAGGAATCCGGCATTGAGGTGGATGAATGCTATGCCGCCGACCTTACAAAGGCAGCTGTCTATCAGACTTTGCAAAAGCCATACCCGAAAACACCTGCTGACATCGAGAAGTATCGAGGCAGCGAAGAAAAAGTGCAGCCTGTACGCAGCTAGTTCTCCCAAAAGAAACCACTGGTGAAAGAAATCACCAGTGGTTTTTCTACGTCAGGACGGGCAATACCAGATTGAGCAGGAACAGCCCGGAAATGACGTACATGAGAGCAGGTACCTCTCTTCTTTTGCCCAAAGCCAGCTTCAAGAGCGGGTACGCGACAAACCCAAAGGCGATACCGTCCACAATGCTGTAAGACAACGGGATGATCGCAATGATCAAAAAGGCGGGGAAGCCCTCTGAGAAGTCCTTCAGATTGATGTTTTGCACGTTTTGCAGCATCAATGCACCGATGATGATCAGGACCGGAGCGATGGCGCCATCCGGGATCATTTTCACCAACGGAATGAGTCCCAGTGAGCCCAGCAGAAGCGTGCCTGTCACGAGCGAGGTGAGCCCTGTCCGTCCGCCTGCAGCGATCCCGGCAGCACTCTCGACTGTCGCTACGGTTGGGCTGCTTCCCAGCATTCCCGACAACGCCGCAGATACAGCATTTGCCTGAAGCGCCCTGCGAAACTTCTGTGGCTGTCCCGCCATCGCCGTATGTCCATGGATCAACCCGATATTTTCAAAGACGATGACCATCGCCAGCGAAAACGTCGCGATCCAAAATGGCAGCGTCCAAATTCCGCCAAAAGAGAAGCCGGAAAAGACATTTGCGTATTCGGCAAAGGAAAACGAGCTGCCACCGCCTGGCGTAACGATCCCAAACAAAAAGCCAAGCCCGGTACCTGCCGCAATTCCGATCAGGAAGTTACCTGGCACGTTGCGTACAAACAAAATCAAGGTAATGACCAGAGTCGCCAGTGTTACAATCACATGCGGACTGGACAACTCCCCCAATGCCACAAAGGTGGACGGGTTCGTCACAATCAAGCCACCCTTTTGCAGACCGATAAAGGTGAGAAACAGGCCAATCCCGACTGTAATGGCCTCTTTGAGGGAAGCTGGAATGGCGCGGGAGAGTACAGTCGCAGCCCGGGTGAATGCAATCACGGCAAACAAAATTCCCGAAACAAAAACCGCAGCCAAAGCTTCCTGCCAGGAGAGCCCCATCGTATGGCACAGCGTATATGTGAACAACGCATTGATCCCCATCCCAGGAACCAGTACAATCGGCGCATTCGCCCAAAAGGCCATCAGCAGCGCCCCGGCAAAGGCAGTGAAAACGGTAGCGAGTATGCCTGCCTCCATAGGAATCCCCGCATCCTGCAAGATCGAAGCGTTTACGGCAACAATGTAGACAATAGTGACAAAGCTGATAAAGCCAGCCATTAATTCTCGTCTGATCGTCGTGTCGCAAGCGCGCAGGTGAAAAATATTCTCCATCCACGTACGCACAAATCGTCCCTTCTTTCCGTTGTATCTTTTCTTAGAAAACTTGGCTACGCCAAGTCTATTGGCGGAGCCTTAGTTGCGCTTATACTGGATAAGAATCTTATAAATTCTTACTGTACAAGTCATGTGATGCAGATTATGCTATCATAGCGAGATCAATATGAAAAATATCCAGTAACTCTGTTTTCCATATCGAAATCATATAGTAATGTATTTGGTTGAAAGAAGGGACACCTATGGATATACGTCAGCTGCGCTACTTTATTGCCATCGCGGAGGAAGGACAGATTACGGGTGCTGCCAAGCGCCTCAAAATGGCTCAACCGCCTTTAAGCCAGCAGCTCAAGCAAATGGAGGAGGAACTGGGTGTCATACTGGTGGAACGCTCCGGAAAGCGCATGGAGCTCACGGAAGCTGGCCATATTCTTTACCGGCAAGCGCTCAGCATCGTTCATCAGATGGAAGAAGCGCTCTTTGAAGTAAAAGAAACAGGCGAAGGAATTCGTGGGAGCCTGTCCATTGGTGTCAGCGCTTTATCCGCCTACTTCCTCCCTGAGCAAATCCGCCTGTTTCAACAACGATATCCACGCATTACCTACAAAGTCTGGAAGGGCGACACCCAGCTGCTCAATCAATGGCTGGAGCGTCGGACGATCGAAGTCGCCATCGTGCGCTTGCCTCATTCCCTGACGAACTGCACCACGATTCCGTTGGAAGAGGAATCGTTCGTGCTGATTGTGCCAGCGGATACCTCGCACGCCTCCCTCCAGCAGATCCACATGCGAGATCTCGCCGAGGTCCCGCTCATCATGCCGAGCATCCCTGGTCTCGGGATTTACGATCTGATTGTGAAGGAGTTTTCCCGGCTTGGCGTCGAGCCGCATGTCATCTGCGAGTGCCCTGACATCTCCCTCATCGTCAGCATGGTCGCGGCCAAGGTCGGTGCCTCTATCGTCCCTCGTTCGGCATGGGAGACGCACCGCAGCGAGCAAATCCACGCCATCGAGATCGTCGGAACCTCCATCACATCGTCTGCCGCTGTGGTCTGGCAAACCGGACGACATCTGTCCAAGGCGGCCAAGCGCTTTATTGAGATGTTTTCGTAACAAATACGCGATTTGCCTGTGCCTGCTCGATCATGCGCATCGCGGCTGCGACTTCCTGTTCCTTTTCACTGCCTGTTTCCAAGCGGGAGATGATGGCCAATCGATCCTGCTGGCTGCGGTTCTGGCTCAGCTTGTATTTCGCCTCCATGCGCTCGACCTTGATTTCAAAACAAGTGATCCCCTTGAGCAAACCATCCATGAGCTTTTCCGGCACGGCATCCCATTTGACCGGTGCTGCTTGCCCTTGCTCATACTTGATCAGCAGCGCTTGCATCATCTCGGTGATCTTCGCCTGTTCGCGAACGATCCGTGCATGTCCGTAGGCGTGTACCGCCATATAGTTCCAGGTCGGCACGTTTGGCTGGCTGTACCAAGAGGAAGATATGTACGCATGCGCTCCCTGAAAAACAGCCAGGACCGAAGCTTTTGCCTGCTCAAGCATGTCGCCAATGGAGTTGTTGCGCGCAATATGTCCTGTCAGGTACAGCTCCTCGCCCCGTTGCTCTACCTCCAGAGGAATATGGGTTGCTTCCGGCTCTCCGCCTCCTGCCGAAATCAGCAGGGCGAACGGATGCTGCTGCATGAAAGCAACCATCTCATCTCGCTGTGTTACTTCAAAATGTGCTGGTGTATACATCCTGTCGTTCACTCCCTTTTTCCCCATCGTAGCATGCAGACAGCATTCTGCTAGGGGCAATTTCGTTGGAACGGGCGAGGTCAATTCATGATTTTCGAAGGAGGCATGTGCGTCATGGATCTTGTTTTTCGCACTCACGAAGGCGTGTTCAATTATTTTTCCAGTGGACTCCACTATCTCAGCTTCCCCAGACAAGCCTGTACCCTGCTTTTCTACGGACAGCGCTCACAGATCTTCCCGCCCATCCACGGCATCTCGTTGTACGAGAGCCTTAGCCGAGCCGTTCAAACAACCGCTTTGGCGGACTGGACTCCACGATATGCCCGACAGTCAGCTCACACAGATACTGCTCCCACGCCCACTGCGTCGCCTGATCCTTTTTCATTTTCCGAACGATCGAGAAGAGAATTTGATTCAGGAATTTCTATTCGTGCAATAAGGCATTTACGCTCATCAGTGATCCCCCTTTTAAAGAGTCTTTCTTTTTCAAAAGAAGGAAGATCGAAAAAATGTAATATGGTATAATATGTAAAAATTACAAAGGATTTGATAAGATTGCTTCCCCTGCAAAAAGTCCAGGTCGAAAATAAAACGTATTGGCAATTGGCTGCTATCGTTTTGTATCTCATTGGTGCACTCGTCACATGGAATGCGGTGAAGGATCAAAACAGGCAATTCAATGAAGATGCTTGGTCACAGCGTTCTCTGTTTACAGGGTACATGTATCAGATCGAGTTCGACAAAGTGATTGATGGCCGAAAAGGGGATCTGTACACATTCGGTACCCCCAGCGAGAAGTTGGAGCGAATGCAATATGATCAAGATGTTCAGCATGTGTTTTCCAGGATGGAAAGAGAAATCCGTTCCATGGCAAACGAAGAGGATGAAATTGTTTTTTCTGTCATCATGCTGTCATACGTTTGGCTCTGCTGGTTGGTCCTGCGCAAGTATCTTTTCCATACCAACATTCTTTTCCTTCCTGTCCTCGCTTCCTACTATTTTGGCATGTCGATCTGGCATGATTGGCAATCTCTTCAGGATCGTGCGGAGGATGTCGCAAGATTTGTAAGCAGGCTGTAACATTACTTGATGGACAAAAGGAAAAAAAGCTCTCCGACAAAAGAATGGAGAGCTTGCGTATTTCCTATGATTTTCTCGAGACGAGAATCCTCGCGGCATGACGATGCGGGATTCCGCTCGATTGGCAATCGAAAATCATTTCTTCCGTTTGTACAGTTTCCCAGTCCGGAGCGATCTCCACCTCGGGATGCCGGGTGAAGGCAAACAGGACATGCAAACCGGCCGGCGCGGTGCATTCCTGCCACTGCTTGAATTGTTTGGCCCGATTTTCGGGATGACCTGTAGAACCACCTGTAAGACTACCTGCAAACTTACCTGTAAACCTACTTGAGGGATATAACCTATAAAACCAATAGAATCAATACATACAGCATTTACTTGGATACGTATAAAAAATATCTTTTTTTATTTACTTATCAAAAACCGCCAGAAATGTAAACACATATATAATTTGCTTGGATGTGTCAAAGGTATTTTCTCCTAAAATTAGAAAATGTGTATATTTTACCAATTTATTTGTAATTATTGCCATTTAATATTTTGTGTGGAATAATTCTAAATGAACCCAATAATAGGAGATGATGTATAAGTGTTGAAAAAGGTTGCGGCTTTTGCGGTTCTTACAAGTTTTGGTGCACTACTACTTGCCTTCAACAATGCTTCAGCTGCTATCACACGAGCCGAATCCTATATCACCATTGATAGCGCTACTTCTGATGATTACACACTGGATTTCAATGCAGTGACGTATAACAATGTTTCTAGCAATACTTTGTATACTGAAATGGGACTGTATAAGGGGTCAAAGTTCATTGGATTATGGGATGGTACTGTCCGAGCTGATGGCTCTTATACAGAGGATCATGGGTCAAAAACTACGTGGAAGGTATTAACAGATCATTACGAATATAAGGGTAGCACAAGTACGGTAGCAGATTTTGACCAAACAGATGATACCGTCACCTATAAGCCGGCTGATTGGACATTCGCTGCCAAAGAAAAACTAGAAGAGACTGTGGAGTCGAAGGAAGCTAAAAAAGCTGAGGTAGAGTTCGAAAACGCCGTCCTCCAAACGACTAATGTCATCGCACTAGATACGGGAATCGACCTGTCTGAATACACCAAAATTGATAAGAAGCAAGTTTTCGAGCTGGATGCAGACCTATTCCAAGAAGTTAACGAGTTGACAAGTATGCGTACTCTTCAACCTGGCGATTCTATGCCTCAGATTTATCTGCATGGGTCTGGTGAAAGCCTGTATGTACTTAAACAATCGAGTGATGGCGTAAGCAGTGCAACTGAGTTCGTTTTGGATAACGGAAAGTGGAAAAGGGAATAAAATATACGATTTAAACAGACGTGGCGAAAGCCGCGTCTTTGTTTTGGCTTACGGGAAATGTTCGCGAAGGGGGTGGTGTGATGAATGTCATTATGAGCGCGTCTGGAAGCGCTTGACCCCCACAAAAATGGATTATTCGGTATAAGCCAGAAAATAAAAACTGCCACTAGTCTTGCTAGAATAAGGCAGCGAAAATATATATATTGCAAGGCTCCTATCGAATAAAGCAGGTCAACAGGCTCCGTAAGAAGAAATTGATTGATATCACCTTCCACCGTATGGAGCGTCGTTCCCATTTCCACTGCCAGTCGTTTGGCTTTCTCCAGACCGGCAGGAGCAAAGTCCATAGCCGTTACAGCAAAGCCTTGTCTGGCGAGAAATACGCTGTCTCTTCCCTCTCCTGCCCCCAGGTCTACGGCGCGTTTGCCTTGAACAGGTTCATCCTGGTAATAATTTAGGACGCTTTTAGCCAACTGATTCGGTTCTTTTCCCCAATAGTACTCTTCTTGTAAATAGAGCGTCTGCAATTGTTCCTTGTCCAAAGGTATTCCCCCTACGTTTTTTCTTTTTCATCGTAGGGCTTCACGCGGCGTTAAGGTCAATCCTTTTTGAAAAAAAGATAAGAAAACCTCTATCGAGGCCTGTTCAAGGAAGAGCGACCGCATTTTAGCGGAAAGTTTTACCGAAGTAATGCCAGAATCGGACGCTGAGGCACTTCGTCATGCGCTCCGGAATTCATAATCGTAAAACGCTTATAAATTCCTACACGTTCAAAAACCCTCTTGCACCTTACGCGACGTCAGGTTTTAAGCTAAAGTCACCGGTAAGCAGCTAGCGCCTTGAAAGGAGTGGATTATGCAACAGCATTGGAAAGTCGGGGATCTTGCCAGTTTGACTGGACTTACTGTCCGCACTCTGCGTTATTACGATCAGATCGGCCTGTTTTCACCATCCGGGCATTCTGGTTCAGGTCATCGCATGTATAATGAAGCGGATATCCAGCGGCTGCAGAAGATCCTGTCTCTCAAAGATTTGGGATTATCCTTGGAAGAAATAAAAAGAGTCCTGGAAGGTCAGACGTATAGCTCTTCGGAAATCGTTGCGATCCAAATTGAGCGCGTCCGAAAGCATATGAAAATCCAGCAAAAGCTTCTGGCTGAGCTGGAGCGTGTAGCCGAAAAAATGAACCAGCAAGAGCCGCTTTCCATTGACGCCTTTCTTTCCCTCTTGGAATCGATGAAGCAAAGCCAAGAAAAGTACATCATCGACCATCGGTTAAACTGGGAAAGCCATTTGGATTTGCTCGGCGAATTTCTGAACGATAAATAATGGGGATGCCTTTTCCTACAGGGAGGTTTTTTGGATGAGCCAACGCTTTACCACTCACTCTACTTTCAAAATTGAGCGGATGTACCGCGCTACCTTGGAACGTGTCTTTGCGGCGTGGTCGGAGCAAAACGCCAAAGCTCGCTGGTTTCAGCCAGCTGAGGAGTTCGATTTCCGCGTCGGTGGCCGTGAAGTTAGCCGCGGGGGTCCCCCAGGTGGACCTGTCTTCACCTTCGATGCTCTCTACCAGGAAATCGTGCCGAATGAACGCCTCGTCTACACCTACAGCCTGGACCAGGAGGATATCCGGATATCCGTCTCCATCGCAACTGTCGAATTTATGCCCACCGCTGAAGGCGTGAAGCTGGTTTTCACCGAACAAGGAGTGTTTTTCGATGGGCACGACACTCCAGCGCAGCGTGAACAGGGCACGCATGAAATGCTGGATCTTCTCGGCATCTCTCTCGGGGAAAGCCATCCCGACCGCTTCGAGCTTCTGTCTCGCCGGACACTGCCTGCCCCTCGCAGCCTCGTCTACAGGGCTTGGACAGAGCCTGCACTGCTCGCCCAGTGGTGGGGCCCAAACGGTTTCACAAACACCTTTCATACGTTTGATGCCAGCCCAGGAGGCATCTGGGAGTTCACCATGCACGGGCCGGAGGGGACCAACTTCCCAAATCGAAATGTGTTTCACGAAGTCAGCGAAGATCGTATTGTCCTCCGGCACGAATCCAGACCCCACTTTATTCTGACCGCCACATTTTCGGACGTCAGCGGCGGGACCGAGATTACTTTCCGCCAAACCTTCGAAACCGCAGAGGACTACAACAATCTCAAGCCCATATGCGAGGAAGCGAACGAACAAAATTTAGACAGGCTCCGTGCTGTTTTGAAAGGACTGTCTTCCGCTGATTGACAGTCGCAAGGGGTAGTGTAGTGCATCAAACAAAAAGGGTCCAGACCTGGACAAACCACCAGGTGGACCCTTTTTCACGCTTTTAGAAAGGCAGCTCGATTTTATTCCCCATGCGTTTGCTCCGACTGTACTTCGATGCCATGCCGGCGAAATAGTGCTGCTGTCAAACCTGTCCCCGTCACCTTTTTGCCAGAAAACGTCCCATCGTATACGAACGTGCTGCCACAGGATGGACTGTTTTCTTTCAAAATCGCAGACGTGGCTCCCACGGTTTGAGCCAGCTTTAAAGCTTGGCGTGCCCCAGCGAGAAATTCTTCCGTTACGTCATTTCCTTTTTGATCGACGATGCGTGCTTTACCGTCCAATACGTCAAAGCCGTCTCCTCCCACGATCTCGGCTGGTGGACGAGGGGTAGGCAATCCTCCCAGCTGCTCTGGACATATCGGGATGACCTTGCCTTCTCGCAGCAGCTGCTCCAGCTCCTGGTCGCGGCAAGACTTTTGATCGTAACGGCACTCACAGCCGATCAAGCAGGCACTGATCATTTTCATCGTCTATCCGCACTCTCCTCTATAGCTTGCGAAGCTTTACACTCTGCACCATATGATCCTGCCCCTTATCGAGAATCAGCTGCGCGCGGACACGGGTTGGCAAAATATTTTGGCGGAGGTTGGCTCCGTTGATTTCTTGCCAGATGCCTGTCGCGACTTCCGTAGCTTCTTCATCAGAGAGGCTCGCATAGCGGCGGAAGTAGGAGGATGGATTGGAAAACGCCGTCTGCCGCAGCAGCTTGAACCGCTCGACGTACCAATGGCGAATATCTTTTTCATCGGCATGAACGTAAATCGTAAAGTCAAAGAAATCGGAAACGATCACTTCCGAGATGCGCTGATCTTTATCCGTATCTCTTGGCGGCTGCAGCACGTTCAGGCCTTCGACGATCAGGATGTCGGGCTGGCGAACCATTTGCCATTCGTCAGGGACAATATCGTAAACCAAATGAGAATATACAGGTGCTTTTACTTCTGGAATCCCTGACTTCACATCGGACAGGAAACGTATGAACTTGCGCAAGTCATAGCTTTCGGGGAAACCTTTGCGTTTCATGATCCCCCGCTCTTCCAGCACACGGTTTGGATACAAAAAACCGTCTGTAGTCACGAGATCCACCTTGGGATGGTTTGGCCAGCGGGACAGCAGCGTTTGCAGAATCCGCGCAGTCGTGCTTTTGCCTACAGCCACGCTGCCGGCAATCCCGATAATAAACGGGACTTTCCCGTCTTGATTCCCAAGAAACATATGGGTCGCCTGGTACAGCTCCTGAGTGGCACCTACATGCAAATTGAGCAGGCGTGAAAGAGGCAAGTAGATCTCCGCTACTTCTGTCATGGAAATATTCTCGTTCACGCCCTGCAAACAGGCTAGTTCCTCGTCAGATATGGTTAGCGGCGTGGAAGCCCGCAGAGCTCTCCACTGCTCGCGGTTAAACGTAACGTATGGTGATGCCATGGGAACGTACATCCTTTCCTGCATGAAAGTGCTTTCTTTTTATCATCACACAGCTAGTTTACACCAGCGGACGACTCTTGGGAACAAGGGGGTTGTCCTCATAACCGCAGAAAAGCATTTTCAAGATCGAGAAAACCTTGGATGGAGACTCATACTTGGAAAAGCGAACTCGCCTGATACCATGATCTTCCAATCCCTGCATATTAAAAAAGACAAGCCAATACCAGCACTACCTGGCATCAGCTCGCCTTTTTGTCTCTCATGCTTATTTACCTAAAAACGATTTCAGCATCCAGACGTGTTTTTCCAGCGTCTCGGTCATGCCTAAAAACATGTCGCCAGTGGCTTCATCATCAGCCGCCTCTGCAGCTGTGATTCCTTCTTTCAGTTCGCTGACCAAGGTCGTAAAGTCGCTTACGACCGCTTGCACCATTTGGTCGGCAGACTCTCCCCCAGCTGCTTCCTTGATGGACGCGTTCTCCATACAGGATTTCATCGTCGACACAGGCTTACCTCCGACAGCCAAAAGGCGCTCTGCCAGATCATCCACGTACTGAGCTGCTTCGTTGTAAAGCTCCTCGAACTTGGCATGCAGGGTGAAAAAATTCGGGCCTTGCACGTACCAGTGAAAGTGATGGAGCTTTATATACATCACCGACCAGTTGGCCACCTGTTTGTTCAATACCTCAGTCACGGGACGGGTCATGGTCATGCTCAAAGAGACGCACCTTCTTTCCATGGGAATAGGTAGATCGTCTGTATTGTGCCGCCGCCCACCCCCAGATATACTCGTTATCCTCTGGAATCCGTTTACTTTTCCGTCTGCAGACGCTTTGCGCGCTCCTGCAAAAAGGTCATGGCATTGAAGGCTTGCATCGCTGCTCCGACAGCCAGGCTATTTTCATCCAGATCGAAGCGCGGGTGGTGAACAGGGTAAACGCAATCCTTTTCCTCATTGCGTACTCCCAAATGGTAAAAGGCACTCGGAACATGCTCCGCAAAGAAAGCGAAGTCCTCTACCCCCATCATCGGAAAATCGTTTACGCGAACGTTTTCTGCCCCTAGCAGCGCTTCCCCGCAGCGTTTTACCTGATCCACCATTTCACTGTTATTGATCAGAGAGGTGTACCCTTCCTCGAAGAAAACCTCTGCCTCGCCCCCCAGGCTGCGTGCTGTCAAATCGGCTACCTCGCACACGCGCTCTTTTACAAAAGCCCGGACGTTCTTATCCAGTGTGCGGATCGTTCCCGTCAGCTTCACTTCCTGCGCCAAAATATTCGATGCCGTGCCGCCGGAGATGACGCCCAAGGTAATCACTGCTGCCTCACGCGGATCTACGTTGCGACTGACAATGGTCTGCAGAGCTGTGATCACATGAGCCGCAATCACGATGGCATCCTTCCCTTTATGCGGATAGGCGCCATGTCCGTTCTCTCCACGCACCGTGATATGCAGATCGTCCGATGCGGCATTCATCTGCCCGTATTTCACGGCGATTTTGCCCACCGGCAGATCAGCTGAGACGTGCAGGCCAAAAGCAGCCTCGACGCGCGGATTTTCCAGCACGCCCTCACGAATCATCGGCAATGCTCCGCCTACCGTTTCCTCAGCCGGCTGGAAGAACAGTTTGACGACTCCTGCCAGCTCCTGCTTGGAATCGTTCAGAATCCGCGCCGCTCCCAAAAGGCAGGTCATGTGGGCGTCGTGTCCGCAGGCGTGCATTTTTCCTTGAACCTTCGAGCGGTAGGGCGTCTCGTTGCGTTCATCAATCGGCAGGGCATCCATGTCCCCGCGAAGCGCGACGACCGCGCCAGTCGTCGCCCCTTCGATCAGCCCGACGACTCCCGTGCCAGCGGACTTGTAATAAGGAATCCCCATTTCCTCCAGGTAACGAATGATCTGCTCTTGTGTGCGGAACTCCTCCATGCCAAATTCGGGGTACTGGTGAAAATCACGGCGAACCTCTGTCAGCCACGGTAAAATCTCCTGCGCTTGTCGCCAAATGCGAGCGGTTTGTTCTGTACTCATACCGTCACACTCTCCTCGATCGTCAATTCGCAGCCCGTTGCATCCAGACTTGCTTCCACCCCGAAAGGCAGAGCCATATTGGTCGTGCCGTGTCCGATCTGCACATTCCAGAGCGTAGGTTTTCCATACGGTACGACGATGTTTTGAAAGACATCCAGAACGCTGAAGCCGTCCCGTTTTTTCGGCAAGCAATCCGTCCACGTCCCGATGATCACCCCTGCGCAATCGTCGAACAAGCCGCCAAGAGCCAGCTGTGTCAGCATGCGATCGATTCGGTACGGCTCCTCGTCGATATCTTCGAGGAACAGCAGCTTTCCTTTTGTATCCACTTGGTAAGGGGTGCCCATCAATGCAGCGACCAATGCCAGATTTCCACCCACGACCTGACCGCTTGCCTGACCTTCCACCAGACACGAGATCTCTTCACCTGGCGGGTTGACGATTTTTCCCAATGGCTCTGGACGTGTCATCGCGCGCAGCAAGTATTGCTTGGTCCAGTCGTTCAGACCGTGTGCAATATCAGAGGTCGCCATCGGGCCGTGCAGCGTTGCCAGACTCGCATGCTGCCCAAATGCCGAATGCAGGGCAGTAATATCGCTGTAGCCGATGAACAGCTTTGGGTTTTGCGCGATTAAATCGTAATCGAGGTAGTTCAGGATTTGAGGAGCCCCATATCCGCCCCGCATGCACATGATTCCGTCTACTTCCTCATCCGCAAACATCGCATTCAGCTCAAACGCGCGCTGCTGGGGAGTTCCCGCAAGATAGCCTCCATACGTTTCCCGGCATGTACCGGAGACTTTCACCTTGAACCCGAAGTCCTCCAAGGCTGCTATCGATTTGACGAGCACTTCTTCTGTCGCCGGACTCGAAGTGGCAACTACTCCAATCGTGTCACCTGCACGCAACGCTTTTCCTTTGTTCATCCCGCATTTCTCCTCTTAGTCCATATATGCCCATTTGAAGTCGATTTTGCCGAGTGGATGGATTCGCACACCTTTGACCTTGTCGCTCTGCACCCAGGTGTTTACGTCGCTGAAAATGCCTGTTACCGGCATTTCCTCCATCAACAACGCTTCGGCTTCCAACAGGATTTGGGCTCGTTTTTCTGTATCTGACTCTGCGTAAGCCTTTTGTATCAGCCCGGAATAGGTGGGGCTGTGCCAGCGCGTAATGTTGGTTGCGCTGTACTTATCTTTGAACTTCTGCAAAAAGTTGATCGGGTCGTTGTAATCCGCTGCCCAGCCAGATCGGGTGATCGCAAACTTGCCTTGCTCCTGATCGTCCAGATATACCTTGGTCTCTTTGTTCAGCAGCTTGACCTCCACACCCAGCACGTTTTTCCATTTTGCCTGCAGCGTTTCTGCGATGGCCTTGTTTCGATCGGACGTATTGTAGAGATAGGTGATCGGAGGGAGCTTCGTGATGCCAAGCTCCCGCATTCCTTCGGCCAACAGCCTTTTCGCCTCTTCGGGTTGATTGTCCGCAAAAAAACCTTCAGGCTTCAGACTGGCCGTGTACGCGGTAATGCCCATCAACGGCTTTTGGCCTGCCTGACCGATATACTCGGCAATCTCTTGCCGGTTGATGGCATAGGCAAAGGCTTTACGTATTTTCGCATTCGTAAATGGTGGACGCTCGGCATTGAAGCGCAGGTAGTAGGAACTGGCCTTTGCCTGGCTCCTCAGCCTGCCTTCCCGCTTGAGAGGCTCTACAGCATCGACAGGCAGTGCGCTGATCGGACCTCCCGCCCAGTCGAGATCGCCATTTTCAAACATGGCCAGCTCTGTGCTGGGATCCGCAATCATGGAGAACTCGATTCGCGCAAGCTTCACGACATCCTTTTCCCAATAGGTGTCGCTCTTTGTCAGGACGATTTTATTCTTATGCTCCCACGCTGCAAGCCTGAACGGTCCATTGCTGACCAGCGTCTTCGGGTCGTTCGCCCATTTTTCATTGGCCTGCACCGTCTCTTGGTGAATCGCCGGAAGAAAAGCAGCTGTGGTCGAAAAAAACGGAGAAGGATGCTCAAGCCTGACCTGCAGTGTCTTGTCGTCGAGTGCCTTAACCCCTACCTCTTCCGCTTTTGCCTTTCCCATCGTAAACGCCTGCCCATTTCTCAGGACATAGTACCGGTAGGAAGCTGGCGATCCTGTCTTCGGGTCCAGTGCATGCTTCCAAGCAAATTCAAAATCGTGAGCCGTGACTCTATCACCGTTCGTCCATCTAGCGTCTCTGAGCGTAAAGGTATAGGTCAGCTTATCAGCAGAAACCTCCATGCCTGAGGCCATCGATAAGATCGGCTCCCCTTTGTCGTTCAATCGTGTCAGTCCGTCAAAAATAGCGTAGATAATCGCTCCAGAGGTAGAATCCTCCGCAAAGGTAGGATCGAGCGTTGCTGGCTCCTCCGCGTTCATACGCAGCACTTGCGGCACGCTTTTCTCAGGTTCCCTCTGCTCTGCAGCTGGCGAATGAGAGAGAGGGGATGCCGCAGCGTGTGCTGCTCCATCACCTGCCATGCTCGCTGCCAGCAAGGTCGCCATGATGCTTCCAGAACGAATCAAGGTAAATAGAAACGACAAGTCATCCCTCTTTTCCATGATTACTGTTTCAATTTTGCAAAAACGATGCCAATCCGAATTCCTTTTGATTCGTGATCAGCCTATTCAACGGAGAATACGGATTCTCCCAAACGCCCGGTCAGCTTGTAGTTTCTCACTATTCCACGCTGAATACGACTATTCACGAGAGAATACCCATTTACGCAGCTTTCGACTGGCAGAAGGCTGGCTGATTCCGAGCGCTTCCGCTACCTTTATCGACGTCTTATGGATGTCAAAGGCGCGCTGCATCAGCTGCTTCTCCACCTCCTCCATCGCTTCCTGCATTTGCATGACCCGCTCCACCTTTATTCCCTGACTCGCACTCGCCTCCTGAGCATGGATGTATCGCGGGATCTGGGCCGGGGTGATCACCTCTTCATGCGAAGTCACAACCAGTCTCTCCACCACATTTTCCAGCTCGCGAACATTTCCGGGCCAGTCGTAGTCCTCAAGGATGCGGTAGCACTGGTCGCTGAGCTGCCGATCCAGGCTGTACTTTTCGGAAAAGACGCCGAGAAAGTAATGCACGAGCACGGGAATTTCCTCTCTTCGTTCTCGCAGCGGCGGGATCTCCAGCGGCACGACGTGAATCCGGTAGTACAGATCCTCGCGAAACTTGCCGTCCCTCACCATCTGCCGCAGGTTTTTATTCGTTGCCGTGATCAGCTTGACGTCCACTTTTCTCGGTACGGAGCTGCCAATCGGAGTGATCATTTTCTCTTGCAGTACCGTCAGCAGCTTCACTTGCAAATTGAGCGGAAGTTCACCAATCTCGTCCAAAAATAGAGTGCCCCCGTTCGCCTTTTCAATCAATCCTGATTTGCCGTCTTTATCCGCGCCTGTAAACGCCCCTTTTGCGTAGCCGAACAGCTCCGATTCCAGCAGCATCTCCGGAATGGCACCACAGTTGATATGCACAAAAGGCTTGTGCGTGCGGGGACTGCATTCGTGAATGTATTTCGCGAGTACGCCTTTGCCGACGCCGGACTCTCCCAGCAGGATCATGGAGGACTCCACCTGCGCTAGCTTTTCCGCCATGGCGGCAACCTGCTGCATGGAAGGGCTGCGGTAGATCAGAGCGGTATTTCCCTTTTGCCGCCCTCTCTCCTTGGTGATTTCACTTTGGTAAAGTGTCCCAATGTATTTGATTTCATTCAGCCCTTGCTCCAGCTTGTCCTGATCCGTGATGTCCACGTACGTATGCACGACCCCGCTTAAGCTGCCCTCCTGATCCCAGATCGGGGTTCCCTCCACGAAGAGCTTGCGGTTGCGGATGGTAGTCTGAATCGTTTGCACCTTTTTCCTGTCCCGAATCACACGCATGGTAATCGTGGGTAATAAGAGACCTTTGTGAAAAAAATCCTCGATGGGCTTGCCGAGCATATCCTGTGGATCGATGCCGAAGTACTCTGCATATCCGCTCGAGCAGTAGAGCGTCTTGCCTTGCGCGTCCGTGACATGGACCATGTCAAACAGCGAACCCAGGACGACCTCATGATCGATCATCTGGCTGCCCCCTCCCGTTATTATTTGTGCACCTGCATGTAACGATTGGTCGGTCTGCCGATTCCACCGTAGCTGACGTCCAATCGTACCTGTCCGACCTTCACCAGATAGTCCAGATAGCGTCTGGCTGTTACCCGTGCGATCCCGACGCGCTCAGCTACCTCTTCGGCAGAGAGAGACTGGCTTTCCTCGGCCAATTGACGTGCTATTTGATCCAGTGTAACAGCGTGCAATCCCTTGGGCAATGCCTCTGTTTCCCGAGCTGCATCGCCAGCTCGACCGGCCGGCTCGGACGTTTTGCGAAACAGGAGACGATCCACCTCCTCCTGCGAGGCAAAGCCGCCTTGTCCCAGCTGTAGACGGTACTGCCGGTACGATTCGAGAGATTGCCGAATCCGCTCGAACTGGAAGGGCTTGATGATGTAATCCACCGCTCCATTTCGCAGCATCGCCTGGATGGTCGGCTTGTCCTTTGCAGCGGTGATGACGATGACATCAACGGCCTCGTTATTGACACGCAGCTCCGCCAGTGCTTTTAACCCGTCCTGGACAGGCATGAACACATCCATGACAACCAGATCGGGCGACAGCTCCCCAACCAGCCTCACTCCCTCTGCGCCATTTCCGGCGACGCCCACAACCTGATAGCCTGCGACACGCTCGATGAACTGCGTATTGATTTCCTGCACCATCGGATCATCCTCGATGACGACTACCCGTATCACTTCCTCTTTCACTGCTCGTCCACCTCCTTCATAGGAAACGTAATGAGAAAGCTGGCCCCTTCTCCTTGCCGAGACTGGCAGGACAGCTCCCCTCTTCCTTTTTTCACTTGCTGATGCACCAGATACAGGCCCAGTCCCCGATGCTGCCTTTCCTTGGTGGAATACCCGCGCTCCAGCATACGCGACAGTATCTCTTCGTCCATACCGTCTCCATTGTCCTCTACCAATAGGGAGCAGATCTCGCTGTCCTGCTCGATGCTGATAGTGATTTCCTTGTCGGGGCGATCACTCTTTTCCAAGGAGTCAAAGGCATTTTCGATGAGGTTCCCCAGAATGAGAACAAAGCTGTGATGATCCATATAGGGAGGAAATTGCTCCAAATGGCTGAATCGGTCAATCGTGACACGGATGCCCAGCTCTCTGCCCCGGCTCACTTTGCCGAGCAAGAGGCCGGATACATTCTCGTCCGCAATCTGGCTGCTTAAAAAGGAGGTCAGCTCCTCCTGCTGATCGTGGATTTCAAACAGATAAGCAAGCGCCTTGTCGTACTCCTGGAGCTGGAGCAAGCCTGCGATCGTGTGCAGCTTGTTCATATGCTCGTGGTTTTGGACGCGCAGGGCTCCCACGAACTCCTTGACCCCTGTCAGCTCCTCCGCCATCCGGGCCACCTCCGTGCGATCCTGGAAAATCGCCAATGCACCTACGACCTTGTCTTCCACCCGGATCAGAAAACGATTGGACCACAGCAGGGTATTTCCTACGTGGATTTCCGTATTCGTGAAGTTCGTTTGCAGCTCCAGCACCTCTGGCAGTCTCGTATCATGCAAAATGGAACGAATCGGCTTGCCCAGCACCTCGATGTCGTTATCGATACCGAAGATCTGCTTGGCGCGATCGTTGAATATCGTAATCCGCTCGTGGTTGTCAATCGCGATGACCCCCTCATGCATCGCATGAAAGGTCGCTGTCCGCTCTACCAGGATACGGGCGATTTCATCCGGCTCCAGATCAAACATCTGCTTCTTCATATGGCGGGCCAGCCGATACGAACCCCACACTCCAAATACCAAGGAAAGAAAAAACGTCATGACGATATTGGCACGCTCGCCCTGCATGATTTCCCATACTCCTGGCATGACACGGCCGACGAGAACCACGCCTACCTGCTGATGCTGATCGTCCATGATCGGCACATACGCCCGCAGCGCCACCCCCATTTCGCCCCTCACCTTTTGCAAATACGAGTGCTCGGCATACGCTGCTTCTACGGCAGTGTCTTGAAACACCGTACCAATGCGCTCATCCAGTGGATCTGAGTAGCGGACACGATCCTTGTTCAGCACCACGATATAGGTGACGTCGTTGACGATACGCAGCCTGCGTGCAGTCGGGCTGATCGTCTTCCAGCCATCTGCTTCCTGAATGCTTTTCTGGACATTGGGAATCTCCGCTACGGTACGAGCGGTCGTCATCAAGCGCTGCCCCAGCTGAGTCTCTGTCAGGCGAATCACTCCACCGATCAGAATCAGGCCGCCGATCAGCAAAGAAAATAGAACGATCCCAATCGAGAGCAGCATAATCTTCCATTTAATGCTCAAGCGTTTGAACAAAAAGTCTCTTCCTTCCGGGATGATTGCTTGCTACCCTATATTTTGGTACAGTACTCCCAGCAAATCAACTCATGGTAAGTGGGTGGCTTCTATGAAATCCTTTGTGTTTGTCCTGCTCGGTCTAATCAGCGCCGTAGTCATTGGGTTTGGTCAGGATTTCTCTCTTGCAAAATGGAGCTATGACGAGGAGCAGGAGAAGCTCTCAGAGCGTATTATTATAAAATTTAGTCACGTCGTCGCCGAAAACACGCCGAAGGGACTGGCGGTCGACCGCTTTGCCCAGCTAGTAAAAGCGAAGACAAAAGGCCGAGTCGAGGTACAGGTCTTTCCCAACAGTACGCTGCATTCTGAAAAAACGGAGATTCCCGCCTTGGTCAAAGGCGAAATCCAGATGATTGCTCCCGCCTTCTCGCATTTATCCGGTACGATTCCACAGTGGGCGGTTCTCGAGCTGCCTTATGTCTTCCGCGATCAAAAGGATGTCGATGAAGCCTTTCGCGGAGAGATCGGCCGGATGCTGTTCTCTACCCTGAACCAGTCCAATATGAAAGGCATGGCTTTCTGGGCGAATGGCTTCAAGCAGATCACGGCCAATCGCCCGATGATCACGCCGGACGACTTTTACTCGCAGCGAATCCGGATCATTCCCAGCGAAGTGCTGGATGCCCAGTTCCGTACGCTCCATGCCATTCCGATCGGCTCTTCCTTTAACGATCTGTACAGCATGCTCGCCAGCGGAAAAGTCGACGGGGAGGAAAATACGATTTCCAACGTCTATACCAAACGGCTCTATCAGGTCCAGAGTCATATGACCGTCAGCAACCACAACTATTTAGGCTACGTCGTGATCATGAACCAGTCTTTTTGGAACAAGCTTCCTGCGGATATTCAAAAGGCGATTGAAGAGGCGTTGGCAGAAGCGACACAGTTTAACAATGAACTGTCCGTATCCATGAATGAGAGCCAGTTTGAAAAGCTCAAAGAAATGAGGGTTATGGAAATTCACGAACAGACGGAGGAAGAACGTGCCATGTGGCGTCAAGCTCTCCAGCCTGTCTACGATCAGTTCGCCCCCTCCATCGGCAAGCCGCTTATGGATCAAATCAAAGAGCTTCACAAGCTTCCCAGGTGAATCGGATCGCCTATATAATGGAATCAGATCCTTTCCGGGGAGCATCGACTGCGCCGGCCCTTACGATGGGCGAAGGACTTCCTTTTTTGCCACGTTCCCTACCGCTTTTGTGCTCAGTGCCTGCGGGTTGCCTGTCACGTTGCACAGCAGCCGATCCCTATCGCCAAAATGGGGAATGACGCTGTCCGATATTCTGTCGGAAAACGGAATCGCTGCGGAGCAAGAGCAAGCGGCGAGCAAACGATTTGTGCAGGCAGCTGCGCAGCATTGCGCGACATAAGGCCACTTCGCATGGAAATCGGCATTCGCACGATGTTCAACACGGTAGAAAAACTGCTTCGCTTCACAGACGCGCTCTACATGGCAGTCGGTGTCTATCATGGAACGGTATTTGAAAAGGTTGCAGCCCTGCTTTTGCGTCTGGGTGTAGAAAGAGGCATCGTGGTGCAGGGATGTGACGGTCGCCAAGCCAACCCGCACGCTGATCGTAGAAAACGGCGATTTCTCCCCCGCTACGATCGATCCCGACTCATTTGGACTTATGGCTGACGTACCAGAAACGGAATGGACAGCCGAGCTGCACTGGCAAACGGCAGACGCCGTTCTGCGCGGCGAGTCCCATCTGGCTTATCTGCTCAACAGCGGCCTTAGACTGTGGGTCACGAAACATGCAGAGTCGCTCGAGGAAGGCATCTCCAAGGCCCGGACAGCGCAAAAGGCCCGCTCCTTGTCAGCAACGCTGTCAGGGGCAGGCCTTTTTAGGCAGCAGATTTTGGCAGGATCAAGGTAAAGGTAGAGCCAGCACTCGTACTCTCCTTGAGCAGCAGCTCCCCGCCAAGCGCTTTGGCAATCATCCGCGAAAAGGAGAGGCCCAGTCCTAGTCCCCGTACCTTGTCTTTCTTGTTGCTTCCACGGAAGAATCGCTCAAAAATCAAAGCTTGCTCCTCTTTGGGAATTCCTTGTCCGTTATCTTTTACATCGATCCGCATGTCTGCATTTGTCTCGTACAGCTCCAGCTCGATTTTGCCGCCTTCCCCGATGGCCTGGCGCGCATTGTTTAGCAGATTGATCAGGATCTGCTGGACACGCCCCGGATCTACGAAGACTGTGACCTGTTTTTCGGGTATGTTCGTATAAAGAGACACCCCATCCGGGTCCTGCACGATTTTCCATTGGGAGGCAATTTCTCTGATGAGCTTGTTCAGATTCTGCTCTTCCTGCGCCACGGCGATAGCTCCTACCGCAAACGAGTTGAAATCGAGCAAATCCTCCACCATCTTTTGCAGACGCCTCGTTTCCTTCAGGCAAATCTCCAGAAACTCTTTTTCTTCCTCACCCGTGACTACTTCATCGTTGATCGCCTGCACGAGCCCGCTAATGGATGTGACCGGCGTCTTCAGCTCGTGCGTTACGCCCGCCAAGAGCTCTGTCCGCATACTTTCCAGCTGCCGCAGACGATCTGCCATCTCTTTAAAGGTGTAGACGAGCTCGTGAATTTCCCGTTCCTTGATCGCCTTGTTGACTGGCACATCGTAATTGCCCTCCACGATCTGTCTGGCAGCCATTACTACATTCTGAATCGGTTCTGATAGTCGCCGGGAGTGAAAGTAGATGACCGCCCAGCCCAGGATGCCCAGGCTCACTAGCATGATCACCAGATATTGGAGCTGTTCCTTGCTCACTTTGATATCCGCCTCGGGAAAGAGCAAAATAACTTTCCCGATTATTTTGTCATTATATTCCAAATTCTTTTTCACCACGTACAGGATGTCGCCATTTGGCTGCTTCACTTTTTCCGATCGATCGGCGCTGGAGAGCATCCTGTCGAGACCTTGCTGAAGCAAAGGAGGCAGTTGATCTGGACGGCTGTAGATCAAGTCCCCCTGCTCATTTCTGATGAACAGCAAGAGATTGCGGTCTACACCCATGAACTTGCGTCGATTGTCCAATACCTGATGCAGCGTCGCGCCCACGAGCAAATGACCGTCATCATCAACGACACGGTCTGCTACTTCCTCGGCAAATAGCCGTGTGACCTCCAGCTGCTTTTCTGTCGCCGCGTATTTGATCCAGTAGCCGGAGACGATCCCGACGATGACCAGCCCACAAATCAGTGTAATCAGGTAGCGCACCGTCCAATAACGCAGGAGGGATACTGGCTCACTGTTTTTGTTTTTGGTAAACACAGAACTGATACCCCACCCCTCGCAGCGTCTTGATCTCCCCTTCAAAGGAAGGCCAGTTTTCCAACGTTTTGCGAATTCGCTTGATCGCCAAATCTACTGCGCGATCGCTCCCGCCATAATCCATTCCCCACACCTGATCGATCAGCTGATCCCGCGTAAAGGTCTGATTCGGATTCTGTGCCAAAAACAGCAGCAGCGACAGATCCCGCGGATGAAACACCATTTCCAGTCCATGCAGCGTTACGTTGTGGGACTGAAAGTTGATTTTCAAGCTGCCATAGATGCGCGTCTCCTGGTCCTTTATCAGAATGGCTGATCGCCTCAGCACAGCATTTACACGCGCCACAACCTCTTCCGCCACGAAAGGTTTTGTGATGTAATCGTCCGCCCCTTCATTCAACCCCATCAGCTTTTGATCGGTTTGTCCGAGGGCGGTGATCATAATGACCGGACAGGCACTTTTTTCACGTATGTACTGCAGGATTTCCCACCCGTTGCGCTCGGGCAGCATGACATCCAGCAGAACCAGATCCGGCTTCTTTTCATCGAACAACTGCGTAGCCTCAAGTCCATCGACTGCCTGCCATACCTGATAGCCCGCCTTTTGCAAATAGGCTTTCAGCACTCTCGAAATTACCAGCTCGTCCTCTACCAATAGTATGTTTTTCATGGTAGTCGTTCCTGACTGATCGACATATCATCATTCCCCATTCGCGATCACCTTTTGATTCGCCCTTCTCTCTTTCTATACTATCAGTTTACCTCTTTCTTTTTATATGTGGATTTGCTCTTTTTGGAAATAGGAAAAAAGCCTTGCTTTCCCTGTTGGGGTGCAAGGCTTTTTGTTTGTTCTATTAGTTGATTTGGTCGCCGTCCAGTTCGATCACTTCGTCGTCATCGCTGTCCAGGTAGCCTTCGAAATCGTAGAGATCTTCGTCGTCATCGCTGGTGTCATAGATAGTACCTGAGATTTCTACATCATCGTAGAATTCATCCCATACGTATTCTACGACGTCATTAACCAGATCTTCCAGTGCTGCTGCATCCAGATCGTCACCAGTTTCTTCTTCCCATGCATCTTTGTCGATGTATATATCTACTGTCAGATCCTCATCATCGCCATCCAACGAGAAGTCTACATCTTCAAAATCATCGTAAGTCTCGAATTCATCAATCAGAGAATCTTCCAGGTCGGAAACTTCTTCATCGATGTCATCATCATCGTCGTCTTCATAATCAGCCAGATCGTCTTCCAGGCCATCGATTTCGTCATTCAGATCGTCGATTTGTGATTTCAGTCTTTCGATCTCCGCATCTTTTTGAGCCAGCATCGATTCATATCCAGGGTCTGCTTGGTCTTTCACGTTGATCGTGTAGTTAGTACCATCCCACGTGATGTCTTTGTTGAAAACGCCTGCCATCATGCGCAGAGGGATGTAAGTGGTTCCGTTTACGATGAATGGCTCGATCGTAGTGGAAACTTGGCTGCCGTTATACAGGACTTTGATGTTGTTGTAGTTCGCTGTCAGGTTCTTCTTTGCTACTTGTGCGTCGGAGCTAGCAGGAAACAGTCCCGCTGTCAGAATCAAAGCAGAAGCAACCGCCAGATACTGTTTTTTAATCATGGTAGATCCTCCATTCTCCCGGTTGTAAATACGTAACGTACGTTCTATGTACAAGTACTACTTTACCTGCGATTCATGTCGAGAGTATGTCAATGCCGACATTTTCCCTTGGCAATTTTCGGTACACGTTGCGTCCCTCTGGCAAGACCAAAAAGACCAAAACAACCAATATGACCGTATTCTATGAAACCGCTTCCCCATTCTATAAAATGCGAACTAAGACTATTGAAGACGCTTTCATCACAGACGGGAAAGGACGGGGCCACATGCGGATCAATTTTAAAAATCTGACTGTGCAAGTTGTTATCGCCATTATTCTTGGAATCATCGTCGGTCATTTTGCTCCCAAGTTCGGGGCAGAGCTCAAAGTATTGGCGGACGTGTTTGTCAAACTGATTAAGATGGTAATTCCTCCAATTGTCTTCTTCACCGTTGTCAACGGAATCGCCAGCATGGGTGACATGAAGAAGGTCGGCAAGATCGGTGGAAAAGCGCTGATCTATTTTGAAATCGTTACCACGATTGCTCTGGCGATCGGGCTGCTCGTAGTGAACCTGATCAAACCAGGAGCTGGCTTTGACAAAACCGGCTTGACGAGCGGGGATGTCTCCCAGTACACGAAAGCTGCAGCGGAAAGCAATCACGGCTTTATCGACTTTTTTGTAGCCATCATTCCGGAAAACATCGTCGGAGCCATGGCCAAAGGCGAGCTGCTGCCGATTTTGTTCTTCGCCGTGCTCTTCGGTCTCTCGCTGGCAGCCATGGGTCCAGCCTCCCAGCCTGTCATCAAGCTGTTCGACAAATTGACTCACGGGTTCTTCGGAGTGGTCAACATGATCATGAAGGTCTCTCCGATCGCCGCTTTCGGTGCCATGTCCTACACGATCGGCAAATTCGGGATCGGCTCGCTTACCAGGCTCGGACTCTTGATGACCGCTGTGTACATCACGATGTTCCTGTTTATTATCCTGATTCTTGGCGGTATTGCCCGCTACTATAAATTCAGCATCTTCTCCTTTATCTCATACATTCGCGAGGAAATCCTGCTCGTGCTCGGAACTTCCTCCTCGGAGTCCGCTCTGCCGCGCATGATGGCTCGCCTGGAGAAATACGGCTGCTCCAAATCGGTCGTAGGTCTGGTCGTTCCGACAGGCTATTCATTTAACCTCGACGGCACCTCAATCTATCTGTCGATGGCTGCCATGTTCATCGCCCAAGCCTATGGAGTAGATCTGAGCATTTGGCAGCAAATCACGCTGCTTGGCATTTTGATGATTACCTCCAAAGGAGCAGCAGGTGTGACTGGCTCCGGGTTTATCACACTGGCTGCCACCTTGGCTGCCTTCCCGATGATCCCGGTAGAAGGAATCGCACTGCTCCTCGGGGTCGACCGCTTCATGTCCGAAGCGCGCGCGATCACCAACCTGATTGGAAATGGCGTAGCCACAGTCGTAATCGCGAAGCACGAAAATGAATTCCATCCTGAAAAGGCAGCCTCGGATTCCGAGCCTGTCACAGCCTAACGAAGAAAACCCCTCTTTTCGCATAGCGGTGAGGATCGACTCCTCTGCCGTTTGCGATCAGGGGGTTTTCTATGCTTACCTTCCCACTATCGTCAAATCAAGCCCAGCAGCTTTTGCATACTCGAGCGGCAGCTCTACGCGGGCCGTCTTCAGTGGGTCAACTACCTGACAAACACGCAAATCTCCGGCGGCAGAGAGCAAGAAGGTCGCTTCCGCTTTTGGCAGATCCAGTTCGTCATGCAGAAAACGGACCATGTTGATCACCGCACGATCAGCTGCTTTGTCGAGTTCCTTTTCCGAAGCAATCGTCATCAGATGCTCCTCGTTGATCGCCATGGGTAACGGCCAGCTCTTTCCCTTAATGACGTCTAGCTTCACGGTCACTTCTCCCGCGATTTCCACGCCACAAACAGCAACTTCTCCGTCCGCCATCGCTGCGTGCAGGTCGCCTAGTGCAAACAGAGCCCCCGGCACATTTACCGGCAAAAGCAGTGTGGTTCCTTCCCGCATTTGTTTGCAGTCCATGTTACCTCCATGGTCTCCCGGTGTCCCGCAAGAAATGCCTTCCTTTGCCGGAGCTGTTCCAATCACACCAATCATCGGGTTGAGTGGCACCTGCAGCTTGTCCGACAGAATGGCTTTTCCATCCTCGATGGGAATCATCTTGATGACGTTTTCTTGCAGCTCGAAGCCCATCACACCTAAATTCGGCCCCGTAACCATGACACCTCGGCTGTTAATCTCAATTTTCTGAATATGTACAGCGAGAATATCTCCTGGCTCTGCCCCTTCGATAAAGACAGGCCCGGACGCAGGATTGATCCGATTCCAATCCAGCTCACCAAAGGGTGTGTCGGCTGACTGGATCTGATCCTCAAAGCAGTCGCAGGTTTCAAAAGTGACCACACTGCCACTCTCGACGCGAAGAGTTGGCGAGTGATCAGGAGACATCGTATAAATCAGATCCTTTTTATCTACCTTGTACATCGTGCTTCATCCTCCCGCAAATCTTTTTGATCTTTTCCCAAAATCAAATGGCTCTCCGTGAAGTTCGTCGTTGTCTTCCTCTAGTAACAATATCATGAAAACAAAATCAAAGCACAAGGGTTCTGTACGAGTTTTGTAAATAGTATGTCACTTTAAGATTAATGTGTTGTTTAATTTCAGAATTATGATTATATTAGTATAACACAATAAATTCTGTTTCCTTCTATGATCGAGGGGGTATTCACGTGGACCATCTGAAAACGACACTCAAGCAGTTCTCCTTTCCATTGCTGCTCCAGCAGATTTTGAACGCTTCGCTCATTTTTCTCGCAGTCATCCTTATTTATTTGCTTGGCAAGGAACTGATTTACTTTGCCCAAATGACTTTCCTGCACGAGACGTCCCTTGGTGAATTCCTCGAGAAGATCCTGATCTTTTTTCTTTACTTTGAGTTCATCTCCATGATCGTGAAGTACTTCCGGGAGAACTATCACTTCCCCATGCGCTACTTTCTGTACATCGGCATTACCGCTATGATCCGGCTCATTATCGTCGACCATCACAATCCCGTACATACCTTGTTGTACGCGGGTGTGATCCTCACCCTGATGATCTGCTACTACATCATCAACAAAACCCCTGTCGAGCGTCCGGGGCGATAGGCAAAAAACCGGCAGTCCCGTCTTTAGAAAACAGGGTTGCCGGTGTTGTCGTTTAATCCTGTGGCCACGTATTGCGTATTTCCTGCTCAAACACACGCAGCTGATCCGTCCGCTTTTGCAGCTGCTCCACTTCCCGCTCCCAGCTAGCCCTCTGCATCTGGCAGATGCTCTCTGCCTTCTTCTCCAGCTCTTTGACCTCAACTCGAAGCGCGATCACAATATCCAGAATCCCCTCCATGTCCATCTCCCGCATTTCCTGAATAAAACGCCATTCAGCCTCTGTAAGCCGGTACTGCTTGTTTGCCATTTGCGAACACCCACCCTAAAACATGTGTCAATTTATTATATAATTGTTTCATTTTGAAACTTTTTTGTCGTCATTAGTATATAATTATATTGTAATATCTTTGTCGACAAGTGAATCGCGGAAAAGGGGGACATTACTAAAATATCACTGGAATGGCGATCATTCCAAATCTTATTTGCTTGTAGACAGTAAATGGTCAAAGGAGGTTGCGCATGTTTTCAATCAGAGAGTCAGATTTGCCGGGTATCGGACGGAAATACCAAGTAGAAACAAGAGGTGGCGACAAGCTCGTCATTATCATTCACGATGACGGACGACGAGAGCTTTTTCACTTTGACAAGGACGATCCGGATGAGACTATCTCCATGGTGACCCTCGACGACGATGAAGCGAGACAAATCGCGGCTATCGTGGGCGGGCTGACGTATAAGCCGTCTGCACTGGAAACCGTTGAAGTCGCTCTGGATAAACTCGTCATCGAATGGTACAAACTAGAACCCGGAGCGCGTTGCATGGGAAAAACGATCGGCGAAATGAACATCCGTCAGGAAACGGGTGCCACCATCATCGCGATTATCGAAAAGGACCACCGTCAAACCATCAATCCAGGTCCAGAGTATGTTCTCCAGGCAGGGGCCACTTTGGTCGTAGCTGGCGAGCGGAAGCAGGTGAAAGCGCTAAAATCTACATTTAGCACAGGGGGTGAGTGATTTGGAGCACATTGTCTTTGAAGTCGGCCTCGCCCTCGCTTTAATTGCGCTGGCCGGCTTCCTCTCCGTCAAATTAAAATTCTCCATTGTTCCTTTTTACATTCTCGTGGGAATGGTCGTGGGCCCGCACGCTCCCGACATCGGCTTGTTTGACCTTCGTTTTATTCAAAGCGCACCACTCATTGAATTCATGGGCCGAGTCGGCGTACTCTTCCTGTTGTTTTATCTGGGACTTGAGTTTTCTGTAGGCCGTTTGATCAAAGCCGGCCGTTCCATCGCAGTCGGCGGTACCATCTACATCGTCATCAACTTTACCCTGGGCCTTTTGTTTGGTTGGGTCGCAGGCTTCCCTTTGAAAGAAATCCTCATTATCGCTGGAATCACAACGATCTCCTCCAGCGCCATCGTGGCTAAAGTCCTGGTGGATCTCAAACGTACTGCAAATCGCGAAACAGAGATGATCTTGGGGATCATCATGTTCGAAGACATATTTTTGGCCGTGTACATCTCCATCGTGTCCGGTCTCGTCTTGAGCGGAGCCACCTCTCTCATGGGTGTTCTCAGTTCCGCCCTGATTGCCCTCGGTTATATGCTGCTCCTCATCATCGTGGGGCGCAAACTCGTTCCCTTCCTCAATCGTGCCTTGAATATCAAATCAAATGAAGTGTTTATGATCACTGTTTTTGCCGCTCTGTTCCTGATTGCGGGCTTTTCCGAGACCATCCATGTTGCGGAAGCGATCGGTGCCTTGTTGGTCGGCCTCATCCTGGCAGAAACGCAGCACATGAAACGTATCGAGCATATGATTTTGCCTTTCCGTGACTTCTTCGGAGCGATGTTCTTTTTCAGCTTCGGCCTGACCATCGATCCGCTGTCACTAGGAGGCGCTGTGTGGCTCTCGATCGGTGCCGTCATCGTCACCATCATCGGGAATGTCGCAGCAGGTATGCTCGCCGGGAAAAGTGCTGGTTTGAACGCCAAGGCTTCTACCAACATCGGACTTACCATCGTCTCCCGCGGTGAATTTTCTATCATCATGGCCAATCTGGGAAAAGCCGGGGCACTCATGGAAATTCTCCAGCCGTTTGCAGCGCTTTACGTGCTCATACTGGCGATTCTAGGTCCACTATTGACCAAAGAGTCCAAGAAGATTTACGGCTTGCTTAGCAAGATTCTTCCCATAGACAAAACGGTCCCTGCCAAACAGACAGAAAATAACACAAATACTTGATCCGTTGGAAATCGAAATCTACCGAATGATTCCTTTTGTACGGATCTGAGAAAAAAAACAGCGGCGGTCTAAGAACGATCCATCATGTCTTAGACCACCTCTGCTTTTTTCTAGAGTGTGCAATTTGCCGTAGCAATTTTACCGCGCTTCAATTGCAATAATCTGTCCACAACAAAAGTTGATGTTACGCCCGCCAGTCCGGATTGCCCGCAAGATTCGGTCGGTAGCAGTCACATTTTCCCTCAGCGTCAGATTGAACGTTTGTCCGGAAGCTGTATATACCGCGACCGCTGTGCCGGCAGCTGTTCCGATGTCCTTATGGTATTCATCCATTTTTGTTTCACATTTACTCCCAGTGAATATCCTAAATAGAGCTAATCCAACTGGGGGGAACAATTGGTGTGCATACTAAACAAAAGAATTACATTGGCTTCTTGGTGCCGACATTAAAAAGAGCGGCCATCCTTAGAAAATATGCTAACTATCAGTCCCATTCCCCCCTGTTTGCCTTCTCTTCGAAAAGCATCAACTGGAAATCGAAACGAATTACTGGACTCGAATATGTTAATGGAAGATGGAACAGGCGCTCGTTTCCTTTCCCGAAAGTGATCTATAATTGCTGCTATGGCGACAAAAGAGCCTTATTGATGCGTTTCGAGAGGATGATCGGTCCCCAAAAGTGCTTCAATGCGCTTAGCCGGTTTAGCAAATGGGCAATTTATCAAATCCTTGCTGATTCCCCTTTTCAAAGCTATCTCCCGAAATCGCATACCTATGACTCTAATCAGCTGATAACGTTCCTGGAAGAGTGCAGGACCGCCTTCCTGAAGCCGCATTACGGCTCAAAAGGCCAAGGAATACTGCGGGTGGAATGCTGCTTGACCGGAACTTATACACTGGCCGAACAGACTTGGGATCCCTCCTTTGTTACGAGCGACCCGAGTGCTTTAATCACTTTGCTTGAAAACAAAATGGGCACGAAAAAATACCTGATCCAAAAAGAAATCAGGATGAAGAAAATAAATGACCGCTCTGTGGACTTCCGCGTCATGGTTCAAAAGAACGGGCAAGGCAATTGGGCGATAACAGGTGAGCTGGTCCGCTTTGCCAATAGACAGAGCTATCTATCGAACTTGTTTACCAGATCCGATTCTCTACAGAACGTGCTTGCCGGCCTTTATCAACAGTGGCCCCAAAAAGCCGCTACCCTCATTCACGAAATCCATAAGGTGTGCTTGGGCGTTGCTGAAAGGCTTGATCAGCACTACGGACACATCGCGGAGCTCGGCATCGATATTACCATTGATCACAGTGACCAAATTTGGCTGATCGAAGTAAACAGCCGTCCATCCAAGATGATTTTTAAAGATTTGGACCAATCCAGCCTGGAGCTTCTTTATCAAACAACCATCGATTATGCCGAATACCTCATTGCGCTCCATAACTCATGATCAAGAAGGTCATTTCGCCTTTTCAATCACGCGAATCAATGTTTGCTCGATTTCTTCCGCTGTTTCATTCAGCTCAGAGCTGTTCAGAATCCCGAGCAAGGCAGTCGGCCTGGGCAAGCCAATGCGCACGTGACTTTGATCGACATACACAACGATCTTACAAGGCAAAAAGTACCCGACCAGTTCGTTGTGGCTCAGCACCTTTGCCGCCTCGTGCGGATTGCAAACCTCCAGAATATGAAAAGGCCGCGTGTAATCCTCTATTCCTTTGTCCCTCAGCTTTTGGGTCAGATCCAATTGCCACAAGATGCCGAAATGTTCCGCTTTCAGTTGCGCATCCAATGCTTCGATGACGGCCTCGATCGATTTATGGGAAGTAACCGTGTAATGAAATTCCATTTTTCCTCATCCTTTCCCTGGTAGTATGCGGGAATCGGGAAGGCTTTATGCTGGAATCCACTCTATCAGAATACCTACTCCATGGACGAAATCATCTTCTCCATTTTTTCCTGATCCATCGGCCCAATGAATTTTTCACGGATGACTCCCTTGGAATCGATCATGTAACTCGTCGGTATCGATATCGCCTGAAACTGATTCCCTACCTGCTTGTCGATGTCTAAAAGTACAGGAAAGGTCATGCCGTACTCTTTGACAAAGGCAGTGACGTTCTCTACACTGCTCTCCGTTGCAGTCAGGTTGACCCCAAGGATGATGACATCCTTGGCTTTGTATTGCTCGTAAAAGGCTTGCATATCCGGTATTTCTGCTCTGCACGGCGGACACCAGGTCGCCCACAGGTTGACGATCACTTTTTTCCCTCGCAAATCAGACAGCTTGATTGCTTCCCCTTCTGCTGTCATTAGCGAGAAGTCGGGTGCCAAGTTTCCCCTCTGGATACCGACTGTTTGCGATACTGCTTGTTCGGGGGCAGCATCTTGCGAAAACCACCCCCAGCCAAGCAAAGCTACGAGCGCGATCAGAGCCAGCCCGCTACTTCTTTTCATGCGATGCACCTCCCATATCTCGCGCTCGGCTGACCAAGATCCATGCTAGTACTGCAAACAGGTAGGAAAGCCACTGTTCACGGGACAAACCTGCGAGCACTGGAGAATGCTCTTGGGAAAAGAAGGCCACATACACCTGACTAATTCCAAACCACATCAACAGGTTCAGCCAGTGAACCGCATTCGTCAGTGTTTTCCACTTGCGAATGACCAGCAGCAAAAAGAGGATGCCGATCGCCGCTTGCTGGGCAGAATACCAGCCATCCTGACCTTCCACAGCCCAAGTAAGAAGAAAAGCCGCAGCCCAGGCCGTCCACCCGCCGAGTGCAAGCGATGCGGCGAATACTGGTATAGGTATCTCTCTTTTGCGGACCGTTACCACCAAATAGACAAGAACAGCGATCATTGCCAGCCAAAATCCCCGGTCTCCCCCTGAGAAATAGAGAATAGATGCTGGCTGTTCCATGGCTTTTGACGGATAGAAAAGGATGTAACTGAACTTCCAGACCACAAACCCCAAGAGAATTCCGCCGCTCATTATCTCCCAGATGGTCTTTTTCAGCTCTCTCTCCTCTCGCAGTCGCAAGTGAACGGAAGCGAAAGCAAGCAGGATCGAAGCAACACGAATCAGCATACTCATTTTGACCAAGAACGGTCCGAGCTGTATAACATCCGGTAAGCTCATCTAACTGGTTCTCCTCCATTTTCAAGCCTTTGTCCTAGGAATCGATCCATTCTTATCTGCAAAAAAAGCCTATCCTTTGAAACAAAGAATTGGCTTTTTTCCTTTCTCTAACATGCTAGCATAAATCTTACGCACCGCCAGTACGCAATTTTAAAAAGAAAGGCTGACATTGGCGTCTTTGGCAAAGTCGAGGAAAGTCACGGCACCGCCTACCTCAATTCCGTCCACGAAGTCTTCCTTGGTCAAGCCGATGACATCCATCGTCATTTGACAAGCGATCAGCTTGACGCCCAGCTCCTGCGCCATTATTACTAATTCGGGAATCGCAGGGATATTGGCTTTTTGGAATCCTTGCGCCATCGCTTCCTTCCCTGCTGGCAGAGGCAGATTATGATGAGCTTCCTTATGAATGAGTTGCAGACCTTCAAAGGTACATGTTACTGCCTCCTCTTTTTTGGTTGTTTTCATTACATATACCCCTATAGGTAAAATACCTTCACCTCGATTGCTTTGTCAACAACTCAGGTTTTTTCCAAACTTCTCCTGCTCCACTTGTTTTTGTGCTATTTTAAATAAGACAACGTCGGATACGAGGAGGCTCACTGCCTTGACTGCTCTGCATACGCTTTTGCATAACAAGAATATTTCATTTGAAATGATTGCACACCCGCAGCCCATCCGCTCTGCACAGGATGGCGCCGATTATTTTGGCATCGAGATCGGGCAAACCGCTCCCACTCTTGTACTGGAGACGGATAGAGGCTATATCTCGGCAATCCTGTCCGGGGATCGTGGACGTTTGGATTTTCAGAAAATCGCAGCGATTCTTGGCTGTCGGGAAGGTGCTGGCCTATTTGGAGTACCCTTAGATATACGTAAAGGAGCGATATGTTTTGGATTCGAAGCAACAAAAGATGTTCGCTTTATGGGAGGTTTTCCGCGTATCATCGAGATTAGGTTTGACCTCGTTCGGAGGGCCAATCGCCCATTTGGGTTACTTTCATGACGAATACATTCGACGTCGAAAATGGATGGATGAACAGAGCTATGCAGAGCTTGTAGCGTTGTGTCAGTTTTTACCGGGACCAGCAAGTAGTCAGGTCGGTATTGGTGTCGGGATCATAAGGGCTGGACTCTTGGGAGGAATCGTCGCGTGGTTAGGATTTACGTTGCCCTCTGTAATCGCGTTGGTTCTCTTTGCGCTCCTGCTACAAGGCTTTGACATTGCAAATGCAGGATGGATTCATGGGCTTAAAATCGTTGCCGTAGCAATTGTAGCCCAAGCTGTACTCGGAATGGGTCAAAAACTTACGCCCGACCGTGACCGCGTGACAATCGCTGCAGTCGTTGCCTCTGTTGCGCTATTATGGCCAACAGCTTATACGCAAGTGTTCCTAATTCTGGCTGCTGGTCTTCTTGGGCTTTGGCTGTACGGAAAGAATCCCGTTACTGGAGGCCGATTCCTACCCATTGAAATTGGCAAGCGGTTCGCTATCTCTTGCCTTCTCTTGTTTTTTGCACTCCTTATCGCGTTACCTCTCTTCAGGCAAACGATGCATTCCGAATGGATCGCGTTGTTCGACAGCTTCTACCGCTCTGGAGCCTTGGTCTTTGGTGGAGGACATGTCATGCTTCCCTTGCTGGAACGCGAGGTTGTTCCGACAGGATGGGTAAATCAAGAAGAGTTTTTAACTGGGTATGGAGCCGCGCAAGCAGTGCCCGGGCCATTATTTACTTTTGCCGCATATCTCGGAGCGATGGCCCGTGGAATCGGCGGGGCGGTGGCAGCAACGATTGCGATTTTCTTGCCTGCATTTCTCCTGGTTGTCGGGACGCTGCCGTTTTGGAACGAACTCCGAAGCAGCCCGAGAGTGCACGGCGCACTGACCGGAATTAATGCAGCAGTAGTGGGAATTTTGCTGGCTGCGTTATACAATCCGCTTTGGACGACGTCCATCCAAAATCCCGCTGACTTTGCTTTTGCCCTTTTCTTGTTCATCCTGCTTGTATACTGGAAGTGCCCACCTTGGATCATCGTTCTTGCTGGTGCTCTTGGCGGCATCCTGATTGCGTATGTATAATAGGTAACCCCGAGCGAAAGGGTGGCCAACGTAAGAAAAACGCAGCTTGAGGACTGCGTTTTTTCATGCTGTGTTAGTCGTTAAGCTTTGCCGAGAAACCCTTCCTTAAAGATTTTCAACAAATTTTCGAGTGTGGTAGGGTCGCTATACGAGGACGCCTCTGTGTCGATTTCAATCATGTGGTTTTGACTGACCGCAGGGATATTTTTCCACGAATCTGTCTTAAGGAAAGCATTCTCTTCACCCGTTGGCTTGCTCAAGATGATGTAATCTCCAGCAAATTGAGGGATCACTTCCACTGACATCATGTAATATCCGGGGCCAAGCGCTTCCTTTTTCACTGCGTCCGGCATGTTCAAGCCCATCGCCTGATACAATACCTCTGTTCCTCGCGCCCAGTTGTTCCCAAATACATAAAAGCTCTTCGCATCGTACTCAAAGACCGAGACAGTAGCTTTTTCGCCGATCTTGGCTTTGATCTGTTCACCCGTTTCCTTGGCACGTTTCGTAAAATCATCGATCCATGCCTTGGCTTCTGCTTCCTTGTTCAACACTTTCCCGATCTCCAGCTGCTGAGTCAAATAATCGAGCTTGCCCCACGTGTACACGATCGTTGGCGCAATTTTGCTCATCTTATCCAAATTTTTCATGGTGGAGCCAGCGATGATAAGGTCGGGCTTCAACTCGATGATTTTCTCCAGATCTTCCTCTGAGACGGTTTCTACATCTTCCAGTTTGTCCTTGAAAAGAGGATTCTTTTTGGTCCACTGGTCTACCCCTACCAGCTTGCCGTCGAGAGACAGAATGTTCGGGGCGTTGGTCAGACCGATAATACGCTTCGGATCGGCCGGTATCTCTATAGGGCCATTTTCTGACTGATAGGTCACGGTTCCCGTTTTCGTTTCAGTTTTCGTTTCATTTCCTGCAGCAGCAGCATTCTCCTGTGGTGCTGGTGCTTCTTTTCCGCATGCACTCAACACCATCGTCAGGATGAGCAGTACAGGTAGCAGCATTTTTCTCATGGCTGACTTCTCCTTTTATGTAAATGATCGCGCCTTTTCTTCAACGTGCTTCTTCCCTACGGTGTGCCTCCCTTATGTATGGAAAAGTCCATTGCCTATACTTATTATCGATATTGATAATCATTATCAAAAACGAGCATACCAAACCGAATTCTGCCTGTCAATTGTTTCTTTCATTGGCTTTGCGCCCAGCGCTGATCCGAAGCACTTGCTCTACATTGCCGTAGATGATCCCCAAACAGAACTCCCCGCAGGAAATCATCCTCCCCTTATTCACTGAGATCATGGGAAAGAGCATGCACAGCCTCACTCGCAACGAAAATAACCTTTCGCATCCTACACAAAGAGGCTGCCGGATCGCTCCAGCAGCCTCTGATGTACATGAAATTGAATAGGGGGTATCCATTTGCTAATGAATATCTTTCTTCTTAAACCGTCCACCATGCACGGCGGATACATCCGTTGCAATCGTAAAGGCTTGCGGGTCCAATTCGCGGATGATATCTTTCAGCTTGGTTTCCTCTAATCGGGTAAAGACACATAAAATGACGCGTTTATCTTCACCGCTGTAAGAACCTTCACCGTGTAAATAAGTGACCCCGCGACCCAGGCGCTCTGTAATGGCGTCTGCAATCTCAGTCGTATTGTCACTTATGATGTACACGGATTTCATGTCGTCCAAGCCTTTTACGACAATATCAATCGTTTTAAAGGCAACATAATAAGTGATCATCGAGAATAATGCATTTTCTAAAGAGAACACAAAGGCTGCGATCGCGAAAATAATCACGTTCACGAACATGATGATCTCGCCAACCGAGAACGGCAGCCGCTTCTCCACCAAAATCGCCAGAGTCTCCGTTCCATCTAAGACCCCGCCATTACGGATGGTCAAGCCTACCCCTACCCCTAAAATGACGCCACCGAAAACTACGGCAAGCAATTCATTTTCGACTGCCGGTTTGACATGGTGCATAAAGGAAGTAGCAATGGAAAGCGCTACGATACCATACAACATGCTGATCGCAAAGGTTTTTCCGATTTGCTTATATCCCAGGAAAAAGAAAGGCAAGTTTAAAATAACCAAGAACAAGCTTAGATTGATCGTCGTGACATGGCTCAAGATCATGGACAAACCTGTGACTCCGCCGTCAATGATATTGTTCGGGATGAGCACAGCTTCCAGGCCGTACGCCATAATGACGGCACCAATCGTAATAAAGATCGCCCTTTTAATAATATTTCGGATGGTTAATCGTCTATGATTCGCCTTCTTTTTTTCTTCCGTTGTGTTCATTCATTTCTCCTCCTGTTTTGCAGTCTCTCTATCCTCGATCTATTTTACCACATTCAAACCATGGATATATTTCCCTGTCCCTAGCACCTGTGAATCCATGCCCATTTTCCTCTACGCTTGTCGCGTTTTTACAAGACTTGCTTCTGTATTTCCTATATGATGGAAAATGATTACAATAACTGTCTGGCTAATAGAAAGGGAGGTCTACTTGTGGAACTCACGTATGTCACTTATATTGGCGCTAAACCGGAGGAAGTATGGAATGCCCTCCTATCACCAGAAGGAACCAAAGCAATCTTTTTCGGAACTGTCTTGCAATCTACCTTTGAGATTGGGGCTCCCTATGCGTATGTAGGTCCTGGAGCAGACGGGGAAGAGACGGTTCACGTCTACGGCAACATTCTTGCCTTTGAACCCTATCGTTTTATGAGCTATACCGAGCATCCTGGTCCTTCTTACAATGAGAGACATGCCGAGCTGGAAACGAGGATCTCTCTGACACTCGAAACGGTAGGCAGCTGCACGCGCCTCACTCTGGTGAACGATCAGTGGCCGGCTGATCATCCTTCCTACGAGCGTACAAAGGACAGCTGGCATTACATCATCAGCAGCATCAAAACCTATGTAGAAACCGGAAAGGCCCTCGATTTTGGCTGGTAATAATCAAATCTACGTCGCCCTGCTGCGAGGAATCAACGTAGGCGGCAAAAACAAGATAAAGATGACAGAGCTGCGGTCAGCGCTTGAAAATATCGGTCTACGCCGTGTCAAAACGTACATCCAGAGCGGGAATGTTCTCTTTGAATCCTCCGATGCGGAAGCCACGGTCCGGCAGCGCATCGAGCAGGAAATAGCAGCGGTGTTTGGCATTACGCTTACCGTTGTTATCCGAACGGCGGAGGAGATGGAGAAAATTGTCCGCCACTGTCCTTTTTCTTCAGAGCTCATTGCAGAGGCGGCTGCCACTTGTGTGGGAGAAAGCCTCTATGTCGCACTCCTGCCTGAGCCGCCTCTCCCCTCCGGCATCGAGAAGCTGGCGGCAGCCAACAACGACGATGATGCGTACGAAATAGTTGGACGAGATGTCTATCTCTTGTTCCGTCACAGTGTCCGCGACGCCAAGCTTTCTGTCCATTTGCAAAAACTCGGCAAACCTGTCACCGTACGCAATTGGAATACGATGAGCAAACTCGTGGAAATGGCCAAGGAGCTGCGAGAATAACGAAAAGGGAGGCTGCCCTGCGCAAATGCAAAGCCGCCTCCCTTTTGCTTTTCACTTCTCAAACTGCTCCTTCGCAAGCACGTACAGCAGCTCGCCGTTACACTCTTCATCATCCCCGGATAGTCCTTGCAGTTCGCGTTCAAAAGTAAAGCCCAGCTTTTCAAAGATTTTCAAAGACCCTTTATTACGCGGATCAGCCTTCGCATAAATACGGTCTAGACCAATGACTTCAAACGAGTAGGCCGTCAGTGCACGTGCTGCCTCTGTCGCATAACCTTTGCCCCAGTCGTTTCGACCAATCAGATAATAGAGCTCTTTTTCTGGTGACATAAAATCCAGGACTCCTACTCCACACCAGCCGATAAAGGCACCTGTCTCCTTTTTAAAGATGGCAAAGGAGTATTTAAACGAAGCATCAAATGGCGTTTGATAGCTATTGATCAACCAGCTGAACAGCTTCTGATAGCTTTCTTGCGACATGACCCCGAAATGCAAATACGTGAACAGCTCTGGATCTTGCATCAGCTCAAAAGATTCCATCAAATCACTCTCGACGTATGGGCGGATGATGAGCCGTTCCGTTTCCAAACGCATCTTGGATAAAGCAGTATTCATACAAAATTCCTCCTAGTTTTGGGTTTTATACTCTAGGCAGACTAGCAGTGGATACTGGCATCGAAATCCCCACTTTCCGTTTCTTACCATTATTATAGAGTGATTAGCGGGCAGAAAAAAGCCATTCCCCTGACAGGAGTGGCCCTCGCCTTACGCGTCCCTATACCTTTTTCACAAACTCCGATTTCAGCTTCATCGCGCCAAAGCCATCGATTTTGCAATCAATGTCATGGTCGACTTCCACCAAACGAATGTTTTTTACGCGCGTTCCTATTTTCAAAACGGAAGAGCTTCCCTTTACCTTCAGGTCCTTGATGACCGTCACGGTGTCCCCGTCGTTCAAGACATTCCCATTCGCATCTTTCACGATCTTCTTTTCTTCCGTGCTATCGGCACCTGCTTCTTTGGACCATTCATGGCTGCATTCCGGGCAGACCAGATTGGCTCCATCCTCGTACGTGTATTCGGAGTTGCATGTTGGACAGTTTGGCAAAGTTGACATGAATTCACATTCTCCCTTGGTCTTTTCAATTATGGTAGGGCATTTGACTAAATTGCATTTTGGGCATGAAAAACTCCCCTTCAGTAGAAGGTTTTATTATTTCACCTGTCTACTTAAAGGGGAGCATATCACATGTACATGTTTGGACTGGCTTTTGTATGATGCGAGGAGTCCTGTCCCTCTATGATTTTCCTGGACTGGCAAAAGCGGAGAACACACCCAAAGAAATATAAATCCAGCCTGTGATCCGATTTTGCAGCCTAGCCCCCACCTTGCTCCCCGTCATCCGCTGACGAATATGCGCGGCAAGAAGGGCATAGCTGCCATCGGTGAGAAAGGCCAAGACAAGAAAGAGAATCCCCAGCCCGATAAACTGTCCAGGGACGGAGCCTGCTGCAGGTGAGATAAACTGCGGAAAGAATGCGAGAAAAAACAATGCCGTCTTCGGATTCATGATTTCTACTAGCGCCGACTGGTAGAGAATCTTCTTCAGATTGACAGCAGGTGCTTCTTCCTCTGTTTCAGCTGCCTCAGCTTCATTTCGAGAGAACAAAGTCTTGCATCCTAAATAGATCAGGTAAGCTGCCCCTACATATTTCACGATGGTAAATGCAGTCGCCGATGTCATGAGAATCGCTGAAACTCCCAGCGCCCCTGCCACCACGTGAACGGCTCCACCAAGCGATACTCCCAGCACGGATATGACTCCCGCTCTTTTTCCCTGGTTGATACTTCTCGCCATAATGTAGAATACAGCTGGTCCCGGTATGATTAACATAGCTAGCGCCGCAACTACAAACAGCCAAATCGTTGTCCACTCCACCAAGCATGCCTCCTTTTCTTGAAATACCTTAAAAGAAGATTGCTCTCACCAAAAGGGGCAGTTTTCAATGGATGCTACAGGTCAGTGTGCTTATATCTCGCGACGATATCTGACTAAAGCAAAAGCTGACAAACTTCAATACCTTATAGAAGCTGCTGCTTCGCTTGGTAAAGGAGAGTGGGTCAAACAGTGGGAAAAGGCAAGAAAAAAATCATTGTTGGGATTGCTTTCAACTCGAAAAAGCTAAAGTACAACCGCAAAAAGAGATTCTCAAAGCGTTGGATCAAGAGTCGCATGAAGATCTTTATGAAGTATACGAGAAGGAGCCTGCAAAGACAGACCAATCAAGGCTTTGATGCTCTCATAGAGTACGAAGACCGTTCCCGAAAACACATCAAGAAGCAGCTGCGAAAATACAAAAAGCTCCCGAGAAATATCAAGTTCATCCCGAAAAGCATGTATCAGAGAAGCATCAAGAAGCGTCTGAAAGGCTATCGTTATTTATACCTCGTCCGCCTGGATTCGGATGACCTGTACCGCAGAAGCTACATCCAGCAGCTCAGGAATCATCGCAGAAGAAAAGGCGTCAAAGCAATCATTAACCAGAATGGCTATATGTACGACTCGAAAAAGAAGCGAATTGCCCCGATGTATGCGAAGTCCCCTGCCTTTTATACGCTGATCTATAAAGCCAAAAGCTATCGCCGCGGCAAACGGTATAAGCTTCGCGGAGGGCATCCGGCTGTCATTCGCCTGCGTCATGACAAGCTGCGCCTGCGAAACTATGTGCATATCATCCACTCAGGCAATACGACTAGCAAATTTCGCTCAAAGCGCAACAAGATAATCGATAAACGTCGTGTGGTCAAAGATCGCCGCAGAGTCAGGAGAATCCTTTCCTCTTTCATGTAAAAGAAGCTGCCTAGTGAACTAGGCGGCTTTTTCTCACTCCAGCTCGGATTGACTTTGCGAGATTCGGATTTCGACACGTGTCCCTACATTCGGCTTGCTCACGATTTCCAGCTTGCCGCCCATATTCTGAAGCCGCCTTTCTATATTGCGGAGCCCGACGCCCTTGCGCTTCATTTGCTGGGTCTTTGCACCAGCCGAAAATCCAGGTCCGTTGTCTTCTACCTGAATCACTGTCTCGTTGTTTTCAGCGTAGACAGCAAGCTTTACTTTCCCACCCGACAGCTTGGTCATCACGCCATGACGGATGGCATTCTCCACGATCGGCTGTATGGTCATTGGCGGGATCCTGCCAGACAGATCCCCCTCCACTTTATAGATCATATCCAATCGCTCTCCAAACCGTATCTGCTCAATACGAAGATAGGCCTCTACCAGCTCCAGCTCTCGTTCAATGGGGATCAACTTTTCATGCTGCTCGAAATCAAAGCTATGTCGCAGATACGTACTAAAATCAAGCAGCAAATCTTGCGCCTTTTTCATATCGTCTTGGCTGACTGTCAGTATGGCCGTTAAAGCATTGAACAAGAAATGAGGTTTGATTTGGGAACGTAAAAACGCCATCTCTGCTTCGATCGAGTCACTGACAGAGCGTTTCATCTGCAAAAGCGTCTTCACCCTAGCTCGCAGCTCCAACGCCTCGACGGGCTTGGTGATATAGTCGTTTGCTCCTGCGGCAAAGCCTGCGAGCAGATCTTCCTTTTGGCCGCGCGCCGTCACCATCAGTACAGGCAGCTCAGAAGCTGAGTACTTTTCCCGCAGTCTCTGACAGACTTCGTACCCTGACATTTTCGGCAGCATCACATCGAGAATAACCAGGTCCCAATGACGCTGCTTCTCCAATGCCTCCAGCGCCTCATGCCCGTCAGAAACGGCTACAATCTGGTACGGCTCTGTCGCGAGCAGCCTCATCATCACATATTGATTGGTCGGTTCATCATCCACCAGCAAAATGGTAGCTTCCTTTTTCTCTTTTGCTGATGCCTGCGTAAATGGTAAAAAGGGCAAGAGGAAGATCCTCGGAAGCAGCAGCTGTCAAACGCGCAACAGAACGCATCATGGCTGGCTCGATGTTACTTGGGTGGATGGGGTCTCCACTCCTGCTTGCTGCAGGCATGGTAAAGGAAAAGCTGGTGCCTTGACCGACTGCAGAGGTGACGGAGATCTCGCCTCCGTGCCGTTCCACGAGCATTTTGCATATGTAAAGACCGAGTCCTGCTCCCTCCTGACTCGTTCTACGATCTCCCTGTTCAAATCTGTCAAAGATTTTTTCCTGTCGATCCTCCGCGATTCCGATCCCCGTATCGGTAATCCGAATCTTCACCATCTTTCCTATTTGCTCCGCTTCGACTGTGATGGTTCCAGCCGGTGTAAACTTAATGGCATTGTACAGCAAGTTAAAGATAATTTGCTGGAACCGCTGCTCGTCCGCTTCTATCCAGTGCAGCTGCTTCGGCACTCGATTCACGAGTCGTACCGATTTTTCATCCGTCAAATAACGCATGACATCTAGCGCGACCGCCGTCACGTCGTGCACATCCAGACTAGACAGCCTCAGCTCCATTCCCGCCTGCAGATGGGAAATATCCAGAAGATCGTCCAGCAGATAGGTGAGCCGCCGTCCGATCCCCACGGCCAGCTCTAGCTCCGCTTTTTGCCGGTCAGTCAGCTCACCAGCCCCTCCATCCACAACGGCTTGCAAAATGCTTAACGTAGCGTGCAGCGGGGTACGCAGCTCATGCGATGTATTGGCAAGAAACTGGTCCTTGGTCTTGTCCAGAATCAGCAGTCGCTCGGTCAATTGCTCTGCTTTTTGCAAAGCTGTAAAGTACCCGCGCGTGCTTAGCATCGCCAGCGATAGTGAAAATCCGATGATCTCCAGCGGAATCCAGCCGTCATCCTGCGTCCAGCCAAGTGCCCGCAGGTTTTCAAAGACTCCGTAGAAGAGCAGACTCAACGTGCTGATAACCACCCATAGCACACTGGATGGATTGTGCCACACTCTGCGAAGCATGAGGAGGAAATGGTACATGACCGTCATCCAGCAGATGAAAATATAGACGCTTTGCAGAAAAGTAAATTGCTTGGCTTCCAGCAGCAGGACCGAGATCGCAGAGAGACTGATGAGCGCCAGAAGCACTCTGCTGATCCTGTCCTTCGCTTTTGGTAGCACGATCTGTTTCATGAAGAGCGAATAGGCAAAAGCAAGTGCCAGCATGGAGAGAAACTGGATGCGTGTCGCCCAATCATAGGACAAGTCAAACCAGTCCAGTGCCACGCGCTCACGGCCGGTAACAAGATACAAAGCCGCAAAAAAATTCGACAAGGAGAAATATATGAACTCCCGGAAACGACGATTGTAAGCATACAAAAGCAGGAAATACAGACTAAATAAAAAAAGGACGCTTCCTGCCGTCGTATCAAAATATTCAGAACTGCGCTTGCTCGCCAAAGTTTCTTGTATAGGGCCAAGCATAATCGTACCAAATACGCCGCCACCTGCTGCAAAGTCATAATTGGCTACCTGCAGGACGATATCCGCCTGGTTTCCCGTTACGTTTGCAAAAGACAAATAAGGGACGTTTTTTGCGATCACTTCTTCTGGATGAGGCGATGGCTGGCCCTGCTGCCCTACGACCTGCCCGTTGATAAGCAGCAGATGGGAGGACCGTATATTGGAAACCCGAATTCCCCAGATGCTCTGTTTCGCTTCTGGCAGCAGTACCTTAAGATGATACGTGCCGTAGCCGAGGGACGTCTTCTTTTTGTCGGACACGTACTTGTCCCACTCCCCGGGAAGCTGGACCATGAGCGGTGTGGCTCCATCCATCGGCAGCTGCTCGCTTGTGACCAGCTCTCCTCGATAGAACTCCCATTCTCCGTTCAGTTGGATACTGCCATTCCCGGTGAAGTCCCAGCTGCTTGCGTCCAGAACACCTTGCTTGGCAAAAGGCATCACAGCCGGTTGGTACCAAAAGCCCCATGCTAGCCGAATCCCCATGAGCAGGAAAAAAAGAGTAAAGATCATTAGCAGTTTACCTTTATTGGCCATTCTTTCCCCCTCTTTCCTGATGGTCCACTCCACATTTTGCCAGATAAGAGGTTCAAGTTGTCAAGGACTAATAGAAAAGACCTCGCCAAAGCGAGGTTTTCAGCCTTAACCCAAGAGGGTCATTTCTCTATGATGAATATCCAGCACTTCCATTCTCACCGTTCCGCCAAGATGCTGGGAGACGAGTTCTGAAAGCTCTTTTTGCGCCCTATGAAACTCATCGCTTCTGGATTCATCTATCAATTCCATGCAAAGGAACGCATTTCTCGTATTTTCTGTCAGCATCGTTCTCTCGGCTTCTCGCCAATTCCAGCATCTACAGATGGCGCCTGCATCATCCTTGTAGACGATCTCTCCCTCGTACGGTGAAGCATTCTCATCGCTTCCCAATGGAATAAACGGTTCGCTGCCATTTGCCTGGGTAAGCCGAATATCGCCTACAAAAGTATCCAGATCTTCGCCACCACACGGAAGCCCATAACGTAGCGAAATGGAATTATAGATGTCCACCAGCGGATTTATCGTACCAATGTGATTGCCATTTTTCACCCTTTTTAATAAAGCTTCAATGGAGCATCTCGCGCCTTTCTTTGTCTTGAATTTCTGATAAGCTTCCCGCCAAACGGATATGACTGGATTGCTGCTAAACTCTTCCAACCGGAGAAATTGATCGGCATCTTTCTCTGCCTCCCTCAGCAGCTTCTCGTACAGTTCTACGTCTCTTATGGAATTATCCATTCCTCGGCTAATCACCACTCCGATTTTGGCCTGCGGAAACAGCGACCAAAACTCATCTTCCACGATAAATCTAGACATGAGATACTCATTCCTTTCCTTTTTCCGTGTTGAAAAAATCGCTACTGCTAGATTGCAAATAGACAATAGCAGGCTTAGCGCGAGCAAGAAAAAGCTCTCACCCTATGTATGAGAGCTTTTTCATATTATTCTCCAGATTCCTGTCCTTGCAGCAAACGTTCTGCCTCACGATCTCTACGCCCAAGCTCGCCGCTCCTCGTCCAGTCCAAAAAACGCTCGTCAAGCAGCTTTGCGAGAATGGCACGCTTCTGGCTCTCGGCCAAATGCAAGCGAAGAACGCGCTGCCGCATTTCTCCGAGAAACCGCGTGTAGTCGCCATACTCAGGGCCTACCCATTTCTCTATCTGCGAACGCAGCTTTTTCGCAAGTCCAGGGTTATTGCCTCCCGTTGAGATGGCGATCTGCATGTCACCTCGCTCCACCACTGCCGGCACAGTGAAGGTGCACAGGTCGGGCCGATCTACGATGTTGATCCACTGTTGAGGCTGACATGCCTGGTAGACCGCTAGATTAATGTCTGGCTGGTTCGTAGCCGCTATGATCAGCACCGCTTTCTCTGTGTCCGTGGGTTCAAAGAAACGGCGCTCCCAAGCAATTTCACCTTGCTGTGACCACGCGTCGATCTGATCCGTACACGAAGGGGCGACGACGTACACATCCGCGTCCGCATCTAGCAGACCGCGGATTTTCCGCTCTGCCACCAGCCCGCCGCCTACGACCAGACAACGCTTCTTTTGCAGATTGACCATCATCGGGTAATAGCGCACCAGGCATCGCCCCTTTCGATTTAGCCTATAAAATGTTCATTCGTTTCTGCTTGTGCTGCCTCAAACCAGTTGATCTTGTCCCGCAATTGTACCACGTTACCTACCAAGATAATCGCCGGGTTGGTGAACTCACGGTGTCCAGCCAAGCGCTCCTCGATGTCAGCAAGTGTACCTGTCAGCGTCACCTGCTGGGGAAGGGTCCCCCACGAGATGATCGCGACAGGCGTCTGTGGATCTCGCCCGTGCTTGATCAGCTGTGTGCGGATCAGCGGCAGGTTGGCGACACCCATGTAAAAGGCGACCGTATCGATGCCGGTAGCAAGCGCACGCCATTTCTCTGTCGCCAGCTCCGGTTTGTCTTCACGCAAATGTCCTGTGACGACAGCAAACGACGATCCGTGCTCACGATGCGTCACGGGAATCCCGGCATAGGCAGGGGCTGCTATGCCAGCAGTTACACCTGGCACGATCTCAAAAGGAATGCCACGCTCTGCCAAATGCTCCGCTTCCTCACCTACACGCCCAAACACGCAGGGGTCTCCCCCTTTGAGCCGCACTACCACGTTTCCTTCCAGAGCCTTTTCCGCCAGCAGCTCGTTAATCCGCTCCTGCTGCAGCGTATGGTTATCTGGCAGCTTGCCGCAGTAAATGCGCTCTGCTGCAGCTGGCGCGTGCTCCAGCAGCGCAGGATTCGCCAGACGGTCGTATACGACTACATCCGCCTGCTGCAAGCTCTCCAGCCCTTTTAGGGTAATCAGCTTGGGATCTCCCGGGCCTGCTCCAACTAAATAAACTTTGCCCGTGCTGCTCATCGGTCACTTACCCCTGCAGAGGCAAAGGTCGCCATTTCACTCACCATCCGAGCAGCCGCTTCGACAATCGGGAAAGCGAGCGCTGCGCCGCTGCCTTCACCCAAGCGCAGGTTCAGGTCTAGCAGAGGCTCCTTGCCTAAAGTCTTCAGTACAAAGGCGTGCCCTGGCTCCTGCGAGCGGTGTCCGCCGATCAAATAATCCGCTGCTTCCGGCTGCAGACGGACAGCCAGGAGTGCCGCTACGGTAGCGATAAATCCATCCAGCAGGATCGGGACGCGACGGGAAGCCGCTCCGAGGATTGCACCTGCCATCGCCCCGATTTCCATCCCGCCTACCTTTGCCAGCACATCGATTGGATCATCGGCATCTGGTCGATGCAGCGCGAGCGCTTCTCTCACCACTGCTTTTTTTCGCTGCCAGCCCTCATCCGTCAGACCGGTTCCGCGTCCCACGATCTCATCCGGGTCTGCGCCCGTCAAAGCAGACAGGATCGCACTGCTCGCGGTCGTATTGCCGATGCCTACTTCCCCGACGATTAGAACTTTCGCTCCCTCTTCCACGATCTCGAGGGCCGTGTCCATACCGATCTGGATGGCGCTCTCCGCCTCCTCGCGAGTCATAGCGGCTTCCCGCAGGATATTTCCCGACGCAGCCTTGATGCGCTTTTTGGTGATGCCAGGTGCATCGATCTCCACCGCTACCCCTACGTCTACGAATTTCTGCAAGGCACCGATCTGACGCGCAAACACGTTGATCCCTGCTCCACCCCTCGTCAGGTTCAGCAGCATTTGGGCGGTTACTTCCTGCGGATAAGCGGACACGCCTTCAGTCGCAACACCGTGATCTGCAGCAAAGACGATGACTCCTGGTGGGGTCACGGCCGGGAACGCCATACCTGTCATTGCAGCCAGCTCGACTGCCAGCGTTTCCAAACGTCCCAGGCTGCCAAGCGGCTTGGTCAATTGATCGATATGCTGTCTGGCTTGTGCTGCCGCTTCTTCATTTATTGGCTCAATCGCGATAAGCTGTTTCGTGGAATCTGTCATCCTGCATGCACCTCTTTTTCCTGATAAAGCCTCATTTGCTCTTCGATAGCCTCTATGTTGACGTGCTTGCGGACGGTATCGCCCAACAGATCGTAGCCTTGCTCCCGCAGCGCCACAAAGGACGGGCGATCCATGATCGGGGAAAGTCCTTTCTGTTGTCGAATGGCATTGAGCAGCTGTGTGCGGAATTCATCGTTGTGGAATAATCCGTGGAAATACGTCCCGATGAGCTTCCTCTCCTGCGTGCAATAGCCGTCCGTGCGATCCGCAAGCTGAATAAACGGTGCGTCGTTCTCTGTGTAGACTGATTGCCCCATGTGAATCTCGTAGCCTTCCAATTCAAGCAGGTGGCCAGCAAAACGGGCAGTACCGCGAGAGAGTACTGTCGTCTTGCGCGGCTCCATGGTCGTAACCATCGGGATCAGGCCAAGCCCTGCCATCTCGCGCAGCGGCGACTCCACCCCATCTGGATCATGAATGGACTGGCCTAGCATTTGATAGCCGCCGCAAAGACCAACTACATACGTCTTTCCTCCGCTATGCAGCTCGTGGATGCGCTCTGCCAAGCCTGTTTCCCGCAAGAACTGCAAATCCTCCAGCGTGTTTTTGCTGCCCGGCAGAACGATCAGATCAGGGTCACCGAGCTCTTCCAGACGGCTGACAAAACGCATGCGGCAATCCGGCTCCACAAAAAACGGATCGACGTCCGTAAAGTTGGAAATGCGCGGGTACCGTATGACTGCGATATCAATATCTCTCGGTGTCTCCCGCTGACCCTGGTAGCGATGCAGGATGAGCGAATCCTCCGCATCGATCCACAAATCAGGGATAAAGGGAACGACACCGAGCACAGGCTTGCCTGTATACTCCTCAAACCAATCCAGGCCCGACTGCAAAAGCGTCAGGTCTCCGCGAAAACGGTTGATGACGACTCCGATCACCCGCTCCCGGTCCTGTGGCTCAAGCAGCTGAAGCGTCCCCACCAGACTGGCAAAGACGCCGCCCCGCTCGATATCCGCTACTAGAATGACAGGTGCATTCGTCAGACGGGCCACTCGCATGTTGACCAGCTCACGGTCGTTCAGATTGATTTCCGCCGGACTTCCCGCGCCTTCAATTACGATTCGGTCGTAGCTTTCTGACAGTCGAGCATAGGACTCGCTGATGATTCGCAAGCCTTGATCGTAAAATTCGGTGCGATACGCCATCGCTTTCATGTTTCCGTACGGCTCTCCGTTGACCACGATTTGCGACTCGGAGTCCCGCGTCGGCTTGATCAGGATGGGGTTCATATCCGTCGTGGCGAGCACTCCTGCCGCTTCTGCCTGCACGCCCTGCGCCCTTCCGATTTCCTTGCCGTCGATCGTCACGTAGGAGTTGAGTGCCATGTTTTGCGATTTGAAAGGAGCTGTCTTATGACCTGCCTGGGCGAATATTCGGCAAAAGGCAGTCGCGATGGCGCTTTTCCCCGCATCCGAGCTGGTCCCTTGAATCATCAACGGAAGGGCTTTAGGCACGCGCGCCCACCTCCAGGCAGCGTTCGATCCAGCGCGTAACCAGCTCTGGATTCGAGCCAAAGTGCAGATGCGTATAGCCTGCAACCAGATTCCCCGCTGCAAAGCCCTCCGGTTTGGTCCCGCGAAGGCCCTTTGTCTCGTAGGCATGCGGCAGCTCGGCATCCGTAGCGTACGTGGAGTAGTGGAATTCATGTCCTTTTGCCTGCTGCTCGGTATCCAGGAGGAAGTTTCCTTCTTTTCCACGCACCTCGCGATAGCCCAGTGCAGCCAGTTTCTTTTGCATCGTCACTTTACCTGGGATCAGTCCGACCATCGGATAGCTCTCTCCATCCGTCGTTACGATGGCTTCCGTCAAAAACATGAACCCGCCGCACTCAGCCAGCGTCGGCAGTCCGCCGCCAACGGCTGTGCGGAACGATTCCAGTACCGTTTGATTTTGGGAAAGCTCGGAGGCAAACTCCTCCGGGAAGCCGCCCCCTATGTACAATCCGTCCGCCTCAGGTGGAACTGTCTCCCCGGCTAGCGGTGAAAAGAAATGCAGCTTGGCACCGTACGCTTCCAGAAGCTCCAGGTTTTCTGGATAGTAAAAATGAAAGGCCGAATCCTTGGCCACGGCGATCGTGACACTTTTTTCTTCCGGCATCTGTGCAGCGATTGGTGCAAACAGCTTCGGCTCTGCCTTAAGCTCCTCCGCTTTCGCCAGCTCCCAGATCAGCTCCAGGTCTACCGTTTCCCCAATCAGATCCGCCAGCTTCTCGAACAAAGGAGACAGCTCTCCACGCTCTACAGAAGGAACCAGGCCAAGATGCCGCTCTGGAATCTCCAGCTCGTTCTCCCGCTTCAGGTAGCCGACCACCGGAATCCCGCACTCCTGCTCGATGGCTGCCTTGACGATTTTGTGATGGCCTTCGCTGCCGACCTTGTTAGCAATGACGCCGACGATTCGTGCCGCAGGATTCAAGAGCTGAAAGCCTTTGACGATAGCTGCTGCACTGCGCGCCATGCTCTGGCAGTTGACCACGAGCAAGACGGGTGAGCCTGTCAAAATGCTGATCTCTGCTGTGCTTCCTTTGTCGCTGGTCGCTTCCTTTCCGTCGTACATTCCCATGACACCCTCGATGATGGAAATGTCCGCGCCCGCCGACCCACGAACGAAAATCTCCTTGACCGTGTCATGGGAGAGCATGAAGCTGTCCAAATTGCGTGAGGCACGCCCCGTCACCGCTGTATGGTAGGTCGGATCGATATAGTCAGGGCCGCATTTGAAGCCTTGCACGACGTGCCCCATGCGCTTCAGTGCCGCCATCAGTCCGATGGTCACCGTCGTCTTGCCTGCTCCGCTTCCGGTTCCGGCGATAACAATGCGTCGACTTTCGCCTATGCTCGCCCCGGCGATACCGATGCGTCGACTTTCGCTCATGAGCGCTCCTCCTTCCCATACGGCATCAAGCCGACGGATATCGTTGTATTTCCTGATTTTTTCTTCGTCAGCACCAGCTTCTCAACACCCGCATACAGCTTGACTGCCGGTTCGCTCACACCATAGGCGCCTGTGTATTTAAATACCGTCTCCGATGGGTCCTCGATCGCTGCCTGGTTCAATTGCTCAGGTGAGTACCAGACAAAGGGCCAGCCGTATTTTTCGCAGACGGCGATCAGCCCGGCTTCGTCCTTCTTCAGCTCGATAGTGGCGAGCGCCTTTACGCTTTTGATCGAGAATTGCAGTTCATCCAGCGTCTCCTTGATCACGGCTTCGATCTCTTCCGACGATGTGCCACGATTGCAGCCCATCCCCAGCACGATCACCTTTGGACGGTACAGCACACCGTTGTCCAGGATCGACTGCTCCTCTGGCTGAAGCAGTCGGTGCGTGACGACCAGAGCGGCTTGCGGCTCGGCTGCCTGTGCCTCTGCGATGGTCGGGTACTCCTGGATAGAGGGAGGCATGGGCGTATCGTGCATCCACCAGTCTCGTTCCCCGGATTCATTCACAACAGCCACTCGTTCCTCGTTCACTACGGATGCACTGACTGGCGTTAGCTTTTCAGCCGAATCCCACTCCCAGCCGAAGCGGCGTCCGAACAAGTCCACCGGAATCGTCTTCTGTACATCGGAGGCCGTTGTTATGATCGGGCGTGCACCCATGACTGCCGCTACCTCGCGTGCCAGCTCGTTTGCCCCGCCGAGGTGACCGGACAGCACGCTGATCACGTTTTCTCCGCGATCATCGACTACGACGACTCCCGGATCCTTTTTCTTGTCCTCCAAAAGCGGTGCGATCATCCGCACGACAGCTCCCAGCGAAATGATGATAATAAGACCTTTATACGCAGGCCAGAGGGCGGGAAACAGCATCCGCACGCTGTTCGTAAACAGCTGAATCCCGCGCAATTCTTCATCTCCGCGCTCAAACTTGCTCATGTAGTACAGGTCCGTCCCCGGAAACTTCTGCGCCAGATCGCGTGCCATCTCGACGCCATGCTTGGTAATCGCCACGATCGCGTAATCCCCGCGCTGCTGGATGACCGGGATTTCTCCCTCTTTTAGTTCAATGACCATTACTCTTTCACACCTTTTCTGTACCCGTGCGTGAAGGTTTTGTCATAAAGCTTCGAGCGGTACTGCTCGTTTTTCTCGTGGATATGGGGATCAAGTGCCCAACCAGCCAGGATCATGGCATGCTTGCGGATTCCGTTTTTGCCCATGTCTTCGTCGAGGTTTTTCAGCGTCGTACGCAGGATGAACTGATCCGGCCAGCTTGCACGCTGCACCACTGCGACAGGTGTGTCCTCGCTCCAGCCCGCCTCTACCAGCTCACGCACGACCTTTTTGGTCAAGGTAGCGCTCAAATACAGGGCCAAGGTGCTATGATGCTCCGCGAGTGCACGCAGCTTTTCCCGCTCTGGCACAGGCGTACGCCCTTCGGCACGAGTCAGGATCAAGGTCTGTGTCAGCTCGGGAATGGTCAGCTCGGCACCTACTGCTGCCGCTGCTGCGAATACGGAGCTCACGCCAGGGACAATCTCCACTTCCACACCCGCTGCTTTCAAGAGCGCGATCTGCTCCATAATCGCTCCGTACACGGACGGATCGCCTGTCTGCAAACGCACGACCGTTTTGCCCTGGCTCACGCGATCTACCATCAGCTCTACCATTTCTTCCAAAGCCATGCCAGAGCTTTGCAGTACCTCCGCATCCGGATTGCCCAAGGCTACCAAATCCTCGTTTACGAGAGAGTCCGTATAGAGAATCACGTCTGCCTTTTGCAAGAGCTTCAAGCCTTTTACCGTAATGAGATCGGGATCGCCCGGGCCTGCGCCTACGATGTACAGCTTCATGATTTTTTCACCACCATCAAGGTAAGATAGCTGAGCTCAGCGCGCTCCAGCTCCCGAACATCTGTCCACACCATTTCCTCTGAAGAGGTCACTTTCGTAGCAACAGCAGCTTTGTCCACCAGATTCATTTCTTTCAGAAGTCCGATGATCATCGGGAGCACTTTCGCCACTTTCAGGAAGATGACGCAGTCGTGTGACGCAATCGCCTGACGCATCGCTTCCCTGTCTTCCGTCGCCGGGATGATCCCGATCTGCTCGTCGCCGTCTGCGAGCGGCAGATTAAAGCGGGAAGCCGCTCCCAAAAACGAGGAAACGCCTGGAACGGTCACGATCGGTACCTCGGGGTGCTCCTCCTGCATCACGCGCATCATATGGATAAAGGTGCTGTAGAACATCGGATCGCCCTCTGTGACGAACGCCACGTCCTTGCCCTCGGAGAGACGCTCCCAGACCAGCTCCACCGTGTTGTTCCATTCGCGCTCCAAAATCTCCGGATCACGGGTCATCGGGAAAACGAGCCCGAGCATTTCCTTATTGCCGGCAGCAGGCTGCACATACATCTCCGCGATTTGGTGCGCGTAGCTCTTGCTGCCCATTCGCTTTTTCGGATAGGCGATAACCGGCGTTTGCTGCAGCAGACGAAACGCCTTTACCGTAATCAGCTCTGGATCGCCGGGACCTACTCCCAGTCCGTACAAGGTACCGATCTTGGTCACTTGCTGTCTCCCCCTTTTTCTTCCTCGACCTTTTTGGCCCATGCTGTGATGATGTAGATCGGATTTAGTGCTTCAAATCGAGTCAGAGACAAGATCGGCTTGCTGCGCGACAGCTGTGCGAGCGTGACGGACGTCTCAAAGCCCTCTGCTGCAAAAGCCTGTGTCGCCTCATACAGCGTTTCGATGGTAGCGGCGTTCACTACGATCCGGCCATTTGGACGCAGACGTGTGCAGCAGATGTTCAAAAGCTCGCGAAGCTCTCCTCCGCTTCCCCCGATGAAGACGGCATCCGGGTCCGGGAACTGGTCCAAACCGTGTGGCGCCCGCGCATGTACCACGGTCAGATCCGTGCGAAACTTGGCCATATTCTGGCGGCAGTTTTCCAGGTCATCCGCGTTTTTCTCAACGCCGTATACTTCGCCTTCCCGTGCGATACGCGCCGCCTCAATCGCTACCGAGCCTGTGCAGGTACCGATGTCCCACATGATGCTCTTGGCATGTAGCTGCAGCTGAGCAATGCTCAGAATGCGCACTTCTTTTTTCGTGATCAAACCTTTGTCTGGCTTGCGCTGGGAAAATTCCTCATCTGCGATGCCAAAAGGCCAAACCGGACTTTCCCGACGCTTTTTCAGGATGACGACATTCAGATCGGAAAAGACGCCGTCGGCCATTTCATCCAGCGTGTACCATCCCGTTTTTTCCTCGTCGCTCCCCAGATTTTCCGCTACAAACGCGTCGTACTCCGTCATCCCAAACGACAGCAGGTAGCCTGCAATCGCTGCTGGACTGTTTTGGGCGTCCGTCAACAAAGCCACTTTTTCCTTGCCGTCGATGCGCTGCGCCAGCCCCTTGATGCTGCGGCCGTGTACGCTCAGCAGCGCCGCATCCTGCCACGCTTCTCCCATTTTGGCAAAGGCGAGCTGAATTGAGCTGTGATGCGGATAAATCTCCACGTTCAGCTTTTTGGCGAGTAGACTGCCGATTCCGTAGAACATCGGGTCGCCCGATGCGAGAATCACAGTCTTTCTCGTCTCGCTGCGCAGCTCTTCTACCAACGCCGTGAGTCCACCTTTTAGCACACGTTTTTCGCCAGCGTACTCAGGGAAAAACGACAGATGTCTCTCGCCGCCGACTAATAGTTCACTTTCTTCTATCCATGAACGGTACAACGGCAGCAGGCTTTGCTGTCCGTCATCCCCGATCCCGATCACTTTCATGGTCTGTGTCATCGATCGTCACCTTTCCCAACAGGGACCCTTTCATCGTAATGATCACGGTCTCCACCTCGATCCCGCCGCCTACTTCCTTCAGGGCGGCACGGCAGCATTTTTCGCACATAATTTCAAAGAAGGCAGGCGTGTCAGCCATCAAATCGCCGACCTGCGCAGCTGTATTCGCCTCGCGAATCTGGACGAGCAGCTCTTCGGATGCTCCTGCTTGCTCCGCCATCTGGGCGAGATGTCCAAAGTCTATGGGCGCGCTTTTGGAATGCACCATCATGACTCCCTGCGCGACCTTGGAGAACTTGCCCATCATCCCGACGAGCGTCACCTTCTTCATTTTCTTGCGCTTGCATTGCTGCAGGGAAAAACCGACGAAATCGCCCATTTCTACAAAGGCCTCCTCCGATAGCTCAGGGTACATCTCGATCCCGTAGCTTTCGGTTTTGCCTCCTGTAGAAAGGACGATATGCTCGCAGCCAGCTTCCTTGGCGACATTGACAGCCTGTGCCACACTCGCCTTGTAGGCAGAAGTGGAAAACGGCACCACGATACCGCGCGTCCCCAAAATGGAGATGCCACCGAGTATGCCGAGCCTTCCGTTCAACGTTTTCTTTGCAATCTCTTCACCAGCTGGCACAGAGATCACAATCTTGATTCCCCGATCGATTTCAAACTGATCAAGGACCTCCTGCGCGGCTTCGCGGATCATTTTTCGCGGAACGGGATTGATCGCCGCCCCGCCGATAGGGACAGGGAGCCCTGGCTTGGTCACCCGTCCTACACCGACTCCTCCGTCCAAAATGATTCCCGGCTCATCCAGCCACTCCACCGTACTGATGATCAAGGCACCGTGCGTAGCATCCGGGTCGTCACCGCCATCCTTGATAGTAGACGCAGTCGCCATAGCTTCGGTGAACTCGCAGCTCTCCATCTGGAAAGTCACGGTTTCACCGATCGGCAGACGAATCGTTGCTTCCCGCTGCGGCTCTTGGGTGATCAGCGCGATCAAAGCAGCCTTCGTCGTCGCCGTTGCGCAGGATCCTGTTGTATAACCGTGGCGAAGGGGTTTTGCCTCTTTATCATCCGTCGCTGCTTTTGCCGCCATGGTTTTAGTCCAACCGTTCCGCCATGATGGAGATCGCATTCAATGCCGCAACCGTTACCGTACTGCCGCCTTTGCGTCCGATGTTCGTAATGAACGGAATGTCCAGCTTCGCCAGCTCTTCCTTGGACTCAGCAGCGGATACAAAGCCAACTGGCATTCCGATGACGAGGCCTGGTTTTGCTTCGCCTTCTTTCACCAAGCGGATCAGCTCGAGCAGGGCGGTAGGCGCATTTCCGATGCAGTAAATGCCGCCGTCCGCTTCCTTGATCGCTTTGCGCATGGAGATAATCGCACGCGTGGTGTTCAGGCGCTTTGCTTCCTCCATGACATCGCGGTCGGAGATGTATACCTTTACCTCGCCGCCATATTTTTCGATGCGGTTTTTGCTGATCCCCACTTGCACCATCTGCACGTCAGCTACGACCTTTTTCCCGCTGCGGATGGCTGCAATCCCTGAATGGATGGCATCCTTGTGGAATACCAGGCTGCGTCCGAGATCAAAGTCTGCGGATGCGTGGATGACGCGCTGTACGACAGGGAACTGCTCATCGGTAAAAGGATGCTCGCCCAGCTCGTCAGCGATCATCTGGAAGCTCAGGTCTTCAATTTCTTGCGGCTGTACCGTCACTGGTTTGAAATCTGTACGAAAATCCATGGTTAGTTTCCTCCTGTTACTAGGTTCAATTGGCCCAGCACATTTTCGTAATCAGAGAACTTGGTGCCATAGTCGATCTGAGGGCGGCCGATGACGATTGTTTCGATCCCCATCTCAAGCGCAGCCTCCACCTTTTCATCAAAGGCGCCTACCTTGCCGCTCTCCTTGGTAATCATCAGCGTCACGCCGTAATGGTCGTAGAGGGCTTTGTTCAGCTCTTTGGAAAATGGCCCCTGCATCGCGACGATGTTTTTCTGTTCGAGCCCCAGCTCTTCGCATTTTTGCATGTTATCAATGCGCGGCAGCATTCTCGCTACCAACGTCGTTTCTGGCAGTCCAAGCAATCTGTCTGTAAAGGTCTTCAGCGTCTTGCTTCCAGTCGTCAGCATGATGACTCCGCGTTTGTCAGCAGCCAGCTCAGCCGCCTGCACGTAGTCATCCACCATGATCAGCTTTTCGCTGCCCGGCGCAGAAAGGCTTTCCCGCTCGTAGCGAATGTAAGGAACCTCAGCTGCCTTCGCAGCCGCCATCGCATTTTTGGATGCTTCCTCTGCAAATGGATGACTGGCATCGACGACTGCCCGCACGCCTTTTTCCACGATCAGTGCCTGAATATCCGCAGCGGTCAATCGGCCTACCTGAACGGGGACCCCCGCTTCCTCCATGCTTTTGGCGGCGTTGTCCGTCACCACTGTCGTGAGCAGCTCGTAACCGGCTTGTTGAATCATGATTGCCAGCTCCCGCGCATCGCTCGTTCCAGCCAATACGAGAATCATGTGTCGTACCTCCTACTTGGTCACGTGGTCGTGGTCGTGCTTGTGATCGTGTTCATGGTCATGGTCATGATCGTGGTGGTGGTGATGCCCATGATGATGGTGATGATGTCCGTGTTCGTCATCGTGGTGGTGATGGTGATGATCGATGTGCTCCATCGCTGCCAGTCGGTACTGACAGGTGTCGCAGTTCAGCTTGACTTCGCCGTGCAAGGCTTCCTCCACGCGGTCTTTCAGCACCTCTTTCAGCAGGGGATGGAATCCGAAATACTCCGCCATCGTGAACTGTGCGTCTGGATATTTCGCACGGAACTGCTCCAGCTGATCGCTCATCCGCTTGATCAATACCCCAGTGAACAGGAAGTAAGGCAGCACCACAACATGGCGTGCACCCAGCTTCAGGCAGCGCTCGATTCCTTCGTCATAAAGCGGATAGGTCACACCCATGAACGCCGTTTCCACCCACTTCGCTTTATAGCGCTCCCAGAACAGTCGGGACATTTTGTAAATATCGCTGTTGGCATCTGCATCGCTGCTGCCGCGTCCAATCACGAGAACAGCCAGGTCTTCATGCTCTTCGCCAGAGGCAAAGCCAGCATCGTTCATCCGGGTCGTCAGGATGTTGATGACTTCATCGTGAATCCCGATCGGGCGTCCGTAGATGAACTGGACGTGCGGATGCAGCTCCTTCGCCTCATCGATTGCCGCAGGAATGTGGATTTTCGCATGTCCTGCCGAGAACAGAATGATCGGGATGACGGCTACGCGCGTCGCTCCGCGTTTGACGCAGGTGTTCAGCCCTTGCAGCATGTCCGGGCGTTCGAACTCCAGGAAACACGTCTCAATGATCGGTACATCCAGCTCGGGTGCAAGTGAATTCACAAACTGCCTAATTTCTTCATTCCCCTCTGGGTCTTTGCTTCCGTGTCCGACAAATAATACTGCGTCCATGTAATCTCCTCCTGAATTCTGTTTGGTTGTATGGCGAAAGGTCAGCGCTGCTAGTCGCCGCAAGCCGCGTTTTCAATCTCTGCTTTCGCTGGTTCGCGCCAAGCGTAGCCTTCCAGCTCGCCTACCCGTTGGAAAAACTTGTGGAATCGCTCGTTCGGGAAGGCTTCCTGTTTGAAACGCGTCACGATGCGCTCCACCACGGAGACGATCTCTTCCTTCGGGATGCCCTCAGCGACCGGGGTACCGGAATGCGCGTTGCGTCCGACTGTTTTCGCTCCGAGGAACAGATCGAACTTGCCTTTGCGAAACACGATTCCGATATCCTCCTTGACTGCGCCGTAGCAGGCCATCCCGCAGCCGTTGAAGCCGATTTTCAGCTCCTTGGGCATTTCCTTGCCGCCCAGCTTTTGATGCAGCTCTTCCGCGAACGGAATACCATCCTTTTTCTCGCCATCGCAAAAATCGCATGCTTTCACCGATACGACGTCACCAATCGGGCTCAGAATCAGTCCGAGCTGACGGAGCTTTGTCGTGATACCATCCGGATTGGCAGTCGGGACCCGCAGAATAATCTGATGATGCGGCGTGTACTCCAGTTCGCCTTTTTCCCCGGCTACCTCGGCGAGTGCCATCATCTGCTGCGGCGTTATCTTTTTGTTCGCAACACCCGGGCTGACCGCACACTCGAAAATCATTTCCGGCACAAAGGAGGATGCGGTACGCGCAGCTGGACTCGCGCTCTGTGGCGTGACGATTCCTTTGGCTTCATTGGCAATGGTCAGTGCCTGCATCGCCCAATCCAGCGGTGTTGCCTTAGACTCTGCCGCAGGCGGTGCCTCCAAAACAGCTGTCGCCGTCGTAGTAGAGGTATCCGCTAGGCTGGATGCGACTGGCCCTTCCAATGGCAGGGAGAGCGTCACCGACTTACTGCCCTTCTCTTCGCGGGCGGATGGAGCAGATGCGATCGAGCCTGCCGCTTCTGGCCTCATCTCGGCTTCTTCCGCCGCCTCCAGCGACCACGGCTCATTCTCTACACGCAAACGCTGATGCGGCTTAAGCGGCTGTTCATCCGCAGACAAGGTGTATTTACGCTGGTAGCCGCGCGGGGTAATCATCTTTCCATCGTAAACAAACGTCGAGGTGTTGCCGATAATCACGGTCGTCAGCATGCCGATATCGTGCTCGAGCATCTGGGCAAGCGTAGTGACTACGACATGCTCCCGTTCGCGAAACGCACTTTTGACGATCCCGACAGGCGTGTCCGGCGAGCGGTATTGGAGCAAAATGCGCTGTGCTTCTACAATCTGGCGCGTACGGCGACCACTGCGCGGGTTGTACAGCGCGATGACGAAGTCTGCCATCCCTGCCGCATCGATCCGGCGGGCGATCAGCTCCCACGGCGTCAAATGGTCACTGAGACTGATCGTGCAGGCATCATGCATGATGGGTGCGCCCAAAATCGCACCACAGGAGTTGATCGCTGAGATTCCCGGTACGATCTCGATGGGAACCCCGGTCGCTTCCGTCCAGCCCTTTTCCACCAGGACTTCGTAAACCAGACCAGCCATGCCGTATACACCGGCGTCGCCACTGGAGATCACGGCTACCTTTTTGCCCTCCTCCTCAGCTTGTCGCACGGCCTCCCGTGCACGAGTCACCTCTTCGGTCATCCCGGTGCTGACCACTTCCTGATCTGTCAACAGCTCGCGAATCAGATCCACATATGTCGAGTAGCCAATGATGACATCCGACTCCTGAATCGCTTCCCGCGCCCGTTTGGTGATATGCTCAAAACTTCCCGGGCCAAACCCGATCACAAACAACTTGCCGCTCATACGGCCCCTCCTCTCCACTGGCGATGCCAGCGCTCCTTTTTCGTACTTTCTCTCACGGTTTCTATGCGTTTGACACGTTACCCCAGCATGAAAGCTATCGCCATACAAATGAGTAGACATAGCAAGGAAACCAAATACATCAGTCGGACGGTCGCCTGAATATCTCCTGAACTCAAGGGTCTTAGCGGATCACCCATCCTCGCTCGATTGGACGGGACTCCCTGATAAAAATTCAGACCGCCCAGCTGCACCCCTAGAGCCCCTGCCACGCCTGCTTCTGGCAGACCGCTGTTTGGGCTTGGATGCAAATGCGCGTCACGGCGAATCATCGCCCAGCACTGCCGATAGTCCAGATTCGCCAGTTGACTTGCCAACACCAGCAGAAGGGCCGTGAGCCGAGCAGGAATGTAGTTCAGTACGTCATCAAAGCGGGCAGACGCCCAGCCAAGATTCAGATACTTTTCATTCTTGTAGCCCACCATCGAATCCAGCGTATTGGCTGCCCGATACGCCATCGCCAAGGGTGCACCTCCGATGGCTGCGTAGATCAGGGGAGAAACGATCGCATCCACGATGTTTTCCGCCACCGTCTCCACTGCACCCCTGCAAATTTCCGATTCGTCCAAATGTTCGGTATCGCGACCGACTACCATCGAGAGCGAGCGCCTCGCCTGTGCAAAGTCACCTGCCAGCAAATGCTTCGCAATGTCCAAGCCCGCATCTGCCAAGCCTTTTGTCGCGATCGTCGTCGAAATGAACCAGGCACTTACGCACCAGCCAAGGAGGGGATGAATCCATGCGGCAACCCAGACGATCAGCCACACTGCTGCATAGCTGCCTGTGACAATCAGCAGCGGAAACAAGAGCCCCGCCCTTTTCAAATGCTCTTCCTTTTTGACTCGTGCGCGGATGACAGTCTCTAACCGTGAAATCCACCAGCCAATGATGACAACAGGATGCGTCAAGCCGCGCGGATCACCTACCACCCGATCAATCAGGTAGGCTGCACCCAATATCAAAGCCTCGTTCATCTTGATCCTCTCTCGTTTCTAAGAGATTGCTTTACAAAGCATTGGCCGTTCCATTCCACGAGCATGGCTTCGCCGTTTTTCAAGCCTTCTGTCTGCCAATAGCGACTTGGATCCTGCAAAAGCCAGGCTGACTGAAACCAGCGGATAACGCCCCCGTGCGTGACCAATACCTTTGTCGTTCCTTGCTTTTGCGCGAGTGCTTCACGAAGCATTCCGCGCAGCCACCCGTCGACCCGCTCCCCCAGCTGCAGCAAGCTTTCGCCGTCTGGCGGGCTGTTCGCAAAGGGATCTTTGTACCACTGTGTTGCCCGCTCTTTGTCTTTTTGCATCAGTTCGTCGTATGTAAGCAGCTCCCATTGGCCAAAGGACAGCTCTCGCAGCGCAGGAACCGTTACGATCGGCACTCCCCGGCGAGACGCGAGGGGCTTCGCCGTCTGCACGCAGCGCTGCAAATCACTGGAATAGAGCTGAACAGAACCATACTCATCCCCCGCCAGTCTCTGTGCGAGTTCCTCTGCTTCATGCAGCCCTTGCTCGTTCAAAGAGACATCACTGTGGCCTAAATACCGCTTTTGCCGATTCATTTCTGTCTCTGCGTGGCGTATCCAGAGCCATTTCATCTCCACCAGCTCCCTGCCAATACGAGCAGCATGACTGCCTCGCTGCTCTCGATCACAGCCCCGTAGCAGTCGCCGTTCAGACCTCCAAGCTTGCCTGCGACCGTACGCGAAAACCACAGGGCAAACAGCAGCGATACCGCGATGGCTGCCACCGCTGCCCATCCACCGACAAACCATCCAGCTGCGAGCAAGAAGAGATAGCTGAGCCAGATCGCAAATGAGGACAGCCCCTCGCTGATGCCCTTGCCAATCCCTTTCTCAGCGGATAGATACGGCCAAAAGCGGATCGACAGCAGCACATGCGTCCTCGCCGCGAATGGCACAAGGACGAGCAGCGCCCATTTGGCAGAAGCCAGTTCAGCCAGGGAAGCCGTTTTGAGCAGCAGCAGCAGAATCGCTGCCAGCACGCCCATCGCACCTACACGGCTGTCTTTCATAATGGCGAGAATTTGCTCCCGCGGTCGGCTGCTGCCCAGACCATCCGCCAAATCCATCCACCCATCCAGATGAAGTCCTCCCGTCATGTACACCCATATCACGAGAGTCAGAACAGCTGCCAAAAAAGGACTAAACAGGTGCAGGGCAGCTTGATGTACGGCCAATAAAATCAGCCCGATTACGATCCCTACAACGGGATACCCATTGACACTCTTCTTCCAAGCCGTATCCGAAGGCTTCAGCCACGGGACGGGAATTCTCGTAAAAAACGCAATCGCATGCCACAACGCATTCATCCTTTTATCCTCCAAGGAATCCCGGACAACACCGCGTAGACAGCATCCGCCTGCCTTGCCGTCATTTGATTGACGTCTCCCAGCACATCGGCGAACCAGCGCCCCAGTCGGCTCAAGGCTACTCCACCGAGTCCGACCTCGCTGGTAACGACGATGACCGTCTGCTTTTGACGAGCTGCCTTTATCGTCTCCAGCCATTCCTGCGCGTCACGAAGCACTTCCCGCGTAATGGCCTCGCTTCGCAGCTCCTGCTCGGGTACGCCCATCAGCCGATTGCTCACCCAAGTCGACAGGCAATCGATCAGCACCACCTCATAGCCGACTGCTGAAGCAATAGTTGCGGTCAAACGCCCTCCTACCTCTACACATCCCCAGCTGGCGGGGCGACGTGCCTGATGCAGCGCGATTCTCGCTGTCATTTCTTCATCCCAGGCTTCACCCGTTGCTACATAGAGGACTGATTGGCTCGTCTTTTCTGCCAGCTCCTCTGCAAATCGACTCTTTCCAGAACGCACTCCGCCTGTTACGAGGATGAGACTCATCGCTCCCACCTCCCGCCGCACCAGATGTCAAGCAGGGCTGACACGAGCTGTTCGTTTTCCTCTCGACCACGAACAGCCAAGCGTACATCATGGGCAGTCAAGCCGGGATACATGGCACAGCTGCGGATCAGGATTCCTTTTTTGCCGAGCAGCTCTTGCAATTGCTCCGCTGTCTTCTCTTTGGGAGAGCGAACCAGCAGGAAGTTGGCTTCCCCAGCCCATACCTTCCACCCCAGCTCTTCCCGAATGAAGCTGGTGAGGAACGTCCGTTCCCCGGCAATCAGCTCTCGCGTCTTTGTCTCGTACTCCTGCTCCTGCAGACACAGCTCGCCTGCCCGCAGCGCCAGTGCATTCACACTCCAGCTCACCTGCTTTTCACGCATCCGACAGATCACATCTGGATGCGCTATGGCATAGCCGAGCCTCAGTCCGGGGATCGCGTACATCTTGGTCATGGAACGCATGAGGATGACGCGTGGAAAGCTTTCCAGCTGATCGGCCAGCGTATACTGTCTCTCCTCCTCCACGAAGTCGAGAAACGCTTCATCCACGACCAGCCACGTCTTCGTCTGCTCCGCCCAGTCCGCCATTTTCACAAGCTCATCCGGCTGGTACAAAATGCCCGTCGGATTGTTCGGAGATCCGACGAAAACCAGATCCGCCGCTTCGAACAATCGGTACACCTCGACCATCTCTGGCTTATAGCCGTTTTCTTCCACGCCGTAGCAGCTGACGACTTTTGCACCAAATTGGGTGGCCAGCTGCGCGTATTCGGAAAAGCACGGATAGACTACTCCGACCGTCTGCGGTTGAAGCCCTAGTATTGCCAGTGCCATAGCTTCCGCTGCTCCATTCGCTGGCAAGAGCCACTCTTTTGGCAAGCCCAGACGTGTAGCCAAAGCGGCCCGGAATACTCGATGCCCAGGGTCTGGATACTGCGTGACATCGGCAATGGAAGCCACCAGCATTCGTTTGACACTCTTTGGCATCCCGAGCGGATTGATATTAGCGCTGTAATCGAGAAAGTCCCCCGGAGACACTCCAAATCGCTCTGAAGCTGTCAGCAGGTTCCCTCCATGCCCAAACGTTTCTATGACGTTCATCAGAATTCCACTCCAAGGACGGCAGGAATTCCTTCGTCGTAATAGTGCTTGATCGGCTTCATCTCTGTGACCAGATCTGCCATGTCCATGATCTCCTGCTTGGCGCTGCGTCCGGTAATTACGAGGTGAATGTGCTTCGGTCTGCTTTTGATCGTCTCTAGGACGTCTTCCAGCGGCAGCACGTCATCAATCGGGAAGCGGTCGATCGCCAGCGCATTGTTCAGCTCATCGAAAATCACGACATCGTAGCCCCCGTGAAGGAGCTGCTCTTTTGCATAGCCCCACGCAGCTTGCAGCGCCTCGCGATGCTCTTCTGGCGTCTTCGTCCAGGTAAAGCCAATTCCTTTCTGCACGATGTCGATGCCAATCTTGTCAAACACGAGCTTTTCGCCATAGGTACGATCCGGTGATTTGATGAACTGCACCATCAGCACTTTTTTCCCACGTCCCGTCGCACGTACAGCCAGCCCGAGCGCCGCCGTCGTCTTCCCTTTTCCGTCTCCTGTATAGACCAGCAGCAAGCCTCGTTTTGCGTCTTGTTTACTCATACAAAATCCTCCTGAAAATCAAATAAAAAAACGCTTTGTTCTCCCTCATGCAAAAAAAGGAAAACAAAGCGCGGATGGCAAGCAAGCAACGATCCTCACCTCTTCCTTTGACCCGAAGGAAATCAGTGTAAACACAAAAACAGGCAGGTCTCCTGGCTCGAGGATCATCGCTTTCCTTCTCCTTCCCGCTCCCTACTGGGCAGTGGATGGCAGACGCCGTGAAGAAAAGCTCCTCTCTTACAGTGGCGGGACCGCGTTGGCATTTCACCAAACTTCCCTTTTAACCTTGCTCCTGCAAAAGGATTTCGCAGAAACAAGGACCTGTTTGTACTAACTTATTCAGTTGTCATTCACTCCTATGACAAACACTTGTTTTAATAATAGCAAATGCCTGTCGGGATTCAAGCAAAAGCTGGCAAAAAGGTGTTTTCCCCCTATTTTCCATACAAGGTGAGAGAGAGATGTCATCTACATGGTTCAAAAGAGTCCAGCGTTTTCCGATCCGCTCATCACCTGGAATCGCCCGGTCTTGATAAAATCTTCGGAACTTACGTTGAAGAGCTCGGCGGATACAGATATCTCTATCGCTTCCATCCAGAGAAAAAAGGCACCTACAATCTCGAGGTAGCCTTCCAAATGGAAAGCGATGGTCAGAAAAGAGAAGGGAAAGCGAAAACAAAAATATACGTTCGGTAAGGAAAAACGGGTACTCAGCAAGTCATTCTCTGGCTTGCCAGAGGTACCCGTCTTTTATTTGCATAAGGAGGCTCCACCTCCCGTCTCTCCTTTCCTTGGATATTTTGGCAACTCTCTTAACAAACTAGTCTTAATAAGGAGAAAGTTGGAAGGGAGTGAGCGAGTAACCAATGCTTGATGCCGTCCTGCAGAAATTGTCTTTGTCGATGGATGTAGCCGTTTACCCTGTCGTCTCCTCGCCTTACAAAATATCGCTTGTCTATGTGTCGAGCATTGTGGACAAAAACCAGCTGCTCCAGTTTGTCATCCGACCTCTAACTGAGCATATGCCATGCGTGACAGATGATCCCGCTGAGAGCTTCCGATGGTGCAACGAATATTTGCCTGCTGCTGAAAAACAACAGGCCTCATCCGTACAAGCGTGTGTGGAAGGAATTTTAGCGGGGAAATGCCTGATCGCCATCGACGGATTGTCTACTTGCCTCCTACTCGATACAGCCAAATTTCCGACCCGCGCCATTTCCGAGCCGACTGCGGAGACTTCGATACGAGGTCCCCAAGAAGGTTTTACCGAAGAGCTGGAGATCAATATCTCTTTAATCCGCAAGCGCCTGCGTGATCCCAGGCTCCATTTTGAAAAAATCATCATAGGCCATACCACAAAGACAACGAGCAGTGTCGTTTACATATCTTCTATCGCGGCAGATGAGACGGTGGATAAGATATGCTCACGTCTGCGTTCCATACAGACAGACAGCGTCTTGGAGAGCGCTTACCTCGAAGAATGGCTGCAGGAAACCATTTGGTCCCCTTTTCCAACGCTCTTGAACACAGAGCGCCCTGACGTAGTGACTGCCCACCTATTAGAAGGAAAAGTAGCCATTTTGACAGAGGGCACCCCGACCGCCATATTGGCTCCCATGACCTTTTTTCAAATGTTCGTCACCCCCGAGGACTATTATCAACGGGCGGAGTTTGCCACCTTGCTGCGCTGGCTGCGGATACTGTCGTTTCTTTTGGCAGTGTTTACGCCTGGTTTGTATATTTCCATCGTGTCCTTCAACCAAGAGCTGCTCCCCACACCTCTTTTGATCAGCCTTGCCGCCCAAAGAGAAGGAGTACCTTTTCCCGCTTTTCTCGAGGCACTCCTGATGATGACCATTTTCGAGGTACTGCGAGAGGCGGGACTGCGGATGCCGCGAATTGCGGGACAAGCCATTTCTATTGTCGGTGCCCTGGTCGTCGGTGAGGCTGCTGTCGCAGCAGGACTCGTTTCCACGGGTATGGTCATCGTAGTCTCTGTGACCGCCATCGCCAATTTCGTCGCTCCCAATTACAGCTTTGGCATCTCACAGAGAATCATCCAGTTCCTTTTTCTATTCCTTGCAGGCTTCATCGGGCTATTTGGCCTTTTATGCGGCTTCCTGCTCCTGTTGATCCATCTCGTTTCCTTGGACTCATTTGGTACCGCCTATTTCGCTCCTCTTGCCCCGACTGTCCTATCTGACTGGAAAGACACGCTGGTCCGTGCACCTAAAAAGTGGATGCATACGATGCCGAGAATCTTTCGCCCCAAGCGGAAAGTGAGGTGAATGACTGATGCCCCCTGCCATATGGAAGCTGCCCGTTGTTATGATCCTAGCCTTTCTTCTCGCTGGATGCTGGGATATGAAAGAAATCAATCAACTGGCGATCGTCAATCTGATTGGGGTAGACACTCACAAGAATACTGACAAGCAAGAGCTGTACTATCAAGTGATTAACCCAAAGGGGATCGCGACACAGGCAGGAGCTCCCGAAAAAGCGACGGTTTACACGTACAGATTTATCGGAAGACTGGGCGATCAATTTGAAGATATTTCTCCCGACGTCATCCCCCGCCAGCTTTTTACGCAGCATTACCAGGCGATCGTCGTCTCCGAGCGGTATGCAAAAAGCGGTCTGCGAGAGTTGCTGAATTTTAAGGAGGGCCATCCTGAGCGCGGCACGAACGTCTATCTTCTTGTATCCGATGCGCCTATTGACCGGATCATGGATTCTTTCATTCCACTCGAACCGCTCCCTGGCCGTTCCATGCGATCCATCATTGAAAATCAGTCGGAAATGACCGGAAGAATCAGTACCCACACAAGAATGAAAGACCTGATCGAAAATATGGAGACGGGCCAAATCAGTGTCTTTCCGATCATCACCTACATCGGGGAAAAATCATCAGAGAACTCCAACCGACTCGAACATATTCAGGGCACCAATGGCAATATCGCTCTGCTCGGAGGGGCTCTGTTTATTCATGACCGCATGGTTGGAAAGCTAACCAAGGATGAAATGAAGTGGTATAACCTCCTGAATAGAAAGCACGAGCGCTTCCTGGAAACCCTGGTCATAAACGGCGAGTCTGTGCAAGTAAAGACGTTAAATACACGACTCATGAAAAAACTGGAGCTTCACGGTGAAGAGTTGATCCTGCACATCCAAATCTTTGCCAACACGAATCTCATCTTCAATGACCAAAAAGTCCCTACCACCACTACCCTCTTCAACCAGATTGAAGCCGAATTCAATCAGAGGATCCAAAAAGAGTCGCAGCGATTCATTGAGGACTCTCGCAAAAAGGGCTGGGACGTCCTGGGGATCCAATATCTGCTTCACTTAAAAAAAGGGGCCCAATGGAAGCGGCTTGCCGAAGATAAAGACCGCTGGAAAAAAGTAAAGGTCGTCATCTCTTCCCACAACAAAATTGAGACGATCGGAAGCCTAATCAGCCCGTACAAAGGGGAGTAATCATGGAAAGCAAGAGCATTACAGCATGGCAGATGTTTCTCTTGGTTTTTAGCTACACATTGGGTACGGCCATTTTTCTGAGACCGGGAGAACTCATTTTCACAACCAAGCAAGATGCTTGGCTTGTCCCGCTGTGGTGCGGCCTAGCCGGGACGGTTCTCGCTATTTTCTGGCTGCTGCTAGCCCGGAAGTTTCATGGTCAAAGCATCGTACAAATCTGCTTGACGGTTCTCGGGAAAAAAGCAGGGACGCTCTTTGGACTCCTTTATGCCTGGTACTTCATCCATTTATCCAGCTGGGTGGTCCGAAATTTGGGTGATTTCATGTCAGCCACCATCATGCCGCGAACACCGATCACTGCCTTTCACCTCTTGTTTTTGCTCGTCTGCACCTACGCTGTCATCCAAGGAATCCGAACGATCGGCAGGGTTTCGGAATTTTTGACACCCTTGATCTTTTTGACTTTTTCCCTCGTCTGGATTACGAGAGGTGGAGATTGGAACTTTGAGAGATTCTTACCGGTTTTCGAGCTGAACTTGTGGAAATCGATTATTGAAAATCGGCAAATGCTTGCTTTTCCGTTCATGGAAACGAGTGCCTTTTTGATGATCTTCCCACTCGTCCACGACGGCAAGTATGTGAAGCCGTTTCTAAAGGGTGTCGTTTTATCGTCCTTGACGCTTTCTCTCGTGACCTTCCTTACGATTGGCATACTAGGTGTCGTCCGCGCATCGCATTTGACCTACCCCCTGTTTACGATCGCGAAGGAAATCGATTTCGGCAACTTCATCCAGCATGTAGAGGCGACTACAACCATGTTTTGGATCTTTGCCATCTTTGTTAAACTAACCGTCTCGTTTTACTGCGCTACATTGGCGCTTTGCCAGCTATTCCACATCCAACAGCGGGGGGTTGTCGCCTTTCCACTCATCTGGCTGATTGCAGGCATTGCCCTCTCTGATCATGCAAACGTCGTGGAGATGATGGATTGGGATCACAAGTATGACTTCGCCTATCAGCTCCTATACAGTCTGTTCATTCCGCTCCTGCTCATTGCTGTCAGCTGGGTGCGTAGAAATCATGTACGTCATGGGAGTGAGGAGTCCGTATGACCATGCTGGTCCTGATCTATGCAGCGGTAACCTTCCTGCCGATGCACGTCTTCGCTCGAAGGGGCTATGAGAAAGGGGAGATCATCCTCTTTTTTATCCTCTCAACCCTGGGCTTGTTCGTGTGGCTGAGCATTCTGCTCAAGCATCCGTTCAGTCCAGATACCATTGTTGCTTGGACTATCGATCGTTTTTTTGATCTTCTGCCTTAAGAGATTTTCCTTGGAAACACAAGGAGCAACCCTATATACTCTTCGATCTGCGACGAATAATGGTATGATTAGAAGATAGTGGTTGTGACTCTCGCGGAGGTGGAAAGTGAACAATCAGCATGTTCAATTAAACGAGCTTATACAAATTTCAAGCGGCCATATCCTGTATTTTTACGAAGATCTTGAGAGCTATTTGGAAAATGCCGTTTCTTATATTCGAACGGGGATCGAACAGGGGCATCATCTGCTGCTGATTGATACCAAGCAGCATCTTTGGAAGATTGGCCAAAAGCTTAAACAGGAAACTTCGCAGGATCGGATGGGATTGGTTCATTTTGTTGACAGCCATGAATTTTATGCGGCACATCATGACTTTCATTCGCATACGATTTTGGAGCATTTTAAAAATATTCTGCGTCCCTTGCTGCATCAAAATCTCACAATCCGAACATGGGCACTAGTGGAATGGAAGGAGCAGGAGGAAATTCTCCAGAAGCTAAAGCATTTTGAAACAATTTCAGACCACACCGTGAACACTCTGGGGCTCCTGTCCGTTTGCGCGTACAATGGCAGGCAAGTATCCGCCTCTTTTATGAATGAGATGATGAAAACCCATGAGTACTTCATGACGGATAAAGAATTGAAGAAGTCTAGTTTTTATGAGAAAAGATCCGTCACCTTTCCGTCCCTGTCTCTTCAAGAAGAGCAGCAGCGGATCTTGGAGCAAAATAAGCATTTACATAATGAAACAAAGAGCAAGCTAAAGACAACCACCTATCAGCTGGAATCATTCATTACCCGAAATTTAGACCCGATTTTGATTTTTAATGATGACAATCAAGTCATTCGGACAAACGCTTCATTCGAGAAAGTATTCGGCTGGAGCTCCGAAGAAATCATGGGAGTACACGCTGAAGATCTGCCGCTCATCCCTCATGAGCGAAAGTGGGAAGTCCAAAAAAATCAAGCGGAAACATTATTGGGGCGATATATTCAAGGCTTCGAAACCATTCGGAAAACAAAGGCCGGAAACGAGCGCAATGTGAAAATATCCTGTTTCCCATTGCGGGACGAAAGCGATCAAGTCAGTGGATGGGCTTCGATTATTCGCGATTTTACGGAAGAAAAACAGGCACAAGAGCTTTTGCTACGAACAGAAAAGCTGTCTGTCGTAAGTGAGCTTGCCGCCGGTATCGCCCATGAAATCCGCAATCCTTTGACTTCTGTTAAAGGTTTTTTGCAATTGCTAAAATCTCAAGCTTTGGAAAACGGTATATACTACGACATCATGCTGTCGGAAATTGACCGCATAGACTTGATCCTCGGTGAAATGCTCCTGCTGGCCAAGCCGCAAATAGCTCATTTTCAGCGAAAGAATGTCTGCTCGCTGCTGAAAGAAGTGGTCACGCTTTTAGAGGCCCAAGCAAACATGTGTAACGTACAAATCGTGATGAAGTCCGCTGCGGATGACATCTATGTAACCTGTGAGGAAAACCAGCTGAAGCAAGTGTGCATCAACTTTATCAAGAATGCCATTGAAGCCATGCCAGATGGCGGGGAGCTGACGATTCAGCTGGAGGTGGAAAAGGAGACCGTCTCCATTCGCTTTATTGATCAAGGAGTTGGAATTCCCAAAGATGTCCTGGAGAAATTGGGACAACCTTTTTTTACAACCAAAGAAAAAGGAACCGGTCTAGGATTCATGGTAAGCAAAAAAATAATCGAAAACCACGATGGAACCGTTCACGTATCCAGCGAGGAACAGAAGGGAACAACCATTGAGATTCGATTATCCGGGCTGTAAAAAATCATAAGGATTTACGAATGTTTTTTTATAAAGTGAAGCAGAGTTTGACCAAGTGCAGTTAAGATAACTCCTCTCCCGTCACACTTTGGACAAGCTGCCTTTTCCTCGTTCGAAATTACATATTTTTTCCCATTGCAATGCGGGCATGGCAGCTCTAGATCATCGGTTGATATCGTGACTGACACTTTTCTCACCTTCCTTTTTTGGTGTACGCGTTCTACTGGATCTGCGAGCATCCAACACTTCCATACTTAGGTTACCATACCAAAAGATTAGAGGGTCCTTCAACTCATTTGGCGGCGGTTCAGACGATACTTTTTCGTCTTGAACCGCCCCTTTTGCAGCTGGAGGTCTCCGCAAACTCGCTGGCGATACCCCTTCTTCCCCCTTTCCATCAGATAATTGCAGAAAATTAAATATAATTGCAGTTTACTAAAAACGAATTTTCCGTTACCATATTTCCTAAAGTCATCCAATCCTACCAAACATCAACCTACCAAGGAGGTGAACGATATGAACAACTATCCTCTGATCCCAGCAAAACACGATGATCGAACGGCTTATACGCCTCCAGTAGTGGAATGCGGCGAAGCGATGATCCCTCTCTCTACCATCTCACCCCGAATCACGGTCTACCCAGCCTACTATCATCTCGGCTATCCAGGCGCTCAGACAGAAGCTTACCTGCGCAAAGGAGTCGCTGACAGGCTGATCCTTGCCGCTGACAGTCTTCCCACTGGCTTGCAGCTGGTTGTGCTCGACGGCTGGCGCTCACATGAAGTACAAGCGTCCCTGTACGAAGGCTTTCGCCAGGATCTGATTGCACAGGGCTGGACGGACGAAGAGGAGATCACAAAAGAGCTGAGCAAATTCGTGGCCAAGCCTACCACCGATATTTTGATTCCCTCTCCCCATCTCACGGGAGGAGCCGTCGATCTGACAATAGCAGGACCAGAAGGCTGGCTTGACATGGGGACAGACTTTGACGATTTTACCGAGAAGGCGCTGACTCGCCACTTCGAAGAGCTTTCTGCGCCTAGCGAAAAGGACATCGAGATTCGCAACAATCGACGTCTCCTCTATCACATCATGATCGATGCCGGCTTCACCAACTATTCCAACGAGTGGTGGCATTACGAGTACGGCACCCGCTCCTGGGCACGTCAAACGAATGGGCAGCCATTCTACGGCGGGATTTTGGAAATGAACGAAAAAATTGTTGAATAACGTCAATATTTGAAATATATTAAAAATTAATTAAATATACTATAGTAATTGGGGGTCGAATTCATTGAAGCGTCGATGGTCATCTCTCTTCACTTCTTCCCTGCTCGTCCTCTCCCTGATGGTTTCTGCGTGTTCAAGCACGCCAGCGAGCCAATCCCAAGGAGAAGCCAAGCCAGCGGAAAGCAAGCCTACCGAGGCCGCGAAGCCAGCGTCTACTACGCCTGCTGACACGCTCTTCGTCGGGATCACATCCGATCAAGGCACACTGGACCCAGCTGTCACATTCGACAACAGCGCTTGGAAAATCACCTATCCTACCTACCAGCGCCTGGTCGAATACGACGGTGGCACGACTGAAGTGAAGCCGGGTCTGGCAAAAGAATGGAAAGTGAGCGAAGACGGTCTTACCTGGACATTCACGCTCGCAGAAGGCAACAAGTTCTCCGACGGTACGCCTGTCACAGCTGAAGCAGTCAAATTCACCTTTGATCGCACACTGAAAATCAAAAAAGGTCCTGCAGATGTCTACAGCGTCATTAAAGAAATAAAAGTAGACTCTCCGACCAGCGTCACCTTCGTACTCTCGAAAAATTTCCCGCCGTTCCTCTCCACCTTGGCAGCCAACTATGGCGGCATCGTCAATCCAAAGGTCATGGAAAAGGAACAAAACGGCGATCTCGGCCAAAACTTCCTCGCAAACAACACCATGGGCAGCGGTCCCTATCAGCTTTCCGAATGGAGAAAAGGCGAATACCTCAAGCTAACACTCAATCCCAACTCCTCTGTGAAGCCTGCACTCCAAAACATCTTCTTTAAAATCATCCCAGATGCTACAGCGCAACGCTTGCAGCTCGAACAAGGCGAGATCGATATCGCCGAAGGTATTCCAAACGAACAGCTCAAAGCTCTCAAAGACCTGCCAAACCTGGAAGTCCTGCAGCAGCCTAGCCTGTTTGTCGATTACATCTACGTAAACTCCACAAAAGGTAACCCGGCTCTGCAAAATCCAAAAGTACGCCAAGCGCTCAGCTACGCAATCGATTACGATGCGCTGACAGAATCTGTACAGGAAGGCTACGCGACGCAAATGCGCGGCCCAATTCCAAAAGGTCTGTGGGGCTATGACGAATCCGCCCCTCAATACAAGCGTGACGTCGAAAAGGCAAAAGCACTTCTGGCAGAAGCAGGCGCTACTAACCTGACGATCGACCTCTTGTACTCGGACAACAAAGCCTGGTGGGAAACAGAAGCACTCGCCCTGCAAGCCTTCTTCTCCGACATTGGCGTAAAGCTGAATCTGAAGAAAATTGCGTATGCGACTTCCCGTGAAATGATCGACAAAGGCGAGTTTGACCTCGCGATGGGTGTATGGAGCCCTGACTTCGGTGATCCGTACATGTTCATGAACTACTGGTTTGACTCCGTGAACTTTGGTCTCGCTGGAAACCGCGCTTTCTATAAAAATGACAAAGTGGACGAGCTGGTTCGCAAAGCCGCTTCTATCAATGACAAAGCCGAGCGCGAAAAGCTGTACAAGGAAGCTCAACTGATCACAATCGACGAAGCTCCTTACCTCTATCTGTACCAGAAGGATTTCTTGCTCCCTGTCAGCAAGTCCGTAAAAGGCTTTGTTTACAACCCGATGCTAGAGGGGATTTACAACCTCGCCGAAATGTCAAAATAAAGCCGTTTGAAGGAGTGTCTTCCTCATGAGACAAATCATCACCAAACGCCTGTCCATGCTCGTGCTGGTTCTTTTGGGTGTGACGCTGATCACGTTCTTTCTCTCCCATGTCATCCCCGGAGATCCTGCTCGAATGATGGTAGGGCAACGCGCCAGTGAGGAAACACTGCAGGAAGTCCGCCGTCAATTGGGCCTAGACCAGCCGGTCTGGGTCCAATATTTTACGTATATGAAAGGACTTCTCGCAGGTGACTTTGGCAGCTCGATCCGTACACAGCAGCCCGTTGTCGACGATCTGATCAAATTTTTCCCTGCCACGCTGGAGCTAGCCTTGACCGCATTTATCATCGCGATTGTCATCGGGATTCCCATCGGCATCCTGTCCGCCGTCAAAAAGGATACAAGCTGGGATCACGCCGGGCGCTTTTTTTCCATCGCCGGTATCTCGACTCCCGTCTTCTGGAGCGGACTGATCGGGATTTTGGTTTTTTACAAGTTTTTTGACCTGCTGCCGTCTAGCGGCCGCATCGATTTGACTGTAACACCGCCACCTACCATCACAGGATTGTACCTGTTCGACAGCCTCATCACGGGCAATTGGACAGCTTTTGGCAATAGTCTTTGGCATCTCGCTCTGCCTGCTTGCACACTCGCTTTTGCCCAGCTCGCGATCGTTACCCGCCAGGTACGCGCCAGCATGCTGGAAGTTCTCGGCCAAGAATACATTCGCACGGCTCTTGCCAACGGCATTCACGGGCCTGTCCTGCTTTTCCGCTACGCCCTGCGCAATGCGCTGATTCCCACCATAACCGTCGTTGGACTATCCTTCGGTTCCCTTTTAGGCGGAGCCGTCGTCACGGAAACGATCTTCAGCTGGCCCGGTATGGGAAAATACGTCGTCGAATCCATCGCGTTCCTCGACTTTCCGGCGATCATGGGCTTTACGTTTGTCATTTCGTTCGGGTACGTGATCATCAACCTGCTCGTCGACCTCACCTATTACGCACTCGATCCACAAATTAAGGAATAGAAAGGGGATTTCCGATGTCTGGCATGACTGCGAATACAGAAAGCATCTCGAAAGTGGCAACCACGAAACCGGTCAACCCCTTTTGGTATAAAATCCGCAGAAATCCGCTGACGCTGTTTGGCTTGTTTCTGCTGCTTCTCATCCTGCTCGCATCGATCTTCGCACCCTTGATCAGCTCGTATGATCCGACCAAAATCAACATCACCCAGCGCTTCGCTCCACCGAGCGGGGATCACTGGTTTGGCACCGATGAAGTCGGCAGGGACATTTTCACCCGCATCCTGTACGGAGCGCGCCTTTCCCTCGGCGTTGGTGTCGCCGTCGTATTCGGCGCAGGTCTGATCGGTACCGTGATCGGAGCGATTTCCGGCTATTTCGGAGGAAAGCTGGATCAGATCATCATGCGTCTCATGGATATCGTGCTGGCGTTTCCTTCTCTCGTCCTGGCTATGGCCGTTGCTGCCACGCTGGGTCCCAACCTGCAAAACGCCATGCTCGCGATTGCCATCATCAAAATTCCTGTTTACGTCCGTCTGGCGCGTGCCGAAACGCTCGCCTTGCGGGAAAAGCTGTTTGTCAAAGCAGCTGTCACATTTGGCATCAAGCCTTGGCGCATTATTGCCCGTCATATCATTCCGAACTCACTCTCCCCTGTCGTCATCCAGGTCACCCTGGACATCGGCGACGCCATCCTGCTGGTCGCAACTTTAGGCTTCCTCGGATTGGGCGCACAGCCGCCAACTCCAGAGTGGGGCGCGATGATCAGTATCGGCTGGAAGTACTTGTTGGACTACTGGTGGTATCCCACATTTCCAGGGCTTGCGCTGTTCTTGGCTTCCTGCGGCTTTAATCTGATCGGCGACGGAATCCGAGACATTCTCGATCCAAAAGCCAACCGGTGAATGAAGGGAGAAATGGCACATGCTGCTGGAAATCAAAGAACTGACTGTTGAGTTTACCTCCATGCAAGACAAGATCAAAGCGTTAAAAAATGTCTCGATCTCCATCAACCAAGGAGAGATCGTCGGCATCGTCGGTGAGTCTGGATCGGGCAAGTCCGTTACCGCTCTGACCATTTTAGGCCTGCTGGAGAAGAATGCGTCCATCCCGGCAGGTTCAATTACCTACAAAGGAAGAAATATCCTCACTCTCGATAAAAAAGAATTGCAGGCTTTGCGCGGAAAAGAGATCGGTATGGTCTTTCAGGAGCCGATGACAGCCTTGCATCCTACAATGCGCATTGGGGATCAGCTCGCAGAGGTCATTCATCGCCACCGCAGAATCTCCTACCGCGAGGCCTACCAGCAGGCGGTCATCAGCCTGGCAGAGGTACAGATCAACGACCCAGAGCTCGTCGCCCGCAAATATCCGTTTGAACTGAGCGGTGGGATGAGACAGCGCGTCGTCATCGCGCTCGCTATGTCAGCTCCGCCCGATCTGCTGATTGCAGACGAACCGACTACCGCTCTGGACGTGACCATTCAGCACGAAATCCTCAAGCTCATGCAGGATCTCGCCGCCAAGCGCGGGACCTCTATCATGCTGATTACGCACGATCTGGGTGTCGTCGCCGAGGTATGCCAACGCGTCGTGGTCATGTACGCGGGTGAGGTCGTCGAGACAGGAACGACAGAGGAAGTGCTGCATAGACCGAATCATCCTTACACGAAGGCGCTGATTGGTGCCCTCCCCGATCTCGCAGTGCCGGGACAGGCGCTTTCCGCCATTCCAGGTGAATCCCCCGATCTGCGCAATCGCCCGCGTGGGTGCGTCTTTGCTTCGCGCTGTGCAGATTCGCTTCCGATTTGCGTAGAGGAATCTCCTGTGCTGGAGCAAGCGTACAACGGAGTTCATACCCATCAAGTCGCGTGCTGGAGGAGGGAAGCAGAATGAATCCATTGCTGCAAGTAGCAGGTATCGGCAAAGAGTACCGAAAAGGCAGTCAAAGCTTTCACGCTGTCTCCGGAGTCGATTTTTCCATCGCTCGAGGCGAAACTTTCGGTCTGATTGGCGAATCCGGCTCGGGAAAAAGTACGATCGGTAAAATGATTACAGGTCTGGAGCATCCGACAAGCGGCTCACTCCTGTATGACGGCACTCCACTTTGGACGGACAACAAATTCAATCGACTGAAGCCGGGCGAAATGCAGATCGTCTTTCAGGATCCGCAATCCTCGCTCGACCCTCGCATGCGGGTGCAATCAATCATTATGGAGCCGCTACAGGCCCTGCCGGCTGCGGAGCGAAAAGCCAAGGGAACGACTGAAAAGCTGCATGCCCTCATCACACGTGTCGGGCTGAAAGTCGAGCATCTGAATCGCTTTCCGCATGAATTCAGCGGTGGGCAGCGCCAACGGATTGCAATCGCCCGTGCCTTGATCACAGATCCGGCTTTTGTCGTACTCGACGAACCTACTTCTGCGCTGGACGTGTCCGTGCAGGCTCATGTGCTGAATCTCCTGCAGGAGCTGAAGCGTGAGCGCAATCTTACCTATTTGTTCATTTCCCATAACATGTCTGTCATCCGCTATATGTGCGATCGCATGGCCGTCATGCAAAAGGGTCGCATCGTGGAAACGGGAACGGTCGCCGACATTTTCAACAACCCCAAGGACGCATACACCCAAACCTTGCTGTCCTCCCTACCTAGTCTCCATGCAAAGAAGGTTGATAATGAATGTTCAACGGAGCAGAGCTTAGAGAAATCCGCAAGCAAAAGCAGCTGACCCTGCAAAATCTCGCCGATAAGACTGGACTGAGCATGAGCTTGTTGTCACAGATCGAACGCGGACTGGTAGACCCCACCGTGGGCACCTTCTGGAAAATCTGTTCCGCATTGGAAGTGCCGATCAACCATTTCTTCCGAGTAAAGGACGATCATGAACCCGTCATCCGCAAAGGGCTGCACAAGATTATCCAGCTGAAAAATACGATGACGAAATACCATGTGCTCACCCCTCTGCAGGAAGGCAAAATCGAGTTTCTGCTGATTGAGATCGAGCCAGGAGAAACACTGGAGCAGGAGCAAATCTCCCACTCCGGGGAAGAGTGCGGCTACATTTTGCAAGGCGAGCTGAAAGTACTGTTGGCCGATCGGGAATACCACCTGTACGAGGGCGACAGCATCGGCTTTAATAGTACCTCGCCCCATCGCTTTATCAATCCAGGCAAGTCAGTCTCCCTAGCAGTCTGGGCGAGAGCGACGTAGCCATAGTGAAAAGAGGAGTTTTCCCCTGCTTCATCGGTGGAAGACTCCTCTTATTTTTAATTATTATAATTTGATATTGAATATAATCTAATATCGTGTTACTTTATTACCAGGATTTACATACCTACGATCTACAGAAACGAGGAGAGACTTACATGACAGCACGCATCGGACTTCCTGCACCTGATTTCACCATGGACACCGTTACGTTTGAAAATGGCTTCCCCATCCCCAAGAGCCTGGTCGATTACCGCGGCAAATGGCTCATGCTGTTCTTTTATCCTTTTGACTTTTCCAAAGTGTGCCCGACAGAGCTTCTCAGCCTGAATCGCAGAATCAGAGAATTTTCGGATCTGAATGTCGAGGTACTGGGCATCAGTGGCGATAGCATTCACACCCATAAAGCTTGGATGCGCGCAAGTGACGGGATCGGCCCGCTGTCTTTCCCTCTCGCATCTGACTATAGCAAAGAAACGACCCTGAACTACGGCGTGCTCGATGAAGCGACGAAGGCTCCGCTGCGCGCAACGTTCATCATTGACCCCGAAGGTATCGTGCAGTATTCTGTCATCTCCAATTCAAAGGTGGGCCGCAGTGTAGACGAGACGCTTCGGGTCATCTCCGCGCTGCAGTCTGGTGGACTGTGCCCGATGGACTGGAATCCTGGGCAAAAAACGATTTCCTAGTCGCTCTGCACAAATAACCGCACGGCCCCGGAGGATCGTGCGGTTTTCTTATGCAAAAAGCAGCTTTAATCGTACCGTTCGTCTTCCATTCTCTCCTGTCCCTCTACGATCAGCTCCAGCTCCGTTTCAAAATTCAACTGAAGCTCGACAGGCAGAAGCTCCATGCTGGTTGCCATTTCTGGCAGGAGCAGCGCGTCCTCCAGGCTCGTTGGCTTTTGTTCCAGCCCTCTGTACCACTGACGTACCGCCTCGATCCACTTGTAAAAGGAAGCCTCGAACTGCTCGGCATCATCTGCAGCGTCATCTTCGTGGCTCTTCTTCATCTTTTCCCAGTTGTCGAGTACCGTCCGCAAAGCTTTTTCCAATGTTGCATGCATCATGACCGTTCCTCACTGGCAGCTTACAGAACAGCTGCTTTTCCTCCATCAATGTTCACCGAAGTACCGGTGACGTAAGAAGCAGCACCTGATACCAGGAACGTGATTACCTTTGCCGCCTCTTCCGTTTGGCCAATTCGTCCGAGTGGAATCGCATGGCGAGGGTCTTTTGCAAACTCATCCCACGTAAGCTCTGGCGCTGATGCTTGCCAGAAGCGCTCGATCTGGTCGCTGCGAATCAAACCGATGCACACCGCATTGACTCGGATGTTGTCTGGTGCGAGATCCTTGCTCATCGCTTTGGTCAAAGCCAGACCAGCAGCCCGACTCACAGAGGTTGGCATCGAGGAAGCGGACGGTGTTTTGCCGCCGACCGCCGTCACATTCAAGATCGCTCCGCCTCCATTTTGACGCATGTACGGAACAGCTGCCCGCGAAAAATGAACCGCTCCGAACAGCTTCAGATCCAGGTCGGCTTCCCACATGTCCTGGGACACTTCTTCAAATGGACGCGCAGCAGACGTGCCTGCATTGTTGACCAAAATATCCACGCTGCCAAAGCGCTCTACCGTCTTCTCCACAGCCATGCGAACATCTTGCTCCTCGGACACATCTGCGGCAATGACCAACGGCTCCTGTCCCGTCTGTGCAGCAATCTGCTCCGCTGCCTTTTGCAAAGCCTCCAAACCACGGGCAACAAGCGCTACATTCGCTCCTTCTGCTGCCAATGCCATGGCGGTTGCAAATCCGATGCCTTTACTGCCTCCCGTAACAATCGCTGTTTTACCTTGCAAACCCAGATTCATCGCCTGATACCTCCTGCTCCATACCGATAGGTTGATAGGGACGTCTACATTCTTTGCATCTTTTTCCCATTCATTATACCGTCCCCCTGTCCTTTCAAACAGACGCTTCTTCCTTGGAAGTGCAGCCTCGGTTTCGGCTCTCGGCAGGAGTTAGTATCAGCGATCGATATACATGGGCAGGCTGGTCAGTGTAGAGCCATGGGAAACGAGATGATCCCAAGGGCGGTACCCCTCTACGAGACGAATATTGGCGAACTCCTTCATAAAAGATGTCATCGCGTAGTGCATTTCCAATCTCGCCAAAGGAGCGCCCAAACAGAAGTGCTGCCCGTTGCCAAAGGAAAGATGCTCCTTGCTGTTCTGCCGGTGAATATCAAAAGTCTCTCCGCCTACAAACTGGCGCTCGTCGCGATTTGCAGAAGACATCCAGGCGATCACGATCTCGCCACGCTTCATGGGTACGCCGAGAACGTCGGTATCCTCCTTCACGGCACGGTCCAGGCTCGCGATAAAATGATAGCGCAGCACTTCTTCACAAGCCTGCGGAATTAACTCCGGCTGTTTGCGCAGCTGCTCATCGAAGAAGATCGGGTTATGCTCCCTCCTCACCGTTCAGAAAAATGTAGCTCCACTGCCACACTTTGGCGTACCTATTTTGTCCTGCCGTCCTATCCGTTACCCGTGTAAATCCGGATGACCAGCAAGAACCCGTTTTCTTGTCGGGCCGTCCATAGTAAACTAACGATAAATAAAATGCACGGCTCTTGGCTTGGCAAGTAGGATAAGGTGATATAACGGTGAGTAAAAACAAAACGATTCAACGAACACGCATGTGGAAATATTTTGTGGAGGCTACGGCGGATATCATTCTGGAGGAAGGCGTACCCAACGTCACGATCCGTAAAATTGCCGATCGGGCAGGCTATAACAGTGCGACGATCTACAACTACTTCAGCGAGCTTTCCCATCTCGTGTTTTTTGCCGCCATGAAGTTTCTCAAGCCCTACACGGAAGCAGTTGTTCAGACCTATCAGGACCCACAGCTTTCGGCACAGGAGCGCTACCTGCGCGTATGGGAAATCTTTTGCCAGCATTCCTTTCAAAATCCGCAAATCTTTCATGCGATCTTCATCGCTGACCTGGGGAGCCAGCCCGAGGAGCTGCTCTCGCACTATTACAGCGTCTATCCTGCTGATCTGATTGCGATCCCGGAAGAGCTGCAGCCGATGCTGGGCACGTACAACATCAACAGGCGCGGCCTCATCAGCCTGGAGCTTCTCGTCAAGGAGGGCTTTTTGCTCCAGCAAAAAATCGAGGCTGTCAACGAGCTGACCCTCTTGATCTGGCAAGGCATGTTTACCGCTTTCCTGAACAATCGCAGCAGCTACGCGCCAGAGGAAGCCGCACGGCATGCGGTCCGCTACATTCGGGAAATCGTGCTGAATGCCAACCAGCTGAATCTCGAGGACGAAACGAGGGCAGGGAACACGTCCCCTCTGGCCCCCTCTCTATGAACGAAACAGAAAAGCCAGCGAAAGCCCTCATATAGGGGCAACCGCTGGCTTTTTTTCATGTTTTTCCGCTCAAGGGCGCAGGCGCTTCACCCAAAATCCGCCTCGTAACTGCTTCGGTTCCAGGGAGATAACAAACGCTTTCGGAGCAATTTCATAAATGTGATTCCACAACTTCTTTTCATTCGTGCGCTTGGTCAGGACCTGCATCATCAGGCGCTGGCCATCGCGTCCTTCGGCTACCCAAGATGTCACGCCAAATCCACATTGGCGCAGCTTATCCGGCAGCTCCAGATCGACTGAATCGACAACCACTTGCAAGGTGACATAGCCGAGAGCCAAAAATTCCTCAATCTTGCTCCCAACAAACACACCCAATCCCCAACCAATGCAATACGCCGCCAGATTGACGGGATTGTCCAGGTTGTCTAGAACCAGACCCAGCCCTTTCAAGTAAACGAAAACCTCGACCATGGCGATGATTGATGCCAAAAAACGATACCCTTTGATCACCATCAGTAACCGTAGCGTAAAGAATGACACGTACAAAATGTTAATGCCAATGATGATCAAAACAAACTCCCAACCCATTGCGCTCCTACCCCCACCCAAACCGGGCAATCCTGTATTTTCGTAATCGTGATTATAATATAATCCATACGAAATACAAAATCCAGATGGAAAATTTGCACACAAAAGCGATTGGGAAAACCTCACACAAAGCATCGCGCTATCGCATTTTTTCCTTTGTGGCTCTCGTTCAGCTCATCCGTTGCCAGCTTTTCATCCGTCTGCGTAAGAGTAATGATCTGCGGAAGAACGAGAAAATACCGGTTCTCCATCAAGGTTTCAAGAAAGTATTTGTTCTCCTGGTCCCACGAAAGAATACCTGAGATAATTCTGGTCTCCACATGCATCCTCCCTCTCTCATTTCAACTGCGGCTTGATTATATAGCAAAGACGGGTATGTTTACCCGCCTTCGTTGTCGTGTTCGATCCTGTTGTCTACGCTTTACGGCTGTTCCCGCTTGAGACGTGCGTCCAGTACAAAATTGCCAAATGGAAGCAGTGACGCGATAAACGCACCAGCCACTTTCAAAATGGACCATCTTTTTTGGAAGGTCACATGTGCAAGTGCAAGTAGATAGAGTACGAAGAACAAGCCATGCAGGGATCCTGCCACTTTTACGGCAACGGGCACATCCAGCCAATACTTCAGAGGCATTGCGATCCCGAGCAACACCAAATACGAGATTCCTTCCACAATACCGATTATACGAAAACGTCCGAGAGCCGTATTCATCATGAGCGGGTACCATCCTTGAGTGTAATTACCATCATTATAAACGAAACACTATCAAAAGAATGGTAATTGTCCAATGTTCATAATAATTTCAAAATCGGTCGCCCATCCCACTTCCTCCATCGAATCCAGCACTTATGACCCGCCTCGCCCCGGATTTGGTTCTTTGTGCCCTGTGGCATTCACCTGCACGCGCTCATTGCCCATCAGGATGATAAAGACGACGGCCAATCCCGCAGGAACCAGCGCCCACAGAAACGTATGGGCGATAGACGAGGCGAGGAAATCCGTGATCTGATCCAGGATGGGGGAAGGTATCGCTGCACGCGTTTCTGGTGTCAGGATCGCTCGTGGATCGCCTACGATTCCCTCTGGAAGACCGGATTGACCCGCAAACGCGTTTTTCATATCGCTCTCGAACAGGTTGCGCTGCACGATCCCAAAAATCGTAATTCCAAGCGTCATACCCAATGAACGGAAAAACGAGCCTGTCGAGCTGGCCGATCCTCGTTGCCGCATATCAAACCCGTGAATGACCGCCATTCCCAGTACCGAGAAAGAAAAGCCTACCCCAAAACCAGTCAGTATCATGTAAATAGTGACGAGCCATCTCGGCACTTCCGGGCTCAGCGTGCTTAACAGGAAAATACCAGGGACAAAAAAGACGGCGGATATCAGCATGATGCGGCGAAAGCTTATTTTCGTAGTGAGCATCCCGCCCAGCTGGCTGCCTACGACGGAGCCTACCATCATCGGTGTTAACAGCAGACCGGAATTGGTGGCCGATCCCCCGTACACCCCCTGAATATAAATAGGAAGATAGACCGTTGAGATAATAAAAGCAGCGCCGTACAAAAGGGCAACGGCATTACTGGCCGCAAACAAACGGCGCTTGAACATCGCAAACGACAGGATCGGCTCTGCCGCTTTCGTTTCGATCCATAAAAACAGGAGAAACAGAACCATGAAGCTCGTGAGCAAGCCCAGTATTTGCACCGATCCCCACGCGTATTGATTGCCGCCTAGCTCCAGGGAAAACATCAGGCTGACGACAGCTCCCACGAGGGTGATCGCGCCCCACCAGTCGATGCTTTGCTTTCGATGCTCCAGCGATTCCTTGTAATACACCGAAATGAAATAGAGGGAGAGGGCACCGATCGGCACGTTGATATAAAAGATCCAGTGCCAGCCGATGTACTCGGTGATATACGCGCCAAGCAACGGCCCGAACACACTGGACGTTCCAAATACGGCACCGAAAAGACCCGTCATTTTCCCCCGTTTTTCTGGCGGAAACACATCAAAAATAATGGTGAAAGCGATCGGCATCAGCGCGCCGCCGCCAATTCCCTGGATCGCGCGGTAGATACTCAGCTCGACAATGCTGTTCGCTGTTCCACACAAAATCGACCCTAGCAGGAATACGATCAACCCGAACACATAAAACCGTTTTCGACCATACATATCGGACAGCTTCCCGAAAATCGGCATCCCTGCCATCGTTGCCACCATGTACGCCGAGGTCACCCAGACGAACTTGTCTAGTCCGCCTAGCTCCCCTACAATCGTTCCCATCGCCGTTGCTACGATTGTATTATCCATCGATGCCATCAACAGGCCCAGCAAAAGACCTGCGAGGACAAAATTTACTTTGCTCTCCTTGGTGATCAACCAATCATCTCCTTCATTACGGCACTTCCAGTTGCTCTTCCAAATGTATCCGCTTTTCATTGCCTTTATAATTGTTCTACACGAAAAAAAATGCTCCTGCGCAAGGAGCATGGAAACCATCTCGTTCATTTATCTGGTACTAGGGCAGCCAGCTGTACATGTAGTTCGGATCCTCGTAGGAATAGGCCTGCTTGACGACTCGAAGCGGACGGAAGGTATCGATCATGACAGCTAGTTCCTTTGTTTCCTTTTTGCCGATGCTGCCTTCCATTTTCCCTGGATGCGGACCATGAGGCAGCCCGCTTGGATGCAAAGTGATCGAGCCCTCGGAAATTCCTTTGCGGCTCATGAATTCGCCAGCAACGTAGTACAGGACCTCATCGCTTTCTACGTTGCTGTGCACGTAGGGAGCCGGGACTGCCAGAGGATGATAGTCGTACAGACGAGGAACAAAGGAGCAAACCACGTAGTTGTGCCCCTCAAAGGTTTGGTGCACCGTCGGCGGCTGGTGGACACGACCTGTAATCGGCTCAAAGTCGTGAATGCTGAAAGCATAGGGATACAAATAGCCGTCCCACCCGACCGCGTCCAAGGGATGAAAATCATACAGGTACGAAGTCAGCATCCCCTGCGCGCGTACGCGAACCTCGAATTCTCCCCGTTCATCCTTTGCCTCCAGTCGTTCGGGCACTCGAAAATCCCGCTCGCAAAACGGCGAATGCTCCAGCAGCTGTCCATGTGCATTGCGGTACCGTTTCGGCGGGACGATTTCCGAATTCGATTCGACCACCAGAAAGCGGGCCTCGCTCGTTTCCAGAACAACACGATAGGTCGTGCCAATCGGAATGATCAGGTAATCGCCCGGATAGAAGGAAAGCTCGCCAAAGATGCTCTCGATTTTCCCTTCTCCCTCGTGGACAAAGATCAGCTCGTCGCCTTCCCCGTTCCGGTAAAAATAAGGCATGCTCTGTGTCGGACGTGCCACTCCGATCGTCAAATCCTCATTTCCCAGAAACATGACTCTCGCTTCCAGGAAGTCCCCGCCTGCTTCCACGCTTGCCGTCCCAAAATGGCGGTGCTTGAGGGCGTCCTTTTCTTCCCATTCATAGTGAATGTCTTTGATTTTCTTTACGGCTTTCACCTGTGTAGGCGGGTTGATATGGTAGATCAACGATTGAATTCCGGAAAATCCCTTGGTCCCCATCAGCTGCTCATAGTAGAGTCCGCCGTCCTCTTTTCGAAACTGCGTATGACGCTTCGGGGGTACGTTTCCCAGCTTTACATAGTGCGGCATACATGCTCCTCCGTTTCCTATCCTTTATCACGTCTGTCTGTCAGCTCGATTTTCCTGCTGGAAGAACGCGCCCCGTCACTTCACCAAATCCGATCCGATAGCCTTCCCCTTGACACCATCCGGTTATCGTCAGACGATCTCCATCCTCAAGCCAGACTCGCTGTTCGCCGTTTTCCAGCTCAAGCGGCTCCGTTCCGCGCCAGGACAGCTCGAGCAAGCTGCCTCGCATCTCTTTTTCCGGTCCGCTGATCGTTCCCGAAGCCAACAAATCACCAGGTCTCAGGTTGCAGCCGCCTACGGTATGATGAGCGATCTGTTGCGCCATACTCCAGTAGAGATAGCGGAAGTTGCTGGCGGCAATCCGCTGTGGCTTCCCCATACTCGCTCCCTGCAAGGACACCTCGAGGCGAATGTCAAACGAACCTGCTCCAGTGGACCGCAAATAGGGCAACGGCTGCGGCTCCTGTTCGGGTCCTGCCACGCGGAAAGGCTCCAAAGCCTCAAATGGGATGACCCAGGGCGAGATCGACGTCGCGAAGTTTTTCGCAATAAACGGCCCGAGCGGCTGGTATTCCCACGTCTGAATATCGCGGGCGCTCCAGTCATTCACCAGGACAAGCCCGAAAATATGATCCTCCGCCTCTTCTACCGGTATTGGCTCTCCCAACGAATTGCCCGGACCGATCAGCCAGCCCATCTCCAGCTCGAAATCTAGCTGCTTGCAGGGACCGTAGACGGGTGCTTCTGCTGCCGGTGGCTTCATCTGGCCCTGTGGCCTGCGCACGTCCGTCCCGCTGAGAACAACAGAGCTTGCCCGGCCATGATAGCCGACAGGAAGATGCGTCCAGTTTGGCATGAGGGCATTGTCATTTCCACGGAACATGATCCCGACATTCGTCGCATGCTCCTTGGATGCATAAAAGTCAGTGTAATCGCCGATCTGTGCTGGCATGAGCAGCTCGACGTCCGCCATCCGGTGAAAAGCCTTGTCCCGAAGCACGGCATCGTCGCGCAGGGTCGCTTCATCTGCGCTGAGCATCTGCTGGATTTTCGCCCTCACTTCCTTCCATACCTTGCGCCCAAGAGCCATGTATGCGTTCAAGGAAGGCTGGTTAAATACGTTTTTGCCAGCCACACCAGTCGTCTGGAAGTGCCCGAATTTGTCTAGAACAGAAAGATCCAGGACGAATTCTCCGATGGCGACACCGATACGTGCAGTTCGGTCAGAGTGAGGACGAAATACGCCGTACGGCAAATTCTGGATGGGGAAGGGAGATTCTGCTCCAACCTCGATAAAGGAACGCATCATGGTCATTTCTCCTCCTGAGAGTAAAAGTGCAATTCTCGCAAATCGTCCCGTGGCTCGTCAAAGCTGCAGCTGCCATACGAGCACAAGGCCACTTCACGAAATCGTCTAATGCCTGCGGCAGAGATGGAAAGCCCTCGCCAAGTCAGCTCATCCGACTGAAAAGAGAAGTGCTCGGCTCGCTCATCCCCGAGTATTTCCTGAACGGTCTGTGCATCCAGCTGATGGGCGCAGGCAAGCAAGCCTGCTGTAAAAACGTTGAGAAAGCCATGCATCCGGGTCTGAACTTCCTCGCGGTACATACGAATGGGATGGTGCAGCCCTGCTGTAAATTTGAGGGCAATCCCGCGATCCCGACAACCGATGAGAACGGCTGCGACCTGCTCCACAGTTGGGAACGCGTCTGCCGTCACTCCTCCGGTACGCAGCTTCAGGCCCAGCTTCATGTCCCCTTGTGCATTGATCGCGGCGATGGCATCGAGAGCTTCCATCAAACGAGCTTCCCGCTCTGGATGAAAGGGTTCCGCGAGCTCGCAGAAAACGCGCAAGTCTCGCTTTTTCGCCTCCTCCGCGATGAATGCTAGCAGTCTGCCGCCTTCCCAAGCAGGAGGAAGGGGCTGCTCCCAGACCCCAACCTTTCCCGACTCAGCGAATTCAGCGTGAAAGGACGCCACCTGGTTCAGGTCTTCCTGCAAGTACTCCCTGCAGCTTTCCTCATCTGCACTTTTCCGTCCCAGTGCAGCGATCTTCAAAGGCTGCTCTTTGGAAAACAGCGTCTTGTAAGGAGCCAAATCCATCAAGGCCGTAGCCGGAATGACGAAGTGCCCCAGAATCCAGGCGTCAGGATCTGCCTGATAGGAAGCGTAATGACGTACCGATGTCTCCAGCGGCAGACTAGCTGGAGGAAACAATCCAGCGTAGTCAATCAGATGGGTCAGAAAAGCTTGTATGCTCCCCACTTCCAACTTCCCCTCCCGATATACTTACATATTTCCACGCCGTTCTTGTTCGCGCTCGATTGACTCGAACAAAGCTTTGAAGTTGCCATCGCCGAATCCTACTGCCCCTTTGCGCTGAATGATTTCGATGAATAGAGTTGGCCGGTCCACGATCGGCTTCGTGAAAATTTGCAGCAGGTAGCCTTCATCGTCACGGTCTACCAGGATATTCAGCTCCTGCAGCTTTTGCAGATCCTCATCAATATCCCCTACGCGGCTGGCCAGCTCTTCGTAATAGGTTGCAGGTGTCGTCAGGAATTCGATGCCATTTGCTTTCAGAGCAGCTACCGTTTTAATAATGTCATTGGTCAGCAAGGCCAGATGCTGCACACCTGCTCCATTGAAATATTCCAGATATTCCTCGATCTGCGACTTGCGTTTTCCTTCGGCAGGCTCGTTGATCGGAAACTTGATTCGACCCGTACCATTCATCATCACTTTGGACATCAAAGCGGAGTACTCGGTAGAAATATTCTCATCGTCAAAATGCTTGAGCACCCGGAAGCCAAACACGTTTTCATAATAGGAGACCCACTTCTCCATCTCCTCCACGTTCCCTACGATATGGTCGATCCCGATCAGACCCGTAGACTCGGCTGCAATCGCTCCCTCGTACGGCTCAAAGCCCGGCATAAAGGCACCCGTGTAATCCGTCGTTTCCACCAAGGTATGGATGGTGTCCCCATATGTACCGACTATCGCCTTTTTGACAGTTCCGTTTGCGTCCTTCTCTTCCCACGGCTCGCGAATCGCAATCGCCCCGCGCTCGACTGCTCCCCAGTAGGCCGCCTCCACATCGGAAACCTTTAGAGCTATGTCGCTTGCTCCCTCTCCGTGAAGCTTGACGAAATCAGCAATCTCGGTATTCGCAGAAAGCGTTCCTGTCACGACAAAGCGGATCGCTCCCTGCTCGAGAACATAAGAGACTCGGTCCCGGCAATTCGTTTCCAGCCCTCGATAAAAAGTCATTTGAAAACCAAAGGCTTTGCACAAGTAATAAGCAGTCTGTTTGGCATTTCCTACGAACAGCTCAACATGATGAATGCTTTGCACAGGGAAAATCTCTTCTCTTTGCTCGACTTTTCCAGTTACTTGTTGAACGGACATGAACATTTCCTCCTAGTGGTTTCCGAGTTTTCTTTTGAGGTGCGACTGAAATGATGAATGATTTTTACAATTCAAAATAGTAGAAGGAAATGATTGTCCGTGCAAGAACACGCGCCAACGCAGACGTGCTTTACCGGACTTGCCATGCGCTACATTAAAGCGGTTGGGATTTGATGCATGCTCTTGCTGAGATTTCCATACGGCTTATAAAATTCATTCCAGAAGATCCAATACCGTTTTATGCAAAAGGGGCGAGGAATATGGAGCATATCATCAAATTTTGTCCGTGCAATTTTGAGGGACAGCTGTGCGAGGTAAAGGACAGGCTGAGGCAGCTGCCAAATATCACCGTGACGGATGAGCGTTGCCTCAATTACTGTGGTCAGTGTCTGGAGAAGCCTTTTGCCCTGCTCCATAAAAAGAATGTTGTTGGCAATACGGCTGAGGAGCTCTATCGTCTTCTCGTGGAAAGGTTGGCAGCTGTGGAATTGTAGGAAGGCGCCAGTTTTAAGTGGTCGGTGTAGCTGTTGGGGAGGAGAGGAAAAAGGAGAAAACGCTCCGTTAGTAGGGCCACTTGCTTGGGGGCGTTCCTGTCCGGCTCCATTCCAAAACCTTACCCGCATAAAAAAACACCTTTCCTGTTTCCGCCAGAAGGCAGAGCTCCAAAAAAGGTGTCGTTTGGGTTTGTCCGTTTAGTTTGTTTTCAAAACATCGTGGTCCACATAACGCTCGCCGTTCAGCTCGCTGATGACATTGATCGCTACTTTTGCTCCATCACCGGAAGTGATGATAGTATGTACGCTCACGCCAGCAACCGTACCTGCAGCCCAGATGCCTGCCACGTTTGTTTTTCCTTGTGCATCTACATCCACAACGGTCTTGATGCGAGGTTCTGTACCCGCTTTGGTAGCCACTCCCGCTTTTTCAGCCAGGTCTACTAGAGCACCAGTAGCCAGGATGACATGCTTCGCTTCAAAGGAGCCTTTTTCAGCCGTTTCTACAGTCAGGCCTTGCTCCCCTTTTACAATATTCGTTACTTGATCGGTAACCAATTCAGCTCCGAATTTGGCTGCTTGCTTTTTCCCCGTTTCAATCAGGTCAGGGCCGGAAATTTCCATGATTCCGTAATGATTTTCCATCCAAGCACGTTTTGTCATGCTTTTATCACTGTCGACCAACAATGTTTTTTTCCCTGCTTTCGCAGCAAACAAAGCTGCACTACCACCTGCGGGACCCGCTCCAATAATCACGATATCGAACAAGACAAGCAACCCCTTTCCAAAATGTGTTTCACAACATAATTATATACTATGTCTAAAAAAAGAAAACCCCTGAAGTGCAGGCTCTAGCAGATTTGCCTTTCGAATCAGCCAACGTACTCACTTATTTTGGCAGGAACGAATGACTTCATTCACCAGATCCAGCTACTGAAAAAGGCCAGCCGTACGAGGTTCTCGTATCGGCTGGCTCTTTGATAGGGCCCGCTGCCTGAACAGCTCGCCATCGCTTTCTAGATTTCTACCAGGTTTTTGTTACCTCCGTTTTCATAGCATACCTCTCCACCGATGATGGTTCTTTCGATTTGCGTGTTCAAAATCTCGTCGGCTTCGACCTTCATCAGATCCTGCGAATAGACGGTCATGTCGGCAAACTTCCCTCGACTCAGGGTACCTTTGACCGTTTCCTCGTTGGTAGCGAGTGCGCCGCCATAGGTAAAAATGCGGAGAGCTTCTTCGATCGTCAGGTTTTGCCCCGGGTTGTAGCCCGCATGCGTATCTTTCGGTGCACGGCGTGTAACCGCAGCGTGAATCCCGAGCAGTGGCTCCAACGGCTCTACTGGTGCATCTGAGCCCCCGGCACACATGATTCCTGCCTCCAGCATGGTCTTCCAAATATACGCTTGATCCGCTCTGCCTTGTCCAATACGATCAGCAACCCAAGGGAAATCGCCTACCACAAATCTCGGCTGGATATCGGCAATCATCGTAGGACGCTTCAGTCGAGCAAGCTGATCAGGACGCAGGAGAGACGTGTGAATCATGCGATCCCGCAGCGCAACCGCAGGAAAGCGGTCCAAGGTATCCAGTACGTTGTCCAGCGCGAGGTCACCAATGGTATGCACCGCGATGGGCATATTCGCTGCCCGAGCCTCGCGGAAGATCTCATAAAGCCTGTCGTTGTCGTGAATCTCACTGCCTACGTTGCCCGCATCATCTGTGTAGGGAGCGGATAGCAATGCCGTTCGGCCACCAAAGCTGCCGTCCGCAAAGACTTTGACTGCACCGATTTGCAGCGTTTCATTACCGTACCCTGCGTACATCCCCAGTTCCCGCACTCGCTGAATATGCGGATAGTAGATGAGCAGATTGCAGCGAAGTCTTTCCTGCTCCTGATTCAGCAGTTCATCGTACAGCTGCCAAGTCTGGTCGATGCCGCCAAAGGTGCGCAAATCCTCTGTATGTACGCCAGTCAAACCAGTACGAATCGCGTAACGAATGGCTTCTCGCAGGGAGTCCTTGTACTGCTGATAGGTAGGCTCCGGGATGTGTCGCTCGATAATCTCCGCAGCGGTTTCCAGCAGCATGCCTGTCGGCCGCTTCGTCTGAGGATCCAAGACGACCGTTCCTCCAGACGGAATTTCCATTTCAGGAGAATACCCAGCAATCTCAAGCGCTTTGCTGTTCACCATATCGACGTGACCGCACACCCTCGTGAGGATAACCGGCCAGTGAGGGGCTACCCGATCCAGCTCCTCGATAGTAGGCATACCGCCCTCGGTAAAGCGGTTCTCGTCCCAGCCTCTTCCCTGAATCCACCCATTCACTGGTGTTTCGTCTGCCTTCTCTTTGATTGCCTGGAGCAGTTGATCCTTTGTCGTGATCGATCCGAGATCCATCGTCATCATCTTCGTCGCAATGGAAGACAGGTGCAGATGGCTGTCAATCAGACCTGGCGTAACCATGCTTCCGCCAAGATCCTTCACCGCCGCATCGGCACGCCCCCACTGCAAAAGCATGTCACTGTGGCTTCCCAAATCGATGATTCTTCCATTTCGCACAACCACTGCCTCGACTGTCGGCTGATTCTGGTCAAACGTGTAAAAGCGGCCATTCGTATAGATCGTTGTCATAGATATCCGTCCTCCATCATTTGATAAACATCGCTGTGCGCCTCCACAATATCGTCTCGGGAGCGCATGCTGATCTGCACAGCTGCTTCCTGTGCTTGTCGAATCGCTTCCTTTTCGTCTATCGTCAGCAGCTTGCGGTCCTCCATGATGATTTGCCCATCGATGAGGACCGTCTCCACCTCGCTGCCTTTCGCCGAATATACGAGATTGGGTACGATATTGCGGATTGGATTGGTATAAACGGGGCTAAGACTCGGATCCTGTAAATTGATAAGGAGAAGATCGGCTTTTTTCCCTTTTTTCAAGCTGCCGATTTCATGCGCCAGACCGATCGCTTTGGCGGATTCGATCGTTGCCAGTCTCAAGGAAAGCCATGCCGGAAACACCCGGGGATCGGATCGTTTCACTTTATTTAAAATAGCAGCGAACTTCATTTCATTGAACATATTGTTGCAGTTGTTTCCGGGCGCCTGATCCGAGCCAAGTGCTGCTTGACCTCCTGCCTCCAGAAAGTCCATGATAGGTGGGACCAGTCCATCAATGATCCCGATACTGCCTGCGCAGTAGATCATCGATGCACCGCGTCTGGCTACCAGCTGCGTCTCTTCCACAGTGGCCTCCGTCAGATGCACCGCCATCAGGCGAGAATCCAGATAGCCAAGCTCATCGAGATACGGGATGGAACGTTTGCCGTACCGCTTGACCATCTGATTGATTTCGCGGTCACCCTGCGCCACGTGCATATGGATGCGCGTATCATACTTTTCTGCCAATGCTTTGACTTCCAGCAGCAGCTCCGTACTCATCATGTCTGGTCCCTGCGGCCCAAACAGCACCGTGATCCGCCCATTTTCCTGCCCATGCCATTCCTCGAACAGCCGAATATTGTCCTGCAGTCTCTGTCCCCCTAGCCCTCTGTCAAAGGGATACAGCTCCCCGACCGGATTTTTCCCGATGTCATTCGGCAGCTCGTTGACCGTTTCCGCTACTCTGGCTCGTGCCCCTACTTTGGCGTAATGCTGTACGATCCGGTTCATACCGTAATCATAGTCACAGAACGTCGTCGTCCCGGACTTGATTCCTTCGATGATCGTCACCAGAGAGCCGGCGAGTGACTCTTCCTGGGTCGTATTTTTCTTGAACGGCCACAAGCCTTTCTGCATCCAATGCGACATATCCTGAGCCATTCCTCTGTAAATGGAAATGCCGCTGTGAATGTGTGCGTCAATTAATCCGGGCATGACGAGCTTTCCCTTTGCTTCTATCACTCGATCTGCCTGATAGCCTGCAAGAATTTCCTCTGTTGTTCCTACATCGAGAATCGTGTCGCCTTTTACAGCGACCGCCCCGTTCTCGATCATCCCGACACCCTTGCCCTCCATCGTCATGACATACGCATGAGAAATGATCAAATCCGCTTTCACATCCACGCCTCCTTTTTCTCGAACGCAGAAAGTCTAATGATTGAGTACTTTGGAAAGGAAATCCTTTGCACGCTCGGTCTTAGGATGGGTAAAAAACTGTTCAGGTGGTGCCACTTCCACGATCGCTCCATCCGCCATGAATACGATCTGATTGCAAATTTCCCGGGCAAACCCCATCTCGTGCGTCACGACCACCATCGTCATTCCGGTAGAGGCCAAGCTCCTCATCGCATCCAGCACCTCTTTGATCATCTCGGGATCGAGAGCAGACGTCGGTTCGTCAAACAGCATCACTTTTGGATCCATCGCCAATGCCCGCGCGATCGCCACGCGCTGCTGCTGCCCACCTGAAAGCTGGCTCGGATACGAACCGAACTTCTCGCCCAAGCCGAGCGAGGTTAGCAGCTTTTTCGCCTTTTCCTCCGCCTGATCCTTGGGAACCTTCTTGACCTGGACCGGAGCGATGGAGACGTTTTCAACAGCAGTCAAATGCGGGTACAAATTGAATGACTGGAAGACAAAGCCGATGTCCGAACGCAGCTGGTTGATATTCGTCTTTTTTTCATGGACAGAAATTCCGTCCACGATGATCTCGCCCGTCTGAATCGACTCCAATGCATTTATGCTGCGAATGAGTGTGCTCTTTCCCGCTCCACTCGGTCCGATCAGTGCAAAGACATGCGATTCCGGCACCTCTAAATCGATGTTTTTCAATACCTGCACACTGCCGAAGCTTTTATTTACCTGTTTAATCTGAATCACTGGCGGGCCTCCTTCTTACGTTGATCGTACGGTTTCCCTATTCGGACACCCGGTATCTCCGCTCAAATGCACGAATGACTTGAGACAGAAAAAAGGTAATGCAGAAGTACATGATGGCAACGAAGCTCCATACTTCCAAAGATCGAAAAGACGTGGAAACGAGATTCTTGGCTACCAGCGTCAGGTCCACTACGGAAATGACAGAGACGAGCGAGGAGTCCTTGATCAGCGTAATGAACTGAGAGGCCATTGGCGGCAAAACTTTGCGCATTGCCTGCGGAAGCACGATAAAGCGCATCGCCTGCACGTAGGACATGCCCGAAGAACGTGCCGCCTCCATCTGACCGCGCGGTACCGCTTGGATACCCGCACGGACGATTTCTGCAATAAACGCTGCCGAGAAAAGACCTAATCCCATAACTCCTGACAGGAATGGTCCCAGCTTCAGCCATTTGCCTAGCACAAAGTAAATCCAGAACAACAAGACAAGCAAGGGAACCCCGCGTACGAATTCCACATAGCTGACAGCCAAAAACGATAAAATACGATTGCGCGAAATACGGAGCAATCCCAAAAGAATCCCAATCGGAATACTGACAACCAATGCGCATGCGGATAATTGCAGCGTCAGCCACAATCCGTCCATTAATAAACCAATATTTTGAGGAATCACGTCCCAAGCGCTACCCATGTTGAGCAAGCCTCCTTCTGTACGGCCTTATTTGGTAGTAGGAGCGGGTAGCTACTGCTGCTGCACCTGATTGATCCAATCGTTGGATTTGAACCATTTTGTCGTCGATGCCTGATCATCCAATCCGTTGCGGTACGATGCCAGGAAGGAGTTTACCCACTGGATTGTCGCTTGATCGTTCAGAGGCAGAGCGATTCCCAGGTTTTCGGAAGACAGGATCTCATATACGCCGCGGACCGAATCGCTGTTCATCATTTCAAAGACGCGAACACCGGGCTCGTCAAAAATCAGGGCATCTGCCTGGCCCTGCTTCACTGCCAAAGCTGCGTTTGTAAAGCCGTCAAAATCCATGACCTGTGCATTCTTAAATAACTGCTTGGCGAGTAAAGAGCCAGTCGACCCTTGTCCGACGGCAATCTTTTTGCCTGCCTGATCGAGCTCCTGCCAGCTTTTTGTCGTCGTATCCTTCTTTGGCACCATCACGACCTGCCCCGACGAGTAGTACGGATCGGAGAAGCTGACGGCTAGAGCACGGTCTCCGCGAATCGTCATGCCGGAAATGACCATGTCGATGTCACCTGTCTGCAAAGCAGGAATCAAGCCGCCGAAATCAGTAAAATCTTTAAATTCCACTTCAACCTTTAACGCGTTTGCAATCGCAGTCCCCAAATCCATGTCATACCCAACGAATTTGCCGTCTTTATCTTTCATTTCGAACGGAAAGTAACCACTGGAAGTACCAATAACAAGCTTTTTCTTGTCCAGCACCTTTTGAATCGTGGATGGCCCGCTCACTGTGCCTCCCGCTTCCTGCGAACATCCCGTTACGATCGCGAGCAATAATGCCAACCATAAAAACGCCCATTTCTTCATCTCTTTACCCCCTGGATTTGTTTTTTGTTCCTTTTGTTGTAAATCAATTACAAAATAATAGAGCTATTTATATAAGCCAACTGGTGCTGGGTTATATACTTCATCCGAAAATGTTGTGTTTAGACAAGGGTGAGATAGCGAATGAATGAGAAGACCGATTGGTGGACGCCGTGCGGTAAGTTGTGAGGTCTGGATGGATGTCTGTCGGAGGTTGCTATCGATATATTCATGATATTTTATCTATAGGCGACTAAGCAAGAATACCATTCTGAATATAAAGAATATTGATGAATTGCGCAATTTTCTATAACATTTCCATATCAAGAAATATCTACCGAGGAAGAATCGTTGACTAGCATCGGAAATGAATGCAGGAAAAATCACGGCGGTTTTAGACCTAAAGCTCGATCCAAAACCGCCGTACGACATTTCCATCTTCTTCTATGAAGGCTGATTCAAATACGCCACCGTTTTTGGCAATCGTCTTTTCCGAGCCGATATTCCCTTCGTCACAGGCAACCATGACCCTCGTCAGTCCCAGCTCTCTTGTTTTTTGCAAGGATTGGGCGAGGATTCTTGTCGCGTATCCTTTTCTTCTCTGAGAGGGGACGACTCCGTAGCCGATGTGTCCACCCGTGTTCAAAAGCTTTTCATTCAAGGAATGACGAATATTAACCGCTCCGACGACCTGCTCCTGTTCATCCACGAGCCAGTAGGTAGAGTTAGTCACCCAGCCTGGTTGCAGATTCTCTCCGCTCTTTTCCACCTCCAAATACTGCAGGTACGCTGCAAGATCAGATGGATCTTTGTCGACAACCCAGGGAACAATCGGCTCTTGGGACTCTTTCCATTCCCGATAAAAAGCTAGATACGACTCTCGATATTGCATGGATGGCTCGACAAGATAAGCCTTTCCCATTGGAATCCCCTTCCTTCCCGTATAAATTCCGTTTATCTTATCACGCTACAGACAGGCGCTCAAGCGCTTTTTTATTTGGCGAAAAAAAGAAGCGTGACACCGGCAAACTTCTGCCAGCATCACGCCTTGGTGTATCATAACTGTTTTGCTTAATACTTGTTGAACATCATGATCCAGATGGAACCCGCAATGATCGTAAACACGATTACCAGACCCAGGACCAATGTCTGTACGTTGTAGCGTGGCTTTTCGCCTTCACGAACGTGCATGAAGAAGAACAGCTGAACGATAAATTGCAGGACCGCCATCACCAAGATCCAAATCACTGTAGTGGTCTTGTCGAGCATGTTGTTCATGACCATCACCAGTGGAATAATGGTGAGCACAATCGACAGGATAAACCCGATTACATAGGATTTCAACGATCCGTGATTGTGATGATCTCCATGGTTTTCATGTTGTGACATCCTACATCACCCCCATCAGGTAGACGACTGTGAAGAGGAAGATCCACACAACGTCCAGGAAGTGCCAGTACAAGCTCAGGTTGGTCACTTTGCGGCGTGTTACTGGTGTAATACCGCGGCGCTTCAGCTGAATCATCAGCGCCACCATCCAGAACAAACCAACCGAAACGTGAAGTCCATGTGTACCGACAAGCGTAAAGAATGCGGACCAGAAAGCACTGGTTGCCATGGTTGCACCCTCATGCATCAGGTGCGTAAACTCGTTGATCTCCAGCACGACGAAGGCCAGACCGAGTACAGCCGTTACTGCCAGCCAGGAAATCATTTCTTTGACTTTGCCTTTATTCATTGCCAGAACGGCCAGACCGCTCGTAAAGCTACTAGTCAACAGGATAAAGGTCGATGCGATAATCCCTGGAAGTTCGAACAATTCTTTTCCTGTCGGGCCACCCGCGAAGTTATGCATCAAAACCGCAAAGGTGGCAAACAGGGAACCGAATAAGATACAGTCAGTCACAACGAAGATCCAAAAACCGAGGACCTTTAGTTGTTCATGTTCTTCATGGCCATGTTCATGATCGTGTCCATGAGCGTGGTCGTGTTGAGTCGCCATTAGTAAACCCTCCCCAGTGAAGCCTCCGTGCTGCGCACTTCCTCCACTGGTACGTAATAATCCGTATCATATTGGAAGGAACGTGCCCACATGCACAGCGCCACGCCGATAAATCCAATTACCGCCATCCATACCCAGTGGAACGTAAATCCGAATCCGATCAAGAAGAAGAAGAGGGACATAATAAACGGAATACCCGAGTTTTTCGGCATGTGGATTGGCTCCAGATGCGCCGGCTCTTCTTTATACGTACCATTTTCTTTTGCTTGCTTGGTCAGCCACCAATCGTCGGCACCTTTTACCTGTGGAACGACGGCAAAGTTGTAAAACGGTGCTGGAGAAGGAATCGACCATTCCAGCGTACGTGCATTCCACGGGTCACCCGTTGTGTCGCGCTCACCGTGTTTGATGCTGTAAGCGATCTGCCATACTTGGAAGATGAAACCGATCCCCATCAGGAACGCCCCGACGGTAGAGATCAGGTTGAGGTCTGCCCAGCCGCGATCCCAGCCGTATGTGTAGTAACGGCGAGTCATACCCATGAAGCCCAGTGCGTATTGCGGCATGAAGCACACGTAGAAACCGATATTCCAGAACCAGAAACCCCATCTTCCGAGTTTCTCATCCAGTTTGAAACCGAACAGTTTTGGCCACCAGTAGTAAATACCTGCCAGGTAACCGAACACGACCCCACCGATCAGTACTTGGTGGAAATGGGCAATCAGGAAGTAACTGTTATGGTATTGATAGTCCGCAGGAGCAACGGCCAGCATGACGCCGGTCGCACCACCTACGACAAAGCAAGGAATAAAGGCGATGGTCCAGAGCATTGGCTGTTTAAAGGATATCCGACCTCGGAACATTGTAAACAGCCAGTTGAATATCTTCACCCCAGTCGGGATCGCAATGACCATCGTCGATATGGCAAAGAAGATGATGACGCTGGCACTAGTACCCATGGTGAAGAAGTGGTGAGCCCATGTGAAGAACGATGCAACTGCAATCGACATCAGCGCCCACACCATGGATTTGTAACCAAAAATCGTTTTCTTCGAGAATGTCGCAACGACTTCTGAGAAGATACCAAACGCTGGTACAACTACGATGTATACCTCTGGGTGACCCCACATCCAGATGAGGTTGAGGTACATCATCGGGTTACCGCCGCCGCCCATGGTAAAGAAGTGAGCACCTGCGAAACGGTCAAGGAACAAGAGAGCAATCGTTACTGTCAAGATTGGGAAAGCAAAAATGATCATGATGCTGCTGGACAGTACAGACCAGCTGAACAATGGCATTTGGGAAAGCTTCATGCCAGGCGCACGCATTTTCAGAATGGTTACGATGAAGTTAATCCCCGTCGCCAAACTACCAATCCCTGAGATCTGAATACCCCAAATCCAGAAGTTCTGACCTGGACCCGGACTGAAATCATTTTGAGACAATGGCGGATACGACAGCCAACCTGCATCAGGAGAGCCCCCGATAACGAACGACAGGTTGAACAGCATCGCACCGAGCATGAACAGCCAGAAGCTGACTGCGTTCAAGAACGGATACGCAACATCTCGTGCGCCCAATTGCAGCGGAACGACCATGTTAAACAGACCAAACATCATCGGCATCGCCATGAACAAGATCATGATCGTACCGTGAGTCGTAAAGATGGCATTGTAGTGATCCGAATGCAGGAACTCTACGTTCGGGAATGCCAGCTGCACACGCATCAGCAGGGCGTCGACCCCACCGCGGAACAGCATCAGCAGAGATGCGATCAAGTACATAATCCCGATTCGTTTATGGTCAACAGTAGTCAGCCATTCACGCCAGAGCCAACCCCATTTTTTATACTTCGTAAGGACAAAGACGATCGCGACCATAGTCAGAGCAATCGAGACGTCTGCACCGTAAATCAACGGGTCACCAGTAACAAAGAACGTGGACGCAAATTCCTTAATGTTCTCCCACACTTGGTATTCCTCCTCCCTTTCTACTAATGTTTCATCCCGGAATGATCCATCCCAGGCATATTACTCATATCAGACATTTGATGCGTTTCATGTGAAGTTTCCTCTTTCTTTTCACCTGTCTGTGCGGCAGGTGCTACTGGATCCATCACATGATGCATATCGTGACCGTGACTATATTTCTGGACGATTTCTTCAAACAAGCCTTCTGGGAAAGCAGAATACATCTTTTTCTCAGTCAAGCCAGGCTTTTTCAATTCCTCATAATCTTGCTTGGTCATTGCCGGTGCCGTGCCCTTCACCTGCTGTACCCACTGGTCAAATTCATTTTGCGGCTTGGCAACGACTTTGAATTGCATATGGGCGAATCCTTCTCCAGAGAAGTTCGCACTAAAGCCCTGGAACTCTCCTGGCTCATCTGCTTGCAAATACAATTCTGTTGCCATTCCAGACATCGCATAAATCTGGCCACCAAGCTCTGGTACCCAGAACGAGTTCATAGGAGCTTCCGCTGATACTTGGAAACGAACAGGAACACCAGCAGGAATTTCTAAATAGTTGACGGTTGCGACGTTTTGTTCAGGATAAGTAAACATCCATTTCCAATCCAATGCCGTAACCTGAATCGTGATCGGCTTCACTTCTTGATTCGGCGACTCTTTCAAAACGTAGGTGTCACGCACTGTAAAATATCCCAAAATCGCAATGATGATTACCGGAATGCCCCACCAAATTACCTCAAGGGTTGTACTATGTGCCCAATCAGGTTTGTAAGGTGCTTTGTTTTTCGGTGTATCCCGATATCGATAAACGATAAAAGCAGTAATCGCAAGAACCGGAACGATAATAACGGCGCACAATATCACTGAGATGACAATGAGATTGTACTGCGTTTCGGCTACAGGTCCCTTCGGATTCAGGACCAGATAATCACTTCCACATCCCGAAAGCAGGACGGTCGCTAGTGCTGCCAAGACCCAAAAATGAAATTGCCTCAGCATTTTTCCTCCACTCATTCTCCTAATCCCTCCCTCTTTCACACAACAACAGAAGCAATGCTTCTTTCTATACTTTTTTAGCACAAGTGAACACTTGGCGTAACCGCAACTACATACTATCAGAGCCAAGATGTTTTTGTACTCGTTTTTTCGCACGTTCAAGATTTCGTAGTTTTTCTGTTACAAAGTGTTCACGAAGCGGTCACTAGTTGATCATAATATTGCTATGAATATCCACTCCTCCCCAAAAATCCCCTTTTCCCCTTCATATTCAGGCACGCCAAAAAGCCCAATGAGGCCTTGGCATCACTGGGCTAATTCACTGTCAATAAAATTTTACTGTGTAGAAGACAAGCAGAACCGTCCTTTATCGGTGACCGTCACATTTGTGAACGCCTAGGTTCACCTCTTGTCACTTTTGACATTCCTGCCGAACAAACAAAAAACCTCTCATTTCATTAATATAGCGAAAATGAGAGGTCTCGTTTCCTATGCTTTTGTGATTGCAACTTTCTCACACTTCTTGTTTCCGGATGTTCATCAGACGAAATACCGTGCTCAGAAGGAAAATGTTCATACCTGCGATCAGGAAGCCGATGGATACCATCAATGGGAAATTCTCTGATCTGAAATCGCTTACATTAAATACAAACAATAACACTCCAACGATCGTAGCGGTCCAAGCCATCCATTTCAGTGTATCAGCTGCTTTTGTCTCATTATTCATATCACAAGACCCCTGTCTTTTTTATTTTCGTTTCTCTCTTATGAACACATTGTAACATAAAATTCATTTGTTGTTCATGTTTTGTTCAAATTTTTATTGAAAATTTGTCAAAAGTTTTTTCGCAAAGCTATTGGGGACTGCCTTGTTACATTTTTCCTTTGTGTCGCAAATGTGAAAGGCCCTTTATTTCGCCATAAATGGACAAATGGCTCTTGTCCCGAAAACGCGTAAGGACGGGCTTACTAGAGAGTTTGTCTCGATCGTGGGTACGCTATACCCGAAAAAGCAGCATGGGATGAAAACAAGTGGCCGTCCTCATGACCATATTGTTATATAATATAGGTAAGTAAACGGTTTCATACTTCCGGATCTGTCATCAAAGGTGGTTTGCCCATGGTTTTCGCTCGCAAAAAAACGAGGGTCAGCCTCTTGACCCAAATGGTCCTGCTCATCTCTATTGTCGTTCTCATCAGCATGGGCATCGGGACCGCTCTCTTTTCCTTCATTTTAGATGACATTCTGGATCGCTACATCGGACAGCAAGCTATGACGGTTGCCAAAATGGCCGCCATGGATGATGACATTATCGCCGCTTTTGAGAAAGAAGATCCCTCGCGATGGATCCAGCCTCTCGCTGAAATGATTCGGACCACGACAGGCGCCAGCTATGTGGTCATCGGCAACAAGGAAGGCATCCGCTACTCCCACTACGATCCAGATCAAATCGGATTACCGATGGGAACGAGTAACGATCCTGTCTTTCTCGAAAACCGTTCCGTCATTTATCGCGGCTCAGGTATTTCTGGCCCTGCGATCAAGGCAAAAACCCCTATTGTCAACAGCAAAGGAGAAACCATCGGCGTCTCATCCGTCGGCTTTATTATGAGTGACGTCGAGAAACGGGTGGCGGAATATAAAGAAAGAGTCGTGGCCTTCTCCATGCTGCTTCTCATCGTAGGAATCATTGGCGCGATTATCATCGCCCGGCGAGTGAAGCGATTGATTTTTGGACTGGAGCCGGAAGAGATCTCCTTTTTATTCACGGAGAAAACAGCGATACTCGAATCCATCCGGGACGCTACGGTCGCTGTCGATATGCAGGGCCGTGTCGTGTCTATGAATAAGCGCGCCCGTGCTCTCCTGCAGGAAGATTTGACGCTGGGCAAACCCATCTCCAGCCCGCAAATTCGGGACATCATTCACACCATCAATCGAAATACACAGGATATGAACCAGAAAATTTTGCTGGGACACGAGATCTTTATTACGGATTACTCTCCCATTTTGAGCAATAACGAGGTCAGAGGTGTCGTTTTCACTTTCCGTCCGGAGTCCGAAATCGAACAGCTCACAGAGGAGATCACGAAAATCAGCTCTTTCTCCGACAATATGCGGTCGCAAAATCACGAATATTTAAATCGTTTAAACACCATTTACGGGTTGCTCAAACTCAAGGAATATGACAAGGCTTTGGAGATGATCACGGATGAAGTGAAGGAGAGACAGGATATTCTCGCCTTTCTCATGAGTTCGGTACAGGAGCCGTTCATCGCTGCCTGTCTGCTCGGGAAAATCAACCGCTCGAAAGAACTGAAGGTGTCATTGGAAATCGATCAGGAAAGCCATCTCGGGAATGTTCCCGCGCCGATCGATCCCAAAATCCTTGTCACCATACTCGGCAATGTGATCGACAATGCGATGGAGGCTGCGCTTGCAAAAAACTGCTCCGATGCCATGGTACACGTCTCCTTTACCGATTTGGGTCAGGACATTATTTTTGATATTGAGGACAACGGTCCTGGCGTTCCTGCCGATATGGAATCCCGCATTTTTGAAAGCGGTGTTACTACAAAGCCAGGCGAAAATCGCGGGCTGGGTCTCGCCCTTGTCAAAAATTCGCTCGTACATTTGGGCGGTCATATAGTAATCGGAAAAAGTGATCTGGGAGGGGCTCGCTTCTCCATCGTCGTACCCAAACAGAGAGAGTAAGGAAAAAGGGGGTATCTACCATGTCTGATCAACCTATTACCGTTATGATCGTAGAAGATGACGAAGTAGCGGCCAAAATCTACGAGCAATTCACGCTCAAGCTGGAAGGATTCCAGATCATCGCCACGGCCTCTACTGGAAAGCAGGCGTTGGACATGCTCCACGTCGTCACTCCTGATATGCTTCTCTTGGACATTTTCTTACCGGATATGAACGGCATCGACCTTTTGCGGGATGTTCGGAAGCATTTTCGCGGTATTGATGTCATCATGATTACAGCCGCGAATGACGTGGAAACGGTCCGTGAGGCAATACGAGGCGGAGCGTACAGCTATATCATTAAGCCGATTATGATCGATAAATTCATGTCGACTCTGGCGCAGTATGCGAGCACCCGAAGCCAGCTTCAGCAGCATACCACCATGGATCAAATGGCCGTCGACAAGCTGTTTACCAAAGCTTCCATCACGCCAGCTGCCAGAACAGCCGAGAACGTCACCACGCTCCCGAAAGGAATCGATAAGCTGACGCTCAAGCTCATTCGCGACAAGATGCAGGTGACGGCGCACAGCGTCAATGCCGATGATTTGGCGGCACTCGCTGGCATGAGTCATTCGACTGTGCGTAGATATCTGGAATTTTTGGTCTCCATCAATGAGGTTACCGTGGAGACATTTTACGGAACGGTCGGTCGACCGGAGCGAAAGTATCGTTGGGCAGGTGCGTAAGAAGAGTGTAAGGGCAGTCTTCCTTAGTGACTGCCCTTACATGGGGTTTTTTCTTCTATTTTCTTTCTGTTATCTAGCCTGAAGCTTTCCTTCCTCTTTTCTGGCAGCCGTTTGATTCTGCCGGGCGCCCTTGCCGCGAAAAATCGTGATTATCGCAACTGCCGCGATAATCAAGGCCGCCGCGACCCACGACTGGGTAGACAGCTGCTCATCCGCCAGCAGCCAGCCTAAAAATACGGCGACGATCGGATTCACAAAAGCATAGGTGGACACAAGTGAAGGCTCTGCGTTTTTTAGCAGCCAAATATACGCCGTATAAGCGAGAATCGAGCCAAATACGATTAAATACCCGAGGGCGACCCAGGAACGTAGGGATATTTGCGTAACATGCAGCTTCGTCCAGTCGTCGAGAAATAGGGATGTTATGCTGAGCAGAATTCCCCCTACAATCATTTGCAGGGCAGTCGACATCAAAGGAGATGCGGGGAGCTTTGCCGTACGAGAATACAGGGACCCAAACGACCAGCTAATCGAGGCAGCCAGCAGCACGATAATCCCAATCGTATCGGCACCTTTACCTTCCGAGCCACCGGGGTGGACCACCAAAACAGCGACGCCCGCGAGCCCAACCAGGATTCCTGCCATCACTCCGCCCGACGGTTTTTGTCTGCTCCCTCCGGCCCAGTTGAGCACCAGAATCCAAAGCGGGACTGTTGCCACCAGCAAGGAAGCGATCGCAGAGGGCAGTCTCAGCTCCGCCCAGGCGACGACTCCATTGCCTCCGAGAAGCAGCAGCGCCCCCACAATACCCGCACCTTTCCACTCGGCAGCACTTGGCAGTTCGGCTCCCTTCAAACGACTGAACAGGAAGAGAAACACACCAGCCAAAGTGAATCTCACCCCCGCCATAATAAAGGGCGGAATCGATTCAATGGCAATTTTCATGCCGAGATAAGTGCCTCCCCAAAATAAGTAAACGGTCAGCAAAGCGATCGTAATGGCAAAAAGCTTCGTATCCTTTTTTCCTGTCATCGCTTATTTTCCACCCTTGCTTTCAAATTTCTTTCCACCCATCTTCATACATGGTTGACAAGATAAAGGTCGTCGAGGTTTCCAACACTTCTTCATGCTTGACCATTTCATCTATCAGATTCGTGAGATCCTCCGGTGCATTCACGCGCACCTTCAGCATCATGCACCACTCCCCTGCGAGTCTCTGGCATTCCACGATCTTGACGTTTGGCACCTGCAGCTCCACGATCTTCCCTGCCATTTCCTTGAAGTTTTGACATCTCGCTTTCACAAAGATCAGCACCTTGATTTTTTGCTCCATCAGTCTCCAATCGATGATGCTTCGATATCCTTTGATCACTCCATTCTTCTCAAGCTTGCCGACCCGCTGATGGACAGCCGGACGAGAAATGTGCAAGATCTTGCTGATTTCCTCATGAGACAGTCTTCCGTTTTCCTCGAGCAGCTCCAAAATCCTCAGATCCACGTCATCCATCGCTGATCCCTCCTGTGGAAATAGTAACACAATTCCGTCATTAAGAAACCATTCGTAATCGTCAGCCTTTAAACTCAAACGAATCGTAAAAAACAAGCAAGATTTCAAATAAAAACGTCAAAATCCCAGTCGGATTTCCGCTTAACGATTACGGATCGTTCGCCGTCATTTGTACAAATAGCTGCCCTGCTGCTAAATCGAACAGCGGCTGCCTAAGACCTAAAGACACTGTCTTAGACAACCGCTGTTTTCTTGCACGATTTTCAACCTCATGCCTTGAAGAAGGGAGATGAGCCCTACTCTTTTCCATCCCATTGATAAATGAGCTGCACCACGCCAGAGGAGAACGTTCTGGCTTCAACCTGTTTGAAATTCAACCTCTTTTTGATATCCATAAACAACGGTTTGCCTTCTCCCAAAACAACCGGGTGAACAGACAATCTAAATTCATCTACAAGCCCTAGGCTGATAAAGGTTGAAATGAGGCTCGATCCACCGTACAGCCAGATGTCTTTGCCAGGCTTGTTCTTTATTTTATTTACCTCTTCAAGAATGTGATCGTTCATAAAAATGGCTTTATCCCCAGTCCCTTTTTGCGTCCTGGAAAACACGTATTTCTCCTTGCTATGAACGACTCTCCAGATTTCTTTTTCCATATCGGAATGTGCCAGCTCCGGATGAAATTGTCCCCATAGCTCATAGCTTTTTCTGCCATAGAAAATCGTATCAATTTGATGCAAGAACGAAAGAAACCCCATCTCCTCGTCCATCATGCACCAATCCACTTCTCCATTTTTTCCTTCAATAAAACCATCTAACGTAACGGCTACATCCAAAATGATTTTCCGTGCCATGGTTGATTCCCCTTTTCGTTGAGCTACCACCCATTCTAGCCATTCCAATATGCCAGCTTGTGTCATATTAACAACTGAAAGGGGAACAATCTTTTCCCTATTTCTTCCCGATCCGCTCTGCATAGAAACGGATATTTCACCCAAAATAAAACAGCCTAACCAGATTTATTCCAAACGCACAGAGGAGCAGATGAATTTGAAAAACAAAGGGATGCTTGCTTTAGTGATATGCAGAAGGCGTGGATCGACCATACGATCTGGACAAGAAGCTATATTGTCAGCGTCATGTCGAATCGTCCAGATGCGAAGGACGTATTGGATCGGCTTTTGCAGAATCAGCAGGACATCGGGAATCTGATCAAGCCTTATTATGGGGAAGAAGCCGGGAATAAGCTGGCTGAGCTTTTGAGAGAGCACATTCAAATCGCAGGGAAAATTGTCGCAGCTGCCAAAACAGGCAATCAGGCGGATCTGAAAAAGCTCGACGCCGATTGGCATAGAAATGCTGACGATATCGCCAAATTTTTAAGCGCCGCGAACCCGAACTGGCCGTTTCAAACAATGCAGGATATGCTTTATGCGCATCTTCAATTGATCACTGAAATTGTCCTTGCCTGTCTCAAAGGGGATTGGAAGGCTGATATTGCGGCAACTGACAAAAACGAGATTCATATGATTCATTTAGCCGACATTCTGACAGAAGGCATTGTCAAACAGTTTCCCCAAAAATTTTGAGTGATTCCCTTGACTCAGGAACAATCAAAAGTCCTTGATCTGAAACGATCAAGGACTTTTTTGCATTCGTTGAATCCGGGTAGCTTAGTAGTGATAGAGAAAAGAATAATGTAAGGAAGATTGTGTAAAAATACAACAAACGAATTCCACCGGAAATTAGGGTGCCCTTATGAAAAAGATCACATGGAACAAAAAAGGATTCAAAATAAATCGAACATCTGACTCAGTCCCACTATCCATTAACGAACAATTAGAATGGCTCCGCCAGCAATTCACAGACCGCTTTGATGTTGTTTACCATTTGTTTGTGATAGGCTCTTCACAGCGATGTGCCTTAGTTTATTTGCAAGGTATGGTGGATACCCAAATCCTCCAAGAAGAGCTCCTTCGTCCCCTCTTTGCTCTCTCGCAAATGAGCTATCAGGATATTCGTGAGTGTATCTTTGAGCGCAGGCAGCTGCCCATCACTGATTATCACATATCCAGCCTGCGCGACGGCTTAGCCTCTTTGCTCGATAGTTCTGTGCTTCTTCTGATTGATGGAGAAGAGAGGGTTATTCAGCTTCCATTCGGCTCCCAAGAGCAGCGCTCTATTGATGAACCTGCCAATGAAGCTACCGTCAGAGGACCGCGCGAAGCCTTTATCGAAAATGCTGAGGTTAACCTTTCCTTGATTCGAAAAAGGCTGAAAACCCCTCTGTTCAAGAACGAATCCATGCGCCTCGGTACGCATACCCAAACCGTAGTCATGATTCTCTATATCCAAGGGATCTGTAAGAAGGAACTCGTAGATGAAGTCAGGACAAGACTGGGGAACATCGAGATCGATGGAGTTCTTGGCAGCAGCTACGTCGAAGAGTTTCTCGATCATTCTCGTTTCTCACCTTTTCCCCAAGTACAGTATACGGAACGGCCAGACGTCGTTTCGGCCGCACTTTTGGAAGGCCGGGTCGCTATCATCGTAGATGGTACGCCCATGGTGCTGCTCGCACCCGTCACGTTATGGATGCTGCTTCAATCAGCTGAAGATTACTATCAACGGTATATCGCGGGAACATGGATTCGGTGGATACGTTACTTGTTTGTATTCATCTCCTTGTTGCTCCCCTCGGTATATGTTGCGATTACGACGTTTCACCCGGAAATGATCCCTCCTAAGCTGCTCATGACCATTGCCGCTTCACGTGAAATTGTCCCGTTTCCCGCATTGATTGAAGCCTTTATTATGGAAATTTCTTTTGAAGCCTTGCGGGAAGCCGCTGTACGTATCCCCAAATCGATCGGTCAAGCCGTATCCATTATTGGGGCTTTGATTATCGGCACAGCTGCTGTCCAGGCTGGGATCGTTTCCGCAGCCATGGTCATCATCGTCTCTTTTACGGGTATTGCTTCGTTTATCATCCCTCACTTTGATCTGGGTCTGTCTATTCGCTTATTACGCTTTCCCATCATGATCTTCGCGGGGTTGTTTGGGCTTTTCGGCATCATTTGCGGTCTGCTTTTGATCTATATTCATCTCATCAATCTACGGTCGTTCGGAATGCCCTATCTGGCACCCATGACACCTTTAATCATAGGTGATCTTAAGGATACGTACGTAAGGGCCCCCTGGTGGTACTTGCGCAAAAGACCTTCCACTGCTGGAAAGAACAAGATCAGGCAAGGAAGCAAAAGAATCCAAGAGACTGAGCTAGAGGAGGATGGCGATTGAGCACGATTCTACCTTGGCGTGTGGCTATGCTTTATATCGTTGCTTTCCTCTCCTGCTTCGGATTGACTGGATGCTGGTCGTCTGTAGAATTGAATAATCGAAGTTTTGTACGCATCATTTTCTTAGATAAAGTCAACGATGGGGTCGAGGTCACCCTCTCTTTCCCCTTAGCGAACCGTCTCATTCCTGGACAGTCGGGTGGAATGGTGAATTAACCGGCAAGCCTTATACTACTGTAACCAAGACTGGCCATGACATCGGTGAAGCGTATCGCCTCATCCAGTCCGATCTATCTCGTAGAATCACCTTTGGTCAAACAAGCGTCGTGGTAATCGGAAAGGAATTTGCCAAAGCCGGGATCAGTCAGGTTCTGGAATTCATTTCTCGAGAACCGCGGTTCCATATCAATACCAACGTGTATATCGCACCTGGTAAAGCAAAAGAAATAACGACGATCCCCATCATCTTTGAACGCTTTCCTGTAGATATATTGCTCGCCTATAGTAGAGAGCTTGTGACGCTCGATACGACAGCAAAGGATTGTTTGGCTGCTTCTTATTACGGTGGCGACATGTTAATTCCCATGCTAAAAGTCGAAACCAAAGCCATCCCGAGCGAAAAAAAACAGGTACAAAACTGGCTGGGAACAGACGGAGCAGCCATTTTCAAGAACGGAAAACTGGTGAATACTCTCACGACTTATGAAATGAGGGGGGCTATGTGGATTCTAGGGAAAATGAGGGACGCGGAGATTACGGTAATCGCTTCAACTGATGGCAAACCACTCGATTTTATGATCAACCAATCCCATTCCAAAATAAAGCCAATCATCGAGGGAGATCAAATCACGATACACATTCATTGCAAAGCGGATGCTTCCTTGATATCCTCGCAATCCACCATTCCATTGCAAGATCCGGAGCAAATTAAAAAATTGGAGGACAGCCTTGAAGAATTGGTAAAGAATCGGATCAAGAAAGCCATTGAGTCCTCGCAGAAAGTGGGTGCCGATGTCTTTCAATTCGGTTCGTACCTGGATTGGTATCTTCCAAGCGTTTGGAAGGAAGTTGCTCCTCGTTGGCGGAAAGTGTATCGCGAAAACGTGAAAATCGCTCCTCATGTAGAGATCACTATAAAACGGCTGGGAACCACTGAGAGCGTAAAAAGTTTTGTGTAAATGGTTAAACTTGCCATTAAGGAGATGATCATTTATGCAAGACAAAAGGGATCTTACGATCAAAGAATTAGCAAAGGATTGCCGCACCATCGAGGATGTCCATGTGATGCTGAAGGACCTGTTTCGTGACACAATCCAGCAGTTGTTTGAAGCTGAAATGGATGATCACTTAGGCTACAACAAGCATAGTTCCGACGGCGACCATACTGGCAATAGTCGAAATGGCTACAGCAAAAAGACGGTGAAAACGAAGTTTGGCAACACCGAACTTCGTGTGCCTCGTGATCGCAACGGCGAATTTGAACCTCATATTGTGAAAAAACACGAGACTACCGTAAATGGTTTAGAAGAGCAAATCATTGCTCTCTATGCGAAAGGAATGTCTACGCGAGACATCGAGGAGCACATGAAGGATTTATATGGGATCGAGGTGTCAGCGGCGATGGTCAGTAAAGTAACGGATAAGATCATGCCAATGGTAGCGGAATGGCAATGCAGACCGCTTGACCGCGTTTACCCCATTGTATTTCTTGATGCTATCCACTTTAAAGTTCGCCAAGATAATCGGATCATCAATAAAGCAGCATACAGCGTTCTAGGTATTACCATGTCTGGACATAAGGACATTTTGGGTATATGGATTGGTGAGCACGAGAGTGCTAGCTTTTGGCTAAATGTGTGTACGGAGTTGAAAAGTCGCGGGGTAGAAGATATCCTGATTGCTTGTAAGGACGGACTTTCAGGGTTTTCAGAGGCAATTCATGCTGCATTCCCGAGAACTCAGATTCAGCTATGCGTCATCCACCAGATACGGAATTCCATGAAATATGTCCCCTTCAAAGAAGAAAAGCTAGTCTTGGCAGACTTAAAGAAAGTCTATCAAGCTCTTACATTAGAAGAAGCCGAGGTTGCCTTCTCTACTTTTAAAGACAGATGGGAGAAGAAGTATCCTATTATTATACGTTCCTGGGAAAATAACTGGATTGAGTTGACCGCTTATTTTAACTATCCTCCAGAGATTCGCAAGATGATCTACACCACGAATGTTATTGAGGGATATCACCGTCAACTCCGCAAGGTAACAAAAACGAAAACTGCCTATCCATCTGACGATGCCCTACGAAAGATCATCTATCTTGCAACTATTGAGGCTTCGAAGAAGTGGACTATGCCAGTCAGGAGTTGGAAAGAATGTATATCGCAGCTTGCCATCCATTTTGGAGACCGATTGCAAGCGGAGCTGTCCGCCTAATCCAACTGTTGAGCCGGCTTGACATGGAGCCTCTGCGGGCATGAGATCTTGCGATCGGGCGATTCTTGTAAAGACATGCATCGCACGGCGAACCAGCCTATCATGCCCGCCCCTCCATGTAAAGCCTTTGATGTAGCTATTCATTTCTTAAAAACCCATTTACACAAAATAATTTACATTCCCGAACCACTAAAAATCCTATTCGCTTCCATCCAGAAGAGTCATCATCAGGGGGTTGAAATGATCATCGTAGCCATGGTATTTGCAATCATCTTTGGGTATGAGCTTCGCTATCTACATCATCAAAACCGAAAAAAGCGAACAAAACGGATCGTCGTAGGGATGGTACTTTTCTGCTTTCTCAGCTTTGAAGCCCTCTATTATTTTCGGGATTCTTTCCAGTTTGCCAAAGTAATTGAGTATGTTTTTCACCCGATGGAAAAGTTCATTATTTGGAGAGGCGAAAATGAATAAGGAGCTGGGGCAAGTATCACAATCACAGCTTTATATGTTGTTCACCCAGTACCTTTTTACAACTATGCTTGGCTTTCGCTTGACCGCTTTGGTAACGGAGGCAGGTTTTTCTTCATGGATTCCCCTCCTGATCGGAGCAATATGTGGCCTTGCCATTACCTATGTCTCCTTTCGAGTGGCCATAAAACGTCCAACCGCTTTCTTTGCTACCTATGGCAAATACATTGTTGGAAAGTGGCTGCACTATCCTCTCATCAGCATCATGATTTTTACGAGCTTGTTCAGTGCAGCTTTCGTCTTGCGCGAATTGCAGGATTTCCTGGTCGAGGTCTACCTTCCCGAAACACCTGATTGGGCGGTTACAGCGCTTATTAGCATTTGTATTGCCTATGCCGTCCGTTCAGGCGTGCATGCTATCTTTCGGTGTGCGCAAGGGATCTTCTTCTTAACCATCCTCGGAATGCTGATGATACCCGTATTCGTCGTCCGTGATATGAATTTCCAAATGACCATTGCATTTTTTCAGCATATCCAGCAGGACAAACTCGGGACTGCCAGTTATTTAGTCACAGCCTTATTTGGCGAAATGTCCTTCACCCTGTTTTTGTTCCCCTATTTTTCACACCCACAAAAATCTTTCAAGTCTTTGGGATGGGCAGTCATAACCTCGTTATTCATCATCTTGACTAGCCTCATTTCAACCTTGCTCGTATTTGGACCACATTTAACAAGTGAACTGATTTACCCCGAGCTAGAGCTCATTCGTTTCATCCGAGCAGGTTCTTTTCTGGAGAATCTGGATCCTGTCCTGATTGCAGTGTGGCTCACCAGCCTTTTTATCAAAATCAGTTTGTTCCTCTTTATATCTGTGATAGCACTTACTCACAGCTTTTCCTTACAGGATCACAAACCATTTGCTCTATCCATGACAGCCATCATGGTGGGACTCTCTTTATTCATGGCCAGATCTAAAATGGAACTTGCTCATTTGACCAATCACGGTATGGTAAGCCTTCTTTTGGTAGCGGAAGTCATCCCTGTCCTTTATTTTGTTGTAGACTGGACGCGTACAGCTTTGACTAAACGGTGAAAGCAGACCATGTTGAAAAGGCACCAGCCGCAAGATGGCTGGTGCTGCTCAGAGATATTACCACCGCTTACTTCCACCCAATGTTTTACTATCCGCTCTCCATGACAAAGGCTCTTTCTTGATGTATTCAGCCATTACAGTATCTCGATATAGCCTACTGTCCCATGCACACGAATTCGCTGTCCGTCTTTTATCAGCTTGGTAGCATTCTCCACGCCGACAACTGCGGGCAAACCATACTCTCGTGCGATCACCGCTCCATGGGTCATCAGCCCACCGACTTCAGTGACGAGACCTTTTATCGATACAAACAATGGTGTCCAGCCAGGATCGGTAAAAGTGGTGACCAATATATCTCCCTCTTCTAAATCAGCGTCTTCCATGCTTAAGATGACACGTGCGCGCCCCTCTATTACTCCGGAAGAAACAGGTAGACCTGCAATCGCTTTATCCGGAAGATTTTCCCTTTTGTACTCACCTGTAATGATTTCCCCATCAGACGTGATTACACGTGGCGGAGTTAGTTTTTCAAAAAACTTGTAATCGTCTTTTCGATTGCTGATGATCCGATCATCCAGCTTTTTTGTGCGCACAACCTCGTGAAGCTCTTCAAAAGTAAGATAGTAGATATCCTCTTTTTCATGAATCACGCCAGCTTCGACCAGCTGTTCGGCTTCCTTTAGCAAAGCCAGCTTATAAACCAAGTAGCGATGAATCATGCCGTATTTGGGATACTCCCTATACCCGCTAAAATTTCGGATTCGGTCGATCATTTGTTTGGTTTCTTCCGCTTTTTGCTCACCATCCGGTAATGTTCTCAATCGCTCTAGCAATTCTTGTTCTTTTTCCAACGCTTCCTGTCGCCCTTGCTCAAATTTTTGTTTTCCCGCATTCGGCTCAAAGTTTTTGATGTTGCCTAGAATCAGGGGGACAAGTGTCAGTGGTTTTTCAATCCAACGCGTTCTCGTTATATCGATTTCTCCGGCACAGCGCATTCCGTATTGCTGAAGATAGGAATAGATCGCGTCTCGGGCTTTCTGTCCACCATCAATTTCAGCCAGCGCCTCCAAAAAGCTATCGTCTTTAACATGCTGCAAAAAAGCAATGACTTCCGGAAAAGGACGAATCACATCTGCGACATCCATTAACGCCAGACCCATTTCCGAAGTAATATTGTTCGGTACGGATTGGGAAAGCGTATCTGCTGCGTTTTTTTCCCCTAACCATTCGTACAGGTTTTCATTGATCCATGCTGAAGCGTTCATAGCGGTCATAAACACAGCCGTACTTTGAGGATCAAATAAAATTTTCTTTAATTGCTCGATGTCTTCTCGAATAAAATCGAGCAAGTCTGGCCCTGATTTCGCTTGGATGCTGCGCTTTAGCTCTTCGATCGAGGCTTGACTGCGCTTCATCAAATCAGAGACGATTGCGGAATCGCTTTCGATTTGAATTTGAGGACCCACAGGCGGCATACCTTTCTGATTTTTACCAGGCCCCGGTGCTTTTTTATCTTCTGGCAACGCTTGTATAAAATCTTCTCGCCCTATGATGGTCGTAAGTGCGTCCTTTAAGAGCGGATCGGATTTTCCGAGGGTATCCACCATGACTTGTCTGCTGTCAGGGGAAGCAAGCATATCGGTAATATCGACGAACAACCTACCCCCAGCTGTTCGCATAGGCGCACGAGTCGTTAACAGGAAAAAAGACAAGCCCAGTGGTTTAATGGGGTCAGTCATCATTTGCTGATGGCCTACAGATATATAGACGTGATTTTCTTGATCGTTCACCTCAGGGATGGGGTACAACGTCGTGATTGGCCGACTCTGGACGATAGAAAAAGTGTCATCAGCCAAGCACCATTCAATATCTTGCGGGCTGCCAAAATAAGCTTCAATCTGCCTTCCAATACGGGCCAGCTGTAAAATCTGTTGATCCGATAAAGTTTGCGTCTTTTGCAGATCTGGATCGATCTCTTGTGTCACTGTCCCGCCTTCTTTTCGCCCGTAGATCGCCAGTTTTTTGGCTGCAATCCTCCGATCGACGACTTCTCCCTCCAGTACTTTATAGCAATCGGCAGATACCACCCCAGAGACCAATGCTTCTCCAAGTCCAAAGCTGGCATCGATGGATAGCAGCTTCCGATTGGACGTGATCGGATCTGCGGTAAATAATATTCCAGATACCTGTGGGAAAACCATTCTTTGTACGATCACGGATAAATAAACTTGACGGTGGTCAAATCCATTTTGCATCCGGTAAATGACCGCTCGTTCCGTAAACAGGGAAGCCCAGCATTTGCGGATATGCTCCAGAATGGCTTCGATGCCGATGACATTTAAAAAGGTGTCTTGCTGACCCGCAAAAGAGGCATACGGCAAATCTTCCGCGGTCGCGCTAGAACGAATGGCATACGCGTGTTCTTCTCCAAGCTGGGTGTGATAATGAGCTACGGCCTCCGCGACATCCGCTGGAATTTCCACTTCGCTAAGGATTTGTCGAATTTGCCTGCTGATTTCACCAATTTGTTCTCGCTCTTCTCCTTTTAGGATCGCTAGTTGATCCAACAAGGCACGGTACGTCTGGTTATGTGCGATGGCCTTTTGAAATCCCACTGTTGTCACGCAAAATCCTTCTGGTACGTGGATTCCTTGCATTTTTGCCAATTCCCCTAAATGCAGCCCTTTTCCGCCAACGAGCAGAAGCTGGTCTTTGTGTATTTCCTGAAAGCCGAGAGCCAAAGAACTCATTCCATATCTCCCCTAACCATTCAATTGAGAAAAAGCATTTGACATGAGGTTGCCGGCATGATACAATTAAAATGTAAGATGGGATGACTATTGGAAATTTAACAAAACAGTCGTATTTCGATTATAGCATCGTGACTGTTTTTACGCTATAGAAAAGAACCTGGTAAAGCTGTCCAGGTTCTTTTTTGATTTTCGTTGCCATTTTGCACAGCAAAAAGCCCCCACCGTAAGGCTGAAGTGCACCCCTTAGAATAGACATTGGAAAAACCCCTAGGGAAATCCGATGTAATTCTAGGGGGTGTATTTTTATGGCAATGAAAGGTCAGAAGTATAAGTCGTATCCTGAATCCATGAAAATGGAGGCGATTCGTTTACATCTCGAGGAAAAGTGGACTTATCGGCAGATCACCGAGCACTTTGGTATTCAAGATAAAGACCGCGTAAAGAAATGGATGAAAAAGTATAAACAACTTGGAGAGTTTGGCTTTCTCGATCAGCGAGGTCGACGCCAGGCGTATATCGACCAGGATCGATATGTTCAACAATTGAGGCGGGAGAATCACATGCTAAAAAAGTGTTGGGAAATTTGGATGCGGGAGGTGCAGCACAGAAGTACTCCATCATAAAAGCAGCAGTTGGCGAGTACAGCGTCACGGAACTTTGCAAGCTGTTTGGCGTTTCAAGAAGTGGATACTATGCGTATGTAAAGCGACAGAATGTTGATCGAGACAGACCGGTGAGAGATCTCATCCAGAGTGTGTATACGAAGTATGATGGGAAATATGGATATCGACAAATCCAATTGTTTTTGCTGCACGATCATGGAGTGTGGATCAATCATAAGAAGGTTCTGCGTTTGATGCAAGAAATGGGACTCCGTTCTCGAATTCGTCGCAAGCATCGTAATCATTATGCTTCATCTGAAGGAGGACGAGTTGCTGAGAATGTACTGCAGCGTGATTTCAGAGCACAGGCTCCCAATCAAAAGTGGGTAACCGATATCACGCAGTACCGTGTGAAAGATACTTGGCTGTACGTATCGGCCATTAAAGATTTATTCAATAACGAGATCGTGGCTTATCACATGGACGTTAAAAATGACAGACAACTCGTCCTTCAAACCTTTACGAAAGCCTTTGAAAAGACGAAAGACGTGACTGGACTGATCGTTCATAGCGACCAAGGATGCCAGTACACGTCCTACGATTACCACGACATGCTGCCTACGGTTGGCGCCCAAATCAGCATGTCGAGGAGAGGCAATTGTTACGATAATGCCTCTATGGAGAGCTTCTTCTCGCATCTCAAAACGGAAGGACTCTACCCTTATGATATCCGAAATCTGGATGAGGCACAAAGACGAATTGAAGAATATATCCAATTTTATAACGAAAGTCGACCGCAACGAAAACTGAAAAAGCTGACGCCGGTAGAGTACCGACGCCAGCTTACTGCCTAGGGCTTTTTTCAATGTCCACTAAATGGGGTCTTGACCAAGGCTAAAGGTAGGGGCTTCTCTCTTTTTTCATCTTTTTGCTTGCGGCTTTTCAAACAGGGCCATCCATTCATCCACCTGAATGGATACGACCTCCTCGCCTGCCTTTTCCACTGCAAAGTAGGTTTGGACTTCTGCTTTCGCCTCGGTAATATGAGCCGTGACCTGAGCTACCTGTTCTTCTGACTCCGTCGTTCGTCTCACCCAAGTCGCATACGGGAAGGTCTTTTTGCGAATACGGGACTGGCCTTCTGCAAGACCTGCCTGCTCGATCCACTTCCGCCATTCCGAGCAAGAATAGCTGCGTACATGACTGGTATCCCGCAGCTTCTCCAGCGTGTTCACAAAACGATCCAGCTCCTCCTCCTCCGGCGCGATGTTGTCAATCAGCACGAACTTGCCACCGGGCCTCAGGACACGTGCGACTTCCTGGACAAATGCCTGGGGATTGGGGAAGTGATGAGCGGCAATTCGGCAGCCGACTGCATCGAAGGTATCGTCGAGAAACGGGAGTGCCTCTGCGTCCGCTACGACATAAAAGACATTTCTGCAGTGCGCCTTTAGATGATTCCGAGCTGCAGCTAGCATCGGCCCGGTCAAATCCGTCGCAAAAACCTGACCTACATGCGGAGCGATTTTTTTGGTAAGATGCCCCCCTCCTGTCGCCACGTCGAGAAAGACCCAATCAGGCGATGGATTCAGCCAAGGCGCCAGCAGGGAGAGATCATCTCCCGTCGCGTGTGTCTGGCTGGTCACATACTTTTCGGCATTGGCGCCGAACTGCTGTTTGACTTCCTCTTTGATCTTTTTGTCATCTCGCATGCGTTTCACTCTCCTTTACCCTTCTACGTTCACCACTACTTTTTTCCCTCGCATTTTCATGATCAACGGAACCGAGATCCACAGAACCGCGATAATCAGGAAGACCAGAGATACTGGCTTTTCAATAAAGATGGAGAAGTCTCCGTTGGACGTCGTCAGTGCGCGACGCAAGTTATTTTCAATCATCGGCCCAAGCACCAAGCCCAAAACAAGCGGTGCCATGGGGAAATCGTTTTTCGCCAGAAAGTACCCGACTACCCCACAGATCAGCAGCAGCACGAGATCAAATACCGAGACGCGTACTGCGTACACACCGAAAATGGAGATTGCCACAATCATCGGGATCAAATACTTCGGCGGTGTCTCAATCAGCTTGGCAAAAACTTTGACGAGAGGCATGTTGAGAATCAGCAGCATCAGGTTACCGATAAACATACTCGCGATCAAGCCCCACGCGATGGTCGGATGCTCGTCAAACAGCAGGGGACCTGGCTGCACGTTGTACATGATCAAAGCACCCATCAGCACAGCGGTCGTCCCTGTTCCCGGAATCCCCAAGGTCAAAAGAGGAATCATGGCTCCACCCGAAGCTGCGTTGTTGGCTGACTCAGGAGCGGCCACACCCGCGATTGCCCCCTTTCCGAACTTCTCGGGATTTTTACTGATTTTCTTTTCGAGCAAATAAGCGAGGAAAGACGCCAATGTCGCACCTGACCCTGGAACAATTCCTTTAAAGAAACCAACCAAGGACCCGCGGATGATCGGCCCTGCACTTTCTTTCAAATCCTCTTTGGTTGGCAAAATGCGAGAGATTTTGGCGATCTCCCCTTCATTCGCGTCGCGCTCAAGAATCGTTTTGAAAACCTCTCCGAGAGCAAATACCCCGACTGCAATCGTCAAAAATTCCAAGCCGGAATAAAGCTCGGGCATGTCAAAGGTAAAGCGCGCCACACCAGACACGTTGTCCATGCCGATCGTCGCGAGCAAGAGTCCGAATACCGTCATGATCAATGCCTTGGTGACTGACTTTCCTGCCAATCCGCTCAAGGCGCACAGCCCGAGGATCATCAGGGAAAACTCATCGGCAGGACTGAGCTTGAGAGCGACATTTGACAGTGGCTCTGCCAAGAATACCAGACCGACAAGCGAGACAATCCCTGCTACAAACGAACCGATCGCAGCGATCGCCAGGGCGACTCCCGCCCGTCCCTGCTTGGCCATCGGGTATCCATCCAATACGGTAACAACTGAGGATGACTCACCTGGCGTATTCAACAGAATCGAAGTCGTGGAGCCCCCGTACATCGCCCCGTAATAAACACCCGCCAGCAAAATAATCGCGCTGGTCGCAGCCTCCTCTGGCGGAAGCCCGCCTGTCAGCGATGCAGTTACGGGAATCAGCAACGCGACGCCGCTAATCGGTCCAATCCCTGGCAAGACGCCTACTACCGTCCCGATCAGTACACCGACAAACGCAAAGATGATATTTTGCCATTGCAGGGCTGTAGCAAAGCCATTTAATAAGTAATGAAACGCATCCATTTGTCATCCACCTCCTAAAAGCCTAACCATGCTGGTAAACCGGGCAAGCTGCCATCGAGAACATTGACGTACAAGAAGTAGATACCAAAGGAAAACGCGCCGGAAATAAGCAGTGTCGAGAGCCATTTTCCCTTTGACATGGTCTGGAAGCCAACCAGCAAAAAGAGGAAGGTGCTCACCACATATCCGATTTCCTCCATTAGCAAAACGTAAAGAAGCGCCGCTACGAGTATGATGAGAAATCGTTTGTAATCGAGCGCAGGTCCCTGCTTTTTCTCCTCTTGCTTGTATTTGAATGTTTCGTAAAACAAGCGCAGGCTCAGCAAAACCAAAAGAGCTCCGAGGCCGAGCGGAAAGATATTCGGCCCGACATTGCTTCCGTACGCACTCGAGGAAATGTTTTGGCTGCCAATCAAAAATGCCGCTCCCAAGACGAGAAACAACAGGCTGGCGTAGCGATCAAATGTTTTGCTCACGTGCTCCTCCCCTTCTCACAAAAATTTAAGAATGGAGGAGGAGAAGAATCACTTCTTCTCCGTCTCCGCTCTCCCTTTGTTTATTTCGCCATATTGAGCAGACCTAGGATTTCTTTGAACATTTTTTCTTGTTCGCCCAAATAAGTTTTGAAGTCTGCCCCGTTTTTGTATCCGTCATCCCAGCCGTTTGTTTCCAGCTCCGCTTTCCACTCAGGCGTTTTCGTCATGGCTTTCAGCTTCTCTTCCCAGTACGCTACCGCATCCGGCGTCATATCTTTTGGCCCAAACACGCCGCGCCAGTTGATCAATTCGGTGTCATAGCCAGCTTCCTTATAAGTCGGGATGTCCTTGAATGTGCCTTTCAGCCGCTCTGGAGAAGAAACGCCCAAGATTTTTACCTTACCCGATTTCACATATTCACCAGCACCCGATACATCCGTAGCGAGTACGTCTGCATTTCCGCCCAAAAGCGCTGCGATCGCCTCACCGCCACCGTCGTAGGAGATGTATTTTACTGATTTTGGATCGATGCCTGCTTTCACCGCCGGCATCAGGAAGGTCAAGTGATCGAGGGAGCCTGGAGCAGATCCGCCTGCTACGGTTACCTTTGTCGGATCAGCCTTGATCGCGTCCATCAGGGATTTCAGATTGTTGTATGGAGAGCCAGCTGCCACAACGATGGCGCCGTAGTCCTTCGTCAGCTGGGCCAACGGTGTCATATCATTGTAAGAATGAGGGCTGTTCCCTTCCTTTTTCAGGTTGTTGATGATAATCGGTGTAGAAGGAAGCAGAAGCTTGTAATTGTTTTTCTTGTCCTGCGTCACGAAGTCTGCCAATCCTACTGCCTGACCGCCACCTGGCTTGTTTTCGACGGTGATCGTCTTCTCTACCAGCTTGCTTGCTGACATGACCTTTGCAACGGATCTCGCTGTTTTATCCAGGCCACCACCTGCACCCGATGGCGCTGTTATGACAATTGGCTTTTCCGGATAAGTGGAAGCAGCCTTCCCGCCACCTGCTGCGGTTTGCCCACCGCCGCCTCCACAGGCTGCCAGGCTCAGTGCCATCGCTGTCGTAAGAAGTACGCCGCTCCACTTCTTCCATTTCTTTGTTTGATTCATCTGTATATCCCCCTTTGTTGATAGCGTTTTCAACTAAGGAGATCATAGCACCCTATGAAAGCGCTTCCTAGTTTGTTCGGATTTTTTGGATAAACGCTATTTTTATGATTATTTTCATATTTTTCACGCGAAACAGACCTGCTTCTCCATCTCGGGAGAACACAGGTCTAGCTGTTGAAAAAAGACTTCATTCTTGCGTCATGCACTCGTTTCTTGAGGCGCCCCTCCTTCGCGGCGGCGACGGTTGATCCATGTACGCACCCCGAAGGAAAACAACGTGAGCACAAACAGAACGCGAAACAGCTGAAAGGCTGTGACCAAGAGCGGGTCTGCCCCAAGGGTCAAGGCAGTCAAACTCATCTCTGCAATTCCGCCTGGCGCAGAAGCCAAAATCATGGTGATTGCCTCTGTCCCCATCCCATACGAGATGCCTACGGCCAGAGCGATTACCATCACGAACAGAAGAACAGAATGCATGAGGCCGAGCAGAAAGAAGCGGCGGCTGCGGGCGATGTCCTCTCGCTTGAAGCCAAGACCGATCCCGACTCCGATCAGCACCTGAGCTCCTTTCACCAGAAAACCTGCCAGGGCTGGATGTCCGGTGGCAAGTGGCGTGTTCAGCATCACGACAGTGGTGAGCATCAGCGCTCCGAGCAAAAATGGGGCGGGAAACGAACAGCGGGAGGCAATCCACGCCCCTCCTATTCCGACGACGAGGATCAGCAGCGTCTTTCCGAATCCCAGCACCTGATCAGGCACAGCCGCCTGCATCGCGGCATGATGCGGCAGCCATGTTACGAGGAAAGGCGTGCACAGCACGATAATGACAGCGCGAATCGAGTGAAAAATGGAGATGATCTGCTGGTTCCCTCCAACCGTCTTACCGATCGTCACCATTTCGGATAAGCCTCCCGGGACGTTGCTGAAAATGGCGGTTATGCCGTCAACCTTGCCCACTTTCCAAAAGATCCAAGCATTGATAAGACTGATCAAGACAGTCAAGATGGTGGCGATCAGCATCAAACCGATGTGACCCGTCATGGCCTCCCAGATTTCGGGTGTCATGCGCAAGCCAAGCGATATGCCGATCACGATCAAGCCTGCTTGGCGAGACCACTTTGGAAGCCATAGGTTTCGAACACCGAGAAACGTACATACAACCGTAGTAATCAAAGCTCCGAGCAACCATGGAAGCGGGCTGTGAATCGCAGTAAACAGCAAGCCTCCCAGTGCTCCAAGCAGCAATGTAAACGTTGCGCGCAGCAGCATAGACGTTTCCCCTTTGACGATCTGACGTGAAGTGCGGTTCTTTGGTAAAGTACCCCTAGTGTAGTACAGCCGCTCTCGCAGAAAAAATACAAAATGGTTATCGGCAGCGATTCCTTGGGTGAATGATGGCGGGCTGTTGTGGTCGACTCCATCCGATGATACAAAAAAACCTGCTGCCTCCAGCATGACTTCCATGCGGGTGCAGCAGGTTTTCTTTTCTTTTACTGAGGGACTTCTATATCGATCTGTTCCATGAATTGTACAAAAGCTTTGACCATCTGCAGACCTAGCGCGTCCTCATGATAGAACATCCACGTCTTTCGCTTGATCGGTTCGCCTGCTGCGCTCGTCAGTCCGATCATGTACAGATCGTCTTTGCCGCTCAGAACTACCCGGGGCAAAATGGCGTAGCCCAGTCCGCTCGCTACCATTTCACTGCACGTATCCGCCTTGTCGACCTCCATGCCGATCTGCGGCGGCTGGGAAAAGTTCTCGGTCCACCAGCCGTCAACCAGTGCTCGCAGCATGGGATCCGTCTCGTAGTCAATTCTCGGCAGATTAGGCAGGTCTTCTATCTGGATCGGTTCCCGGGAGACAACACAGACGGCTTCTTCAAACAGCAGCAGCTTTTTGTCCGTCCAATTGTAATTCCCCCGGACGAAGCCCACGTGGACATCTTGATTGTACACGCTTTTGTAGACATCTTTACTCCAGCCGGTGATGACCTTGTAATCGATGTTCGGGTAAGCTTCTTTAAACCTCTTCAAAATCATCGGGAGCTTGTAGCGCGCGAAGTAATTGGAAACCCCCAACCTCAGTGTTCCGTTTACTTCGTTCCCCATGTTTAACACGTTTTCCTTGATGTTGCGCAGCCGCAGCAGCATCTCATCTGCGCATTTTGCCAGATATTCGCCTTGGGGGGTAAATTGCACCCCTCTGCTCCCACGCTGCACGATCTGCACCCCAAAATCTTTTTCGATCTGGCGCAATCGTTTCGTTAGAGCAGGCTGGGAAATATACAACGCCTCTGCTGTTTTCGTGATATTCTGCTCACGAAACAAGGTTTGCAGGATGTGCCAGTCGCGATATTCCATGTATTACAACGTCTCCGCGTGATCTTGTCCGACCTGATTGGCTTTTTCCTTTTCCGCTTTGCGCTTGAGGTAGTTCCCCACTGCGATGACAACCAGTGCCAAGGCAACTGGCAAAATGATGTGCAGGGCCGGCAAGGTCTCTTCGATAAATCCACCGACCAGCTTGTCTCCTACGATCATCTCGCCCGCCGTATAACCGAGCAATGCCGCTCCGAGCAGTACGATAATCGGAAAACGGTTCATCAGCTTCATCAAAAGCTGGCTTCCCCAAATGATCAGCGGAATACTGATGGCCAGACCGATCAGCACCAGCAGCATGTTGCCGTTGGCTGCACCCGCGACCGCGATGACGTTGTCCAAGCTCATGATCAGGTCCGCGAAAATAATAGTTTTCAGCGCTTCCATCATGTTCGCACCGCCGCCGATGTGACTGTCCTCATCCTCACCTTTCAGCAGCTTGACTGCAATCCAGATGAGCAAGAGTCCGCCAACAACCTGTACCAACGGAATTTTCAACAGATAGATTGCGATAAAGGTCAGAATGACACGAAGTCCGATAGCCCCAAAGCTTCCCCAGAAGACTGCCTTCTTTTGCAGCTCCGGGCTCAAGTTTCGACAGGCAAGAGCGATCACAACCGCGTTATCGCCACTCAGTACGATGTTTACAATAATGATTTGCAAAAGACTTAGTAAAAACTCTGTCATGATTGCTCCCTCCTCAAAATGTAACCGTACTGTCAATAATAGACCTTTCTCTATTAATGTGCAGTAGTAATTTAATTACTTGCATAAATTTTATGGGAAGAAGCCCTGATTCGTCTTGTTACCTCTGACGCAAAAAGCACCATAACTTTTTTGCTGCGCCAAGCGTCTAACTAGGAGGAAAGCAGATAGAAAACGAGGTGAGATCATGGAGAAATATACAGGAAGCCTGCTGGGACTTGCAATCGGGGATGCTCTCGGAGCCACTGTTGAGTTCTGCAAACCCGGTACGTTTGAACCAGTTCGGGAAATTGTGGGTGGAGGCGTTCACAAGCTTGAGCCCGGAGAGTGGACAGATGATACTTCTATGGCGCTCTGCTTGGCGGAAAGTTTATTGCAGGCAAACGGGTTCGACCCGACGGATCAAATGAAACGGTATCTCAAATGGTTCCGCGAAGGATATTTAAGCAGCAAGGACCACTGCTTTGATATCGGCAATGCAACCCGGGATGCCCTCCTCTCCTTTGAAAAAACAGGGCGTCCCTACGCCGGCTCAGCGGATCCTTGGTCTGCCGGAAACGGTTCGATCATGAGGCTAGCTCCTGTCCCGCTGTTTTATGCAGAGGACCCTGCTCTCGCCTTGGAAATGTGCGCTCGCAGTTCAGCTACGACCCACGCTGCGAAAAATGCCGTAGACGCCTGTGTCTACTTCGGTGGATTGCTTCTAGGTGCCCTTCGGGGAGAGGAAAAAGAAAAGCTTCTCGCAGATTTTTACTCACCGATCGAGAATGGCTCCTTCTTTGAAGAGATGACACCGGAGCTTTCTGCTGTCGCCCGTGGCTCCTATAAACGCAAAGACGCCTCTCACATAAAAGGGAGTGGCTACGTAGTAGAATCACTCGAAGCTGCATTGTGGGCGTTTCATCACAGCAGCTCTTTTGAGGAGGGGCTCTTGCTCGCCGTAAATCTAGGAGATGATGCCGATACCACGGGTGCTGTGTACGGTCAGTTGGCAGGTGCTTATTACGGCATGGAGGGATTGCCGCCAAGAATGTGCGCGATCATTAAAAATCGAAAGCTCATCGAAGCCATTGCCGTCAGACTTTATCAGAACAGGTATCAGACATCCTAGCCGCCTCTTTCCTTAAGAAAACCTCAATCGAGGCCATCTCATGGAGGAGCGACCCCGTTTTAGCAGAAAGTTTTACCGAAGTGATGCCGGAAGATGGCGCTGAGGCACTTCGCCATGCGCTCCAGAATTCATAAGCATTTCGCTACTAAATTCTTATACGTTGAACAAAAGACCCATGTGCCTCGGAAATTCCGGTTCACACGGGTCTTACTCGTCCTTCTTACCTATTCGCCGCCTCATCCTCTTCCGATGGCCAACCGCCCCATAAATGGTTGATGTGTCCATCAGGGTCACGAAGTTGAAAGCTGTAGCCCCCGCCTTGCTTGTAGAGCATCTCGCTCAGTTTATAGCCCTTTTCTGCAAGCTCTTGATAGACCGTGTGGATATTTTGGACCTGCAGAGAAATGATCGGCTGGAACTGCCCCTCCATGTTGCGAAAATCGAGACTCGGGACATTTTCCGTGCGCACAAGACCAAGCCCTACTCCACCTACGTTCATCCATGCCTCGTTGTCTCCAGGTGTAAACGCAAATGTAAAGGGAATGCCAAGCACTTCATTGTACCATTTTACAGATACTTCCACATCTTTTACAGGCAGTTGCACAACGGCAAAATTGGTGATGTTGACCGACATTTCCTTCGCCCCTTCAAATTATATCCACTTCATTTTACCATTTCTGCAGTGTCATCTGGCAAATAATTCTAAAATAGGGAAAATAAAAAGGGCAGGCTCCGATGCACAAGGCCTGCTCCTTTTATCCCACCTAATCCTAAACCGACTTCATATACCGATACATCGCGTAATCCGTGCGTACCTTCCGAATCGCTAACCAGACCGGCAAGCCTCGCGCGACCCAGCGCAGTGCGGACAGGATATTTTGTTCGTCTTCAAACTGCTCAACGATGACCACTGTTTTTTCATTGATATACTGCTGAAGCTCGTCCCAGCCCATTTCGGAGTAGGCATCCCGCCCGTACGTTTTCAGGTCCAGAAAGTCCTGGCGCTTCGGCTCTTTGATTTGCATGAGACGGCTGATGGCTCTCGCGCAATCAGGGTGAATTGGATGGTGAGATGACATGCGATTATTCCCTTCTTTCCTTTATAACGGTACGGTCCTCAAATGAAAGGGTCGTTTTTTCGAAATCGAGAATAAAAAAAAGCAACTGTCCGTAAGAACAGTTGCTAATTTCTATCATTAGACTACAGTTTTACAACATTCTCAGCTTGTGGGCCACGTTGACCTTGAGTAATGTTGAATTCAACACGCTGACCTTCATCCAAAGATTTGAAACCATCGCCTGTGATTGCGGAGAAGTGAACGAATACATCGTCTCCACCTTCAACTGAAATGAATCCAAAGCCTTTTTCAGCGTTGAACCATTTAACTGTACCTGTTGTCATCAATAAAAACCTCCAAATTTCAAGTGAGCCATATGTGCCGCATAAGCACTAGTACTCTAACAACTACTATAACACATTTCATTTAACTATGATAGAAATATAAAAATATATCGTTCGCAAATTTGTTTCCAATTTTATTTCACTGTTTAGCCTCTTCAAGCGAATCATAAACGAAAGACTGTCGGGTAGAGAAAAAGAAAAGCTTAGTACCCTATTGGCACTAAGCTTTTCCCCTCTCCATCCACCAGCAAACAGGCTACTGAACAGTCGTGATGGGTTTATGTTCCACTTTCTTACGGAGCCATGGTCCTTTTCCAGCAAACAGGCATGGAATGTAAATGATGACTCCCACTCCCACCGCAATCCACAGCCAGGAATCCCAGCCGGACGCAGCCACGACCAGAGGAGCAATCAAGGTAGTCAAAATGCCCATCATTTTGGATACGAGCCCAAACACCGCCCATGCAGAGGATTGCAGGGAAGGGTTGACGTCCTCTGCATTCTCCGAAAACAGGGCACACCATGGACCATAAGCGATACCGATCAGACCACCGAGAATGGAAGTATAGATCATCATGGCACCATCGGATACCTCTTTGCCAAACAGCGAGAGGAAGAACAGCATATAGAGGGCAAACAGAATAGCTCCTGTCAGCGATACGATTTTTCGCAGCTGAAGTCGGTCAGAGACCCAGCCTGCAATAAGCAGTGTCAGCAGGTTAAACAGCCAGAAGTACTTGGCGATGGATGCCGCCGCGTGAGGCTCATAGCCAAAAGCATCTACCAGCATTTTCGGGCCGAATGATGCGATCGTCAAATAGGTAAGCAAAAAGAAGGAAACACCGATGCTGAGCATCCAGATGTGGGGAATCCCCAAAATGTCGCGCATCTTCGGTTTGGTGATAGCCTTTTTGTCTTCTGATGCTTTTTTGTTTAGCTCCACTTCATTTTCAATGACATGAGCGCGAAGCTTTGGAGAAAGGTCACGAATATTAAACATGATGACAATCGCTGAAACGGTCGCAACGGATCCTCCTATAATAAACTGCGACTGCCACGACTGATAGATGGGCAGTGTCCATCCTGCCATTGCTGCTGCAAAAAAGTTGGAGCCCACTGGCCCAAACGTCCAAAAACCAAAGGCGAGTGCACGGCCGAGACGTGGCGAGAAGTCACGCACCAAGCCTGCCGTCGTTCCCAGAGCCAGACCATCGACGAATGCGAGCAAAATACGCAGGAGTAAAAGTCCCGAGAGCGAGCTGACGAGAGCCATGCAAAAGACGCAAACAGCGGTGAGGAACAAGCCTGGAACCAAAAAGCGGACGCGGCCGTATTTATCTGACAGAGGTGCGACGATCAATCCCGAGATGGCGGAGGCAATGACGGAAATCGCAGAGACGACGCCGTACTGGGCGAGCGTAATGTTCAAATCATTCAACAAGAGCGGCAGCACCGGTGCGATCTGAGCTTCGTAGGATGCGATAAAATTCGCGAGAATGGCGATAAACAATAACCAGATCCTTTTTCCTCCGACTGGATATTCCGTGAGTTCCCGGGACAATAATCCCGTGCTTTTTGGCATTTTTCGTCGCCTCCTTTAGTGGTAAAGCGCTTACAAATCCAAAGAATAAAAGCAAACTCAAACGAAACGCACCGAGTCACTAGCGTTGCATTTGGTAGGTGATGGCGTCCAGCAGACCTTGACTCGGTATCTTGCTGAACGCCGCGAAAGAAATGTTATTGGGAGACGACTCTATCCGTTTGTTTCCACTTCATCAAGGCATCGAGCGCCTCGACTTGCCCGCCATTTACCCAGAGTGGATTGATTTCCAGCTCCTGCAGACTTTGTTTTGCAGAAAAGGCAAGCTGACTCACTTTGTAGATCGCATCCGTTACCTTCTCCAGATCGGCAGCGACTCTGCCGCGCGTTCCCTTCAGCAAAGGAATGCCGCGCAGCTCTTCCAGCATCACTCTGATCTCATCACGCTCAACCGGCAGCACACGCAGGCTGGTGTCCTTGAACACCTCGACGAAAACGCCGCCTATTCCTACCGCCAGTACCAATCCCCACAGCGGGTCATTGACAATCCCCACCAAAAGCTCCGTTCCCGGCGGCCGCATCGGGCTGACAAGCATACCTTCGATTCGACTGCCTGGTGCTCGTTTTTGTACATTCTCTAAGATCTCCTGATAGGCATCGGCTACCTCTGCCGCGGAAGCAAGTCCCAGCTTCACGCCGCCAATATCGCTTTTATGGGCGATATCCTCGGATTGGATTTTCATCGCTATCGGATAGCCTACCTTTTCAGCTGCCGAGAGGGCTTCCTCCAGCTTCGTCGCGAGCAAGCCAGGAACGACCGGTACGCCGTGCTCCTCCAGAAACTTGCGCGCCTGGTATTCGGACCATTCGCCGCCCGATACATCTACAGCCAACTGGGCAACAGGATGCGCTTTATTTGCCGCCGCCGCTTTCGTCGCCCGATATTTCTCGTTCCACCAGACCGCTTTTCCTAGTGCGGTAAGCCCGTGCTCCATCCCTCCCACGAAATGGAGGCCGTACTTGTCAGCCACCTTCTGTCCGAACGGCGTCATCTCCAGTGAGGTGTTCATCACGAGAATGACTGGACACGCGGCATTATTGACGATTTTGGACAGCTCTTCGTACTGCTCGTAGACGGGGGCGACGTCCTCCGGCTCCACCCTGGGCGGGTCTACCAATGAGATGATGAAATCCAGCTCAGGGTCCCTCGAGACTGCCGCCAATGCCCGCCGCATCAAGGTTCTGTCAACAACGACGTACCCTGTCACATCGAGCGGATTGTGCACGGTGGAAAAGCTGGGGACGATCTCCTTGAGCGCTTGCACCGTTTGCGGAGAAAACTCTGGCAGCTCGATCTTCTCGTCGGCAGAGCGATCCGACAGAATATCGCAGGCCCCTCCAGAAGGTGTTACGACGCCCATTCTTCGTCCAAACAGCGGCGGTGTGTAACCTAATAGCCCAGCAGTCGTGAGCAGATCCTCCAGTGAGTTGACGCGAATGACGCCGAGCTGACGGAACGCCGCGTCATTGACCGCGTCATCCCCGACCAGTGCACCGGTATGTGCCATCGCGGTATGTGCGCTTTTTTCACTGCGTCCGATCTTCAGCGCAACGACCGGTTTGCCGTACTGCAGCGCTTTTTTGGCTACCCGCGCAAACTCTTCAGGCTGCCGGATCGACTCCAGGAACAGGGCAATGACCTTTGTCGAGTCATCCTCAATCAAATAATCGATGATATCCGTCGCAGAAATCATCGTCTCGTTGCCCATCGCTACGAGAAAGCTCAGGCCCACATTGCGCACCTGCGCCAGCGTCATAATCGAGCTGGCCAATGCGCCGCTCTGCAGAACCACACCGACCGGCCCTGCCTTGAGCGGCGGCGTGATCGGCAAACCATACGGCGTCAGACTCGAGGTAACGTTGACAAACCCGTTGCCGTTTGGTCCCAGAATCAGCTGATCATGCTCTTTGGCAAAGGCGAGCAGCTCCTGCTCCAGCTTTTGTCCCGCTTCCCCTAGCTCACTAAAGCCAGCCGTCAAGAGGACCAGATTGCGGATTTTTTTCTCTGCCGCTTCCTTCATCACCTGCATGATGTGACTGGAAGGGACCATGACGTATGCCAAATCAATCGAGTCCTCAATATCTAGCAGGGAGTGATACGCTTTTTGCCCGTGCACGACATCCCGATTGGGGTTGACGCAGTAGATTTCACCACTAAAATTCATAATCTTCAGATTTTTATAGGTAAAAACCGACCACATGGACTTGTCTGTTGCCCCGATCAGCGCTACATTGCGCGGATGGAAAAACTCCCGCAAACGTTCGGGGGATACGGCTACTTTTGCATTTCCACTCAATACCGACACCTCCAGTTCAATTCAACCTGCTTTGTAGCTAGACTAGCTTGAAATAAGGCAGAGTGAGATCATCGTCCACTTTCTCGAAGGTGACCGTAACCGGTTTACCGATGGCAATGTCCTCCCGATTCCCGGTGATCCGCGTCATCATCCGCACGCCCTCTGCCAGCTCAACGATCGCCACTACATAGGGAGCCTGATCAGCAAACGGACCAAACGCTCGATGAACAACGGTATAGCTGTAGATTTTTCCCTGTCCGCTCGCCTGTGTCCATGAGATCTGATCGGAAAAGCAGTGTGGACATAAGAGCCTCGGATAAAAAATGTGCTTGCTGCAATCATCACAATGCTGGATCATGAGCTCGTGGTTGTTCAAGCCATCCCAGTACGGCTTGGAATCGCTGTCGACCACCGGCTTTGGAATTTGGCCCGCCATATTAATCCCTCCCCAGAATAACCGTTGATGTGGATGAGAGGACGCCGCCTGTACCGTTGACCAAAGCAAGCTTGGCATCTGGCACCTGACGCTCTCCGCTTTCCCCCCGAAGCTGGCGAGCCGCTTCGATCAGCAAGAAGATCCCGTACATGCCTGGATGGGTATAGGAAAGCCCTCCGCCGTTGGTATTCATCGGGAACGCCCCGCCTGGTGCGGTTCGCTGACCGCTGACAAACGCCCCGCCCTCACCTGGCTTGCAGAAGCCGAGCGCTTCCAAGGTGAGCAGTACGGTGATGGTAAACGAATCGTAAATTTCTGCCACATCGATCTCATCATGCGTCACTCCCGCCATCTCAAAGGCACGGCGACCGGACTCACGCGCTCCTGTCATCGTCAAATCAGGCATGTTGGCAATAGAATTGTGGGTATGCGTCTCCCCGTGTCCGAGAATCCAGACCGGACGTTTTTTCGCACGAGCCGCTGCCCGTGCAGACGCCACCACCACAGCCCCGCCGCCATCCGTCACCAGGCAGCAGTCCAGAAGATGCAGCGGCTCTGCAATCATCCGGGATTTCAGAACATCCTCGATCTCGATCGGCTCGCGCATCATCGCTTTTTCATTTTTCATCGCCCATTTGCGCGTAGCTACCGCGATCTCTGCCAGCTGCTCCGATGTCGTCCCGTACTGGTGCATGTGCCGCATGGCCGCCAGCGCATACGCCCCGACTGTCATGGGCAAGCCAAAGGATCGCTCATACTGCTCCGTGAGAGGAGCAAAAGGGACGGCAGCGCCCCGTGCAGGGTTGGAGCGCTGGGTGCTTCCATAAGTGATCAGCGCTACATCGAACAGTCCTGCTCGAATCCCTGCCAAGGCATGCCCGACATGCGACTCAAATGAAGAACCGCCTATATTGGTTCCATCCGTAAATTTCGGCTTGATGCCCAAATATTCTCCCAGCATCAAATTGGGCGCCCATGCCCAGTTCCCCGCGGTAAAGAGTGCATCCACATCATCTTTTGTGAAGCCAGCATCATCCAGCGCCGCTTTTGCCGCTTGTGCCTGCAGCTGCAGCACGTTTTTCCCTGGCACCAAACCTAAATCAGACTCGGCGACCCCCACAATCGCCGCTATACGCTCCGATTTCAAAACCACTCACCCCCACTAAACTGTTTTCTGAACGGTATTGGATTGCTGATGTCCAGACGTTTTCCTCTCCCGATGCGTCCAGAGCAGAAAGGCGCCGACCGTCAGAAGCAGCAGCCCACCGGAGAAGAAGAACGGACTGCTCGCATGCACCGAGAACAGCCATCCGGCAATCAACGGCCCTAGCGTACGTCCCAAGCTGCCTACTGTGTTGTAGGAACCAAAACCGCTGCCCTGCAATGCCGACGAGATTCGCAAGGAAATCCCGGTCGTAATCGAAGGAAAAGCAAGACCGCGACAAAGGGAAAGGAGCGCTACTGCGCCAAATGCCCACACCAGCAATTGAGAGAGTCCCAGAAGAAAGAAGCCGACTGCTCCAAAGGAAAAGCCAATCACAATCGTCATCATGTCTCCATAGCGGGTAAAAATGCGGGCAAAGACGGTTGCCTGGGCAATCGCACTCACCCCTGCATTCATCATGAACGCCCAGCCCGCCATCGTCTGCGTCGACTGAAGCGGGCCTGTGATGTAGTAGGAAAGCGTTGAGGATATGCTCGCGTCCGCCAATGCGATAACAAACGATCCGAACAAAAGCGGCGCGATCATCCTGTTTTTCAGCAGTAGGCCTAATCGTTTTACCCCAGCTACCCATGCATTTTCTTTGTTCACTTCCGGGCGGATCGCTTCCGAAGCCCCTTCCGCAGGCTTACTCCCTCGCGGCAAAAAGCGCATCGCCAAAAGTCCGTTGAGAATCGAAAGCAATCCGACACTGGCAAAGGGCACCCCAATGCCGAAGATACTGAGAAACGCTCCAACCGGCGGTCCGAAAATAAAACCAATGCCATTGATCGAGCCCATATAGCCCAGTATTCGCGGCCGTTCCTCGGCACTGGTCAGCTCTGTCACCAATGCCATCGAAGACGGAGATACGGCTGATGCCATCATCCCGGCCAGAAACCGCAGGATCAGCAATACCGTGATATTGGGTGCCAGCGCCAAGAGTGCGGAGGACAAACCATAGCCGACGATGCCCATGATCAGGACGGGGCGACGTCCGAGCCTATCGCTTGCCGCGCCCCAGAGAAAGCTGGAGAATAAGGAGGCGACCGAAAAGACGGAGATCGCCAGCCCCATTTCCAGAGGCGTAGCACCCAAGTGTTTTGATAAAAAAGGCAAGGTGGGCAAGATTACCCCAAATCCCAAGCTCGTGAGAAACATGGTTGAGAGCAGGAGCCAAATGGATGCCTTTCGCGTGAGATCCACCCTCTTTCATGCAAGACAGGAGGGATGGTCAGGCGGTCTGATAGTACGTAAGCGACGCTTCCCCGACTGTTAAGGCTTTTCCCTCTTCCCGTTCAATCCGAACCTCCAGGCCAACGGTACGCTCTTTCTCGTCCTTGGCTACCACCTTTGCATGGCAGGTCAGCACGTCTCCTGGAAAAACCATTCCGGCAAAGCGCACCTTCAAGCGGCTTACAAACCCATGCGTTCCCACGATCCCGGCAGCATGCTCGGCGAGAAAGCCCATGCTCAGCATGCCGTGGGCGATCACTCCAGGAAGGCCTACCTTGCGTGCCGTCTCGTCATCCGTATGAATCGGATTAAAGTCACCGGAAGCTCCTGCGTATTTCACCAATTGCACTTTTTCTATAGCCGTTTGAATCAATGGTTCCAGCTGCTGTCCTACCTCGATTTCGTCCCAGCGAATCGACTGCATCGACCTATCCTCCTTTCCTGACCAGCCTTACAGAATGATTGTGCTTCTTCCCGTGAATACCAGATTCCCATCTAAATCCTCGCCGCGAATTTCCGTTACCAGAAAGGTCATCGCCCCTAGTTTTCCTGCGCGCTCGTACACATCGACTACCTTGCTCGTGCAGCGCAGCGACTCTCCTGCGACGATCGGACGTACATAGCTATACTCCTGCTCGCCATGCAGCACGCGCGCCGCCTTGATTTGAAGATTGGGATTGGGTACACGGAATGTCGTCGGGAATGTCGGAGGTGCGACCAAGCTGGCAAAGCCGTGTTTTTTCGCAAATTCCTCATCCGTATAGAGAGGGTTGGGGTCGCCAATCGCATTGGCAAACGTCCGGATTGCCCCTTTTTCGATCTCTATCACTTTCGACTCGCTTGTGCTGCCAATCACACTGCGATCAAGCACCAAAGAAGAGCCCTCCTTTCATAGAATCGATTCGGTTTTACAAGAGCTCGCCCACTTTCACATGGCCTTTGAGCAGGTTGCGGGAGATCGTCCGTTTTTGGATCTCATCCGTTCCTTCAAAAATGCGCCACAAGCGAGCTTCGCGGTACCAGCGCTCGATTGGCAGCTCCTTGGTGTAGCCCATGCCGCCGTGAATTTGCAGCACGCGGTCCACGACCTGGTTCGCCATGACAGATCCAAACAGCTTGGCGATAGAGGATTGGTGACGGGCATCCATGCCGTTTTCCACCATCCATGCGGCGCGCAGCACGATCCATTTGGCTGCTTCGATCTCTACAGCAGAATCGGCAATCATCCATTGGATCGCTTGACGCTCTGCGATCGGTTTGCCAAAGGTAACACGCTGCTTGGAATAATCAATCCCCATTTGCAGCAAGCGTTCGGCTGCCCCTACTGCACGTGCTGGAATCGCCCAGCGCCCTTGACCAATCCATTTCATACTCAGGTTGAAGCCTTTGCCCAGCTCGCCCAAAATGTTTTCTTCCGGCACACGGACGTTTTCAAAGACGAGAGAGGCAGGTCCCCATTCGCCCATCGTCGGGATGTTTTCCGAGCGCCAGCCCATGTCACGGTCCACCAGGAAGCAGGTCACACCGCCATCTGCGCCTTTTTCCTTGTCCGTTACCGCGAATACCATCACGAAGTCTGCTTCATTTCCGTTCGTGATGAATGTCTTTTCCCCATTCAGCACGTACTCGTTGCCATCCTTGACCGCAGTCATGCGAATGCTGCGCGCATCCGACCCCGCTCCTGGCTCTGTGATCGCAAAGCAGGAACGACGCTCGCCATTAATCAATGGGATCAAATATTTTTGCTTTTGCTCCTCGTTGCAGTGATACAAAATGTTATCTGCACTGCCGCCGAAGTTGAAGGGGACGAAGGTTCGGCCCAGCTCCATGGTAATCAAGGCACTCATGATCGGACCGAGATTGGCTCCGCCGTATTCCTCAGGCGTATTGATTCCCCAGAAGCCCGCTGCTTTCGCTTTTTGCTGCAAAGCTTTCACTTCTTCACGGGAGATCCCTGGCTTGCCTTCCCGTTCATTGCGCAGCACCTGCTGCTCATAGGGCATAACTTCCTTTTGTACGAAATCCCGTACCGTACGTTGTATCATGCGTTGTTCATCGGTTAATGTGAAATCCATCCTGCATTCCTCCTCTTAATTAGCGGCTGCCGCCGTTGATATAAATGACTTGACCAGACACATAGCTCGCATCGTCACTCACCAGATACGCCACCAGATTTGCTACGTCCTCCGGCTGACCCACACGCCGCAATGGGATTCGCTGCGAAGCCAGGCGCTGGTTTTCTTCAAAATCAGCCCCTACCCGCTCTGCTGTCTGGCGTGTCATGTCCGTCGCAATGAAGCCAGGAGCAACGGCATTGACGTTGATGTTGAATGGGCCAAGCTCTATAGCCAGTGTCTTCGTAAAGCCCTGCAAGCCTGCTTTTGCTGCGGAATAGTTGGCCTGCCCGCGATTGCCCAATGCAGAAGTGCTGCTCGTATTGACGATTTTTCCGTAGCGCTGTTCAACCATGTACTTTTGCGCCGCGCGACTGCACAGAAAGCTCCCCTTTAGATGCACGTTCATGACCGTATCCCAGTCGTCGTCGCTCATCTTGAAGAGCAGATTATCCCGCAGCACGCCTGCATTGTTCACCAGGATGTCGAGTCTGCCAAACTTGGCGGCCACTTTGGCAAAGGCTCCATCTACATCTTTCGAGTCTGCCACGTTGCAGCCAATGGCGATCGCTTCACCGCCCGCTTCCTGGATCGACTGCACGGTTTCCAGGCAGGCTTCCTCTTTCAGATCGATTACGCCCACCTTTGCACCGTCTTTCGCCAGTCTTCGTGCCGTCGCCGCTCCAATGCCGCGACCAGCCCCCGTCACCACCGCTACCCTGCCTGTCAACTGCCCCATTCCCAAGCCTCCTTTTCTAAATCGCCCGATAGTGGGCCACCTTGCCAACCATCTGAACGGCAGCTCTAGCCTGCTCCTCCAGCAGGTCCAAATGCCCCTGAATTTCCGATAGCCCTAAAAAGATCGACCTTCCCTGTAAGAATGGAAAAAGTGCGTGGCTCAACTCATAAACCGAATGTGGATTCTCTCTCAAATGCTCGTAGATCCGCTCGCAGCGCTCCATTTGTTCGGTAAAACGCTTGTCAATTACGCGCCGATGCCCGCAATAAGCGGTACCATGACCCGGATAGATGGTCTGAAACGACAAATCGTACGTTTTCCGTAACGACTCGCGCAGTTGGATGAGCGGCTTTTCTCTCTCTTCCTGCTCTTGATCTGGCGGAGTAATGAAAGCGTTTGCGGAAATGTGTTCCAGCAGGTAGTCACCGACGAATGCGTCCCCCGTCCTTTCATTCCACAAACAAATGTCGCTCTGACTATGTCCAGGCACATACAGTACTTTCAGCGCTGCACCACCGGCCATTACCGTATCGCCATCTTTCACGTACCGAACGTGCCTCCACTCTTTCTGGCGATAGGGCTGCCTGCGCTGAAAAATATCTGCGGCTCCACACCGCGCAATGAACGAGTCAAAAAATGATTCCGACTGCTCGTGAACAGCTTTGCCGCAAGCAAGCTGTCTTCTTGCCTGCTCGTGGACGTAAATCGGAATGTCTACGTGCCTCTGGATGTCTGCCACGCCGCCACAGTGATCGTCGTGCATATGGGTCACAATGATTTGCTGCAGGTCGTGAAGGGAAAGCCCATGCTTGGCTAAGCCTGCTTGCAGCTGCTCCAATGACGCTTGCCCAGGTATCCCGCTATCGATCAGGGTAACGGGGTCACCCGCCAGCATGTAAACGTTCACGTCTCCTTCCATGTAGGTTGTTTCGATTTCAATTTGGATCACCTCAGAGATTAGACGCCCCTCCCCTCATTATCTATCTGAATGTTCACACTATTTACCTTTAGCAACAACCGTGCCAGTGAAGAGCAAGCTGGAATCCCTCCTGCTGTTCCACCCTGTCAGCCTGCGCTGTGCCCTGCCAAGTCAAATTTGATTTGCTCCCCGTCTTTCAGATGCGTTCATCGTAAGCCACAACTGAGTAACTTATTTTTGACTCATTAATTCATTTTTGTTTCACTGCCCGCCTTTGCCGCGCCCACGAAGGCGGGACGCGTAAATTGGTCCACATGCTCCGGATTCAGCTTGTGAGCCATGGCGTACTCCAGAAAGTAATCACCCAACGGCTCTCCCTTGCGAATCATTCGCTTCAAATGCTTGGCGATTCCCATCTGCTCATTACGTACGATAAAGGTTGCTTGCCCATGGTCCTTGCGAAAATAGATCACATCCTGCAGGATCAGCTCTGCCGGCGAGCAGCCTTTTTTGATTGCCTGCTTGATCCGCTCCTCGCGACGCTCGATAATCTCCAGGTACTGCTCCAGCTTCCTCGGATACTCCTCCCGTAATACCATGCCCTTCTGGTGGGAGGTGAGGAAGTATTTCGCGTCTACCTCAAGCGTCATGCGAGCAGAAGCAATGAACTGATCGATGTCGCTGTCAGGGCCAAAATACCAAGGCCCGAAGCTGGTCAAATCAATATCGCCGATCATCAGAATGCCATGCTCCGGGATATAGGGGCAGCAAAAACCCTCGCTGTGCCCAGGTGCATGGAGCATGATGACCGTCGTTCCTGACATGTTGATCTCCTGCTCATAGGGATAGATCAGCTGGGGGGTTCCGGCTGCTTTTCTGGCATCCGTGCTGCCGCTTCCTCCAGTCTTCCTCATTTCCGCAAACTGTAGGAGCCTTGTGTAGTCATACGGATTGATCAAGATTTGCGTCTGATCAAACAAAGGCGTCCCACTCGTATGGTCAGGATGAAAGTGCGTCAAAAAAATTTGTCGGATCGACTGCTGCTGCAAATAAGCGAAAACGGAAGGGCCGCCGCCGCAATCGATTAGTGTGCTCTCCCCACCACTCTTGTCGCGGATCAAAAGAGAGGTAGAGAATGGCGAACGGCTCTGACTCTCTCCGGGGACGATTTCCACGGGACCGATTTTTTCGTAATTCATGACGTTACCCCTGTGTCAGCAGCACGTTTTGAAATTCCGCCGTCAGAAGCGGTACCACCTCAAAGAGATCGCCCACAATTCCATAATCCGCCACCTGAAAAATCGGAGCTTCCGGATCTTTATTGATAGCTACGATGCATTTGGAATTCGACATTCCCGCCAAATGCTGAATCGCTCCAGAGATGCCGCAAGCAATGTACAGATCAGGGGTCACGACTTTTCCGGTCTGCCCGATCTGCATCGCATAGTGGCAGTATCCGGCATCGCAGGCACCGCGTGATGCGCCAACCGCACCTCCAAGTACGTCAGCAAGCTCCTTTAATACGGCAAAGCCTTCTGCGCTTTTAACCCCGCGCCCGCCGGAAATGATGATCTTTGCTTCACTCAGATCGACACCGCCCGCCGTTTTGCGCACAATCTCTTTGACAATCGTTCGAATATCCTTGATCTTTGGCTGGAAGGGAACGATCTGCGTCTGCACTGGGTTCTCCACCGGCTGAAAGTTGTTGGCACGCAAGGTCGCAAAGATGACCCCTTCCTGGAATCCCCGCTTCTGAAATGCTTTTCCCGCGTAGATAGGACGGTCAAAGGCAATGCTCCCCTCTCTGTCTTCCATCGCGGTGCAATCGGTGAGCAGACCTAGCCCCAAACGAGCGGCCACTCGAGGTGCGATCTCTTTTCCGATCGCGGTATGCCCCATCAGGATGACATCGGGAGAAATCGTTTGGACCAGCTGGAGCAGCGTTTGTACATAGGCATCAGGCGTGTAAACAGCGAGGGCATCATCCTCCGCCACATACAGCTTGCTGGGACCGTACTTGCTGATGGCTTCCACATGAGCAGCTCCGCCATTCCCGATGAGAGCGGCGACAACTTCCCCGCCTGCTGCCAGCTTCTGCGCCACCGTCAGCGCTTCAAATGAAACATTTCTCAGCTTTCCATCCTTTGTTTCCGCAAGCACCATGACTTTTTTTCCCATGGGTATTCCTCCTCTATTAGATGACTTTCGCTTCTTTGCGCAGCAGTTGGACCAGCTCGCTCACCTGCTGCCCGAAATCGCCGGCGAGGATTCGTCCCGCCTTTTTTTGCGGTGGATAAAATTGATCGAACACGACCGTCCGTGCAGCCAGCTCTTCTTTGTTCACTCCCAAATCATCGACAGCCAGGTACTCCAGCGGCTTTTTCTTCGCTTTCATAATGCCCGGCAGAGAAGGGTAGCGCGGCTCGTTTAATCCTTGCTGTGCTGTTACCAGAAGGGGGAGTGGGATCTCGGCAATCTCGACGTCTCCTTCCACGTCGCGCTCGACGGTAGCTGTATCTCCCTCGATCACGAGCTTGGTCACCGCCGAAGCATGCGCGATACCAAGTGCTTCTGCAACGCGCAGCGCCACTTGGCCTGCTCCCGAATCTACTGCCATATTGCCCCCGATCACCAAGTCAAATGGTCGTGTCTGGATCGCAGCCGCGAGCAGCTGGGCTATCGTCCATTCGTCACATTCGAGGTCTTCCGGATCAATCCGTACGCCACGGTCAGCTCCCATCGCTAATGCTGTGCGGATCGCATCCTCTGCCCGCTGCGGACCGACCGTGATCACCGTTACTTCACCGCCTACCTCTTCCCGCAGCTTGACAGCCTCTTCCACCGCGTACTCGTCGTACGGGTTGATGATAAACTGCACGCCATCTTCACTGATTCTCCCATTCTGCAGGACGACTTTTTCTTCTGTATCAAATGTTTGCTTGAGCAGCACCAAGATGTTCATTTGTGTTCCTCCCCTTTTTCCAGCCTTTTCGAAATGATGGATACGTAGGTTTCTTGAAGCACAAAGCGTGCCAAAAGAAAGAGTGTTCTCCCCGTAGCAGGGACAAAAAAAGACAGCCCTCCTGTCCCACGGAGGCTGCCTGAATGCTTCTCGTTTTTCCTTACAGCTTGTATTTTTTCAGCTTTCTGACGATCGTCGCCTGACTCGTTCCCAGCTCCTCCGCCATCTTGTAGGTGCTATGGAACTTTTGTACGGCCAGCGCAAGAATCTCCCGCTCAGCGATCTCGGCAGCTTCTTTTAACGTCATCACTCTATTGAGTTCACTGGTTACGGAATGGCTTCCTGCACATTCACACTCGGCATAGTCTACGGGCAAATCCTCGACCATGATAATACTTGACGGAACAGTGAGGACCAGACGCTCGACCAGATTCGTCAGCTCGCGGACGTTTCCCGACCACTTGTAATGGTAGAAGAAGCTCTCCAGCTTGTCATCGAATCGCTTCTCCGTACTGTATTTGCGATTCACTTTCTCGAGCACAGAATTGGCAAGCGGAACGATATCTTCCTTTCGCTCGCGAAGCGGCGGGATCGAAATCGGCAAGACGTTGAGCCGGAAAAACAGGTCTTCCCGAAACTTGCCCTCTGCCACCATCTGCTTCAAGTCGCGGTTCGTAGCTGCGATCAAGCGCACGTCGATTTTTTTCGATTTCGTCGCACCGATGCGTTGAATTTCCTTTTCCTGCAGCACCCGCAGCAGCTTCACCTGAAGAGCGAGCGGCAGCTCACCGACTTCATCCAAAAATAGCATGCCATTGTCCGCCAGCTCAAACATGCCCGGCTTGCCCGTTTTGTTGGCTCCCGTAAAGGCACCCGCCTCGTAGCCAAACAGCTCCGACTCCAGCAAATCGTAAGGGATCGCACCGCAGTTTACTTTGATGAACTCTCCCTTTTGGCTGCGCTTGGAGGAGGCGTAGAGATGCCGGGCCAGCACGTCCTTTCCGACACCCGTTTCACCTAAAATGAGAACGGTCGCATCGACATCTGCCACCCGCTCTGCCATATCGTATATATCAATCATTTGCTTGCTTTCGATGACGACATCCGAGTCGATCAGCTTCAGCTTGCCTTTCAACAGGTCCAGCTCACGGCGGTACTGGCTGTTCAATTCAAAGGCCCTCTGCAGCTCGTTGTAGTAGTGATTGACCTCCGTCAGATCTCTTACGTTCGTGATGATCTTGTCAATTTCCCCGTTTTCTTTCAAAATCGGGATCCCTGTCGCGAATGCCTTCCGCTCCGATAACTGATACACGTAGTCGACTCGCTTTCTCTCCTCCAGCACTTTTAAGGTAATGGAGCGTTTCAGCGTCCCTTCCTTGACCAAATCGGCTACATTGTGCCCCACAAAGCAGTGCTTGGGATAGCCGGTCATCTTTTCAATCGCGCTGTTGACCTTCAATGTCACACCCTTCTCGTCAGTGATGTATATCCCGTCATTGGAGCTTTCCATCACGGCCTCCAGCTGCGTTTCCAGATTGGCGACCTCTTGGCGCAGCTGCTGTACCGGTGTGGTATCCGCTACGATGTACAAGGTGAACGGCTGCTCTTCTACCAGGATGGAATGGTGCAGCAAAACATAAGGACGGTTATGTAAGGTAACGGAAACAAGAAAGGATTCTTCTGGCTTCCACTGATCAAACACGGTTTTCACATCCGCACCAACCGTATCTCCACCAGCAAGTCTGGCAAAAAGGAAATTGTAATGCTCGATACAGTCCTCTGCATTCGTAATCACCAAAGGAAAGGGTAGAAACTCCAACCATTTTTGACAATGCTGCACTTTGGTTCCCTCCTGAGTTTCATGATCGAAAGCGTTTTCAAATTGACAGCTGACGAAAAGTCCACCAAGAAAAAAACACACGAATGAGCAATCCCGTGCGAGCTTCCCTTGCTATTCAGTTTCCCTTAAATTGCCATTGTTTAAATAGTACAACATTTCTGAATACTTGTCTTGATCATTTTTGAATTTTTGATTCAACATTGAATTACGGTCTTTTCCGTTCGCTTTAAAAATGATGTCTGTATGGCTTCAGTGGAGAGGAGGAAAAGCGAGAAAACGCTCCGTTAGTAGGGCCACTTGCTACGGGGTCATCCCTGTCCGGCTCCATTCCAAAAGCGGACCCCGCGTCCAAAGTGGTCGTCTCCCGGATGCTTGTTCAGAGGTGGACGCTAAAGGCAGGTTCCGCTTTTTCCACTCCGCCTGGGCTGTGTCCCTAATGCCCTCGCTTTTTTCTCTCTTTTCCTCAGCCATCTATTTTGATTGAACGGGCTTTTTGTGGGACTTTTCAGGGAGTTCATAGATAGATCTTTTCTTTCTGACTTTGCGGAGGGGAGGAAAAGCGAGAAAACGCTCCGTTAGTAGGGCCACTTGCTACGGGGTCATCCCTGTCCGGCTCCATTCCAAAAGCGGACCCCGCGTCCAAAGTGGTCGTCTCTCGGATGCTTGTTCAGAGGTGGACGCTAAAGGCAGGTTCCGCTTTTTCCACTCCGCCTGGGCTGTGTCCCTAATGCCCTCGCATTTTTTCTCTCTTTTCCTCTGGCCAGCTGATTGTTTTCGAGAATCAGCAAAGGCAAAGAACTTTTCTTAAAAGACACAACACCCCATTTCCTTCCTTGCGCCTTTATCAAACCAAAAACCCCTCACGGACGATCCATCCCATCCGTGAGGGGCTTGCTAACCTGCGATCAGCGATTTTTCTACGATTTCTGCGATGTCCAGTGCTTTTACTTGTTCCTCGGCTTCCTTTGCTTTGATTCCGTCGCCAAGCATGGTCAGGCAGTAGGGACAATTGCTGCCGATCGTCGTTGGGCCAAGCTGGAGTGCTTGTTCGGTGCGCTCTACGTTGACGCGTTTTCCCTGCGTTTCCTCCATCCACATCATGCCGCCGCCAGCGCCGCAGCACATCGCGTCCTGCCGGTTTCGCTTCATTTCCAGGATCGAGACGCCTGGGACGGACGCCAGGATTTTCCTTGGGATGTCGTAAATGTCGTTGTAGCGGCCAATGTAGCAGGAGTCGTGATAGGCGACGGCTTCTTTCACCTCATTGGCTGGGACGATGCGCCCTTCCTGTATCAGCTTCCAGATCAACTCGGTATGGTGGTACACCTCTGCTTCCAGACCGAACTCAGGGTACTCGTTTTTAAACGTATTGTAGGTGTGCGGGCAGATCGTCACGATCTTCTTCACATCGTGAGCCTGGAATGTCGCGATGTTCTCCTGACAGAGCTGCTGGAACAAAAATTCGTTGCCCATACGTCTTGCCGTATCTCCAGAGTTGCGCTCTTCGTTGCCCAGGATTGCAAATTTGACGCCTGCTACATTCATGATTTTAGCGAAGGCTTGCGCGATCTTCTGGCTTCGGTTGTCAAAGGAGCCCATCGAACCGACAAAGAAGAGATATTCGAACTCATCTGTTTCCTTCACAGTCGGGATATAGAGATCCTCCCGCCCTTCCCGCCATTTGATCCTTTCCTTGCGATTGATTCCCCACGGGTTGCTTTGACGCTCGATGTTTTGGAAATAGCGGGTCGCCTCGTGTGGCATGCTGCCTTCGGTCAGTACGAGAAAACGGCGCATATCAATGATTTTCTCCACATGCTCATTCGCTACTGGACACTGATCCTCGCAGTTGCGGCAAGTGGTGCACGCCCACAGCTCTTCCTCTGTGATCACATCGCCGATCAGCTGCTTCGCCGTATGCTCCGCTGTGACGGCAACCTCATCCATCCCCGGACCAGCAAGGACAGCTGCTGCGTTCGGCTGAAAAACAAATCGGGGCATCCATGCGGTGCGAGAGGTGATTGCCGCTCCCTTTTCAGTAAGGTGGTCGCGCATTTTGACGATCAAATCCATGGGAGACAGCGTCTTTCCTGTTCCTGATGCCGGACACATATTGGTGCAGCGCCCACACTCCACGCAGGCGTACAGATCGATCAGCTGATTTTGCCGGAAATCCTCGATCTTCCCCGCTCCGTACTGCTCCAGCGTTTCATCCTCAAAATCGATGGTGGTTAGTTGCCCGACCGGCTTGGTATCTCGCAGCAGCACATTGACTGGAGCGAACAGCAAGTGCGCGTGCTTGGACTGCGGTACATACACCAAAAACGAGAGCAGAGTCAGCAGATGAATCCACCAGAAGAGGTAAAACAACCCTCCCACAGCTCCTTCACTCAATCCGGCAAACAAATACGCGATCACAGAGGAAAACGGAGCAAACCAGCTCGCTTCCTCCCCCACCCAGCGCTGCTCGGCAGCAAGACTCAGCAGAATCGAGGACATGAGCACTGTCAGAAAAATGATCACCAGCCCCGACTTCAGCCCTCGTTTCAGTCGCTTCAGCTTTTCCACATACCGGCGATAAAAAGCGTAGATGACGGCAAGCAAAACGAGAACCGCGGTAACCTCCTGCAGCAGGCTGAAATATTTGTGGGCACCGCCAATCGGATAGGCAAAGCCTTTGACGAACCCTTTGATGATTAACTCGAGTGCTCCCAGCTGCAAAATGATAAAGCCATAAAACATGATGACGTGCATGATTCCGCTTTTCTTGTCTTTTAACAGCTTCTTTTGCCCAAATACGTTCACGAGAACTTCCTGTAATCGCTGCCTCGTATCCTCTTTCAGATTCGACTTACGGCCCAGCCTGATGAAGACGACACGGCTGTAAACCACTTGAGCAAACATGTACAAGGCAAGTCCCGTTACCACGATAAAAGCGAGTGCGTTCAGCAGATCCAACATCGGCATTCTTCCTTTCCTTGGTTGCTAGCTTTTCCTACTCAAAATGGAATTGCAACACCCATGCCAATATTTGCACAAAAGAAAGCCACCAAGCCAAAAAGCCTGGTGGTCCACACAAGCTGCGTGGAGAAAATCGATCTGCCTGTTATTCGCCTGCTACGTTCCCCATCGTTTGGAGCCTTTTCATCGAGCCATAGCGGCTGAGAATATGGGCGTATTCGGCTTCGTCATAAAAAGTAGTGACGCCGTTCGTAAACTCTTTCGCGACTTCCACCGCGAATTTGACAGCAAGCGCGATATCGGACTCATGGCTGGCACCCGTGCCGCAGCCTGGAACCGCTGTCTGCGCCGTAATGGCGACCCCGACTACCGGAGCATCGGTAGCAACAGCAGGCTGCAGGATGCTGTTGATGTGGAACAGGTCATTTCCGTAAGGCGTGATGTCCTGCATCGTAATTGGGAAAGTGACCGGGAGCTGACCTGTTGTCATTTCCATGATGCGGAGCAAATCCTCGCTGATGCGCAGGATGTAGCCTTCCTTGACTGCTGGGGAGATCGCGATCCCTTTGTGGTTGATGATGCGATTTCCTTTTGTCGTATCGATCGAGAGGATCGCTTCCATCTCTGGGATGACCTCGTAGCGGTTCATGGTCAAAATATCGACGGGCGAACCCATGAAATCAACGGGTTCATGTGGCTGTGTCGGTGCGTTCGGGCAAATATGCGTGCTGATGATGACATCCCCTGCGAGGACGTCCCCTTTGGTTTGCATATCCGCCAGCTTCAAAGCAGAAGCAATCGCGGCAATCGCTCCATCTGCATCCGATACCATGCCGATCCGGCTAGGACGTGCTCCGATTCCGCCCAATCTTCCGATGATCCCGAAGGTTGGTGCAGTACCGCCCGTCGATTTTCCGTTTTTACCCGGGATGACGATCTTCACGAAATCGGTACTGCCTTCTTCTCCTGTAACGGTTTGGACGCTAACCGTCACCTCTTGATAAGGGGCAAAAATCTCCTTGATCGTCTCCCCGCTGACATGCGCACTATCCAGCGCCTCAAAAACGGTGATTGTTTGTTTCCAAGACATGCACGTTACCTCCTTGTTGTCGCTCTCGTTGTTCTTACGCAAAGATGTAGGAAAGAATCTGTTTGTTGACGGCACCTTCGACGGAAGCCATCAGCTCGCGGTTTCGCATGGTCGCACCTAAAATCAGATTTTCTTTAGGTACGTGGATGATCGCGAGCTTTTGACCCTTCTCCACCGCGGCGGAGACAATTGGCCTCGCTGTCTCGGCATCCAGCGTCATGATGAGATCCGGGAATGTACCCAGACGCTCTCCGTTCACTTCGAGCGTCATGTATTCGTTCCAAAACGTCATCTCATGGCCGTTGACCACCACTCGTCCTACGTCAAAGCCGCCAGCGGTATTCAAGTCGAATTCATCTACCACCCCTGCTGTGACGACACGTCCGCCGAGCTTTTTGCAAACCGCATCGATGGCGGCTTCACCTTTTGCCCCGAGCAGCGCTTCCCCTACCTCAATCGCTTGCTGGATCGCTCCAGGCGCACCGTTGGCCCGAGCGTACGCTGCTGTCACCGGATTGCGGGCAACGACAACCAGTCCACCTGCTTCTACGGAAATCTTGCGAACCAGACCAGCTGCCTGGTGCAAGCGGCCACTTACACATACCTCGTGATAGCGCTCATCCTTGCCACCCACAGCGGCTTGATGGGAAATGAAGCCTTCCAGCTCGTGCAGATTCATCGCACCCATCAGACCGGTAGGATGGGCACGACCATTGCACGGGGAGTCGATCACAGGAAGTCCGGTTACCGCTGCCTGGAACCAGCCGTTTACCGTCGTTCCTGCACCGTTTTCATTGGTGATGATCCCTTTGATCGGCTGACCGATTGTCTTTTCCAACAGCTGCAGGGCACGGACGTAATGCATCGGTTTGGTGTATTGATCCGTGGCGGCAGGTGCCCCCACCAGTGCAACCGTCGCCAGCAGAGCTTCATCGTTCATTTCATCTGCCGTGAACAGCTGTGGTGCTCCTACTTCCAATGCGAGACGTCCTGATTCCAGTCCATCCTCCAGCCATCCGCCTCCGCCTCCGCCCAGTACGCATCCGCCGTATACAGCTGCTTCCATCATGGAAGTCGTTAAGGTCACTTTCGCCATGTTGTTTCTCCTCCATCTCCTGATGCTTTTTATTTCTTAGCAAATTTCACAACAGAACTAAAGAAGCTGTAGATCGCATCCCCGGCGATAAATCCAGCCGCGAGAATGCTGAGCGTGCTTTCTGCTTCCTTGCCTTTCAGCTTCAAAACGATCATACGAATCAAAATACCGCCCAGTACCGCCCAGCCTGCGTTTGGATTGAGGATCAAAAGACCAGTTGCAAACATAACCCCAACTTGACGACTGGACCCGCCAACCAGCTGCAGGATCGCGCCAGGAATCGCCCACATCAAGAGCTGCTTCGCTACCTCTGGGGATGTACCCGCTTCAATCGTGCTGGCGTACACTTTATCTACCGGCGGGATGAGCCCTTGGGAGAAAAAGCTGTTGTACGAGAATGCTACAGTGATCAGCGCCACACCAAATGCGATCAGACCCGCGATGTACTGCTGCTTGCGGCCTTCCAGCTCAGCATGAGCATCTGCACCGTTTCCACGCAGGATGTAACCGGTTTTCAGGTCGTAGCCCATGTCAGCAAAAGCAGGACCTGTGGCAGCACTAAAGCCAACCAAAAGCGCCAACGCCACTGGCGGGAATCCGATCATCATCCCGATGATCAGCGTGATCAATGCAATCGCAAACGCTGGGAACCAACCGGAGTGCATCGCGGCGATCCCGACGATCAATTCGTGAACATACGCAGCAAAAGCAGCAAAGAGCAAGAACCCGATCAGCATGCCGAACGACATGTCCGTCATCAGGCCGCCAAGCAAAGCGACGATCAAAGCGACAACCAGGTAAGCGATAAACCCGAGTCCCAATGTCCGAGAGGTTTGCTTGTCCCCTACGGTATAGGCCGCTTCTTCAACACCAGCGGAGGCTGTAATCGGTTTCTTTTTCCGGAAAATTATAAACGCCACTTGGAACAAGGCAACGATACCAGCCCCGATCATGAAGCCATGTGGGACGTACATCGTGTTTACATCGACATTGAAAAGCGGTACAGAGTACTGACGGAGCAAAAGCCCTATCCCAAACATCGCGAGCGCCCAGATGTTTCCGATAAACGCTACCCCGAATGCAGACATCGAAATGCCGAAATAAGAACCAAGCAAACCAACGACAGTACCTACTCCCAAAAGCGCCCCGCGTTTTCCACCTTTATCACCGGCGATGATCGCTTCGGCAGTTGCCACACCAGGAGCCCATGTGCCAGATGCCGGGAACACTTTGGAATCAAAGAGCTTGTACAGCAAAGCAGTATCTACAAACATCGCAAGACCTGCCCCGATCAGCATCGGCATGATCAGCTCGGGCTTGCCCATCGCAAACGGAATCCCGATTGGTATCAGCAAGCTGTTTGCCGCACCGAATGTCGCAGACGAGATCGACGTTTGCACCAGGTTTTGCCGGTGGATCGATCTGTATTTTGAAAAGATCTCCATCGGAATCCTAGCGATCAGCATCGCAGCCAGCGCACCAATGATCGAGGTACTCGGCGTTACCCCCAGCGATGTAATCAACTGCATCCCAATAATTGCCCCAAATACGGACAAACCAACGTTCAATAGCAGTGAAAACGGCTCAAAAACAGAGGGATGTTTTTCTCTAGGTGCTTTATCCTTGGCCATGTTCCTACCCCCTTGTAAAATTTTCTGTATGATTGCACATATCCCGATAAGCGCTCTTCCTTACTACTGTTTCTTCCTTTTGCATATGGGATACGTTCACGCAAAAGGTCTTGAAAATCGGTGTTGCTGCGAGGGAACTGGTGAAACGATTAACTTGAGATTTTCTCTCCTTTCCAAAGGATCGTTGTTGCTTATTTATTCTGTTTTTTTGCTTTTCGAAAAACTTGACTTAGCCTCAACCGATGGCGAAAGTTTTCGTTTTTCCTATACTTTCAATCTTTATTAAACTTTCTGAAAGTATAACAAAAATAAGCCGCTTTCCCCTATGGGAAGCGACCCAAAAGATGACCCCCAATTTTGGGCATCACCACAAAACACTGATTGTACGAATGCTTTTACTTCATCTGATTGGCATGAATATCCTTCGTCTTCCATACCCGCATGGCAACATCTAGGCGAAAGCGCACCTCCGGATCGTTCAGGTCATTCTGGATGATCTCGTTTACCCGATCCAGTCGATACAGGACCGAATTGCGATGGATGAACAGCTCCTCTGCTACCCGCTTTGTATTTCCGCCCAAACGCAAAAACGCATGCAGCGTAGCCAGAAGCTCCGTGCCATACTCTTTGTCATACGCCACAATCGGCTCGATCAGCATCGAAGTGAGAGCGGTCAGCACAGGATGTCCGGCAGCACCCAGAAGCAAATCCTCCACTAGCACCTCGTGAAAGTGAACGATCTTCTGCTTGGGCTGCGTGTGCAAGCTGATTTCCATGGCTTTATGCGCTTCCTGCCGGCTCATCGGAACATCGGACAACAGCTCACGAATCCCACCGATCCCGATAGTCAGCTGTGTACTTGGAGATATCTCCTCTGCCGGGGCCATCAGCTCACGCAGCAGCTGTTCGGCTTCCGCCCGCTGCTTCTCCGCCGAGTCGTGAACGGTCGCACACAAAATGATCAGGGAATCACTGATGACAACCGCTTTTCGCGTGTACACGCCAGGCTTGTTCACTCGCTGAACCAGCAGGTTGTTCAAACGGGTCAAGGGCTCATCTCTGCTCTGTTTGTCTACTGCTGAACGGTTTTGCAGCACCATACAATAGACAAATTTGCCGAGTGGAATACCGAGCTGCTGGGCACGATAGCGCAGCAGCTCCTCTTGATGGGAGGAGCCGGAGAACAGCTCCACCAAAAAAGACTCCTGCTCCCGCTCTCGCTGCATCTGCTGCGACTGGCGAATCGTAAACTCGATAGCGAGCACGGTAACGGCGTGATCGAGGCACATCTCTTCGAAGTGCTCCTGCTCCCCGAGCTTACGGGAAATGGCCAAATACCCCATGACTCTGCTGCCTACCTGTACTGGCCGCTTTTCTACATAATCTACGCCACCAAACCGTGTCGTACTGCTCTCTACTTCGCCTGCCTCGTTTATGACCGCTGCCTCACATCCCAGCAAATGCCCGATCAGGACCACCAGCTCTGTCGTTCGGCGGTTCAGCACCAGGTTTGTAAACTGCTGATTGATCTCGCGTACCTCTCGCAGCAAGAACGCCTGCCGTCCGAGAATATGGTCAATCACCGTGTGGGTCATATCGATAAACGTCGTCTCGAGGGGAATGTCAAACAGCGGAATCCCGTACAAATTGCTTTTGTCCAACGCCTCCTGCGGCACTTCGTGAATGAATCGCTTCGTTTTGATCCCGATTGCCGTACCACCTGCCCGATGCATCTCATCCAACAGCCTGCATAGGTGAGTCGGGTCATGGCGAAATGAATAGCCAGTCGTCAAAATCAGTTCATTTGGCCGTAGAAAGCCCGTCAACGTAGGTGTTTCCATACTGTCGATATAATAAATTTCCTTGGAAATGCCGCTCTCGCCAGCCATGATCTTCGCCTCTTTAAACAAAGGCAGCTGAAAGAGACGTTCTACGGTAAAGGGCTTGTTGTTTTCCATGCAATCACCTCGTCGCGCTCCATCATCTCCGTATGCTACCACATTTGTCCACCGTAGAGTAGAAAACTGAAACTTTCGGGCGACCTTGAGGTCGCCTTACTTGTTTCAGCTCCCCCTCATCAAACCGTACGTGAGGTTTTCCCTCATACGGCTTTCCGATGTTCTTCTTTCTTTGGCATTCGGCACTGCTTATCCGGCAAGTTTCACAAGTATTCCTTGAGTATCTTTAATGACTTTTCCTTCCCACGAGTGTTTCTTTCGCACATTCCTTTTCTTGTTAACGAAAAGGGTAAGCCTTTCAATAACATACCAGTCAATCCGATTTAACCATCTTGCAGCTATTGGCGATAGCGAGTAGTAGTTCTTGAAGCCTTGAAGTTTTCGATTTAGCCCCTGTACTAACTCCGTTAACGACCAATACAACTTGCTGCGAGGTTCGGTATACACTTTTATTTTCCGGCGCATTTCCTTCATAGCTTTCTTACTCGGAATATGGGACATGACAAACACCTTCGATCCGCCCTTGTTAAGGACCGGAAATTTCCGGTGATGTAGACCAAGGAAATCAAAGCCCGAAGTATTATCCCAGATGTTGACCAGTCGAGACTTGTCCTTACTAAGTGCAAGATCCAATTTGTCCATAATAGCTTTAATGACCTGAATACTTTCCATGGCATCCTTTTTCGTTTTGCACATGATGACGAAGTCATCGGCATATCGAATCAGTTTTCCCAAATGGGCAAATTGCTTTCCCCATACCGTATCCATGTAGTTGAGATAGATGTTGGCTAACAGTGGGGAAATGACTCCTCCTTGCGGAGTACCCAATTCGGTGTCATGAAACTGTACATCTTCCATCACGCCTGCTTGTAGCCAGTTCCGAATCAGCTTTAGTACCCTACGGTCAGAAATCCTCTGCTCAACTAACTTCATCAGCTTCTCCTGATTGATGTTGTCAAAGTACCCTTTGATGTCTGCATCAACCACCCAGTAAGCATTTTTACTTGCTTTCCTGATTTGTGCAATCGCTTGATGAGCGTTACGTTTTGGGCGAAATCCGTATGAGCAATCTTTAAAGTCCGCTTCAAAGACTGGCTCAATGACCATCTTTGTCGCCATCTGAACAACCCTGTCTCGAATAGTTGGGATTCCGAGTGGTCTTTGTTTCCCATCCGCTTTCGGAATGTAAGTACGCCGTACCGGTGCTGGATGATACTGATTTCTCTTTAGGTCGAGATAAATTTCATTAAGGAATTTACTCTCTCCATACTCATGCACAATCTTATCTATCGTTTGACCATCCACTCCGCCACTTCCTTTATTGGCTCGTACTCTACGCCAAGCTTCTGCAAGAATGTCTGGTCTGTATACTTTGTCGTACAGAGCATGAAACCGCCGTTTTGGCTTTTCCTTGGCACAAAGATATAGAGTTGTCCAAAGTTGTCGAGCTTTTGCATCGGTGTAGTTAGCAAGTTTACTTGCATTCACTCACTCTTACCTCCTTTCAACTCTTGAACAAAGCAGGGCTCCTTCTCTCCATAGAGTTTTGTTGTCTCTACTTCATCGGTACTATGAACCCCTCCGACTCCCTTCCTGCCGTCCTCCATTTCCCTTTCGGTTATAGGATTCCGCTTTACGCTCCAACGGAGCGTGCAGGGGAGGGTCTCCCCAGTTCCGTTAGCTACTTTCTCAACATACCGCTCCCCATACTCCGGGAGGTTCCTGGGTGCTGCATTCCAAGTGCTACACACCTTCCATGGACTTCGCCCAATATCCCAAGGCTCGTCTCCCCCTTGTCCATCTTCCGATGGTCTCTTTTAACGAAGCGGCAGGATTCACTTTATGTTACGGTCTGCTGATTTGCTCGCACTCCTGTCGGAGTTACTTTGTCACAGGGCTTCAACCTTAGGATCTCTCCACCAGTTGCCTGTCAGCTACGAGGCGACTTGGCTCTTACCTCGGTCGGACTTTCACCGACTAGCAATTAACGGCTTGCTGGGCGCGCGAATAGAAAAAAGACCTGCACGCAGGTCTCTCTCTTTTCTTTCTTCCATATATAGACGTTTCGGGCACACTGAACTTAATAGGCGATTGCGTGACCGATCAGGACAAACACCGCACCCGTAATAACCCACATCAGCATCAGCGGCCACATGAATCGAAACCATTGCTGATAGGTGATTCCGGAAACTGCCAAGCTGCCCATTAAGGCTGAGGAAGTCGGCAAAATCATGTTGGTAAAGCCATCTCCCATCTGGAAGGCGAGCACGGAGGTTTGACGTGTCACACCGAGCAGGTCCGCGAGCGGCACCATGATTGGCATCGTCGTTGCAGCAAGTCCCGTACCCGATGTAATAAACACGTTCATCACGGTCTGGAAGAAATACATTCCCAGGACTTGGATCGAGCCATGCAAATGACCAACGGCATCAGACAAGCCAAACACAACCGTATCGATGACATTCCCTTGCTCCAGCACGATCAGAATCGAACGAGCAATCCCGATGATGAATGCCCCGTACGTAATCGCGCTTGCCCCTTTTACGAACTCACTGGCAATGCGGCTTGGGCCAAACTTCGCGCAAAAGCCTGAAACAATCCCCATCGTGAGGAACAGAGCCGAAAGCTCCTCCATCCACCAATCCTTTTTCGATACACCCCAAATCAACAAGGCAAAGCTGGCGATGATCGTGATCACGGTTAAGATGTGCTTCGCCTCCAGCGCCGGGAGGGAATGCAGATCGAGCTTTTGCTCTGTCGTCGATTCCTCGAGATTGCGAACGATGCTGGCCTGCGGTGTCTTTTTCACTTTACGTGCATAGCGAATGATGTACCAGCTCGTGATGGCCAAAAGCGTGATTAGCAAAATCGCCCTCAGCCACATCCCTGAAAACATCGGAACTTCTGCAATCACCTGTGCCAATCCTACGTTGAACGGATTCAGCAGTCCCGCCGTAAAGCCAACGGATGCGCCTAGTGAAACCATCGCCGTTCCCGTCAAGGCGTCATAACCGAGGGAACGGGCAATCGCGATTCCCAATGGAACGAACACCATGACCTCGGAGGACATGCCCATCGTAAATCCGCCGACGGAGAACAACCCCAAAAATACCGGAATGATCAATATTCCACGCTTGGAAAACGTCTTGGCGACCCGGCTGGTCACCGCTTCGATGGTGCCCGTTGCCGTGATGACCTGAAAAGCTCCACCAATAATGAAGATAAAGAAGACAATATCACTGGAATCAATGAGTCCTTTTACAATCGCTTTGGGTACCTCGAGCAGACTGACTGGGTCCCCCTCCACTGCATGATAGGAGTTGGGCACAACCAGCGTTTTTCCCGAGGTCGGATCCTTGGCACGCTCGAACTCCCCGGACGGCACCATGTACGTGAGTGCCGCCGCGAGCAGAGTGAGGATGACCAGAAGAACGAAAGTATGGGGCATTTTGATATATTTTCGCCAGGATGACGTCGGCTGGCTGGAATTAGACATAGCTGGCTGTGGCGAATGTGCGCTCATCCTTATGCCTCCTCTGTTTCTTTATTCTTTTTCCAATTCTCAAACTCTTCACGAACGCTTCGCAAAAGACCTGGGTCCGTGCAAAGATCATACGTGGTCATAGCTAGGGCTTTGGCCGCTTGGTTCATTCCCACCAAACCTGCCTCCGATGCAGTCGCTACGGTAAACTCAGGTGTGTGCGTACCCGCCTCCGTAATTTTGATGTAAGGATGGATGGTCGCCGTCACTTGACCGACATTTCCGATATCCGACGAGCCGATCCCGCCTTTTTTCGGAGGATCACTTACTTCGATGCCCATTGCCTCCAAATTTTCCGCGAATAAACCCGCGAGCGCATGATTGTTGTTGCGTTCGGCGTAGACAAGACCTTCCTTGATTTCAGCTCTCGCCCCTACCGCTTCCGCTGAGTGATGAACCGTCTTGTACACCTTTTCGGTCAGCTCGCGAAGCTCCCGCACATTGGCCGCCCGGAGGATGAATTTCGCTTCGCAGTACTCCGGCACTACATTTGGAGCATCTCCGCCTTTTGTAATAATGCCATGAATTCGCACATCATCCTTGCAAAACTGCCTTAGGGAATTAATGGCAACGAAGGTATGAATCAGCGCGTCCAATGCACTGATGCCTTTTTCCGGGGCTGAAGATGCATGCGCCTGTTTGCCGTAAAAGCTGAAGGTCGCATCTACACAGGCCAAGGCTCCGCGCAGAACCATCGTCTTTTTATGCGGGTGGCACATCATGGCTGCATCGACTTCATCAAATAGTCCCTGCTCACACATGATGATTTTGCCTCCGCCGTCTTCCTCGGCAGGCGTCCCCATCACGATAATGCGGCCAGGCAGCTCGGGAAAAGCCTGCTTCAATGCCAATGCCGCTCCGACCGCCGACGTCCCGATCAGATTGTGGCCGCAGGCATGCCCGATTTCCGGAAGCGCATCATACTCTGCCAGCAACGCAATCGTCGGTCCTCCTGGTTTTCCTTCCCATGTCGCGCGGAAAGCGGTTTCAAGTCCGGCTACGCCTCTTTCTACTTCAAAACCTGCTGCAACCAATGGCTCTGTCAGCCACTGAGATGCTTTATGCTCAAAAAAACTGAGCTCAGGGTTTGCGTGAATCGTCAAGGCGATCTCACGCAGCTGGGAATCCAGCTCATCGACGGCTTGTACAATCCATTGCTTGTCCTCCAAAATCTGTCCCATCCTGACCTTGCCCTCCAATCTCCCTCGTAGACATTTCAAAAAATTAAATCACCTTTAGTACGCCCTCATTGTACGACCCTGCTTTCTATAAGTAAAATCTAAATAATTTAACCCCTAACTATAAATTTCTTTATAGCTAATCGAAAAAAGGACAAAAAAAAGAGACCATCATCACTTGAAAAGGATAACGACCTCTTGTGCTTTTGCTGGTTCCATTTCTCTGCTTTCGTTTTGGTCTTGCGCTGTCTCATATCGGCCAAGGCGAAAATGCTCCGATTCAGCTCCGGGTTGCGCTTGCCTTCGCGCGCCAGCTTTTCCCTCGCTTTTTTGGCACTGCTTTTTGCCATATCAATCACTCCTTTGTATGATTATGATAATCCTGTTCCAGACAGGATGCAACGAAATTAGGGGAATCACCAGTAGCACTTGTCCATTCCTTTTTTCCGCATGCGAATAAGCTGTAGAGAAACGGCAGGTGATTAAGGATGAAAAAAATAACGGTAACCAGGACCGAAAATCAAGTCTATTCCACTCGTGTTCTTCGCTCGGAATTTGATAACAAGTGGCGCGTCTTCATCACTGGCAGCGGCTATGTGATGTATATCGCGACGGCGAACCGCGCCAAGGTTGTCGTCTTGCTTGCCAACGGATCCAGCAAGCTTTTGACCTTTCCCAAAGGCGGGAGAGTGCTGGTCGGCGGCGGTGGTACGAGCCACTATAGTAAACCACATGTCGCAACAGATCTGTAGTTGATTCATGGTAAACTTGCTTTTGTTTTCCCCTCCCTCTGGAGCTCTCCAGGGGGATTTTTTATGAAAAGAAAAAGCCCGGATGAAACCGGGCCTTGTCGTATACTCACCGCAGTTCATACTGCTTTAAAAATGCCACAAATCGATGGACGACAGTAAACTTCATGGTGGCCTCTCGATACAGCATCCACGTACGCCGTGTGATCGGCTGTCCGTCCAGCATCGTCAAATCTACGGTGTAAAGCTCTTCACTCGGCCGTATAAAAACACGCGGGATAATCGTATAGCCCAATCCGAATTTCGCCATTTCCTTGCAAGTCTCATAGCTATCCACCTGCATGGTAATGGACGGGGGCTCTGTATAACGCTCATGCCACCATTGATCGATCGCGTGCTTAAGCGAAAAGGACATTTGGTCCCCCAGCTTTACTGCCAGCTTTGGTGCCCGATAGTTAATCCGAGGCAGGGAAGGCAGCTCGTCCAGATTCAGCTCTTCCGTTGATACGAGGCAAATATTTTCTTCCTGAATCAAATGCTTCTGATCCAGCCATTGAAAATCCCCGCGGATGATGCCTACCTGAATCTCCTCTTGGAGCAGCATGTCATAGATTTCAGAGCTGAAGCCCGTGTCGACATGAATTTGGACCTTGGGATATAGCTCCAGAAACTTTTTGATGATCAAAGGAAGCTCGTACTGTCCAAAGTAGATGGACGCTCCAATCCGTAGCGTTCCCTGTACCTCCTGCTGCATATTCACGATATGATCTCGCGTATCCCGCAGCTCAGCCAGCATTTTCGCTGCGTACGCCGCCAAGTATTCGCCTTCTGGTGTGAAACGAATCCCTTTGCCGTGCTTCACGATCAGCGAGACACCAAACCGTTTTTCCAGCTGCTGCAGCCGATAGGTCAGGGCAGGCTGCGTCATGTACATGCGCTCCGCTGCTCTGGTCAAGCTTTTCTCTCTGCTCAAGGCTTGCAGCAAGAGCCAGTCCTTTTCATCCATGCGATCCCCTGCCTCGCTATTTTCTCTTTATCCGCGCTTCATTTTTGCCAGTCGAATGAATTGCTCGTCTCTTTGCTTCCATTTTTCCTCGACGGACGTATCCGCATACGAGTAGATGCCTGAGCCTGTTTTCGTCCCCAGCTCCCCTTTTTCCACCAGCTCATCGATGAGCTCAGGAGCCTTCTGGGATGCATTCAGCTCAGGCGCCAAATTGTCAATTACGCGCTTCCATGTATCGAGTCCACCGAAATCAGCCGTCTCGATCGGACCGACAAACGCCCAGCGGAATCCGATCCCGTCCTTCATCACCGTATCGATCTCACGCGCGTCCGCGACTCCTTCTTTCAATAGAGAAAAGGCTTCGCGCATCAGGGCTGTCTGCAGGCGGTTAGCGATAAAGCCGGGAACATCCTTTTTCAGCAGCACCGGAGACTTCCCGATTTCCACCATGAGCTCCATGGTCCGTGATACAACCGCATCCGACGTTTTTTCATGCCGGACGATTTCCACGAGGGGAACGAGCTGTGCCGGATTGAAAAAATGCGTGATGATGATCCGCTGCGGCGTTTTTGCCTTTTCGATCAGTCGCGCAATCGAGAAAGTGGAGGTGTTGGATGCAATGATAGCATCTTCTTTTGCAAATTGCTCCAATTTCTCGAACAAATCCCACTTCATTTCAATGACTTCCGGAATCGCTTCCGTGATGACGTCAGCTTTTGCGACGGCTGCCTGCAAATCCGTTGTAAGTTCGATCCGCTCCAGTGCGTCCTGCTTGGCTTGCTCTGAAATGACCTGCTCTTTGACCAGCAAGCTCAGGCTGTTTTCCACACTCCGCTTGGCTTTGAGCAAAAATGATTCCTGTAAGTCGTATAGGAAGACGGTGTAACCAGCCAGCGCATATTCCTGTGCGATACCATGACCCATTACACCTGATCCAATGACTGCTACTTGTTTTGCCATATGAAATTCCTCCTGAGATGTAGATGGTAAACGCTTTCTTTTCGACGCATACGAAAGAACTGTCCCGTTCCCTTATGCTTTAGACACTGTCCTTTTCACACTACCCCTTTATAGATACAAAAGCGTTACAAAAGCTCATCTCTTCCTGCTGGAATCTGCAGTCGCAACTGCCCTGTTTACACCCGTTCAACGGCGCCTTTTTGCCTTTTTTGGTCCTTTCCGAAACGCGCGGCGCTTATATGGACTTGCTCGTAAATTCTGCTTTTGAGAAGAGATTGGCAGCTCTCCCTGCTTTCCCTGTTGGGCATGCGCCTTCACACACGGCCAGACTTCTTCCTGCAATGCCCACAGCATAGCTTTACACGAATATACCATAACTTGTTTTTTGACTTCATACCGCTTGTTCTTCTACCCAATTTTTGCTAGGAAAATCCGCAATACACTCATGGTGGAAGAAAACATGAAGAAAAAAATGCTGCTGAAGCTTCTTGCTTCAAAAGAGGAGACAGAGAATAAGGGAGGGGCACAGGAATGAAAGGTGGAAATATCTCGATCACCAAATCACGCTCGAGCCCAATATCTCAATCGTCGTCCAGATCGATGTGACTAACGCGCATGACTTGTATGACCTTGCGTTGAGCAGTAATTCGGGCGGCGGCGGAATGTCCATCAAACAGAGCAGCTCCATGCTCGACCAGGGCAAAAAATATGCCGTAGAGGTTGTCCTGCGGTAATTCACGGATGCTGATGGCAACTCGTGTGGCTGCCTAGATAAAAAAAAGACCTCTTCCCCCGATGCAAGGCTGGGGGAGGAAGTCTTTTTGCTTTCCCTTTTCGACTCACTGATCTTTACAAAAACCGGCGATGCACCTTTTTTCCATCGTACGTAAACAAGACCTGCCGATCCTCGATGACCGTCTCCAAATGCACATTTTTCCCCCAGAGGGTATAGACGTGCGGCAATGTCTTCTCGACGTACTTCACATCCAGCTCCAGACCCTCAAAGTGATGCTTCAAAAACAGCTCGCCTGCGCGCAAATAGTCGCCATCGTGCACCATCACGTAAGGGAACCCACCGTTGACCCGCGTGCCTGCCAGACCGTCTCGCACCTGCTCCCATTGTTTATCCGTTACGATCCAGTCATTCCCCTGCTTGCCGAACATGTACAAATCCAGATCGCTCACCAAATCCTTGGTCATGAAGTTGCTGATGAAGCTGATATCCGACTCCAGCTCGCGCACTTCAAAAATCTTGGCGCGTCCTTCACCTGGCTTGCGGCCAAACCGCTCCTGCTCTTCCTTCGTCGGCTTATCCCAGCGTCTTTCGATATCCTCGAAAATTTTGAGCCCCAGATGGTACGGATTAATGCTCGTTGTCGAAGGCTGAATAACCGAGGAGTGCAGCTTCGCAAAATCGATCGTTTCTGCCTCTGTCAGCTCCATCTCCCGCAAAATGCGCATGTGCCAGAAGGTAGCCCAGCCTTCGTTCATGATCTTCGTCTCCATCTGCGGCCAGAAGTACAGCATTTCATCGCGGACAATGGTCAAGACATCGCGCTGCCAATCCTCCAGAACACTGCTGTACTCCATGATGAACAGCAGCAAATCCTTTTCCGGAGACGGTGGGAATTTGCGGAGAGGCTTTACCGGTTCGGTCTCCGTCTTCTCTTGACGGTCCAGACCCCACAGGTCGTCGTATGAAGAATGGCGGTCTGTCTTTCCTTTCTTTGCAGATTTTGCAGGCTCCTCCGGCTCGCGTTTCCAGCGCAGCTTGGGTCGCATCAGGCTCGGATCGATATGCTCCTGAATCGCCAGGCTCGCATCGAGCAGATCCTCCACGGCTTCCTTGCCGTATTCGATTTCGTACTGACGGATGCGCTCCGAGCTGGCAGCCATGCTCTCCACCATGTCTCGGTTCGTGTTGGAGAAGCGCATGTTGTTCTTGAAAAAATCGCAGTGTGCCAAGACGTGGGCTACGATCAGCTTGTTCTGGATCAGCGAGTTGCCATCCAGCAAGAAGGCGTAGCACGGATTGGAGTTGATCACCAGTTCATAGATTTTGCTCAAATTGAGATCGTACGACAGCTTCATGCGATAAAAGGATTTTCCGAAGCTCCAGTGCGAGAACCGCGTCGGCATTCCGTAGGCTCCAAACGTATAAATAATATCCGCCGGGCAGATTTCGTAGCGCATCGGATAAAAGTCGAGACCAAACCCCTTGGCAATTTCGGTAATTTCATCAATCGACCGCTCTAGCTCTTTGCGTTCTTCGTTGGTCACAGTCTTTCCCCTCCCATTTGCCAAAGCCTATTTTATATATATGGAGAAGGATGACAAAAGAAGCCAGCATTCGGAGAAAAGAGAGGCTGACTTGCACATTTTTCTTAGAAAACTTGGTGGCGGAGCCTTAGTTGCACTTATACTGGCTAAGAATCCTATAAATTCTTACTGTATTAGAAAACTTGGCTCCGACAAGTTTTGTGGCGGAGCCTTAGTTGCACTTATACTGGCTAAGAATCCTATAGATTCTTACTGTATTAGAAAACTTGGCTCCGCCAAGTTTTGTGGCGGAGCCTTAGTTGCACTTATACTGGCTAAGAATCCTATAGATTCTTACTGTATAAAGGAAAAAGGCATCTCCCGCAAAAAGGAGACGCCTCTTGATTTGCTTTACGCTGGGACGCCGCGCATTACTTCTGGAACCAATCGCGTACACCTGCATAAATAAGAGCACCCGAAAAGACCAGCATTGCGATCAGGCCAATCCCATCTACCAACGGATTCAGTCCGTTCAGGAAGGTACCATCGAGTGGAGTTTTCAACAAAGCGTAGCCACCAACAAGACCGCCAGCAAGAGAGAGCCATTTGTTCATCTTATCTATTCACCTCCCGAAACAGCGGCGGTTTACGTTGCCACTGCGTACTACACTTTATGTCGGGAGTTGACAAGCGGTCTGTACGGTAGTCCAAGACACTGTTCATCAAATTGCAATTGGGCAATGTGCGCCCCTATACTGTAAAATAGTCACGATGACGATGATAGGACGTGAGGAGTGAAACACGCATGAAACTGTTTCTGCTGCTAGGCAGTATCAGCGGATTTTTGTCTGTTGCCTTTGGTGCCTTTGGAGCCCATGCCCTTAAAGAAAAACTGGACGAGTACTCCCTCGGCATTTTCCATACCGGGGTCACCTACCAAACGACACACGCTCTGGCACTGGTGCTGGTCGCGTTATTGCTCAAATGGTATCCGGGTGCCGCAGGACTTTCTTGGGCAGGCTGGTGCTTCTTCGTAGGAACGATCGTCTTTTCCGGCAGTCTTTACGCCTTGGCGCTGTCGGGTGTCAAAGTCCTGGGAGCGATCACCCCGATTGGCGGCGTACTGTTTCTCATTGGCTGGGCATTGCTCGCCATCCACGCCTGGAAGGTCGTATCCTAAGCGAATCGAACCGACTTCTTTGCAAAAACGTCCGCGGCTGCGTCTAGCAGCAGTTCGGGCGTTTTTTGCTTCCCGCACCTCGCTTGGGCGTACGCCATATGCTGTAGGGTTACTACACCCAAAGGAGAGGAACCGATGGCAAAGTCCTCGTTCAACCAATCCCCTTATTACTACGGCGTCCCAGATGTCTACATGCAAATGGGCTACTATCCCTTTCCTACACCACCCATTTCGGATCAGACACCTAAGCAAATTCATGTTCCCTACCCCATGTCGATAGCCGCTCACTGTAAATATTTTCTTGGCCAAACGGAAAAAATAACCGCTGGTGGAGAAATTCATGGATTTGGGGCCCTGTCCAATCCCTTCCGTTCTGGCGTGATTCTCTTTGTTCATAGCTTGCAGCTGACCAATTACTCCGAGCACCCCGCCGAAGTCCAAATCTGGTTCGGGAAAACCGAGTCCATCACGGGGGCCAAAACCTCCACGGCCGTTAGTGCGAGCTATGCCCAACTCAGCGCCTGTCCACCCCCTCAAGGAAAAATACTGTTCGCTACAGGAGACAACGTTCTGCCACGCGGGGGAGCAGCCGTCACGACCCGGATGGTACCGCCTATGAGCACCATCGAAGCCAAGCTAAACGGGCAGTGGATGCTTGGGCCCGGGATGACAATGATGGCCGTACTTCCTGCAGAAGGGAAAAGCGCCACCATTCTCTTTTCCACGAGCTGGTGGGAGCAGTCTGTTTATTGAAGGAGGAGCGGCGAGCCAGTTCATCACAGCCCTTGCGTCGGAAAAACCTTCTATCGATGCCTTCTCAAGTAGGAGCGACCGCTATTTATCGGAAGGCTATTCATGCTGAATCAGGTAGATGGCTCACGTCGTTTATACTTTCTGATTCAGCAAAAAAGCGGAGTGCCTGCGCACCCCGCTACCGTTTTCGTAAAAGTTATATACATGTTGAAACACCAAGTCCTCTATGCTACAATGGGAATTGGTCTTTTGATGTAGATTTAATATATCGATTATTTTTACCCAATGTTATCTTATCACATCACCGGGGTAGTTGTCAAACCCCTAAGACCAAAAATGGGCAAGAAAAGGAGCGGTATCATGAACGAAGCTGACCAAGACAGACAAAAGGAACAACAGCGGGTCGTGCAGGTCATTTCCGAGATCAATCGACAGATCGACAGCCTGCAGGAGCATGTCACCGAAGTCAGTGCTGACATCGTTGGAATCCGCAAGCATTTTTGGGACGATGTCACTGTCAACTTCGAGGATGCCAGTGAAGCAGCCGAAACCTATGCCAGCATCAAGCAGCAATCAGAGGTGCTTTCTGAGAGAGAACGTGTCCATCGCCACGCGATACAGCAACTGCGGACTCTTCGGAGGCTGGTTCAATCTCCGTATTTCGGCCGAATTGACTTTCGGGAGGAAACCGATTCTGCGTCAGAGCCCGTTTATTTGGGAATTGCCTCCTTACTCGATAAGAACGAGGAGCAGTTTCTGGTCTATGACTGGCGCGCTCCGATCTCAAGCCTCTACTACGATTACGCTCCTGGACCTGCCACATACGAGACCCCGAGCGGCACGGTCACGGGTGAAATTACTTGCAAGCGTCAGTACGTCATCCGCGATGGAAAGCTGCTCCATCTGTTTGATACGGGTGTGACCATCGGGGATGAGCTGCTGCAGGAAGTGCTGGGCAAGCAGGCTGACTCGCAAATGAAGAGCATCGTCGCGACGATCCAGCGCGATCAAAACCGCATCATTCGCAACGACAAGAGCCGTCTCGTCATCGTTTCCGGAGCAGCCGGAAGCGGCAAAACGTCGGCCGCCCTGCAGCGCATCGCCTACTTGCTGTACCGTTACCGGAAAACCCTGCGTGCCGAGCAAATCGTATTGTTCTCCCCCAATTCGTTGTTCAACAGCTACGTCTCCACCGTGCTGCCTGAGCTGGGGGAAGAAAACATGCAGCAGACGACCTTTCAAGAATACGCGGAGCATCGTCTCGGCTCGATCTTTCAGCTGGAGCACCCACTCACCCAGATGGAATACGTGTTGACGGCCATGGAAGAGCCCGGCTACCCTGAAAGGATCGCTGGCATCCGGATGAAAACATCTCCGCGATTCATGCAGGTGATCGATGACTACGCGACCGCTCTCAAAGAAAGCGGAATTTTGTTCCGCCCGCTTAAATTTCGCGACCGGACCCTCATCAGCGCCAATCGTATCAGCGATCACTTTTATTCCCTGGATCCCTCGATTTCGATTCCCAATCGGATGACCCTGGTCGCCAGATGGCTGCTCGGCGAACTGAAGAAGCACGAGCGTGTAGAACGCAGCAAGCCGTGGGTGGAAGATGAGCTGGAGCTTTTGGACAAAGACGCTTTTGCCGCTGTCTATCAGGAGCTGCGCCGGAAAAACCAGTTCCGGGAAGATACGTTCAACGACTTCGATCGCGAGCAGGAGCTCTTAGCGGCGAAAATCGTAAAAAAACAGTTTCAACCGCTGCGCACGTGGGTGCGTGAGCTGCAGTTTATTGATTCGACAGCAAAGTATCGTCAGCTCTTCACTGATTCTCCCCTGACCATGTCTATTTTTGGTGCAGACGAGCGCCCCTCCCAATGGTCCGAAATCTGTGCCCAAACCATAGCGCGACTGGATCAAAACGAGCTGACCTATGAGGACACACCGCCGTTTTTGTATTTGCAGGAAAAGCTGGAGGGCTTTCAGACCAACAACATCGTCCGCCATGTGTTCATCGACGAAGCCCAGGATTACTCGCCATTCCAATTTGCTCTGCTGCAACGACTGTTCCCGCGCGCCAAAATGACGGTTCTGGGAGACTGGAATCAGGCGATCTACGCCCATGCCTACGAAAGCTCAAGCTTTGAGGCAGTCGCCTCGCTGTATGAGCCGGAGCAGACGGAAACGTTTGTCCTGACCAAAAGCTACCGTTCCACAGAGCCAATCGTCACCTTTACCCGCCAGCTAGTGAAGGACGGGGATCGCATCGAGCCATTCCAGCGCGCCGGGCGAAAGCCAAGCGTGACGGTCGTCCAGGATCGTGAAGCACTCGCAGAGCAAATCGTCGGCCGAATTGCGGAGCTCAAAGCTGAAGGACATCAAGCCATCGCGGTCATCACAAAGACAGCGCAAGAGGCTCAGGAGGCTTATGAAACTCTTCGCGACAAGCTGGATATCCGCATGATCGGTACTCGCGCGATTTCCTATGAGACCGAGGTCTTGATCATCCCGTCGTACTTGGCAAAAGGGGTGGAATTTGACGCGGTTCTCATCTATGATGCTTCAGCAGAGCGTTACAGCCGCGAGAGTGAACGAAAGCTGTTTTATACAGCCTGCACACGTGCTATGCATGAGCTGCATCTGTACAGCATCGGCAAAGTGAGTCCTTTTCTCGATTCTGTCTCTGCCGATAGCTACGACTTTCTCTCCTCATGATCCATGGAAAAAGAGACCAGGAAAAGCGCATCTCACATGCGTTCAACCCGGTCTCTTTTCTGTTTTTTCAGCCCTACACATACTGTGACCGCGAGCAGGATGAGATTGAATTCGTAGCCGTTCTGCCCGCCACTCCCCAGAAAACCATGCTTCCACTTCACCGTCGCGATTGCACCCGCCATGATGACCGCCAGCCCCCAGGCCGCAACTCGTATTCCTACTCCCAGGATCAGTGCCAGACCCCCGATGATCTCGATAGCCATCACCGGATACGCTAGCCAAGTCGGCAATCCGAGGTCGCCGAACGAAGACATGACCACAGCCATTCCTTTCTGCAGCTTGGAGACGCCATGCACCAGAAAAATGATGCCTGTCACGATTCGCAGCGCTACAAACGCCTTTTCTTCCGCCATCCTATCCCCCTCCTCCCCACTACCATATGCCAGGAGAAGGACAAACATTTCAAATGGCTGCGCGTGCGAAACCGTTGCCTCTACACGCCAATGACGAAGTGAGACGCCCGATCACGCAGCGTTTTCAAGACGCTCATGGCGACAATATACCCGGTTTTCGGATTGCGCGCGGACGGTGTATTTTGAATTTGCAGCTTGATTTGCCCGAACTTTCCTCTGGCTTCAATCTCATGCGTGTTGTGTGTGATATGCGGGTCGACGAACACCTTTACTTTCGTTTGGTCAAATCCGATTCCAGCCAGACTCAGAGCAGCGGACACGTTTACACTCTCGGGAAACAGCCTTGCCGAATCTCTCGCCACTCCTTCAAACGCGCAGTACGGCTCTGTCAAGTCAGCCAAGGAAACCTGCTGCTCAATCATCGTGCCATACCAGGCTTTCGGAGGCTTGCGTGTAACGAGTGTGACTTCCTCCATCGGCCCCAGGCTACCTGCAGCGATCCGATCCAACCCTCCGATGGCTGCAGACGGGACAATGATCTTGCGTCCGAGTTCCGCCGCTTTTTGCATGAGGCGTGTATGCAGCTCTTCGTCCGCAAAGGCACCTACGCTGACGATAATCAGATCGGCTCCATGCTCCAGAACCTTTTCCCCATACAGCTTTACCGCTTGATGCCCCGCACTCTCCACGACAAGAGCAAAATCGTTTTCAAAAAAGTCCGACTCGTTCTCCGTCATCAACGCCGCAATGTCCTCTGTCACCTGATACTTGGATCGATCGCGGACCAGAATGGACGTGACCTGTATCTCTCCCTCTTGGCCCTGCCTGATTGCTTGTACGACATCTTCCCCGATGGTTCCGTAGCCAATAACCCCAATCTTGATCATAAGTCCTCCTGTAAACATGTGATTTCCCTCTATCATAGCAAAAACATCGTATTTGGTATACCATAAACCAAATCTCTGTGATATACTTGTTTTATAACAACGAGGGAGGGAATCTTGTGCCATCTATTACTTTTCATACGTCAGGAAAGACCATCGAAGTGGATAAAGACGCAAATCTTCTCAGGACTTCCATTCGGTACGAAGGAGCCGTTCCATTCAAATGCGGTGGCGGACTATGCGGTACCTGTCGCGTACAGATCGTAGATGGACAGGAAAACCTCAGCAAGGTCATGAAAAAAGAAATCGACCGCCTCGGAAATGACAAGATCGGGCAAGGCTTCCGGCTGGCGTGCCAAACCTTCGTAACGGGAGATGTGACCGTTTCCTGGGGGGAAGAAGACGTAGAGCGTCTCAACAAAATCGCCCAAAGACGCATCAACGCCGCTCAATAACAAAAACAGGCAGAATACTCTGCCATTTACGAAAAAACATGCATTCGCAGGGAGCGTGAGAAACGTTTCCGGGATGCATTTTTTCGTTTCCTACCCGCCTCCCCGCCTCCGTACAAAGAAAAAAGGAACCGGCTCCTTCGCCCGCTCCTCGTTTTTCCACGATCCGCTTAATGGACCTTCACAATCTTGCTGTCGTCGTCCAAATCCAGCTCGTAAATCTCTTTTTCGATTTCTGTCGTTGTCTCAAATTTCGGGAACACCTTGATCGGAATGCTGTTGTCCGGGAACACTTCCGAAACACCTTGAATCACAATTCTTGTAATCGGGTTTTTAATTTTGCAGATGGAGAACGTCGTCTTTTTCTTGCCGAAGAAATAGTATTCGTATGCAGAGACTACTTCCAGATCCGGATTTTCGGTAACTGTCTTGTACCGTTCGGTTGTGGATACCATAATATATTCGCTCATCTTCAAACCCTCCATTTGTAAGAATGTGATAGTAGAAATTTCTGGAGCTCCTACGTTTCCTGACAGATCTCGATGTCTTCGTGAATGTAGAGCTGGCACGCCAATCGATAGCCTTGGCTGATTTTTTCCCCGAGCATCTTGTTTTCCTTCCAGTTTGGCTCAGGAAGACTCTCCCCGCCTGCCAATACCTTGACCGTGCATTTCGTACATTTGCCCATACCACATCCATACTTCAGATGAGGGAATTTTTTAATTCCTGCCAAAACGACCAAGTTGCTGTTCGCACCGATTTCTTGTTCATATACTTGACCGTTTTGATGTAATTTTACGTTTGGCATTGAAACACCTCCATCTGCAGTAAGAATGTGGGACGGCCTGCGCTGCTATTGCTTGTCGAGCGCTTCCAAATACGCTCGTTTGGAATTCTCCAAATGAATTTTGGTTAAGCTCTCAACCAGCTCTGCTTGACCGTTGTATACCGCCATGGCAATCTCCCGATGCTCCTCCATGGCTTTGCGCTGCCTGCCCGGAAGCTCATAGCCCACATGCACAAACGCTCGGATATAATCGGACAGACCATCCAGCATTTGCGTCAGTCTTGGGCTTTGAGCCGCCCGGAAAATGACGTCGTTGATATCGAAGTGGAAATTTTTATATTCCTGGTTCACTTCCGGCTTGGAAAACTCAGCGTCGATCTCATCGATAATACGCTTGAGCTCCTCACGAGCCTCTGGCGTTGCTTTTTGGGCTGCCATTTTCATCGCCAAGCTTTCCAGGGAGCCAAGAATTGTGAAAATTTCTACGACTTCTTCCGGAGATAGCTGGGAGACGACAACTCCTTTGCGCGGCAAGGTTTTCACGAAGCCTTGGGATTCCAGTCGGAACAGTGCTTCACGGATCGGGGTGCGGCTGACATTTAGCTGATCCGCCAGCTCTCTTTCAATAATTCGTTCCCCTGATTTATAGACGCCTTGAACGATAGCCTGCTTGATATAATCGTATACTTTGTCCCGAATCGGGCTTAAATCCTCATCTTTCCAAATTACTGGCGTGTCTGGCATCTGGTATACCTCCGAGAGTTGTTTTCCTTAGTTTAATCGATATGATTATCGATATACAACAACCCTTTCAAAGACACAGCCATTGCCCTATTGCAAAAATACGCCTCCGTAAACTAGCGCGCCCGCTACTACGATCCCTGGATGGATTTTCAGCTTTTCCAGTGTGAGGAGGCTGATTGCAGTCAGTGCTGCTGTCTGCCAGATTCCAGTGGCCTCATAAGCGCTCGCGAAGAACTGAAAGGCCAGAATTCCTAGCAAAACGGCTACAATCGGTCGCACGATTTGCGTCATCGCCGATACCTGAGGCGAGTTCTTGAAAAGATGCAGAAATTTATACAGAATGACCATCGCAATCGCAGTCGGGGCAATCGTTGCGATCAGCGCGACAATCGCTCCGGGGATTCCCGCCACCTGATAGCCGATATAGCCAGCCAGCTTGGTGGCAATCGGACTTGGAAGGGCATTGCCTAAAGCAAGCACATCCCCGAATTGTTCCAATGTCATCCAGCCGTAATGATCGACGACTTCAGCCTGCAGCAGCGGGATAATCGGCGGCCCACCGCCATAGCCCAATATGTTCGGGATGAAAAAGGCCCAAAATACGTGTAGCAGGATCATGCTGATATACCCCTATCTGGCGAATCAGCCTGTTTTTTCTTCTGTTTTCTGACCAGATAGGTCGATTCGGTGAAGGCGTATGCAAGTGCGATCCCGATGAGCAGGCCAGGATTTACATTCAACAGTGCCAGCGCTACGAGAGACACGATCGTCCAGGCTATTGTCTTGCTCTTCACCCAGCTCTTCCACGATTTCAGAAAAAACTCGTACGCCATGACCGCCATCATGACTCCGATCACAGGCTGCACACCATGCGTCATGCCTCCAACGATGCCTGAGTCCTTCAGCTTGTAAATGAGTCCCAGGAGCAGAATCATCGCGACGAGCACCGGTATCACCATCGCCACGATCGCTACCGCAGCGCCTGCCGCACCCTTTACCTTATAGCCGATATACCCTGCCATTTTCGTAGCAATCGGTCCCGGCAGAGCATTTCCCATCGCCAAAACGTCCGTGAATTCTTCGTCCGTCATCCAGCCGTATTTCTGGACGGCCTCGGCGTGAACGAGGGGGATCATCGTAGGACCTCCACCGTAGCCCAGGATGCCGATTCGGAAAAATCCGAGGAACAGATTCCAGAGCACCATCGCCCCTCTTCACCTACCTTTTCATGGATGGCATGATCGGGCTGCCTATATCCTACTTCTTGATGTCTGCTTGCGTCATCACTTCGTACTCAGCCCCCAAATACTCCTGCAGGGCTCTCAATGCTGCCGTGCCTACCGCCGTATCCTGCTCCCCATTTCCTCCGCTGACGCCGACTCCACCGATGACGGCTCCGTTCACGACGATTGGGAAGCCTCCTACGAAAATGGCAAATTTACCTGGCAGCATCACGTGGATGCCGAATGCTTCCCCTGTAGTCGTCGCGGGTCCGCCCGGTTGGTTGAACAGATGGGTGGAGCGTTTGTGACCGCTCGCGGTAAACGCTTTGGCAATGGCAATTTCCGGTCCTGTGATGCGTCCTCCGTTCATTCGCTCCAGCGCGATCACGTACCCGCCATCGTCCACGATGCAGATCGACTCGAGAGCGTTGACCTCTTCTGCCGCCTTTTTTGCCGCTTCAATCATCACTTTTGCTTCGTCTAGTTCCAGCTTCATAACCGATTTCATCGTTGGCATTGCCTCCTATTCTCTCATCTCTTACATGCCGTGATAGACACTCTTGATCTGCGTATAGAATTCCAACGCTCCCCTGCCGGATTCACGGTAGGTAGCCGTGCTGGACATTTTGACGCCGCCAAAAGGTACATGTGGTGCATTACCGGTAGTCGGACGATTGACTTTGACGACACCGGACTGGATGTTGTTCACAAAATGCTGAATCCTCGCTGAATCCTGCGTGCAAATCGCCGCCGACAAGCCGTATTCGACGTCGTTTGCCACCTTCATTGCCTCTTCAAACGAGCCGACACGGATGACGGAAATGACAGGTCCGAATATTTCTTCCTGCGCGATTCGCATAGAAGGAGTCACATTCGTGAAAATCGCGGGTCGGACAAAATAGCCCTCCTCATATTCACCGCCTGTCAGCTGCTCTCCACCGTATGCGAGAGAAGCTCCTTCTTCTTTGCCGATTTCGACATAGGCGAGCACGTTTTTCAGCTGGCTGGCATTGGCTAGCGGGCCAATCTCCACGCCCGACCTGCTTCCGTTTCCAATATTCAGCTTCTTCGTTTTTACGATCAGCGCCTGGACGAAACGGTCATGCACGGATTCCATCACGATGACACGACTGGTGCCTGTGCAAGCCTGGCCTGTCAGCTCGAAGCCGCCCTTGATCGCAAGCTCGGCTGCCTGCTCCGGATCCGCATCCTCCATGACCAGCAGAGGGTTTTTCCCTCCGAGCTCGAGCTGTACGCGCGTGGACAAACGCACGGAGCGTTGAATCACTTCACCAGCACCGGTCGAGCCTGTGAAAGTAACCGCTTTGACTGCTGGATGCGTGACGAGCGCATTTCCTGTTTGAGAAGCAGAGCCGGTGATGAAATTGATCACACCTGCCGGAAGTCCAGCTTCATGCAGTGCCTGGACAAGTCGCAGGGCTATGAGCGGCGTATCCGAAGCCGGCTTGAAAACTACCGTGTTCCCAGTTACCAGCGCAGGGGCGATTTTCCGAACCGGAATGGAGATCGGGAAGTTCCACGGAGTGATGACAGTGACGACGCCAAGCGGCTCCTTTTTCGTGTAGATGGAGATCGTCGGGTCCTCGGAAGGGAGCGTTTCCCCGGCAATATTCAATCCTTCGAATGCGTAATAGCGCAGGGTTTGAGCGGATCGCTTCACTTCCATTTTGCTGCTCGCGAGTGTCTTCCCCTCTTCTCTGGTCAACTCCTCCGCGTACTGATCCAGCTTGGCTTCCAGCAAATCTGCTGCCTTGTACAAGATCTCTGCACGTTTCGTAGGGGACACGCTGCGCCAGGTTTGAAAAGCTCGCTCGGCTGCTTCCATCGCCTGATTCACATCTGCTTCGACCGAAGCTTGGAACCGTCCGACGACATCGCTTTCCTTTGCCGGATTTTTGCTCTCAAAGGTGGCGTTGCTAAGTGAGTCTACCCATTCGCCGTTGATCAGGTTTTTAAAGGTTTGTACGGTCGTTTCAATCGCCATGTCGTTCCCCTTTCGTTCCTATCATTGGGGTCTTATTTAGAAAGATACCCGAGAAGATAGTCGTTCTCGGGTATGTTTGAATGCTATGGAAGACAGACTATTCTAAACAAAATTCACGAGAGATAGCCGCAATGTACATTCTGCGCATTTTGGTGGCTTCCTGCACGATCTCGATGCAGCGTTGTTGATCTTCTGGCGTTCTTGCATATTCCAGAACGATTTGATAGCCGCGCTCGCCGTGGATCTCATCGGAGACGATGTGCAGATCGAAGAATTCCACTTCTTCGTCTGTAAAGCCGTATTTCTCGCGGAGAACCGGAGTTTGTCTGCGGTAAATCGCAGGTACTTGAGATTCGAGACCAACGACCAGAGCAGCTGTCGCGAACAGGAAGTTTTCTTTGAACGCCATGCGGTAGCACCAGGATTGCAGACCAATCGTTTCAGGAAGCAGATGCTCCATCGATTCTACACGCTCGCGAGTCGTTCCGCAGGCTTCCCCAAAGCGGATCAAGAGGTCGGTGTGGCGATCTCCCCCGAGCTCTTCCTCCCACATGTTTTGGAGCAGGAAGTCTCTTGCGTCCTCATGCGGGCAGTTCGCGTAAATGTAAGCGAGGTATTCAGCGAATGGGCCAACGTAAGCGTAGTGCTGTTCTACCCAAGCGGCAAAGTGCTCCTTCTTCAATTCTCCGTTTGCCCACATCGTCGTGAAAGGTGCTTTCGCAACCGCATTCCCTTCAATCGCTTGCTCCAGTGCATAACGGAACTCTTCTTTGTTCATCAAAGCTGGTTTTGTCATTGTTTCTGCCATCTAAAAGCACTCCTCTCAATTTGGAAAAAAGTAGGGTGAGCAGATTCAGTTGTATTTTGTATATTGTATACCAAACTTCTTATGAACCAATTATTGCGTACCTGGGCTCGTCTGTCAACACACTTTTTTCAGAATAATTAGTAAGAACATCGACATGACCAGGTAAGCCAGTGTAAAAGGCGCATTCCAGTTGGAAATTCGTATGGAGCTCTGCTTGGTGAGATTGGCCATCATCCCTGCCGTGGCATTGTACGGCCCCATCAGAAAGGCAGTAGCGGCTCCTGTCAGCATCGCAATCGCTGTCAGTTCCGGGGAGATGCCCAAAGCGTGAGGATTGAGCGACTCCGCCGTCAGCGCCAAACCTACAGCTGGATGCAGCCCGACAAAGGCAAGCCCGAGTGGAATCAGCGGAATCAGCAGCAGAAACAGATCCGCTCCCACCAGATTCTCTCCTGCCATGATCCAGCCATTGAGGACATGCCCTGCCCCAGAGGTCTGGATCGCGGAAATCATGAAGCCCGCGCTCAGGAACACAATGAACTGCTCCTTCATTTTCATCAGCTGCGCAGGGAGCAGCGTTTTGCTTCTCTGCAAAAACAACCCGCCTGTACCGATCATAACCGACCACAGAAGAGCAAACGGAATGACGGCTACCGATACCAGCAATAAAAAGCTGTAGGACGTATACCTCTCGAGCAAAGCAATCAGACCCGTAAAGATGAGAATTGCCAGCAGAATATGAACGGGATGGCTTGGCTTACCTGCCTGCTGCTTTTGCTCCTCCACCACTTGCCGTGCTGCCGCCATTTCACGGATCACTACGGAATCCAGCTGCTTCCTTCTTCGTTTGGCGATCCATTGTCCCATGAGCCCATCCAAGAGCAGACCGAATAGACTGAACGGAATCATGATGGGTAAAATCGCGCTCCAGCGCACGCCTGTCATCTCCACAATGATCCCTACGATCGGAGCGACCGGCGTCCAAACGATTGGCATGCTGTACCCATGGGTGATCGCCCGGCTGATGAAGCGTTCCTTTTGTTCGATAGGAAATAATTCCAGGGATGGTCGAATGGTTTGATACACCATGGGCAAGGTCGCGATATTCATAAAGGAACTTAAAATATACGAGAGACTGGCGGTCATCGAATACAGCAAGCCAGACCGCTTGATCGTCCGCTGGATCATCTGCTGAATCCTGTTGGCGTAGTTCCCGAGCTCAATCGGCAGCGCAATAAAGGGAATCAGGGCAAAGAGACTCAAGATGTTCAGCATGTTGCCAAAGCCCGTGACAAACTGTGTCCACGCAGCACCACTTGCCAGCAGCAGGCTCCCTCCAATCAGCAGGAACAAGGCACTGAGCCCCTGTACAAAGCGCGGCACAAAGGGAAACACCATCAAGATAATGAGAATGCTCAGTACGGAAATGACCCCATGCAGGAACGGTGAGGGATAGAAGGCGGACAGCAAATAAGCAGCAATGGCAGAAAGAAAAACGTACGGCCTTCCTTTAGATAAGTTCTTTGACAGCATGAGCCAGTCTCTCCAGAGCGGTCTCCACGATTTCCTGCCCGATTTCATAGCTTGCCTTTGTCGCGTCCCCTATGCATCCGTTGCGCGTCATTTCTTCATAATAGTAGAAGCCTTGCAGTGGATTTCCCGGACGCAGCTTCTTCCATCTGCCTTCCTGATAGTCTGCCGCCTCTAGCCGATCCTGCCGGACGATATGAGGGGCTAGATACAGGGCTTCGGATACCTCGCGATCACAGCTGTGGCCATACAGCTTGGATTCCAGACGCCGATCCATGACATCCTTGGCAGATGCCGTCGTCTTGGCATAGTAGATGCGGACATCTAGCTCCCGGGTCAGCGTCTCCGTAGCCACTCCGAGTGTCGCCTGGTTTCCTCCATGGGCGTTCAAGATCAGAAACTGCTTTATGCCATGCTGTTTTAACGATTTGATCATATCGCGCAAAATTGCAATCACCGTTGTCGGCTCCAGAGAGATCGTCCCAGGAAAATGAAGATGATGGGGTGACACCCCCATATTGATCGTCGGGGTCAGGATGGCTTCCGGATACAGCTTCTCCACCAGTCGTTTTCCCATCTCTTCAGCCAAAACGGCATCGCAGCTTTCCGCCATATGTGGCCCGTGCTGTTCATGTGCGCCCAGAGGAATCACCGCTATTTTCACGGTACGCAGCGCTTCTTTCACTTCTGGCCATGTCATTTGTGTTAACAGAAATGCCTTAGTCATCCTCATTCACACATCCTCTCCATAATGGTATATTGTATACCGTATCTATTTATAAAAATGACAAACACTTTTAACTTTTTCTGTATTTCTTGATTCCATCGCCATGGTTTACAATTAAGTAAGGAAGAAAGCAGGTGAATTGCATGCTGCATTATTGCCACTACCTAGATAAAAAATCAGTGGCTTCTTTATCTGACGCCTTAATTCAACATTACGTAAACAATCCCGGGTATACCGAGATTGTGATCGTCTGCATTGGTACCAATCGCTATTCCGGTGATTCCTTAGGACCGATGGTTGGCAGTCAGCTTCTCCAACAGCTGAAGGGACAGCGGCACGTTCATATTTACGGAACGCTGGACAATCCCGTGCACGCCCTCAATATGCAAAAGACGCTTTCCCACATCTCCCAGAAGCATATGCGTGCATACGTGATCGCCGTCGATGCCTGCCTCGGGCAATTTTACAAAATCGGTACGCTCCAGGTCGTGGAAGAGCCTTTGCAGCCAGGAGTCAGTCTCGATAAGCAGCTGCCTCCCATCGGCCATATTCATCTCAAAGGAATCATTAACAACTACGGACCGCTAAATCACAAAGTGCTGGAGCACACGAGCCTCACCTTTGTGCAGGAAATGTCCGGAGTCGTTACCCGGATCCTGGCAAGAGCCGTCCAAGAAATCCTACCCAAGCTTGCTTCTGAGCCGCCTCTGGACGACAGCCCTGCGGCTACCAGAGAAAGAGAGCCGCGATTGTGGCAATCGATAATCCCAAGACGACAGGGATAAAGTTTTTCCGTGCCAGTTCAATGACGGATACTCCGGCAAAGCCGGCTACTGCAACCAGGGAAGACCATGCGATCAAGGTTCCGCCTCCGGACCAGACCGAGCCCATTTGCCCGATCGCGGCCAGCGTCGAAGGATCGATGCCCACAGTCGGGCCCAGCGCACCAGAGAGCGAGCCTGTCAACGGCAGTCCGGAGAATCCCGATCCTTCCAATCCCGCGATGATCCCGATAATCAGGATGCCAAATGAAGTCAGGAACCCGTTTGCCGGAATCGCGTATTGGACGGACATGACCAAATCATACAAAATCGCGGGGGCAGGAACCGACTCACCTAGCGAGAGAATGCTCTTCGAAAAATCTGCATTTCCCAGGAAGAAAAATCCTGCGATTGGAATCACTGGTCCCATGGCTCTAAAGGCAAAAACGAAGCCTTCCGTCAGATGGTCACTGATCTTATCCAATGCAGCAATCTTCGAAAACACCGTACAGGACAGAATCAACAGGATCACAGCTACCCCACCGATGAAAGCTGCCCCGTCTCCCCCTTCGAAGCCCCCCATGTTCGATCCAAATTTACTCGCTGCCATCACAATCATGACACCCAGCATGGACAGAGGAACCAGAACCGCGAAAATCTTCGACCATTTCAGAATATTTGGCGGGAGAGTTTCTACTGCCGCAGCTGCCTGCGCAAATTCTTGCGTTTCCTCCGCTGATCGAAACTCTACGACTTGGTTTTGAACGAGGGGTGCGTCAGCCCTGCGGATAGCCTTGCGGTGCATGAGGTAAGCGACGGCAATGGACACGCCGCCTGTAATTAGCGACAGTACCATCGCTTTGTCTGCGACCATTCCTGTTTCTACTCCTGCTCCTTTTGCGCTTAGCATCGGAGCTACTTGCATGATGTAGTCGGAGGATAGCGCCATCCCTTGCCCCGCCAGTGCGACTGCCATCGCAGCAGCCATCGGTGGGAGACCGACACGAATCGCTGCAGGAAAAAGCAATGCGCCGATAAGCGGCACAGCAGGAGTGGGCCAGAAAAACAAGGAGATCACATACGTAACGATAGCAAGCACAAAAAACGCCACATGTCCGTTGATCATCAGCTTCTGGATCGGGCGAATCATTCTGCGGTCTGCTCCAATATCCCGCAGCGACGCCAATAACGCAACCATGAAGGTAATGATCAAAAAGATTGTAAACAGTTCTTTTGCTGCCGTAAGATTGGCGTTGTACACGGCTTGGAAGCCACTGATCACATCCCCTTTGAAAATCCAGCCAACCAAAAACGTACCGATTAAAGATGGAATGACAACACCGCGCCGGAACAACATAACAATAATGACAGCGACTGTAACAATTGCATACACAACATGTGACATAGTGATCATCTGCATCCCCCCTGCACCATTAGATTAGGTCTGTCCAAAAAAATTGTAGCACAATATGCGCACGAAAAATAGGTATTTGGCTTATTGTATACAATTATTTTCTGAAAATATGGTTTATTTGGGATTTCTCAGGTTTTCTCAAGGTTTTATGTAGAAAATCCTTCCAGGAGGGATGCTGGTTTTGTCGTTCTAGGGCTGGTTTTACGAGTGTTTCCAGCCCTCTTATCCTTGTTTTTCCATAGAATTGCCGTATATGGTATACAATTTTTTCCTTTCGTAAATGACACTGCCTAGCTTGTAAAACACCAGACTGAACAGTGCAATCGCAGCCATAATTAGAAACATCGCAGGTCCTCCGTAAGCGGACAGGATCATCCCCCCTACCCACGGACCCAGGAAGCTCCCCAGCTCACTGAAGCTCTGCGCGCCGTAGTAGGTTCCCCGCATATTGGCTGGGCTGATCTGATCGATCTGGGCGTACTCCGCAGGCACGATCAAAATCTCCCCGATCGTAAATACGACCATGGCAGCTACCATGAAGGTCCATCCTGTCAAAAAGGCAAAACCTATTTCCCCGGCGACCATCAGCAGCGCTCCGCCTGCAATTCTCGCAAACAGCGTGTATCTCTCTACCAATCTCGTCAGTGGAATTTGCAGAAGCAATACGGTAAACCCGTTTGCACTCATCATCATGCCAAAAAGAGCTACCCCTTCTACTACATGTTCCCGCAAATATTGGGACAGTGTAACCGACATTTGGCCGTGAACCGTGACGAGCAGAATGCCGCCAAAGACAAAAGCCAATAGAGCCGTATCCCGGCTGAGCACCTTCCACATTTGCCGAAGCCCCGGCTTCTCTTCCGCCGCTTCCCCCTGCCCATCTCCTACCGCGTACTGCTTGCAGGCGACACCTAATAGAATCGCAAACAGCACATAGGCGAGCGCGGTCAACAGAAAGGCTGTACCGCTGCCGGCTATTCCGAGAAACGCCCCGAGCATCGGTCCAATCGCGACACCCAGGTTATTCGCCAAATATCGGTTGGAAAAGACCCGAAACCTCTGGTCTGCTGGCGTCAAATCCCCCATCATCGCTTTGGACACCGTCCCGTAGAACGATCCCGCCAGCCCTTTTACGAGACTGACGAACAGCAGGGCAAGTGGATGGCTGACGACTACGAATGCGGCAAAAGCAGCTGCCATGACCATCATCGAGAGAATCATTAGCTTCCGTCTGCCGAACAAGTCAGACAAGATCCCCCCGAGAAAACCGCCGACGGTGCCTGCCAGTGGGCCAGCTCCCGCAATCATCCCAATGTACGCCGGTCCAAGCGTCGTCGTTTCACTCAAATAAATCGCTAGAAACGGCATGCTCATCGCTTGGGTGAGACCTACAAACACAGTCCCTGCCATCAGCAGATGAACGACTGGATGATACGCATGCCAATACTTCCGAAGTTGGTTCATTTAGGCTTCGTCCCCTTTTCCCAGAAAAGCATGCAGCAAGCTAGGAAGCTGATCGATAAACGATTCTCGCAGGCTGTAGTAGGAGATCGTCGTGCTTCCGGTGTAATGAGCGCGGATCAGGCCCGCTCTGCGCAAGGCTGTCACATGGTGGTGCACCGTGCTTTTCGCAAGCCCTATTTGCTGTGTCAGCTCCGTCAACGTACTTGGTCTTTCTGCCACGATACGCAAAAGTCCTAGCCGCTTTTCATCCGACAAGCACTGGGTGATCGGCAGTAATTTTTGCAGGACGGCTGTAGAATCGTCTACGGGATACAAGCACGTCGCCATCCCCCGGTAGAAATCCAGGACAGACAGCGGTGCGCAATGGAATTGAGGAATTAAGACAACCTGCTGCAAATCCGCCGTCGGCTCGAGCCAGATGCCGTTCGTTACCTGATCGATCAGCTCCATGGGGGACTTTTGCCCGAGCTGTTTCGTCAGCCGGCGTGTGCTTTCCTCCAGCTTCTCCAAAATACTATCCTCTACCTTGGAGAAATAATGCTCGTTCCAGCGTGTGAGCAAATACAAGCTATGGTCCCGGATCTCCCCTAGATTTAAGGGAATCGTATCGACCCACGGAGCCATGCGTTCATAGATTTCTCCTGGAGGCACCTGCGCTAGCCAATCGAGAAATTGCTCGACAGAACCTTTTTGCGGCGACTGTGCAACGAGAAGCACCAAGCGATGCAGCACTTCCCATCGTTCGTCCTCCAGCTCCTTTGCGAAATCAGGTGGCAGCAGCTTTGCCGTTTTTTCCTTCCACTCGCTGCCTAGCTGATAATGCTTTCTCTCCTTTTCCTGCAGATACACATACAGACTCACAATACATTCATAGGCAGTTGAATATTCGATTTTTATTGAATACATTTTGTTCATTCGATCACCATCGAACATTTTTGTTTTATATTACCATGAGTCTTTCATTTCGTATAGAGACTTTTGCGCAGCGACATTAAAAAACTTGGCTCCGCCAAACTTTTTGGCAGAGCCTTAACTGGCTGAGAATCTTCAAAAATCTTGCTGTACAAAAAAGCCAGCCGAACATCTCTGTGTCCGACTGGCCTGTCTTCTTGATAGCCTTTCACTAATGCAGCAGCTCGATAAAATCCTGCAAGGAATGAGACATCCACTTCTTCGGCCGCATCACGATTTGCAGGTCCAAGCGAATGTCGGGATGCTGAAAGGGAAGAGCCGCCAGCTCCCCGCGTTGAATCTCCTCGTTTGCTGCCATGAGCGGAAGCAGTGCAATACCGGCCCCTGTGACCAGACAGCGCTTGATCGCTTCCGGATTGCCCAGCTCAAGTCCCACTCGGTAAGGTACCTTCTGTTCCTGCAGCACCCGCTCCAGCATGATCCGATAGTTGCAGCTTGCTTCCGTCATGATCCACTCGATGTCGCTCAAATGCTCCAGGGTGATTGTTCCGATTGCAGCTAACGGATGCTCGGGACTCGCCAAGAGCACAAGCGGCTCCTCCCTGATCTTCACCCATTCGAGAGTCGGATCGGAGGGCTTGCTCTCGAGCAGAAGCCCGATGTCATAATCCCCTTCTCTCACCTTCTCGACGATGGCAGTTTCCCGGTCGGGCTGCAGCCTGATTGTCAAAGTCGGATACTTTTGCCGCAGATGCTGGATCAAGGCGGGGAGGTAGTAGGAAGCCAGTGAATCGATGGTTCCGATCGTCAGCGTTCCTCCCCCCTGCAAGGTCAGCGTTTCCTTTGACTGCTGATACAAATTCAGCATCTGAACCGCTATTTTCAGCAGCTCTTCCCCAGCAGAGGTTAGGCGCAGGCTTTTCCCGTACCGTTCAAACAGCTTGACGCCGTACGACTGCTCGAGCTTCTGGATTTGCATCGTCACACTGGACTGGGCATAGCCCAGCTCGCCAGCTGCTTTTGTAAAGCTCTGATGATAGGCAACCTCGCGAAATGTCTGAAAATAAGTGAGATCCATATCGTCACCACTTCAAAATTATTGATATTACATATCACTTATTATAGATAACACTGATAACGAATGCTATGGTAAAGTACTTACATCAAGCATAACGGGAGGAACACACATTGCTACAAGCACGCGATTTGCATGGCATTTATGCACCCGTCATCACGCCCTTTTTGCCAAATGAAGAGCTGGATCTGGACTCTTACCGCAAGCATGTTCAGGAGCTTTTACAACATAACATTCAAGGCATCATCGTCAACGGAACGACAGGCGAATCTCCAACTGTATCCTGGGAGGAAGTTGTCCAGCTTTTCCAAGCGACCAAAGAGGTCGTACAAGAGAGCGGCAAGCAGCTTCCTCTTATCATCGGCACAGGTACCAACAGCACGGTATCGACCGTAAAGCGGACTGAGCTTGCGGGCGAGCTGGGAGCGGATGCCGTCCTCATCGTCACACCGTACTACAACCGCCCACCTCATGCAGGTGTCATCGAACATTATCGTCGGGCATCTCAAGTAGGCGTTCCTGTTATCGCCTATGAAGTCCCTCATCGTACAGGTCTTCGTTTGAATGCAGATACCGTCAAAGCCGTTCTGGATCTAGATGGCGTGATCGGAATCAAAGACAGCACAGGCAGTCTCGACCTCCTTCACGAGCTTACCAAAGGAGATACGAAACCAGTCCTGTGCGGGGATGATGTCCTGTTCCTGTCCATGATGCAGCACGGAGCAACAGGCGGTATTCTAGCTTCTTCCATGATTCAAACCGAAAAATTCGTGGAAGTGTATGAGCTTGCCAAGCAAGGTGATTTTGCTCAGGCGCAAACGAAGTTCGATTCCCTCGTACCGATGATTCAAAAGCTTTTCCAAGAGTCGAATCCAGCACCGATCAAGTGGATTTTGACCCAGCAAGGCATTTTGTCTTCGGATACCCTGCGCCTGCCGATGAGCCCAATCAGCCAAGGCTTGCAGCAGGAATTGATCGAGTTGTTCCCTGCATTAGCGCGATAAAGCTGAGTCAAAGCGTGGAATCCCTCAGACATAGGGGGGATCCCACGCTTTTTTGCGCCATCCCAGGCGATGATGCACCACGTTGAGATCGTGGTCCAGCCGGACATCCACCCCAAAGGGCAGCTTGCGGTTGTACCAGAAACGCACATCGCTCCACACGACCTCATAGCCGTCCTGGCACTCTTTCCATGTGACGTGAATGCGTTGGGCAAACCCGAGAAAAGCGCGAACCCCATCGACCCCGATCGTCGCCTGTATGATATCATTGCGCTGCTGCTTGGGATAAACCTCTTCCAGAAGCACATGTGCGTACTCAATCTTTCCTGTATAGAACCGATCGCCTGTCTCTACGACGAAGCGCCAATGAAAGGGATGGAAGCTGGGAATGACGTGGCAGACTCCATTTGTATCCAGAGCCGAGGCTACGCGCTTGACTAACCGAGCATGCTGCCAGGCTCGCACCCCAATGTAGACGAAAGTGATACCGTACGCCGCGGGAAAGAGCATCACGGCATCTCCCCCAAAGCCTAGCCACCAGACAGCTGCTGCCACATGCAGCGCAAACACAAACGGTTCAAAGATCGCCAGCACATCCATGTGAACCCAGCGGCGGTTCAACGGCCGGATGCATTGGACACCATACGCATTGAGCATATCGAGAAAGACATGGAAAACGACTGCGATCCACGTCCAGAAATAAAGGGTGGCGAGCTGCCCCATCACATCGAACCCCCAAGCGAGCGGGACGCTGATGATGAGCGGCCAGAGAAACAGGGCGGGGATGGAATGAGTGATACCCCGATGAAAACGGATGTAAGAAGTGATGCCTCGCAATCTGACTACCGTATCAAAATCCGGTGCATGCGATCCCACCACAGTGGCGATCATTAGCGCCTGACCCACTGCCGGATCCGTACCGACAAATCCGGTCGCGTTCGCCAGTCCAGCCAATGTAACGCCCAACAAGAGATGGCTTCCTGTATCCATTACGATACCTCCCCAGCATGATAGTCTTCGGTCGTCCATCTTTCGTCCACATAAAACCAGTACAGCCATTCCGCGGGCACCGCTCTCACGGCATCCTCCAAAAAGGAGTAGAGCTGCTTCATCGCCTCTGCTGTTTGGTTTTTTTCGTAATGCTCATGCAAGTTGAGAGGAGCGAAAAAAGTGAGCTGGTGTGCAAATCCTTTTTTTCTGCGACAATAAAACGGTATGACAGGCGCGTTTCCCTCCAATGCCAGCATAGCTGCTCCACGTGGCAGCGGCGTCTTTTTTCCAAACATGTGTCCGAGTGGAAACTCCGGCCGCGAAAAGTCTCCCAAGAGAAAGACCACCCCATTTTGGGACAAATGCCTCCGCAGCTTCCGTAGCATGACCAAAGGCGGTGTCTCGTCATAGTCCAGCCCCTCGCAACCGAGCTCCTGGAAAATGAGATACAGCGGCCGCAGCTCGGCGCTTTGAGCGGTCACCACCGCCAGGCACGGGTAACGCTGACTTAAATACCAGTAAGCGAAAAAGAAATTGCCGATATGCGGTGCATACACGATCGCTCCCTTACCTTTCTGCAGAGCGGATTGCAGATGCTCTTCGCCTTCCGGATAAAATCGTTTGAAGCCTTGCTTAGGCAAGCGGTGGCTGACAAACAGCAATTCATAGAGCGCAACGCATACCTGGTAAAAATATTGTCTGCGCAGTCTTTGCACAGGTGCTTGTGTACCTAATACCGCACTCATATTGTCTTTAACCCGTTGGCTTACAGCCCCGCCAAATCGAGCCAACAGATGGGAAACTCCGAAGAAGAGAGCCAGCAAAAAGGGCGGGGGAATCCAGGCTAGCAGCTTGCCGAGCAAGTGCAGCCGATCTGGTCGTGTCAACCATCCAATCCAACGGTACATGGCGACCACCCTCTCCCTTTTTTCTGTTTATTTATCCAGAAACCGACGACGGTATTTTTCCGTGATTTGCTTTTGATCGAGGACGACAAAGTAATCCGTACTTCTTAGAATGGGATCGTACGCAGGCTCCTCGGCAAGCTCGGCACCTAGCCAAAGGTAGCCTTTCATTAAGGGAGGAAGAAGGCGATACATCTGCTTTAGGCTCTCCTCTGCATCTATCGGCCGCAGCCCCGTTTGCCTCGAGGACGGATGCGGGTGCACGCCATATCGCTCTGTAAGAAAGGAAAAGCGCTTCAGCAAGGCATGAATGCGGCTCAGCTGTTCATGATCTGCCTCGCGGAGGCTCGCGCAACCAACCAGATAGTCATACCCGTGCAGGTTCACATAGTCGGCGATCCCCTCCCATAGCAGTTGAATGACTCTGCCATTGCGGTAAGCAGGATCTACACAGCTTCTGCCAAGCTCCAGCATGCGTGTACGAGGGAGCGATGAGTGGCTTAGGTCAAATAACGTTTCCGAGTAAAACCCGCCGTTTGTCCCTGCTTTTTTCCCAGGCAGGAGGCGATACGTCCCAACGACTCGTTTTGTACCTACTTCCTTGACGATCAAATGGTCGCACCAGTCGTCAAAACGATCCTGATCCAGCCTTTTCCCCTCCATTTGATCTCCCCCTTTGCTTTTGCCGCAAGGTACTGATCCGTTCCGTTCTCTTTCACTCTACTCGCCATTGACTTTTATTCGATGAATCGCAGGTAAAGATTTTCTGAAGATTGTGGTAAGCTTCTGAACAACAAAAAAACAGGCCGCCAACTTCCGGATGGCGTACCTGTTCGTGCATTTGGTTACTTTCTCTCGACTGTGATTTCGGGTTGAATAAATACTTCAAACAACCGCTCCCAAGGCAGGACAATTTCTACGTCATCGAGACTTGTAAGCTTTCCAGTGAACGTGTGGTTGCCGCGCTTGCCGATGTCGATGGTTTGATCCGCGAAGTAGTTCTCATACCAATCCTCTACCTCGGGTGCGAGCTCCTCCACGACGAAATCGTTCACTTCCTCAAAATCGTCGCCAAGTCCCCATTCATTTCCGCCCAATTCCTTGACCAACTCCCGGGCATCTGCCATGACTTCGTTCCGGTAGTTGTGATCGTTGACAAACGAGGAGAGCAGCAGATTCACGTGTGCCTCAGCAGCATCCACCGTCAACGGCACGCCAAACTGATTTCCCTTTTCCAAAAAGGCGGTGCGCTGAAGAGCTTGACCCAAGGCGCTGCCCATATTGTTCCCCGCTGTGCCCCATCCGGTATAGGAGAGAAGGGCTGGCAGCTTCACATCGTCCTGCAGACGCTCGATGAGATCGGGGTCTGCCTTGTTCGTAATCGTCACATCCGTCACGGCGACTCGCTTCCCGTCCTCGAGGTGCTCGTTGATCACGTCGACAAAATCATCCAGCGCTTCCCTGCGGTCGGCTTTGCTCTCCCCTGGTTCCGATGGCGTATTCACCATCAGGACGAGATCCGCATCATCTGCATCACGTACCGCCTTGCCACCTGCCGCAACGATATGCATGTCCACGCTCTCGTCAAACGTCGTATCTTCAAACGACGCCGTCCAGTCGCTGCCATCTATGCCCGAATACTCGACGGCTACTTTGGGGTGGATGCCGAGTTGATCGAGTGACAGACGGCTGACGAGCACTGTTCCTACTTCATCGGCTCCGGGAAACACCGCTGTGCGATCCTCGACACCGAGGTCCTCCGCTTTTTCCACCAACGCTTCCCGTTCTGCGCGGTGCAATCCGTGTGGAGCTGCGTCATCCTGAGCAAGCACGAGGTAATCGATGGTTCCGTCTTTGACCCAATCGATGAGCAAGGAATTGATTTTGTGATTGCGTTCACGGGCATCCAGATAATCCTGCAGTACGGCTTCGGGAATGAGCTCCTCCAGCTCTTCCAGACGATCCTCTTTTTCCGTCATCCCGAGGTTGTGCACTTCGTCATAGAGAATGGCCCACTCCCGGATCTGATCGTAATATTTCAGTGTTTCGGGATCGGTAGCTGTTACTGCCAGCCGCTGAATCGTATCGAATACGAAGATCGGCTTCTTCGGCTTCTTGGCTTTCAGTCGCTTGATCGCCTTGATATTGGACAGCGCATCCTCGTACGATTGATCGGCGGTACGGGAAGCCACAAGTCCCCCGTATGCGAGCATGCTGACGGAAATGACCGAGCCATCGACTTTGTCTGCCTGGTCGAGCAGCCAGTCGCCAATCTCCTCCCCATCTCCCGGGGTAGTGAAATGACCGAGCATGTCTTCATCCGGCATGATCGTCTCCACTCCTCCCGCCTTCGCAGTCATCTGCGGAAAATACGTATTGACTGGACGATCATCCAGTGGCACCAGCGCGATTTTGGCGATCGGCTTTGGCGACGTTTTTGCCTGTGCCCCATTCATTTGCCCAAACGGCAGCATGCCTGTCAGCAGCGTTGCCATCGCAACCGTAGAAATTACAAATCTCCACTTCTTCATCGTTTCGACTCCCTTCATCGCAAGCGAAAGTAACGGACGACTTACAGAACGGCATTTGCTTTTCGCAATTCTAGCTGCAGCTTGGATACGTCAATCTTTCGTGGAATCGTTCGATCCAGATGAGCGATGGCTGCCGCCGTACCTGCTGCCTGACCGGTAGCCATGCAGCTCGGAGTGAGCCTCGTCGTCGCCAGCGCCTCATGCGTGGTCGAAATGCACCTCCCTGCCGCGAGCAGGTTTTCGATCCTTTTCGGCAGCAGACAGCGATACGGGATGTCGTAAGCGCCGTCCCCCTCGATATCCGCGGCGATCACGCCTTTTCCGGATGGATCATGGATGTCGACAGGATAGCCGCTGCGTGCGACCACGTCAGCGAATTTGCGTCCCTGCACCACGTCCTCGATCGTCAGGCTGTACGCTCCTGCGATTCTGCGCGTTTCCCGAATGCCGATCTGCGTTCCGACTGCAGAGATGGAGGCACCAGAAAACCCTGCGATCTTACTTTTCAAAAATTCAGACATCATTAAAACCTGACGTCTCCCTATCTCCTCTGCCTCCGTCAAATCCTCCACATCCGTGCCATCCAGTCCTTGGACGCGCGTGCAGTTGATCAGTACCTCATCCTTTTCCGGACCGGTGAAAAAGAGAACCTGATCACGGTTGATCGGCACTCCTGATGCCTTCCACTGAGTGTAAAAGCCTTGGACACCTGTCAGCGGTATCTCTCTAAGCTTTGCAAACGGCGTCTTGTGGTAGAAATCCTCCGGGTGTGCCAGCATGTACGCTTTGACCTGCTCCAAATCCACCCCGCGCATCCGAAACTTCATCGTCATCGGCTGCGTGCGTCCGTCGCTTTCCCTGCCCTGGTACGTCGGCGCTCCAGACAAATACGCCACATCTGCATCTCCAGAGGCATCGACGAAGATATTTCCGCAAATCTCGTACTTGCCGGATTTGGTCGTGATTTGGATCGCTCTGATCCGGTCACCTTCTACGACAGCCTCGTCAACAAAGCTGTGAACGAGCAGCTTGACTCCTGCTTCCTTCAGCATTTCGACTGCCAGAAGCTTGTAGATTTCAGGATGGTACGGCGTGACTGTATGAACGAAGCCAACTGTATCCCGCAGATGCCCCGGAGAGCCGCCGCGCTCCTGCAGCCGCTCCACGATTTCCTGGGCGATGCCCTTGATCACCTGCTCTCCTTTTTCCGTATGAAACGTCATCCAAGGGTACACCAAGGCAGCTGTAGACATGCCGCCGAGAAAGCCATAGCGTTCGATCAGAATCGTCTTGGCACCCAATCTTCCGCTTGCCAGCGCCGCATTGATTCCGGCGGGTCCCCCACCTACGACCACGACATCCGCTTCAAGTATGCGGTCCATATCCTCCACCTCCGTTAATCCTTCATTCCTGTCATCGATACACCCTCAATGAACTGCTTTTGGGCGAAAAAGAACACAATCAGCAGGGGCAAGGTCGCCATCACCGAAGCACTCATCAGGTGATGCCAGGCCGTACCCGCTTCGTCTGTAAACAGGGAAAGAGCGAGCGGCAGCGTCATCAGCTCTCGGTCGTTCAAGAAAATGAGCGGATCGTAAAAGTCGTTCCAGCTGGTCAAAAAGGTAAAAATCGTCAGGGTCGCAATCGCCGGCTTGGCAAGCGGCAGCATGATGCTCCAGTAGATTCGCCAGCGCGAGCAGCCGTCGATCATCGCGGCCTCCTCCAGCTCCTTCGGGATCCCGAGGAAAAACTGGCGCATGACGAATACCCCGAAGATTCCTCCTGCTCCAAATATGGGGAGGACGATCAGCGGCACATGTGTATTGATAAAGCCGAGTGCACGCATGAACAAAAACATCGGAATCGAGGTCACTTCATTCGGGATCATCATCGTCGACAGCAGAAGCAGGAAGACGAGATTGCGCCCTCTAAAAGGAATTCTCGCAAACGCATAGCCGGCGATAGATGCAAACAGGACCGTACCGATTGTCACAAGAATCGCGATGTACAGGCTGTTCCAATAGAACAAGTGGAATGGCGTGTTCGCCAGTACCTCCGTGTAATTTTCCAGCCGGATCGGCGATGGAATCAGCTCAGGGGGAAACACGAAGATTTTGGCTGGCTCCTTGAGCGATGTCGAGAGCATCCATAGGAACGGAACGAGCATGATGAGGGAGACGACAGACAGCGTCAAGTAATTCAACCCGATCCCGAGGATTTTTCCGGGACTCTTATTCTTCATGGAATACCCACCTCTTTCGATACTGCCACTGGAGTAACGTAAATACAAAAATGATAAAGAACAACACAAAAGCGAGCGCTGACGCGTAGCCAAACTCGAAGTTTTTGAAGGCCTTCTCCCAGATGTAGTAGACCAGCACCTTCGTACTGTCGCCTGGTCCTCCTTGGGTCATCACGTAGATTTGGCCGAACACCTTGAGCGATCCAATAATGGTCAATAGCGTCGTCAAAAAGATCGTGGGCGAGATCATTGGGACGGTGATCTGGAAAAACTGACGTGCCCTTCCTGCTCCATCAATCCTCGCTGCCTCGTATAAGTGAACGGGCACCTGCTGCAGAGCGGCAATAAACAGCACCATGTTCAAGCCCACGTTTTTCAGGACGCTGGTCACGATGACGACAGGCATGGCCAACTGCGGATTGTACAGCCAGGCTGGACCCGTGATCCCGAACAGCTGCAGGATCTGGTTGATAAAGCCTGTATCGGTTGCAAACAGGTACTTCCAGACAATTGCCCAAACGATCAGCGAAGTCATGACCGGCACGAAGATGGCCGTACGGAAGATGCCAATCCCGGGCAGCTTGCGGGCGAGCAGAAGAGCCAGACCCAGGGCGAGGACGATATTCAGCGGAACGAGCCCTGCCGCAAACGTGAACGTATTGCCAACAACCGTCCAAAACTCCTCATCGGAAAAAATGGCCTTGTAGTTGTCCATCCCAACAAAGGTCGGCTCTCCCAAAAGCGGCCAATCCGTCAGACTCATGTAAAAGGCGAGCAATAGCGGCCCGAGCAGCAGCACGAGAAATCCGAGCACCATCGGACTGACAAACAGCCAGCCACTCACATTGGCTTCCCGATGAAACGGATTTCTTTTCGGCTTCGCTTTTTTCTGTTCAGGAGAGATGGGAATATTCATGTTGCTCTCCATACGCATTCCTCCTTCGTGGGCGAAGCTGCCTCTTCCTTTTTCTTACGAGGCCGCACCCGGTTCCCTTTGCGTGCTTATTTGTCGATTGCATTGCGTAGGGCTGCGACCGACCTTTTGATCTCGTCTGTCGTCGTCCCAAGTGCCATCGCCCCCGCCAGCAAGACACGCACGCCCGTATCTCGCAGGGCCGGAATATCTGCTGGCACGACTTTTCGCTGGGTAGGAACCATCACCGGAATCCCCGCCTTTTCCACCAACAACCGATATTTCAGCAGATCGGTAAATACCAACGGCGTTCCGTATTCCGCACCTGGGACGATAGAGGCTTCCAAGGCAGTCATGGGAAAATGCTTCATTGAATCTAGCAACGCCCAATCGAATTGATCGTCAATGGCAAAGGTGCTCGCTACCCCCTCGATCCTCATCTGTGCTGCTGGCAGGTGGTGTCCGTAAATCGAGATAAAGTCGATGCCAATCGAGGAAAGCTGCGCTAGCTCGGCTGGGTTCAAGTCTTGTGGAGAGCCAGCAGGAACGATGCCAAACGGTCCGTCAAACTGACTGCGGATGGATGTGAACAGCTCAAGATAATTGGCGAGGGGACCAAAGCTGTTTCCACTCGCTCGATGATGCACGTTCATATGCACCTTGAGTCCATCTGCTCCTTCCGCAAGCGCTGTATTCGCCAGCGACTCCTCATTGCGCGGCAGACTGACGAACAGCTGAAACGGCTTTTCAGAAAGCGCACGCTCCAATCGATTCATCACGAAGCCCCCCTCCCTTCAAATGGTTGGCGGCCTGTTTTCCAGACCGCCACAGCTCAGCTATTTTTTCAAAATCGGGTTGATCTTCTCTTCCAACGACTTCATGATGTCCTGCGGCTGTGCCGTTTGACCGAACAGCTGGTCAAAGCCGGCGAGAATCGTATTGTCGATTTTTTGCCATTCCACATGGCCTGGCTGGAAGTGCGCTTTTGGCATTTCATCGATCACGGCTTGCTTGATGTGGGCTGGGTCCGGATTGTCAGGCTGCTTCAAGAACAAATCCGAGTTGAGTACCGATGTGCGCGGTGGCACGAAGTAAGCAGATGTCGCCTGGACGCCTTCCTCGCTGGCGATGAATTTGAGGAACTCCTTTGTTTCCTGCAAATGCTTGGTTCCTTTGAAAATCGAGTAGCCTGCCTGGCCGAGCATCGGGGCAGAGCCTTGGGAACCGGATGGCATCGGCGCGATGTCCCATTTAAAATCTTTGATCGTGCGCGCTTTGGAGACGTAGCTGTACACATCGAAGAACATCCCGATTTTGCCTGACTCAAAGCTCACCTGCTCCCCGGCTTTCGGATGCGAGCCATCCGTAAACATCATGCGCTGCAGCATGCTGAGCGTCTCCGTTCCGTATTGGTCGTTCCAGGTGAATTGCGTCATCTCTTTGTTGAAAGGTCCGCTGCCATTTGACCACGAGTACGAGGATAGGAGGATCCACGTTTTCCAGTCCCGGAAGAAGTTGGCCCCGTAGATTTTGCTCGCGCCCGTCCCGCTGGTGATCGCTTTTGCTGTCTTTTCAAACTCTTCCCACGTCCACTTGCCTTCTTTTGCCAGATCGTTCGGTGATTTCAGACCGGCTTTCTCGATCAGGTCCTTGTTGTAGAACATCACGCTTGGCGGTGTAGAAAAGGGGATCCCGTAGAGCTTTTCATCTTTTTGGAACAGGGCGAGCGTGGACGGAATGAAGTCGTCCATTTTAAAGTTGGCGTCCGAATTGAGGTCCGTCACGTCCTCCAAAATGCCATTTGCCATAAACTGCGGCACCATGCGCTCCGATACCCAGCCGATGTCCGGCAGCTCCTGTCCTGCTGCCAGCACGGTCACCTTTTGCTGATAATCCGGGAAAGGCACAGATTCCAGCTTTACTTTGATATTCGGGTGAGTCTGTGTGAATTTATCGATCAGCTTCTGGTATAGATCGAGGTGAGCTTGATTGCCCCATGTCAAAAAGGAAAGCTCCACAGGCTCATCGCTTTTCGCCGCAGGATCGCTGGATGCTGCCGGCTTGCTGCTGCACCCCGCAAAAGTAAACGCTGTCAAAAGTATAGACAATGCCAAAAAGATTGCCTTTTTCATGATGTACCCCCTATTTTCTGGAATCGTTTCCTAGCACAAGTATAGATTTGAGGGAATATTGAGATAAATCATCTGATTTACAGATTTGGTATGGGATTTAAAGGTCTTCTTCTCCTGACGCCCCATCCCGGTAACCGCCGGGGGTCATCCCGACTTCTTTTTTGAAAACGATCATGAAATGCTTGGGGCTCTGGTAACCAACCAAGCGAGAAATGTCGTAGATCTTCAGGCTCGTCTCACGCAACAGCTGCTTGGCCCGTTTCATCCTCGTCCTCGTAACGTAGTCAGATACGTTTTCTCCCGTCTCAGTCTTGAACAGCTGGCTGAGGTAAATCGGATTGAGATGGACGAAATCTGCCAGCGTTTGCAGACGTAGGTCGCCATCTGTATGATCCTGGATGTAGTTTTTGACTTTGCGGATGATGTGCCGCTCTTCCTTTTGGCTTTCGGTCTGCTCAGCTGCGACAGACTGTTTCTTTCGCTCCAGTGACTGCCGGATTTTTTCCAGCGTTCCCACCAGCTCGATCCGGTCAATCGGCTTGAGCAGGTAGTCTGTTACTTTGTGCTTCAATGCTTTTTGGGCGTACTGAAAGTCACCGTATCCACTGATAATAACGATGGGCAGCTCTTCATACATCTCGCGAATCTTGCCGATCATCGCCAGCCCATCGATTTCTCTCATGCGAATGTCCGTGATGATCAGATCAGGCATGTCCGTGCGCAGATAGTGCAGCGCCTCTTTCCCATCCTGCGCCTCTGCTACGACACAAAAGCCTGTAGTCACCTTTTCGATCAAGGTCTTCAAGCCTTCCCGGATGATCCGCTCATCCTCCACTAGCAAGACTTTGTACATGTCTCATCGCCCTCTTTTCATTTTCTATGGGGATTCGCAAGGAAAAGATCGATCCTTGTCCTGCCTGACTGTCCATCATCAGGTGGTATCCTGCGCCGTACAGGAGGGTAATCCGCTGGTAAATATTGCGGAGAGCCGTCCCCGTACGCTGGCTGCTTGCTGCTTCATTCTGGTGAAAGGGGATGGTGACACTGGAGCGCAGCCTGATCAGCTCTGGCTGGGTCATCCCTTTGCCGTTATCGCGCACACTGATCTGCATAGCCTCAGCATCCCGTGCGACTGAAAGCCAAATGGTACCGCCTCTCTCCTGGCGCTCGATGCCATGGTATATCGCATTTTCCAGCAAGGGCTGCAAAAGCAGCTTCGGAATGGGCGCGTCTCGCAGCGACTCATCCACTTCCATCACCACCTGGATTCGATCCCCGAGACGTGTCTGCTGGATACGAACGTAAGAGGACAGTGATTCCAGCTCTTGCGCCAGTGTCACAAAGCCATCTCCCCGCTCTACGGTGTAGCGCATCAGCTTGCCTAAAGAGGACACCATGTCCGATACATCGTAGTTGCCTGCACGGATCGCCATCATGTTGATCGCCTCGAGCGTATTGTAGATAAAATGCGGGTGGATCTGACTCTGCAGGGCCGCCAGCTCCGCCTCCCGTTCGCGCAAGCTGATGACGTATACTTCGTTGACGAGTCGGTTGATCTCTTCTACCATGTGGTTAAACTGCTCGCTCAGCTTGCCGATCTCATCTGTGGAGGAGACTGGCACACGCTCGTGAAAATGTCCTTGCTCGACCTGGAGCATTTTTTCCTTAAGCGAAACCAGCGGCTTGCTGAGTGAATAGGCAAAATAGCTTGCGAGTCCTCCCGCCACGACCAGAAAGATCGCCGCGATCAGAATAGTAAAGCTGCGCAGGTCATTGGAGTCTTTCAGCAAGCTGTCTATGGGGATCATGCTGATGACTGTAAGTCCCGTCCTCGCTGATACATTGTCGATCAATAAGTAGCGCTGTCCCTGCAGGCTGATCGTTCTACCTGACTGCCCCGGATGTACGAGCCCGGCAGTTTCCTGCAGCAGCGCCTGGTAGCCAGGTGTAGTCTCGTTCTCTCGCTTCTCGTAAAAAAGCTCCTGCTGCTGATTGACGATGATCAGGCTGCCTTCTTTCGTAAAGGGCATGTTGGTCAAAATCTGGTCGATCATCTCCATCTTCATGTCGATCTTGATGATTCCGAGCGGCAGATTGGTGTTGGGCTCTCTTAAAAGACGTGCGACAGAAAAGTAGCGATCCATCGATGAATCAACATAGTAGGCGGGGCGGTGCGAAGGGATAATGACGGACGCACCGTTTCCTGCAAGCACGCGACTGTACCATTCCTCTTTTCGCAGATCGACCTGTGCCTTCATCGTCGACGGATCGAGATTGGAGAATACCAGCCCATTTAGGGACATGATCTGGATGCCTTTCACTTCCGGTCGGCTGTAAGAAAGGCTTGATATGTACAGCGTCATTTTTTGCCGTTTTTCTGTGGAAAGGTAGAGAGGTGCTTGCGCGCTGCCACCAAGCTCCCGGAGAATCGACAGAATGCTGTTATCGTAGAGGGGCATCAGGGAGAGGCGCTTCATCTCTTCCATATTTCGGTCCAGGTTTTGGTTGATTTGGTGGACGATCTGCGCTGTGTATGCGGAGGTTCTCTCTTCGGTGGAGGTAGTGAATTTGCTGTAGGTGATCATACCTTGCAAGCTAAGCGGAATGGCGATCAGGCAGAGAAACAACGTGAGCATCTTCGTGCGTAGCGTTCCGCGAAACAGGTGCAAAGGATGCTTTTTCATCCGGTGGTTCATGGCAGGCTCTCCACTCCTTATCTACAATCTGAGAATTCGGACTACTTCTTCTACCATTCTGTTAAATCCTTTTTCAGGTGCATCGGGCTGTTGTGGAGGGGAGGAAAAGAGAGAAAACGCTCCGTTAGTAGGGACACTGCTCGGGGGTCATTCCTGTTCGGCTCCGTTTCAAAATCGGAACCCGCGTCCAAAGTGGTCGGTTCATGGATGCTTGTTCAGAGGTGGACGCTAAGGGCTGGTTCCGCTTTTTCCACTCCGCCTGGGCTGTGTCCCTAATGCCCTCGCTTTTTTCTCTCTTTTCCTCGGCCAGCTATTTGTGTTGCGTGGGCTTTTTTTGCAAGTATCCCAGGGTTGCTTTATAAAAACATTTTCTGTCTGGCTTCTCGGGGGAGAGGAAAAGAGAGAAAACGCTCCGTTAGTAGGGACACTGCTCGGGGGTCATTCCTGTTCGGCTCCGTTCCAAAATCGGAACCCGCGTCCAAAGTGGTCGGTTCATGGATGCTTGTTCAGAGGTGGACGCTAAGGGCTGGTTCCGCTTTTTCCACTCCGCCTGGGCTGTGTCCCTAATGCCCTCGCTTTTTTCTCTCTTTTCCTCGGCCAGCTATTTGTGTTGCGTGGGCTTTTTTTGCAAGTATCCCAGGGTTGCTTTATAAAAACATTTTCTGTCTGGCTTCTCGGGGGAGAGGAAAAGAGAGAAAACGCTCCGTTAGTAGGGACACTGCTCGGGGGTCATTCCTGTTCGGCTCCGTTCCAAAATCGGAACCCGCGTCCAAAGTGGTCGGTTCATGGATGCTTGTTCAGAGGTGGACGCTAAGGGCTGGTTCCGCTTTTTCCACTCCGCCTGGGCTGTGTCCCTAATGCCCTCGCTTTTTTCTCTCTTTTCCTCGGCCAGCTATTTGTGTTGCGTGGGCTTTTTTTGCAAGTATCCCAGGGTTGTTTTATAAAAACATTTTCTGTCTGGCTTCTCGGGGGAGAGGAAAAGAGAGAAAACGCTCCGTTAGTAGGGACACTGCTCGGGGGTCATTCCTGTTCGGCTCCGTTTCAAAACCGGAACCCGCGTCCAAAGTGGTCGGTTCATGGATGCTTGTTCAGAGGTGGACGCTAAAGGCAGGTTCCGCTTTTTCCACTCCGCCTGGGCTGTGTCCCTAATGCCCTCGCTTTTTTCTCTCTTTTCCTCGGCCAGCTATGGCTGTTTCACAGGCTTTCTTTGAAAGGATCTCTGGGAGCTTCTAGGGAAGGCATTTAAAAGCTGCAAGGGAAACAGATACCGAATCGCGTTAGACTGAAAACCTCTTTGTGTACGGCATCATACAATTTCGGATCATAAAGTTAAGCTTGTCTGTTCCCAGTGGAGCTGACACAGTCGGGTGACGAATGTAGTGAATTTCGCAACTGTGCCCGAATTAACGCATTTCAACCCTAAACAGCAAAAAAGCCTGTCATCATCGTGACAGGCTTCCTGCTATTGCGTTGCTTATCCGTTTTTATGCTTCTTCGGTCAGTCGCAGGAACTCATCGATATCGGCTACAGCCAGGTCGACAGCGGCTTGCCAGAATTCTACCTGCGTCATGTCCTCACCGAGATGGGTTTGTGCGAGGTCTTCTACCATCAGGCGGCCCGTGTCGCGCAGGAGGGCATCGTATTTGTCCGCGAAGCTTTCTCCTTCTGCCAGCGCACGGGCGTAGACGCTCAGGCTGAACAAGTATCCGAATGTGTACGGGAAGTTGTAGAACGGATACGTTGTGATATAGAAATGGAGCTTGGAAGCCCAGAAATGCGGCTCGTATTCGGCGAGCGCACCGGCGTATGCTTCTTGCTGCGCTTCTGTCATCAGGCGGTCGAGGTCGGCAGCGCTAACCAAGCCGTTTTTACGTGCTTCGTAGAAGTTTTTCTCAAACAGGAACCGCGCCTGGATGTTCATGAAGAAAGCGAGAACAGATTGCAGCTTGTCTTCGAGCAGGACCAGTTTTTCGTCGTCGTTCGCTGCGTTTTTCACCGCTGCATCTGCGAGGATCATCTCGGCAAAGGTCGAAGCTGTCTCTGCTACGTTCATCGCGTAGTTTTGCGCGAGGGGCGGCAGATCCCACATGACTTGCTGATGGTAGGCGTGCCCCAGCTCATGGGCAAGGGTAGAGACGTTGCTCGCGTTGCCAGCGTAAGTCATGAACACGCGGGATTGCTTGCTCACCGGGAAGCTGGTGCAGAAGCCGCCTGGACGTTTTCCTGGGCGATCCTCTGCTTCGATCCACGCATCGTCAAAGGCAAGCTGTGCGAACTCCGCCATTTTCGGGTTGAAGCGATCGAAGTTCTCCACGATCAATGCTGCCGCTTCGTCGTAGGAAACCTTTTTGTGTGTGCTCCCTACAGGTGCCGAAATGTCATACCAGCTCAGCTTCTCTACGCCAATCAGCTTCGCTTTGCGCTCCAGATAAGCAACCAGTCGATCCTTGCGATTGTTGATTGCCTGCCACATCGCATCCAACGTCTTTTCCTGCATCCGCCCGATGTCAAGTGGCTCGCGCAGGACCGAATCCCAGCCGCGGTGACGATACAGCGCCAGACGGAAACCACCCAAGTGATTCAAGGCTTGCGCGCAAAGCTCTGTTTCGTTGCCCCACGCTTCCAGCCATTTTTCAAACGCTTGCTTGCGCACGGCACGGTCCGGATGGCTCATCAGGTTGGATGCCTGCCCTACTGACAGCTGCTTCTTCTCACCGTCCAGCTCCACCTCGATGGTCATGCGTCCTACCACTGCGTTGTACAGGTCCTGCCAAGCGTGATACCCGTCGACAGCCAGATCGTTAGCGAGCACTTCTTGCTCTGGGGACAGCTTTTCCTGTGCACGACGGCGGCGCTCGTTCAAGTTAAAGGCGATAGCAGACAGCTCTTCCTCTGCCAGCAAAGCTTCCCATTTCGCCTCGTCGATTTTGAGCAGATGCTCCTCCCAGCGAGTCAAAGCTGAGCCAAAGGCTGCAGAGATGCTTTTCACACGTCCACCGAGCATTTTCGCGGCTTCGTCCTTCATGTTTTGGGCAGTCAGGCAGGAGATAAACGCGCCGGCCTGTCTCGTCCGAACAGAGATCGCTTGTACGCTGTCGATGATCTCTACAAATGTTTTCTTTTCCTGCAGTGCCAAGTCCGCTTTCTCTACCCTGGCTTGCAGTGCGGCGATATCTTTTTCCAGCTCAGCGAGAAAGGAACGAAATGCTTCGGATTCGCTCCCTCCCGGAAACAGTACTTCCAAATCCCAGCGCTGTGGCAATGTTTTTTCCATCGAAATCCCTCCCGTATCTATGAAATACAGCTTTTTTCCCGTTCTTACTGTTTACCAGTAAGCACCATACTAAAACTCTATCGATAAATTAATTTCTGCTGAAATTTCCGAACTCCTGCTCTTTTTTGACCCAAATTGTTTTCTCGGTTTCCTTTTGCTGTTCCTGCTTTGAGGCTCATTGTAAGTGTAAATGCCAATCAAGTGGGTGGCGTAGCTTTCGTGGAGGGGAGGAAAAGAGAGAAAACGCTCCGTTAGTAGGGACACTTCTCTGGGGGCACCCCTGTTCGGCTCCATTCCAAAACCGGAACCCGCGTCCAAAGTGGTCGGCTCTCAGATGCCGGTTCAGAGGTGGACGCTAAAAGCAGGTTCCGCTTTTTCCATTCCGCCTGGGCTGTGTCCCTAATGCCCTCGCTTTTTTCTCTCTTTTCCTCAGCCAGCTGTCTTGCTTTCAAGGGCTTTTATTTGGTCGATTCATGGTCGTTCATTAAGTACTAAAGAACTAAAGAACTAATTCAAGTGGTCTGTCGGGCTTTACGGAGGGGAGGAAAAGAGAGAAAACGCTCCGTTAGTAGGGACACTTCTCTGGGGGCATCCCTGTTCGGCTCCATTCCAAAACCGGAACCCGCGTCCAAAGTGGTCGGCTCTCAGATGCCGGTTCAGAGGTGGACGCTAAAAGCAGGTTCCGTTTTTTCCATTCCGCCTGGGCTGTGTCCCTAATGCCCTCGCTTTTTTCTCTCTTTTCCTCAGCCAGCTGTCTTGCTTTCATAGGCTTTTATTTGGTCTATTCATGGTCGTTCATTAAGAACTAAAGAACTAAAGAACTAAAGAACTATTTCAAGTGGTCTGTCGGGCTTTACGGAGGGGAGGAAAAGAGAGAAAACGCTCCGTTAGTAGGGACACTTCTCTGGGGGCATCCCTGTTCGGCTCCATTCCAAAACCGGAACCCGCGTCCAATCGTCTTCTGGCTCTGCCCTGCTTCCATAAAAAAACCGACTCTAGCAGTCGGTTTCAAAGCTTTGCTATTTGTGATCCTCTAAAGGCAATGTATAGGTCTGCCCTTGCTTCTCCATCACAATCAGGTGCCGTTCCTCTCCGGCGGCAGCTAGCAGCCGCTCCATGGGCTCTTCTACTGGCTCCTGCGACAAAACGAAAGTATTCCAGTGAATCGGGACTAACCATTTGCCGCCGGACTGCTTGAACATTTGCCAGGCTTGCTCGGGTGTGCAGTGAGCTCCCTGATACGAGTCGGGCTTGTAGGCGCCAATCGGCATGAAGACCAGATCGATCGGGCCGAATTCCTGCTTCAGATGCTCCATGGACATGTACGCGGTATCTCCCGGATAGAGGATGCGCACGCCATTTTTCTCGATGACGTAGCCTTGGTAGCCGTAGTCGTGATTCCACGGGAAGCGGTTGCCCCAGTGCCTTACCGGAATCGCGGTAATTTTCACGCCATCTTTTGTAGTCTTGGTCTCATGCGGCTTCATTTCCTCGATCGACCCGTATGGCATGCCTTGCAGCAGCGGACTTGTATTCGCAGCAGTAATGAGATGCGTGGACGGACGTGCCAACTGACGGAGGGTGGGCAAATCCACATGATCCATGTGGGCGTGGGACAGCAAAATCAGGTCGGCTTCCCCAATCTCTTCGTCCGATAAAGCAGGCGGCGTAAACCGCGTGGGTCCAAAGTGAAGCCCTGCGATGCGAAGACCGAGCCTTTTGCCCAGCACAGGATCTGTGATGATTTTCGTCCCAAAGAAATGAAACAGGATCGTCGAGTGTCCAATCCAGGTAAACGTCACTTCGTCCTTTGACCATTCCGTTGGGATCGGCTTGTGCTCCAAATCGCGGTAGACAGGCTTGGGCAGACTTCCCATGTGATACCAGTAGCGATAACCGATATAGCCAAACAATGCCAAAATCAACAAGCCAATGATGGCACCAATCCATGTGAGTATCGTGATCAGCATCGTGAACCCCTTATCCAGTGCAGTTTTTTGATGCCATCATTATAGCAAACGGGTAGCAGGAGAAAGCAAGAGACGAGCGTCCTCAAACTGTCGGACAAACGAATTCCCCTCATTCCAGGCGAGAACGAGGGGTTGAATTTACAGCCGTTTGCTTTTCTTACAAGCCGTACAGTACAGGAAGCTTCACATGGGAAGGATACTCTGTCCCATGATAAATGGTGTTCACCGCTACCACTGGCGCAGGATCTTCATATGGGTTGATGCCTGTATTGGTGTTCGGGAAAAACTCGTAGTAGTTGCTGGATGTGATGTCGATCCTGATCTTGTGCCCTTTTTTGAACACATAGCCGTTAAAGTACATCTCCATCTCGTACTTCTCTACCTTGCCTGGCTCCAGAAGCTCCGGCTTGTCATAGCCCTTCCGAAATTCAGCCCGGATGACATTGTCCGAAATTTTTCTGGCGATTCCCCTCTCATCCACATCGGACACGCGAACGATAAAGTCCGTATCGACGGCGCTTGAGGAAGCGTAGAACTCGGCGTACACATTCCCCGCCATGGCGACATCAGTGGAAAGGGTCTCTGTATCGTAGACCAAGCAATCACTTCGCAGCTGGATAGGGTTGCAATGATACGGTCTCACATGGCCGCGATCACCGATGGGCTGCTCTGGATCATAAATATACGTATCTGAACCGGTTTCTTTTTCTGGCTGCAGGACGATCCTGCCGTCTCCAAACATGGAATTGGCATGCCCATTGCTTGCGAGATAGAGGTTCACCAGCTTGCTTTCACGAGGATTCCATTCCTCCGATTCCCGCCACTGATTTTCTCCCACTACGTAATACGCGGCGCGCGGCTTTTGATCCTCTCCGTTTTGGATCCCTTTCAGATAGCGGTCAAACCAGCGGATGATTCTCGTGTCAAAGTCATAGTCTACCGCATTGTCCCCGAACTCCAGATCGTCGCAGTCCCGAAAAGCGTTCAGGTTGTGCGGCCACGGCCCCAGGATGATCCGTCTGCCGGGGACATCATGCTTCGTCAGGAATCGCCATGTCTCCTGGACTCCCAGTGCGTCCCCATCGTACCAGCCCGACATGATCAGCATCGGAATTTTGATTTGATGACTGTGCGCTGTATTGTCGGAATGCCACCAGAACTCATCGTAATAATAATGCTCGCGCCACAGATCCCATGGCCCCGACTTTTTCCCGATGATTTTTTCAGGGATTTCCGTGATGGGTCTGTGTCGCACAGCTTCCTCCACGTTGATCGTTTCCCCGGCAAATACCCCAAAATCAATCCGGTTGCTCATCGACTGACCGAGCGTCCAGCAAAGCAGGGGCCACGAGCAAATCGTTCCACCGCGTCTCGCCGTATCCGTAAAAGGGGAGCCTACATTTACTTCACTGATGGCCGTTTTCAAATGAGGATTGCCGCTGGTGGCTGCTGCTGTTGTCGTATAGCCCAGATAGCTGGCTCCCCACATCCCGATGCTGCCGTCACTCCATTCTTGCTGCACGATCCAGTTGAACAGGTCGTCGGCATCCTCTCTTTCGTGCTGGAAAGGCTCCAGCTCTCCATCGGAGTCCGAGCGTCCGCGCACATCCTGAATGACAAACGCATAGCCTCTTGCCGTCCAGTGCCAGCAGCGCAGGATATCCCTTGGCTTTCCATAGCAGGTTCTGACGACGATGGCTGGCACTTTTTCGCCCGGCTTGATTCCCTCTGGCAAAAACACCTCCGTCGCGAGATTCAAGCCGTCTCTCGTCGGAACAAAGAGATTCCCCAGATGGTTGATGCCGTACTCTGCCTTTGACAGCAGAGGATCGTCAAATTTTACGAGGGGGGTCAGCTTTTCATAGCCCGGCACGACCGCGATTTCCGAAGAAACCCGTCCTGGATTGGAGAAAGCCACGATTTCCCCATCTACCGTCACGATGTCGAGCACACCTGTGGATTTGCGCTGCGCCCAGAGCTGCGAGGTGACCTCCTTGCCGTCGACTATGCCCGTAGCCGTCAAGTATTTGCTGTAAATACTGCCATCTGCGAGCGTCACCTTTTCCCCCTCCCACTTGCAATCGGCATAGGCGGCAAGCTTGCTATGTATGAGTGGATAGTCGATCAGGGTATTTTTCTTGTTCTTGTCAAAAGGCTCACGCTTAAGCTGGGCTCTCGTTTTTCGATCCACATCGCAGAGCTCCACATAGGTCTCTTTGAAGGTGATATTGCCGTTGTAAACGCCCGAAAAATAGATATCAAATCTTCTGTCCAGCAAGTAGTGGTTCATAGTCTCATCTCCTCTAGTTCATGGACTCGGAAGCATCGAACGGTATGTCCGCCGCCCAGATCGGTAATTTCAGGTGTCGAGCTGCGGCATTCATCGGTGGCAAAGCTGCACCTTGCCGCAAACCGGCATTCGTTTTTGGGATTGATCGGAGACGTGATTTCCCCCTGCAGCAGGATTCTCTCCTTCTTCTTTTTCAGGTTGGGTACTGGGATCGCGGAGAGCAGCGCCCTGGTGTAAGGATGTCTAGGATTGGCGAAAAGCTGTTTTACGGGCGCTTTTTCAACCACCTGTCCCAGGTACATGACCATGATCTCCTCCGTGAAATGCTTGACGACGGACAAGTCATGCGTAATGAACATGTACGTATATCCGAACTGCAGCTGCAGCCTTTTCAGCAAATTGAGAATCTGCGCCTGGATGGATACGTCCAGCGCGGATACCGGCTCGTCACAAACAATAAACTCAGGGCTGAGCGCAAGTGCGCGGGCGATCCCGATGCGTTGTCTGCGCCCTCCATCGAGCTCATGCGGATAGGAATTCACAAACCGCTCAGACAGGCCAACGAGCTCCATCAGCTCGTACACCCTATTTTCCTTGTCCGCTTTGTCGCGATACACCCTGTGTATATCCAAAGGCTCTACAATGGAATGAAAGACCGTCTTTCGCGGGTTGAGGGAAGAAAACGGGTCCTGAAAAATGATCTGAATCTTTTTCCGGTACTCCGCCATCCCTTTGTGGCTGAGCTTGGTGACGTCTGTGCCATTGAAGAGGATTTCCCCTTCTGTCGGTTCGAGCAGCATGGTCATCAATCGGCCCGTTGTGCTTTTCCCACAGCCACTCTCCCCTACGACACCGATCGTTGTTCCCTTCGCAATCGAAAAATCCAGGCCGTCCACCGCATGCAGATTTCCCGCGGGGGTTTGAAAATACTTTTTCAAATTTTTGACTTCAATATAGGAATTACTCATACTTCTTCACCTCTTTCACCGAGAGCTTCCCCTCGTGAACAAAGCACTTCGTAAAATGGCCGGGGCTGCATTCCCGAAAGGAGGGATCCTCTACACGGCAAAGATGCTGCGCATACTTGCATCTGGGGTGAAACTTGCAGCCAGCGGGCAAATCGGAGGGGTCTGGGACGAGTCCCTCGATCGGTGAAAGAAACTCCACTTCTTTATCGATATCCGGAATGGAGCCAAACAGCCCGTTCGTATACGGATGCAGCGGATTTTCAAAAATATCCTCCAGCGAGCCACTCTCGACGATCTCTCCCGCATACATGATGGCAACCTTGTCGCAAATCTCGGATACGACACCAAGGTCATGGGTGATCATGATCATGGAGGTTTTGGACTTCGTTTTTAAATCCTTCATCAGTTCGAGCACCTGCGCCTGAATGGTAACGTCCAATGCTGTCGTCGGCTCATCTGCAATCAACAACCGCGGGTTACAAGCGAGAGCGATGGCGATCACGACCCGCTGCTTCATCCCTCCGGAAAATTGGTGCGGGTACTCGTAGGCCCTTTCCGCAGGAATTCGGACCAGCTCCAGCATCTCGATCGCCTTTTGCTCCGCTTCTTTTTCTCCTAGCTGCTGGTGGTTGACAATAACTTCGGCGATCTGCTCAACGACGGTAAACACCGGATTCAAAGACGTCATCGGATCTTGAAAAATCATCGAGATTTCCTTGCCGCGAAGCTTGCGGACCGCCTCTTCCCCCAGCTTCAATAGGTCCGTGTCTTCCAGCAGGATACTCCCACCTTCGATTTTTCCGGGCGGGCTGTCTACCAGCCCCATGATGCCAAGCGCTGTCGTCGTTTTGCCAGCTCCGGTTTCCCCGACAATCCCAAGCGTCTCCCCTTCCTGGACAGACAGGCTCACCTTATTGACCGCCTCTACCACGCCGTCATCTGTCCGGAATTTGATTGTAAGGTCCTTCACATCCAGTAATGTCTTTTGCATAGAGGCCTCCTACCTTTTCATGCGCGGGTCCAGTGCGTCTCGCAGTCCATCTCCTACCAGCGTCAACGAGACGACAGTCAACACCAGGGCAAGCCCCGGAAATGCGGTCACATGCCAAACGTCTCGAATATGCTCCCTGCCGCTGGATAGCATCGCACCCCACTCAGGATCGGGCGGCTGTACGCCCAGACCGATGAAGCTAAGGCCGCTGATCGCCAAAATTAACCCGGCTATCTCCATCACAAACTGGGAGATCAGAGGGCTGATTGCATTTGGTAAAATATGCATAACAATGATGCGAAAATCGCTTGCGCCTTGCGCGCGTATGGCTTCAATAAACTCTTGGCCTTTGATGTACAGCACTTGGGCTCGTACCATGCGAGAAACGGAAGGCACGCTTCCAACTGCGAGGGCAATGATGAGATTCGTAAGCGTGGGCTTCATGACACTGACCAGCGTGATCATCAAGAGCAAGCTGGGAATCGCCATGAATACGTCAAGCGAACGCATGATAATCCCATCTGTTTTTCCGCCGTAATAGCCTGATAAAGCACCAAGGGTACAGCCGATGATGCTGCTGAGGAGCATCGCCATAATGCCGATTGTAATCGAGATTCTGCCTCCCCAAAGAATCCGGGCAAGAACATCTCTCCCCAGCTCATCCGCCCCCAGCAGCTTGCCCTCAGCCGGAAACTTCAGCGTCTGGGACAAATTTGGTTTGACCACGTCATTGTCATAATCGAGATACAGAGGAGAGGTATACACGACAAGTAAGATGGTGGCAAGCATAATCATCCCCACGACTGCCGATTTGTTTTTTCTCAGTCGCAGCCAGGCATCGGCCCATAAGCTTCTTTTTTTCAGATGCTTTTGCCTTTGCTTGGCAGTCGGCAGGGTCGTATTAATTTGAGCCATTTCCCGCCACCTCTTTTCTGATCGTCCTGCGTCTTGCGTACATCGATCGGATTCTAGGATCGACATAGGAGTAAGCCAGATCTGTCAGAAGGTTCGCAACAGCGATGATGACAGACGTGATAATCACTCCCGCCATGATGGTCGGTATATCCTTTTGCCGCAAAGCATCGATCATCATTTTTCCCATGCCGTTGATGCCAAACAGCATTTCCATAATGACAGATCCACCAAAGCATCCCCCTACAGCCATCCCCACAGAGGTAATGGTCGGGAGCAAGGCGTTTTTCAAGGCATGCTTTCGGATGACCACGCTCTCTTTCAGCCCCTTTGCACGCGCCGTCCGAATGTAATCTTGGCGGATGACGTCCAGCATCGAGGCTCTCGTAATCCTCGAATTTACTGCCCATCCCGCAATCGAGGAACAAATAATCGGCATGATCATCGCGGACGGTTTATCAAAGCCGTTTGCCGGAAGCCAACCGAGCTTCACGGAAAACAGGATAATCATCAAAATGCCGATCCAAAATCCTGGCATCGCCGCAAAAAACAAGCTGACCACCCTCATGATGTTGTCGAAAGGAGAGTTCTGCTTGACCGCCAAAGCAATGCCAAGGGGAATCGCCACAATCAATATGGTCAGCAGCGATCCAAAGGAAAGGATGAGCGTCGGAGGGAGTCGAACCGCAATCATCTCGATGACACTCTGCTTCGTAGAGTATGAAGTCCCGAAATCTCCGATGAGGACATTTTTCATGTAATGAAAGTACTGCAAAGGAATCGGATCATTCAGTCCGAGCTGCTCCCTCATCAGCGCCAATTCCTCTTCCTTGGCGTTTAGACCGAGAATCATTTTGGCAGGATCCCCTGGACTGAGGGAAAGCAGTAGAAAAACAATGACGGAAACGCCGATCACGATCGGTATCATCTGAAGCAGTCTTTTGAGAATATATCTGCTCACACGTTGGCCTCCTCTCTGCTGCCGCTAGAAAACAAGGAAAAATTCGGACAAGGGAGGCTAAACGTTTCCTTTGCCTCCCCGCGCCTATCAAAGCTTTATTTTATTTTGGCTCCTCGGAAGGAGATCAGTCCGCTTGTGCGGATTTCGACACCCTCCAGGTTTTTGTTCATGGCATAATAGCTCATTTTGGTAGCCGTCGGAATCATCGGTACGTCCTGTGCTGCGATGTCCTGAATTTCCTTTGCCGCCTCTTTCAGCTCTGCCTCGGAGGTCGCTTTCTTCGCTACCGCGTACAGCTCCTCGACTTTTGGATTGGTATAGAAGGTAATATTCATCTGGCCAAAGCTTCCCGACCAGTAGCTTTCCAGCGAGCTCAGCGTATTTCCGGTCGTGTCGCTCCAGCCGCCCACGAGTAGCTGATACTCCTTATTCGCCATTTTCTCCAGGAAGACACCAAACTCCAGATTCTGAATGTCCATTTCCACACCGATCGTTTTCAGCTCTGCCTGGAACGCCTCCAGCTCCGGATCGTTTCCTTGATAGGTCCATGCGGTAAATTGCAATGGCTTGCCCGCACCATAGCCTTCCTTCTCCAGAAGCTCCTTCGCTTTCTGCAGGTCGTACTTCGGAAGATTCGGAGAAGAGTAGTAGGTGCTGAACATTTTTGGCACCATGCTGTCAATGATCGTCTTCCCTGGCGTAATCGCGCTGATGCCCTCGTTGTTGTAGGCATACGCCATCGCTCTGCGGATATTTACGTTATCAAAGGGAGCAGCTGTCGTATTCATCGCTACGAAGCCGGTGAAGGTGCTCGGCCCCTCAAAGAAGGTGAGCTTATCGTTGCCCTGCGCCCGATCCTGGTCGCGGGCTGCGATCCCGGCAAAGTATGCATCTCCGGTCTCGACCGCGATGTATTTCGCAGAAGCTTCTTCAATCGCCTTGAAGGTGATCGTTTGAATGCTCGCCTTCTCAAACGGATAGTCAGCCCAAGCCTTCAGGACCACTTTGCTCCCCGGAACATATTCCGCTACCGTGTAGGGTCCCGTACCAATCGGAGCGTTGGCGTACTTATCGCCTGCTTCCTGCAAGTATTTTTTGCTGACGATGACCACGTCACCGAAGTTTCGGATCGCGCCGCTGTTCGGCTCTGTCAGCTTTACAGTTACTTTGTTTCCCGAGCCTTCTACGCTTTTGATCATACTCATGAAGGAAGCCTTTTTCGGCACCTTCGCAAGCCTTTCCACCGAGTAAACCACGTCATCTATCGTCATCGGGTCGCCGTTGTGAAATTTGTAGCCTTCCCCAATCGTGAATTCAATGGTCGTGCTGTCGGGCTGGCTCCATGCCGTTGCCACGCCGGGAAGAATGTTGAAGTCGTTGTCAAACTTGATAAAGGTGTCGTAGACGTGATACATGATCGTGGACGTGTCCAACGAATTCGCTTCCGCAGGGTCCAGATTGTTCCCTATTTTCGTAAGCACGACGGAAATATCCGATTTAGGTGCAGCCGTTGCGTTGTTCTCAGCCGCGCCTCCCTGTGAAGCGCTCTGTGAGCAGGCGCTGAGCAGGGAAGTCATCACGATGGCGATGAGCATGATGAGTGAGAGTTTTCTTTTCATTGCCGGATCCCCCATTATCTAAATTGATTTGCTTTCTATCAGGCTAGCTCCACACTTCTTTAAAGACTCTCATCCAGTTGCCACCGATGATTTTGACGATCTCTTCATCCTTGTAGCCCCTTGCCATAAGCCCTCTCGTGATATTGAGGAAGGAACGGTAGTCGGTAAGTCCTTTGACGATTTCGGTGGAAGGCCCGTCTCCCGGTGCAAAGCCCATTTTGGGGGCAAACAGCTTTTTAAAAGCGATCGCCATCCATTTTGTCTGGGGCATCGGCCAGTCCGTTCCAATGCCTACATGGTCCACACCTGCGAGGTTTACCACATAGTCGATATGATCGAGGAAGTGCTCGATTGTGGTATCTTCCGGATTCTCAGCGATAAACCATGGCATCGCGAAAATTCCGACCACCCCGTTGGTTTCGGCAATGGCGCGGATCTCCTCATCGGATTTTGCCCGTGAGTGGAAATACACCTGCTCTGCTGCCGTATGCGAGGCAATGACAGGCTTTGTCGAGTATTTGCATGCATCCAGTGTCGTCTGCTTGCCGCAATGTCCGGTATCCACCACGATGCCAAGCTCGTTTAATTTCGCCACAAACTTTTTCCCAAAAGTGGAAAGGCCCGCATTGTTTTCCTCCATGCATCCTGCTCCGACGTAGTTATGATTGTTGTAGGTCAGCTGGACGACTCTAAGCCCGAAGTGATACATCTGTTCCAGCAGCTTCAAGTCTTTCTCAAAGCCAAGTGTCTCCTGACAGGTGACAATGCCCGCCTTCAGCTGATGCTGGTGCGCATACTCGATATCAGCTGCCTGCTTGACCTTGATCAGCCAAGGCTTTTTATCAAATTCCTCCTGCAAGTCGATGGCCGAAGAGTACAGCGAAGCTTTATCCGATACGTTCAGCTGTCTGTTTCCAGCCGTAAGCCCGCTCTCGTACCAGCACTCCTTGTACAAGTCCGCGAGCTTGCCGTCCACGTACCATCTTCTGATGACATCTCCTGCAAAATGGACTCTTTCCGACAAGCTGTCCGGATGTCTTTCCAGCGCTAAGCGTTCGGTCTCCTGCTCGATTTCCTCCCCTAGTGAGTACGTGCCGATCGGGCCTTGGAAAAGCATGTCGATTACGATGTTTCCGTAGTGAAGCTCCCTCGCTCTTTTCTCCTGCTCCTCGGTCAAACCGAAGCTGTACAGCTCTTTCATCCCTTCTTCAACCTCCATGTTTAACCGAAATTATCGCGACATTTCCCGTTGTGCAGCCTGATTGATCACAAAATCCGCAGCAGCCAAGTCCTCGACTGCCAGACCGAGCGCTTCAAAAACGGTGATCTCCTCCCCATCTTGTCTGCCCGGAATCTTTCCTATGAGAACATCACCGACCTCTCCCAATAGATGTGTCTCGTCAATAGCGCCCTCCCTTAATGGAATGAGATAGTCGCCTGCTTCGTGGTTCGCTGATTCCATACGATCTGTGTACAGCTTGCTGGCTTTGACTAACTCCGTATCGAGCTCCCGGCAGTCGGGAGTGCAGGAACCTACCGCGTTGATATGCGCCCCCTTCTGTACATGCCGTCCGAAAAGCACAGGCTCCTTGGCGGCAGTCACCGTACAAATGATATCCGCATGCTTTACCGCTTCCTCTGCAGTCGCACATGGCACGACGGAAATGTCAAACTTTTCGCTCATTTCTTCCGAGTACTTCACAGCGGACTCCGGCCTTCGATCCCATACATACACCTGATCGATCTTTCGTACCAGCCGGATCGCCTCCAGATGCATCCTCGCCTGCACCCCCGTTCCGAGTATGGCTAGCGAATTTGCGTCCTTTCGAGAGAGGACATCTGTTGCAACGGCACTTACAGCTGCTGTCCGAATGGCAGTAACCGTCTCCCCCTCCACGATCGCTTTTAGCGAGCCCGTTTCGGCTTCAAAGACTACAACGACTCCTTGATGGGACGGCAATCCCTTGTATGCGTTGTCCGGCACAATCGTAATCACCTTCGTCCCGACAACGTTCTTCGCTAATAAGGCAGAAGGCATGACCCCTAGAACATTTCTTCCCTCCAGCCTCATCGCTGTTCTCAATACCTGGATCGCTTCCCCTCTCGACAATGCCGACAAGGTCTCGCGCATCAGCTGAATGCAGGTTTGCATGTCCAGAATTTCGTTAACCTGATCACCCGAAATAAAATTCAAAAAATTCACACTCTCTTTCCGTTGAATCTATCTGCTAGCCCGATTATATTTCGATATGACTGTGACCGTATATTGACTTTAAATTGACTGTATATAAATATAACTTTAAATACGACTCCGGGGGATTCGGTATGAACTTCAAGCTGGCTGTCATTGGACACGCTTCGTCTGTGGAAGAAATCGAGGAAATCGTCAAACACAAGTTTACGAACATGGATGTGTTTAAAATTGAATGCAATGATGACGAGGATGTAGAACACGCCGTAGCGGAGTTGAAAAAAATCATCAATCAGTGCAACGGCATTCTGTACACGAGAAAAGAGCCCTACAAGCTTTTATCCAGCAGAATCGAGCACAATGTAACCGTGCGCTACGCCGACATCGATACGTCAAACTTTATCCATAGCCTCCTGCGGGCTTCCTTTCATTTCGGCGCTGATATCACGCGCGTCAGTGTGGATACGCTTGACTATGCTTCCATTATTCGTGCGTACCATTCCCTCGGCATCCCTACGGAGAGCGTCAGTCCGCAGATCGTTCCCATCGATACGAATTCCAGCCATTTTGTCCAAAGAGCGCAGGAAGAGCATATCAAAAATGTGCAAAGCGGACTTAGTGATGTATGCACAACCAATATCCGTCAGGTCAGCAAATACCTCACGGAAAAAAATATCCCCTGCGTGCTGATTGCCCCCAGTGCAGAAACCTACATCTACGAAATACGCCGCATTCTTCTGAGCCATAAGCTTAAAGCTGAACGAAAACAACATCGCCTGTGTCAGTATCTCCGTCAGCCCCCGGGATAATTTTTACGTCTTCCATCACACGGTACTGCAGGAGGTACTGGACCTAAACAAAATCGCGGAGACCATTGCCATCTTTGCCCAAAAGATCGACGGTGCCCTGATTACCCTCAGCAACATGGAATATATCCTGATGTGCAACAGCTCCAATCTGGAAATCACGACAGAAAACTTTGCGCGGCTCGATATTCTGACCAGCGTCTACACCAACACGGCACATGTACTCAGCATCGGGATCGGCTACGGGGATACTGCCAAGATTGCGAAGGCAAACGCAGTAGTGGGTATGCACCAAGCCAAAATAGAGGGAGGAAACAGAGCGTATGTCGTCTATAGCCCCGATGATATGTTTGGTCCGATCGAACCAAACGAGACAAACAACCGAAAGCCGAACATCTTTGATTCCCAGCTGGAACAAATTGCAGAGACCTCGGGACTGAGTGTCAACACGGTTTTCAAAATCGATTGCTTGGTCAAACAAAAAAACAAACGGAATTTCACTTCCATCGAGCTTGCAAAAGAAATTGGCGTAAGTGTCAGAACGGCGAACAGAATCATCGTCAAGCTCGAGCAATGCGGCTATATCGTGGAAGTCGGCCGGCATGTCATCAGCGAAAGAGGGCGCCCCACCCGCGTTGTCAAAGTAGTGTTTTAGCCCAGTTTCCCCCCTGCGATGTGCTAAAATAACAAAAGCATCATTTTTCCAGCACGAACGAGGTGAACGCAATGATTTTGCACAAAGGTGAGACCCTTTTTCGCCAAGGCGAATCTGGTTCTCTCTACCATCTCAAAAGCGGGATGCTGAAAATCAATCGCTTGCATGCTGACGGGGCCATTACCTTGGTCAACATCATCGTGCCTGGCGAAATCATCCCCCATCACTCGCTTATCAGTCCGAACCCGTATTACGGTACGGCGGTTGCTCTGGTCAGCTGTGAGATTGAAGTACTCGATGCGCCCAGCTGGTATCGGGAGCTTGAGGGCGACCATGTAAAATGCCGTGACATTGCCCTGCTGCTGCAGTCCAAGCTGAGGATGATGCAGCAGCGCATCGATCAGCTGTCCGAAGTCTCTCCAGCAGAAAGGCTGCGCAAGCTTCAGCAGTGGTTTCAAACGTTTGTGTCTGTCTCCTCGCTCACAGACGTGCTGACCCAGGATGAAATCGGTCAGCTCATCGGCCTGCGCCGTGAAACAGTCAATCGATTGCTGCGCGCACAAACAAATCGAGCTCGCGAATAGACGAGCTCGATCCCAAGTGGTTCTGATTCGATTTGTTTACAAGCTTGCGGCAGGGCCGAAAAACTCGTAGTGCATACGGTCTGCGGAAATCCCCCGTTCGGTGAGTGCCTTCTTGACCGCACTCATGAACGGTACAGGACCACAGAAGTAGTAGCTGGCATCTTTCTCAGGAGCAACCTGCTCCAGCCACTCCGCATCCAAATACCCTTCCTTATGAAACGCCTCCGACTCCCGATCTTGCTCAGTCGGCTCGGAATAGCACCAGTAGGCGGAAATTTGCGGATTGTCTTTCGCCAAACGCTCGACCTCTGCGCGCAAAGCATGCTTTTGACCATTTTGCGCCGCGTGGATAAACGTCACTGGACGCTGCTGCTTTTCTGCCAAGGAAGCCAGCATCGAAAACATCGGTGTCAAGCCTACTCCTCCGCTGATGAGAACGACTGGCGCCTCCGATTGCTCCAGCGTAAAATCGCCTGCTGGTGCGGACAGCTGCAGCACATCCCCTTCTCTGATTCCCTCATGCAGGTAGGTCGATACGATTCCCGCCGGCTTTTCAGCATTCGCCTCTTCGCGCTTGACCGAGATCCGGTAGTACGGTCTCCCTGGTGCATCCGACAAGCTGTACTGGCGAATATGCGTGTAGCGCTCTCCTGGAATCTCCAGCTTCACGCTGATGTATTGACCCGGCTCAAAGGTAGCCAGCGCCTGCCCATCCTGCGGTACCAGATAAAAAGACGTGATGACATCGCTCTCCTGTACCTTTTTCTCCACGATGAACGGACGGAAATCTGCCCAGCCCCCGACTTGCTCGCGGGATTGCTCGTACATTTCTGATTCTATGCCGATGAAAGCATCTGCGATCACGCCGTACGCCTCTGCCCAAGCCCCCAGGATTTCATCTGTCGCCGCATCTCCCAGCACTTCCTTGATCGCAGCCAACAGGTTTTCCCCGACAATCGGATAATGCTCAGGCTTGATTCCCAGACTGCGGTGCTTGTGTCCGATCTGTTTGACGACAGGCAGGATTTCCGCCAGATTGTCGATGTGGACGGCTGCAGCGTAAACGGCATTCGCCAGTGCTGTCTGTTGACGACCTTGCTTTTGGTTTGCGTGATTGAAAATATGAAGCAGCTCGGGATGCTGCGTAAACATTCTTTCATAAAAACGTTTCGTGATCGCTGTCCCATGCACCTCAAGTACAGGTACAGTCGATTTGATTATTTGAATGGTTTTTTCGTTTAGCATCGTCTTTCCTCCCTATCAATCCATCAGGTATATCTTGATTGTAGAGAAAGAACGAGGGATCCTCTGTGATTTCAATCACAGGAAAACGAAACGATTTGTGACACGGACGCATGCTTACTCCGATATCGCCAGGAAGCTCATAAAGGGAAACAGGCCAAAGAACCGACCGTCCCGCACCCGCTGATGCGCTTCTTCCTTCAGGGCAGCTGCTGTCTGTTTAGTGATTCGTCCCAGATCAGCCAGCCGGTCTGCACCTCGCTCGATGTAGTTTAGCAGGTAGTCGGGATTTTTCCCTAGGTAGGGATGACTTGCCGACTCGATGGCGGTAAAGCCCGCCGCCGCTAGCATCGCTGGCAGCTGCCGCACGAGCCACGGATTTTGCGTGTTGTGTTTTTTCATGATTTCCACGCAAGCCTGTATCGGATCATCCTCCCCGATCGCGACAGAGCGCATCGCATAATCGCCGTCAAAAATGGCGATTTGACCGCCTTTTTTCAGCACACGCTTCGCTTCCAGCAGAAAGTGCTCGGGAGACGGTACGTGGCCCAGCACGGTATGAAAGACGACGACATCAAAGCTCTGATCAGCGAACGGCAGCTCTCGCCCATCCCCAACGACAAACTCGACACACTCCTGCTCCCCTAGCTCGTTTGCTTTTTCGATAAAGATGGCGGAAGGATCGATTCCCGTCACTTTGCGCACACCCGGTCCTTGTGCCAGCAGCCGCGTAATGGCTCCCGTCCCACAACCAACCTCGAGTATTTCCATGCCCTCCGACCAATTCAGACGAGACAAATACGAGGTCACGAGCGTGCGCATCTCCTGATCAGCAGCTCGCAGCTCCAGGCTTTCACTCAATTTCCTTTGAACACTCGGATCGACTTCCGCGATTTTTGCATAGGGATCTAGCATCAGTCAGCGCTCCTTCGCACAGCAGAGATTTTTTCTCTACATTCATTCGCGTACGAAGGGATAAAATCTTGCCTCACATGCAGATTTTCCCATCCCCTCTGATAACATTCATACGATTCTGCCGATGTACTGCCCGATCCAAACGAACAAAATGCTGAAGGCAACAGAAGTCACAACATAAATGGCTGCCGGACGATTCTCTTTTCTTTCGAGCATTTGGATCGTCTCATAGGCAAACGTAGAGAAATTGGTAAACGCTCCGAGAAAACCGATGCCAAGGAGTAGCCACATCCAGTCAGGTGCCATGTTTTTCACATGCAGGGCAGCAAGCAGTCCAAGCAAAAGGGAACCGCTGATATTGATTCCCCATGTGCCTAAAGGGAAGGAAGTATTTATTTTGCTTGTAACCCACTTCCCTAAAAAAAACGCGTTACTGCACCAAACATGCCTCCAATCGCCACTAGCCACATCGTTACATCTCTCCTTTCACCTGCTCGGTTTGCCGTTCTTTTCTGGACGCGACACGAGCGCCCACTACAGCGCATGCAATCCCGCCAGACATGCTCAGCAAAACGTAGAGCAGTGCGAGAAAAATCCGGTCGTGCTGGATTAACGTAATGGTTTCCAGGGAAAAGGAAGAAAACGTGGTAAACGCTCCAGTGAACCCAGTTCCGATGGCTAATTTCAGCCGTGGATGTATCGCGATTCGCTGGGAAGATGCCGTGAAGAACCAAGCCAAAAACATAGATCCTGATAAGTTGATGAGTAAAGTGATTACCGGAAAGCCCTCATTTGTCGGGACGAGCAACCCCAATCCATAGCGCGAGCACGCGCCAAATACGCCTCCAAGCATGACCGCAATCGCATTTCCCAAACCCAAACCTCCTTTTTTTACTGAAAATAAAGAAACTCCTACCAGGGATATCGCATCTCTGGTAGGAGTCATTAGTCATTTTAGTGACGGTTATGGCGAACTTGTTTATTTTCCCGTTGACAGCGCCATTTGCTGTTTCACGAACAGATGGATGGCCTGCGTATCGTCAATGGCAAATTGGGGCCATTTTGAGGCTGTGCCGCTCTCCCATGCGACGACTCCCACGATACTGGTCAAGGTGTCCAATAGCTCGTGATCCTCCGGCTTTCGGATCAGCACCAGCTTTGGATACGCCTCCCGCTTGAAGCCTTCCACGAGAACCAGGTCAGCTCCTGCCTGTGTCAGTCTCTCCACCAGCTGCGGCAGCGTAGTAGGTCTTTGCTCAACGATCGCCGTCTTGGTCGCGGAGGTGATCGCCACAAGCGTTGCACCTGCCTCGCGATAGCGCCACGTATCCTTTCCGGGCTGATCCACCTCAAAATCATGGCCGCCATCGTGCTTGACTACCCCTACCCGCAGACCGGATTGTTCAAACAGGGGGATCAGCTTCGTCAGCAAGGTCGTTTTGCCGCTGTTCGAATAACCGACCAGCTGCAGTACATACGGTTGTTGTTTCACAGCCTCTTTCCCTCCCGTACCTTCCAGCTTGGCATCGTATGCGACAGGACTTCAACGAGCTCGCCAGCCTGTTTGCCGCTGCCTCCTGCAGGAATGATAATAAAGCACTCGCTGTTCTTCAGCGTGCCGAGGTTGCCTGCTTTTTCATTGAAATCCGGCTGGGCGTACAAGACACCCTCCTCCTCGACCAGCCAGCCCCGCAAATAACGCGGATAGGGACAAGGCTTGGTGTAGGAAATCGCGAGCTTCGCCTGTATGGTACGCTTGCGAACCTCCTGCCTACCGGAGAGCGAAAGGATCGTCGGACGAACAAACAGTTCAAAACCGAGAAAGCACGCACCTGGATTCCCCGACAAAGCGATGATCGGTTTGCCCTGCAGCATCAAACTGGTCGTGGGACTTCCGGGACGCATGGCAATTCGATTGAACAATAGCTCCGCTTCCGGTTCATCCGTGAGTGCCGCCATCACGTCGTAGTCACCTACTGACACACCGCCGCTCGTCACAAGCACGTCGACCAGCTTCAAATGCTCTGTCAGCGTTCCTTTGGCTACCTCCAGATCATCCGGCATATTCGGAAACAAAAGAGGAATGCCGCCCGCCTCGGCAATCAAAGCGGACAGCATCAGCGTATTGCTGTTTCGGATTTTTCCAGGAATCAGCGGCTGATCGACATCCAGCAGCTCAACTCCTGTAGACAATAGACCGATCCGCGGCTTGCGGACGACCGGGACGTGCGCGTAGCCAAAGGTCGCGAGGATGGCCATCGTTCCTGCATTGATGTTCTCTCCCTCACGCGCTATGATCGTCCCTTGCCTGATTTCTTCCCCGCGTCGGGACACGTTTTCACCAGGCTTCAATGACCGCCGGATGCCTACTTCCGCTGCAATTGCGGCGGGCTGCTGCGTCTGCTCGAACATGATGATGGCGTCCGCTCCTGCCGGCAGCATCGCCCCTGTCATAATCCGGCTGGCACAGCCTTCTGCCAGCGCGACGGTTGGCACATCACCAGCCGCGATTGTCTCCACGACTTTCAACCGGACAGGCTGATCGGGGGAAGCTCCCACCGTATCGATGGCTCTCACGGCAAACCCATCCAATGGAGAACGATCAAAGTGTGGCAAATCTTCCGTGGCATACATGTCACAAGCCAGCGTTCGACCGTATGCCTCACCGATATGCACCTCTTCACTTCCCTGCTTGCCGAGACGCTCCAGCAGTCTGTGCAGCGCATCCTCCACCGTTATCATTTGTCGCGAAAAGCGCATCTTCCTGTCCTCCTCTGGCCTCTACAGCCTCCTGCTGCATCTGTTGCTTAGCCGACGTTGACTTCCAGGTCCTCAATCGGTCTTTCTTTATACTTCAGATCTTTGTTTGCATGAAAGGTATCAGCCTTTTCGATTTTGACGGCTGCATTGTATTCCGGAATACCCGCATACGTTTCATATACGCCTTTCGGAATCAACACATTCCCTTCCGGCCAGTGCACCTGCACATTGCCTCGTTTGGTCGCCTCGAACTTGGCGCGCCCTTGGAAGGTGCCATACTTATTATACACGACGATGCTCTCTCCTTCCGCTATTCGCAGCTCTTTGGCATCGTCAGCGTTGATCAGCACGTCGTAGCGATCCGCGTTGTTGAATGGGTCCTTGTTGCTGTAAATCATCGAGTTGAACTGCTTGCCCCGTCGAGTCGTCACGTAGAAATGACCCTCGGGCTTGTGCAGATTCGGGATCTCGATCGGAATCAGATTGGCGCGGCCATCTTCTGTCGGGAAGCTGCCAGCCTCGCACAGCCAAGCCCCCCCCCACTGGAAGACATCTCCCCGCTTGCTGAGGTGCTGGATGCCGTCGTAGTTCGGATTCGCCTTGGCGATCTCTGCCCGAATCTCCGCTGCACTGCCGAAGTGCATCAGATGCTTTTTCTCTGGATGGACACGCGCTGCGAGATCGACGTAAATTTCCCATTCGGAGCGCGCTTCTTCAATGCGCGGCCCTTCAATTTCAGCGCTGAAGTAAACCATTCGCTCTGTACTGGTCGATGTGCCTCCGCCCGGCTGCTCGTAGCGCGTCATCGCCGGCAGGACAATCACCTCTTCTTTGGCATCCACGAGTGTCGATGTATTGAAAATGATATCCTGATGCACGCGCAGCTCCACGCTCTCCAGGCATTTGCGCATAAAATCGGGATCAGGCATCGTCTCGAGGAAATTCCCTCCACTCGTATAGAACAAGCGTGTTTTCCGCTCGTGTCCATCAGGCAAGAGTGAATTTTCCAGCGTCACGCCGACAATGTCGCCTTGCCATTTGGGAATGGGAAAGCCCCACAGCTTTTCGATCCGCGTCCAGCTCTTCTCTTCAAAATCCCCGCCCGGCAGACTGAACGGGTCAGCCCCCATTTCCCCGGAGCCTTGTACACCGGAGTGACCGCGGATCGGCATCACGCCGCAGTGCTTGCGTCCAATAAAGCCGCGCAATACTGCCAGGTTGGCTACCTGCGAAATATTGTCGGTGCCAAACTTGTGCTGGGTCAGTCCCATGCTCCACACGAATACGCCTGATTTGGAGTTCGCGAGCAGCACAGCGAATTCTTTTAAACGATCACGGGTGAGACCGGATGATTTTTCAATTTCCTCCCACGACTGCTTCGCGATATGCTCCCGCAGCTGCTCGATGCCATTGGCGTGTTCTTTGACAAAGGCGTGGTTGATCGCTGAACCAGGCTTCTCCTTTTCCATCTCAAACCAGTGCTTCATCACACCGTTCATGAACGCGATGTCTCCGCCGATGTTCACTTGGTAAAAATCATCGACGATTTTGGTTCCAAACAGCGCACTGTCAGGGACGGACGGAATCCAGTACTTCTCCATCGCTGGCTCTTTGTACGGATTGATCAGGATGATTTTGGTGCCCGCTTTTTTCGCCGCGTACATGTACTTCGTGGAGACCGGCTGGTTATTCGCCGGAACCGAGCCCCAGAACACAAGGACGTCTGTGCCGATCCAGTCCTGGTAATTGCAGCTGGATGCCCCGATGCCGAGCGTACGCTTCAAAGCGGTTTTACTCGGGGAGTGGCAAATGCGGGAAGCGTTATCAATATTGTTTGTCCCGAGGAATCGCGCCATTTTTGCCGCGGTATAGTACACTTCGTTGGTAATGCCGCGTGCAGTCAGGAAAAAAGCCAGCTGCTTGGGATTGATTCCTTTGATTTTATGTGCGATGCGGTTCAGGGCTTCGTTCCAGGTAATCCGGGTAAATTTGTTCTCGCCAGGCTTGCGGGACAGCGGAAACGGGATTCGCCCCAGCTTGCGCAGCTCCACGCTGGACAGCTTTTGCATAGCGCTCACGTCCTCCAGCCACTTCGTATCCATGGCAGGCATCGTATTGAGACGCAGCACGTTCAAACGGGTCGTGCACAGATGCGGCCCCGTCAATGTCTGGTCGTACAAACCGGAAACGCCGAGTGCACAGCCATCGCATACCCCTTGTGTCAAAATGCGATAGGCGTATCCGAGATTGTCCCGGTTATCGTACATGACCTTCATCGTGTCGCGGATGTGATGCGGTTTTATTTTTCCCAGCCCCATCGGCATCAAGGACGCCCACAGTGACGGCTCCCATGATGTGTCCAGCTTGATGGGCCCGCTATGCTTGGTTTTGCCCATTTCCATTACTCCTCTCTTTTCCCTGCTCTCGTCTTCTCATTCAAGCAAAAAACCACCATAAACCGTCCCTTGTCCTGAGGAGAAGAGCGTGTTCACGGTGGTTGTCTAAGGCAGGTTCGCTACCTAGTCTCAACTGCGTGTTTGTTCGCGAAACCCGTTTCGTCTAAATCAGTGAACAGGGTCGCTGCTTCGTTTAGACTTACGGCTCGTTTTTCCATTTTTTCTCAATATCTTGATCAAATACAAAGATCGACATCCCGAAATCACGTTCAATATCAATGTCGACGAACAAATCGACGAGCTTGGCTCCCAAAAAGTTCTCCATGTCTACTGGCGTGTTCTTCCGGTACATCTCTTTGACCATTTCGGTCCGTGCAGCTCGCAACGTCTGCTTTCCCTCTTCGGAAGTGGCGATGAACTTTTCCACCGGCGAAAGGTTGCCTTCCATTTCACAGATCGCCCAGTTCTTGCAAAACGTGGTGTTAATCTTGCTCGGTCCCTTACCCATGTGGCGCTTGCGGAAAGCTCTGACCAAATTGCTGAACTCTGCTTCGAACTTATTCATCTAGGAAACTCACCTTTACTTCTTTTCCATTCTCTACTACGACTTTACCATTGTTCAGCCAGCCAATTCAACAGAGTTTTCTCTTTGTTTGGCTTCTGCCTGCAATTTTTTGATGTCAAGCCGGATAATCAGGGAAATAACCAGAGCCACGACGAACATAGCTGCGAAAATGCTCAATGTACCTGTGTAGCTCTGTGTAGTGTTGCGCACCCATGCAGCAAAGATCGGTCCTGCCAGACCAGCAGCTGCCCACGCCGTCAGGATGTAACCGTGAATGGCACCGAGCTGCTTCGTGCCGAACAAGTCACCGATATAAGCTGGGATAGAGGCAAAACCTCCGCCGTAGCACGTCATGATGACGAACATCGCGATCATGAACAGGACGGGATTGGTCAGGTTTGGCAGCAGGAAGAACAAGACCATCTGGATCGCAAAGAACGCCGTGTACGTGTTTGGCCGGCCAATGAAATCCGACAGCGATGCCCAGCCGATGCGTCCTCCACCGTTGAACAGGCCATTGAGCCCTACCATCAGGGCAGCTGCTCCTACCGACATCCCTACCATCTCCTGCGCCATCGGGGAGGCTACGGAGATGACGGCGATTCCGCAAGTCACGTTGATAAAGAGCATGAGCCACAGCCAGTAGAAACGGCGGGTCTTGATCGCTTCGTTGGCCGTCAACTGGCACAGGTCCTTCTTGATTTGCTTTTTCCCCTCAGCCGCATTCGCCGAGAATCCTGCAGGGACCCAGCCTACTGGCGGTGGAGAGAGATACTGAGCAGAGGTGAACATGACGACGAAGTAGATAATTCCTAAAATGTAGAAGGTATTGGCGATGCCCACGCCTTCAATTAGTGCGTTCATAATCGGGCTTGCAATCATCGAAGCGAAGCCGAAGCCCATAATGGCGAGCCCTGTAGCAAGACCGCGACGATCCGGAAACCATTTGACAAGGGTAGATACAGGTGTGATATAACCTACTCCAAGACCAATCCCTCCAAGAACGCCGTAGCATAAATAGAGGAGCGGCAGACTGCTTAGCTGGATAGCCAGACCGGATCCGATAATTCCGATACCAAAAAAGATCGAGGCGAGTGTACCTGCCTTGCGCGGTCCGTGCTTTTCCACATAGTGGCCGAGAAAAGCAGCAGACAGCCCCAAGAAAAGGATGGCGATACTAAAGGTGAACTGGACATCTGTCAATCCCCACCCAAACTGCTTGGTGATCGGCTTCGTAAACACACTCCATGCATAAACGGAACCGATCGAAATGTGGATCCCAACCGCTGCTAGTGCAATCAACCAACGATTTTTCGCGTGTTGCCCCATTTGACACATCTCCTTTACGATGATAGATAATGGCCCGGCTACTAATCACCAGAGCTGCTTTCTAAAAAAAGAAAAACTGCTGCGCTCACCCACGTTCTTCTTTTCGCTGCATGCAAAAAGAGAGAATGTGGTGAAACACAGCAGTTAATCATCAGCAGGAACGCTACTTCAGCATCAACCAGCAAGTGCTCACTATTCAAATGAAAGCGAGGATCGAAATAAACCGGTGACAGGATCGCTATCCCGTGTCAATTCCGTTCTCGGATGTACAAGAGTTTGAAATCATGAAAATTTTGTGACAATACAAATCTCAAATAGTATACTACCATGTAAGCGCTCACTCTACAATATATTCCTCTAAAATAAACGATTTCACCAAATTGTTTTTAGCAAAAAAGGAGGCCATCATGACAAATCTCGAAAAGACGATCCACCGACCGGTGCTGAAAATTTCCCTCGATCAGCATGCGTGGGAAGAGGACGAGATCGTCACAGAATACCCGCTGACGATCTTTTTAAACGACGAGGAGTTCGCAACCATCGTCTGTACCCCCGCTGATCTCGAGGAGATGGTCATCGGCTTTCTCGCAGCAGAGGGCGCCATCAAAAGCTTTGAGGAAATCAAGCAGCTCGTTATCGATGAGGCGCAGGGCTTTGCCTATGTGGATCTGCACAAGGAAACGATCCTCTCGCAAAGCTTTTATTCCAAGCGCAGAATTACTTCCTGCTGTGGTAAGAGTCGGCAGTCGTTTTACTTTTTCAGTGACGCCCGTACCGCCAAGCCTGCGGAAGGTGCCATCTCCATCACCCCTGGGCAATGCATGCAGCTCATGCGCGAGCTGCAATCCTCGTCCGACATCCACCGCCAGACAGGTGGGGTTCATAACGCAGCACTATGCACAGCCGATCAGGTTTTGCTCCAGTATTCCGATATCGGACGGCACAACGCTCTGGACAAGATTTATGGAAAATGTCTGCAGGACCAGATCGAGACGAAGGACAAGGTTCTGGTCTTTTCAGGGCGCATTTCCTCCGAGGTGCTGTTGAAGGCAGCCAAAATCGGCGCAGCAATCATCCTGTCCAAATCTGCACCTACCGATCTCGCACTACAGCTGGCCGAGGAGCTGAACATCACGGCGGTCGGTTTTATCCGCCAAGACAAGATGAACGTCTACACCCACGCGCATCGAATTGAGGTTGCGGCGAATTAGGGCATGGAGGAGGAGCTTACCTTGTCTGTTCAAGCCATACTCTTTGATCTGGATGGAACCCTGCTGGATCGGGAGTTTTCCCAGACATTGTGTGCCGTTTCCGAATCTGTTACCTACCTTGACGCAAATCAAAGCGGCCGGTGTGAAGCTGGGGTTAATCTCAAATGGCTATGGTGATTTTCAATTCGCGAATCTCCAAGCGCTGTGTATCGATCATCTGTTTGACGAGATCCTCATTTCGGAATGGGAAGAGCTACGCAAGCCCGACCCTGCATGCCGTCGGAATGAAAGCCATCTGGAAACGAAACGAGCTGTTTGACCAGGAAGTCGAAGTCGAGGCAGACGCTTGTATGGATGATTTGAGTGAAATACTCCGTTGGCTGCTTCCCAGTCCCAGACAAGCATGAGCTGCTATGAAAGTTTCGGAGAAGGCTATCCGTCTTCTCTTTTTCTCTTTTTCTCCAATTCGAGTGCGGTCTGATACTCCTCGGGCGTGTTTGCATTAAAGGCAGCCCATTCCTCGAGAAGATCTTCGGGAGTGGTATGTACGCGCAGTCTGTCGAGTGTGTGCATGACCCGGTATTGACCTTCAAACAAGGCTTGCTCCCACAACGGCTGAGTCCTGCGGTGATACAAGGCACATAAAGGATGGAGCCTTCCGTTTTGTTTGACGGCCACAACATCCCAGTCTTTCCAGCCTTTTGCGAAATGAATGAGCTTTTCCATCTGCCCTCGATCCATAAAAGGAAGATCACAGGATAAAAGGAGCAGCACGTCTTCCTCTGTTGCACGAAAGGCAGTCACGATGCCGCTGACGGGACCGGCTGACGGAACCAGGTCAGGTGTGACTTGCACCTCGGCTGACTTGATGTCTTCCCTTTTCAATCGCTCAGGCGTATTGGAAACCACCAGGCACTCCAGCCCCAGCGCCCTCACTTCCTTGATCAGCTCGCTTAGAATGGTTCCGCCCCGCCATCGCAGCAGTTCTTTTGGCGTTCCCATTCTGCTGCTTTGCCCGCCAGCGAGAATGACGGCTTTCATTGTTGTTTCTTGCATGTGCCCCTCCGTTCCCCTGCGTACAGGCGACGATCTTCCCACTACTTTTTCTTACATGGGTTCCTTTGTCAAGCATGCCCACTCCTGAAAATAGACAAAAGCTTGGGATTTCCCCAAGCTTTGTTTTAATGAAATCTGCTTTCCGTATAAAAGAGAGGTTAATTGTCGTCCTCTTCTTCTTCGTCCTCTTCTTCGTCGTCGCCTTCTTCGTCCTCTTCTTCGTCGTCGCCTTCTTCGTCTTCTACTTCTTCGTCGTCGCCTTCTTCTTCGTCGTCGCCTTCTTCGTCTTCTTCTTCGTCGTCGCCTTCTTCGTCTTCTTCTTCGTCGTCGCCTTCTTCGTCCTCTTCTTCGTCGTCGCCTTCTTCGTCCTCTTCTTCGTCGTCGCCTTCTTCGTCTTCTTCTTCGTCGCCTTCTTCGTCTTCTTCGTCGTCGCCTTCTTCGTCTTCTTCTTCGTCGCCTTCTTCGTCCTCTTCTTCCTCGTCGCCTTCTTCGTCTTCTTCGTCGTCGCCTTCTTCGTCCTCTTCTTCTTCGTCGCCTTCTTCGTCCTCTTCTTCGTCTTCTTCCTCTTCTTCTACCTCTTCTTCTGCTTCGGCTTCTTCGTACTCTTCTTCATCGCGTTCATCGATGTTCAACATACTGCCAACCTCCTCCTGTGTAATCACTAATATTCATACGAAAAAAAACGCATCTTGTTTGTATGTTTGTCCTCTCTCAGTAGCCTGTTTTTTTCAATGATCTTCTCTAGGCGGGTTGACATTGATGGGCATTAGTTTATAATAAGTATTAATCAATAATAATTATAAACAAGGAGAGATTCTAATATGAAAACAACTGTTGAAGTAAACATCTCCACTGTCCTGAACAAACAAGTCGCAAACTGGACTGTTCTGTATACAAAGCTGCACAACTTTCACTGGAATGTAAAAGGACCGCATTTCTTTACCCTACATCAAAAATTTGAAGAGCTTTACAACGAGGCAAGTGCCAACCTCGATACGTTGGCCGAGCGCGTCCTGAGCATCGGTGGAAAGCCAGTTGCAACCCTGTCTGTTTGTCTGCAAACAGCAAGCATCGCCGAAGCCACCGGTAACGAGACCGCCGAGCAGATGGTCACAAGTATTGTTCAAGATTTCACCCTTGTGGTGGACGAGCTGAAGGATGCGATGTCTGCCGCAGAAGAAGCCGGCGACGAAGCGACCTCCGATATGCTGCTCGCCATCTCGAGCAGCCTGCAAAAACATATCTGGATGCTGAAAGCTTTCTTGCAATAACTTAACTGACAACCATTACGGCTCGGGCAGGTCCTCCTCCCTCTGCCTGAGCCTTTAAAGGGGAATATTTTCAAATAGAAAAAGGGCTCGTGCGGCTTGCACGTTGCCCTTTTTTACTTACAAAGAGAAGGTCAGCTTTCGACCATCCTTCTCAATTTTTACTTGGGGTAAATATTTCAGCGACTTTTGGACACCTATGTACGGACTTGCAAAGTCTACCTTATGTCGCTTTTTCAATTCATCACAAAGCTCCACCAATGACATCGGCATCATCGACTCTCGCAGCAAGTCCTCGATGTGCTGCGCTACTTCGAGATAGTTATGCCGTATGTGAGCTTTTCTTATTTTCATTCTTCTCGTTAGTTCCACAGGGATTTCATCTGCTGCAGTGGCTGCCTCTTCCTCGGCATCCTCACTGCCCACCATTCCTTCTTGGCCATCCAACTCCCGGATTCGAATTAAGATCTGTTTGATGTCCATTCCTAGCTGCTTATCCTGATCTACATACTGCCGGCGCAGTACCGTACGTTGTTCCAGCAAGGATTGCAAAGTCATCTGCAACGCTTTCCGTTCGTTAAACATCGCGTAATATTTTCCCCTTTGCGTGTAAGTGTAGATATTCGTGGAATTATACTCAATGATAATATATTAAGAGCAGCTTGAAAATGGCGAAATTCAGATAATTCCTAGACGAATCATTCGGAATCCTGCCTTTTCTTTTTTCGCGCAAATGAGTACAATATTCTTGTATATCCACAGAAAGGACTGGCAACATTCCATGTTATCCCAGCGCTTACGCACAGCCCGTAAGGCAAAAGGTCTCACCCAGGAAGAGTTGGCAGAACATGTCTGCACGACAAAAGGGACGATCAGCAACTACGAGAACAACCACAGTACCCCTCCCAATGACATGCTGCGACACTTAGCGGACATCCTAAACGTCACAACCGATTGGCTATTGGGTCGCACGGACGTAGCTTCCCCAGCCTCGATTCCTGCTTCGGATTCTGGAGAAAAACGTTCGTTGGACGAGCTGTTGCAGGAAAAAATTGACGATCCTGATGATTATTACTTTTTAGATGGCTATTTAGAAGCTTCTGAAGAGGAGAAAAAGGAAATTCGCCGCTATTGGTACGATCTGAAAAAGCAATGGAAGGCTCGCCATGTCAGGGAAGATCGCTCTCCTTCCTTGTTCGACATCACGGAAAATTTGAAAAAAAAATAGCCCCAGAAACGGGGTTTTCTTTTCCGCCCAAAACAGAACGTACGTTCCGAATAGATACAGGAGGTTTCAGATGCTTGCTGCTATTCTACAGGAAATTGGTGAGCCAAAAACGTGGCTGGAAAGTCGCGTCTACCTGCTGCTGCAGCACCTCAGGATAGAAGAACCGGAGCAGATCGATTTGCATCGTCTCTGTTCCACCTACGGGATCGAAATTTGGGAGCTGGATGGCCGCAGCAGAGCGCATGCTCACCCGACGATTGCCGATCGTTATGTCATTGCGGTTGATGAGCGTCTTGATCACACTCACAAGCGCGTGAAAATTGCCCATGAGCTGGGGCATTTGCTGCTCCATGTAGGAGTTCAGCCCCACAGCCATACCTGGATGATCGACTGGCAGGAGTCGCAAGCCAATCACTTCGCTGAACATTTGCTGCTTCCCCTTTTCATGATTCCTCCCCTGCTTGCTGAATGCAACCGCTATCAAGCTCCCGCGTATTTGGCAGAGCGCTTTCAGGTTCCTTTGTCGCTCGCCCGCTGCCGGTTTGATCGCGTATTGTCGCGTCTGCACGCAAAGGGCTTGCCTGTTTTCTGGTAGGCATTGTTATAGAAGGAGGCTTTTTCGTTGAAACACGTATTTATTGCAGGCGATGCTTACAGCACGCATTTTTTTGAGATGGATCTGGAATCTGACGAGGAGCTGTCCCTCTTGCCCTCCCTGCGTGTAGCCAGCTACCATACCGCTCGATTTGCTCTCATCATGCGTGATCATGGACTTGCAGGAATCGGAATTTTCCCGGGCAATGCTCTCTTGATCAGCGACTACTCGCTGGAACCCATCATCGGCAGACCTGTGCTGGTTCGTCAGGAGGGACAATTTCTCGTTCGGATCGCAGCTGATGTCAACCCTGTGGAGTGCTGCTTCACTACGACCCGCAATGAGGATTCTCCTCTCATTCTGCCATCGGAAAACATACGGATCGTCGGCGTTATCTCGGGAATTCTTCCTCGGGAAGATTGACCGCCGTCTGCAGCCATTCCTTGATCACTGCTACGGTTTGCTGCCATTGCTCCTGTGGCGTAATCGCGGCAGGCTGATCGCCCTCTTGAAAGCCATAGCTGCCAAACTGGGAGTGGTTTCCCCCTTCGATGGTCATGTAGCTCGTGCTATCTGGCAGGTAGCTCTTGGCCGCTTCGTACGCCTGTCGATCGACGACACCATCCCGCGAGCCCAGCAAGGACAGCACAGGAATCCCGCTTTCCTTCAAATCCCCTTTTTTATCCGGGTAAGCTGCCAGAAAAAAGACGCCCGCGATACGATCTTGATGATTCACGGCATATCGTGCAGCCATGACACCCCCGAGCGAATGTCCCCCGATCACGAACGACTGATGCGGATAGGCCTTCAGCACTTGATTGGCCCTCTCTGCGTCACTCACGGCCAGATTCAGCGGCATCCTGGCGATGAACACGCGATAGCCGTCTCCCGCAAGCGACCGAGCGAGAGGGGCGTAGCTCTCAGGCTTTATCAAGGCTCCCGGGTAAAGAATAATGCCCGGCTCACGTGTTTCCCCGCCTTCAAAGACCAACCAATCCCCTGTATCGATGACCGTGATACCTTCTCCCCCCTGCATCGCCGACTTGGCTGCCTGATCAGGCGGGTAAGGCCGCAAATACCAGATAGCTGCACAGGCGACGATCAGTACGACTAGAACAAAGCCCTGCAGCCACCTCTTGCGATAACGCCCCACGCTGTCACCTCATTTCCGATCCCATACCGTTTGCTTTTTATTATGTCTCAATTTCGGTCATCATGTGCCCATTTTCCTTTGAAGCGTGCTTTTTGCTGAAATTACGATCCGATCAGCTTTTTTCCAGAGGCACCTCGGCGGCTTGCAAAGCGCGTATACAGAAGGGGGTAATCAATGTGCCGAACGCAATGACGGTGAAGGCCACTCCCCAATTGCCGTGATCGAGAAACAAACCAAAGACAGCCGGCGAGATAATCGTAAAGCTGAAGCCCAAAACGGATTGCACTCCGAGTGCCACGCCGAGTACCTCCGGGTCGGTAATATCCGCGATCGCCTTATTGTAAATAGGAGAGTCCGCGATAATCGTAAAGCCGTAGAGCAAGGCAACCGCGACAACCAGCCAGATGGGAGCGAGGAGCATCCACCCAATGGAAAAAGAGCAAGCAATGCTGAGCAAAATAAACAGACGGATGGCTCGTACATTTCCCCAGCGATCGGAAAGCATTCCTCCGAAATAGGTGGCGATCCCGCCGATCATCACGATGCTCGAAGCACTGAGGTTCCCCCAGGTAAGCGCATTAGCGATCCCTTTTTGCTGGTAAAAATAGACCATAAACGGTCCGATCCACGCCCACATGGCATAGAGCTCCCAGCAGTGACCCGCATAGCCGAAGTTGACCAGCAAGTTCTTTTTGGCCACTATTTTTTTAAGCAGGGCAAGCGTCACAGGCGTCGAGGAAAGCGACACAACCGGTATTTTGGACACCAGGATCAAGACACACGACAGAATCGCAGCGCAAGAGGTAACCAGGATGACCCCTTGCCAGCCCCATGCATTTTGCAGGACGCCTGAAACAAACAAAGAAAATCCCGATCCAACCACGAGGGAGCCTACAAAGATCCCCATCGCTTTTCCACGCGAAGCTGGCGGGGACAGCTGTGCCACCATCTTCATCCCTGGCACGTACACACCCGCAATCCCGATCCCTGAGAGCAGGCGTAAAATCATGGCCGACCAAAAGCCTTCTGCAAAGGCCGCAAAAAGCAGTCCGCTGATTCCCGCCACCAATGAGCCGTAGGCAAACGAATATTTGGGGTTGTACTTATCACTGGCAAAGCTGTAAAAAATAACGGCAAGCACATAGCCCAGATGAAAGGTCGCAACGATGATCCCAGACTGTGTTGAGGAGAGCTGCCACTGCTCTTGAACGAGAGGCATAATGGCAGAAAAGTTAAACCAGACTTGCATGGAAAGAAACTGAGCGATCGATAGCAGCCAAAGCACGCGTTGGTTCATCGGAGCCTCCCTGTCTTCGGGCGAAACGCAGCTGCGCCTCACCCTTTTTCTTTTTCCTTTTGCCGTTCACGAAACCGTCGTACCTTCATGATGTTTCCGCACATCTTGTCGTCGCACCAGCGCCGTACGCGATTGCGGCTCTCATCAAAAAAGATCCACTGACAATCCGGATTGTCGCATATTTTGATCCGGCTGGCTTCTTCATGTACGAGAAGATCTACAAACGAACGGGCAATTCGAGACATGACAAGCTCCCAGCCATGCACAGGGGTCACTTCTTCCAGATGATAGCCCCCCTCGTCATGCAGCAAACGCGGGTAAAAAGGCGCAAGAGCAAGCACCAGATTGAATGCCTCCAGATCCTCTGGGACCACAGCTTCCCCGCGAACCGTACACTCCGTCATTCGTCTCATACACTCCCGCAAATTCAGCAGCTTGGCTCCCATTTTTTGCTCGACAGGCAAAGGAGCTTGCAGATTCCACTGCTGCAAAAAATCAGCTACCCATTCCTCCTTCTCCAGCCTGTTTTCTCTGCGGCCAGAACCACGCCAATCACGCCAGTCACTATTCAAAAAATCGATGCATAACCATTCCATTTCTGCAGTCCCCATCTCTTTTCCACACGCTTGATTTCTCTCTTGTTTCCAGTATTCGGTTATGATATGTTTTTAACGTAACGATCAAAATGAATTTCGTAAGTTACAAACATTTGTGTCTTTGCCTTATTATACCGCTGCACCAATCTGTTTTACAGACGAGGAGGATGGACAAATGAGTCGTAAAGAATTGCTGCTGCAAAACTGGATGTATACGTATGAACAGGAAGACTGGTATCCCCCTTTGCGCGGTGCACTAGCTGGCGTGACGGCTGCCCAGGCAAGCTGGCGTCCAACCGGCGAAGCAGCAAACACGATCTGGGAAACGGTCAGTCATCTGCTGTTCTTCAAAGAACGACTGCTACACCGACTCTTGGGCACGGAGTTTCCCCTTTCGGCAGAAACCAATGACGATACGTTTGTGCCTTCTGGCGGTGCCGCGGATGAGGAGGCTTGGGAAAAAACAATGCAGCGCATGGAGGATGTCCATCGTCAGATTCAGGAAAAACTGGCTTCCTTGAGCGAACATGATCTCGATCAAGCTCTACCTTCCATTCCCGCCAGCCAAAGCGTCATGAGCATCATGCTGCACGATGCCTTTCACACGGGACAAATCATTCAAATCCGCAAGCTGCAAGGCTCCTGGCCTGCTAAACGGACCTTCCTGTAGAAACGATCCCGATTTTTTCTAATTGATTCCTGATGCAAAATTTTATATAGTTTATGAATCAATCAATTTCATATAATCATCCTCATCATTCACGGTGAGGATAGAGGTCGCGGCTTTTATAGTATTCTGTACGAGATTCAGACGAAATCTAAGACTACAGAAGAGGGAAAATCCGCCGAAGTCCATTGTGCATCGCTGTGCTCATGGGCTGGGTCTGTTCTCGAAAGGGACAGAACTGTCACGTTTGCTTGCCCGGCAAACGTGGTGCGCTATCTTCAGTGAAGACATGGTGGGGATTGGCTAATACCGCCCTGTGCCATTCTTTGGCTTTGAGGCGGTTTTTCGTTTTTGTTCTCCCTGTCTACAAACACCCTAGAGAAAGGTCGTGCATCACAAGAATGTCAGACAATCAATTGCAACGAGGCCTGAAAGCTCGCCATCTGACGATGATTGCCATCGGCGGTTCCATCGGTACGGGACTATTTCTCGCGAGCGGCGGCTCTATTCATACGGCGGGTCCTGGCGGAGCTCTGGCAGCCTATATCGCCATCAGTATCATGGTGTACTTCCTGATGACCAGCCTCGGGGAAATGGCAGCCTTTATGCCTGTCTCCGGTTCCTTCAGTACGTACGCCACCCGCTTTGTCGATCCGTCATTGGGCTTTGCGCTCGGCTGGAACTACTGGTACAACTGGGCGATTACCATCGCCGTCGAGCTGTCGGCTGCTGCCCTGATCATGAAGTATTGGCTGCCGGATGTTCCGTCGATTATTTGGAGCGCCCTGTTCCTCGTCCTCATGTTTGTTATCAATGCCCTATCCGTAAAGTCTTTCGGTGAGTCGGAGTATTGGTTTGCTCTGATTAAAGTCATTACAGTCATCGTCTTTATCGTCATCGGTGTGCTGATGATTTTCGGCATCATGGGCGGACAGGCAGTCGGATTCACCAACTTTACCAAAGGAGAAGCGCCTTTTAACGGTGGCTTCATGGCGATTCTCGGCGTCTTCATGATCGCCGGATTCTCCTTTCAAGGTACAGAGCTGGTCGGTGTCGCGGCAGGCGAAAGTGAAAATCCGGCTCGCAGCATCCCCAAAGCGATCCGCCAAATCTTCTGGCGCATCCTGCTGTTCTACATTCTGGCGATCCTGATCATTGGATTGTTGGTACCGTACGACAACCCGAATCTGATCAGTGGGGACATCACCAATATTGCCATTAGTCCTTTTACCATCGTGTTTGAAAAGGCAGGCTTCGCCTTCGCTGCATCGGTTATGAATGCGGTCATTCTTACCTCCGTGCTGTCGGCAGGAAACTCAGGAATGTATGCCTCGACCCGGATGCTGTGGGTCCTCGCCAAAGAAGGCAAGGCTCCCAAATGGTTTGCAAAGGTAACCCGCAGCGGTGTTCCGATCAACTCGCTGATCGTGACCGCACTCATCGGGGCACTCGCCTTTTTATCCTCGCTCTTCGGGGAAGGCGCTGTGTACGTGTGGCTGCTGAATGCCTCCGGGATGTCCGGCTTTATCGCCTGGCTGGGAATCGCAGTCAGCCATTATCGCTTTCGCAAGGCGCTCCTCGCCCAAGGCCGCGATTTGTCCGAGCTTCCTTACCGTGCGAAATGGTTCCCGTTTGGCCCGATTTTCGCCTTCATCATCTGCTGTGTGGTCATTGTCGGTCAAAACTACACGGCGTTTACAGGGGAGGCCATCGACTGGAACGGCGCTATGGTCTCCTACATCGGCTTGCCTTTGTTCCTCGTAGTCTGGCTGGTGTACAAGTTCAGCAAGAAGACCAAGCTGGTTCCCCTCGAAAAAGTGGACTTCAGCATGGACGAGAACACCCATTAGCATCAGAAACTTGGCTAAGAATCTTATACATCTGACTGTATGAAATAAGCTCCCGGTCTCCCACTTCCCTGAAATGGTTGACCAGGAGCTTTTTATTTGATCATTTGGCCGTATAGCGAGCTGGCAGGCTCTCCTGCGAAAAGCGGATCCATTCCCGCATGGCAAAGGACTGGTAGGCGTTTTTCCGCCAAATCATCCCGAGATGCCATTTGAGCGAGGAATTCACCAACGGAAGGATGCGAAAACGCTCTGTGTCCAGCTCGCTGCAAATCGTTTCGGGCAAAAGGGTGATCCCGATATGGGCGGCGACCATTTCACTGAGAAAATCCCATTGGGAGCTTTTGTAGACGACGTGGGGGTGGAAGCCGGCCCTCACGCATTCATCCACGATCCGGTTATGCAGTGCGAAGTCCTCGTGAAAAAGCAGGAACCGCTCTCCCTCCAAATCGCTGAACGGCACCTCGGACCGATCGGCAAAAGGATGGGAAGGATGCACAACCAGCATGATGTTTTCGTTTACGAACGAATAGTAGTCAAAGACGCCCTCTCTCGCCGGCAGCAGAATCACGCCGCAATCCAGAATGCCTGCGTCCACATCCGCCTCTACCTTATTGGAACCTGCTTCGAACAGCTCCAGACGAATCCCTGGATACTGATCGCAAAACTGCCCGATCAGCTGCGGGAAAAAGCTCGCCCCGACCATAGGCGGAAGTCCGATCCGCAGACGCCCTCTTTTCAGATCCATCAGCTCATTAATATGGACCGTCATGTTTTCGAACGATTTGACCATCACCTCCGCCTGCGAGAACAGAACCCACCCGGCATCGGTCAAAGAGACCCGCTTCCCAACCCGCTCGAACAGCTCAACACCGATCTCCTCTTCCAGATTTCGGACCATCTTGCTGATAGTCGGCTGGGTGATATACAAGGCTTGTGCTGCTTTCGTAAAGCTGTTGTGACGGGCAACTTCCAAAAAATATTGCAAATGACGGATATCCACCTGACACCCCTCCGCTGAACGATAGATATCGTGAATGCGAATAATTCTATATATGCATTTTACCTATAGTTTAGGACGATGTACACTTTTCCTAGAGGGAGAGGGACATCTTGAGAAAATGGCTCAAAATTATTGCACAAACTGCATTTTTCGTGATCGTTTCCATACTGATGAACATCCTAGTGGAATGGCTCGACATCGCGATTCCTGGCAGTATCATCGGCATGTTTCTGGTGTTTTTTCTGCTGCAGATGAAGTGGATTCGCCTGGAGTGGATTGACGCCGGAGCGAGCTTTCTGTTGGCAGAGCTGCTGCTGTTTTTCATCCCGCCATCAGTGGGAATTATTTCGTACCAAAATCTGATGCTCCATGAAGGCTTTCAAATCTTTATCGTCATCGCATTTGGCACAGCCATCGTCATGGCCGCAAGCGGTCTTTTGGCACAGCGCATTGCCAAACGGAAGGAGCATTCACAATCATGATTGGCGGAATCTTAGGCTTCTTCATCACTATCTTTCTTTATCTGATTGCCAAAAGGCTCTATCGCTACAAACAGATTCTTTTGTTTTCACCTTTGCTGTTCACCCCTGTCGCACTGGTCTTTCTGATCCTCGGCACTCATACGGCATACGAAGCCTACAACGCAGGTGGAAAATGGCTGGCGTACATGCTGCAGCCTGCTACCATCGCATTCGCGGTACCGCTCTACAAGCATTTTCCGTTGCTGAAAAAACACGCTTCACAAATCGTAGTCAGTGTCACAGCAGGCTCTGCAGTCGCCGTCGTCTCTTCCGCCTTGCTGGCCTTGCTGATGCATGTAGACAAACAAGTCATGTTCAGTCTGATCCCGCGGTCCATCACTACACCGATCGCCATGAACGTGTCTGAAATGATTGGTGGTGTCCCTTCGATCACAGCTGTCCTCGTCCTGATTACAGGGCTGCTCGGCTCGGTGATCGGTCCGTACATCATTTCCTATCTGCGCATTCAGGATGACATCGCCCGTGGGGTTCTTCTGGGTACGAGCGCACACGGGGCAGGGACGTCCAAAGCCTTTGAAATCGGCTCATTGACCGGAACGGTTTCCAGTATTTCCATGATCCTGGCTGCATTGGTTACACAGCTCGTCACGACGATCGTTGTATAAACGAAAAAGGCAATCCCTTTCGCGGGGACAGCCTTTTTTCAATTTCTGCTTATTTTTTCAAACGATACGGTACGGTCGCGATCTTCACATCCTGCCGGGCAAACAAATACGCCCGCAAGAAAAAGCTGGTCTGGTTATGCAGCAGATTATGCCACCAACGCTTTGTGATGAACTGTGGGATCATGACCGTCACATGATCCGTATCGGCTTTCTTCCACTCCACGGTATCGATGAACTTGAACAGCGGCTTGATGATACTTCGATAATGAGAGCGCAGAACGATCAGGCGTACTCCTGGATTCCACAGCTCCCATTTTTCCTCCATCTTTTTGATGTCCTCATCGCTGAAGCCCACGTAGACGGCCACGATGTCATCAGACAGTGACTGCGCGTAGCTGATGGTATTTTTCACTACCTGCGAAATACCCGCCACCGGAATCACGATGACGCTGCCTTTTGCCTGAGGCTTGTCGGTCGTGATGTCCAGCCTCAGTTCGCTTGCCAAGTCCTGATAGTGACCGTTGATTTTGCGAAAGATAAAAATCACGATCGGTAGAAAAATGAAGATCGTCCAGACTTGGGAAAATTTCGTGATCAGGAATATCAAGCAGATCGTCAGCGTAGTCAGCATCCCAATCGTATTGATGAGAAAAGGAACCAACCATCCAGCAGGCTTTTTCGTCACCCACCGCTTCATCATCCCGGCTTGCGACAGCGTAAATGGGATGAAGACACCGAGCGCATACAGCGGAATCAGATTCTCAGTTTCTCCGCCAAACGAAATCACTAAAATTGCGGACAGAATGCCGAGAAAAATGATCCCGTTGGAGAAGCCGAGCCGATCCCCTCGGACCATGAACATGTTTGGCATAAACCGGTCCTTGGCCAGCATAAAGGCGAGCAGGGGAAACGCTGCAAAAGCAGTATTCGCTGCCAGGAACAGGATAAGAGCCGTAACGGCCTGGATAAAATAATACAGGACCCCTCTGCCAAAGACAGCGGATGCGATTTGCGAAACGACTGTTTCCTTCGCGCTGGGAGCGATGCCAAAGACGTAAGCCAGCAAGCTGATGCCCATAAACATCACACCGAGAATCAGCCCCATCATGATCAAGGTCAGGGCTGCATTTTTCGGAGCCGGACTTCGGAAGTTGGGAATCGCATTGGATACCGCTTCTACGCCGGTCAAAGCTGAACAGCCTGAGCTGAATGCCCGCAGCAGCAGAAAGAGCGTAATTCCCGGGACAGCAGCGCCGTAGACAGGTGCGTGCGCTTGGACGTTTCCCGTCAACCATTGATAAGCACCGCCCAAAATCAAGAGAAAAATCGCGACGACAAACAAATAGACCGGGTACATCAGAATCGTCGCTGACTCGGTGATCCCCCTCAGGTTCAGGATCGTTACGGAGATGATCATGAGCAGCGCAATCAGGACACGATGATCATGCAATATCGGAAACGCTGAAGTAATCGCGTCTGTCGAAGCCGAGGTACTCACGGCTACGGTCAAAATGTAATCGACGAGCAGCGATCCGCCAGCCACCAGTCCAGTCGATGTGCCAAAGTTGTCTTTGGCAACGATATACGCTCCGCCGCCGGTTGTATAAGCAAAGATCGTCTGGCGGTAAGATAAAATAAGAATGGTTAAAAGTCCCGCGACCGCAATGGAGATTGGAATGGAATACCATAGCGCAGCAGCTCCGAGCGTAACTAACACAAGCAGAATTTGCTCGGTACCATAGGCCACAGAAGATAACGCATCAGATGACAAAACGGCTAATGCCTTGACCTTCGAGAGCTTTTCTTCACCCAGTGCGTTTGACTTCATCGGTCTCCCGATTAAAAGTCGTTTCAGCCCCATTATCATGCTGATCTCCTCACATACTTTTTCAGATAGTTTCTCCTCTTGATGTAGGCAGCTTCCACTCAGATATTTCCTAAACCCCCTCCTTTTTCTGAAAAAAAGAACAAAAAAGAAGCCAAACGAGAAGGAAACTCACTTGGCTTTCAGGGCATAGCGAAATTAGGCTATGTCATTTATACACAAAGTAAATGTTGCCTCTCTTGGTACGCTTACGGAGTTAGCTGACGGATTCGGGTGTAAGAGTCACCCTACTCGAAATCTTCAAGATTCACCCCATGTGGCACGACAAGTCCCTCCACGTTTGGTTCCCCCGCTCCCATTCAAAAATGGGACTCAGCGAATCGGTTACTTCCATTTGTCTTTATCACGAAACAAATATTACTCCCGTAGGAAGCGCTTGTAAAGATCTAATTCTCTTCATTTTTGATCATAAGAAAACCTCTATCGAGGCCACCTCAAGGAGGAGCGACCGCGTTTTAGTGGAAAGTTTTGCCGAAGTAATGCCAGGGGCGGACGCTGAGGCACTTCGTCATGCGCTCCAGAATTCATAAGCAGTACGCTTATAAATTCTTATACGGTGAAAAAGATGCCCCATAAGCAGTTTGATCTGCTTCAAGGACATCCCCCATTCTTCGAAAAAGAGTGAGGATTGAAAAGTACGCTTTTTCTTCAGACTACGTCCTGAAAACCGTAACATGGATGACAACTCGGTTGTGGGCAGACATGCACGATGGCACCAAGCGATTCGGAGAGCTGCGGCGCATGATCGGGCGAGAAGAGAAACAAAAAGAGTCCTCAAAAGAAAGCGACCCTTCTTTCGAGAACTCTTCTTCTATATATATGGGACAGCCTACGACAGTTTCCCCATCAAACGCTCCATCCGCTCCAGCGCTTTTTTCAACTGCTCCATGGATGTCGCATACGAGCAGCGGATATGACCATTACCGCTCTCGCCGAATACATCGCCTGGAACGACAGCTACTTTCTCTTCCATTAACAGCTTCTCGGCAAACTCGGCCGAGCTCAGCCCCGTAGATGCGATCGAAGGGAAAGCGTAGAACGCACCATCCGGCTCGTGGCAGCTCAGCCCGATTTCACGGAAGCCATCCACGACGTAATTGCGGCGTTGGCGATAGCTCTCGATCATCCGTTCCATGTCCGAGCGTCCGTGACGCAGCGCCTCCAGTGCTGCCATCTGCGCCATCGTCGGTGCACACAGCATCGTATATTGATGAATTTTCAGCATCCCTGCCAGCAGATCAGGGGTGGCGCAGACGTAGCCGAGGCGCCAGCCTGTCATGGCAAACGCTTTGGAGAAGCCCGAGATCAGAATCGTGCGGTCCTTCATTCCCGGAAGCGCCGCGATGCTGTCGTGCATGCGTCCGTACGTCAGCTCGGCGTAAATCTCATCGGAAATCACCAGCAGATCGTGCTTCTCGATGATAGGCAGCAAGGTTTTCCACTCTTCAGCGGTCATCGTGCCGCCTGTCGGATTGTTCGGATAGCAGAAAATAATCGCTTTGGTCCGTGGCGTGATGTGCGTCTCCAGCTCCTGCGGTGTCAGCTTGAACTGGTTTTCCATCGTCGTCTTCAGAAACACTGGCACACCGCCAGCCAGGCGAATGACCGGCTCGTAGGATACGTAGCACGGCTCGACGACCAGCACTTCATCTCCCGGATCCAGGACGGCGCGCAGCGCGATATCGATCGCCTCGCTGGCTCCTACTGTCACCAAAATCTCCTTCTCCGGATGATAGCTGACGGAAAAACGCTCCTCCAGATACTTCTGGATCTCTACCCGCAGCTCGAGCATACCCGCGTTGGATGTGTAGGCGGTATGGCCGCGCTCCAGTGACGAGATCGATGCTTCGCGCATGCGCCAAGGAGTGACAAAGTCAGGCTCCCCGACCCCGAGTGAAATGACTCCCTCCATCGAGGCTGCAAGATCGAAAAAACGGCGAATTCCCGATGGCTTCAGGGAAGCGACTGTAGACGACAAACGGCTTTTTACGGATAGCTGCGTACTCATGGAGTTACCACCATTCTGCGATCTTCATCGCGATCTTCCAATTCAATCCCATCATGCTTGTAGCGCTTCAAGATAAAGTGAGTGGCTGTCGAGACCACGGAGTCGAGCGTCGCCAGCTTTTGCGAAACGAACGTCGCGACTTCCCGCATCGTCTTTCCTTCCAGCACCACGGACAAGTCGTAGCTCGCGCCTGACATCAGGTATACGGCTTTTACTTCTGGAAAACGGCAGATGCGCTCCGCTACCTCATCAAAGCCAACGTCGCGCTTCGGCGTTACCTTCACGTCGATCATCGCATTGACGTACGGATGATCCTCTACCCGCTCCCAGTTGATCAGAGCGGGGTATTTGACGATGACTTTTTCCTCTTCCAAAGCGGCGATCGCCTTTTCGATCACCTCTGTTGGCTCTGCCAGCATTTTACCGATCTGCTCAGCTGACATGCGGCTGTCCTCTTCCAGCAAGTGCAGAAGTTCCCGCTGCTTTTTCGAATCCATAACCCACCACTCCATTCTCTCTACGTATGTCTTTTAAAAATCAAAAAGCCCCAGCAATCACATCCATGGCTCACATGAACGTGATTGCTGAGGCGAAGGTATCGCGGTACCACTCAGCTTTTTTCCCCTTTTCGCAAAAGGGAAACTTTGGCAGTCATTACTGACATGCGCCTGATAACGTAGGCTAATCGCTGCTTTCTACTCAATTTCAAAAGCAGAGCTCCAAGGTGGCTTTCAAAAAGAGTTCGCGGCCGCCCTCCCAGCTTACGGGCGACTCTCTGGACGTCAAATCCCTTTTTTACTTTCCTTTTCACGGCGTTTCTTCCGTATGGGTCTTATACGTTTTCTTGAATGTCTCAGATTATAGAAAGGTTTTGAGCTGTTGTCAACCGACATCTTTTTGGGATGTCCGGCGAGTGCAGCACTGGCGCGTGAAAAAAGAATAACGTGATCATGTCAGGAAAAATAGTTGATCAACAAAATAAATGTCCATACATTTTCAGCAAGATTCCCTCTGTTTTCCCCTCCCATAACGAAGCAGGCATGCCCTTCCAATCTGTGGCATAATGGGAGGTACTCAGAACAGAAGAACGCAAAGTGGGGAGTAGCATGAATCGTAATTTCGGTGTCATTGATCTAGGCTCAAACACTGCCAGATTGGTCGTCTACGAGCAAGATTCACAAGGTCTCGTGACAGAAGTGGACAATATCAAACGCGGACTGCGACTCAGCAATCATGTGCAAAACGGCCGTATGGATGAAGAGGGGATCACCAAGACCATCGACTGCATGCGACAATTCAAAGATCTGCTGGAAGCAAGAAATATAAGGGACATCATTGCCGTAGCAACTGCTGCCGTACGCCAGTCGGATAACGGCAGCGAGCTGATCGATCGAATATCCAAAGAAACAGGAATCAGCGTCCTCGTCCTCGGCGGCGAAGACGAAGCTCGCTACGGCTATCTCGCCGTCGTAAACAGTATGAGCATCGACGAAGGGATCACCATCGATATCGGCGGGGGGAGTACCGAAGTCACCTTTTTTTCCAACCGCGAGCTTCTGGCCTCTCACAGCTTTCCTTTCGGGATCGTCTCCCTGACGCGCATGTTTTTGCACAGCGAGGTACCGACTGCTGAGGAACTCTCTTCGCTGGAGCATTTCTTGAGCACTGCCTACTCCTCCTGCCCTTGGCTGCTAAACAGGCATTGTCCGATCATTGCCATCGGCGGCACAGCCCGAAATCTAGCCAAAATTCATCAGCGGGCCGTGCAATACAGCATGGACAGCTTCCACCACTACCCGCTCGATACCGAGCAAGTAACAGGGATATTGGAGCAGCTCAGTCTGCTTACACTCGAAGAACGCAGACAGGTCCCCGGAATCTCCAAGGACAGGGCAGATGTGATTCTTGCTGGCATCACGGTGTTTGAGAGCCTGCTTCGTCATGCAGGAAGCCCAGAGCTGATCGTCAGCAACAAGGGGCTGCGCGACGGGATATTATCCGAAGCCGTCTGGGGAACCGCCGCTCCGACCTCCATCCGGGTGGTGCATGAGCGAAGCATCGACCAGTTCATGAACCGCTATCAGGTCAACAAGCCGCACGCCATTCACGTCAGCAAGCTCTCCTTGTCGCTGTTCGATCAGCTCCAGACGTTTGGTCATCACACGTATGGGCAAGGGGAACGCGATCTGCTGGAGGCAGCCGCACTCCTGCACGATGTGGGGCGTACAATCAACGTCCATGAAGCTTCCGAGCATACGTTTTATTTACTGTCGCACGTACTTTTGGCAGGGTACACCCATCGGGAAAGACTCCTGATCGCCATGATTGCCTCTTTTAAAAGCAACAAGCTTCTGCAAAGCCAGCTGGCGAAGCATACGGACATCGTTTCGAAGACGGACAAGAGCCTCGTCGAAAAGCTCGGTCACCTCGTCCTGCTGGCACGGATGCTGGATCGCTCCATGTCACAGGCTATACACACGATCCGGCTGACGGATGACGACGGACCATTAACGCTCCTTTGCATGGGAAAACGAGCTGGACTTCTGGAATATTCTCTTCTGGACGAACCGCTCGCCAAGCTGAGCAAGGCATGGAAGCTGGCCATCTCTTTTCGTCCAGTCGTAGTCGATAGCCCTGCCAAACCTTAACAATCCCTTAACACTAGACTGCTATACTTGTCCTGATCAGTGGTCAATTTCCCCATTTTTCCTAAAAAGGTTGGGCCAGGATGAAGGACTTTCGCATTCCAGACTATTACATTAATCGAGAACTAAGCTGGATCGCCTTTAACGAGCGCGTGCTGATGGAAGCCAAGAGTGAGAGCAATCCTCTCTTTGAGCGTCTGAAGTTCATTGCGATCGCCAGCAGTAATTTTGATGAATTTTTCATGGTACGGGTAGCTGGCTTGAAGGACCAGGTCAAAGCGGGTCTTACCAAGCCGGACAACAAGTCGGGGATGACACCGCTCGAGCAGCTGCACGCCGTGTGGGAGCGCACCCATGAAGTCATGCAGAACATGTTCGCGATCCTGCGGGAGGATATCACACCCGAGCTGCAAAAAGCAGGCATTCGCTTCCTGAAAGCGAAGCAGCTGGACGAGGAGCAGGAGGGTTTTGTACACTCATTTTTTCACCACCAGCTGTATCCGGTGCTAACCCCGATGGCCGTAGATGCCAGCCATCCGTTTCCCATGCTGTTGAACAAAAGCCTGAATCTCGCCGTTTTGCTCGAGGATGACGATGTGGACAGCGAAGGGCCCTTGTTTGCAGTGGTTCAGGTGCCCTCCGTCGTCCCCCGTTTTCTCGAGCTGCCCTCTCCTGTAGGCGAGGCGCATTTTATTCTTCTCGAGGATGTCATTTCCGTGCATATGGACAGCTTGTTTCGCGGCTACAATATCCTGGAAACATGTCCATTTCGCATCACCCGCAACGCTGATTTGACCATCGATGAGGACGAAACCGAAGACCTGCTGGAAGCAATCGAGCAGGAGCTGAGAAAACGGAAGATGGGAGAGCCTTCCCGCCTCGCAGTGGATGCGTCCATGAGCGAGTTTCTGCAAGCGACGCTCCTGGATTGGCTGGAGCTGGACGAGCCGGAAATCTATCGGTTTGACGGTCCGCTCGACCCTACCTTCTTCTTCCGCTTCCACGCGCTGGAGGGCTATGATCACCTGCGTTTCGAACCGCTTACCCCCCAGCAGCCACTGGATTTCTTTGGCGATGGTGACATCTTCTCTGCTATCGAAAGACGCGACCTGCTGCTTCATCATCCGTACGAGTCGTTTGATCCAGTGATTCGCTTTGTGCAAGAGGCTGCTGAGGATCCAAAGGTACTCGCGATCAAGCAGACGCTGTATCGCGTCAGCGGCGATTCCCCGATCGTCAACGCCTTGCTGAAAGCAGCTGACAACGGCAAGCAGGTGATGGTGCTTCTGGAGCTGAAAGCCCGCTTTGACGAAGAGAACAACATCGTCTGGGCGAAAAAGCTGGAAAACGCGGGCTGCCACGTCATCTACGGACTCGCGGGCTTAAAGACCCACAGCAAGATCACGCTCGTCGTACGTGCAGAAGAAAACGGCTTGCGCAGATACGTGCACTTGAGCACCGGAAATTACAACGACAAGACGGCGGGAACCTATACGGATATTGGAATGTTTACGGCACACGAGGACTTTGGGACAGACGCGACGCACTTTTTCAACCATCTGTCCGGCTACTCCTGCCCGCCTGAATGGAAAGTCATTTCCACGGCTCCTACTGGCTTGCGTGACACGTTTCTTTCGCTCATCCAGCGTGAAATCGAAAACAGCCTTGCCGGGAAGCCGGCATATATCATAGCCAAGATGAATTCGTTGACAGATAAAGAAATTATGATGGCTCTCTATGAGGCATCCTGTGCGGGAGTCAAGATCGACCTGATCGTCCGTGGGATCTGCTGCCTGCGCCCGGGCATCCAGGGGGTCAGCGAAAACATCCGCGTCATCAGCATCGTCGGACGCAACCTGGAGCATAGCCGCATCTTTCATTTTTGTAACGGCGGCGATCCACAAATCTATCTTTCCAGTGCAGACTGGATGACGCGAAACATGATGGCGCGTGTTGAAATTCTCTTTCCCGTCCTGCAGCGGGATTTGCGCAGAAGAATCAAAGCGCTTCTGGAGACGATGCTTCAGGACGATACCAAAGCGCATCAGCTCATGCCGGACGGCACGTACGTCCGCGTGCAGCCGAAGAGCGCGTTTCCTATGAACAGCCAGCTGTTCTTTTGGGAGGAGACGTTTATACATAATCAAAAAAGGGAGCTCGAACTCGCCGTTCCCCGTATGAAACCGATCACGTCCCTCCTGCAGTAAACACTCCCATGTCTTTTTAGGTAACAGCAGCTGACGCCGCCTCTCTGCAGGCGCGTTGGCTTTTTCTTTTTTTCCCTGCCAGTCGGTTGTGCAATTCGTGTTTTTTGGCTTTAATGGAGAAAACAGCCTTTTTGGAAAAGGAGAGACCTCGCGATGAAAACGCCGCTTCACGACATTTTTGAGGAGCACCGCATTGGACTTTCCTCTGAGATTGGCCTGAAAACCCTGTTGGACAAAGCCTCTTTGGAGGAGCTCTCCCCCGCTTCAAACGATTCCGAGAAAATTCTCTTTCTGGCCATTGATATGCAAAATGACTTTATGGAAAAGGGTCAACTGGCGGTACCTGGCTCACACCAAGATATACACAATTCAGTACGCTTTCTGTACACACATCTGGAGAAAATCACACGAATTGCCGTTTCCCTCGATACCCATCAGCCCGATCAAATCTTTCACCCCATCTGGTGGGTGGACGCAGAGGGGAATCATCCTGCCCCCTTTACGGTCATTACACCAGAAGACGTACTGAGCGGAAAGTGGCTGCCTGTCCATGACGCTGAGGAGAGTCTTGCTTACGTCCAAAAGCTCGCGGAGCAAAGCAAAAAAGAGCTCTGCATCTGGCCGTACCATTGCCTCGAAGGTTCTTATGGCGCAGCCTTGGAGAGCCAGTTTGCCAATATGGTTTTCTTCCATTCCGCAGCTCGTCGATCGACGCCTTTGCGAATTGTCAAGGGCCAGGATCCCTTGAGTGAAATGTACGGCATCATCAAACCGGAAGTGGCTCCCGCTGACGAGCCAGGCAACGAGGAGCTTTTGCGCGAGCTGAAAAACTACGATCGGATCATCGTGGTCGGAGAAGCAAAATCTCACTGTGTACTGGAGTCCCTGCGACAGATTCTGGAGTACTACCAGGCGGAGCCGGACGTGACTTCTCGCATCGTCGTTCTTTCCGATTGCATGAGTCCAATCCCTGGCTTCGAGGAGAGCACCGAAGAGACTCTTGCCCACTTTCAGGAAACGTATGGAATCACGGTCACCACCTCTACCGCTTGCACGCTGTAATAGCAGATGACGACGAAAAGGAGCGATCTGGATGAGAATCGGTATATACGGCAGCAGCTTCGATCCCATTACCTACAGCCATCTCTTCACGGCAGCCACAGTTGCGCGCCGCAGACGCCTGGACAAGGTGATTTTTGTGCCCTGCTCTTCCCTGCGGCACGACAAAAAGCTGCAGACCGATGATGAGCACCGCCTGAACATGCTGAAGATGGCCCTTGAGACCAGCGCGCATAAAAAGAACAGCTTGGGAGAGCCGCTCTTTGAAATATCGACGGTCGAAATGGACGCCTTGCCGGGAGAGACCTATACGTACGACACCATGATTCATTTACGAAAAAAATACCCGAACGACGAGCTGTACTTTATCATGGGCTCTGATCTGCTCGCGGGCCTGTCTAGCTGGGGCAATGCCGAGAAGCTCGTATCACAATTTCAGTTCATCGTCATGTCTCGTGAGGGCTATCCATCCGCCGATCTGATCGCAGAGGACCCGCTGCTGCGCAATCATGACGAGCATTTTTTAATCATGAGCAAAGGAATCAACATGGGCATCAGCTCGACCTACATACGCGACGAAATTCGCAAAGGTGGCGACCCCAGCTTTCTTTTGCCTGATGTCTGCCTGCAATATATTTATGAAAAAGGTATTTACCGCGAGATTCGCGAGTGAGTCATTTCTGCATCCCGCTCGTAAAAAAACACAGCCGGCAAATAAGAGCGACTGTGTTTTTTACTTTTCAATTTGAAAGACAAAGCGCCACTTTGCGGTGTTGCCCGAGTATCTTCCCCGATTTTCCGTTACAACCACGTCCATTTGGACAGTTGTTTGCTGCTCGGTCAGAGAGCTCACTGCTATTTCGCTGCTGGCAGCCGTTCATCGTTAAAAAATAATGGACGTCCTTACGCAAAAAAGGCAGTCAGGACTGCTTTTCCTAACTGCCACTTGCATCGTTCGCTTATTCGCTACTTTGCTTCTTCCAGTCTTTTTTGCCCGAAAGGCAGCAGCTTGTCTACGGCCAAGAGAGGACTGCCTGCGAGCACCAGGTAAAGGGACATGGTAAGCAAGGCAATGTGCAGCTCGTTGCCCGTGAAAAATCCTCTTTCGCTTGGCATGACAACCATGACGACGATCATGATCCATGCAAACAAAAGTGGGACGATTCGTGTTCCCAGCCCGATCAGGACGAGGATTCCCCCAAACAGCTCGATCGTTGCCACGACATTCGCCATCCATCCTGGAATGCCCAGCGAAGAGAAAAATCCTGCTGTCCCCTCCAACGCCTGAAACTTGTCCAGTCCGTGATTGATGAAGACCAGCCCCAGAATGACACGTACCAGCAATGCTCCTACTTCCTGCATCGTTTTCTTACTCATTTCGACTCCTCCTTCAAGATATTGGGTAAGCTGATTTTAAACTACATAGTGTAGTGTAATCGTGTAAAAAAAATCAGGCCATGGAGACCCAGAAAAGCTGACTTAACAAGAAGATGACACCCAGGGAAATACATACGGATACTGTCGGCACTTGAAAAGGTGCCTCTTTTTTCGGATCCAGCAGCCGTTGAATACGATAGTTGATCGCCGTATCAGCAAAGGACACATGAGCAGCCTGTGTGACCGAAGCGATTTGCCTTTGCTTCAGCAGCTTCAGGAGTGCTCTGCCCAAATCGGCCATTCCCCCTGTCTGCTCCATCGCATGACGGTCAGCCAGCACTTCACGCACCACTTTGTAATGCGAATGAATATGCTTTAAGACGGGCAAGTACCAGAAAACGTTGGCAAGCAGGGAAAGGAAAAATACCTTCAACGGATCAGCGTGTTCCTCGTGGTACGCTTCATGATGAATCACGGCCGCCAGCTCTCTTTCGTCCAGCAAATCCAGCAAGCCTGTCGAAAGCACAATCCGGCGTCGGCGCAGTCCCACCGTAAATGCCAAAGGCTCGCGACTGTTGACCACGTAAACATCGTCTTTGCCAAAGCGATAGGCGCCTCTCAGCTGATTGGTCTTTTCCACATGCAGATTCCGCAGCAGAGTCGCATCAAACCGGCGGCACAGCCGAATTTGTCTGACTGTCATCCAGATCGCCCATACAAACGTATACAGTACCAGCACGTCGAGCAGATAGCCCGCCGAGGAAAAGCCAAGGGAATGAATCGTCGTTTTGCACAGCTGCAGGAAGTTGAAATGCAGATCCCAACCCATCATGGTGTAAAACAAGTACATACCCATTTGAATAGAAACGAGTGCGGCTATCGTAAGCCCCGACAAAAAGAGCATTCGCGATCGATTTTCCCACATGGCTTATTTTCCCTTTTTCAAAGAATTGATTTTTTCTTCTAGCAGCTCCAACAGCTCTGGATCCGCATCCTCCAGCTCATCGAGCATATGCGTGATCGCGAGTGGTCCGAATTCCTCCATCAGCTCATGCGTCAGTTCCTTGGATTGATTATTGATAAAATCCTCCTTGGACTGTACGGGCTGAAATAAGGAGGAGCGCCCAGCCGCTCTTTTTTCTAGAAAGCCTTTTTCCACCAGCCGATTCATGACGGTCATGACCGTGTTGAAATTGACTTGCTTGTCCGATTCGAGCCTTTGCTGTACGTCTTTAATACTCAGCTCATGCGCGAGCTCGCGGCTGTCCCACAGTATTTCCATGATCTTCGCCTCAAGCGGGCCAAAAAAACGATTCAAGCCGCTCTCTTTCATCTTAAAGTGCTGCAGTTTCATTGCATTCACCTCACACTACCAATTGTAGTGTTGGTATCTATGGAAGTCAACAGGCCCGGGACTATTTTCCAGCCCGAGCCTGTTGACTTTCCTCACTTTTTCAAGCTTCAGATGCGATCCGAACCTTTTGTTTCTTGCTTCGATAGTTTACCAAGCAAATACTCAAGACAATCAGTACCAACCCGGCAACCAGCGAAAACGTAAACGGCTCGTGCAAAAACAGCGTACCCGTCGCTACCGCAATCAAAGGTACTAGGAACGTGAAGGACGCAATCTTGCTAGCATCGCCGCTATTCATCAGATGGAAGTAGATGACAAACGCAACGGGTATGCCGAGTGTCGCACCAAACCCTAATCCAAACACGTAGCCGCCGCTCCAGACGATATCTGACCAGCTCTCGAAAATAGTCCCTGCTCCTGTCAGCAGCGCGCCGCCAATCACAAATTGCAGGGCAACCATCCACAGGGAATCTACCTTGCTGCTCTCTCTTTTCACATAAATGACGCCGAGTGCCCAGCTGATCGCAGTCAAGATCGCAAGCACAACACCGACGATCGATATTTGTCCTTGCAGGCCATCTGCACTGACCGCCAAAATCCCGCAAAACCCAATCAGCAAGCCCACGATCTTTAGAAGGGACATCTTCTCGCCTAACCAAAGCCAAGCGAACAAGCCGATCAGCACTGGCTGAAAATACACGAGTACCGAGAACAGCCCACCTGGCAAGTACACCAGACCCGCTGTTTGCATGCCATAAAAAAGAGCCGCATTGAGCAGAGCGGACACACAGTAACGGGACCAGTTCTGTCGCCATTTCATTTTCTTCCAGGTAGGAATTAAAAATACTGCCAGCAGCAATCCTCCTAAGAACGCCCGCATTCCTGCGAATAGAAGAGGTGGAGTATAAGGCAGCGCCGCTTTATAGATGGACCAAGAGATACCCCAGATCAGGACTAGGCAAGCGATGGCGAGTGTGGTTTTCCTCGTCGAATTTCCCATGAGGGACCTCCCTTTTCTTACTTTTCGGCAGTCACTCTCTAAATGAAAGGAAAGCCTGAGCATCGTCTAGTCTATACCCATTTGCCTGCTCATTACAAGACCCTAAATCCGCCATCGGTGTGCAAACGGTTCCCTGGCGTTATGCATTTGAAAAAATTTCACTTGGAAATTTGATTACGAATCGTGCTTACAATTTTATCTTTTTGGAAAGGCTTCACAATAAAATCCACCGCTCCAAATTGCAGCGCCTCAATGACCATTGCCTTCTGCCCCATCGCCGAGCACATCATCACCTTGGCTTGCGGGTCAAAATTCTTGATCAGTTTCAGCGCGGCGATCCCATCCACCTCTGGCATGGTGATATCCATCGTGGTAAGGTCCGGTCTTTCCAATTTGTATTTTTCAAATGCCTCTTTACCCGTTGAAGCCTCTATCACTGTATAGGCAAATTCTTCCACGATCATATTTTTCAGCACGCTTCTCATAAATGCCGTATCATCCACAACCATTATTTTTTTCGTCATATGGGTGCCCCTTTTCCATTTGTGTGAAGTAGAAGCCACGTTACAAGGAGCGTTACATCCCTACACGACTGCGGTAGGAAAATGGAACGCTTCTGTATTTCATGAAAGTGCAGAGGTAACTGCTCGGGTAAAATAGGGGGACTGAATAGGTACCCCTGAACCTGCCGACATTGTTGTTCCCATAAGAAATCTAATTGGTCTACGTGCTCCACACCCTCAGCAATCACCTCGGCGATAGAGACAATCATGGAGATGATCGCTGCATCATGCTTGTTCGTAGTGACATACCTTCACCTTCGAAAATAATCAATACCCAGATAAGAGAATAGGCAAGAGAAAGGCAGTAGGCCAACCATCTATGAAAAGGTAGCGCTTGTTTTTCTTTTGCAAATACAAAAAGCAGCAGCCCGATCGCGAGGGTCAGACGGGAGATCAAATAAAACCAAGTCGCCTTGTAGGCAGAGCATTCCGATAAAAAGAATGGCATTCCTTTATAGGAAAGCGCATGGAATATCTCTAGCACCCCAACAGACAGGAAAAGAGCCCCCATCCAAAGTCGTTTTTGAGAAAAGACATGGGAAAAAACATCCATTCCTAACGCTTGCTGCGCACCAAGCAGATTGCCTTTTTCATAGGATTCTACCGCTTGCACGGCAAACTGATGAACAGCCTTATGCGGTTCTTCAAGTTGTCTAAAGGAAGGCTGATCTTTTGCGGCAACTGGCCATAATACCAGGCCACAAGCCTGCAGGTTTTATGGGAGGCTGCTTGCTTGGCATCGATCTAATAGCATGTTATAGATTTTCCATTTCCAGAGAAGATGCCCCCAATAATTTCGAATGATGGATCCTAGACAGAGAAATTTTCACACAAAAAAACCGACCTTATTTTTACGAACAAATAGGGTCGGTTGCACTACTCGCTCCCTGCCATTCAAGTGCCCACATACGAATGACAGATCATCGCTTCCACAGTCATTTAGTTAAGTTGAGGTCATAATTTCGAATACTGCAACGCTTTAACCAATCAAAGGTGTTATAGTCGTATTTACCTATACAGTCTGTGAACACATAGTGAAAAGGAGCGAAAAAAATCAACTCTTTCATTATTGATTCTTTTTTCCTATTACTCAATACCCTGTTTCCTATAAACGAAACATCCCAAGCAAAACTTTTTTGAGTTCCATGCTGCACACGATCAAGTCTCAATTGGCTTTCTTTTTCTTCTGGCGATACATCCTGCTGTCCGCAGAAAAGATCATATTTTGACTAAAAAAAGAAATAGCAGGTATGCGGGCTGGTTCCCTTTGAAGTTGGCACGCGAAACAAAAAGCCCGTATATTCGTGATATACCGGGCTTGTTTTACAATCGTCTTCAATTTCGTTCCGCTAAAAACTGCTCAAAATCATCCGTCGCCAGCGGTCTGCTGAACAGGTAGCCTTGCCCGTGAGCACAGCCGTTTTGCTGCAAAGCTTCTGCTTGGTCATCCAGCTCGATGCCTTCCGCGATGACGTTCATCTGCAAGCTGTCCGCAATCGTCACAATCGCCTTCACGATCGCCTGACTCTCCTGATTATGGTGAATATCCCGAATAAACGATGCGTCTATTTTGATTGTATCGACTGGCAAGCTCTTGATGTAGCTAAAGGAGCTGTAGCCAGTCCCGAAATCGTCGATCGAGATGTGAATGCCCGCTTCTCGCAGCTGCTTGAGAACCGCCGTCGCTTCTTCCATTTTGACAAAAATGCTCTCGGTAATTTCCAGTTCCAGCCACTGTGCCGATAGCCCAATCTCTTCCAAGACCCCTGTAATTCTCTCTACCAGATCCTTCTGGAAAATTTGCCGCGCGGATAGGTTTACGGACACCTTTAGCATATGCCCTTGATCATGCCACTTCTTGTTTTGCTTACAAGCTTCTCTCAGAATCCACTCGCCAAGCTCGAGGATCATCCCGCTCTCTTCTGCAATTGGAATGAATTTGCCTGGAGATATGACTCCCAGCTCCGGATGCACCCAGCGTACGAGTGCTTCCATTCCCGTCAGCTTCTGGGAGCTGATATCCATTTTCGGCTGGTAATAGACGTGGAATTGCTGCTGGTCAATCGCTTTGCGCATCTCGTTTTCCATCAGGATACGCTCCAGCGATTTTGCCTCCATCGTTGGATCGAAAAACGAATATCCGTTGCGTCCTTGCGATTTCACGGAATACAAGGCGGTGTCGGCTCGTTTCAGCAGGTCCTCCGCTGTGTCGCCATCCTGCGGAAACAGCGCGATCCCGATGCTGCACGAGATGTTCACCAGATGTCCACTTAACTCGAACGGCTTTTGCAGCTGTCCCATGATCAAGTCCGCTACTTCCTCCGCTCGCTTGGAGTCTCCCTGCTGGCCTAGCAGAATCGTGAATTCATCCCCGCCCAAACGTGCCACCATGTCTGACGGCTGTATGCAAGATTTTAGGCGCTTCGCCATTTCGACCAGCAGCAGATCTCCGATATCGTGCCCGAAGGAGTCATTGATGTCTTTGAAACGGTCCATATCGAGAAACAAGACGGCCAGGTTGGACTGGAAACGCTTGCCCTGCATGATTTCCTTGGTCAGATGCTGGACGTACATCCGGCGATTCGGCAGGTCCGTCAGAGAGTCATGATAGGCCAAATGATGAATCATTTCCTCCGTCAGCTTGCGTTCCGTAATATCGCGCGTAACGAGTATCAGCTTGGTCACGTTTCCCTGTTCGTCGAAAACCGGACTGGTCTTCGTCTCCGTCCAGATCGCAACCGCACGCTCGGATTTGATGCGGCATTCCGCCATGTAGCCTTTTCCCGTGGAATACGTATAGCGGATCGCATAGCTCATGATGTCCCGATCCTCTTCCACGATCCATTCGAGCAGATTTTGAAACTTTTCAGCTGGCACATCGTGTTCCCACAGGGTTTGATGCGAAGGCGACAAATACAAAAAATCCCCATCCGAATTGATCACTGAGATGATGTCGGACGTATTTTCGGCGATGATGCGATACCTGGCTTCGCTCGCCAGCATTTCTGCCTCCATTGCCTTGCGGTCGGTGATGTCGTTGCGAATAGAAACGTACTGATAGATTTTCCCCGCCTGATTCATAAAGGGAACAATCGTCGTGTCAACCCAGTACAAAGTACCATCCTTCGCTTTATTCTTGATTTCCCCGCGCCATATTTGACCCGATCCGATCGTTGCCCACATGTTTTTGAAAAATTCTTTGGAATGATGACCGGAATTCAACAGGCGGTGATCCTGCCCGATCAGCTCATCTCGACTGTATTTGGATATGCGGCAAAATTGGTCATTGGCGCTCTGGATAATGCCCCGATGATCCGTGATCGCCACAATGGTGGACTTGTCCAGCGCTCTGCGTACATCAGCAAGATCCCGCAGGGCGCGCTTTAGTTTTTCGTCTTTTTCTTGCAGCAGGTCTTCCCATTCCTGCGGCGAGAGGTCTACTATCGCTTCGGTTCTCATCTATCTATCACCAGTTCCCCTAGTCTATGTACAAAAAGGACCCTATCCCAAACGGATTGGATCATGGCTTCATTGTACCATGAACTTCCAAAAGGTCTATGGGCGGAGATGAAGAGCTTTTCAACATTTCTGTAAACGTTGGCTTCAGGTGCGGAAGCAGGATTCGTTAGGCGTTTCTTTCAAAGGAAATTATCATAGAGCTTTAGTATTCTTATACTTCGTCAGGCAACAGTATGTAGTAAAGAATGTTATGTAGTAAAAAATGCGATGGACTCAGCCCATCGCATTTTTTCTATAGACGGAAATTTACGGAAGACAGATATTGCTTAACATCGTCGTAAAAATTTTCTCTTGTACCAAACCAAACGAAGTAAATATGCTGTTCGGTCGGATCATACAGATAGCAGAGTCGAACGGCAATTCCATTTATCATCCAATCATAGGACCAAAATGGGCGAAGATTCTCCTTGAGCGGGTACCCTAGCGTAGGTGTTTGAAGAATTGCGTCGCGTTTTTCTTCAAACTTTCTAACCAGGGCACTTTGTCTGGTTTCAAGTTTCTTTAGTGTTTTCTCCAATTTCTTGGTCAAAGAATACGTCAAGTCCATTGAAATCATCTACCTCGCCATCGTCGACCGAATCACCCGACATATCACGTTCAAACTCCTGAATACGACGATCCATCAGCTTATTCAATTCTATAATACGACGCGAAATTTCATCGGCTAACTCATCACCTGTTAGCCCCTCCGCAATCGCTTCCCGGACAATCTCTCTGGTGTCAAAATCAATCGTGGTGTTAGCATCTTCCTTCACAGGCTCAAGAAAAATACCACCGTCTCTTAAATATGCTGCAACCGTAGTACCAAAGCCGAGATGATCGAAAAAGCTCTTCGGTATCGTAATCTGCCTTTTTCCAGTTACCGTGATTTTCTTGTATCCAACTATCCCTGCTTCGCCCGAATGCAGGTTTTTCATCATAGTTTAAATTCAACTCTCTTCACATTAGACTCAATGGTCTTCACATTAGACTTATGGTCTTCACAATTAGACTCTACGGTCTTCACAATTAGACTCTATGGTCTTCACAATTAGACTCTACGGTCTTCACAATTAGACTCTATGGTCTTCACAATTAGACTCTACGGTCTTCACAATTAGACTCTACGGTCTTCACAATTAGACTCTGTTCTTAATGGGCGGTTAAAGAATAGTGGAATAACTAATCACTGCCAACTTTAATCAAGGACAAATCAAGGATATAAAAAATGGATGTATTTGTCAAGATCAAGGATGTATCCTTGAAAAAAGTTTGCCCTAGCACGTTGCTTAATTATCTTGTCTACTCAAAAAAGACCAGTTCCTTATCTGAAAATAGGAACTGGCCCTTCATGCACAATTTAGATTACCTTGTTTTCCTCCAGCTGTCGGATCGTCTCTTCCGAATACTGCAGCTCCTGTAAGACCTCGCGCGTATGCTGACCGAGCAGCGGCGCAGGACGCTTGATCTGACCGGGCGTCTGAGAAAATTTCGCTGGAAATCCGAGACTCTGAATCGTTCCCGCCAGCGGATGCTCGTACTCGATCACCATGTCTCGCGAGCGGATATGGGGGTCATTTAGAGCCTCGTCATACTGATAGATCGGGCTGGACGGCACCCCAGCTGCATCGAGCTTTTCCAGCCAATATTGCGAATCCTGTTGGACGAGTACGGACTCAATGATTTTTTCCAGCTCCGGCAGATTAGCCGTACGCTCGCTGTTGGTCAAAAAGCGCGGGTCGTCGATGAGCTCTTCCCTTCCGATCACTTCCTTGCAAAACTTCTCCCACAGCTTCTGATTTCCCGCCCCAACCAGAATGTTTCCGTTTTTGGTCGAGAACCCTTGATAAGGAGCTGTCACTCGGTGAGCGGAGCCGTTTGCTTTTGAAACTTCACCTGCTCCGAAGTAAGCAGCAGACTCCCAGACGGTCCAGGCAAGTCCTGAATCAACCAGCGACAGATCAATATGCTGGCCTTCCCCAGTCGTCATTTTGTGGATGTAGGCTGCCATGATCGAGTATATGGCTGTAACCCCTGCGGCGATGTCATGAATGGCAATGCCGTTTTTGACCGGACGTCCATTCTTTTCTCCCGTCATGCTCATGAGCCCGGACAAGCCCTGCGCCATGATGTCATAACCGCCCTTGTGACTGTAAGGCCCTGTCTGTCCGTACCCGGAGATCGAGCAATAAATCAGGCCTGGGTTCAGCTCGCGCAAAGTCTCGTAGTCGATCCCCAGCTTTTTCGTCACACCGGGACGGTAGTTCTCGATAAACACATCCGCAGACCGGACGAGATCGTACAGGATTTCTCGGCCTGCCTCTTCCTTGATATTGAGGCGAATCCCCCGCTTGTTGCGGTTCGCCATCATGAAGCTGTAGCTCTCTTCCTCGAAATACGGGCCCATGATGCGGCTATCGTCGCCATTCGGGTATTTTTCTACCTTGATCACATCGGCTCCCAAATCGCCCAGCACCATCGTGCAATACGGTCCTGCGAGCACCTGCGTCAAGTCTATCACTCTCATGTGTTGTAACGCCTGCTGCATCTTCTGCCTCCTACTCGTTACAAGCGAATCAGTATACTCCTGTTCAGCTCCGCGACGGAATTGCTACCGGACAATGCTACGGATACATCCAGCTCGTTGATCAATGTGTCGAGAACACTTGCCACGCCTTTTTCGCCCGCAACCGCGAGACCGAACATGAAAGGTCGTCCGATCAGAACAGCCGTCGCCCCCAGTGCGATCGCCTTCACCACATCCGCCCCTGTGCGCACGCCACTGTCGAGCAGCACGGGAATACGTCCGTCTACCGCTTCTGCGATCGCCGGCAAAGCATCCAGTGTCGAAATGGCTCCATCTAGCTGACGTCCACCGTGATTGGATACGATGATGCCATCTACGCCGCGTTCTACAGCCAGCTTCGCATCGTCCGGGTGCAGGATGCCTTTGACCAGGATCGGCAGCTTGGTGTGCTGGCGCAGATAGTCGATGTCATCCCAGTTGAGCGTCGGATGATAAATGTTGCGGAGCACTTCCTCTACGGCATTTTCCGAGTTTACTTCGGACAGTCTGGAGCAGAAAACAGGATCCGAAACGTAGTTCGCCAAGCCTCTTCCTTCACGCAAAGGAGAGTAGCCATTGCGGAAATCGCGGCGCTTCCATCCGAGCATGATCGTGTCCACAGTAAGCACGATTGCCGAGTAGCCAGCCGCCTCCGCACGCTTGACCATGCTGGCGCATACTTCCCGATCGTTGGACCAGTACAGCTGGAACCAGCGAGGGGCATCCCCCATGGTTTCGGCGATTTGTTCCAGCGTATGAGCGGAAACGGTGCTGACGACCATCGGTACGCCAGCCGCTGCTGCTGCACGGGCCGTAGCCAGCTCGCCCTCTTCATTCGCGATTGCTTGCATGCCTACAGGTGCCAGCAGTACGGGTGTTTTCAGCTGCTGACCAAAAAGCTCGATGCCCAGCGTACGCTTGGAAACATCGCGCAGCATCCGTGGCACAATCGCCCATTTGCCAAAGGCAGCGCGATTGGAGACAAGCGTCTCTTCTGCTCCTGAGCCACCAGCAATATAGTCAAAAGGTCCTGCTGGCAAAAGCTCCCGAGCTTTTTGCTCCCAGTCCTCAATCGCGATCGGCAGCGCTTGTGTATCCTTGTTTACACGGGTAAAAAGCAAGCTTTCGTTTTTTTGTTCTGTTCCTGCCATGAAAATTCCATCCCTTCTTTTTCAGCGAAACTGCGGTTTTCGCTTCTCCAAAAACGCTTGCACGCCTTCCTTGTAATCTCCTGAATCAAATGATTGCAAGATTAGTTCGGCAATTTCGGCGTTTTCTTCCGTATGTCCATTCAGAATCGCCTGTACGATTTGCTTGGTTCCCCGCACAGACACCTGTGAACGCTCGGCGATCAAGGCAGCAAACGCATAGGTATGCTCCACAATTTCGCTGTTATGGTAAATGCGGTCGATCAGCCCGATCCGATACGCCTCTTGTACATCCAGTGATCTTGCTGTGTACAAGATTTCTTTCGCCTTGGATGGACCAACCAGGTCGACGAGTCTTTTTGTACTAGTTAAATTATAGACGATTCCCAGCTTGGATGGGGTGATCGCAAAAATTCCATCTTCTGCGCTGAAACGAAAATCACACGAAAGCGCAATATCCAGTCCCCCGCCTACCGCGTATTTCTGGATCATGGCGATCGTCGGTTTGGGAAAACGGTGCAGCCTGTCTACCGACTCCATGGACAAATCGTTGTATTCCTTCGCCTTCTGAGCGGAGGAGCGGTTGGACAAAAATTCGCTGATGTCTGCCCCCGCCGCAAACGAGGTATCATCCGCACCGCGAATGACCACTACTTTCGTCTGCTCATCGGTCTCCAGCTCCGCCAGCCGCTTGGACAGCGTAAACCACATTTCCAGGTTCAGCGCATTGCGTTTGCTCGTACGGTTCAGCACGATCGTCGCGATCGGGCCTTGCTTCTCTACGTAAATCAGCTGCTCTTGATGGCTCATACTCGTGTCACCTCGCCCCTCGTTTTATCCCTTTTTGTATTTTGCCGCCAGCTTGTTCCCGATCGTTTGAATGCATTGAACGAGCAGGATCAGGATAAAGACCGTCACGTACATGACATCGACCTCATAGCGCAGATGTCCGAAACGGTAAGCTAGATCGCCCAATCCCCCTGCGCCGACGAGCCCAGCCATAGCCGTTCCGCCAATCAGCGTGATGAGCGCAATCGTCAACCCGAGGATAATAGACGGACGTGCTTCGCGGAGCAGGACATGCCAGATGATATGCCTCGTCCGTATGCCCATCGACCTGTACGCTTCAACCACACCGCTGTCCACCTCCAAAAGTGCGCTTTCCATCAGCCGGGCGATGTTGGGAACAGCATGGACGATCAACGGAACGATAGCGCCCTTGATGCCGATAGACGTACCCACCAAAAGCTTGGTGAACGGCAGGATAAAAAACAGCAAAATAATGAACGGGATCGAACGAATGATGTTGACTACCACGTTTAAAACCTGGTAAACAACCCGATTCTCCAGCGCATTCCCCGGTCGGGTCAGGATCAGAAGAACCCCTAGCGGCAGACCGAGCAGCACAGAGAAAAGCAGGGATACCGAGACCATCTGAAAGGTTTGCACGACGGACTCCCAAATAATCGGGAGACGTCCCTCGATGAATTGTTGAATATCAGACATGGGCTACCTCCACTCCCTCGATCATGACTCCTTGTTCCTCCAAATAGGCGATGGCTCGCTTCGTTTCTTCCTGATCGCCATTCAGATGAACGACCAGTGCACCAATCGTCTCCTGCTTCAACTGGATAATACCGCCGGCCAAAATATTGGGAGACACCTGAAATTTCGAACTGACCGATGCCAGCACAGGCTTGCTCGTGCTCTCCCCCACAAAGGACAGCCGCACGACCGGCCCAGTCTGGATCAGCTCCTGCAGGACATTGGCAGGCAGCTCCTTGTGATACGTACTGTTCACAAAGCGCTTCGTCGTCGGATGAGTTGCGCGCGCATAGATGTCGACCGTCCGCCCCTGCTCGATGACTTTCCCGTTTTCCATAACAGCCACACGATCGCAAATTTTCTGGATGACGTTCATTTCGTGGGTAATGAGCATGATGGTAATTCCCAGCTCTTTGTTGATCTTGAGCAGCAGCTCCAGAATCGACTCAGTCGTCTCCGGATCTAGCGCACTGGTCGCTTCGTCACTGAGCAAAATTTCCGGCTCCTGCGCCAGTGCCCGGGCGATGGCTACTCGCTGCTTTTGACCACCTGACAGCTGGCCGGGATAGGCATCATGCTTGTCTTCCAGCCCGACGATTTTCAGATACTTGGTGACTCGCTTGTCCAGCTCCTCTTTGTCGACCTCCGTCAAACGAAGCGGAATTGCGATATTATCGTAAACATTAGCCGTCTTCAGCAGATGGAAGCCTTGAAAGATCATGCCGATTTTGCGTCTGACCTGCAGCAGCTCTTCCGCGGACAGGTTCGTTACCTCTTTGTCATTGATGACTACGGAACCGGAAGTCGGTGCTTCCAACAGATTTACGCAACGAATCAAGGTACTTTTCCCGGCACCGCTGTAGCCGATCACTCCGAAAATTTCACCCTTCTTTACTTCAAGTGAGACGTCGTCGATCGCCTGGATGGCTCCCTTTTTAGTCTGAAAGCTCTTTGAAACATTGGATAGCTTGATCACGCTGTACCAGAACCTCCTTTATTTCCTCAAACTCCTGTTAACGCAAACGGGGCCCCGCCATTTCACTGGCGGAGCCGGGTGATATTACCAGACAGGGATAACGGAGCCCTCAAAGGTATCCTCCACAAATTTTTTCACTTCGTCTGTTTGGTACGCCTTCACCAGCTTTTGTACAGCGACGTCGTCTTTGTTTTCCGTGCGAACGACGATGACATTGTGGTGCTTGGAGTCCTTTTGCTCCAGGAAGATCGCGTCTTTCCCTGGGTTCAGGTTGTTCTTGATCGCATAGCTCGTATTGATAGCCGCTGCCGTTACATCATCCAGCTGCTTGGCGATCTGTGCGGCGTCCAGTTCAACGAATTTCAGCTCGCGTGGGTTTTCGGCGATATCGAGAACGGTCGCTTCGTCCCCCGCTCCATCCTTGAGCTTGATCAAGCCGGCGCTTTGGAACAGGAGCAGGGCACGCAGGCTGTTCGTCGGGTCGTTCGGGAGTCCAATGGTATCTCCCGCTTTCAGCTCATCCAGGCTTTTGATCTTTTTGGAGTACATGCCCATTGGATTGAGGACGGTCTGACCCACCGCTGTCAGGTCTGCCCCTTTTTCTTTTTTGTACGTTTCCAGGAACGGAATCGTCTGATAGCTGTTTGCATCGATTTCTTTTTCAGCCAACGCGATATTCGGCATTTGGAAATCGGAGAATACTTTCAGTTCTACTTCCAAGCCATCCTTCGCAGCCACTTCTTTGACCTTTTCCAAAATTTGTTCATGCAGGCCGGACGTTACACCGACAACAATCTTCTTCTCGTTAATCGCCGTGCTTGACTGCGCGCCGCCCCCGCATGCTGTAAGCGCCAGAACGAGGAGCCCGGATGCTAGAATACCAAGAGCTTTTTTCATGGTGCCTTTCCCCCAATATACCGATTATACAACTATGATTACTATGAATAATAATTACAAAAAGCCCTTGCCTTAGACGCTCGCACCATCCAAGACAGCTTTTTATTATTATTCAAATAATTACAAAACGTAATATACTATACAGCTTATATCCTAGTCAATTACTATGTTTATTTTTTCGACAAAAAGAGCAGATGCACGGCAGCATCTGCTTTCTCCTTTTAACCTGTTGGCGCTTCTATTTCTTTCCTCTTCATCCTTGACCGGAATATCGCTTTGATCAGAGACGGCACCACCAAAAAGATAAACAGGGTACGGAACAGCTGATAGCATATGACGACTGACAAATCAGCGTGAACCTCTGCTGCGATAATCCCCATCTGGTCCATCCCTCCTGGAGATAGACCTAAAAAGGCGGTCATGAAGGACACCTCATGAAACTGTGTCAGCAAAAAGCTCAAGCCCATCGAGCAGCCGATTAACAATACGCCGCTGAGAACGGCCAAGATCGCCATGAGCAGCTTGTTCTTCAGCTTTTCCGGCTTCAGCAGCAAGCCGATATACCCTCCTATCATGAGCTGGCACGCATTGAGCAGAACGGAAGGCAGTGCCGGACCATGGAAGCCGGACAGATTGATCAGGATGGTAGCAATCATCGGCCCGAGAAAGATGGCAGATGGAAAGTGAATTTTTTTGCCCACGTAGGCAGCTGCCGTACATGCAATCGCAAAGACGAAGATATTCGGAAACAGTCCACTCCAACTCACCGCTGCCTTTTGGGCAAGCAAGTGCTGGCCCATACCTTCCAACCCAAACAAGGGACTGAATACAAGCATCGGCACAAAGAAAATGATCATCAGCAAACGTGAAACCTGCAGAAACGTAACAACCGTCAGATCCACTCCCTTGATCTCTTGGGCGAGCGGTATCATCTGACTCAGTCCGCCCGGGATGCTGCCCATCAAGACAGTAGGAAAAGAGGTGCCAGACAATTTGGAAACCAGGAAGGCGATACCCGCCGCGCAAAGCAGTGTCATGGCTGTCAGCAAAATCATCAGCGGCAGCTGCTGGCCGATTTGCTGGAGGGCCGCCATCGTAAAGGACAAGCCGATCGTGTAGCCGATCATGATCATGCCCGTACTTCGAACTACACCGGACCAATAAGGCCGAAACGATTTCCACAGCTTGGAGACGATCAGCACGAACAGCATCGGACCGAGCAGCCACGGGATCGGCAGATGCAGCCATTGAAATACCAAGCCGCCCACAATCGCGATGAACAAGGTAATGGAAAAGGAAGCAAAGCGTTCACTGTTCATCTTACTTCACCGCAGCTGCGATTTCCTCGAGCCGTTTTTTCACATCGCCCTTGTAGATCCCGCCGTGATAGCAGACAACTGTTTCAATAGGCAGAGCCATGAGTCTTTTTAACGAGCGGAGAGCTTCTTCCATGTCAGGAGTAGCATGTGGATTCGGCCCCTGCAGCTCGCCGTTTTCAACGACCAGCGCGTCTCCTGCAATCAGCGTCTTGCTCGCGGGGTGGTACAGACAAATGTGTCCGGGAGTATGACCTGGGGTATGAATCACCTGCAAGCCTCCGCCAAACGGCAGTACATCGCCGTCAGCTGCGACATGATTGACGTTGGCCCCTGTCTCTGGAGAAAAAGCCTGAACAAACTCGTTTCGCTCTTTTTCAGGCAGCGATTGCAGAATTCCATCGCGCATCTGCGGCTGCATTTTGATCAAAGGAAGCACGCCGTCGATGTACGACTTGTCGTCAGCATGCGCGTATACATCCAGCGGCTGCTTTGCTTCCGCCAAAAAATGCGGCAGACTCCCCACATGGTCGATATCCTGATGGGTCAAAATAACAGCATGCGGCCCATCTGCAGGCAGGCCCGCTTCCGCGATGAGACTTTGGATGGTGTCATAGCAGCCAGGCATGGCCGTATCAATCAAGGTACAAGTTTGATCGTCGTACACCACCATAGGATTGATCACCAGTTTTCTCGGCCCGATCTCGAAAGTCAATTGCAGCATTTCCAATCCTTCTGCGATTTTCATAAGTCCCATCCTCCTCTTCACCGTTACAAAACTTACGAGTTCATTATATGACCCATGAGTTTTCACTGTCAATTCCATATATTGACCTTGCTTTTCTGGCATGTCAGAATACGGAGGGGTGAGTTCAATGGAAGAAGCAAAAAAACAGCAGATTCTGCACAGAGCAAAGGAAGTTTTTCAGGAAAAGGGCTACGTTTCCGCTTCCATGCAAGAAATAGCGGAATCCTGCGGAATGGCCAAAGGCAGCATCTACAAAATCTTTCCCTCCAAAGAGGATTTGTTCACCGAGGTCTTCGTTGCTTGCCATCAAACGATGTTCGATCACGCGCGGGAAATGGATCGAAAAAACCACGCCGAGCACTTGTCGCCAAAGGAATGTCTAAGGCAAAATATAGAGTTCCAGCTTCAGTACATGCTGGAGAATTTCTTTTTTATGTTTGAATTCACTGAGCTTCCTATCAAGGAAAACGAAAAATTTATAGCGGCATGGAAAAAAAAGCGGGCAACTCTTTTAACCTTGCACAGAGACTGCATATTGGAAACCTATGGGAGCCCCGTCGAAGTCTTCGTGTGGGATGTCGTTGCCATTTACCGTGGAATCCTGCGCGAGTATTTGTACTATACCGTCCGCAAAGTAATTGCGCTGCCGATGTCGGAGCTGGCCCAGTTCATCGTGGAGCGAATCGACGCTGTTGTAAACGATTTGCTCGCTTCAGAAGCGAAGCCCATTTTGCAATCGACCAATACATACTTTCAACATCTCAATCCGCTCGACCCGCTGCACCAGCAGCAAAATGTCTCTGGCTTTCTGGATGCCTTGGCTGCCAAAATTCAGAATCTGTCGATGCCTGCGCCAGCTCGCGACGAGCTTTTAGAGGTCATATCCCTATTGCAGAAAGAGCTGGCACAAGATGCCCCCAACCGCACGCTCATTCACGTGTTCATGACCTACCTGGAGACGATTCCCCAGCTTCGTCCTGATGTGCGCCAGCTTGCCTTGCTTATGTAATGCAAAAAACCACCCTCTCGATGGGTGGTTTTGCTTGATCACGCCTTGTTTTGCAGAAGCTCGCTTTTCAAGCGGTCCAGCTGGCGGAAATGATGACGGTAATGCATTTCGACGAGCTGGAACCATTCCTGACCATTCAGCGCCCCAAACCCGGGGTGCACGATTTTATGCGCAAGTGAGATCTCGTGCAGATGCGGCTCAACCTCTTGCATGCGAGCTGCTGCGGCATTCAGGCCCTCCAGGATTTGCTCCTTGCTCTCTGGTTGGACAGGGGTGTACGCAGGGGAAGGCGGCACTTGAACCCGGATCGGAGGAATCTCTCCCCCTGCAAAGACTTTCTGTCCGATTTCAGTCTTGTCACCTGTCGTCACATCTGATCCAATCCGGCACTTCTCTACATTGGCGAGTTGCATGTATAGGGCGGACTGGTACAAATGCACGTACATTTGACCGATAGACCAGTCGCTTGGGCTTGGCTGTGTCGTGAGCTCCTCCATGGTAAAATGACTCAGCTCTTCGACGTAGCGAGCTGTACTTTCTTGAAAACGTTGCAGCAATTCCTTGGTATTCATCTATCCCCACTCCTTTTGGTTGATAGCCTGATCATACAAAAACGCTACTGACAGCATCATGTCAGTAGCGTTTTATCATTTTTTCGATTTCCTCACGAATTTCTCTCCGAAACATTTCCGGTTCCAGCACCTCAAGATGGGCTCCCCAGCCTAATACCCATTGCTTGACTTCCTCCGTCTGACGAACGCGCAAGGTGATAAGCAAGCCATCGGACGAATCCTCCCACCCTTCGAGGAAAAAATAGTTGGATTCCTTGATTCGCTCGGCAATGTCACTTTGGGCAAGCAGACGCACGTACGTTTTCCGGTCATCCATCGGTTTGTACGCATGAAGATTGAAATCGAGCGGGCGTTGGTACCCCTCTTCTGTTATCGCAAGCTGGCTCATCCGTGACAGCCGGAAGTGCCGCAGGTCGTCGCGCAGATCACAATGCCCGATCATGGTCCATGATCCACCTACAAGAGCTAGCCCGTACGGTGCGACTACGCGGACACTGTCTCTGTTTCCGTCCTCCTCTGCCAAGCTTTTGCGATAATGAAAGGATACTTTTTTGGCATCCAGCAATGCCTGCCTGATCTTCTCCACCCACTCTTTTTCCTGCTTTCCCGCTGGAGTATCACTGGCAAATGCGAGAAGACGCATGGTCGTGAGGATGTTGGCCGCTTCTGCGCGGACTTGTTCCGGGAGCACTGCCTCGATCTTGCTCCGGGAGCTTTTCGCTCTTTCCTGATAGCGCGGATCGAATTTCTGCTCGACAAAATGCGCTCCTATCAGCAAGGAAACGGCTTCCTCCACGGTAAAGCTGACGGGTGGCAAGAAAAATCCCTCCATCAAGGAATAGCCCACTCCCGGTTCTCCTACGATCGGAACGCTCGCTTCGCTGAGTGCCTGCATATCTCGGTAAATGGTTCTCACACTTGTTTCAAAGCGGGCAGCCAAATCTTCTGCACGCACCACACCCTTGCGCTGGAGCTCCAGCACGATGGCGAGGAGGCGATCCGTCTTGTTCATGGCCGGCTTCTCGCTATCAATCTAAGCAGCATGTCGACGTCAGGCAGGCGATAGCCCTCGATTCCTTGGGCATTCAGCACCATGAGGCCGGAGAGGACAGACAGGTAGGAGGAAATGAGCTCTTCCAGGCTGCCTTCTACGATTTCCCCTGCTTGCTGTGCCTCTCGGAATACAGGCAAAAGCCGCGCGATAAACGCATGCATATCGTGGCGGGCTATGAGCTCCTTCACTTTTTCCGGCACACCGTCCGATGTCCGTGCATGATGGATCAGCATGAAATATGGCGTGCCGCTTTCGTCGAGCATTTCCATCGACAGCGCCCGTATTTTTTCGAGTGGCGTTCCCGGCAGATCATACACACCGCTTGTAGCCTCTTCTGCTCCCTTCATCGCATCCTCGATCAGTGTCGTAAACAGCTCTTCCTTGGATGAAAAGTAATGGTACAAGAGGCCATGGCTGATACCCGCCTCTGCCGCAATCATACTCATTTTGGTCCCGATGATCCCGCGGCGGGCAAACACCTTGAGTGCCGCCCGCATGATTTGTTCTCTTCTTTCATCACGAATTTGATGCAGCTGTTCTTCGTTTAATGGCGCCAAAGAATATTTCACTCCTTAAACGGGATGATTTCGTCCAGTATTTCTTCCAGTGACATTCCCTGATGTGTCTGTTGCAGCTCTGCCAACAGCTGCCTTCCCTCGTCACTTGTGCCGAGAATCTCTGACACGGTTTGCGCATTGAAAATGTCGCGTGGCGATTGCGACAGCGTATTCACTCCCCAGTACAAGCCATACCAAGGAAGGTTTTGCTTGGCCGTAGCCTCCTGAAGCAGAAGACTCATGACTCTGCTTACAAAAGTGATGCCCTGCAAAGAATCAGAGCCATCGTACTCGACACCCTCCCACTGGATATCCGTTGCGCAGTTCAGCCACCACGCCGGTTCGATGGCAGCCTGCATGCAGACGAGGACTTGCTTCTCAAAGTCGCGCTGGGGATTCACCTGCTGCTGCCGCAAGCAAGCGTCCAGTTTTTCTGCTTCGATGGCGGCTACCGTCATTCCTTGACCGAAGATCGGATCAAAGATACAAAAAGCATCGCCGAGAATCAGCAATCCAGATGGCCATCGCGTCATCTGCTCATAGCGGTGACGGTACAGCTCAGGGACACGGTAGCTGCGTATGGTCGTCAACGGTTCTAGCCCTTCCAATATTTCTGCGATCAGGGGGCTGGGCAGCTCCGCGATCGCTTGTCTGTATCCTTTCTCATCTGTCGGAGGGTAATTACCGCCTGGCCGATAGAGAAGCATCTCCGCCACTTGATTTTCAATAAAGGAAAATACTCCGGTAAAGGTACCAGTGGCAGGCTGCCCTGCGATGTTGATGACATCCCATTTCTCGATCAGATACGTAAGATGATGGGGTACTTGAAAGCGTTGCGTGCTGTACCCGATGTTTGCTCTCAGAACATCGGGACGTGGCACTTCGTAGCCCATTTCCGCAAGCCACTGTGGCAGCTTGGAAAAACGCCCGCTCGTATCTACTACCAGGTCAGCCCTAGCTTCGGTCACTTGCCCCGGTTCTTTGCGATTCCGGACGAGGACACCCGTGACAGCCGTATGATCGGGAGACGGGAGAAGGCCGATGACATCCTGCCTGTCGAGGACATGGACGTGAGGGATATCTTGCACGCGCCTGCGAATGACCGACTCCAGATTGGCCCTACTGAACTTGATATCGTTTCGCTGGTAAGGACCCGTAATGCTGCCATATTGATTGCTGTTACATACGGTTTTGTTGAAGGACGATGGAGCGCCGTTTGCAACGAGGTCGTTCTCAAAACCTGGAAAGAAGCGTTCTGTTATCATCTTACCACGTGCGGTAAACCGATGGGGGTGAAAAGCATGGGGAGTGCCTAAGCGCTCCTGTGGCTCTGTCGGAAGCTCATCCTTATCCAGGATCAGCACCTCGGTATAGTAATCGGACAGCACTCGCGCCGCCAATAAACCGGCGATGCTCCCTCCAATAACAATTGCCTTTCCTGCCTTTTCCATTTCGTCCATTGAAATCGCTCCTTTTGATAACTTCATGATATAGATTGACTAAATCAGTCAATAAAAAACATGTAAGGAAGAATCCAAAGCAGGAGTGAGGGTTGTTTTTGATTGACTTAATCAGTCAATTGTAAATTACTTCTTTTTTTCGATTCTGTCAATTGAAAAAAAGCCCTTTTGCAGATTGGGCTGCAATTGGGCCTTTCCCCCTTATGCATGAGTATAAAACCCCCGATAAAACAAAAAAATCCGGGCGAACACTTCACCCGGATCTTGCTGCGGCGATTTCTTATTGAGCCGTATAGCCACCGTCTACCAGAAGACTTGTCCCTGTAATGAACGAAGCATCGTCGCTTGCCAGAAACAGCACTGCTTTTGCGACTTCCTCCGGTTTGCCCAGTCGCCCCATTGGATGCAGGCTGACGAGGTGGTCATTCATCGCTTCATTTCGTCCAGCGATCAACGGTGTATCGATGTAGCCCGGACATACAGCGTTGACGCGGATTCCTTCTTTTGCGTAGTCGATTCCCAGCGTCTGGGTCAGCAGCTTCACGCCGCCCTTCGCTGACGCATAGGCAGTCACTCCCGCTTTTCCTGCGTGGCTGTGGATAGAGCCGCAGTTGACGATGGCCCCACCGCCGCCTTGTGCGAGCATTTGCTCGATGACGTATTTGTCGCAGAGGAATACCCCTGTCAGGTTGATATCGATCGTACGGCGCCAGTCATCCATGCTCAGTTTCGCAGCAGGTGCATCCTTCGCAATACCAGCATTAGCAAAGAGAATGTCTACCCGGCCGTATTTCTCGACAGTGGCGCTGACCATATGCTTGACCTCTTCTTCATGGGTCACGTCCGTTTTCACGAAAAAAGCGTCGAAGCCGTCTGCATTCAGCTTGTCCGCCAGCTCCTGACCACGCAAAGAAAAGTCGGCAATAACCACTTTCGCTCCCTCTTTGGCAAACAGCTGGACAGTCGTTTCCCCGATTCCGCTTGCTCCGCCTGTGACGATTGCTACTTTATTGGCAAATCTCATCTTGTTTCCCTCCTCGTTTAACCTGTTACCTGAATTTCTTTATTGTGCAGTACCGCCGCCGTCAATCACGAACTCAGCACCCGTCACATGACCTGCCTCGTCAGAAGCCAGGAACAGAACCACATTGGATACGTCCTCGACAGTACCGAGACGGCCTGTAGGCACGCCTTTTGCCAATTCTGCTGTGGAGTGCTTGGTTGTTTCTGCCGCATATTCCACCATTCCCGTCTGGATGTAGCCAGGGTGAATGGAGTTTACACGAACGCCTTGCTGTGCATACTCGATCGCTGCATCCTTGGTCATGATGCGTACAGCCCCTTTACTCGCGCCGTACAATACATGTCCTGGCGCGCCGATCAGACCTGCGATGGAAGAAGCGTTGATCACGGAGCCTGCTTTTTGTTTGGCCATGACTGGCATTACGTGCTTCATGCCTAGGAATACACCAGTAACGTTGATGGACATCAGTCGGTTCCAATCATCCAGCGTGATTTCTGCCAAAGGTTTAATGATATAAATGCCTGCGTTGTTAAACAGGATGTCTACTTTTTGGTATTGTTCAACGGCTTGCGCCACAACCTGCTGCCACTGCTCTTCTTTGCTCACATCATGAGCGATGGCGAGTGCGGAACCACCCGAATTCTTGATTTCGTCTACAGTCTGATTCGCACTGTCCAGATTAATATCGGTTACCACAACTTTTGCGCCTTCCCTCGCAAATCGAAGAGCCGTATGCTTGCCGATCCCGGTTCCTCCGCCTGTGATAATCGCTACTTTTCCTTCCAATCTAGCCAATGTAAACGCCTCCGTCCAATTTGGGTTTGCTGCATCATATCTTCCTTACAACCTCATTATAGACTTCCTTTTCATTAAAAAATATGTAAAGATATTTATCGTTAGTTTAGTGAAACTTAAGTAACGAGGTGACTGTTTATGAACCTGGAGCAGCTCGAATCGATTATCGAAATCGCAAAATCCGGGTCTTTGACCAAGGCCTCCCAATCCCGGCATGTGACGCTTTCCGCTATCAGTCAATCCTTGTCCAGCTTGGAGGCAGAGCTCGGGATTACGTTGTTCACTCGCTCGCGCATGGGGGCCGCTCCGACAGCTGAGGGTCTCAGCATCATTCAAAAGGCGTTTGAAATCCAGAAAAAACTGCAGGAAATCCAGGAGGAAGCGCAGGGCTATGCCAACACGATGGTAGGCAATCTGCGGCTTGCGACCATCCCGGGGCCAATGAACTTGCTGGTAAATGCGGTCGCGCGCTTCAAAAAGGATTATCCCCAAATCCGACCGGAAATCGCCGAAAAGGGCTCTCAGGAAATACTGGAAGATATTCGCCACGATAAAATCGACATCGGTTTGCTCATCGTTTCCGAGAGCCTGGTACAAAAAAATGCCGGCTTGGTGTTCGAACACCTCCTGGAAGGAAAAATGGTCGTGGGTGTCAGCAGAAAATCCCCGCTTGCCCTAAAGCAATCCGTGACACCGGAAGAGCTGCTCCCGTATCCGTTTGTCCTGTACAATGACGAGTACGTGAAAAGGTTTGTCGACGATTTTGCCGTGAGATACGGCCCCATCGACATCCTGTTCACCACGAATAATACGGATGCGATCCGCAGTGCCGTACGAGAGGAAATGGCCGTCACCATAGGCTTGGACTACTCCTTTATTAATGAGCCAAACAACCTTCGCGAGGACTTTGTCGCTCTCCACATCGACATCCCCAAGCAGCAGCCTATCTATCTGGGCTGGGTACAGTCGGAGGAGAGGCATTTTGCCCGGGTCGCCAGAGGGTTTACCCAACGATTGAAATACGACCTGCGAAACTATCACGAGCTTTTTCTCGCTAGAGAGTAAAGGCAGTGTCGCTCATCACGAGCAGCACTGCCTTTTTGTCAAAACATGCCTTATTGATTCGGTGCAGCAAAGGTCGCTGTTTCCTTCCCGTCGATGACAAGCGCGGAGTGAGCTTTCACGATCTGATTCTCATATGAAAAATCGCTTGCCGAGAAGTTGGCGATCACCTGCAGGTCCGCTCCAAAAGATGTTCGCTGTACCAGCCGGTCCTCCGTTAAAATCGCAAAGTCCGTCATAGCGCGCTGAACCGCTTTTTGATGCAAAGGGGACCAGACGCTCAGATGAGTGGTGATCAGCTCCTTGTTCGCCTCCCACGCCTTATCATCGATATGATAGAGCGGCGGCACATTGTAGAGCAGCTCGCTCAGCATTCTCGTTCCGACCTCGCCTTTGATTTTCAAGCTGTCCCACTCCCAGTGATGCGTTGTAATCACCGAGTCGTTGTAGACCAGCTTGAACAGTGGCAGCGAATAGGCCGGATCGATGTAAACATGACGGTACACCTCTTTGATCGGGACCTGCTTGCTGTAGCGCTGTGGAATTTCTCCTGCTGGCGACCAGTAGCCTCCTACATAGTACGGGCTCGTTTTGTTTTCCCGCATATCCGGATCTGCCCATTTGATCACTGGCGTCTCGATTCCGTGGGCAAAGGCGATCGTCTGGCTCGCAAAGTCATTCCCCGTCTCCGAGCCGATGACCAGCTGCTTTTCGTCGCGAATATAGTCCATCCGCGCCAGCTTTGCCTGCATATCCTGCTCTTGTGTCGTGGTGCGTCCAGGGGTGTAGTCATCGTTAAAATCTCCGGCTGCGTCCACATCAATAAACCAGGAATTGAAAGCCACACCTGTACCCATGATTTCATCCATGCGCGCTTTTACGCTGGGGAGAGACAACGTCGGGTTGAGCAGTCTCCCCTCCCCGAGAAAGCCCGCTTTTTTCTCGCCGTTTTTCTTGGTGATGGTGGCGTTCTCATACAAGGTTTTATCTGGGAAAATGGCGGTGTTCCAGTCCTGGTTTTCCTCCTTGTGAATGGAATGGTACGAATCGTAGCTGGCGATCAAATAGCCCATTTCACCCGCTTGTTTCACAAACTCGGGCTTCATGTAAGCTGCCGTCCAATCAGCAAGCCCGATCCACGCATGCGAAATCCCCGCTCCCTGCAGCTTATTCAAAAGCTTCGTTGAATCGGTCGCGCCCCATTGCTCGACCTCTGTGGCCGTCTCTTGTAACACACTTTTCAGCAAGCGCTTGTTTACCTCGTACAGCTCTGGCTCGTTCAACTGCGCGACCCCTTTGGCAACCAGCGCCTTCGCTTGCTCGTCCAGCCGGGGAAAGATCTGCGGGCTGTAAAAGTCTCGGGAACGCAGGACGTAGTTGAAGCCGTTCAAGAGAGCTTTCTTTTGATAGGCATCGACGTAATCCTGCTTTTGGATATCCTGGAATTGCTGGATACTCTCTTTTCCGTCTTCGCCGTTTTGTTGCAGCAGCTCCGTCATCCAGTCGAGGAATGCTCCCTGTACCCGATTTTTCAGCTGCCCCCATTTGAGGTCGTCTTCCCCTAAAAAGGATTTGTTCCACAGGTAGAAGTGCGGCGCGCCGTACAGCTTTTCTACGTTCGGATTGGCCGCAGCTTTTTCCGCCAGCGCCTTGTATTCGCCCTTCTCCTTCACGTAGTTTTTGTACACTTCCGCGATACTTACCGGATCGTTGTCGGTCACGTACAGACGAAAGCTGTAGCTCTTCTTTGGATTGACAGTAGGAAACTCGTGCGTAAAGGACAGGGAGATGGCGGGATCCACTTCCCCTCTCCCAGCGGAAGCATGTAGCTCGTCCCACTTACTGTCGGCCATGTAAAGCTCTCTGCTCCGGTAGACTCCAGCTGAACCTGCAGGTAATCCCCCTTCTGCTCGATGGCGATCTTCATCTGATCATCCGGGTACGTCCAGCTCACCCGATGTTCGTCTTTTTGTAAATTGGACACCTTTCGTTTGGGCAACGGCTCGGACACGCTCTCTTTTACCGACACTCCCTGCTCGCATCCCGTAATCATCGCCAGCGCTAGGAAAATGGCTGCTAGTTTTTTCATGTTATCCTCCATATATCGTATTACTACTTAAATCGTATTACGAGGTACTAGGCGCAAGACGTCCGCCACAGATGAGCTTATCTCCTCCTGCGCGACCGCTTTTTAGTCCTCTAGTGACAGACCTGCCTCGGGGAACCGCTTTTTCTTTTGCCTGTCTACGAACCACTCGGCTGAGCGGAACAGAAGATATCCGAGTAAAGCACCTATTATGTTTAGCAGCAAATCATCGACATCAAAGCTGCCCAAGGCAAACCAAAACTGCAAAAACTCGATCGAGAGACTAGCTGCCATTGCCGTAAGAAAACCTCTATCGAGGCCACCTCAAGGAGGAGCGACCGCGTTTTAGTGGAAAGTTTTCATGCGCTCCAGAATTCATAAGCAGTACGCTTATAAATTCTTATACGGTAAAAAACACCCGATGGATGCTTTGAAAGGAGGAGAACAAGATCGGCACGAGTATCCCCAACGGCAGAAACAGCCCTACATTCCCAAGCAAGTTGTACAGCATGTTGGACAAACCGATGCTCTCCGTGTGAAAAAAGTAATCCTTTAACGTATGAAGCGGCTTCGTATTTTGAAAGATGTGGGTGTATTGAGGAACACCGTACTCCAGCATGCGCTGCTTCCCAGCAGCCATCTGCGTATGTACTTGTCCACGAGCGGCATAGACTCCGAAAGCTGACGGCTGCAAAACAGCTTGCTGACCACTTGTTCTGCATACTCTTCCAATTTCATCGCTTATTCACTTCCCTCATGACAGAGCGCGACCAAGTGGCTCAGTGTCTGCCAGTCTTTCATTTTTTCCTGCAAGATTCCACGTCCCTGCTTGGTAATGCGGTAGTACTTGCGTCGTCCTCCCTCGTTTGCTTCTCCCCAGTAGGACTCGACTGCCTTCAGCGTTTCCAGCCTCTTCAGCGCAGGGTACAAGGTCCCTTCGCCGATCTCGTAGACTTCGTTGCTCTTTACGCGAATCAACCGGGCCAGCTCGTAGCCGTATTGATCCTTCTGGGCAATCAGCGAGAGCAGCAACAGATCGATGCTCCCTTTTAAAAGCTCCTTGTTCACAGTAACAACTCCTTCCGTGACATGAATAGAGAGTACCACAGCATACATCGTAATACAAGGTACTTTGAAACCGGTAATATATGCTTCCTGTCTGTTTACGAATATTGACAAAAAGAACAAATGTTCGTACAATAAAAGAACAGATTATTCTCCAGGAGGCGCATGTATGGCAGCTCAAACGAACCTCGCTCAAACCGTTCAGCTTGCTTTTTATCACCCTGACCATAAAGATATCCTGTACTCTTTTGACTTGCCACAGGAGCAAATGCAGTTCACTGGCATGCCCACTGACGTGCTCGAGCCTGCCATCCAAGACGAGCAGCAGTATCCGATCGTCATTCTGGCAGATTCCCGGCCAGTAGGTTTTTTCATTTTGCACAATAGCGAGACCCGTATCGAATACACAGACAATGAGACAGCCCTCCTCCTGCGCTCCTTTTCGGTTAACAATGCCGACCAGGGAAAAGGGTATGCCAAGCAAGCCCTCTTGCAGCTAAAGGATTTTGTCCAACAGAGCTTCCCTCAGGTAGAAGAGATCGTGCTCGCTGTGAACATGCGAAATCTCGCTGCTCGTCAGGTCTACTTGAAAACAGGCTTTCTGGATGAGGGACGTACGAGAATGGGTGCAATTGGCCCACAACATGTACTCGTCATGCCTGTTCGCTAGAGTGTCAAAAAATGCAAAAGCCGCCGAGCAAGAACCTCGACGGCTTTTTGGGTTGGAATCCATTGTCCTGTTTTTATCTTCTCATTCTTTTTTCTTAGGGAACGTTGTCGTGACATACTGATCGTTTAATCGAGCCTTGGCAATATAGAAGATTTGCCCCGCATGTTCAGACAAATGAGCAAGCATCTGCAGACAGATGTCCAGGACAGTGGCTTCTTTGTTCATTGCACTTTGTGCTGGCGGATTATCCATGTAAGGCTGCTTGAGAAAGTCTTCCTCTGACATTCCTTTCACGACTTGAATGAGAATGTCAAAGGATTGCTCGAATGCAGCAATAGCTTCATCCTTGCTTACCACCAGCGACGAGTGAAATTCCTTGTCCCTGTCGCGAATTTCTTGTGGGCCAAAAAAGATGGCTTCAACGCGATGGCGGACGGTCTCCCGAATGTGTAAGGCGAGATTCGCGATGCTGTTGCTCTCTTCGTTGGGTGACCAGAGGATGTCTTCCTCGGATAATTGACTCACGACTGCAACACTCCGGCTTTTGAGGAGAACAAACTTCGAAATCAGACTATCTGCTAAGTTCGAGTGCATATCCATTCCTATCATCACCTTCACCAAATGTTTGTTCCCTTATTATACCATTTGGCTATCATGCAGGATAAAACTTTATTCTCATCCGGCATCCTGTAGTAACATAAGAGTGAACAGGAGGAGATTGCAGATGACCATGCCGGAAGAAATCTTGGACAAGCTCAAGCTATTTATCTACCAGCAGGACGAGATCGCCAAGAAAAAGCAGCAGTACATCCAAAAGGAGATTATCGAGCTCGCGTTGATCAGCGAACCAATCTCTCTCGCTGAAATTCACGTTCTCGATTACATAGGCAGTGACCCCAACCTGAATGTGATCGGCATTTCCAAGCAGATGAACATGACCCGGGGCGCCATTTCCAAAATTACCGCCCGCTTAGAGCGAAAAGGCTTGGTCGTGAAAACCCAGCTGCCCTCCAACCAAAAAGAGGTTTTCTTTCAGCTGACGCCGACTGGCCAGAAGCTTTGGGACCTGCACCGCCGTGATAACCAGAACAAACGCAATCACTTTTTGAATCTGTTCCAAGGCTACAGTGAAGCAGAGCTTTCTGGCATTATTCACTTTCTAGATGATATCCTGCGCGAAGGCAGCCGCATCCTGGAAGCAGATACCTAAGCTAGATCCTGTCTGCCTGGTCCAGCCACAAGCGATAGCTTTTTACAGTCGCTTCCCCGTTAAAAAAGTCTTTCTCTACGGCTCGTTCAAAACCGAGCCTTTCATAGAGCTTCACGGCCGCTTCCATCATGTCGGTCGTGTGCAAATGCAGCGTGGAGGCACCGATGGCCAAGCATCGCCGGATACTTTCGCGGATGAGCTGAACGGCAATTCCCTGCCCTCTCGCTTGCGGCGATACGGCAAGAAACCGGATAATCGGGGAATGAATCGCAAGCTCGGGCTTGCCATAGGCTGCCTCTGAAGACGCGAACAGCTGCACGCTGCCTACGATCTCTGTCTCCTTGCGCGCCACGAGAAAAGCAAACGTGCGCTCTCCTGCTGCAGACTTCCTCATCTCTTCCTTGTAAAGCTCCCATCTTTTCGCCGACAGCTTCTGTTCATACTGCTGATAGGCCTCGATCAGATGTTTCTCGAGCGATTCACGGTCCCTCCCTTCTGCGTCCTGTATCGTGATGGAGTGAATTCCTCTCATGTCGATCGCCCTCCTGGTTTCCCTACGTTAAAAGGCAGGCACTACTGCAACACCGTATTTGTCTTCGATGAATTTTTTCACCTCAGGGGTCGTCAGGGCAGCGTCCAGCTTCTTGATTTCCTCACGATTCTCGTCACCTTTGCGTACGACGATCACGTTTGCGTAAGGAGAGTTAGCCCCTTCCCGGAACAAAGCGCTGTTTGGATCGATTTTCGCTTCGAGTACGACATTCGTATTGATAACCGCTCCGTCCAGATCGGGGAGTGCACGCGGCAAGGTAGCTGCCTCTGCCTCGATAAACTCCAGCTTCTTCGGATTTTCCGCGATGTCTTTTGGGGTAGCCTCATATGTCGTCAGCCCATCCTTGAGCTTGATCAGCCCTTGCTCCTGCAAGAGGGTCAGCGCTCGAAACTCGTTGGAAGGGTTGTTCGGTATGCCGATCTTCGCGCCTTCCTTGATTTCGCCGGCAGATTTCAGCTTATCGGAGTAAAATCCGATTGGCTCTACATGTACCTTGGTCGTAACGGCAAAATCAAACCCTTTTTCCCCGCGAACCGAGTCCAGATAGGGGACGTGCTGGAAGAAGTTGGCGTCGATCTGGTTATCCTTTAACGCCGGGTTCAGCTGCCCTTCATCATCGAGAATCACGACCTCCAGATTGACTCCTTCTTCCTTCAGCTTCGGCTTGATAAACTCCAAAATCTCAGCATGTGGCACAGGGGCCGCTCCTACCTTCAGCGTAACCTCTTTTGGAGCCTCCACTGTTTGCCCTGCGCTGGGGCTTGCCTGAGCGGCTCCCCCACCAGATGCCTGATTGCTTGCGTCAGAACCGCAGCCAGCCAGCATCACACTAACCCCCACTAGCAAGCTGAAAACGACGACCAAACCTTTCTTCATGCCCATGCCACTCCCTTATCAGATCTATGTTTTCTCTTTGGACTTACTCGAATTTGTAACGCTTTTTGTTGATCGATTTCGCGATAGAGTCACCTGACCATTGAATGATCTGAACCAATAGAATAATGACGATGACGGTGGCGATCAGGACGTCCTCACGAAATCGTTGGTAGCCAAAGCGGATAGCCAGACTGCCCAGCCCGCCAGCGCCAATCGCTCCCGCTACCGCCGTAAACTCGGTGATGCCGATGATCCCGATGGTAATCCCGCGAACGAGCGCAGGAAGAGCTTCCGGGATGAGTACCCGAAAAATGATCGTAAGAGGAGTCGCTCCCACGGATTTCGCCGCTTCGATCTTCCCGGCACTTACTTCTTTGAGCGAGTTTTCGATGATCCGTCCCAGAAAGGGAGCTGCTCCGATGGAAAGAGAGACGATCGCAGCGGTCGGTCCCAGTGACGTGCCCACAATCAGCCGGGAGAGAGGCAGCAGCAGGACGATCAGAATGATCAGCGGCAGCGACCTCACCCCGTTGATCACGGTGCCAATGGCCTTGTTCAGCTTGGGCTCCTCCAAAATGCCTCCCTTTTCCGTAACGACGAGCGTGACACCGAGCACAATCCCGATGGCAAGGGCAAACAGAGACGACCAGAAGACCATGTAGAGGGTTTCGAGCAGCCCTTCCCAGAGCAGCTCTAGCAAATCGTCTTTCATATCCCTGCCCCCACTCCCTCCATCACATTGCGTTTGTCGCGGTAATGATCGATGATACTGACGAAGCGTTTGGCCGTATCGCTTTCCGGGCGCAGGAAAAATTTTTCTACCGAACCGGTTTCGACGATTCTGCCTTTTTCAAGAACGGCCATGTTGTTGCAAATATGCTGCAGCACGTCCAGCTCATGGGTAATCAGCACGATCGTCAGGTTCAGCTGGCGATTGATTTCTTTCAGCAGCTCCAAAATGGAGTACGTCGTCTGCGGGTCGAGCGCAGATGTCGCCTCGTCACTGAGCAGCAAATCCGGCTCGTTGACCAACGCACGGGCGATTCCCACGCGCTGCTTCTGCCCGCCGCTCAGCTGAAACGGGTAGACGTTTTCCTTGTCCCCGAGTTGAACCAAATCGAGTATCTCGCGGACCCGCTGCTGGATATAGCGATTGGGATGGCCCGCTACCTCCAGCGGAAACGCGACGTTCTGGTAAACGGTCTTCGCATCGAGCAGGTTAAACTGCTGAAAAATCATCCCGATCTTTTGACGCGCCTGCCGCAGCTCTTTTTCGTTCAGATTCGTCACGAGCCTGCCGCCGATCTCGATGGTGCCGAAGTCCGGTTCCTCCAGCCGGTTGAGGCAGCGGATCAGGGTCGATTTCCCCGCGCCACTGAAGCCGATGATGCCAAAGATGTCCCCTTTTTCGATGGTGAGATCAATATTTTGCAAAACGGTGATCGAGCCTTTTGCCGTCTTGTAGGTTTTCGTGAGGTTGTGAATGCCGATCATATGGCTTACCTCCCCTCCAGTGCGGCCAGCGCGGCTTCCGCCAGATAGTGCACGCTCTGTTGCAGGGCTCGATCATCCAGCGTGAATCCGGGGTGATGCCATTCATGCGTACCAGATGTCCCGATAAACACAAACGATCCGGGTATCGCGGACTGATAGTAGGCAAAATCCTCTCCCGCAGGAGACGGCACGGGGGCGACGACCGCAAGCCCTGCCTTTTTGGCCGCCTCAACGGACAGCCTCGACAGTCTCTCATCGTTGCGAACAGCAGGTGGCCCCTCAAACCAGCTCAGACTGATTTTGGTTCCATAGGCAGCCGTCACGCCTTCGATAATCCGTCGGAAGTGCTCGGGAATTTTCGCCCGCACCTGCTCCTGGAAGGTTCGCACGGTCCCACCCAGAACCACTTTGTCCGGGATCACATTCCAGGTCGATCCCCCGTGGATGCTGGTAACGCTGACCACCGCATTGTGCAACGGGCTGATATTGCGGCTGACGATGGTCTGCAGGGAGGACACGATCTGGGCAGCAGCCACGATCGGATCGACGCCCGCCTCGGGGATTGCCGCGTGTGTTCCTATCCCTTCGATCTCGATATCAAAGCCGTCTACTGCTGCCATCAGAGGACCCGGCAGTATTCCCACGGTTCCGGTTTTCAAATCCGGTTTGTTATGCAATCCGAAGATCGCTTGCACACCTTCCAGTGCACCGCTCTCGATGATCCGTTTTGCCCCCGTCCCTTTTTCCTCAGCAGGCTGGAAGATAAAGCGCACCGTTCCTTTTAGCTGCTTCTCCTGTGTTTTCAGCAGATAGGCAGCGCCGAGAACAGCCGCCGTATGAAAGTCATGACCGCATGCGTGCATCTTTCCCGAGATTCGGGAAGCGTATGGCAATCCCGTCTCCTCCTGAATGGGCAGGGCATCGATGTCAGCCCGCAACGCAACGATCGCTCCATCCGCACTGCCGCTCACTTCCGCTATCACCCCGGTTTGCAGAGGGGCTTCTAGGATACGGATACCCGCTTCCGCAAGCCACCCACGGATGGAGCGTGTCGTCTCCACCTCTTCATAGGCGACCTCCGGGTATTGGTGCAGGTGACGGCGTATTTGTATCAGCTGGGGGGTGAGCTGTGCTGCCATTTCAGCAAAATCTTGAATTCCCATCCACCGTCCTCCTTTTCAGCTACGCCATTTGTCATTACGATTCAACGAGTGAATTTCGTGCGACGAATCGGTTGACCGGCTTGTGAAGTCCGAGATGATCGCGCAGCGTATCTCCTTCGTAATCCAGACGGTACAAGCCCCGCTCCTGCAAGATCGGAACGACTTTGTCTACAAAATCCTCCAGACCTTTCGGCAGGATCGGTGCGACGAACATGAAGCCATCTGCCGCCCCTTGGGTAAACCATTTCTCCAGGACGTCCGCGATTTGCTCTGGTGTGCCGATCAGCTCTTGATTGACTCCGCCCTCCAGCAGCGCGTACAGCTCGCGCAAGGTCGGGTTCACTTTTTGGATCAGCTCCGTCATCCGTTCAAAATGGCTCTGAATGCCGTTGTCTTGCGGGAACTCCACTTCCGCTGCCAGAGTGTCCAGCGTGTATTTGCTGAAATCCACCTTGCCCAGATAGCCTGATAAAAAGCGCAGACCTTGCTCAGGCAGCAGCAGATCGCTCAGCTGCCGATGGATCGCTTCGGCTTCTTCCTTCGTATCTGCCACGATCGGGGAAATGCCCTGCAAAATATGGAGCTGGTCAGGAGTTCGACCATAATCCGCCAGCTTTCCTTTCAGGCTCTTGTAAAATTCCTGCGCCTTTTGAAAGTCCTTTACGTGCGAGAAGACGACTTCCGCGGTTCTCGCCGCGAGACGCTGTCCGGGCTCCGATGCTCCCGCCTGGACGATCACGGGCTGCCCTTGCCGCGACCTGCCGATGTTGAGCGGGCCTTGGACGGAGTAATACGTCCCTTGGTAATTCAACCGATGCATTTTCTGCGGATCGAAGTACACCCCCAATTCCTTGTCTTGCACAAAAGCGTCGTCTTCCCAGGAATCCCATAGCCCCTGCACCACATCGATGAATTCTTCCGCTTGTTTATAGCGCTCGTCGTGCTCTACGTGACTCGCACGGCTGAAATTGCGTCCGGTTTCCCCTGTCGCATCTCCTGTCGTGACCATGTTCCAGCCTGCGCGGCCATCGCTGATGTGATCTACGGACGCGAACAGACGCGCCAGATTGTACGGCTCGTGATAGGTCGTCGAAGCTGTCGCGACCAGACCGATCTTGGAGGTAGCTCCCGCCAGAGCTGCCAAAAGTGTCGTCGGTTCAAAGCGATTCAAAATATTTGGATGGGAATTTTCATTGACCGCCAGACTGTCCGCGATAAAAGCAATGTCAAACTTCCCCCGCTCGGCGATCTGCGCCATCTTTTGGTAAAACGCAAGGTCAATGCTGGCATTGCGCTGCGCTTCCGGCAGTCGCCATGACGCTACATGAATCCCGGTTCCCACCAGATAGGCTGAAAAATGGATTTGCCGTTTTTGGGTCATCTTTTCTCCTCCTGTTTCCTGCCCTGAGCTTTCCTGATCCGTCACTTATTTGCTGGCATACGCGCTCTTGAAGTTTTTCAGTTCGTCTACCGTGACTTGTGTCGGAATGTAGTTTCCTTTGTACGTCTCGGTGATAAAGTCAGAGACTGCTTTGGACTGATAGATTTCCACCAGCTTTTTGAGGTCTTCGCGGTTTTCGTTTTGCTTGGTTGTCGCGATGATATTGATGTATGGTTTCGCCGTATTGCTCTCATGGAAAATAGAGTCCTTCAGCAAAAATCCTGCTTCCACTGCTACCCCGTTATTGATGATGGAAGCAGCAACGTCCTTCATGACACGCGGCGTAGTCGCTCCATCGACAGGGACGATCTCGAGATGTTTCGGGTTTTCCTTGATTTTGTCCGCGCCGCCAAATCCGTCGAAATTGTCTACGACTGTAATCAAGCCCGCTTCCTGCAAGAGAACGAGTGAGCGCCCCCAGTTGGAATCGTCGTTTGGTACTGCGATCTTGGCGTTGTCCGGGATTTCTTCGATTTTCTTGAACTTATCCGAATAGATCCCCAGCGGCGCGATGATCGTGGAACCGACAGGAACGATCTCGGAATTGTTTTTCTGGTTGAACTGATCGAGGAAAGCGACGTGCTGGAATGCGTTTGCGTCGATATCGCCTTCGAGCAGGACGGTGTTCGGGTTCACGTTGGCGTTCAGCTGAACCAGCTCGATGGAAAGCCCCTCTTTTTGCGCCTGTTCTTTCACGAAATCCCACGTACGGCTTTCCGACCCGCGAATCCCGATTTTCAGTGTTTTCGAAGTGGATGCTTCATCTGCTTTTCCGCAACCGACTGCTCCTACTGCTGCTAGAATGACGAGTAAAAACAAAATGGCTATTTTCTTCATGGATGTCTCTCCTGTCCGTTACGATGACGGTTCTATTTTCTGCGAATTTTACGTGCCAGCCGGTTGCCGAGCGACTGAATGCCCTGTACCAGAACGACCAGAATGATGACGGTCGCGACAATCGTAATCGTGCTAAAGCGTTGATACCCGTAGGTGATGGCCAAATCGCCGATCCCCCCGCCTCCAACGGCCCCCGCCATTGCCGTAGCACCGATCAGTCCAATCGTAGCTGTCGTGATGGACAGAACGAGTGAACCGAGCGTCTCCGGAATGAGGAAGCGGAAAATGATCTGCAAGGGTGTCGCTCCCATCGCTTCTGCGGCTTCGATGATCCCTGCGTTTACTTCCAAAAGCGAGTTCTCGATCAGGCGGGCGATGTACGGTCCCGTGTAAATGACCAGCGGTACGATCGCCGCAGTCGTTCCGATGGAGGTTCCGACGAGTAATCGCGTAAACGGGATGATCGCCACCAGCAAAATGATGAACGGGACGGAGCGCAGTACGTTGATGATCGGGTTCAAAATCGAGAATATCGCTTGGTTCTCCAAAATGTGGCCTTTGCGCGTGACGACCAAAAGAATCCCCAATGGTAATCCGATTAGTGTGGCAAAGACCAGGGAGACCCCTACCATGTACAGTGTCTGATAGATGGCTTGCCATATTTGCTCTGAGCTGACTTCCATCGCTACGAAATCTCCTTCACGGTTACATTTTGCTGCTGGATGTATTGGTAGGCACGAGCAATGTCCGCCGCGCTGCCCCCTATTTCCACGATCATGTTGCCAAAGGGCACGCCTTGCAGCTCCGAGATGTTGCCGAACAGCACATGGACCTGGGTCTGGAACTGCTTTGAGACCTGGGACACAACCTGCTGGCCCGAGTTTTCACCAACGAAATGGATTTGATAGATTCTCGATTGCCCCCGGCTGTTTGCCAATGCCTTGTAAACACTTGGCGGAATGTCGTCACGGATGACCGATTTCACGAAATTACGTGCGGTTTCCGTCTGTGGATGCGCGAACATATCCAGAACCTCGCCTTGCTCCACAACCGTTCCATGCTCCATGACCGCTACCCGGTTGCAAATCTCTTTGATCACATTCATTTCGTGCGTGATCATAAGAATCGTGATGTTGTATTCCTTGTTCACTCTTTTTAAAAGCTCCAGAATCGATTCCGTCGTTTGCGGGTCCAGTGCGGAAGTCGCTTCATCACTCAGCAGAATGGACGGGTTTGTCGCCAAGGCCCGCGCGATCCCTACACGCTGTTTTTGTCCCCCGGATAATTCATCTGGAAAGCTTTTCGCCTTATCGGATAGTCCCACAAAGGACAGCAGCTCGGCTACTCGCTCCTGCACGACTTTTTTGGGAGTCTGACTCAGGAGCAGCGGCATTGCCACATTTTCAAAGACGGTTTTGGATTCCAAGAGGTTAAACTGCTGAAAGATCATCCCGATGTCCTTTTTCACGCGGCGAAGCTCTGCAACAGACAGCATCGTCAAATCTTTTCCATCGACAATGACTTTTCCCGAAGTTGGCCGCTCCAATAGGTTCACCGTACGCAGCAGTGTGCTTTTTCCAGCGCCTGAAAAACCGATGACCCCAAAGATGTCACCCTTTTCTACCGTGAGCGTAACGCCCTTCAGCGCTTCGATAATCTTCCCGCCGCTTTCGAACTTCTTTTCGACCTGCAAAAATTCAATCTTTTTTTCTTTGGGCAGGGCGTGCCTTTGCTCTTGTACTTCATTTCGCCCACGGAATGTAACTGTCTGCTCCAGCAAGCTCAATTCGTTTCCCACTCCTTTTTTCATGTGCGGGGATAAGCAGGGTTTGCCCGCCCTCCGCTTCACCCAGGCTGAGGATTTACTCGGCTTTCAGGAAGGATTCCAGACGATCCAGCTCCGTGTGAAGCAAAGCCTCAAACTTGCCATCCCCTCCAATTTCGACTACGGGAATCAGACGCGAGCCGTATTTGACCTCCAGCACATCGCGCAGCACGTCCTTGCCCTCTACATCAATCCATTCGTACGGGTAATCGTGCGCCGCCAAAACGGATTTTACATTGTCGCAAAAGGAGCAGCCATTTCGCCCCCAGAGAATTACTTTTTGTTGAACTGCCATTTTCATTTCCTCCCTTAGGCATCTGGCCAAAAAACAAAGAGACCCCAATGCCCGCTCCTAATGAAAGAAAGAGGAAGGCGAAATGAGGTCTCCAGTGGTCTGGTCGACGATTTCTTTAAATTCATATGTGTTTACTTGGTATTTGTATTCTAGCGCTCGTTTTCGCATTCGTCAACCGTCTTTTCTCGTTCATCCGACAGGAATTTTCATTGACTTTCCCCCATGCGTTGGATAAAATCCAAGTAAATAAATAAGAAATTAATGTTTTGACTTTTCCCACTTCCATCTATCCATATTTACCAGCTGACTGGACCACCAGAGGCCGCTTAGTACATCTACGACTAAGGGCCTTTTTGCGTTCATTTTACCGATAAGGAGAGATATGACTGTGACACTTACCTTGAGCATTTTGGATCAAACCATTATTCAAAGCAAAGAGACGTCCACGCAAGCATTTCAGCATACGATTCAGCTCGTCAAAATTGCGGAGAAGCTCGGCTACCATCGCTTCTGGGTATCGGAGCATCACGACCTGGACAATGTAGTCGGTTCCTCTCCTGAAGTCCTCATCTCCCATCTGCTTGCCCATACCACGCGCATCCGCCTTGGCTCCGGCGGGGTGATGCTGCAGCATTACAGTCCTTATAAAGTAGCGGAAAACTTTCACATCCTCGCCTCCCTTGCCCCAGGACGAGTAGACCTCGGAATCGGCAGAGCGCCAGGGGGACTCCCGCTATCCACACGTGCCCTGCAACAGGAGGGGGGCTCGACTCGCTCCCTCGAAGAAAAGCTGGTGGAGCTGGAGAAGTTCCTCCACAACAACCTCGAGCCCGAGCATCCGCTGCATGGCTTAAAGGCGATTCCCAATCCCTCTCAGCCAGCAGACCTGTACTTGCTGGGAACCAGTGTCGCGAGCGCTGAGCTGGCCGCACAGCGCGGTGTTCCCTACGTCTTCGCACAGTTCATCAACAGCGATGAGTCCGTTAGTCTGGAAGCGATCACGACGTATCGGGAACGGTTTGTCCCTCGTGCGATCGCCAAGCCCCAAGCGATTCTCGCGCTGTCTGTGATCGTCTCAGACACAGACGAGAATGCGAGGAAGCTCGCTAATGAAAACGAGTTCGTCAAAATCAATCTCGCAAGCGGCAAGACGATCACAGTAAACAGCCTGAAAAAAGCGGAGGAATACGGGAAGCACACGAGCGAGCCGTACACCATCGAGGTAAAGGAGCCAAACATCATCGCTGGCTCAAAAGAGACCGTGCGCAAGCGGCTGCTGGAAATCCAGCGAACCTATCAGGTAGAGGAAGTCGTCATCATCACCCCGGTTAAAGACTTCCAAAAGCGCGTCACTTCTTATGAGCTGCTTGCCGAAGCTTTTTCGGAACAGCCCGTCACGAACAACCTATAATAACGAAAGAAGCTGCCCCTCTGTACAATGCAGGGAGCAGCTTCTATTTTTGTGTCCTGCTAGACAAGCGCTTCATCAGATTTGGCAGCATAACGATTGACCGGAACAGGAATCCCCAGGTTTCCGCGCAGCGTATCCGCTTCGTACTCCGTGCGGAATAGTCCACGCTCCTGCAAGATCGGAACGACCTGATCGACGAAATCGTTTAGGGCTTGTGGAAGACTGGAGCTAACAATAAAACCGTCTGCACCGCGCTCTTCAAACCACTCCGCAGCGAGATTCGCCACCTTTTCCGGGGTGCCCATGAACAATGGACGGGGCGTCGTCTCCTGAAGAGCGACCTGCCGCAGAGTCAGATTGCCTTCCTTTGCATCTCGCTTGATTCGCTCTGTTGTACTTCGAAAGCTGTTTTGGCCGATATCGCCCAGCTCAGGGAATGGCGCGTCGAGATCGTAGACGGAAAAATCGTGATGATCGTAGTATCTGCCCAAGTATGCCAGGGCCTGCTGGATCGATACCAGATTCGCCAGCTCCTGATACTTCTGCTCCGCTTCCTCCTCCGTACGTCCAATGATCGGCGCGATCCCCGGCATGATGAGCACCTTCTCAGGATCTCGCCCTGCTGCAGCGGCCCTGCCTTTTACATCCTCGTAAAATGCCTGGGCATCCGCCAAGTTCAAGTGCCCCGTAAAAATCGCATCGGCCCATGTCGCAGCAAAGCTTTTCCCATCCTCTGAAGCGCCCGCCTGAAAAATAACTGGCTGTCCCTGCTTCGATCTGCCGATGTTCAATGGGCCCTGCACGGAGAAAAACTCCCCTTTATGGTTGAGCGCATGCATTTTTTTCGGGTCAAAAAACACGCCGGATTCCTTATCCCGCACAAATGCATCTACTTCCCACGAATCCCACAGCCCTTTGGCTACTTCCAAATACTCTGTCGCGATCCGGTAGCGCTTGGCATGATCGGGATGCTCCTCGACGGTTTTGCTGTAATTCAAGGCAGAGCCCTCCAAAGGCGAGGTCACGACATTCCACCCCGCTCTTCCCCCGCTAATATGATCGAGAGATGCGAGCTGTCTGGATACGGTGAAGGGCTCGCTGTACGAGGTCGATATGGTCCCGACAAGCCCGATGCGTGACGTTACCGCAGCGAGCGCAGACAGGATCGTGAGCGGCTCAAACCGGTTCAGGAAATGGGGAATGGACTTTTCGTTAATAAACAAGCCATCCGCGATAAAGACAAAATCAAACTTTCCTGTCTCCGCCTTTTGTGCCTGTGAGGTATAGAACCCAAAGTCGATGCTCGCATCCGGTTGGGCGAGTGGATGTCTCCACCCCGCGATATGCCCGCCCACCCCATGAATGAACGCACCAAGTTTGATTTGCCTGGAAGTGCCCATCGTATGAATCCTCCTTTGTTGTGAAAAGAAAAAGGCTCCCTCACGATTGCTTCTGCAAAGTCAGGGAGCCTTCAGTTGTCTGATCGGCTAATGATACATTCAGTTTAATTTAATTAATTCCTATCGGTCAAGTAAGAATCATATTTTCCACATAATCGGTCACTCGCTACTTATGGCACTACTCATCTTCCAGCGTAACCATCGACTTGATCACGCCGCGATTGGGCTGAATCAGCTCTTCGTGATTTTCGGCAAACTGCTCGAACGGAATCTTCTCCGTGATATAGGCAGAGGAGTTGATTTTTCCTTCGTTCATACACCCAATCACGTATTGAAAATCCTCCAGCGTCGCATTGCGGCTTCCCATCAAGGTAAGCTCCTTGGCATGGAAGTCCGGATCAGAGAAGGCGATCTGTTCCTTGACCAGACCGACATAGACGAGAGTCCCACCATGGGCGACGAAATCAAAAGCGCCCGTCATGGAATGCTTATTGCCGGTCGCATCGAAAACGACTGTCGGCAGATCCTGTCCGTTGAGCTGACGTATGCGTTCCTTTGGCTCAGAAGAAGCCAGCACGATCTCGTCACACTCTGCCCACTCCTGGCAGAAGGAGAGTCTCTCTTCGCTCATATCCATAGCGATGACCTTTGCTCCCTGCAGCTTGGCAAAGCGGGCGACACCCAGACCGATAGGACCTGCTCCGATCACAAGTACGGTCTCGCCAGGCTGGATTCGTGCGCGACGAACCGCATGGGCACCGATGCAGAGCGGTTCAACGATCGCCGCTTCTTCCCAGGAAAGATTCGGTACGGGCAGGACATGTGTCGCCGGAACGACGATCGATTCGCGCATCCCTCCGTCGATATGTACCCCCAGTACTTTCATTTGCGTGCAGCAGTTCGTTTTCCCGCTGCGGCAGGAAATGCAGGTCCCGCAATGCATGTAAGGAATGACCGCCACTCTGTCTCCAGCCTTCAGATTGGTGACAGCAGCTCCTACCTCTGCGACCTCACCTGACAGCTCATGACCAAGCACACGCGGATAGGCAAAAAACGGCTGATTGCCGCCAAACGCGTGGATGTCCGTTCCGCAAATACCGATTCGTTTGATGTTCAGCAATACCTCGTTCTCTCCTGGGCTTGCTGGAGCTTCCGTCTCGATGAGCTCCATTTTTCCCGGCTCCTGGCATACGATTGTCTTCATCCTCTCTATACCCCTTTCCTAGTCGCTTATCCCAAATTCCGTAAAGCCTGTCGGATACCGTGCTGCGCGATTTCCTCCGCATACCTCGTGGCCTGTGCCGTTAGATCCGCTACTTCGTTCAAGTCCTCTCCCCAAATACTCGCCATGCCGAGGTAGCTTTCTACTGCAAGAGCCAGGGACGCTGTCGTGCTGTTTTCCCGCACCTGCTTCCACAGCTCGCCAATAGCGTGAACATGCTCTGCCTGATCGCGAATCTCGTATTCCGTACCGTCTTCTCGCACACCGTAAAGGCTCTCTCCTTCCATGCGTGCCACCCGGTAAAAGAAAAAGCTGGCCACAAGCCCAAACACCAACGCCTGCGGCAGTGCTCCTTTTGCCTTTTGATAGGCATGCATGCTAGGAAGTACGCGAGTCACGAGCTTGGATAATCCATTCAAGCTAATATCGAGCAGACGGTGCTGCAAATACGGATTGGAAAAACGCTGCAGGACGTCTTCGATATACGCATCCGCAACTGCCTGAACCTCTGGTGCCAGCGACTCTTTGATTTCCTCCTGCATGGCACGCAGCAGGTAAGCCCGAAGCTTTGGATCATCCACCGCTTCCCGCACTGTATCCGCACCTGCCAAATAGGCAACAGAGGCAAGCAGCGTATGAGGTGCGTTCAACAGCTTCACTTTTCGTTCGCGATACGCATCAATCCGGTCGAAATAGACGCGCAAATCCGGCTGCTGAAACGGCAGCTCCTCCGCCAAGCCTTCTGGTCCTTCTATGACAAACAGATGGTACGGCTCACTCACTGTCAAAAGCTCATCGCGATAGCCTAGCCTGTCCTCCCACACGTTTTCCTCGCCGTGCGGATAGCCTGTCACGATCCGATCGACCAGCGTATTGCAGAAGACACACGCTTCCTTCATCCAGGTGAAAAAGGCTGAGGGCAGGCCCCAATGCTTGGCTGCCCGTTCGCAAAGCTCCTGTAGCACTTCGCCATTTTTCTCTACCAGCTCGCACGGCAAAAGAATCCAGCCTGCATCCGCCGCCCCGGAAAAATGCAGAAAGCGATGGTACAAAAGAGCCACCAGCTTGCCTGGATAGGAAAGGGGAGCAGTCAGCGGATCGTACGCCTCCTCACTCCATTGCAGTCCAGCTTCTGTCGTATTGGAAAAGACGAACCGGATGTCGCGCGACTCTGCGACCTGCAATACTTCCTGCCAATTCTCATATGGATTGATCCCTCGACTGATCACGTCAATCCGCTCGACTCGCTCGACCGCCTCTCCCTTTTCCAGCCCGCGCTGGACCAGTGTAAACAGACCATCCTGGCGGTTGAGCTTGGGTACGACTTTGCCCCTCGGTGTCGGCTGAATGGCGACAGAACGTCCATGGAAGCAGCCTCTGCGGTTCATGCTGTAGAGCATCCAGTCAATAAATCCACGCATGAAGTTGCCTTCTCCGATTTGCAGGACGCGCTCAGGGAATTCACCCAGCTCCACGCTTACTCCTGAAGCTTGAAGGGCGCCGCGGCTCAAGCCGGGAACCTGCTTTTGCTCCATAGCTGATCTCTCCTCACAATGTGACGCCATCTTTGAAGATCGCGATCTCTTTGTACCCGTACATCTCGTTCTTCGTGCGGATTCGACCAGAGGCCAAATCAATGACATATTGGAAAAAGTCTGCGGATACGTCTTCCATGTTGGCTCCTTGTACCAGCTTGCCTGCGTTGTAGTCGATCCAGTTTTTCTTGCGTTCATACAGCGCTGTGTTGGTCGACATTTTCACCGTTGGCACCGGTCCCCCAAAAGGAGTGCCTCGTCCGGTCGTAAACAAGACGATTTGACAGCCGGATGCGGACAATGCCGTAACTGAAACCAGATCGTTCCCCGGCCCCTGCAGCAGAGACAGCCCGCTTTGCCGCACGCGATCACCGTATTGCAGCACGTCATCTACACGCCCGAAGCCGCCCTTTTGCACACAGCCCAGCGACTTTTCTTCCAACGTCGTGATCCCGCCCTTTTTATTTCCCGGCGATGGATTTTCATAGATAGGCTGATCATTCTTGGCGAAGTAGTGCTTGAAGTCGTTAATCAGGTCAACGATTTGACTGTATACCACCTCATCCTTCGCCCGCTCCATCAGCATCGTCTCTGCGCCGAACATCTCCGGAACCTCTGTCAAAACAGTCGCGCCCCCAGCCGAAATGAGCTGATCCGAAAATACGCCCACCAACGGATTCGCTGTAATCCCGGAGAGGCCATCCGATCCACCGCATTTGAGCCCCACCTTCAGCTTGGAAACAGGAACCTCCTGCCGCTCGAAGCGGGAAGCGTATGTGACAAGCTCCTCGATCAGCTCCATACCTTGCTCCATCTCGTCCTCCACCTGCTGAACGGCGAGGAATTTGACACGGTCGGGATGATAGTCTCCGATCGCTTCCTTGAACAAGTCGATGTAGTTGTTTTCACAGCCTAGGCCGAGCACCAGGACGCCACCCGCATTGGGATGATGCACCAGGTCCGCTAAAATCTTTTGCGTATGCACGAGATCGTCTCCTAGCTGCGAACAGCCAAACGGATGAGGAAAATGGTAAACGCCATCGATATTTTCATGCGCGAAGCTCTGGTCGGCCATTTTTGCCAGCTGTTCCGCAACCTTGTTGATACAGCCTACCGTGTTGACGATCCAGATCTCGTTGCGCACCCCGACATCCCCGTTTTCACGCACATAGCCGGCAAATGTCCGCTCGCTTTGTGCTGCCTGCGGAAATACATTCGTCGGTACAGGTTTGTAGGAATAGGAAAGCTCCCCGTCCAAATTGGTTTTAACGTTGTGACTATGAACCCATTCGCCACTTGCGATATCTACTGTGGCATGTCCAATGGGAAAGCCGTATTTGATGATGTCCGCTCCAGCTGCGATCGCTTGATTGGAAATCTTATGGCCGCTCGGAATATCTTCCTGTGCAACGACAAAGCTGCCGTTCACCTCTACGCTATCGCCCTTTTTTACATCCTGAAGGCAGATCCAGACATTATCGGCCTTGTTGATTTGTATAAACCCCTTTTGGTTCTCTTCCACATTCCCACCTCATCTACGTAGAAACAGTATGAAAAGCTCAGCGGCGCACTGCATCCTCGGATTCCCTCTCCGTTTGCGTCAAGCAAATCTGTGGAAGCATTGCCAAGAAAGCTCATTTATTAATAAATCGGTTTAGTAATTCGGTTTATTACGATCATAAACGAGCGTCTGCGCATAAATCAAGCTAATTTTCTTAACAATGGGAATAAAATATCATTCGCACAGGAAAATTTCACGGCAATAAGTAATTGGAAATATTGACAAATTAATAATTAGTAATATAGACTTAATTCGACATATTCAAGCATTAATCGACATAATTCATCCGGTATTTCCGTCTATATTCGCACCAAGAGATAGGACCAAAGAACCGAATGGCGACGATACCTAGAAACACGTTTCCGAACTCTTTTTCGACTAGGAGGCTCAACATGTTCTCTACTATTCCAAATGTCGCAGTGAGCGCAGTTCTTTTCACCTATCTTTGTATCGGTGTGTTCTTTTTATATTCCGAATCGAGATTTTTAAGTAAAATAAAGAACTCAGAGAAATAATCCATCATCGAAGATTACACAAAAAGGAGTTACCATGAAATTACAATCGCTCTTTCGGCAGTTTGTTTCTTCTTCTGCTCCTTCCGAGCAGGATCAAGAACCAGCCTACAAAGAACTGGATTCTCGTCTGATCAAATCCACTCGCTACGATTTCGACTCCCAGCATCTGTACATCCGGTTTCAAGACGGCCGCGAAATGGTGTACTGCCGTGTCACTCCGTATGCCTACAACGCCTTTTTGAACGCAGAATCGTTCAGTGACCACTTTTACTCTTTCATTCATATGCGCTATTTGAAATATCCGCTGATGTAGCCGCCTTCGCGACTCCCCTCTTTACCGCCTTGGGAGTCGCTCGTCTCTATCCCCCGCCCCCAAAAGAAAAAACTCCAGCTACCTGCATAGCTGAAGTCTATTTCAATGATTTCTGGAGGAAAGCCCGCGTCCGTTCAAACTGTGGGTTTCCAAACATCTCATCCGGCGTCCCCGATTCGATAAACTCGCCGTTGTCCATGAACATCACCTTGCCCGCAACCTCTCTGGCAAATCCCATCTCGTGCGTCACGACCATCATCGTCATGCTTTCCTTGGCGAGCTGTTTGATCACCTGCAAAACCTCTCCCGTCAGCTCTGGGTCAAGTGCAGAAGTCGGTTCGTCAAAAAGCAGAATCTCCGGATCCATCATGAGTGCCCTGGCAATCGCTACGCGCTGCTTTTGCCCCCCTGACAGCCTCGCAGGGTAATTGTCGGCTTTGTCAGACAAGCCTACTTTCTCCAGCAGCTCCGCACTTTTTCGCCGTACGGTTTCGTCTGCCTCGCCTTTGACCGTCCGTGGCGCCAGCTCCAGATTTTCTCGCACGGTTAAATGAGGGAACAGGTTGAAATGCTGAAACACCATCCCCATTTTGGCTGTAATCTGCTTGATCTGCTGTGGAGAAGCATAGACGCCTTCCCGTACGAGATCTTGATCAAGCAAGCGGATCGTGCCACCGTTCACCTGCTCGAGGTGGATCAAGCTTCTCAGCATGGTGCTCTTCCCCGAACCGGAAGGCCCGATGACCGCCACCACATCGTTTCGATTTACTTCAAAGCTGACATTTTTCAATACGTCCAACGTCCCGAACGACTTTTTCAATTGGGAAACTTGTATGATCGCCATAGTACGCCAATCCTTTTATTCAAATTTAAAACGCTTTTCCAGCCACTTAAAGAACAGCGTCAATAAGAGAGTCATCACCAGATAAATCACACCCGCAATGAAAAACGGTACAATCGTGAAGTCGCGATTCACTGCTGTCTGGGCGTAGTGCAAGAGCTCCGGTACGGCAACTGCGTACAGCAGGGCGGTATCCTTCACCAGCGTGATCGACTCATTGGAGACGGCAGGCAAGGCTACGCGAAACATTTGCGGAAGAATAATCTTCGTGGTGGTTTGCCATTTGCTGAAGCCCAAAACCTGCGCCGCCTCGTACTGACCTTTATCGATCGCCAGCAGGCCGCCGCGGAAGATCTCGGCAAAGTAGGCAGCATAGTTGAGAACAAACCCGATGCACGCCGCTACGAACCGGTCAAAGACCAAATATTCACCGACGATGGGGAGCAGCGGCAGTCCGAAACAGATGAACAGCAGCTGCAGCAAAAGCGGCGTTCCACGCATGACGTACACATACGCATGGGCCAGCCGCGCCACGGCCCTGATACTGCTTTTTGCCAGAAGCGTGATGACGAATCCCAAAGGAATGGCCAGTACAATCGCCACGAGAAACAGCAGGATCGTCATCTGTGCGCCTTCCAGCATCGGCTTGGTAATGTTGAGAATGTATTCTGCGCTCATACTTGTTGGCTCCTAGTAAAAAGATCTATTCCTACTGCAAAAAAACATGGCTTCGCCCAGGTGCGGCGAAGCCCTTGCTGCTTTCCTCGATTACTTCAGTACGCGATTCTCACCAAACCATTTTTCCGAGATTTTCGCCGCTGTTCCGTCCTGATTCATGGTGTCCAATGCTTTTTGCAATTCGTTCAACAGCGCTTCATTGCCCTTTTTCACGCCGATTCCGTATTCTTCAGGTGCCAGCGATTCATCCAGCTGCTTGAAGGTTCCTTTGTCTTTTGCCATGTAGTAGTCGGCGACGATCTGGTCGATTACCACTGCATCGACGCGTCCGATTTTCAAGTCGCTCAAAGCGAGGACGTTGTCAGGAAACTCGGTAATGGTTTTGATGTTGTTTTTGATGGGGCTAGCGTCCAATGCGTCTGCTGCCGAGGACAGTTTTTGCAAACCGACGATTTTACCGGACAGGTCGTCCAATTTGGTAATGTCGGAATTCGCCGCCGTCACAATGACTTGTGCATTTTTCAAGTAAGGCTTGGTAAACAAGACTTTTTCTTTTCGTTCATCCGTAATGGTATATCCATTCCAGATCAAATCGATCCGGCCACTGTTCAGCTCTGATTCCTTGGAGCTCCAGTCGATGGTTTGAAAGACAACCTCTTTCCCCATTTTCTCTCCGGCAGCCCGTGCGTAGTCGATGTCAAAACCGACGATCTCATTTTTATCATCGCGGAAGCCCATTGGTGCAAACTTGTCGTCGATTCCGATGATCAGCTGCTTGCCGCTTCCGCCTGTATTTGTGCTGGAGCATCCAACAACGAGCGACAGCATAGCGGTAAGCAGGATAGAAATAGCTGCAAATCTTTTCATGATGATCCCCCTAAAACCTTTTGTGTATGTTTACTATGGTAAAGTGGTAATACGTTAACAAGGTCTCATGATAGCACATCATCGAAAAAGAGTCGAGGAAGTTTAGCAAATTTAAACATTACAATCCATTCCAATTGCGTACGACTAACAAATGCATGTCTTTTTCTTGTGGCCGATCTTCCCGCGTTCTTCTATCTTTTTGATGTATTCCGTAGCTAGCGGTACCTTGCAAGCCGTCTGTCCCATGTCAACGCGAACGGCTCCTATACGGGCTGCCACATCGACGGCTTCATGATGCAAGGCAGACACATAAGCACCGACAGCGATCACGAATTGATTCATGGTGTAGCGCACCCGATTTCGTTCCGAATGAATGCTGTTTTGAATGAGCTGCAGGAGGTCTTTGATTTCGTCCAAATCGAGCTTTTCATCTGGGGTGATGGATAGATAATTGGAGTACGTATTCCAGCCGCAAGCGGCGATCATCTCTTCCTCGGAGTGGATCCATTCCCGAGCCAGCTCCAGTGCATAGGCACTCTCTGCCGTGACGTTCGAGACCGTGTATTCCGCCAGCATGTACCAGTACGCTTTATGCACCCATGCTTGCAGATCCTCTTTGGACATACGCTTTGGATCGACAGTCAGCCCTGCCAAATACATCGCATCGGAATTGCCTGTCTCATAGAGCGCCCGTGCCAGTTCTTGGTCGCGTTTCACCTCTTTGACAAGCTTTTTCATATCGCCGACACGCACGCCAAAGAAAGGCTCCTTTGCCCCATGGCGCAAAAAAGTCTTCTTGGTTTGCTCGGTTCCCATTTCCTCGAGTTTTTGCATGACCTCATCGACTGTCATGAAACCCCTCCGCTCCGCTTTCGTATTTCCCTATTCTTTCCACAGGATGCTGCGTACAGTCAAGCCTCTTCTTTCCCCAAAGAAAAATCTCCCCGGGATCAGCTCCCAGGGAGAAGGTACGTTCCATTCCATTACTGGCTTAGCTCCACCTGTCTTTTTTGCTCGATCTTCCACACCGTACAAATGAGGATAACCAGCACAGCCATCATCGCCACCAACGCAGGTGTATAGCTGTTGTCAAAAATATCAAGGGTCAGACCGATTACAAATGGTCCGGTTGACCCAATGAGATAACCGCCAAATTGGGTCTGGGCCGACCAGGAAGTGGCCTCTTCTGGCGTGCTTGCCTCACCGAGCGGAAGCAGCAGCGCCAAAGGAAACAGACCTCCTGCGCCCATTCCTAAAAAGACGGTCGCTGCCCATACGGACATATGCCCAAGCAGCAAAGCGACTCCGATCAGCTCCGACACAGCGCAGAGCAGCAGCCACCGTTTTCGGTTTCCTTTTCTGCCTACCACGATCGGCAGCAAAAAGCTTACCGGGATTTGAATGACGGTAAACAGCGTCAGAACGAGTCCCGATTGCGCAGCGCTCATCCCCATCGATTGAGCCACGGGTGCCAGCCACGCCGTGATCGAGTAAAACATCGCGGACATGCAGCCAAAAAACAGCAGGAACAGGTAGACGCGCTTGTTGGTTATTTTAAGCGACGGCATCCCCCCTGTCTGGATTTGCTTTCCTTTTGTCAGGAGTGGAAGCATAAACACCGTCCCAAGTAGGGCCAATCCCCCCCAGAAGCCCAACGACCATTGCCACGAATCATTCAATAGATGAAACAACGGGATGGAAAACGTCGTAGCAAGCGCCGCTCCTATGACCAACGATACCGAATACACACTCGCCACACCGAGACTGCCTGGAAAGTGCAGCTTGATAAAGCCGGAGATAAGGGGTCCCGCGATCCCGATTCCAATCCCTGAAATCAGCGACGTCGCAAGCAGCAGCCAGCTGCTGGAAAGAAATCCACGTGCCAAGGTAGCTACCAAGATCAGTGCCATCGCGATGAACAGCGACTTTTCAATTCCTACCCGATTGCTTAGTTGAATGGATAAAAGAGCAAAGACTCCCATGCACAGCACAGGAAGCGTCGTAAGCAAGCTCACTATACCACTGCTCATTCCCAAATCTGTTTTGATCACATCAAGCAAAGGACCAATCGATGTGATGGACGGCCGCAGGTTCAAGGATAGGACAAAAATGACAACGATTAGATACATCAAACGCATCTGTGCGACCTCCTTTCTTTTTCCATGCTCTCAGTGTAGGATAGACTCAAGTATAGCTCAATACTATTTTTCCTATCTAAATAATAGTTTCAAACTATAATAAAAGGTGATTTCCCGTGGAGCTTAGACAGTTACAGTATTTCCTCACTCTGTGCAACGAACTTCATTTTTCCGAGGCTGCCTTCAAGCTCGGCATTTCTCAGCCCACTTTAAGTCAGCAAATACGCGTGCTGGAAGACGAAATCGGTGTCCCATTGTTTGATCGAATCGGCAAGAAAACGCTCAAGACGGAAGCAGGAGCTATACTCGAGCATTACGCTTTGGAGATTTTCCAAAAGCTCGAAAATGCCAAAAGCGCCATCAACGATCTGACCGATTTGCACGCTGGTCACCTGCGGGTAGCCGTTCTCGCCTCTGATCTAGATTATCGTTTTACATCGCTGCTGGTTGATTTCCATAAAGAATTTCCGCAAACCAAAGTGCAAATGATTCCCTCCATTAAAATCGTAGAAAAGGTCTTGGACAATGTCGTGGATATCGGGGTTGGACTCGCCTTCAAGACAGACAGCCGCTTGAACAGGATTCCTTTTTACACGGAAACCTACAGCCTGTACGTTCACGAAGACCATGAGCTCGCAAATCACGCTCAAGTCGATCCGCAAGAATTGGTCGATCTTCCTTTCGTCATGTATCCAACAGGCTTCTACGGCCGCAACTTAATTGATACGTGGTGCCAGGAGAACGGGATCACGATATCGACCATCATGGAGACAGGGTCCGCCACCTCACTTTTGCAGCTTGTCCACGAAGGTGTAGGTGCCACGATTCAACCGAGCGAATTGATTACCAGCTTTCGATCGTTGCGTATTCGTGCCATCCCGATCCGCAATTCCCCGGTTCGCGAGCTGGAGATCTACTATCGAAATGATAAATATGTAAGCAAAGCCGCGACAGCGTTTATGAGAAAGCTGGAGGACTACTTCCATCGCCCTGGGTGATAGCCGCCTTCCACTCTATGTCCATAACAAAAGAAGAGGACCCTGCCAGGTCATGCAGCCCAGCAGGCGTCCTCTTTGCGTTGGGAATACGTTAGCTAGAGCACGCTCACTCTCCGTCCTTTTCACTATTAAAAGAGTCGCTCCCCGCCACTGACCTTTCCCTTTTCAAGCGATCCATTGTTTTTTGCAGTCGTCTGATCTCCAACGGCTTTCGCATATAGTCGAACGCGCGCAGCTCAAGCGCATCCATGGCAAATCTCCCATCTCCGCTTACAAACACTATTTCTACATCCGGGACTGTCGATTTAAGCTGTCTCCCCATTTCCAAACCGTCAATCCCCGGCATGTAAATATCTGCGAACACGACATCCGGTTTTTGTTTTATTACGGCATGCATCGCTGCAACCGGATCTGTAAATGTTCCAATGACCTCTACATCGAGGCTGACCTGCTCCAGCATGTTTTTCAGATGTAACAATGCCAATCTCTCGTCGTCTATTAAGATTGCTTTCACCAAATTCCACTCTCCCTGCCAATGCCGTTGAACACCACGATAGCAAGTGGACCTCAACAAAAACTATACAAACGCTAGTACGACCGAGAGGCAGGTTCCAAAATCTGCACAAAAAAACACCCCGCTTTTCGCGAGGGCTGAAAAAGGTTGTTAACAGTGTAGTTAGTATCATTTCCATATTTTCACTTCTTCATACGTGGGCGTCCGATTCTAGGTCACTCCACATATGCTACCTATTTTCCTTCTAGCAAATACCTATCCTTCTGCTTCTTTACCGTTTCCTCATCCAACATCGTATTTGTCAGCACTTGACCAAGCAGCGCTTCTCTTACCTGCTCTTCACTCTCTACCTGGACAGGTTGCGGCTTGGATTTGCTGAGCATGGAATCTGCAATTTTATTTTTCATACTACCTCCGAAGATCCGTCTTGATGGTTATTCTTTCTATTCCTGCTGGATCGCATTCACCCATCTTATTCGTATCTTTCGCAGGGAATGGAAAAAATTACGAGCGTGAAACCCACCCTACATGCCATTGACCAGCCCGTGCAGCAGCCAGCTATCACTGTAGAACAGGCAAAAACAATCGCTCTCCAACAGAAAAAGAAAACGACTGATGATCCGGCGGCACTAGCGATTTTGCATATGCTTTCCCCATCTGGCAAGGGCCTCAAGCGCAGGTACGAGGTCCTTGCCTTCTTGCGTCAGCGAGTATTCCACTCGTGGCGGAATTTCTAAATATTGCTTGCGCACAATCAGCCCTGCGATCTCCATCTCTTTAAGCACCTGCGACAGCATCATATTCGTGATTCCATCAATTCGTCGTTTCAGCTCGTTGTAACGCAGGGTATCGTTCTTCCACAATGCCCAAATGATCGGGAGACGCCACTTGCCGCCAATGACATTCATGGCATACGTCAAAGGACAATTTTGAATATCCCGTTTTTGACTTTCCTCTTGCTGCATACCGACGCCCCTCTCCTTTACTCAGTTTTACCTGACTTAGTAGGCAAAACCTGCATACTTGTTTTCGTTTCTCTATGTAATAAGATTATATCGTAGCTGCGAACACTTTTAAAATTTTCTGATATTTATTGAGGGAGTGATTGTAATGGAATTGCGTTATGAAATTTTGCCAGATTCTCAAATAGAAGAATGTCGGGACTCCTGCAACGAGCTCATGGCCTTCCAAAAGTCGAAAGCGACCATCAAGCCTGAGCTTTTTGACAGCATGAATTTTGAAACGCGCTTGGTCCCTTCCGTGAAGGCGGCTTTGCACAATTATACAGTCGTTGTAAAAGATGGGGAACAAATTGTCGGGTACGTATATTCCAATATCTCTCCCAAGGAAGCTTACTCCAATTCCTTTGCTACCTTTTTTGATCTCTCCACTGTCCGTCAGAAAAATGTAGGCTGTCTCTCCCAATTCTATATAAAAGAAGGGTATCGACAATACGGCATCGGCTCCAAGCTTTTCGATCTGTCGATGAGCTGGCTGCAGCAATTTGAGGATGTAGAAGATTATTTTATCTACGTCTCAAACGGCAATGACAACGCCCTGGAATTTTACAAACGGAAAGGCTTTGCCGTAAGTCATCAGATTTTGGATGGGTTTATCACCGTTTTGCGCAGCAAAAAGGCATCTTGAAACCTTCTATGGGATTCCAATACGGCCTCCCCTTTGCTCCTTGTAAAGCAGGCTACGATTCCGGCAGGTGGCATTTGGGGGGGCGGGCATTTACGATTTCCGAAGCCGCTGAGATTACCGGACTCGTCGCCTCTCCCGAAAGAGGCGATAAGATAAGAAAAGGTGCCTTCGTACACTTCACTGTTAACAAGAAAAGCTCTCCACCGTCTGTATCGGTGAAGAGCTTCTTGTTTTTTGCTTCCTCTATCCTTTTCCACTTCCTGCCTTACACGCCCACTTCCTTCTTCCCAAAAAACGCTCGCAGCGCCTTGTATACCTCTCCCTTTTCTCGGATCACGCAGTGCATGAACTTCGGCTCCTTGATGTGCCGGTAAGCGGACATCAGGGTGGAGTGGCGATTGTACTGATTGACATCTTTATGATATATACAAATTATTCATTATTCCCATTGTCCACTTTAAATATACGTTCTTACTCATCGTCCCACAAGTCTGACATTTTGGCTTGTGGGATTTTCTTTTTAACCGCTTCAAGTATCAGCTTGCGCGTAGATCGAGTAGGATTTTGTGTTTTTTTACCGATTGTAAAAATCCTGGTCAGCGTATCCATACTCAGTCCTGTCTCTTCCGCGATAAATTTGTGACTGATACCGTGAAGATCAATATATTTACCCGCTTTTTTCCTTGGCTTATTTAGTCCACCCATACTCCTCACCTCATCAGCAGTCTGGACAAGGTAACGAAAATTTATTCGGAGAAAGCCGAATAATGGACAACCCGTTCGACATCTTCTAATAACACAACGCAGCGTAACGCTCTGCTGCACAACCCCAAACAGGGAGGTAATCAGATGGCTACGGAACGCAAACCAGTCTGTTTTAATGTAAATGATCCATTGGAAAAGGCAATGTGGGAGGTTTCCAAGACATTAAACTTCAGCGCATGGGCAAAAGAACTCCTGAAGCCGATGGCTTTAGCCAGGATTGCCGAGCGTCAGGCAGTAGGTGTGCAGAAAAGAGTAGGCGTCCCAGTGCCCGTCCGAAAGGTGGTCGGATCAAATGGCCCGCAAGCGTAGGTACTACCGGGAGGAACGGCGCAGACCGGCATATTGGGAGGAAGAGGACGAGTTTGAGGATGATGATGACTCACTTGAGATAACCGAAAAATTCGTCAGGAACACTTCCTGGACATTGTTAGCGGTATTGGGCTTAGGGGTCGCACTCTCGATAGCTCAGTCATTCTACACACCTACAAATACCGCTCGCACGGGAGGCGGGTATAGAGTGGTGTCCGTCAGTCAGGGGCAGCTACATACCGAGGAAGTAACAACCGGTCGGGAAGTCAGCTTTTACGACCAAAACCTAGTCAGGGCAGCCCTAAATGGTTCGATCAAGCGCGGTGATGTAATTCACCGATAGTGAGTTGTGCTGCATAACCTCTCCTCTGCCTCTTGAGACATGCCCTTTCAATGCGCACTGTGTGGAATGATATTTTCAAATCAAGGTATTTTTCTGACGATTTCGAATTGAGCCTAGAAAGGAGTAGAGGACATGGACTTGGGGGAGACACACGAGGAATTACCGCGAGTAACATCAACACATTCGCGAACGATGTACAGCAATCTCATTAAAGTAGCAGACAACCTGGACTTCAGGAATCCGATCTTTTATGGTAAGGCCAAACGTAACCGGTCAATCGGAAGCGCACAGGCTTTCGTGGTCGAACTGGCTCTTGCTGACCCGAAGTTTCGGATGAAGCTGCAGGAGTTCATGATCGGCGGCGGGAAGCGATTCGTATACACTTCAGACTACATGGACAGGTACTAAAATTTGCCCGACTCTGCCTTTTGCCGAGTCGGGCATGTCTTTTATACATAGCTCACCCTCATGATATCGAGAAAGGGGATTTTTCTTGTCATCCCGTCACTCTCGACATGGACTAGTCTTGTCCGTGAATCTAAATGTGTGATCCGTCCACACACTTTATCATCCATGCCCCACACTGATAGAGTTCTTTCATCCCCATCCTCTTTTGCTTCCACAAGCTGATTGCCTAAGTCCTCTAGTTCGAACTCATCTCGAGTCGGTCGTTTTGGCGTAGATGCCTTTGCCATCATATTTACCTCCTAACCTTTTACATCGATTATACTATCCATTGGAATCCATTGGACATCTTCATCAGTTAGCAACTTAACTCTTCTGGTATTCAACTCGATCCACTCTACCTTTCCCCACATCATGCAGGTGGTTCCCAAATTGTTCTTCTTGTGTCTCCACCAGGTTAACGTTACAGCGTAATTCCCCTGCTGAGCATCCTGAAGTATATAGTGGAACGATTCGAATTCGTCCTGTTCGATCGTAGGCATAGAAATCAGCTTCTCGTCTTCCTTCAACTGTAAGTACAGCTCGCGTTGCTCAGGCAACACAAAACGACTTGCTGCGAACATATTGTCTATCTTCCTAGCCATGATACCGACCCCTTTCGCTCCCACGCCTCCAGCACAGTCATGTTGTCCGGCGCTGATCGCTGCCATTCGATATATTCCTCTCGAGCTAACACTTCCAGCACCGTCATGATACCGCCTCTGCTTCGTCCTGTTTTAATGCACAATTCTTCCACTGTTGGCGTCCTACGTCTCCCAGCTGAGTAGTTGGCGATCACGCGCAGGACCTTTCTCTCGATATCAGACAGCACGGTCGTTCACCACCGGCGCAACAGCGAGAATGTTGTCGATGACAAAAACCCTCGGCGCTTTACGTGTGAGACAATATGCTTTCAGGTAATCTCCTATAACCTCCAGTGGTCGCAAGTTCCGTATTGTTGTCTTGCCATCCCGTCCCAAATAAATGATCTGAATGTGTTGTTTATGCTCTATGGCGCGTTGTAGTTTCTTTACCACGTCGTTCGCCTCCGAATAAGAACGTTTGTTCTGTATTATACGCGAACATTATAAGAACATGCAAATAAAAAATGCCCCACATATTGTGGAGCATCAGAATTCAAATACCGAGAATTTGTTTCTTCTTTGCGTTGAATTCCTCTTCAGAAATGATGTTCTTATCTCGCAAAGCAGCCAGCTTTTCTAGCTGATCCAATGAGTCGTCGGATGCCGCAGCCTCCTGCTGTGCCGAGGAGTCTGCATTACTCATCAAGTCGTAGATGATATCCTTTGCCTTCTTGAAGGAGTCAAGCTGCTTCTTATTGATGACGATGGAGTTTTCGTCCTTGGCAGCATCAAATGCGCCACCCTTGGATTCTTTACCGCCAGAGAAGGAGAATTGAATGAAGCCGTTTAGAAACATGCTTGGTTCCTTGAGTTGAATGGCGGAAACTGATTTTATAGTGATTTCCTTATCGTACAATCGCGAGGATTTTGCAAGGAACGAGCTTTGCCGAGAAATGAGGATGCGATTGGGATAGATGATAAGGCTTCCGTTGACACCCTGTGCTTCAAATATGGATTCAGACATTGGTAAGACACCTCCTATACTGAATCTATCGGACTAGGACTGCCTCGTCAATATTTTCCAAAGAATAAAAAAATGCCCTCCTCAGAACATATCCAAAGGAGGGCATTTTGGTATCTCGTTAATTCGTATTTTTACGAATATAGGCATACCCAGCTTTCACCAACCAAGACCACGCGCGTTTTCCACCAATCAGAGTAAAACCGGCGCGGATCCTTGCTGGCAAACGTTCATAGCAATCAATCATGTACTGTTGCTTTTGCTCCAGGTATATTAATGCCTGTGGGAATCGGGCGTCGATCTCTTTCATAAATTTTTTCAAACGTGGGAGTAAATCAGCAAGCATGAACAGCGCAACAAAAAGGAGTAGAGCAATCAGAGCACCCCACTCCTGAAAGAACATCATCAATTGATCAACCATCATTTACAACCACATCCTTTCGATAGCCTCACTGTTTTGGTTGTCTGATCCCATTCAACCTGCAGGTCGAGTGCAGCTGCGATCTCCCGGGCAGGAGCATACGAGACACCGTCATCGATCGTCTCCGTCAGATCATGCCCATTGACCGTCACTTGCTTGGTAGCAGCATGATATACTGGCGCGACTCCGAGCGCTTCTGATACGGCCCGAACAGGCAAGTGGGATACCTTGTCCTGGAGATAACCTTGCGCTGGCAGACGCACGCCATTGATCATGACGAAAACCTTCTCCACAGGTTTATTCTCAGGCTGTGGATTAACATTAAGCAGACGCTGTACATCGTCTTTGAACTTTTCCCATGCTTGAGCAGCTGTCAAGCCGGTGTATTTCCGTGCGAAGTCGTCAGCCACAAAGTAGGCCGGGCAGTTTTTTCCGGTAATATCGAAATGCCGCCACAGGCTATCCACGCCCCAGCCGTATCGCTTCAAGATGTCAGCCGCAAGTTCGAGCGTGTTCTGGTACATCTTTTGAAAGTCTCCGTCCGAATTGACGCACATTTCAATTCCAATTGTGCAGTTGTTCGGGTAAGAGCTCAGTCTATTGAGCGCGTCAGGCTTGTACGATTTCGCGCCGACATGGTAGCCCATCTCGTTTTCCGGAAGGCACCGGACAATCTGCTTGTCGTCTACACAGTAATGGGCGCTTGCCTCTGTGGTTGGGTTGTTGAAGTAATTCCGGTTGGCTGCAGCGTTTGCCCCCTTCCCCTCGTTTGCTGTCCAGTGGATGACAAGGCCCCTTGGAGTGATCCGGGTACCAGGACGAGCCGTTTTGTTGGTGATGAGCATATCGATGATCTGCACGCTATTTCTCCCCTTTCTGCTTCATGGATCGATCGGCCTTCGCTTTGATTTCTGAACTGACAAAATCGATTACGGACTTCGGGACGTACCATCCAGCTCGATGGGCATTCGCGGTCATGCTGTTCCAGGTGTGATAGATCAGCCCAAAGGTTACTCCATAGAAAAGGAAGCCAGGCGTACCCATGACCCGATCCAGCATATTAGCAAACGCTGGAAAAGCGATGATGAAAAGCGTTCGCGGAATTCGCCTTAGCCCGTAATCAGATGAGTATGTCTCGTCTTTCTTTGATGCTGCAATTCCTGTTCCCCAGTCTGCCGCAATGAACAAGATCATTACCGTCAAAATGTCGCCTCGCTCAGATCCGTAAAGATATCGGAAGAGTGGTGCCAATAGTACTCCAATGGAGGCCGCGAACGCATTCGCTGGTGTCCAGAGATTTTCAAGACTTTGTAAGAATTTCATGTTTAATCTGCCTCCTCATCCCCCTCGGGATAAATAAAAAGCTCCGCTAGGCGCGGAGCTGACTGTCAGTCTTTTTGTGAAGAAGTGAATCTCCTCGATATCGAAGGCGTAGCAGGCTTGACCTGGCTAAATTGGCTGGTGTCACCTGCCCATCAACACCAGGGCACAGATCAATACCAGCTGCTGCAAACATCCTGTCTACGGTCTCACTGCAGTTCATTCGGTTTGGTGCATCACGGATCGGCAGGCCTGTCATCAAATACAGACCGTTGGTAATTGTATGCCAGAAGTCGTATGGCGTGCCGATATGCTCTTGGAAAAACGTATCCATCGCTTCAATTTGCCAGCCCTCAAATTCCCCACAATACCGGTAAACATCAACCTGCCAAGTCGGGTAGTTGTTGTGGCTTCTCCGCAACGGGAAGCGCCAGTCCGTTTCGACGATATGATCCTCATCCAGGACGATCGCTACATGACTGTAAGGCGAATCAGTAACATGCTCGATCAAGCGCGCAAGTGGCGACCGGCCCCGAACAAAAAGAAGGTCAAAGCGCTTTAGTTCCATGCGCTCGACCCCCTACCAGATAATAGCGTCGACTTCTTCTTTTGTTTCGGCTGCTTCCACTTCTGCTTTTAACAGCCAATACTTACCGATCTGTTGCTGTTTGTGCTGGCCTGCTTCAAGAACAACCTCGATGAACTGCTCGCGTGTGAGTGTGACGATCCCGGCATCTTCTGTTCGCCACTGTACTTCTGGAATCTCCGGTTTCAAAAGCAGAAGTGTACTCTGCTGGTTGAAATTTGCCTGGTCTTCTTCGTTAAATCTGAAGGTATGACTGGTTGTTGCAGATGTAAAGCCTGCGTAAATGGCTTTGAAGCATTCCGTGTTCAGGAAGTCGATCTTCGCTTGCTTCACTTCCTCAAGTGGCGCGGTTGGCGGTGTCAGGTCCCAGATGATTGCCGATGTTTCAGGATCAACGCGGTACCGATACTGACTGAACTTGTCCGCATCTTGACCGTATTCAAGCTGTAGAAATCCAACGGTCGAAGGTACACGCTCAGCCAAAGCTGCATATGCTTGGAAGTCCTGCTCTTGAGTGGTTTCGACCACCGCTCCCATTCTTTCACCTGTGTCCACCAAAACGTTGCCAGTCAGTTTATCGAAATAGATTTTTCGCCCGATTTGATTCATGATAGAATCCTCCTTTTTATTCAAATGCGATCCAGATATAATCATTCGGCGTAGAAGAAACCCATAAATCAAAACCATCGTCGTAGATAGCATGAGCTGTGCTTCCTATGACTTGGTTCCCCAAACCAATTTTCCCAACAGCCAAAGTATTGTGTCCCATCTCGGATAAATCGAACCAAGCGCTAACATAATAATTTGAGTCGCTTGATCCAAAATAGAGGGAAGCAATTACGTACCGTGGTCTGAAGGAAAGTCCGCGAACAGATAGCTTATTACTATTTGCAGCCGTTCTGCCTTTTGCCCACCTTCTCCCGTTATACGCCCCGACTTTATCCGCGAGAGACTGTACGCTCTCCGCAGCTGCTGCGCTCTGTCCCTTTGCTGTCAAATTCGCCGCTAGGGACGTCTTGGCCGCGACCAGTTTCGTGATCACTTGCGCGACCGAATCACTCGACGTGGCCGGCGCACCGACGACAGAAACGAGGTCAGCCTTTTGGTTAATGGCCTCCATCGTCTGCAGCTCACGGATCACGTCCTTGACGTTAGCGCTGTTTGGTAATTGTGCCATATGTTGACCTCCTTTCTATTCGTAAGCTTCATAGGACATGATCTTACTTCCGATACCTGTGTTACATGAAAATCCGTCACTTGTTATCGTGAACGGTTGACTCGCGACTCCTGCTCCTGTCGATCTCAATGTAACAGAATGGAGACTATCTACATTTGCTTGCGTCCCTCCGGATGGGATCATGTCCCGATGATACGTTTTTTGACGAACCTCCGTGCCTTCCGAGATACGAACGATGATGGCGCGAGGATTAAATCCTAGTCCCGTTACTACGCCGACGCCATTTAAGTCGGTTGTTACCGCCCCCGATTTGAACATCTTATATCCGACTGGATCAGGATTTGCTCCGACTCCGTATGCTGTCCAGACGATAGGCGCAGTCAGCGCAATCGACCCATTACTATTCGTAATAACAAAACTATCGTCGGTTGGCTTTGTCATTACTCTTGGCCCGTTTGAGATAGAACTAGATGACCTCCATCCACCTGCTGCAGTTCCTGCCTGCGGATAATCCCCCGAGACTGATACAACGTCATCTCCCTGCGCATGTAGCATGATGTATTTCGGCACGAATCCGATGCCTGAGACAGTCGCAGTTCCGCCCGCTGGGATATTCGCAGAGATAGTTCCACTCGCAACTCTGTTGTAGGAGTCTGGAGGAGGATCAGGAAGCTCTCCCTCGCCGTATGCGATCCACTCGAAAACGTCTCCGTTCGATCCACCGATCCCGATAGTAAATCCATCGTCGGTAATCGTCTCAATCAATCCTAGGGGTCCGGTCCCTACTCTCGCCGCTAGATCTGTTGCTGCTGTAGTCGAAAATCCGGTTTTTGCGGAATAAGCCATAAAGTACAGACTTGCGCTAGTCCCCTGCGTAACGTCTTTTGCTAGAATTGAGATTGGTCTAAATCCTAGACCTGTAACAGTGATCGATCCATTCGCGCCTGTAGCGCGTCCCTTTTTCACTTTATTAAACAGATTCGGAGTTTCGCCTTTTCCGTATGCGAACCATTCATAGGCCCCGGAGTTTGCGTTCGATTCGTCCCAGATTGGCAGCTGGAATCCTGTATCTGCTACATATGCGTTTCCTGTCGTTTTAAAATTCACCGGGGTGTTGATACCGCCGTACGACAATTTGATTTGCGCTCCGTCTGCAAGTGATGCGTCGTATACTAGAAAGAAAAAAGGATCGAATGACGGTTGCGTTACGACAATACGCTCCGGTTTAAATTCCAGACCCTCAACCTTGATGTAGTAGCTGTTTTTAGTCGTATCATCCGATTTCGCAAACGGAAGAGCTGACATTACAGCATTTGTTTTACCGCTTGCAACTTTGTTGTAAATGTCGGGAAGATCGGGGAGATCGCCGAGTCCGAGCGCGAACCACTTCATATTCAATCCGCTGGACCACACGGTTCCAGATGTTGAAATAGTCAACGTGCCATTTGAATATGTTAGTCCTTGTATGGTAGAAACTGCCCCACTCGACCTACAGATATTTGGTAACGTCCCATTTTTAGACCAGATCAAGTAGTTACTGTCATTTAGTGAGCAGATGAAGATCAGCGGATTAAACGGGACATTAGGGACGGGATATGTTCCGGGTGAGGCTGCTGTAGTGAATGTCCCTGTCGCAACCTTGTTATAATCGATCCCGAAGTCCGCAAGCGCGAGCTGAATCTCTCCCCAGCTGCTTTCCGGAGTCAGTTTCAACCGATCGTCTTTCGCTTTAATTGCAATCGCCACTGCAGTTTTTACGTCGCTGGCGTTTATATCCGCAGCATTGACGATATCGATCAAAGCTTTTTTGTCTGCGCCGTTAAGTCCTTTTCCCAATCCATGGTCCTGTAAAATTTCACTCATCATGCGCTTGGCACCTCGCTCACTACGTCACCGTCTGCATCGTAGACAATGGTAACTGTGACTGTGTAATCCGATGTGATGCCATCCGCTTTGTAGTACGCCCTGGTGTCCGTCTGGTAATTACCGTTTGCGTCTGGGTTTGATAGAGTGGACTTCATATAGAGCGTGTTATCAGCAACGCGGCGATACTCAACGATGGTGAATACACCATTTGCATCCTTGTTGCTTTTCGTCTTTTTGTAATTAGATAGCTTTTCTGCGTTACGAGCACTTTGCTCGCGCAGCAGTGCATCATTGTTGATTAACCTCTCAAACAACGGGTTAAAAACATTTGCATGTGCCGGATCAGTGATTTCCAACTTTCGCAGATCGGTACTAAAATCCTTTGGCTCATGAATTGGTTGATTTGCCACTATTTACACCCCCTAAAACTGTTCATCCCAGTCGATTTCAAGCCGCGTCTCGTCATCCTTCGGTTTCGGTTTGAAGTGCTTGAGTGCAACAAGATCGCCATCAGAATCGTACAATCCGCATGCAGAGACGTTCTGCCCATTGCCTTCGGGAAAATCTAAAATCCCCACTAGCCGGAGGGTAGTAGGGATCGGATGAAAAGTGCTGTCGATGTTCTTTTTCAGAAATTCGCCAGAGACTTGATTTACAGTGTCATCTGGATTCGTTGGATTCCCTGCTAGATCGTGTCCCCCGTTACCAAATCCGATTTGCGTGATCCGTGGCAACGTGATTTCGCCAGCATGCGCCCTCGCAAACTTTTCTCTAGCCTTTTTGGTGGTTACAACGTATTGAACCATCGCTGCCAGCTCCCTTCTTAATGACTCGTATCTGAACTTCATGTTTTGGCTCTATTTTCATGCCGTAACCTCCCTGATTTCGACCTGGTGAACAATGAATTCTTTCCTTCCATCCAAAAGCGTTGAACCATCCAGCAAGTAAATGCCATCCAACCGGCCCTGATTCAAAGTCGTCACGGCAGTAGTCGTGGCGTTCGTCACCGTTTGAGAAACGGTGATCGGGTTGCTGAATGATTGCTTGACCCGCTGCGGCACTTGATGCGAGATGATGATGGGGTTGCTTATCAGCTCTGGTATTTCCCAATAGACGTGTACGCCGCCAGCAGTAATACGCTTAGCTACAGTCTTGATCTGACGCATGGTCTCGATCCGCTTTTCCAGCGTTTCTCGTGGATCATATTTGAATCCACCATCGAGTAACCTTTCGCCAGCCAGAGAGTATACTCCGTTCAGGTAGATGGGGTCGTCAACGTAATCCTCGTATTCTTTTTCGATCAGATCCTCAAGCCCACTGAAGCGTAGAGCAATGGCTGCAGGTTCATAATCATAACTGGATAAATACCAAGTCTCCCTCGCGCCGAGGAAAGCCTCCCCCATCAGCACCTCCATCACTTCGTTGATCGTCTCGATGTCACCAGCTGATAGGTTGGCCTTGATCTTGGTCTTGATCAGTTTTCTGTAATCGATGTCTGTGCTGCTGCCGCGTGGCTGCCCTACGTTTCTACCGATGCGATCGAGCGACGCGCCAACGGCCAAATCAATGTCCCGATATTGCTCGATCTTCTCAAGTGTACGACGCACTTCTTCCACCTGAAGGGAAACGATGCTGAATAGCTTCCCGATATTGCCGCTGGTTGACTTCTGATAGTTGCTTGTCAGCCGCTTTAGAGTGTCACTGAGAAAACCCATCAGCTCACCGTCACTTTCTCCCAGCTTGTTTTGGGAACACTTTTAGCCGGGGTGATGACGTTGGAAGTACCCATATTTTCGGGATCTATACCTATGCGAAGGTCCATATCAGTGATGCCAGGGACTTGCTGAATGGCGCTGATAATTTTCGTGTAGACGACTTTTTGACCAGCCCCTTTTTTACCAAGGCCAAGGCCGTTGTATTCCGCTCCATCCTGGTCTCCCCCGCCAATATACTTGATGATCTCTGCCCGGACCAGATCATATCCGTTGGTTGGGAAATCTGAGTCCGTCGTCAATGTCACACTTACGTATATGTCGGTGATGGTAGGGCGGGAAAAACCAATGACATGCTCATTCCCCTTGGAATCGACGACGGTCACCTCGTTGTCGCCAAAGGAACGGACGCCGCCCGATTTTGTCTTAAAAATCGCCGTGGCAATCACTTGATCGTCGCCACCGAGCACCAAAGGAGCGACAGATTTAGGAGGAATGCCGTTCACCGTCGCCAAAGTCGTATTTTCATCAACCGTACAATCCAACACGCCGGTCAATGCCAAAAGCGTGGCCTCGATGCTCTCGGTAGTGCTGCTGCCCCCAGTAGCTAGAGAACGATCATATCGGTCCCGAAACTCTGTATCCGTCTCGTTCTCCCTGCCGCCTTCCGTTTTCGCTGCATTCGTGATGGTAATCTGAAAGGTCAGTGGGTTTACTAGGTCTGTGATTTCTCCTGCTGGTACGTTTCCGGACGATCCAGCCACGACAGCTACGATCGGGATATCAATATGACCATCTGCGCCGATCAACGCATCCTTCTGTGTTTCAAACATGATGTTTTTCTTGGTTTTTACACGTTGCCCTTTCGGGATAGTCCTGCCTGGATCGCCTGTGACGGTGATGACACCTTTCGCTTTCTCTTTTAACCGTTTTTTGATTCCAATGTACTTTCCAACATAGCCCAACGTGTTCCCGGATGCGGTGTCCACATAGGCGCTGTTGTAGACGTTCTCCAGCTGCTGCCACAGCAAGCTGAGTCCCCATGCGAAAAGTCGAAGGATAATGCCTAACGGCGACCGCTCGGAGGTGTTGACCTTTTCCCCGAAAGCCTCCCTTGCCTTTGCTTCCAGCTCGCTGAAAATCTCAGCAAATCGCTTTCGCTTGAATCCTTTTTCATCAAGCATCGATCGTCACCGCCTCATCGATCGATTCACCGGTATCCGCTGTTGCTTGAAAGCGAATTTCGATGGTTCTGTTCTTCAGATCGATTGTAAATTCGATTGATTCTACTGTTTTGATGCGAGGTTCTTGAAATAGCCCCTGTCGGATCTGCTCGCGCATTTCCTCTTCCGATTGTTTTTTATCCAAAAATGCACGGAATATGATGCCCATTTTCGGATTTAGGAACCATTCACCCTGGTTTGTCCCAAGGGCTAGTTCGGCGCATTGGGCTACCTCTTCTGCGCCATCAATCATGATTAATTCGCCGTTTTCATCAAAAGCCAGATCGCCGTCAGCCAATTTCAGCGACTGCATCAGAACACCCCCACAATCACAGCGTCGTTTCGGTCGTGGATACGTTGGCTGCTCGGTTGGGTGACTGCCCCGGTGAGCGCATCCCTCATTTGTCGGTCTGCACATACGACATACACGAGGTCTCCAGGCTCCACGATATGCTTGATTTTTTTGATCTCCCCGCTGTCAGTCTTGTACTTGTGGCTTGCGATCGGCACATTTTGGATGGGTGAAGGTGATTTGTCTGTCATCTGGAAAAGAGGCTGAACAACCGCAGTCCCTTTTCCTTCGTCACATGAAATCACTCTGCACGGGAAAGCAACGTTCATGTCAGCAAGTCGTTTTCGGACAACCGCATCAATCAGTTTGGCTAAGTCCCCAGCCGGATCTGCTGTCATGGTAGAATCGCCTCCGCTTCTGTCATAAAGTCGCCTGTACGGCTGAAGGTATGGGTACCACTGCGTACATGGATGCGGCCCTCAAAGTCTTTGCATTTCAAGTCCACGACTGAAGCCGTAGTGATCCGGTATTGCAACTGCGACTTAACGCGGTATCCTTTGAACTTCTCCTCTTCAAAATACTCAGGTGACCCGATAAGGCCGGTTGTAGAGGAAAGTGCAAAAACATCATCGGCTCCACGCCGAAGGTTGCGAATATACAGCTTTCCTTTGTTGATAAAAGCCGATGTACCGCAGTCCTTAGCTACTTTGCTAATGATATCAGTCACCTCTCCGCTGGCCGAGTAGCCTTCTTCGTAGCGATAATCCTGATTCAGCTCAAACTGCGCGATCGGCAGGCCCAATTGAGCTGCCATTTGCTTCAAAATGTAGCTCGCCAGTGTCCCTTCGGAATAAGCAATGTCCTCCACTTTTCGACTGGAAAGGTCTTGAGAGTCCAAAACATAGATACTTGTAACGGCATCCACGCCTTCCTGCTTGGTGAGCACCTTGGCTACAAATCCATGCAGGATGACACCGACGTCACCGCGATAGCCAGCATTGACCATCAGCGTATCGTTCCTCTTGATCCTGCTGATCGTGTCTTTTGATAGATTCCAGAGCTTGATTTGGCTTTCATTTGGTAGCAGGTCATTGTCGAAAGGGATGGTTCCCTCCATACCGTATTTATCCATGGAAAAGGACATGTTGTTCACCATCACCTCGACCACCCTGCCGAAGTTATTCGCCATCGGAATCACCTTCAAACACATACAAAAAGACTGTTTCCCCCAGCGTCGCCCAGGTCACTTCTTGATGGATGCCGGATTCATCGTAAGGGATGATTTCTTCCTGCGGCACCCGGTCATCCACGCAATGGGTGAAGAGAGGCACGCCGTAAACGAGTTTGTTTCCTGTTACCAAGATCTCTCCCTCTCGTTCTAAATCCACCGTAAAGAAGTCATACTCGCTGTTGTAATGGACTTCAAACGTAAAAACCGCATCGCTCAGAGAAATTTCAAAGCGATACGGTATCAGGTCTTTTTCGATCTCCACATATTCCATGTCATCACCTACTCATCTGCCCAAGGTGTGCCTGCCTTGAATTTGACTTTCTCCACCTTCTCATTCTCCTTGCCCTTTTTCTGCTTCTTTTGCTTCCGGCCAGAGCTGATAACAGGAGCAGCTGCTGCTTTGATCGGAGTGGGTAGCGTCTCCACGTAGGATGATTTTGCAATCTGGATCTCTTTGAGCGAAAGCGAGAAGGAAAAACCGTTTGATACTCGATAATCGTGCTTGGTGGACAAGGAGATGATGAGGCCGGTGAATAGATTCCTTCCTTGGAAAGTGGCGATTTCACCTTTCCCCATGATCGCTTTTAATTTATCACGGATCTGGGAAGCATCGTCTCCGACAATATAGCCGCTTACGTCCAGTGTGTTTGGCCGTCTCTGGACGTGATCTGTGATATCGACACCTTCCTCAACCGGCTGATCCGTTGCATCCACCTCATATCGAGGATCTTCGCTTTCCGCAAGTACGTATATGCCGTTTATCGTTGCCATTACGCCTCATCCACCACCAATGAGACGCCCAGCCTGCGCGCGGCGCTCTCGATAATCTCTTGCAACGTTGGTTTCAGCTTCTCAGCTACCGATGCACCCACTTGTTTGACATCAGCGTCCCCTGTAACGTGAAGGGATAGAGCGATCTCCATTCGCATTGTTCCACCAGCAGATGCTGATCCTGGTGCTGCGGAAACAGATGCAGGTGCCAGCTTAGCGGCTGGAGTCTCATGTGGCGCAGTAACGTCATCAGCCAGCTGCGTAGATGCCTGCGATACCCTAGCCTGCGTACCCTCAATCCCCTGTGCCAATCCCTCACCTGTGAAGAAGCCGATTTCAGCCATGACTCGCGAAGGAGAATGGATGCCAAGGATACTTTTGATCTTGTCAGTGATTCCATCTCCAATGCTCTTGATCTTGTCCATAAGAGCTGTTGCCATCGAGCTTATCCCGTTGATCATTCCTTGGATAAGGTTTTTGCCAATATCAAAGAGGTTAATCCCCGAGAAAAACTGCACGATGCTGTTAAATAGATTCGTTGTCCAATTCACAAAGTCGGTCCATACCTGGGATAACCACGGGCCGATCGTTCCCCAGTTCTTAAAAATCAGGATAACGCCAGCGATTGCTGCACCGACAAGTAAGGCAAGGCCAATTATCGGTAAGAAAGGAGCCATCATTGCCCACCCAGCGACAGCAGATGCCCACATTGCTGGAACCATTGCGCCTATTATGACTGCAGCTATCCCGCCAATTGCTGGTCCTAAAATATCGATATGCTGTGTAAAGAATCCGACCCCCTGGGACACAGCCAAAAGTAATGGCAATAAAAACTGGCCCAATGGGATAAGCAGCCCCGTCTCAATCTGCCTTCCTAGTAACGCAAGTGCTTGCCCAGGCGAGTCTATTTTTGCCTTATTCAGCTTCTCCATGGTGTCTTTGGTCATATCAAATTGTTTCTGGGCAGTACCCATAGCAGCAATGACTGGTGCTTCTAAGTCCTCAAATTGAGTTCCCATCAGAGCCACACCGACTGTATTTCGCTGGACCGGATCTTCAATGGCAGAGATCATCTGCATGATCTGCGTGAATGCTTGCTTTGCTTGCGGACCGCCTGAAGCAAAGGTTTGCATCATCTTTTCAGCATCTAACCCGAGCATTTGAAAGGCTTCAATTGATGTTTTCGACCCATCTTTCGCCCGGATATTGAACTCTTTGACAGCATCACCCACTTTATCCAAGTTGAATGCGCCGTTTTGTGATCCGGCAGCCAACGTGTCAAACATTTCGTCCGCTGTAAAGCCGAGCGACTTAAACTGGTTTGCGTATTCATTCGCGGTGTCCAGTAACTCGCCTGACTTATCAAGACCTTTTTGTTGTCCCTGGGCCAACAGACTGAATGAATTCTCGCTGGTAATGCCAAACTGTTTCATCATTGTATCAGCGGTTTTCACTGACTCGGTAACATCATGACCAAACGAATCCCGTAGTAGCAGGGCATTACGAGTCGTGTTTTCTAATTCTTTCCCTTGTTGCTGGGTTATTTGAGTGGTAACGGCAATGGCATTCCCAAGGTCGCTCCAATCTTCTCCAAAGTTCTGGTTGTATAATTCCTTTGCAACTTCTCTCGTAGCGATCATCTGCTCATCAGTAGCATCGGTTGCCATCTTTACTTGAGACATTGCTTGCTCGAACTGCGAGGCTGCATGGACGGCAGCAATGCCAAAGCCCGCTAGTGCCGTATACGCCGCCAAGCCAAGGCCAATGACGCTTGCTTTTAAGTCATCAACTTGGTTATCAGCGTCTTGTAGACCTCGATCAGAGACTCGAAAACCTACTGCAAACATCAAATTGCTGATGACACCCACTTACTTCACCATCCTTCCAACAACAAAAGAGCGCCCAACATGGACGCTCACTTTCCGTTCTTCTTTTGTGCATTTTCTTGTTGCTTGATGTGGATGTCCAGTGCTGCATTGGCTTCGGCAATATCATCGTCATCCATCTTGTCCAGATCGGAGTACGAGATATGCATGTCCGATAGAAGCAAGCGCCAGTACCGCCAGTTTTTCTTGGCTCTATCCTTCGCTTCCCTCTTGCTGATTGCCATCCTCGTCACCATCCTGGTCTTGGCCAGAGATAAACGCGTATGCCGCGTTAATCACTTCTTTATATTCAGAGTAGTTGTTGAAGTCATCAATTTTCATTTTCGGATCTACAACGACATGCTTCAGAATCTCTTCTGCAAGGCGCTCTTCCATTACCACACCATACTTATTTTTGCTGCTGTCATTGATTTTGGATACGGTACGCACTCCTGGATGTTGGAAGATATATTTCCCACCGGATTTAGTGCTGAAGTTTTTCTGCTTGAATGCGTTCATGATTTATCGTCTCCTTTTGTATTTTTCCTACTTCATATCCAGATCAAGGCACTGGATCTCGTATTCCCGATCCGCTACCTCATTTCCATAGGTACGGGTAGCAGGCTTATTGACATAAGCCTCTGTTGCAGTAGTCGTCTCTTTCGGAGTGCCGGAGTAGATGACGCTAACCGGAACAAGACGGCCTGTGTTGGCCAGGTTGTCCAAGTAGGCAACATGTGGGCTGCTTGGAAGCAACGTCACCTTGATGGTGCCGAGAGGATTGTTTACTTTGGTACGGGCGACATCGCCTTGCGCACCGACTTTTGTCTCAAAGTTGTTCTCGGACTTTTCGATCTCGACCATATCTTCACTGAAGCCAGTCAGATAGGTACCCCCGACGATGACGGCGACGTCCTTCGGATCATAAGTAGAAGTTGACATGCCTTATTCCTCCTTACAGAATGATGGTCCCTTTTACTTTGGCTGCATGGATTGCACCGCCCAGCTCAAACTCAAAGGTTCCATCGTTGTATTCGCGTTTTTCACGGTCCGCTGGGTCAACCTGCGAGCGAGGCTTGAATTGAGTGCTGAATTGCGCGATTCCTTCGTCGTCCCGAGCGATCATGCCGTTCAGATCCGCTCGCTTCAGGATGGTGCGCACCTCAGCTTCAAGCTGTGCAATGCCGGTGTTGTCATAACGGATTTTCGGGGAACGATTCAGTAGCTTTTGGATAGCGTATTGAATGCTGAACACCAGGTAATCACGCGAGTGGATAATGTCGATGTATTCCCCGGAAACCGTTTTTCCCTCGCTGGTGACGTCGTCTCCCGCTTTTGTCACATAGGTGTTTGCACCAAGAGCGTGAATAGCGTTCAATTCCGTGGTGTCGATATCCATCGACTCGATACCCTTCAACGTTTTGAACTTCCAGGTAAGGCCACCTGGTTCAGTAGACGCAGCTGCACCTAGCCATGCCGCTTCTGGATAGTTATCCGTGGTTGTATGGTACAAAGCAGTTGTACGGGTATATTTTTTTGCCTTGATTGTAGCAAGATCATCCTTGCTGGATGTGCTAACGAAATATTGCCGCGAGTTGTCCTGTTCGACGGCATCAGCAATGGTTGTAATATCCGCCACAAGACCGATAGTTGCCATTAAGAAATACCAGTCTTTTGCGAAAACCTTAGACATAAAGTCAGCCCATGTCTCTCCTTCTGTTTTCCGTAGCATGACAGCAAACTCAGATGGAGAATTATCCCCCTGATTCAGCAGCGAGAACGCCGCTTTATAGACCTCTGTGTCCTCATCGAAGTCTGATTTTAGGGCTTCCAGGTCGTAATAGGTCTTGTAATCAGCCCCTGTATCGCTGGTTCCAATGATCAAAGTCTTGCCAAAACCAAGTTTTGGTGTAGGCCGCTGAATGTCAATCGTTACTGTAACATCGCTTTTAACCGCCAAATCCTTCCACTCCCTTCACGTTCGCTCTTTCTATTGCGATAAACTCACGTTCCGTCACATCTAAAGTACGGAATGTCACCTCAAATCCTTGCCGTCGTTCCCACTCGTCGGCGAGCAATACGTCGCGGTTTTCTATGGTTCCGATTTCTGAAACGATCACATTGACTCGATCTTTCAGCAGATCCCGCCCTTCACGTTTCAACCAATCCCGTGCGAGTAACGCATTTTCAACGCTAGTTGCCTTATTTTCGGCGAAAGACAAAAAAGAGACGGTAAAAGAAACCGTCCCTTCATGCCGGAGTATATCGCCTTCCAGATATTCGCATGGAAAGCCGCTTGCATCCTCAAAGTCAGTAAAGTCATAGGTGAAAAAAGATTGCTCCGGCATTTCTCCTCCACCATTCATTTCGATAACTGGTACAGAGAGGAAAGCAGCTAACTCCTGAACGATTGCCGACCTAATGGCTTTAAACGGTACCACGGGCGACCACCTTCTTTAGCATGTATTTATTGACATCGCTGTAGTCTCGTTCCTCCGGGACGTGGACGGTATATTGTTTTCCTTGGTATTCGATCAGATCCCCTGCGCGATGCTTGCTCGTGGTGTACAAGGTTCGGTCCTCCTCTGTATACCTACCGCCTTCTTTTTGCTGCATGCTTGCGCTCACCGGCTGAATGTGGCCCCGGTAGAGCGTCCTTTCTTGCTTTGCTGGTACCCAAACGCCAACCTCGTTATATTTGCCTGTGCCTGGCCCGATGAGATAATACGAGTTGTGGTATCGGGACAGTAAAGAGGCAAACCGAAATTGAATCATGTCGTGCCTCCTTTTTGAACAACCTTGTACGTGAGTGAATCACGCAGGTCTTTGTCCCGAAGCAAGATTTTCTTACTACCAGGCTTTAAGGCTTTATAGGTCGGAGAAAGTGGCGGTTGACGGATGGAATCAAACCGTTTGAGTGTTCGTTCCAAGCCAATTTCACCGATATCTCGTAACAAATCGCCAACCGTCTCCACTGACTCTGCAATGGCTTGTACTCCCGCTTTGACTCGCTTCTTTAAAGGGGCAGTCGCACGTTTCTTTCCGACGCCAATAAAGCTACGTGCTGGAATTTTCATTTTGACCGATCCGTACTCATGGACACCCGCGATCATAGCCAACTCCGCATCGCCTTGCATCCCGATGTGTACCTCTTTCTCTGCCAGTTCTTCCAGCTTTGCTCGAATTTCCGGAATCCGGCTGATCTCGGATACCGTAACGTTGGCCCGCCTTGCCCTTGTCCTTCTTGACACTACACCCACCTACCCACGTAAGGAGTCAACAGCGCTGCCACTGGCGCAGGTAATGACTGGGTGTCTTCTTCATATGAGACTGAAATGTCTCCAACCCTTTCCGATTTGGCACCCGGATTACGCCCTAGCATTTGTACATACAGGAGGCAAGCAAGCTCGATGCTCTCTGGTAAGGTGCGTGGCTCTGCCCCGGTTGCTTCATCGGGCAGGACATAACCACCTACATAGGAAACAAAAATATTCTGCTCCCCCACGGGCCAGCCCTTTGCTCGAAACAGCCTCCCCTCCCCGATCTCCTCATAATCTCCAAGAAGGTGATCCGTCCGAACTTCCTCAACTTGATGGATCGGATAATTTCTGAGGTTCAGGTAAGGGGAAGAATGTCCGCTTATCCTTTCTGTATAACGTTGCTTACGGAAGGTCCGTTTGCAGTGATGCTCGATGGCTTGAGTGGCCGCAACAATCAACAAAAGCAAGGTTTCATCCATACTTGTATCTTCCACTGGTATCTGCATGACTCGTTTCATGCGATCAAGAGAGGCAAGCATATTACTCGCCCCCTATGCCATGATTCCCGCTGCACGTAGCTTCGCCAGCAGGTGATTAAAGTCTGTCACCAAACCCTCTATGTCGGTGGCTGTACTGTCCGCTTGCGCTGCTGCTTTTTTTGCAGTCAGCTTTCCATTTAGAGCTTTGGATGTATCCGCTCCAAGTTTAGCAAGGGTAACGGTCCCATCAGCAATATCTGTTGGACCTCCCCCAAACTCAATTGGAACCCCATTTTTTAAAATCTGACCTTCGCCTACAATTTCAAGAATCCCACCGATTACATTCCGATCCCCGTTATCGGTGATATAATTTTTGGTTTGATGGCCCATGGCAATCTCTCCTTATCCGTTCACTGGTACATTTGTCAGGATCACAATAGCGTCCTCGTTCGCAGGCTTGCCGTCAAAACGTTGAATAACACGCGTCAGAGTTGTGTCGTTGTCAAATGCATCTCCGCCAACATCCGTGGTTTTTGCCTCCAGGGACTTGCGATCAAAGAAGAAATACCCAGCTTCGAAATTACCAAAAGCAATTTTTGTTTTTTGCTCGGTAGTACCTTCGTTTTTGATTTCATCAAACACTTCCACCGGGTAGCTGAACAGTGTGAACACGTCCGCTTTGCTTGGATCAGGAACCAAGACACTCTTACCATCAGCGTATTTCATGTCCGCCAGTGCTTCGGTTGCGGCGGTATTCATGATCCATTTGGCACCGTTTCGATAGCCTTTATCGACCATGTTTTTCAGCTTCCGCAAGGTCTTGATATCCAGCGTTGTGCACGGTAACGTGCGGTATTTATCTGTTACAAAAATACCTTCGCAAGAATCATCGCCACCGATTCCGTAGAATACTTCGTCGTTTTCCGTGTTCAATGAAATTTCTGTATACCAATCGCGCAATTCTTCCGTGATATCCACCGCGCTGTCGGCCATCAGCTCGTTCGTTGCTTCAAAGATGCCCGCATATTTGTGGACCTTGTACTTTACTTCTTCGTATTGCGGTGTATTTACTTTGCCAATAGGCTGCTTTTCATCGACATTCGTCATTCGCAAGTTAGTGCCGCGTCGTTTTGCCCGACTACCAGACAGAGTGCCAACTGTCTTCACACCGACCAAGTTTCGAATGGATTGTTTTGTTTGCTTCTGCTTGATAATCTCTTTGGAAATGTCCTCCGGTACGAGGACACCGCCTGCAGCCTTATCTCCTTCTGACATCGAGCGCGCCTGTTGTTGCATTTGCTTGAACGCGCGTTTTTCATCGTCAGTCAACTCTGCATCCTTGCCATGTTTGAGGTACTTGTCAAATGCGCTACGATGTTCTTTTTTCATATCGACCTCTTGACCAGGATCGTCTTCTTGGGCGGCAGCAGGAACCGTAGTTGCAGGCGTGTCAGCTTCCCGGAGCTCCTGCAGAAGATCAATTTGTTTACGCAGGTTTTTAGCTGCATCAGTAGCAGAACGAGCTTCTTCCAGCTTATTTTCAGCAGTAAGGCTTCTTGCTTCCTCTAACTTTGCCGCCAGTAGTTGGCGTAGCTCGCGTTCTTTTTCGTCCATGGATAGATTCCTCCTCAAATTTTGGCAATAAAAAATCGACTGTCATCAGCCCAAGCTGAGTAAGTCGATCTCAAGTAATATCTTTTCTTTTTCGAGTTTTCGCTGTTCTTTTGTTGTGATCCCCATATGATCTATGCTCCGCTGGGAAACTTCACTGTCTGGATAAGCCGGGAATGGGGTAGGTGATACCTCTCGCAAATCAATATCGATCAGCGTTCGTTCGTATACATCCTCCTCCTTGAGATACGTGAATGCATCTTGTCTGACACTAAAGCCAAAGCTTACGCCGTCCACGTCACCACGCTGGATCGATTCAGATGCATCGCGCCCCCACGTATTGTTAGGTAAATCACACTCGAAACGCAGCCCAACGTTGTCTTCCCACAGACGCAAGGTTTGGTTTTTGGTAGAGCCTAACACAAAGTCGCTTCGATGATTCCAAAGTGCTTTGATCACATTCTCGGAGAGGCTACGAGCAAAAGCACCTTTCGCTACCTTTTCGTAAAACTCTCCCCAAATCAACTGACTACGCTGATTAAACTTAACCACGTACCCGGAAATGGTATTTGTTGTTGATCCATCATCGCCTGAGCTACGAAATTCAATACTCTCAACTGGTAGAAACCGAACTTCCTTTTTATCCACCACTGTCACCCCCTTTCGGTGCCTCTTTTCCAAGGCCAGCTTTCAGCATTTGGTACTGATCCATCTTATCCAGGCTTACAAAGTTCAAACTTATGAAGTGCTTGTCTCCCAACTCACCAAGGCCGTCCCGCTCATCAAGCTCCAGGACATCGTTCAGGGAATATGCTCCCATTTCAACCATCGTCTTGAGCCATTGAGCACGACTAAGACTGTCCCCGCGTAATTCACTTGTTAGGTTGAACTTGACGTAATACCTCTTCCTCTCTAGCTCCGTGAAGAGTTTATAGGTCAGTTCCTGCTCCCAGTTGGTGATTATCGGTTGCAAGGTGTTTTTCACATATTCCAAAGACTGATGTTCGATGTTTGAGAAAGTCGCCTTATCAAGCAGCCCTAGCTTGTGTGGTGGAATCTTGTAGATTTTCGCTACCTCGCTGATGCCAAATTTATGCGTCTCAATAAATTGAGCGTCATCAAGGTTCATTCCCAAACTTTGGTATTCCATCCCGGCATCTAAAATCGCGATACGGTGTACGTTGCTTAGCCCAGAGTTGACTTTTTGCCACTCATCTCGTGCTTTGTCCTTTGCTGGCTTGTCCAAGCTTCCAGGAACCTTTAAAATGCCTCTGGTCGTCGTCCCATTCGCATAGAATGATCCGAGAAACTTTTTCTGTGCCTGCTGCACACCAATTTCCTCACGGATAACCGAAATCGGCGTGATTCCTTTAAGGCCACCCTTACTGATCGCTTTGATATGCAGGATATCGGGTGGACGTATTTTCCTTTGCTCTCCATTGGGGAGTGCTGTTACGTACCAAACATCGCCTGTGGCCGGTTCAAGGTGCACATCCGTTTGGGATGGATCGAGAGGCCATAGAGCTTTCGGTTGTCCGTTGTATGGGCCACTCTCATGCCATTCAATATTTGCGTAGGCGTTGCCCCAAGCTACCAGATGCACTTGCAGTAACTCCTTGAAGGTGTAGGCGCTCATATAGGGATTGGGGCGTATTCCTAGCAGCTTTGCTACCGGATGATTTACATCCTTCTCCAGCCCCTCGCCACGCTTCTTGAAAACTTGAATAGGCAGCTTCCCAATGTCTCCTCCAAGAATCGAAGCGCAGGTATACACGTTACTGTTTAGAAGTGCCGACGAACTAGTGACCTTTATCCCGCTGGATGTCTTAGCTCCTCCTCCCAGGAAGTCCAAAAACCATTGCTTGGGATTCAGTAGATTTGATAGGTCACTAGACCGCTGTTGCCACCATCGCCGGAAATAACTTTTGCGTCTCATGCTTCTTCACCTCCTCCCTAGAACGAAAAATCATCACTCATGATGTGGCTGTTCAGGTCTACTGTTCGATGCGACATAACCAGTTTGTGACAATCGATTACGGCGTCTACCGGGTCGATCCGTTTGGTCTTTGCAGTCGGGTCCTTATCGATCTTGATTTCACCAAAGCTATTGCTGACCGTCTTCGCATTTGCCATACTCCAGGTAAGCAATTTGTTTCGCTTGTCGTAGATGACGTTCCCCGCTTCTACTTCAAGCCTGAAATCCACCGTTGCATCATTGAGACTCTTTGCGCTCTGCGTTATCTCAACGCAATCCACACCAAACTCTTCCAGGTCAGACAAAAAGGCATCCGCATTATGTGGGTCATATGCGATGCCTTTGAGCTTCAAGTTGTATTTGGCTATCAATTCACGATAGTATCGAATGATATATTTATAATCCGTTTTGACTCCCCCCAGCGTTTCCGTTGGTGTCAGAAGCCCTTCCATGATCCACATATCATATGGCGCATGATCTGTTTTTACATGTTCCGCGACACGCTTGCCTGGTATGAAACTGTGTGAATGAATGTAGTATTTTTGGCAGGCACCCTCATTCAGAGGAAATTCCAAAGCACCAGAGGTAAGGTCGCCGCCGGAAGATAAGTCAAAAGCGAGGTAACACTCGCGCCCCGTCATGTCCTCAATCGTTGTATCGGATTCGCAAGCCTTCCAGTGTTCCATGTTCATGTACTGGTTGTCTGCATACATAACCCAGCGATTCAGTGATTTGGTCAAGAAGTTGCGCAACTCCCCGCCTTGCATCTGCTTTGCCTTTACCGCATCCGCACGCAGGCTTACCAGTGTCTCAGGTGTCCATAGAGGATTTGCCTTGGGCCAATTTTCCTCGTCCCAAATGTCGTCCTCTTTATCCAGTTCGCAAATGAAAACAAACTGCGTCTCATCTTGGTGAGCACCAGACAACACCATTTTGCAATATTCGTACAGCTCATAACATGGGCCGTTAATATCGAAACCAGCTGTCGTGATGACCGAAATAAGACACTGTTTGAGTTTCTTCGTCCCGTCAGCGAGCAGCTTGTACATCTGATTGTCTTTGTGCAGATGGTACTCGTCCACACTGGCGAAGTATGGCCTGAATCCGTCTATCGATTTTGTATCCCTGCCCAGCGCCCTAATCTCGCCGTTCGTTACTTTACATTCGATCTTTGCTGCATATTCCTTAACAACGAATAGCCCAGCATCGTACTTGGTACCACTCAGTTCCTCATCTGCATTAATGAACTTGATACATTCTTTTAAGACGATACGCGCCTGCAGCTCCTTGGTGGCCGTACAGTACACCTGAGGATAGTTGTATCCGTCAAAATTCCCGTAATATAAGGCAGGGACTGCATTCCCTAATGACTTCCCGTTCTGCCTCGCTACCTGGACATATGAGGTACGAAACCGCCTGTACCCTTCTTCTGTTACCCAACCGTTCCAGCTGCCGAAGATAAAGTCTTGAAATCCCCACAATTCAAGTGGTTGTGCTTCCTCTCCTTCTGCAATCGTGAGTGACTCAGCAAATTCGATGATCTCATGCGCCTTATCTGGGTTCCAAAAGTAGGGAAACTCTTTGGTGCCCTGCCTGTTTAAATCGTTCAGGTGTCTCTCACACGCTTGACGTTGCGTCTGTCCCGCTAGGATTTCACCATTTACGACTGCAAGAGCGTAAGCGGTCACCCTGTCACACTCTTGAACGGTGTTATACGGGTATCTCTGTGCGCTAACCACTTCTACCCGCTCCAAACTTTCCAAATTTGCTGGTTGGCTTCTCGTCCTTCTTCTGCTTTGGTACACTCTTGACTTTCGACAACGGATTTAAGAAGAGACGGTCCTGCATTTTAATCAACATGTCCATTTTCTTATTGATTGCCGTCTCTACTTTCAGTATCCCTTCTACTGATGCCAGCTGAGAGAGATACATTTGAGCCTTCAAACCGAACACTTTCACATCCTCATCGTTCGCTTCTGCCTTTTCGTAAATTGCCTCAAAATATCGCTCAAAAACTTCCCCATCAATGGAAATTTTTTCGATTTTTTGATACTGGTTAAGCAACTTTTCATACTCAGAATAGGTCCGACAATACATCGCTAACAGTCCAACGTCAGAGCTGGTTAGTAACTCCACATTTTCAGCAGCTGCCGCTTTGTATTCCTTCAAACATTGCTTCCAATGAGCAAAGGCGACCACATCATTTTTCACGAATGCCGGGGGTTTAAGCTTGTCCAACTCACTTTTCCCTAGCTTGATTTCATTCTCTTGCCTATGCTGAATTTGTGCTTTAGTTAATCGGTTCGGATTCCCCTCCGCGAGGTGCAGAGAAGTTGGCTTTGCATTCCGTCCCATCGGGTTCACCTCCCAGATTCTCCGAAAATTTCATAAAACGAATTTTTACGCGATTAAGGGGGCACGCGGTCTACTGCATGTTTGCCCTAGATTTCAAAGGGTGGGGGGTATCCCAGCCTTTTTCAACTTGGATAGCGTCTGGTATGACTGCTGTCAAAGCTGCCTTCATCACTTGATGAGCAGCATGTTCGGGCATGCCCTCATGTGCTGTCTTTACGATTGCCTCCATCAAGTTATTCGTGAGAGACGTATACCATGAAGCAATTTCAACTTTAACAGTTAGATCGCCTACGGCTGTGCTTATCCTTGGCTTACAACATTTATCGCAGATGATTTTAGGCCCAGCCTTCATCACGCACCCACAACCAATGCATTGATTAGCTTCGTCCATTCCCAAACCCTCCATCTTCTTTAGCTGTCTTCCTGCTATGGCAAGAGGAACAAAGCCCCTGCCAGTTCTTCTCATCCCAAAACAAAACCACATTACCCTTATGAGGAGTGATGTGGTCAACAACCGTTGCTGCTGTTACTTTCCCTTTATCCCAGCAAACCTTGCACAACGGATTCTCGCGGAGATATCTCGCCCTCGCTTTTCTCCACCTCGCGTCATATCCTCGTTGTGCTGCCGTTCCCCGCTCCTGGTTGTATTGTTGGGCTTGGTTCTTGTGATCCTCACAATACCCCTCATCTGTCAGCTTTGAACATCCCCGCTTCCGACAAAACTTTTTCAACGCCACCCTACCTTCACCACCTGCACTTCCTTCGTTACAAGCGAACGGTCCTGTAGACTTCGTTCAATGCATCCTGTGTGATGCCGATGTAGTCCAACGTGATCCGTTTATCCGAGTGATTGAAGATTTGCATCAGATATTCCAGCGGCACACCAGCAAGATAAGCATGGTACCCAAAGCTTTTTCGCATGGAATGGCACCCAATCCTGTCCTCAATTCCAATCTGTCTTGCCACTCGGTTCAATATTGCCCAAGCATGCTGCCTTGAGATTGGCTTGTAGTTACCATCCTTGTCCCGCTTTTGGCTGGAGAACAATGGTCTGTCTAACTCAACTACATCCAACTCTGCCAGATATTCAGAAATGGCATTGCGTATATCCTCGCTAAACTCAATGAGCTTCTTTTTCCGTTTCGTTCTCTTCTGCGTCTTCTGCTCGATCAATTCGTATTGTTTGACCGGTCTGCCCCGCTTATCAATTACATCTCGAATGTTCATGAGTAAGATATCGCTGATCCGTAGGCCACTGTTCAGACCGAGAACGAAAAGAAGCTTGTCCCGCTTTTTCTGATGACCAAGCAGAATTTTCATCGTCTTGATCTGTTGTCGATCTCGAAATGGTTGTACGGTTTCCACTTTGTTCACCCCTCTCGTTTCGTCAGATTTTTCGACCTCTTCACAAGCGAGATAAAATTGCTTTTCAGCGCTTGGCGCTATTGGTCTGAATCACAATCTTACAGAATCTCTTTGAATCAAATTTTTCTGTTCACTTATTAGTGGCATTTGGCAGACAAAAAAATAAGCCTTATCCAACTTTTTTGGATAGGCTGTATTCCGGTTTTTTTAAGTTCAGCTTCTTTGAGATTTTCTCTTGAGCACGTCGAATGTAGGTGTCCACTGTTCCTCGGGATAACCCAAGCATTCTTGCAATGTCATATTGTGAAAATCCTTGACCATGCGCCATCACATAACAATCTTTTTCCCGATCCGTAAGACAAGATAGTGCCTCTCCGATTAATTCGCGCTGGCTATCAGTGATATTGGAAGGTCCACCGGCGACCGTTCGATTTACGTATGATTGCAATATAATTGGGTCCATAGTGACAGTTCTTTGGTAAACAGCCAACCTTTCAATCCCTCTTTTATTGCCTGGCCGCTTTCCTGTCTCCATCCAGGTAATCACATAATCAAGATCACCGATCATGTCGGAGTAATAACCCATCAAAGAAGCATCCGCTTCATCAGATCCCGTTACTACAGCAGCCGACAACTTGCTGTATTTGTATCGAAGTTTATTTCTTGTCTGTTTGTATTCTTCCAACAACTCTTCCATGGTTGACCATTCACTCATGCTAATCCCCCTCGGGTTTTTATTTATCTGCGGCTTCCCCGATCTTTTAAGAACTGGCGTGGTCCAACATCACCCATAAGGCGTCGAAACTCATCAGTTGTAAACTGCTCCGCGTTCCTGCATTTCTCCGGTTTGATGCTTGCCTTCTTGTTCCGTTGCGTCTTCGCATGAAGGATATCCCTTACCCTTGCCACTCGCTTATCCCCCTTTTGGACAAAACAAAAAGGGCGCCAGAACACACCCTTGCATAGGTGTGAATCTGACGCCCTCCCGTATCTCGGTATCAGGCTTGTATTAAAATAATTCGCTTTCGCGGTAATCAACCTTGGAAATCTTTCCCTGGCTTGATTTTACCACGGTTTCTCCATGTTCTACCAGTGAAACTTGCTTTACTTTCCCCTGTCGGGGATCTACTAGGATCATGCAAGGCTCCTTACCAACTGGTATAGTGATTGTCATGGATTCAATGTCAAATTGAAGTTCTTTTGTGCGTGTGCTCATCTTTCGTTCCCCCTCGTCTTTGCCCATGGTATAATGTGGTTATTCCGAACACACATTTGCTCCCAACTGGGGGCTTTTCTTTTTAGGAGGATCATGCATGTATCAAATTAATATTCTTCCGGATGACGCAAAGGCTTATCTGGTTATTGGGACTATCATTATCTTGTATATTGTCGGAAAAGCTATATTCAGGAAATAATGACAGCCAGTTTTACTCCCGTAATGTTTTGTTAATTACCAGATATTCCGCTGGTCAGTTTGCCAATCCAATTACCGACGATATCGGGGTTGTCCAAAATGTAGAGGGCAATGTATGCATAAGCAGCCCAACTCGCCAAGATGAGAAATAAAACGAATGAAAAAAAAATCCAGAAAAACCGCTGTAGCCGACGCATTCTTTTGTCCCGTTCTTCAAAGAAAATGCCTCTACTTTTCATTAATCCAGATGCACCCCTTTCTACAATTACCGAAGTGTTAAGCTGCCCAATGATAGATCAGCGCTCCCAGCCCAACAGCAGCTCCAACCACAATTCCGACTACGGTCCAAATCAGAATGACCGCTCCGTTTACACCTGCAGAGTACATTTGAAGCCTCCCATTTTTCGATTTACAGAACGTCTCTACCGATAAGCAAAACCGAGCTTTCTTCGCTTTGGAAGTCTGTAAGTATTTCCAGGATTGAAACCTCTTCGCCGTCATCTGTGGCTCCACGACTGAATGAAACAAGGGCGTAATCCCTATCAACTTCACGAATTTCTTCCTGCAGCGTTCCATCGTCCTCTGCTACGTATTTTGCATAAGTTGCAATGGCATCCTGTTGGGTCTCAGCTTTCAACAACGCGTAATATGGCGTATGGATTTCAAAGAATCTCATCGTTCTTTCCTCCCTAACTATTATGAAAAGTAAATGTTTACATTTTTTTTCGCTTCAAGTAGTTTGTTAATAAAAAGGAGTAATTTTATGAACGCTATCCAGCTTTTCGACGTGATCATCCAAGAGGCAAGTAACCGTCGTATTAAGATATGGTTCCATTATGCTCAAAGCTGTTACTGCTTAAGTACAATCGTTTCAGAGGCAGGATGGGTTGGAGATAACTTGTATTTTATTTATGGTCCTTCTAATTCCCGAATGTTCTTGGACAACCATAAACAATGCATAGTAGACACGCTTGAAGAGAGTGCTAGTGTTTATAAAATTTTTCCCTCATCCAGTGAAGGAACATATCATGTGACGGAGCAAATTGACATCTACTGTTAGACAGTTCCGAGCATCCACTTCCCAATGGAACTGGCAGTTGATCAGCATACACATTGTGTTAAATCCCCGGCAGCGAGAAGATTGTTTGCTGTCCATGTTCTGCCGCTATTGGATTGATCCAAATTACTTCCGTTCTTCTTACCCCAGCCTCTGCGGTTACGCCTATAGTCTTGCGTTCCCATTTCCGCAGCTTTTCATCGTACAGTCGATGAGCGTAACCGGATATGATTGCTGGACCCGTATGCTTTTCCAAAACCTCTAGGAGCTCTACATGATCGTCTACTGTCATTTCATGCTTGTACATTGGGCCGCGTCTGGTATCTAACAGGTAAGGCGGATCGCAGTAAATCAACACATTGGGACGTCGATGCCTTGCTATCACCTTCACAGCTGATTGTTTCTCAATCTGCACCCCACTAAGGCGCTCTGCTGCAGCAATGATTTTATCCGGCAAGGTCGTCCATTCAATTGCGGGTGAGGATGGACGTGCTGCAAAGTCGATTACATGACGCCAATCCGTTTTTCGAGTGGTTTTTACCCATCTGGCCATCCAACATCTCGCCAAGAATCTGCGAGCTCTCTCTAAGTCGTCATCTGTGTATTCATAAGCACGGTTATATTCCTCTCGGGAGTACGGTGTCCAACGTACCAAGTCAGCCAGATCCGCTTTCCTATCCCGAATGACCTCAAACAGATTAACTATGTCATCGTCCAGGTCGTTCACTGTTTCAATTGGAGACCGCGGCTTGTTAAATAGGACTGCGCCGCTACCGAAGTAAGGTTCAAGATATGTCTCGTGCGCTGGCATGTTTTCAATAATCCATTGCGCGGTATTCCATTTGCTGCCTGGATAGTGCAGGATTCGTGGCATTTTCACCCCGAAAGCCTCCCTTCTGGATGCCTATTTAACATAATTGAGCTTGTGTGCCCACTTTTTTGTCCCACTCCCCTGCGGTATGATTGGGCAAAGGAGTGATCGTATGGAAAAGTCTTTTTATTATTCAGTCCCCTGGTCAGAGATCAGTTACCTGAAAGAAACTCTGACCTCTATGGAAATACCATTCGTTATCGAACAGACCTCAGAAAAGCTGTCGCTTGAAGAAGGTGAGGTCGCGATTGTCTTCCCAGACATGCACGTTCGAGTCTACAACCATGTTCGCGAGCTTTTTGGTGGACACGGGCTACGATACCCTCAGTAGCCCCAGTTCCTCCAACTCCTCACGGATTACTTGTTTTTGCCATTCCAGCCATTGTTCAGATGTCACGCTATTTCCCCCCAATTCACTGGCTGCTCATACTGAGCTAATCTCTGTTTTAATCCCACGACCTCTTCTCGCAGCTCAGTGCAAATCTCCAGCATGGTCAAAAACTCATTCTTTGCCCGAACACCGTCATTTGCCCATGTTAGCGCATGTTCTAATGCATCCCGTTCGTTCATTAAGCGCTGAGCTTGCTCCGCACATATCCCTTCCGGTGATTCTTGAAACAAAAGTGATCTAAGGGTTTGTAGTTCCATATTAGACAATCGCTTCCAAGGCTGACTCACTTTTAACCTCAACTCCCTTTCTGACTAAAACCATTACGTCTACATCAAAAACTTCTGCGCACGTCTTGCATTTGCGGTATAACACACCTTTGTGCAAAGCTAGAGTAAAGCATCCCTGTCCGCAATTTCCGCATCTGCCGGATCGTTTTTCTGCAGGCGCTTCGCGAATATCCGCCTTTTTTCTACCTCTTGCCATCAACCAGTAGCTCCGCCATGAATGCGATAATTAAGCTCCATCCCATTCAAAATCACGGTATAGTCGCGAGCCATTTCGTAGATCCGAGAACCAATCGCCTTATCGATCTTGCACAGCTCGTCCACTTCACGCTCAGATGAAACCAGCAGAGGTAAATTGTTGAGATACCGAAAATTAACGATTGCGAACAGCTGCTCAAGCTGAAACTCAGTAGGCTTTGCCCTGCCTTTATACAGATCGTCAATGAACAGTACCGGGGCATTCTGAAGCTTTTGAATTCGGTCATCAAGATGATCAAGGTTGTCCTTCAATTCGTTAAATCCCTCAACCCATGGGAAGTAAGTGACTCCTACTCCTTGGCTGATCAGACAATTACTTACGGCCATCAAGAGGTGCGTTTTCCCTGCTCCCGGTTCACCCAAAAGAGCAATACTATTGTGCCGTGATTCTCGATTGTCCTGAAAATTTCTGTAGTATGTAACGGCGCAATTGTAAGCATCCACTATCGGCTGAGGCATACCATCCAGCCTGAAATTCTTGAAACCAAGCTTTTGAAAAGCAGGCGTGATATGACTTGATTTAAACAGGCGTTCGATTTTCCGTCTTTCACGACATTCGCAATATCGCCAGTATTCGTATCCATCATCACCCGAAACCAGATACCCCTCTTTATCTTTGCATCGAGGGCAATCAAACTTTTTCTGGTCCGCTTGATCCTCCAGGTTTGTTGATCCAGCCTGTCCGACCATTCGTGATCGAAGCTGATGGAACATTTGGATCAGCTCCTCTTCTGACTGCACTGCCTTTTTCACGCTTGGTTTCACCTCTTTCCCGCTGATTATCAACTTCAATCTGGTATGCATTCACCTGGGCAAGCGTCCGAAGACCTCGCTTCGTCCAGTCATTGAGAACAGTCGTAACGTACTTCCATTTCGGTGCCCCATTCATAACAGCCACTTTAATGGCCTCTGTGATGATCTCATGTGGCTGATCAAAGTGATTTTCTTCAATCCACTTTGAAATGTCTTCTGCGATAAACGGAGACACGACTCCAATTTCCTGCTGGTAGATGAAAAATGGATCAGGTTTACTCGCGCGCTTATCCTCTTCATCATCAGCTTTTATCTCTGTAGTAATCTCTGTAGTAATCTCTGGTATTGCTTTGCCCACATTGGGCTCTCCATCTACCCGATCTGGGCTCTCCATCTGCCCAACTTGGGCTGTCGATTGCGAATTTTCACAATCGATTTGCCCAGATTGGGCTCTCGTCAACTCGTCCAGCTTTTCATAATCGATGGAATACCAGGTTGTCTTGTCGATCTTGCTCTGATTATAGTTACCAGTTAAAATCACGCCGCCTTTCTCCAGTTTCTCAACTATGCGGCGAATCGTATTATATCCCCAGAAAGGAAACTGCTCCTGCCACTTCTGGATCGTGTTGTACACCCATTTTCTCCCGTCGATATTGTGAGCACTTCTTTCTAGCCAGTAGTGGAGCTGCTGGAGGAAGATCGATTCATTCAGCCCAATTACCTTTGCCAGTGAAGGCAAAACGAAAAGAGGCTGATCATCTAGTAGTAACTTGCTCATTTTCCTTTACACCCTCCTCCGCTTGAATTTTGTTTGGATTTCCGCTAATCTATTTGTAATAATCTTTTGCTAAGGCTCCGCGCGGCTACGCGGGGTCTTTTTAATTTCCTAACTGCGCACCGCTCCCTCCTCTCGTCACGAGACCACTGACAGCCCTACCCTCATCTGCCAGCACTACAGCCCTTCAACTGCCCGTACAGACCTCGTCATATGTATAGATGGTATCGACCACCCGTGGATGACCCAGTGCATTCTCTGGAGCTTCCACGCGGAGCCGAGGCCACGCGTTACTGCTTGTCCACTTATCAAACAATGTGGTATGATTTCATTAGCCTATTAATCGCCTCTCGTTACCGCGAGAGGTTTTTTCATTTATCAGGAACTTGCGAATCTCCCAGCCCTTGCAAAGAGTGCCCCGATACCTTCCATCCTTTATCAGCCTATATGGATGCTTCACGCTATCCCCTCCTGGTAACGCGCTTCCTTCACTACCTTTGCTGTTTCTCGCATCTTCACCGCATCGAATGTCGTAGCCCATATCTGACGACGATCCGCTGTGTCTTCCAGAGCTTGCACTATCAGCTGTAGATGTTCTTCTTCAAGCCCATTCAAAAAACCAACAGTGTGTCTTGAATTCATGAGTTTTTTGAGTGCAGCTTTATAGTTTTCCGCCAATTGTTCATCCCCGCGTTTTCTGACCAAGCGTTCTTTTTCAGTCAAAGCTTGTACCGCATAACCATACTGTTTCAATGTCATGAATTTTCCCTCCTTATCGAACCACTAAGACTGGTGCAAGTTCATCAATCCTCGGCATTGCTACCTGCTCGGTCAGAGCTTCGACGTTCCACATCTGCCCGATCTCCCGCATTTCTGCTCTGTCTTCACGATCTGCTGCATAGAGATATGACTTTATGGCTGGGATCACATCGGCTACCTCTTTGATGTGGTGCTTAGCTTCTGTTGTCAGCTGGTAGGTCCCTCTCATCGCTGCTCGATTTGAAACTGGCTCATCATCAATCAGCTCTTCTACTGCTGCTAGTGCCTGCCTAAGTTGTCTGCGCAGATTATGTAGTGTTTCCGAGACGTTTTGGTTCAGAGCTGGATCAACGGGCACTAGGCCCAGTGGATCGAGACCATACGCGTGTGACAGAAGATCGCATCCTTCGTACCACTCAAGCGCTATGCACCACTCTGCTGCAAGGGCAATGTCCGGTTCGATATCCCCGCATTCAACTTTGGAAACTTTTTTGGGATCTATTCGAAGACGTTCAGCGACTTGAATTTGTGTTCTCATATTCGGATCTGAATTATTCACCCGATAATGTCGCAAGTATTCTCCGAAATTTCTCATGGAAAACGCTCTGTTCGCCATGTGTTCTCTCTCCTTTCAGTTTTCAACGGAAGGTAAAATATGGATGTGCTCATCTTTCAACTCCCTCGGATCCCTGAGGGGGCATCCCTTTTACAAATACCGAAGTTCAATTGCTTTCAGCACCATTCTGGTGTTGTTTGGGTCCAGATAGTCCATTTGACCGAGGTCAACTTTGTTCGCATCATTGAACAGATGAAGAGCAAGAGCTAACATGAATTTTTCACTGTCAGACCAAGGCTTTGCTTCCTTTTTTAGAGCTTGGACCTTTACCCGCTCTGCATCTAGATCAAAGTATTTCGTGTTGAAGTAACGCTGGAGCTTAGAGTGGTTTTGAAACAAGAAGATCATGCCGCGCCAGTGACGGCTTCGGAGTAGTTCTTGAGGAATTGATACTGCCATAGATTCCACCTCCGTTATGTGGGCTTGTCCATCAAGACACCGGTTTCCCGGTGTTACGCAGAATCGTTTTCTCGCGATGCTTCAGCTTTTGCCACGTGAATCAGTGCAGCGATCCGAGCTTTCTTAAATCTTTGAACCTCCGGCAAAGAGTCGTTTTCAATCCACCAGCGCTCCTGCTCGTCCGGGGTCATAAACGGAAGTGCCGAGCGAATCTTGATAGTTGTGTTGCCGATTTGTGTTTCAAATGTTGGGCGCTTCAACGTATCGCGATCTTGTTCCATACCCACATCACCCCTTGTTCTATGGGTATGCGGTTGGTGAAGTGGGACAACCTTATTCATTTTGGATCAGCTCCTTTCAGGCTGGTTTTTGCCTTGTTGTTTCGACATTCAAAACACTTGGGTTAAAAAAAATTTCTCCTAATGGCTCTTTAAGATAATCAGAGATTTTCTTCATTGTTTCTGCCCTCGGGCAATATCGGCCAGTTTCAATTTGAGAGAGTGATGTGCGCTCCATGCCAATGGCATCTGCAAGCTCTTGCTGGGTTATTTTTTTCCGTTTTCTAATGCTTGCGATGTTATTACCCAAAACAGCCTTGCTCAAGATATTCACCTCCATATGTTTTGAAGTTCTAAACAAATGATAACTCTGCCTGTTTATAATGTCAACACATGTTTTGTAATCCGAAACATCTTTTCTGTAGTTATTGTGTTTTGTAGCGCGCAACATTTAAAATAGAGTCAGGTGATATATATGAAAGATACCGTTGAGTTTGGGCTGAAAATTAAGGAACTCAGACTTAAAAACGACTACTCCCTACGCGATTTAGCAGCAAGATCAGGAGTGAGTTATTCTTTTATCAGCTCTATTGAAAAGGGAAGATTTAGTCCTTCTAGAGAAACTGTCGTTTCATTAGCTGAAGCACTAAAAGGCGCTAACAAGGACGATTTATTATTACTCGCAGGATTTGCACCAGATAATATTGATGAAGTTACTACAAGATGGGACGAAAACACTCTAAAACGTCTTACTGAAGAGAAAATCATCCCCTACGGTCTTGTCCTTCAGCACTTGCCTAGAAACGTGCAAAAAGAGATTTTTGATGATGTACCTGAAAACGAATATGATGGCCCTAGTCTCTTGCACCCAGTATTAATTAAAATTCTCAAAGAATTATCTTTAGATGATCTCCAAGTATTGAATCAAATGAAAAAATATCCAGTCTTCTTCAATGACCTGGCTTCCGACCCTGCAAAACTCAAAAAAGTTATTAAAATGTGGGAGTTCATACAATCAGATATTGAAAACGACAACGATGAGGAGCCAGAAGATTGATGGTGAAACTCGCAAATGTTCTCCCTTACCAGTACAGCTACAACATGATGGAGGAACGCGCGAATAACGTCCTCAACAAGTTCAACTACAAGTATCCGGATCAGATCGACATCCAAGAGATTTGCGCATACTACAAGATCAAAATAAAACCCTCTCCGGAACAAAACCTGACGTACTCTGTTTGTACTGGTTTTCGGAAAGGGTTTATTTATATACCTAAAGGTACCAATTATATCAAGTACAAGGAATTGCTAGGAGAAGAATTCGCGCATCTTTACCTCCATACAATCAGTCAGATGCAAACGACCAAGGAGATACACGCTCATCAAGAGCGGCAGGCCAAGAACTTCTCTGCATACCTATTCATGCCTATGAACATGCTGCAGGAAGTTGTCGTTTCATATGACCAACCTGTGGACATCACAAGTATGGCAAACGAGTTTCTTGTGTCTGAAGAGTTTGTGTATTATCGCTTATCCTTGATCTTCCCGGAGAAGGCGGATGCTGTTGCGCGGTCAAAGGGTGGGTTTGGATATATTAAGTGGTTGGAAAAATAAAAAATGAATACAGGGGGAAATCATGAGCTTTACTGACTTAGATGAGCAACAACAAGCCAACTTGTTGTTCTTTTTAGATAAATCAGATGGTCACGAATTAAACAAAATGAAACTGAAGTACGAAGTAAAAGCTGGTAGATCTTTAAAGGACTTTAGACAAAATGTTTTGGATCAATTGATGACTGGATGTATTCCCTTTGATGAATTCATGCTTTGGTTACCCAATCTTCACCTTGAAGGAAATAATATGCTATTTATTTACCATCCCAAGGATTCACTATTCTTTGAACAGAACCCTATGGACAAAGTGTATCAAAAAGCCCTTAGTGCAAAAGAACACTTATATAATATTCGTGCGGGCGATTTAAATAAAACAACACTTGTTCAAGTTATACAAGATACAGATAAGCAACAGATTGTTTTTTCCTTTGCGTCACCTGCTCAAATTGAAGTAAAAGAACAGGAAAGCGAAATAAATTCTGTCGTTCTGAAGGATGATGTTTATTTATCATACGTAATTATGGATTACTCACTTCGTCATTTCGTTCTTTTGATGCACCCAACGGAAAACTTGGTCTCAATAAGAGGCGAACAAAAAAAGAAGGATTGGGATGACCTGCACTGGATCCTAATTAAAGATTTCCGAACCATTGTTTGCGATTTTGAACTTGTTAAACCTGATTGGCTCTTTGATGCCTTGCATACAATGACTGAAGAATATTTTCATCACAACAATCCCATAATTTCAGATAAGGTAGCTGCATTTGAGGAACGTCGATTAAATAACTTTGTAAAAGGGTTTCTTAAAACGGATCCTGCCTTTGTAAGAGATATTGGCTATGCATCACGAATTAGGAAAGCATTAGTTCGAACTTTTGAAAATGAACTTATAACTGCCTACGGTGCGAAAGATTCGTCACTAGATTTTGATATTTTTTCTCACAAATCCGACAAAGGAACAACCGAATTCAAAACTAATTCGCGAGGTAAAGCATTGATTTTCGCGGAATGTGGCGACATTTTACGTTTAATGCGGGAAAATGGAGAGATTGCAGCTCTTGGCATTAACTATAAATTCGAAGATAATGGAGTTAAGAAGCCCTTTCCTTATTTAATTTCGATAAGTGGAAGATATTACTCACTTAAACGCACCACCACTGCTAGTACTGCAAAGGAGGTTGTTGACGGTGTTTTACGAAAGCTTAATTGCTATAAACAAAAAGTACAACCTTCCCTTGCCAGTGCTGCAGAAAATGAGTGAAGAGTTGTCCTCTATTAGACCAAACGATATCATTTCCCCGAGATCGTTATCTCGGACAGTGCATTTACCTAAGCAAACTGTTGAAGATATTCTCATGAATCTGTCGTATGACTCTTTTTTGGGAGTTAAATATATGATCTTCTGTAACAATCCAGACGAAGATATGGTTCACGCACACGAATTTCTAAGAAAGAAAGACCTATCTGTCTTTATTATGGAAAATGGAAGTAAATGTCCTTTGTGTAATGCTCAATTAAACCTTGAGGATATTAGGGTTGCCTTTCTAATGAAAGAGCAACCCTGGTCATAGGATGAATTATGAATTTCGAAGACACTATTTCTTATAATCGATATATTAATGAGGCACCTGATAATCAAGTTTGGAGACCGATGCATAGTTCTGCTGAGTTAAGTGAATTCCAGCAGCTGATTGACGCTGTGGAAATATCATTCGAATCTAACAGCAAAAAGGAAAAAGGCGATGCTCTAGAATCCCTAATGACGTTTGTGTATGATCGATTCGAATCGGCAGTGGTTCGTCCTAACGTGATTCAAGGAGATAACCAAATTGACCATTTGATTGAATTTGTAGACGCTACCACGCCCGCCTTTATTCATAATTATATCGGTCTGAGAATTATTGGCGAGTCAAAGAACCATAAAAAATCCATTGATGTCCGCGAAGTCGCAGACCTTGCTGAGTTACTTCGATCTAAACGAGCAAAATTAGGAGTGTTTTCTTCTGCAAAATCATTTAGCAAAGGAAAGCAGAATAATTATTGGCAATTTGCTGAAGGTAAGCGACGTAAATTAGCCTTGGCACGTAACGAATTTGTCATCGGCTTTACTCTAGATGAAATTAAGACTTTAACTACGAAAAACTTCTATACGTTGCTTCGGCAAAAGTACTTCAATTTGATTGATGAAATTAATGATGACTACACTGACTATTTAGATGACAGTATTAGCTCATCCTATCCTAGAAGACTACTTTCAGGGATAGAGCAACTTCGCAAAAATGGCATTTTGACTGAAGACCAGTCTCAGGATGCTCAAAGAAGACTAACAGAGAAATATGGAATTGAAGAATAATTTAGTATAGCCAAATCCTCGTTGAATTGGCTATATTTTTACTTTTTAATAAGAACGTACGTACCCTTCCTTTCAAAAGACCTTGGTACAATCAGAAAGAGGTGATCAAATGAGCCGCCCCAGTCACTTAGATGTGTTTGTATATCTTAGAAAAAGCAGAAAAGATGTAGAAGAGGAACGAAAAGCTCAGGAGAACAGTTCCCCATTTGATACATTGGCGAAACATCGCCGCGAGCTGCTGGAGCTGATCAGACGCGAGGGACATAACGTCATTGGGATATTTGAGGAGGTCGTATCTGGAGAGTACCTCTCAGAGCGACCAGAAGCCCAGGAGATGCTACGGCAGATTGAAGAAGGAATCGTTGAAGGAGTCGTAGTAATGGACCTGGATCGTCTTGGTCGCGGGGACATGATTGATGCTGGTACTATTTTCAGAGCTTTTAAGTTCTCCGAAACCTTTATCATTACACCGTCAGAGGTTATCGATTGTAACGCCGAAGGAGCCGAGCTGCTCTTTGGGGTCAAATCTATCATCGCCCGTGAAGAATTGAAACAAATCAATAAACGCCTGCAGGGCGGGAGAAGACGTTCTGCCAAGGATGGGAAATCTATCACCCGAAAACCTCCCTACGGGTATACTCGGGATGAAAACCTCAAGCTAATTCCGGATCCAGATGAAGCCCCTATTATTCAAAAGATATTTGAAATGATTGCAGGTGGTCATGGACGTCAAGCTGTTGTAAAACACTTGGACTCCCTTGGCATAAAACCACCTGAGGGCGACTTGTGGGAGCAATCTACTATATCGCACATTATCAAAAACGAGGTTTACTTGGGCCATATCATCTGGGGCAAAGAGAAACACCTGAAACGGAATGGTAAACGGGTTAAGAAAAAGGTACCTCCTGAGTTGTGGATAAGACATGAAGGTGCCCATGAAGCTCTAATTACACAAGAACAGTTTGATGAAGCCAATACAGCTCTTCGTGACAGATGGAGAGCACCAACCAAAGAAGGCGTGGGTTTGAGTAACCCCTTAGCTGGTATCATCAAGTGCGGGGTATGCGAGAGGGCCTTATATATGACCCGTACAGCAGATAGGCCCAACCCTCAGCTCCGTTGTATTAATCCCAGGTGCCAAGGTGTGCAGAAAGGCGTGTTACTGCCCCTTGTCGAGCATCGTATTCTGCAAGCTCTTGAGATCCTTGCATGGAAATCTACCCTCTCTGAACAAGAAGTGGCTGCGTCGATGACATCTGAACAAGAAGATATAGTCGTAATAAGGCAGAAACAGATTGATCATCTCAACAAAGAGCTTGCCGAGCTAAACTCTATGAGAGAGACAGCATTTGAAATGTTGGAGAAAAAGATATACAGCGAGGAAGTTTTTCTCCAGCGAAATAAAAGCATTTCGGATAAGATCAAGGAAGCCGAAGCCCAAGCTTCCCGTCTTCAAAGTGAGATCGACGAGGAGCTGCATAGAAGAAAGCACCAACAGACGATCGTTCCAAAAGTCCGTGCTGTTTTAGAGAATTATTATAGTATGGATGATCAAGAACAAAAAAATCACCTTCTCAAGTCGATCATCGAGAAGGTGCTCTTCATCCGGAAGAAAGAATGGTCGAAAAAAGATCAATTTGAAATTGAAGTCATCCCAAGGTTCCCGATTTAGGCGGGGGCCTTTTGTGTGTATCCTAGACATGTGTACTGATTCACCTCTCCGTAGCCAAACATGTTGCAGCGATCCATGAGCTCCTTCACCAGCTTGACGCAGCGCTCATTGTCAGAGGTGAGGTTGTCGCCGTCAGAAAAGTGGAATGGGTAAATGTTGTACTGGGATGGCGGGTAGCGACTATCGATGATCTCCAGCGCTTTTTTGTAGGCGGAGGAACAAATCGTTCCCCCGCTCTCGCCTTTGGAGAAAAAGGTATCTTCCGTCACTTCCTTTGCGTCCGTATGATGGGCGATGAAGACGATCTCGACCTTCTCATACTTCGTGCGCAGGAAGCGGACCATCCAGAAGAAAAAGCTGCGAGCAATATACTTCTCGAATACCCCCATAGATCCTGAGGTATCCATCATCGCGATGATGACCGCATTGGAGTGGGGTTTGATGATTTCCTCCCACGTTTTAAACCGCAAGTCGTCATCTGTGATGCCCAGTTCCAGATCGTTGTAGCCTGCCAGCCCGTTGCGGCGGATAGCGGCGATCAGCGTCCGCTTCTTATCGATGTTGCCCATCAAGCCCTTTTTGCGAACATCGTTAAACCGGGTTTCCTCAATCACGATCTGGTCTTCGTCTTTCTTTTGCAGGTTGGGCAGCTCCAGCTCGGCGAACAGCATTTCCTGCAGTTCTTCCACGCTGATTTCTGCCTCATAATAGTCCACACCAGGCTGATCTCCTGCGCCCTGCCCTTTCCCTGGCCCCTGCGCTGGATCACCGTCCTTGGCGACCACATCTCCTACCTTGCTGTTGCCTTTACCTTGACCGCCGTGCTTCCCTTTTTGGAAGTTGAAACGCAACCGGTACTCATCCAGGGAGCGAATGGGGATCTTGATAACTTCCCGACCGTTCGACATGATGATGTTTTCTTCGCTGACGAGATCAGGCAAGTTTTTCTTGATCGCTTCTTTCACTTTTTCCTGGTGTCGATTTTGGTCCTGGTACCCTTTGCGGTGCAGCGACCAGTCTTCCCGGGAGACAATGAACGATTTTGCATCTTCCATGCCGTCTCCTCCTAGCAACTGGCGCACTCTGCGCCGAATTTGACGTGCACGATCATGCCATGGCCGTGTTCTCGTATCGTTATCGATTCAGCAGGCTGCCGACGTAGCGCAAGAGCTCGTTGGCGCACATTGGGCAGTAATGATGCTCTTCGATGAGGCGCTTTGTCACTTCGTTGATCTTTTTCAGCTGATGCTCATCCGGCGTTTTGTTGGAGGTCGTAATTTTCACGACGTCCTTGAGGTCGGCAAACAGCTTCTTCTCGATCGCTTCCCGCAGACGATCATGCGTGCTGTAGTCAAATCGCTTTCCTTTGCGCGCATAAGCCGAAATGCGGATGAGGATCTCTTCCCGGAACGCACGCTTGGCATTTTCAGAAATGCCGATTTGCTCCTCGATGGAACGCATCAGGCGCTCATCTGGATCCATTTCCTCACCAGTAACGGGGTCCCGAATTTTGTTCATGTTGCAATAGGCTTCGACGTTATCCAGGTAATTGTCCATGAGCGTTTTGGCAGACTCCTCATAGCTGTATACGAAGGCCTTTTGCACTTCTTTTTTCGCGAGCTCGTCGTATTCCTTACGTGCGCTGGAGATGAAGTTCATGTACCGCTCCCGCTGCTCTTTGGTGATGGAAGGATGCTGGTCAAAGCCTTCCTTGAGCGCGCGCAGGATATCCAATGCATTGATGCACTCCGTGTCGCGGCGTATCAATGCACTGGAGATGCGGTTAATGACGTAACGGGGGTCGATTCCCGCCATTCCTTCATCTGCATGCTCGTTTCGCAATTCCTCGAGATCGGCGCCTTTGAAGCCCTCTACCGACTCGCCATCGTAGAGCCGCATCTTTTTCAGCAGATCGGCACCCTGTTTTTTCGAATCCTTCAATCGGGTAAGAATGGAAAAAATAGCAGCGGAACGCAGTGCATGCGGCGCTATGTGCACATGTCCCAGATCGGACTGTTTGATAAGCTTGGAATAAATTTTTTCCTCATCGCTCACCCGCAGGTTGTACGGCATCGGCATCACGATGATCCGGGACTGCAAGGCTTCGTTTTTCTTGTTCGCGATAAACGACTTGTACTCGGATTCATTCGTATGGGCGACAATAAGCTCATCAGCAGAAATGAGCGCAAACCGTCCTGCCTTGAAGTTGCCTTCCTGTGTGAGGGACAGCAGGTGCCAGAGGAATTTTTCATCGCACTTCAGCATTTCCTGGAATTCCATCAGACCGCGGTTGGCCTTGTTTAACTCACCATCGAAACGATAGGCGCGCGGGTCGGACTCGGAGCCGTATTTCGTGATCGTCGAAAAGTCGATGCTTCCCGTCAAATCCGCGATGTCCTGAGATTTCGGGTCAGAAGGGCTGAACGTACCGATCCCGACGCGGTTGGCTTCCGAAAAGAGAATCCGGCAAACCGGGAAATCCTCGATGCATCCACCGTATTCCGATTCCAGACGCATCCGGTTGTACGGGGTAAGCTCTCCCTCGATTTTAATGCCAAGCTCTTCTTCCACCTCAGCGCGTAGTTCATGCGGAATGAGATGCAGCGGCTCTTCTTGCATCGGGCAGCCTTCCAGCGCATAGATGGCTCCCGCTTCGGTACGGGAATACTCCTCCAGTCCCCGCTTCAACATGGTCACCAACGTCGATTTACCACCGCTGACTGGGCCCATCAGCAGCAAAATCCGTTTGCGAACATCCAGACGGCGGGCAGCAGAGTGGAAATATTCTTCTACCAATCGCTCCACAGAACGGTCCAAACCAAAAATTTCACGGCTGAAAAATTGATACGAACGGCTGCCATCCTCATTCTCTTCCACACCGGCACTCTTGATCATGTTGTAGACGCGTGAATGTGCCGTTTGGGCGATCTGCGGATTTTTGCGAACCAGCTCCAAATATTCAGCGAACGTTCCTCTCCACATCAGGTTCTCTTCTCGGGCCCGGTGCTCGGATATACGTTTTAAAATGTCCATGCTCGACACTCCTCCCTCATAAGCCCCTCTCTCTTCCCCAACGACAATGTACTCTCATGTATATGTCTGCCTGCGGTCACGCATTCGCGTGGCACCCGTTTTCTTCGGTTTGGAGCAGGCTCGTAAAGCCTTTACATATGTGTATGCGAGACATCTGCACAAGTTTCAGCAATCTTGCCACAAAAAATTAAGGAGGTGTAGGGAAACTTGTCCTTTTCCTCCTCCAATTTGCCATTGACAGCCCTGCTAATCCGTTTGCAAAGTGGGCAGGCTACGCTATAATGGGAGTAGTTTGTTCACGAAAGGAGCAGTCGAACATGGGTGCGTTTATCGTAGCAGTTGTTTTTGCAGCTTTTCTTTTCTTCATTCTGACGGCTGGATACAACGAAGACAAAACCTGGAACCTGTAAGGATAGACAGAGGCGATCAGCTCGTTTTACGGCTTCTCGCTCCCAGGAAAAAAAAGCAGACTGCCTCCATCAGGCAATCTGCTTTTTTGTTCCAGTATGCGGTTATACTTTCTTTGCCGCCTTTTTCTCAGCCTTTTTCTCTGCCTTGCTCGCTTTGATTTCTTCCTTCAACTGCTTCGCCGTTTTGCCGCTTGCTTCGATTCCCAGCTTTTCTGCTTTCGTCGACTGCTTGGACAGTCCCGCTTCCTTCTTCGCTGCTTTAGCCGCTTGAATCGCCGCTTTTCCTTCCTCTTTGGTCTTCCCTGTGAGATCGACTCCCCACTTCGCAGCTTTTGCTTCCCGTTTGGCCGTCTTTAGCGTTTTCTTTTCCGCCTGCTTGGCTGCCAGCTCAGCCTTGATCTCTGTGGCCGTTTTGCCAGCTGCCTCTACACCCAGCTTCTCCGCCTTTACCTGCAGCTTTTCCAGACGCTGCTCGGCTTTTTGCTCCTTTGTCGCCTTCGTTCCATGTGTGGAGGTGGTATCACCTTCCGCATTGACAATGGATACACCACTCACCAATAAGCTGCACAGTACAATGGAAGAAATCAGTTTCTTCATGGGATGCTCCCCTTCCTTTTGCCCAATCGGGTTATGTACAAGTCCAGCCTACCTTACGTCTTTGGGAAAAGTATGGGATTGGTGTAAATCCATCGTGATTTCGTCCAAAACAAAAGCAGGCTTGTCCTCTGCGACAGCCTGCTAGCTCTTCGTCTTTAGCGTGCAAATATACCTGTACCTGCTTCAATCGCTTGGTACAGCTCCTCCAGCGATCCTCTCTGATCCACCGGATATTGCGGTTCTCCGCGGTCCTCCATCCAGTTGGTGACCAGAAACGTCTTCATTCCCAGCTTGGATGCGACCATGTCTTCCTGCATGTGGTTGCCGACCATGACGCATTCGGTTGGCTCCACGCCGAGCTTCTCACAGATTTCCGCAAAATAACTCGGGTTTGGCTTGGTGGAGTGCATGTCCTCATACACGGTGACCAGCTCAAATTCATCCGCCGTCATCCCGATCCAAGCAAGCCGGTGGTAGATCGCCTCTCGAGGGAACACCGGATTGGTTGCGACCGCGACTCGGAAGCCTTGATTTTTCGCTGCTTCCACGATCTTTTTTGCCCAAGGAGATGGGTACGTCAGGTGGGACAAGGTCGGGAACACATCGCGGTAAAAGGAGTCAAACAACGGCCACACCTCTTCGCGCTTCCAGTCGCTGTGCGCCGTAAAGTACTCGATAAATACCTGTTCATTCGTCTTGTCAGGCTCCTGGCTCACGATCATCGCTTTGGTCGCGTCCCAGATCAGCGAGAGGAGCTTTTGTGTATCAAATTGATCGCCGACATGACGACCGACTTCCTTCAAATAGCTTTTGACAAATGGGTCCGTCTGCATTTCCAAAAGTGTGCCGTCGAGGTCAAACAGGATCGTATTCACAGTCATTTTCCTTTTCTCTCCCTTGTTTATGGTCGGTCTGCGTGCCCTGCTCCGGTATCTGTGTCGTGTTATTTGAGCCCTGGGAAGCCTAGCTGGCGCAGGCCTTCAAACAGGACGATAGCCGCGCAGTTGGACAAATTGACAGAACGGGTAGCACCACTCATCGGAATCCGTATGGTCTGCTCACGGTAGCGGTCTGTCAGCTCTGGAGGAAGACCCGTCGTTTCTTTTCCCAAAATGATGTAGTCCCCATCGCGAAAGGAAACGTCCGAATAAAGCGTTTCTCCCCATGTCTCCACGAAGTAGAAGGTTCCCGCATCCGGCCCCTGCGACTCTGCAAAAGCTTCAAAGCTATCGTGATAATGGATGTTTACTGCGTGCCAATAATCCAGGCCAGCACGTTTCAAATAACGATCATCGGTAGAAAAACCAAGCGGGTGAATCAGATGCAAATGTGCGCCTGTCGCTGCGCAGGAACGGGCAATATTTCCCGTGTTCGCAGGGATGAGCGGCTCATGCAATACGATGTGTAACGGCATACCGGCAAATCTCCTCATGTCCCGAACTAAAAATCAAACCAAGCTCTATTATACATAAAGAAACATAGCCATGACCACCTAGCAGCTGCTGTAACAAAAAGTCACCCTCTTGCATCTAAAAGAAAATCGATGAAAAGGGTGTGGTCATCGTGTTCGAAATGGAAAGCAAATGGCTTCGTTCATGGACCTATGTTTTCTGTCTGCTGCTGCTCGCAGCCGCATCTGGCTGGAAGTGGCACCACTTTGCTATGTTTCCCCCTCTGGAAACCTGGAGCATGCTGTTCGGTTATTTCGCTTTTTTCCTGATCGGTGCGACCTTGTTGATCGGTCCACTATGTACCTGGCTGCCTGCCAGATGGGCCCCCACGTTGCTGTCTATCCGCCGCGATGTGGGGATCTTTGCCGGACTGACTGGGCTTCTTCACGTCGCTTTGGTGCTTGTCCTTTTTCAGGGAGAACCTCGGTTGTTGATCATCTCTGATAGCCAAGCTCCCAAAGCAGATGGCTGGCTCGGCCTGTTCTTTCTCTCCTCTGCGGAAAACGGTTCTTGGGAGTGGCCCGTCCCGAACTGGTCATTAGCTGGAGTAGCCAATTACCTGGGAGCTTGTGCACTTCTTATCCTTTTCGTACTCTGGGTGAGCTCCTATCTCCCCGCCAAAAAATGGTTGGGCACAGCTGCCTGGAAGCGGCTGCATCTCTCTAATCCTTTATTATTCTTGCTTGTTTTGTTTCACGGATTAATCTACGTGCAGACCATCAAAGGAGAGCCGCATTCTTTCGCCGATCTTCTGTGGCTCGCTGTCCTCGTCTGGCTCGCTCGGAGCCTGAGCTTTCTGACTGCGATCTTGCGACGAAAACGGTAACGGCACTCCCCTGCTTACACCCCTCTAATATGAAAAAACGCATAACGCATATTGGGTGTATAGGCTGTAGAATCCTCATACGCCCAGTATCGCATGCTGCTGTCGGTTGTATGCGCATTGACGAGCGGCATATTGTTGGCATCCTTGGCAACGACGATCGTATTGTGCTGAAAACGTCCATCGCCATCGAAGTCATAGCAAATAATATCGCCCGGCTCCAGCTGGTCCGGAGATGATTTTGTCACGGCCCGCATCGGTGCAGCTCCTGATTTGAGCATCAGGTACAAAGCATGGGCAACCGACCAGCTGTAGCTCCACTCGCCGCCTTTTCCCATCCGAATCCACCAGCCTCTCCCTTTCTCCTTGGAAAAGAGCATGGGAATTCCCCCAGCGTACAGACATTGCGAAATAAAGTTCGTGCAATCGTCAGTAAAATGCGGGTAGGCTGGGTTTGGCGAGTTCCAATACCGCTCCGCATACGCCACTGCATTCCACGGATTGTATCCGCCTGCCCCATGCACGACAAGCAACGGCTGGGAAACAGCGTCCTCCACCATCGAGGAGGCCCCTTCTGCTTCCTCCTCCCCTTGCAAAGCGTCGAACGGTACTTTCGCGTCACCGTCCCACTCCGTATGAGAATCGATGCGCCAGCTCGCTGCTTCTTTTTGCAAACGAATCCGATGGACAAAGCGGCTGGCTTCTGACAGTGAATGCTCTCCCATTCCATAGTGGCGTTTTCCGCTCCAGGAGAGCAAAATGTCCATGGACTGCTCCGTTTCCATCCAACATAAAGGTACCAGCCTTCCCTGAATGGACTGTGTCTTTCCCCCGCGCCCCACCAGCTGCACGTGCTCTCGCCTCATGCGTTCCCATTCATTCTTTGTTCCCTGCCCCTGGTTGGAATAGTAAGGCAGCAAACGCTGATACTCGCCATCCAGCCACGCCTTCTGCACGCTATCAAAATAGCTTCGGATAAACTGTCGCCAGTCCACTCGCCTCTCCTCCTTCACCAGCCACCATTGGACTTTGCCTGCCGTCTGCTCAATGAAGAATATGTCAAAGTCGACTCGTTCAGAAGAAAAAGAAAAGCTATCCGTTGGAGTCGGATAGCTTGGCCACCCGTCAGAAGCGGATAGCTTGATCTAGTGTAGTCTGTATGTGCAGCGGAACGCCTTCGAGGGCTAGCAAATGCTCCTTGATCGGCAATCCTCCTCCGTAGCCAACCAGTGCACCATTCGATCCGATCACACGGTGGCAAGGAATGATGATCGGAATCGGGTTGCGATTGTTCGCTCCTCCGATCGCTCGTACAGCCTTCGCTGCCCCGATCGCCAAAGCAATGTCCTTATAGGATCTCGTCTCCCCATAGGGAATATCGGCAAGCGCGTTCCAAACGGATTTCTGAAACGGCGTCCCATATAAAACGATCGGCAAGTCAAAGACCTTTCTTTCCCCGGCAAAATACTCCTCCAGCTGCTTTTTAGCTGCTGCATTGCGCTCGTCATCGCGCACGGGAGTTACACCTAAAAACGTCTTTTTGCACCAACGCGTAAGCTGTGCGATCCCATCCTGCTCTACTTCAAACTGGATATGGCACAGCCCTTCTTCGGTAGAAGCAAGCAACAACGGTCCAATCGGTGAGTCCATGATGGTATACCCCAATCCATTTGCCATCCAACGTTCCTCCCATACCCGTTTTCCTTGTTCTTTTCTACACACGTCTGACTAGTGACTGCTTGCCGATTGCTCCGGGAGCATCGCCAGTCCTTTTTGCACCTCTGCTAGTACGGCAGCGTCACTCTCACGCTCGATCGCCTTCATCAAAGCCAATCGTGCCTCATCTCCGCCGATTTTCCCTAGTGCCCATCCAGCCGTTCCCCGAATGACGGGACGCGGGTCGTTCTCCAACAAGCGAGCCAGATGCGGAACGGCCGTCTTGTCCTTGAAATGAGCAAGCGCCAATATCGCATTTCGCTGAATTGGCTTTTTCCCCCTCCAGGATGACGAGGAAAGGCCCAATTTTTCCTTGAACTCTTTATTGCTCATGTCCAGTAAAGGCAGCAGGAGCGGCTTGGCGATCTCGGGATCTGGCTGAAATTCTGCATGATGGGTATTGTTGAGGCGGCGATTTTTCGGACACACCGTCTGGCACGTATCGCATCCGTAAAGCCGGTTGCCTATTTTTCCGCGGAATTCATCAGGAATGAAATCCTTTACTTGTGTCAAATACGCGACACATCGCTGGGCGTCCAGCTGTCCACCCTGTACCAGCGCACCGGTCGGACAGGCATCCACACAAATATTACAATCTCCGCAGCCTTCCTCTACTGGCTGATCCGCGGGCAGGGGCAGATTGGTGACCAGCTCCCCCAAATACACCCACGAACCGAATTCCTCCGTAATCAAAGCGCAGTTCTTGCCTACAAACCCAAGTCCTGCTCGCTCTGCAACCGCTCGATCCGAAAGCGCCCCCGTATCTACCATCGACTCGATCTTTACTCCCGGCTCGAGCTCGGTAATAAAGGCACTCAGCTTGGCTAGCTTGTCGCGCAAAACATGGTGGTAATCGGTGCCCCATGCCGCTCTGCACAAGATCCCGCGATAGGCCCCGGGCTCTGACTTCGGTGGATTTTCCAGCTTGGAAGGATACGCCAACGCAATAGAAATCAAGGAGCGCGCCCCTTCAACGAGCAAGCCTGGCTCTGTGCGTTTATCCAGATCCGGTTCCTCAAAGCCTGATTCGTACCCTTTTTCCCGATGGACAATTAGCCTTTCTTTCAGCTCCAGAAAGGGATCAGCACTCGCAAAACCAATTTTGTCGATCCCGATCTGTGCGGCATAATCGATGATGGACTGCTTCGTTTGTTCCCAGTACTGCTGATTGCTCACAGCTGCTTGATCGCTCCTGTCGCGAGCTCATCGCATCGATTATTCCACTTGTTGTCCGCATGTCCCTTTACTTTTACGTACTGCACTTTATGCGTATCCATCAATCGAAGCAGCTCTTTCCACAAATCCTGATTCTCCACCTGCTGTCCCTTGCTGTTCTTCCAGCCGTTTTTCAGCCAGCCTTTGTACCAGCCCTGCAAAAAGCAGTTGACCAGGTAGGCGCTATCGCTGTACAAGGTCACCTGACAAGGCTCCTTCAAAACAGAAAGCGCCTCGATCGCAGCCTTCAGCTCCATCCGGTTGTTGGTCGTATTCGGTTCTGCACCGGACATCTCCTTGATATGCTGTCCGTACATCAATACGGCTCCCCAGCCGCCAGGACCTGGGTTGCCTGAACAAGCTCCGTCTGTATAAATCTGTACTTCTCGTGTCGTCATCGTCAGGGGATTCCTCCTTCTATTCTTTTTCCACTCTATATCGAAAAGGCATGACTTGTTTTATCTAGTGCTTTTTCTATTGTAACGAAGGTTAGTCGCTTCCACAAAAAAAATTTGTTATACTACCAAAAATAGGTTCGAAAAGGAGTGACACATGATGAAAGTACAGCTGGACGCCACTGTGTCCGAACGCCTCCCTCGCCTTTCCCTGGGCATTCTCCACTACAGCGGTGCTTCCGTCAGCGACTCTCCCAAAATGCTTCAAGGACGCATCAACTACTTTGTCGAAGGGCTTCGCCTGGAGCACGATGTGTCCAAACTGACTGAAATCGAAGGCATCCGGGAATGGCGTGCTGCTTTTAAACAAGCGGGGATCGACCCGTCTCGGTACCGCCCCTCTTCAGAAGCCCTGCTCCGCCGACTTCTCCAGGGAAATGCCTTCTTCTGGATCAACAGCGCAGTGGATATCAATAATTTCTTCTCCGTCCACCACGCTCTTCCTTTTGGCATCTATGACCAGGACCAGCTCGTGGGTGATGTAGTATTTCGAATCGGACGCGCGGATGACATTTATGAAGGCTTGAACGGACGCGAGGTCAATATGGAAGGCAAGCTGCTGCTCGCGGACGAAAACGGGGCATTCGGCAGCCCGATCGTCGATTCCAAGCGCACCAGTGTTACTGAAAGCAGCCGCAATCTCATGCAGGTCATTTTCTTTCACGAGCAGGTCTCTGCACAAAAGCAGGATGAGATACTCGGCTCAGTAGGCAGAATGTTTACAGAGATAAACGGTGGCGAAGTTACTAGCTCCTACCTCCTGCATTCCTAAAAAGAAAGACGGCCCGTCAAGCTGCGTGGTCGTCTTTCTTTTGCGTTTCTCCTTTTTGGCGGAAAACGACGTGCTCCAGAAGCAGACAAACAATTACCCCGAGCAGTAAGCCATTCCCGAATAAAAAGCTGACAAGTGCCGGCAAGTGCTGCCAGGCTGTTGCCGGCACGAACATGACGCCAATCCCCACCAGCAGCGAGCTTCCGCCAACCATAATGGTTCGATCGTCCATTTTGACGTTCACGTAATCCTTCAGTCCAAAGCCGAGCAGCTGTGTGTAGGAAATAAACATCGCGGCATACGCGACCGGTGTAGGCAGAGCTGCCAAAAAATGAGCCACATACGGGAACAAGCCGATCGCCATGATCCCGATCATCGCCAGCATGAAAGGCAGTCGAGCTGCCATTCTCGTCGTCTGGATGACAGCAGCTGCCAGGGAGAGCGGAATCATCCCCACTACGCCACCCAATCCGGAAAGCACATGAGAGACGCCTGTAAAGACCCCACCGCGATTGTATTGCTGCTCAGTCGGCACCGTATCTGTGGCTTTCCCCATAACAACCATGCTTGTCACCAGATTCGTCAACAGGACAAAGCCTGTCAGCATACTCGTCAGAACGACACCCCAATCCCAGCGAGGAGCTCCCCAGAAAAAGAGCGATGGCCACGCAATCACTTGCTCTGCCGTGCGAACAGGCTCTGTCCAGCCCATGACGGCATATAGCACCCAGCCAATGACCATTCCAAACAGGACGGCAAAGCTGGAAAACCTCTTCGTACGCATGACCAAAACCACCAATGCCACAATTGCGACGGAAACGATCGCAACGTGCGGGATCACCTCTTTGGAATGCTGAAATCCGATCCCGAGCATCCCTGCCAGGATATTGCTGCATAGCGAGACGGCGAGCAAGATCATATACGTTCCCGAAACGAGCGGAGTAAACCATCTCTGCAGCTTCCCAATCCATCCCATCAAACCGAAGACCATAAACAGCAGCCCAGCCATGCCTAGGCCAATTTGAAAGGACTGACCGATCTCACGCGGCTGCAGCCCCACACTGGTTCCTATTTGTGCCAAAATAATAACGATTCCCCACCACAGCCCTGCTGGTCCTTCCAGCATCGGATAGCGGTGGCCGATCCATACTTGCAGTAGGGATGCCAATCCGATAAAGAACATCGTTTGCTGCATCAGATTGCCAATCTCATCCGCCTGCAGTCCATAGACGTCTCCGATCATCAGCGGAACCGCCACACTGCTGGAGACCGCGACAATCATCCATTGGAGTGCCGACAATATCGTTGTGCCAACTGGCGGTTTATCATGCAAACCGTACTTCATTTGAAACCACCTCTTTTTCCCTTACTGACAAAAACCCCCACGTATTCCCTATTCCCGAAAAGACTGAGCTATTCAAAGACGATTGTAATTTTACCAACCTGATTATTTGCAAGTTGGCGCTAGACATATGAAAGTATACAATACCGCTTTGAATATAACCATCTGGTTTCCTCGCAAATATGCAGACCCATCATACCCCTGCATCAGAGCCTGCTGCATAAAGGGCAATTTCCTATCCATGCGACTTTCATAAGAAAAAGGCTCATACGTCACGATTGCGTGATTTACGAGCCTTTCCTTTATTCTTTCCGATTCCTCGCCTATTTCATCATCTGCTTGATTAACTCGCGGTTCCGGCTTTGGAAAATATCGTTGTGGGAAGAAAAAATTCCACCTTTTTGCGCTTCCGGCTGAATAAATAATTTCGCTTGGTTTACAGCATTCGCGGCATCTTGGAAAGCTCCAGCCATCAAGTGAACTTTTCCCTCATACTTCAGGACATCACCCGCTGCGTAAATGCCCGGCACAGAGGTCGTGCTAGTGGCTAGACCCGATAAAACGATCTTCGCTCAATTCGAGCTTCACTTTGCTATTTTCCAATAAAGATCTGTCGCGCTCATAGCCATGATTAATGATCACTTCGTCAATGTAGAGCTCCTGCACTTCCCCTGTCACGTGGTTGGTCAGCTCAACTCTCTCAATCTTCTCATGATCAGCAGAAGCAATCAGCCTGGTAATGGAGGTATCCAAAAAGCATTTTACTGAGCTGTTGATGAGCTGTTTTACCTGCGCTTCGTGCCCCGATAAAGTGTCTTTCCGATAAGTGAGGTATACTTGATGAGCGAGCGGTTCAAGCTCATTTGCCCAATCAACCGCCGAGTTTCCTCCACCAGAAATGATTATAGTCTTATCTTTAAAACACATCTCGATATTTGCTCAAATAACGCTTGCTCTCCATCGTTGCTTTGGTTGCGGACACAGACGAACAGTTCCTCTAGTGCACAACGAAACAGCATTTCTGTCTGAAAGGCGGAAATCCCGCCCGGCTCACGAGACACCTTCCACAGGAGCTCCAGAAGCTCCGTCAGACGTGGGCTATGCCCGGGTACAAGCTCAAAATGCGATTTTGGGAGACAGAACCCTCCTGGCTCTGGTGCACAGATTCGATACAGCACGAGCAAGTACTCCCATCTGCTGTCGCCAAGTACATGCCGATCCAATTGCATATGCGCGCCACCGTGCACCACATTCCCCAGGGCAAGCGTATAGAGCGTTCCATTAAAAACAAACTCTGTGGATGCAGCAAAGATACGCTATAGTGATAATCATTATCACTAATTGACCTGTTCATGTCCATTTGCTAGTCATCCCTCTATTCATCTTACTTATGATGAGATTGATAATCAATATTAATCTTACTATTCACGTACTTATGACCGAACTAGTCATGTCACAAAGACAAATAAAAAAACCCTGAAATCAATAAAATTGATGTTCAGAGCTTTCTTATATGTATGGTGCCGGTGAAGGGACTTGAACCCCCACGGTTTCCCTCACGATTTTGAGTCGCGCGCGTCTGCCATTCCGCCACACCGGCAAATCATATGGAGGAGGCACCCGGATTTGAACCGGGGATAAGGGTTTTGCAGACCCGTGCCTTACCCCTTGGCTATGCCTCCATGTTCTAAGCATTCGATTTGATGAAGCTTATGGAGCGGACGAAGGGTCTCGAACCCTCGACCTTCGCCTTGGCAAGGCGACGCTCTACCAATTGAGCTACGTCCGCATATAAATGGCTGGGGTACTAGGATTTGAACCTAGGAATGACGGAGTCAAAGTCCGTTGCCTTACCGCTTGGCTATACCCCAATAAGTAATCCCCAACTTTGAAAAGAATGGGGCGATCGATGGGACTTGAACCCACGAGTGCCGGAGCCACAATCCGGTGCGTTAACCCCTTCGCCACGACCGCCATGTATCATGCTTCATTCAAAAGTGGCAGGGGCAGTAGGAATCGAACCCACACCAAAGGTTTTGGAGACCTTCGTTCTACCTTTAAACTATGCCCCTACAAAGGTGGCTCGGGACGGAATCGAACCGCCGACACGAGGATTTTCAGTCCTCTGCTCTACCGACTGAGCTACCGAGCCTTATGTATTCAATCGCCATTTCTTTGAAAGAAAATGGCGGAGCTGACGGGACTCGAACCCGCGACCTCCGGTGTGACAGACCGGCGTGAACTCCAACTTCACCACAGCTCCATAAAGGAGAAAATTTGGTTGCGGGAGCAGGATTTGAACCTGCGACCTTCGGGTTATGAGCCCGACGAGCTACCGAGCTGCTCCATCCCGCGACGATATTATGGTGGAGGCTGACGGGATCGAACCGCCGACCCTCTGCTTGTAAGGCAGATGCTCTCCCAGCTGAGCTAAGCCTCCACGTTTCCCCGACACATGTCGGGCCCTACAGAGTAGGAATGTTTTGTATGGTGACCCGTAGGGGATTCGAACCCCTGTATGACAGCGTGAAAGGCTGCTGTGTTAAACCGCTTCACCAACGGGCCAATATGGCGGATGGAGTGGGATTTGAACCCACGAGACGGGTCGACCCCGCCTACACGATTTCCAATCGTGCTCCTTCGGCCGCTCGGACATCCATCCATATGGCTCCTCGGGACGGACTCGAACCGCCGACCGATCGGTTAACAGCCGATTGCTCTACCAACTGAGCTACCGAGGAACGTTTGAAGGATTCATACCTTCAAAACTGGATCTGCATGTTTGCTAAGAGTGTGGATAAGTCCTCGACCGATTAGTATTCGTCAGCTCCACGTGTTACCACGCTTCCACACCGAACCTATCAACCTCATCGTCTATGAGGGGTCTTACCAGCTTGCGCTGTGGGAAGTCTCATCTTGGAGGGGGCTTCACGCTTAGATGCTTTCAGCGCTTATCCCGTCCGCACATAGCTACCCAGCTGTGCCACTGGCGTGACAACTGGTGCACCAGCGGTGCGTCCATCCCGGTCCTCTCGTACTAAGGACAGCTCTCCTCAAACTTCCTACGCCCGCGACAGATAGGGACCGAACTGTCTCACGACGTTCTGAACCCAGCTCGCGTACCGCTTTAATGGGCGAACAGCCCAACCCTTGGGACCTACTTCAGCCCCAGGATGCGATGAGCCGACATCGAGGTGCCAAACCTCCCCGTCGATGTGGACTCTTGGGGGAGATAAGCCTGTTATCCCCAGGGTAGCTTTTATCCGTTGAGCGATGGCCCTTCCATGCGGAACCACCGGATCACTAAGCCCGACTTTCGTCCCTGCTCGACTTGTAGGTCTCGCAGTCAAGCTCCCTTCTGCCTTTACACTCTACGAATGATTTCCGACCATTCTGAGGGAACCTTTGGGCGCCTCCGTTACCTTTTGGGAGGCGACCGCCCCAGTCAAACTGCCCACCTGGCATGGTCCTCTCGCCCGATAAGGGCGACGAGTTAGAAACTCCGTACATCAAGGGTGGTATCCCACCGACAGCTCCACAGAGGCTGGCGCCCCTGCTTCTCAGC
>NZ_CP176856.1:577500-1055000 GCF_046622605.1 Brevibacillus centrosporus | reverse complement strand
CCGCCGAATGCTGTTATCAGACTCAGGCTGGCTGGCAACAATCAAATAGAAGGCGCCATCGCGAAGGGGAAAATTGGGAAGCATAAGTACAGCTTGTACATCCAAACGCTTTTGAAGCAGTTCAAGGTACGTTTGTTGACTCTCTTCTGGCCTCATGTCCATGCGTTTTCCTCCCTGCCCCTGGGTTGAACATATGGATTCTACATGAGAACTCCTTTTCCTGCTTGTCAACAGACAAATCCTTAGTATGCTATACTGTAGGGTAGGAGGAATGATGATGAAGAAAACTGAACGTCTTAGCAAGATCAAACGCATGCGCACTTGGGGTAACTGGAGCATGGTGATCGGTATTTTGCTGATGTATACGGGGTACGCTTTCTTTGCTGGATACTTGGACTTTATTCCTTTTCTCGGCACCCTGTTCAAAGGTTCTCACGTCTTTATGACGTTGCTGTTGATCATTGGCTTTATCTTGACGATGGGCAGCACGGTTATGTTTATGATTTCCGGAATGGTATCTACCTCTGCTCCTCAGGTACAATGCCCATCGTGCCAAAAAGTTACGAAAATGCTCGGAAAAGAAGACGCCTGTATGTTTTGCGGACAACCACTACGTCTCGATGACGCACAACCTCAGCAAAACCAAAACCTTACACCACAAAAATAATCAAAGATCATGCAAAAGCCACCCGCTGCCCACGTCCAGCAACAGGTGGCTTATTTTCTTTCTAGGACGAGGGCTTCTCGTGCTGGCTGTTCAATCCATCTGAGACAGCCTTCCAAATCTCGGGCACCTCATAGCCACGACGCCAAGAAGCTACTCCCGCGAGATTGTACTTGTGCACAATGGCCATTCGTTTTTCTATAGAAGTCACGTCTTCCAGCCACATTTTATAGGTATTGCCATCCTTAGGATCCTGATACTGCACATAGTTCTGCCCGCTTGCCTCATCCAAAATCGGAGTCAGCTTGCGTTCCTCGATCCACTCCAGCGCACGAGGCATCGACAGCGCCTTGGAGGATACCTTTACGCTTCCATCCGCTTGCTTGGTTTCCGTCCACAATCTCGTATAAAAAGGGACACCCAGCAGCAGCTTTTGATGGGGAACCTCCTCGAGTACCCCCTGCAATCCATTCTCCACCCACGGCAAGGATGCCACTGAACCTGCTTTTGGACTGGACGCCCAATGCTCGTCATAGGTCATTACCGCCATGTAGTCTACCACTTCTGCGAGGGCTTTTCGATCGAGGAACATCGACCAGGTTTCTGCGGTTGACTTGATTGTCACATCGATGGAAACCGTCAGCCCCTGTTCATGCAAATAGGGTGTCAGCTCGCGCACAAACTGGACGAGCTTTTGTTTTTCATCCAAATACACATTTTCAAAGTCAATGTTGATCCCGTCCAGATCGTACAGGTTGGCATAGTGAATGAGCTGGGCAATCAGCTTTTCCCGCTTGTCGTAGCTGCTGAGAACAGATTTCGTCCAGTCTGGATTGAATCCGTTCGTGACCAATCCCCAGACCTGGTAACCCCTCTGATGCGCCCACTTCACATACGCAGGATCAGCTTTATTCTGCAGTGTCCCTTCTGCATCCTTCATTTCAAACCACGTTGGCGAAACTACATTGACTCCTTTCATAGGCCCGATATCGGAAACATTTGGATTTTTACTCGTAACCTGTTCCCACACCAGATTGATTTTTTGTCCCAGCGGCTTCCAGACAGCCGTTTGTGTAGAGGATGCTGGGCGATCCAGACTTACCTTCCGTACCTGTGTTAGCTCCAGACTTTCTCGTGGAAGAAACCCCGCAATTCCATCACCGGTCAAAACCCGGTACCATTTGTCCGACTGTCCCAGTACATCCACTACAGCACCTGAGGAAAGCTCCGCTACGATCGGAGTACGCAGCGAAGCTCCTGTCCGAACGAGCTGAGGATCGTCATCCTGTACCACTTTTGCTTGCTGAATCGCATATCCGTCCTTTTCTACAGTAAGAGCTCCCGTCGCAGGCTTATGCGCAAAAGAATACGGATACAGCTTTTCCAAAGGTTCAAGCGGCACATAACGAATCCCATCTACTTCCTTTACGGGCACCTGCAGATTGACCGGCTGCTTGTTCAGATAGGCTACCACTTGTCCGCTTTCCATCCGCAGCACTTTGTCCTTCGTCGTAATGATGACGGAATGAGTAGGTTCGTCCCAGAAAATAGCGGGATCCAGCTTCTCCTGAATAAATGAGAACGGCAGCAAAATCTGATCCGCTTCCATCAGATAAGGAGTCTTCTCTACCTCACCCTGGTAAACGAGCGCGTGCTTCTCCCCGTTAAACGGCGAGACGTGCTCTGTTGACGCCCGCAAGACGAAGAACCAATAAATCCCTCCAAATATCGCCACAAAAAAGAGAATCAGCATAAGGAAAAACTGAAACACCCGCCTTCTACGCTTTTTGGGGCGGGCAGCCATCCCTAACTCCATACTCACAAGCTACGACCTCCTCTCAGACGGAACATATCCGAGAGTGATATCCGTCAATCTATTTCGTCTATTCTTTCTATGCCTGTTTGGGTACAAACCATTCACAACCTTCTGACATACTTCCTTTCAAAAGACGTTTGAAAAGCGAAAACGTTACACCTTGGTATGCCTATGGCAAATATCGGTAAACAAAAACACCTTCGTCCTCAACTGATTTCCGGTTGATTCAGAAGGTGCTCTGTGTTGCAGTCCTGCAATTAGTGGGTGTTCTTTTGACAGGCTTCACAAACGCCATAAACTTCCATGCGATGGCCTGTAACGTGAAATCCGATGTCTTTCGCTGCTGATTCTTCCGCGTCCCGTAAGTATGGGAAATGAAAATCGCTGATCGACCCGCACTTCGAACAGATTGCGTGATAGTGATCTTCCTCCACATTTGCATCAAAACGGCTGGACGCATCCCCGTAAGTCAATTCAATAACTAACCCTGCATCTTTAAAGACACGGAGATTGTTATAAATCGTAGCAACGCTCATATTGGGGAATTTGCCTTCGAGGGCTTTGTATATTTCGTCAGCCGTCGGGTGAGTCATCGTCTCCAGCAAATAGGTCAAGATGGCATGGCGTTGAGGTGTCATTCGAACCCCGGTATTCTTCAGGATTTCTACAGCTTTCTCTACACGCTGTGTCATAACGTTACACCCCACAGTCTTTCGCAAGGACAAAAGAACAAGCATTTCTCATGTCATTGATTAGAATTACTATAAATAAGTGTACGTCTTGTGAGCGAAAACTGTCAATATCCATTCCGTTTATTTCCCGAATGAAGAAATTGGGAAACGGTTATGGCGTCTTCGCTTTGGTCTTTGCCTTCGGTTTTGCCTGCGGCTTTTTCCCTTCTGCGATCGCGTGCTTGCACATGGTTTGCAGCGGGCATTGACTGCATTGCGGGTTGCGGGCGGAACAAATCCGTCTGCCGTGCCAAATCAACCAATGATGAGCATCCGACCATTTTTCCCGGGGAATACGCTTCATCAGCTGACGCTCCACTTCGTCGACATTGTCGCTTTTGGCCAATCCCAAACGGTTTCCTACACGAAACACATGGGTATCTACTGCAATCGCCGGCACCCCATAGGCGTTGGACAAGACCACGTTAGCTGTCTTTCTCCCGACTCCCGGCAATGCCTCCAGCTCCTTGTGCGTTTGCGGCACTTCGCTATTGTATTTCTCGTACAAGATTCTACAGGTCTCTAAAATGTTTTTACTCTTATTCTTATACAGACCGAGCCCTTTTATATGCTCCTCCATTTCTTCCTGCGTCAAATGAAGGTAGTCTTCCGGTTTATTCAGTTTTTCAAACATCGGCGCCGTTATTTCATTCACCCGTTTATCTGTACACTGTGCTGACAAGATTGTGGCAATCAGAAGTTCAAACGGGGAGGCATAGTTCAACTCACAATGCGCGTCTGGATACAGCTGCTGCAGGGTATCCAATATTTCTTCGACTGGTACTTTGCGTTGTGCCATTCATATATCCCCCTTTTTCTCTCCATTATACCGTGGCTCGTCAACTCGGCAATCAAGGGAGCTTGTGGCGGGCTCATGTCCCCATGAAGTAAAATGGAGCTGGAAGAATATAACGGAGGGGAAATGCGGATGAAAGTATTTCTAACAGGTGCTACCGGTTTTGTGGGGAAAGGGATGTTGGCAAGGCTACGAGAGGAAGGGCATGATGTGGTTTGTCTCGTTCGCCCTGGATCAGAAACGAAACTAGGCTGTCACGATGAGGCTGCCGGCAAGATTACCTATGCTGCCAAAGACCTCTTTCATCCCGACTCACTCCACGAAGCAATGGCTGGCTGTGACGCCGTCATTCATCTGGTTGGGATCATCCGGGAGCAGCCAAAGAAAGGGGTCACGTTTCCGCGTATTCATATAGAAGGGACGAAAAATGTCGTGGAGGCAGCCAAACAAGCAGGGGTCAGTCGATTTGTCCATATGAGCGCTTTGGGAGCACGGGAGAATGCAACCAGCGCTTACCACAAAACGAAATACGAGGCGGAACAGATCGTTATCGCTAGCGGAATCCCTTTTGTCATCTTTCGTCCTTCGGTTATTTTCGGACCTGGCGACGAATTCGTTAACATGCTGGCCGATTTGGTCAGGCTGCCGGTGACTCCCGTTCTCGGAAGTGGTGCGTATCCTTTGCAGCCCGTTGCCAGAGAGACAGTCGCAGATGTGTTTGTCCAGGCCCTGTCTTCTCCTTCTGCTGCCAATCAAATTTTCGAAACAGGTGGACCTGAGGCCATCACCTACGAGCACATCTTGGATCATATCGGCGCTGCGGTCGGTAAGCGAAGTGTGCGGAAAATTCATATCCCTCTATCCCTGATGAAACCCGTCATCAATATAATGGAAGGCTTTCCTTTCTTTCCCATCACAAACACACAGCTCACTATGCTGCTGGAAGGAAACGCCTGCAAGGACTCAGAGCCGCTTTACACGACGTTCGACACACCTAAAATCGAGTTTCGCCAAGGGATTTCTCAGTATTTGTAAAGAAGGCAAAAGCTCGGCGACAGCGTTCATGCAAAAAGCCCCCGATCTCAATCGATCCGGGGCTTTTGATATTCTTTTACTATCGAATCTCCAGGACACCTTTTCCCCCGCGAAAGACATGAAGGAACGGAATCGTGCCAACCGTGACAAACCCGTAACGGCTGTACACCTTTTCTACTCGCTCATTAATTGGGCATACCCATAGCTCTGAGCTTTTGGATTGGATAAACTGTTCCTGCGCATGGCGGATCAAATGACCGATCAGACCGCGCCCGCGAAAAGCCGGCAGGGTCGCAACATTTTCAATCCGCACCACATCGTCAGCCCTCAGCAGACATAAGGAGGAGGCTGGTTCCCCTTCTACTCGCAGCAGGAAATGCTGAAAATCCGGATGGGCAAATTCTTGGGCAAAAGCCTTTTCCCGAACTTCCTTGCCACCAAACTCAGGGACAGACTCTACAAGCAGGCACTCCTCGTAGTTGGCAGCAGTAACAGGCTCGATGGTGACATAAGAATTCTCGTTCACCTGAGCCAGTTCCCCTTGCCAGATTTGTACAGGCGAGGGCAGCTCCTCAGTGCGGAAGCCTCGCTGCTCCAGCACTTCCACCAGCTTCTGCTGATTGGGGGCATCGTACAAATACAATCGGGGATGAATGCCTTTTTCCTCAAAAAACGGGATGATCTCGTCTGCCATCTCAGCTGCTTGCTGGAGGTCCGTTACCGCATTCGAAACGTGGGCATGATTGGCATCATAATGCCCCGGATTCTCTTCATTCCAGAACAAGTAGCCCCACGATCGCTTTGCGTGATTGGAAAAGGCCCGTTTATAGGCTACGTCCGTCTGTTCAACGATAGACAGCAAATTCATTTGGAGCCTCCAGTCCGAATAATCCTACTGCTATTCATGCAGGGTCTGCTCTGCTGTTGCCGTTTGCTTGTTGATGTGGCGGGCGACAACGAACAAATAATCGGACAAGCGGTTCAAGTATTTCACTACGGATTGGTTGACCTGCTCTTGCTGTGCGACATGAACGGCCTTGCGTTCCGCTCGTCGCACCACTGTACGCGAGACATGGAAAGCAGCTGCGGCTGGATGTCCACCGGGCAGCACGAAGTTGGTCAAAGCCGGCAAGGCTGCGTCCAGCTTATCGATCTGACCTTCCAGGAAAGTGACATCCTCTTCCCCAATCGGCCAGCCGACCTTCTTCCCCTCTGGAGTCGCCAGCTCCGCACCAACGTGAAACAGCTTGGTCTGAATGACATGAAAAACTTCTCGAAGCTCTTTCCAATCGACGGACTCCGGTAAGAGAGACAGCGCGAGTCCGATCTGCGAGTTAGCCTCATCGCATGTACCGTAAGCCTCTACACGATCTGTAAACTTAAGTACACGAACGCCAGCTACTAACGATGTCTCGCCTTTATCCCCTGTTTTGGTGTAAATTTTCATTCCAGTCCCTCCATCTTTCCCTTTATTTCCCTGGAAATCGACAATCTACAAAGCTTCTGCTACCAAAATCAACTCAGAACTGCTGGCATCAAAGGCTGTTTTGGCAAAGCTGCCATAGCGCTGTGTTACTTTGAAGCCATTTAGGCGCAGCAAGTGATGCAATTCAGTCGGGAAAATATACCGCAGCGTAAACCGACCCGTGACACGCTCTGTCATCACGCCGGCAGCGTTGGAGCGTTCATAAATCCGAGTCACTTCCGCCAATTGCTGAAAGTGATCGTAGCGCGTGTAATCCCACATCGCCACTTCATCGCCGTTCTCCATCCGATGCGTCCCACGCAAGGACATTTTCTCATTTTCCTCATTAAAATGCTGAATCTTCGGTACGAAAACATTCATGGCAAATTTGCCGCCCGGCGCCAGATGCTTGCGAATACAAGCCAGCGCCTTCATCTGCTCTTGGATGTGAAGCAGATGCAGAAAAGAGCGAAACGGAATCATGATCAAGGAGTACGTCTCGCCCAAGTCGAAGCTGCGCATGTCTCCCTGGAGGAGACGAACAGAATCTGCCACACCCAGCTCCTCTGCCTTTGCCTTCGCCCTATCCAGCATCGTTTGCGAAAGATCCAGCCCTGTCACGGGGATTCCCGCTTGAGCCAGCGGGAGGGTAATGCGCCCCGTCCCGCATCCGAGCTCAAGCACCTTGCCCCCCGCCTGTTTGGCCTGATCCATGTAATACTCCACATCGCCATTCAGTCCGCGTTGCGTCAAATCGTAATAGTCAGCCCAGTCATACATATTGCTCATGGCAGCTCTCCTATGCTTGCAATTGTTCGGATTGCAGGTACGCCATTATCAGCTTGGCTGTGTTGTCGAGCGCTTCGCGGTGTGTACGCTCATGCGAGTGTGAAGCGTCTACCCCAGGTCCGATCAAGCCGTGGACGATGTCATAGCCAGCCCGCAATGCCGCACTTGCATCCGACCCGTAAAATGGATAAATGTCGACCTGATAATTCAAGCCTTCTGCTTCTGCCAGCTTCGTCAGATGGCTGCGCAGCCCATAGTGGTAAGGTCCAGACGAATCTTTCGCGCAGATGGAGACACAGTATTCGTCTGTTGTCTGACCATCGCCAATCGCGCCCATGTCCACTGCCAAATATTCAATGACATCAGAAGGAATGCTGGAGTTACCGCCGTAGCCGATTTCTTCGTTGTTGCTGATAAAGAAATGAGTCGTGTACGGCAGCTTTTTCCCAGACTCCTGCAGCTCTTTGAGAACGCCCAGCAAAATCGCCACGCTCGCCTTGTCGTCAATGTGGCGGGACTTCACAAAACCGCTCTCGGTGACGGTCACACGTGGGTCAAAGGACACGAAATCTCCGACAGAAATCCCCAGGTCGAGCACTTCCTGCTTGGTTTTTACCTTTTCATCCAGACGAACTTCCATGTTTTGATCGGTGCGCTCCGCTTTTCCCGCTTCTCGGCCATAAACATGAACTGACGCTTTGGTAGACAAAATAGTTCCTGAGATCAGTCGGCCGCTGCCAGTCTCTACGACGCAATGCTCCCCTTCAATCGCATTGAACTCAAATCCGCCAATCAGCGTCAGTTTCAGGCGTCCGTTCGATTTGATTTCTTTGACCATCGCACCTAGCGTATCCACGTGAGCGGTGAGCAGGCGCGCCTTATCCACGTTTGCTCCGGAAATCGTCGCCAGAATAGCGCCTTTGTTTGTACGCTTGAAAGCAACCCCCAGCTTTTCCAGCTCCTGCGCTACCCACGCCATGACCTTTGCCGTATTTCCCGACGGACTAGGAATGTTGGCCAGCTGACAAAAAGATTCAACGATATAGTCGTTAGATACACTCATGGATTTGGCCTCCTGATATCTTCTATGTAATATGACTATCTATGCTTGCAATTCTTCCTCGATAAATTGGAGCACCTCTTGGACATGCCCCTTCACTTTTACTTTCGTCCACGCCTTTGCGATATTTCCTTGTTTATCGATGACAAAGGTAGAGCGCTCGATGCCCATGTATTCTCTGCCGTACATCTTTTTCAGTACCCACACACCATATGCCTCTGCCACCTGATGCTCTGGGTCTGCCAACAGCGGAAACGGAAGCTCGTGCTTCGCCACAAATTTATCGTGAGACTTCACGCTGTCCGGACTGATTCCCAGAACGACCGTATCCAGCTGCTTGAACTTCGGATGGTAATCACGAAAATCACAGGCCTCTGTGGTGCATCCCGGTGTCATATCTTTGGGATAAAAATAGAGCACTACATTCTTTCCCCGGTAGGAAGAAAGTGAAATGGTCTGATTCTCATTCGCTTCCAGCGTAAAATCAGGTGCTGCCTGCCCAATGCCGGTCATGTTTATCCCTTCCTTCTATTCCCTTTTTCCACATTTACACGCTATCTCATTTTACCACAAGCTTACAGCCACTTCATCTCTATACACGTTGCGCTTTCTATCAGAAAACGATAGAATTGATTGATAGTATAGAGAACGACGAAAAATCAAAATTTGGCCTAGTCAGTTGGATGGTGAGAAATGGCATGAAAGAGATTTATGAAGTAACAGACCCAGAAGCACTAAAATCCCTAGCGATTGCCGAGCGCGTTAAAATTTTGGAGCTATTTGAGGACCTCGAGCCTCGAACAGCCAAACAAATTGCCACGGAGCTGGGTGAAAACGCTGCTCGTCTTCACTACCACGTGAAAGAGCTGGTTCGTGTCGGCTTGCTCGAGCAGGTGGATACACGCGTCAAAGGTTCCATTGTCGAAAAGTATTACGAACCAGTAGCCAAAGTGATTCAGGTCAAACTGCAAGTAATGATTGAGGAAAATGCTCAGCAATTGAGCGATGTGATGTTCACTCCTTTCCGCACCACGGAGAAGGATCTCATGCGGACCTTGAACCGTTTTGTTGCCAGCGATCAGGATGTGCGCAAGGAGTATAAGCATACATTCGCCTTCAATGCTCATGAATTTCATCTCAGTCAGGATGAGCGCAATCAGCTTGTCGAGGAAATCGGTGATTTGCTGCAAAAATACAAAGGCTTTAAAAGTGCGCCGGGACGCCGCAAATTCAAGTTTTTTGACGTGCTGTTCCCTCTGACACCTGCCGACCCTACTGACGATACGGATGAACCGTTCGAGGATTCCGACGAATAATCTCCGACATCATGAAAACCATCACGAACGATGGTTTTCTTTTTGTATTTAGGCTTGGAACACTTTTTTGCTGCCTATACAGATGAACATCTGCGTCTGCACAATCCTCCTGAAGTCACGCACATGCTGGATCAGCTTCGCAATGCCGGCTTTCAGCTTGGAATTGTGACGGGTAAAGGCAGCCGCAGTGCCGAAATCTCGTTGCGGGAGTGGAAGCTGGACGAAGGAATCCTGCTCGCCATGCAAAAGCTGGGGGCAGACCCGAGAGAAACAATCTATGTAGGAGACAGCGACGCAGATGTGATCGCAGGCCGTGCAGCCGGGTTGCAGACTGTCGGTGTCAACTGGCTTACCGTCACACAAAAGGGCGGAAGGTTGTGGCGGAGCCTTAGTTGCACGTATACTAGCTAAGAATTTAATTAATTCTTACTGTACAAAAAAGGCATGCCTCTATTGGATAGGGCACGCCTTTTTTCATCGGTAAGGGCTTAGTAAGCTCGGCCAAACCAGACTGTATGCTGTGCTTTTTCACCGCAGCAGATGCAGGTTTCCTTGGTCACTGGCGGCTCAAAGGGAATATTGCGGGACGTGAATTTCGTCTCTTCCTTGACCTTCGCCTCGCACGCGTCATCTCCGCACCAGCCAGCCAGCACCCAGCCGCTGGTGACGTTTTCCTGCTCGCTTTTTGCGATATGCGCTGTCAACTGCTCCATGGTATTGATCGTCAAATGGGAGTTCGCCTCGCGGAAAGCCAGCGCTTTTTGGAACATGTTTTGCTGAATTTCCTCGAGCAGATTCTGGATGGCTTCCACGATGCCATCGACTGCAACCGTGATTTTTTCACCAGTATCGCGACGAGCGAGAATGACTTGCCCGTTCTCGACATCGCGCGGTCCCATTTCCAGACGCACAGGCACCCCGCGCATTTCCCACTCGTTGAACTTCCAACCTGGTGTCTCTTCCCGCAAATCAGCACGCACACGGACACCGGAAGCCTTGATGGTATCGAAGAGCGGATCAAACGCCTCCATCACCTTTTCGCGCAGCTTCATCGGTCCGACCGGGATCATAATCACTTGCGTCGGTGCCATTCTTGGCGGTAAGGACAAACCGCGGTCATCCCCATGCACCATGATCATCGAGCCGATCAGCCGAGTCGAGCTGCCCCATGACGTCGTATGCACGTATTTAAACGTATTGTCGCGATCGAGGAACTTGATTTCAAAGCCGCGTGCAAAATTGTCGCCCAAGTAGTGCGAGGTACCAGCCTGTACCGCTTTGCCGTCCTTCATCATCGCTTCGATGGAGTACGTATCAACCGCACCGGCGAAGCGCTCACTTGGAGTTTTTTGCCCTTTCCACACGGGAATCGCCAGCTCCTGCTCCACGACTTCGCGATAGATCTCCAGCATTTGCATGGTCTCTTCGCGCGCTTCCTCTTCTGTCGCATGAGCCGTATGCCCTTCCTGCCAGAGGAATTCGGAGGTCCGCAAAAACGGCATGGTTCGCTTTTCCCAGCGGAAGACGTTTGCCCACTGATTGATCAGGACAGGCAGATCACGATAGCTCTGGATCCATTGGCTGTACATATGGCCGATGATCGTCTCGGACGTTGGACGCAGTGCCAGCCTTTCCTCCAAAGGTTCACCGCCTGCTTCCGTCACCCACGGCAGCTCTGGATTGAAGCCCTCGATATGCTCTTTTTCTTTTTGCATGAAGGACTCAGGAATCAGCATGGGGAAATAAGCGTTTCGGTGTCCGGTTTCCTTGAAGCGCTTGTTCATTGCTTCCTGAATCCGTTCCCACAGCTCAAACCCTTCCGGCTTGAACACGATACATCCGCGAACGGGAGTGTAATCCATCAGGTCCGCTTTTTTGATCGTGTCGATGTACCAGCGTGAGAAGTCCTCCGATTGTGGCGTAATTTCCTTCACAAATGCCTTTTCCTCTTTCATCCTTCTACAGCTCCTTTTTCTTAAATGAACGCGAATGAAATGCAAAAATCCCCCATCCCACATAGGGACGGAGGATCAAACATCCGCGGTACCACCCTGATTGACACAGCAAAAAGCTGCGTCCACTCAAAGTCCCGATAACGGCGGGGCATCCGGCACGGCTCATCGCCAGCGGCTTCAGGATGGGGTGCAGTTCTGCCTTCGTATCGACCTTCCAGACTAGGGCCGACTCTCTGGGACGTAGCGAGGTACTGCGGGTCCTTTCATAGCCTTTATTCGTTAAAACTTTATTAGTTAAATATCTTAGCAAGTCAACGCCTGATTGTCAATTTGTGGCACGCGGATTCAAACGACTGCCTAGCTTGACGTATACCGGATAAGCGACCAGCGAGAGCATCGCTCCTTTGAAAATGTTGAAAGGAACGATTCCGTACAGGACGAGCGACCATACGCTTGTGGCTCCAAAGGTAGACAGCAGCGTTTCCATTGGCATTTGATACAGGGCAGCGTAGGCAGGGAGCAGGAAGAAAGCATTGGCTACAGCCATCACTGCGCTCATCAGCAAAGTCCCCAGAGCAAGCCCCAGCAAGAAGCCTTTTTTTCCTTGGCCCAATCGCTGCATCGATACCGCTACAAGGATAAAGCTGGCACCTGCTACGACGTTGGCAAGCTCCCCGATCAAGAGGCCGTCTGTATTTTTAAACAGCATGTGCAGCGCATTTTTCAAAACTTCCACGATGATCCCAGCCACTGGACCGTACATGAGTCCGCCAATCAAAGCAGGCAGCGTACTGAAATCCAGCTTCAGAAAGCTCGGCATCAGTGGAATGGGAAATTCCAGATACTGCAGGATGAAGGCAACGGCCGCCAGCATGGGAATCGTCACCAGCTTTTGGGTTGACCTCGTAGAGTGTAATGCTGTTTCTTTCATGTGTACCATCTCCTCATTTTTTCTCCTTCTTGAGGAATGGCAACAGTGATCGTGAACCCACACATCCTGAACCTTGTGCAAACGAAAACAAGCCCCGAGGAAAGAAAGATCCTCAGGGCTTTTTGCAGGCGCATGACAATTCCTGATGCAAAAATAAGTACGAGAAACAGAAGGGCTGCGAAAGATCAATCGCCCCTTATCCCGTTTGCACAGGGAAACAAGCACGTGTGGTAACGTACTGTCGTCATCCTTCTCCCATCCAGACTGTACTGTCGGCTCTGGAATCGCACCAGATCCTGCACTCCCTGCTGTGTATCAGCTCGGGAGGCTCGCGGGCTTACATGCAACTTTGCATGATCACCGCCGGTCGGGAATTTCACCCTGCCCCGAAGGAATGTGTTTGTTGTTGTATACAGCATATTATACTGCTGATTTTTTATTTGACAATAGTTGAAAATGCGATTTTGGCATTTTCCGATGTTTTTTGTAGGAATTACAAACAAAAAGAAAGAGCGGGCTAGGAACCCGCTCCTCTATACTTACTCACTCCAATATTCCAGACCAGAAGCCCGATGCCAAAGAAAATGACAGCCACCACCGGAGTCATGGCTGCATAAATGTACCACGTCTCTTTTCGCAAAAAGTAGGCGGCTGGATAGACACCGACAAAAGCAAACGGCAAGATGTACGTCAGCACGAACCGAATGATCTTGTTGTAAACGTCTACCGGATAGCGCCCGTACTGCTGGATGTTGTAAATCATCGGAGAAATCCCCGTCCGAGAGTCGGAGAAAAAGCTGATCGCAGAAACAGCTGTGTATACCCCGCCATAGATCAATGCTCCACTGACGGATAGCACGATAAAGATGATCGGGTCGTACCAGTAAAAATCGAGCTTCAGCTGAATCGCTGCGTATCCCATGATGATCAGGCCGGAAATTACCCCGAAAATCCTGTCAGGTGCGATGGACTCCAGACACACTTGCGCCAAATTGTGCACAGGTCTCGTCAAAATCCGGTCCATTTCTCCGCGGATAATGTAGCGCTCGTTGAAATCCCAGAATCCGAAGAAGATGGAAAACAGCGCATACGGCACCAGGAAGAATCCATAGATAAAGATGATCTCATCGCGTGACCAGCCACCCATGAGCGGAACGTGCTGGAACACGACGATAATGAACACGAGGTTGATCAATTCGGAGATCAGATTCGATGCCAGATCGCCTAAGAAGTCTGCGCGATACGCAAGCCGAGTCTTGAAATACTGGCTTAAGTAATCCGCGAAAATACTGTAAATGTGTTTTGCATTTTGCATGATCTCTACCCTCCCTGTACGACGAGCCGGCTGCGAGCCATACGCCATAAAATCAGGATCGGGATCAAAATCACAGCCATCCAGATCACTTGAAATCCAATCAGCTGCCATGCTCTTGCAGCCGAGGTCGCACCAGTGAAAATGAGGCTGGGGTAGTAGTTGATCGCTTGGAAAGGTAAAAAGCCCATCAGCGTTTGCGCCCATCCTGGAAAGAAGCTGATCGGCAGAACCAAGCCAGACATCAGGTCGACAATGACCCGTTTTGCACGAATCATCCCGTCATTGCGGAACATGAAAAACGTCAGAAGTCCCGTCAGCAGGTTCACCTGCGTATTGATCAAAAAGGCGAACAGCAAGCTGAGCAGATAAAGTCCCCAGCCCTGAGCGGTCGCTGGGAAGTGGAACGGAATCATCAGGCTGATCAAAAAGATCCCCGGTCCTGCAAAAAACAAAAAGCGAAAGATTCCTTCGCCAAATGCCTGTGCCGTTTTCACGGAAAGGTAGTTGTACGGCCGGATCATTTCGATCGCAACCTTCCCTTCCCGCACGTCTTGGGCGATTTCCATATCGATGTTGTTGAAATAAAAGGCCCGGGACATCCAGGCGATCGCCACGTAAGAGGTCATCTGCGCTACAGACAGCCCGCCCAGCTGCTGCTGTCCACCGTAAATAGCCCCCCACAAAAAGTAATACGCCCCGATGTTAATGGCGTAAATGATGATGCCACTGTAATAGTTGACCCGGTAGGCCAGCATGGTTAAAAAGCGCATGCGAATCAGTTCCATGTAAAGCTTATGCATGATTCGCTACCTCGCCGTCCGTCCGGTAAATGTTGCGCACGATGTCCTCTGTGCTGGTCTCCATGATTTTCACATCACTCACATCAAACGATGCCATGACCGTGGACAAAACAAACGGCAGCATTTCCTGACTGCGCGGCACCTGCACCCGCAGCGAATAATCGTTGATTTGTTCGATCGTACAGGGCATATCCCCTAAAACGTTTCGCAGCTCGGAAGCCTTGGTGCGCTTTTTCATCTGGAAGGATACCTCTGTCCCATTTCCCCAATGCTCTTTCAAATCACTGAGCAGACCGTCGAAAATCAGCTTGCCTTTATCCATGACCAGCACTCGCTTGCAGAGCGCCTCAATATCGGACACGTCATGTGTCGTCAGCAAAATGGTCATTTTTTCCGTCTCATTCAAATTGCGCAGAAACTCGCGGATCTTTTGTTTGACCAGAACGTCCAGTCCGACCGTCGGCTCATCGAGAAACAGCAGGCGTGGCTTGTGGATCAACGATGCTGCTACCTCACAGCGCATCCGCTGCCCCAGGCTAAGCTTGCGAACGGGCTGACTTACGAAGGAACCTATATCTAGCTCCTCGATCAGCCGCTCCAGCCACTTCTCGCCCGCTGTGTCATCGACCTTGTAGACGCTTTTGAGCAAACGAAAGGACTCCAGTGGGGACAAGTCCCACCAGAGCTGGGAACGCTGGCCAAATACGACACCGATGGAGCGTACGTAATCCTCGCGCTCTTTGAATGGAACAAAGCCATTGATGACGATATCTCCGCTGCTCGGCGTGAGAATGCCCGTCAGCATTTTGATCGTCGTCGATTTGCCCGCGCCATTTTCCCCGATCAGCGCGAACATTTCCCCTTCTTCCACCGAAAAAGACAGATTATCCACTGCTTTCACCGTCTTGTATTCACGGCTGAACAAATCACGAAAAGCACCACCTAATCCGACTCGGGACTGGTGAATGCGAAACTCCTTTTGCAGCTGCTTCACTTGAATCATGGTTTACCTTCCTTTTGTGTCTCTTTCGGTTGCATTCCATCTGTTAGTGTATATGACAGGCTATGAATGTGCAAAATTCAATGTGCTGGAAATTCATTCACTCAAGTGCAGGATGATTCCGGTTTTGTCATCCGATTTTTTGAAGCGTACATAGCGAACGCATTCCGGATCGTCGTTTTCCAACGCAATTAACTCGTCTGCATATCTCTGCAGTCCTTTGTGAACAATCGGAAGCACCGTCTCCTCCCATCTCGGCTCGGCTCCTCCATAGTGGCGAGGCATGAGCAAGCCATCTGTCAAAAGGACAAGGGCTCGCAGCTGGGTACGGTTGATTCGTCCAGACTCTATAAAGCCAGGACAGGCAGATTCTCCATTGAGGACACCATATCCACCTTCTGTATTGGCCTGATAGCGGTTGGAAATAAGGATGTCACGACAGTGCTCCATCAGCTCCGAGTGCTGACGGATACCTGCGGAAATACAGGACTCCCATTTTGCGAAGGCAGCCTGCTCTAAATGACTGACTTGCGGGTGTGTAAGGGGGCGTACCGTATCGTCTGCATAAACAGCAAAAATCATGCAATCCCCGGTTTGGGCATAATCGATAAATTTATCCTCTACGCGAACAACCGCACACGCTGCTCCCCAAAGGGCTTCTTTTTTCTCCAGATTGATCCGGTCATTGCGCATACATGCGTAGAGCCTTTCGTTCGCTGCAGCCAACAGCTCCGGTAAGCTTTGCTCCCCATTTTCTTCCTCCAGATGCTCCTTCACGATTTGGGCCGCAATCGCACCTCCAGTCAGCCCGTCTGCATTTTCATACGGAACGAGCGAAGACACCCCATCCACAACTGCAAAAAGATGCTTCGTCTGATTCGTGACGTACGCATCCTCATTCATCCTGCCGCTGCCGGCGACGCATAGGCATTCCATTTTCATCGTGACATTCGCCTTCTTTCCCCATATTCAGTTGCTGGAAAATTGTATCATTTTTCCTTTTCCCCTTCCAGACATCTCCGTGCATACCCACCTTTTCTTTGGCTGTGGTAAGATAGGGAAGACCTTTTGGACAGAAAGAGGGAAAAAGAATGAACCGTGAAAAATCCGCACACCTGCACCAACAAGCCATGGATGTGATTCTGGGAGGCGTCAACAGCCCATCCCGCTCCTTCAAGGCTGTAGGAGGCGGTGCCCCCGTCACCATGGAACGCGCCCAGGGAGCGTATTTCTGGGACGTGGACGGAAATCGATACATTGACTATTTGGCAGCCTATGGCCCCATCATCACAGGCCACGCCCATCCTCATGTAACTCAAGCCATTTGCGAAGCAGCAGCAAACGGTACGCTGTACGGAACTCCTACTCCTTGGGAAGTGAAGTTTGCCGGTATGATCCGCGAAGCGATTCCTTCCATGGAGCGCATCCGCTTTAACAACTCCGGTACGGAAGCCGTCATGACGTGCATCCGTGTCGCACGCGCCTACACAGGCCGTGTCAAAATCATCAAATTTGCCGGCTGCTATCACGGCCACTCTGATCTCGTCCTGGTAGCGGCGGGATCTGGGCCTTCCACGCTCGGCATTCCGGATAGTGCGGGTATTCCGCAAAGCATCGCCAACGAAGTGTTTACCGTACCGTTCAACGACGTCGATGCATTTGCAGATGCGATGAAACGCTGGGGCAGTGAGACAGCAGCCGTTCTCGTCGAGCCAATCGTTGGAAACTTCGGTATCGTGACGCCAGAGCCAGGCTTTTTGGAAGCTGTCAATCGAATCACGCACGAAGCCGGTGCGCTCGTCGTTTACGATGAAGTGATTACGGCTTTCCGCTTCTGCTACGGCGGAGCGCAAAATCTGCTCGGAGTCGAGCCAGATCTGACTGCTTTGGGGAAAATTATCGGGGGTGGCTTACCGATCGGAGCTTACGGTGGCCGCAAAGAAATCATGGAGCAGGTCGCTCCACTGGGACCTGCTTATCAAGCCGGAACCATGGCGGGTAACCCAGCTTCTATCCGCGCCGGCATCGCGTGCCTGGAGGTATTGAAGCAGCCAGGCGTGTACGACGAGTTCGAGCGTTTGGGTGCCATGCTGGAAGCTGGAATTCGCCAAGCAGCAGAGAAGCACGATGTAACCATCCAGCTCAACCGCGTCAAAGGCGCTATGGCGGTGTACTTTACGGACGAGCCGGTACACGATTACGATGCAGCTCAAAAAGCAGATGGTGAGCTGTTCGCCCGTTTCTTCCGCCTGATGCTGGATGAAGGCATTTGCCTGGCTCCATCCAAATACGAAGCCTGGTTCGTTACTACTGCACATACGGAAGAAGACATTCGTGAAACGATCGCAGCAGTGGATCGTTCCTTTGCCGCCATGAGCGGAAAATAAAGTGGCTTCAAAAGGAAAGAGGCAGTCAGGAAATCTTCTGATTGCCTCTTCTTTGTGTGTATTTATCGTCATGTTACCTTCTGCAAAACAGGCTAGGGACGAGTACCAATCACAATCGTAGCGTCAAGCTCTGGATCCGTTGCCACCTACGGAATGAATCCGCTGCTTTTGAAGATATCGACCGTCTTCGGCACCTGTCGTTCACTCGTCTCAACCAATACGTGACCACCCGGAACCAGCCAGCGTGCAGCTTCGCCTGCCACTCGCCGCATTACATCCAGCCCATCCTCTCCTCCGTTTAAGGCTACAGACGCTTCGTATATTCGCGCCTCTGGGGGAAGCAACCTGATCGACTGGGTTGGTACGTAGGGTACATTGGCTACGAGAACGTCGACACAGCTGAGAAGTGTGGCGGGCAGAGGTCACCTTCGTAGACGCGACCACCCGTGATTGCGATGTTCCTTTGCGCGCATCGTACTGCGGCGGGATCGAGGTCCACTGCATGCAGCTCGATCCTCTCTACATGTAAGGCTAGTACGGCCCCCAGCGCCCCTGAGCCGCAGCACAGGTCGACCACTACGTTTCCTGGGCGGGCAAGGGCGATCGCTTGTCGGACGAGAAACGCGGTACGCTTGCGGGGTACAAAACAAAGACACAGCCGGCAGCACGGAGCTTGTTTTCGATCATTTTAGAAATGAATCATCTACTCCTACTGTAAATTTTTTTATACTCCCTTTCATTTCGTGAATTTCACAAGAAATCCTGTCAAGCCGGTGATCCATCAGACACTACCCACGTAAGCCATAGCAAAACGAGCTCAGGGAACGGTTTCCTATGCCATGACCCAAGCCTTTCGGGAATACTACTCATGCAGTTACCCAAGAGGAGGGATCCCGGTTGTCAAAAGGTGAGCATATGTATCCGCAAGCACCTGAAAAAACGTTGGACTCCAAAGAGAGCTCCAAAATGCTCGAAGTCGTCGGTTTCCAAAAACCAAGAAAAACCGAACATCACAAGACGCAAAATCACGATCGTTAACCATCTGAAACAGACATATCCCTCCGCTTACCGGTCAGGGTGTGTCTGTTTTTTTCGTGAAATATCAACCCTTTTATCGAACAGAAACATTTTCTTGAACAGGAAGCGCTTACATCCTTTCGCGTATCCTGTCCCTTTCTTGTGCTGACCTTCTGTTCGTGTTATCCTAAAACCTACAATATCGTTAGAAATTTCAGAATATTCAACGGGAGGTGGGTGGTCAGTTCCTCTACTGACCGGAATCATGCTGAATAGAGACCAGAAAAAAGAAACCATCGAACAGTTTCGCGAGTATCATCGCATCGAGCATGACAGCTGCGCCATCGTTTGTGTCATTGAAAAACAGGGGAGTCCGACTCGCAGCAATGTAGATGAGACCATTCGCACCATGATTCAGATGGAACACCGCTCCGGCTTTATCAACGGCGAGGGTGATGGCTGCGGGATATTGACGGATATTCCTCGCGCGCTCTGGTCTGATTATCTGGATGACGCCGGACTCGATCGGTCGCATGCCTATGATCCCCGCTTTTCCATCGCTCATCTGTTCATTCCTCGAAAAGGCCATGACATGCGAGCGACTCAACAAGAAATTCGCTCTGCTTTCACCCAAGCGGGGCTGACCATTTTGCTGGAGCACGAAAATGCTGTTGATTCCTCTGTCCTAGGAAAAAACGGCAAGCGGGATGAGCCGATCTTTTGGCAGCTCGCCGTGTGGGCGTCGGAAGAGCTGACAGAAGACGAGTATTCCCGTAAGCTGTTTGCTATTCATGTCACACTAGAGGCAGCCTACCACGTGCATGTCGCATCACTTAGTCCGGTCAGCACGGCTTACAAGCTGATGGGCTCGGCAAATCTGCTGTCCCAATACTTCCACGATGTGGCGGACGGGCGCTTCGTTTCATCTGTTACCATCGGCCATAACCGCTACTCGACCAACACCTTGTCCAACTTCTTTCGCGTGCAGCCCTTCTCCCTGCTAGGTCACAACGGCGAGATCAACACGATCAGCAAGCTGGAGGAAGAGGCCAAAATGCTGGGTGTGCCACTCGTAGATGGTGGCAGTGATTCCCAAAATCTCAACCGGACAATCGAGACTCTCATCCACCGCTTTGGGCTGAGCCTGTTCGAAGCCATGGAAGTCGTCTTCCCTCCGATCCATCACGAAATGAAAAGCCTCCCCTCTCACTTGCAGGATCTCTATGTGTACCTGCGCCAAGCATGGGGACATTTTGCACAAGGCCCGGTCGGCATCGTTTCCCGCTTCTCGTCGGAGTGTGTATTTACTGTAGATGCCCTCGGGCTGCGTCCGCTCTGGATGGTGGAAGGTGCGACTTCTCTGTACTTCTCTTCGGAGCAAGGAGTCATCAGCGTCCACGATATGGCGAGCGAGCCCAAAGCTTTAGCACCTGGCGAAAAGGTAGCGGTGCGCCTTCATAAAGACAAACCCGTAGAAGTCATCTTGCATCATCAGCTTCAACAGATCGTCTACGAAAGATTTTCACAGAAAATTCAGCCGAATGAAGCCCGTCAGCATTTGCATTTTGCTTATGACCTAGAAGCTCTGTCTACGGAACCTGATGTCCCTGCTCCGACTTCCTCCGTTTACAGTGCTTTCGGATGGGACCGTGAACAGGTCCAGCTGGTGGAGCAAATGGCATCCAACGGCGCAGAGCCGATCCGCTCCCTTGGGCATGACGGACCGCTTGGCGCCCTTTCCAAGGAAAGACAGAATCTGGCGGACTACATAAAAGAAAGTGTAGCTGTCGTCACGAATCCTGCCATCGACCGCGACCGTGAGATGGAGCACTTCTCCACACGCATCCTCCTCGGCTCCCGCGTACCGCTCGCCTCCAAATCAGTCACGACACCGCAGCTGGAATTGCCTTCCCCCATCCTTTTGGAAGGGCAGTCCCTGCAAAAAACCGCTCGCCAGCAAGGGACTCTTTCTCTGGAGCAAATCATTCATGCCTTTCATAACCATCCAACCAGCATCGCCATTCTCTCTACTCATTTCCAAGAACAGGACGGGTATGCGGCTGGTCTGAATGAACTGCGCCAGGCAGCCGTCAAAGCTGTAGAAAAGGGAGCAGTGCTGATCATTCTGGACGATACGGACACCCATCAGCAGGAGCATTACTGGATCGATCCGCTGCTCGCCATCTCGGTCGTCGATCAAAGCCTGAAAACGGCGTTTGCAGAGGACGGGATCAGCCTGCGCCGCAAGACGAGTCTGATCTTGCGCTCCGGGGCGATCCGTTCCCTCCACGATCTTGCTCTTTCCATCGGGTCAGGTGCTGACGCTGTTTCTCCCTACCTGATGTTTGCCACTGCCTCTGCCAAAAATACCGAAACGGCTCCAGGTCATTTATATGGAGCTTTGAGCAAAGGCTTGGAAAAGGTCATTTCCACGCTCGGCATCCACGAGCTGCGCGGCTACGGCCGGCTTTTCTCATCGATAGGTCTGCAAGATGAGGTTGCCGCAGCACTTGGCATCGTCAACTTCTGTGGTTCGGAGCATGCCGGACTGTCACTTGCCAACCTGCAGGAGGACAGCATTCGCCGCCATCACGACTTTTCCAGCGAAACGGCACGCGAATCCAAGACGTTCCATATCTTCCCTCGCTTGTGGAAGCTGATCGGACAGATGGCTGCCGGCGATATTCCCTACTCGGACTACGCTTTGAAGCTGGATGAAAACGAGCGGGAAAATCCCATCGCGATCCGTCATACGACTGACTTTGCCTTTGACAAAGCAGCTGCCCATGTAGAACCGGAGCAGGTGGACATCAGCGTCGGGGAGCACTCGCTGCCGTTCCTCATCTCGTCCATGTCGTTTGGCTCCCAAAACGAAACGGCTTTTCGCGCCTATCCTAAGGCAGCGGATCAACTGAATATGATCTGTATGAACGGAGAAGGCGGCGAGATCAAAGACATGCTCGGGCGCTATCAGAAAACGCGCGGCATCCAGATCGCATCCGGCCGCTTTGGCATCAACATCGAGCTGGCAAACGCCGCAAACCTTTTGGAAATCAAAATCGGGCAAGGCGCAAAGCCAGGAGAAGGCGGACATTTGCCTGGCTCGAAGGTCACAGCCAAAATCGCTGCTGCTCGGAATGCCGCGATCGGGTCAGATCTGATTTCCCCTTCCAACAACCACGACATCTACTCCATCGAAGACCTGGCGCAAATGATCACCGAACTGAAAACCGCCAATGACAAAGCCAAGATTTGCGTAAAGGTGCCGATCGTGCCCAATATCGGGACGATTGCCGTCGGTGTTGCCAAAGCCGGAGCGGATTTCATTACTTTATCTGGCTTTGACGGTGGGACAGGAGCTGCCCGCGTCCACGCCCTGCAGCATGTCGGACTGCCTGCGGAAATCGGCGTCAAAGCAGCCCATAACGCCCTCCTCGAAGCTGGTCTGCGCCATCAGGTCGAGCTGTGGTCAGACGGGGGCGTGAAAAGTGCCGCTGACGTCGTCAAACTGATGCTCCTGGGTGCGAATCGTATCGGTTTTGGGACGCTTGCGATGATCGCTGTCGGCTGCACGACTTGCCGTGGCTGCCATCTGGATACCTGCCATGTCGGGATTGCTACCCAGATCGACAGCATAGAGGAAGCCCATGAAAAAGGACTTCGACGCTTCGTTCCCCGGCAAACGGACCTCGCCGTCTCCGGGCTCAAGACATTCTTTGGCTTGTTTGGCGATGAGGTACGGCGCATTACCGCTGGGCTTGGCTTTACCCGCGCGCAGGATTTGGTCGGACGCTCCAATCTCTTGGTACAGACGAGACTGCTGGACAAAATCGATCTTACTTCCCTTTTACACGTCCATCCGCTTACTGGGCAAATGACAGATACCGTCTCCGAAGAGGATCGCATATTGGTCGCAGCAGCCACTTCCCTTCGCAGCCATACCAGCGATTCCTTTTCGGACGGACGCCCCATCCAACATACGTTCAAGCGCATCCTCTCCGGTGAGCGTGTACTGGGCAGCCGCTGGGCAGGTGCGCGGGTCGAAAATCATCTGGATGGAAGCTACACGTCATTGCCAGAGGTTTCTCTGCACTTCGTGGAAGGCAGCGTACCGGGGAATGGTCTAGCTGCCTACAACGTCCAGGGCGTAAATATCCGCGTCGAAGGAGGCGCTCAGGATGGAGTGGGAAAAACCAGCTTTGGCGGCCGTATTTCCGTTCTGAAGGCAAAGGGGCTGCGCGGTGTCTTCGTCAACGGATCTGTCGGGAAAAGCTTTGGCTACGGTGCGCAAAGAGGACTGTTTGTCGTGCAGGGCAATGCTGACTCTCGTGCCTGCATCCGCTTGTCTGGTGCAGACGTCGTTTTTGGTGGAGAAATGACGGAGCCGATCCGCGACGAGCTGGGTGGAATCGGGGCGCGGGCAAACCTGAAGGGCTTCGCCTTTGAATACATGACAAATGGCCGTGCGGTGGTTCTCGGGGATCCGGGCCCATGGATTTGCGCAGGGATGACGGGTGGTGTGGTCTACGTCAAGCTGACGCCGGAGATGGGCTTTGACAAAGCTGCGCTCGAACGCCGGATTGCCAAGGGAGCAAAAGTGTTCCTGTACTCCCTCGACAAGCAGGGCATACAGGATGTTCAGGAGCTGCTCGGTGCGTATGTGCAAGAGCTGCTCGCTACTGCCCAATATGAAACGGCAGGGCGTGTCCAGGCTTGGAGCGATGATGCTGCCTCGCAGTTCATCATGATTTCCCCCAAAAAAGAGCAGGCAGACCCTTCTGTCTCTACCGAGTAATCCCTGTATACCTGCATTTCAAACTCCTCCTAGGTATTGGAGGAGTTCTTTTTGCCATACATATAAGCACGTGATAATATTGTCAAAACATGGTCATGGATTGTACAATAAAAAATGAAACTGCCAGATGGGATATTCGTATACATAGATATGGGACACAATGATGTAATGAAATTGCAATCGTAACGATACGAACGATTACTATAAGGAGTGATTGTAAATGTTTTTTCATCCCATGGACTTTTTGATCATAATTGCGTTCCTGCTTTCCCTGTGGGCCCAATTTCGGGTAAAGGGCACATTTAACAAATATGCAAATGTCCCTGCCTCCTCCGGGATGAGCGGCGCAGAGGCGGCACGTCGGATGCTGGATGCAAACGGCTTGACCAGCGTTCCAGTCGAGCATATCCCAGGTACGCTGACAGACCACTACGATCCTCTCTCTCGTGTTGTGCGCCTGTCGGATCCCGTTTACTTTGGCAACTCTATCTCTTCTCTGTCCGTTGCTTGCCATGAGGTAGGCCATGCGATCCAGCACAAAGTTTCCTATCCGATGCTGGTAGCTCGTCACCGGATCTTTCCGGTCGTCAACCTCGTGTCTGGTGTAGCTCCGTTGCTGTTGTTGGCTGGTTTCTTTTTCAAAATGACCGGACTTCTCTTGATCGGGATTATCTTTTTCTCTGCTGCCGTTGCCTTCCAGCTGATTACACTGCCGGTTGAGTTCAATGCCAGCAGCCGGGCGAAAAAGCTGATGGTGCAAATGGGCTTCATCCGCAACACCGAAGAACGTGAAGCCAGCAAGGTACTCGGTGCAGCTGCTCTCACTTACGTAGCGGCCGCTTTGATCTCTGTTCTGGAGCTGGCGAAGTACATCATGATCTTCCGCGGCTCTGACGAAGACTAATATCCAAACAGCCTCCCAAGGTACAGCTTCCCCTTCGCGGGTGCTGTACCTTTTTTCGTTGGCTTGCGTTACAATATCACCTAGGAGGTTGGGCCAATGAATATCGGAATTATCGGATTGGGCAGTATCGGTCAAATGCTCGTAAAAGCATTTTGCAAAAGCGGTGCTGTCGCTCCAGAGGAACTAGTTGTTTTCAACCGAACCCGGGAAAAAGCAGACAATCTGCGAGCAGAATACGACCTGAAAATTGCTGACACGGCTCAAGCGGTGTGCAATCAGATGGATATCGTCTTTGTCTGCACCAAGCCACTGGAAATTCTTCCCTTGCTGCGCACACTCACCATCCCGGCGAAGACGCATGTAGTCTCAGTCGCAGCCGGCGTAAGCATTGCCGATTTGGAAGGTGTACATACAGGCTCCGTCAGTAAAGTAATCCCGACCGTCACCTCTTCCCAGCTGCGCGGCGTTTCCCTGTTTGCTTGCAGCGAGCGTCTTTCTTCTGAGCAGCGAGAGCAATTGAAATGGCTTTTATCGCGCATCAGCGTGGCACAGGACATAACTGAAGAAGAAATAGAGACGGCGACGATTTTGACGAGCAGCGCACCCGGCTTGATTGCCGGAATACTCGAGTCTTACGCGCAGGCAGCCGTACGCAAGACTCCTGCGCTGTCTATTGAGAAAGCACGGGAAATGCTCGTTGAAACCATGCTCGGAACGGCTACGCTCCTGCAAAACGAAAAGCTCGGCTTTGATCAGTTGATCGAGCGTGTGGCAACCAAGGGCGGCATTACCGAGGAAGGGCTGCGGGTTCTCGGCAAGACGCTCCCTAAAGGATTTGACGAGCTGTTTGACATGACAGCGTCCAAGCATGATACGCTCAAGCAAATGATTCATAAGCAAAATTCAACGCTATAACTGAAAAAGGAGATTGCAACGATGAAAATAGGTTGGATTGGTTTAGGTAACATGGGTATTCCGATGGCGAGCAACCTGCTTGCTGCAGGCTATGAGGTAGCCGTCTGGAATCGCTCACCGGAGAAAGCTTCCCCTCTGCTCGCTCTGGGGGCAACACTGGTCCCTACGGTATCACAGCTGGTGGATCAATCCGATATCTTGTTTACGATGGTCAGTGACGACGATGCAGTAAAAGCAGTCTACAGCGGGCCAGAAGGGATATTTGCTGCAGCCGCACATGGCAAGCTGGCGATCGATATGAGCACGATCTCGCCCGATTCTTCTCGCTGGATCGCGGGTGAAAGCAAGCAAGCGGGCCTACGCTTCTTGGATGCCCCTGTGTCGGGGAGTGTGGGGCCAGCAAAAGAAGGTACTCTCGTCATCATGGTGGGTGGAGATGAGGCAGATTACAAACAAGCCAAGCCGCTGCTGGACAAACTCGGAAAAGCGGCGATCCATCTGGGGCCAAACGGTGCGGGAGCTTCTGCAAAGCTAGCTATCAACCTGCTGCTTGGCATCACCGTCCAGGGGGTAGCAGAAACCTTGTTATTTGCCCGCTCGCTCGGAATCGGCACAGATCAGATGCTGAACATCATTTCTGAAAGTGCAGTGGGAACCCCACTCATTCGCGGCAAAGCAGCGTCTATTTTGGCCGATGACTTTCCAGCTGCTTTTGCCCTCAAGCATATGGCGAAGGATTTGCGCCTGGCGACAGCAGCAGGCGTATCCACTCCTTTGGCGGAATCGGCAAACGCCAGCTACCGGCACGCTTTGGAGAGCGGTCTGGGAGATCTGGACCTGATGGCGATCATCAAGCATTTGGAAGGATAAGAGCTGTAAAGACGCACACCCCCTATTTCCGTCTTTTAAACGGAGAAATAAGGGGTGTTTTTTCATTCTCTTCACGATTCGAATACGGCGGAAGAAATCCCGCGGCCATTCACTCTCGGTCTTTTTCTTATCCTATCTCTTAGCGCTCCACTGCTCGTTCCAAATACTCGCCTCTGCCACCGCTCGCTTATCCGACAGAACATCGCCAGGCTTGTTGCCCTCCCCGATGATGTATCCCGCAAATGGCATGCCGACAAAACCAAAGATGTATTGGAACTGTTGAATGAGAGGCAAGCCCTTCACACGCGGATCATCGCCTCCTGTCGTGATGACAAACCCTTGCTTTTGCGCCAAGGCTTGCTTGAAGCTGTAACGCTTGTCACGCAGGCTCTGCGACCAGCGATCCACGAAATCCTTCATGAATCCAGACATCCCGTACCAGTAAATCGGGGTGGCAAAAACGATCACGTCATGCTCCAGCACGGCTTCAACGATCGCATCGTAATCGTCGTCTACAGCTGTGAAGCCCTCTGGATCATGCCGCTGATCGTGGATCGCCCGGATGTTTTTTTCGCGCAAATGGATTTGTGTATGAGGGATCCCTTGCAAAACAAGCTGACTGAGCTGCTCCGTATTGCCATTTTCTCTCGAGCTGCCTTGCAGTACCAAAATCTTCATCTCTCTCACTCCGTTCATTCAATGGGTGGCTTGGGATGAAGCTTCTGCGCTAGAGCATATCCCTGCCAGCTGCTATTTGCCTCCTATTTTATCACCTTTTGCATAAAAACAAATCTGTATCCTTGGAAGGGAATCGGGATTCCAGTCGTGCCTCCCCTGCTCTCGCCCTGGAAGGACAAGCCGTTGTAGTGCCTGAGTGTTTATTGGCAAATGTGTATAAGCTATAGAGGGTTTATCACGAGTGATCAAGTGGGGGAATAACTCATGGATTGGTATGACCGACTCAATGAATACTTTCCAGAATATGAAATGAAAAAGGAAGGCCAGATTCAGGCGCTCATCCGGGAAACAGACATTTACCGCAAAGTCGATACCGACAAATTCCTTTTGCTGTACGCAGAGTTTCCAACATTTATTTTCATCGATTACCTCCTGATCAATCCTGCCACACGTGGACAAGGGATCGGCACTAAGGTCATTTCGTCACTCAAAAATAGAGGAAAGGACATCATTCTAGAGGTAGAACCTATCGATCGAAATGACGAAGATACCATCAGGAGAGTCCATTTTTATCAAAAGAACGGATTTGTAAAAGCAGACCGCATCAAGTACAGCTGGGAAGAAGAAAATGGCGAGACGTATGAAATGAACATCTATTACTGGAGCCCCCATGAGAATCTGCCTCAGGAGGTCGTCCTCGAGAATATGGCAAAGGCCTGTAAGGAGATCCATAACTTCCGTGCCCAACAATACTACGGCCGCAGTGTGGCCAATCCGGATGAAGTGCTGCATTGGAAGCACTGATGACGTCCCCTCATTTTCCTGCATCAAAAAACCTCCTCTCGATTGCAGGCAATCGCTGCTGTGAGAGGAGGCTTCGTCCTATTTTTTACACATGATCGTTGCTGCCATAGCTTCCGTACTCGCATTCTGTGTGCTGATACTGCAGCCTGCGAAAATGCCAGGCGAACAATACCGCTACACACAAAATACCTGCAGACAAAAAGTACACGGTCCGCGTCCCCAGCCATTCCGCCAACGCCCCCATGACCAGGGCAGAAATCCCGAAAACCATGGTATCAACCGTCCCTTTTGCAGACAGGACGTACGGCAGACGTTCCTCGGGAGTAGCTTGCTGCAGCAAGGTTTGCTTGGAAATGGCATGGACCTCGTACAAGGGACCCAAGGCAAAGGAAAAGAAGAGGGCGAGTAATGGATGCGTGCTGCTTCCAAACCCGACGGTAACCACTGCGGAGCCAATGATCCCTGCCATGATCCAGTGTGGCAAGTGCTTTTGCATCCGCTGCGCCTTGGCCAGCAGAAGTATGCCTCCAATGATAGCACCCAGCAGGTAACCGGCATTGATGTAGCCCCACCACTCTTCTCCTTTTTCCAGCTCCTGCACGGCAAAAGGCAGCATGATCGCTGCAATCCAAACGGCATTCGCCAGCCCGATCACCGCATCCACGGTGACAACGAAACGTACCTTTGGATTCGTGCGGATGAACCTCCAGCCGGTCAGAAGGCTTGGATTCCCTGCCTCCGCTTTTGGTTGGGCACGCTCCCGACCCGCGTCGGGTGCAACCCCTAACATCGCAAGCGTCGATACCAAATACGCAGCGACTGTTCCGGAAATAACCAAGCCGGACCCGATCCAGGCGACCAGTACACCACCCAGCGCCCAGCCGGCAAAGAAAGCCGTTTGATCGGAAGTTGCCAGCAAACCGTTTGCTCTCATCAGCTCTGACCGCGGCACCACCTGAGGAACCAGGGAGTTCCGCGCTGGATTTGACCATCCATCCATAAAAGCAATCGCTGCTCCTACTGCCAAAAGAGCTGAGACGAGCTGAGGTCCCTTATCTTCTGCCAATGGAACAACCAGTACAGCTGCAGCGAGGAAAAGCGTTTTGCTCCCTTGGGATACCACTAGCATCTGCGGCAGTGACAGCCTTCGGAAAACAAAAGGAGCCGTCAACGCCCCCGCTGATTGCGCTGTCAGATTCATGACGGGGATCAGCGAAGTATACATGACAGAGTCTGTCACAGCGTAGACGGCGGAAATAAACGCGACAATATAAAAAACATCCCCCAGGTTGGCCAATGTCTGACCACCCCAAAGGAAAATAAACCTTCTATTCCACATCAAAGGTTCCTCCCAGTCGGCTGCAGATACAGAATATCCGCCTATTTAGTTGAACGTGCCAAAACTCGTTCAAACCGACTCAGAATCACAAGGGAGGTACACCTCTTTTCAGAAATTTTCTCTATTATAGTTTAGCTGCCCATTCCCTGTATAGTGCCTTTGTGACGGAAAAATGTGTAGTACACCCAGCCCGCATTGATCAGCAAAAAGGCGCTCGTCATGAAAAAGACACCCTCGATACTGACATAGCCTGCCAAAAAGCCGCCGATCATGGGACCGAGCATGCTGCCGATACTGACGAAGCTCTGATTGTAGCCGTAAACACGGCTGATCATATGTGTCGGTGTCGCTCGGCGCAGCAGGGCATTGACGGATGGCAGCAATCCTCCCAATGACAGCCCCAGCAAAAAGCGCAGGATGACCAGCTGCCAGACCGTTGCGACTAAGCCTTGCGGAATAAAGATAATGGCCGATGCCAGCAAAGCGAAGAGCAGAACTTTTTGCGAGCCAAACCGGTCCCCCAAAATCCCTAGCCGCGGAGCCGCAACGACGTTTGCCACGCCCATCGCCGCTTGAACAATACCTGCCCATAGCGCGACCCTGCTGCCTTCCGAACCCAACAGCTGCGCGATGTAAATCGGCAGAATCGGTACGATGCTGAACAAGGCAAACTGAATCATCACGGTTACAAAAAAGAGCGCCGGCAGTTCTTTGGACGAGAAGATCATCTGAAAATCTTCCCGCAGATTGGACCGGTCCTTTTTTTCAGGTGGTACAAAGTTCTCTTTCACCGTAAACGTGATGACCAATGTCGCGAGCAGCAGCAGACAGCCCGTGATCACAAAGATCATCCGAAACCCGATACGGCCAGCCAATACCCCGCCAAATAACGGCCCCATGATCGTTCCTGCTGTCACGAAGGATTGAAGCATTCCTTGCGCCCACCCGATTCTGTCCCTTGGTACGGATGAGGCGACGAGTGCAGTGCTGGCAGGGATGATTCCACCGACCAAGCCGTTGATCAAACGCAATGCCAGCAGCTGCCACAGGCTTCCCGCAAAGCCCGTCAGCGCTACCGTGATGGACATGAAATAGCCCGACCGTAAAATCATGATCTTTCGCCCGTGCTTGTCGGCAAGGTTTCCCCAAATCGGAGAAACCAAACCCGCCGTCAAAAAGTTTGCCCCAAATATGATTCCCGCCCAAGCCGTGACCTCGTGCGGATCTTCAATCCCGAAATCCTGCTGAATGTACAGCGGCAAAAACGGCATGATCATACTCATCGCCATCATGACAACAAACAGTGAGCCGCACAATACGTATAGATTACGCCGCCATGTCTCCACCGGCTGCATCTCCCTTCTCTTCTATCCACCCTGCTCTTGTATGCGCGAGTGTAGAAGCCGCCCCGTTTACTTCCCTAGATCCTGAACACTCCACAGGCCATGGTATACCCCTCTATTCTCCAGAAGCTCCTCGTGCTTGCCTTGCTCCACGATCTGCCCTTCCTTCATCACAACAATTTTATCTGCATGCGTGATGGTCGAAAGTCGATGGGCGACAATGATTGTCGTTCTGCCCTTCGTCAAGCGAGCCAGTGATTCCTGGATCATATGCTCCGATTCCAGATCGAGAGCCGAAGTCGCTTCATCCAGAATCAGAATACCCGGATCGCGTAGAAATACACGTGCGATGGCTACCCGCTGCTTTTGCCCTCCCGACAGCTTGACGCCTCTCTCCCCCAGCTCCGTATCGTACCCGTTCGGCAGGCTGGAGATAAAGTCGTGAGCATTTGCTGCCTCGGCCGCCCTCACAACCTCCTCGTGGCTGGCGTCGGGCTTCCCCATCAAAATATTGGCCCTGGCCGACTCGCTAAAGAGGATGTTATCCTGCTGCACCATCCCGATGTGATTGCGCAGGCTGCTAAGCTTGACGTCCCGCACATCCATGCCATCTACGAGGATTCGTCCTTCTGTCACGTCCCAAAAGCGGGGCAATAGACTGATCATGGACGATTTTCCTCCGCCCGACATACCGACGAGAGCAACCGTCTCGCCTGGCTCAATCGTGAGGGTAATGTTCTCAAGCACCAGCGGCCCCTCCCCCCGATAGCGAAAAGACACATTTTCAAAGCGCACTTCACCGCGAATTCGCTTCGTAACAGGGTCTACTGGCAGATTTCGCGCCCCAGGCCGATCGACGATGTCATAGTCCTCATCGAGAAATTCAAACATCCGGTCCATGGAAGCAACGGCCTGCGTCAGTACGGTCGATGAGTTCACCAGACGTCGTAGTGGCGTGTAGAGCCGATCGAGATACGCATAAAAGGCGACAAGCGTCCCTACGCTCATGGAGCCGCCAACCACCTGATAGCCCGCGTAAGCGATGACCAGAAGGGGCGCGATGTCTGTCACCGTATTGACGACAGCAAACGTATTGGCATTCCACCGGGTGTGTGCCAATGCTTTTTTCAAAAAGTGATCGTTTTCCTTGGAGAACTGCTTGCTCTCATGCTCTTCGAGGGCGAAGCTGCGGATCAGCGACATTCCGTTTACCCGCTCGTACAAATGGCCTTGCAGATGAGCCAGTGCCGCTGACCGTTCTCTTGTCAGCTGACGTAAACGCTTGTAGAAATACTTAACGGAGATGCTGTACAGTGGAAATACGATGATCGCGACAATCGTCAGCTCGAGATCCATATAAAACATGATTCCCAGGGTCAGCACGATGGTGATGAGATCCAGCCACAGATTCATGAGCCCTGTTTCCACAAAGGTCTTGGTGGATTCGACGTCGTTGATCACCCGAGAAATGATTTCGCCCGTTTTCGTATTGTTGTAGTACCGCATCGAAAGTCGCTGCAGATGGGAAAACAGCTGATTGCGGATATCGAACAATATCCGGCTGGATACCCACTGGGCATAGTATTGCCTGATGTACTCCACAGGCGCACGAACAACCGTAAACAAAAGGAAGGCTCCGAGCATGAGCCAAAATAATTTCGTCAGCTTTTCTTCCTGGGGAATAGGGCTTGGCAGCAAATCGTCAATGACGTATTTGATCAAAAGCGGCAATAAAAGAGGAATGGCAAACTTGATGATTCCGATAAATACGGTGCCTACGATCATTTTCCAATAAGGCAGCACGTAGGATAAATAACGCCTTATGCTCAATCGCTACACACTCCTTTGCAAACAAGGAAATCCCTCCCCCGGCTTTACGGGAAAGGGATTATTCCTCATCATCTCTTACTAAAAGATAACGCTCGTACCAACGTTGGACAAAGCCACTCTGAAAAGGTCCTCGGCGTGCACGAACCCAATCAAGCACTTCCCGCAAAGCAGTCTGTACCTGTTCCACCACAATCGGAGGATAATTCATCTGCTTGCTATGCAAAAGGAATTCCTCTTCGTCTAAAATGGAATACGTCATGTCGGGATAGACTTTTACGTCCAGATCGTAGTCTATGTAACTCAGCAGTTGCCCCTTCATACTGAATGGCGAACCTATGTTGCAGTAATAATAAATGCCGTCATCACGAATCATGGCAATGGTATTGAACCACTGACCTCGACCAAATGTACAAATAGCCGGTTCGCGCGTACGCCACTCCCGCCCGTCTGCCTCTGTCACCTTGACTCGATCATTTCCCCCAATCACGACCGCATCACTGGTATGAATCAACGTAGATTTGTCCCATATGCGGTGCAACGAATGGTCATGTTTATAACTTTCAATGCGGATGTTGGAGCCTGGAGTCGGCGACATGACTCTCCCCTTTCTTCTCTTCTCTATCTGAATGGGGACAAGCCTCCTTTAAGAAGAGAGCTTTTTGGAAAGTGTAACATATTTTTGCATTTCATAGCCAAGCGAATGGTAAAAGGGCAGAACTTCTGGGTTATCCTGATTCACCATGATCAGTACGCGATTTACGCCTCGTTGCTTGAACCGCTTCTCGATTGCTTCCACCAGCTGTCTGCCTATGCCTGTTCCTTGTTCACTTGGTAAAACGGCAAGTCTGTAAAAATAGGCGCGAGCCCCATCGATGGTGCCAACCACGACCCCTATGACTTTGCCTTCCTTTTCTGCAACCATCACTAAATCGCTGTCCCATGCCAATTGTTGGGCCAAATCGTTCAACGACTCCGTGTCCGATTGGTCCAAACCGGTTTCCTGCCAGATGCTAGTTATAGCCGAATAGTCACCGAGTCGAAACGGACGAATCAGCATACGTTGCCTCCTTCGTTGCCTTCTTCTACTATTGTACACCACTTACACAAGTTTGTCTTGCACGTGACATACTCAGATCACCTGCAAAATCGGTCAGAAATTAATTATACAACTCCCCTCTCTCTTGCGCTACCCGCTTCGCGCACGGAAGATGTTTGGTTCAGATTCGCTGTCCACTTTCGATGCATGGGCATCCTGCAGACTTGTCCAGGCCGCACCATGAACAGTGGGCTTTGCCAGCAATTCGCAAGATAATTATCAGAATATATTTTCTTTTTGAACTTGGGTAAAAAGTGCTTTACACGGGGAAAAAATTCCCATATTCTAAGAGTAAGATTTTACAACTACTCGAAAGAAAGGAGGCTGCAACAAAATGATGACTGTCGTTATGAACCACCTCACTTATGCGGATCGTCTTATGGTTGCTACAACTGAATATCGCAACGCCTCCTGGAAAAACGAATTGTAGTTGTTATTCGTGTCTTTACCAATGACTATTCGTTAAATACCAGACCGCAGGCGTTGTCGCTTGTGGTCTTTCCTTTTGGGAGAGCTGTTTCCAGACCGCAGGCCGTCGTCCGCGGTCTTTTCTGTGTCAAGCAACATCCATTTTTTTCTAAAATCCACCTTGAGAGGAGGTGATTCAATATGGTACTCAACTTTCTTTTCTTCACGATCAAAATTGAACGTTCTTCTGCTGTAGAACGCATGGTTGAAGGCGAACGCTCCCGCTATTTGGAAAAGCGCGCGGAAGCTCACGCATACGAAGCTGCACAACTGCTCAGCCGCATCTAATGCCACGTAAAAAAATCATTCAGGAGGGATGTTTTTATGAAAAGCAGAAAAAAGCGTCAGGTGATGAGGTTTACAGGAGTCAAATCGATAGACGGCGGCTGACTGACCAATTCCTTTGGGATGGGAGGGATATAGAGTGTACATTCCAATGATTTTTTTCACCATCACGATCAAATTCGAAAAGCGGCAATTAACGCCCGCACAACGTGAAGCAAGATGCAAACGGGATCTTGCTATCGCTGAAATGGAAGAGCGCAAGCGTCAAATCGCAGCGCAGTATCCGGAATTTTGGTTTCGTTAATAGACAACAATTGAACTTAGCCTACGTTAGAAAACTTGGCTCCGCCAAGCTTTGCGGTGGAGCCTTAGTTGCACTTATACTGGCTAAGAATCTTATAAATTCTTACTGTACAAGAAAGCCCTGCAAAGAAGCAGGGCTTTTGTTTATCTGGCAGACTCATTTCGTTTTTGCATTAAATCGCGAATTTTGTGATGGGCCCCAGGAAAAGTATAGGTATCCAGTTCATCGATCTCCACAAATCGGGCATGAGGCGGCAATTCCTCACCATCGATCCAGTCACAGGACCTCACTTGCATATTCCATTGCAAGTGGGAAAAGGTATGCTGAACGTCTCCCAGCATATCGATCACTTCGATATCGATGCCGAAGCGCTCGCGAATCCCGTTTGCCAATACTTCCTGCTTGGCAGCGTCACGCTCTACGTCAGTCTCCACCATCGGGAACTCCCACATGCCAGCCAAAAGTCCGGTTTCCGGTCTCTTGTTGATCAAGACTTTCCCTTCTTTCATGATGACACCTACCTGGAGATGAATCGGACGCGGCGGCTTCGCTTTTCCTTTGATCGGGAGGTCTTCCTGTACCCCCTCCTGACGAGCCATGCAATAATCAAAAACCGGACAGGTCAGGCATTGCGGCGTGCGCGGCACACAGACCATCGCGCCCAGCTCCATCAGCGCCTGATTGAAATCGCCGGCTCGTCCATGCGGAATCACCTGACGAACGAGATGCTCGATTTTGATCCGTGTCGCCGGTTTGGCAATATCATCTGTCAAATACAGCAAGCGAGAGAAAACGCGCATCACGTTGCCATCGACAGCAGGCTCTGCTTTTTCATAAGCAATGCTCAAAATCGCCCCGGCTGTATAAGGTCCTACTCCTTTTAGTGTGGCGATTTCCTCCGGCGAGTCGGGTACCACTCCACCGTAGCGCGCCTGAACCTCGCGTGCTGCTGTCTGCAGGTTGCGTGCCCGCGAGTAATAGCCAAGTCCTTCCCACGCTTTTAGCACTTCGTCTTCGGGAGCTTCTGCCAATGCGCCGATCGTCGGGAATTTCTCCATGAAATTCGCATAATAAGGTTTAACGGTTTCTACGCGCGTTTGCTGCAGCATGATTTCCGATACCCACACGCGGTAAGGGTCTCGGTTGATCCGCCAAGGCAGATCCCGCTTTTGCGAATCGTACCAAGCCAGCAAATCGGATGAGAAACCAAAGACATGAAATTCTTCTGGCAATGTATAAGTCAGTTCTTTTGTTTTCTTTCCAGCCATCTTTTGTACGTTTGCTCCTTTTCGTTATCGCTTCACGGCACGGAACGCCCAGACGTTCAGCTTGGCAGCACCGCCTGACACACAGGCACAAAAAGCTTCATCTGCCAAACGCCATGCCTTGATTTTCTCGTACTGCTCGACTTCTTCGACTTCAAACATTTCGACGAACAAGCCTGGCTGATCGATCCCTTCCAAACAGGAGTATGAAGCGGCTCCCATCGCGGACAGCTTTTCAGCCATTCCTTGGAGCAGTATGAGCGCATCCTGTCGCTTGGCAGGGTCCAGCTTATATTCGATAAACACAGTCAGCATCACTTTGTCCTCCCCTTCGAGGTCAATCTTCCTCATCATACTTGTTTGTGGAAAACCGAACAAGATCACAATTTTTTTCAAATGAGGCGGGAATTCTCCTGCTCTCCACGCTATAATAAACCATAATAAATACAACAGGGAGGAAAGGAGGGGTACGCCGATTCCATGGATACCGCCACACATTTTGCTATGGGCTTCGGATTGGCAGGTCTCGCCTATCTCGATCCTGTCGTAGCATCGACTCCAGGACTCGCGGAAGCTGTGATGATCGGCACGGTCATCGGCTCACAAGCACCTGATCTGGACGGCTTGATCCGTATACGCGGCACCGCAGCTTATGTTCGCAACCATCGAGGCGTATCGCATTCAGTGCCAGCTCTGTTTCTCTGGACAGGGGCTACATTTGCTCTTATTCAGACCATCATGCCACAAACCTCGTGGCTCCATTTATTAGGCTGGATCTTTCTGGCGGTCTGCTTACACGTTTTCGTCGACTTGTTCAATTCCTATGGTACCAAGGGGTTGTATCCGTTTCGAGACAAATGGGTCGCTCTGAACGCCATTTTTATTTTTGACCCGTTCATCTTTGCTGCGCATCTGGTTGGCTTTATGCTATGGGCAGCAGGCCTTGAGCCGGGAAGGCTGTTTCTTTGGATTTATGTGATCATCGCCGTGTACTACTACTGGCGATGCCAAGCACAGAAGCGAACGACGGAGCTCGTCCGTCAAAGCATAGGCAAGTCAGGCACCTATACGATCATTCCCACGATTTCGTGGTCAAATTGGACTTTCGTTGCCAAGACCGAGCATCATTGGTACGTGGGCGAGATCCACTCGGGTGAAGTGATCATTCTCGACACCTTTTCGATCAAGCCCGAAAACGAACGAATCGCTGCAGCCAAAAAAAGTCGCAAGGTGCAGTCCTTCCTCTCGTTCACCCATCATGTGCACGTAGAGACAACAGAGCGCCCCTTCGGCTATGAGGTCAAATGGATCGATCTGCGGTATCGTTCACGCTTCCAGGGAAAAAGCCACTACATGTTCGTCGCCGTTGTTTACCTGGGCTTTGATTTGCAAATACGGGATTCGTTTGTTGGCTGGATCCATCGCGGAGAAGATCAGTTGACCAAGAAAATGGACCCCAATCGCCAGCTCGGATAACCTCTCGCCGTCCTCTCCATGGGCGGCTTTTTTGTATTTTGACCTGCCCCTTCTGTGGAAAACTGCCCCTTTTTACCGAGTCAAAAAAGCTCTAAGCTAAGGCTACTACTGCTCGTGGAACTTGTCCGATGGAGGGATTTATCATGATACCCATTCGCTATTCAAAGCGAACGCTAACCGATCAAGCACAAATCGATGCGTTCCTGTCTCATGCCAAAGTAGGGAATCTCGGATTATCCAATGGAGATGAACCGTATATCGTTCCCTTGAATTTCTGTTGGTGGAATGGACAGATTTACTTTCACGGGGCGGACTCCGGTCGTAAGGTCGAGATGATCGACGCGAATAGCCGTGTTTGTTTTAGCGTAACCGAGGAATACGGCACCATCGCCGACCCGATCCCTGCTCATACCGATACCGCCTATATGAGCGTTTTTTTGTCCGGAACAATCGCGCGTGTGCAGGAGCCTGAGGAAATGCGGGATGCCATGCAGGCGATGCTCGACAAGTACGTACCTGGCTACTACAAAGAGCCTCTTTCCCTGCAGCATGTTCTCAAATACCGTTCCTCGATGGGCAGTGTCACGGCTGTTTTCCGCATCACGCCAGACAGCTTGACGGCAAAAGGAAGTCCGGTCCCGGAGGAAAAGCTATATTATCCAGGTAGAACAGTGGGTGACGATACAGGAAAACCCGCTCAGTCGTAGTCTGCTGTATGAATAAAGGGGTTGCGATCGGCGCAAACCGGTCACAACCCCTTTTGTATGCTCACTTACTCTGCCGAGCTCGTATGCCTGTACATACCTTTGATGACCGTTTCCCAATCATCGCTGTGCATCTCATGACCGGTCCCTTCAAGCGTCAATAGCGTCGCGGCCGGAATCTCCGCTGCGAGCGCCTCTGCGTGCGGAAAAGGCAGAATCGTATCATGCGTGCCGTGGATCACCAGTGTCGGTGCTTTGATTTCGGATTGCCGCCCTTCAAAAGCGTCATCTCCCACCAGCTGCGCGTGATTGAACATGCTAAGCAGGTTGTTGGCACGCTTGATTTCCTCCGTGACTTGCGCGTAAACGCGTTCTTCCTCAAAGACGTGGGCAGGACCGCACAAAATGGCTGAGCCTGCTACCAAATAATCCGCAACGGCCTTTTCATCTGTCCAGTCGAGCGAAGCCCCTTTTGCATGATAGGCAAGAACACTCTCGTCCATCGGCGGCAGATTGCGATGATTTTTGTCTGATCCAAACAAGCCGGAAGCAATCAGTGTCATCGACTGCACGCGCTCCGGATAATAGACCGCAATGACCTGCGCGATCATTCCCCCCAGCGACATCCCGACGAGATGCGCCTTTTCAATCTGGTACGCATCAAGCACGCCAACCGCGTCGTTTGCCATATCCGCTACCGAGTAATTTTTTGTCCCTGGAGCATAGACAGTAGAACGCCCGACATCCCGATTGTCAAAACGGATAACGTAGCGGCCCGTCTCAGCCAATCGTTCGCAAAACGCGGTATCCCAATACACCATCGAGCACATGGCCCCCATAATCAGCAAGACAGCTGGATCTTTCGGATCGCCAAAGCTCTGCGCACATATTTCAACACCGTTTACTTGATGGATGGTTTCCGGTCTCATGTGTAGTTCCCCATTTCATTCGTTTTTAGGCAATACGGAAGAAAGACAGACTCAAATAAACCCAAGCATTTTACAGAAAAATGAATGAGCCGCTTGAGAAACTCTCCCCATTATCGCAGACGAATGAATTTGATAATCATGCTACACACCTCGAAGCTACATGGAATTGGGAATACTCCCTTTCCCATTGTACCAGATTCGGCGTCTTTTGATCGATTCGCAATAAATCCTTTTTTAGATAAAAAAAGGAAGGGCATAGGAAAGATCGCTCTCCCCATGCCCCTCATGTTTTTCACTCTCGAACCGCTTACAGCTCAGCGGGTGCCGTCATCCCTGTAGTGATAGCCAGACGATTCCAAGCGTTGATCACGTTGATCGCCATAATCAAAGACACGAATTGCTTTTCATCAAAATGCTTGCGAACCTCTTCGTACAGCTCATCGGATACGCCGCCGACCGAGATCGTGGTAACCGCTTCAGTCAGAGCGAGTGCTGCACGCTCAGCATCTGTGTAGAAGGAAGCCTCTCTCCACGCGCTGAGCAAATAAATGCGTTGCTCGGTTTCCCCTAGCTTACGTGCATCCTTCGTGTGCATGTCGAGGCAGAAGGCGCAGCCATTGATTTGCGAAGCACGGATTTTGATCAGCTCCATCAGGCCCTTTTCCAGCCCGCACTCCTGGACGTAGCCCTCGAGCTTTATCATCGCTTGAAACGCTTGCGGATTTGCAGATCTATAATTCATTCTCGCTTTCATGTTCATCTTTCCCTTCGCTTGTTTTTGGCTTTACATTCTCCTAGACGAGGGAAGGGATACTCTTGTGACCAAAAATCACGCTTTCGGGGAAAAATGGGTCAATTTTTCTGGATTGACCACGAAATAGATCCTTTCGATCCTATCCTCATGCGGATTGAGTACCAGCGAGATGACTCGAATCGGCTGTCCCTCAACGGCTACGATGAGACCCGGCTGCCCGTTGATAGAACGAATCTGCAGATCGACACGGGCGTCTTCCCATTTGCGCCAGATGCCAGTGAGAAATGCCACAATACGCTGATCGGAGAAAATCGGATGCAGCGCAGCACGCGTTTTCCCTCCGCCATCCGAAATCAGCACCGCGTCCTCACTCAACAGCTGCACCAGTGCCTGTGAATCCGCGTGAGAGATCGCTGAAATCAGCTGCTCGACCAGTCTTTTGGAGCGTTCCGGCTGGACTTCTACCTGCAAGCCCGCTCCGTTCAGCTTTTGCTGGGCACGGCTGAGCAGCTTGCGGCAGGCAGCCTCGGATTTGTTCAATATCTCAGCGATGGTACTGTACTCATACCCAAGCGCAGTCCGCAATACGTAGACCACACGTTCATCCGGCGACAAAGTCTCCAGCAGGACGAGAAGCCCATAGGATACCGATTCTTCCATCAAAACTGACTGAAGAGGGTCACTGCCTGTCGCATCATCCGCCAGTGGCTCGGGCAGCCACTCTCCCACGTACTGCTCCCTTTTCCAACGAGCGGACTTCATCGTATCCAGGCAGCGATTGGTCACTGCTTTGCAGAGATAGCTTTTTATGTGTTGAATGTCATCGATGTCGCTCTGCGTCAAGGCAAGAAACGTCTCCTGTACGATGTCCTCCGCCTCAGCCACGGAGCCCAGCATGCGATAGGCGAGGGAAAACATCAGCGATTTGTACTGCCGATAGACATCCTCCATGAGCCTCGTCATTATTCTGCCTTCCCGAATTGCCAGATCGTATGGCTGAGACTGCCATAACGAAAGCTCATATGCAGACGCTGCGCGATGCGATCGTCATCCGCCGCTCCCATCGCATAGACGAGAGGGACAAAGTGCTCACTGCCATAGGCTGGAACCGCTTTTTCAGCGTGGGGTGCCAGCGTGCGATATTGCGCCAGATCGGTCACGTTCCATTCCATCAGCGTTTCCTTGAGCCATTCTTCAAACTGCAGGGACCACTCAAAGGCTCCGCCCGAGGTTTCCCGCATGTCGAGATAGGAGAAATTATGGATCGTGCTGCCGCTTCCGATAATCAGGACATCTTTGGCACGCAGGGGTGCCAGTGCTTTTCCGATCATGTACTGCTGCTCAATCGTCATATTCGGATTCACGGAGAGCGCCACAACAGGCACATCTGCATCCGGATATACTTTTCGCAGCACCACCCAATGACCGTGATCCAGGCCGCGGGAACGGTTCAGGTTGACCGGGATACCCGCCGCTTGCAGCAGCGCTACTGCTTCCTGCGCGATCTCCTCATCCCCTTTTGCGGGATACTGAATTTCGTACAGTGCCTGCGGAAAGCCGCCGAAATCGTGAATGGTCGGGAATGTCTCCATGACACCAACTTCTTGGGCAAACGCTTCCCAGTGAGCAGAGAACATCACGATCGCGCGAGGACGGTGCGGGAGCAGATTCGGCAGGTTATGCAGCGCTTGTGTATAGGAATTGTCTTCTATTGCGAGCATGGGTGAGCCGTGAGCAATGAACAGGGATGGCATCATCTGAAACACTCTCCTCTTTCCTATTTCAACACGGTTACTTTTCGTAAGTATTATAACCGATCCGCTTTCCTTTTTCTATCCTTAGCATCGCCCTGATCGCAATAGGCGCCTTTTCCTCGCCACAATCCTCTGAAATCACCTATCGGAACCACTCAACTGCTCGCTTTAACTCTTCTGCCTGCCTCTCTAGCGAACGAGAGGCAGCATTTACTTCTTCACACGCCCGCACCTGTGTCTGGGTAGCCTCCACTATCTTATACGTTTGCTGGGCTCCCCCCTTCACCACGGAAGCTGTCTGCACAGAAGATGCGGACAATTGCTCCACACTGGCGGACATCTCCTCCGTAATGGCCGATACCTCTTGCACCTGACTCGAAATCTGTCCCATCCCGTGAGTGATTTGCTCAAAAGCTACCTCTGCTTCCTTCAATACGGATGCACCGTAGTGAACGTCCTGAGACATGCTTTGCATGGAAACGACCGCTTGGTTAGCCTCTACTTGTACGTTTTTGATCAGGACGGCGATCTGCTTGGCAAACCGGTCTGAGCTCTCTGCTAGTTGGCGTACTTCTTCCGCTACGACAGAAAATCCTCGTCCCTGCTCTCCTGCCCGCGCTGCCTCGATCGCCGCATTGAGCGCAAGCAGATTTGTCTGGGACGCAATCTGTGTGATCATCTCGACGATTTGATGAATCTTCTGCGAGCTTTCTCCCAACAGTTGTATCGCAATAACCGATTCATCCATCGCCGTAGTAATAGCGTCCATCTGAGTCGTTGCTTTTACTAGCGCGTGAATACCATGATTCGCATCTTGTGCGGCCCAGATCGATGCCTCTGCCAATGAAGCCGTAGACTCGGCCACACGTTGAATGCCAATTGCCATTTCTTCCATGGCCTTGGCGCTCTCATCTGTGCTCGCGACAGTAGCGTCGCTTCCCGCAGAGATTTCTGCCATCGCAACAGCAATTTGGTTGCTTGCTTCAAGCGTCTCCTCGGCATGTCCACTCAATTGTACAGACGAGTGCGTAACATGCTGGGCGGTGGCGTTTACTTGCATGGCAAATTCCCGCAGCTTGTTACGCATTTCATTGACATGTTTGGCCAATTCTCCGATTTCATCCCGATTTAACACGACGAGGTCCGTCTTGCCCAGCTGCCCCTCTGTGACCAGCTTGACCGCATGTACAACCTGCAGCAAAGGACGGCGGATGTGTCTGGTCAGCATAAACGAGAGCAGCAAACTGATTAAGAGGGCGACCCCCATGCTGATCAGCGTATTTTTTCTCCCCGACTCATGTAGAGAAGTGGCCTGAGCTGTTGCAGTCGCCGCTCCCTCCTGACTCATGCGTATCAGATTTTCTAAATAGCCCTCCATCACCTGAAACATGGTGTCTGCTTCCCGTTGTAAATCTGCCACCGAGACTTCCTCCGACTGCTCCACCAGTGTCTGATAAGCCAGTTGATAGTTGGACCAGGAAGCCTTCAAGGATTGAAAATACTTTTCCTCCTCTTTGCTCAAGGGATGGTTTCCATACTCCTCAAATTGCTTTTGGATCTGTTCAAGCGTCTGCTTTGCTTCTCCGTCGATAATGCCTTTTTTGCTCAAATCGCTCGTACTTGCGTATTGAAGCTGCAATGAAAAAAAGTGCTCTGTCTGATATTTGATATGTAAGATTGCTGTCGTCTTGGGAAGCCAGTTTTCATTGATTTCCTCTGCCTTGCTATTGATTTGTGCTTCTGTTCGCAATCCTAGCCAGCCTAAAGTGGCCATGAGGATCAGCATGCACAAAAAACCTGAAAACAACTTCGTTCCCACCGTCTGCCTCATCTCACTCGCTCCCTACCTGAATTTTATAAAAAACGCGCTGCACAGCTGCATGGTGAACCTACAAAAAAGCGGAGAAAAAGAACCTGACCAAATGGGCACTTTTTCTCCAACTCTTTATCTACAACGCTTTTCGCTTTGTTGGTGGATTGGATGTCAGAGAGATTTCCTCTTCATTTTTGGGGAGATGGTAAATCGTTTCCAGCAAATCGTTGACGGCTCCGCGTTCTTTTTCTTTTTGGGCTTCGTTCCATCCCAGCGTGGCCCCCATCATCCGAATGACTGCATCAGCCTTCTCCTCCGCTTTCTTAACCTGAAAATAGGTCCAGCCCGTACGCAGGCGTAGGAAATCGACTGCTGTCGTGGTCATCTCTGCTTCCATCGCATACGAAAGCTGCGCCCACAGAAGCTGCTCTTCACTTTGCTTCTTCCCCTTTTCTTGGAGCATTTCCAATCGGCTGTAAATGTGCAGGGTGTTGGTTCCGTAGGTTTCGATCCATTCCTGTGCAGTGGCAGCATCTACCCCTTTGGACACGCCCGCTTGCAAAAGCTCCTGCTTGCAGGCTGCATAATCGGTATGTCCCATACGTTCACCACCACTGATCACGGTTTGATCTGTACGACAAGCGTCAAATCGACGGCCTGACTCCCTGGATAAATCTACCGCGACCAAATCGACTACTTTTTCAGCCATTTTCCGAAATCCCGTCAGCTTTCCGCCAGCGATGGTGATCAGGCCTGAATCCGAGATAAATATCTCATCTTTGCGAGACAGCTCAGATGGGCCTTTTCCTTCTTCATAGATGAGTGGACGGAGCCCTGCCCAATGAGACACTACGTCTTTCTCTTCCAGCTTCACATCTGGGAACATCGCGTTCACTGCTCGCAGCAAATAGTCCCGATCTTCTTTTGTCGTGCGCGGCTGATCGATGTCTTGCTTGTAGCCTGTATCGGTGGTGCCGACATACGTGATATTCCCACGTGGAATGACGAACATCATGCGTCCATCCGGAGTATCGAAGTAAGCAGATTGCGTAACCGGCAGCTTATCCTTTTCCACAACCAGATGCACACCTTTGGTTAAATAGAGACGCTTCCCTTTCAGTGAGCCATCGAGCTTCCGTACGCCATCCACCCACGGTCCCGTTGCATTGACGATTTTTTTCGCATAAATCTCGTATGTCTTTCCTAAATGACGATCCGTTACCTTGACTCCAACTGCCTTCTGCCCACGGTAAATAAATTCGGTCATCTCCGTATAGTTGACGATGCTTGCTCCTTGTCGCCAGGCGGTCTTCATGATGTCCAGCGTAAGTCTCGCATCATCTGTTCGGTACTCGTAATAGTAGCCTGCGCCCTTCAGGCCGTCTTTTTTCAACAGTGGTTCGAGGCGCAGCGTCTCTTCCCTGCTCATCATTTTGCGCCGTTCCCTACGCTCTACCCCTGCGAGCCAATCGTAGACGTACAGTCCAACAGAGGACGCCAGATATCCGTACGTCCCTCCCTTGTAAACAGGGAGCAGCATCGGAGCCGCAACAACGAGATGCGGTGCATTCTTGTACAAGATGGCTCGTTCACGGCCTACCTCCTGTACGAGTTTGACATCTCCTTGCTTTAAATAACGCAATCCGCCATGGATCAGCTTCGTCGAACGGCTGCTGGTGCCGGACCCGAAGTCGTTCTTCTCCAACAGGCCGACGCGAATCCCTCGCTGACTCGCATCGAGTGCAATCCCCGCTCCCGTAATCCCGCCCCCGATCACCAGCAGGTCCAATTCTTTGTCTGCCATACTGGTGAGGACAGCAGTCCGATTATTCGCAGAAAAATGAGTGTTCATCTCCGCTCTCCCTCTCTATTTGCATGTGCTGGTTGTTCAAAAGAAACAGAAAACCCCCATGAAAAAGAGCAACTTGAACATGTCAAGTTGCAGCTTCTCCACAGGGGGTTCTCTTGTTCTCTTCCCTTATGAAAATGCTATGGTGCTACGACCATAATTCATTTGTTCCGACAGAGACAGCTAGTGCTCCAGCGGCCAAAGCTTCGTTAATCTCTTTTTTGGTATCGATCAATCCACCTGCAATGATCGGCAAAGGCGTCAAGTTCGTCATCTCCTGAATAACGCGAGGCATGACACCTGGCATTACCTCGACTGCGTCAGGCAAGGATTGCTCGATTACTTTTATTCCTTTGAGCACGGCATTACGATCGATCAAAAAAATCCGTTGAATCGCCATCAGGTTCATCTCTTTTGCCACCCGGATCAGGCTGCTTCTTGTCGAGATGATCCCTGTCGGTGCTATATTTTTGGCGACATAAGCGACACCGCTTTTATCTGCTGCGATACCTTCGATAAACTCCATGTGCAAGAATACGTGTTTATCGACGGCTTTGACTCGATCCACCAGCTCTTTAATGTTGAAAATCGACCCTGTAAGCAAAAAGATAATATTCGCTTCGCTTCGGATCGCAATCTCTAAATGCTGTTCGTCCTGAACTGCGGCAATTGTCTGGCATTCGACCAGATCAACAATCGGGTACATTCCATTAACCTCCATTAAACTGGAATCACTACCCTAAATTATAACATGCTTATCTCAGAGGTTAACGATGTCTTTAATACTATTCAGTATATAACGAGGAGTATACTCACTGGTTTCTGCCATCGCGCGAGTAGTGATTCCAGTCAGGACAAGAACAGAGCTCATCCCCGTATCATTCCCCATCTTGATATCTGTTTCCAGACGATCTCCGACCATGTAGCAAGCATCATAATCCAGACCGAGATGCTGAACAGCAGCCTCCGCCGCGATCTTGGACGGCTTGCCGACAACGAGCTGAATGGGCGTACCTGTCGCTCCCTCCAGTGCGCCGATCAGGGCTCCTGTATCTGGAATTTGTCCATCTTCTAGCGGGCATGTACGATCAGGATTGGAGGCAATCACAACGGCTCCCCGAATCGCAGCTTGATACAAGTCATTGAGTCGGTCATAGGTAAACTGACGATCCCAAGAAAGCACGACGTAGCTCACTTCCAGTGGATTCTCGCTCATGGCAATACCGTGATCACGCAGCTCATCACGGATCGGTTCTTCTCCGATCACCAATACCTTATCCTCTTTCTTGCACACATTTTGTAAATAACGAGCGACGATCAAAGACGAATTCAAAATATCGTCTACGCTCGTAGGAATCCCCATCTTGGTCAACTTGTGCGCGTATGACTGCCGGGTCGCTATCGGCTTGTTGGAAAGGAATACGACTTTATCCCCTCTGCTGCGCAAGGCGTGAATAGCTTCCACTGCCCCTTCGATTAACTGGTCTCCCAGATAGACGGTTCCGTCCAGATCAAAAATAAATCCCTTCATTCCTCACACACTCCTGCCTTCCTGTTCTGTCGACTATCAATAGAGCTGATCTTTTGTGATCTTCTTCGCCAGAGCTTGGAGAATAATCACGATCACGATAATCAAGATCGCCATCGCGCACGCCGTATAATATTCGCCGCGCAGCAGGTTTTGGAACACGGCCAAGCTCATGGGTGCCCATTCAGTCGGAGCCAAAAGAATCGAAATACTCGTTTCCTTAATCACCGTAACGAAAACCAAAATGGCGCCTGCTGCAATTCCCGGCAGCATCAATGGACCGATGACTGTGATTGCGGCGATGAGAGAGGAAGCTCCCAAGCTGACAGCAGCCTCTTCGATGTCTTTGCGTATCGCCATCATCGAGCTCATCGTTGAGCGAATCATGTAAGGCATACGGCGAATCGTATAGGCGATGATGAGCAATAATGCCGTACCTGTCAGATGGATTGGCGCTGTGTTAAAGGTCTGGATCAGAGCGATCCCCAGCGCGATACCAGGCACGATCAACGGAATGGACGATACGAAGTCGAGCCCGCCCGATCCGCGACGGACAACAAAATAAGAAACAAAGGTCGAAATCACTACGCTGAGCACCAGCGTACCGGCAGCCAGCACCATACTGTTCCAAATATTCTTACCCGAAGTACTGAAAATGGTCTTGTAATGACTCATGGTATAGCCGTCCGGCAACGCATGGTGTCCCCATGTCGTCGCAATCGAGGATAGGAAAATCGAACCTAGAGCTAAAATGGGAACCAGCATGACCAAAAACGTGTAGATAGTCAAACCTGCAATGGTTCCTTTGTGGTCGTTCAGCTTTTGCTTCGTTGGTTTTCCGGAAATGGTTCCGTACTCTCTCCCTTTAATCACAAGACGTTGCAGCCAGAAGAAGAAAGCTGCGACTAGCAGCATAATGACAGTCAATACTGCCGAACCTGCCCAGTTAAAGAACCCTGCAATCTCCCGGTAGGACTCTACGACAATCAGATTCAATTCCTTTGGTGCCAAAATAATCGGTGTCCCAAAATCGGAAAAGCTGACCGTAAAAATCAATAGCATACTAGAAACGATCCCAGGAACCGCAAGCGGCAGTGTGACTCGCAAGAACGTATACCAGCTCTTCGCTCCCAAATTTTGCGAAGCCTCTTCCAAGGTGACATCACAAATCTTGAATGCGGCAACCATTGGCCACAGAGCATACGGGAAGAAGAAAAAGACTTGAACGAGGACGATCCCCAGCATGGACTGCACATCAAAAATGACACCCTCCCCACCAAAGCTATGGTAGAGCTGCGTCACCCAGCCTGTTTTCCCAAACATCAGGACAAAGGCATGGGAAGAGATAAACGTAGGCATGATCAACGGAATCGTGCACAAAGCCGCAAAGAAAGACTTAAACGGCATCTTCGTTCGAGCAAACGCATAAGCAATGGGCAGTACGATCACTGTAACCAGAACTGCCACGCCTGTCCCCAGCTTCAAGCTGTTCATCAAAGCGGCGAAATAGCTGTTTCCTTCACTGAAGATCGAAGTATAAGCTTCCACAGAAATATTGGAGAGCTTCTTTATCGTAGAGTCGAATATTTTCTGGCTAGTAAAGCTGCCGAAAATGTTTACAGGTTGGCCTGTAAAGCTGACGAGCAAAATCGAAAAGAGCGGTACAAGCAGGAAAACAAAGAAGAACAGATAAATCAGCCACTTGAGAACGGTTAACCCATTAAGCTTTGCGGTCAAACGTTTCATCATAACGCCACCACTCGATTCGGATCGATTTGCAGCTTCACCGTTGTTCCTGATGGCAAGATTGGACTGCCCGCTTCGAACACCGTATCAACCTCAAAGCGCAACTCGCCAACCTTGACATCGTATCGGATCGTCGGGCCCAAATAAGTGGATAGTTCAATCGTTCCATCCAAGATGTTCTCGTCGTCAGCTGCTTTCTCGCTCGTTAACAGGCGAATGCTCTCAGGTCTGATGATGACTTCTACGTCTTTTTTGTTCGTTGGGTATGTGGAACGAAGGAATCTGTTTTCCCCAATCTCAATCAAGGTTTCACCCGAATCATTTACCCCTTTGACCGTTCCGTTCAAGATGTTGGAGGAACCTACAAAATCGGCTACAAACTTGTTTGCCGGGTTGCTGTACAAAGCCGTAGGCGTATCAACCTGCACCAGGCGACCGCCGTGCATGACCGCCACACGGTCAGCCATGCTCATGGCTTCCTCCTGATCGTGCGTGACGAAAATCGTCGTGATCCCTACCTTTTGCTGAATCTGCCGAATCGTGACGCGCATGACGTTGCGCAGCTTTTTATCCAAATTGGAGAGAGGCTCGTCCATCAGCAAAACAGCCGGCTCCATCACAAGCGCTCGAGCGAGTGCCACGCGCTGCTGCTGACCACCGGACAATTGCCCTGGCAGACGATCAGCCAAATGTCCCAATTCCACAAAATCAAGAGCATCCCTGACTTTTTGCTCGGTGGCACGATCTACCTTGCCGAGTCTTCTGTTCAGTAAATGTGCCAATGTCGATAGCTTTGTGCCAAAACCGCCTTCATAAAAACGGCGAATATTTAAGCTGTACGCCACATTTTCGAAGACGTTTAGATGAGGAAACAGTGCATAGCTTTGGAAAACCATCCCGCAATTGCGTTGATTCGCTGGAATCTGATTTACGTTTCGATCACCGATGAAGATAGATCCGGAGGTCGGCGTCTCAAAACCGGCTACACAACGCATTGTCGTCGTTTTCCCGCAACCGGATGGACCCAGGAGGGCGAAAAACTCGCCCTCTTGAATCTCCAGATTGACATCTTCCAAAGCGGTGTTTCCGTTAAATTGTTTGTTTAAGTGCTCAATCTTCACCGATCCCATTGGAAGATCCCCCTCTTATTGGAATTTTTGACGCCATTCGTTACGTACGCGGTCGTAGTTTTGCACGACCCAATCCACATCCATCTCCTGTGCGTGCGGAATGACTTTTTCCAATGTCAGAGGAGTCTTGGATTGCACTTCTTTAGAGATAGGGATATGGTACCAGTCAGCCAATTTTTGTTGTCCTTCTTTGGAGAGTAGGTAGTCGATGAACGCTTTCCCCCCGTCCGGATTTGGTCCATTTTCTACCAAAGAAACAGGATTCACGATGATTGGCGTTTTTTCAGGCACGATGAAGTCTACTTTCTCGCCTTTTGCTTTGTTCTCGTACGCCATAAAGTCAAAGCCAATTCCGATCAAGGCCTCTCCCTTTGCAACCGCTTTCGTAGGAGCAGATCCTGAATCCGGCATCGCACTCATCTGATCCACCAGTTTCTTGAAATATTCCCAACCTGGTTCTTCGCCTTTTTCCATCAACTGGCTAAGTACGAGGAGAGTCGCTGTACCCGAGGCTGCAGGGTTTGGCATTTGAATTTTGCCCTTCCATTTTGGATCGAGCAAATCGTCCCAAGTTTTCGGCAATTCTTCCGGCTTTACCAGATCCGTATTGTAGACGAAGCCAAGTACGAATACCTCAGCACCGATCCACTTCCAATCTTTGTCGCGAACTTTGATGCCATCCTGTACTTCTGGCCAATCTTTGATCGCTTCCGGCGTGTAGGATGTGATGATTCCTTTATCTTTCGCAGACTCGAACGGCAGGAAGCCTCCTCCGCCGTACCAAAGGTCAGCCATTGGATTGTCTTTCTCTGCGATCATGCGGTTTACGAGTACGTTGGTACCAGCGTATTGCACATTCACGGACGAGCCTGGCTTCAATTTTTCAAATGCTTGTCCCATCTCTTTGGTCATATCAGGTGTCTCAGGTGAATAAAACGCGATAGAACCTAGCTCTTTTTTTCCTCCGCCATCCGTGCTTGCCGTGTTACCAGCAGCTGTCCCCTCAGAGGAAGAGCATCCTCCGAGCACAACAGATGTAAGCAATGCTGCTGTTGCAACCCCATGAAACCATTTGTTCTTCTTTTTCATTTGTCAGACCCCTCTCTATTCTTCTTCTGTTAATCGACCACCATAAGTGAATCAAGTATTGGAGACACAAAAAAGGAAAAAACCCTTACACAGCATAAACACACTACTCCCCCATGAGGGTCATGTGTTTACGGGTAAGGGTTTTCTCCATTTTCTCCGCCTAACCGTATGTGAACTGTATTGTCGATTAACAAGTCATTCTAAAGGGATTATAGGCATACTATACATATTTGTCAATGAAAACACTTACATTTATGTTTTTTTCCAATTATGTCACTCGACACTTTTTTTCTCGTGGCCTGTTCAAGGAGGAGCGACCGCGATTTATCAAAAGGTTATTCACATTGGTGAAGTCTTAGCTGCACTATACTGGATGAAAATCTGATCCATTCTTACCTGCAAAAAAAGGCTTGTCGCGAAAATAGAGCGACAAGCCTTCCTCTTTGTGATAAGCAGCTATTATTTCGCAGCAGCGAAACGTTTGCTTACTTCATCCCAGTTAACTACGTTCCAGAATGCGCTGATGTAGTCAGGGCGTTTGTTTTGATATTTCAGGTAGTAAGCATGCTCCCATACGTCCAGACCGAGGATAGGCGTTTTGCCTTCCATTACAGGGCTGTCTTGGTTTGGAGTGGAAGTGATTGCCACTTTTCCGCCATCTGCTACCAGCCAAGCCCAACCGGAACCGAAACGGCCAGTTGCTGCTTTTGCAAATTCAGCTTTGAAGTTGTCAAAGCTTCCGAAAGCCGCGTTGATCGCGTCAGCCAGTTCACCAGCTGGAGCGCCGCCGCCGTTCGGGCTCAGGATTTCCCAGAAGAGAGTGTGGTTCGCATGTCCGCCGCCGTTGTTACGAACTGCTGTGCGGATGCCTTCTGGCAAAGCGTCGATGTTGCTGATCAATTCTTCTACGCTTTTGTCTTGCAGGTCAGCATGAGCTTCCAGAGCAGCGTTGAGGTTGTTTACATAAGTTGCGTGGTGACGTCCATGGTGGATTTCCATTGTTTGAGCGTCGATATGCGGTTCCAGAGCATTGTGCGCGTAAGGCAATGCAGGAAGTTGATGTGCCATTGTAACATTCCTCCTCAAAATATGTATGGGTCAAGCTACAGTTCTATTATAATTCAACAGACTCACTTTTACAACAAATAGGTATGCAAAGTATCGTAATCTATTATTTTTTATTTCAAAGATTTCCATCTTGCAATCGAGTTCGTCCGTGCTAGACTTGGTTTATTACAAACATGGAAAACTAGGTGATTCTCGTGGAAATGGATTTATCGACGATACTTTTTCTCGCATTATTCGGATTTGTCGCCGCCTTTATTGACAGTACGGTAGGCGGTGGCGGCCTGATCTCCCTCCCTGCTTTGCTCGGACTTGGGATGCCCCCTTACCTCGCTTTGGGCACAAACAAGCTAGCCGGCACGATTTCTTCGGCTACTAGTTCCATTACGTTTATCCGGAGCGGCAAATTTGACAAGAAGCTGATGTACATGTTGTTCCCGGTCTCGCTAATCGGAGCCTACTTCGGTGCCAAGACGGTTCTATTCGTTCCGCAGGAGCTCCTGAAAGTGCTCGTGATTATTATGATGGCCCTCATATTCGTTTATACCTTATTTAATAAACGATTCGGGGAAGTAGCCAACTTCAAGGGCTACACCAAGTTCACGCTCAGCGTAGGGATTCCGTTTACTTTTCTGATCGGATTCTACGACGGATTTTTCGGACCGGGTACAGGTTCGTTTTTCGTTTTCCTGATGGTGCTGCTCTTCGGCTATGATTTTGTCATCGCTGCCGGAAACGGGCGCATCCTCAATCTGGCGAGTAACATCGCCGCTCTCACTGTCTTCACTCTCGAAGGCAAGGTCGTTTTCGTAACAGGTCTGGTCATGGGTGTGGCCATGCTGCTCGGGGCTTCGCTCGGAGCTCGTATGGCGATCAAAACCGGCGTGCGCTATGTTCGTCCCCTGTTTTTGATCGTTTCCATCACGCTGATTACCAAAATGGTATATGAATTAATCTTTTCGTAAGCACAACCAACAGCGAGCGTCCACCTGTTTTGGGGGCGCTTTTTTTCTTGCCCTTCGTTTCCCGAAGAAAGAATGAGAATTGGTAATTGGCGGTAAGCTATACCTGTTTCATGATGATCGATGTATACGCTTCGGGAGGTTTTAGCAAGATGGTGCCTACAGTCCTGCTGGTCATACTGCTTCTTATCGTAGCATTGCCTCCATTGATATTTTTCGGCTATATGTACGCCTTATCGAAAAAACCAAAGCACTCCATCATTCGCTCTCACCCCTTCCTAGGCTGGATGCGTTATTTGCTCGAAAAGCTAGGGCCTGAATTTCGCCAATACTGGTTTGACAATGATACAGAAGGGAAACCGTTTTCGCGGGCCGATTTTGTCGGTCTCGTCTATGCCGCGAAATATCGAACGGATCTCATCTCCTTCGGCGGAAGACGCGACTATGAGAAGCCCGGCTTCTATTTATCTAACGCCATGTTCCCTCAATTAACGAGCGAGCTTCACGTAGATAACGAGAAGCTCATACCTGGAAAGAAATATGTGATTACCGATGAGGGGCTGTTTACCAGAAGGGAAAAATTCATAGATGATCAAGTAAAGCCTTGGCTGCTGCATGATGATGACGTCATCGTAGTAGGGGAAAACCGCAAGCATCCGTGGCGCCTGAAAGGCATGTTTGGCGCTTCTGCTACTTCCTACGGAGCTGTCGGCGAGCATTATATTCAGTCCACAGGAAATGGCGCGTTCATGGCAGGCGGCTCTTGGATCAATACAGGGGAAGGCGGGGTGGCAGAAGTGCACTTGGCTACGGGCGCCGATATCGTCTCTCAGATCGGGCCTGGCCTGTTCGGCTTCCGCGATGATTCTGGGCGCTTTTCTATCGAAGAGTATAAACGCAAAGCGAGCATTTCCAACATCAAGGCGTTCGAACTGAAATTTCATCAGGGCGCTAAAATACGCGGCGGTCACCTCGAAGGCACCAAGGTCACCGAAAAAGTCGCAGCAGCGCGCTTAGTGCCTGTAGGCAAGACAGTGAACTCGCCGAACCGCTTTGAATTTCTGACCAATCCAGAGGAAGCGCTTCGTTTCATAGGCACCTTGCAGGAGGAAGGCGGCAAACCGGTGGGGGTCAAAATCGTCGTCGGCGATTCGCACAGGCTCGAGTCGTTTTTTCAGACTATGCTTGCGCTGCATATCTTTCCGGACTTCATTACTGTTGACGGTTCTGAGGGCGGCTCCGGGGCGACTTTCAAGGCAATGGCTGACGGCATGGGATTACCGCTTTTTGCTGCGCTGCTTATTCTGGACGATACCGCGAGAAAATACGGCGTGCGTGACCGCTTCAAAATTTTCGCATCTGGCAAGCTGATCACACCTGACAAAGTGGCCATCGCTCTCGCACTCGGCGCGGACTGTGTCAACTCCGCCCGCGGATTTATGATGGCGAACGGCTGCATTATGGCGCTTCAATGCCACACCGGCAAGTGTCCGACTGGGATTACAACTACTGATTCCAAATACCAAGAAGCGCTGGCCCCGGAAGAGAAGCAATGGCGCGTGATGAACTACATCCTACAACTACGGGAAGGGTTGTTTTCCCTGGCAGCCGCTTCCGGCCTGAGGAGCCCCCGTGAATTCACCCGGGAGCATGTCGTGTTTTCGAACGAAAGCGGCCAAAGCATCCGAGTCGTGGACTTGTTCCCTTACCCCGTCACGAGTAAAAAGGCGTTTGATCGATGATCAGGTGCCTTTTTCAGGTACATGGGCACAAAAAAAGCCTGGCGTTTCGCCAAGCTCTTAAACAAGCCTGGCGTCTCGCCAAGCTCTCGGACAAGCCTGGCGTCTCGCCAAGCTCTCGAAAAAAGCCTGGCGTTTCGCCAAGCTCTTAAACAAGCCTGGCGTTTCGCCAAGCTCTCGAAAAAAGCCTGGCGTTTCGCCAAGCTCTCGAAAAAAGCCTGGCGTTTCGCCAAGCTCTCGAAAAAAGCCTGGCGTTTCGCCAAGCTCCCCTACTCTTCTTTCCCTTTTCTCTGTTTCATTCGCAAGATGATGCCGTCAATCAGCAGGCCGATGCCCGCTCCGTAAAAAGGTGCTGCAAACCGGGTCCCTTCACCCAAAGGCAGCTCTTTCAAATACACGACGAAAACGCCAAGAATAAAACCAATCATCGTGTAGCGCAGACGGGTCGGACCCATAGCGACACCCCTCCGCTTGTTTATTTCCCGAATTTATTTGGCATTTTCATATTTTTCATGGTGCGGCTCATTTGTTTCAGCTGTTTTTGGTTCAAATTCATACCCATCGAACGAGCCATGGCTTGCAGCTGTTTTTCGTCCATTTGCATGTTCTGCATCTGCTTTTTCAAATAATAAGTCCCGCCGGCAAAACCGCCTACCAGGCCGAGCAAAAGTGTAACGATCGGGATTACCCAGTTGTACCAAGCCATCAATACATTACCATCCTCTTTGCGTAATTACGAACCCTTTTATTGTACCATAGTTAGGCCATATGTACATTGTCACTAGGAAAAATGATGAGACTGCCCTCAACATGTTTGCTTTTCCAAGCATATGCTGATTGCATGAGGTGATGAAAACATGGCTCCTATCGTCATTCTGGATGCTGGACACGGCGGCGTGGACCCTGGCGGTGGAAACAGTGCGCAGTTTACGGAAAAACAAATGACCCTAAACATTACCCTCTATCAATACCGCCGATTTCAAGAAATGCAAATCCCCGTTGCCGTGACGAGATCATCCGATGTGACCTTGCCAAGCGAAGATCGTGCGGCGCTAGTCCGAGGCAGCGGAGCTCGTTACTGCATTTCCAACCATATCAATGCAGGTGGTGGACGCGGCTCCGAGGTCATCTACTCCATTTACGGAACTGCTGCCTTTCCACGGCTCATCGCAGAAGAGCTGGAGGCAGAAGGAGTTCCAAACCGGCGTATCTTCACCCGGACACTCCCCAACAACCCGCGTCAGGACTACTATTACATGAACCGCGAGACGGGAAGCGTGGAGACAGTCATCGTCGAATACGGCTTCGCTGATAACCCTTTGGATGCGGATAAACTCAGCAAGGACTGGCAAAGTCTCGCGGAGGCCGTCGTTCGCGCCTTTTGTGAGTACGCCAATCTGACGTACCAGCCGCCAAAGACGGCTCCTACTCCTACCACTACCCCGCCCGCTAGCGGCGGAGGCAGCGGAACGCAAAACCCGGGAGGCGGAAACGGCAACCCGAATAATGGAGGTGGCAGCGACGTGCCCGACTGGAAACAGGAAGCCATCGACTGGATGTTTGATGAGGGACTCTTGACCAATGAGGACTGGCGACATCAGGCTGACAATCCGCTCCCCCTTTGGGCAGAGGCCGTCATTCTGAGACGCTTGTACGAAAAACTGAAATCTTAACAGGGAGTTGGGGCAGCATGGGTTTTGATCTGGGCTTGATTATCGCATTTGCCCTGGCGGCCACCGCTACCCTAGCCGATGTCTTTCGCATTCCGAAAAAGCTGCGAAGCTGGGTAGCAGTGGTCTTGATTATCGGGATCTACATGGTGAATCAGTGGCTGTACGCCCCTGACTTTGACTGGAAGACAGCTCTGATGGAAGGGGTCACTGCCGGGCTCGCAACTGTAGGAATCCACTCCACTTCGAAAAACACCATCGAGCAGTGGACAGCCTCCAAGAACAAGAAGAACAAAGACTCTCAGTCTGCGGTATAACGCGTCAGCGGCGTATCTGACAGACCCGAATAATTTTCCTTTGCCGGTACACTCACAAGCTCGTCCTCAGGATAGCGATAGGCGGTCAGCTTTCCGCCAAATACGCAGCCCTGGTCGATATTGAGTGTACCGTTTTGGCGTTCCGGTTCCGGACGAGGGTCATGCCCCCAGACAATCAAAGGCTCGTACCCTCTTCTTTCTTTGGCCCACTCCCTGCGGATGGGACGCCCGTCTGGTCCGGTACCCGCGACGTCGCCATATCGACAGAACGTGTGCACAGCAGGCGATTCTAGGCCGATGTAATCGTCCTTGATCCCCGCATGGACGGCGACAGCGACAAGCTTGTCGTTTTTTTTGACCATCATGTGGGAAGGAGACGAAAAGAGCAGTCTGCGGCTCTGCTCTCGCAGCAGGGAAGCTTTTTTGGGCCCGAACTCCTGCTGGTATACCCGAAACTCTTCTTCCACCTTCTCGTCACCATGTGCCAAGGTGACCGGTCTGTCGTCCAGCCAGCGGGCAACCTTCCAGCCGTGGTTGCTATCCACCATCTCCGCTACGCCAGCAGCAATATGTTGAATAAAGAACTGTAGCATCTTGATAGAATGTGGGCCTCTACTCGTGATATCGCCGAGGGAAAGGAGCTTTCTGCCCTGGGGATGGCGAAACGTACCTTCTTGGCTTCGCTCATAACCCAAACGCTTCAGCAATTCCATAAATTCGTCGTAACAACCGTGTACATCTCCCACAAAATCTACACCGTTGTCAGCCGAAAGCACCTTGGAGCGTGTCTGAGGTTTGTGCCTCATAGCCCGTCCCCTCCTTTCCAAATCTATTACTTACTATCTTTACCACATAAACAAAAAAAACTCACCCTCTCTTGCAGGGTGAGCTGTTTTCTCTTGTCAGCCAAGGTGGTTGGTGTGCACGTAAATCGCTGCCTGAGTACGATCTTCAACGTTTAGCTTGGCTAAAATATTGCTGACGTGTGTTTTAACGGTCTTGATGCCGATAATCAGCTCGTCGGCAATTTCCTGATTGGATTTGCCTTGCCCGATGAGCTTCAGCACCTCCAGCTCACGAGGAGTTAGCTGCTCGTGTGGCTGTGCTTCTTGACCGTGACGGAAACGGGCCATGATCTTTCCTGCCACCCGTGATTCCAATACTGGCTCTCCAGCGGCTGCGGATCGGATCGCCCTAGCAATTTCGGCTGCCCGGGAGGTTTTCAGCAAGTAGCTGAAGGCTCCGGCTTCAATCACAGGATACACCTTTTCATCATCGATAAAGCTCGTCAGCACGATGACCTTGCTCCCCGGACAAGCCTCTCGAATCCGTCTGGTCGCTTCTACACCGCCGATGCCTTCCATGACCAGATCCATCAGGACGACATCCGGGCGAAGCTCCACCGTCAGGCGCACCCCTTCTTCGCCGTTGCCCGCCTCTGCTACGACTTCGATGTCATCCTCCGTGGACAAATACGCAGCCAATCCCATCCGTACCATCTCGTGATCATCTACCAGTAATACGCGAATCACAGATACATTCACCCTTCCCGTTCCGTCTGTGACATCAGAGGAATCCGCACTTCGATTTGCGTCCCCTTTCCGACCGCGGAGTATATCTCCATCGATCCACCCACTTCTGTTACCCGCTCCTGCATGCTGCGCAAGCCGTACGAGGTCAGCTTCTCCCCTTCCGGATCAAAGCCAACACCGTCATCCGTCACACGCAGTCTCACCTGATCCTGCAACGTAAACAGCTTTACGGCGATCTGGCTGGCTTTGGCATGGCGAAGCGTATTCGAGAGAGATTCCTGCAAAATGCGGAACAAATGGTCCTCGATGCCGCTTGGCAATCCCGCGACCGCTTCGATTTCCCAGGTAATCTCCATGCTATTTTTACGTGTCAGCTCATCCAACAGTTCCAGAATGGCTTCCTTTAGCGTCTTGTTCTGCAGGGTTGCCGGGCGCAGATGCAAAAGAAGGGCACGCATCTCCGCCTGGGCTGCTGCCGCCATTTCCTCTACGAGCTCGATCTGCTGCGCCGCACGCTGCGGATTCTTTTCGATCAGCCGTTTCAGTGCGGCTGTCGTCATGGCGATCGCAAACAGCTGCTGACTGACAGCATCATGCAGCTCACGCGCCAACCGCTGCCGCTCTTCCGTCACGGCAGCCTGCTTGAGCTGGTCTGCCAGTGCCGCATTGTGATTGGACAAACGCTGCAGGGATGCCACCTGCTCTTCCCATTGGGACGCCAGCCGGTTCAGCTGCCAGCCCAGCTCGCCGATCTCATCGACACCAAGCTCCGGAACACGGTAGGATAGCATCCCCCGTCCCAGCTTCATGGCTGCTTCCCACAGAACGCTCACCCGCTTTTTTAGCAGATTCCCGTATATATAGGAGCAGATCAGCCCCACCAATGCACCGGCAGGCAGGGAAACCACGACCGCCATCAGCTGCGCGACCCAATCCGGCTCTGGCGGAAGCTCTATTCCCAAATACTCAACCGTCCACAGATGCACCCGAGGATCCTGTATCAGCTCCGAGTACCAACGGACCAGCTGCGGATCGTCTTTCCAAACGAGATGAAGCGCAAAAAAACAAACAAACGCCACGGTGACCGTAGCTATGGACAATCCCATGCCGTAGCGGACACTTTGCCATTGAATACTCGCTAATCGCTGTCGACGCATTCGCCAGTACCTCCTAGATGTACTTGACTTTGATATCGCCGACAAGCAGCGAGATATGCAAGCTCACTTTATTTACCGCCCGATCGTAATGATCCGAGCGAATCATGATACTGCGATTGATGCCTCCCTGACGGTTACTGAAAACCTCCAGATCGCCGACAGACAGCTCAGCCGATACGGATACCGGCAGATCGACAGGCACGTAGATCGTCACGTCGCCTATCCATCCCTCGATGTTCAGCTGCGCTTCTTCCGTCATCAGCATCGCGCGCGACAAATCAATCACCACATCGCCAATCCCATGCCAAACATGCAAATGACTCAGCTCAAAACGGCCGGAAGTCAGATGAAAGTCCCCGATCAGCGAACTGCGGGAATCTTTTGGTAACGAGCGAGTATGGCTTCGCACCTCGATTGGCTCGGGCTTCGCCACGCTTGGTTCCTCGGGCATTACCGCTCCAGCTGCGTGCTCCTTTTTCGAGAACCACTTGACAACTGGATCCGATTCCCGCGTTTTGCCGCGAATCAGTCGATATCCAAAGTAAACAAACAAGGCGGGGATGACCAACCCAAACAAGTCATCGATCCCGATGCCAAACCACATTTCCAATGCTATGATCACGCCAAGGCAAAATAGGATGCCGCCGCCGACTCGTTTATGCTGCCCCCATAGGCGAAAACCAAAATAGACCAGCACCATCGGCCACAAATCAAACAACCCGAACGAAATAATATGCAAACTGTCTAAAAAGAGACCAATCCCCGTCAAGATGATCAGGACACCAGCCAACATTTTGTGCACGCGGGACAGCTTCACGAAAGTCTCCTCTCTTACGCCCCATGCCGATTATCTTCACTTCTGTCCATTACGACATGTATAAATGAATGCAGGTGGAATGTTCAGCAGAGTAAAATCGGTTTCGACCCAGCTAAATCGCTCCTGCAGCTCAGCTTGGAGTTGTAGCGAATATTGGAATGTAATGAATAGCCCCCCTGGAGCCAGTACGGACTGGACTTGTTCCAGGATTGCTTCCCGTAGTTCTTTCGGAAAATTGGCAAAGGGCAGCCCTGAAATGATGACATCCGCCTGGCCAAGCTTCAATTCCTCCAAGTAGTGAGACAGCATGGTCGCTTCTTCCCGAATCATAACATCGGGAAACCGGGACTGCAGCATGGTCCGAAATTGGGCATCGCGCTCCACAAGCACGTACTTAGCATCTGGACAAATGTTTTGATAGATCCTTTGGGTAAATGCACCCGTCCCCGGTCCAAGTTCCATGATGACATTCGCCTTGTCCCAATTGACACGGCTTAACATTCGCTCACATAAAAACCGAGAGCTGGGGGTAATACTACCGACGCGTCCAGGCTCAGCGATAAATCGTCGTAAAAAGACCAAAAAATCTGCCAAGAATAGAACCTCCTAGGGGAAAAGCAGCCTGGTTGACAGGCTGCCTAATTGCCACAATCTATTCTACATCTGGCGCCCCTGTTCCTGTAAGTCAGGCCTTTGTTTCGGGTGCAGCCGATGTTTTGTTTTCTTTCAAGGATGCTTTGATATTAGCCAGCTCTGCATCCAAATCGTCTTTTTCCAGTTCAGACAGAGCGTTGCTCAAGCCCATGCTCGTTTGACGCCATTGTCCGCTCATTTGCGCTTCCGCTTCCATCCGCATCACTTTTTCTTCCATGCGGGCAAATCCTCGGCCAGCTGTCTGATTCCCGATACCGACGACAGCAGAATTGACCTGCTTTTGTGTGCGAGCTACTTGGGCACGAGCCATCAACGTAAACTTTTTCGCTCGCATCTTGTAAAATTCCTCTTTAAGCTCCGCCAGTTTTTCACGCATCTGGCCTGCTGCTTCCGCTGCGGACAAGTAGAGAGTCTCATATTCCTGAGCACGGCCCTCGTACTGCTTCTTGTCAGCCAGAGCGCGGCGTGCCAGCTCGTCTTCCCCTTCTGTCAGCGCGAGCTTCACTTGGCGATCGCGTTTTTCAACTAGGGCTACAGCTTCCTCCCATTGCTGACGGAACTTTTTCTCCAAAGCTACCTGACGGGCAACCGCCACCTCAACCTGTCCAATTTCCACTTCCATGTCACGCATGTACTGGTTGAGCATAACTACCGGATCTTCCATGGAATCCAAAGCATCATTCACCGAAGCTACTGTCAGGTCACGCAAGCGTCTAAAAATACTCATTTGTTATTTCCTCCTCATCATATCACATCGTTTGGTTTCATCCAAAAACAAGTGGCTCTACTTTTTCGTCATGCCCGATTCCCAATGATCCAGGGCGTCTTCCTTTAAAACTCGTTGTGCCCACTGTCTTTCCCACTCGGCTGGTGCCTCCTTGGGAGAATCTTTATGGCGGAGCAGACTGTATCCGAGATAGATCAACCCAATCGCCAATATGCCGTGAAACAGCAGGTGCAGCTTCCCAATCAGCATCAGAAGACCAAAGGTGAAAATCAGCACTCCCCAGAAGCGGGAGCCTCCATGGCCCAGTACTTTGCGAGCTCCGTAAACCATGATCAAACCGGGAATGACCCATCCTAGAACATCACCAAAATCAATCCCTATCTGATCAAGAAGAACCAGCCCACCGATCAGGAGCAGAACCAGCCCGAGTAAGAACTTGCCAGACCGTTCGCTCATTCCATCCTTCCCTCCAATCACCTTCATTGGTGCAGGTGTTAACCTTATGGCCTTATTGTATCCTCCAGCATAGGCGCCCCATAACGGGCGGACGGTTGGTTTTTGTCTCCGTCCTTGGACGGATGCTCCTTCCTGCCCTAATCGGACATGCCTTTTCCCGCATCTTTCTCTTGCAATTTCGAGCGTTTTCGTTACAGGATCAGACAAAATATTGTGACGAAATTGTGAATAAGTGGTGCAAAAAAAGGAAAACACGGACTTGCAGCGAATCCCTTTAGGAGTGCGTGTAAAAAAACATCGAAAATAGCCGAGTTCCGCTAGGCGGAAACGGGGGAACCATGTATTTCTGGGGTGAATGGTTGCGCTTTTTGGCAGCCTAGGGAGTCCTTTCGACCGAATCCTTCAGCTAACCTCGTAGGCTCTAGAAGGGAGCAGTTTCTTTTGCGCAAGTTGCTAGTATCTTTGTTTATCGTCGGATTGCTTGCAATGGGAACCGGCGCTGCACAAGCTGCGGAGGCGAATTCTCCTCTGACAGATGTCGTCAGCGATCTGTACGGTGTCCCTTACAAATCTGCCGGCACCACGAAAAAGGGCTTTGACTGCTCCGGATTTACGCGCTACGTATTTGATGCGTTAGGTGTAGACCTGCCACACAATTCTGCTGCTCAGTTCAAAGTGGGAACTCCAGTCGATAAAGGCGATTTACAGCCTGGTGATCTGGTCTTCTTCCAAACCAACGGTCGCAGCATCTCGCATGTGGGCATCTACATCGGAAACGGCACATTCGTGCATTCGGAAACTGGTCGCGGTGTCGTGAACACGAAGCTGAGCGACCCCTACTATTGGAGCAAGCGTTACGTTGGCGCAAAGCGTCTGAACGTACCCGCTCTGGTAGCAAAGGCTGAAACTCCGAAAAAGGAAAACGCGGTGCAAGCTGCATCGTTGCCGGAAAATCAAGCAAAAAAACAGTAGTTCGGCAAAAAAATGTAAAGCCAGGGACTTCGCGTCTCTGGCTTTTTCTGACGAAATTTAGGACCTGGTGTCAGGATGTGACCTCACTTATTCGCATTTCCTATTGACTTTGGAGGTTCACTTGCCCTTACCTACTGTTTGCATGGTATGATAGGCATTAGTAATTAAATTATTTTGATTGCCTATGCGCGAACACTTATATAATGAAGTAACTGGGGGTAGATCCGGTGAAAGATCATATTTTGATTGTAGATGACAATCTGGAAATCATCGAATTGCTAGAGGATATATTGGAGAATGAAGGATTCGAGGTGTCCACCGCTGAGAGTGGCGAGGATGCGCTCGATTTGTTGAAAAATGGCGAAAAGAAGCCGAGTCTGATTTTGCTCGACATCATGATGCCAAACATGAGCGGCTACGAGCTTTGCTCCCAAATTCGCCGGGAATGGGATCTCCCTATTCTCTTTTTAAGTGCGAAAGGGAAGGCTGTCGACAAGGTCGTCGGTTTTGAGATTGGAGCGGACGACTACATCACCAAGCCTTTTGACACCGAAGAGCTGCTGGCTCGCATCCGGGCTCATCTGCGCCGCTATGAACGCATTCGCAAGCATACAGAAGAACAGCCGGAGAAGGAATCCGCCACCTCGCCTATTACCATGTTGAAGTTCAAGGACCTGGAAATTCATAAAGAGACGTACTCCGTCTACGTCAGCAACCAAAAAATCGAGCTGTCCACCAAGGAGTTTCAGCTGCTCACCTTCTTGGCGGAAAACGCCGGGATCGTCTTTACCCGCGAGCAGATCTACGACCGCGTCTGGGGATATGGCTACGGTTCACTCAACACCGTCACAGTGCATATCAAAAACCTGCGTGAAAAACTGGAGATGGACCGCCAGTTCATCAAGACGCAATGGGGGACAGGCTACGTATTTATCGGGGAGAAGCTCTAAATGAGTCTGCGCAACAAACTGTTTCTATCTTTTATAGGCCTGCTGACCCTGAACATTTTGCTGTTCAAGTTTGTCTTCCAGGACATCATCGTTGATCAGCTGAAAAACGACCGCCACTCGCAGTATCAGTACGAGAAGGACACGGCGGAAAAGGTGCGCCTGAATCAGCTGCTGCGCTCCAGCAATTTCAAGGACCCGACAGAACGGCAGGAGCTGGAGAAGCAGCTTCCCGAGGATCTCATGTACCGAATGGTCGTAAAGGATGCGAATGGCAACATCATCTTCAACAAGACCTCGCAGGCATACGACCTGAAAGTACCCGCCCCCTCCCCTGCTCGCCCCTCCCCGAAAAAGGGAGACTTGAAGGTTGTAGCCGAATACCATTTTCAGCAGGAGCCTCCGCTTAAAGGGGAAACAGTCATCTACTTTTACACAGACGACTATGACATTATGGCGACAAAAGGCGTTTCCATGATGCTCTGGTTTATTTACGGAAGCATCCTGCTGGTCGGACTGGTGCTTTTAGCGCTCTTCCTTCGCTGGATATTGCGGCCCGTCAGTGAGCTTTCTCGCGTGACGCAGGAAATACGCGAGGGAAAACGCCTGGTCTCCTTTACGTATCGCTCCCATGATGAGTTTGGGCAGCTGTTCCGCTATTTTGGGGATATGGTGGACGAGCTGCGCTATTCCGAGGAACGCCAATCCGAGCTGATCGCGGCGATTGCCCACGATTTCCGCACTCCTTTGACCACGATCAAAGGATATGCTTCGTATATCGGGACCGGGCGCGTGACCGATCTGGCTCGGATTCAAAAGCAAATGAACAAAATCGAGAGAAAAACGCTGGATCTGGAGCATTTGCTGGACGAGCTGCAGGATTTCACGCAGCAGAGCATCGAGGTACGACTCCATATCAGCCGTATTCACGTCAAAACGTTCATGAAAGGAATCATCGAGGATTATGTGGCGAAGATCCAGGAGGCAGGTCTTTCCTTTCAGTGGAAGCTTCGCGTCTCCAACGAGCTCCACATCGAAGCGGATGAAAACCGCCTGCGCCGCGTCATGGAAAATTTGATCAACAACGCAATTTACTACAACAAGCCAAACGGCTCCGTCCTGATCACCTGTGATCAACGGGAAGGCCATGTCTTGTTTTCCGTGATTGATAAAGGGGAGGGCATCGCTGCAGAGGATTTGCCGAAGGTGTTCACCAAGTTTTATCGGGCGGAAAAATCACGGAATCGCAACAACGGCGGGACCGGACTCGGCTTGACCATCTGCCAGAGCATTGTCCGTCGTCATGGCGGTGAAATCACGGTAAACAGCGAATTGGGGATAGGAAGCAGCTTCTCCTTCACCATCCCCTTCTACACTTCGTAGTTTATTTAGATTTATATCCCGTTAACATATTCTTTATTTTTGTTTGATATAGTACAAGATGTAAGCATGTTGCTTTCAGTGATAAATAACCCCCAGTTCGGTATCTGACACAATGCGGCACATCCGTTCGTGAAAAGATGCCTTTTTTTTGTTTTCAGAACGATATTTACCCTCTTTTTTCCATACGCATCCGCAAACCGTTTTTCGGACGCAAGGTCACGAGAGGTTCAGGCTCCACGATCTGACCAGGCTCAGCCAGCCTCAGCTGATAGCGCTGGGCAAACGTAGCTAAGAGCAAGGTGGCTTCCATCAAAGCAAAGTTGTTCCCGATACATACACGCGGACCACCGCCAAACGGGAAGAAGGCAAATGTCGGGATTTGTTTGAGCAAATCTGTCGCAAACCGCTCCGGGATAAAGGCATCCGGGTTTTCGTAGAAACGCTCATCGCGGTGCATGACATACTGACTCATCATCAGCGTTTCCCCTGGCTGATACGTGTGTCCCCCAATCTCCACTTCCTCGACTACTTCCCGGTTGATCGTCCACGCAGCCGGATACAGGCGCAGCGACTCGTACACGACAAGATTGGTATACTTAAGCTCCGGAAGATCCTCTACAGTGGGCAGTCTCTCTCCCAGGACCGTCGCCAGCTCTTCATGCAGCTTCTTCTCTGCTTCTGGATGACGGGCCAGCAGGTAGAAGATCCACGACATCGTATTGGCGGTCGTCTCATGTCCCGCGACAAAGATCGTCATGACCTCGTCGCGCACCTGCTCATCGGTCATTCCGGTTCCATCCTCTTCATCACGTGCTGCGAGCAGCATCCCCAAGAGATCCTTCCCTGGCTCATCATTATTGCGCCTTGCCTCAATCAACGAAAAAATCGTTTTATCCAGCAGCTCATTCGACTCCAAAAACTCGCGGTTGCTCCGCGTCGGCACAGAGAGAGGAATATCGATGAAGGAAGAGGCTTTATTCGCGACATAGCGGAGCCCTACATCGATCGCGTGACCGATCTCGGATGCTCCTTCCTTGACGCTTTTTCCAAACATCGTTTCCGTAATGATCGCCAGTGTGACTTTCATCATGTCGTGATGGATATCGCGTACGTCCCCATCCCTCCACTCGGACATGAGATCCACACCTTGCCTGACCATGACGTCCCCGTAAGTCGCGATGCGTTCCCGATGAAAGGCAGGCTGCATCAATCGGCGCTGCCGCAGATGTTTTTTGCCTTCACTGGTGAGAATTCCATCGCCCACTACCGCCTTTGCTACCTGCAGCCCTTTACCCTTCCGAAAATGGGCTTGCTTGGTGACCAGCACTTCCTTGATATGATCCGGATTGGTTAATAAATAGACATTCCGTTTGGGACCAAAGCGAAACAGCACCACATCACCGTGCGACTTTGATGCCGAGCGGATAAATTGGAGAGGATTGCGCCGAAACGAAAGCAGGTTGCCTGTAATGGGAAGCCCTTTTGGTCCAGTAATGGTCTCGTTCATCTTTTCCTCCTCGTGTCATAAAGCATGTCATCGATAGTATCCGGCACAAAAAGGAGTTTATGCGAAAAAAAGCCATCCGCTGAAGGGATGGCTTCGAGAGATGATTCTGTTTGTTAGCGGATCGTCGGCTGTTCCATTCGCAGCAGGCGTGTCGCAATCAAACGCTCTCTGACCTTGATCCCGATGATCGATGCCAGAACAGCTTTGACGACCCCTACCACCACAAACGGGGTAGCTCCAAATGCCACTGCTTTGTCCCAAGGAATGTCCAGGACGAATTTCAATTGGACCGAGCCGCAGATCAGCGTGATTACCATTCCCACGATGTTTGCGATAATGGCATTTTTCAAAGTGAAGCCCACCTTTTCCAAAATAAGACCCGTGGCGTAAACGGTCAGGATAAATCCGAAAATATACCCGCCTGTTTTCCCAAACAAGACTTGCAGACCGCCGCTCGCTTCCGTGAAGACAGGGAGTCCGATCGCCCCGAGCAGGACGTAGATGAATATCGCCAAGGTACCATAGCGGCTACCCAATATCGTCGCGGTCAGACCTACCGCCAAAGTCTGCCCTGTAATCGGGATCAAGGGCAGCGGAATCGTCAATTGAGACAGGACTGCCATAATCGCAGCAAAAATTGCAGATAAAAGAAGCCATCTCAGTCTTTCGTTTCTCATATGTACGAGCCTCCATTTGTTAACCATTTTATAAATAAGGTTAACAAAATAATAATACGCCTCATGAGAAATGTAAATGGCTGTACCAAAATTTATGCTTGTTTATCCAAATAGACTTGGAGCTGCTGCAAAGACTCTATCGTATGATCGATCAAATCGCGAAGATCATCAATATTGCCCTCATCAATTTTCCGATAAAAATCGAGGGTAATCTGGTTGTCTACTCGCTCAGGAGGCCATTCAAATCGACTCTCCTCCATGCGTGCTTTTAATAGATGCGTGATGTACGGGCGATGGCCCCAGATATCGTTGAGCATACTCGTGATCGCTTTCGCCTCTTCCGGAATCTCGCTTTTCACATTCATGGGCAAATGAAAATGGATGCAAATTGTGCAGCCAATCTGGTCAGTCAATGGCTGCTCGAGCTGCTCCGCCGCAATATCGGCAAGTCCAGTACGCAGCTGCATCTGGGCGGTGACTGCCTCCTCTTTCTCTGCTGCTTCCGCCAGCTTGAACTCGATTTGAAACAAGCGATGAAACGTCGCCATATCCATCACATCAGAGCGTCCCGTAATCAAGATCGCTCCTTCAAAATCACGGTCGTATACCGCTCCCTCCAATACAACCCTGATATTGTCAAACACAAGAGGATGAAACATACTTTCCCTCCTTTTTCTCTTTCCTAGAATGCCCGCTTTTCACTCCTTTTGCAAGTGAACAGCTTTCTTTCGTAGCAAAGAGGTTCTACAGAGTGGTAACATGGTGTTGAACCAACCTATGAGGTGACAGCCATGTTTCTTATTGTCATTCTGGTCGTCGTCGCGATCTTCGGAGAAATCATTCACAGGCTAAACCCTTGGAAAAAGCCGGAGCCTGCCTATGAGGACCTAGTAGCCCAGATCAAGCAAGCCGATTGGTACCAGGAGCTGTCACAAGACGCTGCCTGTAAAGAGATTCTGGAAAATGACCCACATGTCCTGGCCTACTACTCCGGTACGTATGAGGCTCAGCGTTTGCTCACCCAGGAGGGCTTCCAGCTCGGTTTGATCGACTACGTCAAAAAACAAGCACAGGCCAAAACCAGCGCTCCCAGCACACGATAGGAGAGCCCTGTACAAAAGCCGCTGTGGATGAGTCCTCAGCGGCTTTTGTATGCAGTAGGCTCGAATTTATTTTGTGTATGACTGCTCAGATCGCTCCGTTTTGTCGCAGGTACGCCGCGACCTTCTCGTTTCCTTTTTCCAAAGCAAGAGTGAGTGCAGTATGCTTCCCTTCGTTATTTGCTGGCTCGTTGATCGCAGCTCCGTACGCAAGCAGCAGGCGGATGATCTCGACATGCTCGTCGTGGAAGGCTGCCGTGTGCAGACAGGTATGGCCATTGCTGTCAAAGATGTCGGTCTTCGCACCTCGCTCGAGCAGCAAGCGGATCACTACCACATCTCCTTCTCCAGCGATGGCAGCATGCAAGGCCGTATTGGACGGGATATACGCGATTTTGGAATGGGACACGGCTTGTACATTGGCTCCGTGATCCACCAATAAGGCAACCGCCTCTTTATGGCCGAAGTGAGCGGCGTACCCCAATATGGTCAGGCCCTCTTCGTTTTCTATATTAGCAAGTGAGCTGTCTGCCTCTAAAAGCTCGCGCAATTTTGCGAGGTTACCCGTCTGTGCTGCCTGGAACAGTTCCTTTATCATTGCAGCTGTTGCCATTTCCATTCCCTCCCTTTTCCTATCCTCTCGCCCATGGTGGGTCCGAATCCATGGAGAAACGTCTCCCAGCGCTTGTCAGTCATCCATGGTCGCCAACCGAAGCTGTGCTCCTGGCAGCGGTAATTGTGTTGTCGTTTGTTCCCCGAATGTTTCAAGGGATAGCGTCCCGTGAGTGCTGGAATAAGCGTAAAATGAGAAAAGTAGCCTTCATCCACCCATGTCTAGGCTGCTGCTGCATACAGATCCTGATACAGCTCTGCGGACTGTCCGCGAATGGCACTTGCCGTTTTTTCCCCGAAAAGAGATAGCCGACGAGCTCCCCATTTTTATCGCGGCTGCCCCAGACGTCCCTTGTTTATTCCATTCGGCCTCAATCGCGATCGGGGCATCCTGCTCCCTCTCGAAGCGGCAGGGCGGCTGTCGCCAAACGGTCTTTTTGAAGGCGCGAAGCCAGCAGTTTCGCTGCATCCTCCACCATGTCCGCAGTAAAAGGCAAGATATGCATATGACGCCTCCCTCCACCGATTTCCTGCCTATACTCATTCTGGAAATTCCCTGCTATTCCTTCTGTTCTCATTTCAGGCAAACAAAAGAGGCGTACCCTGGCTTTTCACCATGTGGTACACCTCACATATCGACTACTCGCATTATTTCTTTTGGTGATAGTACTTGTAAGCGTCGTAGCTCATTTTCTCCTGGCAAGAGGAGCATTCGTTTGCGTAGGATTCTGCCTGCTCGTGAATGGTTTCACCGCAAGCAGCACAGCATTTTGCCTCCAGGTTGCGGAAAAAAGAAGTGATTGGCGTCATCGATAAAACCCCCTGTTGTGTTGTTATCTGTATTGTATTACAACAGAGTCTGTTTTATAAAAGCTTGTTATAATACATTACGCCGTATTATCTTTTTCTCGCTCCTGTTTTCTGCTGTTTGCTCTTATTTTCGCTGTATTCATACATTTTTGCATTTTCTCAAACTGTTGTAACACAACCACCTTAAATCAACAGATGAAACAGATATGGATCGTTGGTGATTTCCACGTAGCTGATGCCGTGCAGCTTCATGCGTGCCACGAGTGGCTCGTAGTCTTCCTTGCACTTCAGCTCAATTCCCACCAGAGCCGGTCCGTTTTCCTTGTTGTTCTTTTTGGTGTACTCAAAGCGGGTAATGTCGTCGTGTGGTCCAAGCACCTTTTCCATGAACTCGCGCAGTGCCCCAGCCCGCTGTGCGAAGTTGAGTACAAAGTAGTGCTTCAAGCCTTCATGCAGCAAGGAGCGCTCCTTGATTTCCTGCATCCGGTCAATGTCGTTGTTTCCTCCGCTAATGACGCATACCACATTTTTCCCGGCTATCTGATCCCGGTACAAATCGAGAGCTGCGATGGACAAAGCTCCAGCAGGCTCGACCACAATCGCACTGCTGTTGTACAGCTCCAGGATCGTCGTGCACACTTTTCCTTCCGGCACGAGCACGATGTCATCCAATACACTTTGGCAAATCGACATGGTGAGCTGTCCTACCTGTTTCACTGCTGCTCCATCCACGAACTTGTCGATCTCATCCAGCGTGACGACGTCCCCTTTGTCCAGAGCGGCTTTCATGGACGGCGCTCCTGCTGGCTCTACCCCGATGATCCTCGTAGAAGGGCTGACTCCTTTTACGTAGCTGCCGATCCCTGCTACTAAACCGCCCCCGCCAATCCCCGCGATGACGAAATCCGCTGGTTCTTCCATGTCGTTCAAGATTTCCAGCCCGACCGTTCCCTGTCCAGCCACCACCAGCGGATCGTCGAACGGATGTACGAAGGTACGCTCCTCCTGCAAGCAGTACTTCATCGCCTCCGCAAATGAATCGTCAAATGTATCTCCGACCAGTACCACTTCCACGTACTCGCCGCCGAAGAGCTTGACTTGCGATACTTTTTGGCGCGGTGTCGTCGTCGGCATGAAGATCGTTCCTTGGATTTTCAGGTCCTGGCACGAGTAAGCCACCCCTTGGGCATGGTTCCCGGCACTGGCGCAAACGACTCCCCTCTCCCGCGACTCTTCCGACAGGCTGCGGATGAAATGGTACGCGCCCCGAATTTTGAAGGACCTGACCACCTGCAAATCTTCCCGTTTCAAATAGACATTGCAGCCATAGCGTTCGGAAAGCTGCTTGCTCTTTTGCAAGGGCGTTTTTTCTACCACGTCTTTTAACGCATGATTGGCTACTACTACATCTTCCACTCTGACTGTCTGCATTGTTTTTGGCATATCGATAAAACTCCTCTCTGACCGTTCATTGGTATCTATCCTGTAGGAAAGGATTGGAAACGAAAAAAGCCCCCGCCCTGCCAGCAGCGTTATTCACGCATGGCTGGCTGAGGCGAGAGCATCGCGGTACCACTCAGCAATTCTGCTTTCCTCACGAAAAACAGACTTAAGGAAGTTCAATCGAGGAACTCCCGTCCGGTAACGTGGACGAATCCGTTGTTCTTTACTAAAAAAGGGACAAACCTCTTTTTCGAGAACACCGCTCCAAGGTGATTTTCGAATGCATGCTGGCGACCATCCTTTCAGCACGGGGGACGGCTCTCTGAACGCTGCTCACTGCTCCTACTCTTCCTTATCAACGCAATCGTACAAACTAATTCAAATTTTTTCACATTATAAATGTTAAAAGGAACGATTGTCAAAGAGATTGTACTGAGCGCACAGTCAGGAAAAGCCGCTTTCTGTGTACGAAAAAAGGATGCAGCTGCCTAAGACAGCTACATCCTCTTGACCTTTTCTTGCAACTCTTACACGGCTTCGTAGATCGCTTCGTAACGCTTGCCGATCTCTTCGTCGTTCAAGCCAGCTTCACGCAGACGGCCGATCAGCGCGTTTGCCCAAATCTCAGTGCGCTGTGCCATTTTCGCGTATTTTTTCGCTTCCTTCGTTTTGCGCTTTGCACGATCTTCCCCGTTGGACTTGAGATTATCGAGGACGAACAGCATGTGCATCGTGTCGTCTTCGTTCAAGTCTTGCCAGCTGTCGTTTAGGAACGCAACCACTTTTTTATAGTATCCGTCAAACTCGTCAAAGGAAATCTCGGTATCCATATTGAGATATTCTTTCATTTTTTCAAATAGCTCTTGCATCTAGCGCCACAACTCCCTCATGAATTCTCCGCATTATTATAACAAAAACATGCCTTGGGAGGAAGTTGCCATTATCTGTGAGGAATGCCTCCCCCATGCATACTCGATCAATATACTCTATAATAAGGGAACAATCCAATGATTGAGGAGAACCGGTAACTAATGAAACCGTATCAAAAGGAACAAGATGCCAGTATCCGCGTCGGCCAGCAGATGACCCTCACCATCAAAAGTCTGGGCATCAACGGCGAAGGGATCGGCTATTTCAAACGAAAAATCGTGTTTGTCGATAAAGCATTGCCAGGGGAAGTCGTACATGCGGAAGTGACAGAGGTCAAAGAAAAATATGCGCTCGCTCGCCTGCTGCGGGTCGTGGAGAAATCCAAGTCGCGGACCGTCCCACCCTGTCCCGTCTACGAAGAATGCGGCGGCTGCAGTCTGCAGCACATGGACTATCAGGCGCAGCTCGCAAGCAAGAAAGAGATCGTCATCGAATCACTGCGCAAATACGCGCGGTTGGACAATCCCCCCGTCTCTGACACCATCGGCATGGACAATCCGTGGGGCTATCGAAACAAAGCGCAGTTTCAGGTGGGCAAGCAGGACGGAAAGCTCATCGCAGGACTGTATCAGACAGGCAGCCATAACCTCGTGAATCTGGAGGGCTGTCAGGTGCAGCACGATGCGACTAGCCAGATCGTACAGGCAGCTAAGCAAATTCTCGAGGAGCTCGGCATTGCGGTCTACGATGAACGGAAGCGGACAGGCGTCATCCGCACCATCGTGGCACGTGTCGCATTTGGAACAGGTGAGACGCAGCTGACGCTGGTCACTGCCACGCCAGACATTCCTCGCGTCAAGGAACTGATTCTGGAGCTGCGCACTCGCCTTCCCCAGCTTGTCGGTATCACGCAAAATGTAAACGCCCAGAAGACCTCACTCGTCTTCGGGGACAAAACCATCTCGCTCTGGGGCAAGCCAACGATCGCGGAAAAACTGGGGGACCTGTCTTTCGCTTTGTCTGCGCGCGCCTTTTTCCAGCTCAATCCCGAGCAGACGAAAAAGCTGTACGATCAGGTAAAGGATGCGGCGCGTCTCACTGGAAAAGAGCTCGTGCTGGATTTGTACTGTGGAACCGGAACCATCGGACTGTGGCTGGCGCCATATGCGCGCGAGGTTCGCGGGATCGAGCTGATTCCCGAAGCCGTGGACGATGCCAAGCGTAATGCGGAGCACAACCAGATCGACAACGCCAGCTTCCACGTAGGCCGCGCCGAGCAGCTGATGCCCAAATGGGCCAAGCAGGGCGTGCGCCCCGATGTCGTCGTGGTCGATCCGCCTCGAACCGGGCTGGACGACGCTCTAATTCACTCCCTTCTGGATGTGACGCCTGCGCGCATCGTGTACGTGTCCTGTAATCCGTCCACGCTGGCGAAGGATATCGCCAAGCTGCAGACGAAGTACAAGCTGGTGAGCGTGCAGCCGGTGGATATGTTTCCGCATACGAGTCATGTGGAGGCTGTAAGTCTGTTGGTGAAAAAATAACAAAGAAAACCCTTGGTAACCAAGGGTTTTTGTTTTTGAATCTTATTGTTCGTGCATCATTGACCACATTTTGACCACATTAGATTAAAAAACAGGTTCATGTTCATAAATTGGTTCCCAGCGAACAATTAGCTGGTTAATCGCAAATTTATCCATCTCTCTTAGGAAACTCGACCGTTGATTCTCTGTTTTGCCGGTTTGATTTATAAGCGTCTCCCTTAGAGGATGGTGACTGTCTATGAAGAAATTATTTCTTTTATGCAGCCTATCGAGATATCTAGGTCTTGGTATCTGAGCAAATTTACCACCAATTCCACGATTACATGATTGGCACGCTAGTACAAGATTCCAAACACCATTTAGATTAACTCGCGTCAAACTTTGTAAAGTATGTGGGAAGAAGTGGTCAACATCAGCCAGATCACCTGAAGATGGATCAATTGTTATGTTATCAAAGCAGTAAAAGCATTTCCCTTTTTGGTAACCATTAAGTGCTTCTCTTGAAGAGGTAATATCGACTCTTCTTATTTCAGAGTTAATAAAAAAAGTACTATTTTCATTATCATAATCAACCATTAGTAAATTTGGAGTAAGATCTAATGACCAGGCTGTTTCAACTAATCGCCATCTTCCTTCAATCTCAAAATCCAAATTGTTAAATTGACTCGACTCGTTTAACTTATAGATATTGTCTGTTAAAACAATGCCCTTCTTTCGTCCTTCCTGGACGACATCAAAAAACTTGATGGGCAGTGGTACATTGTTGACGTTGTGAAAAGCATCTAATACATTAACAAAGCCGTACCTCTCGGTTGCCTGAATTAATTGTGCTTGAGTAACGCTGCCTTTATTATAATCTCTGCAAGTATTTAAAAAAGTGCTAGATTTAGAAGTTGTCTGCTTATCGTTTATTTTCAGATGCTCAGTTATGTTAGTAGAAAAAGGCACAGACAGTTCTTCGAGACTGATAAAAGTATTTTTCTGATTTGTAAGGCTCAGCAGTGACTTGGCCAAAGCAAATTTATAAGACGCACTATTTTTCCCAAAAAGGATTACGGATCGAAAGTAAGATTCTAGTGAAGGATATTCCTCTTCAAAAATTCCCATTTTACCCTCCCGATGGCAACGGTATACTAGAGATTATTTACCTTTTGTCTAAACCATTCAAACATTTTCTTCGAAAGGTGATGCTAAATGATTGTTTACAATAAGTTAATCAGGGATAGAATACCTCAAATTATGAAAGAGAAAGGTAAAGAGTTTACTATACAGACATTAACAAACGAACAATTCGAGAGAGAATTGAAAAACAAATTGGGCGAAGAACTTCAAGAATTTAATCAGGCGACACCCCAAGAAGAAATTGAAGAACTCGCTGATATGGTTGAGGTTATCTATGCTTATCTCAAGCATAGAGGTGTATCTATTGATGAGTTTGAGAAAGTCCGACTCAATAAACAATATAAACGCGGTGGGTTTGAGGATAAGTTATTTCTTGTAGATGTTAAGGACTGATAAAATGGAATGTATATTTTGTTCCGTAAGGGAAACCATACTCGAAAATGACTTGGCTTTTGCTATTTACGATAAGTATCCAGTGAACAAAGGTCATATTTTAATACTACCGAAGCGACACGCTGCTGAATATTTTTCTCTTACGCTAGATGAACGGTTAGCAATTGATATGCTTCTTTTTGAGGCAAAAGCAATTCTTGAAAAAGAACATCAACCTGATGGATTTAATATCGGTATCAACTGCGGAGAAGCTGCTGGACAAACGGTGTTCCATTGTCATGTGCATTTAATTCCCCGATATAAAGATGATATTGATAATCCTAGAGGTGGAGTTCGAGGCGTAATCCCGGAAAAGAGATTATATTGATACATAAAAATAGGATTAGCTCCATTCAAACTTGGAGTTAATCCTTTTCAGTGTAACTACATATACAGAATTAGCTGCTACTCCTTAGTATCCAAAATCAATATCATCTTCCTTTTGGTCGATTAGTCCTTCCTGTTCAGCTTCAACAACTATATTTGAATCAAGAGCATGCTCGATAAATTTCTTAACTACTTCAATATTTCGCTGTTCATCATATGGTGCTGCCCAGTCAATAGCATTTCCGACGGCGTCTAAAATGGCCAACATGTATTTCTGAAATAGATCGTAATCAGCATCCATATCATGCTTAAAATCTAGCGAACCTATTAAATGAGTAATTGCAGCTAACCTAACGTCTGAATTCCAGAATTTTTTGTCATTACCTTGTATTATTACAGATAAATTAACCCCGTCCTCATCTCCTGAACACGAAATGCCAAAAGGCTTATTAATATCAAAACCATATTCAGCAATTGTCGAAATAAACTTCTCCCTATTGTTCATACAGGTATCTCCATCCCTTCACGTATATAATCCAAATACTCCCACTCGGCACTATCCAAATCTAAATAGTCGATAACATCCCTTCTCTTGTCATAAAAGCATACTGTTGAATTTAACAATGGTTTATATCGTAAAAGACATTCTTTCGCACGACGATGCACTTCTAAATCAGTATCTTTAGTTAGATCATCTCCTATAATAAAATCGTGATAAGCAAAAAACAGTGGTTCTAGAGAGCCGTCACAATCTAGATCGTCCATTGTCTCAAAAAAGATTGCTTGTTCTCTCGTCATAACGATCATTCATCCTTTCGTTTAATTATGGGCTGCAAATAAACCTTACTGTCTCAATTTCTTCTAAATTCCGTATTGGCGAATTCAATTCCGTATTGCCGTATTCTATTATTTCGCTCTCTACGTTTAAGGGCTGCATCTATTACCTCTTGACTAAGCTTTAGAGGATGACATTCTGGATTTATCTTATAGTAAGACGAACAATCCCCTTGACGCTCTATAAGCTCTCTTTTAGTGAAACTTTTGGCACCACTATGAAACCCGATAGCTCTTAATCTTCCAGAGGCTTCCGTGAACAAATGAGGCGTTAACCTGCAATTTTTTCTTAACTCTATTGCTTTCATTACCACGATGCCGTTTGTGGAATTATCCATCATATAATCAGCTAATTTAATGACGGAATCTTGTATTCTTTTTTGATATAGTTCTTTTCTGTCGATCGGCAATTTTATCACTCCAACGTTTATTAAATAGTATTTTCAACTGACACTTCCCCGGAACAGCCCTTACTCAATTGCGTCCCTGCCAGTGCCTAGGGTCCTGGCAGGGAACCCGCTAAAGAAGCCTTCTTAAGTTATATACGCAAGCAGCACTCTCATTCTGGATGGCGATTAAACGTAAGGACACATTCGGTGAAGACGAAAAGCACATTAATGTTACTCTCCAACACCTAAATGTGGATCGTATTCTGTATCAAATACAGTTACCAGCCGAATACGAAGAATTTCTTCTTTATCCAAAACTGTAACCCTATTCAACCTTGTTCTATGAATGAATACTGCATCAAATGCCCCCATCCCGAGTTGCATTTGTGCTCCTATAACTCGTACCTTTTGTTCATTTGTTGGTTCAACAGATATTCCTATGAGTCTATGTCCTTCCCTTGTCTCAAACATCATCTCTTTCATTCTAATTCCCCCTTCTCCTTTTCTGAGTCCTTCAGCATTAAAGCCATATCGAACTTCTTTGCTGCTTCTTTCTGCATGTCACTGGTTACATGACTGTACACATTCATCGTCATAGCAGCATTCGAGTGTCCAAGGTGTTTTTGGCAAGTAAGAAATGTAGCAAATGGCAATTAAAAATGCACCACTTGCCAACCCCTAAATTATTTGCCGTGTAGTAGCGATTCTTTATACCGATGGCTTTCTCCATTAAAGACGATCAAATGAGAGTGATGAATCAAGCGATCGATTACTGCCTCTGTCAAAATAGGATCTCCAAATATATGATTCCATTGGCCAAACTGTAGATTGGTCGTGATAATAATGCTCTTTCTTTCGTAGCACATGGAGATAATCTGGAAAAGCAATTCTGCTCCCTGTTTGTGTAAGGGAATATACCCCAGCTCGTCGAGTATTAACAGATCTAACTTCTCAATCTGGTTGAAGAATCGGCTCAACGAGCCGGTCTCGTGAGCGTCTAACAGCCGATTGACTAATCCAGCGACAGTGAAGAACTTAATCTTTTTTCCCTGCTTCTGAATGGCATGTAAGCCAATGAGAGTTGATAAGTACGTTTTTCCCGTTCCCACACCGCCATAAAAGATCAAATTTTCTTTCTCCTCTATGAATCCACCATGAAGAATATGGTCCTGCGTGAGACCTTGTCCCATCTGAATATGGCCCCATTCAAATGGCTTTCCTGTTATTCTTGGCAGGGAAGACTGCTTGAAAAGCAGATTGATTTTTCGTTCTTCTCGTTGTTGTAGCTCTCTTTCTAAGATTCTGAGTAAGTACTCTTCATTTGTTTTCGCTTCTATCTCCAGGTAATGTTGCCGAACCCAACTCAACTTGAGACGCTTTGCATATTCCTTTATCAATGCTTCCACTAGTGATGACCTCCCGTTCCTTTAAAAAATTCATTATAATGGGCTAATCCTCTAGTGGCAGTTGGAACGGCAGGAACAAAACCTTTCGGTTGAATGGTATCCCTTTGTCCACGACCATTGATGAGTTGATAATAGATCTGCTTAATAGAATCAACGGATGGGTGGCCATTCTCGGAGGCAAGCTGCAAAGCTTGCGTAGGTATTTTCATATCATCGTCCTTTAGAATGACGGATAGCAGCTGGAGAGCTTCTTGCTTCTCTGGGACTGTACAATTCGAGAGATAGGTTTGCCATTCGATGGGCAATTGTTCATAAAAACTTGTGTATTTAATGGCAGTTGGCCGTTTTGCCATCAATGTCAAATATGGCTGCCAAATCACTGATTTTGGCTCTTTGCCATACAGCCTAGCATGCTGCACAATCAGCTCATATTCTTCCGTTAAAATATCCACTCGATCAAATAAGATCTTTGCCAAAACCGTACATTTGGCAAAACGAGGAGACGTTGAGTAGAGTTTATTTTCGACTCGGATATATCCGTATTTATCAGCTTTTACTCGTTCATATCGGATACAATCAAATTCTTTGGCAGGTAATTGAAGAAGGTGTTCCTTGTCTGCCAAATATAATTCGGAAAGCATCGTTTCTTTTACATAATGAGGTCGCTCCCGATCTTTCTCGGCTTTTTTCCACAGGGTTTCGTTTAGCTGATCAAGACTGTGTATCTGTAGCTCTGGCAGAAGAAAGTTGTTGCGAATGTACTTTACCATCGCCTCCACATGACCTTTTTCATTACCACTACCGGGATTACAAAACTCGTATTCAAAATCATAGTGAAAAACGAAGTTTTGGAATTCCTCTGTCAACTCCCGCTGACCGTTCGGCATGATTCTTTTCACCGCTGGTGATAAGTTATCAAAACGAATCACCTTAGGTACGCCACCTATGTAGTGAAAGATACGTTTTAGCCCCTCCAGAAAACATTCTCGGTTCTGAGACTGAAAAACTTGGAAGTAAAACGTATTGCTATGAGGAAATGAGAGAACGAGAAATGGCAAGGTAACACTTTCCCCCAGATATTTAAATGGTGCTTCTCCGAAATCAACCTGTGCTGATCCAGGTTTCGTCTCCAATGGCAATGCCGCAGCATCACTTGTCTCTACTAACTGGTGTTTTCGTTGAGAAACATATTGTCTGACAGAGCGAGATGATCCTGTAAATTGGTGTTCTTCCACTAATTGTGTATACAAGCGTTGTGCTGTTCTTCGGAACTTCTTTTTCTTTTTCAAGTCCTCTTTGATCCACTGATCAAGAATCGGTTTTACTGGTTCCATGACCCTTGCTTTTCGAATTTGCTTGGGCTTTTCTTGAAGATTGAAATCATCCATTTCTGCATACTTCTGAACCGTCCTCGAATCCCGATTCATTTGTTTTGCAATCTTGCTATAAGCTCGTCCTTTTTTGTTTGCCTCATGCCTGATATAATTAATTTCTGCCACTGCTAACATCTCCTAACTTTATACCTCCCGTCGTCAGTTTGCCCAACTGGGAGTGTATTTTGAGAAGGGGACGTTGGCAAGTGGTTTTTTTAATTTATGCAGCCCCTACGGGTCTGCATAAATTAACTGCCATAACCTACATTTTTAGTCTGCCATAAACAGTCCAAGGCGTTCAGAAACGATTTTGACATGCTCCCCTAGCTTCAAAAGTATCGTAGCGTGAGTGTGACGAATATCGTGTAGGCGTATCTTCGGCACTGTTGCCTTCTGGATGGTTCTACGGAAGTGCCCTGTTAGACTTCGGGGATTTATTGGTCTCCCCATTTCATTTGCTGCAATTAAGTCATAATCCTCGTAAGCATTTCTCATCTGTTTTTTGTGTTTCTCTTGTTCCACACGATGAGTCATCAAAACTTCCACAACAGTTTCTGGAATGGAAACCAGTCGGTTAGAACGGCTAGTCTTAGGCTCTAAAAAATGAAATTGTTGGTTGGAATAGTACAGAGTCTGGCAGACGCTTATTTTGCCTTGTTTTAGATCACAATCCTTCCAACGCAGTGATAGTACCTCCCCTCTCCTTAAACCCGTGTAAAGGGCTAATACATACACGACGTAGTAAAAAGGATTGTCCTCTTTTGCTACCTCTAAAAAACGAACAGCTTCCTCAATCGACCACGTCTTTTGTTCTTTACGCCCAATTCTTGGCGGAACTGCGATTTCCACAATATTTTTCGTAATGTTCTGTAATCTAACCTGATGCTTAAAAAAGCTTTTTAAAATCGAATGCAAATACCGTATATACTCAGGTGATAAACCTTCCCTACTCAAAGAGACGTAAAAAGATTGTATATGATCGGGATTAACATTCTTTAGTTTCAAATTGCCCAATACAGGAATGATGCGTTTTCGTATTGCCTTCGAGTAGTTATCAAACGTTGAAATTCGCAAAGTTGACTTTAATATGCTTTCTAGCCAAGCTTCCATAGCCTCCTGCACCGTCTTTTTACTCGGTTCCAGGTAATCACCTTTCGATAGCTGTGTAATCAACTCAGCACACGCCTGTTCAGCCTCTTTTTTGGTCTTGAAACCGCCTTTAGTTTTCTGATTCCTTGAGCCGTCCGTTTTTCTGCCAATGTCTACAGTAAACGACCAAAGATTGCCTCGCTTACGGAAATATCCTTTCATGCGCTATCTCCCTTTAGATATACTGCTCGTTTAACCACTTGAACAGCGCTTCCCTGGTAACACGCTTGCAACGTCCAATACGGATCAATGGAAAACCTGACTTCTCCATGATTTCATAAGCTACTCTTTTAGAAACGCCGATAATTTCAGCAATATGAGTTGCGGTTAAAACCAAAGGATATTCTTCAACATCGGTTGCCTTATTGCTCATTGATTTTTCCTCCGACCTAACGTATTCTATTAAGTAAGCAAATATTTTTTCTGTCTGCGTTCCTTTTCACTATGAAAGGACGTATTTTTTTTATTCAGTGCTATCTCTGCCCATGATTTAAAAACCTGTAGTGTGTCTTCAAGAGATTCATGATCCCCTATTGCTGCAACTGAAAGTAATATTCCTGCACCTTGATCAAGAAGGCTTTGGATGCTCCCCTGTAAAACCTTCTCCCTAACCAATGGAGTAGTATTGTAATCATTACCGGCCTCTTGAATAGTTTTCCATTTCTTTTTCAGTTTCCATCGATACACTTTATCAGGGCTTGGCTGCCTTATTGTCAGCCATTGTTGAGTCAAGTAAGCCCATAATGTACTCTCTTTTTTTATTAAATCCTCGACAGTATTAATACTGAATTCTTTTAATACATTTCTCATCATCTGAAATTCCACACGCCATACTTCCTTATCTTCACACCAATTATTAGCCAGCCAAATTTCTTTGAACCAAGCCTTTCCTGATGTTGGTATCTCGATAGATTTGTTATATACACGCGCCTGCAGCGGACTCCCTTTACCTATCGTAAATCCGGAAAATTCTCGTCCGATAGCGTACTCACCATCTACAAAATACTTTTGTCTTTTTCTAGCAAGTGTCACAACACCTTTAATATCAATTTCCTTAAATGTAACTAAATCAGTATCTGCGCAAATATCTGCTCGAGAAACTTTAGTACCAATTATCGATGTAGAAATTGATTCTAACCAAGAAGAGAATCTCGAGAATGCACCTTCCAATCCAAAAGACCATATGTAACTGGATAAAAACTTGACTGTGATTGGCGCATTCGTTTTTAATTCCTTCTCAGCAAACGAAATGATAAAGTCGTTGCAAGAAAGGTTATACTGGTAGAAACGAATTCCTGTGCGGTGTACTGTCAGAGACAAATCGTTCAAATACACGGTATGCTCAATTCCTGTTTCCTGGGCTATCGCTTTCATTTCTTTAAATCTATCGAGATGTTTCCTGAATACCGAATCGTAATTTTCGATATTGATACCGAATACGATGGTATCAAAACCTCTTAAGATCAATGCTTTCCACCTACTTTCCTAGCTTTCAGTTGGGCTTGGAGCCTAGCATGTTATATGGGCTGCTAGGCGAGAGGCTAACGCCTCAGCCCTGACATGGAGCCTCTGCTAGTGTGCAGGACAAGGCTTAGCGGTCAAGCCAAGTGCGGGCTTGTCCGCTAAACCAGCCTGGCACATCTCGCCACTCCACATCAAGGCCGGAGCCAGTATTCCGCTTCGCTCCACACTGGTATCGGCTTCGCTTACTTCGTTGCTTGCCGGGCTATCGCAATTTTTTCTAATAGCTTTTTTTCTATGCCAATTTGAATCGCTCTTGATTTAGCTAATAATTGAATGTACTTCTCAATTTCTTCAAATACCTGTACAATATTAGTCAATAACAAGTCACCTCCAATATACTTTATTTACTTTTTAGTAACTTAAATCAAAACAACTTACTTACAAGTAAAATAATATACCTGGTGTAATATTGTGTCAATGACTCTTTTACTATTTGCGTTTATTTTTCTTTTTTTTCTGTTGATTGGAGATGGTATACCATGGGATATAAAGAATTACTGTCTAACATGATTTCGAATTCAAACTTAAAACTCAAAGAAATCGCCGATAAATGCGAAGAAATTGGAGTTAAAATAAATCCCTCTTACATTAGTAGATTGCAAACTGGAAATCAGGCACCTGCATCGGATGAAGTCAATACTGCTATTGCAACCGTCTGTGGAGGAGATGTAGAATTACTCCGATTTGAAGCATCGGTAGAAAAGTCTCCAGATATAGTAAAAACATTTGTCAATGAAGTAACTTCTTATTTTAGGGAAACAACAAAACAATTATTCTCAGCTAAATTGCCTGAAGCCGTGTTACCTATTGTTTTAGAACAGATTGACAGTATGTCTAAACTTGATATTGTAAATAACTTTTTAAAAATGGATAAAGCTGATGGGCTAGAAAATAAAGCAGAAATTAATATGGGGCCGAGGATTGAAGATGATTCTATGGAGCCACTTATACCTAAAGGCGCAATTATTAATCTTGAAAAAGAAACGGATATTAAGAATGGAGATTATATAGTGGTAGAGATTGAAGAAGTAGGTGTAATGATAAGAAGGATTGTAATAATAGACGAAAATATCGTACTCCTTCCCGAAAATTCAGCATTTGAATGCTTAGAAACTCTAAAAAAACGTGTTAAAATTCTTGGAAAAGTTATTGGGTACACATTAACAAAGAAATTCAATTAAAATTTTGAAATTAATTAAGACCTGCCTTCAAAACATGGCAGGTCTTTTTTGGTACAATTATTTTACATTTAAGAAAAAAATAGGGGGGGTTGAAGCAATGGTAAAGAAAAAAGTAAAAAAGAAAAAAACAATTCCTAAAATTAGAGAAAACAAATCCTTTAAAGAAATGGATTACCAAATGAAATCCATTAAACAATTAGCCACAATAATGACAGAACAACAAAGAGCACAGTTAATAATGCAGGAGGCTCAATTCAAAGAATTAAGAGAACTCCCTGATAGATTCAATTCCCTGTTTGCTAATAAAGGGTGGATTGCGTATGAATCAATGAATCTTCCAATCATGAGGGAAACAGTTCGATTAGGAAATCAAGGAAAGTTTGATGAAGCAGAGGCTGTTTTGACAAGTTATTATTCAGAAGAGAATGTACGGTTTTTGTTATCAAGATTAAAGGGAATAGAAGAATATAGAGATCGTATCTATTTGACATATCAAGTATTAGACGATTATTTAGCAGGGCGTTACTATGCTTGCGTTCCTGTACTTCTAATGATGATAGATGGATTTGTTAACGATTTAGGTAACTTGGGTTATTTCGCCTCTAATGTGAACCTTACAGCTTGGGACTCGATTGCTGCTCATCATTCAGGTTTACAACAGTTACAGTTAGTAATGAACAAAAGTGTTATGAAAACCTCATCGGAAGCTGTCACCGTTCCCTATCGAAATGGGATCCTTCATGGAAGAATCTTAAACTATGGTTCTCAGATTGTTACAGCCAAATGTTGGGCCACATTATTTGCAATTGGGGACCTTGCTAGGTCCATAAAGGAAGGAAAACGTGAAGAAGAGCCGGTATTTCACCCCCCTACTCTTGAAGAAACTGTAGATATTTTAATGGAAACAATAGAAATACAAAAAGAAACTGAACGGCAAAAAAAAGCTATAGCTGGATGGGAGCCTCGTCAATTAACTGTCAGTGATAATGTCTCTTCAACTGGTAATCCCAGTGACTATCAAACAGGAACTCCAGAGAAATGCTTAGCAGAATATCTATCGTATCTTAGTAAAGGTAACTATGGGAAAGTAGCCATGATGAGCACAAGAGTTTTTTCTAAAGATACGAATATATCGAGACAAGCTGGGGAACTTCGAAAAAAATATGAAGGCATAACTTTAATTCAATGGGAGTTTATTCAAATTCGCGATACTACTCCGGCCGTAACTGAAATAGATGCCAAACTAAAATTTGCAATGCAGGATCAAAATGAATCAGAAAAAGAACAGACATTTCGACTATTGTTTCAAGGGGAAAATGATAAACCTTTAGCTCGTGGTTCTGATAATGGCCAATGGAAGGTGCTGTTTAATTTCAACTTTGTATTAGATTAAATTTAACATTTTTTGTGACGAGGTTCGGGCTTTTTCAGATGTTAATTTTCTTAATGAAGATTTAAATTACTAGGTAATATCTCTAATTATCTTTGAAGGACGATAAATTCGATAAGTTTGTATTATACTCTCGGTTTGGCTCAAAATCATAGCCTTGTCTCAAGGCTTAACATATAGGACTTAGATAACCCATATCTTCTTACAATTATTATAACAAGGGATGATTAATAATGTATTTTCCCACAAAACCATGGGATCAAATGACAGAAAGTGAACATGAATTTTTTAATGAACTCTCAGAAGAAGTACTTATCGAGCGGTGGAACTCAGAAGAAGGACAACAAATTAGAAAAAAAATTATAGAAGTAAATTTCAACAAAGGTAAAAGTAAAGCTTATGAGGATTTCCTTGGGACACTAAAACAGAATTATCACAGATATAATCGGCCAAAATTCGACTTGCGCGGAATAGATTTGTCAGATTTTAGCAATTTGCATAACGATGACGAATATTTCAGTTTTGATTTTTCAAACTGTTTACTTCACTATGCCAATTTTGCTGGTTCTGAGTTTGCCTACTCAAACTTCTCAACCTCAAATATACTCTATAGCGACTTTTCATATGCAAAGCTTGATGGATGTAACTTTTCAAAAACTAATTTAACATTTACTGACTTTTCACATTCTAATCTTGAGCATTCAAATTTCAAAGGTGCTTGGATGACTTCTGTGAAGTTTAATGAATCTGATTTAGGATATATTAAATTTGATAATCATACAGATTTTTACAACATTGAAACAGATGGGTTTCTTGGAACTACAAATCCCTTATTTATTGATTTAGTGAGAAAAAAACAATACCTAAAACATTTTAAGGAACATAGTATTTCTAATAAAATAGTTTACTACATATGGAAAGCTATAAGCGATTGTGGCCAAAGCTTTTTTAGATGGTTCGGATGGTCTATAGCAATTTCAATATTGTTTGGTTATTTATATAGTGTATTTTCGGATTCATTTATTATTTCTAGCGGTCGTTCATTAACTCCATTCTCATTTTATTATTACAGCATAGTTACTTTTTCAACCTTGGGGTATGGAGATATTACTCCCAAAACCCTATTCGGAGAAATCCTCGTAACAATCGAAGTAGTACTAGGGTATATTATGCTTGGTGGCTTACTTAGTATTTTTGGGGACAAATTTATACCTAGAAAATAGAAAAGTGGGTATATTTATCACTTCACATCATTTGTCATTTGCATGGGATGCCGTCGAAAATTGAATAGTAAGTATTGCTTCGAAATGAGGTATCACTTTACTCATGTCTGACAAATATATTTGACCACATTTTTGACCACACAGTAATGTAACAAGAGATTGCTGATGGTGAAATAAATTGCCTTAGACATGCTCAATACAGCACATAAATAAAGATTTGGCGGTCAAAATTAACACCAGTAACATGCATCCCCAAACGAGTCATGTTGAGGCTGTGTCGCTGCTAACACTCAAATAACAATAGAAACAAAGGCTAAACTCTCTAGATATACAGAGTTTAGCCTTTCATTTAGATGTACGCCTATTCAAAACTACTCTTCCCACTATCTATCTATCATCTAGCAAGTCCTTTATAATCAATACCACCAAGAAATAGCTGGGATCACCCACGGAGCTTTCATGGAGGAAAAAATGTCGGACAACTCCTTTCTAGAAAACGTAAAGCGATTAATCCAAATGCATAGCGAGGGCCTGCTTGGCGGAGAAATCATGCCGGAGGACGCTCTCATTGGGATTGTTCCTGAGTGCGAATTGCCGAACGTGTTGACACTGGGTATGGCCTTAAATTACCAAAGAAATTCATACACGCTCTGGCAATCCATCGCAGCTGCCTATACGGATGAGAGTACCCGTTGGATATTTACACCGCTTGTCGTAGCAAAAAGCAGTATAGATGACCTGCGATTGGCTTTGCTTGAGTACCGCGTCGCCTTGCAACCTAATCGCCATCCAGAAATTTGGAAATCCGTCTCATCGGGGATTGCTCGCTCTTCATCGAAGGGTGACGTTGCGGGATTGATGGAATCTGCTCACTACGATATTGCCTGTTTAAAGAGCATGATGCAGACAACGCGCAAATCAGAATTTCCGTATCTATCCGGACCGAAAATTTTTAATTACTGGCTGTACGTCATGGAGACCTATACAGGGGTGAAGTGGCAATCCCGTGAGTTGATTACCGTCGCTCCTGATACTCACATTATGAAGGCTACAGTGAAATTAGGGTTATGCACTTCGGATGTGCTGAATGGAACTGCGGACGATAGAAAGCTGGTTGCGGAAGCGTGGGAAAAAGCACTGAAAGGCAGTGGTTTGGCTCCCATTGACGTCCATACTCCACTATGGCTATGGAGCCGGGCAGGGTTTCCGTCCCTAGCTGTTGAATCTCTCTTCACCACATCCTGACAAAGGATATTGTCAAGCTACAGGTGAAGTACAAGTTGGTAAGCGTGGAGGCAGTGTCGGTCTTGGTCAGGAAAGACAAATCGTGGAGATGTATTGGCGAATATAAGTAAAGAGGGGCGAACCCCCTCTTTTTTCATGTCATCGTGATTTATGCAGCCTAGATATGAACAGTATGCATCTGATGAAGCCTTTCCAAATGCCATTTCCTCCGAATAATTGGCGTAGGCTTTACCTCCTTAATTCCTTTCGTTCTTGAAAAACACGTTTCGCTACAAAAATAGCATTTAGTACGCGTGGAAAGCCTGTGTAGGGAATGCAATGCGTGATCGCTTCAATGATCTCTTGAGGGGAGAGCCCCACATTAAGAGCCGCGTTAATATGAACCTGTAGCTGTGGTTCGCATCCGCCTTGTGTGGTTAAGGAAGCGAGAGTAACGAGCTGCCTTTGCTTGAGGTCCAGGCCGTCTCTGGAATAAATGTCTCCAAAAGCAAATTCAACAATATACCTGCCAAGGTCAGGAGCAATGTCCTGCAATGACTCTATCACCTTCTCCCCGCCTTCCCCGTCAATTTCCATTAGTTTTTCCCAGCCACGTTGATAGCGCTCTGTAGTCATGTTTAGCCTCCTGTAAGTAAGTGATCAAAATTGTTTCTGATGTCATGCTACACTTTCGAGCGCACTCTAAAGCAATGCTTTTTCTGTTATAATCAGTCTCATGAGCAAACAATTTACTATTCAGCAAATTTCGCAAATAACTGGGCTAACCGCCCATACTTTGCGTTACTATGAGAAAATTGGTCTACTGGACGGCGTAGCACGCAATGAATCCGGCTATCGTAAGTACGGGGAGTCTGATCTGCTATGGATAGATTTTTTAATCCGATTACGGGAAACGAGAATGCCCATCAGCGAAATGAAACAGTTTTCCGACTTACGGAGTCAAGGAAAAGCTACCATAAAGGAAAGGAGGACATTGTTAGAACGGCATCAAAATAAAGTAACGAAACAAATAGATGATCTAAAGGAAAATTTGCTCAAAATCGAGCATAAAATCGCCCACTATAAGGCGTTAGAGGAAAAAGACGTTTGAACATTCCTTACAAGTTCACTCCTACCGCTCAGTGACCGACAGATATGTATAGTTCGAATATGAACCGAGAGTAGCCTATTTTGAGGGGGACGATTTGAAATGGCCAATCATAGTAAGGAGCTGTCACCGGAACAAAGCCAAGAACTACTCCAAACCTTGAAAACCCGTTTTGAGAAGAACATGAACCGCCATCTGGGGCTTGAGTGGGCTAGCGTGCAAGCAAAGCTCGAAGCTCATCCGGACAAGCTGTGGTCGCTCCATGAAATGGAGAGAACTGGCGGCGAGCCGGATGTTGTTGAACATGATGCCACGACAGGTGAATACGTTTTTTACGATTGCTCAGCGGAAAGCCCCAAAGGACGCAGAAGTGTTTGTTACGACCGTGATGCCCTGGAATCACGGAAAGAGCATAAACCACAAACGAGTGCGATTGAAATGGCAGCTGCCATGGGTATCGAGCTTTTAACCGAAGAACGGTACCGGGAGCTGCAAAAGCTGGGAAACTTTGATTTGAAAACCTCGAGCTGGGTCATTACGCCAGCTAGTATTCGCAAGCTCGGCGGTGCCCTCTTTTGTGATCGTCGCTATGACACTGTTTTCGTATACCACAATGGTGCAGAGTCTTACTATGCTGCTAGAGGGTTCCGCGGCTTGCTGAGGGTCTAAAATTTGCTTACTCACGGCTTTGTTCGAAAACACTGCATGCCCAATGCGATGCAGTACCTACGATTGGAAAGGAAGTTTGTAGAAAAAGCTTATAATGGAAACAGACAAGGGCTATGATTAACCTCCTTGCTCTTGCTGCTTCCGGTATGTTTTAGTAATTCACATCTGCGTATCCGGCTTTGTTCCAAATTGTCTTTTAGCAAAAGGACAGAGCCTGCGCAGCTTGATCTAATGCAGCCTCGCAAAATCAACGACTGCAGGTATTTATTCCTTTGCCAATCTTTGCTCCAATATTTAATCATATCTATAATCTGCACATGAGCCATCCTATCCCCCATATCATAATCTACTTTCTCCTTTCCCCGCTTTTGTATCAATACTGAGTTTCTTGCTTAACGCACTTTATGTCTATAACGTTATTTTTTTCTACTCTTATAAACTCATGATTCCTTTTTATTCGAGTTGGAACTGACTTTTTAAATAATGTATTCACATTTTAATTTCTGCATACGTTTGGTGTGAAATTCCTCAATAATTGAGTTATAATTTTATAAAAAACGTCTACACTTAAATGTATATGTGTACATTTTTAAAATGAGGTGATTTTAGTGTCGGACACAGAAAAAATAGATTTCAATCATATCAAAAAGACTTTTTTGAATGCCCTCACTCTTCTTGGCCAAGACGAGGAAGAATTTTTTCAACTGATTCGACGATATCCGAATATAACCCGAGTAGAAGATCTACTACTAGCAATTAAAGATGAAAATGAAAAAAAGCAAGAAAAAACGCTTTATCCAGATATCATAGCAGTGTTTCGAAAATACAATGGGATTGTTAATTCAAGTATTCTTAAACTATATAAAATTAATTACTACCAACTTAACAAACTTATAGAAATGGAGAAGATTTTCAAACTAAAACGTGGAATATATGCTCTCAAAGATATGAATTACATTGTCAACGAAGTAGTTGAAGCAGCACTTCTTGTACCGAAAGGGGTCCTATGTCTTTATTCAGCCCTTGCCCATCATGAACTAACTACCTATACTCCAAGTGAATATAATTTTGCAATATCCAGAAAGGAGAGAAAACCTATTCTTCCGGATTATCCCCCGATACGGCTATTTTCTTATGATGACGATACTTTTGACGTGGGGATTGAAAATATTGAAAAAGATGGGCATATAATAAAAATATATGATTTGGAGCGAACAATTTGTGATACTGTAAAATACAGGAATAAACTTGATGCAAATGTCGTAAAGGAAAGCTTGAAAAATTACTCAAATAGTAGAAAAAAAAGTTACACGAAGCTACTTACTTATGCAGATAAAATGAGAGTAAAATCTATCCTATATAATTATCTTGAGGTGCTATAGTTGACCACAAATGTTGCTGCTTCAATTATTGATAGACTGAAGAATGTTGCGAGAGAAAATAAAAAGCATTTAATGTCATCTCAATTCTTTATTATCAAGAACGTTTTTTAAAACGATTATCAATGTCCAGCTATAAGGATAATTTCATCCTCAAAGGTGGGTTGTACTTATATTCCGTAACACAATTTAAATCTAGACCAACGAGAGATATGGATTTCTCAGGCCGTAGACTAACTAATGATGCAAATGCATTGGTAAAAATCGTCACTTTTATATGCCAATTGCGCCCTGATGACGTTGATGATGGGATTATCTTTCACACTGATCAAATTATATTTGAAATTATTAAAGAAGATGCTGAATATGAAGGTGTTCGAATAAAAATTCCCTGTTCGCTCGGGAAAATGAGGGAAGTGCTGCAACTCGATATAGGTTTTGGTGATGTAATCGTACCAAGTCCTCAAACGATAGACTTCCCAGTTCTTTTATCCACTATGGAGAATCCAGAAATATTGGTATATACAAATGATTCCGTTGTAGCAGAAAAGTTTGAAGCAATGATATCTCTTTCCATAATTAATAGTCGTATGAAGGATTTTTTTGATATCTACACGCTAGCCCGCACCTCTGAATTTCAAGGTCTTCATTTGTACGAAGCTGTATCTGAGACTTTTAAACGAAGACTCACACAAACTGAAAGAGATCACATTCTATTCACTGCTGAGTTTTATACGGATAGCCGTAGAGTAGCTATGTGGGAAGCATTTATAAAGAATTTAAAGCTTGATAATTCGCCAAATTTCCAAGAAGTTATGGAACTCATTTATACTTTTTTAAAACCAATTTATGATCATGTACTAGCTGAAAATGAGTATTTTGGTTGCTGGAATCAACACTCTTTGAGTTGGCAGGATGGACAGATTACTGTCCTTTAAACAATGCATATGCGAGGGGATTTTTCTCATCATCCGGGTAATCTCGGGATCTGTATCTTCCATGCGAAAGAGGTTTTCGAGGGATGGCAAACAAACCAATTGAAATCGTCGAGCGTCCCCCAACCTCAAAGGAGCATCAGTTGCTATGGGAGGCAGTTGGTTGGGGGAAGTACCATGCAGAGATGGCTGAAAAGTCTCTTGCCAACTCTCTCTACTGTCTCGTTGTCCAAAGCGAAGGAAACGCGGTTGGAATGGGACGGATCGTCGGCGATGGGGCGATGTATTTCTACATTCAAGACGTAGCTGTCCTCCCTGAATACCAAGGAAAAGGAATCGGCAAGCAAATCACGGACAAGCTGCTCGCCTACATCCAGAATACCTGCGCGGGGCCAGCGTTTGTTGGGCTTTTCGCAGCACAGGGAAAAGAAGAATTTTATCAGCGGTTTGGTTTTATGGATCATTCCCCAGGCATGACAGGGATGTTCCTAGTGATGGAGAAGGCTACCTCTTTATGAATTGAAATCTGCCAGATCCTCGCCTCCATCGCGATTGGCTTCGACCTCACTCCATTGAATGGTACGGGCAGCTCGGAAGACTGGCCGGTCAGTTCGCATATCCGTGGAACTCTACGCTCGAGGAGCCGAATGGAGAAACGTTGTTTGCCTCCGAAATAGAGCAGGTAGTACGAGACAAAAACGTACTGGATATCGGATGTGGACACGGTGCGTTTACTATGAGCTGGGGCCCTCTCGTCGAGCAGATTACAGGCTTGGATGTCACCAGTGATTTCATCCATTCAGGCGATCCTCCCTGCCCTGCAAATGTGCGTTTCTTTACCTCCAATACAAAGGCAGGGCTTCCTTTCGAACGGGAAGAGTTTGATGTCGCCTATAATCGCAGAGGTCCTACTTCCGCTTATCTCGATGTGAAAAGAGTCGTGAAAGAGGGTGGGATGATTCTGGGACTGCATCCCGGCGACAAGCTTTCGGTCGAGCTGTCCGAATGGTTTCCCGGTCTGTTTGAACCGCTCCCACCAGGACCCCCCGTACTGGAGAACCTCCTTCAAAGACTGGAACAAGGTGGCTTGGGTCACGCTGAGCTTCGCAATGTGAGCAGCATCGAATAATTGCATGAGCCACTCGATGTCATTCGCATGAGATGCTTCGGGCAAACACCTCTCCTTTTCCAGTGGGTCACCAGCCTCAGCCTAAGCGAAGTTACACAAATCTTTGAAAGGAAGGCTACGAACAAGGGACTTCCTATCACATTTGATCGCTATTATGTAAAAGTTACTGTTTGAAGTGATTCGTCTCCTTGCGATCTTATTCGAATGTTGCTCATTTCCACACTTCTGCCCTCGTTCTATCTTGACATCGGGGAAGAGGTTTTCTAATGTAAGGGAATGTAAGACCGCTGTTCCATAATTAAAGATAGGGGGCACCATGATGCAGCTTATCATTCCAACGGAAGTACAGCGAAGAATAGACAATCTGAAGGATCAGGATCTGTACATCCACCTAGAAATGACGACGGGAGCGTATGCCGCCCATTTTGATAGCTCCAAGCATCCAGCAGCAAACTTCATCACGAATGCGATCATTCGCTTTTCACACGGCTCGATCTCTGGCAATGGCCCGTTTCGAGTAGGTTTGAAAATGGAGCAAGGCTGGATCTACTCCGAAGGCTTGACTCATTTTGAAGAGAGCGAAGCAGAGAGATTGATCTTGGCTGGGCATGACAGTCAAGGCAAGCTGGTCGTATCGTTGCAATTAAGCCGTCAGCCCTTCTAAAGGAAGAGGAGATGAAACATTCTATGGAACGACATATTCTTGTGGTGTTGCCTCATCCGGATGACGAAGCGTTCGGTTTGTCCGGAACATTAGCCAAGCATATCAAAAATGGGTCGCAAGTGACTTATGCCTGCCTGACCTTAGGTGAGATGGGACGCAATATGGGCAATCCCATTATTGCCTCGCGGATCACACTTCCGTCCATCCGCAAGAAAGAGCTACAGGATTCCTGCGACGCTATCGGCATTCAGGATCTGCGCATGCTCGGATTCCATGACAAGACGATTGAATTCGAGGATCAAGACCTTTTGGACTCGCGGATCGATGCCATTATTAAGGAAGTAAATCCTTCCTTGATCTTCACCTTCTACCCGGGCTATAGTGTTCACCCCGACCATGATGCGACGGGAGCTGCTGTCGTTCGCACGGTTGGCAGAATTCCAAAAGAACAAAGACCTCCTGTATACTGCTTGGCCTTTGCCAAAAATCTGGAGGAAGGCATCGGTCAACCGAACGTCTTTAACGATGTAAGAGAGTTTTTGCCTCAAAAGGTTCAATCCATTCTCGCACACCGCTCCCAGTTCCAAGTAGCTGAGCTGCTCGACGAAGTGGATTACACCTCCAAAGAAATTGTTGACCGTTTTGGCACAGAGCGCTTCTGGATTTATCCATTCGATTAATCGATTCATCGCGCAGAAGTTTTGAACGAACTGACAGAGCCTACGAGAAGCCTTTTGAAAGAATTTGCTTTGGTACTTCCCTCCTGACTGGGTGATCCAAGCTTCAAGCCTTTCAAGAGGCTTCTTTTCTGTATCGAGAACGACAACCGGAAAAAAAGGAGCACACCCTTCATGAAGCATATTTATATCGTTCGTCATTGCCAGGCGACGGGACAAGAACCCGATGCCCCCTTAACGGAACGAGGGCAGCAGCAAGCCGTGCAGCTCGCCTCCTTTTTCGCTGAAACTGCGATTGATTTCATCCTTTCCAGCCCCTTTGAAAGAGCGTATCGCACTGTTTCCCCGCTGGCTGAAAAGCTCGGCTTGAAGATCGTGACGGACGAGAGACTGACAGAAAGAGTCCTGACTGGACAAAACCATCCGAACTGGCGCGAAATGCTGCGGCAAACGTATGACGATTTGGACTTGTGCTACGAAGGCGGCGAATCCAGCCGTGGCGCGATGGAGCGAGCTTCTTCGGTAGTAAGAGAAGTCCTCGAAAGCGAGCACACCCATACCGTCATCGTGTCGCACGGCAATCTCATCTCCCTGCTGTTGAAGCATTTTGACTCACGGATCGGATTTCCTGAATGGGAGTCCCTCTCCAATCCCGATGTGTACCACCTTTCTTTTGCGAGTGAACAGCCAGCCATCGCGCGGATTTGGCGGGAATGAGGCGCGGCTCTGAATCTGTGCTCCTATTTGGCGAGGACGACCTGCTACCGCTGCTCTCCACCTCACGAAAAGAGCCTGGTCACGACTTTTTCCATCGTGATCAGGCTTCTCGTGTTTTCTTGTCTTAGCAAAACGTTATTTCCCGCGGTGCTTGGCTTTCGCCTTTTGCACCTTGAGCTCTCGCTTGCGCTCCTTCAGCTCTTCCTTTTGCTGACGGGAATCGACCTGCTTCTCTTTCTTCCGCTTTTCATACTCCAGCCGCAACGCTTCCTGAGCGTAAGTGGAAACACCTCTTTGCTCCATTTCGCGTGACACCTGCCTGTGCGGATCATCATGGCCATGCGCCCGGACTACCAGCCGGACTGTGTTTTTTCGCGCTCGCTTGAATCGATTGAATTTACGCCTTTATTGTAGCACCAGATCCCTTTTCTTTCCATAAACGCATGGTTGTTCAATAATCGTAGAGGCCCACTGACGTATCGAGCGGCACTTTCTCCAACGGATCGTACACTTCGAATATTCGCAGGCGCGGCTCCTCCTTCACGATCCCTTTGACCGCCTCGCAAAAATGCGGAAACATGATAGCGTTTGCCGACTCTCCCCTGTGATCTTCAAAGAAATAGGAATTCCCGCGAAAGCCTTTTTGCGTACGGGATATGACATTCAGCTCCTGGACAACCTTCTCTGCAGCTTCTCGGCTTCCTGGCTCCAGCTTGAAAAAAACCATCCGTGCAAACATAGGCTCCCTCCTCCTTCTCACCATGTAACACTATATGAATCAATGCGTTGGCATAGTATGAAGGGAATGCGTGTCTAATTCGAAAGGGCTTGATAGGCAGTGGTCCAAAAATCGGAGAAGACTCGTGGTGGCTCAGGAGATTGCATCATCCGCTGTGTCATGAGGATGCCTACCATGTTCTCTGCTGGATCCGTATATCCGGATGTGCCCACCCCACCGTCCCAACCAAATCTCCCTGGCGTCGACCACAAGCTGTTCCGGCGGATGTTAACGCCCATGCCAAGCCCCCAACCGCTATGGTCCTCAAAGAAGATATGGGCCTGCTCTTTTTGCTTCTGCGTAAGTTGATCCGAGGTCATCAGCTCAACAGTTGAAACCAGTCCGCCACCACCCGATTCAAACGCTGGATTCGCCCATCGACTGTCTTTCGAGCCGTCATGGACGACGAGCTCCCCTGTTCCTGGCTTGACCATCATCCCAAAGGGGGTAAAAAGTCGTTCTGTCAAAAATTGTTCCAGCGTCATACCAGAAGCACGTGAAAGGAGTACACCTAAGATATCCGAGCCCGTATGGTACATCCACGACTCCCCTGGCTGATGAACGAGCGGCAAGCTGGACAACCTACTCATCCATTCATCTGGAGCAATTATGGGCGGGTTTGGTCCCGGAGCAAGCCCTGCAGTTTCTATCGCTTTTTGGATGGGAAAGCTGCCAGGAGGGGCTAATACCGCTCCAATCCCTAAGCGAAATGTTAGGAGGTCACGCAGTGTAATCGAGCGCTTTGCGGGTACAGTATCATCCAGTGGTCCATCGATTTGTCTCACTTCTCCCTTGCTCTCTCCACCGATAAATTTCTTATCGATATGCAAACAAAAACAGTGCCTACCAGGTATTCCCGATAGACACTGCTTGCCCGTTACTCTCTTTAGATCTTACGAACGCCTTACCAACGCCCACACCAGAATGCATTCTTCTTCACCATCGTTGTAAACGGCGTGCGCCTCGCCGGCAGGGATCAACGTCGAATCACCTGCTTGAATACGATGCTCTACTTCTCCAATAGTTGTCACCATCGTCCCTTTGACCAGAATCGAATACTCGTCCTCATCATGCGGCGCCAAGCCTTTGACGGGAATCCGTGCGCCTGGCGGAATCGCCACAATGCCAAAGCGGGTTTTGCCATCCTCGATGCAGTCAAAGGGAAGCATCGTTTTCAATACGACATCAGGCACTGCCTCTGCCTGTACTGCCTCACCTCGGGCAATCAGCATCTCCTTCACTCCTCTCCATTCTCATTTGCTCTATGCGTACAAATGGCAAGCCACCAGCTGACCACTGCCCACCTCTTTTAATGGCGGAATGTCTGTTTTACATACGTCCATACAGCTCGCACACCGCGTGTGAAACGTGCAGCCTGATGGCGGTTTTGCAGGGCTAGGTACATCTCCCCGCAGAATGATCCGCTCCTTTTTGTCCCCCGCCACCTCAGGAACAGCCGACATCAGTGCTTGTGTATACGGGTGAAGAGGGGTTTCAAACAGCTTTTCCTTTTCCGCCAGCTCCACAATTCTGCCCAAATACATGACTGCTACCCGATCCGAGATGTGGCGTACCACGGACAAATCATGCGAAATAAACATGTATGTCAGCTTGTACTGGTCCTGCAAATCCTGGAGCAGGTTAATGACTTGCGCCTGAATCGAAATGTCGAGTGCCGATACAGGTTCGTCCGCGATAATCAGCTGGGGCTGCAAAACGAGCGCCCGTGCAATTCCGATCCGCTGCCTTTGGCCACCGGAAAATTCATGCGGATACCGCTTGGCGTAGCTCCGATTCAGCCCGACGTTGTCCAGAAGCTCCAGCACGCGATCACGCTGCTCTCCCCGCGAACCGATTCCGTAGACGAGCATGGGCTCGATCAGGGTACGCTCGATCGTCCAGCGTGGATGCAGTGACGCGTATGGATCCTGAAAGATCATCTGCATGTCCCGGCGAACAGCTCGCAGCTCACTTGGGGCGAGAGAGGTCAGCTCTTTGCCTCCAAAGCGAATCGAGCCTTCCGTTTCCTGAAGCAATCGAATCACCAGGCGCGCCGTAGTGGACTTGCCGCAGCCTGACTCTCCCACTATCCCCAGCGTCTCCCCCCTCTGAATAGAAAAGCTGACGCCATCCACTGCTTTGACTGTGCCTACCGTCGAGGAGAAAACTCCCTTTTTGATCGGATAGTGCTTCTTCAGGCCGCTCACTTCGAGCAAGGTCTCCGTACCCGCAGCCGCTTTTGACTGATTAGGCATGCTGCTCTCCTCCTCCCTCGCTCACAAGCCAGCAGGCAGCCTCTGAAGCTGGTCCCGCTGCAAACAGTCCTGGCTTTTCCCGGCGGCAGCGGTCCATGACATGGGGGCATCGATCCGCGAATCGGCAGCCCGCTGGCCACTGCAGCGGCGGTGGCACCTGACCTGGGATGTAATTCAGTCGATGATTGCCTTTTGCATTTTTCGGCAACGAAGCCAAAAGTCCCTGAGTGTACGGATGCTGGGGACGATCCAATATCTCTCGGACAGGTCCCTTCTCCACGATCATCCCGGCATACATCACGATTACATGGTCGCACACCTCAGAGACAACCCCCAAGTCGTGGGTGATCAGCATCATCGACATGTTGTGCTTGAGCTGAAGCTCCTTCATCAGCTCCAGGATTTGCGCCTGGATCGTCACATCCAAAGCGGTGGTCGGCTCATCAGCGATCAGCAGCTCGGGATCGCAGGCCATCGCCATCGCAATCATGACACGCTGCCGCATGCCGCCAGAGAGCTGATGGGGGTAATCCGTGATAATTTCTTCTGCACGCGGAATCCCCACCATCTGCAAAAGCTCAATTGTTCGGGCTTTTCGTGCCGATCTCCCCAGCTTGGTGTGAATTTTCAGCGCTTCCGAAATCTGATTGCCGACCGTATAGACTGGATTCAGCGATGTCATGGGTTCCTGAAAGATCATGGAAATGCGATTTCCGCGAATTTCGCGCAGCTCCTTTTTTCCGAGGTAGATCAGGTCCTTTCCTTTGAACAGGATCTGTCCGCCACTAACCTGACCGGGCGACTTGATCAGTCCCATGATGGAGAGGGACGTGACACTCTTGCCACATCCCGACTCGCCGACCACGCCAATCGTCTCGCCCTGTCTGATCGAAAAGGTGATTCCGTCTATGGCATGAAACGATTGCCCCTGCGAACGGAAGGTGGTTCTCAGGTCCCTGACTTCCAAAACAGGCTGTTGGCGCTCCATAGTCCCCTCCCCCTTTTACTTGGCTGCTTTTGCGATCGCTACCTGTTGCAAGCTCTCGTCCATATCTGCCACGAAGGATTCCAAGATCACATCGTCATGTGCCATTGAAATGGCATGATGCAAGAGGTAGTTGGGCAGGCAGTAAACCTGCTTTCCGCTTAAATGACTGATGAATCTGGCGTAATCTGCCTTGTCGGAGGCCTGTGCCTCTCGGTAATTCGCGATAGGCTCGTCGGTAAAGTACCAGTGGAAATGACCGCCGCGTCCTTGCATTCTCGCCGCGATACCGTGTTTTTGTGCCAATCGGTCAAATTCGCTGATCAATTGACTCGTCCGGGTCTGCAGGGTTTCAAACACGCGTTTTTCCTTATACAGCTCCATGAACGCCATGGAAGCAGCGAGTGATACCTGATGGCCATTGTAGGTCCCGATAAAGGAGCAGGTCCCTTTGCCTGGTGTCACCGTTTCGAAGATTTTGGCTTTTCCAGCAACCGCTGCCAGCATGTAGCCATTGGCGATCGCCTTCCCGAATGTAGCCAGGTCTGGCACGACTCCATAATGCTGCTGCGCTCCACCCTCACTGTCCCGGAAGCCTGTCAGAAGCTCATCAAAGACCAGCACGATGTTCAGTTGATCACACAGGCGTCGCAAGCCCTGCAGATACTCCTTTTTGGCCGGAATATAGCCGATGTCGATCATCGTAGGCTCAATGATCAAAGCAGCAATCCGATGCTGGTTGGCCGTCAAAAGCTTCTCTGCCGCAGCCAAATCGTTAAACGGCAGTACCAGCGTGGTTTCCACGACCTCCTTCATCAATCCGGTCGTGCCGGGCAACGAATTCGGTGCAGAATGATCGCCAGCCAGATTCATATCCGGCCACGTGCTGACGTAAACCGCATCATGCCAGCCATTATAGGCTCCCTCGATGACCGCGACGTGCGGTTTTCCGGTATAGGTGCGGGCCATCGTCATCGTGTGCATGGTTGCTTCCGTACCAGTATTCGTGTAACGCACCTGCTCCGCCGTCTTGACCAGAGACAAAAACGTTTCCGCTGCCTGGACACTCAGCTCAGTCTCGAGTCCTGTCACAATGCCGCTTGTCATATAGGAAGCCATTCGTTCATTAAAATCCTTGTCGTTATGTCCGAGAATGATGGCCCCGTTGCCCATGACTACATCCAAGTATCGGTTGTTGTCGAGATCCCAGATATAGGCACCTTCCCCCTTTTTATAGTAAAGCGGATGGGGAGAACGAAAACGAGAGTTGGAATGAACGCCACCTGGCACGGATCGATTTGCAGTTTCATAGAGTTCCTTCGATTTTGTAAAATCCATGTTGACCACCTCTTTAGCCAAATTGTTTTACTGTGTCCGCCGATAGCATGCGTTTGTAAAGGAATTGATAAAACGGCTGATGCTCACTTGGTGCTAGACGGCTGTATGCTTCGTGCACGGCTTCGTTTCCACGCCAGTAGCTAAAGATGAACGGAGCGCGCAGAGAATGGGTGACAAAGCGCAGGCGAGACGCCACCCAGTTTTCCTCTCCGAAAGCAAACTCCTTCAAATAGAGTCCTGCCTCTTCGACCGTTTTGCCCTCGGCGTGTATCATATGGGCGGCATTCATCCCGGAAATCGAGCGTATTTGCTGATAGATTTCATAGATGTGATCATCGGCCGTATAGCCCCAGCTGATAAAGCGCATGCCGTTGTCTGCGATTCCTTCGAACACTGAGCTGGAGGCAGTATTGGTAATGACCAGCCCTGCATCCAAAGGAAGCTCTCCCGCTTTTAGCCCTAGCTCGCGAATGTACATATGCGTCGTATGTCCGGGAAAGCATTCGTGTGTGACCAGATGCTTCAATCCCTCGTACGTGTAGGCGAGATCTCCATTAAGATACATCTTGCCGTTTACGTAGTCGCAATAGGCATTGTAGGGAACGCCATAGACAAGAACAGGGGCCACTTCTACGTCTGCCACCTGTGGAAACATCCGCTCGGCGACCAGTGCTCTGGATGTTGCCAGCATCTCGCGCAGGACGCTCTCCAGCTCCTTAGCAGGAACGCGCCGTTCTGCTTCCCATGCCGCCACTTTTTGGTGGAGGGCCCCTTTGTATCCCCGCTGTGTTAAGACCTTATCCAGAAGCGCATGGAGTCTTGCCTGCTCTGCATACGTTACGGGGTTTTCATTGACGTACAGAAAGCCGCGTACCTTTTCTCGAAATGGCAAATCCGTACCTGAGCACCATCTCGCAAGTGAGTCAATGGACCCTATCTGCTGTTGCATGTAGTTGCGTCGCACTTCGTCCGAAATCTTCGCGTAATCACCAAGCAGCTTGCGCAAATCATCGCGCACCTCGGACCAGTCGGTATAAGGGTTAGCGGCTACTTCGGTCAGATTGATCGGCACGAGTCCTTCTCGATCAAAGGAAGCTTCCCCGGTCGAACCCTTTCCGCTCCGGTACAGATTGTCCATCCCCAGCACAATGCGGCAGTAGGTTTCTGACAGCTGCAGATCGAGCATATTATGCCTCCTCAGCAGTATCGAGATTTCCGATCATGAAGCCGTAATCGCCCGGATTTACCTTGTTTAGCTGACCACGCATCAAAATCACCAGATTTCGCTCAAATGGCGTATGAATCACTTCCAGCTCCTCAAATGTTTGCGGGTTATAGGTGCGGGAGAGAACCTGCTTGCCCTCGATGACGGAGCCGACAGCGTTGAAATCGAAACCTGGCACCAGAAGTCCACCCTGTGTCGGGCGAATGATCTGAATTTCAGTCATGACAACCTGCTCTGGCGCTGGTACGACTTCACCCGGCAGCATTTTCAAATGGCGCATGCAGTTGAAAATACCTTCTACCCCACGTTCGACAGCTTGCTCGTAGTTTGGTCCGCCACCTACCTCGACCGTTACGCTAGGAATGCCTTTTGCAGATGTGTAAGTGGCAGTTGTACCTTCATAAGGATGGGCAGGTCTGTACAGCACAGGGAAGTTAAAGGCACGGGAAAGGGCTTCGTCGTTTTGGATGTATACATAGTCAACAATCGGCACCGCTCCGCCTGCGTGCAGATCGATGTAAGCATCGAGCTTGTCGAGGAAATTGGTCACGATCGCATGGGCTAGCTGTTCAGTTACCCAGCCCTGTGGATCTCCTGGAAACACGCGGTTGAGGTTGTTCATATCCAGTGGGGTATTTCGAGTCAGCGATTCAAAAGCGAGTGGGTTGGCAACCGGCATGAGTAAAACTGTTCCGGACAGCTCTTCCTCATTCAGACGCTCATAGACACGACGCAGAATTTCTGCACCAATGATTTCGTCGCCATGGATGACTGCGGACAGTCCTAGCACAGGTCCCGCTTCTTTGCCATAAATGGTGTGCAGCGGCAGCGTGACTTTTGCCCCGTTGGACAGATGGGTGACGGGGATTTCGTTATATTCGCGTTTTACTTGGCTCATGGATAAAACCTCCTCTTATTTTTGCTTCAGTTTGGTATCAGTCAGGTCGCGGATTCCGTCACCCAAAAGGTTAAAGCCCAAGACGGTGAGCATGATCGCCACACCGGGATAAATAGAGAGGTGCGGGGCATCCTGTATAAATTTCATCCCGAATGCCAATGTCCAACCCCAGCTGGATTCGGGTGGCTGGATTCCAAGACCGAGAAAGCTGAGTGTCGCTTCTGCCACAATCGCCTGACCAAGTCCCAGCGTCGCCACCACGATGATCGGCGCCAGGCAGTTAGGCAGGATATTGTACACGATGATCCGAAAATCGCTGGAGCCAATGGTGCGCGCAGCCTGTACATACTCCTCTTCCTTGATCGACAGGACCGTAGCACGTACCAGTCTGGCGTAGCTGGTCCAATAGACCAGCGCCAGCGCGATGATCACATTTTCAATTCCCGGCCCGAGAGCAGCTACAAAGGCGATGGCTAGCAAAAGCACGGGAAACGACAAGACAATATCGACAAATCGCATGATTACGGTATCAATCCACCCACCGTAATAGCCGGAAATCAGTCCCAGCGTCACGCCGATGACCAGTGCCAGACTGACGGAGACAATCCCTACCTCCAGCGAGACTTGCGCACCGTAGAGAATCCGCGTGTACAAATCACGCCCAAATTGGTCTGTCCCAAGCAAATGGCCACCTTCCAACGGATCAAGCAATCGTTCCTTCACATTCATTTCATAGGGGTCATGTGTAGACAACAGCGGTGCCAAAATGGCTGCCAGCACAACGGCCAGCACGATGATTCCCCCAATCAACACAGCCTTGCTTCTGGCTGCATTTCGTAGCAGATTGACGTTCATCATCCTCCCTCCTTATCTCTGCTGTATCTTGGGGTTGACGACAGCGTACAGAATATCGACGATCAGATTGGTCAGCGCGAACAGGAACGCGATGATGAACACACTGCCCTGGACCACTGGAAAATCGCGCTGACTGATCGCGGTGATAACCAAACGCCCGATGCCCGGCCAAGCGAAGACCGTCTCCGTTACGATGGCCCCTCCCAGCAGATTGCCAAACTGAAGGCCCACAATCGTAATGACCGGAATGAGCGCATTGCGAAACGCGTGCTTGACGATCACCATGAATCCGCTGACCCCTTTTGCTTCTGCTGTCCGTACGTAATCCTCTTTCAGCACCTCCAGCATGGTCGAGCGCACCATCCGGGTAATCAGTGCTGCACTCATGACTCCAAGCGTCAAGGCGGGCAGGAACAGGCTGCGCATGCTTTGTACCAGGTCGTAAATATTTCCTGTGGTGATCGCGGTCCACAACGCTTCGGTGAGAGGCTCTCCTCGACCAAAGGAGGGGAACCAGTTGAGATTCACAGATAGCCCGATGATGAGCAGCATTCCCATCCAGAAAACAGGAATGGATACACCGAGCTGAGCAAAAAACATGCTGATGTAGTCGACCCAGGAAAACTGCTTCACGGCAGACAGGATCCCAAGCGGAATCGCGATAACCAGCGCGATGAGCATCGCGACGACAGCCAGCTCCAGCGTTGCCGGCAAATGCTTGGCAATTAACGAAAAAACAGATTCATTCTGAAAAATGGAATGACCCAAATCTCCGGTCGCAACGTTTTTCAAAAAAGTAAACAGCTGGACGTATAGCGGCTCATTTAAGCCCATCAGATTGCGCAAGCGTTCAATCTCGCTCTGACTGGCATCCTGCCCTAAAAGCACCATCGCCGGATCGCCCGGAATCATGTGCAGCAGGAAAAAGACTATGACGGATATACCGATTACTACAGGTATCATTTGGAACAATCGTTTTATGAGATACGTGACCAAAAGGATCGCTCCTTACGCTGTAAGTGGAGGGGAGAGAGATCTCCCCTGCCTCCTATTTTTTCACTTCCACATCTTTGAGGTTGTACAAGCTACCTTTCGGGTGTTCCTTGAAGCCTGTGAGATTGTTGGCGTACATCGCGACATAGCCCTGATACAGGACAACGTCGTACGCAACCTCATCTGTAACGATTTTGGCTACTTCCTGATAAATCTTAGCTCGCTCTGCCTGATCCAGTGAAGCACGGCCTTTGTCCAAAAGCTCATCTACCTTCGGATTATTGTACTTGCCGTAGTTGTTCTCACTTTGCGACTGGAATTGGCCGTACATGGCGCGGTCCGGATCAACCAGACTCAGCCAGCCCAAAAGCGCGATATCAAATTTTTGCGCCATCATGTTCGCAGAGAAGGTCGGCCACTCGGTAGTCGTTACCTTCGCGTCTACCCCCGCTTTGGTGAACTCATTTTGCAGGAACTCCACTGTTTGCATCCGATTCGGGTCTTCCGTATGCGTGGACAGAGTAAGAGTCAATTTTTTGCCGTCCTTGTCTAAAATGCCGTCATTATTGCTGTCCTTCCAGCCCGCCTCTTCAAACAGTGCCTTTGCCTCCACAGGATCGTAGGAGTAACCCGTGATGCTTGGATCATAAGCCCATGAAGGAGGAATCAAAGGTGATTGCCCTGGCTTATCCATTCCTGCGTAGAGACTGTCCGATATCAGCTTCTTATCTACGAGATGGGCTAGCGCTTGACGTACTTTGACATCTGACAAAATCGGATTGGTCGTATTGTAGTTAAGGTAGGTATAACCGAGCCCCTCTGTCTCCTTGACTGTGAATTTGCTGTTGCTCTTGATTTTGGCAATGTCCTGCGGAGAGAGCGGAGAATGCACCAGATCGACGTCTCCTGCTTCCAAAGCGGAAACGCGCGTGCTGTTGTCCGGGATGATGAAGTAAGTCAGCTTTTTGGTTTTCGCAGGGCCACCCCAGTACTGCTCATTTGCTTCAAAGGAAATCTTGCTGTTTTTATCCCACTTCACCATTTTGTACGGACCGGTTCCTACCGGATTGGAGGAAAACGCCTGTGGATCCTTTTCAGCCAGGCTCTTTGGAACAATGCCCAAATCCAGATAGCTCAGAAGTGGTGCGTATGGCTGCTTCAAAGTAAATTTGACCGTCTGCTCGTCAACGACTTCCACTTTGGAGATCGGTGCGTAAAGCTTGGCATACGGCGCTTTGAAATTCGGATCTAGGAGTGAATCGTACGTGAACTTCACGTCCTCAGCGGAAAAGGGAGACCCGTCATGGAAGGTCACGCCCTTTCGCAGCGTGAAGACCCATGTCGTAGGATCAGGATTTTCCCACTTCTCCGCCAAGGCTGGCTGTGCTTCCAATTTGTCGGACAGTCGGATGAGCCCATCGAAAACCACATCCGTTACCCGAGCAGCCGTCGTATCTCTGGAGAGCCTTGGATCCATCGTTCCCGCATCTACATCCAGTCCAATCTTTAGCTCATCAGCTGTTCCCGTTTGTGCAGGCTGCCCCTCTGTCGTTGCATGCTGCTGAGTGCCCCCGGATGATGAGCTTTCCGGTGCCTTGTAGCTGCAGCCAGTCAGAGCAGCACTCACCAGAAACGCAACGGAAAGCAATGCGCAAAAGCCTTTCTTTTTCATCTCAACTGATCCCCTTTCGAAATAAGCTTTCTATTTTTCTCTTCTTTGTTACCCCTCACGAATGTCGATGTAGCTAATCTCCTTCGGACTCTGCGTCAGTATCTCGCAGCCCGCCTCTGTCACTACGACGATATCCTCTATGCGAACCCCAAACTCTCCTGGCAAATAGATCCCGGGCTCGATGCTAAAAACCATTCCTGCCTGCATCTCCTCCTCATTTTTCTGATGCAGGAACGGTCCTTCATGCAGCTCCAGACCCAATCCGTGGCCTGTTCGATGTGTGAAAAAACGATCGTAGCCCACTTTAGCAAACTCGCTGCGAATCATTCGATCTACATCCGCAAAGCGAACCCCCGGCCTGATCATTTCAATCGCCTTTTCCTGCGCAGCGCGGACGATTTTATAGATTTCTTCAAATCGTTGGTTCTGCTTGCCGTAATAGAGCGTCCGGGTGATGTCTGAGCAGTAGCTGTGATAAACCCCGCCCATGTCGATCAAGAGTGCTTGCTCAGGTATCAAACTGGTCATGCCGATCTCATGATGTGGATTCGCACTGTTTTTCCCGAATCCAATAATCGGCTGAAAGGACAGATCATGCACTGAATGCTCTCCGAAAAAGCTGCGGATCGTCTCAGCCATTTCTCGCTCTGTCGCAGGATAATACTGCAACTCGACAACTTGGTGCATAACGGCATCGGCAATACGCGCAGATTGACGCAGCGTGTTGACTTCGCACTCATCCTTGATTTCCCGCAGCTTCTCAACAATGTGGCTCTTCACAGGCAGCAGCTGTGGTCGCAAACGCAACAGATCAATCAGATAGGAGCTGGACCAGGTAAGATCAATGGCAATCTCACCATCTGTGCCTACATGCTCTGCCAGAAGAGCTACCGGGTCGTCTTCATCCGCCCAAAGGATGGTCTCGATTTCTTCCGGTAAGGATAGCTGCCCCGCAAACATTTGATGGATAAACAGCTTAGGTTTGCTCTCACCGTCGAAGTATAGACAGCTGAGACGCTCTCCCGTGGAAATGGGTTGCCCGGTTAGGTAGTACAAGTTGGCTGTGGAACTGACGAGTAATCGGCTCATCCGCTCTGACTGCATGGACAGGATGCAACGCTGCAAGCGTCCTGTAAAAGGTTTCATAAAGGGATGCTCCTTTCTTGGCTGCCACACGCATGCACGAAAAAGACCAAGCCAAACACTCGTCCCGACTCATACTGAGGAGACAAATGATCAGCTTGGTCATAAACTCCGAGTGTATGAATAGGGGCTGCCTATCCACAGGAATTTAGGCTTGCTGTGAACATCTGTTGTTTTCTTTTGATTGTTAATATTCTTACTTTTGTATCTTATCTTATTTTTAACAAAAATACAATAATTTAATTCTCATTAAAATTATTTTTCTCGACAACTTTATCAGCAAATCAATGATTCCAAATCTCGTGGGTAGTACGTCAGCATTTCCATCCCAGCACCTGTTACCACGATCGTCTCGGCATGGCGGAAACCTCCTAGGCCATTCACGTAGATTCCTGGCTCAACGGACATGACCATGCCCGCTTGCAGAATCGTTTCCTCTCCCAGGTCAAAAAACGGTGCTTCATGATTCATCAAGCCCAGTGCATGCCCCGTATGGTGACGTGTCAGGTGGGTAACCCCGTTATCGCGGAAATAGCGCTGTACTTCCTCCTCCACTCGCTTCGCCGGAATCCCCGCCCGAATGGTAGCAAATGCTGTCTCTTGCGCCCCTAGCATGAGCTGAAAATACTTCTCCTGCTCCTTGGTCGCTTCCCCTACAAACATCGTGCGCTCCAGCTCACTGTGATAGCCCCAAACAGCAGCGTCTGCCCCGGTCACCAACGTATCCCCGTGCCTTAGAGTGATACTTTGGGTCACCGCGTGAGGAATGGCTGACATGGGACCTACCTGCCCTCGGAAAACGGCGATGACATTGTGGCCGTATCCCCCGTACGGCTTGTAATCCGGTCCAAGCGCTTCCAGCATCATCATGGAAGCTTCGTGGCTCGCTCGTCCTTCAATCTCCATCGCGTTGCTCCCCTCTTTGGAGTACTTTTGCAACAGCCGATGAGCGAGATGAGACCAACGCAACGATTCTTTGATCAGCTCCAGCTCATTTGCTGACTTGACCGCCCTTGCTTCCTCCACCCAGCCTCGCAGGGAGACGAATGCCTTGGCGTCTACCAGCTCGCTGACCCTCGGCCCTCGATATCCCATCGGCGAACCATAGCCATCTGCATCGAGTCCTATTGTTTTGCCTTGTAAATCAGCTGCGATCAAAGCATCTTTCAAGTACTCCATCGGGTGACGCAAGCCCGGATACTCTGGATAAGAGTGCACCCCATCTACGGCAGCGTACTTCTCAGCGTGCTCGTGCTCTAGCGCGGGAACAAACAGATGAGATTTCCCATTCGGCGCAAAAAACAAACCGATGGGTCGCTCTGTCGGATGAAAATGGAATCCCGTCAAATAAAAAATATCCGTGACGCTAAATAGAACGGCACCCTCCACCCCGTTTTTCTCCAATCTTGCCAGAAAGGCTGCTTGCCTCTGCCGGATTTCGGCTATAGGAATCGCCAAAAGCATCTTTCGTCCCCCATTCCCTGTTTTGAGTAAGTATCTGCATGCAAAAAGGACCAAACCAAAACAATCCGAACGCTGGTAAGCGCCAGGATCATTCAGCTTGGTCCGTACGTCCCGTCTGGTATGAACAGGGGATGCCTGCCCACTGGAACACCGTCTTGCTGGAATTCATCTGTTAGGGGTCATTATACCTGCATCTGACCCAATTTTCAATATACTCTGTTTTTACTCTGACGCTGCCTCTGCATACGTCATGGATTTATAAATTTCAAACTGATTGTAGGCATCGCGGATAGCTGAGACGATCGCTTTTTTTCCCAGTCCAAAATAACGTCGTTCGAATTTTTGAATGGGGAGATCCACTCCGTTTTTCAAATCGTGCCCAACCAGAATACTCTTGATAAAATCATTGCACATGTTGGTAACAAAGGTGCATGAAGCATTGACGATTTTGTCTGTCTCCGGATCAATCTCAAACCCGACTCCCATGACCCCGTACAGATTTTTAGCCGCCATTCCATCAGGCAAACGTGAATAGCCCGTACAAAAAATCGTTTCATCCTTTCTTACGTCCATGGTGAAATCCTCCCTTCGATGCCTTCTATCAGAATTATTTTACTTCTTTTGCAACAAAATGCCTACGGTGAATGAGTACAACGATTCTGATTCTAGCATCAACTCGAAAAAAAGAAACCACCTAAACGAAAAGAGGAAATCGACAACAAAAAAAGAACACCCCATCCGGAGCGTTCTCTAGGAATAGAATAAATCTGACCATCGATGACGTCCAGAGTTTTTTCCTTCTCTTGTCACCCTTTTTCTGCATTTTCGACCAAACGTCCATTTTTTTGACACATCTCGCCCCGTGTTGAAACTTAAAACTGAATGTGCTATTGTAAAAACAAACATAACAACTGGAGATGAAAAGATGGATAATCTTTCTTGCTAATGAAGCGAAGCATAACCAAATCAAACGGGCAGAAGATGCCTCTTGTTTTGTTGTGCTTGTGCGAGCAAGAAAGATCCATTCTTTTCACTCAGACCATATATCCTCGTCATGCCTTCTTTAGGCTTGGCTTTGCTGTATGTATGAGCTGTGAGAATGTACTTTCTTGCAGCTCATTTTCTATATACAGGAGGATCATGTATGTCTTTAATAAACGTTGCAAACCTGACTTTTGCCTATGACGGCAGTTACGATAACATCTTTGAAAAAGTGAGCTTTCAGATCGATACTGACTGGAAATTAGGCTTCACGGGGAGAAATGGTCGCGGGAAAACCACATTCCTCAACCTGCTGCTCGGCAAGTACGATTACAGCGGCAGCATCTCTGCAAAGGTCTCCTTCGAATACTTTCCATTCCAGATCGCCAACAAAGAGGACAACACCACAGAAGTCTTCGCCAGTATCTGCCCCGATGCCCTCGAGTGGGAAGTCATGCGTGAGCTGTCCCTGCTCCAGGTATCTGAGGATGTTCTTTACCGCCCCTTTGACACCTTGTCGAACGGAGAGCAGACCAAAGTGATGCTGGCCGCATTGTTCCTGAAAGAAAACAGCTTTCTGCTGATTGATGAGCCGACCAACCACTTGGACCGGCACGCAAGGAAAATCGTCAGTGACTATCTCCGCTCCAAGCACGGCTTTATCCTGGTCTCTCACGACCGAGCCTTTTTGGATAACTGCGTGGACCACATCCTGTCCATTAACAAGACCAACATCGACATCCAAAAAGGCAACTTCTCCTCCTGGTGGCATAACAAGGAGCTGCAGGACAGCTATGAGCTAGCCGAGAATGAAAAGCTCAAAAAGGACATCAATCGCTTGTCCGCTGCCGCCAAACGCACCTCGGACTGGTCCGATAAAGTAGAAAAAACGAAGAATGGGACCACGAATTCCGGCTCCAAGCTGGATAAAGGCTATGTAGGTCACAAAGCAGCCAAGATGATGAAGCGGTCGAAGTCCATCGAGTCCAGGCAGCAATCCGCCATGGACGAGAAGGCGAAGCTCCTCAAAAATGTGGAAAGCTCCGAGAAGCTCAAGCTTTCCCAGCTGAGCTTTCATACAAGCCGCCTCGTTGAGCTGGACGATGTCTCCCTCTTCTATGGCGAGAAGGCCGTATGTGAGGATATCAGCTTTTCCATCGAGCAGGGCGACCGCATCGCCCTTTCCGGCAAAAACGGTTCAGGGAAGTCAAGCCTCCTGAAGCTGATTTGTGGCGAAAACATCTCGCACACCGGAACCTTCCGCAAGCCTAGTCAGCTGAAAATCTCCTACGTCTCGCAGGACACGGCTCACCTGCGCGGCAACCTGACCGCCTTTGCAAAAGAAAATAGCATCGACGAAAGTCTGTTCAAGGCGATTTTGCGCAAGCTCGACTTCTCTCGCGTTCAATTTGAAAAGGACATCGCGGCTTTCAGCGGTGGTCAGAAGAAAAAGGTGCTCATTGCCAAAAGCCTTTGTGAACAGGCGCATCTCCATGTGTGGGATGAACCGCTCAACTTCATCGACGTAATCTCCCGCATGCAAATCGAAGAGCTGCTGCTCGAATACTCCCCCACGATATTGTTTGTGGAGCATGACAGCGCGTTCTGCAAAAACATCGCTACCAAAATCGTTGAGCTGTAACCGAAAAATACAGCTTGCACCAAACCACGAACACCTACTGACCCTATTTCTCCCGTTTCCTGTGACATACAAAAAAGAGAAAGCCTTCTCGCGTGTCGAGAAGGTTTTTTATTGAAAAATAGAACCGGAACCCAGCGCCTACCTACGACATATGCTACACCAGAAAAATCCAGATAGTGAGGCTGACATTTCCTATGAATTGGTATCAACCGTACGGATACTTTCCCCAAACGGTTTCCTCTCAGCACGTCTTCACGCCTACAAAGGCCATTGCAGAAATCCAGGGAGGTCCTTTGGCTCCGAATCTACACGGCTATATTGCTTTTTTGGATGTCCCCTACGGCACCGAGGTCTTTGTAGAGGTTAGCGGTCTTCCAGCTTATCGACCTGCGAGCGGCGACCACCCGCCTATCGGTCCCTTCGGCTTTCATTTACACGACAACAGCTCTTGTGCCGTCGGCGATCCCCAAGATCCGTTTCAATCCGCCGGCTCTCATTGGAACCCAACTGATCAGCCCCATGGCAATCACGCCGGAGATTTTCCTCCTCTCTTTTCCAATGACGGCTACGCACGTATGAGCTTTTTCACAAACAAGTTTCGTGTCGCGGATGTCATCGGCAGGACGGTCATTATCCATCAGAACCCCGACGACTTCCGCACACAGCCAGCGGGCAACTCAGGCAAACGCTTGGCTTGCGGTCTTATACAGGCCGCTGGGTAGCTCCACCGGCTATTTGCGCTTTGTGCCTTGCTTGGGCGGAAAATACTCCGAACGCAAAAAACTCTGTAGCCATCCCACCCTAGAGTGGCTACAGAGTTTCTCTTGCTTCCATTCGGTTTGATTACGCACGCAAAAGAGCCAAATCAAATTGGGGAACCAGACCTTCATCAGCAGCCCTGGAGAGCAAGCCTGAGATGGCTTCGAACCCGTCATCGCCCAGATCTCTCGTAAACTCGTTTACGTACAAATCGATGTGTGCTTGTGTTACCTCCGGCGCCATTTCTTGAGCATGCGCCGCTACATAGTCTCTGGATGCCTCCGGATGTGCCCAAGCGTACTCGACAGAAGCACGAGTCCATTTGGTCAAAGCTTCAATATCCATAGAGCGGCGAGCGATGATGGCACCCAGCGGAATCGGCAGACCTGTGTCAGACTCCCACCAGCTGCCCAAGTCTTGCATCATGGTCAAGCCGTAGTTTTGATAAGTAAAGCGTGCCTCGTGAATGACCAGACCCGCATCGATCTTGCCATCCCGTACGGCAGGCATGATTTCATGGAAAGGCATCACGACAATCTCCCCTACGCCACCCGGGACATTTTGCGCTGCCCACAAGCGGAACAGCAGATAAGCGGTAGAGCGCTCGCTAGGAACGGCTACGCGTTTACCAGACAGCTTGGCCGGATCGCTGCTGTCCTGTGTCAGAACAAGCGGACCGCAGCCTCTCCCCAGTGCTCCGCCACACGGTATCAGGGCGTAGTCTTTCAAAACCCAAGGCAGGGCCGCATAGGAGATTTTCATTACCTCCGGGCCTTCTGTGTTGATCGCCAAATGGTTGGTGATGTCAATATCTGCGTACATAATGTCCAGCTCAGGAGCACCGGGAACCAGCCCATGCGCCCATGCGTGGAAGACAAAAGTGTCATTTGGGCATGGAGAAAAAGCAATCTTCATCATAATACCTCCCGTAGTACAGAGCTGGCTGCTTCCAGAGCAGCAAAAGCCTCTTTCATTCGCCAAGCAGATTTGTCACGTGGGCCAATCGCATTGGAAACAGCCCGAATTTCTAATACCGGTATTCCTGCATCCTGTGCGGCAACCGCTACGCCATACCCCTCCATCGCTTCCGCAGCGGCATCAGGCATGCGTCGGGCTAGCTCCGCAGCTGTCTGCGCGGTACCGGTCACCGTCGACAAGGTCAGGATCGGCGCCATTTTCACTGGCATTTTTGCTGCCCGCAGCGCCTCGGTAACACTTGCTGCCAGCTGTTGATCTACCGGGACGTGGGCAGAACCGAAGCCGAGCTCGTCCAAGCTGCAAAAGCCTTCAGCCGTTTCCGCGCCGAGATCGGCACAAACAATCTCACTGCCGACAACCAGCGAGCCTACCTCTGCCTGACCGACAAACCCTCCACTGATCCCGGCACAAATGACCAGATCAAACGGCTCCTCTGTCGCCAGTATCCGCGCTGTTCGCGCCGCTGCTGCGATAGGACCTACTCCTCCGATGCGGACTGTAAAGCGACCATCGTTACCTAGACCGCGCAATATCGCTTCACGCTCAGGTTCGACTGAGGTTACTACTAGCACTCGCCTCTTTTTTCGAGAATCCTCCATTTGCAAATCGCCTCCTTCCCCTCGTCATTTTTTCATGCTTGCTAGGCTTTCATCCCATCTCCAACGTTATCGCTACTTTTGCTCGCTGTAAAGTTGTTTACGCAGTTTGTCCGTTTTACTCATTCCCGGATCATGCGAGTGAACAGCACGGACTATCCTTACCGTACCGTAATGGTAATCTCCTTCTCTATTCCTTCGTACGTCGCTCTTATCGTCGTCTTGCCTGCTTTGATCCCTGTAACCACTCCATCCTCAACTTCGGCAATCTCCTCGTCTTCCACGCTCCATTTCACTTGCTTGGTCACGCCTTCCTTAAAGCCCTTTTCATACAGAGCTGTGATGATGACAGAGGCAGATTGCTCCACTTTTAGCTTCAGACTGGAGCGATTTACCTGCAGCCTTTTCGCTTTCTTTTCATCCAGGACAAGAACGCTAATCCTCGTCACCCTGCCCCCGTACTTGGCTGAAAGATTCGCCGTTCCTTTTTCTAGCGGAATCAAGGTGCCATCCTCCATTACCTTCACCACATTCTGTGTACCCACTGACGACCAACGCACCCGTTCCGTAACATCTATCTCTTCTTTATTGCTCATAGTAGCAAGGATGCGCAGCGTGTGCTCATCATCCATTCCCAGCACAACCTCTTTGTCGGATCCACGAAGGAATTGGACCTTTACTTTCGAAATGACGACAGGAATGACGAGTTCTTCCCCTTGGTAGTGGATCGTGAGTTCAGTCTCTCCCTCTTCCTTTCCTGCTCTCAATCGTCCTGGCGAAATCTCTACCAGCCTCTTGTCGTCAACACTGAATGAGGTATGCTTGTCTCTGGTAATCAACTTGCGTTTGCCTTTCTCGACTGCGTATACGCTAAAACGGATCGTTCCATTCGGCACAAGCAAGAACGTCGATTCGGAGGCCTCGAGCACCACACAATCTGGTTTTTCTTTCTCTATCGTGATCGTGATCGTTTCTTCTTCACCCCGATAATGAACCGTCATTTGAGATGCTCCCGTTTTCTCGCCGGCTGTGACTCTTCCCCTTTTTACACTGACGAAATCTTTGTCAAAGCTGTAGCTGATCGCTTTGTCATTTGTGATCTCTTTACGTTTTGTTCCCTCCAAGACATAAACTTTGAAAGTTTTGGAGTCACCCGGAAACAGCTGGATGGAAGCAGGAGATACTTCCAGCTTAAGCTTTCCTTCCTCCTGTTTTTCCAGGACAGTCACTATACTGCTAGCCGTTTTGCTGCCATCGAGGGTTGTTACGGTGATGGTAGCCGTTCCTGCCTTTTTCGCCGTTATCCTGCCGTTTGTATCCACCTCAGCCACACTCGGGTTGCTGCTGCTCCAGCTTACAGCCTGATTCGTAGCGTTGGACGGTGAGATCGCCTCATCCAAAGCCACGGACTCCTCGCCTATCGTCAGGGTCAAAGCTCTCGGCGCAAGCGTAATTCCATTGACCGGAACCACAGCAGGGGAAGGCGGGGGAACAGGACGATCGATGACACGCACCGTGCGCTCAACCGGAATTGCCTGATTTCCTGCCCAATCTTCTGCCGCATATTGGAGGATATACGTACCCCGTTTTGTGGCATCTACTGTCCCGGTAATAGTCGGTGCCAAGCCGGTCGCGATATGGTCCGTGATCGTCACTCCTGGATCTTGGAATACGCTTCCTCGATAAATGTTCATCGTTGCGGCTCCATGTAAAGTAATGACCGGAGCCGTTTTGTCGATACGCACCTGTGCTTTTGCTGACTCGCTTACACTTTGCTCGTCATCTACCTGCCTGATGTAAATGGGGTAGCTCCCCTCCGCTGTCATGACGATCGAATCTGGGGTCAATGGGTCGGGATCAGGCTGCCAATCCTGACCGTTGGTGCTAGACGCAAGCCTTGCCCCTTCTACTCGATTATTTACGGTTATCGTCACATCCTGATCGGTCCAGTCCGAGTGGCTCAGGACAAGATCAGGTTTGGGCAGGCTGCTCAGTGTCACCGTATACGTCTTTACGGCTCCATCCTTTGCCGTTACCCGGATTTGGATCTCGTTTTCGGTGTTTCCCAATTGCAGCTCCTGCTCGGCTCCACTGACTGCGGAAGACCACGCACCCTCGCCGATTCTCAGCTCTACATCCGCTGCCGGATCTTGCAGCGTTGGGGTAAGCTTTATTTGGGTCACGCCGGTGTTCACATATACTCGATAGCTCGTCACTGTACTTGAAAATTCAGGAGTTAATACAAAAGCTTTATTGTCCCCTTTTATGAGCAGGCTTTTCAGTCGAGCCTCATTATCTTGATATTCATAAGCCCCCATATCGATACTGTCTCCTACCCAGCGTGGCTTGTCCTCCATGTCGGAGGTAATGGAAGACAGATCAGGAGTCTGACCTGCAGCAAAATACGTAGGGCTGCCCTGATCGATAGCTGGTGAGCCTGAGCCAAGGCGATAATTTCCTTGGGCAGAATCGATAAAAGCAGGATCTGCAGCATATATATTTCCACGGTTCCCATTATCATCTGCCCGGTTTTGATTACCTAACAGGGAATGATTCATGTGAATCGTAGAGTTTGGCGTATAATAGAAAATGTCGTCCCCCGAATTGCCCCAGACGATGCTGTTACGAAGAGAAGCAGAAGTGGAAGCCCACGTGTACATGCCACCACCAGACCCATTCGCTTCGTTCCCGCTAATTGTCACATTGGTCAGGGCAGGATTGCCGCCAAAATTATAGATTCCGCCACCGGACACATTCGCCTGATTCCCGCTAATCTCCGCATTCGTCAGAACATTGGCACCGCCGTTGCTATAGATCCCGCCGCCTGAGTTGCCCGCGCGATTTCCTTTCACTTCTGCCCCGGCAATTTTGGGACTTGCACCATAATTGAGGATCCCTCCACCATCACCAGAAGCCTCATTCTCGCTGATTTTCACATCCGTCATGACATCATTACTATAGCTGTTATAGATCCCGCCGCCACTTTTCGCTTTATTCCTTTTCATCTCTACATGGTTGAGTGTCGATTTGCTGTTGCCGAAGTATACCCCGCCGCCTTTCTCTTTGGCCGTGTTTTCATTTATCGTCACACTGGTAAATACTCCGCCATCTGAGGAGTGATACACCCCACCTCCATCCGTGCCAGCCATATTCAGGCTAATCACTACATCGCTCAACACGGGATTGCTATCGTAGTTCACCATCCCGCCACCAGAGCCAGAAATCGCTTCATTCTCGATCATCTTCACATCCGAAAGCACAGGATTGCTGCCTGCGGTGTTTACCACTCCGCCGCCAGAAGAATTTGCCTTATTCTGCTTGATTTCTACTCTGGTGAGTATGGGACTACTGGCAAAGTTATACATCGCACCTCCAAGTGAACCTGCCCCATTTTCGCTGATCTCTACATCCGTCAAAGCGGGATTGCTCTTATAATTATTGATCCCTCCGCCATAATACTCTGAAGTATTCCTGGTTACCCTCCCATTGCGCAAAATAGGACTGCTGTTGTCTCCGTTATGCATGCCGCCGCCAATTTGCGCCTTATTGTCTTCCATCACTACATAGGTAAGGTCAGGGCTGCTATCATTCGAATTAGCCATCCCCCCGCCTTGTCGTTTTGCTGTATTCCGGACAAAGGTTACATGTTGCAGAGTAGGACTGCTTTGGTAGTTGTACATTCCTCCACCGTCCTGATCGTACACATAGTAGCCTGAGGCATTCCCCCCCGTAACCGTGACACCATCCAGCTTCGCGGTCTGGTCTACGTTCCTGTTATAGAAAACATGGTAGGCATTATCGGAAGGATCACCCTCAATGCCGATATCACCGCTAAGAACAGTCGGATAATCAGTCGCATTCCTCTCTGTTCCGACGCCAGAATACCCGCCGGAAATGTCCACACCGTTTTTCATCTGGAACGTTTTCGTTCGTACATCACTGGCATAAGATTCTTTCGTCGGATAGTAGGTCCCTTTTGCCATCCAGATCTTATCTCCTGTTTGTGCCGATTCCAGAGCTTTTTGCAAAGTGGCGAAAGCATCATCCCAGGCCGTTCCGGTACTGCCGTCGTCTCCCCCATCCTCCTGCATCTTCACATAGTAAATCGTTCCTCCATCTCCTCCTGCTGCTGCCATAGCCCCTGGCATAGGCAGCAGCTGGCCAGAGCAAAGCAAAAACGCAAGTGCCAGCATCCAGAACCGCGCTGTTCTTTGATTCTTCTTCATTCTCTCCTCCTTGTAAACAAGACCAATTTGTAGCGAGAATACCATGCACATTCTGTAGACAGGAAGTAGACAGTTTTATGTCTACCATGCCAAAAAAATAAGCCGTCCTCCTTCTTGCCATTGGCAAAAAGGAAGACGGTTCCCCCCGAAACTCTATCCGCTAGCGGTTATCCTGTTTGTCACTCTCAAGCTCAAGCAGCCCCCACTTTTGACATTTATCTGCCAATTCGCTGCTAGACCGTTCCCAATTGAACTTCTTCATGATTCTGCCCACATGCTTTTTCACTGCTGCCAGACTCACATGGAGCTCCTTTGCTATTTGGGATTGGGTCTTTCCGTCATCAATCAGAATGAGCAGCTGGCGATCTCCGTCGCTTAGCAGGCTTTTCTTTTGCTCATGAACCATCTTTCTCAACCGGTCGCCATATTTGGAGCTCTGGTTGTGCATGGCCGCGCAGATGACATCGGGCAACTTCTCGAATTCATTCTTATAGAGATAATCATAGGCCCCATTCAAAAAGGCTTCATAAAAGATGTCATCGTTGTCATCCAACGAACTGAGCATAATCACTTTTACATGGGGATACTGAACTGAAATATCAAGCGTGGCGTCAAGCCCTGAAGCTTTGTCGTCTCCAAGCATGATGTCCATGACGACAATGTCGGCTGGATCCCTGCGAAGCAGAGCGAAACACTCTTCCCTTGTAGCAGCACAAGCGTAAAGCTCTATATTCTCGTGTCCGAAGAAAAAGCTTTGCAATCCTTCTCTCCAATCGGGATCGTCTTCCACATAGAGAACTTTTATTTTACTCATCATTTTTCTCAACCTTTTGATGGAAATGTGAGGACAATGACTGTCCCTTTGTTGGGTGTGCTACTGACCTCTACCTTGCCTTTATGGGCTTCGACCACTTTTTTCACCTGATACATGCCGAGACCGAAATGCTCACCCGTTCGATGCTTCGTGGAATAAAAGGGTTCAAAAATGTTCTGCAATTGTATGCTGTTCATTCCGCGACCCGTGTCACGAATCGTAAGCAATACCTTGTTGGTGCGCTTGTCGAGGGAGACATGGAGCGATCCATTTTCCCACATCGCTTCCACGGCGTTGTTGCAAATATTTTGAAGACATTCAGTGATGAGCATTCTGTCGATCAGCAAAAGCGTCGGCACATACCGCTTCTCGACTCGAACATTCGGAAGTGCTTCCACGGATTCCAAAACTTCGTCCAAAACGACGGAGATATCATGCATTTCCCGCTTTGGTCCGAGCTTGTCGCTCGTGGCATGCGAAATTTTGGACATCATCGCCATCATCGCTTCGTGTGTCTTCAATAAGTTTCCAACGTATGTTTCAATTTCTTCATACTGTCCCAGTTGTACATTTTTCCGGATATTCAATGCGTTCAGTTTGATCTTTCCGATCGTGTTTTTTAGGGAATGGTGGATTAATCCGGTTCCTACATGTACGGTATGTAACGACTTCCTTCTGATGCCTAAGAAAGCATCTCGCAAGTAGAAAACGGTTATGAGCAATAAACTTGTGATACAGATGTACGGGATGATGGCTATTAGCTGATCGCTTACGGGTGCAGCAGAAAAATGATAGACATTCAAAGCAATCAGCGGAACGAGAAAGACAATGGCAATCGAAGCGTGATTGACCCGTTCCTTGGGCGTATTCGCCTGTATCATCGGACGAACAGCCAGCCAAGCCATAAAGCATATATAGCAGAGACCCCATACAGCTACGAATCCATTATGAACACGATTCGCCATCAAATCCGTCTGAAAGAGCAAAGTCACTACCGGCGGAATGCCGAGAAGAATCGGAATCCATTTCTGATACGTAAAGAAGCCATTATAGATCAGATAAAAAAGCAGCATTCCGTAATAAGGGAACGTATTGATGAGCATGTTTAAAAGCGCCGTCACAAAAATGGATGCACGAACTACGGTCGCACTCAGCTTGTGGTCGATTGCATACGGGACCCAGCCTTTTTCAAGAAGCATCTGCAAGCCGCCCAATCCGGCGCACAGGATCACCAATGCTGCCCAAAAAATCAGACGGTTCCCCCGATGATTCACCCATAAATAGATACTTAAAGCTGTCAGACTGACAAACATGAGAAAAAACATGAAGAAGAACATGGATACCCGCCCTTGTACAAGATGGTCATTTATCTAAAGTATACATGTTCATTCGACAAAATAGAGAGGCGAATCAGAAGCTGTAAATGCCCTCCTATTCCTTCTATAACATAGTAATTCTCTTCGCCATATCACATAAGTAGACATTTCATTGTCTACCTAGAAAAAGCGGCAAAACACCCAGCTTTGCCGCCTACTTATTTGATTGCTTTCCCAGAAGAGCTGTGGTAGTATTTATTCAAACAAAAGATTTCTAAGTGTTCACATATTGTAAAGGGTTTACATGTATGTTTGAACCTTTTCCAATGTGTGAATTTTTATTTTACCCATAAATAAAAGTTGCATATTCATTTTATTTTTTGGAGGTAACACCCATGCAAACAGGTACAGTAAAATGGTTCAACGCTGAAAAAGGCTATGGCTTTATCGCAGTTGAAGGCGGAAACGATGTATTCGTACACTTCAGCGCAATCACAGGCGAAGGTTTCAAAACCCTCGAAGAAGGCCAACGCGTTGAGTTCAACGTAGTAGAAGGCAACCGTGGACCACAAGCTGAGAACGTTGTAAAACTGTAATCGGCTTTCAAAAGCTGCCACCTCTGTAAAGAGGGGCAGCTTTTCTTATTCAGCCTGCTTTCTCCCTCTACGACGAACGTGGCGCCCACAAGATGACACTCACGCCAATTATGCAGATGAAAGCTCCGATCCAGTCGTACAAGTCAGGTGTTTTTTTGTCGACCAGCCACCCCCACAGTACAGCGAGAACGATGAACACACCTCCGTATGCCGCGTACACCCGCCCAAAGGAAGGAAAGCTCTGCAAGGTCGGAATCACCCCGTACAGAACCAAAATAATGCCCCCGATGATACCATATCCAATCGGTTTGGACTCCCTGAGCCAAAGCCAGACCAAATACCCGCCGCCAATTTCGGCCAGACCAGCCAGTACAAACAAGAGCACGGTTACAAACATCCCTATTCCTCCTTTCGACCCAAAAAGAAAATCGTATGAAAACGACTCGTCTCACATACCATGTAGTGTATTTTTCAGATATTTTGCCTACCATCGCCATTTTGCCATGGCTGATAGGAGCTCCCCGATTTCTCACTAGTAGAAAGTAGCAATCTCCCTCTCCCCTGTCAATGTCAAAGTCATAAGCGGCTGCTAATTACCCAAAAATCAGATGTGAATGTACTTTTTTTACGCGACAGCACATTTAAGCCTTAGGCATCAGACAAGGAATGGTATAATGAATAGGTAAACAATCAATATTTGGGAGGGGAACGATGGAACAAACATTGTCAAAATCGACTCACCAAAGATTGCCGTTGGGAAAATTGCTCAAAAGAATCTTCTTCATCCTGATCGGTGCTTCTCTCGTCTCGGTTGGTCTGGAAATCTTTCTGGTTCCGAATCAAATTATTGACGGCGGTATTGTAGGCATTTCGATTATTGCGTCTCACTTGACTGGATGGACTCTTGGCATTTTTCTATTTTTACTCAACTTACCATTCCTGATCGTCGGCTACAGGCAGATTGGAAAGACGTTCGCCATCTCTACGCTTTTTGGCGTCACCATCATGTCGATCGGCACCGCCTTGCTGCATCCGGTTCCAGGATTGACGGATGACCCGCTGCTCGCAGCCGTGTTTGGCGGAATCATTTTGGGAATTGGCGTTGGGCTCGTCCTGCGCAATGGAGGATCACTGGACGGCACAGAGATTATTGCTGTTCTGTTCAACAAGAAAACCCCCTTCTCCGTTGGTGAGATCGTGATGTTCTTCAACTTTTTCATTTTGGGCAGCGCCGGATTCGTATTCGGATGGGATCGTGCGATGTACTCGCTGATCGCCTATTACATTGCATTCAAAATGATCGATCTGACCATCGAAGGCTTCCAGGAATCCAAATCGGTTTGGATTATCAGCGACAGCTACAAGGATGTTGGAGATGCCATCGTAGCTCGTCTGGGACGCGGAGTCACCTATCTAAAAGGAGAGGGCGGCTACACAGGCGATGAGAAGAAGGTCGTCTTCTGCATCATTACCCGCCTGGAAGAAGCAAAGCTCAAGATGATCGTCGAAGAGATTGATCCGAGCGCCTTTTTGGCAGTCGGCAATATTCACGACGTCCGAGGCGGACAATTCAAAAAGAACGCAATTCACTGACTATATGCACAAAAGGAAAGTGCCTCCCTGTATTCGGAGGCACTTTTTCACTCTGACCTATAACCAGGACGCAAGCTGCTCCAGCCGCTCGATCGTGGCCAGAGGCTGATGGCTCGTTGGCTGCTTTTTCCCACGCGGGTTGATCCAGACTGCGGACATACCCGCCTCCATCGCTCCAGCGACATCCGCCTCCCATGTATCTCCTACAAACAACACCTTGGAAGCTTCCACATCCAGCGCTTGTAAAACGGTGGCGTAAATGCGCGGATCTGGCTTGTGGTAGCCGATCAGCTCGGACAGAAACACGCGCTCTCTTGGGAAATAGTCAGATAGTCCAAGTCTCTCTAGCTTGATAAACGCCATATCCACGGGGCCGTTGGTCACGATCCCGAGCGTGAAGCGCTTGGACAAATCCGCGATCAGCTCATTCACATGCCCATCAGGAGTGACCGCATCCATGCACGCTGCCGCATAGGCTTGCTGAAAGCCGTTGATTTCCTCCACGCTGATTTCCCGGTTGAAATCTGCCATGGACCGTTGCAGCCGCAGCTGGCGGTATTGGGTAAAATCGTATTTTTTCGCAATGACATCAACCCAGAGCGCATCCCCATGCCGTCGTAGCGCTGACAGCAAAGCCTCTCCATCCAAGTCGTGGGTCAGCGGATGTGACGCGATCGTATTCGTCATCCCTTTTTCCCAGCAAGCCGAAAAGTCAAACAAAGTATCATCTAAGTCAAACAATATCGTTGTGAAAGCAGACACCTTGGCGTCACTCCTTCTCTCGTTTCTCCGTCTGGTTCTCTCTTGTTCATTGTAACGGAAAAAGCGCGCCTTCTGGGGAGCAACCTGTACAAAGATGCGGAAATGGATGCTTCCCGCTATTGCTGTGCCAATTCAGCCGACAGCGCCTCACGCAGCTCTGCTGGCATTTCCGTAGCACGGCGGGAATGGGCATCGATCATGACCATCGTGACATCTGCATCTGCCACGAGCCTCTCCTCCTGATTGAACAGCTCGTGGCAGATGACAAAGCTTTTCTTGCCCAGCTTGACCGCGGATGTTCGGGCGATTACCTGTTCATGAATGCGCAGTTCTTTTCGATAGTTGATGTTAATGTTGACCACCACCGGCATGATGGCGCGACGCTGCAGCTCGTCGAGAGTCAGTCCCGTCTGCCAGAGCCAGTCAAACCGGGCCCATTCCATGTACTCCAAATACTTTGCATTATTGACGTGTCCAATGAAATCCAGATCGGTTGAACGAACCGGAAACTCAATTTGATGCGGCATCCCCATCACTCCTTTTTCTTTTCTCCAGTATAACGAATTTCCAGAACTGAGTGAACATTCATTCGCAATATTCAAAATGATTCGTCTGTTCTTTTGTCCTATTTTACCTATAATAAGGGTAGTATGTATATTCCAAGCCCCATGGAAGGATGATCAAGCTGATGTTCGAACAGACACTGCTGCCTGCCCTGAAAACCGCACGTTCTCGTTATATGGACGTACTAGTCAATCTAGAGGAGAAGGAGCTTGTCTGGAAATTGGCTCCTGGCTCCAACTCTATCGGCTTTTTGATTCATCATATTGCGGAGGTCGAGTATCGCTTCTGTATGATGTTTTTTCAGCGTCCGCTGCCAGATGGCCTTACGCTTGCAACGATTGGAAACGTGAAGGATGAAGGCATCTATACGGAGCTTGCCCCGCTTCATGTCATTCGGGAAGCCTCTTTTGCCCATCTGCTCGATTCCCTCTCCTCCCTGCCCGAAGAGGCTTGGGACATTCCTTGCGTGGCGCCGATCGGGACACTCACTCCACGACAGGCGCTGGGACGCCTCATCTACCACAACGGCTATCACGCGGGACAGATCGGCCTGATCCGAAAATACGGTAGCGCCCAATGAGTCTTTCCTTAACGGGAGAGCGCCTCGTCCTGCGGGAAACGATACGGGACGAACTTCCCCAGCTTCTGAACATCTACAACAGCAACCCGGGGTACAATCAACTGCGCAATGGCTTTGGAATCGTGACATTGGCAGAGCTGGAAACCGAATATGATTCTACAATGGGAATACCTTCAGGATATTGGCTGACAGTGTACGCAGGTGAACAAATCGTTGGCATCATGCACCTGATCGTCACCAATCCCGCGGATCAAAAAAGCTGGATCAGTCTGCTGCTAATCCATGCTAACTTTCAACGAAAAGGCTATGGCAGAGAAGCTGTCCAGCTGGCAGAAGGTCTCTGTGCCTCTGAGGGCAGCCTCCACGTACATCACGGAGTTTATCGCTCAAAACGAGCCGGCCCTGCTGTTTTGGGGCAAGCTCGGTTACGAACAGTATCGCCAGGTTCTTGCACCAGTCGGTCGTCTGGAGCAGCCTGTTCTTCTCGTAGCCAAATGGCTGTCACCGTCACCAGAATAAGGAGGTGAAACCAATGACAATCCACTTGTTTGAATGTGATGTACCTGCCGTCCTCTCCTAGTCGGGAGGGAATGGATCGATGGTACATTCTTCCCCTCGGCTACGGAATATGGGCTTTCATGATGAACATTCCGAGAGGGGACCTATACATGATTCAATCACAATGGAAACAGCAGTTATTCGGAGCGATCTGCCTGACGCTGGCTGCAGCGATCTGGGGAGGCGTGTATGTCGTAAGCAAAGTCGTGCTGGAAGTCATTCCTCCGTTTACCCTATTGATCCTGCGCTTTGCGATCGCGCTGATCGTGCTGGGGGCCTTCGTCATCTCCCGCAAAGACTACATCGCCAAAAAAGACTTTCCCATGATCATGCTGATTGCTTTTGTTGGCATCACCATATCGATTGCCGCTCAGTTCCTAGGAACCAAGCTCTCGACGGCTCATATGGGCGCACTCATCACCTCCGCTTCCCCTGCCTTCATCGCGATTTTCGCGGTGTGGCTGCTAAAAGAGCGCATCCAATGGAAGCAGCTGATCGGCATCGTGCTCGCGACGGTAGGCGTCTTCATCGTCATTGGTGTGCCGGATCAAGCCGATGCGCAATCCTCCTTTGCCGGAAATGTGATTCTGCTCGTTGCGGCTGTCAGCTGGGGATTGTACACGGTACTCAGCAAAAAGGCGACACAGCTCTACTCTTCTCTCGCTGTGACTACCTATGTAGCGCTGTTCGGTCTGATTTTCACAAGCCCCGTCATGATCTGGGAAATAAGCGTTACTCCGATCTCCTGGAATTTCGGCTGGGAAATTTGGGCGGGTGTCTTGTATATCGGGATCATCTCTACAGCAGGTGCCTTTTACCTGTGGAACAAAGGCTTTGAGATGATGCAGGCGGGGAGCGGAGCTGGCTTTTTCTTCGTTCAGCCGATCGTCGGATCCTTTCTGGGCTGGCTGCTGCTGCATGAACATCTAGGGCTGAGCTTTTTTGCTGGAGCTGCTTTTATCTTTTTAGGAGTAGCGCTATCCAATTTGCAGCAGTCGAAAGCACCTAAGCAGTCGCATCATTCGTAGCAAAATATACCATTTTCTTACTAAATACAGCTGTTGTCTGGCTAATGCTGGGAAACAGCTGTTTTTTTACACTATATTTCAGAATGTTATAAGTCGTTTATATTGACAAACGATAAGTTAAACCATAGTATAATCTATTGTATATTCATTCACTCCCATGAATAATGGTACAGGAGATGTCGTTATGTTTACTATACCAGGTCCTGGTAAATACGTACGTGAAGTAGAGCTTTTGAATGAAATTGGTGCCTATATCCAGGGTTTTGGAAACAGCGCGTTGATGATCGGTGGACAAACGGCTCTGTCGAAAGTCCAATCCGTCATTACAGCCAGCCTGGAAAAGCAAGGAATTGAAAATAAAGGCTTCACCTGGTACGGCGGCGAATGCTCATGGGCAAAAGTCGAGGAGCTGCGTGCAATCGTACAGGAGAAAAAGCCCGAGGTACTCGTCGCAGTCGGTGGCGGCAAAGCGATCGATACGGTAAAAGCAGTTGCCTTTGCTGAAAATCTGCCATTAGTCGCCGTTCCAACGATTGCCGCTACCTGCGCTCCAGCTACACCGATTGCGATCATGTATGACAATGAAGGAACGTTTATCGAGATCAGCCATCGCTCCAAGGCTCCGAATGTCGTTTTGGTAGACACGAAGATCATCCGTGAGGCGCCTTATCGCTTCCTCGTCGCAGGGATCGGCGACACCTTGGCAAAATGGTTCGAATCTTCCGTATCGGTGAAAAAGAGCCAGCCTACTGCTTTGAATCAAAGCGCGGTTCGCTTGGCGGAAGGTCTCTATCAGATGCTTTTGGAAAAAGGACCTTCTGCTATTGAAACCATCAAGCTGGGAAAAATCGACGCAGCGGTTAATGACGTCATCGACAGCATCATCCTGATCAGCGGAAGCGTGAGTGGCTATGGCGGCGACGATTGCCGTACAGCTGCAGCTCACGCGATCTACTCCGGCTTGACCATTTTCCCTGAGGTACACGACACCTACCACGGTGAGATCGTCGCTTTCGGGATCTTGTCCCAGCTCGTACTGGAAGGTAAAAGCGAAGAGGAAATCCGCGAGCTGATCTCCTTCTATCAAAAGGTAGAGCTGCCTTATACACTCGAGGACATGGCGATTACCGAGCTTTCCGCAGAAGAGTGGGAGCGCCTGGGCACCGTCACAGTCGGCATCGAAGACATGGACAACATGCCTTTCGCGGTCACGCCTGAAATGGTCGTACACGCCATCCAGGGTGCCGATGCCATCGGAAAGAAGGTCAAACAACTATGAAGCTAGATCAAATGGTCCGCAGCGTCTACCCGAACCTGACGCCTTATACGTGCTCTCTTGCCGATCTGCCCGTGGAAGAAATGAAGCAGGTACTGGGTCTTGAGCAAGTATACAAGCTCTCTTTTAATGAAAATCCGTTGGGCCCCTCGAGCAAAGCGCTGAATGCCATGCAGCAAGCTCTGTCCCAGCTGAATCTGTATCCGAGCTCCAGCGGAGAAGCCGTTCAAGGCAAAATCGCAGAAAAAGAAGGCGTCCTCCCAGAAAACGTCATTCTGTCCAATGGGGCAGATGAGATGATCATTCTAGTAGCCCAAACGTTTCTGGAGCCTGAGGACGAGGCGATTATCCCGGAAATCTGCTTTGTGCAGTACATGGCTTCGACCTATTTGATGGGAGCAACCCCTGTTTTCACTCCGATGAAAGCAGATTTGGGTATCGACCTAAAGGCCATTCTGCAAAAGATTACCGAGAAAACGAAGGTCATCTTCCTCTGCAATCCGAACAACCCGACAGGAACCGTCATTCCTGCCGATGAGCTGCAAGCGTTCATCAAGCAAGTGCCAGAAAACGTGCTGGTCGTCATCGACGAAGCCTACCACGAATTTGCGGATGGAGATGGCTATCGCTCCTCGGTAGAGCTGGTGAGTGACTTTGCCAACGTGTTCGTCATCCGGACCTTCTCGAAAGTCTATTCGCTGGCTGCTGCCCGGATCGGTTACGGGATCGGACAAGCTGCGCTCGTCGATGCCATCAATCACGTTCGCCCTCCGTTCAATGTCAACAGCATCGCACAAGCTGGTGCATTAGCCAGCCTTGATGACGCCGAGCACGTAGCCGAGTCCAGACGAATCAATCAATTTGGCAAGCAGCTTTTGTGCAAAACGCTTGACGAGCTTGGGCTGTCCTATCTGAGCAGCCAGGCGAACTTTGTTTGTGTCAATACAGGCAAGGATGGTCAAGAGGTGTTTGATCGACTGGCTGAACGCGGCTGGATCGTACGCAAATTGACTGGCTATGGGCTAAACAGCTCCCTTCGCATTTCCATCGGTCGTCCTGAGGAAATGGAAGCTTTTGTTGAGGTATTTAAAGAAGTTCTATCTAAATAAAAACAGATAAGGGGAAATTCAAGTGAAAAAGTTTCTATTTTTGCTGCTGTCCGTCATGGTTGCCCTCACTGCAGTCGGTTGCGGTTCTTCCAATCAAGCAAGCGAATCGAAGCCAGCAGAAGGCGGCAATGCTGCTCCTGCGGCCAAAACTCCTTTGAAGGTGACACTGCCTACATGGACTGGCTATGGCCCACTTTTCCTGGCGAAAGAAAAAGGCATTTTCGAAAAGCACGGTCTGGATGTAGAGCTCTCCATCATCGAAGGCTTGGCTGAGCGCAAACAAGCGCTGGCTGGCGGACAAGTCGATGGCATGGCTACTGCTCTCGACGTTCAAGTAACGCTGGCTGCTGCTGGTGTTCCGATGCAAGTCGTTTGGCTCTTGGATGACTCTTTTGGCGGCGACGGGATCATCGCGAAAAACGAAATCGCTTCTGTCGCAGATTTGAAAGGCAAAAAGGTTGCGTTTGAACAAGGCTCCACTAGCCACATGCTGATCCTTACTGCGCTGAAGCAAGCAAACCTGACAGACAAAGATGTAGAAATGGTGCAAATGTCCGCTGGTGATGCGGGTGCTGCCTTCGTTGCTGGCAAAGTCGATGCAGCTGTTACGTGGGAGCCATGGTTGAGCAAGGCTTCGCAAGCAAACGGAAAAGTTCTGCTCTCCACCAAAGATTTGTCCGGTATCATCGTCGATACGGTAGGCTTCAAAAAAGACGTAATCGAAAAGCGTCCTGACGATATCAAAGCATTCGTAGCTTCTATGGCAGAAGCAATGGATTACTGGAAGCAAAACACAGACGAGTCCAACGAAATCATGGCAAAAGGTCTGAAAATCGAACTGGCTGAATTCATAGGAACGGTTACTGGCCTGAAATTCCTGCACAAGGAAGAGAACAAAGAGCTGTTTGGCGATGGAAAAGGCGCTATTTATACTTCCACCAAAAATGCGATCGACTTCTACATGGAACAAAAGCTGATCGACACGGCTCCCAAGCCAGAAGACGTATTGAATCCAACTTTTGCTGGGGGACTGTAAGAAAACTTCTATCGAGGCCCGTACAAGGTGGAGCGACCGCGTTTGCACTCCCTCTTGGGGGCCTCCTTTTCTCTTGCTTGACCCTATCAAATGACTACTTGATCAAAAGGAGGGATGACGATGTGGAAAAATGTTTTCACCCCGAATAAAGATATCGCCAAACCTCTGTACACAGGGGCGGGAATCGCGACCTTTATTCTTTTGCTGCTGTTCTGGTCCATCCTCAGCTACGGAGGCTTCGTCAATCCGCTGTTCCTCCCTGCTCCGGACAAGATTGTCAAATCTGCGATCACCATGTTCCAGAGCGGTGAAATTTGGACGGATATCGGCATCAGCTTCTCCCGTGTAGCTCTCGGCTTTATTCTGGCTGCCGTGATTGGCGTACCGCTGGGCATGCTGATGGGCTCCTTGCGCGTCATGCAGGGTGCTTTTGAACCGATCATTGGCTTTATTCGCTACATGCCTGCTTCTGCTTTTATTCCGTTGTTAATTTTGTGGATCGGCCTTGGTGAGGGCGAAAAAATGGCTGTCATCTTCCTGGGCACCTTCTTCCAGCTTACCTTGATGGTCATGGACGTAACGAAGAACATCCAGAACGAGCTGATCGAGGTCTCCTACACGCTCGGTGCAAAGAGCTTCCAGCTGTTCAAACGGGTCATCCTCCCTGCTTCACTCCCTGGTATTGTCGATACGCTTCGCATTACCTTTGGCTGGGCGTGGACGTACCTGGTTGTAGCCGAGCTGGTCGGGGCTTCGGACGGTCTCGGATTTATGATCATGCAGGCCTCCCGCTTCCTGAAGCCGGACAAAATTATCGTCGGAATCCTGATCATCGGGGTACTGGGATTGATCATGGACCTGATCTTTAAAGCAATCTATCGCGCATCCTTCTCCTGGATGAGAAAGGAAGGATCTTAAGATGACGACAACACCGAAATTAGTGATCGATAACGTAGGGAAAGTATTTTCCACCAAGAGCGGACAGGTTGTCGCTTTGGATCAAACTTCCTTCTCGGTCGAGGAAGGCGAGTTTGTTACCATTCTGGGGCCTTCCGGTTGCGGGAAATCGACCATTCTGCGTGTCGTAGCTGGCTTGGAGGAGCCCTCTTCCGGCCATGTCTACTTGGATGGCAAAGAAATCAAAGGACCTGGACCTGACCGCGGCATGGTCTTCCAGTCGTATACCCTCTATCCTTGGCTGTCGGTAAAGGACAACATCACCTTTGGTTTGGACTTAAAAGGCGTTCCCAAGAAGCAGCAGGACGAGATCGCGTTTCACTACCTAGATTTGATCGGTCTGAAAGGCTTTGACAAGCATTATCCGATCCAGCTGTCCGGTGGGATGAAGCAGCGTGTAGCGATTGCTCGGGCGCTCGCCAACGATCCGCAAATCCTTTTGATGGACGAGCCGTTCGGGGCGCTGGACGCACAGACGCGGACGATCATGCAGGAGATTCTTTTGAAGGTATGGGAAGAGTCAAAGAAAACCATCCTGTTCATCACCCATGACGTGGAGGAATCGATCTTCCTCGGAGACTCGATCTACGTGATGACAGCGCGGCCAGGACGCTTGAAGAAGAATATCAAGGTGCCGCTCCCACGTCCGCGCGACTATCAGAACAAGCACAGCGAAGACTTCCTCGCCTTGAAGCTGGAGCTGCTTGACCTGATTCGTGAGGAAAGCTTGAAGTCGGTTAATCCGTAAGGGACCACTACGATCGAATAGATAGGTGAAAACCCCAAGACGAATGGCAAGTGTTTGCGAGCCAGTGTCTTGGGGTTTTTGTTTCAATGGTCCGTTCTAATGCGGAAGTGAGTTTTGAAAAAGAGATAGCTTATAGGCAATCTCTTCATAATCCCCTTCTCGTATATCTCGGGGAGAAAGCGTCTTTGTAATTAACCGTAGAGCATCCCCATGGTTTTGTAGTTTCTTTTTCGTGGTAGCTGTATCTAGATCGAGTGACAATTGGTGGATATACGTATGTAGATCAGCAACAGTTAAGGCGGATTCGTTCTGTACAATATAGAAATTGACTTCATTCTGGTCGAACAAGGCTTGTAAGTGGAACAAAGCTGCATGTGCCCTCTCTACTTTTCGTAATAAATAGATGCCCTCTTTGATCTGTTCTCCTCTGTGTTTTGAAAAGATATCCTCTAACTCCGTTCTGACATCCCGAAGCTGGCCATATTCACCTGATAAGGTATCGATGATTTGTCGTACAGCGTCCGCCTCGCCTTTTTTATAATAATATCCCCCAACTCAATAGGCGGAATTCATGACATGAGTGAATATTCCTTTCCCAAGACAAAAAAAATAGGCGGCAGATCGCCACCTAAAAATCAGGTATATGGTAAACCCGGGGAGGGAAGTAGAGGAGTACAAACGAACAAGTTGGCTTCTTGTCGTCAATGCTCGATTACTCGATAACAGTTACTGTACAGCTACAATCATACTGCGTTATTGCTTCGGTGCGTCAGTCGTGCTGGACTGGTCAGAAGAACCGCTAGTCTCCGTACCTGTTGTTCCGGATGCATCTGTGGAGCCTGCATCAGACTTGGCGTCTGTGCTGCTACTGTCACTCGATGTAGTGGAATCGGATGACGTGCTGGAGCTGTCAGACGAACCAGCGGTACCTGCTTCAGAGCCGCTTGTTGCCGCATCAGGTGTAGATTGATCTTGGGAAACCGAGCTATCGGTCGATTCACTAGTCGTGTTGGTGGAGCTCTCCGGTGTAGTTGCGGCGCCCCCCTCTTGTTGTGTCGCAGGTTCTGGAGTGCCCGTATTGCTGGAGCAGGCAACCAAGCTACCTGACAGGAGCAATGCGACAGCTGCGATGGAAACCCATCTCTTATTCATGTTCATTCCCCTTTCATTTCCTTGGTGTCGTGACTCTCTCTCGGCCACAACTACATACTACAGGCGAAAGATAACCATTCTGTGAGGAAAGTGGGAAAAAAGCATGATCAAAAGATGAAAAAAGTATGACCATCCTGTCAAAGGCGAAACGGCAAGCAAACTTACGTCGTTTGGCGATAGCTCGCTACAGTTGGCAGCCAGACGGTAAACGTACTTCCCTCGCCCAGCTCGCTCTCGACCTTCCATTTGCCGTCATGCAGCTCTACCAGTTCCTTGACGATTGCGAGGCCCAAGCCTGTTCCCTTGTTGTTTTTAGAGCGCCCGCGATCGACTTTAAAGAAGCGTTCCCAGATTCGATGCACGTCCTCCTGGGAAATCCCGATCCCCGTATCTGCCACCTGGATCCGGACATAGGCTTCCTCTGCTTCCGCACGTATGCGAATCTCGCCTTGCTCCGTGAACTTCACCGCATTTTTTACGAAGTTTTTCAGAATCTGAGCGACCCGATCCCGATCGGCGTAGATTTTCGGAAGCTCGTCAGGAAGCTCCACATGAAGCGCAATCCCCTTCTCTTCCGTCTCTGCCCGAAATGCAAAAGCCACCTTGCCCATGACTTCTCCCACATCGACGGGGAACTTCGCCAAATTGATTTCATTATTCTCCAGCTTCATCAGATCCATCAGGTCATCGACAAGCCGATTGACCTGCATCGTTTCCGAATACATCACGGCGTAATATTTCTGCCGTGCCTCTTCCTCCTCGACCAAGCCGTCTTGGAGCGCCTCCAGAAAGCCCTGTATGGCCGTGAGAGGCGTCCGCAGCTCATGGGACACGTTTGCGAGAAAATCATTGCGTACCTGCTCCAGATGGTGCCGCTCTTGCTCGACCTTCTCCAGCTTTTCTGCCATCGTGTTGATCGTCTGCGCCACATCACCGATTTCGTCAGACGTATCGACATGGACCCGCTCTGCATAATTCCCTCGCCCAATCTCTGCCGCAGTCCGCTCAATCGTCCGCAGCGGGCGGGAAATCGACCAGGACAGGTAGGAAACCATCGCTGTGGAGAGCAGGACACCAAACAGCGTTGCCCACAGGATCGTCTCTCTCATCTGCCCGAACGTTTTCTCAATTCCCTCGATAGGAGCATGCAGGATGATCCCGCCGTACACTTCCTCTCCCTCGCCCCACGGCACGGCTACGGAAAGCATCGGGTCTTCCAGCCCTTCGATTTGCAGCTCTGTGACCGCACTCTTCCCTTTGAGCACTTTGTCAGCAATGGATACAGCGATCGACTTGCCCGTAAATACTTCATCTTTCATAGAGGTCGCCACGATTTTCCCATCCTGGTCAAATAGCCAAATCCGGGTATCGAAGGCTTGATCCAGTGAGACCAGCTGATCGACCAGCCGTTTGTTTACTTTATCGTAGTCCTGAATCGCCACGTTGACCTTTTTGGCCATCCGCAGCATCTCTTCTTCCTTGGAATCATAGATGTACTCGCGCGCAAAAAGCGAAATGAGCAGGCCGGAAATCCCTAGCCCGACAAGAACGGTAGCCAGAAAGCTGAACAGCAGACGGCGAAAAATGCTCTTCGATGTCCCTAGCATCAGGCGTCCACCCCGAACTTGTAGCCGATCCCCCAGACAGTATGAATGCATTCATACGGAAGCTTATCCAGGCGCTGCCGGATCTTTTTGATGTGGACATCGATCGTACGCACGTCTCCGAAATAGTCAAAGCCCCATACCAGCTCAAGCAGCTGCTCACGTGAGAACACGCTGCCTGGAGACTTCGCCATCTGGACAAGAAGATCGAACTCCTTGGGTCGGAAGCTGACTTTCTCTCCTGCAGCAACGACCTCCCGCTTATCCAGATCGATTGTCAGCTGATCAAACGTCAGCGGGTTCGCGACATCCTCTACCGCTTTTGCTTTGGGCTGCATTCGCCTCAAAATAGCTCGAATCCGCGCCACCAACTCGCGCGGACTAAAAGGTTTCGTTACATAATCATCCGCGCCGAGCTCCAGCCCGAGTACGCGATCAAATTCTTCGTCTTTTGCTGTCAGCATGATAATCGGTGTATCCCACTTCTTGCGGATCTCCCTGCATGCCTCAAATCCATCCATCTGCGGCATCATCACGTCCAGAATGACCATATCCGGCGCTTCTTTTTCCATCAGTTCAATGGCTTGCTTTCCGTCTCCCGCGACGACGAGATCGATTTGCTGCTTCGAAAAGTACAAGCTAATAATTTCTCGTACATTCGGATCGTCGTCCGCTACCAAAACTTTTGTTTGTGCCAATGCCAACAACCTCCCTTCAGGCAGGCTTTTACCTATGGTATCACAGATGCAGGAGATTGTGGACAGATGGAAGACCTAGCCAGCTGGAACTAGAAGGAAGCTCTTCCGTTAATCGACTTCTTTACGATCCGTCTAGGCTGCATGCCAAAAAGCGAAGGGGATAGAAAAAAGCCGGGCGCAAGGTCCCGACTTCTGCTTGTTTTCCTCGGTAGAGGTTTGCTTTTACGAATTGCTCGGTTTCTCCTGATATGCCTTCTGTTCTCCTTTGCGCTTTGGACGCAGGCTTCCCCACAAATAGCCCAGCAGTGCACCGGCAATCGCAGGAAGCAGCCAACCGATACCTTCCTTATACAATGGCAAATTCCCGTATACTTCGGTGATACTTTCAACCGGCAAGCCGATGAGAGCAGCACCATCGATCAGGCTGATGGCCGCAGTTACCACGATCGCACCAATATAGACAGAAGAGTAGCCTTTGAACAGCTTGTGGGCAAAAGACAGGAGCATCAGCACGATGCCGATTGGATAGATCGCCATCAGTACCGGAACGGAAAAGGCGATCAGCTGTGTCAAGCCGACGTTGGCTACTGCCGCGCTGAACACGCTGATAATCGCTGCCATAGTCTTGTAAGAAACCCCCGGAATCTTCTCCGAGAAGAAGCTGCCGCATGCCGATACCAGACCTACCGATGTCGTCAAGCAAGCCAGCATGACAGCCAAGCCCAACAGCATGGAGCCAAGCGGTCCAAACAGATGCTGCACGACGCCTGTCAGAATCTGTCCACCATTTTCGGAATGCCCCAAAGCAAAGCTGGTAGCCCCCATATAGCTCAAGGCGAGATAAACCAAACCCAGGCCGATCGCTGCGATAATGGCAGCCTTAATCGTAGATTTTGTGATTTTCTTCGGATCTGTGACCCCTACAGCCTGTACGGATGTGGTCACCACGATTCCGAAAACCATCGCCGCCAGAGCATCCAGCGTCAAATAGCCTTCCAAAAAGCCCTTGATGAACGGTGATTCCTGATACGCACCTGTCGGCTGCCCCATTTCCCCGATCGGATTCAGCAGGGTCCCGACGTACATGACGCCAATAATGATCAGCAAGGCTGGCGTCAAGATTTTCCCGATCCGGTCAACCAGCTTGGACGGATTCAGGCAGAGCCAATAGGTCAAGGCAAAATAGATAATCGTGGTAATGAACAGCGGTACCCAGCTTCCTTTTGCCGAATCAGGTAAAAACGGCAGGATGGCCATTTCAAACGTTACAGTCCCTGTACGCGGAATCGCCATAAACGGACCAATGGCCAAATAAACAATAAACGTAAAGACGACTGCAAAGAGAGGATGCACTCTTCCTGCCAGCGTCTGCAGATTTCCTCCACCGTATGCTACTGCGATGACTCCCAGCAATGGCAAGCCTACACCCGTCGTGATAAAGCCCAGCATCGCTGTCCATACATCCGTACCTGCCGCTTGTCCCAAGGCAGGTGGAAAAATCATATTGCCCGCTCCGAAGAACAGGGCAAACAGCATGAGTCCCACAGTGATGGTCTCTCTCGTTGATAATTCTCTCATGTTGTTCCCCTTTAATATTTTATTATTTTTAAATTTTATTTATTATAGCTTAAATTTTCGCGCAACTACAACCTTCTTTTTATTCGAAGTTATTGGAAACATTCCCGTTCTAGGATTAGTATTTGTACTTGTCCAGCTTTCCATTCCAGCTGCCAGACCTTGAGGGGGAGAAGGCATAATGCTAGTCTGCCCGTTACTCCCAGGTCTCCTTTCTTCTGACAGCTCCGACCGCTTCCCATATGTATAACGAATAGACGCTGCGCCAAGGCCGCCAGTCTTCCCCAATCCGGCGAATTTCCTTTTCATCCGGTTTTTCTGCCAGCTCATAGACCATCTGCAGTCCGTTTCGCAGACCGATATCTGCTGCCGGGAGCAGGTCAGGACGTCCCATGCCAAACATCATCAGGCACTCGACAGTCCATCGCCCAATCCCTCTTAGCGCGGTCAGATGCTCGATGATCTCATCGTCCTCCATCTGCCAGAGCCGATCCAAATCGACCGTTCCGTTGACAATGGCACGAGCGTAATCGATGATGTATTCCGCTTTTCGCTGACTGAATTGCAGGGGACGCAAATCCGCCGGCTCCAGTCTGGCGACAGCCTCCTCTGTCGGAAACGCCATAAACTTATGCCCTGTTTCATCCACCATCACATCTCCAGCCAGCTCCATTAACCGCTGCGTCAGAGAGGCGGCAAACGCCAGATTAATCTGCTGCCCGATGATCGTCTTTACCATCGACTGAAACAAGTCAGAGTCGAGCATCAGGCGCAGTCCACGAAATCGTTCGGTCAAAATCACCATAGGCTGCTGCTGGCGCATATGCTCATAAATGGGATTCAGGTCGAGGTCGGCACTAAACACATGCCGGATCGTTTTTTCCAAGAGCTGCTGCTCCGACACAGACAGAGTCGCCTCGGTATGCAAACGAATGAAGGGCTGCTCCATCGTGCCTGCAAATTGAAGACTTACTAATATCGGACGTGTCCCTACCCGAAATACCCGACGCAAAGTGCTTTCCTGCACATCGACTAACAGCTGCGGGTCCGGATGCGTCTCCAACCGGCGCAACAGACGCTCAAACGAATACGGGGGAGTAAGCGAGATGACAGACGAATACACGAGCATCTCTCCATTCTTTATATGATGGTTCGCCATTACCATATCCTACTAAGATAACACAAAACACCTCCGGACTCATCCGAAGGTGTTCAATCGTCATTTCACGATCTTGCTGTTTTACTTGGTAAACATCCCTTTGAGGACGAACTTCACGTTTGCCGGGCTTTCCGCCAGACGACGCATGAAGTAGCCGTACCAGTCGTTGCCGTATGGTACATAGACACGCATTTTATAGCCTTCGCGAGCCAGATCGATCTGCGACTGACTGCGGATCCCGTAGAGCATCTGGAATTCAAACTGTGTGCGCGGGATGTTTTGCTCCTTCACCAGCTTTTTCACATACTCGATGATCGCATCGTCATGCGAAGCAACCGCTGCATAGCCGCCGTTCAGCAAATGCTGCTTGATGATTTTTTTGTAGTTTTCATCTACATCTGCCTTGTTTGGGTAAGCGACTTCAGGGGATTCCTTGTATGCGCCTTTTACCAGACGGAAGTTGACCTTTTTGTCTTTCAGACTGTCGATGTCGTCGGATGCCTTGTACAGGTATGCCTGGATTACGGTCCCTACGTTATCATAGTCCTCCAGCAGCTCGTTCAAAATTTCCATCGTTACGTGGTTGTGCGCGTAGTCTTCCATGTCGATTCGAACGAAGATGTTTCCGTTCGCCTTCGCAGCATCCAGAATGCGGCGCATGTTCTGCATGCACAGCTCGCGGCTGATGTCGAGACCGAGCGAGGTCATTTTCAGCGACAGGTTGCAATCCACACCGGATTCATGAATCGCCTCAAGAGTCTTGATGCAGTAATCGGCCGATTCGTTTGCTTCCTCTACGCTAAAAACGAATTCACCCAAGTGGTCCAACGTGCAGACGAGTCCCTTTTGATTCAGGTCGCGAACAGCGCGGATTGCCTCAGCGATGGTCTCCCCGGATACAAAACGGCTCGCCCCAAAGCGCAGGCCCCATTTTTTTGCGGCATTGTTCAGTGCTTGGTTTTTGGATAAGAATAGAAAAAAGTCCTTCATAGCTTGTTCCATCGTTGACTGTCTCCTCCTCAACGTACTCTGCGTCTTTATTCCTGCATGAATCATGCCAAAGTATTCTTCGGCTCTAGGTCTCATGATTTATGCCGGGAGTCAGAGCAAGGAACGTACATTTTAGACACTTCTGTACATATCGTGTTTATTCTTGTACACTTTTGAATAGATGTTCCTCTGTGCACGGCATGAAAAACTCACTTTATTAGTGTGGTTAGGAAGTGATGATTTGAAACCCTTATTTTCACTGGATAGTGTTGTCCTCTCCCTCACTGTACCCGTCAGCCCTGATAAGATCAGCATACGCGCTGGCGAAAGTGAAGGTGTTTGGCAGCACGATGGGCATACCACCAAGATGCTTGTGGTCGCAGAAACAGCCACTCTGGCGGAAGTCACCAAGCTTCTCCGCCATCATCTGACGGAAGCGTCGATACCAGGTATTGTCACTGTCAATGAAGCACAGAAGCCAACCGGCATGATTGCCCCGGACCAGTTATTTTCAACCTATCTCACCCTGATCCAAAACCAGTCGGTGCTGCTACGCACCCTAATGGATACGATGAGTGAGGCGACGACGATCGTGGATTCCCGTAACGTTGTCCAGCACTGGAACCGGGCAGCGGAAACGATATATGAAATTGACCGGGCTCAGGTGATCGGCACCTCCTTGGATAAGCACTTCGCCAGCGAATCTATCCGCCTGCTGGACGCCCTGGAGCAAGGAACGTCCGTACAGCGTGTCTACCACATCCCACGTCCGGACAGCCACGTCTTGATCAACGCCGCTCCGATCCGGCTGGAGGGCGATATCATTGGGGCCATTTCCATCGAGCAGGACATCACGGAGCTCGTGCGACTGAACGAGCAGCTTTCCCATACCACCGCCCATCTGCATACCCTGCAGCAGGAAATGAGCCGCTTTCAGGCGGGAGACGACCCGTTTTATGCGATCAAAGGCCATTCCGCTTCCATCCATTCCGCCATCCTCTCCGCCCGGAAAGTAGCGCAGACTGATGCAACTGTCCTCATCTACGGGGAGAGCGGTGTGGGTAAAGAGCTGTTTGCCAAAGCCATCCACCAAGCCAGCCGGCGTCGGGAAAAGCCGTTTATCGCCATCAACTGCGGTGCGATTCCTGCCGCTTTGTTCGAAAGCGAGCTGTTTGGCTATCAAGGTGGAGCGTTCACTGGAGCTGAAAAAAAAGGGAAGCCCGGAAAGCTGGAGCTAGCTCATGGAGGTACGTTGTTCCTGGATGAAATCGGCGAGCTGCCTTTAGAGCTGCAGGTCAAGCTGCTACGCGCCCTGCAGGAGCGTCAGTTCTATCGTGTCGGTGGAACAGAGCCCATCACCGTCAATACCCGGATCGTTGCGGCTACCAATCGTCAGCTGGAACAAATGATCGCAGACGGGCGCTTCCGTGAAGACTTGTACTATCGGCTCAACGTGTTTTCGCTGGAAATCCCGCCTTTGCGCGAACGCCCCGAAGACTTGCCTGAGCTGGTGCAAATATTCATTCAGGAATATTCCGTTGTCCATGAACAGACTGTCCCGCGAATCGCCCCTGAGGTCATGCAGGCCCTGTCCGACTACAGCTGGCCCGGAAACATCCGCCAGCTGCGCAATGTCATCGAGCGCCTGTCCATTTTGCAGGAAAACGGGGTCATTCAGCCGGAGCATCTGCCTTCTACGATTCGCTCTCAGCACAGTGTCGAGGCGGTTCCTGCCTATGCGCCGCCCATCCAGCCTCGTCCAATGCCGCAGCCGCTGTACGCTCCTGCACCAGGTTTGGCAGGCACGGAAAAAGAGCGGATCACAGCTGCACTGGAGCGAACTTACGGCAACAAAAAAGCGGCTGCCGAGCTGCTTGGCATTTCGCGTGGGACGCTGTACAACAAGATGAAAAAATACGGCTTGCACGAGGAGTCGTTTCGATGGGAATAATTTCATGGTCTGACGAGCTGTTTCAAGTCCATTATGCCGATGAGACGATTACGCTCCTGCCCAAGGAGTATGCCTTGTTTCACTACCTGTTCACGTGGAAAAACCGGACGTTCAGCCGAGAAGAGCTGCTCGATCGCGTATGGCCTTTGGAGGACCCGACCGATCGAACTGTCGATGATCACATTTACCGTTTGCGCCGAAAGCTGCAAAAGTGGTCTCCTTTATTTACCATCGATACGGTGAGGGGAGTTGGATATCGCTTGACGTGGAAGCAGCAGCAGCCTCCCCAGCCCTCGGTGCTCAACCATGAGTTTGCAGATACGATCCGCAGCTTGATGGAGACCTACCACGGCATGGGAATGGGTGCAGCCATGCAGACACTGCAAGCCAATCAGGAAGTGCTCGGTTTTTCCTTGGACCCTTTTTACGAGATGTACCTGCATTTTATTCGCGGTGATTTTCCGTGGTTTGTGGAAAATACGTCTTTTTCCTTACCGGAGCGGCTTTTTTACCTTTTTCATATTTACTACATGGCAGAGACAGAGATGGAAAAAACCGTGCACTTGTTGAAACGGGTAGAAGCGTATGCTGGACAGATGCCCCCCACGTTTCGCGATGAGGTGCAAATTACAGCCGTCGCAGTCTTTGCGCTGGCAGGACTGCGGAAAGAAGCGGAAGAACAGCTTGTAGTGGCAAGGCAGGTGGTTGCCAGCATGGAATCCAAAAGCTTCACCCTGTTTCTGCACGCCCAGCAAGTGCTGCTCGCTCTTGTGTCCAATCGGCCGGAAGAAGCGGAGGAGCTGATTTTGCACGCTGCGGCGAACCTGCAGCTGGTGCCTATGCAGCGGGAGCTAGGCAGCTTCATCGTTTATCGGGGAATCTGTCTTTACATGCGGGGAGACCGTACAAAAGCTCGCCAGCAAATTGACGAAGGCGTAGAGATTATCCGTTCCACCAAATTTATTCCACATCTCATCTATGCGGTGAAGACCGTTCACTTTTTCCTTCTCACTCATCCCTATGATGAAGAATGGCTGCGAAAATACTCGAAGCTGTGGGAAGAGCTGAACCGTGAATATGCACTGGAACGTTTGAAGAAATCGATCCTCTGCGCCCTTTCTTAAGCCCTTTGATATTCCTCTGACAATTCTCCCGTATCCTCAAAAGGAATAGTTGGTTGGAGGGATCAGATTGCTTAGAGAAAACAAAACCTTTCGCATCTTGTTTTTTGCCTATGGACTATCTACATTAGGGGACTGGTTTGATTTTATTGCCGTATCCATCTTGCTGGGGTTTGTCTGGAAGGCAGACCCGATGACCATGGCGCTCTTGCCTATCGCCTATGCGGTACCGGGCATTCTTTTGGGGCAGCTTGCCGGGGTGCTTGCTGATCGAGTGAACAAGGTCAAGATGATCATCGTCATGAACCTGATTCAGGCAGGCACTACACTGCTTTTGCTCGCCATGCCCAATCCTTTGTGGTTTTTAGTCGTAATCGCCCTGCGGTCCTGCGCTTCTGTCTTTAACGATCCTGCACAGCAAACGTTGACTCGGCAGGTCGTTTTCGAGCATCAGCTCCTGCAGGCTTCCTCCTTAAACGGTGCCGTCTTCCAGATGGGCAAACTGATCGGGCCGCTGCTCGGCGGAATGGTCGCTGCCTTCTTTGCTCCTGCGATCTGTCTGATGGTCAACGCTTGCAGCTTCTTGCTCTCTACGGTGCTCCTGCTACCTATACGGCATGTAGATAAGAAGCCCGCTGCTGCTCAGACAAAGACTCGTGAAAAGGCGCTTCCGTTTCACCTGGCCTGGAAGGAAGGCTGGGGAATCTTTTTTCAAAACCGCGTCCTGCTGTTTAGCACCATCTTCTCGCTCTTTGCCATGATGACCATCCAGCTTGCCGATGCACAGCTGCCCGTGATCTTTCGGGATAAGGTCCCGCTTCACCCCGAAATGGTCGGGTACTCGGTGAGTGTGATTGGTCTGGGTGCACTGCTTACCGTAACCTGGCTTCATCGTCAAAAGGAGCTGCGATCTTACGGCTGGGTATTGGGCGGCGGTGTCTTTCTGATCGGCATCGGCTTTACCTGGATCGCCCTGTATCAGCCGGAAACGAGTCGCTTCTGGCTGCTTGTCGCCTCGCTGTTTGCTGGTGTCGGAACAGGGCTGACCACTGTCGGTTCCAACTACCTGGTACAAAAAGAAACACCCAAGGAGGCCTTGGGCAGGGTTCGCGGTATTATCGACTCCCTCACAAGCATGACGTTCATCGTCGCTCCGCTCTTGGGAGGCTGGCTGATGACGGTATGGGGGTCCAGCCTGGCGTTTCTATGGGTCGGCTCGGGGATAGTGTCGATTGGCTTATCCGCGCTTCTGCTCCAGCGTTTTATCTGGGGCAATCAGAAGGCGAACGCTACAGTTGCTTCGCAGCAAGCTGGATAATGCGGTCGTCCTTATCGAGTGGCGTACCGCGACCGTCACGGTTATTGGTCAACAGATAGAGAGTACCGTCTTCGCTCCAAACACATCGCGCAGCCGTCCGTCCTTTCCTTGCCAGGGCACGGCTGCTTCCTTTACTCGATCCGGCTGTTCGGCGTCCAGGCGGTTTCCGCACTGTGCAGGATCTGCGCGGTCATTCCTTCTTATTGCTGGTCATCTTTTCCCTTCACGACCTTCCCAGTAGGATTCCGGCAGCATTTTCCGCCCAAAGAAGTGCTCCATCTCCGGAAGAATCCACTGGTCCAGCTGCTCCTGACTCCCTGCTTCGACAAGCCGATTCACCAGAATATCGTGCCAGATATAGTCCTCCAGCAAAAAGATATGTACCGGATCGTCCGTGTAATACGCATTGCCTTTTCGCTCAGCGGAATGTCCGTACATCAGCTCCTTGCCATCCACCGCCAGCACGAACCAGCGCTCCTCTGTCTTTTTGTTGATGTACTCGTTAATCCGGTGCTTATACAAGCCTTCCAGCGGATGCTCCACATCAAACAGAATGCCTTTGATCGCACAGCCCTTCTTTTCCTTTTCGAGAAGATCCGGCAGCAATTTTTCGTACATCGGCTCCCACATGGACAGCACCACTTGCTCCTTCGCCCGCCGGATCATGATACGGCAAAAGGACAGAACGTTTTCTTCCCCACGCACCGTCGTGAGGGAAACTTCTGTTTTCGCCTCCCGCTTCTCCAAGGAACGCAGCTCCTCGCCGACCTGACTCCACGACTCCTCGAAGGTCTGCTTGGCTTGTTCGAGAAACACATCGACAGGCAGCGGCGAATAGCTCTTCGTTCCATCTGCAGCTTCTTCCAGCAAGGCGAGCCCTCGCTTCACGAGCGTCTCCAAAGTATCGTAGATTCGCGCACGCGGGATTCCCGATTCCTTGCTGATTTGATACGCATTGGAGGTACCACGGCCAACCAGCGCCGTATACGCCTTTGCTTCATATTGATTAAACCCGAACAGCTGCAGTTGTTCCCATAACGTACTCAACGTCATTTCTCCTTTTTTCCCCAAATACGACTAGCCTGCCCCTCCGTTAGGGCAAGTGATTCATGACCAGCATCAGAGTAAATGGACTCAAGAGTGTCGTCAGCAAAATGACCATCGCCAGAGCGGATGTATCCCGCTCCTGATCCTTTGCCAGCAGAAGCAGATTCAGCGACGTAGGCATTCCGAACATGAGAATCATGACCCCCTGCTCTACCGGATCATCCGTCATCCAAAGCGCCAGCGGCCAAGCGACCAATACAGGCAGCACCAGCTTTAGCACACTCACCTTCGCCGCGTCCCACAGCTCGGAGCGCTCGTAGCGATTTTTGCGCATTTCCGCTCCTGTCAGCAGCAGGGTCAAAGGCAGTGTCGCGCTTGCGGCCAGATTCAGAAAAGCGTCCAGCGAGTCTGGCATGCGCAAGTCCATCCACCGCCAGATCAACCCAGCACCGACTGCATACAGGTACGGATTTTGAAAGATCCGCTTGATCCGCGCCTGCCACTGCTGCTCATCGCCTACCTGTGAAAAGCCGAAAATCGCCATGTACAGATTGAATGCCAGGGAAACAGCAACGGCGTAAGGGACAGCATGCTCCCCAACAGCATAGCGGATCACGGCCAATCCAAAATACCCGACGTTTGCCAGTGTCGCGGCCAATACATTCCATTTCAGCACCTCCTGCTTCCAGCCAAAAAGACGTCCAACGACATACAGCAGAAGGACGTACACGATCAGGGTCGTCACGAAAAAATGAAGGACGATCATGGCGAGCGACTGAACGGAAACTCCCGTATGCACAAAAGACTGAAAGATCAGAATGGGAATGAGGTAATAAAGACAAAGCTTCGCCAACGAGCGATTTTGTTCCTCTTTGCGTTGTGCAAAATAGCCCAAAGCCATAAACCCAAAAACAACGACCATCGCCTGCAGCATATGAACCCCCCTTTAGTAACTACTGTAATAGTAACTACACTTCCAAGAGAATTCAACGGGCAAACTGCGGTTTTGGGCAACAAAAAAATTGGCCCTCATCGAACCAATTCCCAAAATGGTCTATTCGATTGTCACCTTCCTGCGTTCCTCGATTTGCCGTTGCAGGATATATTTGCGCAAGTTATGAAAATGGCGCGCGTTGATTCCATTGATGGTACACCCAAACAGGTGGTTGGGTCCCACAATGCGCTCATGAATGATCTTCAGCTCCGCTTTGATGACACCGTCAGGACGATTTCTGCCGTACAGCTCTGCGGAAAAAACGATGGCTTGCTCCTCCGGAATGGATTTATCCGTTCGGAATGCCAATCCACCCAGGCTGAGGTTGACCAAATCCACCATTTGCGAGTATACGGAAAATAGCGAATCCGGCTCTTGAGATGGATATTGAATCCATCCCTTCATTTCCATATCAAACCTCGGGTAACGGCGTCTTTGCTCACGAAATTCGCTGGCAGTCGGCGAGTGGAACAGGAAGAGCCTGTTTTTTTCCTTCGCGACGACTACCGCCTCGAAATTGCTAATCGTCTCGTAGTCACTCGTCATGAGGCAAGGGAGCTGATCTCCGACCGTCACATCCAGTAGACTCGGGAAAACAGCTTCGATCAGATCCCCTTCTTCGTAGGTGACTTGGCCCTCTATCATCCGATTGTCTCTTTTGATTTGTAAAATGCTTTCCATCTGCGGTCTCCACCACTTCGCACAATATTTTACCGGGTTTTCAAATTCTTTACCTGGATGTTTTTCGCGGAAAATAAGGTATAATGGGAACATTGACAGATAGGAGGTTACAGTCCGATGAATCGTTATCAATTGGTAACATTGGCTTTGGCATTTTGCGTAACCGCCTGTCTCATCGGAGTTGGCATTGCCATTGGGGAAAAAAGCCCCTTAGGTATCCTTGGCTGTATCGTTGTTGCCTTCTCATTGATGGGATTTGGCTTTTCGTACAAGCGCAAGCACATGCGCTGACCCCTTCTCCGTTACCTTCTCACAAGCAAACTATTCACATAAAACAGCAGCGACGGCAAACCTTTCGCCTGCTTTAACAGCTGTTTTGCAATGGTGTAAATATGTGGCTGGCTCCGGTTTACCTTGCGATCCGCCAGGTAAAATGCGATAAGCCCGTCCACGATCATACGGTGAAATGAAGGATTTGGCAAGCGTCTAACGCTTGCCTTTGCTTGTTTGATGAAATATTGCAGCCGATCCGTTGCGTCCCGTTCTGAGTCATAATAGCTGACAAAGTTTAAATCTCCGCCCAGTCTGTCTTCTTCCAGGTCAATCAAATAGTCAAGCAAGATATGCAGTCCACACATCCATGGAAAGTAGGCTTCACTCACTTCACGGATCTGTTCCTCTGACACGGCTTTCTGCGTCGCCAAGCAAAACAGAGCAAAAATCCCGATCGTAGAGCCAGTCACGGCTGCAAACTCCTGCCAATGCAGTTCTCCGTACCGTTCCTTATACTTGTCCCACCACTTCAGCAGCTCCTCTTCCCGCAAATGCGGAGCGATGTGCTTGTACACCTGCAAATCGCTGTAGAGGCTGGAAAACTCCACTACCTTTTCTTGTATTTTATCATAGGCAGGCAACTTTCCCGCGTGTTTCTGACAGGTTTCAACCAAAGAAGCCAAATACCCGCCGTCATCCTTGTCTTCCCGATACAAATAGTAGTCGCGCAGAGGTGCTCCCGGTGTGAGTGCGTCCTGCATGGATACATGCAATTGCCGAAAGTCCTGAGGATCCAGCGACGTGCTGCGATCGCACAGGTTGTCCAGGTAGTCGCTGATCGTCTGATAGGCCACAATCAACGGAACGATCGTCTCTACATACGGCACCACCTGAGCCGCATACACCGATCCTCCCTGACAGTGAAATTTCTTTGTATTCATACTGTCTAATGCCTGCTTCTTGAGCTCCGGATTGGGAATGGCCTCTGCTCGTTTCCGCCAAGCCGCAAACTCCCGTTCCAGAACAGGTTGAACATGGCGATAGACACGATATAGGAGCTGCCATGGATTACGCAGTTCGCTCACTTGCTTCCCTCCCAATACAACAATAGTGATATCTTACCACATTTGCTGTCCTGCTCCAAAAAGGCATTTTCATTTAACCAATCCTTCTCTTTGACTCCAAGTACAAGACGACCATAAACTTTTTTGTGTTAATCTTGGTAGCGGATAGTCCTGTTCTTTTCTGTGATTCCAGCTCCCGCATACGCTTGCGCACCTCTGTAAAGTCAAAGAACATTGTCGCATACGATTCGAATTTGGGATGGGCGTAATCCGTTAGCCCGAGCGAGGCCAAATGGGTCAGCGCCTGATAAATGGCACGCCGGACGCGCTGCTCGGCAGCCTTCATTTCTTTTTGGACAAGGGATGAATCCTCTGTCCCGAGCTTGTTTGCCGCTACCTGCAGAAAAATTCCCTTTAATGAAGGAAAGCTTTCTTCACCTGCCTTCTCTTTTTCCCACTTGTTCAGATATTCAACCATATCAAGCAAATCCTTCGTTCCTGATTCACTGATCATCCCTAATTCCGTCAACAAAAAACGCGCCGATGCCACCAGATTTCGCTCCGTATCCGTTTGTCCCCGTTGGCTGTGACCTGACTGTCCGGACAGCACGTTTAAAGATCGCTGGATGCCTTCGATGGATCGCTGTAGCAGGATTTTCTCCCGCACCTTTCGCAGAACACTGATCACTTCAAACCGGTTTACCGGCTTCGTAATGTAGTACTCAATCCCTAGCGAATACGCCTCCGCGATCATATTTTTAGACTCGATTTGAGAGATCATGACGATTTTGCCGCTATACTCATTCAGATCGCGGATGGTTTCAATCCCGTCCCGGTTTGGCATGAGCAAATCAATCAAGAGGATATCCACTCGTTTCCACTCCAGAAAATCTCGGTCAATCTGCGAGCCATCCTCCGCCTCCCCGCACACCTCTCCCAAGTCAGCATCTTCAATAAGCTGAGCAAGCATCGAGCGAACGGCCGGATCATCATCGGTAATAAAAAAACGCATACTTTCACCCTTTCTGGACGATGCTGGCGATTGGCAAACGTATGGTAAAATAAGTTTCCTTCTGTTCTCGCTTTTCCGTTATTTCAATGCTGCCCTCTAGGTTGTCGATGACTTCCTTTATATAGCATAGACCGATCCCCGTAGACGGCTTACCGCTCTCATCGTATTTGGTTGTAAAGCCAGGCATGAACAGCAGAGTCGGATCCTTCACCTGAATCCCGGGTCCGTTGTCAGCAACGGAAAATTGTATCCATTCACGCGATTCTGACAACGAGACTTGGATTGATATGCTCCCTTTATCTTTGATCGCCTCCACTGCATTGGCTACCAGATTGTTTACCAGTGAGAGCGTCGTGTAAATATGGCAAGCCAGGTACGGTATCATGACATGGGATTCAAATCGTATCGTCTTGCCCAAAAGGCTCGCATACTTTTCTTGCGCCCGAACGATGATCGAAATTAATTCTCCCAACGGCATGTAGTCACGTTCGTTTTCGTCTGAAATCAGTTTGGAAAGCCCTGCGTAAATGCGCTGGTTGTCCTTTTTCACTTCATGGACTTGTCCTGCGATCGACAGCGCTTGCTTGGAGTAGCGACCTGCCCACTCCTTTGGCACCTGTTCCTTTATGCTCCGGTACAGCTCGTAGCAGTCCCTCGTGATCTCCTCCACCTGATACAGCGTCTTTTTTAAATGAACGGATTCCTCATACAAGTTGGAGACCAGCATCAGCATCCGCTCGTTTCGGTTTCGCTGCTGCTTCTCCAGCCACGTGGCTTGGCGGAGCTGAATGATGTTAAAAAAACTGAGTACGAAAAAGCTGCGAATGAGGGCGATCGCGACGATGGGTCCAATCACCGACCAATGCCCTACAGGTTCGATAGAGCGAAAGCGGACACACAGCTCGACCAGATTGGCTCCGATCTCAGCCACCGTACCGAGCAAGCCTACCCAGAGGGGCAAATGGTGAAATAGATTCACACGTAGAAGAGAAAATAGTCCGGCAAATGTGGCGTAAAAGAAGAAAGCTGGTATATGCAGGGAAAAGGAGCTTACAAAATCAAAATCGTCCACGGACATCCAGTCAAGCCCGACTCGAAACAAAACGACAGTCATACCGGTCAATAAGCCTGCAAGAAACGAAGGCCGCAGCCAGAGCAGCAGGAAAAAAAAGGCTGTTGTACCAAAGCTGATCCGAAAGTCATCCTGAAACGGATGAAATTTCAGTTCACCTGCAATGGGTACGGTGAGAAGCATGACAATTAGTATATAGAGGTTTTCTCTCATCGATGACCTCATGATCCCTCCATCCCAGAACGAGGAAATTTTTCCAAATACACTGACCATTATTTTACTATATTCTTTTATAGATTTTCGTAGTTTTTTATAGCTTCCTCCTTACAATTCCATGTGACAGTGTCCAGATCACCTCTGGCACTCTCTTTTTATCTTCGACATTTAGATAAGGGGGAATTTCCATGAAAAAACAAAGTCGTCTCCTCTCACTGGCCCTGCTCCTGACCATGTCTCTGGTGACAGCCTGTGGGGGTGGAGGAAACGCAGCTCCAGGCGGGCAAGGCGGCGCTGCTGCAGGCAGCAACGACCCTTCTCAATTGATCGTCGCAACAGGTGGTACGGGTGGTACTTACTATCCGCTGGGCGGCGGAATGGCTGATCACATCACCAAAAACGCGGGTATAACGGCAACGGCGCAAGCTACCGGTGCTTCCGCTGAGAACATTCGCCTTTTGCGTGACAAAAAAGCAGATATCGCCTTTACCCAAAACGATATCGCTGAATATGCAGCAAAAGGTACAAACATGTTTGAAAAAGACGGAAAAATCGAAGCATTTAAGGCTTTAGGTGCTCTTTATGATGAAACCATTCAGATCGTTGTTTCCTCTGACAGCAACATCAAGAGCGTAGCGGATCTGAAAGGAAAGCGCGTATCTGTTGGGGCACCGGGAAGCGGTACCGAGGTAAATGCGCAGCAAATCCTGGAAGCATATGGTCTGAAATTTGAAGATACACAGCTGCAGCGCCTTTCCTTTGCGGACTCCGCTAAAGCCATCCAAGACGGCCAGCTGGATGCTGCCTTCCAAACAGCAGGTACACCAACTGCTGCAATCACGGAGCTTGCTGCGACGAAAGGTGTAAAAATCATTCCGATTGAAGCTGATAAAATTGATGCGATTATTGCCAAATATCCGTTCTATGTAAAAACAACGGTACCGGCTAACACCTATCAAACCGTTCCAGAAGAGGTTACCACTGTTTCTGTAAAATCGATGCTGGTCGTTCGCGCTGATCTGAGCGAGGATCTCGTCTACAAAATCACAAAGGCTATCTTTGAAAACACTGACAAGCTTGGACATGCGAAAGCAAAAGAAATCAAGATGGATAGCGTACTGGCTGGTGTAAGCCTCCCTGTGCATCCAGGAGCGAAAAAATTCTTTGATGAAAAAGGCGTTAAATAGGTCTCGATGTTTATGTCACTCCAGAAAGGGCGGACCGGGTTCCGCCTTTTCTCCTTACTGCTTCTGCTTGCAGCGGTCGCTCTCTTTTGCTTCATCCCAGTAATCCCTTCCTTGGTCGTTCGCGATACGCTGTCCCATGAGCTCAAGTGGAGCCGCAGCATCACAGCCGATACTACGTTTGGCATTCGTTGGACTCATTCCATTCATCGCTCTTTAATCGAAGAGCAGTACCGCATCCAGAGCGGGCAGATCGTTTTGTCGGAAATGTCCTTCCATGACTACGGCATCGGCATGGAAAACGAGTTGTCCCCAGGTGAAGAATTAGTCATCTCGGATGGAGTATTCCGTATACGTCACATGAACCGCATCTTTCCCGCCCTCCACCTGTTTATCGGTCAGGTCAGGGCTAACCATACCTTGCTTTTTGCTGGTGAGGAGATTCCCCTAGGTACCATTGACAGGCCTGGCTCCGCTATTACCATCCAAACGGAAACACGATCCATATTTAGTATGATAGGAGGCTACTAGATGGGCACAACTACGTCAACAAACCTAAGTCAGCAGGAAATGGATCAACTGATTGCCCAATACGATAAGGAATCAGCTGTTCGTCAATTTACAGGGCCGATGAAATGGATCACGTTCATCCTTCTCGTACTCTTTTCCGTTTATCAGCTGTCGAGCACACTCTTTTTCACGATTCCTCCGCAAATTCACAGACCAATCCACTTGGCGTTTGGTCTGGGGCTCGTCTACCTGCTGTACTCCGGGACCAAGAAGGGAAAGGGCAGCAAAGTAGGCATCACCAACCTCATTCTCGCCTTGCTGGGTGTCATCGTTTGTCTCTACTGGGTCTTTGATTATGAAGGCCTTGTTACACGCACAGGAAACTATACGACGCTGGACATGCTCGTCGGCGGGGTTGCTATCCTGCTTGTCCTGGAAGCAGCTCGCCGTGTCGTAGGCGTGCCGATCACACTCATTGCGTCCATTTTCTTGCTCTATACGTACTTTGGCCCCTACATGCCTGGCTTCTTGGAACACCGCGGCAGTGATGTGGAGCGTATCATCGGCCATAGCTACTACACATTAGAGGGTATTCTCGGCACACCTCTTGCAGTTTCCTCCACTTTTATCTTCCTGTTCGTCTTGTTCGGTGCATTTCTGGAGAAAACGGGCGTCGGTGAATACTTTAACGATCTATCTCTCGTCATCGCTGGACGCCGCATAGGTGGACCTGCGAAAGTAGCGGTCTTCTCCAGTGCGCTCCAAGGAACCATCAGCGGAAGTTCGGTCGCCAACGTCGTAACCTCTGGTGCCTTTACCATTCCGATGATGAAACGGCTCGGGTACCGCTCCGAATTTGCCGCTGCAGTAGAAGCCTCATCCTCCACCGGCGGACAGATTATGCCTCCGGTTATGGGAGCAGCTGCCTTTTTGATGGCGGAGTTTATCGGGGTTCCGTATCTTGAGATTGCTAAGTCTGCTGCACTGCCAGCCATCCTGTTTTTCGTCGGAATCTGGATCATGACACACTTTGAAGCCAAACGTCTCGGATTGCGGGGGCTGACGAAAGAAGAACTCCCGGACAAAAAGGAAGTACTGAAGAAGATGTACCTGCTGCTGCCTATCGTCATAATCATCACTGCATTGATGATGAACTTCTCTGCTGAACGTTCGGCCATTATCGGTATCGTCTCGACCATCGTCGTGGGAGCTTTCCGCAAAGAAACGCGCATGTCCATTACTGATATTTTGGAAGCACTCGCGTCCGGAGCAAGAATGGCGCTGGGTGTCGTAGCCGCAACGGCCTGCGCCGGCATTATCGTAGGGACCATCACGTTAACCGGGATCGGCCTTAAGCTTGCAAACGGTCTGATCGATTTGGCAGGTGGACAGCTCTTCCTGACGCTGTTCTTCACCATGATCGCATCCCTCATCCTCGGGATGGGTACGCCCACTACGGCGAACTACATTATTACCTCCACCATTGCTGCACCTGCCTTGGTACAGATGGGGGTACCCGAGATCGCTGCCCATATGTTTACGTTTTACTTCGGGATCGTAGCCGATATTACACCACCGGTTGCCCTCGCCGCCTTTGCTGCCGCGGGGATAGCCAAATCAAAGCCGATACGAACGGGAGTAGAATCCACACGATTGTCTGTCGCAGCCTTTATGGCACCTTATATCTTTGTCGTGTCACCCGCCTTGCTTTTGATTGATACGACCTTTTTTGAATCCATCTGGGTCATGTTTACCTCCACCCTCGGAATGGTCGGGGTAGGTGCTGGCTTGATTGGATACTGGATGGCAAAGCTCAATCCATTCGAGCGCATCCTGGCTTTCGCCGGCGGCATTCTTGCCGTCATCCCTGGCATTGAGACCGATATCGCCGGTATTGTCCTTCTCGGACTCGTCTTCGGTTATTCTTTGTACAAATCTCGCAAACAAAGGCAGCCACTGCAAACCACTGCCTAAAGCTGTTTCATAAAAAGAATCCCTCTCATACGCTTGTTCCACACGAACAGCGTACAGGAGGGATTCTTATTTGCCTTGCCTAGTCTTCTTGCTTGATCACTTTCGTCCAGCCATCGACCTGCTCGACTCTTCGCTCTTTCATCAGCTTGCCCAGCGCCCGCTTGAAGCTGGATTTGCTCATCTGGAATTTCTCCAGGATGATGTCTGCATCGGACTTGTCCGTGTACGGCATGGCACCGTCGCGGTTGTTCATATAACGTAGCAGCTTTTCGGCATCTTCTCCGTACTGGACTTCCTTGCGCTCTCTCATCGATCCATTCAATCTGCCATCCTCGCGCACGAAGCTGACACGGCAACGAACGGTTTGACCGAGTCTCATCCGCTCCGTCATCTCGTCGCGGTGAATGAACATGATGTGGTCGTCCTCGGTCAAGAGAAACGCTCCTGCTGCAATGACCTTGTACACGGTAGCTTCCACATTTTTGTTTCTCATGCTCTCATCGGCTTGGACAGAAATCTGCAAAACCTCTTGTTCCGTTACAGGCTTTGCCAGCATTCGGCCCTGCTTGTCCTGCTTTAGAGCGACCAGCAGGCGATCTCCCGGACGCGGCCATTCATCTCTGAGCTTGGGCAAATCGTCAATAAACACCAGGAGATGCTTATTGATTCCGTTGTCCAAAAACACGCCCATTTTGGAGGAGAGATCCACTACCTCCAGCCAGCCGTACTCTCCCATTCCTACATAAGGCAGATCCATCGTGGCTGCCAGCCGATTTTCATGGTCGTGGTACAAAAAGACCTCGACTTCTTCGTCCATATCCAAAGGTCCATGGGCCTCATTTTTATGCAAAAACACTTCATCTGCGCCCGTCTTCAAAAAGTAGCCGATGTCCGTTTTCCGAGCGACTGTCATGAGAAGTATCGTCCCTGCCTGCAAACGACTTGGCGCTACACTTTTCCGAACTGGCTTTTGTCCCTTGTACATTCCTTCCATTCCTCACTCTCGTCCACTATGCACACTAACTATACCCGTCTGGCAGGTGAAAATACCACAACTTTTTTCCAATCAAAGACAAGGACAAACAAAAAAGGCAAGTCTTTAACATGCAAACATACACATGAAAGTGTGTAGACATGCTCCTCTTCCATTTCCAAGACGTTAGGAGTGACGGATTGCCATGCTGCTTTTGCTCGAACATATCTTTCTGGGCATTGTTCAAGGCTTGACGGAGTTCTTACCTATTTCCAGCACAGGCCATCTCGTCTTGTTCCGCAAGCTGTTTGGCTTGCAGGAGGCGGGCTTGTTATTCGATACGATGCTGCACTTCGGTACACTCATCGCTGTCGTGATTGTCTTTTGGCCGCAGATTCACTACATCCTCATCAATCCGTTCAGCAAGCTGACGCGGCTGCTCGTCGTCGGGACCATTCCTACGGCGGTCATCGGGCTTGCCTTTGAAGACTATTTTGAAGAAATATCGCAAACGGGGGTAACGATCGGATGGGAATTCCTCGCGACCGGTGCCATCCTCTGGTGCGTGGAGTCGCTGCGCCGCGGTCGCCGGACCTTTGATCAGATCAACTATACAGACGCTTTGATCATCGGCGCTCTGCAGGGAGCTGCCATCCTGCCTGCCATTTCCCGCTCGGGCTTGACGATTGCCGGTTCCCTCATGCGCGGGATCGAGCGAGCAGACGCCGCACGCTTTTCATTTTTGCTCTCGTTGCCCGCGATTCTCGGTGCATGCGTCCTGCAAACCGCCAAGCTCGCCAAAGCGCCAATCGAGACTACTCTGCTCATACCGATGATCATCGGGACGATGTTTTCTGCGATTGCGGGCTATTTCGCCATTCGCTGGATGCTCAAGCTCATTAGCACCGGCTCCATGAAAGGCTTTGCGATCTATGTGTGGATCCTTGGCCTTTTCATCCTCTTCCTGCAATGGCAGGGCTGGTAAACAGGCATATAGGTAAAGCCGACTGCAGCGAGTCGGCTTTCATTTGCTTTCTTCCTTATCCTTGTAATAATTCCCGATCAGCTTCCCGACCAAAATCACAGCCCCGTAAAAACAGGTAGCCAGAAGAGCTGTCGTAAACCACGTCGCTGTTCCCAAGGCTATATACAGTGCGGCGTGAGCAACAAAGATACCAGCTAACCATACGAGGGCATTCATACGGTTGAAGAAACGCATCACACTATGCAAATCGGATTGCACCTCCACCTCATCCATCTACCTATTGTTATAGCCGATGAAAAGATGTTTTATCCCCCTGTCGCTCAATCGAGTTCAAGGTGCTCCGTGTTCACTGCAAGCCCGGCGCGATCCAAAATTTCAGCCAGCACCGAAAGAGGGGTATTGGCCACTTCTCCATACATTTTTTGCGTGTGCAGGTGTACGCCCCGCGGAAAATCTTCCATTAAATGTGCACGCAATTTTTTTCCACTATAATCTTCATCGGTAAACAGGTAGATCTCGTCTGCGTCCTGTGCTTGCAGGAGGAGCTCCTCTCCCCGTTCCGAATGGTAGGTGCCATATGTACAAAGAATCGTTACCGGCTCTGCCAAAACCTTCAGCAGCCGCTCTTTGTCCGTCTTTCCTTCCACAATGATCACACATCCAGCCATTCCCTCACTCCCCTACTCGCTTGGCCTTTGTCCTTGTAGTATACCTGATCGATTCCATTCCAACATCCCGGGCAAGAAGTGGATGAGTAGGGATGACGTTTCTTCGGGCATGGTAAAGGGGAGATCCATCACAAAGGAGCGATCTACATGGGCAAATTTAAAAGCGCAAAAAACTTGAATCAAAAAGGACTGGCGGTAACCGGATTGACCAGCAGTACTGTTGCCGATGATACGCATACAGAAAACAACCAGGGATCTTCTTCACAGCATCAGCAGCAAAATCAAACAACCTCCCGCTAAAAACCTTTTGGCGGAGCCTTCGTATCCAAAGGGCACAAGTCTTGTTCGAAGTTTCGCTATGCTGCCCAATCGGATACCATTCTTACTGCGCGAAAAAAGAAGCCGCCCATCGGCTTCTTTTTTATGGGGCTGGCCCTTTTCGCTTGAATCCCTTTACATTCCCTCATCGCCTTGCTACGCTAATTAAAAAATATTTTTCCGAATATTTGACCGGATAAAGGAGATTTCAAGTGGAAGCTTCATTATGGAAGAATCGCTCGTTCCTGAAGCTCTGGCTGGCACAGCTGACCGCCAATATCGGGGACCAGTGCTATAGCTTTGCTTTGCTCTGGTATTTACTGCAGGCGACCAAATCGGGATCAGCCCTCAGTCTCCTCGCCATCCCGGAAATGGTTGCAGGGCTGCTGTTTTACTTGATCGGAGGCGTGCTTGCGGATCGTTTTAGTCCTCGCCTGCTCATGGTCGGAGCAGACATCGCCCGCGTAGCTGTCGTGATTGGCGTCGGTGTGATGGCCGCTTACGGCATAGAAAACCTCGCATTCTTTTTAGCTGCTCAATTCTTGCTTGGTGTGTTCTCAAGCGTATTTCAGCCGGCACGAACCGTGGCGCTGACCAACATCATCCCGCTCGAATCTCTGAGTCGGGCCAACGGAATTCTGGACACCACGTTCCGTACCATCCGGATTTTGGCACCCATGACGATTGGCTTGCTCGCATCGGCAGTTCCGCTGTCTACCTTATTTTTCGTCAATGCGGGAAGCTACCTGGTTTCGGTCTTTTTCGTTTTTGCCATCCAATATTCCCCTCGCTCCAGGCAGGTGGACCACACAAGCAAACTGACCATCCAGCAGTACAGGCAGGACATTTCTACAGGTGTTTCTGAGCTTCGGCAAAACGAGCCGCTGTTTCTGGTCCTGCTCTTTGGGAATATCGGGTACCTCATCTGGCTCGTCACGTACAATGTCGGCTTTCCTTTCCTCGCCGAGCGAATGAATCAGGGGGATGGGAGCACGCTGGCCATGCTGATGGGCTTTTACGGAGTCGGCAATCTGCTTGGCAGCCTGTATATGTCGCGTGCTTACTACACCCGTCATCTGTTTGTGATTCTTATGGGCTGGATGATGCAGGCAGGGGGATTCCTGCTGCTGACAGGCGGCATCTCTCTGCATTGGATTGCCTTTCTCGGCGCTGCACTGGCAGGCATAGGAGGACCGCTCATCGGAATCCCTACTGTAACTGCCATTCAGATCAAAGCCTCAGAAACCAATGTAGGAAAAGTTTACGCGATCAATATGCTGCTCTTTACTTTCTTTGGCATGCTATCCAGTATTTTAGGGGCTGTCTGGCTTGGGAAGCTGCCCGTACAGCAGCTGTTCTTGATCAGCGGCTTGTTCTTAGCGGTTCTCACAGTCGTTGGCCTGTATGTAGAAAAGCATAAAAACGCAAAAAAACACCAATCTTTCGGCGCTTAGTCTAAAGGATTGGTGTTTTCATTATTTTTTAAAAAAAGATTTGCATTGCAACTTTTCATGTCATATAATCTGACATAAATAAACGAAGTGTTAGATAACCTAACACCAAAAAGGAGTGGATTGAATGGAACCGACTCTAGCGCAACTCTCTTCTGCCATTGATGCCACGTGGGTCATGGTATCCGCGATTCTGGTCATCCTCATGCAAGTTGGCTTTGCACTCTTAGAGGCTGGATCGACTCGCATGAAAAACGCTGGTCATGTCGCCGGCAAGACTGTCCTTACTTTCGGTATCTGCTCAATCGCATTTTGGGCCCTGGGCTTTGGCCTGACCTTCGGAGACGGCAACTCATTTCTCGGCCTATCCGGATTCTTCTTTGATGGAAACTCCACGGACTCTTTCTCTGCTTTTTCTGCAGCAACCGTTCCGATTTCGATTCTCTTCTTGTTCCAGCTAGCTTTTTGCGCGGTATCACTCGCGATCGCCTGGGGCGGCTTCGCTGAGCGTGCCAAGCTGTCGATCTACTTCATCTTCAGCGTGTTGTTTACTGTCCTTATCTATCCTGTAGTCGGTCACTGGGTATGGGGCGGCGGCTGGCTGGCTCAGCTCGGCATGCAAGATTTCGCCGGTTCCACAGTCGTCCACTTGCAAGGCGCGATCGTCGCTTTGGTCGCTACGATTCTTTTGAAGCCGCGTCTCGGTAAATACAACCGCGATGGCAGCTCCAATCTGATTCCTGGTCACAACCAAGTGTATTCTGTCCTCGGCGTTCTTTTCCTGTGGATCGGCTGGTTCGGCTTCAATGCCGGCTCCACGCTCGGCAGCACGTCCGGATTTTTCGGCTATATCGCCATGACGACCAACCTCGCTACCGCAGCAGGAGCAGTCGCAGCTTTGGCAATTTCCTGGATTGTCATGGGGAAAGCAGATATTCCAAGCATGCTGAACGGCGTACTGGCTGCCCTCGTTGCGATTACCGCTTCTTGCGCGTTTGTCGATCCTTGGGCGGCTGTCCTGATCGGTGCCGTGTCGGGTATTCTGACATTCTACACATCCATCTGGTTTGACCGAATCGGCATTGACGACCCGATCTTCGCCTTCTCCGTACACGGAGTCGCCGGGATCTGGGGGACTTTGTCTACAGGCCTGTTCGCCACACCTGAGCTCGCAGAAAAAGTCGGCGTGGGCGGCGCTGGTCTGTTCTACGGCGGCGGCTTCCACCAGCTCGGTGTGCAGGCGCTCGGTCTGGCTGGCGCGATTGCCTACGTATTCGTTATCTCTTATATCATTCTGTCTGTTTTGAAAGCAACAATCGGTCTTCGCGTAACCGAAGAAGAAGAGGTGGTTGGTCTTGACCTTAGCGAACACGGGGGATACGGTTATCCCGAACTTCTCCAACCTGAACGCGTACACCCCACTGCAACCGCCAAAACAAGTGCCTCTCACACTCTCACCTGAGCAATTGGAGAGAATCAGCAAGGCGGAGTCGTTTCAGGAGCTATCCCTGATTCGTCAGGAATTGCTGGACGCGGCTCCCTTGCGAGTCTTGACTCGGGCTGGCGAGCTGGCACCGTATACCATCGTCGTCAATCTGATTCATGACAACATCATCCGTCAGAGCATACTGCTGTCCGTCAATGAACTGGCAAAACGGGGCGTGGGGACACCTCCCGTCCCTTTTGCCTTTCTTTCGTTCGGCAGCGGGGGACGTTATGAGCAGGCACTCATCAGCGATCAGGACAACGGGCTCGTCTACCAGCTCCCTGATCATCTGGATGCTGCCGGCAGAGAGAAAGTGCACAGCTATTTTCATCTGTTGGGAGCGACGATCGTACAAGGACTGGAGGAAGCAGGCTATCCTCCATGTCAGGGAAACGTGACTTGCGTGTCACAAAAATGGCGTGGAAGCGTAGAACAATGGATCGAGCGACTGGAAACGTGGGCCACCCACCCCATCTGGGAAAATGCACGTTATTTGCTCCTCGCGAGCGACGCCCGCGTACTATGGGGCGAATCAGCTATTTTCCAGCCCGTTCTCGATCGCTTCCGCCAGATGCTTACAAACAACGCTTTTCTGATGAGCCGTCTCGTGAGCAACACCCTGCACTATCGGGTTCCACTCGGGCTATTCGGACGAATCCTGCCCGAGGTCAATGGCCGATTCCGCGGCGCGATCAATTTGAAGTACGGCATTTACCTCCCCATCGTCAACTGCATCCGTCATTACGCCCTTTTCAACGGCATTTTCTGCAGCTCATCACTTGAGCGTCTGGCTCTGCTGCGCGAAAAGGGAATTTGGGAGAAAAGCTTTTGCGATGACGTGGAAAATCATTTCCGGCAGCTGCTGGGACTGCGTCTCGTCGCTCCGCTCCATTGGGAGGACGGACAATACGCCAGCAACAGCTACATTAAACTCGGGGAACTGTCAGCCGATACCACGACGATGGCGCGGACTGCCATGAAGCTTGCCATCCGTCTGCAGCGAATGACAGCAAAGCTCCCTTCCGTCTTCAGAGGGTAGGAGGGAACATTTTTGGCAAAATGGGATCTGTTTGGACGCTTATGGCATATAAACCGCGATACAGCAGGCATACAAGGTGAGTGGAACATCGGACACAACGACGGCGACAAGCAGCATCTCGCTTATTTACGCTCCCTGGGCAAACAGCGACAGCAGGCCGATTCAGGCGCAGACATCCCCCTTGATAATCTGGAGGTGGTTGTTGTCGACTTGGAGACGACAGGCTTTTATCCGGATCACGGGGATGCAATCATCTCGATCGGTGCGGTAGCGATGAAAGGCGACAGGCTGCTTCTGGGAGATTCATTTTACACCATGGTCAATCCAGGGCGCAGGATTCCACCTCACGTATGCTCTCTAACCGGGATCTCAGATGAAATGGTTGAGGATGCTCCCGATCTCTTGCAAGCCATGTCCCGCTTCTTTCAATTTGTTGGCGATCGTCCACTCGTCGCTCACCACTCCCGTCACGAGCGCGAATTTTTTCGGGCTGGCCTGTGGAAGACGAGTCGGCGTCCCCTGACACACCGGATGCTGGATACGATGCTGCTGATCCGCTTGCTCAGCAAACCGATCGGCAATGGCTCGTTGGATGCCCTTTGCGCCCAACATGACATCCCTATCTCGCGACGGCACCATGCCTATTGCGATGCCGTGGCAGCCGGTACGCTCTGGGGAAAATACTTGCTCAAGGCTCAGGAGGCCGGGTATACCAATCTGCGGCAGGTTTACGAAGCCCTGCGCTAGCCTTGCCAAGCTTATTCTTTTACAACGAATGACAAACGAGGGATTCCCATGATTCACATTCGCGATGCATATATTAATGATTTGCCTGCCATGCTCCAGATCTACAACCAAGCCGTGAAAACGCTCGTAGCCACCTTTGATCTGGAGGAACAGAGTCTCACACAGCGCGAGGTCTGGTTTCGCAAACACGGGGAACGCTACCCGCTGATCGTGGCGGAAGAAGAAGGCGAGGTCGTCGGGTATTGCTGCCTCTCCGCTTTTCGCGAAAAACCTGCTTATGCAGGTACGGCAGAGCTTTCGATTTACATTGCCGAAAATCAGCGCGGGAAGCACATCGGCTCCTCTTTGATGGCAGAAATCCAGCAGCGCACGCGAGAGCTTGGCTACCATGCGGTCATCAGCGGGATTACGGCGGGAAATGCTGCCAGTGTCAAGCTTCATGAAAAATTCGGCTTTCACCTGGTTGGGACGCTTCGAGAGGTGGGCTATAAATTCGGGGAATGGCATGACGTCCATTATTACGAATGGATGGTGAGTGAACGACAAATCTCGTAGAATACAAAAATCCGTCCGCATAATCGCAGGACGGATTTTTGTTGTTGTTTACTCGGCCGAAGCAGCATCAATCACCTTAGCTCCCGTGATGTCCAGCAGCTGCCGAAAGGAAACCGCCAACAGCGATTCCGCAATTCCTGCCGCTGTGTACACGACATCAAAGCGCTGCAGAGAAGCATCTACAAAAACAGGAACCTCCTGAAGCAGGGCAAACGGGCAGACCGCCCCGACCTGAAAGCCAGTCACAGCTTCTACCTCGTCTGGAGAAGCCATCTTCCCTTTTGCCCCTTGAAAAACAGCCTTGATCTGCTTGGCGTGAATGCGCACGTCACCAGCAGCGACAATCATGGCGAACTGATCCTGAGCGCGAAACAGAATGGACTTGGCGATCTGACCGACCTCCACCCCCAGGGCATCCGCTGCCGCTTCTGACGTTTTCATCGGCTCTGGAAAAATCAGAGGTACCAGTGCGGGATCAAACTGCTGCACGAAATGCTCGACTCTTTGCAATGGACTTGTCTTCATCTCTTCCTCCATGTGTGGCACCTGCTAAAGGAATGCTGCCGCCCTACTCGGATACAAACACGATGTCCCCTTCTGCCAGCTTTCCAGGGGTAATCACCGAAGCGTACACGCCAAAATGATTGTCGTGCCGCTTCACACACGTTTTCAAAACGGCCAGGTTTATTTCCAGCGTGTCCGGATCGATATTGACGTACATGCATCGCTCGCAATGTCGGTTGACCTGCAGCGTGACGTCATTTATATTAATCTGTTTCCCGATCCAACCATCCTCAGTAAACGGCTCGTCTTCGTCCAATACGATCACGAGATTTCCTCGAAAGCGTCTGGGATCAATCTCTTGTTCACCGATCAGCCGGGCGATTTCGCGCAAGGAGGCGTCTGTCACAAGCAAGATATGATCCTCCCAGTTCCTCCCGCCCTCCTGAGGCGTGCTTCTTCCCGGCTGAACAGCCCTTTTCGCCGTGTCAGCCACGTGGGAAAACAGGGATTCCCCCCACGCATGCCTGCTTCCGTCTTTCGCTGCGACCTGCACCTCGGGATACTGCTGATCCATCGCTTCTCCTACAAAGGTTGCCGTATAGCCGAGCATCGCTGGTACGACATCTGCACTCAAGTATTTTCCGTTGCGCGACTCGTCCAGAAAATAATAGCCCCGATCTCCGTACAAGCCAAAAGCGTCCACTTGGCACGACGTCAGCTGTTCTCCCCCCATCGCTTTGACCGGATGCCGAAAGATGCTTTGCAATTTCCCCACTTGCTTCACAAAACCCTCTCCTTTATACGCTCTCTATCCTTTAATAAACGAATTGCGTACGCGGCTCCAAAAGGTCAGACGCTTGTAGCGGGCAAACTTCACCTTCTCCTGTCCGACTCGACAAGCAATGGAGCGAACGTCCTTCCAGATCGCCTGCTCGCGGTCCAAGCCAATCATGATCTCCGGGTTCATCACGATGAGCTCGACCTCGTGATGCTTGGGCAAAACCAGAGAGCTGTTGATGGTTCGATACGCCTGATTGTTGATCGAGGCGATCTCCGACAGCTGAATCGCTTCGATGGAAGGGTGCACAATCGCTCCATCGACAGCCTTATTGTAAGCAGTGCTCCCCGAAGGCGATGACACGATCAAGCCGTCTCCGCGGAATGTCTCCAGCTCGTCCCCGTTGATGTACACACATGCGACCAGCGTAGAGAGGGAGGCATTGCGCAGGACGAGCTCGTTCAATGCCCATTTGTCAAAAACCTGCCCGTCTCTCATGGTGATCCGGCACTCGACTATCGGATATTCCACGATCGCAGGCTCCGCTTGCTGCACCAGTCTTTCCACAAACTCATCAAGTTCATCAGGACGCCAGTCTGCATAAAACCCCAGATGGCCTGTATGTATCCCTACATAAGCCGGTTCGATCCCGTATTGATGAACGGCTTCGAGCAGCGTTCCGTCTCCCCCAATGGATAGAACCATATCCGGGTGCTCGTCAGGACCGCTCACGAACTCACAGGGACTTTTCGTTGCTCTCAGCTTATCCTTTAAGGCTTGTTCTACTTCTCGCGTATAATCGTCATTTCGCAGTACAGTCGCAATCTTCATGCTGATCTGCCCTCACTTTTATCCTTGCAAGCGCCAAAAATCGCTTCTCTTTTCCCTCACTATACCACAGGAAATTACCAGTTGCATGGAAACTCCCTCTGGCCTACCAGCGATCTTCTTCAAAAGCCTGCTGTCGAAATTCTTCCAATCGCCGGAGGGTGGCAGGAGACAGATCATCCGGAAGCTGATCCCATTGGAAAAACTTCCTATCCGCTACTTCCCCGTCGTCCCTCGCCCAAGCCGGATTGATTTGCCCGTCCTGAACATGAAAGAGCGCAATATGATCACGTTTCCCTTCCCGTTCGCTATAAAAAAGATGGCAAAGCTTGATTTCCCCCGCCAAGAGACCGCATTCTTCCTGCAGCTCTCTGCGTGCGGCTTCAAAGAAGGACTCCCCTCTTTCGACACCACCGCCAGGCAAATACCATCCTTTCACGTACGTGTGGCGAATCAACAGCACACCCTCTCGTTCATCGGTCACGATTACGCGCACGCCCAGGGTGACCGGCTTGCGGATTTTCCAATACCATCTTTGCAGGGAATGGTACCATGCCATACTTTCCTCTCTCCCGTTTACCGTCATTTCCTCTCTCTTGCCAGCAGCCATACTCTGGTGTATCGATGGCTCATCTTACCCTAATGTATGTCTTCTCAAGCAAATGCGATATCCCTGCGCTCTATTATGTGTTCCTGTCTGGTCGCGCTAGACTGTTCGTCTCCTGATAACAACCTTATCCACGCTTCCTTTGTACAAGAGAAAAGGCGGGCCCATCATCAGGCCCACCCTCTATGCCAGTCGATTCTCCAGTTCACGCACGATTGCTTCTGCCTGATGGATCCAACGGGAAGATACCTTAGCATCCTTGTCCAGTGGCTCCTGAAATTGATTCATCGCCGAGGAAGCCAGCGGCTCGTAATAACCGATATCTTGTTCTACACCTGTCTGATACACATGCCGGAGAACAAAGGGAGTCCCCAGCTCCACCCACGCATCCGCACTGTCGAGCTCTCCCTGAAGCACTTTGATGGGCAAGCGCAGATAGACCATATTTTGATCGTCCAGCGCTTGATCGAAGTACCCTTGCTCATAATCCCAATTTGCCAGGGTAAAGTTGGGACCAAGAGCCTCACGGAAGAAGCCGAACGTCCCTCTCGTTCCCGGCAAGCTGCTTTGAATCGATTTCATCGCTTATCCCTGCCTTTCCAGATTCTGATTGTAGTGTGCGACAAAGACAGGGGTTGTAATCATGAAAAAGAGCAGCAAGTCTGTTGTCCCAAATACCCGGGCAATAGACTTGCTGCTCAGCTGGTTGTTAGAGCAAAGCGATGGTAAGCAGCGTGAACAGTGCCAATGGAATGATCTTGCGGCCGCTTCGGCAAGGGCGGCGTCTTCTCCTCGGAGGAGGAACGATGACGGCCGCTTGCGGTGGTGGTGGCGGCGGTGGAGGTGGCGGCATCATTGGGTAGCAGGGCATCGGCTGCGGAAAAGGCGAGAAATAGGGATTGAGATAAGGATTTTGTCCGCCGAACGGACTTACCTGGGTGGGATAGTTGTGATCAGCGTATGGACTTACTTGACTGAACGGCGGCGCATTTTCCCCGTACGGATTGCTGCTGCTCCCGTATGGGCTGACCTGTCCATACGGATTAGCGCTGCTGCCAAACGGACCAAATTGCCCATACGGATTCATTTGACCGTAGGGATTCATTTGTCCGTAGGGATTCATTTGTCCGTAGGGATTCATTTGTCCGTAGGGATTCATCTGCCCATAGGGATTGCTGCTGCTGCCAAACGGTCCGAACCCTTGAGACGGAGGATACCCACCATGGAATGGACTTACATCACCGTACGGGTTGAAGCCGCCGCCGTATCCACCATAGGAGGTCCACTCTGGATAACCACCGACAAAGTCTTCTCCCCATGGCTGCCTGCTTGCTACCTCTTCTACCTCCAGCTCATCTATCTCTGCTTCCGGATCCTCCACTTCGACATACACGTTTTGATCATCGAAATCCACGATCACGCCTTCGAATACTTGGCCGTCGATCGCTTCAATGCGCACCTTTTTCTCCAAATGCTCCTTGATTACGTTGTGCACATTATGGCGTATATCCTTAATCATGCTGACTGTCTGAAAGTCAACCTGATAAAGGTTTTTGTCATCCTCAGACTGCATGGAAACTCCTCCCCTTCTGGTGTTTCTTTATTACCATATACAAGAGCCCATGGGGAGGTGTACCGTTTTCCATGCAAGACTAGCCCAATTTATCGAAACGCAGCTCTAAAGTGGATCACGAAAGGAACCGACTGGGCAGGAGGGGCTCGAGCCCCACTGTCTGTCCGCTCTCCAGATAATCGGCCATGCGTATCGCGGTGACTGGCGACAGCAAGATGCCGTTTCGGAAGTGTCCACCTGCAAGCGAGAGCCCCTCCCAGCCAGGCACAGGTCCGAGCAAAGGCTTGCCGTCTGCTGTCGCTGGACGAAGCCCTCCCCATGCCTCCAAAAACGCTGCCGCGTGCAGGGCAGGCACGTACGGCATGACGCCGTTCAGGACACTTGCCAGTCCAGCCAACGTAACTTCCCGCTGAAAACCGCTTTCGTCCTCTGTGGCTCCGATGACGATCTTTCCGTCCTTCTTCGGCGTAATGTATCCCGATGTTCCAAAAATCACAGTACGCAAAGGAATACCTACAGAGGATACGGCTGCGATCTGACCGCGTACCGGTCTCACCGGAATAGCCAAATCGAGCATTTCCAGCATGATCCCTGCCCACGCACCAGAGGCAACGATGGTATGATCTGCACGGATAGGTCCCGAGGTCGTCTCTACACCGATCACACGACCCGCTTTTACAGCGATCCCTTTGACCACACAACCAGACAAAAGCGCAACCCCCTGGATTTTGCAGGCAGTCACGAGGGATCGCAGCAACAGCCGATTGTTGATATGACCTTCTCCTGGCGAGTAAATGCCCGCCTGCACGCGATCTGTCAAAAGCGGTTCCACTTCTAGAAGCTCTTTGCAGCCCATCCAGTGAACATCATACCCGGCTTCCTTTTGCCACAGGTATTTGGCACGAAGCTGTTCACTCTCCGCCTCGTCCATGGCAACGGTAACGAGGCCTTCCAGACTCAGCTGGACATCGCCAGCCGTATGCTCCTCCAGTTCCTGCGCCCACTGCGGATACAAGCGCAGCGAATCCATCCCAAGCTCCACCATCGGGCCAGGCGCAGAAAATTCTTTTAAGGGCGCCAGCATGCCCGCTGCTGCCGAGGATGCTTGCCCGCCCCATTCTCCCTGCTCTACCAGCGTGACAGACATCCCCCGCCGAGACAGCTCATACGCCAGGCTAAGCCCAATAATTCCTCCGCCGACTACCAGACAATCACTCATCTTTTTCTCTCCCTCTCTCTTGTCCATAGGCAAAAAGCCCACCGATTCCCTCACAGGAAAAGGTGGGCTCATACGCATACGACAAAAAGCCAAGCGCTGTTCGCTCGCAACCACTTCCCTGCGCCGGCATGATCCGGATCAGGTGCAATGGGTCGATGGTCGTCGCTGCCATCCTCTCAGCCCCGCATGAAGGACTCCCCAAGTTGCTTTCACGTTATGTCATTTTCTTTGACCAGTATAGACCTCTTTTTGCCGATCTGACAAGTAGGAAAACAGAATGATTAGTCCTCGTCCTTCACATCGTAGCTCTCAGGGATCGGCTCGTGGCGAGCAGCTTCCTCCCACTCGCGCAATCTGCGCATTTCCTCCAAGTGGTGCTTGAACTGATCCTTGTTAATCAGGTATTCATTGCCATCGTGGACGGCCCGAATCCGCCCTTCCTTGATCTTTTCCAATATGAACGTCACCGGAAGCTCCAAATATTCAGCTGTTTCGGCAACGGTCAAGTACGTCTTGTTCTCTTTCAATCTAGCCTCCAGTTCCGCTTTCTGCCGTTCGTAGCCAGGCTTGCCCAGCAAGGCAAACATATTGGCTTTGTAAGCCTCCACCCCTGGCTGATCAAACGGATTGACGCCCAGCAAATAGCCGCTGATCCCGCACGCTTTTTCAAAAAAGTAGATCAGTCCGCCCAAATGATAGGCGTTTGCTTCTGGTATTTCCACCAAAAGATTCGGTACCCCGCCATCTACATGGGCCAGTACCGTTCCTTCGAAAGCCTTTTTATTGACAAACCCCATCTGCTTGCCCGAGAGGAAGTTCAATCCATCCACATCAGTAGGATCCTCCTGAACGGTCACATCGACAGCGGGAGTTTTTACGGAAATGACGGTCTCAAACAACGTCCGCATGCCATCCTGTATGTACTGACCCATCGAATGCAAATCGGTTGAAAACTCCGCCGAGGCAGGAAAGATCCCTTTCCCATCCTTGCCCTCTGATTCGCCAAAGAGCTGCTTCCACCATTCAGAGAAATAGCGGAATTGCGGCTCGTAGCTGACCAACAGCTCCACGTTCTTGCCCTTGCGATACAGGGCGTTGCGGATCGCGGCATATTGATAGCACGGGTTTTCCTCCAAATCCTGTTTCAAGTACCGTGCACGGGCATCGGCTGCTCCCTGCATGAGTGCATCCAGATTGGCTCCGCTCACCGCGATGGGAAGCAATCCGACTGCTGTCAGTACCGAATATCTGCCACCGATGTCGTCAGGAATGACAAAGCTTTCGTAGCCTTGCTCATCCGCCAGTTTTTTGAGCGCACCACGGGCCCGATCGGTCGTGATGTAAATGCGCTTCTTCGACCCCTCAGGTCCGTACTTCTTGACCAGCCAGTCGCGAAGCAAGCGAAACGCGATCGCAGGCTCTGTAGTCGTGCCTGATTTGGAAATAACGTTAATCGACACATCTTTGCCATCCAAGACGTCCAGTAAATGGGAGATGTAGACGGGACTAATATTGTTCCCGACAAAATAGATTTCCGGGGCGCGCCGCTTGGCCTTGGGCAGCAAATTGTAAAAGCTGTGTCCCAAAATGTCCAGTACCGCCTTTGCCCCCAAATAAGAACCACCGATTCCAATTACCAAAAGCACATCTGAATCAGACTGAATACGTGTTGCTGCCCTCTGAATCCGCTTGTATTCACCGCGATCATACTGTTCGGGCAGATCCACCCACCCGAGAAAATCTCTGCCTGGTCCTGTCTTTTTGTGCAGCATCTCATGTGCTTGTCCAATCGCTGGAGCGAGCAGCTCCCATTCATGTGGCCTGACAAAAGCAAGAGCATTGGAGTAATCAAATCGGATCGCTTGGTTCATGGCTCCCCTCCCAGGAACGTTCTTCCTCCCTTATCTTATCACGCAAAATCCGCAGAAAGTACTTTCCGTCAAAACATAGCAAAATGTGACCATAATATGAACGTTTCGTCACGTGTGTTACCTTTTTCTACAGATTCCGTACAAGTCTTCGGGTAACGAAATAACAGAAATGGAAAAAACCAAGGAGAAAATGATCATGAAAAGACGCTGGTGGATCATCGGTTCCGTAGCAGCCGTACTGGTTGTCGGAGTCGTCGGTTTCAATATGATGGGCTCCAAACAGGCAATGGGTCTGCCCGTAAACATCGGAGCTGCGACCAAATCTGTATCCCGCGAACAAAGCAGCCAAGCTGGATCCGATCGAGGCTCTGCGCTACGAATAACAGCGAATGAAAAAGAGGCATTTCCACAGGTGGTACAAAACGGCCTGCGGACTGCCTCTTTTCGTTTATCTCGCCACTGCTGCGCGGATTTCTGCCAACGTCGCATGATCCAGCTCTACCTCAGCAGCGGCCAGGATGCTCGTGATATGCTCTGGTCTGCGTACCCCTACAATCGCACTGGTCAAAGCAGGATGTGCCAGTGCATACCCGATCGCCAGCTGCGGCACCGTGATATCCAAACGAGCGGCGATGCTTTTTAGTTTCTCCACCCGATCCATGTTGCGTTTGAAAGACTCACCCGTATACGCCTTGTGCTTCGAGCGCCAGTCATCGTCTGCAAAGCGCGTATCGTGCGTGTATTTTCCCGAAAGCAATCCGGAAGCCAGCGGGCTGTAAGCGACGACGCCGACGCCCTGCTCCAGGCAGTACGGCAAAAGCTCCCTCTCCGCCTGCGGCACGAGGATAGAGTACGGCGGCTGGAGCGAGTCCACATGACGGACTGACATCGATTGCTCGATCAGCGGTACCGTGTAATTGCAGAGCCCGATGTAGCGTACCTTTCCGTCCTTAACGAGCTGCTCCATCGCCCGCATCGTCTCGTCCGCAGGAGCATGCGCGTCCGTATCCGGATAGTGCACTTGATACAAATCGATAGTATCCGTGCCCAGTCGACGGAGAGAGGCTTCGGCTTCCCGCATGATCGAATCAAAGGTACCGTTCTTGACGAGGCGCTGATTTTCGTCCCACAAATATCCGCATTTGGTCGCGAGCACGACTTGATCCCGATCGCTCCCCAGCGCTTTTCCGATCAGCTCCTCGGCATGCCCCAACCCGTAAACCGGTGCGGTGTCAAAAAAGGTCACCCCGGCATCCAAGGCAGCGCGAACGCTCTCCATCGACTGATGATCATCCTGGTCTCCCCAGGACATCTCCCAGTTGCCTCCACCGATCGCCCATGAGCCAAAGCCGATCACAGAGATTTCCGGTCCGTTTTTACCCAGCTTCCGATATTTCATGTGTTTGCTCTCCCATCCTTTGCACACAGGCTTGTCCATTCCTTCACGTTGAAAAACATGCATCTGTTGGCAACTGCCCGCAGATGCATGCTTACGTCGGCAAAGTATCCGTCATCAGCTTTAAAAGAAAAAACAGGGCGATCCCTGCAACGGCTACCACCCACCAGAGCGGCTTGCTGTCTGCCTTCCCTGTCTTGTATATGCCGATCAGCTTCCAGGTGCCCACGGCCACACAGAGGAGACTGATCAGGAGCAGGACTGTCCCCATGATCTCCCTCCTTTCCCTCCTCCTAGCTATATGGGAGGGAAAGAAAAAAAATCACTCTTTTGGCCCGTCCTTTTTCCCTAGGCGACCCAATACCGCGCGGCCGCGCTGCTTGATAGACTCATCTTTTAGCGTCAGCTCGCGTTTTTTCATCATGCCGTTCTTCGATGTGTCCGGGCGGTCGTTTGGCTGATCCTTGCGCATTAGCTGTACTTTCCTTTGCCCTTTTTCTCGTATTCCTCGAGCAGCTCGCCAAAGCTCTTGTTCTTTTCACGCTCTTCCTGCTCGCGGCGTTTTTTCTCCGCAGCCTCCTGCGCCTGTCGTTCACTTTCTGCCTTCATATCTTTTTCCAGCTGCTTTAATTTGCCAAGGGCATCTGCATTCAGCATCTCTTTCAGATTCAGCCCATTTTTTGCTTCTGTTGCCGTTGCCGCCTCTTGAGACGGACGCTGCGGCTTGCGTTGCTGTTTCTTCGCCATCCTTCTTCCAACCCTTTCCACTCGCGGATTAATCCCCTCATTCATTCGCCCGTCTTCGGTCATACTATCTACGTCAAGACGCTGTTTACTCAACCAAAAGAGGAGGACCTGACATGGTGCGAAACAAGGCAAAAGACTTTGGGAAAACCGCTGAAATTCGTGGGCCAAAAGCCCAATCTGAAGCTGTCCGATCTGACGGCTCCATTAATAGTGAACCACAAGAGCGGTTAAAAGAAAACCGTTGAGACTGCCCGCAATCTGAAAACCGCCGATCCTACGGGACCCGGCGGTTTTTCCTCGTCTGGCTCTGTTCCCTTGCTTTTCGGATGACCCGTTCCTGCTTGATCAGTGTGAGCTTGTCGGCAAACTGAAATTGGCAGCCTTTTTTCCACAGTCTTTTGGCCAAATCCCGTTCCATCTCGATTCGCGTAAGTTCCTTGCATCCACCTGCCTGCAGGAAGGTGGAACGAAGAGACGATACATGCTGTGTCTGAAACAGCGTCCAAGGCGATCGGTGATGGGCCAGCCTCGGTCCGTATTTTTGCCGAATGGCTTGACGCCTCTCTGCATCCGGACAAGGCAATCCGATGTGAAAGAGCTGCCCACCTGCGATCTGGCTCTCCTCCAGCAATGGGACGGTCGCGTTGTGGGTATGCGGACGCTTGATATGTGGATACTGTTCCAGCCATTCCCTGCACTCCTGCTGCTGGATGGGGCTGAAATCGGGTTCGTATACGGAGTAAATGCGCCTGGTTCCCAGACCCAGCAGAACCAGCTCACCTGCATGCTCGTGGGCCTGCTGATGGACCCCGATGAACTCACGCGGAACGATCATGTTGCAGGATAAAAGGATCACCACTTCCCCGCTCGCCTTCGCAAGACCTGTATTCAACAAGTAGTAGTATGGCATTCTTTTGCGAAAACGGATGATCTGCAACGGATAGTGAGCATGAAAGCGCTCGATCCTATCTCCGAGTCCGTCACAGGATGCGTTGTCGATCACGATCACTTCATATTCATCGAAGTCCGTGAATTGCAAATTCAGACTGAACAAGGTGTACAGGAGCTGATCGGCTGCATTTCTAACCGGAATGACGACACTCGTAAGCATCGGATCTCCCCCTTTTTATAGCGTATGCGAAAAGTCCAAAGATGGGCTGGGCGCACAGGTATAAGGGGAATGGTCTTGATGCATCTTAAGGAAGAAAGCCTCAAAGGAGGTCCTACAGATGAACAAGGACAAGCGGGATAACAAGGAAACGAAAGATATCGCGATCGACGGTACACTGCCGCATCAAATCAGCGCTCCTGACTTCAAGAACTCGACTCGCTCCATTCAAAAGCCGTTCGTCAACGAGTTTGGCGTCGTCATCGGGGACAGCCTTTACGATTCGCAGGAATCGCCCATCAACAACTGGAGCACCGAGACAGATCCTTCTGTCATGGCAGGCGATCAATGGGTTCACCCTACGAACGACATTGGCTGGAATTCGTACGAAAATCGAGAGATGCTGGAGGACAAGCCATTTGTAGGAGCTCGTTTTTCTCACCCTACTCATGACGTGAGCAAGGGCAAAGACTAAAGCTTCCTTTCATGTGTAAGGCCCATTTGGCGAGAGCGACTTCGCCGGATGGGCTCTTCGTTTGTGGTACAATGGGCGTGACTGAGAGGAGAGGAAAATAACCCATGAGTATCACGCTACATATCGAACCTGCTTTCGCTCTCGCCTATAAACGCTACGCCGAATTTCAAGCGGGAGACATCCTGCGCTTGTACGTTCGGACGAGCGGTCCCGGCACGGGCGGTTTATTCTACGCTATTGAAAAAGATACAGTCATGACAGACGATGCCATTTTCGATGTCGAGGGACTGCGCTTCGTCATCCGCCCTACTGACTTCTGGTATTTTGACGGCGGACAGTTCACCTACAACCCCGCCTTTGGAGAATACGGCTTTTCCTTTTCCAATCCTCGGCTGGAAGACTGACCCCTTGTAAGAAGAATCCAACCTCAAAGCACACACATCCAGAAACTTTTTTTCGAGATAGTCGTATAGTTCAGTGACTGTGATGACGTATGGGAGGGACCTTGAATGAAAAAAAGCCGTTCGGTCCTCTTGGCCATCGGCGCCTTTTTGCTTACCAACTTAAAATGGCTGCTCGGTATCTTAAAATTTTCCAAATTCGGCACTACCCTGCTATCGATGATTGTCAGTCTGTGGTTTTATGCCGTTTTCTACGGCTGGAAGTTCGCCGCTGCTCTTGTGTACCTGATTTTTGTCCATGAAATGGGCCATGTGCTTGCAGCCAAACGAAAAGGCATCGCGACCTCTCCTGCCGTCTTCATCCCGTTCGCGGGTGCTTTCATCTCCATGAAGGACACGCCAAGGAATGCGAGTACAGAAGCATACCTCGCCTACGGGGGACCGCTGGCAGGCATGATCGCCTTTTTACCAGCCTTGCCGCTTTACTGGTGGACGCAGGATCCGTTTTGGGCTTTGGTCATTTATCTGGGTGCCTTGCTCAACTTGTTCAACCTGATGCCTATTTCCCCGCTGGATGGTGGGCGCATCGTCTCTGTATTATCGACCAAGATCTGGCTGATCGGTCTGATCGGTTTGGGAGCCATGCTATTTGCCAATCCGGGACCGCTGATGGTCTTCATTTTTATCATTGGCCTCATCACCTGGTGGAGCCGACTGCGGGAGAGCTATCAGCACCAGGTCCTGCAGTATGAACGGGGAAGCCTGCTCGCCTTTCTCGACGAAATCACGAAATGGCCCCAGCTGGAGTCTTCGTGGAATAAGCGTGTCGAGCTTGGGGAGGAAGCTACCTTGCTCGATCGATCTGTGCCGCCCAAAGGCTTTCTCATCCCTTTTTTACAGGACGAAAAACGCCTCAAGCGCGACCGCCTGCGCCTGGATCGGGTTTATGCCCATCGGAAGTGGGATTTGTTTAAACAATGGGAACGTGAACCGGTTGCGTTTCTCGACAGCGATCCCTTCCGGCCAGCCCCATCTGCGATCTTGAAAGAAGCGGAGCAGACGGCGATGCAGCGTCTGACAGAAGTCGAGGAACAAATGCACCGCCTAACAACGTATTATACGGCACCGGCATCCACGAAATGGAAAGTATTGATTGCCTATCTCGCTCTGGCAGCTGTTCTTTCCGGCTTCTACATGTATGCGCAGCACCTGCTGCCCCGGTGATCCAGGAAGCTACAAACGTCCGGGAGAAAAGCAACCGGACGTTTGACCATCTATGACCTTCTAAGAGGTCAAAAACGTGCGATACGGTTATCTGACTGATGCTCTTCACAACCAGCAAGGCTGTAGCGCCTACTACGGAGATTTATCGGCTTTGTCGGACTTTCCTTTTCTCTGTAAAATGAGAAGTGTACACTCAGACCAAATTCCAAAACCTGCGCTTGGGAGTGAGCAGACGCCGCGTCTTTCATCCCGTAGCGTAATACAAATCCAGAGAGGATGACTTTTTACTTGGATAGCGTTCCGATAGTGCTCAACCTACTGCTTGTTGTTTTTCTCGTTTTTCTGAACGGCTTTTTCGTAGCAGCCGAGTTTGCTCTCGTGAAGGTGCGCCAAACGCGCCTGACCCAAATGGTCAATGAAGGGAACAAACGAGCAGCCTTCGCCCAAAAAGTAACCCAAAAGCTGGACGGATACTTGTCTGCCTGTCAGGTAGGTATTACGCTTGCCTCGCTGGGTCTTGGTTGGGTCGGGGAACCGGCTATTGCCCACATGATTGTGGAACCACTCCTGGGCTCTACAGGACTTCCGGATTATGCGATCTCTGCCATTTCGTTTGGTGTCGCATTCGCGATTATCACGTTCTTGCACATCGTACTCGGAGAGCTGGCACCAAAATCACTGGCTATTCAGAAAGCAGAAGCAACTTCGCTGTGGGTTGCCGCGCCATTAATGTTCTTCTATAAATTGCTCTACCCGGCTATCTGGTTCTTGAACGGGACAGCCAACGCGCTCATGAAACGTCTAGGTATGGAACCTATTTCCGAGCATGAAGCCGCACATACGGAAGAAGAAATTCGCATTCTCGTAAACCAAAGCCATCAAAGCGGACATATCGACCAAACCGAGCTGTCACTGGTGGAACACGTATTTGATTTCTCTGAAACCTTGGCACGGGAGACGATGATCCCCCGTATCGACATGGTTTGCTTGTATACCTCGAATACGTTTGAGGAAAATCTCGAGATCATCCGTACACAGCGTCATACGCGATTCCCTGTAGCAGATGAGGACAAAGACAATATCATCGGCTTTGTCCACGCCACGGACTTTTATCTGTCCGCCCTCCAAGATGGATATGCCGATTTGGCGAAGCTGCTCCGTCCTGTATTGACGGTTCCCGAAACGATGGAAATCAGCACCGTATTGCGCCTCATGCAGAAAAAACGTTCGCAGCTTGCGATCGTCATCGATGAGTACGGCGGTACTGCTGGTCTGGTCACCATGGAAGACATCCTGGAAGAAATCGTCGGCGACATCCAAGACGAGTTTGACGAAGAGCGCCCTGAAATCGAAAAAGTGGAAAACGGACTGTCTGTCTCCGGTATGCTGACCCTCGCAGACCTGAACGATCACATCCCGTTTGATCTCGAATCCGAGGATGTGGACACGATCGGTGGCTGGTTGTACAGCCAGCTGGAAGAAGAGATTGCCGTCGGTGCTTTTGTCGAGTGGGAGAATTACTTGTTCACCGTCAAACAGATGGATAATCACCGTGTGACCCGCGTTTTGATCACGGAGCTGCCTCCGCAAAATACGGAAGCTTCCGAAGAGTTGCAGACTGTCTCCTAACCGAGTCCTTACAAACGCAACGCCCCCTTCCAGCCATGATGGCTTTGGAAGGGGGCTTTTTTGGTACAGTAACAATCTCTATTGATTCTAGGTTCCCTCGACCGCTTTTCGTGGCTCCCAGTCTCGGACGCCATTGTCCTCGAGTATTCCCATCGTCACATCGCTGATATCGGGATCGGTGAGCACGCTGTCGCGAATGCGGTATTTGATGTCGTCCGCCACGGAAAGCATCAAGCCTGAACGCAGCTCGACATAGCATTCGACGTGGTAGAAGCGACCTTCCTGAACGATGCGCAGCTTGTTGATGTCCGTCACGTCTGGATCGGCCAGTATGATCTTGGCGACGCGATCCTCCACCTCTTTTGGCGCTGCTACTCCGATCAAACCTACCATGTTATCGTAGCCCACTTTAAAAGCAACGCCGATCATCAATACGCCGATCAGCATGGTGGCGATTCCGTCGAAAAGGGTAATGGTAGAGACCTGGCTGACGATGACGGCGATGAGAGCGAGCAGAGCGCCTGTAGTGGCAACGATGTCTTCGTAAAAGACGAGGCGCGTCGGCGGTGCAGCGCGTCCTACGTTTCGAAAAGCAGCAGGAATGATCGCCATTCCAGTCGCCTCCGCACGAGTCTCGTGTACGATTTCTTTCATGGCTTTCACCAAGACATAGCCATCTACGACGATCGCCAGAAGCAAAATCCAAAAGTTGATCCAGAAGTGCGTTGCGTGAGCAGGTTCTTTGATGAGGTGCCAGCCTTCTGTAATGGTCTCGTACGCCATTACCGTCACGACTATTACTGCGATCATGCAAAAGAGATTGATCACACGACCAAACCCGGTAGGAAAGCGCGGTGTCGGCTTTTTCTCGGCCAGTACGCTCCCGAAGAAAACGAAGCCTTGGTTCACCGCATCTGCAACCGAGTGCATGGCAGATGCAAACATGGCTCCGCTGCCGCTGTAGGCAGCTGCCATTCCCTTTACGATGGCCAGCCCTGTATTGCCCAAGGCTGCCGTGGCCGAAGACATGTTGCCCTTTTTTAACGTTTCCCAAAGAGTGCCCATCCTGCTATGTATCCTCCTCGTAATTGATGCGCATTTTATTTATTATACTATTCCCAAGGAGAGCACAGATGGGGCTTTTTACTGAAAAGGAAAATATTTGTTAGTGGGACAAGCGTAATGCTTCTGCCTGCCCCTTAGTTACCATGACACTGTTATTTTAAGCAATGAGTTTAAGCCCTGCGACAGATACGATCACCAGAGCAATGCAAGTGATGCGCAGCTTGTCTTTTGGCTCACCGTACACCAGCATGCCTACCAAAGCACTGCCGACCGTACCGATCCCTGTCCAAACGGCATAAGCGGTCCCCATGGCGATTTCCTTCATCGCAAACGACAGCAGAATAAAGCTCAGCGCAAATCCACCCACCAGCACCAGATAAGAACGCAGGGATGGCTTCTGGTTGACCTGTGTAATCCCCATGACACCTACGACCTCAAAACATCCTGCCAATATCAAGGCTACCCAAGTCATGCAGCTTCCCCTTCCTTTCGTGGATGATCATCATGCTCATGCGTCACCAATTTCAGGCCGATAATTCCGACCAAAAGCAGGGCGATCAACCCGATCTTGGCCCAGCTGAACGGCTCACCGAACACGACCATTTCACTGATGACGGTACCTGCCGTCCCTAGCCCGACGAACACGGCGTAGACCGTACTGGTCGGCAGCCTTTTCCCCGAGTAGACAAGTACCCCAAAGCTGACTAGAATCGCAACCGCTGTAAGCGCCCATGCCCAAACGCTATCCGCATGCTTGAGTCCCGCAACCCATCCGACCTCAAACACGGCAGCGACGATCACGAGCATCCAGTTTTTACTCATCACGCAAACTCCCCTCTCTTTTCCGTATCATTCCCCTACCCGGCGGGAGCACGAAGTCCCAGCGCCTTTTTCCACGCAAAAAAAGCCGCGGTCGAATACCATCTCGATATTCTCCCGGGCTTTTATCCCTCCGTGTACACGGCTATGCCGTGGGTTTTCTCTCGGTCCAGACCGGATGCTTTGCCTCCGCGGAACCCTAGAAAACTCTGGGTATGAAATTAGGTTTTGTATCTGGAATTGCCTTTACTTTATCACAAAAGGATTTTGACCTCAATGGATTTTGCTGGCCCCGACACTTAGAAAAAGGACAGACCGATGGCGAAAATAACACCGGATACGAGCAAAGTCGTAACGCAGTACCCCATGATGTCACGCACGCCCAAGCCCGCAATAGCAAGCGCCGGCAAGGCCCAGAACGGCTGAGCCATGTTCATCCACGCTTCCCCGTAGGCGATCGCCATGGCCGCAATCCCCGAGTCCACGCCAAGCTGCTGTGCGGCCGGCATGATGAATGGTCCTTGCACGACCCAGTGACCTCCGCCGGATGGAACGAAGAAGTTTACGAAACCAGAGCTGAGGAACGCCAGAAACGGGAACGTCTCCGGAGTCGAAATCGAGATAAAGGCGTTTGTCATCATGCCGCCCAATCCAGACTGCTCCATCATGCCTTGAATCCCTGCGTAGAACGGGAACTGAATCAAGATACCTGCAGTCCCTTTTGCTGCGTTACCCACTGCTTTCATGTAAGAGAGCGGCGTTCCGTGGAGGAGTAAGCCCGTGATGAAGAAGAGCAGGTTGACCGTGTTGATATCTACTTTGAAGCCTTTGTTGGCAAAATAATAAATCAAATAGGAGAAGCCCAATACACAAATGATATAAGTCAAAATCCGGCTGTTTTCCATGACCGTTGCAAATGTTTTCTCAGTCGGAGCAGCTTCAGCAGTGGCTGCTACTTCCTCTTTTGCAAACAGCTGTGGATCGATTTCAACGACTTCTTTACCCGTCGGCATCATCAAACGCGTCATGATTGGCAGGGCAATCAACAGGGCAATGGTAATGAACAGGTTGTATCCGGTGAAGATCGTATCCGTAAGCGGAATCAGCCCGGCTGTTTTTTCCAGAGGGTTACCCGGCGTTGCCGCTGTCAGCGGGACAGAGCCTGAGAGACCGCCATGCCAGGTCAAAAAGCCGATGTACGCACAGGCGATCAAAAAGCGATAGTCGGAGCCAGGTACGCGTTTGGCAACCTCTTTTGCAAACAAGGCGCCTACAATCAGACCAAAGCCCCAGTTGAGCAGACAGGCGATAGCCGAACCAAGCGTGACCAGAATGACGCCTTGGACTGGTGTTTTGGCAATGCTCGCGAGACGAGTCAGGCTGCGGCTTACGAGCGGCGAGCTGGCGAGCGCATGACCTGTCACCAATACCAGAGCCATTTGCATCGCGAAAGCCAGCAGATTCCAGAAGCCGTTCCCCCAGAACTGCACCATTTGAATCGGACCGTGATCGGTAAACACAAGACCGCATACAAACAAGATAATCGTCAAAATGAGGGCAAAGACAAATGGATCTGGCAAAAACCTTTGCACCAGAGTCGAGAAAAAACGTGACAACGCTTTCATGAATGTCCTCCTTGCTTCCTTAGCTTTGTACCCTCTCCTCTCTTTTCAAGAATCGTACCAACTGTTTCTCAGGCCAAAAATCGCGCCAATCCTGGACTTGCCTCGGCGTCAAGATCAAAAAAGTGTGCAAAAAGTAAACCTTCCGCCTACTTTTTACACACTTTCCCGTTATTCTTCTGAAACGTCGATTTCGTACATCTCCATCTTGTACAGCAACGCGCTGCGCGAGATTCCAAGCCGTTTGGCTGTCCTCAGCCTGTTGCCCTTCTCCCGTTGCAGAGCGCGGGTGATCGCTTCCTTTTCCACTTCCGAAATGATGTCTTTCATCGTTCGATCTTCAAATCGAAGACCGCTCTTTTCCTTTGTCTCATTGGGAGTTTGCCTCGTTTCCTCTAGATGCACCTGCACATGCTCTGGAAGAATGGCTTGCCCACTTGCCAGCACAACGGCCCGCTCGATCGTATTCTCCAGCTGTCTCACATTGCCAGGCCAATGATAAGCGTTCAAAAGCTCGACAGCTGCGGGAGACAAAAAACAGTCCTCCTTGCCTGTTTCACGTCCAAACTTGGTTAAAAAATGCCGGATGAGCAGGGGAATATCTTCTTTTCGCTCGCGAAGGGGAGGCATTTGAATCGGGACGACATTCAGACGGTAGTACAGGTCCTCGCGGAAAAGCTCCTGCCGGATTCTCTCCCTCAAATCACGGTTAGTGGCGGCGATGATGCGCACATCGATCGGGATCGGCTCAACGCCCCCGAGCCTGACCAATGTCCTCTCCTGCAAAACACGCAGCAGCTTAACCTGCAGAGATGGTGTGAGTTCCCCTACCTCATCGAGAAACAATGTCCCTCCGTTTGCTGCTTCAAACAATCCTGGCTTGCGTGCGACAGCTCCTGTAAAGGCTCCCCGCTCATACCCGAACAATTCGCTTTCCAGCAGCTTCTCCGGAATCGCTCCACAGTTGACAGGAATCAGAGGCTGATCGGCTCGCGGGCTGTTGCTGTGAATCGCCCTCGCAATCAGTTCCTTCCCCGTCCCGCTCTCCCCCTGGATCAAGACGGTCGCTCTGGACATGCTCACTTTTCCGACCAGCTTGTACACTTCTTGCATGGCGGGGCTCAACCCCACCAAATACCCTGGGTAATCCGGCTGTTCATCCTGCGAAGGGCGCATGGTTCCCTCTTCGTCCCCTGCATCCGGCTGCTGCAGAGCTTTTGCCACCACCTGCTTGACCTGCGTGAGATCGAACGGCTTTTGTACATAATCGTAAGCACCCAAGCGCATGGCTTCCATCACATCATTTGCAGAGCCGTAAGCAGTCATCATAATGACGCTGGGCTGGGCTGATTTTGCCTGCTTAAGACGGCGAAGTGTCTCCATCCCGTCCATTTCCGGCATGCGAAGGTCCAGCAGCATGACATCCGGCTCGTACTGTCCTATCTGTTCCAGAGCCTCTGCGCCGCTCGCTGCCTCTTTTGTATCGTAGCCTGCCTTGCGCAAGCTCGTAGACAATGCTTTGCGCACATTGACTTCATCATCGACTAATAGAATGCGTCTTTTCATCTCTCTGCCTCCTCCCATCTCCCTGGCAGCGCCACTGTAAACCGGACGCCATTTGCTACATTTTGGGCAGTGATATGTCCTCCGTAGGCATGCACGATTCGCTGGGAAATCGCCAGTCCCAGCCCCGTTCCAGACGGCTTCGTCGTGTAAAACGGCTCAAATACAGAGAGCAAATGCTCTTCGGCAATGGGTTGGCCGTCATTAGTCACATGGATACATGCCTGATTGCCATCCTTTTCCGTTTGGATTTGGATAACCCCCCCATGTGGCATCGCCTGGATCGCGTTGATCAAAATGTTTAAGAAGACCTGCTTCAGCAAATCTGGCGATGCGAGAACAAACGGCGCATGATCCCCGAAGCATCTCTCCACCTGAATGCCTTTGCCGGCCGCACTTCGCTCCATCAGCAGCACAGTTTGATTGATCACATCCCACAGATGGATGGGGACATGAGCCTCCTCATCGGGGCGGGAAAAGAGCAGCAGCTCGTCCGCAAAGCGGTTCAGCCTCTCCACTTCCTCCACGATGATTTCCGTGTACTCCCGACAGCCATGCTCCTCTGGCAAATCTTCTTCAATGATTTGCGCGAAAGCCTTTATCGAGGTAAGGGGGTTTCGTACCTCGTGGGCAATACTCGCTGCCCATTCCCCGATAACCGCTAGACGCTCTGCCTGTGCCAATCGCAGCTCCATCCGTTTCCATTCCGTTCGTTCGTCGAGCACGACAATGACCCCAAGCACTTGATCAGTCGGGCTCACCCAGATCGATGTCCCCACTTTCACATAACGATGCCCCCGCTCAGGATGCTTGTACTCCCATTCGGCATCGCGGATCGTCCTGCCATGCACCAGCGTTTCTGTCAGCAAGCCGACGAACTCCTCGCTTTCCGCAAACACTTCCGTATGCGCTTTGCCCATGACCTGCTCTGCGGATCGTCCCGTTATTTTGGCTGCCGCCTCGTTCCAGGACGTGATTCTCCCCTGATCGTCCAAAGCCAGTACACCGCTATCCATGCTCTGCATGATGGTTTCCGTACGGGTCCGGCTCGCCTGAAGCTCGCCTGCCATCCTGTTGATCGCCTCAGATATTTCTCCTGGTTCTCCAGCCAAACGTCTCATGCGATGCGACAGATCCAGACTGATGGTTTTCAGCCCTGCCTTGATCTCCTCCAGAAGGGCTTCCAGTCTGTGCACCATCAGGCCGCTGACTAAAGCTGCTATCAAGCAGCCGACACCCGAGATGGCGAAAATGCTCCTGCGCATCCCTGCCAGCTGTACATCGATATTGCTCATCAGCTCATTTGCCCAAGTATAACCGATCATCTTGCCGTTTCGATTCAGCGGGTACATGGCATTCATGATGTTGCCCCTGACCTGCTCTCCGATCGCGATCTCCGGTTTTCCGCTTTCCATGACCAACCGTCCGAAATGCTCGGGTGAAATCGACTCACCCACGTGAAACTTCATTTCCTGACTCGGCCCGTATGTTACAATCGCATCCAGGTCGGCGGCATAATAACCGACACCGATACCCGGATGCTCGTCAGCGATCCGATCTGTAAGCGGTTGCAGAGCTTGGTTCAAATACTCAATTTTCTGCTCCCGAGTCGCCTCCTGCACCCCAAGCCTTTTGGTCAGGTCGTCATAATCTTTTGGCAACGCAAAATCCAGCTGCTGTGTGATCGCGATCAGCTTTTGTTTTTTTTCCTCGAGCAAAGCCTGCTCGGCCGCATGAAGAAGCACAAGCCCTGTGATCAAAATGGGCAGGATCGTCACGGCTACAACAGAGGCTATCAGGCGAATCCGATAAAAATAAGCTTTCAACATGCATACCTCGCTCTACGTTTCCTCTTCTATGTTATTCTAACATATAGAATCCATCTCATATTGCTTTCGAAAAGGAGCATACCCATGACACATGTTCTGTTTGTCTGCCTGGGGAATATTTGCCGCTCCCCGATGGCAGAAGCCGTCTTTCGTCATCTCGTCGAACAGCGAGGGTTGTCCGCTCAGATCGCTATCGATTCATGCGGCATCGGCGACTGGCATGCTGGAGAGCGCCCTCATACCGGTACGCAGAAAATTTTGCGTAAAAAGGGAATCGCCCACGACACCTTGCGCGCCCGGCAAATTACTTCGGATGATTTTGCGACCTACGATTACATCGTTTGCATGGACGAGGAAAACCTGTCTGCTCTAAAGCGTTTGGCGCCTGCTGGCAAGAAGGTGTACAGGCTGCTGGACTTCGCGACCGCTGCCAAGGAGCAAAACGTTGAGGACCCGTACTACACCGGGCGTTTCGGCTACGTCTACGATCTGGTCGAGGACGGCTGTCAAGGATTGCTGGCACATATTTTGAAAGAAGGGAAGTAGCCCGTTCGTTTGGACGGCACGCCTTTGTCCATGAAAAGAAGGGATAGCCGCTAGATGGGCTATCCCTTTTGTTATTTGCTCTCTATGAGACCGCCAGCGTAGTCTGCTCGGTCTGTTCCCGCAGCCATTTTACTGTGCTGCCGATCAAGCGCTGATAACCGTCTGCCGTCGAAAAGGTATGGTCTGCACCGATGACGACCTCCGTCTCGCAGCGTCCCCGTCTGCGCAAGCGCAGCTCCCGTTCATAATGGAACATCGCATCGACTGAAATAACATCATCCCGGTTTCCGTGCAGGAGTAGAGCATCTCCTTCAAATTGCTTGGCTTGGCGCAAAGGGAGCACCCCGTTCAGCGATTGGAAAAAGCGATCTTGCAGCAGGTAGCCGTGATGATCTGTTCTTCCGGTCAGCAGTGCCTCCTGATAGCCCCTCTCCCCCACAATCCGTACGATGTCGTCATACGGACGGGCAACTGCCGCCCAGAGAACGAGGGAGTGGATTCGTTTATCCGTACTGGCGGTAAGCATGGAAACGGCACCACCAAGGCTATGGCCAATGAGGCTGACACGCTCAGGATCGATGCTATCCAGCTGGAAGGCAAAGTCGAGCACATCCCGTGTCTGGCTGAGCAGGACGTCCAGTCCGCCTGCACCGTAGTCCCCGCTGCTTTCCCCGCACCCACCGTAGTCAAAGCGCAAGATGGCAAAGCCATTGGCGGTCAGCTCTCTGGCAGCTTTGACAAACAGGCGATCGACTCCGATGCGACTGCCGATAAAGCCGTGGCAGATGATGACAAGGGGAAACTTTTCACCTGACTGGCTGGGCTCATGCAGAGTTGCCGTTAACGAGATGTCTCCGCTTGGGATTTGAAAAGTCCGTTCCATTAAACTCACCTCATTTATTTTCAGTATTCCGAGTAGTTTACTTTGTTATAATTTATTATGCGGGTTTTCAGAGCTGTTGTCAATAAATATGGCGGGTCGGAATCATTCATCTCGGGGAAAAAGCCCCACCAAGATACATTTTAGGGATCACGATTCGGGAGCAGACGCTGCTTAGCTCCACCTCGTTCTTATGTACAGCACAATACTTATGGGTTTCAAGTACAAGCATTGCTTACACGATTTATAGGTCTTCGACGTTTCACGAATTCCTTTTGCCAGTCTTCGTTCCTCCATCGAGAAGTTTCTTAGCGGTTGTGAGACAGGCCGAGTCTCCTTTAACGGTGCCGTCGCTGAAGGCTCCGGCTTTTTTAGGGAATGATCTATTTTGGAACATATCGCTCACAACTGAATTTCAGTTAGGCTTTTGGGAATTCGGATGAATGATCTTCCGTCGACGCTTTCACTTGAACGGTTAGTAGGATTCTTCTTTACGTAAGATTCGATAACCGTGAAACGGTATTTTTTCAAGATCTGCAATATACTGTTGATTCGACTATGCTCGTAAACTTTGATGATAGAGGAGAATTTGGAGATCACCTCTACATCTGTAAAAAGGAATTAATCCACGATGAGATCAATAGTAGGTGCAACTCGCGGGGGTGTTAATGCTCGCAAGGGAGCAGTTCCTCTGCGGGCAAAATCTGGTTTCGTAGAAGTTGTGATCCTTCCCAATCGAGCCTCCCCATAAGACGTTCATCCTGGGGAGTTTATTACCTTTTTCCTCTATCAGGTAAACCCGCACCCACTCATGAAAAAACAAAAAACAGCTGTCATCTCGCACGACAGCTGTTTTTCTCAAGCCATATTTCCCCGACCCTTTCCTTAGGCCATTGCATTTACTTGTTTCACAAACTCCTTCATCAGCACGGGGAGGTCGTTCCAGGCATGCCCGGAGATGAGGTTACGGTCCACGTGGAAGCGCTTCTCGATATACTTCGCTCCAGCAGCCTCTACCTCTGGGCGGCATGCGAAGTAGGCGGTCATCTCACGCCCACGGATATCGTCAGCGATTACCGTCAGGGCAACGCTGGCATGGCACAGGATCATGATTGGTTTGTCCTGTTGGAAGAAGTGGCTTGCGATTCGTCCAAAATCTTTGTGCAGGCGGATGTGCTCGGGAGCTCGTCCACCTGGAATGATCAGGGCATCGTACCCGCTCGGATCAATCTCGTCAAAGGACGCATGGGCTTCGAGCTGATACCCGCGTTTCTCTGTGAAGGTCTGCCAGTCTTCAAAGTCATGCACCACGGTATGCAGCACTTTCGCATCAGTCGGGGATGCGATCGTCACTTCGAATCCTTCCTCCAGAGATCGGTAATACGGGTAATAGGCTTCCAGAGCTTCAACGGCATCGCCGGTTAGAATCAATACTTTTTTAGACATGAGGTCCTCTCTCCTTTACAATAAAACCTAGGTGTATCTGACAAGGATGATTATACGCAGGATCAGCACCTAACGTAAGAATGCACTTTTTTGTGCGGAGGTTACCAATAAGGTACTATTGGCAAATGCCATTAAGGAGAGTCACTTATGTCCGATATTCGTAAGGAAACACTGGAAAAAATACAAAACGGTGACTTTAACTGCTCGAAGGAACTGACTTTGTCCATGTTCAGCGGAAAATGGAAAGTCGTGATCCTCTGGCATCTGGGTGTGGAAGGTCCCCATCGTTTTAGCCAGCTACAACGGCTATTTCCCCGAATTACTCATAAGATGCTGACCAGCCAGCTAAAAGAGCTAATCGAGGACGGTATCGTGCATCGAGAAGTCTATCCGGAGGTTCCCCCTCGTGTCGAGTATTCCATGACGGAGCTGGGGATGACTCTTTTGCCGATCATCGAAATGATGTATGAGTGGGGCGAAAAACGGATGGAACAACTAAAGCTCGGCGTCGAATCAATGGAAAAATGAAAGAGGATAGCACCCCTTGTGCTATCCTTCTTTTTACGGATTCATTGTATTTTTCGGTGGTGCCGCCAGATCGCGCAGGATCGCGACCTCTACCCGTCTGTTTTTGGCACGTCCATCAGCGGTAGCGTTCGATGCTACAGGGTGGTATTCGCCCATGCCTGTCGCGCTGAACTTGGTCGGATCGAGATTTCTGTTTTCCAGCAGTACCTTGAGGAAGTTAACCGAACGCTTCGCACTCAAATCCCAGTTGGACGGGAAATCGGCCCGGTGGATCGGCACGTTGTCGGTATGTCCAGTGACGGTCACCTTTTTCGGATGCGGGACCAGCATGGACGCCATCTCCGCAGCGAGCTTTCTTGCTTCTGGCTTGAGATCGGCTTTACCTGAGTCAAACAACGCATTGTCGAGAATCGTGATGAGCAGCCCCTCTTCGGTCAGCTTGGTCTGCAGCTTGTCCTGCAGCTTGTTTTGCTCGATGTAGCCTTCCAGCTGCGTCTGCAGCTTTTTCAGATCCTCTGTCTCTTTGCGTACCGCTTCCTCCAGCTTCTTCTCTTCCTCGGTCTTTGGTTTTTCCGCTTCCTGTGCCCCTTTGTGGATGGTCTGCTGCGCCATGTTCGGGTCCAGTGGCACCGGACTCGGCTGATTCAGCACGCCCACCCCACCGTTCAAGGCAACGTTGAAGGATTTCACCAGCTGGTCAAACTTCTTCGCATCCATCTCACTGGAGGCAAACAATACAATAAACAAGGCAAGCAACAGGGTGAGCAGGTCAGCGTACGGAATCAGCCAAGTCTCGTCCATATGCTCTTCATGCTGAGCATGTCTCTTCGGTCGCTTAGCCATTTACCGCAGCTCCTTCCTCCTTCTTCTCTTCCTTCATCTCGGCACGCTCTCGGTACGGGATGTACACAAGCAGCTTCTGTTCAATCGCAGCCGGGGATACACCAGCCTGAATCGAAAGCAGACCTTCTACCATGATTCTCTTGATTTCAATCTCTTGCTTAGATTTGCGTTTCAGCTTGTTCGAGAAAGGATTCCACAAAACGTAGCCTGTAAAAATACCGAGCAGTGTCGCGACAAACGCAGCGGCAATGGAAATACCCAGCGCATCGATGTCACTCAGGTTACCAAGCGCCGCGATCAGGCCAACTACCGCACCCAATACCCCGAGTGTCGGCGCGTAGCTGCCCGCCTGGCTGAAAATCAGTGCACCCATCTGGTGACGCTCTTCAATTGCATGAATCTCTTCGTTCAACACATCGCGGACGAAATCCGGTTCGCCTCCATCGATGATCATCTTCATGCCGTTTCGCAGGAATGGATCTTCTATTTCATCGGACGTATTTTCAAGGGCCAACAATCCTTCACGGCGAGCGATCGACGCCCAGTTCATAAATTGGCCAATCAGTTCACGTTTGGCAGGGAGTTTTTGCTCTTTAAAAAGTACCTTGAAAAGGACGGGAACCTTTTTGACTTCCGACATGGGAAATGCGTTTAAAATAGCGGCAGCCGTACCCACCATGATGATCATGAATGCTGCTGGGTTTAATAATGAGGCGGGACTGGCGTGCTTCAAGATCATCCCGACAACTACTGCAACGATACCTAGTACTAAACCTAGCAAGGTCGATTTTTCCATCGTGACACTCCCTACTTCCATAATCGAAATCTATCTATATATGGTTTCGGTAATTTGCGGTCAAATTGTGAGGGGAACTTATGAAAAACGGAACTCTTTTTATCCAAACTGCTGAACCAGCCCGATCATCACCAGCAGCCCGATAATAAAGGAGAACGTGGCTGAGCGAGCATGTCCGTCTCCGTGGCTCTCCGGAATGAGCTCCTTGTAGACGATATACAGCATGGCTCCGGCAGCAAAGGAGAGTCCGTAGGGAACCAGCCCACCCACAACCGAAGTCAAATAATAGCCAATAAGAGCCGAAACGATCTCTACTGCACCGGTCATCGTCGCCAAAAGAAAAGCTTTGAGCCGGCTCACCTGCTGATTAATCAGAAATAGCGCGACCAGAAATCCTTCCGGCGCGTTCTGCAGTCCGATCGCAAAGGCGACCAAGCCACCCAGACCGGTTTGCTCACTGGAGTAGCTGACCCCAACTGACAGCCCTTCTGGAATGTTATGTAAAGTAATGGCCGACAAAATCAAGAGCGCCTGAGAGTCCATTGAAATATTTACTCTCGTATGCTCCAGATCTATATGCGGGATGAAGCTCTCCAAGACTGTCAGCGTCAGTGTTCCGGTGAGCACCCCCAGACAGATGACGATAATCGATCCGTTCTCCATCGCCTGTGGAATCAAGCTGAAGGTCGCGGCCGCCACCATGATGCCAGCCGTAAACGCGAGCAGAATATCACGCCAGCGATGCGTAACCGTTTTGAAAAACAGGATGGGCAGCGCCCCTGCTCCTGTCGCCATTGCAGATAGAAAACTCCCTATCAAAAGTTGCTCCATATGGTACCTCCGCCTCGTATATACCCTTCTTTTGATCATACCACTATATAACCGTTGGAGGATATCTTCCAGCATGCAAAAACGCCACTTCACATGGCGTTCCCTACTGTTATTCTATGTCTCGGATCGATAAGTCTTTCCTTTTTCTTCCCCGAGGCCAAAATAGTGGCGAAAATTATAAATGAGCGGATTCCAAGCCTTGGGATCTACGTAGCGGTCACCGATGGCGATTCTCTCATCAGCGTGCACCTGCACCACCTCTGTTTCTACGATGGCAAAGCTCTCTGCGTACTCTGGAATCCGAATGTGGCGAACCTCTGCCTCCAATTGAAGGGGACATTCCGCAATCCGCTCGGGACGCACCGACTTAGATGCTGCTCGGGTGAAGGATCCAGCGGCGAACTTATCCTTTTCATAGCGAAAGCCAATCTCCTCTTTATACGCAGGTACCGGATTTTTTCCGGTCAACGATGCGAGTGCCTCGACCTGGCGCCACATTTCCGCATCAGGCAAATTAATGACGCACGCTGGCCGATCTTTCAAATTTTCCAAGCCCTGTGATCCCACCCCTAAGCCTAAAATAACGAATGAACCTAGTGCCCACGAGGAGGAAATAGGGCTGATGTTGGTAGAACCGTCTGCATTCTCCGTCGACAGCAGGACGACGGGTGCACCGTAGTACAAAATTTTCGGGTGGATGGTAATATGGCTGATCATTTCTGAGGTCTCCTTTGTGATGGAATGGCAACTGCTCCCTCATTCTATCCCGCCATTGTTTCCATCTCCATCGAAGTATGCCTGCTTTTTTCAGGGCAAGCATCTCGCTTTCCTCCCCGCCTTGTAAGATAATAGAAACAGACCAGATGAACGTATAAGTGATCAATGATTTTGGAGGGAGACGTATGGAAAATTACGAGGTCATCATAGTCGGTGCCGGATCAATGGGGATGGCTGCCGGATACTTTTTGGCAAAGCAAGGGGTCAGCACCCTTTTGCTAGACACCTACGATCCACCACACACGATGGGAAGCCATCACGGAGATACCCGGATCATCCGCCACGCTTACGGAGAAGGCAAGCAATACGTTCCACTCGCGTTGCGTGCTCAGCAGCTTTGGCAGGAGTTGGAGGCTGTATCGGGAACGAAGCTTTTTGAACAGACAGGCGTTCTGAGTGCCGGCCCGCTGAAGGATTCCTTCCTGCAGGAGATTCGTGAAAGCGCCGAGACGTACTCGCTTCCTCTGGAGGTCCTGCGTGCCTCTGAAGTCAATGAACGCTGGCCCGGCATCTCGCTGCCCGATCATTATTATGCGTGCCTGGAGACCTCCTCCGGTGTCCTGTATTCAGAAAAGTGCATCAGTGCGTATCGCGAGCAGGCGATTGCGGCAGGTGCTACCCTCTTGCCCCATACACCCGTGACCGCCATTCAACCAGATGGAGATGGTGTCATCGTCCACACAGAAGCACACACCTATCGCGCGGGTAAGCTGCTGCTCAGCGCAGGAGCCTGGAATCCAGCCCTGCTTGCTTCCCTTGACTTGTCTCTGCCGCTATCTCCTACGCGCAAGACGGTCGCCTGGTTCGGATCCGAGGAGGACTTGTACCGTGCTGATAAATTCCCTGCGTTTATTTTTAAGCTGGCCGACGAAACCTCCTACTACGGATTTCCAAGCATCGATCAGGCAGGGGTGAAAATCGGTCGACATGACGGCGGTGTAGAGATCGATCCGGATCGTCTGGAACGCACGTTTGGCGCCCTCTTATCTGATGAAGGTGACGTTCGCTCGTTTCTCGAGACGTACATGCCGCAAGCAGCCGGTGCATTGCGCCAGGGACGTGTCTGCATCTACACGATGACACCGGACGAGCATTTCATCATCGATCGTCATCCTGAGTACTCGCAGATCGTGATCGCTGCCGGCTTTTCCGGTCACGGCTTCAAATTTGCCAGCGCGGTAGGCGAGGCAGCCAGCGAGCTACTTACACAGGGCAAATCTACCCACGATCTGTCCATGTTTTCCCTCCAACGTTTTTAGAAAAGCATTTGAAAAAGCCTCGTTGCCCTATACGGCGCGAGGCTTTCTTTCGCAGACTACCCCCGCCAGCGCTGAGAACCAACTCGCGCCACGATGCGGGTATCGGCCAGTCTACCGTAGACGCCGGCAGTCCGATCGCTAAATCTCGACAAGTAAGCAAAGCCCGGACGCGTCGCCTGTTGAACGAGGTAGGCAGACTGATACGATCCTGGTCTTCTCTCTTCATTCAAAAAGTTGATCAGCATTCCGGCCGTCTTGATACCAGCCCCATGCCCGTAATACAGTCCTCTGCCCAAATCCACGACGTTTTCCCCTTGCCACCAGGGCTTAGCCGGGTTGTAGTCCGGATTGGCAAAATAGAGAATATCTCCCGGCAAAAACGTGTGGGTACTGGCTGTCTGCAGATCCAAATCCTGATCATAGCGCCAGTCGTAAAGCAAAATATCGGCAAACATCCGCTCGAAATCAGCTGTTCGGATCGACTGCAGTGTCGCATGGTACAAAATGATGACCATCGCGGTCGCACACTCGGTCGCGTACAATCTGCCATTTCGGAAGATGTCAATGATTCCCTGCGAAGGCAGTATTCCCTCGCGCAGCCGGAAGCCGCCAAGCTCTGTCCGGTGCCAATAATCCTCATTGCAGCGCGAATCTACAAAAGTAGAAAAAGAGATTCCGCTATCATTCAGCGCTCTGGCCGATCTCACCAGATGATCCCGCATTTTCAGTTCAAATTGCAGCAGCTCAGGCGTCGGGTATTCAAAAGTTTCCGGACTTGCCGCCATTTTCTCGACGACTTCCGTTTGTACCCCGTTTAATCCCCAGCTTCTCACCAGCTCAGACGGGCTGACCTGTCTTCCCGCAATCAAAATCATGGGTATCCCCCTTCTCACACTCCATCATCCTTATGTCTATGCAAAAGTCTAGGTACATGTGTGCTAGAGAAAAACCCCGCCTATTGAAAGGGCAGGGTTTGCGGGATCTGTCTTTAGATTTCAGCCTGTGTCATGCCAGACTTTCTTTTCAAGGAAACATTCTTCAAACGGGAGAAGAGATAGCATCCGATGATGACGATGACACTCCCGAGCAGCTGGGTCGCAGTCATTCTCTCCCCTAGCAAGAGAAACGCCAGGATCGCGGTAAACACGGGGTTGAAGTTCAGGAACATCCCGGCTGCCGTCGCTCCCACCTTTTGCACGCCGACATTCCACATCACCATACTTACGACAGTCGCCAGTACACCTACGTAGAACAGAGACAGCCAGAAGGACCAGGTCGTATTTTGAACGGTGAAGGTCGACAGATTAATTGGCAGCATCAGAGCCACGCCGAAAACGCCGGAGTACAGCGTCGACATCAGAGGAGTCACTGTCTTCATCGCCCACCGCGCACAGACGGAGTAAATGCCCCACATCGCTACAGCTGCCAGCATCCACAAATCGCCTACATTAAAGTGAAGATTGGAAATATGCGACAAATCCCCTTTGCTCATGACCACCAGTACGCCACCAAAGGAAATGAACATCGCGACAATCTGGAGCGGTTTGATTTTATCCTTTACCAGTAAAAAGGAAAAGATGGCAATCGATACTGGATTCAGCGTAGATAACAGACCGACATTCGTCGCATTCGTTCTCTCCAGCGCCCAAAACATAAAAAGGTTGAACAACGCGACACCCGTTACCCCCATCAAAATCAGCGGGAGCACAGCCTGCTTGGTCGGCAAAATCCGCTTTTCGCGAAACCAGACCATAGGGATCAGAAAGACGACCGCGATCATCCAGCGTAAATCAGTCAGCGTCAGGGACGAAGCATGCCCGACCAAAAACTTCCCTACAACAAAGTTCCCTCCCCAAAGAAAGCTCGTGCACAGCAAGAGGGCGGCATAGATCGGTTTCATAAAGCCTCCTTGATGAATAAGTTCATAGCTAGTCTGTCCCCTATCATACACCTTTCGCAGACGTTTGGGCGGGCGTAATCCATTTTTCCATGAAAATCAGTTCATCTCGGTTAAAATGATTAATCCAGTTTCTTTTGGATTTTCTCGGGTGTATCGGAGCGTGACAGCTGTATGCCGGCACGACGCCACAGGGCGACGACCTCCTCCCATTGCTCCAGAGAAAACGATCGGATGTTCATGACAACCTCATTCTTTCCTAATAAATATTTATGCAAATATTTTTATAATTATACAATTTTCCCATAAGAAAAAGGGGCTGTTTTTGGCCCCCTTACATTCCCATCCACGTCAAAATTACCGGAAGCAGAATAAATGCCCATACCACGGTCATGACCGCGCCTGCGATGACGGCGAGCGTCGCGCTGCTGCCTTCCAGATCGCCCTGCTCCAGGGCTTTCGCCATTCCCAGCACATGCGCGCCCATGCCGTACATCAAGCCGATCGAAACCGGATGCCGCAGTCTCAGGTGCTTGATGAGGGTCGGTCCCCAGAATACGCCGGCAAAGCTCGTCAGCATCACGAACAGGGCCGTCAAAGACGGAATTCCCCCGATTGATTCCGACAGACCCACCGCGATCGGCAAAGTGATCGAGCGCGGAATCACACTGATTGCCGCTTCTTTTCCCAAACCAAGCAGCATCGCGGTCGAAACGCCAGCCAGGATCGCGATCAATGCCCCAGTAGCCAAACTGCTCACGATCATCCGCCAATGGGACATCAGTATGCCCCAGTTGCGATAGAGAGGGATCGCAAAAGCAACTGTGACCACGCCAAGCATTTCACTTAAAAGCTCTGTGCCCGCCTGATATTCCTGAAAAGGGACTCCGCTCACGAGCAGCAAGACCATAATTCCTAAAGGGGCGACGATAGCCGGTGAAAAGAGCAAGATAGGCTTTTTTCGATTCAGCTGTTTGGCTGCCACAAAGAAAAGGATCGTGACGAGAATGCTACAAATTTTCCACAGAGTCACGCCGCTTCACCTCACCCAATTTGAACATCCGCTCAGCAATCACGCCTGTCGAAATCATCACCAGTGCTGACCCACTGACGACGATGATCAAAACGAGCAAGCCTTTCATGCCCAAAAGCCACGGATATTGCATGATCCCGGCGATGGCAGGTACGAAAAACAAAATCATCTGGGAAAACACCAAAGTCGCTCCTGCCTGTACCCAGCTCAACCGAATCCATCCGAGCTGCAAGCACAGAAACAGCATCCCCATACCGATCAGACTTCCTGGAATATGTAACGGCAAAACCATCGAAATCCATTTTCCTGCCCAGGCAAACACGTACAGCAGCAAAACCTGCGGCAGTGCTAAGAGCCATGATCTCATCCTGACCACCCCGACTTCTCATGTTGGTAGGTCCATTTTATCTGCTCTCTGCATTATTCGTACAATACATAAACATCATGAACTCTATTCCATTTGGTTATGGAGAAAGATGCTGCTCAGCAAAGGAGATGAACGCTCGTGCTGCGTGCGAAAGGTAGTGGTCCTTTCGAAAAATCAGTGCGTACTGCCAGTCGATCTTCGGGGAAGAGATATTGATCGTCCGCAGCTCACTGTTGTTCAGGCGTCTCACAATCGAACGGGGAACGAGCGATATCCCGAGCTGCGTCGCCACCAGCTCCCCGACGAAATCCCATAGCGAGCTCATGTAAGCGACCTGCGGCTCAAAGCCTGCGCGCAGACATGCCTGCTTGACCACATCGTGAATGGCGTACTCTTCCGTAAACAAGATAAAGGCTTCCTCACGCAGCTCCGCCAGGCTGATTGACTCGCGTTCGGAGATCCAATGCTCCCGATGGACGATCGCGACCAAGTCTTCTGCCTGCAAGGGAACTGCATCGAACTTTTCCGTATCGGCAGGAAGAACGGTCAGACCTACATCAATGCTTCCCTGCTCTACGTGTACCTCCAGCAGCTTGGCGCTGTATTCCTTCATCTCGATATCGATGCCCGGATACTGCTTTTTAAACAGAGCGATGACATTCGGCAGTAAAAACGATCCTACCGTCGGCATCATGCCCATTTTGACACGTCCGCGCTCCATGTTGCGTATTTCTCCGATGGATAAGGCCAGACTGTCCATCAAGTGAAGCACCTTTGTCGCATGATCGTAGACCAGCTCCCCTGCATCTGTCAGCTCCATTTTTCGCTCGGACCGATCCAGCAGTACGACACCCAGCTCTTCCTCCAGAGCTTTCATCATTTTGCTGATGGAGGGCTGCGAGACGTGCAGGGTGTTGGCAGCCTTGGTAAAGCTTTTCTGTTTTGCCACTTCCACAAAGTACTGCAGTTGCCTGATGTCCATGAGATGCCCCCGTCGTGTCCTGTGCTGTGCGTGCGAAATTCTTCTTTCTACTAGCTTACCACAGGGCTGCAGCTGCCCGCGTACACCACGTTAGAAAACTTGGCTGCGCCAAGCCTTTTGCACCCAAAGGGTACAGGTCGCAGTCTTAGTTGCACTTATACTGGATAAGAATCCTATAAACTCTTACTGTAAAAAAAAAAGACCGCCATCGTGGCAGTCTTCCTTTTCCTGATCCTGATCTTTCCCTATTTTACTGTCACAGAGACACTGACGATCTTTCCGTTGTAGGTCACGATCACATTTGTGCGGCCTGCTTTGACAGCGGTAATCTTGCCGCCTTCCACTGTTGCCACTTTTTGATTCACCGAAGTCCAGTCAGCCTCGAGCGTTACATCTGCTTTCGTCTTATCTGTGTAGAGCGCGGACGCTTTCAATTCCTTCGTCTCGCCCTCTTTTAGCGTCACTTGCTTCGTGTCCGCCTCCAGCTTGGACAGCACAGCAGACTCTACCGAAATCGTGACGGTTTTGCCTCCGTACTTGGCGGTCAGCTTTGCCTTTCCTGCTCCTACACCCGTTACTACGCCACCTTCTACCGTAGCCACTTCCGGATTGCTCGTCGTCCACTCTGCTTTTTCCGTTACGTCTACCTTGTCACCGTTTGACAAGCTCGCCGTCAGCTTAAGGGACTCGGTTTTCCCCGGGTGCACGTACGCGACCTTCTTGTCCAGCGCCAGCTTGGAAATGATATCGACTTCCACGGGCAGCGTCACGGTTTTTCCTCCGTACGTTACCGTAATTTTTGTTTTGCCTGGTCCTACCGTTGTCACAAGCCCTTTGTCCACGGTGACAACTTCACTGTCGGCACTTGTCCATTTTGCCTCTTCTGTGACGTTTGCCGTCTTTTTGTCCGTATAAGTAGCTGTAGCTGCGATTTGCTTGGTCTCATCATTGCGCAGGACGAGTTTTTTCTGATCCACTGCCAGCTTGGAGATGATGTCGACCTCCACGGGCAGCGTCACGGTTTTGCCTCCGTATTTTACCGATACCTTCGTTTTTCCTGAGCCTACTGCAGTCACAAGTCCATTCTCGACTGTAACCACTTCACTGTCCCCACTGAACCATTCTGCTCCTTCTGTGACAATTGCCGTAGACTTGTCCGAGTAGGTCACCGTAGCAGTGATTTGCTGGGTCGCTCCCTCGCGCAGCGTGAGCTTTTTCTGATCCACGGCCAGCTTGGAGATGATGTCGACTTCCACGGACAGCGTTACGTTTTTCCCGCCGTAGCTCGCCTTGACTTTGGTCTTTCCGGAATCTACCGCTGTTACCAGCCCCGCTTCCACTGTGGCAACTTCGCTGTCGGAGGAGGTCCAGTCGGCTTTTTGTGTGACGTCCTCTTTCGTTTTATCCGTGTAGGTAACCGTCAGAGCAAGCTGCTGGGTCCCATCCTTTTTCAGCTTCACCGATGTGGCACTGGCACTGAGCTTGGATATTTTCTTTTGTGTTTGATCCGTTTTTTCCGTTTTCGCATACACAGGTACTTGACCCGCACCTGCCAGTACGACTCCGCATGTCAAAACGGCCGCTAGCATGGCTTTCTGCCAGCTGCGAACGAGCTTGCGGTCTCTCTTCATGTTGATCTCTCCTCTACACGCCATTTTCCACTTTTTTCTATATCGGCATTTGAAGAGTACGTGTGAATAGGAACTTTGCTCTATTATCTTCCACCGCTCACATTGAAAATCTCACCCGTAATGTAGTTCGCAGAATCCGACGCCAGAAAAGCAATCATCTCTGCAACGTCTTGCGGCGACCCTGCTCGTTTCAAGGGGACTGTCGGCAAAAACTGCTGCAGCCTCTCCCCTGATGAAAATTTCTCATGCCACGCTGTGTCGATAATACCAGGCGCAACCGCATTGACGAGAATTCCCTGATCGGCAAATTCTCTCGCCATCCCGATCGTCAGCGTGTTGACTGCTCCTTTGGCAGAAGCATAGTGCACACTTTCCCCGGCCCCTCCAAAGCGAGCCGCCCCTGATGAAATATTGATAATTTTCCCTTCCCCTCGAGGCAGCATGTCGCGCAGTACGGCCTGCGAGCAAAAAAGCACGCTTTTGACATTGACCGCGTAAGTCTTGTCCCACAGCTCCTCCTGAAGCTCCATGAACCTGCTCGGCTGTATGCCTGCGCCTGCATTGTTCACCAGGACGTGAATCGACCCGAACCGCTCCAAAACCTCAGAGGCCATCCGGTTCACTTGGTCTCTATCCGACACATCGGCAGAAAAGAGAGCACAGTCACCACCCTCTGCCCGGATCTGCGCCGCTGCTTCTTCCGCTCCTTGCAGATTGGAATGGTAGTGGATCGCCACTTGTGCCCCGCGAGATCCCAACAGCTTTGCAGCAGCACACCCAATGCCAGAGCTCGCACCCGTTATAAGTACAACCTTCCCTTGCAGATCATGCACGTCTCATCCGCTCCCCTACTCTTCCTCGTGAAAATCTGCATTCGCAAGCTCATAGATCGCTCTCGCATACATCGCGGCGGACAGCAGCAGATCTTCCACCTCGATGTACTCATCTGCCTGATGAGCGAGCGACGTTTTGCCGGGGAAGAGCGGACCAAAGGCAACGCCATTGCCAATGTGGTACGCATACGTGCCTCCACCGGTTGACAGGAGCACTGGCGCAAGCCCCGTCATCTCCTGGTACACGCGCTGCAAAATACCGATCATCGGATGGTCCTTTGCTACATGATGACCTTTTTTCAAGAGCGGAGGCTCGATGACAAAGCCGTATTTCCCGACTCTTTCGGCGATTCCCTCCAAAATCCGGCTCGCCTCATCCGTCACCGGGTAGCGCAAATTGATGTGAAAAAACGATTCGCCATCCGGCTCATACTGCAAGATCCCACTATTGATTGTGAGTGCCCCAGATATCTCGTCCGCAGAGGCAATCCCCAACGCTTCTCCGGCGTAGTCCTCAAACAGGTACTGATCCACGCAACGAAGGAATCGCTCTGCCTCCTCCTGAAAGGAATGCGCAACGAGAAAATGCACCAGCTCCAGAGCCGCATTGATCCCAAGCTCGGGCTCCATACCGTGCGCCGCTTTTCCTTCCATCGAAAGGACCAGCTGCTCTGCCTCGATCCGTGCTGCCCCCTTGCTTCCACGAGACTCGCAGTAGAGACTGTAAGCTGCTGCCATCTCGCTTAGCCGCTCTGTCTCTACTGCCGTAAGCACTGCCCGAGCTGACTTTGGCACCATGTTGGCAGTGCCGCCACCGAAAAAGGAAAGCAGACGCCACGGAGCTGCCGTTCCCTGTCCAGCGACATTCCTCACCGCCACAGACGGGTCAGACGTCCTTTTCCCCAGCATGATCCGTGTATTGATCTGCCCTTTTTCCGCATGAACGATGGGAAAGTCCGCATCTGGCGTAAAACCTGCGAGCGGCAGCTTTTCCGTCTCGCGGTATCGCGCCATACAGCGGCTCCCGCTCTCCTCATCCGTCCCGAAAATGAAGCGGACGTTATGCTGGAGGGAAAGCCCCAGCTCCTTGATCATTTTCATGCCGTAGTAGGCAGCGAGGGTCGGTCCTTTGTCATCAATGGCTCCACGGGCAAACAGCTTGCCCTCTCGCATCGTCGGCTCGTAAGGCGGTGAAGTCCAATCTCCCGTCGCTGCTACGACATCCAGATGTCCCAACACCGCTACGTAATCATCACTCTCGGAGTCCCCAAGCTGGGCATAGCCGACGTAGCCCTCCAGATTTGCCGTTCGAAAACCATCTCGCTCTGCCAGATCCAGCATGTAGTCCAGTGCGCGCCCGATTTCCTTTCCCATCGGTGCACCGGGCTCACTCGTCTGTCCATCCTTTACGCTAGGGATTCGCAAAAGTCCGTATAGATCCTCGAACAAGCTTTCTTTTCTCTTGCTCACTTCATCCTGCCAGTTGATCATAGTTACCCTCCTCTTCTATGCAAAAAACCATCCGATCGGCTCGGATGGTGAAACGGCGGTTTTTACTTGCTTTGTTTCAAATCGTAAGGCGTTTCCTGGTAGACGTAGTAGTTCAGCCAGTTGGAGAACAAGAGGTTGGCATGCGCGCGCCAAGTGACGATCGGCTGACGGTCGGGGTCGTCTTTTGGGTAGTAGTTTCGTGGTACCGCTATGTCCAGACCTTTGTTGATGTCACGCCTGTACTCGTCCTGCAACGACGTCGGATCGTACTCCGAGTGACCGGTCACGAAAATCTGCCGTCCGTCCTTGGTAGCGACGAGATAGACACCGGATTCCTCGGATTCCGACAGAATTTCCAGCTCTGGCACCTTTTCGATGTCCTCCCGACGGTTTTCCGTATGACGGGAGTGCGGGATGTAGAAATAGTTGTCAAATCCGCGCAGCAGTTTCACGTTTTGCTTGTTCAGCGTATGCGGGAAAATTCCGAACATCTTCTCTGGCAAAGGATGCTTAGGAACGCCGAAGTGATGGTAAAGTCCCGCTTGCGCTCCCCAGCAAATGTGGAGCGTCGAAGTAACGTTTTCCATCTTCCAGTCAAGGATTTCCTTCAATTCATCCCAGTACGTCACTTGTTCGAATTCGAGCTGTTCAATAGGTGCTCCCGTGATGATCATCCCGTCAAAACGCTGATCCTTAATTTCTTCAAACGTTTTATAAAACATCGACAAGTGCTCTTCCGATGTATTTTTCGACGTATGGCTGGACATGTGCAGCAACACGATCTCCACCTGCAGCGGTGTATTCCCCAGAAGGCGGAGGAGCTGAGTTTCCGTCGTTTCCTTGACAGGCATCAGGTTTAAAATGACGATGCGCAGCGGCCGGATATCCTGCGTGAAGGCTCTGCTCTCCTTCATCACGAAAATATTCTCCCCCGCCAGTATTTCGGTTGCTGGCAATTCGTCAGGCAATTTAATTGGCATGTTTAATCCCCCTTCCCATCCTTTGCAAAAAAGCAGGCAGAAAAAATAATCCGACTAATTTGAAAAAGCTACATTCCTATCTGCTAGGATAATAGCTGGAAAGTAAAAAAGCAACGTCCTTCAGAACGTTGCTTCACACGTTACTTCGACATATATTCTTTCATTAACCGATTCTTCGTCTCCCATACCTCATCACTCATATACAAGCGGTAGTGCTCCGGATTGAGCATCCGCAAATACTCGGGCCAGAACAGGTCCAGCTGCTGGCGATGATAGAGGCGGATCTCCTCGAGAGACGGCAGCTTATACACGAGCTCGCCATCGAGGAAGACCGGTACCAGAAGCGCTTCGGATTTGTACTTTTTCAGCTGCTTGTTCAAGTACGGATGGCTCGGATTAAACAGATGCAGGGATTCCCCTTTCGGCACCAGCTCCTCATGCGGGAAGCACAGGTAGTCCGCAATGGCTTTGTTCGTCTCCGGATCAATCAAGCGGTACATATCCTTGATACCCGGATTCGTCACTTTCTCCGGGTTGCCCGAGATCTTGATTGTCGGCAAATATTCTCCGTCTGCCCCTTCGCGCGCAACCAGCTTGTAAACGCCACCCAATGTCGGCTGATCCGCTGCTGTAATCAGCTGTGTTCCGACTCCCCAGCTGTCTACACGGGCTCCTTGTACTTTCAGATTCATGATGGTGTGCTCATCAAGATCATTGGAAGCGACGATCTTCACGTAAGGCAGCCCTGCTTTGTCCAGCATCTCTCTGGTTTTGATAGAGAGGTAGGCAAGATCTCCGCTGTCCAGTCGTACGGCAGACAGTCGCTTGCCTTCTGCCTCCAGCCGCTTGCCCAGCTCAATGGCGTGCGGCACGCCGCTGTTCAACGTATCGTACGTATCCACGAGCAGCGTCACTTGACCGGGCAATGCCTGTGCGAAGCGGTCAAAGGCTTCTTCCTCGCTGTCAAAGCTCTGTACCCAGGAGTGGGCATGCGTGCCCTTTGTCGGGATGTCAAACATTTTGCCTGCCAGCATGTTGGAGGTAGCATCAAAGCCTGCCAAATACGCCGCTCGCGTCCCCCATAGTGCAGCATCCGCTTCCTGTGCCCGCCGCGTACCGAATTCCATCAGGATGTCAGAGCCTGCCACGTTTTTAATGCGGGAGGCCTTCGTTGCGATCAGCGTCTGGTAGTTCATGTAGTTCAAAAGCGCAGTCTCTACCAGCTGAGCTTCCATCATGCGGCCCTCGACTCGGATCAGCGGCTCGTTCGGAAATACCAGTGTCCCTTCCTTTACGGAGTACAAAGAGCCTGTAAAGCGCAGCTGCTTCAGCTCCTCGAGGAACCCGGGATCGTAATTTTCCTCCTGCTCACTCAAATAGACCAGATCACTTTCTTCAAAACGGAGATTTTGTATGTAAGCGACAATTCTAGCTAGTCCAGCCGATACCGCATAGCCGTTGCCAAAGGGCAGCTTGCGGAAATAGGCTTCAAACACCACTTTTTTGTTATGCGTCCCATTGATCCAGTGGGCGTACATCATATTAATCTGATATTTATCTGTGTGCAGTACCACACCTGTCGATTGCATGAACATAAGCCTCCTGTATCTTCCTTTCCCCCATCATACCAGAGTTGCCACAGGATGTCCCGCCGGGCAGTGGTAGGAAGTGGGGTTTTGTTATAGTATGAGGAGAGTGCACATGTAGGGAGTGGAAACTATGTCGGATAGAAAAATCGTTTACGTAAGCAAAGGCTTGCCGAAGAACATGACATATAATGGACAAGAATATCTTTCTGGCATTTGGAAGGAGCAAACAGACGAGCTTCACGTCGCCACCCAGCAAATCGCCGAGGACGATGTCGCGAACCCTGCATACCACGGCGGTCCAGATCGCGTCGTCTGTCTCTATCCTTTTGAACATTATGCTCATTGGGAGAAGGAATTCGATCAGCCCTTGGAAAAGGCGGCATTTGGGGAAAATGTAACTGCAGAAAACATGCGTGAGGATCAGGTGTGCATCGGGGATGTCTATCAATTCGGGGATGCCATCCTGCAAGTTTCGCAAGGCCGCTATCCTTGTGCTACGATTAATAAGCGAAATCACAATAACCAACTGCTAAAGCAAATCATTGCAGCCGGGTATACCGGGTACTTTTTCCGTGTCCTGCAAGAAGGGACGATCAAGTCAGACTCACCGATCATCCAGCTGTCTGCCCATCCCGCCCAGGTGACGGTCGCTTCGATCCACCATCTGTATTTTCACGAGAAATCGCCAGATCCCAAGGTGCTCGCACGAATGCTCGAGCTGGAAGAACTCGCGACACCTTGGCGCAATAAACTGATCGAGAAGCAGCAAAAGCAATGAAAGGAACGTTCCATGCGAATCAATAAATACATAAGCGAAACCGGTTTTTGTTCACGCCGGGAGTCAGACAAGCTGATAGAAGCAGGACGCGTGACGATCAATGGACGAATGGCAGAGCTGGGCAGTACCGTTTCGCCCGGTGACGACGTTCGCATCGATGGCAATCCGCTAGGCGCCAAGAAAAAGTCCGTCTACATCGCCCTCAACAAGCCCGTCGGCATTACCTGTACGACCGAATTGCATGTAAAAGGAAATATAATCGACTTCGTGAATCATCCAGAGCGCATCTTCCCTATCGGTCGGTTGGACAAAGACTCCCAAGGCCTGATCTTGCTCACGAATGACGGCGATATCGTCAATAAAATCCTGCGAGCGGAAAACAACCATGAGAAAGAGTACATCGTCACGGTCGACAAGCCAATCACCCCGCTATTCATACAGGGGATGTCCGGCGGTGTGCGCATCCTCGGCACCGTCACCAAACCGTGCAAGGTCACCAAAATCAGCGATCGCGTCTTCAAAATCGTTCTCACCCAAGGACTGAACCGGCAAATCAGACGGATGTGCCAGGCGTTCGGCTATCAGGTGCGGCAGCTGAAACGGGTCCGGATCATGAACATTGAACTGGGCGAACTCAGGGTTGGTCAATGGCGAGATCTGACCGAGCGAGAGCTGACGGAGCTGAACAAGAGTTTGTAAGGAGTACTTCATTTTGAGTATGCTTTTCGCAAGCATAATAAAGGCCCCTGAAGAGCCATTACGTGCTCATCAGGGGTCTCTGACTATTTCTCCCTGGTTTCGTCAGGGACTACCGCATCAAAGGTCACAATCGTATACGGCTCTGCGATCAGCTCTGCTACGTCTGCCTTCCACTTGTGAAAATGATCAGTGGTGCGATGCTTTGCTTGGTCGTCCTTCGTGCGATACACCTCGGTCAGCAGAAAGCGGGTCGGATCATCCTGCTGCTGCAGCACGTCAAAACGTATGACACCTTCTTCTCGCAGGCTGTTTTGAGCGTTTTGCATGGTCGCTTCCTTGAAAGCGTCGATGGCCAGTTCTTTTACAAGAATGGAAACGTGAACGATATACATCTCTCTCACTCCTACTTTCGTATCTAGCATAACTTGTCCAGTACGGGCCGCAGATACTCCATTAGCAGATCCGGATTTTCGCTCATAGGGAAATGACCCATCGTTTTCATGACGTGAAATTCGGCTCCGGGAATCAGCGCGGCCGTCCTGCGTGACATTTCCGGCGAGCAGGAGTAATCGTACTCGCCGGTAAACAAGAACACCGGACATTGGCTCGTGTCGATTTTCCCTACCCGATCTGTGGCATTCCAGTCTTCGCTGTAGAAGGAAATATCGCCGTAGTACACGCCAGGCGCTCCTTGGCTGTAAATCCACCACACATCTCTGCGCAGATGCTCCGGGCTTTGCGGGGCCATAAGTCCGTATACATTTGTTGCGCACATTTCCCCGCCATTGATCTGCGGATGGAACAAATAGTCGTTCAAACGACCACCCGTAGCGGCAGCCGCTTCCAGCGCAATCACTCCCCGAAACTTTTCGGGGAAGCGGTACGCCAGCTCAAGCGTGATATTGCCTCCCATGGAGCATCCGAGCATGAGTGGCTCCTCGATGTCTGCCGTTTGCAGAAAAGTCATGATGAACTCCACGTACAGGTCCGTAGTCAACCGGTATGGCTCCAGCCACCATTCCTTCGGCGGCATCGAGCGCCCGTGAAACGGCAGGTCAAAGGCGATCACCTGAAAGCGGGACAGCAGCTCCCGATTTCGCAGCAGCTCCTGATACTGGCGGGAGTCTGCCCCCGCCGTGTGTAGGCAGACGAGTGGGACTCCCTGACCGGCGCTTTCGTAATAGATACGGTAATGCTTGCCCTGCACGGTCATTTCTACATATCTTCCTGTCACCGGGTCCTTCATCTCGTTTCCCCTCCAACCTCGCGTACGAGCGACATCATTCTCGTCAGAGAGCGGATATGCTGCATCGCTTTCAAACGGTTTCCTGTCAATCGGCATTCCGGCAATCGGGTGACCATCCCGAGCAGGTCATAGTACATCGGGGGAGGAAGCGGCTGCGCAAACTTGCTCCAGGCCTCCTCCGTTCCCTCGATGGCAAAATCCCAGCTGTCGTTCCAGGTAGGCGCCACGACCGAAATCACCTTTCCGCCCACGACGTGAAACAAGTAAACCGCTTCTCCGACCCGCCAGACAAAATCGCAGGTCATCCATCTCGCAATCCAGGACAGCTCCCGGTCTTCGTTGACGACCTGGCGGAATTGTTCCATCCACTCGGGCGAGAACATGTGCAGGCTGTTTGCCATCTTCTTGCCACCTCCGTTCCTTCCTGTGAAAATCCGAAAGCCAGCCACCCGTAGCTAGGGTCCTCTGACTTCACCCTTTAGGCGATCCGGACTACGATACCCTCCAGCTCGTCGGAAGCCGCCGGGAACCGCTCCATCACCAGCGGATCGTGGCCCGGGATAATCAGCTCCGGTGAATCCGCCAACGATTTGACCAGCTCGAACGCATCGTACATTTGCGGCAGATGAGTCACGACCCAAAACGGGCGGTCTTCATTGATATTCTTGTAGTAATGAGTGGCGTCGGAAGCGAGCACGACTGTCCCCTTCTCCGTCTGCACCTCAACGATCTGCAAGCCGGCGGAGTGGCCGCCTGCCTTGTGCACCGTTACGCCTGGGAGGATCGCTTTGCTGCCATTGACAAACTGCACTCTCCCTTTGAAGTTCTCCTTGACGAGGTGAACGACATCGTCGGTGGTAATATGGTGGAGAAAGTGCGGCTTGGAGGCGTACTTCCCCGTCCAGAACGCCATTTCTTCCTCCTGCACCACGAAGGTGGCGTTTGGAAACTTGTCCAGATTGCCCAAATGGTCGTAATGCATATGAGTAATGACCACAAGTGGGACAGACGCCGGGTCGACCCCCAGCTTGCCCAGGACGCTTGCTGGGCAGCGCAGGAAGTTGCGCTTGCGCTCTGCGGCTACTGCTTCATTAAAGCCGGTATCGACGACGATCACCTGATCTCCCGCCTTGATCAGCCAAATGTAGTAATCCATAGGCATGGAATAGTTCTCGTGAGGATCGGCAGCTCCGTAAAAATGATCGCTGCAGACGGCTTCCCGTGTCGAATACTTGATGGCATAGACTTCATGTGATTTTGTCATGTTTGTTCACCCCTCCACTTTTTCTGCCGCCAATGCCTGCTTCTGACCGAAAGAAATCGGCAGTGTCCGGGAACACATGCCGAAGAAAAGAAACATTTGTTCAAAAGAGAAGCGTCTACTACAGCTTGATCCCGATAAACTTGATCTCGGTCATTTCCTCGATCGCATAAGCCACGCCCTCTTTGCCGATTCCGCTCTGCTTGACCCCTCCGTACGGAATGTGGTCGTAGCGGCGGATGGACGCGTCGTTGATCCAGACGCCGCCCGTTTCCAATGCCTCTGCCACGCGCAGGGCGCGGCTGATGTCTTTCGTGAATACACCCGCATGCAGTCCCAGATCTGAAGCGTTCGCCTGCGCAATCGCTTCGGCTTCCTCGTCGAACGGAATAACGCTGAAGACTGGCGCGAAGATTTCCTGGCAAACCACTTTCATTTCATGGGAGACATTCGTCAGGACAGCTGGCTCCAGCAAAGCCCCGCTGCGCTTCCCGCCGGTCAGAACTGTTGCCCCCTGCTCGGCAGCTTCGCGAATCCACTCCTCGGCGCGGGCCGCTGCTGCTTCCGTGATCATCGGCCCGACGTCTGTGGCCTCGTCCAGCGGATTTCCGACGCGCAGCGCACGCACGCCGTCGACCAATTTGTTCAACAGAGCCTGGTACACACTTCGCTGAACGTAAATTCTCTGCACGGAAATGCACGCCTGCCCCGAGGTCACGACCCCTCCGCGAACCAAGGCTGCGGCAGCAGCATCCAGGTCGGCGTCCTCGAAGACAAGATTGGGCGCATTCGAGCCCAGCTCCAGCGTGACGTTTTTATGGCCCGCCAGCTCCTTCAGCTTCCAGCCCACCTGGCCGCTTCCCGTGAACGTCACGCGCTTTACCCGTGGATCTTTCACCAGAGGCTCCGCCAAATCCTGTCCCGGGCCCATCACAATGTTCAGTGCCCCTGCCGGCAGCCCGGCTTCCATAAACAGCTGGTACAGCATGACAGGCGACAGCGGCGTTTTTTCGGCAGGCTTCAGCACGATGGTGTTCCCGGCGGCAATCGCCGGGGCAACCTTGTGCAAGACCAGATTGAGCGGGAAGTTGAACGGCGTGATCGCCACCACGACGCCAATCGGATACCTTTTCGTAAACCCAAACTGATTCTCCCCGCCATGGGCGCTGTCCAGCTGGATTTCTTCCCCGTGAATTTGCTTGGCTCCCTCGGAAGCGAACCGCAGCACTTGCACGGCGCGGTCTACCTCCACGCGAGCCTCGCGTATCGGCTTGCCCGTCTCCAGCACGAGCAGGTTTGCGAAAGACTCCGTCCTGCTCTCCAGCAAATCCGCCGTCTTGCGCAAAATGTCCGATCTGCGGTAGGCAGGCATTTTCTTCATCGTCTCTTGAAACACCCGCTGGGAGACGGTGATAGCCTGTTCTACATCCTCCTTCGTTGCGCAGCTGATTTTCCCAATCAGCTGATTGTTGTACGGATTGCGCACCTCCAGGACGGCGCTTTCCTCTGATTTTACTTCCTGGCCGTCAATAAAGGAGCCAAAGTAGAACCGCTCTGTTTGTGATAGCATATCCCTTCCTCCTTCTCCGTCTTGTTTACTCCGCTTGGTTAAAGTCCACATCTTTCGTTTCCGGCCCGAGATAGGCACCTACCGTTCCAATCACCGCACCAATGATCAGGAGTGCGATAATCGTCGAGTTGTACGACATGATCCCGCCCAGCCAGTTCATGTAGAAAGCGTAGAAGGACGGGAGAACGACAGAAGCACTAAAGCCCAGTCCGAATCCAGAAGCACGCACTTCGGTTGTAAACCGTTCATTGATATACGTGACAATGACACCCCACGGCGCCGTGACAATGACTGAAAACAAGACGACTAGCAGCATGATGAGAGGCAGCGGCAGCGCTTTTCCGTTGAGTATAATTGCAAGCAAGACACTGCCCACAAGGACGATGGCTGGACCAAGGATCAGGAAGAAACGGCGGCGACCAATTTTTTGCCCGATCACGCCTGCCGCGATGTAGCTTCCGAAAAGAACGGCGTAGCTGATAAACAATGTCAGAGTGACCTGAATCCCATCCAATCCAAGGATGGTGCGCAAGACTGTCGTAGGAAGGATCAGGGTGACGATATTTTGCGTCAGCCAAAATCCGGTCATCATAATAAATACTTGAAAGAAGCTTCGTCCTGTCTTTCCTCTGAACATGCTCGCCAGCGAATTTTTTTCTTTCTTGGAACTCTCCCAGGTTTCGGACTCAGGAACCTTCCGAATATAGTACGCAGCCAGCCAAAATGCCAGCAATGCGCCAATCACAAACGGAATCCGCCAACCCCATACGGCGTACGGCGAATCTGGTCCGGCTTGCGGGATTAAAGCAAACGCTGCCAAACCGAGCAAATTAATGACGATGTAGGCCAACGGAAACGCCGACAAAATGAAAGCGCCTACAAAACCACGCTGATGCTTCTCGGAGTATTCCATAGCCAAAGGGTGAGATCCTGTGTAGCCTCCGCCCAAAAATACCCCATCGAGAAAGCGCAGCAAAACAAGCAGCCAGTAGGCAGTAATACCAATGGAACTATAGCCAGGTAGAAGGGCAATTAGTAATGTAATAATGCCGAAACCGAGTACGGATGAGATAGTAGCCTTCCGACGGCCGATCTTGTCTCCAAGTGCCCCGAAGATGGTTGCGCCCAGTGGTCGCCCGAGCAGTGTGGTCACGAAAACGAGTGAGGTCAAGATACCCGCCATGCCTTGTGGCAGCTCCTCTGGCTGAAAGTAGCTCAACGCCGGTGTCAGGATGATGGTCGGTAAATAAATGTCGAACATATCCACGAATTCGGTAAAGAACGCTCCCTTAATGGCCGCATTTCTCTTCTCGACGATCTTGCTTTTCTCAACCGTGCTTTGCACCTGAGATGTCATAACGATCCTCCTTTACGTATACAAAATTTTCTTACTCTTTTCTGTGCTAGAGAAAAAGAGCAGCCGGGAATGAAACGATGTGTATGGAATTTCATCCCCGCTGCTTTAAGTCCCAAAAGGCGGTTGCCGTGTTATTCGTTGCCTTTGTTCACCAATCTAGACAAGATCGGCACACTTACTGTTGCCGCATGGATCCCTAAAGTGCTGGCAAGCTCGAGGACCTCCATGATTTCTTCTTTCGTGGCTCCGTATTGGAGGGCGTTGCGCATATGCACCCGAATCCCCGGTTCGTAAAGATGCGTGGCTGCAGCGTCAACTGTCAGGCAAATGAACTCTCTGATTTTCGGATCTAGATGATTGTGTTTGAAGGCAACTCCGGAAAACTCCAGATACGCCTCGAAAAAGTCAGGATCAAGCAGCAATACGCTATCCCACATTTCGGACCAATAGCCTCTTTCATCGATAAATACCTGCTTGAGTCCCTTTTGGCGAGGGGTCAATTCCGCATCAACGGGCGTGCCATTCTCTGCGAGCACTTCCATGAGAATCGGGGAAGCCACTGTTGCTGTGTGAATCCCGAGAACGCTGGCCAACTCGATCACTTCCATGATTTCCTCGGGAGTTGCTCCGTAGCCCAGTGCATTTTCCATATGCTGCCGTGTTCCCGGCTGATACATATGTGTTGCTGCCACATCGAAGGCAATGTAAATCAATTCTTTTGTCTTCAAATCAATGTGACTGTGATTTTTTTGGAAGGGCACCGCTGAAAATTTCAGGTAGGCTTTGAGAAAGTCGGGATCAAGATGTAGCACATCCTCCCAAATCTCCGTTGACCAGTATCCTCGCTCCTTGATAAAAGCTTCTTTGATGGCGGCTTGATGGGGAGTTAGTTTTTCGTTCATATCAATCTCTCCTCGCTCGCTTCCACTCGGACTTTGGCCCACTCCTCGAATAGCCGGACGACTTCGGTTGTATCTGAATCGGCCCCGAGATGTTCCTTTGTCAGTTTAAAAAATTCCTTTACGTTGCTTCCAATCCACATCGTGGCCCCTAAGCGGTCCGCTTCGTGCATGCACAACGCAACATCTTTGTACATGAGACCGGATTTGAAACCGTAATCAAAATTGCGGTTCAGCACAGCAACCGGGAACTTATCCAGTGTGGCGCTGTTGCGGCCACTGCTGACATTGAATACATCCAGCATCGTTTGCGGATCGAGGCCAGCCTTCACTCCTAATACCATGGCTTCCGAGGTCGCAATCAAGGCTACGGCGGACAGGTAATTATTGGATATTTTGAGCGTTTGTGCCTGGCCTGCCTCAGGTCCCACATAAAAGGTTTTGTTTCCAATGATTTCAAGCACAGGGAGATTGGCATCATAGGCTTCTTTGGGTCCTGCCACCATAATGGACAAGGTGCCCTTTTCAGCGCCCGGCACACCACCACTGACAGGAGCATCCAAGCAGGCAACGCCGCGTTCGGTAAGTGCAGCAGCAATTTGTTGAGCAGCTTCGGGGCCAGTGGTTGATAAATCAATGTAGGTTTGAAAGGGCCTTCCGGAGGTCAGCCCATATTCTCCGAGGGCTACGATTTTCGCTACTTGCGGATTTGGCAAGCTTACGAGAATCGTATCCGCCAGTTGGGTGATTTCTGCTGGCGTCGATGCGATGACAGCATTCGGATAAGCCTGGAACGGCTTCAACGCTTCCTCCCTGGCATCGAGTACGGCTACGGAATGCCCGTTTTCGAGGAGCCTCCGCGCCATGTGAAACCCCATATTTCCCAAGCCGATAAAACCCAGCTTTGTCAATTTGCTCAACCTTCTTTCGTTTTAAGTAGTGTCCTGATGTTTATTTTTGCAACTCAGCAAGAACACGCTTGCCGACTTTAAACGCTTCCACACCTGCAGGCACACCACAATAAACCGCTACTTGATAAAAGACTTCGGTAATTTCTTCGGGTGTTACACCATTTGTAATGGCTCCTCGTACGTGCAAGGCTAGTTCATCAGGTCGGCCAAGAGCGCTCAGCATCGCAAGGTTAAGCATGCTGCGATCTCTGCGAGAGAGACCCGGGCGTGACCAGCATGTTCCCCAGCACCATTCTGTGGTGAGTTCTTGCATGGGCATGTCAAAATCCGTAGCGTTTGCCAGCGAGCGGTCTACATGCTCAGCTCCCAGTACTGCTCTGCGGATCTCCAAACCTTGATCAAACTTTTCACTTTTCATGTTCGTTCAGCCTCCCGTCGATTTTTCGATCTGTATCCGCTTTCATTTCCTTGTGAAACCCCTTCATCATTAATTAATTTCAACTTTTTGAAATTAACAGATAATAGTGGTCAGTTTGAAAAGAATCGGATGACTTCTTTGCCTTCTCATTGTACATCATTGAATACTATATTGTCGACAATGTTGTATAAAAAAATAAACTTTTCTGACACTGAACCGTTGAAATGATTTGCGTGGCTCCTCGACGCTTGACCGCTGCGCCCGCATGTATCCTGCGCCAAGCCTTTGGCGCAGTCTTCTGTATAAAAAAATCCGGTTTGTTACTGCCGGATTTTTCTCTACGAAGGATAGACTATGTCGAGCGTTTTCAACGAACGGCTTTCCTGATCGCGAATGGCTTGAATTCCTGCCTCCGTATCCCGCTTTTTCAAAGCATCAAGTTGACGGCTGTGTTCTTCATAGGACGAGTACATGTTCTTTCCTTGGCCTATATTTAACACGCTTAATGGACGAGTAGACCTGCGCATGGAATGATGCATTTCGGCCAGAAATTCATTGTTTGCAATGGCAAAAATCGTCTCGTGAAACTTTTCATTGAGAGAATAGTATTCAACAACATCCTCTTTTTGAATGGCAGACCATTGAGCTGCTAGGATCTCCTCCAGCTCTTGGATATCACGATCCGTCACATTTTTAACCGCCTTGGCCATCGCGATTTCTTCCAATCGAAACGTAGCGTCATACAATTGGTGGATTTCTATTTTGCGAAATTTTTTGACAACAAACCCATGATGCGGAACGCGTGTCACGAGCCTTTCCTTTTCAAGCATCAACAACGCTTCGCGGACAGGAGCTCTACTCGTGTTAAATTCTTCGGCGAGCTTGGTTTCCACCAAATGTTCGTTTGGGCTGAGAATACCTCGTGCGATTCTTTGTGAAAGTTCTTCCGCTAATTGCAAGGCAATCGTTTTCTTCGTTTCCTTCACTTCCTAAATCTCCTCTAAGTTTGGATTTACGTTCATTCATTTCATTCACTCTTATTATAGTCTATTTGGTATAAAAATAGATAATCCCTTTCTACCCTTTACTCAAAAAGAGCCGCCCTTACTACCTAGCCATAACTGCTCCTCCTGCCACCAAAAACCAGTCCATTCTTCATCAAGAATGGACTGGCCCATTTGCTCCTGTCGAAAACAAAAAATCTTTCCCGGGAAATCTGTCTAAAAATGTTTCCCGTTCGCGTAGTAGCTTTCCTTTTGGTACGTGATAAATGCCATTTCCACCTCAGGTATGTCGAGGGATAGTATGTACTTGGTCACAATTTCAGCGAACTGATCACGTGTCTCCTGCCCGCGCTCAAACCAGGCTACCTCGATAAAGGGATAAGATTCTACCACTTTTCCGCCAAATACGCCGGTCGTATGCAAGCATTCTATCGTGAAATTATCCGTGCCGCATCCGCAAAGAACGGCCAGCTCCTCGAGGAGTGGTTCACTGATGGCCGCCAATTTTTCTGCCTGGATTCCTCTTACGATTAGTTGGGGCATGCGCTCTTCTCCTTTGTATGCAATGTGAGATAGACTTCCTACTCTCATCATACCTTCCTGAACATGAGTTGAGTAGTTACTTTCCTGGCTGATCTTTTTTTCTTCCTACCCGTACCCTTTGCTCGCGGTCATTCGTATCTTCCTTTGTGGTTTGCGAGTCATCAAGGAAAGGCTTACTATTTCACGTCTTTTGTATTAAAGTGGATGAGGGACAACTCCTATTAAAACGTGCGCCATACGAGAGAGGCGTTTTTGGAAAGGTGAGTAACCATGGATCTTTGGCATATGTTCGTGGCGTTTGTGTTGGGACTTGTAGAAGGCCTCACAGAATTCGCGCCCGTCTCTTCAACTGGGCACATGATTATCGTCGACGATACCCTTTTGCATTCAAAAGAACTGTTTTCCCCGGAAGTTGCGAATACTTTCAAGGTGGTCATTCAGCTCGGCTCAATTTTAGCGGCTGTGATCGTCTTTAAAGATCGTTTTCTCAGTCTGCTCGGACTCAAAAAAGTCTCCCCGGACGGCAATGGCCCAGGCCACAAGCTTCGGTTGTCGCAGGTCTTTGTCGGACTGCTGCCGGCTGCCGTACTCGGTTTGTTATTTAATGATTACATCGATGAGTATCTGTTTTCCATCAACACCGTTCTCATCGGACTCGTAGCCGGCGCTGTCCTGATGATCGCTGCCGACTGGTTCCGTCCTGGAAAGCCGAAAGCTGCGAGCGTCGACCAAATCACGTACAAGCAAGCACTCATCATCGGGCTGTTTCAATGTATTGCTCTGTGGCCAGGCTTCTCCCGCTCCGGCTCTACGATTTCCGGTGGGGTAATGCTGGGGCTGAGTCACCGCGCAGCCTCTGACTTTACGTTTATCATGGCTGTTCCTGTCATGGCGGGCGCGAGCTTTCTGTCGCTCCTGAAGCACTGGCAGTACATCACGGCGGACACACTGCCCTTCTTTATCGTCGGATTCATCAGCGCGTTCATCTTTGCTTTGCTGGCGATTCGTTTCTTCCTGAAGCTGATCAACAAGATCAAGCTGGTGCCATTTGCTCTGTATCGAATCGTGCTGGCTGCGCTCATTTTCTTCTTCGTGATGTAAAGCCAAAAGAGCATTTGCATGCACTCAATCGAAAAGCGGCCTTCCCTACTACTGAGGAAGGCCGCTTTCTTCTATATTATAGGACTGTTTTTGGCCATGCTCCCCGCTTTATGGCGACGTCAAAGCCATGCCAGTAGACGCGTTTTCTCCCTGCTGCAATTGATACATTTGAAAATACTTCCCGCGTTTTGCCATCAGGTCTTCATGTCGTCCTCGCTCTACGATACTTCCCCGATCCAGAACAAGAATCTGATCCGCATTTTTGATCGTGGAAAGCCGGTGAGCAATGATGAAGGTGGTCCTGCCTTTTTTCACCACCTCCAGCGCCTGCTGAATGATCCCTTCCGTCTCCGTATCGATATTGGCCGTGGCTTCGTCCAGTACCAGAATCGCAGGGTCAAACGCAAGGGCACGGGCAAAAGAAATAAGCTGGCGCTGTCCGGCAGACAAGGTACTTCCCTTTTCGATGACCGGCTCGTCAAAACCATTTGGCAGCGTCCGCAGCAGCTGATCTGCCCCGACATCGCGCAATGCCTTTTCTGCCCTCTCCCGTGAGATCGAAGGGTCTCCCAACGTCACGTTGGACAGGATCGTCCCCGTGAACAAAAACGGATCCTGCAAAACGATTCCCATGTGCTGGCGTACCTGCTGCTTCGTCATTTCCATCACGTTGCGCCCGTCGATCATTACTGCGCCCTGGTTGACGTCATAAAACCGGAACAGCAAATTAATGATCGAGCTTTTTCCTGAGCCGGTATGACCGACCAGAGCGACTGTTTCTCCCGGCCACGCTTCCAAGGACACCTGCTTTAGAACGTACTGATTCGGTTGATAGGCAAACGAAACGTTGTCAAAACGGACATTTCCCTGATAGCACGCCGCTTTCCCACGATCGACCTCGATTCCTTCCTCGTCCAAGAGTTCAAACACCCGCTCTGCCGCAACGCGCGCCTGCTCCAGCAAAGCCAATTGATTGACGATTTGTGTGATCGGCTGAAACAGACGATTGAGATAATCGACAAATGCGTATAAGGCACCGAATGTGAAGAGCGTGCCTACTCCCGCCGATGCTCCGCCCACATACCAAATAAACAGGATAAAAGCGGTGTTGCGCAGCAGCTGCACGAGATTAAAAGAAGTGATGGAATTGAGTCGCTGCAGCTTTTTTTGGTAGGAAAATATCTCTTCATTCAGCTCGTTAAATTCCTCTTTGGTCTCCTTCTCCCGGCGAAATGCCTGGATGATCGACATCCCTTGAATGGACTCGTTGATCATTGCATTGATGTCGCTAAGCCTGCTGCGTATGGCGTGATTAAAGGCCGCAGCGTATCTGCGGTACAGGATGACCCAGACCACCATGATCGGCAAAAGCAGGAGACAGACCGATGCCAGTCTGACATCAAGGAGGAAGAGGGCGGTAAAAATCCCAATCAGATAAATGCTGCTGCTGAAAAACTGATCGAGCACTTTCGTAAACAACTCACGCACTGCCTCTGTATCATTGGTGACGCGGGCCACCACTTTTCCTGCCGGCAGGTTGTCGAAATAAGTGATCGGCAGTCGCTGAATATGCGCAAACACATCGACGCGCAGCTTCTGGATGACCTGGTTCGCTGATTTTTGCAGCATGAACTTCTGCCCATAATGAAAGACAGAAGCCAGCATCAACAGCCCCATGTACGCTGCTGCCAGCATAATCAAGCCTTTGGTCTCCGGGCGAAAGAACGCAAAAACCTCGGAGTTGGTCAGTCTTTTTGCGGGATATTCTGCTGTCCTGCTGCTGCTTTTGATGGTTAGCTTCCCATTTTGCACCTCTCGTTGACCATCCTCTGCAATCGGCTGTCCGACGAAGTAATAGTCGCGGCCTACCTGCAGGACACGCACCTGCGCACCCGCTTTTTCCCCCTCGCTCAAATGATCCTGGCGTGTGTACCATTTTCCCTGATACAAGGCAGAATCCCCTCGCTGCGCAGTCTCGTACCAAGGCAGCTCAATCCCGAGAATATGGGTATCGATCATCTTTTTGGCCAAAAAGGGACCGCTCAGCTCGGCCGCCACCGCGATGGACAGCATGAGCAGCCCAAGCAGGATCGTTTTCTTAAATAAAGCCGCATAGCGAAATAGTCGCTTTCCCGTTGTCATGCAATCACTCGCCTTCCGTCAGTTGTGCCTCCATCTGTTGAAGCACGTACTGTTCCTTGTACCACCCGCCCAGCTCGATCAGCTGCTCGTGTGTGCCTTCCTCAACGATTTTCCCGTCTTCGAGCACCAGAATCCGATCCGCATGCTTTACCGCTGATAGACGGTGTGTCGTAATCAGCGTGGTCTTACCCGAGCGTTCCCTGCGGATATTGGCGATCATCTCCGCCTCCGTCTTTCCGTCAACCGCCGACATGGCGTCATCGAGAATCAGGATTTCAGGCTGAACCAACAGCGCTCGGGCGATCGATACGCGCTGCTTTTGCCCGCCAGACAGTGCTACTCCTCTTTCGCCGACGAGTGTTTCTACTCCACCCTGCAAAAATTTCACGTCCTTTGCGAAGGCTGCCAAGCGCAGCGCCTCCTGCAGATCTTCCTCCGTACCTTCCTTTTTACCGAGCAGCACATTTTCCCGGACCGTTTTGGAGAACAGGATCTGCTCCTGAGGGACGTAGCCAATCCAGCGCTTGAGCTGATCGAGCGGTATTCTTTCCACTGGCGTTCCCGCAATCGAAATAGACCCGGTACCGAGCGGAAACTCTCGCAGCAGCTGTCGCACCAGCGTCGTCTTGCCGCTCCCGGTCCTTCCCACGATCCCCAGGGTTTGCCCCCGTTGCAGCGTAAAGGAGACTTCCCTGAGCGACTCCACATGCGCAGAAGGATAGCGGAAGGTGACGCGATCAAAGCAGATGGTCTCCGGACTTTGTGGCGAAACGGGCTGTGCATGGTCTGTCACGTCCGCGGGATACGCCAAGGTCTCGTTCACCCGGTCAAGCGAGGCACTTCCCCGCTGCATGATGTTGATCAGCTCGCCGATCGCAAACATGGGCCAGATGAGCATCCCCAGGTAGACGTTAAAGGAGATCAGCTCCCCCAGGGTCAGCTCCTGATGAAACACGAGATATCCCCCGTAAATCAATCCGATCATGTAGCAGATGCCGACCAAAATTTTGACGGTAGGCTCGATGAGGGAATCGACTTTCGCTACCGCGATGTTTTTTTCATAGACTTCTCTGGTCTTCGTACGGAAGCGCTTTTCATCTGCCGTCTCCTGTACATAGGCACGAACCACACGAACGCCGGCAACCGACTCCAGTACTTGATCGTTCAGCTCGCCGAAAGCATCCTGGGCCTGTGAGAATCGTTCGTGAATCTTCTTCCCGTAGCGATGAATCGCATACGCCATGAATGGAAGCGGCAAAATGGACGCCAGCGTAAGCTTCCAGCTGACGAAAAAGCCCATCGTCAAAATGATGACAGAGGTAAAGCTCGCGGAGTCCACCAGCGTCAAAATACCGAAGCCGGTCGTCATCGACACCGCCTTGAGGTCGTTTGTGGCCCGTGCCATCAGGTCTCCAGTTCGATTTTTCTGGTAAAAGGTCGGGGTCATTTTCAAAAAGTGAGTCATCAGCTTGGAGCGAAGCGAGCGCTCTGCCAGATAGGCACCTCCGAAAAGTTTGTTCACCCAGACGAGGTTCACCAAATAAAGAAAGACAGCTAGAGCTGCATAACCCATCACAATCTGTCCCAATCGCTCTGCTGTCATCGTCCCCATCTGAAGCTCGTCGATGGCGATTCCCACGATCTTGGGCGGAACAACCTCGAGGATCCCTCCCAATATCAACAGTGAAATCGCGATTATATACTGCTTTCTATGCTCGCGAAAAAACCAATTCAGCTTCGTCAAAACGGAAAACATCCGCTGTCAGCTCCTCTCATGATCGATCTGTAAAAAAAAGACAGAACGCCCGTAAGCGATCTGCCTTTTCCTCTATGTAAATAGAAAAGCGCCGGTTACGAAGACAAGTAACCGACGCCTATATGTGCATATGCGTACAAAAATCTACACAACTCGCCCATCAGGTGTGGTTACGTCATGTATGCAGTTTTGTGTGCAAGAAACATTCATCCAAATCATGACAACCCCACCTTTCGAGAAAATGTAGTTCATTTCCAATTTGATACATTCTGAACTTTATCATTCTTCCCACAGCATTGTCAACGTCTGATTTTACCTGTATCCCACAGCTGCGCAGGTCTTCCTGCCACCTATTTTGGCTTGCATGCTTTTTCTGGTATGATTACCCTTATGAGTATGAACCAGGGGGCCGTTCGTTTTGCTATCATCATCCCAAAAGCGTCGTTTGACATCTGTGCAGATCATTGTCTTTTTTTACGTGGGACTTATTCTCATTTCCACGATTTTGTTGATGCTGCCATTCTTTCATATCCCGGGAGCTTCGCTTTCCTTTATCGATTCGCTCTTCACCGCCACGAGCGCCATCAGCGTGACAGGGCTTACGGTCATCACGGTCCATGAGGTCTTCAACGAATGGGGCCAGCTGTTTTTGACGCTTCTCTTTCAAGTGGGCGGGATCGGGATTATGACACTCGGGACCTTTTTCTGGCTGCTGCTGGGGCAAAAAATCGGGCTTGAGCAGCGCATCTGGATCGCGACCGACCACAACCGCTCCACGTTGTCCGGACTGGTCGATCTGATGCGCAACATCCTCGTCATCGCGCTCATGATTGAGATTGTCGGTACGATTTTGCTGGGCACTCACTTTCTGATCGCCGGCTATTACACGGATTGGTACACCGCTTTCTACCACGGCTATTTTGCTTCAGTCAGCGCCTTTACAAATGCCGGCTTTGATTTGTACGGCAACTCCATGATGAACTTTACCCATGACTACATCTTTCAGGCGATCGTCATGATTCTGATCATCTGCGGAGCGATTGGGTTTCCGGTGCTGGTAGAGCTGAGAAGCTACCTGTCGTATCGCCGGGCGAAGCAGCGCTTTACCTTTACCCTGTTTACCAAAATCACGACGCTGACCTTCTTCTCCCTCATCGTCGCTGGCGCTCTGCTCATTTACCTATTTGAGCGCACCGCCTTCTTACAAGGTCAGACGTGGGATCAGGTTCTGTTCTACTCCTTGTTCCACTCTGTCTCTTCGCGAAGCGGCGGCTTGGCTACCATGGACATCAGCCTGCTCTCCACCCCTACGCTGATCATGCTGTCCGGGATGATGTTCATCGGAGCATCGCCAAGCAGCGTGGGCGGCGGGATTCGGACAACCACCTTTTTTGTCCTGATCGCAACGGTATTCGCCAATATGCGCGGGTTTAAAGACGTGAAGGTGTTCGGGAGAGAGCTCGTGGAGGATGACATCATGCGCTCGTTCATGGTCTTCTTCGTGGCGATCATTCTCGTCTTCACCGCCGTGATGCTGCTGGTCTGGCTGGAGGACCTGCCCTTCCAGCACGTCCTGTTCGAGGTCTGTTCTGCCTTTGGTACGACAGGTCTGTCGACAGGGATCACATCGCATATCGGTCCTGGCGGAAAAATCATTTTGATCTTCATGATGGTCATCGGTCGGATCGGCATTATCAATCTGCTGCTGTTCCTGAAGCGAAAAGAGCAGATCGTTCGCTATCATCATCCGAAAGAGCGTGTGATCATCGGGCAGTAAGCAAAAGAAAAAGGCCTGTGTGATTTCCTTTCACACAGGCCTTCTCCGTGGTAAAACCGTCCCAACCTACTACTACGATATCAAAACTATGCACCGTCGAACGGAGTATCGGCGAACGACACACCCGCCTTAATGGCAACGTTTTCCTTCTCCATTTTTACAATAATGGGTTCGCAGCCACTCCCGCCTCTTTATCCGCAAGCTTTGGCATGGCTAGCAACGGCAGCTCCATAATATTGCGCTGCTTGCCGGTCCCATAGTAATCCTCTTCCTTTTTCGCGAGTGCAAAGCCGAATGCTTCTAAGGCACGGATGGATTTGACATTCGTTTCGCTGACGGTGACGAGGACACACTGAAGGGTATGGTGTTGGCGCAGAGCCTGCAAACGCGCTTCCACCAGCTTCTTGCCGATGCCTCTTCCCTGATACTCCTGGTGCACATTGCTGAATAGGAGCCAGCCCGTCGTCTGGTACATATCGATTCCCGCACAGCCAAAGCCGATTAAGCGCCCTTCGTGTGTTGCCTTGAAAATGAGCTCAGGAAACAGTTCGATGTACTTCTTCAATTCATGCAGGTTCATTCGATCCGGCAGCGTCAAATCCGCCAGCTGGATCATCTCGGAGAAATCCTCCCGCTCTGCCTGTTCGATCCGTACGTCCATCCTCCCACGCCACCTCTCCCTGCGAATATACCCTCACTCTAGCAGAGCCATGTTAAGTCTGAATGGATGGCGTGTGGAAGATGTGTAAAATTGATCATGGGTCAGGCTGGAGCGCAGAGCAGTAACCTGCTTCTCCCTGCCTCTGCTATATTGGGACAGAAAAAGCCGACGATTCCATTCATTCGGAACCGCCGGCTTGGGAAGAGCTTGCTGTTTTGTTGACTAGAAGCGCTTATTTCTTGACAGATGGCATGACGCCTTCTGGAATCGGATTCACATATGCGGAGTTGCCCATGCGATCTTTCAGCTCCGCTTTTGCTTTTTCAATCAGCTCAGGATTGTTCAGCATGTCAATCGCTGTGGACGCCATGACCTTCCCTGCATGCAGCATCCCTTTATGCGCGATGGATGTCGCACCCAGCGTGACCCACTGCCAGGAGTGAAGCGAGGAGCCGTTGATATAGCAAGCTGTCGTGCATTGGGCAGTTGGCGTGATCCAGCTCACGTCCCCTACGTCTGTAGAGCCGTTCAATGGACGTTTGGTTCCATCGTACTCGTTCAGCCAGGTCACCATATCCACGTCAGGGCCCCCTGGTGTTTGCACTTCAGAAGTGCGGTGCTCTTGTTCGCTCAAAGTAGCACGCACCGCTTTTGCCAGCTCCAGCTCCTGCTCATCGTGAACCGGAACACCGAGCTCTTGGAAGTTGCGGTACATGACCTGTTCCACGGTCTTGTTTTGAATCAGGTTGGAGCAGGCCTTGTCGAACACGATTTCCACTTCGGTTTCGGTCATGAGGGCTGCACCCTGAGCGATTTTGCATACCCGCTCGTAGATCTCCTGTACTTGATCGACGATTGGTGCGCGCACCAGGTAGAGCACTTCCGCATTCGGCTGCACAACGTTTGGAGAAAGTCCGCCCGAATTCGTGATCGCATAGTGCACGCGTGCTTCCGGAATAATATGCTCGCGCAGGTAGTTCACACCGACGTTCATCAGTTCGACCGCATCCAAAGCGCTGCGTCCGAGATGTGGGCTTGCTGCCGCATGGGAGCTTTTCCCTTTGAACTTGAAGTAGACCTGATAGTTCGCCAAGGAGTCCATCGCCATGATGCTGTTGTAGCCCATCGGATGCCAGCAAAGGGCAAAGTCTACATCGTCAAACAATCCGGCACGCGCCATGAAAGTCTTGCCCGAGCCGCCCTCTTCACCTGGGCAGCCATAGTAGCGGACAGTACCTTTGATGTTGTTTTCTTCCATGTATTGCTTGACCGCTACGGCAGCTGCCAGGGAAGCTGTACCGAGGAGGTTGTGCCCGCAGCCGTGTCCGTTTGCTCCTGGCACCTCGGCTTCCTGCTTGGCAATCCCTTTCTTTTGGCTCATGCCGGAGAGGGCATCGAATTCTCCCAAAATCGCCACAACCGGGCTGCCGCTTCCGAAGCTTCCGATAAAAGCCGTCTTGATCCCGCCGACGCCTCTCTCTACGGTAAACCCTTCGCTCTCCAGGGTGCTCGCGAGCAGTTCAGCCGATTGGTACTCTTCAAAGCGCGTCTCCGCAAATTCCCAAATGCGGTCCGCAACTTTGATAAACGACTCTCTTTTGCTTTCGATCATGTCTGCAATCCGTTGTGTATGCATGTAGAAACATCCTCTCTATTTACTGTAAGGTTTGGCGAGTGTGTCTAATAGAAAGGTTTCTTTACGTAAGAAGCCGTTTCGCAATACGAGTGAGCAGCTCGACAGCGCGCGGAAGAATCTCTTCCTGGATATCGAACTTCGGATGATGGTGAGGAGCAGGAATATCTGTCCCAATCGACATGTAGGTTCCTTTGCCTCCGCGATCTTGAACTCGCTTGATCAGGAAGCTTGCATCCTCACTGCCCATCGCGTTGTGCTCGCCTTTTTTAAAGGAGTGGAACCCTTCGACTTGTCTAGCCTCTTCCAGTGCCAGATCCGCCATTTCATCATCGTAGTTGATCGGAATGGCTCCCCCGATGACTTCAATTTCATGGTCCAGCTCATGCATCGCCGCAGCACTAGCGATGATGTTGCGTACGCGTTTTTCCACCTCTGCGTTGACATCCTCTGACTCGGAGCGAGTCTCGACGATCATCTTCGCGTAGGCTGGAATAATATTTGCCGCAGTTCCGCCTTCCAGCACACCCACATTGACTCGTGTGGCAGCTGAGCTAAAACGTGTGATCGCATGAATGTTAAGCAAAGCAGTGGCTGCTCCCAACAGGGCATTTTTCCCGTGCTCAGGAGATGCTCCGGCATGGGAGGATACGCCATGGAAGTGTGCCAGCATTTTGGTCGTTGCCAATAGGCCGTGTGAGCCGCCATGCACTTCACCCAGTGGCACATTTACGCCCAGATGGTGACAGAAGATAAAGTCTACGTCATCTACAATTCCTTTTTGTACGATCGAGTAGGCGCCACGCACGCCCTCCTCGGCTGGTTGGAAAATCAGTTTGACAGTACCGGAAAAGTTGCCATCTGCGAGCTTTTCCGCCAGTCCCAAACCAATGGTGGTATGTCCATCATGGGCACAAGCGTGCATGTTTCCTTCGTATTGCGAGCGGAAGCCGTTTGCCTGCGGAAAATGGTCCGCGTCTTTGCTCTCCAATACGGGCAAAGCATCCATATCGAAGCGGAAAGCGACCGTTGGGCCATCTGCTTTCCCTTTTTTCACACCGATCACAGCGGTGAAGCCGCCACGCATTTTTTCGGCAATAGCGGGGTTCGCACCATCGCGCAGGGCACGCTCGTAAGCTTCCTCCAACACTGCCTGCGCGGGCAGGCCTCTGCGAGAAGGCCCGTCCAGCGCGTCTTGTCCATAAATCACTTCATAGCCGAGGGAAGTCAAAATTTCCACGACTTTTGTAGCAGTGCGAAATTCAGTAAAACCAACTTCCGGGTGCATGTGAAAATCTCTTCGCAGTGAAACCAGATCTAACATCTTTTATACCTCCTGTTATCTCCGGGGCAAATCTCAAGCTTAGAGATGAGGATATACCCCAGGTCCGATAGGCAAACCTACGAAATACCATACGATCAGCATCAAAGTCCAAAGGATGAAGATCGCGATCGGGTAAGGCAAAATCAAGGAATAATAGGTACCCAGCTTGGCGTCTTTTTTGTATTCCTGCAAGAAGCCCAGGAACAGCGGGATAAACGGCGACACGATCGCGAACGGAATCACGGAAGAGTCGGCTACCCGGAATGCAATTTGCGCGAAAGCAGGGTGGAAGCCCAAAGCCATGAACATCGGAACGAACACCGGCGCAAGCAGTGACCAGATCGCAGAACCACTGGCGATAAACATGCAGAGGAACGCGGACAAAAACATCAGACCAATAAAGACAGGTGCACCGGTCATGTTCATTTTCTCCAGCACGTCTGTAATAGACAATGCCAGGAAGCTACCCATGTTGCTCCAGTTGAACATCGCCACGAATTGCGACAGCGGGAACACCATGACGATGAAGCCAGCCATGCCCTTGATTGGATCTGTCAGCAATGCAGGAATGTCATTTTGCTTTTTGATCATGCCTACCCGGATACCATAGGTGATCGCTACGGTGAAGAAAAACAACAGAATGACAGGCACAATCCCAGAGATGAACGGAGAAGGAACGACAGTACCCAGCTTAGGATCGCGGAGCAGACCGTTTGCAGGTACAACCAACGCTGCCATGATTGCGATGAAAACCAGTGCTGCGATACCAGCTGCACGCAGGCCTTTCTTTTGCAAATCGGACAAGTCTTGAAGTCCTTTACCTTTTTCACCTTTGTAGACACCCAGCTTTGGTTCGACAAACTTGTCTGTGATGAAACCGATAGCCGCGGACAGCAAAATAACAGAAGCGGACATGAAGAACCAGTTGTCCAAAACGCTGACGGTTACATTCGGATCAACGGACTTGGAAATCTCTGAGCTGATACCGGAGAGCAACACGTCGGTGGTCACAATCAGGATGTTCGCGGAAAAACCGGAACCAACCCCTGCGATCGCAGCGAGCAAACCGGCTACCGGGTGACGGCCAACAGCCAGGAAGATCAAAGCTCCCAGTGGCGGCATAATAACGAATGCTGCATCAGAGGAAACGTGGCTGAAAAACGCGATGAACGCTACCAGATAACTCGCATACCGGGCACTCACTCGCAAAGACATTTTGCGGATAACCGCTTCCAAAAGACCAACCTTCTCAGCAAGCCCAACCCCGAGCATCAGAGTCAAAATCGAGCCAAGCGGCAAGAATCCAGAGAAGTTTTTAATGATATTGGGAAGCAGCCATTGAAGTCCCTCTTGGCTCAGCAGGTTTTTGACTGCAACTTCCTCATTTTTAATCGGATCAATCGCCGTTACATGAAAAAACGACAATAGCGCGGTGATCACCATCAAAATAGCAATCAAGTAAAGGAAGAGCATAAATGGATTCGGCAGCTTGTTCCCTACACGTTCTACCCATTTGATTAGTCCGACTCCACCTGACTGTTGCTCATGTTGGTTCATGTTTACTGGTTGCGCACTCATAGAGCAATCCCCCTTGGGCTGTATTTCTTGAATCTATTCTCTTTTTGTAAGTGACACTGAGTGATTGATCAGTCTTGATACTGCCAAATTGAAAGCCCTTTCAATTTAGACTCAGCTTTTGGTAAGCATGTACTCCTTTCACATGATGTCGACGATTTCGCATTATACGAATATAAAAAGACAATTTCGCTTAATTGGATTATATAGCTTGATTTAATATTTTTCAATACAATTGTTTGACTTCTTGCAAAATACAAAAGCTTCCACTTACATTTTGATTTAAGAAAAGCGCGGGATGAGAGAATTAGCTTTCCCCATGATTAACATCCAAAACAGGTGGCTAGAATCCGCAAAAGCTCGCAGGGTGTAAACGGGGCCCCGCCGAACGCGAGCGATAGCTTGTGTTCGGTGGGTAAAGACCGGAGCGCAGATCGGAAATCTGCTTCTCCTCACTATGGCCATGTTGCTATACAAAAAAACACCCGATAGAATCGAGTGTTTCCTCACTTTTTCAGCCTATACATTTTCTTCGGCCTACCCCGCATCGCTTGCTGCTCTTCTCCTTTTAGCTCAGCCAGATCATACTCGCACAAGCTCCCCATGATTCGCTGGGCGTTGCGCATCGTCATCGACAAATACGTAGCGATATCTGTAGTCGTAAAGGTCGTCCAGCCCATCCTCTGCACCAGTGCTTCAATCTTGTGATAGGTTTTCACACTGACATTGGCTTTGTTCAGCTTTTCCAGGAGGTCCTTGTCATTGGAACGATAGGAGTAGCTCAACTGGTCGGACTCGCCGACCGACTCCACAATGACGCCATCATCCTGAACGATGACGATCCCGAACTCCGGTCGTTCTTTCGCGTGCTGAATCGCTTTTCGCGCATTGTTTTCCGCTGAAAAGGCCGTCTCCCCAAAGCCTACCCCGACAGCAACCGGGACATCTGCTTCTAGCGACAGCTGTTGCACGGTATTACGGAGGATGTCGATTTCCCGTTGGATCGCACCGCGCGTACTAAAAATCTGATAACGACCATTTCCGTTCGCCAAAAGCGACCCGTCCAGCTTCTCACACAAAAGCAGCAGAATCTGCCTGATCTTCAGCTCCAAATGCTGGAGGTGAAATCTCGTCTTGGCTCGCTCTGCGATCTTGTCCATCTGCTCCAGCTCGATGATTTCTACGCCGATCTGCGTATCTTTAAAATACGAGCTTTTCGCCTTTTCGATCACGATTTTCATCGCTTGGCGGATCTCCATTTTGGTCATCAGCACACGATAGACAGGGATGCCTTCCTTTTGCAGCGCACGTTCTACGGAAAAAAGCGTCGTAAAGGCGCCCTGGGTTTTCCCTGCCCGCCAAAGGTCGAGGTGAAACTGCGTGATCTTTTGCGCATCGTAATTTTCGTCATAGGTCATCAAATGCTTGTCCTCGTCAGGAATATCCAGCTCGCCTAGCGACTCCTGCAAGTAAATGCCTTCCGACTCAATCATGTCGACGGATACCCGCTTCACGATCTCATTGCGATCCACCGACATTTGGATAAAGCAACGGTACAGATTGGACCCTGTCGGCGGGCAATACACGATGTTGGCTTCCGGGCTCAACACATTTTTGGCAATGGTATACGGGATCGGCCCTGAGAAAAACCAGCCGTTGAACTCGCGGCTATGTTCAGATACGATACTGCTCACCGATTTGGCATCCTCATACACGAATGGGACAAATTCGATGCCGTGCTCAAACTCATTCGCAACTGCCAAAATCCGCTCCACAGATGGAGGCGGCCCCACCACACCGATTCTATACATATGGGCGATTACTCCTGATTCATCTGGATTTTCTTTGTTCTTACTACTATATCAAATTTTACACATCCTACGTAGTACTCTCCCAAAAATCGACGGCAATCGACTGAATTAACAGACTTTTTTCAATCAAATTTTTTTTGGAATTGCCTTTAGCGCGATAAAACAATACTCTAGTTTATATCTGTTTATTTTCTTTTCAAGGGGGATCACTATGAAAAAGGGTATTGCACTGGCAACATGCCTGTCCTTGCTGTTAGGCGGGGTACTCGCAGGCTGTTCCAACTCGTCGCAATCATCTTCGCCAGCATCATCCACGTCCGCACCAGCAGCACAGACCGAGGAAAAAAAGACAGAACCGATGGTGTTGCACTGGAGCATTAACAGCGAGCCGCCTTCCATGGACCCGGGCATCGCAGTGGACGCGGATTCGTTTGACATGATCTACGCAGCGTTCGAAGGGTTGACCAACTACGATCTGAACGGTCAGCTTACCAACGCAACCGCAGAGAGCTTTACCAACAATGATACCTTCACCCAGTTTACCTTTAAAATTCGCAAGGACGCGAAATGGAACAACGGCGATCCCGTGACGGCAAACGACTTCGTTTATGCGATTAAACGAAATCTCGACCCGAAAACGGCCTCCGAGTACGCCTATCAGCTGTACTACATCAAAGGCGGCGAGGAGTTCAACACCGGAAAAGGCAAAGCAGAGGATATCGGTGTGAAAGCTTTGGATGATTACACCGTCCAGTTCGATCTGAAAGCACCTACGCCTTTCTTCCGTGAGCTGACCTTCTTCCCGACCTTGTTCCCGCTGCACCAAAAGACAGTCGAGGGCAATCCAAATTGGGCGGCCGAAGCCAAGACGATCGTCTCCAACGGTCCTTTCAATATGGAGTCCTGGGAGCACAAGAGCAAAATTGTCTTCACCAAGAGTCCTACCTACTGGGATAAAGACAACGTGAAGCTCGATCGTCTCGAGATTGTCATGATTGACGATAACAACACCGCCTTCTCCATGTTTGAAAACGGCGAAGTCGACTGGGGCGGCTACCCTGCCTCTACGCTTCCGGCTGATGCCATCCAATCGATCAAAGATCAAGGCAAGCTGATGGTCGCAGACAATCCCGGTACACAATCGGTCGTCTTTAACACCACGAAGCCGCCTTTCAACAACAAAAAGATCAGACAAGCTTTCTCCTATGCCATCAACCGTCAGGAAATCATCGACAATATCCTGCAAACAGGCGTGCCGGCAGCTTATGGCTGGGTACCTACCTCCATGGGCCTGAAGCCGGATGGATACTTTAAAGAAGATGCCGAAGGGGCGAAACAGCTTCTCGCAGAGGGTATGAAAGAGCTGGGACTGACTACGTTCCCAGAAGTGACGTATACGTTTGACACCACAGACGTGAACAAAAAAGTCGCCGAAGCGCTGCAAGACCAATGGAAAAAAGTGCTCGGCGTCCAAGTGAAGCTCTACACAGCTGAGCTGAAGGTGTACCGTGACATGCGTTCCCAAGCCAACTTTGACATGATCCGCTTCCAATGGGGTGCCGACTTTAACGACCCGATCAACTTCCTGGAAATGTTCCGTGACAAAACAGGCGGAAACAACCATCCAGACTGGGAAAATCCGAAGTTTAAAGAGCTGATCGACAAGAGCTACCAGGAGTCTGACCTGGAAAAACGCAAACAAATCCTGCTCGAAGCAGAAACGATCCTCATGGATGAAATGCCGCTTGCTCCTATCAACTTCCGCGGCAGCCCTTACGTGAAAAACGACAAGGTCAAAGACTTCATCATCTACCCACTGGGTGGCGCTTACTTCAAATTCACTTCCGTTGTCCAATAAGTAGACAGAATGCAACAAGCTGCACCGTCTCCATAGACAGTGCAGCTTGTTTTTTCTTATTCATGCGTTAAGCAGCCGTTACTGCTGATCTACGGCCTGCGTTTTCTTCGGCGCAAAAACGTTTCCCTTCAACGCCACGATCGCACAGATTACCGTTAAGACCTGCGTGCCAATCAGCAGAGAGAAGCCGGCTGAAAAGCTTTCTGCCCCATTCCCTGCAATCATCGCCCCCATAACGGTCGGCATGAGCGCTGAGACGAGGTTTCCGACACCGTTTACAATCCCGTACGTACTTCCCACGCTCTTATCCGGAGAAGCGTACTGGACAATACTCGGAATGGCAGGTCCTTGAATCCCCCAGAACAGGTTGGCGACGATCAAGCCAATCGCGGAGGTGACGGGACTCGCTGCATAGATGGCGATCGATATGCTGATAGCCGTACCCAAACCGCCCACCACAAACAGCATGGAAACACGCTTAGGCGATATACGGTCGATGATGTAGCCGTTGAGCACCGTATCCGCTTGCTTGCGCTTTCCCTTTTTTGCCTGTTTCCCGTATGAACAACAAGATCAACGGCAATCCGATAATCAAATTTAGGAGTCCGAGAATGTAATAGGACGCTTGCCAATGTGAATGCAGTACGATGTAGGTAACGATCGGGAAGCCCACTGCCAAGCCGATCGATACACCCATAGAGCTGACCGCATTTGGTTTTCCGCGCTCATGTGCCGCGAACATGTCTTTGATGTACATGGTCTTCAAAGAAAAGAGCGGCCCTTCACTCGCGCCAAGAATAAAACGGATCAGCAGCAAGAGACCAATCGAGCTTGCAACAGGTGAGACGACCGTCATGACCGCCCAGATCAGGATGCTGATGATCAGACCTTTGCGTACGCCAAAAAACGTTTCGTACAAGGGACTGAGGAAAAAAGCGGCAATCCCGTATCCGATCAGGAACAAAGACATGAGCTCACCCTGGGCTACCCGATCTCCCTTGATGCCAAAGTGCTCCAAAAAATCATTGTTTGTAATCAGGACAGACACGTTCATACGGTCGACGTACGAAATGATTACAATCAAGAGCAGCGTGATGACACCCCACCAGCGCAATTTGCCAGGATTATTTGTTGTCATCGAGAACACCTCCTAGTTTGTTTTATATACAAAACACTAGTTTTGCATATAAAAATATTAGCGCTTATCTAGGTAACAGTAAATCTCGATCGTTCATATTCATGCCACGAATTTAAAAATAGCTGCACAGCTCAGGAAGCGAGCCGTGCAGCTATTCTATAAGGCTTTACGCAGTAATCGAGGTTTCTTTTACCTCGTTATAGATGGTTGTATCGAGGTCCTTCGTCGCTCTGCTAGTAAGCAAGCCAGCCGTCATGCTGCCGCTCACGTTGAGAGCTGTACGTCCCATGTCGATCAACGGTTCTACGGAGATCAGCAAACCTACGATTGCGATCGGCAGATTCATCGAGGACAGAACCAGCAGGGCAGCAAAGGTAGCCCCTCCCCCTACACCAGCTACACCAAAGGAGCTGAGAGCTACAACCGCAACCAGCATCAGGATAAACGATGGGGTCAACGGGTCAATCCCGGCAAGCGGTGCAACCATGACAGCCAGCATCGCTGGATACGTACCTGCGCAGCCATTTTGCCCGATCGACAGTCCAAACGATCCTGCGAAGTTGGCGATTCCTTCTGGAACACCGAGGTCTTGTGTTTGGGTTTTGACATTCAGTGGCAAAGCACCTGCACTAGTCCGGGAAGTAAAGGCAAACGTGAGTACCGGGAACGCCTTTTTCACATAGGTAACCGGGTTCAAGCCTGCAAATGTCAACAATAGCAGGTGGACGATAAACATAACGATCAAAGCCACATAGGATGCAACCACGAATTTTCCAAGCTGCCAGATCGCATTGTAGTCACTGGTAGCCGTTACTTTTGTCATGATCGCGAGCACGCCGTACGGAGTTAAACGAAGAATCAGAGTCACAACCCTCATGACAATCGCATGGAGAGTATCGACAATTTTGGAGAACAGCTCTGCGTGTTCCGGATTTTTACGCTTGATACCCAAAAACGCTGCACCGATGAAAGCCGCAAAGATCACGACTGCTATAGTCGAGGTTGGACGCTCACCTGTAAAGTCTTGGAATGGGTTGGCTGGCAAAAGGGAAACGACTTTTTGCGGAAGCGACGTGTTTTGTACATCTCCCAGCTTTTGTTCTACCTGTTCGATTCTTGTCTTTTCCGCATCGCCCTGCTGAAGCTTTGCGCCGTCCAAACCAAATGCCAGCGTAGAGGCGATCCCGATGGCAGCGGCAATCGCAGTGGTTCCTACCAGGATGCTCAAAATAAGCGAACTGATTTTTCCAATATTGTTCGATAGCTTTAATTTGGTAAATGCTGAAACGATGGAAATGAAGACCAGTGGCATCACGATCATTTGCAGCAGCTTCACATAGCCGTTACCGACGATGTTGTACCAATCGATACTGGTTTTTAACACTTCTGACTTGGCTCCGTAAATGAATTGTAGAACCAGACCGAACACAATCCCGATTCCCAGACCCAGGAATACCCGTTTCGAGAACGAGACATGCTTCTTTTGCAAAGCATACAAGCCAAGAATGAATAATAGCAAAATAAAGATGTTGACGATAATCAAGAGCGTAGACATGCTTCCTTCCTCCATTTCCATTACTTTCTTTTTCTCTAAAGTATAAGGTTCATTCTCTATTTATATTCGTACAAATCCGATTTGTAAAGTATGATTTTGAATACATACCTAGATACTTGGTTTTTTACGAATTGTCCGGCAATTCCCGCACGATAAAATCTTGGCTGCGCAAAGCTTTTTCGTGGTCTGATCCGATCTCATTCCTTTCTTTACGCACAAAAAAACCAGGAATCGCAAACGAGGCGACTCCTGGATCCCACACTTCCTGCTACTTCAATTGCTTGCTGACGAGATTCCAGAGCCAGACCAGCACGATACCGCCAATCGCTCCGGCAATGACGTTAAATCCAGCCAGCATCCACAGCCAGTTCCCCAACAGGAGATCGCCCAGCCAAGTACCCAGCAAAGCGACGATCAGCGAGGCCAACCAGCCATTTCCACCTGCTTTTCCAGTCATAAGCGTGTTCATGCCCCACCAGACGATCAAGCTGACCAATACCCATACGAGCCAGAACATAAGACACACACCCTTTCAAAATGATGGTAACGCTTACATGAGGACCATAAAAATTATAGTTATCTGTTACCATCATATTGAAAACTTTCGGATATGTTCTTGGGTACATGCCTGATTTCACGCAAAAACCACCATCAGCACCTGACTGGCGCAAGCCGACACGACGAAAAGAATCGAACCAGCCCCAGTGCGTAATCACTGACACACCAGGGCTAGGGCTGAATTAAAGCTTTTTTACCATTTCACTGTGAGGCTGATGATATCACCCTTGTCCATTCAGGGCACGAATGAAGGTTTCCTGGACCAGATCATCCGTATCTCTTCGTCCTGTATAGTAAACGAGAAAACGATAAACATCATTGCTGTATGCGCGATACCATTGTTCGATCCCGGCTCCGGCGTAGTCATCCAATTGTTTTCCACCTCCTTTTCCACTGTAAAGACGAAAGCGAGCAGGCTGTCTTTCACTTTTCCTTGAAATATTTTTGCTAGCTCTGCCTCTTTTGCTTGGAGTGATTTTGGCAAAAAGGAAGCAACCCGTCTCCGTGTTATCACCGGATTTAAGGTTGCTTCGGTTTCTTGCCAGTTAGAAAACTTGGCTCCGCCAAGCTTTGCGGTGGAGCCTTAGTTGCACTTATACTGGCTAAGAATCTAATAAATTCTTACTGTACAAAAAAAGGGGGCTAAAAGCTCACGCCCCCTTCCGCACGAAACGAGATTAATTGATATAAAACTCAGGACGACGGTTAGCCACGCTTGGCAATTTGCCGCGAACGCGCGATATCCGGTCCATGTCAAGCTCGGCGACGATGAGTGCTTCTTCCTCTCCGGCACTCGCCAGAAAGACCCCCATCGGATCCACGATCAAGCTGCGTCCTGCAAAAATATTCCCCACCTGATCGGCTGCGCAGACGAACATCGTGTTCTCGATCGCGCGCGCGCGTACAAGTGTCTCCCAGTGGTCTTCCTTCATAGCGCCAGCTACCCAGCCCGCAGGTACGAACAGGATGTCCGCCCCCTGCAGTGCAAACTGTCTAGCAATCTCGGGGAATCGCACTTCGTAGCATACCATCAGCCCGATTTTGCCGAACTCCGTTTCAACCACCTGATACGGATTGTCTCCAGGTGCGATGGCGTCCGACTCCACGAATGAAAACGCATCGTACAGATGAGTCTTGCGGTACGTATGGATCAGCTCTCCGGAGCGGTTGAGGAACACCGTCGTATTGTAGGCACGGTCAGGATCGTTTGGAATCGATTCGTAGATTCCGCATACGACGTAGACACCCTGCTCACGTGCCGCATTTGCCAGCCCGGTCACGAACGGACCGTCCAATGGTTCGGCTACCTGTGCTGGTGTCACACCCGTTTTCGGCGTGGCGGGTGCGAGATACATCTCAGGCAGGATCACAAAATCCGCCCCGGACGCTTTCGCCTTCGCGATGTACGCTGCCGCCTTTTGCAGGTTTTCTGTTTTATCCATCGTGGAAGTAAGCTGCGCGATTGCTACTTTCATCTCTTTTTTCCGCCTTTCACGTAGGTCTCATACTTACTGAATAGTATAACTGATTTTATCTTTTTGTAAGTAGCGGCTTCTAATGCTAGCTCGACGTCTTCGCATGCTCAATCGCCCCGCTCAGCGTAGACAGCGAGATACCCGAATCGATTTTCTGCTTTATCTCGATTTCCGCATGCTGTTTTTGCAGAGCGATCCTGCCGAAGCTCTCTGCCTTTTGTGGATTGATGACAAAGACGCCGTCGTCCCACTCTCGCCCTGTTTTTCTGGTCTGCGGAAAGGAAAATCAAGAATGATCGCCCGTGGTGTCCCTGCCATGACAGGGTTAGCTATTTTTATCGTCACCATTTATCTGGCCTCGATTACCTCCGATCCTTGGCTCAATGTTCTCTGGCTGTCACTGGCTTTGGGCTCTCTCGGGCTGCCCGTCGTCACATCGTGGGCGATCGCGGCTGACAAAGGCGGCGAGTTCTCCGGTTCGGTGAGTGGCTGGATGAATACATGGGGAAATGTGGGCGCTGTCTTTTCCCCTATTATCTGCGGATGGATCGCGCAAAACATGGGGTGGGATATGGCTTTGCTCTCGAGCATCATCCCTATTTTGATTGCGATTTTCTTATGGTTTTTGATTAAGCCTGATGATTCTTTGGCAGAGATATAATCGCCAGTAAAATTACGCTCTCTTCCCCTCATTGCGGAAGAGAGATTTTTTTATAGGCTTTACCGAATCATCGGCTTGTATATAATGGACTTGTCACGACTGACGGAGGTGAGTCCATGTCCATCCGTATCAAACTGTTGCTTTCCTACACCGGGATGTTGGTCCTGAGCCTCTTGATGTTTGGGGTGACGGCGGGCTTGTTTACCATTGCCGCTACGGGAGATCTGCACAGCTTACGCGATTTTTACAAAGTCCATTATCAGCTAAATCCACTCACCGAACAGGAAGAATCGATCTTCCTCGAGTTGAAATACCTCGCCAAGAACGACCCGGACGAGCTGCTGAACAAAGACCTGCTCGTCGACTATGACTTCAAGCTGCGGACGGTTAGAGCCGGACTTTACGTGCGCCGGGAAAGCAACCAGGTTTTTGAGTCCTTTACCTTTCATCAGCCAGAGCTGGAGCAGTTTCTGCCCCCCTATGATTTAAACAACAGCCAGATTCGCAACACCTTTAACATCGGGGAGCGCTTTTACGCCTACGCCAAATTCGACTTCGTCTACTCGGATGGCGCCAAAGGCAGCGTATTCGTCATTCGGGAACGCAGTCCGTTTGCTGAGGTGACTCGCCGCTTGCTTCCGATCCTGTCGTTTATCTTGATCGGCGTGCTCGTCATCGCCAACATGCTTCTCTACCGCTGGATTACCAAAAGCGTGATCAAGCCGCTGAATCTCCTGCGCAGCTCGGCGGAGCGCATCCAGGAGGGCGATCTGCAATTTGCCTTGGACCTGCATTCAAAGGATGAGATCGGCAAGCTGAACGAAGCGTTTGAAAACATGCGAAAACGGCTTCAGGAATCCGTCCAGCTCCGTCTGCAGGACGAGGAGAACCGCAAAGAGCTGATCTCGAATATTTCTCATGATCTGCGAACGCCAATTACCAATATCAAAGGCTACATTGAGGGAATTCGGGACGGGGTCGCCGATACGCCCGAGAAAATGGACAAATACGTGCAAATCATCTACTCCAAAGCTGTCGATTTGGACAAATTGGTCGACGAGCTGTTCCTCTACTCCAAGCTGGACTTAAAGCAGGTGCCGTTTACGTTTGAGCCCGTGAACCTCGCTTCGTTTCTCGATGACTGCATCGATGAGCTCCATTACAGTTTGCAGGAGCAGGGCATCCAGATAGCTTGGACCCGGCGGACGAGCAAGCCGGCATGGGTCCTTGCAGATGTGGAAAAGCTCAAGCGCACGGTCGTCAATATCATCGACAACGCCCAGAAATTTATGGACAAACCGCAAAAACGGATTGATCTGGCACTGACTTTGGATAGTCAGTGGGTCACCGTGGAAATCCGCGATAACGGCATGGGAATCCCTCCAGAGGCCATCCCTCATCTGTTCGAACGCTTTTATCGTGCGGAGCAGTCGCGCAACTCGTCGACAGGTGGCAGTGGTCTGGGGTTAGCGATTGCCCGTGAAATCATCGAGGGACATGGCGGGAAAATTTGGGTGACCAGCGAGCAAGGCAGTGGCACCAGCCTGTTCTTCACTTTAAAACGCACGTCTGTACACGGAGGCGAACACGCATGACACGAATCCTGATCATTGAAGACGAGACGACGATCGCCCAGCTGGAACGCGATTATTTTGAGCTTAACGGCTTTACTGTCGACCTGTGCCATCGTGGTGATGCAGGCTTGCAGCTGGCTTTGCGCGAGGAATACAGCCTGATCATCGTCGACCTGCAGCTTCCCGGATTGGATGGCTTTTCTTTGTGCAGCAAGATCCGTGAGGCCAAAGAAGTTCCTATCCTGATCGTCTCAGCCAAAAAAGAGGAGTTTGATAAAATCCGCGCCTTCAACCTCGGCGCGGACGATTATATTACCAAGCCGTTCAGCCCAAGTGAGCTGGTCGCCCGGGCCAAAGCGCATTTGACTCGCTACGAGCGGCTGCTGGGCAACCAGGAGAAGTCGCCTCAGGACGAGATCCATATTCGTGGACTCATCATCGATAAAGCGTCCCGCCGGGTATATGTACGAAATCAGGAAGTCATTTTCACGACGCGCGAATTTACGCTGCTTGAGTTTTTAGCGACGCACCCGAATCGCGTTTTCAGCAAAAATGAGCTGTTTGAACGCATCTGGGGTATGGACTCCAGCGGGGACATTGCGACAGTGACCGTGCATATCCGAAAAGTGCGGGAGAAAATCGAAATGGACCCGTCCAATCCCCAGTACATCGAGACTGTCTGGGGGGCAGGATACCGCTTTACGGTTTGATTAAACCCGAGTTTAGCTTTTTTTAATATCTAGTTTCGTTTCTTTTAAGACCACGTTTCTAGGCAGTTTAGGTCTCTCCTCTATCCTATGAGTAAGGCAAGCGACACCAGCCAACACGATCCGATACGAGGAGGACTTTCTTATGAAAAAGATTTCAAATAAAGTAGCCGCTATGGTACTGACTGCTGCATTGGGAACTGCCTCTCTCCCCTTTGCAGCACTGACCACTCACGCCGCCACTTCCCCACTCACAGCCCAGGAAATTACCGAAGCCGTAAACCAGCTGGCTCGCCAAGGAGTCATGCACGGCTACAGCGATCACTCGATGGGCGCCCACAACCAAATCAACCGTGCCGAGCTGGCCAAAATGGTCGTAAAGGCGTTTAAACTGGAAGGCAAAGCAAAGAACCCCGCACAGCTGACAGACGTACAGCCGAAAGCATGGGCATACAAATACGCTTCTGAGCTGGTCGGACTGGGAATCATGCAAGCTGCGAACGGACAATTCAATCCCACCGGAACAGTCACAGATGCCGAGCTCGTTCAAATCGTCTCGAAGGCTCTGGGCCGTGACGTGAAATCCGTAAACTACTGGATGGAGCGCTTCTACTCAGGTAATCAGGCTGCTTCTCGCGGCGAGGTTGCCTACCTGCTGAAAACAGCGCAAAAAGCGATCCCTTCCGAGAAAGCGAAAATTACAAGCGTACAATCGTTGAACGCCATCACACTCATCGTTACCTTCGATGCGCCACTGACTGCCGAGAATGAAGTGTTTGCGAAGGCAAAGGCCGATTTCGTCTTCAATGACGGCCTGACACTGACAAACCTGCCGCGGCTGAAAACAGGCTCCATTTCCACTTACATCGTACCGACTTCCGTGCAAAAAGCAGGTACAACCTATAACCTGACCTACAAAGGCAATAAGGCAGGAGCCTTCACAGGAAACGCAACCTTGCTGCAAATGAACGAAAGCAGACAGGTTACCAACGATACCTTTGAGGTCGAAGCACTGAGATCCGACAATGTCACCGACTACGGATACGTCATTTCCGCCTACAGTGCTGGCCGTGGAGACAATGCTTTCGTGCTGGATCAAAACAACCGGGCGAACGGCACTACCTATCAAATCATTTCCTCCATGCAAGCTAGAGAGGTCACGATCACACCTGAGGGCGGTCAATCGATTGTGGCGAAATACGTGCCATTTACCCAGTCCACTGATGGCGTGCAGGAACCGAAATTCCGACTGCCTGAAGGACAAGTATTGACTCCAGGTGTGAAATACACGGTCACTTCTGATTGGGCAACGATCAAGAATCCTTCGTTTGTCGCAGAAGAGATCGATCCACTCGAAATCACCGAAGCAGAAGCACTCTCGGAAACGTCGATCGCCGTCACTCTGGCAGATGATCCACGTGATGAGCTGTTCTCCGGACGCAGTGTTGAGCTGACGGCAGAAAATGGCGAGAAGCTGCTGGCAACCTATAAGTACTCCAGCCGCAAAGGGGCAGTCGGTATCTTTGACATCCAGCAAAACGGCAAGCTGTCTGCAGGCACCACCTACACCGTTACCCCTGTTGGCGATTGGGCTGGAGATTCCCAAGCTGAGCTGACTATGGAATAATAGGAAAAATGAGCCATTTCAAGTCAGCAGAAGGGGGAGGGGTCGCCTTGCTGCCCGTGATCATGAGTACAAAATCATTGATTGCGATGACACTGCTTCTATCCGGCTGTGAAATGAATATGAACACCATGCTCCAGAGCCACGAGCAACAAGCCGCTTTGGCGGAACGGGTCTGATCCCTGCGGCAGACCGTGGCCATGTCGAGATCGTCGAAGAGCTGTTGACCCACTCCGATGTCGATATCGATCATGTCAATCGCCTCGGCTGGACAGCCCTGCTGGAAGCCGTCATCCTGGGCGATGGCAGCGAACGACATCAGAAGATCGTCAATCTTCTGATCGAACATGGCGCCGATGTGAATTTGGCAGACCATGACGGGGTCACGCCACTCCAGCATGCGAAAAGCCGTGGGTATCTGGAAATGGCGGAAGCCTTGAAGCGTGCAGGAGCGAAGTGAAATTTTTCCTGTATGAAAAAACGGTCGGAATCGCTCCGGCCGTTTTCTTCGTTTTTCTACCCGTTGATGAGAGTAGGATCATCATTCGTTTTGCTCGCTTTTGCTCTTTTAAACAAGTACGTATACAGCTTGATGTACTGCCCCACCAGGATCGCATTGATGATCGTACCTTCTCTTATAAACTTGATCTCCCCCAGGAAAAGGAGACCAATGCACGCGGATACAACCAGCAAGGAGCAATCGAAAACCGTTTTGATATTCCCCCATTTCTTTTGCGTCTTTTTAAAGAGAGTATTCACGAACAAATCGACAGGGATCAGGACGAGGTTGGCTTGAATCATGAGAAAGAGTCCAAAGGCCAAGGCTGCATCTGCAAATGCGAGAAGGATGACTTTTGCGTAGTAGACTTCGAGCTGTATGAAGCTGGTCAGCATCAGATTTAAATCCAAAAACAAGCTCAACGCGAGGGCAGGAATGAGCCCGGCAAAGTTCTTCAGCTTGAAATCCTTCGGCAGGACCAAATACGCGAATAAAAGCATGAGGAGCTCCAGCATGAACGAATACGTTCCTTGGGTAAGTCCCGGATAAATCAGTGTCATCGTTCTGGTCAAGCTGCTCTGCGGCGAGATCCCAATGCCTGCTCGGATCGCCAAGCTGATGCCAAGAGTCAATATATAAATGCCCACTAAATAAATAATCCATCGCTTGGTTAATGTCCCGCTCATTTGCAGCTCGCTCGAGTGATTCCTTTGCATATACCATCCCTCTTTCTGATGAAAATTCACGATCCGTACAGGTGAACCATTTTTTTCGAAACGCAGGGATTTTTGTTACCGCTTACAAAAGCATGAGTTTGCAAGGGCAGGGCGATGCTTCTTCTCCCCAGCACCGTCCCGCCCAAGCCCTAGAACCCACTTCCTATCCTCTGCCCGCTACTTTCTCTCTCTTTTATTCCATGAAGCGGAAGCGATGGAGGGAAATAAACAAGCTCAAAAGCTTATTTACAACCGGCTCCCCTTCGTTCCGGTTACCCAGCTCCTCCAAGGCCGCATCGATCGCACTCGCACTCGAGGTCAGCTCATCCACGGTCATATTCGTCATCATGCCGTAAATTTCAATCGGCATAACGCTTTTGTTGGCATGGCTCTCCGTTACGATGCAAGCTCCTGAATACTTGTCCGCCTCTTTGACGCAGTAAGCCATTTCATCACTTTCCTGCCCGACTACGACAAAATAAGGGATGGGGGCTGGCCACGAGGTTGCGACAGCACCGCGCTCCACAAACACACCTTTAAACAACCCATTGACGACATGGCGTTTTCCATCTGCATAGCGGCGAATGACAGACAGGCGGCTATACGTTTCGCCTTCGTATTCTGGTACGATCTTGCCATCTTTTACGGGCACCCACACCTCTTGATAAAATTTGGCGTGGCCGCGGCCGTACACATCGAATAGATACACCTTTGCTTTTGTACCGTCTTCAGAAATTTCCAACGGTTCAATATCCAGCTGCTCCGGTGCCAGGTCATCCAATCCGGGTATGCCCTTCGTGACCATAGCCGAGTAGTCTATTTCCGAATTCTTTACCATTTTTTTATCTTTTGCAATCAGTTCCCCGTCTTTAAAGACGTAAAGCGGATTAATTTTCGACAGGCTATCCGTCAAGACGATGTCTGCGAAACGTCCCGGCGTCAAAGAGCCGATGAGATGATCCATATGGTAGGATTTTGCGGTATTGTACGTCGCCATCTTGATCGCCTTGATCGGATGGATGCCCATCTCCGCACACAAGGAAATGATCCAATCCATATGCCCCATTTTCAGCAGACGCTCAATCGAGATGTTGTCCGTGCACAGCCAACTTTTTGCTGCGAACATACTGATGATTAATCCTCTTCTCCCTTTTTTCCGCATAGGAAAAGGAGCCGGAATCCCTCCTGCTCCTTTTAGCTTGCTTTCGCTACCGGATAATATTTTTCCCGTAATAAATTTCGTCCATCTCGTTGTGCAGCCGCTCTGTGATTTCCCGCTGCTCCTCGGGCGACAGCTTGTCCTTGGTATAGCCGAACAGGTAATTATTTAAATCAAAGCGTTTCAGCTTGCATTTGGTGTGAAAAATATTTTCCTGGTAGACGTTCACATCGATCATGTCGTACAGCTCGATGACTTCATCCGGGATGTAATTTTGGATGGAGCTGATATCATGGTCTATGAACAGCTTGTTGCCATCGATATCACGAGTGAAGCCACGGACGCGGTAATCAATGGTCATCGTGTCCGTCTCGAACGAGTGGATCAAGTAATTGAGGGCTTTTAGCGGAGAAATCTCTCCACAGGTCGACACGTCGATATCCGCGCGAAACGTACTGATTTCTTCGTCGGGATGGTATTCCGGATACGTATGGACGGTGATATGGCTTTTATCCAGCTGCATGACTACCGAGTCGGGCAAAGGTCCCGGCGATTCTTCGTACGACTCAGTTGGGACCTCCACGACCGGCCCCTCCGAGACGAGAAAGGTGACACTTGCTCCCTGTGGGACATAATCCTGCTTGGCAATATTCAAGACGTGAGCACCAATGATATCCGAAACGGTCTTTAAAATATGGGTGAGACGGTCTGCATTGTACTGCTCGTCTATGTACTCGAGGTACGCTTCCCGCTCTTCTCTCGTTTTCGTATAACAAATGTCGTACATATTAAAGCTCAGAGACTTGGTCAAATTGTTGAAGCCGTGCAAGGTGACATGCTGCTCTGTCATCGGTTTCACGTTTTCATCTCCCTTCCGCTATGCACTCTTTGCTAATTTACCCAATTGCATGCTTTCACCATCATGAAAAGGAAATTTTCTATGCCACAAGTCGCAAGTCCATTTTCTAGACCGAATAGGATCAAAAAAAGCTGAAGAAAAACGAACATTTCCCCAGCTTCTTTACTCTATTTAAGGGCTTTTTCAGCAGCTCCCTAAGATGTTTTTTTGCATGTCCCTTTTATAAGACAGCTGCGAGCAAATGGGACTGCTCCGGGATGCGGCTGACGATTTCTTTACCGATCTCGATCGAAGCAGTAGCAGCCGGAGAAGGCGCATTGCACACATGGACCGTACGTTTTCCTAAAATAATGTGAAAGTCATCCACCATATTGCCATCGCTCTTCAACGCCTGGGCCCGTACCCCTGCCGGTGCCGGGATCAGATCGTCTTCTTGAATCTCGGGAATCAGCTCTTGCAGACTGGCTGTGAAGCGCGCTTTACTGAAGGAACGATAATATTCTTCCATCCCTTCCTTCATAAATTTGCTGGCCAGCTTCCAGAAGCCTCCGTAGGTGAGTACCTCAGCAAGATCCGCCAGATTGATGTCCGTTTTCCGGTAGCCTTCCCGCTTGAAGCTGAGCACAGCGTTTGGTCCCGCGTCCACTTCTCCGCTGATCATGCGAGTAAAATGCACTCCGAGAAACGGAAATTTCGGATTCGGCACCGGATAAATCAGATGCTTTACGAGGTACCGCTTTTCTGGTTTGAGCTTGTAGTATTCCCCACGGAACGGTACGATTTTCATGTCTGTTTGATAGCCGGCGGCGGTCGCTAACCGGTCACTATGCAGTCCGGCACAGTTTATCGCCATCCGCGCCTTCACTGTGCCTCGGTTGGTCTCTATCGTTACCGCATCCGCTTCCTCCCGGATATTCTCCACTTTCGTCCCCAGACGAATTTCCCCGCCATGTCCGCGGATGATTTCAGCAAACTTCTCACTCACCTGTCTGTAATTCACGATTCCCGCCATGGGTACGCGGATAGCCCCCAAGCCTTTGACGTGCGGCTCGATTTCTTTTAGTTCCTCTGCAGTAATCTTTTGAATCGCCAGCTCATTTTGCAAGCCGCGAGTATATAAGTTATCGAGCAGCGGCAGCTCCTCGGGCTTCGTCGCCACGATCACCTTTCCGCATATATCATGATCGATTCCATGCACCTGACAAAATTCCGTCATGGATTTGCTGCCTTGTCTGGCAAATCGCGCTTTAAAGCTGCCTGGCTTGTAGTAAATGCCAGAGTGAATTACTCCGCTGTTATGACCAGTCTGGTGCTCTGCTACAGCCACTTCTTTTTCAATCACTACCACTTTCGCATTCGGATATTGTCGATACAGGGCCATTCCCGTAGAAAGACCGACAATTCCTCCCCCAACCACTGCAAAGTCGTACATGTATTCTCCCCCACATCTTTGGCGTATGTTTGATTGTCAGTTTTCGTCTGGTACCGAAATGCCAGCTGCCTCAGCAAGATACTCGATCAGGTGGAGAACGCGAACCGATTGGCTCAATCCTTCGCGTTCGACTCCGAGCTTCATTTGCAGCAAGCAGCCAGGGTTTGTCGTAATGATGATCGCTGCATCAGTTGCCTTTGCATGCTGCATTTTTTCATCCAAAATCTGCATCGAAGCATCGTAATGCACAATGTTGTAGATACCAGCGGAGCCACAGCACATCTCTGCCTGGTCCATCTCGACAAACTGTATGCCCGGTACACGCTTCAAGAGGTCGATTGGTTCCTTTGACACCTTTTGCACATTGGTCATATGGCAGGAGCGTTGGTAGGTGACTCTTTCCTCTCGCGGATTGAAAGGCGGTAAATCGCACAAGGCCAGGATCTGGCTAATGTCTTTGGATTTGGCGGAAAAAGCTTCTGCCCGCTCTGCCCACTCCTCCTCAGAAGCTAGCAAATGACCGTATTCGACCTTCATAGCTCCGCATCCACCCGCATTGTTCACGATATAATCCGCATTGACTTTCTCAAATGCTTCAATATTTCGCTTCGCAAGCTCCTTGGCTTCTTCCATTTCTCCGGAGTGGGCATGAAGCGCTCCGCAGCAGGTTTGATTTTGCACGACGATGACATCACAGCCTGCCTCTGACAGCAAACGAATCGATAACTGATTGATACGATGAAACATGGCATCCATGATGCAACCGGTAAAAAAGGCGATGGTGAATTGCTTCGCTCTCCTTGCCTTTACTTCCCCGGGCGCTCTCTTCCGCTCAGCTGGCGACACAGGCGGAGGTACGATCGACTCGAAAGCTCCCAGATGAAAAGGGAGCGCTTTCGTAATCCCGGACGTACGCAGTGCCTTTTTCAGTCCACTTTTCTCATACAGCCACATAGCGTCTCCCGTCAGATTCATCATCTTTCGACTTGGAAACACCTTTTTCAGCATCGACTTGCGCAGCATGCGAACAGGTACCGTAAATCGTTTCCGTCTTACGATAGCAGCCCGCGTCGCCTCCAGAATCGCACCGTATTCCACCCCAGTCGGACAAGCCGTTTCACATGCGCGGCACCCCAAGCAATAATCAAAAGGCTCTTCCAAAACGGACAAATTCGTAATCCTGCCTTCTCCTACCATTTTGACGAGGTTAATCCTGCCGCGAGGGGAATGTGTCTCTTTGCCGAAGGCCACGTATGTCGGACAAACGGGCAAACAGTAGCCACACTGGACACAATTGTTGGTTTTATCGTATAGAAGCTCTTCTCGCAATTGCTTTTGTGTCGAATCCACCCTAACTCAACTCCAATTTTTGTCCCGGAACTGGAAAAATCTTTCCAGGGTTCATGATCTCATTAGGGTCCCACGCATGCTTGATCCGCCTCATCATATCCAGGCCAGCTGCGCCAAGCTCCATCTCCATAAAAGGAGCCTTCATCGTGCCAATGCCGTGTTCACCGGAGAGAGTTCCTCCCAGCTCGATGGCTGCTTTGAATATCGCAGTAACAGCCTGCTCCACTCGCCGCATTTCTTCCTCATCCGTCTTGTCACAGATGATATTCGGGTGAAGATTACCGTCCCCAGCATGCCCGAAAACGACGAGATGGATTTTGTACGTTTCGCGAATTTTTTGCAAACGCTCACACATTTGCGGAATTTTGCTTCGTGGTACCGTCGCATCCTCTGAAATCTTCGTTGGCTTGATTCTTACAATCGCGGGAGAAACGAGCTTTCGCGCTTTCCACAGTTCTGCTTCTTCTTTTTTATCCTTGGCGATTCGCACTTCTCTCGCCCCGACAGCTTGGCACAAGGCAGCTGCCTGTTCCGTTTCTGCCTTTAGGGCAAGGGGGTGCCCATCCATTTCAATCAAGATGAGAGCAGCAGCATCTGTCGGAAGACCCAGTGGTTCGTACTGCTCGACGGCGACGATCGACGCCTGGTCCATCAGCTCCATTTTGGAAGGCAAGATTCCTGACGATAGAATTTTGGAGATTGCACTTCCCGCATCAACAAGGGAATCAAAGATTGCCATCATCGTCGCGGTTTGCTGTGGCTTGGGGATTAGACGCAATATTGCTTTTGTAATGATGCCGAGCGTTCCCTCCGACCCTACGATCAGTTTGGTCAGGTCATAACCGGTCACATTCTTTACGGTTCGTCCGCCTGTTTGAATGATCTCTCCTTCGGGTGTGATGACTTCAAGCCCGATGACATAATCCTTTGTCACGCCATATTTCAAGCCCTTGGGACCACCTGAATTTTCCGCCAAGTTTCCTCCGATCGTCGAGACGTGGGAACTGCTTGGATCAGGCGGGTACATGAGTCCTCGCTGTTCTGCCGCTTTGTGAATCGCTGCCGTCAGCACACCGGGTGAGACGACGGCGACGAGATCCTCCTCGTATACTTCTAAGACATCATTCATGACGGATAAATCGAAGACCATTCCGCCTTTAACTGGAAGCGGTCCACCGCTTAAACTTGTCGATTGCCCTCGCGGATAGACAGGGATCTTTTCGCGGTTCGCGAGCTTCACAAGAGCAGCCAGCTCATCGACGCTTTTCGTCTGAATGACAGCATCCGGCAAATATGTTCCAAACGAACCGTCAAAAGAATAGCTGAAAAGGTCGCTCTCATCCGTCAGTACCCTACCAGTGGCTACGATCGCTTGGATCTGGGTCAGATGTTCGGCAGTCAATACCTTTCTTCGCATATTTCCCCTTCTTTCTTTAACCGTTTTGGTTAAAAACAGTTTATTTGCATTACAACTATTAAAACAATAAGTTCGCCAAACGAGAATTCACCTTTATAAATTGCAATTTTACAAAACAATAATAATATTCACAGGTGTGTTTGGCAAGAAAAATCACGTTATTTGTATTACAAATTTCGTTCCGTTATGGAAACTAAAAAAACGGCAGCACAGGAGGCGTGCTACCTAGCCATCCAGACTGCCGTTGCATCTCTTCAACTGTCAAACAGACCTCTGCATTTTTACTGATTCAAACACTAATTCAACGTCAACCTGATAACGATATACTTCTGGTCGCGGGCAGTTCCTCAATCCATTCCTTCATCATCGTTAAATAACAAGAACAGCTTCTTCTCAGCATTTTTTAAATGTATGGAGCATTGCACTTTGGCCAGCTCCGGCTCCTCCGCTTCGATCGCGAGCACAATATTTTGGTGCTCCTTGTAGACGATCTCTCGTTTCCGCTTCAGCCCGATATTTTGCTTGAGCGTAATCGCAAGTGTACTCATGTAAAGAGAAGACAAGCTTTCCATCGTTTGAATCATCACTGGATTGTGCGTCGCCTGGATCAAGGCGCGGTGAAACGCAAAGTCTGATTCAACGCCAGTCTTGTCCTCAGTAGAGAGATCGTCCTCTAAGAGCTTTAATACTTTGTGCATTTCCGCCAAATCCTCGGGTGAACGTCGCAATGCTGCTAGATAGGCAGCCTGAGGTTCTAAAATTTGTCTCATCTCAAATAGATACCGGATATGCTCCGCATTTCCACCGTGCATGTTGAGATGCTGAATCAAAGAGAAAGGTTGGATATCTTCTACATAACTCCCCCCACCTTGCTGCGAAGTAATGATTCCCATCGCTTTCAACACACTGAGTGCTTCGCGGATTGGCACTCTGCTAACCCCGAACCTGGCACTTAACTCCATTTCTGTCGGCAGCTTAGAGCCTGGGGGAAACTTACCTTCCTCAATCATCGTCAGTAGCTCACGCGAAATTTTTTGCGATATTTTTTCTTTTTTATCCATATGTATCCTCCGCGTTTTTTTCTATGCGGTTCATGCGATGCTTCCGTGATGTGTTTTTCTGATTGTAACGATAGAACTAGGTTCTACTCAAGAACAGGTTTTAAAAAAAATCACGGAGCTCACTCATTACAATAAATTTGTATTATAACTATCGAGAAATCATCAATTAAAAGTAGACAAATTCCTCGACCTTTTGTATTCTATATGAGTAATTGTACAAGTTTTTTCTATTTCACACAATAGAACGCTGTATTTGTAACACAAATTTGTATTACAAATTTTCATTTCATTCTATTTTTAGAAAGGAGTCCTCATGCAAGTAGACATTTTATACGAAGGCTTCCCTGGTAAATCAAGCAGAGGCTTTTTAGGGTGGAGCAGCTGCGCATTGATCCGACCGAATCACTCGAAAGCGATCTTGTTTGATACCGCTGGATTTAATGAAAGATATTCATTACTCTCTAGGCTGGATGCACTGCAAGTCGCCAACGAACAAATTGGAAGCGTTTTTATAAGTCACTTTCATTTTGATCACGCAGTCAATTACCCCCTTTTTGAAAATGCTCAATTTTATATGCACGAAAATGAAGTCGAGCACATCCGAATGAATGGAAGGACCGATCTAGCCGTCCCGGTAGAAATGTACCAAGCTCTCGCAGAAAGTGGACGGCTCACGCTTCTTACTGGTAGCGCGGGAGAAGTAGAAGGAATCCATTGGCGACTCACCCCGGGACATACGCCTGGACTGTGCTCCCTGTTTTTTGAGTATAATCACGAAAAATGGGTCCTGGCATCAGACGCAATCAAAAACAGATACGAGTTGATGACAGAAAAAGCAGCCATGACCTGGGACGATGACGAAAGCACAAAAAGCATCCAGATGATCAAGGAGTGGGCAGATATCGTCGTAACCGGACATGACGGAATCATCAAAATAATTCGTGAGCAAACCGGAACCATGGTCAAAGCACTGACGAATCCAACAGTAGAGATCACACTTCCCAACGATGCCAGCGGGAAACCAGACATCCGCTCGTTAAAGCTCTAATTTCAACGAACGATCATACACCATTCATCTAGGAGTGAAAGAAAAGCATGTTAGGGATAAAAAATGCAATCGATATTCACGTTCATTCCAGTCCAAGCATTTTCCCGCGTTCTGTTGACGATTTTGAGTTGGCTGAGCAAGCTCTGGCAGCCGGTATGCGGGCTATTGTTCTAAAAGCGCACGAGGAATCTACCGTCTCCAGAGCCAAGATCGTAACCAAATTTGTTAAAGGGATAGAAGTGTATGGCTCTCTCGTGCTAAACGAATACGTCGGAGGGCTGAACCCTTATGCGGTAGATATAGCAATCCAGCAAGGCGCCAAAATCATTTGGATGCCTACTGGCTCCGCCAAGCACCACCTAGATTACTACGGAGGCAAGAGCGATTACAAGGAGCAAAAATCCACCATTCGGCTTCTGCCGCAAAAAGGAATCACGATTTTTGGTAATGACGGACAAGTTCTGCCTGTCGTATATGAGATCGTCGATTTGATCAAAGGCTCCGATGCTGTCCTCGCGACCGGACACCTTTCTCCACTGGAAACGAAGGCACTGGTCAAGATCGCTTCAGAACGCGGACTTGAAAAGATCCTTGTCGCCCATCCGGACCTGAAGATTAATAAAATGGACCTCTCGCTTCAGCTAGAACTGGTAAAGATGGGGGCATTCGTAGAGAAGTCGATGTTGACGCTGATGCCTAGCTGGCAGTCCATCCAGCCTGACGAACTCATCCACGGTATGAAGTTGCTCGGTTTCGATCGGTGTGTTCTGCAGACAGACTTTGGACAAGTCAACCATCCGACTCCAACCGAAGGCTATTCCCAATTTATCCAATTGCTATTTGATCATGGATTAAAGGAAGAGGAAATTAAAAAAATGGCCTGTGATGTCCCCGCAGAGCTACTTTCCTTATAAAAATAGAACATAAAGAGAAGAGAGGTAAGTAAATGGAAAAAGTCCCGCAAATGAAAACTTCTTCCCGTCCAATTCCCTGGTACCGGGAAATCAACTCCAAACAATGGAAAACCCTAGTAGCCGCAAGCACCGGTTGGATGCTGGATGCGATGGACGTGACTTTATATGCCATGATCATTGTATACATTATGGCCGACCTGCAAATGACACAAACGACCGCAGGATTGTTGGCTTCTCTTACTCTGCTCAGTTCCGCTTTTGGCGGACTCATCTTCGGGATGATAGCCGATAAAAAAGGAAGAACGACTGCGCTGATGATCAGCATGATTGTCTTTGCCCTGTTCACAGCGCTGGGTGGATTTTCCCAGACAGTCACACAACTGGCGATTGCTCGCTTAATCGTCGGTCTCGGCATGGGCGGTGAATGGGTAGCAGGTGCCGCTCTCATCACAGAAAGCTGGCCCGCCAAGCACCGTGGGAAAGCCATGGGCCTGGTGCAAGGTTCATGGGCGATCGGTTACGGTCTAGCCGCTGTTATCAGTGGTCTCGTCCTCCCTACTTTTGGCTGGCGCGGCGTTTTCTTCGTTGGAATTATTCCTGCTCTGTTTGCTATTTGGGTCCGTCTCGGAACAGATGAGCCTGATATTTGGGTAGAAAAACAAAAAGAAAATGCAAAAGCGACCCACAAGGAAAAAGGCAGTAGCGTCGGTAAGCTGTTCGATAAAAAAGTTCGTCGCTGGACCATCTTGGGCTCGGCATTAAGTATTTGCGCGCAATTTGGATATTGGGGCTTATTCACCTGGATCCCTACCTACTTGGCTACGCCTGTTGCAAAAGGCGGCGCTGGACTTGATTTGATGAAGCAAACGAGCTGGATTGTCATTATGCAGGTCGGGGCATGGCTCGGCTATGTCATCTTCGGGCTACTGGCAGATAAAATTGGTAGACGCATCACGTTCATCCTGTTTTTTGCCCTAGCTGCAATCCTTGTACCGCTGTACGGCTTCTCGCAAGACCCTGAAAAACTGCTGTTGCTTGGACCTCTGGTGGCGTTTTTCGGTTCTGGGTACTTCAGTGGTTTTGGCGCTATTCTTGCGGAGCTATTCCCGACCGCCATTCGGGCAACAGGTCAAGGCTTCTGTTACAACTTTGGTCGAGCCGTTGCCGCTTCCGCTCCCTTTACCATTGGTATATTGGCAAATACTATGGGGCTTGGAGTCGCATTTAGCATTACATCTGTCGCTTTTGGTCTTGCTGCTCTGCTTGTGCTGTTCTTTTTGCCTGAGACAAAAGGAAAAGAACTTGCCTGATCCAGAGCAAGTTCCAAGAGCCTTTCAAAAGTCGGCTATCCCTCTAAGCAGGAAAGCCGGCCTTTTTCTTTTGTGAGGAAAGCGAACGATATTTCCCACCTTCGTTGCCTTATTAAAGAACCTTTTTAACAAGACCTCTGCTGCTAGCGGCTCAACCGGACGTGGGTGACAGCAGTCCATGTCCCGGTCTCTCCCGCACGTATAGAAGGATACCTCATCGCAACATTTCCTTGCAGGACGTAATGGCGCAGGTTCAGCAGCTGTTCATCCTGGCTGAACAAGGTTCCCACATAAGAAGCAAATTCGGTTTCAAAAGCAATTTGTCTGGCCGCTTCGTTCCAGATTCCTTGAATGGGAATAAACGTGCCGCGAAAGTTCACAGCACCTTGCAGCCTGCCGTTGATGACGTTTTGAAGAAACAACGTCCCCTGCGAGGTCGGTCTCCCTCCAAATCTGGCCTGAATGTCCCAGGTCGTCGGGTAAGGCAAGCTTACTCTCGTCATTTGTCCGATTGCCACGGCTACCCTCTCCTTCATGCATGATGGTTACGATCGAGCAGAAAGGTACCCTACAGTATATGAACCCATGGGGAGGTGTCACGTAGGCAAACGTACATTATTGGGATAGCCTTTTTTGCAGGGACAATCCAGTGCTCCATCGCCGTCGAAATCAACAATAGCAGTTTCGCTGCCATAGTAGAATATTTCCGTAAAAATTTCTGTGATAAAGCTCACAAAAAAGGCAATCCTTCTTTTTTGAACTTGCGGCTGAAATAAAACTCGTCATGATAGCCAATCTGATGAGCGATGTCTCGCAGCTTTGTCGGCGATTTCGCCATCAGCTGCTTTGCTTTGTTCAGCCGCACCTCCCCCAGATAATCCATTGCACTGATGCCAAACGTCTTTTTATAAAGATCGACGAAATATTTGGGGCTTACCTGCGCGATTCGGGCAAGCTGCTCGATCGACAGATCCTCCGCATAATGTTCTTCGAGATAGGCTTTTGCGAGCTTTACCGCATTTTTTGAATCGTTGCCGATGAAGTTCTGGTGCTTGAAAATATGCAGAAGCAATTCAGAGAAGGCGAGCTGTCCCTGAAAGCGGCCAAAGCTATCCTCCTGCTGCCAGTGGCCCAGTATGGTATGACAAAGGATTCCAAGCTGCCCTGCGGATTGGATAGGAATCTCGCCAATGAAGGCTTCCAGCTTTTCTCTCTATTTCTTCCAATGATTTTGAATCGATCCCAAAGGTAGCGTGAGGCGGGCACAAGTAAACCGCGTCCTTGCGCAGCTGATGTCCCTCTGTCTCCAGTGTCAATCGCCCGTTGCCTCCCGTGACGACAACCATCACGTACGAGGGCGTAAACTGCTGCTGCAGCCGCCCGTGACGATATCCTTTTACCCATTCAATGTCCCGCAGCTTGAACAACACATCTCCAAGCCCGTTCTGCAAAAAATGATGAAACGTGGATGAATCCATATCTACCACCTCAACCTTCGTAAACTCCATCTATGCATGATAATGATTATCAATTACAATTAACCGTCAGGAATCAGGTCGTATCATTTCCATTATTTTGCTATACTCGTTATGTTTGGTGGAAAGCATACCCTTTAGATTAACCAGAAAATTGCTATTCCCATGTAAATTCGTTCATGATCAGGGCTGCAGCAGACTGCTTGCCCCTTTTCGATTCAAACGAAAAATAACCGTTTGGGAGGCCGCCATGGACCAATCGCTTATGGAACATTTGAGCCAATTGCACGAAGAAGACGAGCATCAGGAAATTGTGGACTTGCTCTTAGCCATTTCCGAGGAGGAACGGGACTATGAGGCAGTCAACCGACTCGGCAGAGCGTACAACAACTTAGGACTATTTGAAGAAGCTCTCCGGGAATTGAATAAAATTGCTGACGGAGGCAAGGAAGATCCACTGTGGCATTTTCGGGTAGGCTTTGCTTATTATCACCTCAGGAGGTATGAGGAAGCCGTACAGGCATTTCGTGATGCAGACAGGCTGGAAGCGGAAGATCCGAATACCGAAATGTTTTTAAAATGGAGCCTGCGAAAGGCGGAGAAACAGCAAAAGGATGAACAGCGGATGGCCGCCAAAAAAACAGCCTCGAAGTCCCAAGAGTCTGAATCAAAGCAGGTTCCCTTTTCAGGTCTGTCACTGGCTGACTTTTGGGAGGACAGTGAATACGCACGCAAGTCCTATCAATCCGACCCACCCACTGATGAAGTCTTCGCCTCTATCGAGGAAGAGCTGGGATACAAGCTGCCCTCGTCCTATCTCGCACTAATGAAGCAGCAAAATGGCGGAATACCGAGGAACACCTGCTTTCCAACAGAAGAGGCAACCTCCTGGGCGGAAGATCATATTGCGATTTCAGGCATTCTAGGGGTGGGGCGCGAGAAAAGCTATTCCCTCTGCGGGGATCTCGGCAGTCGGTTCATGATTGAGGAATGGGGGTATCCCGACATTGGCGTGGTGATCTGCGATTGTCCATCAGCAGGTCATGACGTAGTGATGCTAGATTATCGGGCATGCGGCAGAGACGGTGAACCTGAAGTGATACACGTCGATCAAGAGGATGATTATGAAATCACTTTCCTCGCTGAAAACTTCGAAGCGTTCATCATGGGCTTGGTGAGCGAAGAGGAATTCGATACCTCTGCGGAGGACAAGGAAGCGGACCTATACAAAGTCAGCCACGGGAAGTTTTCCACCCTGCTCGAGGAGCTTTGCACTCGCGTATCGGAAGTGGACCAGATCGAACAGAAAATTCGCAGCATCTGCACACGAATTGTGGAAGAAAAAGGCCATTTTTCTTTTCATGCAGATGAGCTGTCGTATCTGATGTACGATGTGCAGTTTTGGCTTTACACCAAGTCATACCCCGATACCAGCCGCGAACAGTATGTAGCTGATTATGAGAAAATGATCGCTTTCGGTACCGGTGGTGAATTCCGTCAAGGCGGCTATGCCCCTGGCTGGATTACCGACTGGCTTGACAAACGCATGCAGGAAGGACGTATCCTTCAGGAAAAGGGTCGCCTGCTGCCCGCGGAATCATTCGTTGCAGAAGTGATTCGCCAGCTGCAAGAGGTCTAATAGAATGGCCCCGTTCAGGCAAGCAACGAGAAGAGTCCACGTTCATCGCGGGCTCTTCTCAGCTTTGCTGATACAACGTTGCTGTCACATTATCCTCTGGACAAACGAACATATAAAAAATGCCTTCACCCAGATGAACAAAATCCGCCCAGTCGATCTGACCGATAAAGCGCATGCGTTTGCCACAGCATGGGCAGCTCGGATACTCGGCATCCTGCACCCAGCTCGGGTGACCACCGATCTGTGAATTCTGCTGGTCCAAGGTCCAGATCGCAGCAAAAAATGGAGAGTGCGGCGCCGGTGACAAGGTCAATCTGTAATCCGATACGCCACTGTAATCGTCGGGATCTATGCTTCGTAAATAATCAGGCTTGTGGTTAAATCGGCTCCATACGGGCACGCCCTCACTATCTACATCCATGTAAATGGTGCAGAAGCATCCGCAGCGCTCACACGTCTGTATTTTCAGACGTTCCAGGGAAAGCGCGAGATAAGCAAGAGAAGGATGCGTAGTTGCCACATCCATGAGAACGGTCAGGTTCCCTTCACACCAAGGACAAGTAGAAGTACTCGTTGTCAAAAAGCGAGCAGCGCACACTTCGTCTTCTGAATGCGGTTTCTCACTCGTCACCCGAATCGCATAGCTCAAGCTGTGGGTCAAATCGCGTCTATCCCCCTCCTGCGTGAGCTCCCAGCCCCCTTCCAAGGCGTAGAACTCCGGCTGTACGAAAAGCCGCTCTCCCCACTCAGGTGGTTGCAGCCTCCATTCCTGGAATCGCCGAACGACCAAAGGATCTCCTATCCAGCTTAGCGCGAGTAAAAGCAGGTTTCGATTCTCATCATCCCATTCTACCTGCTCTAGCAAACGATCTCGAACGGCGGGAGAGGCATCCTTATATAACAAGGCGGGATAGTACATGCCTTGCTCCATGAGCGCAGGTAGAGCTGCGGCGATATTTTCATTCCGGTAGCACACGAGCGACGATAGTATCCCATCTACTTGCTCTTCGTCTCCCTCAGCCAAAAGCTCCAGCGCGTGCTTCAGCATTCTGCCAGCCTCATCTGTTGCTAAGGAAACATATAGCTGCTCCTTGCTCATCGGGTATGGGACATATTGAATCAGCGGATCGTGCCTTCTCGGTACATGCATGATTTTGAGAATTTCCACGGGGTCACTCAGGTTTTCATATACGTTTACCGTTTTACGGTGCTTCTCCACATAGTCTCGGCGTTTCTGCCGTTCCTGCGCCTGATGGCAGGGCATGCAGATCCCGCCTGTTTCAGCGGCTGTCGCCGGGAGAATGGTTGCTTTGCACCCATCCGTTTTGCATGGAAGACGTTCTGTCACAAGCTATTCCTCCTCTTTTCTTGATCTTCACTCACTGTTTTCCACACCTAACAGATACATGTTCCGATTTGCACAATAACGAGGAAGGAGGCAAGATCATGCACATGTATAAAAAGGCGGGTACGCTTGCTTGTCTCCTCCCTTTCCTAGCGATTTGTATTTTTGCAGCTCGTCCTCCCTTTCTCTACCCTGCCTTGCCCTTCGATTCTGTACCTAAATCCACTGTCGTTTCGTCGTTACAAGAAAATCCAACCGACCGCGTCAAACTACTGGCTGTCGATGGGGAATATGCTTGGTATGGGACAAAGGCCAGCCAAGGGCTTGCAGCCGAAAGACTCAAATCCGCACTTGAAGCAAAGGGATGGCTGTTTTTACAACAAGAGGGCTCTGGTTACTTCTTTGAAAAAGACAGGAAAAAAATCGTGATCACTTCTCAGATGTGGACCAGGGAATTTGTTTTCTTCAAAGCACCCAATTGGATTACGTATGAAACTCCAATTCGTTCCATGTGATGACCCCTCCTTTTTCTTTTATAGCAGACGCCCCTTAAACCAAGTATTGTAAAAAATAGAAATGGCGATATATACTAATCAAATAGATTTGATCGAAAAATGCTGCTTCCTCCACTTCATTCAAAGGGTGATCTCGTTGAAAAAAATATTGCTGTTCCTCTATGATTCCTTCGCAGAATTTGAAATTGTTACTCTCCTAACAGCGCTCAAGGGAACGGATTACACCCTCGTCACTTTTTCGACCAAATCGGAAGGCGAAGCCGTTACCGGGTTATCGACAATGCGCTACCTTCCTGCCTTATCTGTGAATGACATCGTGGTGGACGAGTACGCAGCACTGGTTATTCCCGGAGGCTCGCCCCACCCTCTTTTGCAAAGCCAAGAACTGATCAAAGTGATTCGCGCCTTCTATGATCAGGGACAATTGCTCGCAGCCATTTGCGGCGGTCCTTCCTTGCTTGGTGCAGCAGGCATTTTACAGGAGATTACGTATACAGCCTCACTGGAGCCGACAGACCTTGAGTACCGTGATGTCATGAATTGGGAAAACAAACGAAGCGAGCTGCTGGTCATCGATCAAAACGTGATTACCTCAACCGGCTCCAACTATCTCCAATTTGCCGAGGAAGTTCTTCGTAAGCTTGGTGCTGTACTTCCAACGGAGGAGAACCCGCTGCAATACTTCCGCGAACCCTCTCTGTCGTAGCAACATAAAGAAAGATCTCCGCTTTTGCAGTAACCTCATCTAGTAGGGAGAAACGAAAAGACAGCCAGTGCTTTTGCTGGCTGCCTTATTTATTTGGGCTCCACATATCCGCTTTCTACGAAATGGCTCCCCCCGCTTTTCTCGCTTGTCTTTCGTGTAATTTCTTCATGGCAAATCGCGCTATAGGCTGTGCCAACAACAGTTCAATCCATAAAGCGATGCCAAAGTTTCTCGGCCAAATATGCAAGAACTTCTCAAACGGAGCCAAGCTGATTTCTCTCATCCCCACCCAGGTTCCGATAATCGATAACCAAAGGGATAACACGGTTACATTTAGTAAAATCGTGAAAAGGACTCGCGCATTGAAGCCATCTGTCTGTCCCACGAATTTTGGCAAAAGCTTGCCCACAATCGGTCCTGCAATCAACCGTACGGATAAAACGGCGATGACCCACATAAACGGAAGAATCTTTAGCGTTTCTAAGTACGTTTCCTTACTAAAGCCACGTTCCAACCCCACAATAATGGGTGCGATCGTGTTTACAGAAATGATTGAGATAATCAATAAAAACAGGATGCCTTCTTTTCCGTTTCTAGGCAGCCTTGCATCTGCGTACATTTTGTTCGTCACCTATGCATCATCCTTCTTTGTTTTTAGTCATGTTATAACAGGAGGAGGGTCCCTCATAAGTGAACATTCCGTGAACTTCCCCACATCATTTTGGCCCATATACAAGAAAAAAGAAGCCGGATGATCCGAGCTCCTTTTATTTAAACCAGCCTTTTTCTTTAAAATGGGTAATCGCCTCGATGCGATTGCTGACCCCGAGCTTGTCGAGAATCACGGAGATGTAGTTGCGAACCGTCCCGGTGGTGAGGAAAAGCTGACTGGCGATTTCCTTGGTGTTTTTCCCGTCGGCGATCAGCTCCAGCACTTCCTTTTCCCGCTCCGTCAACGGGTTTTCCTGGCCGTACGCTTCGTCCACCAGCTCGGCGGCGTAGATCCGTCTGCCTGCCATGATGCTGCGGATCGAGCTGGCCAGCTCCTCACTGGGGCTGTCCTTGAGCAAGTAGCCGTTCGCTCCTGCACGCAGCGCCCGTTCAAAATAGCCAGGGCGGGCAAAGGTCGTGAGAATCATCACCTTGCAGCCGCAGCCCTTCAGCTCCTCTGCCGCATCCAGTCCGCTTTTAATCGGCATTTCGATATCCATGATACAGATGTCCGGCTTGTGCAGATGAACGAGCTTGACGGCATCCTCGCCGTTGCTCGCTCGTCCCACGACCTTCATATCCTCTTCCAAATCGAGCAGCGAAGCCAGCGCACCCAGCAGCATCCGTTGGTCCTCAGCAATGACGATACGAATCATACCCCAGCCTCCTTTTCCGATTGTTTGAAGACGTTTGGTACTTTGATCGTAACAGTAGTGCCATTTTGAGCCGAGTCGATCTCCATGCTTCCATTTACAAATTCGAGACGTTCTTTCATACCTCGCAAGCCATTTCCGCGCAGGTAGGCGCATTCCTCTGCCATGCCGATTCCGTTATCTTTCACCTTGAGCAGAAGATCGGTACGCAAAGGCTCGATTACGACAGAGCAAGTCGTCGCACCACTGTGCCTCACTACGTTTGTGACAGCTTCCTTCAGGCACATGCTGAGGACGTTTTCCGTCATCAGCGAGGTATTTTGCAGGTTTGGGTCTCCCTCGAGCACAAAATCAATCTCGGCGGCCTTCGTGATCTGCCGCACCCGAAACACCTCGTCCTCCAGCCGTGTCCCGCGCATCTGCGTGACCATCTCACGCACTTCTTTCAGAGCGATTCGCGCCGTTTGCCGAATCTCCTCCAGCTCCGTCTGCGCTCGGCTCGGATTTTTGCTGATCAGCTTGGAGGCGAGATCGCTTTTCAGCCCGATCAGACTCAGCTTTTGTCCCAGCGTATCGTGCAGATCGCGAGCGATTCGCTGCCTCTCCTCCAGTTTGACCAGCTCGGAAATCCGTTTGTTCGCGTCCTCCAGCTGACCTTGCAGCTTCTCCCGCTTGTTCCAGTTATAGGTCGTGACCGGAAGCAAAATCACAGCCACGAGACTGACGAGGACAAAGGGCAGCTGGTTGAAGAACTCCGCATTTTTCGATAAGAAGCCCATATTGATCGTGACGACCGTACTGATCAGATGAATGGTGTACAGGGTAAAGAAGCCGATCTTGTTTTGAATGTGTCCGATAAAAAACGCCAGAAACAGAGAAAAGTACACGTAGCCGAACAGGACGGTCATCGCAATCGATATAATGATTTGCCAACTCGTCCAGAAGTAGACTGCCCATCCTTTAGACAAAAAGGAGAGCACGTAGCATACAAAAAACATCAAGATCATCACGATCCCAATCACCACTTCGTACGTGGAGGAGGACCGGAAGATGAAATAAAACGGAAGGATGTAAAAGACCACCCAGACATACGGACTAAGCCCCGTATTTCTATGAAGAATTTGATACCATTTCTGCATATTTTGCCCACCTATTTCTTTGCACTTACGCTAAGTGTAGCGGAAACGAAGAGGGATTGGCAGGGTTATTTTCCTTCCAAGCTCGGTCTTGGTCCGGAGATCGCTTCCGCCATTGGCTCGGCATGAGCAGCTGGACGGCGAATCTCCTGAAAGCCGATGAATCTTTTCGCCTCTTCATCCCACAGTCGGAAGCGCAGTGATTTCAAGCTGGACTTCAAGGTGATTGTCGTAGCCATCTGGAGCGGCTTGGTTTCGTTGTGCGCTCTCTCCAGGTTGTAGTTGGGAACCTTTGGACTTAAATGATGCACATGATGAAACCCGATATTTCCCGTAATCCATTGCAGAACCTTTGGCAGCTGGTAGTAGGAGCTTCCTTCTACGGCTGCTTTTACATAGCTCCACTCGGCTTCTTCTTCAAAGTAGGAATCTTCAAAGGTATGTTGGACGTAGAACAGCCATACACCCATCAAGCCCGAGAAGAAAAAGATCGGACCTTGAATCATCAGAAACGCTTGCCAGCCGATGGCCCAGATGATCAGTGCGTACAGACTGGCAATCAAAGCAGACGTCAAATACGTGTTGAGACGCTCTTTACGGCGTGCGCCCTTGCGATTGACTCGGTATTGGAAAACGAACACAAAAGTAGGTCCGAAAATAAACAATGTGATGGGATGGCGGTACAAACGGTAAGCGATACGATGCCACAGCGGTGCAGACACGTACTCTTCGACCGTCATCATCCAGATATCGCCCACTCCACGTTTGTCGAGGTTGCTGCTGGTTGCGTGGTGGATGGCATGGCTATTTTTCCACTGCTCATACGGACAAAGGGTCAAAACACCCGTAATATTTCCAAGAATGTCATTGGCCATACGGCTTTTGAAAAACGACTGATGGCAGCAATCATGAAAGATGATAAACGTGCGGACCGTAAACCCGGCAGCGACAAGCGTCAGGGGAAGTGTCAGCCAATACGAAACAGACAGGCAAAGATAAGCCGCGTACCAAAGCAAGATCAGTGGTCCAATCGTGTTGATCACTTGACGAATACTTGCTCTCGTATCCGTTTTTTCATAAGGAGCCACATCTTTCTTCAGATGGGCAATGTTCGCTTGATGCATGGGGTAGCCTCCTCGGATCTGACGCGCGCTGGACAAGAGTCAAACGCTGTTTTCTTAACCTTCACTATTATTGTAGAAAATACAGACTTTTTGCTGTAGTCATAAACGTCAAGTCGAGGATATGACAAATGTCATACTTGAAAGCGATTTCTTCATGATTTTTACCAGTAAAAGAACCTTTTGGAAGGAAAGTTATTTGCGTGCAAGCTTTACAAAAGAAAAATGACCCGCAAGCCGATTCGTCGGCTTGGGGTCACCTGTCTGTCTTTCCTTATTTCTTTTCGCCCGCTTGGCTCTGATAGACCGGCTTTCCTTCCACCAGCGTCAGCAAGACCTGCACGTCCTTGATCTTGTTGGCCGGAGTCGTGAACAGATTTTGATCCAGGATGACCAGATCGGCTTTTTTACCTGGCTCCAGGGACCCTGTGATGTCTTCCACATGATTGGCATAGGCGCCATCGATGGTGAAGCTCGCGATCATATCTGCCAGTGTCGCCCGCTCATCCGGATTGGCGATCTTGTTCGGGTCAGTTTCTCCATCTGCGATCCGCGTTACGCCTTGTTGGATACCGTGCAGCGGATTGAATTCAGGGGTCACGATGTAGTCACTGGAGGAGGCAATGTGTACACCTTTATTAATAAAGCTCTTCATCGGATATTCTTTTTCCGCACGCTCTTGTCCCAGGTACGGTACTTCGATCTCATCGTAGTAGCCATCCTCCTGCATGAACCAGAACGGCTGCACGATGCCGACTGCGCCGAGCTTTTTAAAGCGCTCGATGTCCGTTGGGTTCACTAGCTGCAGATGCACGAGGGAATGGCGAGCGTCGTGTGCACCATTTTGCTTTTCCGCATACTCCATACCATCCAGCGCGATGCGAGTGGAAGCGTCGCCGATCGAGTGAACGTGCAGCTGGAAGCCCGCTTTGTCCGCAGCTGCGGCGGTCTTGTTGTAATTGTCTACCTTCCAGATCAGCTCACCGTTTGTTTCTTTATGCTCGTACGGTTTTTCCAGGTAGGCGGTAGCACCCTCGACAACCCCATCCATGAAGATTTTCACCGCGTTCACTTGGAACAGCGGATATTGTTCGCGCTCTCTGATTTTTACGAAATCCGCAATCTGCTCCGGTCCTTTATCCGGGTTGGCGGTAACTGCATTGCGGAAACGAATCGTCAGCTTGTTTTCTTTCGCCAGCTCTTCATAGGCTTCCAGCACGTTCGGATAACGCAGCATATCCGGGTCGCGGACAGTCGTGACACCGCGCTCTACTGCCTTCTGCTGATACTCTTCAATACCCGATTTATATTGAGCAATCGTGTACCCACCGATTTTTTTCAGGACGAGATCCATCGCTTTTTCACGCAGCGTTCCAGATGGCTCTCCTGTCTTCGGATCGCGCTCGATGATCCCGCCTTCTGGATTCGCCGTATCTTTGGTGATACCCGCCAGAGCCAGCGAAGCAGAGTTCACCCACAGGGAATGTCCGTCATCGGATGTCAGGGCGATTGGCGTTTTCGCATCGATTTCATCCAGCACCTCTTTGCGTGGACCGATGCCAGGTGCTACCGGGTTGGTCCAACCGCGTCCCTGCAGGGTTGGCTCATTCGGATGTTCCTTGATAAAAGCTTTGATGGTCGCCACATACTCTTCGATGGACCCACCGTCAAACAGGTCGATGGAAAAAATCAGTCCTGTCGTTTTGCTCGCATGTGTGTGACTGTCGATGAAGCCTGGCAGCACCATTTTGCCTTGCAGGTCTGAAACCTTGGTCGTTTTGCCAATGTACTTGTTCGCGCCTTCGCTGCTGCCGACGTACACGATCTGATCGCCGCGAATTGCGACAGCCTGCTCTACGTTGCGATTGCGGTCTACCGTGTACACGACACCGTTTGTAAATACCTGGTCCGCTGGCTGCAAAACGGCTACCGCCGCAGGTGCTAAAGGCGCCCCCGACGCTAAAGGCGCCCCCGGCGCTAAAGGCGCCCCTGTTACCGTCCCTTGCGCAAATGCCGCCATCGGGCTCATCATGGCCGTTATCAGCAATGCGCTTGTCATTTTCTTAAACAAATAGATCCCCACCTATGCTACTTTGTTGCTTTTCTCTCTATTCGATCTGAAAGCACAAGGACGATTGTAGCACTGCAACTCAGAAAATTCCATGAGTTTCCTCGTTTCGGTATCTTCTCCCTCTATCAGCCTCCACCAATCCAGACTTGACACCTCGGAATTAAATCTCTTAAATGGACGTAGACAATCATTTCAAGTGAAATGGGGCGTAATCAAATGGCCAAAAAACGGATCGATCACGTAGGTATGGTCGTAAAAGATTTTGAGAGGGCAATTGAATTCTATCAAACCATCGTAGGCTTTGAGCTGAAAGGGAAAATCACACATACAAACGGCGTCTTCCAGCTCGCTTTTCTAGGGTTCGGCGGCACGGATGAAACGGAGCTGGAAATCATCCACGGCTACAACGACAACCTGCCCGCAGAAGGAAAAGTACACCACTTTGCCGTCCACGTCGACAACCTCGAAGAAGAATACGGGCGCGTCAGCAAGCTTGGCGCAGCCTTCGTCGAAGAAGGGATCGTCGAGCTGCCCAATGGCTATCGTTACTTCTTCATCTTTGGTCCAGAAGGCGAGTGGGTGGAATTCTTCCATCGTCCCTAATCAGCTTTATTAGAAAACTTGGCTCCGCCAAGCTTTGTGGCGGAGCCTTAGTACCCAAAGGGCACAAGTCTTGCTATCTCACTTCGTTCGAAGTCTCGCTATGTTGCACTTATACTGGCTAAGAATCATATAAATTCTTACTGTAAAAGAAAGGAGCCACTCTCTTTTTGAGAAGGTGGCTCCTTTGCATGGATCGAACGAATCTAGCACTTTTCCTGGGCAACCGTTTTTCGCATGACCAGCTCGCCGTCATATTGCTCACCAGTCTCCACAAATCCCAGACGACGGTACAGCTGCAAGGCGGCAGCATTATGCGGATAAACCGTTAGCCTTACCTCCTGGCACTGGGAGAAGCGTTTGGTGATGTACGCAATCATCTCGAGCATCGCTGCTTTTCCGTACCCTTTCCCCTGGTGGGCAGCGTCGATGAGAAAGCCGTTGATCCAGTACATATCGGTTGTTTCTTCAACAAATGCATGCATGATGAAGCCTACCAGCTGCTCCCCGTGATAGATCGCAAAGGGCAGATACACCACACTGTCCCCATCCGGTTTGATGGATACCTTCGCGAGTGACACTGCCACCGCCGGGACAAAATCCTTTTGATCCTCGCTTACTTGCAAAGCGATAGCCGCGAGCCAGTTCTCTCTCGTCACTGGTTTCAATCGAATGTTCATCTAAGCTCCCTCTTCCGTGTCGATTTGATGCAGGACGTCCAGTGCTTTCACTACCGTCGGCAAAAACCAGACACTGTTCCCCTTGTTGCTCTCGTAAATGAAGTCGTTCAGGCTTTTGCTGTTGCAGCTGGCAAACTCCCCTACAATCGCCAGCTTCACCTGGTAGTTCGTATATTTTTGCAGGATTTCCCCAGCCAGCTTCGTCTTGAGCTCGAAGAAGTCGTCCACGATCTGTTCCTTTTTCAATATGATCTTATCGCAGCCCTCGTTGTACTGGACGCTCACCATCAAGTCCAACGCATCTTGAACATTTTGGATCACCATATCCTCACTCACCACGACTGCTACCTTCGAATCATTTCTTTGATCCACTCTGATTTCCATGGAAGGCTCCTCCCTGTGCTGGCTTGCCTAGATCCACCCTCTGCGATACTTTTCCCCGATCGCGTGCGAGCGATTTTGCGCGCCCAGCTTCTTGATGGCCGATTTGATGTACTGCTTCACTGTAAACTCACTGATGCTCATCGAGTCCGCCATCTCCATTGTATTTTCACCCCAAGCTATTCTGCGCATAACCTCCAGTTCCCTTTTGCTCAATACCTGCAACTGGACCTTAGCAGATTTGTACGACAAGGTCTGGATGGTGGATGTAATGCCGACACCACCCTCTATCTCAGAGCCGATTCATGGTACACCGGCGCCAATATCGCGGGCAAGCCTCGCAGCTTTTTGATCTACCTCGGCGGCTTTGCCGTCTACCGCAACATCTGTTTGGACGTCGCAAGCAAAGGATACGAGGGCTTCTCGGACTCAAGCACGTGCTCAAGGTCATGGAGCAGCAGCAATCCGGTTCATCGTCAATACCTCCTCGGCTGCCGGAATCGAGAGCTGCCCTCATCTCGGCGTCTATGCTGCGAGCAAGCATGGCATAGTCGGCTTGACGCGTACGGCAGCAGTTGAGTATGGCCCGAAAGGCATCCGAATCAATGCCATCTGTCCTGGAGGTGTCGTGACGAATATGACCAAAGGGATGGACATGATCAATCCCGAGCAGAACGGACCTGCCCGCCGCCCGGCTTCCCCGGATGAGATCGCCAATGTCGTCCGATTCCTGGCCTCTGATGAAGCCAGCTACATGAATGGCGCGATTATTCCGGTCGATGGCGGATTGACGAGCTAAGTCGAAAAGGAAACGGGCATGATCGCCACGCTACGGAAAGCGCACGCCATCATGCCCGTCATCCATCGTCCCTCCCTGATCACATGGACTGCACTGACGCCCACTGTCTCGACAGGATCGACTGCTCCACTGCCTCCAGCACATATTGATTGCGCAGGCCGTCCTCGAAGCTCGGACTAGGACTGACGCCTGTCGAAATCCCTTGCATGAAGTTGACCATCAGGTTGATAAACGTATGCTCATAGCCGATGCTGTGACCCGTTGGCCAGTAAGCGCTCGTGTAGGGATGGTGCTCTCCTGTGCAGTGAATCGTCCGGAAGCCTTGCAAGGCGGGCTCATCATCCTGAAAATAAACCTGCAGGCTGTTCATGTTCTCCAAATCCCAGCGGATCGAGCCCTTCTCCCCGTTTATTTCAAAACGGTTGCCAGCGCGGTTTCCCCCGGCAAATCGGGTAGCTTCGAAAACGCCCATCGCTCCGTTATGGAAACGGGCAAGGAAGGAGCATGCATCATCAACGGTGACCTCGCCCATCTCCGTGCTGTTTTCCCCGAGTGGCCGCTGCTTTACAATCGTATCCCACATCCCTACGACTTCGCTGAATTCTCCGACCAGGAACCGCGCTAAGTCAATAATGTGGGAGCCGATATCTCCCAGCGTGCCTGTGCCTGTCACGTCCTTTTGCAGACGCCAGGTAAGGGGGGTATTCGGATCCATCAACCAATCCTGTATGTACTGCGCGCGAATGTGACGGATCTGTCCGATTCTCCCTTCCTCGATCAGCTTTTTGGCAAATTGAACAGCAGGAGCGAATCGGTAGTTATGGCACACCATGTGCACGACCCCTGCTTTTTGTACGGCATCAAGCATCTGCCTGCCCTGCTCTGTCGTCATCGCCAGCGGCTTCTCACTAATGACGTGCTTGCCTGCCTCTGCGGCCGCGATTGCGATATCCGCATGCATGTGATTAGGAGTCACTATGTCGATCACGTCGATGTCGTCACGCTCGATCAGTCTTCGCCAATCGGTTTCATACGTAGCAAAGCCCAGTATCTGTGCCTCGCGCTTGACTGCGTCTTCATCCCTTCCCGCAATTCCTTGCAGGATCGGAACAACCTCCGTATCAAAGAAAAAGGGAACGCCCCGGTACGCATTGCTATGCACCTTCCCCATGAACCTGTAGCCCACCATGCCCACACGCACGGTTTTCTTCCCTGCCTGTCTCATCATCTGCCGCCCCCTATTTTGGTGAATGCATCTGTCTTAGCACGGCTTCCGTCGCCGCCCTCGCTTTGATCGCCAGCTCCAACGGCTCCCACGCATAATACTCTTCGCGAAACAGCTCAACACTGGCCATTTTGTCGTACCCGGTTGCCAAGAGCGTCTCGATAAACGCTGCAAGCCCGATGACTCCGAGCCCAGGCAATACGCGGTCTGCATCCGTAAGCTGATCCTTCGGCACATCGTCAGCATCATTGATATGGAAGAGAAAGATTTTTTCTTTATCGACTCCTCTCAAATCCTCCAGCCGCGAGCATTCATAAAAATGAAAGATATCCACAGAAAGACCGACGTTCTCTCTGTCTACCTCCTTCACGATTTCATAGGCTTGAGCCAGCTCGTTTACCGTACAATTTTGAAAGCCGAGAAACTCCAGGGCCAGACCCAGCTGGTACTTCGCCGCTACCTCCGACATCCTGCGCAGCACCCGAACTGTCTCCTCGTGAATCTGCTGCCGGCTGACTCCGGGAACATTTGTACTTGGGCAAATGACCAGATAAGGAATTCGGAGGGCTCGCGCCATTCTTCCCATTTCGTGGAGCGTCTCCAGCATCTGCTCCTCTTCTTTTTCCGAGAGAAAGGAAAACATCGTCAGCGCATTGAGGGAATAAGGCTCTAACGGACTGCGGTCAAAATAAGCCCTCAGCTCCCCCAAGGAATGGGCTTGTTCGTATTCTTTTAATTTGGCAAACGGGACCTCGTAGTAATGAAATCCCGCTTCTTCTGCGACCTGCAAATCCATTTCCAGTGGGGCGCGCGTACTTTGTCCATTCAGTCCAAGTCTCATCATTAGGCAGAACCTCTTTTCCCATGGATTTGTCGACCAGATGATCATATGAAGAACAGGGTAATCGGTTAACCAAATATAAATAAAATTTGAGGCCGAATGTCGTGACGTGTGTAGGGTAACCGCTTTCCTTATCTATCTCTAATGTTATTTTACTATTCTTAATTATTCAACATATTTTCTTGAACCAGCCCATACAAAAAAGCCCAGTATTTGACGTCACAGCCAATACTCAAGCTTTTTGTGCCAGATTCTTCTTCGTTTTTTGAAAGACCAGCGTAAGAGCCGCTCCCAGTACACTAATGCCCGCCGCCAGTACGAACCCACTCGAGAGGCCGAGCGAATTGCTGATCACTCCTGCAGTAAGAGGCCCAACAAACATCCCCACCGCGTAAACAGCTTGGTAAAAGCCCATAGCCGTTGCCCGCTGACCGTGCGCTACGTTTTGGATGGACATTGCGGACAGCAAAGGAAAGGTCAGCCCCAAAGCAAAGCCATTCAAAGCTTGTGTCAGACAAAGCCACTCGATCCGTTCAAGAAAAGGAATCAGAAACGTGAAAAGTCCGCTCCCGATCAAGCCAACCAGCAGCGTCCTCCACTCCCCCAGCCGCACCGCCAGCACTCTGACCGACAAGAACGCAGCCAGCGCATGCGGGATCATAAAGGACAAGACGAGATAGGTCAGCTCCCTCTCCGTTCCTCCCAAGCTCTGTGCGTAGGTAGGGGTAAATCCGAACATCGTGGCAAACAGCACCATATGGGCGAAGATCGATAGAACGGATGCCTTCAGAAGCAGCGGTTCTTTGACCACTATCGAAATATCCGCCAATCGCATGGAAGTTTGCGTACCTCCCTGTTCCTTCTCATCACGGATGAAAAGCGTCAGAAGCACCCCAGCCGCCCCGAGAAGAGCTGAGAACCAAAACGGACTCTTGATCCCCCATTGATCCACCAACAGAGCGCTAAGACTCATCCCGCACAGCTGCGCCGTTACGGTCACCAGCTGCAGATTGCTCATCGCCTGCGCGCTTTTGCCTTGATAATAGCTCGCATACACAACCGTGAAAATCACCCAGGTAGACGCAGTAACCCCGGAGAGAGCACGAAAAAGCAGCGTCCATTCCAGCTGCTCGGTGAGGGCAAATCCAGCACTGCTGATGAGCAGAGCAAGCATTCCAAACGTCAGGAATGGCCGCCGAATCCGCAGATAATCAGAGAGAATCCCGAGCGGCAAACGTACGATCACCTGCATCAAGCCATAGCTGCCCAAAACAATGCCCATAAAGCTATAGGACGCCTGCATGGTATCGAGATAAGCAGGCAGTATGGGCACATACAAAAACAAAGAGAACCAGAAGAGAAACGCCACCCACAGAAACAGCCTCTGCTTGTGCTTTTCCATTTCTTGCTACAGGGGCCGGGTAGAGTCGCGTTTGATCAATTCCGGCGGCAAAATGATGCGGCTGCTCATCCGATCTTTATCCTGCATCCGATTCAACAGCAGCTCCATTGCATTGCGAGCCATCTCTGCCATCGGATGGGCCACAGTTGTCAGTCGCGGATCCACAATGGTGGACAGCAGCGTATTATCAAACCCCACGATGGACACATCTTCCGGCAGCTTCTTTTTGTGCTCTCTGGCCGCCTGCACCACACCGATGGCCAGGACATCGTTCGTCGCAAAAATGGCGGTGGGACCGCTTTTGCCTTCAAAAAACTTCGCGCTGGACGCTCGACCGGACTCGACGGAGGAATCGCAAATCACGAGATGCTCTTCGTGAAAGGGAACCTGTGCCTCCGCCATCGCCTGGCGTATGCCCCGTAGCCGTTCAATACTGCTCCATCGCAGCTCCAAGGTACCCGCTTTCCAGTTTTCAGCCAGAACCCCGATCGATTTATGTCCCAGCTCAAGCAAGTGCTTTCCTACGATATATCCGCCAAAAAAGTCATCCGTCGATACACTGTCCATCGTGCGTGTCGGAAAATCCTGCGCCACCATGACGACCGGAAACTTTTCTTCAATCAATTCCTTTAAAATTTCATCATTGATAAATCCAGATGCCAAAATAAAGCCGTCCACCCGCTTCTGACGCAGCAGCTCAATGTACTTGGATTCCTTTTCGATATTGTGATCGGTACTGCACATTACGACACTAAAGCCATTCTCCTGAGCCCGATCCTCGACATAGCGGGCGATCTCCGCAAAAAATGGGTTCGCCAAATCCGGAATGAACAAACCGATGGTAAACGTCTGCTTACCGGTCAGAGCTGATGCGACAACGCTAGGCTGGTATTTCATTTTCTCCATGATGGCAATGACACGCTGCTTGGTTTTGTCGCTGATCCGCCCTGAGTCATTGATTACTTTGGAGACGGTTGCTATGGAAACCTGCGCTTCCCGTGCCACATCGTATATCGTCGGTTTCATAAAAACACATCCCATTTTCATAAATTTCACTTAATTCATTATACATTAAGCGCTTAACCGTGCAAGGCGCGAAAAGCTCCACCATGGCCCCCTGATTGACGGGCAATCGCCAGCTTTAGCTGCTCTGTAAAAAAACAGGGTAAGAGTTAATCGATACTCTTACCCTCCCTCTGTTTTCTATTTGGAAAGACCGTTCAGGAACTCGATTTTCTTTTGCGCATTATCTTTCCCAATAAATTCTGCACCCGAGTCGATGCGTTTTTCGATTTGCTCGCCTTTGATCATCTTCACGGCGTTCTCAACGCCTTTGTATCCCATGTCATACGGGCTTTGGGCTACCGAGCCGAACAGCTTTCCTGCAATGACCTGCTCGAGCGCATCGATGTTTCCGTCGGTACCGATGATTTTTACAGCTGCACCTTTTGCTTCGATCGCACGGAGAGCTCCCAGCGCCATGTCATCGTTGGCGGAAAACAAGCCTTTCACATCCGGGTTTGTTTGGAGAATATTCTCCATGACAGACATCGCCTTTTCCTTGTCACTGTCAGCTGGCTGCTCTGCCACCACGTTCATGCCAGCAGCGATCAGCGCCTCTTTCGCCCCTTTGATCCGATCATCTGTCGCATTGTTACCCAGAGCACCTGCAATCAAAGCCACTTTGTCGCCCTTCGTCAGCTGCTTGGCCAGCTCCTCCCCGCCAAGCTTGCCTGCTGTGTAGTTATCCGTTCCGATGAAGGTCGCTTTTCCATCCCAGTTCGCGTCCGTATCGACGAGCAGAACGGGAATATTCGCTGCCTTGTATTTGTCAAACACAGGGATCGCGGTATCAGGCTGGGACGGAGACACAACCAAGGCTTGCGGTTTTTGGTTGAGTGCATCCTCCATCATGTTGATCTGCTCCATGACTTGTGATTCGGCTGCCGGACCGATGACCTTGCCGTCCACCCCGAGATCCTCGAATGCTTTTTTCGCGCCTGCCTCTACGTACTTCCAGTATTGACTGCTCAAGGTCTTCAGAACGACAGTCACTTTTGGCTTTTGACCGCTGTCCGGCGCTGCTGCCTGTGGTGCAGCTTCCTGCTTCGGTTGGTTGGTTGGAGCCGCGTTTCCTCCGCACCCTGCCACAACTGCCATTAACGTACACAAAATGATAGAATGTACAGCCAGCTTTTTCATTGAAGCTTTCCCCCTCTTATTTTGTAAGCTATTAAATGCTACCCGCTGTTAGGGATAGCGCTTAACCTAGTTACACAACGGAGCTGTCCTCAGGTTTGGTAGGAGTATGTAATGACACAGCTGCACCTGCTTCAAACGATTGTCTGGCAGCAATGGCGATAGCAAGCGCCGCCCTGCCATCCTGCTGTGTAACGGAAGGCTTCTGCCCTTTGCGAAGACTCTCAATAAAATGCTCCATTTCCAGCAAATACGATTCACGAAAACGCTGTGGAAAGGCGGGAACGATACTGTGCGTCTTGCCCTGCGCATTGAGAATGTGCACATCATGGTACTTGTGCGAGCCGATCATCAAAGTGCCTTCTGTTCCGACTACTTCTCCGCGAATGTCGTAGCCGTAGCTGGCGTTGCGGCTCGCTTCGATGTCGCCAGCTGCTCCCGAATCAAATGTGAGGTACGTGATTGCTTGATCCACATCGCTGAATTCCTGCATGAAATCATGAAGGAGAATCCGACCGTGCGCAGACACACTCTCGACTTCCGCATCCAGCAAGAATCGGGCGATGTCGTAATCGTGGATCGACAAGTCCAGAAAAATGCCGCCGCTGTGCCGGATAAATTCCGGAGGCGGTGAGCCAGGATCCCTGGAGATGCCCTTGTAGTAGATGGGCTTGCCAATGTCTCCTGCAAAAATCCTTCTCTTTGCCTCTGCATACGCGGGGTCGAATCGTCGCATGAAGCCGACCATGCAATGCACGCCTTGCCTTTCAATAACCTCGATCAATTCGTCAGCCAAATCCAGACGGGACGTAATCGGTTTTTCTACGAAAATATGCTTTCCATGCGTGGCCGCCAGCTTGATCATCTCGGCGTGCGTGCTGGTAGGGGTCGCGATGATCACCGCGTCAATCGCAGGATCTGCCATGACTTCCTCAGGAAATTGGCTAAAGGCAGCGACCCCGAGCTCCCTCGCGACCTTTTCTGCCTGCCCTGCTAGTGGATCGACGACTGAAGCCAGCTTTGCCCCTTTTACTTTCGCCGCCAGATTTTCTGCGTGCCAGTATCCCAATCTGCCCAGCCCCAGTACGGCACAACGGATTTTTTCCTTCACGTCTTTTTCCCCCTCGCCTGCCTGGAGTATTCGTTTATTTGTTCTTCTTGGCTCCCCTTTGACGCAGAACATCCACGTAAACAGCTGCGATAATCACGATACCGATGACCGTCATTTGAAAATCAGCCGGAACATTCAGTAAATTTAGCCCATTACGAAGCACTGCGATAATGAGAGCACCGATCAGCGTTCCCCAAACGGTACCGACTCCACCGAAGAAGCTCGCTCCACCAATGATGCACGCCGCGATCGCGTCCAGCTCATAACCCAGACCTGCGAGTGGAAAAGCGGAGTTCACACGACCTACCAGCACCAGCCCCGCTATCGCTGCCATCAGTCCGCTGATCGAGTAGACCAATACCAGGACTTTGTTGACATTGATTCCTGACAGCCTCGCCGCTTCCTTGTTACCACCGATCGCATAGATGTAGCGGCCTGTTGCCGTTTTGGTCAGGAAGTAATGAAAGCCGATGTACAGGACGAGCACGAGCAGAAAGCTGACCGGGATAGGGCCGACAAATTCGTTCCCTACAAACTGCACGGCAACAGGAAATCCAGAGATAGGTGCCGCCGCTGTGACGATCAGCGCGATCCCCCGAGCCACGTTCATCATCCCGAGCGTCGAAATAAACGGATGCGGCAGCTTCAGCTTGGTCAGCAGAATCCCGTTCAACCATCCGCACAGAAGCCCGACACCGATACAAACGAGAATGCCGACGATCGCTCCCAGCTTCATTTTGACGGCAAAAACGCCCATGATCATGATGGAGATGCCTAGTATGGAGCCGACAGACAGGTCAATCCCGGAGGTCAGGATCGGCAGCAGCATGCCCAGGGCCAGGATGGCGTTGATCGAGGATTGACGAGCTACGTTCATCAAATTGTTGACGGTCGCAAAATTTTCCGAGAGGATCGATAAAATAGCACATAAAAGAAATAGGCCGATCAGAGGTCCAAACTTGCTGGAGAGCTTTTTCAGCGTCCCTTTTCGCTTCAGCTCCTCTTCCTTTTCCTGTAGCGCGATTTCTGACATGTTACATCCCTCCTGTAGCAGCCTTCATGATCCCTTCCTGGGTGGCGTGATCACGCAAAATGTCCGCTGTTATTTGCCCTTCATGCATGACGAGGATTCGGTCGCATATCCCTAGAATTTCCGGCAGCTCCGAGGAGATCACGATCACGATCGCCCCGTTTTTCACCAGCGTATTCAGCAGGCGATACACCTCGACTTTGGCCCCTACATCGATGCCGCGAGTCGGCTCATCAAAGATAAAAACTTTCGCGTGGGTAGACAGCCACTTCGCTATGACGACCTTTTGCTGATTGCCGCCGCTCAGCTTCCTCGCATGCTTCTGCACGTCTCCGGGCTTGACCTGAAGCTCGGTTATGTACTCCTTGGCGATTTGCGTCAGCTGCTCCAGTTGAAGGAGGGAGCCTTTCCGAAAGTTTTTCAGGCTGGCGATCGTCATATTGAATTCCAGCGTCTGGTCGAGGATCAGCCCTTCTGCCTTGCGATCCTCGGTAATAAACGCGAGCCCCGCTGCGATCGCATCCTGCGGCGATTGGATCCGAACCTCTTTCCCTTCCACGTATACTTTTCCTGATTTCACCGGATCGACTCCGAATATGCCACGCGCGATCTCCGTTCGACCAGCGCCTACCAGACCGGCAATCCCTAGTATTTGCCCTTGATAGGCTGCAAAGCTGACCTCCTTTTCCGAGCCCTGCAAGCAGATTCCCTCGACGCGAAAGCCCTCTGCCCCCAGCTGGAACTGCTCCTTTGGGTACTTCTGATCCAGATTGCGCCCTACCATGTACTGGATCATTTCATCGGTACTGGTTTCTTTCACCGGAAGTGTGGCAATCTTGGCGCCGTCGCGCAGGATCGTGATGCGGTCGCCAATCTGCTTCAGCTCCTCCAGGCGATGAGAGATATACACGATGGCAATCCCTTGCTTGCGAAGCTCCATGATGGTCTCCAGAAGCTGGGCTGCCTCACTCGCACTTAGGCTGGACGTCGGCTCATCGAGAATGATCATTTTCGCGTTTATGGTAAACGCTTTCGCAATTTCAACCAGCTGCTGCTTGCCGATACCGAGATTGCACACCAGCTCCTCGACTGGAATGTCTTGTCCGAGCCTTTGCAAATATTCCTTTGCTTTCCTTTTCATTTCCTGATGATCGAGAAACCGGAATGGCGGACCTTTCCTGATTTCACGCCCCAGAAAAATATTTTCGTACACAGACAGCTGCGGGATCAGATTCAGCTCCTGATAGATTGTGGCGATCCCCAGATTCATCGCATCAACGGGACTTTGGATCTCGATCTTTTGATTTTCCCAATAGATCTCCCCCTCGTCCTTGGAATACGCACCCGTCATGATCTTGATCAGAGTCGATTTTCCCGCCCCGTTTTCCCCTAGCAGGACGTGCACCTCACCAGGCTCAATATCCAAGCTGACGTTTTTCAAGACGGGAATGCCGGAGAATCCCTTCTGTATATGGCGAAGTTCAAGAAGACTCACTTCTTTATCCCCCCTTGCATGACAATGGCTCGTTCGTCCACCTAAGTGATTCCATTTTTGTCAATGAAAGCGCTTAACCATCTTATTACCGATTATATTTACGCCCGGACGAAAAAGAAAGCGTTTTTTTCTAATTTTCCGATAAATTTCTCCTTACCTATTTTCCCTGCTTACTCTATTTATGCTGCCAAATTCCCTCATCTTTCTCTTTACGCTTTCCCTCACAGCATCTCTACCAGGTCCGAGGTAGCGGCGTGGATCCCATTCGCTCGGATTGGCCTTCAGGTACTCTCTCACGGCAGTCGTGCAGGCCATCTGGTTTTCCGTGTTCACATTGATTTTAGCGGTACCGAGCAGGATCGCTTTTTGAATATCCGCGTTCGGTATGCCTGTTCCCCCGTGTAAAACGAGTGGAACCCCAGTACGCTCCTGAATCTCTTGCATGCGCTCAAATCCCAGCTTGGGCTTCGCTTTGTATGGACCGTGCACGGAGCCCAAGGCAGGAGCCAAAAAATCTACAGACGTCTCTCTCACCAGTCGTACGCACTCGTCCACAATGGCATACATCGCTTCCGCTTCCTCGACGACCAGGTCATCTTCCCGTCCGCTAATGCGCCCAAGCTCGGCCTCTACCGTAACGCCATGCTCGTGAGCGAGTGCTGCCACTCGCCCCGTCATGGCTATATTCTCGTCAAGCGGTCGATGCGACCCATCGATCATGACAGAGGTAAAGCCGGCTTTGATCGCTTTTTGGCATGCTTCAAAAGAGGAACCGTGATCCAGATGCAGCGCTACCGGAACGGCAATCTCGTATTCTTCCATCAGTGCTTTTACCATCGCGACAACCAGTGTATACCCGCCCAGATATGAGATGTAGCTTTCACTCACGCCGAGAATGACGGGAGATTGCTCTTCTTGAGCGGCTAATAGAATCGCCTGGGTGAACTCCAGATTGTTCACATTGAACTGACCGACAGCATAGCGATGCTCGAGGGCATGGCTCAGCATCAGTTTCATGGATTCAAGTGCCAAAAGGATCGCTCCCTTTACAAAAATCGAGAAGTAATCATTTTCTTGCGCGTATAGAACTCAACGCCATCAGCGCCGTTGGCATGCAGATCGCCATAGAAGGATTTTTTCCAGCCCGAGAACGGGAAAAATGCCATCGGAGCAGGTACTCCTACGTTCACGCCCAGCATCCCGGCATCCATGTTTTCGCGGAATTCCCGAATCGCTTTGGCGCTGTCCGTATAGAGGCAGGCGCCGTTGGCAAAATCGGATTGATTTGCCAGCTCGATCGCTTCCTCCAATGTGTTCACCCGCGCAATTGAAAGCACTGGTGCGAAGATCTCATCCTGCCAAATCTTCATCTCCGTGGAGACTCTATCAAAGATGGTGGGTCCGACAAAATAGCCTTTTCCCTCTGCTTCCGGATCACGGCGACCGTCGCGCAGCAAAATCGCGCCCTCATTTTCTCCCGTTTCGATGTATGTGACCGTGCGCTCCTTATGCGGTCCGCGAATGACCGGTCCCAGGAAAGTTTCCGGGTCCAATCCATTTCCAATGGTCAGATTGTTGGCTGCTTCCACGAGCTTTTGGACCAGTTCATCGCCAATTTCTCCGACCGCTACGACGACCGAGCACGCCATGCAACGCTCGCCTGCTGAACCGAAAGCCGCTCCGATGATTTGCTGAACCGCATTTTCGATATCGGCATCCGGCATGACGATCGAATGGTTTTTCGCACCCGCCAAAGCTTGAACACGTTTGCCATGAGCTGCACCGCTGCGATAGACATACTCGGCAACAGGCTGCGAGCCGACAAAGGAAATCGCTTTGACATCCTTGTGTTCCAAAAGGCCGTTTACGACTTCGTGCGCACCGTGGACGATATTGAGAACGCCGTCAGGAAGGCCCGCTTCCTGCATCAGCTCCGCCAGTCGATTCGCCAAAAGAGGGGTGCGTTCAGAAGGCTTCAGGATAAACGTATTGCCGCATGCAATCGCTAATGGGAACATCCAACACGGCACCATCATCGGAAAATTGAACGGCGTAATCCCACCTACTACCCCAATCGGGTAACGGAACATGCCTGACTCGATGTTGGTCGCGATGTCTGGCAGTTGTTTGCCCATCATCAAGGTAGGCGCACCAGCGGCGAATTCGACACACTCGATCCCCCTCTGCACCTCTCCGTACGCCTCTGTATAGCTCTTGCCGTTTTCAAGCGTAATCAGCTTGGCCAGCTCTTCCCATTTCTCCACCAAAAGCTGCTGATAGCGGAACAAAATGCGGGCGCGGCGCGGCACCGCTACCTTGCTCCACACTTTGAAGGCTTCCTGCGAATTTTGGACAGCCTGCTCAAGATCTGCCACAGCGGACAGCGGAACATGGGCCAGTATCTCTTCTGTAGCCGGGTTGTATACAGGTGCAAATGTGGTGGAGCTGGACTCTACCCAGACTCCCCCGATAAAATTTTTAAGGGTTTGAACGTTGGTCTCAGACATACAGCAAGCTCCTCTCCCTTTCCCTATTGCCTCGCACTTCATTGATGAATCAAACAATTATACCCTTTTCACATTGGTCGATATAGTCCGTGATTTCCTGCACAGTCGGCATGGCCTCCGAGCAGCTGTGCCTAGAAATTACGATCGATGCGGCAGCACCGCCGAAGGACATGCAGCGATCGATCTCCCAGCCTTGCAGCAAGCCGTAAATAAAGCCAGCTGCGTAGGAATCTCCCGCACCGAATGTTTTGAGCACTTTGGATGGATACGCTTTTCCTTTGTAAGAGGCGTCCCGGGTATAGGCAATCGAGCCTTCCTTCCCGTGCTTGATGACGACGATTTTCGCATGATAGCCAAACCATTTTCGCGCGGTGATCCGATCGTCCCGCTCTAGATTTTGCTCGAAGCACTCCATCCTGTCGAACTCTTCCCGTGTCCCGATGATGACGTCGCATTTTTCGGCAGCCAGATTGTAGTAAATCGCCGTTTCCTCCGGTGATGTCCACGTATAGGGACGATAGTCGATATCGAACACGACGATGACGTTATGCTTACGGGCGTATTCCAAGGCGATGAACACGGCTTCCCGCGACGGGCTTTTTGCCAGTGCCGTTCCTGAAATCAGCAGAACCTTGAATTGCTTGATATACGCCTCACTGACCTCGCTGGGCTGCAGGAGCAAATCGGCTACGTTGTCGCGGTACATGAGAATACTGCAATCGGTCGGGCTTTTGATCTCCGTAAAGGCAAGCCCCGTCATCGCACCAGTCTGATCCACGACGATGCTGCTCGTGTCGATCTGATTTTCCTCGAGATAGCACTGTATGTAGCGGCCCATCTGGTCATTGGCGACTTTGCCGATAAAGCCCGTCTTTTGCCCAAGCCGGCTCATCCCGATCGCGATATTGGCCGGAGACCCACCGACGTATTTGGTAAAGGACCGCGTCTCTTCCATCGGGCGGTTGAACTCGTTGGCATTCAAGTCGATGCAAAGTCTGCCGATCGCAGCAAAATCCTTGGCTTTTGTCCTGTCAAACAGAATTGGATTCATCGTCTTATCCCCTTTTCTGCATGAGCCATTCATGGTCTGCATCATTGTGAAACTTCCAGGTTCGCACAGGTCCAGCCATTACATTCAAATAATAGAGCTGATAGCCTGGAGGGGCCGAGCAGGGATGATACCCTCTGGGCACGAGGACAGCGTCACCATCCTGCAAGACAATCGTTTCATCCAACGTGCGATCATCCGAATAGACGCGCTGTATGGCAAAGCCCTGGGCAGGCTCAATGCGATGATAATAGGTTTCTTCCAGGTAGGACTCATGCGGCAAGTTGTCCTCGTCATGCTTGTGGGGCGGATAGCTGGACCAGTGTCCGTCCGGGGTATACACTTCTACGACCAGGAGACTATCCGCGTCCTTTTGTTCCGGTAAAATGTTGTGCACGAGCCTTTCGATGCTGCCGTACCCACGCACCTCGACGCCTACTTCCTCTGGAGTAATCAGGCGTGCAGGGTACGTTCCTTTTCCCGGCGCTTTGCAAACGGCTACCTCCAGCTTTGTTTCCGCCAAAACGGAGTACTGATCAAAGGCTGGAACGTACACGGAAAAGGGCGGCGTTTTTTCAAATACACCCATCCGCTTGCCGATCCCCACAAAGGCTTCCTTGCTGGTCTGCACCGTAGCCACTCCTGCCAAAAGAACGAGACAAACCTCCATGTCCTCCGTTTCCGCGCGCAGCTCTTGCCCTGCTTCAAGTGTATAGACCTCAAATCCGACATACGACCAGCCCGCGCTTTGCGGCGTAATGCACAGGACATTCCCGTCTTCACGCGGCTCTCTTCTGCTCGGTACACGCAAATCCATCCGAACCATCTCCCTTCCTGATTCATGCTCTCTCACAAATTCCCCCAAGTGGACGCAATATACGTTTTTGCCCTTTCTGCATAGATGACAGGGTCTGCCAGCGTCGGGTCCTGCTCGGCTTCGAGGATGATCCAGCCCTGGTAGTGACGATCCCGGATTTCCCGAAAGATCGGGGCAAAGTCGATGCAGCCATCTCCAGGTACGGTGAACAGGCCTTTCACGACCGCTTCCGTAAAGGAAATGTTGTTTTCTCTTTTCCAGTCGAGAACTTCTTGGCGAACGCTTTTGATGTGCATGTAGGCGATGCGGTCAAAATGCGTCTGCAACAGCTCGAGTGGATCGGAGCCTCCATAATAGGCGTGACCGGTATCATAGAGCAGACCGACCAGCAGAGGATCTGTGAGCTTTAGCAGCTTCTCTATTTCCCTCGGTCCTTCGACCACTGTACCTGCGTGGTAGTGGTAGACGAGCTGCAGCCCTTTGGAGTGGCTATAGGCGCCTGCCTGATTCAATCCCTCCACCAGATGCGCCCACTCTTCCTCGGTGAGCGGCTCTACCTGGACAGACGTGGCTTTGCGATAATCCTGAAAGGAATTGGTAATCTCGCAAACAACCACATGCTTGCAGCCCATCTCCTCCAGAAAATCCACATGGTCACGAAATGCCTGCATTTCCTGCTCGCGTACGAGCGGGTCTGTAAACAAGACTGACTTCCACTGACTGGTTAAACGCATATCGTAAGCCCGCAAAACTTCCTGCAGAGCTTTGGTGTTTTTCGGGAACTTCCGGCAGTTCTCCGTCCCGTGAAAGCCGAGCCTCTGCATATCCGCGAGAACCTGCTCCCCCGTGTAGTGATCGCCGACCGTCCATACATCCTCGTTTACCCAGTTGATCGCAGAAATCCCCAATTGAAATGGATACTCGTGGCTCATCCTATCTCTCCCTCTCACAGCTCTGAAAGCTTCACTGGACGTCTCTCGCGATAGGATTTGTCGCATGCCCTGGCGATCAGCTCCGCCGCAAGCCCGTCGTATCCGTTTACCGCCACAGGTTTGTCTTCGAGAATGCATTCGATAAACTGGTTTGTTTCTTCTACATAGGCTTGGTTGTACCGGTCTAAAAAGAAATAGTGCGGCTTATCCCGGTAGATTCCTTCGCTCGTCATCAGCTCTGCCGAGTTGGGGAATTCATTTTGAACCGAGATCGCGCCACCCGAGCCAAACACTTCTACCCGCTGGTCGTAGCCATAGACGGCGCGGCGGCTGTTGTCGATGACCCCGAGTGCGCCATTGCTGAATTTCAATGTCACGAGTGCCGTATCGATATCTCCGCATTCCTCGAAAACTGGATCAACCAGCACCGCTCCCTGCACGTACACCTCTTCTACCTCTGCCCCCGTCAGGTAACGAGCCATGTCAAAATCGTGGATGCTCATGTCCATGAACAATCCGCCCGAATGGAGAATGTATGGTTTCGGTGGTGCGTCAGGGTCGCGTGACGTGATTTTAACGATGTGCGTATCCCCGATCTTCCCTGCGCGAATGGCCTGGGCGACATGCTTGAAATTACGGTCAAATCGCCGATTAAAGCCGGTTTGGAACTTCACGCCCGCGGCCTCTACTACGCGCAGCGCTTCTCGTGTCTGCTCTGGATCAAAGCTGACGGGCTTTTCGCAGAAAATATGCTTCTTTGCTTTTGCTGCCTCTATGATGAGCTGCGCATGCGTAGTGGTAGGTGAACAAATAAATATCGCGTCTACCTCGGGATCCTGTATCAGCTCGAGCGGCTCCGAGATCACTTTGGAAATACCGAGCTTCGCCGCCCATTCCTCCATTTGAGCGGCAAACGGGTCCGCGATCCCTGCGATTTGTACCTGGCCGTTTCGCACCAGATTTTCCGCATGCAGCTTCCCGATCCGGCCAGCTCCGATGATTCCGATTCGCACTTTTCTCATAGTGAGTACCTCCGTTGTTTAGGTTAAGCGCTTACTTTATCAACAAAAAAATTACATCCTGCCCTTCACTTGATCGATCTTACTCTGCATCTCGGCGTAAGCCCTTTGCACTTTTTCGCTCGTAGAGACTTCTGCCACCCCTACCTGCCACCACGATTCGTACCCATGTGTGTTGGTCCCCGGCAGAACCTTGATATCGATCAGCGTGGAGCCTTTTTCTTTTTTCACGGCTTTTAGCGCTTCCTGCAGCTCCGAAAGCGTGCTTGCCCGATACGTTTTCACTCCGAGCGCTCCCGCATAAGCGGCAAAGTCGATGGAGAGGAAATCACCGTTCAATCGCCCTGTCTCAGCCGAACGCTTGCGGAACTCGTTGCCGAAACCTTCGCTGCCGTTTTCTCTCTGCAGGTTGTGGATGCACTGGAATCCGTGATTGTCGAAGAGCAGCACGTTGATTTTTTGGCCTTCCTGTATGCTGGTCAAAAGCTCTGAATGCAGCATCACGAAGCTGCCATCGCCTACCAGGGCGTATACCTCCTGTTCGGGATTTGCGAGCTTGATGCCGAGCGCTCCTGCTACTTCATACCCCATGCAGGAAAAGCCGTACTCCATGTGATACGTCCTCGGCAGCTTGCTTCTCCACAATCGATGAAGATCCCCTGGCAAGCTCCCTGCAGCACAAACGATCACATCGCCCTCCCCCAGCGCGCGATTGATTTCTCCCAGCACGCGCGTCTGGGGGAGACCTTCCGAGCGCTCCTCGCTGTACAGCCGATCGACTTCCTCCTCCCATTCCTTGCGCAGAGCCTGTATTTGTGCATCCTCATAACTGGATTTGTACTCTTTTTGCGTCAGCTCCGCTTGCAGGGAGTTAAGCGCTTTCTTCGCATCCGCCAAAACGGCCGTCGCATCGAGCTTGATCGCATCGAGCGGACTTACGTTTATCGCCAGAAACTCGACTTCCTCGTGCTGAAAAGCATACTTGGAAGCCGTCGTAAAATCACTGAATCGCGTACCGACCCCGATGATCAAGTCCGCTTCCTTTGCGACCCGATTGGCTGCCAAACTGCCAGTTACCCCGATGGCCCCCAGATTCAACGGATGATCCCAAGGAACGGCGCTCTTGCCAGCCTGTGTCTCCACCACCGGGATCTGAAGGGCTTCTGCAAACGCAATCACATCCTGGGTCGCCAGCGAATAGTGGACACCGCCGCCCACTACGAGCAGTGGCTTTTCCTTTCGCAAAATCAGCTCCAGCGCACGTGCTTTTGTACTGTCCGTCAGCTCGCGGCGCTCGATCAGATGGATGCGCTTTCTAAAAAAGGAAGCCGGATAATCGTACGCTTCCACCTGGACATCCTGCGGCAGGCACAGCGTCACCGCACCCGTTTCTACGGGGTCCGTCAGCACTCTCATCGCATTTACCGCTGCCGTCATCAGCTGCTCAGGACGACTGATCCGATCCCAATATTTACTGACGGGCCGAAAAGCGTCATTAGCCGATATGGTGTAGTCCCCGGGAATTTCGATTTGCTGCAGCACGGGATCAGGCTGGCGGCTGGCGAAAATATCCCCCGGCAAAAGCAGCACTGGAATGCGGTTCACCGTCGCTGTCGCTGCTGCCGTCACCATATTTAAAGCCCCCGGTCCAATCGATGTCGTGCACGCGAAGATTTGCAGCCGATTCTTTTGCTTGGCAAAGGCAGCAGCTGCATGCACCATCCCCTGCTCATTCTTTCCCTGAATGAAGGGCAGACCGTCTTTGTCCTGCTCCAGAGCCTGACCTATGCCGGTAACGTTGCCGTGCCCAAAGATGCCCATCACGCCTTTGACGAACTTGATTTCTTTCCCATCTATTTCGACGTACTGATTGTCTAAAAACTTCAGTAAGGCTTGTGCTAAGGTTAAGCGGATCGTATGCAAGCTCCTTACCTCCTTCGTTTTAGGCTAAAGTTAAGTTAAGCGCTTTACTAAACAGAATTATACAAGGAGCCCCTATTAAATGCTACAAAATTCTAATAATTTTTAACATTTTATTTATTCATCACCAGGCAGCAGCACACTATGGTGGGAGAGACTTTCTCACTTCTGCCCTCCCACCTTTCCCCAAATAAAAAATGGAGGACGGTTCGCCTCCATTTCCATTCCTTGCTCTCCATTTGTGTATTCCTTATGCCCAGTTAGCAACCGCTTCGATTTCTACCTTTGCCCCTTTTGGCAGTTTGGACACTTCCACCACAGCTCTGGCAGGGATTGCTCCCTCCTGAAAGAAGGACGCATATATTTTGTTGATCCCGTCAAAGCAATCCATATCGGTGACGTAGATCGTCGTTTTCACGAGATTTTCAAAGCTAAGGTCTGCTTCTTTTAAAATCGCACCAACGTTTTTCAGAGATTGCTCGGTCTGCTCGTAAATGTCCTGAGATACCATTTCATTGGTCTTGGGATCGATGGGAAGCTGTCCGGATATGTACAAGAATGCCCCCCTTGCCGCGACTGCCTGTACGTATGGACCTACTGCCTTTGGTGCTTCCGTGGTTGCTATTCTTTTCATCAGAATGGCTCCTTTTCTTCCTACCGTTTTATTCACATCACACTGGACATTTGATTTTCCTTTGGCTGTGCCGGTTTCTGGTAAAAGGATCGCAATGTCGGGGAGAAAATCAGCATCAAGACTACGAGAATGACAAAGCTGCCGCCTGTTGTCAGCATGTTCATCTTGGGTGGGATCATCTGGCTTAGGGATCCGTACAAGAAGTTGCCGAATGCCATCGCGCCGGAAGCAAGGATGAAGTTGACACTCGCCACCCGTCCGCGGTATTCGTCGCTCGTCCTCTGCAAGAGAAAGGACAGGTTGATTGCCATGAAAACGGCCTGGGAAGCTCCTACTGTGAGACCGACGATAAACGCAAGCACAGGCGTATAGGTGAAGCCGAGAGCAAACAGCGAGAGACCGCTTGCCACTGCCATCGTCAAGTAGAGGATTCCCTGTCCCCGTGGGGTCGAAATGGAAGCGGTGCTCAAGTTTCCAATAATCGCTCCAAGCCCGATCAGCATCATGAGTGTACCGTAGATCCCGCCGTCTGCTGCCAAATCATCACGAATGAACTGCGGCAGAAGCGACGTATAGGCCATCGTCAGCAGACAGTGCAGCCCTACCATGACAATCAAAAGATTCAGCACAGGTGTCTGCCGAATATAGCGGATGCCCTCCAGAATCGGGTGAAACAAATTACCGGACAGAGGTGCGGCACTGTAGTGGCGAATCGCTGGACGAAACGAAATCGCCTGGGACTGCACACATGCCGCTGTATACAACAGACAGCACAGGGTAAAAACAGCTACCGGCCCTACCCACACGAGCAGCGGACTGGCTAATGCGGATCCCAGAAAACCCGCTCCATGCTGCACACTTCCTTGGAGGGCAGTGGCATTAAACAGCGATTGTTTCGGGATCAGATCCGGCATGATCGCGTTGGTGCAAGTCATTTGCAGGTTAAAGAAAACACCCAAGAAAAACGCGCTGGTAATGACGACAAACGGGTTGATGACTCCTAGTCCACTCAGGATCGCCAAGCACCCGGTATTGCAGGCATTGCACAAGAGAGCAATCGACAGCAGCCATTTCCGATCAAAGCGGTCAACCATCACACCAATGACAGGCCCGAACAAGACTCCTGGGATCATGGTAGCAAATACAGCTGCTCCAACGAGCGCAGTCGAATTGGAGAGCGAAAAAATCAGCCAGCTGGCGGCGACGGTAAACGCGTATTGACCGGAATTGGCCATCGCTGTACTCAGCCACAAAAAACGGAAATCGCGAATCCCCAGCGAAGCAAACATTTTAGGAGTTTTCATCTCGCATCCCCTTTAGGGCCTATTCATCGTACGCCACGAGTGCATTGATGCTATGTGCGAGCGCTGCCCCAGCTTTCAACGCGGTTGCAACCAGAATGGTCTCTGCCAGCTCTTCTTTTGTCATTCCCAATTTTTTCGCCTTTTTGGTATGCGCATCGATGCAGTACGCACATCCTGTGACATGTGCGACAGCAACTGCAATGCATTCTTTCTCTTTTTCACCTAATTTCCCCGCCTTCATCGCTTGGCTGGAAAACTGTACATACGCCCGGAACAGCTCAGCGTTTTCTTTGCGGAACTCATTGTAGTGCGTCATGTTTGCCAGTGTGTAAAGATCGTCCTCGCCCGTTTCGTCGTAGGATGCAAGGGCATTGGCTCCATGGGCCATCGCCGAGCCTGCCTTCAGCGCCGTTGCGACCAAAATCGCCTCTGCCATCTCTTCCTTCGTCGCTTCCAGGCGCTTTACTTTTTTGACGTGAGCATCAATGCAATACGGGCAGCCGGTTACGTGTGCGACTGCCACAGCAATCAGCTCTTTCAGCTTGACGGGCAGCACTCCCTCCGCCATCGCCTGTTGATTAAAGGTGTTGAATGCCTGAAACGTGGTCGGTGCCAATTTTCCTAACTCTGCGAGTCTGCGACTGTTCGAACGTTTGTACAAGCTATCGTTGCTCATGGGTATTCCTCCACTCCTCTTTTTAATTGGCTACACTTCGGCAGCTGCTTACCGCCTTTGCAATTCTCTCCAGTCCTTCTTCGATCAACGAACGTGGGCAGGCCATATTCAACCGGATAAACTGCTCTCCACCTGGACCGAAGACATGCCCCTGATTCACGGCTACCTTCGCCTGCTTCCCCATAAATTCCTGAAGGCCTTTTGTGTCCATGCCCAGCTCTCGGCAGTCCAGCCAGACGAGGTAGGTGCCTTCCGGTTGAATCACCTTGATTCCTTTAATATGGGTCTCGATATACTCCGTTAAAAAGTCGAGGTTGCCCTGCAAATACACGAGCAGCTGATCCAGCCATTCGTCGCCATGCCGGTACGCCGCCTCAGTCGCGACGACCCCGAACGTATTGGTCATTCTCAGTACCAGCGTGCTCATCATTTTTTGGAAAGCTTCGCGATACTCTTGATTCGGGATGATGATGTTGGAGGTTTGCATGCCTGCCATGTTAAAGGTTTTGCTCGGAGCTGTGCAGATGATGCTGTTTTGGGCAAACTCCTCGGAAATAGCTGCAAACGGGATGTGCTTGTGCCCTTTCAATATCAGGTCGCCATGAATCTCGTCAGAAATGACCATGACGTTATTTTCGAGGCAAATATTCCCGAGCTCCGTCAGCTCCTCCTTCGTCCACACTCTACCACCAGGATTGTGCGGGTTGCACAGGATGAGCAGTTTGACGCTCGGGTCCATCTTCTGGCGCAGATCCTCGAAATCCATAAAATAGCGTCCCTGTTCGTATTTCAGAGGATTGTGGACGACCTCCCGTCCGTTATCGGCGACCACGCTGGTAAACGGATGGTAGACAGGCGGCTGGATGATGACCTTGTCTCCCGGCTGGGTAAAGACTTGAACCAGATAGCTCAAGGCGGGCACTACGCCCGGACAATGACAAATCCATTCCTTTTGCACGGACCATTGATGTCTTCTCTCCATCCATCCGATCACGGCCTCATAGTAGCTCTCCGGTCTTTCTGTGTAGCCGAAAATCCCGTGTTCTACGCGCGCTCTCAGTGCATCTGTGACCGGAGCCGGAACTTGAAAATCCATGTCGGCCACCCAAAGCGGCAGAAGATCTTTATCGCCAAAAATCCGATCTACTTCGTCCCATTTGACCGAGGCGGTATTCAATCGATTGATTACTTTGTCAAAATCGTAGCGCATTCGGCGCCCTCCTCTTTTCTACTCCGCTTTTCTACGAAAGGTTACGAACAGCCCCGCGAACAAAACAAGAACCATACCGCTAGCTACCCATCCTGCTGCCGACCCACTTCCAAAAGTACTCGTAAAAAACGCGGCTAAAGATGCTGCATCATGAATACAAGTGGGCATGCCTGATCACCTCCTTTAATAATAATTTATTTACATGATAAAATATTATCAAACAATAGTCAATCAACCTTTTTAAATTTTCAGACATTTACGAAAACGACCCTTTTCCAGCCAGTGAACTTCCTCTCCTTACTCCATGCGGATGGATGTTTCTCTGATCTAGTTAGGGTCCCTGCGATCCTGTCTGGCTGTCGCTTTACTGATCAATTTTACTGTTGTACCTGTACACCGTCGCTTCGGATGTCTTCAGATGCTTGGCGACCTCAGCAACAGCGCCTTTGATTAAAAATACACCCTTTTCAGACAAGCGTTGTACGACTCTCATCTTCTCTTCGGGCGACATTCTGTCTGGTGGAACCTCTACCTCAGAAAGCGTTTTCATGATGATCGAAGTAGTAAGATCTTCAATCGAGGTGTGCAGATCTTCAATCGGATTCACAACCGCATCCAGACACTTCCCTTCCAGATTTAAACCGCCAGGAGCCGCGATACTTACCCCTTGAATCAGTTCCTCCAGATGATTTCGCGTCTCTACCAGCGAGCTGACATCCATATTGATGCAAAGCATACCAGCTACATTGCCCGACTCGTCCTTAATGAAAAACGTGGAAGAACGCACTACCTTGCCATCCTTTGTCTTGCCGGAGTAGTTGATCAGAAAGTCTTTTTCCAGATACGATTTTTCCTTCAGAATTTGCAAAGCCAAATCCGTCAAAGAGCCTCCGACTTTCCTGCTGCTTACATGACTGTTTTTGATCGCTACAATGGAGCTTTCAATGTTGCTGACATCATGAAGAACTACTTCGCAATGGCTCCCTAGCACACTTCCCAAAAATTCTACCAGGGGCACGTAGTTGCTGAGCTTTGATTCCAAACCTTTCACCTCGTGAGAATAATTTATTTCAATAATAATTTGTTTTCCAAGTAAGGTCAATCATCCTGCCTTTCGCAGGCAAAGGAAAGGAAGCCCCCAGTGGCGTACCGAGGGCAGCTAGGTGTATGCCTGCTACATGGCGAAGTGACAGGAAACCCAATGTCCCTTGCCCACTTCTTTTAGCTCTGGTATCTCGGACTTGCAGCGTTCTGTCGCCGCAGGACAACGCGTCCGAAAACGGCAGCCCGAAGGAGGATTGGCAGGAGAGGGAATCTCCCCTTCCAGCTTGATCGAGCTCCGCCTCCTCTCCGGGTTCGGTACAGGAATCGCGGAGAGGAGTGCTTTTGTGTACGGATGCGTGGGGTGCGTGAACAGCTCGTCGGTCGGAGCTACCTCCACGAGCTTTCCTAAGTACATCACTCCGATTCGGTCGGAGATATGCCGGACAACATCGAGACCGTGGGCAATAAACAGGTAGGTCAGGCCCAGCTTGCTCTGCAGGTCGCAAAGCAAATTAATGACCTGTGATTGAACAGAGACGTCCAGCGCCGACACGGCTTCGTCGCCCACAATGAATTTGGGCTGTAAGGCAATGGCTCGGGCGATACCGATTCTTTGGCGCTGTCCCCCTGAGAATTCATGAGGGTAGCGCTTATACCAGGCCGGGTCCAGACCAACCCACTCCAGCAGCTCTTGCACGCGATATTTCAGGTCTTGCCCTTGCAAAGAGCCATGTGCGCGCAGCGGTTCCTCGATAATATCGCCGATTGTCCAGCGTGGATTCAGCGAGCCATACGGGTCCTGAAAAATAATTTGCATCTCTCTGCGCGCCTCACGCATCTCCTTCCCATTCATCTGAAAAAGATCGCGGTCTTCAAATAAAACGCGCCCGCTTGTCGCCTGTTGCAGGCGAAGCAAGGTACGGCCGAGGGTGGTCTTGCCGCAGCCCGATTCCCCGACAAGCCCAAAGGTCTCTCCTTGGAAAATTTGAAAAGTCACGCCATCGACCGCCTTGATTTGCCCGGTTACGCGGTTCAGGATTCCTTTTTTAATCGGGAAGTACTTCTTCAAATCCTGGACGTCGATCAGCACTTTTCTGTTAGGATCCTCTTGGGTACCTGCCTCCGCTCGTTGTTTCTCTCCGCTTGCCGGCTTTGCCTGAAAGAGAAGCTCGTCTTTGTCTCTTTCCGCGATTTCCTTTGCATGCCAGCAGGCTACCTGCCGCCCGTCCAGCTCTGCCAGCATGGGCTCGTGGGACTCGCAATGCAGGGTTGCATGCGGACAGCGAGGCTGGAAGCGACAGCCAGAGGGAAGATTCGTCAGGCTGGGAATCGTCCCCTTGATGGAGTGCAATCTGCCTCCTCTTTCTACATCAATAGAAGGAATTGATTGCAGCAAGCCCTGGGTATACGGATGATAGGGCTGCTCAAACAGCTGATGGACAGTGGCTTGCTCCACGACCCTCCCTGTGTACATCACGATTATCCGGTCAGCCATTTCCGCCGCTACTCCCAAATCATGCGTTATCAACAAAATGGACATTTGAAACTCGTCTTTTAGCTCACGCAGCAGGTCGAGTATTTGCGATTGAATCGTGACATCCAGCGCCGTCGTCGGTTCATCCGCAATCAGCAGCTCAGGATTGCACGCCAAGGCGATGGCAATCATGGCTCTTTGGCGCATGCCGCCCGACAGCTCGTGCGGATACTGGTTCATCCGAATCTTTGGCTCAGGAATCCCGACGCGCTGGAGCAAATAGACGGCACGCTTCCAGGCGTCCTCCTTGCTCACGGGCTCATGGCGGAGAATGACCTCCATAATCTGAAAGCCAATCGTGAAAACCGGGTCCAGAGCTGTCATCGGCTCCTGAAAAATCATCGCGATCTTCTTCCCGCGTATTTTGCGGATTTCCTCTTGCTGCATTTGTGCGATATCCTGCTGGGCAAACCGTATCGTGCCGTCCGCGATTTGCCCGTTTGCGTGCTCGATCAGACGCATAATCGACAGCGAAGTGATGGTCTTACCGCTCCCCGATTCGCCTACCAGACAGACGATTTCTCCTTTTTTGATGTGAAAGGATACTTCGTTTATCGCGGTCAACAAGCCGGTTTTCGTCATAAAGTCAACAGTCAGGTCCCTCACATCTAAAAGTTCTTCCACGCGGCTTCTTCCTTTCCGAAAAGATCAGATCGAACGACCGGCTTTTACATGCATTCATCTCTTATGGCTGATTTTGGGGTCAAAGATGTCCCGCAGTTCATCCCCAATCAAGTTGACCGACAGAACGAGGAGCGTGATCGCTAGCCCCGGAAAAGTCGCAATCCACCACGCTACGGTGAGATAGTCCCGACCATCGGAGAGAAGCTGCCCCCAGCCTGGAATTTCTCCTTGCGAGCCCAGACCAAGAAAGCTCAGACCGGAGCTGACCAGAATGGAAACTCCTACTCCTACTGTCCCTACAACCAGTAGCGGAGAGAGGGAGTTCGGAAGAATATGCCGGAACAAAATGTGGGTGTGAGAAGTCCCTACTGCCTGTGCTGCATCGATAAATGTACGGCTTTTGACGCTGAGTACCTGACTGCGCATAATGCGGGCATAACTCGGCACAGATGAAATACTGACGGCTATGATAACATTCATCGTACTGGGGCCCAGAACAGCTGCAATCGTCAATGCCAGCAATATACCCGGGAGCGTCATCAGAATGTCAATGAAACGCATGAGCAGCATTTCGGTCACTCCGCCTGCGTACCCCGCAATCAATCCGATGGCTCCCCCAATCACGGCCCCAACCAAAACGGATGCGATCCCGACAATGAGCGATTCGCGGCTGCCGTAGACAACCAGACTGAAGACGTCTCTGCCATAATGATCGGTTCCGAACAAATGCTGGATGCCAGGTCCCTGCAGGAGAGCGGTACTGTCCATTTCAGTCGGTGTCGAAGTAGCGATCAAACTGGGAAAGATGGCACAAAGAACCGTGAATGCCACGACCATGCTGGCAAAAATGACAGGCAGCTTTTTGACGTAGCTGAGTTTAGGGGCATGCCTGACCTTTGTCTTTTGTACGGTGCCTTTTACGGACGCAGGGGTGATTTGAGAAGACACTTTCCTTCCTCCCTTCTCATGAAATAGGACTGCCTTACAGCTGGGCAAAATCAGGAACGGTTCCTGCTCGCATGACCCAATCGACATTCCATAGGTCCGAAATATTGCTGAGGGGATTGCCGTCGACTGCGATGATGTCTGCTCGCATTCCCGGCGCAAGCGTTCCCACCGTTTGATCGATCCCACAGGCTTCAGCTGCGACGATCGTTGCGCTTTCGATGATCTCCTCGTTGGAGAGGCCCACCATCTGAAGGGCTTCCAGTCCTCCGACGTACTTGTCATGCGGAACCAGATTGATTCCCGCATCTGTCCCCGCGATAAATTTCATCCCCAACGCCTTCATCCGACTGATGTTTTGCAAACGTTCCTCCAGCCATTGACCGCTCATTCTTCCCCAACCCACATTAGTCGTCAAGCAGATGTGAATTCCTTTTTCCACGATTTTCTCTGCCGCTTCCTCCGAGTAGTCGTAGCCACTGGAAGTGACCCACGAACAGTGCTCGATCGTATCAACGCCGACATCGACAGCATCCTTGATCCCTACCGCTCCATGGGCATGGACGGCAATTTTTTTGTCCAGCCGATGTGATTCATACGTAGCGGTTTCCAGCTCTTTGCGATCAAACTGGTTGTACCAGGGCGCTGAACCTTTCGTCATGAACCCGCCTGTATGCATGATCTTGATGAAATCTGCGCCTGCTTTCACATGATCGCGAACGGCTCTCTTGACCGCTACGGTATCGTCGCATTCGCAGCCCATAAACCAGCAGTGCCCACCGGTGCTGGTGATGGGACGATTGCTTACAAGCAGGTTTGGACCGACAGCTGTTCCTTCCTCGATCGCCTCTTTCACGACCAGGTCCAGGAAGCTTCTCGCTCCCATTTCCCTGGCAGTCGTTACTCCAGAGCGCAGGAGCAGCCTCGCATTGTACAGCATGAGCACCAGAAGCTGTTCGTCGGTGCTTTTTTTCATACGTGTCACTGGATCTGCACTTCCGTCGAATCCCAGATGGACGTGACAGTCAATCATTCCAGGCATCAGTGTCCGTTCGCCGAAATCGATCACCTTCACATTGGGATCGATATGTGCGCCTACGACATCTGCTGACCCTACGGACACGATTGACTCCCCATCTACCAATACAGCACCATTCTTGATGACTTCCCCTTTTCTTCCGCTGAGAACGCGTTCTGCTTTCAACAAATATTTCATGGATGGCTCATCTCCCTAATTGGATGTTCGGACTCTCGGATCAATCACCGAGTAGGAAACATCGACGAGAATATTGACGACGACGTAGACGATTGCCGTAAACAGTACCGCTCCTTCCACGGTGGGAAAGTCTTTGTTCATGATGGCATCGACGATCAACCGCCCCAACCCTTGTCTGGCAAAAACCGTTTCGATAATCACCGCTCCTGCGAGCAGCTCACCGATTTGCACGCCAACCATCGTGACGGCAGGAATCAGTGCATTTCGCAAAGCATGCTGGTACATGACGATCCTCTCTGACAGCCCCTTCGAGCGCAGTGTCATAATGAACTGTTCATTGATGACCTCCAGCATACTGTTGCGGACCATCCGGACAATAAAGCCTGCGCCCACCAAGCCGAGGGCACAAGCAGGGAGCACCAGCCTGCTGAAGCCGCCTGATCCGGTCGCGGGAAACCAGTTCAGGTGGACGGAGAATATGAGTATCAATAAGATCCCTGACCAGAAAGTAGGCATCGAAATCCCCAGTAAACTGATGATCCGAATGACAAAGTCTGCCCAGCCATTTCGATGAATGGCGGAGATGACCCCCAGTACCGCTCCCAGTACGACGGCAATTACTGTGCTCGCCAAGGTCAGCATCAGGGTAGAGACGAACTGCTCTCCAATCATCCCCATCACAGGCTCACTTCTGACAAAGGATTGCCCAAAGTTCCCAGTGGCGATATGTCCCAAAAACGTGAAGTATTGCATGATTAATGGCTGATCCAGTCCGAATTGCTGGCGCAGGTTGTTCATCGTCTCCTCGTCTGCCGGAGCACCCGCGAGCATGAGCGCGATCGGGTCGCCAGGCAGGAGGCGGAGAATGAAAAACACCAGTGTAGCTACACCGAATAGGACCGGAATGGCAGCGAGAATCCTCCGCACTAGAAAACCAATCATGGAAACCGCCTCCTACTTCTCCTCCAGCGTGGTTCTACTATTGTGTTTTCGCGACATCGTAGAACAAGGGGTACGCGCGCGAGTCAAACTGAATGCCCGTGAATTCCTTTTGCGCCGCAACGGTATAAGGAAATACATAAGTTGGCAGGGTCAGTGCATTTTCGATCAGATACTCTTGTACTTTGGCGTAAATGTCAGAGCGAACCTTCAGATCTGTACTCTTTAAGCCGTCCATTAATAGCTGGTCGATTTCCGGGTTTTCCAAGTGTCCGAGATTAAAGGCGAATTTTTGGGGAGTAGGTGTGTTGATAGAGTGGTAAATGGAGCGCAAGACATCTGGGTCTCCCTGTACGAGACTTGTCCCAGTCATGTCATACTGCCCATTCATGATAGCGCTGACGACGGCGTTGGTCGCTTGGAGATCGATTTTTACGGAGATTCCTATTTGCTTGAGCTGCTGCTGCATCATCGTACCGATATCATGGCGTTTTTCCCGGTTTGGCGTTCCAATCAGATAGTTCATCACCAGTGGCTGACCGTTTTTCATCCGGGTGCCGTTCGCATCCCGCTCGGTCCAGCCAGCCTCGTCGAGCAGCTGATTTGCTTTTGCCGTATCAGGCTTCCAGGAGTTTTCTACCTTTGGATCATAGCCTGCAGTGGAGGGTGTCAATGGCCCCCATGCCCTTTGGTAGGTGCCCATGTACAAGGTTTTTACGATGGTGTCCATGTCGATCGCCAGCATGACTGCTGTACGTACCTTGACATCATCCCACGGCTGTTTGGTTGTATTGAGCATAAGCGTGTAGGGGGAGCCAGGCGATTGAGCTTCTAGCATCTGGATGTTGCTGTCGTTCTTGAAAGCAACAATGTTTTGCGGAGGAATGGTTTCCGCTGCGGCGATCTGACCGCTTTGTACAGAGCCGACTCGTGTGGAATCCTCAGGGATGATGCGGTAGATCAATTTGTCCAGGTAAGCTGCCCCTGTGTGGCCTGCGGTTTCGGGAGCCCAGTTGTAATCAGGATTTTTATTTAAGGCGATCTCACTCTTCTGAATCCATTTCTCAAAAACAAAGGGACCTGTTCCTACTGGGTTTTGTCCAAACTTGTCACCGAACTTCTTCACGGCAGTCGGAGATGCCATTCCTAAAAATGCCTGGCTCAATGCTTCCATGAATGGCGCATGAGGCTGTTTGAAATTTACGCGGATGGTGTACTCGTCAATCACTTCCGAGGAATCATAGGGGCCGATCAGGGAGACGGCAAAGCGTGATTTTGTCTTTGGATCTACGATGCGATCAAAATTGAATTTCACAGCTTCCCCATTAAAGGGAGTTCCATCGTGGAATTTTACATCTTTTCGCAGGTGAAACGTAAACTGCTTGGCGTCAGGGCTGATCTCCCACGAGGTAGCCAGCCACGGCTTAAAGCTGTGATCGGCTGTCTCTACCACGAGGCTGTCAAATATCTGGCGGAACACCCGGTAGCCGGCAGCGCTCGGTTCTACACCAGGGTCTAAAACAGTGGGCTCACTAGCAAGACCGAAAATAAATTCTCCGCCGCTTACCTTTGCCTCCGTACCGGGCGTACCTGATGCTGGGGCAGGCGCAGCGCTCTCCTTTCCACAGCCGGCCAAGAGAGATGTCACGAGCAAAAGCGAACAGACTACCTGTTTCGTTCGGGTCAATCGCATATTCTGTATGCCCCCTTAGACTAGACCTTTTCACACGAATGAGAAGAAATTCTTCGCACGGCACGACAGTCGCTAAGACTTGCTACAGGTAATCACCCCGCTATTCCTATGTAATTTTCGTTTCTCTCCACTGATTTGATAATGATTTATTATCATGATAAATTATGTTTATATACTAGTCAATATATTCTTAATATTTTGTTTATTTAGTCTTTTTCTATACCCCATAGAAAACTTGCTGGCTAATAAAAAAGACCAAATGCAATCTGCGCATTTGATCCTGCCTAGCCTAGCCCATCAAAGCTTCAACTTCATCCCTTCATGAGTCGCCTGAAAGCCTAAGCGTTCATAAAAGACATGGGCATCCTCTCTCTTTTTATCTGTTGTCAGCTGAACAAGGTGGCATCCACGCGCTTTTGCACGATCGATGGCCCATCCAATGAGCTGGCTGCCGATTCCTCTGCCTCTTACCGACGATGCTGTCCGCACTCCTTCTATCGTAGCTCTCCAGCTCCCCTGGTGCGTCAAATAAGGAGTAAACGTAATCTGCTGCACCCCCACAATTTCTTCCCCGAGGCAAGCAACCACTAACTCGTTATTTTGGTCGGAGCTGATCGCTTCAAAGGCCTTTACATAGCTTTCCGGAAGAGGCGTTTCGTAGCGCTCCCTCGTTTTTCCGAGCTCATCGTCGGCCAGCATTTGTACAATTTGATCCAAATCGTTTGCAGTGGCGATTCTAAAGGTAACCATACCAGCCCTCCAAGCCGTCTCGTTTTCTATTCATCTTACCCTATGAAAGGAAGATTTTGGGCAAGAATCTATCGGCTAGCCGCAAGTACCGTGATATCCTTTCTCCGATACACACTCAGGATGATCCCAAACACCGCCATTTGAAGCACAAATTGTGTGCCGCCATAGCTTATAAACGGCAGGCTGACAGAGAAGATTGGAACGATGCCCAGCGCCATCAGAATGCTCCAGAAGAATGGCACGAAAAAGACAGCCATCAAGCCCCGGATCAGCAAGCTGCCAAAGCGGTCCTTTACTTGACCCATCGCTCTTTGAATACGATACAGCAGCACAATCCCGATCAATAGCACGGCTCCTCCTACGATCCAGCCAAAGCTGTAAACCAAATAGGCGAATACGAAGTCAGACTCCGTCACCGGCAGCTCTGCCAGCTGCGCGCCAAACCCATGCCCCCACCAGCCTGCAGAACGAATCGCTTCGATCGATTGGACCGTTTGGTAGCCTGCACCGAGAGGATCCTTGTAGGGATCAAGGAAAGCGAGCAGAGCATTAGCAAAAGCGTCGCCGCATACAGATGCCTGCAGTACGGCAAAAGCCTGCGGTAGTCGGTAAATAGGAGACCAACCAGCACAACAGCGCCCAGAATGAGGAAAAGAATCTGGCGTTGAAATTGCGAGGCTGCCAAGGATTGACTGTCCAGCAAAGAGGAGAGCGTAAGCAGTCCCAAGCCGATCAAACCAGCGATCATGCCTAGAAGACTCCACTCGACTCGCGGTTTATGGGTGTGATGCAGCTCTTTTCCGATCAAAAGAGGATCGCCCATTTGCAAAATGGCTCTATCCACCGCGTCCGCTTCGCTCATACCTTCACTCTGGTAATCCTCGATCCGATCCGCAAAATGCCCCTCCAGCTCTCGTGAAATGGCCTCATGGACTGAAAAAAAAATCACCGCTCTCCGCTTGTGGAAGGGTGATTTTGGCTACGTATTTTGCTTGTATGTGCCTGCTGGTTCATTTCTGTTCGAAGGTCCCTTCGTCTCCTTTTTCTTCGGAAACGTCCCTTACTCTACCAGAATGTCTAGCAAAGACTCATGAAGGTATCTATTGCTGGCGACGACGCCTTTAGTCGTTAAGTCAAAAGGTGCGCCGTGTGCGCTCGTGACACGTCCTCCTGCTTCCTGCACGATCAACGTCCCTGCAGCCGTATCCCATATATTTAGTCCTGGCTCCCAAAACGCGTCCAATCGCCCCGCCGCTACATAGACCAGATGCAATGCTGCCGAACCTAATACGCGGACATTCAGACAGAGGGGTCCCAGCTTTTGCAGCTGACGCAACACTTGCGCGCGATGCTGATGGATATCTGAGGGAATACCGGTAGCCACCGTACTTTCATTTAGCTTAGATAGAGTCGACACCTGTAGCTGCTTCTGATGGAGATACGCTCCCTTGTTCTTCTCTGCCCAGAAAAGCTCTTTCGTAGTCGGATCGTAGACGACACCGATGATCAGCTCTCCACGGTATGCCAAACCAATCGATACCGTATACCCCGGAAGCCCTTTGATAAAATTGTTCGTCCCGTCGATCGGGTCTACCAGCCAGACGTACTCGGCGTTTTCCAAAGAAACTACCTGGCCCTGGTACATTCCTTCCTCTCCCAGAATTTGATGCTCGGGAAAGGCTTGGGTAAGCCGCGAGCGAATCATCTTTTCTGCTTCCTGATCTACCTCGGTCACGAGATCATAGGGCGAAGATTTCTCTGTTATGATGACGCTGCTCCCTTGACGTTCCTTGATCATTTTTCCTGTTTCCACAGCTGTTTCCAAAGCTACCTGCAAGAATCCCATATGATCCTCCTTCCGATTAGCTTCTGGCCGGGATGATGCGAACCGCTTCCTGGTTCAAACGAAGCTTGACGTCTGTGCCTGCTTCTCTCCAGCCGTGCTGATGATGGGCGTAATCTACGAAAGTGACATCTTGATTGCCTAGGACGGCTTCGTATTCCACGTACGTCCCCAAATAAGTAGCTCGCGTTAATCGCGCTGTAAACTCGCCCTCCTCATCGAGTGTAAAGAATTCGGGGCGAACCACACAGTCAACCGCGTCTGCGACCTGCACCGGAATGTTCCTATCGACTTTTACGAGAATGCGGTTGTTTTCCAGCGAGACGATCCAGGCGTCTTTTTCCCGGCCCTCGATCTTCCCTGTGAGAAAGTTCGCTTTCCCCATAAAATCGGCCACAAAATGATTGACTGGCTTCGTATAAATCTCATGCGGAGAACCTACCTGCTGAATGACGCCTTTGGTCATGATCACGACTTGATCGGAAATCGCCATCGCCTCCGCCTGATCATGAGTCACGTACAAGCTGGTAATGCCCAATCGCTGCTGCAATTTGCGCAGCTCATCCCGCATGTATTCTCTCAGCTTGGCATCCAGATTGGAGAGCGGTTCGTCAAAAAGCAGCACCTTGGGCTCGGTCACGACAGCTCTGGCGAGAGCTACCCGCTGCTGCTGTCCACCCGACAGCTGAGAGGGAAGCCGATCTTTGAATTCCTCTAAGTGCATCAGCGCAAGCACACGGTTGACCCTCGTCTTCAATTCCTCTTTCGGCACCTTTTTGATTTGCAGCCCGTACGCCACATTCTCATAAATGGTTAAGTGAGGAAAGAGTGCATAGCTCTGAAAGACCATGCCGATGTCTCTTTTATTTGGTGGTGTAAAGGTCACATCTGTCTGACCAAAACGGATTTGCCCGGACGTCGGAATGTCAAATCCGGCGAGCATTCGCAGCGTTGTTGTCTTGCCGCAGCCCGATGGTCCGAGAAGTGTGACGAGCTTCCCCGGCTGTATGTCGAGTGAGAAATGCTTGACTGCGTAGTTCTCCTCTCCAGCTGCGGATAGATAGGTTTTGACTAAATCTCGCATGCTTACCGAGGAGGAGTTCGTGGAAAGCGTCTCTTCCATTCTCTCTGCCAATGCCATTAATGCGCCCCCCTTTTCGAGCTTCCCAAACGATTGACGATTAGCTCCAGGAAGCCAATCACGATCAGGATGATAAAGATTAGGATCAAGCAATACGCGGCAGCTACACCAAGGCGGCTCGACTCTACCTGAGACAGGATGGAAACCGTCATCAGATTCCAGTTCACCGAGACCAGGAAAATGACAGCGCTGATCGACGTCATTGACCGGACAAAGGAGTAAACCAGCCCCGAAAACATAGCGGATTTCATCAAAGGCAGGGATACGCGCCAAAACGTGGTTAAGCTGTTCGCGCCCAAGCTCGTCGATGCCTCCTCGATAGACGCATCCACCTGTCTCAGGCTGTTGGACCCGGCTTCTATACCGACTGTCATATTTCGGAAGGTAAAAGCAATAATCAAAATCGCAGCTGTTCCGGTCAAAAGCAGTGGCTTTTCGTTAAAGGCGAGAACGTAGCCAATCCCCACAACTGTGCCCGGTACAGCAAAGGTCAAGATTGTGGAAAATTCCATCAGCTTCTTGCCCACAAAGTTTTTGCGGATGATCAGATAGGCGATCAGCATGCCGAGCAAAGCGGTGATTGGCGTTGATGCCGTTGCCATGATCAACGAGTTTTTTACAGAATCCAGGCCGAGTGTGAAAATGTACTTGAAATGATCCAGCGTCAGCGTGTAATTGACTCCCCACACCTTCACGAATGCTCCCCAAGCGACGGTTCCGTAAAATAGCAGGACACTCCCTGTAAGCAAGCTGCAAAAGGCGAACAACGGCCAAACAATCCGCTTGTCACCGATTCCTTTCGAGGATTGAGAAGGCTTGCCCGTGACCGTCACGAACGATTTTTTCGAAAGCCAATATTTCTGGATCATGTAGGCGAGCAGGGACGGAAACAAGATCGCGACTGCCATGAAAGCCCCTGCCTTCAAATCGTACATGCCCGTAATTTCCAAGTAAGCTTGAACCGCCAGGGTAGAATAATCCCCTGCAATGACCATCGGATTGCCGAAGTCTTCTATCGATTTGATAAAGACAAGCAGAAGCGAGCTGAAAATGGCAGGCAGAGCCAGTGGAAACGTCACTGTCCGAAACACTTCCCACCTCGAAGCACCTAGGCTGAGACTCGCATCCTCTAAAGCACCATCGATCGATTCGAGCACGCCCCGCAGGTTGAGGTACGCCATCGGGAAGAAGCCTAGCGTCTGGATCACGACCAGACTCGTCAATCCGTAAATATCAGAATCCTCGATGCCGAGAAGACCGCTCGAGATCATCCCGTTTCGACCAAAGAGCAGAATCATGGAAAGCGCCATGACAAAGGGCGGAGAAATAATCGGCAGCATCGCGATCAGGTGGAAGAACTTCTTTCCTCGCATCTGCGTGCGCGTCACGGCAAAGGCAAATACAAATCCGATCGCCGTACCGAAAACCGCGGAAAGAATCCCCAGCTGCAGGCTGTTCCATAAAATTTGAAAGAAATGGGCGTTCAACACTTCTGCCACCTTGTCAAATTGAAAGCCTGTTTCATCATATACGGTCAGCTTCAATACCTGGAGGATGGGATACACGGAAAACAAAAACAGCGAGATGAACAGCAAAATGATGATCCCGAGCAGCCACGGCTCCTTGCTCAGCATTTTCAGTCGCGTTCGTTGCGTTTTCAGCTGATGTTGGAAGGCAATGCCTGTGTTTCCTCTTTGCAACGATACCCCTCCTTCTTTAAAAGGAGGACTCCCTTTTGCAGAAGCCCTCCTGACCTGATCAAACTACTTGACCCCTTCCTTGCCGCGAACCTGACTCTCAAATTTTTTCACCAGGGCATCGCGATTCTCTCCGGCCCAAACCGCATCGTAATTGATGACTTTCAGGTCCGTCAGCTTGGTAGCGCCTTCTGGAACGGTCGCATCTGGATTCACTGGCAAACGGAACGATTTCGACGTTTCATAGAGATCCTGCGCCTCTTTGGTGATCGCCCAATCGATAAATTTCTTCGCGTTTTCCACTTCATCTGCGGGGCCGTTTTTGATCAGCGCAACCGCGCCCACTTCATAGCCGGTTCCTTCTTTGGGGAAGGACAGCGTCAACGGATATCCTTCGTTTTTCGGTGCCAAAATATCATGGGCGAACGAGATTCCTACTCCTGTCTCACCCAGTCCGGCTTGCTTGGCAGGAGCTGATCCCGACTTCGTATACTGACGAATGTTTTCATTCAGCTTTTTAAAGTAATTAAACGCCTTATCTTCGCCCATGATTTGGACCAGCGTCGCCAATACCGTATAAGAAGTACCCGAGGAGCCCGGATGAGCCATCGTGACGTTCCCTTTATACTCAGGCTTCAACAGATCATCCCAGCTTTCCGGTGCGGGAATTCCCGACTTTTTCAACCAGTCGGAATTGACGGCAAAGCCTAGAGCTCCTACGTAAACAGGCGACCAGTAGCCGTCCTTGTCCTGAAAGTTTTCGGGAATTTTATCGGCATTCTGGGGCTTGTACTTTTCAAGCAACCCTTCTTTCGCTGCTGCAATAAACGTGTCCGACGGTCCACCATACCAGATGCTCGCTTGAGGATTGCCCTTCTCAGCCTGGAGTCTCACCAAGGTTTCTCCGGCAGACAAACGTACAAATTTCGCTTCAATCCCTGTCGCTTTTTTAAACTCGTCAATGTACACGACGGCTTCCTGTTCCGGATACGCCGTGTAGATCGTCAAATTTTTTGATGCAGGTGCTGCGGGTGCTGCCGATGCTGGAGTCGATGCCACCTGTGAGGTGCCTCCTGCCTCTTGCTTGGGTGCCTGTGTTCCAGATGAACATCCTACCAATCCAAGCGTCGTTGCCATCATGAGAGACCCTACGGTACTTACCCACTTTTTCATGAACACGTTCCCCCTGTAACCGTTTTCAATTCGGTTTATTAAGATGAGCGCTCTGTCTTCTCTATCTGTTTTAGTAAATCGTCTATGATTTTGGCGATGGCATGCTGTTCATGATGTACCGTGATTTCATCGGCTATTTTTTTCAGCTTTGGATGAGCGTTTTCGACTGCGACCCCTTTGTCAGCTGTTTGAATCATCGTCACGTCGTTCAGATTGTCCCCAACAGCAATCGTATAGATCGGAAAGGGATACAAGCTAACCAGCTTTTTCAGTGCCGTTCCCTTTGAAACACCCTCAGGTAAAATCTCCAGGTAGTTCACCTCCGAATAAACAAAGTCCAGAGGTAATCCGCTAGCTACTGTCGCTAGCTCAAACTGCTTCAATCGCTCTGGGTTGTCTGAGATGATCAGCAGCTTGGTGACTTCTTCATCCAGACTGGCGTGCTCCATGGCTCCACAAATCACGCTGTCCTTTTTCTCATGCTCAGTCACAATCTTATTGACCCAAGGCGTGTACACTTTGCCCTGCTGGTACAACAACAGCCCGACATCCTCCTGCAACAGATCGAGATAGCACTGCCATACATGCCGGGGAAGCCGCAACCCTTGTTCATAGAGAGCTGTCTGGGTAACCGGACAGTAAATCTTCGCACCATTGTACAGAATCATCGGAGTATTCAGTCTCATTTTTTCGATGAAGGGCCGTACAGATGCCTCCATCCGCCCCGTTGCCAGCGTGAACATTCCCCCCGCGTCTTGAAACCGTTTAATTGCTGCTCGGTTTTCCTCGCTAATTTGTTGATCTGTCGTCAAAAGTGTGCCGTCCATATCGGTAACAATCATGATCGTGCGCAAAGTTCTGTCATACCTCCCTGCAGGTGTTTCTCTGTATCAGCTCGGGCTCGAAAAAGACGGATTGCGCCTGATAGGTTTCTTCCCGGATCATCCGGTCGATGATGCGTGCTGCCTCTTCCCCCATTTGCTTTCGAGGCTGAGCGATCGTCGTCAGCTTGATCCAGTGCAGACTTGCCACCTCCAGATTGTCAAAGCCCACTACCGACATTTTCTCCGGTACGGGAATCCCCTGGATAGCCAGCCATTCTAAAGCACCGATCGCCAGCAAATCGTTGGCAGCAAAAATCGCCGTCAGGTCTTTGTTCTGCTCACAAATTCTAGACATGGCTTCCCGTCCGTGGGCAATCGTTCTCCCGCCTCGCGTAATCGCATTCGGATTGGGCGTCAATCCATGAGCATGCATCGTATCCACATACCCTTGATAGCGCAGCTCAGCCAAAAAGGACAACTCCGGCATGCCGATAAATCCAATATGACGATGTCCCAGCCCGATCAGATGCTCCATGGCCATGCAAGCTCCTTTGTAATGATCGACATCTACAAACGGTGCGGCCAAGCCTTCAGGAGAGCGGCGTCGCAGAAATACGACCGGAATCTGCAACCGCTGAAACTGCTCAAGCAATTCTTCGTCCATGAAGTTCGGCGTCACGATCAGCCCGTCCATCTGCCGCTCTTTTGCACTCGATAAAAAGAGCTTTTCTTTGTCCGGATTCCGCATGGTGTTGCCGTACACCACCTGATACCCTACCTCGGTGAGCACTTCCTCTACTCCATTGGCGATCTCGGAAAAGAAGGGGTCGGCAATATCCGGGATCATCAGGCCGATCGTGTTCGTCTTTTTATGAATCAATCCTCGTGCCAGAGCGTTCGGCGTGTAGTTCAGCCGCTTCATCACCTCCAAAATCTCTTTTTTGGTCTGTTCTTTAATATCAGGATGATTATTGAGGGCTCGCGATACCGTGGATACAGAAATCCCTAGCTCTTTTGCTACATCTTTGATAGTTGCCATTTGGTCTACTCCCACGACTGATTTTTTCTGGTAAGGTTTCCGGGAACGTTTTCGGTAACGTTACCGAAATACTAACACCCTAAATGTTACCAAGTCAATTATTTTTTAAACTTACAGAATAATTGGCAAACAAAAGGGTGGAAAGAATGCGCTTGGCATCCCTCCACCCTCTCGTCTTTATTCCATCGAAGCCCACGTACTTTCCAGCCACTTCTCAAAATCCGTTCCTTTTTCACCCTCGTAGGCATCATAGATATCGGTTCTCATTTTTTGCAGCTTCTCTTTAAAATCTTCAAACGTATGCCCCTTTGGCAAGCTTTTCTTGATCCGAACCAAGCTTTTTGTCGTGCCTTTAATTAAATCTCCTTTTTTCTGTGGCGGCAGCTCAACATCCTCGCCAAAGTTCTGGAGCTTTTGAAAGGCTGCCTCTTGAACCTTGTAAACGGAATCGTTGATCAACAACCGTTTTAATAGATTGATAGTTTGGGGATCTCTCCATCTGCCCAGCTCTTCCACTGCTTCCAAACGCTCCCGCCAATTAGAAGTTCGGTTCGCAGACTTTTTCAGATCCTCAAAATGAGGGGGAAACCCGTTTGTTATTTCACTCGTTTGCAAATTGCTCATTCTCCTTTAGTATCTCTTCTCTACCAGTATTCCCCACTCTCCTGTGAGCAACACTACTTTTTACGCTCCAAAACGCTGACGATACCCACATCTTCTACACATCTCCTCGACTGCCTCTCTACGTGAAAAGCCGTCGATGAGATTCGTTGCCCGCTCGCCATTGATAATATCAGAAAAGGATGCTTGATTGATATTCCCCAGATCGATGACCCCTTCTCCATCGAGACAGCATGGCACGACCGTCCCGTTCTCAAGGATCGCCGCCTGCGTGCGAAGCCCATGACAGAAGCCTTTACCGTCATCCTCAGGGGCAGTCAGGCTTGGCCATTGGAACTCAATGTCCTGATTCAAATAAACGGTTTCGGCGATTCTGACACCGCTGCCCGGCACGACCTTCTCTTCAATCCTGTAATCCAAGCCAAACTCTTTTTCAATGATCTCCAGTGTCTCGCGGTTTCTGCTCTTTTGCAAGTTCGTAGCGTTGTCCTGCGTCAAATTCCAGAGGCGGAACGAGAAAATGACTTTATATTCTTCTGCAGCACGAACAAAGGAGAGGATTTCCCGCAGGTATCCTTCGCGGTTCGTAGAGCCCTCGTGACCATCGAAGCTGTGCAAGGAAAAGTTCATTTGCCGCAGCGCCGGTTTGCCCAGCAGCTTGTGACGATTCTTTGCGATCAGCGTTCCATTCGTCGTGATATTGACCTTGAAGCCTTTCTCATGGGCGATATCCAGCAGCTCGTCGATTTTCGGATGCAAGAGCGGCTCGCCTTTGACATGCAAGTAAATGTAGTTGGTGTGCGACTTGATCTCATCCAATCTTTTCGCAAAGTCCTCGACCTTGATGAAGCTCTTCGCGCGCTCAGTCGGCGGGCAAAAGCTGCAGGAGAGATTGCAGACGCTGGTAATTTCTATATAAACCTTTTTGAACGTTTTCAAGATTTTGTCCCCATTCCGGCTGCCTGTGACAGGAGGTTGTTGGTTTACGATCATAACCTTCATAGTATCATAGGAGCCGTTTTACGGGTAACGGTGCTTTTTGGAGAGATGCAGCGATGAAATCATAACCGCAGATCTGAGCTGCGGTTCCGCTACACTAGACAATTTTTGATTTCAGCCAAAGTTGTTAAATAATGATCGTAGCCGTTTACCCAATGAGGATGAACGAAATGCTGCTCGGGATTGATGGTGTGTTCGAATGGCTGTGCACCAGCGGTAAATAGATGGTGAAATGGATTGGGTGATGCAATAGCCTCACCTTCAGTCATCTGAGGAGTCGCACTGCTTCCTAAAGTTGAAAAGGGATCATTTTCCTGAAAGTTTCGGCACCGTAAAGGATTCTGGAACATAGTAGGTGACCTCCTGTTTAAAGATTTGCATATGCTCGTCCGCTAGGGAAACGGATCCTTGAACGGCTTCAACCAATGCTTCTTTTTTCGTCAGTACACTTTCATCGATCGGCAGCTGTTTAAACGTATAATACTCAGCCATTCTGCCTAGCAGCTTTTGCTTCACCAATGGGTCGCCAAGTATTCCCCCCTGGTAAGACTCGGCAAGCTCTTGAAAAAAGGAAGTAACGGACTGATTCATCTCGGATACGTAATACGGCACAAGTATAGACATGAAATGCTCATAGGCATCCAACGCTTTTCTCATAAAGAAGTCGAGGCGAAGATTTTCGTTGGACTGCTTCAGTTCTTCCATCCGCTTCATGTCTGCTGCGTTCATATACGAATTGATTCCCATAAAAACCCCAGGCAAAACTAAACTGATTCCACCTGTGAGAGGTGCCAGCGCCAGTCCGATTCCCCCTACCGCCAATGCTGCATTTCTACCGCGCTTGGTCTTCTCCTTAATGAACTCATCCATATCTTTTTTCAAAATTATAAAGGATGAAACAGCAGACAGAGCATTCTCAACCTCACTAAGGGAATGTCTGATCTGTCTGACAGGCTGGTCAAATTTCGCTGCAGCTGGCGATATGGCTGCTGCGGAATAGGGAGAGGAAGCAGTGAGCGATCCTCCCGTTCCCAAAAAGCAGGCAAATAGATTGAAACGGTATCTAATCTCTTCCTTTGACTTTGAATCGCATAGTACAAAAAGTTAATCATCTCCAGATTTCGAGAATCCCTATTTGCATTAGTCGCAGTAATCTCCCGTATCCCTTCCTGAATGGCAAATAACTGGCCAAACAAATCATAGCTTAGATAGTCATTGGAGTGACGAGCGTAGCTTAAATACAATTGCTCCACAGGCACGGTTCGTAATTACTCTATGCTTTTCGCTAGTAGAAAAGAAAGTAACGCCGCTTGCATCATGGATAAACCAAAACGGTGAATCCCCAACCAGTTACCGTTTAACAAATAGGTCCCAACCAACAAACGATGCTGGTCAAAGTAAAGGTTTTTCGTAAAAAATGCCTCCGTCCTTCTCTCTTCCACAACGTAAACAAATGGCTTTTCCCCGACGACGATGGCCAGCTGATCTTGCTTATTGTAATACCAGCTGTCTTGCGTTTTAGAGAATGTCTTGATCACTTGGAGCGAAATGCTATACTCCCCTGAACGAAGCCTCTTCCTTACGTCCTCAATCATCTGTTCCTCCAGTGAATCATTGATGAATAATTACCCTTCTATTGTACTAGGATACATTGCCTATCTAAAAAAAACCTAGACTTCCTCTTTTACTGTTTTATAGCAAAAAAAGAGCAGTGCAGCGGGTACCTTTTGCCCCTGCTTCCTGCTCTTGCGAGATCACCATACTCAAGTTATCGGAGGGTCTTCAACGCCCCGCTCCAAGCTACCACCTGATCCAGCATGCCATTGATATTGGTCAGGTGAAGACTCGACGGCTTGAATACCGAAAAGTTCTCGAAATCCGTAAACAAGGATAAGGTAGGATGTGTTCGGACGTCCGCCACCAAAAGCTCACCCAATATTCCCCGCAAATGCTCGGCAGCTCTTGCACCGCCTGTAGAACCGTAGCTTACGATGCCGGCCGCTTTGTTGAACCATGGATCGCGTGCCGAGTCCAGCGCATTTTTCAAGGCACCGGTGATGCTGTGATTGTACTCCTGAACGATGAAGACAAATCCGTCCAGACTTTCAATTTTTCCCTTCCACGCAGCAAGTCCAGGCTCTTGTCCGGTTCCTTCGCCAAAGAAAGGCAGTTTGTACTCCGTAATATCCACCACTTCGTACGCAGCATCTCCACGGCCGTCCGCAATTTGCTTGACCCATTGGCCAACCTGCGGGCTCACACGTCCTTGCCGAGTGCTTCCCAGGATAATGCCGATCTTCAGCTGTTGGTTTGCCATCCTCATACCTCCAAGACATTAGGTTATTAACTTACTTTATGTTACTTAGGTGATGGAGCTTTTAGAATGGCTTCATAAAAATTAATGCGGCTCAGTTGGCAGTTATGATGAAGAATGATGACCTCATGAAAAAAAGCACAACAAGACTTGTCTGGTCATGCCTTTTTCGTAATCTGGAGCCCTGTCTCACTCCATCGTCGTCAAATCCTTTTCCTCTACGACCTTCAGCTTGTATTATTTGAAGCGCCGTGCGATATAGGCTTGCGTTACCCCGAGCCTCGCTGCTGCTTTCCTCGTGCTTTGCAGCTGTCTGTAGGTTTCCTCGATGATCTCCCTTTCGATTTGATTGAGGTATTCGGTCAAGGTCTGGTTGGCTGGCAAAGCATGCAGGGAAGAGATTTGCCCCAGCTGCTCATTGCGAATTTTATCCGGAAGATCCCGCAGGTCAATTTCCCTGTTTTCAACGGTAATGACCAATCTCTCCAGCAGATTTTCCAATTCCCGAATATTCCCCGGCCAGTCGTAGTTGTAGAAAACATCGGTGAGGTTGCCGGACAAGGTATGGTCCTTCTGATATTTGTTATTGTATTTCTTCAAATAAAAGTCCAACAGCGGGACAATGTCTTCCCTGCGTTCCCTAAGCGGTGGGATGTTGAGCGGCAGGATGTTGAGCCGGTAGAATAAATCGGCACGGAACTGCCCGGTTCTGGTCAGCTCTAGCAGGTTGGTATTGGTTGCGGCGATGATGCGGACATCCGCCTTCTGTACCTGAGAGCCGCCAACAGGGATATAGGTTTTGTTTTGCAAAAACTGAAGCAGCTTTGACTGCAGATGCAAAGGCAGCTCGCTGATTTCATCCAGGAACAGCACACCGTTTTCTGCCGCTGCGATGAGACCTGTCTTGCCGTTTTGATTCGCACCCGTAAAAGCACCCTTTTTATAGCCAAACAGCTGGTTTGAGAGCGTAAAAAGTTTTGTGTAAATGGTTAAACCTCCCATTAAGGAGATGATCATCTATGCAAGACAAAAGAGACATGACGATCAAGGAGCTAGCGAAGGATTGCCGCACTATTGAAGACGTGCACGTCATGCTAAAAGATTTGTTCCGTGACACCATCCAGCAGCTGTTTGAAGCAGAAATGGATGACCATTTAGGCTACGCCAAACATAGTGTCGATGGCGATCATTCAGGAAATAGTCGGAATGGGTATAGCAAAAAAAAGCTGAAAACGAAGTTCGGAAATACAGACATTCGTGTACCTCGTGACCGCAACGGTGAATTTGAACCACACGTCGTGAAGAAGCATGAAACAACGGTCAATGGTTTGGAGGAGCAAATCATTGCACTCTACGCCAAAGGCATGTCTACACGAGATATTGAGGACCACATGAAGGATTTGTACGGGATTGACGTTTCTCCTGGCATGGTTAGCAAGGTGACTGACAAGATTATGCCTATGGTGGCGGAATGGCAGTGCCGACCGTTGGATCGGATATACCCTATCGTATTTCTGGACGCAATCCACTTTAAAGTTCGTCAAGAAAGTCGAATTGTCAACAAAGCAGCGTACAGCGTTCTCGGAATCTCAATGTCTGGTCATAAGGACATTTTAGGGATCTGGATCGGTGAGCACGAAAGTGCGAGCTTTTGGCTCAATGTGTGTACAGAGCTGAAAAGTCGCGGTGTAGAAGACATTTTGATTGCCTGCAAGGATGGACTCTCTGGCTTCTCCGAAGCAATCAACGCAGCGTTCCCAAGAACCCAGATTCAATTGTGCGTCATTCACCAGATACGCAACTCAATGAAATATGTACCGTTCAAGGAAGAAAAGGTAGTTTTGGCAGATTTAAAGAAAGTTTATCAAGCCCTTACGTTAGAAGAAGCTGAGACTGCGTTTTCAGCATTCAAAGACAAGTGGGAGAAAAAGTATCCTGTCATAATTCGTTCCTGGGAAAATAACTGGATCGAGTTAACCGCCTATTTTAGCTATCCTCCAGAGATCCGCAAGATGATCTATACGACCAATGTCATCGAGGGTTATCACCGCCAATTAAGGAAGGTCACCAAAACAAAAACGGCGTATCCAACCGACGACGCCCTACGGAAGATCATCTATCTGGCTACCGTAGATGCATCGAAGAAATGGACTATGCCGCTTCGGAGTTGGAAAGAATGTATATCGCAACTTGCCATTCAGTTTGAAGACCGATTGCAAGGGGAGCTGTCCGCCTAATCCAACTGTTGAGTCGGCTTGACATGGAGCCTCTACGGGCATGATCTCTTGCGATTGGGCAATGCCAGTGAAACATGCATCGCACGGCAAACGAGCCTATCATGCCCGCCTCTCCATGTAAAGCCGTTGTCGTAACCATCCGCCTGTTAAAAACCCATTTACACAAAAAAATTTACATTCCCATTTTCCATTTCTTTTAGATAGGAAGCAGCAGCACTGGTGCTATCCTTTTTGGGCCAAGCTTTTCTACCCAGATTCAAAGAGGCTTCTGGCTTGTCCAAAAGCTTCCTTATCCGGGGCATACCGAGGTTCCCCCCGGTATGCCCTCCCCCTTTCTTATCCCTCCTGTTCCTCTTGGTATTTCACTCCTAAGATATAATCCACGCCTTTTTGTGCCAGTCCTGCAGCTTGTACAACCCACTTCTTTTCATTTTTGAGCACTCGGAGCCAACTTTGTACATATGAAGCGCTATTCTGAATCGTACTGTTATCAACCCCTGCTGTCGCACACAGCATAGCAGCTCCAATCTCTGCGACTAGCTCTTCTTTGGAGTAGACTTCACTGCCAAAAGCAGCGACCGTTTCAATCCCAGGTCGGTTCAGGCGGTCTTTATGCCCGGTGCTGTGCATCATTTCATGAAACAAGGTGCAGTAGTATGCCTCCCCTTTTGGGTAATCGCTGATTGGTGGGACGCTGATAAAATCCTTAGCCGGAACGTAGTAGGCGCTCCCGGAATGAAAGCGAATCGGAGGAGCATCTAAATATCCTTCAATTATCTTTTCAGCCTCCTCGATCGGGTCATGCTCAAATGAGGTTTCCCCTCGTCTACTCTCTAGCCCCTCGCACTGCGTGTTGATTTCAAAAACATTGTAGTAGCGCAGGAACGGAACCTTTTCAATCTCATGCGTTTCCTGATTTTCGACCTCGAGCCACCGCCAAAAAACAGCGATATGACTTTTCGCTCCTTTTTTCACCTTCCCTCCTGCCTCTGTTACTTGTTTAAAGGTCGCGTACTCGCCGGGAGGTAGTAGAAGAGTATTAATGCCTCTATATGGTTTCTGTGTTTTCCAGTTTACAGACGCGTTGACTACCCAAGGTCTACGCCAAGGAATTGTGCCTTGCTCCAGCATGTTCATGATTCTTTCCGTGATCATCTCGTAAATTTTTTGGGACATTTTTGTTCGCTCCTTCGTGGGTATCGTCTGATCGGAGGCCCCGGTGGGCCATCGCGTGGCTCAGACGTACCACGAGGCGCGAGGCTCACTGTACCCGCCAGGGCAACACGGCGCAGCCGTAAGGAGTATGGCGCAGCCATATACGGTGAGTAGCCCGTGGTAGGCTGTGTCACAAGGCGATGAGCCTGCTTTTTAGGGGCCGCAGGCTTCTGGCCAGACGGAAGGCATCCATCCTCTCTCCTCCCTGGTATGAACCCTCATGCGTTAGGGGCCGGAGGGATTCAGAAGTGAACAGGAACCTAGAGGGCTTTGTCGGGCGCTCGCGGCCGACTAGGGCCTCTGGTTATCGGGCGATTCCCCGACCCCCGGCGGCTCTGCCGCAACGCAAAATAAGATCCAAATGCTTACGCACTTGATCCTAAAACTGCCGATTATTGGCGTTGAATTTATAGTAAAGTTATGGAAAATGGAATTTACAGACGAACGGAGGCAAAACCAATTTGGAAGAGAAAAAAACCGTCCTCAGTGCAGTTGAGACATTAATGGACGATTTATATGCGGAATTAGGAGAAGTGTATTCATATACCTACCATAAGCAGCTGCAAAATAGATTGGTGGATTTAGCTTCTCAATTTAACTGTGTCGGGGAAGCCGAATATAAAATAATAGGAAAAAGCGTTGATGTCGTTTGGAAACGACGAGAAAAAGTGATGCTCGCAATAGAGATAGACCGTCGGCTAAATGAAAATTCTTTTATTAAATTCGAGGCGATCAAACGGATCGGTGGTAAAACATTGTGGGTCAGCTATTCTCATAAAAAGGATGAGAAAATCGATCAATTTTTACAAAAGGTTAATCCAAATAATGATACGCATACCATTCGTAAAAGACTAAAATTCAAAAAAACCATCCGTAAATACCATGATACAAAGTAGCCAGCAATTTTACTGGCATGCCGCCCTAAACCTTAAAACTGCACTCTTATCAGAAATGGCAACTTCCCGATCAACCACCCTACCATCCATTCCCTGAAAAAAAACAACAGCGTGCATGATATGGTTTTGTTGGGAGGTTATTTTCATGCAACAATCATTAGTACACCGACCCTTTTCTCCAATGCTTTTGGCTCAATCCGAGACACCACCGACAGGAAATTACCTGGCTCAAGTAAAATTTGATGGCCATCGATGTATTTTTTCATATAACGGAAACGATGTGCGGCTGTTCACGAGGGAACTAAACGACTGCACACAGCAATACCCGGAAGCACAATTTCGCATGCCGGTACGAAATGTCGTCTTGGATGGTGAAATGATCGCATTCGATGAAAAAGGAAAGTCGTGCTTTGACTCTCTTATGACACGGTTTCACTGCTCCAAGGACAGCACGATCCGTTCTTTCTGTTCTTACATGAAATCGATCCCCTCCCACTTCTTTGCCTTCGCTCTTTCGTGGGAATATAAGAAGATTGCCAACTGACGGTCCTCCTGATTTTGAATCACCAGAAGTATCGTTCAATAAAAGTAAAAAAACCGATCTTCTGATTAGGGAAGAGTCAGCTAATAAAGTGAATTCCCCATTTATTCTAAATTCAAAAAACCATTTTATGTAAGAAGCGTCCGGATTCTTTTTCCGGGCGTCTATGATATATGGGATAACGTCACTGCCTCAGATCCAAAAAAAGATTGATTATTTACCAAATTATTGGTATTCTTTCAATTATTAAAAAGAAATTGGAGGAAATTACCAATGAAAAAGGCACTTTTTGTTGCACTTTCACTCTCACTAGTGACTTCAGCTATGTATGGAGCCAATGCAAACACAGCGCATGCAAGCGAAAAAGCAACACATGTAAGTGAAAAAACAATTATCCAAAATGAATTGGAAAATTTAAACCTTCCAGTTGAAACACAAGAAAAAATTCAAAAATTAATGGAATCAAAAGAAGCAAAGTTACTTTTTGAGGGTTTGGACGATTACAAAGAGTATTATACTGTTGATGAAAGTGGCTACCACTTTACTAAAGATGCAAAAGAGAACATCCCTGAAGAAATTTACATTTTACTAGAAGATACATTTAAACAAGCTAATGAATTCAGCAAGGGAATCAGCAAGTCGAAGTCGAAATTAAATTCCTCTGGTCCAATTGTATATGCACCAGATCCTGGGACAGGTGGAACGACATATACAGGTAAAGACAAACAAACATATTTGTATGTTGGCCCTAACAATGATGTTGGAGTATGGCTATATATGAGTGATGACGATACAAGAACCATCATTGATGTTCTGATCTATACAGCTGCAATTACAACTATTACTGCTACGGTCTTAGCATTGTTCAAACAAGCATTGCCTGCAGCATCAGCTACGGTATGTTCAGTTATTGCAGGAACTGCTGCCTCAGTTCTCAGTAATCGAAATAAAGGCAATGGTGTTATAGTAAGAGCGTACAGCGGAGGTTCTGCAATCTACTCAAGGTGATGTGATGACAATGGGACTGGCGGATAATGTAATAGTTATTTTTTGGCTATTAATTCTTGCAACATCCCTATATGATATTTTTAAGAAAAAATGGATTTTTCGCCCGATTAACGGTGGAGCTATTAGTATCTTGATATATCTCATTAGCCCTAACCAATGGTGGATAAGCCTATTATTATTAGTTTTCTTCTATGGATTTGAATTTTGGAGACAACATAAGCAATGACATAGGGATACCAAAGAAAAGATGTTTCTGCAGAAGCAGAAGCATCTTTTTCTGTTCAGAAGAATTCTCCACTTCATATGGTAACTACCGCAAAACCGGCCGGGAAAAGATGAAAAGTTCTATATCTCTTCCATCCATTCCCTGCAAAAAACGGCCACTTGCATGATATGGTTTTGTTAGGAGGTTATATTTCATGCAACATGTTTTTGGCAAGTAAGAAATGTAGCAAATGGCAATTAAAAATGCACCACTTGCCAACCCCTAAATTATTTGCCGTGTAGTAGCGATTCTTTATACCGATGGCTTTCTCCATTAAAGACGATCAAATGAGAGTGATGAATCAAGCGATCGATTACTGCCTCTGTCAAAATAGGATCTCCAAATATATGATTCCATTGGCCAAACTGTAGATTGGTCGTGATAATAATGCTCTTTCTTTCGTAGCACATGGAGATAATCTGGAAAAGCAATTCTGCTCCCTGTTTGTGTAAGGGAATATACCCCAGCTCGTCGAGTATTAACAGATCTAACTTCTCAATCTGGTTGAAGAATCGGCTCAACGAGCCGGTCTCGTGAGCGTCTAACAGCCGATTGACTAATCCAGCGACAGTGAAGAACTTAATCTTTTTTCCCTGCTTCTGAATGGCATGTAAGCCAATGAGAGTTGATAAGTACGTTTTTCCCGTTCCCACACCGCCATAAAAGATCAAATTTTCTTTCTCCTCTATGAATCCACCATGAAGAATATGGTCCTGCGTGAGACCTTGTCCCATCTGAATATGGCCCCATTCAAATGGCTTTCCTGTTATTCTTGGCAGGGAAGACTGCTTGAAAAGCAGATTGATTTTTCGTTCTTCTCGTTGTTGTAGCTCTCTTTCTAAGATTCTGAGTAAGTACTCTTCATTTGTTTTCGCTTCTATCTCCAGGTAATGTTGCCGAACCCAACTCAACTTGAGACGCTTTGCATATTCCTTTATCAATGCTTCCACTAGTGATGACCTCCCGTTCCTTTAAAAAATTCATTATAATGGGCTAATCCTCTAGTGGCAGTTGGAACGGCAGGAACAAAACCTTTCGGTTGAATGGTATCCCTTTGTCCACGACCATTGATGAGTTGATAATAGATCTGCTTAATAGAATCAACGGATGGGTGGCCATTCTCGGAGGCAAGCTGCAAAGCTTGCGTAGGTATTTTCATATCATCGTCCTTTAGAATGACGGATAGCAGCTGGAGAGCTTCTTGCTTCTCTGGGACTGTACAATTCGAGAGATAGGTTTGCCATTCGATGGGCAATTGTTCATAAAAACTTGTGTATTTAATGGCAGTTGGCCGTTTTGCCATCAATGTCAAATATGGCTGCCAAATCACTGATTTTGGCTCTTTGCCATACAGCCTAGCATGCTGCACAATCAGCTCATATTCTTCCGTTAAAATATCCACTCGATCAAATAAGATCTTTGCCAAAACCGTACATTTGGCAAAACGAGGAGACGTTGAGTAGAGTTTATTTTCGACTCGGATATATCCGTATTTATCAGCTTTTACTCGTTCATATCGGATACAATCAAATTCTTTGGCAGGTAATTGAAGAAGGTGTTCCTTGTCTGCCAAATATAATTCGGAAAGCATCGTTTCTTTTACATAATGAGGTCGCTCCCGATCTTTCTCGGCTTTTTTCCACAGGGTTTCGTTTAGCTGATCAAGACTGTGTATCTGTAGCTCTGGCAGAAGAAAGTTGTTGCGAATGTACTTTACCATCGCCTCCACATGACCTTTTTCATTACCACTACCGGGATTACAAAACTCGTATTCAAAATCATAGTGAAAAACGAAGTTTTGGAATTCCTCTGTCAACTCCCGCTGACCGTTCGGCATGATTCTTTTCACCGCTGGTGATAAGTTATCAAAACGAATCACCTTAGGTACGCCACCTATGTAGTGAAAGATACGTTTTAGCCCCTCCAGAAAACATTCTCGGTTCTGAGACTGAAAAACTTGGAAGTAAAACGTATTGCTATGAGGAAATGAGAGAACGAGAAATGGCAAGGTAACACTTTCCCCCAGATATTTAAATGGTGCTTCTCCGAAATCAACCTGTGCTGATCCAGGTTTCGTCTCCAATGGCAATGCCGCAGCATCACTTGTCTCTACTAACTGGTGTTTTCGTTGAGAAACATATTGTCTGACAGAGCGAGATGATCCTGTAAATTGGTGTTCTTCCACTAATTGTGTATACAAGCGTTGTGCTGTTCTTCGGAACTTCTTTTTCTTTTTCAAGTCCTCTTTGATCCACTGATCAAGAATCGGTTTTACTGGTTCCATGACCCTTGCTTTTCGAATTTGCTTGGGCTTTTCTTGAAGATTGAAATCATCCATTTCTGCATACTTCTGAACCGTCCTCGAATCCCGATTCATTTGTTTTGCAATCTTGCTATAAGCTCGTCCTTTTTTGTTTGCCTCATGCCTGATATAATTAATTTCTGCCACTGCTAACATCTCCTAACTTTATACCTCCCGTCGTCAGTTTGCCCAACTGGGAGTGTATTTTGAGAAGGGGACGTTGGCAAGTGGTTTTTTTAATTTATGCAGCCCCTACGGGTCTGCATAAATTAACTGCCATAACCTACATTTTTAGTCTGCCATAAACAATGCAACAATCATTGATACATCACCCCTTACCTCCAATGCTTTTGGCTCAATCCGAGACACCACCAACAGGAAACTACCTGGCTCAAGTAAAATTTGATGGCCATCGCTGTATTTTTTCATATAACGGAAACGATGTGCGGCTGTTCACGAGGGAACTCAACGACTGCACACAGCAATACCCGGAAGCACAGATTCGGATGCCGGTACGAAATGTAGTCTTAGACGGTGAAATGATCGCATTCGATGAAAAAGGAAAACCGTGCTTTGACTCACTCATGACACGGTTTCACTGCTCGAAAGACAGCACCATCCGGTCTTACATGAAATCGATCCCTTCCCACTACGTAGCCTTCGATCTCCTCTACTTAAATGATGAAGACTATACAAAACGCCCCATCGAGGATCGCTTAGAGGCATTGGAATCGATTGTGGAGCCTTCGAACGCAATCTCGGTCTGCCCTACGTTTGACGATGGTCAAAAGCTCTTTCAATCTGTAGCCGCGCAGGGAATGGAAGGCATCGTATCAAAACGTCGAGGAAGTCCCATCGAGCTTGGAACCAGGAGTAAGAATTGGATTAAGACAAAAGCGTGGAATTATGAGGAAGTGGAAATTCCCGCGATCCGGAAAGGGAAATTTGGTTGGTCCCTAACCCTAAATAGGCGATATGTGGGTGTAACGGAATTTGTCCCACCCAAAGAACGAAAAGCTTTCTTTCCGATCGCGCTGCAGCTGAAAACACATGAGGATCCAAACTGGATCTACCTTCAACCCCTCATACGCTGCAAAGTAAAATTCCAGTGCTATTCAAAAAAAGGACACATGCGATCACCCTCTTTTGTTTCTTTCGTGGGATTATGAGAAGGCTACCAAGCAGGTAGTCTTCTTTATTGTTTAGCACTAAGCTTCAAGGATCCGATACGGCGGATCCCCACTTTCGCCAGGTGGCTGCGGATTAGGGCAGCCATCTGGCGAAAGTGCGGCGCGCCAGGAGAAAAAGCTAGGGAACTCCCCTAGCTATTCTTGTTTTTCCGGGCTTGCAACCCTTCCACATCGACCAAGCAATCCTCAAGAATTAGCCAACCTTCCTCTACGGATCGATCTTGCAGCGTTTTTCCAGTCCGTGATTCTAGCACCTTTTTCACATTCTGGCGATTGCTCAAGTATCCCTGATTTATCAATGCCTGCTTTATATCTTCCTCATGCCAACGAATGACTGAAAAGTACCCTTTTTCCTCTACGTTCGGATACCCGACCTCCCTGAACTGAGCTTGAATTTCTTGTAACCGGTTCAAAAAATCCAAGGCTTCGCTTAATAGCATTCCTGTTCCTTCATGAACCCCTTCCCCTTCATATGGCTGTACCCATTGGATATAATCCTCTAGCCGATCTTCTACAGCGCCTATCAAAGAGTCAAAATGGGTGTTTTCGAGTAATCGAATAAAGTGCAGTCATTGGATTTTTTTGTTTTTTTGACTTTTTCATCTTGGCTCAGCCTCCAGTTTTTTTCTCGTGCTTACGGTGCAGGCGAACCACGAAACGACTCTCTTTCAAGATTGGGCGATTGAATAAGGGAGTGAGGGCAGGCGATCAAGTCTGCCCTGGCTCCTCTTCCCTGATTGTTCTTCGCCCACCGGAGGCTATCTTGAAAGAGAATGGGAGTGGAGTGGTAGAGTCAAACCGTAAGCACCCCCCTGAAGTTGATAAAGATACCGGTAGCAGACCGGTATCCTCCTTTCATGTGCTTTCTCTGCTCTGCAGCCTGCGCTTTCATTTAGCAGTTGGCGATGTGAAAAGCTAGGGATAAAACCCTAGCCTCATCCGTTTTTCGCTTTTGCAATCCATCTACCTCATCTAAGCAATCCTCCAGATCAGCCACCCTTCTTCCACTGATCGATCCTGCAAAGCTATTCATCTGTGTAGTCCATGTCCTCCTGTCTATAGAATCTATAGCCGTCCTCCTCGTTGGTGTAGTAAACCATTGTGTGCCATTCACCTGCGTAACCGTCCTTCTCCATCATCCGGATAGTCTCTTGCAGACCTGCGGTGAAGTCTTCGTGAAAGTTGAAGCTCTCTACATCAGAGGGAATGTCGCGTATGCTTACGCATTGAATGTTCAGGCGAATAGGGATTTCCGCAAAGTATCGGTCCTCTTCCGTATTTGGATAGCCGATTATGCTGAGCTGCGCTTGAATCTCCCCTAGTCGATCATTTACCGAACTAATCAAGGAAGTTGGATTTTTTTGGTCTTTTTCATCTTGGTTCAGCCTCCAGTTTTTTTCTTGTGCTTACGGTGCAGGCGAACCACGAAACGACACTCTTTCAAGATTGGGCGATTGAATAAGGAGTGAGGGCAGGCGGCAAAGTCTGCCCTGGCTCCCCTTCCCTGATTCCTCTTCGCCCACCGGAGGCTATCTTGAAAGAGAATGGGAGTGGAGTGGTAGAGTCAAACCGTAAGCACCCCCCTGGAGTTGATAAAGATACCGGTAGCAGACCGGTATCAACCGATGAGTTGCCTTTGAGTTACCTTTAATCAAAAGAGGACAGACAAATGGCTGACCTCTTTCCATACCGGCTCAGCCGGGAAAACAGGCTTCTGGCTGCCAGAAGCTTTCCTTATCTACGGAGCATTTTTTTAAAGGGGCCGAAATAGAGGCCCCTTTGTTCTTATCAATCAGTTGTGGGTGTGCAAAGATAATAAAGTTTTAGACTGATTAATAAAGTATTAGACTGGATAATAAAGTTCTAGACTGAGGCAAAGTTAAACTAACGGGCAGATATCATACGTTACAACATTGACGTTCGGGAAAATAGCTCTACTGCGATGCCCAACCAAATTCACGGACAAAACCCGCTGTGTCCTGCTTCCCTATCCGTCCAATCCATGCGGAGCGATTCTGAAAGAAGACGAGCTGCAGGACATTGCCTCTCTTTTACTTGATAAGGATGTTTTCATTCTTTCAGATGAGATTTACAGTGAATTGACGTATGGAACTGCCCACAGATCGATTGCCTCCTTTCCCGGCATGAGGGAAAAAACCATCGTCATTAACGGTCTATCCAAATCCCATGCGATGACTGGCTGGAGGGTCGGATTTATTCTCACCCCCAAATACCTCCTAGAGGAAATGATCAAAATCCATGTGTACAACACAGTGTGTGCGACCTCTGCGAGCCAGTATGCTTCCCTGGCGGCGCTGGAAACGGATTTGCCTGAAGTGGACAGGATGATCGAGGAATACCAAAAAAGAAGAGATTATGTCTATGACAGGATCACTTCCATAGGGCTGCCTGTCGAACGGCCAGATGGATCGTTCTATGCATTCCCTTCCATCGAGAAAACGGGAATGAGCTCGGAGGAATTTACCCACAAAATGATCCAGGAAGCAAAAGTCGCCGTCATTCCTGGCAGCGCTTTCTCCACCTATGGAGAAGGATATATCCGGATTTCCTATGCCAACTCGATGGACAATCTGAAAGAAGGCTTGGACCGAATGGAGCAGTTTTTAGCAAAAATGAACGTATAAGAAAATCGGAGGTGCCTCGATGAAATGGTATAACTGGCTTGCCATCTTCCCGTTCCTGGGATTCCTGGGCGGATTGGGATTCGCCAACCGCATTGAACCGTTTGTGCTTGGTCTTCCCTTTCTGCCATTTTGGATCGTGCTGTGGGTCGTCCTATCCTCGCTGATTCTTTCTGTGATTTATAAAGTCCACTACTCCAAGGATGAGGAGGAAAACCAATGAATGCATCTATTTTTGTCATTCTCGGATTTCTATTGATCAGCATTTATTGGGCCATTGGCGCCAGCAAAGGCCAGCAAAAGAGCATTGAGCAATGGGCCTTGGGCGGCAGGGGCATGGGAACGATTATTACGTTTTTCCTGCTCGCAGGAGAATTTTTCACCACGTTCTCCCTGACGGGGTTGGTCGGTCTTGGGTACAACAGTGGTGTCTCCGCCATGTATTTCATGACCTATATTACGCTAGGCTGCGTGGTAGGATTTTGGCTCCTGCCTGCCATCCGCCGCTACGGCTCCAAGCACAACCTCATTTCTCAATCCGACTTCTATGCGAAAAAATACGACAGTCCCCTGCTAGGAAGATTGGTTACGTTAGTTGGGGTCGTCTCCATGATTCCGTTGATGATCATTTCGTTAAAAGGCCTAGGCATTCTCGTATCCGTCGCTTCGTACGGTAGTATTAGCCCTACCATGGCGATCTGGATCGGTACCATTGCCGTAGTCATCTATACCATGCTGTCCGGCTTGCACGGTTCATCCCGGGTTGCCTTGAATCAAGGACGTGCTGACGTTCGGGATTCTGGTGTTCCTCGGTATCTATCTTCCCTACCACTATCACGGCGGGATCGCCTCCATGCTGCAAGGTGTCAGCGCGGTCAAACCCCAGCTTCTCACTTTGCCGGGAGTTGGCATGAGTGTGACCTGGTTTATCTCTACAGTTGTACTTAGCACCGTGGGCTTCTTCATGTGGCCAAATGCGTTTTTGTCTACCTTCTCTGCCAAAAGCGACAAGGCGCTGCGCAGAAACTCCATGATGCTGCCCCTGTATTCGCTGATGCAGCTGTTCTCCATCATGGTCGCGTTTACGGCGGTACTGAGCATTCCCGGATTAAAAGGTGCGGAAGGCGATCTGGGCTTGATCAAGCTTGCTTTGCAAACCTTCGATCCGTGGTTTGTCGGATTAATCGGTGCTGCCGGATTACTAGGCGCTCTGGTACCTTGCTCCGTTCTTTTGATCGCTGCCTCTTCGATGCTGACGAAAAACGTCTACACGTCCTTTGCGCCAGCTTCCTCTGATCTGCAGCTTGCCAAGGTGGCAAAGGGGATTACACTGCTTCTGGCTCTTGTCGTCCTGTACTTTACGCTAAATGCCGGCAGCGCTCTCATCACGTTCTATTTGATGAGCTACAACTTCATCACACAGCTGGCACCCGCACTGTTCTTCAGCTTGTTGAAGAACAACTTCATCACGCGTCAGGGGGCCATTTCTGGAATGGTTGTCGGCCTATTGCTGGCCATCTACGTAGGCATGACCAATATGACAACGGCGGCGCTCTTTCCAGCCATGCCTTCGTTCATTCAAGACATCAACATCGGCCTGCTCATTCTCATCCTGAATCTGGTTACGATGTTGATTGTCAGCTCGATTACCAAGCCAAAGGACGTCGCGATTTGAGAGGAGAAGAAGATTTTAGGAGATCACATCGAAATAGTAGAGGTCTCTACCGAAACAGTAACGGCACGAATCTTATTTGAGGGGGGCATCGCCTTTCGCGATCTCCCTCTACTACAAAGGAGGCAGGCTTACGATGGAAAAGAAAAATTTGGAGTTAGCCGTGCAGCTGCGTCATGAATTGCACCAGCATCCGGAGGTTTCGAATCATGAGGTATGGACCAAGCAGCATTTAATCGATTTTCTAAAAACGCACACCCGTCTGGAAATTGTGGATCGAGGAAGATGGTTCTATGCGATCTATCGCGCAGGGGAAGGAAAGCCAAACATCGCCTTCCGCGCAGATTTTGACGCGCTTCCGATGGAGGAAGGAATCGATCTCCCCCATGCATCCATGATTCCGGGAGTCTCTCACAAATGTGGACACGATGGCCACTCCGCTACACTGGCCGGATTTGCTCTGGAGGTCGACCAAAAGGGCGCGGACAAAAATATCTTCTTCCTTTTCCAGCACGCAGAGGAAACGGGTGACGGCGCTGCCGAATGCGCTGTATTTATCGAGGAACATCACATCGAAGAAATCTTTGCCTACCATAACATGAGTGGCATGCCGCACAACTCGGTGAACGTGATCGATGGCACCGCCCATTGTGCGTCCAAAGGAATGACGATCCATATGGAGGGCTCACCTGCTCATGCCAGTCAGCCCGAAACGGGGAAAAATCCTTCTTTTGCAATCGCCAAGGTGATCGATGCGATCCCTGAGCTCATCTCGCCAAAGAATAATGAGGGCTTGGTTCTCTGCACGGTTGTTCAGGTCCATATTGGAGAACGGGCATTCGGCATCGCAGCAAGCAAAGGCGACCTGCTCTTGACCATCCGAGCGCTCTACGAGGCAGAGCTGGAGAAGCTACAGAAAAACCTGGAGACCCTGGCACAGGCACAAGCCGAAATCTACGGTCTGAAGGTCAGCTTCTCTTACAACGACGTATTCCCGGAAACCGTCAATCACAAGGAAAGCTCGGACAAAATCAGAAGAGTCGTAAAGGACAAAGGACTCACACTCGTGGAAATGAAAGAAGCCTTCCGCGGTTCGGAAGACTACGGACATTATACGAAGCTGACAAAAGGGGCCATGTGCTATATCGGAAATGGGGAAGATTATCCGCACGTTCATACGTACGAGTACGATTTCCGAGACGATATTATGGAGACGGCAGTAGAGGTTTTTAAAGGGCTAGCTACTATGTAGGTTCATCTGTTTCTACAAACTTTGTATATCGCCCATTTGTTAACTGCACTTTGCGGTCGACAAATGGGTTTTTTGCTGGAAAAGAATGCATATATTTTCTCTTTGTTCGGGAAAGCTATTTCTAAATTATTTCAAATGGAGAACCACATGGACAATCTTGAAATGCGGGATCATCACCTCATCCGTCAATTCGAAAACAACTCAGACTTTAAAAGCGAGTATTCGGAGATGTGTGGTGTGGAGGTCCTCATCTGCTATTTAGACACCTTAGTGGACACCGCCGCTTCCGTAGAGCTAAAAAAACTAATGAGAGAACTGAACGTATCCCCTGAGTCCTGGAAGCCACTTGATGCTGAGATCAATGTCGGCATCGATCAGCTGGAGAATGCCATTTTAACAGGGCGTTTGGTCATTCTTCATGCAACGGGCAGCCTTGTGCTCAAACCGAAAATGCGGCAGCTGGAGCGCTCGGTCACAAGTCCAGAAAGTGAAACCTCTATTCAAGGTTCTTCCGATGCATTTACGGAGAGCATCCTGTACAACATCGGAATTCTGCGAAAGCATCTGCGGTCATCACGCTTAACCATACAAGAGATGGACATGGGAGAAATATCGCGGCGAAAAATCGCTGTTTGTCATCTCCCTGGTACTCCTAGCGAGTCCATCGCCAAGCGAATTCTCGCGTTATTACAAGCTCGAAAGAACCGGGAAATAAACAGCGTCCAGGATTTAGCAAAAGCTTTGGGACAACGATATTGGAGTCCAGTACCTCTATTTTTCACATCGGAGCTGCCGGAAGATACTTCTACTCTCTTGTTGAAAGGACGAGTTGTATTACTCCTGGATCAGCTGCCTTTTGCACTGGTCACTCCGACTATCATATCGGATTTATGGACCGTTGACTCAGACAAAAACATGTCGCAAACCATTGTTGTAACGCTATGTGCCTTGCGAATCATCGGCATCATCATCTCCTTGCTTGTCCCTGGTCTATACGTCGCGCTTGTCAGCGTCAATCCAGAGCTGTTTCGAATCGAAATGGCTTTATCCGTAGCCAAGAGCAGAGAAGGCGTACCCTATCCCGCCATTATCGAAATGATATTGATGCTGATCGTCATTGAAATGATTGTATCCGCCAGCATTCGTCTCCCCAAAACAGTTGGTCCCACCATTACCATGGTAGGTGGGATTATCTTGGGTCAAGCCGCTGTTCAGGCGCAGCTCGTGAGCAACCTACTCCTTATCGTCCTGTCCGCAACCGTCATTTCCAACTACACCTTCGTTGGTACACAGAATGCCCTGATGATTCGACTGTTCAAATACTGTAACGTCCTGCTAGGATCGATATTTGGTGTTCTAGGAATCCTTGCTGGATTAGTCGGAACTCTATTTTACTTTGCCAGCATTACCTCATTTCAAGTTCCATTTTTAGGCCTGGGAATGAGAGCAGAAGGGACTGATGAGTAAAAAATGAGATTGTCGGTAGTTTTCATCGCGATTCATCTCAGTGTGATTTTTTACTTATACCCTAGTGATATTATAGGAGCCTCCCATTTTGGGCACTGGCTATATATTATTACCGGATTCTTGTTGGAATTTCTGCTCCTGTTCCTTTACCTATCTGGCCTCTCTACTTTTCCCAAAGAGGACATTACCAGTATCGTAAACAGATGCGGTCCCTGGTGGGCTAGACTGCTTCTGCTCCCTCTCCTCGTCTATTTTTTCATGAGCTTTGTATTATTAATCCGCAGTCATGCCGAACTATTAACCATCATCTTCTTGCCGACGACACCGATCTGGGCCATACTGCTTCTGTTATTCATCATCCCTCTATTTGTTTCCATCCATGGCCATCGAACGATTCTGCGCGGCTCGTTTGCCTTGATGATCACCATCTTGCCGCTCATCTTATTTTCTTTGTTTTCCTGCTTTCAAAATATCAACATCCATTTCTTCTTTCCCATAGAACCCGTGCCCACTTTTTGGTATGACGAGCATTTTTTAAAAAGCTTGTTGGCTCATTCTCCCTTTTTAAGTTTAGGCATTTTTTCGAGATACTTGAGCTTTGCCGTCTCCCAGACACGGAAATACCTCTACGCAGCGATGCTGTTTTTGCTTCCCTTTTACTTGCTGTCAGTCTATATTCCCATACTGACATTTGCTCCCGATACAGCCCAGAAGCTGCGTTTTCCGATTCCCGTCGCACTGGATACTGTAAATTTGGAGTGGCTTTTTTTCGACCGGATCACTATGTTTTATGTGGTCGCAACTGTCTCTTTCATTTATGTGAACACGTCCGTTATGGTTTGGATCATGTCCACCCTCACAGTAAATTTATACACTTCCATATCTCGCACAAAAATATGCTGGGGGATTATCGGAGTCGCTTATGTCATTTGTATTTTGGTGCCTGATTGGGAAACCATTGACTGGCTCATTTCCTTGGATACGCCCTTACGCTTGTACTGCATTATCTTCATCCCCCTACTCATTTATGGAATTGGCTTTTATTACAGGAGGCGCAATCTCACATGAAGCGATTTACATTGGTTTTCCTGAGCCTGCTCCTTATTTTTCCGCTCGCAGGATGCTGGGACGCAAAATCGATTGATAAGCGCTTGCTTCCTGCCATCATGGGTGTGGAGCTGGACAAGGATAAAAAAACCTACATTGTGAGCCTGCGAATTCCCGATCCACAAAGCAAGGATTTTCATACGGTACACGCCAAATCCAAAACGATCAGCGATGCCCTGGATAAGATTCGCATGAATGAAGAGCGCAGTATCGACGTTTTGCATCTCACCCTCATCATAGTAAGTGAAGAGCTCGCGAAAAAAGGAATTGAAGAGTTAATTGAATATGCCATTCGATCGCGTGAGATTAAATCAAAGGCCCTTCTTGCCGTTGCCAAAGGAGACATCTACACGTTGCTGCAAAGCAGAAAGAATTTACGGAAAGAAAAAGGAATTGAAATGCTGGATTTATTTAGCCCCAATGCTGGCTGGACACCCAACGTTTCGCTGAACTACATATGGGAAGCTTACCGAGATATTCAAGCAAGTACGGTAGATATGGCTGTCCCTCTACTCAAGGAAGGTACAGAGACCCTTTTTGAAATGGAAGGCTCAGCTATCTTCCACAACGATAAGCAGGTAGGCACGATCTCAACAGACGAAACCTTTTTATATAATTTATTTCGGGATCGATTTACCAGCGGGATCGTGGAAATTACCCCCTCTGCTAGTCTTGAAATTGTCGATGCAAAAATAAGCCATCGAACATCCTGGGTCTCGGATCGACCTAAAATATTTAGCACCTTGCATCTGAAAGCGATTGTCGTTGAGGCTGACGAGAAAACCAGATTGAACACCAACACCTTGAAGCTGGAGCTGGAGAAGCTCCTGGAAGATCGCTTTCAAAAGCTTTTTGGCACAGCACGCAGTAAAAAGGCGGACATTTTCATGACGGGTGTCATTTTCCGCAGCAAGCTCGCACTCGATCAGGTTGATTTATGGGAAGACCAGCTATATGAAAAGCTGATCATGGATTTAAAGACGGATGTCATTATTCGAAACACAGGGAATGTACGTTTAGGACAGTAAATAAAAATGGAGGGAAGATGTAAAAAAGCACCCTACCCGGGTGCTTTCAAAGGAAAACGACAACTTACGTATGGTTTCTTTCTGAAGCCATAGCAATGGCCTTCGTTTCATGAACGGTGCCAAAGGGATGCTCGGGTGGCGCATAGATCGCGTACACCTTCAGTGGGGTATAACCCGTGTTGATTACATTATGCCATGTACCTGCAGGAACCATAATGGCATCGTCGTCACAGACTCTTTGTTCAAAATCCAATCGATCTTTACGGGGGCCCATTTGCACAAGCCCTTGCCCTTCTTCAATGCGTATGAATTGATCCGTCTCGGGATGGACTTCCAAACCGATGTCATCTCCAACATCGATACTCATGAGCGTTACCTGCAGGTGCTTTCCAGTCCACAAAGCAGTGCGGTACGTATTATTTTGTAGAGAGGCCCGGTTTATATTCACGACTGCTGGCTGTGGCCCATAATCTCTTAATACGAGGCTTCTGTTGTAAGGACTCCGGCTATAGCTTCCCTGGTAATAGGGTGGACCCCAATTGTAGCTCCAGCTACTCGGGCTCCAGCTGCTGGGCATCAGATGATACCACGGGTAGTGGTTATGGATAGGTCGATACATGTCTAAGCTCCTTTCTTCATACCTTGCACGTCATTATCCTATGCACCTGCCCATGAGAAGGTAACCGATTTGGGCATGAGTCCAGTAGCAAAAGAGACGGACCCGACATGTGTCAGATCCGACTGAAAAGATTCTATGAATATCCATGCTCCCTACTTTGTCTGTGCCGATCCCCTTTTCGGCTCGCCTAGCAGAGGCGTAGACAGAACGTAGATGCCGTGATTAGAGAACGCCCACACCAGGTTGCGATCCCACTCTACGAAAATGGAGTGGACTGGGTTGGAATGCTCGCTCGTTTCAAACCCACTGCCATCGTTGCTCAAGTATTCGCCAGACATCTTGGGCAGGAAGTAAGCACCGATGGTAGGCTTTTTCGGGTCTTTCAGATCAAAGATTTGCACTCCTGCATTGTAGAAAGCATACGGCATCACCTGCTGATTTGGTGTGCCTGGCTGGATCGCTGCAAACACCCGAAGGATCGCCTCTCGCAATCGTTCGGGTCTGTGCAGACAAGCTTTACGTCGATTTTCTCTCTACCAAAACCGGCAGCAGCACCTGCTCTTCTTTCCCCCATACTTTTCCCTGGTTGATGATCCGCTCGTGCAGCATTTCAAATGCGTACTTGCCCATCTGTTTGCTGGAGCTGGAAACGGTCGTAATCTCCAGCAACTCGCCGATGGGCTGATCATCACAGCCGATGATCGCGATGTCTTGGGGTATGTTTAGGCCCAGCCTGCTTGCCTCTTTGTACAGCCCAGCTGCGATGTGATTACAGGAGACGATCATCGCGGTCGGCCGATTCTCCAGCTGCATGAGCTTGCTGGCGACCTCCATCCCGTCTTGGATCGTCACGCAATCCTCAAAGGCCCACTCAGGGTCTGGAGTCATGCCAATCGAGCGCAGATTTTCCTCGTACGCACGCTTGCGATGCTGGCTGTTGAAGCTGTTTTTTCGTCCCAGGCAGTACCCGATCCGGCGATGTCCCTTCTGGATCAGATACTCCATCCCGATGAGAAACGTCTGGTAGTGGTCGATGTGCACACTCGAGACTGTCGTCGTATCATTGGCTTCACAGGTGATGATCGGTCCGTATTCCGCATACTCCGTGAGCGTATCGCAGGAATTGGCCCTGGAAAACATGATCAAGCCGTCGATTTTTTTATTGGTCAGCAGCTGCAAAATGCTGCGTTCATGTTCAAGACTGTTGTTTGTCTGGCATACCATCATCTTGTAATCGTGAAGAGCCGCTTCCGCCGCGATCCCCTCGAGAATGGTGCTGTAATACTGGTTGTTTACCATCGGAAGCGTCACCCCAAGCACCTTCGTTTTTCCCGTCGAGAGGTGGACAGCGTTACTGTTTTGTATGTAATTGTGCTCCTCGATAATCTGGAGGACCCTCGCTCGTTTTTGCTCGTTTACGTATTTGTGGTTGTTTAGTACACGTGAAACCGTAGAAACCGAAACACCAGCCAATTTCGCAATTTCTTTTATATTAGGCACTCGGATAACCCCTCTGACTTCTCTTTCATCAAGTTCTATCACCATCAAAGCATATTCCGCTTGCTCTGAAAAGCGTTTCACATGGTATGCTCGCCTTATGTAGAAGGAAAGGAGTCATATATTGTGATTCGCTTAAAATTTGAATACGTTTTGTTTCTAGTCGGCTTGCTGATTTTGGCGCTCGGCATCAACATGATGACGACCATTACCTCCTTTGGTCTGAGTCCATACGATTCGCTCTTTATTGCCCTCTTTCAAAACTTCGGGATCTCCATCGGCTTCTGGATGTTTGCCATTAACTTTACCTTTGTCTGCATCGTCTTTTTCATGGATCGCAGCTATATTACGGTGGGGTCCCTTTTGGTTATGATTTTGATTTCTGTCTTTGTCGATCTGATCGGGTCGATCGATACGCTCATGGCTGGCATCCGCACATTACCCCCGCTTCTGACGATGGCGCTCGGAAACATCTGCATCGGCAGTGGCATCGGGCTGTATGTATGTACACAGGTGTGCACTGCTCCACAGGAATCATTTGTGCTCGTCATGTCGAAGCGATTGAAATGGACATTCAGACGGACGGAAATTTTGCTGGCTTGCCTGTTTTTGAGCGCCAGCTTTCTGTTAGATGGCCCCATTTATTACGGAACGATCGTCCTGTCCTTTACCACAGGATACATTATTCAAGCAGCAATTAATGTGGGGAATAAGCTGCTCCAGCGGGTAAATGGCCCAAAGGAAGTGCAGGCAGCGTAAAGGCTAGTCTGGAATTTAATAACAACGGAAAAGAGCCCAAGCGATTGAAATAGAGATCGCTTGGGCTCTTTGTGTACGTTTCCTATCCAACTGGATTTTCTCGCTAAATTTTGTACATAGCCAAAGCAATTAGACTCCCTCTACTCTTGCAATTCCTATTACTTTACTTCTTGTTTCAATCGGATCATGGTGTACAACAAATGCCTTCGAAAAACGATTCATATACGATTGTTCATGTGACTTTGGAGTCAAAACGATCATTTTCCTTCGAAGCTCATGCACATACAAATCAAAAACCTTTGATTTTCGATTTTCATCAAGCGCGCTGTCAAATTCATCGAGAACAATGAATCCCGGAGCTGTTTGGATATTTTGCAACAGCGCTAGAGCAAATAAAAGGGAGCTGAGCGATTCTTCTCCTCCCGATACTCCTTTTCCTACTTTCCCGCCACGTGCTTTGATGCTGACATCCTCCATAGATCCGCGATGCCCTTCCTTCCGAACCTTTATATAAAGTTTGAAATGGACACGCTTTTTATGGTCCTCATAGGATTCCCAGTTGATGTCCCCTTCAAATTGGAAATGGCCCAAGTACGTCTTGAAGCGCTGCTGGATTTCCAAAACACGCATGTTTATCGTCGTTTCCATTTTATCGCGGAGTTGTTCGGCTCGTTCCTTGTCTTGTTCAAGCAATATGCTTGTCCGCTTGAATTCGTTGTCCAGTCGATCAAATTCGTTTTTGGCTGTCTCATAATTTGCAGGTGCTGCCGGATCGATACCGTCTTCCATCCTGGCTTGATTCCAAATTACCTTTCCTCTTTCACAGTCATTCTTCCATTGCTGAAGAGACCCCACTCTGTCTTCTGTATGCTCCGCGACTACCACAGCATACAAATCTGGCATCAAGCCCTTCATTTCAGTTCCTTCTTTGATCATTTGCACAAGGTCACTTTCTGCCAGCTCCTTTTCATGCTCGCAGTTTTCCTTTTGCTTCTGTCTGGAACGAACTCCTATATCTATATTTTCCAGGTCGTCGGACATTTTTCTGATTTTACGTTCGGTCTGTTTGAGCTTACCGTCTAAAAGCTCGATTTCTTGCTCCAGCTTTGCAGACTTGTCATTTTCCTTCTTCTTTTGTTCCCTTTTCGCATCCGCTTGCTTGTCGAGTTCGTTTCGTTCCTCGTATTTATCCTTCAACCTCCCCAGTTCCTTGTAGAACTGTTCTTCTTCGCACAATTGCTCCTCCAAAACTCCATGCTTGTATTGAAGGCGTGTATAAACTCCAATCTCTGTTTCCAACCGTTCTATCTCCTGCCTGAGTACCTCTTCGTTGCCCTGTTCTTCCTTCCATTTGTTTTTTAATACTGTCCGCTCATACTGCTTCGTCATGAAGGCTTCCGATTCTCTGACTTGCTGGATAATACTATTTAACTCCTGCAAAGTCTTCGTATCTGTCCGGATCTGCTCCTCTATCCATGACAGCTTCTGGGAGAGCTGGTCGATCATTCTGTGTATTTCCTGTTTTCGGACTTGCAATGCTTTGGCACTCAGAATAAACCTTTCTTTCTCTTGCGGCCCCCGCATCCCTACCGAGTCGATCAAGATCCCATTTTGAATAGAAATCCTGTCACCTTTGAAAAATTGCTCGACCCACCAAAGCGCTTTCATTGCATGGGGAATCTCTTCCTCCGTCAGCCCTTCCTTGACCCTGCAATGAAGGTCAGGCAGTTCCGTGACAGAACGGTCTGGTACGAGCTTCATCAATGACACATGGTACAGGTCATTAGGCGGATTCACATCGAGTCCGTTGAAAAAAACCGTGTATTTGATCGCCTGAAACAGTTGCTCGTCCTGTAGCTTGGCTGTTTCGGTCATTTCAATGAGCTCACGCAAAGGGTATGCCTTTATTTGTCTGGAACGAAACCACTTCATGGATTCCACTTGACGGGCAGACAAATCGCGTCCTTCTTCAAGCAACGCCTGTTCATCCTTTAGCTGACGCAATTCCTGGGAGATGCTTCTTTTGTTCTCTTTATTCCCGTCGATCCTTTTATCAAGGGCATCCATTTGCGCCTGCACCGTATGACTGCTTTTATACTCACGAAGCCTTTCCTGATGTATCACTTCCAGCTGTTCTGCAGACACCACTTTTTCTTTCAGCTCGGCAATTTGCCCAACCTTTTTTCGCCAGGTTTGGTTTCTCTCCGCTAACGCAGTCTTTACTTGGTCATAAGCTTTGTTCGTTTCTTCTTTTTCCATCCGTAGCTTTTGCAGGGCAGCTTTGACTTCTTCTTCTGATCTGGTAATTTTGCTTTTGCGTTCCGTAATATCCTTCAGTTCTTTATCCAGCTCTGCGATGCGTTCCAGAATCATACGGAGCTCTGTTTCGACCTGGTCGATAGTTTGTCTCGCAGCTTCCATCTCAGATTCCCTTGTTACAATCTCTTGCTTGACTACTTCCATACCTTCTTCGACTTTTTCTTTTTGAATCTTTTGTAAAGCCTGATCTTCCCTTAGTTCTGCCATCTCAGCTTCCAACTGCTGCATCACATCAAACAACCGGTCTTTTTCCCTGTGATAATGGCGCTCTAACCGCAGCAACGACCGAATATACAGCTCTCCTCCTTCCCGCAGTCTATTTTGATTGTCCACATACCGGTCGAGAGCCACCTTTTTCATGGACAGCTCTTGTTTCATTCTCTTTACATTCAATTCAGAAGACCTCAGCGTTTCCTCCGTCTCCTTCAGCTTTTCCATGCTCTCTTCCCAGTCGCGCTGAACCTTGTCGATCCCATGCATTTCACTAAAAATCCGAAAGCGCTCCTCCGGATGCATGACCGCGAATTGATTGACCTCTTGCTGGTACCAAATCAAGTAGAACAAATCCGGGTCGATTTTGTATTTATACTGCAAGTCTTTTTTGTAAGCCGTAAAATTGTAATAACGATCACCCGACGTGTAGGAAACCGTTTCTTCCCATTGATCGATATGATCCCCTTTTGAAATCGAAAACCCCTTTTTAACAGGCTGCCCCGGTTCTTGGACCATATAAAGATTAAATTCAATAAAGGCGGGAGCATCAATCTTCATCAAGCCATCGTTTTTAAAAAGTAAGGATATTTTCGCTCTCCATGTTTCATTAGCCTGCAAATTACGGGATCTCAGCCCCTCAGCATCTACTTTGGATGAATACAAGACCGCTCCCATGCAAAAGGAAATGGTAGATTTCCCTGCTCCGTTTGGCCCTGTAATTAATATGTGGCTATCAAATCCAGAAACATCCATCAAGGTTGGCGGATAGTCTCTTACCCCAGAAAAAGTAAGCCTCCACGGAATCATTCTTGTTCCCCTTTCGAGTAAAGATTATAGCGCCGGAAAAACTTCAAAACCTCTTCTTTGTTCAGCTGGTGCGATTGGCTGAATTCCACTGTGCGACGCAAAAAAGAATCCGAGAATAGATTCGCCCCTATAGCCGTAAGCTGGTATGCCTTTTCCTGAGAATTCGTATCGTACTCTTCAATGGCCCCGATCTTTTTCAATGGGTCGATGTTCAATAAAATTCGCTGGTTCGCTTTGGTAGTTTCATGCCCCAAAGCGTTCAACAGCTGATCAAACAAAGTAAACTCATGCTGCAAGACTTCCTGTTGGTAAAACATGTAAAGAAGTATCCCCAAGCTTTCTTTGGTCAACGTATTGCGAGCCGCTCGTGCTGGCACCCTCATTAACGCAACAACATGATCACGCTTCTCGTCATAAATCACTCGAAAATACCGGCTAACGGCTTGATTGAGCCTGGTTAAAAAGGAGTGAAATTTTTCGGCGTCATCTTGGATTTGCAGTTGCTTTTCCACTTCTTTTCGAGAAATACCAAAATTCCCGGATCGAATGGAGGCAGAGGAAGAGAAAAGAATATTCATAAAGGTCAGCTCTTCTACCTCCGTTAAAATGCCTTTTAAAGACTGCATGACATTTAGTGGATTCACATTTATTTCAGCTCTTGCTTCGCTTTCGGATGATATTGGCTCGGTCTTCATGATTCATCCACTCCCATTTTCTCTCATACTCACGTAACCCTATCTCTTCTGTTTTTTCGATTGTCATTTGTTTATTGCCGACTAATGCAGAAATCGCGGTAAGAGCATTCACTGCATCGCTCCACTGGTCAGTCGTTGCTTCAATTACTACCTGTTCAATCTGTGCTTCTTCGTGCTTGGTCATATAAGATTCGATCTGTCCCGTTTCGATCATGGCTTTTGTGAGCATCCATTTCGATTCCCCCAATAAAGCTTCCATTTCGTGGATCGATATTTCTTCTGCTAGAAATGCCAATTCCTCTTCGTTTTCGGCTAAGGGTTCCACATAGGGCTCGTAAGTCTCTAAATAGGTGACCGCTTCCTCAATGGCAGCAGCAGGAAGGGGTGCAGCAAACTTGACAGGAAACCACATACCGTCGACTGCCTCTTCTTCATACTGATTCTGCTCCATGAAGCTCAACATCTGATACACATTCGGTACATCCGATTCAAGCGGAGGATCAAACATTTGAATGATAAACTCACGCACTTTTTCTGGTTGGATGGAGGAGGTCAGAGGCGTTTTTTGCATATGCGTAAATTTCAGGTACTTGTTAATCATCCCCAGGCTTAAATTGGTTCCTTCTGCTAGAACGGCCGTCCCGTTTTGCATCAAGCTGGCCAGAACAATACTGTCTTCCAATGTTTCAAATTGCCGAAGCCGTTCCTGCAGTTTTTTATCAAGCTCCTCCATTAACTGATGAATCAGCTCGAGCTGTGGGAGGGCATTGCGGTCTGCCAGCATTTCCAGCTCACGCTCCTTCATCAGCTGAATGGCATTTTCGACATTGCGAATCATGCTGGCGATCTTATTCCCGCCGGAAATCCCATGATCGTCGTATGCTTCACTGATTTCAGCATCTCGTTTCGCCTGGAAAAGAGAACGGCCTATGTCATCTTGCATGTAATAGGCCAACGAATCATTAGCCAGGCGAATCAGTGCGTCCATCATCCGCTTCCCTAGATCCCTCATCTTCAACTGACGCGACTGTTTGGACAACCAGTTGTATTTCACCAAGATGTTAATAACCAGCTCCACGCTTTTTTTAGAAGGCGGTTCTGGGTCTTTGTAACGATTCCGATAGCGGTAATAGACAGTCTCTGCATTTTCAATCGGATCATCTAGACCAAGCGCCTCTTCATTTAATAGTTGAATGATACGTAAAAAACGCAAAATTTGGCCAGGTACGTGAAATGAGGCATGTGAACCTAATTCACTTAATACCCCTGACAAAGACGCGAGATCCCGCATCGACTGCATGATCTCAGGTCCAGACTCCTCGGACTGAAAAATGGAAATCAAAGGGCGATCCACTTTTTCCAATCTGCAGCACCTCCTAGAGCTTGTTCCTGTTCCGCTCTATATTGTTTCAAAAATGTTTTCATGTATTCTTCGTATTCCTTCCAGGAGGTCAGTACAGCAAAGTCATGGGTAATCCATTTGAAAGCCACCGGGTGCTGATCTACAGCCAAATAAAGTTCTTTGGCAATTAGCAAGCCATCAGGATCATAGTCACTCCAGATGATGATTTGCTCCGGTGCTCCGTTTTTCACCAGCTGCCGAATGCAGAGTCTGTGCGAGCTTCTGAGATGCCCATCAACACAAAGGACGAGAGAGTTTGTGTCCTGCAAAAAGCCTTGTTCGGCAGCCATTCGTGTCAGTATCGCCCGATTTTCAACCAGCCAAATTGTCGTTGCTTCCGTCGTGTACTCTTCTTCGGCAATTGCCAGATCTGTCAGAGCATGCACGGGTCCGAACCGATAAGCTGAAAACTGTCCTGCAATCATTCCTGAAAAATAAAGGGGTGTAATCTTCCCCAAGCTGGTCATTCCAAGAGAATCTGCCGGACATTGTGCCCATTCTTCTAATTGAGCAAGAAATTCATCCTTATAGGAATCAAATGCCTTCGATCCCCCAATCTCCCGATAATAATTGGCCCCAATTTCCTTCCAATCAAAATTCGCTCTTGAAAAGGCTAGACGTATGAATGCCACGATAAAGTGAAGAAAATTCATACGTTTGGAAACAGACCATCTTGCCGGAAAATGAGAGGACGTCCCTAGCTCGCTAGGCATTTGAGCGGTTATTTCCGAAATCAAGCTGGCCAATGCCTGCAACCCCCTTTTTCTATGAGTCGCAACGGGGATTTCAGAGCTGTCTCCAAAGGCAGCCGCACTCTCTCCCAAGGATTGAAGCAGCTCTTCAACCGCATATTTTCTCTGCAGAGCTTTCTCGGATTCGTATTTGTAGAAGCAATACCCCATTCGATAATGCATGGAGTCTACTGTTTTTCCATCTTTATTAAACCGGACCTCCCTGATCACCCAGCCAAGCTCCAACCATCGCATTGTTTTTGGTTCCCGGTCATCTAACGTGATTTTCCTTTTGAATGAGAAGAGCTTGATTAATTCTTCATCGGGGTTCTCTACTGAAGCGTCCGGCTGGTTCGTCGATAATGTCAGCACTCCTGCTACCCGATAAGTTCGTTCCGTCCGTTTGATTATATTTACATCGATAAATGGCAATCCGGGTTGGTTGTTGCCCGTATCCATTTCGAGTTGCTCGGAGCCTTTCAGTATACTTTTTTCAATGTAGGATATGAGTAAAGGATCTAGCTTGTCCATCGTTTCCCCCTCTTCTTCTATTCCTTATAGTAACAAAACAATTCATTCCCGTTGGGTGGAATATCAGGGAATTTTATGAATACATACCCAAGCTTTTTCGACTGAGCCTTGTGAACATGGCAGTGAAGAGAAACCTCCTTTTTCCCAAATGAAAAAGACGGATCGAAACATACGTCCAGATCCGCCTGAAAAGATTCTATCTATTGATCAAAGGTTTTTAACTCTCGGTTTCGCCAAGTAGAGCAGTTTCCTACAGGTAGAAACTACTTTTTCTATTCGTAATGAGTATATTTCCAACTATCTTTCAAAGCAGATGCATCTTAGCCTCTGCTTCCTCCCACGGCACCGAGTAGCCGGCCCCTTTGGCGCAGAAGATCGAGGATGACGTATAGAGAGGATCGGCGTCTTTCTGGTAGCCTTTCCACTCGATCACTTCCTCCGCGTTATGGCAAAGGTCGTAACCGCCAAACACGCAGCGGATACTGCCTCGCCCATGCGTAAAGGAAGCAAACTCCGTGCTGTAATTCATAAATGTGGACACTGGGACCCTCCCCGTAATCACTGCATGCGTATCCGACATCTGCGGTGGCTCAAACGTTCCTGCTGCCCGCTGTATATCAGACAGCACTCTCCCCATCTCGTCCATACCTACCTTGATTTTGACGTCATAATAAGGCTCCAGCAGGAGGTTTTCCGCTTTCTCCAGTCCCTGCCGAAGCGCACGGAAGGCAGCTTCGCGGAAGTCGCCCCCATGGGTATGCTCGTTATGCGCGCGACCTTTTAGCAGTGTGATCTTCACATCGGTGACCGGCATCCCGGTTAGCAGCCCATGATGCTCCCTTTCGTAGAGATGAGATTCAACCAGATTTTGGTAGCTAAAGCTAAGATTGTCCGGATGACAAACGCTCGTGAATTGGATTCCGCTGCCCCTCTCCCCCGGCTCCAGCAGGAGATGCACTTCTGCATAGTGCCTGAGCGGTTCAAAGTGTCCATACCCCGTCACCGCAGACTGGATCGTTTCTTTATACAAAATCTCCGGTTGGCCGAAGGAGACTGCGAAACCGAAGCGCTCCTTCACTACCTGCTCCAGCACTTCCAGCTGGATCAGACCCATGACGCGAATGTGGATCTCCTGCAGGCTCTCTTCCCAAACGACATTCAGAGATGGGTCCTCCGCGTTCAGCAGGCGAAACGCACCGAGCACTTGCTGTACGTGCAGGGAGCTGTCGAACTGTACTTTCGACTGCAGCGTTGGCTCCGTCTCGTAAGCAAATTTCTCAGAGTACAGCCCCACCCCGTGCCCAGCCTCCGCTTCAGACAAACCAGCGACTGCAAACAAATCTCCCGCTGCCACTTGCTCCACCGGCTGCGATTTACTTCCGTTAACCAAGAGGATTTGGGTAATCTTCTCTTCATAGGGAACCCCGCCGCTCTCGTAGCTGAGCAGCTCTCGCACCTTCAGTGTGCCGCTCACCGCTTTGATAAACGTTAGCCTTTGCCCGTTTGCCGCATGCCGAATTTTATAAATGCGCCCCCCGAACGGAGCCGTTTCGTCATACGACACGGTCGTCAGCAGATGCAGCTGCTCCAAAAATTCTAAAACGCCCTCATCCTGCAGCGCCGAACCATAGCTGCAGGGAAAGAGATGCCCCTCTCGCACCATCCCCTGCATCGCCTCCAGCCAAAAAGAGGAATCGTCCCTTCCCTCCAGAAACGCTTCGAGCAAAGACTCGTCCCGCTCCGCCATCAACTCCCGGAGCCCTTCATGGATGCTGCCCTCGAGCAAGCTGCCCTTGATAGAACAGACATCCTCCGTCAGCTGACGGCGTATTTCTTCCTCCGTTCTGCCTGCATCCGCCCCGGTCCGATCCGTTTTGTTGATGAAGAAGAACGTCGGGATCCGATGCTTGCGCAGCAGCTGCCAGACCGTCTCCGTATGACCTTGGACGCCTTCTACCGCACTGACAATCACGATGGCGTAGTCCATGACCCCAATCGCCCGCTCCATCTCGGAGGAAAAATCGACGTGTCCCGGCGTGTCGATCAAATAATAAACGTCGCCTTTGTAGTTAATAACCGCCTGATCGGCGAACACGGTAATGCCCCTAGTCCGCTCGATGTCATGGCTGTCCAAAAAGGCATCCTGATGATCCACCCGCCCCCGCGACCGGATGCTGTTCGTATGGTAGAGCAGCTGTTCCGCAAAAGTCGTCTTGCCCGCATCCACATGGGCAAACAAGCCGATTGTTAGACGCTTCATGTTATCCCTCTTCCGTAGCTATTCTTTTACCATTAAAGCATAAGAATCGAGTGGGCAGGTAGAGGTACCCTTTCTTCGATCACGATGGAACGCTGAAGCGTCAGGGAAATGCTCAACGAAAGCTTGAAAAAAAACAGGGAAAAGATTGGAGGCAGCTGGTTCCCGTTTTCCTCGATCTTTTCCCCGGAATGAAATTTGTCTTTGCAGCCATCCGTGCATGTATTAACACCTTACATGCTTGCGCTTGAAACCCAGCTGTTTTTTCTCTATCGCCTTTTGAATATTATCTGCAGCAGAAAGAAAGCTGCTTTTTCCCTTGATTCGTTTGCCTTCTACTTGCCCTACTGCTTTTGCCGTTTCTACCGCCAGATCATGGAGCGGTAAATAAGAAACCGCTACGGTGTAAATGAATTGATTCATCGCATACCTGGCTCGTAGGGGTGCTCCGTGAATCGTGTTTTTCACCGTATCTAGCATGTCGGCCATTTTGCTTTCGGAAAACTCACTATCCGGGCGATTTCCCAAAAGCCAGCAGTAGCAGCTCCATCCTGCTGACATTCGCAGCTCTTCGCCACTCGCAATCCATTTATCGGCAACCTCTTGCGCAATATCCGCTTCCGCCAAGGTGACCGCAACCACATAATCGGACAGCATGTAAAAATAGGCCCCATCCATCCAGCGATCAAAATCCGCCGCAGTCATCGCCTTTGGATCCGCGATTATCCCGGCAAAGTACATGGCGTCGTAGTTCCCTGTAGCGTATAGCTCCTCTGCCAACGGTTGATTGATCTTAATTTTCCTCACGATCGGCTTCATTTCACCAGTAGCCACACCAAAAAGCGGTTCGTGCGCGCCGTTGGCCATGTACATTTTCTTTAAGCGCTCCTTGCCGAGTGCTTCCAGCTCCTGCATGACCGTTTCTGCGTTCATGGTTTTTATCTCCTTTCTACTTACAGATTGTACGTATATCTCATTGTTGATCATTCTCATCAGTTTAACACTGGTAGGAACAACAAAAACAGCTGCTGTCGTAGCAACCGTTTTGGAAGGAAGGGCCTTTTCCCGTGTCTATCTGAGTATTGGAACACAATGAAGACCGGTATGCAGGCTTGCGCCAAACTTTACGGATGAACCAAATGGGTGATGCGGATACCCAAAGAGCAAAAGGTTGCAGAAAACCATAGATTTGGACTTGCTCATATCCATTCCATCCCCTATTAGAAACGACCATACTCTTACTCCGTGCATATCGAATTTGTAAAATTGACTTGTAGGAGTATCAAAACTAGAAGTAGAATACACAATAACAAATAAAGGAATAAAAAATCAGGAGGGAATCATGGGAAGATTAGTTCATTTCGAAATTCATGTAGATGATATGGAGCGCGCTAAAAAGTTTTATGGAGAGGTGTTTGGGTGGGCATTTGAAGATTGGAGTGAGTATGCCGGAATGCCTTATTTTGGAGCTGTGACTGGTGATGCAACAGAGCCTGGAATAAACGGAGCTTTGATGAAGCGTCAAGGCGCTTCCCCAGAACCTGGCAAGCCTCTGAATGGTTATGCCTGTACAATGGGAGTGGAAGATTACGATTCAACAGAAGCAAAAATTCTAGAAAATGGAGGCAAGGTCGCCCTTCCCAAGTATGCTCTGCCTGGAATGGCGTGGCAAGGATATTATATGGATACCGAAGGCAATATTTTTGGTGTTCATCAGCCAGATGTGAATGCAAAATAGAATTTTCCTATGTTTGAAGAAAGAGAGTACTTCCAAAGAGGTACTCTCTTTCATTTGGTAAAGACTAGAATGCTTTTTTTGCATGACAACACCTCACCTCCTTCTTTCTCCCTACATCAAAAACCATAGTGGTCTGAACTAACAAAATTTCAGCTGTCAATCTAATTAATAAGTATCAAATACATTTGGTGAAGGATTTGCTACGAATTGAAGTGTCTGGTCGTAATAATCTATAGTTTATATGTTTGAAAATTGCATAAAATAACGGCTTATCTTGTTTCTCCTGCCAACGCTTGTAGCCGTGTGTCCGTTTGTCGATCGAAATCCAGAACAAAAAGGTAGTGTCGGTCAAGTTGTTGACAAAGGGTATTAAGGCATGTCATAGCAGGAGGGCGATTATGAAGGCTGTAACTTTCCATGGTATGAAGAACATGCAAGTGACGCAGGTCCCGGATCCGACGATTCAGAAAAAAGACGGGATTATCGTTAGGATCACCTCGACCGCCATATGCGGTTCCGATCTCCATATATACCAGGGGGCGATTCAAGCCCAAACTGGATACGTGGTCGGACATGAACCGATGGGCATCGTCGAAGAAGTGGGCCCTGAGGTGACAAAGGTCAAAAAAGGGGACCGGGTCGTGCTCCCGTTCAATATCTCGTGCGGCAGCTGTCATTACTGCCAGCATGAAATGGAGAGCCAATGCGACAACTCCAATCCCAATCCCCAAGTAGATACGGGAGCTTACTTTGGGTTTACAGAACGTTACGGGAATTATTCGGGCGGACAAGCCGAATTGCTTTACGTGCCGTACGGCAATTTCATGCCGTTCGTTATTCCGGAGTCTTGCGAATTGGAGGATGAGAATCTCCTGTTCCTATCCGACGTGCTGCCGACGGCCTATTGGAGCGTGGACAACGGCGGCGTGAAGCAGGGGGATACGGTGGTGGTGCTCGGCTGCGGTCCCGTCGGCTTGATGGCGCAAAAATTTGCCTGGATGAAAGGGGCCAAACGGGTCATTGCGATCGACAACCTCCCGTACCGGCTGAACCATGCCAAAAAAATGAATAACGTTGAAATCTTCAACTTTGAAGATTTCAACGACATGGGGCTGCATATTAAAGAAATAACGAGCGTAGGTGCGGATGTCGTCATCGATTGTGTCGGAATGGACGGCAAGAAGACCCCATTGGAGGAGGAAGAGCAGAAGGCCAAGCTGGTTGGCGGAACAATCAGCCCGATCAACATCGCGATGAATGCGGTGCGGAAATTCGGCACGATTCAGATTACGGGGGTATACGGTTCTAAATACAACCAGTTCATGTTTGGAAACATTTGGGAACGAAACGTAAAGCTGACCATGGGACAGGCGCCCGTGATTCATTACATGCCGATGCTGTACCAAAAAATTATGGCAGGCGAGTTCGATCCGACGGAGATCATCACGCATAAAGTGCCGCTCGATCAGGCGCATAATGCGTACAATACCTTCTACAACCATGCGGACGAATGCATTAAATTCGTCCTGAAGCCTTAACTGATAGCATGAGAAGAGGGGCTGTGCCACGGGGTATTGTACCCTTAGGGACAGCCCCATATGTTTAGCCGATTCCGCTGCGTGAATCAACATTTTGGCGACTTCCAGAGTGATAATCCCTGAAATAAAGAAAAGCCGCTGCTCCTCCGCCCATCGTGCCGCATGTACTACAAGAGAGAACATGGAGAGATGTGCTACAGTTGTCGAAACTGACGGAAAAGCAGTGGTTTGGAATTCGGTAATCCATCAAACAAGTCTAACCTGCGGGAACCTTCATGTGAAGGCTTTCTTAAATAATGTCGAGCTGAACCTTTCTAGTCGGTTTGGGGAACGCCTCATCCAACATCCCCAAGTCTTCCTCGGTAAGCTTAATCCGTTCCGCCTCCGCATTCTCTTCGACATGCGCTACTGTCGACGCCTTAGGAATGGCAATCACGTCACCGCTTCTAATGCACCAAGCCAAGAGAATCTGAAGCGGCTTCACGCCATGTCGATCAGCAATCTCCTTAACCGCTGGATGCTCAACCAACCCTCTTCGTAAGGTGCCCGCCTGGGCGAGCGGACTGTAGGCCATCGTCGGGATTTTTCGCTCTCTCAACCAAGGAAGCAGGTCGTATTCTATGCCGCGGGAACCGAGATGATACAGCACCTGATCGACCATGCAATGCGTCCCTCGCGCCGCGTCGAATAGTTCTTTCATATCGTCCGTGTCCAGGTTCGAGACGCCCCATCGCAAAATTTTCCCCGCTTCGACCAACTGCTCCATCGCTTCTACCGTTTCGCTTAGAGGAATGCTTCCTCTCCAGTGAAGAAGATACAGGTCGAGGCGGTCTGTCTTTAACCGCTTCAAGCTTTGTTCGCAGCTGCCGACGATGCGATTCAATCCCGCGTTGTGCGGGTATACTTTGGATACCAGAAACACTTGATCTCGTATCCCTTCGATCGCTTCTCCAACCAAGGACTCGGATCTGCCGTCGCCATACATTTCAGCCGAATCGATAAGGTTCAATCCAAGCTCCACACCGCGTCTTAACGTGCGAAGCTCTTCATTTTTCTTGGACGGCTCATCCCCCATATACCACGTACCTTGACCGATTCTGGGCAAAGTTGTCCCATCAGGAAGGGTTACCACGCGCCCGCCCCCTTATTTTTTATAATATTTTTCCCACAGCTCCCCGTCCTATTCTCCATAGAGAATAGGACGGGCGATGTTTTTGAGGTGGTCTCCCATAAAAGCTGTCACTTCGTTGGTGAAAGAAAACTTGGAATCCAACGTGCATGCAGAAATCAAACACTACATGGGAGAAGAGCCAGGCGGCGAGCACAATAGTGGCAATGGCTACTGCAAGCAGCAGTTTATGAATTAGCCATCTAACTACAACGACTACAAATCTCCCCTTAAATAAGTCCGACCTGCAATTTCTTTTAGATCCTCAAAGTAATAAAAAATTGATGCATTTTTTGTAGAATGGGCATACTTCTTCAAGTGTCACCCGAAAGTGAGATTGAAAAACTGAAGACTCGAAAAAAGAAGGCTCGTGACAAAAATTTAGATGGTGAGATGTCTGACGTGGAATTCTCTGAGTATGTTCGTAGCACGAACCAAGAGATAAATGAATTGATTCAAAAGAAATACCGAATTGAAGAATCAATTAAGAACAGCAATGGAACATCGGCGTTCACTGAACTAAAAAACATCTCGAAGAATTTACATCCTTCAAGGAGCTATCACCAGAAATCCTTCATCGTCTCATCGACCGAATTGAAATTAAAGCAGATGGGAGTTCGATAATCTTCTATAGATTCTCGAACTCCCATCTGTTTATTCTTTGCTTCTAACTATCAACGCACAGCACTCCACATGCCCCGTATGCGGGAACATATCCACCGGCTGCACTTCCACGACCTCATACATTTCCGCCAGCACCTTCAAATCCCTCGCCAGCGTGGACGGGTTACAGGAAACGTACACGACCTTCTGCGGTTGCATCTCCAAAATGGTCGTGAGCAGCGCCTCGTCGCAGCCTTTTCTAGGCGGGTCGACCACGATGACATCCGGTTTTATCCCTTTCTCTTTCCACGCAGGGATCACGACCTCGGCCGGGCCTGTCTCAAACGTTGCATTCTTGACGCCGTTCAGCTCTGCATTGCGGTTGGCGTCCTCGATCGCTTCCGGCACGATTTCTACGCCGTAGACGTGCTTGGACTTCTGCGCCAGAAACAGCGAAATGGTCCCGATCCCGCAGTACGCATCGATGACCGTCTCGGTACCAGTCGCTCCTACATATTCGAGCGTCTTGTTGTACAAGACCTCGGTTTGCGCCGGGTTCACCTGATAGAACGAGCGCGCCGAGATAGCGAATTTGATAGCGCCGATATAATCGTAGATGACATCGCTGCCCCATAGCGTCACGGTCTTCTTCCCGAAAATGACGTTGGTCTTGTCCGGATTGACGTTTTGCACGATGCTGGCCACGCCGGTCACTTGAGTGCGGATCGCCTCTACCAGCTCTTCCACGCGCGGGATTGTCTCCTCGGTCGTTACGAGCACAACCATGACTTCTCCCGTTTTCACACCAACTTTTACCACGACATGGCGCAGCAATCCGCTGTGACGCACTTCGTCGTAGGGCGAAATGTTCAGCGAGGTGGCGATTTTCTTCACAGCAGCTACGGCTTCGTCATTGGCCTGATGCTGGATCAGGCACTCGTCCATGTCAATGATCGAGTGGGATTTCTCCGCGTAAAAGCCGCCTACGAGCGCGCCGTTTTCCTCGCCGATCGGTACCTGGGCTTTGTTGCGATAGCGCCATGGATCGGTCATGCCGAGTGTCGGGTGAACGGTGATCGCTCCATCTCCCTCTACGGAAAAGCCGCCAATGCGACGTAGATTGTCTTTGACGATCTGCTGCTTGTGACGCAGCTGCTCCTCATAGACGAGATGCTGCAAGGAACAGCCTCCGCAACGGTCGTAGACGGGACAGGGCGGCATCGATCTCGCTGTGCTAGCCTCCATGACACTCGCCAGCTTCGCGAATCCGAAATTTTTCTTCACATGATCGACGCGTGCGCGCACTTTCTCTCCCGCAAGTGCACCGTCTACAAAAAGCGTATATCCTTCAATCCGGCCTACACCGGCTCCTTCGTGATTCAGTCCGGTAATCTCCACTTCCACGGTTTGTCCGACACGCACAGGCACATTCAGCTCTGCTTTTGGTGCCTGCTGCGGTCCGCGCCGCTTCTTTGTCATCTTCGCCACAGTTTCTTTGCTCCTTTATTCGGCACTTGCCTGATTCCCATCGGGACAAACGTCAGGGATGCGTCGATGGCATCCCTGAAGTAGTTGCTATTCATTTTACTATCTTCCTACGGCACGAACAACTCGATATGGCCTGGCAATGCTTCCACCACGCAGGGGAGCTGTCCTCCGAGCTCACCATCCAGGTTGAGCTGCACGGTTTCCGTTCCTGGGGAGGTCGCCTTGATGTAGTCTGCCTGGAAATATAAAATGTTCGGGTCCTTCAAGTGCTCGCCGCGCACAGCCGACGTCGCCAAACGAATAAATTCGGCGATGTTCATCTTTTTCACTACGATGACGTCCAGCTTGCCGTCTGAGAGGTCCGCATCTGGGGCGAGCTTGTCGAAGCCGCCGACAGAATGGCTATTGGCGATGAGGAAAATCATGATCTCTTCGTCCAAAAGCACTTCTTTGCGGCTTTCCAGACGAACGCGGATCGGGTGCAGGGAGGGCAGCTTTTCCAGCCCTTTGACGTAATACGCCAACTGACCGATCATCGTCTTCAGCTTGCTCGGAACCTCGTACGTGAGATTCGTCAGCGAGCCTCCACCTGCGATATTGATAAAATAACGGTTATTGATCCGACCGAGGTCGATTTTCTTCTTCTTGCCTTTGGAGATAATCTCGCAAGCCCGGCTGATCGATTTGGGTATGCCGACAGCGCGGGAGAGGTCGTTGCTCGTACCACACGGAATGATTCCTAAGGACGGACGTGATTTCAGCTCGGCCATCCCGTTTACCACTTCATAGATCGTTCCATCTCCACCTGCAGCGATGATCAGGTCGTATCCCCTGGCAACAGCACGTGCTGCCGCCTCGGTCGCATCCCCTTCACCCTTCGTTGCATGGCAGGATGTCTCGTATCCGGCGGATTCCATATAATCAAGGATATCCGGCAATCTCCGACGCACGATCTCCCGGCCGGAGCTCGGATTGTAGATTAATCTGGCTCGTTTCAAGCAGATCCCTTCTTCCTTCCCTCGCTCACGGATATTATCGTTTCTCTACCCATCATATCCTGTATAGCCATTTTTGGGAATCGCTATGCTGTCTTGGGCGTGATAAGATAGAAAAAGATGGGAATGAAATGGATGGGAGGGGACAGTCGTGCAGCAAATCATCGTAGGTGTAGACGTAGGTGGAACCGCGATTAAAATGGCCTTGATTACCCCGGATGGAGAGCTGGTGGCCAAGACGCAGGAGCCTACTCCCGTCGCACAAGGTGAAGACGGGGTCCTGCAAAAAATCGCAGAGATGGCTGATGCACTTCTCGCGCAGCACGAGTACAGTAAAGCACAGACCCTTGGAATCGGCGTGGGTGTCCCCGGTCCGATCGACGCAAAAAACGGGATCGTCATGCAAGCTGTCAATCTGCATTGGCGAAAGCCTGTCCCCCTCCGTGAGAAACTGAAAGCGCTGACAGGTCTGCCTGTGGCAGTGGAAAATGACGCCAACATGGCTGCTTTGGGCGAGATGTGGCAAGGTGCCGGGCAAGGTGCGGAAGATCTCGTCGCCATTACGCTCGGAACAGGTGTGGGCGGCGGGATCATCGTCCACGGGAGTGTTGTTCACGGCATCAATGGCGTCGGCGGCGAAATTGGGCATATCACCATGACACCAGGCAGCGGCTCGATCTGCAACTGCGGCAAAACCGGCTGTCTGGAGACCTATACCTCTGCTACTGCCATCATCCGCGAAGGCAAGCTGGCTGCCACGAACGGCACGAGTCCCGCACTGGCCGCGGCACTGGCACAGCACGGTGAGCTCAAGGCAAAAGACGTTCTCGATGCTGCCAAAGAGGGCGACACAGCCTCACTTGCCATCGTCGATCAGGCCACCCTCTACCTTGGTCTAGCCCTGTCCCACCTGGCAATCTTGCTGAATCCCGCCAAGATCGTCATCGGCGGCGGTGTGGCGGCAGCTGGGGAGTTTCTCTTTTCGCGAGTCCGTGAGTCTTTCGCCCGCTTCGTCCCCTTCCCGTACGTGGTAGAATCCACGCAGATTGTAGCCGCCACATTGGGCAACGATGCTGGTGTCTATGGTGCCGGCTGGCTCATCCGCTCCCAAATGACCGAATAAACCGCAGCATCTGAAAATATAAAAGACGCTCCTGCGATGAACTGCACCCCATTTGTTAGACACATCTAACATTTAGAGGTGCAGTTCACGTTCGCTTGAGCGTCTTTTTTCTGCCGATGCCTAAGTCTATCTAGGAAACGGCTTCCACTTTTTCTGCTGCTTGTCCCGCCGATTCTTCCTTCCCCGATACGATGAGAACTGCTCCCCCAAGCACGGCCGCGCCTCCCACCAGCTGAAGCCAGGTAAAGGATTCCCCTAACAGCAGGGCCGATGCGACAAAGGTCACGACGGGCTCAAATGTGCTGAGCACCGAGGCTTTGGTTGAGCTGATCAGCTGCAGGGCACGGAAGAATGTGCTGATGGCGACCACGGTAGAAAAGACTACGATACCCGCCAAGGCAAACCACCCCTGCACGTCAAAGGACAGATCGATCCCGCCATCCTTTTGAGCGACCAAAAACGTGGAGAAGCAGGCAAACAGTGTGATGTAAGCAGAGGTCACATACGGAGACAACCCCTTTACCACCCGATTACCGACAATGATGTACACGGAGTAAAAGATCGCCGCGGCCAGCGCGAGGAATACGCCAAGTGGATGAATCTCCCCAAAGGAAAGCCCCAGTACCATCGCCAGCCCCACAAATGATATGGCCATCGCGATGATCGTTTTTTTGCGCAGCTTCTCCTTCTCTACGAAAAAGCTGAGGATCGCCACAAACGCCGGAAACGTATACAACAGCAGGGCTGCCATCGATGTCGGAATATACTGAACCGCAGAGAAAAAGCTGAGCGACTGCATCGTGTACAGAATGCCGCCCAGAAGAAACAGGCTTATCAGTTGTTTTTTATTGACGCGTACGGACTCCTTCTTCCAGAGGATCAGGCCGAAGAAAATCGCTGAGGCAAACAAAAACCGCAAAAACAGCAAGGTCGAGACCGATACGCCTGCCCCGTAGGCAAATACGGCGAAAATCGTCATGACACCGAAGGCTGCTGCTGACACAAATACCAGAAGGACACCCAAATAAAGCGGATTCACTCGCACTCACCAGCTTTCAACATTCATACCAGCAACAGGGCGACTCGTTTTAATTTTTTACGACGGCTCCCTCCCTCCGGAATAATCGAGAGCTCCAGGCAATAATGACAACAACGTACAGCAAAGAAGTGCCAAGTCCAACCAATCCGTGTACCGGATCGACTCTTCCGTAAAAGACTTCCTTGCAGAGAGCGACGCCATTGAAGACGGGCAGCACGTAGTACGAAAAAGGAATATCCACCGGGTTCAGCGGCATCAGCATGTAGGAGGGCACCATCGCTACGAAGATGATTCCGCTCATATACGTCTGCCCTTCCTTAAAAGACTTCGCGATCGTGCTCAGAACCAGCTCCAAACCGGCAAACATCGCGGCAAGCAAAAGAATGGTCAGCACCAAAACCAACAGGGTGGCAGGCGAAAAAAAGCCTAGGGAAAACCCAGCCCCTTCCGTATCCAACGGTCCAAAGCTCAGCACCAGAGACACCGAGACCAAGGAAGCCAGAGCGCTCATCGTACTCATCACCATCACAGCCAGCAGCTTGGCGGTTAAAATATGATTGGCGGCAATCGGGGCCGTCATCAGCGACTCCAGCGTTCCCCGCTCTTTTTCTCCTGCGACCAGATCATTGGCGGCGGCAACTCCCCCAGAGGCCAGAGAAACAACAAGCATCAACGGAATGATACCGGCCAGCATGCCACCGGACAAGCGTTCCTCCGTGGCCACGTTTTGATACGTCGAAGCGATCGGCTCGATGGCCTTTGGAGAAAGCCCCGCATGCTGCAAGCGTTGGGCTACGATCTCCTGACTATACGCTTTCACCGTCTGCTCGATCACATCCCGCGCGTAGACGGATTTTTGATTGGTGGAGTCGTAGGCAACCGTCAGCGCCCCTGTTCTCCCCGCGGCAATCGTCTCGTCAAAGCCGGAAGGGATCGTCACTATAGCCCGCAGCATTCCCGCCTGCAGCGCCTGCTCTGCATTTTCCGGCTCCAGGATCCTTGCACCTGGTATTTTTTCTAGGGCAGCAGTCAGTCCGGATGTTCCATGAATCGCGATCGGTACGTAGGCACGCGCCTCTTTTTCGACATTGCTATAGGACATTCCCAGCAAAAAGAAAACGAACGGAATAATGACCAGAGGCACCAGAAAGGTTCCCAGCAATGTTTTGCGATCACGAAACAGGTCGAGAAACTCCTTTTGAAACACCGTCCAGATGACACGTCTGCCCATCAGTTCTCGCTCCCTTCCACCACGGCCATGAAAATGTCGTCCAGGTCATGAATCCCGTACTGCTCCCGCATGCTCTCCAGTGTGCCTGCAAAGCGCATGCTCCCTTTGTGAATCAAAGCCACTCGTTTGCACAGCTTGTTAATTTCCCCCATGTTGTGGCTCGAAAACAGAATCGTTTTTCCTTCCTCCTGCATACGGGCGACCATTCTGCGAAAAATGTTGGCGGCCGTAACATCGAGTCCCGTGGTCGGCTCATCCAGAAGAACTACATCGGGATCGTGTACGAGGGTACGTGCGATCGCCACCTTCTGCTTCATCCCCCGAGAAAAGGAGCCGACCCGCCTGTCGATGAATTCTTCCATATCCAGCATTCGGCTCAGGCTGTCGATCCTCTCCTGCAGCCTGGCCTGCTCCAGACCGTACAAGCTCCCGAAATACGCGATGTTTTCTCTTGCCGTCAACCGATTGTACAGCCCGACATCTCCCCCAAAGAGGATGCCGATCCTGCGCCGTACCTCGACCGGATCCCGCTGGACAGAGAAGCCGCTGATCTCGATATCTCCTGTAGTAGGCTGCAGAATCGTCGCCATCATGCGCATCGTCGTCGTTTTCCCTGCGCCGTTCTCCCCCAGAAGACCGTATACTTCCCCTGCCTCCACACGAAACGACACATCGCGAACGGCAGTAAAATCGCCAAAGCGTTTGCTGACTTGCTTGACTTCAATCATCCGCACTCCTCCTTCCCGATGCATGCGGAAACAGCCCTTGAAGCATTTCTCTCTAAAACTTTGCTTTCACGTAAAAAGCAGCACGCTTGCCTTTTTCTCCGGTGAAAGTCACCTGAATGGCGCCCGTTTGCCCAATCAGCAGGCGAGGAATAGCGGCAGAGACCACAAACTTGCGCTGCCTGTCGTCTACTCGCGCCTTTTGGACCGTTCCCGGCGGCGAAAAGATCTGATCCCCCTCCAGGTTGTAAAACGTCATCGAGATCTGCCCTGTGCCGCCGTTTGCTTCCCCATCGAAAAGAATAGTAGGAAAGGACGTTGGCCCAGCCGAAACCTTGCTAAGCCGAAACAGCGGGTGGCTTAGCTGAAGCTCTGTTCCTTTTTGCCAGTGCTTGAGATAGACATCGTACTCTTGAGTGGCGAGCTGATGAAAAACCGGGGCGGTAGCTGTTGTTTGGTGTGGGGCAATGAACGGCTCTCCAGTGGCAGCTAGAGAAAGAGACAATAACAGAGAAAGCATGCTGATCAACTCCAATAATTGGATGCCTATAGCATGCCCTACCCCTGCTATGCCGTATGTGAAACTTCTTTACGCAATCGAGTGTACGATAATGCCCGGGTAACGTTCTTTCCATTTCGCGAGCGAGAAATCCTCAAACAGTGCTAGGAAGTCTTCCGTATTGTTGATGTAGTGTCGTTTTTCCGGAAGGTTCGGATATTTATCCGCAAACAAGAGGGCAACCAAATGAGTGACAGGGATCCCCTCTGCCTCTTGATCGTAAATACCGCGTTCAGCCAGGACCTTTACGAAGTAGCGGACATAGGTAACGGTCAATGTCGTTTGCTGTCCGTTTTCCTCCCAGGTGGCTATCGAGCGGTCAAACGTCTCTGCAGGAGAGCCTCCTTTGCTCGGTGGAACGTTTTCGCCCGAAATAGAAATCAGCTTCATATCTGTCCTTCCCCCTCTTCAATCATTCGTGTATGTTCATTATAGGGGAGAGTGGAAAACGTTACAAATAATCCCTTTCGAGAAGGCTAACAAAATTTTTTCTACTCCTTTGTCAGAAATCCCGCATCGCTTAAGTCTATGTATCAAGTCAACAAATTAGCGAGGAGTTTTACGATGGATGCCAAGATCTTGAATCGATATGAAGACCAGGAAGAGGACATGACAGCAGACGACGTTCTGGTGGAACGAGCGAAGGATGGAGACGGGGAGGCGTTTGGAGAGCTGGTCAGACGGCATCGTGCCAAGGTTTATGGATATGCTCGCTCGTATACCCAGGAGCCGTTTCTAGCCGAGGACATCGTGCAGGAAGCGCTGATTCGAGCTTTTTTACACCTGGGGAGCTTGATGGACAGTCGCCGCTTCTTGCCTTGGCTGCATCGGATCGTCCGCAACCAGGCTTACACGCGTCTGCAAAAAGGACCGCAAAAGCGCGAGCAACCGTTCTCTGGCCTTCAAGAGAAGACAGACTGGGAGGACTTGGACAGCATCCTGCACCGTTTGGGACGCAGATGGTCACAGCCCGTTGATCCCGCGACGGATCCTGAGGAAATCATGGTCCGCAGAGAGCTGCTCCAAACGATCACGAGCTTACTCCACTGTCTCAATCCACGGGAGAGGAAAATCGTCGAGTCTCATTTCTTCGATCACCTGTCTCCACTGGAAATCGCCCAACTGTTCCAGATCTCCCAAGCCAACGTGTACCAGGTCCTGTCGCGTTCACGCAAAAAGCTGATTCAGGAAAAAACTCGTGTCGTTGTTGACCAATACGTGCAATCACGAAAGGAAGCGGGAATTATGAAAAAGGTCGTATTGAACACACCAGAAGCATTCTCTCTCCACACTTGGGTTACTTGCGTCATGGCTCTTCGAGGTATGCTCGAAGCAGCGAATCGAAAATTGACTCTTCCGATGGTAATGGGATTGAGCGGCCACGCCTTTCGATTGACTGTAGTGCCTGAGCATGTACACATTGCAGGACCGACCATGTTTGAATTTGGTCCAGTGCTAGCCCGCGGCCTTCGCAACCTCGGATTCACTTCTCGCTCCATCAGCGACTTCAAGCAAGCTGCCGGAATCGAAATAAATGCCAACCTCGTCGAGCCTTCCCTGCTAGGCGCGAATGCACGCGAAAAAAGACAGCTCTCTCAAGTGCTCCCGCAAGCGCTGGAGTTGATTCATCGCTCTGTAGATCGCGGTTACCCTGTATTGGCTTGGGATATGTTCATTCCCGAGTTCGCCCTGATCTACGGGTACGATGACGAGCAGAAGCTGCTTCATGCAGGCGATAACTGCGGCCACCTGGGGACGATTCCATACGATCATTTGGGACGCGGGTTGATCGAAGACTTGTTTGTACTCGCGCTGGATGAGTCGTTGGAAACAGACCAAAGGCAAATGCTGATCGGAGCGCTGCAAATGGCAATTTCGCATGCTCGCGGAGAGGAGCCTGCGTTTGGAGCAACGCATGGACTTGACGCCTACGCTGATTGGCTGAATGCGTTTGAGAAACGAACCATCGAGCCAAACGGAAATGCATACACGCTTGCCATCGCCCATGACGCCCGCCGCAATGCCTCTGACTTTTGGAAGGAGATCGCGGAAACGTGGACTGACACAACCTTTGACGCGATTCGTCCAGTCTGCCTGCAAGCCGCTGATCTGTACGGAGCGATTGCCGACGAATTTGCCCAGCTCTGCCGCCTCTTCCCATTCCCTGCTGGAGGGGAGCCAAATGATCCTCAGCAAAGTGCGCAGGCGATCGCGCTGCTGACAAGTATCGAGGCGAAGGAGCGCCAGGCTTTGATTCTGCTGGAAAATATGCTGCACGCGCTGACTGCGTGATAGCCGAGGAAATGGCTGCCCTGTATGCTGGAATTCCAGCGGCAGGACAGCGCCCTCTTGCCTCTTCCTCTGAAAGCTGCGGAACTGGATCGGGCAGCGTGCCATCAAACCAGTTGCGTTTGTCATGCACTATCTCCCCTTGCAAATCGACGGTCACCTGCAAATCATTTTCCAGGAAAGGAACCGACTATTCCTCACGAGTAAAGAAAAAGGAATAGGCTCCCGCCTGTGGTGGATACGGATTCATTTCCTCATACAGATTTTGCCCCTTCGTATGCAGCAGCTCCATTGGCGCAACAGCTGTCAAAAACTGCTGTGCCGCTTGCAGCGCTTCCTGCCGGGAGATCAGCTTGGCGTCTGCAGCCATTTGCTTATCACTTTTCAGCTGCGAATAATTGAGCAGCTTGCCTGTGACAGCATCCACTGTGATCCATTTGTGCTCGGTCTCTTCTTCCCCCTTGCTCCAATCGGCAGTCCATGCCAAACGGCCACTCTCAAAGGACAGCTGATGATCCGGAAACAAATCCGCCAGCTCGTATCCCTCCAGATCGATTGGCAATGGCTTCGCGAATGCAACGGCTTGTGCTTTCGTGAGCTTTACTGCCTGTTCGGAGGCTGCAAGCACAACATTTCCCCTGGACCCGTCCATAGCAGGAGTAAGCGCATAAAAACACCCAAGTACCCCCGTCAGTATGGCCGCCTCCCTCAGCTTTGCAAATCTCATAGTCCCCCTCATTTTCCTATCATTTCCTTATTTTCACATTACTTATTCTGCTCGAGAAAACGGGGATCGTCATCTTTGGGTCGTGCATGAGCAAAAAAAAGCGCCCTCCCATTGAATCAGGAGAACGCTTTGGCAGTTGTCGGTCCAATCCTTACATTTCTTTCAATACTTCTGCAATCAGCTTGTTCACCATCGGCGGGTTCGCTTTGCCTTTGGTTTGCTTCATGACTTGACCAACGAAGAAAGCGGCTGCTTTTTCGTTACCGGACTTGTAGTCAGCAACAGCCTGCGGGTTGGAGTTGATCGCATCGACGACGATTTGACGCAGCGCGCCCTCGTCGCTGATTTGCACCAGGCCTTTTTCCTCTACGATCTTCTTCGGCTCTTTGCCTGTCTCGACCATTTCCTTGAAGACCGTTTTCGCGATCTTGGAGGAAATCGTGCCGTCTGCGATCAGCTTGATCATCTCACCCAGTCCTTGCGGCGTCATTTTCACGTCGGCAAAGACCAGATTGTTGGCGTTCAAGTGAGCCAGGAGATCCACCATCAGCCAGTTCGCTACTGCTTTTGGCTCCGCCCCTGTCTTGACTGTTTCGTCGAAGAAATCAGCCGTTTCCTTGGACATCGTGAGGACACCAGCATCGTCCTTGGACAGTCCAAAGTCGTTGACGTAGCGCGCTTGGCGAGCATCCGGGAGCTCAGGAATCGTCGCGCGTACCGCTTCGATCCACTCTTCGGAAATTTGCATGCGCACGAGGTCAGGATCTGGAAAGTAGCGATAGTCATGCGCTTCTTCTTTGGAACGCATAGTCAATGTCTTCTTGTTTGCCTCATCCCAACGACGTGTTTCCTGTACGACTTTTCCACCGGAGGAAACCACTTCGGTCTGACGCATCACTTCATATTCCAAGCCCATTTGCACATTGCGGAAGGAGTTCATGTTTTTCAGCTCGGCCTTGGTCCCGAATTCCTCTTGACCATACGGACGGATCGACACGTTGGCATCGCAGCGCAGGGAGCCTTGCTCCATACGTACGTCAGAAACCTCGGTGTACTGAATGATCGCTTTGAGCTTTTCCAAATACGCACGCGCTTCTTCCGGTGTGCGGATATCTGGCTCGGATACGATCTCCACCAGCGGAACACCGACACGGTTGAAGTCTACCAAAGACTCTCCGCCGAAGTCACTGTGCGTCAGCTTCCCTGCATCCTCTTCCAGATGCAGACGAGTGATTCCGATGCGTTTAGTCTCGCCGTTTACTTCGATATCGATCCAGCCGTTGTAGCCGATCGGCTGGTCGAACTGGGAGATTTGGTACGCTTTTGGAGAATCCGGGTAAAAGTAGTTTTTGCGGTCAAACTTCGTCTCACGGGAGATTTCGCAGTTGAGCGCCAGCGCGGCTTTCATCGCGAATTCCACTGCCTGCTTGTTGGTCACTGGCAGTACGCCTGGATGCCCCAAGCAAATCGGGCATGTATGGGTATTCGGCTCCGCACCGAATTCGGTTTTGCAGCCGCAGAAAATTTTACTGTTGGTGGACAGCTCGGCATGGACCTCCAAGCCGATGACGGTTTCGTACTTGCTCATGCTCTTACCCCCTCACCCATTCCGGCTTGCGCGTATGGAAGCCTACAGATTGTTCATAGGCATGTGCCACGCGCAGCACGGTGGATTCGTCAAACGCTTTCCCGATGATCTGCAAGCCGATCGGCAGACCTTTCCCGGAGAATCCGCATGGTACGCTGATCGCTGGCAAGCCCGCCAGGTTTACAGGCACGGTGCAGATGTCTTCCAGGTACATTTTGACCGGATCGTCCACGTTTTCCCCGATTTTGAACGCCGTAGATGGCGTAGTCGGATGCAAAATCACGTCAAAATCAGCAAAGATGCTGTTGTAGTCCTGGATGATCAGGGTGCGCACTTGCTGTGCTTTTTTGTAGTACGCATCGTAGTAGCCGGACGACAGGGCATACGTCCCGAGCATGATGCGCCGTTTTACCTCTGGACCGAAGCCTTGGCTGCGGGACTCTTTGTACAGCTCGATCAGGTTGGACGCATTGTCGGCACGCACACCGTAGCGTACGCCGTCAAAACGAGCCAGGTTGGACGATGCCTCTGAGGAAGACAGCAGGTAGTAAGCAGGCACCGCGTACTCGGTATGCGGCATGGATACCTCGCTCCAGGTCGCACCCATGCTCTCCAGCTGCTTCAGCGCTGCCAGTACGGCGTCGCGTACCTCTGGATCAATACCTTCCCCGATCAGCTCTTTTGGCACACCAATGCGCAGCCCTTTTACATCTCCCGTCAAAGCAGACAGGAAATCAGGAACTTCTACATTGGCGGAAGTGGAATCGTACGGATCATGGCCTGCGATCGCTTGCAGGACATAAGCGGAGTCTTCTACGTTTTTCGTTACAGGTCCGATCTGGTCGAGAGAAGAAGCAAACGCCACGAGACCAAAACGGGATACACGGCCATAGGTCGGCTTCAGACCAACCACGCCGCAAAATGCTGCTGGCTGACGGATGGAGCCGCCTGTGTCCGAACCGAGCGTAAAGTAAAAATGACGTGCAGCCATTGCTGCCGCCGAGCCACCGCTGGAGCCGCCTGGAACGTACTCGGTGTTCCACGGGTTTTTGGTTGGGTAGAAGCCGGAGTTTTCGTTGGAGCCGCCCATGGCAAACTCGTCCATGTTCAGCTTCGCCACGATGACAGCATCGGCATCCTTCACTTTTTTGGAAACAGTCCCGTCATGGACAGGATCAAAGTTGGCCAAAAATTTGCTGGCGCAGGTGGTGCGTACGTCTTTGGTGATGAGGTTGTCCTTCAAGCCTGCAGGCAGACCATACAGCATGCCCAGCTCCTCGCCACCTTTCGCGAGACGCTCGTCCAGCTGACGGGCATGAGCAAGAGCCCCTTCTTCATCAACATGCAGAACGGATTTGATTTCGTCGTCGTGCTCCTTGATGCTGGCGATGGATGCCTGCACCAGATCCGTCACGGACAACTCCTTTGCGCGCAGGGCGCTATGTATTTCAGACAATCGCTTGTCGAACAGCGACACAGTAGGTTCCTCCCTTCACTTCTCCAGAAATTTACTCGAATACAGCCGGTACTTTGAACTGTCCTTCTTCGTGGTCCGGTGCGTTTTTCAGCACTTCCTCACGCGGCAGGGACGGACGATTGACGTCTTCACGCATCACGTTTTTCACATCTGTCGCATGACTGGTAGGCGCTACATTGGACGTATCCAGTTCATTTAACTTCGCTGCGAATTCCAAAATCGCGTTGAGATCCTTTGTGTATCGTTCTGCTTCATCTTCTGTCAGTTGCAAGCGAGCCAGGTTGGCTACGTGCTCCACTTCTTTGCGAGTAATGGCACTCATGTTTCCACCTCCGAATCGTATCCATAACTTTGATCTTACTTGAAAACAGCGGGTTCAGTCAATTTTCGACGGGTTTCTTCTATGGTAAAAAAAGATTTACTAGCTTTAACTTAACTCAGGCTGTTGTGGAGGGGCGGAAAAAGCAGAAAACGCTACAGGCTAGTAGGGCCACTTGCTCTGGGGTCATTCCTGCACGGCTCCATTTCAAAAGCGGAACCGCGTCCAGAAGTGGCGTTTTCAGGGATGCCTCCCAGAGTTGGACGCTAAATGCGTGTTCCGCTTTTTCCACTCCGCCTCGGCTGTGTCCCTAATGCCTTTCGCTTTTTTTCTGCTTTTTCCAGGTCAGCTCATCCTGTCGTTCACACCTTCAAAGATTTTTAAAGCAAAGCTTGTTAGCATTGCTCTGGAGCTCTTATCAGCGTTCGTTAATCAGAAAAGCACTCCTATCCAATGAAAAAAGCCCAAGGGCTGAAATCATCAGCAGCCTTGGAGCTCTGTTGGCACGCAATCCTTGACGTGAATCCTTTATTCAGCCTTCTCTGCCAGCAGCTGGCCCATGAGCAGGCTTTTGCCGATCTCGATTCCTTTTGCCCACTCCAGCTGGTTGGATTCGAGCAGCAGGATGACCGTAGAGCCAAACTCGAACCAGCCGAGCTCTTCCCCTTTTTGGTAATGCGGGGTGTCCATGATGGGCTCATTGGTTTGGCGGCCATGCTTGATATTGGTAGTCGCGGTATTGTAGGAGACCTTCACACTTCCGACGAAGAGGGCACCTACTTTGACCAGTGCCAAATCGCCCATGTCTTTTGTTTGAATGTACGTGACGAGCCGTTCATTACGTGCAAAAAGGCGATCCACATTTTCAATCCCCAGCTTGTTCACTGGATAGAGACGTCCCGGCAAATAGCTGTACCGGATCAAGTCTCCCTCGACTGGCATATGAATGCGATGGTAATCTCTCGGGCTTAAATAAATGGTGATGAACTTTCCTCCGTAGTAGCGCTTGGCCTCTTCTACGGAACCACCGAGCAGCTCGACGACATCGAACTGTTTTCCTTTCGCTTGAATCAATGTACCTTCGCAAATATCTCCCATTTGAGAAACGGTACCATCCACTGGGCTGACGATGACGTGTTCGCCCGGTGCTATTGGCCTTGCTTCCGGTTTCAGTCGGCGGCAGAAAAATTCCTTCAAGGTACGATATTGACTTACCGGCTTTTCGATCACGGTAGAATCGATGTGATAATGGCGGATATAGCGTTGAATCGCCAATCGGCTAAATCTTGATGCAGTTATTTTCCCCATCGTCCGAGACATCGCGTTTTGTGGCAACCGATGAATCAAGACAGGAAGCAGCTTTTTACGCATAGGACAACTCCTTGTTTTTCCGATAAAGATACTTCGATCGAATTCCCAACCAAGAAGCTGAAAAAAGGATATCCTTACTTTACCACCTCAGCCAATACTCAGTAAACCCCGCACTCCTACCATCGCCTCATCATTTTCTTTCGCAATCTTGCTATACTATAAGATGGTGGACAAGCCTACTTTCAGGAGAAAACAGACATGTCAAAGCTCGACATTGAAACATTAATCAGTCAATACGGGGATATCCTGACCAGCTTTTTTCATCATATGTCAGACATGTTCTTTCTTATGTCTGTAGAGGAGTCTGAAAGTGAGGGACTCCAGTTTCGCTATGTCTTGATGAACCCTGCTGCGATGCAAGTAGCCAAGCTGACCGAAGAGGCTTACGGGAAGCGAATAGAGGACGTCTATCCCGAGGGGAAGGCATCCATTTTGAACCGTATGTACAAAAAAGCCGTTCTGAGTGGAGCACCGATCCATTATACCAGCGAAGGGGAAGTGATCGGCGAGTCGATCCTTTCCCCTATCTATAATAAAGACGGCGTATGCACCCATGTGTTCTCCGTTACTCGTGACATTACGGAACGCAAACAGCTGGAATCCAAGCTGGAGCATATGGCGTACCACGATGTGCTGACCGGCTTGCCAAACCGTCGTCTGCTCTACATCCATCTGCACAATGCACTGGCTGCGGCAAAAACCAATAAGGATATGGTCGCCGTCCTCTTTCTGGACTGTGACCATTTCAAGCAAATCAACGACACTTGGGGCCACAATACAGGCGATCAGTTCCTGCAGCTGCTCGGGGCCAGACTGAGCTCCTGTGTACGGGAGGGAGACACGGTTGCCCGTCTGGGAGGCGATGAATTCGTCATCATCCTCACTTCCATCCAGAACCAGCAGCAGGTCGAAAAGGTTTCGAACCGGATCATCCGCGCACTTCAAGAGCCGTGGATACTGGAAGGACATACGTTTCGCAGCACGACCAGCATCGGGATCGCCCTCTATCCGACGACTTCCAGCGATGCCGATCAGCTCTTGACCCACGCCGATAAGGCCCTCTACTTGGCAAAGGCCTCCGGACGAAACCAGTTTCGTTTTTATCAAGCGGAGTAATCGAGTGACCGGCCCTCAGATCTTCTGAAAATAAAACAGAAACAGCGACAACGCCGAGAACAAAAAGCTGACCACATACAGGACCACAACGGTCTGTTTAGCAGTCAGACCATGAGACATCAGCCGATGATGGACGTGACGACGGTCTGCCTGATACATAGGCGACCCTGCAAGCAATCGGCTGATCATGACCTGCAAAGTATCGATGACTGGCAATCCCAAAGCGAGGACTGTCACCACAAGCGAGATGAGCGTAGCCCCTTTCATCGTTCCCTCGAGAGAAATGATTGCCAGTGCAAATCCCAGGAACATCGACCCCGCGTCTCCCATGAAGATTTTGGCCGGATAGAAATTAAAGCGTAAGAAAGCCAATGCCGCCCCCGCCAGTGCCACTGCCAGCAGCGCCGTCAAATCCTGCCCCTTTACCATCGAGAGAAAGAACAACGTCACCGCTGAAAAAATAGTCGCTCCTGCCGCCAATCCGTCTACTCCATCCAAAAAGTTCACCATGTTGACCAATCCAACGATCCAAATCACCGTAGCAAGAAACGAGATCCACAACGGAAAGGTAACAAAAGCACCGTCGTCTCCCCCTAACCAGGTGAGACTGACGCCTCGAAAACGGATGTCGAAGAAAAATACCATCATTCCTACCGAAAGCTGTATCAATAATTTGGGTAACGCAGGAAAATCTTTTTGCTTGGCTTTATACGCATCATCGACCCATCCGATCGCCATTAATATGGCTCCGCCTACTGCCAAAACCGCAACCGTTTTTTGCACCCCTGCAAAAAAAGCTGACACGATGAGCATACCGACAAACATCGCGATTCCGCCCGATAACGGCATCGGTTGGCTATGACCTTTTCTTCCCCGAGGGATATCCAGCAGCTGCGTTTTCCACGCCAGCCAATGAGCGACCGGCATCAACAGATAGACGAGAAAAAAGGCGGATAATCCTGAAACTACATACGTAAACAGTGCTCTCACCTGCCCGCACGTCATTTTGTTAGTAGTGTGGACAAAAGGAGCGCAAAGAAAACTTCCCATTGCACAAGCCTGCTGGCGCAAAGAAAAAAGCCGCCCCGGATTCGAGGCGACTTTTGGAAAGCAAGTTTTACAGTTTTTCGGAAACCAGTTTTGCTTGAGTGAACAGTAAGAGGTAGTCTGGGCCGCCTGCTTTGGAGTCTGTACCGGACATGTTGAAGCCGCCGAAAGGATGTACGCCTACCAAAGCGCCTGTGCACTTGCGGTTGAAGTACAGGTTACCTACGTGGAACTCTTCACGCGCGCGCTCCAGGTTTGCACGGTTGCGGCTGATGACAGAACCAGTCAAGCCGTACTCGGTGTTGTTCGCGATTTCCATCGCATGGTCAAAGTCGCTCGCTTTGCAGAATGCCACTACAGGTCCAAAGATTTCTTCCTGCATGATGCGTGCATCTGGAGCTACGTCTGCAAATACAGTTGGCATAATGAAGTAGCCGGAGTCTGGACCCTTTTCGCCACCTGCAACCAGTTTGCCTTCTGTTTTACCGATCTCGATGTATTCCAAAATTTTGTTGTACGCTTTATCATCAACGACTGGACCTGTGTAGAAATCGTTGCTGCGGATATCGCCTACAGTCAGGTTGTTCGTCAGTTCGACTACGCGGTTCAGCACTTGATCGTATACGTCTTGGTGTACGATCGCACGGGAGCACGCCGAGCATTTTTGACCGGAGAAGCCAAATGCAGATGCCACGATGGATTGAGCAGCCAGCTCGATATCGCAATCGCTGTCTACCACGATGGAGTCTTTACCACCCATTTCAGCAACCAGACGCTTCATCCATTTTTGTCCTGGACGATGTTTAGCAGCCAGCTCGTTGATACGCAGACCTACATCGCGGGAACCAGTAAAGCTGATGAAACGAGTTTGGATATGCTCAACGAGGTAGTCACCGATTTCGCTGCCGGAGCCCGGTACGAAGTTTACTACACCTGCAGGTACGCCAGCATCTTCGAGTACTTCCATGAATTTGGCTGCAATTACAGGCGTTGTGGAAGCAGGCTTCAGCACTACTGTGTTACCTGCAACCAGAGCTGCTGTCGTCATACCAACCATGATGGCGAGAGGGAAGTTCCATGGTGGGATTACGATCCCTACACCAAGTGGAACGTAGTACAGCTCGTTATCTTCATCCGGGATGCGAGGAAGATCATGGCGCTGGGACAGCTTATCCATTTGGCGAGCATAGTACTCCATGAAGTCGATTGCTTCTGCAGTATCCGCATCCGCCTCTGGCCAGCTTTTTCCTGCTTCTTTTACGAGCCAAGCAGAGAACTCATGCTTACGACGGCGCAGGATTGCTGCTGCTTTAGTCAGGTAGCGGGAACGGGAAGTGCCAGGAACCTTTTTCCAGGTTTCGAATGTGCTTGCTGCTACTTGGATCGCTTTTTCAGCCAGTGCTTGGTCAGCCTGGGAAACAACACCCACTACTTGCTCTTTATTGGAAGGGTTGATGGAACGGGATTTCTTCTCGGTTTTGATACGCTCTCCGCCGATGATCAGATCATATTCACGGCCCAGCTCGCTTTCAACTTTTGCGAGCGCTTCTTCAAACGCCTTTTTATTTTCTGGTAAGCTAAAATTGGTAAACGCCTCGTTTTTGAATTCTACTTGCATTGTGACGCCTCCTTATCGAATTCTTCCATGTTTGGTTTCATTCTCTATACATATGCAAGGATCGTACCAACAAAACCGACTTCGCACACACTCGGATAGTGTTTGCATTTTTCTCGAAAAACAACAAGCGATGTCCACGAACAGACATAGACACTTTTGTATATCTCTGTACACTTTTGCACACATGTGTTAGAAAGGACGACAACCTCTTACACTACTGGTTCATGCGAGAAAAACGCGGGAAGTAAAAAAGGTGCCTAGAAACCACAAAGGCTCGCTGGAGAAGCAGGTTTCCAGGCGGAGCGACTCCGGAACCCTACTTAGCTCCACAACGAATTCACGGGTTCCAGAAGCGGTACCCCTGCGTTCCCTGCGTAGCGGCTACTACTTTACCGCTTCCCCGTGAATCGTTGTGGAGCGGACAGTCTCATCTTCTACGTAGGGTGTAGGCCGGAGCGAAGAAACGGAAACCTGCTTCTCCTCACCCCAGCTATGTTGATAAGCTCCTCTTTTTTCATCGTTATAAGTAAAAAAGACTCCTTCCCCATTTCGGTGAAAGAGTCCTTTGCTTTTTTACTGTCGGTATATGTGCATGTACGGCTCACCAGTGGCTGGTCGAATGTAGATCGCAAGCGGCTTGTTCATCGACTGGACATATAGATTGATATGCACGCTCTTGTCGAACAGCTGGTTGATGCTGCCTGCCGCAAATTGCGTAAACTGCAAGACCTCTGTGCGAGAGTCGTACTCCGCCGTAGCGGTGATCGTCAGCTCTGTCATTTTACCGCCCATGAATCTTCCGACACCCGTCATCCCCACATACTCGCCGAAATACGATTGCACCTGACGCATCAGCTTGTCGTACTGCAAAGACTGCTGGGCGTACTTGCTCTCTACGTCCGAGCTTGGGAATAAATAGAACTCCTCATCAATCGGCTGCCATTTGGAGACCGATGCTTCATTGGCATTGACTGTCCCCGACATAATAAAATGCCCTGGCACCAGCGATGAGTTGGCTTCCGGTACTTGATACAGCAAGACCAGCATCGGCACCGTCGGGGTATTGACCCGGATCGACTGGACGATACGGGCAGCCAGCTGCTGACCCTTCGCCTGCAGCTCCTGCGTCGTGTACATTTTATCCTGTCCGGTCGCATCCTGATACTCAGGAGACAGGGACAGACCCAGGACCATTCCTTCCAATTGCCCCAAGTGATCCTTTTCCTTGCTGAGGTAATCATGCTCGAGTACGTGTACCAAGATCCCTTTTTTCTTTTGTCCGTTTGCCGCGCCTGCCTTCTCCTGCGCGATCCATTCCGTCACCTGCTCCTGTTTGATCTGCTGCCCTTCCTGGAACAGATATTCGGAGGTCGGGAACGTTTCACGGGCAAACTCCATCAGTCCCAGCTCAAGGTGGCTGAAATCGATCCGGTATTTGGTATCACTCAGCATACCGCGAGTCTGGTTTGGTTTATACGGCGGAATACTGCCGTAATAATCTTCGGAAACTTCTACCACCGGCGACAAGGATGGAGTTGCAGGCTCTGGTCCTGTTTCCTGGCCACGCGGCAGCAGCGAGCAACCCGTTGTGGCAATCACGAGAAGTAAAGCTGTCATCAGCTTGCATCCTGTCAAAAACTTCGCATTCATACGTTACTCCTTTTACTCCTAGAAAACTTGGCTAAGGTCTCGCCATAGGTGCAACTTGTACTGGATAGGACTTATCGTTCCTATCTGTGCTGTAAAGCAGGGCACCCTAGTTCCATTTGACCCATCGGTTATCGGAAAGCTTGTAAATCAGTGCAGATTCCCCTACTCCGACCCACTTTGTCTCTCCTTCTCCCGACGAGATCATGATCAGCTTCTCCGGTGAGCGTGCATCCAGAAGACGCCACTCGCCTTTTATTTTTTCAAAAATGCCCTGCTCGGTTGCCACAGCCAAAATGCCCGTGCGCTTGTCGACAGATAGAGAGTAGATCTGCTGCGCTTGCGGAAGCACCTCTGTCTTCCATTCCCCGTCCTCATTATAGAGCAAGCTGAATTGCGCCGCTACATAGAGACGATTTTCCTCAGGGTTGAAATCCATAGCAAAAACTTCCTGGTCCATCGGCTGCCAGATGCTCCAGTTGTCTCCGCCGTCCGATGATTGGTAGATGCCCTCTCCGGAAACGAAAGCAAACAAGCGAATCTGGTCTCCCTCACGAATCCCTGCAAAGCTGCGGATATCGGCGGGAGAAGGCAAGCCAGACCCGATGGAGGTCCATTCCTTGCCACCGTCGCTCGAATGCATCACACCCTGATTTCCTGCTGCGTAGATCTGATGTGGGTCTTTGGGATCGACAAACCAGCCGACAATGTCTTGATACTCGAGCTCAGTAGATAAAAGACTCCACAGCCCGCCAGGTGTCGAGCTGTACAGTCCTGAGTGAGTGCCTACCCAGATTCTTTCTGCGTCTGTCGTCATAGCCAGGTTATGTACCGTTTCCCCTTTTTCCAGCACATCCTGGTAGGTCAGGTCACCCTTTAGAGCCGCTGCCGTTACCGTGGGTGGTGGAGCTGGTTTGTTCTGCTCGCTGTCGTTGCAGCCAGACAAAAGTACCAAAACCATTGCTCCATATCCCCATCGTAGGAAGCCCTTCATGCTCTTCACGTCCCTTTCCTTGCTCTTCCGTCTGCCGTCGCCAAGGAATGATTGGCTAGCCGTTGCTTTCTAGGACCTGCAGGAAGCCTGCCTCGTCCATCACAGCCACACCCAGCTTCTCGGCTTTCTCCAGCTTGGAGCCAGCCTTATCACCTGCAATGACCAGATCGGTTTTTTTACTTACGCTGCCCGTTACTTTCCCGCCGAGGCGGGCAATTGCTTCTTCTGCTTCTTGACGCGACATTTGCGTCAGCGTACCGGTAAGTACAATCGTTTTTCCTGCAAATGGCAGATCAGCCCCGCTCTCAACACGCAAGCCTTTGTACTCCATATTGACTCCAGCCGCTTTCAATCGCTCGATGACGGCTTTGGCCTGTGGCTGCTCAAAGTAGTTGACCAGGCTAGCTGCCATCTTCGGACCGATTTCATCGATCTGGGTCAGATCCTCTTCACTAGCTTGCAAAATCGCATCCATGGTTCCAAAATGCTCCGCGATGACTTTTGCCGCTTTGGCACCCACCAGTCGAATCCCCAAACCGAACAGGACTCGCTCCAGTGAGTTTTCCTTGCTCGCCTCGATCGCTGCGAGCAGATTGTCCACGGACTTCTCCCCCATGCGCTCCATGCCTAGCAATACATCGCGCTGCTGGTGCAGGTAATAGAGATCCGCCACACTGTGAATGATGCCGTCGTTGAAGAGCTGAGCTACTACTTTCTCGCCCAAGCCATCAATATTCATCGCGGTGCGGGAGACGAAGTGAATCATGCCCTCCCGAATCAGCGCCGGACACATCGGGTTGATGCAGCGCAGCGCTACCTCTTCCTCCAAACGGACCAGATCACTGCCGCATTCCGGGCAATGGGTCGGCATGCTAAACGGCTGCTCTGCCCCTGTACGGCGCTCTGGGAGAACTGCAATGATTTCCGGAATGATGTCTCCCGCTTTTTTCACGACGACGTGGTCGCCAATCATCAAGCCTTTTTCCCGAATGATGTCTTCGTTGTGCAGCGAAGCGCGTTTGACTGTCGTTCCCGCCAAGCTTACCGGCTTGAGCAGTGCAGTCGGCGTCACAGCACCGGTGCGCCCTACAGACACCTCAATGCCCTCAAGCAGGGTGACTGCTTCTTCCGCAGGGAATTTGTAAGCGATGGCCCAACGCGGGCTTTTTGCTGTAAATCCAAGCTCCTGCTGCTGAGCGTAGCTGTCCACCTTGATGACCATGCCATCGATTTCGTATGGCAGACTCGGCCGTTTTTCCGTCCAGCTCGCGATAAACGCGATCAAGTCATCGATGTTGTCGAACACTCGACGCTCCGGGTTGACTGCGAAGCCCAATGTCTCCAGCAAATCCAGTCCTTCGCTGTGGGATTCGACGGATTCTCCCTGCAATTCACCGATGCCGTAGATAAAAGTATCCAGCTGACGGGAAGCGGCAATCTTGGGATCGAGCTGGCGCAGGGAGCCTGCTGCCGAGTTGCGCGGATTGGCGAAAAGCGCTTCGCCTTTTTCTTCGCGCTCCTTGTTCAGCCGCTCAAAAGCGCCCTTGGACATGTACGCTTCCCCACGCACCTCCAGCGTCAATGGCCGGGTCAGACGCAGCGGAATGGAGCGAATCGTCCTGAGGTTTTGCGTAATGTCTTCACCCGTGGTGCCGTCCCCACGCGTCGCTCCCCGAACGAACTTCCCGTCTTCGTAGCGAAGCGAGACTGCAAGTCCGTCGATTTTGAGCTCACCTACATAGCGTACGGCCTGATTCCCGACTGCTTGGCGGACACGGCGGTCAAAATCCCGCAGGTCCTCTTCGTTAAAGGCGTTGCCGAGGCTTAGCATCGGTGTTCTATGTACCACTTTTTCAAAGAAAGGAAGAGGTTCTCCCCCTACTCGCTGGGTCGGAGAGTCCTCGGATGCCAGATCTGGAAAGCTGCTCTCCAGCTCTCGCAAGTCCCGCACCAATTGATCGTATTCCTGGTCGGAAATCTCAGGCTGATCTAGTTCATGGTAAAGACGGTTGTGCCGCTCAATTCGTTTCGTTAATTCCGCAATTTTTGTTTCCGCCGTCAGTCGATCCATCTACTCCACCCTTTACTATACCGATTCCACTACATTAACCCCGTTCGATTGGAGCAAATTTGGCCAGCAGCTTCTTGATTCCGGTTGGGCTTGGGAACGCAATATCCAGCTCTTTGTCGTCTCCGGTTCCTTTTACTTTTACGACTGTCCCTGTGCCCCATTTGCCATGCTTGACCCTGTCGCCAACTTTCCAATCCACGCCAGCCGCAGCACCGTGGCCTGGGAGTTTGTCTCCCGCTTGGGCTGCCGCCGGACGAGCAAACGGCGAGCCTGCTGTCGCTGCAGAGCGCTGTGCCATGCCTACGCGAGGTGCACCTGTTTGGAAGCCTCCGCCACCAAAAGCAGAGCGTCCGGCTTCACGTTGACCGAAGCCTCCGCCCCCACCGCTGCCGTAGCCTCTATCTGCAACGGGACTGCCATCGAGCAGCTCTGCCGGAATCTCCTGCAAAAATCTAGAAGGCGCATTGACATTCGTCCGTCCAAAAAGAGTCCGCATCCGGGCGCAGGTCATAAACAGGCGCTCCTCCGCACGAGTGATTCCTACATACGCGAGGCGGCGCTCCTCCTCCATCTCGGACTCGTCAAAGAGCGAGCGGCTATGCGGGAAGACCCCTTCCTCCAAGCCCACGAGATAGACGACCGGAAACTCCAGACCCTTGGCACTGTGCAGCGTCATCAGAACGACCTGTCCTTCCGCAGAAACTTCCTCCTGCGCACCGTCATCGCCCAGCGAGTCGATGTCTGCCACCAGCGCGAGATCCGTCAGGAAGGCGAGCAGGCTTTTGTCTTCGTTCTTGCGCTCGAACTCTTGCGTAACGGAGAGAAACTCCTCGATGTTCTCCAGACGCGCCTGTGCTTCCAATGTTTTGTCTTCCTTCAGCATTTCGCGGTAACCCGAGCGCTTGAGCACTTCCTCCACCAGCTCTGTGACGCTCAGATAGTCTGTCATTTGCATCAGACTCGTAATGAGGTCGTTAAAGGACAGGATCGCATTGGTCGTGCGCGCAGGCAGCCCCATGTATCCTGCCTCCTGGATCGCCGTGAACAGCGACTGGCCATTTGCATTGGCGTAAGCTTGCAGCTTGTCTACCGTCGTATCCCCGATGTTGCGCTTCGGTACGTTGATCACGCGCTGCAGGCTGATGTCGTCATCCGGATTGGAAATCAGGCGCAAGTAAGCAAGGATGTCCTTGATCTCTTTTCTGTCGTAGAACTTCGTACCGCCCACGATCGTATACGGAATGTTCGACTTGATGAACACTTCCTCCACCACACGGGACTGGGCGTTCGTCCGGTACAGGACGGCGAACTTGTCGTAGCTCTTGTACTGCGCCATTTGTCTGCGGATCGAGTCCACGATAAAGTAAGCCTCGTCATGCTCGGAATCGCCCTGGAAGCAGCTGATTTTCTCACCGCTTACGTTTTCTGTCCACAGCTTCTTTTCCTTGCGCAGCTTGTTGTTCGCGATGACCTGGTTGGCTGCTTGCAGAATCGTTTTGGTAGAGCGATAGTTTTGCTCCAGTTTAATCATTTTCGCTTCGGGATAGTCTTTTTCAAAGTTTAAAATGATGGAAATATCTGCACCGCGCCATTTGTAAATACTTTGGTCAGCATCCCCTACACAGCAAACATTTCGATGCTTATCTGCCAGCATGGAAATCAACAGATACTGGGCACGGTTCGTATCCTGATACTCGTCGACGTGGATGTAGCGGAATTTTTTCTGGTAGAATTCCAGCACTTCCGGCACTTCTTTAAACAGCCGGACAGTCGTCATGATCAAATCGTCAAAGTCCAGAGACTGATTGTTTCTCAGCTTCTTCTGGTATGCCTCGTATACCTTGGCCGCCACCTGGGAGAACGGATCCCCTGCCAGACGTGTGAACGTCTCTGGGTCGGTCAGCTCGTTCTTCGCCGTGCTGATCGCCGCCAAAATAGAGCGCGGCTCATACTGCTTCGGATCGATGTTGAGATCCTTCAAGCATTGCTTGACGACGGACAGCTGATCTGACGCATCCAGGATGGAGAAGCTACGGTTGATCCCCAAACGGTCAATATCTCTGCGCAGGATGCGTACGCACAGGGAGTGGAAGGTCGACAGCCAGGCATCCTGTGCCGCTGCCCCTCCGATGATGCTCGCTACGCGATTTTGCATTTCCCGCGCGGCTTTATTCGTAAATGTAATCGCCAAAATACTCCATGGCGCTACTTGCTTGACGCTGATGAGATAAGCGATGCGCTGAGTGAGCACCTTGGTCTTGCCACTACCCGCTCCGGCCAGAATCAATACGGGCCCTTCCGTGGTCAGAACAGCTTCCCGCTGCTCCGGATTTAAACCTGCTGTGATGCGATCAACAGAAGACATATGTATAAGTCCACCTTTCACGTTCCTAAAGACGAAAGCATATGTTCCTATTTTCTCACAGAATGGAGCCAAGTTCCAGTTTGTATACGGAATAGGAAACATCCTCCTCTTATTTTTGTCCGGATTGCCTACAGACAGCCTCTGGCAAGAGTGGCTCATACATCATCATCGCTCGATTTTCCGTTATCCATTCTTCCTGCAGCCACTCTCCGTCCAGTGCGTACACATGGCGGTAAAGTTGGTTGGCACGCTCATATCCTCCCCATAGGGATGGCTGCATGGTGTGTTCTTTTTCTACAATCTCATACTTTCGTGTCGGCGGCATGTCTGAACGCCATTCCCCCATCAAATGCGTATCCGTCACATAAACGTGGAGCTGAAAGGCATGGCTGGTCCGATTGGCGATCTGCAAATCGAGGTAGTTGTAAAAGCAGGTCGCTCCGCTGCCAAACGGCTGCGTGCGATTCGCATCCGGAAAAACATCGTAGCTGTGCCGATGCCGCTCCGTCACGGATAGTGGCGTGTGCAGGGTCATCCAATACAGCAGGTTGGATAACTGGCACAGTCCGCCCCCCACTCCTGCCATCACTCTTCCATGTGACAGCAGCATCCCGTCTAGATAGCCTTTTTGACGAGTCGGCTTGCCAATCAGCCGCCAGTAGGAAAACGTCTCCCCTGGCTGCACCACGATCCCGTCCAGACACTGCGCAGCGAGCCGCAAATTCGTGACTTTGTTGTGCTGCATCCACATCTCGACGTCCTGAAGCTTTCGCAGCAATATTGTCTGGTGCTGAAAGTGGACATGCGGCAATAATTCAGTCTGACGTTTGCGCGCGTATTCCTTTCGCCCTAACAGCCATTGCACATGCCGCTTCCACCGATAGTAGCAAACGCCAGCAGCCAGTCTCCATCTGCTGCGATTCATCGGTTTCATCCCGTTCCCTCCCATACTTTTCTCATACAGGAGTAGACGAAATAACATTCCATTTTGTTACAAATGCACCATCATCCGCAGACATTTTGACCCAGTAGAAAACTTGGCTTGCCAAGCTAGGTGGCGTAGCCGTAGCTGCCCTTATGCTGGACAGGAATCTAGTAAACTTCTCTCTGTATAAAAAACCCCCGAACCAGTGGGGAGTGTTGACAAAAGGGTTAGGATTTTTGTCCCAACCCTTTTGTCATCGATTTTTTATCTTAATCTCCTTAATACATTCAAAGTTTTTGCCCAGTCCCCGACTAGGTTCTTGCTTTAATCATTCGTTTTATGTTTTATGTTTAAAGCCAACGCTGAGGAGAGGCAGTGTTCGAGTGTGTTTCGAATGCCTCTCTTGTACGTTTTGGCTAAATTGTGTGCGCGTTTCATGGTAATGTGAAAGAGGACCCTCTTTATTTTTCGAAACGGTCTTGACCCGGTAAAGCACTGACCCCGCAGCGGGCATTCCTTGCAGCCTTTTTGTTTTGGCAGCGTAATTTTTTTGTAGCCTTCCTTACCTCCATCTCCATACATAATTTCACAATTTGGTCGAACCCATCTTGAGAAACGGTGCTTTATTACTTTGTCAACACTCCCTTTAAGCCTATGTGCCTTTTTCTTCTACTTGCTACTTATTCAAATGAAGTGTTCAAAATTTTATCGTTTCATAAATATCTTATTGAGTATATTTTTTCAGATTTTCTTTCTTTAATTTATTGAAGTGTTCAACTTCATCCCCAAGATATTCTCTATCCTGTACGTCCTCGTAAGATCTAAATTTTTTGAGTTCCTTTAATGTACTAGTCTCATTTAAATCATACTTTCCTTGATACAAACCTAAAACAGAATAGTTTCCATCCTTTTTAGTTCTTAAATACAGTAGATATTTCCCTTTTTTATTCATCAAGTTATATCCTTCAATTGAATAAAAACCGTTCTCACTTATGTATGCTGGCTCGTAAACTCCTATTTCCTCTCCTTTAGAAACCTCTCCCTGGTGTACTTTCTTCACCTCAACACTTGTTAATGTATTCGTGTAAGTGTCTCCCTCTTCGTACCCCCAAACCTTGGTCTCACGTTTTCCAGAGAATTTTACTTCTGCAATAATGTCTGCAGCGTTCTCGAGTGCCTTTATATCCGTGAATGATGCATAAGAAGCATCACGTATGGAAACATCTTTTTCTATTGAATTTGTTTCGTTTGCCGCTTTAATACTTGTTGAAGTTGAAAAATAAAGTGAAGAACCTAGTATTAAAGCGATTGCACTAACTGTAAATAAAGTCTTTTTCATTTAACTTAACCTCCTTATAGCTTATTAATATTTATAGTCCAGATTATCTAAATCGAGTTGGGTAAACTCGTCGTAATCAAAGAATATTGGATTACCCCAAAAACTCGTTTCAACTGTTCTCATGACCGAATCAGCTTCTGGGTTGTGCTTTAAGGAGAAAACGTGCCCGGTCTCATGTAAAACTGTCCAATCTCTATTAGCAGCAGTCATACCATCGTTGTCCATTAATTCATAATTTAATTGAATCTTTGCCCTATCCCACTGATCTCCAAATTGGGCCTCTACATAATTATCACTTGAGTTAATTTTATATGGCGTCATTAATCCATACCAATCATCGGTATAGTCGTTAGCATAATATCTCAACTCTGCGTCACCTGAAGAATTTACTCTCCAAAAGTTAAAGTCAGAACCGATTTCATTATTCACTTGATTTTCAAAAACTAATCTTGCATTTGCAGTCTCGTCATCAAGGTTGTATGTATCGATTGTAGAACTCTCCCAATAATCAAAATCTTCTATTACATTTTCTGAAAACCCCCCTAACCACAATGCATCCCTTCCGTGAAGATCTGCATAGGCAATGCTTGATATTGATGTCAGAGCTGTGAGTAGGGATAGAGTAACAACAATTTTATTCAATTCAATACCTCTATTGACAAAATATGTAATATTTTGTCATTCTAACAGAAATGAATATAATTGGAAATATATTCATTTGAATATTTTTGAAATCTCAATTATTTTTTCAATAATTTCGGAATCACCTGAAGCTGAGTAGTATTTCTTATTAATTTCAATAATCAGATTGTTGTTTTGTGATGTATCCATCTTTTCAAGTGGAACGATAATTGTTGCATGATCATAAGAACCTATAAGATTCTTTGATTTATAGGGATCATACTCTTGAATTTCACCAGAAATTTTAATTGTAGGAAGTAGATCATCAAAAATTTCATCAATTTCTTTTTTTGTTGATGGCGTCCATTCAGCCACAGCTGAACTGCTCTGGAAATCAACTAAGTCATCTTCATTAACTAAGATCTTTATTTGTTCTTTATACTGGCTGTTATCAACCTCTGAACTGCACCCACTTATTAATAACAAAGAGATAAGATAAAAAGCTCTCATGTTAACCCTCCCAATAAACTTTTTTAAATTATAACCATAAAAAGTAAAAAATGGGTCTATTTTTAAACTCCCCAACCAATCCCAATTATCCTATTAGCAGAACTCAGAAACAAAAAATCTGCACTTATGCACTTACCCCTTTCAAGTAGACAGACATAAAAAAGCATAAGCAACCAGTGTGTTTTTGTACGCAACGGGAGCACACTGGTTTAGTTGCTTGCCATCCTTCTTCGGAATGTATTGACGCTTGACGGGCTGCGGATGGTGGTTGCCTTCTTTAAGAAGTCGTTGACATTCGTGTAAGAAAAACACTTCGCCTCGCTTCTCAATGTCCGCTAACGTCTCTCCGTCAATCCCATGCCGAGCCCCGTACGCCGGAGGATTCTTCGCAGTCGCTCCCAGCTCTAAACAGCTTCCTTGGCCTTCATCCATATGAGCGAGATTCGGCTTCCACTTTTCCCTCTTGCACTTCGATACGCTTCTGCGCACAGATTTCCCCATACGCAGGTATCCTAGCTACACGGGGGCGTTTCCCCTCCCGCGACCGGACTTTTACCAATTAGAAGATGCCTCTGGGCACGCCTCAAACATAAAGAAACCGTATAGAAAAGTTCTACACGGTTCAGGTTCCTGGAAAACCCAATTATTCATTATTTTGTCAATATTCCAATGCAATCGGGGGAAATACGTCTTATTTCTTTGCCAAGTATTTGCGGATGTCAAACGCAACAGCCGCTACAATAATCAACCCTTTAATAATCAGCTGCCAGTACGGATTCACACCGATAAACGTCAGACCGTAGTTAATGACACCAAAGATCAGGACACCTGCCAAGACACCTGGTACGGTACCAATCCCACCCGATGTCGAGACACCACCGACGACGCACGCCGCGATGGCATCCAGCTCGTACATGTTTCCGTAGTTGTTGGTGGCACCGCCCGTACGCGCCGACTCCAGCACGCCGCCCAAGCCGTAGAGACCGCCAGCGATTGCGTAGATAATCATCAGGTTCCAAGCAACGTTGATCCCGGAAACAGTCGCCGCCTGCATGTTGCCTCCGATGGCGTACATGTTCTTTCCGAGCCGTGTCTTATTGAACACGACCCAGACGAAGAAGGCGACTACGATGGCGATAATGACGATGTACGGGACAGAATAGGGGCCGCTCGGGCCGATGAATCCTGTCCCCAAATGCCCGAAGTCCTGCCGCAGTCCTCCAATCGGCTGCGACTGGTTGGGTTCCATATCAAAGTAAATCGAGTTGACGCCGTAAACGATGACCATCGTACCCAAGGTGGCGATAAACGGCGGCACGCTGAAGCGTGATACGATGATCCCGTTGATCAGCCCAACAAGCAAGCCTGCTGCGATCGCGATCAAGATCGGAATCAGCAGCGGCAAATCAGGCAAGTCAGGGAAAAAGCGCCGCGGATAATCCTGTGATTGCAGCATGGAGGCCGAAATGACAGCCGTCAAGCCGACCACGCGACCTGCGGAAAGGTCTGTACCGCCTGTGATCAATACGAATGCCGCCCCCAAAGCAATGATCGCCCGGGTCGACGATTGCAGCAAAATATCCCGAAGTGTCGTAATCGAAAGGAAATTGGTATCGTAGACAGCGATTCCGGCGATCAGCACGACCAGAACGATGTAGATGGCATTTTGCGTAACGAAGCCTTGTATGCGCTTTTGAGTCAAACTGCTCATGTGAGATCCTCCCTCCCTGGTCAGCCCAAATGCATGGTAGCCAGTCGCATGATTTCTTCTTCTGTCGCATCTGCACCGGCAATGATACCGGAGAGTCGTCCATCGCACATGACCATGATCCGATCTGACATCCCGAGCAGCTCGGGCATTTCAGAGGAAATCATGATAATGCTTTTCCCTTGCCTTGCAAGATCTGCAATGATGGAATAGATTTCGTACTTGGCGCCGACGTCTACACCACGTGTAGGCTCATCGAGCAGCAAAATATCCGGTTCAGTCAAAAGCCACCTCGCCAGCAGTACCTTTTGCTGGTTGCCGCCCGACAGGTTTTTGATCAAAGTCTTCATGGAAGGCGTCTTCACCCTCAGCTTGTCGATGTTCTGACTGACATCCTCCCGGCGCTTGCGTTCGTTGAGCAGCAGGTAGCGGGTCTGGTAGTTGGCCAGATTGGCGATGACGGTGTTTTCCAGAACAGGCAGGACGGGAATGATCCCGGTTACCCTGCGTTCCTCGGTCAAAAGCGCCATTTTGTGCTTCTTCGCTTCTTTCGGAGACTTGATTCGCACCTCTTTGCCATGCAGATGCACCTTCCCCGAGCGGATGGACCGCAAGCCGAACAGCGCTTCGATCAACTCTGTCCGCTGTGCCCCCACGAGTCCCCCTACCCCTAGAATCTCGCCTTTGTGCAGCTCGAAGGAAACGTTTTGGAAAGATTCTGCAAAAGCAGACGTCAACCCCTCAACCTTCAGCACGACATCCCCTGGCGTATTGCTTTTCTGCGGGTATCTCTGGGTCAGATCGCGCCCTACCATTCTGGAGATAATCAGATCGGTCGTCAGCTCCGAGGCAAGCCACGTCCCGATCAGCTTGCCGTCGCGCATGATGGTCACGTCATCGGAGATTCTCAGGATTTCCTCCATCTTGTGAGAAATATAGATGATCGCGACTCCCCTGCTCTTCAGTTCATGGATGATGGTGAACAGCTGCTCCACTTCGTTTCCTGTCAAGGAAGACGTAGGTTCGTCCATCACGATGACTTTGGAATGATAGGAGACCGCCTTGGCGATTTCAAGTGATTGCACCTTGGAAACGGAGAGATTGCGCACGATTTCATGCGGGTGCAAATCCATTCCCAGATCCTCAAACAGCTTTTTGGTGTCGTTCACCATTTTTTTCTCATCCACAAACGGAAAAGGACCAAGCTTTTTGACTGGAAACCGGCCCAGCCAGATATTCTCCATCACATTTCGAAAAGGAACGGGATGCAGCTCCTGATGGATCATGGAGATTCCCCGCAGCAAGGCATCCTTCGAGCTGCCCAGTGTCACACTCTCGCCGTTCAGTACAATTTCGCCGCCGTCCGGCTTGTATATTCCAAACAGGCATTTCATCAAGGTTGACTTGCCTGCCCCATTTTCCCCCATCAAGGCGTGCACCGTTCCTGGCCGTACACGCAGCGTAACGTCGTCGAGTGCCTTCACACCTGGGAACTCTTTCGATATATTTTTCATCTCGAGCAAATAAGCGTTTTGAGCCATGCCGATGCCTCCTCGCTGTGAAAGTCTACGTCATGAAGTATGTGTCTGGTGTGTTCCCCACCAGTATGCGTCTGGTGTGTCCCCCACCAGTATGCGTCTGGTGTGTTCCCCACCAGTTTGAATCTGGTGTGTCCCCCACCTAAGCAGGAAAAAAGGCAAGGGAGACAGATCGATTCTTCCATCAACCGACTCCCTCGCCTTATCCTCGTCCCCTGTCAGCCCACTGCCAGCAAGAGGCTTTTATTTCGCGTCCGCCATGTTTTCTTTCGTGATTTTTTTATAAGGAACCCAGACATATTTGCCGTCTGTGATGTCAAAGCCAGTGGTATCCTTGTTTGGCGTTTCTCCTTTTGCCAGAGCTGCCGCGATGTTCAGTGTCGCTTTTCCTTGGTTGTTTGCGTCGTTGAGCACCGTACCGAGCAGAGTGCCAGACTCCAGCTCTTTGAGCGCTGGCGCTGTCGCGTCTACCCCGACGACTGGCATGTATTTTCCGTTTGTAAAGTAACCCGCTGCCTTCAACGCTTCGATCGCACCCAGTGCCATGTCATCATTGTTGGCAAGCACGGCTTCGATCTTGTCGCCGGATGCAGCAAGGAATGCCGCCATTTTCTCCTGTCCTTTTACGCGATCCCACATCGCTGTATCCTCGGCCACTTTTTCCACCTTGATACCAGCGTCTTCGATAGCTTTGACGGAGAACTTCGTGCGCAGCTCGGCGTCCTGGTGACCCGGCTCGCCTTTGAGCATGACGTACTGCAGTACGCCGTCTTTGTTTTTATCCGCTTCCGGATGAGCCTTCCAGTAGTCGACGAGCAGCTGGCCGGAGATCGTACCGGACTCTTCTGCTTTCGCGCCTACGTAGTAAACTTTGTCCCACTTCTGCATATCCTCTGGCATCGGCTCGCGGTTGAAGAATACGACTGGGATGTTCGCTTGCTTGGCTTTGTCGATGATGACACCAGCCGCCGTACGGTCAACCGGGTTGATGGCGAGAGCGTTTACTTTTTTGTTGATGAACAAATCTACTTTGTCATTTTGCGTTGGCTGAGCATTTTGGCTATCAACGATGTCTACCTCTGCCTTGCCTTCAGCCGCTTTGGAAATCGCGTTGCGTACACCCGTCATGAACGTGTCGTCAAATTTGTAGATCGCCACACCGATTTTCGGGTTGGCTGCCGGTGCTGCTGCAGGAGCTGGTGCTGGCGTGGAAGACGCAGGTGCTGCGGCTGGTGCCGGCGTGCTGCCACCCCCTGATGCGGCGGGCTGCGAACCTCCAGAAGATTGGGAACAACCGACCACCGAAAGAGTGACCGCTGCAACCAGCGTAGTTGCCATTAGCTTTCTCATGAAAACTTCCCCCTTTATCCCCTATGTGTACATCTGATATATAAAAAATGTAAGCGTTTTCCATCGCGGTTACCATCGAAAATCCTACGCTTTTTTATCAAAATTCTCATCAGTTTTTCTTTGTTATTTGACGAAGGGGAACAGCAGCTTCTGATTTTCCGACCAAAACATGTTTTCCCGATCGATCACCTTGGTTCCGGTGTCTACCCTTCCCGGCACCTGCTTGCCCTCGCTCGCATCCAAAGCGTATTTGATGCCGAGATAGCCCATCGAAAACGGCTTCTGGATGATCGTCGCAGAGATGACGCCTTCCTGCAAATACTCCAGTACCTCCGGCGGGCTGTCGATCGCCACGATTTTGACTTCGGACTGCATGCCCATTTTCTCGATTTCCTCGGCAGCTCCGATGGCTGTATTGGCGTCCAGCGCAATCATTCCTTGGACACCTGGATTGTGATGAATCAGCTCGCGGGTCAGCTCTCCTACCAGCTTTTTGTCCAACTGGACGTAGTCGACAGGCACGAGCTCTACCTGCCGATCCTGCTGCAGGACGTCACGGACGCCTGCTTCTCTGCTCATGACATTCGCTGTACTTCTGCTTGTGCCGAGCAGAGCGATTTGCCCTTTCTTGCCGATCAGCTGGATCATCTTTTCGGCTGCCTTTTTGCCCATATCGTAGTTGTCCGTCCCGATATAGCTTTTTACCTTTTCCGCCTGGCCCTCGGTATCGAGTGTGAGGATCGGGACCCTCTCCCCGCTCAGCTTCATCGCCTCTTCCAGGACACGGTCTTCGCTCGGCGCGACCACGAGCGCGTCATACCCGTCGAGCGTCGCCTGCTGGACAAGCTCCATCTGGCTCTGCGAGTCCTCTTCGTAGTCGGGCGCGTAAAAGTTGAGATTGAGGTCGTATTCCCTCGCCGCCATTTCCGCTCCCAGCTTCACCGTACGCCAGTAGTCACCATGCTTCATACGCACGATCAGGGCAATCGTCTTTTTCTTGTCCGACCTCGGCGCATCCAGCCGAGATTCACAGGCGTACAAAACACCTACCGCCACCAAAAGCACCACAATGAATAACGCGTATCGTTTCATGGATCCCATATGGTCAACCCTCTTGTCCGTAGCCCTGCAAGCAGGGAATCCACACCTTGACCACGGTCCCTACCTCCAGCTCGCTCTCGATTTCTAGCCCGTACTCATCGCCAAAGGTTAAACGGATTCGCTCGTGAACGTTATGAATACCGACACCCGATCCCCCCTCGCTCTTGTACGAGCCTGTCAGGACTTGCTCACGCACCACTGGCAACATCCCGAGGCCATTGTCCCTTACCTGAAGCAGGACTTTTCCCTCTGACAGCGAGGCGGATATGTGGATCTCGCCTGGGTCTGCCATGTGCTCAATGCCGTGGTAGATCGCATTCTCCACGATCGGCTGCAGCAGCAGCTTCACCGTTTTGCAGGCGAGCACCGCATCCTCGGCTTCGATCTCGTACTCAAATTTTTGCTTGTAACGCATTTTTTGAATGATCAGATAATGCCGAACATGCTCCAGCTCTTCCTGAACCGTAATCATATTCTTCCCTCTGCTTAAGCTGATACGGAACAGCTTGGACAGCGATGTGATCGTCGTAATCACGTCTTCGTTTTTCCCGATGCCGACCATCCGGACGACAGAATTGAGCGTATTGTAGAGAAAATGCGGGTGAATCTGCGCCTGCAGCACTTCCAGCTCGCTCTTGCGCTTGGCCTCCTGCTCCTGGATGATTTGGCTCATCAGCTCCCTGACTTTCGCCATCATCAGGTGAAAGCGCAAAGACAGCTGCTCGACCTCCTGGCTCCCTCGTATCGGTTCATTGACCGTAAAATCACCCTGCTCCACCCGCTCCATCGATCGCTCCAGCATCTTGATCGGCTTTGAGATTTTTGCCGAGATATAGGAGAGCACAAACAGCACCATCACGATGACAAAGATCAACAGCCAAATAATAAACCTGCTGATCTCGCTTTTCGTGGTGGCGATCTCATCCATGTAGGAGACACCGATGATCTTCCAGCCGAGCTGATCGACCGTCTTGATGGTGATGAGGCGCTTGTCACCCTCTGCCTCGTCCACGTAGCTGCCGTACGAATACTTCAGCGGCAGCGAGCGGTTTTCGTTTTTGAGGCCCACGTAAATGAGCTGCTGCTGTGGATGGTAGACGATATTTCCGACCAGATCAATGATGTAGGCATACCCTCGCTTGCCCAATCCGACTCGCTGGCAAAGCTCGTCGATTTCCTTGAAATTCACATCGACCAAGAGTACTGCCGGAATATCTCCCCGATCTCCTTTGATCGTGATTCCCCGACTCATGGATACGACCCATGTATACTCGCCTTTGAACAGATTTTGAATATGCGGCAAAGAAAAGGACAGATTGTTCGGATCATCGATGGCAGATTGAAACCAGCTCTGCTCCGTCAGCTTGCTGTTTTTGCGCATCGGCTTTGACGGCGTCCCCATCAAAAGCTCTCCCTTTCGGCTGAAAACGGCGATGGAAACAATATCCTTCCGTGTTTCCACGATAGCCTCCAGCTGCTCGTTCAGCTTTTCGGAGGTGATGCTCTGGCTTCGTCTGATCTTGTCGTCCACCAGCTCAAAAATCTGCGTCGTCCCGTTGAGGTAGCTGTCCAGATTGTATTTGACCTGCTCGAGAATTTGCTGGGTATTGAGGAACGCATTCTGTTCGGCGGTCTCCGAGAACTTGCTGTACAGCATCACTCCCACAAACAGCACGACGAGCACCGTGACGAGCGTAAAGGAGGTGGTAATGATAAACTGAATGCTCTTGGCCTTGATTGCGTCCACCACGCCAAACAGGAGCTTTTTCATCGCCTACTCCTCTTTGCCGCTGCTGTTGCGATATTCTTTGGCGGACAAGCCCACGTGCTTGCGGAAGCAAAAGCTGAAGTAGTTCGCGTCGCTGTAGCCGACCTGCTCCGCGATCTCAAACGTTTTCAAATCGGTTGTTCGCAGCAGCTCCTTTGCTCTTTCCATGCGCAGCTGCAAGAGATAGGTCACAAACGTCGTTTTGGTTTCCCGCTTGAAAATACTGCTGAAGTAACCCGGACTGATATGCAGATCCGCACACACCTTGTGGATGGAGATGTCTGGGGATTGGAAATTTCGATGGGTATAGGCAATCGCCTGATCGACGAGCCGCTTATAAGTATAATGCCGTCCGCTCGCGATGCTGCTCATGATTTTCTCACAAATGTCGATGACCCGATTTTTGGCTTCCTGCACATTGTTAAAGGTGGCGATCTCTGCAAGCAGATGCGAATGACCACCGAAAAGCTGATCCATATCCAGCTCCGCTCTCTGGGCTGTTTTCAAAATCGTAGTGATCATTTCCAGTAAATAGATGCGGTAGTCCTGAATAGAGATGTTGCCTTCCTCGACCTCGAAAAACAGCTCGTTTACGACGATATGCAGCTCTGGCAGCGTTCCCATTTTAATACAGCGGACCAGCTCGTGCTCTTTGCGCTCATCAAAACGCACGCTTTCTCTCGGCTGCTTTTCCACGTCATCGATAAAAATGAGGCGGTTGTTTCCGAGGATGCCTTTGTAGTCAAGGGCCACTGCGGCGTCTTGGTAGGAATAGGAGAGTTGCGTCACATCGCGGATCACCGTTCCGATCCCAACCGTTACAGTCACGCTCAAATACTTCTCGACTGTTCGCCGGATTTCTTCGGCCAGCATCTGCATCTGATGCTCCAGTTGGTCCTCCGTTTCCGTTTCCTTGCGCAGCAGGAGCACGACCAGATCGTTGTGCAAAAAAACGAGGCATGCATAAGCTCCCAGCTTCACCTGCTCCTGGGCAATATTTTTCACGGCAAACAAAAGAATCTGCTGCTCGTCCTTTTTCTTCCGATCGAGGCAAAGGACCGACACGAGAAACTCACTTCCTTGCAGCTGAACACTGTACTCACTGGCTTTGGCGAAAATGTCTGCCCTCGTCAGCTGGCGGGTCAAAAGAGAGGACAAAAAAACTTCCCGCAATACCGGCAAGCTTTTTCGATAGCTCTCACGCAGCAATTGATTGTTTTCCCGGTGGGCAGCTTCCTCATCCATCCGGTTTTTCACCTTCAGCAGTGCATCGATCAGCTCGATCGCAGAAAAGGGTTTAAGCACGTATTCGTCAATGTGGAGCTTGACTGCCTTTTGGGCATATTCAAACTCGTCAAAGCCTGTGAGAATGATAATACGGGTCGCGGGAAACTGTCGACGTACGGCCTCGGCGAGCTGCAAACCGTCCATGAACGGCATCTTGATATCGGTCACGACTACATCCGGTCGCAGACGCTCCACCAAATCCAGCGCTTCTTTGCCATTCTCCGCTTTTGCCAGCACCTCGAAACCATGCTCGTGCCAATCAATTTCCTGACTGACCCCTTCTCTCACGTCTTCTTCGTCATCTACCAAGATTAATTTGTACATAGGCACCCCCCGCTGATTTACATGTACAACGGGGGGCGTGCGAACTCCTGCCTACCAGGTTTTATCGAGATCGTTTGCGTAGAACAGCAGCGCTTTTTTGTAGGCGAAAACGGTCGGATCACTCGTCGTCTCCGCAAGGTTTTGCAAAAGCAGTGTCATCGCCTCGTGATGCCTGCCGAGGTTGTAGTACGCCATGGACAGAAATACGGGAAAGGAACGATCGTCCGGGAACCGCTGCATGCCTTTGGCTAGCGTCTCTGCTGCCTCTTCATAGCGTCCCAGTGTGCGGTAGGTGCTGCCCAGCCCAAGCAGGGCACCTGCCAGATCGTCCTCGGAGGAAAGTCCCAGCTCAATCGCCTTTTCGTAGTACGGGACGGCTTCTTCCTCCAGCCCGGCAGTATCGTGGCACCAAGCGCATTGATACTGGGCGACCGGGTTTTCCGCCTCTGTTTGAACCAGCTCTTTGGCAAGCGCAAGCGCTTCGTCCAGCTTGCCTTCTTTTCGCAGCGTCGTAATTTGCTCGATGGCGGGGTTCATCCGTGACCTCCTTTGCTAAGTAAAAAGTCAGTCGTGTCTCTTTCCCCAATCATATCAGCACGAACCGCCTTTTTCGCCCCGCAAATTAGAAAACTTGGCTCCGCCAAGCTTTGCGGTGGAGCCTTAGCTGCACTTATACTGGCTAAGAATCTTATAAATTCTTACTGTACAAAAAAAGAGACCCTCGAAAAGGTCTCTACTCACGGCTCTACCCTTTTACCGCCGCGACGGTGCTTAAGGCTGCCTGCAAATCCTCATAAATCACATTTCCGACAACGATCGTATCCGCAATCGCAGCCATTTCAGCCGCTTGCTCCGGTGTACGAATTCCTCCGCCATAGAAGAGGTGCGCTTCATCGGCACCTGCACGGCAAGCTCGAACAATCGACGTATCTCCATAGGCACCGCTATACTCGACGTACACGATGGGAAGCCTGCAGATCTTCGTCGCTACCTGCGCATAAGCTTTGGCCTCTGCGGTACTCTCGATGGAGCGAGCTTTCGTCAGGTGGGCTACACCCGCATCCGGGTTGGCGATCAGATAGCCCTCCGTAATGATGTCATCCCAATGAATGTAGGAGCCGTACGTTTTTAGACCAGACACATGAGGCGTAAAGATCCACTCCGGGTCACCCGCATTGATGACAAGCGGAATCAAATACGAATCAAAGCCCGGTACAACGGCATCGAGGGAAGAAATCTCCAGAACAGCTGGAACTGCATAGCGGCGAATGCGGGACATGAGCTCGAGCGTATTGTCAAAGGTGACACCGTACGTGCCGCCGACGATAATCCCATCTGTGCCCGACTCGCAGATCGCCTCCAAAGCTTCCTCGTCGATGGATTTGTCCGGGTCTAATTTAAACGTATGGCGCCAGCCACGATAGTCAATCAACGATGCCTGCCTCCTACTCTATTTGCCGATCCGCTCCAGCGCCATCTGATACCCGTCATTGCCGTAGTTCAAGCAGCGCTTCACACGGGAAATGGTAGCAGTGCTGGCACCCGTCTCTCCCTCGATCTGGTTGTAGGTAAATCCTTTACGCAGCATGCGAGCTACTTCCAGACGCTGAGCGAGTGACTGCATTTCGTTTACCGTGCAAAGGTCGTCAAAAAATTGATAGCATTCTTCGATCGTTTCCAAGGACAAAACTGCTTCAAACAGCTGCTCAATACCCTTGCCCTTCAGTTTTTCCAATTGCATATTATTCACCCCGTTATCTGATCCGTTTCCGGTTTCCCACTTTACAATTTTTAAGCACTAAAGCCTTTTTATCATTATCTTAGAAGAAACCGGCGTGGTCTGCAACCCTTATCTTCCTACTGGAACTTCAAGGATTGCGCCAGCCCGGGGGATGTAGGCAAAATTTCTACCCAGGTATTCCCTGGCAAAAGAGGAAGCTCCTCGGTGAGAGCCTCATCTGCATAAGCGCGAATTACGCCGCCCGAGCGTTTCCATTTGATCTTTTTCGCTTTACCTTGCTGGAGCAGATAACCGTCTCCTGGTCCTACGACATCGACTTGACGTCTGCCTTCGCTGTCCAGCACACGGTGCTTGGTGGAAATCACCAGCAGGTTGGTCACCGCGATCTGTTTGTTGTCCGTAAGATCTACATGCGGTTTGCCCGCTGTGAATCGCATATATTTCTTTTCCTTTTCGTCATAGACAAAGCCCGCTTTGTTCAGGGAGTGAAAGGTCAGATCCACCTTAGTCGCTGGTTCGCCCTCTGTAATAACGGCATCCTGCGGCAGAAACGTAAAATGGGGAAGCTCTGCTGTCGCCCTCATATTTTTATCCTGCATGGCCTGCTCTAGCAGCTCCGGCTTGGTGTACAGATTGTGCGGAGCTTTACGGAAGCTCTCTCTCCAGAAATAGCGGCTGTTTTGAATCTCGTCGAGGTGGCTGTAATCAGAGCGTGCGAGCGCAGTCAGCGCCTCCTGACTTCCTCCGGCGTGGACGAGCATCGCGTCGAAACCGATTCCGATTTGGATAAAATAGGGACGTATACTTCTGACGGGACCGATCACCTCGGGCTTCTGGCTTTGGAAAATGGAAAGAAAACGAGTCATTTCACCTTCCGCCAGCACTTCGTAAACGATGTCTGCCTTGCTGATACCGCTTTGCGGACGGGCAGGAGGAGCGTTGTTGATCATCACCATGAGCGGCCTTTTGTTGTTTAAGTCCTCCTGGCTCCCAAGACCTGTGAGAGGTGCCGTATATGGGTATTGCGGCGGCTGTTCGACTGGCGGAGGGGTTTGGACGGTCGGAGCGGGTGGCTCTGGAGCCGGTTTGGGCTGTGTTTCAACGGGTTGACCGGTACAAGCCGTGAGCAGGAGTAGTGATAGCAGCACGAGAGACGTTTGCATGCGCTGTTTCATGTGGTCGCTCCTTTCCAGATGTCTGGGATAGCTTTCCTAAATGTTTTCGCGAGGGCGACAGGGAATCCTGCTTCCACACGTTTTCCACGATTCTCTTACGGGACTGCCACACAACCCCATTTTTCCTATGCTACAATACACTTACAGTTATCAATAACAGATGCAAAGCGAGGGCGAACATGATGAATACCCCTTACCTCGTCTATCTGGTGGACGATGAAACCAATCTCTTAGAATTGCTGCAATCCTATTTAGCCAGCGCGGGCTTCCAAGTCAAAGCGTTTTCCAGCGGGAATGATGTACTCCCATATCTCGACGAGTCACAGCAGCCCCACCTCTGGATTTTGGATATTATGATGCCGGACATCGATGGCTACGAGCTGCTCAGACTGATCCGCGAGAAGTCAAATGTTCCGATCATCTTCATCTCAGCACGTGATCAGGACGTCGATAAAATCATCGGGCTCGAGCTGGGCAGCGACGATTATTTAGCCAAGCCGTTTCTCCCGCGAGAGCTGGTAATCCGTGCGAAAAAGCTGCTGCAGCGGACCTACGAAAAGCCAGGCAGTGCAGCTGCACAGCCCCAGACCTTTCAGGATTGGGTAAATGTGGGTCCTTATATGATCTCAGAAAAAGGACGCCAAGTAAAAGAGAACGACGAACTGATCGATCTGACGACCAAGGAATTCGAGCTGATCGTCTACCTGCTCCACAACCAGGGGCTTGCTTTGAACCGCGAGCAGATCCTCACCTCGATCTGGGGGGAGGACTATATCGGCTCCGACCGTGCCGTAGACGATCTGGTGAAACGCATCCGTAAGAAAATGCCGAAGTTCCCCTTGGAGACGGTCTATGGATTCGGCTATCGGATGACGCGTATATGAGGAAATTCCGTCTGAAAGACCTGCCGCTCTCCCGGCAGATTCTCATTTTGTTCATGATCCTGACCAGCGTGCTGGGCATTGGACTTGGGGTAGGCTATCCGCTCGCGGTGAAGCAATACCTGGTTTCCAATACCTACGCGCTGCTTGAGGACGAGTTTTACACGCTGTCTGAGCATATTACCTTCAATGAAAACAACGAGCTGCTTCCCGTTCCCGCGGCAGCCCCCTACTTTTTGCAGCTGCTTTTGTCTCGCTACGAGTACTCGTTTGACATGATCGTGTACGCCGAAAACGGGAAAGAGCTGGGCAGCCGCAGTACGGAGCGGATTCCTTTCAGCGACAGCCGGGAGCTGTTCGCCCGGGCTGCTGCTCATCCGAACAGCCAGCTACAGCACGGAACGTTGGAGCGTGGCGATGAAAACTATTTGTTCGTCAGCAAACGGATGGACTATCACGGCTTCCCGTACTACATGGTGCTGTTTTCCAAGGAACAGGAGCTCAACCAGATCAACTCGATCCTGACCCGCCAGTTTTTGCTGGTTTTTAGCCTGCTGCTGTTGGTCAGCTGGCTGTTGGCGATTTGGTTCAGCGGCTATTTGAGCAAACCGCTGCGAAGTCTGGAAGAGCTGTGCAAAAAAATCGCACGCCGCCAGTTTGATATCTCCCTCACGATGGACCGTGGCGATGAGATCGGACAGCTGGCTCGTTCATTCGATTCGATGAAAAATCAATTGAAGGAGTACGACGAGTCCCAAGGCTATTTCATCCAAAATATTTCCCATGAGCTAAAAACTCCAATCATGGCGATCCAAGGCTACACCCAAGGCCTCTTGGAAGGCGTGTTCACAGGCCCTCAAGCTGAGAAGGGGCTTGCGATCATCATGGAAGAGAGCAAGCGTCTGGAAAAGGTCGTGGGGCAGCTCTTGTACTTGACGAAGATCGAGTCTTTCTCGCAGATGGTACAGATCGATAAGGTCGATCTGGCAGAAATGATGCACCTCTTGAAGCAAAGACTCTCTGTCCTCAATCAAAATGTCGAGTGGGAGCTGAACCTGCCCTCGGAGCTGATAGTCGAGGCTGATGGAGAACAGCTGAGCACAGCCTTTGTGAACATCATGGAAAATCAGTTGCGCTATGCGAAAAGCCGCCTGATGATCACCGGCAGAATGATTGGTCAAAATGCCGTCATCAGTATCGCCAACGACGGCCCACCCATCGAGGAGGCGTTGCTTCCCAACCTGTTCCAGCGTTTCCGAAAAGGAAAATCTGGCAAGCACGGTCTGGGTCTGGCAATCGCCCGCGCTGTGTTCGAAGCGCATAAAGGAACGATCGTCGCACGCAACGATCCGGATGGTCCTTGCTTCTCCATGACGATCCCCATTGATTTCAAAGGGTAGCAAAATTAGGCTCCGCCAAGCTTTGCGGTGGAGCCTTAGTACCCAAAGGGCACAAGTCTTGCTATCTCACTTCGTTCGAAGTCTCGCTATGTTGCACATATACTGGCTAAGAATCTTATAAATTCTTACTGTACGAGAAATCCCCTTCCCATTCGGTAGGGGATTTTCATTTAGTCTTTTGGAGAAATCAGCTGCTTGCCGATCACATTTGCTGACACCGGCTTTTTGCCCACCTCACGTGCCCAGATGGACAACTGCCCCAGATGATGAATTTGATGAGCAATCACGTGGCGAACGACTTCTCCCCAAGCGTCTGTGACGATCCCTCCGCCAGCTCTTGGATCGCAAAAGGGCCTGCTTTCCATGCTGTCCTCCCACGCCATAACAAACTCCTCTACTTCTGGACGGTAATTTGCATCCAGCATGCGAACTTTTGCCAAGCTTCGGAACTGCATAAAGTCGTCCTGGATATCGGGCTTTCCCTGCAAGACACGAATCCAGCTACACTCGACGTCGATGATATGATACAGCGTATAGAGAATAGATCCCGCTCCCCCGATCCTCTCTCGAAGTAGCTCTTCCTCCGGCACGTCCACGCACCATTGATACCATTGTTCCCGTACCATCCAGTTGTATTGAAAAAAGGTTTTCATCGGTTTTTCCTCCTTTTTACTACCACAGAAATGTGACGAATGCATACCGTTCTACAGTCGTAAACCCGAGCCGCTCATAGACGCGAATCGCCGCTTCATTATCGGCAAAGACAAACAGATACACATTCGGTGATTTTTGCAGGCCGATCCGGCAAATGTCCGAAGTGATTTGCATGCCTAGCCCTCTTTTGCGATACTCCGCTGACGTTCCGATATTGCCGATTTCGACGAAGTCATCCTCGTAGACATGGAAGCCGGCCATGGCGGTCAGTTCACCCGATTGGGAGGATAGCGCGATGTGCGGCATTTCCCTCACTTCCTCGGCTCGAAAGCTCAGCATGCCAACCTTATTCGCCAGCTGTTTCACTGCTCCTCCTCTATCCTCCTCCACCAGGAAAGACTCACCTCGGGGCAAAAGCCTGTCGGCAGAGGTCAGCTTCATCAGCAGCATGGTTTTACGCTCAAGTGCATGTGGGATCTCCAAACGAGCAACGCACGATTCCACAGCCGTGAGAACCCCTTCCCGCTGCTCGCCTTCTCCCACTTTGAGCCTTTTGCGAAATTGTTCCAGCATTCCTTTCACCGAATACGAGCCTGTTTCTTCTATTAGACAAAACGTGAAAGCGTGAAAGGGCATCCCTTGCAGGTACGCGCCTGCCGCCGTCCATCCTTGCTCACCTGCTTCCGCCAGGAAAAGAGTACGCTTTGCTCGAAGCCGTAAATTACCATAAAATATGTAGGATTTCTCCAGCTCCAATTGTTTCAATAATTCGATTTCTTCTGCAAGATTGAGAGATTTAAACAAAAAACACTCCACCTTTCGATTCCCTATTGACGTTATTACGTTTTCACGGTTAACATGATAAAAATTCTCTAATAAAAAGAATTCATAGGAGGAGAGAGTAGTGGCTTTTTATTACACAGAACCATCTCGGACGTTCAACGAGTTTTTGTTGCTTCCTAACCTCACCACAAAGGAATGCACGCCTCAAAACGTTGACCTATCCACCCCCATCACCAAATTTAAAAAGGGCGAAAAGCCAGCCATTTCACTAAACATACCGTTCTCATCTGCAGTCATGCAAGCTGTATCCGACCATCACATGGCGGTGGCTTTGGCTCAATGTGGCGGTATTTCATTTATTTTCGGCTCCCAGTCGATTGAAAGCCAAGCGACTATGGTACGCAAAGCAAAAGCGTACAAGGCAGGCTTCGTTGTCAGCCGCTCCAATCTGACTCCAAGCCATACGCTTAAAGATATCCTGGAGCTAAAAGAGCAAACCGGTCACTCCACAGTAGCCATCACAGAAGATGGTTCGGCAAAAGGCAAGCTGCTCGGGATCGTAACGGGCCGCGACTATCGAATCAGCCGCGACTCTCTGGATAAGCCAGTCAGCGAAATCATGACGCCATTCTCCTCCTTGATCGTCGGCAAATCGGGTCTGTCTCTCTCGGAAGCAAACGACCTGATCTGGGAACACAAGCTGAACTGTCTGCCAATCGTAGACGAGAACCAAAACCTGGACTTCCTCGTATTCCGCAAAGACTACGATTCGCGCAAAAACAACCCGCATTCTCTTCTCGACGCAAACAAGAGCTACATCGTCGGAGCCGGGATCAATACGAAGGACTACAAAGAACGGGTACCTGCTTTGGTGGAGGCAGGAGTGGATGTCCTCGTAATCGACTCTTCCGATGGCTTTAGCGAGTGGCAAAAAGATACGGTTCAATATGTAAAAGAGAACTACGACAACGTCTACATCGGTGCAGGTAACGTCGTCGATAAAGAAGGCTTCCGCTATCTGGTAGAAGCTGGCGCGGACTTCATCAAGGTCGGAATCGGCGGCGGCTCCATTTGTATCACTCGTGAGCAAAAAGGGATTGGCCGTGGTCAAGCATCCGCAGTGATCGAAGTGGCAGCAGCTCGTGACGAGTATTTCAAAGAGACCGGCATTTACGTACCGATTTGCTCCGATGGCGGTATCGTTCACGACTATCACGTGACGCTCGCTCTGGCAATGGGTGCAGACTTTGTCATGCTGGGCCGCTACTTCGCACGCTTTGACGAGTCTCCAACCAAAAAAGTGAAGATCGGAAACAACTTCGTAAAAGAATATTGGGGTGAAGGCTCCAACCGTGCCCGCAACTGGCAGCGTTACGACACCGGCGGCAAGCAAAGCCTGGTGTTTGAAGAAGGCGTAGACTCCTATGTTCCTTACGCGGGCAGCCTGCGTGAAAACATGGACCGCACTCTCCACAAAATCAAATCGACCATGTGCAACTGTGGTTCGCTCTCCATCACTGAGCTGCAGCAAAAAGCACGCATTACGCTCGTATCGGCAACCAGTCTCGTCGAGGGCGGCGCACATGACGTCATCCTGAAAGAAAGCAGCATGGCTGCAGAATAAGGCATAAGAAAAGCGATCCCGCACTGAGGATCGCTTTTTTCCTTTCACGAATCAGGACAGTCGATAGACGGCAAATGGCTCCCCACGGCGATACGGCTCACTTAGCTGGTCCAGCTGGGCAAGAGCCGCTTCATCCAGCTTGATGGAGGTGCTCAGCGCATTATCCACAAGCTGTTCTACTCGTGATGCTCCTACGATCACAGACGACACAACGGGCTGGTGCATCAGCCACGCTAGCGAAATCGCGCTCGCAGAATGTCCCAGCTCTTGAGCAAGGCCGTTTACGCGCTGTCCGAAGGCGATTTTATCCTCGTTCAAGAAGCGGGTAAAGCGTGGTTCCTTTTCCGCACGCGAGCCTTCGGGGGCTTTTTCTGTCGATGTGTATTTTCCTGTCAGGATGCCTCCTGCCAAAGGAAAATACGGAATGATCCCGACCCCTTGATCCAGGCAAGCAGGTACGAGCTCAATCTCCGGCGTACGATCGGCCAGGGAATAGCTGACCTGTGTGGACACAAATCGGTTCAGTCCCTTATTTTCACTGATCCCTAAAGCTTTGACCAGCTCCCATGCTGCGTAATTGGACGCTCCGATATAGCGCACCTTGCCTGAGCGAACCATGTCGTCTAGCGCACGTAGCGTCTCCTCCAGAGGTGTTTCTGGATCAAAGGTATGAATCTGGTACAAATCCACGTAATCCGTCCGCAAACGTCGCAAGCTGTTCTCCAGCTCCATCTGCAAATGGTACCGGGATGAACCCCTCTGGTTAGGACCTTCTCCCCGTACCAGTCCCGCTTTGGTCGCGAGGACCACCTCGTGCCGTCTTCCCTCCAGCGCTGCTCCGATGATTCGCTCTGATTCCGTATTCGTGTAAATATTCGCTGTATCGATGAACGTAATGCCAGACTCAATCGCCTGGTGGAGAATTCGTGTGGAGGTAGCTTCGTCTGCTCTTCCTCCAAAAGAATTCGTTCCGAGCCCCAATGCCGAAACCTTCAAGCCGCTGTTGCCGAGACGACGATATTGCAATCGTTTCACCCTCTTTTCTTCTCTCACAAAATGTAGGTAGGTTCTTCTGTTATCCTTCCATAAACGCTAGCTGTCTCCCTGCACAAATCGCGTACTTTTTGGAAAACATACCCTTAGACGTGAACATTTCACATTGCAAAACTATTACGTTTACGTTAATGTTATCGTTGTTGTTTGAAACTCGTGATAAGACTTAATGCGAATGGAGGGAACGCGTTGTACAAAATCGATGAAGTCGCACAAAAAACCAAATTGACCAAGAGGGCCCTCCGTTATTACGAAGAACTGGGACTGGTTTCTCCATCGGGGAGAACCGAGGGCGGCTATCGCATGTATACGGATGCGGACGTCGAGCAGATTCTTCACATCATCGACATGCGTGATTTGCTCGGAGCTTCCTTGGCTGAAATAAAGGAAATGGTCGAGCTCGGCCGACTGTATGAGGAGCAAAGAGAATTTTACAATCAGCATTACAAAAACCGCGATCTGGATGGGCCTGAGCTGCTCGAACGGATCGAGATGCTGCAAAAGCTGGAGGATACCCTCACTCCTCAGCGCGATTTTTTACAAACCAAAATCGCACGGATGCAAGAGCTGCTCGCAGACTTCGATAACAAGCTCGAGAGGATTGTCAGCAAGCGAACCGAGCTGACTGAGGAATTCAAGGGGGTGAATAACTGTTAATCAAAACCATAAACATCTTTGTATATAAATACCGATAGTCTACAATATGTTTAGGTGGTGATAAACATGTTTTCTATCGGAAAGTTCGCCAAGATGATAGGTGTAACGCCAAAAACTTTGAGGGAATGGGACAAAAGCGGAAAGTTTGTTCCTGCCCTCGTCAAAGAAAATGGATATCGCTATTACACAGAAGAGCAGCTTTATGCTTACTTAAGAAAGCCTGCGATCCAACAAGAACGTATCACAATCGGGTATTGCAGGGTATCTAGCGGCAAGCAAAAGGGCGATTTAGAGCGCCAGATCGAGAACGTAAAGGCGTTCATGACTGCCAGGGGCTACTCATTCGATGTCATTACCGACATCGGAAGTGGCATCAACTATGAAAAGCGAGGTCTGCTTTCCCTTGTCGATCTAGTCATTCAAGGGAAAGTCGAGCGAGTGGTCATTCTGTACAAAGATAGGTTGGTTCCATTCGGTTTTGAATGGTTGTCCCACCTTTTTAAACGTTTTGGCACCGAGATCGAAATCATAGACAACGCAGAAAAAACAGAGGAGCAAGAATTGGTTGAGGATTTAGTTCAGATCGTCATGGTGTTCAGTCACAGGTTGCAAGGTAAGCGTGCGTACAAGGCGCGGAAGTTGGTAAAGGAGCTGCTGGCTGATGATCTTAGCGAATAAGGTCAGGTTGAAGCCAACTCCCGAACAAGAAAGCCAACTGTGGAAGTCAGCAGATACTGCGCGCTGGGCTTACAACTGGACACTGGCTAGACAGGAAGAAAGCTACCGAAATGGTAAAAAATTCATTCCGGACAGATCGCTACGCAAGGAACTGACGCAACTCAAACAAACAGCTGAGTATTCGTGGCTGTATGACGTGTCCAACAATGTGACAAAGCAAGCGGTCAAAGATGCCTGTGACGCATACAAACAGTATTTCAAAAAACTATCTGACAAGCCGCGTTTCAAAAGTCGTAAACGTTCCAAACCAACGTTCTACAACGATAACGTAAAACTGAAAGTGAAAGGTGATTCTGTCTTGATCGAAAAGGTTGGATGGGTAAAAACAGCCGAATACCTACCAGACGCTGCAAAGCATATCAATCCCAGAGTGTCGTTCGACGGAAAGTATTGGTATCTGTCGGTAGGTGTCGAGAGAGAAGACGAAAAAACCAACTGGACTGGGGAAGTTATCGGTGTAGACGTAGGTGTAAAGGAACTAGCTGTATGTTCAAATGGAATGGTGTTCCACAACGTTAACAAAACAAAAGTTGTAAAGAAAACCGAGAAACGCTTGCGCAGGTTGCAGCGTAAAGTTTCTCGTCAATACGAAATGAACAAGGAGGGAAGCCGTTTTGTCAAAACATGCAACATTGTAAAGGTCGAAAATCGCATACGTTTGCTTCATCGGAGACTAACGAATATCCGCAAAAATCACATTCACCAAGCCACTGCTGCTATCGCGAAAACCAAGCCTAGCGCGGTTGTTATGGAAACGTTGAATATAAAAGGCATGATGAAGAACCGACATTTGTCAAAAGCTGTAGCGCAACAAAAATTGTACGAGTTCAAAAGACAGTTACAGTACAAATGTGAGAAATACGGCATCCGATTCACAGAAGCAGACAAGTGGTTTCCATCATCGAAGACCTGTTCTGATTGCGGTCAATTCAAAAAAGATTTGAAGCTATCCGATCGAATATTCAAATGTGATTGTGGGCTAAAGATGGACAGAGATGTAAACGCTGCTCTCAATTTAGCCAAACTGGCAAACTAACACCAAAACGTTACTGCTGGTATGTAGGATTCGTTGTATCCGAATTTACGCCTGTGGAGTGTTACACCAAATGTGAGTAGCTACGGCAAAAGCAGACACGTTGAAGCAGGAAGCAAACAAAAGATGTGTAGACTTTTACAGTCTTTTGGCAACGGAAACAACTAAGATGTCTTCAGATGCCCATTCACTCCGTACCATTTTCAAGCAGACCAAATCTGCTTATGCCGTTGCTTTTGCCTGCGTCGTCGCGTTCATGGGGATCGGTCTCGTCGACCCGATCCTCCCGGCTATTGCCAGCAAGCTGAACGCCACACCCAGTCAGGTTTCGCTATTATTTACCAGCTACATGCTGATGACCGGGATTACCATGCTGGCTACCGGTTGGCTGTCCAGCCGTATCGGTCCTAAACGCACCATGCTGTTCGGATTGCTCGCGATCATCCTCTTCTCCTTTTTAGGCGGGATGGCGAATTCCGTAAACGGGATTGTGTGGTTCCGCGCAGGCTGGGGATTCGGGAATGCCTTTTTTATTTCCACGGCGCTCGCGGTTATTGTCAGCGTAGCCAGCGGTGGTACTGCTTCTGCCATCGTTCTGTATGAGGCCGCTATTGGTCTTGGGATGTCAGTCGGTCCCTTGCTGGGTGGTCTGCTCGGCGGAATCAGCTGGCGCGGTCCATTCTTTGGTGTAGCCGTCCTGATGGCGATTGCTTTTTTGGCCGTATTTGTTTTGCTGAAGGACATACCCAAGCCTGCGAAACGCACCTCGCTGCTGGATCCGTTCCGTGCGCTGCGTTACCCAGGTCTCTTTACCATGGCTGTCACTGCTCTTTTATATAACTTCGGATTCTTTACCTTGCTCGCCTATTCGCCGTTTGTTCTGAACATGGACGAGCATAGCTTGGGACTCGTCTTCTTTTTCTGGGGTGTCCTCTTGGCGATCACTTCTGTGATTGTCGCTCCGAAATTGCAGGATCGCTTTGGATCGGTACCGACTCTGTTTGGAATGCTTTTGCTGCTGGCTATTGACCTTGCTTCCATGGGTTTTGGGGTTACTTCCCAGACAGGGCTAGTCATCGCAATCGCTATTGCAGGCGGGATTCTCGGTGTCATCAACACCATCCTGACTGCTTCCGTCATGGACGTAGCGCCAGTAGAACGGGCTGTCGCTTCTTCTGCCTACAGCTTTGTCCGATTTGTGGGAGGTGCCATCGCTCCCTGGCTTGCCGGCAAGCTTTCAGAAGTATTTACCGCCAGCATTCCCTTTTACGCAGGAGCACTTGCTGTCCTGATTAGTATGCTCGCCCTCTTTATCGGACGCCGTCATCTGACTGAACTGAAATAAAGGCCATACAAAAGGCACCTGCCTCGATGTGACTATCTGTTGCTCACATCCCGCAGGTGCCTTTTTCTCTTTTTTCTCTCTCTATACTTCTTCGATCAAACGCGCCAGCAGCGCAGCGCGGACCGCTATTTCACCCAGTTCGATCCATTCATCCGGCGAGTGCGCCAATCCTCCCTTGGAGCCGAGACCATCCAGAGTGGGGGAGCCGCATGCAGCAGCGAAGTTCCCATCACTTACCCCGCCTGTCCCCGCTTCCTCAAGAGCGAGCCCCAATTCGTTTTGACCAATCGTTTTGGCCAGCTCAAACAAAGCTCCGGTCTCTTCCGTTCTCTCCATCGGAGGACGCCTGATGCCTCCTGTGACGTGCACGCTCGTTCCCGCAAGAGTCGGCCTAAGCTCGCGAATCACCCGTTCGATCCGCTTGGCCTCCTCCATGGAAACAATGCGCACATCGACTTGTGCCTCTGCGTAATCAGCGACCACATTTGAGCCGATCCCGCCGCTGACCGTGCCGACATTGATTGTCGTTCCCAGGTCATAATCGGTTAACGAATGCAGGTACTGAATCTGCCGAGACATTTCTTCAATGGCGGAAATCCCTTTTTCGTGATCTACCCCGGCGTGAGCAGAGACCCCGTGTACCTGGATGGTAAAGTGAGCGCTGCCCTTGCGCCAGGTCTTCAAGGCTCCGATCGGCTCGGTCGGCGGCTCCAGCACAAAGCTGGCGATCGACTTCGACGCCTCCTCCTCTACCAATGCACGAGAAGTGGGACTCCCGATTTCTTCGTCGCTGTTTAACAGCAGAACGATTTTTGTATCCTTTGGCAAACGGTCAAGCTGGACCAGGGCTCGCATCGCAAACATCGCTTGCAATACGCCTGCCTTCATGTCGTAAACGCCAGGACCGTATGCTTTTCCATCCTGAATGGTGAAAGGCCGGCGAGCGGCTTCCCCTTTTAGCCACACGGTATCGTAATGACCGATGATCAGCACTTGTCGATCTCCGCTGCCCAATGTACAGCGGACTTGATCACCGTACAGAAAGTTCGGTATTAGCTCCGCCATCCCCCCGGTCAAACGCTGGAATTGAAGGGCGAACCACCCCGCCATTCTATCACCCAACACTTTATCCCGCGATGGGGAATCCATGTTGACCGCTTCTTCGAGCAGCTTCAGAAAGGTTGTCATGTTGTCTTCTATATACGTGTGAATTGACATAGTGCCTCTTCTTCCTTAGTGGGATTGAGAATTGAGTCCGAATAGGCGCTCCAGTCCGTACACCTTTTCCAGCAGGATGATAAACACCAGACTTAGCAAAATGACAACGGACGAGATGGAAGCCACCAGCGGGTCCAAAGTCTCCTGCATGTAAGTGAAAATCGCCAGCGGCAGTGTCGTCGTGTCCGGTGCCACCAAAAACAGCGATACCGTCACGTTATCAAACGATGTCAGGAACGAGAAAATCATTCCGGACACAATCGCAGGTCTCAGGAGCGGCAGCGTAATGTCCCAGAACACCCGAAACGGATGTGCTCCCAGCATGTATCCCGCTTTTTCCAGCGTGTAGTCAAACGAGCTGAGCCCCGTCAATACGAGCCGCACCACATACGGAATGGAAATCAGGATGTGAGCGAGCAAGAGCCCGGTAAATGTTCCGGCAATTCCGATTCTCGTAAAGAACAGCAGTGCCGAGATCCCGATAATGAGCGATGGGACTGTCAGGGGGGAGAGCATCAACGCGTTGAGCACGCCACTCCCGCGAAACTTGTACTTGGACAAAGCAAATGCCGCAAGCGTCCCCAAAAAGGTCGCCAAGACAGCCGTAATCGCTGCCAGCTTGAGACTTGTCCAAAGCGAGTCAATAAACTCCGGCCTGTCCAAAATCATCTTGTACCACTGCCAGGAAAAGCCCTCCGGTGGGAATGCCAGGTACCCTGCAGCCGTAAACGAGCTTGGAATGATGACCAAAAACGGCAAATTGACCAGAACCAGCACCAAAAAGGTAATAAGCCCAAGTATGTTGATCTTTTTCATGACGCAAACACCTCTTTGTACCTCTTGGTTTCAATCAGCTTGGTGTACAGGGTAACGAGAACGATCGTGCTGCCGAGCAGCAGGAAGGCAAGCGCTGCACCCAACGGCCAGTTTAGCGTCGCCATGATTTGCTCATAGGCGATGACCGGCATGACTTTTACCGACGTTCCCCCCATCAGCGCAGGTGTGACGAAAGCACTCATGGACAGACTGAAAACCAGCGTCGTTCCTGCGATGATTCCAGGCAGGGACAGCGGCAGCGTCACGCTGAAAAACGTGCGGACGCGCGAAGCACCGAGAATCGATGCCGCTTTGTTCAGCGAAGGGTCGATCGCGTACATGCTCGTCGCAAGTGCCAGCACCATGTAAGCGATAAACGAGTCGGTCAAACCGATTACCACACCCAGCTCATTGTACAAAAGCCGCAGCGGCTGCTCGATGATCCCAAGAGCGATTAAGGACTCGTTGATCCAGCCCTTTTCCCCCAGCACGACCACCCAACCGAAGTTGCGGATGACCACACTGATCAGATGCGGGGCCAGGATCAGCATCGTCACGATCCCGCGCATTTTTCCGGTCGCCTGCGCCATGTACATCGCGACCGGGTAGCCGAGCACCAGCGTGGCGAGTACCGTCCAAAGGCTGACGCGAATCGTTCGCCACAGGATTTGCACATAAAACGGATCCTGCACAAACAAGGCATAATTTTTTAGCGAAAAGGCTTCATTTTCATCCTGGAAACTGAGCAAGAGCATCAGGAGCATGGGAATCAGGAAGACTCCTAAAAGGACAATCATGGCTGGAGCCGTAAGCAGTGTAATCGAGAGACGCTTGCTCATCCGTCATCCCCTCTCTGCCGGCATGACCAGCACGTCTTCCGGATTCCATTGGCAAAATACCTGTGTACCTGGCTCACGTTCTGCGGATCGGTCGCTCATCTGCACTTTCACTGACAAGGTATGACCGCCAGTGCGCACCTCACATTCGGTGTACGAACCGAGGAACGATGCTAGCTGCAGCTGTCCTTCCACCTGGTTGATCCCCGGTCCCGCCGTATCCGTAAGCAAGATTTTCTCCGGCCTTACGAAGACAACTACCTTCTGACCATGGGCAAACGGCCGTTCCTGCTTGCCTGCATGAATCGTCATTCCTTCTTTGGTGCGAAGGGTGAGTCGCTCACCTTCTACTCCGATCACTTCGCCTTCCATTCGGTTCGTTTTTCCGATAAACGTATGGACGAACTCCGATGCCGGCTGATTGTAGATCTCCAGCGGGGTACCGATCTGCTCCACGAAGCCGTGATTCAAAACCACGATGCGGTCAGACAAGGACAGCGCTTCCTCCTGATCATGCGTAACAAAAATCGTCGTCACGCCGATCTCCTGATGCAGACGCTTCAGCTCGTCGCGAAGTTCCTCGCGCAGCTTGGCGTCCAGGTTGCTAAGCGGCTCATCCAGCAGTAACAGAGATGGCTCGATAACCAGAGCTCGAGCGATTGCGATCCGCTGGCGCTGACCACCGGAAAGCTGCTTCGGGTAGCGGTCTGCGACGTTCGGCAGCTTCACCAGCTCCAGTACACGTTTTACCCGCTCCTGCATTTCGGCTTTGCCTATTTTTCTCAGCTTCAAGCCATAGGCGATGTTCTCTGCTACGGTCATGTGCGGGAAGAGGGAGTAGGTCTGGAACACCATCCCCAGCTCCCGTTTGTATGGAGGCACGCCGTTCATGCGCTGCCCCTTGATCAAGAGATCACCGCCATCCGGGTCGAGAAAACCCGCGATCATATTCAGGGTCGTGGTTTTACCGCAACCAGATGGACCGAGGAAGGAAATAAACTCGCCTTGCTCCACCTGCAGGTTGAAGTCTTGAACCACGACATTGTTTTGAAATTTTTTCATGATGCCGCGTAGTTCGACGTCAATCACCTTGGTCACGAAAGACACCTACTTTCCTGTGTTGGGGGCGATCTCTTTGTTGAAGCGATCCAGCCAGTTGGATGTTTCTTTGCTGAGCACTTCGTAGTCGAAGTTCACAACCTTGGAGCGGTCAAATTCCAGTGTTTTCGCGACATCGTCCGGAAGCTTCACTGGAGTTGCCGGATTGTAGTACAGCTTGGTCGCATACGCAGTTTGTACTTCATCGGTCAGCAGGAAGTCGATGAACGCTTTGGCTGCTTGTGGATGCTTGGCTCCTTTAACCATGGTCGCAACGTTTGGCACGATGTTTCCGCCTTCTTCAGGGAAGACGAACTCCACTGGCAGCCCTGTTTCTTTTTGCGTCAGGCTGCGAGCCATTGTCCACGTGGTGTACGCTGCGCTCTTGTTTTGCAGGTTTTGCTGCAGCTGTGCGGCACTCTTTGCAAAAGTCGGCATGTAGCCTGCGATGGTCGCCATCTTTTGGAAGCCTGGCTCGATGTTCTTTTCCGATCCACCGTTGGCATAAGCCAGCATGATCATCGTAGAGCGTCCGAAGTTGCTCGCTACGTCTGTCATTGTGATATTGCCCTTCACTTCCGGCTTCGCCAGGTCGTTCCAGGACGTAGGTACTGGCAGGTTCTTTTCTTTCACCAGCTCGGTGTTATAGGTGATTCCCATCGGTGTGAAGTTGACCACGACTCCGCTATCATCCTTGATTTTCAGGTCTGCCGGCACGTTTTTTATATTCGGAATGTCGGTCGCAGACACAGTCTCCCACAGGCCTTCCTGACGGCCTTTTTCCTGCTCGCCGCCCTCTACGATTGTCAGGTCAATTTGCGGAGAGTTCTTTTGCGCTTTGACCTTCGCTACGATCTCCGTGGAAACACCGGAAACGTACGTCAGCTTCACATTTGGGTATTTTTCATTGAACTTTTTGAAGAACTCATCCTTCATCAGCTTTTCAACCGTAGCTCCGTTACCTGCTACGACCAAGGTATCTTCCAGCTGTACCTGCGCGGAAGCTCCTTCTTTTGAACCAGATGGCTGTGCTGGCGCTGCGGCTTGCGGCGCTGGCGAGCCACATCCCGCGAGCAGAGATCCTGTCAGTGCAAAAATGGAGAGTACAGATAATGCCTTTTTCTTCACAGTGTTCAACCCCCGATTTTATCTAAGTTGTTCACGAATAGAGAACGACGTTTGCTATTCAAGAACGATAGTTGTATACTACCATATAAGAAACTGACTATTCAAGGTAGTCCAATAAAAAAAACCATTGGCTCAATTCTTGGAGTAAGCGTTTTCGTTTCATGGTAGAATAAAACCAATGAGCTTCTAAGGAGACGGTTTCATGGATCAAGTGCTCTCATCAGTCCGCAATAGCTGCCGGCTGTTAAAAATTTTTCTAGATTCACCGAAGGAGCTTGGTGTGACCGAACTAAGCAAAATGCTGGAAATGTCCAAGGGGGCGGTACACAAGCTGCTCTCCACTTTGGAATCCGAAGGCTTTATTCGGCAAAATGAAAAAACCAAGCAGTACACGCTTGGTTACACCCTTCTGGAGCTTGGGACCAAAGTCTTGAAGAACCACGACATCGTCGATTTTTCGATGCCGTATCTGAATCGCCTCGTTTCCCGCACGAACGAGCTGGTTGTTCTGTGTGTAAAAGATGCGCGTGACGCGATCTACGTGGCAAAAGTGGACTCGCCCCATCCGATTCGGTTTACAGTCGAATCGTTCCGGCGCTTCCCGCTGTACTCTACGACTGCAGCACGTGTGCTGCTCGCCTACCAGCCAGCCGAGTTCCAAGAGGATATTCTCGAGGAAGCGACGCTCAAGATGTACACCCCACACTCCTACACCTCGATCGAATCGATCAAGGACGATCTGCTGGTGATCAAAGCACGCGGGTACGAAATCAGCTCCAACCGCCGCAACAACGGCGTAACGGGGATCGCCGCACCGATCTTCGATGCATCTGGTCAGGTAACCGCTTCGATCAGTGTCATCGGCCCTTCGGATCGTGTGCTCCCGCAGCAAGAGGAGATCCTGCACGAAACACTGGCAACCGTCCAGGAAATGTCCGCCCATCTCGGATATCGTTCTTGAAGCCATTCGTAGCAAAAATGAAAAAGAGGCAGCCTCGGACATTTCCCGTCCCAAGCTGCCTCTTTTCACTTACATCCATTCAACCAGCTGACGCCAGAGCGCAATCACAACGACACCTGCCAGCAAAGCCCACACGATCTGCTTTTTCCAGATACCTACCGACAGCGAGACGATCCCCGCCACGAGATACTCCGGGCTCCATTCCCCTTCTGGCGCGTGAAACAAGATCGGTGGAATAGTCATGGAGCTGAACACCCCAACCGGAACCATCGCCAAGCCGCGTTTCAGCCAGACGGGGATTTCCCAGCGCGAGCTGATCAAAAGCATCGGAAAGCGGGTCAAGTAGGTGATCAAAGCCATCCCTATGATATACAACAGCACGTTATCGCTCATTGCTCGCCACTCACCGCCCCAATCACCACGGCCGTCAAGGTTCCGGCAATAATCGCAACAGTCGCGCCACCCAGCCAGTAGCCGACACATGCGACGGCGGTAGCGCATCCCGCCACTTTGACATGGAAGGACGACACCAGATTAACAGCCAAAAACCCGAGAAAGGTCGCCACAAAAGCGAAGTCCAGTCCGTACGCCTCTGTCTGTGTAAACACGGTACCAAACCAGGCTCCCGCAAATGTACTGATATTCCAAATCAAGTAATCCGCCGCACTCGCTCCTGCGAAGTAAGAAAGGCTCGGTTTGGCTTCGTTCGCCAAATACGTTACCTTCAGTGCATAGGTCTCGTCGTTGAGCCAGCCTCCCATCAGCGCCAGCTTCCACGGTGATGTCCCCCGAAATTTTGGGCCGAGCGAGAGCCCGTACAGCAGATGTCTTGCATTCAGCAAAAGAGTCGATACCAGAATCGGCCATCCAACGATCCCTTGCGAAATTAAGCCAACGGCAGCAAATTGCGACGATCCTGCATTGACCAGCAAGGAAAACAGCATGGCTTCGGTCACCCCAAGGCCCGCTTGCCTCGCCAGAATCCCGAATACCAAGCCATCGACGATTCCTGCTGCCGCGACAGGAAAGATCTGCTTCATTCCCTTTACAAATAGGGAGGATGACAAGCTGCGTGCCTCTCTCTTTTCTTCGTACCCTGTCTCGATATGCTCCCTTATCCCTTCTTTATCAAATAGGGCTGCCACACGTCTGCCAAGAGCCGAATTCCTGATTCGATGTCTTCAATCGATTGCCCTCCAAAGCCAAACTGGAAGGAAGGCAGCCTGTTTTCTAGCGCCTTGATCCATTTGTGACAAGCCGGATGTACGCGAATTCCTGCTTTTTCGGCGAGGTCAGACAGCTCTTTGGAACTGTACATACTCTGAACTTCCACGGTGACCGACATTCCAGCATCCTGGCCCGTGATCCGAATGGATGGACCCATCTCTTCTTGCAAGACGCGCAGCAACGCTTCATGCTTTTTCCGGTACAGCGTCCTCATCTTTCGGATGTGTCTCACCCAATCGCCGTGCTTCATGAAGAGCGCCAATGTCTCTTGATGAATGCGCGACGCGGTCTGATCAAATTCGATCAATCTCTCATGGAAAATCGGCAGCAGCGAATTGGGAAGAACCATGTAGCTGATTCGTATGGTCGGCAGCAATGCCTTGGAAAACGTTCCTAAATAAATGACGCGTCCCCCTGTATCCAGCCCTTGCAGGGAAGGAATCGGCCTTCCGCTGTAGCGAAATTCGCCATCGTAGTCGTCCTCCATGATGTAGCCCCCGGTCCGGTCTGCCCATTGCAGCAGCCTGAGACGTTTTGCATACGGCATCACGATCCCTGTCGGATCCTGATGGGAGGGCGTGATATAGACCAGCCTTGCCCCGCTTTTCTCCAACAACTCCACATCGATGCCATCCTCCTCCAATGGAATCGGCAGGACTTCGAAGCCCAGTTGCTGAAAAACCGCACGAACACCGTTATATCCGGGATTCTCCATCGCGACAGCTTGTCCGCGCAGACCAAACATGAGGCCGAGCAGCGTGATCATGACCTGCGTCCCTGCTCCAAGCACGACCTGTTCGGCTGTGGCCTGCACACCACGGGCTTGTCCGAGATAGCGGGCGATTTCTTCGCGCAGCGCCAGCTCTCCCTGACGATCCCCATAATAGAGCACACTGTGGTTTTCCCGCTGCATGCATTGATTCGCATACCGCCGCCACAACTCAAACGGAAAATGCTCGGCATCGACCTGTGCCTGATGAAAATCATAGCGTATGGCAGCGTGCACCCCGCGTACCGTTGTCAAGGGAACAGGCTCCTCCATATTCCCCGTCTGCACAGGCTGACGGCTGCTTTGGGGCCCGGCAGACACAGAGCCATCCCACCCCACATCCACCACGTAAAAACCGCTTCGCTCCCGGCTTTCCAAATAGCCTTCCGCGAGCAGCTGATGATAGGCGGTTTCCACGGTTGTCTTGCTCACGCGCAAATGATGGCTGAGTGCTCTCACCGAGGGAAGTCTCGTTCCGGACGGCAACCGCCTAGACTGAATTTCTCCACAAAAATATCGATACAGCTGCAAATACAGCGCTTCGCTTCCTTCCACCAAGTGAGGACTGATATCCAGCACAGCTCCCCCTCCTCTTCCCCCAGACTGACCCTTCTATCATTTGTAAAATAGCAAAAATGAAGAATGCCAATAGTGAATAAATTCATCATAGCAGAAACAAAGAACAGATGAATGGACAAATCAAGAAAAAGAAAAAAGACGCAGAACAAGGTTCTACATCCCTTTTACCTGGCTTGGCTGGTTTTTCACATGCTATTCGTCAGCTTTCCTACCCCTCATACAAATGACAGGCTACCACATGACCCTTCGCCGCTTCTGCTCTCGTCGGGGCTTCCGTTTTGCATACGTCCATCACATACGGGCACCTCGTATGAAAGATGCATCCGGACGGCGGATTCATGGGTGACGGGATTTCTCCACGCAGGATGATCCGCTCCTTCTTTTTATACGGATTGGGGAGCGGAACGGCTGACAATAGCGCTTGCGTATACGGATGAAGCGGATTTGCGAACAGGCTGTCTGTCGGAGCATACTCGACCATCTGCCCCAAATACATCACGCCAATGCGATCTGAATGCCCCTCCGTGGGATCGGTAAGCCGCAGGATGGTTCGTCCCATCGTACTTTTGCCGCAGCCGGATTCTCCTACCACGCCAAGGGTTGCATGGAAAACTTTATTCGCTAAGAGAGCGGTTACTCCTCCGTCCACCTTACACACTCGTTCGCGAGGCGCATCCTATTCGTATTCCCGTATTTCCACTCCTGACCCTCCTCATTTGTCCAAGCAAATGGGATGCCTTGTTCATATCCTGAGAGCAGTCCGAAAATAAAGGGGGGAAAGATCATGGGATTGTTCGGTGGAGATGATTTCGCCTTGATTTTGGTGCTCTTTATTTTGCTGGTAATCGTAGCTTGTGAATGCTAATTCATTCTTAGAAACAGCAGCCCAGTAAAGAGGGAGACGGTGCTCTTCCTCTTTTTGCTGTCGGGAAAGACTCTAATGAACTTAGTGTTGATTAATGATCATTCTGTTAACTATAATGTTTGGTACATACACCACGCCTAGGGAAAGGGGAGGTTCTATGTCTGAACAGAGCGTTGATCCACGGATCGTCCGTACAAAGAAAATGTTAAAAGAAGCACTCGCTGAGCTGATCGAGGAAAAAGGCTTCGATGCCATTACAGTCAAAGATTTGACGACAAGGGCAGGCCTGAATAGAGGGACCTTCTATCTCAACTACGACGATAAATACGACTTGCTCGAGAAGTCCGAAGAGGAAGCACTTCAAGGACTCAGTGAAATTACCAGGCATACCAATCCTTCAGAGGTAAGGCAATACCTCGCGAGGAAGGAAGTCTATCCCCCATTGATACGCGTGTTTGAGTACTTGAGCGAGCACAAAGCCTTTTTCAAGGCGATCCTTGGCCCAAAAGGGAATCCCACCTTCCAGAAAAAGCTGCGGGATTTTATGGAAACGAATTTCTATGAAAAGCTGATCCCCCTACATACCCATGATGCCGCGAAAGTCGTTCCCATCGATTATTTGATTTCCTATTTCACTTCTGCCAATCTCGGAGTCATCCAGCATTGGTTTGAGTCTGGCATGAAATACACACCGCGAGAGATGGCCACCATGATGGCTTCCCTCTCACTCAACGGCCCGACCGGACTGCTTTTTTCCACAATCGCGCACCCTGCGAAAGAGCCTCCTGATCATCCATAGGCGCCAGTCGGACAAGGCTGCATTTTCTCCAAAACAAAAGAGAGTGCAGTCTTTTTTCCTTTTTCCAAAAACTTGCTGAACACTTGCGTATCCCGCTGTTGATTTATGAACAGAACAAGCCCATGTTGATTATTGAACTCCTTTTTCCAGTGGATATAATGGAAATGCACTCCATGATTATTAATGAACAAGGTGTTGCTTTTCTATCTATTCGATCCAAAGGAGAGGAAAATCGGTGTCGAATAATAAGCGAATCATCCCTTACCTCCTCGTGCTCGCCGCCCTCGGTACAGGCGGAACACTCATGGCCATGAACGGCACCGACACAGTGACGATGGCATCCACCGAAAAAAACACCCTGTTGACCGCAGACACGGTGAATGCAGCTTTTCAAGGAGTGGGCGGCAAGATCACGTCCATCTCTGTTGTAGAAGAGCAGCCCGTCAAAAAGGGCGACATCCTCATGAAGCTCGATACGGCAGACATCGACCTGCAAATCCGCAAAGTACGCGCAGATATGGAGCAGCAGGATGTACGGATTAAGCAAGCAAAGGAAGCTCTCCAAAACGGGTATGCCAAAATTAGCACGCAGGAAGAACAGGCACGCATCGGAATTGCAGCCGCTCAAGCTTCCGAAAGCTTATTGAATCAAGGAACGCGCGCCGAAGATCTCGAACGGCAGAAGCTCGCTTTGGAAGCAGCCCGCCAAGCATTGGATTTAGCGACTGTCAATTACGAGCGGACCAAAGCCCTCTTCGATAGCGGCGCTGTCTCTTCGGCTGCTCTCGATACGGCGAGCAATCAGCTACAGTCGACGCAAAACAGCGTGGCCCAGCAGCAAGCACTCCTGGAAAAGCTGCAGTCCGGCGCAACCAGCCAAGAGCGCCAGCAAGCACGCCTCCAGACCGAGAAAGCCAAAACCTCCATGACACAAACCTCGCAAGCCCGGCTCGATCTGCAAAACAGCGCCTACAACATCGATCTGCTCGTCGCACAAAAGGAAGCATACGCCATTCAACTGCAAGCGCTAGAGCTGCAAAAGCAGCGCATGGTCCTTCCTTCTCCTGCTGATGGCAAAGTAACGCGCATCGTTCCCAAAGTCGGCGAGATCGTTGCGGCGGGAGCCCCTGTCGTCGTCGTGGAATCCGATCAGCTTTACTACAATCTGTATGTAGACGAATCCCAGATCCATCACTATCAAGTCAACGGCCAAGTCGTTGGGCGTATTGTCGCCTTGAATCAGGATATCAGTGGAAAAGTACGCTACATAACTTCTGCTCCCCAATACGCCAGCATGCGCATGAGCCGGGAGAAGGGCCAATCGGATGTAAGCTCCTTCCTGGTTCGCGTCGATGTGCCACGCTCCCCGTCGCTACTGCCAGGAATGACCGTGGAGGTGAATACGGGTGCGAACCATCCTTGATGAGTGGACACACATCCTCCGCGGCAAATTCGTCATCCTGATCCTGATTGTCCCGCTCGTGGTTGCCGCGGTATTTGGTTACATTTTTCAAAATGGCACCGTGAACGAAGCTTCTTTAGCGGTCGTCGATCAGGATCACAGCCTATACAGCCGCCAGCTGTTGAGCAAGCTCGATGCCTCTCAATATCTTCAGGTTAACGGTGTCTTTGACAACTACATCGAGGCAGACCAGCTCCTCTACAACGAAAAGTATTCCGGCGTCCTTTATCTTCCCGCGGGACTGGAGTCTGCCTATCTGCAAGGAAAGCCAATTAACGTCGGCCTGTATCTCGATATGACGTTGACCGCCAGCGCCAACAGCATACGTACAGGAGTAAGCGAGGTCATCGGGATGGAAAACGGCACGAAAACCGGTCCGTCTCCACTCACTCTGGAACAGCGCTCTCTCTATAATCCGACCAGTCAAACCGTCATGAGCTCTGTCATGATGTTCGTCAATGTCGTCCTGCTCGTTCTGCTCGGCATCAACACCATCACGATCGTTCCACGCTTGCGGGAACAGGGCAAGCTGGAAGAGGAGCTGAAACACCCGGTAGGCATTGTTTTACGTGTCGTTCCTTACGCTTTATTAGGCTGCATCTCCTGCTACCTGGTCATCGGAGTCCTGAAACAAGTGGGCGGCCTGCGCTTTGAGGCACATGTGCTGCAAATCTTCCTGCCCTTCTTTTTGTACACCCTATGCACCTGCCTCTTGGCTATGCTGATCGGCTGGACAGCTCCTGTCCCTGCGAAGGCCGCCGGACGCATCGTGATGCTCATCATGCCTTCCTTTTTGCTCAGCGGTGGTCAGGTGCCCGTCGCCTTGCTTCCTGAACTGCTTCAATGGGTAAACAAAGCGATTCCGCTATCCCTTCATTTCCAGATTTTACGCGGTCTCGGCTATAAAGGCGGCGACATCCGCTACTTTATCCCCGAGCTCGGCCATTACTTGATCCTGATCAGCGTCATTCTGCTTGGCATCTTCCTCCTGGTGGTAAAGGAGTGGAACAGACAGTCCAGTGAGCAAGCCGAGACTTCCTCGCCCATTGCAGAACCTGCCGGAAATAGCTGATTGCCCTTATCCCGCAAAAAAGCCTCGTGTCCACTCTCGGAACACGAGGCTTTCTCTGTTTTCATCTCTCGTTACGCCAAGTACGCCTCGCGAACCTGCGGATTTGCCAGCAGAGTCTGCGCATCGTCCTTCAAAATAATCTCACCCGTCTGGATCACATAGCCGCGATGGGCTACGGACAAGGCCTGATTCGCGTTTTGTTCTACCAAGAGGATCGTCATGCCCTCTTTGTTCAGCTCGGTAACGATGTCAAAAATCTGCTCAACCAGAATGGGCGCCAATCCCATCGACGGCTCATCCAGCATCAAGATTTTTGGTTTCATCATCAAACCGCGAGCGATCGCCAGCATCTGCTGCTCCCCGCCGGACATCGTTCCGCCCTTTTGATTGATCCGCTCTTTCAGACGAGGGAAGTACGCAAAAGCGCGTTCCACTCCTTCGTCGATCACTTTTTTGTCTGTGACGGAGAATGCCCCCATCTCCAGGTTTTCCCGTACAGTCAGCTTGGGAAAAATACGACGTCCTTCCGGCACATGTGCGATTCCCATCAGAGCAACATCGTGGGTACGCTGTGCCGTAATATCCTTGCCATCAAAAATGATTTTGCCTTCGCGGGCACGCGTCTGGCCGCAGATCGTCTTCAGTGTGGTCGATTTCCCCGCACCGTTCGAACCAATCAACGTCACGACTTCACCCTGTTCAACTGAAATGGTCAAGCCTTTCAACGCGTGGATGCCGCCGTAATAGGTGTGAATGTTATGCAATTCCAACAATGCCATATTCGTTTCCTCCTCCTACGACACTTCCGACGCGCTTTTTCCGAGATACGCCTCGATCACGTTCGGGTTGTTGCGGATTTGCTCCGGTGTTCCCTCGGCGATTTTGCGTCCGTAGTCCAACACGTGAATATATTCGCTGAGGCCCATGACCAGCTTCATATCGTGCTCGATCAGAATGATCGTCAGGTCCAGCTCGCGCTTCAAGCGGCGAATGAACTCAGTCATCTCTACCGTCTCGCGGGGGTTCATCCCGGCTGCTGGCTCATCCAGCAAAATGATGCTCGGGTTGGTTGCCATCGCGCGGGCAATCTCCAGACGCCGTTGGAGACCGTATGGCAGACTGCCTGCTGCCTCATTGGCAACATGCGCGATTCCGACGTACTCCATCAGCTGATACGCTTCTACGCGAGCCTTTTCTTCCTCTTCCCGCACACGCTTCGTATTGAACAAGATTCCAAGCAGCCCAGCGGACAACCGGCTGTGCACACCCACCATGACGTTTTCCAATGCCGTCATTTCCTTGAACAGACGAATGTTTTGAAACGTCCTCGTAATTCCGCGGCTTGCGATTTGGTCTGGGCGAAGTCCCTTGATGCTTTTTCCGTTCAGCAGGATTTCGCCTTCATCGGGCTCGTAAAAGCCTGTGATCATGTTAAAAAAGGTCGTTTTGCCGGCACCATTCGGGCCGATAACAGCCGTAATGCTACCTGTTTCAATCGAAATCGAAACGTCCTGGTTGGCAACCAGTCCACCAAAGCGCTTCGTCAAGTTTTTCGCTTCTAACAATGCCATGTTATTCCCTCCTTGTCCCTACGACTGTTTGCCCGAAGAAATTTGGGAGATCTTGCTGAGAATCCCTAGCTTCACTTGGCCAAACTTGCTCGCTTTGATTGCATCCAGATCGTTTTTCTTCCGTTTCGCCGGGATCAGACCGTTCGGACGATACAAGGCCACGAGAATCAACATGATCCCAAAGACGAGACGCTGGAACTTGGATGGGTCCAACTGGTTCGGCAAATTGATGATGCCTGCCTGCTGCAGCGAATGCAGGAAGTTGGAGAATTCCTTCAAGAGCTGTACCTGCAAGATGGTTACGAAAGCTGCCCCCAGTACAACACCTGGGATGCTGCCGCTGCCACCCAGAATGACCATCACGAGAATTCCGATCGACTCCATCAACGTAAAGGATGTAGGGTCGATAAAGGTTTGCTTCGCTGCGAAGATGACACCGACGACACCTGCAAAGGATGCCCCTGTCGCAAAGGCAGCGAGCTTCGTGTTCAAAAGCGAAATCCCCATCGATTGGGCTGCCAGTTCGTCTTCGCGAACCGCAATCCATGCACGCCCCAGACGGGAATGCTCAAAGCGGATATTAGCCAGTACGATAAAGGCAATGACGAACAATACGATAAAGTAAAAGTAGAACGGCGTACCCATCTTGAAGCCGAACAGCTCCGGTGACGGAATTGGCGTGATCCCTTGAGGACCATTCGTGATGTTGATCGGTTTGTCCAGGTTATTGAAAATAATCCGAATAATCTCCCCAAAGCCCAGTGTAACGATAGCCAGATAGTCACCTTTTACACGGAGTACGGGCAAACCGAGCAAGACCCCAAATACGGCTGCGACAATCAAGCCGACAATCAGGAACGGCCAGAACCACTCCCCTGACAGCGGGAACAGGTTGCCTGCAATGAACTCATTGGCTTGCGACGTAGAGAAGATCGCGTAAGCATAGGCACCTGCGGCAAAGAACGCCACATAGCCCAGGTCAAGCAAACCAGCAAAGCCTACTACGATGTTCAGACCGAGCGCCATCGCCACGTAGATCCCTACCTGCGAAGCTACCTCCATGTAGTAGCGGTTGTCACCCGCGACCAACGGAATGACGATCAGCAGCACCAAGGCACCGATCACCATTTTGATTGCTTTGGATGTATTCGTGTAATAAACCAGAACGATCGAGGAGAGAATCCCCAGGAATGCGATAACGGACTTATCCAGGAAGTGCAGGGATGCTGCAAATGCTGCGATCCAAATCAGCGTGACGAAAAGTGGTATGCCTTTGAACGATTTCCATTTCATGTTTGCCATCCTGATCACCTACACTTTCTCTTTCACAGCTTCGCCAAACAGCCCTTCCGGCTTGAAGAGAAGCACGAGGATTAGAATACTGAATGCAAACACGTCTTTGTACTCGGCACCGAAAGCCCCGTTCGTCAATGGCCCCATGTACGCTCCCGAGAGAGACTCCAGCAAGCCGAGCAGCACTCCCCCTACCATGGCACCGCGAAGATTACCGATACCACCCAAGACCGCTGCAGTAAATGCCTTCAAACCAAGAATGAAGCCAATATACGGGTCGATCGTTCCGTAGTTTTGGGCAAACAGAACACCTGTCGCTCCCCCAAGACCCGAGCCGATCAAGAATGTCAGCATGATAACCTTGTCTACATTTATAGTCATCAGCGATGCCGTGCTTCTATCCTGTGCTACGGCGCGCATGGCGATTCCCCACTTTGTTTTGTTCACAAACAGAGTCAAAGCCACCATCATTACAATCGCAATTACAATTACAACCAAGCCTTTTGCCGGTATCGTGGCGATGCCACCCAAAGAGATCGGAGTAGTGAAAAGAGTAGGAGTGTTCAGATAAAACTCGTTGCGAGCCAACGCTTCTGTAAAACGAACCAGGTCCTGCAGCAAAAACGATACGCCAATAGCAGAAATCAATGGAACCAGACGAGGAGCTCCCCGAAGTGGTCGATAAGCCACTCTCTCAATTAGAACACCCAGTGCCCCAGTAACAGCCGTAGCAATCACTAAGGTAATAAATAAGGCAACAAACGGATTCATGCCTTCAAGTGCTCCCAGTGCGTCCGTGATCAGCAATACCTCTGTCCCCACGAAAGCACCCACCATGAAAATTTCCCCATGAGCAAAGTTGATAAATTCCAAAATACCGTAAACCATGGTGTAACCAAGTGCTACAACAGCGTACATGAAGCCAAGCGTTAAACCGTCAACCAGCACCTGAGGCAAAATGTTGAGCAGCATGCTTTTCCATCCCTCATTTCTTCGTAAACTTGTAGAAATTTTCTGCATTCAATATTGCAAGTGACGAATGCCCATAAAATTTGTCGAGGTCTGCCCAAACGGTGCGACCCGGTGTCAGAGGATGGCAACTCTCTCTGAATCAGGTAGTTCTCCCACACAGCACATCCTTTTTAAGTAAAATAAGGGGCGCACATCATGTGTCGCCCCTTATTTCGATGAGGCTGAAGGTCTACGATGTCAGATGCTTACTGTGCCTTACCTACAAAGTTGGATTTGTCTTTGTCGTACTTATAAATAAATACGTCAGCGTTGGTGTTATCACCTTTGTCGTCAAAGGTAACTTTTGTAAATTGACCTTGGAAATCTTTTGTTTTGTGCACGGAATCGAGGACTTGCTCACGAGTAGGCTTATTGCCGCCATTCGCTTTGATTGCTTCCAGCACACCGTTGAGGATGACGTTCATGGAGTCATAGCCGTAAACGGAATAGGTTTCGAGAGGTTTGTTCGTGGTTTTTTTGTACTCGTCTGCCCACTTCTTGCCCTCTTCGGTTTGCGTCACGTCACCGGCAACAGACGTGAATACTACACCTTCAACGGCAGGACCAGCGATTTTAATCATATCAGAAGAGTCCAAGCCATCGCCACCCATAAAATATCCCTTGTAGCCTTTTTCACGGGCTTGTTTTACTAAGATACCACCTTCTGGATACAATCCGCCAAAAAAGATGATATCTGGATTTTTCGCCGTTACTTGGTTCAGTACCGCACTGTAATCTTTCTCGCCTTGAGTGATTCCTTCGTAGCCGAGCATTTGCACGCCATCTTTTTCAAATTGCATTTTCACTTGATCGCCCAGACCTTGGCCGTAAGCTGTCTTGTCATGGATGATGAATGCTGTTTTTACGCCCAACGTGTTTTTCGCGTACATCGCAGCTTTTGGTCCTTGTGCGTCGTCACGCGCACAAATGCGGTGTACGGTTTTCTTTCCTTCTTCCGTCAGCTTGACCGCGGTATTCGCGGGAGACACCATGACCAGCTTGCCTTCTTCGTACTTCACGGACGAAGGAATGGCAACACCGGAGTTCAAGTGCCCAACTACACCGTATACATCAGGGTCGGAAATCAGCATTTCCGCATTCGATACCCCGATTTTCGGGTCAGCCTGGTCATCCTGAGGGAAAAGCTGGATGTCAAAGCCCAATGCCTTGAATTCTTCCTTCCGCTTGTTCAGAGCGTACTCTGCACCCGTCTTGATCGCGTCCCCGAGGGAGGACTGGTTCCCGGAGAGAGGGGTTTGCGTTGCAATTTTGATAACTCCACCATTTGCAGGAGCTGCTGTACCGCCACTACTTCCGGAAGTGCTTGGCTGTGTCTGTGCCGGCGGTGTGCTGCTGCCGCCGCTTGCATTGTTTCCTCCTGCTGAGCTGTTACCACCTGCGCAACCTGTCAACGCAACGCTTGCTACCAATACCGCAGATAGAATGCTGATGTGAGAGCGCTTTTTCATGCGGAATTGAATCCCCCTTTAATATTTCTTTATTTTTGGTTTTTCCCAGCCCAGCTCTTTCCTTTACCAGGTTGCGACTTTGTAAGCACTTCTTCTAATAGGTATAAAGATAGATATGGCCTGGTTCTTCTTTATTGTAAAATAAATCGAAAAATTTACAAGAGAAAAAATATAATTTTAAGATACATGGTTAACCAATACATACTCATCGATTTTGGAATCAGATTGAACTTAAAATAATATATCATTGCTTTCACGTGGCAAAGCATTAACTTACGAATAAAAAGCTTCCACTCAAGGGAGTGGAAGTGATGGAATCACGATTCGACTGCTTTTGACATCGACTATGCCGTCTGCTGTCAAACGCGCGTACGGCAAGTGGGTCGCGGTGAAAAATAACAGGGAGTAGATTGGATCGAAATGCCTATACCCTTTTTCCTGCAGCAGCTCTGTTAACGCCACTGCCATATCTATAACCTCTGGCATAGGGGCGTCTGAAAACTTCCCTGCCAAAGGCAGCGGGCATTCGCAGACGATTGCTCCTCGATCCATGAGGACAATCCCCCCGCCCATTTCCCGGACTCGCTTTAGTGCTGCCGTCATAGCATTCGGATCGCGCCCGATGACGATCCATTCTCCTGATGCCGTATAGCTGCTCGCCAACCCCTCTAGATCCCGTCCGTACCCCCGCAGCACCGCAGCGCTCCGCCTTTGCCCGACAGGGTCAATCAGCACGAGAAAGGCAAGCTCTGGATCGTCTTGAATGGAAACATCTCCACGCTCGTCTGTGGGCAGCTCTTCCATTTCCAATCGCGTGATGACAGCATTGAGCATGTGAACCACAGGTGCTTTTCCCTCTATCGGTTGCAGCCGGAACCACTCTGCGCAAGTCCGCTTCTCTAACGGGTCAAATGCCGGGAACGAGCAGTCTTGCCACCTTTGTTCGACAGTCGGCACGAGAATCTCACCGCCTTCTGCCGCTCGTACCCCATTGGCAAAGACGACGGCAGGTGTCGGATCATGTTTATCCGATAAAAGCAGCATATCGGCGATTCTTCCCGGTGCAATGCCGCCTATTTCAGCGTCGAGCCCGTAGTAAACGGCCGGATTCAGCGTTGCCATGACGTACGCTTCTTCCGCTGGCATGCCCGCTTCGATCGCCACCCGAATCGTTCCGTCCATCAATCCGTTTCGATGCATCGGAGGCGTGCTGCCGTCTGAAGTCAGCATCATTCGCGAGGACCACGGAAGTCCCAGCTCGAGCCAGCCTTTGACTAGATCAGGCAAGTCCGGGCGAATCGAGGAGTGCCGCAGCGTTGCATACATCCCGAGCTGCAGGCGAGACAAAAGGTCTTGTGCCGTGATCCCCTCGTGACAAGCCGTGATGCCTGCGGCTCCCGCTGTATTAAGCGTCTCCACCGAGGCACCCGGGTGATGGCCCTCCATGCGTTTGCCCAAGTCGCGTGCGTGCTTGAGTCCAAACAGGATTTTCTCGTCCTCCCCCAGAACCCCTTGCCAGTCTGTCAACTCTCCGCCTTGCACAACAAGCGGGTGCTCCAGCATCCGTGTCAGGCCTTCCCGTGTAAACTTCCGATGTTCTTTTCCTGTCTGCGGGTCTAGTCTCGCCCAATAGTATTGCTTCACAGGATGAGCAGAGAGCGATTCCATGATCGACGACACCTGGCTAAAGGGCAGGTTCATCAGCATCAGCGTATCGGAAACCAGTGTAGTCGTCCCTCTTTGCAGCGCAAAATCAGCGAGCGTATACGGGTTGTACCATTGAAAAGGGTGGGCGTGCGGCTCGAAGTATCCCGGCACCAGGTATTGCCCGCTTGCATCCACAATTTGCGTATGCTCATCGACCAGCGGCTCTTTTTCCCCTACATAAGCGATTCGATCACCGGAAGTGACTACATGGACGTTTTGCCACGATTTTGTATAGACATTCAAAACTTGCGCACCACGAATCCATATTGTGGCCGGCGAAAGCCTTCTGCTGACGCGGATCAGTTGCAAATGGGCCTCTGCAGATATCGGTCTTACACGCATTTTCTCTCTCCTCCTCGTCTTTTTCTCCACCAACTGAATGCTCATTCATTACGATCACTTACTCCTTCGCCGCTAAAAGACAGGAGTCCTGCTCGCCTCCTAGCAACAATTTCCGGGGGTGTATCCCTTCCGAACAACAAAAACTATCCCTAGAAAAAAGGATTCGCATAGGAGGCAGATTGCGATGCATAAGAACCTCGGAACAACAGATGCCATCATCCGAATTACCGGAGGACTTTTGGGACTGGCTTACGGCATCGGCAAAATGAGCCGACGCCCCTACAATGCCCCTTGGCTTCTCATGGCTTTTTCCGCAATGAAAGTGGCTGAGGGTGTGACCAGACATTGCATGATGTACCGCGCTCTGGGCATCAATACTGGCTCGGAAAAAGGAATGCGGGGAATGCAGGACATGATCGCCCAAGCGAAAGGCAAAGGCTTTCAAATGGTGATGGGTCAGGTAGCTCGTACCTTGAACGCCCGAAAGAATGTAGAGACGAAGGCAAGCAGCACAGAGAACAGCAAAGCGAGCTCTGCTCCTTCTATGAAACAAAATCATGATGGTTCCAATGGCCCTCACCTGTCCCCTGAGGATGAGCTTATGGAAAAAGCAGCGAGGGAATTCGTATCGTTTCGCTCAGAGGACAAGGAATCCAAGGCTACATCAGCCTCCGCTTCGAACACGTCCTCCTCTACAGAATCGACAACCGAGAAAAGTCAATCCGAACACTACAGTCACGACGAGCATCGATATCCAACCTATTCCTAGGAGGAGAAGGGCATGCTGAACGGACCTCCGCTTTACGAATGGCTTTCCCACAACCTGTTTGTCATCGCTGCCATAGTCGGGGTAATCGCTGTGATGGGCTATTTCGTCTATGCGAGCTCCAAAAGAAAAGGAAGATACCGCCAATAATTTTTGGCGGTACTTTTTCTTTGCAAAATTACTTGTTTAGCATATAATTGTCACAGCAAGTATTTTTAATGAAAGAAGGATCGACCCTTGAACGACTACTGGCAGGATGAATCCATTGGTTTTCTGATGGGCAAGACGTATCGGAAAATCGTCATGCATGTCACCACCTATCTGCGGGAATTTGATTTGACCCCGGAGCAGTTTTCTGTTCTTTTTTGCTTGAGCAAGCAAGAGGGCATCAATCAAAAAGAGCTGGCAATCCGCACCACCAAGGACCAGCCTACCATTACACGAATTCTTGACGCTTTGGCAAAAAAAGGCTTCATCGAGAAAAAGCTCAGCGAGACGGATCGGCGTGCTTATTTGCTCATGCTCTCTGACAAAGGACGGGAATGGATTGAGCTCGCGACACCTGCTGAAGCAAAGGCCATTTCGGAGGTAGTCGACGGGATGAGCGAAGAGGAGCTGCAGATACTAAGGCAAACCTTGATCCGAATTGCCGAGAACGTAAACAGACATACAAGAGAATAGGAGTGTCATCTGTGGGAGAACAGCGAGAGAAACTGTGGTCTAAGGATTTTATCCTGATCACACTGAGTAACTTCTTTTTATTTCTGATCATTCAAATGCAATTACCTACCTTTCCTACTTACGCAAAGGAAACTTACTTAGCTAATGACTTTACAGCAGGTTTAACTGCCAGCTTTTTCGCTTTAGGGGCAGTCGTTGCCAGGGTATTTACGGGCGAGTGGTTGAAGAGTAAAAGCAGTAAGAGGATTCTGATCGTTGGCTTGTGTATAGTCGGTCTTACAACCGCCGGGTATTATTGGACCAGCTCCATGACTCTTCTGCTCATCATGCGCGCCCTGTTTGGTTTCGGATTCGGGATCAGCAGTACTACTCTCCCAACGGTCGTGACGAATGCGATCCCTTCCAAACGGTTAGGAGAAGGGATGGGCTACTACGGTCTGTCGCAAAGCCTTGCGCAAGCTTTGGGTCCGATGATCGGACTTGGCGTTCTGTCCGCGTTTGGTTTTGGGTCCATGCTGTCCGTTGGCGTGGCTGCTATCGTGTTGATTTTCCCGATCGTCTCCATTATTCGCGCTTATAGACAGCCTACTTTGGGCGCACATGCGCAGGAAAAGGGACTGAAACGGTTTTACGACAGAAAAATTCTGCTGCCCGCTTTCCTGAATTTTTGCATGTCCGTCACATACGGCGGGTTGGTTAGCTTTCTCGCCCTTTATGGCAGAGAAGCAAATATCGAGCACATCAGCTGGTTTTTCCTCTGCAACGCGGTCGCAATCGTCCTCGTTCGCCCCATTTCTGGCAAGCTTTTCGATAAAAAGGGGCATATCGCCGTCTTTCCTCCGGGAGCCATCTTCATTATTCTCGGCTTGATCGGTCTATCCTATGTAAAGAGCGATGTGATCCTCATTATCTCCGCTCTCTTGTACGGTGCTGGCTATGGATGCATCCAGCCGTCTACCCAAGCCTGGATGGTAAAAGAAGTGAAGCCGGAGCAACGCGGTATGGCCAATGGCTTCTTTTTAAACTCCATCGACTGCGGGATCGCTGTCGGCTCCATCCTGCTCGGCACCATCGCTGCACAAACCAGCTACGCGATGATGTACCGTTTGTCGGCGCTTTTAATGGTGTTGTTTTTGATCGTTTATTTTCTGGCGAGACTGTCTGCTGTCAAGCAGCGCAAACGTGCCTCTGTCCCTGTCAGCGTAAGCCAGAACATCGAAGCATAGTCTCATTTAGCGAATACGACAGCAGCCCAGGCGCGAAAATGCCTGGGCTGCTGCTTTTGTTATCGGCTGTTATTTTGATGACGCATTGCTTTTGCGGCAATGTCTGTCCGATACTGCGCTCCCTCAAACGAGATGGCCTGCACCGTTTCATAGGCGGCTGCGCGCGCTTTCTCCAGATCTTCTCCCGTTGCGGTCACACCCAACACGCGTCCGCCACTGGTGACGATGCCCTCTTCGGCAGCCTTCGTTCCTGCATGGAAAACGGTAACGTTCTCTCCTGTGCGATCCAAGCCTTCAATCAGCTGACCTTTTGGATAGTCCCCCGGATAACCCGGAGCTGCCATCACAACACATACAGCGCTGCCTTTTTTCCACTTCACATCAACGGTATCCAGCTCACCCTTGATGGTAGCGACTACGATCTCCAGCAGGTCTGTCTCGAGCAAAGGCAGTATCACCTGCGTCTCGGGATCTCCAAAGCGCGCGTTGAATTCCACCACTTTCGGACCTTGCTCCGTAATCATTAAGCCGGTGTAGAGAATGCCTTTGAACGGAATTCCGTCTTGCGCCATTCCTTTTGCCATCGGTTTGACGATCGTCTCCACGATCTGGTCAACCAGCTCCTCAGACATTTGCGGAACCGGAGCGTACGTCCCCATGCCCCCTGTGTTCGGGCCGCGGTCATCGTTGAAAATTCGCTTGTGATCCTGAGAAGTGATCATCGGCTTGACAGTTTCTCCGTCGACGAAGGACAGCAAGGAAAGCTCCTCGCCAAACATGCACTCCTCGACGACCACACGCGTGCCTGCTTCCCCGAAAATACTCTCCTCCATGATCTGGCGAAGGGCTTCCTCTGCCTCTTCCAGCGTTTCGGCTACGACGACGCCTTTTCCGGCTGCCAGGCCATCGGCTTTGATGACGATTGGTGCACCTTGCTCACGCACGAAGGCGATTGCCGATTCGTAGTCAATAAAAGATTCATACGCCGAGGTCGGGATGTTGTAGCGCATCATCAGGCGTTTGGCAAACGATTTGCTGCCTTCGATCATAGCCGCTCTGCCATTTGGACCAAAGATCGGCAGGTTGCGTTCCTCGAAAAAGTCTACGATGCCTCCCAAGAGAGGATCTTCTGGGCCGACAACCGTCAAGTCGATCCCTTCGTCTTTGACAAACTGGGCCAGTGCCGCGAAGTCATTGACACCAATCGGTACATTTTGAGCGATTTGCGCAGTCCCGCCATTTCCCGGCGCGCAATACACCTTTTTCACCTGCGGGCTTTGCAGCAGCTTCCATGCAATCGTGTGCTCACGACCGCCACTGCCGATTACCAGAACATTCATCGTATTTCCTCCTGTGCTAGAGGTCATGCGCTCTATTAGTGTTTGAAGTGACGAGTACCTGTGAAGATCATGGCAATCCCAAAGCGATTGCAAGCGTCGATAGACTCTTGGTCACGTACCGAGCCGCCTGGCTGAATAATCGCTGTAATCCCGGCTGCTGCCGCTGCTTCAACCGTATCAGACATCGGGAAGAAGGCATCAGAAGCCAATACAGAGCCTTTTGCCAGATCGTTGGCCTGCTCGATCGCGATCTTCGCGGAGCCGACGCGGTTCATTTGACCTGCCCCTACACCGACAGTCATGTTGTCTTTCGCCAGCAAAATGGCGTTGGACTTCACATGCTTGACTACTTTCCAAGCAAATTTCAGCTGTTCCATCTCTTCCGCAGTTGGCTCGCGATCCGTCACGACACGAACTTCGGATTCCTCCAGCTGTTTCAGATCGTAATCCTGAACCAAGGCGCCGCCAGCAACAGGTGCTACGCGGAAATGATTCGCTTTTACCGAAGCCTCATTCAAGGTAGGGATGCGCAGGAGACGCAGGTTCTTTTTCTCGGTCAATACAGCCAGCGCTTCTTCTGTAAAGTCTGGTGCGAGGATAATTTCCAGGAAGATCTCTTTCATCGCAAGTGCCGTGTCACGGTCAATCGTGCGGTTGGCTGCGACGATACCGCCAAAGATGGATACGGCATCTGCTTCGTATGCTTTCTGATAAGCTTCGCGAATGGTTGTCCCGATTCCTACTCCACAAGGGTTGGAATGCTTGATCGCCACAACAGCCGGCTCCGTGAACTCACGGACGATCGCAAGTGCTGCATCTGCGTCGTTAATATTATTGTAAGAAAGCTCTTTGCCATGCAGCTGCTCCGCGTATGCGATACTTGCAGTGCCCGCCAGCGGCTCGCGGTAAAAGGCTGCACGTTGGTGCGGATTTTCGCCGTAGCGCAGGTCTTGTGCCTTCTCATAGGTCACTGTGAAGCTCTCTGGCAAGAGCTCGCCCACCTGTTCGCTCAAGTAACGGGAGATGAGGGCATCGTACGCTGCTGTGTGACGGAATACTTTCGCAGCCAGTTTGCGGCGAGTCTCAAGCGTCGTGTCCTGGTTCGCTTCAATCTCGGATGCCACTGTCTCGTAATCAGCCGCATCGACGACGACACTGACAAACGCGTGGTTTTTCGCAGCGGAACGCAGCATAGTCGGTCCGCCAATATCAATATTTTCAATTGCCTCTTCAAATGTAACATCTGGCTTGGCAATGGTTTCTTTAAATGGATACAGGTTCACGACAACCAGATCAATGGTCTCGATCGCAAGTTCTTTCAACTGCTTTTGATGAGCTTCATTATCGCGCACAGCCAGAAGACCGCTATGGATATTCGGATGCAGCGTTTTGACGCGGCCGTCCAGAATTTCTGGAAACCCGGTTACTTCGGAAATGCCGATGACAGGAACACCCGCTTCCTTCAAGAGAGAAGCTGTACCTCCGGTTGAAATGATCTCTACTCCGGCAGCAGCCAGACGACGAGCAAACGGTATCAATCCTGTCTTGTCAGAAACGCTGATCAACGCTTTTTTCACACTCACGGATAGAACCTCCTGGACTTTTGGATAGTTTACCTCAGAAAACCACTACGAGGCTGTTCTTCGATGCTTGGTTGCGTATTTTTCAAACAAAACACGAACATTCCATTCCTATTAAAACATAAATGTACGTTTTCATCAAGGTTTTCGTCAGGCAAAACAAATGCAGCCGCCTGTGCTTGTTCTGCACTCGCGACTGCTTTTTTCTATCCATATGCACCTATTTACCGGTTTTTCTTTTTCTTGGCCGACAACTTTTTCACACGTTGCGCGAGTGAAAGCGGCTTGCCTCTTCCTGCTGCCGGCTTCGGTTTTTTGACTTTGCTCCGCTTCCCTTTGACGTCCTTGCGCATCAGGCTTCCCAGCTCATCCATCGTCAGGGATTTTCCGCTTTTCATCCGTTCCTTCACTTTTTCCTTTGTTTCTTCCGGAACATTCAGCCCCATATCGGACAGCTCACTCATGACCGCGTCTATGTCCTGGGAGCCGCCTTTCGGGAATTTTTCGGCAAGCTTCATAATGTCGGCCAGTGTCCATTCCCGCCCTGTCTTCTTGCTTAGCTTGCCCAGCAAATCGGCAACAAAATCTCCGCTCAAATGGGCCCCTCCTCGATTACGGCTTTGCTCTTCTATTCACCATATGTCGAGAGACTCCATTTGGTTTGCTATCTCCACGCTTGTCATGGTTTCACGAAAACGAAAAAAGCGCTTGTTCCAAGAACGTAAGCGCCTTTCCTACCTATTGAATTACACCAGCTGGACATGGCGTCCTTCCAGCTTCACTCGTCCTTCTACCAACCAGCCGATCACGTCTACCAAAAGACCATGCTCGACCTCATGGATGCGCGCCGCCAATGTTTCCGCTGTATCGTTTTCCTGCACGGCTACGGGAATCTGTGCGATGATCGGCCCGGTATCCAGTCCGGCGTCCACCACATGTACCGTTACCCCCGTAATCTTTACCCCGTATGCCAGTGCCTGACCAACCGCATCCTTGCCCGTAAATGCTGGCAAAAGGGACGGATGCAGGTTGATAATGCGGCCTTCATAGGCAGCAAGCAGCGTCTCTCCAACCAAGCGCATGTAACCAGCCAGGACGACGAGAGAAACACCGCGCTTTTGCAGCTCTGCCACGATCTCGGTCTCAAATGCCGTTTTATCCGCATACGCTTTTGGCAGAAACACAAACGCCTCAATACCGAGACGCTCTGCGCGCTCCAACACTTTTGCTCCCGGCTTGTCGCAGATGAGCAGCGAGACCTCCACACCCTTCAGTCGTCCGCTTTGTACGGCTTGCACGATCGCTTCAAAGTTCGAGCCGCTGCCCGAGGCGAAAATGGCTACCTTTTTCACCATTCCACCCCGTTGTATACGACCTTGCGTTCACCCGCCTGAATATTTCCGATCAGGTAAGGCTTTTCTCCGAGCTCCTGCAGTTTCTCGATCACTGGGACAGCATCCTCTTGTTTGACAACCAGCATCATGCCAATCCCCATATTAAACGTTTTGTACATGTCCGGATAGGAAATGCCGCCCGCTTCCTGAACGAGAGAGAAGATCGGCAGTACAGGCCAGGAACCGACATCGATCACAGCTTGCGTACCTTCTGGAAGGACACGCGGGATGTTTTCGGTGAAGCCGCCGCCTGTAATATGCGCCAGCGCTTTGACTTCAAACGATTCCAGGACGGAGAGAACCTGCTTCACGTAAATGCGGGTAGGGGTCAACAGCTCTTCGCCCAGCTTTTTCCCAAGCACATCTACATGATCGTGCAAGGACATGCCTTTGTCCGCCAGAAGCACCTTGCGCACGAGAGAAAAACCGTTGCTGTGCACGCCGCTGGACGCCAGGCCAATCAACACATCGCCTGCTGCGACAGTAGAACCGGTGATCATCTTGCTCTCGTCTACAACACCTACGGTAAAGCCAGCGATATCATACTCGCCTTCCGAATACATGCCCGGCATTTCCGCCGTTTCCCCACCGATCAGGGAACAGCCTGCCTGGGAGCAGCCATCTGCAATCCCTTTAACGATCGCTTCGATCTTTTCCGGAATCACTTTATCGACAGCCAGGTAGTCGAGGAAAAAGAGCGGCTCTGCCCCTTGCACAACCACGTCGTTCACGCACATTGCTACAGCGTCAATGCCAATGGTATCGTGCTTATCCATCGCAAATGCCAGCTTCAGCTTTGTGCCGACACCGTCTGTACCCGATACGAGTACCGGCTTTTCGTATTTCTTTGTATCCATGCGGAACAGCGCACCGAAGCCGCCCAAATCGGTCAGCACCTCGGGACGGAATGTCCGTTTTACGTGTTTTTTCATGCGCTCGACAGCTTCGTTCCCCGCGTCGATATCTACGCCTGCTTGTTTGTATGCTTCACTCATCGTTTCTCCCCCTTGGACGAGGTGCTAGCCTGCCCTAGCACTTGAGCGCTGGCAACGCTTCTTCAAAATCGATTTCAGTCGGGTATTGTCCGGTAAAGCAAGCAAGACAATGGCCTCTATTCGGAGCCGAGTCTTCGCGGCCGATCGCTTCGAGCATTCCTTCTACAGACAGGAACGAAAGCGAATCTGCCTCGATAGCCAGGCGGATTTCCTCAATGGATTTGGTAGCCGCGATCAACTCTTCACGAGACGAGGTGTCAATGCCGTAGAAGCACGGATTCATGACAGGCGGAGAGCTGATGCGTACATGGACTTCTTTTGCACCCGCTTCACGCAGCATACGGACAATGCGGTTGCTCGTAGTACCACGAACGATGGAATCGTCAATCATCACGACGCGTTTGCCTTCCACTACCTTGCGTACAGCAGACAGCTTCAGATGAACCGCGCGTTCACGCAGCTCCTGGCTCGGTTGAATAAACGTACGGCCTACATAGCGATTTTTGATCAAACCGATCTCATAAGGAATACCTGTCGCTTCCGCAAACCCGATAGCAGCGGAAGTACTTGAATCGGGTACCCCGATGATGACATCTGCATCAATGGAAGCTTCTTTGGCAAGCTGCTTGCCGAGGCGTTTGCGCGCCATGTGCACGTTGATCCCGTCGATATCGCTGTCGGGACGTGCGAAGTAAATGTATTCAAAGATGCACATCGAGCGCTGTGTCTTTTCAGTGTGCGAGGTTTCTACAATGCCGTTTTCATCCACGATAATGAGCTCGCCTGGTTGAACATCGCGCCAGTACTCGGCACCGATGATGTCAAACGCACAGGTTTCAGAAGCGACACAGATGGCGTCTCCCAATCGACCAAGAGACAGCGGGCGCAGCCCGTTTGGATCGAGAGCGATCACCAGCTGATTTTGGTTCATGACACACAGCGCATAGGCACCTTTAATGTGCTGCAGGGCATCTTTTACCGCGCCCGGCAGATCAGGACGCTCCGAGCGTGCAATCAGATGGGCGATGACTTCTGTGTCACTGGTTGTTTGGAAAATGGAGCCTTTTGCTTCCAGCTCTTTGCGGAGTACAGCCGCATTCACTAGGTTTCCGTTGTGCGCGACGGCCATGCTGCCCTGTGCGTAGCGGAAAAAGAGCGGCTGCGCGTTTTCGATTTTGCTGGAGCCTGCTGTGGTATAGCGTGTGTGTCCAATAGCGATGTGACCTTTGAACTTCTCCAGATCGCCTTTGCCAAACGCTTCCGATACGAGGCCCATTCCACGGTGCTTATACCACTTCTCGCCGTCGGAGGCGCAGATACCTGCGCTCTCCTGACCGCGATGCTGCAGAGCATGCAGCCCCAAGTAAGTCAGCTGGGGAGCTTCCTTGTGGTTGTAGATGCCAAAGACGCCGCATTCTTCATTCAGTTCGTCCCAGATTACCCGATCAAACATGGAATCGCATCCTTCCAGGCTGCTTTCACCTCTTGAATCGAAGCGTTGACCGCTTCTGTACCGTTCACGTTGATCACCAGTTTATCTCCGCCTGTCGTTCCGATTTGCTTCGCTGGCACACCATGCTGCGCTGCCAAAGCAAGCAGAGCCTGCGCCTTGCCCTCGGATGTACTGAGCAAGATACGGGATTGCGACTCACTAAACAAGAGAACGTCTGGACGCAGTTCGGATTCCAGAGACACCTTCGCACCGAAGCCCTCTCCGAAGCAGGATTCTGCCAGGGCTACACCCAGACCGCCTTCAGACAGGTCGTGAGCAGACTTGACGAGGCCTTGACGGATCGCAGCCAGCGTCGCCTTTTGAACAGCTGCTTCTTTCGCCAGATCGATTTGCGGCGGACGGCCCGAGATAGCGCCTGTCGCCAGCTTTTGATATTCGGAGCCGCCCAGCTCCGCGAATGTCTCACCCAACAGGATGATCGCGTCGCCTTCGTGCTTGAAGTTTTGCGTAGTGATGTGATCCACATCCGTGATCAAACCAACCATACCGACAGTAGGAGTCGGGTAGATCGCGTCGCCGCTGCGCTCGTTGTAGAAGGATACGTTCCCGCCGATGACAGGGGAATCCAACGCTACGCACGCTTCGCTCATCCCTTCGCACGCTTGTTCAAACTGCCAGAACACCTCAGGCTTTTCCGGGCTGCCGAAGTTCAGGCAGTCTGTGATCGCCAGTGGCTCTGCTCCGGAGCAAACGACGTTACGAGCCGATTCGGCTACCGCAATCGCGCCGCCTACTTTTGGATCGAGGTAAACATAGCGTCCGTTGCAATCCGTGCTCATCGCCAGCGCCTTGCGCGTGCCGCGAACCATCACGACCGCTGCGTCAGAGCCAGGCTTGACTGCGGTGTTTGCACGCACGATGTGATCGTACTGCTCATACACCCACGATTTGTTCGCTACAGTAGGCTGAGCGAGCAAGCTTTTCAGCGTTTCGTTCAGGTCAGCAGGCTGGCTGATAGCCGCTACTGCATCCACATTCGCATTTGCTTCATAGTAAGCAGGTACTGCCGATGGACGGTGGTACACAGGCGCTTCATCTGCCAGGCTGTTTACAGGTACTTCAGCAACGACTTCGCCTCTGTGCAGCAGGCGCAGCAGGCTGTCTTCCGTTACTTTACCCACGACCGCAGATGCCAAGCCCCATTTATCGAAAATCGAAATCGCTTCTGCTTCCTTGCCTTTTTCTACGACAACGAGCATGCGCTCTTGGGATTCGGAGAGCATCATTTCGTAAGCAGACATGCCTGCTTCACGCTGTGGAACGAGATCCAGATTCATTTCGATACCGTTGCCCGCTTTGGAGGCCATCTCGGAGCTGGAGCTGGTAAGACCCGCTGCACCCATGTCCTGAATCCCTACGACGATCCCAGTGTCGATCAGCTCCAGGCATGCTTCGAGCAACAGCTTTTCCATGAACGGGTCGCCCACTTGTACAGCTGGACGCTTTTTCTCCGATTCTTCGGTGAGCTCTTCGGAAGCAAAGGTCGCTCCGTGAATACCGTCGCGTCCCGTGCTGGAGCCTACGTAAATGACGGGGTTGCCAATACCGGAAGCCACACCCTTTTGAATCTTGTCATGGTCGATGAGGCCGACGCACATCGCGTTTACCAGCGGGTTGCCTTCATAGGTCGGGTCGAAGTTCACTTCGCCGCCTACTGTCGGGATCCCGATGCAGTTGCCGTAGCCAGCGATACCAGCAACCACGTGTTCAAACAAATATTTCACGCGAGGAGTTTTCAGTTCCCCGAAACGAAGCGAGTTCAATACCGCAATCGGACGAGCACCCATGGAGAACACGTCACGGATAATACCGCCCACCCCTGTCGCTGCACCTTGGTAAGGCTCGATTGCAGATGGGTGGTTATGGCTTTCGATTTTGAATACAACCGCTTGCTTGTCGCCGATGTCTACGATACCGGCACCTTCCCCTGGACCTTGCAGAACGCGTGGACCCTTGGTAGGGAAACGGCGCAAGACAGGCTTGGAGTTTTTGTAAGAGCAGTGCTCCGACCACATAACGCTGTAAAGACCAGTCTCTGTCCAGTTCGGCTTGCGGCCGATGATGTCTACAACGCGTTGGTATTCTTCATCCGTCAGACCAATCTCGCGGTAGAGCTTCTGATCGGCAATTTGTTCGGCTGTCGGTTCTTTATGCGTGAGTTGTGACACTGCTTTTTTCCCTCCACGTCTTCAGGATCGAGGTAAACATACGGCGTCCGTCATCGGAAGTCATCCAAGTGTGGACAGCACGCTCTGGGTGAGGCATCATACCGAGCACGTTGCCACGCTCGTTGCAAATGCCCGCGATATCTTCAAGAGAGCCATTCGGGTTTTCACCGTGATAGCGGAAGACGATCTGGCCATTGGCTTTGAGCTTTGCCAGTGTCTCTTCATCACAGTAGTAGTTTCCTTCGCCATGAGCGATCGGAATATGAATTTCTTCCCCAACCGCATAGTCGCGGGTAAACGGGGTATCGTTGTTTTCCACGCGCAGCGCAGACAGCTTGCAGCGGAACTTGAGGGAACGGTTGCGCAGAAGAGCTCCTGGCAACAGTCCGACTTCGGTCAGGATCTGGAAACCGTTGCAGATCCCCATAACCAGCTTGCCTTCCTCTGCTGCTTTCACTACTTGTTCCATGACCGGCGAAAAGCGGGCGACGGCGCCACAGCGCAGGTAATCTCCATAGGAGAAGCCGCCTGGCAACAGGATCGCGTCATATGGAGAAAGATCTGTATCCGAGTGCCATACGTAATCTACCGGCACTCCCATGACGTCTTCAACCGCGTTGTACAAATCGATGTCGGCATTGGAGCCGGGAAAGACGATAACCGCTACTCGCATGACGTTAGCCCTCCACGATCTCAAAGCGATAGTCTTCAACCACCGTATTGGCCAGAAGCTTTTCAGCCATTTCACGAACGCGCTCTTCTGCTTGTGCACGATCGTTCGTACCCAGCTCAAGCTCCATGTACTTACCGATGCGTACGTTGTTCACTTCATCAAAACCAAGGGAATGCAGGGCACCTTTCACTGCGTGGCCTTGCGGGTCCAAAACGCTCTCGCGCAAAGTTACGTATACGATTGCTTTAAACATGTACGTCTCCTCCCAGTCTCTTCAGCATTTCCTGATAAGCTTCTTCTACGTTGCCCAAATCACGACGGAAGCGGTCTTTATCCAGCTTTTCGTTTGTTTCGGAGTCCCAGAACCGGCATGTATCCGGCGATATTTCATCGGCGAGGAGAATCTCTCTGTCCGCTGTTTTCCCAAATTCCAATTTAAAATCGACAAGTGTAATATTGCGCTCCCGCAAGTATGGACGCAGCACTTCATTAACTGCGAGACCCATTTTCTCCAGAGTCGCTTGATCGCTTTCGCTCGCGATCCCCAACACTTTGATGTGAGAGGCATTCACCAGCGGATCTCCCAATGCGTCGTCTTTGTAGTAAAACTCGACAACAGGCTGCGGAAGAGGGGTTCCTTCCTCCATACCCAGCCGCTTCGCCAGAGAACCTGCTGCGATATTGCGGACGACTACTTCCAAAGGGATGATTTCCACTTTGCGAACGACTTGCTCAGTGGCTGACAACAGACGAACAAAATGGTTGTCGATCCCACGCTCTTTTAGCATCGTAAAAAAGATTGCCGTAATCCGGTTGTTGAGCTCGCCTTTGCCCGTGATTTGCGCTCTTTTTTCTCCGTTAAATGCTGTTGCGTCGTCTTTATACTCCACCCAGTATTGATCAGGCGTCGATGTCCGATAAATACGTTTCGCCTTACCTTCGTAGAGTTGTTCCTGTTTTTCCACTGTAGGAGCCACCTTCCCAGCTAAAAAGGTTGAGTTACTGTTAATTCACGAACGATTCAACTACATTAAAACACAATCATACGCATTTATCAACGAAAAATGCGTGAACTACGTTCGACAATAGTTCGGAAATTGCTAGTAATTCATGTGAACACCCTATGTAAATATTCGTTTACAAACCCTCCATACCAGCTTTACATTTTCTCCTTACAATAGATGGATGAGTAGGTCATTTTGACTAGGAGGAACATCTGTGAAAGTCAACGCAATCATTGCAGCTTTGATCGCACCATTTTATCGTCTACATCGCCATACTCGATTACGCACCAAGATGATCGTTCCATTGCTCGGGATTTTGCTCATCTCTTCTTCTGTGATCGGTTTCACCTTCTATATGAGGGACTAAACGTCAGCAATACCTCGTAAAAGCAGGGGAAATTCATCCCATTGATAACGTAACCAGTGGGCCAATCGATATTCCTCAGGATGTGGCTCGCCAAATGGAGACGGAACGATTTGGCGTCATGCATGTCAACGTAAACGGCACCGTACATACGCTTGCTTTTACTCATTCCCCGGATGAAAATTTCATCTACGTCATCGATGTTCTCCAGGATGAGTATCTGGGTCCCTTGCATCAAACCACTCGGCTGATCTTGTCTACCGTGGCGATCAGCCTGCTGGTATCCGCCCTTTTATCCTGGTTCATTACCAAGGGGATTACCGCCCCTTTTCAAAGCATGATAAAAGGCATGCAGCAAGTAAGCCTCGGCGAGCTCACCCAGCGCACCAATTTGGATAAGGAAAGCCCAGAGATTCGCCACGGCGGCCTCAACGGTTGCAGCTACTTCCGCCTATCACCATATGAAAAATGACATGGACGAGCTGTTCAGCCAAATCGGAGCTATGCTGCATGCAGGGAGTCAAATGGAGCAAGTGACTCAGACCGGGTATCAGCACATCGACGATCTGAACGCCTTGATAACTCGCTTTGCCACTACTTATACCGGTTTGGACCAGCGAATGACGGGCCTGCGCGACCAATCCAACTCCATCGGCAGAGCGGTAATGCTGATCCAATCGATCGCGAAGCAGACCAAGCTTCTCGCCATGAATGCCGCGATCGAGGCAGCCCGAGCAGGCGCCTCTGGCCGTGGATTCGCGGTTGTAGCCGACGAGGTCACCAAGCTCGCTACCGAATCCGAACAGGCGACAATCGAAATCACTAAAATGATGGAGGGCGTCCAAAAAGAAACACTCCAGGTCACAGAGGAACGAGCCAAGCGCGGAAACAGCTCCAGCAAAGCCTGAAAAAGCTGTCAGAAGCAGAAGCGACCTTTACCTAGCTGCGCACTGCTGTGGGCCAGACTTCTGGAGAGCTTCAAGCAGCCAACACGCGACTGGACGGCATATCCTCTGGCCTGCAGGAAGTAGATCATACCCTTATTACCTTTGTGGCTATCTCCCAGGAGACTTCGAGCAGTACAGAAGAAATGGGAGCCGCTTCCCGCGATCAGGCTGCCTCCATTGATAAATCGCGACAGCTGGCAAAGCATTTGCTGCTGCTCTCCGAACGCCTGCGCGATATCAGTGAAACATTCAAGATCGCTTGATGCCCAACGCCGCATGAATGCCAAAAGGAGCCCTAAAAATGGGCTCCTTTTCTAAGCATGTGATAAACTATTTTTGGTGCAACCTATACGGAAAGAAGGAAGGTATTCAGATGTTTCCCTTTGAGGTATCGTTTCCTACCCACATTTACTTTGGCCTTGGTGAGTTGAAGCGTTTGGGCGAGGCTGCAAAGAGTTTGGGCAAAAAGGCGTTGCTCGTCACCGGCGGCAATGCTGCAAAGCGCACAGGGCTATTGGACCGGGTACATGCGCTATTGCAGGAAGCGGATGTAGACAGCATCCTGTTTGACAAGATCGAACCAAACCCACGGACGGCTACTGTCGATGCCGGAGCAGCCCTCGCTCGACAAAACGGATGCGACTTCATTCTCGCAGTCGGTGGCGGCTCTGTCATGGACGCATCCAAGGCGATTGCTGCTGCAGCCCGCTCTGGACGTCCGATCTACGACTATATGCGCGGCAACCCAAGCGGCACGGGGAAAGAGCTCGTCCCCGTCCAGGACGCTTTGCCCCTCCTGACTGTCCCGACTGTAGCAGCTACAGGCTCGGAAGCCAATAACATCAGTGTTCTGACACATTGGGATACTCATGAGAAATCGTCCATTAACGGTCCTGCTCTCTATCCGAGGATTGCCATATTGGATCCCTCTATTACGTACACCGTTCCTGCTCGCGTCACAGCAGAAGCGTGCGCGGACATTTTCTCGCATCTGTTTGAAAGCTATTTGATCAGCGCAGCGGGCACCCATGTGCAGGACGGATTATCAGAGACACTGATCAGACTTGTAGTCGAGCATTCCCTCACCGCCATCGAGCAGCCTGACAATGAAGAGGCTCGTTCCACCCTGCTCTGGGTAAGCACGCTCGGGATCAGCCCGTTTGCCAATGCCGGTCGAAATGCGGGCATGCCCTTGCACGGCGTGGAGCATCCACTGAGTGGCATCTACGACATGGCACACGGTCGAGGACTTGCGATCCTATCTCTTCCTTATTTTAAGCAGGTGATTCTCGCGGACCGGCCAGAGCGTCTGGCACGCATGGGACGTCACTGCTTCGGCGTCACTGCAGAGGATGAGCTGGCAGCAGCTGAGGCCACGATTGACGCTGTCCAGCATTGGTATGAGCGCATGGGAATTACCGAGCGTCTGTCTGATTTCGGGGTGACACGAGATGCCTTGAAGCGGATGGCTGACGAGGCTGTAACCATCGGTGGACGAGGCGTAGGATACTTGCCCAGCTCCCGCAGGCTGAACGCGGAGGACATCATAAAGATCTACGAAGCGTGCTTATAAGCTTTTGTATATACACTGGCAAGCAATCGTGAATTTTGCGATAATACTTTTAGTAAAATAATTTTTATTATGGAGGTTGCGAAAATGGCAGATCCACGGATTAATGAACTCGCAAGCCGTCTTGTCCGCTACTCGCTCAATCTGCAAAAAGGGGAAAAGGTCCTGATCGAAAACACAGGCCTGCAGCCCGAACTGGTACGTGCTCTTGTTCGTGAAGCTTTTGCGGTAGGCGCTTTGCCTCTGGTAACCCTGAAGGATCAGGAAGTAAACCGCGCCCTGTACCAGGGAACAAGCGAAGAGCATATGGCCTTGATGGCAAAATACGAATACGACCGGATGAAAGACATGGATGCGTACATCGCCGTGCGCGCCTATGACAACATCAATGAATATGCCGATGTTTCCGAAGATAAAATGGGCATCTATTCCCGCGTGCTGTACCAGCCTGTACATACAAACGAGCGGGTACCAAACAAACGCTGGGTAGTCCTTCGCTACCCGAACAAATCGATGGCACAGCTGTCCAGCATGAGCTTGGAAGGCTTCGAGGACTTCTATTTCTCCGTCTGCAACCTGGACTACGCAAAAATGTCCAATGCCATGACGCCGCTCAAGGAACTGATGGAACGCACCGACCGCGTCCGCATCGTTGGACCGAAAACCGACCTGCGCTTCTCCATCAAAGGCATTAACGCCATCAAATGCGACGGCAAACGCAACATTCCTGACGGAGAAGTATACACCGCACCTGTACGCGATTCTGTAGAAGGCACCATCTTCTACAACGCTGCGACCAACTACAACGGTATTTCCTTCACCGATGTGCAGTTCACCTTTAAAGAAGGAAAGATCGTGGAAGCCACCAGCTCCAACACCAAGGCCTTAAACGACATCCTCGACACAGACGAAGGTGCTCGCTACATCGGAGAATTCGCGATCGGCTTCAACCCGCACATCCTGCATCCGATGCTCGACATCCTGTTCGATGAAAAAATCGCCGGCAGCTTTCACTTCACGCCAGGCAATGCGTATACCGTGGCAGACAACGGCAACCGTTCCTCCGTTCACTGGGATCTGGTGCAAATCCAGCGTCCCGAATACGGCGGCGGCGAAATCTGGTTCGATGACGTCCTGATCCGCAAAGACGGCCGTTTTGTCCTGCCAGAGTTGGAAGGCTTGAATCCGGAAAATCTGGTGTAACCCACGAATGACATCAAGGACAGTCTCCATCGTCATAAACAGGCGATAGAGGCTGTCCGTGCCTGGCAACAGCTTTGAAAAAACAAAGCCAGCGAGTCTCGGTCCCACCGAAACAGCTGGCTTTTTCGCTTTCCTAGGAAGTAAGCTCTTTTTCCTTGCCTTCTCCGAACATACCAACGAGCTTCTGATAGGTCGGCGGAAACTCGGCCTGGTAACGCAGAAACGATGGTATCGGATACCGTACGCCACCTTTTTGCGTCCCGGCTAGTCCCTCTACCAGCTCCTGTGCGTCGCGGAAATGGAAGCTGAACGCCATCTCATGGTCCTGTGTCTGCGCAAACAGCCTGTCGCCGTAACAGGGAACAATCACTTGCGGCTCTCCTGTCTGCAGCGGTTTGATCGCGATATCGGCACAGTCAGCGCGACTGGAAAAGGTTGACGGAATAGAGCCACCACGCTTGTAAAGCATGCCGGCTACCAGTCGCATCACCTGCGCCGAGTTTCCGTATATGACGACTACATCCGGGTCTATTTCCGCCCTCTCCAGCGGATAGGACACATAGTATCCGGTCTCTTGTGCGGAGAGCTTGGGTACATCCTGCTCGCTTTTTGCTCCTGTCTCCAAGGAGTCGGTGTACATGCCACAGGCAAGATTTCCTTCCGAGTAAAACGGCAGCTGCTCTTCGTAGCCAAAAGCTACTTGAGCGATCGGACAGGACAGATCCGCGCCGTTCATCGCGATGCTCCATCCATAACGGCGAGAAAATCCAACTGCTTGGCAGATGGTGATTTGGTAGCCCAGGTCTCGCGTTGGCCGCTTCGCCTTCCGTGGAAGGTTCGCTTCCTCCTTCACCAAGGAAACACCTACCGGAAATGTTTCCGTTCTCACATAGGTTTGAATGGCGTCACTTAGCTCTTTTGCATTCATGCCCGTTCCCCCCTTACGTTAATAACCGTACTCCGAATATTTCGTCTTTTCACTCAAAAATTCCTTTGTTTTCCACAAATACGTAGGTAATCCGAAGCTTACAACTTCGTAAGGTACTGGAAAGGAAAATCGATTTCGGGCTGGCTCAAACCCTGCTACTATAGAACGTGACTTCAAGGAACATACGGAGGATCCGAATGAAAACGTATATGAGGATCATGCTGCTTCTGCTGGTTGTCGTTTTAAGCGGCTGTACCCCTATCGCTTCCCCCGAGCAAGTACAGGGCTTGACCAAAGAAGAGGCCGCTCAGATCGCATCTGCTGCTGTCAGACAATACTATCGTGTCGACGTCGACACCATGGATCGGGATATTACGCTGGAGGACCCAGCCAAGCTGGTGGAATCGACGACTGGCGAACCTATTTTTAGAGGCATTCCCGTCCACGTTGTTCTAAAGCGTGACCCAGCCCCAGGCGAAATCACTGCCTACCACGCCATCATCGACCCGAATTCCAAACAGGCGCTGTCCGTCTCCATCGATGTCGCCGAGCCCGATGACAAACCGTCTCCTGCAAGCAAGGAAACCGATCTGGAGCAGGCTGCGGCTGAGTTTATCCGCAATCAAAAGCTGCTCACCCCTACAGCCTTTCAGCTGGTCAAATCATCCTTTGCCAACCCGGATGATCTGAAGCGATATTTTTACTACACCGATGGACTCAAGGCGATCGCGATTGGAGTTGATACGCAGTTGCAGCAAGTGGTTACCTTCACCTATATCTAGGATCGAACAAAACAGCGGGGCATCAATTCCCGCTGTATTTTTGTTCGATATCGCTTTTCATTTCCTGATAGGTCTTGTTGGTGAGATGGACAAGATAATCTGTCAGCTCATCCTTGGCAGCTGTCGCCAATTGCTCCCTCCCCGCTCTTTGCGAAAGGAGAAATTCCTTGGCCTGGCTGCCGATCTTCCCCGTCGCCTCCAAATAGTCAAGGGCTGCTCCGATATTCAGACTCTCTCGCCAATTTTTCTCATACCAGTCGCGATCGTACGCATCGATCCATTTCCGCCTGTCGATGAGCACTGCATCCATCTCTGTCATCGCATCCTTTTTCCACTGCTCCCACTTCTGAGCGATTTCCTTGGCTCTCTCCAGCTCCTGCCGAAATTGATCGCGATTGGTTACGTTGGCGTACAGCCCTTCCGAGGCCTGAGCGATTTCCTTCAGCTGCTTTTGCCCTTGGGCATCTACGTCAAAGCCAATGACGTTGAGCAGGGGCATAACATCAGACTGGGACAGGTCTTTGGCTACCGCGACCGGGTCTCCCCCGCACGTCTCGATGCCATCGCTGACCAGGTAAATGACGTTCGTATTTTGGTCAGCCGGGAATGCAGCTAAATCTTCCCGGGCTTTTTGCAAGGAGTACGCGAGCGACGTCCAACCAGCCGGCTCAAACAAACCGAGTGCTTCGTCCAGCCTCTGGGCATCGTAGGACTGGAGCGGATAGACGATGTCGCTGCTGCTGCAGGATCGCTGTTTGTCCGCATCGGAGCCGGTTCCCTGATGACCGTATACGCGCAAAGAAATCTTGGCCTCTTCCGGAAGGGCTTCGGCAAACTCCTTGATCGCTTCTTTTGCCAGCTCCATCTTGGTTTTCTCTCCGATTTTCTCGCGCATGCTTCCACTGGCATCCAGGATGATTTCTACGTTGAAATGCTCCCGGAACAAAAAGCGCGCATCGCCGATATCCGGGCTGCCGAACGATGCCATCTTCCACCGATCTACTACCATCTGCGGGCTCAAATAGTCCTCGGAAAACAGCCTGAGCAAGTCTGACCAGTAGAGTCTCAGCAGCGATTCATCCATGCCGTCCAGGAGAGGAGGTAATCCATCGAGGATCTGCTGAATTTTTTCACGCTGAGGATGCTGCGGCAGGTAAAAGGAAATGCCGGACAGCGGTCCTGGTGCAGCCATGATCAGCTCCTGTGCAGTCTGGGGAAGCTGTACTTCAGGAGCGGAAAATACGGAGCCTGCTGCGCCGACTGAGCAGCCTGCCAGCAAGAGCGTCACGAGTATGCCTCCAAGGATACGCTGCCATCTGCGCTTTTCTCTCACGTATACCGCCTCCTTAGAGCGTCTTTCCCTCTGTAAACACCTGGGGGGGCTGCTTCCATCCTGTCACCTTGATAAAGCCAATGCTCCTGCTTTCCCCTGTCTGATAGATTTGCTCGTTATGCAGAGGCATGAAATCCAGCCCGAATGATTGGCTCTCATAACGGACCGATGTCCTCACCTCGATCCGGTCTTCTCCGTTAAAAAGCTTGAGGGAGGAGCCGCCGAGAGTGCTTTTGTTGCTGGCCAGAATTTCCCTTACGACGCCTGGAATCTTGGTCGAGGCATCATGCAATCCCTTTAGCACATGTGCCTCAAGCGTTGGATAAGTCGGAATGGCAGCGAGCAATACGCGATCGATCGCTTCCGCCCTCACTTCACTCGAAGACCAGTCGGGATGGGAAGCTTGGATGGTATCCATCTGCGCCTCTACCAGCTCCCAGATAAAGACCGGGTCCACCCAGCTCTCAATGGAAAGATCGTACACTTTGATGGCCTCCTCCACCTCATCGTAAAGGATATCCGTCGCCGCCAGGCTGGCCAGCTGGGCGCTGTTTGCCGCTGCCTCCTTGTCGACGAAGATGGTGGAGATGTTAAACAAGACGGAAAAGACCACCAAGAGCAGGAAGAAAAAAATGGTCAGCACCAGGATCGTGACATTTCCTCGTTCATTGCGTACGTGCATGATCGCCTGTCTCATTTTAATGAATCACCCGTCCCCGCAGCTCTCTCGAGAAGGAGATCACCCTGTCTTCCTCGCTCATATTATCTTTGATGAAGTCCGGCAGAAAAAACAAATCCAGGTTCACGCCGACCCTCGCCGTAAAGTAACTGCCGTCACCGGAAATGCTCGACTCACCGCCATTATAGGCAATGCCCCCACCTGCACTTCCCACAATGTGCTGCGCAGCATCCAGTGCCTCGCCAGAATTTCCGGTGATGGCGTACACCTTTGCCGCTTCATTAGCAGCCGACTGCGCGATGATGACCGCGTACACGCCGGTCAAAAACTGCCACAAGATCAGCAGAATCAAAAATACAAAGGGCAGGATGCCGATGAACTCCACCGTTACGGAGCCCCGTTCATCCTTCAGCTTCGCACGTAATTTTCGCATGGTATCATCCTTCCAGTGCCAGTACGTCCTCCACCCGTTCCCGCTCTGTACTCCATTTGTAGGTATACATCGTAAACAGGATCGCTACAAAGGGAAAGAGAATCACGTTCAACAGCATTTGCGTGAAAAATACAGCCCCGAAGCTGGTCGTGATGAAAGTCACCGAATAAAGCCCGATCAAACTGATCACCCATTCGATTGCACTTGCCAGCAATAGCAGACCAAGAATTTGGACAAAATGCTTTTTCCCCATATCCAAAGCCGTTCGCAGGCACTGCCATGGCGATTTTCCTTTCATCACGACCAAATAGGGCGTGAGGTAAAACAGCAAAAGCAGGATCAGCCCCGGAATGACAAAGAGAAGCATCCCTGTACATACTGCCAGTACGTAAACGACACCAAACAGGAAGACGGCAAAGCCATGCTCGGCGAATGCCCGGAATGCCTTGCGCAGCGGACGCTCCTCGCCTTCCAGGTCACAGAGTACGAACTGGGCAAACGGGATTTGCACGATCATCAAAAACAACAGCAGCAGGAACAGATTCAGAAAGCTGGAGACGACCTTGGCTCCCGTGATGGCAGCCAGGAAATTCACGTAGTTGAGGGTCATGTTGTGTACGATCAAGAAAGGCATTACGATGACGGCGGACAGCAAAAGCAGCGATTCAATATTTCGTGTATAAAAATGGATGCTTGCTCTCATCGGATTCATGGCTTCTTCCTCCCTGCCTCATCCAATTTTACGTATTTCGAATAATGGGAACGATCTTGGTCTGAAAATGAAATTCCTGCTTCTTCTCAAACGCATCCACCAGCTGCTGCTTGGACGAAAAGGGAACGGGCTGCCCTGACGCAACAGCCTCGAATCCTTTGATGGAGTCGTCATTGGTGGCCCTCAGCTTTTTATCTCTGTAGGAGTCCAGCAAATCGAGCAATTTTTGGCGCTTGGACTTCAACTCGCCAGGAAGCGGCACCTCAACCTTTTGCAGGAATGCAGCCAATCGATCGACAGATTCCCTGATTTCTGCCTGGCTGCGCAAACCCACGTAGAGCTTGTAATTCGCCTCGTGAAACAAATCGTCCAGATCCTTTTTGTCTTCGGAAGTGACATAGCCTACCCTCAGCACATGATTCAGCGAGTCGACCCCTTTGTCATAGAGAGCCTGGAGCTGATCCCGTGTTTCTATCACGTACTGGCACACGTCGATAAGACTTTTCATGTCCCGGCGAATGGCAACTTCCATTTGCTCCTCGTAATGGGGCTGCAGGGCTTGCAGGCAATCCCGCTTCCCCGTGTACATCCAGATCGGTTTGTCTTTAGCTGGGGCCAGTTCCTTGTTCAGTTCGTGCGCAGCCACATTGTGAAGCATGAACAATCGCAATACCGGCACCGCTTCTTCCCGCGGCACTACGTCTCCGTCCGGACTCAGAATGAGGTAACCGGATGCCTCGCTCTTGCCCCACTTCCAATACTGCACGTTGTAGTAAAGCCGATCATTGATTTTGGCCGCATGGTTAAACAGCTGCGGTTTTTCCAGGAAGCGCTTGTTTTTGTCGATCTGCGCTCGGATCGGTGCTGTTTCTGTCACTTTCATCGGACGAAACCTCCGTTATAAACTGAGAATCAGGTTATCACTAGCTCGAAAATATCGACTTCATCCAGCCTACCGCTTTGCCGATTCCATCTCGAATGCCTCGGGAAACCGCGCCCTTCGAAAGCTTGTCGCTCCACTTGACCAGCTTGCTCACGCCCCAGAGAATGCCTCCGGTAATGACCAATACGCCGGCTACTGTCTGTCCTCCCGGTATGACAGAAGCGATCACTCCTGCATCCATTAGCGTGCTGCCCAAAGCGCCTACGCCATCTACGAACTTTTCGTTTTGCTTATCCTCGCTAAGACTGCTGTCAAACGCCTGACCAAATTTGCTGAACGTCTCATACGTGTCAAAGGGAAGACTGATCGCGGCGACCCCCACGTTCAGTCCTGCAACTAGTCCAGGAACTCTGACTTGATTTGCGGCATTGGCAGCATTTGCTGCATTGGAAAAAGAACCGAGTGTGTTGATGTTTGCCCCTGTATTCAGAGGGTTTTGCTGCAGGACAAAACGATAGCTGTCATAGGCGGCTTTCCCATCCAGGCCATCGAGGGTCAGGCTCGTCACATTGCCCAAGGGTGTATCCTTCGCAGCGATATCTACGCCTTTCAGCCCTACCTGCAGCAAGAAGAATCCGTATTTTCCTGCGCCAGTACGCAGGTCCACTTCTCCCTGCTGGATCAGGTCAGCTGAATACGACATGGTCCCTCCCATCATGTCTTTGATGGAAAGTTTCATGATGTCGTACTCTTTCTTTTCACTGAATGGCTCCGGTGCTTTTGGGTCCGTTGACAAATCCGTAGGCTGATGCGGCTCCACGTTTCTATCTGGCGCCTGCAGATTGGGCACGCCCTGATTTGGTGCCTGCAATTTTGGCGTATCCCACTGCGGGGACTCCAGCATCGGCGTTTCCCACTGTGGCGGCTCCAGGTTTGGCGTATCCCAGTCCGGTGCTTGCAAATCAGGAGGCTGATAGCCCGGTGCCTGCAGATCCGGGACGGGTAATCTGCTGCTTGCTGCCATGACAACTACAGGGAAGCACTGCAACAGAAGAAGGAAAAATGCAAAGGTCCCTGCCAAAACGGGACGAATAAACCTGCTCTTCACAATCGCAACCTCCCGGCCAAGAATTCACGGCATAAAAGTGGTGTAGCTGGCGTGTCAATTGGTCTTCACATTTGCGTGAAACTGCTTGTCGATCGTCTCTTTTGCTTCCTTGTACGACTTGTCGTTCAACGTATCCAGAAACTTCTCCAATTCGTCTGCCCGCGAAAGCGCTGCGTCCAGCTGCTTCTCTTTGATTTGATCGAGTGCATCTGTGATCGGATCAGGCAGGATTTTTAAATACCGAAGCGAGATAATCGCAGAATTCAAATTGTAGCTTTCGTTTCTGGCGATCGCTTTCCAGTCCAAGGCAAAGTCTGAAATATCAACCGACTGCGAGATATGCTTGGTAAGTGCGTCATGGGAAACGTCACTCTTCCAGGCATTCCACCTGTCCGCCATTTCCCTTGCCCGGTTCAATTCTTTTTCCAGCTCACTCTGGTCCTGGATCAATACATAGCGCCCACCTGCCGCCTTGGCCACTTCCTTCAGCTGCTTCTGGCCTTCTCCGTCCACACCAAAGCCGACCACATTGACGATCGGGGTGATATCGGAGCTGCCCAGCTGCTTCGCCACCGCGACAGGATCCCCGCCGCATGTCTCAATTCCATCGCTCACCAGATAGATGATGTTCGTGTTTTTCTCGCCTCTGAACTTGCCAAGATCGTCTTGTGCCTGCTGCATGGCCAAAGCGAGCGGAGTCCACCCGGTAGGCTTGAACTGGTTCATGGCAGCTGAAAGTCCCTGTGCCTGATAGGGCTGCAGTTGGTAGACCAGCTCACTGCTCTTGCAGGATCGGGCTTTATCCGAATCCTTGCCGCTGCCTTCATGGCCGTACACCCTCAGGGCAACATTCGCTTTTTCCGGCAAGGATTCGGCAAAAGCTTGAATCGCCTTCTTGGCTGCTTCCATTTTTGTCTGCCCGTTCACGTTTGCCGCCATGCTGCCGCTCGCATCGAGCAGGATTTCCACATTGTACTGCTCCTTGAACTGGAAGCGAGGGTCATCGATTTCCGGGCTGCCAAAGGAAGCAAGCTTCATCTGCTCCATAATATCCTGCGGGTCTGGATAGTCCTCCCCAAACAAACCTAGCAAGGCGCGGTAATACAGCTCGATCGTTTCCTGGTCCGGGTTATCAATCGCCGGAAGCTGCTTCAAAACCTCTTCGATTTCTTCACTCTTTTCCCCGTAGAGGATACCCGCGTAACGTCCAGGCGATTGCGTGTAGAATTCTTCTGTCGTTTCCGGGATTTTGGATACGCTGTCCGGAATCAAAGCCTTCAAGGCGTCCAGCTTTTGCTCTCTGCTCGGCTCATGGGGGGGCTCTGACTGCTGCTGTGCAGCACTACTGTCTACTGATCCCGCTGGCTGTGCGGGTTCCGTGGTTGCTGCAGGTGGGGGCGGTGCTGTCGTCTCGGAAGAGCAAGCATGCAGAAGCAAGAAGCTGGGAATCAGGACAGCCAGTACGAATGGCTTGATACGTTTCAAGCGGATAACCCTCCCTGCTGGTGATTTCAACCGTTATGTATGTGTAGCAGAGGTGCCGGCGACTGGGGCATCCCCTTTTCACCGGCACCGTCCAGATGGATCAGTCCAGTTTTCCGATAATATTGGAGAGTGTTTCGGATACCGCTTTTCCGACTGCCGTATCGCCATCGAATACCGTTTGAATGGCCGCAAATACAGCCAGAATAACTCCTGCCAATGCAATCCATTCAATGGCTTGTGCTCCCCTCTGGTTGCGTAAGGAATGGGTTACCTTTGCATACAGGCTTTGCATTATGTTTGTCATCATCATTTCTTCCCCTCATTCTCGTCAATTATTTTGCAAGTAACTACAATTCCAGATATATCCTTCCTTCCGAGGGGCATCACCTCCTTCACAGTTCTACCTTTATTTTCCAAACAAATTCGAAAACAGGCTTACGTTCTCCATGATGTTGAGCACCATCAACCCACCTATGAGCATGATAGCTGTCGGTGCTACCACAAAAGTCGTGATCAGCGTCACCTTGGGCGAAGCCTTCGCTGCTTTTTCCTTGATTAGCTCCTTGCGAATGCGACGCATATTTTCTGATTGGATTTTAAAGGTGACAGCGATCGGAACCCCGAGCCGCATCCCTTGGATCAGCGCCTTGATCAGCATTTGAAACTCCGGATTGTCGTTTCGCCGCAGCAGCTGTTCATACGCTTTTTCACGCGGGACCCCCAGATCCAGCTCCTGATTGAACCGGGAGAATTCCTCCCGCAATGGTCCCTGGAAAAACTGGATGACGTCGCGCAGTGCCTGATCGAGGCTGACCCCAGCCTGAAGGGTGACGCTTACCGTGTCGAGAAATTCCGGAAGGTCGTAGCGCAGCTGGTTTTGCCTCTCGCGCGCTTTCCTTTTCAGCAAAAATATCGGCAGGAAGTACCCAGCTAACGGCCAGATGATCAAGCCAAACTGTGCGAACGGGAATCCCAATAGGAAAAACGCTATTCCCGCGATAAAGCCGAACAAGGCAAGCAGGATTTTTGCCCCCTGGAACCGTGCCTCTGTCAAATCGAGTGGACGTCCCGCCTTCAGCAGCCACTCCTCCACCTCGTGAGACTCACTGAAAAAATTGACGCGCTGTCCCAGTGCCGCGTAGTCATCGCTGTAGGTGAGTAACCGCTTGAGCCACTTTTGCGAGGGGGTCTGCCGCTTTCGCACATCGTAAACCTTGTTGCCTGTCGTATCATGGACGTGCGCAATCAGCTTTTCCTTTTCGACTGAGTATTTAAACGCTTCTTTCAAAAAGATCACGAAGAATAACAGAAACAAGAACAGAACCGTGATGATCAGGGCGTCCATTTTCTCACACCTTTATGTTGGTGACTTTTTTGACCAGGACGTAGGAAAGAACGGTACCCACGATGAAGAAGCCCAGCAGGACAAGGCCAAAGCCTGAAAACAACGGATCGATGAAGCCTTTGTTCATCGCGTTCATCATGAGCACGAGAGCGATCGGCATGATGGGGACGAGGATGGACACGTATCGCTGCTCAGCCGTCATGGTCTTGATCTCCTGATTGACGATGCGGCGATCCTCCAATGTCTCTGCCATCTCCTGAAGCACCTCGCTCAGGTTTCCCCCCGCTCTACGCTGGATGAACAATGTAGCGGCGAAGATGCGGAAATCCCTTGTTGGAATTCTCTTTTCCATTTCTGACAGCGATCTGTCAAAGCTGACACCCAGCTGCAGCTCACGCGCCATGCGGCTGAATTCCTGCCCAGCCGGCTGCGGAATCTCTTTTGCCACCAGCTCAATTCCCTGTGAGAGCGTCATACCTGCCCGCAAGGAATTGGCGAGCAAGCGGCATACCTCTGACAGCTGGTCGTTCAGTCTCTCCTGGTATTTGTTCCGCCGCATAATAAACATCAGGTTTTGGGCGATGTACATGCAAGCCGCGCCACCCACCAGGTTGATTGGAGCGTGCAGACCTACGACACTATTCAGGAAGAAAGCGACACCCATCGCCCCGATTAGCAGAATGCCGTAATATTCGGACGGTGCCAGCGCAATATTGGCGCGTACCAGCTTTTGCTGGACTTCCTTTGCGTGCGAGGTGCGGTCAAAACGATCCCCCCACACGATAATGAAGCTCTTCCGTTTGGCTTTGATGTCGTACCATTCCTCCGTGCGCTTTTTCCACTCTGTCTTTTTCGCACGGTAGCCGAGGTATTCGTACATCCCCCAGATCGCCAGCAGCACCGAGAGACTAAACAGGATAGAGATGCTCACGCTTGTTCACCTCGCCCATCGTAAACATGGATTCGTCCAGCTCGATTCCAAACATCCGCAGCCGCTCCAGACTGTGGGGAGTCTTGCCCGTCGGAGTGAAATACCCCAGCACCTCACCCTTTTTTCCCATCCCGATCCGTTGGAAGCGGAAGATCTCATTTACGACGACTTGTTTGTCTAATCCTGTGAATACTTCCGAGATAGACACCATTTTACGCGTCCCGTCTGAAAGCCTCGTAACCTGCACAATAAAATCCAAGGCACTCACGATGTACTCGCGGATAATGGAGGAGGGCAGCTCCATTCCCGCCATGACCACCATCCCCTCCAGCCGGGTAAACGCATCCTGCGGAGAATTGGCGTGGACCGTCGTAAGCGAGCCTTCGTGACCGGTGTTCATCGCCTGCAGCATGTCGAATGCCTCTGCACCGCGAACCTCCCCGACGATAATGCGATCTGGCCGCATCCGCAGCGAGTTCTTCACCAGATGCCGTATCGTGATTTCCCCTCTTCCTTCCATATTGGGCGGACGTGCCTCCAGCCCGATGCAGTTGGAACGATCCAGCTTGAGCTCCGCCGAGTCTTCAATCGTAATGACCCTTTCATAGGAAGGGATCGACCGCGAGACCGCATTGAGCAGTGTCGTCTTCCCGCTCCCCGTGCCCCCTGAAATGAGCACGTTCATTTTGGCTTCTACGATCGCCTGCAAAAAGCGGCACATCGCTCCATCGAATGACCCGAAATTCATGAGATCCTCCATGGAATACGGTTCCTTGCGAAATTTCCGAATCGAGACGAGCGTCCCGTTGAGGCTGATCGGCGGTATAACCGCGTTCACACGGCTGCCATCCTTCAGTCTGGCATCGACCATCGGAGAGCTTTCGTCAATCCTGCGGCCAAGCGGGGCAACGATCCGGTCTACGATATGTCGAAGATGCTCCTCGTCACGAAACTTCAGATCGGTCAGCTCCAGCCTGCCTTTTTTCTCGATGTACACCTCCTGATGACCATTGATCGAGATCTCGGTAATTTCCGGATCAGCGAGCAACGGCTCCAAAGGTCCGAGTCCTACCGATTCGTTGATCAGCCGCGTCAAGAGCACTTCCTTTTCATTGCGCGGGATAACGACTTTCTCTTCCGACATGTACTGGGATACCATGCGCTCGATCGCGAGACGCATTTCTCCCGGGGCGAGACTCGTCAATCTCTCGAGATTGGTCTCGCGCAAAAGCTTTGATTTGTAATGCTCCGCCAGCTCGTCGATGTACGGATTGTGATACGCAGGAGCCGCTACCGGGCGCGGGGCTTCTTCTGTCAATACGTGCTTTTCCTCTTTTCGCCTGAACAACGCCATGGCAATCCCCCTCCTACGACAGCTTGGTCAGCACCCATTTTCGAATTTCCTTCGCCGCAGGAATCAGCTTTTTTTCGTTGGCTTCCCGTTGCAAAGGCAAACCCAGATTCACCGCAGCCTGAATACCTTTGTGATCACGGCTGATTTCTGCGGCGATCGGAGCCTGTATCAATCCCTTCAGATCGGATACCGTCAGCTCGTTATCCCTTCCGACCTGATTGACCACGACCTCAAGCCGCCCCTCTGTATCAATTCGCAGCCTTCTAAACAGCTCTTCGGTCAACCGATAGATTTGGACAGACGGCGTATCCAGATTCATCACGTAATAAATGAAGTCTGATTCCTCTAGAGCCGTATACGTCAGCTCATTCATATAAGTCGGCAGATCGATAATCACAAAGTCGTAGCTGCGCCGGCTTGCTCGAATCAGTCTGGTGATGAATTCCTCGGACATGTTTTCTGCTGTTTCGGCATCACGCGGACTGGCGAGCACCTCCAGCTTGGAATGCGTCTCGCGCAAAGACACGTTGCGAATATGATTTTCGTTCATCTCGTTCATGACTGGGACCAGGTCGGCCAGCGTCCTACTCTTATCGAGCGAGAAAAACGTTTCTACCCCGCCATACTGGAGATTCAAATCGATCAACAGAACGCGTGCGGTCGATTCCAGCTTGAGCGCCTGAGCAAACCCGGTCGCCAGCTGCGTGCGTCCACTTCCGCCTTTTCCACTGTAAAAGGAGTACACTTTTCCTCTTCCGCGCACAAACGCTTTGCCGGAGCTAGCCGTCCCCTTTTTCCGCTGCCGCTGCTCCCCCAGCTCGGCGATTTTCTCCAAACGATCCGTAAGCAACGCCAGCTCATCCGGCATGACAATATACTCGATGGCCCCTGCACGGACGATATCACGGAGCAAGCCAAAGTCTTGCCTTTCCGTCAAAAAAATGACGAGCCCTTCCGGAAGCTCTCCCTGTATGTATTGCACCAGCTCGACCCCGGAGCCGTCCTCTGGCTGAACGATCAGAACGACATCAGGAGCGATTCGGTCGATTTCTTTTTTCACTTCACGCGACGAGGTAAATTGGACATTGCCATATTGGCTGAGAGCCTCGCTCAGCATGCTCTTGATCGAGTCGTAATCAGCGACGACTAAAATTTTGGTATCTGGATTCATGACTTGCCCTCCGGTTTGACGACAGATGTCGGTTGAGCAGGTTTCGCAGGCGTCTGCTTCACAGATGCTGGCTGACCATTAGTGGGCTTTGGCTGGCTCTTGTCCCCAGCAGCAGGTGCCGTGGTTTCCTTTGGCTTTTGATCCTGGAACGGCTGCGGGATGCCCAGCTCGCCTTTGCCTACATTCGCCTTCAAAATCCGCATGACCTCAGCATAGTGCTGCTGGTGAATAAAGGCGGGAACCTGCTCAAACGGCATTTCCAAGGCGACTCCTTTAAACTGATCGTCCGTCTTCGCGACCATGGCGACCGGCACATCCTTCATAAATACTTCCGTTGCACTCTTCCCATTCACCTCGTGTGAGACAATAATATCGACACGATCCAATGCCTCGAGCTGCTGATCAAATACGATATTGCCGGAAGCATACACCGTCACGAGCCGATTGTTCTGGTCTCTGACTGTTGCAGCGGGCTTAATGATGTTTTTCGTAATGATGTCTCCTTCCGACAAGGGAACAACGGTTACCTGATTCTTCAAACTGAGCTTATCCGTCACATACGAGTGATCTGCATACTTTTTAGGTATTTGCATGGTCTTGATTTGGTCAGGCGCTATGAGCGACCGGGAGGCGATATCTGTACTCGCCACGTAAATGTCCACCATTTCTCCGAGCTGTGAATTCAGGTCCTTGATTTTTTTCAAGAACAAAAAGCCTGCTGTCGCCGCCAGGATCAGAGACAGCGCTAAAAAGATGATTGCTCTTCGCTTCGATTCCAACATCGAGTGACTCCCTCTCCCTCTCCATCATCAGATAAACGCTACAGCCATGAGCAAGAGGCTCGTTCCACCTGCAATAAAAGGAGCCAGAGGAATTTCCCGTCCTGCCGCCTGCCTCCCTGACACTTTGGCTGCCAGCCAGATCGGGATAACGATGAGTCCTGCGAGCAGGTAAGTGAAGCACAAGATATACAACCCAGCTTCCCACCCAACTGCCGCTCCTACCAGCGTAAACAGCTTGATGTCTCCTCCTCCCAATTGCCCATTGCTCACGACCGCCATCAGCAAGGTGACTCCTCCGATCAATATGACCCCCAGTCCATACGTAGTCCATTGGTCCGGATGGGTAAATGCATGGTAAATGAGAAAATAGGCGATTCCTGGCAGAGTAAGCCAGTCATAAATGAGGCGGCTGCGAAGATCGGTATACACCGCAATGGTCATGACGAGAACTACCGGAATGACGACGAAATTGGACAGCACCCCTTGCCCTCCTTCCATCTTTTAGGAAACCCTATCGCACTCACAGACGGGAATTCGGGAAATTTTGTTGCACGTACAGGAGAAAAACTTGGGATTTTTTTCTTAAAAAGGGGGAGGCATCCAAAACTGTGTCGAAATGTAACAGGAAAGGGGGCTTATTTTCCATACTTACGGCATGTGTATTCATTCTCATTTTGTGAAAAAATAACCAGTAGGTAGAGGAGGTGAGAAAATGTCAGATATCAAGGTGCTAGATAATGGTCCACTGCTCGTGACGGGAGAGTTCACCCTGCTGGATGGTGAGGGAAATCCCATGGAAACAAAGGAAAAGGTGCATCTCTGTAGATGCGGCTTGTCCTCGAACAAGCCTTACTGTAACGGGGCCCATAAAGGACAGTTTGAAAGTGTCGTAAGAGCGGAGTAGTAGATAAGACGCAGAGCCCTCTGTATCATCAGAGGGCTTTTTGCTATCATGGTGGGGTAAATTCATCATGCTTGGAGAAGGGGGAATAGACAGATGCGCGAATACAACGATCTATCCGAGCTTACCGCGGACATTGCCAAACACCCGATGAGTTTGCTGTTCGTAAAAATGCCGAACTGCGGCGTATGTGACGCGACTTTTGAGAAAACCAAGGAGCTGCTGCAGTCCTACCCGCAGGTTCCTTTTATGGTCGCCTCGATCGAAAAGCTCCCCAGCCTGTCCGGAGAGTTTCTCCTCTTTACCGCTCCGACTATTCTATTGTTTCGTGAAGGGAAAGAAGTCTTTCGGCAATCGCGGATCGTGGTGTTTGGGGAATTGGAGAGGTCTATCCAACTATGGAGTGAGTCGCTGTGAGCACTTGATTGTCAGTCTTTCCATAGATTTGCTATCAACGGCAGTACCCTCGCTTCTACCGCCTCGACATCGAGAGCGTCTACCGGGAGCACCGTCGTCGCAGGCAGCCTGGAAAACCATTCTTTTTCGTATGGAAGCATGCGCATCGCTTGGGCAAAAGAGCCGCGGCTTCGGGTCGCGTCACCTTCTTTTCTGGCGGACAGTGTTTTTGTCTGGGCATCCAAATAAATGATGGTATCCGAGCGGCATGAGCGCAGCTCTTTTAGCTCTGCCTTCAATTGTCCCTCGATATCCCACTCCTTCCCGATGCTCAACGGATAATGCAGCGTGTAGCACTCGATGTCCTCCGGTCCGCGATCGTAGATGATGTTTGCATCTGGCAGCCGCCGAAAACGCTCTACCTCGTGCTCGATGAACATCCTCTGATTGACGATAAAGTCTTTTTCTTTTTGCAGATCGAGGGCAAGCTCTTTCCTTTTTTGCACAAGTGCTGACGGATCTTCATAGATAACCCAAGCATCGCTGATGGCCCTCTCCAATCGTTTTGCCAGCGTCGTCTTCCCGGCAGCCATACCACCTTGGAGTGAAATAACCCGCTTCATCTAACTTCCCCCCTTTATCGGAAGAATGGTTGTTCTTTTGCTTCATGCGAACGTCTCTATCACATAGTTGCGAAACAATTCCGCCGCTGGTGATAACGTATGTCCTGAAATGCAGGAATAATCGTCACCCCGAGCCCGGAGGAAACAAGAGCCGCTATGGTAGGAATATCTTCTCCCTCGAATTTGATCTGTGGTGTAAAGCCAGCCTCCCGACAAAAGCCGTCTATGGCCTCCCTCATCCCCAAACCTTTCCTGATCCCGATAAAGCCATCCTCGGACAGCTGCTTCAATGCGATGGAAGTCCTCCCCGCATAACCGTGATTCGCCGGAACATACAAAAAAAGCTCCGATCGTGATTTCCAGCGTCTGCAGAAATCTCAGCGCCACCGTTCCCGTATAGGGATTTTTCAAATGCTGAATCTCCTGTACGCCCATTGCAAGCTCTTTTGCCGCCTGTCCAAAGTGCTCAAGCCTTGCCACTACGCGAAAATACTCTAGCTGCTGCCATTCCATGAGTAGCGAACCGATAACAAAAAGGTATCATTTTGATAGAAATAATACATTAGACGCTATCGGTATACAAGGATTACACTCGATAAAGATAAGTAGAACGAGGAGAGGTTTTTCATGTCTTACATCAGGATCGGCAGCACCGTTACTTTTGCCATCCTCTATGGCCCGCAAACATTGATCCATACCTTTTCGGAGTCCTTTGGCATTTCTCCATCTACGGCAAGCTTTACAGTCTCTTTGGCCTTGCATCGGACCCTTCGTTTGGCAAAGCTTGCAAGCCGAGGAAAGCCTGAGCAGATCACCCCTGTCTCTAGTCCATAGATGATCAAACAGGTGAGAAACGCAAAAAAACCGTACGGATTTGATTCCCGTACGGTTTTTCTTATTCCGTCTCTCTGCTCTTACCAAGCCGCGATGCTGCTGTCTGTACGCATGTCGGTACCACCGGAGAGCACGCCATTTTCATCGCGCCAGATGATCTGGCCGCGACCGAAGTAGTTGCCCAGCGACGCCCATTTGATCTGGTGGCCTTTGCGCTCGAGTGCCAGCGCCAAATGCTCAGGGAAGTGACGCTCGAGCTCGACGACCTTACCTTCTGTCCACTGCCAGCGAGGCGCATCCAGGGAAGCTTGTGGATTCAGATGGAAGTCGATGGTGTTCATGACAACCTGTACGTGTCCTTGCGGCTGCATGAAGCCACCCATGACGCCAAATGGTCCGACTGCCTTGCCGTCTTTCGTCAGGAAGCCTGGGATGATGGTATGGAACGTTCTTTTTCCTGGCTCCAAGCGGTTGTCATGAGCAGGGTCCAGCGAGAAGTTGTGTCCGCGGTTTTGCATGGAAATACCGGTACCCGGAATAACGACGCCAGAGCCGAAGCCCATGTAGTTGCTTTGAATGAAGGACACCATGTTGCCTTCCCCGTCAGCCGTAGCCAAGTAAACGGTACCACTGGAGCGAGGATTTCCTGGCTCAGGAGTCAGCGCTTCGGAACCGATCAGTGCACGGCGAGTGTCCGCATATTCATCGGCGAGCAGCTCTTCTGCCGTCACGCTCATCTGGCCGGATTCGGTGATGTATTTCAAACCATCGGTAAATGCCAGCTTCATGGCTTCGATCTGTTTGTGGTAGGTTTCTGTCGTGTCTTTGGCATCGAAGTCAAAGCCCTTGAGGATATTCAACGCCATCAGGGCGATCATGCCTTGACCGTTCGGCGGAATTTCCCAAACGTCGTAGCCGCGGTAGTTGACGCTCAAAGGTTTTACCCACTCCGGTTCAAATGCAGCCAAATCCTCTTTCGTCAGGAAGCCGCCGCACTCTTTGGAGAACGCATCGATTTTCTCCGCCAGCTCACCACGGTAGAAGCTTTCCGCGTTCGACTCTGCGATTTGGCGCAAAGTAGCGGCATGACCCGGTGATTTCCAGATGTCGCCTGCTTTCGGCAGTTTTCCGCCTGGAATGAAGGTTTCGAACCAATGCGCAAATTCTGGTCCTGTGCACAGCTTGGAAAATTTCTTGTAAGCCACGCTCCAGTAGTGAGCGAGGGTCGGGGAAAGCGGATAGCCGTTTTCTGCGTAATCGATAGCCGGTTGCAAAACTTCTGTCAAAGGAAGCTTGCCAAAACGTTTCGACAGCGTTGCCCAGGCAGCAGGTGCACCCGGAACAGTCACAGGCGTCCAGCCGTATGTCGGAATTTCCTCGTGGCCTTTTGCTTTTACGGCTTCGATCGAAATGCTCTGTGGAGCAGGTCCACTCGAGTTGAGACCATACAGCTCATCCTTTACCCATACCAACGCGAACGCGTCACCGCCGATGCCGTTGGACGTCGGTTCTACGACCGTCAGGCATGCCGCCGTTGCAATAGCAGCGTCGATGGCGTTTCCGCCTTTTTTCAGGATATCCAAGCCCGCCTGTGCTGCGAGCGGCTGGGAGGTTGCTACCATCCCGTTTTTCGCAAAAGTGGTCATGCGCCGTGATGCATACGGGTATTCCATTGCGTCATAATTAACCATGTAGTTTGCCTCCTTATTAACAGTTGATCCTAGCCAATGAAGATGTACCCGTACACCATGGCTGCTACGATGACAATTGCCGGATGTACTTTCCAAGCCTCCAGGAGCAAATACGAAGCAACGGACAGAATAATCGTTTGCATCCACCCGATTCCTTCCACCGCTCCCATGATAAATTGGTATGTCATGGTTCCCAAAAGTACAGTGACCATTGGACGAACCGATTGGGTCATGGCTTTGACTTGTGGAGCACTACGGAAAATATTGATGAATTGCAAAAGCAGGATCATGGCGATCGCGGTAGGAGCTACCGTCGCAAACAGCGCTATGGTCGCGCCGGGTACGCCTGCTACCTGATAGCCGACATAGCCCGCGAGCTTGGTCGCAATCGGACTTGGGAGCGCATTCCCTACCGCCAGCATTTCCCCGAATTCTTTCACCGACATCCATTTGTAGTGATCGACGACTTCGTTCTGAATCAGCGGAATGCTGGGAGGGCCCCCGCCATACCCCAAAATATTGGAAATGAAAAACGCCCAGAATAACTGAAAGTAAATCATGCTGCGCCCTCCTTGCCGTCCTTTTTCTTGCGCTTCCGGACCGACCAGGTGGAATAAGCAAAGGAAATCACCAAAGCGATTGCCACGACAATTCCTGGATGCCAGTCAAGAAACAGCAAAGCGACCATGGATAAGGCGAGAGAAACACTTACACCGGTTTTGTTGGGAGCGCCTTGCCAAGCCTTCTGCAAAAACTCCCAGGTGAGCACGCCTGTCATCACTGCGATTACAGGACCGATCGCCTGAATCATGCCGTAAACCCCCGGTGCATCCTTCCACTTGTAGATGACTTCCAAGAGCGCGATCATCACGATGACAATCGGCAGTACGACACCGATGTTTGCCACCAGTGCGCCCTTCCAGCCCTTTACCCGGTAGCCGATAAACGCAGCCAGCTTGGTTCCGATCGGTCCCGGAAGAGCGTTCCCCAGTGCCAGGTTATCTGCAAAGTCTTCGTCTGTTACCCATTTATACTTTTTCACGCACTCGGTATGGAACAGGGGAACCATCGTAGGTCCTCCCCCGAATCCGAAAATACCGATACGGAAAAACGCGATAAACAATTGCCAGTAAATCACGGTTGTTCCTCCGTCCTGCCTCTAACGGCGAAGTTCACCCGATTGCACCAGATGGCAGGATACCAGTTGTCCGGCTCCAATATCAGCCAGGCTCGGTACTGTCGTTTTACAAACATCCGTTGCGTAAGGGCAACGTGGATGGAAGGTGCAACCGCTTGGCGGATTTGCCGGACTCGGCAGATCGCCTGTAAGCAAGATCCTCTCCCGCTTCTGGCGGGGTTTTGCCACTGGTACAGCGGACAGCAAAGCCCGCGTATACGGATGGCTCGGATTTTCAAACAAGGTTCGTTTATCGGCAATTTCTACGACACGGCCCAAATACATGACGGCGATCCGGTCGCACAAATGCTTGACGACTGACAGGTCATGCGAAATGAACATGAGTGTCAGATTGAATTCTTTTTTCAAGTCTTTGAGCAAATTGAGTACCTGCGACTGAATCGATACGTCCAGCGCGGATACGGGCTCATCGGCAATGATCAGCTTTGGTTTGACAACAAGTGCACGCGCGATTCCGATCCGTTGCCGTTGTCCACCCGAGAAATCGTGGGGATGACGGTTCAGATGCTCTTTGCGAAGACCAACGATCTCGATAATCTCTTCGATCGTTTTCTCACGCTCTGCTATCGTACCTATATTGTGTACCATCAGCGATTCCATCAGAATTTGCTTAATCGTCATACGCGGGTTCAGCGAAGCGTATGGATCCTGGAAAATCATTTGCAAGTCCTTGCGCATTTTGCGCATTTCTTCTTTTGGAAGCTTTGCCAAGTCTTTTCCGTCAAACCATACTTCCCCCGAGCTCGGTTCCAAGAGGCGCATGATGCTTCTTCCTGTCGTGGACTTCCCGCAGCCAGACTCTCCTACGATTCCAAGCGTTTCACCCGGAAACACCTGCAAGTCGATACCGTCGACAGCTTTGACATACCCGGCCGTCTTCTTTAAAAATCCGCCCTTGATGGGAAAATGCTGTTTTAGCCCTTTTACTTCCAACAGAGGTTTCGTCATGCTTGTTCCCCCCCATCCTGATACAGCCAGCAGCGGCATTTTTGACCGCCCAGCTGCAACAGCTCAGGCGGCTGTTCATTACAGATCGCCATCGCTTTCGAGCAACGAGGAGCAAATCGGCAGCCTTTTGGCATTTGCTGCGGCAACGGTACGGCACCTGGGATGGTTTCCAGGTACTCGCGTTCGTCGTCGAGCTCCGGAATCGAATTCATCAAACCAATCGTATAAGGATGCTTTGGACTTTCAAACAAGGTGTCTACATCTGTCTCTTCTACGACCTGCCCCGCGTACATGACAATCACGCGGTCGCACATCTCCGCTACGACGCCCAAATCGTGCGTAATCAGCATGATGGATGTTCCTGTTTTTTCTTTGAGGTCACGCATCAGATCGAGGATTTGCGCCTGGATCGTTACGTCGAGAGCAGTCGTCGGCTCATCCGCGATGATCAGCTTCGGATCACAGGACATCGCCATTGCGATCATGACCCGCTGACGCATCCCACCGGAGAGCTGATGCGGGAATTCGCCGTAGATTTCTTCGGCACGCGGCATCCCTACTGCTTTGAGCATGGCGATCGCCCGTTCTTTCGCCTGTGCCTTGCTCACTTTCATATGAAGCATGACTGCTTCTTCAATCTGTCTGCCTACTGTATGCAGCGGATTGAGGGAAGTCATCGGCTCCTGGAAAATCATCGCGATTTCATTACCGCGAACGCGCTGCATGTCTTTTTCCGACAGCCCGAGCACGTCTTTTCCATTAAAACGGATGGTTCCTTCCGACTTACCGTTTTGCGGCAGCAACCGCATAATCGACAGGCTGGTTACGCTTTTTCCGCAGCCTGATTCACCTACGACTCCGAGCGTCTCGCCGGCACGGATGGAGAAGTCGACGCCGTCAACGACACTGACGACACCGCTGTCTGTGCGAAACCGGGTTCTCAGCTGTTCCACTTCCAAGATGGTCGTCATCTGCTCCACTCCCTTCGTTATTTCGTGACCATGTGAATCTTCAATATTAGCTTACCTATTTACGTGAACGCGGATCTAGAACCTGTTGCAAGCCATCACCCAGCAAGTTGAAGCCAAGTACAACTAAGAAGATCGCAATACCTGGATAAAACGTTGCATAAGGAGCTACGGACATTAATGTTTGAGCCTGGTTCAGCATGCTTCCCCACGACGGTGTAGGTGGTTGTACCCCTAGACCCAGATAGGAAAGAGAAGCTTCAGCGATAATCCCTGACGCCATCGCCAGTGTCGCTTGAATCATGATCGGGTTGAGCGCATTCGGCAAGATGTGGCGGAAAATGATGCGAGCATCTTTGACGCCGACCGATCTAGCTGCATGAATGTACTCCATATTGCGAAGAGTCAGTACTTGACCGCGTGTGATACGTACGAAAGCCGGAGCAAAACCGATACCAATCGCCAGCATCGCATTGCCGAATCCAGAACCGAGTACGGCGGAAATCGCCAGAGCCAAGATCAGGAATGGGAATGCCTGCATCGCGTCAACGCTGCGCATAACTACCCACTCGTCCCAAAAGCCGCGGTAGTAACCGGACAAAAGCCCGATCGGTACGCCGATCAGCATCGCAATCCCAACGGAAATCAAGGCAGCTTCCATGGAGATACGCGCCCCGTACACAACACGGGAGAAAATATCGCGACCGAGGTCGTCTGTTCCAAACAAGTGATCGCCGCCAGGAGCAAGCAGGATCTTGTTGTAATCTTGTGCGTTCGGGTCGTAGGGAGCGATCTGAGGAGCAAAGATTGCTATGATGATCAGTCCGAGGATGATCACCGCTCCGATGACACCCAACCCGTTTCGGAGAAATTTGCCTAGGGTTTTCATTACTCACCCGCTCCTTTCCCGCTCTTGATGCGTGGATCGATTACTGCGTACAAAATATCTACAGCCAGGTTTACGAGTACAACCAGTACAGCCGACACGAGAATCGCACCTTGTACCGTAACATAATCCCGTTTAAATACAGATTCTACAATCAGACGACCAAATCCAGGAATGGAGAAGATCGACTCCGTAATGACCAGACCACCCAAGAGACCGGCGATCATCAGACCAGAAGTCGTTACAACTGGCACCATCGCGTTGCGCAATGCATGTCCCAGAATCGTGCGTGCTTCATTCAAACCCTTTGCTTTTGCTGTACGGATAAAGTCCATGTTTACCACATCAAGCAAGGAAGAGCGCAGCATGCGCATGAGGACAGCGGATTCACGAAGGCCAGTCGCCACACAAGGAAGAACCATGGCCAACAGGTTTTGCGTTGGATTTTCAAAGAAGGAGACGTAGCCCGATGAAGGCAGCCATTGGTTTTCAACCGCGAAGTAGATAATCATCATCATCGCCAGCCAAAAGCTTGGGATACTCATTCCTCCCAGTGCTGTAAAGGTACTTGTGTAATCAATCCAGGTCCCGCGTCTCGTCGCCGCTAGGATCCCCGCAGGAAACGCGATGAGGATCGCTACGAGGAAAGTCCCTATGGTCAACTCCACCGTCGCAGGCAGCCTTTGCTTGATCAATTCAGAGACCGGAATCCGGTCCGTGATGGACATCCCCAAATCACCCGTTACCACTTTTCCCAGCCAGGAAAAATATTGCACCACGATCGGCTTGTCTAAACCAAGCTCTGTTCGCAGTGCCTGATAGGCTTCCGGTGTCGCCTCTTGTCCTAAAATGACCCGGGCAGGATCGCCCGGGATCATATGGATCAAAGAGAAAGTCAGAATCGACACCAGCAGGAGAATCGGGATTGTCAGCAGTAGACGTCTGACCACAAACATCATGACAATTCCTCCTCGCTCTTGCTGTTATAGTGTAGTCAAGCTTGAAGCAGAAAGCTTAAGCTTATTGCTTGTCCAGAGTTGCTGTACGGATCAGACCGTCTGGTACATACGTGAAGCCTGTAACTTTTTTGTTCATACCGATCAGCACATATTGATGGTACATGTAAGAATAGCCAGCTTCGTCTTGCAGAAGCTTCGTAGCTTCTTCATACAGAGCTTTACGTTTTGTTTCATCTACTTCACTGCGTGCTTTCATAACCAGCTCGTCCAATTTTGGCAGATCAATACGTCCGTCGTTGTTGGAAGCGCCTTTTACTACGAAGTCATGGAAGTTTTGGTCTGGGTCTTGACGTCCGGACCAGCCCAGTTGCAGTGCATCGAATTCGCCTTTTTCACCTGTTTCCAGCAATTGACCGTACTCGAGTTTTTCCAGTGTGGCATTAATGCCGTGTTGCTTCCACATATTTTGCAGGACAGCACCCAATTGTTCGTTTTCAGGAGAAGACGTGATGTACAGTTTAAAGCTGAAGCCGTTTGGTTGTCCGCCTTTTGCCAGCAAGTCTTTGATTTTCGCAGCGTCAGGAGCGATTGGTGCGTTCAACGCTTCGTCGTACGCCAGACTGCCTTTAGCAAATGCTGTGCGAGCAGGTGCTGCATAGCCGTTAAACAGTACTTTTACCAATGCCTCACGGTCGATCGCAGCGTCTACCGCTTGACGCAGATATTTGTTGTCAAATGGTGCACGGGAGTTGTTCAGGTACAGACCTTGGTAGCCCCATCCGGATTCTGCCGTCAGCGTGAGGTTGGAATCGCCTTTTACTGCCGGAATTTCCTTCACTGGTGTATCGTCGATGATGTCCAGCATGCCGGAGCGCAGGTTTTGTACTTTCGCAGTACCGTTCGTGAATACTTTGTAAGTCACTTCATCTACTTTCGGTGCGCCACCCCAGTAGTTTTCGTTCTTTTTCAGGGTAACGTGGTCGCCTTTTACTTGCTCAACAAATGCGAAAGGCCCGGTTCCCACTGGATGGTTCAGATATTGATCGCCATACTGCTTCACAGCTGCTGGTGAAACCATGGTACCACCACGGTCAGCCAGGATGGACAGGAACGGTGCAAATGGCTCTTTCATTTGTACCTTAACGGTGTTTTTGTCAACAACAGTAACGGAATCAACGAACTTCATATCGCCTTTGCGTTTGGACTTCTCGTCGTTCATGTTGCGTTCGAAGTTGAATTTCACCGCTTCAGCATCGAAATCAGTTCCATCGTGGAACTTAACGCCTTGCTTCAGCTTGAACGTATATGTTTTACCATCTGGTGTAACCTCGTAGGATTCAGCCAGCATTGGCACGATTTTCCCGCTTGGATCGATTTCGAACAGCTTGTCGTAGAGGCTCGCGTATACTTGGCGATCATACAATGAAGTCGAGATGTTCGGGTCCATGGAAGGTGGGTCTGCTTTCAGACCGATATTAATTACTTTTTTACCTGTAGATGGTGCAGGTGCTGCTGCGTTTCCGCCATCTGTGCTAGGAGCAGCTGTTCCTCCACCTCCACAACCTGTTACCAGCAGCATTGTTCCCAGTACGGCACTCATCAATGTTTTGCTCGCTTTTTTCGAAAACATAGGATGACCCCTTTTCTCTTTTATTGTCTGCCCTGATGAAAGTATGTCGTATCTTGGATGTCTCACTTTTTCACTCTAATTACTTCATGGAATGATTGTCTCCCAACGGCACTTACTCCGATGGCATTCCCCCTTCCACTGTCGCGATGTCCTAACGAACGAACTTGTACTTGGACTTTAGGATTTTCAATTCATTAATCACGTTCACCCTGGTAACTCCCGGTATCTTGTTGAGGGTTTTCATCAAAAATTGTGACAATTCCTCGTAGTTGCGAACCAAAATTTGCGTGATCAACTGGTAATCCCCAGAGGTCAGAACAACCAAGCGTACTTCCACGATTCCGTTCAACACCGCGACTACATCGTCCAGCTTGTCCGCCTCTGTGGCAATCTGCACAAAAGCCTGTACGTTTAGCCCTGCTTTGACCGGATTGACGATGCCAACCAGACTCAAAACTCCCTCATCCTGCATTTGCTGCACGCGCATCCGGATTGTCTTCTCCGTAACGCCCAGCTCTTTGGCTATTTGAGTAAAAGGTAGACGTGCATTCTCTTGTAAGGCACGGACAATACCGTAGTCGATGTCATCTAATTCTGGATAAAGAGATCGTCGGAATTTTTCTTCCATATCATCCCTACCTTATTCGTCTTTTTCCCTAATTTTTGGTCCTTTAAACAGTCGATTTATTTTCAATAATGGACGAATTACGTTATTGTTGTTGTTACTATAATACGAATTTCGACAATATGCAACAGTTTATCTGAAAATTTGATTTTGAAAGCATTTTCAATATTTTATTTTCGTTTATCATATTGTTAACTGATATAAAGAAATACAAAAAAAGAAGCAACCGCACGTTGCGATTGCCCCCTTGCCTTAATATTCTACCTTGCTCTGTGAGTTTGCCCATGTCACGAATGGAATCTGATAGTTTTCTGGTTGAATTTGCAAGAAAGGAATGGTCCTTTCGGCAAAAGGGATCCCGATCTGCTCGTAGATAAACTGGTCATCAAATCCGACTTTCGCCGCATCCTGCTTGGTACTTGCAAAGTAAACCGCCTTTGGCCGTGCCCAGTAGATCGCTCCCAAGCACATCGGGCAAGGCTCACAGCTGGTGTACAGTTCGCAATCTGTCAGCTGAAACGTATTCAGGTTGCGGCAAGCGTCCCGAATCGCCTGAACCTCCGCGTGTGCTGTCGGGTCATTTGTTGCCGTTACCTCATTACTGCCAGTGCCCACGATCTGCCCATCCCGGACGACAATCGCCCCAAAAGGCCCTCCATGACTCCGAAGTACGTTCTCCCATGCGATAGTGACGGCTTTCTCCATCCAGGACTGCTGCTCCATCTCCATCTCATCTTCCTCCTCGCATTGTCCTACTCCTTATTCTATGTATGTTTTCCTTCTCCCATGAGAAGACCTCGTCAGTCGGACTTGTGGATCCACTTACGAGGTCTTCTTTTTCTTATTGAGATACAGATCGCTTGAGGTGGAACAAATACCGGTTGCGAATGATCCAGAAGTAAATCGCCTGGACAATCACGAAGCTGAGCAGCACGATTGCCGTCGGCTTGAAAACGGAAGCGATGAGCATGAGCTTCAGCAGGCTTTGCAAGGAAACGAAAGCAACTATGCTATGAATGATTGCTACCACGATCGGAACGAAGAACAGCAGTGCGATCTGCGTCGTCACCACTCGGGACAGCTCTCGATCCGAAAGTCCGATTTTCGATATGGCTCCGTACTGCCGTTTGTCATTTTCCAAATCGGTGTACAGCCGGAAGTACAAAAAGCTGGCGGCCGCCACGAAAAACAGAACTCCTACGAACAGCCCGATAAAGAGTAGCGTATTCGCCATTTGCTTCATGGAGTGGTAGACAGGGGCACGGGCGCTAAAATAGTAGTGCTCGCCGTAATGCTCGATCTTCTCCTGCAGGCTCAAGCTGATTTCCTGCGTATCCTTCCATTTTGGTACCACATATCCGTACCGCACCTCTTCATTCAGACCCTTCAGCTGGTCGTAGACGCGATCCGGAATGACAGCCAAACGTTCGAAATCCAGTCCACTTAGCAGCGGGTTGATTTTCGTATCCGTTTTTACCGCCAGCTCGTTTGACCCGACGGTAAGCATCTTGCTATCCACGGAGTCTCCAAACCAGCGAACGACCAGGAACGCCTCGTTGTCCCCGAGCTTCAGCTCCCGCGAATTCGCGGCCAAGGCAAATTGGTTGTAGTCCGTCAGCTTGACCACACCGACAGTCTCATCGTTAACCTTTTGCGGCAAAAGACGCATCGTCGCTTGATGCTTTTCAAAGGAAAAACCGTTTTGGAGCAGGCTGTTTTCAATCAGCGCGAGATGCTTTTGCTCCTCCAGATTCCCTTTATTGGTTTGATATTCAAAGGCAAACGGATTCGTTTTCACGACGGTTTCCTGGATCGAGCCAGCCAGAGCGGCCAGCGTCCCAATGGCACAAAAGGCGATCGTGGATACGATGCAGACGAGGAAAAACATGCGCGCGTTATCCTTCATCCGATTATCCAAATCAGAGAACGTAATCAGATTGGTTCGTTTCCAGTAAATCGAGCGCCTTTTTTTCAAAAAACCGATGAAAAAGACACTGAGCTGTGTAAAGAGCAGGTACGTGCCTGCGATCGTCAAAGCCGTTACGGGCAAAAGCAGGACCACGACAGAGATGCCATCGGCAGTCAGCGCCAGGACATAGGCGATTCCCAACAATCCCGCCGCTAAAAAAGAGAGAACCACCGATGCTTTCGTCTCCCTCTTTGGACGTTGACTGCCCTGGAGCAGATCCAGCAGGCTTTTGCTCCTGAGCAGCAATACCGTAAAGATCGAAATCGCAGCGAACAAAATGAGAAACGCCACGAACGTCAAGCCAATCGCTTTCCAGGGAAAGTAAAACTCCAGTGCCTGCACATCCAGCAAAAAGCCGGCAAATTGAAAGAACAGCTTAACTAAAACCAGCCCCAGCACGATCCCGCAAAGAATGGAAACGCCCCCGATCAGCATCGTTTCCAAAAAAATCAGCAGGTTGCGCTGCTTTGCCGTCATTCCATGCATGAACAGGATACCGAATTCCTTTTCCCGTTTCTTCAAGAAAGCACCGACGCAATAGAAAAGAAAGAAAAAAGCAAAGAGAAAAATGATATACTCCGCGACGATCATGCCTGTCGCGACAGATCCATGAATCTCTTCATCATCGATGCCCGGATGGAAAATGAACATGGCATAAACGAAAAAAATCATGACAGAAAAGACGCTGCTCAAAAAGAAAGCCGCATACGTTCGCTTGTTTCGCAGGACGTTGTTACACGCGAACTGTCGAAAGGTCATAGTTGTTCCCTCCCAAAAAAGACAGCGCATCAATGATCTTTTGGAAGAACACCTGGCGACTTTCCCCCCGGTACATTTCGTTGTGCAGCTGACCATCCTTGATAAAAATGACGCGATGGCAGTAGCTCGCAGCCAAAGCATCATGCGTGACCATCATCATCGTCGTATTTTCCGATTTATTGATAGATTCGAGCGTCTCCATCACAGTACGGGACGACTTCGAATCCAGATTTCCCGTCGGTTCATCCGCAAGCAGGAGGGACGGCGTATGAATAATGGCACGGGCAATCGCCGTACGCTGCCTTTGGCCACCCGAAACCTCAAAGGTGCGCTTGTCCAAAATCTCCTGAATGCCCAGCTTCGTCGCGATCGTCTGCAGCCGCTCCTCCATGACGGAGACGCTCTCTCCCTCCAAAGTCAGGGGCAGCACAATATTTTCTCCAATCGTCAGCGTATCCAGCAGATTAAAATCTTGAAAAACAAAGCCCAGCTCTCTGCGTCGAAACAGGGCCAGCCTATCCTTTTTCAACAAATGCGGGTTGGTCCCTTTCAGCAGGACGGCCCCGGATGTAGGGGTATCGATGGTCGCAATCATGTTCAACAAGGTGGTTTTCCCACTACCTGAAGGACCCATAATCCCGACGAATTCCCCTTCTCGAATCGTTAAATCTATATCCGTCAACGCGCGGTAAGTTACCTTGCCTCCGTAGATTTTGCTCAGACTATTCACCTGCAACATGTCCATCGGTCTTACCCCTTTCTCGCACTTCATACCCCACTATACGAAAAGCGCGCAACCTACCGCCATCGAATTAACTTTCAGCTTTCTTACGATCTTGTAAGGTTGGAAGAACCCCCGACATAATCAGCCGTACCGTCGTTCCGTTCCCTACCTCGGATTCCAGCTCTACCCCGTGATGCAGCCGCCCGCAAATTTCTTTTACCAGATACAGCCCCATGCCCGTAGATTCCGGGTATTTGCGGCCATTTTCTCCTGTAAAATAAGGCTGAAACACGCGGCGAATGTCCTCCGGAGGAATCCCGATCCCATAATCCTGTACCTCCAACGCGACACTCGGTCCCAGCTCGTAAGCGCGGATGGACACCTTGCTGCTCTTTCCTGCCGAATAGCGCACAGCATTGGTCAACAGCTGATTGAGCACAAAGGAGAGCCACTTCTCATCCGATTCCACACGCCACGTCTCGTCGATCTTTACCTCCGGGTAGACCTGATTGCGGATGAAGAGCCGCTTGTTTTCCGCGAGAACGTTCTGGACCAGCCTGCGAAGAGTTACCTGTTCTACCAGGAAATCCTGCTCGAACCGATCCAGCCGGGCAATATACAGTACCGTTTCCAGCCCGCGCTTGATCCGATCCACCTCTTCCCGGACGCTTTCCGCCGTCGGATCATCCTCGTTTTGCAGGAGCAGATGAATGACCGAGATCGGCGTTTTCATCTGGTGCACCCACTGCTGGATAAAAGTCGTATAGTCTCGCTGCTTGTTTTCATAGGCATGCAGTTGTTCCTTGTACAGCCGATAATGCTCCAGAAATGTCTCGTCCATCGCCCGGCACAATGCCGCATTGCCGTGTGTCTGTGTCAGCTCCTCGAGCGATTGTACCGGGCTGCTCAAACGCTGGTAGATAGCCCGATGCGTCAAATAGCGCACGACTAGAAAAGCCCCTGCGAAAAAGACCGACAGGAACATGGCGTAGATCATTAAGGATTGGTTCCAGTATCCGTCCAACGTAAAGATCAGCAGCAGCAAGATGAGCTGGACGAGGAAAAATACCGCAAAAGCCCATTGATCCCGGAGGAACAGCTTCATTGCCCATCCTCCCAGACTGCCCTCAGACGGTATCCCGAGCCCCGTACCGTTTCCACTGCTCCTTCGAGCCCCATGTCCTTGAGCTTTCCGCGCACCCGCGTAATGTAGACGTTCAACGTATTTTCATCTACAAACTGCTCATCCCAGAGCTTCTCCAGCAGACGCTCCCTACTGACGACACGCGGGTATTGATTCATCAGCGCCTCCAGCAGCAAGGCTTCCTTTTTGCTCAGCTCTACCTTGGTATCGTGTATGGACAGCTCCATCCGTTCCAAAAACAGCTTGAGCCCTGCCACCTCTACCGTCCGCTCTCCCTCCTGAGGGGCGTACAGACCGTAGGCGCGTCTCAGCTGGCTGCGAATCTTTGCCATGACCACATCGTAGTCAAACGGCTTTGTGATGTAATCATCGGCCCCGTTTTCCAATGCCATCACCTGATCCATTTTGCTATCCCGCGCAGAGATGAACAGGATCGGGCAGTTCGATTCCTGGCGCATTTGGCGGCACCAGTAGAACCCGTCGAATTTGGGTAGATTGACATCCAGCAGGACCAAGTCTGGCCGAACCTCTGCAAATACGTCCATGACCCGGTCAAAGTGTTCGACATTCACTGTATGATATCCGTATTTTTCCAACTGACTCTGCAGTAATTGATTGATTTTAGGATCGTCCTCTACGATCATAATGGTCGACATCGCTATGTACCCCTCTCTTTCCTAAGTCTCCATCATTCCATCCTCTACTATACCTTAGGAAAACTAGGCTTGTCGCCAAGTCCCACAGCAAAAATCCAAACTTTTCCTTTTTCTCTCCAAAAGAAAAGAGGATGGACCAAATGTCCACCCTACGCTTGCGCCTTCATCATTTGTTGAAGCTTCTTGATCCCGCGGAAGTGCAAGATTTTGACCGATGCCTCGGTTTTCCCGAGGATTTCCGCGATCTCGTTCATTCTTAGATCAGCCAGGTAACGCAGCTGAATCACATTGCGCTGATCGACCGTCAGCGTATGTACCTTTTGCCACAGTACATCGGTGGATTCCTGTGTAAGGAGGCATTCCTCCGGCAGCTCATCCGTAGCTTTGAGCGAGGAAAAAGTATCCTGATCGACCGGGCACTCCCGCTTTTTGCGCATGTAATCAATCAAGGCGTTGTGCGCGATGCGGAAAATCCACGCGCCAAATGGATGGCGTCCATCGTATTGCTCCAGCTTGGAATATACTTTGATAAACACTGTCGTGGTCAGGTCCTCAACATCCCAAACATTTTTTACACGATAGCGGAAATAGCGATGTATTTTGGCGGAGTATTCTTCGTAAATTTGCTGATGATTCATTTTTGGATAAATCAGTGCGGTATTCATTATCGATCTCCCATTTCATGATCCGTATGAGTTGATTTCATTGTATCGGGGATCTGATGTGGGAACTATCGAGTTAACTTTCAGGAACCTTACACTTTTGTAAGTTTTTCATGCTGTTGGCGTAATCCATCCCCACTGCCCCTATGTCGGACAACCTTACTATAGCAATCCGCTGTGGCAGAAGCGCGTAAAGAATGTGGAAAGGTGTGGGAAAAGGGCATCTCTTTTTTAGCGTTTTGGACACATGACCGCCATCCTGACATGGAAAAGCCGCCAGGAGGCTTCCTGACGGCTCAATGCTAGAACATGTATAGGTTTTTTCTTACGCCAGCCCAAGACGTTGGAAAATGGTATCCACATGCTTGAGGTGATAGCGGTAGTCGAAGCACGCATCCAGCTCTTCTTTGGTCAGCGTAGCGCTGATCGTAGGGTCTTCCTCCACGATGGCACGGAAGGAACGCTGCTCTTCCCACGCTTGCATCGCGCGCGGCTGTACAGTGTCGTAAGCTTGCTCGCGGCTCATGCCTTTTTCGATCAGGCTGAGCATGACATGCTGTGAGTAGATCAGACCAAAGGTACGGTCCATGTTGCGCTTCATGTTTTCCGGGAAAACAGTCAGGTTTTTCACGATGTTGCTGAAACGGCGCAGCATGTAGTTCAGCGCTTGTGTCGCGTCCGGCAGAATGATGCGCTCTGCGGAGGAGTGGGAGATATCGCGCTCATGCCACAGAGAAACGTTTTCGTACGATGTCAGCATATAGCCACGAATGACGCGCGCCATACCGGTGATGTTTTCGCTGCCGATCGGGTTGCGTTTGTGCGGCATCGCCGAAGAGCCTTTTTGTCCTTTGGCAAACGCCTCTTCTACTTCACGCATTTCGCTCTTTTGCAGGCCGCGGATTTCTGTTGCGAATTTCTCCAAAGAGGTAGCGATCAGAGCCAGTGTCGCCATGTACTCGGCATGACGGTCACGCTGCAGCGTTTGGGTAGAGATCGGAGCAGCAGACAGGCCCAGCTTTTCGCACACGTAGGCTTCCACGAACGGGTCGATGTTCGCATACGTACCTACTGCACCAGAAATTTTGCCGTACGCCACTTCTTTTTTCGCTGCGCGGAAACGGGCGAGGTTGCGCTTCATCTCTTCGTGCCACAGGGCCAGCTTCAGACCAAAAGTTGTTGGCTCCGCATGTACCCCATGCGTGCGGCCCATGCAGACCGTATCCTTGTGCTCGCGAGCTTTCTCAGCCAGAACCGCGATGAAGTCCTCGATGTCTTTTTCCAAAATTTCGTTGGCTTGACGCAGCAAATAGGAGAGGGCTGTATCGACTACGTCTGTAGAAGTCAGACCGTAGTGCACCCACTTTTTCTCTTCGCCCAATGTTTCCGATACCGCGCGGGTAAAGGCCACTACGTCATGGCGCGTTTCTTCCTCGATTTCATAAATGCGCTTGATGTCAAAGCTGGCTTTGTCCCACAGCTTGTTTACATCTTCCTCAGGGATGACACCCAGCTTGGACCATGCCTCGCACGCGAGGATTTCCACTTCCAGCCACGCTTGAAATTTGTTTTGCTCTGTCCAGATGGCGCGCATCTCTGGGCGGGAATAACGTTCGATCATGATTGTACCTCCGCATTTTTCGTCCATATTTGCAGCTGCTCGATTGTAGCGAGCGCTTCTTCCACTGTTGGGGCGAGAACATTGATATGTCCCATTTTCCTCTTCACTTTGCTCTCCGCCTTCCCGTACAAATGCAGCTTCGCAGAGCTAGGCAGTCGATCGATTCCATCTAAGACCGGCTGCAGATGCTCTCCCAAAATATTAACCATCACGACCGGCGAGAGCAACTCTGTAGATCCCAAAGGCAGGTTGCATACCGCCCGAACGTGCTGCTCGAACTGCGAGGTGACGCAGGCATCCATCGTGTAATGTCCCGAATTGTGAGGGCGTGGAGCCAGCTCGTTCACGTACAGCTCCCCATCCGCCGTCAAGAACATTTCTACTGCGATCAGGCCGATTACATCCAGCTTTTCGACGATGGTCCGCGCTATAGCTTCTGCCCGTACCTTTACGTCTTCACTTACACGTGCAGGCACAATGCTCAGGTGCAAAATGTTGTCCTGATGAACGTTTTCTGCTGTTGGAAATACGGCCAGCTCCCCAGATGGGTTACGCGCGGCGATAACGGAAAGCTCCAGCTGAAAGGGAACAAATTGCTCCACGATCAGCTCTGTACCTGCCTTTGCCAGCGTTTCATACGCTTCCGCAAGCTCCGACTCACTTTTAATGACCCATTGTCCTTTTCCATCGTAGCCGCCAGTTGCTGTTTTCATGACCGCAGGCAGGCCCAGCTCACGTACCGCCTTTTGCAAATCCTCCAGACTTGCTACGACATGGAAAGGTGCGACTGGTATTCCGATTTCACGGATTGCCGTTTTTTCGCGAATCCGGTTTTGTGTAACGCGCAGCAACCGACTTCCCTGCGGCACGTACGCTTGGCTTTCCAATACTTCTGCCACCTGGGCATCTACATTTTCAAATTCATACGAGATGACATCACTCACGGACGCCAGCTGCATGGCTGCTTCTACATCATCATAGTTGGCGACGATTTGTCGATCCGCCGTCTGTCCACATGGAGCATCCTCGGTTGGATCCATCGTAACAAAGCGATAGCCCATAGCTCGTCCAGCGAGAGCGATCATTCGTCCCAGCTGTCCTCCGCCTAGAATGCCGATCGTAGAACCTGGCTTGATCTGCTTATTGGTTGCGTTTGTCATTCCAGCTCACTAGCCTCCAGCACTTTATTCCGAGTCGCATCCCGTCTAGCGACGAAGCGCTCTTGAATTTCCTGATATTTGATTCCCAGAATCTGCGCTGCCAAAAGTCCGGCGTTGATCGCTCCTGCCTTGCCGATCGCAACCGTAGCCACAGGCACTCCGCCCGGCATCTGAACGATGGATAAGAGAGAGTCCAGTCCATTGAGGTTCGAGGACTTCACAGGCACCCCAATCACGGGCAGCTCTGTTTTGGCCGCCACCATTCCTGGCAGATGAGCGGCTCCTCCCGCTCCTGCGATGATAACTTCCAGACCGCGTTCCTTGGCGCTCTGCGCATACTCAAACATCAAGTCAGGCGTCCGGTGCGCGGACACCACCTTCTTTTCATATGGTACTTGCAGCTCGTCCAAAATCGCGCATGCTTCCTTCATCGTTTCCCAATCAGACGTGCTGCCCATTATGACACCTGCTAACGGTTTGGCCATGGCACCCTTCGCCCCCTATGTCAGTATCATCAATAGAAAACCCAACCGACTAACGGCATGCAAGGCCGTACTCATCGCCTGGGCTATTCGAACTCGTTTCAACTTCCTCAGTGTAGCAGGGAGAAGTTTTGCCTGTCAACCTTGTATCCGAACGTTTCGAAAAGAGATTAATGGCATTATTCGTGTTTACCTTTATTCACCCATGCTTCTGCCGCCTCTTTTTGCTCTAGCCTGAGTTTCAGCCAAAAATCGACGAAGGGAGTAGCGTCTGCACCTGCCTCCGCCGACAACCGCTCCATCAATTCCTGCCCTTTTGCCTGTCCGTACTGATTCTCCAGGACGTATTGTCGCAGCAGTTCATGCAGACGATCCTCCCCCCAACCTTCCCGCAGGGCCCACCACATCGCCGCTCCTCTTCCGTAGACAAGCTCTGTATAGCTTTTCCATGTCGGGAACTGCTCTACCGACTGCCAGACACGCAGACCTTTTGCAGCGTATGTCTCGGCTGTCTTTGACTGCGCGAGCCGCAGTTGGATGTAGCCTCGCGCACGAGCAGGGTCGACACTTTGCAGATAAGCCATGGTCGCATAGTCCGTCAAGCTTTCATCCACCCATGCCTCGCGTACTTCATCGTTTCCAACCAGACCGTAGAACCATTGATGGGCGGTTTCGTGGGCGACGATCGCATCTGCCACCTGATCCGTTCTGCTGAAGTACTCATCTTGGATAAAGACGATGCTCGGGTACTCCATTCCCCCGAAAAATCCCCCTGTTTTGACCACATCGTATTCCTGATACGGATACCTGCCAAACTGGTTTCCGTAATACGCCAGTGACTGCATGGCAACCTGATGCAAATGACTGGCCACCTGCGGGTCGTCCCCCTCCTGCGACCAAGTCCGCACGACGACATCCCCGACTTTTCCCGACTCCTGGCGATACGAATCGTCCAAGATTACCAAAGCAAAATCACGAACATTCCACGCATCCAATTCATAAATTGATTGACGCTGGGGACGAGTCTGCGTTACGACTGCGACACTCTCAATCCCGCTAGAAGCAAGCTGATAGCCTTCCTCTATTTGTACGCGCAAATGGTAATTGGCCATCTCGCTGAAAAAAGGATCGCCGATCGAGGCATACGGATCTAGCCTCCAGCCGTCTGCACCCTTCATCGCGAGTATCGGCAGCCAGTTTCCTAGCCACATAGCATGGTCGTTGTAGGAGAGTCTTCCGTTATTAAAAGGAACCTGAAGGGCAAAATTCATTTCGACTTCTGTTTGCTCCGCAGATGACTTCCCCAATAAAGGCACGGCAAGCAGCGTATCCATGCTCCCTTGCAGCTTGTAGGGGACACTCGCACCATCGACGCGTACCTCCGAGATTTGGATACTCCCCGGCTCTCTTTGCTTTCCGAGGATCTGCTCCCAATTCTCCCCACCCAAATCGGCCCTCTCCTGGAAGACGTTCGGGTAGAGATGGAAGTAAGCCTTGTCATCCTGAGGAGAAAAACGCACAGCCAATGTTCCCGTGACGGTGTGGGCCTTCATATCGACCCGCACATCCGCACGATACGAGGCAGCGGCAGGGACTTGTTGTGGCAGCCATGTTTGAACCTCATCTACTCCAGCTCGTATTGTCCACGGCTGCGTCCATAAAATACTGATCAACGCGACTCCAATCATCAGGCTGCCGATCCACCTATTTCGCCGCATGGCGCTCCCCTGCCTTCAGGTTACTTCTCTGCCTTTTCCTTCTCCATAGGATGCCCATGATTCTTTTGATTTTGCCGCAATTTTTCCAGCCAAATGGCCGCTTCTCCCTGCTTGCTCATGTCGAGGTTGATCCAGTAGCTGAGAAAAGCGCCCGCATCTTCTCCTGCGGCTTCAGAGAGAGTCGCTTTCCAGGATGCCGCATTTGCAATACCAAAGCGGTTCGTGCTCACATAGCGACGGAGCACTTCATGGAGCCGTTCTTCCCCCCATGCTTCTCGCAGCATCCACAGCATGGAAGACGTTCGCGAGTATACAAGATCGCTATAGCTTTCATTGTCAGGAAACGCGTGGAGGGTCTGTCCAGGTCGCAAATGCTCCTGAACGTAATACGGGGTGATCGTTCCCTGTTTGAGACGACGAAGGACACGGTCTGCCCCCACCTTCGGGTATTTTGCCGCTAGAAAGGCGAGCGTCGCGTATTCCGCAAAGCCTTCGTCCAGCCAAGCCTCGTCGACCTGATTGTTGCCGATTAGCGAATAGAACCACTGGTGTGCCGTCTCGTGAACGACGGTGACAAAGGCATTGTCTCCATTGGGCAAGAAATGGCGACCATCCAAAAACACGATGGACGGATATTCCATCCCATTAATGCTTCCCCCGACACGGACGACATCGTACTCGGTATAGGGATAGGTTTCAAACTGGCTATTAAAATATTGCAGCGCCTCGACCGCCGCCGTATGATTGCGTGACGCTTGCTCCTCGGAATCACCGTTTCGATACCAGGTTCGTACTTCTGTATTTCCGACCTTTGTTTCTTTGAAATGATACGTAGAATCCATGATGACGAGTGCAAAATCCCGGACGTTGATGGCATCCAGCTGAAATTCTCTTTGACCTGGCGTCGAGTGATCCACGATAGCAGCTTGATCTGTTGCTGTGCTCGCCAACTGATAGCCATCCGGTAAAGTCACATTGACCTGGTAGTCGGCGTTTTCACTGAAAAAAGGGTCTCCGATTGGCTCATAAGGATCGAGATGCCATCCCCGCTGGTCCTTGACTGCAAGAATCGGCAGCCAGTTCCCCAACCAAATGGCATGCTCGTCGTAGGACATCCTGCCCTCGTTCTGGGGGAGCGTCATAGTAAAGTCCATGCTTAGGACGATCGGGCGGGACTGCTCTTCGCTCAGCGGCACTTCGATGACATTGCCTGTCCGCTTGACTGCGACGGACTTCCCTTGCACGAGGATTCTATTCTCATCATACGTTCCTAGTTCCACTTCTTTGCCTAAAAGTTCGTCCCAGAGCTCACCTTTATGCTCTTTTGTAAAAGCCAGCGGATAGACATGCACATAAGCGTGCGAGGCATCCTTTGGCCAAAACTGGATCTCTACGCTTCCTTCGACCTGCTTCTTCTTCGGATCGATGTGCACATCCGCTTTGTAGAGTGTTTGCTCTGGCCTTGGTCCTTCTTTTTCATTCGCGACTGCGGGGAAAGAAAGCGACAGCGACAATACGGTACTTACCAGCACGATAAGCCATTTTCTCAAACAAACTCCCCCTTTTCTCCTATCGTACCGGAGCTGGAAAAAAAACACTACAGATTCGTGATCGCATCCGCAATTTGCTGCTCCAGCAACGCCAGAGGCACCGTCTTCTCATCCCCTTTTCTCATGTCACGCAGCACGACCGCCCCCTTTTCCACTTCATTCTCCCCATAGATCAGCACGAGAGGGATCTGCTCCTTGTTTGCGTAATCAAGCGCCTTTTTCAGCTTGCGGCCAGACAGCTCCAGCTCTGTCTTGATTCCGGCCAAGCGAAGTCGATTGGCCAGCCCTAAACTGAGCGCCTCTGTTCCCATGGGTACGACTAAAATATCAGCAGTGCGCTCGTTAATTTCCATTGGCTTTAGCGTCAATGCGGTCAGAATCACATCCTGGCCAAACGAAATCCCGACTGCCGGATACTCGCGTCCATCGCCCAGAAACTGTCCGATGATCCGATCGTAGCGCCCTCCACTGCCAATGCTTGAGGTAATGCTTTGATCCTGCAAAAAAATCTCGTAAACCGTCCCTGTATAGATGCCGAGCCCCCGAGCGAGAAACGGTTGAAAGCGCACCTCTCCTGTTACATGTGAGCCTTGCAGATACGAAAAGAGCTGTTTGAGCTCTTGAACCCCCTCCTGCACCAATTCCGAGGAAAATCGCTCCTCCAATCGAGCCAAAGTCGCTTCTCCTTCCTGCAAAAACCCGCCGACCGCCTCGATTAACGCGTCCTCTACCCCACGCTCCCGCAAATCCTCCAGCACGCCCTTTATCCCGATCTTCTCCAGCTTGTCGAGTGATAGCATCACATCTCCTGCCCGATCCTCAGGAACCCCCAACTCCTGCAAAATCCCTGACAGCAGCTTGCGATTATTGACCTCGATGTAGACGTCCAGATCCAGGCGCTCAAAAGCGGCAAACGCCATGCTAATCAGCTCAGCTTCTGCCAGCATCGACGAAGATCCGACGATATCCACGTCACACTGGACGAATTCGCGGAACCGTCCTGGTTTTACCGGCCCGTCCCGGAATACCTTGCCGATCTCATAACGCTTGAAAGGCAGCCGCATTTCCGGGTTCATCCCGACCACCTTTGCCAGCGGAACTGTCAGATCGTAGCGCAGCGCTAGCTCCCGCTCTCCTTGGTCACTCAACTGATAGACTTCCTTTAGGATCTCTGCACCTCCTCCGTACTTGGAGGCAAGCAGCTCGTAGCTCGACAGCATAGGGGTTTCCAAGGGCTTGCACCCGTAAGCTTCAAACACTTCCTCAAGCGTTCTGCGTATCCGATTGCGCAGCATTTGCTCCTGTGGCATGAAATCTTTCGTACCTTTGACGTTTTTCAAGAGACTGTTTTCCATTGTGTAACACCCCTTCTTCGTTTTTGTTTGCTGACGAATACAAAAAAGCCATGCAAGGCTGCAATGCCCGCATGGCTTTCCTTCACCACCGCAGGCACAAAGCACAAGAAGCGCTTGCACCTGCGGAAAAATTCCCGAAGATACAAACGCTCTAGCCGTGGTGATGCTGTTGAAGGAATGCGTATAGACTGGTCATTTGGACCATCCTCCAAAAAAGATTTTTCCTATCATACCCCAGAAAGCTGTACAAATGCAAGACAGGAAGTGCCCTGTGCTGCTGTGGCGCAAAAAAACGGCCTCCCCCCAAAAAGGAAGGAAGCCGTTTGCTTCGTTTAACTCGTGAATCCTATTCGCGGAGCCAGATGAAATAAGCCAGGAAGACGAAGAACAGCACGTACATAGCCGGATGTACTTCGCGCGCTTTCCCTTTCAGCACTTTGACGATTGGATACACGATAAAGCCGGCAGCCAAACCAGTCGCGATACTGTAAGTGAGTGGCATCAGGATGATTGTCAGGAACGCTGGGAAAGCCTCATCCATCTCACCCCAAGCGATTTGCGTGATGTGAGATGCCATCAGTACCCCAACCAAAATCAGCGCAGGAGCCGTAACTGCCGGTGTGACGATCGCCAGAAGCGGCGAGAAGAACAGGGCCAAAATGAACATCAAGCCTGTAACCAGCGCAGTGAAACCAGAACGTCCGCCTGCCGCTACCCCTGCTGTCGATTCTACATATGCAGTCGTCGTAGAGGTACCGAGGATCGCCCCAGCCATACCTGCAATCGCATCAGACGAGAACGCGCTGCCCGAGCGTGGAAGCTTGCCATCTTTCAGCAGACCTGCTTGGCTGGCTACACCCAGCAAGGTTCCTGTCGCATCGAAGAAGTCTACGAACAGGAAGGTCAGTACGACAATCAGCATTTTCACACTGAACAAAGAAGAGAAATCACCGAGATATTGGAACGCTGCACCAAAGGTAGGTGCCAGGCTTGGTGGAGCAGAAACCACTTTGTCAGGCAGGCTCACCAGACCGAAAATCATACCTACAACAGCCGTTACAACCATACCGATAAAGATCGCCGCATTTACTTTGCGAGCCATCAGAACAACGGTAACGAGAAGACCGAATACAGCGAGCAGTGCATTTTTCGCAGCCAGAATTTGCTCCGGCTTCATACCTTCATGGAAAAAAGTAAAGTGCCCCAGGGATACAAACGTTGCATCATTTGCTACCACGATACCGGCATTTTTGAAACCGATAAAAGCAATAAACAAACCAATCCCTGCAGATACTGCATATTTTAAACCCTTTGGAATCGCATTGATGATTGCTTCACGCACACCTGTCAGAGACAGAATGAGGAAGATCGTACACGAGAGGAAAACCCCCGCCAGTGCTTGTTGCCAAGGAATTTGCATAGTCAACACAACAGTATAGGTGAAGAATGCATTCAATCCCATACCCGGTGCCTGCCCGATTGGCAAGCGACCGATGAAGGCCATCAGCAAAGTCCCGAGAGCTGCTGCCAAAGCCGTTGCCGTAAATACAGCTCCGAACTCCGGATAGTTCGCTTTCAGATCGGCTGGAAGATCAGCACCGCTGAGCATGAACGGATTTACTGCCAGAATGTACGCCATTGCCAAAAACGTGGTGATACCCGCGATAGTCTCGCGACGGTAGTTGGTGCCTAGTTTGTCGAACTCAAAATACTTGCGCACCGATTGTTCCCCCCAAATTGTCGTTGTGGCAATAAAAAAGGCCGTAGCGCATTTCTACGCCTGGCCATTGCAACAAAACATTCCGGGAACAATTTCGATAATAATAACAATTAACGCTTCCCGTTGACATTTTGTTCGTAGCCAGGTCATTTATGGCGACCTCGTAGAAACTCTTGAGCCATATTCTCAAGAATATACGAACCTTCTTATATTACCTGTTCACATTGAGAAGTGTATCAGGTGACATAAGGAATGTCAACGAAAAAGACGAACATTAATTTTTTACCACAGTCAAACATCCGGAATTTAGCGATTTGTTGAATTTGCTTATTCAATTTTCGTCTTTTTTACTACCTATTCCCACTCAATCGTTGCAGGTGGCTTGGACGTAACATCATAGACGATACGGTTTACGTTGTCGACTTCGTTTACGATACGCGTCGAGATTTTCTCGAGTACATCCCAAGGAATGCGTGCCCAGTCAGCAGTCATTCCGTCAATCGACGTTACGGCGCGAATCCCAACCGTGTAGGAATAGGTACGAACGTCTCCCATAACCCCTACAGTCGTCATGTTCGGCAGAGCCGTGAAGTATTGCCAAATTTCCCGATCGAGACCCGCTTTGGCGATTTCTTCACGAAGAATAGCATCTGATTCACGAACAATCTTCAGTTTTTCTTCGGTTACTTCACCCAAAACGCGAATTCCCAAACCAGGACCTGGGAATGGTTGGCGCCATACGATTTCATCTGGCAGTCCCAGTTCGGTACCCAGCTTGCGTACTTCGTCTTTAAACAGAGCTTTCAGCGGCTCAATCAGCTGGAACTTCATATCCTCAGGCAAACCGCCTACATTGTGGTGCGATTTGATGGTTTGTGCGGTTGCTGTTCCGCTTTCCACGATGTCTGTATACAGTGTGCCCTGTGCCAGGAAGTCCATGTCAGTCAGCTTGCTTGCTTCTTCATCAAATACATAGATGAATTCATTACCGATGATCTTGCGCTTTTGCTCAGGATCGGAAACGCCTTTGAGTTTGCCTAAGAAACGCTCGCGTGCGTCGATCTTGATCACTTTCATGTGGAATTGGTTGCCGAACGTCTCCATGACGCTCTCTGCTTCTCCTTGGCGCAAAAGGCCATGATCCACGAACATGCAAGTCAGCTGATCGCCAATCGCTTTGTGAATCAGCGCTGCAACTACGGAGGAATCCACACCGCCGCTGAGTGCGCACAGCACTTGCTTGTTGCCCACTGTTTCACGGATGCGTACGATTTCATCCTCGATGAAGGTTGTCATGCTCCAATTCGCTTCACATCCGCAAATGTTGAACAGGAAGTTGGAGATGAACTCGGTGCCTTTTACCGTGTGGCGAACCTCTGGGTGGAACTGTACCCCGTACAGCTTGCGGTCAGGATTGCTGATCGCCGCTACTGGACAGCTGTCGCTCACTGCATCTACGCGGAAGCCTGTTGGCAGCTCTACCACTTTATCCGAGTGGCTCATCCAAACGATTTCGTTTGCATCCCATTTTTCGTACAGATTGTGTGCATCCTGCAGGCGCAATTCTGCTTTCCCGTACTCACGCTTGCCTGCGCGCTCTACTTTTCCTTCGAGCATGTGGCTCATCAGCTGCATGCCGTAGCAAATCCCCAAAACTGGCAAGCCCAGATCAAAAATAGCCGGGTCTACTTTCGGTGCCCCTTCTTCATATACGCTCGCAGGTCCACCAGAGAAAATAATCCCTTTTGGGTTCAGCTCTTTGATTTTTTCTACCGGCGTATTGTAAGGCAAAAGTTCGCTGTAAACGCCCAGATCGCGGACACGACGCGCGATCAACTGGTTGTACTGGCCTCCGAAATCAAGTACGACGACCATTTCCAATGACTTGTCCATCTTATCCCCCTTCTCCTGTCTTCCACAGGACTCACAAAGCACCGTTGCCTGAAGCAACCCGGTGACTTGCTCGTTTCATAAAGTTCCGCTTCTCTCGGATGAGTCGCACGCAATTGTCGCATATTTGCAAAAAAACCGGGACTGTTACCTCCGATTGTTGATACGGAGGCAGCGTCCCAGCTTGTGTACACATGTGCGGTTGCATGTACAAAAATCCGAAGTGCTCTCCTCGTAGTCGCCCAATTTACGGTTGAGCGGTAGAAACTTTCAGGCCCTATTCCTGATCATTATACGAGACTCATTGATCGTCATTCTAGCAGATGACACGGCTTTGTTCAAGGCTTCAGTTGACGGATCAATCGTTCGATCAATTGCTCCGCTGTTGACCGTGCTTTTTGCTCCATTTCTTTGTAGCCGTAAATCATGCGCTCATACAGCTCTGTCAGATAGCGCAGATCCTGTCTCTTGTCACCCGGTATGGTAATCCTGCCTACGTATTCACGCAAGGTCTCACCTTCCTGGCGACGCGTGTAGACGTTCTCCATAATGCGCATCATCAGGTTGAAGCGCACGTTATACTGGGTGGTTCTCTCGTTTTTCATTTGCCTGCGCAGCCACCAGACGTTCAGATCCTGCCTGCGTTTCCATGTCATGTATGCGGCGACACCAAGCAAGACGATGATTCCTGCATTTACCTGCCAAGGAATCGAGAAGCCTCCACTTGCGCTCGTGTCTCCTTCTTCCAATTCATCCAGGCGCCCGTCTCCCCGATCTGGGGTTGGTGTATTGCTCAAATCAGGCAGAGGAACTGGCAATTGCGGTTGAGATGTCACCAAATCATACTTGAACCGCACGGGAGACATAAACGTGCTGGTCGCTTCAAAGGGAACCCATCCGTGATGGGGGAAATACACCTCTACCCACGAGTGAGCATCCTTGTTCCGCACTTCCATCAGTCGATTTCCTTGATCATCTGTCCCGACTTGTTCCCCGGGCGCGAAGCCTTTTACCCATCTTGTCGGAATGTCGATCGATCGGAGCATGACGGCCATCGCGGTGGAAAAATGGTCACAGTAACCACGGTAGCTATCAAACAGGAAGTGGTCTACAAAATCCTGACCTTCTTTCGGGACAGGAACATCCTTCGTTTCATACTTATATTTACCACTCGAGCGCAAGTAATTCTCGATTGCTCTCACTTTTTCATAAGGAGTTTTCGCGTCTTTGGTGATTGTTAGGGCCAGCTCCTTGACCCGATCTGGTACGGTTGCGGGCAGCTGCAGATAGCGGTCCGTGATTTCCTTTGGATACGCGGTTCCAGCTTCCGTCACGGCTTTCTCGCTCACGATCGGCAATTCCGACTCTACCTGATACTGGTTCAGCTTCAACAGCAAGGTATTGGGACCTGTCTGCGGCTGATTACCCGTATTGTCCGTATGGTTCGTCTGCAGCAGCTTGATCTTGCCTGCACGTACCTCGAGCTGCTGGTTCATTTTATCGTAGACGACCGTTGCATTCGGTGGACGATAGTTACTCACCTTGGTCAACTGCCCAGGATAGAACACGGTGGCAAACTGCTGTGGACCTCTAAAGTCCAGCGTTGCTTTTACCTTTTTCGTTTCAAAGCCTGTAAACAGCGAATCTTTCCATTCATATTCGTCCGGATCCAAAATGGAATCGTATTCGCGGATCCCCTTTTCCCAGCCAGCTCCCGTGTAGAGATCCTTGGCATCTCCACGCCAGTAGCTCTCTTCCGGAGTCGTACCGATGAAGACGAGCGTGTCATCCTGTAAAAACGGACCCCCGAGTCGTTCGTCGTTGTTGTCATAGCCTACCTTCTTCATGGCTCCGACAGCGCTCCCCTGATCCTTTCCATTAAAATAGGAGAACGGATCCGGCCAGCTTGCATCCAGCTTCGGAGCGGTATAAGCAACCCCTACGCTTACTCCAATAATCAATATCGGGGCAATCAAAGAACGCATCATGATCCAGCTTCGATTCCCGGAGATCGTCGCGTGCCTGGTCATCGTCGTCAAGTGACTGACGGCAAGCAACAAAAAGCCATAAATCAGTGTCCGAATGATCCCTCCGTCGCCTTCGTACGGCAAAAAGGTATCGAGAACAGCCAAGTACAGTTCCGTCAATACGACAAACCACAATCCCTGACGCTGCTCGAGAACCAGATAGGTAATCATCGATAGCAGGATCATGAGGAGTAGATCAAACAAGGCGTTTCGAGATACCGGCGACATCGATGCCCAATCTTGATGTACAGCGAGGGGGATGTCCCGTAATATTTGTCCTGCCAGATCCTTTATCCACTCCATCGCAAACAGCGGAGTATCGTATAAGGTGTAATGCAAGAGCAGCAGCATCCAGACCAGCTTGACAGGCAAAGTCAGCCATCGATAAGGAACCAGTGCGTCAATCACCACTACGCCTGCTGCAATGACGAGAAAGGGCCAGAGATAACCGGTATCGGTCAACTGCTGCAGAGGCAATAGCCACTCCCTCAACATCAGGAACAGTAGAATTGCCGAGACCCATTCCAACAGATTCGATCGTTTCCATATGCTCATCCGACTACGCCCCCCATCCGTTTCCACTCGGTTTCCCCGATGTGAATGGAAGTACAAGACACCTTGTTAGCCGACAGCAGCTGCAGTGCCCGTTTCTGCTCGGGCGAAGGTGCAGTATCCGCGTGAACCAGGAACAGCTGAATGCGTCTGCCTTTTTGGGATAAGGCAATCAAACGTTTCATTAACTCTTTCTCCACATTCGGAGTCACCAGAATCAAAGTCACGCCAGGGGGTTGCTCCAACGCTTCCCTTCCGACGATTCTTGAAAAGGAATCGCTCCCCTGCGGCATTACACGGGCCAACTGATCAAACACATGGAGAAAGTGCGCATGCGATAAAGCTGGTGCAATAGACATCCGCTCAGACTGCTTGTAGACCAGCCCGTAATGGTACTGATTGCGGTTGGCATAGGCGATCAGACTCGCTGTCAGCTTCACCGCCGTTTCAAATAAAGCATCTGGCTGCTTCTGATAGCTTGCCTTTTCGACATCCAGGAAAAACACAGCCTGGTTCATCGCCTGGTGTTCAAACTCTTTCGTTTTTAAACCAGTCCCTCTTGCAGAGGCCCTCCAGTGAATCTGGCTGAGACGATCCCCACGATGGTAGTCCCTCACACCACGAACAGCAGCCACATCATCTGATCGACGATGAGACACATGCACATTTCCACTGAAGCTGCCGTCTCCCATTGCCCAATGCTCCACGTTCTGATAGGTGGGATAGACGAGAAACTCATGCGAGAGCGGGAAAACCTTGCGACGTTCGATAAAACCGAAGAAATCCCCGCCGCTCACAACACAATCTCCCAAACGGTAGTATCCACGCGGCAAATTCGGAATGACGTAACGAAACTCGACTTCCCGTTTGAACCAAGGAAACACGAGCTGTCGATGCGGCTCATACACGCCTGCCAATCGATCGGGCAACGGTTCCAGTACCATGTTCCATCCCAGTGGAAACCAAAAGCGCCGACGCAAGCGGATCGTGACAATCACATCGTCGCCATCCTGTAGGCGATTGCGGTCGATTTCGCGGACGACATCCAACGAAGTGAACAGTAGAAAGTACGTGAACAATTCATATACAAAAACGACCAGGCTGCTGTAAAACAAGAACCAACTAGCAAACCCGCCCTGAAATTTAGCAAATACATACGTGAGCAAGACCAGTCCGATTACTTTGACTTTGCCCCATCTCTGTTGTCTCATTCGCCGTCACCGCCTCAGCTGACCGGTACGCGGGTTTCAGACAGGATTACCGTCAGCACCCGATCTACGGTCGCTCCTTCCAAACGCGCTTCCGGCTTCACAATCATCCGGTGAGCAAAAACAACAGGAACCAGCTCTTTCACATCATCGGGAATGACATACTCCCGGCCGCGGACGAAAGCAAGCGCCTGCGAAGCCCGGAAGAGCGCCAATGCCCCGCGTGGACTAACCCCCAGATAAATATGGTGATGATCGCGTGTCCGATGGCATAGACGGACCATGTACTCTTTGATCCCTTCTGATACTTTGACCGCAGACACCTGCTGCTGAAGCTGACGCAATTCCTCGACGTCCAATACAGAGTCCAGCTGATCCAGCGGGTTCTCTTCAGAAAAACGGCCCAGCATGCGCATCTCTTCCTCTACGCTAGGGTATCCCAAGCGCAATTGCATCAGAAAACGGTCCAGCTGCGCCTCAGGCAGTGGAAACGTTCCTTCGTATTCCAACGGGTTTTGAGTTGCCATGACGAAAAATGGATCTTCCAAACGATACGTGAAACCATCTACGGTTACCGAACGCTCTTCCATCGCCTCCAAAAGCGATGACTGCGTTTTTGGAGAGGTACGGTTAATCTCATCCGCCAAGACGACATTCGCAAACAGCGGCCCTTGACGGAACTCAAATTCGAGGCTCTTCTGATTAAAAATTGCAACACCTGTTACGTCTGTTGGCAGCAGGTCTGGTGTAAACTGAATTCGTTTAAAGGCTCCGCCAATCGATTTGGCCAATGCACGTACAAGCATGGTTTTCCCCACACCAGGCACATCCTCCAAGAGTACGTGTCCATTCGCCAAAACGGCAGACACCATCAGTTCGATCACAGAACGCTTTCCAATCAAAACCTTTTGTATATTATCAATTAACTTCGTTACAGCAGGATGCGTATTTTCCAATTTGATTGGGTTCATGTTGATACAACTCCTGTTTCATTAGATTCTTCAGTCAGGTTTGTAACAGCCACTCCTACGCGGTTTATCCCCATTATCACACATAAGAGCATCCTAATCCTAAAGTAATGGATGCGTTTGGGAGATACAAGGAAAAAATACTTAAAATTTGTAAAATAGCTAGCAAATGATACAAAAAAGAGTAGGAGGTTTTCCTACTCTTCGATTTCATATGAAAGAAAGTGGCGTGCCCTGAGAGATTCGAACTCCCGACCTTTTGATTCGTAGTCAAACGCTCTATCCAGCTGAGCTAAGGGCACATATGGAGCGGACGAAGGGTCTCGAACCCTCGACCTTCGCCTTGGCAAGGCGACGCTCTACCAATTGAGCTACGTCCGCATCGTAATTAGGAAAGGTTTGCTCTGGCTACAAAGCCTTTCAATTCAAGTATGGTGCGGGTGAAGGGACTTGAACCCCCACGGTTGCCCGCCAGAACCTAAATCTGGTGCGTCTGCCATTCCGCCACACCCGCATGGTACATAAAACAGAAAAGGCATCGATATGGCTATCGTGCTGCTAACCGTTTATGTTGTAAGTAAAAACTGGTGAGCCATGAAGGACTCGAACCTTCGACCCTCTGATTAAAAGTCAGATGCTCTACCAACTGAGCTAATGGCTCGCAAAATGGCTGGGGTACTAGGATTTGAACCTAGGAATGACGGAGTCAAAGTCCGTTGCCTTACCGCTTGGCTATACCCCAACGATAGTGGTGCCGGCAATAGGACTTGAACCCACAACCCCCTGATTACAAGTCAGGTGCTCTACCAATTGAGCTATACCGGCACGTTTTGAAAGTGTAAATGGTGGCTCGGGACGGAATCGAACCGCCGACACGAGGATTTTCAGTCCTCTGCTCTACCGACTGAGCTACCGAGCCTTACATTTTTTCAATCGCCATCTCTTTAAAAGATAATGGCGGAGCTGACGGGACTCGAACCCGCGACCTCCGGTGTGACAGACCGGCGTGAACTCCAACTTCACCACAGCTCCATATTTGGTTGCGGGAGCAGGATTTGAACCTGCGACCTTCGGGTTATGAGCCCGACGAGCTACCGAGCTGCTCCATCCCGCGACAGGGACCTAATCGGTCAAGTAATGAAAATGGTGGAGGCTGACGGGATCGAACCGCCGACCCTCTGCTTGTAAGGCAGATGCTCTCCCAGCTGAGCTAAGCCTCCATTATGGTGACCCGTAGGGGATTCGAACCCCTGTATGACAGCGTGAAAGGCTGCTGTGTTAAACCGCTTCACCAACGGGCCAAGTCTGATAATACTTATGGTGCGGTCGGCGAGACTCGAACTCGCACGGGTCGCCCCGCCACCCCCTCAAGATGGTGTGTCTGCCAATTCCACCACGACCGCAACTCAGGATGGTAGCGGCGGAGGGAATCGAACCCCCGACCTTTCGGGTATGAACCGAACGCTCTAACCAGCTGAGCTACACCGCCAAATTGCTATGCTTTTAAAAATGATATGGCGGAGAGTGAGGGATTCGAACCCTCGCTACGCTTGCGCATACTAACGGTTTAGCAAACCGTCCCCTTCGGCCTCTTGGGTAACTCTCCGTATATATGGCTCCTCGGGACGGACTCGAACCGCCGACCGATCGGTTAACAGCCGATTGCTCTACCAACTGAGCTACCGAGGAACGTTTGAAGGATTCACACCTTCAAAACTGGATCTGCATGTTTGCTAAGATGTGTGGATAAGTCCTCGACCGATTAGTATTCGTCAGCTCCACGTGTTACCACGCTTCCACACCGAACCTATCAACCTCATCGTCTATGAGGGGTCTTACCAGCTTGCGCTGTGGGAAGTCTCATCTTGGAGGGGGCTTCACGCTTAGATGCTTTCAGCGCTTATCCCGTCCGCACATAGCTACCCAGCTGTGCCACTGGCGTGACAACTGGTGCACCAGCGGTGCGTCCATCCCGGTCCTCTCGTACTAAGGACAGCTCTCCTCAAACTTCCTA
>NZ_CP176856.1:365000-565000 GCF_046622605.1 Brevibacillus centrosporus | reverse complement strand
AAAAGGTCTCCTGAAACGGCGATTCCGTAAACAGTCGCACGAAGTTCTCAAGGCCAATAAATGCTCCCCGCTTCAGCCCGTCCCAGGCAAAAAAGCTGTTTAAAAAGGCTGAAAAGATGGGGTAGATCTGAAACCATATATAGAAGAGCAGTGCCGGCAGCAAAAACAAATGGACCAAGTGCTTTTTCCAGTTTCCTCTCCGTACTTTGGCAGACTCTTTTTTGGCGGCTGCCGTTTTGTCCGTCACAGGCATACTCATGTGCCCCCTCCTCCAAAAACAGGTACAGCCAAGCGCCCCGTCCCGGCTGTACCTCTCTTTTTTACTCGACGTGTGGCTATTTTTTCGGTTTGAACCATTTGTCAGCAGAAGCTTGGGTATCCTCCGCTACCTTATTCACCGTAAGCTTGCCGATATACATTCCTTGCAAAGAGTCTTCAAAGGTCGTCTTGGTCGTGGGCGTGCCCTCCCCGAAGTGAACGAGCATCAGATAGGGAGCCATACTCCTTTCACTGAGCTGCGTCATTTTTTGTACCAAAGGATGCTTCGGTGTCACGCCGGCGATAGCACTCAGGCGGCTCAAATCATCACTGAACATCTGACCGAACTCTTTGGAGGCGAGAAATTCCATGAAGATTTTCGCCTCTTCCGGGTGCTTGGTTGCTTTTGCGATACCGTAGGAGCCGTCTACCCAGTTGATCATCGGCGTGTCCCCACCCTTTTCTTTGGCGAGGCCAGGGAGAATATCGATCGGAAGGTCCGGGCTTTGCTTTTCAAACGTTTCTAGGCGATAGCTGCCGTTGATGTACATAGCTGCCTTTCCGGTGTAAAAGAGCGCTTGGGCATCCTTGTCATCAATACCGATAAAATCAGGCGGGAAAAACGGTGCCAGCTCTTGCATGTGCTGGATGGACTCCTTGAAGGCCGGATCGTTGAAATTCACTTCACCCGTGAGCAGCTTATCCACGTACTCATTGCCGCCGTAGGAGCTTGTTCCAATGACACTATGGGCAATCGACAAAAGGTATGCGGCTTTTCCCGCCTGGGCAATGGGAACGATTCCTTTTGCTTGCAGGGCTTGTGAGACGTGAATCAGCTCATCCCATGTTTGCGGAGGCTGCAGCCCATTGTCCTCGAATACTTTTTTGTTGTAGAAAATCACTGCCGAGTTGATAGAAAGCGGTACTCCATACACCTTCTGGTCGCTGCCACGAGCTGCGTCGAGATAAGCCTTCGGGATCTCCTGTACGCCTTTTACATCGTCAATCGGCAAAAGGTATCCTGCATCGGCAATCGATGTTGTGCCAGAATACGGGCGCAATTGAACAATATCCACTCCTGTGCCTGCCGTCAGAGAATTGCTTAAAATCGTGTTGTACTCCGTTGATTTGAACGGCTTGAATTTCACTTTGATGTTGGTATGCTGCTTCTCAAACTCCGCGATAAACTTGGTGTACGCATCCTTGTCCTCTGGTCGCCAGCTGTACATCACCAGCTCGACCGGCTCTCCTTTCGCCGGCTCAACAGCTGGTGATGGCGCTGCTCCGGTCGTTTGCTCACCTGTTGTAGACGTAGTCGAGCTGCTGCTACACGCACTCACCACCAGCATCAGAATCGCACAAAACAGCCAAACCCCTACACGTCTCATCACCAAATCTCCTCCATAAAAGATAATGGATGCCTATCTCTTCTGTGTTTCTCTCTTTGTAGTAATGTTTAGTATGTAAAGTCTAATTTCAGAAACAAATTTCCCGAAAAAATTTACAATTTTCGAATAATAAAACATGCTGCTACGGAATAGTTAAGGCGTTCTGGTCTGACCGAGCCAGGAAATCAACCCACAAAAAAAGAGACAGACGATTGTCTGCCTCAGATTGTTGAGAAAGCCTTGCTTTTAAGCAGGGCTTTCTTGCTTCTAGTTGGTTCAGTGGAAAAAAGTTACTTTGTTCTTGAGAAAAAAGGATTGCCCTCCATTTTACCCCTGCTTCGCAAGGTGGAGGGCAATCTTTTTCATGTTCTGTACCGCTGCGGTCATCAGTGCCTGTTCACTGACGTTGTGCAACCCTCGCAAACGGCAATAGCGAAACCCGTGGAGCTGTTTGGCATCCGCGAAGCTTCGCTCAATCGTTTCTCTTCTTCTTTTGTAGAGCTTTTTCCCTGATTTACTTAGTCGGTTTGTACGCACCCAATCCTTGCTGTCTTCCCAGACATGTCTAGTGACCACTTTGCGGTGGTTCTTCGATCGGGTGCATTTCGAGAGGAAAGGGCAGGTTTTACAAACCTCCGGGTTTGATTTGTAATGACGGTACCCTTTGCGGTCCGTAGTGCTGTATGGCAGTTCATGATTCTGAGGGCACAAATAACTATTCGTTTCGGAGTTGTATGTAAACTGCCACTTGTGAAATAAGCCTTGAGTCGGATGGTACCTACGGTGTGCAATAACGGCAAAAATGTTTTTCTCTTTTAACTTGTTGCAAATCGGGTTTGTTAAATAGCCAGAATCTAAAGCAACAGCTTCTACTTTAAAGCCAAACCGCTCGGTTTGGCGTTCTAGGCGATCAAGATAAGGGATCGAATCATGTACGTTTCCTGGTGTAACATAGACATCCGTTATGAGATTGTATTTTGCATCCACTGTGCGATGATCCAGATAAAAAAATCCTTCGGGCTTACCCTCTCTCACCATATAACCGCTATCTGGATCTGTTGTGCTCACTTTTACTTCTTTTTGTTCAACCACTTCTTTCTCAGGTTTTAGAGCTTTTTTCCGTTGTTCTTCCGATCGATTTCCACAGCAGCATTCAGTTCATCCATATAGCTTTTGGTGTTTTGTAATACCTGCTCTTTCGTGTATTTATTCTTGTTTGCGTTGGCTTTTACATGCGTAGAGTCAGAAATAAGCATCCGCCCTCCCACCATTCTGTGACCAATGGCTTGAAGAACGATTTCATCAAAAATGTCTTGAAAGATAGTGGAATCTTTAAAGCGAACACGACGGTTTAAACTGATGGTACTGTGATCAGGCACCCGGTCCGTCAAACCCAATCCAAGAAACCAACGATAGGCCACATTGGTTTGGATTTCTTGCTCAAGACGCCTTTCCGAGCGAATGCCGTAAAAGTATCCCAAAAAGATCATTTTAAATAAAACCAATGGATCAATGGCAGGGCGCCCATTATCCTCGCAATAATAGGGCCGAACTTTTTCAAGGATAAATGAAAAGTCGATGTATTTATCTATTTTACGGAGCATGTGGTCTTGGGGGACGAGTTGCTCAATCGAAACAAATTCGTATGCGGTTTGTTTATCTTTATTTGAACGTAACATTACGATCACCTACAGTTATAGTATACTTATATTATAACACATTAACGCGGAGTCGTATTGAAATTTTTAGGTATTAAGAAAGGCTGCCGACTTTATCGACAGCCTGAGACAGACGATTGTCTGCCTCTTCTTTGCGAAAAACGGCGAGCCGCTTTTCTTATCTTACATCATACCCATGCCACCCATGCCGCCCATATCAGGCATACCCATAGGAGCTTTGTTTTCTTCTGGTTTGTCAGCAATAACTGCTTCAGTAGTCAGGAACATAGCCGCTACGGATGCAGCATTGGACAGTGCGGAGCGAGTTACTTTCGCAGCATCCACGATACCAGCTTCCAGCATGTTTACATATTCTTCAGTAGCAGCGTTGAAGCCGACACCTACAGGTTCTTTTTTCAGACGCTCTACGATTACAGAGCCTTCGAGGCCTGCGTTCGCAGCGATTTGACGAACTGGCTCTTCCAAGGAGCGGAGTACGATGTGTACACCAACTGCCTCTTCGCCTTCCACTTTAACGCCTTCAACAGCTTTGATTGCGTTGATGAGAGTAGTACCACCACCAGGAACGATACCTTCTTCTACTGCAGCGCGAGTAGAGTTCAGAGCGTCCTCGATACGGAGCTTTTTCTCTTTCAATTCTGTTTCAGTAGCTGCCCCCACTTTGATCACTGCTACACCGCCAGCCAGTTTAGCCAGACGCTCCTGCAGTTTTTCACGATCGAAATCGGAAGTGGTGTCTTCGATTTGTTGACGGATTTGAGCTACGCGGCTTTCGATGTTCGCTTTGTCGCCAGCACCTTCAACAACCGTTGTGTTTTCTTTGGTAACCACGATTTTACCTGCACGGCCCAATTGCTCCAGCTTCGTGGATTTCAGGTCCAGACCCAGTTCTTCTGTGATTACTTCGCCGCCAGTCAGAGCAGCGATGTCTTGCAGCATAGCTTTGCGGCGATCGCCGAAGCCAGGTGCTTTAACCGCTACAGCTGTGAAGGTACCACGCAGTTTGTTCACTACCAAAGTAGCCAGCGCTTCGCCTTCAACATCTTCCGCGATGATCAAGAGAGGTTTGCCGCTTTGTACCACTTGCTCCAGTACAGGCAGAACTTCTTGGATGTTGGAGATTTTTTTGTCAGTGATCAGGATGTAAGGGTTGTTCAGAACCGCTTCCATCTTGTCAGTGTCAGTGATCATGTAAGGGGAAGCGTAGCCGCGGTCGAACTGCATACCTTCTACTACTTCCAGCTCGGTTACGAAGCCTTTGGATTCTTCAACGGTGATAACGCCGTCTTTACCCACTTTTTCCATTGCTTCTGCGATCAGGTTTCCAACTTCTTGATCGTCAGCGGAAATAGCCGCTACTTGAGCGATCGAAGATTTGTTTTCGACTGGCTTCGCGATGGATTTGATTTCTTCTACAGCTGCACGAACAGCTTTTTCCATACCGCGGCGGATAACCATTGGGTTAGCGCCTGCAGTTACGTTTTTCAGACCTTCACGGATCATAGCAGCAGCCAGAACCGTTGCAGTCGTAGTACCGTCACCAGCGATGTCGTTGGTTTTAGTAGCTACTTCTTTAACCAGTTGAGCACCCATGTTTTCATAAGCGTCTTCCAGTTCGATTTCTTTTGCAATCGTTACACCGTCATTCGTGATGAGCGGAGAACCGAATTTTTTCTCAAGCACCACGTTACGGCCTTTTGGACCGAGGGTTACTTTTACCGCATTTGCCAATGTTTCCACACCGCGGAGCATCGAGCGGCGTGCATCTTCAGAAAACTTCACTTGTTTAGCCATCAAATCTCTACCTCCTGTTATGTGTTAGTTCGTTCTATTTCCTATGTCTTAACCGATGATCGCCAGGATATCGGATTCGCGCAGCACGAGGTATTCTTTATTGTCTACCTTGACTTCTGTACCAGCGTATTTGGAGAAGATTACTTTATCGCCGTCTTTAACTTCCAACGCGATGCGCTCGCCGTTGTCAGCTACGCGACCAGAACCAACTGCGATTACGCGGCCTTCTTGCGGTTTTTCCTTTGCAGAATCAGGCAAAACGATACCGCTTGCAGTCGTTTCGTCTTTGGAGATAGCTTCGATTACCACACGGTCACCCAATGGCTTAAGCACTAAAAACACCCTCCTCAAAAAATGTAGGTAAACAAATTTTGCGTTGTTAGCACTCGAGTGATATGAGTGCTAACACCCAATTCCTATAATAATGAATCACTACTTACTTTGCAAGTAGTTTCCCTCACTTTTTTCCATCTGTCCCCCAATTCGTTTTCAACTCTCTTAAGATTTCTCCTCTAGCAAAATGTGTTCTACTAAACCATTCCATTCATATAAATCAGATAGAGAATCAGACAAGCTATCAAAGGAGGAAGCAAGCACATGCGAAAATGGCTGCTGATCGGTCTGACAGTCCTCTCTATTGCGGGCATCAGCCGTTTCTTCACATCCGATCACTCGTCCCTCATCCGGGTCAACCTCTATCCTTCCACCTTGTACTGGGATGGACGGGAAGTCATCTCCAGCAAAAAATCAGAGTCAACCCAAGATCTGCCCCCTACATTGGAGTACAAAGGCACCCTTTACGTGCCTTTATCTGTAATCGGCAGTCAGTTGAACAAACCGGTCGGCTGGGATGATTCCTCGTACTCTGCCTGGGTAGGACAACCTCCCGCCGCACTGGCAAAGCAACCATTCGAGACTCCAGCTCCCACTGCCATTCCTGCCGCAAAGCCTGCAAATACGAGCACAGCTGCCACTTCACAGCCCAAGACAACGGCCCCAGTCGAGCAGCCCAATTCCCTCTTTGGTCTTACACTCGGCATGTCTTCCGCAGACGTGACGAAGCGGCTGGGAGCTCCCGCTCGCAAAGAGCCCAGCAGCCTCGGCTACCAATGGTGGATCTACAACAGCGCTCCTTCCAAGTATGTACAAGTCGGCATCGGCACAAACGGGAAGGTCGTAGATCTGTACTCTCTCGCCCCGCAGGCAAAGCTGGGAGATATCGGCGTAGGATTTGCCCTGCAAGCTCTGGAGCGCCAGCATCCTTTGCAGAACGTCGTCTCTTTTTCCTATATGGGCGCAAATGTTCAAATCACCAACCAGAAACAGCAGCGACCGCTCGTCATGGAGAATGGAACGGCATCGATCTACTATCTGGACAAGCAAAACAATGATAAGGTGACAGCGCTGCGGTTGATCGATACTCAAATGCTCCTGCGTGGAGGTTTTTATGAAACGAGATGGACGTATCAGGGAAAGGCTCCAGATTTTGATCCACCAGCGCTGAGCGTACAAGAACGAGAGCTGGTCAACCTCGCCTATGAAAGGCAGATTCTCGACCTGGTCAATGTCGCGCGGTCTCGTGCCCAGCTTCCTCCCCTTCAATGGAACGAAAAGGCTGCCGAGGTGGCGAGAGGGCATAGCCGCGATATGGAAAGCAACGACTTTTTTGACCATGTATCCGCTACGACAGGCAGTGACCCGTTTGAACGTTTGAAACAGGCTAGTATCCCGTATCGGATGGCTGGCGAAAATATCGCCGCAGGCTATCCTGACGCCATCGAAGCCCACGAAAGCTGGATGAACAGTCCCGGTCACCGGAAAAACGTGCTGGAAAAGGGCTTCACCCAGCTGGGAGTCGGCGTCATCACCGATTACTATACGCAAACATTCCTGACTCCTGCCCAATAAGAACGAACAGATTGGGGACACTTACGGCAAATGGACCTGCTCCCTCAGCTTTTTGACACTGCCGGAGAACTCAACAACAACTGTCTCATACTGCTTCGTGTGCAAGATCAGCCATGGCGGCCTGCTACCCTGCTTGGGCATGATCACAAACATTTCTGCGATATCGAAATGGATCCCGGCGGAAGGAACAACCAGCTTTTTGGGAGGCGTCAGCGGGATCTTCACGATCAGCACGTGGTCGAGGGATGGATTCAATTCCAGAACACGTCCACTTACACTCTTTAAAAGCTGCTGTGCTTCTGCCTGCAGGGCGTCCGTATTGTCGAAGGTCGCTACTACCTTTTGCTGGTCCGAGTCAAATATCTCGACCTGTTCTGCTGTCGTCGCTACAACTGGAGAAAAAAACAGCGCCAAACTTAGTATCAGCCACAAGAATGTGAGCACCCCCTATCATAACCTTATTAGTATGACCACTTCGGAAAACTTCTTCCGCAGACTTTCGCCCAAAGAGGGCCGATGAACGCAAAATAGACTCCTGTCCAAAAACAGGAGTCTTTCTACTGACATGCATTTTCTTCTAGCGAACGGTACCTTCCGTCTCGTAGCTGTACTCGCTTTCCCACTCTGCCTCTTCCTGCAGCTGCTTGCGATAGACCACTCGCGACAGCCAAATGCTCAACTCATATAGCAGCAGCAGCGGGATGGTGACCAAAATGTCGCTCACAATTTCAGGCGGAGTCAGGGCAATCCCTACGACAGCCAGGCCGAAATAGGCGAAACGGCGCATTTTGGCGAGCCTCATGGGATTCAAGATCCGAATCCGGGTGAGGAACATTACGATGATCGGCAGCTGGAAGAGCACACCGAACGGAATCACCATGTTGAACATAAACCCGAAATACTCGGCAATCCCGTAATTGGGATCCGCCCCGATCGTCGCTGTCATGTTGGTCATGAACTGCATGATCATCGGGAAGACCACGTAGTAGCCAAACAGAATCCCTACGATAAACAGAAAGCACGCCGCCGGGATGAAATAGAGAGAGCCTCTCTTTTCTTTCACGTTCAATCCGGGTGAAACAAAACGCCATAAATGATAGAGCGCCACCGGCAATGCAGCGACAATCCCGATCAGAAAGGCAAACTGCATGTACACACGAAGCGCATCGGACGGGTGCAAGGAAATGATCGGCACGCCATCCGCAATGGGTTCTTGCTTTAAATATTCAATGAGAGGACCAGCCAAAAAGAAGCCGGCAATCAAAGCGACAATAAATACGGCCAACACCCACATAATGCGCTTACGCAGTTCTGTCAGGTGCTCAACCACTGTCATTTCCTGATCCTTCATGGCTACCACCTTGCCCAATTAAGCCTTTTGTTGTTCCTTTTCCATCTGGGAGCGTTCCTGCTCCATCTTTTCGCGAATTTCCTTTTCGATGCGCTCACGCTCTAAACGTTCGCGAATTTCACGCTCGAGCTTTTCGCGATCAAACGCATCTTTCTCCGTGACGACAGCAGCAGCAACAGGTGCCTCTTTGGTCTGCTGCTTGCGCTTTTCCTTTTCCTCTTCTTCATCGTCGTCGTCGCTCGTCAAGCTTTTGGTCGCGTTTTTAAATTCTTTAAGAGTATGACCGACGGCACGTCCCAATTCCGGGAGTTTTTTCGGTCCGAATAATACAAGTGCCAAAATCAAAATCAAAATCAGTCCAGGAATCCCAATTGTACTCATGCTCTTTCACTCCTTTTTCCTGTTCATTTCCAGTCTAACCATCTAGCCTTTAAGTAAACCACCGTAACCCAAGCGTGTCATATCGGAAGCTGCAATTCGCTCGCCTGCCAAAATGCGCGGCAAGAATACATCAAAGGAAGTGACCTTCTCATGCATGACAGCACCAGGCAAACCCAAAATCGGAGTATCCCCTTTGTATGCGACCATCAGCATCGAGCCTGGCAGCATCGGCGTTCCATAGCGTACCACTTCTGCCCCTACACCTGCAATGGCCCCAGGAGTGCGGTCATCTGGATCAACGGACATTCCGCCCGTAACCAGAATCATGTCGACTCCTTGATCCAGAAAAGCTTTAATTTCTTTCTCAATCAACTCTTTATCATCGGGAGCAAAGCGCTGCTCGACGATTTCTGAGCCAAGAGCCTCTACCTTGTTCCGAATGGCAGGTCCAAACTTGTCCGCAATCCGTCCGGAGAAAACCTCTCCACCCGTAGTGACCAAACCGATGCGCTTCTCCTGAAACAGCTTTACCTGAATGATCGGCTCACTGAATTGTTTCGCCAGCTCTTCCAGCTCGATGATCCGCGACTCTTCCATGATCAGCGGGATAATGCGCGTCGCAGCCAGCGTATGTCCTGGATGCACGACCTGATCTCCGTAAATGGTAGAAAATGCGATGCCTTCCAACGCATTGAGCGCGTGGACAGCTTCCTCGTTGATTTTAGCCAGACCTGTACGAGACGCTTTCATGGAAACCTTGCCCTCATACGGCTGCGTCAAGGTAAGACCTTCGCCGGACACGGCTTTCGCGATTCGCAAGCCAGCCTCTTCCTCGTGAATATAGCCCTCCGGCATTTCCAGTACGTAGATATGCTCTTTCCCGATCGAGAGCAAAGGCTCGATGTCCGCTTCCGTAACAACATGACCTTTTTTAAATAGGCGTCCTTTAAACTCCCCTGGCAAAATCTGCGTCATATCGTGAGGGAGCATCATGCCAATGGCTTCGCGCACTGGCACTTCCTTCAAGTTAGGCTTGTCTACCATCCTAAACCGCCCCAATCTTCGTTCGCCTCTCCCGTTCCCTGCAGGATGTTCAAAGCATCAGCCAGCATATCGCCAATGGCATTGAAACAGATTTCCACACCAGTCGGGTTGCCCGGGAGGTTAATAATGAGCGTATTGCCCCGCGTTCCTGCTACGGCTCTCGTAAGCATGGCGCGGCGAGACTGCTGCAAACCGGCACGACGCATTTCTTCTGCCAATCCAGGAACCGGTCTGTCCATGACCCAAGCCGTTACCTCAGGCGTGACATCTCGCGGGCTGAGTCCCGTCCCGCCCGTAACAATCAGTAGATCACATTTTTCCCGATCCACCAGCTCAATCATGTTTTCCTTGAGATCTTCCATATCATCAGAGACAGTTCGATAAACAGCTACATCTACATGCAACCACTCTGTTGTTAATTGACGAATAATCGGGATGCGATCATCCTCACGACTTCCCTTGGCGATGGAATCGCTTGCCGAAATAACGCCTACCTTCCATTTGCCCACAGCTCATTCCTCCGTTTTATCATTCGATTGTATTGTACACTTTTTTGGTCTTGCTGTAGATAGTACCCTCTGAAAAGAAAGCTCCTGACACAAAAGATTCACGATTGGGCGAAGCCACTTTCCGTGACCAGTCCATCCAAACCAATGTCATGTGGCTCCCGCGGCACCTCATCGACGACTTGCATGGAAAACGCTACTCCTACTAAAAAAGGACGCCGCGGCAAAGCTGCGAGAAATCTGTCGTAGAAGCCTCCCCCATACCCCATTCTTCCCCCGCGCAAGTCAAAAGCAACCCCCGGGACGAGCACCGCATCGAGCATGCTCAGCTCCGCTTTTTCTGCACGCGTTGGGTCAGGCTCCCAAATTCCGTATACGCCTTGCTTAAGCATTTCCGGTCCACTATATCGATAAGGTACGAGCCGTTTTTCGGCGGTAAGCGTCAGCGGCAGCCAAACTTCCTGCCCTCTCGCTCTCGCTTGATCGACAAACGGGAGGATATCCAGCTCCGCTCCAAACGGATGAAACGCCATGATCGCACGTGCATTCTTCAATTCTTCAAGCTGCTCCAAATAGCTGCAGGCCTGGGCCGATAATGCGCTTCGCCGTTTGTCTGGTATGGCCTTGCGCTCCTCCATGATCCGACTTCGCAGCTGCTGCTTGACCGCTTTTAGATCCAGATCCACGTCTACCCCTCTCCCCTCACGCAGGTAACATGCCCCAAGGCTTGTCCCTGACACACTCTCTAGGCTACACTGACATTAGTATATAAAGAGGTGAAACACATGATTTTGCTGCAAGCTGAACATATAGAAAAAACCTACGGCATCGAGACCATTTTACAGGACATCTCCTTGCAAATACAAACGGGAGAAAGAGTCGGGCTCGTCGGTGTGAACGGTGCCGGAAAGTCGACTTTGATGAAGATTCTCGCTGGTGAGCTGAGCTATGACAGCGGGACGATTCGCATACCAAAAGAGGTTTCACTCGGTTACCTGGCGCAAAATGGCGGGCTGGAATCGGAGCGTACCATCTGGGATGAAATGATGAGCGTCTTTACCCATCTGCAGCAGGAAGAGAAAGAACTGCGCCAGCTCGAAGCGAAAATGGGAGATCCAGCTATCCTTGCAGATGACAAGCGCTACCAACAGATTTTGGAGAACTACTCCCATCGCTCTGAGGCGTTCAAGGAAAAGGGCGGTTACAGCTACGAAGGTTCCATTCGCGGCGTTCTGCACGGCTTGCGTTTTGCAGACATGGATTACCAGACCCCCATTCGCACACTGAGCGGCGGTCAAAAGACACGTCTGGCTCTCGCCAAGCTGCTGCTGCAATCTCCGACGATCCTCCTTTTGGACGAGCCGACCAACTATTTGGATATCGAGACGCTCACGTGGCTGGAGACGTATTTGCAAAACTATCAGGGCGCCATCCTAGTCGTCTCCCATGACCGCTACTTCCTGGACAAGCTGGTGACGATCGTCTATGAAATCGAACGGCATCGCGCCACTCGCTACGTCGGCAACTACAGCCGTTTTCTCGATCAAAAGGCAGCCCGTCTGGAGCAGGAACTGAAACGCTTTGAGAAGCAGCAGGAGGAAATCGCCAAGCTGGAGGATTTCATCGCCCGCAACATCGCACGTGCGACGACGACCAAACGCGCGCAGAGCCGACGCAAAACGCTGGAGAAAATCGATCGTTTGGACAAGCCGATCATGCACAACAAGTCGGTCCACTTCTCTTTTGACGTCTCCAAAATGAGTGGAAACATCGTCATGAAGGCCAGCAATGTCGCTATCGGCTACCCGGATGCTGTCCTCTCTCGCGGACTGACGTTTGAAATCGAACGGGAAGAGCGTGTCGCCCTAGTAGGTCCGAACGGGATCGGCAAGTCAACTCTGCTCAAGACCATCGTCGGGCAGCTGAACGCTCTCAAGGGCGATGTGCAGTTCGGCAGCAACGTCACGATCGGCTATTACGATCAGGAGCATCGCAATCTGAATCTCAGCAACACCGTTTTGGGAGAAATCTGGGACGAGTACCCGCAGATGCTGGAAAAGGACGTACGGACGCTGCTCGGCAACTTCCTGTTCAGCGGAGACGATGTGCAAAAACGCGTTTCCGACCTGTCCGGTGGAGAACGCGCCCGTGTGTCCCTCGCCAAGCTGATGCTCAAAGAGGCCAATTTCCTGATCTTCGACGAGCCTACCAACCACTTGGACATCTACAGCAAGGAAGTGCTGGAAAATGCCCTGTACGATTATCCGGGCACCATTTTGTTCGTTTCCCATGACCGCTACTTCCTGAACAAGATAGCCAGCCGCGTCCTGGAGCTGTCACCAGATGGCGTATCGAACTATCTGGGCAACTACGATTACTATGTGGAGAAAAAGCAGGAGCTGGCTGAGCTGGCCGCTGAGCTCGCCGCGCAGCCAACCAAAAAGCAAGGCGCAATCGTGCAGCCTGAAAAGACCTCCTACGAGCTGGATAAAGAAGCAAAACGACGCGAGCGTCAGCGCATGCGTCGTCTGGAGGAAATCGAGGCAACGATTCAAAAACGGGAAGCCGATATCGTCAAATGGGAAGAAGAGCTCTGTCTCCCGGAAATTTACAGCGATCATGTGCTGGCCAAGGAACGCAACGATCAGATCCAGGCCGCACGCGAAGAGCTGGAGCAGCTGTACGATGAATGGAGCTCTCTATCTGAAGAATAGATAGAACTAGAGGCGCTCCCACTCCGGTCTGGCATGCTCATCCTTTTGCTCCCCTAAAGCTGCATAAAGGGCCGGCACGACGAGAAAGATGATGCAGGTCGCTGCCGTTACGATCCCGGAGTCATTGAGCACTAGCCCTGCCAGGGAACCCGCAATGACTCCGGAAAAGCCTTTGACCAAAAACGGGGTGTCTACAGCGAGATGTCGCAGGAAGCGGTCGTTCCACAGGGCCAGAAGCCCGAGGACGATGAGGGAGACAACGAAAACCTTGCTCCAGATCGAGATGCGAATCAATCTTACATTCATCGCGATCTTGCGCTCCAGCATCCGCCCTACTTCCTCCCACTGACCGGTTACGATCTGCTGCGATACCCGTCCGATATGGGTTAACGGCTGATCCGTGACAAGACTACCGACAATCAATGCAGCGATGCCCACCACTAGGCCCCCTGTCAAAAGCAGGAGGCCTTTTTTTCCGATAGCCCACCCCTGCAAGCGGAACAACGCCACGAAAAACCCAACCAGTCCTGCGAGAAATCCTCCTGCATCTGTCCCAAGACCGGGAGCGACCATATAGTAGAGCACGGTTGCAAAGACAAAAGCAGCGATATAAGGGCGCGCCCCCTCTCTGGCAAGCTGGTAAACGGCTGCCACGAGCATGATGGCACTGCCGATCAAAACTCCCTCGAACTCGTTGCCCAATCCATAAAACCGCGCACCGATAACCGGGTCATATCCCAGATAGGATTGCCGCATCAAGGTAGCTCCAGTCCAGCCATCGATCAACAGAGAGGCAACCGTTACTCCACAGACGATCATCGTCGTTTGCGCCAAAGAGCGCTGCTCCAGCCCAAATGCCGCCAGGAGCGCGATGACTATCAAAACGCCGAGTACCACTGGTCCAGAAGCCTGCCACGGCAGCAGCCCTTCCAATAGCAGCAGGCAAGGGAAGCAAAGCATCGCCAGAAGTGACAGGCGCACTCCCCGGCGCAAGCGCTCCAAGCCTACTCGGACGTGTCCACGTTTGCCCGCCATCCACAGGATCGCCGCGCATGCCAGCGTGATGATTTGCAGCATGACATACGAGTACAAAACCGCCGGGCGGGTAGCGTACGTATGATGAACCTGCCCGATTTGCTGTCCCAGCTCTGCGTTGTTCGTCTGGTTGTCTACGCGAATGGGGTGACCGGCTACTCCTTTTGGTACGGGAACATCCAGCCACGCTAAAATGGTCGGCAAAATGTCCAAGCCACTAATCAGCCCGGATTGTCTGGTAGTCGCGGAGGTGAGCTGGCCCCCTGCCTTCTTCTCCCACACCAGAATCGGAGGCAGCAGCGCTTTGTCTTTTGCTGCCCTCGCATTTACTGCTGGAGATAGAAGAATGATCTTCTGATTCTCTCTTCTCTCTTCTAGCAACGCTCCCAGAAAGGCTCCCAGCCCGGACAGAACCTGCTGATATTGCCGCTGAAACTGGGCAGGCTCCATTTCATCGGCAAGCTGATAGAGCCGGGCTAAATCCGAGAGCTGCAGGGTAATGAGACCTGAGCTTTGGTCTTCGCTGACCTTTTTACGCAAATACGCGTAGTTGGTCTGTACACCGTAGGGTGAGCCCGGCCTTTCGATCAACGTATTCGCTGACAAATCTCCCACAGGAACTCTGCCCTGCTCATCCATGGCAAACAATACACTGTGCCGCTGGCGCACGTCGTCATAGTCGCCGTTGCCGTAGACAGCTATCGGGATTTGATAGGCTGCCAGCGTCTTGCCAAGCGTCCCAATCTGAGGGGTATACGGCTTGTCTTGATTATCCGCATTCAGCCGGAAAATACCGGGAAACACAATCGCAGAGCGCGCCAGCTTTTGCACTGCATCCAAGCCGCCTAGCTCTTGTGCCCGTTCCCCAGCTGTTTCATGGGCAGAAACAGCCTCCCACGGATGGTAGGCCGTGCCGCTTCGCTCACTGTATAACGCCTGAGCTCCACTGCCCATCAGCAAATAGCCGTTTGGCGTATTCCTCGCTCCAGGGGTGCGGATGGTGAGTGCACCCGAGCTTGCCTGCTTGATCCACTTATCCACATGGGGATATTTCGCAAGCTCGTCCAGATCGGCAAAGGACATCCCTTCGGCAAACAGTACGATCACCTGCGGCATTTCCTTTGCCAATCCTGTATTTCCGATATTTGTACTCCCAAACAAAATCAGGAATGACAACGCGACAAGGATGATGCTCTTCTTCACCAAAGACCTCCTGTTGATAACCGCACCACTCTTATCCACATATTCCACAAAATAATCCACAGGCTGAGGGTGATTTTCCCGGTCATTTTTCGTGTTATCACCATTATTCACAGGAGGGGTGAGGAACAACCTAAAAAGTTATTCATACAATGTGGATAATGTTAAGAATACGTAAAAAAACATCCCTGCTCCTGCCACTCACAAGAGATGGCACTGGAAACGGGGATGTTTTTGAGAAATCAGTGATCAGACAGCGACAAGCCAGGCACTCCATTCAAATCGAGCGCAGCGAACTGCCCTTTTTCATATTTGATGAAGCCAGCAGCGGCGATCATAGCGGCATTGTCAGTGCAAAGCGTAAACGGCGGGATCACCAAAGGAATTCCTTCTGTCTGACAGCGGTTCTGCAGACGCTCCCGCAAACCGCGATTCGCTGCAACACCACCTGCCAAAAGCACCTGCTTGGCACCATGCTCACGTACTGCACGCAACGTTTTCTCTACCAGCACCTCTGTGACGGAATCCTGGAAGCTGGCCGCCAGATTAGCTGGCTCGATTGTTTCGCCACGCTGCGCGGCATTGTGCAAGGTGTTGAGTACAGCTGACTTCAAGCCACTGAAGCTGAAATCGTAGGAACCCGGCTCCAGCCAAGAGCGTGGCAGCGGTACATTGGGAACCCCTTCATGCGCGAGACGGTCGATGTGCGGACCACCTGGATACGGCATCTGCAGGGCGCGTGCTACCTTGTCATACGCCTCACCAGCTGCGTCGTCACGCGTTTCTCCCAGGATCTCAAAATGGCCATGCTCCTTCATCCAGACAAGCTCGGTATGTCCTCCCGAGACGACGAGCGCAATCAGTGGGAAATTCATTTCCTCCACCAGTCGGTTTGCATAGATATGCCCGGCAATATGGTGGACGCCGATCAGCGGGATTCCTCGAGCCAGCGAAATCGCTTTGGCTGCCGCCACTCCCACCAAAAGCGCACCGACCAGTCCCGGTCCGTACGTCACGGCAATGGCATGGATGTCATCCAAGGTCTTGCCGGCCACCTCCAATGCTTCCTCGATGGTCAGCGTGATGTTTTCCACATGGCGACGGGAAGCCACCTCGGGAACAACTCCGCCGAAGCGCTTGTGAATATCGGCTTGCGAGGCAATCACGTTGGAAAGCACTTCTTTCCCGTCGCGGACGACAGAGGCTGAGGTTTCATCGCAACTGGTCTCGATCCCAAGTATATAAGTCGGCTCTCCCGACTGTTTGTGTGTCTCATAAGCCTGCTGCACGCGCATTTCGTAGCGCGACGTATATGTTTTGTTCATTACAAAGTCACCCACATAATAATTGCGTCTTCGTTATTGTCCGAATAGTAACGTTTGCGTACGCCGTGCTCTTTGAAGCCGAGCTTAGTGTACATGCTGCGTGCGACCGTATTGGAGGGCCGCACTTCCAAAGTCATACTCTTCGCGTGAAACATTCGCGCCACGTTCATCATTTTGATCATCAGGCCAAGCCCGACCTTTTTTCCCCGATACAAGGGGTGTACCGCTACGTTGGTAATATGCGCCTCATCGATGATGATCCACATTCCGCAGTAAGCGATGATCCGGTTTTGATGAACGACTACGACGTAGCGAGCATTGGGATTTTTCGTGAGTTCGTTTACAAAAGCGTCATGCGGCCAAGGCGTTGAAAACGATAGCCGCTCCAGCTCTGCGACAGCACCCACGTCCTGCATCGTCATAAAACGGTATTCCAGTTCGTTTGGTGGAATCATTGTGATTACTCCTTTGCGGAACCCTCCTGCTTTTGGGCCAGCCATTTTGCCTCTGCTTCCGCCAGTTGAAGGTATTCAGGCACCAGCTCGTGCGGGTTTCCTCCGTTCTGCAGCTGACGCATCGCCAAATACCCTATGTGGGCCGCTCGCGGATGGTTGTGCGCAGGTGTGGCAAAGCGTGCTTGCTCTCCCAATCCTTCGACAATGGCTTGTCGATGCAGGCGAACATCTTCGCCCAGAAATAGAATCGGGTCGCCTTTGGCCTGCTCTCTCAAGAGTGGCAGCCAGTCCTGCAGCAGGATGATTTGTTCTTTCTCCTGCAAAATGACGGATTCCATCCCTTCCGTCCGATAGGCCCCTGAGTAAACCTGGCCTCTGCGCGCATCGAACAGAGGCACGATCAGACCAGGGAAGCCTACGGCATTCATCGCCACTACCTGCAGGCTCGATACGCCAACAGCTGGCAGGTTCAGGGACCACGCCATGCTTTTGGCTGTCGCGACACCGATCCGCACCCCTGTGTAGGAGCCCGGTCCTTTTGCGACTCCCAGCCCACTAAGCTGCTCAGGCGTCGTTCCCGTCGCATCCATCAGCTCCGCGATACAGTCCATCAGCCGGATCGAATGGTTCTTTTGCTGGTTGGTCGTCATTTCGGCCAATACCCGTTCTTCATCGACTATCGCTACACTCAACACCAGATTGGACGTGTCAATCGCCAGTACGCGCATCAAAATCAAACTCCTCACACAAATTCAAGTAACGCCCACCCTGCGGTACCAGCTCAATCAGACGAACGTCCTCTCCTTCGGTACGCAAAAAGACCGTCAACCGGTCTGCCGGGAGCACTTCTTCAATCAGCGATGCCCACTCGACGACGCAGACTCCTTCGCCAAAAAAATAATCGTCCAGCCCGAGCGAGTCCACATCATCGCCTACCCGGTAGACATCCATATGATAAAACGGCAAGCGCCCCTGATACTCTTTTATGATCGTAAACGTCGGACTGTTCACTACCTGCTTCACGCCGAGACCACGTCCCAGCCCTTGAGTGAACGTCGTTTTCCCCGCCCCCAGATCTCCTTCCAGCGCCAAAAAATCGCCAGGCTTCAAGAGAGTAGCGAGGCTCTCGGCGAAGCGGTGCGTTTCCTCGACTCCCGAAAGCGTCCACTTGTACGCCATGCTTGTCATCCCCTTTTTATTCTCGCCGCCCAAAATGGTTAAAGCCCGCTTTGGGCAAGGGCATTTGTCTGCCCGCTCTTGTGCACGAAACAGCCGTCCCGTTCCCCCTCGGCTCTACTCGGCCAATCACCGCAAACGGAATCCCGGCTACCGCGAACTGCTCCGCCAGCACATCGATACGACTAGCATCGGCTGTTCCTACCAGCTGATAATCCTCTCCACCGTAAAAAGCCCATGCCAGCGGATCATATCCGATTTGCTCCGCATAGGAGGAGAGCTCCTGTCTAATCGGTATTTGGCTGGCATCGATGGACAGCTCAACGCCACTGGCTTCGGCAATTTCCCAAAGCTCTGATGCCAGTCCATCGCTGACGTCATTCAAAGCCGCGCACGCCCCTGATGCCAACAAAATTCTTCCTGCGGCGACTTGGGCTGTCGGCCGCTGATGTGCGTCTACCAGCGCTTGATACTGTGACGGAAATGAAGCTCCTGTTTTCTTTTGCTCGAGAAGCAAATGAAGCCCAGCAGCCGAGCTGCCCACATACCCGGTCACAAACACCAGCTGGCCTGCCTTTGCCTGGGAACGGCGAAGAGCTCGCCCCTTTTCCACCTCGCCAAGTACAGTGACAGATAGATGGAGAGCGTCCGGAGCAGATACGGTATCTCCCCCTATGAGTCGCACTCCATACGATTCACAGGCTTCGTAGATACCATCGTAGATCTGGCTGGTCATTTCCGCCGACCAGCTGGGGGAAACCGCGATACTGACCAAGGCATAACGGGCGACTCCCCCCATCGCAGCGACGTCACTGATGTTGCTGATCACGGCTTTGTAGCCGATGTCGCTCGGATGCATCGTCTCTTTCAGAAAATGAACGGTTTCGACCATCGCATCACAGCAAGCCACGACTTCCATGTCAGGCGCTGGTGTATAAACAGCGGCATCATCCCCGATTCCGACGGTCAAGCCGTCTCCTTCCTGTCCGTCCGAACGTCTCGTCCATTGCCGGATCAGGGAAAATTCATCGTGTGCCACCTCAAACGCTCCTTTACGGCATAGTCAGTCCATTATAACGCTGGTTTCCAAAGCCGTGCAAGGAAACCGCCCCCTCCAGGTGCCCTAGCTCCTTCAGGAGGACACTGGTTCTTTCAGCTCACGCAGCTTCAGCTTGCCACTGCAGCGTCCACAGCGATAACGAGAAGGATTCATTTTTCGCTTTCGTTTGTAGCTCATACCGCATTCCTTGCAGACAAGCTCATAGCGATAGGGGAGCCTGGTGCGCCCCTCTCCTACCTGCTGACAGTATCGACTGCCACCTACCTGCTTCAGCAGTACCTGAAAATCCCGATCAGCATGGCGATAGCCCCGCTTCGCCAAATGCAGGTGGTAGTGGCATAGCTCGTGCTTGATGATGGCAACTAGCTCATCCATCCCATGCTCCTGCAAGTGCTTCGGATTCAGCTCGATGTCGTGGGAGCGCAGCAAATAGCGCCCTCCTGTCGTGCGCAGCCTGCTGTTGAAGCGAGCCTCGTGACGAAAGGGGACCGTAAAAAACTCGCTCGATATGTCTTCCACCAGCTTCTGCAATTCCTGATCGGTCATCTCTTCTCCTCCGTTCCTCTCTTTCTTTTCACGATAGCAGTTCCGGTTGAAAAGTGCCAGACAGATAGGCTACACTGTTTGGTAGAAAAGTAGATTGGTGGAGGAGCTTATGCGCTATTTGCTGTTGCAGGAAGGTACCGGACTGCAATTCGTCTCGTTGCCGGAATCGCATATGTACCAGTTGGTCGCCCTGATGAAGCGGCTGCACAAGGAAATTGACAAACTCACAATTGCAGACCGGCCACAGCTGCCCGAGGTCGTCGCAGAATGTGGTGAGCTGGAGCTCTTGAAGAGTGAGCTTGCGATCAAGGACGGCTTGGATTATGTATCTAGCTTGGAGAGACGCTTCGCTTCCTTGCAGGAGAGCGAATATCCAGTGATTTCTCTTTTGACGGAAATTCGTGCTCTGCAGGCACAGCTGGAGTACTTGCAGGAAGAAGAATAAACAAATGGTCAGAGCCGCTCTGTTCAACCGCTTGCGGTCACATTTCGTTTTTCCCATAAGAAAACCTCTATCTAGGCCATCTCATGGAGGAGCGACCGCGTTTTAGCGGGAAGTTTTACCGAAGGAATGCCAGAAGCGGACGCTGAGGCACTTCGCCATGCGCTCCAGAATTCATAAGCATTACGCTTATAAATTCTTATCCGTAAAAAAATAGGTACCTCCCTCTCGTCCCGTGCATACACTTGCCAGTAGACGATAAATCCAGGAGGTACCTTCATGCCACAATGGATGCGCAGGCAGTTGCAGCGTGCCTTCAGCGGGAAGGATGTACGACAAATTCGTTTGCTGAACAGTTGCTGGTTCTTATATCTCGAAAAACATGGCGGTCGTCCCGAGTAACAGGACGCCGCCTTTTTGTCATCTTTATAGATATCAGCCCTCTGACGGTGCAATCAGTGTCAGACCTACACGCTGACGCTTTTCATCGATCTCTACGACCCACACATCCACGATATCGCCCACTGCTACCACTTCAAGTGGATGCTTCACAAAGCCTTTTTTCAGCCGCGAGATATGCGCCAGTCCATCATTTTTCAATCCGATGTCGATAAACGCCCCGAAGTCGACGACGTTACGTACTGTCCCCTGAAGCTTCATCCCTACACCGAGATCAGTCAGCTTGAGGACATCGCTGCGCAAAAGCGGTCTCGGCAGCTCGTCGCGCGGGTCACGTCCCGGACGCAAAAGGCTCTCTACAATGTCCGCCAGTGTAGGCTCACCGATTCCCAGCTGCTCGGCAGTCTGTGCGATGTTCAGCGACTGCAGCTGCTCCTTGCAGCGCTCACTGCCAATATCATGGGGTGCGATGCCAATGATATTCAACAGCTTGTTCGTCGCATCGTACGACTCCGGATGGATCGGGGTCTTGTCCAGCGGATTGCTTCCTTCCATGACCCGCAGAAAGCCAATGCATTGCTCGTACGTTTTCGCCCCGAGGCGCGGCACGTCTTTCAGCTGTGACCGCGTGGAAAACTTTCCGATCTCATCCCGTTTTTTCACGATATTGCCCGCTACCTGCTTGCTGATGCCGGATACGTATTGCAGCAGAGAAGGCGAGGCTGTGTTTACATCCACCCCGACGTGGTTTACCGCGGATTCAACGACAAACTGCAGACTGTCCGCCAACCGTGATTGGGACACATCATGCTGGTATTGTCCGACGCCGACCGATTTCGGATCGATTTTCACCAGCTCCGCCAGCGGATCCTGCAGTCTGCGCGCGATCGACGCGGCACTTCGCTCAGCTACGTCCAAATCAGGAAATTCTTCTTTTGCCAGGGGCGATGCCGAGTAGACGGATGCCCCTGCTTCGTTGACGATGATATACATCACGTCTTTTCCCAGTTCCTTCAGGACATCCGCGATAAACTGCTCGGTCTCGCGTGAGGCAGTACCGTTTCCAATCGCTACTACGGTCACGCTGTAGGTCGTAATCAGCTGTTTCACCTTTGCCGCAGCTTCCGCCACTTTGTTCACTGGGGGAGTCGGATAAACGACAGCTACCTCGAGCAGCTTGCCTGTCTCATCGACAACTGCCAGCTTGCAGCCTGTCCGAAACGCAGGGTCCACGCCCAGCACCACTTTGCCTTTGACAGGGGGCTGCAGCAGCAGATTGCGAAGGTTCTCCGAGAAGATATGTATCGCTTGCTCTTCTGCTGTCTCCGTCAGCTCTGCACGCACTTCCCGCTCAATGGACGGGGCGATCAATCGCTTATAAGCATCCTCTACCGTCATTTCAAGAACAGAGCGAACGACGGTCTCGCGAGGAATCACTCGTCTTTGTATCCATGGCAGAATCTCCGTGACCGGAGCTTCGACCGTCACTTTCAATATGCCTTCACTCTCCCCGCGATTCATGGCCAGTACCCGATGTGGCACGACCTTCTTCAGCGGTTCGCTGTAAGCGTAATACATCTGGTATACATTCTTTTCATCGGCTTCCTCCGCTTTTTGCTCCGACAGCAAAAGTCCTTTTTGCATCGTGCGTTGGCGGATCCATTGCCGGATGTCCGGATCATCCGAGATGTGCTCGGCTACGATATCCATCGCTCCTTGCAGAGCTGCCTCTGCCGAGTCGACACCTTTTTCCGGGTCGATATATTTTGCCGCTTCTGCCTGCGCTTCCCCTGTTTTCGGCAGGCTCAGCAAGTAATTGGCCAAAGGCTCCAGCCCTTTTTCCTTGGCCATCGTAGCTCGTGTACGACGCTTTTGTCGGTACGGTCGGTACAAATCCTCTACTTCTTGCAATTTGGCTGCCTTCTCGATGGCAGCTCTCAGCTCATCTGTCAGCTTTCCCTGCTCCTCGATCAGCCGAATGACTTCTTCTTTTCGTACAGCCAAATTGCGCAAATAACGAACGCGCTCTTCAATGGCTCGAATCTGTGTTTCGTCCAATTGCCCGGTCATCTCTTTGCGGTAACGGGCAATAAACGGGACTGTGTTTCCTTCATCCAGCAAAGCAATGGTTCGCTCTGCTTGATGAGGCTTCACGCCAGTATCCTGGGCGATGGTCTGGATCATTAACGTCAGTTCCATACATGTCCTCCTGCGCTCGTTCTTCGCTGTATATTGTACCATATTTGCTGTTACGAACTGGAAACCTGCCTGCGAAAAAGCTGCTGTCCGTATCAAAAAAAGAGATGCCCGCTGGCACCTCTCCCTCTATTTACATGACCGTTTCATGCTGTTCCAGCTTTAAGGCTTCACGCAATTTAGCCAGGGCTCTGCGTTGCAAGCGAGAAATATGCATTTGGGACATGCCCAGCACATCGCCAGCCTGTTTTTGACTCAGGTTCTCGTAGTAGGTTAATTGAATAATTTCTCTTTCCCGTTTGTCTAAAACATGCAAGGCTCTCTCAAGCATGAGGTTTTGCTCAACCTGTCCAAACCCATCCTCCTGCGATCCGATCAGGTCCAGCAGTGTAATGGTGTTGCCGTCACTGTCTGCCTCCAGCTCACTGTCCATCGAAAGGGAGTGATAGCTCCTGCCCATCTCCAGCGTCTCCAGGACAGCTTCCTCCGAAACGCCGAGGCAGCGCGCAATATCGGAGATCTGCGGAGAACGCTGCAGCAAAATGGTCAGCTCGTCGACGACGCGTTTAATTTTGGGGCTCAGTTCCTTCACTCTTCGCGGAACGTGCACACTCCAGGTTTTATCGCGAATATATCGTTTAATCTCGCCTACGATGGTAGGGATGGCAAAGCTTTCAAACGTCCGGTCAAAAGACGGATCGAATCTTCGTAGCGACGCCAAAAGTCCGATCATCCCTACCTGAATCAGATCCTCATGCATGATTTGTCCACGGACGAACTTCTTGGACAGCGTTTCTACCAGCGGCGTGTACGCTCTCACCAACAGCTCCTGCAGCTCCCTATCTCCTGTTTCCCAATACTGATAGGTGAGCTTTTTCAATTCCTCGGGACTATACTTCTTCTTCCGAGATTGTCCGGTCATCGCCAGCCACCCCATCCCGCTGAACATACTTGGTCATGGAGACCGAAACACCGTCACCTGTGCGAATATCCACTTCGTCCATCAGGGCGTGGATCAAATACAGACCCAATCCCCCCTCTTCTACCTCGTCTAAATCTCTACCCGCGTACAGAGGGGCTAATTGATCAGCGCTAGGCTCTCTGTCCAAGCCTTTGCCCTCATCGGTCACGACGATGACGAGTCGATCGGGATAAATGGAAAAGGACAGGGAAATGAGCCCCGGTTCTTCCTCCAAGCGATAGGCGTGCTTCACTGCGTTGCTGCAAGCCTCTCCCACCGCGAGCTTGATATCCTCGATCTCGTCATACGTAAATCCCAAACGATTGGCGACACCCGATACAGTCAGGCGAGCAACTCCCAAGTATTCAGGCAAGCTCGGCAGCTGCAATGAAATAACATCTGCTTCAGATCTCTTCTGAGCCATTACTCGCTCTCCCCTTTACGGATGGAGACTAGATCATACAAGCCAGTAATGCGAAACAGCCTTTCTACCCGGGAAGGCAGGTTTTGCACAACAAAGTCGCACCCTACCTGCTTGCATGCTTTCATCACTCCGATGAAAATACCGATTCCCGTGCTGTCCATGTACTCCACTTGTGACAAATCGACAACGACAACTGCTACCCCTGGGGTTTCCACCGAGGTCATAATCGCTTCTTTTGCTTTCGGTCCGGTGAAGGCATCCACATCGCCGCTAAGGCTTACCAAATGCTCCGTTTCATTTCTAGTGATATTCATGGTTAGGTCCATCCACATTCCCTCCAGTTATCGCTCAGGTTCTTCGCAGTATCATCATGGTGTAATCATCTGGCAGTTCAAACTGGGAGAGCAGCAGCAGCTTGCTATAGAGGTTATCTGCCATCACTTGAGCGGACGTACCTAATTCCGCCTCCAGATAAGATACCAGCTCGTCCCTATGTAAGTAATTTCGGCCAATCTTGCGCTCTGTTACACCATCCGTCAGAAGAATCAGAACATCACCTACATCGAGATGGACTTCATATTCCTGGTAGTGGCTGTCGGAGCAAATCCCCAGCGCCATGCCCTTGCCTTCCATGTCGTAGAAACGCCCTTCCTTTGCCCGATACACAAAGCCAGGCTCATGTCCGGCAACAGCATATCGGAAGCGATGCTTCTGCGTATCGTAACAGCCGAACAGCATCGTGACAAACATGCTTGGATCGATATTGCGCTCCACCACCCGATTCAGATGGCGCAGCATTTCATCTGGACCATGCAGCATGTCACCCAAGCTCTCCATCGCGTACTTCAGCATGGACATGCACATCGCAGCTGAGATCCCTTTTCCCGTAATATCTGAAATCGTCAGGCAGAGTCGCCCGTCGTCGTGAGTAACGATATTGTAGTAATCCCCAGAAATTTGCTTCGCTGCGACACTGACCAGCCCAATCTCCACATCTGGATAGACCGGCAGCTCCTGCGGCACAAGTGATTTCTGCATAGCGGAGGCAACCGCCATTTCGGATTGGAACTGTTTATGCTTGCTCCTCATGCTGGTCACCGAGCGATGCTCATTTCCGTACTCAATCATGACTTCTGTCAAGATAGAGAAGGACGCTCGTACAAACTCGGGCACATCCCCGAGATATTCCAATGCCCGCCCATGCAGATCAATCATTTCTTCTGGCGAAATATCTTGAAGCAAGAGCCACTTCCCCAGCTGCTGAGCATCGTATAGCTGATCTTCCCCTTGACCAGCCAAATAGTCCCGGAGAAGCTGCACGTACTTTTTCTCTATACCCCGGGTCATCATCCTACTCCACCTTCCTCTACTCAGCTACGCCATTTCACAACGATGACTTTTGTCCCTTCCCCAAGAGCGCTCTGAATATCGAATTCATCCATCATGCGCCTGACGCCTGGTAGCCCAGCTCCCAACGCACCTGAAGTAGAATAACCATCTTCCAATACCTTGCGAATATCTGCAATCCCAGGTCCTGCATCCAGTGCAGTAATCTGCAAACCGATTGCTCCTTCACGCTCGATCGGCGTGATCGTAATCGTTCCTTCTCCTGCGTACAAAAAAATATTTCGAGCCAGCTCAGAAATGGTAGTGGCCATTCGGGACTGCATAATCGTGCCGAACCCTAATTGTCGAGACATATTTCGTCCAACCTGCCTCGCTGCGACAATATCCGCTACTGAATCGATCTTGATTGTCTCAGGATACAGCTCTGCCACAATCAAAAACTCCTTCCGCCCTCACTTGATAGGTAGAAATGTAATGGATGCGAAGCGAAGCCAATTTCTCCACCTTGGGAATAAAAAGCAAAACGTGTCACATTTTGTCTAATATTCACTACCAATACATTCGCTATACACACATCAAATCCTGCCCTCACAGCAAAAAAACCACTTGCTTCACTCAAGTGGCTTTTCCTCTCCAAAGGTCTGATCCAAATTTTAAAAATCGATGAGTCCCAGGCTGATCTGTAGGGATTCATGCACACGATCCATCATCTCATCATCGAGATGGGTGATCTTATCGGTCAGCCGTTGTTTGTCAATGGTTCGAATTTGTTCCAACAGAATGACGGAGTCACGATCAAATCCATATGTTTTTGCGTCAATCTCAACATGCGTAGGCAGCTTCGCCTTTTGAATCTGTGCCGTGATGGCTGCGACGATGACCGTCGGACTAAATCGATTTCCAATGTCGTTCTGAATGACTAATACAGGCCGAACGCCTCCTTGCTCAGAGCCAACGACCGGTGACAGGTCCGCGAAAAATACATCGCCACGTTTGACAATCACTGGTCACACCCCGCTAACTAAGCGGACAAGAGTATGGTCAGCCTCTTCTTCAGCGCCAAAAGCCTCCGATGCCATTTTCAGATTGATCTTCGCCATCTCCATATACCCTTTTTGCATCGTCTCACGGATGGTGCGCTTTTTGCGCTCCTTCAAATACAGATGCATCGCCTGACGAATGAACTCGCTGCGATTGGATTTTTCCTTCTGAATCACGCCATCCACTTCTTGTAGCAAGTGTTGTGGCAAACTGATCATGATGCGTTTCGTGTTTGACTTCGACAAGACAAATCCACCTCCAACCATGACCGTAACTTTCATCCGCTAAGCATGTTCTCCTGCCATTTTGTCAGTATGAACAATACCATTATGTCGAAACCATTGCAAAAATATACCTGTCCGTACGCTATGCAGCTAAAAAAGCCGACTTTCTGCGCTTACCTAGTATTCGTTCTCGAAAGTAAAATTCCTGCCGTTTTTTGTTTGCTAGTTATTTACACTTTCTTTGGGAGCATGTTTCATAGTGATTGGGTGAAACACCCCTGTTTCTTTTCCATTCTGAAAATAAACGCGGGGGATGCGGTAGTTCAGCATGCAAGGAACCTCGTAGTTGATCGTGCCGATCAGGGCTGCTACTTCATCCAGAGAAATCTCATCCTCGCCCTGCTTTCCATACAAAACAACCTCATCATTGACCTGTGCCGTTCCCTGTTCAATCCGCACCATAATCTGATCCATGCAAACCCTGCCAACGATGGAAGCACGTGCTCCATTGTACAAAACTTTCCCACGGTTGGACAACAGGCGAGAATATCCATCTGCGTATCCAATGGGCAGTGTCGCAATCTGTTCCCCGGGCTTAGCGGTATACGTCGCACCGTAGCTGACCGTAAAAGCTTCGTCCGTCGCTGTTTTCACGTGAGCGATCTTGGTCTTCAGCGCGAGTGCCGGTACGAGCCCCACATCTGCACGATCTTTCATATATGGCGAAGGATATAGTCCGTATAAACCTATGCCTAATCGGATCGTATCATACCCCCATTCGGGAAAAGCAATCGCAGCCGCCGTATTGCAGCAGTGGATCATAGGCAGTTTCTTGCCCGCAGCGCGAAGAGATTGCAAGAAGCTTTCAAACGTTTCGTGTTGTCGTCGCACATGGGTAGTGTCCGGTTCATCCGCGCAGGCAAAGTGAGTGAAAATCCCGGTCCAGGAGAGCTTTTGACTTTCCTCGAGCGCGTTTACCACACGCAGCAGCTCCTCCTTTGTGCGCACACCCAGTCGGCCCATTCCCGTATCGGTCTTGATATGAATGCCGACAGGCGCGAGATTCCCCTGAAGTAAAACGCGGTTCGCCTCGGCAATCCAATCAGCATGATATGCCGTAAGCTGGACCTGCAGTCGGCTGGCTGACTCTACAGAATCAGCAGGTGTGTAGCCAAGCACCAGGATAGGGGCATCGATCCCTGCCTCCCGCAAAACGATGGCTTCATCCAGCATGGCAACTGCCAGTGAGTTCGCGCCGCTTTCAAGCGCCTGTCTGCCTACCTCGACAGCACCATGTCCGTAGCCGTCAGCCTTCACCACCGCCATAATCCCGGTTTCTGCGGGCAGATGGCGGCGGAACGTCTGCACGTTGGCTGAAATCGCATCCAGATTTACTTCAACCCAAGTGTCACGACAAAACGGTTTCATGCTTATCTCCTCTTGTTCGCTTTATTATAGTAAAACAAACGCTCGTTCAAGTGCTTTAGAAATTCACGGGACACCATCAGAGACTCCCGCTTTCCTCCCACTCTGTAGAGATGGCGGCCTTCGTAAATCTGTTCGACCTCGGACAGTGGATAGCTGGTTTCTTTGCCTGACATTGTGATGATCAGGTGTGTTTTTGTCAGCTTGTACACAGGCCGAAGCATCGATCGGTAAAGAAAGGGAGCCAGACCTACAACCGCAATCGCAATTGCAAAGGCGAGCACCTTGAATGCTGTGTTGTTACTAGGAAGAATCTGCGCGAGAATCAGCATTCCCAAGACAAAAGCAACTGTCTCCATCACGCGCATTTTTACGCTTTTGCGCAGAAGCATGTCCTTGTACGTAGACTCTTCCTGGTACAAAACATCCGTAGCCGGTTTTTTCATGAAAAGCATGCCACCTCATTACGATAGAAGTTAATTTGACTGTATCGTGTTTTCCTGCTGGATGTCAATTCAGGGAATGCTTATTTCGCGTGGCGAAATCAAACACCCGAGAGCAGAGTGAATTGTTGAACGTCGAATAATCCCTGATCAGTCAGCTTGAGGGAAGGGATAACCGGCAGCGCCAAAAAGGACAGCGTCAAAAACAGCTGGAAGGTAGCCGGTGCCCCTACCGTGCGCAAAGCGTGCTCCAGTTCGTCGAGCCCTCGGCAAACGACTTCTGCCTTCTGATTGGACATCAATCCCGCAATTGGCAAAGCGAGGGCTGCCAGTACCTTTCCATCCTCAACGACGACCAAGCCCCCCTGCATGCCTTCAATCGTTTTCACGGCAAACAGCATATCGTCATCGTTCGTTCCTGCGACGATCAGGTTATGCGAATCATGGGCAACAGTGGATGCGATCGCCCCTTTTTGCAGACCGAGACCTTTGACGATCCCCAGCCCAACGTTGCCTGTGAGGTGATGGCGCTCAATGACTGCCATTTTCAACAGGTCCCGCTCTACAGAAGGAACAAACTCTCCCTGAACAGTCGGCACTTCTATTACAAGATGCTCCGTTACGATTTTGTTGGGAATGATGCCGATGACATGCGCCTTTTCGTTTCGAACGGGTATGGCAAACCTTTCTTTGGTCAGTGGCTGGATCCGAACGCTTCCGGTCAGCTCCTCTGCTTTGGCAGCCACTTCAGCCGACTGCGGAGGAAGCATGTCTTCTACTACTCTTCCTCGATCCGCTACGAGTCTGCCGTTTTTAAAAACCTGATGGATCGCGACCTGCTCCAGATCGTCCAGCAGGAGAAAGTCGGCTGCAAAACCTGGCGCAATCGCTCCCTTGTCATACAGCCTGAAGCATTCCGCCGCGTTCAGTGACGCCATCTGAATCGCAGTAATCGCCGACAAACCTCGCTCGATTACCATCCGCACATGATGATCGATGCTTCCTTCCCGGAGAAGCTCATCCAAATGCTTGTCATCCGTGACGAACAGGCATCTGCGCGAGTTGCGTTCGGTGACAACCGGCAGCAATGCCTCCAGGTCCTTGGCAGCTGTTCCCTGACGCAGCATCACGTACATACCGCGCTGCAGCCGATCTTTCGCCTCCTGGACAGTGACGCACTCGTGATCCGTTTTGATTTGTGCGGTCCGGTATACATTGATCGCCTGCACATCAAGTCCCGCTGCATGCCCATCAATCTGCTTATTTTGTGCCATCGTCGCGGTCAGCTTATCCAGCATGCCCTCGTCCGCATTCATAACGGAAGGGTAGTCCATGACCTCTGCCAATCCCAGTACACGCGGATGGGACAGAAACGGGTCAAGATCTGCCTGCGTAAGTACCGCACCCGCATTCTCAAAGGAAGTCGCCGGAACACAAGAAGGAAGCATCACATGCACATCAAAGGGAAGGCCCTCCGAAGCTGCCAGCATAAACTCGATTCCACGCGCTCCCGCCACATTGGCGATTTCATGCGGATCCGTAATAACCGTTGTGACGCCGTGCGGCAATAGCACTCGCGCAAATTCAGCAGGAACCACCATCGAGGACTCGATATGCACATGTCCGTCAATAAAGGCAGGCGAGATGTACTTGCCTGCCGCGTCGATTACCGTATGTCCTTCGTACGCTCCGATCCCAACAAAGACACCGTCCGCAATCGCTACATCCCCTTGCAGCAGCTCCCCGTTGAAAACATCAATTATGGTTCCGTCTTTTATGACGATGTCGGCTTTTTCCCTGCCAGCCGCAACAGCAATACGTTTTCGAAGATGTTCCTTGGAGACAGTCACGGATGCCACACCCTCTTCCTCGCGATATTTTTAATCCACTACCCTGACGTAGTTTTTCCCATTAAACAATATCCGCTACCGAAAAGGAAGACATCATTCCCGGTTGATCTCAAAAGTCACATCAAACACCGCTTTCGGAATGGCAAACTTCGCCGTTTTCAAGGGATTTACCATCTGGGATACACGCAAGTCACCGCTGATCCCCATCAAGCAGACTATTTCATTCGCCTCATAGCCTTCAAGCCTTTCCCGCAAAAATTCAAACATGTACTCCGTTGCAAGCTGGCAGGCCTCATCCATCGTCGTGGCGGAAGCGACCACATAAAATTGCTCCCGATCCTCCACTACAGGTGTCACGAAGCATTGCCCCTTCACCACTTCAACCTTTACCCGGACGCGACCGCCGATCTCCACTCCGCAAACGGGAGCTTCCCCATCCCCCATGAGTGCGTGCAAATCCCCGATCGCCAAATTGGCGCCATCGACAGATACCGGCAAGTAGACGACTGCCCCTTCGACAATTTCCTTGGTGTCCATATTGCCGCCATGCGTCCCAGGAGAGTAGGTAGTGATATCCCCACTCTTCGGGGAAACGCCAATGACTCCAATCATCGGTTTGACTGCGAGTGCATGCTTTTCATTAAAATGCACCTTGCCGCCTTCGACTCGAAACTTTTTCACTTCAGGTTCAGCTACATACTTACGCAGAATACCGGCACCCGGCCGCAGATACATAGTTCCTTCCTCATCCAGGTCGATCGAAATCACGGTGATCTTCAGAGTATCGCCCGGAACAACGCCGTGAACGGCAACCGGTCCCGTAGCCGGATTCAATCCCTGCAGGGCAACCATCTGATTTCTGGAGGGCGCTTTCAACTGCTCCCGATAGCAATCGTACGTTTCAAACACGACTTCATCCCCGGAGGCTACCGTAAGCACTGGTTTGAGATCAGGGGAAAATGAATAGATATGATGCGTTTTCGCGACGACTTTCATGTCAAGCCTCCTTTTTTATCTGTGAAAGCTGCGTTTTCTCTCTTTAAATAAAATCCTGCATGCATGTCCTTCCATTTTGACTATAACAAGAACGAAAAAGCCCCACCAGTAGATTTTGGGACTGACCCCATAAGGTCAGTCCCTCTCCTACTGCTGGAGCTTTTGCTGTATCGGGCTTATTATTCTGTGACGGTTGTTTTTTCAGCGTTATCCTGCTCTTTTTCTTTTCGTGGGAAGGCTACTTTTTCAAAGGTTCCTTCCACTACTTTTTGGGCGATCGTCGCAAATTCTTCGCTGCGCTTGTCCGCTTCTTCCTGTGTAAGCTTGCCCGCTTTCACTGCTTCTGCCAGCTGCTCTTTTTGTTTGCTCACGAGCAGGTCAATGACGTCCTGCTTGTCAACGCCTTGAGCCTCTGCAATTTCCGCCAAGGATTTGCCTGCAGTCAGCTCTTCTTTGAATTTGGTTTCATCCAGCTTCAGCAGGGTGAGGAGCTCCTCATTTTTGCCGAAGCCAAATCCAAACATCATTTTCCCGTGACCGCGATCTTGATGTGTGTTTTCCACCATGGCTTTTACGCGCTCTGCGGAGTTCTCCGTCATTTTATCTGCTTGCTCCTGCGTCAGCTTGCCAGCTTTCACCGCTTCTGCGAGCTTTGCTTCCTCTTGTTTAACCAGGAGAGCGATTACGTCGTCTTCATCGACTCCCTGCGCTTCTGCGATCGCTGCCAGCGTCTTGTCTGCTTTGAGCTCCTCTTGCAGCTTGGTGGCATCCAGCTTCAACAGGGTGAGCAGCTCTTCGTTGCTGTCAAAGCCAAAGCCTTTGCCAAATCCGCGCTCAGGGCGAGTGTTTTCGACTTGTTCTTTCACACGGTCGGCTGCGTTTTCAGTCATTTTGTCTGCTTGCTCTTGTGTGAGCTTGCCAGCCTTTACTGCCTCGGCCAGTTTCTCTTCCTGCTGCTTCACCAGAAGCGCGATCACGTCGTCTTCCTCCACGCCCTGTGCCTCAGCGATCGCTGCCAGCGTTTTTCCGGCTTTCAGCTCTTCGGAAAGCTTCGTCGCATCCAGCTTCAGCAAGGCCAGCAGCTCTTCGTTTTTCTCATAGCCGAAGCCAAATCCGATGCCGCCGCGATGCCCCATGTTGCCTTTGAAATTCACTTCTGCAGGTTTATTCAAATCTTTAGCTTGCGTTTGCGTTTGTGTCGTGTCGGCTGCCATTGCGCTTCCCAGACTTCCGATACTCAGCACGGCTGCCATTGCTCCCAAGAGCATTCCCATTTTTGCTTTGCTAAACATATATTCTCCATCCTTTCAACGCTTGGTTTCTTGTTTTGTGTACATTCTTCTCTTGTACAAGACCTAGTTTACTTGTACTTTCTTAGATTCCCGTTTGAGAAAAATGGAAAACTGAAGGGAAAGTTAATTTTGTTTTTCCATATTTCCACCTTGGGCAAAGGTACCCTCTACCATGCTTTTCACTCTTGCTTCCAGATCGGCACCGCGTTTGTCTGCTTCCTCTTGAGACAGTTTGCCGGAAGCTACCTCAGCGGCCAGCTGGTCCTTTTGCTGCTTGGTCAGCAGTGCCACTACTTCTTCTTTTGCCACTCCCTGCGCACTCGCCACATCCGCCAGCGTTTTGCCCGACTTGAGCTGCTCTTGCAGCTTGTCTGCATCCAGCTTGAGCAGGCTGGCGAGCTCAGCGTTCGAGTGAAGATTCACCACGAAGCCCATGCCCCCTCGCGCCTGTGTGGTGCGTTCGATCTGCTCCTTGATCCTCTCGCTCGCGTTCCCTTTCATGCTGTCTACCTGCTCTTGTGTCAGCTTGCCCGCCGATACGGCTTCTTTCCATTTCGCTTCCTGCTGCTTTACAAGCAGATCGATCACGCTACTTTCATCCACGCCTTGTGCTTTGGCCACCTCTGCCAGCGTAAGTCCCGCTTTGAGCTGTTCATCCAGCTTGGCCCCATCGAGCTTCAAAAGGGTCTGCAAGTCGGCATTATCCTTGTAGGTGATGCCGCCACCAAATCCGCCTCGCTCCATTCTGCCTGCTCCTGGTCCTCCTCCGCTCCTGTCTCCCCCGTGCTTGCCTGCTGCGGCAGCCTGATCATTCTGGCCTGTTTCGGTGCCGCTCGCACTGTTCGAGCAACCGATTGTTCCTAACGTGCACATTGCCACCACTGTTCCGAGCAGCATTCCCTTTTTCATATGACTGAGCATACGTCGTCCATCCTTCCATTGCCTCATTTCATTTGATCTTCCCGGCATTCGATACGTTACCGCGATTTTTTTAGATTTTCGTTTGAGCCAGATGGAAATTTGGAGGAAAAACAGACAGAAAGAAAAAAGCAGAAGCTGATTTGCTCCTGCCTTTTCGTATTTTTGATTATTCTGCTGTCGTCTTCTCAGCCTTTGGTTGATGCTTGCTTTCTACCATTTTTTTCGCGAATACCTCCAGCTCTTCGCTGCGCTTGTCCGCGTTTTCTTGCGTCAGCTTGCCTGCCTCTACTGCCTGTGCCAATTTATCTTTTTGCTGTTTGACGAGAAGCGCGACTACCTCATCCTCCGAAACTCCTTGCGCTTGTGCTACTTCCGCCAGTGATTTCCCAGCTTTCAGCTCTTCTGTCAGCTTCGCTTCGTCTAGCTTCAGCAGCGCGAGCAGGTCTTCGTTTTTACCGATCCCGAAGCCCAACCCTTTGCCGTGTCCACGATCCTGATGGGTGCTTTCTACCATTGCTTTTACTCGCTCGGATGCTTTTTCGTTCATTTGATCCGCTTGCTCCTGTGTCAGCTTGCCCGCTTTCACAGCCTCTGCCAGCTTTTCTTCCTGCTGTTTGACCAAGAGAGCCACAACGTCATCCACAGCTACTCCCTGTGCTTCTGCTACGGCAGCCAGCGATTTATCTGCTTTCAGCTGTTCCGAAAGCTTATCTGCATCCAGCTTCAAAAGGGACAGCAGCTCTTCGTTTTTGTCATAGGCAAATCCGAAGCCTTTAGCAAATCCCCGTGCTGGATGCGTGCTTTCGATTTGCTTTTTCACACGGTCTGCTGTGTTTTCATTCAGTTTGTCCGCTTGCTCCTGCGTGAGCTTCCCTGCTTTCACTGCTTCGGACAGGTTCTCCTCATGCTGTTTCACCAAGAGAGCAATCACGTCGTCTTCATCCACGCCCTGCGCTTCTGCGATCGCTGCCAGTGTTTTGCCCGCTTTGAGCTCTTCCGAAAGCTTGGCTGCATCCAATTTCAAGATGGACAGCAGCTCTTCATTTTTGTCATAGCCGCCAAACCCAAACCCACCTTTGTCCTTATGGGTGTTCTCGAGCTGTGCTTTCACACGATCCGCGGCGTTTTCATTCATTTTATCCGCTTGCTCCTGTGTCAGCTTCCCTGCTTTCACAGCCTCTGTGAGCTTCTCTTGCTGTTGTTTGACCAGCAGTGCGATGACATCGGCTTCGTCCACGCCCTGTGCTTCCGCGATCTGCGCCAGTGTTTTGCCTGCCTTCAGCTCTTCGGAAAGCTTATCTGCATCCAGCTTCAAGAGGGACAGCAGCTCCGTGTTTTCCTTGAAGGAAGCCCCGAAGCCAACGCGGTGGTGCCCCATTTTGTCTCCAAATTTCACATCTGCTGGTTTATTCAAATTTTGTGTTTGCGTTTGTGTTTGTGTCGCATCGGCTGCAAAAGCACTTCCGAAGCTTCCGATGCTAAGTACAGCTGCCATCGTTCCTAAAAGCATACCCATTTTCGCTTTGCTAAACATATCGTCAATCCACCCTTTCATCGCTCGGTAAGTTTCTTGCACCTCTTTCGGTACAAGGCTAGTTTACTTGGGCTTTTTTAGATTTCCGTTTGAGAAAAGTGGAAATGTGACGGGAAAGTCATGGCGAGTATGTAGAAACGAGATCCATAAGAAAACCTCTATCGATGCCTGTTCAAGGAGGAGCGACCGCGTTTTAGCGGATAGTTTTACCGAAGTAATGCCAGAAGCGGACGCTGAGGCACTTCGTCATGCGCTCCGGAATTCATAAGCGTAAACACTTATAAATTCCTATCGTTCAGAAAAAAGCAAAGAGGACGGCAGTGACCGTCCCCTCTCCCCAGCTTATTTGCCGCCGATGCCGTACGTAGACTGGGCGACTTTCACCATCTCTTCTTCTGGCAGGTCTCCCGCCATCATAAACTCTACGCCGTCCAGCTCCCATGTGAGGTAGCGGCGATTGTCGTTCGTCTGTGCCAGGACGCCGATCGTAAAGCCCAGATCAATCGGCATGCCCTGCTCATAGGATACAGAAGCTTCTGTCGGACGCGCCTCGGTCAGCTTGTAGTTATAGGCTCCTTGGTAGCTGAGGACGACTGTCCGCACACCGTCTCTCGTCACAGGCTCGATGTCGCCTTGCTGTACGCCCTCTGGAACGTAGGTCGGTACGATGACACCGAACTGACTGGACGGCACCTGTGCGACTTGCCCATTCGGCTGTGCCATAGTTGGGATCGAAGGCAGCGAGCTGGTCGTCATATTGCGGTCTTTGTCAAACGCGTCCTTGTCGAAGGATGGATTGAATACAAACTCAGAAAAGTCAATCTTCACCAGCGGATTCATGCTCGAGTCCATAATTTCAGCGTGCGTAGGTTTGAAATCTTCCGTCAGCCAGATTTTTTGCTTGGTCAGGGAGCGATTGCCGCTGTAGTTTGCTTTGACCTCAAACACATACTGCTTGTCATCCATTTTCATCTGACGCTCAGCATCGTCAATGATGCTGCGGATGAGCGTTTCGTACAGGTAGAGCGGTCCGTTGTTTTCAGGCCAGCCGCTTTGGAAACGGAAGCTCTTGTTCAGATGTGGCGTGAGGACGAATACCCCTTCACTGTTCCGCAGGATAATCTGGGTGATGCCACGCTGCTTGGAGGTCAGTGCTACCCGATAATTGGTCGGTTTCTCGTACCATACCTGAACATCGTACTCCATGGGAGTCGAGCCAGTTTGCATGGTCAGCACTGCTTGAGACTTGTAGCCAGCCATTTTGTCCAGCGTACCGCTCAAGTCACTCACCACATCTTCGGGTGTTTTTTGACCAAAGCAGCCGCCGAGCAGCAGGGTGAAGACCAACAATAACACCAGTGGAAAAGCTGCCCGTTTCATTCAATGAACTCCTCCTTGTCAACTTTTTCGACAAAGAAGGGCATCCCTGTCTATTTCCTGGGAAATCTGTCAGTCTTTCGCCTCTTGGAGCGCACATCTTGTCATGGACAGGCACATTCTTCTAGGTGAGGATGTGATATCGCTTGGATCGGCTTCAAGACTTACCCTTCCTGTGTAAGAGCAGGTAGTCCCTCCTGATCTACGCGATATAAATGTATGTCCATCCTCGTCCCAATATGCAGACAAGTTTACAGCTTTTCCAATACAACCTGTGCAACCGCATGTGACTGGCTGTGGGTAATACTCAAATGGACTCTCACCTGTGCTGCGTCTAATCCCACTCTGCTGTAAACGGCTGCGTCAAACGTCATCTCAGGCTTGCCGCCCGGGGCTGGCAATACCTCCATGTCGAGAAAGCTGACTCCCTCTCCGATCCCGGTACCTAATGCTTTCGCACCTGCTTCTTTCGCTGCATACCGTCCTGCGACGAATTCCGTTTGTCTCGTCAGCGATTTACCCGCAAGCAGCTCTTTCTCGCGAGGGGTGAGAAAACGGCTTAACGCTTTCGGCTGTCTTTTTAGCAGCTTGTCTATACGTTCGATTTCAATCATATCCAGTCCGATTCCTATAATCATTGTTCCATAACGCTCCTGTCTTCTTCTACTGCAGTCAACGTACCACTCCCCATCATTGTTGGCAAGCCACTTTGATGCCAACCCTTATTTACCTGAGTAACGAAAACAACCCCCGCATATCGCGAGGGTTGATTGCCGTGAGCTACTACTCAGTAGCTTGGCCAGCTTGTTGACCAGATTTCGCAGCGGATTGTTGGTTCTGACGGCGAACCTCAGACACGTTAGTCTCGCTTGCGAATTCAGTAGCTGTATTTTGCGCTGCTTGCGCGTTTTTCGCTTGATTCATACCAGCTTGTTTGTTTTGTTTAGGCATCGTTCCATTCACCTCCTCGACGTCACTGAATATAATTTGTACCGCTCCCCCCTCAGGTATCCGCCCCTGTTTTTTCCAGTTTACAGGCAAAAAAAGAACGAATATGTGCAAGCTAAGTGTACAGGACATCTGTGGAAGTGCCGACGCAGGCAGGAATTGTCCCGTAAAAGGCGAAAGAATGTTTTCGATTTCGATTCTACACGTTGGAAAGGAGTGTCGTCCCATGGCGAACACCGTTATCATTTACACACAAACTACCTGCGGACCATGTCAGGAGGAAAAGATGTGGCTCACCAGCCAGCAGGTTGCCTTCGAAGACAGAGACATTCGGAAAAACGATGCCTATTTTCAAGAAGCCATTAGCCTCGGTGCCAGCATGACGCCTGTTACTCTGATAAAAAAAGAGGATGGTGAGGATATCATCATTCACGGCTTCGACAAGGAAGCACTGAAAGAAGCTTTATCGTTGTAATTTCTAAAGGGGAGCGACCACACTCGGTGGTTTGCTCCTCTTTTACGTTCGCCTGTAAATTCTTCCTCAGTCCTTTGTTGATAAATAAAAAAAGCGCAGGATCGGGTAGATCCAACGCTTTCCAAAAAAGACCGATCAGCCGAAAGAAGGCTCGTTCTCGACTGATTTTTGTTTGATGACAGGCGACATGTCCGGTAGATGAGAAAGAATCTGCTGAACTGCTGGAGCGCACTCCGTATTAACTGAGTAGAAAACCCACGGTCCTTTACGGCGTTCTTTTACCAAACCATGTGTTTTTAACTTCGCTAAGTGCTGAGAAACAGAGGGTTGGGAGGTTTGCAGAATCTCCACGAGATCACGGACACACAAGGACTGAACTTGCAGGAGAGCCATGATCGTCAGTCGCGTCTTGTCACCAAGCAGCTTATAAACCTCGGACAAAAACAGTACCTGCATTAAATCCATTTCCATACTAACCCACCTTTGCCTTGCTTATCTGTTTCCCAGTATACAATATGTTTTGTTCGGTGGGGAAGATATGAACGTAAAAGTTCCGTGAAAGCTCATGAAAGATCCTGCCTTTTCATGGCCTCAATCAGCTTGTCCGCAGTGCGTGCAGCCAGCGCCATTACTGTGTTTGTCGGGTTGCTTGCCCCCGATGTTACGAAGGTCGATGCCCCCGCTATGAAAAGGTTGGAAATGTCGTGAGCTTGTCCAAATTCGTTGACGACCGAGCTCGCCGGGTCATTCCCCATCCGGCACCCCCCCATTAGATGAGCCGTATCTGAGACGACATGCTCCGGGGTTCCCCCCATCGCTTCCACAATCTGTTTCATTTGCCCAATCGCATGTTGATAGAGCAGACGGTCATTTTCCTGGTAGCTGAATGTAACCTTGGGAATCGGCATGCCGTACTCGTCTTTTTCCCCGCTTAGCGTAACCGCATTGCCTGGATGAGGCAGCACTTCCCCTACCAGTGTCACACGTGCGTACATGTTGTAATCCAGCATGGTTTCCCGCAGCTGTTTCCCCCATAAAAACGATCCATCCTCGCGCTCCGCCGCAATCGCCCCAGCCATCCCCACCGGCCTCGCACCGTGTGCATTCAGTGTATAGCCACGGGCAAAGCCTCTGTCGCGATCTGTTTCATAGAAATGCTGGGTCAACGCTAGAACAGGTGTCCCTTTGTACGGCCGAACCTCTTTGGGCAATCTGCCATACACATCGTGACTGGAGTGAGGCATAATCGCTTTTCCTACCCAGCCGCTGGAATTAGCCAACCCGTTTGGAAAACGCGAGGTCGCAGAGTTCAGCAGCAGCCGCGGCGTCTCGATCACGAACCCGGCCAAAATGACGACACGTGCCATTTGGCGGTGCGTCAAACCATCGTGGTTGAAAAGAACACCACTCACCCGGTCTCCAGCCATCAAAATTTCCGTCACCATACAGTCAGACAGAACCTCTGCCCCCTCTGCAATAGCTTTGGGAATATGGTGAACCAACCCGCTGTATTTGGCATTCGGCATACAGCCTTGGTTGCAGAAGCCGCGGTTAATGCAGGGCGGTCGCCCATCAAATGGGGCAGACAGGATCGCAAGCGGCGCCACTACGCTCTCGTACCCCAGCTTTTCACAGGCTTCCCGGAATAGCTGGGAGTTGGCACTGATCGGCTCGCGCACCGGGTACGGATACGGCCCCTGAAAAGCGCCCCACGGAAAATAGGACGGGCCGGATACCGCGATTTCCCGCTCGATTTTGTCGTAATACGAAGCGAGATCGTGGTAGGTAATCGGCCAATCCTCTCCTACCCCGTCCACCGTCTTGGTCTTAAAATCACTTTCATGAAAACGGAGGAACACACCGGTAAAATGCACGGTCCCCCCTCCCACTCCACGGCCTGAATTGTTATGCCCAAGCCTGAGAGGATCCTTTCCCGTTACGAGCCGGGTCTCTTGCCAAGCCAGCCTGCGCATGGAAAGCTCATCACTGGCAAAATCGCTCTGCGGGTCCCAGAATGGCCCAGCCTCGATGACGACGACGCGCAATCCCGCTTTCGCCAGCTCATGGGCAAGTACGCCTCCTGCCGCTCCTGCGCCGACAATGCACACATCGCATTCCTCTGCATATTTGCGGTTATCCAAGCTGCTCGAGCGATATCCGTCGTAATGATCGCTGTGGTGCATGACCCGGTCGTCACTTGCCATTTGCCTTCGCCTCCCATGGATCAGTCAAACCTTTCTCCACCCGGACGTACCCGCGTGGATACGCTGGACCGCCATAGCCGATATCGGACCAGACCAACGGGTGAGAATAATAAGCGGATACCGTATCGTGCAGAAGTTGTTTGAAAAAATCAGAGGGGACTACTCCCGCCCACGCTTGTGGATCCTTGGCCTGTCCTTTGGAAACAGCTTGCAAAACAGCCTGCTGCTCCTCGTGCCCAGCTCCCATGAAGCCTTTCCCATACATCGCGTGACTCTCCGCATCTACCCCTGCCAAGCCGAGTCGATACAGCTGTTTTTTCGGCGGTACCCCGACTTTTCGTTGTGACTCTCCGATGGGACTCGCTGCCGAATCATCCAGATGCTGCGTCACGAAGGTCAACACTTCCAGCCGATGCTCGTTGACCAGTACGCCGACAAGGGTTTGCAGGAGGAACGCTTCCTCTTTGGTAAAAAACTGATGGGCCACCTGCGGCGTTTTTCGGGAGCCTACGATTTTCTTGGTGTGACCGTCCCATTCCGTGTGCTGATCCCACACGTCATATGTCGGGTAGCGACTTTCCTCAGCCATTTACTGTCACCCCCAATACAGGGCAATAAGCCCCAGTGCTGCAACTGCCGTCATCAAGAGCGGCAAGATAATCGGCGGACCCACCTGGAAATTCTGCCCTTGCGAAAATCCGCCGACGCGCTGCCCGACACCGACCGTATGCAAATAGGCTCCAAAGACTCCCCCTGCCATCCCTACGACCATCATGAATGCAAACAGCCACCGCAGCCATCCGGCATTTTGGAACGATAGAATAATAGCTGTCACCGCAAACAGCGGCAGCTCAATGACGGGCAGCCACATGGCCCAATGGCGGAAATTTTGACGGGAGTGAAACAGCGTGACTTGAACAGCAATCATGGCAAAAGCAAGTCCTGTAAACAAAATGAGGACACGTTCGATTGGCCAACCATGCCACATGGAAACTTCCTCCTTTACTGAGTTGTGCCTATTTTTTCCTTGGGTTGTGTTTCCTATTCTTGGGGGCGGGGGAGGAAAAAGAAGAAAAAAACTGCGGCTAGTAGGGATACTGCATAGGGGATTCACTGGCCGGTTCCGTTCAAAAGAGGAACCGCGTCCAAAAGCAGCCTGCTCTGGACGCGTTCGCACGTTGGACGCTGACTGTTCCTCTTTTGGCACTTCACCTCGGGGGTGTCCCTAATGCCTCCGTTTTTTTCTTCTTTTTCCTGGCGTACTTATCGTTTTGTGGGTGTCTCATAGTAGAGAAAGGACAAAAAAACTGCGGCTAGTACGGACACTGCTTGGAAGATTCACTGGCCGGTTCCGTTCAAAAGAGGAACCGCGTCCAAAAGCAGCCTGCTCTGGACGCGTTCGCACGTTGGACGCTGACTGTTCCTCTTTTGGCACTTCACCTCCGACAAACAAAAACCCGCTGACTCGTTTCGCCAGCGGGTTTGCTCCTAGTAAAACCATTTCAATGTCAAGTACAGCCCAAGCAGGGTGATCAATAGAGTCGGCACGGTGAGGACGACTCCTGTTTTGAAATACTGCCACCACGTGATTTTGACATCTTTTCTGCCGAGGACGTGGAGCCAGAGCAGGGTGGCCAGCGAACCGATCGGGGTGATTTTGGGGCCAAGGTCGCTGCCGATCACATTTGCGTATATCATCGCTTCGCGCATCACGCCTTCTGCTCCTGTAGATCCGATCGCGAGGGCATGAAACATGACCGTCGGCAGGTTGTTCATCACAGAGGATAGGATCGCTGAAATGAAGCCCGCCCCGACCGTTACAGCTAATAGACCATGATCCATAAGCACATCCAGCAAATCCTTGACCAGATCCGTCAGCTTCGCATTGTGCAATCCCCAGACAACCACGTACATGCCAATCGAGAATATGACGACGACCCACGGCGCTTCTTTGACGATGCGGCGCATTTGGATCACCGGACTGTTTTTGGCAGCCAGACAAAAGATGAGCGCGGCTCCCGTGATAATAAAGGACACAGGTACGTGAATCGTCTCGCTGAAAAAAAATCCGACCAGCAGCATAGCGAGAATTGGCCAGGACAATCGAAACAGCTTGAAGTCGCGAATCGCTTCTCTCGGACTTTTTAGCAGGTTCAAATCCACCTGAGCGGGAATGCTCTTGCGAAAGAAAAGAAACAGAACAGCAAGACTCGCACCTGCTGAAAACAGCGTTGGCAAAACCATCCGTGACGCGTATTCGGCAAAGCCGATCCCAAAATAATCGGCGGACACGATGTTGACCAGGTTGCTCACTACGAATGGCAGCGAGCTCGTATCCGCAATAAAGCCACTCGCCATCACAAAAGCCAGCACCATCTTCGGATTGAGCTGCAGGGCTCGCACCTGCGCCAGTACGATTGGCGTCAAAATCAGTGCCGTCCCATCATTGGTAAACAGGGCGGAAACGATGGTGCCCAATAAAATCACGTAGACGAACATCAGGCGTCCGTTGCCTTTTGCCAATCTGGCCATGTGCAGAGCCGCCCACTCGAAGAACCCGATCTCATCTAAGATAAGAGAAATGATGATGATTCCAACCAGGGCGAAGGTTGCGTTCCAGACAATCGAGGTAACTTCCCCGACATCCGCAAATGACACCACTCCCGTCGCAAGAGCCAGGATCGCTCCCCCGACAGCAGGATAACCAATCGACATTCCGCGCGGCTGCCAAATGACTAAAGTCAGCGTTGCTAAAAAGATAAGAATTGAGATCCAGACCACTTACTATTTCCCCTCTGTTTCACTCTCTCGTTTCATTTCGGCCATACCATTAGAAAACTTGGCTATACCAAGCCTTCTGGCGGGTCCTTAGTTGCCCTTATACTGAAAAAGAGCAGGCCTCAAAGAGCCCACTCTTCCTACCTTACTACAATTCACATTTATCCGAAACGTCCAGTAATGTAATCCTCTGTACGTTTATCGCACGGATTTTGGAAAATCACAGGCGTCGCGTCAAACTCGACCAGCTCTCCATTGAGGAAAAAGGCCGTCCTGTCAGAGATGCGTGCCGCCTGCTGCATGTTGTGCGTCACGATGACGATCGTGTAGATGCTCTTCAGCTCTTCCAGCAGCTCTTCGATTTTCGCCGTCGAGATGGGGTCGAGTGCCGATGTCGGTTCGTCCATCAGCAAAATTTGCGGCTGCACAGCCAAAGCGCGTGCAATGCACAGACGCTGCTGCTGCCCACCTGAAAGACCTGTCGCAGGTTTTTTCAGCACGTCTTTGACTTCATCCCACAGAGCGGAGGCCCGCAGACTGTTTTCCACGATTTCATCAAGCTTATACCGATCGGTCAGCCCATGCAGCTTGGGACCGTACGTGATGTTGTCATAAATGCTTTTCGGGAACGGGTTTGGGTGCTGAAACACCATCCCGATGTTTTTACGCAAGCGTTCTACCTCGACACCCGAGCTGTAGATGTCCTCGTCAAACACTTTTACGCTACCTGTAATCTTTGTATTGGCAACCGAATCGTTCATCCGGTTCAACGTCCTCAAAAAAGTGGATTTCCCACAGCCAGATGGACCAATCAAGGCAGTGATGGAGTTTGGTTCCACATCGAGATTTATATCGTAGAGGGCCTGCTTATTACCGTAGAAGAGGTTTAACTCTCGAACTGCAATCACACTCATACGGTCTTCGCTCCTTCGTCAATGGCGTCATTCGTTACTCATTCACTATAGCTTGCCTTTGTTATGGCTATGTAAGGTCTGTATTAAGTTTTCTTAAAGATTTCAGCCCAGGTAAAGATCTGGTAAATATTACTGCCAAACCATATACGCTCTACCCGGCAAATCCTACAATAAGGCTGAACGTTTTGTCATATAAGGGGAGAGCACGTGATGCTGAGAAAAAAACGTAACGGCAATTCGTCTATTCATTACCGCTCCATCTTCACTCGGCTGTTTTTCGGAACAATGGCAATGGTCGTCGGCATGATGGCCATCGCAGCATTTTTTATCAGTTCTCAATCCGAAGCCATGCTGAATGAAAAAACTCGCCAGCAGTTGCTAGACGCCACCAACACCGCCATGCAGAAAGCCAGCAGTCGCGTTCATACCATCGAATCTGCCCTGCAATCCTTTGGTTCCTCGTACAAAAACAGCAAGCTGTCAAACGGCCAGATGTTTGGTATCCTGACCGACATCGTCACGGCCAACCCAACGATATCAGAAATCCAGGTAGCAAAAACCGATGGAAGTTACTTAACGTTTCCCGGATCCCCACTGTCGAGTGATTACGACCCGCGCAAAACGGACTGGTTTGCGGGAGCACTAGAAAAGAAATCGACCTTTGTTTCAGACGTCTTTCAGTTTTCCCAAACGGAGTTTCCCAAGATCGCCGTCTCCCTCCCACTGCTTAACGAGAATGAAGAGTCTGTCGGTGTGATTGTCGCGTTCCTCTCCGTTCCCAAGCTAAGTGAGTTCATCGGGGAGATCAGACTAGGTGACACCGGCTATGCCATGATCGTGGATCGACTGGGCAAGCTCGTTGCCCATCCGGACAAGACTTACGCACTCAAGCGACCCGCGATGGACCAGCTCAGCATCGTCAAAGATATGCTTTCCGGTCAAGCGGGCTTCGAACAAGTGACCCTGCAAGGAGCCGAGTACTACGGCGCCTACCAATTCGACAGCTCCCTCAAATGGGGAATGATCGTCGTCCAATCGGTCGCAGAGATAAAGCGTGAGGTCCACACTCTGCAGCTGACGATACTCGCTGTCTCAATCGTCGGAATCGCGGCACTGGCTGCCCTCCTCTACGTATTCGTCCGCAAGATTGTCACACCGGTGAAAGAAGTTCAACAAAAAATGTCGTCTTTCAGTAAGGGAGAACTATTCCAAACGATGCAAGTGCAGACCAATGATGAGATCCGCCAGCTTGCCGACAGCTTTAACAGCATGAGCAGCCAGATCCGGTCGATCATCGGCAAAATCCAGCACGTCATCGTAGACGTCAAACAGGTGGCTCATCATGTCGGCAACGGTTCTCGCCATTCCCACGCGATGCAGAGCGAAGTCGTGGCTGTCTCGGAGCGCCTTTCACAGGAAATGGATCAACAGCAGCTGCAGATAGAGGGTATCCATACGACCATGTCCGGCATCACAGCGGAAATATCCCGGATCACGGAATCGATGGAAGCGGCCGTCCTGCAAAACCACGAATCCCGCAAGCAAAGCGTCAAAGCCTCTTCTTCTATCGATGCTTTAAAGGAAAACATGCAGAAGATTTCAGACGACATGAAATCCTCGCTGCATGCGATGTCTGCCATGAAGGATAGCATGGTGGATATCCGAGACATTCTCCACTTGATTTCGCAAATCTCCAAAAGAACCAAGCTGCTGTCCTTCAATGCTCGGATTGAAGCATCGCGTGCGGGTCAAGCCGGTTTGGGCTTTGGAGTCGTAGCAGATGAAATCCGACAGCTGTCCGAGCAAACGGAAGAAGCAACCGCACGTATTGAGCAAGTCATCCAATCCGGAGAATCACGCATGGAGCGCGTCTCGGATTGCTTGGAAATAACGGATCAGGCGACGATCAGCGGCATTCACACACTCCACCAGGCGACAGACATCTTTCAGCAAACGGTTCGGATCAGCGAAGCCATCACCACCCAATTTGAAACGATCCGTGAGCTCTCTGCTTCCATACACGTACAGAGTCAATCCATCCAGGAGAGAGTAGACACTCTTTCCTTGTCGGCACAGGAAGTCGTCTCTGGCACACAGCAGGCCGTTGCCTCCAATCAGGAGAGCCTGTCACTGTCCGAGCAGTTCCTGCATGATTCGGAACGACTGGCGGGCATCATCGAAGATCTGGAACAGGAAATCCGCTTCTTCCGCACAGAGGAAAAAGCAACTGCCTGAGTATAGGAAAAACAGTATAGAAAAAACAGCTCCATCCACGAGCAAAAGATCGCTTGGGATGGAGCTGTTTTCTTGACTCGGCGGGCATTCTTTGTCAATTCCGAGGGCTGCATAGGTGTGGAAGTGTTCCCTATCCACGAAAAATGGCTTCTCACTAGAAAGACCAGTGAAAAGCCATTTGATTCTCATCCAAAACGTCCGCTGATGTACGCTTCCGTTTTTTCATTTTCAGGTGAAGTGAATATTTTCGAAGTCTCATTCATTTCTACGAGCTCCCCTAGCAGGAAGAAAGCCGTTTTCTCGGAGATACGAGCTGCCTGGTGCAGGTTGTGCGTCACGATCACGATCGTGTACTCTTCCTTCAGCTGCATGACCAGCTCCTCGATCTTCATGGTGGAAATCGGATCGAGTGCTGAGGCTGGCTCATCCAATAGCAGGATCGTTGGCTGCATCGCGATCGCACGTGCGATGCACAGTCGCTGCTGCTGCCCACCAGACAGGGAGAGTGCCGAGTCCTTCAGCCGGTCCTTCACTTCATCCCACAAGGCTGCCTTGCGAAGGCTGCTTTCTACCAGGTCATCCAGCTCGCGTTTGTCTCTCATGCCGTGAAAGCGAGGAGCAAAGGCAATGTTCTCATAGATGGATTTGAAAAAAGGATTGGCGCGCTGGAAAACCATTCCAACCACCTGACGCAGCCCTTCGATATTGACCTGCTCGCTATTTATGTCGATGCCGTCTACCACAATCGAGCCTGTCACACGGCAAGACGGTACGAGGTCGTTCATTCGGTTCAAGCTGCGCAAAAGCGTCGACTTCCCGCATCCGGACGGACCGATAAAAGCTGTCACCGAGTTGCGCTCAATATCCATGTTAATATTGTTAACCGCACGCTTTTCTCCATAATAAACGGAAACATCGCGAGTTTGAATAATCGTATCTTGCATGGTGAGTACGGACATAGCTTCACCCTCCTTAGTTGGATCCCGACGTCATCTTTTTGTACACCCACGTGCCAAACCAACGCGCGGACAGGTTAAAGAGCAGGACCGCAATAATCAGAACGGCAGCAGCACCATCAGCAACATCACGCGCATCTGGCGTCAAGCCCTCGCTGTTTACTTTCCAAATATGCACCGCCAAAGTTTCTGCCGGACGGAAAGGATTCAGCGGCGAAGTTGGGCTGTTCCACGAAAAGTCGGTGAAATTCAAGTTAGGTGAAGACATCCCCGCTGTAAAGAGCAGGGCAGCTGCTTCCCCGAACACGCGGCCGGAAGCAAGGATCGCACCGGTGAGGATTCCTGGAAGTGCTGCTGGTAAAATAACGGATACGATCGTGCGCCATTTGGTAATCCCTAAAGCCAGACTCGCTTCCTTTTGGCTGCGAGGTACGTTGCGCAGGGCGTCCTCTGTCACGCGAACCAATAGCGGCAAGTTAAACACCGTCAGCGCCAATGCGCCGGAAAACAGGGTGTAGCCCCAGCCCGTCATGTTTACGAAAACGAGCAAGCCAAACAAACCAACAACAATAGACGGAAGCGACGACAATACTTCTATGCTCATCCGGATAAACTGGGTAAACTTGTTATCCGGTGCGTATTCAGCCATATAGATACCTGCCCCGATCCCGATCGGCAATGCGATCAGCATCGTCAAAACCAGCAAGTACAAGGAATTGAACAACTGTGGTCCAATCCCGCCCCCTGCATTCACAATGTCAGGAGGAGACGTGAGGAAGTCCAGATTGAGCTTGTGCCAGCCCTGGGTCAAAATAAAACCGAGCAGGCCAATCAGCGTACCGATGATCAAGATCGCAATCAGGGTGAGAATGACCGTAGCAGCACGGTCCATGACTCTTGCTCTCATTTTATTTCACCGCCCTTTTTCTACCGAGAAGTCTGAGGATCATGATGAAGATAAAGGACATCGCGAGAAGCAGCAAAGCCATTGACCAGAGCGCGTTGTTGTAAGGAGTTCCTTGGATCGTGTTCCCCATGTTCAGCGTAATTCCACTTGTCAGTGTGCTGATTGGGTCCAGGAGACCTCCTGGGAGCTTTGTCGTATTACCAATGACCATCTGTACGGCCAGCGCTTCCCCAAAAGCACGAGCCATCCCCAATACCACCGCAGTCAAGCAGCCAGGCAGGGAGGAATGCAAAACTACATTCCAAATCGTTTGCCAACGAGTAGCTCCCAAAGCCAAGGACGCATTCCGCAAATCCTGTGGTACTGCCTCGATCGCATCAGTCGCTACACTCGTAATCGTAGGAAGAATCATCAATGCCAGTACCAGTCCCCCCGCCAGAAGGCTGAAGCCCAGTACGTCAAACTGTTCTCGAATGAATGGGACAAGCAAGCTAAGTCCAACATAACCGTAGACAACGGAAGGAATACCTACCAGAAGCTCGATAACAGGCTTCAGCACCTTTTTACCGAAGTTCGGGAAAATCTCTGTCATGAAAATTGCGGCTCCGATACCCAGTGGAGCAGCGATAATCGCCGCAAGCGTAGTAACCAGGAACGAGCCTAAGATGAAAGGAAACACTCCGAATATGGCCGGTTCGCCCTCTGGATCCCATTTTACTTTTGTCAAAAATTCACTGATGCTTACTCCATTCACAAAGAACGTGGAAAGTCCTTTGGAAGCAATGAAATAGGTGATCGACAAGACAACAATGACCAGCAAAGCCGCACATACCATAGCCACGGTCCTACCGGTTACATTCTCTGTAAGCTGGCGTTTGTTGTACGTCAGCATTTTTCTCGCTATCAGAGATTGACGCTCGCTGTCAGACTTTTTGCCATTCACGACCTTTTTATCTACGATGATCGTTGACCCTTCACTACGACGGTTCATAATCTCCCTCCCTAGAAAAACCACTTTAGAAAACTTGGCTCCTCCAAGCTTTGTGGTGGAGCCTTAGTTGCAGTTAAATTGTAAAAATTTTACTGTACAAGCAAAATGAGGGGTAAGCGCCCCCCCACCCCTCTATTTTGCTTTTATCATGCGGTCATGAAGCTTATTTTTGTGTTACTTTACCTTCTGCAGCACGTTCTACTTTCATGTCAGTGATTGGCAGGAAGCCCAGATCGGTAATGGTTTTCTTTTGAACTTCATCAGACAGGATGTACTCGAGGAAAGCTTTTGCATTGCCAGTTGGTTCGCCTTTCGTGTACATGTGCTCATAAGCCCATACTGGATACTTGTTTGTCGCAATGTTTTCTGCATTTGCCTCTACGCCATCGAGTTTCAAAGCTTTTACCGTGTCATTGAAGTAGGAGAGTGCCAGGTAGCCGATTGCGCCAGGTGTTTCCGCAATGATTTTGCGTACTGTACCCGAAGAATCCTCGGTAATGCCTTCAGCTTCTTCTTTTCCGTCCATAGCAAACTTGTTGAAGGTCGCACGAGTACCGGAGGATTTCGGACGATTTACCAGGGTGATTTTCATGTCATCCCCGCCAACTTCTTTCCAGTTGGTGATTTTGCCTGTGAAGATGTCGATCAACTGTTGCTTCGTCAAGTTGTCTACTTTCACTTTTGGGCTAACAGCTGCAGCCATACCTACAACTGCCACTTTATGGTCGACCAGCTCGTTTGCTGGAATTCCTGATTTTTCTTCCGCGAAGATGTCGGAGTTACCGATCGTTGCAGCACCGCTTGCCACTTGGCTCAGACCTGTACCGCTGCCTCCGCCTTGTACTTGAATTTGTACGCCTTGATTCTTCGCCATATAGTCCTTGGCCGTTTGCTCAACCAAAGGCTGCAAAGCGGTAGAACCGACAGCTGTTACCGGTTCACCGGGAGATGTTGTAGTAGAACCCGAGTTAGCATCCGGTGCTGGTGTAGCTGGTTGTTCTGCAGCCGGTTGTTGTGCTGGAGCTGGAGCTGGTGCAGCATTGTTACTTCCACAGCCTGCGAGCAGCGCGCCCACAAATGTGAATGCCATAAACATTTTGCTGAGTTTTTTCATTGGATGAAAATCCTCCTTAAAGGGATCTGTTTGTTTTTTTCTCTCTTACAAGTACAAACTATACAGGTCGAATGTTGTTGTTTTGTGTTGCGATTGTTAAGCTTTTTTAAAGATGAAGCCTTCTTGGACAAATGACATTTTTACTGGAGGTAGACCGAGTATGAACAAATTTGTCTTGCTGCTTGTCATAATCGGCGCACTCAATTGGGGGATCTTCGGTCTTTTTCAAATCGATCTGATAGCCACGCTCTTCGGCGGTGCAAGTACACTGCCGAGCCGTATCGTCTACACCCTCGTTGGACTGGCGGGGATCTACGCCATCAGGTACTTGGTCGGCGATCGCGAAACTACCTGATCGCCTGCTCGCATAACAAAAAGCGGCACAGCCCGATGAAAATGGCTGTGCCGCTTTGCTATGCGTCTTCTATTTAGTGATCCCGAGTCAGCGGTTCGGTAACATCCACATGACCCATCAAGGAATCCACCTTTTTTCCGTCTTCCAAAATCACGATGCGCTCGACTTCATCGAATTGAAACAAAGCTTGCTTCAAAGCATCGAGTGCCATGGATTCGCCGCTCGAGCCCAGATTGTACTGGTTCTTGCTGTCCGCATCGATCGTCAAGGTTCCCTTATCAAAGGTAACCGAGTGATAGTGGAAGTCAGACCAGAGCGAGACATGCTCGTCCGGTTTTTGAGGCTTTGCCAACAGCTCGATCGTTTTTTTATACTTCTCGATATCTTCGGCAAAGGTAATTTCCTGCTTCTCCTCTTGCAATTCCATCAAATTATTATCGGAATAGTAAGCGGAAATACTTTGTTTGGTCAGCTTCGGCTCGTTAGTCGTTGGCGTTTGATTCGAGCCGGAGGACTGTTCGGCGCCAGTTGGCTGTGGCGCTGGCTCCGCCTTTTGACCGCAACCTGCGACGAGCGCAGTGGCCAGAACTGCCACCCAAATCATATGACGACGTTTCATCGAAAGCCTCCCTTACTGGTAAGACAAATAATATTCTCGAATAGCTGCTACAAGTGCCTGCGCAATCTTATCCTGGAAGGCAGGGTTGGTCAGCTTCGCATTTTCTGTTGGGTTGGAGAGGAAGCCTGTCTCTGTCAAAACAGCGGGCATCTTCGTATTTTTAATCACGTAATAGCCTGATGGCTTGTACCCCCGGTCAGTAAACCCGGTTGCCCCCTGCAGATGCTTGTGCACGACTTGGGCAAAGGTCTTGCTGTTCGCATTATAGTAGAAAGTCTCCGTACCACCTGCCGTCGGTTTTGGGAAAGCATTAGCGTGGATCGACAGGAACAGGTCGGCATTTTGCTCGTTTGCGATAGCGACACGCTCAGACAGCTCGTAAAAAACATCTGTCGTACGAACGGGAACCACTTGAAATTCCTTATACTGCTTGAGAAGCTCTACGACCTTATTGGAGACGGACAATGTATAATCCTTCTCGTGGTTGCCGTATGTGCCCAATGAGCCGGGGTCTTTACCGCCGTGCCCCGCATCGACGACAATCAGGAAGCCCGTTTTTTGCGGCTTCGCTGTCAGCTTCACCTCAAGGCCGTCATCCGTATACGTTACATTATACTGACTCTTCTGGTTCAGCTCAATGACGACCCGAACGGTGTCAGGCGATTGGCTGTACTGACTGTACCGAACGGAGGCGATCAACGGCTTTTCTTCAGGCTCGTCCGAAGCGGCAGCTTGTTCTGACTCGGTAAACTGCTCAGAATCTTCATCCAATGCTTCATCCTGATCTTCATCCGCGTCTGCATCTTCATCTACAGATGCAGCTGTGTCGCGGTCTTCCACTTTTCCTACTGTCACAACTCCATCATCACTTTGACGGCTCAAATCCTGCAAATCGTCATCGAGCGTCGTTTGTGGCAGGTCGAGTACGATCCGGTTCGGGCCTTCCAGCACAAAGGATTGTGCCCGAATAGGCTTTGACGTGCCGATTCGCACCAGGTCGCCATCCAGGGAGACTTCCGTCATCTGGTTTTGGCGTTTGATCTCCAGTGAATTTTTGTTCTCATTCCAGGTAAAAGAGCCTCCCAGCTCTTTCTCCAGCTGCTCTACAGGAAGGACTAGCTGGTCATCAACGGTTTTTCCGCGCTCAGGTCTTTCCCATTGAAAGCCTTTCAGCCCCAATTGATCAGCAACCGCTTGTGCAGAGGCGTACAGCGTGCCGTCCATCTGGTACAGACTAATCGCTTGCTCTGGTTTGTTGCCGTTGATTTCGACTTGTGGGGTTTCATTGGCAATGACCGTGCGAGTGCTGTTGTCCCATCCTACGGTAACTCCCAGTGACTCGCCTACAAAACGCAAGGGCAAAAGCATGCGCTGCTTGGAAATGACGGGTGCCGTATCCAGCTTCACTTGTTTGCCGTTTACTTGCGCCGTTTTGGAGTCGAGAGTGAGGGTGAGTTTTTGGCTTCCCCTCGTAATCGTTGCCTTTCGAGCAGCTGCGTCCCAGTCTACATCCGCACCAAGCCCTTCAGCGATGACACGGACGGGAACGAGAGTCCGACCGTTTTTAATCTCAGGCGGAACCTCTGGGGAAACAGCTTGTCCACCGATCATGAGGTTGACGGTCTCCTCCCCGGCACTGCTTGCCGCAGCCCACCCTGGGATGCACAGCAAAAGCAGCAGTGAAAGCAGCAGAGGGTACAATCGTCTTTTCATCCTGACCTCCTCCGTGATGTCGTTTGGTTTCGTTGGCTTCAGGAATTGAGCAACGTTCACCATTCTATTAGACGCTACTTGATCTGTAAAGTTTATAGGCTAATGGAACCAAAATCGTCACAAAATGAGAAAGACCGTCTTCACTCGACAGCGAGACAGTCTTCCACGACTCTGTTTCTCCCTTTTCGACAAGGCTTTGGCTTACCAGAACAAACCGCGTCTTTCCCTTCTACTGACCGTTTCCACCTGCTTGTTGCCCGTCAGCATGCTCAGACCACCATTTTGCAGGAATTGCTGGATCATGGACATCACGGCAGGGTTGGAGAGCACCTTGATCGAATCCGCGACCTTCGGGTTTTTTAGTTGTGGGAATGTGCTGCTCAGATGCGGCAAAAGAGGAAGCAGATCTTCTAGAGCAAATACGGGCTTCGCTTTTTCCGCTGCCTTTGGAGTAGTGACCGTCCTGCGCGGTCCGAACAGGATACTCCCCCGTCTTTGGCCGCCGCTTGGGCGTGAACTCAGCTTTCCCAGCGTGCTCTTCATTTCCTGTAGCTCTTGTCGCACCTGATTCATCTCGCGCATCATTTGCTCGTTGGTGCTGCTGTGCTCACGAGCCAGCTTGTTCATCGTCTCTAGCAGATGGTTTTGGGAGACGCCGGGCTTCTGTCTCTTTTTCGACTTGACTGCGATAGTCCCACCTCCCTCCCAGTTTTCTAACCGTTACTTGAAGCGTTTTTTCAGGTTGTTCAGATCATTTGCGTCGAATCCCTTTTTGGACAGCTTGTTCATCAGGCTACCTACGTTTTCGGTCTTCGCCATCGAACGGAATTGGGCAACGTAGCGGTTCAGCTCTTGGTCCGTAAAATTTTTGCCCGACTTCTTGCCCAGATCACGAATCACTTCCTTCAGGCCAGCATCGGTCTTCAGCTTATCCTTTGGGATGGACTTCACAAAACTGAGCAGTTTTCCAATATCCATAGCGAATCCCCCTTAAATGACAGTTTGTTCCCTTTCACTCTATGTCAGGAGCCTTCTAATGGATTGGTCATCTGTCCATGAATCTGTAAAAAAACCTATAAAAAAAAACAAAGCCCCGCTTGTAGGCAGGGCTTTGTCCTTACGTTTCTTATTGAGTGATGTCAGCGTTTTTGTAGTCGATAGAACCGAGACCATCGATAACAATACCGGTAACTTTATCGTTTTGTACCCAGGAATCTGTGTAGAAGTAGATTGGCATGATCGGCATATCATCCATCAGGATCTGTTCAGCCTGAGCCAGGATTGCTTTACGCTTTTCTGGATCTTGCTCCAGAGCGGATTGGTTCAAGAGCTCTTTGTACTTCGGATTTTCCCAGTTGGTGTCGTTGTTGCCACCTTTTTTGTCTTTGTACAGCTCCAGGAAGTTGATTGGGTCGTTGAAGTCACCCAACCAGCCCATACGACCGATTTGGAAGTTGCCTTGGTGCAGGTCTTCCAGGTAAACTTTCCACTCTTTGTTTTCGAGCTTCACGTCTACGCCGAGATTTTTCTTCCATTGGTCTTGGATGGCTTCTGCGATCTTTTTGTGCGCTTCGGAAGTGTTGTAGGACAGAGTGATAGTAGGCAGCTTGGTGATGCCTTCTTCTTTCATACCTTCTTCCAGCAGCTTTTTCGCTGTTTCCAGATCGTTGTCTTTGAAGTAGCCGTCTGCTTTCAGTGCCATGGATGGTGGTACAGCACCAGTTGCAGGGATTTGACCTGTTTGCAGTACGTTGTCGATCAGAGATTGACGGTCGATTGCAAAAGTAAACGCTTTACGGATTTTCACGTTGTTGAATGGAGCTTTTTCGGTGTTGAATTTGTACCAGTAAGTACCCGCGATCGGTTGGGTTTTCATCTTACCGGAATCTTTCAGAGCTGGGATCGCATCTGTTGGCAATGCGCTGGTAGGTGCACCTGCCCAGTCGAGTTCGCCGTTGTCAAACATGGAAAGCTCGGTATTCTCGTCCTCTACCATGGAGAATTCGATCTTGTCCATTTTTACATTGTCTTTATCCCAGTAGTTGTCGTTTTTCGCCAGAACCAGCTTGTTTTTGTGCTCCCAAGCTTCCAGTTTGAAAGGACCGTTACCTACGTGAGTAGCTGCTTCAGCTGCCCATTTTTCGTTGCCTTCCACTACTTTTTGGTTCACTGGGTAGTACGTATAGAAAGCAGTCAGCTCCGTGAAGAATGGAGTTGGGTTTTCCAGGGTAACTTCCAATGTTTTGTCGTCTACCGCTTTTACGCCAACATCTTCAATCTTCGCTTCGCCTTTGTTGAATTTCTCACCATTTTTGATGTAGTACAGCTGGTAAGCATAGTTGGAAGCTGTTTTTGGATCCAGAGCGCGTTTCCATGCGAATTCGAAATCTTTCGCTGTTACAGGATCGCCGTTGCTCCATTTTGCATCACGCAGCTTGAACGTATATGTTTTGCCGTCTTCGGAAACGGTGTAGCTTTCCGCAGCGGCTTCGTGTACTTTACCGTCTCCACCAGCACGAGTCAAACCTTCAAATGCAGCACGAACGATTGTACCGGAAGTGGAATCTTCCGCGATACCAGGGTCAGCTGTAGGCGGCTCAGAGTGCAGGTTGATTTTCAATACTTTAGGACCAGCTGCAGGTGCTTCTGCTGCAGGTGCGCTTCCTTGGTTAGCGTTGTCCGCTGGTTTTGCTTCGTTGCTGCTGCCGCAACCTGCGAGCGCTGCACCAAGTACGAGGATGGAACTCATTGCTACGAAAACATTCTTTTTCATGCCATTTATCCCCCTTTTCTAAATCTTTTATCAATATACATCCTTTTATATTATTTTTAAACATGTTTTAGATTGATTTAATAAATTTTTATTTATTTATAAAGATAGTTAATCAATTATAAAAAATAATTTATCGAAAAAATAAAACGGAAAGAAATTCCTACTGGATAAAAACCGTAATAAACGCTGATTTCATGCGGTTTTTCTGCTGTATTCGATTTTCGTCAGACCCCTTGCAACTATTTACCACGCTAAGTATTCTTTTATAAAGAATAATCAACAATATATTCTGTCTACTCTGACCATTTATTGATTGCAAATGGTCACGGCAGCAAAAAGTTGAATTATAAACAAAAAAGAGCGCTCATGGCCCTTTACGCCCCTTTATCACCCATGCTTCCGAGACCGTCCACACCGAAAAACGCACTGGCGGCAGCAAAAAGCGCATGGTGTATAATGGAAGAGAAAAGAAACGCGGCTTCCTGCTAAATCGGTTGCCGCTTTGTGGTACCCTATAACGAAAAATATGTGCTGCTCATGAAAGGTGATGGCTATGGCACGCGTATTATTTATTAACGGAGGTTCCGAGGGGCACATCAACCCAACCCTCGGTGTCGTCCAAGAGCTGATCCGACGCGGCGAAGAGGTGGTTTATTTTACAGCGGAACCCTTTCGCGATCTCGTGGAGCCAACTGGCGCAAAAGTGATCACGTTTGATGTGAGTAAATTCATAGAAGCGTTCGTTGCCGGAGGGCGAAGCTTTTGGGGTCGAATAGGTGGCCTGCTGCGTACCGCCGATCTCATCATCCCCAGTGTTCTGGAGCAAACGCGCGGGCAACAGTTTGATTACCTCATTCATGACTCGATGTTTGGATGTGGACGTCTGCTTGCACAAATCCTGAACCTGCCGGCAATCAATTCGTGTACAAGCTTTGCCATGCAGCCAGAGGTCTTTGACGGTATGCGAGAGTCCCTCTCACGCCATGTTTCGGCAGAAGAAAATGAACGTGCGAGACAAGAATTCCTCCAGCTGGTCGATGATGTGCAGGCGAAGTACAACGTGCAAGTCGGTTCCCCGTTCGATATATTTTGCAATCCTGCCCCGATGACAATCGTCTACACGGCAAAAGATTTTCAGCCCTATGGCGAGAGCTTCAATGAGTCGTACAAATTTATTGGCCCTTCTCTTGCTTCTCGTCCGCACGAGCCCTTTGATTTCTCTCATGTGAACAGCGATCATCTGATTTACATATCACTCGGTACTGTGCTCAATCAAGCCGTAGACTTTTACAAGCTCTGTTTTGCAGCATTCAGCGATACCAAGTACACCGTCCTGCTATCTATCGGAAAACAAACGCAGCTGGAGCAATTAGGAGACATTCCTGCGAATTTTATCGTTTGGGACTACGTACCTCAGCTCGAGGTTCTGCAGCACGCCAAACTGTTTATTACACACGGCGGCATGAATAGCGCCAACGAAGGATTGTACTACGGCGTGCCGCTGATTGTCATTCCTCTTGGCTCCGACCAACCGATTGTGGCCGGGCGCGTGACTGAAGTAGGGGCAGGTATTCAGTTAAATATGGAGGACCTGACTGCGGAGAACCTCAGAGAAGCTGCGGATCGCGTGCTTCAGGATACCTCCATTCGAAGAGCCAGTGCAGAAATAGGCAAGTCGTTCCGTGAAGCAGGCGGGTATGAGAGAGCCGTCGAGGAGATTTTTGCGTATAAGCGCAGTCTCGGTATCGAGTGAGAAATAACAGCAGAAAATGATCAGCGGCGCGTCTGGGGCTTGATTTTCTAAGTCTTGACGCGCCGTTTTTTCGCGTTAGAAAACTTGGCTCCGCCATGCTTTTGGTGGAGCCTTAGTTGCACTTATACTGGCTAAGAATCTTATAAGTTCTTACTGTACAAAAAAAGAGAAGAGCCTCTCAGCCCTTCTCTCGCTTGCGCCATGCGCCAGTATGCTCTTATTGAATGTCTGCCCATTTCCAGTCGATGAAGCCCAGACCGTCCACAACGACTCCTTTTACATTGTCGTTCTTCACAAAGGAGTGTGTATAGAAGTAGATTGGTGCAGCAGGCATTTCGTCCATGAACAGTGTTTCTGCTTCTGCCAGGATTTGCTTGCGTTTTTCTGGATCTTTTTCCAGAGCGGATTTGTTGAGAAGCTCCTGGTACTTTGGATTTTCCCAGTTGGTGTCGTTGTTTCCGCCTTTTTTGTATTTGAACAGCTCCAGGAAGTTGATCGGGTCATTGAAGTCACCCGTCCAGCTGGAACGTGCGATCTGGAAGTTACCTTGGTGCATGTCGTCCAGGAATACTTTCCACTCTTTGTTCTCCAGCTTCACATCAACACCGAATGCTTTTTTCCATTGGTCTTGGATCGCTTCTGCAATTTTCTTGTGGCCTTCAGAAGTATTGTAGGAAAGAGTCAGGGTAGGCAGCTTGGTGATGCCTTCTTCTTTCATACCTTCTTCCAGCAATTTTTTCGCAGCCTCTACATCGTTGTCTTTGAAGTAAGGCTTGTCAGTAACCGCCATGGTTGGAGGTACGATCCCCATCGCTGGCTGTTGGTTTGCTTGTGTTACGTTGTCAATGATGGTTTGACGGTTGATCGCATAAGCAAATGCTTTACGGATTTTAGCATTATTGAACGGTGCTTTTTCCGTATTGAATTTGTACATATACGTACCCGCAATCGGAACGGTTTGCATTTTACCGGAATCTTTCAGAGCCGGAATGGCATCAGTAGGAAGTGCGCTCAGTGGAGCACCTGCCCAATCCAGATCACCGTTGTCGAACATGGACAGCTCTGTATTTTCATCCTCTACCATAGAGAAATCGATTTTGTCCAGTTTTACTGTATCTTTATCCCAGTAGTTTTCGTTTTTCACGAGAACCACTTTGCTTTTATGCTCCCACGTTTCCATTTTGAATGGTCCGTTGGCTACGTGTGTTTTTGCTTCGCCAGCCCAGTTTGGAGTGGATTCCACTACCTTTTGGTTCACTGGGTAGTATGTGTAGAACGCAGTCAGCTCGAGGAAAAATGGCGTTGGGTTTTTCAGCTTCACTTCCAACGTTTTTTCGTCTACTGCTTTTACGCCTACGTCTTCTGCTTTTGCTTTGCCCAGGTTGTATTCCTCAGCATTTTTCAGATAGTAGAGCTGGTACGCGTAGTTGGATGCTGTTTTCGGATCCAGAGCGCGTTTCCAGGCAAATTCAAAGTCTTTTGCAGTGACAGGATCGCCATTGCTCCATTTGGAATCACGCAGGTGGAAGGTGTAGGTCAGGCCATCTTCGGATACGTCGATTTTTTCAGCAACGGATTCGTGTGGTTTGCCATCTTCACCAATGCGAGTCAGACCGTCAAAAGTCGCGCGCAGCAGTGCGCCGGAAGTAGAATCCTCCGCCAGTGCTGGGTCCGCTGTAGGTGGTTCACTGTGCAGGTTCATACGGAGTACTTTTGGACCTGTTTTTTCTTCATTGGCAGCTTGTCCGCCTTGTTCGCCGGCTTTGTTATCTCCGCCGCCACAACCAGCCAAAGCTGCACTCAATACGAGAATCGAGCTCATTGCTGCGAATACACTTTTATTCATAGTTTTTTGACCCCCTCTAATGTACGTAAAAAAACCTCAACTGAGGCATGCTCAAAGGTGAGCGACCGCATCCTGCGTTTCGAAAGCGGTTTCGCTTTAGAGTTCCTACGCGGTAAAACCAGAAGAAAAATTCGGGCGACCGCAAGCTACAAAAACAATATACAATATTTTTAGTCATATTAAATTGAATTTAACTTTGTTTAATTATGTTTTATTCGATCATCAAATTATGTAAAGGGAAATAAATAATGTCTTTGCCATTTTCAGTATCCCTCCCAGCAAAAAATCTATGCAAACCGCTCTCCTTGCTCTAAACTAACAGCAATACATATGGAAAGTATTGGTTGCCGGGAAGGAGTGGCAGCATGGGCCATCGGCAAAAGCCAGAAATTTTCATCGGTTCCTCCGTAGAAGGTCTCCCCGTCGCTTACGAAATTCAAAACGCACTGGAGCACGATGCCGACTGTATCGTATGGCCGCAGGGAGTATTCGAGCCAGGCAGTGTCACGTTGCACGATCTCATCGGCATGACCAGACAAGTGGATTTCGCCATCTTTGCCTTTACACCCGACGACCTGACACGCTATTGAAGCTTTTCCCTGCGAAAATCGGTTCTGCGTGCCATCTCATTCGCCGTCAGCTGCAAAAGCTGGGGCCGATCCAGCAGGGTGTGTCGGAAAAAGAACGCGAGCGATACGTACTGACATTGGAATCTCATGCCCGCTTCATGCTCTCGGCGATTGAGTCCAGCGAGCGGATGATTCCCCGGATTCATTCGGTACTGGGTGCGCTCCACAATGAATTTAGTCCCCTCGCTGATTTTCGCGTAAAGGGGACAACCCTATTCCAGCTGACTGAGGACGGAAAAGCTCTCGTGCAAATTGGCTGCTCGGGTGCCATAAAAGACCATGCAAAAACGTACCTTTTGGAATACAATGGTAGTAACCCACAAGATCGCAGTTATGTTGTAGACTCATTCTTAAGCAATCAAAAAGTGATTTCGTACACCGGAAAAAAGTACGGACATGAAAAAGAGCTGATTCTCAGCTTTACGGTTGCGAAAATTTTCGTCTTTACGATTCATCTGCTGGCCAAAGACATCTCGCTTGCGCTGCCTGAAATCGCAGACGAGCTGATTCGCATCAATGAAGATCTCTTTTATTACTTTGAAACCATTCTCGAAAGGGGAACCCTGCCATGAACTCTCGAAAAGCGCATGCACACATGACAGTAGCCGGCCGAGTCAGACCCGTTTCCAGACACGTCTCTCGCCAAGTATGGCGTTCGCTTTTGGCACAGCGCGCGAGAAAAGTTCACGGACAAATTCCTCCTCTCCAAGGTGTGATTTATCACAATGGACCTTCTGTGCTGGATCCGGAGGAAGGCATCGTGGTCATCGCGACGAAGGAAGCTGGTTTCAAGCGCCCCCGCTACATCGGTTAATGATTTTGCTCGCAAAAAAATAAAGCAAGGCCTTCCCCAGGAGATTTGCTCCTTCAGGAAAGCCCTGCTTTTTTTTCTGCCTCGCCTATGTGCTTGGCGTAGTAAGATTTTCTCGTTGTTGTCTATACTCCTCAGGCGACATTCCCACGACGGACTTGAAGTCGCGGATGAAATGCGAGTGATCGTAATACCCCAGCTCCGTTGAAAGATCCAGCCAATCGGCAAGTTCCCCCTGATCAATGCGAAGTGCTGCTTCGTGCAGCCGATACCGCTTGATGACAGATTTGGGACTCACCCCTACGTATCGATCAAACAGTCGTTGCAAAGCACGCTTATTCATTCCCGTTACCCGAACGGCATCCTCTACCCTGATCACGCTCCGGTCATCTCGAAAGGCCATGACCATCTCGTGAACGAGGGAGACATTCGGATCTTTTTCTGGCAGGCGTTCCGACAAAAATGCTTCTGTCCGGCTCAACATAGACTGATCATCGGGCGCGGATAAAATAGATCGCTCCCAGCTCCTTCTTTCGCTCCCAAAGACATCCTCCAATGAGGCAGAACGATCAGTCAGGCTCGACACCGGGGCACCCAGAAACGGATAAAAGCCGCCGGGCTTGAATTTGATGCCGATCACCCATCCATGATCCTGCACCACACGTACCGACGTAGACTTTCCTACGCCATAGATGCGCGTACTGCTCTCCTCGAATACCAAATTGACGTTCGGGTGTGCAATAACCGTCTGGTGGTACGGCTCCTTCCCCCGTAAATCCCAACGGACAATCCAATAATGCTGAACGAAATACTCCGTCTCCGCCGAAGGAACGTACCTCATGAGAGAAAATTTAGAGTCATTACCAGCCAAATGAAGGACACCTTTTGGCAGTTCATTCACGGCTTCATTCACTGGGAGCACCTCCTGGCGGCGTCTTTTCTTTTCCAAAACATTCTGCCTTCCTTAAGAATAGTCGTTGGCAGAAATGATGACAATTCTGTTTTGGAAACCGCACAAGAGGTGCGCCGTTCAGTGTCCCGTAATCATGTCTTTACGGCAGCATTTCTGCCCACTTCAAATCGATGAAGCCGAGGCCATCTACCTGCACGCCTTTCACTTTCTCGCTCTGTACCCATACGTCCACGTCTGTGAAAAGAGGAATCAATGGCATCTCATCCATGAAAATGTGCTCTGCCTCAGCGAACAGCTTGGTGCGCTCTGCCGGATCTTTTGCGACCGCCGATTGCTGCAGCAGTTGTTTGTATTTCTCGTTTTCCCAGCCGGTATCGTTGTTGCCTGTATTTTGGTCGCGGAACATTTCCATGTAGTTGATTGGGTCGTTAAAGTCAGCATTCCAACCGATTCGCCCGATATCGTAGTTCAGCTCGTGCATATCCTGCAGGTGTACCTTGAATTCTTTGTTTGCCAGCTTCACATCAATTCCCAAGCCCTTTTTCCACTGATCCTGCAAAGCCTCCGCGATCTTCTTGTGGCGATCTGTCGTGTTGTACGAAAGTGTGATCGGAGGGAGCGAGGTCATCCCCAGCTCTTGCAGTCCCTCTGCCAGCAGTTGTTTTGCTGTCGCGACGTCATTGTCCTTGAAGTAGCCGTCTTTTTTGATGATCATCGATTGCGGCAGCATGCCCATCGTCGGCACTTGCCCGACCTGCGTGATGTTATCGACGATCTCTTGACGGTTCACTGCATAGGATAGCGCCTTGCGAATCTTGGCGTTGTTCAGTGGCGGCTTCGTCGTATTCAGCTTAAACCAGTACATGGTCGCTTTTGGATGTACCACCAGCTTGCCGGATTCCTTCAAAGACGGAATGGCATCGGTAGGAAGTCCCCCGAGCGGTTGACCCGCCCAATCGAGCTCTCCATTTTCAAACATGGACAGGGCCGTGCTGTCGTCCTCGATCATCGCGAATTCAATCTTGCTCAGCTTCACGACGTCCTTTTCCCAGTAATTTTCGTTTTTCTCCAGGACGATCTTGCTCTTGTGCTCCCAGCTCGTCATTTTGAAAGGTCCATTCCCCACATGCGTCGCCGCTTCATTCGCCCAGTTCGGATTGGCTTCCACTACCTTTTTGTCAACCGGATAGTAGGTGTAGAATGCCGTCAGCTCGAGGAAAAACGGAGTCGGATTCTCGAGGGTGACCTCCAGCGTCTTGTCATCCAGTGCCTTCACGCCCAATTCCTCAGGCTTCGCTTTTGCGGTATGCACTTTTTCTGCATTCTTGATGTAGTACAGCTGATAGGCGTATTCCGCCCCCAGCTTCGGGTCCAGCACGCGCTTCCAAGCGAATTCAAAATCGTGCGCCGTCACCGGGTCGCCATTGCTCCATTTCGCATCCCGGATGGTGAACGTATAGACGCGGTTGTCGTCAGATACCTTGATGTCAGACGCCATAGATTTCATCGGCTTTGAATCTTTGTCCAGACGCGTCAGTCCGTCAAATGTGGCACGCACGACCGCACCTGAAGTCGCATCCTTTGCCAAACCGGGGTCAGCAGTGGAAGGCTCACTCGTCAAATTCGCGCGGAAAACTTGCGATGCCGGATCTGCTGCCGGTGTCGCGGGTGCCCCCGACTCCTGCTGGGATGGTTGCACAGCAGACGGCTGCGCACCTCCAGAACAGCCAGCTACCAACGTCCCGACAAGAAAAAGCAGACCAGCCAGCTTATTCATTTTCTTTTTCATGTGAATGTTCCCCCTTCTCTAACAATTTCCTAATTCCACCAAAATATACTTTACTGACGGAGGATTTGAGAATGGGGTTTGGATAGATTTCATTTAATTTTATGAATATTTATACAATTATTAAAAAATTAAACCCAACCAGTCACTAGGGACCAATTGGGCTTTTGTTTATCCTTCAATTAAAGCATCCTTTAAAATGCTGGTACGATCGCACCTTTGTACTTCTCTTCGATGAACTGCTTCACTTCAGGAGAGTTCAGTTCTTTTGCCAGCTTTTGCATCGCTTCGGAATCCTTGTTGTCAGGACGAGCTACCAGGTAGTTCGCGTATGGAGATTCTTTATCTTCCAGAATCAGAGCGTCAGTCGTTGGAACCAGTTTTGCTTCCAACGCGTAGTTGGTGTTGATCAGCGCCAGGTCTACTTCTTCCAGTACACGTGGCAGCATAGCAGCTTCTACTTCTTTGAACTTCAGGTTTTTCTTGTTTTCTACGATGTCTTTTACGGTACCGCTGATCCCTACGCCCTCTTTCAGCTTGATCACGCCGTTTTTCTCCAGAAGAGCCAGCGCGCGGCCGTTATTGGTTGGGTCGTTTGGCAGAGCGATTGTTGCGCCATCAGCCAATTCGTCGGTTTTCTTGATCTTTTTGGAGTAGCCGCCGAATGGCTCGATGTGAACCGCTACTACCGGCTGGAGATCCATTCCTTGGTCTTTATTGAACTGTTCCAGGTACGGCTTATGCTGGAAGAAGTTTGCATCCAGTTGTTTTTCGTTTACTTGCACGTTTGGTTGCACGTAATCGGTGAATTCCTTGATTTCCAGGTTTACACCTTGGTCTTTCAGTTTTGGTTGGATGTATTTCAGGATTTCCGCATGTGGAACTGGAGTTGCTCCGATGTTCAAGGTTACTTCTTGTCCACCTTGGGAACCCTGTGCGCCACCTTCAGCCGGTGCTGGAGTTGCTTCTGGTTTGCTTCCGCAAGCTGCCAGAGAGAATGCCAATACAGTAGACAGTACGGATACTACTAATTTCTTCACGGAAAAATCCCCCTTTTTTTGTCTGTGCTTTTTCAAAATGTATATGGAAAGATCTTACTTGCGGCTGAATTTCAAAACCAACCGATCCCCAAAGGACTGCAAGATCTGAACCAACACGAGCAGGATAACAACGGTGACGATCATGACGTCAGTCTGGAAGCGTTGGTAGCCGTAGCGGATCGCCAGGTCACCCAGACCGCCCCCACCGATAACACCCGACATCGCCGTGTAGGATACGAGAGTTACTGTCGTAATGGTAATAGCTGCGATCAAGCCGGAGCGTGCTTCTGGAAGCAATACATTCCAGACGATTTGCCAGTTGGAAGCTCCCATCGACTGAGCAGCCTCGATCACTCCACGATCCACCTCACGCAGCGACGTCTCAACCAGTCTGGCAAAGAAAGGCGCTGCCCCGATGACCAGTGGCGGGATCGCGCCAAGGACACCCAGGGATGTTCCTACGATCGCCTTTGTTACTGGAATCAACAGGATCATCAAAATGATAAAGGGCACGGAGCGCAGGATGTTGACCACAATCGATGCGAACGAGTAAAACGCCCGATTCTCCAGAAGCTGGCCTCGCGATGTGAGAAACAGGATCACACCAATCGGCAAACCGATTAATACGGCGAACAGCGTCGAGAAGCCCAGCATGGTTAGTGTTGCCCCGGTTCCTTCCGCTATTTCAGACCAGTCCACATTTTCCAGTGTCAATCCCATTTAAATCACCTCCACTTCAAGACCACGCTTGCGCAGGGTTTCAATCGCATGCATGCTTTGCTTTTCGTCGCCTTCCAGCTCGACAACAAGCTGGCCATACGGCGTATCCTTCATCCGTGAAATCGTTCCTTGCAGGATGCTGAAGACTGTCCCCGTTTCCTGCATGGTTTGGAACAGGATCGGCTGATACGTCTGCTCTCCGAGGAAAGTCACGCGGGCAATCGTCCGGCTTCCGGTTGCTTTTTCGTGAGCAACGGCTTCACGCAGCTCGGTGGAATCGGCCACCTGCTCTACAAATTCCTGCGTAGTCGGATGCTTCGGCTTGAGGAAGACCTCCAGCACTTTTCCCGACTCCACGATGCGGCCTCCGTCGATGACGCCTACGCGGTCGCAAATCGAACGGATCACGTGCATTTCATGGGTGATCAAGACGATGGTCAAGCCCAGCTTGCGGTTGATATCCAGCAGCAAAGCCAGAATGGAGTTGGTTGTCTGCGGATCAAGTGCAGAGGTAGCCTCGTCGCACAGAAGCACCTTCGGATCATTCGCCAAGGCACGGGCAATCCCGACGCGCTGCTTTTGACCGCCGGACAGCTGAGACGGAAATTTGTCTCGATGAGCTTCCAGGCCCACCAGCTTCAAGAGCTCGTCCACTTTTTTGCGGATTTCCGCTTTAGGACGCTTCGCCAGCTTCAGTGGAAACGCTACATTATCGCCAACGGTTGCAGAGGACAGCAGATTGAAGTGCTGAAAGATCATTCCTACCTGACGTCGCTGCTCCTGCAGCTTCTGATCATCCAGCTTGGTCAGCTCTACACCATCAACAATGACTTCTCCGGATGTCGGACGCTCCAACAGGTTGATACAACGAATCAGCGTACTTTTCCCCGCACCGGAGTGTCCGATGATCCCGTAAATTTCTCCCTTTTCTATCTTCAAATCAATCCCGTGCAGTGCAGGAATCGTCTTTCCCTGTACTAGATAGTTTTTTTTCAGATCGCGCAATTGAATCAACGAATCCACCTCCCTCTTCCTTACTCCTTACTTCTATTACGGAAAAATAAACGACCCCTTTTTCACAAACGAAAAAGGGGCTGCAACGTCTATCACGTTCGCATCCACCCTTCTCATCTATCAAGATCCATGCAATCTTGTAGGAATTGGCACCGCGACTTCCATGTACGACATGGGCCGGTTGCCGGGCTTCATAGGGCCTGTCCCTCCGCCTCTCTTGATAAGAAAGATTTCCACGTATATTATGTTCATATTTTGCATTTCAATGATTTGCGAATACAAATCGGATTATATCCCTTTTGAAAAACATACGTCAATAGAAATAGGAGGAAAAAAGTTTTTTTATAACACAACGCCGTTGCAGACTAGTTCATTACACCGTTACGGATGATGGTAGCGTCTACCTGAAAGCGAAAAGTGGCCTGCTTGAACATCTTGCGCCATTCCTCCACGGTCATTTCCTCCATCCCACGGCGGTTCGCACGATAGATGATCCCAAATCCAGCCGTGTCTACATTCATATCCTGCATTTTTTTCACGACCTGAAGTAGCTTCTCCTCCAGCTCTTTTTCCAGTTCTCGTTCCATGATCTGCAACACGTCACTTTTGTCTACTTTCAACGGCATGGTCAGTTCTAAAATCCGTGTATCCAATTTAATGCTGACATCAAAATGAGCGGGTGATGCATTCGTTAATTTGATCGTGGATTTAGAAGAAATCGTGTCAAAAACAAGATGTACCTCTTTTTTTCTGTCCTTTTCGTGCAGGGTGTACTTCCCGAACACTTTAGCAGGCACTGCCGTGTCGTAGCTTCCGATTCTAAAGTTGCCGTGGATCAACTTGATCAGGAATGCTTCCTTGGGCGTGATCCAGCCCACGTAGCGATCACCCTGAAACAGCGCTACTCCTTTGATTTCAATCTCGTTTCCTTTTCGTACAACGTAAGGGAGCTGCGGGTCAATCCCGTGGTCATAGTAAGCACGAAAAAATTCATGCATCGTGGTCGAGGGGATTTTCTCGCCTTTTACATTTTGTTCGATCATACGGTACATGTAGATACCGATGTTCCCCAGTTCCTTGTATGGATACGTTAACAAATCGTAGGTCGAGCCTTCGTACACACATAGGTACAGCCTACTGGAGATGGACGGGTCCCGATAGAGAGTGTCGACGATGTTTCCCAATCCCTGTTTCGCCAGGGCTTCATTATAGAGTGCCACACGCAGCTGTCCACCTAGCACCCGCTTATCCGACTGTAAATTTGCTTTGTCTCGAATCCCTTTGCTCGTCTTCCCTACCGTGGAAATCAACTGGATTTTTTCCTTTGCCTCCGGATTGATGGAGGGCATGACGATCGTCCCACGGATATTTCCATCTTTCTCTAGATCATAGCCTACTACTGTCACCAAGCCTGTCTCGTCGAAAATTTGTCTGTCGGAACAGCCCGTGACCAGCAGGATTACGGAACAGCATAGCTTCAGAAGCCTTCTCCTGCTTGCCCCGGTCGGACTATTTTGGAACGTTCGCATCTGCAGCCCCCTCCTTGATGCGCCTTCTTCGCTGCTTCCATTTGACGAGTACAAACAGAAAGAGTGGGTACACATAGGCTGCGTACAAGCCTATCTTGGAATAGAGGTCATTGAGTTGATTAATCTGATTCCGGCTTACCAGGAGCAAGCATATGACGTAAATGACTGGCAGGATCATTACCACCGTTTTCCTCAGACTCCAGCCAAAGAGACGCTTGAAGCCGCGTGCCGATGACCAGATATACACCATAATGTTAGGGAGAATCACGAGCAGCCAAACAGAGATGGCGATCAGCTCAAACCTCTCCAGAATAGGAAAATAGACCATTTTCTTCAAATTGAGGGTTGCCCAGATCGTCCTCATGAGCTGCCCTTGGCTAAAAAACACCAGGGATACGATCATCACGAACGTATAGATAAGATTGGTGACGAGTACTCCCGTCTGGACGCTTCGAGATAGCCTCTCCTTATTCTGAACATACGGATAGATGACGTACAGAATCTCAAAACCGATGCTGCTCAATGTCATACCGAGCATACCCCTGAATAATTGCTCTGCATTCACCTCCAGAATCGGGAACAAATACTCCCACTGTGCATACTGCAACGGATAATACAAGTCACAGACGAGCCAGATGGTCGCACTTACAGAAAAGAAGGTGTACCCTGCCACCACCCTGATTCCACCCATGATCGTGTAGATCGCGAGGAACAAAATAATCGCAGTCAACACCCAGATCGGCAGATTAGGGAACATCCAGGTTTGGACGACCTCAACATAGGTCCGAAGTATGATCGTAGCGGACAAGAAAAAATAAATCGCGTACATCACTCCCAAAGCGGTACCTAGCCACTTTCCAAATATATCGACCTGAATGCCATAAATATCTGCATTTGGGTAACTCTTCAGCGTGTGGGTCATCGCCAAAACGATCAAATGGGTAGCGAGTCCTGCCAGCACGACAGCAATCCAGGCATCGTGTCCGGCTTCCTTAGCAATGATCCGTTGATAACCTAATACGCCAACACCGATCTGCGTCGCATGAACGAGAAATCCCGCCAAGTACGCCGATATGGTATTCGTCGGTTTTATCGTTTCGTTTATGTTCATGTAGACCTCGCTCACTCGTCGATGTCTTTCTTCATTTGGCCCTGCTCCCGATTAAAGCGTTTTTTCTGCTGCGGATTGAAAAACTTGAAGCGCAGCCATAGAGAAGACAGTGGGGCTCGAATGAATCCATCCTTCCAATCTTCAAAGCGAACCGGATAAAGGGGATACATGTAAGGACGCCCCAAACTGGTCTGACGGAGCAAATGACTGGCAAGAAAGCTGAAGCCAGCCACAATTCCCATCGCACCAAGCAGCCCGGCCAATAAAATCATCGGGAAGCGAATCACCCGAATCGTTGAGCCAATCATGTAGCTGGGCGCAATAAAGGAAGATAGAGCCCCAAGCGCTACAATGATAATGAGAATGTTGCTGGTAAACCCTGCTTGAACGATCGCCTGGCCGATTACGATACCTCCCACGATACCAATCGTCTGGCCGACCTTCGTTGGCAGCCTCGCTCCGGCTTCGCGCAGCAGTTCAATAATGATTTCCATCAAGAGCGCCTCCCAGAGAGGGGGAAATGGTACGCGCGATCGGGACTGTGCCAGCGAGAGGAGCAGGTCGGCAGGTATCATTTCGTAATGATAGGTGAGAGTAGCTACATAGACGGGCGTAAGCAATAAGGAAAGGATCATAGCAAACATCCGCATGATCCGGTTAAAGGTAGCCAGAACCCAACGCAGGTAGTAATCATCCGGGGACTGAAAAAACTGTAACAAGGTAGTCGGCCCCAGCAGGACAAACGGGCTTCCCTCTACCAAAATCGCTACCTGGCCTTGACGCAAGCCATGGATAACCCGGTCTGGCCGTTCTGTCTGCTGCAGCGTGGGAAAAAGAGAGCGCTCATTATCTGCAATATATTGTGCCAGGATACTGGAATCCAGGTGACTGTCAACGTTCAACTCCTGTATGCGCTGGCGTACGGTATTCACATTTTCCGGATCTACAATGTTCTCGAGGTACAGGACAGAAATATCGACCGGTATTTCTGTCCCTGCCACCAACCGCTCATGAAACAGATGTGTAGTCGGCATGTACTTTCGAATGATGCATAGATTGACATTGAGCTCTTCGACAAATGCAATCTGGGGACCCAGGACGACAGATTCCACCTCGGGAGCCTGGATGCTCCGCCCGACCGTGCCGTCACTCGGTATGGCAAGCCCGAATGCTGCCCCCTCTACGTGTACATAGATAGCGTTATGGATCATCCGGCTAACGGCTTCCTGGACTTCGTAAACCCGGTTGCTGCTTGCCACTCCCAGCTGTTTCTCCACTTCGTCTATCCCGACTGTTTCCAGCGGAAGTAGACGGAGCTTCGGGATCAACTCGTTGTATACAATACTCGCATCTGCCAAGGTGGACAGATAGTACAGACGCACACGGCCATTCGGCTTATCAATGTGCTCTACGACCAGGTCTCCTGTATTGGACAACCACCTGCGCGCCATTTCCTGATCCATCCATGTTCACCCCCATGCCTAGCAAATCATGGTTAGTCTTCCCCCAAAAATCCATTTTGGTTCAAAAAAAAACAGCACGCTCATTGTGGCGTGCTGCTCGTAGTGGAATCTTCCACAGTTGTATTGGTTTGGGTGGATGGTGGCTCAAGCGTTTCTTGGATGAAGGCTTGGACCTGATCTACATCCGGTACGAGGACAGAGCCTGCTCGGTGGGATTCTCGAAACATCCCCATCGGTGGCAGCTGGTACTGCCCTGGATTTTGCGTATTCAGATTGAGTCCCAGCGCAGATAGCTTCAACATATCCATCGTGCTGATATTCGTTTGTACGTAAGGTGTCACTTCTTTTAAGATCGAAGGCAATTGCAGCAGCGTAGTCCCTTTTTTCATCTGATCAGCTACTGCGGCCAGCAATTTACGCTGACGTTCGGTACGGGTATAATCGGAAGTGGCATCATGACGGAAACGGACGTATTGCAACGCCTTGTTTCCATCCAGCTGTTGGAGGCCCTTCTTCAGATTGATGTCATAGACACCTTTGTCCGTTGGATCATGGTAATACATGTTTTTCTCTACATCCAGCTCGACACCGCCTACCGCATCGATTAAGGCTTTAAAGCCTTCAAAGTCGGTAATGACATAGCGATCTACAGGCAGGCCTGTGAATTGACTGACCGTTTTCATGGCCAGCTCCGGCCCACCATCCACGATGGCAGCATTGATCCGGGAACTGCCGTTGCCCGGGATGTCTACATACGTATCACGCAAAATCGAGAACAAGTCAAACCGCTTCGTAACAGGATCGACGCTGACCAGCATCATAGAGTCCGAGCGTGGCAGTCCATTGTTCTTCATCCCTCGACGGTCTACACCCATCAAGAGAATATTGATGCGATCGTTGCCGTCCCACTGCGGGATCTCAGCCGCCTTCGTCGCGGCTCCACCATCTGGCGGCGGGGTGATGACATTCGGCTCTTGGATATCTTGTGCAAACTGATAAAAGGAATACCCGTAGTATCCTGCCGATACGGCAACTACTACAAGCACGATTAACAACATTCGTTTCCATATTCGCATATAGAATAACTCCACCTTTAATCTCTGTATCGATAGTAATTCGACTCTCCGCTTTGTTTAGTATACTCGAAACCACGGAAAGTGGAGCAGCCTTTATTTGGTTTGATAGGCAAGGTTATTTACTAAACATTATTATTTACAATGTATTTAATAATAGTTATACTATTCCATATCTTACCGCAAAGGATGAGTCCCATGTTCTCTCCTCCCTCACTCTTACAACGCTACCCGCGAGAAGCTTTGCTGTTTTTGGTGGCTAGCTTTATCAACGCTTCCGGAAGCGCTTTCATGTGGCCGTTGAACACGCTGTATGTACATACGGTCCTGCAGCGCTCCATGACAGAAGCAGGCTTTGCTCTCATGCTGCAGTCACTTGCCGGAATCATCGGTCAATTTATAGGAGGCTCCCTGTTTCATCGACTCGGTGCCAAGCGACTCATCGTAGGCGCTTTGCTATTGCAGGGCTGTATTCAGCTGGCGATTCCCTTTTCCCAAAGCTGGACAATCTACTTGGCTCTGATGATCGGCCTGGGCTTTACCTTTAACCTCTCCTCTCCGGCGATTCAAGCCTTTATCGGATTTCGCTGGAAAGAGCAGCGCCGTGAGTTGTTCAATATTGTGTATGTGAGCAACAACTTGGGAATGGCCATTGGTACATCGCTTGCTGGCGTAGTGGCTGCCTTCTCCTTTCAGCTGACATTTCTGTTGAACAGTGCCAGTACCTTGCTGTTTGCCCTTTTCTTTTTCATTTTCATGAAGCATATTTCGCATAAGGAACTCGTTGGCGATTCGGCAGCACAAGCAGAAAAGAGAAGTGGGAAAGAAACGCTGCAGCTCTTGTACCGGTACCAGCTGTACCTGTTCATGGCGCTGGGTGCTGGCTTTATCTTCTTTTCTACCACCGTTTGGAATACGGGGGTCGCTCCGTACTTGACGGGCTTGGGTATGCCGCTTGCCGCCTACAGCTGGCTGTGGACGATCAACGGGATCATCATTTTCGCCGGTCAGCCAGTAACTACCCAAATCAAACGGCTGCTGAAACAAAGTCTGTCCGCCCAATTGGTGACGAGCGCCGTGCTTTATGGTGCAGGATTTGGTTTCATGCTGCTCTTCCATAATAGTTACGTTGCGTTTATTTTCGGTATGATTATTACTACCTTTGGCGAGATGCTGATTTCTCCGACAATCCCTACCTTTATCACGGAGAAAACTGCGGAAACAGCTCCGTTTTACCTGGGAGTGGTGGGCGGGATCACAGCCCTCGGGCGGCTGCTCGGCCCACTCGCGATGGGGTACATGTACGATCACGGTGGTGTAGCGCCAACACTGCTGCTCGCCACAGTCGTATCCTTTACATCGGTACTGCTTTGCTTGATGCATGCTTCCCTACATCGGGCGAAGCGCGGGTCTGCGTCGCATTAGCGGTGAGATGGTTTTTCTGGGATTGAAAAGAACTGTGCATTTTTAAGTTCCAGATCAGACGAAGCTTTTCAAACGGGGGCGGAAAAAGGAGAAAACACTACGGTAGTAGGGCCACTTGCGAGGAGGTCATTCCTGCACGGCTCCTTTCCAAAAGCGGAACCCGCGTCCAAAGTGGTCGGCTCTGGGAAGCCTTCTCAGAGGTGGACGCTAAAGGCAGGTTCTGCTTTTTCCATTCCGCCTGGGTTGTGTCCCTAATACCTCCGTTAATTTCTCCTTTTTCCTGGGTAGCTGATTTCGTTGATCGGACTTTAAAGGATTTTTTCTTCCAAGAAAGATCTCTGCTCGCCAGAAAAGCATGTTTCCGGGCGGAGCGCCTGTGGAGTCCTACCTAGCGGAGCCATGAAGACCGAGGCATCAGAATCGCTACCCATGAATACTCTGCTAAGCGACTCCACGTTTAGCGATTCCCTCGGGATCATGGCGCAGCGGACAGTCTTCGCTTCCCCGTGGACGTAGCCCGGAGCGCAGCATGGAAACAGGCTTTTCCCAACCGCAGCCACATCCTAAAACAGCAAAAAAGCCCATCAAAATCGATGGGCTTTTCCACTTTGTATCTACCACTTCAACGCAGGCAGCTGATACCATTCGCCTGCCATCCACTCGCGGGCTTTCCAGCGGAGGACATCCGGTCGGACAAGCGGCATGATTTCCTGAAATAGCTCTACCCGTTCGATGTCGTTCATCGGAACAAAACGCTCAGCTTCGGCGAGATCAGCCTCCAGCTCGTCCATTTTGCTCACACCCAATATCGAGGTCGTCACTGGCAGACTCCAAGTGTAGCGCAGAGCTTGTTCAGTCCATGGAGCCAGCTTGCCAAGCCCCATCACCTTCATTCCGATTACGGCGACACCCTGTTCGACGGCTTGCGGAACGAAATCGTGCGCGAAGCTGTAGATGAAGTGATCCAGTGCAGACAAGGCGACAAGCGCGCTGTCAAAGGGGTAGCGGCGAATGGCCTGCGCCAAGAGGCGTGGATCCGTATGGCCGCTGATGCTGATTTTGCGGATCAGTCCTTGTTCCTTTGCTTCGATCATTGCCTCGAGTGCGCCACCCTTGGCAAAGATCGCTTCCAGGTCGTGGGGCTGCATGATGTTGTGCATTCGCCATTCGTTGACATAGTCGGTCTGGAGACGCTTAAGGCTACCTTCCAGATCCTTGAGGGCCAAATCGCGGGTACGCCCGCCCGTTTTAGTCGCGATCCACACCTTGTCGCGCAGTCCTTTCAGCCCTATACCGACGCGTGTTTCAGACTGCCCATCGCTATAGCTGGGAGCTGTATCGAAATAGTTGACCCCTGCCTCCACTGCGCGGCGAATGATCGCGATGGCTTCCTCTTCCGTGCAGTCATGCTCATCCACAATGCGTTGTGCCCCAAAGCCCAGCAGCGATACCTGGTGTGGGTCTCGTCCAAACGAACGGGTCTGCATCCTACAATTTCCCCTTTCCACTAATTCAAAACAAGACGCCCGTTAGCGAGCGTCTTAGGTATCTAGCATTTGGTTTTGCCTTCGCTTAGTTGCCGTAGGTTTCGTACGCGTTTGTCAGCAAGTTTGCGATGGTTTGCAGATCGTTGTTTTCGATCTGATGACGCTCGATCATGGTCATGATTTTACCGTCTTTCAGGATTGCAAAGGACGGGGAAGATGGCGGATAGCCTTCGAAGTATTCGCGAGCTTTCGCAGTCGCTTCCTTATCTTGGCCCGCAAATACAGTGAAGATGTTGTCTGGCTTAGTAGAGTGCTTCAACGAATGAACAACTGCCGGGCGAGCCAGTCCAGCCGCACAACCGCAAACAGAATTAACGGCTACGAGTGTCAGACCTTTTGCGTTTGGCAGTGCCTGTTCTACTTCTTCCGGTGTGCGGAGCTCTTGAAAACCATTGCGAGTCAGCTCATCGCGCATAGGTTGGATTACTTGGCTCATATATGCTTCATAAGACATCATGGGGCAACCTCTCCTTTACATATCATGTTATTCCCTTACTTACTATTATACCCGGTTCATCACCGTTGGAGAATCAAGAAGTGCAGGCGAGCTACACTTCCATCAAAATGGTAAGAATCATCGGGTTGCGGCCCGTTTTTTCGTAAATGAACGGCTTGATTACTTCGTTGATTTGCGCCTTCAGCTCTGACCACTCTTTGATTTTCTTTTCCAATGCTTCCTGCAGACGTTGGCGTACGAGCATCGTCGCTTCCTGGATGAGCGATTCGGAACCGCGAACGTACACAAAGCCGCGGCTCACGATGTCAGGACCAGTCAGGATTTTGAAGTTCTTCATATCCAGGCTGACGACGACAACCATCAGACCATCCTCGGCCAAATGCTTGCGGTCGCGCAGAACGATGTTGCCCACATCTCCAACGCCGCTGCCATCAATCAGGACGATTCCTGCATGCACCTTGCTCAGCCATGCTTTTTCACGCGAGCAATTCAGCACATCGCCGTTGTCCATGATAAAGATGTTGCTGTCCTCAATCCCCACCTGCTGTGCAAGCTTAGAGTGAGTTTTCAGCATCCGATACTCCCCGTGAATCGGGATAAAGTACTTCGGACGAATGAAGTTCAGCATGAGCTTCAGTTCTTCGCTGCTGCCGTGACCGGAGGCGTGGATGTCGAAATCCTGATTGAGCACGACAATCGCTCCTGCGCGGTACAGTTTGTCGATCGTGCGACTCACATTGATCGTGTTGCCAGGAATCGGAGAAGCCGAGATGATCACCGTGTCTTCCGGATAAATGGAGACTGTACGGTGTGAGCCGGAAGCGATGCGCGTCAAAGCCGCCATCGGTTCCCCTTGGCTGCCGGTACAAATGATCAGCACCTGATTGTCCGCATAGTTGTCGATGTGCTTGATATCAATCAGCATACCCTCTGGCATTTGGATATAGCCCAGTTCTTGTCCAATCAAAAATACTTTCTCCATGCTGCGGCCAATCACCGCTACTTTGCGGTTGCATTGTTCGGCAGCATCGACTACTTGCTGCAAACGGTGCACGTTGGAAGCAAACGTCGCCAGGATAATCCGTCCACGCGCTTTACGGACGACATCCAGAATCCCTTCGCCAACTGTACGCTCCGACATGGTAAAGCCATAGCGCTCACTGTTGGTACTATCAGACAGCAATGCCAACACATCACCACTCGCACCGATGCGGGCAATTTTGCCGTATTCCGTCGTTTGTCCAACAGGAGTCATGTCAAACTTGAAGTCGCCTGTATGAATGACCATTCCTTCTGGCGTGTGGATTACGACCCCAAAGGAATCTGGGATACTGTGGTTGGTACGGAAAAATGTCGCCTTCAACCGGTCGAAGGGAATCTCCGTATCTTCGGAAATAGGAATCAGTTTGACATCGTTTTGCATGCGGTGCTCTTCCAGCTTCGCCTTGACCAAGCCCAGGGTCAGACGACCACCGTAAATCGGCACCTTGATTTGCCTCATAATATAAGGAATCGCCCCGATGTGGTCTTCGTGTCCGTGCGTCAGCAAAAGTGCCTTGATTTTGTGCTGGTTGTCCACCAGATAAGAAACATCAGGGATGACCAGATCGATCCCGAACATCTCGTTTTCAGGGAATTTCACCCCGCAGTCAATCATAATGATTTCATCTTCATACTCGACGCAGTACATATTTTTTCCGATCTCGCCGAGGCCGCCCATTGCGAAAATCTTAACGTCGCTCAATATCTTTCCTCCTAACTTCATCGTGCATGATTTTGGGAACCCGAACCAAGCATGCCATTCTTATTGTAACACAACGCGAGGCGTTCGTTTCATCCAGTCTGTTAACCGTGCAATAGAAAACACATTTGCCTACTCATTCGCTCATTGGAAAATTGTACAAAATCCATAGGGTAGAAAGCAAGGAAACCGGCTGTCCAGTCAAGAAATTGGACAAAATACCGCACATAAAGATCTATTTTCCCATAAAGGGGGCGTTTTCTATGCGAGCCAAGGCTATCTCCATTTTCTCTGCCCTGTTGCTTTCGCTCTCTCTGACCTGGACGATGCCCGCTGCCGCCGAGCCGCCTTACGCCAAGTGGGGACGACTCGCGATGCAGCAAACCATGCAGACCTACCCGCAAGCCAAGATTGTCGATTACCTTCATGTCGGCCGAAAAACGAAAACGCCCACCACGTCAGAAGAGACGTTTAAGCTTTTGCTCCAGGAGGGCAATCGCGTGTGGGCGTTACTGGTTCATATTGAATTTGAAACGAAAACCGAAAAGGTCATCGCCATCCGATTCGAAGAGACACGCTAAGCTAGTCAGCCAGTTGTACCATCTCTTTCATCATTTGGTCCATATCCATCTCGGCTGCCATCCCGTACGCGCGACGCATGTTTCCGTCCTCATCCACGAGGAACATGCGTGCCGTATGGGCAAAGGAACCGTCCGGCTGCTTCATCACAGCGATTCCGAAGTCTTTTGTCACTTTTTCGATCGCCTGGGCATCGCCTCGCAGGAATTTCCAGCCGCTTTGATCAGCCTTGAATTTCTCAGCATACGCCTTCAGGACTTCCGGGGTGTCAAAATCAGGGTCAAACGTGATGCTCACGAACTCGACCTTATCCCCAAACAGCCCCTTTTCCTTCAACTGATCCTGCAGCTTGGACATGTTGTACGTAGTCGCAGGGCAAATATCCGGGCAGTTGGTAAACATGAATTCAACCAAGCGGACTTTCCCCTTCCCCTCAGAGAAAGTGTAGGTCGAACCGTTGATGTTATCCAAGGAAAAGTCGTTTAATGCTTTCATGACAGGAATCTGCTCTTTGGTCATGTAGTTGTAGCCAAACACACCGACAATCGCCAAAATCAAAACGCCTGCAAGCACGGTAAACCAATGACGCTGCAGAGCCCCTCCCTGCTGCTGTTGCGCATCTCCACTCACGATTTCTTTCCTCCCCTAGAAACCTTACAGTTCTTTCTCTCCTGGCCAGGCGAGCATGCCGCCCACCATGTTTGCTACATCAAAGCCTTGCGCTGCCAAATATTCCGTGGCCATGTTGCTGCGAGCACCACTGCGGCAAACCATCACAAGAGGAATGTCTTTGTCCAGCTCATCGATGCGATGCGGCAAAAATCCGAGCGGGATCAGCTTCGCCTGCTTAATGTGACCAGCGTTCCACTCATCGACCTCACGTACGTCAATCACTTGGACCTGCTCATTTGCCTCCAGTTTTGCCAGCAATTCTTCCGGTGTTATTTCCTTTACGCCGTTACTCATCGTACAAATACCCCCTGCTATGTAAGTGAAATTATCCGCATGTATTCTATCAAATCATATCATACGAACTACTGCATTTCTAACGCCCCTGCTATGTCTAAATAGCGACAGTTATGAAAACGAATCCTGCCCAAATCAGCATAAGCTTATTACTATTCGTAATCAAGTTGTATTTAATCAGTGTATTTTCTATAATAAATATTAAGAATACCAAAGGAGGGGAAGAGAATGGGAACCTGTAGATGCGGTCAAACCAAAAATGCAGAAGGAAACTGCGACGGAACACACGCAACCATTAAAAAGGACTAATTCCTTTCGTACAGAAGAGGGCACAGCATGTGCTCTTTTTTGTTTGCCTCCGATCCCGATTTCCTTCCCTTTACAGCTTTCCTTTTTTAATCCAGTACACGATGCGAAATGTCCCGAAAACCGACACCATGAACATCACGATCAACATAAACAGCCATATTCCCAATCGATTGATTTCCTCCAGTCCCTCCGCATTCTTCCCTACAAATACCCCTATATAAATAAGAAGAAAGTAGCAAAGCACGTTTGGAACGATCCACGCTGCTCGCAATGCCATGCTCTTTTTTCCGGCAGACTGTTGATGATTCTCTGATATTCCCATTTAATCCTCCCTGATAACTGAATTATTGAATATTGACAGTAAAGTGGACTTTTTCATACAATTAAGACAACAACAGATTTCCATTTTTCATCAAGAGTGGTGGAGGGACAGGCCCGACGAAGCCCGGCAACCTGCATGTAACGATGCGAGGTGCCAATTCCTGCAGAATCCATAGATTCTGAGAGATGAACGAGAGTCCGTGTATGACCGGAGCTTCTTCTACTCAGAGGATAGCTCCGTTTTTTTATACCTTATCATACCCACAGAAAAAAAAGGAGAGATGATCATGTCTGAACAGCAACACTGGAAGCCAGAAACCATCGCCATCCACGGAGGCCAGGAGCCTGATCCGGTAACAGGTTCCCGCGCCGTCCCGATCTACCAAACCAGCTCCTATGTCTTCCGCGATACGGATCATGCGGCTAACTTGTTCGCGCTAAAAGAATTGGGCAACATCTACACCCGCATCATGAACCCAACTCAGGATGTATTTGAAAAGCGCGTGGCTCTGCTCGAGGGCGGCGTTGGTGCGCTGGCGACAGCTTCCGGTCAAGCTGCCATTACGTTCTCCATCCTCAACATTGCACAGGCTGGCGACGAAATCATCGCGTCCAGCAGCTTGTACGGCGGTACCTACAACCTCTTTGCGCACACCCTGCCACGCCTGGGTATCAAAGTACATTTCGTGGATCACGCCAACCCAGAAAACTTCCGTGCTTACGTCAACGACAATACCAAGGCCTTTTTCTGCGAAACGATCGGCAACCCGCGCATCGACGTAGCCGACCTGCAATCCATCGCGGACATCGCGCATGAAAATGGCGTGCCGTTGATCGTCGACAACACGTTCGCTACTCCGATCCTCTGCCGTCCTTTCGAGCATGGTGCAGACATCGTGATCCACTCTACGACCAAGTTCATCGGCGGTCACGGAACAGCTATCGGCGGAATCATCGTAGACTCCGGCAAATTCAACTGGAACAACGGCAAATTCCCTGGCCTGACCACACCAGATCCTAGCTACCACGGCGTAGTGTTCACGGAAGCAGTCGGACCACTCGCCTATATCATCAAAGCTCGCGTTCAGCTGCAGCGCGACATCGGAGCAGCCGTTGCTCCTTTCAACTCCTTCCTATTCCTGCAAGGTCTGGAAACACTGCACCTGCGCATGGAGCGTCACAGCCAAAACGCGCAGGCCGTTGCAGAATACCTCGCTTCTCACCCAGCCGTTGAATGGGTCAGCTATCCAGGGCTGGAAAGCGATCCGAATTACGAGCTCGCGCAAAAATACTTGCCAAAAGGTGCCGGTGCCATCCTCACCTTCGGCATCCGCGGCGGCGTAAATGAAGGCAAAAAGCTGATCGAATCCGTGAAGCTGTTCTCCCACCTGGCAAACGTAGGCGATTCCAAGTCACTCGTCATTCATCCAGCGAGCACCACTCATCAGCAAATGAATGAAGCCGAGCAAGCAGCAGCAGGTGTCACACCAGGCATGATCCGCCTGTCGATCGGAACGGAATCGATCGCGGATATTATTGGAGATTTGGAGCAGGCGTTGAAAGCTGCGGTAGCACAGGCAGTCAATTAATGTCGCGCACCCGCACCTTCTGATGGGATATTCCTGAGACAAGAAAAACCCGAGGCCGCCATGTCTCGGGTTTTCTCCTATTCTATTTCAGTAGCTGATTTGTCATATGTATGTAAACATGGCAATCCCCTGTGTTTCCATCCATAGCCCAGCGAAATGGGCTTACGTCGGAAGTGTCACACAGGGGATTGTTTGTTACGTACTAATTGTTTTTCACTTGTTCAAACTTGTTAACGAATCCGAAATCTACAGTCGTTCCGCGAATGTCATTGTTTTTGAAGGATTGACCAGCGTCATCGAGGAAAGTAACCGTATAAGATAATTGCATGGTTTGACCAGCCGGGAGAATCAGATTTGGCACCTTGGTATCTTGCCCACTGCCGCCATTGTACAGATCTTTCAAGGAACCGATAAAGATATCCGAGATGCCTACCGTTACGGATTCACCATTACTGTTTACGCGGTAAGTCCAATCAAGCAGTTCTTCTCTTACCTCTGCTGTAGCGGCTTGAAGTCCAACTGCCTGCAGTTTTTGCCAGAAGTTTCCGTTCAGCAGTTTTTTGAATTCTTTGTCTACTTCTTCGTTCAATTTCGCGGCAGCTGTCGTATCCAGAGCTTTGTTGTTGGATGTTTTAAAAGAAGCTACCGTTACCATCGCCTGTTCCCCAAACTTCAGAGCGTCCGTTTCATTCCCAGCTGGAACAGCCGTAATGTGAGTGAGCTTCGCATCCAGGGAGCCTGTATTTTTGATGAACATGGCGCGAGTGTGAGAATCTTTTGGTGCCCAGTAGCCTGTCCCCATTCTTCCATCAGCGGAATCATTTTGATAGAACATCGGGCCATCGACCGGCACGTCATTGCGATGTGTGCTCAAGGATAATGTACCGGATTTGAACGAGTTGTTAGTATTTTGCGCCTCGCTCGTAAACAGTGCGTAGGTTGCGCTTCCGATCGATCCGCCAACTGCCAGTACAGCGGCGACCGCCAAAACAGCGATTTTCTTCACAATAATACCCTCCTATTATAAGGGGGTGACCCTAGAGCCACCCCTTTTCATTTGATGTAAGACACTACTTGCGTGATTAGTTGTTTTTTGTTTGTTCAGCCAGTACTTGCAGGCCGAGCGTTGCTGCTTTGCCTTGATATTCGTTCCCTGCTTCTTTTGGCAGTGTGTAGGTTACTTTCAGTTCCTCAGAAGCTCCTGCGGCCAGAACTCGGTTACCATCTGGTCCAGGTGCGATTTCATTGCCATTTTTGTCAGTAACCTTAACAGTCAGTCCATTAGGAGCTGCGGCCAAATCGCCTGTTAAATCAACTCCAAGATCGTAGCGCAGTTCAAGTGTTCCGCTGTTTTTCACAGTTACCGTTTTGGTTTCGCTATCGCCAGGTGCGATATTTTCTACATTAAAGTAAGTGGTTCCATCTGGTTTATCCAGGCTCACTTCCACGCTACCCGCTGCGAACGTGTTGCCCGTGTTTTGCGCTTCGGACGTGAAGAGTGCGAAGGTTCCGCCACCGATCAGTGCAGCACCCAATCCTACAGATGCCAAAGTTACTGCGAATTGTTTTTTCAAGCTCATTTACAATTCCTCCCGATAAATGGTTTTTATTAGATCGTGGCACCCGTTTAGGTGGTGTGCCTTACATTTCTCATGTTACTGATTTCTGAAGAATCTAACTTCCTGCACGAGGGTGATCTTTCTTGCACGGCATGGATGAATTGCGTCTAGAACTCTTCGTTTCATGAGCTCATACTGAAGGATGATAGACACTGCTACCCATAGAAGCATAGAAAAAACCCAATCGCTATGATCGGGTCTTCTGCATAATGAGCCGCTAGTTTGCAGCTGCTTCCTTTTCTTTTATCATACGCAACAGCTTCCAAATCTGGCTTACGATCAAATATAGTCCCGGCACTCCTAGGAATACCACCATACCCACTTTGGATTTCACGAACTCTATGAGGTAACCAACCAACGGAACAGAAAACTGAACTTCACCGATGACACGGTCTTTTGTTACGAGAGCTGTATCCTTCGCGTCATTGGCGTCTCCTTTCGTGACCAAACCGTTCTCTGTTATTTCCAAAACGCGGTGAGTGATTGTACGCCCTTCTGGGTCCTTAAAGGTGATAATATCACCCTGCTTAATTTGCTCATAAGATACTGGGCCGACCCCTACGATACTACCCGTATTGAAAGTTGGAGACATTGATCCACTAAGAACCACCATTATCTCGTTGCCAAGTAACACGGTCTTCCCGCCATTCATTTTCCCTATAAACAAAAATGCACAAAGAGCAATCACCAGAACAAGTAATAGAGACGTTGCGATAGAAACGATTTTCTTCAAAATGGCCACTCTTTCATTCCCCGCTTTCCCTTAAACAGATGTCTATGTCCATTTTACGAGTTTCCTCTGATCCGGGCTTCCTTCCTCAGTTTAGAATGGAATCATCCTAAAGTATGAGTCGCGTCTCATCCTTTTTTACATGCTCGCAGAAGCATAAAAAAGACCCAACGGGCGCAGAGGCTCGCTGGGCAAGTTTGGGGTATTTTGTGCGGCCCTTCGTTCCTTCATCCTCAAAGAGGGGGCGTTTCTCCCGCAGGAGTTTCCTTCGGGGTACTTGGGGAACCGGGTGGCGAGGACTCCTGCAGGTCCGAGTCAGGAGAAACTGTCCCCGACTCTTCTGAAGATGGCGGTGCTGGGCCGCTTGGATCTGTCGATGGTTCCGTGGGTGTTTCTACACCAGAAGAAGGCGGCTGCGCAGGCAGGGTTGAGTCTCCTTCAGTAGCAGGTGTGTCCGGTGCATTTGGCGTATCGGGCGCCGTCGGGTTTGTCGGCTGACCTGGTTGACTTGGCTGACTCGGGACTGCTTCCTCCGATACGTCCGTCGACTCGCGATAAGAGGTACTGATTGTGAGCGGGAGCTTCAACGTATAGAACCCGCCGAGTGCCGTTACTTGCAGCTCGCCTCGCTCGGTTTCGCTCTTTCTCTTGCCATACGCCTTTTGATAGGTATGAGTTATTTCAAATACGATTGCCTTGTCGTCCTTCTCATCGTAGACACGTTGTATCGTTACTTCTCCTGCTGCGTCTCCCGTCACGGTTAAATTGGCTAGCTCCAAATCCAATGACTCGCGTTGCGGAACGAACACGACACGCTGTACGCCGTTGAAGACGGCAAGTCTGCTGTCCTTTGTCTCAGAGGAGGAGCCATCGGCGTTTACCGTGCGCTTGATCTTGGTGCGTTTTTCGACCTTTGATTTCAAAACGATCTGTTTGGTTTCTGTCACGAAAACGTCCTCGTTTGTGCCAGTTGAAACGGGGGATACCTGCTTCTTCTCACTGGTCAAAAAGGAAAACGTTCCATCCATGGGTACGGCGTTCAAGATCAGTGCTGCCGCCATCAACCCCACTGCCAGCCTCTTCAAGTGGCTCCCCCCTTACTCTGCGTATATCGCATCCGATGTTGCCTGCTTTGCCAAAAAGCGCAGCTCCAGCTCTCCTCCGAGAGACTGGTAGGTATGATCGACGCCTTCTTCTGGCAGATATACCGTGATGAAAAATGTCTTATTCCCCTCGCTTGCCCGAAACTCGCTCTCCGTCCCATTGGAACGGGAAATTCCCGGCTGATCCTGATGAAGATCTCTGACGAGGCCGTCATATACTTCCTGCTGTCCCTCCGTAATGCGTACGCGAAGCACTTCCTCCAGCTTTTGAGCCGCACCTGTCCCCGGGCTGCCGATATCTTTTACTCGTGCAACGATCTTATAAGAAAAGTCCAAGTCGCTCGAGCCTTTAGAAAGGGTCGCTTTGATCTGTCGGGCATCTCCCGGAATCATTTTCGACAAGTCGACGACCTGGTTGCCTCCCCGAAGGACATGCCATTCGCTGCCGAAGCTGCTGTCCGAAATATCAAGAATCCCGACCGCAAACTCGTGTCCCGCATCCTGGACCTCCTGCCACATCCAGCTGTAGGTAGTGGCCATTGGTCCCCATAAAGACAGCGCGACTCCCAGAAAAAAGACGCTGCCCATAATCTGTACACGTATAGGCGCCAAACGTGCTTTTGATCTCGACCGCGAGTGCGTCCTCGAACGCCCCGCTTTATCTTCCATACTTGTTGTTTTCCAGGTACAAGTCTGCCTTGTACAAATGGAGAGCCAGCTTCTTCGTCCCGACGACTTCTCCCTCGATCTCCTTAAATCCGTCAATGCCATCACCTACCCGCACTCCATCGCTTTCCACCGCGTATTGGCTGACTTTGGTGAAATCATTATCGACGATCTGGACTTGTGATTCTTTGTCATTGGCGATCACGACGGCGTGCTTTCCACCGTTAAAGGTGTTACCCGCAATCAAGACGGCCTTGATGGTCTGATTCAGCACGATCCCTTCTCCGCCACCTTCAAAGATGCTGTCTTTCACCGTCAATCCTTCCAGGAATTTTCCGCCTTCTGCTGACTCATCCGATTGCTTGTCCTCAGCACCTGCTGTACGAATGGCTTCCTCAAATCCGCTGCCAAACACACAATTGCGGAAGCTCACATTGGAGCCGACCAGAAGACCGGTTCCCCGCCCCTCAAAACGGATACCGTCAAAGGACGCTTCCTGAACCGCTAGCTCATCGGCCCGAATGATGACCTTTCCTTCCTGTCCAGGAGCAGCCTTCCACGTTATGTGTTTGGGCAACTCCAAACCACTCAGATCATACGAACCTTCTGCCAGTACAAAGGTCATGCCTTTCGCAGCCGATTCATCCTTTTGCTTGGCGCTCTCCTCTTCTCCAACACGTTTCGCGAGCTTCATCGTGTCGAGCAGCTGACTGCCGCTCAAGTCCTGTGGCGTAAAGGTCATCACTGGCCCGCTTTGCGCAAAGTAATCTCCGTTCTCCTGCTGCGTAGCTAGGAAGCCGAAAATGACATCTGCCGTCTTTTGCTGGACCTCGTTCCCTGTGCTTTCTGGCAAATAAACGGTAAAGCTCAGATCGTCAGCCTCCCCTTTATCCAACTCAGGAATGACGACGTTGGCTTTTGTCAAACTGCTGACGCGTCCATGATATAGCAGTGTATCGTCACTGCTCCGAATCTCGGCTACCAGCTGATCGTATAGGATATCGTCCCCGTCAGCCTTCTTTGCAAGCAAGGCATATTTCACAGGAACGTCGCTTTTGTTTTCGACACTCATTGTTTTTTGAACGCGGACACCTGGTAAAAATTTCTGATCCCCTTCTGCCCGAAAGCTTGCACTCGAAACGCCCCCCAAGCTGATCTCCAGTTTCCCGGCAGCAAAGGTCGATGCATCATCTACTTGACTCGTGAAATACGCATAGGTCCCAAAGCTGGTGCTCGCGGCAATGGATGAAATAAATGCCGTGCCTATAACAATCCGCTTCCATGGCCAGTTTTTCACCTGTTCCCACTTCATGTAAGATCCCCCTCCAACTTCTCGGTTTGTATCGATGCTTGTTTGTTGTCCTTTTTGCTGCCAGATCGACGCTGGGTATGAATGAGATAGCCAATAAATCCAGCGAGTATGAAGACCATCGTCAGCGGCTCTTTGATCAACTGCTGCAGAGCTGCTGCGAAAGGTATCGTAGCGACAACCTTTCCTACCAATCGGTTCGGGTCTGTCCACCCTCCGTCTGTCTCCTGGTTTGCATCCCCCTTGGTTTGCAGGTAGCCGTTATCCAGACGCTGTACGACGCGGTGCGTAATCAGGGATCGTGTCTGGTCGTCCTTCCAATACGTGATGATGTCGCCTGTCTTTGGGACTTCCCCTGTATATCGCGTTACGATCACCATATCTCCAGCTTTGATGGTAGGGGTCATACTGCCCGTCAGCACGGACAAGACTCGCCATTTTCCCAATCCCGGGATGTGATCGTTGTTCCATTGACTGCTGGCGTATAGAAAAAGATTCCATAAAAAAAGAAGTGCAACTAACACGAGACCGATACGTTTTGCCCAAGTCATCCCCACACAGCTCACCTCTTTCCCTCATTGTACGAGGTTCGTCTCCGTCTATCTTCCACCCTCGGAGGGACTCCTGACGCTTGAAAGGAGGAAGATTTTTATCTATCAGGTGGATGCCCTCTCATACTGGAGGAGGAGGTGGAAAAACAAAAAACACTGCCCATCTCAGGCAGTATTTTCGTCAGAGCGACTCGGTTTATGATCCTTTTGTTGAAAGCGTCGGGGAGTGTAGGGGCGTATCAGGACAAACCGGATGACAGCAGGCACTGCTTTTTGCAAGGTGAGGTTCTTGTTGCAGTACGGACATATCCACTCATACCAGTCTCCGCTGCTGAACGAGTGGTTCTTGCAACGAGCGCACCATTTTTGCAACATCAGCCTCCCCCTCCCTTTACCAACACACTCTATCAAGGTAAAGAGGAAACGCCTATCCGCATACAGGATGATTCGGTTTAGCCAGCAGGCTGAGACTATCCGACTCTGGAAGGTACGTGCGAGACTTTGGTAGGGGAATGAATCTGCACAGATTTCGCAAATGCCTTGACCACTGTTTCATCATAGGCTGTTCCTGCCATCGTGCAGATTTCTGCAAATGCTTCCTCGATCGTAGCCGTTTGCCGGTACGCCCGCGTTGTTGTCATGGCCAGAAAACTCTCGATGATTCCCAGGATTTGCGCCAATAGAACGATATCGCAGCCCTTCAGCTTTTTCGGATAGCCGGTCCCATCAAAACGCTCATGGTGCTCCTGCAGTGCTTGTACAACACGGGAGAAGGCGGGATCATCCCGGAACATTTCATAGCCAAACTGGCAGTGCTCCTGCACGATCTGATATTCAAACGTCGTCAGCTTCTCATCCGTTTCAAATACGTAGTCCGGAAACTTGATCCGGCTGACGTAATGCAGTAGAGAAAGTAGCTTGATCTCCCAATCGTTGACATCTTCATCCGGAAATTCTCGCAGCATCCGCTTGATCAGTCGACTCATCTGCTCGATTTCCCGGCTGCTCGTCTGGGTCTTGCGCTCAACGATCGGTACAAGCGTATTGAGCAGCGTGATGGCATACTCTCGATTGTGCGCGTCCGTGGCTTCCTTCGCATCGCCCATCCGGTTTTGAAGCGTTGTAAAGCCAAGCCAGGTGCACAGCCCGCTTGCCGCTGCTAATGTCAGATGAAAAAAGATATCCATCGTAAACTCACCGCTCTGTCCCACTCCGAGACTCAGCGCATAGAGCAGATAACTAATAGCCCCCCATACGATGACCAGCGCTTTGTCGTAAAAGAAACTAAGGTAAATAGGATAAAGGATAAAAACGGTCCACAAGCCACTAAAATTCTGCGGATTATACAAGCAGAAAAACAGGAGCAAGGAAGCTCCCAAAAAAGCAGAGGCATGAAGTGAGTACGCCTCTGGCAGTACATAACGCTTGTGCAGCACATATACCGTCCAGCTGACAGCCGCGCAGACAGCCAAACCAACGATCGCTGTCCATTGGATCGTAATGATGCCCAGCGCTTGCAAAAGGACAGCCATCCCTGCATCCGCACTAACCAGTATCGATATCCAGAAAAACATCGAATCTGCCAGATAACTGGCGTGGTTCCTGCTTCTTTTCCTCGGCTTCATGATAGACCCTCTTTACTGTTTTGGCTTACGGCGAGACCTTGACCAGCCCTTTTTTCAGCGCGTACAGTACAGCTTGCGAGCGATTCGGCTGTCCCGTCTTGCGCAGGATGCTGCTGACATGCGTCTTGACCGTTGCTTCAGAGATGTACAGTCGCTGTGCAATTTCCAGATTACTCAAGTTATCGACGATCAGCTGAAACACTTCCTGTTCCCTCTCAGTAAAAGCGATGTCCGACTCCTCTTTGCGCTTGCGGGGAAGCTTGGATTGGAAGCACGAATATCCCATCATTACCATGTCCATCGTATGCAAAATTTGCTCAGGTACGGTGTCCTTCATGATGTAGCCATCGACATTGGACTCTAACGCCCGAAATACGTCCTCACTCTCGTCAAATGCAGTTAGGATCAATACCTTCATATCCGGGTACTGATCCTTGAGCTGCTTGCAGCCATCGATGATCGAGATGCCCGGCATCTTCAGGTCTGAAACGATCAAATCGGGCTTGATCGCCAGCGCCTTTTCTATAAGCTCATCCCCATCACTGGCTTCCTCCACCACCGTATAGCGTGGGGAACTTTCCAATATCATTTTCAATCCTTCTCGCACGATACGATGATCGTCCGCCAGCAGCAGCCTCACACTATCCATACATCTCCACCCCTTTTCTCGGTATGATCGCCAAAATCTCCGTTCCTTCGTTTGGCTTGGATCGAATATGGAATGTACCGCCTACTTGGGCAATACGCTCCCTCATTCCCACGACCCCATACCGATTCTCTTCTCTTCCCTTCTCTTCCGAAACAAAGCCGATCCCATCATCGCGCACCCGCACCTTTACCTGCACCGTAGATGCTTCCACGCTTACAGACAGTACGTGAGCCCGCGCATGCTTGACGGCATTGGCAGTCGCCTCCTCGATCATGCGGTAAATCGCATTTAGCACGTGCAGCTCTTCTTCGAGCATTCGTCCCTTTGAGGTGAAACGGACCTGCAAATCTGTACCGTTCGTCATCCGTTTCAGCAATTGCTCAATGGCTTCATACAGCTGCTCGGACTCTCGAAATTCACGGAGATGCGTAATCGTATGGCGAACTTCGCCGTGGCACCATTTGATCCGTTCCTCGATTTGTTCCAGCCGCTCGGCGACGCTTACCTTAACCTCATCAGGAAGTGAGCGTTTTAGCTGATACATCTGGGCTGACAAAAAAAATAGCTGCTGCGCCAATCCGTCGTGCATGTCCTGCGCCAGGTTGCGGCGCATCTCCTCGTGAAGTGATTTAGCCAAATCATATTTAATTCGATGCTGTCTTCCTTGCTGACACACGATGAGGGAGATGAACCGCAGCAGCAGGCGTTCTCCCCGATGGATGCTGCGCTTGGCCGGGATGGAAAAAATCAGGCATCCCCACGCCTCGCCCTCCAAACTCAAAGGCATGCAGACGTATGTATCCTTGCGACCGGAGTAATCGTCCAGAAGCTGGATTGTCAAATGACTCCATTCATCTGCACCCATTTCCAGCAAGGTGTTGAGAAAATACTCTCTCTTCCAGTCTCCTTCCCCTTCACGATCCTGGTAGAGACATAAATAGGCCTGCTCTGAATGGAAAACACGCCGTACCATTTGTTCGGTAGCCGCGCATAGATTCATAGCGGGGCTGGATACGACTTTCTGCAAAAACAAAAACAGATGGTAGCTTTTCGCATATGCCCTTTTCATGGAACGCAGTAAAGCAAACATGCATAGCGCCATGATGGCCCACATCATGATGTCGAGAATCAAGCGCAGTGTGGTGAAATCCATATCGGTGGGAACCATGGTAAGGGGAAGCCATTCTTGCAGTAGAGAAGCTGACAAGAGAAATAGAATGACAATCAGGAGCACCTGCTCCAATCGCAGCACCATCAACAGCCATAGCAGAGTAGTGTATGCGTAGAGCATAAAGGGACTGCTCCATTTGCCTGTCTCCATGATGAAAAACAAAGCCATTCCCATGTCGACCAGTCCGAGCAAAAACCAACGTTTTCGTGGAAGTGCATAGCAGAGAATGATGACGTACGCTACGGCGATGACCAGGAAAACAGCAAACGAGTGATAGCTTGAATCAGGTGCGTCCATATAGAAAAAGCAGAAAGCTAGAAGGAGCACCCATTGCAGAAAATAGACGGCGAGCCGAAATTCTTTTAACAACCAACCCATCAGGCAGTACTCCATTCCCCTTTTCCTGAAAACGACGGAAAATTAGGACTATATATCTATCGTACTTGATCACGTCAAACATTGACAATATATGAAAAATGTCGAACGCTGATAGATCAACACTTTCTATCTATACAGTTACATATGTTCGACAAAACATGATGTGCATCGGCAAGGCTCATCGTATCATTTGGCAAAAATAGGATGAGGCTTGTATAATAAATACTCAGGCTTCGTCCTGAATTTACGTCTGTAAAGGAGAATACTCATGGCCCATGCTGCTCTAGATAACCTGATCGCATCCGCCAACCGGGTAATTGTCGGAAAAGAGGAACAAATCCGCCTGCTCGTCACCGCCCTGCTCGCTCGCGGCCATGTGCTGCTGGAGGATTTACCCGGAATGGGGAAGACCGTTCTCGCCAAAACTTTGGCGCAGGCAATCGGCGGAACATACAACCGTCTGCAATTTACCGCAGATCTGCTGCCCTCAGATGTAATCGGTCTGCACATTTTCAACCAGCGCACGCAAGAATTTGAGCTGCGCAAAGGTCCCATTTTTGCCGACGTTTTGCTCGCGGATGAGATTAACAGGGCTACACCCCGTACGCAATCCGGTCTGCTCGAAGGCATGGAAGAGCGCCAAGTCACCATCGAAGGAATCACGCTGCCGCTCCCCCCTGTCATGCTCGTCATCGCGACGCAGAACCCTATCGAATCTGAAGGAACCTATCCATTGCCAGAAGCTCAGCTAGACCGTTTTTTGTTTAAGCTTTCGCTCGGTTACGGCACCCGGGAGGATTCCCGAGAGATTCTGAGGCGCTTCCGCAGCGAGTCACCGCTAACCGAGATCGAACCGGTCATCCGCGTAGACGAGATCGCCGCCCTTCAGCAGGAAGTGACTGGCGTCCATGTGAGTCAAGCAGTAGAGGAGTACGTGATTGATTTGACAGAAGCTACCCGCACCCACCGATCGGTCGAGGTCGGACTGAGCCCACGGGCGATGCTCGCTCTGCTTCGCTGCGCGCAGGCAGCTGCTTTTCTTTCTGGCCGCTCCTACGTTTTGCCAGACGATGTGAAATGGGTTTTCCCGAGCCTCGCTACTCATCGAATCCGCCTTTCGATGGAAGCAGAGCTGCATGTGACAGAATCTGAGATTGTGGAGCAAATCTTGAAAAGCGTAGCGACACCTGTCGAAGAAAGCGTGTAGGCAATGAATACAAAGTCGACCTTTCACGTAATCGGCTTTCTCCTGCTGTTATTCGCCTTGTTCTCTGGAAGTTGGTTTCTTTGGCTGTTTGGCGGGCTTTTCTTTTTCATGCCAGCAGCTCAAAGCGGGTGGATGCGGCATATGCGCAGATGGGTCAAGCTCGAATGGATCGCGGACCAAAGCCGCGTCATGCCAGGGACGCCTGTGCGAGTAACGATCCGTATGCACAACAGCTCCTGGCTGCCACTTCCCGCTACCTGGCTGCGCATTACCTTGCCTGAACACGTCACTGTCGAGGGAGCAGACGAAGTGCGCCAGACCAAGCAACGAACCGTCGTGCGACTTCGCCTGGATGTGCCCTTTCGCCAGAGCGCAGAACGCGTCTTGACTCTAACCCCTCATGTCCGTGGAGTCGTTTGGTTGACTGAGGCTCAGTCCGATTCGCTCCCCCTGTTTGGAGACGAAGTAAGCCAGCTCTCCTTGCCTGTTTCGTTTTCGCTGCTGGTCTACCCGTTGCCGCTGCCCTTGCCTCCGATCCAGCTAGCAGATACCGAACCGGACGGCAGCAGGCTCTCTCATCAACGCCAGCAAGAGGATGTCACCTTTCAGCGAGGCGTTCGCGCTTATATTCCGGGAGACCGCTTCAAGCACATCCACTGGAAAGCAACGGCAAAAACCGGGTCTCTGGAAACGCGGCTGTTTGAACATACATCTCGTCCAGACTGGCGAATCATCGGGCATATCCTACCCTCGTATGAGCCATCGCAGCAACGGTATAACGATGCGATCAATGAGCGGACCATCTCTTGTCTGGCAGCCTTATCTATCCTTTGCAGAAAGCGGTCGCACGGCTACGAGCTTTTTCTCAGTGTGAAGCAGCGCGGGCGAGAGTACTACCATCTCCCTGCCGGCAGCGGCAAAAAACATCATCTGCACGTCATGACTCAGCTTGCCCAGATGCACCATTACGTTACGACTCCGCTAGCTGTGATCCTTCGTCGGCTGGAAGGTTCTGCTTCCCGTGAGTCTATCCTGCTAGTCACGCCACGCTTCGATCGCGATCTCGAACAATCCATCGATCGGTTGGTCAGACGCGGGCACATGGTAGTTGTACTGGACCTTTCTGAGGAGCAGTTGCTGCTGCGCCGTTTCGATACAAGCCGCTCAGCGAATGGAAGGAGAGTGGCACGATGAGCGTTACGACAATTGGCCGTTGGTCGCTTGCCTTTTGGCTCGAAGCCTTGCTGCTCGCTTGCGCTGCGATGATGTTTGGCTGGCTGACCGTCAGCTTGAGCCATTTTCTGATGTTTGGTATTGTGGCCTCCCTGCTGTTCGTCTTGGGCAGTGTTGTCTTTCACGAAGGAAGCCGAAGCCCCTTGCTCCACTTCCTGCTTTATCCCGTAGTCGGCGGGGTTGGGCTGCTAGTGTGCGTGACCTTTGATTCCTGGGTGATCGCGCTGCTCGGGGCAGGCTTGTTTTTTTGGCGCATTCATTCCGTCGCTTCAGAAGGGATCAATCACGCCAATCTGCTGCGTAGATTTGTGCTTGGTTTCATGCTGTGCCTCATTCAGTTTACGGTAGCGGGCTTGTATGGAACCGCCGTGCATGCCGAGATGTTCGATCCTGCTATATACTATTGGATGCTGGGACTGATCCTCGGCAGCTACCTGCTCACAAGCCTGGTGGAGTATGTGACGCGCGCGGAAACGGTCACCACACGACTCCCAGCCTCTATTCGCCTAAAGCTTGGCGGACAAGTGCTGGCTGCCCACTCCCTTTTGGCCCTGAGCTATATGCTGGTGGCAGCTGCCATACTGGGGCTGCTGGCGTTCCTCTGGGCATGGCTGAAAGGCCCTCTAGGAAGCGGCCTGTACTGGTTGGTCAAGCCTATCCTGGAGCAGCTGGCTGCATGGAGCGAAGCCTTGGCAGGTACTCTGGGTAAGGACCAACGCGTCCATGATCTGTTGGAAAATCAGGGAGCAGGTGCAGATCAGGGATACGTGCCCGTCGAGACAGGAGAGCCGCTGATCTCCTTGCTGGAGCCTTACCTGATCGCTGCACTCTCACTGGTCGTCCTGACTGTGCTCGCCCGGGCGATCTGGAAAAGGCGGTTTCAAAAAGCCTCCCAGGCTAAAGAGGCAGCCTCCACAGAAGCTTCGACAGTCTGGTCGCCACTTGGCTCTGCTGCCAAAGAAGATCCACGCCCTCTGTGGGATGTACGCGAGTGGTTTAAAAAGGCACCTGGTCCGGCAGACGATCCCGTTCGTTACGCGTACTACCAATTTTTGCAGCACACGACGTCGCTCGGTTACCCGATCTATCGCTACGAGACCAGCCAGGAGTACTTCCGCAGGCTTCAGCAGCAAATAAGGGATTCGGCCTTTGTCCAGCTTGCTGCTACGATCACAAATAGTTATGAGCGCTATCGCTATCGGGAGCAGACCCCAACCCCCGAAGAGCTCGCTGCTATGCAGCAAGCGGTGAAAGCCTTGCGGGATACGTCAAAGAGCGATGCACGTGAGCACGTAGCGCCACTTTGAACGCGGCTTTTTCCCGGTAACGGGTGGACAGATAGCGAAAACAGCTGGTTTAATCAAATGTTTAAACCCCCTCAAAATAGAGCAGCCCCTCCCACCTCAAACGGATGGAAAAGGGCTGCTCTGTTTGTCTTTTTGACGGTCATACTCCTGAATTAAAACGCACGTCCGTACTGCTTCGGCGGTTGTAGCTCCTCTGGAGAGAGCGCACGAATCGCATGGATCGCCCAGTATGGGTCACGCAGCATACCGCGGCCTACTGCGATCAGATCGGCATCGCCGTTTCCTAGCGTGGCTTCGGCAAGCTTCGCGTCGTCCAGATTTCCTACTGCAATCACAGGTACGTCCAATGCCTGCTTGATGGCACGGGCCAATGGGACCTGATAGCCAGGATGCACTCCCGGGCGTCCTGCCGAGCCGATCGGACCTTCTCCGCCACTGGACAAATGGAACACATCTACGCCCGCTTCTTTATAGCGACGGCATAGCTCCGTGCTGTACTCCAAGCCGTATCCACCATCTACGTATTCGACTGCAGAAACACGCATGATCAACGGCATATCCGCTGGGATTACTTTTTTGACAGCTTGAATCACTTCTACTCCGAACAAGGCGGGATCTTTGCCGTACTGGTCGTCCCGCTTGTTGATCAGCGGAGAGTGGAACTGGTGAATCAAATAGCCGTGCGCCCCATGGATCTCGATCGTGTCCATGCCTGCTTCCACCGCACGTCTCGCAGACTCGGCAAACTTGACGACCATCGCTTGCACCTCTTCGGTAGTCAAAGCGCGAGGCATCTTGTAGCGAGAGCCTGGAAAAGCAATGGCTGAGGCAGATACAGGAACCTCTGCATCCTCGGCTTTGCGTCCGGCATGTCCGATCTGTATGCCGATTTTAGAACCGTATTTATGTACTTCGGAGACAATGCGAGAAAACGCAGGGATTTGCTCATCTGACCACAAGCCCAGATCGCCGTTTGAAATGCGGCCATCCGGCTCCACATCGGTCATCTCCACGATGATCAGCCCGGTTCCCCCAACTGCACGGGAGACGTAGTGGACAAAATGCCAGTCAGTGGGTGTACCGTCATGCGCGTCCACCGAGTATTGGCACATTGGCGGCATGACAATCCGATTTTTCAATGTAAGACCTTTCAGTTGAAGCGGGGAAGACAACAACGCCATTTTTTCCACTCCTTTTGTATTTTTCATCATCATGCCAAAAGTAAGTATGATATGCAATGCCTGCCTGCACTTTGAAGCACCATCGGGAAAATGACATCGGAAAAAGCATGGACGGAAAACGAAATACATAATAACATATAGTTACGTAAAAACAAATTTTCCTGTGGACCTATGCAAACCTGTTCGCCATGAAAACCGAATTTGAAAGGAGCCCATGAACAGGAGGTACCCTACATTCAGGGCGAGCTTCCTCTCATCAAAGATGAACATGTCAAGCATCCACCAAAAGGGAACGTGACCGATCTGCTGGAGGATAGTCAAGTGCTCCCCTTTTTCGGAGGGATTCAGGTGATCCATACTCCTGGGCATACCGCAGGACATGTCAGTCTCTATTTACGCCAAAGCAAAACGCTAATCGCTGGGGATTCCATGTACAGCGTGGATGGAAAGCTGATGGGGCTTCATGTACCAACGGCTCTGGACCCAGAGATGGCCCAGCGCTCCCTGAAAAAATACGCAGATTACGAAATTACCTCTGTCATTTGTTATCACGGAGGAGTCAGTACGCAGGACATCCAAGCGCAGATCGGCGCTCTATAGACAAACAAATCCCCCCTCTGGAGCTTGCTCTGTTCCAAAGGGGGGATTGTCTACTCACGTCATCTGATTACTCCGGCATGGTGCCGATGTAATTGGATTGTGGACGAATGATACGGTTTTTGCTAGCCTGCTCCAGCACATGAGCACTCCAGCCTACGACGCGGCTAACGGCAAAGGTCGGCGTGAACAGATTGTCGTCAAGACCTACTGCACGCATAACCGCAGCAGCGAAGAACTCGACGTTGGTGTTCAGCTTGCGCCCTGGCTTGTATTCCTCCAGCAGCTTGAGGCCTACCTTCTCCACATGTGTTGCCAGATCGAACCACGGGTCGTTCGCAGACAGCTCGGATGCGACTACGCGCAATGCAGTGGCACGCGGGTCGATGGTCTTGTAGACGCGATGTCCGAAGCCCATGAGGCGTCCACCGTTCTCCAGCTTGCTGCGCAGCCACGGTTCCGCATTTTCTTTGGTAGCGATGGCTTCAATCATTTCCGTTACTTCCGAAGGTGCTCCTCCGTGCAGCGGTCCTTTCAACGTGCCGATCGCTGCTGTGATGGCAGACACCAGATCGGATTCCGTAGAGCTGACGACACGTCCTGCAAACGTAGACGCGTTCATCCCGTGCTCCTGCGTCAAAATCAGATACGCATCCAGCGCACGCACATGGGCAGGGTTCGGTTTCTCGCCTTTCAACATGTACAGGTAGTTGGCTGTATGACCCAGATCGGGGTTTGGTTCGAGCGGTTCAGTTCCTTGCAGACAGGCAAAGCGATACGCGACGATTGTCGGCATCTTGGCCGCCAGCGAAATCACTTCATCGATGGTAGGTGGAAAGCCATGCGATGAGCTTCCCAGTGCCGATACACCTGTACGCAATACACTCATCATATCTACATCTGCCGGAATGAGCTTCAAAATCCCTTTTACATGCTCAGGCAGTTTACGATTCGCTTTTAGTTTGCTGCTCAGATCAGCCAGTTCCTCTGCACTTGGCAAATGCCCGAACCAGAGCAGGTGAGCAACTTCTTCAAATGTGTGGTGAATAGCCAGATCACGTGCCCAGTGACCGCGATAGACCAGCAAGCCATTGATTCCGTCTACCAGACTGAGATCCGTTTCCGCTACAGCGATTCCATCCAGACCAATTGCCAACGTATGTTGTTTATTCATTGATCCCACTCCTTGATTTCATCTCTTTTCCTCCAGTATAAATGATTCGGATTCGTAAATGAAATAAAACAAAATCAAGCTTTTGATCACAATATGCAATCAATCATATGAAAGCGAAATTCAGGATCTTCCCGAGATGACAACAGGCGGCATCGGCGCGTACAAGGAGTGCAAAATCTCGACGAAATTTTGCGCTGTGTCGCTGACGCCTCCCTTTGGCATGACGACATAGGAGGCTACTTTTGGCAGCACGAGTCCGGGCGTCGGCAGCTCGATAAAACGATTTTCAAACAAGTCGCGACTGACAGCCGTTCGCGGCAAAAAGGAAACCCCCAACCCCTCCTCAATGAAGCGCTTGGTAATGTCCACTTGAGAGACAGCCATCGTCCGCAGCGAAAGCCCCCTTTGTCTTAGCACCAGCAGCAATTCATCCCAATAGCCCGGATGATTGTGCGTTAACAGCCGTTTGCTTTGCAGCTCCATTTCCCAATCAGGCAACGGCGCTTCCATATCTCCCCCGTTGGAGGGCACTGCGAATACGACTGGATCTTCATAAAGCAAATAGGTAGCCAGCTGAAATTCTCCAGGCACCATCCGTGTCAGCCCAAGGTCGGCTTGGCCGCTCTGTACCAGCGGTCCAATCTCAACGGAGTCCGCAATCTTAATCGCCAAATCTACATCCGGGTACAGCTTGGTGTAGCGACGCAGCAAATGAGACAATCTTGCGCGGGCGATGATCGGTGATACCGCCAGATTCAGCTTTTCCCGATACCCCTGCCGCCATGCCTGCAAATCCTCAATCCCGTGATGCCATTGCTCCAAGAGTGCTTTCGCATGCGGCAAGTAGCGTTTTCCCGCAGCTGTCAGGCGCACTCGCTTGCCCACTCTTTCAAACAACTCTATTCCCAGTTCTTTTTCTAGCTGTCGGATATGCTGACTGACGGTTGGCTGAGCGATGAACAAGGCTTCGGCCGTCTGATGAAAATTTTCCGTCGTAGCCGCGACCATAAACGTTTGCAGCACACGAAAATCCACTTGCTTCCCCTCCTTATTTCAGAACTGGTGTTTACCACTATCTATTTACCTTATATATAACAGGCATGACGATCGCTCCTACTCCTATCTTGGGGAAAGTCCGTTGTGGAATGCAAGCTCTTTCCCGTTGTCTTTGATCCTATCACCCGGGCCTTATTTCCTATTTTTAGAAAAATTTTACTGTAACATACATTTCTTCAAGCCCCTTATGGTACAATACGAAATCGAGTGCGAAATTCCATACAACCGCACTTCAATACAGAGAGAGATACCAAGGGAGGAACCTCATGGAAACCGCAACAAACGTGACCCCACCGCGCAAAAGCCTGAAAAAGCCTTTGCTGATTGCCGGTGTGGCAGCTGTCGTGGTTCTCGGTGGACTGGGAACTGCATTTGCAAAGCTCGATGTTTTTAAAAGCGCGAAAACTATTTATCTGCAATCGGAAGCAGAAAGCATGCTGAAGTTCTCCGACGACATCTCGCAGGCTTACGGAAAATACGAAGACTACATGAAGCCCTATCTGGAGCAGCCTGTTCACTCCAGCATGGAAATCAGTGATATCAATCTGGATGCGACCATTCCGGACCCAGAAGCTCAAAAAATACTCGACCTCCTGAAAAGCGCCAAGTTCGTCATGCAAAGCAACGTCGACGAGCAGAAGCGCCAGCAGTCGGGCAACATCGAGGTACATCTGTCCGACAAAAAACTGGCTACCCTCGAATATTTCCTGAATGACACAACTTTGGGCTTTAAGCTTCCGGAGTTTTATTCCAAATACGGCTTCGTCGATCTGAAAGACCGCGATGCGCTGAAAGAAAAGCTGGGGCAGGATTTGCCGAAGCGTTTCATGACTTACAACGATCTCTACAAAGCTGTTTCAATCAAGCAGGATGAAGTGCAAAGCGTGCTCACACCTTATGCGCTGCTCTATGCAAACAGCTTGAAGGACAGCCAAGTGACGCTCAAAAAGGATGTGGCTTTCTCCGAAGAGGGCTTCCAGGCGAGCGCTCGTGAAGTTACGGTCAGCTTTACAGAAGAAGAAGCACGTACATTGGCTACGCAGCTCGTAGAAAAAGCCAAAGCCGATACGAAGCTGTTTGACTTGATCTATACACGCTATCACAATGTCGCAACGCTCATGACAGACAGCGGCTATGAGTTCGAAGAGATTTCCAAGGAAGAGTTCAAGAAAAACTACGACCAAGGCTTCGACGACATGCTCGCCGATCTGAAAGAAAACACTACGACAAGCAACGAACAGCTGAAAATGGTGATGCTCATCGACAACGATCACCAAATCCTGTCTCGCAAGCTTTTGTTCACTGGTGAAAAAGGCAACGAGGAACAAGTCTTCCTCAACACCGTCACTTACAAAAACGCGGGAGACAGCTACTATCGCTATACCCTGCTCAATCCAGAAGCGACGGAAAAAGGCGAAATGTCCTTTACGTACAAAGCCTCTGAAAAGAGTGGCAAAACAACAGGGAATGTCGGCATAGTTGTCAAGGAAGCAGACGCTGAAGTGCTCAACCTCAAATCCGATTTCGAAACAACCAAAGAAGATAAGAAGGAATCCGGCAACTACAACTTCACCCTGGCGTTCCAAGACGAATTCCAGCCTCAGCCAGTCTCTCTGTCTGGTACCATCACCATGTCAGAGACCAAGACGGACAAGGGCGCAGACGCGGACGGCAGCGTAAAGCTCACGTTCAACGATCCAGATCCTGAGATGCCAAAGGGTATTAGCTTCAAGCTGAAATCAAAGGCTGAATTCGGCAAAGCTTTGGAAATCCCGGCTCTGAACGCGGAAAACTCCGTGAATCTGGCTACCGTCACAGACGAGCAAATGATGGAAATCCAGCAGGAAGTAGGCATTTCCGCTCAAAAATTCATGGAAGACAACGCAGAGCTGGTCCAACAGTTCATGGTGCCTTAACTTACAAAACGCTATAAAGCGCGGGGATCGGTTTGAAGTGACCCCCGCGTTTTTTCTTTTTCTTCTATTTACTAGTGCGATCTGCTTTCTCCAAAAATGCCCGAACCGTCTTTCGATAAACTTCTGGTTCCTCCAGATAGGCAAGATGCGAGCTGTTTTCAAAGACGTGGAATTCCGCATTCGGGACAAGAGATTGATAATACTGCGTTGACTCCGGAGCTGCTTCATCGTAACGCCCGCATATGAAAAGACTGGGAATCTCGATTTCATGCAGCTTTGGCGTGTAATCAAATGTCTTGAGATTTCCCGTCGGACAAAATTCGGATGGTCCCCACATCTGCATATAGATATCTTTGTTGCCTTTGGAGCGGCTTTCTACCATCACAGCTGGCAAAGGATCGAGTCTGCACACATGCCTGCTGTAGTATACTTTCATAGCGTCCTGATATTCTTTGGAGTCCGTCGTTCCCTGCTCCTCGTGCCTCGAGATGGTCTCCTGCACCTCTTTCGGCAGCTGGGACAGGAAGAGATCGGCATCCTGCTTCCAGCGTTCTGCGCTGAGACATGGACTGGAAAAAATGACGCTCTGCACGCCTGCCGGTTTGCGATCCACCAGATAAGCTGCCGCGAGCATCGTTCCCCAGGAATGCCCCAGAATATGTACGTGGTCGAGGCCAAGCGCTTCGCGAATATCTGCAAGCTCCTGCACAAATCGCTCCGTTTTCCACAACGCGTCATCTGTTGGCCGATCGGAATTTCCCGAACCGAGCTGATCGTAAAATACAACCGGTCTTTCGTCAGCCAAAACGTGAAGGGCTGCCTGAAGCGGATCATGTGTGTTGCCCGGCCCACCATGCAGCACGATCAGAGGAGTCTTCTCCTTGTTTTCTTCCCCGAGCAGGCTGTACCATACTCTGCCCCCTGGAACCTTCACATAGCCTTCTTTTCGCTCCATGCCATTCCCTCCGTTTTCTTTCCCTGCTACAGGGATTGAACCAGTCTTTCTGCGCCTCCATTATAGCCCCAGTACAGCAGGTAGGCGACCGCCATATAAAATACGAGCCGATCCATCTGCCGATAAAGTCTTTTGGTCAGCTTGATGCCGACCCAGCCTTGGCGAATCGGCCATAAAAACTGGATGCGTCCCACCATAGCGTCGCTGATCAGATGGGACAGCAAACCAAACAAGGCCGCTTTCGCCAGGAATGTATCCCCAAATAATAAGGCAGGCAAAAGCAGGATCACCCAGGAATGCGTCAGGGTCCTGTGCCCAATCCCTTTTTGCATCGCGTATGAGAGCGGTCTTACCATGCTCCCCAGCTTGCTTCGTGTTTGATCAATATCCGGCAAGAGTCCCATCCCAGCTCCCATCGCGACTCCCTTCCATGAAGGGTAGGCGTAGTAACCAGCCATGGCCCCCAGTACCAGATGTGTCTTCCATGTCATTGCCTTTCACACCGACTTTCATCGTTAGTAAGGAGAATTGTGCATCGTTAGTGCGTCTGGCGGTTCCTTGTTCTCTTCTATTGTTGTCGTTCTACACCTGCAAGAGTGGCATAAACGAATCAGGATCCAGTCCCTCGCCTTCGATGACAAGGGCGACCATCCCTTTTTCCGTCCCTGACTCATGTCCTTCCCCAGTGATCCAGAAAGCAGCCTGACCAGCGGCGATAGGGATTCGTTCCTCTTCCTCCCCACGCACCCAGCCTTCTCCTGACACGACCAAAAAGAGCTGAGGAACGACTGCCGGATGATAGCCAACCACTCCAGAAGCATCCAAATGTATACAGCCGATGTGCACCGGGCCTGGTGTTTGCATAATGCGGGAAATGGTCGCGTGCGCAGAGTCAAAGCGATCGATTTTTCGACCTACCTGCTGATCAAAACGGAACAATTTCATGTGGCAAATCCTCCCTCTTCCAACACCTGACCTCTATCATAGCCCAATCAGCTACAGGGGTACAGACTCCTTCATGGCTTGAACCAGATGTCCTTGTAGTCGACAAACCCCCACGCATTCAAGGAGACGCCCGCTAGCGCAGAGTGATGGGAGGACTGCTGGAGCGAATGATATAAAAACAGTACGACAAAGCGTTCCTTCAAACGCTCCTCCACCTGCATCAGGGCTTCTTGCTGCCGCCAAGGCTCACTCTCCCTCATGAGCTTGTCCATCTCCTGATCGATCGTCTCACGCATAGACTCATCCCAGATCAAACGCATGAACCCCCGATCCGACTTGTACATCTCCACGAGCCCCATCAGGAGCTGATTGTCAAACACTTCCCCCACAAGAATCACATCCGCTTGGAGCAGCGTTTCCTCTTTTTGCAGCTCGACAATCGGAACGACAATCGTCTTTGCGCAAACGCCCATCGCTTGCAAATGGTGCTCGAGCCACTCTGCGTCCTGCTCGTTTCCCGCTCCTTTGTACGTATACAGCATGACTGTCTCTCCCTGATAGCCAGCTGCTGCGAGCAACTCTCTTGCCTCATCCGGACGTACGGGACCTGGAAGGTGCGGCTCGGTTTGCCATTCCTGAATGAAGCCGCTGGCAGGCTGATACCTTTTCCCTCCGACTTCCCGAATCATTTTTTCCCGATCCAGCAAACGATGGATTACTTCCCGAAACGCAGGATTTTGTTGGGGACCGTCACGCCTTAGATTAAACGCCATATATTTGCAGCCCTTTTCCAGCTGCTTCAGCTCCTGCCATTTGTCTTTGCGCTCATAGCGATCCGGCATCTGCTGAACGAGATGTACCTCTCCCTCGATGGAGTTTGGCTCAGGTACGATCCATATTTCTACCCGATCGAGGTGGGCTCGGCCGAGAAAGTAAGCAGGAAATGCTTCCAGAATAAACATCTGATCGCTGTTTTCCACCAAAGTAAACGGCCCTGTTCCGACAGGCTCGCGAGCAAAACGTTCACCTCTTTCTTCGACCACCTCTCGTGGAACGATCGAAAGTCGGTCCGAAGCTAGGTAAGACAGGAGCAGCTGGTTAGGGCGGGAGAGACTGATTTTCACGATGGTGTCCCTGATCGCTGCAATCTGGGACACGTCCTGCAGCATCCATTCGTAAGGCGAGCCTGTACTGGGGTTTCCGATGCGCTCCAGCGTCCAGACGACATCGTCAGCAGTCAGTTCTCGGCCGTGGTGAAACAGCACGCCTTTTCGCAAATATAACGTCCACTCCGTCCCATCGTCGTTGGCTTCCCAATGGTGGGCAATATGGGGCAAAAAGATCCCTTTTTCTTCATCGTAGCGTATGAGGGTATCAAAAATCTGTTTGACCATATGCGACTCTGTTACCCTTCCGACGTATGCGGGGTCCAAGGCTGGAATCGTCCGGTAAAACGACATTCGGAGCGTATCCCGCGTCCGGTCCCCTTCTTCTTCGGTCAGAAACCCAAACTGTCCCGACAACCAATCCAAAAAGCGTTCTCTGGCTCTAGCGGATACACTCCACTCCAAAAGCAGCTGCATCGCCTTTTCCATATCTCCATGCTGTACGTACGCTTGGGCGAGAGGTAAAACGATCTGCTCTTTTGTGCGCAAAAAAATCACTTGCGAGACATTTCCTCTGCCCCGACCTGGAATCCATCCCAGCCATTGCAGCTCCACTAGCTGCTTCACCACCAATTTGGCGTTGCGTACCGTGCAATAGAAAATGGCGGCAAGCTCAGAAAGCGTAACCTCTTGACGCACACCTTCCCCCACGTGGGCAAAATGCTGGCGAAGCCGCAGGTAATGATAAGCGATCTGCATGGAATACACCTTCTTTAACGAGTAGCTTCTTTCCTCCAAAAAGGGGAAGCGCATTTCAGATTACTTTACCCTTTTTCTTCCCCTTTTCCAAGCTACAATAAAAAGCATCGAAGCAGTTGACAACCCCATACCTAAAAGGAGGCAAATGCTGTGTCTGCACCTGAAATACAGACTGGGGCAACCCCCGAGGAAAAATCGGCCTCGCAGACGTCCATTTGGCGCAACCGACCGTTTCTCATCCTGTTTTTGACCTCTGCTTTCGTCACCTGTGGAGCAAAAGTCTACGAGCTTGCCCTGCCACTCATCCTGTACGATATGACACGCTCTCCCCTTACCATGACCACGATGAAGAGCATCGAGTTTTTGCCCAATCTGCTTTTGGCGATGTTCATCGGAGTCTGGGTAGACCGCTTCTCTAAAAAGCGTTGGTCTCAATGGATGGTGTTTGGTCAGATGGTGCTCCTGTTTCTCCTGTACGCGCTCGTCGAATCAGGACGAGCTGAGATTCTCCATTTTTACCTGGCCGGCTTCCTGCTCATGGCACTGAACTACGGCTACAGCAATGCCCGAGTCAGCATCATCAAGCAGGTGGTTCCCAAGCCACTGCTCACCACGGCCAACGCCCGCTTCTCCTTTTTGTTCACCTTGATCGACATCATGGGACCTGCCATCTCCGGCTTTATCCTGCTGCTTGCAAGCCTGCACAACGGTTTGCTGATTACCGGGACCGCCTACCTGGTCGCGTTGATCGCCGTCTCGTTCCTCGAACGGGAAAAAGAGCCTCTCATGACCGCTGCGAAGGGTACGTTTTGGCAGGACTTTGGCGCAGGGTGGCAGGAGCTTCTGTCCAATCGACCGCTGTGGATGATTACGATTCTTGTCATCTTTCTCAATGCGACATCGGGTGTGTACGACGCCATGCTCATCTTCTTCGCCAAAGACCATTTGCAGTTGAACAACTCCCAGCTAGGACTCGTTCTCTCGGTAGCAGGCGCAGGGGGACTCATCGGCAGTACGCTGGTCGCTCGCCTGCGCAAGCGGTTCCCGACTGGACGCATCCTGGGGGCGACGATTTTGCTGCTCGGAGTCGCTTACCTGCTCATGGCGCTCGCACAAAATGTATGGATGCTGTGCCTCTCTCTCTTCCTGTCGGGGATGATTGGAACGATTGAAAACATCTGCATCTGGACGTTTCGCCAGGAAACCACTCCGACTCACCTGATTGGTCGCATCAGCGGAATTACTGGCTCTATCTTCAAGCTGGGGATGGTCTTCTCGATTTACGGCTCCGGCTGGGTGACGGTCTGGCAAGGTCCATGGGCGGCTTTCCTGGCTGCAGCAGTCGGCAACCTCCTGATCTTTCTCGTCTATCGCAGGCTGTCCCTGTGGAGGCTGGCTTAGGTATTGCTAAAAAGAAAGAGCCACAGACTGCCGTAAAATGCGTCTGTGGCTTGGTTGCTTTTCCGTTTTCTACGCCTTGAAACGTGCCATCAGCTTTTCCAGCTCTTCTGCCAGACTAGCCAATGACATAGCAGATGTATAAATTTCCTCCATCGATGCCAGCTGCTCTTCTGTCGCTGCCGAGACATCCAGCGTGCGCGATACGCCTTGCTGGGTGTCTCTGGCAATCACCCGCATCGATTCCGCTACCTTTTCTGTGCTGTCCGTCAGCATGCGGGAAGCGGCGGAGACATCCTGCACCTCTGTCGTGACCCGGACGACCGCATCCCGAATATGGGCAAACGCATGACCTGCCTGCGCCACTCCATCCATGCACAGAGCCGTTTGCTCCGAGCTCTTCTCTACAGAAAGAATCGCTTCCTGGGTCTCCCTCTGAATGACTTCAATTAGCTGCGTGATTTTGCCAGCGGACGTCGAAGCCTGCTCGGCCAGCTTTCGCACCTCATCTGCCACGACCGCAAAGCCTCTGCCATGCTCACCGGCACGAGCCGCCTCAATCGCAGCATTCAACGCGAGCAGGTTCGTTTGCGCCGCGATGCCCGTAATTACGTCCACGATCTGGCCGATCTCCTCGGAGCGAGCACCCAACCCGCTGACCAGACGTGTCAGTCCTTCCATGGCTTCCCCCATACCATCCATCTGCGTAACGACGAGCTGAATGGCCTGATTTCCATCCGCAGCAAGATCCGAAGTGCGAATGGCGGTGGCGGATACGTTCTCGGCACGCACTGCGATCTGTCCGATCCCCGCAGCCATCCCTTCTACCTCGAGGTGACTGGCTTCCACATACTGCGCCTGATGCTCACTGCCTGCTGCCATCTCCTGCACCGTACCGGCAATCTGCTCGGTAGCCTTGCTCGTCTGCTCCGAGCTGGCCGTGAGCTGCTCGGCTGATGCCGCTACCTGTTCGGCGTGACTTCTCACTTGCAGAATAAGCTCTCGCAAATTGCGAATCATCCGGTTAAAGGAATCTGCCAGCTTCCCGATCTCATCCTTGGAGGTAACCGACAGCTCCTGCGTCAAATCGCCTTCTCCATCTGCAATGGCAGTAAGCTGCTTTTGAATCCGGTAAATAGGCAGTACGATGGAGCGGACGAGAAAGGCTCCAATTATGATTGCAAACACAATTCCTACAACGCTAAAGGATGATTGAATGATTTCCGAAGTAACGCGATTCGTTTCCAATCTGGCTTTTTCCGCTTCCTTATTGACGCTTACCTTCACAGTCAGTTGATCGATAATCTCGTCCAATTGCTTTCGCTCTTGTCTCTCGTCACCGAAGTGGAGGCGAATCGCTTCTTCCCGATCCCCTTTTGCATAGGCATCTACCGCTTTATTGCTCGCTTCCAAATAAGCGGTGAAGCGTTCCTGTAGCGGTTCTAAATCTTTCCCGTACTTCTGAATTGTATGCTGATCCGTGTTTATTTTATCAGCCAGGGCTCCGATTCTCTCCACTCTTTCTTGCATTTCCTTCGAGTACGAGGCATCTCCAGTCAAAAAATAGCCCCGCTCGTCGTTGTTGCGCCCTGTCATGACGAATTGTATTTCACGCAGCGAGGTGAGAAGCTCTCCCTCTTCGATCATCTCCGAGTAAGAGGCGGTGAGCATTTTGGTTTGAACGTACATATAAGTGCCTGAACTTAGCATGATAGCCAAAATGACACCAAACGCAATGATGAATTTGGTTCTGATTTTCATGATGAGCCTCCTTCTTTTGTTACAACCAGGAGCAATGTCGAAAACAGTCGAACCCCCACACTATCTGTTCCCCGTCCTCTATGCCTTCAAACTTCGCCGCAAGCAAAAAACCCCGCACTGCCATGCGGGGAATCCTCACTAGAACCACTCTTCTACTTCACACCAGATCGTGCCCTTTTCAATCCCTAACTCTTGCCGTAAGCTCTGGCTCTACAGCTTTTCGATGACCTTGTCGATCAGGCCGTATTCCAATGCTTCGGTCGCAGAGAGGAAGTAATCACGGTCTGCATCCTTTTCAATCTGCTCCACTGTCTTGCCAGAGCGCTCGGCAATAATGGAGTACAGCAAATGGCGGTGGCGCAAAATACGATCGGCCGCGATCTTGATGTCGCTCGCCTGTCCCTGGCTGCCACCCCAGGGCTGGTGAATCATCACTTCTGCATTCGGGAGAGCGTAGCGTTTGCCCGGCGCACCCGCTACCAGCAGCATAGCCCCCATAGAAGCGGCCATCCCTGTGCAAATCGTAGATACTTCTGGCTTCACGAAATTCATGGTGTCAATGATCGCCATCCCCGCCGTTACGGACCCGCCCGGCGAATTGATGTACAGATGAATGTCCTTTGTCGGGTCTTCCGCCGCCAGGAACAGCAGCTGTGCCACGACAGCATTGGCTACCTGATCATCGATGGCACTGCCGAGAAAAATGATCCGATCCTTCAGCAAACGGGAGTAGATATCATACGAACGCTCACCGTAACTGGTTTGCTCTACAACTACCGGAATAAGATTCATCCAAAACGCCTCCTTTTAATGACGGGATATTTGGTAATGGCTGCTAAGCGGCATTGTACATGCACATCGACTGCGGCGAAGCAGCCTGCACACTTTTGCGGTGAAAGCCGGAGGACACCTCTGTGACGATAGCCGGGCTCTCAGCAGGCCCTACTGTCCACGTCTTGACGGAAGCCTCCTGCTCCACAGTTGGGGGATTCCCTGCCCGAGACGGGAGCGAAATGACATTGCCCGATTGACGCTCCGGGCGGCTTTCCCAAACTACTACAGGTCTGGCCTTGCTTGGCGAAGTGGACTCTGCTCTCATAACTCTGTTCCTCCTTCTTTCGGATACACAGCGAGAATGACTTGATACGTCTCCTGCCCTTGTGCCTGTGTCTGATACTTTTTCACCAGCTGATTCACCAGCTGCACGTACTCCTCGACAAAGGCACTTCGCTGTTCTGCACTCGCCAAACGAATGCTGGCGTCGAGCGTCGCACTCGGTATCTGCTCTTCCTGATCGGAGCGCTCCATCAAAGCCAGGGCATCCCTTTTGATTCGCTCCGCTGTATTGACCAGATGCGACAAGGCTCCCTGATCCTTCATCTGCTGGACCGTATCACTCGCCCAGTTCAATGCTTCCGATAAAACATATGTCCGCGCGATGGCCAAATAGAGCACCTCAACCAGATTGCGCACCTGACGACTGCCGACTTTGCGCACAAGCCCGACCTTTTCCAGCGCTTTCAAATGATAGTTCACTCGCTGGGGAATTTCGTTGATCCCACGCGCTACCTCAGCAGCGGACGCTGGCTCCGTCAACCGGCTCAAAATCTCTGCTCGCAGCGGGTTCAACAGCGCCATCGCCTGTTCCGGTGATTCGACTACATACGTCTCCAACTGTTCATGCGCCACTAAAACACCTCATGACATTAATCATTTACGTAAAAATAGTTTATTACGTAGCTTTCCATTTGTCAAATGATGGATGAGCCTAACTTTCTTTTCAGTCATAAATAGAAAAAAGCCCCGCTTTTAACCGGAGCTTTCGTTCTTTCGATTTCACGCTTTCCCATTTCATCGGCGATATTCGATGGTCTCGCCGTTTTGCGGGATTTGCACGCGCTCGGCAAGCTTGTTTTCGCCCACGTACTCGCGAAGCTCGCTGCGACTGAGCAAGCAGTGATTCCACACTTCCATGTGTGCAACAAATACCTGGCTGCCAGGGGCATTTTGTGCCACCTGCACGATGTCCTCTTTTGTCATCGTGATAGGATCTCCCACCAGGAACTGAGCAGCCCCGCCGAAAACTACAATGACATTCGGATCAAAGATCGCGAGCGCCTGCTCCACCTCTTCGCACCAGATCGTATCCCCCGCGATATACAAAGTGGGCTCTTCCGCTGCCTGAAGCACAAAACCCGATACCGGTCCCATCTGCTTCCCAATTTCTCCTGTTCCATGATGTCCGCCTGTCCGATGGAATCGAATGCCTTCCCACTCCAGAGCTTCCTGGACGACGATCACTTGCTCAAAGCCGTGCTCGGACAGCTTTTCTTTGTCAGGGGGCTGGCAGAACAGCGGCAAATGCTTCGGAAGCTGTTTGATCGCAGCTGGATCCAAGTGATCCCCATGCGTATGCGTAACCACAATCGCATCCACCCCCTCCAGTACCTCCTGAACAGAAATAGGAAGCGCTGCTCCGGGATTGGGACGCTGGTTTGGTGTATTGGGCACGGCCGGCAGCTCTCCTGGGGTGCTCAGCATCGGATCCACCAAAAGCGTGTGTCCTTTATAGGTAACTCGCAGGGTTGCATGACGTACGAGCTGAATGTGCATGTTCGATCTCTCCTTTGCCAGTTATACTAGTATCACTACCCTCATTGTAAAACGGACGTGGCTGATGCCGCGAAAGAAGAGGCATCCGTTCGCTTTCGCCGTGAAAGGAGATTGTCATGCTCGATCAAACAGACCTGTCTATTCTCGATTTGCTGCGTGAAAATAGCCGACTTCAGTGGAAAGACATCGGGGAGCGAGTCCATTTGAGCGGTCAGGCCGTTGGCAACCGCATCAGACGGATGGAGGAGCAGGGAGTGATTCAAGGCTATACGACAAGGATCGATACCTCCAAAATATCAGCCGAGCCATCGTTGACCGCGATTGTCTCGATGTTCATGAATACCAATGACCACCAGTCCTTTATTCGCTTTGTGTCCACTCGGTCAGAAATCGCCGAAACCTATCGGACAAGCGGCGAAGGCTGTTACTCCCTGATCGTGCGTGTCAGAGACCAGACTGCTCTCACGGCTCTGCTGGATGAGCTGCTGCCTTTTGGCAATTACCGAATCAGCCTCTCCATCGGAAAAATCAAATAGGACGACGATTTCGACTGCACGCATTTTCCGCATTATTATGTGTTGCCTGATTATGTGAACAGGAGTAGAATGATGGTTACCAAGAACGCAGGTTCTTGCGTTGCCAACAGAAAGGAGGAGAATCGCCATGGAAGACTTTTTGTTCTTGCTTTCCCTGGAGGATTTCTTCGCCTTGCTCGCCCTTTTTGTGGGGTGCTTCACCTCGATCTTTTACTTGAGAAGGTGTGCGTCTCCACGAAAGCCGGCTATTCAATGGCACCTAAGTGATGCTTATCAACCCAGCATTAATCCTGGTATGGTTGAAACTTATCCGATGGCGGCAAGGCAACCGCTGCGCAACCGATTAATCCGGCGCACGCAGCATGCAGATGGCGAAGCTGATACATACGATCTCCTGATTTTTGGATAATCCGTTTGCTGGAGCAGACCAAAAAGGAGGTAGATCTTATGATCGCCAAATACATCGGAGAAGCTTTATTATTTGCTGTTAGCCTGCCCATTTTTGCCTTCCAAACGGCAGAAAGCCTTCACGCGTTGGCAGACGCTTTTGTGCAAATGACCGATTTTATCAACATGAAGTAACGATGCTAAATCGTAAGCCTGCCCGTTTCGTAGACGGCCAGGCTTTTTTGTTGCTCCTTTTTCTTACTCCTCGTTGATGCGGTCTCCCCGAGTCGTCGGTTGGGAAATTACAAGGAATTCCACCGCCCCCGCTCCTTCGTTCCGCATTTGATGGGACACTCCTGGAGGAACCTCTACGCCTTCCTGACTTCCGATGATATGACGAACACCCTCTACCTCCAGTACAGCCTGTCCGCTGAGCACAAAGAAAAACTTTAATCGACATTCCCTCCACCCCATTTATTCCTGTCTTCAGTTATTACCAATGTCCACTTTCCCACTATGGATTTACTTTTATCACACCTCATGCTAAAATGTAACTGTAAGTAAAAAGAATAGCGTCTGCATTAATGGAGGAGCCTGTCATCATAGGGTTCTTTTTGTCTTTTTTCAGGAGCATGACAAAAAGGAGCCTGTGATTGCAGGCCCTTTTTTATTTTCTACACCAAAGGGGGAAAGCTCATGCTCATTTTCCAACTCGCTATCATCTTGATCGCCTCCAAGATCGCTGGAGACATCAGCGTGCGTTTAGGGCAGCCTTCTGTTCTTGGAAAACTGCTCATAGGGATCGTGCTTGGACCGAGCGTTCTTGGCGTCGTAACGAACACAGAAGTGCTGCAAGAAATTAGCCAAATCGGTGTTATTCTGCTCATGTTTATTGCCGGCCTGGAAACCGATATTGACGAGTTCAAACGAACGGGAAAAGCGTCGACCTCTGTTGGGGTCATGGGAATTATCGTCCCGCTGGCTTTGGGATATGTAGCTGGTATCGGACTAGGGCTTTCTCCAATCGAATCTGTGTTTCTCGGTCTTTTGCTCTCCGCTACGAGCGTGAGTATTTCCGTACAGACACTCAAAGAATTGGGCAAGCTAAAATCAAAAGAAGGCGCGACTATTATGGGGGCAGCCGTCATCGACGATGTTCTGGTGATTATCGCTTTGGCCTTCCTGATGAGTTTCGCCGGCGGAGATGTCAATCTCGGCATGGTGATCCTGAAAAAAGTAGCGTTCTTTGCGATTATCATTCTGGTTTCCTGGAAAGTGGTTCCTTGGGCTCTGAAAAAATTCGCTCCGCTCCAAGTTACGGAATCCGTCATTTCAGCAGGCCTGATCATCTGCTTCCTGTTTGCCTATTTTGCTGAGTATACTGGAGTGGCAGCCATTATCGGCGCGTACATTGCCGGTGTCGCGATCAGCCTGACCAACTACAAGGAAGAAATTACACACAAAGTGGAGACGATCAGCTATTCTATTTTTGTCCCTGTATTCTTCACTTCCGTTGGCGTCACCGCTCAGTTTTCCGGAATATTGGAAAATCTGTGGCTGATTGTCATGCTTAGTGTACTCGCCATCGCATCAAAGCTTTTAGGGGGAGCCTTTGGCGCCAAAGTGGTTGGCTTTCCATGGCGAAATTCCATGGCGATTGGCTCCGCTATGGTCTCACGTGGTGAAGTGGCCCTCATCATCGCTGCCATCGGTCTAGAAAGTCAGCTGCTCACAGAAGGCATGTTTGCCATACTAATTGTGGTGGTTTTGGTCACTACCATTGTGACGCCACCTATGATGAAGGTGTTCTTTTCTGATAAGCGAAATCAGGAAGGCTCCCCAGCTTTAAAGAAGAACGCCTAAGCTCTAAAAAACGCACAGCTCTCCAGTTGAATCGATGAAGGGATCGATTCAACGGAGAGCTTTTTTTATAAAAAATGACAAGAGCTTCCGATATCATTTTAAATGGATATGTACCTGAACATATATCTGAAGGAGACAACCATATGAAGCTGAAGAAATTTCTTGCCGATAAGATCGTCAACCGAACCATGGAAGTGATCCAACTGAATGTCAATGTCATGGACAAGGAGGGCATCATTATTAGCTCGAGTGATGCCAATCGGATCAATACCTTTCACGAAGCCGCCCGGCAAGTCATCGCCTCTGGAGAAGAAATCGTGCTATCCGCACAGGAAAGCAAAAAATGGACTGGTACAAAACCCGGGATCAATATGCCTATTTTCTTTGAAAAAGAGATCGTTGGGGTCATCGGCATTTCCGGCTCTCCTCGAGAAGTTATTCCGTTTGGAAAGGCTGTACGTATGATGACGGAGTTGATGCTCCAGCAAGCGTATTTGACGGAACAGATGGTTATGGAAGAGCGTTCCCTCAGCTTTCTAGTTCAGGATATTATCTCTGGCACGCTTGATCCCTCCCCTGATGTCGTACAGTCACGCGGTGAGCTTCTTGGGCTCGATCTTTCAGGCCCTCGTTCCATTGTCATCGTCCAGCTTCCTCAGTCCGGAGAATGGATGGAAAATCCCTACCGCCGACAATGGCAGTCCAAAATGGCCGCCTGCTTTCATAATCCCAAGCAAGTCTGTCTCTCCGCTGTCAGTCACAATCGCTGGATTATCGTTACTGACTTGCGTCATTGCCGCAATAGTCATCAGGCCACGCAATATTTGATTGAATCCGCTTTGAAGCTCAAAAACCTGTTAGTGCCTGCTTTTTGCGACAATTTATTCATTACAATGGGCAATCATTACGATCATATCCGCGAGCTGGAGTATTCGTTTAAGGAAGCACAGCAAACCCTTAGAGTACTGGAAAGATTCCCCGATAAGGGCCCCATCTGTCATTTTAACGACGCTACTCTTGAGCTCATGCTCATCGAGACACCAGCTAGGTCTCGACAACTGGCTATTCAGCAAATTTTGGGCAACGTCGTCCATCACCCTGAATTAATGGACACCCTTTACGCCCTATTTGCTTCTGACCTTAATCTCACCATCGCTTCGCAAAGACTGAACATTCACCGCAACACCCTGCTATATCGATTGGAACGAATTGAAAGCATAATAGGTAAAAACCCGCGCTGCTTTGCTGATGCCTTCCGCATTCAGTTGGCGCTGGAGATGCACCGACTTCAGAGTATTGGATACTTCTCACAAAAATGAGTCAGATTTCGACAACGTTTTTCGTTGGTTTTGCGAAATGTATTTATGAAGCGCTTTCAGTATAGTGAAAATATCCATATGCAAGGTGATGAATGACATGAGTCAATCTGCAACAGGAGGTACGCCATTATGAAAATCGTCATTGCTCCTGATTCATTTAAAGGAAGCCTCACCGCCAAGCAAGTAGCTGACGCAATCGCAGCTGGCGTGAGCAAAGCTTTGCCAGACAGCGAGATAATCATGAAGCCAATGGCTGATGGCGGAGAAGGAACTTTGCAATGCTTGGTAGACGCGACTGAAGGAAAGCTCCTGCAAGCAACCGTAAAAAATCCGATAGGTCGTGACATTTCTGCTGAATTTGGCATCCTTGGGGACGGTGTCACTTGCGTCATCGAGATGGCAGCTGCCTCTGGACTTTACCTGATTTCATCCGAAGATCGAAACCCCTTGCATACCACCACTTATGGGTTTGGACAATTCATACGCGCCGGACTCGATCTGGGATGCCGTCGATTTATTCTCGGCATTGGTGGGAGCGCTACCAATGATGGAGGAGCAGGGATGCTGCAAGCTTTGGGGATTCGTCTACTTGATCAGAACGAGCAAGAGCTTGGATTTGGAGGAGGTGAACTATCAAAACTAAGACGTATCGACCGCAGCCAGGAGGACCCTCGCTTGAAGGAATGTGATTTCATCATCGCTTGCGATGTCACTAATCCGTTTGTCGGTCCTAACGGCGCTTCTCATGTGTTTGGACCGCAAAAAGGAGCAACTCCTGATATGGTTAAGAAATTGGACGAAAATCTGCGCCATTTTGCCGACCTGATCTTGGCAACGGAGGGGATCGCCATTCATGATCTGGCTGGAACCGGTGCTGCTGGAGGAGTAGCCGGTGCCTTGCTCGCCTTCTTGCACGGTAAATTGCAATCCGGAATCCAGATTATTCGAGAGACAACCATGCTGGCCGAAGCGTTAACCGGAGCCGACCTCGTCATTACTGGCGAAGGTCAGATTGACTTCCAGACAGCGCAAGGGAAAACCCCCTGTGGAGTAGCACAGCTGGCAAAACAATTTGGCATCCCCGTCATCGTCTTCGCTGGCTCCATCGGAAAAGGCATCGATGCGCTTTACAAGGAAGGCGTCACTGCTGTATTCAGCATTGCCAACAAGCCCATGACCTTGGAAGAGTCCATGACTCAGGCCGCAGAGCTTCTGGAACAGGCCGCAGAACAAGCAGTGCGTATTTACGCATGTAAACAAATTTAAAGGAGGTTTGACATGAGTCCTGAAGTCGTACAGCTCGGTCCGATTATTTTACTCCTGCTTCTTTTGAGTATCATCTTTATCGTCTACGCAACAGCGAAATGGAAGCTCCATCCGTTCTTATCCATCATTAGCAGCACGTACATATTCGCTTTGCTCACCAATCTGGTCGGTACCCTCAATGGCGTTGAAAAACCGTTGATCGCAGATATCGGCAAAGAAATCGCAGGCGGATTTGGGAGCATCATTACCAGTATTGGTCTTGTCATCATATTCGGTACTCTTATCGGTAAAATTTTGGAAAACTCTGGTGCAGCTGTTAAAATGGCTGAAGTCGTTTTGCGCCTGCTCGGCGATCGTCACCCTGCCATTGCCATGACCGTAATCGGCTGGATCGTCTCGATCCCTGTTTTTTGCGATTCTGGTTACGTCATTCTCTCCTCCCTGAAAAAATCGTTAGCCAAAAAGACTGGTGTAAGCGCTGTCACTCTGGCGGTAGCACTCTCCACTGGTCTTTACGCTACGCATACGCTGGTACCCCCTACTCCTGGTCCGATTGCTGCGGCTACCAATGTAGGTATAGGACCAGATGGACTTTTTTGGGTGATTGTCATCGGCTTGATCGTTTCTATCCCAGTCGCACTGGCAGGTCACGTATGGGCGAGACGGGTGGCTGACAAGCTCCCGGCTGAACTGGACGAAGCAACAGAGACCTTCGAGGAGTACAAAAGACGCTTTGGTTCATTGCCTTCCGGATTTGCTGCCTTTGCACCGATCCTTATTCCCATCATTTTGATGGCAATCGGGTCCTTCGCCAACTTCCCTGTCAGTGCGGATGCCCAAGGCAACAAGGTACTGATGACGACCGGATTTACGAATACGTTGCTCACATTCCTCGGTACGCCAGTTAATGCCCTGTTTGTCGGACTGCTATTTGCAATCTTCGGTTTGTTGCCAAAACGCAATGAAGAAACACTCACCAAGTGGATGGGCGATGGATTGTTGGACTCTGCGATTATCATCATGATTACCGGTGCGGGCGGTGCACTCGGCGCAGTAATTAAAGCAACACCAATTGCTGACTACATCAAGACCTTATTAGATGGAAACGTAGCTTTTGTCGGCGTAGGCGGATTGATTGTTATCTTCCTGATTGCAGCGGTCATTAAAACCGCTCAGGGAAGCTCAACGGCTTCTCTGGTCATTACTTCAACCATTGCCATGCCACTATTACCTTCTCTCGGACTGGATGCGATGATGGGCACCATTCCAATCGGACAAATGCTGACCGTTATGGCGATTGGGTGTGGGGCGATGGTCGTTAGCCACGTAAACGACTCCTATTTCTGGGTTGTTACGCAATTTTCCAAAATGAGCCTGACTACTGCTTATCGCGCTCAAACTTTGGCAACACTCGTTCAAGGTATTACAGGTATCGTCGTGGTAGCCATCCTGGGACTCATCCTACTATAAGGACCCATAGGAAAATCAAAGCTCTCCATCCTCGTTTTATCGAAGGATGGAGAGCTTTTTCACGACGCTCAGCCTATTTGGTTTCCCGGTGTAGGGTGTATTTTTTCAAGCGTGGAGAGTACTTTTTCAGCTCCAGCCGCTCGGGATGGGTGCGTTTGTTTTTCGTTGTGATATAGTTGCGGTCCCCCGTCTCTGTGCATTGCAAGGTAATATTGACTCTCATCTGTTATCTCCTCCTCAGGAAGTCATTGTCTCTACGACGGTGTCAGCCGTAGGCAACGGATCCGGAAGCAGCGACCAATCAGCCGCGAACTCCTCGTCGGTCAACAGGCACATCTGCAATTGGTCCTCGATCTGCTCCCGGTTCAAGTCGATGCCGATAAAGACAAGCTCATTGATTCGATCTCCATGCTCGGGATCCCATCCTGCTTGCCACTCTGGATCTTCGGCGAGCAGAATTTGTCTTTCTGCTTCCTGTAGCGCTGCTGTCCAAAGCCCGGCAACTCCCACCTCGATCGAAGGCCCAGCCTGACTCAGCGTCATGGCCACATCATTGCGTGTCGCCAGCCAAAAGAAGCCTTTTGCCCGGACGACTTCTTCCGGCCATTGGCTGAGCCATTTCCCAAAGCGTTCGGGATGCAAGGGGCGTCTTGCACGAAAGACAAAAGAGGAAATCCCGTACTCATCAGTCTCTGGTGTATGCTCCTCTTTTTGCAGCTCGGCAATCCAGCCCGCCGACTGACTGGCACGTTCAAAATCAAACAGGCCTGTATTCAAAATTTCGTGTGGCTCTACCTGTCCCCGTTTGGAGCGAATCAGCCGGGCGTTCGGCTGCAGCTTGCGCAGAACTCCTTCCAGCTGCTGCAGATCCTCTGGGTCAACCAGATCGCATTTGTTCAGGATGAGGACATCGCAAAACTCAATTTGGCTGATCAGCAGATCGACCACTTCGCGGGTGTCTTCCTCCCCTACGGCCTGCTCTCTGTCCAGCAGACTTTCTCCCGAGGAAAAGTCATGCCAGAAGCGATACGCATCCACGACTGTTACCATCGTATCCAAGCGGCAGTGGGCAGAGAGATTGATTCCATTTTCCTCGTCCAGATACGTGAAGGTTTGTGCAACAGGCACTGGCTCACCGATGCCAGTCGATTCGATCAGTATGTAATCGTATCGCCCTTCCAAAGCCAGTCGCTCGACTTCTGTCAGCAAATCCTCTCGCAGTGTGCAGCAGATGCATCCGTTGGACATTTCCACTACCTTTTCCTCCACTCGAGAGATCCCCCCCCCTTGTGAAACGAGAGCACCATCTACATTTACCTCACTTAAATCGTTAACAATAACGGCTACTCGCAGCCCATCGCGATTGTTCAACACATGATTGAGCAGGGTTGTCTTGCCCGCTCCCAAATAGCCACTCAAGACCGTAACGGGTATCCGTTTGTCTGTCATTCTTTTATTCGCTCCTTGAGAGTTTTTTAAATCGTAACAATTACGATTTGTTGATTATCCTACACCCACTCGGATAAGGATGTCAAGATAAAACGTAACAATTACGATTTAATCACTTTTTATCGCTTAGCGAAGCGCCAAAAGGCAGGTTTGGCTATTCTTTCTGGCATAAAAACAAAAAGCCCCTTCTTCACATCGTGAAAAAGGAGCTTTCCTTCCTTCCGGAGATCTTGGTTCTTTTGAATTACTTCCCTTTTTTCATCGCAACCGCTTCCCCGTAAGCACCGATGACGGGCTGATAAACGCTTCGTGCGTTCAGCTGCGCTTGGTCTACGATTGCCGCAGGTCGGTTGTCCTTCCAGGTTAACAGGCTGTAAGTATCCCCCGTTGCATTTGGCATGGTTACCAGGATGTCTTTGATTCCATCCGGATTGCCATGCGCGATCGCGAGCTTTGGCAGATGGCCGCTGTCCCGTTGACCTACGGAAATGAAGGTTTGCTGGTTGGACTCCCCTTCACGTACGACGACGCGAAGATGATCTGCTCGCAGGTTCATGGCGCTGCCCATTTTATCTCCGATCAAGAAGATGTGGTCCTTCACACCATCCCCTGTCACATCCGCGTACTTTGTGTCCAGTACATAGGTAATGTCTTTCCCCATGCTGAAGCCGCTGTTGACATCTACCTCCGTGGACGGCAAGTTGTCCCAGTCCGCCTTTTGTAGAGAAACGCTGAGCAGCTGCGGCCTTTGATCTACGACGTTCCAGACGCTGGTCGCGACGGCGATGCGGTCTTCCCCGTTTACGCCCCAAATGATTTGCTGACCTTTCCAGCGCAGATTGCCATTGGCATCATAGTACGGGATCAGCTGGGCCAGCTTTTGCGAGAAACCGTTCATTTTCTTTGCCAGCTTGCCGTTTCCTTGGTACACTCCTTGTCGTACATATGTCGCTTTATTGGCAGACACATCAAAGGTACTGACTGCTTTTGTCAAACCGTTCGTCACATTGACCTTGAAGCCATCCACAAATTGAATCTGAAATGGAATGTTCGTCTGAGGCGGCAATAGGACAACGGATGCAAAAGACTGCGTGTTGATTGCTTTCGCTTGAACCGGATCAGCCCCCAGGCCCGCGCCAAAGAGAATTGCGCCGCTGCATGCGACAGCCACCAAAGATTTATACCATGCTTTCATACTATCGTCCTCCTTCTACCGGGTTCTTTTGTCTATTTCCAAATCGTTACACCCATGTATACCCTTCCCTTTCGTATTCTTAACGAGTGGGATAAGCCAAATGTTGCAAGTAATATTTTCCTGTTTTCTTCGTTCTTTTTTATCAGATGAGCAGATCCAGGCTTTCCTCTAAAAACGGATACTTCTTGGCACATAGGTCACGCAGGGGTTTTTTAACCGGTTTGCAACAACTTTATGAGTCTGTCAGGCTACAATAGAGTCAATCGACCTAAGAGCAGAAAGGAATCTTCCTCATGAAAAAGGCATGGCTATACGCTGCCGCAATCACCTCCACACTTCTGAGTGGATGCGGTCTAACCGATACGCCTAACGAATTGATGCGGGCACCTTCCGCAGATGGTGACCAGCAATCGATCAATCAGGCGGTAATGCAGTTTTTGCCGCCCGGCTCTCAATTGACTGTCCCCCTGCATCCTGACGAGTCTAGTGCCGTTTCGCTGCAGGATTTGAACGGAGATGGCTCCCCAGAGGTCACTGCCTTTTACAAGTCGGAAAAAACCGACTATGAAATCGGCGTATTGATCCTCTCCCAAAAGCAAGGCAGCTGGTCAAAGGTAGCCACCTATACAGGCATTGGGAGCGAGCTTGATTACGTTCAATTTTTGGACATGACGGGAGACCACATCCCCGAAATGCTGATCGGTTTTGGCGGAGGTGACGATCTGAACAAAGAGCTTTCTGTCTTCTCCCTCGCAGAAGGGAACCTGAAGGAGCTGTTGAAGCAGACGTATTCCGTCTTGGCCGTTGGTGATTTGACGGGAGACGATCAGGCGGAGCTCGCTCTCGTGATCCATGACCACAACAATCTGACTTCCCAGGCGCAAATCTACGGGGTGTCCCATGACAAATTCGACAAGATCGTAGAGCTCGCCCTCGATGGCGGGGTAAATGGCTATGAACAGGCATTGATCGGGAAAGCCTCCGAGAAGCAGAACGGATTGTTCGTGGAAGCAGGGCTTGGTGCGCATTCGGCTTCGACCGATCTCTTGCTGCTGGAGAACGGGCAGCTGCGCAATCCGCTGGCAAAAGTCGAGGGACAGATGGATTTGACGTTCAAGCCCTATCCGTTGTACAGCGAGGACATCAATGGCGATGGAATCATCGAGATCGGCGTAAGTACGCAGCCAAAAAGCACGGACGATCTGCCTATGGTGGCCATCCCGTGGATATCGTCCTATTACCGTTGGGATGGGGCTTTTGGCTTGACTCACGTCGAAGACCATTACCAAAATTACGGAAATGCCATCGATTTTCGCATTCCAAAAAAATGGGGCGATCGATACACGATCGAAATCGGGCAAGAGTCCGATTCTCCCATCATTCACCTGCTCTATTTTGACGAGGAAACGAAGGCAAAAGCGGAGCTGCTTGCTCTGCATACGATCCCGCAAAAGTCCTGGAGCCAGGTCGAGGACCAGCTCAAACAAAAGCATGCTCCTTATGTCTTGCTGAAAGAAGAGGGAAAGCAGGTACTCGTAGCGATTTCCCCTCAGGGAACGCCAGATCTGGACTCCGCCTCCTTGCAGAAGTACAAGGCGATGCTACTGACACAGGATGAGATCCGTCAGCTTTACCGCCCGTTGCGGATTCCCCTTTAATCGAGGAGCGACAATCGTCACAAGCTATACAGGAAAGGAGCGAACACGATGAAAGTGCTGCTGCTGGAAGATGAAAAGTCCATTCGCGATTTTGTCCGCATCAACCTGAAGCGGGAAGGCTTTGAAGTCGTGGAGGCAACGACTGGGGAAGAAGCACTGGCGCTTGCGGACAGCCAACAGAATTTGGAGATCGCGATCCTGGATGTCATGCTGCCGGGCATGGACGGCTTCGAGGTATGCGGTCTGCTGCGCAAAAAATATCCTCGCCTCGGGATCATCATGCTGACCGCGAAAAGCCAGGAGCTCGATAAAGTAATGGGCTTGGAATTCGGGGCCGACGACTACGTAAGCAAGCCGTTCAGTCCGGCAGAGCTGTTGGCGCGTGTAAAAGCGCTGCACCGCCGGCTAACCCCTATCGAGGCTCCTGTTGAAAAAAATGAAATCGACATTCATCCCTTTACGCTGCTTTTGGATGAACGGAAGCTGATCAAAAAGGATCAGGAAATCGTCCTGACCCCCAAAGAGTTTGCGATTATCAAGCTGCTGGCGGAGAATGCGAACAAAGCGATCAGCCGCGACGAAATTCTGACTGCCGTATGGGGTCAATTCTTCGTCGGCGACTTGAAAATCGTCGATGTCAACATTCGCCGCATCCGCCAAAAAATCGAATACGATCCCGCCCACCCCGCCTTCCTGGAGACGGTATGGGGCTATGGCTACCTATGGCGAAAGGACGTTACCGATGAAGGGAATTAGGACCCGGCTGATTGTTTATTTCGGCCTGATCCTGCTCTTGATCGTTCTGGTGCTGGAAGGGTTGTTTTACTGGGCCGTGCACACCTACTACTTCGGCACAGCTACCGAAGCGTTGGTGACCCGCTCCACGACTTATACCAATTTTATCAACAAGTACGCTACCGGCTATCGCCTCAAAGACAAGGCGCGCTACATTTTGGAGAACGCCTCGAACGAAGAGTATGCAAAAATCGAAGTGCTCGATGTAAGTGGAAAGGTCATTTTGAACTCATACGGTTTTCAAACAGGAGAAATCATTGATACACCTGATGTTTCCGATGCTCTGAGGGGCTTGACAGGGATTCATGTGGGGAAAAGCCCGCAGACTCGCGAACGCGTCATCGCAGTGTCCACGCCGCTTACCTTCCAAGGGGAATATGCCGGGGTCCTGCGCTATACGATTTCAGCCGAGCCGCTATATCACGCCGTCAACCAGATTGCTTTGTACGGAGCGGGTGTCGGTGCGGGCGTGGTGTTCTTTGCCTTTGCCCTCAGCCTGATCATCGCCAAGCGTATCGTGGACCCGATCGAGGACCTGACCAAAGCCGCGATCCAAATGGCAAAAGGAAACTACTCGGCTCGTGCCGCCAAACGCTACGACGACGAAGTAGGCACACTCGCTGAGACATTTAACTACATGGCAGCGGAGATCGGGAAAAATGAAAAGCTGAAAAACGACTTTATCTCCTCCGTTTCCCATGAGCTGCGCACCCCGCTGACGTCCATCAAAGGCTGGGGCGAAACGCTGATCTCGGGAGGGCTGGAGGAGCCTGAAGAGACGATGCTCGGGCTGGAGGTCATCTCCAAGGAAACGGACCGCCTGATCGGAATCGTGGAGGAGCTGCTCGACTTCTCCAAGTTTCAATCTGGGGAAATGAAGCTGTCATTGGAGCGCATGGATCTGCGGGAGGTATTAGACGACGTTCACCTGCAATTCGCGATTCGCTCCCAGGAAAAACAGGTGGCGCTCCAGCTGGAGATTCCCCCTGCTCCCCTCGCGATCATGGGCGATTTCAACCGTCTCAAGCAGGTGTTTGTCAATTTGCTCGACAACGCCTTCAAATTTACCCCCCGCGACGGCACCATCACGGTTACCGCCACGGAATCCGGCGGCAGACTGATGATCTCCGTTGGGGATACCGGCGAGGGCATCGATGCAGACGACCTCCCTCATATTACCGGGAAGTTTTACAAGGGTCGATCCAAGCAGTCCGGAAGTGGACTGGGACTAGCCATCTGCAAGGAAATCGTCGAGCTGCATCGTGGGCGGTTGTACGTCAACAGCACGCTCGGAGAAGGAACTACGATCACAGTCGAGCTCCCAGCAGCCAAGGCCATAAACATAACGACAAAAGGGTAGGAAGAGCCGCGACTCTCCCTGCCTACACCTTGCTCTGTACCCGACGCGCGATCGCAGTCACAAGCTTGCGCGGCGCCAAGCGGACGGAGAAGGTAATCAGGCGATTTTTCCAGCCCAGAATGACCAGCGACCTATCGTTGCGAATGCGTATTTACACGTATGGTAGAAAATGGGGCTTGCTTGCGTGCTACCCACTAGACACTCCTTTTATTACCAGATATCTTTAATGAAAGCATGTATGAATCGGTCAAATCGGGAGGGATTCGCATGGAATGGCAGACCTTTACCCGCGCTGTGGATGCGCTGGAAAAGGCCAAAGCTTCATGGAACAGCGGGCATCACTTCATGGTGTCCAGGCTCAAAAAGCCGCTGAGCAGGCGCAAAAATGGCTACGCGTCCACATGCGTCGCTATACTCAGTCAACAGCTTTTGGATGCGGGCTACCAGTTCTGCTCCCTTTACACCGATCTCGCCAATCCGACCTCAAACCGGATCTATCAGGCGATTGGCTATCTGCCCATTCAAGACTCAGTCGTGCTCAGGTTTGATCGTTGAATCTCGTTTACATAAAAAAACCTCTTTCGAGGACTTTTCAAAGAGGAGCGATCGCGTTTTAGCGGTAGTTTTTTATGCGCTCCGGAATTCATAAGCCTATCGCTTATAAATTCATATACGTAGAAAAAGGAAACGCTAACGTAAAATGTACCCTTTGTAAAGGACACTTTTAAAAAGTCTAGGCAGCTCTCAGTAGATGATCCCTGTATTGAACGGGGGTCATCTTTTTTAAATTCCATTGGTATCTATAGTGATTGTAGTACGTCATGTAATGCTTAATTTCACGTTTTAATTCTTCAAGACTCGTACATTTCTTAATCGAGGCTTCGTCTTTAAAATGACCAAAAAAGGACTCCTGAGGGGCGTTATCCCAACAATTCCCTCGTCTTGACATCGATTGGCACAATGTAAGTTTCTTCACCAATTTCTGAAAGTCAGGGTGAGTATAATGCGTTCCCTGGTCGGAGTGGATCATGGCATCTTTTGCCCTCTTAAAGTTTCGATTCTTTTTTAATTTGAGAAGGGTATCCGTAGCTAAGTCCATGGTGATACGGTCTGACACATGGTAGGCCAAGATCTCATTGGTCGAACCATCTTTTATCGTGGATAGATAGGCTTTTTGACCTTTGCCGTAATATAGATAGGTGATATCCGTTAAAAGCACTTTCCCAGGAATATTTTGTTTGAATTTTCGGTTTAAAAGGTTGGGTACAACTCGGTGCTCCTGTGTGGCTTTCATCATTCGTCTATATGGATTTGCCTTTCGAATGGGACAAATGATGGCAAATTTCTTCATAATCCTCCGAATACGCTTCAAATTGAAGACAACTTGAAATTGACCCGCCAAGGTCATTTTAATTTGACGAGCCCCTTTCTTACGCCCTTTAAAATGGAAGGCTTTTAAGATGATCTCTTTTGCAATTTCATCCTTCTGGTCTTTTTTCTTTCTCTGTTCCTGCGACTTAGCCGAGAAATAATTATAATAACCGCTACGAGACACACTTGCTACTTCACAAAGATAACGCACCATATGTTTAAGCTGGTACTTTTCAATGACGGAACGGATAAGCATATATTTCTGGTCAGGAGGCAGGACTACGGGCTTTCCTTCAGCCCCCTTTCTGCTATACGAATCTTTTTTAACAGTTCATTTTCGGCTTTTAATAAGTTGTTTTGAGCCTCTAAACGAGCGTACTTTTCCTCTAGAGTCAGTTCCTTTTCACGAGGGCGTCCAGTGTTTTCGGTTCTACTGTCATGCAACCCAAGCAACCCGTTTTCGCGGTATGCGTTAAGCCATCTATCTGCAGATGACTTCACTCTCTGTGGTCCAATTACATCCACATCAAACCCATATTCCTCAAAGATCTGTCTTGGAAATTTTCCTTTTTCGTATTCAACAATAAAAATACGCTTAAATTCATCGGTATAAGTAATTGACTTCGCACTTACTGATTTGATGTGAGAATTTCGCTTTAGTTGGTTCATCTCTTTTTCCGTAAATATCTTCTTGCTCATACTTTCCCCAGCCCCGATTTTTTTCTTAATTATACAGAAAAGTACCCTATAGGTAGACTTTTTTAACGTGTCTACTCTATAGGGTACATTTTAACGTTAGCGCTCCCTTTTTTTCTTTAGAAACTGTTTTCAATAACCAGCTGGTCTAATCCGAGGCGATCTGTTGGATGTGCTTGCACGGCGGCTTTCCCAATAGTGAGCATTAGCGATGGGATATAACGGGACGGGATGTTCAAGGCTTCTACGAGCTTCGCTTTGTCGTAGCCTCCCATCGGGCAAGTGTCATAGCCTTTCGCTTTGGCAGCCAGCATCAACTGCATAGCAGCGTAGGAGGAATTGCGTATCGCTTCATCGCGTGCCATTTCCGGATTGTTTTTATACGCATTCTCGACTTGGGAAATCATCGTATCGCGAACTTGCTGAGGTACCAGACCCTTTGCCAGCGCTTGGTCGTACACGACAGTCGCAGCCTTGTCTGCTTCCAGATCTCCCAGTATGATGATAGTAGCATAGGCATCTACGACTTGCTGCTGGTTGTACGCGATTGGTAGCAGCTTTTGCTTGATAGCCGGATCGGTTACGACCAGAAAGCGCCAGTGCTGCAGGTTCCATGAGGATGGCGCGCTAGCTGCCAGACGCAGGATTTCGTTCAATTCCCCTTGAGGGATCGCTACATTCGGGTCGTATTTACGTACGCTATGTCTTGCTTCCATCGCCTGTTCGGCTGTTAATTTCTGATCTGTTTGCATGTGAGGGCCTCCTTTTGTTTCACACAGTTGATTCATAATACGAACATTACTTACTTTATTATAGTTAGGTATTTTTCGCAACTATATTTTTCAATCTCACTTTTCTATTGTTAGGAGGACAATAACATGACATTCATGGATAACATTGTCATCGTCACAGGTGCCGGAAACGGGATTGGACGTGCCGTAGCCACCTTGTACGCTGCCAATGGCGCGCATGTCATCATCGCCGAACGAAACCGAGAAGCTGGAGAGGCTGTCGCCCAAGCCATCCAAGCCTCCTCGGCTACTACTGGTTCTGCCACGTTCCACCAAACAGATGTCAGCCAGCCACACGAAATCGAACAGCTGATGGACATGGTCGACGCGCGCTGGGGTCGATTGGACGTGCTGATCAACAACGCCGGGCTGTCCACTTGGGAATCCCCTTACGAGCTCCCTGTAGAAGCGTGGGATCATATCCTCAACACCAACCTGCGCAGCGTCTTTCTCGGCTCGCGGGAGGCAGCCAAAATCATGAAAAGACAGGGCAAAGGAGCCATTGTCAACCTGTCCTCTTCGCGTGCGCACATGTCTGAGCCCAATAGCGAAGCGTACGCAGCCTCCAAAGGCGGGATTCTCGCCTTGACTCATGCACTCGCTGTTTCCCTCGGTCCTGACGGTATCCGGGTCAATGCAATTTCTCCAGGCTGGATCGAAAATGGCGACTACTCCGCTCTGCGTCCCGAAGATCATGCCCAGCATCCAGCAGGGCGTGTCGGTGTACCCGATGACATTGCCCGCGCCTGCCTATTTTTGACCCAGAAGGACAACGATTTTATTACGGGCACAGAGCTGATCGTCGATGGCGGCATGACGAGAAAGATGATTTACCTGCCATAAGCTAAACCAATGCCCCTCCTTTTGAATACCTTGGTAGTAACCAGAGACAAAGGAGGAGTCCCATGCCATTTGAAGAGGAAGACCTCAGACTGCTCGCTCTATGGCTGCTTGCCATCGGGTATCTGATTCTTGCCTTTACAGAATTGGCTGCCCTTTACTACTAAATGATCAACGAAAAATCCACTCGCTCTTATGAGACGAGTGGATTTTTGAGTTCCATTATTTTTTGAATCACCACGTTTTAAACGGCGGCGAGCCTGGGGCCTGATGATGAATCTGCTCCATGATCGGATAACCGTACGCCATCACGATCAGGAAAGCGACGAGTCCAATCCATACCGGCCATCTTTCCAGCAAGCGCGGTACCTGCTGCTCTTTTTCCGTTTCCCCAATCGGATACTCGGTGTAGCCTTTTGGTGCGTAGAAGGTCAGGTACACGAGGATGAGAATCAGCAGGATCGCTGCCACAAACAGCAGTCCTCCGCCAAAAGCCATCACCCGTTGATAATCCATCCAGCCCAATGCCGTCGGATGATCCATGTAGGTCGTATAGTCAGTCCGACGTGGAGCTCCCGAGAGACCCATTGTGTGCATGGCAAACGACATCAGGAACATCCCTACTGCCCAGAATACGGTTTGGACCATCCCCATCCGATTGGCAGTGCGCGTAAGAGTCCGCCCTGTCAGTACAGGGATGAGCCAGAAGCTGACCCCAAAGAATGTAAGTGCTACGGCTGCTCCCACGGTGATGTGGAAGTGCCCGGTAACCCAAATCGTATTGTGCACAACCGCATTGATCTGGTTACTTGCGTTGATAATACCGCCTGCACCGCCAGGGATAAAGAAGAGCATCCCTACAAACGGAGCGAAGAAGCGTACGTCTGTCCAGGGCAGCTTTTTCAGCCAGCCGAAGAGACCGGTTCCTCCCTTTTTGCGTCCCGTGGTTTCGAAGATCGCAAACATCGAGAAGGCTGTCATGAGCGATGGGATGACGACAATCAGCGTCAATGTCACGTGAATCATTTTCCAGCCAGCCGAGATCCCTGGCTCCATCAGCTGATGGTGGAAGCCGACCGGAATCGAGAACAGCAGCAAGAGGATAAACGCGAGACGGCTGAGCGAGTCACTGAAAACATGCCCGCCGATAATCCGCGGCACACACACATACCACGCGATGTACGCCGGCATCAGCCAGAAATAAACCAGCGGATGTCCGAAGAACCAGAACAAGGTACGGCTCAGCATGATGTTGATCGTTGGCGAGATGCCCAGCGACCAAGGGATTAGCTGAAAAATAACCTCGACCGCTACGGGAAGCGTCGCGATAATCCACATCACAAACGTCGTCACTGACATGAACACAAAAAGTGGAGAGATTTTTCCAGGATTCTCTTTTTTCCATTTGCGATAGCTGGCAAAGACAGCAAAGCCTGCGAACCAGCTGCCGACGACGAGAAGCGCTGCCCCGATGTAGAAGAACGGAGATGCTTTTAGCGGCGCATAAAACGTGTACAGGACCGAAGCTTCGTTCATCAGGATCGTGACAACAGCCATCAGCGTACCGACTACCATCAGGATCCAGCCAGCCCAGCCCCACCCGAGTGCCGTTTTGTGAAGCGAACCTCCAGTTGTGCGCGCTACACCTGTCAGAAGAAAGCCAACGATGAAAAACGTCGTAAAAATAAGTGCCATCAGCACACCGTGGGCCGTCAAGATCTGATAGTAATTCGTCCAGCTGGGAAGCTCCATGATCCCGCCGCGCACCATGCCCTGCACCATACCAGCAAGCGCTGCAAGCCCAAAGGCAATGTACGCCACCCAGATATACGACAATCCGAGACGTGCTGCCGGACGGGCAACAGTAGAAGGCAGTCTATCTGTATCAACCTTTCGTGCGATTACCATGTAAAATCACCTCGCTCTATTTCACGATGATCGTCGTCGCCATCACCTGATGACCGGCGCCGCAATATTCGTTGCAAATGATCAAGTACTCACCTGGCTTGTCAAAGGTGTATGTCGCCGAGTTGATATGTCCCGGCATGACCATGAAATTGACGTTCGTACCAGGAATCTGGAAGCCGTGGATCACATCTGGACTCGTCACGTGAAAATTAACCGTCGAGCCTACCGGAACTTCCATTTTGGTCGGCGAAAAGCCAAAAGCAAAGGCCGTCATGTAGGCGTCGTATTCTTTATCTCCTACCTGCTTCAAGCCTGGTTTATCAAAAGGCGGTGTCTCTGCTACCTTCTTCGGATCAATCATTTCCATATTGCTGGGCGGAGCCATCCCCATCGCAAATGCGTTCACGCACAGCAGCAGGATAAACAAGGCCAGCCCACCTGCTCCCAGCATCAACCAAATTTTTTCAAACCGATGCAAATGCATACGTACCCTCCTTCGCTTCCCCTCTTATGCACGCTCTAGGAAAAGGCCAAAAACACCAAACCAACTGAGGAGAATGATTCCTCCGACGATCAGCACAGCGGCAAACGTACCCTTGAGATTTTCCTGTTCTGTCTGCGGGCCCGTCTGCTTGTGACCCTTCTTTTTTTCCGGGCTGTTTGTCTGCGTCTCCATCGTGCTCTCCTCCTTTCTTTGTGCCTTTCATGGCGTCGTTCCTTTACGCCTTCATTCTATCCCGTGGCTGAGGCAGAAGTAATTCGGGGAAATCCCCTAAAGTGGGGAGAAAACACCCTGATATTATCCAGTTTCTGTCACAGGTTTGACACAGCAAAAAGACCAGCCCACAAGCATGGCGGCTGGTCTTCCTGGCGGTTCCTAACTGTTTTGATGACGAACGAAAGCTTTCCGTTCTTCCATTATGCGGTATGCTTGCCTTCGAGCTCAGCCTCGATCTTGGAAGTCTTCGAGGATTCACCCATGCGCCAGTAGACGACGAGGCTCAAGGCAACACAAGCGGCTACATAGTAGTAGAAGAGGGACTCGACCCCGATGCTTTTGAACCACAGTGCGATGAACTCCGCTGTACCTCCGAAGATCGCTACGGTCACCCCATACGGGAAGCCAACACCCAGAGCGCGGATTTCCGTTGGGAACAGCTCGGCTTTTACGATCGCGTTGATCGATGTATAGCCTGTGACGATGATGAGACCGATCAGCATCAAGAGGAACGCCATGTACGGGCTTTTGGTATGCTCCATGAGCAGGAACAGCGGAACGGTAAACAGTGTTCCCAAAACCCCGAAGCCAATCAGCAGTGGACGTCGGCCAATCCGGTCGGACAGCGCGCCGGCAATCGGCTGCAGGATGACGAATACGAGCAAGGCGACAAAGTTAATCCAGCTGACTTCCTCTTTCGGCAGTCCCACCGTATTCACCATGAATTTTTGCAAATAAGTCGTGTATGTGTTGAAAGCGATGGTTCCCCCGAGAGTCAGACCGACTACTGCCATGACTGCCTTCGGATGCTTCATCAGCTCTTTGAGGGTACCAGCCTTGTCCCGGCTTTTCGTTCCCATTTTCTCAAACTGATCAGACTCGTCCATGCTACGGCGCAGCCACAGGACAGCCAATGCCCCCAAGGCTCCGATCACGAAAGGAATGCGCCAGCCCCATGTATGCATAGCATCTTCGCTCAAGATTTGCTGCAAAATAATCTGTACACCCAGCGCAACCAGCTGACCACTGATCAGTGTAACGTACTGGAAGCTGGAGTAGAAGCCGCGGCGACCTTTGTCAGCCATCTCGGACAGATAGGTTGCGGAAGTTCCATACTCTCCACCGAGCGACAGCCCTTGGAGCAAACGAGCCAAAACGAGAATGATAGGAGCAAATACGCCAATCGTTTCGTAGCCCGGCGTACAGGCAATGACCAGAGATCCGCCGGCCATGATGGTCACAGACAGTGTCAGCGCTGCACGGCGGCCGTGACGGTCAGCGTAGCGTCCTAGGAGCAAGCTCCCGATCGGACGCATCAAAAATCCGATAGCAAATACTGCTGCTGTGTTCAAGAGCTGGCTGGTCGGGTCTCCTTTCGGGAAAAACTGGGACGAAAAATAGACCGCAAAAGCTGCATAGGCATACCAGTCGTACCATTCGATCAGGTTTCCGAGTGAGCCTTTAAAGATGTTGCTTGTGATACGCCGTGACTTTTCGCGTTCGCTCAATTGAGCCATTGTTGTACCCTCCTCTTGTTTGCTTCGAACCTTCTGCGCCGGAGATATTGAAACCGCTTGCAAATGAAACAATACCTTTGCATGTGCAAGAGGGGCATCATTTGCTTTGAAAGGGATTTCATTTTCCCCCGAAACGGATTCGAATAATCTGAACTGTCCTTATTTTAGATCGATCATTTTCCCGGTATCTATCAACTCGTCCCGAGTGGTCAAAAACGGCAGCTGACCTGCCAATAATCCCATTTGAATGGCGTTGATTAATATTCCTGATCGAGCTACTCTTTACCATAAGGGGGCTATTATGACTTTCACCATGCTACTGAGACTGCTGGAAAACATATCCGGGATCGCGGTGATCTCCCTCATCATCGGCCAGCTGGATTATTTTCGAAACATTGTGTACGGGAAAAACGACTGGAAGCGGATCGTGATCCTCTCCACGCTGTTTGGCTTCCTATCTGTGATTGGAACGGAGCACGGCATCCGCATCAATGATGCTCTCGCGAATACACGCATTGTCGGAGCGGTTGTGGGAGGATTGATCGGGGGACCCGTGGTCGGATTGATCGCAGGTATCATAGGAGGTATTCATCGCTATTCGATCGGGGGCTTTACCGCTGCCGCCTGTGCCATCTCGACCGTTATGGCAGGCGTCTTCGGAGGAATGGTCAGCAACAAAATCAATCTGTTTCGCTTGAAATGGCAGCATATCGTGCTGGTCGGCCTGGTCGCCGAGCTGATTCAAAAAGTGATGGTGCTGCTCATCGCAAGACCGTTTTCGGCGGCACTCGAGCTGGAAATGAAAATCGCTATTCCCACGACACTCGTGACCGTTATCGGACTGTTGATCTTCACGCGTATCTTTTTGAATATGAAAATGATGCAGGACCAGTCTGGCGCTTTGGGTGCCAATCTGGCGCTGTCCATCGCGAGTCAGACTCTGCCGCACCTGCGGACAGGACTTACTGTCTCCTCTGCGGGAAAAACGGCCGAAATCATCCGTGAAATTGCCATGGTCGACGCTGTTGCGATTACAGACCGGGAGAAGCTTTTGGCCGCGAAAGGCGCCGTTTTGGAAAACTATGTGCAAAAAGAGACGCTTTGCGTACAAGTTGCGGAATCTGTTTTGACGCAAAATGCATTGGTGTGCCTGGACAAAAATCCATCCACTCCCCGCTCGCTTCGTCTAAAGTCGGTGATCGCCGCGCCTTTGTACCATCAAAATCAACCGATTGGGACACTGCAATTTTACTTGAAAAGCGCTTCCTTCCAATCGTCCCAGACCAGCCAGAAATTGCTGGACGGCTTGGCCAATCTCTTGTCCGTCCAAATCGAGCTGGCCGAAATCGAGCATCAGTCCAAGATGCGGCAGCAAGCGGAGGTAAATGCCCTGCAGGCGCAAATCAACCCGCATTTTTTGTTTAATACGCTGGGCACGATCAGCTCTTATTGTCGGACAAACCCTGAACAGGCGAGAAGCTTGATCGGCAATTTGAGCGACATCTTCCGGCGCAATCTGAAAAGCAAAGGCAATTATCACAGCTTGCAGGAAGAGCTGGACGGGATTACGTCTTATCTGGAAATCGAGAAGGTCCGATTCGCCAACCGCCTGAAGGTGAACATGGAAATAGATGAAGCCCTGCTCGATCGAAGGCTGCCGATCCTGACGCTGCAGCCAATCATCGAGAACGCCATTCACCACGGCCTGTTCCCCAAAATCAGCGACTGCGTCCTCACGATACGTGTAGAGGAGTCCGGTCATGACGTAAAAATCAGCATCGAAGACAACGGGGTGGGAATCAGCGAAGAGCGCCTGGCTGAGATTTGGAATCATCAATCGCGGGGAATCGGCTTGTCCAATGTTCATCAGCGGCTGCAATCCATCTATGGAAAAGAGTACGGTCTGCAAATCCAGAGCACGCCTGGCGACGGAACGATCGTTTCTTTTGCCGCCCCGTTAACTGCTTCTTGAAAGGATGTGCATCCGTATGTTCTTGAAAACGATGATTATCGATGACGAGCCTGCTATTTGTTCCGAATTGGAATATTTGCTGAAAAAGTATATCGATATTGATGTGATTTCCATCCATTACAATCCGATTGATGCCCTTCCCCATATTGTCAATTCGGAGCCTGACCTTCTCTTTCTCGATATTCAAATGCCCGGGATGAGCGGCCTGGAATTTGCTCAAAAGTTGAGTCAGCTGTCGCGGCCACCGCTCATCGTTTTTTCGACCGCGTTTCATGAGCACGCACTGGAAGCCTTTTCGACTCCTGCTGTTGGCTATCTCACCAAACCGATCTTGGAGTCGCAGCTGGATGATGCGATCAAAAAAGTGAAGAGCCTTTTGCATAAACCGGACGGATACGAGCGCACTCCCACATCGGGTGACCATGCTGGGCTGGGTGCAATTCTGGACGAGCAGGTCTGTATCCGCAAAAACAACAAGATCATCCCTGTCCCTGTCAGCAGCATTTATTTTGCCTTTGTCCGGGAGCGAGACTTGTTTATTGCGACGAAGGACACCGTCGAAAAATGGGACCGTTCCTTAAATGAACTCGAAGTTATTTTAAACCGCTCTGGTCATTTTTTCAGAAGTCACCGAAACTATATTTTGAATCTGCGTCAGATCAAAGAAATCATTCCCTGGTTCAACAACACGTATTTGATCAAGATGAACGACAACAGCCAGACCGAAATTCCCGTCAGCAGAGGGAAGACGAAGTTGTTTCGCAGCATGATGAATCTGTAAAGACAATTGCGCAAACCAAAACGGAGCGATAGTCTGGCCTTCTTGCCGCTTTCGCTCCGTTTTAAACTCTACCTATATCATTTATAGAAAAGCATGTAGGAAAAAAAGAACGGCAAACGCAATCCCTGAACGCATATGCCACTTCTTGTCCAGCTTCCGGTACCTCAAAAGCCCAGATATCGGCACAGGAATCAGCACACAGACGGCAAGAATTCCGCTCACATTCTCAAAATTAAGCTCAATTCCGTACAGAAAGGCTCCGACAACATGCAAGACGATTAACGACAGTGCCACCAGGGCGGCAGGCGTATGCCAGCGGCGAGCCAGGCGCGATGCTTTTACCAGCCATTGCTTCACTTGGTTCCACCGGTCCACTAGACCCTTCTCAAACAGAAACAGGATTGCGTAATGGGCGAGAACGACGAAGAGCGCAAGCCTTGCCATTGAACCGTAATCCTTAAAGACCGATTTAAACGCCCGCGTGTGAGTGGTGTCTCCTGGATACTGATAGAGCTGCCAGCTTCCCCAAAACACGATGAAAATAGCCAGTACGAGGGCTGTGTATACCAAGGTTCGTTCTGTCTTATTTGAGATCCAATGCTGTTTTGCTTGGCGTGTCATGATCAAAATCACCTCTTGGCTAACTCGATAGGATTGGAAGGACAACACTAAACAGGGTTCCTTGTTCTTTGGAACTGCTAACGCTGATTTGTCCTTTGTGCATTTTTACAATTTGGGCTGCAATCGATAGTCCGAGTCCGGTCCCTTCCACTTCCCTCGAACGCGCCTTGTCCGCGCGGTAGAAACGCTCGAATACGTACGGCAAATCTTCCTTGGGAATGCCGTTGCCGTAGTCGCGAACCGAGCATACTACCCGGTTTGTCCCATCCAGTACCGCGTCTACGACTACCTCGCTCCCCTCTTCGCTGTACTTTACGGCGTTATCGAGCAAAATGTAGAACAGCTGACGGATGGAATCTCCGTCTCCCATTAGGTAGACTCCTTCGAGAGCGGCTCGATTAACGATCTTTACCTTTTTCGCAGATGCCTTGATTTGCATCCGTTCGGCCACCTCGCGAATCAGTCCGTACAATCCCACTTTTTGGAAATGGCGTTTTTGATTGGCCTCGACATCACTTCTGGCCAATGTCAGAAGATCATCCGCGAGCCTGCGCATTCGGTGAATCTCGTCCAACATGCTTTGCAGCACCGTTTGGTGAAAGGCCGGCAGCGACTCCTTTTTTTCCTGCAAAATTTCGGCGGATGACAAAATGACACTCAGCGGTGTGCGCAATTCGTGCGAAGCATCCGTTGTGAAATCTATTTGCCTTTTATAGGACTGATTGATCGGAATCATCGCACGTCCTGAAAACCAGTAGCCGACCAGCGCCGCTCCCCCCAGCAAAAGAATTCCGGTTACAATCAACGTCCATCTCATTTGATGCAGAAGCTGCTCCATGCGGGAAACGTCTTCTGCAAGATAGAGCTGGGCGTCGTCTTCCGCGAAGAAGGGCCGGTAGACGGCAAAGATTTTATTTTCTCCCGCAGCTGTTACGGAGATATGCGCGATCCTCCCAGCGGTTGGCTCATGTTCCAAAATCGCTTTTTGAATAGCCGATGCTAGCTGGCTGTCATGCTCAGCATTCAGTTTGAAAAGCTGCTGCTCTTTTGTCACGAGCATGAATAGCTGGTTAGGCTGCAAGAAATCGAAGTCCATCCTCCTCTCAACGATAAGCCCCTCTTCCTCCGAGCTCTGGGGAAGGAGCTTTCTCTCCCTCGATTCCTTCCACTCATGAATGGCTTTTTCTCCGATTGCTTCCAGCTGTGCCTGCTCATTGCGAAGCATGATCGCGGAGAGCGTCCAATAGAAACCGACAAACACCACCAGCAATATCAAAGCCAGCATCCCGCTGTACATGAGGGTCAAACGTTTCCTCGTCTGCTCAAACACGCTCGTGTTCCTCCGCTTCATAGAGACGATATCCGACACCTCTGACATTATGAATCAGCTTTTGCGCAAACCCGTCGTCCACCTTTTTCCTTAGCAGCTTGATCGCTGCGTCGACAGCATTAGGAGTGATCATTGCGTCTAGCCCCCACACGTAATTGATGATTTGCTCCCGCGTGAGGACCTTTTCCGGATGGCGCAGGAAGAACTCCAGCAGTTGGAACTCTTTTTTGGTTAAGTTAAGCAGCTTTTCGTCTCGCCATACCTCATGTGACTGTCTGTTCAGCCTGATTCCCGCGTATTCGCAGCTCTGCTCCTGATTCTGAGCTACAGGTATTCGCCTCGAAAGCGCATGAATACGGGCGAACAGCTCTTCAAAAGCAAATGGCTTCACCAGGTAATCATCTGCTCCTCGCGTAAGTCCGGTCACGCGATCATCGATGGCATCTCGTGCGGTCAGCATCAGAATGGGGGTCCAGTCATGGCTTGCACGGATTTCCTCACAGAGCACAAGACCGCTTTTTTTGGGCATCATCCAGTCCAAAATGTACAGATCATAGTGGGTCTGCCTTAGGTACTCCATAGCGAGCTCGGCGTCTGCCACCCATTCGACTGTATGATAGTCCTGACTTAATTTGTATTGAATTAATGGACCCAGCTTAGGATCATCTTCTACCAGCAGAATGTGCAAGGCTGCGCTTCCCTCCTAGAAAGGCTCTGGCAATCAAGAGAATCGAGACAACAGCAAACGTGACGACGTAGGATAAAAAAATCCATCCCTCTTTGGTGTCCGTGCCTCCTCCGATTCCGTGAGCAAGCGCCAATACAAAAGTCGGATAAGAGGCAAAATGAATGACTCGCCATACTTTTCGGTGCAGTTTATTTCGCAGATCGGTTGTCAAAATAATGATTGCCATACCGTATGCCGCAAGCGTTCCCAGCCCATTTACGACAGGGGAATGCGAAGCGGCAAATGGCAGCAGGATTTCATACCACGAAAAAGGCATGTACGTATCAATCACTAGCAGCATAGCATGAAAAACGCCTATAAACATACCGGAAACCGATACTGCTCCGTGTAGCCTGTAAAGTTTTCCCTTTGTCTTAGGAGTCCATCCCGGGAAGCTGTAGCTAATGCCAAGGACAACACCCGCAAAGAGCAAATAATACGAGAGCAAACCGAAAAATCGAATCATCTCCCAGGTAGGCAGCTGCAAGATCCATTCTGTCATGTAACATGCACTCCTTTCCCCTAATTGGCCGCCTCATGTATAAAATCGACATGCTCCGTCTCCCATCTTTCCTTTTCCTGCTGATGTCGTCGGAGTAAATGAAGGTCTCCTGTCTTCGAAACAATCAGCGCTTCCATGCGTGGGCATTTGGCTTGCAGCAGCGCAAGTCCACGCTCCAGCCCCAACAGACAAATAACCTTCGCCCAACTTTCACAGGAGATGAGACTGTCCCCAACGATGCTGCATTGGACGACATCGCTGCTGCCAGGACGCATGGTGCGAGGATCAATCAGATGATGCTGGACGCCATGTTTTATATGGTTCCATCTTCTTCCGTAAACGCTGGAGGTGGCCACTGCCCCGTCTCTCAAGGAAACCAACGCCAGCTCCTCCTCTGGATGCCACGGGCTGGAGATACCGATGTTCCATGGCTCTTGTGCGCTGCTTCCTCCCCATACCTGCACATCTCCTCCTGCGTTGACCAATCCACGTCTGACCCCATATGTGAGCTTGAGCTTATCACCCAATTTTTCGGCTGACCATCCTTTGACAATCCCGCCCAGATCAAGGCGTGTGCCGGTATGAAGCTGCACCGCTTTCATCCCAGGATGGATCGTCATGGAATAAGCGCCAAAGCTTGGCCCGCCTGACGTCACCGCATCTGCCTGTTTCACGATGTCATAGGATTGGCTGTAGCCTGCAGCATGAAGCGCATCGTACACGAATGGACTGAATATGCCTTCTGTTTGAATATGAAATGTGTCTGCCAGGGACAGCACCTCCACCATTGCTCCCGATACTAGCGTCAGACTTCCACTACGGCGATTTAGATAGGAAAGCTCACTGTCCGGGATAAACCGGCTAAAACGCTGTTCAACCACTTGGAACCACTTGTCTACGATCTTCTCCAGCGAAGTGCTCTCCCGAAGAGCCTCGCGTTCCCAGACGGCTTCGATATCGGTATTCATGGCCCGAGAGCGATAGACATGCAAGGGTACCTCTAGTTGCATCAAGACCCTCTCCTTCGGCAGCCATTCACGATCGGTGGCTTTTTGTATGTGACTTTTTCTTCTTGGCAGCCTTGGTCTCCGTTTTCGTAGATGGGCTTTCTTCTGGTTGGGGCTCCGCTTCCATGCTGGTTTCCTTGCTCGCATCCACCGACGCTGCTGTACTTTCTGCAGGTGGAGTCTCCTGTGATTGTGATGGTTGTAGTTGTGGCTCTGACTTCACCGCAGGAGCAGGCGTTTTGGCAGCAGGGGATGGTGCCGCTGACTCTGCTTTTGGAGCTACACTGGAGGATGTCTTCTGGCTCTTCGGCGGTTTGGATGTTACCGTCTGCTTCGAAGAGCCTGTGCTCTTTTGCGTATGAGCGGAAGTGACCGAATCATGCCCTGCTGGCTTCTGAACCGCTGTCTTCATGGACACTGCGGGTACAGTCGGGAGAGCGGATGGCTTGTCATCCGCATCGGAGTGGTCATCCTCGTCATCGACCGGCATCATTTCCGATGATGCCTGTTCAGTCTCTTCGGAGTCGTAGGAATCCTCATTTTCTTGTGCTGCTTGTACTGCTTTCCCAAACGCTGGGTCTGCCTTCACCACCTGGAAGAGAACGGCCAGAGAGACCATCAGGCCGCCTCCCACTTTCCATTTCGTCCATTTCGATTGTTTCCCCATTTATTTCCTACCGCCCTTTCTCTTCCTTTCTCCCCCCATCATAGCGAGTGCATCCTGAAAAAATACTGAAATTCGGAAACGGAAAAACCCGGGTATCATATCCCGGGTCTGGTCTGTACGATGCCTGCTATTCAAAATCGAGCCACCCTTTTTTAATCGCGTACCGAACCAAATCCGGCCGCGTACGCAGGTGCAGCTTTTCCATGATATGTGCCTTATGCGATTCAACCGTTTTCACGGATACAGTCAGCTGCTCGGCAATTTCCTTGTTGCTGAAGCCCTTGGCGATCAGCACGAGCACTTCCTTTTCCCGCTCGGTGAGAATTTCGTATTTCGCCTGTTCCTCGCCGCTTTTCACCATCTGCAAAAATTCCTCAATCAACGATTTCGTCGCAGAAGGATACAGGTACGCCATTCCCTTCTGAACGGAGCGGATCGCGGCAATAAGATCCAGGTCCGGAGCGCTTTTGAGGATATAGCCTGCGGCACCCGCCTGCAAGACGCGGAACAAATACTCCTCATCATCATGCATGGTCAGGACGAGCACCTGGATGTCCGGTGCCGTCCCCTTCAGTCTGGCGGTTGCCGTCAAACCGTTTTCCCCCGGGGGCATGCTCAGGTCCATCAGCACGACATCCGGGTGGAGCTCTCCGGCTTTCTCGCACGCTTCCTTTCCATCTGCTGCATACCCTACGACTTCCATATCCTCCTGGGCGTTGATCAGCATCCCCAGCCCTGAACGGACGATGGCGTGATCATCAGCGATCAGCACGCGAATAGCCATGTTTACGTCTCCTCCTTTGAAACCGGAATGCGCACGATGACAGTCGTACCCTCGTCAGGAGCTGACCGGATATCCACTGTACCTCCTAGCAGCTGTGCCCGTTCCTTCATACCGAAAATACCCAAGCCCTTGCCCGTATGCAAAGCCTTCTCTACCTCAAAACCGACGCCATCATCTACGATCGTCACCACAACTTCTTTTTCTCTGTCCTCAAACACGATCCCCAGCTGACTTGCCTTTGCGTATTTGGCCGTGTTGGTCATTGCCTCCTGAACGATGCGGTAGAGAGCCGTTTCCATCGCTGCTGAATAGCGCCGGCGCTCTCCCTGAACATGGAGCTCCACCTGGATGTCAAAGCTTTTCTCTACCCTCTTCATCAACGAGCGCAAGGCTGGCAAAAGCCCCAAGTCATCCAGCGCGGAGGGACGCAGCTCTAGTGCCATCCGCTTGACCTCTTCCATCGCCTTGGAAGTCATCTGCAAAAGATCATTCACATGCTGCCGGATCGGGTCACTCAAATGTCCTTGTCCAACGACGTTCAATCCTACCAAAATGCTGTAAAGAGCCTGACCAACCCCATCGTGCAGCTCGCGAGCAATACGCTTGCGCTCTTCCTCCTGCGCAGCAATCGCGTAGTTCGTCAGCTTGTGCTGGTAACGCTCTTTTTCTGCGCGCTGCTGGGCAGACATGTCCCGGATCACCATCACCAGCTCGCCGTTTGCGCCATCAGGCAATCTCGCAGAACTCGCTGTTACGGGATAGTCCCTGCCGTCACGAGTTCGCAGGCGCATCTCAAAGGATGGCATCTGCACCTGCTTGAAGAAGCAATCGGCACAGGACGTCTCTTCCATGCAAGTCGCCATCCCCAGACAAAGCTCACAAATATGTTTGATCCCGACCAATTCTTTCTCGGTCCAGCCTGTCATTTGCTCTAGTGCGGCATTGACCGCTGCGATCAACCCGTCGCGGTCTACCACCAGGATGGCATCGCTGACGTTCGCAAAGATGGACTGCATCAGCGAAAACATTTCACTGGACGTATCCAGGTCTTCTCTCCACGTACTCATGCGCTCCTCCTCGTAAGACAATCTCCATACCGCTATTGTAGAGTTTACGGGCAAGAAAGTGTATCGGGGAATTCCCTTAACCTCAGGCTGGACTAGTATGGCTATTGACTCTTTATCTATTTTGGTGCGACGGACATCCGTGGCTTGGATTGATCATGATCGACAGCCGGGCACAAGGAAGAGGCTACGCCAAAGAGTTTCTCGATTGCCTGACCGCTTGGTATCGGGAAAACGGCTATCATTCTCTTCATCTCGCTGTCTTAGAAAAGAATCAGGCTGTCATACCATTTTATGAAGCGTATGGATTTACTACCTACGAGGAGCGTGTCTCAGAGAAGCTTGGCCGCGTCTTTTGCATGGCCTATCCCCTTGATCCCTCCACGCAGGTGTAGGCACCCCCTTTCCATCTCTCCATATAACTGATAGCAGCATCTATTTTGCACGGCTCTGTCAGGAGGAATGGGATGTCGTGAAGAACGCTGCCGTCTGGTTGATTACAGGCGCCTTTACCTTGTTCATCGTAGGGACTGATGTCTTTATTGTTTCACCTTTGCTGCCCTCCATCGCCGAGGAATTTGCCGTGTCGCCCGCCGTTGCTGGCTGGCTCGTGACGGCCATGTCTATCATGTACGCCTGTGGTTCTCCTTTGATGGGCGCTTTGTTTGACCGTTATTCAAACCGACGGCGCCTCCTGCTATGGGGAGGACTGACCCTATTTTGTCTCGCCAACCTATGGACCGGCTTTACCCATTCTTTTGGCATGCTGCTCATCAGCAGGGCTGTGGCTGGATTGGCACTGGCAGCAATCGCCCCCTGTGTCTATGCGTTCGTCAGTGATTTGGCTCCTGCTAACCGTAGAGCAGCTTGGTTGTCCGTCGTGGTCTCTGGCAATCTGACGGGCCTTTGGGCAGGGACGCCGATCGGCACCTTGATCGCTGACCAGCTCGGCTGGCGTATTACCTTTTGGCTCATCGCCGCTGTCAGCTTTTTGCTTGCCTGGATCAACCTCGCCATTTGGCCGCAGCGAAATCACACAGGAGCATCCAGGCAAAGCTCGGCTCCCTCTGTCGCTTTGATGTTTCGCTCCGTCCTCGTCACCGTTTACTGGGCAGCAGCCATGTACGGTGTCTACACCTATCTGGGTACGGCACTGACGGAGGATGTCGGCTTTCGTCCCTCTCAGATCGCAGCTTCTCTCATCGCGTATGGGGTCGGAGCCATGCTCGGCAGCCTGAACGGCGGAAGCCTGTCCGACAAATGGGGGGCCAAAGCCATTTCATCTGCCAGTCTGCTGACTTTGACCGCCTGTCTCGTCATTGTAGGCTTGTTCTACCAGCAGGGAATCTGGCTTTTTGCCTTACTGTTCCTCTGGGCATTTGTAGGCTATGCCTTTGTTCCTTCGTATCAATCCCGTTTGGCACGGGAATACCCTGACCACCTCGGAAGAATCATGGCATGGAACATCACAGGCATGTACATCGGGATGACGATTGGCTCGTATGTAGGCGGCCCTGTGTATCAGACCTGGGGCTTCACCGTACTCGCCTGTCTTTGTGCTGGCGTAGCTCTCATCGCCGGTCTGTGCAGTCTGCGTCCCGCTCCACGACAAAAAGAAACGGAACAGCCTGTGCCGTTCCGCTTCTAATTCCTTATTCGACGACGATTTTCTCCGCAACACCGATTGGCGGCAGGCTGCGAGTCAGTTTTGGACCATAGTAAGCAAATACGTTCATGTCTGCTTTCAGATCCTCTGGCGTGAGCGTTTTGTTGTCTTTCGCGCTAACGATTTTGGTATCCTCATTGATAATCAGCGCTACTTTTTCAGGAGCATTCTCTGTCAGAGCGCGTCCTTCTACCACCATTTTGTAGGTGCCTTCCTGGTCTTTATCGATGCTTACCACTTTACCGGCTGTACCCAGTACCTCAGGGGTTTCCAGGCTGCTTTTTACCACGATGGTCACTGCACCGGATTGCGGCGGCATACTCATCGCCATGAATTTTTGGTGAGTTGCTTCCACTTCCATCCCCAGCTTCAGATCCTCTGGCTTCAGCTCTTTGCCGTCAGCTGTTGTGATTTTTGTATCTTTATCCACGTGCAGGATGATTCCTGTCTCATATCCGTTCAACTGGAAGGATACGCGGCCATCCTCGCTTTTATTGAGGGTCGTGATAGTTCCGGTACGGACTGGAGCCACGTCGGATTCCTCGTCTACCACGGTTACGGCATCGTCGGTTACGTTTACTTCGGCTTGCAGGATTTCATCGACGAAAGCTACTGGCACGTAGGTGTTGCCGTTCAGCAGCTTCGGCTCTGCACCCAGCGTTTTGTACATTTTCGCAAATGGGTAGCGATCTTCGCCGACTTTCGCGTAGCTTGCGATCGCTCCTTTGTTTACTTCTGCCGCTTTCAGCTCAGCGTTCCATTTTACTTGGAAACCGAGGGACTCGGCTACGTCACGCAGAGGAACCAGTACCGTTTGCTGACCTTTATCAAAAATCGCTGCCTGTTCGATATGCTCTCCATTTACGTTAACGGAAAGTTCCTTTACTGGTTCGGAGGTTGCCGATACTACGTTTGTTCCCAAAACGGCCAGAGCCGCCAACGTCATCATACCTGTACGTATTGTTTTCATGCTGTTTTCTCCTCCAATGTTTTTCCTACTGTGTAGTGTCTCTATAACTTGGACGACAGCATGCAACAAACGTTTCAAAATAATTTTTACGGCTGGGGCTGGATGATCTGTCCGCTGCGCGGCATCGGCACATCGGGCTTGCCTGACGGATTGTTGTAAAGATAGGTCGGAACCTTGCCGACAATCAACGCTTCGGTGATGGGAATCTGGGTAGTCACCGTCTGCTGATCGGTTGCGAACGGGATAATGACCCGCAGATCGACTTCTACGTAAATGTAGACGGTAACCAGCACCATGTTGATGCCCGCTTGCTTCATCCCGGTTTCCAGCCAGGTCTTGACTGCTCCGATGGGAACAAACGAGATCGGCACCTCAGGACCTAGATGCTCGAGAAATGCGTTTCTCGTCGCTACACCTAGCGGAACGGACATCTTGACGTTTTCGCTCTCAAATTCCTTTAGTCTGTTTTGAATCCGAGCAGTCGTCTCTCCAACAATGCGGGAATACTCCCGAAAGTTGAAATTAACGGCTTTGATATTCCCCGCCTGATCCTTTTCCATAAGCACGACCTGATTGAAATCCAGTCCTTGCTGGCTGAGCCTTTTGGTAATCGCGTCTGTAATAGCCAGCTTAGCCACTTGGTCGGCTTTCGCCTGGGCGATCAGCATCAGCGTAGGTTCAATCTGCTTTTCTGCCAACAGAAACAGTACGAATAATCCGATGATGGTGAACAAAGTCGTAGCCAGTATTCTCCTGCCCCGTCTTCGCCACCCGCCTGTTTTCTTACGCACGCTCCCAACCCTCTTTTCTGCTTCACGGCGAGAAGCCGCTTCGGTTAGTCAGGACGCACGGTACGCATGGACGAGCGTTTTTGCTTGCTGGTCTTTGGTCTGCCGCTTGCCAGAACTCCCCCGATTCCCGCCACAAAGGTAGGCACTCCAGAAGTGACCAGGATCAGTGCCCAATCGCGGAAGGACAGGTCCGTTGTTTTGAAAATCGGCTGCAGCGCATCGATGTAGACGACCCCGAGAACGAGCACTAGCGAAGAAATAACCGCCCAGACCAGATACTTGTTTTCAAACACATTGCGGTGAAAGACGCTGTACTGGCTGCGGCAGTCAAATACGTGAATAAGCTGAGCCATGACCAACGTAACGAAAGCAACTGTTTGGGCATGCACCAGATTGTTTGGATCCTCGCGCAGCGTCAGCCAGAAGGCAAGGAGCGTCATCGCCCCGATCAGGAAGCCACGGCTGATGATTTTCCATCCGAGTCCTCTGCTAAAGATGTTTTCCGCTTTATTCCGCGGGCGCTGGTACATCGTATCGGCCTCTGCCTGATCGACGCCCAGTGCCATAGCGGGCAAGCCATCTGTAACGAGGTTGACCCACAGAATCTGAATCGGCACCATCGGCAGCGGCAGGCCTAACAGCATCGCGAAAAACATGACGAGGATCTCACCCACGTTGGAAGCCAGCAGGTAGCGAATGAATTTGCGGATGTTGTCGTAGATGTTGCGCCCTTCCTCTACAGCTGCGACGATCGTCGCGAAGTTGTCGTCACGCAGCACGAGCGCGGCAGCTTCCTTCGTGACATCGGTACCCGTAATCCCCATGGCAATGCCGATGTCCGACGTTTTTATTGCAGGTGCATCGTTCACTCCGTCTCCCGTCATCGCCACGACATGCCCTTTGCTCTGCAGGGCGCGTACGATGCGCAGCTTGTGTTCCGGCGACACGCGTGCATAGACCGAGACTCTCTCTACGTATTCGGACAGCTGAGCGTCGGACAAATTATCCAGGTCACGCCCCTCCAGCACCTCACCATAGCCTCTTACCAGACCGATTTGTTTGGCGATCGCCTCAGCCGTCACTTTATGGTCACCGGTAATCATGACGGTTTTGATTCCCGCCTGGTGGCACAGATTGATCGCCGGGCGAACTTCCTCGCGAGGCGGGTCGATCATACCTGCCACCCCGACAAACACGAGGTTATTTTCCACTGAGCCGATAGGCTGAGCGGGACGGTAGCCCTGCATGGTCTTATAGGCAAAGGCCAAGACGCGCAATGCTTTCCCCGCCATGAGCTCTGTTTGCTCCAGGACTTGGTGGCGTATCGTCGCCGAGAGCGGCTGCAGCTCACCTTTCCACAGGATGTGCGTGGAACGTGCCAATACAGCTTCCACCGCACCTTTGGTAAGCAGAGAATGCACGCCGTCCGAGCCTTTCTCCACGACAGACATCATTTTCCGATCGGAATCAAACGGCAGCTCCTCTACGCGCACCGATTGGTGACCCATCTTCCCCCGATCGACAGTCCCGTTTTGTCCTTTTGCCGCGAGTACCTTGAGTGCTCCTTCTGTCGGGTCCCCCACAACATGCCAAAAGCGTGTCGTTTTTCCCATCCCCAGCAAATTGCGTGTGCTCTGTTCTTCGCAGGTCAGACGTGCGTTGTTGCATCGCTCTGCAATCCGAAGTATCTGGTTAAGCGCGCCATCACGAGTAGGAGAAACAGCTTTGCCCTGTAGCAAAAAGGAGCCCTCCGGCGCATAGCCGCTGCCGCTTATTTCATACAAGGTATTGCTGTGCCAAACCTGCGTGACGGTCATCTTGTTCTGTGTGAGGGTCCCTGTCTTATCCGAGCAAATGACAGAAGCGCAGCCGAGTGTCTCCACCGAGGGCAGCTTGCGCACGATCGCATTGCGGCGAATCATTCGCTGTACACCCAGCGCCAGCGCAACCGTCACAATCGCAGGGAGCCCTTCCGGAATCGCGGCAACCGCCAAGCTTACCCCGGCGAGGAACATCGTAAACAGCTCATGGCCATGCCACACCCCTGCCCCGATCACTACAATGGTGAGCAGCACCGCTACGACGACGAGAATCTTGCCCATTTGCTCCAAACGCAGCTGGAGAGGTGTCTCTGCTTCCTCTGCGGTGTTCATCAGGTGGGCGATTTTCCCGATTTCTGTGCCCATGCCCGTGGCAACTACGATGCCACTCCCCGTTCCCCCCGTCACCATCGTTCCCATAAAGGCCAAGTTTTTCTGATCGCCAAGCGGCACTTGGGCTGCAGCTGTAACCTCCAGTCGCTTAATTGATTTGCTGACGGGCACCGATTCCCCGGTCAGTGCCGATTCCTCGATCTCCAGACGATTGGCCGCGAGCAGGCGCATATCTGCAGGCACGCGGTCTCCAGCTTCGAGCAATACCAAATCCCCCGGTACTAGACGTGAGGCAGGAATCATCGCCAGGTGCCCTTCCCGCATCACCCTCGCCATTGGCGAAGCCAGCTCTTTCAACGCTTGCAGGGACCGCTCCGCCCGCGCCTCCTGTATAAAACCGAGAATCCCGTTGATGATGATAATGGCGATGATCGTGATGGCGTCCAGGTACTCCCCGAGAAAGTAAGAAATCAACGTGGCAATGAACAGGATGAGTACCATAAAATCCTTAAATTGATCGAGAAAGACTGTATAGAGAGGCTTGCGCTTGTTTTCAGCCAACTGGTTGGCACCTTGCTTTGCCAGTCGCCGCTCCGCCTCCTGCTGAGTCAATCCCTGCGCCGCATCGCTGTGAAGGGCTTCGGTCACGTCTGTCGCCGCCAGCGTGTACCATTTTCGAATTGGCTGTGTATCCACCTACATCTCCTCCATCCACTTCTCACTCCTTCTGATATGTATGCAGACGAGCCACAAAATAAAACAACCCATCCCTTGTGCTTGGGACGGGCAGATTAATTTACGCTATTTAAAACTTTTCGCAACCCCAATGCAGATCAAAAGAATCGGCGGCAGCCAGGTCAGCTTGGAAATCCATTTGCTTTGCCCGGCACGACGCCCCAGTGTCAGACCAATCTGCAGCAATAGTGCGCCCATCACCGCAATGCAGAGAGCGACCACCAAAGGAGAATAGCCGAGGAAGGTCAGGCTAATCCCCGCTCCAAAGGCATCCAGCGACAGCGCCAACCCGAGCATAACGGCTTCCCAGCCCATGATATGACCCGAACGGTCAGTATCCGCCTGGGCCGGATCGCGAAGAATCTGAATCATTACGCCAAATACGCGAAATTGCGAGAGCACCTTCCACTCGGGCTCTCCCTCTTTTTCCACGAGCGCTACATCCACTTTTGTGCTCTGCTCCTCCTCGGCGGTAGAGCGGGGAGAAACGAGCCTCCAAAGCGTAAATAGCCCCATCACAATCAAAACAGCCGCCCCGATTTGCTTTCCGATCTCCGGAGTCAGCCAATACGTGAGGGACGAACCAACCATCATGACACCATAAACAACGACAAACGAACAACCCGACACGACAATAAGCGACAGGAACGGCATTCTCATATTGCGCAGCCCATACGTCAACCCTACACTGACACTGTCCATACTGATGGCCAGGGAAACGAGCAGGAGCGAGAGCCATCCGCTCATATATGGTCACCTCTTTCTCGTTGCCTATTAGGTATACGCTGTTGGCCTATCCTATGTGCGGAAAAACGGAGAAAAAAGCTCCGGTTCGTAGGGCCACCCGCTCGGGGTCATCCCTGCACGGCTCCACTCAAAAGAGGAACTGCGTCCAAAAGCAGCCGTCTCCAGGAGCGTCCGCACGTTGGACGCAAAAAGATTGTTCCTCTTTTTTCTTTTCGCCTCGGCTGTGTCCCTAAGACCTCCGCTTTTTTCTCCGTTTTCCTTGGCGGCGTTTTTGAAAGGGAACACAGGGATGTCTACCTAACAAAAAAGCCACCCCCTGCCTCATCATAGGCAAGTGATGGCTTTTCCTATTGGTGTCTATTCTTACAGTTCTTCGTCAAATCCACCGAAGTCGAAACCGCCGTCGTCGCCGTCGTCGCCTTCGTCTCCGCCCATGTCATCCTCCGAAGCCATTTCCTCGTCACCGAACATCATTTCATTGAGCAGCATTCCTCCGAGGAAGCCTGCTGCCATACCGCCGATCATGCCGCCCATTCCGCTGCCGCGGTGACTGTGATGGCCGTATTGGCCTTGGCGGTAGGCTGCCATGGATACGTACGGGATTGCGCTTGGGTTGTTCGCGTATTCACGAATGGTCTCCAGCAGGAAACGGGAGAGCTCTTCTTCCTGCCCTGGCTGAAGCAGTCCTTGTGGGACCACGATTTCCGCTTTGTACTCCACCTCGCGTCTCAAGAAGCCTGTAGCGAGGTCCAGCTCGACCAGCAGCTTCAGCTCACCTGGCGCCGAGAAGAAGATGACCTCCAGCTCCTTCAGTGGCATCCCTAGCTGGGTAGCCGGGAAAAAGGAAAACTCCTGGCCATATGGGGTCAGCTTTCCGGAGTCCTGCTTTTGGCGCAAATCGAGACGCTCTAAGGCTTGCAGGACGCGTTCTACCGGTTCAGGCGGGAGCACCTGGATGAAGTCCATATCCGTCGGGTCCAGCGCCATCTCTACATCCAGCTTCGTATGCAGATAGTATTGAATGGACGGCGTGGACATAGCCAAACCTTCCGGCAATTCAAAAGCAAAAGGGATCTCCTGAACAGCAGGTTTTGGCTGAACCGTGAAATTGCTTCGTACCGGGTACAGTTGAACGGCCTTCCGCACTTCCTGTCCCTTTACATAGGCCTTCATCATCAGTACCGCGCTCAGATCGCTAATGCTCTGCTCGACATTGCCGCCTTCAATTCGCACGACACCCGTCATTGTTTCCCCGAGGCGATACCCGGAACGATCCAGCTGCAAATCTACCTTTGCTGCTCCAACACCCAATTTAGCCATCAGCTTTTTCAGCATAAAGCTTCTCCTCCTCCGCTCATAAGTAATCACTTATATCTTTAGTGTATCAGAAGAAGCTGCTCTCGCGCGAGTAGACAATACATTCGCCAGCAAATGAACAAGTCTTTCGGCCTGTTCTCCTGTCGTGTCTCGCAACGCAGAAAACTCCGTTACTTCGATGCCCACTACCCGTCGATCTTGCACCACCGCTGTCACCAAGCGTTCTGCCTCTGCCAGAGATAGTCCAACTTTGCTCGGTGCATACGCGGCAGCCATCGCTTCTTCATCCATTACATCTACGTCGAAATGGACAAGCAGTTTCGCATCTGCCGGAATTTTCTCCAAAACGGTGCGGACCCGATCCAGCAAATCAACCGAGCGAAGCTGGGCAAGTGTAACGATCTCTACGCCGTAGTTCTGCACGGGCTGCTCCTGGCAGCCAATCACTGTCATTCGCTCTGCCTTCCAGCCAGTATCCGCGATCCACGTATCACCGCCCTGCAGCAAAAACCAGAGTCCCATGCCCGCAGCCCCGATGCAGCGAGTCGCAGTGGGACGAACCGCATCGAAATGGCCGTCGATCACCAGCAAGTATGCTTTTTCTCCATACAACTGGCTGAAGGCTGCCGCTGTGCCTACGATCGTACTGCAATCTCCCCCGAGCAGAAGGGCAAAATCCTCACCCTTCAACCAGCTTCGTGCCTCTTCTGTGAGCAAGTCCCACAGCATGCGCGGTGCAGGCCAATTGCGAACCGGCGGAATATTGTGCCGTGGCAAATAATCCGGAAGCTTCAGATTTCCTGCATCCTGTACTTCCAGCCCGAGCCCTTGCATCTTTTCCACCAGACCAGCCTTTCGCAGTGCGTCTGGCGCAAGCTCCGTCCCCGAAACATACGCTCCAGCAAAATGAGGTATCCCCACCACGTTTACTTTTATCGCCAATCCCTCCTGATTACTGCTGTAAATGCCATCAGTATATCACAGCTTGCCATCCAAAAACTGGATTAACTCACTGACGGATGGACGCAGCCAGCGATCAGGAAAATTCGCCGCTTCTCCTTGGAGCAATTGACAGGCCAAAGCGTTGGGATGCACATCGCCGCTCAGAAAATAAACCTGTTGGGCGGGGATGGGCAGTGCAGCAATCGTTTCTACACATTTGCCCACATACGCCTGCAGCGCCTCCCGGTACGCAGGTGCCGTGAGCGCCGTGCCCGTCCACACCTCGATTCCCGTCAATTCTTTGGCATGTGCGGCATCCAGACTCTTCGAAAGGGAGCAGACGACAAACAGCAGCCGTTCAGGAGCCAGCTGAAACCGTTTTTGGTATTGCTTCACAAATCGTGCGATCGTCGCATTCCAAGAGTGGGTATCGTAGCTGCCCAAATCCGGAATACATTTGAGCACAGCCACGATCTCTTTATCCTTTTTGGCAAATAGCAACCCTTCCATAGCGTTAAACTCGTAGTCAGGCAGCCTCTGTGAGAGAAACACTCCAACCTTTTCGTGAATGACACGAGAAATACGCTGGGAGGACTTTCGCTTCAGCTTTTGCCTCACACGGATCTCTTCCTCATTCAAGTAAACCCGGGTCAGTAAAGCAAACAGTTGCTTTTCTGTACAGGGCTCTGACTGCTCTAAGCTCTGATGTCCATGACCCTCTAAGAACGTATCCAGCTGTCTAAAGGCGTCCGCCATCCTTTGCTCCCATCGTTCTTCCTTCTCTCCACCCATTTGTAATCCTCCCTTATCCGATGTCGGGTGTATGATCAGCTACGACCAGCACATCCATGTGGCGAACTTCCCGCAGCAGCCGCAGAATCACGGATCCTTCCCGAATTTCTTTCCACCTCGTCCTCGCTGATTGCCCAATGACAGCCTGTGTCGTTTGCCTGTCGTTCATTTGACTGACGAGCTGGGTAAAGACCTTTCGTCGGTTTGCTGCCTTCCCTTGTTCAAAAACTCCCCCAAGCCGTTCCGTCAGCTTCTTCAGCTTATCCAGCTGCTGCTGTTCCTCTGCAGTCAACGGCTCATGATCCTGTACGTAGGCTACGTACCACCTTGCCTTTAGCCGGTAAGCGATTCGAAACCCTCGACGAATCAGACGCTCACTGTCTGCACGCAAATTGACACAGACAAAAATGACTTCCTGCTGCCGCCACGGTCCGCGAAGTGTCCGCCTCTCCCAAGCCTCCAGACGCTCATCCACATCGTCCGCCACTTCGCGCAAAGCCAGCTCGCGCAAGGCGATCAAGTTCCCTGTTTTAAAAAAGTGATTTAGGGACTGCTCTACCTTTTCCATGGCGTAAATGTTTCCCTCACGCATTCTCTGACGCAAAGCTTTAGGGGAAATATCGATCAGCTCTACCTCTTCCGCCTGGTGGAGAATGTGATCGGGTACCGTTTCCCGCACACGGATGCCCGTGATCTGTTCCACACTGTCATTCAGGCTCTCCAGGTGCTGGATATTCATCGTGGATATTACAGAAATACCCGCCGACAAAATTTTCTCCACATCCTGATGGCGTTTTTCGTTGATGCTGCCCTGCACGTTGGTATGGGCAAGCTCATCGACCAGCACCACTTCCGGATTTCGGCGAATGATGGCATCCGTGTCCATCTCCTCGAGCACGACATTTTTGTACGGAATTTGTTTACGGGCGATGAGGGGGAGAGCTGCTACCTGCTCGAGCGTTTCCTTTCGTCCGTGGGTCTCCAGCAGACCTATGACTACATCAATGCCTTTTTGAGCCAGTTCGTTTCCCTCACGAAGCATCGTGTAGGTCTTTCCCACTCCCGGCGCGGCACCCACGTAAACCTTCAGTGTCCCTCGCCGAATTTTCCCGATTTCCTGCTCGACCTCTTCTTCAGACAAACGCCGATACGGATTTGGCTTCACGACGCTTCTTTTCGTCGGCAATACCCGCTCGCCATCCCGCTCTGATCGGTCCGCCACAATTAAGATGTCGATGTTCCTCGTCTTCCGCAAAATCCTGTGGACGACAGAGCCATACCAGACTTCTTCCCATCGCGTTCGCTTGGACTGTCCCATCACAATACGCGTAACGTTGTTGTCCATCCCGTAGGCGACCAGCTCATTCGCCACGTCCATATTCCGCTGCAAAGGGCGCTCCTCGAATACTCCCCCTACTTTTTCGACCAGCTTTCCGATGGAACGGCGAAAAGTTGCCTCTTCCTTCGTCAGCTTTTTCGCCTGTGACTGAAAGCAAACGACCAAGAGCTCTCCGCCGAGCCGCTTGGCCACCTGTTGGCCTCTTCTGACCAGAATCGATCCATTCCAATGATACTGGGCGGACACCAGCACACGCTCTGTTGCTCCCGAGGCACCAACCATTCCGTGCTTTTCCCGATAGTCCTCCAAGTCCTCGTTGACTCCATTGGCGACAAATCGCAAGGCAAGCTCCCTCAAGACGTGCAAATTGTCTCGCCGAAACAGGAGATTAGGTGTTTGCGCAGCCTCAATGTTCCCCTCCTCCAGCCGCTTCAGCATGGATTCAGGCGTCACATCCAAAAGCTTTACTTCGTCTGCCAGAGCGAGGGTGTCTTCTGGTACGCACTGGTCAATCCGTACCTCTGCCTTGGTCAAGCGTTCCGCCAGCTCCTTCATGCCAGCCAACTCGTAAACATTGACGGTGGCGATCACGCTGATATTGCGATTCAGTAAATACAGTACATCGTCCAGACGAGTCTGCCTGGGAGCATCCGCACGATTACGATGAGCGAGCCCGTCAACAAGTACGACCTCTGGATCACGAGCTACGATGGCGGCTACGTCCAGATCGCATTTTTCTTCGCTCTGTGCGATCCAGGAAATCGCCGGTACTTTCTCCAGCCCCTCGAGCTGCTCAGCCAGTTTCGGACGCGTGGCTGTCCCCAGCATACCGACCACCACATCGATCCCCTTCTTTTTCAAGCTCTGTCCTTCCATCAGCAAATGATAGGTCTTGCCGGAACCACTCACGGCCCCGAGGATGATTTTCAGCCTTCCCCGATGCATGTTGGAAATGGACTGCAGGATTTCTTCAGGGGACTTTCTCCGAAACTGCTCAGCCATGCGCACGCTCTCCTTTGTTTACGTAGAGAAATGATGGGTTTCCTTACTTAAGCTGATCCAGTGCCAGGTTCAGCTTCAACACATTTACCCGTGGTTCACCAAATACCCCCAGGCTTCTGCCTTCTGTCTGTTCATCAATCAGTGCCCGAAGCTTGGCTGGATCCAGGTTTCTCGCCTTGGCAATACGATCTACCTGTACCAAGGCAGCTTGTGGAGAAATATGCGGGTCAAGACCTGAGCCGGAGTTAGTCAACAGATCCGCTGGGATATCCTCCTGTTTGACACCCGGATTCGCTTCAAGAAAAGCAGCCAAATCCTTCTGTGTACGTTCGATAAGCGCAGGGTTGGAAGGCGCGTAGTTGTTGGAGCCAGAGCCTGCCGCGTTATTTTCTATAGAAGAAACGCGTCCAGAAAAGTACTTCGGATCCGTGAAGTTCTGGCCAATCAGTTCAGAGCCGAGCACCTCGCCATTTTCATCGACGATCAAGCTGCCGCTCGCCTGTGCAGGCATGACGACTTGGGATATGCCCGTCATCGCCAGCGGATACGCCAGACCGCAAATCAACAACAGAACGAAACTGAGACGCAGATTGGTAAGCCACATATATCTTCACCTTTGCTTTCTTTGCGTAAATGATGGTTACACCAGGCTAAACGTCGCGAGGATCATGTCGATCAGCTTAATTCCGATAAACGGTACGAGAATGCCCCCCAGACCGTAGATCACGAGATTGCGGCTGAGCAGCTTCGACGCACTCATCGGTGTGTATTTGACACCCTTCATCGCAAGCGGAATCAGGATCGGGATAATGATCGCATTGAAGATCAACGCCGACAAAATCGCACTTTGCGGTGTCGCCAGATTCATGATGTTAAGAGCACTCATTTGTGGAATCGCCAGCATGAACATCGCCGGGATAATCGCAAAGTATTTTGCTACATCGTTTGCGATACTAAAGGTTGTCAAGGCACCGCGAGTCATTAACAGCTGTTTGCCGATGGCTACCACCTCGATGATTTTCGTCGGGTCGGAGTCCAGGTCGACCATGTTCGCCGCTTCTTTGGCCGCGACTGTCCCCGAGTTCATCGCCAGTCCGACATCTGCCTGAGCGAGTGCTGGCGCGTCATTCGTTCCATCACCAGTCATCGCGACCAGCTTACCCTCTGCCTGTTCTTTTCGGATTAAAGCAATCTTGTCTTCCGGTTTCGCCTCTGCCACGAAGTCATCGACGCCGGCTTCTTTTGCAATAGTCGCTGCCGTCAGCGGGTTGTCGCCCGTACACATCACCGTACGAATCCCCATGCGGCGCAGCTCCTCAAAACGCTCGCGCATCCCCGGCTTGACGGTATCTTTCAAATAAATCAAACCCAGAATGGTCTTGCCCTCCACAACAGCCAGTGGCGTTCCGCCGGCTACCGCGATTGCATTCGCTTTCGTCTCCAAATCGGAGGGGATGCTGCCTCCCTGCTCGGTAACGTATTTCTTGATGGCATCTACAGCCCCTTTACGAATAAGCGAGCCGTCTGCCAGATTCGTACCGCTCATGCGGGTTTCAGCACGGAACTCTATTCCTTCTGAACCAGGCAGCTGCAGCGCTTCGCTAGACAAACCCTGTTTCTTGGCCAGCTCAATCACGGAACGACCTTCTGGCGTTTCATCGTACAGGGAGCTTTGTGCTGCTACTTTATTCAGCACCTCCAGTTTGGCTTTTCCTACGGTCACAAACTCCGCTGCCATCCTGTTTCCGTGCGTAATCGTCCCTGTCTTATCCAAAATGATGGTGTTGATATCACCAGATGCCTCTACAGCTTTCCCTGACGTGGCAATGACGTTGAATTGTGTCACACGGTCCATACCGGCAATACCGATCGCAGACAATAAGCCACCAATCGTAGTCGGGATCAGACAAACGAGCAAGGCAATCAGTGTTGCAACCGGAATGGCTGCATTTACAAATCCGGCAATCGGCAAGAGTGTCGTGCACACGATCAGGAATATCAGGGTCAAGCTTACTAAAAGCGTACTCAGCGCAATCTCATTCGGTGTCTTTTGGCGTTTCGCCCCTTCTACCAATGAAATCATACGGTCGAGGAACGATTCACCAGGATCTGTCGTTACTCGGATGCGGATCTGGTCGCTGACGACACGCGTGCCTCCTGTAACCGAGCTGAAATCCCCTCCCGCCTCTTTGATGACAGGAGCAGATTCACCCGTAATGGCAGATTCGTCAACGGAGGCTACCCCTTCGATGATTTCCCCGTCGTTAGGGATCAGCTCACCCGTTTCCACGATGACGATGTCACCTTTGCGCAAATCAGTGGAATTGACCATTTGCAGGGATCCGTCTTTGGCAATTCGGCGGGCCTTTGTTTCCTGCTTGGTTTTTTTCAGACTCTCCGCTTGTGCCTTCCCGCGCCCTTCCGCCAATGCCTCCGCGAAGTTGGCAAACAGGATGGTCACGAAGAGAATGAAGCTGACTACCGCGTTGAAAAGGGGTTTCGCTTCTCCGCCAAACAGGTTGGGAACGAAGGTGAGGAGCAGGGTTATGACAAACCCTACCTCCACCACAAACATCACCGGATTCTTCATCATGACGCGCGGGTCCAATTTTTTAAAAGACTCGACAAACGCCCTCCGATACAAATCTTTGGGAAGCGCAACCGTGCGCGTTCTGCTCATCGTAAAATCTCCTTTGCTTCTATAATTTTTAATCCGTTTGCCTTCTATCGGATGGTCAGCCATTCCGCGATCGGTCCCAAAGCCAGTACCGGCAAGAAAGTCAGTGCGCCCACGATGACGACAGTAGCAATTAGAATCACCAGGAAGACGTTATTGTCCGTCTGCAATGTCCCCATCGTTTCCGGTACAGGCGTTTTGGCAATCAAGGAACCTGCTACAGCCAGCATGGCAATGATCGAGATGTACCGACCGAACAGCATGACCAGACCGGTTGAAATATTCCAGAACGGCGTGTTGTCTCCCAGTCCTTCAAACCCGGAGCCATTGTTGGCAGCGGATGAAGTAAATTCATAGAGCGCTTGCGAAATGCCATGGAAGCCAGGGTTCGATATCCCGGCGCTGCCCATGTCCGTCGCCAAGGCAATAGCCGTAGGTGCCAAGATGATCAAAGGGTGCACCAGAATCGCGATTGCGATCAGCTTCATTTCTCTGCCTTCAATTTTTCGTCCCAAAAATTCCGGTGTGCGACCGACCATCAGGCCTGCGATAAACACAGCTAGGATCGCGTACATGAGGATGTTGATCGTTCCTACCCCGTCACCGCCAAAGACGCAGTTGAGCATCATTTCACCTAATGGCACCAGTCCACCAAGAGGTGTCAACGTATCGTGCATGTTGTTGACTGTCCCGGTAGTGGCCGCCGTCGTGACTGCCGTAAACAAAGCCGTCTGCGCTATTCCAAAGCGAACTTCTTTCCCTTCCATGCTGCCCATTGTCTGGGACAGACCCGCTCGCTCCAATGCCGGGTTGCCATTCATCTCGTTAAAGTACGCCAGAAGTAAAAATGCGAGGAACATAACTCCCATGGCACCAAAAATGATCCAGCCCTGCTTGCGGCTTTTCGCCATGAATCCAAAGGTAAAGGGCAGCGATGCCGGAATGAGAAACATCGAGAGAATTTCCAATAAGTTCGATAGCGGAGTCGGGTTTTCAAACGGATGTGACGAGTTGACTCCGAAAAATCCGCCGCCGTTTGTACCCAAATGCTTGATCGAAACAAGAGAAGCGACAGGGCCTCGAGCAATTTGCTGCTCTGCTCCCGTAATGGTAGTGGCGGTCGCCGTCGGTTCCATCGTTTGTGGAACCCCTTGTGCGACGAGCAGCAGTGTAACGATGATCGAAAGCGGGATCAGTACCCGTGTATGCGCCCGGATCAGGTCGACGTAATAGTTCCCGATGCTGCGCTTGCCTGTCAGCCCACGCATGAATGCCATGACAACCGCAATGCCTGTCGCAGGAGTGGTAAACATCAGATAAATAATGACAATCATTTGAGACAGATAAGACAGCCCGCTCTCTCCGCTATAGTGCTGCAGGTTGGTATTAGTCAAAAAGCTGACAGCGGTGTTAAACGACAGCAGCGGCTCCATCGCGGCAATCCCACTGGGGTTTGCTGGCAGTACACCTTGCAGTCGCAGTATGAGGTAGGCAATCGCGACCATCGTAATGTTGCTCACCAATACAGCCACGGCGTACTGCTTCCAGCTCATATCGGCCAGTCGTATGCCGCACAACTTGTAAATCAGTCGTTCCGTTCCGCCAAAAAAGCGATCCAACCGAGTCTCTTCCAACGCGAATGCCCGAGACAAATATCGCCCCATCGGTATGGCCAGCACGAGCAGTACGACCAAAACCAACGCTATTTGCAGAAAATCCACGACAGTTCCTCCTTAAGTCCCTGGTTAAAATCAATCAGACTATTTTAGTATTTTTCCGGATAGATCAAGGCATGGCACAAATACAAGGCCAGCGCCGCCATAATCAACAGCAACAAGATCATTTTTCCTTCCCTCCCTGTTCTCTCACCACGGCGTCACAAAATTGGATAAATCCGAAAAATACACCAAATGAAAGCGCCAAGAGCAATATGGAAACTACGTCCATTTCTTCCCCCTCCTTCTTCGATTCTTGTACGAAAGCGGCAATAAAATAGACCAATGCTTACCATTTCCCCGATAGATCGCCATGCAGTGGCTGGGCAGGCGAAACAAACGAACGCTCTCGTTTGCATCACGCGGCCTTAACGATCTTTCCTCGGAGAAAAAGTACTCATTGGTCTACCGAACGCCCAGCTGGCAGGGGTTTGCCATCTTTGCGTTTTGTCTCCCGTTTCCTTTTTCTTCAATACGGCTTATTCTTTTTTGAGGCAAAACAAAAAGACCTGCAGAATGTTTCGAGCAAAACTCTTCTCTCCTGCCAATATGGCAACAAAAAAGGCCTCCTCGAATAGGCGGTCTTTATGACCTCCCTCGCTTTAGCCGACGAAGTTAGCTGACGGGTAGGATGGCGAAAGAGTTTCTCATCCCTCCCACAAGAATGTGGGATTAACCCCTACTGATTGGGTCCTCCGTTCCCGAATGCCTCGGGATTTGGCCAGAATTTGCAATTGTTGGTTACGAGTCTCATTATACGTCCGGCATAACTGAATGTTAATGTCCTGTATCTGCCTGTTTCGAACGATTTACGGATTCTTTATTGATGTAAGCGTTTTAACGTCAACAAGCCTCATGCGCTCATGTTATTTCAAGGTTTCTCTTGCTTTTTCAAATGTCTGCGCTGATGACATCACTGATTTTTCAGATCAGGTCATCCGAATGAGACAAACCGTACTGAATCGATCGGATCGTAGCTTCGAGTTCATCTGCTAACATCTTTTGGTCCGTTTTCATTCAGAATCTCTCCATTGGTCTGCCACTCTTCTAGTTATACCCTTTTCCAAAACAGCCAATTTATGCAGGTGGGAGTCTTGCCATAGGTTCCGGTTGACAGCTATCGGACCCCTGAGTAATATAAGGCACAATAATAACTACGGGAGGAATGGCACTTGGCCATCTCTAACAAAAAGAAGCTGGAGGCCGAGATCAGCGAAGCCTTCATCAAGTTTCAGCGGGAATTGATTGGACGAGGCCCCCAGGAAGCCAAGACCTATATTGTGGGAGATATGGTCATCGCGCGGTTTAAAGGTGTACTCACGGTGGAAGAGAAGCACCTCTCCAGTCACGAAAAGGGCCGTCGTATTGTGAAAGAAATGCGCGAGGTCTTGCGGGAGATGTACAGCGAGGAATCGGAGGCGATCGTGGAGAAGCATACGGGGTGCAAGGTACTTTCCAGCCACAGCGATATTAGCACCAAAATGGGCGAGCGTATCGAGGTGTACGTGTTGGACAAGGACCTTGAGAAAATACTGGTCTGAGTCCATTTGGCAAAAACGAATTACATAAAACAAGGCTCCGTCTAATGAGAGAGACGGAGCCTTTTCCTTCTTTCATTCTAGATTTCTAGCTGCCGATCTGTACCGCAAGCCACTTGGCCGAATCTTGCTCGGGCAAGCTGAGGATCACGTGATTGGCGCCTAGTCGCTTGTATACGCTGACAAAGCTCTGCCGCAGCGTGTCGTGCGCCCCGCCAGCCTGATGTCAGTGAAAACGCGGCTGTCTTTGCCTCGAGAAAAGCTGGTTCCTTTCCATTGCTGAGCGTATGGACAAACGAATGGAATGCATCCCCTACACGCATACCTCTACTTCCACCTGCTGGTCATACCCAAACGGCTCGCGGGTATCCGTAACGACCTCCCACTCTTCCTCTCCTACACGGATGGAATACAGCCATTCTCTCCCCTGAAACTGAGCGTGCCGGACCGTGCCCAGAACACCGCCTGACCCCACTTCCCACGGACGCAGCTTGAGCTGATCGGGACGCACCGGTAGCACTTGATGCGCGTGAAATGCAGAGCAGTCGCGCGAGACATGGATTGGTATGGTTCCCTCACCGTTTGCTAGCATGAACGTCCTAGCGTCTGCCCAATTCCCCTGCAGGAAGTTGGAGCGACCGACGAACTTGGCGACAAAGGGAGACTGCGGCTCGTAGTAGATGGCATGGGGAGTCCCTGCCTGTTCGATTTGTCCCCCTCGCATCACCACAATCCGATCCGCCATACCCAAGGCTTCAGACTGATCGTGCGTGACGTAGATGATAGCGGTCCCGAGCTCACGGTGAATATGCTGGATTTCCTTGCGCATTTGCATGCGAAGCTCCGCGTCCAGACTGCTCAGCGGCTCGTCCATGAGCAGCAGGTTGGGGTTGAAAACGATGGCGCGTGCCAATGCTACCCGCTGCTTTTGGCCTCCTGAAAGCTGGCTCGGGTAACGGTTTTCCATCCCCGCCAGTCCGACCATCTCCAGCATGTTCGCTACTCGTTGGCGCGGATTGTCCCGGTAATCCGCTGGGACATGCTGCTGATATTGCAACGGGAACGCCACATTCTCATAAACCGTCATGTGCGGCCACAAGGCAAAGGACTGAAACACCATGCCAATACGCCGCGCCTCAGGGGGAATCATCCTCGTTTTATCCGCGACCCGCTCCTGATTGATCCAGATCTCCCCATCTGTCGGCGTCTCGAATCCTGCCAGCAGCCGCAGCAAGGTCGTCTTTCCGCACCCGCTTGGTCCGAGCAGCGCTACAAACTCCCCTCGTCCTACAGACAGATCGATATGGTTTAGAGCTGTGACATTGCCAAACTCTTTGGAAACGCCAATCGCCATCGCACTGTTCATTCTTCTATCCTCCGTTGCCATAGTTGTTTCAACCAGCTGCCCACTGAAAGGACGAGCAAAATCGCTGCGACGATCAGGGTGGACAATGCCGTGCTGTGAGTAGTCGAGCCTGCCTGCTCAAAGCTGAAAATAACCACACCAATGGTTTCAGAGCCAGACGTCCACAGCAGCGAGGAAATCGTCAATTCGGTAAAGGCAGTCAAAAAGACGAGAAACAACCCTGTCAGCATCCCTGGTGAATAGAGAGGCAGGAGCACCCGGCGCCATCTCGTCCAATAACGCGCCCCGTTGATTCTGGCGGCTTCCTCCACTTCTTTGCCCACCTGCATGATCGACACCGTGCTGCTTTTTACCTGCAGAATAAAAAATCGGATAACATATGAGAGGAAAATGAGCCACACGGTCCCGTACAAGCCCGGCTGCGACCCCGGAATCGGCTCGATCCACGTCAAAATCATTGCCAGACCCAGTACCATTCCCGGCAGGGCATAGGGCAGCGCGATGGCTCCTTCCATCGCTTTACCTGCAAAGGAGGGCCGCTGGATACGCCAATGAGCGAACCACGTACCCGCGATCAGGCAGAAAAGACCCGCCATCCCTGCAAGCATGAGACTGTTGCTGATGGCTGCCCGTGTTCCCGCATGATTTTGCAGGACGAACTCGAAGTGCTTCCACGTCAGATTCTCCCAGACAAAAGGCAATCCATACGCTTTGAGAAATGCAGTGGACGCCATCGACAATAGCGGCAGCACACTTGTGACCAGGAGAAACCCCCAGACAGCCAGCTCGGCTCCCGGGCGTCTGTTTCCCAAAGGCACGCGTACTGATTTATCGGCTGCACTGGTCTGATCCACCTTGCTTTTTCTGACGATCAGCCACTGCAGTCCCGTTCCGGCAAGCGCGAGAATGGCGAGCAGGATCGATAAAACCGATGCACGCGCAAACGCACTTGGGCCAAATCCAATCACCTGCTCGTAAATTAATGTACTCAGTACAGAAACATTCTCGGGTATTCCCAAAAAAGCCGGGATTCCGAAGTTGTCCAGGCCGGAGATAAACGCGAGCAAGCCGCCTCCTGCTATTCCTGGCAGCGCTAGCGGCAGAGTGACCTTGCGAAACATCAGGTATGCCCCTGCTCCCGAAGAGCGTGCGGCCCACTCCAGCTCTTTGGGGATACGATGCAGGACGGACAGTGTCAGCATGTACACCAGTGGATAGTGGGTCAAGCCCATCACGACAATGATTCCGTCCAGTCCGTAGACACTCCACAGCTCTACCGGGCTTCCCGAAAGCCAGCTCGCCACCCGGTTCAGGACCCCCTGCGGACCGGCCATCTGTGTCCAAGCCAGCGTCATTACATACGAAGGAATGAGCAGCGGCAAAAGCGCCAGGAGATGAACCGCTCCTTTGAACCGAATATCGGTATAAGCGCAAAGCCAAGCCAGCCCAACGCCAAGCAATAGCGCGATAACCGTCGAAGCTCCTGCCGCCGCGACAGTATGACCAACTGCATCCCATGTCCGCACATCTTTCAGTACCTCAGAGAAATACGCCAAGCCGAATCCGGTTTCCGTCTCGACAGAAAGAGCGAGCAGCTTCCACAGCGGGTAGACAAAAAAGAAGGCGACTGGCACCAATACAAGCCACGTCGTCATCTTTTCCGTGGACCAGGGGGCGGCCCATCGTCGCCCCTTGTCCGTCTGCTGCCCCCGCTCCGTCAGCGCGGTCTGCAGGTTACTTGCCACCCATCATCTCTCCAAATTTCTTTTTGTCGTCTTCTCTCGCCGCTTCCAGCTCATCGATGCTGGCTGAGAGCACTTTGATCTCTTCGATGGACTTCAAGCCTGCCGGTGCCGCCACTCCTTTGCGAATCGGCGTATAGCCGAGACTCGCCGCCAATTTTTGACCATCCTCCGATAGGACAAAATCGACGAACGCTTTTGCCGCTTCCTGGTTCTGGGAGGCCTTCATAATTCCGATCGGCTCTGTGATAACGGGTACACCTTCGCTCGGGTACACCATTTCTACTGGAGACCCTTCCGTTTTTGCACGAGCAACGAGATAATCGACGATCATGCCGTAATCCTTTTCTCCGCCTGCTACGCTCTTGAGTACCGCGCCGTTTCCTTTGATGACCGTCATGGCGTTGGTCTTCAAGCCTTGCATGTAGTCCCAGCCAAAATCAGCTTGGCGTGTCAGCACCCCTACGTTGTATGCCGCTGCTCCCGAGTAGAGCGGACTTGGCATGATTGCTTTGCCGGAAGCCTCTGGGCTGGTCAATACCTTCCAGCTGTCTGGCATCGTCTTGACCTTATTGCTGTTGACCGCAAGAACGGTTGCCATCACTTTCGTCCCCGTGTAAGCCCCATCTGCATCCTTGTAATCCGCTGGAATGTCGGCTGCCTCAGGTGAAGAATAAGACAGCAGCAGATCTTGTTTTTTCAAGCTGGCAAAGGTCGGAGCGTCTGCAACCAGCAGCACGTCTGCCTTGACTTGCCCAGCTTTCGCCTCTGCCTGCAAACGACTGACCACTTCCTCTGTCCCGGAGCGGAACAGCTCGACCTTCACATCCGGATATTTTTTCGTGAAGCCCTCAATCAATGCCGCTGCATCCGTATCGGGCTGAGAGGTATAGAAGCTCAAGGTGCCTTCCACTTTTGGCGCAGTCGTAGCTGGTGCAGGAGCAGGCGCAGCCGCCGGAGTCGTGCTAGGCGTCGAAGCGGATGGGGCCGGTGCAGACTGGCTCCCGCAAGCAGCCAATCCCACTACCGAGATCGCTGCAAATAAAGACAAGGTCCATTTACGAAGAGTGACACTTTTCATTTCTGATTCCTCCTAATCATGAGTGGATGCGGATAGCGCACTTTGCTTGACTCCCTGAAACCATTTGCTGATCTTGGTCTTCATGGCGATGTTGGTCATGTTCAGCTGAAGCGGAGTAACCGTGATGAAACCATCCCGCAGCTTGAAATAGTCGGACTCCTCATCCTCGAAGTACAGCTCACCCAGATTGTCGGACAGCCAGTAGCAGAGATAGCCCTGCGGATCGTTCATCCCGACATACTGGTAGCGCAGCACATCCATAGCCAGCGGTACTGCAGCTACGCCCTTCACCATCTCCTTTGACAGATAGGGCAGGTTGATATTGAGAACCGCCTCTGCGCTGAGCTTGTGGCTAAACAGCGTTTCAAACACTTCGTAGGCGAGTGGCTCCACGATGGAAAAAGAGGCGTTTGGCTTTAAGGTGGCGAGTGAGACAGCGATGGACGGAATCTGGTACATCGCGCCTTCAATCGCTGCTGAGATCGTACCTGAGTAAAACACGTCCCTCCCCAGATTAGGACCACGGTTTATGCCGGAGACGACGACATCCGGCTTCTCCCTGAGAATGACCTCGATAGCCATCTTTACACAATCCGCTGGCGTTCCATTGACCGCCCATGCTTCGATCGATGTATCGAAAAAGTTAACTTTGTTTGCCTTTATAGGCGATTTCAGCGTAATGGCGTGGCTGATCGCACTGCGTTCCTGGTCCGGGCAGACAACATAAACATTGCCAAAGGGCTGCAGCGACTTCGCTAGACTGAGAACACCTGCGGAAAAAATGCCATCATCATTGGTCACGAGAATATTCAAGATTTAGGAAACCTCCTATCACATTGAGACACAATCCGGATGCTGCAAAAAGAGCAGGTTTTGCTTGAGCATAGATAAATCACGTGAATCGTCGAAGCCTTCCACTACGACAGGGCAATGCTTTTCCCACAATAGCGGCCAAATCCCCGGAAGATCGATCTCTCCCGTCCCCAATGGAACATGCAGCTTCGTTGCCGTTGCATCGCTGACATGGATTTTGTCGATGCCATCAAGCTCCTGATAAAATTGCGTCAGCGAGCTGGTGAGCGGAACGTGGGCGATATCAAAGGTAGCCGATGTCGGGTAATCGAGCGAGGCGCGCAGTCGATTCAGGTCCGCTGGAGTCACGATCATTTCCTTTGGCAGCGGCTCGATATGCTCGATGGACAGCACCCTTCCCAACCGACAGGCTTCCTGCGCCAGCTCGTTGAGACTCTCGATCAGAATCGGTTCATGCCACCCACGGTTTTTGGCGGACAACGTCACACGCCCCGGATGAACCGTAACGCTTTTGGCCCCGATCTCGCGGGCCAGCGACAGCGAGCGCTTGATTTCCAGGATCGATTGTTTGCGAATCCCTTGGTTGAGCGAGCACATATTCAAGTCCCAGCTCGCTGCGTGCAAAGTCAGCTTCAGCCCGGAACGCTTCGCCGCATCCAGAATCTCCTGAGGATTGCTTTGATGAAACCAGACGTGCTCCGCCCATACCTCCATTCCTGAAAATCCGTACTGCCGGGCGATCAGGATGGCCGCCTCCACCGGGTACTTCCACATCAGTGTCGAGGAAACATACAGCATGCCCACCACTCCTTTACCTCCGCCGGAATCGCGACGCTTCCCACGGGATAAGGACTGCGAGAGCCGTGTCCGTGGAAATCACTTCCTCCCGAGCGAATCAGATGATGCTTTTTCGCCTCTCGCTCCCAGAATGCCATCTGTGCAGCGGAGTGACGGGAGTAATACACTTCGATCCCGTCCAGCCCATAATCGAGCAAGGACGCTAGCTTTACCTCAAACGAGTAAATGCCGGGATGGGCTAAAACGGCGATGCCTCCACATTCGTGGGTGTACTCGATGGCATCCCGAGCGGAAAAGGACGGACGAGGGACATAGGCCGCAGCCCCTTTGCGCAAATAGCTGTCGAACAGCCCCTGCACCGAGCTTCCATAACCGCGAGCGAGCAAAGCTTCTGCAATATGCGTCCGCACAATCACGCTGCCTTTTGCCCGCTCCAGACACTCTTGCGCTGTAATCGACATACCCAATCGATTACAGCGCTCCACGATCTCACTCACCCACTCGATGCGCTCCTGCTGCCTTTTGTCCATCAGGTGCAAGAGGCGTGAATCAGAGATATCGAAGCCATAGCCCAGAATGTGCAGCTCATCCTCTGGTCCATCGGTATTCCATTCAATTCCCGGCACGATCCGAATGCCCAGCTGCCGGGCTTCCTCCCGCGCTTTCAAATAGCCATCTATGGTATCGTGATCCGTAATCGCGATATGACTGACATCGCGTGACTTTGCCTCGGCCAGCAATTCCGTTGGCGACATTCTCCCATCCGAAGCCGTGGTGTGCATGTGCAAATCCATCATGCCCGTTGCCCTCCCATCCCTACCGTTTTTTCGCTTTTGTTTGATTTCATTGTAAATTCGCTTTTTTAACGACGTATAAAGGCAGAACCAAGCTTTGATAAAAATGAGAAGGCGCTCCTGACGCCTGTTTTCAGTCGAAACCTCCTCCTTTATGAAGCGGAAGTAAACTATTTACAGATTCTTTACAAATTTGTTCTTTCTCCAAACAAAAACACCAGCTTCACATGCCTCTGTGTCAGCTGGTGCTTTTCGTTTTCCTTTTTGCCATGCCTGATCCAAAACAAAAAGGCCGATGCACAATCCCTCTGAACCAGATGGTCCAAAAGAACAGCAGCATCGGCCTTTCCCTAGCTTGCGGCACCCGAATTCGCATGGACGGTGGGCGCCCTCCTTTTATCGTCCTTACACGACGTCGTAGCCTTGCTCCTCGATGGCTTCCTTGATTGCTTCCTTCGACAAGCCACTTTCGTCATAGGATACTTCAACGGTTTTCGCTGCCAGATTCACCTTGCCGGTAGCTCCCAGCTCTTTCAGTGTTTTCTCGATGGTGTTGACGCAGTGGTTGCAGGACATTCCTTCTACATTCAGGGTAATGGTTTGCATGATGATCTCTCCTTTGGATTTATCGATATAGTTATGCGGACAAAGCCGCTTGTTGCCTGATTTTTAAGATGTTACCGATTTACAGCTTCACCCTTTGCAGACGCAGGGCATTGAGTACGACAGACACCGAGCTGAATGCCATCGCTGCGCCTGCCAGCCACGGAGCTAGGAAGCCCAATGCGGCAAACGGAATCCCCAGCGTATTGTAGGCAAAGGCCCAAAACAGGTTTTGCTTGATGTTGCGAATCGTCCGCTTGCTCATCTCGATCGCATCGGCTACACTGGTTAGCTCGCCGCGCATCAGCGTGATGTCTGCTGCTTCCATCGCCACATCGGTACCTGTCCCGATCGCCATTCCAATATCGGCAGTAGCCAGTGCAGGTGCGTCATTGATGCCGTCACCGACCATGGCGACTTTTTTGCCCTGTTCCTGCAGCTTTTTCACTTCAGCCGCCTTGCCCTCCGGCAAAACTTCTGCGATTACGTGATCGATTCCTGCCTCGCGGGCGATCGCCTCGGCTGTTTGCCGGTTGTCACCCGTCATCATGATCACGGTCAGACCCATTGCTTTCAGGCGCTCTACCGCCTGTTTGGAGGTAGGCTTGATGGTATCCGCCACCGCGATCAATCCCGCCAGCTTGCCAGAGGCGACAGCCAGCATTGCTGTTTTTCCTGCCTTCTCCAGCGCCAGCATCGTTTCCGCTACAGGCGTAAACGAGATACCTTCCCGCTCCAGCAGACGGCGTGTTCCCACCAGGACATCATGTCCGTCTACCTCTGCACGAATCCCGTATCCAGGGATGGCTTCAAAAGAGGTAGTTTGGGTGAGCGCGATTCCCTTCTCGCCAATGCCTTTCACGATAGCCTGCGCCAGTGGATGCTCGGAGTTTTTCTCAGCGGCTCCCACCAGTGCCAGCAGCTGTTCCTCATTCATTTCGATCGCCAAAACATCTGTCAGCTCGGGCTCGCCTTTTGTGACGGTACCCGTTTTGTCGAGAATGATCGTATCCAGATGGTGTGCGGTTTCCAGATGCTCGCCGCCTTTAAATAGAATACCTAGCTCAGCCGCGCGTCCCGAGCCCGCCATGATCGATGTCGGCGTCGCCAAACCGAGGGCGCACGGGCAAGCGATGACGAGTACGGCAATTGCCTTTTCCAATGCCTCGGCGAAATTGCCAGGGATGACCCAGAAATACCATGCGACGAAGGTCAGGACTGCGATACCTACCACAATTGGCACAAACACACCCGAAATACTGTCTGCCAGACGCTGGATTGGCGCTTTCGTTCCTTGCGCTTCCTCTACGACCTTGATGATCTGCGCCAGTGCCGTTTCCCTGCCTACCTTGGTGGCTTTCACTTTCAAAAAGCCGTTTTTGTTCAGAGTCGCACCGATGACAGAATCCCCTGCCGCTTTATCAACGGGAATGCTCTCGCCTGTCAGCATCGATTCGTCAACAGCCGATTGCCCTTCCAGAACGACACCGTCGACAGGAACCTTCTCGCCCGGTTTCACGTGCACGATGTCGCCTTGTCTCACTTCTTCCAGCGGAACGGTCATCTCCACGCCGTCACGTACGACGACAGCGGTCTTGGCTTGCAGTCCCATCAGCTTGCGAATGGCTTCGGATGAGCGGCCTTTCGCTTTTACCTCAAACAGTTTGCCCAGCAAGATCAGGGTGATCAATACCGCGCTGGTCTCGAAGTACAGCTCGAGCATGTGCGCGTGAGTCCCGATCGAAGAGATCGCCACATACAAGCTGTAGAAATAGGCGGCAGATGTACCGAGTGCGACCAGCACATCCATGTTGGCACTCTTGTTACGCAGTGCCTTGTACGCGCCGACGTAAAACTGTGCGCCGATGATGAACTGGACCGGTGTCGCCAAAGCTAGCTGAACCCATGGATTCATCAAGGCATCCGGCAGCCAGATAAACGAGGTAAAGGAGAAGTGGCTGACCATCGCCCAAAGTAACGGCAGCGAAAAGAGCAGCGAAACCCAAAACTTGATCGTTTGACGCCGGATCTCCATTTGCCGGCGGTCTGCTTGCTCCTGTTCCTTCCCTTCCTCCTTGCGTGCTGCCTGATACCCCAGCTTTTCGACCTGGCGGATGAGATCAGCCGTACCGATCTGGGAAGCATCATACTCCACTTGCGCTGTCTCCAAAGCCAGATTGACATTCGCCTTCAGGACGCCAGGCAGTTTGTTCATCCCTTTTTCGATCCGGGTCGCGCAAGCCGCGCATGTCATTCCGGTAATGTTCAGCTCTACTTTATCTGCTGCCACACCATACCCGAGCGATTCGATTTTCCCGCGGATATGATCCAGATCGGTAACAGCCGGATCGTAGACGACGGTGGACTTTTCCAATGCCAGATTGACATTTGCCGTCTCCACACCCTCCAGCTTTTTGAGACCTTTTTCTATCCGCAGTGCACAAGCCGCGCACGTCATTCCGGATATCGGCACTGTCGCTTCAGCTGTTTTGGCACTCATTTTGCTTCACCTCTAGATACCCCTCGAGGGTATATTTTTACGTATTGTTCCCCCAACGTTGTTTCGTTATCACATCTTTACTATACAATACCCCCTCCGGGTATATCAAGTGGTTAAATGAAAAAAAGCCCCATTTTTTCGGGGCTTTTCCTGAGCGATCGCAATTGCGTGCTTGTGTCGCTTCGTTAGTTTGCTTGGTTCGCTGCTTGCTGGTAGGCAACTGCGATTTTTGCAGCTACCTCTGCGTTGTGCTTCACCAGTGCAATATTGGTTTGCAGGCTTTTGCCTTCTGTCAGCTGCTTCACTTTGTCGAGCAAAAATGGCGTTACCTTTTTACCGGCGATGTTGTTGTCTTTCGCTTCTTTCAGCGCTTGCAGAATCACCGCTTCGATCTTCTGATGATCCAGAGCGTCTGCTTCAGGCACCGGGTTGGCGATGATCATACCGCCGTTCAGGCCCAGCTTCCATTTGGTATCCATCAAGGTTCCCACTTCTTCCGGGGTATCCAGGCGGAAATCTACCCCAAAGCCGCTTTCACGGGCAAAGAAGGAAGGGAATTCTGCCGTACGGTATCCAACGACAGGTACGCCGTGCGTTTCGAGGTATTCCAGCGTGCGTCCGATATCCAGGATCGATTTTGCGCCCGCGCATACGACTGCCACGTTTGTTTGCGCCAGCTCGGTCAGGTCAGCGGAAACATCCCACGTAATCTCGCCTTCGCGGTGTACCCCGCCAATTCCTCCGGTCGCAAACATGTGGATGCCCGCGAGCTCAGCTGCGATCATCGTCGCTGCTACGGTCGTCGCTCCGATTTTTCCGCTCGCCAGGATGTATGGGAAATCACGACGGCTCACTTTTTCTACCGATTTGTTCGTCGCAAACTCTTCCAGCTCGCTGTCCGACAGACCGATCTTGATTTTTCCGTTCATGATCCCGATCGTTGCTGGTACGGCTCCGTTGTCGCGGATAATTTGCTCAACCTCTTTGGCCATTTCGATGTTTTGCGGATAAGGCATACCGTGCGAGATAATGGTGGTTTCCAGCGCAACTACTGGCAGGTTGTTCTCCAGAGCGTGACGTACTTCCTCGGTAAAGGTCAGGTATTGTTTCATAAGTTATCTCTCCTTTTCGTATTGGTCTACGGTTTGCTCGAGCTGTTCGGGTCGCAGCAGCGGAGATACCGACTGCTCTGTTTTCAAGGTCAGAGCAGATGCGGCCAACCCCAGCTGGCAAGCTCGTTCAAAAGATTCTCCATTCACGTATCCATACAGCAGGCCAGAGGCAAACGCATCTCCTGCTCCCGTCACATCCACTACCTCCGTTGGGTATGGAGTGAACTGCTCGTCTGCATCCTCTGCCTGATAGTAAATGCCTTGCTCACCCATCGTGACGATGACACGCTTGACGCCGCGTTCCCTGATCCTGCGGCAAGCCTCGGCACACTCCTCGATCGATCCGATGCTCATCCCCGCCAACAGCTCGGCTTCCTCCCGATTGGGCAAAATTGCTTCTACTCCGTCCAATCGCTGTGGCAGCTTTTTGGCTTTAGCAGAAGAGACCGGGTCCACAAAGAGCGGAATACTCTCTTTTCGGCAGCGTTCGATGATGTAGGCTAAGCAATCTGCCGGTACGTTTGTATCCAGGAAAATTGCTTGGGCCGAAGCGATGTGCGACCATTTGTCCGCGTACATCTCAGGTGTCAGCGCATCGTAAATGTCCATATTCGCGAGGGAGACAACCATCTCTCCGTCGATGTCCAGCAGTGCTGTGTACGTACCTGTCCGCTGGGTAGGCAGTCTCCACACCTGGCTGATATCAACGCCATGCTTACGCGTTTCCTGCAGGATCCATTCGCCTTCCTTGTCTTCCCCGATGCTGGTAAACAGCGAAGTCTTGCAGCCCAGCCTGCCCAGATTCTCTGCGATATTGCGGGCGACCCCTCCGCACGATTCCATGATCGTCACGGGATTGGAGGAATGCAGGCGCACTTGCTGTTTGCCGCGCGCCTTGCGATCCAGATTGGCGCCGCCGATGCAGGCAATCGAGCCTTCGTCGCGTAGTACGTAAGCCCGTCCCTTGATCTCGCCGCGCTTGGTTAGCTGGGCGATATAGCCTGCGACAGCCGAACGGGAGATGCCCATGAGATCAGCCAATTCCTGCTGGCTGATAAACGGATTGTGGCGAATATGCTGCAAAATCTGCATTTCTTTATCCACGGTCATCCTCCTTTCTTCCTCAGTAGCATTCACAGCTTCGTTTACAAACAAAAGTCTATCACTTAAACAAAAGTTTTGCAACCAGGTGAAATATGTCTAATTTGCTAACGCGAGGCTTTCGTGGAGGGGCGTGCGCCATACGACAGTAGCCGCCACGCGGAGCATGAATAAAAGGGTCCGACCCAACAAGTGCTTGCGAGCGACGAGCATGAATCGCACGGATTGGAGAACAATAGGAAAAAAGACAAGGAGGATTGTCATGCCAGATCAGCGCCCTAAACAAGCGAAAAAGGACCCGCCGGAATACTTTTATTTTGACCTTTCCGATGAAGGACATGAGAAATTGCTGCAGCGCGAGCTTGAAGAAGCAAATACGAATCCCCTTTCTCCATTAGAAGAGGTAACCAAAATCGAATACTAAAGCACAGCCCTCCCTGACGCTATTTATCTAGGTCAGGGTTTTGTTTGACAAGCCTAAATCAATCATGTACCATAAACATTATCTTAAATTAAAGATATTCACCTGAAAGGAGGGGGAGCCATGTCAGAACAGTATGTTCGAGACGATTCCCTCGATCTGATGGTCGTCCTGTCGAGATCGTACAACTGGGTAACTGCCCATACCAATCGTGACATTCGCCGGCACGGACTCAATCCTACCGAGTTTGGCGTGCTGGAGGTTCTTTTCCATAAAGGACCGCAGCCTTTGCAGCAGATTGGCGAAAAGATCCTTATCTCCAGCGGAAACATTACCTACGTGGTGGACAAACTAGAAAAGAAGCAGCTTCTGATCCGCAAACCCTGTTTGGAGGATCGCCGGGTCATATATGCAGAGCTGACGGAAAAAGGAAACCAGCTACTGGCGGATATTTTCCCTTCACACAAGACAGCCATTGAAAGAGCAGTCAGCGGTCTTACTCCGGAGGAACAGAAACAAGCTATCCAATTGTTAAAGAAACTGGGTCGTGCCGCACAGGAGAGCTATTAGCCGAAGCGGTGCGGCCACGCTCCACCAAAAAAGCGCTTGACAAAACCTTCAATGCATAATAGTCTTAAAATCAAGATTTACGAATTTAATGTTAGCGACTTACAAAACGAAAGGGGAATATTCCTTCCATGAGTAAAGTACTATTGATTAAAGCAAACGATCGACCAGTCGAGCAAGCAGTGAGTGTAAAACTTTACGAAGCTTTCGCTCAAACTTATAAAGAAACTCACCAAAACGATGAAATCGTTGAGTTGGACCTGTTTGCTGAAAACCTGCCATACTACGGCAACGACCTGCTGACTGCTATGTTCAAATCAGGCAAAGGTATGGAACTGTCTGCAGAAGAGCAAAAAGGCGCTGAGCTGGTTAAAAAATACCTGACTCAATTTGCTGAAGCGGATAAAGTTGTGATCGCGTTCCCAATGTGGAACTTCACTGTACCAGCTCCTCTGCACACTTACATGGATTACCTGTCCCAAGCAGGCATCACATTCAAGTATACAGCGGAAGGCCCTGTAGGTCTGATGGGCGACAAAAAAGTGGCTCTGCTGAGCGCACGCGGTGGCGTTTACTCCGAAGGCCCAATGGCAGCTATTGAATTGGCTAACAAATACGTTCGCACCCTGCTTGGCTTCTGGGGCGTTTCCAACATCACTGAAGTGATCGTGGAAGGCCACAACCAATTCCCAGACAAAGCAGAAGCAATCGTGCAAGAAGGCATTACAAAAGCTGCAAAACTGGCTGAAACATTCTAAGACTTGCTTATGCAATAGAAAGCCTCGACTGAGGCTTTCCCTTAGTCAAAATATCTCAAATTTAAAATACTATAATTTAAAACATTTAAGGAGAGATGAAACATGATGGATCTTGGACTGCTTATTATTCGTTTGGTGATAGGTTTGACTTTCGCTGCGCACGGTACACAGAAGCTGTTTGGTTGGTTTGGTGGTTACGGCTTGAAAGGAACGGGCGGTTGGCTTGACTCTATCGGTGTTAAACCTGGTGTCTTGATGGCGCTGCTCGCAGGATTGGGTGAGCTTGTTGGCGGTCTGTTGTTTGCGGCTGGTGTCGGTACTTGGATTGGAGCGATCTTGATTGCATTTACCATGCTGATTGCGATTGTAAAAGTTCACGGTCAAAACGGATACTGGGCTACCTCTAACGGCTATGAGTACAACCTCGCTTTGATCGCGGTTGCCATCGGTGTAGCTTTGATCGGACCTGGCGCTTACGTTCTGTTTTAATCGACCAGACTTTTCTTGGACGCCAATGACTTGAACTAAAGGAGGCAGAAATCATGGATATCCGCATCTACACACGAGATGAACAAGCAAAAGGGCATTTTGGCGAAGGAGAAATCGTGGAAAACAAACCGATTGGCTTTCCCCGTGAAGGATCGGCAGTCACCCGAGTGGGTCCCCTCTTTTACTGGGCCTGGGCCAAATCATTGAAAACCTTTGAGATTCCGCTGCATCCGCACTCCGGCTTTGAAATTTTAACCTATGTCTTGGATGGCACAGTTGGTCACCGCGATACCTTGGGCAATGTTCAGCGAGTTACCACGGGCGGTGTCCAGATCATGCAGACTGGTTCAGGCGCCCATCACGCGGAAGAACTGAGTCAGGATTCGGAGCTGTTTCAGATCTGGTTCGAGCCGCATCTCAGAGCTGCCGTGAAGCGTCCGCCGACCTACAATCAATACGATCACGAAGCATTTCCTGTTGATGGAGAAGGCAGCGTACTAATCAAACGAATCATCGGACCAGATACGCCGATCGAGCTCGTTACGGACTCTCGAATGAGCGACATCACGATCCCGGCTGGCCAGTCCTATCGCCTGAGTCTTCCTGCTGGGTACGCCCATGCAGTGGTAGTGGTCTTCGGTGACGGCACCATCGAAAGTGACGAGCTTCAGGAGGAGCAATCGATGACACGAGGTGATTTTGTAGTTGCATCGTCCGATTCCGATAGTGAATTGGTCTATGAGGCTTTCGGGAATACCCCCCTCCGACTTGTCCTGATTCAGGTGCCAACAGAAGTTGATTATCCGCTGTATCGGAAATAATCCTACTCCTTTTCCTTCATTAGAAAACTTGGCTCCGCCAAGCCATGTGGCGGAGCCTTAGTTGCACTTATACTGGCTAAGAATCTTATCTAATCTTACTGTACGAAAACAGGGCTCCTCAGAGCAGTTCATCTGCTCCGCGGGGCCCTCTTTTTTATGCTTTCGCCTCTAATAGAAAAACAGATAAAAATTTCTTTACACTAATTCGGCACTTCGTTGTTTTCTCTCCTGCCTCTAATTCCTGCATGCGCATCCGTACCTCTTGAAAGTCAAACAATCGGGGCGCGAAATGCTCAAAGGTGGGATTGGCGTAATCGGTCAGCCCCAACGAGGACAAATGGGTAAAAGCCTGTATCACCATGCGCCGAATACGCTGCTCCATGGCGCGGACTTCCTTTACGATCGATTGCTCGTCCAGATTCCCGTGCAGTTTTTGCAGGATGAACGTATACAGTTCCTTGAGCTGCAATTCGCGAAGCTTATCTCCCCTCTGCTCCTCCTCGCCTAGCCAGCGCATGATCAGCAAAAGATCAGGGGCGCCCGCCTCGCTGGCAATACCGAGCTGCAGCAGCAATTGCCGCGCCTTTTGCTCCAGACTGCTTTCCTGCGAAATTTTGCTTTTATGGTCTGCATCTACAGGTTCTTTGGCCTTCACGTCTAAGATCTGCAGTGATTTGCGGATGGATTGCAAGGAAGCTTCCAGTGAAAGATGATCCACTACGCGCTTCAACACCGACATCACTTCCAAGCGATTGATAGGCTTTTGGATAAACGTATCGATCCCTTGCAAGTACGCCTCGCCAATCATCTCTTTATTCTCCACCTGTGACACCATGATAAATCGACCGGCAAATCCTTCCGATCGCAGCTTCTTGATCGTCTGGATACCGTCCTGGCCCGGCATCAGCAGATCGATCAGCACGATATCGACACCGTACAGTTGATCGATGGACACGCCGATGCCATCGCTCGCCTGCCCTGCGATTTCCCCCAGATTGCATTCCATGATGATGCGCTCCAGCATTCTCCGTATTACAGGGTCATCCTCAATAAGAAAGAAACGTATCATCATACGCCCTCCTTTCGTAAAAGTTGATCCGTCGGGAGGCTCACTTTAAAATGTGTGGTTAGCCCCCAGTCGTTGATAATCTGCAGGCTTCCTTGCAAACTGTGTACGATCCCCTTTGCATGTGTTAACCCAATTCCCGTCGAGGCATTCCCGGTCTCGTCAAACTTCGTGGTATACCCTGGCTGAAACACCCATTCCCTTTCCTCACTAGGTATCCCCGGTCCGTTGTCTACGACATGAAATAGAATGTTCCGCTGATCCAGCTTCACCTCAAGCTCGATCCAGCCGGAGGAATAGATCGCTTCTACTGCGTTCGACACTAAATTGTTCAAAACAGATAGCAGTGCGTAAATCCGGCTCGTACTCAAATTTACGTCACACCGCAAAGAAAATTCGATATCTTTTCCCAGCATTTCGGCATATTTACGATTCGCTCGCATCACCAGCCCACACAGCTCTGCGATAGGAAGCTGCGGCGCAAGCACCTCCTGATTGATCAGCTTGGACAAACCGGCCAGCATGCGCTGGGAATCCTTTTTCACCTCGTGGACATTTTCCGCGATGAGAAGAGCCGCTGACGATTCCGTATTTTCAGAAGAGAGAAGCCGTGTATACAGCTGATAGCTATCCCGCGTGATCTCTTCCAATTGCGACATGGACTTTCGCAGATAAAATGCTTCTTGATACAGCTCCGTGTTGATCATCCGCAGCTTCTCCAACTCTTGTTGGCGCACCTCTCCTACAGCCCTGACCTGACGGATCGAAAAGCTGTTGTACAAACCCACGGCAAAAAAACTGCGCAGGACCCCAAAAAAGAGAAGCATAAAGACACTCTCCCAGGTAATGGGAGGGAAATCATTAAACAAATGCCTCACCTGAAGCTCCACCATATTGGAAACAAAATCGACGGAGGCACCAATCAAACCGACGATCAACGGAGCTTCCAAAAACCGCCTTGCCTTAAGGAAATGAAAAAGCAATGAAAAGCTGAAATAGTAAAAGGCGGACGGCAAATGGATCTGCAGGCTCTCCATCCATCCTACTTGGCTGAAGATGTGATCAAGCCCGACCCGAAACCCGAGAATGAATGTCCCGGTGAGAAAACCAGTCAGCAGCACCGGCACCGACTGGAACCACAGCAAACCAAAAAAGAAAGCGGCAATTCCCAGTGAGAAACGAAAAGAGCCCCCTAAAGGGTTTACCTTCATTTCCCCAAAGAAGGCGGTTGCCAGCATAATAATGAAAAGTACCAACAAACGCTCTCGCATAGACGCCCCTCTCTCCATAGAAAAGATCTCCCATTCCTATTGTACTGAGAATCGGAGACCTGCAAAGTGTTAAAGATTAGGCGTGTCTATTTTCCAGGCGCTTGGAGATGATGGACAGCGCATAGTTCACCACAAAATACATGACCGCTACCAGCAGGAATGTCGGAATGACGTAGTTCACGTTTCGGCCGTTGATGATTTGTGCGTGGTTCATCAGCTCTGGGAGGGCAATCACGACCGCCAGCGACGTATCCTTCAAAAGCGAAATGAATTGGCTCACCATTGGCGGCACCATGCGGCGAAGAGCTTGTGGCAGCACGACATGCCACAGCGTTTGCATGTAGGTAAGACCAGAGGAACGGGCCGCTTCGATCTGCCCCTTTTCGATTGAGTTCAAACCACTGCGCACGATCTCAGAAATCATGGCCGATTCAAAAATGACCAGTGCCAGAATCGCCGCATAAAACTTATCCAGCTTGATGCCGATTTCCGGCAATGCGAAGTACGTGAAGAAAATAATCAGCAAGAGAGGCAGGTTTCGAACGAGCTCTACTGCTGTGGCAAGTACTTGAGACAACACTGGAATGCGTGCATAGCGTATGACCCCGACGATAACGGAAACGACAAAGCTTAGAGCAATGGACAGGAAAGCCACCTGCAGTGTGACCCAAAAACCTTCAAGCAGGAAGGTAAGATGACTGGGAGCATATGCGCCAATAAAGTCCATGGATTACCCTCCTTTTATCTGGCTCTCGCCAAGCGCCGCTCCAGGTATCCTACGAGCAGACTCAGCGGAAGAGTGAGTATCAAGTAAAAAACAGCCACAAAGATGTACACGTCAAATGTAACGAAAGTATCTGCCGAAATCAGATCGCCGAAATACATCAAGTCGAGACCTGCGATTACGCCCAGCACAGATGAGTTTTTCACCAGATTGATAAACTGGTTGCCCATCGGAGGAATCACGATCTTGATCGCTTGCGGCAAAACAACGTAGCGCATGGTTTGGACATAGGTAAGCCCAGAAGAGCGAGCAGCCTCCGTTTGTCCTTTGGATACAGCCAAAATCCCTGCACGAATGGTTTCCGCGATGAAAGCTGCGGTGTATACAGTGAGCCCCAGCGTCCCAGCTACAAAGGATTCCAGACGGATACCAATGGCAGGAAGTCCGACGAAGAAGACAAACACAACGAGAATTAACGGGATATTGCGGATGAATTCCACATACGCTGTCCCCAGCCAGTTCAGAGGGCGTACAGGCGCAATCCGGAAGACAGCCATGAGCGTACCTAACAGAAAACTTCCAATGAGTGCAAGCAAGCTCGCTTTCAGTGTGTTGCCGAATCCTTGGAGAAACATATCCCAGTGATCAAACAAGATGGACATATCAATCATCGCTATGATCGATCCCCCTTTGCCAGTTAGAAATAAGTGGATGAGCGGTAGGGTATCCGCTCATCCTTCTTGAAGTCCTACCGCTTTACTTTTTCGGTTTTTCGCCTATCCATTTTTCATAGATCTTGTCGTATTCACCATTGTCCTTCATTTCTTTCAACAGGTCGTTCACCGTCTTCACGAATTCTGCATCGCCTTTGTTGATCGCGATACCGTATGGCTCTTCGGTGAACGTCTCTTCGGTTACACGGTAATTCGGATCTTGCTTGGCCATGCCGTACAAGAGAGCGTTATCCGTAGTCAGCGCATCGCCTTGTCCCGCTTTCAGTGCAGTGAAGGCTTCCGCGTAGTTTTCAAATTCCAGCACTTCTACGTCTGGTGCTTTTTCACGGATGTTTTTCGCAGAAGTAGAGCCTTTGGCTGTTACAACCTTCATGCCCTTTTGCAAATCTTTGAGTCCGTTGATCGGGCTGTCCTTTTTCACCAAGAGGGATTGACCCGCCATGAAATAAATATCTGAGAAATCGACTTCTTTTTTGCGCTCTTCCGTTACGGTCATCGTCGCGATAATGGCATCAATTTCACCGTTTTTGAGCATCGGGATCCGCGTTTTGGAAGTAACCTCTTTCAGTTCGATTTTGTTTTCATCACCCAGTACCTTTTTGGCGATAGCTTTGGCGATATCGATATCAAAGCCTTCAACGTTTCCTGTAGCAGGATCTTTTAAGCCAAACAAGTTCAGATCATACTTCACGCCAACAACGAACTTGCCTCTTTCCTTGATTTTCGCCACTGTGCCAGCTGCTGCTCCAGAAGCTGCTTGACCGCCTTGGCTTGCTCCCTCGGAGGTTTTGCCCGCGCCACAGCCTGCCAAAACGCTTGCGCCGAGCATCAATACCAGGCCCAAGCCCGTTACTTTCTTCCAAACACTTTTTTTCATGTGAATGCCCCTTTTCTCTATGTTTTGAAAGCTTGTTACCTCTGCGTAAAAACTAGTGATTCAAGATGCGGCTTAGGAACAGACGCGCCCGCTCTTCACGTGGGTTGGCGAAGAATTGGTCAGGCGTGGACTCTTCCAGAATCTGTCCTTGGTCCATGAACACGATGCGGTCCGCGACTTCACGGGCAAAGCCCATCTCGTGAGTAACCACCACCATCGTCATGCCTTCCTGCGCCAAGCGTTTCATGACGTCGAGCACTTCACCGATCGTCTCTGGATCGAGCGCTGACGTCGGTTCATCAAACAGCATGATTTTCGGCCTCATCGCCAAACCGCGGGCAATCGCCACGCGCTGCTGCTGTCCACCCGATAGTTGCAGCGGATATTTTTCAGCCTTTTCAGGAATACCTACTTTTTCCAGGTAGTACATTGCGGTCTCGATTGCTTCCTTTTCAGGAATCCCGAGCACCTTGATGGGAGCCAGCGTAATGTTCTGCAGCACGTTTTTGTGAGGATACAGGTTGAAATGCTGGAACACCATGCCAATATCGCGTCGCAGCTTGTTGATGTCGGTGCCCTTGTCATTCACCTTCACATTGTCAACGACTAGCTCACCGCTTGTAATCGTTTCCAAACGATTGATGCAACGAACCATCGTGCTCTTCCCCGACCCGGATGGTCCGATTACCACGACGACTTCGCCCTGGTTGATGTGCAGGTCAATGTTCTTCAAGACGTGGAAGCTTCCGTAATGTTTGTTCACTTGATGAAAACTGATCAACCAGAATCCCCCTCTTCTCTGTTTGTTAGACATATCGTAACGGGACTCTACACGAAACTACACGAAAAGACGAAAGAAATATCTCTCTCTTTGTAATTTTCTAAATACAAACGGTTACATAATCACTTCCCCGAATTGGGATATGACCAATTGCTGTTTACCATTCCATGCTGCTGTCTGGTTAGATGTGCGGATTTGCGTACTGGTTCCCGGCATCATTGACTTCTGGCGGCTTTTTTTCCAAGCTAGACATTCCTCATTCGCAAAAGTCTCGCAAGCATAAAGGAACTTGCAGCTGCGTTCCAGCAACAAAAAACCCGCCGAGGCAGTGCGCCAGGCGGGTTTGCATTTTCGCTATTGTTGAATCGCTTTGATTTATCGCTTTCGGTTTATCGCACTAGGGCTGGTTCTTGCTCCAGCATGGTACCTTCCTCAGCATAGCGTACGTGCCACGCAAGTGCTTTTTCCAAAACGTGTGGGGTATGTCCACCGCGTGTAAGAGCTTCCGCATAGTAGGCACGCAGCTGATCACGATACATCGGATGCGCACAGTTGTCGATGATTTTCAGCGCGCGCTCACGAGGAGCCAGTCCACGCAGATCAGCCAGTCCTTGCTCGGTCACGATGACGTCTACGTCATGCTCGGTATGATCCACATGAGACGCAAACGGAACGATGCTGGATACCTTGCCGCCTTTTGCGATGGACTTGGTCACGAAAATACCCAGACGTGCGTTGCGGGCAAAGTCGCCTGAACCGCCGATCCCGTTCATCATTTTCGTCCCCGAAACGTTGGTGGAGTTTACGTTTCCGTAGATGTCCGCTTCGATCGCCGTGTTGATGGCAATCAGACCTAGTCGGCGAATGATTTCCGGATGGTTGGTGATCTCCTGTGGACGAAGCAAGAGCTTATCACGGTATTGCGCGAAATTTTCCGTTACGTGCTTCATTTTTTCATCCGTCAGGGTGATCGAACAGCCGGAAGCAAAGGCAATCTTTCCTGCATCCAATAGATCAAATACGGCGTCCTGCAGAACCTCGGAGTATACCGTCAGGTCCGTAAATTCGGAATCCAAAAATCCGTTGAAAACCGCATTCGCGACTGACCCGATGCCCGATTGCAGCGGAGCGAGATTTTGCGGCAATCGCCCTGCTTTTACCTCATCCCGCAGGAAATTAATCAGATGGGCTGCGATATGAGCGGTTTCCTCGTCAGGCTGTACAATGGAGGATGGCGAGTCCATGATGTTGGTTACCACGATTCCTTTGATCTTGTTCGGATCAACCGGAATTCCTTTTGTACCAATACGCTGGTCTACAGCAGCGAGCGGAATCGGCTCGCGCTCTCCTTGTTTGGCAGGTGTGTAAATGTCGTGAATGCCTTCCAGCGCATCTGTCTGCGCCAGGTTCAGCTCGATGATGACGTGGTCAGCCTGCTCTACAAAAATATTGGAGTTGCCCACTGAGGTCGACGGAATGATCATGCCATCCTCTGTAATTGCAACCGCTTCCACGATCGCGAAATCGATGTGCTTCAACGCACCATTGCGAATCAGCTCTGCCGTATGCGATAAATGCTGATCGACAAACATGATGCTGCCATCGTTAATTTTTTTACGCATTGTCGCATCAGCCTGGAATGGCAAGCGTTTGAGCACGATACCTGCTTCCGCCATCACTGAGTCAACATCGGCTCCCATTGAAGCCCCTGTATATACATTCACCCCGAAAGGCTGATTCTCATGTTTTGCCCGTTCTGCCAATGTCACTGGCACCACTTTGGAATCCCCTGCGCGAGTAAAGCCACTTAGCCCGATCGTCATGCCATTCTCGATCCAGCTCGCTGCTTCCTCAGCTGTCACGATTTTTTCTGCCATCCGTTTATCGCGTAAGCGCTCCCACATGATAGTGACCCCCTCGAAATGTTTCATTCTGATTGTATCTACCCTAGCACATGCAATCTGAGCGCACACTCGATTTCGGACAAAACAGAATTTGTAGAGGCAAAGTCAGAAAAACAGGCTGCAAACCATTCTCATTTACCGCGGGATTAAAAGCCCAATAATTGGCGGAACGAACTGGAATACGTTTGGCTTACAGGTACTCGTGTTTTCTGTTTATCTTTCATTTCCAGCAGAAACGTGGAATGAAAATGCGGGTGAATGAATCCGATCGCTTCCATGTTCACAAAATAAGAACGATGACAACGGACAAACTGGGTAGGCGGCAGCATGCCTTCCAGCTCAGCCATGGAAAATTTGTTGGCGTACGCCCCTGTCGCCGTGTGCAAAAGGGTCCTGCCCTCGTTGGAGCTGATATACACAATCTCACTTAAGGAGAGTGGCAGCCAGCCATTTTCATCCTTCCCGATCAAAACGGTTACGCGGGGCTCCTGCGGTGCAGCCAACGGCAGCGCCTGTGGAGCATAAATAGCCGTAATGCATCCCATGACTTGACCATGACTGACCAGTGGCAGGGAAAGGCCGTAGTAGGCCACTCCAAAGACGCGGCTTTCTACATAATGCGCCACTTTTCCCATCTCTTGCAGTGCTTTATAGGTAGCAGACCCGACCGGTACAGAATCGCCTGGTGTGATTTTCAGATCAATGATGGAGCTTGGCTGGTAGTACAGGTAGTGTGCACCATCTGATATCGCGATAGATACGCCGTCAGGCACGACTTCGCCAATCATCTGCAGCACTTCTGGCACCAATGAGTTCTCCATTATGATTCCCCCTGCTCCCACGCAATTAGTCTTTCCTTATATTAAACCACATTTCAAGTGCCTCCGAACGAGCCTTGTCTTTCCATTCTGTGTACATAATCCCCAAGCTGGGGCCACCCGGTATGCTATCATAAAAGGCAACCGAGAAGGAGCCTCTGCTGAGGTCTGTACGTTGGAAAAGGCGGTGCAGCATGGAACATACCATAGTCTTGATTGCCAAAGGCACAGATACTTTGGATTTTTTGCTCAAAGAATTGAAAGCGTACTTCGAACCCTATTGTCGTGTCATCGGCTACGCCACACACCAGCACATCCCGGATTTGCGCCACGCTTCCCACGTTTTTCTTACGACCAAATCCCCGGAGCTGTACACGATCGCTCGCCAGGTCGTCGCTGATGAGGTTCCCATCACGGTTCTGAACCGCGTCTTTGAGCTTCGCAAGCTGAAGGCTTTGATGCAAATTCCTCCAGGCACGACCGTACCCGTCATGAACAATTCGCCTGTCACAGCCCAGGAAGTCATCCAAAACTTGCTGGAGGCAAACGTGGATCACCTCCACTACATTCCGTTTCATCCCGGCTGTACATTTGATGACCCCACACTTCAATATGCTGTCATCATGAGCATTCCCGATGTACCGCCCCCGCCCCATCTGGAGCTGATCGATCTGGGCTTTCGCAAAATTCATATTCACGATCTGATTGATATTGGTCGCAAAATAGGGATCCCTGTCGAGTGGGAGCGCGAGTACCTCTCTGCCTATATCGCGGAAATGTCGGAGCTGTCCAAGCTGCTGGGCACTTCCTACGCGGAGGTGCAAAAGCTGAACAGCCAGCTTCAGTCCACGTTTCAAGCGGTTCGCGATCCCGTGATTGCCTGCAACCAGCAAGGCATGATTACCTTCATTAACGATGTCGCGACCCAGCTTTTCTGCCCGCACGAGGCAGCTGTCGTTGGACAGCCCTACACGGTGCTTGCAGAGCACAGCTTTCTTGCGCCGTTTTTCGAGCAGGAGGGCCAGGAAGATACGTTGGTCACACTCGCCAGCAAGCAATTCATCGTCAGCAGCCAGAGCATCCGCCGACGCCAAGAGCGTCTCGGTTTCGTCTGCACCCTAAAGGACGTCACCGAGCTGCAGCGTCTGCGCACACAGCTTGTTCAACGCGGGCACACAGCGACATATAACTTTCAGGACATCAAAGGAAAAAGCGAACCGATCCAGCATGCGATCGAAGTCAGCAAAAAAATGGCGCGAAACAACCAGACCATCCTGCTGCTCGGAGAAAACGGGACGGGGAAGGAGCTGTTCGCCCATGCGATTCACCAGCACTCCCTGCGCAAAAACGGCCCTTTCGTGGCGATCAACTGTGCGTCCCTCCCGGAGAATCTACTGGAAAGCGAGCTGTTTGGCTACGAAGATGGCGCTTTTACCGGAGCGCGCAAAGGTGGCAAGCCCGGTCTGTTTGAACAGGCGGATGGCGGTTCGATCTTCCTCGACGAGATCGGGGATATCTCCCCCGCCATTCAGGTCAAGCTGCTGCGTGTCCTGCAGGAGAAGCAGGTCATTCGGGTAGGTGGTACGGGCATTATCGCCGTGGATTGCCGTGTCCTTGCAGCTACGAACCGGGATTTGGAGAATGCAGTAGAGCAAGGGCATTTCCGCGAAGATCTGTTTTATCGCCTCGCTGTCCTGCCGATTGAAATCCCTGCGTTGCGCGAGCGGATCAGTGATCTTCCTTTATTGATCGAGGATCATTTGAGCAGTCAGGGCTTGCGAAAAACGTGGTCGCAAGAAGTCATGGAGCTCTTGCACAGCCATGATTGGCGCGGAAACATCCGTGAACTGAAGAATGTCGTGGACTATGCGACTGCGGTCAGCGAAGGACCAGTCATTACTATCGAGGATTTACCCAAGCGTTTAACCCAGCGGCTGGCTCAAAAGTCGTATGAAAATGCAGCTTCTTTCCGGGCAAGCGATGAGCGAGACGTCGATCTTTTGCTGTGCCTGTACCAATATTACATCACCAACAAACCGGTCGGACGTTACCAGCTAGCGAACTCCCCTGTCCTGCGGTCAACAGGCTGGACGGAAAGCGTTCTACGCAACAAGCTTAAGCAGCTGGAAGAGCGCGGGCTTGTACGCTCAGGAACGACACGGCAAGGTACGACCATTACAGCGGACGGAATCGAGGTTCTGCGCAGTCTCGCTCGTATCTAGGCCTTTTTTATTCGGTCATTATTAGGTGTTATTAGGAGCGCGGAAACCTAATAAACATTCCTAAAAGGACGCCCATCCTATTTTGACCCAGGAAAAACGCCTGAGAAATCGCCCTTTTCAGGTTTTGTCGAATCTTGGCACGCACCTTGCAATTCACCGAGATGTAACCATTCATAGCGAGGTGACCTCATGACTCCGAACAAAGTTCCAGCCAAAAAACGTTTTTCTGTGCCTCATACCTATGCCATTCTCTTCATCATGATCGTATTGGCAGCGCTTGCTTCATACGTGCTCCCTACTGGGGAATTCGAGCGCATCAAGGACGCGACCTCCGGCAAAACCATCGTCGTGAACAACAGCTACCATGCAGTCGAAAGCAGCCCCGTCGGATTCTTTGACATGTTCAAAGCGATTCCGGACGGGATGCAAAAAGGTGCGCAAATCATTTTCTACATCTTTATCGTCAGTGGGGTTTTCGGCATCATTCGTTCTACCGGTGCCATCGAATCGGGGATTCACAAAGGCGTACGCCATTTAGAGGGACGGGAAAAGCTGTTGATTCCGGCCTCCATGTTCCTCTTTTCCATTGGTGGCTTCACGATGGGGATGGCGGAAGAAAGCATCATCTTCGTGCCGATCGGGATCGCGCTTGCCCGTGCGATGGGCTTTGACGCTGTTACCGGTACGGCCATGATCACCATGGGGGCAGCCAGCGGCTTCATGGGCGGGATGCTCAATCCATTTACAGTAGGGGTCGCTCAATCTCTTGCCCAGCTCCCTCTTTTCTCTGGCCTTGCTTTCCGTACAGTAGTCTATATCATCGTCCTCGGCTTTGCCATTTGGTACGTCATGCGCTATGCCTACAAGGTAAAAGCTGACCCGACCAAGAGCGTGATTTACGAAGTAGAAAAGGAAGCCGTCGCTGAAAAAGTAGAAATGGATATTCCTGAGCTGAATATTCGACACAAGCTGGTATTTTTGGTCATGGTGATTGGACTTGCTTGCAACGTCTACGGTGTCTTCAAATACGAATGGTTCCTGACCGAGCTGACCGCTTCCTTCCTGATCATGGGTCTGGTCGCAGGTCTCGTCGGTGGACTCTCGGTTAACAACCTGTTTGATTCGTTCGTGGGAGGCGCCAAAGCCGTTACGTTCGGTGCTCTGATCGTCGGCTTTGCCCGCGCCATCACGGTGGTCCTCGAGGACGGCAAAACGATTGATACCATGATTTACGGTCTGACCTCTGCCATCGGACATTTGCCAGATGCAATCAACGTAGTGGCGATGTTCTTGATCCAGGCGGTTCTCAACCTGTTTATCTCCTCCGGAAGCGGACAAGCTGCGACGACCATGCCTATCATGGTGCCGATTGCCGACCTTTTGGGCATCCAGCGTCAAGTAGCGGTACTCGCCTTCCAATACGGAGACTCGGTTACCAACTCGATCATCCCGACTTCTTCCGCATTGATGGGCTATTTAGCTGTCGCGGGTATCCCTTATGAGAAATGGGTCAAATTCATCTGGAAGCTGCTCTTGGGCTGGGCGCTGATCGCCTGCGTCGCGCTGATTGCTGCCGTTTATCTCGGCATCGTCTGATCTTCGTGACTACATCCTGACACCCATCCTAGGAGGAATCATGCGTACCACTATCGAACAATTACGCCCTGTCATCTTTTCACTGTACGACCACTTGCATCAGCATCCAGAAGTGAGCTGGCAGGAGCAGGAGACCACCACGTTTATCGCGGATTTTTTGCGTAAGCACGGCTGCGACGTCACCACCTTTGAGGATGTGACCGGCGTCGTAGGAGACTATGGCCCCGCTGCTCCCGGCTCGATCACGGTGGGAGTGCGCGCTGATATGGATGCCCTGTGGCAAGAGGTCGACGGTGTCTTTCGCGCCAATCACTCCTGCGGGCATGATGCCCATATGACCATGGCGCTGGGGGTTCTCTTGGTACTCCAAGCCCAGAACATCCAGCTGCCTGGTCGGCTGCGTTTCATTTTTCAGCCAGCCGAAGAAACCGGGAACGGTGCGCTCACCCTCGTGAACAAGCAGGTAGTGGACAACATCGACTATCTGTACGGCGTTCATTTGCGTCCCATTCAGGAAATTCCAAATGGAACGGCGGCCTCAGCCATCCTCCACGGTGCAGCAGGTACCATCTCCGGTCACATCCAGGGAAGCGACGCACACGGAGCGCGCCCTCACCTCGGAGTCAATGCGATCGAGGTCGCTGCCGCCATTGTGGAGCAGCTCAAAGGCATTCACCTGGATCCACTGATCCCGTATTCCGTCAAAATGACGCAGCTGTCCGCCGGTGGAAAGAGCACAAACATCATTCCCGGTTCGGCGCATTTCCATCTCGATTTGCGGGCGCAGACGAACGAAGCGATCCATGCGCTGTTTACGAGGGTCGAGCACATCCTGCAGAATATCGCCAAGCTGTATGATGTACCCGTCCACTACGACATCACCGAGCGAGTCTACGCCGCCGAGGTGCACGAGGAAGCCCGCCAGATCATGGCCGAAGCGATCTCGCAGACATTGGGACCTGCTAATCTAGAAGCTCCCATCTCCACTCCTGGCGCCGAAGATTTCCATTACTATACAAAGGAACGGCCGCATCTGCGCGCTACGATGCTCGGACTCGGCTGTGGTCTTCATCCCGGACTGCATCACCCGCAGATGACCTTTGATCGGGAAGCACTGCTTTCCGGGATCGAGATTCTGACCCGAACTGTCTTGTCCACCTTCGAACGCCATAGCTGATCCACCCTATCCCATTGCCTAGGAGAGATGATCATGAAAATCGAACGCGTTGACCTGCAGCGTATCAAAATCCCGTTAACGGCTCCGTTTGTTACAAGCATGGGCCTCGAAACGCACAAAGAGTGCATCCTCGTCCGCGCCTACAGCGGTCCATACGTCGGTTTTGGGGAAAGCGTTGCGATGGACGTCCCGGTCTACAACGAAGAGGACGTAGATACAGTGTGGTACATGCTGGAGAAGTATTTGATCCCGCAGCTGTTCACCCGCCAGATCGAGCATCCTGACGATGTCTCCCGCCTTTTTTCGTGGATGCGCCGCAATAACATGGCCAAAGCTGCGCTGGAAGGCGCCATCTGGGATCTGTATGCGAAAATGAACGGCATCTCCCTCTCCCAAGCATTGGGCGGTACACGCACGCAGATCGATGTGGGCGTGAGCATCGGGATCGAGCCGACCATCGAAAAGCTGCTGGAGCGCGTTGACGGCTTTATCCGTGACGGCTACAAGAAGATCAAGGTTAAAATCAAGCCGGGCGCTGACGTAGAACCGATGCGGGCGATCCGCCAAAAGTTTGGTCCAGATGTTCCGCTTATGGCGGATGCCAACTCGGCCTATACGCTCAAGGACATCGCTCTGCTGAAAGAGCTAGATGAATTCGGACTGATCATGATCGAGCAGCCTCTGGCTCATGACGATATCATCGACCATGCGACCCTGCAAAGAGAGCTGAAAACGCCAATCTGTCTGGACGAGAGCATCCACACCGTCGAGGATGCGCGCAAAGCGATCGAGCTCGGAAGCTGCCGAATCATCAACATCAAGATCGGGCGTGTAGGCGGACTGACCGAAGCGAAAAAGGTACACGACCTTTGTCAGGCGCACAACGTCCCGGTTTGGTGCGGCGGCATGCAGGAAGTCGGGATCGGACGCGCTCACAATATCGCGATCGCCTCCCTCTCCAACTTCACGATTCCGGGTGACACCTCGCCATCCCATCGCTACTTTGCAGCGGATGTCGTCAGCCCGATGATCGATTTCGCGGCTCCGGGTGTTCTGGACGTACCGACTGCTCCAGGGATCGGGATGGTCATCAACGAAGATGTCGTCCGCGACGCCCTTATTGAGCACAAAAGCTATTTCGCCAACCGCGAATCGACCACGACTGTCATTCCCAACTTTTAAATACGAATAAGAAAAGGGAGATCCTCAGCGATCTCCCTCTTTCATGATTGCGAGACGGATTACATTATCGTGAGCAGCTTGCATACCTCATGCTCGGCTTTAGCCCGCTTTTTCTGCGGCAACCGTTTCAATAAATCCAGAGCAGCATACGGGACCTTGAGCGCATGCGGATCGCTGTATGTCTTTGCCCAGTACACCGGGGAGGTAATTTGCTCAAAAGCTGGCTCCCTCACTTCCTCCGCCAAGACAAAGTCAGGGATTTGCCGATTGAGCTGTAGCTGCAGGCGGTGATTTTTCATGCCCATCTCTGTCAGCTCACCATACCCGAAGCGCTCCAAATCCGTAAGTGCATGGGCATGGGTAATTCCGTGCTCCACTTCCCCCGCCAGATGATAGACGACCCCTTCAATGGCACGCCCACGCGCGATGGGAGGAATGGTCTCAAACGTCCTTTCTGCCATCTCCAAAGTCGTATTGTAAGCCGCCACGTCTTGGATGTCATCGTCAGTCAGGTCGAAGTAATTCGGAACACCCCAGTAACGACCCGGTTTGTCTTCCAAGGTCTTTTTCAAAAGGGTGACCAGACCGTCCACAACAGAGGGACGAATCAGATCCGGACGCTCACGCAAAGCCTTCAAGGCAAGCACCCCAAGCGCGAGCCCATGGCCAGAGGTACGCAGCTTTTGCACGTTTTCCTTCAAGCCATCCAGGACCTTTTGCAGAAGAGCTGGATCTGCGGCTTCACCCTCATCTGACGGTTCAAACCACTCCGGCTTCAACAGGCGATACGACTCACAGGTACGCTCGATGCCCTCGATGACATGCTCTGGCAAATCGTGCTCGCGCGTCATGAAATAGCCTGCAAGCAGCGCCGCTCCGTAGTGACCCCCGAACCAACCCGATGCGGCTGCCCGTGCCATTCCAACTACCCCAAGCTCCAAGTAAGAATCAACCAAACGTCCCATCTTCCATTTCCTCCCTTTTCTTTTGACTATGCATTCATAATATAACAAACATTTTTATTTGTTAAGTATTTAAATCAAAAAAATAAAAAAGCCCCGAGCATTTCGGAGCTTCCCGTAAAAGGATTACGCTATCCAATAACGCAAAAGCATAATAGTGACAATGCCAACCACGACCGTTCCTAGCAGGCTGCGCGTTTTGATCGCCACCAAAAATGTCGGGATCGCTGCGAGCAGCTCCACGTTTGACGATAGGGGAGCCCATTTCCCATCGCTTAAGAACAGCTCCTGCCCAACCAAGGCCGCCATCACGGAGATCGGGACATGACTCAGCCAACGTACTCCCCATTCAGGCAGTGTCATACGGCTGAGCAGCATGAGAGGCACTACTCTCGGGAGAAAGGTAACGAGCGCTGAACCCAAAATAATGATGAGGACATCCCATCTCACTTCCATCTTTCTATCACCATCCCTATCGTTGACGCAATCAAGGTCGCAGCGATTACCCCAATATTTCCACCCAATACGAGTGATACTCCTACCGCAAGTACCACTGCGCTGATCCCGACCACGATATCGAGACGCCACTGTTTTCGGCTAACCATGGACAGCACCAGCAACCCGATGAACATGGCTGGCAGGGCAAAATCCAGACCGAACTTCTCCGGATCGGCAATCCACTGTCCCAAATACGCCCCTGCGATATTGGCAATGATCCAGTTGGCATAAGCAGTAATATTGAGACCGTGCATCCATTTTTCACTGATCCGTTTGCGCTTGGCTGCTTCATTGATCGCTACCCCAAACGTCTCATCGGTTAGCAGCGAACCGATCAGCATATTGCGCACCGGTGTGAGATGCCGAAAATAGGGTGATAAAGCGGCGCTAAGTAAAATATGCCTTAGGTTTACAAAAAAAATCGTGATAATGATGGCAGATGCTGAACCGTTGGCGGCCATCATCCCCGCTGCTATGAACTGAGCGGAGCCTGCGTATAGACAAATGGACAGCAAAGCGATCTCTGTGATGGAAAGCCCTGCCGTTTTTTCTACGACGCCTGCAGCAAATCCGATACTTAAATAACCGAGCAACGTGGGGATACAATCCTTTACACCTGCAAGAAAGGTTTCTTCTCCCTCTATGACTGCTTCTGCTTTCAGTCGAATGTTTTGCTCCCTCATTACGCTTCCCCTTTTCGTTTCTATCCCTTTACTTGAAGCGCTTCCCCGTTACCACGTGATAGAGATCCGGCCTTGTTCTCCAAAGCGCTTCTACTTTCTCAGGTCCCAACTCTTTGGTCACTTCTGCAAACATGATGTCATGCCTGATGTACTCCATTGCTACCAAAACCAGGGCAGGATCTCGCGTTTTCACCGCCCACGCGCTCTTGCCAGGTGCAAAATTCCCGATCAACACTTCCTCCACATCACGGGCGGCAATAGTCAAACGTCCCCCCATGCGTTCCTCTGCCACTTCTGGAGACATGTAATCATGATGATAGGTGTTTCCCACTCTCGTTTCTGCCTTTCCGAAAAGGACGGTAAAAACATCAATCCCCTCGTCACAGCAACCATCGATTTGTGTTTGGATAAATGGTACCTGCAGCTCCCAGATGGACAGCCAGAGCTCTGCTTTCGCATTTCCGATCAGCTCTTTCATTTCCGCGATCACCAGCTCATCCCCATCGATCCGCTTGATGACATCCACTTCCCGTTCACTTTCCATGGCAGCGAGCTCTTTTTCCAGATAATCAAACGATTGTTCAAATTGCCGGCGTTGCCGGGCAATCAGCTCTCTGGCCGGCAAAGGCGAATACGTCACGGGCTCGGAAGGTACGATATAGACGGCCCCTTTTTCAACAAGCTTCCCAACCACCTCGTAGATCATTGACCGAGGCACACCGGTTCTTTTGCTGATTTCATACCCGGTAATCGGATGATGTTTCAGCAGTCCAATGTAGGCTTTGCATTCGTACTGGGAAAATCCCAGCCTTTGCAGCTCCTTATAAATTTCTTCCATAGCCGCTCCTTTAGTAGTTAGTATTATACTTACTATAAAATCGCTCGTTTGCCCCTGTCAATTGGAAAAAGAAAAAAGCAGAGGAACACGTCCCCTGCCTGTTGATGATGGCACTTGATGCTGTTATGTCAGTTTAAAATCAACCTCGTCTGTCGCGGGCAAGTAATCGACCGTCAAGCCCTGCCCATTCATGTACCACAGCTCATCCTTCTCCATGTAAAAGGTAATGCCGTCCACTGTTGTGGAAAGCCCGATTTCGTTCGGCTGCTCCTTGGCGATCCCCATGGAAAACGAGTCCTGCACCGTGCTGACTCCTCCATAGCGAACAAAAAAGCGAATGGTATCCCCAGCCTCACAGCCCCATTCCTGGCGAAACCAGTCCACTGCTGCTGCTGTTACGTTTAGATTCATCTATTCCACACTCCTCTTCGGAAAGCTCTCTTTCGTAGTATTCCTCTCCTCAGTAGTTTACCTCACTTTCTAAATATGTACAGTAAAAAAGTATAGAAACGCAACTTTCGGGAGAGATGCTCACGTCGTTTCTCCTTTCGGAAGCAATAAAAAAGCCGATCTCCCTGAAAAGGGAAAACGACTCCTTGCCCAGAATGCCATTACTTTATGGGGAGAGAGAGATAAAAGCTTGTTCCCACTCCTTCTTCACTGCTTACCTGAATCTTGCCATGGTGTGCGTCGACAATCCATTTGGCGATGGATAATCCCAAGCCGGTCCCTTCCGTTTGCCGTGAACGCATCTTATCTACGCGGAAGAATCGATCAAACAAATACGGGATGTCGTCCTTGGGAATGCCGATTCCCGTATCCTTGATCATGACAGTCACTCTTTGTCCCTCGCGCTTGCAGGAAACGAAGATCTTGCCGCCTTCGTTTGTGTACTTGAGCGCATTGTCCAGCAGGATGACCAAAAGCTGATGCAATCGCTCTTCATCCCCGACAATTTCCAATGGCTGCTCGATCTCTGTCTCCAGGTTGATTTCCTTGACGATCGCCATCTGGGCAAACACCTGGGTGCACTTTTGCACGAGCTCGTCCAGCCGCAGCTTCTGCTTCATGATTTGCAATTCGTTGGAATCACTGCGAGCCAGTGTCAAAAGGTCTGCTACGAGCTTGCTTAGTCGACGTGTTTCCTGCATCCCGATCATGATTTTCTCGCTCTCTTGTTCAATCGTATGATCCGGATAGCGAAACAGCCGCTCCAGATTGACGAGGATAGCAGTCAACGGTGTACGCAGCTCATGGGACGCATCGGCGATGAACTGCTGCTGCTTTTCCCAAGAGACTTGGATGGGGATGAGTGCCCTTCTCGCCAGAAAAAGACCTGCTACAATGGCAATCACTACACTCACCGCATCCCCGATCGCCACGACGTAGAGCAGGCTGCTTAGCATGTTTTGTTCCGGTGCCAGATTGTACACAACTTGATACTGCATGGCGATCTGAAGCCGATCACCGACGATCACCTTTTTCGGCATGGTGACCGTGTGCACGCGAAAGGTCTCGCCATTGAAGGAAAGCGTCTCAATTCCATCCTGTTTCGCGACGCTCCGAAAACGCGGTAAATCCTCTGGCTCTAGCCGTTCTCCAAAAGCGGTTCCGATAGCCGTCCCTAAACTGTCCCAAGCGATCAGGGCATATCTGCGGTCCATCTCGTTGAATTTTTTTCGATCCATGCGATTGTAGGGGAACTGATCCTCGTTGTTCCGCTGCAAGCGTGGCAAGGGATCGACCATCAATCGCTGCGCCACTTTGGCCAGTTCCCGGTCCACCTGCGAGTACAGGCGATACTTCATCGTAAAGTACACCGCGCTCCCTAGACCGTTTAACAACAGAAATACAACGATAACGTTTAAGGTTACCAGGCGAATCCGGGTTTTTTGAAACATTATCGCTCTTCCTTTTTCAAAATGTAGCCTACGTTGCGGATCGTGCGGATAAAGCTCTCGTAGGGCCCTAGCTTCTTCCGCAAATAGTGGACGTACAGATCGACTACCCCGTAGTTGGCGTCCGAATCAATGCCCCACACCCGGTCAAAGATTTGCTGGCGCGTCAGAATTTGCTCCCGGTTTTGCAAAAAGTATTTGAGCAGCTCGTATTCCTTGCTCGTCAGCTTCATCGGCTCGTCGTCGATAAAGCCGTCGTACTCATTCACTTTCAGAGAGAGAGGGCCATAAGCCATCTCCCCCTCTGCTCCTGTCTTTCCATTGCGCCGCAATAGCGCTCTGGCCCTTGCACTCAGCTCCTCTGCAGCAAAGGGCTTGACCAGATAGTCATCTGCTCCCGCGTCCAAGCCTTCCACACGGGACTTTACACTGTCCTTTGCCGTCAAAAACAGCACAGGAGTCGTAATTCCTTTGGCACGCAAAGTTTTGACCAGTGTCAGTCCATCCATTCCTGGCATCATGATGTCGAGTACCAGCAGGTCGTAGATGCCTCTTTGCGCCAGCAACAGTCCGTCGTCACCACGATCGGCCGTGTCCACTTGATAGCCTTCATCCGTCAGGACTCCGGCAATTGCCTGAAGCAGAGCCTGTTCATCCTCCACTGCGAGAATCAGCATATCTATCCCTCTTTCATCTGTACAAAGCCTCTTGCGAACGCTCGTTTATTTTTCAATGCCCACCGTCTTCGGTTTGCGGAACGGCAAGGTGATTCGTACGGTTTTCTTCAATCGGACTGTCATATCATCCAGAATAGCATAAACGACTGGAATCACAACGAGTGTCAGCATGGTAGAGAACAGCAAACCGCCGATAACCACCGTCGCCATCGGAGCCTGGCTTTCTGCACCTTCTCCCAAGCCAAGCGCCAAAGGCAGCAGCGCCAAAACGGTACAAAATGTCGTCATTAAGATAGGACGCAGACGTACAGGGCCTGCGGTGAGCAAGGCTTCCGTCCGACTCATGCCTTCCCGGCGCATAATATTGGTAAAGTCGATCAATACAATCGCGTTTCGAACAACCAGCCCTGCGAGCAAGATCAGCCCGATAAAGGCTGGTACGCTGACCGGTCTTCCCGTTACCCACAGGCTGAACGTAGCCCCAAAGATCGACAAAGGAACGGACAGCATGATCGAGAGCGGATAGACCACAGACTCGAACTGGGCAGCCAGGATAATATAAACCAGGACGATCGCGAGTCCAAACGCAATCAGCATGCTTTTCGTAGACTCATCCATCTGTTGATTTTGTCCTTGCTTCTCCAGTGTATACCCCGGCGGCATCGGATACGTCGCCAGCACCTGATCGATCGACGCCGTAACCGTACCCAGGTCTTGCCCAGGCGCTGTGGATGCCGTGACATTGACCACGCGCGTCTGGTTGTAGCGCTGGATCGCTTGCGGACCATTCGCCATCACGACTTCTGCTACGTCTTTGATCTGAATCAGCTCGCCTTTCGGTGTCGTCAGGAGCAGATTGCCGATTTCCTGCATGCTGCTGACCTGTCCGTCACCGAGGCTAAGCGTCACATCTACTTCTGTACCGGCTGTTTCATATTTGGTCGCGACCTGATCTCTCAAGGCCGTTTGAATCGTACTGGAAATGAGGCTTTGTGTTACTCCCAGATCAGCTGCGCGCACACGGTCCAGCTTGACCTGAATTTCCGGACGGGATTCCTCGAGGTTGTTGTCTGCCTCGCGAACACCTGGTACCTCACTGATGGCAGCCGTCAAGCCTTCTGCCACTTCCTTCAGTGTATCCTCGTCGTTTCCGCGAATCGCGTAGGAGATCGGCGCAGCTCCACCGAACGATCCTCCCCCACCGCCGCCCATACCTGGCAGGGTCGTGCCTCCTGCTTCACTGACACGTAGCCTTGCTCCTGGGAAGCGATTCAGCTTTTGTCTGATTTCATCTGTGACCTCGGCAGTCGTACGTTGACGCTCTGACTTGTCGGACAAGATCAGCAGGAACGATCCGGCTGAGGTAGAAGCAGAGTTCCCGCGTGTCGCGTTAGTCGAGCCCAAAGCGGTAAAGATCGTTTTGACCTCCGGAATGGTCGCCAAAATGGCTTCTGCCTGGGTGACAGCTTCTCTTGTTTTCTCCAGCTCCGTTCCGTTCGGCATGGAAATCGAAACGTTGATTTGTCCCTGATCAGAGGTAGGCATAAACTCGGAGCCGATGAACGGGATCAGTCCTACACCTGCTACCAGAGAAGCGAGGCCAATAGCGAGAACCGATTTGCGATGATGCAGCGACCAGTTCAAAATGCGGCGATACATAGCAAGGCCGCGCGACTCTTTGCTTTTCACACCATGTGCAGCTGCCTTCAGCGTTTCCTTTTTATGCGACCTCGTCCATTTTGAAGTCAGCATTGGCGTGACCGTCAGCGATACGATCAACGATGCCAAGAGGGAGAAGGATACTGTGACACCCAAATCCCGGAACAGCTGAGCAGTGACTCCCTCTACGAATACGATCGGGAAGAAAACCGCAACGGTGGTGAGCGTAGCGGCAATAACCGGCATCGCTACTTCCTTCGTCCCTTTCACCGCTGACTCCTTGATAGACAGGCCTGTCTCGCGATGGCGATGAATATTCTCCAACACAACGATCGCATCATCGACGATCATCCCGATCCCGAGAGTCAAACCACCCAAGCTCATGATGTTAATCGACATGTCAGCAAAGTACATGAGCGTAAACGTAGAAATGACAGAGATCGGAATTGCAGTTGCGATGATGACGGTATTGCTTGCGCTTTTCAGGAAAAGCAGGATGATCAGGATCGCCAGCACCCCACCAATCAGGGTGTCGTGAACCAGCGTGTCAATCGACGCACGTATGAACGACGACTGATCCGAGAGTGCCATGACAGACATCGACTGCGGCATGCTGGCTCGCTGCTTGTCTATCTCCGCATAAAGCTCATCGGCGACAGCAACCGTGTTGGTGCCGGACTGCTTCATGATCGACATGGTAACAGTAGTCTGTTTGTTCATTGTATTTTCGATAGAAGCTTCTTTAAAGCCATCCTGGATGAGAGCCAGCTCTTCGAGGAAGATGCGGCTGCCATCCTTCAAAGGAATGGATACTTTGCGAATATCATCTACCGATTTGAATTTCCCTAAAGAACGGACGGTGTAAGATACGCCGCCTTCCGTGATGTTCCCACCTGACGAATCTAGGTTTTGACTTTTCAACTGCGAGCTGATGTCGGAGATCGAGATGCCGTATTGCTCCAGTTTCGCTTGGTCAACGACGATCTTAATTTCCCTGTCCAGCCCGCCTGATACCGTTACGGAGGCGACTCCGTTCACACGTTCGAGGGAAGGAGCCATCTGGTCTTGCACGTAGCTTTTCAGCTGGTCAGCTCCCATGTCTGCAGAGACAGCCAGCGTTAATACAGCTGTACTGTTCGGATCCATTCGGGCAACAGTCGGAGAATCTACATCATCAGGCAGCGAGCGCTTCGCACGCTCGACCTTTTGTGTTACCTCTGTCACTGCTTTATCCAGGTCGGTTCCGTAGGAAAACTCGACGATCACCATTGATGAGCCTTCCCTGGACGTAGATGTTATCGATTTGATACCAGCTACGGAGGCGACTGCTTGCTCTACCGGTTTCGTCACCAGGTTCTCCATCTCTTCAGGACCTACTCCTGAATAGCTGGTGATGACGGCAATCGTTGGTATTTCAATTTTGGGGTACAGATCGATGGGAATCCGGGTCAATGACATAATTCCCAAGATAAGCACGATGAGGACTCCCATCATTACCGTGACGGGACGACGAATAGCGCGTTCCGATATATGCATGGGGCTCACCTATCCTTTTGGGGTTGCCGAAGGCTCGGGGTTCCCTGTACTGTTTGTTTGTCCTGATGGGTTTGCTTGACCTCCCGGGTTGGCTTGGTCCCCAGTGCCGCCTTGGTTTCCTTGTCCGCGTTGCCCGCCTTGTCCATTGCCTTGGCCTCCACCTTGACCCTGCCAGCCGCCATTCCCTTGTCCATTGCCTCCAGACTTTTTGCCGGCTGCATTCTTCGCTTGATTCGGATCGATTACGGCGACAGTAGCATTTCCGGTCAGCGTATTTTGACCTTGTACCACGACAGACTCTCCGCCCTGCAATCCGGTCAGAATTTCAATTCTTGTTCCATCGGACTCCCCGGTTGTCACGGTTACTTGCTTGGCCTTGTCGCCTTCGACTACAAAGACATACGAGTTCTGTGCCTTCGTGATAACGGCTTCACGCGGGACGAGAATCGCCTGATGCGGATTTCCTTTCACTTCAACCGAAGCAACCATGCCCGCCTTTGCTTTCAAATCCGTATTGGCTACCTCAATCTCAATCGGGTACGACTTGCTCGAATCCGCCATTGGGCTCACCGAAGTGATTTTTCCATTAACGGTTACATTAGCAGAAGGAATTTTTACCGATACGCTTTGTCCCGGCTCGAATTGTCCTACCTGCCCTTCACTTGCTTTGGCAGTTACTTTCATCGTAGATATGTTAATGACCTGGGCGACAACTGCATTATTCGAAACGTTTTCCCCGACTGTTGCCGTCAGTGATCCTACGATGCCATCAATGGGAGATTTGATCGTTAAATTCGAAACATTTAATTGAGACAGGGCGTAATCAGCCTCAGACTGCTTCAATGTCGCGACCGCCGAATCCAATGCTGCCTGAGTTGGTCCCTTTTTCTCCTGTTGGGCTTTTTGTTTTTGATTCTCTAGATTCGTTTGTGCAGTTGCGAGCGCCAATCTGGCTTTCTCTACCTCTGCCGTCGAAATGGCCCCTTCACTAAACAGCTTCTGGGCACGCTCCAAGTCTACTTTAGCTGCGTTCGCTTTATTTTGCAGATCTGCCAAGGAATTGGCTGTTTGCGCAAGCACCTCTGCTTCGGTCCCTTCAGTCGCCTCTGCATATCGAGCCTTGGCTGACATCATAGAAGCCTGGGCCTTTTGCATCTGAATTCGCAGTTCTTCCCCATCCAAGACCACAAGGGGCTGTCCACTTTTAACATTATCTCCTACCTTCACGAGAAGCTGCTGCACTCTCCCCGTCGCTTTCGTAGGAATCTCTACCTGCTGGATGGCTTCCAACCGTCCAGAGAGCGACATTTGTACGGCGAATTCCTCTTTTACTGCCTTTTTCACTTCAACAGGCACTGCTCGGGCTGCCTGAGCATTTCTCCTATTTGCACCTTCAGGATTGCTAGAGCACCCACTCACCACAGCCAGTACCAATAGACCCATGGTGATGTTACGAATCATTCGATTCACCTTGCTTTCCTCCGTTTCGTCTGCGATCTGGCTTGGGCCAAAAGGCAGGCATATGTATAGATAAATTCATTAGAGCATGGATTTTTTTGAATTAAATTTGAAAAAACAAAAGATACCGCTTTCTCCCTGGTAAAACAAAAAAAGCTGCATTCTCCATCACTTTTTCAAGTAATCGAGAATGCAGCCTTTTCATTTCCGTACCTTCAAAACTGGATCTGCATGTTTGCTAAGAGTGTGGATAAGTCCTCGACCGATTAGTATTCGTCAGCTCCACGTGTTACCACGCTTCCACACCGAACCTATCAACCTCATCGTCTATGAGGGGTCTTACCAGCTTGCGCTGTGGGAAGTCTCATCTTGGAGGGGGCTTCACGCTTAGATGCTTTCAGCGCTTATCCCGTCCGCACATAGCTACCCAGCTGTGCCACTGGCGTGACAACTGGTGCACCAGCGGTGCGTCCATCCCGGTCCTCTCGTACTAAGGACAGCTCTCCTCAAACTTCCTACGCCCGCGACAGATAGGGACCGAACTGTCTCACGACGTTCTGAACCCAGCTCGCGTACCGCTTTAATGGGCGAACAGCCCAACCCTTGGGACCTACTTCAGCCCCAGGATGCGATGAGCCGACATCGAGGTGCCAAACCTCCCCGTCGATGTGGACTCTTGGGGGAGATAAGCCTGTTATCCCCAGGGTAGCTTTTATCCGTTGAGCGATGGCCCTTCCATGCGGAACCACCGGATCACTAAGCCCGACTTTCGTCCCTGCTCGACTTGTAGGTCTCGCAGTCAAGCTCCCTTCTGCCTTTACACTCTACGAATGATTTCCGACCATTCTGAGGGAACCTTTGGGCGCCTCCGTTACCTTTTGGGAGGCGACCGCCCCAGTCAAACTGCCCACCTGGCATGGTCCTCTCGCCCGATAAGGGCGACGAGTTAGAAACTCCGTACATCAAGGGTGGTATCCCACCGACAGCTCCACAGAGGCTGGCGCCCCTGCTTCTCAGCTTCCCACCTATCCTGTACATGATGCACAAAGTTCCAATACCAGGCTACAGTAAAGCTCCATGGGGTCTTTCCGTCTTGTCGCGGGTAACCTGCATCTTCACAGGTATTATGATTTCACCGGGTCTCTTGCCGAGACAGCGCCCAAGTCGTTACGCCTTTCGTGCGGGTCGGAACTTACCCGACAAGGAATTTCGCTACCTTAGGACCGTTATAGTTACGGCCGCCGTTTACTGGGGCTTCGGTTCAAAGCTTCGCTTGCGCTAACCCATCCCCTTAACCTTCCAGCACCGGGCAGGCGTCAGCCCCTATACTTCGCCTTGCGGCTTCGCAGAGACCTGTGTTTTTGCTAAACAGTCGCTTGGGCCTTTTCACTGCGGCCCCCTCGGGCTATTAACCCTACCGAGGCGCCCCTTCTCCCGAAGTTACGGGGCCATTTTGCCGAGTTCCTTAGCAAGAGTTATCCCGCGCACCTTAGGATTCTCTCCTCGCCTACCTGTGTCGGTTTGCGGTACGGGCACCTTGTTCCTCGCTAGACGCTTTTCTTGGCAGTGTGAAATCAGGGACTTCGGTACTAAAATTTCCCTCGCCATCACAGCTTGCCCTTACGGTGTGCGGATTTGCCTACACACCAGGCTTGCTGCTTGGACGGCCATCCAGTAGGCCGCTCACCCTATCCTCCTGCGTCACGCCATTGCTCAAGCGGAACAGAGGTGGTACAGGAATATCAACCTGTTGTCCATCGCCTACGCCTTTCGGCCTCAGCTTAGGTCCCGACTAACCCTGGGAGGACGAGCCTTCCCCAGGAAACCTTAGGCTTTCGGTGGACAAGATTCTCACTTGTCTTTTCGCTACTTACACCGGCATTCTCACTTCCAAGCGCTCCACCGCTCTTTCCAGTACGGCTTCACTGCTGCTTGGAACGCTCCCCTACCCAGTCCGTAAGGACTGCCATAGCTTCGGTGATACGTTTAGCCCCGTTACATTTTCCGCGCAGAGTCACTCGACCAGTGAGCTATTACGCACTCTTTAAATGGTGGCTGCTTCTAAGCCAACATCCTGGTTGTCTGGGCAACTCCACATCGTTTCCCACTTAACGTATACTTGGGGACCTTAGCTGATGGTCTGGGCTGTTTCCCTTTTGACGATGGATCTTAGCACTCACCGTCTGACTC
>NZ_CP176856.1:270000-360000 GCF_046622605.1 Brevibacillus centrosporus | reverse complement strand
AGATTGCCAGCAAAGAACCCATCGCAGCAGCAGTCAAACCGCTTGCCAATTTGGTTTTTACGTGGTTTACGTTGATCAACAGTGCTGCAATGATCCCCAAGCTCAAGGAAATGATCAGCGCCCAGGAAGACACCACGTTTTTCACTTTATCGATTTTAAAGGACTCTTTCAGCATGCCAGCATCGTACCAGGTCTCTACATTCCAGAAACCGCGGCTGAACAGGTAATTTCCGATCAGCACGATCGCCAGTGGCAAGATTGCCAGCCAAATGTTCATGAACGTTTGATTCTTTTGCAATTCTGGTTCGTTGATATGACCGTCACCGTAGCCTTCGCCTGCTGCTGCCGCCTGCTTGCGTCTACGCTCCAGCCAGTACATACCGCCTACAAATACCATGATGGCTCCAATGATACCCACGAGAGGAGCTGCATATGCATCTGTACCGAAATACGTGGTTGGGATAATGTTTTGAATCTGTGGAGTACCTGGCAAAGCATCCATGGTGTAAGTAAAAGCACCAAGAGCGATCGTACCTGGAATCAGACGTTTCGGGATGTTTGCTTCACGGAAAATAGCTGCTGCAAATGGATACACCGCAAAAGCTACGACGAACAGCGAAACGCCGCCATACGTCAGGATGGAACAGGCAAGCACGACGGCGAGCATGGCGCGGTTGGAGCCCAACGCTTTTACGATCGAGTGGGCAATCGAGGAAGCTGCTCCACTCAACTCCATCATCTTTCCGAAAATCGCGCCAAGCAGGAATATAGGGAAAAATGATTTCACATAGTTGGCCGCGTTCGTCATAAAGGTCTCGGTATAGCTAGGCAATAGCGCGATTCCGGACAATACGACCGCGAGCAACGTAAAAATAGGAGCAAAAACGATAACTGGGTAGCCGCGGTACGCAAAAAACATTAAGAGACCGAGCGCTAAAACAATAGATAATACTTCAATGATCATACGATTCTCCTTTCAAGTACGCCTTCTTGCTAAATCCAGGCGTCTTTGTTTCCATATCGATAAGCCCCAGCCATTCCGTTGTCATTTCCGAGAATGGACCGGCCGGGAGTTGATACAAAGGGTCGATGCAGCACGCCTCTTCATACCCTTTACCAACTTGCCCCGAATCATCCTGCTCGCCAGATTCACCAACCAATGATCCACTGCCCCCCTCTCTTGAGCAATGTTCCCTCGCACACTGACGGCTGAAAGAAACCGCTTACAACTTGCAATTAGCTATATAGCACAGAGCGTGCCAACCTTGGATGAAATTCAAAAAACACTGTCGCATCAAGACTTCAGGCCTTTCCACTTGATCCCACAGCGCTCTGGACCAGCTGTATTTTCCGGAAATTCGGAAAAACACTTCCGCCATTTCGGAACGCCTTGAAAGCGCTTTAAGGAAAGGGGGCTGATCCATTCCGGAAATTCGGAAAACAAACAAAAAAACCTGTCCAAGCGGCAGTCGGCCACTTCCCAGGTTCATCTGTGAACGTTCTCTTATTGCTTCTCCAATCTGTACTTCTCCCACTTTTCGTAGAACGTCGACTTGCTGATACGCAATAGCTTCGCGGCTTCTTGCTTGTTTCCTCCCGCTTCCTTCATCGCGTGCAGCAAAGCATCCCGCTCCGCCTGCTCCAGCGTTTCCTTCAAAGGGCGAACCACAGCAGGATTGGAAAGCTCCTCGGAAGGCGCTGGAAGCCAAATGTGCTCCTTTTTCAGCACATCATCCTCCATCAAATGAAGAGCGCGCTCCAGCACGTTTCGCAGCTCCCGCACGTTCCCTGGCCAAGAATAGCTTCGCATGACAGCCCAAACATCATCATCGATCGCCCGGACCGTCACTCCCGTAGACTCTACCAGCTGAGTGAGCAGGTTGGAGACGAGCTCGGGCAAATCCTCCAGCCTCTCGCGCAACGGCGGAATGGACAGGGACACGACATTCAGACGATAGTAAAGATCCGCACGAAACTTCCCTTCCTTGATACTGGCGAGCATGTCCTGGTTGGTAGAGGCGATCACCCGCACGTCGATTGGCGTCGTTCGCACTGATCCGACTTTCTCCACTTCCTTTTCCTGCAATACCCGCAGCAGCTTCGCCTGCAAAGGCAGCGGCATGTCGCCAATCTCATCAAGCAGGATCGTACCGTGGTTGGCCAGCTCGAACTTCCCCTTTTTGCCTCGCCGCACCGCTCCCGTGAACGCCCCTTCTTCATAACCGAACAATTCCGATTCCAGGAGGGTATCCGGGATCGCCGCACAGTTTACCCGAATAAACGGCCCCATCTTCCGTTTGCTCTCCGCATGAATCGCATGGGCAAACAGCTCCTTGCCGGTTCCGCTCTCGCCCGTAATGAGCACCGTCGAATCGCTCTTCGCTACCTTTTGCGAGAATTGCTTGAGCTCCAGCATCTTTTGGCTGTAACCGACGATTTGATCCACATGGTAGGTAGCTCCCATTCTCCGGCGCAGCTCTTTTTTATAATAGGTCAACTCGTCTTTGAGCTGGTCGACCATCGCTGCCAGCGACGCCAGCTCCTTCACGTCCTGAAACAGCACCGTACCCAGAACGGCAAGGACCTTTCCCTCGTACATGATCGGGATGCGGTGAGCGATCATGCTTTGGCCTTTAATTTGCTGGATGTCTGCAATCTCTGCCACACCCTCTTGGCCGACGATGTGCATCCGCGTATTCTCGATGACTTCTGTGACCGGCATGCCGATAACATCCTGTACATTCAAGAACTCACGATAACTCCTGTTCAAGAGGAGGATTTTGCCGTCCTTATCTGTGACGATCATAGGTTCGTGAGCGTTTTCAAAAACGACTTCCAAGAGCTTGCTCATCTGCTGGAGATTCCATTCCATAACGGCCCCTCCTTTCCAGGCAGTAATTCTCTCTCTTGAATTATAGCAGGCGCTTCAAAGAGAAGAACGGTTTTTGGCTGCTTTCATCAGGTAGCTTGTACGAGCTTGGCCAAACGCTTTGGTGCAGAACGCAGGTATCCCTCAATCAGATAACTCTCGATCGCTTTCCAATCGGTGACGTTCTCCCCGACAATCGAGACCCAGCCATGCTGTCCAATGTAGGGTGTTTTGTAAAAATGCTCCTGCGCAAGCAAATACTCCTGCGTCGTGGGAAGCGTCTTGATGGAGAGGGTAGGGCCATCTTCCCTGCCCTCCCCCATCATCACAAACGGCTTGTCGTTGACGCGAAAAGATATGTGCCCAAACGCGTCAACCTGTTCCGCAACCTCCGGCAGACGCATCGCCAGCTTACGCACTTTTTCAACGAGAGCTAGACCTTCCTTTGATGTAATTTGCTGGTGCCCCATCGTTTGCACTCCTCCTGTTTGGTTGGTTTGCCCATTACCCAATCTGTTCCTTGCTCTCTCCCTGCTTTCCTTCTTGCATTCGCGCAAGCGGCATAATAAACAGCGTGCCCACGATAAAGAGCAAGGAAGCCAGCACAAAGATCGACACCAGCGAGAAATGTTCTTTTGCCATTCCTGCTACACTCATCGTCACCACCATCGAGCCGGTGTACATCGGAATCAAAATACCGTTTACCCTCCCGATGAACGCACTCTCGGTATGCTTCAGGAGCAGGGTGTTGATCCCGATCTGAATACAGGGCAGAAGCAGCCCGCTAAACAGCTGCGCAGCTAAAGTCAGCCACAGGTGAGTAGAGAGTCCGGCTACGGCGAGCGCGAGCGCATTTCCCAGCATCCCGATGATGAGCAGCTTTTGCGGGGCGACTGTTTTCGCAAAGCTCATAGTCAAGCCTCCCCCTGCAATCATCCCAATCCCTTGCAGCATGAGGAGCCATTGCAGACTTTCTTTTGGCAATCCCAATCGTTCCGTCACCAGAAAAATACTGAGTGGCTGTACGAGTCCAATAGCGAGTCCAGATGCCAGAAAGCACAACCCGATCAGCGTCAGCACGCGGTTTTCTCGTACATAGCGCATCCCGCTTGCCATGTCAGCCCACAGGGTGGAAGGCTGCTTCGCTTTGTCTTCTACTGGGTCGGCCGGCAAAAAGAACAGGACCAGGGCAGAGAGCATGAACGCCAAAGAGGTAACGACCATCGCCATGACCATCCCAAAAGACTGGAAGACAAACGTGCCTAGGATCGGCCCCAAAACCATGAAGATCGCAAACAGCGTCTGGTACATCGACATCCCTGCCTGCAGCTGCTCGGCTGGCACATGCAGCTTGAACAGCTTCATCCCCGCCGGCTGGGAAAACTGTGACAAAATCGCAGAAATCAACGTCACGAAGAAGACAGCTTTCCATGTTCCATAGATAAACGTGAGGAGCACTGCAATCACGGATATCGCGCTGATCAGATCACACCAGACCATGGTACGCTTTGGTCTCCAACGGTCAACAAAGGTTCCGGCGAGAAACGAAAACAGAAAGATGGGCGCATACTCAGCAACCGAGATCATGGAAATCGCCAGAGGATCTCCCCCTGTATGATCCATGACGTAGAGCAAAATCGCGAAATTGCGTACCCATATCCCAATTTGCAAGAACAGGCCTGAAAGCAAGATGGCCCGCACGTAACGATTTTGAAAGAGTCCAGACATCAAAAAACCTCCTTATCCATTTTTTCTGGACAGGAGGCATCGCATACCATCACAAAAAGACATAGAAACCCGTTCAACAACACACGGGAGCTACCATCCATTTGCCAATATGCACATACTAATCCTATCCAGAAAAGCGCATCGTTTTTGATTTCGAATGCTTTTTTTGGAAATAGGAATTAGTACTTCATTGGCTTGATGGTCACCCTTTCGTGTTAGAATGCTCAAAGCATAACATACATAAAAACCCTGATCAAGAAATAATAACCAAGTCCAGTCTGTTTCTTTTTGCCTTCACCGTCCTCAGCCTTGGCCAAGGCATGAGCGGACTTTTCGTGATTGACACCAAGACCGGCAGCACGCTGCCCCTCTGCTACTCCGAAGACGGAAGCGCCCATACTTCGTCTTACGTCCCAATAAAAATGGAGTGATTGATAATATGAAACGCTGCAAATGTACCCTAATTCCGCTTCTCGCCTTTGCCCTTTTGACGGGCTGCGGGAGCCAAGACAAACAACTGACTGTTCAACCTCCGCCTGCTTCATCAGGCAATACCGCCACCCCTGTAAGCCCGGATCAGAATGGCTCCAAGGCGGATATCGAAGTCCTCCAGCAGCTGCAGGTGACCGTCAGCCAAGCCAAGGAAGCGCGGGAGGTGACCGCTTTTCTCGATGAACATCTGAAGCAGGTAGATGCCAAAACAGCAGACCAGATGTTTTTGGCTCTGGAGTCTTTTTACGCGAGCCATGTTTCCGTTGTAAATGATCATTTTCGCAATCTGCTGCAGCAGCCGGGCGTGACGGATCAGCTGTACGCACTCGACTATCCGTACGACTTCAACAAAATCCAAAACGACGACAAGCTCAAGCAGTGGCTGCAAACCCAAACGGCAGGCAAGCTTACGCTCATCGCAACCTCCGACATGTCGTTGTACTGGCAAGTCGACTACCCGGCCCTGCAAGCTGCCTATGGGAATTTTTTATCGAACGACCTGAAAGAATACCTCGCGATTCAAGCGACAGAAGGAAACAAAGCATACACAGGCGACGGCGGGCTGCAGATTTCCCGTGAGGATTTGGGCAAGCGTTTGATGACAGCGGAAAACTATCTGACTGTATATCCTGCCGGGCTCAAGAAGTCCCAGATCCAAACACTCTACACCGATTATTTGAAAGCCTACTTGTCGGATTACCGATACGATGCCATCGACGAAAGCACGATGAAGCTTCTCCCGGCCGTAAAGAAAAACTATCAGAGCTTTGTGAAGACACGCCCTGACAGCAAAACGGCCGACATCGTGACGGCCTACGTCTCGCTTTTGCAGGAAAACCAGGATGTGATCTACGAGTTTGGCCAAAAAGGCGTCAGTATCATCGGGGACCCCAAGCCGAACATCGCTCAGTTTTGGGACAGTCTGCCTGAGCGAGTCAATCACGAGTTCCAAGCAAAGAAGTAAGCCAGCAAAAAGCTCTGCTGCATTCAGGCAGAGCTTTTATCGTGGTCTCTCTAGAGGTTTTGTTCAAATAGGAAGTAAATGTAGTCGTGAGAAGCTCCTGCATGACCCAGCTGGCGGAGCATGGCGGAAATGTTCCCCCGATGATAGGTTCCGTGGTTGACGACGTGCTGGACAATCTCACTGTAGGGAACATGAATGGTTCCCATTGCCGGGTGTGTATAAGGAGCTTTTGCATCCAGATCGGTTTGCGCGAAAAAGTCTTTGAACTTCTCCCCGATCTCAATAAAGCCTTTGCGCAGTTCCTCTGGCCCTTTGCCTTCCAGCTGCTGTGACAGTGCACCTACGATCTTCCCGACGTTTTCGTAGCTTTCCCCTTTCATCGCAAGCAGCCACACATGATCCGTCCGAAGCATGTGCTGCAGTGTCTTTGTAATCGTCGGGAACACGCTAGGAATTTCCTGTTCACAGACCTCTTGTGGCACTTCCCTCAAGCGTTGAAAGACTCTTTCATTCGCCCACAAATGGTAATCATAAAAACGGACAGCATCCTGTTTCATGCAAGCTTCCTCCATTCAATCTCTTTGGGATAGCTCGATCATACACTGGCTTCCCTGACAGCTTCAGTCAGTGAATATTAAGTGGACTGATAGTAATGCAATAAATCAGCTGCGATGGCAGCCAAACGGTCCTTTAAGAAGGACGGCTCTTGTACCCGAATCGCTTTCCCGAATGGCAACAGAATATGAGGGACATGCGTGTGGACGAGCTGTTCATCCAGTTGGAAATGAGCTTCCTCATGCGTCCGCTCCACCAGCGTCCTACCGAGAAACCAGTGCCCGCACAAATCGTTCAGGGCTTGCTTTCTCCCGATAACTTTGATGGAAATCGGTTTTTCCTGTCGATCCGCGTCAGATAAAAGGCTAGATAGAAAATATTGCCGAGCGGAGAACATCGCAGGTCGTTGAAATGTCGAATCCGTGCGCGTCATGTTTCCAATCCGATCGACACGAAAGCTGCGAATGTCACCGCGCAAATGACAAAAGGCGACGACGTACCAGGTGGCTTTCCAGTGAACGAGGCCGTATGGATCGATCTGCCTTGTCTGATATTCGGTCTGGAAGTTTTTCTGATAATCCACGATGAGGGTGTGCTCGTTGGCGACGGAGATCTCCAGCTCTTGCAGCATCGACGCCAGCATCGGATTGGCAGGAGGTAATATGACATCGAAGCCTCTGCTGTGGCGTTCGATGGCGCCTCGCTGTTCTTCATTGGTGTACCTTTTCAGCTTGGCGATCGCCCGATCCAAATCTTCCCCAAACGGATACCCCGCTTCTTGGGCGAACACTGCGGCGTGAATCAGCGACTTTTGTTCATTCAAATCAAAGAGCAGAGGAGCATCCGTAAAGGGCTGGAGCAAGCTGTATCCGCCGTTATGGCCCGAGTCCGCGACGATGGGAACACCGCTCGCACACAGAGCGTCAATGTAGCGGTAAACGGTTCGAATATTCATTTCCAAGGCTTCTGCCAACTGCTTGGCAGTCAAACGTTTTCCAGTCTGCAGCAACCACAGAATAGATAGCATATTATCCGCTTTGGACATATTGTTCCCCTTTTTCCTATTGCTCGTATTGTTTCCCTATTTTAACAATTCAAAGCCTTGGAAACCAACAAAAAACCCTCCCGCTCATTGCTGTGCGGAAGGGCCTCCCTTTGGTTCCTTTTCCTTTATGATTTCATCCTGAGCAGCCTCATGCTGTTCAAAATGACGATCAGCGCAGCTCCCGTATCACTCAGTACTGCCAGCCACAAGGTCAGCCACCCTGGGAAGATCAAAACGAGTGCCAAGAGCTTGATGACGATCGAGAACCAAATGTTTTGTTGAATGATCTGCAATGCTTTGCGGCTGATGTTCACCGTATGGGGCAGCTTCTCCAGGTTATCTGCCATCAGCACAACATCAGCTGTTTCCATAGCGGCATCTGTACCCGCTCCGCCCATGGCAATACCCAGATCGGCGGTTGCAAGAGCAGGTGCATCGTTGATCCCGTCTCCCACCATCGCGACTGTCTTGCCTTCCTGCTGCAGCTTTTGAATCGCCGCGACTTTATCCTCCGGCAAGAGCTCCGCAAAGTATCGACTGACGCCCGCTTGGCTCGCCACCTTTGCCGCCGTGCCTGCATTGTCCCCAGTCAGCATGATTATCTCTTGAATACCAGCAGCCTTCAGCTTACTGATCGCCCCTACGGAGATATCGCGAATGGTATCCGATACGGCAATCAGCCCGAGAATTGACTGGCTGGTCCCGACCATCACGATTGTATTGCCTTCGTTTTGCAAGGACGCGATCTGCTCGCTCCACGCTGCCAGCGATATGCCCATTTCTTCAAACAAGGCGGGTTTTCCTGCGTAATACGACTCCCCGCCAATCCTCGCTTCCGCCCCTTTTCCCACGATGACACCAAAGTCCTGCCCTGCTAACGGAGCGATCTTCCTTTCGCCTGCATACGTCAAGATCGCCTGTGCAATCGGATGGCGTGAGTGCTCTTCAATCGTACGGGCGATGGCTAACACTTCGTCCTCTTTGCCGGGAGCCGCGAGCATTTGTGAGACTTGCGGCTTGCCCTGTGTCAGTGTACCGGTCTTGTCAAAAGCAATCGCGTTGATCGCCCCGGCCTTTTCCAAAAAGGCTCCGCCTTTGATCAAGACTCCGTTCCGCGCGGCATTCCCAATGGCAGACACGATCGCTACCGGCGTCGAGATGACCAGGGCACATGGGCACGCTACGACCAACAGCTCCAACCCTTTATAGAACCATTCGCCCCACGTTCCCCAGCCCAGCAACGGGGGAAACACGATCACCAAGAGTGCCAGCACCAGTACAATCGGGGTGTACCAAGCCGCAAATTTATCGACGAACGCTTGCGTCGGCGCTTTTTTCTCCTGCGCCTCCTCGACTAAGTGAATGATTTTTGCAATGGCTGTATCTTCAACCAGCCTCGTCACTTTGACTTCCAACGAGCCGCTCTCGTTGACACTGCCCGCAAAGACGGTGTCACCTGATTGTTTGTCAACCGGGATAGACTCCCCCGTAATCGGCGCCTGATTGATACTGGATGTACCGAAGAGAATTTCACCGTCCAATGGCACTTTCTCACCTGGCTTGACGACGATGATGTCACCTACGCCTACATTCTCCACAGGCAGCCTGACCATCGACTCTCCTTTTTTCACCCAGGCTTCTGCGGGCGTCAGATCCATCAAGGTGCGAATCGAATCACGCGTCTTCTCGATGGAGTTCGTTTGCAGCCAATTCCCGATGGCGAAAAGCCAGACGACCGTCGCTCCCTCCAGCCATTCTCCGATCAGAGCTGCCCCGATCGCAGCCACAGTCATCAGCACATTCATGTCAAGCGAACCGCTTTTGATCGCGTAAAAGGCACTGCGAGCAGGTCGATAGCCACCGATGATCATGGACAAGGCATAACAAACAGTCAAAAGCAGCTCAGGAAAGCTCGTAAAGGAACCCAGGAAGCCTAGTGCAAGCAGCACGCCAGAAATGACCGCAAGCCGCGTCCCCATGCTGTCCTTCGCTTCTGCCTTACTCGATTTGCCCCGAGCTAGGGGGCTGGCGGCATATCCCGCCTTGGACACCTCGCTTACAATCGATTCATCAGATAGTCCCTCTTGCACAATTTGCATCTTGCCGGTAGAAAAATTGACAACGACATTCTGAACCGCTGCGAGTGATTTCATATGTTTCTCTAAGGATTTGGCACATGAACTGCAATCCATGCCTACAATACGGTATACAGCTGCCCGTGATAAATCCGCAGCAGCCACAGCTTCCTCTGCCCCCATGACAGGGAGCAGCTTCATCTCGTGCGATTTGTGGCTGTCTGACTTATGTTCATGGCCGGCCGCGCTGTTCCCGGCGCTACAATGATGATGATCGTTGCAGCAGGCACCTTTATTTTTGTCCGCTGACATCTGCTCTCACCTATTTTCCAATCCCGTATTTTAGTCGAATCCGCATGTCATTCAAACGAATATTTAATTATTATACTATCCGAACCATTCCCGTGATTCAAGGATAGAATTTGATTTTTCCGCCTATTTCCCTCATGCATGCGAACGTCCCGAAAAAAACAAAGAGGCTTCTCCAATAAAGAAGCCTCTGAACGGTTTATCGAGCTGTGTTTTCAGTTGGGTTCGGCAGGGTTTGCCAGCGCTCGCCACAATCCAGGCAAAGGCATTTGATCACTTTTCGCTTCTCCAGCGACAAACGAATGGCAAAGAGCACAAACGCACCCATCAACCCAAGAAACAGGAAAATGACTGGCGTCCCTTTCATAACGATCCCGATCCAGCCCAAGATCAGCAAAACAAGGGCGTACAGGATCGTATAGAGACGTCGGTTGATGGACTCGGTATAGTCGATTTTTTTGGAACGGCATTTCGGGCATTTCTGTGGTACGTTCATAATTTTTCCCAATTCCTTTCCCCGTCAAACGTGACAAGTAAACACGTCCATTTTACACCAAAAAATAAGGAGGAACTACCACGCCACCAAAATGTCGTTTTTCCTTCCCAGTTTTCATACGAATGACTATAATAGGAAGACATTGTAATGAGGCAAGAGGTGAAGTCGGGTGTCTCCAAAAGAACAGGACGATATTTGTGAGGTTCAATGCTTTGATGACGAAAAGGTGAATCGTTTAAAGCCGTTCGCAGCCGAATCATTAGGTGTTGCGAAGATTTTCAAGGCGCTGGCTGATGATACACGCGCGAAAATCATTCACATTTTGTCATTGGAAGACGAGCTCTGCGTCTGTGATATCGCCGCGATTATTGGCAGTTCGATCGCCAATACGTCTCACCATTTACGGCTGCTGCGTAATATGGGACTTGCCAAGTATCGGAAAGAAGGAAAGCTCGTTTTCTATTCCCTCGATGATGACCACGTGCGTCATCTCATCTCGGCAGGCGTCGAGCACGCCAAGGAGCAGCGGATTCCCGTGCATTCGGAAAGCAACGGATAAGAAAACAACAGAACGTCTCATGAGAAAACTTGGTTAAAAAAAGCCATCGCTGCACAAACGGGAGTCAGTCCCCACTGTGCGCGATGGCTTCTCTATTGTGGGGTTTGACCATAGAAGCTGAGGAAGCAAAAAAAGAGGCGCTCACTGATTGATGCGCCCCTTTTTGTAGCGTTGGTTTTGACTTTATCGGATGTGGCGATTACGCCCTTTGGCCATCCTGCAGCAGGCTGAACACACGGTTCGGGCTGATTGGCAGGCGGTCGATTTTTATGTTGAACGGAGACAAAGCATCTACTACCGCATTCGCAATCGCAGCCGGCGAAGATATTGCGCCGCTCTCCCCTACTCCTTTGACACCGAGCGGGTTGCGCGTGGAGTAGTATTCCTGCTCGCCTTGAAACGCTTTCGGCACTTCCATCGCGGTCGGCATCAGGTAGTCCATGTACGTACCTGTCAGCAGCTGACCGTTGTCATTGTAGACGATCTCTTCGTACAGAGCCGTACCCAGACCTTGTGCGAAGCCTCCTTGTACCTGGCCTTCCACGATCATCGGATTGATCACGCGACCGCTGTCGTGCACGATGTAGTAATTGTTGATTTGGACGAAGCAGGTCTCGATATCTACTTCGACCTCTGCGACGTGGAAGGAGGACGAGTAGGTAACTGTCGGCGGCACGAAGTAATGGGTAGCTTCCAAGCCTGGCTCCATGCCGGGTGGTACCTTGCAGCGAGGACCTGGTGCTGCTGCCTCGTATACTTGCGCAAACGTCATTTTTTGCTCGGGATCCTTTTCCGAGTAAACGACGCCATCCTTCATCGTCAGCTCCTCGGCCGGGATGCCCATCACATGACCTGCAACCGCCAGCACTTTCGTACGTAGTTTTTCTGCTGCGAAATGAGTAGCTGAACCTGCGTTTACCGCGCTTCGGCTCGCATACGTACCGGCACCGAAGCCGAGAAGGGCCGTATCTCCGCATTTGACGGTTACTTTGTCCAGTCCGACGTTCAGGACATCTCCTGCAACTTGCCCGAAGACAGTCTCATGGCTTTGTCCTTGCGGAGAAGAGCCTGTGTGAATCATCAGCTGTCCGAAAGCATCGATCGCCGCCTTAGCGCCCTCGAACGGTCCCACACCGGTTCCTTCTACGTTGGAGGAAATCCCGATCCCCACGTATCTGCCTTCTTTTCTCCAAGCTTCCTGCTTCGCGCGAATATCTTTGTAGCCGGACATTTCCAGCGCCATTTGCATCGCTTCCGGATAGTCGCCGCTATCGTAGATCAGCTCGCCGCCATCTTTATAGTACATCCCTTGGCTGTACGGCATTTCCTCGGCCGGAATGATATTTTTCATCATGACTTCAGCCGGATCGATATTGAGATGGCGAGCAATCATGTCCACCATCCGGTCCATTGCCAAAACAACTTCCGGTCTTCCCGCACCGCGGTACGGAACATTCGGTGTTTTGTGCGTCAACGCAATCTTGCATGTGAGGTCGAATACCGGGATTTTGTAAGCACCACGGAAATGCGCCGCACTGTTGTACGCGCAGGTGAAAGCGAAGTAGTTGATCGCACCGACGTCCAGCACGAAATGATCACGCAGGCCGAGAATCGTACCGTCGTTCATGAATGCCACTTCGATATCGTGAATTTGGTCACGGGAATGACGAGCCGCACTCATGCTCTCGATGCGGTCCTCGATCCAGCGAACTGGGCGTTTCAGCTCTCTCGCCAGGAAAGCCAGCATGACTTCCTCGGTATAGAGTCCCCCTTTTGGTCCAAAACCGCCGCCTACGTCAGGAGTTGTTACGCGGATATTTTGTTCCACGAGCCCCAGAATCTTCGCGACATAGTGACGTACCTCAAAAGGCATTTGGGTAGAAGACCAAATATGCAGCTGGTCGCCGCGGCTTTCGTAATCGGCCACGACACCACGCGTCTCGATCGGATTGGAGGAAACACGCGGAGAAGTAAAGCGGCCGCTCAGTACGTGATCAGCCTTTTTCAATACTTCCTCATAATCTCCTACTGGCAAGTGGAAGTACGCTTGCAGGTTGTTCTCCATGCTCTCCTGTACGAGTGGAGCTCCCTCTTCCAGTGCTTTGAACGGATCCACGACAGACGGCAGTGGTTCGTAATCGACTTTGATCAGGGCTGCCGCATCCTCAGCGACATAACGGTTTTTCGCCACTACACATGCCACGCTTTGTCCCACGTACATGACCTTTCCTTGCGCGAGAACTGGCTCTTCATTATTGAACATGAACGGTTTGATCTGGTCTTCGATATGCTTCGGCAGGCGACAGTGGGAGTCAATCTGGGTAAGCGGCTTTACTCTTCCTACCAAATCCGCACCTGTGTAAACTGCGTACACACCTTCCAACGCCTTTGCCGCTTCTACGTCGATATTTTTGATCTTCGCATGCGCATGTGTGCTGCGCACGAAGGTCGCTTCCACCATTCCCGGCTTTTTGATATCGGCGACGAACATTCCTGTACCCGTGACCATGCGATAATCTTCTTTACGTCTCAAGCTTTGTCCAACTAGAGTCGCCATCGGTTCACTCTCCTTGTTTGGCAAGCGCTTGGGAAGCCTGCTCTACTGCTTTGACTATGTTTGCGTAGCCTGTGCAGCGGCACAGGTTACCGGAGATAGCTTCGCGAATCTCGTGCTCGTTCGGATTCGGGTTTTCGTTCAGGAAATCAACGAGTGTCATCATGAAGCCTGGCGTGCAGAAACCGCATTGCAGAGCATGGTTGTCCGAGAATGCCTGTTGCAGCGGATGCAGGGTCCCATCTTCTTTTACCAAAGACTCAACGGTATCGATGCTGCAGCCATCTGCTTGGACCGCGAGCATCAGACAGGAGCGCGCAGCTTTTCCGTCTACCAATACGGTACATGCACCACAGACACCGTGCTCACAGCCCAAATGCGTACCTGTCAGATTCAGATGATCGCGAATGAAGTCAGCCAAAAGCATGCGTGTTTCTACGGTTTCCGTCAGCTGCTTTCCGTTTACGGTAACGGTAATTTCTTTTGTATTCATCCCTTCGTCCCTCCCGCCCGTTTCAAAGCTGTTTGCAGCGCACGCTTGGTCAATGCTTTTACCAAAGAGCGTCTGTACTCCACAGAACCGTGCAAATCGCTGTCCGGCTCTACTTGTTCACTTGCCAGCACACTGGCCTCTTCCAGAACCTCGTCTGTAGGCTCTTTGCCTATCAAGAATTCTTCTGCATCCTCCAATACGCAAGGTACCGGGTTTGCTCCACCAGCCGCGAGTCTGGCCAAGGTAATTTCGTTGTTTTCATCCAGGTCAATGACTGCCGCGATTTCAACCAAGGCAAAGTCACCGTGACGTCTTGATACTTCTGTAAATTCATAGCCCGCTGTTTCCGGAAGAATCGGGAAGCGCAGCTCTTTGATCATTTGGTCGGGCTGCAGGGAAGTCAGCAAATACGTGAGGAAAAACTCATCAGGTGTAACCGTTTCTTCACCGTCGGCATGGGCGATGACAATCTCTCCACGCAGTGCGGCAATCACACAGGGAAGCTCTGCAGACGGGTCCGCATGGGCGATACTTCCGCCAATCGTTCCTCTGTGGCGAATTTGGGGATGCCCGATCCAGCGAACCGCCTCAACCAAAAGGGGACACAGCTTTCGAACCAACGGCGAAAACTCCACGTCGCGATGCTTCGTAAGCGCACCGATCACGAGGTAGCCATCTTCTTCGCGAATATAGGAAAGATCCTCAACACGACCGATATCAATCAAATACTTCGGTGTAGAAAGCCGCATGTTCAAAACCGGAATCAGGCTCTGGCCACCGGACATAATTTTTGCATCCTCGCCCAGATCAGCAAGGTATTGAAGCGCTTCCTCCAAACTCGACGGACGCAGGTATTCAAACGCGGCTGGTTTCATTTACGGTCCTACCTCCCCAGTTGTTTTTCGATTGCTTTGAAAAACTGCCCTGCCATAAATTTCGCGATTCCGCCGAGTACACGACCACCTACGCTGGCGATCATTCCGCCTACTTCTGCGTCACAATCCCAAGTCAGGGTACAGCCTTTATCGGTTTCTACCAGCTTGCAGTCCATTCTGGCTTTCACGTGACCTGGTGAACCGCTGCCCTCTGCCAAGAGAACATAATGGGAGCCTTCGACGATATCTTCGAGCTTTACTTGACCGATGTATTCACCTTTTACAGCAGCAACACCCAGCTTCAAAACGACATCGTACTCTCCGTTCTCCTTGAGCACCAAGCGCTCACAGCCAGGAATCGCCCCTTTTAAAATTTCCGGATTATGCAAAGCATCCCAAATATTCTGACTGGACTCTTTAAACTTCGTCTCGCCCGCTAAATTCATATCTTTCACTCCCCGCTGGCATCTTGTTGCCGTTTCCTACAGTTTATCCTTGATTTTATATAATTAAAAATACATAATCATTTATAATTCGATAGACAAATCGACATATGAAAGTGGGATGCGTATGGATCTGCTACAACTAAAATACTTTCAAGTCGTCGCTCGTCTGGAACATATGACGCGAGCCTCCGAGGAGCTTCATATTTCCCAGCCGTCCCTAAGTAAAATGATTAGCCGACTGGAAAAGCATCTCGGAGTCCCTCTGTTTGACCGTCATGGCAAGCAAATCCGTCTCAATCGCTTTGGACAAGCCTTTCTCAAACGCATCGAGCGTGTCTTCTCCGAGCTGGAGGAAGGGCAACAGGAGTTGGCTGACCTGACCGGATTGGAGCGCGGACAAGTTTTTCTGGCAGCTGCCACTGGCCGCTTGCTTCCGGAGCTGCTCAGTGCTTTTCTCAAGCGTCATCCTCACGTCAATGTCAAGCTGTTGCAAGGCTCCACGCAAGAATGTCAAAATCTTTTGGAACGCGGAGAGGTCGACCTCGCGATTACTCATCCGCTTATTCAGGAAGAACGCATCCAAAGCGTTTCCTTGTTGACAGAAAATATGTTTCTTGCGGTTCCGCCTGACCACCGCCTCGCAAACGCAAACAAGGTATCCCTGAGCGAAGCAGCCACAGAAACCTTCATCGGTCTCACCAAGACGTACGAATTGACAGAAACGACAACCAACATGTGTCTGCAAGCCGGATTTACTCCGAATTTTGCCTTTGAGTGCAATGATGCAGAAGTCATCCTGCGCATGGTTAACAACGGACTGGGCGTCGCCCTCATTCCAGAGCATTGGTGGACCTACAACCAGCACTGGTGGACACAATCCCTGGAAAAACGGGAAGCCCAAGCACCTGTTTACTTGCCCATCGTCGATCACTACTCCAAGCGGGTCGTGGGGCTATCCTGGGTAAAAGCCCGTTATCTCACCATGGCTGCCCGCGAGCTGCGCGATTTTACCATCAGCTACTTTGAAGAGATGAACAAAGACTCCATGTAAAAATTTTCCTGAATACTCTTAATTTTTTTAATTCAAAAAGATCGAAAGCGCTTACCTTTGTAGAAATGGAAATAGGATTTACCCATGGGTATCAGCCTTTGGATAAATCCTATTTCTTTTCTATCTATTTCTGATGCAGTCGCGGGTCTATTTCCTGAATCCGTCGATAGTCATCGGGAGTATCTACATCGAGATTCCAGCTTGCAGTGTCAAAGCTGACCGTTTTCATGTGAGTCTTGTATTTGACGATCACATCTTTGCCGCCCTGATCCCCCGTCACTAGGCAAAGCTCCTCCATCAAAGCAGCGTCAAAAAGCACGGGATGACCAGCGGTGCCCGCGTAGAAGGCACGCACGATCTTGGTTCCTTCTGCCCGACTGTCTTCGTAGGTACGGATCAAAGCTTGTACCACTTCGTCCGGCACATACGGCTGGTCCGCCAAAAATACGAGGACTGCATCAACGTGTCCACTCGCAGCAGCAATCCCAACTCGCAGAGAAGATGCCATTCCCGTCGCATACTCTCGGTTGTCCAGCACCTCTACCTCTGGCAAATCACTTGTCAGCCGGCGCAATTCTTCCGTTCGTTCTCCGCCAACCAACAGAACCGGACTCAGATCATTTGCTATTGCCCTCTCAACACTGTGACGAAACAACGGTTTCCCCTGCAGAGGCAAAAACTGCTTGGCCTCCCCCATGCGCCGTGACAGTCCTGCCGCCAGTACAATCGCACCGATTCTAGGCATGGATCTTGCTCTTCCCATGCAGCGGAAGGGCTTGTCTGCTATTTCTTTCTGCCATCAGCTGTGACACGATACTCATCGCCACCTCATCCATCGTTTCTGCCCCCAGGTCGAGACCGATCGGGGCATGAATCGTACCGCTTGAAAGCTTGCGATCAATCTGTACCAGCATTTCTTCTGTACGCGTGAGAGGCCCCAACACTCCGATAAATTTCGGATCACTGCGCATAGCCAGATCCAGGGAAGCTTGATCGCGCTCCAGATGATGATTCATGATCACCCACCAGCTGTCTGAAAGCTCCGATGGGTCTACCTCTGTTGCTGACTGGACGATATGACGTGCAGCAGGGAAAGCTTCCGGTGTATTAAAACCGCTTCGCGGGTCCAACACGGTGACCGAAAAGCCCATACGCGCCGCCATTTCAACAACGGGTCGTGCATCAAGCCCAGCACCCGCTACAACTAATCGCTCATTCGGTTTTACCACATCGATATAAAAACGTCTGCCTTCAAAAACAAAGACTTCTGCACGTGTCTGGCGATCAAAGCGCTGTCTGGCATGGCGAAGGACTTCTTCCGGCAGCAAGTCGCCTTCTCGCGCGACCATTTCGTTCTCTGTCAGCAGCGCACGTGACCCGTTGATGATTTCAATAATCAAGGAAACACTTTGCTCTCGCTGAAGCGCTTCGTCTACCTGCAACCAAAAGCGGTCTTGCGGATTCACAGGCAGGATGCCGATCGTAAGCGAGCCCTTGCAGCCAATCCCCAGGCTCCACACTTCACTTTCGCTCAGGTCGTATCGCTGCAGACGAGGTTCTCCTGACTGCATGGCTTTTTCAGCCCAGCCGAACAGATCGCTTTCCAGACAGCCCCCACTTATCGTCCCAAAGATACGTCCATCCTCTGCCATCATTACCTTCGTACCTGGCAAGCGGTAAGCCGACCCTTGTACATTCATGAGCATAAGCAGTGCAGCCTTGTGACCTTCCTGCCAAGCCATCCTGATCTGATTCATCACTTCCCGAAACTCCTGTAAACGTGACATTTCGGCACCCTCCTTGTGAAATCCTCTTGTTGTACTTTCGAGTTGATTAGTAGCCTTTGCGCATCAGTACCAAGCACAGTACCAGTGAAATGACGATAAAGCTCATCAGCGCCAGGAAGCCCCCTGTATAGGAACCAGAAGCTTGGCTTACAGCACCTACTACGATTGGCCCGACAGCCGCCAGGGCATAGGAAACGCTACCAAAAATACCGCCGATACGTCCCATTACTCGCGGCGATGCCACTTTATGCAGCATCGTCATGGTCAGAGCAGCCGGCATCAGCAATACGCTGATCAAGAGAATGCTCAAAAGCTGTGCACCCATGACACTGCTGGTAAACATCGACAGCAACAAGAAAATAATAATCAGTGCACTTGCTCCGCCAACAAATACAGCGCGCTTCATGATTTTGTCAGACAAGAAACCCGAACCCATTTGAACGAGAATCGCCAAGCCATAGCCGGCAGCATTGACAAAAGCAGATTGTACGAAAGGAACTTGTTTGACTTCCGTCAGATAGCTTGGAAGGAATGTGGAAATTCCGAAGAATCCGATGGAAACACAGCCGTAAACCGCAACCAGCATCCAGAAGATAGGATTTTTCAAAACCGCTTTTACTTCACCCGTGTCCGCGATCTCTTTCTTTACCGTGCTTGCACCTTTTTCGATGTACTCTTTCTCAGCCGCATTGACGGCACGGTGTTCGCCCGGGCTGTTGCGGACCATCAGCCAGAACATGACCAGACAGAGAAGGGACACGGCACCAAGCGCATGATAGCTCTCTCTCCATCCATAATTTTGCGCGACGATCGCGATAATCGGCAAACCGATCACGGGACCCAAGGAGTTACCATTGAACCAAAGCGCCTGTGCTTTTGCTTGCTCGTTCGCAGGGAACCATTTGGCAGTCAACGTCAAAGCGATGGGATAAAGGACACCTTCACTCAAGCCAAGAATAGAACGGGACCAGAACAAAGCCGATACGGACTCAGCCATTCCCCCCAGAACCATTGCAACTACCCAGAAGAAAATACCGATGAGACCACTCTTACATGCACCAATTCGGTCAACAACAAAACCCCAACCAAATTGCCCAATAGCGTAGGTAATCAAGAAAATACTGCTCAATGTACCTTTAATCGCGCCATCCTTAATGCCCAAATCCTGCAGGAAGGGCTTGTTCGCCAGCAAAATGTTGATGTTGGACTTGTCAATCATCGACACGGTGAACAAAATAAGTAGCGGCAAACCGATCTGAATCCATCTTGCTCTTGTCATTTTTCCAGTTGCTGCTTGCGCTGTAGTCCCCAGTTGGCTCAAATGAATACCCCCTATTGTTTTTCTTGCTACTCCCCCATTGTACGTTCGATTTTTTATTATTTTAAATATAAAAAGAATTATTAAATCATTCTTAAAAACTCATAAGCCAATAATGATGACCATCCGCGCCCGAATTTTTGCAAAAAAACCTTTTTAAAATCAGAGCTTTGGCAAAACACCCGCTCTCCCCCTTTATCTGGCCTATCATAGTTTCTATGGAATATGAAAACGGCTCTTCGGCACTCCATCAAGAGGAAGATGCTATAGCAACTATGAATGCCTCCTCTCAAAAGTGAGGCTAACTACCAAATCACGAGGGCAACGATTGTGGAAAGAATCAAGCCCACCACGACGGGTAAAAAGTTTTTCCGTGCCAAGTCAAAGGCAGATACTCCGCAAAATCCGGATACAGCCACCAGGGAAGACCAAGCTACCAGTGTTCCGCCCCCTGTAAAGATCGTTCCTACCTGACCGATCGCCGCCAGAGTCGAAGCGTCCACTCCCGATCCTTGTGCCAATGCGCCAGAAAGTGATCCGGCTAAAGTCAAGCCTGCAAATCCTGAGCCATCCAGCCCAGTGAGCATTCCTACAAACAAAATGCCGAATGCCGTTAAGAACGAGCTTTGTGGAACATAAGCTTGCGCACTCTGCACGAGGTCAAACAAAAATGCCGGTTTCGCAGCATCCTCTGCCAGCGACAAAATACTTCCAGTGAAATCGCTGCTGCCCATGAAGAAAAATCCGGCAATCGGAATGACTGCCCCCATCACCCGGAATGCAACGACAAAGCCCTCTGTCAGATGGTCGCCGATTTTATCGAACGCTTTCATTCCTTTTGCCGCCAAAGTCGCCAGGATCAAAAGCATAACGGCTGTCCCGCAAATGAGAGCCGCTCCGTCCCCGCCAATCAAACCACCCTCGCGACCTTCGATAACCTTTGTGCTGATCATATAGCCTACGACGACGAGCATGGTCAGGGGAACGATAATGGCGAATGCCTTTCCCCACTTGGTTGCAACGCCTTTCGGAATCGCATCTTCGGCTGTTGCAGCCATTTCACTGGCAGCCTGCCCTTGGGCACCTACTCCCTGTAAAATAGCTAGTTCCTGCTCTACTTCGGCGCTGTTTGGTTTGCGAATCTGTTTGCGCATCACTGCATACGCGATGGCAATGGACGTCAGACCAGTGATCAGCGACAAAACCAAGGATTTGTCTGCCACGAGAGCCGTATCAATCCCTGCCGCTGTAGCAGTCACCATAGGGACGACCTGCATGACATAGTCAGAGGCCAGTGCCATCCCCTGCCCTGCCAGCGCTACCGCCACCGCTGCCCCCATCACGGGCAATCCGGCACGAACCGCTGCCGGGACCAGCAAGGCACAGATCAATGGGACCGCTGGAGTCGGCCAGAAGAACAGCGAAATCACATACGTAATGCCGACCAGAACAAAAAAGGCAACGTGACCGTTTACCATATACTTTTGAATCGGGGCAATCATCTGTTTGTCTGCGCCGAGATCCTTCAATGAGTTAAGCAAGGCAACCATAAAGGTCATGATCAGAAAAATATTGAACAGTTCTTTAGCCGCTACTAGATTCGCGTTAAAAACGGCGGTGAGTCCACCAACCATGCTCCCCTTATACATCCAGGCTACGAGCAGCGTACCGATTAAGGTGGGGATGACAACTCCCCGGCGGAAAATAATGGCCGCAATAATGACCAAGGTAACAAAGGCGAACATCCAATGTGCTGCAGTCAATGCCATAACTTGAACACCTTCTTTCACAGGATATTAACTCCGTCATCCGCAAATCTGCGATAACAGCTGAAAATTAGTTGCCATAGCAACCACTGCTCCTGGCTTGTGACTATCACGCTCCCCCCCCTTTTCATCTCAAATGTCCATCTGAAAATAGCGATGCGTTTCTTTTGCCAGCTCAAAAGATACGTAGCTGCGCCCCCCTAATAACTGTGCTGCTATCACGTTACCCCTTCATTGTACTTTTGTTTTTTTATAATTTTAAATATAAAAACAATTATTACATCATGCTTATAGCCTCATAAGGCAATCCTGATCGGGTTGTCAGGGCGTTTTTTCTCACCAAAAACCTTTTTGTAGCGCGATTTGGGACAAGTCTTATGTTCCACCCTTTATTTGGGGATTCATAGTTTCAGGGGAATTAGAAAACTTTGCTCCGCCAAGCTTTATGGCGGAGCCTTAGTTGCACTTATACTGGCTAAGAATATTGTAAATTCTTACCGTATAAAAAATGATCCTCTTTCCGAAAGGATCATCCAACAGGCTTACGTCGCGTTTTTATAAATCTTATGCAGGATCCTGCTCAGTGTCTCTTTCTCTTCTTCCGTCATACCCTGTTGCAGCTGCTTGTTCACTTCTGCCAAATGTGGACGAACCATCTCACACAATATTCTGCCTTTTCGCGAGATGTGAACGCTCACATAACGACGGTCACTTGGACTGGTGACCCGAATGATAAATCCTTTTTTTTCCAGGCTGGAAACCATTCGGGCTACATTCGTTTTGTCTTTTTCGAGCTGCTGCGCAATCTCATTTTGTGTCAGTCCGTCCCGCTCGAGGAGCAATCGCAAAATCAGATGCTGCTCGGGAGCTATTTGATACGGCTCCATTTTCGTTCGCATGAGATTGGTTATCTTTACGTCCAAGCGGCGAATAAACAAAGCCATTGTATCGTCAATTTTCATGAAATCACCCACGTCTGAAATTTGTTACAAGTGTAGATGCATTTCGGATAGCCGTCAATGGCAGCTCCAGTCGCTTACCAGCCTTTTTACACAGATGTTTAATTCAAAAAGAATGCGACTCTTTACCCCTTTTCCTCCCTGTTACCCGGCAAAACCTCACAAAAAAACAGCAGACTGGACGCCTGCTGTTTTTCTTCATGGGCAAGTTTTCATTTTTATTTTCCTGTTTACCCGAGATCAAATACATCGCGGAACCACTCGGCAGAGGCGTTCACTTCCGCAGCAGTGAGCTGATGGCCGTAGTTTGCCCATTGCAGCGCGACCGAGGCACCCGCTCCCTTTAGCAAATGAGACAGCTCCTCCGTTTCCTGTGGGGAACAAATCGGGTCATTCGTACCTGCACCGATAAAGATCGGGACACCAGTCAGATCAGGCAAAGGGATTCCACGCCGCGGAACCATCGGGTGATAAAGAATCGCTCCCTTTAAAGCATCTGCGTAATGAAAAAGAAGACTTCCTGCGATATTCGCTCCGTTGGAATAGCCGACAGCCACTAGATTGTCGCGGTCAAACTGGTATTCGAGCGCCGCTTGATCAAGAAAATCATTGAGCTCCTTAGTGCGAAAAATGAGATCCTCTTCGTCAAACACCCCTTCTGCAAGCCGTCGAAAGAAGCGTGGCATGCCATTTTCCAGTACATTTCCCCGAACGCTGAGCACAGAAGCCTCTGGAGCGATGCGCTGCCCCAGCGGAAGCAAGTCGTTTTCGTCTCCGCCCGTGCCATGCAGAAGCAAAAGCGTAGGAGCATCGAGGTTGGTCCCTTGTTTAAACACATGTTTCATTTACTTGTCTCCCTCCAGCACACGTACGGTAATAGGCGTTAAGCCCTGCTCAATCTGCGTACGATAAGGCTCATACCATTCGGGCAGCATCAGTTTCTCCCCTAACTGTTCGAACGCTTCATCTCTTCCAAAGCCTGGAGGATCCGTAGCAATTTCAAAGAGAATCTCGCCGTATTCCCGGAAATAGAGTGCGTTAAAATATTGTCTGTCCACGATGTCTGTTGGATGCAGTCCATACGCTTCCACCTTTTCCCTCCAGCTGCGATGATCGGCATCGTCTTTTGCCCGCCAAGCAATATGGTGAACCGTCCCCGCTCCGCCTGCTCCCCTTGGCATAGGCTGTGCATTTACATCAATGATGTTGCCCAGATCGCCTACCGAACGGAAGCGGACGAGTCCACCTTCCTCACCGACCTTTTCAAGCCCCAGCAGATTTTGCAGCACTTCCATCGTTTTTTCTGGCTGTACGCTATACAGGATCGCTCCCCCAAAGCCTTTGATCGCTTTCTCGGCAGGAATATTGCCAAACGACCACTTGCTTGGCGCACCGCCTTCGCGCTCAACCAGCTCGAGCTGCAGACCATCCTGATCGGCGAATTGCAGATATGTCTCTTTGAATCGCGTTACTTTGTTATAGGCTACTTCAAATTTGTTCAAACGATCCTCCCAGAAGCCCAGCGTTCCGACCGGAATCAAAAAGGTGGTATAGCCCACCTGTCCTCCCCCAATGCGGCCCTTGCGTGAGGCGGCATAAGGAAAGAAGGTAATAGCGGTTCCCGGACTCCCTGCCTCGTTTCCGAAATAGAGATGATACACTTCAGGGGCATCAAAGTTAATGGTTTTCTTCACCAGTCTAAGTCCGAGCAAGCCTGCGTAAAAGTCGACGTTCTCCTGTGGATGTCTTACAAAAGCCGTAATGTGGTGGATGCCTGCTGTTTGCTGTTTCATACTTGTTTCCTCCTCTGATTGCCGTAGGATCGGCTTTTTATCCTTCGTTCATTTATCTTTAATTAAAGATTTTGTGGGAATGGAGAGCTATTATCCCCACATCTGATGCTGTCAGCGGATCTATGGCTGCCCCGCCTTTACCATTTTGACTGCCAGGTTTACGTTTGCCATCTTTATCCGCTCCTTCTTTCCCTTTTTTCCTTGGCTATGACTTCGTTATCATTCCCAATCAGGTACGAGATCACCGCACAAATACCCTTTATTCATATATCTTAAATTAGAGATATATTCTCAAAAAAATTACTTCTTCAAATTGGATGCTTTCAGACCCGTTTCTTTTAGCAGTTGGATCATTGTATCTTTTTGTTCGGCTGTCAGCCCTTTAAACAGCTTTTCGATAGCTGCACGGTGCTGAGGAAAAATTTCATCCATCAGCTGTTTTCCTGCTTTCGTGATGGAGGCGTAAATGACGCGGCGATCCTCCTGGCTGGTTTTCCGTTCCAGCAATTGTTTAGACTCCAGCTTATCAATCACATAGGTCATGCTACCACTTGCCAGCAACACTTTTTTGCCAATATGCTGGATCGGCTGCTCGCCTTTATGATACAGCAGCTCGAGCACCATGAATTCCGATGGATTCAGACCGTAGCGCTTCATATCGTCTGTCACGAAGTCGCTGATCGACCGATACGCTCTCGATAAGATCACGAACAGCTTCAGTGACAATTCGTCCGGGTGGCCGTCATCTTTTTTCACAGAACCAAATCCTTTTATAAAATATCTTTAATTCGAGATAATTGTATGATGAATATTTCTCTTTGTCAACCCGGTCGATTGAAAAAGATTGTAAACGGCGATTCAAGTCAATGCGCCACAACGATAGAAAATAAATGGAAATTTTAACTATTACCCTGTTGCAAACATACGTTCTGTTCGTTATAATCATATTGTGTCAGAAAATGGATGACCATCTCTTGTCCGCAACGAAAAAAACACTCGCCGAGGAGCTGAATGTTCATGACCATGCGCTTGACTCCCTATTTGATGATGGATGGCAACGCCAAAGAAGCGATCGAGTTTTACCAGAAAGCACTCGAAGCACAAGTTCTTTTCCTGCAAACCTTTGGGGAAATGCCTGCAAACCCCGAGTACCCTCTGCCAGAAGCTGCACGAGATCGCGTTGGACATGCTACGATTAAAATCGGAGAGTCCGAGCTGATGTTTTCGGATACATTCCCAGGGCAGCCTGTTCAAATCGGCAACCAAGTCACCATTTGTCTCTCCACCGACTCAGCCGATAAGTCCAAGCAGCTGTTTGAAGCTCTGCAAGAAGGCGGCTCTGTCGTTATGCCTCTGCAAGAAACCCACTTCAGCCCTGGTTATGGCATTGTCACGGACAAGTTCGGCGTAAGCTTCCAAATCTACACGGAAGGTCAGCATCATATGTAATAGCAACGAAACCGAGTCTCCTAGATGGCAGACTCGGTTTTTCTGATTGCTTTCCTTCATGCTATAGCCATACGCAAGAACTCTCAGATATGGCTGTCGATATCCGTCATCCCGCAGCACGAGCATGCTAGTCCCGTAACGATGTGTTCTTCGCCTACACTCCATACGTCTTCTGCATAGCCGCACCACTGACATTCGAAACGCTCGATCATCCTGTCATTTCGCTCCATCAATGGACCTTCTCTGCCCGGCGCTTTTTTCTTATGTGATAGCGTTCTTCCGCATGTTCGTACTGGCTTTTTTCCTCATCGGTCTCGGGAATCACTTGTGGGACTGTGGTCGGTTTTCCTTCGTCATCCAAGGCGATAAAGGTTAAATAAGCTCTCGCTGTCAATCTGCGCTCAGCTGTCAGCAAATTCTCCGACTCTACCTTTACGAAAACTTCCATCGAGGTTTTGTGTACCCATGTCACGTAGGCTTCCAGATTGATCGCTTCACCGGTCTTGATCGGAGCCAAGAAGTCAAAGCTGTCGCTTGATACGGTCACTACGGCTCGGCGGCAATGACGCATGGCTGCTATGCAAGCGATCTTGTCTACGTGCGCCATCACTTTTCCCCCGAAAATCGTATGGAGGTGGTTCGTATCAGGCGGAAAGACCAGATCAGTCATGACGGTCCTGGATTCACTGACAGTTTTGGATGGATGGTCCATGCTGCTCCTCCTTACGTCTCGTTCTACTCTGCTGCTCTATTTCACTGCCGCCAGCTGTTTGCGCACCAGTTGAGTAGCCTCTACCATGTTTTTGAGCGAAGCGATGGTTTCTTCTTCTCCGCGTGTTTTTAATCCGCAGTCAGGATTGATCCATTACGACCATGCACAAGTCCTACACCTTGAGTCTTATCTTTCAGGAATCCATATATACCGGCAAATCGATCACTTCCGCGTAGTGTTTTACGGAGTCAAAAAGGTTGCTGCTCTTCATTCTGCTCACTCCATATCCCTCCAGCTTTTGGTTTTGGACGAAATAGAAAAGGCATCCCCAACCCCTGATAGAAGGTTAGAAATGCCTAAATAAGCAGTGAAAATAAACGTAAGTCTGCCATAGCGATCCTAACACCTCCCTATCTCCCGTAGGTCATCTGGTGTCGTCGAAACAGGCAGGTCTCCTGACTCAAGGCTCATCGCCAGCAACCTGCCTTCCCGATCCATTTGGATCAGTGGCTTGTTCGGAGTGCTGACTCCCCTCTTACAGTGGCGGGACCGTGTCGGATTTGCACCGATCTTCCCTTTTCATCCCTGGCTACAAGCATGCTTGCATCCAAGGAACCTGTTTCCACTTATTCAGTTTTTCAAAATTCATAGCATACATGTCGGAAATCATGTATGGTTATTATCCTAATCGATTTGCTCTGAATACTCCAGTTGTTTTTACAATTTGCTCCGTCTTAGTCGCAGCGAGTTCAATACGACGGAGAGCGAGCTGAATGCCATCGCGATCCCCGCTACCCACGGAGCCAAAAAGCCAATCATCGTTGCTGGAATGGCAACCGTATTGTAAAAGAGCGCCCAAAACAGATTTTGGCGAATGTTTTTCATCGTCTGCTGGCTGAGAAGGAAGGAATGCACAATGCCAGTCAGCTCCCCGTGCATGATGAGCACGTCAGCAGAATCCTTCGAGATATCCGCTCCTGTACCGAGCGCAATCCCAATGTGGGAAGCCATGAGCGCAGGAGCGTCATTGATCCCATCTCCGACCATTGCCACCGTCTTGCCCCTCTTTTGCAGCTCCTGAATAATCTGGACCTTTTCCCCCGGCAGCTTGCTGGCATAGACGCGACGTATCCCTGCTTGTCTGGCGATACTCCAGGCCGTATGCTCGTTGTCTCCCGTGATGATCATGACGTCTTTTCCGAGCTTTTTCAGCCGTTGCACAGCATGTACGGCATCCTCCTTCAGCGGATCGGACAGGGCAATATAGCCAGCCAGCCGATGGTCGATGGCCACCAGCATCACGATTTTCCCTTCTGTCGCGTGTCCGTCCATTCGCTGTTGGACGGGGGTAACATCAATGTTATGGCTGTTCATGAGCTTGGCAGAGCCCACGATGACGGAGTGACCGCTTACACTCGCAATAATTCCGTATCCGGGCAAAGGTGTGAACGAGGTAGGAGCAGGTATGGACACGCCGCGATTTTTCATATACGCGACAATCGCCGCTGCGAGAGGATGCTCGGACGCCGTCTCTGCAGCTGCTACCAAGCGCATAAGCTCTTCCTTTGACCAGCCGAATGTATACATGTCGATCACTTCATGCTTTCCTTTTGTCAGCGTGCCTGTTTTGTCCAAAACGACCGTATCCACCCGCTGCAGTGTCTCCAAATACTTGCCTTGCTTAAATAAAATACCGAGCTGTGCCGCCCGCCCAGATGCTACCAGGATGGACATCGGCGTCGCCAAACCCAAGGCGCACGGACAAGCGATGATAAGGACTGCGATGGCCTTCTCGAGCGACTCACCAAATGCGTGCGACGTGAACACGTAATACCAGGCCAAAAACGAGATCACGGCTATGCTGATGATGATCGGCACGAAGATATCCGTCATTTCATCTGCCATGCGTTGGATGGGTGCCTTGGACATCTGGGCTTCCTCTACCGTCTTGATGACCTGCGTTAATGCAGTTTCGCTGCCTACCTTTGTCGTTTTCACTTTCAGCCAGCCGTTCTGGTTCAGCGTCGCCCCGATCACCGTTTGCCCGCTCCATTTCTCCACCGGCAGGCTCTCTCCCGTAAAAATGGATTGGTCGACCGTGGATTGGCCTTCGATGACGAGGCCGTCCGTAGGAATGCGTTCCCCTGGCTTGACGATGAAAATATCGCCGACAACGAGCTCGCTTACTGGCACAGTGGTAACACCTGTCGGGCGCAGCACGTTCGCGACCTTCGGCTGTAAATGATGCAGCTGCCGGATGGCGTTTCTGCTGCGATCCTTGGCCATGGCCTCCAGGTATTTGCCAAGCAGCAGAAAAGTAAAGATAACCGCACAGGTCTCGTAGTAAAGCGTGAGCTGATGGGTGGACGCAGGCGAGGCCGTAAACGTGAGGTAATGACTGTAAAAAAAGGCGGCCGACGTACTGAGGACGACCAGGACATCCATATTGGCGCTACGATTCCGGATCGCACTCCAAGCGCCCGCGTAAAAGGGATAGCCGATCCATAGCTGAATGGGAAGCGCCAAGGCGAACTGAAAATAGGGATGCAAAAATAGCGCAGGTACCCAAATAAACGAGGAAAACGAAAAATGAGACGCCATCCCCCACAAAAAAGGCACGGTGAGGACACTGGAAAACAGGAAGCGGCGAAGCAGGTCGTCCTTTTCCGAGTGCGCCTCTCCCTCTTGCTCGGGCTGTGCCTGATAGCCCAGCTTTTCAATCCTCGCGATGATCGCATCGTTGTCAATTTGCTGATCATCATAGGAAACCCGCGCTTTGTTGGTCGCCAGGCTGACCTCTACCTCTATCACACCGTTCGTTTTCGTCAGTATTTTTTCGATCCGAGTCGCACAGGCAGCACAAGTCATTCCTGTGACCTGATAGATTTGCTTCGTGGTCATTCTCTGAACACCCCTTTGTTACGACCGCATGTCCCGCTGTAATACGTATGCGTCGCCCAAGGGATTTAGAAATGAAACCAGGCAGATAAATTGCATGGAAGTGCCTTCTTTTGAATACGATTATGGTGCTTGCTGCTTGCAATACAGTGAGAAAGCGGTGATCGTTTGAAACGAGCTTCTGTCCTGTCCATGCTGTTTTTTTCTGCCCTGTTGCTCCTGTCGGCATGCTCTTCACACGCTGGGCACTCGGCTCAGGTTACGCCATCATCCCCTCCATCCAGCTCCACTGCGTCATCTGATAGGCTGACCTTTGCTGAGTTTTCTCTTTCCATCCAAGTCGCACTGGAGCCTGAAACGCCTAAAATCCTCAAGGAAAATGAACTGCGCATCATGCTTTCTGAAGCGGAGGCTGACAAGTGGAAAAACGCCAAAGTCTCGATCACCTTGTCGATGCCGAGCATGGATCACGGAGAAGTACTGGTAGCGGCCGAATACATAGAGCCAGGGGTATTCGTTGCAAAGATCATCCCAACGATGATCGGAGAATGGAAAGCGGATATTACGCTGGAGGCAGACGGCAAGTCTTCCACGGTGTCCTACTTGTTTTCCGCCGAGCCTTGATCTCCCCCATCTACCATAGCCAAGGATTTACATGAGGCACCCAGCCGTTGATTACCAGACCGCGCATGATTGACACCACACCGATGTAGACTGCGAGCAGATTGGCGACGACCAAAATCCGGTTGCGTAGCGCTCTGGAAAGAACGACGGAGAACAGGCCGATCAGAAAAAGGGCTGGCAGTGTTCCGAGTCCAAAAAAGGCCAACGTAAGCGCGCCTTCTCCCATGCTTCCTGAGGCAGCGGCTTTCATATGCATCGTATAGGTCAGGCCGCAGGGTAAAAAGCCGAGCAGCAACCCGCTGAAAAAGATCGGGAGGACACCAGGGCGAGATTTTTGTTTGTCCAGCCACTTTTGGACGGGGGACAGCTGCAGGATGGACCAATGGCTAAGCGGCAGCGACACCTTTTTGATGACCCACAGCAGGATCAACAGTCCACCCAGCACGTTGGCGATCCCTTGGAGTCCTACTATCGTTCCCGCCGCATCTACAAACGAGCCGATCAATCCCATGAACGCGCCGACTCCCATATAGGTCAGGACCCGCCCGAGGTTGTACGCCATAACGGTATGCAGCATGGAGGAACGGGACTGCAGGGTCCATGCCGACATAATTCCTCCGCACATACCGATGCAATGAGGGGCGCTAAAGATTCCTGTCAGCGTCAAGAGCAGATAATCATGCAGGCCGAGGTGCATGGGGCGATCCCTACCTTTGCTCGATTGTGTCATCCTCTCTTTTAGTTACTTCACTTGCTGCGCGATTATGACTAGGAGAACGATTCGAGTGCAGCTGTATAAGAAAACCTCTATCGAGGCCTGCTCAAGGAGGAGCGACCGCGTTTTAGTGGAATGTTTTACCGAAGTAATGCCAGAAGCTGACGCTGAGGCACTTCGTCATGCGCTCCAGAATTCATAAGCATTACGCTTATAAATTCTTATACGTTAAAAAAACGAACTGCCAGGGCGCACCTGGCAGTTCATGATTTATGCAGAGCTTTATGATGGATACGAGTAAGACAACGTTTTTCCCATACAAATGCTGTTGTCATTATCCACGTACGGTTCATATCGATCGATCATTTCATAGCCCAGCTTGCCGTACAACGAGACTGCTTCAGGCTGATTGGTGCCTGTCTCCAGAATCGCTCTTCCCTTCCCTTCCTCGACTGCCCATGCCTCGAGAGCCTGGAGTACCTTTTTGGCGACTCCCTGCCCCCGTGCTCCCTCTTTCACATACATTCTTTTGATTTCCACGATCCCCGATTGGCCTGTATCACGAAAACAGCCGCACCCCACTGGCGCGCCATCTACATAGGCGACAACGACCTTCGCATCTAATTTGATCACGTTAAACGGCAGGTACGACTCTTGGGTATGGGGGTATCGTTGCCAAAGGTCTTGATCAAGCAATTCGATCAACAAGCGAAAATCAGGGTGGTCGGAAGAAGTTCTGGTCAAGCTAACCATGGCGATTCACAGCTCCTTGTCATGGAATCATGACTATCGATTTGCCGTCATTTCATTCGGCTCATCACCATAGTAGCACGGAAAATTCCCACCGTTCAACCAGTTATGTCAGAAAACATGACATCACATTTACCTATCATGAAATTCCTCATCAGTGAGCGCCCGCGCAATCGTACCCTTTGCCTCCTGGGCAAGCCGCTTATCTCCGTCATCTATGGCTTGCAGCCAAACCAGCATGGGTATGTAAATGGCCATCATACGCGCCAGTCGCTTCGTATCTTCGTCCACTTCCCCATACTCCGCGAAGAATGCATGGCGTGCTCGCGGCGGCAGAAAGCTGTATCCGATACTCAAGTCCCCGGCAGCGTGCCCCACGCTCATATCTCCCCAATCGATAATACCTGAGACTTCCCCCTGTTCGTCTACCAGTACGTTTTTAAAATGCAGATCTCCATGTGAAAAAACATTACGCTCCCGAACCGGATCGGTAGACAGCTGTTTGAAATAGTCCGCCAGAGCAGCTCGCTCTCTTTCCTCCATCTGGTTGCTTAAACGAGAGAGGAAAACTTGCATCTTTTCCTTTCGCGCAGGGATGTCCATCAGCTTCCGATGGTCTTCGGGGGCACCGTTTTCACGGGCGATCTGGACTGGAAAGGAGTGCAGCCTTCGCAAAAACTGTCCCAGCTTCTTAGCCGATTTCGCCCGTTGCTCATCTGCAAGCTTCTGGGGGAAGCTGCCTTTGACATACGAATACCCTAAAAAAGGACAAGGATACTCGCTGGTTCCTTTTCCGTAGAAAAGCGGCTTCGGATACGGCAGAGTAAGTAAACCGTCCAGTTTTGGCAGGAGCTTCCCTTCCAAATGAATCAAATCAACCGCAAGCTCTCTTCGCGGAAATCGAAAGACGTACTTGCCGCCAACGAGAAAGACCGTATTGTCCCAGCCATGCCCCAGCCGCTGTACAGTATGAGAGGATAGCTGGGGAAATTGGTTGTAGATGAGCTGCTGTGCGATCTCGTCTGAAATATCCCAATCCGGGTCCCATACATTCTTGTTTGCCACGTATATGCTCCTCCCTTTTCATCGCTACGACCTGATCGGGCAAAAGTCTTACTCCTTTACCTTTGAGACAGTCAAACCATCGCCAATCGGAATCAACTGGGACTCCAGCTGAGGATGATTGGCCACCGCTTCATTGAACTTCCTCATGATTTTTGTATACCGGGTCGGCATCGCATTGTCAGCTGCTACACTGCCACTGGCAAGCACGTTATCCGCAACGATCAGAGCGCCCGGCTTTGCCAATCGAATGCACGCATGCAGGTAGTTTTCATAATTGTCTTTGTCCGCATCAATAAAGAAAAAATCAAATTGCCTCTTCTCGCTGACGAGCTGCTCCAAGCTTTGCAGTGCCGGTCCAATCATATAGGTTACCTGCTGCCCAAAGCCAGCCTTTGATAGATTGCGGTGTGCCAGCTCTGCGTATTTTTCCTCCAGCTCCAGAGACGTGAGTGTTCCCCCCCTGCCAAAGCCTCTGGCCAGGCAAATCCCGCTATAGCCGCCAAGAGCTCCTATTTCCAGCACATCTTTCGCCCCGGAAATGGAGATCAGCAACGTGAGAAGCTTTCCTGAAGAGGGAGACACCGAGATAGAAGGCATGCCGTTTTCTTTGATGGACGCAACGACTTCCTCCAAAAGAGTATCTTGCTTGGAAAACACGGAGTCGATATAGCTGTTCACTTGATCCATCCTGTTCCATCCCCTTCTCTCCATGATGGTAAGTCTCTGCTCTTTCTCTCTATTCGCTTACAGCTCCCGAAGCACAGCTCTTACCGGGCTTCCATCCGCCTCGACTAGCGGCAGAGGCAGTGCGATTAATTCATAGTCACCTGGCTGTACGTCTTCCAGAACGATGCCCTCCAAAATATGAATGCCATGACGAGTAAGCCCATGGTGAGCAGGCAGCTCCTTGCTGTCGAGTACATCAACGGAAGGAAGATCCAGCCCGATCAGTCGGACGCCGTACTGTGCGAGATAGGCAGCCAAGTCTGGCTCCAAATGGGGAATGGTTTGAGGAAACGACTGTCGGTCTACCCATGCTCCAGTACGGATCAACAGGCGCGTTACCCCTTCCAATTCGACATCTTTCAAATCATCGATCCCAATCGATTGGCTTACAGAAACGTGAACGACACGCGCTGGCCCTACATACAGCTCCGGGTCCAGGTCAATGACCCGCTTTCCTTCATCATCGAAATGAAAAGGAGCATCGATATGCGTTCCCGTATGAATGCTCATGACGATTTTGCCCACATTTACAGAACCGCTGTCGGCTTTATTCCATGCCAGCGAATACGAAAACGGCGTATCCCCCGGCCAACCCGCTACCTGGTTATCCAGTCTTTGCGAAATATCGATCAATCGCTTCAAGGAAAGCCCCCCTTACAGTTGCGTGCGCAGGCTCCACAGCTCAGGGAAGAAGCGATGATCCAAAGCTCTCCTGAGATAGCCTACCCCCGAAGATCCACCTGTGCCTGGCTTTTGCCCGATGATGCGCTCTACGGTATTCATGTGATTAAAACGCCATTGCTGCTGCTGGCTCGCGATGTCCACCAGTTTTTCCGCCAGCTCATACAGGTCCCAATACTTATTCACATCCCGATAAACGGCCAGCCATGCTTGCTCTACACTTTCGTTCGGCTGATAGGCTTCCGCCCAGTTACGGTTCAGGGCAGCTTCATCCACCGGCAATCCCCGGTTTGCCATAGCGGCGATTGCAGCGTCGTAAATGCTTGGCGCATCCAAAAGCTGCTTCATCTTGCTGGACAGCTCCGCTTCGTGCTGATAGACAGAGAGGACGTGTTCATTTTTATGTCCGAGCATAAACTCGATCATGCGATTTTGATAGGATTGAAAGCCGGAGGAGTATCCCAGCTTGTGACGGAACTGCATGTACTCCGCTGGTGTCAGCGTAGAGAGCACATCCCATGACTTGATCAGCTGCTGCTGAATACGGGAAACGCGGGACAGCATTTTGAAAGCCGGTTCCAGCTGATCCTCCTGGATGCTCGCCATCGCAGCTGACAGCTCGTGCAGAATCTGCTTCATCCATAGCTCACTCACCTGATGGATGACGATAAACAGCATTTCATCATGATGATCGGACAGCCTTTTTTGACTTGTCAGCACACGATCCAGCTGCAAGTAATCCCCGTAAGTCATGTCCTTGCCGAAATCGGTATGAATGGTTTTCTCCAGCTCACTGCTGTCTTTCATTTGATCTTCCTCCGATTGTTTGGTCATCCGTACAGGTCTCTCCTTTTTCTAGCCCAATTTAACCGATTGTTTAAACGCTGCTGTCAAGCGCTCCATCCCGATCTTGATCTTTTCCGGATTCGGGTGCGTAAAGTTCAAACGAAGCGTATTCTCTTGAGGATTTTCTACAAAGAAAGGACCGCCCGGAATGAACGCAACACCGTGCTCCAGGACCTGCTTCAGCAATTCTGTTGCATTGATACTCTCGTGCACCTTCGCCCAGATAAACATCCCGCCCTTGGGCTCCACCCAGGAAACCAGATTCTCATCCAAGGTATTTAAATAATCTCGCATAATGCTCATATGCTGATAGTAATTTTTGCTAAGCATCCGAATGTGCGCATCCAGGTCCATATCACGCAGCAGATAGTACAGCGCTTGCTGGTCCAGTGGGCTCGACATGAGGTCTGCCGCTTCTTTGATCTGAGACATGTACTTGATGACAGCCTCAGGACCAGTCACCCACCCGATACGCAGGGAGGGTACGACCGTCTTGGAAAAAGAGCTTGTATACACGACTTGTGTTTTCCGTTCGTCCATGGCAGCGATCGGCGTGTACTTTTCCTCCTCATGAAACTGGATGTCCCCGTACGGATCGTCTTCGAGGATCAGTGTATCGTACTTGTACGCCAGCTCCAGCAAAGCAGCTCGCCGCTCTTCGCTCCAGACTTTTCCGTCCGGATTGGAGAAGGTAGGGACAACATAGACGAATTTCGGTTGATGTTGCTTGATTTTCTGCTCGAGGTCTTCCGGGTACATCCCGTCTTTGTCCCCTTCAACGGCAACCAATTTGGCCTCGTAGGATTCAAATGCCTGTGTCGCAGCCAGGAAGGTTGGGTTTTCCGTCAGCACGACATCGCCCGGTGACAGCATGACGCGGCTCAAGAGGTCAATCGACTGCTGCGAGCCAGTCGTCAGCAGGATCTCCTCTGGCTTGGCCTGAATGCCCTTGGACGTGACCCGCTCACTGATCGCTCCACGCAGCGGCATGTAGCCTGTCGTCATTCCGTACTGCAGGCTTGCATTGCCGGATGCGAATACTTTTTCGAATGCCTGCTGGATTTCGGCAGTAGGGAAATAAGGCTCATGCGGGTTTCCTCCCGCAAAAGAGATAACATCGCTCCCCTTTCTTTGGATGATGCCTCCAATCTCGCGGATCGCCGAGGTTTTAAACATTTTGGTCCGGTCAGCAAAACGGTAGCTCATGAGTAGAATCCCCCTTCTATTATGTAAAAGTGTAAATAGTGAGAATATTAGTTTGAGTGGAAAAGTTGGAAATATGATGTGATGTCACTAATATAAAATATATGTGACATGGCGTCAAGTAATGTTGTCAAACGCCCTTGTTCGTCTTTGATTTCCGATCGTAATTAGGTAATATCAGTAATAGATGAGGAAAAATGATCGAAAAGAGGAAGGTACGTGACGAAGATCTCGGAACATATAGATGGTAGAAATCTACGCTCGATCAATACCCGCAAACGATTATTAGCCGCTGGATACGATATATTTGTTGAATTCGGATTTCAAAAAGCAACGATCTCCCAAATCATCAAAAAGGCAAAAACCGGCTACGGCACAGCCTACATTCATTTCAGCGGCAAGGACGACCTATTGATCGTGCTGATGGATGATGTCATGAATCGCTTTTACGAGATTGCCAAAATGAGCTTCGAACCGACATCCAAACAGGAAGCCATCGATATGATCACGATGCAAACCCGTTTATTTCTGGAGAACGCGATCCAGGAGCAGGCCATCATGCAGGTATTTATGGAGGCCATTCGCCATTCCGATAAAGTCCAGGAAAAGTGGATCGAAATCCGGGAAAGCTTTGTAGAACAGATCGCCAAAGACGTCGCCTACGCTCAGAAAACTGGACTGGCTCGGACCGATCTGGATAACTATTTGGTCGCGAGGAATTGGTTTTCTCTTAACGAATCGCATTTATGGGATATTGTGAATCAGACAAACAAGCATTCCATATCGGAAATTACTCATAATATTACGGCGCTTTATACGGGTGGTCTGTATTATTAACCAGAGCCGCCTATAAGAAAAAACCAACAAAAAGCCACGGGATTCTTCCCCTGGCTTTTGTCACAAACTAGGATATCAATACTTTCTGCTTCTCATCCTTTTTTTGAGCAGTCGATCGTTTTCTTTTCCCTCGCTTATACCACCAGATGTACAATCCCGAAAACATGAGGAAAACGGGGACAAGCCCAGCAAGTGCATAGATGATTTTTAGGAACAAGTTGTATTCCACAGCCGTATGAAGGGGGAACAACCACACCTTCACGATCCAGCCGGGTGTAGTATCCGGTCCTTGCTTTCCGATAATCTCGCCTGTGTATTGGTTCATATAAATTCGATTGCTTCCAAACCCCGGATCCTGCACCCGATTGGTACGAAACTCGATTGCCTTTTCCGGTGAGGCAGGATAGCGAATCTGGGATATAACATCATTTGGACCATCTTCTTTTATTTTGGCGAGGAGTACGTCTAGGGGTAGCTCCCCCTCAGGCGTTGGCTGCAAGGTCAGTTTTTCAGCTGGCATACTGGAGTCAATACCAAACCATCCCAACATCGTTACATAGAAAGGGATCAGTGCTCCACTTAGAGTAATAACCAGCAAAATGGGGATAGTGTACACTCCAATCACTCTATGTAAACTTGAGAACTTCGCATAAGAATTGGGGGCATTTTTTCTCCATTTTAAACCTTGAAGCATTCTCTTGATCCCTGGCCACCACATATAGAGCCCGGTAATGAGAATAAAGGCTAGGATAAACCCGATCCATCCCACTACATCAATGCCATAAACAGGTATAAGCAAGGTCGAGTGAAAGGATTTCAACCAAACAATAAATGGACTTTCATCACCCTCGGTGCCATTTATCTCACCTGTTCCCGGATCGATACTTAATGTGTGGACCGTCTTTCCTTCTTTCACCCTATACAGATACGTCCCTTGACCAAATGGACCCTCCGGTGTGTATATGCGATCAATTTTCCCCGATGGATAAGCTTCTTTCATATTGGTTTCTATTTCTGAAAAAGTAGCATTCCCTGGACTTACTTTGTACAGCTCCGGGTGCTGGAAGTTTTTAATATCATGCTCAAAGACCAAGATGCTGCCCGACAAACAGAGAAGCACGATAAAGATTCCGAACACGAAGCTCAAATACTTATGGACCTTCTCGAATACCTTTTTAACACTCATATAATGCTCCCTTCTCTTTCAGTTTTTTTATAGAAAAATTTGAATTTTCAAATACAAGCTGATTATAAGCCCCCCTCAATCGATAGGTAAAATTAGTAATTTCGCGAGTTTTTTGCAAAAAATTTTATGATTGAAGTCATCTTCAAACTTTATGGGGTGAAGTCGTATTTGTATTTGCGCGTATACGAATCTCATAGATTCTTATCTCTATAACAAAGAGCAGGTACCGAGGCTACCTGCTCTTTTTATCCAATCTATTTAGCTTCTTTCGTTGTTTGCATAACTCTTTTTATCTTCCGACGGATCTCTTCCGACAAAACCTCGTATCCTAGCTCCCCAAAATGGAGGCCATCGTTTCTTTGCCCTCGCAAAACCTCCTGAAGGTTCGGCAGTCCCATCATTCTCTTGAAAAGATCGAGGTAATGGCAGCCTGTCGCCTCACTCACTTCCTGGACAGCATCGGCGTATTGCTGCATGACTTCATTTGTCCGAAACTCCTGTAAACGCTCGTCAACTGGTGCTGGGCTAATCAGAATGACCCTGTTCGGCCCAATGCGCGTGACCACTTCCTTGAGATTGGTTTTGAAGTCTGGCAGAGGGACCTGTTTGTGAAAGGCTGCATCGTTGGCCCCGAAAAACACGGTCACTAGATCAGGAGCGTGCTGTAAGACGTCCGTCTCTACCCGCTCCCGCGCCTGAAACGTATTGTTTCCAGGTACACCCGCGTTGACGACTTCCCATTCTGCGCCCAGTTTCGCCTCCAGCATGATCGACAACAAAGGACGATCATGGCCTTCTGTCCTCGCCGTTAAACTGTCTCCAAAGCAGACGACTTTCATAGATGACGGGTCTCCTTTCTGCAGCCAGCAAAATGGTTAGTTTCGAGCAGAGAACGAATACTTTTTGTACTCGTACTGGTCAGGCGGCCCGACCGCGATCCACAAATGCCCTTTGGCAGGCTCCGCAATCACAGAAGCAAAGGTAATGATATCTGTCGCCCTCTCTCCTGGTGCCTGCATGCCCTCGTCTCCCTCGATTTGGCAAAGGCAATGCGGATAGCTTCCACGATCACGCAAAATATCCTGCATCACTTCGGCATTCAGCTTGCCTCTGTTCGCTTCCAGCAGCTCTGTCATACGGGAAATGCGGACGCGGGAATTTTCCAGTTCAATTCCTGTTAAGCGTTCCTCGCCCATAAGCTCTGGACTGACGAAATGATTGGAGTGAGCCAGAATGCCATTTTTCGCCTCGATGCGGGAGATTCTGGACGGGATCGTCTCCACATCGACGATGCCGCCTTGTTTGTCCAGCATGATCAGGTTGCGCGAGGAGGCGCGATAGAGGCTATCTACAAGCTCTACCGCTTCTGCTGTCGTACTGCGAGTCAACGCCAGTTTCGTAAAGAAGTACCGTGGGAAGCCTACTCGCCACCCATCACACGTCAAGAAGTTGCCGAATGCCCCCACTCCAGCATCATTAATCCCAATGAAGGAGATTTGACCCGCAGGTGTCAGCATGAGAGTCGCAGGCCCCTCATCGGGGATCGACTCAATTACGATACTCAGCTCACCGTAAAAAGCAGGCAGATCGGCATTCTGACCGATGAGTGGCGAGCCGTCTGCTGTCGCTTCTGCGGCAACGGCAAACGTCGTGCACTCTGTCTGATTGGTTTGAAAAATTTTATTCAGCTCGGCCCGGACCTGCAACAGGTAAGCTTCTCCCAGAGAGATTCCCGCGCCTTCTGCCAAGCCCTGAATTTCTTCGTCGAATTGCGGTGCGTATTTGATCACATAGCTCCGATACTGCAGGGCAGCCTCTGCCACTTCTTCACGTGAGGAAACATTATATTTTCTCCGAAGACGCTCGCTAGCCAGCTCCAGATTTTTATGGATCAGCTCTCTGCACGCTTCCCCGTGCTGCCGGCCGATCTGGCGATAGGTTCCCTGAAAGCAATAGAACGGAAAGCTTTTAGTAGAACGGGTAGATAGGTTCCGAGACTTTGATTCGCTCATGACGGTTCTCTCCTTTGTTCATGAATGATGGCTATTATTCAGCTTCTAATGGGAAATGGCAGGCCGCTACCTGCCCCCCTCCGTATGCCATAAGCTCGGGTGACTTCGTCTCGCAGACAGGCTGGGCGTAGGGACAGCGCGTATGAAAGTGACAGCCAGACGGTGGAGCCGCCGGATTCGGCAAATCTCCCTGTAAAATGATCCGTTCCTTTCGCAGCAACGGGTCTGGAATCGGTACCGCAGATAGCAAAGCTTTGGTGTAAGGATGCTTGGGGCTGGCAATCAGCGTGTCTCGATCCGCCAGCTCCACGATTCTCCCCAGGTACATCACGGCGATCCGATCACTGATATGCTTGACCGCCGGCAATCCATGGGCGATAAAAATGTACGTCAGGCCCAGCTCGTTTTGCAGCTTTCGGAGCAGATTCAATATTTGCGATTGAATCGATACATCCAATGCCGATACGGCTTCATCGCAGACAATAATCTTTGGATTTAACGCCAGGGCACGAGCAATTCCGATGCGCTGCCGCTGACCTCCGCTAAACTCATGCGGATGCCGGGAGAGATGGTGCGTATCCAGCCCGACGAGCCGCAGCAGCTCCACTACCTTTTCTCTGCGCTCTTTTTTGCTGTACCGTTCAAAGATTTTCAGAGGTTCTCCCACAATATCCTCGACTCGCATGCGGGGATTCAAGGAGGAGTAAGGGTCTTGAAAGATCATTTGCAAATTTCGCCGCGCCTGCTTCAGCTCGGACTTCCCGAAAGTCGAGACATCCTTGCCCTGAAACCAGATCTCTCCTTCAGTCGGCTCCAAGAGCTGCAGGATCAGCTGTCCAACGGTCGATTTCCCGCAGCCGGATTCCCCCACGATTCCTAGCGTCTCACCTTGTTGAACGGTAAAATCCAGACCATCTACTGCCCTTACATAGCCTACTTCAGACGAAAACATCCCCTTTTTAAAGGGATAGTATTTTTTCAATCCTTTGACTTCCAATAACGGAGCCGTGTCTAGCGCCATTGCCGATCACCTCCCTATGTATGCAAGCAGCGAACCAGATGATTGGCACGATACTCTTCCAGCTGCGGCTTGATCTGTGTGCATTCGACCGTCGCCTTCGGGCAGCGTGGGTGGAAAGCACAGCCCTTTGGCATCTCTAGTGGATTCGGAACAGAGCCGGTAATCGAGTCTAATTCCTCGAGCTGCTCATCCATTTTCGGCAGCGATTTCATGAGCCCCGTCGTGTACGGATGCTGCGGATTCGCGAATAAATCAAAGACAGAAGCATCCTCCACCACTTCTCCGGCGTACATCACCACGACCCGGTCGGCCATCTCCGCCACGACCCCCAGGTCATGCGTGATGAGGATGACCCCCGTTTGATACGCTTTGTTTAACGACTTCATCAATTCCAAAATTTGCGCCTGTATTGTCACATCCAATGCGGTCGTCGGCTCGTCTGCGATGAGCAGAGCCGGGTTACACGCCAGTGCCATCGCGATCATGACCCGCTGCCGCATACCGCCAGACAGCTGATGCGGAAAATAGCCTACGACCCGCTCCGGATTGGGTATGCCCACTCTCTCCAGCATCGCGATGCTTTTTTGCCTCGCTTGCTTCTTATCCAGCCTTTCATGGATGCGAAATACTTCACCCAGTTGATTTTCGATGGTAAACACGGGGTTCAACGACGACATCGGCTCCTGAAAAATCATCGAAATCTTGTTCCCGCGCAGTTTCCTCATCTCTTTTTTGCCCAGCTTCAACAGATCCTGGCCTTCAAACAGAATCTCTCCGCCGACTACCTCTCCGGGAGATGCGACCAGCCTCATAATAGACAGCGAGGTTACGCTTTTCCCACAGCCGGACTCGCCTACGATCGCAAGCGTCTCCCCTCTGGATACGGAAAACGACACGCCATTCACAGACGGTACGACGCCATCTTCTGTTTTAAAATGTGTCTGCAGGTTGGTGACTTCCAACAATTTGTGCTGCACTCGTTTCCCCCCTCTCCTATTTCGAGCCTTTTGCCTTCATTTTTGGATCGAGTACATCGCGGATCCAGTCTCCCAAAAAGATGATTCCCAGAACCGTAATCGTAATGGCTATGCCAGGAAAGGTAGCGACCCACCAGCTCGTCGCCAGATACTGCCTGCCATCACTGAGCATGCCTCCCCAGGAAACCGTCGGGGGCTGGACACCTAGACCCAGAAAGCTGAGTGAAGCTTCCGAGATGATCGCTGCCGCCACGCTAATCGTAGAGACGACGATAAAGGACGAGGTCACATTCGGCAGGATATGCGTGAAAATGATCCGGGCATCGCTGGCGCCCACTGTGCGGGAGGCTTTGACGAAATCGCGCTCCTTCATACTGAGCACTTCTCCGCGAATGATGCGGGCGTACTTGACCCAGTTGGTGATCCCTAGTGTAAAGATCAGCGTTCCGAGGCTTGGCCCCATGACAAACAGGATGATCAGCATGAGCAGCATGCTCGGTATAGCGAGAAACGCATCGACCGTTCGCATGATGATCGCGTCGATCCAGCCGCCGTAATAGCCAGAGACCAGCCCGAGCACACCGCCGATCGCTCCTGCCAGCATGACCGCGAAAATACCCACGATCAGGGAAACCTGTGAACCGTATATAATGCGGCTTAAAACATCGCGGCCTAAATTGTCCGTACCCAGCGGATAGTCAGAGTTCCCCTTTTCCAGCCACATCGGCGGGAGCAGGCGTTTGGAAACATTCGTTTTCACAGGGTCATGCGGGGCTATCGCTCCTGCAAAAACAGCCACGAAGACAATCGCTGCCATGATCAGCAGGCCGATTGTTCCCACCTTGCTTTTCCACAGCAGGTGAAAAAAGCGCGATAGATTTCCCGATTTTTTTCTCTCACGAACGGTCACGATTTGTGCAGTCTCAGTTTGAATTGGTGTCGTCACAGTTACACCCCTTTACTTGTACTTGATGCGAGGATCCAGGAGTCGATACAAAATATCAGCGATCAGGTTGCCCAAGATCACGATGAACGCGACGACAAAGATGGATGCCTGCACGATTGCCATATCGCGGCCATTTACCGCTTGGACAATCAGCAGCCCCATCCCCGGCCAGGCAAAGATCGTTTCGGAGATCAAGGCTCCCCCGATCAGAGCAGAGGATTGCAAGGCCATAATCGTCACAACCGGGATCAAGGAGTTGCGAAAGGCATGCTTGCACACGACCAGGGTTTCAATCAAGCCTTTGCTGCGCGCGGTCCGAATGTAATCCTGACCCAAAATATCGAGCATGCTCGAACGAATCAGCCTCGTCGTTTCCGCTGCGATCCCGACACCCAAGGTCAAGGCCGGCAAAATCAAATGCTCAAACGTTCCTCTGCCCGATACGGGAGCGATTTTCATCTGAACGGCAAACAGCAGGATCAGCATGATGCCCAGCCAGAAATGCGGAATGGCTTTGCCCAAAGCAGATGCACCCGTGATGAAGATATCCAGATACGAATTGCGTTTCACAGCAGACAATATCCCCAGAGGAACGGATATTAGCGTCGCGATGATCATCGAAGCAATCGCAAGCTCGAAGCTCGCGGGCAGCCGCTCCAAAATGATCGGCAGCGCCGGAAGGTTGTAGCGATACGAGGTTCCGAAGTCTCCCTGCAGGAGGTCCCCCATGAATTTGATGTATTGGACGTAGATTGGCTGGTCCAGTCCAAGTGCTCTCGTGAGAACCATTCGATCCTCATCGGAAGCTGTTTCTGGCAGCATGAGTGCGACCGGATCGCCTGTCACACGCACCAGAATGAAAACGATCAAAGAGATTAAGAGCAGCACGGGAATGATCTGGAGCACAGATTTGATTAGATAATTTCTCACGACTTCACCTCCGCGATGATGTAATGGGGAAAAGGAGCTCATGAAAGCCCCCTTTTCCCCGAAACCTTCCTCTTATTTCAGCGTTATTTCATCGACATACAGCATTTCGTCTACGCGAGGTTTATAGGCGATGCGATCGTTCACTCCGTAGGTAGAGTCCATTTGCAGCAGGTAGATTTGCGGAAGCTCTTTCGCGACAATCTCCTGGATTTTCTCGAATTGCTTCAATCTCTCTGTCGGATTCATATTTTGGCTCGCTGCTTTGTACAGTGCCTCTACCTCTGGATTCGTATAATCCGTACGATCCTTCGTTCTGGCAATCGTCACGCGATCCAGCGCCAGCGCTGCGTCGAACATGGAATTTCCATAGGCGACCATGAACAGTTCGTCCATTTTGCGCGCCGATAGTCTTTCGTTGAAGGCGCTCCATTCCATCAGCTCGAGCTTCACGCGGAACCCTACCTCTGTCAGCATCGCGGTAACCAGCTCAGCTGTTTCTTTATCCTTCAGGTAGCGTCCACTCGGTGCAGTGAAGGTCACGTCCACGCCGTTTGCATATCCCGCTTCCGCTAACAGCTGCTTCGCACGCTCTGGATCGTAGTTGTATTTGTTGTAGAGCCCGATATGCGCACCGAAGTTTCCTGGTGTCACGCGGGTTTGCGTCGGTGTTCCTTTACCTGCGTACAGATTGTCGATAATCGCTTTCTCATCGATCGCCAGGTCAATCGCTTCACGAACACGCGGGTCCGCTGTCACTCTGCCTGGGGTTACACGCACTTCCATCGTCATGACGCGCTGGCTCGGTCCTGTAATCACGCTTGTCCCTTCATTGCTCTCGATGCGCTCTTCGTCACTGGGAGGTATGTTCAAGGCGACATCGATTCCACCGGTCATCAGCTCCGCTACCCTCGTGGAATCTTCTTGGATTACTCGGAAAATGACTTTGTCCCATTTCGGCTTGTCTCCGAAGTACCCATCGTTTTTCACCAGGACGAGGCGATCATCGCGCTTCCACTCCTGGAACTTGTACGGTCCGGTTCCTACCGGATTTTTCAGGAACTCTTCCCAGCCCTTTTCGGCGATGTACTTGGAAGGAAGCATGCTGGAACCGCTGCGGGACAGTCTATTGAGAAGAATCGGGTCGGCATTTTTGGTAATGACATCTACGGTGTGATCGTCGACGACCTTCACTTCTTGGATTTCGTCGTAATTGGAGTGCTCAGAGAGCTTCTCGTCTTTTGCCACACGCTCCAGCGTGAACTTGACGTCGGCAGCTGTGAACGGATCGCCGTTTTGGAACTTCACGCCTTGACGGAGCTTGAATCGCCAAGTGGTTGGATTGACGTTTTCCCAGGATTCTGCCAGGTCGGGAACAAACTTGCCTTCTGCGTCGTGCTTGAGCAGGTAGTTGAAGATATTCACATGGATGGCTTCTGTCGAGGCACTGCTGTGGTCATGAATGTCGAAGCTCAGCATGTCACTGCCGTTCGCGATGGTTAATACCTTTTCAGCCGTTGCGTTATTCGCGGTGGCAGCTGCAGGTGCTGCATTTTGTCCCGGTGCGGGAGTGGAGGTTTGCGAGCCACAGCCCGTCATCATGACGAGAGTGAAAGCGAACGTGGAAGCCAACAGGAAACGCGACATTTGATTCTTCATAATTGCCCCCTCTTTTTATAAAAGAACGAATACTCAATGAATTCATCAGACTTGCTCTGCTAGACCCATTCATGTATAACGGTTGCCGCCATCTTGATTCCATCCAGATAATCTTTGATCAAAATATTTTCGTTCGGCGCATGCTTGCGAGAATCCGGATTGCCTACTCCGAAGCCGATTGCAGGGATCCCCAGCTGCTGACAGAGCGCATACATCGGTCCCGAGCCTGGATTCATCAAGATGACTCGCGGCGGGATACCTTTCATTTTTGTAGCCGCTTTCATAACCTTTTTTACGAGCGGATGATCCGGATCTGTCTTGGCGGCTTGCGTTCCTTCGTTGGCGATAATCTCGATATCCTGGAAACCGTGACGATCCAGATGGTTGCGCAGATGCTGCAAGATTTCCTTTGGCACCTGATTGGGTACGAGGCGGAAATCGATTTTCACCCACGCCTCCGATGGCAGGACCGTCTTGGAGCCTTTGCCTGTATAACCGGATTCAATCCCGCAGATATTACAGGTCGGTTGAAAAACCAGCTTTTCTCTCAGCTCATTCCCTCGCAGATCGCGGATGAAGCGATCCAGACCCAAACGTGCCAGCATCTCCTCTTCTTCGAGATCCATCCGCTCGAGAATCTCTTTTTCTCCCTCTGTCGGTTGGGCGACTTTATCATAGAAATGCTCGATCAGAACCTCATCACTATCGTTTTTCAGCGTATTCAGTGCCCAGACGAGCCGCCAAGCCGGATTTTCGATGATGCTCGCATGGGAAGAATGCAGGTCTGTGTTGGCTCCCTTGGCTACGAGCTTCACAAAAAGGAGACCCTTGTTGCCCAGCTTGACCTCAAAGCTGCCATCGCTATTGACGAAGCCATTTTCCCAAATGCACAGATCGGCCTGCAGAAGCTCGGGCTGTGTAGCTGCGAGATGTTTGATGTGCCGGCTGCCGCCTGATTCCTCTTCTCCTTCTATCAGGAATTTGATGTTCACAGGCAGCCCTCCATACACCTTTTGATAGGCATGAACGGCGCATATTCGGGCCATCAAGGCGCCTTTGTTGTCAGCTGAGCCTCGCGCAATCAATTTGCCCTCGCGAATCTCAGCTGCAAATGGCGGGCTCTCCCACAGCTCGATCGGGTCCTCTGGCTGCACATCGTAGTGATTGTAAAAGGAAATCGTACTCTCTTTGTCACGAGACGTCTGTCCGTACACTACAGGCTGCTGGCCAGGCATTTGCAAGATCTCCGTAGGCACCCCTGCTTCTGTTAAATAGGTTTTAACCACCTCCGCAGTTTCTTTCATCGATTGGTCATACGTGGAGACACTTGGGAGCTTGCATAAATCCTGCAGCCACTGTACGTACATCTCTTTGTTTTCATCAATATAGCGATAGACTTGCTCCATTTCTGCCTCCAACTTCGCAGGTATAATTTTGTAAATTCTGATTACTGAAGATTATATGATGCCTCTCTTGATAGGTAAAATTAATAAATTCGCGAGTTGTTCCAAAAAAACTCTTATCAATTGTGGTAGAGTTAGAATTGACAGAATTGCTTAATTGTTTGACCGCGCATAAAATTTGGAGAGACAAATCCTCCCCTTTGAAGAGAGGTGCCCTCATGGAAGAAAAGGATTTTACCATTCTTCGGTACATTGCCGAGGAGATGCATTTGACGAAAGCAGCAGAGCGGCTCTTCATGACGCAGCCAGCTCTCACCTATCGGATCCAGCAGCTAGAAAAAGAACTCGATACGCAAATCTTGATCAAGAATGGAAAGCGCATCAAGTTTACCGCGCAGGGCGAGTATCTCGTTTCCTTCGCCAATAAAATGCTTGCGGAATACCGCGTCGCGAAAGACTCTCTCGCCAATATGTCCTCGGATGTACAGGGGACGCTGCGCATTGGAGCTGCCAGTATTTTCGCCAGGTATTATCTCCCTTCCCTCATGAAGAGCTTTGTCACGCTATACCCCAAGGTGATTTACAACGTGTATACAGGTCCTTCCCCCAAAATCATGGAGCTTTTGGATACGGAAAGCGTGGATGTCGCCTTCATTCGGGGCGAATACAAATGGACAGATCCCAAGTATCCGATTACGGAAGAGAATCTGTGCCTGATCTCCAAGCACGAAATTGACCTCGATGAATTGCCAAACCTGCAGAGGATCGAGTACAGCTACAATATTAAGCAGCCGATCCCAAGCAAATTCCGGCCACAAGTATCGGTCAAAGACAACATGCGCAGCTGGTGGGCAGAAAGATACAGTGTACCGCCGCTTACTACGGTCATGGTAGACAGCTACGAGATCTGCAAGGAAATGGTGATCAATGATCTGGGCTACGCTTTTATTCCCGAGACGTTCATCAACGAGGGGGACGACTTGCACAAGATCAGGCTGCTACGCCAAAACGGGGAAACCATCAAGCGGACAACCTGGCTGCAATACAAGGAATCCTCCATGCAGCTGAACATCGTCGATAAGTTCGTCTCCTTCGTCCGCTCTCAGAGCTTTCCCCCATCCCAGCAATCAGAAAAATGACTACAGAGAGCCTATATTACCTAGAGAGGGGGCGCTTTTCATGGATGATCGCGACTGGCAGATACTACATCTCCTCCATAGCCAAAAAAACATTACCAAGACCGCACAGCTCCTGTTTTTGACCCAGCCTGCCTTGACGAAGCGGCTGATGCAGATCGAAGCCGAATTTGGCGTAAAGATCGTGAATAGAGGAATCAAAGGCGTTCACTTTACTCCCGAGGGCGAGCTGCTGGCGAAACGGGCAGGGCAGCTTCTCACGACGATTCGCGAAATCAAGGAGGAAGTATCCAACCTCCAGCAAAGTGTAGCGGGGACTCTGCGACTAGGGGTCTCGAACTTCTTTGCCAAATATAAGCTCCCGACCCTTTTAAAGCTTTTCAACGAGCAATACCCACTGGTTGATTTTCAGGTGGAGACAGGTCTTAGCAGGGATGTGCTGCATAAAGTCTACAACCGCGACGTGCATATCGGCTTCGTTCGTGGAGAGTACAGCTGGCCGGATCAAAAGAAGCTGCTGTTTGTGGAAAAGGTTTTGCTCGTATCAAAAACCGAGATGGACCTCGCGCAATTGCCTGATTTGCCGAGAGTCGATTATGAGACGGACCAGATGTTCAAAGCCTTGGTCGACAACTGGTGGGCCGAGAACTACACCAAGCCGCCTCTCATTTCGATGAAGGTAGATCGCGGCGATACTTGCAAAGAAATGGTGCGGAGCGGCTTGGGATATGCTATTTTGCCTTCCATGTTTGTCAGCGATGCACCGAATCTCTATAAAAGAGAGCTTCTCACCTCGGAAAACACACCTGTTTTGCGCAATACATGGATGTTCTATCACGAAGAGTCACTGGAGAAAAACGTCGTGAAAGCATTCATTCAGTTTATGGAGGGCATCGACTTCGAGGATTCAGAAGCAATAAGCGGATCATGAAAAATTCTTATGCCTGTTCATGCGGTTTTCTTATTTTTCACGATTTCTTCCTCACGCTATACTACAGGTGCTTCGCTACACATCTGATGAGGTGAACTCGTATGAAAATGCTAGAACAGGCTATTCGGGCGGCGGTGACTGCCTTTCCTGGCCACGGTCAAGATTATAGATACTATCGAATCCAGGCACTTGAGGAAGCAGGAATAGGGAAGATCTCGTCGCTGCCCTACTGCATGAAGATCCTTTTGGAAGCAGCGGTTCGCGAGTTTGACGGGGTGACTGTTACAGCAGAGCATGTTAGCAAGCTCGCCAACAGTGCAACCCAGCGCGATCCGAACGAAGAGGTCCCTTTTAAGCCTACTCGCGTCCTGCTGCATGACACGACGGGTCTGCCCGCCTTGGTCGATCTTGCAGCCATGCGTGAAACCGTACAGGCCATTGGTGGAGACCCCTCTGGCGTCAATCCACTGATTCCCGTCGATCTCGTCGTTGATCATTCCGTCATGGTCGACTATTTTGGCACTTCGGATGCATTAGCCTTGAACCAGCAAAGAGAATTCGAGCGCAATTTCGAACGCTTTCGCTTTTTCCGCTGGGCACAGGACGCTTTTCAAAATATACGGATCATTCCTCCCGCATCCGGGATCATGCACCAAATCAATATGGAGTACCTCTCGACAGTAATCGCCTCCAAAGAGGTCGACGGCGCCACGGTTCTCTATCCCGATTCTCTCGTCGGTACGGATTCTCATACCACGATGATCAACGGCCTTGGCATCGTCGCCTGGGGTGTCGGCGGGATTGAGGCAGAAGCGGCCATCCTTGGGCAGCCCTTGTATTTCGTCGCTCCGGAAGTGGTCGGTTTTCGACTCACGGGTTCTTTGCCAGAAGGGGCGACGGCTACCGATCTCGCTCTGACCGTCACTCATCTCCTCCGAAAAAAGGGCGTCGTAGGTAAATTCGTCGAGTTCATCGGACCTGGCGTCAGCACCATGAGCCTAGCCGATCGGGCAACCATCGCAAACATGGCACCCGAATACGGAGCGACCATGGGCTATTTTCCCGTCGATTCGGAGACCTTGAACTACCTGCGCATGATCGGGCACACCGAAGAGCACGTAGCCCTGATTGAAGCCTATTACCGGGCACAAGGCATGTTTGTATCGGAAAACGGCGAGGAACCGGTTTATACAGACGTCATCGAGCTCGACCTGTCCACGGTGGTTCCCAGTCTGGCCGGCCCCAAACAACCACAGGACCAGGTACCGCTTGCCATTATGAAGCAATCCTTTGAGGAAATCATCCGGGCGCCTATCGATCAAGGCGGCTACGGCTTGTCCGAAGCCGATTTGCTCAAGTCGTCCCACCTGACAGATCCCATAGGTGAAAAAACGGCCCTTCGCCATGGCGCTGTCGTGCTTGCTGCCATTACGAGCTGCACCAATACGTCCAACCCGAGCGTTTTGATTTGTGCGGGGCTCCTCGCCAAAAAAGCTGTGGAAAAGGGATTGAAGAAGCCTGCCTACGTCAAAACGTCACTGACTCCCGGTTCTCGGGTCGTTACCGATTATTTGAACGAGTCAGGTCTGTCCAAAAGCTTGGATGCCCTCGGCTTTCATGTCGCTGGATATGGATGCGCGACCTGTATCGGCAACTCAGGCCCGCTGCCTGCAGAGGTCAGTCAGGCGATTGTCGAGCATGATCTGGTCACGGCAGCTGTTCTGTCCGGCAACCGCAACTTTGAAGGGCGCATCCACCCGCAGGTCAAAGCCAACTATTTAGCCTCTCCCCCGCTTGTCGTCGCCTATGCCTTGGCAGGTACCGTAACCATTGATTTTGCCACTGAGCCAATCGGTTACGATCAGGAGGGACAGCCCGTTTTCTTAAAGGACCTGTGGCCCTCTGCTGCTGAGATTCGGGAGGGGATTGCCCATGCAGTTCGCCCTGAGCTTTTCCGCAAAAGCTATCAGAACGTTCTTTCTGCCAACGAGCAGTGGAATGCCATCGAACCTCCTCTGGGACTGCTCTATGAATGGGATGCAGACTCTACTTATATCCAGCAGCCTCCGTTTCTGTCGGATTTGGCTATCGAAGCATCCGACATTCGGGAAATCACGTCCGTACGTGTTCTCGCCTATCTGGGCGATTCCGTCACCACGGACCACGCTTCTCCTTCCGGCAGCATTCTTCCGAAAAGTCCGGCAGGCCGTTATTTGCAGTCCTTGGGGGTAGGCGTGGAAGACTTCAACTCGTATCCTTCCCGCCGAGGCAACCATCTCGTCATGGTGCGCGGTGCTTTTGCCAACCCACGTATTCGCAATAAGCTGGCACCAGGCTCCGAGGGCGGTGTCACTACCTACCTCCCGCGCGAGGAAGTCATGACCATCTACGATGCCTCGGTTCACTATCAAGCAGAAGGCGTCCCCTTGGCAATCATCGCCGGCAAGGAGTACGGTACAGGAAGCTCTCGTGACTGGGCTGCCAAAGGACCTTACCTGCTCGGTGTGAAGTTCATCATCGCGGAGAGCTTTGAACGGATTCATCGCAGCAACCTCGTGGGAATGGGCATTCTCCCTCTGCAGTTTGTAGCGGGGACAAGCGCTGCCTCTCTCGGAATCACAGGCCATGAGAGCCTTGAAACCATCGGCTTGCAAAATGATCTCAAACCGGGGCAGATCATCCAAGTGAAAGCCACTCGTCCAGACAAAAGCTCGTTTCTCTTTGACGTCATCGTGCGCTTGGATAATGTCGTGGATATTGCGTACTATCGCAACGGTGGGATCATGCAGTCGGTAGTCAGAAGACTGGTTCTCGATTGAGCACATACCGGATAGAAAAAAGAGCTCGTGCGGGTGCATGAGCTCTTTGCTTGTGCTTGCTTCTTTTCCTCATATCAAATTCTTTACGACCATATCCAGCAGCAGGAAAAACACAAACCAGCCCCCATCCTTCTGATTCAGTGACGACTTCCGTTTAGATTCCTCTATATCGCTCCAGCATCTCACCAAGCTTCCTGCGTATGGCCTCCCTCAACTCCTTTGGCTCCAGCAAGACCGCCTCTTCTCCCAGCCCGATGAAAAAGTCCGTATAAAAGGGGATATCCCCCTGGGACACATCCCGATCAATCGTACCACTACCGTCCGCGTGAACCTGCAGCATGGGGGCCAGCCACAGCTCGGCCTCACAGCGCTGAACTCCGATTCGGCTCAGCTGTGCCCGCAGTCGAATCGGCTCTCGAGGCTCCGCAGCATCCCGTCTGCTCAGGCGTATATCTCCCAGCTCGAGTGGTTCTGTTCCAGATGTGTCATATGCCGCTTCACGGATACGATCGCAGCGGAACACGCGATATCCCTGGCGCAGGAAACAATACGCCGTGCAATACCAGAAGCCGTTGTGCGCATAGATGCACACAGGCTGAATCTGGCGGCACTTCGCCTCTTCCTCCTTCGACTCGTATTCCACGGTGAGTACCTTCTGGTGAACAGCAGCATCCAACAGAATGGCCAAGCACGGCGCATCTCCTCTTCTTGTCGGCGTAAGGAAGTCGACCCGGTTTTTCATGCTGTCGATCCGATCCCGAACGTCTCCAGGCATATGCAGGTAAAATTTATTCAGTGCCGACGCAGATTCTGCTTCAAAAGGCAGGGAAGAGTAATGGCGCAGGGCCTGCACCGCAAAGAACATTGACACGGCCTCTTCCTCTGTAAATGCAATCGGGGGCAGTACCCTCTCCCGAAGCACTTGATAGCCGCCATGTGGTCCTACTTCCGAATAAAGCGGCACCCCCAGCTCGCTCAGCTCCTGCAAGTCCCGTAATATCGTCCGCTTGGAGACGCCAAATTCATCGGCAAGCTCCTGCACCTTGAACCGCCGCTTCCTGTTAACGGTCATCATCAGCTCCATCAACCTCTTGGATTTCGGCATCTTGACAACCTCCTTTTGTAAATCGTTGAGTCCATGACAGATTCTGTCACCATTATGACGTACGATGAACTCAGCAAGCAACCTTACCTTAAGAGGAGTGATCGACCATGCGCAAATATACCGCTCTTTTCTTTCTCATCATGTTCATGATTGGCACCGATACTTTTCTGGTTTCCCCCATGCTTCCAACCTTGCAAGCGCAATTCGGCGTATCGACGGGAATTGCCGGATGGATGATCGGCGGCTACACGCTAGGCTCCGCGATCTTTGCTTTGATCGCCGGACCGCTGTCAGACGGGTGGAACCGCAGAACGGTGATGCTCAGCGGCCTGTTCGCCTTCTCCCTCTCCACGATTCTTTGCGGCTTTGCCGATAGCTTCTGGACGATGTGTCTGTTCCGCTTCCTGGCTGGTGTCAGTGCCGCGTTTACGGCTCCCCAGGTTTGGGCATCCATCCCCATGGTCTTGCCCGCATCCAGCATCCCGAAAACAATGGGCATTGCCTTTGGCGGACTCGCCGCTGCCCAAGCGCTCGGCGTACCCATCGGAAGCTGGCTCGCAGCTGCTCACTGGTCCGTTCCGTTCTGGACGATCGGTGCCCTATCCCTGCTTTTGGCAGCCATCGCATTCTCTTTGCTTCCCGACATGAAGCCCTCTGTGCCCATGGGGAGCAGCCGTGCATCCATTCTCAGCCGGTATGTTCCGCTGATCACAAGCAGCAGGGCTAGAAGTGGCTTCTTTGCTTACCTGCTTCTCCATCTGGGGAGCGGTACCGCCTTCGCTTTCGTAGGGAAATGGATGGCGGACCGCTTCGAGCTTCCCATCGCGCAGATCGGGACGGTGATGATGTGCCTTGGCTTCGGTACGCTGCTGGGAAGTATGGTAAGCGGCTTTGTGACTCGTAAAATGGGACCGATGAGAGCGATCACGGCAAGCATGTCTTTGCTCGTCCTCTTGTACGTTCTATTGCCTCAGCTGACGAGTCTATCTGTCGTTGCCATCCTCTACCTGATCATTTTTGCGACGCTCGGGATCATTTTCCCGCTTGTCATGGGAGCTCTTACTGAGCTGAACGCCTCCATCCGCGGGACGATTTCCAGCCTCGCCAACTCCACGATGAATGCGGCAAACACGCTCGGTGCGTGGTTAGCTGGCCTGCTCTATGTCCAGCTCGGCGGCTATGCGTCGATCGGAATATTCGCAGCCATTTGTCTGGCGCTTTCCCTTGCCATGTTTTTATACGGAGGCGTTTTTCGAAAAAACGAAGAACGAACAGGGAAAGAAGCGACCTCGGTTTCCTGATCTAGACGAAGAAAAGAGCAGTTCCTCGGCGGTCTGTCTGCCAAAGAACTGCTCCCTTTGTTTTCGATGCCCTTCCTAAACCGCTTGGTCCAGCTCATTCGAGCCCTTTTCTCGCCCGAATCTGTTCCATGATAGAGCTGGTGCTGGTCAACGGACTTGTAAGAACCGGGATGCCGATCTCATTCAATCCCGCAGCCGCTCGCGCCATGGAGATCTGCGCCAAAACGAGGACGTCTGCGTTTTCAGCAAGCCTTTTTGCCCGATCCTGAATCAAGCGGTTATGCTGCTCTGGATCGCCCTTTTTTAGCGCTTCGAAGGCTTCCGTCACAATCTCCACATCGACCCGGACAGCCTTTCCACTCGCCTGGGCAAACTGCTCCAGCAACCCTTTTGTGGTGGGACCAGCCGTTACCACCGTCGCGACAACCCCAATACGCTCCCCCAAAAGCACTGCACGCGCAAGCATCGCCTCATCGACACTCAAAATCGGGATCGCATACTTCTTTTGAATAGCCGGAACATACGGAGAAAAAACAGAGCAGGAGAGCAGCACTCCGTCCGTGCCGGAATCGACCGCCTTTTGGACGAGGTCTTCAAAACGCTGCAGGATTTCAGGAGTGATGCCTCCTTTCTCATTCACCGCCAGCAGCAAGCCTTCATCCATCAGATTGACCAGTTCCGCTTCGGGATAATGGGTGCGAAAGGCTTCTAGCATAGGCGAAACCGAATTCATCGTCGCATGGACCAAACCGATCCTGGTTTTCATAGAACCCATCCCCCGCTTCCCCCGAATTTATAGCCGCTCCACAATCGCTTTGGTAAATTCCGTTGTCAATGCCTCTCCGCCCAAATCACGCGTGCGGATACCGTCGTACATCGTCTTCATGATGGCGTTCTCCACTTTCCTTGCCAGCTGATGCAGGCCGTGATCCTCATGACGGCTCGCCAGCCAATCTACCAGCATGACCGCAGACAGCAGCTCTCCTACCGGGTTGGCTATGTTTTTCCCTGCAATGTCTGGAGCAGAGCCATGTGCAGCCTGAGCCATCGCCTGATGGTCGTTGGTGTTAATCGAAGGTGCCAGTCCCAGGCTTCCTACCAGCTCACCCGCCAGGTCGGAGAGAATGTCCCCAAACATATTGGTCGTCACTATCACGTCAAAGTCCTTCGCCCGCCGAACCATGTGTGCAGCCATTGCGTCGATGTGGTAATCCTCTACCTGCACCTCGGGATACAGCTTGCCTACCTCTCTGCACGTATTCAGGAACAATCCATAGCCCAGCCTGATCACATTCGCCTTATGAACAATCGTGACTTTCTTTCGGCGCTGCATCGCCATGCGGAAGGCGGCGTGCGCGATTCTCTCGGCAGCTTTTTTCGTAAACACTCCCGTTACGATGGCAGTCTCCGGATTTACCATGTACTCCCCGCTGCCTGCGTACATATTTCGATCCGGATAGAAGCCCTCGGTATTTTCACGAAAGATCACCATATCGGCTTCTCCCACCAAGCTTTTGACACCAGCGATCGTCTTGCTCGGTCTTACATTGGCATATAGATCAAAATGATGGCGAAGCTCCCCGCTCGGATTTCTCTTCGCTTGGTGCTCTGCCGGGTACGCCGAAGAATCATGCGGCCCCATAATCCATCCGTGACAGGTTACCAGCGAGTCTTTAGTAATCGCAGGGATAGGTTCTCCGTGTTCTTGAATACCTGTCCACCCCATAGGCAGCTCGATAAAATCGAACGAGGTTCCCTCTACCTGCTCCGCTGCCGCTCGCAGTACCTCTACTGTGGACTGGACGATCTCCGGTCCAATCCCATCTCCGTACAACACTCCCAATTGATAAGTCGCCATATTCCATCAAGTCCTTTCTACAGACGTTTATTTGCGAGGCAAGTACGAGTCATCTGTAAAAAATGTAATCCAGATCAGTATCGAAATAAAATACGGATTTCGAATCGGGTCCCATAGCTTTTGGTTATTATCTCGTTTGGTTATGGCTCGTTATAAACACAAGCTATTTTTCAGCCAGTCATGACGTAACGTATAATGCATGTACCTTGATCACTCATGCCCCTAAGGAGGAGAAGCAATGTCGGATATCGTCGCGAAATACCAGAGTGTTCCTACCACCTGCATTTCTGATACGATGCAAGGACTTCATAACATGGATAGCTCCATCAAGCCTTTAAAAGAGGAATACCATCTAGCCGGGAGAGCCTTTACCGTCAAAATGCCTGTCGGAGACAATCTGGCTGTTCTGAAAGCCATTCGCGAGGCACAGCCCGGGGATGTCCTCGTCATCGATGCAAAAGGAGACACCTACCGCGCCATCGCCGGCGATTTCATTGTGGGTCTCGCCAAAACCTTGGGCATACAGGGAATCGTCGTAGACGGTGTCATCCGGGATATCGTCGGGATCAAGCAGTTGGACTTCCCTGTCTTTTGCAAAGGAACAACGGTGGCTGCCAGTGGCAAAGCCGGCTGGGGCGAACTGAATGTGCCCATCTCCTGCGGCGGAACCAGCGTCCAGCCAGGAGACATCATCGTCGGGGATGCAGACGGTGTAGTCGTGATCCCGCAAGCACAGGAAAAAGAGATCCTGCAGCAGGCTCTGGATAAGCTGGTCAAAGACCAAGAGCGTGAGGCAAGTGTTTCCGGCAATCCGGAGGCAGTACGAGCCTATTTGGATAAGTTTCTTGCATCCTCGGCAGGTAAGTAAACAACACAAAAAGCGCCTTTCCCAGGGCGCTTTTTTTATGTTGACGCATCCCGAATTGCGGCCAATACCCCTTCCCAGTGCAGCTTCATCTGCTCCCGCGCAAGCGGATTGTCCAGTCTTTCCTGGTGAAAACTGATCGTCGTTTTGTCCGGGTGATTGGACAGCAGCCGAATTTGCAGAGTGGACGGCTCTCCCCACTCCCGCTTCTCCCATCGTAAGCGGAGCTGCTGATACGGTTTGACGACCCGGAATTGGCCGGAAATGCCTTCCGTGGATTGAAAGGTCTCCCCCACATGAAAGGACAGGGGCGATACGGTCCCGATCCACAGTTGCCGGTCGAAGCCGTTAAACCGACAACCTTGTTCGATGTAGACGATTTATTGCTCATCTATACTCAACCCCCTCACGAATAGCTCGATACTCGACTCTATAAATACAGGCAAGGTTACTTTCGTAATTGTCGACGCCCCGAAGAGCTGTGTCATAAAGGCACCGTAATTCATCCACATAAACGTAATCGCCTGTGTTTCCGCATCAGTCTGGATCATTCGATTCCGGCTCTGCATTTCGGTAAAATAATTCGTCAGCAGCTCCAGCAATTTACGCGGATGCTTTTGTGCCCTCTCGCGGATTTCGATCAGTTCGTCGTCCCTTAAGACGATGAGGAATAATTTGCGGTTACGGTCCATGATTTCATGATACATTTGGCTAAACATAAGCAAGTCCGTCCGCAGATCCCATGTGACCTTCTCGTTAAAGATCCGGGTCATTTCAATCGAGTAATGATATCGATCAATCGCTTTCTCCAGCAAATTGAACTTGCTGCCAAAGTTGCGGAACAGCGTCATTTCACTGACGCCCGCTGCTGCAGCGATTTCCTTGGTCGATACCCCCTTGTAGCCTTTTTCGGCCATTAAGTCGATGGCAGCCAGCATCAACCTGCTTTTACTGTCCAAAGTCTGCTTGTCTTCCAAATCCTCACCTTCCCGGCAATGGTCGAGAAAAATACAGTTAGTTAGTGCCCACTATCATATAATGAGTTTATCATATTCTCTTTGTTCTTGATGTAAATATCTCCCATCATTTAAGAAAACACCTTGCAGCCATTCTTTTGGGAACAGGTACGCATACGTGAAGAAAATGATTCATTGTTATAATGGAGAATCGGACTAGCATACCTTATAAAGAATGGGGTGACTTCTTATTATGGGGAATGGTCCTTTGCTCTCTCTTTTTTGGTTATTTCTTTTTATATTCGCAGTGCAAATACTGCTTAGTAAAACAAAGCCTTTCCGGATTCCATCTGTTTTGACATATTTGATCTTAGGAATGGTTATTTCCTACTTCGGTAAAGAAATGTTTCGTCAAGAGGATATAAAATGGCTGGACGGATTAAGTGAATTTGGACTTTACTATTTAATGTTCTTGTCAGGAATGGAAGTCGATTTAACCTGTCTTCGTTTTCAAAAGCGGACCAAGCTACGGCAAAATACTTTAATCATTGGGTTATTCGTATTTATGGGGAGTGCGATATTGGCCCTGCTGATCGGGATGCGAATACACCAGATTGACCCTTCTACACAGTCCTGGATGATGATGCTCATTCTTTTGACAACCTCTCTTGGAATTGTAATGCCCGTTCTCAAGGAAACGGGAATCATCCATACCCAGTACGGTCAGTTGCTGCTAACATCGGCCATTCTCGCTGATCTTATAACGATGATCGTGCTCTCCACGATTGGAGGATCTTACTATACTGGTTTGACTTGGCGTCAGGCTTCCATAGGTTTACTCCTGCCTCTATCAGTCATTTTCTATCAGACCATTCTCAGGCTAAGGGAAAGCATGTTTTGGAAAATGGAAATCCGCAAAAATTTTACTGTCCAATTGCAAGGACTACTAGCTATTCTTGGCTTATATGGCATCTTCACCGACCTGACAGGTTCAGAGCCTATTTTAGGTAGTTTCTTGGCCGGTTTTCTTTTATCGAGTCTGCAGCTCCAAGATCATCACCCGTTTAAGGAGAAGCTAGAGGGAATCGGATACGGCTTTATCATACCGATCTTCTTCGTTATGGTCGGCTTTCATTTTCATATAGAGGATTTTGTAAAATCTCCCGTTGCAATAAGTTGGGTTCCCCTTCTCCTTTCCACAGCCTACATCGTTAAAGTACTCCCGATGATGTGTCTCGCACCAATTCTAAACATGCGGAAAGCTCTTGCTGGAGGCTTTCTCCTATCATCAAGAATGACGCTAATCGTTGTTGCGACATCGATCGGTTTAAGGCTGGGGGTAATTAACAGGGGAATACAAGATGCAGCCATTGTGGTCGCTATCATTACTTCTGTGTTATCGCCAATGATCTTCTCCATTAGCATTAAGAAACATTCTTAGGTAAACCCTCGACTTCTTAAATCGCTAAGTCACCTGCAGCGTTAAATAAAAACCAGGGAATCCATCTAATACCTTTCAACTGAGCCTAGAAATTTGGAACAGCGACAGCCGAGGACAAGAAATATTGCTCTAGACTGTCGCTGCTCCATTGAAAGAACGCTCACCGTTTCGTTCCCTGATCTATGGATTGGTTGAACTTTTCCCTAGAATTACTTTATTCGAATGACTACCTTTCCTTTTGCCCTTCCGCTTTCCAAGTACTGAAATGCTTCCCCGACCTCATTCAAAGGAAACACCTTATCGATAACAGGCTTAATGAGACCTACTTCCATAAATTCCTTTATCACCTTCAATTGCGATCCGCTCGGTTTCATAAAGAGGAAATGATATCGCGTTTGGCTCTTCTTCTCTAGTGCCTTGATCTTAAGACCCACGATGGACAAAATGGCTGTTTTCACCCAACCCAATTTCGCCTTTTTTCCAAACCTGGCGTTTGGCATGCCGGAGATGGATACGATTTGTCCGCCTGGTTTCAGTACCCGGAATGATTTTTCCAGGGCTTCCCCGCCTAAAGTATCGAAAATAGCGTCATATCCGGTAAGCTTTTCTTCAAAATTCTCTTGTTTATAATTAATAATTAGATCTGCCCCCAACGATTTAACCAATTCGTAGCCTTTATCGCTTGCTGTTGTGGCGACAAAAGCGCCCATCTGCTTGGCCAATTGGATGGCGAAGGTTCCTACGCCTCCCGAACCTGCGTGAATCAATATCTTTTGCCCTTTTTGGAGCTTTAAAATATCTACAAAAGCTTGGTAGGTTGTAAGTCCAATAGCGGGATCGATGCCGCTTCTTCAAAGGTTAGGTTTTGCGGCTTCAGCCAAATATCATCCTCATGTACAGCAATAAATTCCCCTAATGTTCCGATTCGGTTTTTGCGGGGTCTCCCGTAAACCTCATCGCCGGGCTTCCACGTATTCACCCGGCTACCAACCTTGACTACCACTCCGGAGAAATCATTTCCTAAGATTAGAGGAAACTTGTAATTCAAAAGGAATTTCATTTTCCCTTCTTTAATTTTAAAGTCGATAGGATTTAAGCTGGCCGCATGAATTTCCACTAGCACATCATGTTCTCCGATAGTAGGCATTGATTGTTCAGCAATTGCGAATGGAACCTGTTTCCCGTACTTCTCAATGATCATCGCTTTCATAAAATTATCACTCCATTTACGATTATTCGTTTAAACAAACGAACCAATTGGGCAAAATAAGCCCTTTCTCCTGTAGTCCTTTTTACGTTTTTTGAAAATTACTGATGCCCATCGCACTCGGCTTCAACTGCAAGAATTAATGATTTTAGTTGTTCAAGCGGCTTGCGGACAGTCAATACGTAATAATTTTCTACGCCCTTTTTTTCGGATTTAATAAAACCAGACTGTTTCAGCACCTTTAAATGATGGGAGACAGCGGGTCTGGACAAATTGATATGGCCTGATATTGTATTCACGTTAAGGCCCGATTTGTTCTGCGCCAACAACATTATAATAGCTTGACGGTTTTCATCGGTCAGCACTTCCAATAGAGGGATACAATCTTTAAATTGTTGTAGAATATGCTCGGTTTGCTGGCTCATACGATCCGCCCCTATCGTTCATTTGTTTAATCTTTTAAACGTAATTTTAATCGTTCATGTTTACATCGTCAACCTCGATTACAATTTCTACGCCTAACCCTTTTTTCTGTGAATAAGGGGAATGGCTCACAGGGAGAATTTTCATTTCCCATAAGCGAATTTGTGATAAACACATTAACACAATTTATGTTTTGTAAATTATACACTCACTACTTGGCTAAACTATACCAACATGAGTTTATAGTCACGGAGGTGTAATAGCATGAGCTGGACTCTCATATGGCAAACTGTAGGCGTCATTGTATTCGGTACTCTTTTGTTACGAATTGCAGGTAGAAAATCCATTTCTCAAATGACTATGGCACAGGTAATCGTCATGATCGGTCTTGGTACCTTGATCATTCAGCCAATTACTGGTAGTGGTTATTGGCCTACTTTTCTTTTAGCGGCAGTTTTAGTTATCGTAATGATATTGATGGAATATCTAGAGATTAAATCTAACAGATTCGAAAACTTTATAACTGGGAAGGCAGTTACTGTAATTGAAAATGGACAAGTGCTTGAGGGTAATATGCGCAAGCTCAGGCTAACAGCCGATAAGCTTGAAATGAGACTACGACAAGCTGGAATATCAAGGATCTCTGATGTTGAATGGGCTACAATTGAAGTAAGCGGAAACTTAGGCTACCAACTTAAATTGGAAAAGCAACCTGCTACCAAAGAAGATATCCAGAAGTTGATCGATATCCTTGAGAAGCGAATCCCCAATACAGAGCCCTTAGTACCGAATAACATTTTTTCAGAGATTAAGCATGGACATCAAAATCCACACCCAAGCAATCTCCAGTAATGTATCAATTCACAGTAAACAGCAAAGAGCCAAATAAAAGTAGTGGCAAGTCTAGGTCTTTCTGGTTCCTAGCCAGTCCCTGAAGCCGGACAAAAACCAGAGCTTAGCGTATATTTTTGTTAAAATATTGCGGGACGCAGTGGGTCCATCCATTAGCTGATTGATTAACAACTAATCAGCACTTCAGTAAAAAGTACCGGTATCCTATTGGTCTAGGGAAAAAAATTCATCGTTCAATTGTGGCCATGATTGGCGGTGTACTGATGGTAGGTTTAGGCATCGTTGACCAGGAAACTGCGATCCATCATATTGATTTCAATACCCTTGGCCTCCTAATTGGGATGATGATTATTGTTGGTATAACAGCTGAAACAGGTCTATTTAAATACATCGCGCGGTCAAAGAACTAACATTCATGGCATTCATCAAGAATCTAGCGCCAATCGCGATAATTATTTTAGTCGTATACATCCCTTTTTTTATCTGGTTGTTCCGCAAGCAAATTCAGACAACCCCTGAGTTGATGTGTGATCTGATGAAACTGGATGAAAAGGAGTTAATAACAGCTCCTAACCTTCTCTTCAAGTGCATAGCAGTATTAGGTCTGACTATTATTGGTTTCTTTCTTCACCAGCTGTTGCATTTGGAGTCTGCGACAGTTGCATTAGCTGGAGCCTTCTTGTTACTCCTCTTGACAGGAGAGAAATTAATGGAAGAGGCATTAGCCAAGGTCGAGTGGACGACTATATTTTTCTTCGTTGGCTTATTCGTCCTAGTTTCTGGCCTAATTGAAACAGGAGTAATCGCCAAATTAGCTGAACAAGCCATCGAGTTAACTGGAGGCGACCTGTTCGCAAGTTCCATGCTGATTTTGTGGCTGAGTGCCATCGCCTCTGCTTTCTTGGACAATATTCCGTTTGTAGCAACAATGATCCCTATGATTCAGGAAATGGGTAACATGGGCGTAAATAATCTGGAACCGTTGTGGTGGAGCCTCGCATTAGGCGCTTGTCTTGGTGGAAATGGATCTCTGATTGGAGCAAGTGCAAATTTAATCGTAGCTGGTATGTCAGGCAAAGAAGGCTATCCCATTTCTTTTTTACAGTTTTTAAAATACGGTTTTCCGCTGATGCTGTTGTCCGTTTCGATATCTACCTTATACGTTTGGCTGAGATATTTGATGTAATCTCGAGGGGAGAATGCGTTCATGTTAATCTACAAGGACAATAAGGATGCTATTCAAATTCACGAAACCAAGAATGGCAACGACATCGAGTTTCACATTCACATTTTTAAGGAAGAACCGTTTGTTGAGAGAATGAAGGTAGTTCGGGAGAAATTTGATGAAAACCCTGCACTAACAGACGTGTTCTTTTACGTCTATCCAAATCACGAATATCGGGTCATTGTTCGCCAGGATTATTACAACGATTTTGTGCTCGAATTGATGCGGCATCAGTTTTTGCTGAGCGTAGAATGGACCGCATAAACGATGTACCATTACATTCCAATCTAATTTCACATTTCCAACTTACCCAATCAATATTTTTTCTTCCGCATAACGAATCATGCTTTTGTTTTTCTCATTAATGACAAGGGCAAATGCCATTGTCAATGGACCTATCCTGCCAATAAACATCATGATTGTAATCAGAATGCGCCCACTTGGACTAAGATCACCAGTTAATCCAGCGCTTAAGCCTACAGTGCCAAATGCTGAAACTGTCTCAAAAAGAATCCTACTGATTTCTGTCCCTTTTTCTGTGATCGTTAACAGGAAGAATATCGTAAAGATAAACAGGAGAGCTGAAATTGCAATCGACAAAGCCCTATGAATTTGGTCCTGAGGTATTCTCCTTTTAAAAAGGCTAACATCTCGTTTATTTGTGATTACAGACCAAAGAGCCAGTAAAAGGAGAGCTGCTGTAGTAATCTTTATTCCTCCCCCTGTCGAACCCGAGGATGCTCCGATAAACATTAAACCAATCATATATACTTGAGAGCTTGATGTCATTTGACCGATGTCTATTGTATTAAAACCAGCTGTTCGGGGAACAACTCCTTGAAAATACGATGCCCAGAGTTTATCCCCTAATGGTAATAAACCCAAAGTTGCAGGGTTATTATATTCCAGACCCAGAATGACAAACAGACTAACAGTGTTAAGGATCAGCGTAACGAACAAAGCAAGTTTGGTATGTAGAGAAAGTTTCCTAAATGTTTTTTTCTCAAATATATCTAAAATGACGGTATACCCAATCCCCCCCAATATAAATAAGAGAGTGATGATAATATTAACCGTTGGGTCCCCAACCCATTTACTTAAACTATCTGGTTCTAAGCCAAACCCGGCATTATTAAATGCAGAGATGGAATGGAATATGCCATAGTAGATCGCCTTTTGCCAAGGCATTTCAGATGACCAGCGTATGGCCAAAATGGTAGCTCCAAGGAACTCGACAAGGAGCGTAATCACAATAATTCGTTGTACCAGCGAAATAATCCCTTGCAGGGAAAAGGAATTGATCGATTCCTTAAGGATTAGTCTCTCCTTCAAGCCGATCCTTTTCCCGAGGATAAGGAACATTAAAATGCCACTCGTCATAAATCCTCATCCACCAAGTTGTACCAAAATAAGCAGGATTACTTGCCCAAACAAAGTAAAAGTGGTTCCAGTATCAACCACAGCTAGTCCTGTTACGCAAACAGCGGAAGTTGCTTCAAAAAGAGCATCAATAAAAGCTAAGTGGTGACGATCTTCCGTTGACATAGGTAGCATTAATAAGAGCGTACCTAAAAAAATCAGTCCTAAGAATCCAAAAATCAGGATATGTGCGGGATTCCACTCTAAGATGCGGTTACTACGTTTAAAAAGATTAGTGGCCACAATAACAACTCCGCCTATGATGTACTATAAAACAGTAACTGCGACCTTCTGTTTAGGGAGACACTACCAAATGTATAAAAGTAAGTCAATTTCCCAATAAAACAAAATCATTAACTGACAACATTGTCTTGAAGCAGTTTCTGTGAATGTCAATCAAAATGTTGACCACCGTGCTCATCAAAAAATTGACCACCATGGCAAAAATCAATCCACCCGTCGGGTGGGTAACTTTTTCATGATCACGATCTTTGAATGCTTTGTTTAAATCGATAGCTATCTCCATTCATGGCAAAGATATGGGCACGATGTGTGAGACGATCGACCAGAGCTGCCGTCATCTGTTCATCTTTAAAAATCTGAGTCCAATCAGCAAATTCCAAATTGCTAGTAATGATGATGCTCCCTTTTTCATAGCGAGCTGCACAAAATTGAAATAAGAGCTCCGCCCCTGTTTTACTGAGAGGAACAAATCCGACTTCGTCTAGAATGATCAAATCGGTTTTCAGCCATTGTTTCTCCAACTGGAGGATTCGCTTTTGGGACTGAGCTTCCATAAGCTCGTTGCATATTTTCGCGGCTGTCCAAAACTGTACGGAATAGCCATGGTGACATGCCTCCTTCCCAAGGGCAGTGGAGAGATGGGTTTTACCTGTACCAGAATTCCCGATAAACATGATGTTTTCTGCCTTTTCAATGTACTCACAACGAGCGAGTTGTAACAGTTTTGGTTTATTAAGAGACGGAATGGCAGAGAATTCATATTGATCGAGTGTTTTCATTGAGGGGAACCTGGCGTGCTTGATCCGACTGGCGATTTGATTTGCGTCCCTTTGCTGAACTTCTTGTTCCAAAAGAGCGAGAAGAAATTCTTCATAGGGAATTTGTCGTTCGGTAGCATCGTGGGCCATTTCCTTGTAGACACGTTTAATAGCCGGTAATCGAAGCCGTTTGGCATAGGTTTCAAGCAAGAAAATTGTACTCAATGTACCACACTCCTCTTTTGTAACAGACGATTGTACTGGTTAAGATCGGGAACTTTTACTTGAATTCGCGGAACAGGACTATCTTCAGCCAACGCGAGTTGGGGAAGACGGTGTTCGGGTAGCGTACGCTGAAACAACAATTGCCTTACGGCATCATACTGAAACAACCCTTTTTGATATGCTTCCCCCAGTGATTCCTCCACAAGAGTCGTATCGAATTCACGATGTAGTAACAGGAGGCGAACGAATTCTTTCATTCCGCCTGGTCGATGTCGACACTTGTCCAAGAACTGTTGGTAAATTGGAGGTAACCCCGCTTGATGCAAAGGTCTAGCATACAAAACCGCACCTGGTCGAGTAAGAAGCAAATCCAGGTAGTGATCATATTGCAAAAGCTCTTTGCCGCTTTCCAAACATCTCTCATGCTCAGCAATCAATTTGTTTCCATGGTATACCTCGATCCGTTCGGCAAACACCTTACAAGTAAGCTCGGTAGATGCGTATGAAACGGGAACAGAATAGGCATTTTTCTCAAAGTGAATCATAGACAAGGTATTGCTTTTTACAGAGACGACACGGCAACAATCCAGTGGTTGTGGAGGCAATGGGAGCATGGTCTGCTGCTCTTGTACAAACGCTTCTCCAACGGTTAAGGAAGATCTTGGAACCGTAGTTGTCTCGTAAGAGATACATTTCTCAAGGAGGAAATAATTTAATTCCTCTAGTGAAGAGACACATGGAACTGGGGTAAAGAACTGCTTTTGGACGAACTTTACGAGATTTTCGACTTGGCCTTTTTGGTGCCCTTTTCCCGGATCACAGAAATAGCTTTCAAACAGGTAGTGAGCACGAAGCTGAACAAATCGCTCTTGTTCCACGCGGTTTTTACCTTCCAACACCTTCTTTACGGCTGTTGTCAGATTGTCGTACGTAACGGTCTGAGGAACAGCACCGAAAAACTCAAAGGCATCGACATGCCCTTGAAGAAGAGATTCTTGCTTTTGGTGAAAGAAAGTTTTGACAAAAATTTTTCTGCTGTAGGTACAACGCATACAAAAGACTTGAACTTTTACCTGCTTACCCTGTAAAAGAACAGTAACCTCGCCCCAGTCAAATTGGGCAAATTTCCCTGGCGGGAAGTCGAGGGGGACAAACGCTTTTGGAGGAGAAACGCGTAGTTGTCTGACGTAACGTCGAACCGTAGATTCACCGCCGGTGAATCCGTATTCGTCGACAAGTCTCTGGTAGATACGGGTGGCAGTATGACGCTGCTTGGGAGGAGCCTGTTCATCTTGACGCAACCATTCCAGGATGATGGGCTGCACGGAATCAATGACTGGTTTGGGTTTCGGTTTCGAAAGCTGGTACACAGGGATCTTCGTTGATTTCAAGGCCTTTCGTATGACTTGACGGGAATAGCCAGTTTCGCGAGAAATTTGCCGAATCGGCTTTCCTAGCAAAATGTGTTGTTTCCTGATAAACTCATAATTAGCCATCTGAAGCATGTCCTTTCCTCCCATATCTTGTTGTCTCAGCAACTTCAAGATACAGGAAAGAGGTGCTCAGGTGGTCAACTTTTTTATGAGCGATGTACCACTGGGTGGTCAAGAATTAGATTAGCATTCACAAGTTTCTAAATTGTAACAAAGATAGGATTTGATTTCTCATTGCTAAATTCATCATTTCATATCTAAAGCTATATTTCCCATTCAAAAGAGATGCTATAAAATTGGGATATTGATTTTCTACTGTTTTTCGCCACTTCTTAGTGGGATAACCACCGTTACGACTCTTGAATGAATTATTACCATCATCAGCAACTTTAAATTTTCCATTGCTGCAGTTTAGAATCCCGTTATTTACCAGCCCCTACGTAGGGACTCCTTGAAAGGTAACGATCGCGAGAATTACTTTCTTGGAGAGGTCCGTATAGTCACGTATAGCACTGTTTTGATGTATGATCAACTGTTCAATTCACTCAATTCACGTCTCTTATCTAATAGTAAGGGACTTTTTCTTTTCCTATGATTGCCCAAGAATTGCTTATCTTAAATCTAAGTAGACTAAATGAATTATAGCAACTTGTCTTAGTTAAAGTACTTTTGAATCTCCTCTTTTATCGAAAAGATTTAAACTTATCTATGAATGGACGAGGATCATCCGAGACTAAATATGAGTATACACCTTGCCGTGTATGGAGGTAGAGTAAGCCACCTCTAACTCCCATTTGGCGATAAGAAATATCTAATACTTCCTTTATCGGGAACTCTCGATACTGTGTAACAACTTTCTCCTTATATAAATAGATCCACCTGTTATAAACAACTGTTTTTTGTTCAAGGTTAGACAATTCTCGTTCTACCTTGTAATAGGACTGTTTTGCAATCCAATTCATCCTCATCCTCCTTTGTCACATTCAATTATTAGATAAGAATTTTCTTTTAAGTAAGACTTTAGCTTTGCTCAAACAAATCGCTAGTTCATGGCATACTTTCGACAAACAGGAAATGAATTAAGCTAAGTTGTCTTTCGAGAAACTGCCATATTGTCCAAATGAGTTAATTTTAATAAGGTTTCCTCACCCTCAAGAGGCTCGTGATCTGCGATCCATGTACCCGACATAGCTAGTCGAATATGTACGGGTATGTGATATTTCCATGCCGTTTCTACTGATCTCGGATGCAGCACAGTTAGTCCCATTCGGGTAAGCTCCAACATTTCCAAATATGAAATGATAGTCAGCTTTTTTGCTTCAAGAACAATACGTGGATCAGGTGTATAAACTCCGTCTTCATCCGAATAGATTTCACAATAGTCAGCATCAAGTTCACCAGCTAGCGCTATAGCGGTTGAGTCGGTTCTCTCCATCGTGAATTCCCTGCTTTCAGTTGCTTCTTGAAACCCAGCGAGAATTACGACTTTCCCTTGCTGGAGACTATCCTTGACTTTTTCTAAATGAATAGCAAAACGTTTAGAGATACCATCCTGTTCATCAATACGTTTACTTGTCTGCGGACCTGTCATTGCGATGGTCTCACAATTATTGCGACTCAGGATCATAGTTAATAATGCTGCAGATACTTCCTCGCCAGTACTAAGAAGCATACCTAGCTTGCTGCTATCAAGCATACTCTCATAATGTTTTCTAAGTTCCGGCAAAGCATCAGCTGTACTTCCCATTGGTGAGAGAACGACGACGAGATGTTGCCCCTTCTTTCTATAAAGGAGAATCCTATCAGCCAACTTCTGTATGCGCTCAAAAGATCCAACAGATTTTCTCCCATATTTCTGGACAATGATAGTCACTCTTGGTTACCTCCCTATCAGTTTTTCTCCTTGTGAAGCTCTATCTTTCAGATACAAACTTTCCGTAACATAACTTGTGTATACGTCTCTGTAACATTGCAATTGTTTTAGTTTCTGAAGCCAACAACCTACATTTTTATAAAAATAAAAAAGCCGACTCTCCATTTTCCAGCAGTGATTCTGCATAGAAAAAAAAGAAGTCGGCAATTTAACACAACAGAGTACGGCTTATCGACTTGAAACTAAAAAAGTGTTGTATCATAAATTTCTGCGTTAGCCGACGAGGTTAGCTGACGGGTAGGATGGCAGATTCGCATCCCTTCTGCATTCGCAGAATTAACCCCAAAAGAAAGTGGTTCCCCCGTTTCCTAAATGGAACTAGGCCCTATGGAATTATTTTCGTATTTTTGTATTTTTCATGGTTCCACACTTGCACATATCACTCAACCTTGATGAAGTCCATCATACATACTCTATAGATATGTCAGTCTGAAAAGATACATACACAGAAATGTTACTATATGCGGGACTAAGACAGGACGGTATCTTCACAGACATAACAGGTTTAATCCCCCAAAATTTATTAGTCTCCGAAGAGTTAGTGAGAAGAATAACATAAGGAAGATTGTGTAAAAATTCAACAAACAAATCACTTGGAACAGAAAAGGATTGAAGAAAACTCACTCAGCTGACCAATCTCCCAGGGAGCTATGGCGGCGATCGTACTTGGTTTATTGTTATTTGGCCCCTTGTCAGGGGCAATCCGATTAAATCCTTCAGCCACTGGCGCCTTCTTGATGACTGGTTCCCTTGCAATCGCTCTCATGCTGTTTTATGTCGCCGATGTGCCTGCCATGGAAGTATTCAACTTGCTTACTGGCAGCATCCTGACTCTCACGTAAGGGGATTTATGGATGCTTGGTATCGTCAGTGCTGTCATCGTGATCTTTTTTGTCATCTGTTATCGGGAAATTCCACTAGTCTTCAATGATCCTGAACAAACCCAGTGGCTCTGCATCACTGCCAATGGGATCAGAAATGTACTCCTGTTCCTGACCGGAATCTCCATAGGCATTTCGATGAAAGTAGTGGGTGCGCTGCTTATCGATGCTATCGTCCTCCTTCCGGCCATGGCAACTGTGCAACTCTCTTCCGGATTTGGCCAAACACTGTGGCTATCCTCCCTACTTGGAATTATCACCACCACAGGAGGCTTCGCGCGCTCACTAACCATCGATCTTCCTACGGGTGCGACGATCAGGATGACTGGCGTAATTGTGTTTGGTGCTGCACTAGCTTGGTGCATTTTTCTCTAAATGAGTAATTTCTATCTCTTCTGTATAGCTGCACCATTGGCAGATGAAAAAATAGATTGTCGCTCGTTTTCGGGAAGCACTCCCTGCGCGACTTAAATTTCTCTCGTGTACATGTTCTGATCCTGCAATCGAACCAGTACCTTGCCAAATCGGCCACCCTGCCGGACGACCACTTGGCCGGACGGATACGTTTGCTCCAAATAGTTTGCTACCGTTTTTCGAGTCCGCTCATCTGCTGGCTGATCGTGACTATGCAGACGGTTCATCATTTCCTGCAATGCCGCTTCTGCAGAGATTACCTTCGTTGTCGTTTCCTTCGTTACAATCGACTCATAGGAGTAGCCTTTGAGATACAGCAAATGAAGTAAATATCCCATTTCCTTGTGTTTCGTTTGGAATGGCTGACCGGTGATAAGCGGCCAGATTTCATTTGCCAGACTGTTCTCTGGGGAGCTCGCTGGCATGCTGATGTAACAAAACTGCCGCGCGCAATGAAGTACCTTCTCCACGCTCTCCCAATTGAGAAAGACCGGGCACATCGAGGCGAAGACGAGATCGAAGGCATTGCTCCAACCTCTGGCCTGCACGTCAATATCTTCAAACGGTTCAGGTACAATCTTCACCGTGTCTTCGGGGAAATTTGAAATGTTTTCTTTCAGCAGTTCGACCAAAGGAAGAGAGGATTCTACGGCAGTTACACTGGCCCCCCGCTCCGCAAAAGGCACTGAAAATACCCCTGAGGCGGCGCCAATATCCAACACAGAGGCGTTTTCGAATCGAACCCCTTGTCCTTCAAGCCAGTTCATAATTCGCTTGACCCGTTTCCTTCCTTCTTCATTAAACGATTGTTCGTTGAAAGCTACTGCCTTTTGGTCAAAGGCTCGAGCTGGTACGATTCCGTTCTTCTTCCTATTATTCACGACGGTATCGCCATGGTCTTTCCACGCTTTTTCCCAAATGGCTTCAATAAAAAAATCGTTCATAACTGTTCCTCTCGCTTTCTACTATCGTTTATGGTGACAGGTGTTTATGGTCTTTTCTAGACGAACGTCCATTTTCATCATACCAAATGTTCTGTTTCCGGCGATTCCCTTCTACGGAGGAACGGATCAAGGACGAGCGCGATGAAGACACCACAGAACCAGTTGTTTTATGTCGCCCTCAGGCTCTGGCTATTTCCGTCGGATACTGCGGGCACTCGATTCCTCAATCGACTTTTCCATCTGATCCTTTCCCTCCTCATTACTTCTTGCCAAGATGTTATTGAACAATACCCTCATGCTTTTAATCAAATATAATTCAGACTAATGTGTTTTTTCGTGATGGCCCTAAATGTTATTGGTACCTTAGAGGTTAAGCAGCCCGTTACCAGTCTAATACTTTGTTAATTGATCAGTCTAAAACATTATTATCTATGTACATCTAATTGTTTCATATAGTCATTTTCATATGAAAAATGTCCCGATCACTTGAAATCTGATCGGGACTAGGAGAGTCTACTAATAAAACAATACTTTAATGTGATTAGTTTCTTAGAACATTACTATAATGTTCAGAACAACACTTTATTGTAATAAATCAACAACCTGTTCGATGACATTAAAGTTGGTAACTGAAAAACCTACAAAAACCCAAGCTTTTTACCGATCTTTCATCTTTTTGTGTTACATAATAGTTGGTTACTGAATAATTTGCTTTGAACTCAGGATTACATTAAAGTTAGTACCTAAAATTTACACTATAGTTGGTGTACTACTTTTTATCTTGCACTTCTGCAATTAGCATGATAAACACGAACTTGGAAATCCATCCAAAAATGAGCAGCAACTTTTATCCTTCTTGCGTGCCATTATGATTCTTACGTTTAGAGTGCCAATCGTAAAGCGAAATCCAAAAGCGCGATGGTTTTTGAATATACCCTCTTTGTACCTTTGATCTAACGAGGTAACATCGACTTTTTGCCCTACTCACGCATACAAAAAAAATCCGGTGTTCTTCATTTATTTTTCTTTCAGTGGTGCTTCTATAGCTGGGAAAATTCCCTTCTTCCATTCCTAATAATATAATCGTTTCAAATTCTAAACCCTTCGAGGAATGCCGAGTACTAATAGTTATTTGGTTTACAGGTTTGCCCAATTGACTAAACTGCTGAAGAGTAAAATCTGCAAACATCCCCTCTTTGGCAACCTTAATTAAATTATCTAGATTTTCAAGCTCATCAGGATATACATCGGTACCTCTAAGGATCTCTCTCAACCCCGTATTTTGTAGTATCAATTGAATCCAATCTGCAAGTTGTTGACTCTCAGAAATACAATTTATTAATAAATCGTATAGCTTTCTCTTCTCTAATATAACTTGTGAACCAGAAATATTAACTCCATGGCGATTTAAGAAACTTCTCCAAAATGTAAATATTGATTCGAAAGAAACTTCATCAGGACTAATTAACCAATTAGCACAATCTTCTAACCAAGTTACTACATGCGTACGTTCGAATTCATGTTTTACAGCGTAATAAGGGATCCCAGATTTTTCAAGTGTCTCACTAAGATCTTTAATCTGAAATCTATTAGCTACAAGAACCGCAATTTCTTCTAAAGGTACGTTAAGCTCTATATTTTGTGGGATTACTTCGTTAACAACATAGTTATATTGGTCAATCATTTCTCTTTCACATATTTTAAAGGTAAATTGTGCCCTTTCATCTTCCCTTGTACCAGCCCTGTAATTACGTCCCTCATTTGGATTTAAGGCAACTTCAGAGGCATCTATAATGTCCTGATTACTTCGGTAGTTCGTCTGGAGCTTAATTTCTCTTATCTTTGGTAATCCGGATAATTCCAGCAGATAATCTGGAACAGCACCGTTAAATCCATAGATTGATTGGTCAGGATCACCAACAGCAAAAAAGAGACTCTTTGTTCCATCCATCATCGAAAGAATCATTTCATGAAGTGGCCTTCCTAAGTCCTGGTACTCATCTATTAGAATCCAAGGAAACTTAGCTTCTAAGCATTTTCTTACATATTCTTCTTTTTGTATCAATTGTGTTGCATAGTGAATGATTGCAGTAAAATCCACATAATTTGCTTCTCTTAGTTTTTGTTCAAATAATTGTGCAGCCTTAAGCGCAATATCATACGATGGTATATTTACTTGTGACCTTCCCTCTATGTTGATATTACGTTCACTATCCATTTCTGTTATGCTTAAATTTTTTTCAGGAATTTTTAGTTCCTCTCTAACTCGCTGAAATAATTGATTTTTCCTTTTTGCAGATATTATTTTAAGAGGCAAGGGGATACCATATTGTGGATATAAATGAGCAAACTTCGTAATGACCTCAGCTATACAAAATGAGTGTACTGTTCCTAAGAATACATTTTCTCTTTCTTTATGGCCAAGAATCTTGAGACGTTTTTTGAATTCCTTTGCAGCCTCATTACTATAAGTTAGACAAGCCAACCCCCTCGGAGATTTGATAACCTCCGAAAGAAGCATCATTATTTTTAAAGTCAGGACTGTTGTTTTTCCACTACCAGGTCCCGCTAGTACAACCGTATTTTCAAGAGAACGAAAAGCATCATATTGTTGCTTATCTTGCTTAATTTGCTTGAGCTTCTTCTCGTAGATCGTCTCCATCCGAGTCATTTTCCTCTACTTTCCTGTAGATATACTCAATTGCCTCTTCAATATGTAGAGGCATATGATCCAAGGAACAATATTGCGCCAAACGCTGAGCAAATCTTCCCTTACCTATTCTGCTATGGGATGATTCAATTTGGCGCAAACACGCCCAAAAGTCACCTTCTTTAAGATTTTTTGCAAAATTCTGCTTCTGTTGCTCCCCACCAGATGTTAACTCATTAAAAACTCGAATAATAGCATCTGTGCTCTCTTGATCTTCGTGGCAAGCATCCATTATATCCACTTCTGCCGTATAGTATCCCGTAAAGAACCCCTTTCGTGCCCTGTCTTTTCTCTTACTACCTAAATGATGGACTTATCATAATGTTCTACAAAACACGCCACAGAAGATACATTCTGTGACGTGAAACGATTATCACCGTTAATAAAAAAGACGCCCATGGCGTCTCTAACATTCAAAGCGTCTGCCCAACGAACCTGTTAGCGTAACTGGGAGACAATAAAATACTCGAAATACCATTTGATACTTTTGGAAAGCAGAAAATGAGCCTTCTTTTTTACGAGCTAGCCACGGTCTTAAACCCCCAAAAATGACGAGTAGGGGTAGTACCATCGTCGCTGACACCATGCGCAAAGTAGACTGGAAGTATCAGCATCACGACACCAGGGGCCAATCATATTTTAGGCAATTCGTACTCAATTCTAAATTAGAAAAAATGTCACGAACATTTATGACGCCGGTAACTGCATTCACTCTTGGATTATGAAAATGAATGTGCTAATGTATGCGTTTTTCTTAAAGCCAAACGAACGACTATTATGTATGAAAGCAGAAAAGGAATGTTGAGTTATGCACGATTTTCTCAAGGAACTCCGATCCATCAACGATATACATTCTTCGGAAAGAATGAAGGGAAAATTCGTATACCAAACTTTTGACATCAGTTTAGATTGGAATACCAGATTGATCATTTTCAAAAAGATTGAATCGTTAATAAAACGAATGGCTAAACTGGAAACACATTAAAACTCACCATAACTAAGCTACCTGCATATGTTTTACAACTGCATAACTCAAAACACAAAGGTGACTTAGCAAGGAAATCCACATTCCTTGCTTTTTTTGTAGAAAACTAAAAATCCCCCATTATTTTTTGAGGGATTCTCTGCTGTAGACTCAAGAGTAATTACCACTAGATTTCTAAAATGGGAATTTTAACATCGTCTCAAGCTAAATTTTTCAGGTCTACCCAAAACGTCTAAAATAACAGTAAGAGCTTTTTAACATATGAAAAGAGATGGTTATTGTAATGTGCTACAACAGCGGAAAAAGCAGGCGGGCTCCTTGATCGAGAATGCGCTGTGAAAGCGGACGATGTTGTACATCCTCTATACTTAACTGTACCGAATCAGTGAGATCGCGCTCGAATTGCTTCATGAGTTCTTGTGCAACATCGTCACTGTATAAGATTTCGCAAACTTCATAATTCAGACGATGACTTCTCAGGTCATAGTTTGCTGAGCCCACTTCGGCAATCTCCTCATCGATAATCATTACCTTCGCATGTAACATACCTTTTTCGTATAGATAGATATGGACCCCGGCTTCCAGTAGTTCACCGAAATAGGTACGGCTTGCAGCGCCCACGATCAGAGTTGAAAGATCCGTTTGACTAGGAACCAGCAGTCTTACTCGCACACTGCGTGCCACAGCTGTTTTTATCGCCATGATGATATCTTCATCGGGCACAAAGTAGGGGGTAGTGATATCAATGCTTTTGGTCGCTTGTGTCAGGCAAATGAAGGAAACCTCCCGGATGATTGGAGTAGGAATTCCAGGATTGCCTTCAAACGTCTGCACATAGGCTTTCTGCAATGCCCCTTTGTTCGGAGCCTTGTCAATACTGGTTCCATCCATCGTGCCCAATTCAGCGCCCCATTCTGCCAACCATCCGGAAAGAACTGGTCTGTCGGTTAAAGTAATGTTCTCTGAATGTGTACCTTCATTTTTTGTGTACCTGTGTGTCCTCGTTTTCATCTGTTCCGGAGAAGCGATATTCCAATGGGCGTCAAAGATAGTCTGTAAATCGAGGGCAGCTTCACCTTCGATTCGCAAATGGGTGTCACGCCAGAACCCTACGTTCGGCTTCAATCCGGTATACTCATACCCGACATTAATCCCTCCTGTAAAGGCTTCTTTTCCGTCGATCGTGACGATCTTACAATGATCCCGGTAATTCCAATTGGACAATATCCAAGGGAGGCGCGCTGGAAAAAACGTCCGGCATTCAATCCCTGCATCCATCATTCGTTTGATCTGAAATCGCGGGAATTTTCGACTCCCTAAGCCATCTCTCACAAAACGAACTTGTACACCGGCCGCTGCACGTTCAATCAGCAGATTTGTGATGCGATGACCAATTTGGTCATCACGGTAAATGTAATATTCCAGATCAATCGCTTTTTGTGCGTTTTGTATGGATTCCATAAGTTTTTCATAGGTTTCAATGCCGTTGGTAAGCACCTGGACTTGGCCTGTCCGAAGGCCATGCACGGTGAAATGCCGCAAAGCATGATCGATGACCAAGGCTGAGCGGCTGAATGAATCAGGCAACTTGTCCGACTTATTGTGCGGAGACGTCAGTCTTTCTCGACGAATGCACACTGGATTCGTTGTGCTAAGATAGAGTCCGAAACCGATAACAGGCAAAATGAGGCAGATGGTTAGCCAAATTAAAGCTTTGGCCGGCCTGCGCACCTCGCGAATCGCAACTATTAACATAAAGAACGTATTTAATAGGTACAACCAAAGAAACCACATCAACTAAAATCCCTCCCTTGTTCATCCATAACATGTGCTAAATCTGACATGTGTATGCGCTTGGGTTTTACAGATTATGCACTCAGAGGTATTCATCTGTTACAATCAATCAGATATATTGAAAGTTGCTGAAGCAATCGGTCAGTACAATGTGCTAGTGTCCTCCCTTATATGCCACTACTTCAATAGTATCCTCTCCTACTACACTTCTAAGTTCCGACTTTCTTTTAGTAAGTGGAACTTCGTGTGTTTTACCTGTGTATTTGTATATTTTTTTCATTAAAGTTATACTGGTCTTTCTCCACCAGCATCTTTAGCTGCAAAATACGCTTTATATGGGTTAAAACTATATCCCTGAAGTCGGAAATCCCGGAAGAGATGAATAGTGGCTGATCGATGCCGGCATGCTTAGATTTTCCGACTACATCTCCGAAGTGGGGAAAAAAGCGAATCCATCGGCCAAACCGAAAGCAATTGTACTGAGGCATGCGTATTTCGATCATATTGACTCGCTCGAGGGTTTGTTGAAGATGTGGGTCATCCCTGTGTAAGCCCATCAGAAGGAGCTGCCCTTCCTTACCGGAAAAGAAGATTACCCGGAACCTGTTAGATTTACAATAAAAAAGCCAGTCAAACACATTGTTTTTCGTGCTTTCCCTGACTTTCTGGATACTAGTCCTCATTTATAATGCTAAAAAAATAGTCCAAGATCATCGGATCAAATTGTGTACCCCGTCCTTCTTCCATGATCTTCAAAGCCACATTTTTCGGTAGAGCATCCCGATAGGCTCGATCAGAAGTTAATGCGTCCCACACATCACATACCGCGATAATGCGCGCCTGTAACCCAATTTCGTCCCCTTTGATTCCATAAGGGTAACCTTTTCCATCTAAGCGTTCGTGGTGATGAAGAACACCGTCTAATACCCGATCTCCATAAGGAATGTCTTTCATAATTAAAGCACCAAGCATGGGGTGTTGCTTCATAATGTCATATTCGTACGTAGTTAACTTATCTTGTTTATTCAGAAGTGCTTCTGGAATTCCGATCTTGCCAATATCATGAACGAGGGCTGCCCACTTCAAATAAATGACTGTCCATTCATCTAATCCCATGCGCTCACCAATACGAGTAGCCAATCCACTTACTCGATAACAGTGACCACTGGTGTACGAATCCCTGATCTCGATAGCTTGGGCCAACGCTCTAACCATTCCCCAACCAAAATCACGGCCTTGCCTCATGTGGTGCTCAATTTGATCCCTTTGATTTTTTAGCTCTTTATTTTGTCTAATAATTTCGTCACGCTGCAGTATAATTTTCGTGTTCTGTTCTTCTACAACCTGCTTTTCGGAAAGGAGTTCTTCCTTTTGCCGATTAAGTGATGAAAACAATTTTCCCACCAAGAAGCCAAGTACAATATAAAAACACATCCTAGTAAACCATTGAGAGAATAACTGGTCAACACCACTGGATACATGATCAGGCAACAAAGGGCCACCTACAATACCTACGATTAACCCTACAACGACACCACCAGATGCTCCCCAAAAATAGGCACTTAAAATAATCGTAAAGTAGAAAAAGTTAATGGTTGCGTTTACTCCATTGGTCATATAGGCAATCAACCAAAAACCAATCACTAAACATGTAATTAATCCGAATTTATACGCACTACGCAAGCTGCTTATCATATAGGTACACCTCAACCCAAAATATAACTATTTGCAGATCATATACCCATGTATGATATAAACCAAACATTATTCTTATAAGAATACTAGGTATAACAGATGGACTTGGTTCGGTCTTACTTACGGAAAACAAGTAGTAAACGAAAATAGGATTTAAATGATTATTTCCGTATAAGGCCGAAGAAATGCACCTCCAACTGTTAGGTGTGTCTAACAATTGGGGTGGAGTTCAACACTTTATTATCGTGTGTTGACTGGCTTTTTGTACGGCAGGATTGAATAGTCTAGAACTAATTTTTTTAGGTAAGAGCTTTTCTAATGCAGAATTTCCGTTAAATCAACTAAGTCAGTCTAATACTTTATCATCCTTGAACAGTTGATACTTTGAACGCGTCGGTCAGCCTGTTTTACTGCTTGACCTTTTTTTATTTATGGAGTCATCTCCCCTTCTTGCTTTTTTGAACAATTGTCTTATGTAACACGTTAACGTAATTCTCAACTGTCAAAAAGCATGCTTAATGACTTCATTTTTTCCTTACTCTTTTTGACATACTTGTACGTAATCCATGGGAACGAATGATTGTACTATTGTACGGACTCTGTTGTGCTGTTCACGGATAATTATTCGCTTTTCTTATAAAATTTTATTCGGTTACCCATAGTCAAAATAGTATCACCCCTAGATGGAATAAAAGAAGTCCCGATGATCATTAATTCCATCATCGGGACTAAACTAAGCAGCTTCATATTTTTTTACTGGTTTCACAGTTCTTTTTACGTAACATCAAAGTGACAAACTTCATTACCCAGTTACAGACTATATTTTATTGTGACAAAGTCTATTATTTTGTGACTGACATTATTATCTCTGGACAACAACCCTTATACCCTATTCGTCCCCTACTCCACCGTCACACTCTTCGCCAGATTCCGTGGTTTATCCACGTCCAGGCCGCGAGCGACGGAAGCAAAGTAGGACAGCAATTGCAATGGAATGACGGTCAGAATTGGTGCGAGCATTGGCAGCGTGGTTGGCAGGTAGATGACTTCATCGACGCTCTTCGCCAGGTCAGTGTTGCCTTCCATGGCAAAGCCCAGTACGCGTGCGCCGCGGGCTTTGACTTCCACGATGTTGCTCACCATTTTTTCGTAGATATCTGGTTGAGTAGCCAGTGCAACGACTGGTACGTTATCTTCAATCAGCGCCAGGGTACCGTGCTTCAGTTCACCAGCCGGGTACGCCTCGGAGTGGATATAAGAGATCTCCTTGAGCTTCAAAGAGCCTTCCAGCGACACCGCATAGTCGAGGCTGCGTCCGATAAAGAACAGGCTGTTTACGCCTTTGGTGCTCTCAGCAAAGTGACGTACCTGCTCAGCGTCTTCCAGCAAGGAAGTGATTTTCGCAGGGATGTCTTGCAAGTGGTCTACCACTTCAGCGACCTCAGCCGCTTTCAGCGTGCCTTTTACCTGTGCCAGATACAAGCTGAACAGATACAAGGTAACGACCTGGGACGTATACGCCTTTGTGGACGCAACCGCTACTTCTGGTCCAGCCCATGTGAACAGGACCTCATCTGCTTCGCGAGCTACGGAGCTTCCAACTACGTTGGTGATGGCCATGACCTTGACGTTGGTCTTTTTCGCTTCACGTAGAGCAGCCAGTGTGTCGGCCGTCTCACCGGATTGGCTGATGACGATCATCAAGGTGTTGTCTGTGTAGATCGGATCACGGTAGCGGAATTCCGATGCGACAGCAACCTCTACAGGCACGCGGGTCCATTTTTCAATGACATCTTTTCCGACCAGCCCAGCATGCATAGAGGTACCGCACGCGACGATGTAGATGCGATCGTACTTCGCCAGCTCAGCATCGCTCATTTTCAACTCAGGCAAGATCACACGCTTTTGCTCCAGATCGATGCGAGCGCCCATGGTTTCACGAACGGCTTGTGGCTGCTCATGAATTTCCTTGAGCATAAACGAATCGTAGCCGCCTTTTTCCGCTTGCACCAGATCCCACTCGACATGGAACAGCTCCCGCTCGATTTTCTCGCCGGTTTCTGCATCCATCAGCTCGACGCCGTCGCGGGTGAGCACAGCCATTTCGCCTTCGTTCAAAATGTACACGTCACGCGTATGCTCCAAAATCGCCGGGATGTCCGAACCGATGAAGCTTTCGCCATCGCCCACACCCACAACCAGTGGGCTTGCCAGACGAACTGCCACCAGCTTATCTGGCTCATGCTCGGTCATGATTCCCAAAGCGTAGGCACCACGCATACGTTGTACCGCTTTGCGTGCAGTCGAAACGATATCCCCATCATACAAGTCAGCCAGCAAATGAGCGATGACTTCGGTATCGGTCTCAGAAGTAAAGGTATAGCCTTTGCTCAGCAGCTCTTCTTTGATCGGCAGGAAGTTCTCGATGATTCCATTATGCACGACAGCAAAGGAATGCTTTGCATCGGTATGTGGGTGAGAATTCTCGTCAGACGGCTTTCCATGTGTCGCCCAACGTGTATGCCCAATCCCCATAAAACCACCCAACGGATGAGATTCCAGACGCTCTTCCAGCACAGCCAGACGGCCCTGTGCTTTATCCAGCTCCAATCCCTTCTCGTTGATTACGGCAACCCCAGCCGAGTCGTATCCACGATACTCCAGCTTGCGAAGACCCCCGATGATAATATCCTGCGCTTGTTTATTTCCAATATATCCAACGATTCCGCACATAAGTGATGATCCCCTTCCAAATAAGGCGGGGACACAACCCAATGCCAATGGTACGGGGGTGTGCCCCCGCCATTCCATTTATTTTATATATTCACGTTTTGCATTCATCGTAAATCGTCCACTGACAATCTAAAACGTATCATGCACAGGTTTTTGTCCATCGGATCTCTCCGATATTTTGTACCTGCGCTCCACGGTAGTGATACTGCTCCCGGGAGGTATCCGCCGAATCCTTCGATAAACCTCCACCTCGTCCACTGGGCACATCCGGTCTGCCGCAGTGCTGGCGCTTTCCAACAAGTTGATCATCGCATTTCGGATCTTCGTTCTTTTTCCGCGAATCGCCTCCCTTTCCCATACAGATTGTGCAACAAGCCAGACGCACATGAACACTGTACCACATCTCGCTGTTAGCGACAATCCTCTCTTTGTCTTTTACTAGTATGCAAAAGGGAGTGGCTACGAACCACTCCCTCCACATATTTTTTACACCAATTCCTGTTTGACCACATCGACGATCCGATGAACCAAGCCCTCGAGCTGGGACGCATCTGGACCTTCTGCCATGACGCGAACGATTGGCTCCGTGCCAGAAGGACGAACGAGTACGCGACCGTTTCCAGCCAGCTCCTCCTCCACCTCGCGAATAGCCTGTTCGATAGCGACATTGCCATTCAGCTTGGATTTATCCTCTACCCGCACATTGATCAAAAGCTGCGGATACTTCACCATAACCTTTTTGAGCTCGGACAAAGGTTTTCCCGATTCCTTGACGATATTGAGGAGCTGCAGGCCAGTCAAGAGGCCGTCTCCCGTCGTATTGTAATCCAAGAAAACGATATGTCCGGATTGCTCTCCGCCCAGGTTGTAGCCGCCACGCAGCATTTCTTCTACTACATAGCGGTCCCCAACAGCGGTCTTGGTGGTATTGATGGAGCATTCCTCCATGCCTTTGAAAAAGCCCATGTTGGCCATGACAGTCGTCACGATTGTATTGTTGTTCAGCTTCCCTTTGGCTTTTAGCGCACGTGCGCAGATCGCCATGATGTAGTCGCCGTCGATGATTTCACCAGTATCATCCACGGCGATACAACGGTCCGCATCGCCGTCAAAGGAAAGACCCAGATCGGCTTTATGTTTCAGCACTTCCTCCTGAACGCGCTCAGGATGAGTAGAGCCGCATTGATCGTTGATGTTGATTCCGTTCGGATTCGCGCCGATGGTAATCACCTCAGCATCGACATCGGCAAACAGACGCGCTGCCAGTGAGGAAACCGCCCCATTCGCGCAATCCAGCACGACCTTCAAGCCATCAAACCGCTCGGATACCGTGCTTTTCAGGTGAGACAGGTATTTCTGTCCTCCCTCCAAAAACTCCAGTACCGTTCCGATATTTTCACCTGTCGGACGAGGCAATGTGTCCTCTGTCGCATCCAGGTATTGTTCGATTTCTACTTCTACTTCATCGGACAGTTTAAAGCCGTTGCTGCCGAAGAACTTAATGCCGTTATCCGGAAACGGATTGTGGGAGGCGGAAATCATGACACCCGCATCTGCTCCCAACGCTCGTGTGAGGTATGCCACACCCGAGGTAGAGATAACACCCAATCTGACCACTTCAGCTCCGACCGATAGCAGGCCCGCCAAAAGTGAGTTTTCCAGCATTTGACCGGAGATCCGCGTATCACGTCCAATCACTACTTTTGGCTTGCCTTCTTGTTTGTGTCTCGTGAGAACATAACCGCCAACGCGTCCGATTTTAAATGCCAGTTCGGGTGTTAGCTGTGCGTTTGCCACACCGCGTACACCGTCAGTTCCGAAATACTTCCCCATGTTTGTCCCTCATTTCCTTCCTTGTGCACACAACAGCTTATGTCTACCTTTGCTTGTTCGTGATTTCTACTGTGACCTTCTTGGGTGCGCTTTCTGATGGCCTCAGGTAATCAGATTGGAAGATGTAGTTCAACGCAATCTCATACACTCCAGCCGGCATACTGCTGACATCTGCTACGACCTGCAAGTCTTCCGGTCTCAACTGATTCAAAATCTGAGCCGCCCCTACGGCATCAAAATCAATTGTAGACATCTCCTGACCGTCTGTAGACAGTACTTTGGCCTGCAAGTTTTCTGATAGCCCGCTAATACGGATCGGTACCTTTTCCAAACGCTTCGTTGTAGAAGGCACCACCTTCAACGACACTTTCAAATACTCCGGCTCTACTTTCACGATGTTATCCATTACCGGTATCTTTAGCTCTAACAGACGATCTGATGTAATGTTCGACAGATCAATCTCCGGACCTGAGTAGGTGCTCGACTTCATGGCGTCAATGACCTCTTTTGGTCCATATACAGTAACTTCTTCCACATTCATATCCACACTAGCCAAACTATAGCCATTTGGCATTTCATTCGTCAAGTTTAATTTGACTGGCACTTTAACGAACGGACTGGTGACAGGAATGTTCACTTCTACGGTAAGCGGCACGACGTCTGCTCCCTGAATCACATTTCCTGACTTGTCCACCACTTTGAGTGGGACTGTAGTCTTAATCGCCGATGTGGCTCCTTCCAGATCGACTGACGCCTTCACGGCAGCTACTTTATCTACCTGACTTTCCGGCACGCGCACAAGCGCACGGAACGGCTTCACAATCGGTTCCCCAGCGGTATATCCCGGTGCGACCACCCCGAGCATTTCGACATCCACTTCCCGCTCCACCGTCTTTTTCTCCTCGAGGGTGATTTCCACGATATTCGGGATAATCCCTACCTTCACCTCATCCGGAAAGCCTTTGTACTGAACAGGGACTCTATGTGTTCCTTTGCCAAGCCCTGTCGCGTCTACATAGACCTCCCATGAATCAGCAGGGAAGAAGTTATGGCGATAAAACGGGTTGCTGCTCTCGAGTGCCACCTTGACCGTTCGTTGTTGCTTGACGACCTGAAAGCGGTCTGTATCGTATTTGACATGCAAATTGACCCCATCAATAAAAACCGGCTGACTTGCTTCAGGTGTCGTCGTCTGTTCTGTCTCCAGATTGACGACCATCCACATCATGACAGCCAAAAGCAACGCGACCGCGCGAGCAAACCAATGACTATTTAACCATTTATCCATGTTTTCGCCTCCAATGCCAACGACTTCCCATGGATTTGCTCTTTGAGAGAGGCTGAAGCTGTTCTGTCAAAATCTCCGCCAGCTGTTCCTCTGTCAGATTGCGGTTCATTGTACCATGTGCGGCAAAGGACACTTGCCCGGTCTCCTCGGACACGATAATGGACATACCATCAGAGACTTCACTTACCCCGATCGCGGCACGGTGACGCGTCCCCAATTCCTTGGAGATCGAGTTGCTTTCCGACAACGGCAAATAACAAGCAGCTGCCAGAATCACGTCTTTGCGCATGATCACTGCTCCATCATGCAGCGGCGTATTCGGGATAAAAATGTTGATCAACAGCTCGGAGCTCACCCGTCCATTGATCGCAATACCTGTTTCGACGTAGTCATTCAGCCCCGTCTCACGCTCGATAACGATCAGCGCACCAATCCGACGCTTGGCCATGTACGTAACCGATTTGCACACTTCCTTCACCAAGCGATTGACCATGTCGTCATCCTGAATGGTGCTAGAGCGAGAAAAAAGCTTGCCTCGCCCCAGTTGCTCGAGGGCACGTCGCAATTCCGGCTGGAAGATGATCACGACCGCCAATACCCCGAAGGTAAAGGCCTGCGACATCAACCAGTGCAAGGTGGTGAGCTGAAAATACTTGCTGAGGAGCCAGGTGATCACGATGACCATGATCCCCTTCAACAATTGTACTGCGCGCGTCCCGCGAATGAGCATAATTATTTTATAAATCACGTATGTAACGAGTAAAATGTCCGTTCCATACCGTAGCAAATCGCCATAATCCAACGATATCATAACGAAGCCCCCATATCTCGCTCCATCTCAATGAAGTCACGCTATCTCCTGTGGAAAAAGCACGGCTCCGCTGCCGTGCTGTAGATAGCTGTACTCTCTATTTTCTCTTATGGCAAGGCGGGAAGCAAGTCATTTCCAATATTTTTCACTTCATACCAGATCCAATCGACGATCGCTTCGATGGATTCCGTATTTCCAGCTACTTGGGCGGTAGAGGCTACGAATACCTTTCCTTCGATTGCCACTACATTCCCTTTTACTTGCCCTTGCACTTCGACATTTCCGTTTCGTACGACCAAATCACCGTCGATGCTGGTGCCAGCTGGTACGACAACTACATTTCGTTCACGATCTATTTTCAGTTTATCCATATTTGCAGAGGAAACTTGCAAGATATTATCCCGATCAAACCAGTTGGCGCACAGGCTGCCCGTCATCAAAAAGAGAAAGACAGCGGCCGCTGTAAGAAACGGGTGCCTCCGAAGCCAGCCCGAAAACAGGTTTTTCTTTGTCTCAGCAGGCAATTGTGCGAGGACACGGGCTGTAAAATCAGGAGAAACGTGAATATGTGAAGCACTCTGCACGAAAGCGATGGCCCGCTGCAACTCGTGCATATGCTGACGGCAGCTCACACAGGTTTTCATATGTGCTTGCAAATGCTGATTGCTCAGCTCATCAGTGTCCCCATCCAGATACTCGTGGATGAGAATGATCATTTCCCGGCATTCCATCTTGATTTTCTCCTTTCTCACATCAATCGCAGCTTGCTGCGCAGGGCTTCCCTACCACGGTGGATTCGCGTTTTGATCGTCGTTACAGGCAGCTTCACAATATCGCTGATTTCCTGCAGCGACAGATCTTCAATATATCGCAGGATCATGATCGAGCGGTATTTGGGCTGCAAATGGGACAACGCATCCTGAACCGTCTCCTGCAATTCCTGCGTGACTACTTTGTCTTCCGGTGTACGCTCGTTTGACGACAAGCGCGAATACCAGTCCATGCCTTGCCCTGGCTCCGTTTCTTCATCCAATGAAAAATCGGGCCGCTTCTTACGCCCACGGTCGATACACAAATTGGTCGCAATACGGTAGATCCAGGTCGAGAATTTGAAGCTGTCATCGTACGAATGCAAATTGGCATATACCCGCAAAAAGGTTTCCTGCGCGATGTCCTCTGCATCCTGGCGGTTCCCCACCATACGATAAGCAAGCTGGAATATCTTATCCTTATAAATCTCGATCAACTCGGCAAAGGCTTCGCGGTCACCATTCTTCGCTCGTTGAGTTAACCGCTTCTCTACAAAATCCATGCCATCCTCCCCACAATACCGTAATCCTATATACGGATAATGCTGCAAATGGTTTCGTAACTTTTTGATGTTTGTGCAGGTAATTTGTTGGGAAATACAGGAATAAGCGTAGCTTTACCCTCTATATAATAGTGATGGTAGCCCTTTTAACCTAACGCTGTAAAGGAGAGTGGGCCAAATGTCGAAAAAAAATGACGTTCTCCTCCAGATCGAAAAGCTCCGCAAAGAAATGAATGATCGGTACAAAGCACAGGAGACCATTACTCCTGAACTGCTTCAGCTAAGTGTAGAGCTCGATCACCTGTTAAATGAACTGCATCTCCATCCTTAGAATGTACTGTTTTCCCCCAGCGATGTAAAGATGCGGAAACGTAGAAGAGAGGCGGCTGATTAGCCCCTCTCTTTTGATATTTATTTCGTATGGTATCCTGACTGATGGCTACAGCAGCTTATCGCCAAACGCAGAGCTCATCAGCGCGACAGCGACGCGTGCCGTGAGGTTTTCACTATCCAGAATTGGATTTACTTCCACAAACTCAGCTGAACACAGAATGTCCGCATCTGCCAGCATCTCCAAAGATACGTGGCCTTCGCGGTATGAGATTCCGCCTATAACCGGAGTCCCAACTCCTGGTGCATCATGCGGATCCAAACCATCCAGATCGAGGCTGAGATGCACGCCGTCCGTATTCTTGGATACATGCGCGATCGCTTCATCCATCACACGCGCCATACCCAGCTTATCGATCTCATGCATCGTAAACACTTTCATGCCAATGCGCTTGATAAGTTCACGCTCTCCCATGTCTAGATCTCGTGCACCGATAATCACAACATTTTCCGGCTTCAGCTTTGGTGCAAATCCGCCGATATTCACCAGTCGCTGATGTCCAAAGCCTAGACTAGCCGCCAGAGGCATCCCGTGGATGTTTCCAGATGGAGAGGTTTCCCCTGTGTTTAAGTCGCCATGCGCATCAAACCAAATGACGCCGAGATTTTTTACGTGCTTGGCTACGCCTGCTACGGTACCGAGAGCGATGCTGTGATCTCCCCCGAGTACCAGAGGGAAACGCCCTTCCTGCATGATATCGCTTACAACCTCAGCCAGCTTGATATTCGCATCGACCACTTCATCGAGATATTTATGATTTTCTGTTTCCGAAAATTGATGAGGACGAGTTACTGCGATGTCTCCCCGATCCTGGATATTCATTCCCATTTTCTCCAAACGGGCAACGACTCCTGCATAGCGAATGGCGCTCGGTCCCATATCAACTCCGCGGCGGTCCGCACCTAGATCCATCGGTACCCCAACAATGCTAATGTTTTTGTTCATATTTGTGCTCCCTTCCCTCAGCTCGCATCTAACTTCAACAGTTCTATTGTAGCCTCGAAAAGAGAATTGACTCAACTCGACAGGATTTTGCATAATTAACCCATTTAGGCCCATTGGTCTAAATGAAAAACAAAAAAACGAGTAGCCTTTTCAGGTACTCGTTCTTCTATATATTGCGTATGGAGCGGGTGATGGGAATCGAACCCACGCGACCAGCTTGGAAGGCTGGAGTTCTACCATTGAACTACACCCGCAAAAAAATGGTCGGGAAGACAGGATTCGAACCTGCGACCCCTTGGTCCCAAGCCAAGTACTCTACCAAGCTGAGCTACTTCCCGATTTATTTATCTTATCCCTGAACAGTAAAAGTTGCAAGGAAAAAATGCGTGCCCTGAGAGATTCGAACTCCCGACCTTTTGATTCGTAGTCAAACGCTCTATCCAGCTGAGCTAAGGGCACATATTTAATTGGGTAAAAACTGGTGAGCCATGAAGGACTCGAACCTTCGACCCTCTGATTAAAAGTCAGATGCTCTACCAACTGAGCTAATGGCTCGTGCAAATGGCTGGGGTACTAGGATTTGAACCTAGGAATGACGGAGTCAAAGTCCGTTGCCTTACCGCTTGGCTATACCCCAAAAACAAAAAAAGTAAAAACTGGTGGGGAGAGACGGATTCGAACCGCCGAACCCAGAGGGAGCAGATTTACAGTCTGCCGCGTTTAGCCACTTCGCTATCTCCCCATATTTAATTAAGTGGTGGAGGCTGACGGGATCGCTTCCTACTTGCGCCTCTACGTCGAATGTCCTACGTTGGCAAGCAAGATCAGATGTACCCGAGCTTAACTCCTTTGAAATTACTCCGAGGGTGAACCGGAACGGTGAGATCCCGAGCCGAAACCAAGACGAAGTAAATGGTGGAGGCTGACGGGATCGAACCGCCGACCCTCTGCTTGTAAGGCAGATGCTCTCCCAGCTGAGCTAAGCCTCCACTATGGTGACCCGTAGGGGATTCGAACCCCTGTATGACAGCGTGAAAGGCTGCTGTGTTAAACCGCTTCACCAACGGGCCATAAGATTCTGGACAAGAGTTCATGGTGCTCCCGACAGGAATCGAACCTGCGACCTCTTCCTTACCATGGAAACGCTCTACCGACTGAGCTACAGGAGCGAAATGGCTCCTCGGGACGGACTCGAACCGCCGACCGATCGGTTAACAGCCGATTGCTCTACCAACTGAGCTACCGAGGAACGTTTGAAGGATTCGCGCCTTCAAAACTGGATCTGCATGTTTGCTAAGATGTGTGGATAAGTCCTCGACCGATTAGTATTCGTCAGCTCCACGTGTTACCACGCTTCCACACCGAACCTATCAACCTCATCGTCTATGAGGGGTCTTACCAGCTTGCGCTGTGGGAAGTCTCATCTTGGAGGGGGCTTCACGCTTAGATGCTTTCAGCGCTTATCCCGTCCGCACATAGCTACCCAGCTGTGCCACTGGCGTGACAACTGGTGCACCAGCGGTGCGTCCATCCCGGTCCTCTCGTACTAAGGACAGCTCTCCTCAAACTTCCTACGCCCGCGACAGATAGGGACCGAACTGTCTCACGACGTTCTGAACCCAGCTCGCGTACCGCTTTAATGGGCGAACAGCCCAACCCTTGGGACCTACTTCAGCCCCAGGATGCGATGAGCCGACATCGAGGTGCCAAACCTCCCCGTCGATGTGGACTCTTGGGGGAGATAAGCCTGTTATCCCCAGGGTAGCTTTTATCCGTTGAGCGATGGCCCTTCCATGCGGAACCACCGGATCACTAAGCCCGACTTTCGTCCCTGCTCGACTTGTAGGTCTCGCAGTCAAGCTCCCTTCTGCCTTTACACTCTACGAATGATTTCCGACCATTCTGAGGGAACCTTTGGGCGCCTCCGTTACCTTTTGGGAGGCGACCGCCCCAGTCAAACTGCCCACCTGGCATGGTCCTCTCGCCCGATAAGGGCGACGAGTTAGAAACTCCGTACATCAAGGGTGGTATCCCACCGACAGCTCCACAGAGGCTGGCGCCCCTGCTTCTCAGCTTCCCACCTATCCTGTACATGATGCACAAAGTTCCAATACCAGGCTACAGTAAAGCTCCATGGGGTCTTTCCGTCTTGTCGCGGGTAACCTGCATCTTCACAGGTATTATGATTTCACCGGGTCTCTTGCCGAGACAGCGCCCAAGTCGTTACGCCTTTCGTGCGGGTCGGAACTTACCCGACAAGGAATTTCGCTACCTTAGGACCGTTATAGTTACGGCCGCCGTTTACTGGGGCTTCGGTTCAAAGCTTCGCTTGCGCTAACCCATCCCCTTAACCTTCCAGCACC
>NZ_CP176856.1:200000-265000 GCF_046622605.1 Brevibacillus centrosporus | reverse complement strand
CCAGAAGGTAGCGAGCACCCCTCCGCCACTTTCTCTTATTCTTTCCACAATTTCCTTCAGTTGGTCCATGAGCTGGTTCACCATTGATTCCACGGCAGAGGCTTGCAAAAATCCAATCAATCCACCACCAATAAACAGCAAACATGCGGCTAGGAAGAACGCTCTATTGTCAATCCACAACCGCCGCAATTGATTTTTCATGAGCCACGCTCCTTTTACAGCCTGGTAATTCCACTATATGCATTGTACCTCAACTATAGCCAACAGGCCAAAGAATATCCTTGTCTCACATGCATAAACTGTTATTGGACAAAGGAGGTGCTTATCCATGAGATGGATCTACGTGGTGAATGCACAACGCTTGAAACAAGTTCTCATCATCACTGCCGCTATTTTGATGGCAGCAGGAATTGGCTATGCTGAACAAGATACGATCTCTGCCTTCGCTGGAGGAAGCCAAGCGCCACAAGCCATTTACAAGGTCGATACCAAAGAGAAAAAGATTGCCTTAACTTTCGACATCAGCTGGGGAGAATCCCGCACCGTCCCCATCCTGGATATTTTAAAGGCTAAAAACGTGACCAAATCAACCATCTTCTTATCCTCTCCATGGAGTCAGCGTCATCCAGAAATCGTCAAACGCATTAAAGAGGATGGCTTTGAGATTGGCTCGCATGGCCACAAGCATGACAATTACAGTAAATATACCGATGAAGAAATCCGCTCCCAGATCGGAAAAGCCGATACCATTCTAACCGAAATGACTGGGAAAAAACCTAATCTGATACGGATGCCAAACGGTGATTTTGACAAGCGAGTTCTGCAAATTGCCGGTGATATGGGCTACACCGTCATTCAATGGGATACGGATTCAAAGGACTGGACCAACCCAGGTACAGAGAATATCATCAACAATGTATTGTCAAAAGCCCATCCCGGTGACATCATTCTCATGCACGCAAGCGATTCCTGCAAAGAAACGCACCTCGCTCTTCCCGTTATCATCGATAAGCTGCGTCAGCAAGGATATGAATTTGTCACCGTGTCTGAACTGATTGCGGGGACGGATATGAAGAGCAAGGAAATTAACTAACCATCAGGGAATACAAATCGAGTAGGAGGGAGCGACTAACTCCCGTCCTCTCACACCACCGTACGTACCGTTCGGTATACGGCGGTTCATCAAGCTTGACGAATGACAGAATATCGTTGTAATAAGCTTTTCAGCCCTTGTTGTTGCCAATATGCAACTCCGAGGGCTTTGTGCATTTGAGGAGTCTTTGTGGTACGCCATGCACCCTTTCTGGTGTTTGCAATTTCTATTGCTTGGACGTGCGATAAACCCAGAGAGCGAAGTTCTCGATATCGGGTTCGTACTCGCTTCCACTGAGACCACAAGCAAAGTCGAAGTCTACGTCGTATCCATTCGTCGATAGATTGAAGGATTTTCTTTGCATCCGCAAGGGCAAAATATCCGATCCAACCCATGAGGTACTGGTTTAGCTTCCGAATCCTTTCATCCATAGAGATGCTCCATACCGGATTAGTGATGAAGCGGATTTTCTCTTTCAACTTCAGAAGTGATTTTGGATGAAGCCGAATCCTTGCTTGTTTTGCATTAGTGAAACCGAAACCGAGGAACTTACGCTTCCAAGGTCGATCCACTGCGCTCTTCTGCTCATTTACTTTAAGCTTAAGTACCTTCTCCAAGTAGCTTTGGATACTTTCTTTTACCCGTTCTCCCGCCCGCTTTGTTCTCACGTAGATATTGCTATCGTCTGCGTATCGACAAAAGCGATGTCCCCTCTTTTCCAGTTCTTTATCCAAATCGTCGAGCAAGATGTTCGCCAATAACGGACTAAGTGGACCACCTTGTGGTGTGCCCTCTACTGCCGAAAGGCAGATGCCATTGACCATGATGCCTGCTTGTAGATATGCGCGAACAAGTTTCAACAAAGCTTTATCTTTTACTTTTCGAGCAACCCGACTCATTAAAATATCGTGATTAACCCGGTCGAAGAATTTCTCTAAGTCCATATCCACGACAAAGCGATATCCTTCGGAAATATAAAATTGTGCTTGTCTCATGGCGTCATGCGCACCACGGTTCGGTCGGAATCCGAAACTGGATTCTGAGAAGTGGGGGTCAAATATAGGAGTAAGAACTTGGAGGATGGCTTGTTGAATAAAGCGATCTATCACGGTAGGAATACCTAATAACCTTACTCCTCCGTCAGATTTCGGGATTTCGACTCTGCGGACAGGGGAAGGTTTGTAGGTCCCTTTCATAATCTGCTTTTTAGTGGTCAACCAGTGTTCACGGATATAATCGCGCAGTTGTTCGGTTGAAACACCGTCGATTCCCGCCGATCCTTTGTTTCTTTCCACTCTTTCGAGTGCCACTAATAGATTTTCTCGTGACAGGACTTTCTCCAACAGCTCCATGACGATACCCTTCCTCCGCACGCATCCTTCTAGTCTTGCCGGACAATACTCAGCCCTCTCTTGTACCCTCAGGGCTTCACCCATTTTCTCCAAGAGTAGTTCCTTACAGAATTCTGCTTCACAGTATTATCACGAAAGTGATTAGCGGATGTGTTGACTTAATGTTCAGCCCTTCCCCGTTCAAGCGTCCTTTACTTGGGTACTATGGCTTCTGCTGACTTCTGCATGTTCAGCGTCTCCTTACGAAGACGGTTACCAACATTTGAAGGCACTTCATGCAGACCTCCCCAGGTAAGAGCGATAACTTTCATCCCATGTACCTGCCCAAGTTTACTGCTGTATTCCTTGGCTGTATGGGGCTTCGTCTTGTTTGGCAGACTCACCCGAATACAACAGCCTCAAATTGGGTTCGTGTACCTCAGGTCGGGACTTTGCCGCCGGCTTCCTTCAGATTCCACCTCGCGGTGGACACCCTTGCCTTGGGCTAACGGTTGGTACAGCCAACCCCCGTTCGGGACTTACACCCTAGAGCTATCGCCCATGCTGGGCGCACCATAAAAAAAGCTGACCACATAAGGTCAGCTTTCTCTTTTTACCAGGCGATGCAATTGCATGACTTGCCAGACGTTGCAAAATAATAATGGAACCAGCATAGACAAGGTGGAGTGCACATCCGTTTCCTTAAGGGCCGGAATCCACTCCAGTGAGGTCACGACAAACATAAAGAACAATGTGGGAATCCAAGCAGTTCGGTTCGTCAAATTTGATTTGCCGTAAGCCGTCACCACCGAGACGACTAATAAGAGAATCGGCTCAATAAAAAAAGGCCCGATCGATCCGCCTTCCCCTAAAGACGTATAACGCAGGTAAATCATATCAAAAAAGACAAAGACAACTAGGAAGATCTGCACGCTTTTCCACAATGTCGGCGTTTTGAAAATAGTTTTTGCAAAGTAATTAATCGTCATATACGCGAAAAAACCCATTTGGGCCACAATGCTGATCGTCATTCCATACAATATGTACATTAGAGTGCCTACCAGAAAGTTGCCGACCGTGCTTTCCGTCAATTTGCTCCAATCAAAAATAAAGGCAACAAGTGCACCACCCAATCCACCAAGCAGCAGAGTAGTGAAAAAGAGCCAACCATACTTACGCAAACTCACCAGACATTCCCTCCCATCCACATCGACTTTGATTGTACCAATGCATGCAAGAAAATACTAGCGTAAGAACAAAACAAAATGCACACGTTATCTATAGGCAGAGCAAAGAAGGAGGTGTCCACCCCATGAGAAAAAAGTCGATGACCTTTTGGCTGCTGGCACTTGTCTGTTTGGTTATGACCGGATGCTCAAGCGGCGGACAAGCGCAAGGCTCGTCTCAGCCTGACTATAAGAGCGTAAAAGACATGGTGCTGGACATTTTACAGACGGACGAAGCAAAGAAATCGATGGAAAAAATGATGAAAGATGATAAGTTCAAGCAGAATATCATGCTGGACGAATCTACGGTACGGACCACCTTGATCCAAAGCATGACCAATCCAAACAGCACCCACATTAAAGAAGCCTTCAAAGATCCGCAATTCGCCAGTACCCTCGCCAAGTCGATGAAAACAGAACAAAAGAACCTCATGAAGGATCTGATGAAGGACCCGGAATACCAAAAAGAATTAATCACCGTCATGAAGGATCCGGAATTCGAAAAGAACCTGATGGACTTAATGAAAAGCTCGGCATACCGTCAGCAAACGATGCAGATCATGAAGGAATCCTTGCAAAGCCCGTTGTTTCAAGCAGAAATGCTGAAGCTGATGACGAAGGCACAAGAGGATTTAACGAAACCAAAAGAATTGAAGCCGAAAAAAGGCGGTAAGAAAGACAGCGGCGGTGGCGAAAGCAGCGACGAAGGCAAATCAAGCTAACCCTCGTTACTCGAAACAAAAAAGGTGAGCTCTTTTCCAGGGAGCCCACCTTTTTGCTTCTTCGTTATTGTTTCGCGGCGCTTTCGCATTTTTCTGCGACTCGTCTCGCCATATCCATGTAGATCTGACCAATATTGGACTGTTCACGGTAGATAGATGGCGTGTAGTCCGGTTCAGATGGATGGTTGTCAGGCTGTCCCAGCGGTATTTGCGCCAACAGTTCACTCGCCAATGTTTCCGCCAGCTTCGCACCGCCACCGCGGCCAAAGACGTATTCCTTGGAGCCATCTTTAGCTTCGTACCACGCCATGTTTTCCACGATGCCCAGAATCTCATGTCCCGTACGCTTTGCCATTGCCCCTGCACGAGCCGCAACAAAAGCAGCTGTAGCGTGAGGAGTGGTCACGACAATCTCCATGCTCTGAGGAATCATCGTATGCACGTCCAGCGCCATATCCCCTGTTCCAGGAGGCAAGTCTAAAAGCAAGTAATCCAGCTCTTCGCCCCAGTGAACTTCAGAAAAGAAGTTGCGGAGCATTTTGCCCAGCATCGGACCACGCCAGATGATTGGAGAGTTGTCCTCTACAAAAAAGCCCATGGACATCACTTTTACATTCATTTTTTCTACAGGTAAAATGGTTTCGCCGATAACGGTTGGGCGTTGATCAATGTTCATCATGTCTGGAACACTGAAGCCATAAATGTCCGCATCAATAATACCGACTTTTTTGCCCATACGAGCCAATGCGACAGCCAGGTTAACCGTAACGGTGGACTTCCCAACGCCACCTTTTCCGGATGTGACCGCAATAAAGGTCGTATTCGAATTTTTGTCCAGGATCGGATTGAGCAGTGGTGCTTGTCCGGGCGTCATATTGTGCGTCTGTCCTGCTCCTCCCCCACGCAGCTGTGCGCTGAGAGCAGCACGCTCGTCATCTGTCATCGAGCCAAATTGCAGGTGGACATCCTCTGCTCCCAGCTCACGGAGAGCCGCAATGACATCATCTTCAATCTTTGCCTTCAACGGACAGCCGGATATGGTCAAAACAACCGTCAGACTAACCGTGCTTCCTTCAATACGAATGTCGCGAATCATATTCAGTTCGACCAGACTGCGGTTGATTTCCGGATCTTTTACGTCGCGCAGTGCTTCGAGAACTTGTTCTTTGGTCAACATCTTGGTTCACCTCATCTATTGTCTTTTCCATGACCCCTGTAGCTTTCATGTTTGCGCGTCCATTATAGCATATTCGGTCCTGAGGGACACGCGGGCGTCAGCTTTCCGGTGTAACCGAGACCTTTTCCCCGGAATATTGCCGTAAAATCCCTTGATAAATGGCATTGGCCATTGCCTTCTGGTAATCAACCGATTGAAGCTGCTTTGCTTCTTGCGTATTGCTCACAAACCCTACCTCCACCAGCACTGCCGGACAAGCTACCTCCCGGATGAGAAATACGTTGTTCGTCAGCTTTGGTACCCGATCTGTATTCCCGATGACGCGCTTGATCTCGTCCTGGATCAGATAAGACATCTCAGCGCTCTTTTTAAAGCCAGGCGAGTAAAAGGTTTGGGCACCCGACCATTTGGGGGAGGGAATCGAATTGACGTGAATACTAATCAGAAAATCCGGTGTGTTTTCATTGACGAGCTTGACCCGGTTGCGAATATCCTCTGATTTGCGTTTTCGGTTTGCGTCTGCTTCTGGTGACGCCAAATCTTTGTCTTCTTCCCTCGTCATGATGACATATGCACCTGATTGCTGGAGAAAATCACGCAAGTACATACTGATGGCAAGCGTAACGTCTTTTTCTACAACTTCTCCTGTAGCCGACGTGGCGCCCCCATCCTTTCCCCCATGGCCGGCATCAATGGCAATTACTGTCCCCGCAAGAGGAAGCGACCATGCTGTCCAGGAGGAGCGATCCGGTGCCTCATAAGTGAACAACACCACCAGCAGCGCGAAAGCCAAAATCCAGCCTATCCCTTTTCGTGTCACTGTGTACCGTCCCCTTTGTCCCATTCTCGTATCCATCATATGGACAAAGGTGGACAAATATGACCATCTAAAGCAAAAGGAAAAACCCCCTGCCTGCGAACAGACAAGGGGTTGTATCCGGAAAACAACAATTAGCGCTTGGAGAATTGAGGTGCGCGACGAGCTGCTTTCAAGCCGTATTTTTTACGCTCTTTCATACGAGGGTCGCGAGTCAGGAAGCCAGCGCGTTTCAGAGCGCCGCGCAGTTCTGGATCTGCTTTCAGCAGAGCGCGAGCCACACCGTGACGGATTGCACCAGCTTGACCAGTGGTTCCGCCGCCGTTTACGTTAACCAGAACATCGTAACGACCAAGAGTTTCAGTCAGAACGAGTGGTTGTTTTACGATCAATTTCAGTGTTTCCAAACCAAAGTAAGTGTCCATTTCACGCTTGTTGATCACAATGCGACCTTCACCTGGAACCAGGCGAACGCGTGCTACGGAGTGCTTACGACGACCTGTACCGTAGTATTGTACTTGTGCCACGTATATTTCCTCCCTTTACCTTAACCGCGAATTTGCCAAGCTTCTGGTTTTTGTGCTGCATGTGGGTGCTCAGTTCCAGCGTATACTTTCAGCTTGGTGAACATTTGACGTCCCAGGCTGTTTTTAGGCAGCATGCCTTTTACAGCCAATTCGAACAGACGATCTGGTCGCTTGTTCAGCATGTCGCCAGCAGTGGTCTTTTTCAAACCACCTGGATACAGGGAGTGAGTGTAGTAGATTTTGTCTTGCAGTTTTTTACCTGTCAGTTTTACTTTGTCAGCGTTGATTACGATTACGAAATCGCCAGCATCAACGTGAGGAGTAAATTCAGGTTTCAGTTTGCCGCGCAGGATCGAAGCTACTTCGCTAGCCAGACGGCCAAGCGTTTGACCTTCTGCGTCAACGATGTACCATTTGCGCTCAACTTCGAGCGGTTTCGCCATATATGTGGTACGCATGTTTGTCCCTCCTAAATATCTTACCTTACACAATTCACATTTACTTATAACCAATTCAATCAAAACTTGCAAATGGAAGTTATTGCTACGTAACGGGTGAGCAACACTTCCAGGTGTTTCATCACGAACTTGTCTTTCAACACCGGGGCTAGAGTGGGGCTAGCGGGGTTAAAATACCAAGGATTATCGTACTACATGTGAAGGGTCAGAGTCAAGTGCCTGCACTTGCTCTATTAACTGGAAATTGAGAACCTAATAGACGACTTCCCACATCGTCAGACCTTTGGCAGGAGCTGTCTTTCCAGCCCTCTCCCTGTCACACGCTGCGAGAATCTCCATCAGCTCGTCGGGCGGGCGCTTGCCTTGTCCAACTTCCACCAATGTTCCTACAATGATCCTGACCATGTTGTACAAAAAACCGTTTCCCCGACACGTCACCCAGACCTCGTCCCCCGTGCGCTCGACAGTCAAACCGTAAACCGTACGGACCTTGTCCTCTACGTAGGTCTTTGCCGAACAAAAAGACGTAAAGTCGTGTTCACCTACCAGATGGCGCGCCGCTCTTTGCATCGCCTTTACATCCAGCGGAAAACGAATATGATCCGCATATCGATGCCGAAACACATCGGCTACAGGACGGTTGTCGATGCAATAGCGGTATTCCTTTACCTGCACATCAAAACGGGCGTGAAAGGTCGGTTCTACCTCTTCCACGGAACGTACGACGATCGCATCCGGCAGTTGATTGTTCAACACAAATCCCCATTTTTCCAGAGGGATATGGCTAGCCGTGTCAAAATGAATGACCTGGCCTCGCGCATGAACGCCAGCATCCGTACGTCCCGACCCAGATATCTGGATCTCCTCGCCCGTAATACGCAGCAAAGCTGCCTCAATCTCTCCTTGTACCGTCACCTGATCAGGCTGTACCTGAAAACCACTGAAATCGGTACCGTCATAAGCTACGACACCTTTTAGCCGTCTCAAGAACGCCACCACCCTATCACAAACAACAGCACAACTCCTGCGACAGCCACGCAGCTATCCCGCCAGGAAAATGCCAGCTTGTTCAGCCTTGTCCTCCCGACGCCTCCTCGATATCCACGCGCCTCCATCGCCAAAGCGAGCTCCTCGGCACGACGAAACGCGCTGATAAACAGCGGAATCGCGATTGGAATGAGATTCTTTGCACGGCGTAGAAGGCTGCCGCTGCTAAAATTGGCTCCTCTTGCTGTCTGCGCCTTGATGATCTTGTCCGTCTCTTCCATGAGCGTTGGGATAAAACGCAGCGCGATAGACATCATCAGCGCAATCTCGTGGACCGGTACTCCTACGCGCCCAAAGGGTCCCAGCAGTCGCTCCAAGCCTTCCGTCAAATCAATAGGCGACGTCGTCAACGTCAAAAAGGAACTGATCAAAATGAGAAGTCCCAATCGCAAGGAAATAAAGATCGCTTGACGCACTCCCTCTTCCTCAATCGTGAAGCTTCCCCATTGATAATAAACGGTTCCACCTTTTGTTATGAAAATATGAAGGACAACGGTAAACAGAATCAAGATCCAGACCGGCTTCAAGCTTTTCAAGATATAAGAGAGCGAAAGTCTGGACAGCAAGGCCGTGATCAGGGTAAACGCGATAAGGACCGCGTAGGTGATCGCATTGTTTGCCAAAAATACCAACGTAGCAAAAAGAATAATAAAGAGCAGCTTGCTTCGCGGGTCCGCGCGGTGAAGAAAGGACTGTCCTGGTACGTACTGACCGATCGCAATGTTCTGCAGCATGCCTAACGCTCCTTTGGCACGGACAGCCGTTTCAGCAGATGGTCAATCAGCTCTTCTTCCCGATAAAGGGAGTGCGGCAAATGCTCGTTGTCCGGCAACGATTGATTCATCCGGGAAACCAAGGCGACAGTTTCCGGTACATCAAGAGACAGCTGCTTCAGCAAATCTGCCTGCTCAAACACTTCGCGAGGTGTTCCCTGCAGAGCGACCTGTCCGTCAGCCATCACGAGCAAGTAATCCGCATAGCTTGCTGCCTCCTCCATGCTGTGTGTAACCAGCAAGGTCGTCAGCCCCTGTTCGCGATGAATGCGGTAGATCCCTTCCAGAATCGCTTTGCGGCCGGCAGGATCAAGCCCAGCCGTCGGTTCATCCAAAACCAGCACCTTTGGCTGCATTGCCAGCACACCAGCAATCGCCACACGCCTCATTTGTCCGCCGCTCAATTGAAAGGGCGAGCGATCCTTGATCGTTTCGTAGTCAAGCCCGACCACTTCGAGTGACTCCCGTGTCCGTGATTCAACCATTTCCACGGGTAAGTCAAAATTCAGTGGTCCAAACGAGACGTCTTTCGCTACCGTCTCTTCGAACAGCTGATGCTCAGGATACTGGAAAACCAAACCGATATCCCGACGTCTGGCATGCGGCATACGCTTCGAAGATGTAATTTCCACATCCCCTAGCTGAATACGGCCTGAAGACGGGGAAAGCAGCCCGTTCAAATGCTGGATCAAGGTGGATTTACCGGAGCCAGTTTGCCCAATAATGCCTACAAAGGAACCTGAAGGAATCGTCAAGGAAATTTCCTGCAAGGCAAGTCGTTCAAATGGCGTTCCTTTGCCGTAGATATGGCTTACTTTGTCAAAAGTAATCTGCATACGTGCTCCACCAGCTCCTCTTGGTGCAGTACAAACGGTAGTTCGATTCCTTTCGCGGCAAGCGCATGGCGTACCCGAACTGCAAACGGTACATCCAGCCCTACGGATTGGAGCCGTTCTACCTGGCTGAATACGTCGTGTGGCGAACCTTCCAGCAGGACTTCTCCTGCATTCATGACCGTCACATGATCAGAAAAGACGGCTTCTTCCGGAAAATGCGTAATGTTGATGATCGTGATGCCTTCTTCTCGATTCAGGCGTCTGGCCAAATCCAGGACTTCTTGTCGCCCCTGTGGATCAAGCATGGCAGTCGCCTCATCCAAGATGATGAGAGATGGCCTCATCGCCATGATTCCTGCAATAGCCACGCGCTGCTTTTGTCCGCCTGATAAACGGTGCGGCTGCGCCATCAAGTATTTTTCCATCCCAACCGAGTGAAGTGCTTCATCAATCCGTTTACGCATCTCCCCTGGATCCACACCCATGTTCTCCAGGCCAAATGCCACGTCATCCTCGACAGTAGCTCCGACAATTTGATTGTCCGGATTTTGAAAGACCATTCCTACATGCCTGCGGATCTCCCAGAGCATTTCTTCGTTCTTCGTATCGAAACCACTGACGATGATGGTGCCCTTCTCTGGCAAAAGCAACGCATTCATGAGCTTTGCCAGTGTAGATTTCCCAGACCCGTTGTGCCCCAAAACAGAGACAAACGAGCCCTTTTCGATCGTCAGGTCCACGCTTTTGAGTACAGGTATTCGTTGTCCTTCTTCGCCATCATACGAAAAAGAAACATCTCGAAATGCCAGCAAGCTTTCCTCTTTCATGAGGCGTTCACATCCTCCCCAGCCTTCACAGGGAATCCGCTTTTCTCTCCATAAAGGAAAAAAGGGTTGAATCAGAGTCCAGCCTATGACCAGATCTGCCCCCACCCTTTTCGCGGTAGTCTCCAAGAAAGGGGAACGAGTCCCAAGTTCTTGGTATAACGACCAGATTGTATGGATCTATTAAACGAATTCGATGTAAGCCATCGGTGCAGCATCGCCACGACGAGGGCCGGCTTTCAGGATACGAGTGTATCCGCCGTTACGCTCTTTAAAGCGAGGAGCGATTTCATCGAACAGTTTTTGAACTGCATCGCGGCCTTCTTCGTTCGCTACTTCGTTACGAACGAAAGCAGCTACTTGACGACGAGCGTGCAGATCGCCACGTTTCGCGAGCGTGATCATTTTCTCAGCGATTGGGCGCAGTTCTTTCGCCTTCATCTCTGTAGTTACGATGCGCTCGTTGATGATCAGGTCAGTTACCAAGTCGCGGAACAGCGCTTTACGTGCATCGCTACGACGACCCAATTTACGTTGTGCCATGTTCTTACCTCCCTCTTACTCGAGAGAACAGAGCGTGCTTACGGGTATTCTACTGGCTCTAGTCGTCGCTGCGGAGGGACAGGCCCAACTCAGCCAACTTTTCTTGAACTTCTTCCAGAGATTTGCGTCCCAGGTTGCGCACTTTCATCATGTCCTCTTCGGTCTTCTGCGTCAGCTCTTGCACGGTGTTGATACCGGCACGCTTCAAGCAGTTGTAGGAACGAACAGAAAGATCGAGCTCTTCAATAGTCATCTCGAGCACTTTCTCTTTCTTGTCTTCTTCCTTTTCTACCATGATTTCAGCATCTTTCGCCTCGTCGGTCAGACCGACAAACAGGTTCAGGTGTTCCGTCATGATTTTGGCGCCGAGGCTAACGGCCTCTTCCGGACTGATGCTGCCGTTTGCCCAAACCTCAAGGGTCAACTTGTCATAGTTGGTCATTTGCCCTACACGGGTATTTTCCACTTGATAGTTAACGCGCTTGATCGGCGTGTAGATCGAATCAATCGGAATCACACCAATTGGGAGATCCTCCGATTTATTTCCATCTGATTGAACATAACCACGACCACGTCCAGCTGTCATGCGGATATGCAGACGACCGCCATTCGCCAACGTTGCAATATGAAGATCAGGGTTTAAGACCTCCACATCACTGTCAGCACGGATATCTCCCGCTTTGACAACGCCTTCGCCTTCTGCATCGATCTCGATTACTTTTTCTTCATCGGAATGGATCTTCAGCGCCAAGCCTTTGATGTTCAGGATGATCTCGGTTACATCTTCAACGACGCCTTCCACCGTAGAGAACTCGTGAAGAACCCCATCGATTTGCACGGTACGAACTGCCGCGCCTGGCAAGGACGAAAGAAGAATTCGTCTCAGCGAGTTGCCAAGGGTAGTTCCGTATCCACGCTCAAGAGGTTCTACAACAAACTTTCCATACGAGTTGTCGTCGCTTACTTCCACAACCTCGATTTTTGGTTTTTCTATTTCTATCATTAAACAAACCCTCCTTCAAAACGTCGAAATCCTTGGGTGGGCCGCATACGTGCCCACTCAGGAATTTCCCCGGCGGTTTACCGTTTGCGTGCATGACAAGCTATAAATCAGAATTTACCATTCTAGTATGGACATGTTCTGAACGATATAAACCAGTTACACGCGGCGACGTTTTGGTGGACGGCAACCGTTGTGCGGAATTGGCGTCACGTCTTTAATCATGTTCACTTCAAGACCAGTAGCTTGCAGGGAACGGATCGCAGCTTCACGACCAGCACCTGGGCCTTTTACTGATACTTCAAGAGAACGCATGCCGTGTTCCATCGCAACACGAGCAGCCGCTTCAGCAGCCATTTGCGCAGCAAATGGAGTGCTTTTACGGGAACCCTTGAAACCGAGGGAACCAGCACTGGACCAAGAGATCGCGTTTCCGTGTGGATCAGTGATCGTCACAATCGTGTTGTTGAATGTAGAACGGATGTGTGCTACGCCGACTTCAACATTCTTACGGTCACGACGACGGGTACGAGCAGCTGTAGCCTGTTTTCTTTTCGCCATGTCAGATTACCCTCCTTTACTTCTTCTTGTTTGCTACTGTACGGCGTGGACCTTTGCGCGTACGAGCATTTGTTTTAGTACGTTGACCGCGAACTGGAAGCCCACGACGATGACGAATACCGCGGAAGCAGCCGATTTCCATCAGACGCTTGATGTTCAGGGAAATCTCACGACGGAGATCACCTTCCACCTTGACGGTTTTGTCAATGTACTCACGAAGTTTAGCAACTTCGTCTTCTGTCAGATCACGAACGCGAGTATTCACATCTACGCCAGCGGCGGACAGAATTTTTTGAGACGTGGGGCGGCCAATACCAAAGATGTAGGTAAGAGCGACTTCAACGCGTTTTTCGCGTGGCAAGTCAACGCCTGCAATACGTGCCATGTGTAAAAAGCACCTCCTTGTTTACCCTTGTTTTTGCTTATGCTTAGGATTTTCACAAATAACCATTACGTTACCTTTACGACGGATAACCTTGCATTTCTCGCAGATCGGTTTAACCGAAGGTCTCACTTTCATGGTTCTTGCCTCCCTTTTCTAGGGGTTTTACTAACTATTTATAGCGGTACGTAATACGTCCGCGGGTTAAGTCGTACGGCGACAGTTCAACAGTTACTTTATCCCCAGGCAGGATACGGATAAAGTGCATGCGGATTTTTCCGGAAACGTGAGCAAGGATCTTGTGTCCATTCTCTAATTCTACCCGAAACATAGCATTCGGCAAAGGCTCGATTACCGTTCCTTCCACCTCAATTACATCATCTTTTGCCATGGTAAACTCTCCTTTCTTCTGCTCTTCAGTCAGACCATGAGTTTTGCGAAATGATCACACAACGAACTTATCGTCGACACGTTGGACGACAATCCCCATTTTGAGGATTCCATCGTTTACAGACGTGTAAAAATCTCATGACCATCTTCCGTTATCGCGATGGTGTGTTCAAAATGAGCACATGTTTTCCGATCCACTGTTACTACCGTCCAATTGTCCTCCAATGTGCGGACATAACGTTCGCCGGCATTTACCATTGGCTCAATCGCCAACACCATGCCTGGTTTCAAACGGGGACCTCGATCGGGAGGCCCGTAGTTAGGAACCTGCGGATCTTCGTGCAAGTTTTGCCCAATCCCATGCCCCACATACTCGCGAACGAGTGTGAAGCCGGCAGCTTCTGCATGAATCTGAATGGCATGGGAGATATCAGACAATCGTGCCCCTGGTACAGCTTTTTCAAGCCCCTTGAACAACGATTCTTCTGTCACTCGCAGCAGATTCTGATTTTCAACAGAAACTGTCCCAACCGGATACGTCCAAGCGGAGTCTCCATGGAACCCTTCAAACTGGGCACCGATGTCCAAACTAATGATGTCTCCCTCTTGCAGCATCCGCTTTCCTGGGATCCCGTGTACGAGTTCTTCATTGACTGAAGCACAGATACTTCCTGGAAAGCCACCGTAGCCTTTAAATGATGGAATTGCTCCCATGCTACGGATAAACGTCTCGGCAATTTCGTCAAGTTGCTTTGTCGTAACACCAGGCTTGATTGCCTTGGCCAGTTCTTGATGGGTGAGTGCGACAATGCGACCTGCTTCGCGCATAACCTCAAGTTCTGATTTCGACTTCAGGATAATCATTCGCAATTACCCTCTTAGCAGAGACTTAATTTCCGCAAACACTACCTGGATATCTTGCTCTCCATTAATATCTCGCAGGAGCTCCTGAGCGGAGTAATAATCGATCAGTGGTTGTGTTTGAGCGATGTTGACATCAAGTCGTTGTGCTACCACTTCCGGCTTGTCGTCTTCACGCTGATACAGTTTACCACCATCTTTATCACATACACCAGCCTCTTTTGGAGGGTTGAACATCGTATGATAGCTAGCTCCACATACTGGGCAGATCCAGCGACCGGTCAGACGTTCAATCAGCAATTCCCGGCGAACATTGATATTAATGACGTGATCAATTTCGCGTCCCAGCTCCTTAACAGTCGCTGTCAACGCTTCTGCCTGTGGAACGGTGCGAGGGAATCCATCCAAGAGAAACCCTTTTTCGCAGTCGTCCATCGACAGACGTTCCCGCACGATCCCGATAACCACTTCATCTGGAACGAGCAAGCCTTTATCCATGTAGGACTTCGCTTCAAGCCCAAGTGATGTCTCATTTTTGACTGCTGCGCGGAACATATCACCAGTCGAAATGTGCGGGATGTTAAACTCTTCAACGATTCGTTCTGCCTGTGTACCTTTACCGGCTCCAGGCAGTCCCATCAGAATTATATTCACGTCCATTCCCTCCGTCCCATAAAGAAAAGCTTACAGAGGCTTTTCTGTAAAAACCCAGGTATTACTTGATGAACCCTTGGTAGTGACGCTTGATCATCTGGCTTTCGATCTGTTTCATCGTATCCAGGGCAACCCCGATTACGATCAAGAGCGAAGTACCACCGATATAAATCGACTGCGGCAGATTTGCCAGCTTGCTGAAGAAGAACGGCAAGATGGAAATCAGCATCAGGAAGAGAGCGCCCGCCAATGTTAAGCGGTTCAATGTACGAGTAATGTACACCTCAGTGTTTTTACCAGGTCGAATACCAGGAATGTAACCGCCATTTTTCCTCATGTTCTCTGCCATTTGCACAGGATTCATCTGTACAAAGGTATAGAAATAAGTAAACCCGATAATCAAGATGGCGTACAAAGCCATTCCAAGCGGTGCACTAACTTGGAAGTTTTGATAAATCCAGTTGGCAATACCTGTTCCGGATTGGTCAACCCAGAACTGAGCGATTGTCGAAGGGAAAATTACAAGCGAGATGGAGAAGATAACAGGAATAACACCAGCCGAGTTGACTTTCAGTGGAATGTGGGTAGATTGACCACCGTACATTTTCCGTCCAACCACGCGTTTGGCATATTGCACTGGAATCTTACGCACACCTTGCTGTATAAAGATAACCCCGACAATAATAGCGAGGATCACCAGCAAGATAATCACAACTTTGACGATGCTGAAGAAAATGTTCTGGGATGGATCAGCGAACTGAGTCGAGTAGATCGTTTCGATTCCATTTGGAATGTTCGCGATGATACCGGATACGATCAGGATCGAAATCCCGTTACCGATACCTTTCTCGGTAATCTGTTCACCCATCCACATCAAGAACGCGGTACCTGCTGTCAGTGTCAATGCAATAAGTGCATAGCTGCCAACGGATGTATCGCTGAGCAAGCCAGGCGCCATATTATTGAATCCAATTGTCATCCCGACGGATTGAATCGCACCGAGGACAATTGTACTGTAGCGGGTAACCGTAGCGATCTTGCGTCGACCAACCTCACCTTCACGTGCCCATTGCGTAAGCTTTGGAACAACGTCCATCGATAACAGCTGCATGATAATCGACGCCGTAATATACGGCATGATACCCATAGCAAAAATCGAGAAGTTTTTCAGAGCTCCACCAGAAAAGGTGTTCAACAATCCAAGCAAGTGGTTTGTGTTCTGCTGAAACAACTCGACGTTTACGTTAGGAACTGGTACAAAGCTTCCGATCCGGAATACTACCAACATCATGAGCGTAAACAGGATTTTACGACGCAGGTCGCTAATCTTAAAAATGTTAGTTAAGGACGCTAACATTAGATCACCTCGGTTGTTCCACCGACTTGTGCGATCTTCTCAGCAGCAGCTCCGGAGAACTTGTGAGCTTTTACAGTCAGCTTCACTGTCAGTTCGCCGTTAGCAAGAACCTTAACACCGTCGCGCAGCGCACTGATAACACCGGTTTCTTTCAGAAGCTCAGGTGTTACTACAGTACCCTCTTCAAAACGGTTCAGCGCGTCCAGGCTAACAATCGCGAATTCTTTACGGCTAATGTTAGTGAAACCGCGCTTAGGCAGACGACGGTACAATGGGTTTTGACCACCCTCGAAACCTGGGCGTACGCCGCCACCGGAACGAGCGTTTTGACCTTTGTGACCTTTACCAGCAGTTTTGCCAGTACCGCTACCGATACCGCGACCGATGCGCTTACGAGTGTGACGGGATCCTTCTGCAGGTTGCAGTTCATGCAATTTCATACGTTGCACCTCCTAACTCTTGAGATGTTCAATTATACTTCTTTCACGTCAACCAAGTGCTTCACTTTGAAAACCATTCCACGGATAGCGGCGTTGTCTTCCTTCACTACAGTGGAGTTGATTTTACGAAGACCCAGTGCTTTTACAGTTTCCTGTTGTCCTACTGGACGTCCGATCAGGCTACGTGTGAGGGTGATTTGCAATTTTGCCATGTTCATTCCCTCCCTTATTAACCCAACAACTCGTCAACAGTCTTACCGCGCAATTTCGCGACATCTTCCGCTGTTTTCAGACGGCCCAGGCCCTCCAGCGTAGCGTTGACCATGTTGATAGGATTGTTGGAACCAAGAGACTTACTCAAAACGTCACCTACACCAGCCAGTTCAAGAACGGCACGGATAGGTCCACCTGCGATTACACCAGTACCGGCGGAAGCAGGTTTGATGAGAACTTTACCAGCACCAAATTGGCACAGTACTTCGTGCGGAACAGTCGTTCCTCTCATTGGTACACGGATCAGTTTTTTCTTAGCGTCGTCAATCGCTTTGCGAATAGCGTCTGGAACCTCTTGAGCTTTACCCATACCAGCACCTACATGGCCGTTACGGTCACCCACAACAACCAGGGCGCTAAAGCTCATACGACGTCCACCCTTAACCGTTTTAGCTACACGGTTAACAGCGACTACTTTTTCTTCGAGCTCTAATTTGCTAGGGTCGATACGCATTCCTTACCCTCCTTGTTGTTAGAATTGCAGACCAGCTTCGCGAGCTGCTTCTGCCAGTGCTTTAATACGTCCATGATAGATGTAACCGCCGCGGTCAAAAATCACTTCAGTTGCACCTTTTTCTTGTGCACGCTTAGCGATCAGTGTACCAACAGCTGTAGCAGCTTCCACGTTAGCGCCATTTTTCAGGCCCAGCTCTTTATCCAGAGAGGATGCAGATACCAGAGTTACTCCAGTTGCATCGTCGATCAGTTGAGCGTAGATGTGCTTAGAAGAACGGAACACGTTCAGACGCGGGCGAATGGTAGAACCAATCACGCGTTTGCGGATGCGCAGGTGACGTTTTTTCCGAGCTTTGTTTTTATCAGCTTTCGTAAACATTAAGCGGCCTCCTTTCTCATGAAGCTAGAAGCTTATTTACCTTTTTTACCTTCTTTACGACGAACCACTTCATCACTGTACTTGATACCTTTACCTTTGTATGGCTCAGGTTTGCGCAGTGCACGGATTTCAGCGGCAACTTGACCTACGCGCTCTTTGTTGATCCCTTTAACCACCAGAGTGGTTTGGTTTGGCACGTCGATTTCAATACCCGCTTCAGGAGTTACCTCAACTGGATGGGAGAAACCGAGAGACAGTGTTACACCGGATCCGGATTTAGCTGCACGGTAACCTACACCGACCAGTTCCAGAGTGCGAGTGAAGCCTTCCGATACGCCTTTTACCATGTTGGCAACAAGCGCACGAGTCGTACCGTGAAGGGAACGATGCAGTTTGTTGTCGCTAGGACGCTCAACAACTACTTCATTCTCAGCGATGTTGATTTTGATATCTTCATGAAAGTTACGAACGAGTTGACCCTTAGGGCCCTTTACCGTCAGCTCAGTTCCGTTCAGAGTGAGGGTAACGCCTGCAGGTACCACGATCGGTTTTCTACCGACACGAGACATGTGGTGCACCTCCTGTGCTATTTATCAATTCTGTTGGATTACCAAATGTATGCGAGTACTTCTCCACCAACTGCTGCTTGACGAGCTTGCTTGTCCGTCATCACACCAGCGGATGTGGAGATGATTGCGCAACCGAGGCCACCCAAAACCTTTGGTACTTCATTGTTCTTTGCATAAACACGAAGACCTGGTTTGGAGATACGTTTCAGACCTGTGATTACGCGCTCGTTTTCAGCACCGTACTTCAGGAAAACGCGGATGATTCCTTGTTTGTTGTCCTCAACAAACTCCGCATCGCGGATGAATCCTTCTTCTTTCAGAATGCGCGCGATTTCCTTCTTGATGGTGGACGCCGGGATTTCCACTTTCTCGTGGCGAACCATGTTGGCGTTACGAATGCGTGTCAACATATCTGCGATTGGATCAGTCATAACCATGAGAGAAAACCTCCTTCCCGTTTCAAATTACCAGCTTGCTTTTTTCACGCCTGGAATTTGACCTTTATAAGCAAGTTCACGGAAGCAAATACGGCAGAGTTTGAATTTGCGCAATACGGAGTGAGGACGTCCGCAACGCTCGCAACGAGTGTACGCGCGTACTGCAAACTTCGGCTCCCGCTGTTGCTTGATGATCATTGATTTCTTTGCCACATTCTTCCCTCCTTACGAGTGGGTTTATTTACGGAATGGCATACCCATTTGAGTCAGCAGTTCACGTGCTTCCTCATCCGTTTTCGCGGAAGTGACAATTACGATGTCCATACCGCGTACCTTGTCAATTTTATCGTACTCGATCTCAGGGAAGATCAGTTGTTCCTTCAGACCAAGTGTGTAGTTACCACGGCCGTCAAATGCCTTGGAAGAGATTCCACGGAAGTCACGTACACGTGGAAGAGATACGTTCATCAGCTTGTCGAGGAAGTGGTACATACGCTCGCCGCGCAGAGTAACCTTCGCACCGATCGGCATACCTTCACGCAGTTTGAAACCAGCGATGGATTTCTTAGCGCGTGTTACTACAGGTTTTTGACCAGCGATGATTTGCAGGTCTTCTACCGCAGTATCCAAGGATTTAGCGTTAGCAACCGCTTCGCCTACACCCATGTTGATGATGATCTTTTCAACTTTCGGCACTTGCATGATGGAAGTATAAGCAAACTTGCTCATCAAGCCAGGCACGATTTCATTGGTATACTTTTCTTTCAGTCTTGTTGCCATCTAAGGACATCCTCCTTTCCAACCTGACTACTTGTCGAGTACTTCGCCAGACTTTTTCGCGTACCGAACTTTCTTGCCGTTCTCCAATACTTTGTAACCGATGCGAGTAGCTTTTCCGGACTTCGGATCGATCAAAGATACATTGGAAACGTGAATCGCTGCTTCTTGAGTCACAATGCCACCTTGCGGGTTAGCTTGAGACGGACGGCTGTGTTTCTTAACGAGGTTGATACCTTCAACCAGAACGCGTTCTTTCTTCGGATAAGCAGCGAGAACGCGACCTTTTTTGCCTTTATCTTTACCCGCATTTACGATAACAGTGTCGCCTTTTTTAACGTGCATCGCTTGGTGCACCTCCTATCGAACAAACTGCCTGAGTTTTGCCGTTCAATTAGATAACCTCTGGAGCCAGAGAGATGATCTTCATGAAATCCTTGTCGCGGAGCTCACGAGCTACAGGTCCAAAGATACGAGTTCCACGTGGGGATCTGTCGTCTTTGATAACTACTGCTGCATTTTCATCGAAACGGATGTAAGAACCATCCTGACGACGAACGCCGCTTACTGTGCGTACTACAACCGCTTTAACTACTTGACCTTTCTTGACAACGCCGCCGGGTGTAGCGGATTTAACGGAGCACACGATAACATCGCCGATGTTCGCCGTTTTGCGACCGGAACCACCCAGAACCTTGATGCACATGAGTTCCTTTGCACCGGAGTTGTCAGCAACAGCCAATCTCGTCTGAGTTTGGATCATTTACTGTTCCTCCTTTCGGATTTGATATCCGAAAATCTGACTTATACGATTACTGCCTCTTCGACGATACGTACCAAACGGAAACGTTTGTCTTTGGACAATGGACGTGTTTCCATGATTTCTACGATGTCGCCCACTTTTGCCGTGTTGTTCTCGTCGTGAGCCTTGAACTTTTTGGAGAATTTCATGCGTTTTCCGTACAGCGGGTGAGTCTTGTAAGTTTCAACCAGAACAACGATGGTTTTATCCATCTTGTCGGAAACAACGCGACCAGTAACTGTTCGACGCATATTGCGTTCTGCGGTCATCGTTCAAACCTCCTTCCTTTAATTAGCCGATTCCCAATTCTCTCTGGCGCAGGATGGTTTTCGCACGTGCGATATCCTTACGCACTTGTTTAATGCGAGATGTGGTTTCGAGTTGACCCGTAGCCAGCTGGAAACGAAGGTTGAACAACTCTTCTTTCAAAGAAGCGACGTTTTGTTCGATCTCGGCAGTGGTCAAGTTACGGTACTCATTAGCCTTCATGTGCGTCACCACCCACTTCTTCACGCTTCACGAACTTGCACTTGATAGGCAGTTTGTGCATAGCCAGACGCATAGCTTCGCGAGCGACTTCTTCAGGAACGCCAGCAAGTTCAAACATGATCTTGCCTGGTTTCACTACCGCTACCCATTTCTCAGGAGAACCTTTACCGGAACCCATCCGTACTTCGAGCGGCTTTTGCGTAATTGGTTTATCAGGGAAGATTTTAATCCAAACCTTACCACCACGTTTGATGTAACGAGTCATCGCAATACGAGCTGCCTCGATTTGACGGTTTGTTACCCAAGATGGTTCCAATGCTTGCAATCCGTATTCACCGAACGCAACAGTAGTACCGCCTTTAGCGTTACCAGCCATTTTTCCGCGGTGTTGTTTACGGTGTTTCACGCGTTTTGGCGTCAACATGATTACTTGCCTCCTTCCTCAGTAGCGACGTTCTTTCTCGCCGGAAGGACTTCTCCACGATAGATCCACACTTTTACACCGATACGACCATAAGTGGTATGTGCTTCAGCAGTACCGTAGTCGATGTCAGCACGCAGAGTGTGAAGAGGAACTGTACCTTCGCTGTAACCTTCAGAACGTGCGATATCAGCACCGCCAAGGCGACCGCTAACCAAGGTTTTGATACCTTTTGCACCAGCGCGCAGCGTACGAGTGATCGATTGCTTTTGCGCACGGCGGAAGGAAATGCGGTTTTCCAGTTGGCGTGCAATGTTTTCAGCTACCAGAGTAGCATCCAGATCCGGACGTTTTACTTCGTTGATGTTGATGTGTACACGCTTGCCAGTCAGATCAGTCAAGGATTTACGCAGAATTTCTACCTCTGCTCCACCTTTACCAATTACCATACCAGGCTTAGCGGTGTGAATCGTAACGTTCACGCGATTAGCTGCGCGCTCGATTTCGATTGTGGATACTGCAGCATCTTTCAGACGCCCTTTTACAAACTTGCGGATTTTCAAGTCTTCATGCAACAGTGTCGCGAAGTCCTTGTCAGCGTACCACTTGGACTCCCAGTCACGGATGACACCGATACGAAGACCGACCGGGCTTACCTTTTGACCCACACGTAATCCCTCCTTATTTCTCGTTTAGTACCACGGTGATGTGGCTCGTGCGTTTATGGATGCGGCTAGCGCGGCCCATAGCGCGCGGACGGAAACGCTTCAACGTAGGACCTTGGTCTACGAAGATTTTGCCCACTACGAGGTTGTTTGGATCCAGCTCATAGTTGTGCTCAGCGTTTGCAATAGCCGACTTCAGGAGCTTTTCAACAACTGGAGATGCTGCTTTAGGCGTGTGTTTCAGGATCGCCAAAGCTTCACCTACTTGCTTGCCTCTGATCAAGTCAACCACCAGGCGGACTTTACGAGACGCGATGCGAATATTGCGAGCAACTGCTTTTGCTTCCATCTTTGTACCTCCTCTCTGTCAAGAGAAAATTAGCGCTTCTTGGATTTCTTGTCGTTGTCGACGTGACCCTTGAAGGTACGAGTTGGTGCGAATTCACCCAATTTATGACCAACCATGTCTTCCGAAACATACACTGGTACATGTTTACGACCATCGTACACAGCAAAAGTATGTCCTACGAACTGAGGGAAGATGGTGGAACGACGGGACCAAGTTTTGATCACGCGCTTCTCGTTCTTTTCATTTTGCTCGTCAACTTTTTTCATCAAGTGGTCATCCACGAAAGGACCCTTTTTTAAGCTACGTCCCATTAGTGAACCTCCCTTCGCCAAAGGCGTTCGGTTATAGTATCAGCCTAGCTTATTTCTTGCGACGGCGGATAATGTATTGATCGGATTTGTTCTTCTTCTTGCGAGTCTTGAGACCCAGAGTTGGTTTACCCCAAGGAGTAACAGGTGCTTTACGTCCGATTGGAGCGCGGCCTTCACCACCACCGTGTGGGTGATCGTTAGGGTTCATTACGCTACCACGTACAGTTGGACGAATACCCAACCAACGGGAACGACCCGCTTTACCGATGTTAACCAATTCATGATCCAGGTTACCTACTTGACCGATGGTAGCGCGGCATACGTTATGAATGCGGCGAGTTTCACCGGAAGAAAGGCGTACGATTACGAACTCACCATCACGACCGAGCAATTGAGCGGATGTACCAGCTGCACGAACCAGTTGGCCACCTTTACCAGGTTTCAGCTCAATGTTGTGGATCGTAGTACCAACTGGAATTTTTTCCAGTGGCAATGCGTTACCGATTTTGATGTCGGCATCTGCACCAGATACGATCTCATCGCCCACTTTCAGGTTGTGAGGAGCGAGGATGTAACGTTTTTCACCGTCAGCATAGTTGATCAGTGCGATGTTAGCGGAACGGTTTGGATCGTACTCGATAGTAGCTACGCGACCTACGATGCCATCTTTGTTACGCTTGAAGTCGATAATACGGTATTTACGTTTGTGACCGCCACCTTGATGACGAACGGTAATTCTTCCTTGGTTGTTGCGGCCAGCTTTCTTGGAAAGAGGCGCGAGCAAGGATTTTTCGGGAGTTGAAGTAGTAATCTCCTCGAAAGTAGAAACCGTCATTTGGCGACGACCAGGAGAAGTCGGTTTAAACTTCTTGAGACCCATGTTAATACCCTCCTTTTCGGTAGTCGTCGAGGTTATACTCCCTCGTAGAAGGCCAATTCTTTGCTGTCATCAGTCAGCTTTACGATCGCTTTCTTCCACTCAGAGGTGTAACCGGAGTATTTTCCGTAGCGTTTTGGTTTCGCAGGAACACGAACGGTGTTAACTGCTTCTACTTTTACGCCAAATACTTTTTCAACAGCTTGCTTGATTTCTGTCTTGTTGGCTTTGAGAGGTACTTCGAAAACGTACTTTTTCTCAGCCATCATGTCAGTGGTGCGCTCGGTAATGACAGGGCGTTTAAGAACATCATGAAGGCTCTTCATTATGCGAGCACCTCCTCTACTTTCGCAACCGCTTCTTTCGTCACGATTACTTTGTCATGCGCTACCAGATCCAGAACGTTAATGCCTGCAGCATCTACGATTTTTGCACCTGGGATGTTGCGGGAAGAGAGAGCAACGTTTTGATCATACTCGGAGGTAACGATCAGAACTTTGCGATCTACTTTCAGGCTGCTGAGTACAGCAGTCATTTCTTTGGTCTTAGGAGCTGCGAAATTCAGAGCTTCCAATACCAAGAGTTCATTGTTTTGAACTTTTGTGGACAGAGCGGATTTCAGAGCCAAACGACGAACTTTACGGTTCAGTTTGTAACCGTATTTGCGCGGCGTTGGACCGAATACAACACCGCCACCTTTCCATTGCGGAGAGCGAATGGAACCTTGGCGTGCGCGACCTGTACCTTTTTGGCGCCATGGCTTGCGGCCACCACCACGTACTTCAGAGCGGTTCTTTACATCATGAGTTCCTTGACGTTGGGATGCTTGCTGCATCACGATCGCATCGAACAGAACTGCGCTGTTAGGCTCGATACCAAACACGCTGTCTGCCAATTCGATTTCGCCAACTTGAGAACCGGATTGGTTATAAAGAGCTACTTTCGGCATGTCAGTTCCTCCTTTCCTAACTAGTTCTTCTTGACTGCCGTGGATACCAATACGCAGCTGTTTTTCGGACCAGGCACGGAGCCTTTAACGAGAATCAGGTTACGCTCAGCATCTACTTTTACTACTTCCAGGTTTTGAATGGTTACGTTGTCGCCACCCATTTGACCTGGCAGTGTTTGACCTTTAAATACGCGGTTTGGAGCTACAGCACCCATAGAACCTGGGCCGCGATGGTAGCGCGAACCGTGAGCCATAGGACCGCGGGATTGATTGTGACGTTTGATCGCACCTTGGAAACCTTTACCCTTGGATACGCCAGCTACGTCAACGATTTCTCCCTCAGCAAAAATGTCAGCTTTCAACTCTTGACCAACCTCAAAGTCTGCGAGGTTAACTCCGCGAATTTCGCGAACGAAGCGCTTAGGAGCAGTGTTAGCTTTCGCTGCATGTCCTTTTTCCGGCTTGTTAGCGCGCTGCTCTTTTTTGTCTTCAAAGCCGATTTGAATTGCTTCATAACCGTCATTCTCCAGGTCTTTCTTTTGGAGAACTACGTTAGAACCAGCCTCGATGACCGTTACAGCAATCGCTGTTCCGTTCGGACCAAAAACTTGAGTCATGCCAAGTTTTTTCCCTAAGATTCCTTTGGTCATTAGTGCCACCTCCTGTGCTTATTTCAACAAAACGTTTTAATGTTGTATCAAGTCCCCACCGATGCGCAGGGGTGCCATTTCAGGGGTTTGATGCTTGGTATAACACGCTTAGCAAGACAACGCCTGCGCGTGTATCGCGTTTTGGGACCTTACAGCTTGATCTCGATATCCACGCCAGATGGCAGATCCAGACGCATCAAAGCATCTACTGTTTGTGGTGTAGGATTCAGAATGTCGATCAAACGCTTGTGAGTACGCATCTCGAATTGCTCGCGAGAATCTTTGTACTTATGAACCGCACGCAGGATAGTGTAAACAGCTTTCTCCGTAGGGAGTGGAATTGGACCGGATACATTTGCACCGGAACGCTTCGCAGTGTCTACGATTTTCTCTGCAGACTGATCCAGGATTTTGTGATCATACGCCTTCAAACGAATACGAATCTTTTGCTTTGCCATTTTAGTCCCTCCTTTTTCGCCCATTTTCTAAACAGACATTTCTCCGTGGAAATATCCTGCACCCCGGTCATGGCAAAGGGGCCGGGTGTGTCAGCAACCTCCCACATCATCGCAAGTCCATGACCAACATTCACTATTGTACTAAAAAGCATTGGGCAACGCAAGTTTTTTCTTAGGCTTCCGTACTTTTTTTGTACAAGCGAGCGAACCGCAATTGGCTCACTTTGACCATATTACAGATCTCGTCCAAAAAACGCAAGCGGGATTGGTTGCCAACTTTGCCCCTCTGCTATCTATAATAGAAGAAACACGTTATACTAGGGGTGGATTTTTCAATGCAAAGGAGGTTACGTGCCCGATGTCTACGGACAACCTTACCCCATATGAGCGCATTGGCGGTGCTGAGACTTTGGCTCGTCTTGTCGATATTTTTTATAACCATGTGAAACGTCACCCGGATCTAGCTCCTCTTTTTCCTGAGGATCTGACTCCCGTCAAAGAACGGCAGTATCAGTTTCTCACGCAGTTCTTAGGCGGGCCTACCCTTTACTCTGACATCCACGGCCATCCCATGCTGCGCGCTCGACATATGCGTTTTCCTATCGGTGCTGATCAAGCAGCAGCTTGGCTGCAATGCATGGAGAAGGCTATGGATCAGACAGGGATAGAAAGCGGCATTCGCCAACAGATTTTTGACAGACTTCGACTCACTGCCCACCATATGATTAACCAATGGGAGCAAAACGAAGAAGCGTAGGGGGTATCCCTACGCTTTTGTCGTTATATCGGACGGTACAACACCTGGGGCGGAATTCGGCTTTAGCTGACTCCGCGATCCCAGATAGACGCCACCTACAATCATTAGTAACGCCAGTAAATGAACCAGTAGCAGCTGCTCCCCTAAAAACAAAGCCGCGAACAACAAGCTAGCCAATGGCATTCCGTTCAAAAATACTGCCGTTCTGCTTGCACCGAGTTGACGAATCCCATAGTTCCATCCCACCGAACCAACAGCGGTGGAAAGAACAGCGGATGTCAGAATCACGAGCCATTGGAATGGCGTTACATCCAAACCTATATAATAAGAAGCCGGCTGCACCATTAAAGCGGCTATCCATAAAAACAGGACCCCGAACCACTGTGACAGTACCGTGATTAATAAGACCGGTACTCCTCGTAAGGAGAGCTTTCGAATTAGTAGTCCACCTGCCACATACATCAGCATGGAGAAAAACATAATGGCGTCTCCCCATCCATTCACATGAATGCCGCCATGCTGAGAAATGACTACGATTAATACTCCCGCAAAACCAATCGCAATTCCCCATGCTTTACGCCAGGACATTCCTTCCCCCAATAACACCATCGCAAGCAAAGCCGTTGCCAGAGGATTCAGTCCTAAAATCAGCGATGCATTTCCCGCAGATGTGTACTGTACTCCAGTTGCCAATGTAATTTGATGAAGAGCAATCGAGGTTGCTCCTACCCCTGCAGCTAACAGCCAATTGGCCCACCCAATTCGCAGGCTTTTTCGGTACTGAAGAAGAATCGGTGCTAAAAAGACCCCTGCAATGGTCATCCGGATCGCCGCTACATACATCGGCGGAAACATGGTTAGATACTTGACCATCACGACATTCAAGCCCCAGAGTGTCACTACCCCAGCCAGCATGACAAACAATAATCGCTCTTTGTTTTTCATCTCTCTTCCCCCATCCAAATCCTGATCGTATTGTAGCACATTCCCACAATCCCTCTGGCTGAATCATTTTGATGGGAGTCATGAAAAAATCCGATAAATGGAAGGTAACAAAAAGTAAAAAACCCGACAACACGAGGTTGTCGGGTTCTTCTTTCAATCAATTAAGCTTCGATGGAAGCTACAACGCCAGCGCCTACTGTACGGCCACCTTCGCGGATAGCGAAGCGAGTACCTTGTTCCATCGCTACTGGAGCGATCAGTTCAACAGTGAACTCAGTGTTGTCGCCAGGCATGATCATTTCAACGCCTTCTGGCAGTTGGATGATACCTGTTACGTCAGTTGTACGGAAGTAGAATTGTGGACGGTAGTTAGCAAAGAAAGGAGTGTGACGTCCGCCTTCTTCTTTGGACAGAACGTAAACTTCTGCTTTGAACTTGGTGTAAGGCTTAACGGAACCTGGTTTCGCCAAGCATTGTCCACGCTCGATGTCTTTACGGTCAACACCGCGCAGCAAAGCACCGATGTTGTCACCAGCTTGAGCGGAATCCAGCAATTTGCGGAACATCTCAACACCAGTTACAGTTGTGTTTTTAGTTTCTTCAGCCAAGCCGATGATTTCAACTTGGTCACCAACTTTAACTACACCGCGCTCTACGCGACCAGTAGCAACTGTACCACGACCAGTGATCGTGAACACGTCCTCTACAGGCATCAAGAAAGGCTTGTCAGTTGCACGCTCAGGAGTTGGGATGTAGCTGTCAACAGCGTCCATCAACTCAGCGATTTTCTTAGCCCAGTCACCAGTTGGGTTATCCAAAGCTTCTTTAGCAGAACCTTTGATTACTGGAGTGTCGTCACCTGGGAAGTCGTATTGGGACAGCAAGTCACGGATTTCCATTTCAACCAGTTCCAACAACTCTTCATCGTCTACCATGTCGCATTTGTTCATGAATACTACGATGTATGGTACACCTACTTGTTTGGACAACAGGATGTGTTCGCGAGTTTGTGGCATTGGGCCATCAGCTGCGGATACAACCAGGATTGCGCCGTCCATTTGAGCAGCACCAGTAATCATGTTTTTCACATAGTCCGCGTGACCAGGGCAGTCAACGTGTGCATAGTGACGGTTGTCAGTTTCATACTCAACGTGTGCAGTGTTGATTGTGATACCGCGCTCTTTTTCTTCTGGAGCAGCGTCAATTGCAGCATAGTTCATAGCTTGTGCTTTACCTTGTTGTGCCAATACAGTTGTAATAGCAGCAGTCAGGGTAGTTTTACCATGGTCAACGTGACCAATAGTACCGATGTTAACGTGTGGTTTATTCCGTTCAAATTTCGCTTTTGCCATGAGAGAAAAGCCTCCTTATATATAAGGGTATATGTGTTGAAGAAAGGTTTACCCTATCCGGGGTTGTCCCTTCAATATTGTAAACCTTTCCTGTTTCAAGATAAAGTCGAACCAGAAATTATTCGCCTTTGGATTTCTTAACGATTTCTTCAGCGATGAATTTCGGTACTTCTTCGTAGTGGTCGAGCACCATGGAGTAAACGCCACGGCCTTGGGTACGGGAACGAAGAATTGTGGAGTAACCAAACATCTCGGACAGTGGTACCATTGCACGGATAACTTGTGCGTTTGCACGAGCTTCCATACCTTCGATACGACCGCGGCGGGAGTTCAGGTCGCCCATTACGTCGCCCATGTACTCTTCTGGCATTGTAACTTCTACTTTCATGATTGGCTCGAGCAATACTGCGCCACATTTTTTCGCAGCTTCTTTCAGAGCGAGAGAACCTGCTACTTTAAATGCCATCTCGGAGGAGTCGACATCATGGTAGCTACCGTCTACGATAGTAGCTTTGATATCAACCAGCGGGAAGCCGGCGATAACACCATTTTTCATCGATTCTTCGATACCCGCTTGAACAGCAGGGATGTATTCACGCGGTACTACACCACCGACGATTTTGTTTTCGAATTGGAAGCCTTGACCTGGTTCGAGAGGAGCGAACTCCACCCAAACGTGACCGTATTGACCACGACCACCGGACTGACGAACGAATTTACCTTCCACTTTTGCTTCTTTGCGGAATGTCTCGCGGTAAGCAACTTGTGGTGCACCTACGTTCGACTCGACTTTAAATTCGCGTTTCAGACGGTCAACGATGATCTCCAGGTGAAGCTCACCCATACCGGAGATGATTGTTTGACCAGTCTCTTCGTCTGTGCGCGTACGGAACGTTGGATCCTCTTCAGCCAGCTTGGACAGGCCGATACCCATCTTGTCTTGGTCTGCTTTGGATTTTGGTTCAATCGCAACAGAGATAACAGGCTCTGGGAATTCCATGGACTCCAGGATTACAGGAGACTTTTCATCGCACAGAGTGTCACCAGTTGTGGTATCTTTCAAACCTACAGCTGCAGCAATGTCACCGGAGTAAACCGTTTGGATCTCTTCACGGTGGTTTGCGTGCATTTGCAGGATACGACCTACACGTTCACGTTTACCTTTAGTAGAGTTCAGAACGTAAGAACCGGAGTTCAGTACGCCAGAGTAAACGCGGAAGAAAGTCAGACGGCCTACGTACGGGTCAGTCATGATCTTGAAAGCAAGAGCAGAGAACGGACCGTTGTCGTCAGCAGGACGTTCAACTTCGTCTTCAGTGTCAGGCAGAGTACCTTTGATTGCTGGGATATCTACCGGAGATGGCAGATAAGTAACTACGTTGTCGAGCATAGGCTGAACACCTTTGTTACGGTAAGAAGAACCGCACATTACAGGAGTCAGTTTGCACTCAATTGTACCTTTACGCAGAGCAGCACGGATTTCGTCGTTGGTCAGCTCTTCGCCTTCCAAGTACTTCATCATGAGCTCTTCGTCTTGTTCTGCTGCTGCTTCAACCAATGCGAGACGAAGCTCATCACATCTTTCTTTCAGATCAGCAGGGATTTCTGTGGAATCAGAAGTTTTACCCAAGTCATCCGTGTACACGATTGCCTTCATTTCGATCAGGTCAACCATGCCTTTGAAATGGTCTTCTGCACCGATTGGATATTGAATAGCTACTGGATTTGCACCCAGGCGAGTTTTGATCTGGCCCAGGGTCATTTCGAAGTTAGCACCCAGAATATCCATTTTGTTGATGTAGCACATACGCGGTACGCCATAGCGGTCAGCTTGGCGCCATACAGTTTCGGTTTGCGGCTCAACGCCACCTTTTGCGTCAAAAACGGTAACAGCACCGTCAAGAACGCGCAGGGAGCGCTCAACTTCTACAGTGAAGTCTACGTGGCCTGGTGTGTCGATAATGTTGATTCGATGACCATTCCATTGAGCAGTAGTAGCAGCCGAAGTGATGGTGATACCGCGCTCTTGCTCTTGTTCCATCCAGTCCATGGTAGCTGCACCTTCGTGCACCTCACCAATCTTATGAACGCGACCAGTGTAGAACAGAATACGCTCAGTCGTTGTCGTTTTACCAGCATCGATGTGAGCCATGATACCGATATTACGCGTATTCGGCAAAGAGAACTCGCGAGCCATTCAGGTATGCTCCTTCCATACTCGTGTTTTTGAATAAACGGGTATCCAAGACGGACACCCGATTCAATTTCCTACCAGCGATAGTGAGCAAACGCTTTGTTCGCTTCAGCCATCTTGTGCGTGTCTTCACGCTTTTTCACTGCTGCACCGGTGTTGTTAGCAGCATCCATGATCTCGTTAGCCAGGCGTTGTTCCATGGTTTTCTCACCGCGGTTACGGGAGTAGTTAACCATCCAACGCAGACCAAGAGTGGTGCGGCGCTCCGGTTTTACTTCGATTGGTACTTGGTAGTTAGCACCACCTACACGGCGAGCTTTTACTTCCAGTACTGGCATTACGTTTTTCAGTGCTTCTTCGAAAACTTCCATCGGGTTGCGACCTGTGCGCTCCTGGATGATGTCAAATGCGTTGTAGAGAATGTTCTGAGCTACACCGCGCTTACCATCCAACATCAGACGGTTAATCAAACGAGTAACCAACTTGCTGTTGTGAATAGGGTCAGGCAGCACGTCACGACGGGTTACAGGACCTTTACGAGGCATCGTATTCCCTCCTTCTTTTCGTTATCAATTCACGCCAACTCACGGGCGTTTTCTTATTTCTTTTTCGCTGCTGCAGCTGCTTGACCTGGTTTTGGACGTTTAGTACCGTACTTGGAACGACCTTGTTTACGGTTGTTCACACCAGCAGTGTCAAGAGCACCACGAACGATATGGTAGCGTACCCCTGGCAAGTCTTTTACACGACCGCCGCGCACAAGCACGACGCTATGCTCTTGCAGGTTGTGGCCAATACCACCGATGTAAGCTGTTACCTCGATACCGTTAGTCAAACGCACACGAGCGTATTTACGCAACGCGGAGTTTGGTTTTTTCGGAGTCATGGTACCTACACGGGTGCAAACACCACGTTTTTGAGGAGAGCTTTGGTTGGTTTGGGATTTCTTGAAGCTGTTGTACCCTTTTTGAAGAGCTGGGGACTTCGACTTCACAACCTTATCCTCGCGACCTTTACGTACCAATTGGTTAATTGTAGGCATGATGTTACCTCCCTTCTTAATACCCAATCTCAAGACCACAGATCCAGGTGAGTCATTTTGGGTCAAATAGAAAGTCCTTGTCCAAACCTACGCAACGTGTAAACACGGACAAAAACATCGTCAACCACTCTTTTTAATCGCAGCCGTAGCTGCTCCCACTTCGATTCCGCACGCTTTGCCTAATCGACGCATGGAATCTACATGAATGACTGGAACACCCTTCTCTTTGCAAAGGAGCTCGACTTTTTGGGTCAAACGCTTATCAGCATCAATGGCGATGTAAACCGCTTCTACCTGTTGGTGTTCTACAGCTTTAATCGTTTGCTTGATACCGATCGTTAACTCCTTGGCCCGCTCTACTTTTTCATAAGACATGATTTTCATATCCTCCAAAGTACAGATGTCAGGCACACTTGAATATAATATCAGGTGGGCTTTTGGATGTCAACTGCCCGACTACTTTTATTTGCGATAGCAAGATTTGGAAAGCGCCCACGTAGCAGCATGGGCGCTTTGCCATGATTACTCTACAGAAACTGCTTCTTGCTGCGCGTTCAGCGCCTCAAGCTCTGCTTCGTAATCTACTTGACTTGCTACTTTGATATTGCGGTAGCGAGACATACCTGTACCAGCTGGTACCAGTTTCCCAATAATTACGTTCTCTTTCAGACCCAGCAAGCGGTCAACTTTTCCTTTGATCGCTGCATCGGTAAGAACACGAGTCGTTTCTTGGAAAGAAGCTGCCGACAGGAAGGAGTCGGTTTCCAGGGACGCTTTGGTAATCCCCAACAGAACCGGACGACCTACTGCTGGATTTCTTCCTTCGATCAATACTTTTGCGTTCGCTTGCTCAAACTCAGGTACTTCTACATAAGAGCCTGGCAAGAGGTCCGTATCGCCACTGTCGATGACACGCAGTTTGCGGAGCATCTGACGAATCATAACCTCAACGTGCTTGTCGTTAATTTCTACCCCTTGCATACGGTATACCTTTTGTACCTCTTGCAAGATGTAGTTGGAAACGCCGCGCATGCCGCGAACTTTCAGCATTTCTTTCGGGTCAACAGAACCTTCAGTGAGCTCATCCCCAGCATTCAGTTTCGCACCAACACTTACCTTGATACGGGAACCGTACGGAGCTGCGTACACTTTATTTTCTGCGTCCCCACGAACTTCGATTTCTCGACGATCTTTACCTTCGCGAATATCGACCACTTCCCCGTCGATTTCGGAGATAACTGCTTGCCCTTTCGGATTACGCGCTTCGAAAAGCTCTTGAATACGCGGCAAACCTTGGGTGATGTCGTCTCCCGCAACCCCACCGGTATGGAAGGTACGCATAGTCAGCTGGGTACCCGGCTCACCAATGGATTGAGCCGCGATAATACCAACCGCTTCCCCAACTTCCACTTCGGCTCCTGTTGCCAGGTTGCGTCCGTAACACAATTTGCAGACACCATGGCTGGTACGGCAAGCAAGTACGTTACGGATATATACTTCTGTAATGCCTTCATTCTCGATATACTCGGCTACCTCTTCGGAAATCTCCTCGTTGCGGCCGATAATCACTTCTTTTGTTACAGGATGACGCAGTGTCTCAAAGCATGTACGTCCGATGAGACGGTCAGACAGCTTCTCGATTTCTTCTTTACCATCCTTGATCGCTGTAACGCGAATACCTTTATCCGTTCCGCAATCTCTTTCGCGGACGATCACGTCTTGGGCAACGTCTACGAGACGACGAGTCAGATAACCCGAGTCCGCAGTACGCAGTGCCGTATCGGCGAGACCTTTCCGCGCACCGTGCGTGGAGATAAAGTACTCCAATACGGTCAGACCTTCACGGAAGTTCGATTTAATCGGCAACTCGATGATTCGACCGGATGGGTTTGCCATCAGACCGCGCATACCAGCCAGCTGAGTGATCTGGGATACGTTACCACGGGCACCGGAGTTCGCCATCATAAAGATCGCGTTGAACTTATCCATCGATTTCATCAACACTTCAGTTACCTCGTCCTTGGCTTTGGACCAGATGGAGATAACGCGGTCATAGCGCTCGTCTTCGGTGATCAAACCGCGACGGAACTGCGTCATGACAGTCGCAACTTTTGCATCGGCTTCATCGAGGATGTCTTTCTTCTTACCTGGTACGGCAATGTCCGCGACCGCAATCGTGATACCGGCTTTCGTGGAGTACGTAAAGCCCAGCTCTTTGATTTTATCGAGGATCATCGAGGATTTCATCGTACCGAAGCGACGGAAGCACTCAGAAATGATGGTACCCAAGAATCCTTTTTTCACAGCACCCGGATCTGGAAGAGCTTTGATAAACTCTTTCACATTCGTACCTTTTTCGAAAATAAAGTACTCATCCGGAACCATGTTTTGCAGGTTAGATTTTGTAGGAGCATTAATGAACGGCAGCTCTGGAGGGAAGATTTCGTTGAAGATCACTTTCCCTACAGTCGTTACGAGAAGCGCGTTCTGCTGGCGTTCAGTAAAGCTCGTTTTCTTCAGGCTTTTCGCAGGGATCGCAATACGTGTCTGCAGGCTTACGAAGCCTTGTTGATACGCAGCAATAGCATCGTGCGGATCACGATAGATCGTACCTTCACCGCGATCGCCTTCCCTCTCCAACGTCAAGTAGTAGGAACCAAGCACCATGTCCTGGGATGGCGTTACTACTGGTTTGCCGTCTTTCGGGTTCAAGATATTTTGCGCTGCCAGCATGAGGATACGCGCTTCTGCTTGCGCCTCTGCGGACAACGGAACGTGAACAGCCATTTGGTCACCGTCGAAGTCCGCGTTGTATGCAGTACATACGAGCGGATGCAGACGAATTGCGCGACCTTCAACCAATACTGGTTCGAACGCCTGGATACCCAGACGGTGCAAGGTGGGGGCGCGGTTCAACAGAACAGGATGCTCGCGAATCACGTCTTCGAGAACGTCCCATACTTCTGGCTGAACGCGTTCTACCTTGCGCTTGGCGCTCTTGATGTTGTGAGCGAGGCCTTTTGCCACCAGCTCTTTCATCACGAACGGTTTGAAGAGCTCGAGTGCCATTTCTTTTGGCAAACCGCACTGATACATCTTCAGGTTTGGTCCTACTACGATAACGGAACGACCAGAGTAGTCAACACGTTTACCGAGCAGGTTTTGACGGAAACGTCCTTGCTTCCCTTTCAGCATGTGGCTGAGGGATTTCAATGGACGGTTACCCGGTCCTGTTACTGGACGACCGCGACGGCCGTTATCGATAAGCGCGTCTACTGCTTCTTGCAGCATCCGTTTTTCGTTTTGAACGATGATGTCAGGAGCACCCAGCTCAAGCAGACGCTTCAGACGGTTGTTCCGGTTGATCACACGACGGTACAGATCATTCAGGTCGGAGGTAGCGAAACGGCCACCATCCAATTGAACCATCGGACGAAGCTCTGGCGGGATCACTGGGAGTACATCCAACACCATCCAATCCGGGTGGTTACCGGAGTTGCGGAAAGCCTCGAGTACTTCCAGACGTTTGATCGCACGGTTGCGGCGTTGTCCTTGTGCCGTTTTCAGATCTTCTTTCAACGTTTCCACATCTTTATCCAAATCGATTTCTGCAAGCAGACGCTTGATCGCTTCTGCACCCATCATCGCTTGGAAGGAGTGGCCGTATTTCTCACGATAGTTGCGGTACTCTTTTTCGGAGAGCAGCTGCTTTTTATCGAGAGGGGTGTCACCTGGATCCGTTACTACATAAGAAGCAAAGTAGATGACTTCTTCCAGGGAACGAGGAGACATGTCGAGAACCAGACCCATACGGCTTGGAATCCCTTTGAAATACCAGATGTGAGAAACTGGGGCAGCCAGCTCAATGTGCCCCATGCGCTCACGACGTACTTTGGCGCGAGTCACTTCCACGCCGCAACGATCGCACACGACCCCTTTATAACGAACGCGCTTGTACTTACCGCAATGACATTCCCAGTCTTTGGTTGGTCCAAAGATGCGTTCGCAGAACAAGCCGTCTTTTTCCGGTTTCAGCGTACGGTAGTTGATCGTCTCCGGCTTTTTGACTTCCCCGAAAGACCACGAACGGATCTTATCGGGGGAAGCCAAGCCGATCTTCATATATTCGAAGTTGTTCACGTCTATCACAGGGCGTTACCTCCCTTTGTACCGGAATCTTACTCGTCGTCGTTCAAGCTTCCGCCTTCGAGTACGAGGTTCAGTTTTTCACCGCTGCCCTCATCCTCGTCTTCCATTTCACGCATTTCGATCTCTTGCTCGTCACCGGACAGGATCTTCACGTCCATACCCAAGCTTTGCAGTTCCTTGATCAATACTTTGAAGGACTCAGGAACTCCTGGCTCTGGAACGTTTTCCCCTTTCACGATCGCTTCGTACGTTTTCACGCGGCCCACGACGTCATCGGACTTGACAGTAAGGATCTCTTGCAAGGTGTAGGCAGCACCGTATGCTTCCAGTGCCCAAACCTCCATCTCCCCAAAACGCTGTCCACCAAATTGAGCTTTACCACCCAATGGCTGCTGCGTAACGAGCGAGTATGGTCCCGTAGAACGGGCGTGGATTTTGTCATCCACCAAGTGAGCCAGTTTCAGCATGTATACGCAACCGACTGTTACACGACGATCGAACGGTTCACCTGTACGACCATCGTACAAAATGGTTTTACCGTCGCGGTCCAAACCGGCTTCTTCCAATGTCTCGAACACTTCCGCCTGACGTGCACCGTCAAATACCGGTGTCGCCACGTGGATACCGAGAAGCTTGGCTGCCATACCGAGGTGAGTCTCAAGAACCTGACCGATGTTCATCCGAGAAGGTACGCCCAATGGGTTGAGTACGATCTCTACTGGAGAACCATCTGGCAAGAATGGCATGTCTTCTTCAGGCATGATACGGGCGATAACCCCTTTGTTACCGTGGCGTCCCGCCATTTTGTCACCCACGGAAATTTTCCGTTTTTGGGCGATGTAGACGCGTACCAGTTGGTTTACGCCAGGAGGCAGCTCGTCGCCGTTCTCGCGGGTAAATACTTTTACGTCTACGATGATACCGGAACCACCATGCGGCACGCGCAGGGAAGTATCGCGGACTTCACGTGCTTTTTCACCAAAGATCGCGTGCAGGAGTCGCTCTTCTGCTGTCAGCTCAGTAACCCCTTTAGGAGTAACCTTACCTACCAGAATGTCGCCGTCCTGAATTTCCGCACCGACGCGGATAATACCGCGTTCGTCCAGGTTTTTCAGCGCGTCTTCCCCTACGTTCGGGATGTCGCGAGTGATTTCTTCCGGACCGAGCTTGGTGTCGCGAGCTTCGGATTCGTATTCTTCGATATGGATAGACGTATAAACGTCGTCTTTTACCAGTTTCTCAGAAAGAAGAATCGCATCTTCGTAGTTGTACCCTTCCCATGTCATAAACGCGACAATCACGTTACGACCGAGAGCCAATTCACCTTTTTCGGTGGATGGACCGTCACCAATGATATCGCCTTTTTCAATCCAGTCGCCGCGGTTTACAATCGGGCGTTGGTTGATGCACGTACCTTGGTTGGAGCGGATAAATTTATGCATTTTATATTTGTCGACATCGCCAGCAACCTTCTTGCCGTCGATTTCCTTGTAACGACGAATCCAGATCTCGCGGGCAGTCACGCGTTCCACTTGACCCGGATGCTTGGCTACGATCGCTACCCCGGAATCCTGTGCTGCTTTATGCTCCATACCCGTACCGACGAACGGTGCTTGTGGAATCAAAAGCGGAACGGCCTGCCGCTGCATGTTGGAACCCATCAGTGCGCGGTTGGCGTCATCGTTTTCCAGGAACGGAATCAAAGCGGTCGCTACAGACACAACCTGCTTAGGCGATACGTCCATGAAGTCAACTTTGTCACGTGGTACGCTCAGAATCTCGCCCTTACGTCGACAAATAACCATGTCATTTACAAAGCGCCCCACTTCATCGAGTGGTTGGTTCGCCTGAGCCACGTTGAACACGTCTTCTTCATCGGCTGTCAGGTAGCTGATATCGGTTAAAACGTAACCAGTCTCAGGGTCTACCTTGCGACGAGGTGTTTCGATAAAGCCGTAGTCGTTGATGCGCGCAAAGGACGACAGGGAGTTGATCAAACCAATGTTTGGACCCTCTGGCGTTTCAATTGGACACATACGACCGTAGTGGGAATGGTGAACGTCGCGCACTTCAAAGCCCGCGCGCTCGCGAGTCAAACCACCTGGTCCGAGTGCAGAGAGACGGCGTTTGTGCGTCAGCTCAGCAAGCGGGTTGGTTTGGTCCATGAACTGAGACAGCTGCGAGCTACCGAAGAACTCCTTCAGTGATGCGATCACTGGACGGATGTTGATCAGAGCTTGCGGCGTGATCTGGTTCTGGTCCTGGATGGACATGCGCTCACGTACTACGCGCTCCATACGGGAAAGCCCGATACGGAACTGGTTCTGCAAGAGCTCACCCACGGAACGCAGACGACGGTTACCCAAGTGGTCAATATCGTCTGTCGAACCTACGCCGTGCAGCAGGTTCATGAAGTAGTTGATCGCTGCTACGATATCAGAAGGCGTAATGTGTTTGAACGATTTATCTACATTTCCGTTTCCGATTACCTTGATGATCTTGCCATCTTCAATCGGAGAGAAAATATTAATGGATTGCAGATGAATCGCTTCATCTTCCAGAACACCGCCATGTGTACGAACATCAATGAAGTTGATGCTCTCTTCCAGACCTGGCAGGATACGATCCAGGATACGACGGTCGATCATTTGGCCGGCTTCGGCAAAAATCTCACCCGTACTGGTATCTACCAACGTTTCCGCCAGACGCTGATTGTACAGACGGTTTTTCAGATGAAGCTTTTTGTTCATTTTGTAACGACCAACAGAAGCGAGGTCATAACGCTTTGGATCGAAGAAGCGAGAGATCAACAGGCTCTTCGCGTTCTCGACTGTTGGCGGCTCACCTGGACGAAGGCGCTCATAGATTTCGATCAGCGCTTTCTCGGTAGAGTCCGTATTGTCTTTTTCCAGCGTGTTCTTGATGTACTCGTCTTCACCCAGCAAGTTGAGGATCTCGATGTCAGAACCAAAGCCCAGCGCACGCAAAAGGACCGTTACCGGGATTTTTCGCGTACGGTCGATGCGGACATAAATGACGTCTTTCGCATCGGTCTCCAACTCCAGCCATGCACCCCGGTTCGGGATTACAGTTGCTGTAAACGTCTGCTTGCCGTTTTTGTCCACTTTGGTGTTGTAATATACACTGGGGGAACGAACAAGCTGGCTGACAATGACACGCTCAGCCCCGTTAATAATGAAGGTTCCCGTTTCGGTCATGAGCGGGAAATCCCCCATGAAGACTTCTTGTTCCTTCACTTCTCCCGTCTCTTTGTTCAACAAACGTACCTTCACACGCAGAGGCGCCGCATAGGTGACGTCACGTTCTTTCGACTCGTCAACATCGTACTTCGGCTCTCCCAAGCTGTAGTCGATAAACTCCAGCACGAGATTGCCAGTGAAGTCCTGGATTGGCGAAATGTCTTGGAACATCTCACGCAGACCCTCATCAAGGAACCATTGGTAGGACTTTTGCTGAATCTCGATGAGATTTGGAAGGCCCAGCACTTCGTTAATACGTGAATACGTACGACGCTGGCGGTGTCGGCCACTTTGAATCACTTTACCTGCCAACTTATTCACCCCTCAGGTTGTGTTTTCACACATAGAAACTTGGCATTCAATCAGCTTAAATCGCAGACGAATGCCTCAAATAGAAAAATGGGTTAAACCAGTAAGACCATTTTTAACCCAGAGAAACTCTATTTTAAAAGAATTCCCATGTTTTTACTCGAACATTCCTCCCAAAGGAAAAAAGAAGAAAATGCTTGACAGACAGGGAATTACTGAAAAATAGACATTTATCCCATATTGACATTTTATAATGCTACCACAATGAAATATACGCGTCAAGAAAACTTTTCTAAGAACTGAATCTTGACTATTTCACTGCCCGAAAAATGGAGTAGCCTTTGGAACGGTCTACTTCTTCTACTTCCCGATACGTTTCTTGCAGTTTCTTTAATGCTGACGGGGCACCCTGCTTTTTCTGGATGACCACCCACATCTCTCCGCCTTCAGCAAGCAGCTCGTATCCTTCGGTAAAGATCCGATGCACGATCTCCTTACCTGCGCGAATCGGGGGGTTGGTCAAGATGACATCAAACGTTTCGCCTTGTACCTCGCTGTAAACATCACTTACGCGGATATCGACATTTTTGATGCCGTTGCCTTCTGCATTTCGCCGAGCCAAATGAACGGCACGCTCATTTACATCAATCATGGTCACTTTGCCTTGCGCAGCGAGTTTTGCAGCAGTCAAGCCGATGGGCCCATAACCACAACCCACATCGAGCACGCGCGCATGGGGAGCCACTTTCATATTTTCAATGAGCAGGACACTCCCGAAGTCAATCCGATCTCGGGAAAAGACACCCGCATCCGTATAAAAGCGAAGCTCATACCCTCGTAGTAGAAAAGAAAATTGCTGTTCGTCATGCGCAGCACCTGGTCGACTGGTGTAGTAGTGATCTGACACTTGTGTGATCCACCTTTCTTCATCCATACAAAAGCAAATGGTGCCGGACAGGAATACAGGATTCCTATCTGTACAGAAAATCCCCCTGCCGCAGGCAAGGGGATTTCCATTGGGAAGCTAACTTACTTTACTTCTACTTGTGCGCCAGCTTCTTCGAGTTTCGCTTTGAGAGCTTCTGCTTCGTCTTTGGAAACGCCCTCTTTGAGTGTTTTTGGAGCGTTGTCTACCAGGTCTTTTGCTTCTTTCAGACCCAGACCAGTCAGCTCACGAACAACTTTGATTACGTTGATTTTGGAAGCGCCGCCGCTTACCAGGTTTACAGTGAATTCAGTTTGCTCAGCAGCAGCTTCAGCAGCGCCACCAGCAACTACAGCTACAGGAGCTGCAGCAGTAACACCGAATTCGTCTTCAATTGCTTTTACCAGATCGTTCAGTTCGAGAACGGACATGCCTTTGATGGCTTCCAAGATTTGCTCTTTAGACATTTTGAAATCCTCCCATTCAAGGAAAAGTTTTTAGTTGTTACTAGCCGATCAGACGATTACGCGCCTTGACCTTCTTTTTGTTCTGCCACTGCTTTGACTGCCAGTGCAACGTTGCGCATTGGAGCTTGCAGGACGGAGAGAAGCATGGAAAGGAGACCTTCGCGGGATGGTAGGGAAGCCAGTGCTTTGATTTGTTCAGCACCAACAACTTTACCTTCGATTACGCCACCTTTGATTTCCAGCTTGTCGTTTTTCTTCGCGAATTCAGCAATGATCTTCGCTGGAGCGATGATATCATCTTTGGAGAACGCCAAAGCGTTCGGGCCAGTCAGATATTGATCCAGTTCAGTCAGGCTTTCCTTCTCAGTAGCCAAGCGAGTCAGGGAGTTTTTCAACACCTGGAACTCAACACCTGCTTCACGCAATTGTTTGCGGAGCTCAGTAACTTGGGCTACAGTCAGACCGCGGTAGTCAGCCACTACTGTGGTTTGGCTATCACGCAATTTGCCAGCGATTTCGTTGATCGCTTGTACTTTCTCTTCACGAATAACGGTTGGACGAATTTCTGCCATTGTTTACACCTCCCGTGCTCTATCCTAGAAAATGAAGAATGCCCTCGCAGACATTCACGAGGGCATAATGCTATATCGTCAAAGGAAAGCGTCGTTTCCTCTTTCGTACATTACACGCCTCGGAGGGATATTAAGCTCAGCTCTCGCGAACCTCGCACCTTCTGTCTACGGCATATTCTTTTCATCAACAGGCACTATCGTATCAACTTCCCAAAAGGAAGTCAAGTGTCATTATTTTACAGCAACGCGTACACCAGGACCCATAGTGGAGCTCAGTGTTACATTTTTCATGTAAATGCCTTTTGCTGCAGCTGGTTTTGCACGGTTCAGTGCTTCAGTCAACGCAGCCAGGTTTTCAACCAATTTCTCACCATCGAAGGATGCTTTACCGATCGGAGCGTGGATGTTACCTGCTTTGTCAACGCGGTACTCAATTTTACCAGCTTTGATTTCGTTAACCGCTTTTGTTACGTCGAAAGTAACAGTACCGGTTTTAGGGTTTGGCATCAGGCCTTTTGGACCGAGTACACGACCCAATTTACCTACTTCACCCATCATATCTGGAGTAGCTACTACGACGTCAAAGTCGAACCAGCCACCTTGAATTTTTGCGATCATGTCAGCATCGCCTACGAAGTCTGCGCCAGCTGCTTCTGCATCTTTCGCTTTTTCGCCTTTAGCAAATACCAGAACACGTTGAACTTTACCAGTACCGTGTGGCAGTACAACTGCACCACGGATTTGTTGGTCAGCACGCTTAGGGTCTACACCCAGACGGAATGCTGCTTCAACAGTTTCATCGAATTTAGCAGTAGCTGCTTTTTTAACCAGCTCAATACCTTCTGCTACTTCGTAAACTTTGTTTTTATCAACGAGCTTTACAGCCTCTTGATATTTCTTACCTTTTTTGGCCATTTTTTAAATCTCCCTTCAATGTGGTCGTAGCGGTTAATCCTCCCACAGACAGGGGGCACAGCGTCTGTGCCCCCTTGCACCAAGACAATTAGTCTTCGATAACGATGCCCATAGAACGAGCTGTACCTTCCACCATGCGCATAGCCGCTTCCACGGATGCAGCATTCAGGTCAGGACGCTTCAGTTCAGCGATTTCACGAACTTTGTCGCGTTTCAGCGTAGCAACTTTTGTTTTGTTTGGTACGCCGGAACCGGACTCGATGCCAGCAGCTTTTTTCAACAGAACAGCAGCTGGTGGAGTCTTCGTGATGAAAGTGAAAGAACGATCTTCAAATACGGTGATTTCCACCGGAATGATCATGCCTGCTTCGCTTTCAGTGCGAGCGTTGAATTCTTTACAGAATCCCATGATGTTTACACCAGCTTGACCGAGAGCCGGACCTACTGGAGGTGCAGGATTCGCTTTACCTGCTGGGATTTGCAATTTGATTACGCGGATAACCTTCTTAGCCACGTAAGACACCTCCTTACTTCACATGTGGTTATTACGGGGGAATGCCCCCTCCCACTGTTTGGTGAAAGCCATAAAGACTTTCGATCTATAGTGAGAGTGCAAGAAACCCCAAAATATTGTGGTGGGATTGTAAAAACAAAATGAAATGTACCACATAGTGCGATACTTTTCAAGTTGAATCCTAATCCAATTTCTGAACTTGTGTAAAGTCTAGCTCTACCGGTGTTTCGCGACCGAAGATGTCCACCAATACGCGGACCTTCTGCCTGTCCGGGTGAATCTCGATAATCTCCCCGGTGCGATTGGAAAACGGACCATCTGTGACGCGCACCATATCGCGGAGAGCAAAATCGACTCTGATCTTGGGAATTTCGATTCCCATTTGTTTGAGAATCGTATCGGCCTCTTCAGGACGCAGCGCTGTCGGCTTGGAACCGGCGCCCGTGGATCCGACAAAGCCGGTAACCCCAGGAGTGTTACGCACGACATACCAAGAATCGTCCGTCATCACCATTTCAACAAGGACGTATCCAGGAAACACTTTTTTCGTGACGACACGCTTTTTACCATCCTTGGTCTCCACCTCTTCTTCAGTGGGGACAAGAACGCGAAAGATCTTGTCTTCCATGCCCATCGACTCGAGTCGCTTCTCTAGATTGGTTTTAACCTTGTTTTCGTAACCTGAGTACGTATGAAGTACATACCATGCTTTTTCCATATCCAACAGGACGATTACCGTCCGTCCCTCCTAAGACTAGCAAAATTACTTTCCTAGAATCAAATCGATCAAGCGCGAGATACCCAAATCAACGACGAAGAAGAATATCGCCAGCAGCACAACAGTAACCATAACTACCAGTGTGTAGGTCGTTAACTCTTTACGGTTGGGCCAACGAACTTTCTTCAGTTCGGACATTACGTCGCCAAAAAATCCACCGGTTCGGCGAAAACTGGCTCCGATTCGTGCTAAAAAACCCACTTTGCCACCCCCAGACTTCGTCGCGTCAACCATTACTTCGTCTCGCGATGAAGGGTTTGCTTCTTGTCACGGGAGCAATACTTTTTCAGTTCAACACGCTCAGTTGTGGTGCGTTTGTTCTTTGTGGAGATATAGTTACGCTCGCCACACTCAGTGCACGCCAACGTGATGTTTACTCGCATTTATTGCCACCTCCATCTCATTTCAAACCTGCTATTAGTTAAAAGTAAACCCGATGATTAATAGTACGGGAAAACCGCTACTTTTTCCTGACCATTTCACCAAAGCAACCATAGTACAAGAGAGACAAGAGTCTATGGCTACCTAAACAAATTTATCACACCCAAAAACTCATGTCAACAAAACGGCTTGACAAAGCGAAAACATTTTGTTCCATCAAAAGACCAGATTTTCCCTTGACTGTCAAGCGATGCGCCCACTGATATTTCATGAAATGAAATAAAAGAGAGATTCTCTGATTTACAGATGAATCTCTCTTCCTTCCAAATATCGCTCCAGTTTGCGCTTAACACGCTGCAGGGCGTTATCGATCGATTTTACGTGACGCTTCAGCTCGACTGCGATCTGCTGGTACGATCTTCCATCCAGATAAAGCATCAATACCTGCCGTTCCAGATCGCTTAAAATCTCGCTCATTTTCCCTTCGATATCATCAAACTCTTCGCGATTGATAAACAATTCCTCAGGATCAGTCACCTTGGTTCCTGAAATGACATCCAGCAACGTACGATCAGAATCCTCATCGTAGATAGGTTTATCCAGCGATACGTAGGAGTTGAGCGGAATATGCTTTTGTCTGGTAGCCGTTTTTATCGCTGTAATAATCTGTCTAGTGATGCATAGCTCGGCAAATGCCTTGAAAGAAGTGAGCTTGTCCCCTCGGAAGTCGCGAATAGACTTGTACAGGCCAATCATGCCTTCCTGTACGATATCCTCGCGGTCAGCCCCAATAAGAAAATAGGATCTCGCTTTGGCGCGCACGAAGTTTTTGTACTTGTTGATCAAGTACTCCAAGGCTTCGGCGTGATTATCGCGAACCAGGTCGACAACTTCTTCGTCGGTCATTAGTTCATATTGGGCATGCATTAGCTCCTTGAGGTCAACACTCACAAATGATCCCTCCGCCAACCGGTTTCTCCATAGATAGCGTTATTATACATGTGCCGTAAAAAAGCGTCAACCGAATCCAAGTTATTCCCTTCTCCATTTTTCGAATATTTTCGCTATTTCATCATTCAGTGGAATGCGTTTGGAGAAGCGTTCTTCCTTGGTTTGATCGACCTGCTGCTTGATCTCTTTGCCTGTTACTTCCATGTCCAGCAATAACTCCCGTGCCGATTTGCGCAATGCCCCCTGACCAAATATGACACGCTGCGAGGTATAGTCAGAGGTCGCTACATAAATTTGCCGATTTTTTTGCTGAAATTCGGAGACGAGCTGCTCGATTTTTTCGTCAGCTGTCTCCTTTTTCTTGGTGAAGTAGATTTCCACTTTGTAGTCTTCGATTTGACGTCCGATTCCCGGCACATTGTACGCGTCAAACACTATGATGACTTTCATGCCGGTAAAGCTCTGGTATTCCGCCATTTTGGAAACCAGCAGATCGCGAGCCTCGTCCATTCGATCCTGATCTTTCAAGGCTCGCAGGTCCGGCCAGGCACCGATGATATTATAACCATCCACGATCAACAGTTGCTTGGCTTTCTTTTTGGCCATATTATTTCACCCGCGTCGGTAATGGACTCCGGGAGCGATAGACTTCGTACATCAAGAGAGCGGCTGCCACAGAGGCATTGAGCGAGGTCACATTGCCCGCCATAGGAAGGCTGTACAGAAAGTCACAGTTTTCCCGTACCAAACGGCTGATGCCTTTTCCTTCACTGCCGATCACGATCGCGAGTGGCATCGTGTAATCGCCTTGACGGAAATCCTGTTTGGCACTCGCATCTGTGCCTGCAATCCAGACACCGCGTTCTTTCAGCTCTTCCATCGTACGAACCAGATTCGTTACCCTCGCAACCGGAACGTAGTTGATCGCGCCCGCTGACGCTTTCGCTACGGTTGCTGTCAGGCTTACCGAGCGTCTTTTCGGAATGATGACACCATGCGCACCTACTGCATCCGCCGTACGCATGATCGAGCCGAGATTGTGCGGATCCTCCAGCTCGTCCAGCAGCAGAATAAATGGTGGCTGGTTCTTCTCTTCCGCCCGTTTCAAAATGTCGTCTACTTCCACGTAATCATACGCAGCAACAGAAGCCACTACACCCTGGTGGTTATCTGTAGAAACAAGCTGATCCAGCTTTTTGCGATTTGCCGTCGTCACGATAACACCCTGCTCCTTTGCCAGCGCAAAGACAGGTGCCATCAGGTTCTTGTTAGTACCCTCCGCAATCCAAATCTTATTGATCGTGCGTCCTGAACGGAGCGCTTCGATCACCGGGTTTTTCCCGAGAATCCACTCTTCACTCATCGTTATTCTCCTTCCACAATCGCAAAAGCCTGTTGCATGATTTCAGCGATCCGCTCTTCTTTTCCGTTCAGATATAAATACCCGATGAGCGCTTCAAATGCTGTCGCATGTCGATAATCAATAATATCCGCATTTTTCGCGGTAGACCCGGACTTGGCATTTCGTCCCCGCTTCACGACGCTTACCTCGTCTTCCGGCAAAGTAGGCAGCAGGGTCAACAAAATGTTCGCCTGCGCCTTTGCCGAAACGTAACGGTTTGCCGTTTTGTGGAGCTGATTTGGTTTCACCAGCCCCTTGGCAATCAAATGATACCTCACACAGTGGGCATACGTAGCATCTCCGAGGAAAGCCAGCACGAGCGGATTCGTCTGATTCGGGTCTCGGGTCAATTCTTCTTTTTGCATTTTGTCTCTTCGGCCCCTTATTTTCGGCGCCAGCGAACACCCTGTGGAGTGTCTTCCAGCACGATTCCTTTTGCAGCCAGCAGATCGCGAATTTCGTCGGAACGCGCAAAATTACGGGCCCTGCGAGCTTCTGTCCGCTCCTCGATCAAAGCGTCGATCTCACTGTCCAGCAGTTCTTCTTCCTGCTCCAGGATCAAACCGAGCACTCCTGTCAGCTCCACGAGCAGATCCTTGTACGCCTGAATTTCCACTTTCCCAACATTCTCCTGACGCATGTACAGGTTTGCTTCTTTGACCACATCAAACAGTACCGTGATGGCATTGGCTGTATTCAGATCGTCGTCCATTTCTGTAATGAACCGCTCTCGCAGCTCGCCGATGATCCGCGCTTGCTCTTCTGCCTGACCGTTCGGTTCCTCGTCACGCGCCAAGTCCAAGCGGTAGTTTAAGTTGTTGTAGGCTGTCTTGATTCGTTCCAGTCCATTGGAGGCTTGTTCCAGCAGGTCATCGCTGAAATTGATCGGGTTGCGGTAATGACCCAGCAGCATGAAAAAGCGAATCAGCTGACCGCCAAACTTTTGCACCAAATCTCTCGCCAGCAGGAAGTTCCCCAGTGATTTGGACATTTTTTCGTTGTTGATGTTCAGCATGCCGTTGTGGAGCCAGTAGCGAGCAAATACCTTGCCAGTAAAGCATTCAGACTGCGCAATTTCGTTCTCATGGTGCGGGAACACCAGATCCGTACCACCAGCATGAATATCGATTTCTTCCCCAAGAAACTTCAGTGCCATCGCCGAGCATTCGATATGCCAGCCTGGGCGGCCTTCTCCCCAAGGGCTGCTCCAAGCCACTTCTCCTGGCTTCGCTGCTTTCCACAGGGCGAAATCGAGAGGATGCTCTTTCTTCTCGTTGATTTCCACACGGGCACCTGCCTGCAAGTCATCCAGCGGCTGGTGCGACAGCTTGCCGTATTCACTAAAACGGCCGGTGCGGAAATAGACGTCCCCTTCACTTTCGTAGGCAAACCCTTTTTCAATCAGACCTTCGACAAATGTAATGATTTCCGGGATCGTCTGCATGACGCGCGGTTGAATATCCGGCGGCAATACGTTCAAAGAACGCAGGTCTTCGTTAAAGGCATCTGTAAAGCGGTCCGCCACTTCCTTGACAGTCGTCCCTTCCTCGTTTGCCACGCGAATCAGTTTGTCGTCCACATCCGTGATGTTTTGCACGAAAGTCACTTCGTAGCCGCGGTACTTCAAATAACGGCGAAGCGTATCAAACACGATCGCTGGGCGGGAGTTTCCGATGTGAATGTAGTTGTACACGGTAGGACCGCACACATACATCTTTACCTTTCCCGGCTCGATAGTGACGAACGGTTCTTTTCGCCTGGTCAATGTATTAGTCAACTGAATGCTCATGATTCTTTTTATCCTCCCTCAAATGATCCAATTCCTTGCGCAAGTGATCAATTTCCCGTTGCATTTGACGGATCGTATCTGCCACTGGGTCAGGCAGATTCACGTGGTCCAAATCGCATTTTACGCGTTTGCCATCCTGGATGACAATGCGCGCCTTGATCCCTACTACCGTCGAGTTAGGCGGCACTTCCTGCAAGACGACAGCGCCTGCCCCTATCTTTGAATTATCGCCAATCTTGAAGGAACCCAACACCTTTGCTCCTGTCGCGATGATGACATCATTGCCAATAGTCGGATGCCGCTTTCCTTTTTCTTTTCCCGTCCCTCCCAAGGTCACACCCTGGTAGATCGTAACGTTATCGCCGATCTCACACGTTTCCCCAATCACGACACCCATTCCGTGGTCGATAAACAACCCTCTGCCGATTCTCGCACCCGGATGAATCTCAATCCCCGTAAAAAACCGGAATAACTGAGAAACAGCGCGAGCCAATGTACACCACTCCGCCTTCCACAGCTTGTGGGCAATCCGGTGCCCCCATATCGCGTGCAAACCGGAATAGGTCATGACAACCTCCAGAGTACTGCGCGCTGCCGGGTCTCGTTCAAATACAACTTGAATGTCGTCTTTTAATTGTGCAAACACTGGGTGGCACCTCCCGCCTCATTTTCTTTCTGTAAAATAAAAAACGTCCCTGTCCCTCAATCAAAAGGGACAGAGACGGTTTTTTACCGTGGTTCCACTCTGCTTGCGATCGTTCGCACCCCCATCGGTGCACAGCGATCGCGCTCATAAGCCCGATAACGGCGGGCTGCCGAATCGCCTACTGATGCCCACATCATGAAACAGGCACGTTCAGCTCATTGCTCCCAGGTGCATTTCCAGACGGGACACATCGGGCGGCTCTCACCTTTCCACCCTCTCTGTAGATGTGTCTGACGCCGTACTTCTCCTGGTCGTCGCATCCTTTTATCAATCAGGCAATCGTAAATTTATCGCCCGTTTGCAATCACTTGATTGGTGCGGGCCAGCACTTTGTCACGGCCCAACAGATACAGCGTTTCTGCGAGATCACGTCCGTGCGCCTGCCCTGTAGCCGCTACACGAACCGGCATGAACAACGCCTTGCCTTTGTGTCCCGTTTCCTTTTGAACATCCTTCAGCGCCGCTTTGATAACATCCACATTATATGCCTCTTGTGCCGATAGGTGTTTGACGAAAGAAGTCAATACCTCTGGCAGCTGCGCTTCCTTCAAAACCAACATTGCCTCCTCATCGTACACCACTTCGTCGAGGAAGAAAAGAGCTGCGAGCGGAACGATTTGCGCGCAGTACGACATTTGCTCCTGATACAGCCCCACGATGCTGCGAACCCAATCTCTTTTGGCATCGGACAGGTTTTCTTCGATAAACCCTGCCTTTTGCAAATGCGGCACACACATATCTGTGATCAGATCCAATGGCTGACGCTTCAGATAGAAGTTGTTCATCCAGTTCATTTTGGTTGCATCGAATACAGCTGGGGACTTGTTCACGCGATCCATCGAGAACAGCTTGATGAGATCATCGATGAGGAAGATCTCTTCTTCGCCGCCCGGAGACCAGCCCAAGAGCACGAGGAAGTTCACAATCGCTTCCGGCAAGAAGCCCAGATCACGGTATTGCTCGATGAACTGGAGAATGCTCTCGTCGCGCTTGGACATCTTTTTGCCTTCTTGGTTCAGAATCAAAGCCAAGTGAGCAAATTGTGGCGGCTCCCAACCAAACGCCTCATAAATCATCAGCTGACGCGGGGTGTTGGAAAGATGCTCTTCCCCACGAATGACATGGCTGATCTTCATCAGGTAGTCGTCGATGACCACCGCGAAGTTATAGGTAGGGATTCCGTCGGGACGGCAAATGACGAAATCGCCCATTTCGTTCGAGTTAAAAGTCACTTGTCCACGAATCATGTCATCGACCACGTACTCGCGGTCGTCCTGAACGAGGAAGTGAATGGATGGTACGCGTCCTTCTGCTTCAAACTGAGCGCGCTGCTCATCTGTAACATGACGATGCTTTTCCAGGATGCGAGGTGTTTCTCCGCGAGCGAGCTGCTCTTCGCGTTCTGCATCCAGCTCTTCTTTGGTCGCGTAGCAATAGTACGCCTTGCCTTCTGCGAGCAATTGCTCGATATAGGTACGGTAGATGTCCAGACGCTCCATTTGGCGATAAGGCCCATAAGGACCGCCAACGTCTGTACCTTCTTCCCATTTCACGCCGAGCCATTTCAGGTTTTTCATTTGCTCTTCGTCAGCATTTTCCTTGTTGCGCGTTTGGTCGGTATCTTCAATCCGAACGATGAAGGAACCGCCGTGATGTTTCGCAAACAGGTAGTTGAAAAGCGCTGTACGAGCACCGCCGATATGTAAATGCCCCGTAGGACTAGGAGCATATCGCGTACGGATTTCTTTCGCCATGGGTAGCACCATCCTTATGAATATAAACGAAAATGTTTCTAATGCCTTATGTTACACCTTGCCCCTCTACTTGACAAGCAAGCAAGCAGCCTGAGCAGCGATTCCCTCTCCACGTCCTGGAAAGCCCAATTTTTCCGTCGTTGTCGCCTTCACGTTGACTTGCGAAGGATCTTCCGCTTCCAGCACGCGTGCAATGACTTCACGCATTTGCTGAATGTACGGAGCCATTTTGGGAGCTTGCGCAATGATCGTCGCATCGACATTCCCCAAACGGTAGCCTCGCTCTTTGACCAATCCCCACACATGCTCCAGCAGCTTTACGCTATCCGCGTCCTTGAATTCGGGATCCGTATCGGGAAAGTGTCTGCCGATATCCCCTTCTCCGATCGCTCCCAGAATCGCGTCACTGATCGCATGCAGCAGAACATCTGCATCGGAATGCCCGAGCAAACCCTTTTCATAAGGGATCGCGACTCCTCCAATGATACATGGACGTCCCTCTACCAACTGATGCACATCAAAGCCTTGTCCAATCCGCATGGTTTACTCTCCCTTTCTTTTCCGTAAGATCTCTTCACCCAGCCACAGATCGTCAGGCGTGGTGATTTTTATATTCTCATAGCTTCCTTGCATGATTGTCACCGGGTGACCTAGCCATTCCACGAGCATGGCGTCATCTGTTCCCATTCTGCCTGTCTCCACAGCCGCCTGATGCGCCTCTCTTAGCAAAGACATACGAAAAGCTTGTGGGGTTTGCACAGCCCACAAGCTTTCACGTGCTGGGGTCGACTCTACAATCCCAGTCGCCCCCACCACTTTTATCGTATCCTTGACTGGTACAGCCACAATCGTTGCCTGATCCTGTTGAACCTTTTTGATCAGAGCGCTGATCTGTTGGCGAGTAATGAAAGGACGGGCAGCATCGTGAACAAGCACAAAAGAGCAGTTATCAGAAAGAGCGGTCAGTCCGTTTCTCACGCTGTCCTGCCGTTCGGCACCACCTAAGGTCACCTTTACACGGATTCGCTCCCGATCAAGCCATTTCAGTACATTACTATGGTCCTCTGCACTCACAACCAGTACGATCTCATCAATCTCCCGGTGTGTAGCAAACAGGCGAACCGTATGAGCCAGAATCGGCTCCCCACCCAGAGGCAACCACAGTTTGTTTCGTTCACCGCCCATTCTTTTCCCAGAACCTGCGGCTACGATCACGACTCCTGTCCCCACTTGTTTTCCCTCTCAATCTCTCTACAATGCTTTTTCCAACAGTTTAGGCTTAGCGAAAATCATACGTCCAGCAGAAGTTTGCAGCACACTGGTCACGAGGACATCAACCTCATTGCCGATATACTCACGTCCGCCCTCCACGACGATCATGGTACCATCATCGAGATAAGCAACCCCTTGGCCGTGCTCCTTGCCGTCCTTGATGACTTGAACGTTCATTTCTTCACCTGGCAGGACGACCGGCTTCACCGCGTTTGCCAAGTCATTGATGTTCAAGACAGAGACACCTTGCAGCTCGCATACTTTGTTCAGGTTGAAGTCATTCGTCACGACTTTCCCGTTCATGACTTTCGCCAGCTTGATCAGCTTGCTGTCTACCTCAGAGACTTCTTCAAAGTCACCTTCCCAAATCTGCACTTTCACTTTCATTTCCTTTTGAATCTTGTTCAAAATATCAAGTCCACGACGTCCTCTGTTTCGTTTCAGCACGTCGGAAGAATCAGCGATATGTTGGAGTTCCTCCAGTACGAATCCCGGAATGACCAGCACGCCTTCCAAGAAGCCCGTGCGGCAGATGTCCGCAATGCGCCCATCGATGATCACACTCGTATCGAGAATCTTGTTCTCGACGTTCGTAGTGGTGCTGCTATTGTCTTTTTTCCTATCCTTCCGACCGATAGAAAATACAGCCATAATTTCGTCCCGTTTGCGGAATCCCACTTGGAAACCCAAATAACCAAGCAATCCAGACACGACCAGTGGCAACAAATCTCCTATCACGGGAATCGGAATTTTACTGATGGGCAGGAATAATAAAAAGGCAACAATAAGACCACTAATCAACCCCATCGCTCCGAACATGACATCCACAATTGGCATCTTAACGAGCGTCTCTTCTCCCCAACGAATCACTCTCAAGATGTAGTCCAAGAGCCAGTTGGCTAAAAAGAAGAACAAGATGGCACCAAGAACCGCACCAATGTATTGCGTACCTGCGATCTCTCCAAAATTCAACAGCTGGTTTAACAATGAGAACAAGTCAGCCCCATACTGGTAGCCCAAGCCCCCACCAACCAAAACAAAAAAGATTTTTCCTATGCGGCGTACCATGCCTTCACCTCCTTTTATTAATATAGACAGAAGCCTATAAGTAAAACCCTATTTCTTTCCAAATGGTGAAAACCAATCATCACCACTTTCCCCCCAACTATAGCAAAATTTAATTTGCCATGTCAAATAGCTAAAAATTTTAACATAATTAACATTTTGCCGTCAACCTCGAACGTCCGTTTCCTTTTGATACAAATTGACAGACGCCTGGCTCCCTTCTTATAATGGCTGTAGCGTAATGTTCGAAAATTTTGACGATATTTACAGCCTAAAGCAGAGGTGAACCACATGGACAGAAGCAACTTAGATGACTTTCAAACGCAAGTCTCAGAGCTCTTGATCAGGCATCGAAGCGTACTGGACGTCATGTCCAAAGTTCAGGAAACTGCATCCCGCATCAATCGATCGCTGACAAAAGCGGTCACGGAGTGCGGCTGTGTCGAAGTAGCTGCGAAGAAACAAACGTACGACTCCAGTAAAAATCTGGAGGAAAACAAATCGTATTTGGACACCCATTTCTCAGGTCCCTTGTGCGAGCATTGCCGCGATGTCGTAACCGCCGAGCTGGGCAAAAACTTTTTTTACCTGGCAGCTCTCTGCAACATCACGGACATCAAGCTAGAAGACGTCCTGCAAAAGGAATCCACACGCTTGAACACGCTCGGTGTATTCAATCTTTCCTAGGCCTCACACTCGTATTACGAACGAACGCTCAAAAGGTTGCATGTAAAAATGCAAAACCCGCTAATGGATTAGCGGGTTTTTTCATGTCCTTACCTATTCGAAAGGAACGGATTCCTCTTCTTTGTTTTTTCGCTTGCGAAACTTTTTGACAAGAAAGTCAACGTTTTTTTTTATTCCGTATAAAGCGTAAAAGGCAAGCGGCAAGAACACGATTTTCGGAAACTGCTGCGGATATTTAATCGCTACAACGACGACGATCGCAATAATCACAGGGGTAATCCAGTACGCAGATTTCGGAATTCCTACTTTTTTAAAGTTCGGGTATTTGACCTTCGATACCATCAAAAAGGCGAGCAGCAGCATGCTGATGGCGAGCAGCGCTGTATTAAATACTTGGTGATACAGTGCAAGTGTTGCAAGCACGCCGCCTGCCGCCGTAATCGGCAGTCCAATGAAATAGCCAGGAACACCAGCCTGTACGTTAAAACGAGCCAACCGCAGCGCTCCACAGATCGGGAAGATCGCTGTGATCAAGATGCCAATCCAGTTAAAATCATTCAACACGACAACATACATGATAAAGGCAGGTGCTACGCCAAAGGTGATGACGTCTGACAAGGAATCCAGTTCCTTCCCAAACTCACTTTGTGCATTCAGCATTCGGGCTACACGCCCGTCCAAGCCATCAGCCAGCATCCCAATAATTACGGTAATGGCCGCATAATCGACGAATTCATCGCCTCGAAACGCCAAAATGATTGCGAGTACACCTAAAAACAAATTGCTTACGGTTAGTATGTTCGGTAACGATTTCACGAACATAGACTACCTCCTGATTTCTTTTGCGAAGGAGACGAGTATCCTGTTGACCCTTTAAGCTATCGGGTCCCCTAGGCAAATGTTGAATACAAATAATGCCTTAATCCTATTCTACTTTAAATGTGCCTGTCAATGAACACTTGCTCCTGAATCCTTTTTAGTCCATCCTTGATCGCTCTGGCACGCACCTCTCCGATCCCTTCCACTTCATCCAATTCTTCAATCGTTGCCATCATAATTCGAGGGAGATTGTGGAAGTATCCGACAAGATTTGCAATAATCGACATCGGCAGCCGCGGGATCTTATACAGGATCCGAAATCCGCGTGGTGACACGGATTCTTCCAGCATGCTGACATTAGAAGAATACCCCAGGACTCGCAAAAATGAGCTTAGTTCCAGCATTTCGTCGGAGCTTAATTTCTTCATGTCTCGCAAAACGACATCGGGAGAGTGCGCAGGATCTCGACAATAATCTCGAATAAGCATATGGGCCTCTTCTTCAATATTGGATACAAGCTCCTCCAACTGCATGCTTACCAATCTTCCTTCGACTCCAAGCTCGCATATGTACTTGGAAACCTCCGATTTGATTCGCAGCACCATTTCAACCCGCTGCAGTACAGACGTCACCTCGTGGAGCGTGACCAGCTCTTCAAATTCCAGAGCCCCCAGATTCGTGAGTGTTTGATCCAGCACTGCCTTGTACTTTTCTAAAGTAGATACCGCCTGATTCGCTTTTGCCAAAATGACACTGATCTCGTTTAGCACATAGCGAAAATTCCCTTGGTACAGAGTGATGACATTTCGACGCTGGGAAATAGCGATCACCAGATAGTTCGTCTGAATGGCTGTCCGCTGTGCCGTGCGATGACGAGTCCCTGTTTCACTTGTGGCTATCGAGGCAGGAGGAAAGAGCTGGGTATTGGCATACAAGATGCGTTTGGCGTCCTCACTTACTATAATCGCCCCATCCATCTTCGCTAATTCATACAAATGTGCTGGGGAGAAGTCACAATTGATCGAAAAACCCCCATCGACAATATGCTTCATCTCAGGCCCATAGCCGACGACAATGAGACCGCCAGTTTTGGCTCTCAGCACATTTTCCAGACCTTCCCGCAGCTGTGTTCCCGGAGCGACTAAGCGAAGAACATCACTGAATAGCGGATTTTTCTTTTGGTTGTCTTGCATCCGCCCTTACCCCCTTATGACCTCGTTCAAAGCCTCCCCAATGTTCGATACGCCAATCACCTGAATATCGTCAGGAGCATCCAAGCCACGGATATTCTTTTCTGGAATAATGACTCGCTTGAAGCCTAACTTGTGAGCTTCTCGCACCCGCTGTTCAATGCGAGACACACCTCGCACCTCACCAGTCAGGCCGATCTCCCCAATCACAACGTCATGAGGGTTCGTTGCATGGTCACGGAAGCTGCTTGCGATACTTACGGCAATCGCCAAGTCCACGGCAGGCTCATCCAGACGTACACCACCCGCCACGTTTACATACGCGTCCTGATTTTGCAGCATCATGCCCATACGCTTTTCCAAAACTGCCATAATCATCGCTACACGCTGATGATCGACGCCTGTAGCCATTCTCCGCGGGGTCACAAAGCTCGTAGGGGCAACGAGAGCTTGCAGCTCAACTAAGACCGGGCGCGTTCCCTCCATGCTGGCCACAACAGTAGAACCAGCTACACCAAACGGACGCTCCGCCAAGAAGATTTCCGATGGATTTGCCACTTCTTCCAGTCCGCGGTCCTTCATCTCAAAAATCCCGATCTCATTTGTCGAACCAAATCGATTTTTGACCGCTCTGAGGATACGAAACGTGTTGTGGCGCTCTCCTTCAAAATAGAGCACGGCATCCACCATATGCTCAAGCATACGCGGACCTGCAATCGATCCTTCCTTGGTGACGTGACCGACGATAAACGTGCCGATCCCTTTTCCTTTGGCAATCCGCATCAGCTGTGCGGTAGCTTCACGCACTTGGGCGACGCTTCCTGCTGCTGATTGGACAGCCGGGTGGAAAACGGTCTGAATCGAGTCAATGATCAAGACATGGGGGTCTACCTGATTAATATGCTGTTCGATCAAATCCAAATCATTTTCTGCTAAAACAAACATGGGCGGAGTATTTGTCCCGAGTCGATCGGCGCGCAGCTTGATCTGTTTTGCCGACTCCTCCCCGGATACGTACAACACTTTTGCACCTTGATGCGCCAAAGCAAATGAGGTCTGCAGCAGCAGTGTTGATTTTCCAATCCCCGGATCCCCGCCGACCAAAATAAGAGAGCCAGGCACAAGACCGCCACCCAAAACCCGGTTCAACTCCCCGATTGTCGTGTCCATGCGCGGATCTTCTTCACTGGCTACTTCCGTGAGTGGCATCGCTGCCTGTTTCTGCCCACCGCTCAAGCCTTCATGGCGATGCGCGGTTTTGACTGTCATTTCCTCTACCATTGTATTCCAGCTATTACAGCCTGGACATTTCCCCATCCATTTCGGCGATTCATAGCCACATTCTTGACACGCGTATTTCGTTTTATACTTTGACATATTCGCACCCTCGTTTGGATTCTATCCTCTATTTTTATCATACTTAGAGATACAAAAAAAGAATACCTCCTGTTTCGGGAGGCATCCTTCTATTGCTATAGCTGCTTACAGCTTTGTTTTTTCCAATCGTTTGACGACCAGCTGACCTTCCACGGAATCGATGTTGACGGTATCGCCTTTGCTGATATTGCCTTTCAGCAGCTCTTCAGACAATCTGTCCTCGATATGACGCTGAATGGCTCTACGCAGCGGACGTGCACCATAGGCTGGATCGAAGCCCTCTTTTGCCAATACTTTTTTGGCATCTTCGGTCAATTGGAAATCAATGCTCTGTTCTTTCAAGCGTTTGCGGAGCTCATCCGTCATCAGGGATACGATTTGCTCGATGTGCTCTTGCTCCAGGGAATGGAACACGATGACTTCATCGATGCGGTTCAGGAATTCAGGACGGAAGCTCTTTTTCAGCTCATCCATCACTTTATCCTTCATATCCTGATACTTTCTTTCCGTATCGCCTGTGGTAAAGCCCAGCGTGGTGTTTTTCTTGATCATGCTGGCTCCCACGTTGGAGGTCATGATGACGACCGTATTGCGGAAATCAACCGTGCGTCCTTTGGAATCCGTCAAACGCCCATCATCCAGTACCTGCAGCAAGATATTGAATACGTCCGGATGCGCTTTTTCGATCTCATCCAGCAGGATTACGGAGTACGGTTTGCGGCGTACTTTTTCCGTCAGCTGACCACCCTCATCGTAACCGACGTACCCTGGAGGGGCACCGACCAGACGAGCTGTAGAATGCTTCTCCATGTACTCGGACATGTCAACGCGGATCATGGCGTCTTCATCGCCAAACAGCGTTTCGGCTACCGCACGGGCCAGTTCCGTTTTCCCTACACCGGTAGGGCCGAGGAAAATAAACGAGCCTACAGGGCGCTTCGGATCCTTGAGACCTGCACGCGCACGGCGTACCGCACGGGAGATGGATTTGACTGCTTCGTCTTGCCCAATGACACGACTGTGCAGAATTTCCTCCATTTTCAGCAGGCGCTCTGCTTCCTCTTCCTTCAGCTTGAGAACAGGGATACCCGTCCAGCTGGCTACGACCTGAGCGATATCTTCAGGCGTCACTTCCATGTTCAACTGGCCTTGGCGTTCTTTCCAGTCTTTTTTCGTTTTATCCAGCTCTTCGCGCAGCTTTTGTTCCTGATCACGCAAAGCTGCTGCCTCTTCAAACTCCTGAGACTGCACTGCGGCATCCTTTTCCTTGCGCACTTCTTCCAGACGGCCTTCCAGTTCCTTGAGATTCGGTGGAACGGTAAAGGACTGCAAGCGTACTTTGGATGCTGCCTCATCGACCAGGTCGATCGCTTTGTCTGGCAGGAAACGATCTGTGATGTATCGGTCAGACAGCTTCACTGCCTGTTCAATGGCTTCATCTGTGATTTTTACGCGGTGATGGGCTTCGTAGCGATCGCGCAGACCGTGCAAAATCTTAACCGCATCCTCGGCTGTAGGTTCATCTACCTGAATGGGTTGGAAACGGCGCTCCAGCGCAGCATCCTTTTCGATGTATTTGCGGTATTCGTCCAGCGTAGTTGCCCCTACGCACTGCAATTCTCCGCGAGCGAGAGCCGGCTTGAGAATATTGGAAGCGTCGATGGCACCTTCTGCTCCACCTGCACCGATCAGAGTATGCAATTCGTCAATGAACAGAATGATGTTTCCTGCCTGGCGAATTTCATCCATGATCTTTTTCAGGCGGTCCTCAAATTCACCGCGATACTTCGTTCCCGCAACGACGGTACCCATATCGAGTGTCATGACACGCTTGTCACGCAGGGTCTCCGGAATCTCGTTGTTCACGATCTTTTGTGCCAAGCCTTCCGCGATTGCCGTTTTCCCTACACCTGGCTCCCCGATGAGAACTGGGTTGTTCTTGGTACGTCTGCTCAGTACCTGAATCACGCGCTCAATTTCCTTTTGACGGCCGATCACAGGATCCAGTCCGCCATCGCGTGCGATAGCTGTCAGATCGCGTGCCAAGCCGTCCAGCGTAGGCGTATTCGCTGCCGGATTGCCACCGGAAGGCTGATGAGATGCCATCATCTCCGAGCTGCCCAGAAGCTGCAGTACTTGCTGACGCGCTTTGTTCAGGCTGACGCCCAAATTATTCATGATTCTAGCCGCAATGCCTTCCCCTTCACGGATCAGACCAAGCAGGATATGCTCGGTGCCCACGTACGTATGGCCGAGCTTGCGAGCTTCATCCATGGACAACTCAATGACCTTTTTGGCGCGAGGTGTATAGTTTGGCGTGTAATTACTGCCGGACTGCTCCGTACCGCGTCCGATCAACGATTCCACTTCACTTTGGATTTTATCGAGACCAAGTCCCAGCGATTGAAGAGCTTTCGCTGCAATCCCTTCACCTTCCCGAATCAAACCCAGCAGTACGTGCTCTGTCCCAATATCTTTGTGGCCGAGACGCACTGCTTCTTCTAGGGCAAGCGCCAATACTTTTTGTGCTCGTTCCGTAAAACGTCCAAACATCATATCGTACACCTCCAAGGTAACCGTGTTTATTCTCTATGGGTTAACTGTTGCGTGTTGCTGTTGTTTTGATCAGCCGCTGTGCTCCTGTCTGTCCGTAATGCGCTCCCGTATTAATCGGGCTCTTCGTTCGTCACGCTGATCAGGGGTTAGCTTTTGACCGGCGTGCTGCTGCAGGAATCCCGGCTGGGTCGTGACAAGCAGTTCATTTAGCACTAATGGCGATACGTCTGGAATCACTCCCAGGTCAATACCTAAACGAACATCGGATAGGCGCTGTGCTGCTTCCTTGGATTCCACCGTGCGTGCGTACATCAGGATGCCGTACGAACGGAAAATGCGATCCTCCAGGGATACACGGGTATGCTCAAGTAAGTATGTTCGTGCCACGCGCTCTTGTTCGATAATTTGTCTCGCTACTCCGTACAGGTTGGAGAGGATGTCAGACTCCGACATTCCCAGCGTCACCTGATTGGATAATTGAAACAGGTTTCCTAAAGCTTCGCTGCCTTCCCCATAAATTCCTCGTACAACCAGACCAACTTGATTAATTGCTTGTAAAATTCGGCTGATCTGCTGGGTCATCACCAAGGCGGGGAGGTGGAGCATGACGGAGGCGCGAATCCCCGTACCTACGTTTGTCGGGCAGCTCGTTAAGTATCCTCTTGTTTCGTCAAAAGCGTAGTTCAAATTCTTCTCGAAAATATCATCTATTTTGGTCCCGATTTCCCAGGCTTCGTTCAAACGAAATCCCGGCAACAGAACTTGAATCCGAATATGATCCTCTTCATTTACCATGATGCTGACGGACTCATCTGAGCTAAGCAGCACAGCACCCTTCCGAGACTCCTCGGCCAGATGCGGACTGATCAGATGCTTCTCCACCAGTACTCGTTTCTCCAGCGGGTTAACCTGATCCATTTGAAGCACTTGCAGATGGTGTCGTTTGCGCATGGCATCCGACTCGGCTACTTCCGTTACCTTTCTTACTACTTCCTCCCCTTGGGAATCAGTCGCAAGCAACGGAAAAGGGTGCTGGCGCAGGTTACGGGCGATGCGTAACCGTGTGCTGATGACAATATCGGAATCAGGTCCTTCCCCTTTCATCCAATTGCTCCACGGGTTCTGCATAAACTGCTGTTGCGACATCCAGCTAACCTCCCCTTGTTACGATTGGGCCATCTTTTGTTCCAAAGCACGAATTCGGTCCCGCATCTCTGCAGCTTTTTCAAATTCCTCACTCGCCACATGCGTCTGCAAGGCTTGCTTTAACTGCTCCAGCTCTTTACGGATTTTCAGCTTGCCACCTGTTCTCTCCGGCACTTTTCCGATGTGCTGCGTATTGCCATGAATCCGTCTGAACAGGGGATCCAGTCGATCTCCTAGGAAGGTGTAGCAATCGCTGCAGCCAAAGCGCCCACTCTTGCTGAATTGGGCATAGGTGAGTCCGCAGGTTTCACACCGGAGCGGTTTGTTTGTAGTCGACTCCTTCATGCCTTTTTGCATCGGGTCGAATTTTAGAAGTCCGGAAAGGAGATTGTTGATGCTGAAATTGTGAAAGCCGGTAAAGACGTCCCCTTTTTCCTGAGCACAGTGCTCACAAATATGGTATTCGGTTTTTTCGCCATTGACGATTTTCGTCAGATGAAGTGTCGCCGGTCGTTTTCCGCATTCCTCACAGTTCATCACATCATCCCTCCTAGCACGTGTTTCGTTTACTTCAGCAAAATAGCTGCGATCATTTGCTTTAAAATATTTGCCCGTAAACGATCTCGCAATTCCGTATCCACGGTTAAGACAGATCGGGAAGTGGCAATTTTCATCAGGGTAGCTTCCCTTAGATTGACCAAGCCTTCCTCTAACAAGCGCTCTACGATAGCATTGCCCACACTTTGAGTGATAGCCTCGCCAATCAGCTCCTCGGTCAAAAGTTCCTGCAAGCGAGCTTTGCTGACGATCTGCACTTTGCGAATACGAATGTATCCACCGCCGCCACGCTTGCTTTCCACAATATACCCTTTTTGAACGGTAAATCGGGTATTGATGACGTAGTTGATCTGAGACGGAACACATTGAAAAAGGTCGGCTAGCTCACTACGCTGAATCTCGATCAAACCATTGGGACTCTCCGTTATGATGCTTTTCAAGTGATGTTCAATGATGTCAGAGATGTTACGCAAGTCATCGCCTCCTCTTCTCGTTGTGTTTCACTATTGACTTTGACTATCTTTGACTTTAATTATAATGGGTTTACTTGACGCTTGCAAGTGGTGAATACACTTTCTATTGTGGGCAAAATGGGGACGCTTGAAACCATACAAAAAAACCACTCCACATCGGAATGGTTTATGTTTGACTTTGCCTGACGGTGTCGAGTTCTGGCAAATGATCAAGGATTTGGGGGAATTTTGTGATGATCACATCGGCTCCATCCAGTTCACCTGGATTGGCAAAGCCAAAGTCGCAGCCGATAGTAAAAAGTCCATTTGACGTACCTGCTTCTACATCAGAGTGACGATCTCCAACCATAACCGCTTTTTGCACCTGATAATCCGCGATCAATTTCGCCACCAGGTCGTTTTTGGTACGTGTGCGGAAACGGCCTGCTGAATACAGATCTGTCAAAAAGGGCTTTAATCCGTACTCTTCACAAAGAGCATCAATGTACTCCTCCTGCCCATTGCTTGCAATAAACAGCGCTACGCCTTTCGCATGCAGATCACGAAGGGTTTCAAACACACCCGGGTACAGATCCGTTACTCTCTCGTGAATGAGCTGAATTTCATTTTTTATCAAAAACGTATCTGCTGCTTGAATCGCCTCTTCACTCGCATCTGGCAGCAGTTTTTTCCATACTTGATCAATCGTCATGCCTAAAATATTGATGAGCTCACTTTTGTCTGGCGTAGGTCCGTCCCACAAACCGTTTTGACGTAGCTGCTCGAACGTTCGCTGAAAGGCAGGTGTCGAGAGCCTTTCGGTTTGCAGCAAGGTTCCATCCATATCAAACAGGACCGCATAGGGGATGCTCATGTTTTCCTCCTCATCCTTCTGATCATGTGCACGAGTTCATCGATTCATGGGATCTGCTCGTCTTGCTCCAGCATGTTCATATCGTCGCGAATGAATTCAGCTATTCGCTGAGCAGCATCCGGCTTCGATATCTTATGTGCCATTCTTTTCATGTAATCAACTTTGGAAGGACTATGCAATAGCTCTTCAATAAAGTAAATGAGCTGCTCGGACAGGTTGGCGTGGACTGCACAACCGTTATTTAACAAGAAGTGGCTGTTGCGCTCTTCCTGACCTGGCAGCGGGTTGTAGATGATCATCGGAACCCGCTTGCTCATTACTTCCGCCGAAGTCAGTCCACCTGATTTTGTTACGATCAGGTCTGCCGTCTCCAGGTATTCGTGAAAGTTGTTTACAAACTTTAGTGGGACTACCTCATGACGATAGGTTCGATTTGTGACCTTTCGATACAGCTTATCATTGGTACCAGTCAAAATAAAGGCTTTAATAGGAAGATCGATTTCTTCCAAGCCATCGAGGACTTTTTCCATGGAGCCTAGCCCCAAGCCACCGCCTGAGAGGATAATGCTCTTTTGCTCTGGTCTCAGCTTCAGCTTATTTCGGATCTGTTCCGTGTCCAAGGGTAATCGGAACTTGCGCATGATCGGGATACCCATGGGGATGAATTTTTGATGATCCTGTCGATAGAGGTCCACAAGATAGTACAACTGTTCATGGCCAATAAAATAGTAGTTAATGTGATGATTAATCCAGGACGGGTGAATAGTGTAGTCTGTAATAATCGTGTATATCGGTTCTCTCCAGTCATTCCTTCCCTTTAACACCGACAGCATACAACTGGCAAACGGATGCGTAGCAATAAATGCGTCAGGCTGAACGCTGTTTATCAACTTCTTCAGCTTGTTTGCCAATAGTTTATTCATGAGTACGTTCATATCAAAAAATCTACTTTTTTCTGTATTGTGATAGATTCTCCCCCACATTTTTGGGGACAACCGCAATAAATTCATGTAGCTTTCCAGCAAGATTTTGTGAAACGTGGGGCTGATGTACTCCAACGTATCAATGATCATCGACGTGTAGCCAGCCTCCGCCAGACTTTCTTGCATCGCTCTGGCAGCCTGATTGTGACCATTACCGATGGAAGCTGAAAAGATCAGGATTTTCTTCATTGATTATTCTCCTTCATAAACCATGCCATGCCAACTATACCCTCTGATTAGTACCCTCTCATGTTAGTCTACCGCCTCTGCGCTCTGCAAGGGGTAACTTGTCGGTCAATCGACCTAACTTGTCGACATAAACAGCGTAAAAGGGCAATTAGAAACCTGGGTTGCACCAAACGATTCGTGCGGCTTTATGTAAAACAGAAAAGCCCCTTTACCCATTTTGGGGTAAAGAGGCACGTTTCATTCCTTCAAAACTGAATACGCATGTTTGCTAAGTATGTGTGGATAAGTCCTCGACCGATTAGTATTCGTCAGCTCCACGTGTTACCACGCTTCCACACCGAACCTATCAACCTCATCGTCTATGAGGGGTCTTACCAGCTTGCGCTGTGGGAAGTCTCATCTTGGAGGGGGCTTCACGCTTAGATGCTTTCAGCGCTTATCCCGTCCGCACATAGCTACCCAGCTGTGCCACTGGCGTGACAACTGGTGCACCAGCGGTGCGTCCATCCCGGTCCTCTCGTACTAAGGACAGCTCTCCTCAAACTTCCTACGCCCGCGACAGATAGGGACCGAACTGTCTCACGACGTTCTGAACCCAGCTCGCGTACCGCTTTAATGGGCGAACAGCCCAACCCTTGGGACCTACTTCAGCCCCAGGATGCGATGAGCCGACATCGAGGTGCCAAACCTCCCCGTCGATGTGGACTCTTGGGGGAGATAAGCCTGTTATCCCCAGGGTAGCTTTTATCCGTTGAGCGATGGCCCTTCCATGCGGAACCACCGGATCAC
>NZ_CP176856.1:152500-192500 GCF_046622605.1 Brevibacillus centrosporus | reverse complement strand
CCTTCAAATACCAAGCAGCATGCTTTCTCATTTCCAGGACACCGACGCGCGGTCCTTTTAGCGCAATCAATCGTTCTGCATGCAACAGGCAGATATCCATTTTTTCACGTACAGATGGTTCTGCCGCCAGTTCACCTGTGGTCAGGTACTGAATCGTCCGATATAGCATCCACGGATTACCCAATGCTGCACGGCCGATCATTACGCCGTCGCAGCCTGTCGTATCCAGCATGCGTCGTGCATCCTCCGGAGTCGCGACATCGCCGTTCCCAATGACCGGGATCGAGACCGCTTCCTTCACACGACCGATCCAGCTCCAGTCTGCATGTCCTTTGTACATCTGTACACGCGTACGACCGTGGACAGCTATCGCTTTTCCACCTGCGCGCTCGACGGCCTTGGCATTTTCAATTACATACAGATGTTCCTCGTCCCAGCCCAGACGCATTTTGACAGTCACGGGCTTTTCAACAGCATCGACTACAGCGGAAACGACCTCGTAAATCTTGTTTGGATCGAGAAGCAGGCGGGCACCTGCATCACAGCTCGTGATTTTCGGCACCGGACAGCCCATGTTGATATCGATGATGTCGGCATTGGTATGCTTATCGACATGTTTCGCCGCTTCTACCAGCGTTTCCTTGTCTCCGCCAAAAATCTGCAAGCTCAACGGCTTTTCGCGCTCATCGACATAGAGCATTTCAATGGTTTTTTTGTTGCCGTGCACGATCCCTTTATCGCTGACCATCTCGGCACAGACCAACCCGGTCCCAAATTCCTTTGCAATCAAACGAAAAGCAGGGTTACAAACCCCAGCCATCGGTGCAAGTACGACATTATTTTTCAGTTCAATATTTCCGATTTTCATTTATGTTTACCTCCTAAATCCCATAACGCAAGCGATCTATCGTCGCTGGCGGGTGCTTGGAGAGGTGTGACCTATCCAAAAGTCATCATTTATTTATAGCACATAATTCGTCGTAGTCGACCTGTAAAGTGCTGGCGATCTTTCGCAGGACCGGCTCTGTCGGCACGCGAGTCCCACGCTCCAGCGACCCGACGAACGATAGTGACACTCCCAGCTTTTCCGAAAGGGATTGCTGTGTATACCCTTTTAGCTTTCGGAAGGACCGGATTCGATTTCCAAGTGAACTGTTCCCCACTTACGTACCCCCTTGTGATCCTCTGCCAAATGCGATAGAAAATGATCAATCGTCTGGTTGTACACAGGCAAAGCGCCTCCCTCCCAAACGTCACGAAGAGGGACCAACACAAAAGCTCGCTCTGCCATCGATGGATGTGGAATCTTGAGATGTTCTGTCTCGATGGTACGATCGCCAAACAGCAACAGATCAATATCAATCGTGCGTGGTCCCCAGCGTATGAGTCGGACTCGTCCCAGCTCTCTTTCTATAGTCAGCGCTGTCTTAAGCAGCTGATCAGCAGACAGCTCTGTCTCGACGGCTATCACCATATTGAGGAATGCATCCTGGTCGACATAGCCGACCGGATCGGTTTCGTATATATTGGATACCCGAAGAACGCGGATACCGGGCTGCTCCTGCAGTTTATGTATTGCTTTTTGCAGCGTTTCCTCCCGCTTGCCCATGTTGGACCCGAGCGCTAGGTAAGCACATACCGTCATGAACCAAAGTCCTCTCTGCGGCGAACCATCTCGATCGCGACGGACTCATAATGTCCATTGATCGGCGGATTCGGCTTCGTCACTTTTACTTTGACCTCCGCAAATGGAAACTCGCAAAGTAGCTTCTCTGCGATCCGCGCCGTCAGCCTTTCCACCAGATTGTAGCGCTCGCCCTCAACGATCTGCTGCACACAGGTAAAAATCTCTGCGTAGTTCACAGTGTCGTTTAGATCATCGCTAGCCCCTGCACGAGACAGATCCAAGGACAGATCGAGATCGACGTAAAACCGCTGTCCCAGCTCCGCCTCTGCTCCAAACACCCCATGGTAGCCGTAAAACGACATACCCTTGAAGTAGATTTTATCCAACAGTAATGCCTCCTCGAAGCATCGCATCCATCATTTTGGCAACGCGCTTCATTTCTTTTACATCATGGACCCGAACCATATGGCAGCCTTTGGTCACTCCGAGAGCAACCGTCGCTGCTGTCCCCTCTACCCGCTCATCCACAGGGAGATCCAGGACATTGCCAATCATTCTTTTTCGCGATGTCGCAAGCAAGACTGGATATCCCAATGCGACCAAATCATCCAGCCTGCGCATGGTCTCCAGGTTTTGTTCCTGTGATTTCGCGAATCCGATGCCCGGATCAAGGACAATCTGATCAGGTTTCACACCTGCCGCGAGTGCAATCTTTACCGACTCCCGCAAATCGCGAATGTAATCCGCAAAGAAATCGCCGTAATTCGTATCTTCCCGGTTATGCATCAATATGATCGGAACCTGATGGCGTACAGCGACTTCTGCCATTCGCTTGTCCCGTCTAGCTCCCCAGATATCGTTCACAATATGAGCTCCAGTCTGAACCGCTCGCTCAGCCACTTCTGGCTTGTACGTGTCAATCGACAGCGGAACGGACAATTCCTGCGACAAAATACGAATGACTGGCAGCACCCGATCCAGCTCCTCCGCCTCACCCACGGGTACAGAGCCAGGCCGCGTGGATTCTCCGCCAATATCGATGATGTCCGCCCCTGCCTCAACCATGGCACGAGCCTGCGCCAAAGCCTGATCCAGATCGACAAACTTCCCTCCGTCCGAGAATGAATCCGGGGTCACATTCAGAATCCCCATGATCAAGGTACGTTGACCGAGCGGAAGCACTCGGCCCCTGCATACCAATTCTCGCTGCTCGCGTAGCCGCTTCGGACCAGCCAAAACCTCCCGTAGCTCTGCAGAAGCCGTACGCAAGCCGTCGCTTCTTTTTGCCGCAAGCTCAATCAACGCCTCCAGCTGGGAACGTGTGGACATGAGAAAAGCCGTGAAACGATCGGTTTTCCCAGGCTGATCTGATAGAAGGGCTTCCCCTCCAACCGTCAGCATGTCCGCCCGCAGCTGGCTCGCTTCTTCCTCACTCAAGTTTTCTAAGTGCATGCGCAAGCCTCCATCAGCTTCCGCCAAACGCGCTCTCTCCACGGGACCTATCCCCCGCTTGGACAGCTCGGTTTCCAGCTCCTCGCGAGACGCTGCATGGATCAAAAATGGATTGTACTTCATGAGCGTGACTCCCTTTTCCGACGTAACATGTTGATTAGTAGCATACCATAATTTACTCGTTGATCGCTACAGACTCGCGATACGCAAGGTGCAGTTGTAGTGTGTGAACCCCATAGGTCGAAATGACTACATGATCGTCAATTTCCTGCACCGGGACAATCTCCTGAACGGAGTTGGTCACAAACACTTCCTCTGCTTCCCGAAGCACTTCTGGTCGATATTTGCCTTCTTCTACCGACATGCCCATTCGTTTCGCCAGTAAAAGAACATGCTGACGTGTCACTCCATCCAATATTCCCGTTTCCAGTGATGGGGTAAACAAGCAACCATCTTTCATCCAGAAAAGATTGCTGACGATGCCCTCCGCCAGATAGCCGTCGTGCGTTAAAAACAAGCCCTCTACATCCATGCGCGCCCCTACCTCTTGCTTCGCCAGCGCGTTGTTGAGGTAGTTGTGGGACTTGAAGCGCTGGTGACCTTCTGCTGTTTGGCGAGCCAACGACAGCGTCTGTAAACGCTTCGGCAAGGGCGGATCCGCGAGAGGGGCTACCGGCTTGGCAAAAATAAATAGCGAAGGCCGTGAATACCCGTCCGCTACGAGCCCCACCCCTTCCGGCCCCGCCGTTACGCTAAGCCGAACATAAGCATCCCGCAATCCATTCGCATCAACCGTCTGCATCACCGCCTCCGCCAGCTCCTCCGACGTCCACACTGGCGCGATGCGCAATGCCAAAAGCCCGGAACAGAGCCGGGCATAGTGAGCTTCCCATAAAAACAGGCGACGATCGTAAACACGCAGTGTCTCAAACAACCCTATTCCGTATAAAAAGCCATGGTCCAACACTGAAACAGAAGCTTGTTCAGCCGGTAAGACCGTTCCATTTACATAAACGCGCATGCACACTCTCTCCCGCTAACATGATCGAGAGCATCATACCATACTTACGCAGATAGCGCAGTTTCCCGAGTGCGTTTACGGTGTATCACGCGAGAAATCGATATCGATATTTCATACAACACAATCAACGGCACGATCACCATGATGTCCGAGAGAAAATCAGGCGGCGTAATCGTAATGGAAATCACCGACAGCACCAGATAAGCGGGCTTTCTCATTTTTGCCAGGCGATGGGGATTCAAAATTCCCAGATGGCTCAGAAAAAGCACGACAACAGGCAGCTCAAACAAAAGCCCGAACGGCAGACAAAGGTTAAGCATGAACGTGAAATAATCGTTCGCCGTGATCACCAGATCGAAATTGCCGTTAGACAGTCCCAAGACGAAGTGATACATCATGGGAAACAGGATCAAATAGGCAAAGGATAGTCCGAGCAAAAAAAGCAGAAACAGTGCCGGGATGTACATCAACGCGATTTTGCGCTCCCTTTCTTGCAGGGCCGGAACGACAAACTTCCATGCCTGGTAAGCGGCGATCGGAATGGTAAAGGCAATCCCGCCAACAGCAGACAGCTTCACGTAGATCGACAAAATATCGCCTGGCCCAAGAATGGCCAATTTTTCCCCTGAACGACTCGCTAGCAACTGATAAATGTGATCGACAAATAAAAAGCAGATCAGCACACTCAGCACAAGCGCAACTGCCACAATCAATAACCGGCGACGCAAATCAGTCAAATGCTCCAAAAACGGCATTTCTTGACCCATGCAAAGCCCTCCCCCTAGCCATGGAATCGGTGTGTGTAAAAGGAAAAAGGCAATGCGCTCTCTCACGCACCACCTTTTCCTCGAGCTGGATTAGTTGACTCGCTTCAACGTATCTTCCGGAAGTGCCGATGCGGAAAGCTCGACTGTCGAACCCTTCACAGCCTTTTCTTTGCTCTCATCGTCATCTTTCGTCAAATCTTTTGTAGCTGATTTGAATTCAGTCAACGTCCGACCAAATGCGCGCCCGATTTCCGGCAGCTTGCTAGGTCCAAAAATCACGAGCGCAATGATTAAAATCAAGATCAGCCCAGGAATTCCGATAGACGATAACATAGGTGGCTACACTCCTTTTCCTAGAAACCGGTAATGGCGATCACACTCGGCAACGCAACGGAGCTTCCGCCTTTTGGCCAGTGGCTGGTTGGTTGGTCATAGCCTTTCAGGTTTTCACCTGGATGCTGTACGGAGAGGAACAGTGTTTTCTCGTCCGGTGTAAACCAAGGACCTGTCATTTCTGCACCAACCGGAGCAGAAGCAAATTGCGCTGCCATTCCTTTACTATTTCCTGTCGTTGGAATAAAGAATACGCCATTGTTGCCAAAACTTTTGTAAATGCCGCTATTCATAGAGGAAGAAGAAATATCGGTTACGACCCACAGGTTGCCCGCACTGTCAAACGCCATGTTGTCCGGCGCTGCAAAGCCGCTTTGTGGACCGCCCGCTGCGAAGATTTCAAACGTGAACTCTCCACCCGCATGATTGTTGTCTTTTTCAAACAGTCGAACGATTTGGCCATAGAAGTTGCCATGCTTGTCGTTGTTTGTCAGCGCGATGAAGACGGAACCGTCGATCGGATGCACCTCAAGGTCTTCCGGGCGATCCATTGGTGTAGCTGCAACAGCTTTGGAGGCTTCACGGCAGTTGACCAGCACATCTGCCTGGGAAGTGAACAAAGGCTCGCCATCGCTGTTTGTCGCTTTTTGCAATGCTTCATTTGTGGCATAGTCCAACGCGATCCATTTTCCTTTTCCAAAGTTCGCTACGTACAGCGTACCTTCTTCCAGCAGCTTGCTATTGGATTTGCCCGCTTTCGGATCGAATTTTCCTTTGGATACGTATTTGTACACGTATTGGTCTTTGGCGTCGTCGCCCATGTAAACAACCAACTGTCCAGTTGGAGCCAGTACCATTGCTGTATTCTCATGAGAGAAGCGGCCCAGTGCGGTATGCTTCTTTGGCGTAGATTTCGGATCGAACGGATCGACCTCAATCACCCAGCCGTAGTGTGTTTCGTCTGGAAGCTTGCAATCGCCGACCACATCGATGAAGTTTTCCTCACAGGACAGTACAGTGTGCCAAAGCGTTACCCCACCGGAGCAGTTCGCAAAGGTCCCTGTTACTTCTTTGGCAATGGATGCAGCTGGACCCGTCAAAGCATGCTTGGTCAGCCCGCTGACGCGACGGCCGTATTTGGAGTCGGAGATGAGCTTCCATTTTCCGTTTTCTTTCTTGATTTCAATGACGGAACCGCCCAGTGCATACAAATATTTTTTGATTTGATCAGGAGTACGCGTGTTGTTCTCTGGATCTGCGTTTAAGAAGTCATAGCCCGTCACGTAATGCTCCAGCTCTCCCAGGTACTCGTGGTTCACCCACAGAAGTCCGTGGTCTGCCTTGCCATCAATCGGCAGGAAACAGGTGAAGTCATTGTTGAAGCCAAAGGTATCGCCAGCAGCGTTGATTTTATCTCCATAAGAAGCGACTACGTCATATTTGAAGCCTTCTGGCAAAACGACATCGTCTTGGGTCGTTGGGTGGATTGCTTTGAATTTCGGATTGAAATTATGTTTTTGATTCTCGAGGCCAAACAAGTGATCTGCCGTTTTGCCCGAGAGATTGCCACCTGCTGCAAGTGCAGGAATCCCCGTTGCCATCGAAGCCAAAGCCGCTGTACCTGCTCCAAGATAAGTCAAAAATTGTCGACGATTTACATCCATGTCAATCGCTCCTTTTCGTCATCTTTTTCACATTGTACAGGCCTAGTGTCGATATACCGTTAACGCCGTATAAAGAGGATGTTAAGAATTGCCAAGGTTCTGTTAACAAAAAAAACCGCCCTGCTAGGCAAGGCGGTTGTTCTATTTACTCGATCTATGATTTTACCCAATCGTATGGCGCGCATAGGCGGTCAGAAAGTTTTTCAGAAGCTGCTTTCCATGCTGGGTGATGATCGACTCTGGATGGAACTGTACCCCTTCGATCGGGTACTCCCGGTGGCGAATCGCCATGATCTCGCCCTCAGCCGTACGTGCCGTTACTTCCAGCTCTTCTGGGATCGAGGACTCCTCCACGATCAAAGAGTGATAGCGCGCAGCTGTAAACGGCGACGGGATGTCCTGAAAAATCGTTTTCCCATCATGAAATACTTCGGAGGTCTTCCCGTGCATCAAACGCTCTGCACGAATGACTTTTCCTCCGAAAACCTGACCAATGGACTGGTGACCGAGGCAGACCCCCATGATTGGAATCTTCCCGGCGAAATGACGAATGGCATCCATGCTAATGCCCGCTTCATTCGGCGTGCACGGTCCAGGTGAGATCATCAGATAGTCCGGGGACAATCGTTCGATCTCCGTAAGCGTAATCTTGTCATTTCGATACACCTGCAGCTCTTCGCCCAGTTCCCCCACGTACTGCACCAAATTGTAGGTAAAAGAATCGTAGTTATCAATCATCAAAATCATCTAACACTCATCTCCTCTCAACTCATCGTTCTCTGCTCGGCAAGCTCTAACGCTTTCCACAACGCTTCTGCCTTTTTCAAGGACTCCGCATACTCTGACTCTGGCACGGAATCGATCACGATCCCCGCTCCCGCCTGCACGTGAGCCATGCCGTCTTTTACCACCATCGTACGGATGGCGATATTGACCTCGACTTCTCCATTGAATCCGAACCAACCGATAGAGCCTGTGTACACGCCACGCTTGACTGGCTCCAGCTCCTCGATGATCTCCATCGTGCGGACCTTGGGTGCTCCTGTGATCGTACCTCCCGGAAAAGCAGCTGCAACGGCATCAAAGGCATCCTTGTCTGCGGCCAGCTCTCCTTTGACATGGGAGACGATATGCATGACGTGGGAGTACTTCTCCACGACCATGAACTCGCTCACTTCCACACTGCCAAAGCGGCACACGCGCCCCAAATCGTTCCGTTCCAAATCGACCAGCATGACGTGCTCGGCACGCTCCTTTTCGTTGTCGATCAGCTCGCGAGCCAATGCTTCATCCTGCTCATCGGTTTGTCCCCGTGGACGCGTCCCTGCGATCGGACGGGTACTTACCTCGCCACCCTTTACCTTTACCAAGAGCTCAGGTGACGCGCTAACCAGCTGAAACTCAGGAAAGCTCAGATAGCCCATGTACGGCGACGGATTCAGCTTGCGCAGGACGCTGTAGACTTCCGGTGCTGTCACGTTCATTGGCTTGCTCTGGCGAACGGACAGGTTGACCTGAAACACGTCTCCCTGGGCAATATACTCCTGAACCCGGCGAACGGCATCCTCGAATTGGTCTTTGGCGAAGGAAACAGATGCTGGCGTTTGTTGCGTAAGCGGTCTCTTCCGCAGCGCATCCCAGTCGATATCATCCGAAGTCATGACCAAATGATCCAGCGCCTTCGCTCGATTTTCCAGCGAATCTGCTGTCTTTTGATACAACTCTTCACTCAATTGCTCCGACTTCACATGGGTCAAAAAAGTCATTTCACGGGTCGTATGATCAAAGACGAGAAGGTCTTGCATTATCATAACATACAGGTCCGGCAACTGTAAGTCGTCTGTCGCGATCTGAGGCAGGCTTGGCTCAAAAAAGTGATTCATGTCGTAGCTCATATAGCCTACAGCACCGCCGGAAAAGTCTGGCATGTCTGGAAGCACAGGTGTACGGTACTGCTCCAAAAGAGAGCGCAAGGCATCGAAGGGCGCCCCGTTTACACTGTCGACGCGTCCATCTCGGTAAGAAATGATCGACTCTCCCCGCTTGCTGCGAAGAGCAGCGACTGGCTGATAACCCAAAAAGGTGAACCGCCCGACTCTTCCACTTTCCAGCAGCACGCTATCCTGCAGGGACGGATGAAGGCTTGTCAGCACTTGCCACGGGTCGAGATGAGTCGGCCATTTTTTGAGAAGGGCAATAGGCACGTATGGGTAAGCATTTGCATGCGTCTGGCAGTCAGTAAACGTAGGGAACAGCAATCCTTTCACGCTCCGGTCTTTTCGTGATATATATCATCCGTTCATTATAAGGGGGTCTGATACAAAAAGAAAAGACCACGACGGCCAAAACTGACCCTGCGTGGTCCTGGAAGCTGCTACCGTTGCCCTTAGTCTTCGAAAGAGTACAAAGGAGTCGACAGGTAGCGTTCACCGTTTGAAGGAATAATTACGATGACTTTTTTGCCTTTACCCAGCTCAGCAGCTACTTTGATCGCTGCAAAAATCGCTGCTCCAGAAGAAATTCCACCCAGGATTCCTTCCTCGCGAGCTACACGGCGGGAGGTTTCAAAAGCATCATCGTTTTCGACTTTAATGATCTCATCATAGATATGCGTATCCAAAATTTCCGGAACAAAGCCCGCTCCGATCCCTTGGATTTTGTGAGGGCCTGGTTTGCCACCGGAGAGAACCGGAGAAGCTGCTGGCTCAACCGCTACAATTTTCACGTCCGGGTAGCTTTCGCGTAGCACTTGCCCTACACCTGTAATGGTTCCGCCTGTACCGACACCGGAAATGAACGCATCTACGCCACCGATTTCTTTCGCTTGCTCCAGCAGCTCGACAGCTGTCGTTTCACGGTGGATAGCTGGGTTAGCAGCGTTTTTAAATTGCTGCGGGATGAAGTACGAGGGATTTTCCTTTGCGAGCTCTTCTGCTTTGCGAATGGCCCCGCCCATACCTTCGCTGCCAGGTGTCAGAACCAGCTCAGCACCGTATGCACGCAACAGGTTGCGACGCTCGATACTCATCGTCTCTGGCATGACCAGAATCGCGCGGTAGCCTTTTGCGGCAGCAACCATCGCCAAACCGATCCCTGTATTTCCGCTCGTTGGTTCGATGATGGTATCGCCCGGTTTCAGAGTGCCATCTGCTTCAGCTGCTTCGATCATCGCCAATGCAATCCGGTCTTTTACGCTGCTGCCTGGGTTGAAAAATTCCAACTTCAAATAAATGTCTGCAATATCTTCGCTGACAACTCGATTGAGTTTTACCAATGGTGTAAATCCAATCAAATCTGTAATGGAATTCGCCACGCGCATAAGTCCTGCCCCCTTATTTATTATAGCCGAGTAAATAACTTGGATTTGTTGGTTAAATTATATCAACCACTGCCCAATTGGTCAATGCTGCATTTGCTCAGAAATTTCAACGCCTACCGACTGTCGCAGCCGATCCAAAACCTCATCCAGCGATTCTACCTGTGCGAAAGCCAGCTCTTTGCGTATCGCCTCTTTGACTTGTTCGAAGGATTGCTGCTCGGCTTTTCTGCGATCCGCCATTTGATAGATCACATAGTTCTCTTTGACCTTCATCGGTGCACTGATTTTCTTGGTTTCCAAATCCGCTACTACATCCTGTGCCTCATCCGGCAATCGGGAATCGCCAAGGGACAGCCAGCCCATATCGCCACCGTTGCCCGCCGTCAAGGAATCGATGGAGCGTTCTTTGGCAAGCGCTTGAAAATTGGCGCCCTGCTTTAACTCCGCAGCGACTTGTTCGGCTTCCTGCTGCGTTGCAACGACGATCTGCCACAGCCGCATCTGCATAGGTCTGGCGTAACGCTCTGGGTGGTTGTTGTAGAAGGTAAGTAGCTCTTCGTCACTGATGACAATATCCTTGGTAGCCAAAGCCTGCAAGAGGAGCTGGTACGTAATTTCACGCCGAAGTGCCTCTACTGTCGTACCCGCCTGTTTGATCAATGCCTGCTCGAATTCGCTATCGCTCGAGCTCCCATAGCTTTCGCGAATCTGTGCCATCTCTTGATCCAGCTCGGCCTGATCCACTGTTACTCCCTGCTGCTTGGCTGCCTGAAACACCACTTCGCGATTGACCATGTCTTGCAGGACCTGATCCCCGAATTTTTGCTTGAGCGCTGAGATGTAGTCTGCCTCGCTAATGGTAGATCCGCCCACCACCGCTGCCGGCTGCAGCTTGGTAGACGTCTGGTACCACGACCAGGTGACGACCAAGAGCAGCACGACAAGCGCTCCGATGAATGCCCACAACCCTTTTGTGTTGGTCATTCCATCCTCTCCCCAATTCGTTCGCCGCGCTTACATGTCTTTCATGAGGTCCTCCAACGCGGACTTGTCAAAATGGTATCGCTCGTTGCAGAAATGGCAGTGTACTTCTGCCTCTCCTTGTTCCTCGATCATGCTTTCGATTTCCACGCGGCCTAGGCTGATCAGGGCCTGGCTCACTTTATCAGCCGAGCATTTACAGTGGAAATTAATTTCCGTACGGCTGAGGAACTTCGGTTCTTCCAGCACTTTTTCCAAAATCTCTTCTGGGGATAAGCCTTCGCCGATCATGCGCGACACTTGTGGGAGACCACTCAGCCGCTCTTCCATCTTGGCGACAACTTCCTCAGGCGTATTTGGCAAGAGCTGAAGGATAAAACCTCCCGCTGCCAGCACAGAGCGGTCTTCCGGGTTCACCAATACGCCTACTGCTACTGCGGATGGCGTCTGCTCCGAGGTCACGAAGTAGTACGTAAAGTCCTCTCCGATCTCACCGGAAACAATCGGGGAGCTGCCCTGGTACGGCTCTTTCAGCCCCAAATCCTTTGTCACGTAAACAAAACCGTCCGTTCCTACTGCCCGCCTTACGTCGAGCTTGCCTTTTTCATTGAGGTCGAAATGAACGTGCGGATTGGTTACGTAGGCTACACCTTCCCCATCCGCATTGGCTTCGGCGATGATCTGACCGATCGGACCTCCCCCTTTTACTTTGACATACAGGGTCTCGTCTCCTTTTAACATCGCGCCCATCATCAAAGTAACGGTGAGTGTTCGACCCGCTGCTGCTGTCGCCGTATTCCACATGTCGTGACGGCTGCGAATTTCTTCTACAATCGTAGTCGTACGTGCTGCAAAGGCACGAACATGTCCGTTATATCCAGTTGCTCTTATTAAATAATCGCTCATAATGGCGATCCTCCTTTTCACAATGAACAAAATCTAAAAGACCGTATCTATACAGTTTACCACAAGAAAGAAAGACTACGCCCACCCCCTGCGCTCGCTCGACACTTTACCGCCATACAAGAAAAACCCCCTCCGTACTCGAGGGGGTTTTTCCAATCTATTTGCTTACAAATAATCTTTCAGAACACGGGATGCCTTTTGCGTGCGCAACCGATCAATCGTTGTCGCTTCGATCTGGCGTATGCGCTCACGGGTCAAACCGAACATTTTGCCAACTTCCTCTAGGGTGTAAACCTGATCATCGTACAGACCGTACCGCATGGAAATGATCTCTTGGGCGCGAGGACTGAGTCTTTCGAGAGCAGCGCGCATCTGGGAGCGCAGATCTACTTTTTCAATCCAGTCATCGAGGGACGATTCTTTATCATCCATGACTTCCGCATAGCTCAATGATTCGTCTTCCTGTCCTGCTAGCCACTTTTCGTTTTGCAGCTCAGCATCGAGAGACTCCATTTTCATCATCAAAGCCAGCTCAATCGCGTCCACCTTTTCCAGTGGCAGGTCCAGCAAGCCCGCGATTTCTTGGCGGTCAGGCGTGCGGTTCAACGCATGTACTAGGTGAAGCACCTGCTTTTGATACTGCCGTATTTGCTCATGCATGTGAACAGGGATACGAATCAATGTCCCCTTGTCATTAATGGCACGAGTGATAGCCTGCGAAATCCACCAATGCGAGTAATGGTAGAGACGCACACCACGCCCTACATCAAACTTGTCAATGGCGGTAAACAAACCAATCGTACCCTCCTGGATCAGATCCAGAAATGGCATGCCGCGTTTTAAATGACGCAAAGCTGTATTTACTACGTAGCGCAAGTACGCTCGGACCAGGGTTTCCCTGGCTTCGAGATCGCCATGTTGTTGATAGCGAACCAAGCATTCCAACTCTTCTTCTTTGTCCAACATGGGTGTTGCAGCGACACTTTCCAAAAACAACAGGGCGGACGTGTCTGATCGTAGGGATCGGGGCACGGTAATTCCCAGCTGTGTCTCTACTTCCCGCCAACGACGTGGCGTTGACTGGAACGAGGATGTACTCAGAGCCATATGCAACCCTCACTTCTCTGGAATGGAAAATCGACGAAGTTAGGCCTAGTTGTTACCAGATGTTTATAGTATCGGTATTTCGACAAAAGTCGTCCAATTCCTGCGTGTTTACAGAATATTAACAGCACTTTACACAAATACCTGATGGTAGCGCTTCCACAAAAAGGAGGACATTCCCTTGCATTCTCTAACAAAAAACCACCCCCGCAGTCAGGGATGGTTTTTTGCAAATTGTGTCGAATGATGGAGAAAAGTCAGTCGATTATTGGTACAAGTGACAGGCTACATAATGGCCGTGGTCTACCTCTTGCCAGGTCGGTTTATGTTGCGCGCAAACTTCTTTGGCAACCGGGCAACGCGTCCGGAATACACACCCGCTCGGTGGATTGATCGGACTTGGTACGTCGCCCTCGATAATGGTACGTTCGCGACTTTTTTCCAAGTCAGGATCAGGGACGGGAATGGCCGATAACAATGCTTGGGTATAGGGATGCTTCGGTGATTCATACAGCTTTTCGCCCTCTGTCATTTCCACCAGACTCCCCAGGTACATCACGCCGATCCGATCGCTAATGTGCTTTACCATCGCGAGATCGTGCGCAATAAACAGGTACGTGAGGTTTTGCTCCCGCTGCAGGTTCTTCATCAAATTGACGACCTGTGCTTGCACGGACACATCGAGTGCCGATATCGGTTCATCTGCAATGACAAACCGCGGATTTACAGCAAGCGCACGAGCAATCCCAATCCGTTGACGCTGACCGCCGCTGAACTCATGCGGGAAACGATTGGCGTGCTCTTTTTGCAGACCGACCATCTCTAAGAGCTCGATGACCCGCTTGGCACGTTCTTTTCCTTTGTAGAGCCCGTTTAGCTGCAGACCTTCTCCAATAATCTCCGAGATGTTCATCCGCGGATTTAAGGAGGCGTAGGGATCCTGGAAAATCATCTGCATATCACGTGTAAGCTTGCTGCGTGCACTGGAGGATGCTTTATGCACGTTTTGGCCGTCAAAGATTACTTCTCCTGACGTCGGGTTGTACAGGCTGATAATCGTGCGACCTGTCGTAGACTTACCGCAGCCCGACTCGCCTACAAGACCAAAGGTTTCACCCTCGTAAATATCAAAGGACACACCATCAGCTGCCTTGAGAGACGCCCCTTTACCCACTTCGAAGGTTTTCGTTAGGTTTTTTACCTGGACCAGCTTCTTTTTTTGCATCTGGCCACTCCTCCCCCTGTCATCCGTTTACCAGTATCTTCTCGACACGCAGTGCTCTTTTATCAACCGGTAAGTGTCATCGAGCTTGACGATCTCGATCGCACCCCGTGTGTCAGGAGAATGAATCATTTCCTGATTGCCCATGTAAATCCCGACGTGATGGACTCTGCCTTTCCCTTCCTCGAAAGCAAAGAAGAGCAAATCACCAGGAAGCAGGTCTTCTTTTTCCACCAGTTTGCCCTGTGTAGCTTGGTCAGAGGCATCGCGAGGAATTTGAATCCCGATAGAGCGGTGCATGTTGTAGGCAAAGCCGGAGCAGTCATATCCGTACGAAGACATGCCGCCCCATAGGTATGGCAGGCCCAGGAAACGTTTGCCGTTTTCCACAATCGCTTCTCCTCGGTTGCCCGCTACCTCGATATTTTCGTTAGCCCGAACAATTTTTACGTCCTCGGCAAGCAAAAAGCCTTCTCCAGTGGGTGTCGCCACGATGACGCCGTCTTCTGTCTCGGACAGCAGCGGCAATCTGGTCAAATAGGCAAGCTCCACATCTTCCTGTCTGTCTTTCGTGTACAGTTGAGCCATGGAGGAAGTCACCAGTGCCAGCTTTTGGCCATCCTTCCCCTCAAACGCTTCTGACCACGGCGCCAACTGGTTTGTGGGAATCCACCCAGGGTAACCAATCGTGCTTTTTTTGGAAAACTGGTCGGGAATGAGGACCTTGGACCAATCCCCTAGTTCCTCTTCTACTTCCACACGTGTACCGTAAAGAGCCTGGGTTTGAATCATGTTATCATCGTAAAAGCCCAGTTTGTCTTCGATGGTAAGAGAGGTAAGCCAGCCACGAGGATCTACGGGTGCAGCGAGCGCCGCACGATCGATGTCTCGCGGAGATTCTGGCTTGGTCCAAACAGTCGCTACCGAAACAGCTACAAGGGCGGACTTCATCTTACTTCTCCCCTTCCCACAATTTTACCGCTTGAATTCCCAGTCCAGGTGCCTCTGGCATGATCATGCGCCTTCCTTCGTATTCAACACCACCGACGATTCCGTCATGAAGGAGCATCAGTGGAGCATCAAAGTCATAGCGCGTAATGTTTTTCTTACTAGCAGCAAAGTGCGCGGCTGCCGATACGGACAGACGAGATTCGATCATGCTGCCAACCATGCATGGAATACCGTGTTCTTCTGCCATTTGGTTGATCAACTGTGCTTTGAAAATGCCGCCTGCTTTCATCAGCTTGATATTGATCAGATCTGCTGCATGGCTGCGCAGAACCTGCAATGCTTGTGCAGGAGAGAACACGCTTTCGTCAGCCATAATAGGCGTGTCTACCGAGTCGGTCACTACTTTCAAGCCTTCCAGATCATGAGCTTTTACTGGCTGTTCGATCAATTCGATATCCAGGCCCATGTCTTCCATTTTGCGGATTGAACGTACAGCCTCTTTTACATTCCATCCCTGGTTGGCATCAAGACGAATCTTCACTTCTTTGCCTACAGATTTACGAATTTCCTGGATGCGCAAGATGTCTTCCTCGATGTCGTCCTTTCCTACCTTGATTTTCAGGACATTAAAGCCATCCTTCAAATAAGCGGCCGCATCTTCGCCCATTTCCTTTGGCGAGTTTACACTTACGGTGTAGTCCGTCTCCAGCTCATTGCGGTACCCACCGAGGAACTGGTACAGCGGCATTCCGGCACGCTGCGAAATCAAATCGTACAAAGCAATATCGACGGCTGCTTTTGCACTGCTGTTTCCCACCATGGATTGGTGAAGCGTATGGAAGACTTGCTCGTAGGAGAGCAGATTCAGTCCGATCAGCTGTGGTCTCATGGTGTTCAAGATCGCTGATTCGATGCTCTCAATGCTGTCGCCGGTAATCACCACTGTCGCGGAAGCCTCTCCCCATCCTACCATGCCATTGTCGCAAGTAATTTTGACGAGAACAGACTCCAGGCTCTCAACCGTACGCAATGCTGTTTTAAATGGCTTTTTCAACGGAACAGAAATTCTTTTTACTTCGATGGCTTGAATGATCATGTTTTCCTCCATCTTCTCTTGTGCTATGACTTGTTGTTTTCTTATGTTTGTTTGATTAAATCATAAATTATTATAGCACCATTAAAACAATCGGCAAAAAAGGGGGAGAGTCATTCCAATCTGCTCTGAAATGACTTCTCCCAGCAATTGCTTATTACTTCACAACAACCTTTCTCAAGTCGGTATAGCTCAGCGATGTGCTCACGATACCGCTCACTTTGTCGCTTTGGAGGAGAGACGTGTTGTAGAAGTACAATGGTGCAATCGGTGCTTCATCCATCAGGATTTTTTCTGCGTCATGCAGCATTTGCAGACGTTTTGCATCGTCGGCTTCTTTGTACGCGTCTTGGATCAACTTGTCGTATTGAGGGTTGTTCCAGCCGGTACGGTTGCTTGGGCTCTTCGATTGGAAAATGTCCAGGAAGTTGATGGCATCACCGAAGTCAGGCAACCAGGAAGAACGAGCAAGCTGGAATTGCAGCTGCTTTTGCATATCGGTCAGAACTTTTCCTTCTACCTTTTGCAGCTTCACATCGACACCCAGGTTTTGCTTGAACATTTCTTGCAGAGCTTGAGCGGTTTTCTCATAGTTGGTTCCGCTGCGGTAAGTCAGGGTTACTTCTGGCAGAGTGGTATACCCTTTTTCTTTCATGCCTTGCTCCAGCAGTTTTTTCGCTTCTGCCGGATCGTACTTGATCAAATCTCCGCCAACTTCGCGGAAAGAGCCTGTTCCGTTTGCATCTGGCAAGCCGAAGGAAACGAACGCATTTCCTGGTTTTTGCTGACGCATCAGGACGAGGTCGACGAGTGTTTGACGGTCGATCGCCATGCTGAACGCTTTGCGAATATTTTTGTTGTCAAATGGCTCTTTGGTCACGTTAAAGCGGTAGAACTCGGTTCCCGCTCCATCTTGCACCAATACTTTGCCCTCTTTGAACAATTGGTCTGCCATATCGGAGGGAACAGTTGTCGTTCTGTGCAGCTCCTCATTGGTGAACATTTGGTACTCGGTATTTTCATCATCGATCATTTTCCAAACGGCACCAGCCAAGGTTACGTTTGCCGCATCCCAGTAGTTCTCGTTTTTCTCAATTTTCAATTCGCTGTCATGTGCCCATTCTTTCAGCTTGAATGGTCCGTTACCAACGAAGGTAGACGCTTCTGCAGCCCATTTTGGATCCTTTTGATCAACTGCTTGGTTTACAGGGAAGAAGGCCGGGTTGGATACGAGCAGAAGCGTCCAGGAAGCTGGCTGTGCCAAAGTTACTTCCAATGTTTTGTCATCCAGCGCTTTTACTTTTACGCCATCTGCTGGGCCTTTTCCGCTGTTGAATGCCTCTGCTCCTTCGATCATGTAAGCGAGAGGAGCTGCTGAGGAAGCAATCTTTGGATCGAGCAGTCGTTTCCAAGCATATTCAAAGTCTTGTGCTTTTACCGGATCTCCGTTTGTCCATTTGTTGTCACGCAGCGTAAACGTGTACACTTTTCCGTCCGGAGAGATTTTCCACTCAGAAGCTGCTGCTGGCTGAACTTTTCCATCTGCATCTAGACGGGTCAAGCCTTCCATCAGGTTGTTCAAAATGTTGTAGGATGGTTCGTCAAAACCGATTGGCGGATCCAAGGAAGTAGGCTCCTTGATGTTGTTCAAGAGCAGGAGCTTCGCCGCTTGATCCTGTGGTGTAGGAGCTTGCTCGTTGGAATTGGCTGCAGGTGCTGGTGTTGCTGTGTTCGCAGGCTGACTGGAACATCCTGCAATCAGCATGGAAGCGGCCAACGATGCAGACAGCACAATGGTCGATATTTTTTTCACTGTTCTTCTTCCCCCTTATACTTTTTTTATATGTCGTAAAAGGATGCGTCGACGGGCGACACCCTCTTTTACACCGAAGAATGATCAGCCTGACGAGCCACGCGAAGCATTTTTGTCAGGCGAAAACAGAGAAACGATCAGGTACCAGTAGGCGCCTGCGTGGATGCCAGCAGCTTTTTCGCCCGCGGATCCTGCAGCCAACAGGAGACAGCGTGGGCGTTGTGTACCTTTGTTTCCTCCGGCTGGTAATTCCGACAAACCTCCAGTGCGTGATTGCAGCGTTCTGCAAACGCACAGCCGAGTGGCGGCGAGAACAAATCAGGCGGTGTACCCGGTATTGGACTGAGCGGAATGTTGCGATCCGCATCCAGACGGGGCATGGATGCCAGCAAGCCTTTTGTATAAGGGTGTTGAGGATTATAGAAAATGTCACTCACAGGGCCTGATTCGACTACTTTCCCTGCGTACATGACGTTTACTCGGTCGGCGATTTTGGCTACTACTCCCAAGTCGTGCGTGATGATGATGATCGATACGCCTGTTTTCTGCTGAATGCTTTTGAACAAGTCGATGATCTGCGCTTGGATCGTCACGTCCAATGCGGTAGTCGGTTCATCAGCAATCAGGATAGAGGGATTGCACACGAGAGCGATCGCAATCATGATCCGCTGTCTCATCCCTCCGCTGAATTGGTGCAGGTATTGCTTTAAGCGGCTCTCTGGATTGGCAATGCCCACGAGCTGGAGAATTTCAATCGCTTGTCTTTTCGCTTCGGAGCGCGGGACCTTTTGATGGCGAATGATCCCCTCCATGATCTGCTCCCCGATGGTAATCGTCGGGTTCAGCGAAGTCATCGCATCCTGGAAAATCATCGAGATTTCCGATCCGCGAATGCCCTGCATTTCTTTCTCAGGCAGCTTCGCCAAGTCTTTTCCTTTGAAAAGGATACTTCCCCCTGCGATTTTGCCGATATGTTCAGGCACCAGTCTCATAATGCTTTTTGCGGTTACGCTCTTTCCACAGCCGGACTCCCCTACGATCGCCAGCGTCTCTCCCTTTTTCAAGGAAAAGTTGACATCCCTTACCGCACTGATTTCACCACCGTGCGCTCGAAAGGTTACTTTTAGCCCGCTTACTTCCAGTAAAGTCTCCCTTTGTTCCATGCTGACTACCTCCTCGACTTCGGATCAAACGCATCCCGCAAACCATCACCGAGCACGTTGAAAGCTAGCATCGTCAAGGAAATGAAGAACGCTGGGAAAAAGAGTCTCCACCAATGCCCGGATAACAACGTCGACAATCCATCGTTGGCCATTACCCCCCAGCTCGCTTGAGGAGCCTGGACGCCCAGACCGAGGAAGCTCAGGAAGGCCTCCGAGAAAATAGCACTAGGGACAGAGAGCGTCACGTAAACGATGATGATCCCGATTGTATTTGGCAGCAAGTGCTTGCGAATGATGTAGAACGGCTTTGCACCCATGGTTTTCGCAGCCAGAACATACTCCGAATTTTTCATTTGCAGCACCTGGCCGCGAATCGTACGTGCCATACCGATCCATCCGGTTGCACTCAAAGCGACGATAATCGTCATCAACCCCGGACCCATTACGACCATCAGCAGGATGACAACAAGCAAGTAAGGAAGACCGTACAAAATATCCACGAAACGCATCATCATATTGTCGACGCGCCCACCGAGGTAACCGGCGATTCCACCGTACAGAACCCCGATAAAGAAATCGATTAGGGCAGCCATCAGACCAACAAACAAGGAGATTCTGGCCCCATACCATACACGTGTAAACACATCTCGGCCAAATTCATCTGTGCCGAACCAGTTCGCATCAGATGGTGCTTTATTTTTCGAAATGATTGACTGCTTGGCGTAGTCGTGACCCGAAATCATGGGACCCACAATCGCCATCCCAACGAGCAGAATAATAATGACTAGCCCCATCAGAGCCAGTTTGTTGCCCCGCAGACGAATCCAAGCTCCCTGCCAATAGGTCAGTTGAGGTCGTACAATTGCTTCCGCATTAGAGCTGTCTTTTCGCATCGGGACAAACAAGTCATCAGAAACAATCATCCTTTGCTCTCCTTTCCATGGAACTTGATCCGCGGATCAATGATTCCGTACAACACGTCTACAACAAACATCATGAAGATGAGAAGGGCACTGTAGAATACGGTGGTCCCCATAATAACCGAATAATCGCGGTTATTGATCCCGGCAACGAAGTACTTGCCCATTCCTGGAATCGCGAAAATCTTTTCGATAACGAAGCTTCCTGTCAGTACATTGGCGATCAATGCTCCGAGCAGCGTGACGACTGGCAATACAGCATTGCGCAGCGCATGCTTGATCACGATCGTCGCTGGTGATAGACCTTTCGCGCGGGCCGTTTCAATGTACTCCTGCGTCAGCACTTCCAGCATGTTGGTACGAGTGAGGCGGGCGATGATGGCAATCGGGCCAAACGCCAAAGCCAGTGCCGGCATGATGACGTGCTGCCAGGTCCCCCAGGTTGCAGTCGGAAGCAGCTTCCATTCAACAGCCAAATATTTAATTAGAAGCGAAGCAACAACAAAGCTCGGTATGGATATACCCACCACTGCGATGATCATCGCGATGTAGTCGATGAGACGGTTATGCCTCAAGGCTGCTACTACGCCCAAAGCAATCCCTGTCACAATCGCAAACAGCACCGAGACAATCCCAAGCTGGAACGATACAGGAAAGCCGCGAGCAATCATTTTGTTTACGGTATCCGAGCTGTTGGCAATCGATGGCCCCAGATCGAATTGGACAAGCTGTTTGAGGTACAGCCCATATTGAACAATCAATGGCTTATCCAGGTTGTAGTAAGCGTTCAGGTTGGCAGCTACCGCTTCATTCAATCCCTTGCCATCCTTCTCAAAAGGAGAGCCGGGTACCGCATGCATGAGGAAAAAGGTCAGTGTAATGATGAGCCACAAGGTAACGATCATGGAGATAAATCTGCGAATAACAAATGATAGCAAGGAATCTCCTCCTTCTTGATCAATCGGTTCTGATGAGGAATGGAACATTGCACGGAGTTGGCGAAGTTTTTGGCGCTCCCCTGGTAGAATTGAATATTTTTTATTTTCAGATCTACAGAGGTAAGAATGAAAAAAACCCAGCAAATGCACAAAGCTCTGGCATTTGCTGGGTTTTACTTACGTGTATGCCTCGCATACGAATAAATAAAGCAGCTATGTACTATTTACCGCTCCTCCGGTTTTGTTCTCACGGCAATAGCTTGTTTGTATTTCTTCTGTGCGTCTTTAAACGCTGCCATCAACGTTTTTTGAGAAGATCCAAAATACCGATAACGAATCTCCTCTCCTATTGCATCTGAGTCAAAAATCGAATGTCCAATAAAAATAGACCTAGCAAAGTCTGACGTCAGCTGTACAGTAGAAGAGCAAGCAGCCTCTACAATCTTGTCGTTCGACGTATCTACGACCAGCCCAATAAAAAATGCACTGAACTGTTGGGTAATCGGATTGTTAGAAGAAGACTGCGCATCGCCAACGATATAAATGGTATCTTTGTCAAACAATTTGAAAACCTCGCCTTTTGTGCTTATCGATCCGGCAAACGGGACGTTCGGAGAGCTACTTCCTCACACTCGCAAGCTGGCTAAGCACTTTCCTACATAGTACCAAAGAAATTCATAATTTGTAAATAACTCAGACTAATGTTTCAATTCTTCCACGGAAACTACGGGAAACGAGTGATCTGGGAGTAGGGGAAGAAAGGGGCTTTCGTCTACAAAGGCAATTACGACATGGGATGGACCCACCATCGTTTTTGGCGCAAGACGCAATTCCTCTCCCTCTTCCGTCACCACAGTGATATGCAGTCTCCCCCCTTCTGGCCGACTCGCTCTAGGTACGAGACGGTCCTGCGAGAGAGATTTTCCGTTATAGCGCAAGTAAATATCCAGATCCTGCCGCCATGCCCGAAAATCGATGTAATAGCGTGTAAAGACGAGGGGATCTGTCGTTACACTGTTGTTCGCAGGCACAAACGTCTGCAGCTCACGATGGTATCCACCATTTTGGTTCATTCTTTCCTCAAACCGATCCATCGCCTCATCCTCCAGAAGGTCGATCACTCCCTCTGTCTTCAAGACCGGATCCACGGCAAATGTCGCATGATGGTTGGCCAGCTCCAGCAGCATCTTTACTTCTGTTTTTTTCTGCATCGCCAGGTCAGCATCTACAACAAACAGCCCTACTAGCAGAAAGAAGAGAATGGACGAAATGGACAAGACGTTGATACCCGTACAAAGAACCTCCTTATTCGGTCTTGTTTGATTGGTTTTATAAATCGTAATCCATGACGTTTACTGTGCCTTGCCGTGTTACCTGCATGCGCTCAGCCGGCAAGGGAAACAGCTCGGTTAACCGCGGATATGGAGCTTCCACCCGCAGCTCAAATTCGTCTTCATGACTCCAAACAATAGGGTCAGCCGAATATGTCCGAGTAATAGTTACGGTAAGGTCACTTCCCGAGAGTGACAGCTTCTTTTCGGACAACTCTCTCGAAATGAATGCCTGAACCGCTTGGTGGATAGTCGCTTCATCCGTTCCGCCATGATTGCTCACATATTTAGCGGCCGCTGCACTTACCTCCAGAAGCTCATTCTTCGTCTGAACAACCGTATGAACCTGCATAATCCCCAATGGGACAAGCAGCAGCACCATCACATTTAATAGAACGGCAAACAATTGTCCCATCAGCTTGTACCAAACCGGCTCACACTTCCAAGCAGTTCACCGAAAAACGCGGTGCAAGCATCCATCAGATTGTCTGGTCCCGTAAGCAGAAGATTGACTGTTAAAGGTAATACCAGTACGAGTAAAACCAATGTGGCAATCAGCTTGTTCAAGGTCTACCACCCCGGGTCAAAATATTCGGAGGGACGGGTGCCTATGAAGGTAAACGCCACCTCTCCCTCTACAAATCGGTTCAGCCATTGTGCGACCTTGGAAGGAGTAACGGTGATGGCAAGTGTGACAGCCTCCTGTCGTTCCTTTCGCGCACGCTGGTTCTCCGTACGAGGGCCACTGCCCGCGAAGACGTCACCTGACACATCCCACCCCAGCTCCGCCATCTCTTGCGAGTAATACTCGGCCAACGCAGGGTCCAGATACCCAATATCCTGCATGTCATCCAGCATATCGGCATAGATACTGCGGGCAATCGCCCTCTCCATCGCATACATGTGGTAGGCCCCCAGAGCTGACAGAATGGCAAGCATGACTGCCAGGCTGATTATAAATACTTTCAATTTGACCATTGTCCTCGCTTGCTCCGCCTTTCTTCAATGAAAGATAACCGTAGCCGCTCTGTGTATGCGCACTTCTTGCGTTTGACGCAACTGCTCCTCTGGCTGCAAGCTCCATAAGACCGAGCAAAGACTGCCTACCATGATTAAAATGATGAGAAAAACGTGCTGGGCGAGCATTAGTTGGATGTGTAGGACGTTCCGTTTTGCGTCCGGAAATGGATATTTTCATTTTTCGTATCGTAATTGAGGGAACCGATTGAGTTATTGATGCTCTCAGCGGATTCATTTGCCGCTGGGCTCAGTTCATTGCCGTATGAGCTTACGCCAATCCCAAGTACCATTACGCAGGCTAAAAAGATGAAGAACATTTTTGACATGTAGGACACTCTCCTTTGATTTTTTAGTTGAGGAATTGATGCGCTGACCCTTCTATTTATGTGGATCAAACTGGGAGACATCATGGAATTGCCTGATCAATCCAGCTGACTGCGCGATCTCGCAATCCACCATCTTTGACGATCGACTCGTTTATTTCGGAGAGACTCGAAACGATGATACCCAGGGTGAATACAATACACATCATGATGGACAGCAGCTTTGTCATGAGGCTCCCCCACTCAGGTTAAATATTTGTCCAATATTTCTGTAAGCAGCTTGTACCAAGGAAACATTGCAACCAACAACCCCATGTAAAATGCTGGATAGACGATGATGCTGTAGCCGATTCCCAATGACTTGATTTTTTTCCGATGGCGAAACATTCGGCGGTGATCGACTGCCCATTCCATGCGCTGCATGGTCACACTAATTTGCCCTTCCGTCAATTTTTCTACTGTCCGCATACTAGATACGAGAATGATGCCGTCGTCCACACCCATTTTTCTTTTGAAGCTTTCCAGTGCTTCGTCCGGATCCTTATTCCACTCGGAGAGCGTTGGGAGGTACTCTTTTAATTTTCTGGTTGGTCGTGCAGCTTTGACCATTGCACTATAAATGGGGACCTGATTTTCCAACAAAGTGACATAGCGATTAATAAATCGTGCGATATCCGTGCTAAGCATATCCTCTCTATGCCCGGCCCACATTTTTAAGCCTATGTACGGCAGCATGAAACTCCCGGCAGAAGCCAAACACATTGACAACACGGGGAATGATTCAAACCCGCTCACGACCGCCCACAACACAACTAGAAAACAGACAGAGCTTCCACTGACCAGCTGGAAAAAGACCCATTCTGCTTTTCCCCAGCCAAACGGTCTCCCCGCGCGATCCAATAGCTGTTGCCACCCCTCATCCTCTTCTGCTTGCAGTGTCTGCTCCCATTTCCTCCACCAAATATTCGAAACAAAGAGCTTGGGGCGTTGCATGCTGAATAGATACTTCCCTATCAATAGAAAGGCCGTAAAGACGAACAGCGAGCCCAGACCCAAATAGGTGTACATCACTACGATCGGCATCAGCGATACCTCCTTCCCCAGATGAAAGCCAGTACGATTGAAAATGCCCATACCGTAACGCCAAGTGCCAATATTGCTTGCCCGTCAGGTGTGTAAAAATAGAGACGATAAGAGTCCTTCAACAAGCTCTGGTTGTATGGAATCAGACAGATGCAGATGGCAATGACAATCAGCAGGCTGATCCATATTGAATGGATCTCACTGTCTCGTTCTTCCTTCTCGTCCTGCTGTACAAACATCTCGTTTGTAAGTCGATTGAGAGGAGCTTGAATATCTTCTGTCTCTCCTTCCAGGCCGCTTGTGACATACATGGCAAAATCAAACGCCCAAGGGTGATCCAATCTCTCTGCGAATTGTTCCACTGCGGCCACCGGGTCGCCCCCATCTGCCAGGCTGTTGTTGACCAGCAGCAAGTCCGGCAGCAGCTCCTTTGGACATTCATCAATAATCTCGCGGAAGGTTAAAACGATATTTTTGCGACTGTTATAGTAACGGGAGAACAACTCTACGAAACGACAGAATGAGCTGATCTTTTTGTTGATGCGCACCGTATAGCGAGCGTACAGCAATAAGGTTGGCAGCATAAGCAGGAGTAAAAACAGGGAAAGAGATACGATTACATTTCCAATCAGGACCCCCGATACGAAGCCTGATACAGCTCCTATCAGTGAAACCAGTAAATGAGCTTCAGGATTTCCGCCAGCCATTTGGCACCATCTGTCGTAACGGGTGTATAGCCTTCGCCGTAATGCATCTTTCAGAAACCTTTCTCGCCACACCTCAATGGTTCTAGGAAAAAACACCTTCGGAGCAGACCATCCTTTGTACAGGTAGAGACCCATGAACAAAAAGCCGCTAAAAATGCATAGGAGCATGGGGACCAGTAATACGTATTTCATAGCTGCCTACCTATGTCAGTTAACCGCAGATCCTTTAATACATTCATGTCTGCTTTCCCAACGTGACACATGTATTCGACCAAGTGTGGTGCTATTTGTTTCCCTGTCCATTCGTACTCTCCCGTCTGCATATTTCGCCAGACAAGCGGGATGGATTCCAATCGATTAAACGTTTCATCCCACACAGTGACGTGGACGGCGTCAATGAACCGATGCCCACTATTCCGGTAGGTAAGAGAATTGACAAAATTAACTGCCCTGCTTATCCGCTCCTGAGTAAGCTCGATGCTTCGACCTCCGTACTGGTAAACCAGATCGGTCAAATCCTGCAATGCTTTATGAGGGAATCTTTCATGCATAGCCCCGATCGTAGCATCCGTTCCTCTCACTCCTGCATTTATGAAGTGATAGGCTTCTATAGGCTCCCTGATCTCACCAATAAGGATTGTATTAGCTGTCGACCGGTACATGTCTTTGAAGCAGTGTGACAGCTCGATCCCAATTTCCTCTACGTTTTGCAGTTCAATGACTTCACCAGGCCAGACATCCCCGAATCTCATCTCATGCTCACTCTCGAATATCGTCACGTATTCCGTATTTGGATCCTTTAGCTTCAACATACACAGCATCAAGGTTGTCTTTCCAGCAGCCATCGGACCGATCACCAGCACATTCCCCCGTCCGTACACCTGTTGTTCAATCAACATCTGCACTTTCTCATCGAAGGTAGGCTGTGGCTGCGCCCGTAGACTGCCTAGTGAAAAGGTCGGTGTTGTAAACCTCCTAACCAGAATCGTGGGCACGCGAGAATAGGGAAAAGTAAACATCGTGAGCCTAGCCTTGATAGAATCCAGGTACCCGCTCAGCCGAGGCTTTTTCTCATTAAAGGACAGACCAGCTGTGTTGGTTAGCTTTTGCTGAAGTGTCTCTACCTCTCTCCATGAAGGAATGTAGGCAATAGATTTTTTCACTCCGTGCTCGATGTACGCTACTTTTCGGTTCGCAGAAATACGAACTTCCTCTACCCACGGTGATAAATGAAGGACAGCATCGAGAATTCCCCATCCATAAGTGGCGAAAGCAAGTCCCTCATATCCATTGACGTGAGGTAGGATTTCTTCTGTAACGGGTCGCTTCATCACTTCCTCAAAGAAATGCTGCAGTCGCAAAATAATATGATTGTGGCTATCCCGATTTCCTTGCTCTGCGGAAGATAATATTTTTTGCATTTCCAGCTTTTCTTCTCGGGTGTTTCCAAAATGATTCAGGTAGTCCCTGGAGGCCTGTTTCAGGTCTTCCACATCTCGTAAGCGGCTGGCTGTCCAGGTTTGCTCAGTTGCTCGCATCAGCTCAACACCGCACTTTTCTCGTAATATTCCGCTTCTGCTATCTGCTTGAGACTAAGCATATACGGCTTCGGCGGAAAGAACTCTTCAACAAGCACACTGCTACTGCGATGGGATTGCATCAAACGGCCTTCTGAAATGCGCGGAACAACGCCATAGACGGAAATGTCTTCCCCGATTCGAAACGGCTCCCCTTTATCCATATGACTGAGCAGCACTTCGCAAGTGACTCCTCTCTGGCTCCATACTCGAATCCACTCTCTCGCATTCTCGATGCTAAATGGGTCTGCCCGAACAAACAGCAGGTTGCGGTCAGCTGAATACAGCATTTGCTGCAATGCCTCAGATTCCGGGAAGCAGTATCCCCAATCGACATAAACAAAGTCAAATTGATCGCGGAATGCAGCCATCATATTGGCGATTTCAGAGCTTCTCCACTTGTTTGCTGCGTGTGCATAATACAGGTTTGGCACATGCACACTTTGCTTGCATACTTTTCTCCAATTCCGTTTTTTAGCGGTGCACATATCCAAAAAATCAGGTCGAAAGAGTGCCAATTGATGCTTTTGCAGCTTAAAGAAGCGCGTCAGATCTGGTTTAGCTTCGTTCATATCCAGAACAGCAATTCGTTTCTCAGGATTCTGTCTAGCCAATACCAGCGGATAGTTAATGCAGAAGGTGGTGATTCCTGACGATCCGTAGCTCATCAGGGAATAGACGACTCCCTTGCCCTCCCCTGCTCGAGTCGGCTGGATCCCCTTCACGAAACCGAGGATGTGGCTGATTTGATCCCGTATCTCTTCCTGCGATAATTTAGCGGATAGGGCATACACACCTGTTAAGCCTATTTCTTCTGTTACCCTTCCAATCAGGGCCTCATCACGATAAAGTGGGACAACAATCAAAGGTGTTCCTTCTGGAAGAGCTTCCTTCGCACGTAGGAGCCATTCCCAAGCGGGCGAAGAAAACATCTCCGAAAACAGGACAGCTGCATCCGGCTGATATAGCTGCACGTAACGAAAAAACTCTACAGGAGTCTCCGCAACGAGCACTTCACTAGTCTCAGGCATATAAGTTTTAGCCAACGACTTCATGGGGTAACAAACGATAATTTTCATGAAGCTTGCTCCTTTGTCACCATGATATGTCCTACTTGAAGCATTCCATATGACATGGCTTCCGAGAGTATGATGTACTGTTGATCCGTTAGATTGAATCCAACAAAGGCCGGTAATGCAGTAGGCTGCACGCGGTAGTCCCGATACCGCTTTTCTCCGTTTTGCAGCGGCTTTTCCCGTGAGCCGTTAAACACCGCATCCATATGATCTGGCGAGGGAAGCCCACTTGGTTTCAGCGTGTAGATTTCGATCCCGTTGCTGTCCCTCACGCTAGCAAGTTGACTTTCAAACAACAACTCTGCTGTATCGTTCGTTTGACGAAACTGAGCTGGTTCAGGCATCCCCTGCAATTCAGTAAGGGGCTTGTACTTGACCCAAATCTTCACATGATCACCCTTGCGTAGCTCAGTTAACGGTTCGATAGCCGTCAAAGGAAATTCGTATCTCGCCTGACCTTTGTCCGGGAGCAGCTGAGTTTCCGTCAGCTTGGTCATAAGCAGCTGCTCTCCCTCAAAGATGCTCTGGACACTTCTTTTTCCGAGTACACTCCCAATATCTCGAGCAGAATCTGGCAGGATCTCATCTATTTCTTCTGAAACAAGCACGACATCTTCCCGAGTAATAGGTTCAAACGGAGAAATTTCCTTCCCTTGTGCCACCTTGACCACTGGGGCAAATAATCGCTCGGCAGCCATCGCATCAATGTATTTCGTAGCTGCGTAAAAAGAGGAGCCTGCCAATAGAAAGGAAATCAGACATATCAGAAACAAGGTTTGCTTTTTCATAGAACCCTTCCTTTGTACGTGTGGATCAAGGGAGAAAACGCATGCTCTTCTTCTGGAAATTGTTCTAGCAGCAAAGATGCCTTCACATGTGCATCTCCCACTTTTTCGCCATTCATGAGTGGAAGTACATACTCTACCTCTACTGGACCACTTTCCTGATCCCAAAGGGACAAGGTTCCACTAATTCTTTTCATGACACTGGTCCGAGAAAGCTGCTGGTTCCATTTGTTTGCGATCAGCTTGATTTTTCTTTTTTCGGTCATCCACCATGAAGGTGCCGGCTCAACCAGAAACAATCGGGTAAGGCGGGCAAGATCAGTATCAAACACGACCCAGATCTCATCGACCAGTTCAAATATTTGTTGGGCCGCTTTTTCTTTCCAATGGGAGGAAACATCAATCATAACAACGGGACTGTCCTTGCACGTCCGTAGCAACCAATGAGCTGCGTCTATTGGGGGAGTCATTTTTGTCTGGAAAGGAGGTTCGATCTGGATGCGTAGAAAATCGTTCTGTATGAGGAGCATGGGTGCGGATGTATATGGGTTTGCCTTTCGGTTTAACCTGCGTTCATAATCGAGTGCAAAATAGAAGTAAGAGATGGTGCTGGGCAACTCACTGAATGTGACCGGAATTCTATTTCCCGCCCAGATATATGCGACATTGGAGGAGAGGAAGCTCGCCCCTGCCTGAGCATATAAACTGGTAACTGCGATGCATCGGCGACTCAATACGCTCTGATGATCTTCGCCTGTTTGGGGGGAGGAAAGCTTGTCCTTTAATGTTCTCCACTGTCTCTCTTCCTCTGGAGTATGTGAGAGCGCCTGTTGCTCCAGGTCACGAAACCGTGTGACAAAACGATTCATTTGGTGAAACATGTTATCCTACCTGCGTATCGTCGTCGGACTTTGTTTTACTGCTTATATAATTTTTAAACTTCACTACCATTTCTCGAATAGTCAGTGATTTACGATGATAGTAGTAGATTTTTCGCAATCTCTCCCGCTCCTGCGGGGTCATTTCAGGCTTAAACTCGTAAGCCATTTCTATAAGCAAGGCTAGCTCGACGTTATTGGGTCTTCCCCGTCTTGGTGGATTTGCAAATAACTGCTGCTGCTTTTTATCAAAGGCATTCGGGTATTCAACCAGCCACATATCTACCAACGTTTCAATATCTTCATGAGAGCGAATGCCTAGCTTCATCAAATATTTAAAGTAGGTCGGCAACGATCGATCCCGCAGCAGGCCATTTTGCCAGCGAGCGATAAAGCCATTTGGAATCGTTAGCAGCTTCGTTACGTCACGAATGAGTGCGATCCGGTTTTGTGACTGATATTGCACCACCGCTTCTTTTACAAGGGTAAATAAAATATCGTGGTAGTTCACATCCTCTGCCACGGGGCCATATTGGACTACAAACCATTCCTCTACTGCCTTGTCAAAATCTCTCCGGCAGTTCGTCAATTGAAGGTAATCCAAATGCTCGTAAAAATCCTCTAAATCGTACTCCTTCAAGAACTCATCCTGATAGTCTCCAAAGACGTAAACGATAAAAGATTCCTTTAACTCTTCCAAAGATACCAAGCTGAAAGTTTCCTCGTAGCAGCGGTTGACTAATTCGATTGCACTATTTGCCAACACGACAAAATACCCCCAAATTTTTACATTTTTGTTTTTTTACTAGACATTTTGCTACATCTTTCGTCACTCGTCAAATCTTTTTTGTATATATTTTCCTATTTTCTTATAGAGATAATCGCCTCACACGCAACCGTGCAAGGCGATTGCGGGAGACTACTCTACCGTGAAGTAAAGCTCCTCACCCGTTTTCAGGAGAAGGCCGATCCTTCCCCTGCGCTCCATGACGGTAGGAGCATCCTCCATAACAATCAGCCCGTCATTGAGTACTACTCTGCTCCCAAATCGATGAATCGTCTCGATCTGAAAGCTTTCCTTTGGCAGCCTTTCCACTGAAAGATGTCTGCCTGGCTTGTGCTTCTGGTAGCGGACCGTCCGCCCAAGAAGCTGCTCCACTGTTGCAGCGGAACGAGGTTGGTGAGCCTCTACTGTTGCCATGCGCAACGCCTCCTTCTCTCACCTTTAGAGTACGGCCGTTTCATGTGCTTATAAGCCAATGAAACTATTACTACCGTAAAAAAAGACAGAGGGGTCACGCAAACTTTTTTAGCACCTCTAAGTAAAGACGGTCGCTACTACGGGAAGTAGATCGGTAAAGATCTTCTTAAAACTCTTCCCAAAGTGCTGGAACATTCAAATGTGGGTACATCTCTGTCACCATATCAAACGGCGAGAAGTACAACGTATCTACGAGTATTTTCAGCTTATATTTTTTCAAAAGGCTGTAGGCCCTCTCTGTTTTTCCAAATATTCGAGGCAAATGGCTAACATCGGGCAGCTTCATGAGATGGCTGCACATGTAATCAACGCAGATCTTTGCACGCTCCTCGCCTTTGATGCTTTGAAAATAGAGCGGTGGGAAATGACGGCGAATTCCTGACAGCACCTCTTGATACACCCACAGCACTCGCTGTTCCTCAGATGGACGCGGCAAGTAAGGATAGGCGAAGTCGACCATGTAATAGACGTCCTCAGACTTGGCCTCAATCGGAGGTTCGATATACTCTCGCACTAGATGCAGCTTGAGCTCTTTCACATCCTGAATACTCAATTGCTGTCGGGCCTGCTCTGGTGTCCATTGCTTTACATTTTCGATCGCGTATCGAACAATCAGCTGAACCTTTTGCTTCCGGTACTGTATATCTTCAAATTCGTATGGAGAAAAACGTTTTTGTTCTCCACTGAGGATCCTTTTGTACCGTTCTACTACTTTTGATGGCATTGCACATTCACTCCTATCCCCCATTTTTTGGTAGATACTTCAAAATTACCATGTGGGTTTAGGACAAAAATAACAGCACTCATCAATTGTTTTATGTCATTAGTCGTACGTTCCAGATTGCGAGACACGTTCCAGCTTTACCTGATGATCTTCCGTGAAAGACGGCAGACGAGTCTCCACCCCAATCCAAATGTAGTATATACCCTGCTTGTACAAATGCTGCTTTTCGCCTTTCTGATGAACAACGTGCGCGTCATCCAATTTTCCCCGCTCTAGTGAAGCGCGGTTATCATTCCAAAGAATTTCAGCCTCTTCTCTGGCTCCCCTGATAATTTCCGCTTCCGATCGGATGGCCTCTTCCTTTGTAGCAAACAATCGTGTTTGTCTGTTCCCCTCCGCATCGACGTACTCCCACTTTCCTGCAGCACGTGCACCTTTGGAGATGAGGTCAGCTGTTTGCTGGACGTTCATTTTCAGAAAATGCGTCTGCTCCTGAAACAATACCAGAGAAAGCAAGCCTCCCAGGCAAAAGAGAAAGAAGATCATCGTCAGCAAGGTAGCGCCACGTTCATCAGCCAGCTTGGAACGGACTTGACTCAGACGCCTCATTTCTTGTCCTCCGCATTTTCAATCATCATGGAGTAGCTCTCCGTCAATTCATACTTTTTTCCGGTCGCCAGCAAATAGAAAGTCATCGAAGCTATTGCGGAGATGTGGTTTCCTTTTTTCCAGCCTCCCCCTCTGATCTTTAGCTGAATATCGTGATCGGCTACGCCCACACCCTCTTTGAGCTCTGCTTCCCCCCGCTCTTTAGCATAATAAGCAGCTAGTCCGTAATTGGGCTGAACAGCTGCAATCCGCCCTGCCTCGTAAGCAGCCGCTAAGGCTTTCTGCTTGTTGTACAAAATACTGAATTGATCGAAGCTGAAAACAATCAGCAGCCAGACCACAGGGAAAACTAAAATAAACTCCAGCAATTGACTGCCGCGTTCATCATGAATCAAGGTGTGCAGCCTCTGATGCAAATTCTTCCTCATGGAGCCAGTCCGGTACTACATACAAAAGGTTGGATACAAAAAGCACCGAGTAGAAATACAGCGTACGGAAAGGTGATGGAGGCTCGTCCAGCTTCCGGTAACCAAAGCTGCCGATGTGCTAGCCAACCGACGGAGAGCTTTTGCAGATTTTCCCGCAAACGTGACCAGGTTCTAGGCAAAAGCAATACCGCCAGCAAACAAAGAAGGAGGGAGTGTACAAACAAAGGATATACTTCCGTCCAGTTGCTCCAAGCCCCCACAGCCATCAGCAGCTTTTGATCCCCCATCCCCATTCCCCTAAAAGCGACGGGCCCTACGGTAAGGATAAACGCCCCTGCTACCCCGCTCCATGCCTGCCAGATCGTTCCGGCCTGCCACTGGTAGCACAAACCAAGCGCCAAAAGCGGAAGGGTAAGCTCGTTGGGAACCTTGCGCTGTCGCCAGTCACAGCAAGCGGCTACCACCAGCAGTCCTAACAGAACAATGTCACTCATTTGCTGATTTTCTCTTGAAGCTCTGCCAGCTTTGCGTCCTCTGCTTCACCGAGAGAAGCCAGGGTAGGAATAATCAAAATGAGAATGACGGCAACGATGATGACCATCTCTACTATCGTGACGCCATCCTCTTCGTGCCAAAAACGCTGTGCATACTTTTTCATGAAGGACATTTGTGCTCACTCCTTTTGGATATCGCTCTTCCTACACTCTGTCAAAAGACAGCAGTCCTTCGCAAAAATATTTACAGTCGATCCTCAATTCCGATCAGAACTGGCCCCATCACCAGGAACAACAGCGGCACCCCCATCAGAATGATCACTAACGGCAGCAGCCTAATATTCAAGCGATTCATGCTCGTCGATGCTTCGTCCTCGAGCTGCCTCAATTGTTCCTCAACCTGTACGGCTAGCATGCTGCCAATGCTTACCCCTTTGCTCATCGCTTCATTGATCTCCAGCGCAATCGTGGTCAGCGCGTCTACCTCCCAACGAAAGGCCAGCTCCTCTAGTCCCTTTCTCCACGTCCCCAGACGTTTTTCTTCCTTCTCCAAGCGTGTCAGTTCATACCCCAGTCTTGCATCAAATCTTTGGGCAGTTTCTTTTACAGCCATTTGAATGGGCATTCCCGCTTCAACCAAGGCAAGTACAATACTAAAAAAGACTGGGACCTGCTCGCGAATTTCTCCTTTGGCGCGTTTGTCTGCCCAGTCCAACAGCCAGGTAGGCAGCAGGTACATGGTCAAGCAAAGCACCAGTGGCAAGCTGCTCACCATTCCAAATCCGTGTCCTTGAAAAAGCCTTACCATCAGGTACAGAAAGGCAAAAACTATCAATACCAGGCAAATAGCACGAGCCAGCACAATTTCCGCTAAACTCACTCTTGTACGAAGCCTCAGAAGCATCTCTTCTGTCTTTTTCCTGTCAATTCCCATCCAACCACATAGCTTAGACAACATGCCGTCATGCCTCTCCAAGTACCTTAGGAGCCTCCATTTGTCTTGCCCGCGTTGAAAGGCATGATTCAGCTGAGCATGCTGTTCTTGTTCAATCCTGCCAAACAGGGAGAGAATCATCCCTCCTTCCCTCCCCAAACATGCAGGCAGGCCATACAAAAAAAGCGCTAAACTGATAAGCGCACAAATGATTTCCATTTTAGCCTCCTCTGTGCACACTTTTTGACGCTACATAACGTATGGCCTCGCCACCTAGGAGAATGCATGCGAAAGACGCTAGGATCATGAAACGACCTCCTAGCGTAGCTGTCAAAGAATCAAAGTGGTGAGGATTATTCGCAAAGAGCGCGGTTATGAATACAAACGGCATGACACTGAGCAAATTCACCTGCGAAATTATTTGCGCCATCGCAGCTTTTTGCCTGCGTAGCGATTGTCTCCGACGCAATATAGTCGAGGCAGCCAGATCCAGCGTCTTGGCCATATCTCCCCCCATCTCCCTCTGAATCTGCACAATGGTAGCCAAGTACTTCACATCGGCTGAGCCCGTTCTTTCATAAAAGGAGCTCATGACACGCTCTAAAGGAATTTGCGCACGCAGTAATTCCACAATGCGGTGATATTCCGCTGTCACGCTTGCCTCAAGAAAAGAGCTGTTCGCAACTTGTTCAAAGGCGTGCAAGTACGAAGGCGAAGTCCGCAATGAACTTGCCATAAGTCGTATGGCCTTAACGTTTCCTGCTTCAAACTGATCCTTTCTCCGCGCTCCCAAAATGGTAACAATCCGCTCGGTAAAAAGGACTCCTGCCAACCAAGCGGGTAAGGCAAACAGCCATGATTGTAAAATTTGCATCGTAAGTACAAACGACAGCAGACCGAAAAGAAAAGAAGAGGTAATATACAGATTAACCCCCCAGCCAGACCTTGAGTGGAGTAGTCTTTCCTCCAACCGGTTCCAAACCGTTTGCCGATCCCGTTGCATCTGATCGATGATCGCGTGCTTTCCAGCTGGCTCTCGCACAAACCAATTGTGTGGAGCCAGTATGAGGAATAGTCCCATGCCGATTCCTGATGCAATAGGCCAGCTTACATCTCCCATACACGTCCTCCTAGATTGAAATCGGATCTGTAAAAAAGACCCGATCGATTTCTTCTCTTGTCATCCCTCGTTCAATCCAATGCTTAATCAGTTTTTCCGGACGATAACCGGTCCAGCGAAAGTGGCCCGTTACTTTTCCATTACGAACTCCCGTTGACTCAAACACAAAAATATCCTGTAAATAGACTCGGTCTGGTAATACCTGTTTAATATTACACGCGCGTTTAATCCACTCTTCATGAGATTGACCAGTACCTACAACCTCTGTAATCGCCACAACTTTTCTGCTCCCGTCTTCCTCAAATCTCTTTACTTGCACGATCAGGTCCAGAGCTGAGCCGATCATCAGATTTCGCTCTTCCGTACTGTATAGCTCGTCCGCTTTTCCGAATAAAATGGGCAGTGTGGAATCGACCAAGGCTCGAGGCGAGTTGGCATGCGCTGTACTCCAGCTCCCAGGGTGATCCGTATTCATCGCCCAAAGCATATCGACAATTTCTCCCCCACGGGCTTCTCCGACCATGATGACATCCGGGCGCATGCGCAAGGATAAACGAACACAATCCTTTATCGTGAATCCCCCTTTGCCTTCGTAATTGGCTGGCTTGGCTAAAAAGCGGCGGACATAAGGATGCTGCAGCTTCATTTCCAGTACGTCCTCAATCGTGATGATGCTGAGAGAAGCAGGGACAAATTGCGAGATCAAATTGAGCAGGTGGGTCTTTCCGGAGCCGGTACCCCCACTTACCATTCCTGATGCACGCGATAGCCCAACAGCGCGTTTCAGAAACAAAAGCATGGGCTCACAAATCGATCCATAGCGTAAATAATCAGCTTCACTAAGCAACTCTCTATGTTTGCGGATCGTGAGCATGTGACCGTCTGGGGAGATCGAGCGATGGGTAGCTGTCACACGTGAGCCATCTGGCAGCTGGGTGTGCAATTCGGCTTTCGTCTCATTAAACTCTCTGCCCATTGTCGCCGCGATCTGCTCCAATAGCCGCAGCATTTCCTCTTCGTCCCGAAAGACGGGGATCTCAGGCACTTCCAATCGCCCCGTGCTTTTTCTTTCCACCACGAGATAGCTGTATTTATGAAACAGGATCTCGGTAATATCTGCATCTTCAAGCAACTGATCCAAGGGTCCCCATCCCGTCAGAGAATGCAGCAACCGCCTTACTTCAGCTTCGATCTGTTGCGTAGAAATTGGGGTTTGTGCCTCCAGAAGCATCTGAATGTCAGCCGTCAGCTCTCTATGGAAGCTCTGGGAGCCCTTCTCTTCCCACAAACGTTTCCCATACTTCTCCACCAGCTGAGTCCGAATCGCTACCTCTGCTTCAGGAGCGATTCGGCTATGATTCTCTACAGCGTGATTGGCTTGTATTTTTTCGTTCAATGTATGTGGATATCGTGCGGCTTCTTTCCCGGCTGTTCGCAAATCCTGCATCCCACGCCCCTGATTGGGAATTCCAAGCAATTGTTTTTTGTCGAACATCCAATCTCCTCCTTAGCTCCATAACCATCGAAAAAGGGATGACCGCTCTTTTGCTTTTGCCTGTTTGGGCTGCTTTTCCATGCCTGCATCAATCGGAAGCAGTGCCCTCCCCAATGTATCGATGGCTTCCTTTGCAGCAGAACGCCCCGGGTGGAGCATGACAGGGATCCCGCTGTTAATCGATTTTTTTACTTCGGCATCGTCCGGTATGGAGTAAATCCTTCTACTGGGATGTAGTTGAAAGTAAGCTCTGATTTCATCTAGGGTAAACATCTCTTTCCGTTGCAATCGATTCATGCACATTTGGATGCGTTCTTCCGGGTATTCCGCTTCTCTTAACAATTTCAAGAGGCGTTGAATATTTTCAATAGAGTCTACAACCGGATTTCCTACCATAACGACTTGTTCTGCAAAGAATAAAGCTTGTATCGTGGCGTCTGTCGTATCTGGCGCTGTATCAATGAGGATCACGTCATAGTCGCTGTGCTTGAGCGTCTCCAAAATAAGATAGAGGTGGTAGTCCTTGATTTCAAAGCTATGGCGTATATCTCGAGGAGAAGTCAGTACATCCAGCCCTGACTCGTTGTGACGTACGATGTACTTGGATATGTCTTGGGGGGATAACGGAAGTGCTGATACATAATCCTGCCACTCTTCCAGCCGGACCGTATTCGGGTCACGTCCATGGCGTTTCACCACTTCCTGCAGCTGCACGTCCATATCCTGTACCCATGTAAATATATTCGGAGTCCGCGGCAGGTTTAGCGCTGTTGCAAACGTTCCCAGGTCTAAATTAAAATCAACTGCCAGCACTCGCAGCGACTGACCTTCTTGTTTCTGCATAGAGAAAAAAATGGCGAGTTCACGCGAAATAAAAGTTTTTCCCACTCCACCTTTAGGCCCGTACACCGTAATTAAATGCTTCGGCGTTGCTCGTAATGGCAGGGCTGTTGCAGGCTGCACCGGAAGTTCTGTGATTGCAGGCTGCACCGGTTTCTGAGTTTGAACAATGACTGACTCTCCTCCTGTACCTCCTGGTGTCATCATGGCGAGAGCTTCCAGTTGATCGGGAAGTACAGGCTTTGCTATTACCCAGATGCCTAAGTTTCGGAAAAACGGCTCCCACACGAGCTCTTGAGTGGAACACGCTGCGATAAAGGATAAATGTGGATATGCCAATCGAAATTGCTGACTTAGCACCCCCCTCTCTGTGTCTCGAATTCCTCCTAACAGCACGACATCAGGGCGCGCTGTCTGGATCATTTGCCAGGCCTCCTCCACGGATGTCGCATGGCCGCCAACCACCAGTCGCTGACTCGCAGCCAACCGTTGCTGTAACACCATTACGGATTCAATATCGTCATCTACGATCAGTAAGCACTTCTTCACTCTTTTTCCTCCTCCTGTTGTCCCCAACGCTTCTGTGTTTTCATTAAATCCGCTGCAAAGGCGGCATTGCCAATCCCTGATTTCTGACCGTCCACCCCTGGAGCCAGGCCCAATCGAATTTTTCCATAATGCAGTGCATGTGTTAACAAAACGGCTTCATTCTGTGACAGAGAGAGGCTTACAGCTACTAGATTGGACTCTTCCCCTTCCATTTCTCGTTGAACGGCAATGACCGGCATATATTGCAAAAGCAATCCTGAATGCGCGCCATCATCGTCCTCAAAGGAGGCAAAGACATGAACTCGCTCACCGGCGGTCAAATGAGGCGAAATGCCTGCGACGTTATCGACGGGAATGCTCATTCCAGTCATGGATGGGTTTAGCTTCGTCGCAGTTGCCCCCTTCATCAGAGTAGGCTGCTCTAAATCACTTGCAAGCAATGGCCGTCCGCCTTGCACCTTTCTGGTCAATGCCTTCCCTAAAAAATCTGTGGCCTCGGTCCAGTGAAGTAACCCTGGGATCGACTTGTTTTGGTCCTGAAATAGGCCACCCATGTTTACTACCAAAGGCTCGATATCCGCTGCTTCTAGCAGCTGACCGCTTTCTTTCTCTACTGTTGACCGCAACTGTATATACGTCACCGCTTGTGGCTTCACAACCATATAGGCACCTAATCCTATGCACGATGCCAGTAATAGCAAGGCCAATAGCCGCAACGGATGTATAGACATGGTGCTAAATGCCCTCCTCTCGTTTTCATTAAAGCTAGCTTATACGGAGGATCAGGGACAAAAAAAACAAACAAAAAAACCGTGCAGTCATTTCTGCACGGTTCTTCTTTATGTACGCTCGTACCTTCAAAACTGGATCTGCATGTTTGCTAAGAGTGTGGATAAGTCCTCGACCGATTAGTATTCGTCAGCTCCACGTGTTACCACGCTTCCACACCGAACCTATCAACCTCATCGTCTATGAGGGGTCTTACCAGCTTGCGCTGTGGGAAGTCTCATCTTGGAGGGGGCTTCACGCTTAGATGCTTTCAGCGCTTATCCCGTCCGCACATAGCTACCCAGCTGTGCCACTGGCGTGACAACTGGTGCACCAGCGGTGCGTCCATCCCGGTCCTCTCGTACTAAGGACAGCTCTCCTCAAACTTCCTACGCCCGCGACAGATAGGGACCGAACTGTCTCACGACGTTCTGAACCCAGCTCGCGTACCGCTTTAATGGGCGAACAGCCCAACCCTTGGGACCTACTTCAGCCCCAGGATGCGATGAGCCGACATCGAGGTGCCAAACCTCCCCGTCGATGTGGACTCTTGGGGGAGATAAGCCTGTTATCCCCAGGGTAGCTTTTATCCGTTGAGCGATGGCCCTTCCATGCGGAACCACCGGATCACTAAGCCCGACTTTCGTCCCTGCTCGACTTGTAGGTCTCGCAGTCAAGCTCCCTTCTGCCTTTACACTCTACGAATGATTTCCGACCATTCTGA
>NZ_CP176856.1:27500-147500 GCF_046622605.1 Brevibacillus centrosporus | reverse complement strand
GATTAAAAGTCAGATGCTCTACCAACTGAGCTAATGGCTCGTACTATAAAATTCGCCATGTACACATTTAAAGTATAAATGGCGGAGCTGACGGGACTCGAACCCGCGACCTCCGGTGTGACAGACCGGCGTGAACTCCAACTTCACCACAGCTCCATATTCAGTTGCACCCTACAGGTACTTCGATCCTCCTTAAAACGCAAGGAGAAAATTTGGTTGCGGGAGCAGGATTTGAACCTGCGACCTTCGGGTTATGAGCCCGACGAGCTACCGAGCTGCTCCATCCCGCGACAGGGACCTGATCGGTCAAGTAATGAAAATGGTGGAGGCTGACGGGATCGAACCGCCGACCCTCTGCTTGTAAGGCAGATGCTCTCCCAGCTGAGCTAAGCCTCCACATCCCCACAAAGTGACGTTTATGCTCTGAAGCATATTCCGAGTACTTTGCGGCCCCCCAACAAATGAGGGTTCTTATAGGTGACCCGTAGGGGATTCGAACCCCTGTATGACAGCGTGAAAGGCTGCTGTGTTAAACCGCTTCACCAACGGGCCAATATGTAAGGGTGATTATGGCGGATGGAGTGGGATTTGAACCCACGAGACGGGTCGACCCCGCCTACACGATTTCCAATCGTGCTCCTTCGGCCGCTCGGACATCCATCCATGTATGATAAAGGATCGAAGCGATCCGTGTTGTTTCCCTCACGGAATTACTATGTTACCAGATCTCTTGGTTTTTCGCAAGTACTTTTTTAATTTAGTTTAAAAAAGTTCAATCAGATAACACATCGCTGTCAGACACAATAGCCATTCTATATCGTAGAACACTCAATGTCAACGATAAACTCAAGTCTTTTATCATTTTTTTGTTTTTTCATGGCGCCAAGTGGATCTGCGATTATCATAACCCTCGAAACCTGAAAATACTCTTCTCACTTCCCCTACAACTTTCAGGTTGATTTTCTATTTTATACCTCCTGATTAAAGTAAGGGAGCAGATGTAAGTTAACCGACTAGGCATCCTTTATTCCATACTTGCAGCTAGCAGCATGTTATTCTTTTCTTATGGCATCTGTTCTTTTTCTTTCTCCTAAATTAGAAAGGGGGCTTCCTTTCATGGTCCTGATCCGTCAGGCTACTTTACAAGACCTCACAAAGGTCTGCCATATCGATGCTGTTGTTCTGGGAAATACCAGCCGAGCTCAAGAATTGAGCAGTAATGTAACAGCTGGAGAATGCTTTGTTGCGTGCGAGAATGCTGAAATTATTGGTTTTATCGTGATGGATTATAGCTTTTTTAAACAGTGCTTTATCCCACTCCTGATTGTACATCCTCAGCATCAAAATCGAGGAATCGGAGCAGACCTCATCACATATGTAGAGTCGGTTTGCACAAAAGATAAACTGTTCACTTCCACTAATCTTTCCAATAGGCCCATGCAGCGCCTCTGTCAAAGGCTGGGCTTCATTCAGAGTGGAATTATTGAGAATCTCGATCCCGGAGACCCAGAAGTCATTTTTTATAAACCGCTCCAGAGGAATAGCGAAACGGACTAAAACAAGACAAAAAGCCGCATGCTCTAACATGAGCTGCGGCTTTCCCATCCCACTCAGCCTATTGATTTCGTTCGTAAATCAGCCGCAGCCCTTTTAAAGTCAAATACGGATCGACGATGTGGATGCACTCCGTCTCTGTTGCTACTAATGATGCCAGCCCACCAGTCGCAACGACTTTGGGCTGGGTTCCGTACTCGGCAATAATCCGGCGAACGATCCCCTCTACCTGCCCGACAAACCCGTAAAAAATTCCAGACTGCATCGCCGCAATCGTGTTCCGTCCAACGACACTCGCAGGCTTAGCGATCTCGATTCGTGGGAGTTTGGCAGCACGACTAACCAACGCCTCCGTGGAAATCCCGATCCCTGGAGCAATGGCACCACCCCAATACTGCCCCCGCTCATCCACATAGCAAAAAGTCGTCGCTGTCCCGAAGTCAACCACAATCGTCGGGATACCGTAGTAGTGGATGGCAGCTACCGCATTTACAATCCGGTCTGACCCCACTTCTCGCGGATACTCGTATTTGATGTTCAATCCCGTCTTGATTCCGGGCCCGACCAGCAACGGCTTTTGACGCAAATACTTTTCACACATCCGCTCCATCGTATGGTTGGAAGGCGGCACGACAGAGGAAATGATGACCCCACTCACCTGGGAAAGGGTCAAACCTGCATGCTGGAACAGGCTTGCTACCAGCATGCCGTACTCATCTTCGGTCTTGTTCCGATCCGTAGAGACACGCCATTGCTGCCGCAGCTCGTCCCCAGCATACAGACCCATCACGATATTGGAGTTGCCGATGTCTATCACCAGTAGCATGGCAATGCTCCTCAGCGCTTGCGCGTATTCAAATCAAGGCTGATATCAAATGCCTTGACTGAGTGCGTCAGCGCTCCTACCGATATGATATCCACGCCGGTTTTCGCAATGGAACCGATCGTATTCAGGTTCACTCCACCAGAGGCTTCGACGATCGCACGCCCAGCAATCAGTTGAACCGCCTCCACCATTTGCTCGTTCGACATGTTATCCAGCATGATGATATCGGCCCCTGCATCCAGTGCTTCCTGGACTTGCCCCAATGATTCCGCCTCCACCTCGACCGTCATCGTATGCGGAATGGCAGCGCGTGCGGCAGCAACAGCTTGCGCAATCCCACCAGCACCTTTGATGTGATTGTCCTTGATCATCACCGCATCGTACAAAGCGAACCGATGATTGTGGCCTCCTCCGACGCGCACCGCGTATTTCTCCAGAAAACGCATGCCAGGTGTCGTCTTGCGCGTATCGACCACGCGGGCTTTAGTGCCAGCTACAGCCTGTACGTACTCATTTGTTTTTGTCGCAATGGCTGACAGGCGCTGCATCAGGTTTAGGGCCAATCGCTCTCCACTCAAAATCGAACGGACAGACCCGCTCACTTCTGCAATTTGCTGGCCGTATTCCACGCGGGTACCCTCCTCTACCTTGGCCGTAAAGGTCAGCTCTGGATCAACCGTTTCAAACACTTGCTGTGCGATCTGCAATCCGGCTACGATTCCCGCTTCCTTGGCATAAAGAATCCCGATTCCCTGCTCGCCCTCCGGAATCGTACTCATCGTTGTAATGTCACCGAAGCCCAAGTCCTCGTGCAGCCACTCTTCGATTTTTCTTTGCAGCTCTCGTTTATTCCACATCGTTTTTGCCACTCTCCTCCTGGACGCCAGCAGAGATAGACTGCACCAAGTGCTTGCGCCAAATTAAGTCGTCCTTCTCAGGGAAATCGATGCGATAATGCCCGCCCCGACTTTCTTCTCTCATGAGGGCAGCCCTGGTCGTCAAGACTGCTGTATTCAATAAATTGAGGTATTCAAAATCTTCCCGTTCCATCGGGATATCCTGAAAGTCCTGCTCCATGCGCTCCAGCTCTTCCAGTGCTTTACGCAGGCCTTTTTCATCCCGTTTTACACTCACATAGCGCAGCATCAGCTTTTGCAGCTTCACTCTTTTTTCGCGTGTACCCGCAGCGTGACGCTGTCCAGGGTCTGCTACCACCCTCTTAGGCAGAACATCCGGCAAATCCGGCAGCTCTTTGATCCGCTCAGAAATCCGATGGCCAAAAACAACAGCCTCTGACAAAGAATTGCTCGCCAGGCGGTTGGCACCGTGAACCCCTGTGCTCGATGCTTCCCCGCACGCAAATAATCGTTTGGTAGAAGTCTCGCCATGCAAGTCCGTTTGCACACCACCCATCATATAATGGCAGGCAGGCGCTACCGGGATCCAGTCTGTTACCATATCTAAACCATATTGCAGGCAAAATTGATAAATCGTCGGGAAACGATGGCGAATCAATTCCGCTGATTCATGTGTAATATCTAGAAAAACGTTCGTTGCATTCGCTTTTTCCATCTCGGAGACGATCGCCCTAGCCACCACATCACGGGGGGCAAGCTCCTTTTGCGGATGGTACTTGTCCATGAAACGCTCGCCATTGCTATTGCGCAGCACCGCTCCTTCACCTCGAACAGCTTCGGAGATGAGGAAACGTGGTGCGCCTGGATAGTAAAGGGCCGTTGGGTGAAACTGAATAAACTCTACGTCCCTGATGCGAGCACCTGCCCGATAAGCGATCCCGATTCCATCTGCGGTCGCAATTTCCGGATTTGTCGTATAACGATACAGCTGCCCGGCGCCACCTGTCGCGAGTACCGTCGCATCTGCTTCCAGGAAAAATAGCTCGCCGTTTGGCTCCCGCACGATCACACCTACGCACTCGTCATTCTGCGTCACGACATCGATAGCAAAATGATGCTCGAGTACCGTAATGTTCGGCTGTTCCATGACTCGCGCAGATAAAGCGCGAACGATTTCCGCTCCAGTCGCATCTCCATTTGCATGCAGGATTCGCCGTTTACTGTGTGCCCCCTCTTGGGTAAGCTCGTAGTGTCCCTGCTCGTCCCGATCAAACTCGGTACCGTAGGCGATCAGCTCTTGCAGCCGATCCGGTCCCTCATGCACCAGCACGTCCACCGCGTCGTATGAGCAGAGTCCTGCACCTGCGATCAGCGTATCCTGGCGATGCAGCGCTGGCGTGTCTGTTTTGGCTGTCACCGCAGCGATCCCACCCTGCGCCCAGCGAGTATTGCTATCGTCCAATTCCTTTTTACTGATCAATACCACATCTGCATACTCGCTCGTTTGCAAGGCTGTATACAAACCAGCGATCCCTGCTCCAATGATAGCCACTTTCGTTTTCCTTCGCGGCAAAGCGTGCAAATCAAAGTCGACGATATAGCGGGGAATCATCTCGTGTCCCTTCTCTCCTCTTGATAGGTTAAGCAATGAAAAAACCGATGATTTCCAACTCATTATAGCAAATCTTTCGGGTTTATCGACCATGTTCGAAAACTTGGATCGCAAGCCTTTTGCATCCAAAGGGTACTTGGCACTTATACTGGATAAGGATCTCATCAATCCTTCCTGTAATCGAGTAGGAGGGAGCGACTAACTCCCGTCCTCTCACACCACCGTACGTACCGTTCGGTATACGGCGGTTCATCAAGCTTGACGAATGACAGAATATCGTTGTAATAAGCTTTTCAGCCCTTGTTGTTGCCAATATGCAACTCCGAGGGCTTTGTGCATTTGAGGAGTCTTTGTGGTACGCCATGCACCCTTTCTGGTGTTTGCAATTTCTATTGCTTGGACGTGCGATAAACCCAGAGAGCGAAGTTCTCGATATCGGGTTCGTACTCGCTTCCACTGAGACCACAAGCAAAGTCGAAGTCTACGTCGTATCCATTCGTCGATAGATTGAAGGATTTTCTTTGCATCCGCAAGGGCAAAATATCCGATCCAACCCATGAGGTACTGGTTTAGCTTCCGAATCCTTTCATCCATAGAGATGCTCCATACCGGATTAGTGATGAAGCGGATTTTCTCTTTCAACTTCAGAAGTGATTTTGGATGAAGCCGAATCCTTGCTTGTTTTGCATTAGTGAAACCGAAACCGAGGAACTTACGCTTCCAAGGTCGATCCACTGCGCTCTTCTGCTCATTTACTTTAAGCTTAAGTACCTTCTCCAAGTAGCTTTGGATACTTTCTTTTACCCGTTCTCCCGCCCGCTTTGTTCTCACGTAGATATTGCTATCGTCTGCGTATCGACAAAAGCGATGTCCCCTCTTTTCCAGTTCTTTATCCAAATCGTCGAGCAAGATGTTCGCCAATAACGGACTAAGTGGACCACCTTGTGGTGTGCCCTCTACTGCCGAAAGGCAGATGCCATTGACCATGATGCCTGCTTGTAGATATGCGCGAACAAGTTTCAACAAAGCTTTATCTTTTACTTTTCGAGCAACCCGACTCATTAAAATATCGTGATTAACCCGGTCGAAGAATTTCTCTAAGTCCATATCCACGACAAAGCGATATCCTTCGGAAATATAAAATTGTGCTTGTCTCATGGCGTCATGCGCACCACGGTTCGGTCGGAATCCGAAACTGGATTCTGAGAAGTGGGGGTCAAATATAGGAGTAAGAACTTGGAGGATGGCTTGTTGAATAAAGCGATCTATCACGGTAGGAATACCTAATAACCTTACTCCTCCGTCAGATTTCGGGATTTCGACTCTGCGGACAGGGGAAGGTTTGTAGGTCCCTTTCATAATCTGCTTTTTAGTGGTCAACCAGTGTTCACGGATATAATCGCGCAGTTGTTCGGTTGAAACACCGTCGATTCCCGCCGATCCTTTGTTTCTTTCCACTCTTTCGAGTGCCACTAATAGATTTTCTCGTGACAGGACTTTCTCCAACAGCTCCATGACGATACCCTTCCTCCGCACGCATCCTTCTAGTCTTGCCGGACAATACTCAGCCCTCTCTTGTACCCTCAGGGCTTCACCCATTTTCTCCAAGAGTAGTTCCTTACAGAATTCTGCTTCACAGTATTATCACGAAAGTGATTAGCGGATGTGTTGACTTAATGTTCAGCCCTTCCCCGTTCAAGCGTCCTTTACTTGGGTACTATGGCTTCTGCTGACTTCTGCATGTTCAGCGTCTCCTTACGAAGACGGTTACCAACATTTGAAGGCACTTCATGCAGACCTCCCCAGGTAAGAGCGATAACTTTCATCCCATGTACCTGCCCAAGTTTACTGCTGTATTCCTTGGCTGTATGGGGCTTCGTCTTGTTTGGCAGACTCACCCGAATACAACAGCCTCAAATTGGGTTCGTGTACCTCAGGTCGGGACTTTGCCGCCGGCTTCCTTCAGATTCCACCTCGCGGTGGACACCCTTGCCTTGGGCTAACGGTTGGTACAGCCAACCCCCGTTCGGGACTTACACCCTAGAGCTATCGCCCATGCTGGGCGCACCAAAAAAGAGCACCTCCCTCATCGGCAGATGCTCTTCTCTGTTTCTTACAAAGGTTTAGTTAGTGTGCGCTACGCAATCCTTACATGTTCCGTACACTTCAAACTTGTGGCCAGTGACCTGAAAATCATCAGGTACAGCTGACATGATATTCATCGGACAGCCGGGTAACGAAGAGGTTTTTCCACATTCCGTACAAATGACGTGATGGTGGTGATGTCCATCTGTCGAACATGCCAACCGGAATTTACCCTCCCCGTCGAGCTCGGTTTCCTCGAGAATCCCCAATTCCACAAAAGTGGAGATATTGCGATAAACGGTATCAAAGCTGAGCGAAGGATACAGCTCTTTGATTCGCTCCATAATATCTTTGGCAGACAGGTATCGCTTCTCCGCCGCGCAGATGCGAATCATCTCCTCCCGCTTGCCGGTATACTTGAATCCATGATCTTTCAAGATCTGCAGCGCTTCTTCTACTTTCATCGACAAACTCTCCTTCCTTTTGTCTTTACTGGGTTGGTTGATCTATCGCATGAGAACTCGCAGTTTTTTTACACCTAAGACGACCAGCAAAATCAATACAGCCATTAACACAATTGTACCACCAGATGCCCAATCTAACAGGTAGGCAAAATACAATCCGGCCAGCACGGATATTTCCGCAAACAGGATCGAAAAGAAAATCGTCTGGCGGAAGCTTCGAGCGATCTGCAGACTAGTGGCAACCGGAAGTGTGATCAAGGCCGAAATCAGCAGGACACCGACAATGCGCATAGAAGCCGCAATCGTCAACGCCACGAGTACCATAAACCACAGGTTGATTGCTCGGCGCGCTACACCCGATACACGGGCAAACTCTTCGTCAAAGGAGACCGCGAACAGCTCTTTGTAGATGAGAAACACGGTTCCCAGTACAACACCCGCTACACCGACGAGTGCGTACAAGTCCTCGATCGATACCGTCACGATCTTACCGAATAAGTATGAGTACAAATCCGTATTAAAGCCGTCGGCGACACTGATCAGAACCGTAAACAGGCCCAAGCCAGTGGACAGGATAATCGGAATGGCCAGGTCTTGATACGCTTTATACACCTTGCGCAGCCGCTCAATAAACAAAGAACCAATCACCGCAAACAGCATCCCGAAAAACAACGGATTTACGGCAGAGAAAAATGCGATTTTCTTGGAAACCAGCATCCCTGCCGCCACACCCGAAAGTGTTACGTGCGAAAGACCATCTGCCATCATCGACAAACGACGTACAATCAAAAAAGTCCCGAGGATGGGACAAATCAGTCCAATCAAAATCCCTGAGAACAGGGTATACCTCAAAAAATCATACTGCCACCAATCAGCAAGCATGTTCATGCTCCTTCTTTTCCATGTTATATACAATCAATGGTGATGAGACAGCAGTTTTACTGAATCACCGTACATTTGCGTCAGGATTTGTTCGTGATTGTGAGCGAACTCGTGCGCCGTTCCATGGAAATGGATTTTCTTTTGAACACAGGCTACCTTGTTTACCCACTGCGTCATGACACCTACATCGTGGCTGACAATCATCATGGTCAACCCATTTTCTTCTTTCAGGGAGCGCAACAAGCTGTAGAACTGTTCAATCGACTCCTGATCCACCCCGACAGTTGGTTCGTCCAAAATGAGCAGCTCCGGCTCCGCAACCAGTGCACGGGCAATAAATACACGCTGCAGCTGACCGCCCGACAAGCTGCCAATCCTCTGATCGAGCTTGGCTGTCAATCCCACACGCTCCACCGCATCCCGGACCTTTTCGTGATGGTGAGCTTTCAATCGGCGAAAAAGTCCAACCTTGGCAACCAGCCCGGATGCGACCACTTCCCGCACCGTTGCAGGAAAACCACCAGCACCATGAGCGACCTGCTGGGCAACGTATCCGATTCGGCTCCAATCCCGAAACTTCGAGAGCGGCTGCCCGAACAGCTCGACTGTGCCTTTGGTCGGCGACAGAAGCCCGAGAATGAGCTTCATCAGCGTGGATTTACCTGAGCCGTTGGGACCAACAATCCCGACAAAGTCACCGCGCTCCAAAGTAAACGCCACCTGGTCGAGAACCATTTTTTCTTCATATTGAAAGGAAACGTCCGTGAGCTTTACCACAGCTTCTCCTTTGGTTATGCGTTCCATGAATCAATCATTCCTCAAATCGGATTTGTTCTGATTTAATCCCCTTCATCCTACTACGATTTTGCGAGGACGACAAGGGCTAAGGTGCAAAATATAAAAAGCAACATCTTCTATAAGCAAAGATGCCGCCCGAAAGAGCGACACCTTCATTATTCCCATTTATTTTAACGCTGCGCGCAGCGTCTCGATATTTTCACGCATGATGGACATGTAATCACGGCCTGCTTTGACATCCTCTTCCGTCAAACCTTCCAGCGGATTCAGTGTCGCCGTCTGCACACCTGCCTCCCTGGCAATCACCTCAGCGACTTTTGGAGACACGAGTGTTTCAAACAAAACGTACGAAATTTGATGTTCTTTCACATGTTCCACCAATTCTTTCAGCTGCGATGGCGATGGCTCGTCAGCTGGATTCACTCCGGAAATAGCCACTTGTTCCAAGCCATAGCGGTTCGCCAGATAGCCGAATGCGCTGTGAGAGACCATGAATTCCTTTTTGGAGGACTGCGCTACCATGCCCTTGAATTCTTTATCCAATTGATCCAGATCTGCAGACAGCTGCTGGAAGTTCTTCTCGTAGTCGGCAGCATGGGCCTGATCCTTTTTCACCAGAGCATCCTTCACCTTCGCAGCTTGCTCTTTCAGTTTACTAGGGTCCAGCCATACGTGCGGATCTTTGTCCCCATGATCATGACCTTCCTCTTCGGTCGCTGCCTCTCCCTCGTGCTCATGCTCCTCTTCCACCGCATGCAGCAGATCCATTCCTTCTGTCGCATTAACAATGGTCGTTTTATTTTTATCCATACTTTCCACTGCCTTGTCTACCCACAGCTCCAGACCACTGCCGTTAAAGGCAAAGATGTCTGCCCCTGACAATGCCACCATATCTTTGGCTGTAGGCTCGTAATCATGCGGCTCTACCCCCGGCGGAATCAAGTTAGTGACTTCGATATGATCGCCACCAATCCGTTCGGCAGCGTATTCCAGCGGATAAATTGTCGTGTATACTTTTGGCTTAGCAGCCACACTCCCCTCTGCTGCTGGAGTGCTTGCTGTTTCCTTGCTTCCGCAGCCAGCGATCCCCACAGCTGTTACGATGCTCAATAAAGCCAACAGGCTCTTCTTCATTTTTCTAGTCATCTCCTCTAGTAATTCATAATCATTCCGATTTACTTGCTTCCCGTTTTTCATTATACGGACAGTCAACCAGAATGTAAATAGGATTTATTACGATTTAATAGGCATATTTAAACATCTATCCCCATACAGCTTCCTCCCGTGTGAATTTGCGCTGGGAAAATCTTATACGGTAAAATAGGCGGGAGGAGGTTTGTCCAGATGAAACGGAAATCATGGTTAACCATTAGCGTCATGACGGTAGCCCTGTTAACTGGCTGTGGTTCTAACGATCAAGCTGGTCAGGAGCATGCCAGCCATTCCCAACACGCACCAAACGGCGATCTGCAGGAAATGACCGCTTCCGCAGACCAATTGCCGAAATTTCTCGACAATCAGGACCCTGTCATCGTGGAGTCCTACAAAGTGGCCGCTGCCAATCGCGAACTGTTAAAATCCATCCCTTGCTATTGCGGCTGCGGCGAGAGTGCCGGTCATCAGCATAATGGCAACTGCTTTATTAAAGAAGAAAAATCTGACGGTTCCATCGTATGGGATGATCACGGAACTCGCTGCGGAGTTTGTATGGAGATCGCCGTTATTTCCTCCAAGCTGAAGGAAGCCGGGAAAACGACAAAGGAAATTCGCGACTACATCGACAATACTTATAAAGAAGGGTACGGAAAGCCAACTCCGACTCCCATGCCTTCGTAAGAAATGGAAGACTACTGCGAAAATGGCAAAGCCCAGAACCATGAGTTCCGGGCTTTTTAGCGTTTGGCGGATCGTTGCCTTGCCCACAAAAAAACTGCGCCTGCCGGAGCAAACGCAGCTTGTGATATCCTCTTATTAGCCTGGAGCTACTTCCAGCATTCTTTCCAGCGATGCTCGTGCTGCATCAGCCACATCCTGCGGTACGAAAATCTCCGGCTTCATGTTCTCCAGAGCTTCTACGCACTTTTTCAGGTTGTTTACTTTCATGTTTGGACATACCAGATACTTGGAGGCAAAAATGAAGGTTTTTTCCGGACTGTCTTTTTCCAGCATGTAGCGCGTTCCGTCTTCGGTTCCGATAATGAATTCCTTGTGGGAGGACTCGCGGCAATATTTCAAAATGCCGGTCGTAGAACCCACATAATCCGCCAACGAAACCACTTCTGGACGGCACTCCGGGTGGACGACAACGACTGCTTCCGGATGCTGCTGCTTCAATGTCATGATATCCTCGACAGACAGCTGGTCATGCGTATTGCAGTACCCTTCCCATATGATCATTTTTTTGTCGGTAAACTGGGATACATAGTGGCCCAAGTTCTTATCCGGCACCCAAATGATCTCGTCCGTGTCGAGTGATTCAATAACCTTCTTGGCATTGGACGATGTACAGCAGATGTAGGTTTCTGCTTTTACGTCAGCGGATGTATTAATGTAGGCGACAACCTTTGCGTTTGGATGCTGCGCTTTCAGCTTGCGCAAGCCGTCTACATTCACCATATCCGCCATCGGACAGCCTGCTCGTTCATCGGGAATAATAACCGTCTTTTGGGGATTGAGAATTTTTGCACTTTCTCCCATGAAGTGAACACCACAGAACAAAATCACGTCTGCATCCGTTTCTTTGGCCTTTTGAGCGAGTCCAAAAGAATCCCCGATAAAATCTGCTACTTCTTGAATTTCCGGCCGTTGATAAAAATGTGCCAAGATAATAGCATTACGCTCTTTCTTCAACTGCATCAATCGTTCACGTAACTCAGCGTTGCGCTGGGCTTTTTTTTCTAACGCTAAAGCGTCCATGGAAAAAATCCCCCTACGTAGGTGTCATAATTAGGGTCATTGTAAGCTGATTGCTTGATCTTGTCAATGTAAGCGTTGTTATACGCCTAATCAAAAAAGCTCATACCCAAAAGGATATGAGCCTTATCTCCAAAAGATCCCATGATTTCGTGACGACTCTGTAGATCCAATAATTCTTTTCGCCTCATACGCATTCCCTCCCCCTGCCCAGTCACTGCGCTCATTATAATTGATATCAATTCTCAACAATAGAAAAAAAACCGTTCGCGTACGAACGGTTTCTTCTCGTGCAAGCTATACACAGTTTTTGTCCCTTATCGTGAAGGCGTCTCACCCAGGACATGCTTCCAAATAAACTGGGCCACGCCATCCTCATTGTGATGTGGTGCAACAAATTTGGCGATTTCCTTGATTTTGGACGAGGCATTCTCCATCGCCACCGAGTAGCCAGCCTCGGTCAGCGCCTCCCGATCATTTTCCGCATCGCCAAAAGCCATCACTTTCTCTGGCGCTATCCCCCACAGCTGGCAAAAATGCCGTAGTCCTTCCCATTTGGAAACGCCGTGTGAATTGATCTCTATGTTGGTACTTCCGGATGAAGTAATGGAAATCTGACTTTTCCAGGCAGCAAACTGATCGGCGATCCACTTCAAGCGCTCCGCATCGCTTTCCCAAATGAAAAACTTCACGATCTCAGCTTCACCCGTCTCAATATTTTTCAGCATTTCTTCCAGAGGAACCACTTTTGCAAGCCTATACAAGGCAAACCGCCGCATAGAAACTCCCTCTAACGAAGTGCCCTGCTCGATAATTGGTTCCAGACGATCCCGATCCTCCTGCACCATCCAGCGATTGCTGTTTGTATCGTGCATTTCGTAGTAAACCGGCTCCGAATCTTGTCTGAGTGCATGGATTGCTCCGATGACCATCTCTTTTGCTAAGGAATAGCGGCGGATCAGCGTTCCATCCTTTTCGTAAAGGGCAGCCCCATTGCTGCAAACATAACCGTCGAAGGGAAACGAATCAATCGGAATCTGTGCGGAACCAAACATTCTTCCTGTCGATAGTACCAGCTTGCAGCCTGTTTCCTGCAGCTTTAACAGTGCTTCTCTGTTTCCCTTGGACATTTGTGATGCCTCATTCAACAATGTACCATCCATATCAAATGCTGCCATCCCCGGTGTAAGTAGCATCATTTCTCCCCCTCCACTGATTCGGTTGATTATGCTTCTTTATGCTGAGCAAAGTGTCGCTTTTCCCTTTTATGACGAAAAGAGGCACCTGAGGCGCCTCTTATTGTTTCGGTTCTTCGTTTGTTTCGTCTTGTTTTGGTTGAATGTTCACGACCACATCGCTATTTGTCAGTGGATCGTTTTCCATTTTGCCTGTCTCAATCAGCTGTCTGATTTGATCCGCATCGAGAGTCTCGACACGCAGCAAAGTGTTCGCAATCAGATCGAGCTGGTCACGGTGCTTGGTCAACAAGTCCGTACATTTTGCGTAGCATTCGTTGATGATGTTTTGCATCTCCTGATCGATCTCGTAAGCAATCTGATCAGAGTAGTTGCGCTCGCTGCCATAATCACGACCCAGGAATACTTGGCCTTGGCTCTTACCGAACTGCATAGGACCCAATTTGCTCATCCCGTATTCCGTAATCATGCTGCGAGCAATGGCTGTTGCACGTTGGAAGTCATTGTGTGCACCGGTACTGATATCGCCGAGCACCAATTCTTCTGCGACACGTCCACCCAAAAGTCCGACGATCTTGTCGAGCAAGTCTGTCTTGGTGGCAAAGAAACGGTCTTCTTTTGGCAGCATGACCGTGTATCCGCCAGCCTGACCACGTGGGATGATCGTAACCTTATGTACCATTTCGGCATTTCTCAAATGATAGCCGATGATTGTATGACCAGCTTCGTGGAAAGCAACCAGACGTCTTTCGTCTTCGCTGACAACACGGGACTTTTTCGCCGGACCAGCAATGACGCGGTCGATGGCTTCGTCCACTTCCACCATGTTGATTTGCTTTTTGTTTTTACGGGCAGTGAGAAGGGCTGCTTCATTCAGCAGGTTCTCCAGATCCGCACCGGTGAAGCCCGATGTACCGCGAGCAATCACATCCAGTTTGACGTCCTCACCCAGCGGCTTGTTGCGAGCATGTACTTTGAGTACGGCTTCGCGGCCTTTGATGTCAGGGCGATCCACTGTAATTTGACGGTCAAAGCGTCCCGGACGAAGCAATGCCGGGTCAAGAATGTCTGGTCGGTTGGTCGCAGCCACCATGATGATGCCTTCGTTTCCACCGAAGCCGTCCATTTCTACGAGCAACTGGTTGAGAGTTTGCTCACGCTCGTCGTGGCCGCCGCCGAGTCCAGCTCCGCGTTGACGACCTACAGCGTCAATCTCATCAATAAAGATAATGCAAGGCGCATTTTTCTTAGCATTTTCAAACAAGTCACGCACGCGGGATGCACCGACCCCGACGAACATCTCTACGAAGTCAGAACCAGAGATGCTGAAGAACGGAACGCCAGCCTCACCTGCAACTGCACGAGCAAGCAAGGTTTTACCTGTACCCGGAGGACCTACGAGCAGTACGCCTTTCGGAATGCGGGCACCAACAGCATTAAATTTGCGCGGGTCTTTCAGGAATTCTACAACTTCCTCCAGCTCCGCTTTCTCTTCGTCTGCACCAGCTACGTCGTCAAACGTAACGCGCTTCTTCTCTTCGTTGTACAGCTTGGCACGGCTTTTCCCGAAGTTCATGACTCGGCTGCCGCCACCTTGCGCATTGTTCAGAAGGAAGAAAAACAAGATGAAGATGATCACAAATGGAATGATCGAGGTCAAGAACGTGAGCCAGATGCTGTTGCCCTCCGCCGGATGCACCTCTACCTTTTTCACTTTTTGTTCATCAATCTTCTGCTCTACCAAAGAGATAATGTTGGAATCATACAGTGGAACGTTGGTGAAGAATTTGTTGCTTTCCTGTCCCGGAATTGCTTTAGCCAATGTACCATCCACTCTGTATGTACCATTCTCAGGGCGAATAGCCATCTCTGTGATGTTATCGGCTTGCAACTGTACCCGGAAATCCTGATATGTAAGTTTCCCAACCTTATCAGTACCGGAGAGGATGAAATTCACGATCCCGACCGTGACAAGAAAAATCAGTAGGTAGAACCCGGTATTACGAAAAAAGCGATTCATTCCTTACCTCCTCTCACGAACAGACACTTTTGACATTTTATCATATTAAGCAGGGTCTCCACAACAAACCTACTTTGTGTAGACCTCAGGCTTCAATACCCCAATGTACGGCAGATTACGGTAGTGCTCCGCATAGTCCAGTCCAAATCCGACAACGAATTCGTCCGGAATGTCAAAGCCGCTGTAATCCGGTGAAATGTCCACCTTGCGACGTTCTGGTTTGTTAAGCAGCGTTACTACTTTGACAGAAGCTGCTTCGCGATGGCGCAAAAGCTCTACCAGTCGGCTGAGTGTCAGTCCGCTGTCCATAATATCTTCAACAACCAGGACGTGACGGTTTTGCACCGAGGAATCGAGGTCCTTCAGGATTTTCACCATGCCCGAGGACTCTGTGCCGCTTCCGTAGCTGGAGACAGCCATGAAATCCATTTCGCATGGAATATCCATGTGACGGATCAAATCCGCCATGAAAACAACGGCTCCTTTTAGCACGCAGATCACCAAAGGGTTTTTATCCCGGTATTCTGCAGCCAAAGTCTTGCCCAATTCCTGTATTTTGCCTGCAATTTCGCTCTCAGATAGCAAAATCTTCTCGATGTCTTGATTCATGAAAAAACCTCCCGCCAATCTTCTCCAAACTCTACTCGCACATGTAGGAAACGCTTCGTTCGTTCATCTACAGGCGCTGCGGCGGAACGGCGTACACCCGGTACCAAAACCACTTCATCCCCCGCGATCAAAAGCGGCAGCCGATCTCTCCAGGCTCTCGGAACTTTTGTATCAATCAACAATTCCTTCAGCTTCTTTTCAGAGCCTGAGCCAAATAAAGCGAGACGGTCACCTGGTCTTCGATTGCGCAAAAACAGCGGCCCTGGCAAACGATCGGCATCAAAAACCGCTTCGTTCTCCGGCAGTCGCTCCCAATCCGTAAGGCGTTCCAGATAATTCGTATGTACCCAAACCTCGCTCTCTGCGATCCACACCTTTCCTGGAACAGGGAGCTCATAACAATACATATGTATGCGTTCTTCTCGTCCTTTTGGACAAAAATGAATTCGACCGTACACCCGGCTCACGACCAGCTGTCCAGGCAAATGCAGTTCAGCAGAAGGACGGCTACCACCTGACATGTGCAACACTGCCTCGACATGCTGAGAAGACCACTCAGTTTGTTTAGAGACATAATCTAATATTAGAGTAATCATTCTCCTTTGTAAAGCAACGTCACAGTTTTGAAACGGTTCGTTGTCAATCACAATCTCGTCTGGTTTTCGTACGATCAGGACCTTTTCCAGTTGCTCAATCGCGAGTCTCTCCAAAAACGTATGGTCTTGGTGGATCGCCTCTGCCGCCTCGAGAATATGTTCCCGATAACGCTCATTGACCTCGGCCAGCAGCGGCATGACTTCGAGCCGCAGCAGATTTCGTTTGTACTTGCGGGAGCGGTTGCTGCTGTCCTCACGTGGATTCAGCCCGTTCTCCTCACAGTAGCTCTCCAGTTCCTTGCGAGTCACATGCAAAAGAGGGCGTACCAGCTCGATGCTTCCCTCTTCCAACCAGCGCCTTTTCGGCATTCCGGACAAACCCTGCATTCTCGTCCCCCGCACAAACCGGAACAAAATCGTCTCAACCTGATCATCGGCATGATGAGCGAGTACCAGCTTGGTCGCTCCTTGCTCTTTTGCCACTTGCCGGTAAAAGCCGTAACGAATTTCTCTGCTGGCCTCTTGTCCCCCCATCCCTGTCTGCTCCATGTAGGCGGGCACGTCGAATTCAAACAAGTGGAACGTGACGCCAAGCTTCCCGCAAAGCTCCTGGGCGTAAGCAGCGTCCAGCCGTGCCTCTTCCCCGCGAAAACAGTGGTTCAGATGAACAGCGTGAAGCTTCCACCCGTAGTGATAGTTTTTATTGAGAGCCGCCAAGATATGCAAGAGAGCGGAGGAATCATTCCCTCCCGAAACACCCACGACGAGGGTCTCCCCAGGCAGCAGGAGCTTCTCACGCAAAATTTCACTGTGCACGCTTGCCAGCATAACGGGCTCCTTTCACGATGGTGACTACGGAAATTCCAAAAATCAGCCCGGAAGCAATAGCCCCCGCTACCATTAAAGTCTTCGTAGCCAACGTTATGCCTTCTACATAGTCGTTATTCACAAACGCAAGCATGGATTTGTACGCTAAAGACCCTGGAACCAATGGAATAATGCCGGCGACGCTGAAATTAGTAGAAGGCACGCGCAAAAATATCGACATCACTTGGCTGAGCAAGGAAACAATCGCGGCAGATACGAAGGTCGACAGCAGAACTTCCGCATTTAGGAGCGGCAAGAACGAATAGACGAGAAACCCGACCATGCCGGCGATGCCTCCAGCCAAAATCGTCCGAACAGGCACATTGAACAAAACACACCAAGCCATGGATGAAATGAAGCTGAGCGCCAATCCTTTCAACAACATCTGATCACCTCATAAACCAGAGAATAATTGCTGTAGCCACGGCAACAGAAATAGCGGTCAGCATGGCCTCTACTCCGCGTGAAACACCTGCCACCAGATCGCCCGCCATCAAATCACGCAGCGAGTTGGTAATCGCGATCCCCGGAAACATCGGCAGCATCGCCCCAATAATGATGATGCTAATGTGCAGCTCAGGGAAGACAGTCACAGCCAACAAGGCAAACAAGCCACCTAGTAAAGCTGCCGAAAACTCGGTAAAAAATTTCATTCGAACAAACTGTTCCAAATATTCCAGGCTGAGATTGACCGTCAACCCAGCCAGGGCTGACGGAGCCAGATCGTACCAGGTACCTCCCGCGAGCATGGCAAAAGAGCCGCTGGCAGTAGCGGCCGCCAAATGCTGCACCCACTTCGGGTACAGCGGTTTTTTTTGATCAATCTCACACAATGTCAAATACGCCTGCTCCAAGGTTATGCCTCCACTCACAAAGCGACGGGAAACATCGTTGACCAGCGTAATCTTGTTCAGGTTGGTTGTCCGGGACGGCGTACGCACCATGCGCGTATGGTCCAGACCTTTGCATCGAAAGGAGAGAATAATACTCGTCGGAGTCGCAGAGCTGTTGACGTCATCCATCCCTGCTGCTTGCGCAATCCGCGCCATCGTCTCTTCCGTACGGTAGGTCTCTCCCCCGTTTTTCAAAATAATCGCGCCTGCCAAAAGACAGGTATCCATCACCAAATCTGAGGACAAGACCGTCACATCCTTATCTAAACCTCTATATTGCCTTGTTCCTGCAAATCTCACATGAACCAAGCGTAATAAAGTGTGCCAGCCAAAAGCAACAAGGACGCGACAAACAGACCGCTAATCCCCATTCCTCCTGCCCCAGATGTCCGCTTTTGCTTCTGTATGTGCTTCTGCTTTTGCGGGGCGGCAACTGTGAGATCTTTTAAAATCTCCAGCATCTCTGCTCTCATTTCCCCTGCTGTCGAGTACTTCCCGTGAAAGGCTTTCAGGAGTGGCACTCGATAGGGGTACAGGCCGTCACTTTTCCGTATTATATCACAGAGCCATACCGTATGCCGCGTTTCACTGTGACTGCTTTTCCACGTTTGCGGATCGACAGCGAGGCGCACCATCATGACTGCCGCAGAAAACAAATCGTAGCTGATTTCCGCCTTTCTGTCTCCCGCATGCCAGTATGCCCGGTCGTACTCCTCGGTGAACTGCCGAACCGCGTTTCCCTGCTTGGTCACTCCCCCAAAATCAATGAGCCGGACCTGCTTGCTCGATTTCGTCACCATCACATTTTCCGGCTTCAGATCTCCAAACACCCAACCGTGCTTGTGCAAAACATCGAGACGAGCCAACAGCTGGACGATCATCACAGCGACCCAGTCCACTCCGGATTGCCTGATATATCGGTCCAGCTGCTCCCCCTCCAAGTATTCCATCGCGTAAAACGTGCATGGCTTGCCATCAATCACCAGATCGTCCACATCACACAGGAGCGGTCCCACTTGGGAATCCCGCCCCTGCTGCACGCTTTTCAGCACATTGACTTCCATTAAAATATCCATACCTTCTGCCCCGACCTTGACCGCCCGTTTGACGCCGCCCTGGGTAGTCAAATAAACGGCGCCGTTCGCTCCACGCCCCAACTCCCTTAAGACGTGGTACGATTTTTTATTCCATTTGCCCTGAAACTGACGCGGCAAGCTGGGAATGTGGGGCGATTGATTAAAAGACATGGTCACGCAGGCTTCCATCTTCGTTATCGTCGGACTCCATGTCGGCATATCGCTCGGATAGAGAGCGCGGGAGCTTCACATGCTCGAACAAGGCGATCGCCTCTACAATAGCCGGTCCAGTAGGCGTAATCCCGCTCATCGCCAGATCACTGCTGATCTGATGAGCCTGTTCGACCTTTTCCGTCCATGGAATGCGCACATCCAGGTGCTTTTGTTTCCCAGGAAATGAACAGACGGCCATCCGACTCTGACCACTGCGTGAGTGCAAGCTGATACTGAAGTCATGTATGGCCTGCTGCACCGCAGACAGCTTTGGCTTCATGCTCCCCGATGTATCCACCAGCATGACGACATTCAGGCTGCTTTTCTCTCCCAGCTCGTCCACCATGCCGGCTACCTGCACTCGTTTTTGAGGCTCCAGCTCTTCTATACCCGAATCGCCCAAAATCTCTTTCAATTCTTTATTGACTACTTGGTGAATCGTACGCGTCATCGCTTTGCGCGTGAGCATTTGCACGGTTTGTGCCAGTTGCTGCGGGTAGACAATATCGCAAAGGCCACCTCCTGCTTCTGCAATCTCGCGGATCTCCATCTCGCCCTTTTCACCCAGTTCGCTTTTTTCAATCACACCGATCACGTTCACCGTAATCCCTTGTTCTCTCGCAAGAGCTGCTGCTGCCACCGGGCTCATCCCGGTATTCGAGCATCCGTCGGTGACAACCAAAATTTGCCGAAGTGTCGCTTCTTTCACAAATTATCTCCCCATTCTGCTTTTTAGCAACAGTATCGACGGGGAGCTGAAAAAACATACTCGCTAACTCACAATCCGAGGCCGCTCCAGCTTCTGCATGCCGTGTACCTGAATGGCCGACCACTGTGGGACAAACCGGTCTATTCGCGCGACCAGAACCGTCATGTCATCGACGATCTGTCCCGAGTGCTGGCGAATGACCTTTTCAAGCAACAGATCAGCTACTTCCTGCGGGTCTTCCGTTTCCAGCTCACTGATGATTCGCTTCATCCAGGCTTGGCGATTTTCGATATGCCTTGGCGCTTCGTAGATTCCGTCTGACATCATAATCAGCAAATCTCCGGGCTTGAGGGAACGGGATACGACATCCACCTCGATCTCATCCAGGATTCCCACCGGCAAATTATTGGCTGTGATCGTGATGACATCGGCGCTTCGTTTCACAAAGCTGGGGGTCGAACCGATTTTCACAAAGCGGGTATTCGCCGTCTGCAGATCGATCAGCGCCAAATCAACGGTAGCAAACATCTCGTCGGTAGAGCGCAGCGCTAACACCGAGTTGACCGTTTTGATCGAAATTTTCTCGTCCATGCCGGAACGCAGCAGCTGCTGGAGCATGTCGAGTGCCGACTGGCTCTCTATGGAAGCACGTTCTCCGTTGCCCATGCCATCGCTGATCGCCAATGCCATTTTCCCATTTCCCAGATCCATCGTGCGGAAGCTATCCCCTGATAAAAGCTTGCCGTCCTTGGCTGCACCCGCTACGCCGATATCGATCTCGAAGGTTTTGGCGGATGCGAGGCACATCGTGCATGAGCCGTCTTTTTGGGCTTCGCAGTGCCTTTCTCTGACTACGATGTTTTCCCCCAGGATTTCCGTCAGCATGGGTGCCACGATTTTGGCGCATTCATCGCGCCCGTAGCAGGTAGGCTGACTGATCTCGATATCGACTCTTCCTTCCTCCAGACTGTGTATATCTACGCGGCGCACGGAAAGGCCCAGTCCCTCCAACGCCTGCGATACTTGTTTCTCCTGAAAGCTCAGCTCCATCCCTTCCCGCTGAATCTCCCTGGCAAAATCGCTCATGACTCGAGATACGCCAGAGAGCTGATCGGCTACCAGCTTGCGGCTTTCCTTTACCTGCTTTTTCAGCTGTTCAAAGGATTCCTGCCGCTCAAATTCCTGCTCCATGATCGTCATCACTTTTTCCGTCTTGACGCATTTCCGCTCCCACTCCTTTGGTGGTGTAACGCCTGCGAGGGTACCGTTTTCCTGCACCTTTTCCATGAGCCAGCGCATGCCCTGATAGGTCGACTGCATATCCTTTTCCCAGCATTGTTCCTTCTTCCAGCATTTTTGGCAGGTAAACTCCGTGACACGGCTGAGAAAGGCGTCTGCCTGCTCCTCGACTTCCTCAGGGTCCGCCGTCTGGGCGAAGCTGCGGGACAGCTGAGTGAACAGCTCGGAAAACTGCTGGATCTTGCCCGCCGTCACATCCCGTACCCGGCGCATGTACTCTTGATGAGACTGTAGATTTTCCATCGTGCCCGGGATGAATCTTGCGACCTTCTTCCACAGCACGGCCGGCGTCAGGATAAACAAGGTTATCGCGATCGCTGATTCGACGAGAGACAAATACAACGTTTCCTCCGCGCCGCCGTAGATCGCCAGGATCGCTGTCCCAATGAGCAAGCCTGCCGATACACCGACTTTTCCCCCCTCTTTTAGCAAGCCTGCCAACAGCCCAGAGAAGGCGAGCAGATTAATTTGCAAAAGGGCACTGACATTTGCCAGACTGAGGATCAGGCCCGTAACGACCCCGACTGCCGCTCCCACGGTTCCTCCACCTACAAAGGCGAACAACAGCAGCCAATACCGGGACAGCACGTGCTCCATGGAAATGCCTTCAACCATCCAGTCCACTGTGCCAGTCATCAGCGAGGCTAACAAAATGACCAGAGAGACGATCTCTTCGTTTTTCAAGGGCTCATAAGGCTTGGCCAGATGAACGATCGAGAGCGATTGAATAAAGATGAGTGTCAGCACAAACCCCAAAACAGCTTCGACTGCGACCATGACCAGCTCGTAAGTATTTACTTGATTGGTCAGAGCATGGTACAGCAGGTGGCTGACAAAGATCGTCGTCATGACGAGCAGAGGCGTTCGGGAAAAATCCTTCCTGCGCATTCGCTGGCTGATCTTGCACGCGGCGAATGCCAGTACAATACTGAGAACCGTCTGCAGCCCGAGCGGCACCGATTGGGTAAAGGCTCCTAATATCAAAGCGAAGCCGGTCGTAATGATACAATCTCTTCGCAGATAAAACATGACTATGAAGTAGGGGATAACAAAAGGAGTCAGCTCTTCCAAGATGAGAGCCCTTCCTAACAAAAAACCCATTAACAAGGGCAGCACGTTCCACCGATAGGCTGCATCCGCTATTTTTTCTCCCCAGGTCATCGCGGCTGTATCCATTTGCTCAGATACTTGACGCGTCCATACCTGGCCGGTACTCGTAACATTTTTATTTGCGATCATGTCAACACCACCCCGTTCTTGTTCAATGTGTTTCTCAATTATACGGAGGCGGTATTGTAAAATTTGTCAAAAAACCAATGGATATTCCCAGAATCGTCCGACAAATTCATTGACACGTTTGGACATGAGCCCGTGCTTTATGCAGAAAGGGAAACTTGGCCACTCCAGGCTACTAACGAACCTCCAGCGCCTTTGCGATGGCAAGATTCTTAACTCCCCTTCTTTTTGCACAAAAAAAACCGACGTTATGGCGGATAACGTCGGCTGACAGGTGATTCGCGCTTTGCGAAACGGGCTTACGATACGTATTCGGCATGATTTACAAAATGCCTTCCTGATATTGTAGTCAAAATGCGCAAACTATAAAGAAAGAAAAGTCAAAATTTTCCGAATTAATGTTGTCGACCGCGGCCCTTCTTGTCCCCATTTTTCTTTAGCGGGGACTGGCGGTCTTCGCTTTCTTTCAAAAATCGATTCAGTTTATCTTCAAAGCCTTCCCCACGTTCACGCTGATGGCGAGGTGGTCGTTCCTTTTCCAACGCCTTTTTTATCGACAATCCGATTTTGCCCTCGCGGATATTCAAGACCTTCACCGTTACGACATCCCCGATTTTCAGGAAGTCATGAATATCCTTGACAAACGTGTCTGCGATCTCACTGATATGCACAAGACCGGTCACATTTCCTGGCAGCTCCACAAACGCACCAAATTTCGTGATACCTGTCACTTTTCCTTCAAGTTTGCTCCCGATCTCGACTCCCATGAACGTGGAAAGCCTCCCTCTGCTTGAAGATCAGTCAAACGCTACTCCTCCGGAATCACATAAATGCTCTCGCCAGGCTTGGTATAGTAAATCCTTTTTCTCGCCAGCTCTGCCAAATACTCCTGGTCATTCAGACGACTCGCTTCATAGGTCAGCTCCTCTTGCTGCTGCAGCAAAACGGCTGACTCTTGCTTCAATACTTCCAGCTCAGTCTCTTTCTGGGCCAGAACCCCGCTCTGCAAATAAAAGGTATAGCCAGTCCAGACGAAAAAGCAAAGAATGAAAAAGAAAAACAGCCGCATTCTCCGCTTTTGCCCTCTTCGATTGGTTGTAGGGGATGCTGCTTCTTTCATCATTAGGCCACCTCGGATATTTAATCCCGCTTTCTCTTTGAGTGAAACCAATTCTTCCCATTGGTCCAAATTCCTTTTGTTTTGCCGAACATTTTTTTCCCCAAATGTTGACCCCATCTGGCAAAGGGCGAAGTGATAAAACGAGCCACTTTCCACAAAAAGCCGAGGATCGCGAGCAACACGGAATACAAAAATGCCAGCACCATCAGGATCACTCGGTAAAAAAACAGGATAGGACGCACAACCAGGGTGTCAATGATCTGTAAAACCGTACGGTAAAACCACTGACAAAATTTTATCACGCGGTGTAAAAATTGGATATACTTCTTACTACCTACTACAAAATACACCCAGGCGCCAAAAATCATTCCAAAAAAGATGGGAAACCGAATGATTCCGTCATTTACTTTCACCAATATCAAGAAAACAGCACCCATGCTGCCGATCCAGAAGAGGACGTCAAAAACGAATACCATCCACAACGGCAGTCTGCTCTTTCCTTTAAAAACATGATACGTATCAAATCCCATTCCCATAAGCGCACCGCACGTGGACATGGCCAGGACCGTCTGAAGCTGGGTCGCGATACTCACTTGAACAGCTTGCCGAAGAATCCTCTCGACCGGTCCCCGGCCTGCCCTTGCTCCAGATAGGCCATTTCATGCACCAGACCCTCGATCGCCACTTCTCCGGTTTCCAAACTCAGATTTTTCATATGCAAATTTTGTCCACGTATGGTTAAAAAGCCGCCTTCTGTCTCCAAGAGAAATTCCTCACTGTCAAAGCTTTCGACGTTCTTCACACCCGAAATCGCCAAAGAGCGCCTGTTGATCATCACGACTTCATGGCGAGGCCGCTTCGTGTGCTCCATCATGCTAACTCCTCCCTTACGTACCCTTCTTGTACAATCGTATGGGGGGGGATGTCCTTTTAGAACAAAAACCCCGCTAGAGAGCGGGGTTAGCAGGGTAGCTTGCTTCTTATTTGTACACAGTGTAGTTGCCGTTGACAAAGATGATTTTGTAGCCAGTCCGGTCGGTAATCGTACGCAATGGCAAGGTTGGAATGTTGCTCTTCACCTGAACAGCCGTTGGCAGGGTAACATTTTGCCCGTTAATCGTCGCCACGTTGGAGCCTACCTTGAACTGCATGACGGTACTGCCGCTAACCACCTTGGCTGTCGTTGCTGTCCAGGTAACGGACATGCCCAAGCCATCGCGGAAGAAGGAAGCAGGCATCAGCGTATTACCGTTCACAATGTAAGGTGCCGCTGTCATTGCTGTCGCTTTTCCTGACTTCGTGAATGAAGCGACGTTGGCCTTGAAGCTGACGCCATTTAGTGCCACGATCGTCGCAGGACGAGCGAACAGAAGACCCTTTTCCTCCGAGGTGTAGACACTAATGCTGTATACACCCGTCGTTGCCGGATTCACAACGCCTCCTGCCTCCAGCACATTGACCGTCACCGCTGTCTGTGCTGGAATGTCCTGGGACGGCACGATAATCAGGTTTTGGCCCCGCACCCCGACATAGTTGGCAGCCGCACCGTTAACAGTGACGCTCGTAGCTGGTATATAGGCAGGGACTTTGAAGCCTGCAGGCAGGACTATTTCAAAGAATCCTTGCGAGCGCGTGATAGGAGCCCCGAGTCCTTTGATGGCTATCTGCACGCCAGTCGGTGTCGAGGCCGTCGCACGGGTCAATCCAATGGTAGCGGCCGTATTGTCCACGGCAGCAGGGACAGAGGTACCGGAGATTTCAAAGCTTTTGGAACGGTACGTCTTGTTGTCGACCTTGGCACTCAGGCTGTATGTACCTGCTGTTTTGGGGTTCGTCAAATACGCATCATAAGCAAATTTGACGGTCAGGCTGTCCGTGCTTTTAAATCCGCTAGGCGTACGGAAAGAAACCTTGCCATTGCTTGTACTCACGGTATTGACCTGATCCCCGTTCACCGTTACGCTGTAGCCGGATACCACAGGCGGTACCATGTCTGCACTCGGGAACTCAATCGTAATATCCGTATTGGAATACAGCTTTGTCGAAAGGTCTATGTCGAAGGAATAGCTGGATCGCGCTCCAGCACCACGATCAGACAAGGCCACATCAAAGGATGACTTCGCTGTCCCGGTCACTTCCATGTCTTCGGAGGTGTATTTTTTGCTGTCGTACTCAATCTCAAAGGTGTATTCGTCATCGGCCTCTGACGGATTCTTGATGCCTGCGGACGAACTGAACTCCAGCTTGATGTAGCTATCTCCGTCGGCTCCGCTCGGAATCTCGATTCGAATGGAGTCACTGTCCAGGATGCTGACATATTCGGCTTTGGTTCCGTTGACTTTTACGTCGGATTTGCTAATGCTCTTTGGCAGCATATCCTTTGTTGGGAAATCTACATAAATGTATTTTCCCTTTTTCAGTTTCCCTTTGGAGGAAAGGTTGAATTTGCCCAGCGTCAAGGAGATGTCAGCCTCAGCCGACTTGCTGCTCTGGACGACGTCAAACTTGCTGCTACTGCTGCTTCCGCTGCTTGACGATTTTCCGATAGTGATTTTCTCATTTTTATAGGTGGTTTCCTTCGAGGTCTTTACCCCGATCGTGTACGTTCCTTTGTCCTCGGGATTGGTAATGTTGTCGATCGTCAGAGTGAGCAGGGTGCCTTTGCTCACCTTTTCATCCAGCTCGATCGTCACCACGTTGCCGCTTACCGAAACATCATCGATCTCGATTTCATCGCCATCGTCATCTTCCAAATACACGTCGGATGTTTTCAGCTTTTTATCGACCGTGTAATCCGAAGGGAACTTGACGGAAATTTCGTCACCCGATTTCAATTCCTTGTCGATTTCAAATTCAATTGTATATTCAGTTTCTTCATCTGCGGTCGTATCATCTGCCGAAATATCTTCAACAGTTAGGGCATAAGCGGCTTTTGGCACCACGACAAATGGACTTGCCAACACCGTAGTCGCCAGCAATACGGAAATACCTGTTTTTGCGCTTTTGTGCAACGGTAACGCCTCCTTTAACCTGCAATTCCTTTTATGATAGGAAAAGAACGGCAGGAAAGGGTTACAGAAGGGTAACGAAAGACTTCACCCAGAGTTTGGAGAAATCGAGCCAACCAAATGAATTGGCGACAAACCCCTGCAAAGCCGGGTCATAGCGGTCAATCCGTTTTACATGAAAGATGAATAAAATCCACAGGTCCTGACGAAAGATTTCTTCGATTTCCATTAAAGCATCCATCCGCTTTTCCCGATCCGACATCCGCATCACCGCAGACAATTTCTTGTCCACCACCTCTCGCATCTCGTCATTCATAAATCGGTATACGATCGTGCTCTTGTTTTTGTACAATTCGAACAGCCCAAGCTCAACGTCACTTTGCAAGACTTCTCCCATGATAGCCATATCTGCCTCACGATCCATAAGATCAGACAGGTAATTTGCTTTTGTCACCGGGACAAACCTGATTTCGAGCCCAATTTGACTGCATCTGCGTTTTATCCATTTCCCGACTACGTCAAACAATTTTCCCTCACTGATAAACAAGGTGAGCGTCTCTCCCTTGTATGTGCTGCGACGGAGCCAAGAAGCGGCTTCCTCCAAATCAGATGATGGCAAAGACATGCTTCTGCTCTTCTTTGGCAAAAAGCTCCCCGCACTAGAAAACGCGTATTCTCCCAGTTTTCCTACCAGTTGATTGCGGTCAACCACGATCTGCAGAGCCTGTCGAAAAGCAAAGTCATGGTGAACACCCGGTCTGCGGAAATTGAAAGCGATATAATGACACCCCGTTTCCTCAAAAACGAGGTCTTCCTCCTTGTTCCCGGCCCCAGGCTTTATCTCCCGCTCCGGCAGCTGATACAGCTGATTGGAAGAGTGCCTACCTGCCACAATCCAGATCTCAACGCGATCGAGCAGCGCCCGCTCTCGGTAGTAATCGTCAAACGCCTCCAGCACAAGTCGCTCATCGGTGTATTCAGCCATCCGAAACGGCCCTGTTCCCACGACGGCTTTCTCTGAAAAGGGCAGATCATACGGCAAGATGGACATCGCCATCGAACCCATGAAATGGAGAAAAAAACTGTTTGGCTGACGTAAATGGAAGGTAAGGATTCTTTCGCTTTGATGCTCGATCCGTTCTATGTCATCGACTTGCCAGCGATAGGGGGAGTCCAGGTCAATGAGACGCTGTACTGTGAATTCAACATCTCTGCCTGTCAGGATACGTCCGTGATGAAAGCGCACCCCTTTCCGCAAGTAAAAGGTCCAAGCTGTCTGTTCTTCATTGCTTTCCCAAGCATGTGCCAGCTCGGGAAGAATGGTCTGTGTCTCCTGATCGTAGAAGACCAGCCTGTGACACATCTGATAAAGAAAATGACTCTCGGCAGCCACGGACACAAAGGCTGGATCGAGGCTAGAAAAACCGCGCGACCGGGGAATCCGCAGGACATCAAGACTCGCCGTCTTCCCCTCTTCGGAAACGAACCCGAATTGACTGTCCCACGTTTCCTGAAGGGAATGTTTGATCCTTGGCGGCAGCTTTTTATTTTGAATGAGCTCGATCGCCTCTTTGATTTTCCCTTCCGACAACAGCCTCTTGAAGCAGGATCGGAAAAAATGAGCGGTATCACACAGAATCGTCAATGTCGAATGGTTGCCCCGCCCCACTCCTGCCTTCCAACTCAGTAGACCCTCGTTTTCCCATTTGCGGAGGATCAGTTTCACATTGCGGGGCGTACAGCAAAGAATTTCTGACAATGCCTCGATGCTTATCGACTGTTCATGATTCGTCTCCCAATCGGATAGACCAAACAGCATCTGCATAAAGTGCTCTTCGCTCTTCATCCCAACCACCATCCTAAAAGGTGAAATTCTTAAATCAATCTTACCCTTTTCCTTCTCCTTTTGACAGGTAAAATGTAGAAAAACGAAAGGTGGTCTGCTCCATGAGCTTTATGCAGCTGCACCCGAACATTCGAATACGCATCGTGACTTCCTTTCTGATCAGAGCGGTGGGGACGATGATCTTCCCTTTCATGGCTATTTATTTCTCTGACAAACTCGGTCAGGCAGTCGCCGGTTTCCTTCTATTCGCCAACATTTGCGCCCAGATGCTGATGGGTTTCTATGGTGGGTATCTCGCGGATCGTTGGGGCAGAAAAAAGGTGATGGTATATGGGGAGATCGCCCAGTGCATTGCCTTTGTCTTCATGGCGCTCGCCAACTCTCCCCTTTTGGATTCCCCATGGCTTACCTTTGCGATGATGCTCGTTCAAAATGCGAGCAACGGTATGATCAGCCCTGCTGCGGATGCGATGCTGATCGATGTAAGCACCAAAGAGAACCGGACTTTTATGTACAGCATCAACTATTGGGCAGTCAATCTGTCCGTAGCGATCGGCTCCGTACTCGGCGGGATCTTGTTTGCGTCCCACCGCTTTGAACTCATCCTGGGACTGACAGCTGTCAGCCTGTTCGCCCTTGCTCTCACTGTTTTTTTCATGCAGGAGACTTACAAGCCGAGCACCTTCGACACCGCATCCAAAGGCAGCATTTTAAAAGATGTGTTCACCAGCTACAAACAGGTAATGCAGGACCAACGTTTTTTACTGTTCTCTCTAAGCGGGTTGCTCATCTTTTCACTGGAATTTCAAACGGCGAATTATGTTGCAGTCCGATTGTCCAATGAATTTCAAACGCAAATGGTGCATGTCGGAAGCTTGTTTTCCTTTGAACTGACTGGCCTCAAGGTATTCAGCCTTATCCAGCTGGAAAATACGCTGCTGATTGTCTGCTTGTCGCTCTTTGTGAGCAAGCTCGTTCGGCAGGCAAGTGAAGCCAGAACCATGTACACAGGTGGGTTCCTGTTTGTGATCGGCTACTCGGTCATTAGCTACAGCAACTCGCTGGTCGTGATCATAGCTGCGATGCTCCTTGCAACAATAGGCGAGCTGCTCCACATTCCCACACGTCAGGCCTACCTCTCGCAAATCGTGAAGGACGGTGCACGCAGCTCATACATGGCAGTGAATGGACTCTTTTTTCAATGCGCCAGACTGACCGGGACGATCGGTATCAGCGTCGGAGCCATCTTACCCACGATGGGAATGTCGATTCTCCTGCTCGCGATAGGACTCTCAGGGCTTCTGCTTTTGCGCCACGTACAGCAACAGGATCAACAAATAGGCATTCGCTACTCGCAAGCCAACGCAAAAGGAGCCGCCGACTAACCGGCAGCTCCTGCTCTCTTTTCTTACGGTTTTACTGGGCAGACAAAGACTCCAGAATCGCATCGCCCTTTTTGCTTACACGCACCTGGGCAAATTTCGCGGAACGCTCGACTTCAAGCCCTGTGCCCTCGGGGACAAAGTAGCTCTCGATCCCATACTCGACTTGGCTGGATCCAATCACATTTCCATTGATCGTAACGTCGTCCGGCTGCATCTGATACGCTCTGTTCCAAACACCGTTCTGTGCGTAATAGCCACTGAAATCATACACGCCATCCGCTTGTGGTCGAAGCACCACCTGAATCTTGCTATCCATATCAGATATGTTTTCTTGCTCGAGGGTCGAGATCGTGTACCCCAATCGCACATAATCACCTTGCAGCAGGGAACGTGGATCGATGGGCTCGAGCTTCAGCTTGATAGCGCGACCTTGTGTGAGAATCGTCTCGCTGCTGACGATCTGGTAGCCGATCAGCACGAGCTGCAGCAGGATAATGAGGAGGAAGGCGAAGCGCTTTTGTGCAAAAAGAGCCGGTTTAGCTGCTTCCCACTCGGATTTTTCAGAACGATCAAACCAGTAGCTGATAGCGAAAAACACGATACTGAGCAGCAACAAGCTGATAGATTTATGCAGAAGGCTCCACAGAAGATCGTAGTATTTCATGAGCAGAAACGCGAACCAAAAGCCGAGTGCGATGGCAAAGCTCACGCGATCCTTCCTATGCATGGTTCGATACACCAGATACGTAGTGATCACGAAATAAACAAGGCTGATCGCGACATTCCACGCAACTCCCCACTGGTTGCTTTCTGTTAATACCAACAGGGAAAGCAGCCCGTAACCCAAGGAGCTGTTCCGCAGGGCATTTGGCAAACTCGGCAGCAGATACATGGCCATCTGCGAGACAAAGATGATCGCAAGCACCAGGTCATGGGTATTTCTCCAGTCACCCAACTTGAAATAAAGGATGAACAGAAAGACAAATTGAGTCAGTAATTTCGTGGGAATTCCGCCTGTGATTGTCCAAGCCACACACAAGCCCGCCAGCAGTACTACCCAATAATACCCATCCAAATACAAGCTCGTAGCGACCCCGATCATACATCCCATCGTTATCAGCGTGTAGCGGACAGTCCCGTTCATTTTTTGCTCGGAAAATACCGGGACCAATAGGCCAATCAACGACAGGAAGAAAAGAAAATAGATGACGGTATCATCATCACCGATCACCAAGAACAAAAAGCCCGCAAGCGAAACGGCCCCAATCGTAGCTGCCACTAGTGTAACGAGCACCGTAAAGGCTTCCTGAAAAAAGCGCACCCATCTGCTGTCATGAGAGGCTGCCTGTCTTTTCAGCCACTTCATCGCCGCTACGGCTCCCCAGACAATCCCTACAGCAGCCAGCAGGCCAATCAGGAAAAAGCCCTCCGAATAATGCTCAAACATAAACCAGAAAAACTGGGCCAGCAAAAACAGCGCAAGCATCGTCGAGGTCACGATCAGCAGGACGCGATTCGGCATCCATTTCAAAAAGCCGAAGAAAAGCACTCCACCGATCACCAGGTACAACAGCTCTGGAAGCCCTCCGTAAACCTCCACGAAGGAAGAGCAGAACAAAGCGAGCTGAAAGACGAGAAAAGAAAGGTAATAGAGAGGACGAGACTTTAACCGCTCGGATGCGGCCAGCCAAAACAACAGGAGATTGCCCAGCGCGATCAGCCAGTAGACCATAAACCACCAGTACCCATCCCTGACCACATGTATAACCGATGGCTGCAAAAAGAAGCACAGTGCCAAATGGGTCAGCACATAGCTGATCACATAGAAAGGCTGGTATCTCGACACGATCGCAAACCACAGATTGGGGATCAGCCAAACGACAAACAGCATGTAGCTGTCCGCGTGGGAATTATAGATCTGCCCTAGCAAAGCTACACTGATGCCAAAGGCAAGCCCGCCTGCAACCAATAGCCAGTTGCTAAGAAAGGTGTGCCTTTTCAGGACGAGAGTGGCCACGTACGAAAATAAATAAAAGAGAACGAGCACAGAGGTACTCACACCGATTTTCTCCCATCGGCTAAGCACGGGCCAGTTGGAGGCAAAGAAGTAAAATAGTGCAGACAGCAAGAGTGAGATCGCCAAAAAATAACCGAGTCGCACTGCGTTTTGTTGCATGTGTTCACATCCCTTCTTCGTCATCGTGCCTACATGCGTAAACCCATTATATACCATACCCCTATAAGAAAACCTCTATCGAGACTTATTCAAGGAGGAGCGACCGCGTTTAGCGGAATGCTTCCATGCGCTCCAGAATCAATAAGCGTTCGCGCTTATCAATTCTTCTACGTAAAAAAAGACTACCCGTGCTAGGGTAGCCTCTGCGATGCTCTTACTGGCCTTTGATGTAGGCGTCTTCTTCTTTTTCATCCCGTGGAACCGGCACTTCTCCCAGGACGCTATACAGGGATGCCGCCTCTTCCTTGCGTGGATTCTCCTTAATGTCTTCCACTTTCACCGTCACGATTTTCTGTCCGAAGCGAATAGCCAGCTTGTCGCCGATTTTTACATTGCTGGCAGATTTGGCCTGGCGATCATTGATCTCGACACGGCCTTTGTCACAAACCTCTTTTGCCAGTGTGCGCCGTTTGATCAGACGGGATACTTTTAAGTATTTGTCCAGTCTCATAGATTATCCTCTCCTTTTAGCGTGCTGCTTGGCTTCTTCCCACCACTGATCCATCTCTTTCAGATCGGTATCTTCAAAGGATTTGCCTGCCTCACGAAGCTTGTCTTCAATATAGGAAAAACGCTGCTTAAACTTGTTATTGGTCAATGCCAAGGCTTCTTCCGGATCGAGCTTCATGAATCGAGCCAGATTCACGACAGCAAACAGCAAATCGCCCAGCTCGCCCGCACGCTCTTCTTCCGAAGCTTCGCCCAGCTCGCGGTACTCTTCCTCTACTTTGTCGTAGACATCAGCAACATCGTCCCAGTCAAAGCCTACCTGTGCCGCTTTCTTTTGCAGCTTGTAGGCGTACATCAGGGCTGGCAAATCGCGGGGAATACCCGCCAGCTGGGATTGTACGGAGACATCAATTCCTTTTGCCGCCTTTTCCTGCGCCTTGATTTCCTGCCAGTTCGCCAAAGCTTCATCGGAGTCGCTCGCACTCTTTTCTCCGAAGACGTGTGGATGTCGGCGAATCAGCTTCTCGTTGAGCGTCGCAACCACATCGTCCACGGTAAAGTAGCCGTCCTCCGAAGCGATTTGCGAATGCAGCATGATCTGCATCAGCAAATCACCCAATTCCTCGCACATGGCATCCGGGTCTTCATCGTCGATCGTCTCCAACACCTCGTACGTTTCCTCGATGAGATTTTTGCGGATGCTCTGATGGGTCTGCTCCCGATCCCACGGGCAGCCGTCTGGACTGCGCAGAATCGCTACGATTTCCTTCAAATAGGAAAACTGGCGGTACGAGATGCGTTCATCGTGCGCTGGTGGTACATAGACAAGCGACAAATTGCCGAAATGGTCCAAGCGATCCAGCTCGTACAAAGGAACCGTTTCAATTCTCTCTTGTCCTGCTACCCCGACGGCAGTCGCTACCGTCACGAGAAAATCATCCGGCAGAACCTCCATCAGCGTCAGTTTGACATCGGATGCGACAAAGGCATCGTAAACCTGTGCGATAATGGTGTGCAGTCCTGGGGAGACTTGCTCTGTTTTCAGCGCCGTTCCATCCAGCAAGGAAAAGCCCTCGATCGGATCAATCTTCAAACGTGCAAACAGAGGATCAATAAAGCTCTGACCGCCGCCAATCTCGATCTCTACCCCTCGCGATGGACCTTGTTCCAAAAGCAGCTGTACGGCACGCTCGGCTACCAATGGATGACCTGGCACAGCGTAGACGATCCTGCCATGCTGCTGGGCTTGGGCAAACAGTACTTCTACGATGTCGGCATACACATCTTCAAAGGATTCGTGCTTCTCATAAGTCTCATCAAAAGACGAAAACGAAATGTTCTCTGCTCCGAGCTGTGCCACTACCGGATGCTCCTGGGTGCGCAAGTAGAGATGCTCAGCCTGCTTGAGCGTCCGATAAATGCCATATGGCAATTGGTCCAGATCTCCCGCTCCCAACCCCACTACTGTAATCGTTTGTTTGGTTGTATTCAATCGTCTCGCCCCCTTATCGATCTACTTTCTTCTATCCTTATTTCGGCAACAGATGCAGCTTGGCCAAGAGCGAAGCAATCCGTTTGCCTTTCGGTAAAAACTGAATGTCAGTTCGTGTCAGCCCACCTGTTTTCAGCAGAGCCAGTAAGTACACCAGCGCCCCGCAGCCCACGGCCACCAGACCAACAATCGTATGGATCAACCGCTGCGGACCTGGCATGTTACCCAGCAGTGCATTGGCCCCCCACTCTACGACCAAAACTACGACCGACATGACAATGACCGATAAAAACGGCTTCAACACCGTCTGACGAAGGCCGATTCCGGCTCCCGTGTACTTTTTCACTGCGAGCACGTTTAAGCCCATCGCTACCAGGTAGGCAAGCACCGTGGACAGCGCAGCCCCCGAAATCCCCCAAAACGGTACGAGGACCAGATTGAGGACCAGCTTGACCATCACGCCAATGAAAAGATTCCGTGCCGGGCGCATGACTCGTCCAAGTCCTTGCAAAATGCCTGCGCTGGCAATGCTCAAGGTCGCAAAGATAATCGTAAAGGATTGGACAGCCAGTGCCTCCGTGCCGTTGGTATCGCCATACAGCATCACGTTGATCGGCTCTGCCAGCAAGGCCAGTCCGAATGAAGCGGGCAGTCCCAGCAAAAACGTCAAGCGAATGGCTATCTCCGCACGGTTTGCGATCAACTGATGCTGACGCTGTGCGACCGCTTCACTGATCGCTGGCACCAAGGCCAAAGACAGGGAGGTAGCGAAGAAGGTCCCGAACTGAATCAGAGGCTGCCCGCGGTCAAATGCACCTTTTGCCAGCTTGGCGAGATCTTCCTGCATCCCGCTCCACTGCAGCATGTTGACGACGGTCACCGAGTCTACCAGCGGGATGAGCGGCAACACTAAAGCTCCCATGCAGATCGGAAGGGCGTAGTACAAGAGACTGCGCAGAACCTGGCGATTGGTCCATTCGGCAACCCCAGAGGATTGCTGCTGCTCCCCTTCCAAATGTCGAATTTGCTTGTCCTTTCGCCAATACCACAACAGCACGAGAATGGCTGCTATTCCTCCAGGAAAGGCTGCAAATACGGCGCCTGTCCCAGCCAGGTAAGCATCCTGATACACATTCATCGCCCAAAAGGCGGTCAACAGGATGAAGATGACCCGAATCAACTGCTCAACTACCTGAGATACACCTGTGGGCATCATATTCTGATGGCCCTGAAAATATCCGCGCAAGATCGCTGCCATCGGTACGAGCGGCAACGACCAAGCAACTGCCCGAAGCGGAGTCGTCAGGTGTTCGTCTCCCATAAACTTTGCAACCATTGGTGCTCCTACATAAAGCAACAGAAAGAAAAACAACCCCAGTATGACCAGCGAAATGCTGGCTACTCGAAAGGCGCGACGTGCTCCGATCGCATCACCTACTGCCACTCTTTCAGACACGATCTTGGAGATGGCAATCGGAAAACCCGCCGTCGCCAAAATTAACAGCGTGGTATACAGCGGATATACTTGCATGTATACGTACAAACCGATGTCACCGGCAATGTTCTGGTACGGAATGCGGTACACAGCGCCCAAAAGCTTGGAGACAAGACCGGCTACCCCGAGAATCGCGGCGCCTTTCACAAACTGAACAGATGCCTTTTCTTGAACCATACGAGTGAATTTTCTCCTCTCCAACCAGAAACTTCGTACATTATACCACATGCGTTTGGAGATAAAGAAAACTTGAAGCAACGTAAAAGACAGCCTCGGCATATCGAGGCTGTCTTTTTAAGTATGGTCTACTGTTCCATTTGTTTAGCCAAGAATCCAGCAGCTGTTTCCGACATTTTCATTTCGAGATCGCTCATTTTGGTTGACTCGTTTTTGTTGAGCAAGATCACGGAACCAATCGGGTCACCACCGGCAACGATAGGCGCTACTACAAAGGATCCATATGTCTCACTCATGTCGCGACAAATTTCATACGAGCCTGCGTTTTTCTCCAAACGCGTCTTGCGCTCCTCCAAGCATTTCTCCACAATGCTGCCTATCGCCTTTTCCAGGTACTCTTTCTTGGATGCCCCCGCCACTGCAATCACGCTGTCTCGATCAGAAATCAGTACGGTATGATTCATGCTCTCATACAGAGAGTCAGCGTATTCTTTGGCGAAATCCCCGAGCTCACCAATCGGCGAGTACTTCTTGAGAATGACTTCTCCATCACGATCTACGAAGATCTCCAGCGGGTCGCCTTCACGAATGCGCAGTGTACGACGAATCTCCTTAGGAATCACGACCCGACCGAGGTCGTCAATTCGACGAACGATACCAGTTGCTTTCATGTCATGTTGCCTCGCTTTCCTAAGAGAAGTGGTAGTGAGAAGCTTTGGTTCGTTACCTGTATTTTTTCCTCAAATTCTAATTTTACCTATGCGTGACGACTGCAACTTTTTCCAGCTTGTTTCAGTTACTCTCCCCCGGGCGGTAGCGAGTGACTATAGTATTTGCCCACGTTTCAAGAATATGCGAGAAAACGAAAAAACAGGGAACCCATGTCCCTGTTTCTTTCCAAGAGCCTGCCTAACCCATTTATTTCGCGGCAGGTGTATTCACTTTAGGAAGATTGTACTTGGTGATGAGCTTGTCCAGCTCGTTTTTACCAAAGGCATCGTATGCTTTCTCCAATGCATTTGCACGCAGGCTTTCCTTCATCTCATCAAAGGTCTTTTCCTTCCGGTTTTCCACTTTGATGATGTGGTAGCCGTAGTCTGTTTTCACAGGCGGCCCAACTACACCTACTTCTTGCTTCAAAGCAGCGTCCTTGAATTCAGGTACCCATTGAGTAACATCGGCATCCGCATAAAGACCGCCGTTTTCTTTGCTGCCTGGGTCATCTGTGAATTCTTTTGCCAGCTTCGCGAAGTCCTCGCCTTTTTTCAGACGCGCTTCCAGATCATTCGCCAGCTTCAGCGCTTCTTCTGGTTTGCGTTTCTCTGTCGAAATCAGGATGTGGCGAACAGACGCGGTCGTACGGGATGCCTTATCCATCGTGTCGTACGCTTTTTTCAGCTCAGCATCATTAATGCCTTTTTTCAGTACATTGATCGAATCGTTGATAAGCGCCATTTGGTTTACAACCAGCTCTTTGCTGACAGATTGTCCTTCCATCAGCTTCGTGAACTTGGCTTCATCCTTGTCAAGCAAGCCCATATACTGGGTTTTGATCTTTTCAAAAGTCTTTTCAGCCAGTTCCTTCGAATCCTTTTTCATGGTCTCATCCGCACGGGCAGCCAAAATCTTGGTCGCAGTGTATTCACGTGCAAATGCCTTCAACGCATTTTCGTCAGCTGCTTCAATCATGCCGCCTTGCTGTGGATTCATGAAGTTGATGACACGCAAGAACTCTTCAAATTCTTTCCCATTCATGGTACCGCCCTGATATTCCACCAGAGCTGCATTTGGTTCTACTGTAAACGGCAGTGTCAGCTTTGGAAACTTGACCAATGGGTCGTTCGCATCCGCAGCTTGATTGCCTTGACCGCTGCCTTCTGTCTGATTCGTTGGTGTTTGTGGCTGCGCGTTGTTGTCAGCCTTTCCGCAACCTGCCATCAATGCCATAACGAGCACAGCAGACGACAAAATCGCTACAGAACGTTTCTTCATGAGGATCTCCCTTCCTGTCTAGCCCAGCTGTCTAGGACACAGGGCTCTCCGTACCGGTGTCTTTTCGCACCTGGTGAAATTGACGTAGCAGTTTTTCAACCAGCTGTACGCCCTCGTCTTCTCTCAACCCTTTTACTTTAACAGCAATGACGATCTGTTGTCCACCCGACAGCCCTACCCTGCGGCTCCAACTGCTGGCAAGCGCAAACAACGCACCACCGTCAATATTGTTATTTTGGCTCGGATGGAGGAACAGCTTGATCTCATCCGGATTTTTCTGGCTGATCTCTGTAATATGGTGCTGCAGGGCGTACACGCGCATTCTGGAAATGGTCAGCAGATTCTCAACAGGCTTGGGCACAGGTCCAAAGCGGTCGAGCAATTCCTCTGCCAGGTCGTCCACATCATCCAGAGAGGAGACAGCGACGAATTTTTTGTACATCTCGATTTTTTGGCGGCTGTCCGTGATGTACATCGAAGGAATGTAGGCATCCAGCTGCAGGTTGATCTCCACCGTCGTAGCGCTCTCCTGCTTGACCTCGCCTTTCAGCTCATCAATCGCGTCCTTCAGCATCTGGCTGTACAAGTCAAAACCGACTGTATTAATGAAGCCGTGCTGCTCCGCGCCCAACAGATTCCCCGCACCGCGAATCGACAAGTCGCGCATGGCGATTTTGAAACCGGAACCGAGCTCTGTAAACTCCTTGATCGCCTGCAAACGCTTTTCCGCGACCTCCGTCAGTACTTTATCCCGTTGGTACGTAAAGTACGCATACGCAATCCGATTGGAACGACCTACACGTCCACGCAGCTGATACAGCTGAGACAAGCCCATTTTGTCGGCATTGTAGATGATCAGGGTATTCACGTTCGGGATGTCCACACCGGTCTCAATAATGGTCGTACTTACCAGAACGTCGAAGTTCCCTTCTAAAAAGTCGAGAATGACGCTTTCCAGCTCGCTCTCGTTCATCTGACCGTGAGCGACTGCGATCCGCGCATCAGGGACAAGCATGGAAATCTGCTCGGCCATCTGTTCGATTCCTTGCACCTGGTTGTAGAGGAAGAATACTTGCCCATCGCGAGCCATCTCCCGCTCGATCGCTTCCCGTACGAGTGCCGGGCTGTAGTCCATCACGTACGTTTGCACAGGAAAACGATTTTCCGGTGGCGTCTCGATAACGGACAAGTCCCGAACGCCGAGCATCGACATATGCAGCGTCCGCGGAATTGGCGTAGCCGTCAAGGTCATGACGTCTACATTCGTTTTCATTTGCTTCAGCTTTTCCTTGTGACTCACCCCAAAGCGCTGCTCCTCATCCACGATCAGCAGCCCCAGCTCGCGGAATGTCAGATCTTTGGAGAGCAGTCGGTGGGTACCAATGACCACATCGACTGTGCCTTCCTTCAGGCCCTTCAGCGTAGCGTTTTGCTCCTTGCGGGAACGAAAGCGGCTCAATACTTCCACGCGAATCGGATAATCGGCAAAGCGCTCGCGGAACGTCTCGTAGTGCTGCTGGGCGAGAATCGTAGTTGGAACAAGTACCGCTACCTGTTTGCCATCCATCACAGCCTTGAACGCAGCGCGAATCGCGACCTCGGTTTTCCCGTATCCTACGTCCCCACATACTAGACGATCCATCGGGCGTCTGCGTTCCATGTCGGATTTAACCTCTGCGATCGCACGCAGCTGATCAGGCGTCTCCTGATATGGGAACATCGCTTCGAATTCACGCTGTTCGGACGTATCCTGCGAGAACGAGTGTCCGACTGCCGCTTCCCTGGATGCGTAGAGCTTGATCAAGTCCTCGGCAATATCCTTGACGGAGGATTGGACCTTGTTTTTGACCCGTTTCCACTCACTGCCGCCCAAGCTGTAGATTTTCGGCTGCGCCTCTTCACTCGCCACGTATTTTTGGACGTGGTCAATCTGATCGATCGGCACAAACAGGCTGTCTCCTGCCGCGTATTGAATATGCAAGTAATCTTTATGAATTCCGAGTATTTCCTTGGTTTCAATTCCAAGGTATTTTCCAATCCCGTGATTGACGTGCACCACGTAATCGCCAGGCTTCAGCTCGAGGTAGTTCTTGATCCGCTCGGCGTTGTTCATCGTCTGCTGGACTTTTCGTGCCTTGCGCTGTTTGGCCGTAAAAACTTCGCCCTCGGTGATGACGACGAGCTTGTTCAAAGGCAGCTCAAATCCTGCCTGCAGGTTGCCCAAAATGATCGTGGGACGACCTGGCGGCACCATGTCCACCGTCTCCGTCAGTACATCTGCTTCCATTTCATAGTCGTGCAGGACACGCTCCAGCCTTTTGGCACGTTCCAGATCGGCTGCGACAAATACGATTTGGTCATGAGACTTTTGCCAGCGAGCCAGCTCTGTTTTCAGTACGTTCATCTGACCATGGAAGTTTTGCATGGTACGACAGGTCAGATTAACGATGTTTTGCGGCTGCGTCTTCGGGGACTGCCTCAGGAACAGGGAAAGATAAACGATTTGGCGTTTTTTCGCCATAACGATATCCTCGTACGTGCGGGACAAAGTCAGATTTGCCATGTACTCACCGGACATGATACGCCCTGTCAGCCATTCGCCTTCTTCCTTTTGCAGCTGTGCTGCAGTGTCTAGAACCCGCGTCGGCTCGTCGACGATCATGAGCGTGTTGGCAGGCATGTAAGACAGCAGCGTTTCCTCTGTCGGATAAATGACAGAAATATAAGAGTACAGTTGCGGGAAACGTTGACCGTGGCTCATACGCTCAATATCGGCGCCGATGCGCTCCACAATTTTTTCCTTCGCCGATCCGTCCTTAAGTTTGGCAACGGTTTCACCAAGCTTTTGCTCCAAGCGCACGGCAGATTCTTGCAGTAATGGCGTCGAGGCAATCATTTCTTTTGCCGGACCGAACACGTAGGATTGAACCGATTCCAATGAGCGCTGGGAAAGCATATCAAACGTACGGATCGAGTCGATCTCCACATCAAACAGCTCGATTCGCACCGGCCATTCGGAATCGATCGGGTACAGGTCGATGATGCCGCCACGGACACTCAGCTCCCCTTTTCGCTCTACCATGTCGACTCGCTCGTACCCCAGTTCAATACAGCGGAGTAAAAATGATTCAATATCGAGCTCTTCTCCTACCGACAGCTTGATTTGCGATTCCTTCCAAACATGAGGAGGCACAACCAGCCGACGCATACCGGCAAAAGGTGCAACCAAAAAACCCGTAAAGCCCTCGGCCAAACGGTTGAATACATGTATTCTCTGCGCCAGCATTTCCGGGCTGGCGATAGCAAGCTCCGAACCGATCAGCTCGTTCCCCGGATAGAGCAGCACCTGGTCACTCGGCACCAGCTCGATCAAATCTTCGTATACCTTTTGCGCCTGATACATGTTATGTGTCACGACGCAAATAGGGCGATCCGTCATTTGCTTGAGCGTAGCCATGAGCGCCTGACGAGCAGAACCAGCCAGCCCTGATACCAGCTGCTCATGCAACCCCTTTTCCAGGCCCGCGACAATCGTACCTACGTTGGAATCCTGCTTCATCGGGTTAATGATGACTTGCATTCACTAATCCCCTCTCTACTCTTCTGTCATTCGTATTTGGGTCACCGGCAAGGATCGACCATGCGAAAAGAAGCCTTAGCTCCCCAAGCTAAGGCCTTGTCAGTGCAAGCCTTCCTAACGAGTGTATCCACTTATTGCAGTGGGTTTCCGACCAAGGAAAGCTCTGGATGCTGATTCAGCGCTTCACGGCAATAATCGCACGTGATGCTGACGACCGTATCTCCACTTTGTTCTCTCGATATTATAAGAGCCCGCTCATCTGGGGTCAAGGAATCAAACCCGAGCTGCGCTTCCGATACTTGCGATTCGTCAAATTCCGCGATTTTCATCCCGCAACAACGACATGTATAACGTATGCTCATGTATATGCCACCCCCATACCTTTCATATCGATTAGTATGGGCGGCAGGGTGGAAAATCATACTAGACTCGGACCATGCTAGACGTGCTTACTGCTTCAAGCTGTTGTAGTGATTCATCACTTTCACGAAGGTCTCGCGGGTCCACATCGCTGCGGCATCGGCAGCCAAACTGACGGCTTCCTGAATGCTTGATCTCTCAGACGCTGGAAACGACTGCAAAACATAATCACTGACACTGCGGCCTGGCTCGGGACGACCAATTCCTACCTTGATCCGTTTGAAATCCTGCGTTCCCAGATGTTGAATCATGGATTTGATCCCATTATGACCGCCAGCGCTTCCTTTTTCCCGCAAACGCAGCTGGCCTGTCGGCATATCCAGATCATCGAAAATGACGACCAGCTCATCCGGGATCAATTTGTAAAACTTGAGGATCTCCGCTACGGATTCACCAGAGAGGTTCATATAGGTTTGCGGCTTCACGAGAAGAACCTTTTCTCCTTCGATCCGCCCTTCCCCCACCAGCGCCCGAAACTTGTTCTGCTGGACGGGAATACCCCATTTGTCGCTTATTTTATCTATGGCCATGAATCCGGCATTATGTCTTGTATCTTCATATTTCTTGCCGGGATTGCCCAGCCCAATGATTACTTTCACCGTGATCCCTCCTACTCTTTCCCCATTGTACTAAAATGGTTCCGCGAACAAAAGACAAAGCCCGCAATGAGGTCATATGAATAGCCAAGAAAAAAAGGCCAGGCAGCTTGCACCTTGGCCTTTTTGCTTTCTATACCCGATTGGACTGCTCGGTCGATCCCGCTGCTTCCGCCACTTGCTCGGCATCATGCTGCGCCTCAATCGATTCCTCGGACTTGGCTTTGACAGGCAGAACGCTGATGAGAACTTCTGCCGCATCCAGACCAAGCTCGACTCCGGACGGAATCACCAAATCGCTGACGAGCACGACATCGCCAATATTCAAGCCATCTACGTCCACGGTAAACGATTCTGGAATATTGCCCGGCAGGCAGCTAATCTCCACGCTATGGCGAACCAACGTAGCCACACCCAGCTCTGGATCGCCCGTCATCAACACCGGCACAGTCGTATGTACCTTTTCATTCATATTGATCTTTTTAAAGTCGGCATGGAGGATGTTCCCCATTACCGGATGTCGCTGCAGCTCATACACCATGACATCGTAGGAACTGCCATCAACCATAAGTTTGTAAGGTTTATTTGTCGCTTGCCGACGCAATGCTGCATCCAGTTCTTTTCCCTGTACCTGGATCTGTTGATTGGTTATGTCGGAACCGTAAACTATCCCAGGAACCCAGCCGTTTCGCCGCAGTTTCTTGACCGAATTGCCCATTCCCTGCGCTCGTGATTGACCCTGAATCGCTTCCACAAAAAAACCTCCCTTGGTCCGCTAGTAAAAGATTCCTCACTAGCTTGTCCAACGGAGGTTTGTTTCAATCCCCCAACAGTAGGGGGCATGTCAATTAATCAAACAGCTTGCTTACCGACAGCTCTTCGTGTACGCGGATAATCGCTTCGCCAATGATCGGTGCAACAGAGAGAACGGTAATTTTGTCGATGATTTGCTCTTCTGTGAGTGGGATCGAGTTGGTTACGATCAGCTCACGAATATTGGAGTTGCCGATGCGCTCGATAGCTGGACCGGACAGCACAGGATGTGTGCAGCATGCGTATACGTCACGCGCTCCCGCTTCCACCAGTGCGCTCGCAGCCAACGTGATGGTTCCTGCTGTATCGATAATATCGTCGATGATGATCGCGGTTTTTCCCTCGATGTTCCCGACGATGTTCATTACTTCCGCTACGTTTGGCTCCGGACGGCGTTTGTCGATGATCGCGATTGGCGCTTCCAGACGCTCAGCCAGTTTGCGAGCGCGGGTAACACCACCGTGGTCAGGAGAGACTACCACGATGTCCGACAGACCTTTTTCAGAGAAGTGTTTTGCCAGAATCGGTACGCCCAACAGATGATCAACCGGGATGTCGAAGAAGCCTTGGATTTGGGTCGCATGCAGGTCCATCGTGATTACACGTTGTGCGCCAGCTGTTTCAATCAGGTTGGCAACCAGTTTCGCTGTAATCGGATCGCGTGCGCGTGCTTTACGATCTTGACGAGCATAGCCGTAGTAAGGAATCACTACGTTGATGCTCTTAGCAGAAGCACGTTTCAATGCGTCTACCATTACCAATAGCTCCATCAAGTGCTCATTAACGGGAGCAGATGTCGGCTGAATAACAAATACGTCACAACCGCGAACACTTTCATTCAATTTGATTTGGCACTCACCATCACTAAAGCGCACTGCTTGCGCGTTTCCGAGTGGTACACCAATATGTTCGGCGATTTCTTTCGCCAGTTCTGGGTTAGCGTTGCACGTAAATACCTTCAGTTTTGGGTCGCGGTAGTTAGCCATGATCTTCTCAAGAACCTCCCGTTATGATTGCTTTTTGCCCTTGCGAGGCATTCTGTTGGCGTAATCGATTTTATTCACTTGTCGTTCACGAGCGATGGCCAGGGCATTATCTGGCACATCCTGGGTGATCGTAGAACCAGCTGCTACATAAGCATTCTGCCCTACTGTGACCGGAGCAACCAGATTCGAGTTGCATCCGACAAACGCACCATCTTGCACGGTCGTTTTGTGTTTGACTGCTCCATCGTAGTTGACCGTAATTGTTCCACAGCCAATATTGACGCCAGCGCCAATCTCAGCATCCCCAACATAGCTGAGGTGAGGAACCTTCGAACCTTCGCCGATTTTGGCATTTTTCAGCTCAACGAAGTCACCGATTTTTGCTTTTGGACCAATCACACTTCCCGGACGAACATACGCGAAAGGTCCGACGGTGCTCTCGTGCTCCACACGCGCATCCACCATGACAGTGTAGGTCAAGGATACATTGTCCGCAACCGCAACATCCGTCAAATCTGCATTCGGTCCGATGACACAGTCAGATCCGATGGTTGTCCGCCCGCGCAGGAATGTACCTGGATGAATAACGGTGTCAGATCCGATGGTGACGCCTGCCTCAATGTAAGTAGAGGAAGGATCCAGAACGGTCACGCCGTTGCGCATGTGTTCAACAACAATGCGACGTCTCATGTACGCTTCCGCTTCAGAAAGCTGCACGCGGTCGTTTACGCCCATCGTTTCATCAGGATCCGCCGCTTCAAAGGCAGCTACCTTTTCACCGGCATCCCGCAAAATACCGACAACATCTGTTACATAGTATTCGCCTTGTACATTGTCATTTTTCACTTGTGCCAAGGCTTTCCATAATTTTTGGTTGTCATAGCAGTATATGCCCGTGTTAATTTCCTGGATCGCCCTTTCCTCAGAAGTGGCGTCCTTGTGTTCCACGATTCGCAATACTTCGCCTGCCTCATCACGCACGATACGTCCATACCCGGTTGGGTCAGACAGCACGGCGGTCAAAACGGTAGCAGCCGCTTCCTGTTCTTCGTGATAGGTCAATAACGCGGCTAACGTCTCTGCAGACAAAAGTGGGACGTCTCCGTACAAAAGAAACGTAGTGCCTTCTTTATCATGTAAAAATGGCGCTGCCTGCTGGACGGCATGCGCCGTTCCCAACTGTTCTTCTTGTAGTGCATATGCAACGTCTTCGCCCAGTTTGGCGCGGACTGCGTCAGCACCATGACCTACGACGACAACGATATCCTTCACCTGCATCGATGCCATCGTATCCACAACATGTTGGACCATTGGCTTTCCGCAAACAGGGTGAAGAACCTTGTACAGCTTCGATTTCATCCGTGTACCCTGACCAGCTGCCAGAACCACGGCATGGATCTTAGACATGACAACCCTCCATCGTAGAAGTTCCACAATGACTATATCTTAATCATATGTGGATTTCAAGACAATCGATTCAGGATTATCGTCGTTTTCCGGACAATGCCGGGAAGTTGGACAAACATCGGACAACATTTAATTTTCTGATAAGAGTGTGATATATTGATGGTCGATAGGGTTTTGAAAAGGGAGGTCGATATGGATGAGTGCTCAGGTGTACTTGCTGACAGGTTATTTAGGAAGCGGAAAAACCACCCTATTGCAGAAAATGCTTGCTCATCTGCGCGTACAGGACGAAAAGGTCGTAGTCGTTATGAATGAAATGGGCGAGGAAGATATTGACGGGGAACAACTGCAAGGATTTGGCTTTCCTGTAAAAAAGCTGTTGGACGGATGTATTTGCTGCTCGATTCGGGGAGAAATGACGGAGAGCCTAAAGGAAGTAATTACCTCCGTAAATCCGGATAAAATCCTCATTGAAACAACAGGGGTTGCTGATCCTATCGATGTGATCGACGGTTTGACTCATCCTGAGCTTTACGAGCAGATCGAGATAAAAGGCACTATCTCTGTCGTAGATGCTTCCCGCTTTTTGGAGCTGAACTCGCGCTTTCAATCTACCGGTGCGCTCGTCAAAACGATACGCAACCAGGTCAAATACGCAGATCTGCTGCTCGTCAATAAAGTAGATCGCACCACGGGCGATACCTTGGAGAAAGTAAAGCGAAAGCTGTCCGAGATCAATCCAAATGCCCCACTCTACGACACCGTACAGAGCGACATCGATTTGCACACGCTGCTATCGGTCTCACGTCTGTCTGAAAACATCGAGCTGCGACCAAAGGCGGTCAGCAACGTTCCAGTGCAAAAGACGATCGGACGGATGTCACCCATGGATCGACTGAAGCAATCCCTTGGACTGAGCACGGGCCAGCCATCTTTATATAACAGCATAGAAACCTTTTCCTACCGTTTCAAAGGAGCCGTCGACGCTGGCAGGTTTGAAGACTTTCTGTACGACTTGCCTAAAAACGTCTACCGCGCAAAAGGATACGTGCAGTTTCACGGAAGAGAGGAACTGATTTCTTTTCAGCACACCGACAATCAGGTCCACTTGTTTCCCTTTGAAAATCATGGCCCGAAAATGGTAGCTGTCTTTATCGGTGAGGGAATGAACCGAGATAAAATCATTACTGACCTAGAAAGCTGCTATTGATCATCGACACACATCGAAGCACCCTGCCTATTCAGACAGGGTGCTTGCTTGTTTCACCTAAGCACCTGCTTCAATGGTGCTTTCTTCTTCTTGACCTACGCGATCGTACTCCGACAATACTGCTGCCTGGATTTTTTCGCGGGTAGTGGAAGAAATCGGGTGCGCGATATCACGGAACTCTCCATCCGGTGTACGTTTGCTTGGCATGGCAACGAACATGCCATTGTTTCCATCAATCACACGGATATCATGAACCACAAATTCATGGTCAATTGTAATGGACGCAATCGCTTTCATCCTACCATCCGTATTCACTCGGCGAAGTCTAACGTCTGTAACTTCCATCTAGTTCACTCCCTTTATCTATGAAAACGCGTTTAGGAGTATTTCCACCCTTTGGGTAAATATTCCTGCTGTATCTATGCAAATTTTTAAAAAAATATATAAATTTATTCATATCTACAGCATTCGTATGCATCTCAAGAGGGATTTGGTCGAAAAAAATAGCCTGGTGCACGTTAGGCACGAGGCTATTTGGTCCTTTTTTGATGCTTACGCTTCCAGATGAGCAATGATCTCGATCTCGACTTTTACATCACGCGGCAGGCGAGCAACCTCTACCGTGGAGCGCGCCGGCTTGTGATCGCCAAAATATTGTCCGTACACTTCATTCAACTGTCCGAAGTCGTTCATGTCCTTGATAAAGACAGTCGCCTTCACGACGTTCGACAGGCTGCCGCCTGCTTCAGCCAAAACCGCTTTGATGTTGGCGAAAACCTGATGCGCTTGCTCGACGATGTCACCTTCTACGAGGGTACCATCTGGGCGGAGTGGAATTTGACCGGACGCAAACAGGAGTGGTCCTACTTTTGTTGCCTGGCTGTAAGGACCAATCGCTGCAGGCGCTTTATCAGTGGATACAAAAGACATTGCCATGTAAATCTACTCCCCTCATTTTTTGAAAACGTGCCCCGTTCTCTCAGAGCAGACAAGAAAAGCCGCCTATCTACCGAAAAAACTTCCGAGCTCGATCTCGATTTGCTTGCCCTTGATGTCTACATCTTGAAGTTTGGCCAACGAAACGTATTCATCGACCAGTCGCTCAGAAACGTCTGCTGTCGTTTCTACCAATACGCCGCAGCCTACGACGGTAGCACGGAATTCTTGCAGCAGGTCGATCATTCCACGCAGCGTTCCGCCTGCTTTCATGAAGTCGTCTACAATCAGCACGCGGGACTGTTCAGCCAATGCACGCCGAGCCAGTGACATGGTCTGAATCCGCTTGCTGGATCCGGAAACGTAATTAATGCTAACGACCGAACCTTCCGTCACCTTGTTATCACGCCGCACGATCACCACGGGAACATTCAAAAACATCGCAGTCGCATACGCCAGTGGAATCCCTTTGGTTTCCACTGTCATCACCACGTCAACGTTTTTGTCCGCGTAAGCTGTCGCAAACAGCTTCCCGATCTGCGCCATCGTGGAGGGGTTACCTAGAACGTCTGACATGTACAGGTATCCGCCTGGCAGAAGTCGATCTGGATTCGCCAGTTGACCAATCAGCTCTTGTACAAAGGTAAGAGCCTCTTCGGTTTTGACTTGGGGAATGAACTTCACTCCACCAGCCGCACCCGCTACCGTTTTCAACAAGCCTACACCCTGTACCTCAAACGCTTCTTTGATGATGGATAAATCTTCGCTAATCGACGATTTCGCCGCCCCGTATTGTTCGGCAAACAGAGTGAGCGGAATCAGCGTATGGGGATGGGCGAGCAAGTGCTGAGTCATATCGACGAGCCGAGCACTTCTACGCAATTTCTTCATAGCTCTTCCTCCAAAACCGAATATTATGGTGCTAATGTATCATTTATATACGGGTCTATGCAAGCATTTCCCCTTCTTGGGCACCTAACATTCGGGCAACAAATACATCTTTTACAAATCCGCGCAAAGCATTGTAGATGCGATGCACTTTTGCTTCCTTTTGTACGAGCGCAAAAACGGTCGGGCCGCTGCCTGACATCAGGACACCGTCAGCTCCCGATGCCATCATCAGCTCCTTGATCTGCCGTACTTGCGGATGGAGAGACAAAGTCACATTCTCCAGAACGTTGCCGAGTGCCTGGCACATCATCGGAAAGTCCTGCTCCGAAATCGCCCGCAGCATTTGTCCGGTCAAAGGATGATTGTCGATCTCCTGGACGCGCAGATTTCCGTACACATCCGCAGTCGACACACCGATCGGCGGCTTTGCCAGAATGACCCAGCAGGGAGCAGGCGTATTCAGATGCGTGATCTGCTCTCCTCTCCCTTTTGCCAGAGCTGTTCCGCCGTAAACGCAAAAAGGAACGTCTGAGCCGATCTGAGCCCCAACCGCAGCCAGCTCGTCCAAGGACAGTCCTAGATTCCACAATTGGTTCAGTCCTCGCAAGGTCGCTGCTGCATCACTGCTTCCTCCCGCCAGTCCTGCGGCGACAGGGATCTGCTTATCAATATACAAATGCACGCCTTCGCGTACCTGATAGCGTTCTTTTAAAAGTACTGCCGCTTTGTACGCGTGATTGCGAATATCATCCGGTACGAAGCTGGCAGAGCAGTCCAGCGTAATCTCTCCATCTCCGCGCAGAGTGAGATCTACACGGTCCGCCAAGTCTACGGTAGTCATCACCATTTCGACTTCGTGATAACCGTCCGGCCGCTTGGCAAGAACATCAAGAGTTAAATTAATTTTGGCCGGAGCTTTGACCGAGATACGCACGTTGTTCACCTCTGACTACTTTCTAATTTTCCTAGTCTCTTATTGTAGCATAGGCATTCTCTTCCATGCCACTCGATCAACCAAAAGAATATGATCAAGAAGATTATAATGGTTCGGAAAATAAGAGTCAGAGACAGAAGACCGGGAAGTCCCCGGTCTCGCCAACGAGTCATGTCGTATGCTGCTTGGCCAATGCTTCCTCGGCAATCTGAATGGCTCGTTTGACTAGGTTACCAGCGTCACTTGTCGTGATCGCTCCCCAGCCCTCGGTTTTCACCTTATCGTAAAATCCTAGCTCCTTGGCGATCTCCATCTTGAACTGCTCAGACATAATGCCTCGTCTGCGACGACCCATAACATCCTCCCCTTCTCGTTGACACAAATAGTTTGTGCAGCCAACAAGGGATTCAATCTCGATCCGGGGTGCAGCCAACACTTGGTAATAAAAAAACTCTGCCGCGGCCTACTCGCCGAGGAGCTTTCTGCACCCAAAAGGGACAAGTCTCGCCTTTACCTCGCTTATTTAGGTTAAGAATCTAAAGTTCTCTCTGATCGAGTAGGAGGGAGCGACTAACTCCCGTCCTCTCACACCACCGTACGTACCGTTCGGTATACGGCGGTTCATCAAGCTTGACGAATGACAGAATATCGTTGTAATAAGCTTTTCAGCCCTTGTTGTTGCCAATATGCAACTCCGAGGGCTTTGTGCATTTGAGGAGTCTTTGTGGTACGCCATGCACCCTTTCTGGTGTTTGCAATTTCTATTGCTTGGACGTGCGATAAACCCAGAGAGCGAAGTTCTCGATATCGGGTTCGTACTCGCTTCCACTGAGACCACAAGCAAAGTCGAAGTCTACGTCGTATCCATTCGTCGATAGATTGAAGGATTTTCTTTGCATCCGCAAGGGCAAAATATCCGATCCAACCCATGAGGTACTGGTTTAGCTTCCGAATCCTTTCATCCATAGAGATGCTCCATACCGGATTAGTGATGAAGCGGATTTTCTCTTTCAACTTCAGAAGTGATTTTGGATGAAGCCGAATCCTTGCTTGTTTTGCATTAGTGAAACCGAAACCGAGGAACTTACGCTTCCAAGGTCGATCCACTGCGCTCTTCTGCTCATTTACTTTAAGCTTAAGTACCTTCTCCAAGTAGCTTTGGATACTTTCTTTTACCCGTTCTCCCGCCCGCTTTGTTCTCACGTAGATATTGCTATCGTCTGCGTATCGACAAAAGCGATGTCCCCTCTTTTCCAGTTCTTTATCCAAATCGTCGAGCAAGATGTTCGCCAATAACGGACTAAGTGGACCACCTTGTGGTGTGCCCTCTACTGCCGAAAGGCAGATGCCATTGACCATGATGCCTGCTTGTAGATATGCGCGAACAAGTTTCAACAAAGCTTTATCTTTTACTTTTCGAGCAACCCGACTCATTAAAATATCGTGATTAACCCGGTCGAAGAATTTCTCTAAGTCCATATCCACGACAAAGCGATATCCTTCGGAAATATAAAATTGTGCTTGTCTCATGGCGTCATGCGCACCACGGTTCGGTCGGAATCCGAAACTGGATTCTGAGAAGTGGGGGTCAAATATAGGAGTAAGAACTTGGAGGATGGCTTGTTGAATAAAGCGATCTATCACGGTAGGAATACCTAATAACCTTACTCCTCCGTCAGATTTCGGGATTTCGACTCTGCGGACAGGGGAAGGTTTGTAGGTCCCTTTCATAATCTGCTTTTTAGTGGTCAACCAGTGTTCACGGATATAATCGCGCAGTTGTTCGGTTGAAACACCGTCGATTCCCGCCGATCCTTTGTTTCTTTCCACTCTTTCGAGTGCCACTAATAGATTTTCTCGTGACAGGACTTTCTCCAACAGCTCCATGACGATACCCTTCCTCCGCACGCATCCTTCTAGTCTTGCCGGACAATACTCAGCCCTCTCTTGTACCCTCAGGGCTTCACCCATTTTCTCCAAGAGTAGTTCCTTACAGAATTCTGCTTCACAGTATTATCACGAAAGTGATTAGCGGATGTGTTGACTTAATGTTCAGCCCTTCCCCGTTCAAGCGTCCTTTACTTGGGTACTATGGCTTCTGCTGACTTCTGCATGTTCAGCGTCTCCTTACGAAGACGGTTACCAACATTTGAAGGCACTTCATGCAGACCTCCCCAGGTAAGAGCGATAACTTTCATCCCATGTACCTGCCCAAGTTTACTGCTGTATTCCTTGGCTGTATGGGGCTTCGTCTTGTTTGGCAGACTCACCCGAATACAACAGCCTCAAATTGGGTTCGTGTACCTCAGGTCGGGACTTTGCCGCCGGCTTCCTTCAGATTCCACCTCGCGGTGGACACCCTTGCCTTGGGCTAACGGTTGGTACAGCCAACCCCCGTTCGGGACTTACACCCTAGAGCTATCGCCCATGCTGGGCGCACCAAAACAAAACAGTAGAACCCAAAGGGCTCTACTGTTGTACAAATGTGATGCGGATGTGCTGATTCTCACGGCACACCGTCAACTCTACTGTTTCCGTCAAGATGTCCGCATAGCTGTAAGAAACCCGCTCGAAAAGTTGATCATCGTCTAGCTTTACTACAAATACTGATGGGTATGTTTCTTCGAGGATGCCACTTCGTTCGACGGTTTTGCGGCGGCCACCATTTGCCTTCAGCAGGATGCGCTCACCAATATGTCCGTCTAAACTGCGTTTAATGTCAAGTAACGCGTTTCTTGCCATTGTTCCATCCACCTCGCTTACATCTATTATAACAGCACACACTTATTTTGTCAAAGAAATAAAAAATTATAGCAACCAAGCGGAGTTTTTGTCAACGGGCTTTTTTTCATGAATTACGTAGATATTTGTCAGTATTATATCGAAAGGAAGACGCAAACACAAAAAACCCTCACTTTTGGCGTTATAAGCCCAAAAATGAGGGTCCCCCAAGACTACTGCCCAATCAATCCACGCCGCAAGCTTTCGTTGGCCAGTCGGGCAAACTCTTCAATGCTGAGCGTCTCCCCACGACGTGTGGGGTCGATCTGGATGTCGGCAAGCATCTGTATTACTTCGTCTTTCTGTTCTTTGCGAAACAGACCGTTCATTAGGTTGTTTAGGAGCGTCTTTCTGCGCTGTGCGAACGAGCTGCGAACGACCCGAAAGAACATGTCCTGGTCATCTACCTCGACCGGTGGACGATCCCTTACCTTCAGGCGTATAACCGCAGAATCGACGTTAGGACGAGGGATGAAGACGCTAGCAGGCACGATCATCGCTACTTCTGTTTCTGCATAGAATTGGGCTGCGACCGATAAAGACCCATAGTCTTTCGTACCCGGCTTGGCAGCTATTCTTTCCGCTACTTCTTTTTGAATCATCACCACGATGTTCTCCAGAGGAAGGCGTTCCTCCAGCAGCTTCATCAAGATCGGTGTCGTTACGTAGTAGGGCAGATTGGCTACCACACTGATCTTTTCTACACCCGCCATTTTCTCTGCTAGCAATGCCTTCAGATCAAGCTCCAGCACATCGCCGTGCACGACCTCGATATTTTCATAGGGCGACAGCGTGTCCGCCAAAATAGGCAACAGGCGCTGGTCGATCTCGATCGCCATCACCTTTCCTGCTGCTCGTCCCAATTGCTCCGTCAAGGCTCCAATCCCAGGCCCGATCTCTACGGCACCCTTTTCCTTCGTCAGATCCGCTTCTGCGACGATGTTGTGCAGGATGTTCGTATCGATCAGGAAGTTTTGCCCCAGACTCTTTTTAAAAGAGAAGCCGTACTTCTCCAGGACCTCTTTCGTACGCGTAGGTGTGGCAATGTCTTTGTCGGTCATTTGGGTCATGGCTTACTCCCTCTCTTTATCGATAGCTTGCATGGCAGCTTCAAATTCTTCTCGTTTGATCTGAAAGGCATTCAGGCGCGCGAGAAGCTGCTTGGCGTTGGCATAGCCGATCCCTAGCTTCTCACCCAGCTTGATTCGGCGTTCTTTGGAATCTCCGCCTGAGGTCAGCCCGTACGCCAGCATATCCTCTGCCGTGATCTCTCCCGCAGATTCGATCATCTCTGTGCGCACATCTGCGAGAGCTCGTACAATCACTTCGGGAGACGCATTCTCCACTCCGATGTCACCCTTCTTCGTACCGTCCTCCTGAGTGATAAACGCATGCTTGCATCCCGGTACAGCCTTGCTGATGATCCTGCGGATGCGCTCTCCCTGATAATCCGGGTCGGTGAAAATAATAACGCCTCGCTTTTGCTGCGCCAGGCGGATTTTTTCAATCACCCAAGTATGAATGGCAGATCCGCCCGTCTCGATCGTATCGGCGTTGACAGCCCGCTTGATCGCCACAGTATCGTCCCTACCCTCCACCACGATAAGTTCCTTGATTTTCATTCCTGTGCTCCCACTTTCGTACATTGTCCATATGGTACAAGTATGCCAAAAAAATGCGGTCAAAAGCCCCAAAAAGGCGAAACGATTTCCGCCCATTCAACGTCTTACTAACAACCAGATTAGCACGGCTCACAACCAAACAGAAGACAGGAGCATGTCGCTCCTGTCCTAAGGCTTCTGCGGTCCAATTATATAGACAGTTTTGTTACGCTTGCGGCCAAACTGAACCGCCTCCGATTCCGTGCTAACAAATACGTCAATCTTGCCACCTTTCATAGCCCCACCAGTATCTTCTGCTCGACGGTACCCAACTCCGTCGATGTAGACCCACCACCCATAAGGAATGACGCGAGGATCTACTGCAATGGTGTGCCCTGCCTGAGCTTTTACCCCAGTCGCAGTACGTCCGTAGCCTGCCGAGCTGGGATGCTTGCCCCCGCCTGCTGGCGAGTAAGCAGTCAAGGTAACTCCGTTCAGTACTTTTTTCGGCCTAAAAACTTTTCCACCGCGGGAGACCATCCCCGCCGATGCGACCAGAACTCTTTGCGAACTGTCTTCTGTGCGCATCGCCACCGCAGTCCCTACAGCGATCACATGGTCCTTTTTCGGAGTAACAACATCTCTCGAAACCAGTTCACGGGAGACTTCTTTGCCGTCCACAGTGACTAGCTTGTAGTGTGCAATTGCCTTACCTTCTTGTCCTGTTTGCAGTACTTTTGTTTTTCCTTTTTCCAACGCAGGATCGTTTTTACGGATTTCCTGATAGGTGACGCGCTCTTCTTCGTCTACCATCTTCTCGACAACGCGTTTGACGGTGATGGCTGAAGATTTTGCTAGAGACGCTGTCAAGGCCGGTTCTACCCGGTCCTTTTCACTGAGTGTGATGCCGCCGTCCTTCAACGCGCCAGCAACATCGCGGCTCAGTGTTTGAATCACTTTGGTCTGCCCGTCAATCTGGACTGGTATGGACCAGACTGTATGTAAAAATATTTCTGTTCCGTCTTTGAGCTTGGTCGTAGGTGCTGGTTGAAGGGAATCCTTTTCCGTCAGGGTGATCTGTCGCTCTGCCAAAAACTCTTCAACGGTCTCGGCTTTGGTAGCTACCTTGCGACTTTCACCATCTAACGAAAATGTGACCTGTTTTGGCTGGGTAGCCTGGGCAGAGAAATACCCAATCATGGGAATGATGACAAGAGCGAGGACCCCAAAGATGACGAGCCCCTTATTCTTATACCTTTCCCACATCGTGCGTAACTCCATTTCCCACACTCCTTTTCCTAGAAAAGCACAAGGCTTTTTCGGTCTAGCCAGGTAAGGGTCGCTGTAATTGCACTAATATTCTGGAAGTGGCCGGTACTAAACAAGATCGGATTTGATTGTATGTCACTTTTCCGGCTTTGTCAAATTTCCCCTACCTTTGGCTGAAGAGAAGATGGTACAAGCCTAGCAAAAAGCGTCTGACGAATCATAGGCAGTTGGTGTCGAGTACCCATGTCGATAGGACAATAATCGTTCGACATATTGTTCATGGTATGCTTCGACAAACGGGTGTAGAACACAGGAAAAACGAACGAAAAAAGCGGAAAACCACGAGCCGCGCCGTGATTTTCCGCTTTTGCTTTATTTTTGGGACTCATTTAGTCGAAATAATCGTCGGGCGTTCTCCGAAGTAATTTCAGCCATTTCTTCGTAAGACAAACCCCGAATGTTCGCCATTTCCTCGCAGACGTAACGGACGTAGCCGCTCTCGTTTCGCTTGCCCCGAAAAGGATGCGGCGTGAGGTAAGGACTGTCCGTCTCGATCAACAATCGATCGAGTGGTACTTTGGCCGCAACCTCTTTTGGCTGCTTGGCATTTTTGAAGGTGAGCGGTCCGCCAAAGGAGATGTAGAAATTCATGTCCAAGGCGAGCTTTGCCGTTTCCCAGCTGCCGGAGAAGCAGTGCATGATCCCGCCGACATCAGCAGCCTTTTCTTCCCGGAGTATCGAGATGACGTCCTGATGGGCATCGCGATTGTGGATGATGATCGGCATGTCTACCTTGCGCGCGAGACGAATCTGCTTGCGGAAAACGTCTGCCTGCACGTCCTTGGGCGACGTATCCCAGTAGTAGTCGAGACCCATTTCTCCCAGTCCTACGACCTTTGGATGACGACTAAGCTCCTCAATCCACTCCAGATGCTCATCCGTCATATCTTTTGCATCCTGCGGGTGCCAACCGACTACCGCATAAATAAAGTCATGCTTCTCAGCCAGCTCGATGCACGTCGGGATCGTCTCCGCGTTAAAGCCGATATTGACGATCGTGCTGACCCCGTTTTCCCTGGCACGAGCAATTGTCTCTTCGCGGTCCTCGTCAAACTCCTTGGCATTCAGGTGCGTATGCGTTTCAAATAACACGGGTTGATCCTTCCTTTCCTGCTGGATGCGCTCGCTTACTTCACGATCGCGCCGTTCGGCATGCTCGGATCTACAGTCGCAAGTGTCAGCGAATCTCCTGCAGATGCTGCTAGAATCATACCTTGGGACATTTCACCGCGCAGCTTCACTGGCTTTAAGTTCGCGACCACGATGACTTTCTTCCCAACCATATCTTCCGGCGAGTAGTACTTCGCGATCCCGGAAACGACCTGACGTTTTTCATAGCCCAGATCCAGTTGCAGGATCAGCAGCTTGTCGGCGTTCGGGTGCTTCGCGCATTCGACTACCTGTGCGACACGCAGCTCTACCTTTCCAAAGTCATCGATGCCGATTTCTTCCTTAGCATCCGCTGGTTTCTCAGCTGCAGCTGCTTCCGCCGCATTTGCTTGTGTTTCGCTCACGCCTGCTCCACCTTCCGTTCCCTCTTGCTTCTTCTTGTTTTCTTCTGCTTGGCGACGCGCTTCCGCCGTTGACTCGTCGATGAATGCCAGCTCTGCCGCAACATCCAGACGCGGGAAAAGCAGCTCTTTGCGGCTAACCGTACTACCTACAGGCAATCCGCCCCATGTGCCGGCAGACTCCCAGCTGGTCGCTTGCTCATTTCCTACGATACCGAGTTGATCCCAGATTTTTGCTGGGGCTTTCGTCATGAATGGTTGAATGAGAATCGAGCTGATGCGAATGCTCTCTGCCAGGTTGTACATAACGGTTGCCAAACGGCCTTTAGTTTCTTCCGACTTTGCCAGGTTCCAAGGCATGGTCTCATCGATGTATTTATTGGTCCGTCCCACCAGCTCCCAGATGTGAGCCAGCGCGTTGCTGAAGCGCATTGCTTCCATATGCTCCTCAACCAGACCTTTTGTTTTCACAGCCAGCTCGATCAAGCTGTCATCCGGCTCTCCCGCAACCTCAGCAGCCGGAATCACACCATCGAAGTATTTCTCGATCATCGTCGCAGTGCGGCTCAAAAGGTTTCCGATGTCGTTTGCGAGGTCAAAGTTCAATCGTTGGACGAAGGACTCCGGCGTAAAGATGCCGTCTTGACCGAAGTTAATCTCACGCAGCAGGAAGTAGCGAACACCATCGGAGCCGTAACGGTCGATCAGAAGCTTCGGATCGATTACGTTTCCTTTGGATTTGGACATTTTGCCATCTGGCATCAAGAGCCAGCCGTGACCAAAGATTTGTTTTGGCAGCGGTACATCGAGTGCCATCAACAGAATCGGCCAGTAAATGGTGTGGAAGCGCAAAATGTCTTTTCCTACCATGTGCACATCCGCAGGCCAGAAACGGCGGTATTTACTGTCATCGTCGCTCAGGTAGCCCAATGCGGAAATATAGTTGGTCAAAGCATCGATCCAAACGTAGATCACATGTTCAGGATCGCTTGGCACTTTGATCCCCCAGTCAAATGTGCTGCGAGAGACAGAGAGATCCTGCAGACCTGGCTTGAGGAAGTTGTTGATCATTTCATTTTTGCGTGTCTCTGGCTGGATGAACTCTGGATTTTCCTCGATGTGCTTGAGCAGTCTGTCCTGGTATTTGGACATGCGGAAGAAGTAGTTGTTCTCCTTCACCAATTTCACTTCGCGGCCGCAATCTGGGCAAAAATAGCCTTTGTCCGTCTTCGCCTGCGTCTCTGTCCAGAACGCTTCACATGGCACACAGTAGTAGCCTTCGTATTCGCCCAGGTAAATGTCCCCCTGATCGAGCAGGCGTTGGAACACCTTTTGGACGACTTCCTTGTGGCGCGGCTGCGTCGTGCGGATGAAATCATCATAAGAAATGTCCAGTCTGTCCCACAGGTCGCGAATCCAGTCCACGACAGGGTCGATGAACTCCAGCGGCTCTTTGCCATCCTGTGCTGCGCGCTCCTGAAGCTTTTGCCCATGCTCGTCCGTACCCGTCAGGTAGTAGACATCGTACCCACGCAGGCGTTTGTAGCGAGCCACTGCATCACAGGCAATCGTGGTGTAGGCATTTCCGATATGCAGCTTGTTACTGGGATAGTAGATCGGTGTGGTGATGTAATATGTTGGTTTCATTGCAACAAAACTCCTCCACTTTACGTTTAGTAATTAGAAAACTTGGCTTCGCCATTCCTATGGCGGAGCCTTAGTTGCCCTTATACTGGATAAGAATCTTATAAATTCTTAACTGTATAATAAAAGCCCGCCCCAAAAAAATTGGGGCGAGCTCTAACTCGCGGTACCACCCAAACACTCCGTACCCTCACGGCATACGGACTTGGTGAGTCAAGGTCTGACTCTGCCCGTAACGTGGGCGTTGCGTCGCGGACTACTGGAAACGGCTATCCCGATTCGTGTTCATCGGCGAGACTCTGGGTCCATGTTCAGCTTGCTCGCTTATACCGGTTTTCAGCTACCCCGGCTCTCTGAAATAAGGAGGTCCACTTACTCTTCCCATCAAGGTCGTTTGCTATGTTTTGGTGCTTTACACCCTCTATTGTACACGACCAACCTGTTTTGTAAACCTCCCTCACCCTGCTTTCTCCAGAAAAAGGGCCTTAGTAGGAATTAAAGGGAAAACAGTGAAATAACGGTGATTATGTCGAATGCACAAACGATAATTCGACATGAACCGACTATAGGCTAGGCGAAAACTTCCAGTAAATTTTATCCAATTATTTTTACATAACATTTCCATATTGGAGAAAAACGTTGCTACAACAGTGTTTTCATTTTCAAAAAAAACTTTTGTTTTCAAAGAATTGTAAATGCTAGGTTGACACCTTTGGGAATCGCTGGTATGATGTTTTCAACAGAAAATGTCGAATATTGACGATAAATGGTTTCCGTTGAACAATAGCATCGACATGTCCATATTTGGGAGGAGAAATCACAATGATGAAATCAACAGGTATTGTTCGGAAAGTGGACGAGTTGGGCCGCGTGGTAATCCCAATCGAATTGCGCCGTACGCTGGGTATCGCAGAAAAAGATGCTTTGGAAATCTACGTTGACGGTGAGCGCATCATCCTGAAAAAATACGAGCCTGCTTGCATTTTCTGTGGTAACGCAGATAAAGTATCTCACTTTAAAGGTAAAATCGTTTGCCAAGACTGCCTGTCCGAGATGCCAGTCGTAAAACGATAGCTTTCTCTCCTTTACATATGTCGAGCCTTTTGGGGACAAGCCCCGAGAGGCTCTTTTTGCTTTTGTACTGGACCAGAAAATAGAAGCGGCTCTCAGGATGCAAAAAAGCTGGCCGCGAAAGCCAGCCAGCTCTAATCTTCGTCTTGTTCACGATGATACTCGTTGTACACATCTCGTTTGGAGACACCGCGATCATCCGCAGCCTGCTTGATCGCATCCTTTTTGTTCAATCCCTGCTCACAGTACTGGTCGACGTGCTGGGTGACACTGAGCGCTTGCCACCACAAATCTTCCTCCTCTTCCTCGAGAGGACCTGTGTAGCCTTCGACAATCAAGCAAAACTCCCCTCGCGCTTCTCCTTCACGCAGCCACTCAATCAGCTCATCAAGCGTGCCACGCACAAATTCCTCGTAGCGCTTAGTCAGCTCTCTCGCCAGCACTGCCCGTCGATTGCCCCATGCATCCCGGATAGCCACCAGTGTTTTGTCAATTCGATGCGGAGCTTCATAGAAGATGAGCGTTTCCGGATACTTTTTCAATCGCTCCAGCTCTTCGCGGCGCTCCTTGTTTTCTCTGCCCATAAACCCGCAAAATACAAAGCGATCTGTCGGCAGACCTGATGCGATCAATGCCGTTAACCCCGCATTTGCTCCAGGAACTGGGATCACCGGATAACCTGCTGCTGTCGCATCGCGGACCAGATCAGCTCCCGGGTCTGATATCGCCGGCAGCCCTGCATCGCTTACTAATGCGATCTGCTTTCCTTCTGCCAGCCACTGCAAGAGACCATTACCACTCGCTTCCTTATTATGCTCGTGATAGCTGACCGTTCGCTTGTCGATATGAAAATGGTTAAGTAGCTTTCGCGTCTGCCGTGTATCCTCACATGCAATCACATCGACAGAGCGCAGCGTTTCCAGACACCGGACCGTGATATCATCCAAATTTCCAATCGGTGTCGCCACCAGATAGAGGACACCGGTCTGCTCGGACGAAAAGCTACGCTGGATATTCACCATGAGGTCCCTCTCCAATCAATTCTTCTTTTTTCGGGCGGGAGAGCCGTTTGATTCCTTCCTCTCTCCTCAGCCCCCAGGAGCGGTCTGTCCCTTCTTCCCAATACAGCAATTCGACAGGTCCGCGTCCACGGGTGTATTTGGCTCCTTTGCCTTCGTTATGTGCTCGCAGTCGTCTTGGCAGCTCGGTGGTGTAGCCAGTGTAAAGACTCCCGTCCGCACAAGATAAAATGTAAACAAAGTGGCCTTTATGCGAGGGAATCGCGTCTTCCGAAATAGACTTCCTGCAGCTCTTCACAGTATTCCTCTCCATTTTCATAGACAATCAACGGTGGCTGGATCCGCAGCTCCGGCTTGCCTCCCCGCATCCCTTCGATCAGTACCATATTCGGCTCGGCATCACGACGAGGATACACGAGGCGCATCCGCTTCGGCTCGATTCCGTACTGGCGCATCAACGTAATGATCTCAATCAGACGCGTCGAACGGTGCACCATCGCGAGCTTCCCTCCGTTTTTCAGCAGCTGGCTGCCTACACGAATTACCTCTTCCAGAGAGAGCATGATTTCATGGCGGGCGATGGCAAAATGCTCACTGATGTTTTTCTCCCCACTGGTGGCCGGCATATAGGGCGGATTGCAGGTGATCACGTCAAACTTCGCATGACCAAAGCGCTCCACCGCCTCCTTTACATCTCCGTGGTGCATAGTGATGCGCCCTTCCAGCTGGTTCAGCGCTACATTGCGGCTGGCCATGCTGAACAATCGCTCCTGAATTTCGATTCCTTCAAAGGAGGCTTCTGGTGTCCTGGTCGTCATAATGAGCGGGATCGCCCCGTTACCTGTGCAAAAGTCTAGGATACGGCCTCTTTTTGGCGCAGAAGCAAAGCGAGCGAGCAGGACAGCGTCCATCGAAAAACAGAACACTTCATGGCTCTGAATAATTTTCATTTCGTGCGTCAGCAAATCATCGATGCGCTCTGATTCGAAGAGCGGCACATTGGTGACTGGTTCCATCCGTTGTTCATAACCCCTTTGGTTTGCTCATGTATAAAAGCGACCTGACACATGGCCCAGGTCGCTTTTTCATCCGGCTATTGGTACACCGCTTATTTTTGAGGGCCTCCGCTTAAAAACGACAAGCAGAATAAACAATCGCCTTCTTTACGCAAGCTGCCAAAATGCACATTGCAGATATGAAACCCTTCTGCGTAGAGACGAGCAAGATTGTCGTATCCTTCTCCGACGACTGCCTTCTTGGCCTTCTCTTGTGCCACTGGGCGCGTTCCCTTTTGCTTCGGTGAAGTGCTTGTCTTTTTTCTGTCTAGTCGGTTGCGAAGGTGCTGGTTTTCAACGAGTAATTGGGCGTTTTCCTCCATCAAAACTACGATGACGTCTTTCAACTCACCGATTTCTTTGTAAAGGTCCCCAATTCGTTCTTCAATGCTCGCCATCTTGACGAAGATTTCCCGTTTGTCCACTCGCTCACCTCTCCCCTACTCCCATCTTTTATTCAAAAGTGGGAAGCCCTATCGCAATCTCATCTAGCCCAAACTCTGTGATCTTTTTATCGATCGAAAGCTCTACTTGAACGGATTGGTCGAGTACATTCACGGATACGACGCGTCCGTTCCCCATCGGGGTGCTTACGACTTTTCCGATGTCAGGCATCTCATCGCGCGTGCTCTCGTAGTTGTCGTTCTCGTATTTTAAACAGCACATCAATCTGCCGCAAAGTCCGGAGATCTTCGCTGGATTCAACGAAAGGTTTTGATCCTTGGCCATTTTAATCGAAACGGGCTCAAAATCGCCGAGGAATGTAGAACAGCAAAGCAATCGTCCACAGGGCCCGATACCGCCGAGCATTTTCGCTTCATCGCGAACGCCGATCTGGCGAAGCTCGATGCGGGTACGGAATACGGACGCCAAATCTTTAACCAGCTCACGAAAATCAACGCGTCCATCTGCCGTAAAGTAGAAGATGATCTTGTTGCGGTCGAATGTGTACTCCACATCAACCAGCTTCATGTCCAGCTTGTGCTCCCTGATCTTGGTCTGACAGACGGAAAATGCATTCTTGGCGGCCTGCCTGTTTTCGTCCACCTGCTTGGCATCTTTGTCGTCAGCGACCCGAATCACTTTCTTCAGCGGCAATACCACATCGGAATCCGCTACCTGCTTTTTTCCGATGACAACCTTGCCGTATTCGACTCCTCGCGCTGTTTCCACGATGACGGTACAATCTTTCTCGATTGGCAGTCGGTCAGGGTCGAAGTAATATATTTTGCCCGCTTTTTTAAAGCGGACTCCAACAACCTCGTACAAGGTTATCCCTCCTGAATTTGAAGAACCAACCGCTCAAGAGCCAACTGTGCGTTGGCATTTCGCTCTATCCGATTTTTCGTTTCCATGACCAAATCTATCCCGTGCAAGAGCTCAGCTTTTGTCCATACCAGTGCTTGTCCTTGCAGCACATCCTGTTGGTCGCTGTTAATGAGATGGGCATGCCTGCCTACTTGCACATACAGGATATCGCGCAGCCAAAGGATGAGCAAATCTAAAAAGAGGGGTAGTTCCTCTTTAATTTTGTCGCTCTTTTGCAACATATCATGGATGGTAAAAAGCGCAGACGAATTGCGTTGTTTGCACTCCTGAATCAATTGTATCACTAGATTTCTCAGCTGTGCAAACGATTCTGATTGGCTGAGCACCTTGGCCTCTTCCACATTTGTCGTAATGTGGGAAGCAACCTGTGCCATGCCTGCCAAAACGCCTTCTCTTCGCAGTTCTACGGCGATTGCTTCTGCAGAAAGTGGGGAAAATTGTACGATTTGGCAACGCGACAAAATCGTAGGGAGCATCGCATGACTGTGCTCGGTAAGCAGCAGGGCCAGCACACCAGCAGGCGGCTCCTCCAAAAACTTGAGCAAGCTGTTGGCTGCCTGTGTCGTCATTTTATCGACATGCTCAATGATGTACACCTTGTGCTGGGATTCTACCGCTCGCATCGCCATTTCCTTTTGCAAGGCACGGATCTGGTCGATTTTAATAGAAGCTCCATCTGGTGTAATGAACAGCACATCGGGATGGTTGCCCCCCTCGATGCGCCTGCATGTAAGACAGGCCCCGCAGGCGTCAGCCTCCCTCTCCGGACAAAACAGGGATTTCGCCAGATGCAGGGCCATCTGCTTTTTGCCCGCGCCCTTGGGACCTGCTAGCAAGTAAGCATGCGCCAGCCGTTCGTTGCGAAGGCTATGGTACAGCAGCTCGGAAGCTCGAGGCTGCTGGGTAAATTGTGTCCATGTCATGTTTCTCAACACCTAACTAAAAGTACAGGTTGATCAGCATACCGCGAATCTCACCAATGCGGGCGAGCAAGTCGATCATCGGAGCTTGATCACTGAGCAGCTCATCGGTTAGTTTGAGCAGCTCCGCATCTACTTCTTTCACGATCTTGTACAGCCTGCTGCGGCCACGCCGGTTCATCCCCCGTCGATCGTCTAAGGCGATACCGTATTTGACGGCTTCCTCCATGAACTGTTTGACGAGATTTTTATAGGAATAAAAGTCACGTACGGAGCGGGAACGAGCTAAAATCTGCCCTTGCTTGTCGATATCAGACAGCAGCCGGTTCAACCGCTCCTGGGACATGCGTTCATCTTCACCTTGCACCATCGTGCCAAAATTCAGCTTTTCCAGCTGAGGATTTCTACGTGTATCTGCCGTTTTTACCATGTCCAGTTTAGGCCGAAGACCATCGCTGATTTTCAAATCGCCACCTCCGCATCCGATTCACAGTCTTTTTGTCCCCATGAGAATCAGTATATACGAAAGTGGCGAAAAAAGAGAGCAGGAACTACTTGAAAGAGAGCATTTAAAAAGAGTGGAATTCTCCGACGTCGAGTACGAATACGGCAGCTCCGCCTACCTGCACTTCCAGTGGATAAGGCATAAAGGAGTCTACGGCATTGCTGAGTGGGGATACAGGAGTGACCATCTGTTTACGGGATTTGCAGTTATGCGCAATGATGTCGATTACTTCCGGCACGCTTTCGTCAGACGTACCGATCAAGAATGTTGTGTTACCAGCGCGTAAAAAACTACCGGTACTAGCTAGCTTGGTAGCTCGAAACCCTTTTTTCACCAGCTGCTGAGACAGACGACCACTATCTTTGTCTTGGACGACCGCAACTACCATTTTCATCGGCTATCACCCTTTCCGCAAATAATCATTCCCATTAGGATGCTTGGTGTTTCATTGTATGATAAACATGTGGGCGTGGTACGATATTCTTCCTAAACATATTATACAGCATGTACGCGCTGAAACGGTACTGTCACCTTACAGTCTTGCAGTCAAAGCTGCCAAAGCGTCCGCGTACACCTGCTCCTCCGACTGACCGGCATCGATCATAACAAAGCGCTCAGGATCTCGCGCTATTGCCAGCTGGTAGCCTTCCCGGACGAGCTCGTGAAAACGCATCCCCTCCAGATCGAGACGATTTACCTCGCGCCCTCTCGCAGCATTAATTCTCGCCAATCCCACCTCGGGCTGGACGTCGAAAAACAGCGTCAGCTCTGGCATGCAGTCCCCTACAGCAAACTTGTTGATCGCGTACACTTCATCGATGCCCAATCCACGTGCATGTCCCTGATAAGCCAGGCTGCTATCGATAAACCGGTCGCAGAGCACCAGCTTGCCAGCTTCGAGAGCAGGCAGTACTTTCTCGGCCAAGTGCTGACTACGAGCAGCTGCATACAGCAAGGATTCCGTTCTTTTGTCCATTTGGGTATGCGCTGGATTTAAAATAATTTCGCGAATTTGCTCCGCAATCTCGATACCACCGGGCTCCCTGGTCAGGAGCACGTCCATACCTCGTTTACGCAGCTCCTCGTAAAGCCGTGCGATGATCGTGGATTTCCCCGCTCCTTCACCACCTTCCACCGTGATAAAACGACCTTTTTTTCCTGTTGTCACTTCTAGACTCCTCCCAGATCGGTTAAATCGCTTGTCGCTTGCTTATCGAAGTACTTGAATCGTCTGCAGCTGGTCGTCCTGTACACCATGAAAACGGGTCTGTCCCTTCCGGAGCTCGAGGAGCATCGCCAATCCTTGGGCATCCACACGCTCACCTGGGACGAGAACAGGGATTCCAGGCGGATAAGGAATCACCATTTCCGCGACTACTCTTCCCAGCGAGTGGTCCAACAGGATGGATTCCTTTGGTAAATCGACGGCCTCATCCATCGGTAAGACCTGCTCACGCAAATAATGCGAGGAGACAACACCTGCCTCCAAAATGCGCTCTGACCCCGGCTCGACCTCTATATCCAAGGATTCCAGCAGCCGAGCCAACGAGTCCAGATCACGGGCGCAGGTCCCTGCTGATGCTGCCAGCAGCACATGAGCAGAATCGGCCAGCTCAGGAAAAATTCCGTGCTTTTCCATGATGTGCTGCAAGGCAAAACCGTTTATTTGCTCCGTACGTACGTGTAAAAACAGCTTCAAAGGATCAAGAGTCGCGTAAACACTGCTGGCATCGAGCTGCGGCCACTCCAGCCATTCCAGCCTGCCGGTACGCTCCCGCAGCTTGTCCAGCTGAGGCAAAAGCCGCTCCCATTCCTCGTGGGCTTCCTGCACCAAATGACGGCGGGCCAAATCGAGCGAAGCCATCAGTACATAAGAGGGGCTCGATGATTGAATCATGGCCAAATACCGAAACAGTCGCTCCCGATCAATCCGCTCCCCCTGCATGTGCAGCATCGAGGACATCGTCATCGCCGAAGTCATTTTATGCGTGGACTGCACGGCTGCATCGGCACCGGACTGCATCGCAGAAAGCGGAAAGGCCGGATGGAAGCCAAAATGGGAACCGTGTGCCTCATCAATCAAAAGAGGAATGCCGTGCCTGTGTACGGTAGCTGCCATTTTCTCCAGGTCGATTCCCATTCCATAGTAGGTCGGGTTCGTCAAAAAGACTGCCTTGGCGTCGGGATGTGCTTGCAGGGCTCGTTCTACATCCTCACGCCTGACTCCGGCAGCCACTCCGGTAGCCAGATCTACGGCAGGAACCAGAAAGATGGGCGTTGCTCTTGCCATGATAATCCCGTGATAAACGGATTTGTGGCAATTGCGTTGGACGAGAATCTTGTCCCCTGGTCGGCATACCGTCATGATCAACGCGAGATTCCCTACCGTACTGCCCCCGATGAGAAACCGCGTCTCCTCTGCACCGAACGCCTCGGCTGCAAGCTGCTGCGCCTCGGCGATCACACCCTCCGGCTGATGCAGATCGTCGGTACCGTTGATTTCCGTAAGATCGATTTCCAATATACTTTGAAACCTGTGTTTGCCTTCTCTGTCAAAGCTATGTCCCATTTTATGTCCCGGAACATGAAACGGATGCGGGCGACGTTTGACGTGCCGTTCCAGCTGTTCATACAGGGGGGCTCGCTTTTGCCGCTCCCGAAAATCAGCATGTTTCCCCAACACGTATGGCTCACGTCCTTTATTGAAATGAATTACCCACTATTTTAGCATGATTTGGCATGAAAAAAGGCATCGGGATTTATCCGTTGCCTTTTTTCCTTCACGCATCTTTCCGTAGCCATATTCTCCGCATCTGGTGAATAAAGAACGGGTACTTTTCATCCTGCACGTCCGTGTTCACCATTTCCTGCTCGCATCTTTCGCAAATAAACTGCTCACAGATGGCGATTCCGTCGCTGCGCTCCAGTTCACAGACGATACATCGCTGAGCAATCTTTTCCATAGTATGAACGCCTGCCCTTTTCCTCAATCTACCAAACATTATACCCCATTATAATCAGCATCATTCCCAAACGTTCGTCTTTTCGCCGATAGCTCGGTAGCTGTGGAGCAAGCTGCGTGCTTCCTGAAGTGGAAAACAAGCGCAAGCGTCTAGAACAATCGCTTGTTTCATACATAGAACCAACTCGTGCAGCGGCAGTCCCCTGATGATACCGTCCGGTTTGCCAATCACCAGTAAATCTGCGTCTTTCAGTGCTTTTTCCCACGTCCTGTTCGTTGTCCATTCCGGAAAGATGTCGTTCGGAATTGACTCATCCTCTTGGGTAACCAAGCATACCTCTTTTCCCTGCAACCAGCTTTTATCCATCTCTCTCCAAAGCACAGCAGGACCCCATAGCGCGACTCGATGCACGTTCGACTTTTCTGCTACAAGCCTACCTTCCCGCTCAATCCACTGCATCACGCGCCGGTGGTCCAAACGTTCGGGATACAGCCAGTCCTGCCCTACTCTTCGGTCCATTCCCATCGCGCGCGCTACGGTTTGTAGAGAGATACCCTCCTGATCGCATACTTCTCCGAGCTCCACAAAAAAACGTTCCTTCCACACAAAATAGAGCGGCAGCTGACGGACTGCCTCGTCCACCTCCTTCGCTTTACAGACCAGCGACACCCGTTGACTTTTGGCAAGCGACCGACAGAGCGTACGCACCCAGAATCCATCTGCGGTACCACCGATCAACGCCTTTTCTCCGTCTGCCACCAGCGCCATCCTGACGACCTCCCATGCTTCATCGCCATCGCTGTTGTCGACCAATCGCTGTGCCCAGCCATATGGGATGCTCGGGCCATATAATAGCAGCAGTCCAGGAGTCGCACTTAATACAGGAAGCGCCTCTTCCCAAGCCCCCTGTGACGCCTCTTTGGTCAGCAGCACTCCATCCACCTTTTGTCTAGTCCACTCCGCCTGCTTTCCATAAGGGATCAGCTGTATGCCGCAAGCTTTCAAATCCCGACTCACCACCGAAGTGATCTCCTCTGACAAAGCCAGTAATCGCAAATCCGTACCTCCTCTACCTTCCTCCCTATCCTACCCATTCTTCCCTGCCGCTCATGCCATGGGCGCACACCAGCAAAAAAGCCGCCGGCAACGCCAACGGCTGAAATCTTTCCCATCTGATTCTTTTTCATCCAGGATGTCTGTGCGATAATAAAAATCGAAATCAAGGCTTGTCAGAGAGGAAGTGACGTATGAAGGAACCAATCAGTCAAACCATCTACAGCTACAAACTCCTATACCGCTTTCGTTGGGGTGTGATTGGTTACATGCTTCAATGGCTGCTGATGGGCTCGTCCTTGATCGGCATCTCCCTGTATCTGAGCATACCTGTTGCCAGGCTGATCGTCACACTCGCGATACTGCCAGCGATAGCCATCTGTCATCTCATCCTTTTTCGTCTCTACGCCCAGATGCGTATGCACAAGCCGCAAACGACAGCGGACATGCTCGTCTCACCTTGGTGGGGAAGTGGCTATCGCCTACCGGTTCCTCTAACCGTCTATCGCACAGGGGAGAGCACCGTTTTGTTCGGCTGCCTGCTTCTCGCTGCAGCTGCCTATGTATGGCTGCCCGTCGAATACGGCTTGACCTTGCTCAGCGGCACTATGGTTCTATCACTCCCTCGACTGCTGGCGCTGCTCGCGTCCTTTCGCCAGCCCAAGCAGTGCCGGGTAAAATACGAAAACCGCGGCGTCGCCTTCCTGCTTACGGATGGATAAAGCCTTCGTGCTCTGCTCGCTACATCACCCAAAGCTTGATAACTACGAGGGCTGCCAGGCCAGGGAGCCGCAGAAAACCAGCAAGCAATGCCGTAACCGGATTGATCGGGATGTGAAAGCTGGCAAGCTCCCCGACCAGATTGGCAAAGAACAGCAGGATGGCTCCGATCACCAATTGCATGATTCCAAAGCCAATCCAACGTACGGGGCCCGTCACCGATTTACTGGCCGCAATGACGAGTAAGATCCCCGCAATAATCAGCCCAACAACCCATCCCGTTTCCATGAGCTTTCCCCCTTACGCTTGCTTACGATGATGCTCCCGCTTCGCTTGCGAGAGAAGATACATATAGCGTTTCTCCGTCAACTGCAAATAGTAAATCGCATCATCCAAGCCGCCATCCGGCTCGCTGATCTCAACCAAATGGCGGGCGTGCTGCCAATCCTGTCTCGCCTGATTGACCGCAGCATCCAACCCCCCTGCGTCTACGTCGATCAGTATTCTCGTTTTCTTCCCCCACCTGCTCACCTGTGTACCTCCTTATTGAAAGTAGTACAGTACGCCAGTCAGATTGTTGACGGCATGCAGCAAAACCGCACCCCATATTGAGTCATAGCGATGGCGGACAAATCCCAATCCAAGCCCAATTACAAAGAGTGGGACAAACAAAGCCAAATCAATATGCAGCAGCGCAAACCATAGGCTGCTCAAGACAATGCCTATGACCGCTCCCACGCGTCGCACCAAGTACGTTTGGATAACTCCGCGAAACAGGATCTCTTCTGCGATAGGAACCATAATTCCAATCACGAGAAAGGACGCCGCTGCTGCCAGCATATCCGTCTGCTTTGCCTGCACAATCTCTTTTTCAATTTGCTGCTCACGCTCAGATGAGAGGGATAGCCCAAGCCAGTCCGACAATGGATTGGTTATCGCCACGTCCAAAACCTTGGCAATAAAAAGAAACAGAATCAACAGTGTGATGAGCATCCGTCCAAGCTGCGCAGGTCGTCGTACGCCGATTTCCCCCAAACGCCCCCGGAACCAAAGCGGGATCACAATCAGAAGAAACATTTGAAACGAAGCCGATTCAAAAGCCCCTCCGATGGTCCCCTCCGTAAAGAGAGTCCCTTCGAGAATCAAACCGTACAAGATCAGTGTGCATGTCTGAAATACATGCATCCATGCCACCATGTGCAGCACGTCATTGCCCGTCAAATCGCGGTCTCCCCAGTGCCATAGCGAGAAGCGACTTTGCTTCCACACACTGAGTACAAACCCCATCGCTCCGATCAAGCTAAGAGCCGTGATGATCAGCACCGTCAGCGATAGCCACATGGGCGGCTGCTCCATCGTCGATGCGACCCAGCGCCCGTCTTCTCCCCGGTAGAAACGTATGACGGAAAACTCTGCGGCAAACATCAGCCAATACCCTATAAACAGCATGATCGCCCACGGAGTAGACCGATGTCTCTCTGGCTCGATCCGCAGCGACATTCCCGGTCCTGTCACCATCTCTTCACGCTCCTATCTTCACTCTATGTCTCGTCCCACAAAAAAAGTCCGGTATTCTCAGACCTTCTTTTCTTCCATCTGCTTGAACTGCTTCTCTGCGACTTGCTTTAAATAGAGATTCCTCTCCAGCAGAAACCGTGTCATGTAAGCCTCCAGGACTAGCCTGTCCACGATTCTTCCCAGGAGCCCAAGCGGTGACGTATAGTCGAATGTATCGAGCATGCGGGTTCGATTTTTTCCAACGGGAATGAATTCATGCTCATGCCGAAAGCATTTGAATGCTCCGGAGACCATTTCATCGACAAAATAACGCGGCTGCTCCATCTCTGTAATTTTAGCCGTCAAACGCTGCTTGATGCCAAAGTGCACGGCCTCCCAGGTCACAGACTCTCCCAGCTCGATCAGACCGCTCGTTACGCCGCCTATCGCCTTCTCGCCCGTCTTGGCTGTTGACTCCATATGCAAATCAATACTTCTCGCTGCATCAAAACACACCTGCTGCGGTGCTTCAATCATCAGCTCCGAACGGATGACAGGCATCCCGTTTCCCTCCCTGCTTGGGTTCAAACATTCGCACAAAGCAAAAAAGACAGGTTCCCCCGTCTTTTAAGTTACTGCTCCTATAGCTCACGCCGACCTTCCAATGCTTTGGTCAACGTCACTTCATCTGCGTATTCCAGATCGCCGCCCACCGGCAATCCATGGGCAATGCGTGTGACCCGGATTCCGAAAGGCTTGATCAGACGAGAAATGTACATCGCTGTCGCTTCCCCTTCGATGTTGGGATTTGTCGCCAGGATGACCTCTTTGACTTGCTCGTCACTGAGGCGTTTCAAGAGATCCGGGATGCGAATATCTTCCGGACCGATTCCGTCCATGGGTGAGATCGCACCATGCAGCACGTGATAGTAGCCTTCGAATTCTCTCGTCTTCTCCATCGCCACCACATCCTTGGGCTCCTGTACCACGCAGATAACGGAGCCGTCTCTGCGCTTGTCCCTGCAAATGTGGCAAGGATCGAGATCCGTGATGTTGTTGCAAACGGAACAATAGTGCAGCTGGCGTTTGGCATTCACGAGCGCCTTTGCCAGGTCCAGTACATCGTCCTCTTTCATGTTCAGAACAAAAAAGGCAAGCCGCCCAGCGGTCTTGGGACCGATGCCGGGCAGTTTCATGAAGCCTTCGATCAGCTTGGATACCGGTTCTGGATAGAACATCGCGTCTGCTCCTTCAACTTCCTAATTCATTTAGAACAAACCTGGGATGTTCATTCCTCCTGTGAATTTGCCCATGTCTTTTGCCATCAGTTCGTCTGCTTTGCGCAGAGCGTCATTCACTGCAGTCAGCACGAGGTCTTGCAGCATTTCCACATCGTCTGGATCGATTACTTCAGGTTTGATGACGATTTCTTTTACTTGCTTGTGGCCGTCTGCTTTTACCAGAACAGCGCCACCACCAGCAGAGCCTTCGACCACTTTATCTTTCAGAGCTTCTTGCGCCTTTTGCATTTCTTCTTGCATTTTCTTTACTTGCTTCATCATTTGTTGCATTTGCTGCATGTTTTTCATGTGAGAGTCCTCCCTTTATTTGGTGTAGCTTCAGTCTTTTACTTCAACAAGATCTTCACCCACGAGCTTGATGGCTTCCATTAAGAACGGGTCTTGCTGTTCTTCGGCAGGCGTATCCTTCTGCCCTACCTGCTGCTCGACTGACTGCCATTCCTCTTCCATGATGGAGAGAAGCTGCAAGGGTCTTCCCAGCACACTTTGCAAAACTCGTTCAACGACGCCTTTCAGTTCAGGCTCCATGGTTTTATCACAGTGGATGGGACTGGTGAATGTAACCACCACTGAATCACTCGAGGCAGCAACAGGCTGACCGTTTACCAGCCAAGCCTGGTACTGGATTTTCACTTTTTTCAGATCGGTCAATATCTGGCTCCATTGTCCGCGCACCTGACGGGTCAGGTTTTCGTCCATTGCTTTGGCTACCTCACGCACTCTGTTCATCGAGGTACGCGAGCCGCCCCCTGCAGCAGCAATACGCTTTGGCTCCACTTTTCGTGGCTCCTCCGATTTTTGCGTCGGCAAGCTTACCTGCCCCTGCAATACTTGTGTGAGCCTCTCTTCCAAGACACGAATCCGATTTGCCATGCCATTTACTTCTTCATGATTCACTTGCACAGCTGCAGCAGCTGGTGCCCCCGCTTGCTGTGCAGTCGGCTGACAAAGTTTGACCAGCGTCAGCTCTACCAGCACTCTGGCGTACGTAGACCATTTTAGCTGAGATAGCGCCTGGTTGCACGTTTCGATCGCCGCGTACAACTCGGGAAAGCCGTAAAGCTCGGCTACGTGGGAGAATTGATCGTCAATCATCGTCCTCTCCACGATCTCCTCCAATTGAGGGGCCGTCTTCAAGAGCAGCATATCACGATAGTAATACAGAAAATCGTGCAGAAACTGCTCAGGGTCTTTCCCTTGCACCATGATCTGATCGAACTGCTCCATGACCTGTGCTACGTCACGTTCGGCGATGGACCGTGCCAGGACAGAAAAATACGTCTGGGAAACGGTTCCCGTGATCTGCATGATGTCGCTAGCTCGCACTTCGTCACGGCTAAAGCTGATCGCCTGGTCCAGCAGACTAAGAGCATCACGTGCACCGCCCTCCGCCATTTTGGCTACGAGCTGAAGCGCTTGTTCTTCGACTCGAACTCCTTGCGATTGGCAAATCTTTTGAAGCAGATTGACCATTACCTTTAGCGGAATCCGATGAAAATCGAAACGCTGGCAACGAGAAATAATGGTCGCAGGCAGCTTATGTGGCTCCGTTGTCGCCAAAATGAAAATGACGTGCGAAGGCGGTTCTTCCAGCGTTTTTAACAGCGCATTAAACGCCTCCGTCGTCAGCATATGCACTTCGTCAATGATGTACACCTTGTACTTGACATCGCTTGGGGCAAATTTGACTTTATCGCGAATATCGCGAATTTCTTCTACCCCACGGTTGGACGCGGCGTCAATCTCGAGTACATCTGTCACAGAGCCGCTTGTAATCGCCCGACAAGAACCGCATTCATTACACGGCTCACCGTCAATCGGCTGTTCACAGTTCACTGCTTTGGACATGATTTTCGCCGCACTGGTCTTACCCGTACCACGGGGACCATTGAACAAATAGGCATGGGAAAGCCGTCCTTCACGCAAAGCATTGCGCAAAGTAATCGTCACATGTTCTTGTCCGACAACATCCTGAAACGTCTGCGGTCGGTATACGCGATACAGCGCAGTATAAGCCATGTTCGTGTGACACTCCCCATCTGACAGTCCTCTTCTATATCCTTTTCATTATACACTATTGGCCTAGTTGGTACTAGGAAACTTGGATACGCCAATGGGCGGAGCCATAGTACCCAAAGGGCATAAGTCTCGCTTCTCTCACTTTGTTCGAAGTCTCGCTATGTTGCGCATGTACTGGATAGGAATCCTATAATTACTATCTGTACAAAGAAAACGCCCCATACACAAGGCTGCGCGGGACGCTTTCGCTTCTTCGTTTTTTACAGGTAAGGGAGCATGATATGAAAGGTTGTACCGTATCCTTTGGACGAGACGCGGATTTGCCCTCCGATATCGTGAATGATCTTCTGGCACACAGAAAGACCCAAGCCTGTTCCTTCTTCTTTGGTTGTGAAAAACGGGTCGAAAATCTTGTCGATGATGTAGAGAGGGATACCTGGCCCCGAATCGTGGATGTCGATGCTCACTTTGTCGCCATCCTGGTCGATGTGATGGGAAATGTGCAGAGTTCCTTGCTCGCCCATGGCCTCGATGCCGTTTTTGCAGATATTGAGGAATACCTGCTTGAGCAGCTCATTGTCCCCCACTACCATCGGAAGCTTGCCATTGGAGGTAAACTTCACGTCGATTCCATACAGGATTGCCTGTGATTCCACGATTGGCAAAATCTCTGCGAACACGGTATTGAGGTCCACCATGGAATACTGGATATTGCGCGGCTTGCTCAGCAAGAGAAACTCGCTCACCAGGGAATTAATCCGATTAATCTCAGTCAGCATGATTTCCGTGTATGCCTTTTCCCGATCCATCCCGCTTTCCGCAAACGATTGCAAGAACATTTGCAAAAATCCTTTGATAGATGTAAGCGGGTTACGGATTTCATGGGCTGTACCGGCAGCGATTTGCCCGATCATGGCTAACCGTTCGTTTCGTTCCAGCTTTTGCTCAAAGGAGCGCAGATTTGTAATATCTTTAAAAAGGACAAAAGCGCCTACCGTTTTCCCTGTCTCGTCCTGCAGTGTATTGGCATCTACGATCAGTTCATAGCGCTGATTGTCGTTGGTCCATGACGTGGCGATATTGTGCAATTTGACCCCTTCCAGCAGCTCTTTTTTAATGAGCCGATGCTGCTCCGGAATCCCCGCGAAAACACGGTCGATGTGTTTGTTGATGACCTGCAGGCGCTCCATACCTAGGAGCTTGCATGCCGTCTGGCTCGCCTCAATGATGTGGCCCTGTTCATCGAGTATAAACAAACCGAGGCTGGTGTCGTGTGTCAGCTTCGTCAGCAGTCGTTGAGACAACGCATGGTTGGTTTCCTGTGCCAACTGGAACAGATGAATCAAATACAAAGGCTGTTCGGTTTGCTGCACCAAAATCATCGCAGGGGTTTTTCCACACTTTCCTTGCCGATTCAGCCATTCCACTTCCACACTACATTCAAGCTGCTCTTCCTTTTGCAGGTGCTCGTCGTACATCTGTTCCATCGTACCATCAAAAGGAAGGATGATTTGAAACGGCCGATTGACAAGTTGATCGCGTGAAAATCCGGTTACGCGAAGCAATTGTTCGTTTACCTCTACGATACTACCCGCCTCATTCACCAGTAAAACAGCAGTAGGCAGTTGATGCATGAAATTCTGCAATCGTCTGGACGAGCCAACGAGATGTAGCGAAAAAGATGCACTCACAGCTTGTCCCCCCTGACCTATGGCGTATTTCAACGTGCAGGAAAGTACCTATTATCTCCCTCTTAAAAAATTTCGCGAAGAACCTCGTAAAACCTGCCCTGCAGCTTGTTCAAGAGGATAGAAATGTTTCGCTGTTTATCGTCAAAAAACAACAAAAAAAACGTGGGTCGATTGGAAAAGTTGGCAGGATGGACTTGAAGTGTGTAACAAAAATAGCATGCCTCCCGAAGGAAACATGCTATTGCTTTGTCGATATTAGGTACCGTGCACCTATCTTCGATAATCCTCATCCAAGCGTTACTTATGGCAGCAGCTCAGACCAGGCTGCCCTGCGGCACACGCGATGATCCACTTATGGCTGCTTCCTTCCGGACCTGACCAGGTTCATGGGTTCGCGTTGCACAGGACCCGATCCTCAACACCGCCGCCATAAGGCAGCCTCACATGAGGAAACCTATGATAGGAATTCAACCCTGCTATTGCGGATTGCAGGTTACAGGGCACCGCAACCTCCCCGTCTAGCACGGTACGATTAGAATACCAGAGATAAGAGTCGATAGCAAGGCGTAAACCCCAACCAATACAGGGAAACGTCCCCTTACCTTGCTTGTTTGGTTTGTTCCGGCGCTTTTTCCAGCGCGATCGCGCGCGGAATAGACTGCGCCTTTTCTTTTAAATGCAGCTCTTGGTATGCCTGTTGAAATACGTTCACGATCTTGGGGTCAAACTGCGTGCCTGCGCATTTCACAATTTCCTCATACGCCTGATCGAACGTCAACGCCTTTCGGTACGAGCGCGTCGTCGTCATGGCATCAAATGTATCCGCGACCGCAATAATTCGCCCGAAGAGGGAGATTTCCTCCCCTTTCAACTGATCGGGATAGCCTTTTCCGTCCCAGCGCTCATGATGATGGCGGACACCTGGACTAACGTGGGCCAAGCTCGCGATCTGTTCGACTATATTGGCACCAATAGACGAATGCTGCTTCATTTTTTCATATTCCTCGTTCGTCAGCTTCCCAGCCTTTAGCAGTACCTGGTCAGGAATCGCTACTTTGCCGATGTCGTGCATTAAACTAGCATAGCGTAAATCATCACGGGAGAATTGATCTCGAGTTTTTTCATCCAAATAATCGTAGAGAATAAGTGCGTATGCCGTGACTCGCTCTGTATGTCCTGCCGTATAGGGATCCTTCATCTCCACAGCCAGATAAAAGCTGCGCACGATTTGATCCAGGCTCTCCTGCATATACTCCCGTTCTCGCTCAATCAGGGTTTGCATTTGACCCGCCATCCGGTTGAATTTCTTCTCCAGCAGCTTGATTTCGTCCATCCCTTCAATCGGGACACGGATCGAGAAATCCCCACGCAAGAGCGAATCCGTAGCGGAGACTAATCTGTAAATCGGCTGACCAATCCACCGCGAGAAACGGTGGGCGACATATGCAGAAAAACCGACTACCAAACAGATTGTGATAAACAAGATCAGCTGCAGCCGCTCCAGTCGCTTATTGATCTCATCGGCTCCAATCCATTCCAGATAGCCGCTTCCACTGAAAGGAGATACGTAGTATACCGCATAATAGGTCTTTCCCTCGAGCCGGTACGTAAAGACACTGGTAGTCGACTGGCTGCTTACTATACTTCTTACAATATCCCGATTCTCAATCTCCTGTATTTGTTTGCCGATCTGATTCCCTCGGGTTTGGAGAAAAATTTTTCCGGTCTGGTTGATCACCATCAAATTGTCCTGCTCCTTGGAATAGCTCGTACGAATCCACTTGGAGAGGCTGTCCAAACGTATCTCTACCAGCAGTAAAGAGATTGGCTTGTCATCGTTGTCTCTGACTCTCTGTGCGATGTATATCGACCGGGGATTCCCCTCTGCATCCGTTCTGCTCAGTGCCCATATATTGTTTGAACTTTGCTCAAACGATTCCCTGGTGAACGAAATGGAGTCCTCCCCCCCTGTCCATCCCTTCTCAGGGTAAAGTGACGCAATGCTGCGATCACTCCTGATCAAGTGAATGTTCCCCACCATATCCTGATACTTCTTCTGGGAGAACAAGGGACGAAGCACTTCCAGATTGCGCTCGTCCGCACGCAGCAGCGGATGCTTCGCCAGGTGGTTGACCTCATCCTGTACCGTACGTAAAAACAGAGACAAGCGCGCATCAGCCATTTTGAGCTGACCCACTGAATTGGACTTGTACTGTTCAAATATAGCCTCTTTGGCCTCCTTATAAAACAAAAAACAAATAAAGAGAATTGGGAATAGGCTTAACAAAAGAAATGTTGAAAACAATCGATCTTTTACTTTCGATGAAAACATCCGCCCTCCCCTTTCCACTCGTGCGGTCCATTCGTCACTTCCTTATTTCCCGCACGGAGCCAGAGGAAAACCTCGGATTCGAGACAATATGAACGACTCACATAGACAAAGCCTGTAGTGCGTATTATCCTAGCTAAGGACTAAATGACATGTACAAGGAGACTTCCCATATATGCGCTACATTCTACTGGTTTTTTTAGGGGCTTGCAGCTATGGAATCCTCTCTACGATCGTCAAATTGGCTTACGAACAAGGGTACTCTCCAGCAGAAGTGATCAGTGGGCAAATGTTCTTCGGACTTGTGCTGACCTTGCTGCCCTCCTTGTTTTTCTTGCGCAAAAGACCGCGCAAAGGCCAATGGCTCCTCCTCGTTGCAGTCGGTTTAACCGTGGGATCGACGGGAATCTTCTACTACAACGCACTCCAATACATCCCAGCCTCCATCGCAATCGTCTTGCTTTTTCAATTCACATGGATGGGGGTATTCGCAGAGGCCATCCTGAATCGCCGACTACCCGACAGACAAACCATGGGCTCGCTAATTATTCTGCTGATCGGAACTTTGCTCGCCGGCGGTATTTTCGAGAGTGGCGGGATCGAGGAATTCAATCTGATCGGTGTATGCTTGGGTCTTCTTTCAGCGGTTTCTTATACGTTGTTTCTGCTTTTTAGCGGGAAGGCTGCGACTACGGTACATCCCTGGGTACGAAGCGCAAGCATGGCTTTCGGCTCCTTCCTTTTGGCGAGCGCAATCTATCCGCCTGTTTTCCTTTTCAATGGAGCTTTGTGGGATGGATTGTTCCCTTACGTTTTTTTGCTCGCTTTCTTCGGAATTTTGCTGCCAACTGTCCTGTTCAACTTTGGCATTCCACACATCGGTGCGGGAATGGCAGCCATTCTCGGTGCCGCCGAGCTGCCCATGGCTGTTGTCTCGTCCTACTTCGTTCTGCATGAATCGGTGAGCATGCCCCAGCTAATTGGCGTGATTGTCATTCTGCTAGGAATCGTACTGCCGGAATGGCTCCGCCAGCGCGGGACCAAACGCAATCCCGCCCGCAACTAATCACACGGGAAACCCCACCAGCTTGCAAGAAGCATAGGTGGGGTTTTGCATCGACAGCTATGTACGTTGATCGCTGAGCTCCGTAATGTAAATGCCGGCCAGCAATAAAAACACACCCGCCAAAATAGTCGGTGTAACGATTTCCCCCCACAGCAGCCAGGAAAACAGGAATGCAAACGCTGCTTCCAGCGAAAGAATGATGCTGACGTGTACAGGCGGAGAAAATTGCTGCGCCTTGATCTGAACGACATAGGCAAGCAGTGTGCCCAAGAGACAGTCAAACCAATAAGCAAACCATCCGTAGGGGCTGAGCCCATGTGGAACTGGCTCGGTAAACAGCGCAATGACAAGATCGATTACTCCCACAACGACAAGCTGGATCATGACGAAGCTGAGGGAATCGACATCTGCCTTTTTTTCATAGAAACGGTCAACCATCAGGATGTGCATGGCAAAAAAGACCGCACACAAAAAAACGAGTAGATCCCCGGAAGAAAGCCCTGTCCAATCCCCTTCTCCAGACAAGCAGGCCAGTCCCAAAAAGGCGAGAACGCTACCGATGATCGCCCCTTTTCCCACAGTCTTGCGACGCCAAAGAAAGTAAAGAAACGGGACGAGAATCACATTTGTCCCCGTAATGACCCCAGCTTTCCCCGGAGTCGTCCGATCGATCCCCAACAGCTGCAGCGTGAAGGCAGCACACAGAACCACCCCACATCCTATCCCTTGCAGCCATACTTCACGAGGAAGTGCTTGCAGCCTCCTCCAGATAAAAGGAAGCAGAATGAGTGCCGCGATGAGAAACCTCGTCCCTAAAAAATAATAGGGTGTCAGCTCCATCAGCAAATCCTTGCTCAAAATGAATGTATACCCCCAGGCCAGCGCGATGACAAACAGCGATAGATCGGCCCAGAGCAATTGTCTTTTTGTTGCCACAATCGTTTGTTCTCCCCTCTCACTCCGGTCTATTATAGTCGAAATTTCAAAATCAAAAAAACCTCCGGGATACCCAGAGGTTTACTTGCTGTATTCTTTGGAGGCAACTGTCCGCTCTTTTCGCCGTTTCCATACCTTGTAGCCATACACAGCTACTGCCGCCACGAGGACAAGACCCGCCACACCTGCCGCCATACCTTGCGTCAGCGTACTCAGATGCGCATTGAGGTAAGCGACGTTATTGCCGGTAATATGGCCAATCACAAACAGAATCAGTGTCCAGACAAGACCTGTCGTATAAGAAAACAGCGCATAGCGGCGAAACGTCATCTTGCCGATCCCCACCAAGTAAGGAACGACGTGGCGGACCACAGGCAAAAAATAACTGATGCACAGCGCATAGCTCCCGTACCGCTCCAAAAGAGACTGCGCATGTGCTACGTACTTGTGCATCCCCTTTTTCCGCCCGATCCAGTTTAAAGCTGGAGCGCCTACGGTTCTGCCCAGGACGTAACCAAGCGACAGCCCCGATACAACCCCCAAATAAGTAGCTACAAAAGCCGGGATGATCTTCAGAACGCCTGTAGAGGTCAACACACCGGCGGATAAAACAATCACTTCATCTGGAATTGGCATTCCCACAATCCCTAGCCACAACAAAAAGAAGAGGGCAAGATAACCAAACTGACCTACCGAATCCGTCAGCATCTCGACTACCATTCTCGTGTATTCCTCCTACGATCTATCCGATTTCCTTTCGGCACACATATACAAATGCAGGGGGAACATTGAATGGCACCAATTTGACAGATACGTCCGTAAAGACGTCCTTCAACTGTTTTTTCATTTGCAGCGAATATTGGAACGCTACAAATACCCCACCTGGCTTCAGGGCAGCATATACCTGCTCCATGATTTGATCACGCAGTGCCTGGGGAAAATTGGCAAACGGCAAGCCTGAAATGATCCCGTCTGCTTTTCCTAGTCCTGCTTCATTCAAAACACGCACCAGCTCTACGGCATCCTCGTGAAAAAGCGTATCTGGAAATTGAAGCTCCAGCCGCTTGCGCATGCTCGTTTCCTTTTCAAACGATACCAGTGTAGCGTCCGTTCGCTTTAGCTCCTCAATCCATTTGGTAAAAATGCCAGTTCCGGCACCCAGCTCTACGATCGTTTGCGCTTTATCCCAGTCGATTGGCTTCATCATTTGTTTGGCTAGCGCATGCGAACTTGGCGTAATACTTCCTACTTGACCCGGAGCTTGCAAGAAATTATAGAAGAACATCAGCCGTTCCTTTAAGCTGACCGGTTGATGGCAATGAATCATCATGGTTTGTCTCGCTCCTTTTTCTGTATAGAACATCTCGCTATACATGTCATCATACCCATTTTCCATTTAGAATTACTTATGGAAATACAAAAGATTTTCTTAAGATTCACAGTAACGGATTAGAAAGGAGTTTTCCTCCGTCTGCAGTCGGAATCGAAAATCACGCTTTTGATGGTTTTGGTTAGCCATATTCCTCGTATACAATAGGATCATAGAAGTTCGTCAGTGACGACGAGGAGGACTAATTCAATGGATTATAACGGTGTTAAAGCTATCACACATGCGAGTGCGTTTTTTGCTCCCTTCCTGGTGCCGTTGGTGGTATGGCTGCTCATGCAGGATCGCGATGCCAAAAATATGGCTCTACAGGCTTTGCTGTTTCACGTCTGCATCGGAGTACTGATCAGTATTTCCTGGGCATTGTCGTTCATTTTGATCGGCATTCCGTTCCTGATCGTATTCGGCCTGATGGGTATCTACTATCCAATCAAAGGCATCATTTACTCCTTAAAGGGAAGACCTTTCCACTACCCAGTGATTGGATCGCTGGTACGATAAATCCTCAGTAAATTTATATGCTTTCCGATAGTATAAAAAAATATAGAAAAATTGAAATAGGAAATTAGAACCTTTAGAAAATAAAATAAAAAAAGACGTGCATGGAGGACTTCCTCGGCACGTCTTTTTTCGTTTTCCTGGGGCTTACTTCGATCCTACCGTGAATCGTTCGTTGCGGTGCTGCGGGTTTTCGATTTCATCCAAAACGGCAATCGCATAGTCAGCGTAGCTCACGTAGCTTTGACCGCTAGCATTTACCAGCAGATGATCTTTTCCTACTACATAGGAACCTGTGCGAGCCCCTTCCGCGTCGAAGAAGGCAGACGGGCTGATGAACGTCCATTGAATGGAATCCGTCCCTTGCAGGATGCGCAGGTTCTCTCCCTGATTTTTTGCAGTTGCCAAAAACATTTCAGGGAAATCAGGAGTTTCCAGCACACGAGTTGTTTTGGCCTCGTCTACAAACAGGCTGCCAGCTCCGCCCACTACCAGCAAACGAGTGTTTGGTGCCCCCTTCATGGCTTCGATCAGCACGTTTCCTGCTTCTACATGCAACTGTTCTTCTCCGAGCGGCGCACCGAAAGCATTGACGACAACGTCTAATCCTTTCAGATCTTCTGCTTTCAGAGCGAAAACGTCTTTTTCCAATACCGCAACGTTCTCCTCCTTGATTTTTGCAGCGTCACGTACGATGGCAGTTACTTCATGTCCACGATCCAACGCTTCTTTCATGATCAACTTTCCTGCTTTTCCGCTTGCTCCAATAATGGCGATTTTCATGATCAATTCCCTCCGATAATGTATAGGATTCGTTTTAAAAAGGTATCGTTTTTTATTGTTGTAACCACACCGGTTACATCTGCTCCATAAAAGAAAGAGGTTTGACCACCTCTCGTTGTAATCATTTTAGTTACAACAGATAAAAATGTCAAGCTGTATTAGATCGCTACTGTCGCTCTATTCCTGGCATCCGAGGACTCCAATTTCGTCAATGGCGTTGTAATCGCGGCAGATGCCGGCTGGTCAGCCTACTAAGACTGAACAACAAAACCCCACAGAGATTGGTGTGCCTGGTGCATCCGTCTCTGTGGGGTTTCTCGTTCTATTTTTTCTTTTTTGCTCCTTGCCATGTCGAAATGCCGCCTCGCAAGTGAGCCATTTTGCTAAAACCGTGCTTGCTCAAGATTCTTGCGGCTTGCTTGCTGCGCATGCCGCTTCGGCAGTAGAGCAGAATATCATTTTTGCTGGATATTTCCTTGACGCGCTTGTTCAACTGGGACAGAGGAATATTCACAGCAGTCGGAATGAACCCGCTTTTATACTCGTGCGGCTCTCTCACGTCAATCAAAAGAACTCCACTCTTCTGCTGGACCCGCTCTTTAAACTGCTCTGCTGATAAGTTTTCCAGCCCCTTCACAGCCCTGAACTTTGAGATTAAATACCAGGTTGTAAACGCATAGGCAATGATCAAGACAATCGTCGACCAAACCATACAAGCACCTCCTCCGTATGTCCTTAGCGGCTTTTCACCAGCAGCTCGACAGCTTCCTTCACCATTTTCCCCGTGTCCCCTCCTGCCGCCTGTTCTTCCAACAGACAGCGCTGGAGATTTTCCGCCACGATCTGGGCAATGGCGCGGTCAGATGCATTCCGCACGGCAGACAGCTGCGCGACAACGTCCTTGCAGTTTTTCTGCTCGTCCATCATTTTCAGTACGCCGCGAACCTGTCCCTCGATTCTTCGCAGGCGACGCTTGATATCTTCACCGTAGTTGTAGTCCATTTTGAGAAACCTCCCGTTTCAGACAATACGTAGACAGGTATATTATACGAGAAAGGCGACCGTTAAATAAACAGATTTACCTTTGCTTGTGTGGCATCGCCCAGGTAAGCCGCTACCCCCGCGTATTCCATTCCGTCCAGCAATTCTTCCTGCTTTAAGCCCAACAGATCCATCGTCATCGTGCAGGCAACCAGCTTCACTCCCTGCTCCTGCGCAAGCTCAATCAGCTGTGGCAATGTCAAGGCGTTGTGCTTTTTCATGACGTGCTTGATCATTTCTGGTCCCATGCCCATCATGTTCATCTTGGACAAGCCGAGCTTTTTCGCTCCGCGTGGCATCATCCAGCCAAATGCTTTCTCGAGAAACCCTTTGTTCACCTTGACGATCTCGTCCTTACGCATAGTGTTCAAGCCCCAAAAGGTAAAAAAGATCGTGACGTCGTGGTCATAGGCAGCCGCTCCGTTTGCAATAATGAAGGCAGCAATCGCTTTATCTAAATCCCCGCTAAACAGGACAATCGTCGTTTTTTCTTTTTGGTTTTCCATGAAAAGACCCCCCCTTAGACTTTATACCATTACCCCTATAGGTAATTTACACGTGATGGAGAGCTTTTGTAAACGGAAATTTGCAGATTCCCGCCTACAGAAGAATTTCACTCCAAATTTTGATTGCTGTGGCGGCTATCAGGATCAGTAGTCCGTAACGCAACAGATTAATGTTTATCTTGGCACTAACCCTGCTCCCCAGCGGCGCCCCGATGACACTCCCGATCACCGTAAACAGAACGGGCCATACCGGAATATGCCCCGTCGTCAGCTTCCCTAGCACACCACCAATTGCAGAAATGAATACGATAGCGAGTGAAGACGCAATGGTTACTCTGGTAGGGATCTTCAGAACTGTGAGCATGATGGGAATGAGTACAAAAGCTCCGCCTGCCCCTACAATACCTGAAACGATGCCCACCACGAATGCAGACGGAATCGCGATGCCCCGGTTATAGGAAATCTCCTGTGCAGCCTCTTCGCTTCCCTTGTTCTTGATCAGCATGAGGATGACCGCCACTACAGCCAGGATTCCGTAAACGAAATTAATGCTCTCGCCTGACAAATACCGTGAGACAAAAGCGCCAATCAGACTCCCGAAGAGAATGCTGATCCCCATGTCCTTGACCAGCCCTTTGTGAATCAGCGGCGAGCCCTTTCCGTTTCTTTTGCGGAAAGCCAGCACTCCTGACAGCGAGGCAAAGAACACCTGGAACATGGAAATCGAAGAGACCTCCTGCGCCGTGAAGTGAGCCACTCCCAGCCAATCGGGGACGAAGAGCAGCAGCGGGTAATTGATGATCGCCCCGCCGATGCCAAGCAGCCCGGAGAAGAAGGAGCCGATCAGCCCCAGTATCAGCATGAGTACAAACAATAGAACTTCCATACGTCCTCCCTTCATTCTCAAAGATGGCTTGAGAATGTGCTTTCTGCCTTTTCAAATGAAGGATTATCAGGTAAAATCAATTCCAAGTAATTTAATGTGAATAAGGTGATATAAATGATTCGATATTTGAAATCGATCTTTCAACACCGTTGCCCCACCTGCCAAGAACGATTGCATTCTCATATAGATGGATTACGCTGTGAAAAAACATGTCCAAATGGCCATTACAAAGAGGAAACCTACGCCCATTTAGGTGTACGCATCATTTATGAGGATGGGAAATAAGCGAACACGACGCATCGTGCTCGCCTTTTTTCTGTTTAAGACTTTCTCACGAGAAATTTGTATACGCCGTTTTCTTCTTCGTGGGAGATCAATTCATTCTTCGTCTGCTTCACCCACGCAGAAAAGTCGTTGAGCGAGCCTTTGTCCGTCGAGAGAACCTCCATCGTTTGACCAGACTGCAAGCTGTCCAAAGCCTTCTTCGCTTTCACGATCGGCATTGGGCAAGCCATTCCCTTTGTATCTACTATAATATCAGCCATTCTGTATTCCTCCTCTTTATTTTTGACCCTTTTTCTGTGTTGTTTTTATTTATCGTGAACGGCACAGCGATTCGGTCCAATCTCCATTTCTCGCTGCTCATTCTCACTCGGCTTTCTTTTTCCCATGTTGGTTTGTCGAATCTCTTGATACGCATTCGGCTGCGGCGGCAGATTTTCTGTCACTGTTTTGCGGAATACCTCTTCGTCCTCCATTTGCAGACCAGGATTATTTGCAAACAGGTCACCCAAGCGTGCAGATACCACGCCCCTCTCACCCAGCTCTGTATATTGGCCGAAGTGAGCGGGAAGAACCAACAGATGATCCGACAGCTCCCTATATCGATTATACAAAGTATTCCGCAGGTCTCCCACCCAGTCTTCGGCAAGACCTGCCAAGTCAGGACGCCCGATCGAAGCGACAAACAGGATGTCTCCAGTCAGGAAATACGCCTCATCAATGATAAACGACGTACTCCCGATGGTATGTCCTGGAGAATAAATCGGCTGAATGGCGATTTTGGCGTTTCCCACCTGGATGTCGCGTCCTTCCTCCAGCTTTTCGTAGGCAAACGTCACCTCTGCCGCATCCTTCTCAGGGAGCCAATAGGTCGCTCCCACCTGCTCTGCCAGCCTTTTCCCACCCGAGATGTGGTCTGCGTGCAGATGCGTATCGATGGTGTGCGTAATTTTCACCTGCAGCTGTTTGGCAAATTCCGTATACGCCTCTGTCATGCGCAGTGTGTCAATTACAGCGGCCTCACCGTTTGAAACGACCATATAGGACAGACAGCCTTTTCCGATCCGGACAAACTGGTACAGCTCTCCCCCAGCGCGTAGGTCACCGACTTTTACCGGCTCCAGATGCTCGCTCCATGCTTTCATGCCGCCCTGCAAATAATAGACATCCGTTCTGCCTGCCTCAACCAGCTGCTCGGCTACAAAGATGGACGATCCCTCCTTCGCACAGACGACCAACACCTTTTGTCCCTCAGGAATTTGATCTAGAGCCGCTTCTACACCATCGATCAGATCAAAGTAAGGGATGTTCAGCGTATGGATGTTGTGTCCTTCGATTTTCCAATCGAGATAATCGCTCTCGTTGCGTACGTCCAGAATAAACAACGGCTGTTTGTCGAAAAGAATATGCGTCAGTTCATGCGGAGTCATCCGTTGCAAAGCTGCCGTTTGTGTAGTCATCTTTTATTTCCCCCTTCATGGTTCTTGAGTTGAATTATTGTTTTTCCGTCGGACCAGTCCAACCTGACATGCCGGGAACGACGTTTTTTACCTGTGGGAAGCCTTTTTCAGCGAGTAGCTGGCACGCCATGTCGCTACGATTACCAGAACGGCAGATGACGAGTATCTCGTCACCTGGATTTAGTTGATCCAGATTCTTTTCCAATACCCCTAGCGGTATCGAAAGTGCTCCATGAATACGTTGAAAGAGATATTCTGCTGGTTCGCGAACGTCCAGCACGACGATCGGCTCTTTCTTTTGCAGCTTAACCGCCAACTCTTCGTTGGTAATGGTGTTCGGATATTTCGTTTCCAGCTTGGTTTCATTGGCAGTCGCTTTGCGCAGAAAATGCTTGAGCACATCGCCCTCATGAATCATTCCTAAATACTGATGACCCGTATTTTTTGCCCAGCCTTGCAGATCGGCAAGCGAGCCTTTATCAGTCGCTTGGACCTCAATCACTTGTCCGGGCTGCAGCTGGTCAATGGCCTTCTTTGTCCGTACGATCGGCATCGGACATGCCAGTCCTTTGCAATCCAATACTTGATCGACAGCAATTGTTGATTGATTCGTCATTTCAAAGCTCCCCCTCGTATTTTTATCGCTCCCGTTTTCCTGTCCATGCCAGCATGCCGCCGACCATGTTGTACATTTGGGAATACCCGAGCTGTGCCATGTACTCACATGCTTTGCCACTCCGGTTTCCACTTCGACAAATAAAAATGACTTCCCGATTGTGATCGATTTCATTTGTGCGAGCAGGCAGCTCTGACAGCGGGATCAGCTTGGCGCCTGGTATATGATCATCCTCATATTCATCCGGATTGCGCACATCGATGAGCTGTATTTCTGGATCATGGGACAATTTTTGTTCTACCTGCTCCGTCGTTACATCTTGCCATCCTTTGTTCATGAAGAGTGCCTCCCTATCGGTGAATTGTAATTTCAGCTTAATACCAATACCCCTATGGGTATAATATTAAGTGGTAGTGTCTTCTTTGTCAACACCTCTCCTTGGCCCACTTCCTCTTTCCGCAAATGGCCCGATTGAAGCGAAAAGGTCGATAGTTACAGCGACTCTATTTGTTTGTTATAGTGGAAAAAGTGAGATTGGAAATCGAATCCAGTGAAGGTGAGCAAAGATGAGCTACGATTTTTCTGTTTGTGCAACCGAGTTCTACATGCAGAATTACCTAGAGTTTTTACTGGAGAATTACTCCAAACTGAACCTCCCTTATTCATTTCCCGTTACCCTCAGCTATATCGCGAGCCCTGCCTTCATGGAGCAGATCGCTATACTTTGCTATTCCGATGACCACGAAATGATTGGGACGATCGGCTGTATTCTAGGTACAGGAGAGAACGATTACCAGGATACTCACATTGCGCAGATTCAGGTCATTCACTTTTTAGAGCCTTTTCGCCGCACCCTGCTTTTCCTCAGGACGATGCAATTTTTTACGCAGCATCTCGCCCAGCTGCCAGTTGATATCCGTGAGCTGCGTTTTTGGGCACCTGCAGACGATTACCTCCGTCCGCTGTTTTCCAAGCTTGCCAAGCAAACAGCAGTTGTCGAAACAGACCACGGTGGTACTCTCATCGAATACCGTGCCTCTTTTTCGGATTGGCACTCCTATGCGGCCAAGTTCCGGCATGATCAATACTACGACTGATTCCAAGGAGTATCACCATGCTTACCGTCATCAAAAGCCTGCTGAGCTACCTGCGCTCCTACAAGCTGCTTACGTCACTCTTTTTATTGGCCTTGCTGTTTGACCTCACTTTCATTTCCCTTGCACCTTTGAGCTTTACATTCATCATCGACAAGGCAGTTGAACCTCGCGATCTGGACTATTTTTTCTTTATTTTGAAAGTCCTTGTGTCTACCGGTGTCATTTGTATCGGCATGGGAATCTTGAGCGATTATGCGCTTGCCCGCCTTCATACTCGTGTGCAAGAAGACCTGCACAAACGAGTCTTTGAACACATTCAGCACCTTCCTATCAGCTATTTTCAAAAGAATCGGTCCGGTGATCTTGTTGCCTTTTTCTCCGTCGATTTGCCAGCCATTGGGAGAGTCATGAATGTCCTGTTGACGACAGGCATCCAATCGTTTTTCGTCGTGATCGTCAGTACGGTAGTTTTGTTTTATTTACAATGGAGCATGGCTGTGTTGATACTGGTCGGTGCCTTGGTCATCTTTATCGGTCCCTATTTGTTTGGTCCACGCGCACGCAAAGCGAATGAAGACGATTTACAGCAATTTACCCATATGACCTCAGAGCTGCAGGAGAACATGAAGGCACAAAATGTCATCAAGGGCTACCATCTGCAGGCTGCTATGATTGAAAAATTCAGTTCGCGTCTTCAATTGCTATCGGCTACCGGCTATCACCGACAGCTCGTGAATCAGCAGCTGGAACGAATCCCGCTGATCAGCCTCTTGTTCATCAACCTGACGATCATCGGACTCGGCTCTTACCTGGCTTTGACAGGTAAAATTACTGTCGGTGCGCTCGTCGCTTTTTTTACGATGTATACCTCCATGGGTAATTCCGTCTTTGGCTTGACCTTCATCATCCCCGCGTTTACAGAAGCACGCGTGAGCATGGAGCGCATCGCCGACCTGTTGGCGCAGTCTCGGGAAGCAAGTGGAGAGCTGATCCCCTTTTCTTCGGAAAATCAGTGCCAAGCAGAAGTCCACGTGGATCACGTCACCTTTGGGTATGAAGCAAAGCAGCCTGTTCTAAAAGAAGTCAGCCTGCATATCCCTTCTGGCAGCCGAGCAGCTTTCGTCGGCTCCAGTGGCTCTGGGAAAAGTACGATGCTCCAGCTGCTGCTCGGTTTTTACGACCCACAGCTTGGGCAAGTAAAAATAAACGGAGTGAGTCTTGCGGATTGGAACCGGGGAGCCTTTCGGGAGCGAATCGGAGTCGTTTTTCAAGACAACTTTTTGTTTCACGGCTCGATCTATGACAACATCCGAATCAGCCGGCCACAGGCTACACGTGAGGAAGTGATCGCCGCAGCGAAAAAGGCGGAGATTCACGATTTTGTTAGCAGCCTCCCCGAAGGCTACGAGACAATGGTTCTAGACGAAGGAAGCAATTTTTCCGGAGGTCAGCGACAACGAATAGCCATCGCGCGGGCCATCCTTCGCGATCCGCCCATCCTTCTTTTGGATGAGGCAACCTCTGCTCTTGACCCGATTTCGGAAGCTTCCATTAATCGAACCTTTGAAGATCTGGCAAAAGGACGGACGGTTATTTCCGTGACACATCGTCTGGCAGCTATTACGGGGTATGACCAGATTTTCGTCTTTGATCAGGGAAAGCTGATCGATCAGGGAAGCCATCAGGAGATGCTGGATAGTGGGGGATTTTATAAGGCCTTGTGGGAGAAGCAAAGCGGGTTGTTCCTGTCCCAAAATGGGCAGGAAGCGACAATCGATAAAGAACGTCTGTCTCGGCTCCCATTCTTTCAAGGAATTGAATCAGCTATTCTGGAGGAAATATCGGACCTGTTTCAAACCGAAGCCTACACAAATGGGCAGGCCGTCATTCACGAAGGAGACGTTGGGGAAAAGTTTTACCTGATTGCTCGTGGAAAAGTGGAGATCACCAAAGCCGCACCTGACTCAGAAACCGGGGAAATCCGTCTGGCCGTCCTTCAGGATGGTGATCATTTCGGGGAAATCGCGCTGTTGGAGAACGTGCCTCGTACCGCGACCGTAACTGCCTTGACACCGTGTGTCTTTTTGACCCTGCAGCGTAAGGTTCTCTACTATATTTTATCCCGTTACCCGGAAATCGACGCCCACGTGAGAATGACGTTGGCGCAAAGACGTAGCTAGGAGTGCATGTGAATGCTAGGAAAATTCAGGATGTGCACAAGTGACGCGGACTATGCAAAATTTACGCTGTACTTTATCCGCCACCGCAGAGAGTTCCACCCGTTTTTCACCTTATACGACACACTTTCGCATATTTTTGTCACTCTGCCCCACGCTCGTATTATCCTCGTGGAGGATTTGAACGATGATGTCATTGGGTGGGGGCATTACCAGTACTACAGCGCCGACTATCAGGACGATCCTCAAGGCGAGATCGTGTTGGTGAATTCTGTCATTCTCGATCAAAAATTCCGAAGCAGTCGACTATTCATCCACGGATTTCGCCATTTAGCCAATCAGATTGCCGAAGAGAATCCATCCATCAAGCTCTTCCAGTTTTCCGCAAGAGAGGATCATCCCTATCTCAACCGTCTGTATAGCAAATTTGCGCAGCCTATTGGCAAAAGAGAAGGATATAACGGCACGGAAAATATTTATTCAACAGAATTTGAGCGTCTGCTATTTTATTTGAATCATCCGAATACCAGGAATTGACGCTATTTCGTCTCCAATGTTATGATTTACATAATATGACATTGACAGAAGGGGGGATTTTTAAAATGTTTCCAATGCCAGGGTATGGTAAAAAAGATATCAAAAAGGGCAGCGGTTTCGGGCGCTTTGGCCTGACTAACCTCTTGAAGCAAAACGAACAACTGAGAACTGCAGCAACACCAGCAAAATAAGCTGTCTTTTATGGACAAGCTGTCATCGAGCGATTTCGGTGGCAGCTTATTTGTTTTGTAGGTTCCTGTCAAAAAATGAAAAAAGCACGATTTCACCATTCGGCAAAATCATGCTTTCACAATAAGCGGAGAGAGTGGGATTCGAACCCACGCACGCCTCACGACGCCTAACGCATTTCGAGTGCGTCCCCTTATGACCACTTGGGTATCTCTCCAGAATCGATATTCAGTCAGAAACATTACTAACTATAGCAAATCCACCGTAAAATTGCAAGACTTAATCCTTGGTGTTCCTCTTGATTTGCGAGCTGCATTAGGCCAAACTAATAACCATATACCTGTCCTAGAGTAGAAGAAAAGTGAGGAACACACATGAAACGTGAACGTTTAGATAAAGTACTGGCCAATATGGGTCTTGGCACGCGCAAGGAAGTGAAGGTCCTGGTCAAACAGGGGCTGGTCGTTGTCGATGATGTCGTCGCTACCGACCCCGGCATGCATGTCATTGCAGAAGAGCAAAACATCGTCGTCGATGGAGAGCCGCTCAACTTTAAACGCTGGGTCTACGTTTTGATGAACAAACCCCCCGGGGTCGTCTCCGCAACCGAAGACAATGTACATGAAACGGTAGTAGATCTTTTGCCTTATGAATGGGCGATCAAGGTGCACCCGGTAGGTCGCCTGGATATCGACACGGAAGGTCTTTTGCTGCTGACCAACGATGGACAGCTTTCCCACAGCCTGCTCTCTCCGAAAAAGAAAGTGGACAAGGAGTACTTCGCGAGAATCGATGGCCGGGTAACGGAGCGCCATGTCGAAGAATTTGCCAAAGGCGTTGAGCTAGAGGACTTCACGACTCTGCCAGCCAAGCTCGAAATCCTCTCCTCCGGTGAAACCTCTGAGATTCGTGTCACCATCATGGAAGGAAAGTTTCATCAGGTGAAGCGCATGTTTGCAGCTTTTGATCTGCACGTGACTTACTTGCAGCGCATCCGCATGGGTCCCTTGCATTTGGATCCCGCTCTGAAGCCGGGAGAATACCGCGAATTGACGGATGAAGAGCTGGACATGCTGCAAAACCAGCGATAAAAAACACAAGACCGCTCGGCATCTATGGATACGATGCCAGCGGTCTTTTTTACATGGCCAGCATAACAGGTGCGCTCAGCCCTCTTTGGACTGCCGTCTCTGACGCAGGGAGCGAAAGAAATCCTTCAGCATTTGCCCGCATTCCTCTGCAAGTACACCTTCGATTACCGGTACCTGATGATTAAAGCGCGGCTCCTCCAGCAGGTTCATAAGTGTCCCGGCACAGCCCGCTTTGGGATCGCGTGCACCGTAAACGACTTGCTCAATCCTGCTCTGAACGATGGCACCGGCACACATCGGGCACGGCTCCAGCGTCACATAGAGGGTGCAGCCGATCAGCCTCCAGCCGCCCAGCCGCTCGCTCGCTTCGCGGATCGCGATCATTTCCGCATGGAGCGTCGGATCCTTTTGCGTTTCCCGAAGGTTGTACCCTCGTCCTACAATTTCCCCGTTCCGTACGACGACGGCGCCAATCGGCACTTCTCCGATCGCAGCCGCCTTTTGCGCTTCCTCCATGGCCGCCTTCATATATCGTTCATGCTCTTGCAGATGAGATCCTATCACTGTTTTTTTTACACACCTTTATCTTCATGATTAATCACATGATTTGTAAATGAGGACAAACTATTTTCTTCATCAATTCTTCTTCGTTCCTTTAAGCATACATGGCAGCATGCTGTACGGAAAGCGAAATGTACTCCTTCTGCCGCTTTCCATCCGACCGCATCGTTTGCTCGATAAGTTTTTTGTCCGACCTGTTCACATACTCTCTGCGAGATTACATACATTAATGATGTACGGATCAGATTTGGAAACTAGAGATTGCCTCTATCTGGAGGGATGTGAGTGGGCTTAACCTCTGCAAATTCTCTGTTCGATTGTTTTCACAGTCCGACTAGAGGGCTGCTTGCCAAGGAGGATGTATTCTCCCATATCGAGCAAACCATCTCGTCAATGGCCGGTCCATTTGAGATTATCGTGGGAGCCGATTCACAGCTCAAAAGCCGTGGAACCTTTTTTGCGCTAGTCATTACGGTGATTCGCCCTGGTCATGGAGGCACCTTTTTCTATCACAAATTCCAGGAAAGGCGTTACTCCTCCCTGCAGCAGCGCATTTTTCAGGAAGCGATGTACGCAGTGGGTCTCGCTACAGAAGTGCGTCAGTACCTCCGTGATCGCCAGCTCGATACCCCTATTCGCCTGCACTTTGACATCGGAGCGAACGGTCCTACCCGTAAGTTTATCCAGTCCTTGCTAAGCCTAGCAGAAACCAACCATTTCCGGGCAGAAATCAAGCCAAATTCCTTTTGTGCTTCGACCATCGCAGACAAATTCACCAAATAACGAGGCAAGCTGGCGGGTTCCCCTTCATAGCCGTCAGCTTGTTTTTTTGGCATTCCCCTGCCCTCGGTGATAGAATTTTGGCTGGTAAAATAGGGCGTACAAGCCCGGTGTACAGGGTGATTGACAACCAGAAAAACGTGAGCTATGATAAAAATCAATTGAAGCGTTTTCACACAGGCGTGTTACTGGTTATGCAGGCATGAGCCGAGAAGATCTTTTTAATTGATAAAAAGGTTTTTTCGGCTCTTTCTTTATGTAACAAAGGTGGTGAACTGGTTGTCCCGAGAACAGGAAAAAGTATATACGATCACACGCGTGTTGAACCACAACGTCGTACTGGTTGAAGAGCCTGACTCCCATCAGGAGATCGTGCTGTTCGGAAAAGGCATCGGATTTAGTGCAAAGCCCGGGAACACCATTCCTGCCCAGGACCCTCGTGTGGAGAAGCGTTTTCGATTGGAAAGTGAAAGTCATCAAAAGCAATATCAAACGATACTCAGTCAAGTAGACCCTGCTGTCGTCGGTATTGCGGAAGAGATCATCGCCTTGATCGCGATTGAGATCACACCGAAGCTGAACGAGCACGTGCACGTCGCCTTGCCTGACCATATCCAGTTTGCTATTTATCGGCTGCGAAATGGCATGGAGATCGTCAATCCGTTCCTGTTTGAAGTACAGACGCTGTACGCAAAAGAGTACGCGCTGGCGAAACGGGCGGCGGATATGATCAAGAAGGCGTTTTCCCTGGATATTCCCGAGAGTGAGATTGGCTTTTTGGCCCTGCATATACACTCGGCAATCAGCTATTTGCCCGTAAACAAGGCAGTTCAATTTGCCAACATCATCAGCGAGCTGGTGTCCATCGTCGAACAGCGCACAGGCCAAACCATCGAACGCAGCACTGTCGATTATGTTCGCCTGATCACTCATTTGCGATTTGCCGTAGAGCGTATCCGCCAGCAAAAGTCGATTCAAAATCCGCTGCTGGACCGGGTCAAAACCACGATCCCGGACGCTTACGAGCTTGCCTCTGAGCTGGCTGATTACATTTCAACCCGACTCGAAGTGACAGTACCTGAAGACGAAATTGGCTATATGGCCATGCACGTCTATCGTTTGCTACAACAATAAACTGATCATAACCTGCGTGTTACTAGGTTCGACTAGGCATGAGCGGTTAGAACATACGGACATAGTATAGATGTCCTGTGTTTAACCTGCTCATGCCTATTTTCGTTCAACGCAAAAGGAGGAACTTATGCTACGCGGTTTGTTTTCCCGTAAGAAACAAGAAGAAGTCACTTTTCTTGCACCACTGACTGGCGCGATCGTGCCTCTTTCCGAGGTGCCAGACCCTGTTTTTGCCCAAAAGGTAGTCGGCGATGGTGTAGCGATTTTGCCATCCGAGGGGCTCCTGCTCGCACCGATTGACGCCAAAGTCACTCACCTGTTCCCTACTCATCACGCGATTGGTTTAACCAGTGACTCCGGTCTGGAGATTCTCATGCACATCGGGATTGATACAGTCAAATTGAAAGGCCAGGGCTTTACTCCCTTCGTATCTGTCGGTGATCAAGTCAAAGCTGGCGACAAGCTGATCGAGTTTGATGCATCTGTCTTGAAAGAAGCCGGTTGCCCGATTGTCACTCCGATCGTGATTACCAATGGCGATGTCGTAGCAGAAAAGAACGTCGTAGCCAAAGCTGACGTGCAAGCTGGTCGCGAGCCGATCATGACCGTTCTTCTCAAATAATCGGCCACGAGGCTCATGTAACAGGAGGTCCCCATGATTCAGTTTCAAGTAACCGTAACCGCCCCTGGCGGGCTGCATGCTCGCCCGGCAGCTCTCTTCGTTAGCCGCACGTCCCAGTCCCAATCCAAGATCACCTTGAACAAAGGGGAGAAAATGGCTGACGGTCGCAGCATTCTTGGCATCATGACCTTAGGTATTTCCCAAGGTGATCATTTGACCATCCAAGTCGACGGCTCTGACGAAGAGCGCGTCGCAGCTGAAATCCAACAGCTTTTTCAGCAGGAATTCGCAAGCTAATCACACTCCAGAAAGAGGACGGTGAGTTTCTTATGTTAAAAGGTATTCCGGTCTCTGCTGGCATCGCGATCGCCCCCATCGTCCAGCTTTCTCAGGATCAACCGCTTGCGCACGAGACAGCTATCTCTTCTGCTGAGGTAAGCAGCCACCAATCCCGTCTCGCGCAAAGCATCGAGCTTTCGCGCCAGCAGCTGGAGCAACTGAGAGTGCAGACGGAAGAACAGCTCGGAGCAGAAAAGGCAGCCATCCTGTCCGCACACCTCGCGTTCTTAGACGATCCGGCGTTCACAGGGGAAATGAATAGCGCTATTGAAAGCCAGCTTCTCAGCGCTTCCGCAGCCGTTTCACAGATAGCCGATCAATTCATCTCCCTGTTCGAGAGCATGGACGATGCCTACATGCGCGAGCGAGCTGACGATATTCGCGATGTGAGCAGACGCCTCATTCGCAACCTTTCCGGGGAAGAATCATCGGTCAGCTTCCCGGAAGAGCCGTTCATCCTCATTGCCGTAGATGTGACCCCTTCCGAAACCCTGCAGCTGCCCCTGTCGCACGTACGGGGCATCGCAACGGTAAAGGGAGGCTCTACCTCTCACGCAGCCATTTTAGCGCGATCACTTGGCATTCCCGCTGTGATGGGTGTAGGGGAGTCGCTTATGGCTCAAATGGATGCAGAGACGCTGCTCATTTTGGACGGTTCAACCGGTCAGCTCTACCCCGCTCCCGATGAGGAAACACGAAAGCGCTACGAAGCAAAGGCACAACAGGAAGCCACCCAGCGCGAAGCCTACGCCGCTATAAAGGACCTGCCTGCAAAGACCCTCGATGGTCACCGTGTTCATCTGATGGCGAACATGGCTGTCCCGGAAGAAGCAGACGCGCTGGTCGCATCGGGAGTAGAAGGGATCGGGCTGTTCCGTTCCGAGTTTCTGTTTATGGACCGCAGTACCCTTCCTGATGAGGAAGAGCAGTTCCAGGCTTACAAGCGTGTAGCCCTTGCCTTTGGCGACAAGCCCGTGATTATCCGTACCTTGGATGTGGGCGGCGACAAGCACTTGCCTGCTCTCGCTCTCGAACAGGAAGAAAATCCGTTTCTCGGCTTCCGAGCCATTCGCATTTCACTTGCACGGCCAGAGCTGTTCCAGGTTCAGCTTCGCGCTCTGCTGCGTGCCAGTGCTTTTGGACGACTGCTCATCATGTTTCCGATGATTTCTCATCTGGAGCAGCTGCGAGCGGCTAAAAGCATTCTGGAGCAAGCCAAATCGCAGCTGAGCGAGGAAGGCATCGCCTTTGACGAAGACATCTCAGTCGGCATGATGATGGAAATCCCGGCGGCATGCCTGCAGGCAGATGCGTTTGCCAAAGAGGTGCAATTCTTCAGCATCGGGACCAATGATCTTGTGCAGTACACCTTGGCAGTCGATCGCATGAATGCAAATATCGCTGACTTGTACAGCTATTACCATCCGGCGGTTCTTCGCCTGATCTCCCAGGTCATCGAGGCCTCGCACCGTGCTGGTATCTGGACAGGGCTGTGCGGGGAAATGGCTGGCGATCCTGTCGCAACAGAGCTGCTGCTAGGACTGGGGCTGGATGAATTCAGCGGAGCTGCATCAGTCATGCCAAAAGTCAAACAGCGCATCCGCTCAACAACAATGGAGCAAGCAAAACGTACCGCAAACCACGTCCTCACTCTTTCGACTACCGAAGACGTCGTTGCGTTTTTGAACAACAAAGCAGAGTAACTGTTTTGTTGTTTTACCCCAGAGCTTGTAAGCGATTTCAATAATATCGATCAGAATAGTCTACTCCGGGCAATCTTCGTGCTCTCATCCTCTGCCTTTCATCCGGAGAACGGCTTTTTTGATATACATCTCATTCCTAAGGAGGTTTTCCTTATGCTCGCCTTTCTGCAAAAGATTGGGAAAGCACTGATGCTCCCAGTCGCCACGTTGCCGGCCGCAGCGCTCTTGCTTCGCTTCGGTGCCATCAACTACGAAACCGAGTTTCACCTGGGATCAGCTGTTGGTGGTTTCCTGAACCAGTACATTGCGCCTTTCCTGCTCGCTGGCGGATCTGCTATTTTCGATAACTTATCTTTGATCTTCGCCGTCGGTGTCGCAATCGGTCTGGCTGGAGACGCTGTAGCCGCCTTGGCTGCTGTGATCGCCTACATGGTACTGACTGCCGTGCTGTCCAAAGTGCCGGCTGCCATGCCGTTCATCGCTGATGATGCGAAGCTGAACATGGGTGTTCTCGGCGGTATCCTCGCGGGTGGAGTTGCTGCTTACTGCTACAACCGTTATCACAACATCAAGCTCCCTGAATGGCTGGGCTTCTTCGGGGGAAAACGCTTCGTTCCTATCATCACTTCACTTAGCATGGTCATTATCGGTTTGCTCTTCGGGATCGTTTGGGGTCCAATCCAAGACGCTTTGACCAGCATGGGTAACTGGATCGTCGGTCTGGGCGCACTGGGTGCCGGTTTGTTCGGCTTCTTCAACCGCCTTCTCATCCCATTTGGTCTGCACCACGTGCTAAACGCCATTGCCTGGTTCCAAATCGGTGACTTTACCGATGCAGCAGGAAAGGTGGTCCACGGCGACCTGAATCGTTTCTTCGCGGGTGACAAATCCGCTGGTATGTTTATGACAGGCTTCTTCCCGATCATGATGTTTGCTCTGCCAGCAGCTGCATTTGCCATCATTCACACAGCAAAACCGGAAAAGCGTAAGGCAATCGCTTCTGTCTTTATCGGTACGGCGCTCGCTTCCTTCCTGACAGGGATTACTGAGCCATTGGAATTCGCGTTCATGTTCGCAGCTCCCCTGCTGTATGTCATCCACGCGGTTTTGACCGGGGTATCCGGGTATATTGTTACAGCGATGGGCATCAAGCACGGCTTTGGCTTCTCTGCTGGCTTGATTGACTACGGGCTGAACTTCCCGCTCTCCACCAACGCATGGCTGATTATCCCGATCGGTCTGGCGTTTGCAGTCGTTTACTACTTCCTGTTCCGTATCTTGATCGTGAAGATGAACATCAAGACTCCTGGACGTGAAGATGACGATGTCGAAGTCAGCACAACAGGAGGCACTAATACCATGCAGGAGAAAGCACAAAAAGTACTGACCCTCATCGGAGGAAAAGAAAACGTCGTGAACGTAGACGCGTGCATCACCCGTTTGCGCCTCGTCCTCAAAGACGACAAGGTCGTCAATGAAAAAGGGCTAAAGGACCTCGGGGCTGCTGGTGTCATGAAGCTTGGTCAGGGCAGCGTTCAAGTCGTTTTCGGTACACAATCCGAGCTGTTGAAGGACGAAATCACAAAGCTCTAAAATAAAATGGCCCGGTAACGGTTTATCCGTCCGGGCTTATTTTTATTCCTATTCATCGAATCCAGCGTCGGTGTCATTTCGGCGCTTCTTTGTTGTTCACCAGTTAGTCATTGGAACGGTCGCAATCCGCCGGGTCCTTTGGGTCCAGCACGATCCATTCCTGTGCCCAGCTCTCGATTCCTTTTAATACGGGCTCCATGGCAAGCCCCATCTGTGTGAGAGAATACTCTACCCGTACAGGGGCAGAATCGGTGAAGACATCGCGATGCACAAGGCCTTCCTTCTCCAGATCCTTCAATCTTTCAGAAAGTAGCCTTCCGCTAACTGGCAGAGCGCCTTCCAGCGCACAAAAACGCTGCGGTCCCTCCAGTAACTGATATAAGATTAGCCCCGTCCATCGCTTCCCAAGCATTTGCATGCCTTTTTCGAATTTCGGACAAAGGGAGGACTGTTTCATCGGAATCACCTCATTCTCCTTTAGTATAACGCTCTTTTGCTGATCCTTCAAAAGAGAATGCGCAGAAACAGGCGCTTTCCCCTCGGTTTCGATTGGGTGTTTTTTCTTAGAGAGATTAGTTTCTTGACACGAAACTTTTCTTATTATAAACTAACTAACGAAAGGTAACTATGTTACTTAAAATAAATTCTTCTTGGAGGTAATTATACATGTCTTCTCGTTTTGAATGGAGTGCTATTGTTTTACGTTTTATCGCTGGGATCACGTTCGTCATTCACGGAATCGCCAAGTTCCAAATGGGCCTGGATAACGTCGCAGGCTTCTTCGGCACCATGGGATTGCCTGCTTTTATCGCTTATTTTGTCGCTTTCGTTGAAGTCATTGGCGGGATCACACTGATTCTCGGATTGGGTACGCGCATTTTCGCTGGTGTATTGGCGATTGTCATGATTGGTGCCATCGTCAAAGCAAAGCTGGCTGCTGGGTTTATGGGCAGCAATGGTGGCGCCGGCTATGAGCTGGAATTGGCTCTACTCGCCATTACGGCTTCCCTCGCAATCAGTGGCAGCAACAAGCTCAGTCTGGATAATGCCCTTTTCGGCAAAAAGAACCTCGCGTAATTGTTCGTATTTTGGAAGTGCCCGAAGCCGCATCTGTGTGGCGGACGGCACTTTTTTTCTTTTAGGAGAAAAAATAGCCCCACAAAGGTAGGGCTCTTCCTGCTTACTGACCGGATGCGGGCAGCGTTACTCGTTTTTCCTGCAGCTTCTTCCTGTTCGAGGCTTGATGGTACAGACGGAAATATACGATTCCCGCAAAGGCGACAATCAGCGAGGAGATCAAGTACATCGAGCTGAAATTCATAGCCGAAGCAATGATCCCCAGCACGAATGATCCGATCCCCATTCCCAAATCGAACAACAAATAATAGGTTCCCGTCGCCACACCTCTTCTCTCTGTCGGTGCGGACTTGAGCGCGATGGCCTGGAAGCTCGGGAAGACACTGCCGTAGCCTAGTCCAATAACCGCGCTCGCTACCAGGAACAGCATGGGTCCGTTTGCCAGACTCAGTAAAATCAGCCCAATTGCGTACAAAATAATACTCGGGTAAATGACGACATGCTCGCCCATCCGGTCAAACAGCTTCCCGGTAAATGGTCGGGACAGTACGATCATGACTGCATAAATCACAAAGAAATAGCTCGATACCTCTGCTGCCCCAATCTCTTTGGCATAAACGGGGATAAAGGATAAGAGTCCACTGTAGGCAAAGGACATGAGACAAGCAGTCAGTGAGATCGGCATCGCACCTGGTTCAATGAAGTTTTTCCAATGAAACTTTTGATCCGCTCTCTTCTTCACAGATGCCTGAGCTTCCTGCACTTTGGTCAATCCACCGCAAACGAAGGAAATGATAGCAAACACAGAAATCAGCATACATAAAACGGAAAAGCTATACGTGTTCATGATCAGCAGCCCTACAAACGGACCGATGACCATCGCCAAATTCATGAACAGCGCATAGTAGCCAATACCTTCCCCTTTTCGGGCTTCAGGAACGAGATCAGTGGCAATGGCAGCCATAGCGGTAGTCGCAAAGCCGAAGCTCAGCCCGTGCACAAAGCGTAGTCCCAAGAGAAAAAGAAAGCTGAGAGCTCCTGCGTACGTGAAGGCGGAAAGCATAAACAAAGCGGATGCAAGGATGGCTACCTTTTTCTTGCCGAGCTCATCCACCCATTTCCCGGCGATCGGTCGAGCGATTACAGCCGCGATAATAAAGAACGTTAGCGTCAAGCCCACTTCCCGTTCGCCGCCGCGCATCGTATCCATGATATAGATCGGAAGCGTCGCGACGAGAGCATAGTACGTCATAAACAAAAACAAGCTGCTCAAGCATATTTTGATGAAGTCCCTGGTCCATAGGGGCTGTTTATCCAAATGAATCTCTCTCCTATCCATGCGGCACCATTCTTTACTATTCCGCGTTTACATTCTCTCTGATTTTTGAAAGCAATTGCTTCAGAAAAGCGATTTCCTCCTCTGATATTCCCCTGAGCGCGACTTCGTGGACGTGTTCATCGATCGGTATCAGCTGCTCGGTGATCTCTCTTCCCGCTTCCGTCAGACAGACCAACGATGAGCGCTTGTCTTCCGGGTTTGGCTGTCGGACCAGGTATCCCTTACGTTCCAGCAAGTCGGATATTCTCGTTACATTCGCCTGGTCCTTTCCGACTCGTTTACTCAGTTCTTTTATCGTGAGTCGATCTTCTTCCTCCAAGCCTTTTAATACTGACCACTGTTCAGTCGTGACATCCATATGACTGAACGCACTCGTCAAAAACCGCGTCATGCTGCGACCCGTATTATTGATCAAAAACCCTACCGCATCATCCAGCTTCAAAAATGCTCCCCCTTTCGCCGCTCAATTTACATGTCATAACATATATGTTACAGCAAACAAAATAATAACATAGGTAAGGAATGGGACGCAATCCGAGAAAAAGAAAAACGCTTATCCAGATAAGAGTTTCCTTAGGACCAGTGTGTTGGCCGTGCAAACGAGGGTGGCAGCTTTGTACGAGCGTCGCCCTTTGCAGCATTTAGTTGTGGCTGGGTTAAGAAAAGGCTGTCGGACAAGTCTGCTCCCCGCAGGTCCGTATCCCGGAAATCTGCGCCGATCAGATCAGCCATTCGCAGATCTGCTTCCCGAAGGTCAGCAGCGATCAGGTATGCCCCTCTCAGGTTTGCACCTCGAAGATCCGCTCCTCTGAGCTTGGCACCGATCAAATCTGCTCCTCTGCCGAATGTCTTCTTTTTTCCTTTTTGCAAGGACACCGCTTTCGCCCGTACAAGCTCACTCGTCTTCAGGAGCCACTCATTTACTCGAGCCCGATGAGCCGCTATGTCTACTCTTTGCAGCGCGTCCGGGCGTAGCTCTGTCAGTCTTTTTGTCTCATCAAAAGCAGCTTTGAGGGAATCCTGGATAGAATGTGCGGCTTCCAGTGTCAGGGCCTCCGTCAAATACCAGAGCAGCTCATGCAGCTGCCACATGAGCGGAAACACTTCAAACATCTGCCTCGCTACCTGCGGATGCTGACGCCAATCGCTGCCCTGGAACGTTTTTTGTGAGACCTTTTGTCCCGCTCCAAAGCAGTCAAACACGGTACATCCTCGAAAGCCAATGTCCCTTAGCTTGCTATGGACGCTGCACCGGTAGTCGGACTGCAAGTTGCTACAGGGCTGGCCTCCGTCCTTGTTCACGGCGAAATCAGATGAGGCTGCAAAGGGCAGTGCAACACAGCACAAGCCAAAGCAGCTGTCACAATCTCCTTTTAGCAATTGTCTCTCTTGGTCATTTATCTTTGACATAGACATAGGGACCTCCTCATACCGTCGTTACAGATAATAAAAACACGACTCCCCCGCTTCTGGTGGCGAAGGAATCGTGCTTGTCTTTATTGAAATGCGATTTGTGACTCCAGCATATAGTTGGTGAACACGTCGGCGAAGGCCTCAGCCGTGTTGTAGCACTCTTCAAGCGTATTGTTGGTTCCGCCAAACTCAAGCAGCAGACTTCCTTCGGAAACAGACTGATTGTAGACGCCGTTTCCTTCGTTCGTTCCTTTCAATATCACTCCGCGGGACAAGCCGGGATAGTTCGCTTCCAATCGTGCATGCAGAGCTTCCGCCAGTTTTTTGTTTTCCAGGTAAGTCGGGTTGGCTGTTCCGATTACGAACAAGACTCGCGAATACGTCTTTCCGTTGATGGTGATTGCGACCTTGCTGCGAGGCTCGTTACTATCCCGATGTATATCAAAAATATATTTCAGATTCGGGCTCACCGCTGCCGCTGCCGCCACCGCTTTATACGATTCCGTGTAGGACATCGCGAAGCTTTTCTTTTGCTCGGCCAGCTTCTGGGCAAAGTCGTCCTGGTTGACCATTGTCGCAATCCCTTTGGCTTGCAGCAAATCACCCAAACGTTTTCCAACCAAGGTAATATTGATTTCCGGGTCGTCAACAGAGCTTCCCTGTGTATTTCGGGCAACATTTCTCCACGACTCACGGTTATGCGTAGAGTAAATGTACACTTTTTCGTTTCCGACCATTCCGCCGTTGTAGCCTACACCCAAGGGATCTACTCCGTTAGAAGGGGTGCTGGTCGTCGGCTGAATCAGGTCTACAATCCATCCAGCTATGTAGGCGGTAGAACCGTCGGACATCCGGATCAAATACCAGTCGCCTTCCGATTGCACGACGGGAAACACCTGGCCGGGCTGAGCATTCCCCACGACCGGATAATTGGTTCCGGGGCCGCTTCTCAGATTGGTATCGGCATTTTTTACCCGAATCGAGGCTTCCTGCTGTGTCGGAGCGGGATCTGGCGTCACGGATACTTCGCTCGGTACCGTCTGCCCTGCCTCATCCGATGCGATCGGCTTATAGATGTAGGCGTACGTTCCTGCGTAATTGATCGTATACCAGCCATTTGCATAGCCGTATTGATTGACAATCGTTCCTGCGCTCAATTGACCAAGCACTGTGCCCAAAAAGTCTGGAGCCGTGTACACATCGACCCCTTCGGTCAATGCAATCGTTCCTGTCCCTGCATCAACTGGGTAGGTAGGAGCGATTGGCTCAGTTGGTGTCTGAATCGGTGTTGGTGCCGGGGCTGGCGTAGGGACAGGGGTAGGTGCTGGCGCAGCTGTTTCGGTCAAATAGCGTATGTTTACCCATCCATTTGCCTGATCTGAAAGCTTGATCTGTGCCCAATCCCCTTGTTTTTTCACTTGCAAAAATACGCCGTTTTTATCGATAATCTGCAAGATTTGGGCAGCTGCATTTGGTTCTGCCCGAACATTCAGCATGTCTACGGTACTTTTTACGTATTTGATCTGGGGGACCTCGATCATTTTTACGTACTTGTTATTGATCCAACCCGTCTTTCCACTGGCAAGCTTCACCTGTGTCCAATCTTTTTGCTCCGTAACGATTGGCAGTCGCGTTGCTTTTGTTACCGTTCCCACGATTTGCGTGGTTGTTCCAGGCGCACTACGAATATTTAACTGATCGACTGCGACCTCGACATGGGTAGCTGCTTCGGCAAATGACGGGGGCATCAGCATCATCAGGAAACAAACAGCTAGTAAGCTCTTTTTTACTCGTACCACCAAGAAACTCGCTCCCCCTCCTCTTATATTTTTTGGAAAATACATCCTGAGGTAAGAGTTCTCGGCTTGTCTACATTTTCCTCCATACAGCGACATCTTTTGCCCCCAGCAAATAAAAAAGAGGATGAAGCGACAGGCTTCACCCTTTTCTCCCTCCCTTTATTGCTTAAGCCCTGCCTTTAGAGATGAACACCATCGGTAACGGACTCACTTTTTGCCATATCTCCATAGCATATAGATGTTCACAAGCGAGGTTAGAAAGAGTAATCCCAATAGAACATTGGTCACGATCAACGTGTGAGTCAAGCTCCTGAGGGGTTCATTGATCGTCGCAACCACACTCATCAGCTTGTTCGGGAGATTGTTGAATGTCGCAAGGATGTCGTTAAAATACTGCACGTAGCTGGCCAAACTCCAATCCTCCTTTTACCCCCTATTCTCTGTAGCGTTTGATAAAGAGTGCCCGCCTAAACATCCATGCATTTTTTAAATGGAAGGCCTCGGATATACGGCTAGGAAATTGCGAGGTGTTCGTTTGGTGCTGGTGGACGAGTTGACGCTGAAGAAGCTCCGCAAAATGAAAACGCGGCTCTCTAAGTAATAGAGAACCGCATTTCGAACAACCATTTGCACCTGTATGGCGTCCCCGAGAGGATTCGAACCTCCGACCTACAGTTTAGGAAACTGACGCTCTATCCTGCTGAGCTACGGGGACATTTTTTGACAACACACTTATCTTCTTATTATATGCAGGTACTCACTTTTTGGCAAATACAGCAGTGGCTCCCCCTGTTCCTTTTATAACTTTCACGGAATTGACTAATATTCTAAATACTATTATAACTCGCTTTAATGTTTTAATTGCAAAATGTAAGTTTTGTAATTAAAACGATAAAATTCAAGGAAAGGAGGCTTACTCGTAGATTCATACTAGCCCGCTCCTACACGAGAGCCTACTCAAAAAAGAGGTTTCCGCCCAAAGATGCCCCCATGTCTATCAACTACCACGATCGAGGTGAAACTTCACATGCTTACTGAGCAAAAACGCTGGTTCTACGTAGCTCTACCGGTCTTTTTCTTTTGGTTTTTTGGACAAATCGATAAGTTAAGCATTTCCATCATTCAGACCGATCCCCAATTCCTGCAGGATCTCGGATTGACCGGACCTAATAAAAACGCGTTAGTCGGTTTACTTACGTTAATATTTACGATCGCCTACTCTGTGTCGAATATTTTCTGGGGCGTTATCATCGATAAGCTCGGGGCAAGGAAAACAGCCATCATTGGCCTGAGCGTATGGACTGTGACGATGGTGGCTGGAGGTATGGCTCAATCGTATGAGATGTTTATGCTCAGCCGCATTATCCTTGGACTTGGAGAAGGCATGATGATTCCGGTCTCAGCAAAATTCATCTCGAACTGGTTTAACAGTCGGGAAATTGGGCGGGCTCAGGCATCTTGGATTATCGGCAACTATTTGGGGCCTGCCATCGGTGCCTTGATATTAACGTATTTAATCACAACGTATAGCTGGCATGTGTCGTTCTACGTACTCGCGAGCTTTACTCTCTTTATCTCCCTTCCGTTGTTCATGTTTTTGGCACGCAATACTCCGGAAGAACATCCTGGCGTCAGCCAAAAAGAACTCGCTCACATCCGCTTGGCTGAGACGACTGCTCGAACTTCAGAAGAGAAAAAGAGCTTCCTCACGAATTACCGGTATTGGATCGTGTTTTTCGGTAATTTAATGTCCTCCTTCATTTTTTTCGGTATCAGCATCTGGCTGCCAACGTATTTGGTTGAAGCCAAGCATTTTTCCCGCGAAGCGATGGCCGGTATTACATCCCTATCTTGGATGTTTGCGCTCTGTTTCGTCATCCTCGGCGGTTTTTTAGCTGATAAAAAGAAGCGCCCGGGCTTGCTCGCTTCCATCTGGTTCATCCTATGCGTGCTGTTCCTCACGTCCGCTTACTTCGCAACCAATCCACTGATTGCCGGAGTATCCCTCGGAATTGCCATGGGTACGCAGGGAGGCATGTTCCATTTAGTAAACCTGTTTGTCGTGAAATATTCCACGAAAGAGACTGCCGGGAAAGCAGCTGGTATTATGGGCTTCACCAATATTTTAGGTGGCTTCTCCAGCTACATCATGGGCTGGATGAGAGATATGTCCGGTGGAGATTTTACACCTACGATCATGCTGCTCATCGTAACTGCCGCTCTTGGGTTCATTGCCTACGCGACTACCTTAAAAAAAGAATCGGAAGAAATCCGCAGTTTCCACGCGTAAATAGTGAATGGATAGAGACTTCAGAGAAAATCTGAGTCTCTATCCATTCTTTTTTGATCGCCTTCTATTTACTCAGACATTTGGCATTGCCTTAATTATGCTGAAACTGCTCTTCCTCTGTAGATCCGCTCAGTGCTGTCGTCGAAGAAGTTCCCCCGGAAATGACCTGCGCGACTTCATCAAAGTATCCGGTACCTACTTCACGCTGGTGGCGTGTGGCCGTGTAGCCGTGTACTTCACTCGCGAATTCAGCTTGCTGCAGCTCGGAGTAAGCAGCCATACCGCGATCACGATAGCCTCTTGCCAGCTCGAACATCCCGTAGTTCAGAGCGTGGAAGCCTGCAAGTGTAACGAATTGGAATTTGTAGCCCATCTCGCCCAGCTCTTCCTGGAAACGTGCGATCGATTCTTCATCCAGCTTTTTCTTCCAGTTGAAGGATGGGGAGCAGTTGTAGGCCAACAGCTTTCCAGGGAATTTCTCATGAATCGCTTCGGCAAAGCGGCGTGCTTCCTCCAGATTTGGCTCCGATGTCTCGCACCAGATCAGATCCGCGTATGGTGCGTATGCTAGGCCGCGAGCAATAGCTGCATCCAGACCACCACGCAAGCGGAAGAATCCTTCTGGTGTTCGCTCTCCTGTGAGGAAAGGCTGATCCGCTTCGTCGATGTCACTCGTGATGAGGAAGGCGCCATTGGCATCCGTACGAGCTACGATAATAGTAGGTACACCCATCACGTCTGCTGCGAAACGGGCAGAGATCAGGTTGCGAACAGCTGCCTGGGTCGGAATTAACACCTTGCCGCCCATATGACCACACTTTTTCTCGGAAGCCAGCTGGTCTTCAAAGTGAACGCCCGCTGCTCCCGCTTCGATCATACCTTTCATCAGTTCAAATACGTTCAGAGGACCGCCGAACCCTGCTTCCGCATCGGCTACGATTGGCGCGAACCAATGCGTGTCGGTTCCACCTTCGGATTGATCGATTTGATCTGCCCGTTGAAGTGCCTGATTGATTCGTTTTACCACTTGCGGAACACTGTTGGCAGGATAGAGGCTTTGGTCTGGATACATTTGCCCGGAAAGGTTGGCGTCCGCTGCTACTTGCCAACCGCTCAGATAGATCGCTTTTAATCCCGCTTTTACCTGCTGGATTGCCTGATTCCCTGTCAGAGCACCCAGCGCTTTGATGTGATGCTCCGTATGAAGCAAATTCCACAAGCGCTCTGCTCCGAGTCGCGCCAAGGTATGCTCCACTTGAACGGATCCACGCAGTCGAACGACATCCTCTGCTGTGTAAGTACGGGTAATGCCTTGAAAACGCTCTTGATTCCAGCTTTGCTCTACCTGCTGAATCGCTTCCTGCTTGTTTTGTTTGCCCATTTTCGTTTCCCCCACTCGTTTTTTTATTTATTGAAGATAGGTATAGCCGGGAACAGTTAGGAAATCCTCGAAATCATCCTCCGTCACAAGCTTCAGGAACAACTTGCCTGCCAACGGGAACTTGCTTGTTTCATATCGCTCTGGACCGATCGCTGTTTTCAATACTTGCAGTTCCTCGGTCAGCATCTGTTTCACCAAAGCTTCCGTGACCTTGCGTCCATCCTGCAAAACGCCGCGTGGATGACGAATCCATTGCCATACCTGGGCTCGGGAAATTTCCGCTGTCGCTGCATCCTCCATCAAATTGTGGATAGGAACGGCACCGTAGCCCCTCAGCCAAGCTTCTACATATTGCAAACCGACACTGATGTTTGTACGGACGCCTTCCTCGGTAATGACTCCTTCTGGTACATCCAACAAATCACTAGCCGTTACCTGTACGTCCTCCCGTTTGTACCAGATCTGATTAGGCTCTCGCATCAATCGGTTAAAGACTTCCATCGCCACCGGTACCAAGCCAGGATGCGCTACCCAAGTACCATCGTGACCGTCGTATGCTTCGCGCTCTTTGTCAGCACGTACTTTAGCGATCGCTTCCTCGTTTTTGACCGGATCGTTTTTCACCGGGATCTGCGCAGCCATCCCCCCGATGCATGGAGCCTGTCGTCTGTGGCACGTTTTTACTGCCAACGACGTGTATGCTTTCATGAAAGGCACCGTCATCGTGACCTGGGCCCGGTCCGGGGTAATTACATCTGGTTGATTCCGCAATTTTTTGATGTAGCTAAAGATATAATCCCATCGCCCACAGTTCAGGCCAGCGCTGTGCTCTCGCAGCTCATACAAAATTTCGTCCATTTCAAAAGCAGCCAAAATCGTTTCGATCAGGACTGTAGCCCGAATCGTGCCGCGCGGGATATGAAGCTCATCCTGAGCAAACAAGAAGACATCATTCCACAATCGAGCTTCCAGATGACTCTCCAGCTTTGGCAGATAGAAGTAAGGTGCTGTACCATTGGCCATCAGCGCCTGGACATTGTGGTAAAAGTAGAGGCCAAAGTCGAGCAGACTCCCCGAAATCGCTCTGCCTTCCAGCCTGAAGTGCTTCTCTTCCAGATGCCAACCGCGCGGGCGTACGATCAAGACTGCTGTTTTCTCTTGAAGGGCATACCGTTTGCCCTCGGGACTCGTATAGGAGATATTGCGGCGTACTGCGTCCTTCATGTTGATCTGACCTTGGATGGTGTTTTCCCATGTAGGGGAATTCGCATCCTCGAAGTCAGCCATGAACATACGCGCACCTGAGTTGAGTGCATTGATGACCATTTTCCGATCGGCCGCTGGCCCCGTAATTTCTACACGTCGATCCTGCAAGTCCGTTGGCAAAGGAGCCACTGTCCACTCTGCTCTGCGGATCTGTGCCGTCTCGGGCAAAAAGTCCGGCAGCTGCCCCGCATCTATTTTCAGCTGTCGCTCCTGACGATCAGCGAGCAGCTGTTGGCGTCTGTCTCCAAATTTCTGTTCCAGCTTGATGATAAACTGAATGGCTTCTGGCGTAAGAACGTCGCGGTACCCATCATGCATTTCTCCGGTAATGCTCAGCTCGAGCGGATACGGATTGGTTGGAATCGTAGTCAAATGAGCTCCTCCTCCATCAGAAGAAACATTATTATGGTACAGTATCGATTATTGAAATGTATTATAGTACAGACCACGCAAAAAAAATGGTTTTTACTCCTGATAACCGCTTCCACTGCAATGGCTGCAGCTTACATGACCATCGCCCAGACAATGGTGACAAGCCACCCCATGCTCATCGTGGCCGACTCCTCCACACCTCGTGCAATTTTGTTCGCCGTTTCCCTCACAACGGTAGCAGTCCATTTCCCATTCCCTCCGTATCTGTATTAAAACAATATTCTTAAGATTTGTTTTTATTATATAACAGCAATTGGTACAGTGCAACATGATTTTTTAAATTTTTCCTTCTGTATTAGTACACAGGATAATTTGAATAGACCAAGCGAAGGACGGGTCATCGTTGTACTTATTCCAAATCTATCTGTACAAAAAAACAGCTCTGTCCCTAGGGATCAAGAGCTGTTCTGCCTGTTTCGCTACTTATTATTTAGGGGAGACTTTTTCCACTCCACCCATGTACGAACGCAATACTTCTGGGATCACGATCGATCCGTCAGCTTCTTGGTAGTTTTCCAAGATCGCGGCAACCGTACGGCCAATCGCGAGGCCCGAGCCGTTCAGGGTATGCACAAATTCAGGCTTCGACTTGGTGTCGCGGCGGAATCGAATGTTCGCCCGACGCGCCTGGAAATCCTCAAAGTTCGAACACGACGAGATTTCCCGGTACGTGTTGTTGCTTGGAATCCAGACTTCGATGTCATACTTCTTCGCGGCAGTGAAGCCCAAATCACCCGTACACATGCTCAGGACCTGGTAGGGCAAGCCCAAGAGCTGCAATACCTTCTCCGCGTTGTTCACCAGCTTTTCCAACTCATCATACGAATCTTCCGGCTTGGTGAATTTGACCAGCTCGACCTTGTTAAACTGATGCTGACGAATCAACCCACGCGTATCGCGTCCAGCCGAGCCCGCTTCCGAGCGGAAACATGCGCTGTAAGCGGCGTAGTAGCGAGGGAGTTCTACTCCATCCATGATTTCATCGCGGTGCATATTCGTCACAGGAACTTCCGCTGTCGGGATCAGGAAGTAGTCAGGACCTTCCAGCTTGAACGCATCTTCTTCAAACTTCGGCAGTTGGCCTGTTCCGGTCATGCTTGTACGGTTGACGATATACGGAGGGATTACTTCTTCATAGCCATGCTCATTTGCATGCAAATCGAGCATGAAGTTCATCAAAGCGCGTTCCAGACGAGCGCCCATTCCTTTGTAGAACACGAAGCGGCTTCCTGTGACCTTTGCTGCCGTTTCAAAATCGAGAATACCTGCCTGGCTAGCCAGATCCCAGTGTGGTTTTGCCTCGAAGTCAAAGTGACGGGGCTCTCCCCATTTCCTTATCACTACATTGTCGTCTTCCGATGTTCCGACCGGCGTGCTCTCGTGCGGCAGGTTCGGCAGGCTCAACAGGATTTGTTCCTGCTGTTCATCCAGCTGACGCAGCTCTTCATCCAGCACTTTGATGCGGTCGTTTACTTCTTTCATTTCTGCAATCAGATGATCGGCATTTTCTTTATTACGCTTCATCACCGCAACTTGTTCAGATACAGTGTTGCGCTTGTTTTTTAAGGCATCCGCTTCTTGAATGACCTGGCGTCTTTTTTCATCCACTTCTGCAAACTGATCCAGTGCCGTAATATCCTCATTGCGATGGGCTAAACGGCGTCTTACTTCTTCCAAGTCTTGGCGCAGTACTTTTACGTCCAACATGTGAGAATCCCTCCGAATAGATTATCCATTAGAAAACTTGGCTACGCCAAGCTTTTGGCCGCAGCCTTAGCTGCCCTTATACTGGATAAGACCATTTATAGAGTCTTATCTAGAAAACAAAAAACACCCGTCCCCTGGTAAGGGACGAGTGTTGTATACCCGCGTTGCCACCCTCGTTGACAAATGCGCACAATTCCTCGCATCGGTCCACTCTTCCGTCATAACGGGACGGTTCCGGACAAAGTTAATCCTTTGCCACTCCGAGATGGATTCCTTCGCATGCTGGTTCGGTTTGCACCAACCACCGACTCTCTAGGCCAAGCTCTTACGAAGTACTTGTTCTCATCAGCGCATTCACATAAATTCTTGCTTCTATTGTTAACTGTACTACAGGTTCTATACCTGTGTAAAGGGCAGCTGTCTTGCTAGGACCCAGTATTTCCCCGTTCATCACCGTTCAGACTTTGCTGCAAAAATAAAGACCTACATCGTTTCGATGCAGGCCATGTTTCCGTTTTGGTTTGTTTAGCTCCGGTACTCCTTCACCATATCGAGAAAATACCGATGCAAACGATTATCCTCTGTCAATTCGGGGTGGAATGCTGCTGCCAGGTAATGTCCATCTCTTGCCACGACGATCTTCTCTTCATACTTTGCAAGCACCTCTCCGTTCTCCCCAACTTCCCGAATATAAGGAGCACGGATGAAGACTGCAGGATAATCAGCTGCTACTCCCGCTACAGGCATCGTAACTTCAAAGCTCTCCTTTTGACGTCCGAAGGCATTGCGCTCTACTAGGATGTCCATCAGGCCAAGGTGAGAGTCTTCTTGTCCACTGATGCGCTTCGCCAGGAGAATAGCTCCCGCACACGTGCCAAAGATCGGCTTTCTAGCTTTGCCAAACTCACGAACAGCTTCCATAAATCCGTATTTATGCATCAGCTTGCTGATCGTCGTGCTCTCACCGCCAGGTATGATCAGACCGTCCAGATCGTCCAGCTCTTCCACCTTTTTCACAGCAACGGCTGTTGCACCTGCCTCTTCCAGCATCCGAACATGCTCCGCTACTGCTCCTTGCAGGGCCAGTACACCGATTTTCATAGCGATCACCTTACCAGCCTCGGTCTTGCATGCGATCTGCTTCACGGATCTTGGAGATCTCAATACCTGTCATGGCACTTCCCAAGCCTTTGGACACGCGGGCGATCAGCTCGTAATCATCGTAATGAGTCGTTGCTTCGACGATGGCGCGGGCAAATTTCTCAGGATTTTCGGATTTAAAGATACCCGATCCAACAAACACGCCATCGGATCCAAGCTGCATCATCAAGGCAGCATCGGCAGGAGTCGCTACCCCACCTGCTGCGAAGTTCACGACTGGCAGCTTGCCGTTTTTGTGTACTTGCTCGAGCAGCTCATAGGGAGCTCCTAAATTTTTCGCTTCTGCCATCAGCTCGTCATAGGACATCGCTTGCACTTTGCGAATTTGAGCCATCATCGTACGCATATGGCGGACAGCTTCTACGATGTTTCCGGTTCCTGGCTCACCTTTGGTGCGAATCATGGATGCACCTTCACCGATACGGCGCAGCGCTTCACCCAGATCACGCGCACCACATACGAACGGAACAGTGAAATCCTTTTTATTAATATGGTACAGATCATCGGCAGGAGTCAGTACTTCGCTCTCATCGAGGTAATCGACACCCATTGACTCCAGAACACGCGCTTCCACGAAATGACCGATACGTGCTTTTGCCATAACAGGAATGGATACAGCATTCAGCACCTCTTCTACGATGCCCAAGTCAGCCATACGCGCTACGCCGCCAGCTGCACGGATATCAGAAGGTACGCGCTCCAGCGCCATTACAGCTACCGCCCCAGCTGCCTCTGCAATTTTGGCTTGCTCAGCGTTGATTACGTCCATGATGACGCCGCCCTTTTGCATTTCAGCCATACCTTTTTTCACGCGGGATGTTCCTACCTGTACCATTTTATTTCCCCCTATAGCACGAAGTTTGGACCACAACTGTTATGTGGTGTTATGGTTCATTGTTAAGGTCATTGTAAACGAAAGATACAGAAAAAAACAACCCCTATTTCTGTAAACTTGAAAAATGCAAAAAAAATCCCCACCTCACAAAGAGATGGGGATCCTGTGTTTTATTTACCTGTAACACTTCCAAACAAGTTGCCGAAGAACTGAATGATGCTGCGGAAAAACAGGCGAATCCAGCTTCCCTCTTCCACTTCCTGGCTAGCCACAATGTCTACTCCAGCCTTTGCTGCATCTTCCGGCTGCAAGTAATCGCTGTCCTTAGCGCCTTCTTCCTTCAACACAAGTTTACCAATTACTTGACCTTGCTTGATCGGCGCGGTCAGCTCCTGGAAGGTAACGGTTGGCGTGAATTTCGCCTCGGAGCCAATTTTGGTCAGAACGTTCACTTCACTACCTGCTGCTGCATTTACCGTCAGCTCAACACCATTTTTCACTGGTGCCGTCTCAAAGCCTTTGATCGTAGCACCTTTGTCCATTTGCTTGGTCAGCTTGAAGTTGCTGAAGCCGTAGTCAAACAGTTTTTTCGTCTCAACAAAGCGCTTTGTCTCATTATCGGTACCCATGACAACGGAAATCAGACGCATATTGTCACGCGTAGCTGTACCTGTAAAGCAATATCCGGCAGCTTGGGTATAACCTGTTTTCAGACCATCAGCGCCTGGATAGTAGTTATTCAGATCTGGCAGCATCCAGTTGTAGTTTGCTTTTTTCAGCTCATCTGGTTTGCCTTCACGAAACGTCAAACGTGGGATTTTGGATACCTCGATCGCTTCCGGGAAATCACGGATCAGCGCGCGTGCGAGAATCGCGGAGTCACGAGCCGACATCAGGTTTTCTACTTGATCCGTTTGCACGGAGTATGGACCCAGTTCATTTGCTGGCAACCCAGTAGAGGTGACAAAAGAAGTGTTCGTCATACCGAGTTCTTTTGCCTTCTTGTTCATCATTTGCACGAAGTTTGGCTCACTGCCAGCTACTTTTTCTGCAAGCAGTACAGTCGCGTCATTCGCCGATACAACTGCCATCGCCTTGTACAATTCCTTCACACTAAATGATTCACCGGCATTCAAATACACACCGGATGCATCCGAAATCTTTGCAACGTAAAAAGCATATTCACTTACGGGAACCTGTTCGTCCCAGCTGATCTTCTTTTGCTTAACCGCTTCCTGCACCAGGTACTCGCTCATCATCTTACTCATACTAGCAGGTGGCAATGGCACATCGGGATTGGTGGCATACAGGATTTTACCGGTCGTTGCCTCTAAGAGAATGGCAGATTTCGCTGCCAGTTGTAGATCGGCTGCAGGTGCCGCATCGGCCTTAGTCGCTGCTCCTCCCATTGCTGTAGCTAATACAGCGACAGAAAGGAACAGACCTGTTAAGCGCTTTGTCCATGTCTTTCGTTTCATTAGATTCTCTCACTCTCCCATTTCTGTCGATCTTATTTTCCTACTAAACGCACACACCAATCTAAGTTTACCATAGTTAGTAGGTAGGCTTGAAGCTTGTTTCGGACTGTAATCTTTGGCAAACGATAGAAAAACCCCCCTTTCACCTAGATGGAAAGGGGGGTTTAGGTCCTGTGAACTAAATTGTTTCCTAGGAAATTGAGTAGTTTGGAGCCTCTTTTGTGATTTGTACATCATGTGGATGGCTCTCACGCAAGCCAGCGCCTGTAATCCGCACAAACTGGGAGTTTTCGATGAGATCCTCAATCGTTTTCGCTCCGCAATACCCCATACCCGCACGCAAACCGCCAATCATTTGGAACGTAACGTCGGACAACGGTCCTTTGTAAGGAACGCGACCCTCAATGCCTTCTGGAACTAATTTTTGCTCATTCTCTTGGAAATAACGGTCTTTACTTCCCGCCTTCATCGCACCGATAGAGCCCATCCCGCGATACACCTTAAAACGTCGGCCTTGGTAAATTTCAAATTCTCCCGGACTTTCTTCAGTACCAGCAAACAGGCTGCCGATCATAATCGCAGATGCGCCTGCGCCAATAGCTTTTGGCAAATCACCGGAGTATTTAATGCCTCCATCGGCAATAATTGGAATATTGTATTTCCGCGCTACTTGGGCACAGTCGTTGATAGCCGTAATTTGTGGAACACCGATACCGGCTACAACACGAGTTGTACAAATAGATCCTGGTCCAATCCCCACTTTCACGACAGAAGCTCCGGCTTCGATCAGTTCGCGGGTTGCCTCACCAGTTGCTACGTTTCCTGCAACGATGGTAAGTTCCGGATAAACTTTGCGGATCTCTCTTACCGTGTCAATAACACCCTTAGAATGACCATGAGCTGTATCTACTACCAGCACGTCTACACCGGACTTGACCAATGCAGCTGCACGCTCGAAGGTATCGCCGGAAACGCCTACTGCCGCTCCGCAAAGCAAACGCCCTTGCTTGTCTTTCGCCGCATTCGGATACTGAATGGCCTTTTCAATATCCTTGATGGTAATGAGGCCCTTCAGGATGTTATTTTCGTCCACCAGTGGCAGCTTTTCAATTTTGTGCTTTTGCAGGATCGCTTCTGCTTGCAGCAGCGTTGTTCCTACTGGTGCGGTGACCAAATTGTCTTTCGTCATAACCTCATGAATCGGTGTCGAGAAATCATGGACAAAACGCAGATCGCGGTTCGTTAAAATCCCAATCAGATGGTTGTCCCCATCTACGATCGGCACACCGGAGATCCGGTATTTTCCCATGAGTGCATCAGCATCTTCTACCGTATGATCCTGTGACAAGGAAAACGGATTCGTGATAACACCGCTTTCCGAACGTTTTACACGATCCACTTCACTTGCTTGTTGCTCAATGGTCATGTTTTTGTGGATGATTCCGATCCCACCCTGGCGAGCCATTGCGATCGCAAGTGCAGATTCGGTCACTGTATCCATACCCGCGCTGATAAGAGGAATATTCAAGGTAACCGATTCGCTCAGTTTCGTTCTAAGGTCAACATCCCTCGGCAAAACCTCAGATTTTGCTGGAATGAGCAATACGTCGTCAAACGTTAAACCTTCTTTTACGAATTTATCTTCCCGCACAGCAGCAAGCCCCTCTCGGTGATAGTTTAAGCCAGTTTAGCAAACGGCATAATTTACTGTCAAGGAATGCATAAAATGTTCGGTTTTATAATGAATTATCCAGATAAATCAAAAAATGAGCTTGTATAATTAACTGTTTTTACGAAAATTATTAAAGGTGGATTTGTATGGATAATGCCTGGAAAGCCTTTCGTTTTTTAGAAACTGAACCGACTTCCCGAAAGTTTTTATCCTCCTGCTATGAAACGTTAGGGCTCGAGCATTACGACCGCCTAGCTTTTCAACAAAGTACACGATTTCTCTATTTATGGAGGCAGGCTAGGCAATATTACCTCACTGCCGAAGCTGCTGATCTCTCTATTCGGCCACTGCTTTTATTTTATGGATGCTCCCATTTGCTAAAAGGAATGCTGCTGACTCGCGACCCCTCCTATCCACAAAACAGCCGCGTCTTGCAGCACGGAGTAACCACGCGAAAATTGAAGCGATCAGCATACGTACTGACGGAAGATGAGATCCGCCCCCAAAAGGAAGGGTTCTTTGCACATTTGGCTCATTTATTTGGCCTGTCTCCCTTACAGGATCGCTATTTGGTAAACGATTTGTTTTCTTCTATACCTGCCATGAGCCAATCCTGTGCTCTGCTTTCCGATACGCCTGCCCTCTGGCAGCGTCTGCAATGGACAGCACTGTCTGCACTGCCCCCTTCCGTCTCAGAAGGGAATGAAGCTCTTAAAGCAGATGGACCCTGGGTATCGATTTCTTTTCCTGAAGGTGAGGGGGCATTAGCCTACTCCACTGAAACCTTTTCCCAATATATCCGCCGGTTATCGACAGCTTCTATCCCTACGCAGCAATTTCATTGGAGAGACCGGAAAGGAAAGGAACTGCTCTTCCCCCAGTTTGCCCTCTACGCATTGGAACAACACCCACTCTTTCGTCTTCAAGGACAGAAGCTGTATTTTTGGAACGGGTCTACCGATTCCCTGCCTTTGCCAGAATGGGCAAGCCATTATCTCCTTCTGTATTTGCTTAGCATGCTCTGCCGCTACGAGACTGAGTGGTGGGGAGAGCTGACGTTGTCCTATGGTTTGGCTGAGCGATATCTCGTTGAGCATTTTCTAGAGCATCACTTCGAAACATTTCCCACCGTTATTATGAAACAGATTTATCAAATTAACCCTCATTTCCTCCCTATGTAAATATCGTGCACGCTGGAGCCGTACATAAACATTAAAAACCTTCTTGCCTTTTCAGCGAGAAGGTTTTCTTGATAAATAAAAAAACCATCCTCTATGGATGGCTGCCTCGTGCCTTCAAAACTGGATCTGCATGTTTGCTAAGAGTGTGGATAAGTCCTCGACCGATTAGTATTCGTCAGCTCCACGTGTTACCACGCTTCCACACCGAACCTATCAACCTCATCGTCTATGAGGGGTCTTACCAGCTTGCGCTGTGGGAAGTCTCATCTTGGAGGGGGCTTCACGCTTAGATGCTTTCAGCGCTTATCCCGTCCGCACATAGCTACCCAGCTGTGCCACTGGCGTGACAACTGGTGCACCAGCGGTGCGTCCATCCCGGTCCTCTCGTACTAAGGACAGCTCTCCTCAAACTTCCTACGCCCGCGACAGATAGGGACCGAACTGTCTCACGACGTTCTGAACCCAGCTCGCGTACCGCTTTAATGGGCGAACAGCCCAACCCTTGGGACCTACTTCAGCCCCAGGATGCGATGAGCCGACATCGAGGTGCCAAACCTCCCCGTCGATGTGGACTCTTGGGGGAGATAAGCCTGTTATCCCCAGGGTAGCTTTTATCCGTTGAGCGATGGCCCTTCCATGCGGAACCACCGGATCACTAAGCCCGACTTTCGTCCCTGCTCGACTTGTAGGTCTCGCAGTCAAGCTCCCTTCTGCCTTTACACTCTACGAATGATTTCCGACCATTCTGAGGGAACCTTTGGGCGCCTCCGTTACCTTTTGGGAGGCGACCGCCCCAGTCAAACTGCCCACCTGGCATGGTCCTCTCGCCCGATAAGGGCGACGAGTTAGAAACTCCGTACATCAAGGGTGGTATCCCACCGACAGCTCCACAGAGGCTGGCGCCCCTGCTTCTCAGCTTCCCACCTATCCTGTACATGATGCACAAAGTTCCAATACCAGGCTACAGTAAAGCTCCATGGGGTCTTTCCGTCTTGTCGCGGGTAACCTGCATCTTCACAGGTATTATGATTTCACCGGGTCTCTTGCCGAGACAGCGCCCAAGTCGTTACGCCTTTCGTGCGGGTCGGAACTTACCCGACAAGGAATTTCGCTACCTTAGGACCGTTATAGTTACGGCCGCCGTTTACTGGGGCTTCGGTTCAAAGCTTCGCTTGCGCTAACCCATCCCCTTAACCTTCCAGCACCGGGCAGGCGTCAGCCCCTATACTTCGCCTTGCGGCTTCGCAGAGACCTGTGTTTTTGCTAAACAGTCGCTTGGGCCTTTTCACTGCGGCCCCCTCGGGCTATTAACCCTACCGAGGCGCCCCTTCTCCCGAAGTTACGGGGCCATTTTGCCGAGTTCCTTAGCAAGAGTTATCCCGCGCACCTTAGGATTCTCTCCTCGCCTACCTGTGTCGGTTTGCGGTACGGGCACCTTGTTCCTCGCTAGACGCTTTTCTTGGCAGTGTGAAATCAGGGACTTCGGTACTTAAATTTCCCTCGCCATCACAGCTTGCCCTTATGGTGTGCGGATTTGCCTACACACCAGGCTTGCTGCTTGGACGGCCATCCAGTAGGCCGCTCACCCTATCCTCCTGCGTCACGCCACTCACTCAAGCGGAACAGAGGTGGTACAGGAATATCAACCTGTTGTCCATCGCCTACGCC
>NZ_CP176856.1:15000-22500 GCF_046622605.1 Brevibacillus centrosporus | reverse complement strand
AGTGCCCCTTATTTACTGCTAATTATTCCTCTTCATTTGGCTCAGTCGGATCGTCATTCGTACCTGGATCCATTTCCATATCGACGCCTTCATCGATCATCTCGTCTGCTCCAAAATCCTCATCCGCTTCCAATCCGTCGTTTTCTTCGTCCTCATCGTTTGGCGGACACTTGGCAACAGAGCCAACCTGCTCGTTTTCGCCCAAGCGGATCAATTTAACCCCTTGCGTATAGCGGCCCATGACGGAAATTCCCTTCATTTCCGTACGGATAATTATTCCCGAAGTCGTGATGATCATCAGGTCTTCTTCTGGTTCCACTACTTTCAGTCCTACTACGTGTCCACTACGCTCGGTTACATTGTGTGTCTTGATCCCTTTACCACCGCGGCTTTGGATGCGATACTCGTCTACTGGAGTGCGTTTTCCATATCCGTTAGCCGTAACGATCAACACTTCTGCGTTCGGCTTGATTACGTCCATATCGATAACATCATCGTCGTCGTCCAGCGTGATCCCTTTTACCCCGGTAGCATTACGCCCCATCGTGCGGACATCGCTTTCCTTGTAACGAACGGACATACCATTTTTGGTACCCATGATGATCTCTTGGTTGCCATCAGTCAGACGCACCCCGATCAACTCGTCATCCTCGCGCAGATTGACCGCAATCAGCCCGCCTTTTCGGATATTCTCGTACGATTCGAGTGTAGTCTTTTTGATAATCCCTTTTTTGGTAGCAAAGAACAGGAAGCGCTCTTGATCAAACTCCTTCACCGGAATAACAGCACTGACCCGCTCACCTTTTTCAATCTGAATCAGGTTAATGATCGGCGTACCTTTTGCCGTCCGGCTGAGATCTGGAATCTCGAAGCCCTTCAAACGGTATACCTTCCCTTTGCTCGTAAAGAACATGATGTAGTCATGGGAATTGGTAATGTACAGATGCTCGACAAAGTCATCGTCCTTGGTACCAAGTCCCTGGATTCCCCGTCCTCCGCGCTTTTGCGCCCGGTACGTAGAGACAGGAAGACGCTTGATATACCCATCATGGGTCAGCGTAATGACCACGTCTTCTTCTGGAATCAGGTCGGCATCCTCAATATGATTTTCATCAACCGTGATGATCGTGCGTCGGTCATCTCCGAATTTCTCTTTGATTTCTTCAAGCTCATCACGGATAATGCCGTAGATTTTGCCTTCGTCTGCGAGGATCGAGCGCAATTCAGCGATTCTCGCCATCAGTTCCTGGTACTCGTTTTCGATCTTTTCCCGCTCCAAGCCGGTCAGGCGTTGCAGACGCATATCGAGAATCGCCTGTGCCTGCTCATAGCTCAAGCTGAAGTTGGTCATCAGTCCATCGCGTGCTTCTTCCGTTGTTTGGGAAGCGCGAATCAGGCTGATGATCTCGTCAATATGATCGAGCGCGATACGCAAACCTTCCAAGATGTGCGCACGTGCTTCTGCTTGCTTCAGATCGTATTCCGTACGTCTGCGAATAATTTCACGCTGATGCTCCAAGTAGTAAAAGAGCATGTCGCGCAAATTCAATACGCGTGGACGACCATTTACGAGAGCAAGCATGTTCACGCCAAAGGTAGTCTGCATTTGGGTATGCTTGAACAGGTTGTTCAAAACAACCTTTGGAATCACGTCGCGACGCAGCTCCATGACGATCCGCATCCCTTTGCGGTCAGACTCATCGCGCAAATCGGTAATGCCTTCGATTTTCTTTTCACGAACCAGCTCAGCGATTTTCTCCACGAGTCTGGCTTTGTTGACTTGATAAGGAATTTCCGTCACAATAATGCGCGGCTTTCCTTTTTCTTCTTCAATCAGTGTCTTGGCGCGCATGATGATCGAGCCTCGACCTGTTTCGTAAGCACGACGAATTCCGCTGTAGCCGAGGATTTCCCCAGCAGTAGGGAAGTCAGGACCTTTCACGATCCTCATCAGCTCAGGAATAGTAATATTCGGGTTGTCGATCATAGCTGTTACGCCATCGATCACTTCTATCAGGTTATGTGGTGGGATATTTGTCGCCATACCCACAGCAATACCACCCGATCCGTTGACCAGAAGGTTCGGGAACCGGGAGGGCAAGACAGCAGGCTCTTCTTTACGCCCGTCGTAGTTTGGAACAAAATTGACCGTTTCTTTATCAATATCGCGTAAAAGCTCAAGAGCAATCTTAGAAAAGCGCGACTCGGTATAACGCATTGCCGCTGCCGGGTCACCGTCAACAGAACCGAAGTTCCCTTGACCTTCAACCAGCATGTAGCGCATGTTAAAATCTTGTGCCATCCGGACCATTGCTTCGTAAATCGAAGAGTCACCATGTGGATGGTAATTCGCCATTACTTCCCCGACCGTGTTTGCCGATTTACGGAAGGCTTTGTCAGGAGTAAGGCCCATGTCATGCATGGCATACAAAATACGCCTGTGTACAGGCTTGAGTCCGTCTCGAACATCAGGCAATGCCCGACTCACGATAACGCTCATCGCATAGCTGATGAACGACTCTTTCATCTCTTGGCTAATATCGACTTTTGGAAACCGAGCAGTTTCTTCTGCCATAAAAGGTAAACCTCCAACTGGTTATCGCAATACTTCATTATACCATATAGGAAGACAGCGCGTCCAAAAAATCCGGTGATTTCCGTTGATTGTCGCTGATTCCATTCGCTATAACCGACTCTGTTCCCTTTCTGAGGCGATTCCCTATTTATTTCCAGAAAATTCCCGATTTTATGGCTCTACCTTCAAGAAAAAACCCAAAAACGGCTCAAGAAGAAACCGCTTTGGGGGAAGAAGCCTTTTTGGATTGTCGTACTACATAAACGAGATAAATGATCAGGTAGAGGATCATTGCAAATAGCGAATAACGATACATCATGGCGAACCCGGTCTGTTTAGCGATCGCGCCCAAGATCATCGCTCCGCCGCCAATCCCAAGATCAAAAGCGGAAAAGAATGTCCCTGTTGCAGCACCTCGTCGGGAAGGATCCACGCGTTGAATCGTCCACGCCTGCAAGGATGGCTGCACTGAGCCGGCTCCTATGCCGAACAAAATCGCAGCAGCAATCAATCCAAGCTCCGTCGTACTGTAGGATAGAACAACGACAGCAATGCCTGTCAGAACACCACCTGGCATCAGCACCCAGAACGGTCCCTTTTTATCAAACAGCTTTCCTGCGAGCGGTCGCACCAGCATCAGCGAGATCGCATTGAAGAGAAAGTACAGTCCTACATTTTCTATGCCTACTTCCTGGCCAAACAGGGTGATAAAGCTTACAACGCCCCCGTACATCACACCCGTCAGTAATGCTAGCAACGCTGGAAACAGTGCTTTTTTCTCAAACAGACCTCCACCTGCCGCAGCAAACGGTTGTGTCATTCCGATTGGAGCTTTAATTTCAACCATTCTCGTCAATATCATCGCAACACCGGTCAATCCTCCTGATATTCCAAAGAGCCAGCCATACCCAAAGGATTGAGAAACCGAAAGCCCGATCAACGGTCCTACTGCCATCGCTAGGTTTGTAAACATCCCGAAGTATCCCATGCCTTCACCCCTGCGCTCAGCAGGAATAATGTCGGATACAATCGTTCCATAGGTTGTAGTGACGATGCCCCAGCCAATTCCGTGTACAAAGCGCAAGGCAAGTACCAGAGCAACGCTCGCCATCCAATAGTACCCGAACACAGAAAACAAAAAAATGGCGAGACCACTCAAGAGAACGGGTCTTCTCCCCATCGAGTCCAGGGCTTTCCCGGTAAATGGCCGCACCAGCAAAGCGGAGACCGTGAAAAGGCTCACTACAAGAGCTACAGCCAGTTGGTCTCCCCCTTTATCTGTAATAAATACCGGCAACGTTGGAATCAGCATCTGAAAAGCAACGAATAGCATAAAGTTGGACATCGCGAGTATGATAAACTCCTTCGTCCACAGTGCATTTCCCTCTTTCAATCCTCTCACTTCCCATACCGCTTTATTTTATATACATTATTATTTATTAAGTATGTATATGTCAATCATTTGACTGCCCGAAAATATTTTTCTCGACATTTCCTCATTCATTCCCCTCGTTCTTCCCATCAATTTCTCATACTTCCGCTTTACCATAGTACTCGTACAACCAATACCATAACGGGGAGTGAACGACCCATGAAAAAAATCCTTTCTGTCTCTTTGTTAACCACCAGCTTACTTGCGAGCAGCGCAGGAATCATTCATGCAGAAGAAAAGTCTGTAGAAGAGCCTAAGCTAAAGCAAACTCTCGAATATCAGCAGCTGCAAACCCTGCAAACACAAACGAAAGAACTAAATACGGATTTAAAAGCTCAAGGGGAAAAGAACAAAGCACTCTGGGATTCCCTTAGAGGCGACATTCCGCAAGAAGTACTTGATGCCGTAAAAGCAGCAATGACCGATCTGAAACCGATTCGCGAGGAAAACAAAGCTCTCACCGTTCAGCTAAAAGAAGCGAAACAAGCCAAGGACAAAGAAGAGGTCGCATCCCTTAAAGCTGAGATCGAAGCCAATCACCAGACGATCGAAGCCAAGCTATCCCCCATCGCTGATCAGGTTGCTCAAGTAAAAGAAGGGAAAAAGAACTTGAAGGAGCCTCTGGCTGAAGTCAAACCAATTCGTGACGCCAAGAAAGCCAATAAAGAAGAAGCCCAGCAGCTCAAACAACAAATCAAAGACAAGGTTGCTTCCGCAAAAGAAGCTTTCAAAAGTGGTGACACGGCTTGGCAATCTTCTCTGAACGAAGCCAACGATTTGACCGAGCAGCTGAAATCACTGAAATCGGAAATACTGTCGCAGAAGGTATCTATTTTCGAGGCTTTGCAATAAACCAAACACCTGCTATAGATGGCAGCTCCGTTTAAAAATCGGGGCTGTTTTTCTATGGAATGCTTCCCTTGAAGAAGTATGGGAAAAGTGTGGGAAAACCTCCATAATCTCTGCTTGCCACCTATTCTGATGTACAATAACAGATGAACAAGTAAGTCTCGGAGGTACTCTCATGAAGCCCTATTCCATTGCAATTGTTGATGATGATCCGAATATCAGGCAAATCGTAGAGGCCTATTTGCGAAAAGAAGGTTATTTGACTACAAGCGTGCAGTCTGCGGAGGAAGCCTTGCACTTAAAGGAGACGCAGCCACCCGACTTATGGATTTTGGATATTATGCTGCCGGGTATGAACGGCTATGAATTTTGCCGCCGCATCCGGATGGAATCGGAAACGCCCATCATCATGATTTCCGCCCGGGACGAGGAAGTAGACAAGATTCTCGGCCTAGAATTGGGAAGTGATGATTACTTGACGAAGCCGTTCAGCCCGCGTGAACTCGTAGCACGTGCCAACCGTGCACTGCGTAGATGGGAACAAATGATACAACGTGGTGACCTGAACTCGAGCGCTGATCATCAAATAACGATAGCCTCGCATCAAAGTGAGCTCCTGGTGCTAGATAAACAACGGCGACTTGTCTACTCGTGCGGTGAAGAAGTCGAGGTGACGTCGAAGGAGTTCCAAGTGCTTTCTCTTCTTACTGAACATCCAAACCGCGCCTTCTCCCGTGATGAATTGCTCACACTTGTGTGGGGAGACGATTACTTTGGCAGCGATCGTGTAGTCGATGACTTAATCAGGCGGATCCGCAAAAAACTGGACAAAATCCCGTTAGAGACTGTTTGGGGATTTGGCTACCGCTTGCGATCTACGGAGAGGGCAACAGAGGGATGAGTCTTCAAGCACGGATTACGTTGATGTTTGGTTTGTTACTGTTAGTAGTAACCTCTATTTCTGCGGGCCTGATTCATTCGTTTTTGCTTGAAAATATGATTGAACAGCAACGAAATGAACTGACTATAAAAGGACAAGCCTGGATCGACAAAAACAACGGAGAATCTGAAGCCATAAAACCCGAATCTATAGCAGAGCTTGCCAGGCAGTTCGTTTCTAACCGTAAAGTAGAGGTTTTGCTGCTTGGTAAAAAGAAAAAGGTCCTGTATACCACTCTACCTTCCTCAAATCTGAATAATTGGTTGGATGCTTTGGAGAGAAAAGCAGAAAAGCGAAAGGACAAGAACATCTGGATTATTGGCAAAGACGATTACGTCTTGGTCAATCTTCCTTTTAAAAATGACGAAAAGCAGAGATTGATCCTAGCCTCCCCTGTCCGCGGACTGAAGGAGGCTAGGATGGAGCTGACCCAAAACATTATTGTCATTTTGGTAATCGGTACAGTTGCTACGATTCTTCTCAGTTATTTTATAACGAAAAGTACAGTGCGACCCCTGAACCAGTTGGTGAAAGAAATTAAAAAAGTACAGTTCCGCCGTTTTTCTGAAGTCCGTCATGTACCTGCACGCGGCGAAATAGCAGAGGTATCTGAGAGCGTTTACTCCATGGCTCAAGAGCTGGATCGCTTTCATGAGATTCAGCGCCAGTTTTTACAAAATGCCTCCCATGAATTAAAAACTCCTCTGATGTCCATCCAAGGATATGCAGAGGGGATTCGAGATGGTATTTTTACAGACAAGTCCGCTGAGCAAGGGCTCGATGTCATCGTCGCGGAAACCAATCGATTGAAGCATATCGTAACTGAAATCATCCTGCTCGCGAAACTGGAAAGTGAAGAAGATCTATTTCATCCTGCTTACTACTCCGCCACAGAGTTGGTCGAACAGGCCGTAGAACGATTACGCCCCATCATGCTGCAGCAGAATGTGACCATCAGCATCCGCAATAATGGTGTGGATCCTATTCTCTACGTTGATGAGGGGAAGACCCTCCAAGCATTACTCAATATTATTGGAAACGCCCTCCGCCATTCCGAGGAGCATATTGAGGTAAGGATTGAGTCTGGAAAGCGTCATGCGACTATCGAAGTTTTAGATGATGGTGAAGGAATTCCTGTTGATCTGCTGCCACACCTGTTTCATCGCTTTGTAAAAGGAAAAATCGGAGATGTTGGCCTTGGACTGGCCATTTCCAGAGCAATTGTCGAGCGCTCTGGAGGAGCGATCGAAGTCAAAAACGGGCATGTCGCTGGTGCCATCTTTCGTATCCTTCTCCCTCTCCATCCTGTTGCTCAAAACTAACACCCGAGGCAATCTTTCGCCCTCGGGTGTTCTTTACTTCCTAGCCACTATCCTATTCCATAGCAATAAAAAAACCATCCTCTATGGATGGCTGCCTCGTGCCTTCAAAACTGGATCTGCATGTTTGCTAAGAGTGTGGATAAGTCCTCGACCGATTAGTATTCGTCAGCTCCACGTGTTACCACGCTTCCACACCGAACCTATCAACCTCATCGTCTATGAGGGGTCTTACCAGCTTGCGCTGTGGGAAGTCTCATCTTGGAGGGGGCTTCACGCTTAGATGCTTTCAGCGCTTATCCCGTCCGCACATAGCTACCCAGCTGTGCCACTGGCGTGACAACTGGTGCACCAGCGGTGCGTCCATCCCGGTCCTCTCGTACTA
>NZ_CP176856.1:0-10000 GCF_046622605.1 Brevibacillus centrosporus | reverse complement strand
GAGCCACAATCCGGTGCGTTAACCCCTTCGCCACGACCGCCATAATGAGTATAAGAATTCTTTGGCAGGGGCAGTAGGAATTGAACCCACACCAAAGGTTTTGGAGACCTTCGTTCTACCTTTAAACTATGCCCCTATGGTAGCGGTGGAGGGAATCGAACCCCCGACCTTTCGGGTATGAACCGAACGCTCTAACCAGCTGAGCTACGCCGCCACAATATTATAGGCTAAATGGCGGAGGGAGCAGGATTCGAACCCGCGTGAGCTTTCACTCTAACGGTTTTCAAGACCGCCCCGTTATGACCACTTCGGTATCCCTCCGCAAAAAAATGGAGCGGGTGATGGGAATCGAACCCACGCGACCAGCTTGGAAGGCTGGAGTTCTACCATTGAACTACACCCGCAAGAATATGGTGCCGGTGAAGGGACTTGAACCCCCACGGTTTCCCTCACGATTTTGAGTCGCGCGCGTCTGCCATTCCGCCACACCGGCTTATCAAGTTGTAAAACATGGTCGGGAAGACAGGATTCGAACCTGCGACCCCTTGGTCCCAAGCCAAGTACTCTACCAAGCTGAGCTACTTCCCGACTATATCCTTTTCACTTTGAATGAAAAGTGGCGTGCCCTGAGAGATTCGAACTCCCGACCTTTTGATTCGTAGTCAAACGCTCTATCCAGCTGAGCTAAGGGCACATATGGAGCGGACGAAGGGTCTCGAACCCTCGACCTTCGCCTTGGCAAGGCGACGCTCTACCAATTGAGCTACGTCCGCATGTGATTTGTAGTTATTGAGGTTGTTTGGTGCGGTCGAGAGGACTTGAACCTCCACGGTGTTGCCACCACTAGAACCTGAATCTAGCGCGTCTGCCAATTCCGCCACGACCGCATGTGAAGTTGTGAAAACTGGTGAGCCATGAAGGACTCGAACCTTCGACCCTCTGATTAAAAGTCAGATGCTCTACCAACTGAGCTAATGGCTCATGCAAATGGCTGGGGTACTAGGATTTGAACCTAGGAATGACGGAGTCAAAGTCCGTTGCCTTACCGCTTGGCTATACCCCAACAGCCAAGTATAAAACTGGTGGGGAGAGACGGATTCGAACCGCCGAACCCAGAGGGAGCAGATTTACAGTCTGCCGCGTTTAGCCACTTCGCTATCTCCCCAGCTTGTCCTTGTAAAAGGTTACCCATACGCTGTCAATGCCATTCGGACATTTTCAGCTTGTGTAAGGTGGTGCCGGCAATAGGACTTGAACCCACAACCCCCTGATTACAAGTCAGGTGCTCTACCAATTGAGCTATACCGGCATTTATGAAAGTATAAATGGTGGCTCGGGACGGAATCGAACCGCCGACACGAGGATTTTCAGTCCTCTGCTCTACCGACTGAGCTACCGAGCCTCAAGCATTTGGCAAACACTTGCCGCTCGAGTAAACCAGCCATTTTAGAAATGGCGGAGCTGACGGGACTCGAACCCGCGACCTCCGGTGTGACAGACCGGCGTGAACTCCAACTTCACCACAGCTCCATGTTTGGATGATTTCATTATCAAAAGTGGTGGAGGCTGACGGGATCGAACCGCCGACCCTCTGCTTGTAAGGCAGATGCTCTCCCAGCTGAGCTAAGCCTCCACAATTCCCTACAAAGTAACGGTATGCTCTGCAGCAATTACTTTGCGGGTGCCCCAACATCTAGTGTGGGTAATAGGTGACCCGTAGGGGATTCGAACCCCTGTATGACAGCGTGAAAGGCTGCTGTGTTAAACCGCTTCACCAACGGGCCAAATGTATGTACAATGGTGCTCCCGACAGGAATCGAACCTGCGACCTCTTCCTTACCATGGAAACGCTCTACCGACTGAGCTACAGGAGCGAAGATGGCTCCTCGGGACGGACTCGAACCGCCGACCGATCGGTTAACAGCCGATTGCTCTACCAACTGAGCTACCGAGGAATAATTCGATTTCCAGACCGAAAATCTATGTACAGAAATGGTGGAGCTGAACGGGATCGAACCGATGACCTCCTGCTTGCAAGGCAGGCGCTCTCCCAACTGAGCTACAGCCCCATAACGGGTATAAGTGGTGGGCCTAGGCTGACTCGAACAGCCGACCTCACGCTTATCAGGCGTGCGCTCTAACCAACTGAGCTATAGGCCCGTGTTCCCCTTGGAACTATAATCTAGCATATAATTTTGTTCATTGCAATAGAATTTCTAAAACTTTTTTTCCTGAATTGTAAATCTTTCTATTAAGCTTACCAAGCAGAATTATAAAGGCACTGCCCCTACCTAGGCAAGCAGTGCCAACGTATATAGTGTCACATATTTGCGCTTTTAAACCATCTACTTGGTTGGACGTTTCGTTCATGTTTTGTAACCATGCCACGGGGCCTTATAGAACTGAACGTTCAGTGATCGATGTTAATTCATATGATACCGGCACGCTGCTTTCCTACCACACGATCTGCCTTGGCAACGTCTGAGGAGAAGGCACCGCCTAGTTCAAACGGATGCCGTTTGAACGCTTGAATGACGAGCACAGAACGATTACGAACTGATAGTCTCTACGCAATTTCTCACATTCTTTCCCTTTCACATTCAGACTTTAGTCCGAAGCAGAAATCATTCTCTAGGTAAAGATCGATTTCAACCCCAAGACATTTCCAAACTCTCCCAATCATCCAGTACCTTTAAGACTATAACTAAGGGAATGGGGAACTTACGTGATAAAAGTGGCTCGAATGGATAAGAAAGTGGCCGTTACATTTTTTCAGGGGGAGAAATGGCTGGTCCTCACCGGATTACTCGGTTTCCTATTGGCGGCCGTGTGCGGGATTTGGGTGATGATTTACGGGGCTGTCGTGCTTCCAAAAGGAGATGTGCTGAAAGCATTTTCGTTCGATGCAGCTCTAGGTACTTTCCTGTTGTCCACTGCAGCCATTATGCCATTTACCGCTCTGAGTAACACGAGTAGAGCAGTCTTTCGCTGGTCGTATATTCTCCTCGCGCTGTATGCATACTTTGCGGAAACCGTACAAAATTTTCGAGGTGTAGACCCGAGGTTCGTAAAGGGCGGCACAGATTTTGATGTCTGGGTAGGTTCCATTTTTACTTTTGTTGCTTTACTGCTGGTGCTGTTTTATCTGTTCGCAGCCATTCCGTTTTTCGGCAAAATGGCTTATCGTTTACGTCCTGAACTTATAGTGGGGATTCGCTATGCCATGATTGCCGTTCTCTTTTCCTTTGCAGCAGGAGTCTGGATCTCCTTTAACGCAGGTCGTTACTTCGGCCTGCATGGGAACATTATTTGGCTGCATGGCCTCGGTTTTCATGCTATCCAGGTCATCCCGTTTCTTGCTTGGATGTCGGAGTACACTCGTCTTCACCCTTCCATACGAAAAGGACTGATCCATCTCTCAGGCATCGCATTCCTGTTTGGTTTAATCGCCATTGGGTGGCAAACCTACCTCGGGCTCCCCGTTTTAGAGTGGTCCGTAGCATCTATCCTGGCGTTACTCTGTTTTCTCATCACGTTTGCAGCTGGCTTACTCCTTTTAACGCAAATCAATGCAGTGTTGTGGGTCAAAAAGCAAGCGGAAGCAATATCGCACAGACAATAAATGTGAAAAAGCTTGCCCTCTACTGGGCAAGCTTTTTGTAACTTGAGGCACATTAAATATCGAGGTCACGCACACTAGCCGCAAATTGCTCAATGAACTCTCTGCGAGGCTCTACTTCATCGCCCATCAATGTTTCAAACACACTGTCCGATTCCATGATGTCTTCCAGATTTACTTGCAGGAGAGTGCGCATGGATGGGTCCATCGTTGTCTCCCACAGCTGGTCTGCATTCATCTCACCCAGCCCTTTGTAGCGCTGAATACTTGGCTTTGGAACCGTTTTGAGAGTGGCGAGAACTTCGTCGCGCTGCTGGTCCGTGTAGGCGTAGTGGAGCGTTTTGCCTTGTTTGATGCTATAAAGCGGTGGCTGTGCAATATAAATATAGCCCGCTTCGATCAGTTGTCTCATGTAGCGATAGAAGAACGTCAGTAGGAGCGTGCGAATGTGAGAACCGTCCACGTCGGCATCCGTCATGATGACGACTTTGTGGTAGCGCGCTTTGGAAATGTCAAAGTCCTCGCCTACACCCGTACCGAGTGCCGTAATGATTGCACGGATCTCGTTATTGGCCAAAATTTTGTCCAGACGAGATTTTTCTACGTTCAATACTTTTCCGCGCAATGGCAGAATGGCTTGGAAGTGACGATCACGCCCCATTTTCGCAGATCCGCCCGCAGAGTCACCCTCTACGATGAACAGTTCGGATTCAGATGCATCCTTGGAGGAGCAATCCGCCAATTTACCCGGCAGAGCACTGACTTCCAATGCGCTCTTCCGTCTCGTCATCTCACGTGCTTTACGAGCTGCTTCACGAGCGCGAGAAGCCATCAAGGCTTTCTCAACGACTTTTTTGGCAACGCCAGGATTTTCTTCCATGAAGCTGTTGAAGCGATCGCCAAACACCGACTCGGTAATGCTCCGGGCTTCGGAGTTACCCAGCTTGGTTTTGGTTTGTCCTTCAAACTGCGGCTCCTGAATTTTTACCGAGATGATCGCCGTAATTCCTTCACGCACGTCATCACCGGACAGGTTTGGATCCTTTTCCTTCAGGAAGTTGAACTTGCGGCTGTAGTCGTTAATCACACGAGTCAGCGCTGTTTTAAAGCCAGTCTCGTGCGTACCGCCTTCGTGTGTATTGATATTGTTCGCAAAGGAGTAAATATTGCTGAGGTAGCTGTCGTTGTACTGCAAAGCCACTTCTACCAGCAAACCTTCTTTTTCCCCTTCGCAATAAATGACCTCTTCGTGCAGAGCTCCCCTGTTTTTGTTCAGGTACTGTACGAACTGTACGATACCGCCCTCGTAGTGGAACGATTCTTCCCGCTCCTGCCCAGGACGCGCATCTCTTAGCGTGATTCGCAGACCTTTGTTGAGGAACGCCAGCTCACGAATGCGTTTTTGTAAAATATCGTACTCAAACACGGTCGTTTCGGTAAAGATAGTCGGGTCAGGCTTGAAGGTGACCTTGGTACCCGTCTCTTCTGTTGCGCCTACGATAGCCAAATCCGCTTCCGGCGCACCCATGAGAAAACGCATGTGGTACACGTTGCCGTTTTGCTTGACTTCGACTTCCATCCATTCGGACAGCGCGTTTACTACCGAACTACCAACCCCATGCAAACCACCAGATACCTTGTATCCGCCACCGCCAAACTTACCGCCGGCATGCAAGACAGTCAGAACCGTCTCAACCGTCGATTTTCCGGTCTTTTCATGAATACCCGTAGGAATCCCCCGGCCATTATCGGTTACCGCGATGGAGTTGTCCGGCTGAATGACTACCAAAATATTGTCACAATAACCGGCGAGTGCTTCGTCGATTGCATTGTCGACAATCTCCCATACCAGGTGATGCAAACCGCGGCTACTGGTCGACCCGATATACATCCCGGGACGTTTACGAACAGCCTCCAGCCCTTCCAGTACTTGAATCTGACTGGCATCGTAGTTTGTATCTTTTGTCGCTTGATCCACTAGTTAAGTCAACTCCTCCACTTCAGCTTGTGCAAAGGGAACCTGATCCAAGCTGTCCACGAACTGAGCGCGTCGCTTCAGCGTCAGAGAAGAAATAGGTGAACAGTATATGGCGTCCTGGGTGATCACATAGGATTTTGTTTCTTCCTCGCTATGATCGACTACCGTTTTGCGTTTCTCATTCAAGAAAGCCTTGTTGATTTTCGAGGATTTCATTGTCTGATGATCAAGAATGGAAATGACTTCCTTCGTGCTCACCACAGTATCTCCACCAATGTGTATAAACATTCCTGTTTCCCTACCTTTCCCCCGATATGCTCCCTTCCTTCACGTAGAAACGCGAGGCTTGCTGGAGAACCTGATGCTTTAAGCCTTCCACACCCGTGGTGCTTACAAACGTCTGTACGCGATCCTGGATGGTCTCGAGCAATAAGGTTTGCCGATGTTCATCCAGCTCTGATAAGACATCATCCAACAAAAGAACGGGGTACTCGCCCACTTCTTCTTTAATCAGCTCAATTTCTGCCAATTTGATGGACAGCGCACTGGTGCGTTGCTGCCCCTGCGAACCATACGTTTGCACATCCATGCCGTTCACTTTAAGTGAAAAGTCGTCACGATGTGGCCCGATCAGTGTGCTCCCGCGCATGATTTCCCGGTCGCGCACTTCTTCATAAGCAGCCAGCATGACATCTACTGCCTGTTCAGCTGCCAGTTCTTCTGTGACTGGCGAAGAATTTTCATAATGCAAAGAGAGCGTTTCCCTGCCGTCGGTAATGCCGGTGTGGATTTCGCGTGCCCACGTCTCCAGCTTCCGAATGAACTCAAAACGCTTCTTTAACAATTTTACCGCTAAATCGGCTAATTGGGTATTCCAAATTGCCAGCATTTCCAGAGAGTGGCTTTTTTTCATCGCCAAATCCTTTAAAAGCTGGTTTCGCTGCTGCAATACCTTGTTGTAATTGCTCAAATAATACAGATACGTCGGGGATACCTGGCCAATTTCCATGTCGATGAAACGTCTTCTTTGGGCAGGCGCTCCTTTGACGATAGACAAATCCTCCGGAGCAAACATAACGACATTCAGTGCCCCAACATAAGCACTTAGCTTTTGCTGCTCCATTCCGTTGATTTTGGCCCGCTTTCCTTTGGCTGTCAACTGCAGCTCCAAACGAACAGATCCGTAGCGACGAAGAACATCACTACGGATGGCTGCATAGTTGGCCTCCCATGCAATAAGCTCCTTGTCCCGGGGCGTGCGATGGGATTTGGCCAGGGCGAGTACGTATATGGACTCCAGTACGTTGGTTTTCCCTTGCGCATTGTTGCCAATGAAAAGCTGGATCGGGCCGTCAAACGATAAGGAAAGCGACTCGTAATTACGATAGTTGGTCAGCGAAAGGTTCTTGAGAAACAAGAATCACGCTCTCCTCTCAGCGGCTGACCACCTGATAGCGGCCAAATCCTTCGATCGCCACTTCATCTCCCGGGTACAGCTTGCGTCCGCGTCGATTGTCCAACTCATCGTTGATATGAATGGGAACTTCAGCGAGAAACGCTTTAGCCATGCCTCCCGTGTCAATGACGTCAGCCAGCTTTAAAAATTGCCCCAGGGTAATATATTCGGTCTTGATGGAAACCTCACGCATAGTAGGGCCCCTTTCTTTTACGTAAAAACGTCCTTTTACGAGAAAATTCCTAGTAGGTTCGGACTGGCAGGATCAAATGGAGCATCCAGTCATGGTCAGTCGGACGAATGACAAATGGACTCATCGGGCCGGTAAAGCTCGCTTTGATTTCGCTGCTGTCGATAGCGCGCAACGCATCGATCATGTACTTGGCATTGAAGGAGATCTTCAGTTCTTCTCCGTTCATCGCTTTTGGTGCCAAAATGTCCGTTACTTTCCCGATCTCTGGAGCGTTGGAGGTAATTTCAACAGTGCCATCAGGGAGTGTAACCAGCTTCACCACGTTGGATTTTCCTTCGCGGGAGAGCAAGGAAGCGCGTTCGATGGACTGCAAAAATTCCTTCGTGCTTACCGTAATCTCGGTTTTGCTGCCTTGAGGAATGATCCGGGTCGTGTCCGGGTAAGTTCCCTCCAGCAAGCGGGAGTAGAACAGGATGTGCTTGGATTTCACCAGAATTTGGTTGTCGGCTACGACGATGTCAGCCGGATTTTGCTCGTCATCCAATATTTTTACCAGTTCGTTGCAACTTTTACCTGGTACGACAACGTTGTGGAAGGAAAGATCTTCACGGCATTCCACCATAGCAGTGCGACTGGCCAAGCGATGGCTGTCTGTTGCGACAAAACGCAGCTGGCCTTTTTCCAAAGACCACATCAGACCTGTCAAAATCGGACGCATTTCCGAAGTAGATACACCGAAAACGGTTTGTCGAATCATGGATTTCAGCAGATCACAGGGAACGCTGAATACTTTATCCTCTTCCAGATGCGGCAATTGCGGATATTCATTTGCATCCATGCCGTTGATCGTGAATTCAGCCTGACCGGAACGAATTTGCGTCACCAAGCGATCGTCTACCTTGATGTCAATTTCGTTGCTAGGCAGCTTGCGTACGATTTCGCTGAAAATACGAGCAGTCAAAACGATACTTCCTGGCTGATGGATCGTAACTCCCCATTCACCTGCTTCTTCCAAAGGAATCTGAACCTCGATGGAAATATCAGAGTCACTGGCAGTCAGGGTCAATCCTTCGTCATCTGTTTTTATCTTGATCCCGGTCAAAATAGGAATTGTTGTGCGACTGGATACTGCTTTGCTGACATGTGAAACCGCGTTAGACAGCTTGTCTCGTTGAACGGTGATATGCATCAACGTAAGCCTCCCTCTCTCTAGCCATTTTTTTAAAGCTGTGCATAATGGCTACGCTATTATCATATCTTATTAGGATATATCTTTTTAACAGAAGTAGTAATAGGGCCTGTGGATTTGTGGATATGTGGATCCAACACGTAAAAGAGAGCCTATACACATGTGGGTAAGTTGTGTATAGGCTTTTTACGTTATGCACAGGTTTAATGATTTGCTTTTAGCTTTTCAATGAGCGATTGAATGGTCGTCTGCATTTGCGGATCATTCGCCAGTGCACGAGAGATTTTCTCATGGGCGTGGATCACGGTTGTATGGTCACGTCCACCGAATTCGTCACCGATTTTCGGCAACGACGCATCTGTCAGCTCTCTGGAGAGGTACATCGCGATTTGGCGCGGGAAAGCTACTGTTTTCGTCCGCTTTTTCGCTTTGAAATCCTCCAGCTTGAGGCTGAATGCTTCTCCAACGGCGCGTTGAATATCGATGATGGTGATCACGCGAGGGCGAGAAGACGGAATAATATCTTTCAGTGCTTCTGCTGCCAGCTGCGTATCAATATCGCGATTGATCAAGGATGAGTAAGCAACTACACGGATCAGGGCGCCTTCAAGTTCGCGAATGTTGCTATCGATCTGGTTGGCGATATAAGCCATGACCTCATTGGGAATGTCCAAGTTCTCCGCTTTTGCCTTTTTGCGCAAAATAGCAATCCGCGTTTCCAAATCAGGCGGCTGAATATCGGTAATCAAGCCCCATTCGAAGCGGGAACGCAGTCGGTCCTCCAGTGTCGGGATCTCCTTGGGAGGCCGGTCAGAGGAAATGATGATCTGCTTGCTTTCTTCATGAAGCGCGTTAAATGTATGAAAGAACTCTTCCTGCGTCGATTCTTTGCCTGCCAGAAACTGAATGTCGTCAATCAATAGAACATCTACGCTCCGGTACTTGTTGCGGAACTCTACGGCCTTGTTGTCCCGGATGGAGTTGATGAACTCGTTCGTAAATTTTTCAGACGACAAATAGACAACTTTAGCGGATGGATTGTGCTGGATGACATAATGGCCAATCGCGTGCATCAAGTGAGTCTTACCAAGTCCAACGCCCCCGTAAATAAAGAGGGGATTGTACGCTTTGGCAGGAGCTTCTGCAACAGCAAGGGACGCTGCATGCGCAAAACGGTTTCCTGACCCAATCACGAATGTGTCAAACGTATACTTTGGATTCAATATACTGGGCGGTTGATCGTCTGCTGCTGTGGGCGCGGCTGGTGCCTTCGCCCGTGGGACAGGCTGTTCATCGGCAAATGCGGCATCCGGATTTTGCAGGACGACGAATTTTACCTTCATATTGATACCAGTCACTTCATATAGTGTATCGGTGATCAATTGAGAGTACCTGGTTTCGAGCCAATCTCTGGCGAAGTCGTTCGGGGCCACTACGATCAATGCATCTTCTTCTAATGTAGTAGCCTTGGTCGCCTTCAGCCAGGTATCAAAACTGGGTTTGCTTAGCGATTTTTCTATCTTAGCCAGGACCTTGCGCCATAGCTCGCTAATCGCTGCATCCAA